>NZ_CP108733.1:5462500-9027500 GCF_045162565.1 Streptomyces sp. NBC_00986
GCTTTTCCCTTCGGTCTTGCGTTTCCGACTCTATCAGACCGTTTCCGGTTCCGATTTCCTCGGTGCTTTCCAGGTTTCCGCTTCCGCGTTTCCCTTTCCGGCGGTTCCGACTCTATCAGATCCTTTCGGGCCTGACTCCCAGTCAGTGGGGCTTGCCATCCCGGCCCTTGGGCCGTTCCGACGAGTGAGACTTTAGCGGATTCCTGAGTCCCGAGCGAATCGGGGGGTGCGTCCTTTCGAACGCGGATTCCTCATTTCGCAAATACGCATGGCAATACAATGCGACGACGGATCGTCGATTGCTTGTAGGTACTTGCGGAATGGCTGTCCGGGGACCGACCGGGGTCGGCTCTCACGTCGGACAACTCGGAGAACACTACGTACGCGGTAGAGGCGTGTCAACTCCGCTCCGGAGAGCACTGCGGAGGCGTACGCTCTGTGACGTGACTACGCATACGTGCACCCAGCAGTGGTGGGCCGCCTGACGGCGGCCGTACACACGTATGTACTCAACGGCCGCCGCATCGGCGGCCGTTCGCGTTTCTCCCTCCAGAGGGTCGGCCGGCCGGGTGCGGCGGTCTCTATCAGGAGGTGGAGAGATGACGCGGGTCTTCAGTGGGGTCAAGCCGACCGGGCATCTGACGCTGGGGAACTACCTGGGCGCCATCCGGCGGTGGGTCGACGTGGATCAGCGGCAGAGCGACGCGCTGTTCTGTGTGGTCGATCTGCACGCGCTGACCGTGGACCACGATCCGGCGCGGGTGCGCAGGCTCAGTCGGCAGGCGGCGACGCTGTTGCTGGCGGCGGGGCTGGATCCCGAGCTGTGCACCGTCTTCGTACAGAGTCATGTGGACGAGCACGCGCGGCTGTCGTACGTCATGGAGTGTGTGGCCACCGACGGTGAGATGCGGCGGATGGTGCAGTACAAGGAGAAGGCCGCGCGTGAGCGGGAGCGGGGCGGGAGTGTGCGGCTGTCGTTGCTGACGTACCCCGTGCTGATGGCGGCGGACATCCTGGCGTACGGGACGGACGAGGTGCCGGTCGGGGACGACCAGACGCAGCACGTGGAGCTGACCCGGGATCTGGCGGTGCGGTTCAACCAGCGGTACGGGCACACGTTCGTCGTCCCGCGGGCGACCCGGCCGGAGGTGGCGGCCCGGGTGATGAACCTCCAGGAGCCGACTTCGAAGATGGGGAAGTCGGACGACTCCGGGCCGGGCATCGTCTATCTGCTGGACGAGCCGGAGGTCGTACGGAAGAAGGTCATGCGGGCCGTGACCGACAGTGGCGCGGAGGTCGTCTACGACCGGGAGGCGCGGCCGGGAGTGGCCAATCTGCTGGAGATCCTGGCCGCTTGCGGTGGTGGGAACCCCGAGGACCTGAGCGGTGTATATGAGTCGTACGGAACTTTGAAGAAGGACACGGCGGAGGCCGTGGTCGAGCTGCTCAGGCCCGTGCAGGAGCGGCACAAGGAGTTGTGCGCGGATCCCGCTTATGTGGAAGGGGTGTTGCGGGATGGGGCGGAGAAGGCGAGAGAGATGGCGAAGCCGATGGTCGACAGCGCGTATCGAGCCATCGGGCTTCTGCCTGCGTAGTCGCGTGAACGGTTAGCCGGTCGGCGGGTCAGCCGGTCAGCTGTTTCCGGAGGCCAGTTCGCGGCTGCGGTCGCGGGCTGCCTCCAAGGCGGCGATGAGTGCGGCGCGTACACCGTGGTTCTCGAGTTCGCGGATGGCGTTGATCGTCGTGCCTGCGGGCGAGGTGACGTTCTCGCGGAGCTTCACCGGGTGCTCGCCGCTGTCGCGGAGCATGACGGCGGCGCCGATCGCGGACTGGACGATGAGGTCGTGGGCCTTGTCGCGCGGGAGGCCGAGCAGGATGCCGGCGTCCGTCATGGCTTCGACCAGGTAGAAGAAGTACGCCGGGCCGGAGCCGGAGAGAGCGGTACAGGCGTCCTGCTGGGACTCGGGGACGCGGAGCGTCTTGCCGACGGCGCCGAAGATCTCGTCGGCGTACGCGAGATGGGCCTCGGTGGCGTGGCTGCCGGCGGAGATGACGGACATGGCCTCGTCGACGAGGGCGGGGGTGTTCGTCATGACACGGACGACGGGGGTGCCTGCGGCCAGGCGCTCCTCGAAGAAGGAGGTGGGGATGCCCGCCGCGCCGCTGATGATCAGGCGGTCGGCGGGGAGGTGCGGGGCGAGTTCGTCGAGGAGGGTGCCCATGTCCTGCGGCTTGACCGTGAGGATCAGGGTGTCGGCGGTCTTCGCGGCCTCCGGGTTGGTGACCGGGGTGACTCCGTGGCGGGTGCGGAGTTCTTCGGCGCGCTCGGGGCGGCGGGCGGTGACCAGCAGGTCGGCCGGGGCCCAGCCCGCTCGGATCATTCCGCTGAGCAGGGCCTCACCGATCTTGCCGGTGCCGAGGACTGCGACTTTCTGACTCATGGGCCCATCCTCGCACCGGTCCGTGGGGAGGAGTGGTGGCTGTCCGGCTGGCGGAACAAGACCTCCGTACTCCTACTCCTCTATGCCGTACGCCTTCGCAGGGTGGCCGCGCCCAGGCACAGCACGAGCAGCGCGCAGCCGGCCACGATCAGTGCGTCGCGTACGAAGGTGGCGGTCATGTCGGTGTGCTTGAGGACCTCGTTCATGCCGTCGACGGCGTACGACATGGGCAGGACGTCGGAGATCGCCTCCAGGACGGGGTGCATGTCGGAGCGGGGAGTGAAGAGGCCGCAGAGGAGGAGTTGGGGGAAGATCACCGCCGGCATGAACTGGACGGCCTGGAATTCGGAGGCCGCGAAGGCCGAGACGAAGAGGCCGAGGGCGGTGCCGAGCAGGGCGTCGAGGAGGGCGACCAGGAGGAGGAGCCAGGGGCTGCCGGTCACGTCGAGGCCCAGGAACCAGACGGCGAGGCCTGTCGCCAGGGCGGACTGGATGATCGCGAGGATGCCGAAGGCGAGGGCGTAGCCGGCGATCAGGTCGCCCTTGCCCAGGGGCATGGCGAGGAGGCGTTCGAGGGTGCCGGAGGTGCGTTCGCGCAGGGTGGCGATGGACGTGACCAGGAACATCGTGATGAGGGGGAAGATGCCGAGGAGTGAGGCGCCGATGCTGTCGAAGGTGCGCGGGCTGCCGTCGAAGACGTAGCGCAGCAGGACGAGCATCACGCACGGGATGAGGATCAGCAGGGCGATCGTGCGGGGGTCGTGGCGGAGCTGGCGCAGGACCCGGGCGGCGGTGGCGGTGGTCCGGGAGGCGCTGAGGGCGCGGGGACCGGCAGGTGCGGGGGCGCTGGTCTTCGTGGCGGACGTGCTCGTGGTCGTGGTCGTGCTCATCGGGTCGGCTCCTTCTGGCGGGCGGTGGCTACGGCCTCGTCGACCAGGTGCAGGAAGGCGGCTTCGACCGTGTCGGAGCCGGTGCTGGTGCGGAGGGCGTCCGGGGTGTCGTCGGCGAGGATCTCGCCCTCGCGCATCAGGAGGAGACGGTGGCAGCGCTCGGCCTCGTCCATGACGTGGGAGGAGATGAGGAGGGTGGCGCCGCGGGAGACGGCGATGTCGTGGAAGAGGGCCCACAGGTCGCGGCGGAGAACGGGGTCCAGGCCGACCGTGGGTTCGTCGAGGACGAGGAGTTCCGGGGTGCCGAGGAGCGCCACGGCCAGGGAGACGCGGCTGCGTTGGCCGCCGGAGAGGTTGCCGGCGAGGGAGTCGGCGTGGGTGGTGAGGTCGACGTCGGTGATGGCGCGGGTGACGTCGTCGTGGCGGCGGGTGGCCGCGGCGCGGCCGGGGGCGAGGATCGCGGCGAAGTAGTCGAGGTTCTGACGGACCGTCAAGTCGTCGTAGACGGAGGGGGCTTGGGTGACGTAGCCGATGCGGGTGCGGAGGGTGGGGTGGCCCGCGGGGCGGCCGAGGACGTTCAGGGTGCCGGTGACCTTGGCCTGGGTGCCGACGATCGAGCGCATGAGCGTCGACTTGCCGCAGCCGGAGGGGCCCAGGAGGCCGGTGATCTGACCTCGCGGGACGGTGAAGTCGAGGGCGTGGAGGACGGTGCGGGGACCGCGGGCGACGGTGAGGGACTCGGCTTGGATCGCGGGGTCGCGTCCTGCGCCGGGGGCGGTGTCGGGTGGGGTGCCTACTGCGGTGACGGGTGAGGCGTCGGGGGATCCGGGCGGGCCGGGGAGATAATTCATCACGTGATGAATAATGCTCTCGCCGGGTGGGGGCGTCAAGTGGGTTCGGTGGGTGCGGGTGTCTCCTCCGGGGAGGGCGGCCGTGGTCTTCGGTGGAGGAGGGTGCGGGGTGGCGCAGGCGCGTGGGGGTGTGATCGGAAGGGGGTGGTCCGGTACGTGTGCTTCCGTGGTTACGGGGTGGCGGCGCGGAAGGGGTGCGCGATCAACTCGCTTTGCCGACAATGGAATTCAGTTCGCCGTGCCCTCCCCCGGTGCGGCGCCCACGCATCTCCCGTTCGCCGTCGGAGGTGCTGTTGTCATGCGTTGTGGTGTGAGCAAGGCCGAGCTGTTCGCGTCCTTGGTTGTCTTTCTTGTCGCGCTCCCGCTGTGTGTGGGCGTGGCGATCGCCTCCGGGGTGCCGGCCGAGTCGGGGCTGGTGACCGGGATCGTCGGTGGGCTGGTGGTCGGGGTGTTGCGGCTCGGGCGGTGGTTCCGGGCCGTGCCCTCGGCCGTGGTGCACGGGATGCTCGCCGGGATCGGGCTCGTGCTGGTCGCCGGGCAGGTGTACGCGCTCGGTGATGTCGCCGCGCCGGCGGGCGCGGTCGGGAAGCTCGCCGGGCTGGTGTCGCTGCCGGGGGTGGTGGATCCGGTGGCGTTGTCAGTGGGGGGTGCCACCCTTGCCGTATTGCTGCTGTGGCCCCGGTGGGGGTGGGGGGCTCGGCTGGTTCCGGCGCCGTTGGTGGCGGTGGGGTTGGCCGCGGCGGTGACCGGGGGGTTCGACCTGGCGGTGCGGCGGGTGGAGGTGCGGGGGCTGGTCGGTGCCGTGCGGGTGCCTGGGTGGGGGGATTTCGGGCGGCTTACGGAAGTGGGCGTGATCGGGACGGTCGTGGCGTTCGCGGTGATCGCTTCGGCGGGGTCGTTGTTCGGCGTGGCGGCGGTGGACCGGTTGCGGCGGGGGCCGCGGGCTGACTACGACCGGGAGTTGAGCGCGCAGGGTGTGGGGAACGCCGTGTGCGGGGTGCTCGGGGCGTTGCCGATGACCCCGGTGGGCGTGCGGAGTGTGGTTGGGGGTGTCCCCTCTGAGGGAGTTCGGGCGGGGGCTCGGGCCAAGGCCTCGCGGGTGCTGCGTGGCGGGTGGTTGCTGGTGTTCGCGGCTCTGGTCCCCGGGGTGTTGGGGGTGGTTCCGGTGGCGGCGCTGGCGGGGGTGCTCGTGCATGCCGGGTGCGGGCTTGTGCCGGTGCGGCAGGTGCGGGGGTTGTGGCGTGGGTATCGGGGTGAGGTGGTCGTGCTCGGGGTGACCGCGGGGGTGATCGTGGTGGGGAGTTTGTTCGAGGGGGTGTTGGTCGGGCTGGCGTTGGCCGTGGCGAAGACCGCGTGGGACGTCAGTCATGTGCGGGTGGAGACGGAGGATCTCGGGGACGCGGGGATCGTCGTACGGGTGCGGGGGCATGCGACGTTTTTGCGGTTGCCGAGGCTGTTGGAGGCGTTGGAGGTGTTGCCGGGGGATCGGGTGGTGCGGCTGGAGTTGGGTGGGTTGCGGCATGTGGATCATGCGTGTGCGGCGGCGTTGGAGGGGTGGGTTGTCGGGCGGGGGCGGGGTGAGGGGGTAACGGCATTGAGGGGAGGGTGAGTTGGGGAGTCCGTGGCTGTCGGGGCGGGGTGTGGTGGGTCGGGGGGGCGGGTGCGCGGTGTAGCGGGGTGGGGTTGCGGCCGGGTTCGGGGTGGGTGGTTCGGTTGTTTGCGGGGTGCGGGTGGGTGGGGGCTTGTCGCGCAGTTCCCCGCGCCCCTAGGGGGTTGGGGTTGGGCGGGGTGAAGAAGTGCGGGGGGCTGGGCGCGCCCGCGCGGCGGAGTCGCATATCGATGCAGACCCGCGCCCCTGAGGGGATCAGCGTGGGCGGGGTTGGGGAGTGCGGGTGCGCGGCGGAGCCGTATGTCGGTGCAGCCCCGCGCCCCTGGGGCATCGGGGCTCGCGGGGTGACTCGGTGGGTTGCCGGGGCGTGACCCGGTGAGCCGGTGTGCTCCGGACGCCTGACGCCTGACGGGGTGACTCGGTGGGCGCCGGACGCCTGACGGGGTGACTCGGTGGGTTGCCGGGGCGTGACCCGGTGAGCCGGTGTGCTCCTGACGCCTGACGCCTGACGCCTGACGCCTGACGCCTGACGCCTGACGCCTGACGGGGGCGGTGTCAGAGGGTCATGGTGTGCGGGCTACGACGAGTTCCACGACGTAGGTCTCTTCCACCGTGTCGTCCGGGAAGACGGTTCGTAGGTGGTCCCGTTCCTCGGTCAGGAAGGTGTTCGTGCTTGCCTTGTCGTGGACCAGGAAGGCCGAGTGGCTGCCGATGTTGGCCAGGTGGGTGTCGATCGGGACGTGGCGGCTCCAGCGGACCTGGCGGTGGGTGAAGTCGAGTCGGCCGGTGGGGTCGGCGAGCGCGGAGCGTACGCCGCTGCCGTTCTGCTCCACGACGCGGTCGATGCCGAAGTGGAGCCTGATCCGTTCGGACTGCTCCGCGATCCACGGCACGTCGAGAGCGCCGGTGTTCCACCACAGCGTGAGTGCGCCGTCCGGGCGCAGTACGCGGAGCGCTTCCGGGACCGAGCGGGTGGGGTCGGTCCAGTGCCAGGCCTGGGCGTAGGTGAGGAAGTCGACGGAGTGGTCGGCGAGGGGGAGGGCGTTGCCGTTGCCCCGGACGATCGGGACGTCGGGGAGGGTCCGACGGAACTGGGCCGCCATGCCGTCGCCGGGTTCGATCGCGATCACCTCGGCGCCGCGGGCGTGCAGCAGGGCGGTCGCGATGCCGGTGCCCGCGCCGACGTCCGCGACGCGGGCACCGGAGAGGGGGTGGCCGGCGAGTTCCTCGATGGCGTCGAAGAGGGCGGGCGGGTAGGAGGGGCGGTTCTCGGCGTACTGGGCCGCGGCCGCGTTGAAGGAGCTGGCTCGGGCCGCGGGCGAGGGGGGATTCGCGGAGGTGGTCATACGGCCATGGTTACGTGGGTGAGTGCAGGGTGCAGGTGGTTTTTGGTGAGAAATGAGCAATCACCGCGACCTGCGGAGCGGTGAGCTGCCGTACCGCCGGCTCTCGCCCGCTCAGAGAGTTCCGCCTGCCCCAGTTCCGCGCGCCCAGTTCCGCGTGGCCGAAGACCTGCCCGTGCCCTGGGCGTCGTAGCTCCCCGGAACCCGTGCGTCCGCCTCAAGCCCCCCGGCGCTTCTTCGACGGGTTGCGGGTGCGGCGGGACGTGCGCTTCTCGTACTGGGTCAGGGCCGTCTCGTACTCCTGGCGGTGGAGTTTCTCGCCGGGGGCCTCCACCAGGGAGCGGAAGAAGTAGGCGAGGAGGGAGCCTACGAAGCCGATGGCCAGGAGGCCGCGGAGGGAGGCCTGGCGGTCGGGGTCGGGGCGCTTTTTGAAGGTTTCCCAGGTGTGGCCGAAGGCCAGGGCGCTGCAGATCGCGAACATCACGATGACGAGGAGGGTGACGAAGCTGCCGACGTCCGCGATCTGGATGCCCTGGTAGGCGAAGCGGAGGATCAGGCAGGCGGCGGCCGCGGCGGCGAGGGAGCCGGCGGCCGTGCCGACGCGGCGCGCGGTGTAGCCGTTGTCGTGGTTCACCCAGGTGATGCCGAAGAAGCGGAGGGGCTCGGGGCGGGGGCCCGTGGCTGTGGCCGTGCCCTCGCCTGGGGAGCCCGCGGGGGTGTCCTGGGTACCGGTCGTCTCGTCGTTCACGGGACGATTATGGCTCCGAGGGTGGGCGCGGGCTCCCGTTGGGGGCTCAGGCGCAGCGGGACGCTACGTAGCCGTCGCTATCGGTGTGCACATACGCGTCCGCGACGAACTCGCCGTTGCGGAATGTCATGCGTGTCCCCCTGGGCGGTGGCGGTGTGGTCAGGCGCAGTGCGGGCGGACGTAGCCGTCGCTGCCCGTGTTCACGTACGCGTCGGAGATGTACTCGCCGTCGTCGATGTTGTCCCAGATGTTCGTCGTGCCGTAGTAGCCCGTCACCGTGGTGCCCGGCGTCTGGCAGTAGATCGGGACCTGGGAGCCCTCGGCCAGGACGCGGACGATGGTGTAGCCGGTGCCGGGGCCGCTGCGGACGTTGACGCGGGTGCCGGGTGCGATGGAGTAGTAGTGCAGGGCCGTTGTCGTGGCCGCCGCCGTGGTGACCGCCTCCGCCGCGCCTTCGCCCTCGACCTCTTCCGTGTGGTCAACAGACATGAAAAACCTCCCCCGTTGGACCCCATGACTGCCATGGGGTCCCGTTGATTCCCCTAAAACACGCCATGAAACATATGTGCGCACCTCGCACTCGGCGGCTGGCGAGCCACCTCTGTCCCGTAAGGGTCATCGACTAGGCTCCGTGCGTCGCGCGCGCGGACGATCAGCACGGGGGTGGTTCCATGGCGCCACAGCGCAACACCGGAGCGGGCGCGGAAGCGGAACTTCCCGAGTACGCCGGTCACTACCGCCTGCAGTCCTGCCTGGGTTCCGGTGGTATGGGCGTGGTGCATCTGGCGCAGAGCACCTCCGGGATGAAGGTCGCCGTGAAGGTCGTCCACGCGGAGTTCGCCCAGGACCCCGAGTTCAGGGGGCGGTTCCGGCAGGAGGTGGCGGCCGCTCGGCGGGTGAGCGGGGCCTTCACCGCGCCGGTGGTCGATGCCGACCCGGAGGCCGAACGGCCGTGGATGGCAACGTCGTTCATCCCGGGGCCGACCCTGTCCGAGCACGTGAAGCGGAACGGGCCCATGGCACCGGGTGAGTTGCGCCGGCTGATGGCGGGACTGGCCGAGGCCCTGCGCGACATCCACCGGGTCGGCGTCGTGCACAGGGATCTCAAGCCGAGCAATGTACTGCTCGCCGAGGACGGGCCGAAGGTCATCGACTTCGGCATCTCTCGGCCAAAGGACAGCGAACTGCGCACCGAGACGGGCAAGTTGATCGGCACACCGCCGTTCATGGCACCCGAGCAGTTCCGGCGGCCGCGGGAGGTCGGTCCGGCCGCCGACATCTTCGCGCTCGGGTCCGTGCTGGTGCACGCGGCGACGGGGCGTGGGCCGTTCGACTCCGACAGCCCGTACGTCGTCGCCTATCAAGTCGTCCATGACGAGCCGGACTTGGCCGGACTGCCGGAGAACATCGCGCCGCTGGTGCTGCGTTGCCTCGCCAAGGAGCCCGAGGACCGGCCCACGCCCGACGAGTTGATGCGTGAACTCCGGTCGGTGTCGGCCTCGTACGACACGCAGGCGTACATACCGGCACAGCGGGCCGGTGTCACGCCGGTGCCGGAGCACCGTACGGAAGAGCCCGGACAGTCCGAACCGCGGCGCGGACGGCGGCTGTTGGGCAAACGGTTCGCCCTCGGCGCGGGAGCGCTCGGCCTGGCCGCGATCGGCACGCTCGCCGCGCTCCAGCTGACCGACGACGGCGAGGCGACGGCGAAGAGCACCACCCCGCACACCACGCCCAGCACCGGGTTCGGCGAGTGGAAAGCGACACCGGTCTCCAAGCAGAGCACGCCCCAATGCTCTTACGGGGCAGGGAAGTTGCTCTGCGCGCAGCCCGGGGTGGTGTTCGCCCTGGACCCGTCCGACGGCCGTGTGCTGTGGCGGCACTCCGTCGCGACGACGCACCGCAGCGGGCCGCCGGTCCTCTCGGGCGGCCTGGTGCAGCCCGCGTTGGACACCGGTCGGCATCTGGAGGCGCTCGATCCCGCCTCGGGCAAGGCACGTTGGCAGAAGACCGTCCCCGCGTACACCGGGCTCGCGGACGCCGGCGGCATGCTCCTGCTCACCCACGCGGACGGGACGGTCACCGGTGTGGACGGGGCTACGGGCGCCACGAAGTGGAGTCACCGGATTCCAGGTCAACAGGCGCCGTACTTCACGTCGTTCGCCGGGGACGCGTCGGCGTACGCGACGAACACGTCGGACGACGGGGCGAGAACCCGGGTGACGGCGGTCGATCCGGAGACGGGTGCCGTGCGCTGGGACGCGCGGCTGAAGGGGGCGTTGAAGCCCGTCGGCGCGGCGGGCGGGTCCGTGTATCTCCTCTCGGTCGACACCGTCTACGGGGCCACGGAGGCCGTCGTCCGCTACACCCCGGACACCGGAGCCACACGGCGCGTGGCGCTGCCCGTGCGAGTCGACCAGGCCCACGGGACCGTCCACGGGAACGTCGTCTACCTCATGGGGGCCGGCGGATCGCTGAGGGCCGTGGACATGGCCGCGCGGAAGCAGCTGTGGGGTCTGGAGACGGCCGTGGCACGGAGTTCCGCACCGGTCGCGGACGGACGGCAGGTGTACGTCACCTCCGGAGACGGGCGGCTGCTCGCAGTGGACGCCCGCGCCGGACGCCTCGTCGGCCAGACTCCCGCACGCCTCGACTCCAACTCCGACCGGATCAGCGCGGCGCTGCCCGAACCTGTCGTAGCGAACGACCACGTCTACGCCGCCGCCCCCGACGGCACGGTCTTCGCCGTCAACTCCCGTACGCCCGGCGCCTGGTAGCACCGCACCCGGCAAGCAAAAGGGCCGCCCCCGTCAAAGGAGGCGGCCCTACAAAGCACAGGGCGAAGAAACCCTCAGCCGAGCTTGCTGACGTCCCGCACCGCTCCCCGGTCCGCGCTGGTGGCCATCGCCGCGTACGCGCGCAGCGCCGCCGACACCTTGCGCTCGCGCTGCTTCGGGGCGTACTGCCCGTCCAGCGCGGCCTCGCGGCGGGCCAACTCGGCGTCGTCCACGAGGAGTTCGATGGTGCGGTTCGGGATGTCGATGCGGATGCGGTCGCCGTTCTCGACGAGGGCGATGGTGCCGCCGGACGCCGCCTCGGGGGACGCGTGGCCGATGGACAGGCCCGAAGTGCCGCCGGAGAAGCGGCCGTCGGTGATCAGGGCGCAGGTCTTGCCGAGGCCGCGGCCCTTGAGGAAGGACGTCGGGTAGAGCATCTCCTGCATGCCGGGGCCGCCCTTGGGGCCCTCGTAGCGGATGACGACGACATCGCCGTGCGTCACCTGTTTGTTGAGGATCTTCTCGACGGCTTCTTCCTGCGACTCGCAGACGACCGCCGGGCCCTCGAAGGTCCAGATGGACTCGTCGACGCCGGCCGTCTTCACGACGCAGCCGTCGACGGCGAGGTTGCCCTTGAGGACCGCGAGGCCGCCGTCCTTGGAGTACGCGTGCTCGGCGGAGCGGATGCAGCCCTCGGCCGCGTCCTCGTCCAGCGCCTCCCAGCGCTCCGACTGGGAGAAGGCCTCGGAGGAACGGACACAGCCGGGCGCCGCGTGCCACAGTTCCACTGCCTCGGGGGACGGGGAGCCGCCGCGCACGTCCCACGTCTTCAGCCAGTCCGCCAGGGACGGGCTGTGGACGGAGTGGACGTCCTCGTTCAGCAGGCCCGCGCGGTGCAACTCGCCCAGCAGGGCCGGGATTCCGCCCGCGCGGTGGACGTCCTCCATGTAGTACGTGCGGTTCTTCGCGACGTTCGGGGCGACCTTCGCGAGGCAGGGCACCCGGCGCGAGACGGCGTTGATCTCGTCCAGGCCGAACTGGACGCCGCCCTCCTGCGCCGCGGCCAGCAGGTGCAGGATCGTGTTGGTGGAGCCGCCCATCGCGATGTCGAGCGCCATGGCGTTCTCGAAGGCCGCGAAGGTGGCGACATTGCGCGGCAGGACGGTCTCGTCGTCCTGCTCGTAGTAGCGGCGGGTGATGTCCATCACCGTGCGGGCCGCGTCCTGGTACAGGCCCTTGCGGGCCGTGTGGGTGGCGAGGACCGAGCCGTTGCCCGGCAGCGACAGGCCGATGGCCTCGGTCAGGCAGTTCATCGAGTTGGCGGTGAACATGCCGGAACAGGAGCCGCAGGTCGGACAGGCGTTCTCCTCGATGTTGAGGACGTCCGCGTCGGAGATGCTGTCGTTGGCGGCGTCGACCATCGCGTCGATCAGGTCCAGCGTGCGGACCGTGCCGTCCTGCAGCGTGGCGCGCCCGGCCTCCATGGGACCGCCGGAGACGAAGACCGTCGGGATGTTCAGACGGAGCGCCGCCATGAGCATGCCGGGCGTGATCTTGTCGCAGTTGGAGATGCAGATCAGAGCGTCGGCGCAGTGCGCCTCGACCATGTACTCGACCGAGTCCGCGATCAGGTCGCGCGAGGGCAGGCTGTACAGCATGCCGCCGTGGCCCATCGCGATGCCGTCGTCCACCGCGATCGTGTTGAACTCACGCGGGATGCCCCCGGCCGCGGTGATCGCCTCGCTGACGATCCGGCCGACGGGCTGGAGGTGGGTGTGGCCGGGCACGAACTCCGTGAAGCTGTTCGCCACCGCGATGATCGGCTTCCGGCCGATGTCCGCACCGGGTACACCGGAGGCGCGCATAAGGGCGCGTGCGCCCGCCATGTTGCGGCCGTGGGTGACTGTACGGGACCTCAGCTCGGGCATCGTCGATCGCTCCTTCAGACAGATAGGGCTGGTAACGAGCCTACGCCGGTCATCCAGGGGGCGGACACGGTGTCCGCATCGCGGGATGCCCGTCTCGCAGAAAGGGTCGGCTCAAAGTCCCCCTCGGAGCCGGCCTTACGGCCCCGTCAGATGCCCCTGCACCACCGGTGCCACCCGCGCGATGATCTGCTCCACGTCCACCGAGGCGAGCGGTTCCACCTTGATCACGTACCGCAGCATCGCCGTACCGACCAGCTGTGCGGCCGCCAACTCCGCGCGCAGCTCCCCGTCCGGGAGGTCGAGCCGGGCGGCGACCCGCCCCAGCACCTGGGAGACCACGAGCCGACGGAAGACGGCCGCGGCGGCCTCGTTGTTGACGGCGGAACGGACCACCGCCAGCAGCGGCGTACGGGTGGCCGGGTTCTCCCAGATGCCGAAGATGAACCGGGTCAGCCGCTCGCCGACACCGTCCAGCGACCCCTCGGCGACGGCCTCCGGCGCGTTCTGCGCGGGCGCGAACGCGACCTCTACGGCCGCCTCGAAAACCTGCTCCTTCGTACCGAAGTAGTGGTGCACGAGCGCCGAGTCGACCCCGGCGGCCTTCGCGATCCCCCGCACGGACGTCTTCTCGTACCCCCGCTCGGAGAACTCCTCGCGGGCCGCGGTCAGGATGCGGTCGCGGGTGTCGGCGGACTCCGTACGAGGGGGTCGGCCCCGGCGCTTGGCGGTCGCGTCGGTCACCGCCGGGGCACCTTCACGGCCGAGGCCAGATGCAGGCGAGTGAACGCGAGCGCCTCCGCGAGATCGGCCTCGCGTTCGGCGCTGGACATCGCGCGCCGGGTGTTGACCTCGATGACGACATGGCCGTCGAAGCCGGTCGTCGCGAGCCGCTCCAGCAGTTCGGCGCAGGGCTGGGTGCCGCGGCCAGGGACGAGGTGCTCGTCCTTGTTGGAGCCGTTGCCGTCCGCGAGGTGGACATGGCCGAGCCGGTCGCCCATGCGCTCGATCATCTCGGACGCGTCGGTGCGGGCGGTCGCGGTGTGGCTGAGGTCGATCGTGAAGTGCCGGTAGTCCTCGCGCGTGACGTCCCAGTCGGGGGCGTAGGCGAGCATCTCGCGGTCGCGGTAGCGCCACGGATACATGTTCTCTACGGCGAACCGCACATCCGTCTCGTTCGCCATCCGCCAGATCCCGCTGACGAAATCCCGGGCGTACTGGCGCTGCCAGCGGAACGGCGGATGCACCACGACCGTGCTCGCCCCGAGCTTCTCGGCGGCCGCCTGGGCGCGCTGGAGCTTGATCCACGGGTCGGTGGACCACACCCGCTGCGTGATGAGCAGGCAGGGAGCGTGCACGGCGAGGATCGGGACCTGGTGGTAGTCGCTGAGCCGGCGCAGCGCGTCGATGTCCTGGCTGACCGGGTCGGTCCACACCATGACCTCGACGCCGTCGTAGCCGAGGCGTGCGGCGATCTCGAAGGCCGTCGCCGTCGACTCCGGATACACGGACGCCGTGGACAGCGCGACCTTCGCATCCGGGATGCGCACGACTGGTTCTGCCACGGAGGACAGACTACGGGGCGGCGCTTTGCGCGGGGGAGCCGGTTGCTGTGGCCGCGCTGTGCGGGAGGCGGCAACCGGCCATCCGCGGCGCGGGGCCGCGTTGTGGCGATACTTCATGCGGGTTCGATACGTCCCGTACCGTGCGGGCGTTCAGTACGGCTCGGCCGGTGTCCGCTCCCGGGTGGCCTTCTTTGTGGCTTCTGCGGGTGCTTCGTTCCTCTGCAGCGTCGTTGCCGGGGGCTCCGCCCCGGACCCCCATCGGCCCTGAAGGGGCCTCGTCCTCAAACGCCGGACGGGCTGATCAATGCGGGCCGGAGTTGGCGGGTACTGGACGGGCCGGTCGGTCGGAGTTGCAACCACGCGCGCGTGCGTCACGAGCAGTACCGGCGTCATGCGTCACGGACAGCCACGCGCCCATCGCGCCGCGCTTCCCGCACCGGCACCGGCACCGGCACCGGCACCCACGCCTACGGCATCTGATCCAGCCGTGACGGCATCTGATCCAGCCGCCGCAGGATCACGCCCTCGCGCAGCGCCCAGGGGCAGACCTCCAGGGTCTCGACGCCGAACAGATCCATCGCGCCCTCGGCCACCATCGCGCCCGCGATGAGCTGTTCGGCCCGGCCCTCGGAGACGCCGGGGAGGACGGCGCGCTGGGCGGTGGTCATGCCGGCGAGGCGCGGGACCCAGGCCTCCAGGGAGCCGCGCTTCAGCTCGCGTTGGACGTAGAGGCCGTCGGCGGAGCGGGCGGCGCCGGCGAGGCGGGCGAGCTGCTTGAAGGTCTTCGACGTGGCGACGACGTGGTCGGGGGCGCCGAAACGGCTGAACTCCCCCACCGTGCGGGCGATCTGGGCGCGCACATGGCGGCGCAGGGCCCTTATCGCGTCCGGTTCCGGCGGGTCGCCGGGGAGCCAGGCGGCGGTGAGGCGGCCCGCGCCGAGGGGCAGGGAGACGGCCGCGTCGGGCACCTCGTCGATGCCGTAGGCGATCTCCAGGGAGCCGCCGCCGATGTCGAGGACGAGGAGTTTGCCGGCGGACCAGCCGAACCAGCGGCGGACGGCGAGGAAGGTGAGCCGGGCCTCCTCGGCGCCGGTGAGGACCTGGAGTTCGACGCCGGTCTCGGTCTGCACGCGCGCGAGGACGTCGTCGGCGTTGCTGGCCTCGCGGACGGCGGAGGTGGCGAACGGGAGGAGTTCCTCGACGCCCTTGTCCTCGGCTGCCTGCAGCGCCTCCTGGACGACGCCGACGAGTTTGTCGACCCCTTCGGGGCCGATCGCGCCGTCCTCGTCGAGGAGTTGGGCAAGGCGGAGTTCCACCTTGTGCGAGTGCGCGGGCAGCGGGCGCGCGCCCGGGTGTGCGTCCACCACCAGCAGATGCACCGTGTTCGATCCCACGTCGAGGACACCGAGTCTCATATACGGAACGCTACTGCCACCTGCACCTATCTCGGTCCCCGGAGCGGTGTCTGGGGCCGCTCCGGGCGACTTACCCTGGACGCGTGCCAAAGACGAAAAAGGCGAAGACCGACAAGGCGGCCAAATCACCCGGCGATTCTTCGCCGGTGACGTCGGCCAAGCCCCCGAAGCCGTCGACGAAGAAGGCCCTGAAAGCCGACGAGAAGGGGCTCGACTTCGCGCGCGCGTGGGTGGAGTTCCCGGATCCGGCGGACGAGGAGCAGCTGTTCCGCTGCGATCTGACATGGCTGACCTCTCGCTGGAACTGCATCTTCGGAAGCGGCTGCCAGGGCATCCAGGCGAGCCGCGCGGACGACGGATGCTGCACCCTGGGCGCGCACTTCTCGGACAAGGACGACGAGAAACGGGTCGCCGGGCATGTGGCGAGGCTCACGCCCGACATCTGGCAGCACCACGACGAGGGCGTGGAGAACGGCTGGGTCTCCAAGGACGAGGACGGCGACCGCCAGACCCGCCCCTTCCAGGGCTCGTGCATCTTCCAGAACCGCCCCGGTTTCGCCGGCGGCGCGGGCTGCTCGCTGCACATCCTGGCCGTCAAGGAGGGCCGCGAGCCCCTGGAGACCAAGCCGGACGTCTGCTGGCAGCTCCCGGTGCGGCGGACGTACGAGTGGATCGACCGCCCGGACGACACGCGCGTGCTCCAGGTGTCGATCGGCGAGTACGACCGCAGGGGCTGGGGTTCCGGCGGTCACGACCTGCACTGGTGGTGCACGTCGGCGACCTCGGCGCACGGCGCGGGCGACCCGGTCTACGTGTCCTACGGCCCGGAGCTGACCGAGCTGATGGGCAAGGCCGGCTACGACCGCCTGGTCGAGCTCTGCGAACAGCGCCTGGCCTCGCAGCTCCCGCTCCTGGCACCGCATCCGGCTGACCCGGTCGCCTGACGGGTTACGACGAGCTCGGCTCGCCGCCGTCGTCCGGCGGCGGCGTCGAGCCCCCGGGATCGGCGGAGGACGAGTCCGTCGCGGTCGGTGTCGGGGTCGGGTCGGCGGACGTGGGCGGCGGGTCGCTCGGCGTGGGGTCGGTGGGTGCCGTGCTCGTGGGTGTCGGGTCCGGGCCGGACGAGGGCGGGTCACCGGGGTCGGGATCCGTGGGGTTGCCGGGGTCGGTCGGGGCCGGCGCGGTGCCGTAGCCCTCGATCGAGACGATGGCTCCGGCCGGTGAGACGGCCACGCGCGCGGTCCAGTGGCCGGAGGGCTCGCGCAGGTGGTCGACGTACACCTTGATCGTCAACGATTCGCCCGGGGCGAGGGTTCCCGAGGACTGGCTGAGGTAGAGCCAGGGCGCCGCGGTGGTCGCGGACCAGCGGACCGGGGCCGAGCCCGACGCGGTGAGGGTGACGATCGTGGTGTCGCTGCTGTTGGCGGCCGAGACGGCGAGGTGACCCGCGCCCTTCTGGCCGGCGCCGGTGACGCTGATGACCTCTACGGAGACATCGTTCTTGCCGCCCTTGCCGGGCCGGGGACTCGTGCTGGCGTTCCCGGTGTTCTCGTAGCCCCCGCTCGCGACCTCGCCCTCCAGGCTGCCGGGCCCGTGCTGCTCGCTCGCGGTGACGGCCCTGCCGTCGACGCCCTCGCCGGTCGGTGTGCCCCGGTAGGCGGCCCACAGGGCGAGGACGGGCGCCGCGATGACAGTGGCGACGACGGTCGTCGTGACGGCACGCGCGCGAAGGCGGTCTCTTCGGGCGGCGCGGTCCTTCGGGTCCATCGGGAAACCGCGCCGGTCGAAGCGCGGTGCGGCGGCGCCCCGCGCGCGTGGGAGATGCGCCATGGCGACGTGCAGGGCCGCGCGGGGCGCCTCCAGGACGGGCAGTTCGGCGGGCGTGACACTCGCGCCGGGCCAACTGCCGGGCACCGCGCGCTCGGCGGTACGACGGCAGTGCGGGCAGTCGTCGACATGCCGGACGAGTTCGCGGCGCAGGGCGCTGCTGAGCACCAGCTGATGGTCACCGGTGAGCCGGGCGACGCTCGGGCAGCTCCCGGTCTCCACGACGGCGAGGGCGGCACGCGTGCGTTCCACCTCGCAGGCCGCGGCCGCCAGCAACTCCCGCGCACCGGCGAGGTCCATGCCGAGAACGGCGGCGACCTCATGGGCGGCGAGCCGGTGGCGCACGGCGAGTTCGAGTGCCTCACGCTGCTCGGGGGTGGTCCCGGCGGCCTCCGGCCAGGCGAGCAGGGCGAGTTCACGCCCCCGCTGCTCCCTCAACTCCTCGGAAACAACGGGCTCCTCCACCTCACTACGCCCCACCGCGTGCGTGCCCTGACGTTTCTGCTTGGCCTCGGCCAGCTTGCGCAGGCAGGCCCAACGGGCCAGCGCGTACAGCCAGGCCCGGCGGTCACCGGCCGTCTCCGGCACGCGCGCGCCCCGGCGTTCGGCCAGCGCGAGCACGTCCCCCAGGGCGGCGGTCGCCGCGTCGTGGTCGCAGAGCACGGACAGGCAGTACGTGAACAGGCCGTCCAGATACGGCTCGTAGCGCGCGGGCGGGCGCTGCGCCAGCGTGCGCGCCGCAGCGCGGTCGCGCGCCTCCCGATGCGCCCGGTGTGCGCCGGTGGTGCGGGTCGAGGTCTCCGGACTGCTGCTCATCACCCGTGCGACCGTAGGCGGCGGGCGATGCCCCCTTCCGCCCCCTTGAGCACATTTAATCCGTACGGGTGAAACGATCCCTCATAAGGGGACAGGAACCCTTCCTTCCCTGGCTCGTTCCTGACGGGCGGTGGCCGGATACCGAAGGAGCGCGGCCCGTCCGCCGACCGCGGTGTCAGTGGCGGCGGTTACGGTTCACGCATGGCTGCCCGTACGAAGACCACCAAGGACCGACCGTCCTACCGCTGCACCGAGTGCGGCTGGCAGACGGCCAAGTGGCTCGGCCGCTGCACCGAGTGCCAGGCCTGGGGCACGGTCGAGGAGTACGGCGCTCCCGCGGTCCGGACGACCGCCCCCGGCCGCGTCACCACCTCCGCAGTACCGATCGGCCAGGTCGACGGCCGCACCGCCACGGCCCGCCCGACCGGCGTGCCCGAGCTGGACCGGGTCCTCGGCGGCGGCCTGGTCCCCGGAGCGGTGGTCCTCGTAGCGGGCGAACCGGGGGTGGGCAAGTCGACGCTCCTCCTCGACGTAGCGGCGAAGTCGGCGAGCGAGGAGCACCGCACGCTCTACGTGACCGGCGAGGAATCGGCGAGCCAGGTCCGCCTGCGCGCCGACCGCATCAAAGCGATCGACGACAACCTCTACCTCGCCGCAGAGACCGATCTGGCCACGATCCTGGGCCACTTGGACGCGGTGAAGCCCTCCCTCCTGATCCTGGACTCGGTCCAGACGGTGGCCTCCCCGGAGATCGACGGCGCCCCCGGCGGCATGGCCCAGGTCCGCGAGGTGGCCGGCGCCCTGATCCGCGCCTCCAAGGAACGAGGCATGTCCACCCTCCTCGTAGGCCACGTCACCAAGGACGGCGCGATCGCGGGCCCCCGCCTCCTGGAACACCTGGTGGACGTGGTCCTGTCCTTCGAGGGCGACCGCCACGCACGCCTACGCCTCGTACGGGGCGTCAAGAACCGCTACGGCACGACCGACGAGGTCGGCTGCTTCGAACTCCACGACGAGGGCATCACGGGCCTGGCCGACCCGAGCGGCCTGTTCCTGACCCGCCGCGCGGAGCCGGTCCCCGGCACCTGCCTGACCGTCACCCTGGAGGGCCGCCGCCCCTTGGTGGCCGAGGTCCAGGCCCTCACGGTCGACTCCCAGATCCCCTCCCCCCGGCGCACCACTTCAGGCCTGGAGACCTCCCGGGTCTCGATGATGCTGGCGGTCCTGGAGCAACGCGGCAAGATCAGCGCCCTGGGCAAGCGGGACATCTACTCCGCAACGGTGGGCGGAGTAAAACTCACAGAACCAGCAGCAGATCTGGCCATCGCGCTCGCCCTGGCCTCCGCGGCGAGCGACACCCCCCTCCCCAACAACCTGGTGGCGATCGGCGAAGTAGGGCTCGCAGGCGAGGTCAGGAGGGTCACAGGCGTCCAGCGCAGACTCTCCGAAGCACACCGTCTGGGCTTCACCCACGCACTCGTCCCTAGCGACCCGGGCAAGATCCCCGCGGGCATGAAGGTCATCGAAGTAGCCGACATAGGGGACGCTCTCCGGGTCCTTCCAAGGTCCCGTAAGCGAGAGGCCCCACGGGACGCCGAGGACCGCCGGTAGACTTTGCCCTGGTCTCGCCCGTCCGTACGAAGAGAGTGCGCGAAACGGGAGCACCGGAAAAACCTGCGACCGGAGGAGTGCAGTGGCAGCCAACGACCGGGCGTCAGCTCCCGGAAAGTCCGGCGGCGATGGCCTGATGCGCGCCTCACTGAGCGCCGTTGCCCCCGGCACGGCCCTGCGCGACGGCCTGGAGCGCATCCTCCGCGGCAACACGGGCGGACTCATCGTGCTCGGCTCCGACAAGACGGTCGAAGCGATGTGCACAGGCGGTTTCATCCTGGACGTGGAGTTCACAGCCACGCGCCTACGCGAACTCTGCAAACTGGACGGCGGCATCGTCGTATCCTCGGACCTCTCCAAAATCCTCCGAGCGGGCGTCCAGCTGGTCCCCGACCCCAACATCCCCACGGAAGAGACGGGCACCCGCCACCGCACGGCGGACCGGGTCAGCAAACAGGTCGCCTACCCGGTGGTCTCCGTCTCCCAGTCCATGCGCCTGATCGCCCTCTACGTAGACGGCCAACGCCGCGTACTGGAGGACTCGGCGGCGATCCTGTCCCGAGCCAACCAGGCCCTCGCCACCCTGGAGCGCTACAAGCTCCGCCTGGACGAGGTGGCCGGAACACTCTCGGCCCTGGAGATCGAGGACCTGGTGACGGTCCGAGACGTATCAGCAGTGGTCCAACGCCTCGAAATGGTCCGCCTGATCGCGACAGAGATCGCAGAGTACGTCGTCGAACTAGGCACGGACGGCCGCCTACTCGCCCTCCAACTGGAGGAGTTGATCGCAGGCGTGGAGCCGGAGCGCGAACTGGTAGTGCGCGACTACGTCCCCGAGCCCACGGCCAAACGCTCCCGCACGGTGAACGAGGCCCTGGCCGAACTGGACGCCCTATCCCACGCGGAACTCCTCGAACTCCCCACCGTGGCCCGCGCGTTGGGCTACACCGGCTCCCCCGAGGCCCTCGACTCAGCAGTGTCTCCCCGAGGCTTCCGCCTCCTGGCCAAGGTCCCGCGCCTCCCCGGCGCGATCATCGACCGCCTGGTGGAGCACTTCGGCGGCCTACAAAAACTCCTCGCGGCCAGCGTCGACGACCTCCAGACAGTCGACGGCGTAGGCGAAGCACGGGCACGCAGCGTCCGAGAGGGCCTCTCCCGCCTGGCGGAGTCCTCGATCCTCGAGCGCTACGTATAACCCAACCACCTACCAAGCCCAACTGCCCCTAGTCACTGGCCAGTACGAACGAGGTCTGAGCCTTGGCGAACCCGGAGGCCTGCGCCTCCACCAGATAGGTCCCGGCCCCGGCCGAACCAGCAGCCGGAGTAGCACACTCGGGCGCACTCGGCTTGCGGTCCCACTTCAGGGTGTACGTGACACTGCTCCCGGCGGACACCCGGTAGAAGACACTCCCGGCACTCTTCGGGCAGTCGGCAGACGACCAGAAATCAGCACTGCCCCCCGCCTCCGTGATGGTCAACACGGCACTCTTGGGCCCGAGATCAACCTTGCAGTCGCTGCCGGAGGAGTTCTTGGCCGTGAGCACAAACGTCGGCGTCTGATCCGGCGAGTACGAGTTGTGCAGACTCCGCAGACTCAACTGCACAGCGCCGGCGGTGCAGTTGGGAAGCGTCGAGTCGGCAGGAACCGTAGTCCCCGTACTACTACCGCCGTTGGACCCCCCACCGGACCCACTACCACCTGATCCGGCACTGGACCCACCGGAGCCGGAGCCGGCATCAGATCCGGAGCCCCCACCGCTCGACCCACTCGATCCACCAGCCCCACTCGAACTACTCGCGCCGCCCGAGTCATCGCGCCCGCCCGGGTGTTGACTGATGGCGGGACCAGATCCCGACGGCCCGGCAGTGATCGTAGGAGCGGGGGTCTTTCCGTTCTTGGCCCCATCCGCACCGTTCTTGCCGCCCCCGCCACCGGAGTTGACGATCCAGGTGATCAGCAGCGCCAGCAAGGCGACCACGGACACCATGAGGACCCTCCGTCGCCAATAGATGGAGGAGGGAAGCGGCCCGACCGGATTGCGCAGTGATCCCACGGCGCAAACTGTACGAGAGATCGGCGAGTTACCTCGCCCCACCCGCCGCCCCAGCCCCAACTTTTCCGGATCATCATTCCGGCAACCCCGCCTGGAATGGCCCGGGATGGACCACGAGCCGCCAGCCGCCGACGAACCGGGAGCGGGTCGTGGCGCTACGGCGCACCCCACCACCCACCCGCCCACCCGGCGACGCCGCCGTACTGAGGCACGCCCCCGGAACCACGCCGGCGGAACTCGGAATGACCCACGACCCGCAGCCGCCAACACAACGGGAGCGGGTCATGGCGGTACGGCGCAACCCGCCGCGTACCCGCCCACACGGCGACGCCGCCGTACTGAGGCACGCCCCCGGAACCACGCCGGCGGAACTCGGAATGACCCACGACCCGCAGCCGCCAACACAACGGGAGCGGGTCATGGCGGTACGGCGCAGCCCGCCGCGTACCCGGCACCAAGCCGTTCAGCCATGTCAACAAACAGCGGGGCCCCACCAGCGGCGGGCTCGCCGTACCGCCACGACCCCGACCCACCCACCAACCGTGGCAGGATCGGAAACGCCATGACTGCGCCCACGAAACCCCCGCACACCACATCCGCCACGACCACACCGGGCGGAGGTGAAAATGAAGGCGCCCACCTCCACACCCCGGTCATCGACTGGTTCGAGGACAACGCCCGCGACCTCCCCTGGCGCCACCCCGACGCCGGCCCCTGGGGCGTGATGGTCAGCGAGTTCATGCTCCAGCAGACCCCGGTCAACCGCGTCCTCCCGGTCTACGAACAGTGGCTCGCCCGTTGGCCCCGCCCCGCCGACCTCGCCCAGGACGCCCCCGGCGAGGCGGTCCGCGCCTGGGGCCGCCTCGGCTACCCCCGCCGCGCGCTGCGCCTCCACGGCGCCGCCACCGCCATAACGGAACGCCACGGCGGCGACGTCCCCACCGACCACGCCCAACTCCTCGCGCTCCCCGGCATCGGCGAGTACACGGCAGCCGCGGTCGCGTCCTTCGCCTACGGCCAACGCCACGCAGTCCTGGACACCAACGTCCGCCGGGTCTTCGCGCGCGCGGTCACCGGCACCCAGTACCCCCCGAACGCAACGACAGCCGCCGAACGCAAGCTGGCCCGCGCGCTCCTCCCCCAGGACGACGACACGGCAGCCCGCTGGGCCGCGGCCTCCATGGAGCTCGGCGCACTCGTCTGCACCGCGAAGAACGAGACGTGCCACCGCTGCCCCATCTCCGCCCAGTGCGCGTGGAACCTCGCCGGCAAGCCGGAACACGAGGGCCCGGCCCGCAAGGGCCAGACGTATGCGGGCACGGACCGCCAGGTACGCGGCAAGCTCCTGGCCGTACTCCGCGAAGCGCACACCCCCGTCCCGCAGTCCGCACTCGACCGGGTGTGGCACGAGCCGGTACAGCGGGCGAGGGCACTGGACGGCCTGGTGTCCGACGGCCTGGTCGAGCCCCTCCCCGACGGCATGTACCGGCTCCCGGCGACCCGAGCCTGAAACAACCGGACACACCCCGTCACGACCTGACACACGGTCACTTCACAGACAGAGCCCCCACCCCGGCCCGCCCCACAGCCCACACCAAGCTCCCGCAACACTCCCGCCGCCCCACCTCGCCAGGCAAATCACCCCATACCAACCCCAACAACCGCGCCCCCTTACCCCGGACCTACTTCCGTTACACAACCGACGGACAGCCGAGCGCTCTCCGCAGGCTGCTCCGCACAGTGCCGTGACAACCCCTCCGTAACTTCATTTGTGTACCGCAGACCGGCGGGACAGCAGCAGAGGACAACCGGCAGCAGGCGGGTCGGAAACGGGGATGGAGGCGGTTGATCATGGCGCAGGGCGAGGTGCTCGAATTCGAGGAGTACGTCCGCACCCGACAGGACGCGCTGCTGCGCAGCGCCCGCCGGCTGGTGCCGGACCCGGTCGACGCCCAGGACCTGCTCCAGACGGCGCTGGTACGGACGTACGGCCGCTGGGAGACCATCGAGGACAAGCGCCTCGCGGACGCGTACCTGCGCCGCGTCATGATCAACACGCGGACCGAGTGGTGGCGGGCCCGCAAGCTCGAAGAGGTTCCCACCGAGCAGCTGCCGGACGCGAGCGTCGACGACGCGACCGAGCAGCACGCGGACCGGGCGCTTCTTATGGACATCATGAAAGTTCTCGCTCCGAAACAGCGCAGTGTTGTCGTCCTGCGACACTGGGAGCAGATGTCCACCGAAGAGACGGCCGCCGCCCTCGGCATGTCGGCCGGTACGGTCAAGAGCACGCTGCACCGGGCGCTCGCCCGGCTCCGGGAGGAGCTGGAGGCCCGCGACCTGGACGCACGCGCGCTGGAGCGTGAGGAGCGGGAGCGTTGCGCGGCCTGAGCGACGACACCCCTGGGCCCGGGCTGAGCAGCGTCCCCGGGCCCAGCAGGGTGCGCGGGAGCTTCGAGGCGGCGTTCGCGGCGATGGCCGTGCTCGCCGCTCTCGCCCTTTTGGTGTCCGGCTGCGCCACCGGCGGCACGGGTGCCCGTGACGAGGGCCCGGCGCACTCCGACTCGGTGGCGGGCGTCGCGGAGGCCAAGTCCCCATCGCCCTCCGCGACCGTCGACGACCACGTGGACGCGGTCAAGCTCGTCATGGACGACCCGAAGGTCTCGGCGGCGGTCAAGCACGAGCTGAAGCCGTGCGTCGCCGACGAGTACGCGGTCGACGTGTCGTACGGCGTGCTGACCGGCGGTACCGCGAACGACGTCGTCGTCAACGTGATGACCTGCGGCGATGCGGTGGGGATCGGCTCGTACGTGTATCGCGACAAGGGCGGGACGTACGAGAATGTGTTCAAGGCCGAGGAACCCCCGGTCTACGCGGAGATAGACCGCGGCGATCTGGTCGTCACCAAGCAGGTGTACGAGAAGGGCGACCCGGTGTCGAGTCCCTCCGGGGAGAACGTGATCACGTACCGCTGGACCTCGGGCCGTTTCGTCCAGGAGTACAGCACCCACAACGAGTACAGCAACGCGGTCGGGGGCGACGCCTCGCCCACCCCGAGCAAGAACTGAACCGATCGGAACCGGAATACAACCGATCGGAACCGGCCTCACCGGAGCCCGGTCGGAACTTCATCGGAACCGAACCGGTCGGAACTGAACCGATCGGCCGCCCCGATCCGATGCTTCAGTGAACGCGGACGCCGCCCCAGGCGTCCCATGCTTGAGAACGATCCACACGAGACTGAGAGCACCGGGATGGCAGACCAGACCCACGTCCTGTTCGTCGAGGACGACGACGTCATCCGCGAGGCCACCCAACTCGCCCTGGAGCGGGACGGCTTCGTGGTGACCGCCATGCCCGACGGCCTGTCGGGCCTGGAGGCGTTCCGGGCGGACCGCCCCGACATCGCCCTGCTGGACGTGATGGTCCCGGGCCTGGACGGGGTGAGCCTGTGCCGCCGTATCCGGGACGACTCGACGGTCCCGGTGATCATGCTGTCGGCGCGCGCGGACTCGATCGACGTCGTGCTCGGCCTGGAGGCGGGCGCCGACGACTACGTCACGAAGCCCTTCGACGGCGCCGTCCTGGTCGCCCGCATCCGCGCGGTCCTGCGCCGCTTCGGACACGCGAGCGGCGGCGACCGTACGGCGGACGCGGAGGCGGCCCCGGTCGGCGGCGGGGTGCTGACCTTCGGGGACCTGGAGATCGACACCGAGGGCATGGAGGTGCGCCGGGCCGGGCACCCGGTGGCGCTGACGCCGACCGAGATGCGACTGCTGCTGGAGTTCTCGTCGGCGCCGGGCACGGTCCTGTCCCGCGACAAGCTGCTGGAGCGGGTGTGGGACTACGGCTGGGGCGGTGACACCCGGGTCGTGGACGTCCATGTGCAGCGGCTGCGGACGAAGATCGGCCAGGACCGGATCGAGACGGTCCGCGGCTTCGGCTACAAGTTGAAGGCCTGAGCAGGGGTATGCGGGGGAATTCACGGCGCAGGGTCCCGACGTTCATGGACAGAGCGGGCATCCGTACGGGCCTGAGATGGAAGCTCAGCGCGGCCATCGCACTGGTCGGCACGCTGGTCGCGATCGCGCTCAGCCTGGTCGTGCACAACGCGGCCCGGGTCTCGATGCTGGACAACGCGCGCGACCTCGCGGACGAGCGCGTCCAGATCGCCCAGCGCAACTACGAACTGTCCGGGCGGCCGAACTTCCCCAGCATCAAGATCGACGACCCGAGTCTGCCGTCGGCGCTGCGCGAGAAGGTCGAGGAGGGCCGCCGGGCGACGTACGTCACCGACCGGCCGCACGGGGTGCCGGACATCTGGGCGGCCGTACCGCTCAAGGACGGCCACGTCATGTCCCTGCACACCGGGTTCACCGACCGCAGCACGGACATCCTCAAGGATCTCGACCAGGCCCTGGTGATCGGCTCGATCGCGGCCGTGCTCGGCGGCAGCGCGCTCGGCGTCCTGATCGGCGGCCAGCTCTCGCGCCGGCTGCGCAAGGCGGCGGCCGCGGCGAACCAGGTCGCCAAGGGCGAGACGGACGTACGGGTGCGGGACGCGATCGGCGGTGTCGTACGGGACGAGACCGACGACCTCGCGCGCGCGGTGGACGCGATGACGGACGCGCTGCAGCAACGACTTGAGGCCGAACGCCGAGTCACCGCGGACATCGCGCACGAGCTGCGCACCCCGGTGACGGGTCTGCTGACGGCGGCCGAACTCCTACCCCCCGGCCGCCCCACGGAGTTGGTCCTGGACCGCGCGAAGGCGATGCGCACGCTCGTCGAGGACGTGCTGGAGGTCGCCCGGCTCGACGGGGCGTCCGAGCGGGCCGAGTTGCAGGACCTCATGCTGGGCGACTTCGTGAGCCGCCGGGTGCTCGCGAAGGATCCGGACGCGGTGGTGCACGTCGTGCACGAGTCGGAGGTGACGACCGACCCGCGCCGTCTGGAACGCGTCCTGTTCAACCTCCTCGCCAACGCGGCCCGGCACGGCAAACCGCCGATCGAGGTCTCCGTCGAGGGCCGGGTCATCCGGGTCCGCGACCACGGCCCCGGTTTCCCCGAGGAACTCCTCGCGGAGGGCCCGAGCCGCTTCCGCACCGGCAGCAAGGACCGCGCGGGCCACGGCCACGGCCTGGGCCTGACCATCGCGGCCGGCCAGGCCCGCGTCCTCGGCGCCCGCCTGACCTTCCGCAACGTCCGCCCCGCGGGCGCACCGGACCACATCCCGGCGGAGGGCGCGGTCGCGGTGCTGTGGCTGCCGGAGCATGCGCCTACGAGTACGGGGAGTTACCCGATGTTGCCGTAGCCTCCGGCGGTTGGGCGGGAGTTGGTGACCGGTGCTGTTGTAATTCCCGGCGGTTGGGCGGGTGTTGGTGGTGTCGTGGCTTTCGGCGGCTGCGGAACTCTCACGTACTCCCCACCATCACCTCCTCCCCCCGAGACGGCGCAGCCCCCTCCGCCCGGCCTCCGAAATACCGCTCCGCAAGCTCCGCGGCGGGCACATGCCGCACCTCCCGGAACCCGCACTCCCGCCCCAACTCCAAGACCTGCTCCGGGGTGAAGAAGCTGAGGAACGGTGTCCCCGCGGAACGCGCTCCCCGTACCGCGACCTCCAACTGGGCGCGCTGCTCCGGCTCCACGTCGTCCACGGGCCGTAGGAACGTGGTGACCAGGGTGGAGCCCGGGGCGAGGCCGGCGACCCGGCGGAACATGGTGGTGACCGCGTCCAGGGTGAGGTACATGGTCACGCCGGTCGCGGCCACGACGGCGGGCCGCCCCATGTCGAGCCCGGCGGCGGCCAGTTGCCCCCACCAGTCGCCCTCGAAGTCGACCGGTACGAACCGCAGCCAGTCCGGGATGTCGTACCCGAGCTCCGTCAGCCGCCGCCGCTTCCAGGCCTGCGTGCCGGGCTGCTCGACCTCGAACACCCGGAGTTTCGCGCCGAGTTCGGGCCGCCGCTGGGCGAAGGTGTCGAGGCCGGCGCCCAGGATGACGTACTGCTCCACCCCCTTCCCGGCCTGCTCCTCCACCACGTCCTCGACGAAGCGGGCCCGCGCGACGATCGACGCACGGATACGCCGCGTGGCCTCGACGTCCATGTCAGGACGCTCACGCCACTCCTCCCCCGGGTCGGCGAGCCGCAGCCCGACCTCGTCCTCGATGACGTGCGGCGGCGGATCGGCCTGGACGTGCAGGGCCCGCCACAGGGCGACCCGCACCGCCGTGTGGTCGGGCTCGACCTCCGCCACCGGCTGCTCCCGGGTCACCCGAAGTCCTTCGAGAAGTCCAGTTCCGCGCTGCGCTCGGTCAGCGAGTACCAGTTGCCGCTGTCGTCGCGGAAGATCGCCTCGATGCCGTACGGCCGCTCGGTCGGCTCCTGGAGGAACTCGACCCCGCGTGCCTTGAAGGTCGCGTGGTCACCGCGGCAGTCGTCGGTGGTGAACGCCCCGGCACCCAACACCCCTTTGCTGATCAGCTTCTTCAGCGCCTCGGCGGACTCGGGGTCGAGGCCCGGACCGTCCAGGCTCATCAGCGTGAGCGCGAGGCCGGGCTGGTTCTTGGCGCCGACGGTGACCCACTGCATGTCGCCCATCGAGATGTCGTCGCGCACCTCGAAGTCGAGTTTCTCGGTGAAGAAGGCCTTGCTGCGCTGCTGGTCGAAGGTCCACACGGTGGCGATGCCCAAGCCCTGGATCATGACTCCGCACTCCTGTCGGGTGAGGCTGCTTCCTGTTGGTCACCGTCACCGTAGGCAGGGCGCCCGGCGCGACGCTTCTTCAAAGTTGCGGCGGGGAAACCGCCGGCCCAGAGCATCGCGTAACACCCGGGAATGAGCGCGGCCCCGCGCCCCACGTGCTTGGTCCGGTACTCGCTCGGCGTCAGCCCGGTCCGCGCCTTGAACCGCGCCGAAAACGTCCCGAGGCTGCTGAACCCGACCAGATGGCAGATCTCCGTCACCGACAGATCGGCGCTACGGAGCATCTCCTCGGCCCGCTCGATCCGCCGATGCGTCAGATACTGCCCGGGCGTCTCGCCGTACGCCTCCTTGAAGGCCCGGATGAAGTGGTACCGCGAATACCCGGCATGCGCGGCCACCACGCCCAGATCGAGCTCCGGCTCGGCCCAGTCGCGATCCATGGCGTCCTTGGCAAGACGCAACTGCCGCATTTTGTCCATGCGACCGATGGTGGCACGCGGCACTGACATCGACACCGGGCCGCTGAATCCGAGGGCTCCGGGTTCCGGCACCCCTCAACTCAGGCCAGTGCCAGCCAACCCGTCCGCCACCTCTCAACTCAGGCCGGCATCATCCAGCCCGTCCGGCACCCCTCAACTCAGGCCGGCATTACTCAGCCCGTCCGGCACCCCTCAACTCAGGCCGGCATTACTCAGCCCGTCCGGCGTTTGAGGACGAGGCCCCTTCAGGGCCGATCGGGGGCCCGGGGGCGGAGCCCCCGGCAACGGACCCGCAGTCAAACGAAGCGCCCGCAGCCAAACACACATGCACGCACGCGTGCCCGCACACAAAAAGAAGGCCCCCCGGGGCGGACACCGACCGGGGGACCTTCAGCTCACTGTCGGCGGATCAGACGGCCTCGACGATCGACGCCGGCGCCACCGCTTCCTCGCCGGGCTTAGGCGCAGCCGGCCCCGCCCCCTTCAGCGGAACCTCCTTCACGAACACCGCGGCCACGAACGCGACGACAGCGACCACAGCTCCCAGCAGGAACGCGGAGTGGATACCGGCAGACACCGCATGCTGGTACGCCTCCCGCGCCACCGCCGGCAACTTCGCCAGACTCGCCGCGTTCAGCGTCGCGGACTGCTCGGTCACCTTGGACCCCAGCGCACCGGCCCGCTCGGACATGACGTCCTGCACCCGGTTGTTGAACAGCGCCCCCATGATGGCGACACCGAACGACGAACCAAGCGTCCGGGACAGCGTGCTGGTGGAGGACGCGACCCCCATGTCCTTCATCTGCACACTGTTCTGCGCGACCAGCATGGTGATCTGCATCAGGCAGCCCATACCGAGCCCGACGACGGCCATGAACACACCGGACATGAACCGGGTCGTATCGGTGTCCATGGTCGAGAGCAGATACAGCCCGACGACCATCAGCACGCTGCCGACCACCGGAAACACCTTGTACTTACCGGTGTTGGTGGTAACCCGCCCCGCGACCATCGAGGTCACGAGCATCGCCCCGAGCATCGGCAGGAGCAGCAGCCCGGAGTTCGTGGCGGACGCGCCCTGCACGGACTGCTGGTACAGCGGCAGGAACAGCGTCGCCCCGAACATCACGAACCCGGTGATGAAGCCGATGATCGCCATCAGGGTGAAGTTCCGGCTGCGGAAGATGTGCAGCGGTACGACCGGCTCGGCCGCCTTGGTCTGCCAGAACACGAACCCGACGAGCGCGGCCACACCGAGCCCGATCAGCTCCATGATCCGCGCGGACGTCCAGTCGTACTGCGAACCGCCCCACGTGGTGACGAGCACGATCGAGGTGATGCCGACGGTCAGCAGCCCGGCACCCAGGTAGTCGATCCGCGCCTGCGACCGCTTCTTCGGGAGGTGCAGTACGGCACTGATCGCGGCGAGCGCGATGACGCCGAGCGGCAGGTTGATGTAGAAGGACCAGCGCCAGCCCCAGTTGTCGGTGATGGTGCCGCCGACCAGCGGTCCGCCGATCATCGCCAGCGCCATGACGCCGGCCATCATGCCCTGGTACTTGCCCCGCTCACGCGGCGGGATGAGGTCGCCGATGATCGCCATGACGCCGACCATCAGACCACCGGCACCGAGACCCTGGATGGCCCGGAAACCGATCAACTGCCCCATGTTCTGCGCCATACCGCTCAGCGCGGAACCGGCCAGGAAGATCACGATCGAGGTCATGAAGGCGCCCTTGCGCCCGTACATGTCACCGAGCTTGCCCCACAGGGGCGTGGAGCTGGCGGTGGCGAGCGTGTACGCGGTCACGACCCACGACAGGTGCTCCAGCCCGCCCAGCTCACCGACGATCGTCGGCATCGCCGTACCCACGATCATGTTGTCGAGCATCGCGAGCATCATGGTGATCATCAGCGCGAGCAGGACGACCCGCACGCTCTTGGGCTGTTTACCGTCCACCTCTGCCCCGGGCACCCCTGGCCCGGTCTCGACCGTCTGTGTGTCCGCCATCTTTCCCACTCCCCTTGATACCGCTACCGTCCGGCCACTTACTTGCCGCCCGGCTAGTTGACTACACTCAGGGAAAGTAGACCCGTAACTAGCCGGGCGTCAAGTAAGTTTGCTGGAGCATGAAACGAATGGGCGGCACCATGGACGGCACCAAGCGGCAGCGTCGCGGAGACACCCGCCAGCGCATCCAGGACGTGGCGCTCGAACTCTTCGCCGAGCAGGGCTACGAGAAGACCTCGCTGCGCGAGATCGCCGAGCACCTGGACGTCACGAAGGCGGCGCTCTACTACCACTTCAAGACCAAGGAAGAGATCCTCGTCGGCATCTTCGAGGACCTGACCCGGCCGATCGAGGAACTGATCGAGTGGGGCCGCGGCCAGCCGCACACCCTGGCGACCAAGCAGGAGATCGTACGGCGCTACAGCGACGCGCTCGACGGCGCGACCCCGCTGTTCCGCTTCATGCAGGAGAACCAGGCGACGGTACGGGACCTGCGCATCGGCGAGCGCTTCAAGGAGCGGATGCGCGGCCTCCGGGAGATCATGATCGACCCCGAGGCGAGCCTGGTCGACCAGGTCCGCTCCCTCAGCGCGATCTTCACACTGCACGCCGGCATGTTCGCCGTGCACGACCTCGAAGGCGACCCCGAGGAGAAGCACAAGGCCGTCCTGGAGGTCGCCACCGACATGATCACACAGGCCCACGCGGGCACGAAGCCCACCGGGGACGGGTCCTAGACGGACACACCCTTGCCGCGCAGGAACGCGACCGGGTCTATCGCCGAGCCGTAGTTGGCGGTCGTACGGATCTCGAAGTGCAGGTGGGGACCGCTGGAGTTGCCGGTGCTGCCGGAGAGCGCGATGTGCTGACCGGTGCTGACGACCTGGCCGACCCTCACGTCGATGCGCGAGAGGTGGGCGTACTGGGAGTACGTGCCGTTGCCGTGCTTGATGACGACGGCGTTGCCGTACGCGGCACCGTCGCCCGCGCCGTTGCCGCCGGCCTTGACGACGGTCCCGCCGTGCGCGGCCATGACGTTGGTGCCGCTGGCCACGGCGAAGTCCTGCCCGCTGTGCGTGGACTGCCACATGCTGCCGGCCTGGGCGAAGCTCGCGGACAGCGTGTACTTCTTCACCGGGTCGATCCAGGAGGCGGCGACCTTCGCGCTGACGGCCTTCGGCGCGACACTCGCCGTGGCGGTGGCGGCGCTCGCGACCCCGGTGCCCAGCACGGCGGTGGCTCCCAGTCCGACGGCCATGACGGCCATGCGGGTGCGGAGCGAAGACGTACGGGAAGAGCGGGACGTGGCGCGCTGGAACATCGAAACCTCACGGGGGACGGGGACAGAAAAACCACCCGGCACACAGACGGCCGCCGGATGGCACGTTCATTGGTAACCCCGGACCCCACGGACCCCCAAACCCCCCTTCTACGACGGAAGCTAGTACTTCACCGCAAAACTTCCGACTTCTTGACAGAGCGCCCGTTCGGCAGAATTCGTCCCACGGACGGCAAAAACGCCCATTCGGTTCCACTCCACCCCGAGCAAAAAGTCCTTTTTGCCCTGAAGGGGGCTTACGACTACCCGCCCTAGTAGGGGTCGAATCGCCTGTGCGGCTTGTCACCGGGCGGGGCGATCGCCGGCCGCGGAAATGTGGCGCAGACCTCTGTACTCCTACCGTTCAGTAACCTTACGGTTCCCCTCCCGCCACCCGCGCCCGCGACCATGCCTTCCGCACCGACCGGCAGCGCACAGACGTGAGAGGAACCCCCACACCCATGACGAGACGACGCCCCTGGGCCCGCCGTACCGCCATAGTCGCCGTGACCGCGGCAGCCCTCGCGACGCTGACCGTCCCCGCGGAGGCCGCGACGGCGACCAGCACCACGGCCGCGACCGCCACGGTGGACTACGCCACCTGGCAGGCGGACTGCCAGACGGTGATGAACCAGGCCCTGCCCTACCTGAAGCAGCGCGTCGCGGCCACCAAGCCCGGCGAGAAGCAGGCGATCGTCTTCGACATCGACAACACCACCCTGGAGACGGACTTCGGCTTCAGCTGGCCGCAGCCGGCCAACAAGCCGGTCCTCGCGGTCGCCAAGTACGCCCAGGAGCACGGCGTTTCGCTGTTCTTCGTCACGGCCCGCCCCGGCATCATCTACCTGCCGACCGAGTACAACCTCGAACACGACGGCTACGACGTCGACGGCCTCTACGTCCGCGGCCTCGTCGACCTCTTCAAGAACGTCGCCGACTACAAGACGGCCCAGCGCACCGCGATCGAGAACAAGGGCTACACGATCATCGCGAACATCGGCAACAGCGCCACCGACCTCTCGGGCGGCCACGCCGAGAAGACCTTCAAACTGCCGGACTACGACGGCCAGTTGTCGTAAGCCGTTAGGCTCCGTCCGTTCGCGCGACGACGGGGGTGGGGCGGCGGATGGAGCCCGCGGTACTCGGTGGCAAGCTGGCGTCAGGCCTGATCACACCGCTGCTGAAGAAGCTGTTCGTACCCGACGCCCCGGGCGCGGGCCTGGTCGACAGACCGGTCCGCCTCTCCTCCCTCGTCTCCTTCAAGGGCGAGAAACGCACCCTGACGGAGAAGGACGTCCACAAGCTCGCCGCCCACCTGGTCGCGCGGGCGGTGGACTCCCCCGGCGAGGCCCCCTTCCCGCCCGACGAACAGACCGCCGTGGCCGACGCGTTGGCCCGCCGCCTGCTCGCCCTCGGCGACCTGGACATGGACGACGTCCAGGCCGTACGGCTCGGACACCGGGAACTGGCCCGGCAGTTGGAGTACGGCGCCCCGACCCCCGCCGGACTCTCCACCGACGCCCGCTACTTCCTCGGCAACGCCACCGAGTGGGCCTGCCTGCAGATCCTGGAGTTCTTCACCCGCCGCTCCACGTTCGTGGCCCGCACGCTGGTGGAACAGACCCGGACGCAAGCCGAACTGATCGCCCGCGTCGACGAGTTGATCGCCCGCACCCCACGCCCCGGCACCCACGACCGCGCCTTCGAACGCCGCTACCTCCCGTACGTCGCCGAGCGCCACAACCACATCACCATCTACGGCATCGACCTCCGCGACTCCCCGGACCGCTGGCCCCTCGAAGTCGCCTACCTGAGCCTGGAGGCGACGGCGACGGAGGAACGCCACCTCCCCGACGAGCACCCCGGCGCCGCCTTCACCGTCCAACTCCCCGCCGAGGAAGCCCTGTCGACCCACGACCGCGTACTGCTGCGCGGCGACGCTGGATCCGGCAAGACGACGCTGGTGCAGTGGCTGGCGGTGACGGCCGCGAGGGACGGCGACCGCATCCCGTACGTCCTCCCCCTCCGCACGCTGATCCGAGCCGGCCAACTCCCTTCCCCGGCAACCTTCCTGGCCTCGGTCGGCTGCCCGCACACCCCACCCGAGGGCTGGACGGAACGCGTCCTGACCGCCGGCCGAGCCCTGGTCCTCGTCGACGGCCTGGACGAGATCCCGTCCGCCGACCGCCACCGCACCCGAGACTGGCTCCTGTCCCTGATCCGAGCCTTCCCGGGCAACCGCTGGCTCCTCACCTCGCGCCCCACCGCCGTACGCCCCGACTGGCTGGCCTCCGAGGGCTTCCGCGAACTGACCCTGACCCCCATGCGCCGCCCCGAGGTGAAGACCTTCGTCGAACGCTGGCATACGGCGGCCCGGGCCCCGGAGTACGAGGGACCGCTCCTGGACTCCCTGCGCACGAAACGGGACTTGGCGCGGCTCGCAACGAACCCCCTTATGTGCGGCCTTATTTGCGCCCTGCACAGGGAGCGGCGGGGCTATCTCCCCACGGGCCGCAAGGAGTTGTACGACGCGGCTCTGACGATGCTGCTGGCTCGGCGGGACCGGGAGCGGGGGATGCCCGCACTGGACGGCCCGGAACTGGGCGAGGAGGCCCAGCTGGAGATCTTCCAACGGCTCGCCTACGTGCTCGTGTTGAGCGGCCGTACGGAGATGGACGTGGAGACGGCCGAGGGGATCGTGGAGCGGTGCCTGCCGACGGTGGCCGTGGCGGCGGGGCAGGGCGACGCGGCAACGGTCCTCCGCACCCTCACGCTCCGCAGCGGCCTGCTGCGCCAACCCGCCGAGGGCATCGTCGACTTCGTCCACCGCACCTTCCAGGACTACCTGGGCGCGCGCTACGCCGTGGAGGAGGGCCACCTGGACGTCCTCACCAGCCACTCTGGTGACACCCAGTGGGAGGACGTCATCCGCATGGCGGTCGCCCACGCCCGGCCGCGTGAACGGGTCTTAATCCTGCGGAAGTTGTTGTCCTACTACCAGCCTCGACTGACACTCCTCGCGCTGGCGTGCCTCGAACACGCGACGGCGTTGGATCGGGCTGTGCGGACGGAGGTCGAAACGCGTGCAGCCGCGCTGATCCCGCCGCGCACGACGGACGACGCGCACACCCTGTCGGACGCCGGACCACTCGTCCTCGAACTCCTCCCGGGCCCAGAAGGGTTGACCCCGGCGGAGGCCCACTGCGTCACGGTCACCGCCTCGGTTCTGGGCGCCCAGGAACCCGACGGCGCCCTGGCGGTGCTACGCCGCTTCCGCGACCATCCGTCCCTCGATGTACGGCGCCAACTCGCGGGCACCTGGGACCGGTTCGACGCCCGGGAGTACGCGGTCGAGGTGCTCGACCATCTGCTCCGGGACGAACTCTTCGTAGGCTGCGCGTCGGCTGAGCAGCTGGCGGCGCTGCGGCTGATGCGACCTTGGCACAGGCTGATGGTGGACGGTTCACACGGGCTGGACGACATCATTGATGCCGTCGTCCAACCGGAGGCGGTCGTGTTCTTGAGTCTTGAACACAACGGCACACTGTCCGCTCTTGACGAGCTGTCGGCCTTCGGGTCCCTGAGAGCGTTGCGACTGCGGGACTGCCATGACGCACGGGACCTGGACAGCCTGTCCGAACTCCCCCTCATCGACCTCACGTTCAACCGCATCGCCGACCCATCGGGACTGCGAGCCCTGCGCGGGATCACCCACCTCGCTCTGGACCAGGCGCTGCCGGGTAGGCACCTGTCCGACCATCTGCCCCCGGACGCTGGCCTCGTGTACCTGTACCTGGGCCACGACACACTGGCCTCCACCGGCCTGCGCGGTCTTGCCTCGTGGCCGACCCTCACCACCCTCAACCTCGGCCAGCCGGAAGCCAACCTCAGCGCCATGGACTGGCAGGAGGTGAGCCACCTGCCCGCACTCCGGAATCTCGTCCTGAACACGTCCCTCGACCGCTATGCCGCAGATCTGATGCCGGACCTGCCTTCGGTCGAATCCCTCCGCCTACCCGCACCTGGCGGATCCTGGAATCAACTCCGCACCCTCGCGTCTCGCCTACCCGGCCTGCGTACGGTCGCCATCAGCACGTACGGCAGAAAGATCTCCCTCGACCGCTACGCGGAAATCTTCCCCAGCGCCGAGGTGAAAGACGACCACCTCTGACCCCGGACAAGCAAAAGGGGCCGGTGCCCAAAAGGCACCGACCCCTTCCCAGCCGTAAAGCCCAAACCGCTGAGCCTTACGCCTCCTTGCTCAAATTCGGACCCGCGCCACCAGCAGCGGCATCCTCGATCGGCGGAACGTCGGGAAGCGCCGACTTCTCCTCACCCCGGAAGGTGAAGGTCTTGGCGTCGCCCTCGCCCTCGACATCCACGACCACGATGTGACCGGGACGCAGCTCGCCGAAGAGGATCTTCTCCGAGAGCGTGTCCTCGATCTCGCGCTGGATCGTGCGCCGCAGCGGACGCGCGCCCAGCACCGGGTCGTAACCCTTCTTGGAGAGGAGCTCCTTCGCGGCCGAGGAGAGCTCGATGCCCATGTCCCGGTCCTTGAGGCGCTCGTCCACCTTGCCGACCATCAGGTCGACGATCTTGAGGATGTCCTCCTGCGTGAGCTGCGGGAAGACGACGACGTCGTCGACACGGTTGAGGAACTCGGGCCGGAAGTGCTGCTTGAGCTCGTCCGAGACCTTGTTCTTCATGCGCTCGTAGTTGGACTTCGTGTCACCCGTGGCCGCGAAGCCCAGGTTGAAGCCCTTCGAGATGTCACGGGTTCCAAGGTTGGTCGTCATGATGATGACCGTGTTCTTGAAGTCCACGACCCGGCCCTGGGAGTCGGTCAGGCGACCGTCCTCCAGGATCTGGAGAAGGCTGTTGAAGATGTCCGGGTGGGCCTTCTCGACCTCGTCGAAGAGGACGACCGAGAACGGCTTGCGACGGACCTTCTCCGTGAGCTGGCCGCCCTCTTCGTAGCCCACGTATCCGGGGGGCGAACCGAAGAGACGCGAGACCGTGTGCTTCTCGCTGAACTCCGACATGTCGAGGGAGATCAGCGCGTCCTCGTCGCCGAAGAGGAACTCCGCCAGGGCCTTCGACAGCTCGGTCTTACCGACACCGGACGGGCCGGCGAAGATGAACGAACCACCGGGACGCTTCGGGTCCTTGAGGCCCGCACGCGTACGGCGGATCGCCTTCGAGAGCGCCTTGACGGCGTCCTTCTGGCCGATGACCCGCTTGTGGAGCTCGTCCTCCATGCGGAGCAGCCGCGAGGACTCCTCCTCGGTGAGCTTGAAGACCGGGATGCCGGTGGCGGTCGCGAGGACCTCGGCGATCAGCTCGCCGTCGACCTCGGCGACGACGTCCATGTCGCCGGCCTTCCACTCCTTCTCCCGCTTGGCCTTGGCGGCCAGGAGCTGCTTCTCCTTGTCGCGCAGCGAGGCGGCCTTCTCGAAGTCCTGCGAGTCGATCGCGGACTCCTTGTCGCGGCGGACGCCGGCGATCTTCTCGTCGAACTCGCGGAGGTCCGGCGGCGCGGTCATCCGGCGGATGCGCATCCGGGAACCGGCCTCGTCGATCAGGTCGATCGCCTTGTCCGGCAGGAAGCGGTCCGAGATGTACCGGTCGGCCAGCGTGGCGGCCTGCACGAGCGCCTCGTCCGTGATGGAGACACGGTGGTGCGCCTCGTACCGGTCGCGCAGACCCTTGAGGATCTCGATGGTGTGCGGCAGGGACGGCTCCGCGACCTGGATGGGCTGGAAGCGGCGCTCGAGAGCGGCGTCCTTCTCCAGGTGCTTGCGGTACTCGTCCAGGGTCGTCGCACCGATGGTCTGCAGCTCACCGCGGGCCAGCATCGGCTTCAGGATCGAAGCGGCGTCGATGGCGCCCTCGGCGGCACCCGCACCGACCAGCGTGTGCAGCTCGTCGATGAACAGGATGATGTCGCCGCGGGTGCGGATCTCCTTGAGGACCTTCTTCAGGCGCTCCTCGAAGTCACCGCGGTAGCGGGAGCCGGCGACCAGCGCGCCGAGGTCCAGGGTGTAGAGGTGCTTGTCCTTGAGGGTCTCGGGCACCTCGCCCTTGACGATGGCCTGGGCGAGGCCCTCGACGACGGCGGTCTTGCCGACGCCGGGCTCACCGATCAGGACCGGGTTGTTCTTCGTACGGCGGGACAGCACCTGCATGACCCGCTCGATCTCCTTCTCGCGCCCGATGACCGGGTCGAGCTTGGACTCACGAGCGGCCTGGGTGAGGTTCCGGCCGAACTGGTCGAGGACCAGGGACGTCGAGGGGGTGCCCTCCGCAGGGCCGCCGGCGGTGGCGGTCTCCTTGCCCTGGTAACCGGAGAGCAGCTGGATCACCTGCTGCCGCACACGGTTGAGATCAGCGCCCAGCTTGACCAGGACCTGGGCGGCGACGCCCTCGCCCTCACGGATCAGGCCGAGCAGGATGTGCTCCGTGCCGATGTAGTTGTGGCCCAGCTGAAGGGCCTCGCGGAGCGACAGCTCCAGGACCTTCTTGGCACGAGGAGTGAAGGGGATGTGCCCGGACGGGGCCTGCTGCCCCTGCCCGATGATCTCCTCCACCTGCTGGCGGACCGCCTCGAGCGAAATCCCGAGGCTCTCCAGGGCCTTAGCGGCGACACCCTCACCCTCGTGGATGAGACCCAGGAGGATGTGCTCGGTGCCGATGTAGTTGTGGTTGAGCATCCGGGCTTCTTCCTGAGCCAGGACGACAACCCGCCGCGCGCGGTCGGTGAACCTCTCGAACATCGTTAATCGCTCCTCAGAGCGGTCAGGCAGTAAGGGGACGCTCCCCTCCCTGTCCTTCCGCAGCTTAGTCCCGCAAGCGGGGACCGCTCATTCCAACTGCCGACACCGGACCGAGAACCAACACTGCCTCCTGAACCGTAACGCCGACATCTGCTCCAACCTGATGGTGCGAGACGATGTTCCCGCAGGCCAGGCAGTTACCCTCACCATGAGTACGCCGATGGCGAACGTGAGACGCCCTTTTCTGCGTGTCGCCCCCTCCCACTAGGGATTGTCTTACCCGCACGGACTGACACTCCATGCCGTTCGCACCGGTTCCCTCCGCTACGGGCGAACAACGTTGCGCCGCGCCGCGCCTCCGAACGCCCCGTTTCCCGTACCCAGCGCATTCGTTGGACCACCCAGCGTAACTCCCGGCCCGCTTCGGCGGTTGCTCTTGGCATGGTTCGCACCGTCCCCCCTCTCGGCACGGTCCCGCTCCCCCGCCGCCCGCTCGATCCGGACGACCGGCAGCGGAACTGGTACGAGAACGAACTGGGGTGGCGCACGGTGCCCGGAGAGCCGCTACGGCTCGTCACGGGCCTGCGTTTCGACGTCCTGGACGTGCCGGTCGAGGCCGGAGCCGCGGCGCTGTGGCGGCTGGGCCCGGACTCTCCGGTGGCCGTACGGGGCGACCGGATGCTGCTGCTGGTGGCCGCGGGCAGCGCGGAGGAGCTTCCGGGGCTGCTGGACTGGCTGGAGTGGGGCGCTCTGGCGCCGACGCTGGATCTGGTGGCGCTGGGCGCGGACGGGCTCATGGAGGCGCCGTCGTTCCCCGGGGCGGGGCCCGCAGGGGCACCGCTGCCGGGCTCGGGGGGCGCGAAGGTGCAACCGTTCGCCGCGGGCAGTTCACGTCCCTTGCAGGGGGCCGCCGTATGGCTGCGACCCCCCGAGCCGGGGTGCGAGGTCGAGGCCTCGCTGCCGACAATGCCGGCCGTGGGGGGCGTCGGTCACGCCCCTGATCTCGTACGACTTGTGGACACGGTGGCCACACAGTGCCACCGGGTACGGCTGCGACGTTCGTGCGCTCAGCCGTTGGCCTTCTCGTAGGCCTCGCGAATGGCCGCGGGAACACGGCCGCGGTCGTTCACGTCGTGGCCGTTCTCCTTGGCCCACGCGCGAATCTGCGCGGTGTCCTGGCTGCCACCGGTTGCGGCGCGTGCCTTTCCGCGACCACCCGAAGCGCGGCCACCGGTACGGCGCCCACCCTTCACGTAAGCGTCGAGAAGTCCACGGAGCTTGTCCGCATTCGCGGTGGTGAGATCGATCTCGTACGTCTTGCCGTCCAGCGCGAACGTCACCGTCTCGTCCGCCTCGCCGCCGTCGAGGTCATCGACAAGAAGGACCTGAACCTTCTGTGCCACCGGATTTCCTTTCATCGATTACTTGCGGGTCTGGGGTCTGCGGCGTCCGCCGTTTCGCCGTCCCCTGTTATATGCAGTACTGCAGTACGTCGGAAAGCAAACCGCTTTTGCTGGAAAAACACAAACCCCTGGGAGAGACCGAGTGACCTCCCTCGCCCAGAAAGATGCGCGTTTCGGACATAGGGAACCTGGGCAGGGCGACCCGGCCGAATTGGGGGCCGCGATCACAGATGCAGAAGCATCCGGCTGTTGCCCAAGGTGTTCGGTTTCACTCGTTCGAGACCGAGGAACTCCGCCACGCCCTCGTCATAGGAACGCAACAGCTCCGCGTAGACATCGGTGTCAACAGGTGTCTCACCGATCTCCACGAAGCCGTGCTTCGAGAAGAAGTCCACTTCGAAGGTGAGACAGAAAACGCGACGAACGCCTAGCCAGCGAGCCGTGTGCAGCAACTTCTCCAGCAACTGATGGCCCACACCGGCACCCTTCAAGCCCGGCTTCACCGCGAGAGTGCGGACTTCCGCGAGGTCTTCCCACATGACATGCAGTGCCCCGCAGCCGACGACCTCGGCGTTGTCGTCCCGTTCGGCGACCCAGAACTCCTGGATGTCCTCGTAAAGAGTCACCGTCGCTTTGTCGAGCAGGATGCGACCGCGGACGTAGGCGTCAAGGAGTCGGCGCACCGCCTCGACATCGCCGGTCCGGGCCCGCCGGACGGTGATGGCTTTCGCGGTGACTTCGGGGTGCTCTGCTGACATGAGCGGACGCTATCGCCCGCCGCCCGAGGGCGCGGAGCCGGGGTTCTGGACGCCATCCGCGGGTTCGGGTGTTTCCGGTCCCTGGACGATGCGTACGGCGCTGCGGAGGGCCTCACGCTGTTCGTCGCTCATCATCCCGAAGAAGGCGACGAGAGCGGCGGCGGGGTTGTCGCTCTGGGACCAGGCGTCGTTCATCAGGGCGGCGGAGTAGGCGGCTCGCGTGGAGACCGCCTCATATCGATAGGCCCGGCCTTCCGCCTCACGACGCACCCAGCCCTTCTGATGGAGATTGTCCAAAACGGTCATCACCGTGGTGTACGCGATCGACCGTTCCTGCTGAAGGTCTTCCAGGACTTCTCGAACGGTCACCGGGCGGTTCCACTTCCACACCCGCGTCATGACCGAGTCTTCGAGTTCTCCCAATGGGCGAGGCACAGCTCAGAACCATAGTGGAAAAGGAACAAAAAGGGCGTACGACTCGGAAAGCACGCGCACGCGTGCGGGAGTCGTACGCCCTTGAAGGCGCCGCGGAAAACGGAGGGTTCAGGCGTCGGCGGCCGAAGAGGCCTGGCGGGCGCTCTCCGCGCGCGCGATGGCGGCGTCGACGGCCGCGTCCTCCTTGGCCTTCATGGCCCCGCCCTGGGTCTTCACGATGACCCGGATCAGTCCGATGAAGAACACGGCCATGACGACCGGGGGCACGAGCGCGGAGACATAGTCCATGCCGTCCAGAGTAGCCACGGGTTCCGAGGAGGACGGGGCGGGGTCGGTTCAGCCGGCGGCGAGTTGCTGCGGCGGGCTCGCGGGAGGTGGTGCCGGTTTGCGCCTGGGGAAGACCTCGCCGGGGGTGGGGATGGGCCGGGACGGCTTCGGCGGCGCGGGCGAGGGCGTCGGCGCGGGCCGCTCGCCGGGCCGCTCCACGGGCTTGCGTACGGGCTCCCTGGCGTCCTCCCCGACCGGTTCGCCGTCGGCTGTGCGACAGCCGCCGGAGAGGCCTCCGGGGAGCGCCAGGAGGCGGGTGCGCGAGGCGGGGACGGTCGGGGCGGGGCGGGCCGCGGTCGTACGGCGGGCGAGACGCGCGCGTACGTCCTGTTCGGCGAGGGTGAGGCAGCGGTCCAGGAGGACGGCGGCGGAGGGGTTCCCGCGCAGCGCTCTCAGCGCGGAGAGGTCGTCGACGTCCGGGCGGTACCCGGCGCCGAGCGCCTCCTCCAGGAGGGTGAGGTAGCCGGCGGTGGTGCCGGGCAGGGCGGCGCGGTACCGGGCGAGGTCGGCGACCAGGAAGGCGCGCAGCCGGACTCCCTCGTGTACCGCCTCGTCGAGGGATTCGGCGAGCCGGAGACAGTCCTGGACGTCCTCGGCCGAGGCGGTTCTGGGCTGGAGGGCGAGGGCGAGAGCGCGACGGAGCACACGCAGCTCCTCCGCACCGAACGCCATGCCGCCGCGGGATCCGTATGGCGTGGGCATGTGGCGACGATACGCGCTAATCAGACAAATTCGACATAGGGGGCGGGTGTGGCGCGGGGTTTTCGCCGGCCGGCGGGGGCAGCGCCACGCGCGCGTGATCACAGCGCCTCGCGTGAACGTCCTGGCCAGGGGTCGGTCGTGCGCCACACACACGCGGGGTCACGCCGGGGGCGGTCACGGGGTGCGGGTCGGCGGGGGCGGCGCCACGCGCGCGTGATCACAGCGCCTCGCGTGAACGTCCTGGCCAGGGGTCGGTCGTGCGCCACACACACGCGGGGTCACGCCGGGGGCGGTCACGGGGTGCGGGTCGGCGGGGGCGGCGCCACGCGCGCGTGATCACAGCGCCTCGCGTGAACGTCCTGGCCAGGGGTCGGTCGTGCGCCACACACACGCGGGGTCACGCCGGGGGCGGTCACGGGGTGCGGGTCGGCGGGGGCGGCGTCGCGCGCGGGGTCACCTCGGTGAGGCACCGGCCGGTCGGGGTGTCGGCCTGCGGCACCACGCGCGCGGGTCACGTCCGGGACGCCCGCGAGATGACCGGGCAGCCCCTTGTGAGCCCCGCGCGCGTGCTCACATCCGCGAGACGTTCCGCTCGTACACCAGCCGCAGGCCGATCAGCGTCAGCCAGGGCTCGTGCTCGTCGATCACGGAGGCCTCGCCGAGGACCATCGGGGCGAGGCCGCCGGTCGCGATGACAGTGACGTCCTCCGGGTCGTCGGCCAGCTCCTTGGCCATGCGGGTGACGACGCCGTCGACCTGGCCGGCGAAGCCGTAGACGATGCCCGACTGCATCGCCTCGACGGTGTTCTTGCCGATCACGCTGCGCGGCCGGGCCACCTCGATCTTGCGGAGCTGGGCGCCCTTGACGCCGAGGGCCTCGACCGAGATCTCGATGCCGGGGGCGATGACGCCGCCGATGTACTCCCCGCGCGCGGAGACCGCGTCGAACGTGGTCGCCGTACCGAAGTCGACGACGATCGCCGGACCGCCGTAGAGCTCGACCGCGGCGACCGCGTTGATGATGCGGTCCGCGCCGACCTCCTTGGGGTTGTCGGTGAGGATCGGGACGCCGGTCTTGACGCCCGGTTCGACGAGGACGGCGGGCACGTCGCCGTAGTAGCGGCGGGTGACCTCGCGCAGTTCGTGCAGGACGGACGGGACGGTGGCGCAGATCGCGATGCCGTCGATGCCGTCGCCCAGCTCCTCTCCGAGGAGCGGGTGCATGCCCATGAGGCCCTGGAGGAGGACGGCGAGTTCGTCGGCGGTGCGGCGCGCGTCCGTGGAGATGCGCCAGTGCTCGATGATCTCCTCGCCGTCGAAGAGGCCCAGGACGGTGTGCGTGTTGCCCACGTCGATCGTGAGGAGCATGACTACTGCGCCTCGCGGAGGTCGAGGCCGATGTCCAGGATCTGCGCGGAGTGGGTCAGGGCTCCTACGGCGAGGTAGTCCACCCCGGTGTCGGCGTACGCCTTGGCGTTGTCCAGGGTGAGCCGGCCCGAGGCCTCCAGGGCGGCTCGGCCGGCGACGATGCCGACGGCCTCCGCGCACTCGTCGGGCGTGAAGTTGTCCAGCAGGATCAGGTCGGCGCCGGCGTCCAGGACGTCGCGGAGCTGGTGCAGGGTGTCGACCTCGACCTCGATCGCCACGTCCGGGAAGGCCTCCCGTACGGCCTCGAAGGCCTGGGCGACGCCGCCGGCGGCGACCACGTGGTTGTCCTTGACGAGGGCCGCGTCCGACAGCGACATGCGGTGGTTGACGCCACCGCCGCAGCGGACCGCGTACTTCTCCAGGGAGCGCAGTCCCGGCGTCGTCTTGCGGGTGTCGCGGACCTTCGCCTTCGTGTCCTCCAGAGCGTCGGCCCACGCGCGCGTGGCGGTCGCGATGCCGGAGAGGCGGCACAGGAGGTTGAGCGCGCTGCGCTCGGCGGTCAGCAGGTCACGCGTGCGCGTGGTGACCGACAGGAGCGTCTGCCCGGCCTCCACGCGGTCGCCGTCCTCGACGTGCCGCTCGACCTCGAACTCGTCGGTGCAGACCACGGAGACCACCGCTTCGGCGACCCGGAGGCCCGCCACGACGCCTGCCTCGCGCGCGGTGAAGTCGGCTGTGGCGACGGCCTCTTCGGGGATGGTCGCCACGGTCGTCACGTCGACGCCGCCGGCCAGGTCCTCCTGGATGGCGACGTTGGCGATGTCCTCGACCTCCAGGGGGTCGAGTCCGGCGTCCGCCAGGAGCTCGGCGAGCGCGGGGTCGAGACCACACTCCATGTACTCGGCATCTTCGCCCGCGCCACAGGTACAGCCGTCGCCGCAGCCGCCGCTGTCGGCGAGGGGAAGGTCGTGGGTGCTCACGTCTGTCACTGCTCCTGGGGACGGTGCTGCCGGGTCGGGGGGAAGTCTGCGGTGTCCGTGGTGTGTACGGCCAGCGTGCGGTCCGGATTCAGCCGTACGACGATGTGGCGGCGCCAGGCGCTGTCGTCGCGGTCGGCGTGGTCCTCGCGCCAGTGGCAGCCCCGGGTCTCCTCGCGCCGCGCGGCGGCGGTGACCAGGACGCGGGCCACGCACAGGAGGTTGGTGGCCTCCCAGGTGTCGACGCCGGGCTCGGCGGTCTTGCCGTTCTCGTCGAGGGCGTCGCGGGCGTCGGTGTGCAGCTGCTGGAGCTGTCCGGCGGCCCGGGCGAGGGAGTCGGCGGAGCGCAGGACGCCCGCGCCCTCGGTCATGATCCGCTGGATCGCGAAGCGGGCCTCGGGGGCGAGCAGCGGGTGCGCGGGCTTCTGGGGGTGCGGGACCGGCTCGGGCACACGCGCGTGGAGGGCGGTTTCGGCCTGGTTCCCGGTGATGTCGGCGACGATGCGCTCGGCGTAGACGAGGCCTTCGAGGAGGGAGTTGGAGGCGAGCCGGTTCGCGCCGTGCACGCCGGTGCAGGCGACCTCGCCGCACGCGTACAGGCCGGGGACGGTCGTACGGCCCCGGGAGTCGGTGCGGACGCCGCCGGAGGCGTAGTGGGCGGCCGGGGCGACCGGGACGGGCTCGGTGACCGGGTCGATGCCATGGCTGCGGCAGGCGGCGAGGATCGTCGGGAAGCGGTGCTCCCACATGTCGGCGCCGAAGTGCCGGGCGTCCAGGAACATGTGCTCGGCGTCCTGCTCCTGCATGCGCCGCATGATGCCCTTGGCGACGATGTCCCGGGGCGCCAGCTCGGCGAGTTCGTGCTGGCCCACCATGAAGCGCACGCCGTCGGCGTCGACCAGGTGGGCGCCCTCGCCGCGCACCGCCTCGGAGACGAGGGGCTGCTGGCCCTCCGCGTCCGCGCCGAGGAACAGCACGGTGGGATGGAACTGCACGAACTCCAGGTCGGAGACCTCGGCGCCCGCGCGGAGGGCGAGTGCGACCCCGTCGCCGGTCGACACGGACGGGTTGGTGGTCGCCGAGAAGACCTGCCCCATGCCGCCGGTCGCGAGGACCACGGCGGGCGCGTGCACGGCGCCCACACCGTCGTGCTGGCCCTCGCCCATGACGTGCAGGGTGACGCCCGCGGTACGACCGTCGGCATCCGTCAGAAGGTCGAGGACGAGCGCGTTCTCGATCGTGCGCAGGCCACGCGCGTGTACGGCCTCGACGAGCGCCCGGGAGACCTCCGCGCCGGTCGCGTCGCCGCCGGCGTGCGCGATTCGGCGCCGGTGGTGGCCGCCCTCGCGGGCCAGCTCCAGTCCTCCTTCGGAGGACTCGTCGAAGTGGGCGCCGGTCTCGATGAGCCGCCGTACGGCGTCGGGGCCCTCGGTGACGAGGATCCGTACGGCCTCCTCGTCGCACAGGCCCGCGCCCGCGACCAGGGTGTCGTCCAGGTGCTGTTCGGGGGTGTCGCCCTCCCCGAGGGCCGCGGCGATGCCGCCCTGGGCCCAGCGGGTGGAGCCGTCGTCGAGGCGGGCCTTGGTGACCACGACCGTCCGCAGCCCGGCCGCCTCGCAGCGCAGGGCCGCGGTCAGACCGGCCACTCCGGAGCCGACGACCACGACGTCCGCGCCGATGGACCATCCTGGGGCGGGGGCATGCAAGCGGGGGTGAGCGCGAAGCGCTCTCGTTTGAGGGTGGTGGTGGGCGACGGGCGGGCGTATGCCTGTGCTGGTCACGAGGCGGCTCCGAGGGTTCCGAAAGCGAGTGGGATGTTGTCGATCAGCCGGGTCGTCCCGACCCGGGCGGCGACGGCGAGGACGGCCTCTCCGGTGAAGTCCTCGTCGACGTCCGTGAAGTCGGACGGGTCGACCAGGGCGAGGTAGTCCAGGACGAGCGGCGGGTCCAGCCGGGCCGCGTCGTCGAGGACCAGGCGGGCGGCCGCGCGGACGGAGGCCGGGTTGCCGGGGCCGGGGGCGGCCTTGGCGACGGCGTGCGTGTCGGCCGCCGCGCGGGACTCCCCGATGGCGCTGAGGGCCTCGGCACGCGCGTGCGTGGCGGGCACCTCACGGGCTCGCGCGCGGAGCGCCTCCTGGGCGGCGTGCCGGTCGCGGCCCGCGAAGAGGGCCTGGGAGAGGGCGAGCGCGGTACGCCGCTCCCGGGGGGACAGATAGCGGTTGCGGCTGGACAGGGCCAGGCCGTCGGCCTCGCGCACGGTCGGCACGCCGACGATCTCCATGCCGAAGTTCAGGTCGCGCACCATGCGGCGGATCAGGGCGAGCTGCTGGGCGTCCTTCTGGCCGAACAGGGCGGCGTCGGGGCGGGTGAGGTGCAGCAGTTTGGCGACGACGGTGAGCATGCCGTCGAAGTGGCCGGGGCGGACCGCGCCTTCCAGGCGTTCGCCCATGGGGCCCGCCGAGATGCGCACCTGGGGTTCGCCGCCGGGGTAGACCTCGTCGACGGAGGGTGCGAACACGACGTCGGCGCCCGCCAGTTCGGCGATCTTGAGGTCGGCGTCCAGGGTGCGCGGATAGCGGTCGAGGTCCTCGCCCTTGCCGAACTGCAGCGGGTTCACGAAGACGGTGACCACGACCTCGCCGTCCGGCCCGGCGATCTCGCGCGCGGTGCGGACCAGGGTGGCGTGGCCCTCGTGCAGGGCGCCCATGGTCATCACGACGGCGCGACGGCCGGCACGCGTGCGTGCGTGGAGTTCGTCTGCGGTGCGCAGCAGGGTGGCGGTCATCCGGCATCTCCCTCGGTGCCGTTGGCGAGCACCCCGAGGAGGTCCTCGGCGAGCTCCGGCTTGAGCAGCCCGTGGGCCAGGGCCCGGTCGGCGGTCGCGCGGGCCATCGCCAGATACCCGGCGACGGTCTGCGGGGCGTGCTTGCGCAACTCGGTGACGTGCGCGGCGACCGTGCCCGCGTCCCCGCGCGCGACGGGGCCGGTGAGCGCCGCGTCGCCGGAGCGCAGGGCGTTGTCCAGGGCGGCACCGAGCAGCGGGCCGAGCATCCGGTCGGGGGCCTCGACACCGGCCGTGCGCAGCAGCTCCATGGACTCGGCGACCAGGGTCACCAGGTGGTTGGCGCCCAGCGCGAGGGCCGCGTGGTAGAGCGGGCGGCTCTCCTCGGCGATCCACTCGGGCTCGCCGCCCATCTCGATCACCAGGGCCTCGGCGGCCAGCCGCAGCTCCTCGGGCGCGGTGACTCCGAAGGAGCACCCGGCGAGGCGCTGGACGTCCACCGGAGTGCCCGTGAAGGTCATCGCGGGGTGCAGGGCCAGCGGCAGCGCGCCGACCCGCAGAGCGGGGTCCAGGACCTTCGCGCCGTACCGCCCGGAGGTGTGCACGAGGAGCTGGCCGGGGCGTACGGCCCCGGTGTCGGCGAGGCCCTCGACGAGCCCGGGCAGGGCGTCGTCCGGGACGGTCAGCAGCACCAGGTCGGAGAGCTCCAGGACCTGCGCCGGCGTGACGACCGGCACGTCCGGGAGCAGCAGCGCGGCCCGGCGCCTGGACGCGTCGGACACCCCGGAGACGGCCACCGGGCGGTGCCCGGCCAGCTGGAGCGAGGCGGCCAGCGCGGGGCCCACGCGGCCGGCGCCGACGACACCGACGGCGAGCCGCGCGGGGCGGTCCTTGGGCTCTGGCTGTTGGAATGTACTCACGCGACGGCGGCCTTCCCGTTCCAGTCCGCTCCGGGTACCGGACGATTTCTCGTCATGTTAACGCGATCGGTTCGAGGGGCGTCCGGTTGTCCACAGGCTGTGGGTTGTCGCACAGTCGTGCCGTACGGGAAAGCCCGGGAAAATCCGGGTGCTCCCGCGGCCCCGCGCCAGGCATCATCCGGAGCATGAGCGATACGGCGGAACAAGGCGAAGAGCAGGGCGAGCAGGGCGAGCAGGGCGAGCAGGGCGAGCAGGGCGAGCAGGGCGAGCAGGGCGAGCAGGGAACGGAACCGACAACCGACGAGGAACGCGACCTGGCGCGCCGCGAACGGCGCCTCGGCGCCACCCGGAACGCGGAGCGGACCCTCGCCCGCCTCGGCTTCCTGGACACACTCCGGGAACGGCTCGCCTTCGTCCAGGAGGCGGCCGAGCTGTACGACCTCGACGAGACGTCGGACATGTACGGCGGCGGCGTGGTCGAGACCCTGGAGAAGCGGGTCGCCGAACTGCTCGGCAAGGAGGCCGCGGCCTTCTTCCCCACCGGCACCATGGCGCAACAGGTGGCCCTGCGCTGCTGGGCCGGCCGCACCGGCAACCCGACCGTCGCCCTGCACCCGCTCGCCCACCCCGAAGTGCACGAACGGAACGCGTTCAGCCAGGTCAGCGGGCTCCGCCCGGTCCATGTGACGAGCGAGCCCCGGCAGCCGACCGCCGACGAGGTCCGCGACTTCCCGGAGCCCTTCGGGACGCTGATGCTCGAACTGCCCCTCCGGGACGCCGGTTTGGTCCTGCCCTCCTGGGAGGAGCTCTCCGCGGTCGTCGAGGCCGCGCGCGAGCGCGACGCGGTGGTCCATTTCGACGGCGCCCGTCTCTGGGAGTCCGCCACCCACTTCGGCCGCCCGCTCGACGAGATCGCCGACCTCGCCGACAGCGTCTACGTGTCGTTCTACAAGTCCCTCGACGCCCTCGGCGGCGCCGCGCTCGTCGGCCCGAAGACCCTCATCGACGAGGCGAAGACCTGGCGGCACCGCTACGGAGGCATGGTCTTCCAGCAGTTCCCCACCGCGCTGACGGCCCTCGCGGGCCTGGACCGGGAACTCCCCCGGCTCCCCGCGTACGTGGCCCACGCGCGCGTGGTCGCCGAGGCGCTGCGCGAGGGCTTCGCGGCGGCCGGGGTGCCCTGGACACGCGTCCACCCCGAGCAGCCGCACACGAACGAGTTCCAGGTCTGGCTGCCGTACGACCTCGACGCCGTCACGGAGGCCTCGATCCGGCAGGCCGAGGAGACGAAGACCGCCCTCTTCTCCAATCCCTGGGACGCGAAGGGCCCGGGCCTCGCGGTCACCGAGGTCTACGTGCGCGCCGCCGCCCTGGAGTGGACGGCCGACGACGTGAAGGCGGCGGTCGCGGACTTCGTGGTCCGGCTGAAGGAGGAGGCGGCCGCCCGCTAGGAGGCGGCGGCCACAGGGCCCGGAGACCTCAGCGGCAGACCACGGCCCCGGGTGTGTCAGCAGGCGGAGCGCGCCTGCGGGTGCAGCAGGCGGCCCAGAGCCCGCCGTAGCCGGCCATGAGCCGGGCGTTCCGCGACGACCGCGCGGAACTGCCGGTAGCCGCGCAGCTCGCGGAGGGTGCGCAGGTCGTGGGTGCCGGGCGGGGGCTGCGGGGTCTCGCCGAGGCGCTGGGCGCGGTAGGTGTCGAGGAGGTACTGCTGGGTGATGCTCATGTCTCCAGGCTGCGCCGCCGCCCGGTGGCTGTCGCGTCGATTGACGGGCGCCGTCAAACGAGGGGGGCGTTGTCAGTGGCGGGGTGCACGATTGAGGACATGAGCGTGCACATCGACATCACCGGGCTGCGGCAGGAGCGGATCACCTTCGCGCCCTCACCCCTGGGCGAGCTGTGCATGGCGCTGCACGCGATGTCCGAGCCGGGGCACCACCCCGGCCTCCAGGGCTGGGTCACCGGTGTCACCGCCCGGCTCGACCCGCACCTGGCCGACCGGATGTGCGAGGCGGACTTCCTGTGGAGGTCGACGTTCTCCGACCTGTTCCTGCCGTACGCGGGCATCCCGGGCCGCAGCACGCTCCCCGGGGCCACGCTCGCCGAGGAGCTGGACCTGCTGGACAAGCTGACGGACGAGCAGTTCGTGGACGCCGCGATGGAGTTCACCACCTGCGCGACCTCCTACAGCACGGGCGGACCCGGCCCGCTCACCGACGCCGGGATCCGGCGCCGCGCCCTGGAGCAGGCGGCCGCGCGGGGTCCGCATCAACTGGCGTTCACCGAGCGGCTGTTGGCCGACCCGCCGCGGACCAGGGCCTGGCTGCGGCAGTTCCTGGAGGACTGCGACGAGGCGTTCTTCGCGGAGACCTGGTCCCGGATGCAGCATCAACTCGCCACCGACGCCCGGCACAAGACGGACCTTCTGCGCCGCAAGGGCCTGGCGGAGGCGCTGACGTCGATGTCCACGGCGGTGACGCTCGACGAGGACGCCACCCGCATCACGGTCGACAAGCTCGGCACCGGCCGTACGTCGACCCAGGACGGCGGCCTCCTCCTGGTGCCCACGGCCCTGGGCTGGCCGCACCTCACGGTCCTGTACCGGTACGGCTGGCAGCCCGTCGTGCACTACCCCGTGCACAACACCCCGAAGATCGCCGCGCCGACCTCCCTGGAGCAGCTGACCCTGCGGATGACCGCCCTGTCCCACCCGGTCCGCATGCGCCTGTGCCGCAGCCTGGCCCGCAGCGCGTTCACCACCAGCGAGCTGACCCAGGTGCACGGCATGACCGCCCCCGAGATATCCCGCCACCTCGGCGTCCTGAAGAAGGCCGGCCTGATCACCACCCGCCGCCGCGGCCGCTACGTCCTGCACCAGCTGGACGTCACGATGGTGGCCCGCCTGGGCAGCGACTTCCTGGAGGGCATCCTCAGGTAGGCGGCACCGGACGGACAGCGGTCCCGTAGAGCCGTGTCACCGTAGATCGCCGGCGACCTCGTCAGCCGTGGCCGCCCGCCCGCACCAGCCCCGTCTCGTACGCCAGGACCACGACCTGCACCCGGTCCCGCAGGCCGAGCTTGGTCAGAATGCGGCCTACGTGGGTCTTCACGGTCGCCTCGGAGAGCACCAGGCGGGCCGCGATCTCGCCGTTGGACAGGCCCTGGGCGACGAGGATCATGACCTCGCGCTCGCGCTCGGTGAGCCGCTCCAGCTCCTTGTGCTGGGGCTCCTTGCCGGTGGCGGGCAGCATCGGGGCGAAGCGGTCCAGGAGGCGGCGGGTCGTCGAGGGCGCCACCACGGCGTCCCCGCTGTGCACGGAGCGGATCGCGGTGAGGAGTTCGCCGGGCGGCACGTCCTTGAGCATGAAGCCGGAGGCTCCGGCCTTCAGCCCGGAGAAGGCGTACTCGTCGAGGTCGAAGGTGGTCAGGATCAGCACCTTCGGCGGGTTCTCGCCCTGGCAGATGCGGCGGGTGGTCTCCACCCCGTCCAGCTTCGGCATACGGACGTCCATCAGCACCACGTCGACCGCGGTCGCGGCCAGCACCTGAAGGGCCTCGACGCCGTCGCCCGCCTCGGCGACGACCTCCATGTCCGGCTGGGCGGCGAGCACCATCCGGAACCCGGTGCGCAGCAGCACCTGGTCGTCGACGAGCATCACGCGGATCGCCATCGGGTCCTCTTCCGTTCCGTCAACAGGATCGTTCAACAAGGGGTTCAACAGGTCGTTCAACAATTCGTTACAGGTGTCACTGCTCGGCGTACGGCATGTCAGTGCGCGGGTTTCAGCGGCAGCAGCGCGCTGATGCGGAAACCGCCGCCGGGCCGGGGTCCCGCGTCGAGCGTGCCCCCGACCATGCCCACCCGCTCACGCATACCGATCAGACCATGCCCCTGGCCGTCGGCGCCGCCCTCCTCGTACAGCTCGTGCGGGGCGCCCTTGCCGTCGTCCTCGACGAGCAGCCCGAGTCCGTCGTCGAAGTAGACCAGTCGCACGCTGGCGCCCGTGTTCGGGCCACCGTGCTTGCGGGTGTTGGTGAGCGCCTCCTGGACGATCCGGTACGCCGTCAGCTCGACGCCGCTCGGCAGCGGGCGCGGGGTGCCCTCGACCTTGAAGTCGACGGGCAGTCCGGACGTACGGCACTGCTCGACCAGGTCGTCGATCTGCTCGACGTCCGGCTGCGGCACGTACTCGCCGGCCTCCTTGTGCTCGCCGGTGCGCAGCACGCCCAGCAGGCGGCGCATCTCGGCGAGTGCCTGGCGGCCGGTGGAGGAGATCGTCTCCAGGGCCTTCTTCGCCTGGTCCGGCGCGGAGTCGAGGACATAGGCGGCGCCGTCGGCCTGGACCACCATCACCGACACGTTGTGCGCGACCACGTCGTGCAGCTCGCGCGCGATGCGGGCGCGCTCGGCGGCGACCGCGACCTTGGCCTGCGCCTCGCGCTCCTTCTCCAGCCGGGCGGCGCGCTCCTCCAGCTGCGCGAAGTACGCGCGCCGGGTGCGCATCGAGTCTCCGAGCACCCAGGCCAGCGCGAACGGCACCGTCTGGAAGATCGCCAGCGCGACCAGCCCGGCGGAACTCGTGTGCTCCTGTGGCCAGCGGATCTGCGCCAGGGTCGCCGCGGACAGACCGGCGGCCAGGGCGAAGCGGGAGGCCCAGCGGGCACCGACCGCGGCGACGGTGTAGACGATCACCAGCATGGCGAAGTCGGCCACCACGGGCTCGACGTCGAGGACCAGTTGCGCGAGGCCCGTCGCACTGGCCAGGACGAGCATCTTCTCCGGCCAGCGGCGGCGCAGCGCGATCGCCACACACATCACGGCGGACGCGGCGATCGCCCCGGCCGCCGTCCCGTGCCGGCCCGACGCGTAGCTCGTACTCGCGATGCTCACGCCGCTCAGCCCCAGCAGGAAGACAGCCCAGAAGGTGTCGACCCATGTCGGGTGTCTGCGGAGGAAGTCATAGAGGCGCTGCACGTAACCCAGCGTAGGGACGCGCGAAGTGTGCGGGGGTCAACCGGAGGACCGATCCGTATACGTCCCGCGTACTCCCCAAGGTGGAGGCCCCGTTGTCCTCTGCACTTAGTCTGACCACGTGACGGAAGACACCACGGGCCGGTGGCGCGGCTGGCGGACAGCGGCCGAGGAGGCCCTGTACGGGCCCGAGGGCTTCTACCGCAGGCCCGAGGGACCCGCCGGACACTTCCGTACGTCCGTGCACGCGTCGGCGCTGTTCGCGGGCGCCGTGGCCCGGCTGCTGTGCCGGGTGGACGAGGCCCTCGACAAGCCGGCCGCCCTGGACTTCGTGGACCTGGCCGCCGGCCGCGGTGAGCTGGTGACCGGAGTGTTCGCCGCGCTGCCCGCCCAAGTGGCCGCACGCGTGCGTGCGTTCGCCGTCGAGATCGCCGACCGCCCCGAAGGACTCGATCCGCGCGTCGAGTGGCTGACCGAGCCTCCGAAGGGAATCACCGGGCTGCTGTTCGCCAACGAGTGGCTGGACAACGTGCCCGTGGAGGTGGCCGAGGTGGACCCCGCCGGCGTCCCGCGGCTCGTGCTCGTACGGGAGGACGGGACCGAGCGTCTCGGGGAGCCCCTCTCCGGTGCGGAGGCCGAGTGGCTCGCCCGATGGTGGCCCCTGGCTCCCGAGGAGGGCCTGCGCGCCGAGATCGGCCTCCCCAGGGACACGGTCTGGGCGTCCGCCGTCGCCACCGTCGACCGGGGGCTCGCGATCGCCGTCGACTACGCGCACACCCGGGACGCCCGCCCCCCGTTCGGCACGCTCACCGGCTTCCGCGAGGGCCGCGAGACGGCACCCGTGCCGGACGGCTCGTGCGACATCACGGCGCACGTGGCGCTGGACGCCTGCGCGGAAGCGGGCGAGACGGCCGCCCATAAGGGGAGCGCGCTCCCCGGCGCACGCCTGCTCACCCAACGCGCCGCCCTGCGCGCCCTCGGCGTCACAGGCGCGCGCCCCCCGCTCACGCTGGCCTCCACCGACCCGACGGCCTACGTCCGAGCGCTCGCGGGCGCCGGAGAAGCCGCCGAACTCACCGCACCGGGCGGACTCGGCGACTTCGGCTGGCTCGTGCAGTCGGTTGGAATTCCGGACCCGCTACAGGACTGAGCCACCCGCGAACCGGCCGTCCGCGCGCCCTACTTGTCGATGTCCCCGACCACGAAGAACAGCGACCCCAGGATCGCCACCATGTCCGCCACCAGCGTCCCCGGCAGCAGCACGGCGAGCGCCTGGATGTTGTTGTAGGACGCCGAGCGCAGTTTCAGCCGGTACGGCGTCTTCTCGCCCTTGCTGACGAGGTAGTAGCCGTTGATGCCGAGCGGGTTCTCGGTCCACGCGTAGGTGTGTCCCTCGGGCGCCTTCAGGACCTTCGGGAGCCGCTGGTTGATCGGACCGGGCTCCAGCCCGGCGAGCCGGTCGAGGCAGGCGTCCGCGAGGTCGAGCGCGTTGTGGGTCTGCTCCAGGAGCACCTCGAAGCGAGCCAGGCAGTCGCCCTCCTGGCGCGTGACGACCTTCAGGGTGTCCTGGAGTTCGCCGTACGCGAGGTACGGCTCGTCGCGCCGCAGGTCGAAGTCGACGCCCGAGGCGCGCGCGATGGGCCCGCTCACGCCGTACGCGTGCACGGCCTCCGGCGACAGCACGCCCACTCCGCGCGTGCGGCCCCGGAAGATCTCGTTGCCGAGCACCAGGTCGTCGAAGCGGTCCATCCGGGAGCGCACGGCGGAGACGGCCTCACGCGCGCGTGCTGTCCAGCCCGCCGGGACGTCCTCCTTGAGGCCGCCGACGCGGTTGAACATGTAGTGCATGCGCCCGCCGGAGACCTCCTCCATGACGTTCTGGAGCACCTCGCGCTCCCGGAACGCGTAGAACACCGGGGTGATACCGCCGAGTTCGAGGGGGTACGACCCCAGGAACATCAGGTGGTTGAGCACCCGGTTCAGCTCGGCGAGGAGGGTGCGCGTCCACACCGCGCGCGGGGGGACCTCCATGCCGAGCATGCGCTCCACGCCTAGGACCACGCCGAGCTCGTTCGAGAAGGCCGACAGCCAGTCGTGGCGGTTGGCGAGCATGATGATCTGGCGGTAGTCGCGCGCTTCGAAGAGCTTCTCGGCGCCGCGGTGCATGTAGCCGATCACCGGCTCCGCGTGCTGGATGCGCTCGCCGTCGAGGACGAGCCGCAGGCGCAGCACACCGTGCGTGGAGGGGTGCTGGGGGCCGATGTTGAGCACCATGTCGGTGCTCTCCGCGGCGCCGCCGATCCCGACCATGGTCTCCGTCGTGGGAGTCATGGGCACAGTCTCTCGTACGTACGCTTGCGGCATGGAAACGGGGACTGCCGCCCAGGACGGCGCGGCGCGCGAGCCGGTGTGGACCGGGCTGCCGCCGGGGCTGCTGAAGATGCGACGCCTGTTGCTGGTGGTGTGGCTGGGGCTGCTTGCCGTGGTCCTGGGGGTGCCGCTGGGCCTTTTCGTCGGCACCGGGTGGGCTGCGTTCGCGCTGCTGCCGCTCGCCCTCATGGCGTGGGGCTGGGTGCTGCTGGGCCGCAACTGGCGCTCCTGGAGGTACGCCGAGCGCGCCGACGACCTGCTGATCACCAGGGGTGTGCTGTGGCACCACGAGACGATCGTGCCGTACGGGCGGATGCAGCTCGTGGAGGTGACCTCGGGGCCCGTGGAGCGGCACTTCGGGCTGGCCAGCGTGCAGTTGCACACGGCGGCCGCGGCGACCGACGCGACCATCCCGGGGCTCGTGCCGGCCGAGGCCGAGCGGCTGCGTGACCGGCTCACCGAGCTGGGCGAGGCCCGATCGGCGGGGCTGTGACGACGCCGGGAGCCGACAAGGACGTACCCGAGGCGACCGAGGTCGTACGGGAGCAAGTGCCGCTCGTGGAGCGGCGGTTGCATCCGGTGACGCCGTTGCGGCGTGCGTGGGCGCCGGTCGCCGTCATCATCGGGTGGGCGGTGCACGACCCCAACCAGGCGCAGGAACAGCTGACCCGGCTGACCACGGTCACGCTGCTCATCGGGCTCGCCGTGTTCGTCCCGGCCGCCGCCCTGTACGGCTTCCTGACCTGGTGGTTCACGCACTTCGCGGTGACGGACACCGAACTGCGCATCCGTACAGGGCTGTTGTTCCGGCGCACCGCGCACATCCGGCTGGAACGTATCCAGGCCGTCGACGTGACACAGCCCCTCCTCGCGCGCGTGGCGGGCGTCGCCAAGCTGAAGCTGGACGTCGTAGGGACCGACAAGAAGGACGAACTCGCCTTCCTGGGCGAGGGCGAGGCGCGGGCGCTGCGGGCCGAACTCCTCGCGCGGGCGGCCGGGTTCGCGCCCGAGACCGCGCACGAGGTCGGCGAGGCGCCCGCGCGGCAGCTGCTGCACGTGCCGGCCGGGGTCCTCGCGGTGTCCCTGGTGCTGACCGGCGCCACCTGGGGATCACTGGCCGCCGCACTCGTCGTACCGCCGCTCCTGTGGTTCGCCACCCACAGCGTGTGGACGGTCCTCGCGACCGCGCTGCCGCTGCTGGGCGCGGCGGGCGCGAGCAGCGTGGGGCGGTTCGTCGGCGAGTACGACTGGACGGTGGGCGAGTCCCCGGACGGGCTGCGCATCGACCACGGGCTGCTGGACCGCACCCACGAGACGGTGCCGCCGGGCCGCGTGCAGACCGTGCGGATCGTGGAGCCGCTGCTGTGGCGGCGGCGCGGGTGGGTGCGGGTCGAGCTGGACGTGGCCGGTTCGTCCAACTCCGTGCTGGTGCCGGTCGCCCCGCGCGAGATCGCCGAGGCGGTCGTCGCGCGCGTGCTGCCCGGCGTGACCGTGCCGTCACGCGAGGAGCTGTCCCGCCCGCCGCGACGAGCGGGCCGGTGCATGCCGTTGTGGTGGCGCGGCTACGGCCTCGCGGTCACCGACACGGTGTTCGCGTCCCGGCACGGCCTGCTCCGCCGGAGCCTGGCGCTGGTGCCGCACGCGAAGGTGCAGAGCGTACGGCTGAGCCAGGGGCCCTGGCAGCGCCTCTGGGGGCTTGCGGAGGTCCACGTGGACACGGGGGCCAACAAGACCGTCACAGCGCGTCTACGGGACGCTGAGGAGGCTACGGAGCTGCTCCGCGGCCAGGCCGAGCGGTCACGGACGGGCCGCAGGGACGCCCGGCCGGACCGCTGGATGGCCTGACCGGTCGGTGCAGGCCTGAAGGGCCGTCAGGAGGCCGCGCTGCGCAGCCCGTGGAGGTTGATCTGCTCGGTCTCGTCGTGGGCGGTCAGGTCGATGACCTGGCCGACGCCGACATCGCGCGACCGCTCGTCGGCCGGCTTGAACTGCGACTCCGCCTCGGCCTTGTGCACGGCGAGGGCCTCCTCGCCCACGACGTCGGCGAGGTCCTCGTTCTGCACGGCGTCCATCGCGGCGGACGTCGCGCCCTTCTGCATACCGAAGAAGTCGAACCCGCCCTCGACCATCGGGCGCCGTACGGGGGACGCCGGTACGACCGCCACCGCGGTCGGCACGGTGAAGTGCCCGGACGGCTGCGCGGACGGGGCGGGCTGTGCGGGCGTCGGGGCCGGGGGAACGGCGGCCGCGTGCTCATGCCCGTCGACCGCCTCGGGCTTCCCCTCCGCCTCGTCCTCCTGCGCGGCCTCCGAGTCGGTACCGCCGCTGTCGGCCGGCACCGGGGCGGGCTCGGCCCGCGCGGAGTCGTCGTCCTTGGGCGCGAGGTCCTTCGGAGCGAAGTCCTTCGGCGCGGGGTCGCTCGGCCCGGAGTCCTTCGGCTCGGAGTCCTTCGGCTCGGGCGCCGGGGTCTCGTGGTCGTCCTCGTGCCGGACCAGCGCCGCCTTGGCGCGCAGGAACAGCTTGGACCCCTCCGGGGAGAACACCGTGGACTCCGCGGGCTTCTCCGCGGCGGCCTCCGCCGCCTCCGACTCCTCGTCCTCGGTGTCGCCCTCGGCGTCCGTCTCGTCCTCGGAGTCGACCGAAGCAGCCACAGCCTCGGTGTCGTCCGTCTCGGGAACGTCGTCCTGGAGCTCCAACTCCGCGTCCGCCAAGGCCTCGTCGTCGCCGTCCGCAGGAACCGGTGGCAACGCGCGCGCGGGTTCCGCGGCCTCTATCTCCAGCAGGCGGCGGCCCTCCAGGGCACTCGCGCGCTCGGTCTCCGCCGTGGCGTACCGGCGCAGCAGGGCCGCGTGTTCGTTGCGCAGGCCGGCCAGCTCCGTGCGCTTGGCGCGCAGCTTGTGCTCCAGCTTGACGCGGAGTTCGCGCGACTCGTCGAGGTCGGACTCGAGTTCGGCGAGCCGCTCCTCGTAGCGCCACTCGTCGCTCGTACGCGCGCGTATCAGGTCGGCCACCTGTTTGCCCGCCTGTGTGTCCCAGCGGCGCATGAACGCCGCGCCGACGAGCGCGGTCGCGGCGGCGATCGCCGCGACTATGCGGAGCGCCGCCGGTTGCGAGAAGACCCAGGGCCCGAAGGCGCAGACGAGCGACACGCCTGCGATCGCCGAGGGGGGCAACAGCCGGTGCAACGGCGGGGAATGGCGGTGACGTCCACGTGGCATGGCCAGAAACTTACCGCGCGTAGGCGAATCATGGTGCCCCGCCCGGTAAAAACACAGCCACCCCTCTTCCCTCACACGGATTCGGTGGTCACTTCCACCAGTCGGTGAGCCGCCCGCTGATCCACTGGAGGGCCGGCGGGATCTCCCGTCGCCAGGTGTTGAAGTTGTGGCCGCCGCTCTCCAGGACGATCGACGAGATACGGGTGGAGTTCCTGGCCTTCACCTGGGCGATGAATTTCAGGGTGTCGTTGTAGTTGTGTTCGCCGACCCTGCTGGTGGTGACGAGCAGTGAGGTGTCGGGCGCGGGCCGGTGCTTGATGTACCAAGACAGGTCGGCCTCGTTCCGCAGCGTCTCGTCGCCCTGGAAGAGATTTCCCGTGGTGGGGTCGTTCGGCGCCTTGTAGTACGGCGACAGGCCCGCCGCCGCGGCGTACACCCCGGGGTGGTGCATGGCGAGCTTCAGGGCGCAGTAACCGCCCGTGGAATCGCCGATGATGCCCCAGCTCCCGGGCTTCTTGCTCACCCTGTAGTGGGCCAGTACGGCGTCGGGAAGGTCCTTGGCGAAGAACGACTCGGTCTGCGGCCCGCCCGGGACGTCCACGCACTCCGTGTCGCGCGGCGGCGCCACCGTGGGCCGCATCATCACCAGGATCATCGGCTGCATCCGGCCGGCCCTGGCCAACTCCAGCGCCGTGCGCGGGTAGTTCAGCTTGTCGACGAGTGCCTTGGCCGTGCCCGGGTACCCCGTGAGGACGACGGTCGCCGGGAACGAGCGGGTGCGGTTGCGCGGCTGGAAGTACTCCGGCGGCAGGTACACGTACGCGGGGGTGGTGATGTGGGTCGTACGGCCGGCTATGTCGACCCGCTGCACCTGGCCTACGCTCTCCGGCCGCGAGGAGCCGCCCGGTGCGTCCACCCGCCGGGTCTCGACCACCTGGACCGGTCCGCCCGTGCCCTGGAGCGCCGAGTTGTCGACGACCACTCCCTGGTCGGTCTCCTTGCCGAACAGGTCGGCCCAGCTGGCGTAGAACCCGAAGGCCTGGTTGGCGCCGAGGCCGACCGAGGCGAAGAGCACCAACTGCGTTGCCAGCAGCAGGCCCACACGCCCGCTGACGGCCCGCCAGTTGCGTCTGGCCAGGCGGGGCCACAGCCATACTGTCCCGATGAACAGCAGTACGGCGCAGACGACCGCCAGTACCAGCACTTTCCTGCTCGTGAGTCCCATGAGCTGTCCCCGCCTGCGCTTTCCGCCCGCCGCGCGCACGCAAGGTTCGCGAGCGTTTGCCCCGGGCTTTCCTCTGGCTTTGAACCGGCTTTCCGGTGAGGAAGGAACCTCCTTCCCCTAGACACCGTCCTAGAGGGCGCAATGTCGCCGGATGCCCGAATCGGGCCCGGATCCAAGGTCTCTCGCAGAACTACGGGATGCGATGTCTGTCAGGATAGATGGGGAAATGTCGGGTGGGGTTCCGAGCCGTTCAGGTCGGGTCCGGCGCATAGTCCGAGGTCCGCGCCCCGAGGTCGTTCCCACGCTCGTCGCCCGGGCCTGTGCCCTGGTCGGCCTGCTGGACATCGCCGCGGGGGTGTTCCCGCGCTTCCGGCACAGCCGTATGCACACGATGGCCGAGGTGCTGCCGGGCGCGCTCGGACCGTTCGCGGCGGCGCTCTCGCTCAGTGCCGGCGTGCTGTTGCTGCTCCTCGCGCACGGGCTCAGGCGGCGCAAGCGCCGGGCGTGGCGGGCCGCCGTCGCGCTGCTTCCGGCGGGCGCGGTGGCGCAGTTCGCGTACCGGCACTCCCTCATAGGAGTCGTCATCTCGGCGGCGCTGCTCGCGCCGCTGCTGCTGCACCGGGACGAGTTCCGGGCGCTGCCCGACCCGCGCAGCAGGTGGCGCGCGCTCGCCAACTTCGTGCTCATGGGCGCCGGTTCCCTCGTCCTCGGACTGGTCATCGTCAGCGTCCACTCCAAGCGCATGGTCGGCGACCCGAGCCTGGCCGATCGGATTACGCACGTCCTGTACGGCCTGTTCGGCTTCGAGGGCCCGGTCGACTACGAGGGCAGCACCTCCTGGACGGTCGCGTTCTCGCTGGGCGCCCTGGGGCTGCTCACGGCCGTGACGACGATCTACCTCGCGTTCCGGCCCGAGCACCCGGCAGCGCAGCTCACCCCGGAGGACGAGACGCATCTGCGCGCCCTCCTGGAGAAGCACGGCCGGCGCGACTCGCTGGGTCACTTCGCGCTCCGCCGCGACAAGGCCGTCGTCTTCTCGCCCAGCGGCAAGGCGGCGGTGACATACCGCGTGGTCTCCGGAGTGATGCTCGCCAGTGGTGACCCCATCGGCGACGTGGAGGCCTGGCCGGGCGCCATCGAGCGGTTCATGGACGAGGCGAAGGCCCACTCCTGGACGCCCGCCGTCATGGGCTGCTCGGAGACGGGCGGCGAGGTGTGGACCCGCGAGACCGGTCTCGACGCCCTCGAACTGGGCGACGAGGCGGTGGTCGACGTGGCGGATTTCTCGCTCGCCGGGCGCGCGATGCGCAACGTACGCCAAATGGTGAAGCGCATCGAGCGGGCCGGCTACGAAACCCGGGTACGGCGTGTACGTGACCTCGGCGAGGGCGAGTTGGAGCGGATCCGGCTCGCCGCGGAGGCCTGGCGGGGCACCGACACCGAGCGCGGCTTCTCCATGGCGCTCGGCCGCATCGGCGACCCGGAGGACGGTGACTGCTTCATCGCGACCGCCCACAAGACGGACGAACAGCCGGGCGAGTACGGCGACTTGAAGGCGATCCTGCACTTCGTGCCCTGGGGCACCGACGGCATGTCGCTGGACCTGATGCGCCGTGACCGCGCGGCGGACCCGGGGATGAACGAGCTGCTGATCGTGGCCTCCCTCCAGGCGGCACCGAAGCTCGGCATCACGCGCGTGTCGCTCAACTTCGCGATGTTCCGCGCGGCGCTCGCCCGCGGCGAGAAGATCGGCGCGGGCCCGGTGCTGCGCGCCTGGCGCGGACTGCTCGTCTTCCTGTCGCGCTGGTTCCAGATCGAGTCCCTGTACAAGTTCAACGCGAAGTTCCAGCCCCGCTGGGAACCCCGCTTCGTCGTCTACCGCGCCTCCGGCGACCTCCCCCGCATCGGCTTCGCCGCGATGCAGGCCGAGGGCTTCGTCAATCTGGCCCTCCCCCTCCCCCGCTTCCTCCGCCGCCGCACGACCGCGGCCCCGGCCTGCACCCACGGCCTGGCGGAACGGGATGTCCGAGCAGCCTGACCAACAGGCCCGCCCCGAACGAGAACTCCAGCCCCGGCTGGGGGTATCGCTCGGGACGGGCCTGCGGTTTCCGCCCGGCCGACCCGGAGGCCTTCACGCCGACCACAGGGCGCCCCAAGGACGGACGTGCTCCGGCCGCCGAGGGTCGCGAGCGACCCCGGCAAGGGCCGGCGTCCGCCACCAGACACCCCAAAGCCGCAAGCAGGCACCGCCAAGACGGGCCACCACCGGCCGGTCCACGGCCGAGCGCCCCACCCACCGGCTCTCCCCCGCCTCCCCCTACGGAGCAGGACGACCGCCGGAGCGCTGCTCACTCCGCCGAAGACCGCGGGCGACCACAGCAAAGGCCGACGCCCACCGACACACACTCCAAGACCGCAAGCCGACCCGACGCACCCGCACACCACCATGGCGAAGGCGGGCCACCACCGGCAGGTCCACCGCCCAGGACCGCACTCGCCCGCTCTCGCGCCCCTCCCTCCGCGGAGCAGGCCGACCACCGGAGCGAGGTCCGGCCCGCCGAGGGTCGCGAGTGACCCCGGCAAGGGCCGGCGTCCGCCACCAGACACCCCAAGACCGCGAGCCAGTACGGCGCAGCCGCACACCACCACCGCGAAGACGCCCCACGGCCGAGGACCCCACTCGCCGACCCCTGCGCCACTCCCCCTGCGGAACAGGCCGACCGCCGGAGCACGGTCCGGCGCGCGGGACCCAGTCGCCGCGCGCCCCTCGAGCGCAACGGCCACACCCCGTCCCACCCCGGAGTCCCCCTCCCCCGCCGGACCAGCCCGCTTCCGCCCGGCCCGCAGGGCCGTACCCCCTCCTCCTGGGCCTACGCTGAACGTATGAGCAAGCAGAGCGGACGCGGGCGCGTCACGGGCCTTCCGGAGTGGGACCGGTGCGCGGTCATGGGGGTCGTGAACGTCACCCCGGACTCCTTCTCCGACGGCGGCCGCTTCTTCGACACCATGGCGGCGGTGAAGCGCGGCCTGGACCTGGTCACCGAGGGCGCCGACCTGGTGGACGTCGGCGGTGAGTCCACCCGCCCCGGCGCGTCCCGCGTGGACGAGGCCGAGGAACTCAAGCGCGTCATCCCCGTAGTGCGCGGTCTCGCCTCCGAGGGCGTCACCGTCTCCGTCGACACCATGCGCGCCTCCGTCGCCGAGCAGGCCCTCGCCGCAGGCGCCGCCCTGGTCAACGACGTCAGCGGCGGCCTCGCGGACCCCGCGATGATCCCGGTCGTCGCCGCCTCGGGCGCCCCCTTCGTCGTCATGCACTGGCGCGGCTTCCTGGAGGGCGGCAACGTCAGGGGGGTCTACGACGACGTCGTCACCGAGGTCGTCGACGAACTGCACGCACGCGTGGAGGCCGTTCTGGCCGGCGGTGTCGCCCCCGACCGGATCGTCGTCGACCCGGGCCTCGGCTTCTCCAAGGACGCCGAGCACGACCTCGTCCTCCTCGCCCACCTCGACCGCCTGCTCGCCCTCGGCCACCCCCTCCTGGTCGCCGCCTCCCGCAAACGGTTCCTCGGCCGCGTCCTGGCGGGCCCCGAGGGCGCGCCCCCGCCCGCGCGCGAGCGCGACGCCGCCACGGCCGCCGTCTCCGCGCTCGCGGCGCACGCCGGCGCCTGGGCGGTGCGCGTCCACGAGGTCCGCGCCACCGCCGACGCCGTACGCGTCGCCCGCGCCGTCGAGGGAGCGCGCGCCCCCGGCGCCCGACCGACCTCGCACACCAACTCCGAGGCCGCCCTGTGACCGCCCCGCACACCGACGTGGAGCAGGTGGAACTCGCCAACACCGCGTTCTACGAGACCCTGGAGCGCGGTGACTTCGACGAGCTCTCCGCGCTCTGGCTCACCCCGGCCGACCTCGGCGTCGACGAGGAGTACCACGACCCGGCGGACAGCGGCGTGATCTCCTGCGTGCACCCGGGCTGGCCGGTGCTGACCGGTCGCGGCGAGGTCCTGCGGTCGTACGCGCTGATCATGGCGAACACCGAGTACATCCAGTTCTTCCTCACCGACGTGCACGTCTCGGTGACCGGCGACACCGCGCTGGTCACCTGCACGGAGAACATCCTCAGCGGCGGCCCCTCCCCCGACGACAGCGACGAACTGGGCCCGCTGGTCGGTCAGCTCGTGGTCGCCACGAACGTGTTCCGGCGCACCCCCGAGGGCTGGAAGCTCTGGTCGCACCACGCGTCCCCGGTTCTGGCCGAAAACGACGAGGACGAGGGCGAGGACACCCCCACCTGAGTGGGTAGGCGCCCCTCGAGGAGAACCCGCCCGACCCCCTTCGGCCCCCGTTCGGGTCCCGTCGCAACCCGTCGGAACCAAGAAGTGGTTGGAATCACGAACCCCGGGGTAGGGGCGGCTACCGACCCATGAGCCACCGGGTTCCCCAGGGGAAACGCTCGATGAACCCTCTGGCCCCGGACAGTGCCCACGCCCTCGTGGCCCGGCATTGTCAGTGCCCGCAGGTAGATTCGTTCGAGGCCGGGGTACCGCCCGCACACGGTACGAACCGGCCACCACCGACGATTGCAGGAGTGATTCGCGTGGATCGTGTCGCGCTGAGCGGCCTGAAGGCCCGCGGGCACCACGGCGTGTTCCCCAAGGAGCGCGAGGAGGGCCAGACCTTCATCGTGGACCTCGTCCTGGGCCTGGACACCCGGCCGGCCGCCGCCGACGACGACCTGGCGAAGACCGTGCACTACGGCATCGTGGCCGAGGAGGTCGTGGCCGTCGTCCAGGGCGAGCCCGTCAACCTCATCGAGACCCTCGCCGAGCGCATCGCGCAGACCTGCCTGAAGCACGAAGGGGTCGAGGAGGTCGAGGTCCGCGTCCACAAGCCGGACGCCCCGATCACCGTCCCCTTCGACGACGTGACCGTCACCATCACCCGGAGCCGAGTATGACCTTCTCGTTCACCGAGGGTCACAGCGACCCGACCGTCCAGCCGGTGCCCGCCTCCGTGGTGCAGCAGGTGGACGCCGCCGACACCACCCTCAGCAACCCGAGGCGCGCCGTGATCTCCATCGGCGCGAACCTGGGCAACCGCCTGGAGACCCTCCAGGGCGCGATCGACGCCCTGGAGGACACCCCCGGCGTCCGCATCAAGGCCGTGTCGCCGGTCTACGAGACGGTGCCGTGGGGCGTCGAGCCCGGCAGCCAGCCCTCGTACTTCAACGCGGTCGTCGTCCTCAAGACCACCCTGCCCCCGTCCTCCCTGCTGGAGCGGGCGCACGCGGTCGAGGAGGCCTTCCACCGGGTCCGCGAGGAGCGCTGGGGCGCGCGCACGATCGACGTCGACATCGTCGCGTACGCCGACGTCGTCTCGGACGACCCGGTCCTGACGCTCCCCCACCCGCGCGCGCACGAGCGGGCCTTCGTGCTCGCGCCGTGGCACGACCTGGAGCCCGAGGCGCAGTTGCCCGGCCGCGGCCCGGTCGCCACTCTCCTGGACACCGTCACGCGTGACGGTGTCGCGCCCCGCAAGGACCTGGAACTCCGGCTGCCCGAGTAGTCGTTAAGGTCGAGACGACCACTACGCCCGGACAGGGCACGGGGAGCTGAAGGGACACCGTGAGAGAGCTGCGGATCAGGGTGCTGGCCGGCGTGTTCGTGATCGCCGGAGTGCTGTCCTGGGCGGGGGCCCGCCTGTGGAGCGCGGTGGGGACCCTGCCGAGCGTCCCGCTGGCCGCGCCCATCGTCCTCGCCGTGATCGCCGTGGTCCTGCTGGCCACGGCGCTCTCCCTGCGCGCCCGCCTCAAGGCCCAGCGCGAGCGCCGCCCCGGCGCCAAGGGCGTCGACCCCCTGATGGCCGCCCGCGCGGTCGTCTTCGGCCAGTCCAGCGCCCTGGTCGCCGCCCTCGTCGCCGGCATGTACGGCGGCACCGGCGTCTACCTCCTGGAGTCCCTCGACATCCCCGCCCGCCGCGACCAGGCCATCTACGCCGGCTTCTCGGTCCTGGCAGGCATCGCGGTCATAGCGGCGGCGATCTTCCTGGAGCGAGTCTGCAAACTCCCGGAGGACGACGACAACAACGCGGCGGGCGCAACCCCGGTCACCTGATGGGACAGCACCGGTCGCTTGAGCGCCCCGAAAGGGGCGCGGGGCTATGTCGATCTGCGGCTCCGCCGCGTGGGCGCGACCGGGACAACACCGCTCACCTCAGCGCCCCAAAGGGGCGCGGGGAACTGCGCGACCAGCCACAACGGACCCGCACCCGAAGTGACCCGTCAGCGAGCCATGATCAAACTCATCGCTTCATTACGAGTCGCCGGGTCCCGCAGCTGACCACGAACGGCCGAGGTGATGGTCTTGGCGCCGGGCTTCCGCACCCCCCGCATCGACATGCACATGTGCTCGCACTCAACGACGACGATGACCCCCCGAGGCTCCAGGATCTCCATCAACGAGTCCGCGACCTGCGTGGTCAACCGCTCCTGCACCTGCGGCCGCCGAGCATAGACGTCCACCAGCCGCGCCAGCTTCGACAACCCGGTGATCTTCCCGTCGGCGGACGGGATGTACCCCACGTGGGCAACGCCGACGAACGGCACCAGATGGTGCTCACAGTTGCTGAGGACCTCGATGTCCTTCACCAGGACCATCTCGTCGTGCCCCAGGTCGAACGTCGTCGTCAGCACGTCCTCGGGCTTCTGCCACAACCCCGCGAATATCTCCTTGTACGCCCGCGCCACCCGCGCCGGCGTCTCCCTGAGCCCCTCCCGGTCCGGGTCCTCACCGACCGCGATCAGCAGCTCGCGTACGGCGTTCTCGGCGCGCTTCTCGTCGAAGACGCCGATCGCTCCCTCGCCGTCCAGCGTCACGGGGTCGGTCATGTCGTGCCTCGTTCCTGTGCGGGTCACGCGTGTGCGGACACACGCCTCAGTTGCGGGCATATGGAAAAGCCGCGCCCCCCAGGCTAAATCCCGGGGGGCGCGGCTTCCATTTCGAGCCGTGTGAGACGCGCGTCAGTTCTCGGGGCGGTCCTCCGGGGCCTTCTCCAGCGTGGGAGAGGACTCGGTGGTCGCACCGGCGGTGATCGCGGGACCCGCGCCGTTCGTCCCGTTCGTCAGCGACAGCTCCTTGGGGGAGAGCACCGGCGGGCGGGTGGACGGCGTACGGCGGGAGGAGCCGGTCCAGGAGGGACGGGCCGGACGCCGGACGATGGGAGCGAAGACCTCGGCGATCTGCTCCTTGTTCAGCGTCTCCTTCTCCAGCAGCTGGAGCACGAGCGCGTCGAGCACGTCACGGTTCTCGACCAGGATTTCCCAGGCCTCGTTGTGCGCGTTCTCGATGAGCTTCTTGACCTCTTCGTCGACGAGCGCGGCGACCTCTTCCGAGTAGTCGCGCGGGTGCGACATCTCCCGACCCAGGAAGGGCTCGGTGTTGTCGCCGCCGAACTTGATCGCGCCGAGGCGCTCGGTCATGCCGTACTGCGTGACCATCGCGCGGGCCGTCGCGGTGGCCTTCTCGATGTCGTTCGCGGCGCCCGTGGTCGGGTCGTGGAAGACCAGTTCCTCGGCCGCGCGGCCGCCCAGCATGTAGGCCAGCTGGTCGAGCATCTCGTTGCGCGTGGTCGAGTACTTGTCCTCTTCCGGCAGGACCATCGTGTAGCCCAGAGCACGGCCTCGGGAGAGGATCGTGATCTTGTGCACCGGGTCGGAGTTCGGGGAAGCCGCCGCGACCAGGGCGTGTCCGCCCTCGTGGTACGCGGTGATCTTCTTCTCCTTGTCCGACATGATCCGGGTCCGCTTCTGCGGGCCCGCGACCACACGGTCGATCGCCTCGTCCAGCATGAAGTTGTCGATCAGCTTGCGGTTGCCTCGGGCAGTGAGCAGGGCGGCCTCGTTGAGGACGTTGCTCAGGTCCGCGCCGGTGAAGCCCGGCGTACGGCGCGCTACGGCCGACAGATCGACGTCCGGTGCGACCGGCTTGCCCTTCTGGTGGACCTTGAGGATCTCCAGACGGCCCTGCATGTCCGGGCGGTCGACCGCGATCTGGCGGTCGAAGCGGCCGGGGCGCAGGAGGGCCGGGTCGAGGATGTCGGGCCGGTTCGTCGCGGCGATGAGGATCACGCCGCCCTTGACGTCGAAGCCGTCCATCTCGACGAGCAGCTGGTTCAGCGTCTGCTCGCGCTCGTCGTGTCCACCGCCGAGGCCTGCGCCGCGATGGCGGCCGACCGCGTCGATCTCGTCGACGAAGACGATCGCCGGGGCGTTCGCCTTGGCCTGCTCGAACAGGTCACGGACTCGGGAGGCACCGACACCGACGAACATCTCGACGAAGTCGGAACCGGAGATCGAGTAGAAGGGCACCCCGGCCTCGCCCGCGACGGCGCGCGCCAGCAGGGTCTTGCCGGTGCCGGGAGGGCCGTACAGGAGTACGCCCTTGGGGATCTTGGCGCCGACGGCCTGGAACTTCGCCGGCTCCTGGAGGAACTCCTTGATCTCGTGCAGTTCCTCGACGGCCTCGTCGGAGCCCGCGACGTCCGCGAACGTCGTCTTCGGGGTGTCCTTGGTGATGAGCTTGGCCTTGGACTTCCCGAAGTTCATGACTCGGGAGCCGCCGCCCTGCATCTGGTTCATCAGGAACAGGAAGACGACCACGATGAGGACGAAGGGGAGCAGCGACAACAGGATCCCGACGAAAGCGTTCTGCTTCGTCGGCGACACCGTGTAGCCGTCCGGAATCTGCTTGTCCTGGTACTTGGTCTGCAGCGTGGCCGCGAGGTCCACGCCTTGGTCGCCGATGTAGCTCGCCTGGATCTTGGAGCTGCCCTCGACCTTTACGCCGTCCTTGAGCGTGACCTTGATGGTCGACTCGTCACCGGTGGTGATCTTGGCCGACTCGACCTTGTTGTCATTGATCGCCTGGACGACCTGGCCGGTGTCCACCGCCTTGTAGCCGCCGGACGAGCCGACGACCTGCATCAACACGACCACGGCAAGGACGGCCAGCACGATCCACATGACCGGCCCACGGAAGTATCGCTTCACGTCCATCCATACGGAGCGAATTCGCTCCGTCCCTCCTGCCATAGTGAGTTTGATAAAGACAGTTCTTCTGACCGTACCCCAGCAATGTTGCCCGAAGTCGCACGGGACGGCTGGGAGACGCGTCTGCATGCTCCAACGGCGCGAAACCCGCTGGGGTTCCCGATCGTCTTACAGGGCTTGGGCCGAGTGGCTCTAGCCGCCGTAGACGTGCGGCGCGAGCGTACCGACGAACGGCAGGTTGCGGTACTTCTCCGCGTAGTCGAGGCCGTAGCCGACGACGAACTCGTTCGGGATGTCGAAGCCGACCCACTCCACCTCGATGGCGACCTTGGCCGCCTCCGGCTTGCGGAGCAGGGTGCAGATCTTCAACGAGTCGGGCTCGCGCGAGCCGAGGTTGGAGATCAGCCAGGACAGGGTCAGACCCGAGTCGATGATGTCCTCGACGATGAGGACGTGCTTGCCCTTGATGTCGGTGTCGAGGTCCTTGAGGATCCGCACGACACCGGAGGACTGGGTGCCCGCGCCGTACGACGACACGGCCATCCAGTCCATGGTGACGGGGGTGGACAGCGCCCGGGCGAGGTCCGCCATGACCATCACCGCGCCCTTGAGGACGCCGACGATCAGCAGATCCTTGCCCGCGTACTCCGCGTCGATCTTAGCGGCGAGCTCCACGAGCTTCGCGTCGATCTCTTCCTTGGTGATGAGCACCGACTGGAGGTCGTCACCCATGTCTTTCGCGTCCACCCGCATCACTTTCGGTCGTCCAACCGGCTACTACCTGGCCCCGCCCCCGGAGGCCCGGAGGGGGTGTCGATTCAGCCTTGCCGAATCACCAGTCTGCCACCCTGGCGACGGGCGACGACCTTGCCCGGGAGATTGATGGCTCCCTGGCCGCGCCAGCCGGTGATCAGGCGGTCGACTTCCTCGATGTGCCGGGCGAACAGCGAACCTGCCGGGGCACCGGCCTGGATGGCGGCCCGGCGCAGGATGCGACGGCGTACGGCGGGCGGCAGGGCGTAGAGCTTGGCGCACTCCAGGAGGCCGGTGGCGTCCCGTACGGAGGCCTCGGCCTGGCTGGCCCAGGTGTCGAGGGCGTCGGCGTCGTCCCGGGACAGCTGCGCCGTACGGGCCAGTGCCTCTACGACGCCTTTGCCGAGCGCCTTCTCCAGGGCCGGCAGGCCTTCGTGGCGCAGACGGGAACGCGTGTACGCGGGGTCGGCGTTGTGCGGGTCGTCCCAGACGGGCAGCGACTGGACCATGCAGGCCTTGCGGGCGGTCTGCCGGTCGAGTTGGAGGAAGGGGCGGCGGTAACGGCCGTCGGCCCCCGAGACCGCGGCCATCCCCGACAGGGAGCGGATGCCGGAGCCGCGGGCGAGGCCCAGCAGGACGGTCTCGGCCTGGTCGTCGCGCGTGTGGCCGAGCAGGACGGCGGCGGCGCCGTGTCGTGCGGCGCAGTCGTCGAGGGCTGCGTAGCGGGCGTCCCGGGCGGCTGCCTCGGGGCCGCCCTCGCGGCCCACGGTCACGGACGTGGCTTCCACGGGGTCCAGGCCCAGTTCGCGCAGCCGTAGAACGACTTCGTCGGCGCGCAGGTCGGAGCCGGCCTGGAGGCCGTGGTCGACGGTGATGCCGCCGGCCCGGATGCCCAGCTTGGGGGCTTCGAAGGCAAGGGCGGAGGCGAGGGCCATGGAATCGGCGCCGCCGGAGCATGCGACGAGCACGAGCGGCGAGGGCGGGCGCTCGTGCGAGGTGTGCCGGGAGGCGCCGGCGGTCTGCAGGGCCTCGTGGTCGGTGAGGATGTCGTGGAGGACGCGGCGGACCGCCAGGCGTATCGCCGCGACCGCAGGATGGGGACCCATGTCCGGTTCCCTTCATGAAGTTTTCGGGGGGTTGGCCCGAGGTTCGGTCACTCAGAGTGTGTAGATGGTGACAGAACCGGGGCGTTCCCCGAGCATCGCACGCCTACCCATCGCTCACGGTCCCTCGGACGGGTGATTGCAGGGGCGTTCGCCTGCCGTCGGCCGGATTCGTTTCACCACGCCCGCGACCCGTTCACGAATCGGCCTTGCGGTGCACCCGCGCGACCCAGTCCGCCGGTTTGGCGATCTCCGTCTTGGTCGGCAACGTGTTCGGGGAGGTCCACACCCGGTTGAAGCCGTCCATGCCGACCTGGTCGACGACCGCCCGCACGAACCGCTCGCCGTCCCGGTACTGCCGGAGCTTGGCGTCGAGACCCAGCAGCTTCCGCAGCGCCGAGTCCAGTCGGGAGGCGCCCTTGGCGCGACGCTGCTGGAACTTCTCGCGGATCTCCGCGACGCTCGGCACCACATCCGGACCGACGCCGTCCATCACGAAGTCGGCGTGCCCCTCCAGGAGGGACATCACGGCGGTGAGCCGGCCGAGGATCTCCCGCTGCGCGGGCGTCTGCACGATCTCCACGAGGGAGCGGCCCTCGTCGTCCTCCTCGCCCTCGGGCCGGCCGCCCGCCAACGACTGGGCGGCCTCGCGGATGCGCTCCAGGACCGTCATGGGGTCGACCTCGGTCTCCCCCAAGAAAGACTGGATCTCGCCCTCCAGGTGGTCACGCAGCCAGGGCACGGCCGTGAACTGCGTGCGGTGCGTCTCCTCGTGCAGGCACACCCAGAGACGGAAGTCGTGCGGTTCCACGTCGAGTTCGCGCTCCACGTGCACGATGTTCGGCGCGACCAGCAGCAGCCGACCGCCCTTCGCCCCCGCCGGCAGCTCGCGGGACGCCGGGGCGAACGTCTCGTACTGCCCGAGCACACGCGAGGACAGGAACGACAGCAGCATGCCCAGCTCGACACCGGTCGCCTTGCCGCCGACCGCGCCGAAAACGGCGCCCCCGGGGGTGTTGCCGCGCCGCTCCTGCATCTTGTCGAGCAGCGGCTTGAGGACCTCCCGGAACCCGGCGACGTTCGCCCGCACCCAGCCGGGGCGGTCGACGACCAGGATCGGGGTGTCGTGGATGTCGTCCGTGCCCATCCGGGTGAACCCCCGGACGTGCTGCTCCGAGGCCTTCGCATGCCGGCGCAGCTCCGCGACGACGGCCCGGGCCTCGTCACGGCTCACCTCGGGGCCCGGCCGCACAAGTCGGGTCGCGGTCGCCACCGCGAGATTCCAGTCGACCATCTCGGCACCACCGATGCTCGTCATGCGTCAACCGTACGTGAGCGCTGCCGCTTGGGGCAGGGCACGACGGCCGGTCAGGTGGACGTCTGTTGCGAGGGCGCCCGGTGTTGATGGCTGTGCCCACCCGTTCCGCCCTGCGGAACGCCTGCCCACAGCGGTGGCGGCAGGCCGTCGACCGGCTGCGGCCGCAGGCCGTGGTCTAACTGCAGCCGCAGGCCGCCAGCGCCGTTGCCGTGTGGTCCAGGGCCGCCTGGGCGTCCAGGGGGTTGGTCGTGTTGGAGGCCATGAAGGCGAAGGCCAGGAGTTGGCCGTCTTTGTCCACGACCGTGCCCGCCAAGGTGTTGACGCCCGTCAGGGTGCCGGTCTTGGCGCGGACCAGGCCCGCCGCACCCGTGGCGTCCGTGTAGCGACTCGTCAGGGTGCCGGTGAAGGCGGCGATGGGCAGGCCGGTGAGGACCGGGCGGAGTTCGGGGTGGGCCGGGGAACCAGCCTTGACCAGGAGAGCGGTCAGGAGGTCGGCGGTGAGGCGGTCGTCGCGGTTGAGTCCGCTGCCGTCGTTGAACGCGGCGCCCTTGACCGGGAGTTGAAGCTTCGTCAGTTGGGCCTGGATCGCGGCGGCGCCCCCGTCGAAGTCGGCCCGCTTGCCCGTCGCCACGGCGGTCTGGCGGGCCAGGGCCTCCGCGATGTCGTTGTCGCTGTTGGTCAGCATCCGCTCGACGATGTCGGAGAGCGGCGGTGAGGAGACCGTGGCGAGGGTGCTGGCGCGGCCCGTCGCCTTGGAGGGGCCCGGGGACGTCGTCCTGATGCCGTGCTCCTTGAGGAAGCCCGCGAACTTCTCGGCCGCGTCCGCCGCCGGGTCCTTCACGCGCAGCACCTGGCCGCTGGACGAGTCGTCCGTACGGCCCTCGTCTGCCATCAGGGCGCTGACCGGGGCGAGGTTCTCGTTGACCCCGATCGGGTGGAGTTCGGCACCGGAGTACAGGGTCTTGTCGTACGACAGCGTCACCTCGCTCACGCCACGCTTCTTCAGGGCCACCGCCGTCCTGTCGGCGAGGGTGCGCAGGCTGGCCCAGCCCTCGGCGTCCTGGTGGGCCGTCAGGGTCGGGTCGCCGCCGCCGACCAGGACGAGTTCCTTGGTGTCGGGCTCCAGGGCGGCGCGGGTGGTGAGGCGGTGGTCGGCGCCCATCGCGGAGAGGGCGGCCACGGCGGTGGCGATCTTCGTCGTCGAGGCCGGGGTCAACGCGTCGTCGGCGCCGACTCCGTAGAGGCGCTTTCCGGTGGCCACGTCCACTACGGCGGCCGTGTGGCGGGTGCCGAGCGCCGAGTCGCCCAGGAGGGGCGTGAGGACATCCGCGAGGGCCGTGCCGGTCGGGGCCGACTTCACGGTGCTGGCGGAGCCGCCGAGGCCGACGAGGACGGATGCGGCGCTGGGGGCAGGTCGGGGTGCCTTGGCGGACGTATCGGAATTACGGCCGTGATCTACGCCACCTGACTGTTCCTGTGCGGCTGCGTACTCCCGCTCGGCCGTACGCTGACCCGAGGAGTCCCAGGGACCGGCGGCGGTCACCACACCCGCGGCCAGCGCCATTCCGGCGGTGGCGGCGACGGCGGTGAACTGCCAGGTCCTGTTCGGCCGCGGCAACTTCGCGACCTGCGGTGACACGGATCCGACGAGCCGGGCGACCTTCGGGGACACGGCTCCGGTGAGCCGCGTGACCTGTGGCCGCACGGCTTGGGTGACCCGCGTGACCTGTGGTTTCACGGCTTCGTTGAGCCGTGTGACCTGCGGTTTCACGGATTGTGCGGCCCGCTCGAGACGGGGCCGGACGGCTCGCGCGACCCGCTTCACATGCGGTCTCGCGGCCTGCCAAGGCCTCAGCTCCGGCACGACCACCAGCCCCTTTCGCGATCACACACCTGCGTGAGGGACACTTAACCACCAGAACTATGTGCTGATCATGGAGGAGCCACCGGTGGAGTTCGACGTCACGATCGAGATCCCGAAGGGTTCGCGGAACAAGTACGAGGTGGACCACGAGACCGGTCGGATCCGCCTGGACCGTCGACTCTTCACCTCGACCAGTTACCCGGCCGACTACGGCTTCGTCGAGAACACTCTCGGCGAGGACGGTGACCCGCTGGACGCGCTGGTCATCCTGGAGGAGCCGACTTTCCCCGGCTGCCTCATCAAGTGCCGCGCGATCGGCATGTTCCGGATGACCGACGAGGCCGGCGGCGACGACAAGCTGCTGTGCGTCCCGGCGTCCGACCCGCGTGTGGAGCACCTGCGTGACATCCACCACGTGTCGGAGTTCGACCGCCTGGAGATCCAGCACTTCTTCGAGGTCTACAAGGACCTGGAGCCCGGCAAGTCGGTCGAGGGTGCCAACTGGGTGGGCCGTACGGACGCCGAAGCGGAGATCGAGCGCTCGTACAAGCGACTCAAGGAGCAGGGCGGCCACTGAGCCCCTTGTGCACTGAACGGGCCGCACGCACACGCGTGCGGCCCGTTTCCATGTCTGTGCGCATACTGAGGATCACTGGAGGCGTCGTACAGGGAGTGCCACGGAGTGTCGGAAGCCGAGGACCGCAAGCCGCAGTCGGACGAGGCCAGGAGTGCCTTCACGGCTCCGGCGGGCGTCGAGGCGGCGGTCGTGACGGTAGCTGACGGCGAGTCGTCTACGACGTCCGAGTTCGCCGTTCCGCAAGGGCTCGACGTGACGCCCGCGCCGGCCGTCGAGGACTCCGAAGGGTCGGCGTTCAGTCCGCCCAGCCTCTACAGCGCGCGCAAGGCGCCGCCCGCCTTCACACCGCCGACCGGGATTCCCGTCGTCAGCCTCACCAAGGACGTGCCCTGGCAGGACCGGATGCGCACGATGCTGCGGATGCCGGTGGCCGAACGGCCCGCGCCGGAGCCGGTGCAGAAGCCGGACGACAGCGGTCCCGCCGTACCGCGCGTGCTCGATCTGACGCTCCGCATCGGCGAGTTGCTGCTCGCGGGCGGCGAGGGCGCGGAGGACGTCGAGGCGGCGATGTTCGCGGTCTGCCGCTCCTACGGCCTCGACCGCTGCGAGCCGACCGTCACGTTCACCCTGTTGTCGATCTCGTATCAGCCCTCCCTGGTGGACGATCCGGTGACCGCGTCCCGGACCGTACGGCGCCGGGGCACCGACTACACGCGGCTCGCGTCCGTGTTCCGGCTGGTCCAGGACCTCAGCGACCCGGAGACCGCACTCTCCCTGGAGGACGCCTACCGGCGGCTCGCGGAGATGCGGCGCAACCGGCACCCGTACCCCGGCTGGGTGCTGACCTCGGCCAGCGGGCTGCTCGCGGGTGCCGCCTCCGTGCTCGTCGGCGGTGACATCATCGTGTTCTTCGCCGCCGCGCTCGGGGCGATGCTCGGCGACCGGCTGGCGTGGCTGTGCGCGGGGCGCGGGCTGCCGGAGTTCTACCAGTTCACGGTCGCCGCGATGCCGCCCGCCGCGATAGGGGTCGCCCTCACGGTCGCCAACGTCGATGTGAAGGCCTCCGCGGTCATCACCGGTGGGCTGTTCGCCCTGCTGCCCGGGCGGGCCCTCGTAGCGGGCGTACAGGACGGTCTGACCGGCTTCTACATCACCGCGGCGGCCCGGCTCCTTGAAGTCATGTACTTCTTCGTCGGCATCGTGGCCGGTGTCCTGATCGTCCTGTACTTCGGCGTGAAGCTCGGCGCGCAGCTCAACCCCGACGTGGCCCTCGGCAATTCCGACCGGCCGCTGTGGCAGATCGGCGCGTCCGTGCTGCTGTCGCTGACCTTCGCGGTACTGCTCCAGCAGGAACGATCCACCGTGCTGCTCGTGTCGCTCAACGGGGGTGTCGCCTGGTCCGTGTACGGGGCGATGCACTTCGTCGCGAAGATCTCGCCGGTTGCGTCTACGGCCGTTGCGGCGGGGTTGGTCGGGTTGTTCGGGCAGCTGCTGTCGCGGTACCGGTTCGCGTCGGCGTTGCCGTACACGACCGCGGCGATCGGGCCCTTGTTGCCGGGTTCCGCCACGTACTTCGGGCTGTTGGCGATCGCGCAGAACGAGGTCGACCGGGGGTTGGTGTCGTTGGCCACGGCGGCGTCTCTCGCCATGGCCATCGCCATCGGGGTCAATCTGGGGTCGGAGATCTCGCGGTTGTTCTTGCGGATTCCGGGGGCGTCGGCGGGGGCGCGGCGGGCGGCCAAGCGGACCAGGGGGTTCTGAGCGCCTAATGGCTCGGGGCCCTTGGATCATTGGCGGGTACGGGTCCGTTGTGGCTGGTCGCGCAGTTCCCCGCGCCCCTATGGGGCGCGTTTCAGCTAGCCCTGCGGATAGCCCTGGCCCTGGTTGTCGTACGGCGGGTACTGCTGCTGGTTGCCGTACGGCTGTTGTTGGTACGTCGGCTGCTGCTGAGGCTGGGCGTAGTACTGGTCGTAGCCGTTGCTCTGGTCGTAGCCGTTGCTCTGGTCGTACTGCTGCTGAGGTTGTTGCTGCTGGGGCCTGTCCACTCGACGGAGCTGCGTCGTCGAGTCGTCCATGATCACCGGGAACGGCTGGGTCGCGGCCGGGTCGCCGGGCTGCTCCTGGTGCTCCTGGGGGTTCTTCTTGGCCTTGGAACGGGCGCGCAGGAACTCGATGATGATCGGGACCACGGAGATCAGGACGATCAGGATGAGGATCGCTTCGATGTTCTTGTGGACGAAGTCGATGTTGCCGAGCCAGGAGCCGAGCAGGGTCACGCCCGCGCCCCACAGGACGCCGCCGATGATGTTGAACGTGAGGAACGAGCGGTACTTCATGCCGCTGACGCCGGCGATGATCGGCGTGAACGTGCGCACGATCGGCACGAAGCGGGCCAGGACAAGGGACTTGGGACCGTACTTCTCGAAGAACTCGTGCGCCTTGACCACGTTCTCCTGCTTGAAGAGGCGTGAGTCCGGGCGGTTGAAGAGCGAGGGGCCGACCTTCTTGCCGAAGACGTAGCCCGCCTGGTCACCGAGGATCGCGGCGACGCAGATCAGCGCGACGGCCGCCCACAGCGGGAAGTCGAGCGTGCCCGCGGTGATCAGCAGGCCGCAGGTGAAGAGCAGGGAGTCACCCGGCAGGAAGAACCCGATGAGCAGGCCGGACTCCGCGAAGACCACGAGCAGGAGGCCCCAGATTCCGAACCGGTCGAGCATGGTGTTCGGATCGAGCCAGCTCGGGCCGAGGGCGAGCGTCATCACGGTTCCGGGCTCCTGAGGGGTGGAGGGAGGTGCCAGCGTCCAGGTACAGCCGCACAAAGCTATCAACGCGATGTGTCAGCCCCAGGTTCCACCGGTGACTCCAGGATGCACTGTGCACCCCATAGGACAAAGCTGTGAGCCATGGGTATCGAAGAGTACGGCGGCGGCCAGGGGCCGCAGGCCGATGTGCTGGTCGTGACGACGAACGACGTCCCGGGGTACCGGGTCGAGCAGGTGATCGGCGAGGTCTTCGGACTGACCGTGCGCTCACGGCATCTGGGCAGCCAGATCGGCGCCGGTCTGAAGTCGATGGTCGGCGGTGAACTGAAGGGGCTCACCAAGACCCTCGTGCAGACCCGCAACCAGGCCATGGAGCGACTGATCGAGCAGGCACGCGCGCGTGGAGCCAACGGCGTCCTGGCCTTCCGCTTCGACGTGACCGAGGCGGCGGACGTCGGCACCGAGGTGTGCGCCTACGGGACGGCGGTGGTCCTGGCCCGGGTGTAGCGCGTGCCCCCGGGCCAGGTCCCTAGAAGGTGTGCCGGGACGCGTTCGCCAGAATCGCGTCCTTCAGGTGCTCGGCCAGGCCCGGGGCCATCGCGTCGTAGAACGCCTTGAAGCGCTCGTCGGAGACGTACATCTCGGCGAGGCAGGTGTGCATGGTGTACGAGCACTCGTAGAACCAGCGGTCGATGTGCAGGCGATGTTCCTCGGCGAGGTCCAACGCCGCGTCGCCGGTGGGGAGTTCACCGGCGGTCACCAGGGCGGCATAGCGCTCGCTCAAGTCGTCGACCTCGGCCTGGAGCCGCTTCCAATCGGCCTTCGTATAGCGGGCGGCCCGGCGCTGCGACTCGGCGTAGGCCTCGGTACCGCCCCAGCGCTGTTCCGCTTCCTCGGCGTACTGCTCGGGGTCCTTGTCGCCGAAGACCTCGAAACGTTCCTCGGGGGTGAGGTTGATGCCCATCGTGCGTGCCTCCATGGCGTGTTCCACGGCCTCGGCCATCTTCTGGAGCTTCTCGATCCGGGCGGTCAGCAGCTCGTGCTGCCGGCGCAGATGTGCGCGCGGGTCCGTCTCCGGGTCGTCGAGCAGGGCCGCGACCTCGTCGAGCGGGAAGCCGAGTTCCCGGTAGAACAGGACCTGTTGAAGCCGGTCGAGGTCGGCGTCGGCGTAGCGCCGGTGACCCGCGTGGCTGCGCTCGCTGGGGACGAGCAGGCCGATGTCGTCGTAGTGGTGCAGCGTGCGCACGGTGACCCCGGCGAATCCGGCGACCTGTCCTACGGAGTAGCTCACTTCCGCTCCCTTCTTGTGTCCGCGCTCCACGGTCGACCCTCACGCCACGTGAGGTACAAGCCCCACACTCCCCTGTCCCGCGATCTCAAGATGTTCCTCAAGATGTTGGGTCCGTTTTGCCCGCTTATGGTGACCCCGTGGCCCAGGACAGCGCGCAACAGGCACCAGCCGCCCCTACGACCCCGGCGCGCACCCTGCTGCCGATGATCGTCCCCGCACTGGTCGTGGGCGTGCTCGCGAGTCTGCTCTTCATCGGGGTGAGCGAGGCGGCCGAGCAACTCCAGCACGTGCTCTGGAAGAACCTGCCCGACGCCCTGGGCATCGGGCGCTACTCGGTCCTCTGGATGGTCGTCATGCTGACCGCCACCGGCATCGTGGTCGGCCTGGTGGTGTGGAAGGTGCCCGGGCACGCCGGTCCCGACCCGGCGACCACCGGCCTGGAGGCCGTACCGCTGCCCCCCGGAGTACTTCCCGGTCTGGTCCTGGCGACCGCGCTGATGCTCGCGGGCGGGCCGAGCCTCGGCCCGGAGAACCCGATCATCGCCGTGAACGTGGGGCTCGCGCTGTGGCTGGGGCGCAGGCTGGCACCCCGGCTGCCGGGCGGGGTGTGGGGAGCGCTGGCCGAGTCGGCGACGATCGGGGCGCTGTTCGGGACACCGGTAGCGGCGGCACTGCTCATCTCGGAGGCGCTGGCCGCGCGGCAGACCAAGGGCGCGCTCTGGGACAACGTGTTCGCGCCGCTCGCCGCGGCGGCGGCGGGCGCCATGACGACCACCCTGGTGGCCCATCCGACCTTCGACCTGCATCTGCCCGCGTTCGGCCGACCCGGCTGGGGCGACCTGCTGGCGGCCCTGGTGCTGGCGCCCCTGGCAGCGGCGCTCGGCATGACTGCGGTCTACCTCTTCCCGTACGCCCATGGCGCCTTCTCCCGCCTCAGGCACCCCATGCTGGCGCTGCCGGCCGGTGGACTGGTCCTGGGCCTGCTGGCGGCGCTGGGCGGCCATCTGACGCTCTTCAAGGGGCTGGACGAGGTCGGGGAGCTCGCAGCCGATCCCGAGGGCTGGTCGGCGGGCCAGTTCGCGACGATGACATTCGTGAAACTGGCGGCACTGCTGGTCGCCGCGTCCTGCGGTTTCCGGGGCGGCCGGATCTTCCCTTCCGTCTTCATCGGCGTCGCGTTCGGCCTGTTCGCCCACGCGGTCGTACCCGCCGTGGACCCGGCGCTCGCGGTCGCCACAGGCGTCCTGGGCATGCTCCTGGCGATCACCCGACAAGGCTGGGTGAGCCTGTTCACGGCCGCCATCCTGGTCGCCTCCCCCGCGATCCTCGCCCTGCTGTGCATCGCCTCGCTCCCGGCCTGGCTGCTGGTGACCGGGAGACCGCAGATGCAGTTGCGCGCGGACGGAACTCCGGTTCGCTAGTACCCGTTGGTTCTTTTGATCCTTATCGGAGGCACGCCATGCCGTTGCACCAAGGTCCCGACCCGTCCGCCGAGCGCCCCATGTCCGTGAACCCCTTCTACGGAGAGGCCAATCCGGTCGGCGGCATGTCCGAGGCCCCGCCCAAGCACCGGCTCCCGGACGCGCCGTTGCCCCCGATGACGGCGGCCCAGCTCGTGCACGACGAGCTGATGCTGGACGGCAACTCCCGCCTGAACCTGGCGACTTTCGTCACCACCTGGATGGAGCCGGAGGCCGGCGTCCTGATGGCGGAGTGCCGGGACAAGAACATGATCGACAAGGACGAGTACCCCCGCACCGCGGAGCTGGAGAAGCGCTGCGTGGCGATGCTCGCCGACCTGTGGAACGCACCGGACCCGTCAACCACCGTCGGCTGTTCGACAACCGGCTCCAGCGAGGCCTGCATGCTCGCCGGCATGGCCCTCAAGCGCCGCTGGACACAGCGCAACAAGGACCGCTATCCGGCAGCCCGCCCGAACCTGGTGATGGGCGTCAACGTCCAGGTCTGCTGGGAGAAGTTCTGCAACTTCTGGGAGGTCGAAGCGCGCCAAGTCCCCATGGAGGGCGACCGTTTCCACCTCGACCCGCAGGCCGCCGCCGAACTCTGCGACGAGAACACGATCGGCGTGGTCGGCATCCTCGGCTCGACCTTCGACGGTTCCTACGAGCCGATCGCCGACCTGTGCGCCGCCCTCGACGTGCTCCAGGAGCGCACCGGCCTCGACATCCCGGTCCACGTGGACGGCGCGTCCGGCGCCATGGTCGCCCCCTTCCTGGACCCGGACCTGATCTGGGACTTCCGCCTCCCGCGCGTGGCCTCGATCAACACCTCGGGCCACAAGTACGGCCTGGTCTACCCGGGCGTCGGCTGGGCCCTGTGGCGCGACAAGGAGGCCCTCCCCGAGGAACTCGTCTTCCGCGTCAACTACTTGGGCGGCGACATGCCCACCTTCGCCCTCAACTTCTCCCGCCCCGGCGCCCAAGTAGTGGCCCAGTACTACACGTTCCTGCGCCTGGGCCGAGAGGGCTACCGCGCGGTCCAACAGTCCACCAGAGACGTAGCCCGCGCCCTAGCGGCCCGCATCGAGACCCTCGGCGACTTCAAACTCCTCACCCGGGGCGACGAGTTGCCGGTCTTCGCCTTCACCACGACCCCCGGCGTAGAGAACTACGACGTCTTCGACATCTCCCGCCGCCTACGCGAACACGGCTGGCTGGTCCCGGCATACACCTTCCCGGCCAACCGCGAAGACCTCTCGGTCCTCCGGATCGTCTGCCGCAACGGCTTCTCAGCAGACCTGGCCGAACTGTTCCTCGACGACCTGACCCGCCTCCTCCCCGAACTACGGCGCCAGCCCCACCCCTTCACCCGCGACAAGGGAGCGGCAACAGGCTTCCACCACTAACCCACCGGGGGCCGTACCACCCACCACATGGACGGCACGGCCCACCACCCGCGTACGGCGAGAAGGCGACGTGTCGGGGGGTGTGCGCCCGCAGCGGTTGGCGCGTCAACACGAGCAAGTCGATAAGCAACGGTCCCCGCGCCAATCCGAGGACGGACACCCCCCGGCGCGGCGCCGCCCCACAACGAACCGCAGGCGCCGAAGCGGCCCCGCACCCACACACGGAGCCGCACCCCCACAAACCAGGGGCGCGGGGAACTGCGCGACCAGCCCCCCACAACCCGCACCCGACGACTCACCCTCCAAGCCCCCGAAACCGCCGCACCGCCAGCGGAAAAAACACCACGAGCAAGCCCAACGGCCAAGCAACCGCAGCCCAGACATGCCCCGACTCTCCCCCGGGCCCACCGAACAACTCCCGCACGGCAGTAGCGGTCTGAGACATCGGATTCCACTGAACAACCACGCCCAGCCACCCAGGCATGGCCGCAGGCGTAGCCAAGGCGTTGGACAGAAACCCAACCGGCCACACCAGAATCTGCACGGCCTGCACCATCTCCGGCCGCCCAGCCACCAGCGCCAGATAGATCCCGACCCACAACATGGCGAACCGAAAAAACAACAACAGCCCGACGGCGCCCAGGAATTGCCCAGGCCCGGCATGCGGACGCCAACCGAGCCCGAGCCCAACGCAGATCAGCACGACCAGCCCGATCGCCGACTGCAACATGTCCGCAGCCGAACGCCCCACCAGAACAGCCCCATCAGCCATCGGCATCGACCGGAACCGATCAATCACCCCCTTGTTGAGATCCTGCGTAACGGCAACCATCGTGCCCTCCAGCCCAAAGGCCATGGTCAACGCAAGCATCCCGGGCACCAGATAGTCGACGTAGGCACCCTCAACGGCCCGCCCACCGCCGATCAGATACCCGAACATCAACAACAACATCACCGGAAAAACGAGGCTCACCACGACCTGCACGGGCTGCCGCGCCCAGTGGGCGAGTTCGCGCCGGGTCATGGTCCAGGAATCGGTCAGAGCGTAGGCACTCACACGGCCTCCTTCACGTTCGTACGACGGTCCGCGCCCGCCCCGTCACCGTCTCCCGTGAGATGCAGGAACACCTCGTCCAGCGTCGGCCGCCGCAAAGCCACATCCTCCGCATCGATCCCGCCCTCCTCCAACGCCCGTACGACCCCGGAGAGCGCCGCCATCCGGTCGGAGACCGGCGCACTGAGCAGCCGCCGATCGACATCGACCCGAACCTCGGCGGCAGGAAGCGGCAACAAGGCGACAGCGGCGCCCAGTTGACCCGCATCACGCAGCACGACGTCGATACGGTCACCACCCGTACGAGACTTCAACTCATCCGGGGTGCCGTCCGCGATGACCCGCCCCCGGTCAACCACCGAGATCCGACCGGCAAGTTGATCGGCCTCCTCCAGGTACTGCGTGGTGAGCAGCACCGTCGTACCACCCCCGACCAGCGACCTAACCGCCGTCCACACCTCGGCACGCCCACGCGGATCAAGACCGGTGGTCGGCTCGTCCAGGAAGAGAACCTCGGGCGCGGTAACAAGCGAGGCCGCGAGATCCAGCCGCCGACGCATACCTCCGCTGTACGCCCGCACGGGCCTCCGCCCGGTGTCTGCGAGGTCAAAACGATCCAGGAGCTCATCGGCCCGCACACGCGCACGCCGAGCACCAAGATGATGAAGACGCCCGAACATCTCCAGATTCTGCCGACCACCCAACTCCTCGTCCAGCGCCGCATGTTGACCCAGCAGCCCAATCCGAAGCCGAACCGCACGAGCCTCGGTCAGCACATCGCACCCGGCCACCTCCACGCGCCCGGAGTCGGCCCGCAGCAAGGTGGACAAAATGCGGACGAGGGTGGTCTTGCCCGCACCGTTGGGCCCGAGCACCCCGTGCACGGTGCCGCGCGCAACGCACAGATCAACCCCGTCCAACGCCTTCTTCTCCTGGCCCTTCTTGCCGCCGTACGTCTTGCACGCACCCTCGACGATGATCGCCGCGTCGCCCACGGAGCACCCCTCAGCTAGTCAAACTTGACTACCAGCCCGAAAGTAACGCCACATCCCTCATTAGTCAAACTTGATTAGCGAGCGTCCCCGGGATGCCGCTCCCCCGTCGCGTACGGGTTCTCCTCGTCGTCCCTCAGCACACCGACGAACGGCTCGCCCTCCCCCGCGAAGGTGTACGCCCCGCCCTCGATGCGCGAGATCAACCCCTGGGTCCACGCGGCCTCCGCGTCGGCCGTGTGGATCCAGAGGTTCATGATCTCGCCGATGTGGCCCAGCTGTTCGGGCCCGTCCTCGGGGATGTAGTGCTCGGTGACGGACGCCCGCCACTGGTCGATACCCCGGGTGCGCTCCTTGAGCAGCGCCATCGCTTCGGCCCTCGGCAGGTCCACGATGAAGCCGATCGCGGCGGACTTGACGTCCATCTGCTGGTCGTAGGACGTCAGCGCCTCGCGCAGCAGCCGGAGGTACTCCTCCGTGCCCCGGTCGGTGATCTCGTACTCGGTGCGGGGCGGACCCCCGACCGTGGACGGCGCGATCTCGTGGGCGCGCAGAAGGCCCTGCTTGGCCAGTTGCTTGAGCGCGTGGTAGATCGAGCCGGGCTTGGCGTTGGACCACTCGTGCGCGCCCCAGTATTCGAGGTCGTTGCGCACCTGGTAGCCGTGGGCCCGCCCGTGCTGGCGTACCGCGCCGAGCACGAGGAGACGGATCGCTGACATGGGGCCAGCGTAGAACCCGCGAGGTCAGCCCCCGGTCGCGCCCCGTTCCTTCGTGAACAGCTCGTAGGCGGTGGCGCCATCGATGGACTCGCGGATGATGTCGGCGTGACCGGCGTGCCGGGCGGTCTCGCGGATCAGGTGCAGGCAGAGCCAGCGCATGGTGACCCGGCCCTCCGGCGGGAACCAGGGCTCGCTCGGGACCGGGAAGGTGTCGTCGAGGCTCGGTACCGAGCGGATGTACGCCTCGGTCTCGGCGGCGACCTTCTCCCAGTACGCGAGCTGCGACTCGACGGTCTCGCCGTCGACCAGTTGGAACGTCTCGTGCCAGTTGGTCTGGTCCCGCTGAACCGCCGGCGGCTCCTGCTTCGCCCGGGCGATCCAGCCCTGCTCGACGTCGGCGCAGTGCTTGAGCAACCCGGAGAGGGACAGCCCGCTCGCACTCGGCTTGCTCGCGGCCTGCTCCTCGCTCAGCCCGAGCAACGCCCTGCGGACACCACCCCGTTGGTCCTCGACGAACGTGAGCAGCGACCCGCGCTCGTCGCCCTGCGCGTCCGCGGATACGTGCGTGACCATGGCCTTCGCCTTTCGCCGGTGCCGGCCGGGAGCCTGTCCCCCTGCCCGACGTCGATGAAGCTACGGGCCATCGAGGTCAGTTTCTGTCCTCAATGGCCCGTCGCAAGCACATGCCTAGAACCGGAAGCACATGTCTAGAACGGGAACCCGCTCCGCCCGTGCTGCACCGAGATCCACTTCAGGCTGGTGAAGGCGTCGAGCATCGACTCGCCGTTGAGGCGGCCCACGCCGGAGGCCTTCTCGCCGCCGAAGGGGACGATCGGCTCGTCGTGGACGGTGCCGTCGTTGACGTGGAACATGCCCGTGTCGATCTGCTTGGCGAAGTTCACGCCGCGCTCGATGTCGCCGGTGTGGACCGCGCCGCTGAGGCCGTACGGCGTGTCGTTGACGATGCTCACGGCCTCCTCCTCGCCGTCGAACGGGATGAGGAAGGCGACCGGTCCGAAGACCTCCTGGCGGAGGAGGTCGGAGCCGGCGGGGACGTCGGTGAGGACCGAGGGGGAGACCAGGTTGTCGGTGGTCGTGCCGTGGACCAGAGCCGTCGCGCCCTCGGCGATCGCCTGCTCGACGACACCCGAAAGGGCGTCCGCCTGCTGGGAGTTGATGACCGGGCCGATGACCGTCTGCGGGTCGCGCGGGTCGCCGACCTTGAGGGACTTGACCTTGGTGACGAACTTCTCGGTGAACTCGTCGGCGATCGACCGGTCGACCAGGACACGGTTCGCGGCCATGCAGACCTGACCCTGGTGGACGTAGCGGCTGAAGACCGCCGCGTCGACCGCGTAGTCGATGTCGGCGTCGTCGAGGACCACGATCGCGCTGTTGCCGCCGAGTTCGAGCACCGTGCGCTTGAACTGCGCGGCGCAGACGGTCGCGACGTGGCGGCCGACCTTGTCGGAGCCGGTGAAGGAGATGACCTTCGGGATCGGGTGCTCGATGAACGCGTCGCCGATCTCCGCGATGTCGGTGATGACGACGTTCAGGAGGCCGCCCGGCAGGCCCGCGTCCTCGAAGATCTTCGCGACCAGGGAACCGCCGACGATCGGGGTGTTCTGGTGCGGCTTGAGGACCACGCCGTTGCCCAACGCCAGTGCGGGGGCCACCGACTTGAGGGAGAGCAGGAGCGGGAAGTTGAAGGGGCTGATCACGCCGACCACGCCCACCGGGACGGTGTAGACGCGGTTCTCCTTGCCGTCGACCGGCGAGGGGATGATCCGGCCCTGGGGGCGCAGCGCGAGGTGGATCGCCTCGCGCAGGAACTCCTTGACGAGGTGCAGCTCGAAGCCGGCCTTCAGGAATGTGCCGCCGAGTTCGGCGACGATCACCTCGGAGATCTCCTGCTCGCGGTCCTCGATGATCCGCAGAGCCTTCTCGAATACCGCGCGGCGGGCGTAGGGGTTGGTCGCGGCCCATGTCTTCTGGGCGCGGGCGGCCGCCTTGTACGCCTCGTCGACCTCGTCGACCGTGGCTATGGTGATCGACGCGAGCTTCTCGCCGTCGTACGGGTTGAAGTCGATGATGTCCCAGGAGCCGGTGCCCGGGCGCCACTCACCGTCGATGTACTGCTGAGCCAGGTCGGTGAAGTAGGACGACATGTGATCCCTCAATCGCTCAATCGTCAGCAGACACGATCAGTTGCAGACACGATCAACAGCAGACCGGGCGATCCCTCACGATCATCACGGTCTGATCACACGTCATCGTACTTGTGTTTCAAGAGAGTTGGAGCAGTCCCCGAAGAAGATCCCGGCTCTCGTCCGGGCCCGGGCTGTCCTGCTGGAGCTCCTTCAGCGCCTTCTCGTACTGGGCCACGTCCTCGGCCTTGTCCAAGTAGAGCGCGCTGGTGAGCTGTTCGAGATAGACGACGTCCGAGAGGTCGGACTCGGGGAACGACAGGATCGTGAAGGCACCGGACTCGCCGGCGTGCCCGCCGAAGCCGAACGGCATCACCTGGAGGCGGACGTTGGAGTGTTCGGAGACCTCGATCAGATGCTGCAACTGCCCGCGCATCACCTCGCGGTCGCCGTACGGGCGGCGCAGGGCGGCCTCGTCCAGGACGATGTGGAAGTCGGGGGCGTTCTCGTTCACCAGGTACTTCTGCCGCTCCAGGCGCAGCGCCACCCGCCGCTCCACGTCGGCCTCGCTCGCGCCCTTCATGCCGCGCCGGACGACCGCGCGGGCGTAGGCCTCGGTCTGCAGCAGTCCGTGCACGAACTGCACCTCGTAGACGCGGATGAGGGAGGCGGCGCCCTCCAGGCCCACATAGGTGGGGAACCAACTGGGCAGGACGTCCGAGTAACTGTGCCACCAGCCCGCTACGTTGGCTTCCTTCGCGAGGGAGAGGAGTGAGATGCGCTCCGCCTCGTCCGTGATGCCGTACAGCGTCAACAGGTCCTCTACGTCCCGGGTCTTGAAGCTCACTCGCCCCAGCTCCATGCGACTGATCTTGGATTCGGAAGCGCGGATCGAGTACCCCGCCGCCTCCCGGGTGATCCCGCGTGCTTCCCGCAGTCGCCTGAGTTGCGAGCCGAGCAGCATCCGCCGCACCACCGATCCGGGCTCTCCCGCGCTCACGTTCGCCAGCCTCCCCAACCTCTTCAGGGGCCGCAGTCTGCCACTAAAACACTTCGAGCAGTACTCGTTCGGTTACAGAAATGGAAAGAAGGGGCGCCCGTTCACAGGAAGTTGTCAGGAAGACGTCAGCAAGACGCAAGGTCCGGAGCCGAGATCGGCGTGAAGTTGGCGGAAAAAATGGCCAACAAGCGGTACGGGAGGGTCCAATTCGGTCAGCTGCACGTGCATCTGCCCTTGCATCTGCTGTACGCATCCGAAACCATGGTCTCGCGCCACCGCTGCATCGCAACGACCGCGAATTCCCGGGAGTGCCTCGCATGGGGACGAATGGATCGACCATGCTCGAGCCGTTACGGCAGGGCCTTCCGCCGCTGGACCCGTCGGCCGTGTCCAGCGCCGCGTCGTGTGCTCTGGCCGCCCGCTACGAAGCGGTGCGCGAGGCACGGCAGTTCACCCGCCGCACGCTCGACCAGTGGGACATAGGCGACCGCTTCGACGACGTGTGCCTGGTCGTCTCCGAACTCGTCACCAACGCGCTGCGCCATGCCCTGCCGGCGAACACCCCGCGCGTCCCGGAGCAGAACCCGCCCGTGCGGCTGCACCTGATGCGCTGGACCGAGCGGCTGGTGTGCGCCGTGCGCGACCCCAGTCACGACAGTCCCATCGCCTGCGAGTCGGAGGACTTCTCGGCGGAGTCGGGCCGCGGCCTGTTCCTCGTCGACTCGTTCGCCGACGGCTGGGGCTGGCACCCACTGGCGGGCACGCTCAGCGGCAAGGTGGTCTGGGCGCTGTTCCGGCTCCAGGGCGACCCCGTACAGAACAACGCGTGAGGAACCGCGGCCCTTTTTGGGGCCGCGGTTCTACGCGCGTTGCCGTCGTCCCCGCAGGTCGTCGGTGCGCTATCCCGCTATCAGGTGGTCGAACTCGCCGTCCTTGATGCCCAGGAGCATCGCCTCGATCTCGGCGCGGGTGTAGACGAGCGCCGGGCCGTCGGGGAAGCGCGAGTTGCGCACGGCGACGTCGCCGCCGGGCAGCCGCGCGAACTCCACGCAGGATCCTTGCGAGTTGCTGTGCCGGCTCTTCTGCCAGGCCACTCCGTCCAGCTGCGTGGCAGCCATGCCGTTGTACACGTCGAACCCCAAGTACACGCTGTCAACGCGGTGGTCCACAGGTCGCTCCCGGTTGTGCACTGGCTGGTGTGGCCATTGATGCAGTGGTCAACTGTTCCGGATCATAGCCCTGTTCATGTGCAGATGCATGGGCAGATGCACGTGCACGGGGGGTGGTCCTCCGGTTACAGCTTTGACGACCGCTTTACCGATGCCGTTCCAGCGTCTGCCCAGGACCGGGCAGGACATGTACTAGGGAAGACGTGTACGGGGGCCCTTGTGTTCCATGCGGGCGGCTATCGGGTCGAGTACGGCAACAATGCCATCTCCCGGGCGTTCTTGATCGCAGCCGCCAACTGCCGCTGCTGCCGCGCCGATACGCCGGTGACCCGGCGGCTGCGGATCTTGCCGCGATCGGAGACGAACGCCCGCAGCAGGGCGGTGTCCTTGTAGTCGATGTACGTAACTCCGGCCGCATCCAACGGATTACGGCGGGACGCGGCCGGCCTGCGCGCGGACTTGAGGTCGGGCTTGCGGGGCACGGTCAGATCTCCAGGAGGGTGTCGAAGGCGGACGGGATGCGTTTCCAGGCGCTACGGCCCGCTGCGTACTCGGCGTCGGTCAACAGGCAGGACTCCAGGAGCAGTTCGAGTGCGTCGCGGTCCAGCCCGGGGGATGTGAAAACAAGGTGCTGACAGCAGTCCCCGTGCTCCGGGTGCCAGTCGAGCGCGGCGGCGGCGCGGCGCACCGGTGGCACCAACTCCCAGGCGGCGTCCGGCAATGAGGCCAGCCACGGTCCCGCGCTCTCCACGCACAGGGCACCGCCGGCCGCGTCCCAGTGCAGCAGCGAGTCGGGCTTGTCGGCGAGCCAGAACCGGCCCCGGCTGCGGGCGGCGGCGCAGGTGATGTCCTCGAGTGCGGCGTACAGGCGCTCCGGGTGGAAGGGGCGGCGCCGGTGCCAGACGAGGGTGGTGACGCCGTGGGCGTCGGCCTCGACGGGGAGTAGGGCGCAGGCGGGGTGTTGGGCTGCGGCTGCGGCCTCCACGTCGAAGCCGGCGAGGGCTGCGCGGGCGAGGACGCTGCGTGGGGGTGGGTGGTTGGGGTTGTGTGCGGGGTGCGGGTCGGTGGGGGCTGGTCGCGCAGTTCCCCGCGCCCCTGGGGGGTTGGGGGTGGATGGGGTGGGAGCGGGGGCCGGGGTGCTCGTGGGGTTGGCGGGGTGCGGGTCGGTGGGGGCCGGGCGCGCAGTTCCCCGCGCCCCTGGGGGGTTGGGGGTGGATGGGGTGGGAGCGGGGGCCGGGGTGCTCGTGGGGTTGGCGGGGTGCGGGTCGGTGGGGGCCGGGCGCGCAGTTCCCCGCGCCCCTGGGGGGTTGAGAGTGGGCGGGTCGGGAGCCTGCACCCCTGGGGGGTTGGGGGTGGGCGGGGTGGAAGCGGGGGGCGGGGCGTCGTGAGCGCCCTGGGTGCTGCTGTTCCTCTTCAAGTCGCCGCCCCCGACCGGCACTTGGCGGGCCGTCGGGTGCAACTGGCCCAGCAGCTCGCGGTCTTCGTCGTCGACCTCCTCCGAGTCGAGGACGGCGAGGACGGGGGCGTACTCCAGTTGGCGGGCGAAGGTGTCCGCGATCGTGCGCTCGTCCGTGGCCGCCGCCGCGAGCCCGGCCGCGGCGAGGTCGTCGCCGTTGCCGAGGTACGGCAGGAGGAGCGCCGGGTCCACGGCGGTGATGACACCGGTGACCGTGAGGCCGCCGGAGGTGATCACCTCGGCCATCGCCTTGGGTTCGACGGAGTCCCACAACTCGACTACCGCCAGCCGGACTTGACCGGTCGCGGCCAGTCGGCGCAGCTCTGGGACCAGGTCCTCGCGGAGTGCGCAGCACGCGCAGTCGTTGACGAGGGGGGTCTCGCCGGCGTCGAGGATGCCGGTGGCGTCCCTGACCGTGCGGACGACCGTGCCGGCGGTCGCCGTAGCGAGGTCGTGGTGGAGTACGACGCTGCCGGGGACGTCGTGGAGGAGTCGGGCGACGGTCGCTCTGCGGGCGTCGGCGTGCAGGCCGGCGACGATCGCGACGGAGAGGTCGGACACCGTCAGGCCTGCTTCCCGTACCGGCGCTCGAAGCGCTCCACGCGGCCGGCCGTGTCCAGGACGCGGGCCGTGCCGGTGTAGAAGGGGTGGCTGACGTCCGAGATCTCGACGTCGACGACGGGGTAGGTGTTCCCGTCCTCCCACTCGATCGTCTTCGCACTCGTCATCGTCGAGCGGGTGAGGAACGCGTGGTTCGCGGCCCGGTCCCGGAAGACGACGGGGCCGTAGGGCGGGTGGGTGTTCGCGCGCATCTCGGTCAGCGCTCCTCTCGGAAGTCGACGTGGCGGCCGGCGGCCGGGTCGTACTTGCGCAGGGTCAGGCGGTCGGGGTTGTTCCGGCGGTTCTTGCGGGTCACGTAGGTGTAGCCGGTGCCGGCCGTGGACCTGAGTTTGATGACCGGGCGGAGTTCGTTGCGAGCCATGGCTGATACCTTACTGAAAATGAATTCCATTAACAGCACTGGCTACGGCCCCGATCGAGGAGAGGTACGTCACTCGTGTCCGCCCACTGCATGCTGACCGGCGCACAGCCCGGTTTCGGCAACCGCATCTCCCACTCACACCGGCGCACCCCGCGCCGCTTCGACCCGAACATCCAGCCCAAGCGCTACTGGCTGCCCGGCGAGGGCCGGTACGTACGGCTGCGGCTGAGCGCGAAGGGGATCAAGACCGTGGACGCGATCGGCGTCGAGGCGGCGGTGGCCAGGATCCGCGAGCGCGGGGTGAGGATCTGATGGCGAAGAAGAGCAAGATCGCGGCGAACGAACGGCGGCGGGAGGTCGTCGCGCGGTACGCGGCGCGGCGGGCCGAGCTGAAGGAGATCGTCCGGCGGCCCGGTTCGACGGAGGCCGAACGGGCCGCCGCGCAGCGGGAGTTGCGCAGCCAGCCGCGCGACGCGAGCGCCACGCGGGTTCGCAACCGCGACCAGGTCGACGGGCGCCCCCGGGGCTACTTCCGTGCCTTCGGGCTGTCCCGGGTGAACCTGCGCGGGCAGGCTCACAGCGGATACCTACCCGGTGTCCGCAAGTCCTCCTGGTAACCACTGGTAGCTTGCTGCGGTCGTTCCGGCCAGGGCCGAGGTCAAGGCCTACCGGGCGGCCGTCCGCGTCCCGCTACAGCTTGGGAGCTACCAGTGACTACGGCGTTTTCGACGGTGACGACGGTACGGATGGCGGCGGCTGCCGCCGGTCTGGCGGGCGCGCTCGTCCTGACCGCGTGCAGCGGTGACTCCTCGGACGACTCCTCGTCCACGCCGAGCGCGTCCTCGTCGGCGACGTCGACCGCGACGGCGGACTCCGGTGGCTCCGGCAGCAGCCCGTCGGCCGCGTCCGACGGGCTGCAGGGCAGTTGGCTCGCCACGGCCGGCGGCAAGGCGTTGGTCCTTGTGGTCACCGACAAGCAGGCCGCGCTGTTCACGACCGGTGGCACCGTGTGCAACGGGACGGCCGGTGAGGAGGCGGGGATGCAGATGATCCACCTCACGTGCACGGACAAGAGCAAGACCCGGACGACCGGGATGGTCGACTCCGTCAGCAAGTCGAGCCTCGCGGTCACCTGGTCGGGGAGTGCAGGCAAGGAGACGTACACGCGGGCCGAGGGCGGGAAGCTGCCGTCGGGGCTGCCTACGGCGAGCTTGGGGTCGTCGTAGCGGCTTGGGGTCGTAGGCCTTGCGTGGCCCCGGGGCGTGTGTCTTGAGGCCCGGACCGTACAGGCTGGGGGTGGGTTCCGAGGAAATGTGACACTCGGGGCCCTGAGTGTCACATTTCAGCGCAAGAGGTGTGCCGGGTCGGCGATCTGGCGTGGCTCTGCGGGCGTAGGCCTGTCAGCGGGAGGCTGTTCCGTGCGGGATGATCCCCTCATGCGCACCATTCCCCTCGCCGTCGCCGCGCTCGCGTCGGCTCTGCTTCTGACCGCCTGCGACAGTGGCAGCGGCGGTGGTTCCTCCGACAGCAAGAACGGGTCGGCCTGCTCGTTCGACGGCGTCGCCGTCCAGGTCGGGCCCGCCAGTACCGCGCCGGCCGCCGGTGACACCGGTGAAGTGCCCGTCTCGCTCACCAACCAGAGCAAGCCGTGCGACCTGGACGGGTTCCCGGGTGCCACGCTGGAGGGCGGCGGCACCAAGGTCGTCCTCTCCACGCTGAAGGGCGCCAAGGCTCAGAAACTGCGGCTCGCCAAGGGCGACGCGGCGTCCTTCACCATCACCTACGTGCGCGGCAAGGCGGGCGACAAGCTGAGCCTGGCCGCGACGAAGGTGGTCATCACCCTGCCCGGCAGCAGCGACACCACGAGCTACAAGTGGTCGTACGGACCCGTCCAGGGCAAGACCTCCGTGAGCGACTCGGACGCCTCGGTCAGCGCCTTCACGCAGGCCGGCGACTGACGGCCGTCAGTCCAGTGGCGGCCGGGCCCTGACCTGGGCCCGGTCCGCCGCCTCGGCGCCCTCCGTCCAGCCCGCCTCGTCGGTGACGCCGCGCAGGCGGGTCGTGGTGGTCTCCGGGAACATCGCGTCGACGCGGTCGGTGACGGCGACCTCGCGGGTGGCCAGCACCGGGAGCAGGTCGTCGGTGACCTGCGTCCCGGCGGCCTGCGCCAGCCGGTCCCCGATGCGGTGGGCGTAGGCCGCGAGGAAGGACTGGCGGAAGGTCTTGGTCCGCCGGCGGCCACCCGCGCGCTGGGCCGCCTCCGCGCGCGTCATCGCGGTCGTGGCCTGGACGAGGAGCGAGGTGTAGAGGAGTTCGACCACCTCCAGATCACCCTCGAAACCGACGACGGTGGAGAAACCGAAGGCCTCGTTCCAGACGGCCCGGCAGTGGTTCGCGCCGGCGACCGCGTCCAGCAGTACCGCCTTCGCCTGCTCGTACGGCGCCTCGACCCCGATCCGGCACGCGCCGGGCGCGTCCTTCGCCGGCGCCTGCGCGTCGAGCAGCGCCTCGTCGATACTGTGCCGCGCCATCAGTTCCTGCGCCTTGGCGCTCAGCGCCTCCGCCTCCTCCGGGAACCCGGTCGCCTCCGCCTTCGCGAGCAGCGCGCGGATGCGAGTGAGCATGCGGGACGCGGGCCGACGGTTCTCGTGCGGTTTCGGTTCGTGCTCGTCGAGGGGTTCGAGGCTCGGCAGCCGCAGCAGCAGGCGGTACAGCTCCAGCACGGTGCTGGCGTGCGTGAAACGGTCGGTGCGGGGCGGTTCCTCGGCGGTCAGTTCGTCGACCTGCGCCGCCCAACGGGGGCCGCGCGCCCGGTCGTCCGGCGCCTGCGCGCGGATCAACGCCGAGACGAGCCGTACGTGTACGTCGTCCAACTCCCGCCGAACCAGCCGTACGACATCCGCGGGCTGCCAGCCACGCCGCCACGCCGCCGCCACGAACTCCCTTCCACGGCCGGCCAGTTCGGCGTCCACGGCGGGATCGGCGGCGAGGATCGAGGCACCCGCGTCGAGGGCGTCGTGGGTGTCGGCGTAGAGGGCGGCCTCGAAGGCGCGCTCGACGGTGGTGGTCTTGCTGGTCACCGGGTGATCGTGTCATGGGGTGGGGAGAGGAGGGGGCGGGGAGTCGTGCACGCTGTTCGCCGCCGGGGGTGCGGCGCGCCTGGCGGGTCCGGAGGGAGTGCTGTGCTGGTCTGCCGTACTGGTCCTGCGCTCGGCGCGTTCGGCTCGTATGTGTTGGGCCTCGCTGCCGCGTTTCCTTCGCGGGGTTACCTGCGCGGGGGTCGACGAAGCTTGCTCGTCCACACCCTGTGGACAACCAACTCGCCCCGGTTACAAGTGCGTTGCTCGCGCATCGCCGATCAGCTCAAGAAGCACCGCGTTCTGCGCCAGGTAGTGAGTGTCGGCGGGGTGCGTGGAGAACTCCGAGAACGCCGCGAAGTACGGGTCGGCCGCCGTGTCGGCCGCGTAGGTGCCGCGGGCCGCTGCGACGGCTGCCGCGTGGGCGCCGGCGCCTGCTGCGGCGGCCGTGTGTGCGGCGGTGGCGGCGCGGTCGGCGACGTGCGAGGCGGCGATGCCGGCCGCGACGTTGTGGACCGGCGCGTATACGGCCACGAGGGCCTCGGCCGCCTCGATGGCGTCGGCGGCGGCATGGGCCGCGTACGCCGCTGCCGCCGCCGCGGACGCCCAGGAGGCGGCGTCCCCGTCGGCGGCGCAGGACGCGGCGATCGTGGCGGCCACGGCGCGTCCCGTGTCCGCGCCGATGGGTGCGCCGGAGGCGACCAACCCGCCCGCGGCCTGGCGCGCTTCGATCAGGTCGGCTTCGTGGAGCGTGCCGTCCAGGAAGCCTTCCGCGGCCTGGAGACACTGACGTACCCGGGCGTCGACGGGGTGTCGCCGCTCCAGGTGATCGAGGGCGTCCTGCGCGCATCGGATCGCGAAACGTCGTAGAACAACTGCGGGTATCTCCTCCACGAGGCGCATCTCGCTCGCCGCGAACTTGTGGGACCGGCGGGAGAATTCGCCCCTCGCCTCCGCGAGGAACCAGCGCCGGCCGTACACGTTGCGCAGGGAGTCCCTCGGTGTCGGGGACGCGTGCAGGCCGTTCGCGCAGCAGCGGACGGCCCCGGTCGTCCGGTTCCATTCGCCGATCCGCCAGGTCACGTCTCCGTTCGCCGAGGTCAGGTCGGGCTCTACGAAGCGGTAGCACTCGATGGTTGTGGTGTCCGTGGTGTTGGTGCCCGTGGTCGTGGTGTCCGTGGTGGTGGTCTCCACTGCGTTCCTCCTGTGCCGGGGCATCGGTACGGTGCGGGGCCCGGAGGCCGAAGCCCGGAGCCCTGGCGCGATACAGCGTATCGGAATCTCGTACAGCGTATCGCTCGGGCGTACCCCGCACCGTTAGACTTCGGACCGTGCCCACACAACGCCCTTCCGCCCCGAACCACGGCGAGCCGATCTGGCTGCGTGAGGCCGAGCGCGACGCGAAGCCGAAGGCGAAGCCGCTCACGCGTGAGCGGATCGTGCGGGCCGCGATGGCGGTCGCCGACAGCGAGGGGCTCGACGCCGTCTCGATCCGGCGGATCGCCGGGGAGTTGAAGGCCCGGCCGATGAGCCTCTACGCGCACATCGACAGCAAGGACGACCTGTTCGAGCTGATGCACGACGCCGCCGCGGAGGAGACGCTCGTGGGGGACGTCCCCTCCGACTGGTGCGAGGCGTTGCGCGTGCTCGCCCGGGCCAACCGGGCCGCCGCGCTGCGCCACCCGTGGCTGCTGGCCACCCGGGACACGGGGTGCCCGGTCGGCCCCGCCTCGCTGAAGCGCATGGACGAATCCGCCGCCGCGGTACGGGGGTTGGACGCCGACGGCGCCGTACTGCGGGCGCTCATCCTCGCGGTCGACACGTTCACGCTCGGGCATGTGACGGCCGAGCTGTCCGGCGGGATCCGGCGCCGGACCACCGAGGAGGCCGGCACCGCCCGCCGCGCGGCCACCACGGAGTACGTCCAGACGCAGATCGACGCCGGCAGGCTCCCCCACCTCGCCGAGACCGGTTTCTCCGAGCTGCTCTACAACGACGACCCGGAGGCGAGCTTCGAACGCGGCCTCGACTGGCTGCTGGCCGGCGCCGCCGGGTCGCTCACGCCGTAGCGGCCAGGAATCTCGGAACGCGGATCCCTGGATGACGCATCCCTAGAACGCGCTCGCGGCCGCCGCCTCCGCCTCCGGCAGCAGGTCCTTGCTCTGCTGGATCATCCTCGCGTAGGTACGGTCGGGGTCCGAGTTGTCGAGCGCGAATTTCAGGAGAGCGCCGGACCAGTCGTCGAAAAGCGCGAACGTGCGGTCCACCATCCGCCTGGATTCCTCGCGCTGGGCCTCGTCGAGGGACGGCAGGCTCGTTTCTTCGACTTCCGGTGACTTGATGCTGTGCGACGCCTCCGCCAGGTAATGCTTTGTGCCGAAGAATTCGCATTCGCGGCCGTCCCGCAGGGCGATTCCCCGGCAGTGCGTGAAGATCGTGATGGAGACCGCCTCGATGGACTCGACCATGGCGAAGACGGCGTACGTCGGTGCGTCGGCGGCGAGTGCGGCCAGTTCCAGGACGAGGCGGCGGGAGTGCTGGAAGTCCCCGCTCCACAGGACGCGGGTGGCGTCCGACAGGGGCAACTCGCGGTCGGCGCCCAGCTTCTCCAGGTCGGTCAGCATCCACTGCCAGTGGAAGTCCTCCTCGTACGTGTGCGCGTTGAGCAGGGACTGCAGCTGGTCGCGTTCGGCGTCCTCGGCGCTCTTGCGGAAGACGTACTTGTTCAGGTCGGAGTAGCCCATGATGAACGGGATCACGCTGGGGCCCCACGCCAGACGCTTTTCGCCGGGGAGCGATTCGTCGGCCAATAAGCCGGTGAAGAATTCATGCCCTTCGTACGACGCCCGGCGTTCCTCTATGTAATCGATGACCTTTTGCACGATAACTCCGTTGGGGAGGTGGGGGTGATGACCTCCCATATCTATCATTATCGAAATCGACGCAGACCGGCTTTTACTTGATCACGCCCTCGCCTTCACCTGCCGGACAGGTGTCAACTCGGGGTTGACACCCTCACGCTGTCAACCTACGGTTGACACATGACGACCAACCCGAACGTCACCTCATCCGTACGTCTCGACGACCTCATCGCGGCCATCAAACTGGTCCACCCCGCACCGCTCGACCAGCTCCAGGACGCGGTCATCGCCGCCGACCACCTGGGCGATGTCGCCGACCATCTGATCGGCCACTTCGTGGACCAGGCCCGGCGTTCCGGTGCCTCCTGGACGGACATCGGCAAGAGCATGGGCGTCACCCGGCAGGCCGCGCAGAAGCGCTTCGTGGCGAAGGAATCGGCCGACCTCGACCCCAGTCAGGGGTTCGGCCGATACACGCCGCGCGCCCGCAACGTGGTGATGGCCGCCCACAACGAAGCCGTCGCCGCCCGCAACCCCGAGGGCCGACCCGAGCACCTGGTCCTCGGCCTGCTCGCCGAACCGGACGGGCTGGCGGCCAAGGCGATCGTCGCGCAGGACGTCCTCCTGGACGCCGTACGCCAGGCGGCCGCCGCCGCACTCCCCCCGGCCGCCGACGAGGTCCCGGAGCTCGTCCCTTACGGCCCCGACGCCAAGAAGGTCCTGGAACTCACCTTCCGCGAGGCCCTGCGCCTCGGCCACAACTACATCGGCACCGAACACATCCTGCTGGCCCTCCTGGAGCACGAGAACGGCGAGGGCGTCCTCAACGGCCTGGGCATCGACAAGGCCACGACCGAAGGGCACATCGCGGGAATGCTCAAGGGGTTTCAGGGCTGAGACGGCCTGCCCGCCGCCCGGGTCAGAACTGGCTCGTGTCGAGGTCGAACCCGAGCGGCTCGGGCAGCGCCACGGTCTTGGAGATCTCGATCTCGGCGGCCCGGGTTTAGCGGTCCTCGGAGGGCTCGCTGTAGACGATGACCGTCCCGGCCTCGCGGTCGATCAACAGGTAACAGGGGATGCCCGCGCGCGCGTAGCCACGCAGTTCGGGACCGCGGTCGTTGACGGCGGTGGACTCGGGGGTCACCTCGCCGACGAGGACGACGGGCGCGGGGTCGTGATAGCGCAGGTCGTCGGCGAAGCTGCCCTTCGGGGCGATCACCAGGTCGGGGACGACCTTGCCGGTGCCGGACGCGTCCGGAACGTGCAGGCCGATACCGGTGTAGCGACCGTAGTCCTTTCGATGGTCCCGGACCTGCCCGGTGACCTCGGACACGATCTCCTCATGCTCCCCATTTGCCGAAGGCACCGCGTGGATCTTCCCTTCGATCAACTCCACGCGCCATCCCTCCGGGGCGGCAGCGTCGAACGCCTCGAAGGCGGCCTCCACCGAAGCCTCCATGCGCCTCTCCTCCGTCGGACTCGGATGAGGACTCAGTCGACGCTCTGGGGCGGTCAGTGCCACGGCGGACCTCCTTCGTACGGAGCGACCCCGTCAGCGTAGGCGAGAGGGCCGTCCGTGATCTCGTGATGCGGCACCCGTACGAGTGTGCGCGTGACGTTTCTTCGCTCGGAGATGCTGTGCGGGCGACGCTATTCGCGCAGGTCGGGGACGTTGTCAGACCTGCGTGCCACACTCGCGGACATGACCGATCGCTGGGCGCTCGCTCCGGCCGAGGGTGGTGGTGTGGAGGTCGCCGCCCTCGGTCCGGACGGGCTGCCCGTGGGGGCGGTGGGGCGGGAGCCGGACCTGGTCGAGGCCGTGCGGGGACGGCCCGACGTGGGGCGGTGGGTGTGGCGGTCCACGGCCGAGGTGTATCCGCTGCTGCTCGCCGCGGGGGTGCGGGTGGAGCGGTGCTACGACGTGGAGGACGCCGAGACGCTCTTGCTCGGGCACGAGGGGCGGCACGGTGAACCGCGGTCGGCGGCGGCCGCGCTGGCCCGGTTGCGGGGCGGGGCCGTACCGCCGGATCCGCCGCAGCGGGCCGCCGAACCGGGCGCGCAGCCCTCGCTCTTCGAGCCGCAGAGCGTCCATCTCCCGCTGGCCGACCTGCTCGCCGTGTACGCCGAGCAGCAGCGACGGCACGACGCCACCACCCACCCCGACCGGATGCGCCTGCTCACCGCCTCCGAGTCGGCGGGGATGCTGGTCGCCGCCGAGATGAACCGGGCCGGGCTGCCGTGGAGCGCCGACGTGCACCGGGAGATGCTCCACGAGTTGCTGGGCGATCGGTACGCGGGCGGTGGTGAGCCGCGGCGGCTGGCCGAGCTGGCGGACGAGGTGTCCGTCGCCTTCGGGAGACGGGTGCGGCCGGATCTCCCCGCCGATGTGGTCAAGGCCTTCGCCGAGGCCGGGATCAAGGTCAGGTCGACCCGGCGCTGGGAGATCCAGTCCCTCGACCATCCGGCCGTGAAGCCGCTGCTGGAGTACAAGAAGCTGTACCGGATCTGGGTGGCGCACGGCTGGTCCTGGCTGCAGGACTGGGTGCGGGACGGGCGGTTCCGGCCGGAGTTCCTCGCGGGCGGCACGGTCACCGGTCGCTGGGTCACCAACGGCGGGGGCGGGCTGCAGATCCCCAAGGTGATCCGGCGGGCCGTGGTCGCCGACCCGGGCTGGCGGCTCGTCGTCGCCGACGCCGACCAGATGGAACCGCGGGTGCTCGCCGCGATCTCCCGCGACCCCGGGCTGATGGAGGTGGCCGGCCGCGCCACCGACCTCTACCAGTCCGTGTCCGACCGCGCCTTCTCCGGCGACCGCGACCAGGCCAAGATCGCCGTGCTCGGCGCGGTCTACGGCCAGACCTCCGGCGACGGCCTCAAGAACCTCGCCGCGCTCAGACGCCGGTTCCCCAAGGCGGTGGCGTACGTCGACGACGCCGCGAAGGCGGGCGAGGAGGGGCGGCTCGTCCGGACCTGGCTGGGGCGGACCTGCCCGCCGGTGGCCGGGGGCGAGGACGCGGCGGAGGAGGCGGGCATCCCGCAGGACGACCCCGTCACCGCCCCCGCCGACCAGGGCTGGGTGCCGGGTTACGCCTCCACCAACTCCCGCGCCCGGGGCCGCTTCGCCCGCAACTTCGTCGTCCAGGGCAGCGCGGCGGACTGGGCCCTCCTGATGCTGGCCGCGCTCCGGCGGTCCTGTGCGGGGCTGGCGGCCGAGCTGGTCTTCTTCCAGCACGACGAGGTGATCGTGCACTGCCCCGAGGAGGAGACCGGGACCGTGGCCGCGGCGATACAGGAGGCGGCGGACCTCGCCGGTCGGCTGACGTTCGGGGAGACGCCGGTGCGGTTTCCCTTCACGGTGGCGGTAGTTGAGTGCTACGCCGATGCCAAGTAAGGCCTACGGCTGAGGAGGTCGACGCGCGTCACACTGCGACAACAGCTCGCCGAGCTCCCGGACGACGACCTTCTCGTCCGTCCCGTCGAGCGCGTCGAGGGCGGCCCACCATGCGTCGTACGCCTCGTGCTCGCGGCCCTGTTCCCTTAGCAGCAGGCCGAGTTGATGCCGGGCCAGGCCGCCCATGTAGCGGTCGGCGCGGGCGTCCGCGCGGCGGAGGAGTTCGGCGCACTCGGTGTGGGCGCGTGTGGTGTGGGCGGGTTCAGTGTGAGTGCCTTCGGTGTCGGCTCGTTCGGTACGGGCTCGTTCGGTCCGGGCTCCTTCGGTGCGGGTGTCTTCGGTACGGGCTCGTTCGGTGCGGGTGTCTTCGGTACGGGCTCGTTCGGTACGGGCGTCTTCGGTACGGGCTCGTTCGGTACGGGCGTCTTCGGTACGGATGTCTTCGGTACGGATGTCTTCGGTACGGACGTCTTCGGTACGGATGTCTTCGGTACGGATGTCTTCGGTGCGGCCGAGGAGGCGGAGGGCGCGGACCAGGCCGAGGCGGGTCTGGGACTCGCCGTGCCAGTCGCCGTGGCCGCCGAGGATGCGCAGGCTCTCCTCGAAGTGCGGTACGGCGGCGGCCGGTTCGCCGAGGGTGAGGTGGGCGTAGCCGATGTTGCAGTGCGCGGAGTGCTGCACGATGACGGCCCCGATCTCGTCGCCGATGGCCAGGGAGCGGCGGTGCTGTTCGATGGCGGCGCGGGGATCGGTGTGTTCGTACAGGTTGCCGAGGTGGCTGTGGGTCACGGCCTCGCCGTACGGGTCGTCCAACTGCCGTGAGTGGGCGAGGCTTTGGCGCAGGGCGACGCCCGACTCGGCGTAACGGCCCAGACCTTCGAGGAGCAGGCCGCGGTTGTTGAGGCAACGGCGGATCCAGGAGACCGCGTCGAGCCGCCACCAGATCGCCAGGGCCTGGTCGTTGAGCACGAGGGCCTCGTTCTGGCGGCCGGTCAGGAAGTGCAGCCCGGCGAGATCCCCCAGTGCGTACGCCTCCGCCGCCGCGTCCCCGAGCCGCCGGGCCGCGCCGAGGGCGGCCCGGCCGAGCACCTCCGTCTCGGCGACCCTGCCGCTGCGCAGGACGTAGGGGAAGAGGAGCCGGACGAGCGTCGAGACGTGGGCGGTCCGGCGGAGATCGAGGGTGTCGCGGTACCGGGTCACGAGCGCGACCACGTTCTCCAGCTCCAAGTCGCCCCAGGCGAAGGCGTCTTCGGGGCGGGGGAAGGGGGTGGTGGCCGCGACCTCGGTGGGGTGGCCGGGGGGCTGCGCGGCGGTCGGTCGGCGGCGGTCGTCCTGGTCGAGGCCCGGTTCGACGATCGCGGTGAGGGTGCGTTCGGCGTGGGCGGCGTACCAGGCGAGGGCGGTTGCGATGAGGTCGGTTGCGGCGGGGGTGACTTCGGAAAGAGGGGCCTCCATGAGGTCGGCACCTACGAGGGCGCCCTTCCCTCCCCTGTCACCTCCCTTGCCCACCTCCCCCTCCAACTCCCCTTCTCTCTCAGCCAGTTCGCGGGCGAAGTCGCGGACCAGGTCGTGGGGGGCGTAACGGCCGTACGACGTCTCCTCCAGCAGGGCTACGTCGACCAGGCGGTCGAGGGCTGCCTCGGCTCGGCGTTCGTCGGTGTCGGCGAGGCGGGCGAGCAGGGGTGCGCCGTAGGCCGGGAGGTCGAGGGTGCCGATGTGGTGCAGGGTGCGGGCCGCGTCGCGGTCGGTCTCGCGGTCCGAGGCGGCGAGGGCGTCGTGGGCGACGGCCAGGGAGCGGCGGACGCTGAGGTCGTCGTACTCCAGGTGGCGCAACCGGCTTTCCGTGGCGGCGAGTTGACCGGCCAGGACGTCCGGGGTGAGGGCGTGGCGGGCGGCCAGTCGGGCGGCGACGATGCGCAGGGCGAGCGGGAGGCGGCCGGTGAGTTCGACGAGCGGGTGGGCCGCGTCGAGGCCGTCGCGGCCGGAGACCGCGCGCAGCAGTGCGGCGCTGTCCTCGCCGGACAGGGGGGTGAGCGGAAAGCGGCGGGCGCCGTCGAGCGCGGTCAGCGGGGAACGGCTGGTGACGATCACCGCGCAGCTGGCGCCGGCCGGCAGCAACGGCCGTACCTGGGCGGCGTTCTCGGCGTCGTCCAGCACCATCAGCGTGCGGGTGGGGGCGAGCAGGGAGCGGAGCAACGCGCTTGCCGCGTCCGGGTGTTCGGGGATGTGACGTGGTTCGGCACCGAGGTCGCGGAGCAGGGCGTGGAGCGCCTGGCCGGAGGCGAGGGGGGTCATGCCGGGGGTGGCGCCGTGCAGGTTCACGTACAACTGCCCGTCGGGGAACCGGCTCCGCAACGCATGCGCCGTGTGCAGCGCGAGCGCGCTCTTGCCTACGCCGGCCATGCCGGTGATGACCGTGATGACGGCGAGGGGTTGCGCTCCGGGGTCGGCGGAGAGGGGCGCGAGGGTGTCGTGCAGGGCGTGGGAGGTTTCCGTACGTCCGGTGAAGTGGGCTGGTGGGGGCGGGAGTTGGGCGGGGTGGGGGGCGGGCTGGCCTCGGGAGTCGGGGGCGGCGGGGTGGGAGGCAGTGGGCACGTCAGGTGCGGAGGGTGCGCCGGACACGTTCATCGGCTCGTCCGCGCAAGCGGCCTCGACGACTCCGACACGACCTGGAGCCCCACTGTGACCTGCGTCCTCGATGAGACCGGCATCCTCGACCCGACCGCCGTCCTCGATGAGACCCGCATCCCCGACCCGACCGCCGTACTCAATATGCCCGGCGTCCGCCCCCCGTTCCGCCCCCGCGCCCCGCACCCCCGCCGCCCCGCGCGGCAGGTCCCACGCCTCCCGCACCTCCGTGCCCTGCGGCATCTCCGCGCGCGCCTCCCGAGCGCGGGCCCGCTGCGGCACCTCCCCGTCCCGAGCCGTCGCCCCTTGCGGCCTTTCCTCCCCCGCCTGACGAGCCGCCTCCCGAACCCCCACCCCCCGCAACACCTCCACGTGCGCCCCCCGGACCCCCGCCCCGGGCTCGATACCGAGCTCCTCGATCAGGCGGTTGCGGAGGTCCCGGTGGACGGCGAGGGCCTCCGCCTGGCGGCCGGTGTGGTGGAGGGCGAGCATCAGCTGGCGGTGATAGGACTCGCGGAGGGGGTGGTCGGCGACCAGTGCGGCCAACTCGGGGACGAGGGCGCCGAGGCGGGGGCCGCCCAGGGCCAACTCCGCGTCGTAGCACCATTCGAGGGCGAGGAGGCGGGCCTCGGTCAGACGCTGCGCGAAGGCGTAGCCGCCGAGTTCGGCGGGGACTCCGCTGAGCGGGGTGCCGCGCCAGAGGGCGAGGGCCGCCGTGCAGGCGCGGACCGTGGCGGGCCAGTCCTTCGCCGCGTGCGCGGTGCGGGCCGCGGCGACGTGGGCCTCGAAGACGTGGACGTCCAACTCGCCCTCGTCGACCCGGAGTACGTATCCGGGCGGTACCGCGCGCAGCCGGTCGGGGTCGTCGAGGAGGCGGCGAAGGCGGGTCACGTGGTTGTGCAGGGAGGCGTGTGCGGACGCCGGCGGCGAGCCGCCCCACAGGGCGTCCTTCAGGGCGTCCACGGAGACCACTCGGCCGGGTTCGAGAAGCAGCGCGGCCAGCAGCACCCGCACCTTGGGGCTGCCGACGGGGTGCACGGCATCGTCGTCGACCGGGTCGAAAAGGACGGGCGTGCCCAGCAGTCCGAACCGCAGCTCGTACCGCATCACACCGAACCCGTCACCCTTCCGCGCGACCTCTCGTGACCGCGCCCCTTGGCGGATATCCGCCCTGTTCACGACGGTTTCCCGCCAGCTTGCCGTGGCCGCCGAACACCGGAACCGTTGCCGTACCGGGTGTCTCCCGCCACCGTCCGGCGACTTCAGGCCACGCGGCCCAGGAGCATCGTGCGCACCATTGGCCACATGTTAGCGATTCGTTGGTGCGACCTGATGTGATCACATCATCGGATCTGGCCCGACGGTGCGCGCGTACGACGCGCAGCTCGGGGGAGTGTCGCCGTCGCGGCCGGGTCCGGGGGCGCGAGAGGGCCCCGGTCGGCGGAGGTGACCGACCGGGGCCCTCGTCCCTTACATCCGAGGTATTACGGGTCGGCCGGCTACCCCTGAGGTACTACGGGTCGGCCGGACGCCTCTGAGGTACTACGGGTCGGCCGGACGCCTCTGAGGTACTACGGGTACTACGGGTCGGTCAGATGACCGGCGGGCGCCCCAGCCGCGTCAGCCGCCACACCGTCCGCCACCGCATCGGCCGCCGCTCCCCCGCCGGTTCGCGCACGCCCTCCACGAATCCGCCGAACCAGGCCCGCAGCCCGGCGAGCGACCGTGTCCGTACGAGCGTGAGCAGCGTCCAGATGCCCAGGTGGACCGGGATCAGCGCGAGCGGGAGCCGGCGGCGGACCAGCCAGACGCGGTTGCGGGCGGTGACCCGGTAGTAGATGGCGTGCCGGGCGGGCGAGGTCTTGGGGTGCTGGAGGAGCAGCTCGGGGGCGTACAGGATGCTCCAGCCGGCGTCGGCGGCCCGCCAGGCGAGGTCGGTCTCCTCGTGCGCGAAGAAGAACTCGGCCGGCCAGTCCCCCGTCTCGGCGAGCATCGCCATGCTCAGCGCGTGCCCGCCGCCCAGGAACCCGGTGACGTACCCGCCCTCCATCGGATCCCCCGCGCCGACCCGCGGCACATGGCGCCGCTGGGTCTCCCCGTGCTCGTCGGCGATCCGGAACCCGACGATGCCCAGGCGGGGTTCGGCCGCGTACAGATCGCGCACGCGGCGCAGCACGTCCGCGTCGACGAGCAGTCCGTCGTCGTCGAGTTCCACTACGACGTCCACGTCGCCGAACGCGCGGAGCCGGGCCAGGCCCACGTTGCGGCCGCCGGGGCAGCCGAGGTTCTCGTCGAGGTCGATGATGGTGACCTCGCCGGGGAGGGAGAGCCGGTCGGTGAACTCCGGGAGTCGGCAGCCGTTTCCGACGATCACGATCCGGGTGGGCGGAAGGTCCTGCTTGGCCACGGACTCGAGGAGCGCGTCGACCTCCGCGGGCCGGTTTCCCATGGTCACCACGGCGACGGCGATCCTCGGCTCGACCACGTCGCTCACTCCATCCGGCACGTCTCTCGCTCCATCCGGCCATCCGGCGATGCCCGCGCCCTGACCGCGCGGCACTCCCCGTTCACCAAGATGTTGCCTCAGGTCGGCCGGTTGCTCCGACTCAAGTTCATTTTGCGGGACCTTTGTTGTGGCTTTGCCGGTTTTCCCTCCGGCGCACGAACTTCAGCCCCGCCCAGTCGTCCCCCAACGCGGCGACCTTCACATCGACGACACCGAGGGGGAGGAAGAGGTCCCGCAGATGGTTCTCGGTGAGGTCGCTCGCGTGCCCCGCGGCCCTGCGCGGCCAGGCGATCCAGAGCATGGCGGTGTCGGCGAGCTCGCGGACCAGTTCCGGTCCCTCCGCGTCCAGTTGCCGCCGCTCCCGGTAGAAGGCGACCGTCACGTCCGCGCCACGCGGACCGCAGGCGGTGACCTCGCAGTCGTCGGGGAGTCCGGGAATGGTCCAGAGGTCGGGAGCATGGCGCAGACCCACCCGGTGGCCGGGCTTGACGCCGATCTTCTTCGCGAGGGGGGTACCGGAGTAACCTCCAACTGCTGCAGGGGAGTTGACCATGTCCCGACCTCTCGTTCCTCAGTCGCCGCCCCGCCCGGCGAGGGCCTTGCCGATGGCCTCGCCCGTTTCGAGGGCCGTGAGGTAGGGGCGTACGTCGTGGGCTTTCGCCCCATTGTGTACGGGGACGTCGTCGACCCGCTTGCCGAACGCCGGCGCGAGTTCCTTCACCAGCGCCACCGCGTCACCCCGGTCGGCGATGTTGGTCCACGCCTTCACCGGGGCAGGCCAGCGGGCCAGTCCGTCCCGGGGCGGCGGCACCAGCCGGTCGAACACCGTCCCGCGCACGGCCAGGGGCGAGCCGAGCGTCACCAGCGGTGTCCTTGCGGCGGGCGGAGGCCAGGAACCACAGACCGGTGGAGCCCGTGCCGGTGGGATTGCGGGCGAGCCGGTTCAGGGCGACCGTGGCCGCGTCCGCGCTGCCCGCTCCGCCCGCGCAGGTGTCGAGGATCAGCAGCAGATGCCGTAGGTCCCCCTTGCCGAGGATGCGCACCAGGTCCTCGGTGGCGAGGGCGGTGGCGGCGAGATCCTCGGGGTCGGAGTCCCAGGTGAACAGATAGTGCCGGTCGCGGGGTTCGACCGCGCCGTGCCCCGCGAAGTAGAGGACGACCGCGTCGTCGCCGGTGGGGGCGGTGTCCGCGAACCAGTGGCGCAGCTTCTGACGGATCTGCTCGGCACCCTCGTACTCACCCAGCCCGGGCAGTACCGCTGTGTAGCCGAGCCCGGTGAACAGATCCCTGGCCGCCGTGATGTCGTCCGGTACGGAGGCGAGTTGCTCGCCCTCGGGAAGGTGGCGGTACCGGCCGCTGCCCAGCGCAATAAAGAATCGTCGCTCCACCCAACCGCCCCACCGCTGCGTGTCACCGTCCCGGGAGCAAGACTGTAGCCACCCGGTCGCTCCGCGCACCGGGGAACCAGGAAACCCCGGCCCGGACAGCAGCCTCCCCGTCACGCCCTTCTTCTACGACAACACCCGGCGCCCCGTCTCGACCGAGACGGGGCGCCGTATCTCAAGTGACCGCGTGCCGGTGTCAGCCGGCGATGTCGAAGGTCGCCGCCTTGGGCACGAACGTCGTGTCGCCGTCCTTGGCGGTGGCGAGGGCCGAGACGTACCAGGTGCCCTTGGCCGCCTCGGCCGCCTCCTTCTTGGTGACCTTGAAGGTGTAGGTGCAGCGGGAGGTGTCGTCCGAGGTGCTCCCGCACGTGGCGGACTCGACGTCGCGCAGGTCCGTCGCGGTCGGCTTCAGCTTCGAACTCGCGGGCCAGGCGACGATCTTGAGGCCGCGGATGCCCGAGTTGTCACTGACGTCCACGGTGTAGGTGAAGGAACCGGCGCCGTTCGCGGAGGGGGCGGTGTAGTGGGCCGAGCCGTTCTCCAGGGCCGGCTTCTCGGGGGCCGCCGAGGCGGCGGACGCGGCGAGGCCGCCGGCGACGACTCCGCCGACCGCGGCGACGGAGGCGAGGGAGAGGAGAAGAGCGCGCTTGGACATGGACATGGGAAATCCCCCTGTGTGATGTGGATGGTGTGGGAGGCGGTGGTCGACCGCTTCCCTCGATGTGATCGAGCCTAGGAGCGAGGCGGGGTCCGGTCCTCAGGCGGAAGGACGGTTGGCGCGTCGAACCAGAGATAGAGAAGGGCGGGACCGTAATCCCCCTTCCGCCTGACCCGGGCCCCTCACCTGCGCCCATAGCCTTTGAGTGTCATGAAACGAACCGACGACCGGCTGCTCCCGGTCCTGCTGATCTGTGCCCAGGCCCTGGTGTGGCCGGTGGCTCCGCTGCTGCGCGGCACCGTGCCGACCGCGGCCGACCTGCTCGTGGCCGCGCTGGTCGCGGGATCCGTGACGGCCGCGCTCGCCCTGCGCCGTACCCGTCCGGTGATCACGCTCATCGTGGTCGCCGCCGCCTGCGCGGTGGGCGCCGGCCCGCTGCCCACCGGGGCGATGGCGGTCTTCGGCACCGCGGGCGTCGCGCTCGCCCTGTTCACGGTGGCGACCGAGCGCGCCACCTTCACCACGGTCCTGTGCGTGGTCACGCTCGCGCTCTGGCAGTTCCTGCAGAACATCACCCTGCACGGGCTCAGCGACAACAACGGCCTCGACCTGGTCCTGATCACCCTGCTCTACGCCACCGCGTGCGGCGCGGGTTTCTCCGTACGCCGCACCCGACGCGCCCGCCAGGCAGCCGAACTCCTCCTGAACCGCGCCGAGACCGAGCGCCACCGCCTCCCCGCGGCCGAACGGCGCCGTATGGAACGGGAGTTGCACGACGTCAGCGCCCACCACCTGACCGCCGTCGTCGTCACCGCCGGCGCCGCGCTCGGCCTGCGCGAACGCCGTCCCGAACTCGCCGCCGAGGCACTGGAGTTCGCGACCGAGACGGGCCGCGAGGTCACCCGGGCACTGAGCGCGGTCCGTGCCCCGGCCCCCTCCCGCGAGGAACTCCCCTCCCCCGAGGAGCGGTTGCGCTCCCTGATCGCCGGCTTCCGCCGCCTCAACCAACCGGTCGACTTCGAGATCGACCCCCTCCCCGACGGCGCCGTCGCGGACGCGGCCTACGGCATCGTCCGCGAGGCCCTCACCAACGTGGCCCGCCACGCCCCCGGCGCCCACACCACGGTGACCGTCCGCTACGGCGACACCCGCACCGACATCGTCGTCACCAGCGCGGCCCCGCCGTCCGGCACCCCGGCCCACGGCGCGGGCCTGGGCGGCGGCCGAGGCCAGGGCTTCCTCCGCTCCCGGGCCCGGGAAACAGGCGGCACCCTGACCACCGGCCCTACGGCGGAAGACGGTTGGGAGGTACGAGCGACCCTCCCCGGCCGTACGGCGGCCCCGGCGGAACACGTCGTCCCACGCAGCTACCGCGCAGCCCAGGTCGTCGCCGCGATCGGCCTGTGCTTCCAGCCCCTGCTACCGGTCCTGATCATCCGCGCGGACGCGACATCGACCAGCACGCATGTGTCGGCGGGCGTCCTGTTCACCTTGCTGGCAGCGGCGCAAGCGGTAGCACTCCTGTGGCTGCGCAGAGCACCGAGGACGGTCCAACTGGCCTTGCTGGGCTTGGCGTTGCTATGGCCATTGGCAATGTCGGTGGGCCACTACACAGGCCCGGTACTGCTACCCCCGACCCTGAGCACCTTGGCAACATGCGCAGCGGTGATCTCCCTCAAGGGGCGCGGGGAACTGCGCGACCAGCCCCCACCGACCCGCACCTACCGACCGCCTCGGGCCCCCGTCTCCGTCTTTTCGATCGCAGCCACAGCCGCACACACCACCGCCCTGACGATCGCCATCCTGCACCGAGGCACAACACTCCCCACCTGGGCGGTACCCACGGCAGCAACTACCGCTACCGCACTGGCAATTGGCGCGTCCTACTACGCCGGATCCCTGATCGCCCACCGCAACCAGGCAACCCAGGGCACCCGAACCGCACAACTGGCCACCTGGACAGAAGAAGCCGTTAGAGACGCCTGGGCAGAACGCCGCCGCATCGCAGCGGGACTGGAGACCACCGTCCTGGCCCGCACCGCAGACATGATCACCGAGGCACAGGCAGGCCACCTCGACGAAACAGCCACCCGCGCCCGAGAGGCCCTCGCAGCGATGCGCGCCCTCCTGGACGCGGTCCGGGACGCCGACGAGACGACAGCCCCCGACCTACGCCCCCAACCCACCGTCCAGGCCCTCGACCTGCTGGCACACCAGTGCCGAGCCACCGGCCGAGACGTACAGATACGCGTCACCGACCGCGTCCCCGACCGCCTCCCCACCGAGGTGGACCTCGCCGCCTACCACGTCGCCGAAACCCTCCTCGCGACCGGCGACAACGACCCCGCCGTACTCGAACTCGACGCGGACGGCAGTACGTTGACGATCACGGCCACCGGCGTACCCCGCGCCGCGGACACCGCCGTACAGACCCGCCTCACGGCAAGGATCGCGCCGCTCGGCGGCACCCTGACGGCCGGCCGCCCACCGGGCACGGTCCACCTCCGGCTGCCGCTCACGGCACCGGACGACGAGGAGAGAGAACGATGAGCCTCAGGGTGCTGGTCGTCGACGACCAGGGCATCGTCCGCGCGGGCTTCGCCGCCGTGATCGACGCCGAGGACGACATGACGGTCGTCGGCGAGGCAGCCGACGGGGCCACCGCGGTGGTCCTCGCCGCCGAACTCGCCCCGGACGTGGTCGTGATGGACGTCCGGATGCCCGAACTCGACGGCATCGCCGCGACCCGGATCATCACCGCCCGGGAGAACGCGCCGCGCGTCCTCGTGCTGACCACCTTCGACCTCGACGCCTACGTCTTCGACGCCCTGCGCGCGGGAGCCTCCGGCTTCCTCCTCAAGGACGTGCACGCCTCCGAACTCCTCGCGGGAATCCGGGTGGTGGCGAGCGGCGAGAGCGTGCTGGCCCCGTCCGCGACCCGCAGGCTGATCGGCCACTACGCGTCCGGCGCGGGCGCGGGTTTCCGTTCCGACGCCGAGAACGGCCCGCGCGAACTGGAGAGCCTCACCGGCAGCCAGCGCAACGTCCTCGCCCTGCTCGCCTCGGGTCTCAACAACGCGGAGATCGCGGCGGAGTTGGACATCACCGTCGGCACGGTCAAGTCCCACGTCAACGCCCTGCTCCGCAAACTCGGCCTGCGCGACCGCGTCCAGGCCACGATCCTCGCCTACGACCTCGGCATCACCCGCCCGAACCCACCGGGCGCCGAGCACCTCTGACGATCCCTGAACAACCCTCGACACCTCTTGCCCCAAGGCCATTTAGGAGTACAGCCATGCCCAGCACCGACGCCGACGCCGCCCGTTCCCCGCTCCACCGAGTCACCCAGAACCTCCGCAACCCCTTCGCCCTCGCCTACCTCGGGATCTGCGTGGCCATCGTCGTCTGGACGGTCGTCGTGACCGTCATGGACGACTCGGGCGAGTCCATGGCGGGCGTCGTCCCGATCCTGGCGACCGCCCCGGCCAGCCTCGTGGTCCTCGTACTGCCGGGCGGCAAGGCCATGTTCTTCGTCGCCGTCGTCATCGGCGCCCTGGTGAACGCCTCGGTCATCGGCTGGTGCGCCCGCGCACTGAAGCGCGGCAACCAGTCCGACGCCACCCGCTGAGCCCCGGGCAGGACTAGGCTGGGGGCGCGGTGTTCGCCCTGCTTCGCATCGGGCACAACCACCGCGTCGAAGGACTGCGGCATGAGGCACGCGCCCTGCACCACGCACCAACCGACCACGACCCACGAAGAACGGCCCCTGCGCCCCCTGTTGACGGCCGTTCCCCCTCCCCCGGACCCGGCCCTGCTGGCGGAACTCCTCCAACTACGTGCCCAGAACAGTCAGTTGGCACTGGCCCTGGAGACCCGGGCGGTGATCGACCAGGCACGCGGCATGGTGATGGCCCTCGCACCGTGCACCGGCGACCGGGCCTGGGACCTGTTGGTGGGCGTCTCCCAGCACTGCAACATCAAGCTCCGCGTCGTGGCGGCGGCGCTGGTGGCCACGACGGAGGACACGACGCTCCCGGCCGACATCCAGCGGGAGTTGCGCCGCGCGCTGCGCCGCCTCCACGCGGCGGAGCGGCCGTAGCCCGTACGGGATGGGGACGGCACCGGGAGCTGTGGTTCCAACTCTCCGGTGCCTTCGTCCAGAACGGCCGACGGACGCCCCCACTGGGTAGCCCGGCCCGCCGGACCTAAACAGTTCGAGAACTACGTGAACTGCGGGACCCGTCCTGGACCTATTCGGGACGTTGCGTCCGGTCGTTGTGCGCCAGCCCGTCCGGATGGTCCTCCGTCCGTTCGCCGAGCGGAAGTACCAGTACCCGTACGGGAGTTGTGTCGTCCTCGCGTTGGATCCGCCCGACCTCCCGCCACCCCCACCCCTTGAGGGCGGCCAGGACCCACCGGGCGGACTCGTCCACCAGCGTGACGCCCAGCGAGGCCTGGTGGTCGGTGAGCAGCCGCTCCTGCATCAGGCGGGCGAGGCCGCGGGCGTGCTGGTGCGGATGGACGAGGGTCTCCAGGATCGCGAACACATGCCCGGACGCCGTGAGTTGCTCCAGGTTCTGGGGCAACTGCCCGTCGAATCCCTGCCACCACGATCCGTCGCGCGGCACGGAGAAGCCGCAGACACATCCCGCCAGGGCCTCCGCCTCGGCGACGAGCATGTCGAAACCGGGCAGTTTCACGTCGTCGGCGAGCCGGAGCAGGAACTTCTGCCGGTCGTTGAACTCCTCGCCCGCGTCGGCGTCGGAGGACTCCACGTACAGATCCGCGAGATCCTCCCGCAGGCCCTCGGCCTGCCAGCGGTTCAGCCGGCGCAGCCGAACAGTGTCCATGGCGTCCGCCACGCCCATGACGGTCGACTCCGGCTTCTGGCCTTCGGGTTCGTGCGCTTGCAGCGGGCTGCTCATGAGACGCCTCGGTTCGGAAGACTCGGTGGGGCGGTACGGCGCCGGGGTCTGGGACGTCTGTCCAGCAGCATAGCCGCGCATGTCACGAAAACCCGTTCGAATGAAGCCGTTTGAAGGCGACCCCACCGGGCACTCGTCCGGTGTGCTTCGGACCGGAGGCACCCCCGTGGGAGCGGTGTTCGCTGCTCCCCAGTGTGCTGCGGTCCCCCGACCCCACGGTGAGTGACACCACCGAAGAGGGAGCACGTCCCCATGCAGGCCGAACGCACACTCAAGTCCCGTACCACCAAGCGCACTTACGACGACTCCCCCGACACCGACGCGTCGTTCCGCCGGATCGCCGCACTGCCGAACGGTCCGGAGCGGGCGGCGCTGTGCCAGGAAGTGGTGTGCGCGTGGATGCCGATGGCCGTACGGCTGGCCCGGCGCTTCCGGCACCGCGGCGAGTCCGCCGAGGATCTCACGCAGGTCGCCCAACTCGGCCTGGTCAAAGCGGTGTCACGCTTCGACCCGAGTCTCGGTACGGCCTTCCCCAGCTTCGCGATCCCGACGATTCTCGGCGAGGTGAAGCGGCACTTCCGTGACGAACTCTGGGTCGTCCACGTCCCGCGCCGGGTGCAGGAACTGCGCGGTCAAGTCCGGTCCGCCGACCACGAGTTGAGCGCCACGCGGGGCGGGTCGACCTCCGCCGTCCACGAGATCGCCGCGCACACCGGACTGACGGAGGCCGAAGTACGCCTGGGCCAGGGGGCGTTGGAGGCCTACACCGCCTGGTCCCTGGACGCCGTACCCGGCCACCCCACGGACGGCCACCCGCTGACGGACACCCTCGGTGACGTCGAGCCCGACTTCGACCTGATCGTCAACCGCGAGGCGCTACGCCCGCTGCTGCGGGCGCTGCCCGAGCGGGAGCGCGAGATCCTCTACATGCGCTTCTTCTGCGAGATGACGCAGGCCCGCATCGGCGCGCAGCTCGGCGTCTCCCAGATGCACGTCTCCCGCCTGATCACCCGCACCTGCGCCCGCCTGCACGACCAGGTGATGGCCGAACCGCGCGCGTTCAGGAGGGCGTCGTAACGAGGTCCGGCACGTTCGCCGCCTCGGCGACCAGCTGACTCCCGGTCGACGTGCGCAGCGGGTCGCTCGCGGCGGTCATCAGCCAGGCCGCCGTGGCGGGGTCCGTCTCCGGGGGTATGACGAGCAGGTCCCAGCGCGAGGTGCGGTACGACAGGAGCAGCAGCTGGTGGGGATCCTGCTCGGCCAGGAACCAGCCCACCTTCACGACATGCCCGTCGACCGGCACCTTGCGCGGGAAGGCGGCCGGCCAGTGCGTGGGGTTGACCGTGACCCGCGTGATCCGCCCCCACAACGGATCGAGTACGGCGACCAGTTGGGGAAGTTCCGCCCCCAGATCCCGGGAGTGGGGCCACCAGGCACCGTCCAGCAGAGCCGGCTTGGAACCGAGGGGAGCCAGCGAGATACGGAGCGCGGGGGTGGTTGCCCCGTCCTCGGGTGCCGGCGCGGATGAAACGGGCGCAGTCATGACGCGAACCCTGCTCTGGACCGATCGCAACCGGCCCGGCGTATTCGATCGCCGAAAACGACACGGGCATGGAGGCCGGTGCGCGAAATACCCTCGGTGTCTTCGAGCCTACTCCTCCCCTGTTCAGGCACCGCCCCAGCCGGTCGTCGTACCGCCGGACGGCCCTCGTACTTCCGGCCGAGGCCCAGCTCCGGAACCGGCCGCCCGGCCGAGGCGGCGGGCCCCCGTGCGGGAGGAAGCTCTGAGGACAGCAGCCGGTGAGGACCGGCCGCACCGCGCATCGAGGAGCTCCGCATGAAGCGCATCGTCATCGCCCTGGCCGCGGCCGCCGTACTGGCCGGCGGCGTCGTGGTGGCATGGAACGTGTTCGACAACTCGTCGGTCGCCACCGCGAGCGGCCCTGACCACACGGTGCCGCGCGCCGAGGTCGAGAAGCAGGCCAAGGAGAACTACGCCATCCCCTTCGTCCAGGACGGCCCGCAGTCCGTGAGCTGCCCGGGCGGGCTGCGCGCGAAGATGGACTACACCGTGGCGTGCACCGCCGTCTTCAAGGGCGAGACGAAGAAGATGCTGATCTCCGTCACCGGAGTGCACGGCGACCGCGTGAGCTTCGACTACGGCCTGACGAAGTAGGCGGTGCGGCGCGGCAGTTGGTGCGGGGCACGGCGACCGGCCGGATCAGCGGTCGCCGACCACACCGCACCGCCACGCCCAGGCGGCGATCTCCACCCGGTTCCGCAGCTTCAACTTGCCCTGGACGCTGGCCATGTGGGTCTTGACGGTGGAGAGCGACACGAACAGCTCGGCGCAGATCTCCTGGTTGGTCCGCCCTTCGGCGACCAACCGCACCACGTCGAGTTCCCGTCCGGTCAGGGGACTTGAGGACACCTCGGCCCGCCGGGCGGTCTCCGCCGCGGGCCGCTGCTCGCCGATCCGCTCCAACAGCCGTACGGTCACGGCGGGCGACACCAGCGCGTCACCGCGCGAGGCCGCGCGCACGGCCTCCACCAGCAGCCCGGGTCCCGCGTCCTTCAGCAGGAACCCGCAGGCGCCGCCGTGCAACGCCCCGTAGACGTAGTCGTCCTGGTCGAAGGTCGTCACGACCACCACCCGCAACGGATCGACGGCTTTGGGCCCCGCGAGCAGCCGGGTCACCTCCAGCCCGTCGAGCTTCGGCATCCGGATGTCGACGAGACACACGTCGGGCCGCAGCTTCCTGGCCAGCTCCACGCACTCCGCGCCGTCGGCCGCCTCGCCCACCACCTCGATGTCGGGCTGGAGTTGGAGGATGAGCCGGAATCCGGTGCGCACCATTTCCTGATCGTCGGCGATCAGAACCGTGATACGTCTCCCCGAACCGCTCGCGTCGGCACCGGCGTTGGCCTCGGTCATGCGGGCGATCCTGCCACAGCCCCGCGCAACGGAAACTCCGCCGTCAGCCGCCACCCTCCGTCCTCCGCCCGGCTCGCGTGCAGCGTGCCCCCGACGGCCTCGGCGCGTTCGGCCAGCCCGACGAGCCCCAACCCGCCCCGGCCGCCGAGCGGTTCGGCGTTCGGCGCGGCCCGCCGCGAGGACGGCGCGTTGTGCACCTCGACCCGAAGCCGCCGTCCGTCCGCGTCGTCCTCCCCCGCCAGCGCGACCCGCACGGACACGGACGGCGATCCCGAGGCATGCCGCCGTACGTTCGTCAGCCCCTCCCGCACCACGTTCCGCACGGACGTCTCCACCTCGGGATCGGGTCGCGCCTGCCGCACCTCGGCCGCGACCTGGAGGGTGGCGGGGGCATCGCGTTCGGCGAACGCGGCGACCAGTTCCCCGAGTTCGGCGAAGAGGTCACCCGGCCGTACCGCCCGCCCGTCGTCCTCGCGCAGCACCCGCACCAACTTCCGCATGGACTGCAGGGTTTCGGACCCGGCCCGCTCGATGTGCCCCAACAGCACGTCCACCTGCTCGGGCGCGCTCTCCCGGATCGCCCGCGCGGCCTGCGCCTGCACGACGATCCCGGTGACGTGGTGAGCGACGAAGTCGTGCAGTTCCCGGGCGAGTTCGAGCCGCTCGCTCTGCCGCACCTCGGCAACCGCACGCCTTCTGCGGTCGTCCAGGCTGCGCAGATAGCAGCCGAGCCCGACGGCGGCACCCGTGGGGAAGGTCAGCAGGAAGGAGAAGACGACCCCGTTCACGTCCAGCCGCATCGGCGCCGCGATCACGGCGACACCGAGCGCGGCGCCCAGAGTCGCGGCCGCCCAGGGCGACGGCACGTCCTTCGCCGTACGCACCAGCAGGAGCAGCAGACACAGCGTCTCCAGCAGCCCCCACCCGGCGAAGGAGGGCGTCACGGACGTGAGCAGCCCCAGGGTGACCGCCCAGGAGACGACCACGGCCGCCCCCGCGCCCCAGGGCAACGCCGGCGCCCTGCCGGGCAGCAGCAGGGCCGCCGCGGCGACGACGCCGGGCACCACCCTCCACCAGACCCCGTTCCCCTGGAGCCCGGCGGTGGTGACGACGGAGGCCACGTCGAGCACCCACAACAACGCCATGACCAGGGCCAACGCGGTGAGCGCGGTACGGCGGGACAGCCGGGAGAGGGCCGTCTGCTCGTCGCCCAGATTCTGATCGTCCAGTTCTCGCACAACTCGCAGCGTAGGGGCGCCCGTTGCCGCCCGGCCTCGGCCGAAAGGACGACGCGCGGGGCGCGAACCGGTCGCCCGGCCGAGGCGGAGTGCCCTGGCGGAGCGGCATGTTGGGCCCATGAACCCCACCCCACCTCCTGTTCCTCCGCCGGTGCTGCAGGGCATCGCGCTGTCCAAGTCCTTCGGGTCGACGCACGCGCTCGACGCGGTGGACATCGCGGTGCGCTCCGGCGAGTCCGTGGCCGTGATGGGCCCTTCGGGTTCGGGCAAGTCGACGCTGCTGCACTGCCTGGCGAACATCGAACGCCCGGACAGCGGACAGGTGTTGCTGGACGGCGAGCGCATCGACCAGCTGCGCGAGCCGCACCGCAGCGAGTTGCGCCGGGCCCGCTTCGGGTTCGTCTTCCAGTTCGGCCAGTTGCTGCCCGAACTCCCGGCGGTGGAGAACGTGGCACTCCCCCTGATGCTCGGCGGCACACCCCGCCGCGAGGCGGAACGCCGGGCCCGCACCTGGTTCGCACCCCTGGGCCTCGACGGCAAGGAGGACAGCCGCCCCGGCGAACTCTCCGGCGGCCAGGCCCAACGGGTCGCTCTGGCAAGGGCGTTGGTAGCCGGCGCCGGGGTCGTCTTCGCCGACGAACCGACCGGCGCCCTCGACCAGACGACGGGCCAGGAGGTGATCAGCCTGCTGGTGCGGGTCACCAAGGCCCAGAACACCGCGCTGGTGGTGGTCACCCACGACGAGTCGGTCGCCCGCTGGTGCGACCGTACGGTACGGGTGCGGGACGGGCGGATCGTAGAAGAGACGGCGACCACGCGGGGCGCCGTAGCGAACACGGGAGCCGGCCGGTGAAGGCCAACCACACCACATGGACGCTGACTTGGCGCCTGCTGCGGGGCGGTGGCCGCCACGGCAACCTCGGCGTGGCCCTCTCCGTAGCCGCCTCCGCCCTCTGCACGACACTCCTGTTCCTGTGCGTGGCCGCCAACTTGGGCTTCGGCGCCCGCGCCGCCCACACGCACTGGCGCACCCCCGCGAAGTCCAACTCCGCGCAGGCGGTGGCGATCCAGGCCGTGGCGACCACGTTCGTCGACGGCGACCCGGTGACGGTCGTAGACGTAGCGGCCCTCCCGGGCAGGATGACCAGTCCCCCCGCACCACCCGGCATGCCCCGCTTCCCCAAGCCGGGCGAGGTGTGGACCTCACCCGCACTGTCCGAACTCCCGGGTTGGCGAGGGGTGTTGGGACTGTCGGGGCTGTCGGGGCTGTCGGAGTCGTCGGGGTCGTCGGGGTCGTCGTCCGGACTCCCCACAGGCACCCTGGGCCGAGCCGCACTGGCGAGGCCGGGCGAGCTGGTGGCAGTGGTCGGTCGCGAGGTCGGCTCCCCGGCGATGACGACGAAACGCGGCACGGACCCCCGCCGCCCGGGCGACATAGTGACCCCCACCCCCATAGCGAACTTCAAGGGAGCACGCCCGGCGGACGGCATGACCACCCAGTACCAGGACCTGACAAAACTCGCGACAGCCCTGGTGATCATCCCCCTCCTGCTCCTCGGCGCCTCCTCCGCCCGCCTGTCCGTCTCCCGCCGGGACAGTCGGCTGGCCCTGCTGCGCCTCCTGGGCGCGGCACCGAGCCGCATCGCGGGAATGGCGGCGGCGGAGGCGGCACTGACGGCCGCGGCAGGAGCGGTGACGGGCGCGCTGGGCTACGCGGCGTCGCTGCCCCTGGCCTCCAACGTCCCGGTGGCGGGCGGCAGTTGGTACGTGTCAGACCTCTGGGTGGGCGTACCGGTCCTCCTCGCCGTCCTCACCGGCGTGGTCCTGATGGTGACGGTCAGCGCGCTGGCGGGCCTGCGCCAGGTGGTCGTAGGCCCGTTGGGAGTCGTACGCCGTTCCCGCACCCCCCGTCTGAAGGCCGTACGCGCCCTGCTGTTCGTCGCGGTCCTCCTCGGCTACTGGCAGCTCTCCAAGGGCAGGCCGCTGGACATCAACGCGGTGGTGTACTGCTGCGCGGCCGTCTTCGCCGCGCTGTCGGTGATCGGCCCGTGGGTGGTGGGGACACTGGGCTCCCTGGTGACGGACCTGGCCCGCCGCCCCACCACCCTCCTGGCCGGCCGCCGCCTGCTGGACGACCCCAAGTCGGTCTGGCGCGCGGTCTCGGGCCTCACCCTGGCAGGCTTCGTAGCCGGCTTCTTCGCCCTGTTCAGCGTCGCGGCGGGCTCCCCGTGGGCCACCCCCGGCCAACTCTCCCTCGCCGTACCGAGCGGGCGGGTCGCGGCGGTGCGGGAGCTGGCGGAGGTTCGGTTGAGGGATGCGGGGATCGGGGCGACGGTCGGTGTGACGACGACGTGGGTGTCGACGGGCACGGGGGCAAGTGGTGGCGGTGGCAGCGGGGTTGAGGGCGAGGATGGCGGTGGGAGCTCGGGTGGCGGTGGCGAACGTCAGCTGACGGCGACCCTCACCGACCCGACCCGCCTGGACGCGGCACGCGCCGCGCTGACCGGCCTCACCCCCGGCCAGTACCCCCTCACCGGCACGGATGTCGACTGGCAGTCACGCGAGTTCGACCACGACTTCCACCTCTCGACCCTGACCGTCCTGGCCGCCAGCTTCGCCATCGCCATCGCCTCGACCGGCATCACAGCAGCCTCCTCGGTCCTGGACCGCCGCCGCACCTACGGCCTGCTCCACCTCGCCGGCACCCCCCTCCGCGTCCTGGACACGGCGAGGCGCACGGAGTCGGTACTGCCGGGTGCGGTACTGACGACCGGCGCGGTACTGACGGGCCTGTTCTGCGCGGCTCCGCTGACCTTCGCCGGCGGCACACCACATCCGGACGCCCGGGGACTGACCCTCCTCGCCTGTTGCCTGGCGCTGGGCTTCGCGGGGTTGGCGGGGGCGAGCGCGGCCAGCCGGCCGTTGCTGCGGGAGGTGGTGCGGGGTGCGGGGCCGCGCCCGGACTGACCCCGGGTAGAGAGCAGGGCATGTGCGGCCGGTTGTCCTGTGCTGCCTCGTTTCACGTCGTCCAAAGGTGTCCGGCGCTCACCGCGCCGGGCGGGCCGCACGATGACCCGGAGTTTCCGTGGAGCCGGGTACGGCAGGGAGCGCGTGCCGTAGCGGGCGCTGAACGGCAAGGAGCCCGGCGGCGCGGTGATCGTGCCGTCGGGCTCCTTGCCGTCGGGTCAGGCCTCGATGTCGACGACGATCTTGGCGTCGGCCGAGCCGTCCTCGACGGCCGCGTGGGCCTGGGCGACCGTGTCCAGGGTGTAGCCGCGGGGGTCCAGCAGCGGCTTGAGCAGACCCGCGTCGGCCAGGGCGGCGGCTTCGCGCAGGATTTCGCCATGGTGCTCGCGGCCCTTGCCGGTGAGCATGGGCAGCAGGGTGAAGACCCCGGAATAGGTGGCGCCACGGAAGGAGAGCGGGGCCAGGCTGTGGCTGCCCCAGCCCAGGGCGCTCAGGACGTGCCCGGTGTAAGTGCGCACCGCGGCAAAGGAGTTGTCGAGGACGGTGCCGCCGACGGTGTCGAAGACGATGTCGAAGCCCTCGCCGCCGGTGTGGGCGGCGACGTACTCCTCCACCTCGGTGCCGGCGTAGTCGATCGCGGTGGCGCCGAGCAGGCGGACGGTCTCGGCGTCGGCGGCCGAGGCGGTGGCGAAGACCTCGGCGCCGCGGGCGCGGGCGATCTGCACCGCGACGTGGCCGATGCCGCCTGCTCCGCCATGGACCAGGACCTTGTGCTCGGCGCCGACCCGGGCCCGGTCCACCAGGCCCTCCCACGCGGTGACGACCGACAGCGGCAGCGCCGCGGCCTGGCGCATGGTCAGTGCGGCGGGCTTGTGGGCGAGCAGGCGGGCGGCGGCGGCGGCGTACTGCGCCAGTGAGCCCTGCAGGTCGCCGACGCCGCCGCTCAGCCCGTACACCTCGTCGCCGACGGCGAAGCCGGTCACCTGCGGCCCGACCTCCTCGACCGTGCCGGCCAGGTCCAGGCCCAGCACCGCGGGCAGGACAGTGCGGGCGTGTGCGGCCTGACCGGCTCGGATCTTGGTGTCCAGGGGGTTCACGCCGCTGGCGGCGATCCTGACCAGGACCTGGCCTGCGCCGGGCACCGGCTTGGCGATGTCGGCGAGTTCCAGCGGGGTGGCGAATTGTCTGAGCACGGCTGCGCGCATGGTCACTGTCTTTCGGTGGGTGCGAGGGTGGCCGCCGTCATGAGGGGCGGTGGAGATGGGGGTGGGTGGCTTCGGTTGTGTGCGGGGTGGGGTGGGTGGCTTCGGTTGTGTGCGGGGTGGGGTGGGTGGGGGCTAGTCGCGCCCGCGCGGCGGAGCCGCATATCGACACAGCCCCGCGTCCCTAGGGCATCAGGTCTCGCGGGGTGCGGGTGGGTGGGGGCTTGTTGCGCCCTGCGTGCGGCACCCGGCGGTGGGTGCGCGGGGTACCGTACGCGACAGATCCCTCGCACGTCGTCGCCGCGGGGATCACGGCCGTAGCAGCCACTGGGTCTCGGCGCTCGCGCGTGAGGGGCGCCAGCCTCGCCGCGTAGGCGTCACGCGGCCGGGCGGGAGCCCGGCAACTGCCACCTCCTGCCCGCCCGTTCCTCGACAGGCGCGCCGCGTTCGCGCTGAACACCCGTCAGCCGTACCGAATCCGGGGCGGCCCGACCGAACATCGGCGTGACATCTCCCACCCCGCTCGAAGTTCTGCTTCATCCCGTGGTTCCCGATGGCCACCGGCCGGCCGGCGCGCCCCGGCGGCCCGCTGGACACGCTCGCCAAGGAGCACGGCGCGAGCCCTTCCCAGCCGGCCCTGGCCTGGCCTGGCTGCCGCGGCGCTCCCCGGTGATGCTCCCCATCCCCGGCACCTCCCGCGTGGCCCACCTGGAGGAGAACACCCGGGCCGCGCAGATGACCTTGGCCGACGCCTAGTTCCAGGCACTCGGCCAGGCCGTCTGACCAGCGCCCCGGCCCCTGGCAGGCCATCCCGACGCCAGACGGGCTCGACGGACCTCGGGCTCACTCCCCAGGAGTTGCAGAAGCCACGCTCACGGCCTCGGGCCTGACGAACAAGGCGATCGGCGAACGGCTCCACCTCTCCGCCCGCACGGTCAGCTGCCACCTCTCCAACGTGTTCCCCAAACTCGGCGTCACCGCCCGCGCCGGCCTGCGCGACGCACTACAAAAAGCAAAAGCCCCAGGTCACGGCGAGTGAGTCCTGAGGAAGGCCGCCACGGGTGGCAAGAGCGGACTGACCGAGGTTGCAGGTCTCCCACAGACTCGTCGTCCGTGTGCCGGGTCTCCCGCGGGTCGCTCCAGAGACATGCCCTTCCAGCGTGGCTGGTTGGCCGTTCCCGAGACCGCCCTTCAGGTCCGTTCCTGACCAGCCAAAACCCCTGGCCATCGACCAACCAGTGGTGACAGGATCCGCGGCATGACCTATGGAATCGAGTCCTGCCCCACCCGATGAGCGCCCAGGCAGGCGGTGGAGTCCCCGCCCCTCGGCCCTCCCTGTACGCATACGCGCTGCGCCTGTACCAGTCGGAGCCCGACGGTCGACTGCCTCACGGTGGCCGCCTCTTGCCTGACCCGCCGCAAAGGCACGAAGTACGGGGTTGGCGCGAGGCCGAAGCAGGTGTGCGGGAGGCCGTCGCTCCCCTGCTGTCCGATCCGGACACGGTCCGCGCCACCGACGAGATCCACCGCAGGCTGCACACGTTGGGCATTCAGGATCGTCATGTCCAGGCCGCGATGGCCGAGCTACCCCTGGAAGACACGGCGGCAGCCCGTGCGCTCGGCCGCCATCTGACACGCACCGGCACCAGCGCACTGACCGTGAACGTCGGCATCGCACTCCTGGCTCGCCTCGGTGAGCCGGAGGACGTGTCCCACCTCAAGGTTCTCGGCCTGCTGAGGGTTCTCACCCGTCCCGTGGTCGGCGCGCTCACCGCCCTCGACTGCCCGACAGCAGCCCTGGTATGGCTGGCCAACCACGCCGAGAGCCGTGCACTGCGCCACCTGATCGACGCGATCGCCGCACGCGATGACCACGAGGCCCGCACCTGGCTGCTCAACGCCCCTCTCGACTCAGGTGCTGTCGGACCTTCCACCGCCCGCAGGATTGCCAAGGCCGTCCAACTCGCCGACATTCTCAGCGAGGAGCAGATCGACAACCAGGTCGTGGCCCAGGCCGGACGTCTCCTCTCCCGGATGACGGGACTCCGCGACTACCAGCCCGAGATCCTCAACTACCCACAGGCCACCACCACTTACAGTGCGTTCGTCGCACGCGCCGCCCAACTGCCCCCGACGCTGGACCACTACGCCGTCCTGCTGTCCGTCGCCCTGGACCTGCACAGTGGCCCCAGCGTGCTCCTCGACTGGCAGCCGGGACAGCGGGAAGCCCTCCTGCGCGCCCTCGAAGCCATCCTGAGCAACCCGTCCTGGACAGCCGTCGCGGAGAGCGAGCCCGAAGAGCCCGCCGAACGCCGCCGGGTCCATTGGATACGGCGTACGGCACGGCAGCCTTTCGATCACGTGACGGTCTCCCGGTTCCGGGTGGAGGCCACCGTGCGGGACCCGGCAGACCCGGACATGGTCGAGGCACGGCTGTTGATCGACGGCCGGCCCCTGGTACCCGAAGCATTCGGCAAGGGTTCGGCCAACTCCCCCGAGTACCTTCTCGACAGCGGTCGCCTGCGGGCCGCAACCGAGCCCCGAGAGGTGCAGCTCGCCGAGGCGTACTGCACCGAGGGCTGCTGCGGCGCGCTCCACGTGACCATCCACAGGGAAGGTGACCAGGTGGTGTGGCGTGACTGGCGTCGCCCGCCGGCGCGGCAACCCCGCGCGGAACTCCCCGAGTACCGTTTCGATGCGCGCGACTACGACGCCGAGATCGAGCGCGCGGAGAACGACCGGTCCTGGTCCTGGCCGGCTCGAAACACCGCCCGCCTGATAGCCGCGGGGCTACGCGGACAACCCGATCTCCTCACCCGATGGGACGGCCAAGTCGGCTGGATCGGCACCGACTTCCACGACCAGGACTCGGCCATGGTCTCCTTCACGTACTGGCCGGGCCTTGCCGCCGGGCAGCAGGACAAGGACGGCCCCTGGTTGCAGTTCATCTGGCGTCTCCCCGACGACGGCACACCTCCCGAGAAGCAGGCTTCCACGGCACTGCGGCAACTGGCCGAGCGGGACCCGAAGGCCTACGCACAGGTCAGGGGAGGCAGCCGCTCGCACGCCGAGGCACTCGGCTTCCCATGGCCCGAACCAGGAGACTCGGACGAGAGCGCCTGACCCGACCCGTCCGGCCTGCGACACGCTCCCCTCTGCAGGAGAAGCGGCACGTCTCCGGGCGCGTCGCAGGCGCTCGGATGCCATGGACCCTGGCGGTACATCTCCGGCCAATCCGTGCGGAGTCGGCGCCATCAGCCCGTACGGCGTATCGGGGTGCCAGGGCTGACGGACAGGGGACTGACGCCAATGGCCTGGGCGAGTCCGGGGGTCGTGCCCGGCTGAGTGTGGCCTCGGTACATGTTTGACGGTTCGTCATCATGCGCTGCTTGACGTACTGGTACGCGTCTCAGGAGATGCTTGACCGCTGCCGGCCGTCCTCGCGTTCGGAGACAACGCGGAGCATGCCGACCGGGCCAGTGCCCCCGCGTCGTTCGACGGCGATCTCTCACCTTCGTGGAGGTGCGGACGTAGATGTCCTCGATGATGACCGTGCCCAGCGTGCCGCCGTTCCGTTTGCCGAGCTTCAGACGTTGCCCTACGACGCGTTCGGCCGCACGCTGACCACCCCCGACGCCGCCCTCGCCTCCTCCACGAACGACCTCGGCAAGTGGCAGCGTGACACTCCAACTGCCCGACTTGCACGGAGACATCGGCGTCACCCTGAGCGTCAGCTCGACCACCGCCACCGGCCGTTTCCTCCAGACCTACGACTACTGCAACGTCGACCCGGTCAACTGCACCGACCTCAACGGCCAGTGCCCCTCGTTCTGGAAGCACCCAGGCATGGACCACAACTTCAGCCGGGGCACGGCGATGCAGAAATTCATCGCTGGCCCGTCGTCGGCGGGCTGATGGGCTTGGGAGCCAGGCAACTGTTGCGGGGGACACGCGGCACCGCCCCGGTGCACCGGATTCAGGGGAGACCCACCTCACTCGGAGAGCTTCTGGCCGGCAGACTGGAAAGGCTGACCGGCCACACCTTCAAGATGGCGTCCCTCTTCGGGTTGTTTGCCCTGCAGTACGTCCTCGACGCGACGTTCACCGGCTACAGCTGGTCAGATGTCGGCCAGCACCTCGCCTTCATGGCGGTGTTCCTGCTGATCGCCTCGGCCATCGTGCGGCTGAGGGGACGACGGCGGCGATGGAGCGGGAACCGGCGGGGAGAGCGAGGAAGGTGCACGGGTTCTCGCCGTCCCGCCCCGCCTTCGCGATCCAGGTCCAGGACGCGGAGAAAGGCACACCAGGCACAGAGCTGAACGGCTCCGGCACAGGGGGTGCGTAATTGTGGGCAGGTCGACGTCCCGGGCTCTCGCCCAGGGCGTCCCCTCGATCCGGAACACCTCTCCACAACTCTCGTTCGGTTTCCCTGGAGCGAATGCGGGAGGGGCGAAGCACGGGTGACCGGCTTGAACGCCTTCCGGTTGGGGCTCTGTACGGTCTTCCGGTCCGGCCCCGGACAGACCCCGACGTGACAGCACCTCTCGGAGGTCTGATCGGCGGTGGCGAGCGTTCGGGGCGAGTCAGGGGCCCGGCTTCGGCGTCATGCCGCCTTCGGCGTCGACGGCGTTCAGGATGCGGCCCGCGATGGTCCGCAACTGGCGCGCCTGGGCGACGGTGAGTGAATCGAAGACGAGTCGGTTGACGGCCTCGGCATGTCCCGGCACCGCTTCGACGAGGACGTCTCTGCCTTTGCCGGTCAGCACGGCCAGGGTGTAGCGGCCATCGGCCGGGTCCGGTGTGCGTGTCACCCAGTCACGGCGCTCCAGTCGCGTGACAGCGCGCGACAGTCGCGACAGCGAGCCGTTGGCATAGATCGCCAGCTCGCTCATCCGAAGTGTCCCCTCGTCGGCTTCCGACAGCGCGGCGAGGATGCCGTACTCGAAGTGGCTCAGGCCGGAGTCGCGTTGCAGTTGGTTGTCGAGTGCCGTTGGCAGCTGGATCAGCAGGCGGGCGAGGGCGAACCAGGTCTCGCGGTTGTTCTCGTCGAGCCGGCGCGGCTCGGGACCAGGCTCGGGATCGGGTGGAGTCATGAGCCCATGTTACGTGACCGGGAAAGTCATATCTCGCCTGGGTCACTTGACCAATCAAGCGACATGAATCTACGGTTGACTTGCTCAGTCAAGCGATGGTCGACCTTCCAGTGCTGGTGAATCCCCTGATTACGGATGCTCAAGGCGCTTGGTGGATCACGTGTTGACGCTCCCGTAAGGGGAGGGCCGAGAGTCGTGACACCGGTTGGACAACGTCGAAGTCAGATGTGAGGAGCTACCGTGCGCCAGCCCACCCGCCGTGCCGTCGTCCTGGGAGGAGCGGGGGCGATCGCCACCGCCACGACCCTGGCCGGCCCGACGCCCGCCCTCGCCTCGATCCCGAGCGCGCCGCCCGTCCCCCTCCCGGATCCACCGCAGGACGTCACACACGCGACGCCTCTGCTCGTACGCCGGGTCAACAACCTGTTCCGCGACAAGACCGCCCGCGACGTCGGCCGCTTCATGTCGTACTTCTCCCGGAATCCGCTGCACTACACGGACGCCACCCTGGGCTGGTACGTACCGAACTGGACGGCCCTGCGGGCGACCTTCGCGCAGTACATGCCGACGTGGCCCGACACCGCACGCTCCTACGCCACCCGCATCATCGGAGACGAGAACAGCGCGATCGTCGAGTTCACCGACTCGCCGGAGCTTTTCGGCCACGAGATCCGGGCGATCGCCGCCGTCGACTTCCACAACGGCCTCGTCGTGCGCGAGGTCGACTACTGGGACGGACGTCACTTCGGCATCGCCGCCGTCGACGCGCTACGCACCTCCGACCCTCAATTCCCGACGGCCTACGGCGAGGAACACCTCGCCGAACGCTCCTCGCCGGCCCTGCGTCGGACACTCGGCCGCCTCCGCGCCGCCCTCGCCGCCGGCGACACCGCCGGGCTGTTCGCCGAGGACGCCGTCTTCGAGGACCTCGCGCTGCACACCGAGTTCGTCGGCGCCCCGGCCGTCGACGCCTACGTCAGCCGGGCCCACACCCGTCTGCCCTACGGCGTCGGCACCACTGTGCGCCGCACCCTCGGCAGCGGCCGGGGAGGCGGCTACGAGTGGATCGGCAACGGATTCGCCGGCAGCCACGGGATCATCGCGGTCGAACTCGACGCGGCCGACCGCATCACCCGGTTCACCGCCACCTGGGACGCGTCCCGACTCGACGACGCCGCCATGGCCACCCTGCTCGCGGACACCCTCGAACACTGACCGCATGGGTGGACCGAGGACTTCGGCCCTCCCATGGTCGAGCTCACGTCTTGACCCTCCTGTAACGGGAGAGCCGAGAGTCGTGACACCGGTTGGAGGACCCCTGGAAGGAGATTCCGCGATGAGCGCCTTGTTCGTCCACAAGGCCGCAGCGGGTGCGGCGAGTTCGACGATCGCCTCGGGCCACGTGGCGTTCGCCGCTGCGGACCGGGCGGGCGTGGCCGTCGTGGTGGGCGACGTGCGCCCTCGGACGGCCCGCCGGGACGGGAGGAAGGACTGATGGCCGCTTTGCTGAGCATCGGGGAGTTCTCCCGGCTGACCCATGTCAGTGTCAAAGCCCTGCGCCACTACCACGACCTGGACCTGCTGTGTCCTGTGCGGATCGACCCGGGCAGCGGCTATCGGTTCTATGCGACGGCCCAGGGCCCCACGGCTCAGCTCATCCGGCGCTTCCGAGATCTGGGCATGCCGCTGGAGCAGGTCCGGGTCGTGCTGAACACGACCGATCCGACGGTGCGCGACGAGGTGATCGCCGACCACCTGCGAAGCATGGAACGCCAACTGGAGCAGACCCAGTCTGTGGTGGCTTCGCTGCGTCAACTCCTCGAAGGCGGTGGATCATCCTCACCGGACGTGGCCTTCCATACCCTGACCAGTACCCCGGCCTTGCTCGTCAGCGCGCGGGTGGCCTGGGACGAGGCCTTCGAGTGGCTGCCCGACACGCTCGCCGGCCTGCGCCGGGAAATCGGCTCGGACGCCGGTCTTCGTGGTGGTCCGGACGGCGCGCTCTACAGCGCGGAGTTCTTCGAATCACACGTCGGCGAGGTCACCGCGTTCATTCCACTCGACGCGTCCGCCGGTCGCGTCGGGGGCCGGTTGCCCGAGGGCCCGGTGGCGGTGGCGGTGCATCGCGGCTCGCTGAGCGAACTCGACCGGACCTACACCGTGCTGGGCGGCTTCGTAGCCGAACAAGGCCTGGGTTCACGCACGCGCACGGCGATCCGGGAGAACTACCTGGTGAGCCGGTTCGACACGGACAACGAGCACGGTCTGGTCACTGAGGTGTGCTGGCCGGTGCTCTCCATGAGACGAGAAGAGGAATCATGACGATCAGCCTGCACGCGGTGACCTTCGACTGCGCGGACGCCGCCGTACTCGGCGGGTTCTGGGCCCAGGCGCTCGGTCAGGAGCTGGATCCGGGCGCGAGCAAGGAGTTCGCCTCCATCGGGTTGCACCGCTCCGGCCGGTCCGAGCCGCGCTGGTGCTTCGTTCAGGTCCCTGAGGACAAGTCGGCGAAGAACCGGATGCACCCCGACCTGATCACCGCGGACCTCGAGGTGGAAGTCGAGCGGCTGGTCGGCCTCGGTGCGACCTGGAAAGCGGATCTCAAGCCGGGCGGCATGCGCTGGACCACCCTCCTCGATCCGGAAGGCAACGAATTCGACGTGATCTCCGAGACCGCGTAACAACGCACGACCGCGGGTTGAGAAATGACCCGCTTCGGCGGCCGGCGGTCTGCCGGGTGTCCAGATGACTGGTGTGCACAGGCGCGCGGAAGAGACGGTGGCCTGAATCCGGCCCGTCCTGTTCTCCGTTGGTGAACCCGAACCCGGATACAGCGAGCGAAACAGAACGCCGTGCCGTATCGCCCGATCAAGCAGCCCACTTACACCCGCCCGCGCCTACGTTCCTGTTCGCGAGGACGGGACACGGCCCTGCCCTCGCCGACGCGCCGGAGCCGTACACCGAACGCGGTCGTCCATGAGTGAACCCATCGAAAGGAAGCAATCATGACCGTCTCTGTACCTGCCCCTGTCCGTGTGAGTTTCGCGGCTCTGAACATCGACTGCACCGATTCCGACGCCCTGGCGGGCTTCTGGGGCAAGGCTCTCGGCCGCCCGGTCAGCCCGGGCAAGGTCGCCGGGGACACAGCAGTCGACGCCGCCGGCCACGAGAGCGGCCCGCGGATGATTTTCCACACCGCCTCCGAGGTCAACCCGGCCAACAACAGGTTCCGTCCCATCCTGGTCACCGAGCACTACGACGAGGAGATCGAGCGGTTGACCGACCTGGGCGCCAAACCGGTCAACGAGGTCAATCTCCCGGAGCTCCGCTGGACCACGCTCGCCGACCCGGAGGGCAACGAGTTCGATCTGGTCACGTGGCGGCCCGCGTAGTCGCCGAGTCCGAGCAACCAGGTCCGCCACTCGCTCGTTCCTGACGGCTCTCGGTGGGCTCGGTGAAATCGTGGGTCGCCGGGCAGGAGGCGTCCCTGGTGCGGCGACCCACGATTTCACGGACACGGCGGCGGAAGATCGAACCGCTCCTGCCCAGCAACGGCAGGCGGGCAGTCGGGCAGTCGGGCAGTCGGGCAGTCGGGCAGGCAGGGGACTGACGCCCATGGCCCGGGCGCGTCCAGGGGCATGTCCGGCTGTATAAAACTGCCGATCATCGTTGGCACCTGGACACCTGGGTCTCTGATCACCGCGGAGATCCACGTGCCGAAGTCCAACCCCACCCCGCCGCCTGACCGTGAGGCCGAGCGGCGCCCGGCGGTCATACACCACGTCGAAGAGATCACCGGGAACGTCGCGATGTCCTGCCGGTACTTCGGGATCAGCCGGCAGGCGTACTACACCTGGTACCAGCCGCTACCGGGCCGACGGAATCGAGGGCCTGCGCACCGGTTCCAAGGCACCCGAGCACAGCCCCAACGCGACACACGGCAGGTGGTCGGGAAGATCGCCGACCGGCGTCCCAGCGCTACAAGCACCGCGACCGCCGATGGAAGCGCTACGAAAGCAACTGCCCGGCCACCGCGTCCAGATCGACGTCAAGTTCATCAAGCCCCCCGCCTCAATGCCCCAGGGCCGACGCGGCGGGCGCAACAAGTACTTCCAGTTCACCGCCATCGACAACTGCACCGGCCCGCGCGTACTGCGGATCTGTCCGACGCTGAACCAGGCCACCGCGATCCAGTTCCTCAACTACGTCATCCAGCGCCCGCCGTTCCAGGTCGACGTCATCCAGACCGACAACTACGCCGAGTTCCAATCGGCCTTCCACTGGCACGCCCTCGACAAGGGCATCGCCCACACCTGCATCAAGCCCCGCACCCCCGCATCGACGGCAAGGTCGAACGCTCTCACCGCTACGCGGCCGGCCGAGAGCCGGTGCACACGCTTGGCCACCACTTGGCCACCACGCGGAACCCGACAGACCTGCGCTGACCGGCAGCACGGAACAAAAAAGCCAGGCCACAGCCCTGCGAACCGAAACGCCTACTGGCAGTCGCCCCCAGACCTACGTATGGCGATGCACACAAAACCCCAGGTCAGAAGCCTGACCTGGGGTTTCCCTTGGAGCCGCCTTCGGGATTCGAACCCGAGACCTACGCATTGCGAGACCGTGAGCGATCGTGTTGCCGAGTGCCACGCCATGCTATTCAGTAACGTTCGCTGATCAGAGCATGTACGGCCGGTTGTCCTGTGCTTCCTCGTATCACGTCGTCCAAAGGCGTCCGGCCACCGAACGACCACCGCGAGCGCCACGGCCACGAGCACTATCGCCTTCACGTGCCGGCCACACCGGTTGTGGCAGCCCCACAAGTCTCGGGGGATTTACGCCCCGCCGCTCGGCCTGCAAAACCTGGAGCGGCATCGGCGGGAGTTCACCGGACGTCGACGTAGACGGTGATCCGGGCGCTCTCCAGGTACCGGCTTCCGGTCTGGCGATTGAAGGCGCCGGTTCAGGGTGCCGTCCTGCTTCGCGGTCACCGTGTCCGCTGATTCTTGCGGACCGGACCGAGGAAGGCGTAGAGGCCGGTGATGCGAGTGGCGTAGTGGTAGAGGTGAACGGGCTCGGTGGTGCTGGTCGCCAGGTCAGGGTTGCCGTCGTAGCGCGCCAAAAACCGTGCCAGCCACTCCACCACCGCTTGCCGGTCCGCGGGTTGATACCGACGATCCAGCTGGTCGCTCGATCTCTGTAGCCCTGCTGCGTGAGCTGAGGGGTACGCCTCCCGCTCACGCAGCAGACACCCAGCGCCCCCAGGACCCCAGTTCTCCCGGATCTGGTGACGTGCATGGGTTCCCGTGGTTGTGCGGGATTGTTGCCTCAGCGTCATCTACTGCCATCTAGAGATCTTTAACGGTGCGGGTTACGTCTGGTCGTGACGGTTGGCGTCGGCTGCCCTATGCCGGAGGGGTGAGGTATCCCGATGGCGGTGGGCTGACGGCCGAGGAGCAGGACCGGCGTGAGCAAGTCCGGCTCGCGGCAGCTGACTTGATCGACGCGGGGGCCAGTGACCGGGAGGTGGCGCGGCGGTTCCGGGTGACTCGGATGTCGGCGAACCGCTGGCGCCGGGCCCTGGCCTCGGGCGGCCGCCAGGCGCTGGTCTCCAAGGGGCCCTGTGGCGCTCGCTGCAAGCTCAGCGCGGGTCAACTGCATGCTCTGGAGGCGGTGTTGGAGGCCGGTCCGGCCGCGTGCGGATGGAGTGACCAGTGCTGGACGCCGGCCCGCATCGGCGAAGTCGTGCGCCGCCGGTTCGGGGTCGAGTACACCCTGGCCGGGCTGGATCTGCTGCTGCACCGCATCGGCTGGAGCGTGCAGATCCCGAGCCGCAAAGCCACCGAGCGGGACGAGTCGAAGATCGCCGCCTGGAAGGACGAGCAGTGGCCCGTCATAAAAAGAGGGCGGCGGACCTGGGCGCCTGGCTCTGCTTCGAGGACGAGGCAGGTCAGGGCCTGAGGCCGCCGAAAGGCCGTACCTGGGGCCGCCGTGGCCACACACCCGTCGTGAAGGTCACCGCCCAGGGCGCCAAACGCGTCTCGATGGCCGCCCTGATCTGCATCAGGGCCGGACACCGGCCACGGCTGATCTACCGCGTCCACCTCGACCGCGGCCCCGCGAAGGGCCGGCGCAAGGGCTTCACCGAGACCGACTACGCCCGCCTTCTGGATGGCGCGCACCAGCAGCTCGGCGGCCCCGTCGTCCTGGTGTGGGACAGCCTGAACACACACGTCAGCCGCACCATGCGGGAGCCGATCGCCGCGCGACTATGGCTGACTGTCTACCAACTGCCGCCGTTCGCGCCGAAGTTCAACCCGGTCGAGGGCGTGTGGTCGCACCTGAAGAGATCGCTGGCCAACCTCAGCAAACACAGCCTCGACCAGCTCACCGCGCTGGTCAGGACCCGGCTGAAACGGATGCAGTACCGGCCTCACCTCATCGAGGGGCTCATCGCCAAGACCGGACTCGACTTCCAATCGCCGTAACACCAGCCATTGAAGATCTCTAGCGGCAAACAGCCCCTGTAGGTTTCGCCCTCAGGGGCGGCATTTTTACGCCTGGATACGTAGTGGATCAGAAGCCTAAATTGACTCTCCCCCCACTCCACTAAATCCGATGAGGCCGTTCATCTTCGCCATTTCAAGAATCTCAGAGAGATAATCCAGTTGGCGAACCGAAAGAGTCAGAAGGACGTACTTCCCTGCATGATCCGGTTCCTCTTCAAGGTCGAACCGCGACGGCTCCAGAACGTCGACCAAATCCGGCCACCTAGTCAGCAAATCCTCCCGGAACCGCAATACGTCAGAACTTACGGCAAGGTCACCTGTGTCACCTTCAGCGAGGTTTTCGAAGATTTCCTCCGGGCCCCCGGCGCCGCGCTTCCAGAAACCGAAGTCGCTACTCAATTTCCATCCTCTCAGATTAGGGGTTGCAGATTGGACACTCCGTATCGTGACGGACGACCGAGGTTCTAAATCGGCACAAAACTACCTTCGATACCCTCTACCGGTTCGCCACACACTGGGCCTGTGCGTGCACGGCAACCAGGGGCTACTTGTCCAGGTCCACCCTCGCGGACAGATGACTTCATCCTTCACATTCTGTCGAACCCCGGCCTACCTCCTGCCGCACAGTGCAACCCGCCCTGGGCAGCCATCCTGGAGGGTGCCGGGGGAAGACGCAGATCACTGCGGCCGGCGCCCACCGGATCATCCGGATCTGCGAACGCCGGGGTAAAGGCGACGAACCACCAGCCTGCGCCGCCCTCGTCCGCTGACGTTGCCGTCAACCACCAGATCAGCCCCGCCGAGCACATCTCGGCGGGGCTGATCTTTGCCACTGCATGGCCCTTCTCATGGGGCGGCCGGGTCGAATAGCGAATCGCATGCGGTCCATGAGTGCCAACGTTATGGAACCCGATACTTGAGACCCGTCAGAAAGAACCGAAGAACCGGTCCCACCAGCTCGGCTCCCCAGAACCATGGAAACGCAGGTGAGTGGATCCGTCATAGCGACTTTCAAGAAGTTCTTCCGGGATCGTGACGCACCCCGATTCAGCAAGAACTTGCTCTACCTTCTCAAGGTCATTCGCGTCGAGCTCGCCTTCAGCGCGCGCTTCATCCGTACCCAAGAAGGCGCCAGGGTTATCGGCCGCCACCATCGCTAGTGGCTTGAACTTGCTCACCAGGATAACGATCCTCGTCCCGCAAACTGTGGCTTCCCCCGGCACTTCTATTCGTCCGTACTGAGCGGAGTCCTGGATGTCTCGGTCGATTTCACAACGCGTCGAGAAGCGAGAACCAACCTGCGCAGCCAGACGGCTGAATGAAGCTGCAGCATCGGCTGCGTTATAGCCAGCCGGCACTTCTGGCCATTCTGGATCATCCAGACGATGCAACATTTCCATCAGATTCGCATCTCTCTCCATGATCCTCCAATCATCGAAGATGCTACACCTGGATCGATTGAGCTCTTGCCTCACTGCGGGAACGCCGTGAGCACCTTTCCAGTGAGAGGTTCGTAACGCACCAGAATTCTCACCCCTCCCACGGTCCCGATCACATTCTGAACCGCAGGTTCGCCCCTCCTCGTCTTCAAGGTTCTCTCGGCGTGCACAGCAGATCCCTTGTACCAGGTCCTTTGGCTATTTGGACTCGTCACCACGTCAACAACAGCATCCAGGATCTGGTTATCAGACCACCCCTCCGGGAAAGCGTCCTTATTCCCCGCCCCTGGGTACCTGTGACCAGCAAGAATGTGATCCGACGTCTTGTCACCGATCAGCGCCCGCCCAATTCCACAGCCGCTGTTGTGAACGAGTACCGGACTCTGCCCTGCCAGCACATAGTACGTGTGGAGTTGCTGGACAGTGAGGTTCCAGCGGTTGGCACTGCCGGGCGTGGGGCGGGTGGCGATGACGTAGGAGTGGTGATCGGTGGCCGTGTTGAGAGCGTCGCCCTTATGGAGTTCGCCAGCCGATACCCAGGTGTGGAGGGTGTCGTCCCAGAAGGGATGGTTGGCAGTGGTGTGGAGGGTGGCGGTGTGGCCGTCCTCAGTGCGGATCGTGAGGTCGAGCAGGTCGTTGTCGTGGTTGATCCACACGTGCTGGACCGTGCGTGCGCCTTCGTATTTGCCGGTCTCGGGGTCTGCGGCCTGGACCCGGTCGCCCGTCTTGATCTTGCCTATGGGTTTGGTCTTCCCCCCGTCCATGAGCACTGGCGTCTCCGGAGAGAAACTGCAGGTTGCTGCTGCTGCTTCCGCCCAGGCTCCTTCACCAGCAGCCAAGGCCATGACGAATTCGTTGCCTCCCACCTGCTGCGTCCGTTCCCAGACTCGGGCGTCACTCTCGCATTGAGCTGCATGGGAAAGGCAGTAGGTGGCAGCGATCTTCTTTGCCCCGGCCACATCGTCGTGGTGATGGAGGTAATAGTCGTACGCGTGGTTGCAGGCAAGACGGCCGAAGCACGCCGTTTCCTGCTTACCGAAGACATTGGTCTGAGGGAACCAATACCCGCCTATCGTGCTGTTGAGTTTGTTGCTTCCGAACTGGTAGTACGAGCTCCCCAAGCTTGTTGCATCGTTTGACGAAGGCGTTGTCGCGCTGATCCAGCTGCCATTGCCCGTGACACTCCCCTGACTGTCCGAGGAGGCGGTTCCGCTGTTTCCCTTGGAATCATCGTCAGGCTTGGTTTTGTTCATGCTGGTGATGTTGTCCAAGGAGCAACTGCTGTCCGGGCCGCAGCTTTCGAGCCCCGTGGGGTCGGAGAGGGTGACGGGGCTGTTGTCGGCGTAGGTGTAGCCGTTGAGGGACTGGGCGTCGCCGGTGTCGAGGACGGGGTCGACGCTGAGGAAGCGGCCGATGGCGGAGTCGTATTCGCGGGCGCCGATGTAGGTGAGGCCGCTAGTGGCGTCGGTGGTCTTGTCGAGGAAGGTCTTGTCGTCGGCCCAGACGCCGGTGCCGCCGGAGCGCGCGGCTCCGAAGGGGGTCAGGTAGCGCTTGGTGACCGCCTGGGTGGTGGCGTCGAGGCCGACTGTGGACGTGCCGTGCGGGTCTCCGGAGAGGTAGGAGAGGGTCTGGGTGCCGCTCTTGTTGGTGCGCAGGGCGATGGTGGCGCTTCCGGTGCCGTAGTAGCGCTGGGCCCAGTACTTGGCCGTCGAGGTCGAGGTGTCCAGGTGGACCTCGGTGGTCCCCAGGTAGAGGACGGTCTCTCCGCTGGTGTTGCGGCGGATGAGGAGGTTGCCGTCTGCGTCGTAGACGTGGCTGGTCGTGCTCTTGGTGGTGCCGGTGCTGGACTTCTCGGTGATCGTGTCGAGGTCCCCGGTGGCGTTCCAGGTCAGCGCCTGGGTGTCGGTGCCGTTGGGACGGGCGGTCGTGTCACCGATCTTGTCGTAGCCGTAGGTGGCACTCACACCGGTGCAGGAAGTGGCACTGGTCGTCGCGGTGAGCTGATGCGGGGTAGTAGAGCTGTAGCAGTAGGTGCGGGAGGAGTCTCCGGTGCCGGTGTGTGCGGTCTCCGTGGTGCGCAGGCCACTGCTGGTGTAGCCGTAGGAGGTCCAGTAGGGGGAGGCGCCGCCGAGGTTGGTGGCGGTACGGCCGGTGGTGGCGCAGGAGGCGGTGGACGGGGTCCAGGCGTCGGTGAGGCGCTGGTAGCCGTCGTAGGTGAAGCACTGGTAGTCGGTCGCGCCGGTGCCGGAGAGGTTCGCGGTGTCGAAGGTCGAAGTGACATCGCCGGCGTCGTCGTAGGTGAAGTTCAGGTCCTGGACGCTGCGGGTGGCGTCGGTGGTGAGGCTGCGGGTGAGCCGGTCGGTGCCTTCCTCGTAGGTGTTGGTGATGTACGCCTTCTTGGCCGTCAGTGCCTCAGAGGTGCCCAGGGTGTACTGGTTGACCTGGCCGAGCGCGTTGTAGTCGGCGGCCAGCAGGTAGCCGGTGGCGCCCCCGACGTCGGTGACCTGTCCGAGGTCGTTGTACTCGTAGTCCACGGTCTCGCTGCTGAGACCGCCGGCCGCGGGCTCGGTGTAGTACTGCTGAGTGCCGTCGATGTTGTAGTACGAGGTGCTGGCCAGGGTCGACGAGGCGATCGCGCCCGAGGTGACGAGTGGGTCGCTGGCGGGCAGGGTCAGCTGGTTGCCGGTGGCGTGGTAGAGGTTGTCGTAGGCGGTGACCTTGTGAGTGTAGGCATTGCCGGTGGTGCCGCCGACGTAGCTGATGGAGTCGTCCAACTGGCCCTTGGCGAGGGTGTCGTAGTCCCAGTGGGCCAGCTTGTTGGCGTCCGTCTTGGAGGTCTGCCACTGGTCGGTCTTGCGGCCCAGCACGTCGTAGCCGTAGAGCAGTTCGGTGCCGCGGGAGTCGGTGGTGGTGTCCGTCTGGTCCAGGGCCGTGTAGGTGGTGGCCGTGGCGCCCAGGTCCGGGTCGGTCGCCGAGGTCTGCCGGCCGAACAGGTCATACACGTACGACCATTGGGCCCCGTCCGGTCCGGTGACCGTGGAGGGCTTGCCGTCCAGGGTGTTCTTGTACTTGGTGGACGTGTACGCGGCTCCGGTCCCAGCGCCGTAGGCGGCGTCCGCGGGGTCGGAGCCCGCATAGGCCCGCTTCTCGACGGTGTTGCCGAAGATGTCGGTGATGGTGCGGGTCGCCGAGCCGCCGTTCAGCGCGGTCGTCGCGGTGGAGTCACCGGTGTAACTGGTGCTTGTGGTCCACTTCTTGACGCCGTACACGTACAGACTGCTGCTCGTAGCCCGGCCCACGCCGTCGAAGACAGTCTCCGTCTGCTTCGGCGCACCCCCGTATTCGGCTCGTGCGTAGGAACCGCTGGGGAGGTTGGCGGAGTCGAAGACGTCCGCGTAGGTCTCGTAGGCCAGGCCCCTGCTGTCGTAGCGCGTGTCGGTGAGCAGGCGCCCCCCGTCGGGGGTCGGGTACTGCGTCTGCAAGGTGCGCAGGAGGGAGTCGTAGATCGTGTACGCGGTGGTGTAGGTGGTCCCGTCGGCCTTCAGGGTCGAGGTCGACGTCCAGGAGGGGGCGTCGTTGGTGACGCTGTAGGCGTAGGTGTAGTTCGGGGTCTGGTTCGCGGAGTGGGAGCGGTTGGTCAGCCAGGTCGCGGTCTTGCGGCCCAGGGCGTCGTAGCTGGCCTCGGTGATCTTGTTGTTGACGTCGTAGACCTTGGTGGCCAGGCCCAAGGCGAAGTCGGTGTAGGTGTAGGTGGACTGCGCCTTGGCGTTGGTGACCTTGGTCTTCGTCAACGGGCCCGAGTCTGCGGGCGTGTAGGCGGTCGTGGTGGTGTTGCCGTTCACATCGGTGGCGGACAGCATGCGGCCCAGGCCGGCCGTGCCGCTGCTGTCGTCGTAGGTCGTGGTGGCGACTGTCTGCCACGTGGACGGGTATCGCTCTCCGCCGGTGACCGCGGCCGGATAGGCGGCGGCCCGTCCGGTCCACGTCGCCTCACCGAGGGTGGGGGTCTGGGTGGCGGACCAGGCGGTGGTTGAGGCGTTGTCGTACGCCGTCGCCGAGTCGGAGAGGACGTCCCCGCGGGAGGTGGCGGAGGTCGGCAGGCTCAGGCTGGTCTCGGTGACGGAGCAGTCCTGGCCCACGACGCGGGTACGCGAGACGAGGTTGGTCAGGCCGATGCCGGCGTTGCGGGCGTACCAGGTGCGGGTGCAGGTGTTGTCGCCGCTGACGCCGGTCTGGCCGGTGTCGTTGACCTGGGTGGCCATGCCGTAGTCGTCGTAGGTGGTGCTGGTGGTGCGGGTGCGCCAGGTCGCGGACGCGGTGAGGTAGGTGGAGGTGGAGCTCTGGCCGGTGCGTATGTAGTACGCCTTGATGGCGGCGTACGACTTCTGCTGGCTGGCGGTCTGCGAGGACCAGGGGGTGTCGACCGTCACCGCGGTGGGAGTGGACCCGTTGTAGGTGATCTGTTCGCGGAGGAAGCCGGCGTCCTGGTCGCTGTCGGTGACGTCGGTGACGTCCAGGCCGGAGACGTCCAGGCCGGTGACCGTGGCAGAGGTGGTGGTGCCGTCGGACTGCTTGTCGCCGTCCATGCCGTGCATGTACAGGCTGACCGTCTTGGACTGGGTGGATCCTGCGGCGCCGGTGGTCGTGGTGACCTTGCCGTATCCGCGCCACTGCGACCAGGTCCGCTCGTCGGAGGGGACCAGCGGGTCGTAGTTGTAGTGCCAGGCCGGGTCGGCGTAGCTGTAGGAGTTCTCGACGCCCTCGCCCAAGCCGGTCGGGTCGGTGCTGAGTACGGCCGTGACCCGGTACTTGTGGAACCAGTCGAGCGAGGATTCTTCGGCGCCGTTGATGTGCCAGTACTGGGGATAGCAGCTCAGAGTGTCGTCGTCCTCGGACGAGGGCATGTTCGAGCCGCGTACGCACTCCGGGTCGGAAAGGGTCACCGTGGTGATCGCGCCGGTCTCGGACGTTACGGTGGCGATGCGCGGCATGCTGAGCTTCAGGATGTCGTCGGAGGTGGAGTCCACCCGGTTCGCCCGCAGCTGATAGGTGAGGGTGACCGGGTCCAGCGTGATGGCGGTGCCGTTCTTGCCGGTGTGCTGGATCGAGGAGAGCACCAGGGTCTGGTCGGAGGTGTCGCCGATGTCCTGGCCGTCCAGGAACTTCTGGGTCAGCGCCCAGGAGTCCACCGCGGTGAGCTTCGCGGCCGTGGCCGAGTAGGCGAACGTGTCGATGCTCGTGAGGCGTTTGCGGGTGAAGAACGACGGGCTGTCGGTGTTGCAGTCGTCGTCCCCGCTGGCGCAGATGGTGTCGTACGGCACGTCCGGCCAGTTGTCGGACGTCGAGTCGGTCAGCGAGGAGCAGTCGGAGGCGGTGCACCGCTCGTCGTAGGAGAACGTCACCTCGTCCGAGTCGGTCCCGGTGAACAGGGTGCTCGCCCGCTGCCCGTACAGGATCTTGTTGAGGTAACCGCCGCGCGTGTACTGGGTGTTGGCGGTGGAGGCCCCGTTCTTGGGGTAGTAGTTCGTCTCGGCCGTGTACCAGTACGACATGGCGTTGCCGTGCAGGTCGACGGCGTAGTCGAGGTTCCAGCGCCAGGCCTGGGTGAGGGAGCGGTCGGCGAAGCTGGATCCCTGGTCGTAGCCGGGCTCCCCGGAGTCGTCGCCGAAGACCGGGACGGTCCATACCGAGTTGGTGCGCTGGGTGTCGGCGCCGGGCAGCTTGTTCAGGCCGAAGACGTACTTGGTGCCGTCGCCGGTGATGACGGTCCAGTACTCGCCGTCGTTGTCGCCGTTGTCACCGCCCGTGGAGTGGGTGACGGTGGAGGCGTCGTCGTCCTTGAGGTGCCAGGCCCCGGTGGTGTCGTCCTTGACCAGTTCGGTGGACTTGCCGTTGAGAACGAGGGAGGCGTTGTCGTACTTCCAGCACTCGTCGTGCTTGTCCGTCTGGCCGTCGTCGTCGCAGGAGGCGTACGACCGCTCGACGTAGGACGACGCGCTCAGGTCGAAGCCCTCGCCGAGCTGGGTGGACTGGTTGTTCGTGGAGGCCGTCTTGCCGTCGGTGCTTCCGGAGTCGTAGTCCAGCGAGAGGGAAGGTGCCGGGCCTGCCGCCGCGGGCGGTGTGGACAGCGGGTAGGCCCAGGTGAACGCGCCGGAGGAGCCGCCGGCCTGCCAGGTGGAGGAGGACGACAGGGGCGAGGCCGCGTAGTTGCCCGAACCGGACGCCGACTCACCTGAGGTGGCTGCCAGCGCCAGTACGGTCGCTGATGCCGTCTCGGCCGCGAGCGGGGCCGACCGGACGCTCGACCGGGAGGCCCGCGCGTCGGACGCGCTCACGGCCGGCAGGCCGAGTGGGACCGTGGCGGAGACGGTCTGGCCGCTGACGCTGTTGTGGGAGTCCAGCGGTGTCTGGATTCGGCAGGCGGCCTTCTCCGGAGTCGTCAGTGCGCAGGAGGGCAGGGTGACGAGGCGCAGGCGGCCTGCCCAGTCGCCGCCGTAGGCGGAGGCGAAGGCGCTGTAGTCGATGCTGACGTCGGCGTTGCCGCTGTTGGTCGCGCTCGCGCTCAGCAGTACGCCCTTGACCCCGGCGTCCGTGGCGGCCTTGCGGCCGAGGACCTGGACGTCGACTGTTCCGGAAGCGGCCTTGGTCGCCGTGGAGTGGTGAACGGAGACGGGCAGACCACCGGCGGTCAGCCGGACCGTGCCGGAAGCGGGCAGCGACCCGGCGTCGGTGGCGGCTTTCGGCCAGGTCGCTTTCTGCTCCGCGAGGGCGTCCTGAGCCTGCTTCTTGTTGGCGGCCTTTTCCGCGGCCACCCGCGCCCTGGCCTTCTTCGCCCCCAGGCCGTCGACCGTCTTCACGGTGTCGGAACGCTGCTTCGGCACGGCGGGCACCAACTGCCCGGTGGATGTCGCGGCTTGGGCGGCTATGGGAGTCAGACCGGCCACGGCCAGCGCGAGTGTCACAGCAACTCTGACCACTCGGCGTCTACGGCGTCTCGCACCACTGGCGGCACTCACGACAACAACCCCTCACACGTCAGAAGTCATCAACAGGCATCAGCAAAGGAAGCGCTGGACTTGCTCGGGCGGGGCGGCAGCAGGTGTGCCGCCCCGCCAGGGAGACGGGGAGACGAGGAGGTCAGTCCCCGACCGTCTCGACGATCTGGTCCTGGCCGGCCATGGCACCGGCCCAGACCCTGATGTCGCTGACCGTCGCGGGCAGGTAGTGGCCCCAGGCGGAGTTCACGTACGCCTTGCCGACGGCGAAGTCACCCGTGCCCGGCGTCGCCGTGTAAGCGGTGGTGTCACCGTTCTGCGCGTCGCCCACGTAGAGGCTGACCGTGCCGGACTGGGCGTCGAACACACCCGTCAGGCGCACCGCGCTCCCCAGGTTCGCGACGTCGTCGGAGACCACTCCGGTGAAGCTGCCGTCGGTGTTGAGTCGGCCGAAGTGCCAGAGCCCGACGGGGACGGTGGCGTCTGTCTCGGGGTCGGTGTCGGTGCCCGTCAGCTCGTACCACAGCCCCCAGGCGGAGCCGTCCGCACTGCGCTGGCCGAGGACCTGCCCCATGTAGCCGACCGGTTTCGCCGCGAGCGCGGCGCTGTCCAGCTGCACGGCGGTGGTCGCGGTGAAGGACCCGGTCTCGTCCACCAGCGGCCCCGGTGCGGACGCCGCGTCATCGGTGCCGTCCAGGACGATCCCTGTCCCGTCCAGTGACGCGCCGCCCGAGAGTGTCAGGGAGGTGCCGTAGCCGGAGGTGGTGTCGGGCACGGTGGTCCCCGTCGCCGCCGAAGGGTCCCAGTCAGCCATGAGTTCGGTGGCGGCATACCGGTCCGCGGTCAGCAACCGTGCCTCCGTGGACACCTCCTGCGCGGACAGGGCCCGCTGCCAGACGGTGACCTCGTCGACCTGCCCGTTGAAGTAGTCGGCGAACGTGCCGGCCGTGCTGCCGTTGCCGCGGCCGAACTCCAACGGGCCGGTGTCCGCCTCGGGTTCACCACTCGGTACTGCTTGCGGAGTGCCCTGGGCTTTGCCGTTGACGTAGAGCTGGATCGTGCCCGCCTTCGCGTCGTACACGCCGGCCAGATGCGTCCAGACCTTCACGGGTGGGGAGGCGGTGTCCGCGAGCGAGCGCACGAAGTGCGCGGTGCCGGCCGAGTCGGTCCAGTGCCAGTTGAAGATCCACTTGGCGTAGGAGGTGGAGTAGTAGATCGCGAATCCGGGCTGGGTGCTGCCACTGCCCGTCTGGGAGAGCAGCACGTAGTTGTGGGTCGGGGTGCCGGCCATCCGGGCCCATGCCTCGACCGTGTACGACGACCGGGACTCCACCACAGCACCCGAGGTGGCCGCATAACCCGCCGAACCGTCCACCGTCAGACCCGTATCCGTCACCGGCGTCGCCAGCTCCGCGCCCGTGGCGTCGTGCGTCAGCACACCCCGTCGGCCACGCCCGTCGCGGGAGGCACCGGACGAGGAGAGCGTCGCGTTGTCCTGCTCCGCCGCAACCGTCGTGGACGTGTCGAGTGCGGCACCGCTCGCTTCGTCGAAGTGCCACTGGCCGGTCGGGCCGTCGCCCTCCGCGACCAGGAAGTCCACCGAGTTCTGGGCGCCCCAGCCCAGCGAGTCCTCCGCCCTCACGAAGACGCTGAAGGTGCCCGAGGTCGGCGGGGTGAACGCCGCCGTCGGTTTCGAGGCCGCGATCGGCGACGACCACGCGGCCGAAGAGGTCAGTTTGTACTCGTAGTTGGTGTTGGTGGCCGCGTCCCCGGAGGCGGGGCTGAACGTGAACGTCACGTCCGAACCCGGTCCGCCCGCAGCCGTGCACGAGCTGGTGTCGCACACCGAGTACGGGCTCGACAGGGCGATCCCGGGTGCTTTGGGACGGGTCGGGTCGACCTTGAAGTAGCACCAGGCGTTGCTGGCCGCGTTCGACGGGCCGGCCAGATAGTCGTCTCCGCTGCTGTAGTACGACCGGGTCCAGGACCGGTACCGGTACAACGTCCCCTCGGTCAGGGTCGAGGTCGGGACGCTGCCCGGAGAGACGTTGTCCCCCACATAACCGCTGGTGGGCCGGGCGGTCTCGAAGACGGTCGACCACGTGGCAGTGCTCGCCGTGTACTTGTCCACGCTGTAGACGGCCTTCAACGACGCACCCGACTCACCGCCCGCCGCGGTCTGCGGCGTCGACTGGAGCGCCGGCGTCGGGTCGGACACCACCAGCGGGTCCGACTGGCTTGTCTCGCACGCGACACTGGTCCCGGTGACCAGACCGATCTTCGTGGGCTTGGCCGGAATACCGACGTACTTCACGTCGAGTTCGGCGTTGTCGTCGAACCGCTTCCAGCCGTTCGGATCGGTCTCGTCGTGCGCCTTGAGCATCAGCGTCAGACGGGAGAAGTCGCCGTTGGCGAACTTCGTCACCGTGGACGTGAGGTTCTCGTTCGGCTCAGCCGGGTTGTCGTTGAACTCGATCGGGGCGGCCGGCTGGCTGGGATCGCAGGCGGACCCGCGTCCCGCGGACACGTCCCGGTCCACCATCATGTCCCAGTTCGCCGTCGGACCCGGCCAGTTCGTCGACGAGGAGATGTTGCCCGTCCGGGTCAGGTCCACCCAGGACGGGGTGCAGGACATCGACCACTTCTCCGTGATCGCGAACGTGGCGTCCAGGACGTGCTTCCCCGCCAGCTTCGCCGGCGAGAACTCGAAGTACATGCGGTTCTTGTAGCCGGAACCGCAGTAGTACGCGTAGCCGCCGGTGACATAGGTGCCGCAGTAGCCGACGCCCTTGCCGTCGTCCCCGCCGGAGAAGTTGTAGAAGGTGTCGCCGTCCGAGGACAGCAGGGTCCGCTCGGAGGCCGTCATGCCGACGTCCGGGTCGATGTACTGCGGAAAGACGGCGGAATCATCGGCGAGCATCGAGGCATCCGGGGTCACCTTGATCGTGCTCTGCGCCGCGGTGACCGGAAGACGGGTGGAGGCGTCTCCGTCACTGGGTCCCTCGGTCGGGTCCGGTGTCGTCTCACCGTCGTCACCGAGGCTCGCCGCAGAGGCGCTGTCCTGCGCCGTTGTCGTGAACGAGCTCTGGGAGGCCGAGTGGGCGGAGGCCGCGGGTGAGGTGGATGCAGTGCTGGTGGTGGTGTCGCCCGACGAGTCCCACTGCTGGGCGGCCGGAGCACGGAAGACGACATTCCCGTCGTCGTCGACCGCGGACAGACCGCCGCTTCCACCGTCCTTGAGGGAGAGCCCGTCGGCTCGCACAGGGAACGAGAGTTCCTTCAGCTCCGGGTTCGCGGCAGCCGACGCCGAGGTGACGACGAGCACCTCGCGGTAGCCCTCGGTGGTGGCGGTCATCCGCAGATCCACTCCCGGCAGGACATCCGCATACACCGCCGAGTCCCCGTCCAGCGTCGGCTTCGGCAGCGTGCCCGGCCAACCCACGGTCAACGAACGCCCGTTGAGGGACAGCTTCACCAGGTCGGCACCGTCCCCACCGTCCGAGAAGGAGATCTTGGCGACCGACGCCTTCGGCCCGACCGTGCCGTCCGACCTCGCCTCCAGCGTCGCGTCCGGCTGCGCCCAGGAACCATCGGCCTGGCGCGTCCGCACCGGCACGACAGAGTCCTTCAGCGTGAACGTCACCCCGTCCGGATTCGCGAACGTCGTGGTGTAGGGCGTGCGTTCACCTACGACCTCGACCTGCTCCCCCGTCTCCGCCGCCTTCTCCGCGTCCGCCCGCGCCTCCGGCGTCGGCTGGTCGGTGACCGTGGTGTCGTCCGCGTGTGCTCCGGTCGCCGGCACTGCCAGCGTCGGCAGAGCTGCCATCAACGCGGCCGTCGCGGCCAGCGAGACCACACGTCTACGCGCGCCAACCGCCGAGCGCGCACGCCAAGAAAACCCCATCCCCCACCCCAACCGTTCACGGAGTTCTTACCTCGCCCTTACGGCCGCCTCATCAGAACCGCGCGCATCACGCCTGGTCAATGGCAAATACAGCGAAGAAGCGCAGAATCCAGCCACGCCCACACTCGCCCAAATAGGGCAAATTAAAGCCTCAAGGACAGACCTGCTCCACTCTCCAGAACCACCCACCGCCCCGCACCCAGAACCGGCGAGTCACGTCAGCCAACTGATTAATCACTAGCACAAATTGCAACTCAAGTAATCCAATTACACCTTTCATCCACTTGACTTCTTGCTATTTACTTACGCGAATCATGAGCACGTCGGCGCACTCCACGCACGGACGGAATCCCCGGAAGGGCTCCAACACTTCCATCCCGACCTCTTCCACGTATGCGCGAAATCATGCGATACATCACACTTTCACGTCTGCACACATCCCTAATCGGGAGTGGCCGATATGCGACCTCTGGAAAGTGAAAGAAAAAGCAAAGCAATAACTGACGCACCCACAGGGAATTCACAGCTTTCAGGGTTGCTGCTCCAGAGCGAGGATGCTGCTGCGATTGACGTCATTCGATTCGGGTTGCACCGCGCTCTATAAAAGGCATCTCCGGACTTCAGATGGGCGGCTCCACCCTCGCCAGCGCCCGGTTGACGGTCAGCTGGGTGAGCGACAGCTCGCCTCCCGCAGGCCGTCTGGCTGGCTTGGTCGCCCACACGCCAGCACCAATGCAGACGCGGTCGACCAGGTAGGTCCTTGACGACCTGCACGTTCGCCCCACGCCGACGGTGCTCGGCCCACCCCGGGACTCTGTTGGTGATGTGGGCAGGGTGCTGACCTTCGGACCGGCGGGTGCTTGCCCGGTGGGAGCCAGGCGGTGTCAGCGGCGAGGGGGTCGCGATATTGCTGCAGCCGGAAAGCCATCAGAGGATCCCAGCAAGGACAGTGCTGACAGCCTGGGCGGCGTGCCCGAACGGCACGTCGGCGATGCCGATCAGGGACCAGTTGAACGTGCTGTTCGAGGGCGAGGAGTTCGCTGGTCTATATCCCTTGGACGGCAGACCGGGATCGTTGCCGGGGCAAGTGGTGGCGGTGCTGCCTTCACGGAGAACCTTTCCGGCGGGCGGCAGCAGACGCAGTGGAACCAGGGTCGACTGGAAGTACGCGCTGGGCCTGGAGCTGGACGATCCCGGTTTCGGTACTCGGTGCTGTGCGAGTTCCGGGCCCGGCTCGCCGAGGACGGCGCCGCAGATCGACTGCTGGAGGTCATGCTGCAGCGCCTGAAAGAGACCGGACCGCTCAAGCCCGGCGGGCGGCAGTGCACTGGCGACCGACCTAGCACACTGCTGCGGGGCAAGTCCGGGGAGACGATCACGTGCAACGAGGGCGGCTCGCGGCGTCGTTGAATCCGGCGTCCTCATCGACAGCCCGAACCTCACTGAGACTGATGAGCGCCGACTGCTGCAGGCACAGGAGTCGCTCCACGAGCGGGTTGGCAATCCTGCCGGCACGCGGAGCGCGTTGATCGTGGGATTGCCTGGATGGCACAACCCTGCGGCCCCGAGCGCGCCTGTGACCACATGGCGGATCTGGACCCGTTTGCACGATCGCTGCACAATTGGCCACCGTCTGGCCACCACACCGAACCCGACAGGCCCGAGCCGACCGGAAACGAAGAACAAAAGACCTGGTCAAAGCCCTGCGAGTCGAAACGGCCACTGCCGGTCGACCCCAGACCTACGCATTGCGATGTGTAGACCACGGGTGCCCGTTTAGCCCGAATTCCAAGGTCAACCAAAACAAGAAACCCCAGGTCACGGCGAGTGAGTCCTGGGGTCCCTCAGAGCCGCCTTCGGGATTCGAACCCGAGACCTACGCATTACGAGTGCGTTGCTCTGGCCATCTGAGCTAAGGCGGCGCGCTGTCCACACCATGGTGCGATCAGCAACGTCGGAAAGTCTACACAGTTTCCGGGGGTGCTCCGTACACCCCCCGGAAGCACCCCCGGAGGTACCCCGCCCGCACCCCACCAACGCTACGAGCAGCGCTTCCCCTCCCCCGGCACCGTCCCCCGCAGCACATACGCATCGATCGCCGAGTCGATGCACGCACTGCCCCGCCCATACGCGGTGTGCCCGTCCCCCACATACGTCAGCAGCCGTCCCGAAGAGAGCTGGTGGGCCAGGGACTGGGCCCACGGATACGGCGTCGCCGGGTCCCGCGTCGTGCCGACGACCACGATCGGGGCGGCGCCCTTCGCCTCGATGCGGTGGGGTTCGCCCGTGGCCTTGACCGGCCAGTACGCGCAGTTCAGGGAGGCCCAGGCGAGGCCGTCGCCGAAGACCGGGGACGCCTTCTCGAAGGCGGGGAGGGCCTTCTCGACCTGGTCGGTGGTCGAGAACGCGGCCGGGAGATCGAGGCAGTTCACGGCGGCGTTGGCGAACATCAGGTTCGAGTAGCGGCCGTCGGCGTCACGCTCGTAGTAGCTGTCGGAGAGGACGAGCAGCCCGGCGCCGTCGTTCTCCTTCATCGCCGACGTGAGCGCCTCGCGCAACTGCGGCCAGGCCGCCTCGTCGTACATCGCCGCGATCACGCCGGTGGTCGCGAGCGCCTCGCCGAGTTTGCGGCCGTCCGCGTCGCCGGTGGGGATCGGGTGCGCGTCGAGCTTCTTGAAGAACGCCTTCAGGTTGTCGCCGACCTTGGCGGGCTTCGTGCCCTTGCCGCCGAGCGGGCAGTCGGTCTGCCGTACGCAGTCCTTCGCGAAGGACTGGAACGCCGTCTCGAAGCCCGCCGTCTGGTCGAGGTTCATCCGGCGCGCGGGCAGGGACGGGTCCATCGCGCCGTCCAGGACCACGCGGCCGACCCGGTCGGGGAAGAGGCCCGCGTACGTCGCCCCGAGGAACGTGCCGTACGACGCCCCGACGTACGTCAGTTTCCGGTCCCCCAGCACCGCCCGCAGGATGTCCATGTCCCGCGCCGCCTCGATCGTCGAGACATGGCGGAGCAGGTCGGGCGAGTGTGCGCCGCAGCCCTCCGCGAACTTCTTGTACTCGCCCACGAGTTGGGTGGTCTCGCGCTGGTCGTCGGGGGTCGTGTCGGTCTGCGTGAACGTGTCCATGGCCCGCCCGCCGAGGCACTCGACGGGCTCGCTGCGGGCGACGCCCCGGGGGTCCATCGCGACCATGTCGTAGCGGGCGCGGACCTCGGCCGGGTAGCCGATCCCGGCGTACTGCTGGAGGTAGCCGACCGCCGAACCGCCCGGCCCGCCCGGGTTCACCATCAGCGACCCGAGCGGCTTGCCCTTGCCGGTGGCCTTCTTGCGGGCGACCGCGAGCCGGACGTCTTCCCCGGTGGGCTTGGCGTAGTCCAGCGGCGCCTTCATCGTGGCGCACTCGAAACCGGGGACACCGCACGTGTGCCAACTGAGCTTCTGCCCGTAGTACGACGCCAGGGTGGACGGCGTCGACCGCGGCAGCGCGGCCAACGCGACGTCCGCGGCCGGGCTCGTCGCGGTCGTCGAACTCCCCGGGGAACACGCGGCGGACACGAGCAGCGCGGCTACGGCGAGCAGCGTGCCGCCGGTCCGTCGGGTGCGGAGGCTTCCATGGCTTCGACGGTCCTGGCTGGGCTGACTCGGCTGGCTGCGCTCGCTGGGCCGGCGGAGGGGGCGCCTGATGTACATCGACCGAGCGTAACGCTGCGCGATCACGTGAATGCTTTACGTGCGCGATCTGCCCCGGACGAGTTACACCGTCAACCTCACGACTTACACCGTCAACCTCACGACCGAAAGATCAGCCCGCCGCTCAGGCCGCGGTCCGGCCCGCCCCTCACCCCGCTCTGAGCGCCAACGTCATCGCCTCCACCGCGAGCAGTGGCGCCACGTTCCGGTCGAGCGCCACACGGCACGCCCCGATCGCCTCGATGCGGCGCAGCGTGGACTCCGGGGACCCGGCGCGCGCGAGCCGCTCCAGCGCGTCCTCGGCGTCCGCGTTGGCGATCGCCACCCGGGAACCCAGCTGGAGGGCGAGTACATCCCGGTAGAACGCGGTGAGGTCGGTCAGCGCGAGGTCGAGACTGTCGCGCTGCGTACGCGTTCGCCGGCGCTTCTGCTTGTCCTCCAGGTCCTTCATCACCCCGGCGGTGCCGCGCGGCATCCGGCTGCCCTGGCCGCCGCCCATCGCGGCCTTCATCTCCTCGGTCTCCTTGTCGTCCACCTCCTCGGCCAGCTGCTTCGCGTCCTCGGCCGCCGCGTCCACCAGCTCCTGAGCGGCCTTGAGACACCCGCCGACGTCCTCGACACGCAACGGCAGCTTCAGTACGGCGGTGCGGCGCTCGCGCGCGGCCGGGTCGGTGGCCAGGCGGCGGGCCCGGTCGACATGGCCCTGCGTGGCGCGCGCGGCGGCCATCGCCACGGCGGGCTCGACGCCCTCCCGCCGTACGAGCAGGTCGGCGACGGCGTCGACCGAGGGCGTGGTCAGGTTCAGGTGGCGGCAGCGGGAGCGGATCGTGGGGAGGACGTCCTCGATGGAGGGAGCGCAGAGGAGCCACACCGTGCGGGGGGCGGGTTCTTCCACTGCCTTGAGGACGGCGTTGGCCGACTTCTCGTTCAGCCGCTCGGCGTCCTCGACGAGGATGATCTGCCAGCGGCCGGTCGCCGGCGAGGTGAAGGACTTGCGGACCGTGTCCCGCATGTCGTCGGCGAGGATCTGCGTGCCCACCGCGGCGACCGTGGTGACGTCGGCGTGGGTGCCGATCAGCGCCGTATGACAGCCGTCGCAGAAGCCGCAGCCGGGGCTGCCGCCGAGCGCACGGTCGGGGCTCACGCACTGCAGGGCGGCGGCGAAGGCCCGCGCCGCCTGGTTGCGTCCCGCGCCGGGCGGCCCCGTGAACAGCCAGGCGTGCGTCATCTTCGACGCCTCCGGCGGCGCCGTGCCGGTGGTCGCTGCGGTGACGAAGGCGTCGGCGTCCCGAGCGGCGGCATCGAGCTGCTCGCTCACCTTCTCCTGGCCCACCAGGTCATCCCACACGGTCATGGGTCACCGGCCCTTTCGTCACGCTTCGGGTTACGCGATCCATTGTGCGGGCCGCCACTGACAACGGGGGCCGGGAGCTGGTTCGGGGCCGCGATCCGGGGGCGGGCGCTGGGTTGGAGGCGGGCACGCGAGGTATGGGGATCCGCCCCGCTGTCAGCCCCTGCGTCCCCGCCCAGCCCCCGTCGCCGTCAGCCCCTGCGCCCCCGGCCACGACCCCGTCCACGCCCGGTGTCGTCGTCATGGCCGAAGTCGCCGTCCTCGCGCGGGCCGAGCAGTTCGTCGGCCAGCGAGGGCAGGTCGTCCAGGGGAGTCTCCTCGGCCCAGTCGGGGCGCGGTCGGCGCCGGGGGGCACCCTGCTCGTCGACCTGGGGCAGCTCGCGGGTGCGGTCCTCGCCGTCGCCCTGCCCGGCCGGACGCTCGTCCCGGAAGAAGCCCGCGGGCACCCGGTCCGACGGCCCCTGGTCGCGCACCGGCGGCAGCACCGCGGTCTCCTCCGCGGCACCGACCGGCGGCAGCACGGCAGTCTCCTCGGCAGCCGACACCGGGGGCAGTACGGCGGTCTCGTCCGCGGCCCCCACAGGAGCCGGCGGTTGCGGCAGCTCGGCCGTCCTCTCGGAGTCGCGCACCTCGGAACCGGACGCCTCTGAGTCCCCGGACACCGACCGCAGTACGGCCGTCTCGTCCCCGGAACCGGAACCGGACTTCACCGGCCGCAGCACAGCCGTGTCCTCCGCCGACCGGCCACGCGCACCGGCACCTGCGCCCGAACCCGGCTTCACCACCGGCGTCGGCACAGTCGACGCCTCGGGCCTGGCCTCCGGAGCTGCGGGAGTCACAGGGGCCGTCGGCTGTCGAGCGGCCCGTTCCGCCGCGGCCGCAGCCTCCGCCGCCAGGCGGCGGGCCTCCTCGGCCGCGAGCAGGGCGGCCTCGGCCTTGCGCTGCTTCTCCAGCCGCCGTGCCTCCGCCTCGGCGCGCAGCCGGGCCTCGTCCTCGGCCTGCCGGCGCAACCGGTCGGCCTCCGCCCTGCGGCGGGCCTCCTCGGCGGCGCGGGCCTCTTCCTCGGCGAGGAGGCGGGCCTTCTCCTCCTCGGCACGCCTGCGTGCGTCCTCGGCGCGTTGCCGGGCCTCTTCCGCCTGGCGCTCGGCCTCGCGGCGCTGGGCCTCCTCCAGCTCGCGCCGCTTGCGCTCCTCCTCCTCGGCGCGCAGCTGGGCGAGCTGCTCCTGGCGCTCACGCTCCAGGCGCTCCTCCTCGGCCTTGCGCGCGGCCTCTTCCTCGGCCTTGCGGCGGGCCTCCTCCTCGGCTGCCTTGCGCGCTTCCTCCTGGGCCTTGATCTCGGCCTCGGAGAGCGGCAGGACGGTGTCGAGACGGTGCCTGATCACCGTGGTGACGGCCTCGGGCTCCTGGCCCGCGTCGACCACCAGGTAGCGGCTCGGGTCGGCGGCGGCCAGCGTGAGAAAACCGGACCGTACGCGCGCGTGGAACTCGGCGGGCTCCGACTCCAGTCGGTCCGGCGCCTCCGTGAACCGCTCGCGGGCGGTCTCCGGGTCCACGTCCAGCAGGACGGTCATGTGCGGGACGAGTCCGGCGGTCGCCCAGCGGTTGATCCGGGCGATCTCGGTCGGGGACAGGTCACGGCCCGCGCCCTGGTAGGCGACGGAGGAGTCGATGTAGCGGTCGGAGACGACGACCGCGCCGCGCTCCAGAGCCGGTCGTACGACGGTGTCGACGTGCTCCGCGCGGTCGGCGGCGTAGAGCAGCGCCTCCGCGCGGTGGGACAGTCCCGCCGACGACACGTCGAGCAGGATCGACCGCAGCCGCTTGCCGACCGGGGTCGCGCCGGGCTCGCGGGTCAGCACGACTTCGTGTCCCTTGCCCCTGATCCACTCGGCGAGGGCCTCGGCCTGGGTGGACTTCCCAGCGCCGTCGCCGCCTTCCAGGGCGATGAAGAAACCGGTGCTCGCGGGCACGGTGTCGGGGTCGTCGCCGCCGAGCAGCGCGTCCCGCAGATCGTGCCGCAGCGGCACTCCCGCGCGGTCGTCGACCTTGGCAAGGACCAGCGCGGCGACCGGCAGCAGCAGGGCGCCGACCAGCATCAGCGTGAACGCGGCACCGCCGTGCGCGAACACGAACTTGCCGTTCTCCAGGCGGTGCGGGCCGATCAGCGCCGCCACCAGGGGGGCGATCAGCGCGCCGAGCGCCACCGCGACCCGGACGACCGCGTGCAGGTGCTCGGTCGTACGCGCCCGGCGGTAGTCCTCGGCCTCCTGGTCGAGCAGGGTGTGCCCGGTGTTGGCGGCCACGCCCGCGCCGATGCCGGCGAGCGCGACAATCAGCAGCACGGTGGTGAGGTCCGGGACCAGGCCCGCGGCGAGCAGCGCGATGCCGGTGAAGGCGATCGCCAGGGTCAGCAGGCGGCGCCGCGACAGCGTCGGCAGCAGCGCGGGCGCCGTACGGATGCCGACCACGACCCCGCCGGTCAGTCCGAGGACCAGCAGCCCGAAGGTCACCGGGCCGCCGTGCAGATCCTGGGCCTGCAGCACGGACACGGCGACGGCGGCGGAGATCGCCCCGGCGACGGCCGCGCAGGCGACCACGAGCAGCGCGATCGCGCCCGTACGGCCCTTGTCGACGCCGGTGCCCGTCCTGGGGCGGCGCAGCCCCTCGAGCGGCGACCGCGCGCGCGGGGTGCGGATTCCGGGCAGTTCCAGGGCGGTCAGCACGGAGAGGGACGCGGCGAACAGCCCGGCGGCGACGTACGAACCGAGCGCGGCGTGGTGCTGGTCGAACCAGGCGACGCCCGTGCCCAGCAGGTTGTTGAGCAGAGCCGCTACGACGAGGGCGGCGGCCGCGAGGGGGATCGCCACGAAGCTGGTGCGCAGCGACAGCCGGCGCAGCGCGTCCATGTGGTCGGGCAGCGGCCGGACCGTGGCGCCCTCCAGCGGCGGGGCGGGCAGCAGGGCGGGTCCGGCGCTCTCGCGGCACACCGTCCAGAAGCGCTCGGCGACCCCGGTGACGAAGGCGGTCACCAGGAGCACGGCCAGCGCGTTGTCCGGAGTCCAGTCGATCCACAGGGGGGCCACGATCAGCAGCGCGGCCCGCAGACCGTCCGCGCCCACCATGGTCCAGCGCCGGTCGAGCGGCCCTTCCTGGGAGGTGAGCGAAGTGAGCGGGCCGAGCAGCACCGCCCCGAAGAGCAGCGTCGCCAGGATGCGTGCCCCGAAGACGGTCGCCACCGCGAACGCCACACCCCGGTAACCACCGCCGAACGAGCCCTGGGCGATGGCCGCCTGGAAGGCGAGCACGACCAGGACCAGCAGGGCGAGGGTGTCACCGACACCCGTCACGAGCTGTGCGCTCCACAACCGCTTGAGCTGCGGCTGGCGCAGCAGGGCGCGGACGGCACGCTCGCGGGAGTCCGCGACAAGGGCGTCGTCGGGGGCCGGCTGGTGGGCCGTTGGCTGCTCGGCTGGCGTCATGCTTTCAGCCTATCGGCAGCCACCGACAACAAGCCGCGCCCGCCCGGACCTGCGCACGCCCCGACACCAAAGTGATGCCGGGGCGTTCGTTTCGCGACCCTGTGGTGCAGGAAGCGTGCGGGTCAGTCCTCGGACGTCACCTTGGAGGTGGCCGTCTTCTTGGCCGTCGCGGTCTTGGCGGCGGTGGTCGTCTTCTTGGCGGCCGTCGTCGTCTTCTTCGCCACGGTCTTCTTGGCCGTCGTCGTCTTCTTGGCGGGCGCCTTCTTGGCCGCCGTCTTCTTCGCCGGGGCCTTCTTCGCCGTCTTCTTGGCGGGCGACTTGGCCCGCTTCTCGGCGAGCAGCTCGTAGCCGCGCTCCGGGGTGATCTCCTCGACGCTGTCGCCGGAGCGCAGGGTCGCGTTGGTCTCGCCGTCGGTGACGTACGGGCCGAAGCGGCCGTCCTTGACGACGACGGGCTTCTCGCTGACCGGGTCGGTGCCCAGTTCCTTCAGCGGCGGCTTGGCGGCGGCCCGGCCGCGCTGCTTGGGCTGGGAGTAGATCTCCAGCGCCTCTTCGAGGGTGATCGTGAAGAGCTGGTCCTCGGCCGTCAGCGAGCGGGAGTCCGTGCCCTTCTTCAGGTACGGCCCGTAGCGCCCGTTCTGCGCGGTGATCTCCACGCCCTCGGCGTCCTTGCCGACGACGCGCGGCAGCGACATCAGCTTGAGGGCGTCGGCGAGCGTCACCGTGTCGAGGGTCATCGACTTGAACAGCGAGGCCGTACGCGGCTTGACGGCGTTCTTGCCGGTCTTCGGAGTGCCCTCGGGGAGCACCTCGGTGACGTACGGGCCGTAGCGGCCGTCGCGGGCGATGATCTGGTGGCCCGACTCGGGGTCGGCGCCCAGCTCGAAGTCGCCGCTCGGCTTGGCGAGCAGTTCCTCCGCGTGCTCGACGCTGAGCTCGTCCGGCGCCAGGTCCTCGGGAACGTCGGCGCGCTGGTGGTTCTCGGAGTCCTTCTCGCCGCGCTCCACGTAGGGGCCGTAGCGGCCGACGCGCAGCATGATGTCGTTGCCGACCGGGAAGGACGAGACCTCGCGGGCGTCGATCGCGCCCAGGTCGGTGACGAGCTCCTTGAGGCCGCCCAGGTGGTCGCCGTCGCCGTTGCCGGCCTCGGCGGCGCCCGTCGCCTCGCCCTCACCGAAGTAGAAGCGCCGCAGCCACGGCACGGCCTGCGCCTCGCCGCTGGCGATGCGGTCGAGGTCGTCCTCCATCTTGGCGGTGAAGCTGTAGTCGACGAGCCGACCGAAGTGCTTCTCCAGGAGGTTGACGACGGCGAAGGACAGGAAGGACGGCACCAGGGCCGTGCCCTTCTTGAAGACGTAGCCGCGGTCGAGGATCGTGCCGATGATCGACGCGTACGTCGACGGGCGGCCGATCTCGCGCTCTTCGAGCTCCTTGACGAGGCTGGCCTCGGTGTAGCGGGCCGGGGGCTTGGTGGCGTGCCCGTCGACCGTGATCTCCTCGGCGCTGAGCGCGTCGCCCTCGGCGACCTGCGGCAGCCTGCGCTCGCGGTCGTCCAGCTCGGCGTTCGGGTCGTCGGCGCCCTCTACGTAGGCCTTCAAAAACCCGTGGAAGGTGATCGTCTTCCCGGAGGCGCTGAACTCGACGTCCCGGCCGTCGGACGAGGTGCCCGCGATCTTCACGGTGACGGAGTTGCCGACCGCGTCCTTCATCTGGGACGCGACGGTGCGCTTCCAGATCAGCTCGTAGAGCCTGAACTGGTCGCCGGTCAGGCCGGTCTCGGCGGGCGTGCGGAAACGATCACCCGAGGGGCGGATCGCCTCGTGCGCCTCCTGGGCGTTCTTGACCTTCCCGGCGTACACGCGCGGCTGGGCCGGCAGGTAGTCGGCGCCGTACAGCTGCGTCACCTGGGCGCGGGCGGCGGTGACGGCCGTCTCGCTCAGGGTCGTGGAGTCCGTACGCATGTAGGTGATGTAGCCGTTCTCGTACAGCTTCTGCGCGACCTGCATCGTGGCCTTCGCGCCGAAGCCGAGCTTGCGGCTGGCCTCCTGCTGGAGCGTCGTCGTACGGAACGGGGCGTACGGCGAACGTCGGTACGGCTTCGACTCGACGGACCGGACGGCGAACCGCGTGTCCTCCAGGGCGGCGGCCAGCGCGCGGGCGTTGGCCTCGTCCAGGTGGAGGGTGTTCGCGCTCTTGATCTGGCCCAGGGAGTCGAAGTCGCGGCCCTGGGCGACGCGCTTGCCGTCGACGGCCTGGAGGCGGGCGACGAGGGTCGACGGGTCGCTAGCGTCCCCGGCCCGGCCGGTGCCGAAGGTGCCGGTCAGATCCCAGTACTCGGCGGAACGGAACGCGATGCGCTCGCGCTCCCGCTCGACGACGAGCCGGGTCGCGACGGACTGGACACGGCCGGCCGACAGGCGCGGCATGACCTTCTTCCAGAGGACCGGCGAGACCTCGTAGCCGTAGAGGCGGTCGAGGATGCGGCGGGTCTCCTGGGCGTCGACCAGGGGCTGGTTCAGGTCGCGCGGGTTGGCGACGGCGGCGCGGATCGCGTCCTTGGTGATCTCGTGGAACACCATGCGCTTGACCGGGACCTTGGGCTTCAGGACCTCCAGGAGGTGCCACGCGATGGCCTCGCCCTCGCGGTCCTCATCGGTGGCCAGGAAGAGTTCGTCGGAGTCCTTGAGCAAGTCTTTGAGCTTCTTGACCTGGGCCCGCTTGTCGGCGTTGACCACATAGATCGGCTCGAAGTCGTGGTCGACGTCCACACCGAGGCGGCGGACCTCGCCGGTGTACTTCTCGGGCACCTCCGCGGCGCCGTTGGGAAGGTCGCGGATGTGCCCGACGCTCGCCTCGACGACATATCCGGGGCCGAGGTAGCCCTTGATCGTCTTCGCCTTGGCAGGGGACTCGACAATGACGAGTCGGCGGCCGCCGTGTGCGGTCTCGCTGGTCGGGGACAACTTCGCTCTTCTCTCCGGTCGACGCTGGGGCCTCCCCCGGGGCAAACGGCTCCGGGGAGGAGCAGGTGCGTTTCCACGTCGTTAGGTGCGTGCCCTCGGAGTGCCGGTAGGAGGTCCTCGTAGCGGAGCTACCAGGGCCTTCGACCGGTGCGGCGAGAGTGCGTGCCGGGCGGTGCGGGGTCGTACCTGCATCTCCCCGGGGTCGCTTGGTCCCGGGGTCGGGTCATGGTGACGCTGCGGAGTGTGACGGTACATCCCGCCCCCGTGTCAAACGGGAAAAGCCCGCAACGGCCACTCGAACGGTAACCCGACTACCGCCATTCCTGCCGCCCGGAGTCCCCGCCGGCCTTTTCGGAGCCATCCGGAGGATGATCTCCTGGTTGTCCGCCGATCGTCGGCGCCGCGGCTCCGGCGCGCTGCTCAGACGTGCAGGAAGCACCAGGTTCCGAGGAGCAGGGCGGCGACCGCGGCGAGGCTCGCGAGGGTCGCCGATGCGACCGGGTTCACACCCTGGGCGACGGGTTCGCGGTGCCGGACCCTGACCACGGTCCACAGCAGCAGCGCGCCTCCGAACAGGGCGAACACCAACCCCGCGAAGATCGCAGGCCCGCTCTCCATGCGTGTCCCCTCCCGGCCGGATGCCTCGGTCCGGGAGGCTGGCACCCGGAGGCGACGGGCAGGCCAACCCCGGGTGAACTCGCGGCTGACAGCGCTCAGGCGGTCGTCCCGGAGGACGATATCGCCCCGCTCGTCCGGGACCGATCGGCCCGGCCGACGGTGCACACGACCGAGTAGAAACCGGCCTTCCAGTTGCTCTCGTCGGACAGATACCCGAAGACGGAACGGTCCGCACCGGGCGCCCAAGTCGACTCGAACCTGTCGCCGCACAGCTTGTTCCCCTGCCGCAGCGCATCCTCGAACACCATCGTCCTCGGAGCCGTCACGAAACCGATCACCTGGTCGGTGTGCTGATCGGCACAGTCGGTCAGGTTCGCGGTGAAGTAGGTCTTGTGGTCGACGTACAGCCAGCAGTCACCGATGCTCATCTCGGTGGTCCACACGTTCGACCCGGTGCTGCGGAAGCGCCCTATCTCGCCGCCGATCGGCACATGCCGGCCGAGCACGAGGCACGCCGTACCGCCCCCGGCGGCCCGGAAGCCGGCCTCGGTGGGAGTGAGCGCGTAGACCCCCGCATCGGCCAGGGACCCGGCCGTCGCCTTCGTCCTGTCCGCACACCGCTCGGCCCCGTGGTCACGGGCGTCGGCGAAGTCGCGCGCCGTGTCGACCGCCATCACCTGCCCGTCCGGAACGCCGTGCGCACAGCTCACGACCTTCAGACCGGGCCGCGCCACGAACGCCGTCCCGGTCCACACCGCGTGCACACAATCCCCGGTCCGCAACGCCTTCTTGAGCCCGACGTCCTCGCCGTACGGATAGGCGACCCCGGCCGACGACGCGGACGGGGACGCCTTCTTGGTCGCCGCCGCCCCCTTCCCGTCGTCCAGCGAGGTCACGGCCCACACCCCGCCGGCGACCACCATCAGGACGGCCACGACAAGAACGACGACCGCCCCGACCGGCCTCCGACGCGGCCCCCCGTGGCGTGCCCCACCGCCGATCGCCCCCGGGCCACCGGGATACGTCGGCCCCTGACCGCCTGCGTAGGGGGGCGTCGGCGCGCTGCCCTGGTAGGACATCGTGGGGCTGCTCGCATACGGATTCCACTGACCGTACGACCCGCCACCGGGCGAACCGCCCTGCTCCTGCGGGGAGTACGGCGAGGCGGGGCCCGGCGGGGTGGTCGGTGTGTCGGGGGTCGGTGGAGTGCTCGGGGCCCCCGGGATGACGGGGGTGTGCGGAGTGCTCAGGGCCCGCGGGGTGACAGGGGGGTGTGGAGTGTCGGCCGCCTGCGGGGTGCCCCGGGTACTCGGGTTGTACGAGATGCCCGGGGTGCCCCGGCCATGCCGGGCGTCCGGAGTCCCCGGTGTCCCGAAGGCTCCGGGCGTCCCTGGAGTCCGCAGGGCACCCGGAGTCTCCGGCGCCTCCAAGGCCTCCGGTGTCCCCGGAGTTCGCGGGCTGCCCGGAGTGGGCCGACCGGCGGGCGTGGAGCCCCCGAGGGCGGGCGCGGAGCGGTCACCGTACGGCGCCGGGTCCCGGTGGGTGGCCCCGGGCCCTCCCGGCGTCCGCGGGGCGTAGGGACCGCCTACGTAGGGGCCGCCCATGGCATATCCGGGTGGCCCGCCCGGGGCTTGACCCCGAAACCCGCCCGGGTCCTGCCGCGGAGGCCCGCTCGCGACATGGCCGGGCCGGTCACTCCCGATGTGGCCGGGCGATTCGCTCGCGGCATCGCCCGCCGGACTGCTCGCCGCATCGCCGGACGAACCACTCCCCGCGTAACCAGGCGGCCCACTCACGACATCACCGGGCCCGCCCCCGACGTAACCCACCGGACCACTCTCGACCTGGCCGGGCCCACCACCTCCGACGTAGCCCGGCGAATCGCTCACCGCATCGCCGGACGAACCACTCCCCGCGTAGCCAGGCGGCCCACTCGCGACATCACCGGGCCCGCCCCCTACGTAACCCACCGGACCACTCTCGACCTGGCCGGGCCCACCACCTCCGACGTAGCCCGCCGGATCGCTCACCGCATCGCCGGACGAGCCACTTTCCGCGTAGCCGGGGTGATCACTCCCGGCCTGGCCAGGCGAACCACTCCCGACACAGCCCGCCGGACCACTCGCGACCTGGCCGGGCGCACCATCGGTAACAGGCCCCGCCGGCTGATCAGCCGAGGGCCGGCCGCCCTGTGCCAAGCCGAAACCGTCGGGTGCCGGCACGAAGTCATCCGGTGCCGGGCCAAGACCGCCCTGCACCGGTCCGAACCCATCCGCTGCCGGGGCAGCACCGCCCAGCACCGGTCCGAACCCATCCGGCGGCGGACCATCACCACCCCGCCTCACCGGACCAAAACCATCCGCTGCCGGGCCACCACCACCCGGGGCCGGCGCGAACCCCTCCGGCGGCGGGCCGAACCCCTCCGGCATCCGGCGGAACCCGTCCGGCATCGGGCCGAACTCATCCGCCCTCCGCCCGAGCCCGCCCACACCCGCCCCTCGACCAACCTCGTCCCCGTCCGCCCCTCGACCGCCCCCATCCGGCGTCGACAGCCTCCCCGGCGCCGCGCCGACCCGCCGCCCCACCCGCTCCAACCCCCGCGCCGCAGTCTCCGGATCCGACCTCAACGCCGGGTCCTTGACCAGTAACCCCCGGAGCACGGGCGCCAGTTCGCCCGCGCGGACGGCCGGTGTCGGCTCCTCGCCCAGCAGAGCCGTGAGCGTGGCGAAGTCGCCGTGGCGGTCGAAGGGGCCGTGGCCCTCGACCGCGGCGTACAGCGTGGCGCCCAGGGAGAACAGGTCCGCGGCCGGGGTGGGCGATTCGCCGCGGGCCCGCTCCGGGGCGAGGTAACCGGGCGTGCCCGAGATGCCGGCGTTAGCCATGACGCGGGGTTCGTGGGAGTCGGGCTGGAGGACGATGCCGTAGCCAGTGAGCAGCACACGCGCGTACGGGTCGCCCGAAGCGTCCGGCGCCAGAAGGATGTTGGCCGGTTTCACATCCCGGTGCAGGATGCCGATGCGGTGCCCGGCGGTGAGCGCGTCGAGGACGGCGAGCCCGATGCGGGCCACCCGGGCGGGCGGCAGCGGGCCCGAACGCCGTAGGACCGCCTGGAGGTCGACGCCGTCCGGGATGTACTGCATGACGATCCAGGGCAGCCCCTCGTACATCACCACGTCGTGCACGGTCACCACATGCGGATGGCCGCGCAACCGGGCCACGTGCCACGCCTCGACGCGCGCCCGCGCGACGCGCTGCGCGCGCTCCCCGCCATCCCCTAACACATCCGGCAGCGAGATCTCCTTGACCGCGACCTCGCAGCCCAACTCCTCGTCGTACGCGAGCCATACGCGCCCCGTGCCGCCCGCGCCGAGCATGCGCAGCAGCCGGTAGCGCCCGTTGACGACGCTGCCCTCGCCCTGTTCCGGCGTATCCCCGGCCATCACGCCTCCCCCGAGACGGCGCGCCTCCCCCGAGGACGCGTGGAACCTGTCTCTGAAAGTAGCCTCGCACCCGCCACTGACAAGAGGGCTTTTCCGTACCGATCAGAACGATCTCGCCGGATACGGACACACGCGGCTCAGCGGTGCGGGGAGGCCTCAGGCGTGACAGGGGCGGCGAGGGGCTGGGGCGCCGTACGGCAGGGCGGTTGGTGGATACGGCGGGCACTCGGCGGCGCGATGGTCGGTCCGGCCGTAGGAAACGGCCGACGGCGCGAGGGACCGGCGGCCGAGTCGCGGTCGGCCGCCGCGCGCAGCCGGTCGGCAGAAGTGGGCGCCGACCGCGAGCAACCGCCCGACCAAGGCCAACCCCCGCCCGAGTACAACCGCCCGACTGGGACCAACTCCCGCCCGGGAGCGGCCAGTCGGCCGAGGGCTACAGGCCCGCTCCGGCCGCGGGAAACGGCCAGCCACCCGCAACCGCCCACCACCCTGAGCCAGTCAGCCGTCCGCAACCGATCGTCACCCGCGCCGATCAGCCGCCGGAACCCGTCACCCCACCGGCTCCAAGAACCCCTGCTCCACCAGCAACCGGATCTGCGCCGGTGTCCGGTCGCGGAGCAGGACCGGGTCCTCGCCCACGAGTTGGGCGATGGCGTCCAGGATGCGGCCCGCGCTCAGCGTGCCGTCGCAGACGCCGGCGAAGCCCGCGCCGACCGTGTCGACCTTGGTCGCCCGGCGCATGCCGCGGTGCTGGCGGAGCACGACGTGCTCGGGGTCCTCGGCGCCGGGCAGCCCGACCTGTTCCTGGATGATCTCGGGGGCGAGCCTGAAGTGGGCGGCGAGCAGGGCCGCGTCGTCGTGGGCGCGCAGATAGTCGACGCGGTCGAAGTGCTCCCGCACGGTGTCGCCGAGCGGCTGCTCGACCGGGTGCGGCCACTCCTCGACGGTGATCGAGGGCGCGTCGGAGCCCGTCCTGCGCAGCGTGATCCAGCCGAAGCCCACGGCCTTGACCTTGCGCGCCTCGAACTCGTCGAGCCACGCGTCGTAGAGCGCCTCGTACGCGACCGTGTCCCCCTGGTGGTCGCCCGCGTCCCTCAGCCACAACTCGGCGTACTGCGTGACGTCCTGGACCTCGCGCTGCACGATCCAGGCGTCGCACCCGCGCGGCACCCAGGAGCGCAGCCTGTCCTGCCAGTCCTCCCCCTCCACGTGCTGCCAGTTGGCGAGGAACTGTGCGAATCCGCCCTCACGCAGGCGATCGCCCGCCTGCTGAACGAGCGACCGGCACAGATCGTCCCCGCCCATCCCGCCGTCGCGGTAGGTCAGCCGGGCGCCCGGCGAGATCACGAACGGCGGGTTGGACACGATGAGTTCGTACGTCTCGTCGTCACGGACCGGCTCGAAGAGCGAGCCCTCGCGGAGGTCGGCGGTCGGCGCTCCGGACAGCGCGAGAGTGAGCGCGGTGATGTGCAGGGCACGGGGGTTGAGGTCGGTGGCCGTCACGCGCGTGGCGTGCCGGGCCGCGTGCAGCGCCTGGATGCCGGACCCGGTGCCGAGGTCGAGCGCGGCGGAGACCGGCGTCCGTACGGTGATCCCCGCGAGCGTGGTGGACGCGCCGCCCACCCCGAGGACGACGCCTTCCTCCCGGCTGCCGATCCCGCCGGCCCCGCCGACCGCGCACCCCAGGTCGGACACGATGAACCAGTCCTCGCCGTCGGGCCCGCCGTACGGCCGTACGTCCACGGTCGCGGCGACCTCGTCGGCGCCCACGGACACCAGCCAGCCGCTGTCGACGCACGCGGCGACGGGCAGGACGTCCGCCACGCGTGCGTGCGGCACGGGCTGCTGGAGCAGGAACAGCCGGACCAGCGTCTCCAGCGGGGTGTCGCCTCTGGTCGCCCGGAGGGCCGGCACGGTCTCGCTGCGGGCCAGTGCCGCGTACGCGGGGGCGCCGAGCAGTTCGAGCAGTCCGTCGGCGGTGAAGGCGGCGCCGAGCAGGGCGTCCCGGAGCCGGGCGGCGACCTCCGGGCGGTCGGATGCGGGCAGGGTGGACAGGGTGGAGTTACTCACACCCTCATTGTGGCCGCTCCCACCGACAACACGCGTGGCACCGACCGACAAGGCCCCCCGCACATGCGAAGGCCCCGGCACGCACGCGTACCGGGGCATCATTCAGCTACTGAAAGATCGCTGCCTACAGGGGATGCCGTCAGGCCGCCGACGACGAAGCCACCGGCGTCGCCGTCTTGCAGGCCTCCTGCTTGGTCATCGCCTTGCCGACATCGCCCTCTTCGAGGGTCTTCAGGGCGTCGTTCCCGCTCGTGCTGAGCTTGTCCAGGGAGGTCGCGATGTCCTTGAGGCCGTCCGCGAACTTCGCCTGGTCCTTGGTGTTGAGAGCGTCCACCTGCGTCTTCAGGGTGGCGTACGACGCGGAGATGTCGTTGAGCTCCTTGACCGCGTCCTGCTGCTTCTTCGCGCCCTTGTCGACGTCCGGCGCCCCGGCGGTGTTCACGGCGGCCCCGATCGCCTTGTAGGCGTCGGACATGTCCTGGAAGGCCTGCGAGTCGGTCTTCTGGACCTCTTCCGGGGTGCTGTTGTCCGAGGTCTCCTTCTGGATCGCCGTGTTGGCGGCCTCGATCTTCTTCGCCTGCGGCTGCACCGCAACGCAGACCTGCTTGGCCCAGGCGTCCAGCTTGGCGTCGCTGTCGTCGCCGCTGCCGCCGCATCCCGACAGCGCCAGTACCAGTACCGCACCGCCGGACAGTGCGGCCGCGAGCTTCTTGTTCACCGGGTTGGTCCCTTCCATGGCTCTCGGCCCCGGAACATACACGGCGGACGGGTCACCCCTCCGGGCCTAAGGTCCGATAGGAGACCTTTTGAAGCTATTTGCACCAAGCGAGAGAAGGCTCACGGCGGAGGTCTGAACACAGAAAGAGCGGGCGGGCGGCGCCCACAACTCGCGCCACCCGCCCGCCCGTTGAGCCGAGCCTCGCAGGACCCTTGAGCCGGGCCCCGTAGGGCCGCCTACGAAACGACCGCCGGATCCGCCGACTTGGCCGTCCGGTCGGCGTCGTCGCCGTCGTCCCCCACGGCGATCCCGCGCCGCTTGGAGATGTACACGGAGACGGCGATCACGAGGAACGCGAGGACCGCGATCGCGATCCGCACGCCGGTGTTCTTGTCGTCGCCGTAGCTGAACTTGATGACCGCGGGCGCGATGAGCAGCGCGACGAGGTTCATCACCTTCAGCAGCGGGTTGATCGCCGGGCCGGCGGTGTCCTTGAAGGGGTCGCCGACCGTGTCGCCGATCACCGTGGCGGCATGGGCCTCGCTGCCCTTACCGCCGTGGTTGCCGTCCTCGACGAGTTTCTTCGCGTTGTCCCAGGCACCGCCCGAGTTCGCGAGGAAGACCGCCATCAGCGTGCCGGTGCCGATCGCGCCCGCCAGGAACGAGCCGAGCGCGCCGACCCCGAGCGTGAATCCGACCGCGATCGGCGTGAGCACGGCGAGCAGACCGGGCGTGGCCAGCTCACGCAGCGCGTCCTTGGTGCAGATGTCGACGACGCGGCCGTACTCCGGTGTCTCGGTGTAGTCCATGATCCCGGGGTGCTCGCGGAACTGCCGCCGCACCTCGTAGACCACGGCCCCGGCGGACCGCGAGACCGCGTTGATCGCCAGCCCCGAGAAGAGGAAGACGACCGCGGCGCCGACGATGAGCCCGACCAGGTTGTTGGGCTGGGAGATGTCCATCATCAGGTTGAGTGGCGCGCCCGGTCCCGAGACCTTCTCGCCGACGTCGTTGGCGGCGGTCAGGATCGCGTCCCGGTACGACCCGAAGAGCGCCGACGCCGCCAGAACGGCGGTGGCGATGGCGATGCCCTTCGTGATGGCCTTGGTGGTGTTGCCCACCGCGTCCAGGTTGGTGAGCACCTGGGCGCCCGCGCCCTCGACGTCGCCGGACATCTCGGCGATGCCCTGCGCGTTGTCGGAGACCGGCCCGAAGGTGTCCATGGCGACGATCACACCGACCGTGGTGAGCAGACCCGTACCGGCCAGCGCCACCGCGAACAGCGCCAGCATGATCGAGGCGCCGCCGAGCAGGAACGCCCCGTAGACCGCGAGACCGATCAACAGGGCGGTGTAGACGGCCGATTCGAGGCCCAGCGAGATCCCGGCGAGGATCACGGTGGCCGGGCCGGTGAGCGAGGTCTTGCCGATGTCCATCACGGGACGGCGGTTCGTCTCCGTGAAGTAGCCGGTCAGCTGCTGGATCAGCGCGGCGAGCACGATGCCGATGGCCACGGCGACGAGCGCGAGGATCCGCGGATCGCCGTCCTTGGCCTTGATCGCCGCGTCGGTGACGCCGTCGAGATCGCCGTACGACGACGGCAGATAGACGAAGACCGCGACCGCCACCAGCACGAGCGAGATCACCGCGGAGATGAAGAACCCCCGGTTGATCGCGGACATGCCGCTGCGGTCGGTCCGGCGTGGCGCCACCGCGAAGATGCCGATCATGGCGGTGATCACACCGATCGCCGGCACGAGCAGCGGGAAGGCGAGCCCGGAGTCGCCGAAGGCTGCCTTGCCGAGGATCAGCGCGGCGACCAGCGTCACGGCGTACGACTCGAAGAGGTCGGCCGCCATGCCCGCGCAGTCGCCGACGTTGTCGCCCACGTTGTCGGCGATGGTCGCGGCGTTGCGCGGGTCGTCCTCCGGGATGCCCTTCTCGACCTTGCCGACCAGGTCGGCGCCGACGTCGGCGGCCTTGGTGAAGATGCCGCCGCCGACACGCATGAACATGGCGATGAGGGCGGCACCGAGGCCGAATCCCTCCAGCACCTTGGGCGCGTCGGCCGCGTACACCAGCACCACGCACGAGGCGCCCAGCAGACCGAGCCCCACCGTGAACATGCCGACGACGCCGCCCGTGCGGAAAGCGATCTTCATTGCTTTGTGCGAGACGGCGGTGAGATCCTTTTCCGGCTCGCCCTCCGCCGGGGTCGCTTCCCGGGCCGCCGCGGCGACACGGACATTACTGCGTACGGCGAGCCACATGCCGATATAGCCGGTGGTCGCCGAGAACACCGCGCCGATCAGGAAGAAGATCGATCGTCCGGCGCGCTGATTCCAGTCGTCCGCGGGAAGCAGCAGAAGCAGGAAGAAAACGATCACGGCGAATACGCCGACCGTGCGCAACTGCCGTCCCAGATAGGCGTTCGCGCCCTCCTGGATCGCCGTCGCGATCTTCTTCATGCTGTCGGTGCCCTCGCCGGCCGCGAGGACCTCGCGGACCAGGATGCCCGCGACCACGAGCGCTGCCAGCGCCACGAGGCCGATCACCATCACGAGGATGCGGTTGTCGTCGGTCAGAACTGCTGCTGCGAAGGTTGTGGGGTGATCAAACTGCTGAGGGGTAGAAAGCCCCGCCATTCGTCCTCCTTGACGCCTGTGCTGAGCTCAAGATGTGGACGGATTGTAGGTACCGGAACCTGATCAAAACAGTGCGCGGCAAACGGAATTGGCCTTCGCATAGTAATGCCTTAAAAGCATTGATGCTTGATCAAATTATCGGGGCGCCGATCAAAGCGATGATCGGGACGTCGATCTGCATTGATCGTGAATTGATTCACGAATTCTTTCGCCCACGGGTACGAACCGGTACGCGGTCGCGGAACTCTTCCGAAAACGCCGAAGGGCCCTGCTCAGCAGGGCCCTTCGGTTGTGGTGTGCGGCGTTTTCTCAGGAAAGCGTCGTGGCCGGCGGGGTCGTCGGCCAGGTCATACGGATCGATCCGCCGTGCTCCCCCGCGGTGACCTCGACGTCGTCGACGAGCCCGCTGATGACAGCGAGGCCCATCTCGTCCTCCTCGGTCTCCGCGTCCGGATCGTCGCCCAGGGACCCGGGCGCCTTGTCGCCGGGAGCCGAACGTGGTGCCTCGTCGCCGACCTCGATGGAGAACTGCTTCTCCTCCTCGATCAGCAGCACCTTCACCGGGGCGGTGATCCCACTGCTCTGATGCAGCCCGACGGCACGGGTACAGGCCTCACCTACGGCGAGTCTGACCTCGTCGAGTACGGCCTCGTCCACTCCGGCCCTGCGCGCCACCGCTGCCGCCACCAGTCGGGCGGTCCTGACGTGCTCGGGCAGCGCGCTGAAGCGGAGTTCAACGGTGGCCATGCATCCCCCTCGGGACTACGGGCGTGCTGTCGGAGGGCCGGGCCGCCGAAAGCCCGGTCCACCGGTCGTCTATACGGCCGATCGGGGAGCGGTCACACGCCGCTCCCGGAACGGTCGGTCAGTCGGTGGCCGCCACCGCTTCCTCGACCGAGGTGTGAATCGGGAACACCTTGGTGAGGCCGGTGATACGGAAGATCTTCAGAATGCGCTCCTGGTTGCAGACCAGGCGCAGCGAGCCCTCGTGGGCACGCACCCGCTTCAGGCCGCCGACCAGCACACCGAGCCCGGTGGAGTCGAGGAAGTCGACTCCCTCCATGTCCACGACGAGGTGGAAACTCCCGTCGTTCACCAGCTCGACCAGCTGTTCGCGCAACTTGGGCGCGGTATATACGTCGATTTCGCCACCGACCTCGACGACCGTACGATCGCCGACGGTACGGGTCGACAGGGACAGGTCCACGGATCCTCCAGCACCTTGCTATCGAGCGGTCATCCCATGGGACACCTCGGCAGAGCCCCCAGGACGGTTCGCCAGCCGCGATGGCATTCAATCACTTACCGCAGGGCGTGCACGACGCCTTGGCTCCATTGTCCGTCACGCCAGTGACACACTCGGTGCCGATGGCCAAGAATCAGCGAACCGATCGACCCTCGGCGGACCCCGTGTCCGGCCTCTCGCCGAGCACGGTTCTGGACCGGCTGGCGTCGGGACCGAGCCGGGCTTCGCGCATCACTCATACGGAGCACTTGCCCCCACGCGAGGGCCGCCATGCCGTCTGGCCTGACCGGATTCGCGCGGAGGTGATCGCCACCGTCCAGGAAGCGGGTATCGAACACCCCTGGGCCCACCAGGCACAGGCCGCCGAGCACGCCCTCGACGGCGACTCAGTGATCGTTGCCACAGGCACCGCCTCGGGCAAGTCGCTGGCTTATCTGGTACCGGTCCTCTCCGCGCTCCTCGACGGCTCCGAGGCGCCGAACGGCCGCGGCACCACCGCGCTCTACCTCGCGCCCACAAAAGCCCTGGCAGCGGACCAGCTCCGCTCCGTGAAGGAACTTTCACAACCGCTGGGCAATGCCGTTCGCCCGGCCGTGTACGACGGCGACACTCCGTTCGAGGAGCGCGAGTGGGTCCGCCAGTACGCCAACTACGTCCTGACCAACCCCGACATGCTCCACCGCGGCATATTGCCCTCGCACCCGCGCTGGTCCTCCTTCCTGAAATCCCTGAAGTACGTCGTCATCGACGAGTGCCACACCTACCGGGGCGTCTTCGGCTCCCACGTCGCCCAGGTCCTGCGCCGCCTGCGCCGCCTCTGCGCCCGCTACGGCTCCTCCCCCGTCTTCCTCCTCGCCTCCGCCACCGCCGCCGAACCCTCGGTCGCCGCCCGCCGCCTCACCGGTCTCCCGGTGGTCGAGGTCGCCGACGACGCCTCGCCTCGCGGTGAACTGGTGTTCGCCCTCTGGGAACCCCCGCTCACCGAACTGCACGGCGAGAAGGGTGCCCCGGTCCGCCGCACGGCCACCGCGGAGACGGCCGACCTCCTCACCGACCTCGCCGTCCAGGGCGTCCGCTCGGTGGCCTTCGTACGGTCCCGGCGCGGCGCCGAGCTCATCGCGCTGATCGCCCAGGAACGCCTCGCCGAGGTCGACCGCTCGCTGGCCCGCCGGGTCGCCGCCTACCGCGGCGGATACCTCCCCGAGGAGCGCCGCGCCCTCGAACGCGCCCTCCACTCCGGCGAGTTGCTCGGCCTCGCCGCCACCACCGCCCTCGAACTCGGCATCGACGTCTCCGGGTTGGACGCCGTACTGATCGCCGGCTACCCCGGCACCCGCGCCTCCCTGTGGCAGCAGGCGGGCCGCGCCGGACGCTCCGGCCGGGGAGCGCTCGCCATCCTGGTGGCCCGCGACGACCCCCTGGACACGTTCCTCGTCCATCACCCGGAGGCCCTGTTCGACCAGCCGGTGGAGTCCACGGTCCTGGACCCGGACAACCCGTACGTCCTGGCCCCGCACCTGTGCGCGGCGGCAGCCGAACTCCCGCTCACCGACGAGGACTTGGACCTCTTCGGCCCGGCGACGGCGGATCTGCTGCCGCAGCTGGAGGCCGCGAAGCTGCTCCGCCGCCGGGCGAAGGCCTGGCACTGGACACGCCGCGAACGGGCCGCCGACCTCACCGACATCCGCGGCGGGGGCGGACGGCCGGTCCAGGTCGTCGAGAACGGCACCGGCCGCCTCCTGGGCACGGTCGACGAGGCCGCCTCCCACGCGAGCGTCCACGAGGGCGCGGTCCACCTCCACCAGGGCCGCACGTACCTGGTGCGCACCCTGGACCTGGAGGACTCGGTGGCCCTGGTCGAGGAGGCCAACCCGCCCTACTCGACGGTCGCCCGCGACACCACGGCGATCTCCGTCCTGGAAACGGACATCGAACTCCCGTGGGGCCAGGGCCGGTTGTGCTACGGCTCCGTCGAAGTCACCAACCAGGTCGTCTCCTTCCTCCGCCGACGTGTCATCACCGGCGAGGTCCTGGGCGAGTCGAAACTCGACCTCCCCCCTCGCACCCTCCGCACCCGCGCCGTCTGGTGGACGGTCACGGAGGACCAACTCGACGCCGCCCGCATCAACCCCGAGATCCTCGGCGGCGCCCTCCACGCCGCCGAACACGCCTCGATCGGCATGCTCCCCCTCTTCGCCACCTGCGACCGCTGGGACATCGGCGGCGTCTCCGTCCCCCTGCACCCGGACACCCTGCTCCCCACGGTCTTCGTCTACGACGGCCACCCGGGCGGCGCGGGCTTCGCCGAGCGCGCCTTCCACACGGCCCACGCCTGGCTCACCGCCACCCTCCAGGCCATCGCCTCCTGCGAATGCGACGCCGGCTGCCCGTCCTGCATCCAGTCCCCCAAGTGCGGCAACGGCAACGAGCCCTTGCACAAGCGGGGGGCTGTGCGGTTGCTGACGGAACTGCTGCGGGGAGCTCCGGAGGATGCGCGAGAGGTACCGGGGGATGTGGGAGGGGTGCCCGGGGAGAAGGTGGGCGAGCTTTAACGGGCGAGCTGCGGACCGGCTACGGCGTCGGTGCGCTGCGGCTGCAGCTGCAGCTCAGGATGCCGGTGGGGCCGGCGCCGCTGGAGGCGCGGGTGCCGGTGGTGCTGGGCCCGGTGGAGGGGCAGGCGCCGGTGCCGCAGGGGGCGGGGCGGGCGCCAGGGGCGGTACCGGTCCGGCAGGTCCCGCCCGTGACCTGACCTCCGCCGCGAACGGTCCCCGGCCGGCCGACGCCGTCACGTCCGACGTCTCGCCCACGACCGCGCACCGCACGAGCCGCGTCCCCTGCGCCCGCGCCACCCGCTCCGCCCGGGCACAGGCCCCCGTACCGCCCTCCGCCCAGTGATCGGCCGCCGCGAGCGCCGCGAGATCCGCACCGCCGGCCGCACGGTGCCGGGCCACCACGGCCTGCCCCAGGGCCAGCACGACCCCGAACACGACACACATCACGGCCATCGCCCCGAGGCTCCACACGGTGGCGGACCCACGGTCCGAGTGACGGGACCTCATACGCCGCCCCAGAGCCGGAGTCACACGCCCCAGGTCCGGGATCACCTCCCACAGGGCCCGCATACGGCACCTCACGGCCCCGCCCTCCCCTCGCCCACCGTCTCCTCCGCCAACGCCACGGCCTCCTCCCGCACTTCGAAGGGCAGCCCGCTCAGCACCGGCGGTTTCGCGACCACGACGACGTGGACCCGGTCGCCCTCCCGGGCAACGGTGACCTTCGCGCCGCGCGGTGCCGTGTCCCGGACCACCCGGACGACCGCGTCGGCCGGGTCCTGCCGAGCCGCGGCCCGGGCGCCCGAGCGGGCCGCGTCCACGCACTGGATCTGCGCGGCCACCACCAACAGCCCCCACACCAGCGCCATCGCGAACATCACCAGCACGGGCAGCACCACGGCCGCCTCCGCCGTTACGAACCCCCGGTCCCCGCCCCGCCGTTCACACCTGCGCATCGAGGGCCCGCTTCACGATGCTCTGCAACTCCGCGCTGACCGCCCCGCTGGTCACCACCTTGTAGAGCACCACCGCGAACGCCACCGCCGCGACCAGCCCCATCGCGTACTCGGCGGTGGCCATCCCGGCGTCTCCGCGCGCCGAGGCCCCCATCCGTGCCCGTACCCGCACCGCTCGCACGGCCCGAACCGCTACTGCCTGTACCACCTGCATTGCCTTGTACATCTCAACCCCCGTGAGGTTCCTGTCAGTTCGCTTGTTGTCACTTGCCTGCTGAGCCGTCGTTCGTCATACGTCCGTCACCGCTGCGCACCTCTCGTCAGCCGCCACCTCCTCCCGCCGCCCCGCCCGCGAGCCCGATCACCACGGGCAGTACGCCGACCGCGATGAACGCGGGCAGGAAACACAGCCCGACCGGTGCGGTGATCAGGACAGCCGCCCGCCGGGCCCGTGCCGTCGTGGTGCGGGCCCAGTCGGCACGCGCCTCCGCCGCGAGCCGTGCGGCCGGTCCGGCGGCGGGCAGCCCCGACTCGTCGGCCCGTTCGAGCAGCCGGGCCAGCGGGCCGGCGCCCGGAAGCGCGGCCAACCTCCGCCAGGCATCGCCCGGTTCACCACCGAGCCGCACCTCCGCCGCCGCACGCGCCAGCCGTCCCCCCACGGGCCCTGAGAGGGCCTCTCCCACGGCCTGGGACGCGATCACCGGCGAGGCTCCGGCGGCGATGCAGGCGGCCAGCAGATCGGCAGCGAGGGGGAGTTGGCGGGCGGCGGTGGCGGCATCGCGCTCGGCGACGGAGTCGTCGGCCACCTGCCGACGCCGCCACTGCCACAGCCCGCCGGCGACGACAGCGCCCACCACAACCCCGACGACCCCACCGACCACCACCCACCCGGCGCCAACCACACCGACCGCGGGCAACCACCGCCGCGCAACGACCCGAGCCTCGAACCGCCACCCAGCAGAAGCCACTTCGCGTGCCTCCCGCGCATCCCGAACTTCCCGAAGCAGCAGCCCGGCCAGCCGTCGCCGCGCCCTCCGCTCACACCGCACCCCGTCCAGCCACCGCACCGACCACCCCACGACCAAAACCGCCCACAAAACGACCCCCAGCCTGTGGACAACTTCCACACTCACGCCGCCTCCTCTCTCCGACTCCGTCCAACTTCCACACCCACACCCCTCCGGGCTCTCACCGAGCACCGGATCCCCTCAAGTCCGCGACGACCAACCGATCTCCGGCACCCCGCGCACTCCGATGCCTTCAGGCGCGCGGGTCTGCACCGATATGCGGCTCCGCCACGGGCGCGCCCAGCCCCCCATGTACCTGCGCCCTCTCACCCCGCCCGCCCCGATCCCCTCAGGGGCGCGGGTCTGCACCGATATGCGGCTCCGCCGCGCGGGCGCGCCCAGCCCCACGCACCCGCACCCCCTCACGCCGCGAGCCCCGATGCCCTAGGGGCGCGGGGAACTGCGCGACCAGCCCCCACCCACCCGCACCCCGCAAACAACCGACCCACCCACCCCCAACCCGGCCCCACCCCGCTCACACCGCCTCCACCCCCCGCACAATCCGCAGCGCCCACCACAACCCCAAGCCCTCCAACAACCCCCCGACCACCAGGCACCCCAACCCCGCCCCGCTGTGCAGCAACACCCGCAACGGATCGGCCCCCATCGCCGCCCCCAGCAACAACCCGAGCACCGGCAACCCGGCGAGCATCACCGCGGTGGCCCGCGCCCCCGTCAACTGGGCGCGAAGATCGGCCCGTTGATCCCGGTCGGCCCGCAACGCCCCTTCGAGCCGGTCCAGTCCTGCCGCAAGCCCGGCCCCCTGATCCACGGCGACCCCCCAGCAGGCGGCGAGCCCCAACAGCCCCTCCGCGCCCGGCTGTCGTGCCGCCGAGGTGAGCGCACCCGGCACGTCCCCGCCGAACCGCGCCGCCGCCAACACCCCGGCCTGCGCCTCACCGAGCCCACCGGAGTCACTCGCCGCCCGCAGCAACGCCTCCCCCGGCTGCCGCCCAGCGCGCACCTCCCCGGCGAGCGCCGAGCACAACGCGATCACCGCGTCCCCGCCCAACTCCCGCGCACGCCGCGCCTCCCCGGCGACCCGCACCCGCCGCAAGAACGGCACCCCGACCGCCCCCGCGACAACCGGAATGACCGAGGCCCCCAGCACCGCCAGCACCACCCCAACCCCCAGCGCCCACCACTCGGCCCTCAACCGCCCCCGGATCCGCCGCAGTTCGTCTACGACCCGCTCCCACGAGGGCGGCCCGACACCCGCGCCCCCACCGCCCGCGAACAGCAACTCCGCCCGCCGAGCCCCGGGTTGCCGCCCGCCCGTCAACCAGACCAGGCCCCCGACACACACCGCGACCACCCCGACCGACACCTCACCCATCACCACTCCCACTCCCTGTCGTCCATCCCGCACTCACGGCCGTCACTCCTCCGAGCTCACCCGTCGCCCACCCCGCACAACACCCAGCCCCCCAACCACTCCCGCCCCACATCCAGCGCCCCTAACCCCCGTCACCCCCACCCCGAATCAACTCCCGCAACCGCTCCCACCCCCGCTCGTACGCGAACGCCTCCACCCCCCACCGCAGCGCCGGCACCGTCCGCACGAGCCCCGACGCATCGCGCTCCAGGACATGCACCTCGGCGATCCGTCGCCGCCCGGCCCGGTCCCGTACGAGATGCAGGACCACCGACAGGGCCGCCGCCAACTGGCTGTGCAGGGATGCCCGGTCAAGGCCTGCGGCCGTACCCAGGGCTTCCAGGCGGGCGGGGACATCGGCCGCCGCATTCGCGTGGACGGTCCCGCAACCGCCCTCGTGGCCCGTGTTGAGCGCCGCGAGCAGGTGGACGACCTCCGGACCGCGCACCTCGCCGACGACCAGCCGGTCGGGCCGCATCCGGAGCGCCTGGCGGACCAGGTCCTGGAGCGTGACGAGCCCGGCGCCCTCCTGGTTGGCGGGTCTGCTCTCCAGCCGTACGACGTGCGGGTGGTCCGGCTTCAACTCCGCCGAGTCCTCGGCCAGCACGATCCGCTCCCCCGGTCCGACGAGCCCGAGCAGCGCGCTCAGCAACGTCGTCTTGCCGCTACCGGTGCCGCCGCTGATCAGGAACGAGAGCCGTGCCTCGATCAACGCCCGCAGGATGCGGTCCCCGCCCGGCGGCACCGTCCCCGCCGTGACCAACTCGTCCAACGTGAACGCGCGCGGACGTACGACACGCAGCGACAGGCAGGTGCAGCCGACGGCGACCGGAGGCAGGACGGCATGCAGGCGGGTCCCGTCCGGCAGCCGGGCGTCGGCCCAGGGGCGAGCGTCGTCCAGCCGGCGTCCGGCCACCGCGGCCAGGCGCTGCGCGAGACGTCGTACGGCTGCCGCGTCCGGGAAGGAGACGGCGGTCAGCTCCAGTCCGCCACCCCGGTCGACCCACACCCGGTCCGGAGCCGACACGAGAACGTCTGTCACGGAGGGGTCGGCGAGCAGGGACTCCAGCGGGCCACTGCCCACCAGCTCGGACCGCAACTGCTCGGCGGCACCCAGCACTTCGGCGTCCCCCAGCACCCGCCCCTGCTCCCGCAGCGCCTGCGCCACCCGCGCGGGCGTCGGCTCACCCCCGCTCTCGGCCAGCCACCGCCGCACACCGTCGAGCAGTCCGACAGGCATCGCCGCCCCACCACTCGCCCCGCCCTCACCCGAAGCCCACCGCCCCGAAGCTCCCACCGAATCCCGCACCCGCTCACGCCCGACCGCCCCACTCACCCCGACCTCACCCAAACCCTCCGCCGAGCCCCGCACCCGATCGCAGTCGGCGGCCCGGCTCACCCCGCCCCCGCCCGAAATCCACCGCCCCGAAGCGCCCCCCGAATCCCGCACCCGTTCAACCCCGACCTCACCCGAACCCCCCGCCGAGTCCCGCACCCGACCGACCCCGACGTCCCCGCTCACCCCGCCCCCACCCAAAGCCCACCGCCCCGAAGCGCCTCCCGAGCCCCTCACCCGCTCAACCCCGACCGCCCCACCCACCGGGACACCCGCCGAACCGCCGTCCCCCAAGAACCCGCCCCTCGCCGCATCCGCCGAACCACCCGTCCCCGCAAGCCCAGGCACCCTGCTCCCCAGGGCCTCCGCCGCGCCGCTCCGGAAGGTCGCACCGCGCCTCTGGGAACCCCCCGCGCTCCTCACCGGCCGCCTCATACGCCACCCGCCTCGACCAACGCCCGCTCCAGGAACTCCCTGCAGAACCGCGCCAACGGCCCCCTCCCCGCCGTCCCCGGCGGCGACTTGCCCTCGTGCGGCCGCAACAGCCCTGATTCGACCGGCACTTCACCGGCCAGGGGCAGACCTAGGAGGCGAGCCACCTCCCGGTCATCGAGGCCGGGGGCGTACGGACCCCGTACCGCCACGCGGAGGTCGCGCAGGACCATGCCGACGGCGGACGCGACCCGGCCGGCCGCGGCGACGGCGCGGAGTTCGGCGGGGACGACGAGGAGGCCGATGTCGAGTTGGGCGAGGGCCTCGGCGACCCCGTCGTCGATGCGGCGGGGCAGGTCGACCACGACCGTGCCGCCGCGCCGTCGGGCCGCGGCGAGCACCGCCCGCACCGCCTGGGGCGGGATGGCGACGCAGTCGCCGCGGTCCCAGCTGAGCACCCGGAGCGAGTGGAGTTCGGGAAGGGACTCCTCCAGGGCGCCGCCGCCGACCCGGCCGCGCGAGGCGGCGAACGCGGGCCAGCGCAGGCCTTCCGCCGTCTCGCCGCCGAGGAGTACGTCGAGTCCGCCACCGAGCGGATCCGCGTCCACCAGGAGCGTGCGCAGCCCCTCACGCGCGGAGGTGACGGCGAGGGCGCACGCGAGCGTGGACGCTCCGGCCCCGCCGCGGCCGCCGATGACGCCCACGGTGAGGGCGGGGCGGCCGACGCCCTCGGCGACGTCGGCGATGCGGTCGACCAGCCACTGCTCGCCGTCAGGCAGCATCAGGACGTGGTCGGCGCCGATCTCGACGGCCCGCCGCCAGACCCCGGAATCGTCCTGGTCCCGGCCGACCAGCACCACCCCTCGCCGTCGGGCCGCCCCGCGCACCCGACGGGCCGCGTCGTCGCCGACCAGGACGAGCGGCGCCGTCTCCCAGCCGCCCTGGCGCTCCGGCACCCCGTGATGGACCTCGGGCGTCGCGCCGGCCGCCGCGCACAGGCGCAGCAGGTCGTCGAGGAGTTCGGCGTCCTCGGTGACGATCAACGGTCCGGCCTGTCGCCCTCCGGCGGCGTGCGGCGGATCGTGTGTGACGGTTCCGGCCATGTTTTCCATCCCCCATCGCTGTGTCTCTCGCGTCACCCCGGCGGTCCCGCGATTTCCAAAGGTGCGGAGAACCGGCGACCGGCCCTCCATATGCACGGCCGACAGAAACCGGCCAAACGCGTCCGACAAACGGAACGGGCCATGAACTCGCCGCGAGCGAGGACGCGTTGGAATCACGGTGCGGGCATCGCGGAAATCGTGTGGATCTTGGTCGAAAACTGTGGACAACTCAGGGCCTGTGAATATCGCCTTCACCCATACCGGTGACCCCTGTACCGGCCTCTGTACGAGTTCCACAGCGCAGCGCGCCGACTACACACGGTGATGAGTTCTGGGCATGAAAAAAGGCGGCACCAGCCGCCTCGGGTTGGCCTCACGACCACATACAGGGAGGGAAAACGCGTCCGGACATGCGACGACCCCCACCGGGGGGGAGAGTGGGGGTCGCCTTCACGGCCGACTCGGGGGGGGGGGAGGAGCCGGGCCGCGTTAGCACGGTCGCGAACGATCCGTGACTTCCATGGTGTACCCGAGAGGCCTCTCAGGCAAACCCACGCGCCTCACCTTACGCCGAATGGGCTGCGCCTATGCTCTGGGTTGTGGAAAACCACTCCTTGCCCCGCACAGCAGCCTTCTTTGACCTGGACAAGACGGTCATTGCGAAGTCGAGCACGCTCACCTTCGGCAAGTCCTTCTACCAAGGCGGACTGATCAACCGCAGGGCCGCCCTGCGGACCGCCTATGCGCAGTTCGTCTTCCTCACCGGCGGCGCCGACCACGACCAGATGGAGCGGATGCGGAAGTACCTGTCCGCACTCTGCCGCGGCTGGAACGTCCAACAGGTCAAGGAGATCGTCGCCGAGACCCTGCACGACCTGATCGACCCGATCATCTACGACGAGGCGGCCTCCCTCATCGAGGAGCACCACACCGCCGGCCGCGATGTCGTGATCGTGTCCACGTCCGGCGCCGAGGTGGTCGAGCCGATCGGTGAACTCCTGGGCGCGGACCGGGTGGTGGCGACCCGCATGGTCGTGGGCGACGACGGCTGCTTCACCGGCGAGGTGGAGTACTACGCGTACGGCCCGACGAAGGCCGAGGCGATCAAGGAGCTGGCGCAGTCCGAGGGGTACGACCTCGACCGCTGCTACGCCTACAGCGACTCGGCGACCGACGTACCGATGCTCGAGTCCGTGGGCCATCCCTACGCCGTGAACCCGGACCGCGCGCTGCGCCGGGAGGCACTCGCGCGCGGGTGGCCGATTCTGGACTTCAACCGCCCGGTCCGGCTCAAGCAGCGGCTTCCCGTGCTCTCCGTACCGCCCCGCCCGGCGCTGGTCGTGGCGGCGGCCGTGGGTGCCGCGGCGGCCACGGCGGGGCTCGTCTGGTACGCGAGCCGACGCAAAGCGGTGACCGTTTAAGCCGGTTGGTAACTCTTTGAACGTAAAAGTAAAGAACCGCGACCAGGGGTTCCGCTTCCCCCAGGGCTGGAGTACAAAGGATTCAACGGCCCGCGAGACCAAGGACATCCGAAAGGATCACCTTAATACCGCATTTGGCCCCACGGACCGCGCATGACCACCGAGCACCCACGCGACGTCGACCCGTCGATTACGGGCCAGCCGCACCAGGTGACGGGCATTGTTCCCGACCTGATGGGCAATATTTCGAGGACGCTTGGTAACCCGGTGGAACATGCCAGCGGCGGTACGAATCCTCGTACCGCCGCATCCCTTTGACGGCCCTCCAGTAGAGGGCCATTTCGCTGTCAGGCAGCCCCGCGCTGAAGCGCCTCGCACACCGCCGTCGACTCGCGCGCCCCCAGCTCGACCGCCCGGCCGCAGTGCGCGATCCAGGCGGCCATGCCCTCCGGGGTGCCCGATACGTAACCGTCCAGCGCCGCCAGATAAGCCGCGCGCCCCAGTTCGGCGTGGCCGACCTCCGCCGGGCAGACGGACTTCGGGTCGAGGCCGCTGCCGATGAGGACGATCCGCTCGGCGGTGCGCGCGACCAGGCCGTTGTGGGAGGTGAAGGGGCGCAGCGCGAGCAGTTCGCCGTGCACGACGGCGGCCGTCACCAGCGCCGGCGCCGAGCCGCCCGCGATGATCAGGTCTGCGAGTCCGTCCAGGCGCCCGGACACCTCGGCCGCGCCCGGCAGCGGCAGTTCGATGAGCGGCTCGTCGACCGGCTCCCCCTGTTGTCGCGGCCGGCCGACCGTGTCGTCGTTGCTCGCGGCGGCCACCAGGTGCAGCCGGGCGAGCACCCGGAGGGGCGACTGCCGCCAGATGGACAGCAGTTGGCCCGCCTCGGCGGACAGCCGGAGGGCCGCGCCCATCGTGCGGGCCTCCGCGTCACCACTGAAGTCGGTGCGCCGACGCACCTCTTCGAGGGCCCAGTCCGCCCCGGACAGCGCGGCCGAACCCCGCGCGCCACGCAGGGCCGCCTCGGCGGTGAGCTCATTGCTGCGGCGCCGCATGACGCGGTGCCCGTAGACCCGGTCCACGGCCTTGCGCATGGACTCGACGGACTCGGCCACTCCGGGCAGTGTGCCCAGGGCCGCGAGCGGATCGGCGGTCGCACCTGTCGTACTCATGAGTGCGACAGTAGCCATCCCCGGGGTCCGCCCCACGATTGAGTGGTCTTCTTCACGCACACCTGACACGTACAGCTATGTCACGACTACGCTTCGTGAACATGAAAATTGCTTTCGTCGGGAAGGGCGGCAGCGGGAAGACCACCCTGTCCTCCCTGTTCGTCCGCCACCTCGCGGCCACCGCCCAACCGGTCGTCGCCGTCGACGCGGACATCAACCAGCACCTGGGCCCCGCCCTCGGCCTGGACGAGTCCGAGGCCGCCGCACTGCCCGCGCTCGGCGAGCACCTCCCCCTGATCAAGGACTACTTGCGCGGCACCAACCCGCGCATCGCCTCCGCCGACACGATGATCAAGACCACCCCGCCCGGCGAGGGCTCCCGGCTGCTGCGGGTGCGCGAGAACAATCCGGTCTACGACGCCTGCGCGCGACCGGTGGAACTCGACGGTGGCGCCGTCCGTTTGATGGTCACGGGCCCCTTCACCGACGCCGATCTGGGGGTCTCCTGCTACCACTCCAAGACGGGAGCGGTGGAGCTGTGCCTGAACCACCTGGTGGACGGGCGCGACGAGTTCGTCGTGGTGGACATGACGGCGGGCTCGGACTCCTTCGCCTCCGGCATGTTCACCCGCTTCGACATCACGTTCCTGGTGGCCGAGCCGACCCGGAAGGGGGTCTCCGTCTATCGCCAGTACAAGGAGTACGCCCGTGACTTCGGAGTCGTTCTCAAGGTCGTCGGCAACAAGGTGCGGGACCAGGACGACCTCGACTTCCTCCGCGCCGAGGTCGGGGACGACCTGCTCGTGACGGTGGGGCACTCGGACTGGGTGCGTGCCATGGAGAAGGGCCGGCCGCCCCGGTTCGAGCTCCTGGAGGACGCCAACCGCCGCGCCCTGCGCCTGCTGGAGATCGCCGCCGACGCGACGTACGAACTGCGTGACTGGGAGCGCTACACGCGGCAGATGGTGCACTTCCATCTGAAGAACGCGCAGAGTTGGGGCAATGAGCGCACCGGGGCCGACCTGGCCGCGCAGGTCGACCCCGGGTTCGTGCTCGACGAGAGCGTCACCGCCTCCGCGTGATGCGCTGCGTGAGGCGCGCCCTCTCCCAACTGCCGCTCACCGCTTGACCGGCAGCGCCTACTGCTTGACCGCCGGCGCCCCGGGGACGCCCTTCGGGGCCGGGGCGGGGCGGCCGGTCAGGAAGGACGTCCAGCCCGCCTTCGGTGCCTCGCCGACGTTCAGGCCGCGCAGCTTGGCCAGGGTCTGCGGGTCCTGGGCGTCCAGCCAGTCGGCCAGTTGCCGGAAGGACACGCAGCGCACCTCGGACTTGTTGCAGACCTTCTCGATGACCTCGTCGAGGGCACGCATGTAGGTGCCGCCGTTCCAGGACTCGAAGTGGTTGCCGATGACCAGGGGCGCGCGGTTGCCGTCGTAGGCCCGGTCGAAGCCCTTGAGCAGGCCGTCACGCATCTCGTCGCCCCACTGGTCGTACTTGTCGGGGTCGCCCTGGGTCTGCGTGCCGGACTGGTTGACCATGAAGTTGTAGTCCATGGTCAGCTGCTCATAGGTGTGGCCGGGGAAGGGGACGAGCTGCATGGACAGGTCCCACAGCCCCTCCTTCTTCTTGGGCCAGATCTGGTCGTTGACCCCACTGGTGTCGTAGCGGAAGCCCAGCTGGCTGGCCGCCTTCATGAAGTTGGCCTGGCCCTCCAGGCAGGGCGTGCGGGCGCCGACGAGTTCCTTGTCGTAGTCGAAGGGCAGCGAAGACGCCTTCTTCATCCCGGAGTTGGTCTTCCAGGTCTTCACGAACTGCTTCGCCTGGGCGATCTCGCTCTTCCACTCGGCGACCGACCACTCGCCGACCCCACCGTTCTTGCCGCAGAAGTGGCCGTTGAAGTGGGTGCCGATCTCGTTGCCCTCCAGCCACGCCAGGCGCAGCTGCTTCACGGTGTCGGCGATGCCCTGCTCGTCGTTGAAGCCGATGTCCGAGCTGCCCGGCGAGTGCTCCGGGGGCTTGTAGAGGTCGCGCTTGTCCTCCGGCAGCATGTACACGCCGCTGAGGAAGTACGTCATGTTCGCGTGGTTGGCCTTGGAGACCTTGCGGAAGTGGGAGAACAGCTTCTGGCTGTCCTCGCCGGCGCCGTCGAAGGAGAAGACCACGAACTGCGGGGGCTTCTGGCCGGGCTTGAGCCGCTCGGGTCTGGGCAGATGCGGCTGCGCCCCGGTGTACGACGTGGAGCCGTCCCCGATGAGGCGGACTCCGCTCTTGGGTGCCGGGGCGGGCGCCGCCTTGTGCGGACCGTGCGCTCCGTGCGGGGAACCGTTGTCACCGATCGCGCAACCGGCGAGCGACGCGGCACAGGCCGCGGCGATCACGGCGCCCGCGGTGATCCTCTGGGTGGCGGCCATGTCCGCCCACCTTCTTCCTTCGTTCGGACCGACGCCGATCAGGGCGTTCTCTGGCGATGTGCCGGGATTCCCGGCAGCGGCGCCAAGGTCGCATGGGGCCGAAGGTGGGATTAGTACGACAAGCCGATGAAATTTCCACTTCACTCCACGAGGTGACTTATTAGGCCATTTGCCCGCAAAGCCTATGCTTGACCTTTACTCTGCATTACGATCCGTTTACCGAGCGTTGAGATATCCCGCCGCTGCACGCCGTGACCCCACGGCCGCGACCGACCCCCGCCATCGACGGGGACCACCAGTTCCGCGACCGCGCTGCCCCGGAGGAGACGGGAAGACATGTCAGCCTGCGTACCCACCCGCGCCACCGACTCGAATGCGAACGAGAGTCGGACGAAGCGCGTCCACCAGCCCCACAGCCCGCCGCCGCCCCGGCCCCGCCGCTTCCGTGTCGCGGGCGCCGATGTGTCGGCCTCTATCGCGGTCTTCCTGATCGCCCTCCCCCTGTCCCTCGGCATCGCTCTCGCCACCGGCGCGCCCCTCCAGGCCGGCCTGGTCGCCGCCGCCGCGGGCGGCCTCGTCGCCGGGCTGCTCGGCGGCTGCCCCCTCCAGGTCAGCGGCCCGGCCGCCGGACTCACCGTGGTCACCGCCGATCTGATCCACCGTTACGGCTGGCGTACGACCTGCGCTGTCACCGTCCTCGCAGGGCTCGCCCAACTCGCCCTGGGCTGTGTGCGCGTGGCCCGTACCGCGCTCGCCGTCAGCCCCGCGATCGTGCACGGCATGCTGGCCGGCATCGGTGTCACCATCGCCGTCGCCCAGCTGCACATCGTGCTGGGCGGCACCCCGCAGAGCTCCGTCCTCGCCAACCTCCGCGCGCTGCCCGCCCAGTTGGCGGACCTGCACCCCGCCGACGTGGCGATGAGCATGCTGACGCTGGCCCTTCTGCTGCTGTGGCCGCGCGTCCCCGGACGGCTGGGACACCTGATGCGCAAGATCCCGGCCGCGCTCGTCGCCGTCGCCGGGGCCACCCTCACCGCCTCCCTCACCGGGCTGAGCCTGGCCAAGGTCGACCTGCCGTCCTGGAGCAGTCACGCGCTGGCCGGACTGCCCGAGGGCCCGGTCCTCGGGATCGCCGCCGCCGTGCTCACCACCACGCTGGTGTGCAGCGTGCAGTCGCTGCTCGGCGCGGTCGCCGTGGACAAGCTGGTCGCCGGGCAGCCCGGGCTCTCCGCCCGCGTCGGCCGCTCCGACCTGAACCGCGAGCTGCTGGGCCAGGGCGCCGCCAACATCGTCTCCGGCGCGCTCGGCGGACTGCCCGTCGCGGGCGTGGCCGTACGGAGTTCGGCGAATGTGCAAGCCGGTGCCGTGAGCCGGAACTCCACGATGCTGCACGGCGTTCTCGTAGTGGTAGCCGCGCTGCTGATGGTCCCGGTGCTGGAGCTGATTCCCCTCGCTTCGCTCGCCGCACTCGTGATGGCCGTCGGCATCCAGATGGTGTCCCTGCACCACATCCGCACGGTGACCCGCCACCGCGAAGTGCTGGTCTACGCCGTCACCACCCTCGGCGTGGTCTTCCTCGGCGTCCTGGAGGGCGTGCTCCTCGGGGTCACCGTGGCCGTCGCCGTAGCCCTCAACCGCCTTGCCCACACCCACATCACGCACGACGAGAAGGAAGGAGTCCATCACGTCCACGTCCGAGGGCAGTTGACGTTCCTCGCGGTGCCACGGCTCAGCCGAACCCTGCATCTCGTACCCCAAGGCGCCCACGTCGTCGTGGAGTTGGACGGTTCGTTCATGGACCACGCGGCGTACGAGTCACTGCAGGACTGGCAGAACGCGCACACCGCGCGCGGAGGCTCCGCCGAACTGACCGGGCGGCGTACGGGAGTTCGCGACACCAAGCCGGGCCGCACCGGGAGCGAGGCAACACCGGCCGACTCCGCGACCGGCACCACGACCCGCGCGACGAGCGGCAAGACGACCGAGGCTCCGGCCCGCACCACGGCCGACGCTCCGACCGGCGAGCCGACGACGTCGACCGCCTGCCGCTGCCACCCCTGGACGCCCTGGCGCAACCACCAGTGCGACCACCCGCAGTCCGCCGCGCCGAGCGGACACCCGGGCGAGCCCACCGACCGTCCCGCACCCGGCACCACCACCCCGGGCGACGCAGGCACCGGCACGGACACCCACCTCGGAACCGGCAAGGACACCGGCGCCGGACCCCGCCCCGGAACCGGCACCAACCCCGGCCCCGGCGGCCACCAACTCGCCCGTGGCATCAGCGCGTTCCAGCGCAACACCGCACCCCTCGTGCGGGGCGAGCTGGCCCGGCTCGCCAGGGAAGGGCAGCGGCCCTCGCAGCTCTTCCTGACCTGTGCCGACTCGCGGCTGGTGACGTCGATGATCACCTCCAGTGGTCCCGGCGACCTGTTCGTCGTACGGAACGTGGGCAACCTCGTACCGCCGCCCGGCGAGGAGAGCGGGGACAACTCGGTGGCCGCGGCGATCGAGTACGCGGTGGACGTGCTGCGGGTGAGATCGATCACGGTGTGCGGGCACTCCGGGTGCGGAGCCATGCAGGCGCTGCTCAACTCCGAGCCCGGGGGCGCCCAGACGCCGCTCAAGCGGTGGCTGCGGAACGGGCTGCCGAGCCTGGAGCGGATGGCCGACGACGGCCGGCCCTGGGCCCGGTTGGCCACAAGGGCGCCCGCCGACGCCGTAGAGCAGTTGTGTCTGACCAATGTGGTGCAGCAGTTGGAGCATCTGCGGGGGCACGAGTCGGTGGCTCGGGCCTTGCGGGAGGGGGCGTTGGAGCTGCACGGGATGTACTTCCATGTCGGTGAGGCGCAGGCGTACTTGCTGACCGAGGAGGACGGGGAGCAGTTGTTCGACGGCGTGGGGGTGGCGGACATGTCGGCCTGAACCTTGTTCACCCGGCGTCCGTGGGTACGAAAGACCCTCGCCACACGCGTCTGCACGCGGGTCCGATGACAGGTCTAAACCAATATTTCGGCGACCCTTGTCATCGGACCCCCGGGTCTGATGAGCTGGCCCGGGACACAACGGACACCCTGGGAAAGGCAGATGCCGTGAGCAACGAAAGCCTGGCCAACCTGTTGCGCGAGGAGCGCAGGTTCGCACCCCCCGCGGACCTGGCGGCGAACGCCAATGTCACGGCGGAGGCGTATGAGCAGGCCAAGGCTGACCGGCTCGGCTTCTGGGCCGCGCAGGCCCGCCGCCTGAGCTGGGCGAAGGAGCCGAGCGAGACGCTGGACTGGTCGAACCCGCCGTTCGCCAAGTGGTTCAAGGACGGCACGCTCAACGTGGCGTACAACTGCGTGGACCGGCACGTCGAGGCGGGCAACGGCGATCGCGTCGCCATCCACTTCGAGGGCGAGCCCGGCGACAGCCGCGCGATCACCTACGCCGAGCTGAAGGACGAGGTCTCCAAGGCCGCGAACGCCCTGCTGGAGCTGGGAGTTCAGAAGGGCGACCGGGTCGCCGTCTACATGCCGATGATCCCGGAGACCGCGGTCGCGATGCTGGCCTGCGCGCGCATCGGCGCCGCGCACTCGGTGGTGTTCGGCGGTTTCTCGGCGGACGCGCTCGCGACCCGTATCCAGGACGCGGACGCCAAGGTCGTCATCACCACGGACGGCGGCTGGCGGCGCGGCAAGCCGTCCGCGCTCAAGCCGGCCGTGGACGACGCGGTCGACCGCCCGGACAGCGGCGTCGAGCACGTGCTCGTGGTCCGCCGTACGGGCCAGGACGTCGCGTGGAACGACGAGCGGGACGTGTGGTGGCACGAGATCGTCGACCGGCAGTCGGCGGAGCACACGCCCGAGGCGTTCGAGGCGGAGCAGCCGCTGTTCATCCTCTACACCTCCGGTACTACGGGTAAGCCCAAGGGCATCCTGCACACCTCCGGCGGCTATCTCACCCAGGCCGCGTACACCCACCACGCGGTCTTCGACCTCAAGCCGGAGACCGACGTCTACTGGTGCACGGCCGACGTCGGCTGGGTCACCGGGCACTCGTACATCGTCTACGGCCCGCTGGCGAACGGCGCGACCCAGGTCATGTACGAGGGCACCCCGGACACCCCGCACCAGGGCCGCTTCTGGGAGATCGTCCAGAAGTACGGGGTGACGATCCTGTACACGGCGCCCACCGCGATCCGTACGTTCATGAAGTGGGGCGACGACATCCCCGCGAAGTTCGACCTGTCCTCCCTCCGCATCCTGGGCTCGGTCGGCGAGCCGATCAACCCCGAGGCGTGGATCTGGTACCGCAAGCACATCGGCGCCGACAGGACGCCGATCGTGGACACCTGGTGGCAGACCGAGACCGGCGCGATGATGATCTCGCCGCTGCCCGGCGTGACCGCGACCAAGCCCGGTTCCGCGCAGACCCCGCTGCCCGGCATCTCCGCGACGGTCGTCGACGACGAGGCCAACGAGGTCCCGAACGGCGGCGGCGGTTACCTCGTCCTGACCGAGCCGTGGCCGTCGATGCTCCGCACGATCTGGGGCGACGACCAGCGGTTCCTCGACACGTACTGGTCGCGGTTCCCGGGCAGGTACTTCGCCGGTGACGGCGCGAAGAAGGACGACGACGGCGACATCTGGCTGCTCGGCCGGGTGGACGACGTGATGCTCGTGTCCGGGCACAACATCTCCACCACCGAGGTCGAGTCGGCGCTCGTCTCCCACCCCGCCGTCGCCGAGGCGGCCGTGGTGGGCGCGGCCGACGAGACCACCGGACAGGCGATCGTCGCCTTCGTGATCCTGCGCGGCACGGCGAACGCCGAGGACGAGAACCTCGTCGCCGACCTGCGCAACCACGTCGGCACCGTCCTCGGCCCGATCGCCAAGCCCAAGCGGATCCTCCCGGTGGCCGAGCTGCCGAAGACCCGCTCCGGCAAGATCATGCGCCGCCTGCTGCGGGACGTGGCGGAGAACAGGCAGCTCGGAGACGTCACGACCCTGACCGACTCCACCGTCATGACCCTGATCCAGGACAAGCTCCCGGCCGCGTCCAGCGAGGACTGACCTGCGGATACGACGAGGAGGGGCGCCCGGCGGCGAACGTGCCGGGCGCCCCTTTCGCGCATAGCGTGAGACCCGTAGAACCCGTAGAACCCGTAGACGTGCGACCCGTAAACCCGTAGACGTCCCCGTACGACCCGTAGAACCCCTAGACGTGAGATCCGCAGGACCCGCCCCGCCGCACCTTAGGTAAGCTAAGTAAAGCGTCAAAGACGCGACAAGGTGCGCCGGGAAGTCTGGTCGGCAAGTGCTCTGTGCTGCCCGCCACCCCGGAGGTCTCCCCGTGACCGCGCCCCGCCCCACCGCCGCCCGCAAAGTGCTGGGACGGCTGTCCCTGCCCGAGCGGAACTTCGTCGCGGACGCGCTGCGCACCGAGACCGTCGGCGGTGTCCTCCTCCTGATCGCCGCCGTAACCGCGCTGATCTGGGCCAACGTCCCAGCCCTGCACGACAGCTACGAGAGCGTCAGCCACTTCCACCTGGGCCCCGCCGCCCTCGGCCTGCACCTCTCGATCGCCCACTGGGCCGCCGACGGCCTCCTCGCCGTCTTCTTCTTCGTCGCCGGCATCGAGCTCAAGCGCGAACTCGTCGCGGGCGACCTGCGCGACCCCAAGGCCGCCGCGCTGCCCGTCGTAGCGGCCCTGTGCGGGATGGCCGTACCGGCGCTCGTGTACACGCTCACGAACCTCACCGGAGGCGGCTCACTCCAGGGCTGGGCGGTGCCGACCGCCACCGACATCGCCTTCGCGCTCGCCGTCCTCGCGGTCATCGGCACCTCCCTGCCGAGCGCGCTGCGCGCCTTCCTGCTCACCCTGGCCGTCGTCGACGACCTGTTCGCGATCCTGATCATCGCGATCTTCTTCACCGCCGACATCGACTTCGTGGCGCTCGGCGGGGCCGTCATCGGCCTCGCCGTCTTCTGGCTGCTGCTGCGCAGGGGCGTGCGCGGCTGGTACGTCTACGTCCCGCTCGCGCTGGTGATCTGGGCGCTGATGTACAACAGCGGCGTCCACGCCACCATCGCCGGTGTCGCGATGGGCCTGATGCTGCGCTGCACCACCCGCGAGGACGAGAAGCACTCCCCCGGCGAGCACGTCGAACATCTCGTACGGCCGCTGTCGGCGGGGCTCGCGGTGCCGCTGTTCGCGCTGTTCAGCGCCGGAGTCGCCCTGTCCGGCCGCGCGTTGGGCGACGTGTTCACCAAACCGGAGACCCTGGGCGTGGTCCTCGGGCTCGTTGTGGGCAAGGCGGTCGGCATCTTCGGCGGGACCTGGCTGACGGCCCGTTTCACCCGGGCCTCGCTCAGCGACGACCTCGCCTGGCCGGACGTGTTCGCGGTCGCCTCGCTGGCCGGCATCGGCTTCACCGTGTCGCTGCTCATCGGGGAACTCGCGTTCGACGGCGACCAGATGCTCACCGACGAGGTCAAAGCGGCCGTCCTCGTCGGCTCCGTCATCGCGGCCCTGTGCGCGACCGTGTTGCTGAAGCTGCGCAACGCCAGGTACCGCAGGATGTACGAGGACGAGGAGCGCGACGAGGATCTCGACGGCATCCCCGACATCTACGAGCAGGACGAGCCGTCGTACCACCTGCGCATGGCGGAGATCCACGAGCGCAAGGCGGCCGAGCACCGCAGGCTCGCCGAGGTGAAGGCCGCCGAGCGACGCGGGCTTGCCGAAGTGGCGGGCGGGGCAGGCGAGGACGACGACGGTCCGGCATGATCTGACCAGACGGTACAAACACATGCAGAAGAGGGAGTACGCGATGAGCGCACCCGACGGCAGCCCGGTCGGCGCCGAACGCAGCATCGGCCAGCTGTTCGCCTCGGCGACGACCGAGATGTCCGCGCTGGTGCACGACGAGATCGCGCTGGCGAAGGCGCAGCTCAAGCAGGACGTCAAGCGCGGTGTCGCGGGCGGCGGCGCGTTCACGGTCGCCGCGGTGGTGCTGCTGTTCTCCCTGCCGATGCTCAACTTCGCGCTGGCGTACGGCATTCGCACCTGGAGCGGCTGGAACATGGCGCTCTGTTTCCTGCTCTCCTTCGCCGCGAACGTGCTCGTCGCGGTCGTCCTCGGGCTGGTGGGCGTGCTCTTCTTCAAGAAGGCAGCGAAGAGCAAGGGCCCGCAGAAGGTGGCCGCTTCGGTCAAGGAGACCGCCGGCGTCCTCGGCAACGCCAAGCCGCATCCCCGCGCGGCGATCGAGGACCGTGTCCCCGAAGCCATCGAGGCTGTGGCACGCTCGTCCTCATGACGGACCCCGCCAATCCTTGGGCGCAACCTGCTTCGGTCGTACGGCTCGACATTCCCGGCGGGCGCGAGGTGACCCACCGGGATGTCGCGGCCAACGGCGCCCGCTTCCACATCGCGGAGGTGGGCGACGGACCGCTGGTCCTGCTGCTGCACGGCTTCCCCCAGTTCTGGTGGACCTGGCGGCACCAGCTCGGCGCGCTGGCCGACGCCGGGTTCCGGGCCGTCGCCATGGACCTGCGGGGCGTCGGCGGCAGCGACCGCACCCCGCGCGGCTACGACCCCGCCAACCTCGCCCTCGACATCACCGGCGTGATCCGCTCCCTCGGTGAGCCGGACGCCGCGCTGGTCGGCCATGACCTGGGCGGCTACCTGGCCTGGACTGCGGCCGCGATGCGCCCCAAGCTGGTGCGCCGGCTCGCCGTCTCCTCGATGCCGCACCCCCGGCGCTGGCGCAACGCGATGCTCTCCGACGTCAGGCAGTCGGCGGCGAGTTCCTACATCTGGGGGTTCCAGCGCCCCTGGCTCCCCGAGCGGCAACTGCTCGCCGATGACGCCGAGTTGGTGGGCACGCTGATCCGGGACTGGTCCGGCGCGAACCTGCCCGACGACGAGACGGTCGAGGCGTACCGGCGGGCGATGCTGATCCCGTCGACCGCGCACTGCTCGATCGAGCCGTACCGCTGGATGGTGCGGTCGATGGCCCGCCCGGACGGCATCCAGTTCAACCGGCGCATGAAGCGGCCGGTGCGGGTGCCGACACTGCACCTGCACGGCTCGCTCGACCCGGTGCTGCGCACCCGCAGCGCGGCGGGGTCCGGGGAGTACGTCGAAGCGCCGTACCGCTGGCGGCTGTTCGACGGTCTCGGGCACTTCCCGCACGAGGAGGACCCGGTGGTCTTCTCGACCGAACTGGTCAACTGGCTCAAGGATCCCGAACCCGATCGTTGACCGGTGGATGACCGAAGCGTGACCTGTGCGTGACCGGTCCGCTGCGCCCGGTATCCGGATCTGAACACCTGTACTACGAACGGCTACTTGCCTCGCGCATAGGCCAATTGGGGCCCCAAGGGGTGGTTATCGACCTTGGGGCAGGGGCAGACGTCGGGGTATGGGCTGGACGCACGACTACAGTGACGCAGCACGCAATCGCCGCTCGGACCACGGTCTGAGCTCCCACCAACGGGGCGCCCCGCAACTCCAGGGCACCGATCTCAGGGTGGGGATCCCGCGCATTCTGCGCCGCCGGGCCCGTTGGGTCTCGGTACGGCTGCGTCATCCCCGAGGCTGACGCACCCACCTCCTACAGGGCACGCCTTTCGGTGCGCACACCTCTCACAGCGCGCAACTGTCGCTGTCCACCTGCTGGTTGGCGCTGCGCCCCTTGAGGATGTCCGGCTGGATCTCGTCGGCGGTGAGCGCGTACCCGGTGTCGGGGTCGTCGAGGGACTTCGCGAAGACCACGCCGTACACCTTGCCCTCGGGCGTGAGCAGCGGGCCGCCGGAGTTGCCCTGGCGGACGGTCGCGTAGAGCGAGTACACATCGCGGCGGACCGTGCCGCGGTGGTAGATGTCCGGGCCGTTGGCCGTGATGCGGCCACGCACGCGTGCGGCACGGACGTCGTACGACCCGTTCTCCGGGAAGCCGGCGACGATCGCGCTGTTGCCGCTCGTGGCGTCCTTGGTGGCGAACTGCAGGGAGCGCGCCTTCAGGTCCGGTACGTCGAGTACGGCGATGTCGCGGTGCCAGTCGTAGAGGACGACCTTGGCGTCGTACTTGCGGCCCTGGCCGCCTATCTGGACGGTGGGTTCGTCGACGCCGCCGACGACGTGCGCGTTGGTCATCACGCGGCGGTCGCCGAAGACGAAGCCGCTGCCCTCCAGGACCTTGCCGCAGCTCTGGGCGGTGCCCATGACCTTGACGATGGACTGCTGGGCGCGAGTGGCGACCGCACTGGAGGCGAGGGCCGGGTCGGGCGGCTGGACGTCGTTGATCGGCTCGTTCGCGAACGGGCTGAAGACCTGCGGGAAACCGTTCTGCGCGAGGACCGAGGAGAAGTCCGCGAACCAGGTGTCGGCCTGCGAGGGCAGCGCCCGGGAGACCCCCAGCAGCACCTTGGAGCTGCGGACCTCCTTGCCGAGCGTCGGCAGGGTCGTGCCGGCCAGCGCGGAGCCGATCAGCCAGGCGACCAGGAGCATCGCGAGGACGTTGACGAGGGCGCCGCCGGTCGCGTCCAGGGCGCGGGCCGGGGACCAGGTGATGTACCGGCGCAGCTTGTTGCCCAGGTGGGTGGTCAGGGCCTGGCCGACGGAGGCGCAGACGATGACGATGATGACCGCGACGACGGCCGCGGTGGTGCTGACCTCCGACTTCTCGGTCAGCGCGTCCCAGATCACGGGCAGTGTGTAGACGGCGACGAGACCGCCACCCAGGAACCCGATCACCGACAGGATGCCGACGACGAACCCCTGGCGATAGCCCACGATCGCGAACCACACGGCGGCGACCAGCAACAGGATGTCCAGCACATTCACGAGCGACACCCTGTCATGACCGCCAGTCGAGGGGGACCTGCTTCTCAGGGTCCCAGGGCCGCTCCCAACCGGAGTAGTGCAGCAGGCGGTCGATGACTCCGGCCGTGAAGCCCCACACGAGGGCCGATTCGACCAGAAATGCCGGACCCAGGAAGCCGCTGGGGTGCGTGACGGTGACTCTGTTGGCCGGATCCGTGAGATCCGCCACGGGGACCGTGAACACGCGTGCCGTCTCGTTCGGGTCGACCACGCCCACCGGTGTCGGCTCCCGCCACCAGCCCAGCACCGGCGTCACCACGAAGCCGCTCACCGGGATGTACAGCTTGGGCAGCACTCCGAAGAGCTGCACTCCGGCCGGGTCGAGCCCGGTCTCCTCCTCGGCCTCGCGGAGAGCGGCCCGCAGCGGTCCGTCACCGGTCGGGTCACCGTCCTCGGGGTCGAGGGCGCCACCGGGGAACGACGGCTGCCCCGCGTGCGACCGGAGCGAACTCGACCGCTCCATGAGCAGCAGCTCGGGCCCCTGATCGCCCTCCCCGAAGAGGATCAGCACCGCCGACTGCCGCCCCGCCCCGTCCTCCGGCGGCAGGAACCGGCTGAGCTGCAACGGCTCGACCGTCTCCACGGCGCGCACCACCGGATCCAGCCAGCCCGGCAGCCCGTCCTTGCTGAGCCCCACACCCTGGGTATTGCTCGCGTGCGTCATCCCCCACCCCCGTTCCCACTGATCAACGCCCGATACCTCCGAGATCGTTCCGTCATCCGGCCCCCGATGTCATGCCGGTCCCCGTCACGCCGAGCCCAGGGGCGGCGCCGGTTTGCCGCCCGCGTCGAGATAGGCCTGCGGCGGGTTCAGACGCTGGCCCGGGTAGCCGCCCTTCTCGTACTTGAGCAGCTTCTTCGCCTTCTCCGGGTCGGTCTCGCCCTCGCCGTACGCCGGGCAGAGCGGGGCGATGGGGCAGGCGCCGCACGCGGGCTTGCGGGCGTGGCAGATCCGGCGGCCGTGGAAGATCACGTGGTGCGAGAGCATCGTCCAGTCACTCTTCGGGAAGAGCGCTCCCACGGCGGCCTCGATCTTGTCGGGCTCGGTCGCCTCGGTCCACTTCCAGCGCCGTACGAGCCGCTGGAAATGCGTGTCCACGGTGATGCCGGGCCGCCCGAAGGCGTTGCCGAGCACCACGAAGGCGGTCTTGCGGCCCACACCGGGCAGCTTGACGAGATCTTCGAGCCGGCCGGGCACCTCGCCGCCGAAGTCCGCCACCAGGGCCTTGGAGAGCCCTATGACCGACTTGGTCTTGGCCCGGAAGAACCCGGTCGGGCGGAGGATCTCCTCGACCTGCTCCGGGTCCGCGGCGGCCAGGTCCTCGGGGGTCGGGTACTTGGCGAACAGCGCCGGGGTCGTCTGATTGACCCTCAGGTCGGTGGTCTGGGCCGACAGGACCGTGGCGACCACGAGCTGGAAGGGGTTCTCGAAGTCGAGCTCCGGATGGGCGTACGGATAGATCTCGGCCAGTTCGCGATTGATGCGGCGGGCGCGGCGGACGAGGGCGGTGTGCGATTCGCTCTTCACGCCGGCCGCAACTTTTGCCCCCTTTGCCGCTTTCCTGCCGCTGCTCTTGCCGCCGTCAGGGCCCTGTTCGCCCACAGCGGAATCACGAGGTACAACCATCCGCCCAGCCCCCTTGGCCTGTGCTCTCACCGGCGATTTGGACACCCGGCCAGCCTAGAGCCCGGCACTGACATCCGCCCCGGACCCCGAAGATCAGCCCCCAATTGGACCCCTGCCGCTTACCTCGGGACACCTGTGCGGCATCCTTGTGACAGATCACACTGTTTGGACGGTCCAGCAAAATGGGGAGCACGGTCCCCTGGTACCAAGGGGGAGCACCATCCCCTGAGCAGGTCGACAAGGAGAGAACTCGTGGACGACGTTCTGCGGCGCGCCCCGCTCTTCGCGGCGCTCGATGACGATCAGGCCGCGGAGCTGCGCGCCTCCATGAGTGAGGTGACCCTCGCGCGCGGGGACTCGCTCTTTCACGAGGGCGACCCGGGCGACCGGCTCTACGTGGTCACCGAGGGCAAGGTGAAGCTGCACCGCACCTCCCCGGACGGCCGCGAGAACATGCTGGCCGTCCTCGGCCCCGGCGAGCTGATCGGCGAGCTGTCGCTGTTCGACCCGGGCCCGCGTACGGCGACCGCCAGCGCGCTGACCGAGGTCAAGCTGCTCGGCCTCGGCCACGGCGACCTCCAGCCCTGGCTGAGCGCCCGCCCCGAGGTGGCCTCCGCACTGCTGCGCGCGGTCGCCCGCCGGCTGCGCAAGACCAACGACGCGATGTCCGACCTGGTCTTCTCGGACGTCCCCGGCCGCGTGGCCCGCGCCCTGCTGGACCTCTCCCGCCGCTTCGGCGTGCAGTCGGAAGAGGGCATCCACGTGGTGCACGACCTCACGCAGGAGGAGCTGGCCCAGCTGGTCGGCGCGTCCCGCGAGACGGTCAACAAGGCGCTCGCCGACTTCGCGGGCCGCGGCTGGCTGCGTCTGGAGGCCCGCGCGGTGATCCTGCTGGACGTGGAGCGGCTGGCGAAGCGCTCGCGTTAGCCACAGCATTTCGTACGACTTCGAAGGGCCCTGCTCGTACGGCGGGGCCCTTCGCGTATCGCCAGGGGTGGGGATGTACGAGGACAAGGCGTCGGATTCGGCCTGGAAACACTCCTGGTGGCGAAGATCGGCGCGCCGGCTGTGGAGAACGCCCGACGAGAAGGGCGACCTCGGCGGAAAACCGCTGGGCCTGTGGCTGACGGACGACACCGTGGTCATCGCCCGCGCGGACGGGGTGCGGGCGTTCCGGGCCACCACGGGCGACCCGCTGTGGACCTGGCGGCCGCCCGGGGACCAGATCGTCGGGCTGGTGTCCGCCGACGCCGAGAGCGGCGTGGGGGTGGTCATGCACTACGACGACGGCCGGCGCCGGGACGTGAAACGGGTCGGCCTCACCTCGCTGGCGGTCGCCACGGGCGAGGTCGTACGGCGCCGGAAGCAGGACGCGGCCCCGCTGGGGCACATACCGTCCGAGGTCGCCCTCGGCGGGGGTCTCCTCGCGACGGCCGGCGAGTCCTGGACGGACGGGGAGGCGCGACCGGTGATGCGCGCCCTCGACGTGGACACGGGCGAGGTGAGTTGGACATACGAACTCACCGACCCGCGCGTGGAGAGCGCGTCCGTCATCAGCGCCCGCCCCTTCGTGGCGACCCTGAGAACGCGCGGCGTACGCGGCAGGCACAGCCTCCTGGTCCTGGCCGACGGCGGCACAGGAGCCGTGACACTCGCCCTCCCGGAGGGGTACGAGAGGTTCGGCGAACAGGTCGCCGTGGCCGGTGACGTCCTGGTGGTGGGCCTCGTCCCCAAGGACCGGGCCGAGCTCGACCGGGGCAACCGGCTCGGGGCGTACTCCGTCTCCTCCGGCGAGCTCCTGTGGGAGTGGCACGGCAAGGAGACGTACCAGGACGGCGTCCTCGCCCACCGGGGCCGACTGCTGGTCGTGCACGAGTACGGCGGCCGCCTCAGCGTGCTCGACCCCGCCGACGGCAGGGTGGTGGCCCGGCGCAGGCTGCCCGGTACGGCGTTCGACTCGCTCGTCGCCGCGTCCGGGGACCTGGTCGCGGTGGGCTGCGAGGCCGGCGACTACAGCCACGGCTTACGGGTGTTCCGCTGGACATGACCCCGATCGACAGCCGAAAACGCACTCCTCGGGGGCCCGTCTCCCGGCACAGTGATCCCATGGCCACAACCGTTGACCACAGGGGACTCGACGCCCAGGGATACATCGAGCGCGAGGGCTCTCTGGGCCGCATCCCGCACGCCTTCCGGCCGGTCGTCGCCGCCGCGCGGGACCGGCTGATCGACGACTACGGGGGACGCCTCAACAGCGCGTACCTCTACGGGTCGATCCCGCGCGGCACCGCGCGCGTGGGGCGCAGCGATCTGGACCTGCTCGTGGTGACCCGGCAGGAACCGACCGAGGAGGACCGCTCCGAGGCCCGGAACCTCGGCGAGGCGCTCGACAAGGAGTTCCCGGAGATCGACGGGGTCGGAACCCTGCTGTACGGCCGGAGACGGCTGCTGAGCGAGCCGGAGACGTACGACCTGGGGTGGTTCGTGGCGTGCCTGTGCACCCCGCTGCTCGGGGAGGACCTCGCCGAGGACCTGCCCCGCTACCGCCCCGACTCACAGCTCGCCCGGGAGACGAACGGCGACCTGGCCCGCCTGCTCCCCCGCTGGCGCGAGCGCATCGCCACCACGGAGGACACGGACGAGGCCCGCCGCCCCCTGGTGCGCTTCACGTCCCGGCACCTGGTCCGCACCGGCTTCACCCTGGTCATGCCCCGCTGGAACGGCTGGACCAGCGACCTACGGGAGATGGCAGAGGCGTTCGCCGCGTACTACCCGGAGCGGGCGGAGTCCCTGCGCAAGGCGGCGGAGTCCGGCTACGACCCGACGGGCGACGCGAGCGTCCTGCGTTCCTACGTCGACGATCTGGGCCCGTGGCTGGCAGAGGAGTACGCACGCGTGCACGGCGTGAAGACACCGCGCCCTGAGGACATGGGCACGGACTAGATCAGACCGTGTTCCTTGAGGTAGTCCAACTGGGCCCGGACGGACAGTTCCGCGGCCGGCCACAGGGAGCGGTCGACGTCCGCGTACACGTGGGCGACGACCTCGGCCGGGCTCCGGTGACCGTTCTCGACGGCCGTCTCGATCTGGGCGAGCCGGTGGGCGCGGTGGGCGAGATAGAACTCGACGGCACCCTGGGCGTCCTCCAGGACCGGCCCGTGGCCCGGCAGGACGGTGTGGACGCCGTCGTCGACCGTGAGGGACCGCAGCCGCCGCAGCGAGTCCAGGTAGTCCCCCAGGCGGCCGTCAGGATGCGCCACGACGGTCGTACCGCGCCCCAGGATGGTGTCCCCGGTCAGGACGGCCTGATCGGCCGGGAGATGGAAGCACAGGCTGTCCCCGGTGTGCCCGGGCGTCGACACCACGACCAGCTCCAGCCCGCCGACCCGAACGATCTCCCCGGCGCCCAGCCCCTCGTCCCCGAGCCGCAACGCCGGATCCAGCGCCCGCACCTTGGTATCGGTCAACTCGGCGAACCGGACGGCACCTTCCGCGTGGTCGGGGTGCCCGTGCGTCAACAGGGTCAGCGCGACCCGTTTCCCCGCCTTCTCGGCGACATCGACGACATTCCGCAGATGCCCCTCGTCCAACGGCCCCGGATCGATCACCACGGCCAGCTCCGAGTCCGGCTCCGCGACGATCCACGTGTTCGTCCCGTCCAACGTCATCGCGGACGCGTTGGGCGCGAGCACGTTGACGGCACGGGCGGTGGCGGGGCCGGTGAGGACCCCGCCACGTGGCTGACCGGGGAGGGCGGCTGCGTCGGTCATGCGGGGGCGCCTTCCGTGGGGCGGGGGATCGGGTGCGGGGCGATTTTCGGTGGGGTGCTCATGCGGGCGTGGGTTTCGGTGGGGCGGGTCTCGGAGACGTGCTTCCGCCGGGGTGGATCGGCGGAAGGCGTCTTCCGCCGGGTTGCTCCCCCGGAGGTGGTCCTTCGCCGGATTGCTCCCCCGGAGGTGGTCCTTCGCCGAGTTGGTCCCCCGGAGGGCGTCCTTCGCCGGGCTGGTCGCACGGACCGGCCGCGCGGGAGGTGTCCTTCGCCGGGTCAGCCGCGCGGAGGACGTTTTCCTTCGGATCCGCCGCGCGGAGGATGCCTTCCCCCGGGTCGGCCACGCGCGAGGTGCCCCTCACCGGGCCGGTCCCACGGAGAGCGCCTTCCACTGAAGCGGCCCTACAGGGCCCGCCCTTCAGCGAACCGATCACGCGGAGGGCGTCCAACACCGGAACGGTCACGCGGCAGGCGATCACCGCCGGACCCACGGCGCGAGAAGCACCCCGCGCCGCACCCGCCCCACGACAACCGCCCTTCCCCGAACCGGTCATGCCGACGCCCCGCCCAAAGGAATGTGCTTCGTGAACTCCCCGTGCCCCGGCCAGGTCAGGACGACCTCGTCGGCCTCCAGGCGGGCCCGGGCGAGGACCGGAGTCAGGTCGCGTTCCGGGGCTGCCGAGAGGGCCGCCGCCGCGCTGCCGTAGGGGATCAGGCCGCGCAGGGTCGCGATGGTGGGCGGCATCATCGTCAGGTCGCCCTTGTCGTACCCGGTCGCCGCCTCGCCGGGGGTGATCCACACCGTGCGGTCGGCCTCCGTGGAGGCGTTGCGGGTGCGCTGCCCCTCCGGGAGGACGGCGACGAAGAACCAGGTGTCGTAGCGGCGGGTCTCGAATTCCGGGGTGATCCAGCGGGCCCACGCGCCCAGCAGGTCGGAGCGCAGGACCAGGCCGCGGCGGTCGAGGAACTCCGCGAAGGACAGGTCACGGGCGACCAGGGCGGTGCGGTCCGTCTCCCAGTCGGGGCCGGTGGTGTCGCCGACGACCGAGTCGGGGGTCGGTCCGGCGAGCAGGACGCCCGCCTCCTCGTACGTCTCCCGGACCGCCGCGCACACGATCGCCTGGGCCGCCGTCTCGTCGACGCCCAGCCGGTTCGCCCACCACGCGCGCGTGGGGCCCGCCCAGCGGACGTGGTGGTCGTCGTCGCGCGGGTCGACACCGCCGCCCGGGTACGCGTACGCGCCCCCGGCGAAGGCCATGGAGGCGCGTCTGCGCAGCATGTGGACGGCGGGGCCGGTGCCGGTGTCCCTGAGGAGCATCACCGTGGCCGCCCGACGGGGCTCCACCGGCGTGAGCCGGCCCTCCGCGAGCGCCCTGATGCGCTCGGGCCACTCCGCCGGGTACCACTGACCGTTCGCCATGGGCGGAGGCTATCCCGTAGCGCGCGGATGTTCGAGAGGCAACAACACGTCCCCTGGACAGCCATTACCCCGGATCACGCACCCCGGGACAGCGACTGCACCCGCCACATCCTCCGGACAGCGACCACGGCCGAGCACCCGTCCCGGGACAGCGACAGCGCTCAAGCCGGATCGTCCACCCGGGGACAGCGATCAACCCGATCGTCCGCCCCGGGACAGCGACTACGCCTGCGTCAGCTCCACCTGGATCTCGACCTCGACGGGTGAGTCCAACGGCAGTACCGCCACGCCGACCGCGCTCCGCGCGTGGACACCCTTGTCGCCGAGTACCTCGCCGAGCAGCTCGCTTGCGCCGTTGATGACACCGGGCTGGCCGGTGAAGTCGGAGGCCGAGGCGACGAAGCCGACGACCTTCACCACGCGCGCGATGCGGTCGAGGTCACCGGTGACGGACTTGACGGCGGCGAGGGCGTTCAGCGCGCAGGTGCGGGCCAGTTCCTTGGCCTCCTCCGCGGTGACCTCACCGCCCACCTTGCCGGTGACGGGAAGCTTGCCGTCCACCATGGGCAGTTGGCCGGAGGTGTAGACGTACACCCCGGACTGCACGGCCGGCTGGTACGCGGCGAGCGGCGGGACGACCGCCGGCAGGGTCAGACCGAGCTCGGCCAGCCGGGCGTCGACGGCGCTCATGCCTTCTCCCGCTTGAGGTAGGCCACCAGTTGCTCGGGGTTGTTCGGCCCGGGCACGACCTGGACGAGCTCCCAGCCGTCCTCGCCCCAGGTGTCCAGAATCTGCTTCGTGGCGTGGACGAGCAGCGGCACAGTCGAGTATTCCCACTTGGTCATGCGGCCGACTTTAGCCGCTGCGAACCAGCCGCCAGTGGTCGCGTTATCCACAGCCTCTGGCTTGGTTCGGGCGCGGACTGGTTAGGCTCGAAGACGTGAGCAGGCTCCAGGTCGTCAGTGGCAAGGGCGGTACCGGCAAGACCACGGTGGCCGCGGCCCTCGCGCTGGCCCTGGCCACCGAGGGGAAGCGGACGCTTCTCGTCGAGGTCGAGGGTCGCCAGGGCATCGCGCAGCTCTTCGAGACGGAGACGCTGCCCTATGAGGAGCGGAAGATCGCCGTCGCTCCCGGGGGCGGGGAGGTGTACGCGCTGGCCATCGACCCCGAACTGGCCCTTCTGGACTACCTCCAGATGTTCTACAAACTGGGCGGAGCGGGCCGCGCCCTGAAGAAACTCGGCGCGATCGACTTCGCCACCACGGTCGCGCCCGGTCTCCGGGACGTCCTCCTGACCGGCAAGGCCTGCGAGGCCGTACGCCGCAAGGAGAAGAGCGGACGGTTCGCCTACGACTACGTCGTGATGGACGCGCCGCCCACCGGCCGCATCACCCGCTTCCTCAACGTCAACGACGAGGTGGCGGGGCTCGCGAAGATCGGCCCGATACACAATCAGGCGCAGGCGGTGATGCGGGTCCTGAAGTCCCCGGAGACGGCCGTGCACCTGGTGACGCTCCTGGAGGAGATGCCCGTCCAGGAGACCGCGGACGGCATCGCCGAACTGCGGGCGGCCCGGCTGCCGGTGGGCCGGATCATCGTGAACATGGTCCGCCCCGAGGTGCTGGACGCGACCGACCTCGACCTCGTACAGGCCGTCCCGCGCACCGCCGTAGCGCAGGCGCTGTCTTCCGCGGGCCTCGGCGGGGCCCGGCGCGGCGGCAACGCCGAGAAGCTGGTGGACCCGCTGCTCGCGCAGGCCGAGGAGTACGCCGAGCGGTACGCGCTGGAGCACGACCAGCGGGCCGTACTCGGCGAGCAGGGCCTGCCGTTGCACGAACTGCCGTTGCTCACCGAGGGCATGGACCTCGGGGGCCTGTACGAACTCGCCAGCGAGCTGCGGAAGCAGGGGATGTCATGAGTCCGGACCCGGCCCGCACAACGGACCCCGCCCGCCCCCGTCAGACCCCCTCCGCACAGGACACCTCCCGCTCCCATCGCATCTCCCACGCGCGCGTGCTCGACGTGGACCCGCTGATCGACGACCCGGAGACACGCATCGTCGTGTGCTGCGGCTCGGGCGGGGTCGGCAAGACGACCACCGCGGCGGCGCTCGGGCTGCGGGCCGCCGAGCGGGGGCGCCGGGTCGTCGTGCTCACCATCGACCCGGCCCGCAGGCTCGCCCAGTCCATGGGGATCGACTCGCTGGACAACACCCCGAGGCGTGTGAAGGGCGTCGACGGGGACGGCGAACTGCACGCCATGATGCTCGACATGAAGCGCACCTTCGACGAGATCGTCGAGGCGCACGCGGACCGCGAGCGGGCGGCCGCGATCCTCAACAACCCCTTCTACCAGTCGCTCTCGGCGGGCTTCGCGGGCACGCAGGAGTACATGGCGATGGAGAAGCTGGGCCAGTTGCGCGCCCAGCACGACTGGGACCTGATCGTCGTGGACACCCCGCCGTCCCGCTCGGCGCTCGACTTCCTGGACGCGCCGAAACGTCTCGGCTCGTTCCTGGACGGCAAGTTGATCCGGCTGCTGACCGCCCCGGCGAAGCTCGGCGGCCGGGCCGGGATGAAGTTCCTCAACGTCGGCATGTCGATGATGACCGGCACGCTCGGCAAGCTGCTCGGCGGTCAACTCCTCAAGGACATCCAGACGTTCATCGCCGCGATGGACACCACCTTCGGCGGCTTCCGCACGCGCGCGGACGCGACGTACAAGCTGCTCCAGGCGCCCGGTACGGCGTTCCTGGTGGTCGCGGCCCCGGAGCGGGACGCGCTGCGCGAGGCCGCGTACTTCGTGGAGCGGCTGGCGGCCGAGGAGATGCCGCTGGCCGGTCTGGTCCTCAACCGGGTGCACGGCAGCGGAGCCGCCCGGCTGTCGGCCGAGCGGGCACTCGCCGCCGCGGAAAATCTTGAGGAGCCCCGCATTGTCGATCAGGTGGGCGGGAAAGCTGGACTTCGTAACTCTCCCGACACGTACGGCAGTTCAGAATCTCCCGCTTCATCGCCCGCCACCGAGGCAGCAGTTCGCGCCGCAGCTCCTGACGAAGGCTCCCCCGCCGACACGGACCAGGAGCGGTCCGCCGCCACGGACGACACCGACGATCAGCCGGCCGACGACGAGCGATCCGTCGACCAACTCACCGCGGGCCTGCTGAAGTTGCATGCCGAGCGGATGCGTCTGCTCTCGCGTGAGCAGCGCACACGTGACCGCTTCACCGCGCGGCACCCGGAGGTGGCCGTCGCCGAAGTGGCCGCGCTGCCCGGCGATGTACACGACCTCGCGGGGCTGCGGGACATCGGGAACCGGCTCGCGGCCGGTCGGCCGGAGCTGCCCGAGACGAAGGTCTGACGAACGCCCCGGGGATCGCCCGGGGTCGATCGGCCCCTACGGGACCGGCGTCAGCCCACCGCCGCGTAGTTCTCGTAGATCTCGTCGTCGTCGAGGGGGATGATGCCGACCCCTCGTTCGTACTCGATACGCGCGGTCTCCAGTAGCCGGCGCCATGAAGTGACAGTGGGCCGCCTGCGCAGCAGTGCGCGGCGCTCCCGCTCCGTCATTCCTCCCCACACGCCGAATTCGACGCGGTTGTCGAGCGCATCGGCGAGGCACTCCGTGCGCACCGGACATCCGGTGCACACTGCCTTCGCCCTGTTCTGCGCTGCTCCTTGAACGAACAGTTCATCCGGATCGGTAGTGCGGCAGGCCGCCTGCGCACTCCAGTCGGTAACCCAGCCCATACCGGCGCCGTCCTCTCCCGAATCGAGGCTCCCCCACGGCGGCAGCGGCATATTCACCGCCGCCAGTTGAGGACGTTACGGAAGGTGGGCACAGCGCAACACCCCCTTCGGGCCCAATCTTGAATGGCCCGAACGGACTATGGGTAAGCGGCAGATCACCCGGGGGAGTGAGCTGACGACATGCGTGACTTTCCCGGCAAAGCGGGACAGTTGACATGCGCCACAAGGGGCACCAGGTGACACAGGAGGCGGATTCGGACACGCCTCCGACAAAAAAACCCGGAACGACCGGAACGATTCGGGGTCGCCGGACGTATTGATACGTAACCGCGCTGCTGTGACAGTTGAGAGCAGCTTAGGCCAACGCCTATACACGTGTCCGGCGAATGAGAACGTAGGCTGCCCCCATGCCAAAAAAGCGCTCGGGTGGTGGTCTGTCCCCCCTGCAACAGACCGCCAAGTTCCTCGGTGTCAGTGTGCTCGCCGGTGCCGTCATGGCCGGAATCGCGATGCCCGCGGCCGGCGCGCTGGGACTCGCGGCCAAGGGGTCGGTCCAGGGATTCGACGACATCCCGGACAGTCTGAAGAGCCCTCAGCTGAGCCAGCGCACCTCGATCCTGGACAGCAAGGGCAACCAGATCGCCTCGGTCTACTCCCGTGACCGCACGGTGGTGGAGCTCAAGGACATCTCGCCGTACATGCAGAAGGCGATCGTCGCGATCGAGGACTCGCGCTTCTACCAGCACGGCGCGATCGACCTGAAGGGCGTCCTGCGCGCCCTCAACAAGAACGCGCAGAGCGGCGGGGTGTCCCAGGGCGCCTCGACCCTCACCCAGCAGCTGGTGAAGAACTACTTCGTCGAGGAGGCCGGTGACGACCCGACGAAGGTCGCGCAGGCCACTCAGCAGACGCTCGGCCGCAAGGTCAAGGAGCTGAAGTACGCGATCCAGATCGAAGAGAAGCTCGGCAAGAAGAAGATCCTCGAGAACTACCTCAACATCACCTTCTTCGGAGAGCAGGCCTACGGCGTCGAGGCCGCCTCCGAGCGCTACTTCTCCAAGCACGCCAAGGACCTGAACCTCCAGCAGTCGGCACTCCTCGCGGGCATCGTCCAGTCGCCCACGCGCTACGACCCGATCAACGACGAGGCCGAGGCCAAGAAGCGGCGCAACACCGTGCTGGCCCGCATGGCCGAGGTCGGCGACATCTCCAAGGCGGATGCCCTCAAGGCCGAGCAGACCGACCTCGGCCTCAAGGTCAGCCAGCCGAAGAACGGCTGCATCACCGCGGTCAAGGGCGCCAGCTTCTTCTGCAAGTACGTCGAGAACGTCTTCCTGAGCGACCCGGTCTTCGGCAAGACCAAGGAGGCCCGGGCGAAGATCTGGAACCAGGGCGGCCTGACGATCCGTACGACGCTGGACCCGCAGGCGCAGGACTCGGTGCAGGCCTCGCTCAAGGACCACATCTACAAGTCGGACTCGGTCGCCGCGGCGGCCACCCTCGTCGAACCCGGCACCGGCAAGATCCTCGGCATGGGCCAGTCGAGGCCGTACGGCTACGGCAAGAACGAGACCGAGTACAACTACTCGGTCAACGCCGACATGGGCGGCTCGAACTTCGGCTTCCCGACCGGTTCGACGTTCAAGCCGTTCGTCGCGGCGGCCGCGCTGGAGCAGGGCCTGCCGGCCACCCAGCAGTACCCGGCGCCGTACTCGATGGACTACCCGAGCCCCGTCTCGACCTGCAGCGGCAAGAACTGGGTCAACACGGGCGGCGCGACGGTGGAGAACGAGAGCGAGTCGGAGCACGGTCCGTACGCGCTGAAGGAGGCGATGGCCAAGTCGGTCAACACCTACTTCGTGCAGATGATCTCCGACATCGGTCTGTGCCCCGTGGTGAGCATGACCAACAAGCTCGGCGTCGTGCAGGGCAACGGCGACAAGATCCCCGAGGTCCCGGCCATCGCGCTCGGCTCCAAGGGCCTCTCGCCGCTGACGATGGCCACCGCGTACGCGACCTTCGCCAACGAGGGCACGTACTGCACCCCGGTCGCCATCGAGTCCATCACCCAGAAGGTGGGCAACGAGCAGAAGTCGCTCGCCGTCCCGAAGTCGACCTGCACGCGCGCGATGAGCAAGAAGACCGCCGACACGATCAACACCGTGCTGCGCGGCGTGGTCGACTCCGGTACCGGCCAGGAGGCCGGCCTCACCGACCGCGAGAGCGCCGGTAAGACCGGTACGACGGACGCGCGCAAGAACGCCTGGTTCGTCGGCTACACCCCGAACCTGGCCGGCGCGGTCTGGGTCGGCAGCCCCAAGCAGAACGTCGAGATGACCAACATCCGCATCGGCGGCGTCTGGCACGACGAGGTCTACGGCGCCGACACCCCCGGCCCGATCTGGAAGGACGCCATGTCCGGCGCCCTGGAGGGCAAGCAGGCCCAGTCCTTCCAGCTCGTCAACATCCCCGACCCCGTCAAGAAGGACAAGGGCAACGACGGCGGCAAGAACGGTGACAACGGCGGAGACGACAACGGGGGCAACGACAACGGCGGCCTGACCACCGACGGCGGCACCACCGGCACAACCGACCCCACCCCGACGTTCTCCTTCCCCGACGGCTTCATCCAGGGCAACGACAACGGCGGCAACAACGGCAACGGGAACGGCGGCAACAGGGGCTGACACCCCGGCTACCGGCAGTTCTCCTGCTTCTTCGTCCACGACGACGGGGGCGCCCCTTTTCACAAGGGGCGCCCCCGTCGTCGTAACGGCACGTCTGTTTACGGCCGGTGGGTCAGCCGGCGAGGAGCTTCTTCACCACGGCGGCGACGCGGCCGCCCTCGGCCAGGCCGGCGACCTTCGGGTTCACGATCTTCATGACGGCGCCCATCGCGCGCGGGCCCTCGGCGCCGGCCGCCCTGGCATCCTCGACGGCCTGGGTGACGATCACGGTCAGCTCCTCGTCGCCGAGCTGCTTGGGCAGGTACTCGGCGAGGATCTCGCCCTCCGCCGTCTCCTGCGCGGCCGACTCGGGGCGACCGCCCTGCGCGAAGGCGTCCGCGGCCTCGCGGCGCTTCTTCGCCTCCTTGGTGATCACCTTGAGGACCTCGTCGTCGGACAGCTCGCGCTTCTCCTTGCCCGCGACCTCCTGGTTGGTGATCGCGGAGAGCGTCAGCCGGAGCGTGGAGGAGCGCAGCTTGTCGTGCGCCTTGATCGCGGCGTTGAGGTCTTCCTGCAGCTTCGACTTGAGCGTGGTGGTCATGGGTCCGATTCTCGCAGGTGCGTGAGTCCGGCCGCCCGCGGATTTAAGGGGCTGCTTGAGGAGCCGCTCAAGGGGCCTCTTAGGTGGCCCCTTAGGTGGCCCCTTAAGCGGCCGCGGCCGACGGGGTGTCAGTGGGGTCTGACACGATGGCGGTATGCGCGCGCGATACGGAGTACCCCTGGGAATTGCGGCGGCCGGTGCCGCCGGTGTGGTCTATGCGGCGGCCTTCGAGGTCCGCTCCTTCCGGCTGCGCCGGGTGACGGTCCCGGTGCTGCCGGCCGGCATGCGCCCGCTCAGAGTCCTCCAGGTGTCCGACATCCACATGGTCGGCGGCCAGCGCAAGAAGCAGCGCTGGCTGCGCTCGCTCGCGGGCCTGCGCCCCGACTTCGTGATCAACACCGGCGACAACCTCTCCGACCCGGAGGCCATCCCAGAGGTCCTGGACGCGCTCGGCCCGCTGATGGACTTCCCGGGCGCGTACGTCTTCGGCTCGAACGACTACTACGGCCCCACACCCCGTAACCCCGCCCGGTACTTGTTCGAGAAGACCGCGGGCCGCCACGGCCTGAACGGCAACCCGCCCGTCGTAGGCGCCGTCCACATCCCGTGGGAGGACCTGCGGGACGGTTTCGACGCGGCGGGCTGGCTGAACCTCACGAACACCCGGGGCACGCTGAAACTCGAGGGCGCGTCCGTGGAGTTGACCGGCCTCGACGACCCCCACATCAAACGCGACCGCTACGCCCGCGTGGCCGGCGGCCCGTCCGACGACGCCGACTTCTCGATGGCCGTGGTGCACGCGCCGTACCTCCGGGCCCTGGACGCGTTCACGGCGGACGGCTACCCCCTGATCCTCGGCGGCCACACGCACGGCGGCCAGCTCTGCATTCCGTTCTACGGCGCGCTCGTCACCAACTGCGACCTGGACACGGACCGGGTCAAGGGACTGTCCCGGCACACGGCGGAGGGGCGGACGTCGTATCTGCACGTGTCGGCCGGGTGCGGGACCAATCGGTATACGCCGGTACGGTTCGCTTGTCCGCCGGAGGCGACGTTGTTGACGTTGGTGGGGCGGGAGTAGGAGACGGGTACCGGGGGCTGCTGCTGCGGGGTCCTGGTGGAGTCGCGGTCGCTGGGGTAGCCCATCCAGCCACCCGTGACGTTGGCGGGGTGGCGGTAGGAGACGGGTACCGGGGGCTGCTGCGGGGGTCCTCGTGGAGTCGCGGTCGCTCGGGTAACTGGTCCGGCCCACCCGCGACGTTGGTGGCGCGGCGCTAGGAGACGGGTACCGGGGCTGCGGTGAGGGTCCTCGTGGAGTCGCGGTCGCTGGGGTAGCCCGTCCAGCCCACCCGTATCGCCCCTTTTGTCCCCGCTGCCTAGCGTGAGGGCATGACCGCCCCGATACCCAGGGACATCCCGGACCTCCCCGCGGTACCCGGCATGCCCGCGCTGCTCGCCTCACCCGTTCCCGCCACCGCGGTGGTGGCCCCGTACCGTCGCCCGCTGACGGCTGCGTACCGACTGCTGGTCGCGCTCGTGGCGGCAGCGGCGGTGACCGTCGACCTCTTCCTCGGCAGCCCGATCCGGGTGCTGACCTACTTCACGATCCAGAGCAACATCCTGCTGGCCCTGGTCATGCTCGCCACGGCCCGCCGAGCCTGGACGGCCCGCCGCCCCCTCTCCCCCCTGGTCACGGGAGCGGCCCTGCTCTACATCACGATCACGGGCCTGGTGTACCACCTGATCCTGGCGCACGCGTCGAGCCCGTTCGCGATGACGGGCGGACCCCTCAACGGCTGGCAGGCGGTGACGAACCAGGTCCTGCACACGGTGATCCCGATCGCCGCGGTGATCGACTGGCTGTTCCTGACCGCCCCCGGCCGGCTGCATCTGCGGATGGCCGCGACGTGGCTGCTGTACCCGATGACGTACCTGGCTGTGTCACTGGGCCGGGGCGAACTGATCCTCCCCGGCACACCGGGCCGCTACCTCTACTCGTTCCTGGACGTCGAACACCACGGCTACAAGAGCGTCCTGGGCAACGCCCTCCTCCTCGGCCTCGCCTTCTACGCCCTCTCCGTCCTCCTCGTGGCCCTCGACCACGCCCGCCCCAACCCCATCCGCCACCGCGCCAAAACCGGATTTCGTCTCCAGCCACCGGTGGGCTAAAGTAAACGATGTCGCCGCGATGAGCAGCAACACTGGCAAGATGAGTGGCGACATCGGGGTGTAGCGCAGCTTGGCAGCGCGCTTCGTTCGGGACGAAGAGGTCGTGGGTTCAAATCCCGCCACCCCGACAGCCAAATAGCAGTTCAGAGGGCCGGTACTGATTCCAGTACCGGCCCTCTGGCGTTCTCGGTCTCCCCCGTCCCCGGCGCTCAGTACGTCAACGCGTCCTGCGCATCCGACACCCAGTAAGTCACCTTCAGCGAGTCGTCCACGTACACGCCCTTCGCCGGCAGCGCCGGGGTCGCCGCCGGGCTGATGCTGTTGTTGTTGCGGTCGAAGAAGTAGACGGAGAGGGACTTGGCGGTGCGGCCGTTGGTGCCGGAGCCGTTGTCTCCGCCGGCGAGGGCCACGCCGGCGTAGCCCGACTGGCCCGGGGTGAGGGTGGTCACCGCCTGGGGCTGGGAGTCCTTCATGACCGGGGGGACCGACTGGGCGTCGCCGAAGTTGACGGCGGGGTAGTAGTAGAGGTCGCAGGTCTTGGTACCCGTGTTGGTGACGGTGAGCAGCATGTGGTTGATGGGGCGTGACACCGTCTGGGCGGTGACCTTGGTGTTGGCGCCGCTGCACGGGACCCTGCTCGCGGGGGTGTCCGAGTCGGAACCCGAACCCGAACCCGAACCCGAATTCGAGCCCGAGCCCGAGTCGGAACCTGAGCCCGATCCCGAGCCCCCGCTCGTCTTGCCGCCGCCCGAACCCCCGCTGCCCCCGGACGAGGAGTTGCCCGTCGACGAGCCGCCCGACGTGGACCCGGTGGAACCCGTGGAACCCGTGGAACCCGTCGAACCGCCCGCCTTCGTCCCCGCCGGTGCCGGTGTCCCCACCGTGGAAGACGTCGGGTTGGCCGCGCCCTCGTCCTGTACTCCCAGCTTGTCGTTGCAGGCCGTGAGGGAGAGGGCGGCGAGTGCGACGGTGGCGGCGGCGAAGAGGCGGGTGCGGGGACGGGCGGTGAACGCGGACATGGCTGTTGTGCCTTTCGGAAGGAGGGAAGTGGCCGCCGCCCAACCGGTCGGCGGGCGGCGTGCTTTGATGACCGCAGCTTGTGCCGCTTTCCGTCCCACCCGCTACGACAGCCGGGATCTACGGGAACCTGGAACGTTCGCACCGGCTCTTACCTGGGGGAACAGTGACTCCCTGGAACGCTCGACTGGAATGGGGGCAGGGTGGCAGGGCCTGAGGAGACCGCCGATTTCGCGGCACTGATACGGGAGCTCAAGGACCGTTCGGGGCTGAGCTACGGCGTGCTCGCGAAGCGGCTGCACATGAGTACGTCGACGTTGCACCGGTACTGCAACGGCGATGCCGTACCCACCGAGTACGCCCCCGTGGAGCGGTTCGCCCGGCTCTGCAAGGCGACCCCGGACGAGCTCGTCGAGGCCCACCGCCGGTGGATCCTGGCCGACGGGGCACGCCAGCGAGAGCGGAAGGCTGCCGCCGGGACAGCCGCTACGGCAACCCCGGCGACTGCGGCAACCCCGGCACCCGGCACAAGCACCCCCGCATCCACCACCCCCTCCGCTCCCACCCCCGCCACCAACACACCCCCACCCGGCGCGAACCCCCCGCAGCCAGGCCACCCCACCACCCCCAACTCCCGCCCCCGCAACGGCAACCGCACCCGCCGCCGCACCACCCTCCTCACCGCCGCCGCGGTCGCCGTGGTCCTCGCCGCCACCGCCCTCATCCCCCGTCTCGTCTCCGGCGACGACAACAGTGGTGACCGCAAGCAGGAAGCCGGTTCCGTGACCTCCACCGGAAGCGGCACCTCGGGCCCCTCCCCGTCGTCGAAGTCGAAGGCGTCCTCCTCCCCCTCCACCTCCACCTCGCCCTCCGACAGCGCGAACCCCTCCCGGTCCGCCGCCGCGAAGACCGGCACATCCGCCACCCCGAGCAACAAGGCCGACGGCGGCGCGGCAACCGCCGCCGTCCCGCTGACCGTCACCTCACGGCCGTACGCCTGGGAAAGCCCCTGCAGTCAGACCTACCTGGTCGACGAGGACGCGGCGAAGGTGCCGCCGCCGCCCACCGAGCAGGACGCCCCGAGCTGGGTGAGCGCGCTGGGGGCCGTGTCCGCGGACAGTCAGTACCTCGAGCTCACTGTCCAGGGCACCGGGCAGGAGACCGTCGTACTCCAGTCGCTGAATGTGCGGGTGGTGCAGAGCGGGGCGCCGCTCGCCTGGAACGCGTACACCATGGGGTATGTCGGGGTCGGCTGCGGCGGCGGGGTGCCCACGCACTCCTTCGACGTCGGGCTGGACGCGACGCGGCCGGTGGCCACGCCGAAGGCCGGGCAGACCGGGCTGCCGTACAAGGTGAGCGAGAGTGATCCCGAGGTCCTGTACATCACGGCCGCCGCGGCCTCGCACGATGTGCGCTGGTACCTGGAGCTGGCCTGGACGAGCGGGACCCGGCACGGGGTGCTGCGCATCGACGACCAGGGGAAGCCGTTCCACACCAGCGGGATGAACGGACGTCCGCGCTACGGCTATTCACTCGACGACAGCGAGTGGATACCGCATCAGGCCGACTGACGCAGGCACAAGGCCGAAATCGGTACCCATTAGCCGGAAACGGCTCCCGGCATGTCCGTCCCCGGCAGTACGCTCGTCCTACGGCAGCCCAGGACCCCGGCCCTCTCCGTGCAGTCTCGTTCCGCGCAACAGAGGCCCTGCGCAAGAAGGCGAAAGCCACTCTCTTACAGGGGAGATGGGGCACATGGGCCCGCATCCTGATCTGTTCGACGAACCGGCCGAACCACGCGTGGTCCGGGCCGGCGGTGAGCTCGATCTGACGACCGTGCCGGCCTTCGCACACGAGCTCAAGGAAGCCCGGCACGGCGCGGGGCGGCTCTTCATCGTCGTCGATCTGCTCGATGTGACCTTCATGGACGGCAGTGTTCTGGACCCGTTGAGCGCGGCCTGGGAGGAGTGCCGTGAGCGGCTCGGGTGGCTGCGCGTCGTGCACTCCCGGCCGGGGCCGTTGCTCGTGTTCCGGGCCGCCGGTCTGGTGGAGCGGTTCCCGCGGTACGCGAGCGTGCGGGACGCCTGGAAGGGTGTGCTCGCCGACCGCGCGTTGGAGCGCAGGGCCACGTAGGGTACGGCAGACGTCGGTCGGCGCATCGTCTCGAAGTGTCCCGGCGGCCGCGGAACGGAGCACGGTGATCAGCGACGGCATGGCCGAAGTCCTGCGGTCGCTGCGCCTCGGTGAGGGCGGCGATCCCGCGCAGGCCTGCGCCCGGGCGCTGGGTGCCCAGGGCGTCGCCCTGTCGCTGCTGGTCGGCGCCGCGCGTACTGCCGAGCCCCTGTGGTGCCATCCCGACCTGAGCGCCCGTTTCGAGGAGCTCCAGTTCACGCTGGGCGAGGGCCCCGGCCCGGAGGCCGTCCGCACCGGTTCGCCCGTGCTGGAGCCTGACCTGGAGCGGGTTCGCCCCGAGCGCTGGCCCGTGCTGCTGCCGGCCGCGCGCGACATGGGCGTCCAGGGCGTGTGCGGGTTCCCGCTGGGCATCGGCGCGATCCGGGTCGGCGTCCTGACCGTGCTGTGCGCCGGGGACAGACGGATCAGCGAGCAGCAGTACGGCGACGCCACCGCCCTCACGGCCGCGCTGACCGGCGCGTTCCTGAACGGCACCGGGCACGCGAACGGCACCGCACCCGGGCCGGACGCGATACCGGCCTGGCCGACCGGGCTGAACCGCCCGGTCGTGCACCAGGCCACCGGGATGATCAGTGTCCAGCTGGGCGTGCCCATACAGGAGGCGCTGCTGCGCCTGCGGGCCCACGCCTACGGCAGTGAACGCCCTCTCGGCGAGGTCGCGGCGGACGTGGTCGCCCGCCGACTCCGCTTCGGCGACGAAATGGACGACGATATGAGCGGGCCGTATTCGCCCGACACTGGAAAGGGATGATCGCCATGGCCCGCGAACGACGTCTGGCCGAGATCTTCGTGGAGGTCGCGGACTCCCTGGTCGAGGACTTCGACGTCATCGACCTGTTGCACCGGCTGTCCTCGCGCTGCGTCGAGCTGCTCGACGTGTCGGCGGCCGGGATCCTGCTCGTGGACGCGCACGGCGAACTGCAGATCATCGCCGCCTCGGACGAGCACACCCGCCTGCTGGAGCTCCTCGCGCTCCAGCACGACCAGGGCCCGTGCGTCGAGTGCTACCGCACCGGCGCCGCTCGCACCAACATCGACCTGACGCGGCCGGAGGTGACCGCGGCCTGGCCGCGCTTCGCGGCGCAGGCCCGCGCGACGGGGTACGTGGCCACGCACGCCATACCGCTCCGGCTGCGCAACCGGGTCGTCGGCGCGCTCAACCTCTTCCAGACCACCCCGCACCGCCTGGGCGACGACGACATCGCCCTCGCCCAGGCCCTCGCCGACGTGGCCACCATCGCGGTGCTCCAGCAGCGCACACTGGAGCAGTCGCACGTCGAGAACAGCCAGTTGCAGTCCGCGCTGACCAGCCGCATCCTCATCGAGCAGGTCAAGGGTGTGCTGGCGGAGCGCTGGAACACGTCCGTCGACGACGCGTTCACAGCGTTCCGCTCCTACGCCCGTGCCCGTCATCTGCGCCTGTCGGATCTCGCGGCGCAGATCATCGCGGGCGGCTTCGACACCCGGATGATCCCGCCACCGCACCGGCCGTAGCCGAGGTCAGGCGCGGCGGGCGGCGACCCGGTCCGCGGTCGGCCAGTGCACGTCGTAGGCCCAACCGGCGCGCTCCATCAGGCGGATGACGGCGGCCGACGGGTCGATCTGGCCGCGGTCGACGCCGTGCCGGGCGCTGGTGGGGTCGGCGTGGTGGAGGTTGTGCCAGCTCTCGCCGAAGGAGAGCAGGGCAAGCGGCCACAGGTTGGTGGCGCGGTCGTGGCGCCGGGTCCGGAAGGGCCGCTCACCGATCATGTGGCACAGCGAGTTGACGCTCCAGGTGACGTGGTGGAGCAGCGCGATCCGCACAAGTCCCGCCCACAGCAGGCCTGTTACCCCGTACAGCCAGCTGCCGCCGATCGCCCAGCCGAGGCCGAACGGCAGCGCGAGCGTGACGAAGCACAGCAGCGGGAAGGCGCGGGAGACCGCCCGGATGTCGGGGTCGGCGACGAGGTCGGGGGCGTAACGCTCGGGCGGTGACTGCTCGTTGCGGAACAGCCAGCCGACATGGGCGTCGAACAGGCCGTGCAACTGGCCGCGCAGATGGGTGCCGTAGCGGTACGGCGAGTGCGGGTCGCCGGGCCGGTCGGTGAAGGCGTGGTGGCGGCGGTGGGTGGCGACCCAGCCGATGACGTCGCCCTGGAAGCTCATCGACCCGGCCACCGCGAGCGCGATGCGCACGGGCCGGACCGCGCGGTACGAGCCGTGGGTGAGCCCGCGATGGAAGCCGACCGTGACGCCGAGACCCGTGATCGTGTAGAGCACGACCGCGAGCACGATGTCGACGGGATGGATGAGCCGCCCCCACAGCAGCCAGCCGACCAGGCCGAGCCCCACGAACGGCAGGACGACGATCGCCGCGGTGACGCCGACGTAGATCCGGTCCCCGCGGTCCCGCACGGGCGCGGGGCCCTCGTCGGGCGGGAAGGGGGAGGTGCCGTCGTAGGACGGGGGTGGCGGGGAGGTGTCCGAGAAAAGTGTGTCACTTTCCCCGAAAGTGTCACACTTTTTCGGGGCAGGGGGTGGGGCGGAGACGGTCGACATGCTGGACTCCTCGGCCTCGCGGCGGACGGCGCGGCCGGGGTCACGGGCTGCCCCTGTGAAGGGAAACGCGAGAACACGGCGCCGGAGCGGGACATTGGCGCGCGAAGGCCTCGGTCCTTCCACGGTACTCCGGCACACACCGGAACGCGTCGGCCGGGAGCGCGTGACCGCCGCGTTGACACGAACCGTCGCCGCACGTTGACTGGCAGCACGGCGCAGGGCAGTGGCCGGTGCACGGACGATCCCAATAACGCCTTCGGGCGGGACGGAAGCGACTCCCGATGATGTACGACCAGACACGCGCCCAACAACCCGCGGGCCAGAACCGGGTCCCCTCCGAACGCCGCACCCCGGGCCCGGAGCCGCTGCTCCCGTCGAGCGAGCGGGACAAGGTCCTCCAGCGGCTGCGGCACGCCCTCAACACCTTCGCGGACACTCCGCGCGACGCCCTGACGGAGGCGGAGAGCGCCTACGACGAGGCCACCGCCCAGCTCGTCGCCGCCCTCGCGGCCCGCCGCGAACTCCTCCGCGCCAGCTGGGCCGACGAGGACCCCGATTCCCAGTCCGACGAACCCCGCAACGCGCTGCGGCAGTACCGCGAGATCACCCAACGGCTGCTCCAGCTCTAGCAGTTGGGTGTACGGGGAGATCGGTGACCGTCATTCCGGGCCGCCGCTCGCCCGCGTGATCGCCGACTCCACCGCCCCGATCCGCTCGGCCAGCAGCCCGAGAGCCGCCACCGCGTGGCTCAACGGGTCGCCCTCCGCCATGCCTCGCGACCGCGCGTACGTCGCCTTCAACTCCCCCCAGCGCGCGGCCTGTTCGCCGGTCAGCGTGCCCCGCAACTCCCCCAGCTTCAGCAGGTTCGCCTCGGCGCCCGTCCCCAGGGTCTGCGCCTCGGCGGTGTAGTGGTCGTCCAACACGGCAGCCAGCTCACGGGAGTTCATCACCGGCTCGATGCGCTGGGCGATGCGGTTCATGGTGCGGTACGACCCCTGCAGCCGGAACGGCGGTTCCGAACGGGCCGCGTCCGTCATCGCCGCCGACGCCATGTACGCGGAGTTGACCGCGAGCACGGTGTCGCGGGCGGCGATGAGGTGCCTCAACACCCCTACGATCCGGGCCAGTTCGGCGGGATCACAGGCGTAGGACAGCCGATCCGCGCGGGCGGTCGCGTCACCTTCCGCCAGCCGGATCAACAGGTCCCGGTCGTCCCGGTCGCGGCCGGCCAGCGGGGCGAGCACCGGGTTGGAGGTCAGCGCGTTCTCCAGGAAACTCAGCGCGAACACTGTCTCCTTGCCGGTCAGGACATCGCCGAGGTTCCAGACGTCGGCACGGTTCGCCAGCATGTCGGGGACCCGGAAACGCCCACCCGACTCGGTGTAGGGGTTACCGGTCATGCAGACGGCGAACCGTTTCCCCCGTAGGTCGTATGTACGCGGTACGCCCTCCCAGACGCCCTCCACCCGCCGCGTCGCATCGCACAACGGGATGAATTTCTGCAGGAGTTCGGGCGAGGTGTGCTGGATGTCGTCGAGGTGGAGCAGCACGTTGTTGCCGGCCGCGAGCGCGAAGTTGACCTTCTCCACCTCCTGCCGGGCGGTCGCGTTCGGCGCCTCGGCCGGGTCGAGGGAGGTGACGCCGTGCCCGAGGGCGGGCCCGCTGACCTTGACCAGCACCAGCCCGAGCCGCTCGGCGACGTACTCCATGAGGGTCGTCTTGCCGTACCCCGGCGGCGAGATGAGCAACAGCAAGCCACCGGTATCGGTCCGCCGCCCCTCACCCGCCGTACCGATCTGCCGAGCCAGGTTGTCGCCGACCAACGGGAGATACACCTCGTCGACCAGCCGCCCCCGCACGAAGGACGACAGCACGCGCGGCCGGTACTCGTCGAGTCGCAGCCGGGCACGTTCCGCCGCCACCAAGGCCGTACGGCGACGCTGGTACGCCCGATGACCGGGGACGTCCGTCGCCCTGAACTCCCGTGTCCGGGCGAGGAATTCATCTACCCGGAGCGTCAACGACCCCGCCACGATCCGCAGATGGGTACCCAGCAGCCCCCCGACCGTCTCGGTCAGCCGCGCGTCCGACTCGTACCGAGGTGCGTCCGGGCAGAGTTCGGCGGCCACCGCCTCCGCGAGGTCTCCGGGGTCGACCTCGGTACCGGATGCCGTCGTGTACGCGGACAGCCAGGCCTCCACCAACTGGCGGCGGGCTGCCAGGTCATCGACGGCGAGCACATCGTCGTCGTAGGCCGAACTCCCCACCGTGCGCCGGAACTTGTCGAGGAATGTGCGAGCGGCAGCGCTGATCACGAAACCCTCGGGACCGGTGGTCAGTTCGTCGAAGAGGTACGCGGCGGCGGACTCGCCCGTCCTTCCCGCCAGCTCCGTGAGGAAGTCGGCGACGGCCGGGGTCGGTCCGAAGGTGTCGCGGGCCCGCGCGAGCGACCGCGCCCGCCGCGTCCAGCCGGCCCGCTTCTCCGGGCTCGTGCCGTGGGTCCAGAACAGCAACGCCCTTGCCCGGGCGCCCGGTTCGTGTCGCAGCAGACCCGCACCCTCGTACCGGCGGAGAACGGCCGCCAGGATCGCGGTCGCGTCGTGGTCGTGCACACCGCGTTCGTAGCCTTCGTCGTACGACTCCTGCGCGGCCCCGCGGACCAGAGCGGCGAGGTCGGGCTCCTGGGCGAGGGCCTGGGCGCCGTGTTCGTCGAGGAGGCGGGCGGCGAGGTGCTCGGCGCGGTAGACCTGCGGTGATTCGGAGGGCAGCGGGCGGTCCCAGAACTCACGGGTGGCCGCGAACTCCGGGTCCGTGACCGGGGTTCGGTAGTCCGTGCCGGTGAGCGCGAAGGCAAGACCGTCACCTGCCGGGACCAGGGTGAGGTCGAGGGGCTCGGTGTTCACGGCGAAACGGTGGCGGCCCAGGCGCAGGGTACGGCCGCCGTCCGTGTACAGGTCGGTGCGGTCGCGCAGGGCACGGGCCGCCTCCTCACGGGCCGAGGCCAGCCGACCAGTCAGCTCCTCCGCCCTCACCCGGTCGCCCAGGTCCCGGAGTTGGTCGATGGTGCGGCGGATCTTCGTCACCATCGGATCGGAGGCGAAGTACGTGCTCACCGCGTCGGCATCGGCGAGCGTGGCCGCTCGCCGAACCACCGTCTCCAGGACCCGGTTCGCCGAGACCGCGAACTGCTCGGCCCTGCGTGCCCGTTCATCGGCCAGGCTCTGCCTGCGGGCGGAGAAGGTCTCGTAGATCTCGGTGCGCTTGCCGGTCAGTTCGGCGAGGAAGTCGTCGAAGTCCGCGAAACGGGCTTCCAGGTTCTCCAACTGCACCAGAAGCCGGGCGAGTTGATCGTCACACGCCTCCGGTGTCGCCGCGTCCGCGAGCGCTCCGGTCACCGACTGCCCCAACAGCGCGAACTCGGCCGCGAACTCCGCCCGTCCCTCCCGGTCCTGAAGCTCCCTGCGCCGGGCGTCCAGCGTGGCGCGGGCCCGGTTGACCCCGCCCAGCACCTCGGCGATCCGCTCCAGGATCGACGTACGGACCGTGGCGTCGGCGATGTCGAGCCCGGCGATCACCTCGGTCACCGTCCGCAGCCCGTCGGTCAGTTCGTCGAGCCGAGCGGCCACGGGTGCCGACTCGGCGACGGTGCCGAGCGCTCCCGCCTCCGCGATCAACTCACCGATCACCTCATGGTGCCCGGCGAACGCGTCCTCGCCCGCCAGGAACCCGACCGCCCGCTGCCCGAACGCCCCGAGCTCCGCCTCCACCCCGGCCGCCGACTCGTCGATCCGCGCGATGTCCGCGTACCGCATCTCCTTCAACGTCAGCAAGTGCCCCTGCGCACGCCGGAGTTCGGTCAGCCCGGCGACCCACCCCGCCGCGTCCCGGGGCACCTCGCCCCGCAGCCGCCGTACGAGCCCGGTGAGCCGTTCCGTGGTCTCGGCGAGGGCATCGGCCGCGCGGGCGGTGACCGTCCGGACGGTCTCGAACTCGGCCAGGACCTGTTCCGCCGTGACCCGGACGTCCTCCAACGGGCCGCCCAGATAGCCGAGTTCGACGTCACCGAGCCAGTGGTACGAGTCCCCCGCCCGGACACACGCGGAGACCAACGCCTCGTACACCTCCGCCGTGGGTTCCATCCCGGCCACCGCCCCCGCGAGGGACAGACAGTCGGAGATCCCCCGCACAAGATCGGCGTTCCCCACCCGGAACAGCGGCCCGGACCCGACGAGTTGGGCGGCGGCGTACGTGTCCGAGACGTACGGAGTACGCCACACCCGCAACGGATGAACGCGAGCGGTCTCCCCCTCCCCGCCCGCGCGCAGCACCATCAACACACCGTCGCCGAAGAGCGCCCACCCCTGGCAGGACAGCGGGTTGGCGACCTCTTTGCGGATCATGTTGTACGGCAGCAGCAGGCTCCGCCCCGGCACCCGCGCCCGGTACGCGAACAGCACGTCCTCACCGTTGGGCGAGCGCACCACGCGCTCCGACTCCAGCCCGGTGGTGTCCACTTCGAAGGTCTTCCACGCCCCCGTGGCCAGGCAGTACCCGCCCGGGAACACGATCCCCTGCTCCTCGGGCAGCCGATGGCACGACAGCCCGATCCCGTCGAGCCGGACGACGCCCTTGGTCAGCGTGTTGAAGACCAGATAACGCCGGGCCTCCTCCTTGTACGGCCGCACCCGCAGCAGCACCAGCGCCCCCACCCGCGCATACGCGATCTCCGCGTCGGCCGCCGACTGCAACGGTTCGTCCACCGGCTCGGAGTAAATCCCCTCCCCCGTCTCGGTGTTGTCCTCCACCTTGACGGTGAGAGTTCCGCCCACCGTGTCGACGTACAGCCCGTCCTGGATCCGGACATGCGGGTGCCGACCGGGAATCTGGTCCTCGCGGTTCGTCTCCGTCCAGTCGACGTCGTACGGCGGCGGGAAGACGTGGTCGCGTTCGCCGTGCGCGTCCAGGAAGGTCGCCGACCGGCCGTCGTCCGCGAGTGCCCAGCGCAGGACCCGGATGTCGTCGGCCTTCTCGCCGGTGCGGAAGACGGCGAGCAACTTGCCGTCGAGGCACCGGAGTTGGAGGAGGCGGGCCTGGCGGTAGTACCGGTGCAGGGCGGTGAACTCCCGTACGAAGTCCGGGTCGTCGAGGAGTCCGGGTACGGCGTTCTCGGGCAGTCCGCGCAGGTCGTGGCGGTCGTGCAGGGCGAGGACGTCGGCCACCGTCGTCTCCCGGGTGACACCGAGGGAGACCTGGCGGCCGAAGAGGAGGGTGTCTCCTACGGCGACGAGGTCGCGCGGTGCGGCCGGGTGGTCGGTGTCGAGGCGTTCGGTGCCGGTGAGTTCGAGGCGGGTGGAGCCGAACTCCTCGGTGCGGCGGGCGTTGAGCGTCTCCGCGCGGCGGGCGAGTTCGGCGGCCTGTGCGGCGAGGCGGTCGCGCAGGACCTCGTAGGTGCCGGTGTCCAGGCCGGTGGTCATGGGTCCCTCTCAGGATCTCGGGGGGGGTGGGTCCGGAACTGCCGTCCCCTGTGCGGCAGTTCCGGACCGTCGGTGGGGGTCAGGCCGGTCAGGCCTTGACCGGGTGCCCGTTGAGCGCGGCCAGCGGGGTGTCCGCCAGGCCCAACTCACCTGCCTTGTCCAGCAGTTGCCGTAGCCGACCGGCGTTCGCCGGGTCCGAGGTCATCAGCTTCATCAGCAGCGCGGAGACGGTGAGGTTCTGCACGTCGGACGTGGAGACGGAGCCGAGAACGCGCCCGAGGTCGTCGGCGATGTTCGACGTGCCGTCCAGCCAGGGACGCGCCAGGGCCTGTGCCGTCTGGGAGTTGGAGACGAAACCGTCGACGCTCCTGCCGAACGAGATCGACGAGATCAGCCGGTCGAAGAAGACCGAGTCGCCGCCGACGATGTCGATGTCGGCGTTCTCCAGACCGGTCGCGAGGACCGTGGCCTGCGCCTCGGCGACCTGCCGTTGCACGTCGAGACCCGCGAGCCGGATCTCCTTCTCGGCCTGCAGCCGCAGCCGGTACTCCTCGTGTCCGCGCGAGGCGTCGTCGAGGGCGGCCATCGCGGCGGCCTTCTCGGTGAGGCCCTCCGCCTCGGCCTTGAGCTTCTCGCCGATGCCCGTGGCTTCCGCGAGCGCGTTCGCCCGTACGCCTTCGGCCTGCGCGAGGACCTTGGCCTGCGCACCTTCGGCCTCGGCGAGCGCCTTGGCCCGGGTGCCCTCGGCCTCCGCCCGCAGCCGGGCCTCGGTGCCTTCCGCCTCCGCGCGCAGCCGCGCCCCCGTGGCCTCGGCCTCGGCGCGGCCGGCCTTCACGGTGACCTCGGCCTCCTTGTCGCGGACCTGGACCTCGGCGAGTCCGGCCGCCGCCGCCTCCGCCTGGATGCCCTCCGCGAGGCGCAACTTGGCGCGGGCGTCGAGGTCGGCGGACTTCAACCGGGCCTCGGCGAGGGTGAGTTGCTCACCGGCGCGGTGCTTGGCGGCGGCCTCCGCGGCCTCGGCGCCCTTGATGTCCTTGACCAGTTTCTCCTGCGCCTCCGCCTCGGCGGCGATGATCACGGCCTGGCGGGTGCGCTCGGCCTCCTCGACCACCCGCAGCTTCTTGATGGCCTCCTCCTGCTCGGCGACCGTACGGTCCACGGCGATCCGTTCCCGGACCACGTCCGCGACCTCGCGCCGCTCCGCCTCGACCTCCTTGTCACGGGCGATCCCGGAGAGCGAGGTCTCCCGTTCCCTGGCGATGACTTCGAGGAGGCGGTCCTTCTCGATGCGCTCGTTCTCGACGGCGATGACCCGCTCGCGGTTCTTCTGCGCGACGGCGATCTCGCGGGCCTGGTTCTCGCGCTGAACGCCGAGTTGCTCCTCGGTGCGGAGGAACGCAGCCTGCGCGCCCAGCCGTTCCTCCTCCTGCACCTTCGCGGTGGCGGCCTCCTCCTTGGCGCGCAGGACCTCCACCTCACGGCGCTGCTTGATCTCCGCCTCGGCCTGCCGGCGCTCCAGCTCCAGGATGGTCTCCCGGGCGTCGACGTTCTGCCGGGTGATCTCCTTCTGCTCGGTGCGCTGGAACTCGTTGGTGCGGACGTGCTCGATCGTCGTCAGCTCGGTGATCTTGCGGATGCCCTGCGCGTCCAGGATGTTCTGGTTGTCGAGCTGGGTCATCGGCGTCTGTTCGAGGAAGTCGATGGCCGCGTCGTCGAGGTGGTAGCCGTTGAGGTCGGTGCCGATGACCTGGATGATCCGGTCCCTGAACTCCTCGCGCTTGGTGTAGAGATCGACGAAGTCCAGCTGTTTTCCTACGGTCTTGAGCGCCTCGGAGAACTTCGCGGCGAAGAAGTCCTGGATCGCCGCCGGGTCGCTCGCCGTCTGGGTGCCGATGGCCTGCGCGACCTTGATGACGTCCTCGACGGTCTTGTTGACCCGCACGAAGAAGCTGATGTGGATGTCGGCGCGGATGTTGTCCTGGCAGATCAGGCCCTCGCGCCCGGTGCGGCGGATCTCGATGGTCTTCACCGAGATGTCCATGAACTCGGCCTTGTGCAGCACCGGCAGCACGACCGCCCCGGTGAAGGTGACGTCGACCTTCTTCGTCTTGGAGACGATCAGCGCCCGCCCCTGCTCCACCTTCCGGAAGAGCCGTCCGACCACCAGAAGCAGGGTGAGCGCGATGAGCAGGACAACGGCGACGAACACACCGATGCCGACGGTGATGGCGTTCATGACATGGGTCCTCAAGGGATGAGAGGGGTGAGCAGAGTGATCGACGACCAGGCAGGGATCAGCGAGTGGAGGTCAACGAGCGTGCGGCCGGCCTGAGTTGACGGCCTATCCCGTCGTGCCGGGGCCGGTCCGCGGGTCCAGCGCGCTGTCGTAGGGCGCGACCCAGAAGAACTCGCCGGTCTCGTCGTAGGCGTAGAGCAGTCCGGTGCTGCCGCCGGCGAGGGCGTCGTTGCCCGTCTGCCGGACCTGGACCACCGCGGCCGAGCCGTCCGCGGACCTGACCTCCGCCTGACCGAACCCCGCGTCGACCCGCCCGGTGCGGATCGTGCAGGTCAGCCCGACGAAGTCCAGCCGGGACGGCCCGTGTTCGTCGGGGAACAGGCGGTGCAGAGGGCGTACGAGCAGCTTGGTCGCGCGCCAGGAGACGTACACCGTGACGGTCAGCACGACCGCTCCGACCAGGACCCCGACCGGGCCGGAGGGGACGAACAGCACGTTCGCGCAGTAGCTGATCAGCCAGCCGACGGCGGTGAACAGTGAGAAGGCGAGGGTCACCGGGACCCCGCCGAGCCCCCAACCATCGCCGTGCGCACGGGAGTTGAGGTGAACGTGGGCGTGTCCACGGGCGTCCGCCGCGCCCAGCGCGACCAGCAGCCAGAACAGGACGACCACGGTGAGCGCGGCGGTGAAGACGACGGTGGGAAAACCGGTCGCGGCAGCGAAGAACGCCCCCATGATCCCGGCCCCCCGTTCCCTGTCCGCTGAGTCCACGACGCGTTAAGACTTCGGGGATGCGCGGATCGCGGCCCCGGTGCAGGACACTTGCCGGTGTCCGGCACCGGAACCTTCCGCGGTGCTCCCCTGGCGCCATGGTGCACGCGGGGTGCGCGCCCGCGCATTGCCGGAACCCGGCAGTGTTCATTAGGGTCTTGATGCCGGTGACGCGCTAAGAAAGCGTCACCAGGGCGTCAAGGAAAACGGGGGCGGAGTTGCCGGAGCGCGAAATACCTGAGCAGTATCTGGCGGGGTATGCGCCGCTCCTGGCGGAGGTCGCCGGCACCGGACGCCGCCTGACCCGGGCCGAGTTGGCGGCCCGCCGCACCCTGGGCGAGCAGGCGGCCGAGGCCGGTCACGGACTGCGCGCCCTGGTCAACGCCCATCTCGCCGCCACCCGCGCCGCCTGGCCCCAGACCCCCGGTGCCGCGGACTGCACCCTTGCCGCGGTGCAGCAGGTGATCGACGCCTTCGCCGAGGGCTACGAACGCGCGCAGCGTCTCGCCGTACGACAGGAAGAGGCGGCGCGGCGGGAGTTCATCGACGACCTGCTCTACGGCCGCAGCGATCTGGGCCGGCTCGCGGAGCGCGCCGAGCGCTTCGGCCTGCGCCTCTCCCACACGCACGCCGTCGCGGTCGTCCAGGGCCCGACGCCGTACGACGAGAGCGCGCCGGTGCCGCGTCAGGTGGAGCGGGCGATGATCAGCCGTTTCGGTGACCGCAACATCCTGCTCACCACGAAGGCCGGCCGGATGCTGTGTGTCGCGCCCGGCGACCAGGACGACATCCTCGCCCACTTCGCGAAGCAGTCGTACGCCGCCGCGGAGGGCACCCGCGCGGCGATCGGCCGGCCGCAGCCGGGCGCGGGCGGGATCGTCCAGTCGTACGAGGAGGCCCTGAACACGCTCGAACTGGCCGAGCGCCTCAACCTGGAGGGCCCCCTCCTGCGCGCCGCCGACCTGCTGGTCTACCCGGTGCTCACCCGCGACCGGCAGGCGATGGCGGATCTGGTGCTCGACGCGCTGGGCCCGCTGACCAGGGCGCGCGGCGGTGCGCGCCCGCTGCTGGACACCCTGTCGACGTACTTCGACAGCGGTTGTGTGGCGGCGGAGTCCGCGCGCCGGCTCTCGCTGAGCGTGCGCGCGCTGACCTACCGGCTGGAGCGCATCCACCAGCTGACCGGCGCTGATCCGGCGGACCCCGGCCAGCGGTACACGCTGCAGACGGCGGTCATCGGGGCCCGCCTGCTGGACTGGCCCGACAAGGAGCTGTGAGGAGCCGGCACGCAAAGAGCGACCTCGCGCCCGGATGGATCTACGGCGGCGTGGTCGCTCGGGGTGTGCGGGGACGTGCGGGCGGAGGCGTCAGCCCAGGGTGGTGCCGATGTACGAGGTCGATTCCGGGCCGGAGTCCGTGGGGTTCTCCGTGGCGGGGGCGGCCGGTGCGGGCGCCGGAGTGGCGGGCGCGGGCGGCGTCTCGTGGCAGGTGAAACCGAGCCGGGTGAGAGCCCTGGTCACCTCGAAGGCGGTGAAGTCACGGCGGTCCTGCTTGGTGATCACCTCGCCGACCTGCTTGACCGGGTACAGCTTGCGGCTGATGACGGCGCACTGGCCGGTGACGGGCTGCTCCGGGCGGATGCCCTTGAGCATCTCCTCCACCTCGCTCTTCGTCAGATCGAAGGGGTAACGGGCGATCACGCAGCGCATGGTGCCTCACCAAGGGGTTTCGAGCGGGAGGAGAGGGGAGGATTTCTCCTCGGGGAAAGCCGGGGATGCCGGGGATGCCGAGAACGGCCGGGGAACGGCAGGTAAATGAGCAGATACGAAAAGGGACCCGCACCCAAGGTGCGGGCCCCTGTTTCGCAGCTTCGCGTGCTTAGGCGGGAACGATGTTCTCCGCCTGCGGGCCCTTCTGGCCCTGCGTGATGTCGAAGGTCACCTTCTGACCTTCCTGCAGCTCGCGGAAGCCCTGGGTGGCGATGTTCGAGTAGTGGGCGAAGACGTCAGCGCCGCCGCCGTCCTGCTCGATGAAGCCGAAGCCCTTTTCCGCGTTGAACCACTTCACGGTACCGGTGGCCATGTCTTAACTCCTAGGCAGTGCACGAGATCCGCACTTTACGAATCTCCTCCATCGCCGTGATGATCACCTGTCCGGAGAACCGGTTCAAAATTGGCAACCACAACTGCAACTGAAGTCAGCCTAGCACGGAACCCATTTACGGGGCGGGGGAATTGGGCGGGAAAAGCGCCGACCCGAAACGGTGAATTTCTGTTTCGGGCGCAGCAGATTTTCTACCGATGGGATGAGCGGCGCAGCTCCTCGTTGACACGCAGGGCCTCGTCCAGCCGGTCCTCCAGGCTGATGATGCGGCACGCGGCCTCGATGGGCGTCCCCTGGTCGACCAGCTCGCGCGCACGGGAGGCCGTACGGAGCTGACGGCGCGAGTAGCGGCGGTGACCGCCGTCCGATCGCTTCGGGGTGATCAGCCCGGCCTCACCCAGTGACCGGAGGAAACCTGGGGTGGAACCGATCAGCTCGGCGGCCCGGCCCATGGTGTAGGCGGGGTAGTCGTCGTCGTCGAGCCGGTCGGCCGCGGGCTGCTGGCTTTCTGCGGGCATGTACACCTTTCCTGCGGGCCGCCCGGGCGGCATCGGCCTGCCGCGGGAGCTGGTTCCCCCGTACGGGAACTCTAGTCGCACCCGGGGAATCTCTGTCGCGGCGAACATAGATGTTGTGACGCCGGTCGACGCTCTCAGGGGGCCAGAACCAGCACCCGGCAGGCGCCCGGAAGCCGTGGATCAAGGCCGTCGGGGCCCCGCAGAGAGCCCCGTTCGGGTGCTCGCGCGGCGTCAGACGGGGGTCCTACGACGTCCTGCCAGCCCCACGCGCGGTACGCCGTCAGGGTCTCGGTGTCGGTGCGGGGCACCAGGGTGACGCCGAGCGCCGACGCGTGATCGGCGAGCAGCCGGCGCTGCAGGCGCCGGGCGAGGTTCCAGTCCCGGTCCTGGTAGTGGGTGCGCACGCGGGGCGGGACGACGATCCCGGAGACCGCGAAGAGTCCGCCGGTCACCGCGAGCCCGTGCAGCAGCCGGGGCAGCCGGGTGTCGTGGCCCTGCCACCAGGGGTCGCCGACGCGCACGGGGAAGCCGTAGGCGCAGGCCGTCAGGGTCGTGTTCTCGGCGATCAGCAGGGTGAAACCGGGGCGCCGGACGTCACCGGCCAGCCGCCGCAGGAAGGCGGTGCGGGAACGGTTGCCCCTGCGGGTCCCGCCGCAGGTCTCCTCGTACAGGACGCCCAGGTCCTGGAAGCGGTCCTCGATCTGGCGGCGGCTGAGCGGGCGGACGCGGTCCCCTTCCCAGGGGGACGGGCCGCGCTCACGGTTGGACGTGTGGGGCTCGTGGCCGGAAGCACCCCGCTCCTGGCCCGACGTGGACCACGTCCTCTCCCAGCCCGCCGTACCGGCACCGCCGTGTCCGGCGAGGGCCGCGGGCGCGTCCGCGGTCACCGGCCGACCGGGCACATTCACGGTCATGGGCTGAGCCCTGCCCCGGGCGCGGAACGGATCCGCCCCGGCGTCGTGGTTCGCCGAGAACGGCACCGGTGCGATCCGGTGCACGAGAAATCCTCGGTCCTTTCACGGTACGCCCGCGGGCCGCGGAGGGGCACGGAGTGCCTCCGGCGCAGACCGGCCCGCCCGGGGCGGGAGTACGGTGAGCAGTACCGGGAGTTCTCCGCACCTCGGCTCTGGCGCCGTCGTCGTTCCCAGTGCACCACGGCACCGGACCGCCGCACGACGGACGGCCGGGGACAGGGACCGCGACATGAACGCGCCCACGGACACCCACAGTTCGCCCGCCTCGGACACCATCGCCTCGTCGCCCGACGTGGAGCAGACCGCCCCGCCCGTCCTCCGGCTGCGCCTCGCCGCCCACACCTCCGTACCGCGCCGCCTCGACGGAGCCTGGTGGCCGCACTCCTACGACGTGCTCACCGAGGTGCCGCGCCTGCTCGCCGGACTGCCCCGGACCTGGGGACACATCGTCAGCGTGATGGTGAACGGGCGGGTCTGGTCGACCGCCCCCGGCCGGATGCTCGTGGCCAACCAGGTCGTACGGCTGCACCGGACCACCGCCGTGCACGCCCCGAACACCGTCGTCCTGCTCGCGCCGGGCCGCGGCCGCTGGGATCTCCTGGTCGTACCGCCGGAGCTGACGGAGGAGACCGCCGAGCCGATCATGGCCGCCGCGGTCGCCAACCTCCTCTGAAACCAGGCCAGTTACTGGTTCCGGCTGTTACTGGTTCCAGTTGTCACTGGTTCCAGCTCTCGTCGTACGGGTCCTTCGGCGTCGGGACCGGTTTGGCCTGGGTGACCTGGAAGTAGGGGATCGGGCGGTTGTTGATGGGGTCCTTGGTCTGCTTGGGGCTGTAGGTGCCGGTGATCTCCAGCCAGGTGTCGGGCTGAAGTACCGGCGGAATCTTGCCCGTCAGCGCGATCTTCACCGGCTGGGCGTCCGCCGCACAGCAGTTGAGAGCCATGCGGACGAGGAACGGGGAGCCCGACTTGTCCAGCGCGACGAAGCCGGTGACCTTCAGCTGCCGGGTGCCCAGGGACCGTCCGTGGTCGTAGACCGCGCGGCTCGCGTAGTCGACCAGGCCGATGGTGAGCGGGTTGCTGTCGGGGAGCTTGAGAAGGCCGTACGGCTGCTGGATGGCTGTGCCGGTGCGGACCGCGCTGTAGGAGCCGAGAGCCGGTGGGGCGACCAGGATCAGGGCGAAGAGGGGGAGGATCAGGAGCCAGGAGATACGGGGTTCGCGGTGGACGTGTCCCTCGGGTACGTGTCCCTCGTGAGCGTCGTCCTCGGTGTGGGCCTCCGCGTGCGCTTCGGTGTGGGCCCCCGCGTGCGCTTCCGCCTGCGTCTTCTCCCTCCGCGTCCGGCGCCACTCGTACCAGGCCGTCGCCAGTGCGGTCACGATGAGGACCGCGCCGGAGAGCAGCAGGAGCGGCTGGAGGCCTGCCTTGACGTAGCGCAGGTAGAGGTTGGTGAAGCCCGCGTGCAGGAGGGCCGCGCCGACGAGGAACAGGACCGCCGCCTGTGCCTGCCGGTTCACAGGAGCACCGCCCCGGTGACGACCGCGCCCGCGATGGCGAGGACGAAGGTGGCGGGTGCGAAGCGCATCGCGAAGCCCCGGCCGAACGTGCCCGCCTGCATGGCGAACAGCTTCAGGTCGATCATCGGGCCCACCACCAGGAACGCGAGTTTGGCCGTGAGCGAGAACTGGGTGAGCGACGCGGCGACGAACGCGTCCGCCTCCGAGCAGATCGACAGCAGGACGGCGAGGATCGAGAGGGCGAGGATCGCCACCACCGGGTTGTCGGCGGCCGTCCGCAGCCAGCTCGCCGGTGCCACCGCCTTGAGCGTGGCCGCGGACATCGCGCCGAGGACGAGGAATCCGCCGGCCTGCATGACGTCGTGCCGGACCGAGCCCCAGAACGCGGCCCCCTTGGTCTCCCCCTCGTGCGGCTCGTGGGCGGGCAGACGCAGCCAGTCGGTACGGCCGATCCGCGTCCACAGCCAGCCCATCACGCAGGCCACGAGCAGGCTGCCGACGAACCGGGCCAGCACCATCTCCGGGTTGCGCGGGAACGCAACGGCCGTCGCCGTCAGCACGATCGGGTTGATCGCCGGGGCGGAGAGCAGGAACGCGATCGCCGCCGCCGGGGTGACACCCCGCCGCACCAGCGCCCCGGCCACCGGCACCGACGCGCACTCGCAGCCGGGCAGGATCGCGCCCGCCATACCGGCGATCGGCACGGCCAGCACGGGGTTCTTCGGCAGCGCGCGGGTGAAGAACGTCGCCGGTACGAACACCGCGATCCCGGCCGACAGCAGCACACCCAGCACCAGGAAGGGCAGCGCCTGCACGACCACGGCCACGAACACCGTCATCCAGCTCTGCATCACCGGCGCGGACAGGGCCTGACGGATCGGGCTCTGGGCGAGCACGACCACGAGCAGCACCATGGTCAGCACAAGGGGTGAGTTGAGCTGCCAGCCGTCCTTCGACGCCTTGGCGGACGCGGCCGGTGACTCCTTGGCGGGCGCGGCCGGTTTCGCGTCCGGTTTCGCATGCGGGTCCGGTGGCGTCTCCGTGGTCGGCGCGGCTGGTTCGGTGGTGATGGCCACGGGTGAGATACCTCCGGCAGACGCCTGGTTTCGCGAGTTTTGCTCCCTGTCTCTGCATACGGCAGTCAGGGCACGGGTGTTCAGCGGAATACTGGAACCACCCGCCTCCTTGGGGCAGTCTTTCCCCTCGTGGCGAGCAGCGTTCCGAATCAGACCCCTCCGGGCAACGCCCGTGCGCACATGGTGGTGTGCGGAGACGACGCGCTCGCGCACCGGCTCGCCGTCGAACTCCGCAGTGTCTACGGCGAGCAGATCACCCTCGTCGTCCCGCTCTCCGAGGCCACCGCCCGGCCGCCCGTCGTCGGCCGCGCGCGTGCCGCCTCGGCCGCGCTGCTCGACCGGGTCAACGCGGCGGTGGGCCGGACCAACGGCAATGGCGGCGGCAGCACCGCACCTGTCGCCCCCGAACCCCCGCGCGGCGAGCGGGTGTTGGAGGTCGCCGAGCTGACCGAGGCCGTGTTCGCCGAGGCGGGCGTGGACCGGGCGACCGCGCTGGCCCTCGTCTATGACGACGACGAGACGAACATCCGGGCCGCCCTCACCGCCCGCCGCCTCAACCCCCGTATCCGGCTGGTGATCCGCCTCTACAACCGGCGGCTCGGCCAGCACATCGAGGAACTCCTCGACCAGGCCGCCGCGTTGGCGACCGGTGACGGGACGAGTGGCGGGCCCGGTACCGGGTTCGACGCCTCGACCACCGTCCTCTCCGACGCCGACACCGCCGCACCCGCGCTGGCCGCGACCGCGCTCGCCGGGACCAGCAAGGTCGTCCAGACCGACGGGCTGCTGCTGCGCGCGGTGGAACGGCCGCCGCCGGGCCCCGGGGAGGTGGCCGATCCTGGGCTTGCCACGCTGGCCCTGCTCTCGGCGACCAGCAGCGACCCGGCCGGTGCGGACGGCTCCGAGGGCATGGGCGAACAGGGTCCGCGCCTGCTGCCCGACGCGGCGGCGGTCGCCTCCGCCACCGGGCGCGGAACCGTCGTCCTTGAGCAAGTGTCGTACGCCGGGCCGCAGTTGCCGGTCGGGCGCAGGGGCGGGGTCGTACCGGCGTGGTCCTCGCTCTTCTCGCGGCGGCTGCGGTGGTCGCTGGCGGGCATGGTGGCGTGTGTGATCGCGCTCGCCGTCTCGCTGTGGCTGGTGACGCAGATCCATCCGCTGACCGCCTTCTATCTGACCCTGCTCGATCTCTTCGCGATCGACGACCCCGCGATCGGGGCGCCCCTGGGACGGCAGATCCTTCAACTCCTGTCCGGGCTCGTCGGGTTGCTGATGCTGCCGGTGCTGCTGGCCGCGGTGCTCGAAGCCCTCGGCACGTTCCGTACGGCGACCGCGTTGCGCAAGCCGCCGCGGGGGCTCGGCGGGCATGTCGTGCTGCTCGGGCTCGGCAAGATCGGCACCCGGGTGCTGACCCGGCTGCGCGAACTCAACATCCCCGTGGTGTGCGTCGAGGCCGACCCCGAGGCCCGCGGGCTCGCGGTCGCGCGCCGGCTGCGGGTGCCGGTGATCCTGGGTGACGTCACCCAGGAGGGCGTCCTGGAATCCGCCAAGGTCCACCGCGCCCACGCCCTCCTCGCGGTCACCAGCTCCGACACGACGAACCTCGAAGCGGTGCTGTACGCGCGGTCCGTGCGGCCGGATCTACGGGTCGTGCTCCGGCTGTACGACGACGACTTCGCCACCGCCGTGTACCGGACCCTGCGTGCCGCGCACCCCGGTGCCCTGACCCGGAGCCGGAGTGTGTCCCATCTGGCCGCGCCTGCCTTCGCCGGGGCGATGATGGGGCGGCAGATTCTGGGGGCGATCCCTGTCGAGCGGCGGGTGTTGCTGTTCGCGGCGATGACCGTGGGTGGGCATCCCCAGCTGGAGGGGAAGACGATCGCCGAGGCGTTCCGGGCGGGGTCGTGGCGGGTCCTTGCGCTGGACACGGCGACGCGGGACGCCTCCGAGGACGTACGGCGGTCGGGGTTGGTCTGGGACCTCCCCGACACGTATGTCCTGCGGGACTCCGACCGGGTTGTGCTGGCGGCGACTCGGCGGGGGTTGGCGGAGTTGCTGGGGCGCAGGCCTCGGGACCGGGCGGGGACGTAGGGAGCGGGGAGTTCGGATCCCCGCTCCGCACGCGACTCCCGAGAAGACCGACCCTTCGGGAAACCCCGCCTACTTCGCCAAGTGCCGCTCCGCGAAGTCCAGTTCCAGCTTCACCTGCTTGATCCGCTCGTCCACCACCAGCGACCCGTGCCCCGCGTCGTACCGGTACACCTCGTGCACCGCACCCCGCGACTCGAGCCGCTTCACGTAGTTGTCGATCTGGCGGATCGGGCAGCGCGGGTCGTTGACGCCGGCCGAGATGTAGACCGGGGCCGTGACCTCGTCGACGTAGGTCAGCGGGGAGGATGCCTCGAAGCGGGCCGGGACCTCCTCGGGGGTGCCGCCCAGGAGCGTGCGGTCCATGGCCTTCAGGGCTTCCATCTCGTCGTGGTACGCCGTGACGTAGTCGGCGACCGGGACCGCCGCGATGCCCAGGGTCCACGCGTCGGGCTGGGTGCCGATGCCGAGGAGGGTGAGGTAGCCGCCCCAGGACCCGCCGGTGAGGATCAGGCGGGCGGGGTCGGCGAGGCCGGAGGTGATCGCCCACTCCCGGACCGCCGCGATGTCCTCCAGCTCGATCAGGCCGACCCGGTACTTCAGGGCGTCCGTCCATGCACGGCCGTAGCCGGTCGAGCCGCGGTAGTTGACCCGGACGACCGCGTACCCGTGGTCGACCCAGGCCGCCGGGCCCGCCGCGAAGGAGTCGCTGTCGTGCCAGGTCGGGCCGCCGTGGATGTCGAAGACCGTGGGCAGGGGGCCGGTCGCGCCCGCCGGCTTCTGGACCAGGGCGTGGATACGGCCGCCGGGACCCTCCACCCACACGTCCTCCACCGGGACCGAGCCGGGGGACCTCAGGCCGGGCGGGTCCAGGACGACCTCGCCCGTCGTCGAGCGCACGGCGGACGGCTCGGCGGCCGACGACCAGAGGTATTCGACGCTGCCGTCGGGACGGGCCGTGGCGCCGGAGACCGAACCGGGCGGCGTCGGCACCTTCTCCAGCCCGCCCGAGGCGAGGTCGTAGCGGAACACCTCGCTGCGGGCCTCGAAGCTGTGCGCGATGAGGAGGGCCGAGCCGTCCGGGTACCACTCGGCGCTCACGTCGCCGGGCAGGTCCAGGGACAGGTCCGTCTCGCCGCCCTTGACCACGTCCCACACCAAGGGCTCCCAACGACCGCGCCGCTGATGGCCGATGAGGAGACGGGTGTCGCCGTCGACCGGTGCGAAGCCGAGGACCTCAAGGCCCAGCTCCTCGGTGCCGCCCTTGGTGTCGTCCAGGTCGGCGACCGCCGTGCCGTCCGGGCGCAGGACGCGCAGCGCGGAGTGCATCGCGTCGCCGTGCTCCGTGTGCTCGATCGCGATCAGCGAACCGTCGTGCGAGAGGTCGCCGACGCCCGCCGACTCGCGGTGGCGGTAGATCAGCGTGGTCTCGTCATCGGTGCGGGCGAGGTGGATCGTCGTACCGTCCTCGTCCGTGGAGCGGCCGACCACGGCGGTCCTGCCGTCCCGCGCGAGGGCGACCCCCGCCGGGTAGGACGGTTCGAGGCCGGGGACGGCGGGTTCGTCAGGGCCGCCCTTGAAGGGCTGGCGGCGCCAGACGCCGAACTCGTCGCCGTCCTTGTCGTCGAACCACCAGATCCACTCCCCGTCCGGGGAGAGCACACCGTCCGTCGTGCCGTTCGGCCGGTCCGTGACCTGGCGTTGCTCGCCCGTCGCCCGGTCCCAGGCGTACAGCTCATACGTCCCTGTCGCGTTCGACACGAACAGGGAACGGTCGGGTGCGTCCTCCGCCCAGTCGGGCAGGGACACGCGGGGCGCCCGGAAGCGCTTCTCCCAGTCCGGTGTGTTCTCGGACCCGTTGCTCTCAGTCATGGCCCCATACTGCCCGCCCACACAGACATTGCACTGACTGGATCCTCAGCCTGTGGATAACTTCGACCAAGTCCCGGCCGGAGCATTGCCGACGCCGGGTGAACCTTCGGGCCGACCCCCGAGCCGAGACCCTTACGGGAGCCCCGTACCGTGGGAGTCGTGTACCGGTTTCTGCTGACATCGCGCTGGTGGGGCATCAACGTCTTCGTACTGCTCGCCATCCCCTTCTGCATCTTCATGGGGTCGTGGCAGCTGAGCCGGTTCCAGGCGCGCGTGGACAGCAGCCACCAGGCCACCAAGCAGGTCGAGACGGACCGCACGGAAGCCGCGCGCCCCCTCGCCTCACTGCTCCCCGTCGACCAGAGCACCTCGGGCCGGCAGACCACCGCGACCGGCCGCTACGGCAAGCAACTCCTCGTCCCCGACCGCCAGTTGGGCGAGAAGAACGGGTTCTACGTCCTCACCCTGCTGCGCACCGACGACGGCAAGGCCCTCCCCGTCGTCCGCGGCTGGATCCCCGGCAAGCCCGATGCCGCGAAGGCACCGGCCGCGCCGACCGGCGAAGTCACTGTCACCGGCTCCCTCCAGGCGTCCGAGACCCCGGGCGACAACGGCGTCAGCGCGCAGGGCGGGCTGCCGTCCGGCCAGACCGCGGCGATCAGCGCGGCCTCCCTGGTGAACCTGGTCCCGTACCACCTGTACGACGCGTGGATCACCCTCGACAAGGGCGACTCGGGGATGAAGGCCGTACCGGCGACCGCGCCCGCGAACACCGGCCTCGACCTGAAGGCCTTCCAGAACCTCGGCTACACCGGCGAGTGGTTCGTCTTCGCGGGGTTCGTCGTCTTCATGTGGTTCCGCCTGCTGCGCCGCGAGGTGGAGTTCGCGCGCGACGCGGAGCTGGGCCTGGTCCCGGAGGACGAGAACGAGGAAGCGGCCCACGCGACCGTCTGACGTGGCCCGACACAGACACAGCCGGGTCCCCCGACCCGGCTGACCACCACCTGTGGACCCGCAGTCCGGTCTACGACCCCGCCAGCAGGCCCGTCCGGTAGACCGTCCCCGCGCACGCGTTCGGCACCGTGGCCGTGACCGTCGGGGAGCCCGCCTCCGCCGTGTGGGAGACCTGGACGCTGCCGTCGAGCGTGCCGTCCGTACGGAGCAGCTGGGTGGACGTGCCCGTGTCGCCGCTCGTGGAACCGCTGCTGGTGCTCGCGTCCTCGGTGGGCGTCGGGGTGGGCGTCGAACCGCCGGTGGTGGTGCCGCCGGTGCTGGTGCCCGTGGTGGGGCAGGTCTCGGAGGGCACCCAGGCGAACTTGACCACGTAGGAGGCGCCCGCCTGGAGCACCAGTTGGGAGACCTCCGTCGACGGGTCGGGCAGGCCGGCCGCCGCGTCCCCGGAGTTGTGCTGCGCCACGTTGATCTTGGTGGAGTCGGCGGCGCCCACGGCGGCAGTGCCTACGGTGCCGGGGCCGTCGACGGTACAGCTCGTGCCGGAGGTGTTGGTGACGCTGAACGTGCCGTAGACGATGCCCGCCGCATCGGCCGCGTCCACCGTCGAGTTGGACGCGCCGAGCTGCTCGGCCGTGCAGACGGACGCGGCCGTCCCGGCGCTGGCCGAGGGGTTCGCGCTCACGGTGCCGCGGCCGGGGGTCTTGCCCGTGCCGTCGTTCTTGTGGCCGCCCGGGTTCTGCGAGGCCCGCCCGGAGGCACCCCCCGCAGTACTGGAACCGCCGTCCGGGCCCTTGCCCTGGGTGGTGCCGCCCTGCGCCTGTGAGCTGTTGCCCATGATGGACGGGTCGGCGTTCGAGCCGGTGGAGTTCGAGACGTGCACGAGGGCCGGGATCGCGGTGCCGAAGAAGAGCACGGTGGCGGCCATGCCGACGAGGGCCTGGCGCTTGCGGGCCCGACGGGCCGGTACCGCCTTGCGCAGATGGTCCAGCGTGCCGTCGCGCGGCTCGACCTCCTGGACCGCCTGGTGCAGCAGCCGCCGTAGGGCCAGCTCGTCGGGGTCGAAGCCATCGGCGCCGAAGACTGCGGCGCCGAATACGTCATCGCCGTGCGGGTCGTTGCCGCGCTCGTCGGGGCCCTGTCCTCCGGGGCCCGGAGGTCCTACGGGTACTACGGGGTGCCGTCCCTCGATGTCCCCGGAGTCCCTGGAGTCCCCGGAGTTCTCAGGGTTCTCGGGGGTCTCGGGGTTCCCGTCGAGGCTCGGCCCGGTGGGGCTCTGTTCGTCGGGGCCGTGGTTCACAGTTCCGTTCCCAGCATGTGTTTCGTTCGGCGGTTCCTTGCGCGCCCAGGTCGGGCCGCGCCGGATGTTCGGCTCGCGCCGTTCACGCGAGCCGTCTCCCTCGGCCGTGCCGTTTCCGTCGGCCTTGTCGCTCATGCCGTGGCCTCCATGGCGATCCGGAGGGCGGCGATCCCGCGCGAGCCGTACGCCTTCACCGAGCCCAGCGATATGCCGAGCGACTCGGCGACCTGCGCCTCGGTCATGTCCGCGAAGTAGCGCAGGACCAGGACCTCGCGCTGGCGGCGCTGCAGTCCCTTCATGGCCTTGATGAGGGAGTCGCGCTCCAGCAGGTCGTAGGCGCCCTCTTCCGCGCTGGCCATGTCCGGCATCGGCTTCGAGAGGAGCTTGAGGCCGAGGATGCGGCGGCGCAGGGCCGAGCGGGAGAGGTTGACGACCGTCTGGCGCAGATAGGCCAGGGTCTTCTCGGGGTCACGGACACGTTTGCGCGCCGAGTGGACCCGGATGAACGCCTCCTGGACGACGTCCTCGCAGGAGGCGGTGTCGTCGAGGAGGAGTGCGGCCAGGCCGAGCAGCGAGCGGTAGTGCGCCCGGTAGGTCTCGGTGAGATGGTCGACAGTCGTTCCGGCCGCGACGGCGTCGTCGACACCGTCACGCTGGTTCGGGATGCGGGCGGGCCGCGCTGCGGGCATCGGCGCGATCACCGGCATGCCGCCGGGCGCACGGGATCCACGCGGAGGCCGGAGGGCCGTACCGCGTGCCGCAGTGAAGTCGAGTACCTGAGCCACGCCAGTTGGACACGCTTCCCCCCTTGGGGGTTGTACGCGTCGGCCGTCACATTTACGTCAGACGAAACAGACAGTCCACACACCTGTCTTGCGTCCTCACCCACCCGTCTGGTGTCAGGCAGCACAACCGGCAGTGCGTCGAACACCCTCATGCCTACCCGCTCTTCCCCTGTGTCACGAAAGTCCGGGGCGTCCCCACGCCCCTTACCGCATCACCACGCGCCCACCTGAAGGGCGTTCGCAAAGACGCTCCCCGCTCGCCGCGCGGTTGCGGGAAGCGGGGAGTGAAATCTTCGGATGCGGAGGTGGCTGGATTCAAGGGGTCCCAACCATTAATCCGGCCACATCGCGCACACTGATCCTACAAACTCGTGCGCCACTGGCCAGCGGATTTACGGCCGGGCAGGGTAGGTGGGGCCTGCACTCACGCCAGCTCGCGGGCCACCAGCTCGGCGATCTGCGCGGTATTGAGGGCGGCTCCCTTGCGCAGATTGTCGCCGCAGACGAACAGTTCGAGCGCGGTCGGATCGTCCAGCGCCCGCCGCAGCCGCCCCACCCACGTCGGGTCGGTGCCCACCACGTCGGCAGGCGTCGGGAACTCCCCGGCGGCCGGATTGTCGAAGAGGACGACCCCCGGGGCCGTGGCGAGGATCTCGCGCGCCCCGTCCACGGTGACCTCGCCCTGGAACCGGGCATGGACGGTGAGGGAATGCGTGGTGACCACCGGGACACGCACACACGTCACGGCGACCGGCAGCGCGGGCAGCCCGAGGATCTTGCGGGACTCGTCCCGCACCTTCATCTCCTCCGAGGACCAGCCGTCCTCACGCAGCGACCCAGCCCACGGTACGACGTTCAGCGCGACCGGCTCCGGGAACGGCCCGGTGTTGTCCCCGACGGCCCGCCGTACGTCACCGGGCTTGGTACCCAGGTCCGTACCGGCCACGAGGGACAGCTGCTGGCGCAGGGTGTCCACCCCGGCCCGGCCCGCCCCGCTCACCGCCTGGTACGACGACACCACCAGCTCGCGCAGCCCGAACTCGGCGTGCAGCGCGCCCACGGCGACGATCATCGACAGGGTCGTGCAGTTCGGGTTGGCGATGATCCCGCGCGGCCGGTGCCGCACCTTGTGCGGATTGACCTCGGGGACCACCAGGGGCACCTCCGGGTCCATCCGGAAGGCGCCCGAGTTGTCGACGACGACCACGCCCTTGGCGGCGGCGATCGGCGCCCACTGGGCGGAGACCTCGTCGGGGACGTCGAACATGGCGACGTCGACCCCGTCGAAGGCCTCCTCCGTCAGGGCCACCACCTCGACCTGCTCCCCGCGCACGGCCAGCTTGCGGCCGGCCGAGCGAGGGGAGGCGATCAGGCGGATCTCGCCCCAGATGTCCGCGTGCTGGGACAGGATCTGGAGCATGACCGTGCCGACGGCCCCGGTCGCGCCGACCACGGCGAGCGTCGGACGCACGGTCGCTCCGATGGTGGCCATCAGCGGCCGGTGCCTCCGTAGACGACGGCTTCGTCGCTGTCGGAGTCGAGGCCGAACGCCGTGTGCACGGCGCGGACGGCCTCGTTGACGTCGTCGGCCCGGGTGACGACCGAGATGCGGATCTCGGAGGTCGAGATCAGCTCGATGTTGACGCCCGCGTCGGACAGGGCGGTGAAGAAGTCGGCGGTGACGCCGGGGTTCGTCTTCATGCCCGCGCCGACCAGGGAGATCTTGCCGATCTGGTCGTCGTAGCGCAGCGACTCGAAGCCGATGCCGCCCTTGTTCTTCTCCAGGGCGTCGATGGCCTTGCGGCCCTCCGCCTTGGGGAGGGTGAAGGAGATGTCCGTGAGGCCCGTCGAGGCCGCCGACACGTTCTGCACGATCATGTCGATGTTGACCTGCGCGTCGGAGATCGTCCGGAAGATCACCGCGGCCTCGCCCGGCTTGTCGGGCACGCCGACGACCGTGATCTTGGCCTCGGAGGTGTCGTGCGCGACACCGGAGATGATGGCCTGCTCCACCTTCTGGTCCCCAATCGGCTCACTGCTGACCCACGTGCCCTGAAGTCCGCTGAAGCTGGACCGCACGTGGATCGGGATGTTGTATCGGCGGGCGTACTCCACACAGCGGTGGAGCAGCACCTTGGAGCCGGAGGCGGCGAGCTCCAGCATGTCCTCGAAGGAGATCCAGTCGATCTTCTTCGCCTTCGGCACCACACGCGGGTCGGCGGTGAACACACCGTCGACGTCCGTGTAGATCTCGCACACCTCCGCGTCGAGCGCGGCGGCGAGGGCGACGGCGGTCGTGTCCGAGCCGCCCCGGCCCAGCGTGGTGATGTCCTTCTTGTCCTGGCTCACACCCTGGAACCCGGCGACGATGGCGATGTTGCCCTCGTCCAACGCCGTACGGATCCGACCGGGCGTGACGTCGATGATCCGCGCTTTGTTGTGGACCGAGTCGGTGATGACGCCTGCCTGGCTCCCGGTGAACGACTGGGCTTCATGCCCCAGGTTTTTGATCGCCATGGCCAGCAGCGCCATGGAGATCCGCTCCCCGGCGGTCAGCAGCATGTCGAACTCACGCCCGGCGGGCATCGGAGATACCTGCTCGGCGAGATCGATCAGCTCGTCCGTCGTGTCGCCCATCGCGGAAACGACGACGACCACTTGGTGGCCGTTCTTCTTCGCTTCGACGATTCGCTTGGCGACGCGCTTGATGCCCTCGGCATCGGCTACGGAGGAGCCTCCGTACTTCTGCACGACAAGGCCCACGTGCGCTCCTCGCTCAGTCCTGGTGTGTCGGCTCAGTTTAACGAGCGCCCGAAATTCCCTTCCCAGGTATCGCATGGTGAGATTCGGACGCCCAGGTCAGCGCATGCCCACTCAAGGGGTGCGGGAAAAGTGCCAAGGGTCACAGGTCACGCCTGTGAATTAAGTTTCAAGCATTAAGGTGCGCCGTGTGCGCGTACTTCTGGTGGAAGACGATGAGCCGGTCGCCGAGTCCCTGCGACGCGGACTGATCCGCTACGGCTTCGAGGTCGACTGGGTCACCACGGGCGCCGCCGCCCTGGCCCACTCCGCCCCCTACGACGTCGTCCTCCTCGATCTCGGCCTGCCCGACACCGACGGCCTCGACGTGTGCAAGGCGCTGCGCGCCCGCGGCGACATCCCGATCATCGTGATCAGCGCACGCAGCGACGAGACGGACCGAGTGGTCGGCCTGGAGCTGGGCGCGGACGACTACGTGTCGAAACCGTTCGGGGTCCGCGAGGTCATCGCGCGCATAAGGGCGGTGATGCGCCGGGCCCAGCCCCGCGCCGCCGCGGAGGCCGCGGGCCCCGACGCCTACGGCACCCGCCTCACCATCGACCGCAAGGCCGCCCGCGTACGCCTCGACGGCGAGGAAATCCCCCTCGCTCCCAAGGAGTACGACCTGCTGTCGTTCCTCACCGAGGAGCCCGGCGCGCTGATGTCGCGCGAACAGATCATGGAAGCGGTCTGGGACGCGAACTGGTTCGGCCCGACGAAGACGCTCGACGTCCATGTGGCGGCGCTACGGCGGAAGTTGGCGGGCGCGATCACGATCGAGGCGGTACGGGGAGTCGGCTTCCGCCTGGAGATCACAGACAGCGCGCCCTCCTCATGATCCGGCAACTGATCGTCAGCTACGTCCTGTTGGTGGCCGTGGCGCTGACCGCGTTCACCGTGCCCGTCGCCTTCACGCTGACCGCCCAACTCCGCGGTGACACCGAGCAGTCGGTGGAGCGCGAGGCGAAGACGATGGCCCTCCTGCTGAGCGGCGACGCCGCCTCGCGCGCCGCGCTGGACCGCATGATCGTGGCGTACGCGCAGGAGACCCCCGGCACGGCCGAAGTCCTGCCCGCCGCCCGGGCGAAGACCGCGACGCACTGGGGCGACGGGGAGCTGGAGGTGACGGAACCGGCGAAGCGCGACGGCCGGACGGTCGGCGCCGTCCGCATCACGTACCCGACCTCCGACCTGACCCGGCGGCTGTGGCAGATCTGGGGTTTCCGCGCGATCCTCGCGGTAGGGGTCCTGGCAGTGGCGGCCGGCCTGGGCGCGATCGTGGCCCGCCGCCTCACCCGCCCCCTGCGCCAACTCAACGACATGGCAAGCAGGTTCAGCGACGGCGACCTGACCGCCCGCTCCCCGGTGACGGGCCCGCACGAGACCCAGACACTGGCCAGGACGTTGAACCAGGCGGGCGAACGCCTCGACACCCTCATCGCCTCGCAGCGCATCTTCGTGGCCGACGCCTCCCACCAACTCCGCACCCCGCTCACGGCGTTGAGGCTGTCGCTGGACAACATCGCGGACGGCGTGGACGACGAGTTCGTACGGGAGGACGTGGAACAGGCGACGGCGGAGGTGGTCCGGATGAGCCGCCTGGTCAACGGGCTGCTGGTGCTGGCGCGGGCCGAGGCGAAGGTGACGGCGGCGGAACCCCTGTCCCTGCGGGAGATCGTCGCCGAACGCCTCTCGGTGTGGAGACCGGCCGCCGACGAGCGCGGAGTCGACATCGCGCTCGGGGGGAGTGTCGTCGACGGCCGGCCGCTCGTGCTGGCCAGTCCCGGTCATCTCGAACAGGTCCTGGACAACGTGCTGTCGAACGCCCTGGAGGTGTCACCGGACGGCGCGACGATCACCGTACGGTCCGAACTCCGGGGCGACGAGGTCGAGTTGACGGTGACGGACGAGGGCCCCGGCATGTCCGACCCGGACAAGTCCCGCGCCTTCGACCGCTTCTGGCGCGGTCAGGGCCTCACCGGGCGCACCGGTTCGGGCCTGGGCCTGGCCGTCGTACGCCAGTTGGTGACGGACGACGGCGGAACGGTGACCCTCAGGGACGCTCCCCCAGTCTCGGCTTCGCTCGACCGGGGGGACCCCCATGGCAACGGGCTGTCGGTGGTGATCACCCTTCGGGCATCACCGAGGAGTGGTGGTTGACGATCAGCCACTTGCCGCCGCGCTTCTCGTACTCGTAGGTGTAACGGGCCTCCACCACACGCTTCTCGCCGGTCTTCGGGTCGGTGAGCGTGATGTCGTAGGCGCCCGCGTCGATGGCCGAGTTGCTGTCGAGGACGTTGATGTACGTCTCGACCTTCTTCGCGACCGGCTTGTTCGGCAGGAAGTGCTCGAAGTAGTCGACGATCTCGGCGCGGTCGGTGCGGATCTCGTTGGAGACGGTGGGCAGGAGCACGGCGTCCGGCGCGTACCGGTTCGCGACCTTCTTCGGGTCGCCGGTCTGCAGGGCGGCGTTCCAGCCGTCGAAGAGGGCGGCTATCTGCTTCTTGCTGGGCTTGGCGTCGTGCTGGGGGCCGGCGGTCGCGGCGACGGTGCCGAGGGTGCCGAGGGCCAGGACGGTGGTGACGGTGACGACTGCTGCACGCTTGCTCATGGACCGGCGGGTCATCTCAACTCCAGTGGTACTGGTGCCTTTTGGGATGACTCAAGCCTCGCGTTCGGCCGGTTAGCGCCCGTGCAGCGGACGTACAGGGGGCGGCCAGGACCGACCCAATTAACGCGCCGCGACCGCCTGACCACGGTCCCGGACGAGGCTGACACCGGCTCCCAGCGATACGACGCCCATGCCGACGGCGGTCATCACGCCCTGCGTTCCGTCGACCACGAAGGGTGCGATGGCGGCGACGGCCAGGTTGAAGAGGAAGAGGAACCAGAGGACGGGCTTGGAGGAGAGGAGGTTCTTCATGACGGGCATCCTTGGGATCTCGGAGCCGGTGGCTCGTTCACCGGCTGACGAGTTCAACGATCCCGTTTCCGCAGGTCCGCGACGAGGGAGTGCGGTCCCGAACCGAGGGTGTAGCGGGCTACACCCTCCCCCTGAATGATGTTGCTCCATGACCACCGACATACTCCTGGGCGGAATCGTCCTGCTCGGCGCCTCCGTCCAGTGGCTCACGGGCATGGGCTTCGCCCTAGTCGCCGTCCCGGCCCTCGTCCTGCTGCTCGGTCCGTCCCAGGGAGTCGTCCTCGCCAACTGCGCCGCCGGCGCGATCAGTGTCGTAGGTCTGGCGGGCGGTTGGCGGCAGGTACGGGCGCGCGCGATGGTCCCCCTGTGCGCGGCGGCGGTGTGCACGGTACCGGCGGGCGCGTGGATGACCCGCCAACTCCCCCCGCCCGTGCTCCTGTTGGTGATGGGCAGCTTGGTGACGGTCGCTGTCCTCCTGGTGATGCGCGGCGCCCGGGTCGCGGCCCTACGCGGCACGAAGGGCGCGGTGGCAGCGGGCGCGGCGGGCGGTTTCATGAACGCGGCCGCGGGCGTCGGCGGCCCACCGATCTCCCTGTACGCGGTCAACGCGGGTTGGACGGTACGGGAGTTCGTGCCCAACGCGCAGTTCTACGGGGTCGTCGTCAACGCGTTCTCGGTCGCGGCGAACGGGGTGCCCTCGCTGAGTGGGGCACGGTGGGTCGCCGTCGTCGCCGCGATGGTCGTGGGCGGGGTGATCGGGCGGGGGCTGGCAGGGCGGATAGCTGAACCCCGGGCGCGGGTGCTGGTGTTGTCGTTGGCGTTGGCAGGTGGGGTGACGGCGGTGGGGAAGGGGTTGTGGTCCTGGGGGTCATGACGCCGCCGCCCTCTCCTCCGTGCCGCTTCTCGACCGTCACGGGTTCCAGCGCCTCGGCGGGAGGCCGTTCGCGATGCGGTCGCGGTTGTCGCGGTAGTGATAGTGGACGCGGTCCTCGATCGGCACGGGGCGGAACGTGTCGGGCACGGGCCCGCCCGTACGGCGTTCCAGCTTCTGCTTCAGGAAGCGGGCCGTCGTGGTTCCCAGGTAGGCGATCTCCTCGAACCCCTTCTTGATCTCCTCCTCGCTCAGGTCCGGCTCCGCCCGGCATTCCTCGCACACGCCGTTGATGATCTTCGCCGTCCGCTCGTCGGCGTCACAGGTGGCGCAGGCCATGAGCACGCGGGTCACACGAGCGCGGAGAGGGCGGGTCTCGGCGGCGTCGTTCTTCTTCGGGGGCATCTTCGACTCCAATCGGTTGCGGGCCAGTCCGCCCGGGTTCGTGACGGTGGGTGGCAGTCCGTCGGTCAGCGCGCGGGCCATGTCGGCCGGGGTGGCGCCTCGTGCCAGCCACTCGGCGGCGAGGGGTTCGAGGGCTCGGCACTCGGCTTCGGAGAGGGACATACGGGGCTCTGCGGCGCGGAGTTGGGCGAGTGCGCGGTACGCGGCGCTGGGCTCGGGGGTCGGGTCCGTCGCCGGTGTCCCGTCGGTCTTGGTCTCTGTCTCGGTCTCGCTCTGGTTCTCCAGGGCAGGGGTCGGGGTCGGGTCTTCCGTCCTTGCCAGGCCCGGCTGGTAGTCACGCGTGACGTCCCTGCCGTGGCGCTCACGCGCGAACTCGGCCCACCACCGCGCCGACCTGGGCGTACGCGACCAGTACGTCCGCGTCACCCACCGCATCGAGTTGTCCTCGACGGTGATGTGTTCCTTGATCCAGCGCAGGTGGCCGGCCTCGGTGAGGCTCTTGAGAGACGTACGGCAGGCCTGCTGGCCGTAGCGGGGGTGCTCGGCCGCGATCACCTTGTGGCCCATGGCGTGACCGTTGTCGAGGTGGTCGATGAAGACGGCGATCTCGGCGTCTCGGGGGAGCAGATGTGCGAAGTCCGGGTCGGCGTGCGGGTCTTCGTCACCCGTGGCGCGTTTTCCGTAGCCCGTATTGGCCATGGGGTGCGACGGGGACGGCAGGGCAGGGCTAGGCTGGGCGTAAGCCACGATCGAGTCTCTTTCGATCCGTAGGTCTAGGCCCCGGAGCCGGTGCTACCAACACCGACCGGGGCCGAACTATTTGCTTGTTTGCCGTGAACCTAGAGTGGCTTTACGTTCCAGCGCAAGCTGATCACCGAAGGTCACCCGTTCGGGTTAAACCCCCCTCAACTCACGTACAGGCTTGGTTGGTTGGGTTGTTTTCAACCAGCCCAGAACCCAAGAAAAGAGCTCGGATCCCGGGGCTCAAGCTCCGGGGTGAGCTGCGGAGACTCCGGAGAGGAACGCCGTCCAGGCGGGGGCAGGGAGGGCAAGTTCGGGTCCCGCGAAGTTCTTCGAGTCGCGTATGTGGACGGTCAACTGCGGTGCGGGGAGGGCGACCTCGACACAGGCACCGCCTTCGTTGTCGCTGTAGCTCGACTTGAACCACACGAGTTGTTCTGTCATTGCTGTGCCGCAATCCGTTCGAGGAACTGGGCCGTCTCAGCAGGGCCCAGAGCCATCGTCCGAAGCAGGCTAAGACGCGCCAGATAGTTGCTCACCACTTCTGGGTCTGTGGTGAGTTGCCTCATCGCCTGCCCCGTCGAGTAGGCGTGCCGTTCATGGTCGGGGGTCTCAAGCAACACCATCGGTCCGATGAGCGCGGTGGAGACGAACGACTCAAAGGGCAGCACCTGGACCAGAACGTTGCTGAGCCGCGCCATGTCCAGGATGTGTCCCACCTGTTCCCCGTCCACCAGCGGGGTGCGCAGCGCCGCCTCGTAGACCAGGAACACGAAAGCCACGGGAGGAGTGCGCGTAAGCAGCAACTGACGCTCCAGACGAGCCACCACTCGCTCCTCCACCGTCTCCTGACCCACGGGCGGATAGCGTCCTTCCATCAAGGCCCGCGCGTATCCCTCCGTCTGCAACAGCCCAGGGATCAGGGTCGCTTCGTAGGACCAGTGGCTGATCGCCTCCTGCTCCCGCTCCATGAAGTCCTGCGCCCGCGCCGGAGACTTCTCCTTCTGCAAGTAGTCCTTGGCCGCGCTCAGCATCCCCTCAGCCCGGCACATCCCATCGGCTACGTCGAGCACGCGCGGCGTCGGCATCCGTACGCCCTGCTCCATCGACTTGATGGTGTCCGGCGAGTAGTTGGAGGCGGCGGCCAGCTCCTCGCGGCTCACGTTGGCCTTGGTGCGCCACCGCTTCAGCTGGTTCCCGATGTACCGCCAGGCCACAGGCGGCAGGGAGTTGGCGTTGGACTGGCCCGGCACAGCACCCACCTCCGACCGATACACCCCGGCGTGTATCACCTCAGTCACTACCGAGCGTAGCTTCGCAAACGCCAACGTGTGACCATGACCGAATCAATTCATCTACCGGACTGGATTCCCGCATCCGGTCACCAACTCCGCCTCACCGGCGTCCACTTCGACGCCGTACGCATCGAGGGCGTACGGGGAGAACAGGTCGCCACGCGTCTCATCGAGGCCGCCGACGGGGATGCGGGGCCCGTCGTCTGCGAGGCCGCGGGGTTCCGGTGGATGTACTTCCTGCTGGCGCCCGGGGAAGTGCGCCGGCACAACTGGCCTTTGGGTGTGCAGCAGTTCGGCGGCCGGGGCGCTCGTACCGTCACGTACATCGGGATTCCGGCGCTCTACGGGAACACGTGGCCGTTGCGGTGGTACAGCGAGCCTACGGTTACGGCGCCGTTTGTGGAGGCGGGGCGGTTGGGGGCGGTGCTGGAGCTGGTGGGGGCGTAGGTGAGGGCTGTTGGGCGCGCACGGTGGAGAGATTCGAGCGGACGATCTTTGTCGTCGGGTGGTTCTCGCCCAGTGCACGGAGACAGCCGGCCAGTGCCTGTTCGTAGAGCGGGATCGCCCGCGCCACGTCCCCCGACACCCGATACGCGCCAGCCAGGTTGTTCCGCGAAATCAACGTGTCCGGATGATCCTCACCCAACACCCGAGCACGATCCGCCAACGTCCGCTCAAACAACGGAACCGCCCGCGCCACGTCCCCCGACACCCGATACGCGCCAGCCAGGTTGCTCCGCGAAGTCAGCGTGTCCGGGTGATCCTCGCCCAACACCCGCACACGGTCCTCCAACGTCCGCTCAAGCAACGGAACCGCCCGCACCACATCCCCCGACTCCCGATACGCGCCAGCCAGGTTGTTCCGCGAAATCAACGTGTCCGGGTGATCCTCGCCCAACACCCGCACACGGTCCTCCAACGTCCGCTCAAGCAACGGAACCGCCCGCACCACATCCCCCGACACCTGATACGCGTAGGCCAGGTTGTTCCGCGAAGCCAGCGTGTCCGGATGATCCTCACCCAACACCCGCACACAATCCTCCAACGTCCGCTCATACAACGGGACCGCCCGCACCACATCCCCCGACTCCCGATACGCGACAGCTAGGTCGTTCCGCGAACTCAGCGTGCTCGGGTCATCCTCACCGAAGAGCCGAGTAGCCGCTGCTAGAGAACGGACAAAGCACTCAGTTGCCTGACTCACCTGCCCTTGCTCCTGCAGGAACTGCCCCGTCAGAGTGAGGATGAAATGAATCTCAGCCGTGTCCTCACCCGGTTCGAACACGTCAAGGATGGCTTCGGCGTGGGGAAACAAGGCTCTCCATGTCGGCCAACCCGCAACGTTCCCCCTGGGATCGCGCGGAAGCTCCTCAAGCATCAGCTTCGTAGCCCGTTCACGCGCGGCCAGGATGCGCGCCTGATCACGATGCGGATCGTCCGCCGCCGGTGTGCGGGCCACCATCTGGATCAGGCGGTGGATACCGACCCCAGTCCGGTCGAGCGTGATCATGCTGTAGTCCGCCAACAGCCCCAAGAGTTGGGCAAGGTCCACCGGATCCTCGGCGAGCGGCTCAAACAGGGAGCGCGGAATGCCTGTCGGGGCGTACCACGCCGCGATCCGCAAGATCTCCACCGCCCTGGGATCCTGCCCCTCAAGCACATCCAACGTGATGCGCCAGATCCGGGCCACCGTCCGCGCAGGGTCAAAGCCGCCCGGTGCCGCAGCCGCCGCACGCGCCGGATACTGCTCCAGCATGGCCCGGTACGCCGAGATCGAGACCTCCCTCTGCGCGATGAAGGCGCCGGCCTGTTCCAGAGCGAGCGGCAGATGACCGAGTTCGTCCGCCAGTGCGCGGGCCTCGTCTTCCTCACCGCCCCCGACTAGGCGTAACAGGAGGGCCAACGAAGCCTCCTGATCCAGCACACGCAACGAGATCGGCTCGCACACCCACCCCCGCTTGTACCGGCTCGTGATCAAGTGACGCCCGGATGCCCGTAGTTGCCCCGTCCAGGCATGCACATCCCCCGGCCTCTCCGCGTTGTCGAAGACCAGCAGCCACCCAGGATGCGTCTGCAACCACCCGACAGCCCACTCGGCGGCCTGCGTAGTAGTGAGGTCTGACGGCTCCTCGCCCCGCAGCCGCACAGTCAGCGCCGCGAAACCCGCCTCGATCAGCTCAGGCGTATCCGAGCGAATCCACCACACCAACCGATACGCCCCCGCATGGTCATGCGCGTAGTGCAAGGCAAGAGTCGTCTTCCCGACACCCCCGAGCCCATGAACCGTCTGCGTGATCGTCTGCGACTCCCCCGAAAGCGCCCGCTCCAGCTCCGCCATCACCTCCGCCCTACCGACGAAAATCGGCGACGGCAGCTCCGGCAAGTTGTTCACACCCGGCGGGACTTCGACGTCGTACACGGTTGTCCCACGCGGCGGTCCCTCCCGGTCCGCAGCCGCAACATCCTCCGGAACCAACTCCCCCACCGCCGCCACAAACCCGGGCCGCGCCGCCAACCCCACCACCGACACCGCCGTCAGCTGATCCCCGTCGTAATCCCGCCGCCGATCGGTCGTCACGACCCCGATGAGCCGCCCCCTGACGAAGAGCGCCGCCCCGGAAGCCCCCGCCCACGACGACTTCTCGTCCCGCCTGCCGGGCACGGCGACCCCGTCGACGTACGCCGTAATCAGCCCACCCGACTTGAGCCCCGTCAGCCTCTCGATGTGGCCGCGGATCTCCTTCGTGTCCCGGATGCCGTCCCGTACCTCGGACCGGGGGAAGCCCACCGCGACGCACTCCAGCCGCCCCTCGTCCGCTACGACCGGGCCGCCGTCGATCCGGCCCCAGCGGACAGGTGCAACACCGGCCGGCCGCACCCACCCCGGATCCGTGATCCTGACCAACGCCCCGTCCGCCTGCGGCTCCCGCTCCAGATCAGGTAGTGGCTCCGTCAGCGGCCACAGCACCTCCGCCGCAAGCCATTTGGAGTCGTCGCCGAGACCCCTGACCTCCAAGTCCCCGCAGCCCAGCACATTGTGAAGCGCCGTAAGAACAAGCTGATCCCCGACCAGATACCCGGTCCCCGAACACTTTCCGACCGGATTCCAGATCTCCACGACCCGCCGCACGTCCCTAGCCACAGGCCAACACCCCCGTGCTCCCCGTTACTTGGGGCGTTCCCCGGAGTCGTCCGCGATACGCCGGTCCTCGCCCTCGTCGTCGACCGGCTGGAGCGTGAGCTTCACGCGGCTCGTCGTGCCCTTCGACCGTGAGGCCTTCGCCTCCGCGCCGAACGGGAGCACCAAGACCTTCGCCCGTGCCTCCCCGTCCTTCTTCATGTCCACGGCGAACTCGATCTCCACCGGCCCCGTCCGGAACTGGATCTCCTGCCCCGCTCCGTCCCGCGCCGCCTGCTGAAGCTCCGCGCGGATCGCCCCGATCGCCTCGGCCAACCCCATCCACACCTCATCGGCCATCAGGCGTCCCCCTCGTCCCCGTACCCGCACATCCCCGTACACGCACTGTGGGGCGCAGCGTACTCGCCGCGCCCCACAACCTGCTTGAAAAGACCGCTGATTGACCAGCTGGTTGACTACTTGACCGGCCTGATCCCCAGCGGCCCCGCGATCTCCTCCGCCATCACCGCGCCCGCCTCGAACTCCAGCGTCTCGTCGCCCATGCTCACGTCCGTGTCCAGGCCGTCCAGTTCCGGGAGGGGCTGGTTGAGGCGGACGTGGGCGACCAGGGACTGGAGGGCGCGGAGGGTTGCCGAGGCGGTGGAGCCCCAGTTGGAGAAGTAGGAGAACTGCCACCACCACATGGCCTCCGTGGTGCGGCCGGCGCGGTAGTGGGCCATGCCGTGACGGAGGTCGGCGACGACGTCGGCCAGGTCGTCGGAGATACGGGCCGGTACCGGGGCCTTGCGCGGCTCGTAGGGGTCGAAGACCTCCGAGTACACGTCGATCGGCTCCAGCATCACCGCGAAGCGCTCGCGGATCTCGTCCACGTCCGGCTCCGGGCCCAGGTCGGGCTCGTAGCGCTCGTCCGGGAGGATGTCCTCGTGCGCGCCCAAGCGGCCGCCTGCCAGGAGGAGTTGGGACACCTCCAGGAGGAGGAAGGGGACCGCCGAATCGGGGTCCTCGCCCTTCGCTACCTCGAACACGGCCACCAGGAAGCTCTCGACCTGGTCCGCGATCTGGACCGCGAAGTCGTCCGGGTCCGGATCGGTGGCATGCAGCGTGGCGTCAGACATCTAGGAGTCGTCTCCCCTCGAAGGCGCGGCCGAGGGTCACCTCGTCCGCGTATTCCAGGTCGCCGCCCACCGGGAGGCCGCTGGCCAGGCGGGTGACCTTGAGGCCCATGGGCTTGATCATGCGGGCGAGGTACGTGGCCGTGGCCTCGCCTTCCAGATTGGGGTCCGTGGCAAGGATCAGTTCCGTGACCGTACCGTCGGCCAACCGCGCGAGAAGTTCTCGTATACGCAGGTCGTCGGGTCCGACACCTTCGATCGGGCTGATCGCGCCGCCCAGGACGTGGTACTTGCCCCGGAACTCGCGGGTGCGCTCGACCGCGACGACGTCCTTCGGCTCCTCGACCACGCAGATGACCGAGAGGTCGCGGCGCGGGTCGCGGCAGATCCCGCACAGCTCTTCCTGCGCGACGTTTCCGCAGGTCGCGCAGAAGCGGACCTTCGCCTTGACCTCCATCAGGCACTGCGCGAGCCGCCGTACGTCCGTCGGCTCCGCCTGCAGGATGTGGAAGGCGATCCGCTGCGCGCTCTTGGGACCGACGCCGGGGAGTCGCCCCAATTCGTCGATGAGGTCCTGGACCACGCCTTCGTACAACGGACTGCCTGCCCTTCCTGGAGTCGTGCGGGTACGTGCCGTACGTACCGTAGTTGGCCGCGGGCCGTCTTAGAAAGGCAGACCGGGGATACCGCTGCCGCCGCCGAGCCCCTGCGCGAGCGGGCCGAGCTTCTGCTGCTGGAGGGTCTGCGCGTTCTCGTTGGCCGCCTGGACCGCCGCGACGATCAGATCGGCGAGGGTCTCGGTGTCCTCGGGGTCGACCGCCTTCGGGTCGATCTTCAGCGCGCGGAGCTCGCCGGCGCCGGTGACGGTGGCCTTGACCAGCCCGCCGCCCGCCTGTCCGTCGACCTCGGTCCGCGCCAGCTCCTCCTGCGCGGCCGCCAGGTCCTGCTGCATCTTCTGGGCCTGCTGCAGCAACTGCTGCATATTGGGCTGGCCACCACCGGGAATCACGATCAGCTCCTGGTTTCGTACGGCTGTCAGTCGGCTGTCAGTCATGGATACGGCCGTGGAACGGCCATGGATACGGCTGTATGGGCGAGGTTTCCCGCGCTCGGCACGAGCCTACGTGGTCCGGGCAGTCATCGCTTCAGCACTCTTTCGAGTGAGTCCTCACCGTGTCCTATACCTGATCAAGACCCACTTCCGGGCGGAAAAGAGGTGAAACCAGATCCTTCGCCACCCATTGGGCGGTAGGAAGGGTCCGGCACATCAGCATCAGGTGTCACACGACGTAAGGGAGTGCCGGGTGGGTCAGCCGGAGATTCAGCCCGAAGGCGGCGATCTGGCCGGGCGGACGTTTCCGCTCGGGGACTGGGGCGAGCCGACGGCCCGGCTGGACGAGCTGTACCGGTGGGTCGAGCGCGGGGCGCTGGAGACGGCGGACCGCTATCTCACGGACCGGGTGTGGAAGCGGCGCGGGGCGCGGGTGCTGCGCGCGGGCGCGGCGCTGGGCGCGCTGGCGGGGGCCGCGCTGCCCCTGCTGGACCTCACCGGGGTGGTGGACGGGCTGGCCGCCTGGGGCTATCTGGCGCTGCTGCTGGGGGCCGCGTGCGTGGCCGGGGACCGGTTCTTCGGGATGACGTCCGGCTGGATGCGGGACGTCGCTACGGCGCAGGCCGTGCAGCGGCGTCTCCAGGTGCTCCAGTTCGACTGGGCGTCGGAGGGCGTACGGGAGTTTCTGGGGCCCGCGGAGGGCACGGCGAGCGAGGCCGCTGACCGGTGCCTCGGGGTGCTGCGGCGCTTCTCGGAGGACGTGACGGAACTGGTCCGGGTGGAGACCGCCGACTGGATGGTGGAGTTCCGGACCGGGGCGGGGCCGCTGGGCATCCAGTCGGCGGTGGTCCCCGGGAGCCGGCAGGAGGGGACCGTCGTGCAGGGCAGGTTCCCGCAGCCGCCGGGACCGGGCGGGCCGGGCGGCGGCAGTCGGCCGAACATGCCGAGGCAGCGGCCGCCCGAGCCCCGGTGAGCCGGTCCGCGCGCTGAGCTAGGCGCAGAGCTTCAGGCCCTCCGGCGTCCAGCACGGGATGTGGCCGTGGGTGCGGATCACGTCCTGGCCGTTGCCCCGCGAGAGGTAGGTCAGGAAGCTCGACGCGAGGGAGTCGGCCGGGGGCTGGCCGTAGGTGTAGGCGTACTCGATCTCGCGGTACGGGTAGGCGCTCGTCCCGTGTTCGATGGCGTCCACGGAGGGCGGATGGCCGTCCAGCCGGAGAGTGTGCAGGCCCTTGGCGCCGGACGCGAGGGTGAGTTCGCTGTAGCCGATCGCGCCGGGGAGTTCGGCGACCTGGCTCAACACCTGGTCCGTGGAGTCGAGTTCACAGCGGATGACGGGCGCGGTCGGATCGTCCTTGTGAACGCAGTCAACAGAGGAATTGGCGATCTCACCGCGCTTCAGCACCCGGCGCTGAAACACCTGGCGCGTACCGGAGTTGGCGTCCCGGCTGACCAGATGCACCGCGAGGTTCGGCCCGCCGAGCTGCCGCCAGTTCTTGATCTCGCCCCGGTACAGGCGTCGTACGTCCGCGGTCGACAGGTTCTTCAGAGGGATGCCGTCGTTGACGACGATCGCGAAGACCGACATCGCGACCCGGTTCTCGCGCAGTCGCGGCATGTCGCTCGGCTTGGGTCCGTCCGAGAGCGCTACGACGGCCGGGGAACCCTTCGTCGACGCGAGCCCGGTGGCCTCCAACTCCCGTACCCCTGCGGTCGATCCGTGCGGGTCGACGACGACCTTCGCGCCCTCGCAGTCCCGTTCGTACTTCTTCGCGACCTCCTCCACGACCGGGGCGAACGCGGTCGAACCGGTGACGGTGAGGGTGCCGTGGGCGCAGCCGATCGGGGGCGGGGTGTCGTCACGGACCACGACGATCGCCGCGAGCGTCACCACGCACACCGTGAGCATGATGGTGATCAGCCGGGAGGCGCGGCTGAACAGGGGCGCCTTGTCGTCCGGGGTGGCGCTGCGGTTGGGGTGCACCTCGCCGTCGCGGATGCCGCCGATGAGCCGGATCGGGCAGCCGACGTCACCGCCGGACAGCAGCACCAGCAGCTTGAAGTGGTCACGCGGGTTGAGCGGGACGCGCGGGATGCGCAGGGTGTTGGTGTCGTAGCCGAGGCCGGCCGCCGGGGTGAAGTGGTCCATCAGATGGTCGGTGCCGACCGGCTGGGTGACCGAGACGCCGCGGATCGTGCGGTCGGTGAACACCGCGGTGAGGCCGTGGAGTTCACGCCCGGTGTAGTCGTTGTCGGCGATGCTCTGCGAACCGTCGTTCTCGATGCGCAGCAGGACGAGGGTGGCGTCGGACATGCCGGGAGCCTCGTCGAAGAGGCCGAGGCGTCTGTTCGCCCGCCCCGAACGGACGTCGTCGCCGATGGGGTTGTCCATCTGGACGCGATAACCGATCCGCTTCCGGCGCGGCACCCGGCGTTCGTACCAGACCATCACGCCGGACGCGACGATACCGAGCACCGCCGTGCCCACGGCGACGACGTTCTCCGCACTCAGCCACTCCACTGCGGGCCCCCGCTCCCCAGCCGGATCGTGGGGTCACGGTACGAGCGGCAACGGACAACACGCAGGGGGTTCCGAACGAAGTTCGCGTGACGTTCAACTGGCCCTGACGTGAAGGGAGTTCAGCTCACCGTCCGCGAGAGGCTCAGCCCGCCTTCGTGTACGTCAGCTTCTCCCCGTTGCTGGTGCTCACGCGCTCCAGCGTGGTGGCCGACAGCAGGGTGATCTCGGTGGCGGAACCCGGGTTGCAGGACGACAGCGGCTTCCCGGCGGTGACGGTGGACGCGCCGATCGCCAACGGGCTCTCCCCGCCCGGCTCTTGGGTCAGGTCGGCGCTGAACTCGCAGTGGTAGCCGGGCCCGTCCGCGACGAGGGTCAGGACAGGGTCCCCCACCTTCCCCTGCCGGATGGTGAGTTGGCGGGTGTTGTGGCCCGTGGCGTTGTCGATGGACGCGTTCCAGGTGCCGAGGTATCCGCTGGGTACGGCGCCCTCACCGGTAGGCGTGGCGGAGGGCGATCGGCTCGGCGTCGGCTCCCCCGTGCTCGGCCCCGGGGTCGTGGGCGCGGCGCTGGTGGCCCGACCGCCCGAACCTGCCTTCGTACGACCGCTGTTGCTCCCGTCCTTCATCAACGCGTACACCGAACCACCGGCGCCCAGCGCGACGACCAGCGCGACCACGACGAGGAATGCCGTGGACCGCCCGTTCCTGCGCGGCGGCCGGGGTTCCCCGTACGCCGGGGCCATCCCGGCCGGCCCCGGGCCGTAGGGCGGGGTGGCGCCGAGGCCGCCGTTGTGGGGGTAGGGGTTGTACGGCACCTGGCCGCCCCAGCCGAGGAGTTGGCGGGGTGGGGGCTGGGGGTACGCCTGCTGCGGGTCGGCGTAGGCGGCGGGCTGGGGATGTTGTTGCGGGTAGCCGTAGGCCGGGTGCGGGGGCTGTGGGGGCGGCGGTGTCCGGGTGGCTCCGGCCGAGGCCACGACCTCCGTCGGAAGGTGGTCGTCCGGCGCTGCGCCGGGCGCCCGTGCGGGGGGTGTCGGAGAGGACTCGTCGGAGGCGGGGGCGTGCTCGGGCGAGGCCTCGGCGACGGCGGGTGTGCGGGCGGCGGGTGCCTTGCTGAACAGGTCCGGCTTCTCCACGGGGGCGGGAGCGGGCGCAGGAGCAGCAGCGGAAGCGAGCGGGAGCGCGGGCGTGGCTGCCTGAACCACAGCCGCACCTTCCGCCTCCGCGCCCTCCGTGCCCCTCACACCATCCGCGCCCTCCGCCTCGGAACCCTCCACGCCCGGGCCCTCCGCCTCCACGCTCCCCGCCTCCGAACCGCCCTCCCCCGGTTCCCCCTTCTCCGGATCCACCCGTTCCAGCTCCGTCGTCTCCGGGTCCTCCGTGTCCAGCAACCGCACGGCGTGGCGGCCGAGTTGGGCGACCAGCGCGCCCGGCAGCCACGGGTCGCGGGAGCGGCCGCCGGAGACGGTGTCCTCGGCGCCCGTGCGGTCGAGGATGCGGTTGAGGGTGGGGCGGGTGGCCGGGTCCTTGCGGAGGCAGTCGCGGACCAGGTCGGCGATGCCCTCGGGGACGCCCGACAGGTCGGGTTCCTCCTGGGCGATGCGGAACATCAGGGCGTGGACACCGCTGTTGGCGGCGCCGAAGGGAAGGGTGCCGGTCGCGGCGTAGGCGAGGACGGAACCGAGGCAGAAGACGTCGCACGCCGGGGTGATGCGGTCGCCCCGCACCTGTTCCGGTGCCATGAAGCCGGGCGAGCCGACCAGCGAACCGGTGCGGGTGAGTCCGTCGCCGGCCTGGGTCTCCAGGGCGCGCGCTATGCCGAAGTCGATGACGCGGGGGCCGTCGATGGTCACCAGCACGTTGGACGGCTTGAGGTCGCGGTGGACGATGCCGGCGGCGTGGATGTCCTGGAGCGCGTGCGCGAGCCCGGCCGCGAGGATCCGTACCGACCGCTCGGGCAGTGCGCCGTGGTCCCGCCCGACGACCTGTTGCAGGCTGGGCCCGGCGACGTACCCGGTGGCCACCCACGGCACCTCGGCCTCGGTGTCCGCGTCCAGCACGGGTGCCGTCCAGTGGCCGCCGACCCGCCGCGCGGCCCGCACCTCCTGCCGGAACCGCGCCCGGAACTCCTCCTGCGCGGCGAGGTCCTCCCGCACCAGCTTCACGGCGACCGTGCGGCCCCGGTCCGACCGGGCCAGATACACGTGCCCCATGCCACCGGCGCCCAGCCGGGCCAACAGCCGGTACGCCCCGATCCGCTGCGGATCGGCCGCCCCCAGTTTCTCCACGACCGCGCCGCCTCCCCTGAATTCCCCGGTCACGCCCCGGTCGCGCGCTGGTGCTCCGCGACAGACCGGGAACAGCCCGAGAATAGTGCGGGGAATCGACGGGACGGATGGTGAGGTGTCTACGGTTCCGTAACGGCCAAGCCGTCCTGGTCACCGGGCGGACCGAGTTCGTCCAGCACCGCCGACAACCCCTCCAGCACCTCCACCGCCTCCGCGAGCCGTGCCTCGCCGAACGCCTCCGCCAGGCGGTCCGCGACAGACCGAGAATAGTGCGGGGACAGGACGCGATGGCCGGAGCGGTGTCTACGGTTCCGTAACGGGAGTCCGCCCCGAGCCCCCGCACCGCCCCCCTCTACAGGCTGGGGCCATTTCTAACCGGTCACGCGCACGGACAACGGTTAGATTTACCCCCGGCTTCCAGCGACCCCCCTCACCGACCGCCCGCCTCCACCCCCGACAATCTGTCGCGGAAACCCCCCGACCACAGACAGGACGCCGATTCCGTTTCCGTATCGCGGACATTTACGCTCACCCGCATGACCCCTCAGCCCAACCCCCAGGCCGGCGCCGCCGTGAAGGCCGCGGACCGTGCGCACGTGTTCCACTCCTGGTCCGCGCAGGAGCTCATCGACCCGCTCGCCGTGGCCGGCGCGGAGGGGTCGTACTTCTGGGACTACGACGGCAAGCGCTACCTGGACTTCACCAGCGGGCTCGTCTACACGAACATCGGCTACCAGCACCCGAAGGTCGTCGCCGCGATCCAGGAGCAGGCCGCGACGATGACGACCTTCGCGCCCGCGTTCGCGATCGAGGCCCGGTCCGAAGCGGCCAGGCTCATCGCCGAGCGCACCCCGGGCGACCTGGACAAGATCTTCTTCACCAACGGCGGCGCGGACGCGATCGAGCACGCGACGCGCATGGCCCGGCTGCACACCGGGCGGCCGAAGGTGATGTCGGCGTACCGCTCGTACCACGGCGGCACACAGCAGGCGATCAACCTCACCGGGGATCCCCGGCGTTGGGCCAGCGACAGTGCCGCGGCCGGGGTCGTGCACTTCTGGGCGCCCTTCCTGTACCGGTCCCGTTTCTACGCCGAGACCGAGGCGCAGGAGTGCGAGCGCGCACTGGAGCACCTGGAGACGACGATCGCCTTCGAGGGTCCGGCGACCATCGCCGCGATCGTCCTGGAGACCGTTCCGGGCACCGCCGGGATCATGGTGCCGCCGCCCGGTTATCTCTCCGGGGTCCGTGAGATCTGCGACAAGTACGGGATCGTCTTCATCCTGGACGAGGTGATGGCCGGGTTCGGGCGGACCGGTGAGTGGTTCGCGGCGGATCTGTTCGACGTCGTACCGGACCTGATGACCTTCGCGAAAGGCGTGAACTCCGGGTACGTACCGCTCGGCGGTGTCGCCATCTCCGGCGCGATCGCGGACACCTTCGGCAAGCGGCCCTACCCGGGCGGACTGACGTACTCCGGACACCCGCTGGCCTGTGCCGCGGCCGTCGCGACGATCAACGTCATGGCCGAGGAGGGCGTCGTGGAGAACGCGAAGCACCTCGGTACGACCGTCGTCGAGCCCGCCCTCCGCGCGCTGGCCGAGCGGCACCCGAGCATCGGCGAGGTGCGGGGCGTCGGGATGTTCTGGGCGCTGGAGCTGGTGAAGGACCGGGAGACGCGCGAGCCGCTGGTGCCGTACAACGCGGCCGGTGAGGCGAACGCGGCGATGGCCGCCTTCGGGGGCGCCGCCAAGCAGCAGGGGCTGTGGCCGTTCGTCAACATGAACCGAACGCATGTCGTCCCGCCGCTCAACGTGAGTGAGGCCGAGTTGAAGGAGGGCCTCGCCGCCCTGGACGCGGCGCTCTCCGTCGCGGACGAGTTCACCGCGTAGAACGGCGGTTAATTCGGCGCCGAATACACCACTTAGCACCCGGAATGGGCGGGTCCGTTCAACTGGTGCCCGCATCCGGGCAAGAGGGGAACCCGAACGCGTAAGGTGGCGTGCTCGTAGACATATACGAGTACGCCATCGAACGCGACGAGGGAGACGCCCCGACGATGCCCGGAGGAAGCAGCGGCAGCGGCGCCGTGACCCGCAGCACCCTGCGGCAGCAGATCGCCGACGCGCTTCGCGACGAGGTCCTGGCCGGCCGGCTCCAGCCCGGTCAGGAGTTCACGGTGAAGGAGATCGCCGAGCAGTACGGCGTCTCCGCGACTCCGGTCCGGGAAGCGCTCGTCGATCTCTCCGCGCAGGGACTCCTGGAAGCCGACCAGCACCGCGGCTTCCGCGTCCACGAGTACTCGGTGGCCGACCACCGCGGGATGATCGAGGCCCGCGCCCTGGTCACCGAGGGCATGTTCCTGGCCCTGATCGAGGGCCACCCCGTCTTCGACCGCACCGACGACCCCCGTACGGTCGCCGCGCTCGCCGGTGTCCGCCGCCGCGGCGAGGAGGCGCAGCGCGCCGCCGACGCCGGTGACCTCACCGTGCTGATCGGCTACGACCTGCGCTTCTGGCGCGAGTTGAGCGCCATGTTCGGCAACCCCTACCTCGGCGACTTCCTGCACCGGCTGCGCGTCCAGTCCTGGGTGTGCACGGTGCAGCACCTGCGCCGGCTGAGCGATCTGCGCGGCCGCCTGTGGTCCGAGCACACCGAACTGGTCGACGCCCTGGCGCGCCGCGACACCCCGGCCGCGCGCTCGATCGTCCTCGCGTACAACACGCACTCCCTCGACCTCATCGAGCGGCTGGCCGCCCGGTGACCGGACCGGAAAGGGCCACTCCGGCCGTGGACAGTGCCTCCGTGGACCCCAGTGTCGTCGCCGTGGACCTGAGTGTCGTCGTGCCCGCCTACAACGAGGAACAACGGCTCGGACCGACGCTCGACGCGATCACCACGTATCTCGGCGACAACGAGGGCCGCTTCGGCGACTGGGAGATCATCGTCGCGGACGACGGCTCCGACGACGGGACCCGGGAGGTCGTCACCTCCCGCGCCGACCCGCGGGTGCAGGTGGTCACCAGCCCCCGCAACCGCGGCAAGGGCCACGCCCTGCGCCTCGGCGTCGCCGCCTCGCGCGGACACCGGGTCCTGGTGACGGACGCCGATCTGGCCGCGCCCATCGAGGAGTTGGAGAAACTCGACAAGGAGCTGAGCGAGGGCCACGCGGCCGCGATCGGCTCACGCGCGGCGCCGGGCGCGACGATAGAGAGCCACCAGCATCCGATACGCGAACTCCTGGGCCGCGCGGGCAACTTCCTCATACGCCAGGCCGCGGTGCCCGGCATACGCGACACCCAGTGCGGCTTCAAGCTCTTCGAGGGCGACCGCGCCCGCGAGGCCTTCGCCGCCTCCCGGATCAACGGCTGGGGCATCGACGTAGAGGTCCTCCAGCACTTCCGCCGCGCGGACTGGGAGGTCGCCGAGGTCCCGGTGCGCTGGTCCCACCAGTCCGGCTCGAAGGTACGGCCCCTCGACTACGCCAAGGTCCTCACCGAACTCGGCCGCCTCCGTGCCCGTTCCCTGCGCCCGGTCGACATCCTGGTCGTCGTCCTCTTCCTCCTCATGTCGGTCGCCCTCTACTCGGGCCGCCTCTTCGACCCGAACCACCGCTACCTGGAGGACTCCCTCCAGGACCAGAACCAGTGGGAGTGGTTCTTCGCGGTCACGGCCGACAACGTGGCCCACCTCCACAACCCGTTCTTCTCGAACCTCCAGGGCTTCCCCGACGGCGTGAACCTCATGGCCAACACGGTCATGCTGGGCCTGTCGGTCCCCTTCGCGCCCCTCACGCTGCTGGCCGGCCCGGCGGTCTCCCTCAGCGTCTGCATGGCGCTCGGCCTCGCGGCCACGGCCGCCGCCTGGTACTGGCTGATCGTGAAGCGCGTCGTACGGCAACGGGCCGCGGCCTTCGTCGGCGCCTCGCTCGCGGCCTTCGCCCCGCCGATGGTCAGCCACGCCAACGCGCACCCGAACTTCGTCATCCTCTTCATGATCCCGTTGATCATCGACCGCGCCCTGCGCCTGTGCGCGGGCACCCGGGTCGTCCGCGACGGGATCGTGCTCGGCGTGATGGCGGCCTACCAGATCTTCCTCGGCGAGGAGCCGCTCCTCCTCGCGTCGATCGGCATGGTCCTGTTCGCCGCGTCGTACGGAGCCCTCAACCGGGATGTCGTCCGGGCGTCCTGGCGCCCACTCCTCAAGGGCCTGGGCATCGCGGCCGGGATCTGCGCGCCGATCATCCTGATCCCGCTCTACTACCAGTTCATGGGCCCGCAGAGCTACAAGAGCGTCCTGCACGGCGACAACGCCGGCAACAGCCCCCTCGCCCTGCTCTCCTTCGCCGAACGCTCCCTGATCGCGGGCAACGAGGTCCGCGCGAACTCCCTCTCCCTCAACCCCACCGAGCAGAACGCCTTCTACGGCTGGCCGCTCGTCGCCCTCGCCTTCGCCATCGTCGTACGACTGTGGGAACACGCCCTCGTCAAGGCGCTGGCGTTCACGGCGATCGCGGCGGCGATCCTGTCGATGGGCCCCAAGATCCGCATCCCGCTCACGGACACGATCTACCCGGGCCCCTGGGCCCTGCTCGCCCACAAGCCGCTCTTCGAGTCGGTGATCGAGGGCCGGGTCGCGATGATCTGCGCACCGGCACTCGGCATGCTGCTGGCGATCGCGGTCGACAAGCTGGCGGCGACGCGGCAGATCGGCACGCAGTACGTGGGCCTGCTCGCCGTCTGCATGGCGCTGATCCCGATCATCCCCGCGCCCCTGAAGGCGGTCGACCGGGCGACAGTGCCCGCCTTCTTCACGGACGGCACCTACAAGTCGTACGTCCGCGCAGGCGAATCGATCGTCCCGGTGCCGCTGGCCGACCCCGGCTCGGCGGAGCCCCTGCACTGGCAGACGGCGTCCGACCTCGGCTTCAAGATGCCGGGCGGCTACTTCAACGGCCCCTACGGCGACGACCGCATCGGCATCTACGGCGCCTCGCCCCGCTACACCTCCAACATGCTGCGGGACGTCCGCTACACCGGCGTCATCCCCACCATCGGCAAGAACTGGCAGGCGCAGGCCAAGGTCGACTTCGCGTACTGGCACGCGGGCGCCGTCGTCGTCGCGCCGCAGCCCAACGACGACAAGCTCCGCACGGCTGTGGAAAAGCTGGTCGGCAAACCCGGTAAGTGGGTGGACGGCGTGTGGGTATGGGACCTGCACGAGGGGAGCTGACCCGGGCCGCACCGACTACTCTTCCCCCTACTCTTGCCTGACCACCATGCGAGATCCACGATGCGCAGCGAGTAACCGAGGAGCCCCCTTTTGGCCTGTGACCTGTGGCTGGTCCCGCTCGTCGACGTGTTGTGCCACACCCCCGACAATCCGTTCGCCGAGGAACTCGCGCTCTACAACTCCCTGTTGGCCGAGGCCGGGCTCCCCCCGGTGCCGGTGTACCAGTACATGCCGGGCCTGTCCGGCGAGGTCGCCCCGGTCGCGGGCTTCGACTACGACGCGCTGCACTTCCTGCGCCGGGCCTACCTCCTCCAGGTCTGCGGTCTCCCGGTGACGCCGGTCGACGACTTGGGCGGCGACTACGAACAACTCCTGGAGATGTTCGAGACGACGGCCCAGCAGTCCCACCTGGTCTGGCACTACGACCACGCGGGCGCCTACGTCCCGGTCGACTTCCCGCACCCGCTCTCGAACGACGAACTCCTCGCGGGCGGCGGCCCGTTGGGCTCGTCCCAAACCCTGCTCCGCGAGCTGGAGTTCGTGGCCCCGACGATCGGCATCGACCCGGCGAACCCACCGGCGACCCCGGAACCCCCTTCCGCTCCGACGGAGTTGGAGGAACCGGCCGTGGCCGCACCGTACGATCCCAGCCCCTTCGCCCGCGAGCGGCACGTGTGGCTGGGCCTGCACGCGGCGGCGACGCGGAGCCTGGCCCAGGGCTCGATGATCGTGTTCAGCTAGCGGTTTCGGTCGGCGATCCGGGAGGTGTTCTCGTCCGCCGCCATGTCCTGCGTGCCGATGACGCCGAGCAGTTCCAGCTGGGCGGCGCCCTCGGTGCCGGGCGGGGCCGTGAACCACAGGAGGCGCTGGCGGCCGTCCTCGCTGAACAGGCTGTGGCAGTCCAGCTCGATGACGCCCAGCGTGGGGTGCACGATCCGCTTGTGATCGGTGCGGCGCAGCCCCACGTCATGGGTGTCCCACAGCGCGGCGAACTCCTCACTGCGCCGCCGCAGCGCGGCCGTCATCGCGGCGACCTCGCTGTCGCGGCCCCGGCGAGCGGCCACGGCCTGGAGGTCGGCGACGAAGACCCGTGAGTGGTGCGGGTGGTCCTCGGCCGGGTAGACCGCTCGGGCGGCCGGATCGGTGAACCAGCGGTACGCGAACCCGGTCGCCGGGCCACGCGGCTCCGGCGCCCGCCCGAGCAGCGCCACGGCCAGCTCATTCTGTACGAGGGTCTCGTGCAGGTCGGTGATGACCTGGGCCGGGGTGGTGGCCAGCCGGTCCAGCAGCCCGAGCAGGGCGGGCTGGACGTGCCGCGCGCCCACACCGTGCGCCGACTCGGGCAGCGGCCGGTCGGCGAGGTGGAACAGGTGGTCGCGCTGGTCGCCGCCGAGCCGCAGCGCGCGGGCGAGGGCGGCCAGCGTCTGGGCCGAGGGCTGGGCGCCACGCCCCCGCTCCAGCTCGGTGTAGTAGTCGGCGGACAGACCCGCCAGCTGCGCGACCTCCTCGCGCCGCAGCCCGGGCACCCGGCGCCGGGGCCCGACGGGCAGCCCGACATCGGCCGGCCGGACCCGGTCACGCCGGGACTTCAGGAACGCCGCGAGCTCGGGAAGGTTCACCGTCTCATCGTCGCCTCTCTACGGCGTCCGAGCCAGGGGCTGCCAACCCCTGGGTGGGCTCAGCCCTGGCCGGGCGGCCGCCGGGGACGCAGGGTTGTCCCATACCCACACGGCACTACGAAAGAGAACACCATGCCTTTCGCGAACTTCAAGGTCCCCGCCGGCGCCCTCACCGCGGAGCAGAAGGAGCAGATCATCACGCGCACCACCGACCTGTACGCCGAGATCTTCGGCGACGGCGCCCGCGCCACCACCCTCGTCCTGGTGGAAGAGGTCGCCGACGCGGGTTGGGGTATCGGCGGCGGCGTCCTGACCCTGGCCAAGATCCAGGGAACGCCGCAGGAATGAGCGCCTAACGAATCTTGCCGAGACCGGCCTCGACCTCCTCCGGGTTCATCACCGGGGTGTAGGTCAACTCGGCACCCAGGTTGAGGAAGAGCGGCTCACTGATCGACGGGATGTCGGAGGGGTCCTTCAGATCGAAGAACAGGAACGCGGTCCGCTTGCCGTCCTCGGCGGTGAAGTAGGCCGCCTCGGGCTTGATCTGCTCCAGGGTCTCCTGCATCAGCTTCCCGAGAGTCCCGTTCCGGATGGCGTCGTTCCCCTTCTCCGTGTCCATGGACGCTTTCAGCATCATGCGCATCGCAGTCACCTTCTCTGGGTTGGCGCGCGCGGGTGGACGAATTCAGCATATGCCCGCACAAAGGGGGCGTCCCAATGAGGACGCCCCCTTCCCGTTCACCGCTGATACCGCAACCGGATCGTCCGCACGAGACGCGGTCGCGATGCGCGCTAGAGTCCAGATCAGCAACGCCACGAAGGGAACAGCAGCATGAGCGTGCAACACGCCGAACATGACGACGTACCCGCGATCCCCCGCCCGGACCGGACCCCGCGTGGGCTGCGCGCGGCCTGCGCCATCGTGGCCCCGCACCTGCTCCCCTCTTACGACCAGGCCAAGGACCAGGCCCTCACCGAGGCGTTGCAGCACAACTCGGTCAGACCCGTCCATGCCTACCTCGCGCACTGGGCCGCCCTGATCGAGATCGAGCGACACCCCGGGACAGCGAAGGCCTACCACCGCGCCGAGTACCTCGCACGGATCGCGACCACGCCGGACGAGGCGCGCGCACACCTGACGACCGCGAGCGTCATCTACCGCGAGGCGGCCGAGGCGGTGCGCGACGCGTGAGCTGGGCCTGGGAATACGTCCCCGACGAGGAGACGGTGGCATCCGGGGCGCCACCCGCGTTCCTGACCGCGGTCGAGAAGATGGCCGACGAGTTGGTCAGAGCCTCCGAGGCTCTGCATCTCCACGGCCCCGCCTACCAGGATGCCGACGAGGGAGCGAAGCACGCGTTCGTGGACGGCGGCTTCTTCGTGTACATGGTCACGCCCCGCGCGGAACTGGTCACCATCTGGCAGATCACTCCTGATCCGGGCCTGGACGCCTGACCTCTCCCCACCCTTCCACCGCGGCACGCAGCAGCAGCGCGTGGACGAAGCGGTCCGGCGCCGTCGGGCGGTAGCGCCAACTCAGGGGCCAGGTCTGGCCGTTGAGGGCCGGTACCGGGATGTACGACATGTGGTTCGGGCCGGCGGTGAGGCGGGTTACTCCGGGTGGCCAGGGGCGGTGCAATGTGCTGCCGACCGGGACCAGGAAGTAGACCGCCCTGCTGCCCGTCGCCTCCTCTACGACGGGCCCCGGCGCCCCTCCTGTCATGCGCGCGAGCCTGTCCGCGAGGTCTCTGCCCTCGTCGCCGTCGACCCGTACCGCGTCGAACTGGACCCCTGCCTTGCGGAGTTGGATGCCGGTTGTGGGGATCCATTTCAGGTCACTTTGCGTATCCATGGGGACAGTGTCGGCAGTCACAGCTACCGTCATCCATAACTCTGCGTCGACCATCCGCAACGGTTGGAAACAAGTGCGGGGTGCTGGTGACCAGTTGAGTTCGGTTGAGTTCGGGGGTGACCGCGATGGCGCGGGCGGAGAACAAGGCGGAGGCGAGTGGCGTGGCACACCTCGTTGCCCTCCTCGCAAAGGCACTGCGTGAGCAACAGGGGCTCACGCAAGTGGAGTTGGGCAAGATGACGGGTTACACCGGGTCCGCCATCAGCGCGATGGAGACATGCGCGCAGCCCGCGAGCGACAAGATGCTCGCCAAGTTGGAGGAGAAGGTCGGGGGTGGGCTCGGGGTCTTCGAAGAGGCGCGCAAGTGGATGCTGCTGGAGAAGTACCCGGTCCGCTTCCGTGGGTTCGCGGAGATCGAGGCGGGGGCCGTCACCCTCTCCTCGTACGCAACGCTCGTCGTCGACGGCTTGTTTCAAACCGAGGCCTACGCGCGGGCGTTGATCGGCGGCAGCTATCCGCCGGTGTCCGAGCAGAAGCGGGAAGAACTCGTCGAAGCACGGCTGGCCCGCAGGAAACTCTTCGACCGCGATCCGGCCCCGATGATCGAGCTGATCCTCGAAGAGGGCGTACTGCGGCGGCCGTTCGGCAGCTGGGACGTACAGCGGGAGCAGTTGCGCTCGCTCGCCGAGGACGCGCGGCGGGACAACGTGTGTGTCCAGGTACTGCCGATGGATCGTGGGCTGCGCGGAACGTACGCTGGCGATCGTGGCGCCATGAAGCTCGTGGTGACCAAGGACCATGAACACGTCGTCTACATGGAGATCGAGGACCAGGGCATCCTGATCAGCGATCCGCCGGAAGTGTCCCAACTGACGCACCGCTATGCGAAGATCCGCGCACAGGCTCTGAGCCCCGACGACTCCCTGAGCCTCATCGAGCGGTTGGCAGGAGAAGAGCGATGAGCGGCACCGGCACCTTGCGTTGGTTCAAGTCGAGCTACAGCGACGGCGGCGGCGGAAACTGCGTCGAAGTCGCCCTCGACTGGCGCAAGTCCTCGTACAGCGACGGCGGCGGCGGGGACTGTGTCGAGATAGCCACCTGCCCCCACACCATCCACATCCGCGACTCCAAGAACCCCGACGGCGGGATCGTCACCGTCTCGGATGCGGCCTGGCGCACCTTCCTCCCCTCCCCCCACCCCTCCCCCAAAAAAGTGTGACACCTTCGGGGAAACTGACACACTTTTCCAAGACACCTACCTCCCCCCGCGCCAAGCTGCTCACATGAGCAACTCACAGCGGGTGCAGGCACCGCCCGGAATGGCCACCGTGTACCGCGCGACTCTGGACGCGCTGGCCGCGCGGGGGCCCCGGCGCACGGGCATCACCCACATCGCACAGCTGGCAGGCACCAACCGCCCGTTCTTCTACCGGAATTGGGCCTCTCCCGACGCGCTCCTGCGCGATGCCACGATGCAGGAACTGAAACGTCTGCTGCACCTGGCCCGGGAAGTGCCCGGCCCGTTGCCGCCACCGCGGTGTCTTGGGGTGCGCAGGGTGGTGCGGGCGGCCCGGCTGCTGCGGGAGCATCCGGTCGTCGCGGCCATGGCGCGGACCGAACCGGAGTTGACGTACGCCGCCGTCCTCCGTCCGGACACCCTGTGGCACCGGACGGCCCAGCACTGGCTGACCGAGCATGTGACCGCACATCTGCCCAGCGGCACCGAACAGGACACGGCCACGCTCGCCGTGCTCACCACGGCACTGCCGTACGCGCTGGTCCCGCCGGCGGAGTCGCCCGATGCCGCCGATGAACGTGCCGCTGTCGACCGGCGGTTGAGCCAGGCCGTTCACGCCTGCCTCGGCCTGCCACTCACCTGCCCCGACTGACCTACAGGGCCTGGAAGCTACAGGGCCTGGAAGAACGACAGGGACAACGCCAGCACCGCGATGCCGCGTACCGCGACCAGCGCCAGAGTCGCACTCCGCAGTCGGCCCGCCCGAAGCCACAGGGTCCATGTCACCACCAGCGACAGCACGACCGTGAGGATCAATGCCACGGCGTCGGGCACGGCGTACAGGGCGTCGCGGTGCGCCCACAGCAGGGACGACCACCACACCACTGCCGCCGTGCTGAGCACGGATTCCAGGACCAGAGCGGTGCGGGCCTCACCCCGCCCCAGGACTTCCATGGCCATCCGTGCTCCTCACGCTCGGTGCAGAGGACAGGTCCGGAGTCTAGAAGACCGCCGTCCCCGCCTGCGTCAGCTTCCAGTTGACCGAGGCGAAGTCCGCCGGGTCCAGGCTGCCCTTCGCCGTGACGTAGGCGATCATCAGGTCGCGGACCTGGTCGGTCGCGCTGTAGACGGTCTCCGCCGACGCGATGTGCGGGTAGCCGCTGCCGCCGTTCGCGCGGTAGTTGTTCACCGCGACGACGAAGACCTGGTCGTCCGTGACCGAAGTGCCGTTGTACGTGAGGTTCTTGATCCGCGAACCCTCGGCCTGCGCGATGTCGATGTCGTACGAGACGCCCGCGGCGACGTCGTACATGTAGTCCCAGAAGCTGTTGGCGTTCGTCAGGGTCGCGGTGTCGACCTTCGTGCCCGCCGGGACCTGGTAGTAGTACTTCGCCGCGTACTCCAGGTAGTCCTTGAGCTGCGCGCCCGTGAGCTTCTTGCCGTAGAGGGTGTTGTCGTAGATGTAGAGGCCGGCGATGTCCTTGATGGTGACGGAGCCCTTGGGGATGTCGGCCGTGCGGCTGAAGGGGGCCGCGACCGAGATCAGCGGGAGGGCGGCGTCGGCCGTCGAGAGGCCCGCCTTCACCGAGTCCATCTGCACCTGCTGGATGAAGTCCATGATCGGCACGTCCTTCCAGCAGGACTCCGCCGCCGAGAGGTCCTCGGTGCAGGTGCCGACGGACGTGTTGACGTACTTCACGACCAACTCGTGGTCGGCTTCCAGGAGTTTCTTGATCTCCGGGTCCTCGTCCACCGTGTTGGGGTTGAGGGTCTGCGCCGTCTTGCTGGTGATCTTCCACTGGCCGCGGACGAGTTCGAGCTCGAAGTCGAAGACGCTCAGGCGGTAGCCCCAGCAGTACGGCTCGGAGAGGAGGACCTCGTCACCGGTCGTCTCGTTCTTCACCGTGTACGACGGGACCTCGACGTGGGTGTGGCCCACGAGGATCGCGTCGATGCCGGGGACCTGCTCGGCGACGAGGTTGGAGGCGTTCTCGACGTACGGGAGCTCGTCGCCGTAGGACGAACTGCCGTCCAGGCCCGAGTGGTCGGTGAGGAAGACGACGTCGCAGCCGAGCGCGCGCAGCCGCGGGACGTACTTCTTGGCCTGCTCGACGAGGCCCGGGAAGACCATCTTGCCGCTGACGTTGTCCTTGTCCCACAGCGCGATGCCCGGGTTGGTGAGGCCGAGGATGCCGACCTTGATGTCGGGGGCGCCGGGGACGCGGATCTTCTTCACGGTGTACGGGGCGAACGCGGGGCGCAGGGTCTTCGCGTCCAGCGCGTTGGCGCCGAGCAGCGGGAAGTGACACTGCTGCTCGAACTTGCGCAGGGTGTCGATGCCGTAGTTGAACTCGTGGTTGCCGAGGGCGGCGGCGTCGTAGCGCATGTGGTTCATGGCGGTGGCCATCGGGTGCTTGGAGCCGCTGGTGATGGGGTCCACGCGCGCGAAGTAGTAGCCCAGCGAGGTGCCCTGGATGATGTCACCGGCGTCCACGAGGAGGACGTGTCCCTCGCCCTTCGCCTTGCGCTGCTGCTTGATGAGGGTGGCGACGCGGGCGACGCCGACGGAGTTGCCCTTGGCGTCGGAGTAGGCCTTGTCGAGGTAGTAGTCCCAGTCGAAGACGTGGCTGTGCAGGTCGGTCGTGCCCAGGATCGAGAACGACCAGGTCTTGTTCGGCTTCGGGTGCGGGTGGGGCTTGGGGTGCCGGTCGGCGGCCTCGGCCGGGGTCACCGCCGCCGTTCCCGCGACGGCCGCGACAGCGCCCGTGACGGCGGACTTCTGCACGAACTCACGGCGATTCATGGGATTGACGGGCATTCAGGACTCCTGGGAGGGCGCGGAAGGCGGGTGTGGCATACGGGGGCGCGGCGGGCTACCCGCGTAGATGTTGGCCTCCACCTGTTACCGGCGTAACCACGGACAGCCCAAGGGCCGGTCAAGGATTCCCAAGACCGGCCCAAGTGCAGCCATCAACCGCGGCTCCAACCGCCGCCCTAGATGAACGAGTTGATCTCGATCGTCTCCGTGCGGCCCGGCCCGACACCGATCGCGGAGATCGGGGCGCCGGACATCTCCTCCAGCGCCTTCACGTACGCCTGCGCGTTCTTGGGGAGGTCCGCGAAGGTCTTGGCCTTCGTGATGTCCTCGCTCCAGCCGGGCAGGGTCTCGTAGATCGGCTTCGCGTGGTGGAAGTCGCTCTGCGAGTACGGGAGTTCCTCGACGCGCTTGCCGTCGATCTCGTACGCCACGCAGACCGGGATCTCCTCCCAGCCGGTCAGGACGTCGAGCTTGGTGAGGAAGAAGTCGGTCAGGCCGTTCACGCGGGTCGCGTAGCGGGCGATGACCGCGTCGAACCAGCCGCAGCGCCGGTCGCGGCCGGTGGTGACGCCTCGCTCGCCGCCGATACGGCGCAGCGCCTCGCCGTCCGCGTCGAACAGCTCGGTCGGGAACGGGCCCGAGCCGACCCGGGTCGTGTACGCCTTCAGGATGCCGATGACCCGGCTGATCTTCGTGGGGCCGACTCCGGCGCCGGTGCAGGCGCCCCCCGCGGTCGGGTTCGACGACGTCACGAAGGGATACGTGCCGTGGTCGATGTCCAGGAGGGTGCCCTGGCCGCCCTCGAAGAGGACCACCTTGTCGTCCTCCAGCGCCTTGTTGAGGATCAGCACCGTGTCGGCGACGTACGGCTTGAGGCGGTCCGCGTAGGACAGCAGCTCCTCGACGACCTGCTCGATGGCGATCGCGCGCCGGTTGTAGAGCTTGGTGAGCATCTGGTTCTTGATGTCGAGGGACGCCTCGACCTTCTGCGTCAGGATCGACTCGTCGTAGAGGTCCTGGACCCGGATGCCGACGCGGTTGATCTTGTCCGCGTAGGTCGGGCCGATGCCGCGGCCGGTGGTACCGATCTTCCGCTTCCCGAGGAAGCGCTCGGTCACCTTGTCCACCGTCACGTTGTAGGGCGTGATGATGTGAGCGTTGCCGCTGATCAGGAGCTTGGACGTGTCGACGCCGCGCTCGTTCAGCCCGTTCAGCTCGGAGAACAGGACCGACGGGTCGACGACGACACCGTTGCCGATGACCGGAGTGCACTCCGGTGTGAGGATCCCGGAAGGGAGCAGGTGAAGGGCGTACTTCTGATCGCCCACGACTACCGTGTGGCCGGCGTTGTTGCCGCCCTGGTAGCGCACCACATAGTCGACGGACCCACCTAGCAGGTCCGTCGCCTTTCCCTTGCCTTCGTCACCCCACTGAGCACCGAGCAGCACAAGTGCGGGCACGCGCGTACACCCCTTCCGGGCGGGGCATGTCCAAGGTCAGAGGCGTACGCGGCACAGCGTGTGCCTCGTACGCCAGCGACCCTCGTCGGCCGCAACCCGTCGGACCGGATGCCCCGGAATAGACGAAGCCCCTGGCGCAATAGCGCAAGGGGCTCTTGCACAAAGATGCTACCCGAGGAAGCGAGGCATGGCCGAGGTGGCGACTTTCGCGACTTCCGATCAGCTGCTGATCGTGATCGATCCGGCCGCCCGGCGCACCGACGCGGAGTCCGTCCGCATCGCGAAAGACGTGCTCAGCGCGGGTGCGGCGACGAAGGTGTGCCTCCCGGAGGGGCCCGAGGAATTCGCCCGGGTCCTGGCGCGACGGGGTTCGCGCCGGCCGGTGCTGGTGGGCGACGACCGGGCGCTGATGCGGGCGGTGTCCCTGTTGCACCGGCAGCGGGAGCTGGCCGGATGTGTGCTGTCGATGGTGCCGGTGGGGGGTGGGCTGTCCCTGGCGGGGGCGCTGGGGGTGCCCACGGGGGCGGTGGCGGCTGCGCGGGCGGTGCTCGACGGGGTCGTGCGGCGGATGGATCTGTTGGTGGACGACAGTGACGGGGTGGTGCTGGGCGCCTTGCGGATTCCGTCGCTTCCCCCGATGCGGGAGGCTCCGCCGGTGGGGGCGACGCCGGTGCCGTCCGGTTCCGCGCATGCGTCGTGGTTGCGGACGTGTCAGTCGCTGGTACGAACGCTGGTGCCGGTGCGGCCGTCCCGTGAGCCGCTTGCCCGTGTGACCCGGCTCGGGCCCGCGCGGCTTCGGGTCGAGGTGGACGGGGTGACGCTGGTGGATCTGGACCAGCCGGTGGAGGGGGTGTCCGTGACGCCGGGGGCGTCGGGGCTGGCCGAGGTGGTCGTACGGCCGGTGTCGGTGGGGGCGGAGGCGTCTCCGCTGTGCGCGCGGGGGCGGTCGGTCACCGTGTCCGGGGCGGATTTTCGGTACCGGGCGGATGCGGTGGTGGCGGGGCCGGTGCGGACGCGGACGTGGGTGGTGCGGGAGGGGGCTTGGGGGCTTACGTTGCCGGTGGTGGGGTGAGGCCGGGTTTTTTTCGCCCCCGCCGCCCCTACCCGTCCCATCCTCCAGGGGCGCTGCCCCTTCGACCCCGACACGGGGGCCGGCCCCCGGACCCCCGCTCCCCAAACTCCCCCAGAGGGGGCACCCCCGAGGGGCTGAGTTTGGGCCGGCTCCCCGGCGCCCCCGGGCTAGTTCGGCAGCATCTGCGCGTCCGAGTCGTCCTTCAGCGCCACCCCGGTCGCCCCCAACTCCCTTGCCCTGCCCATCAACCCCGCCAACTTCCCCGCCGCCGTCTCATACGTAAGACCCAACGGCGGGCGGATGTTGGACAGGCAGTTCCGGTCGGCGTCCGTCGTAACCCCGGGCTTGGGCCGGTACGTCAGGTACGCCCCCAACGAATCCGCCGCCGACATCCCGGGCCGCTCCCCGACGAAGACGACGACCATCGCCGCGCCCATCGCCGAGGCCACGTCGTCGCCCAGGGCCACCCTCGCCTGCTCGGCCAGCACCACCGGAGCCACCTGCCAGGCCGTGGGCAACAGTGCCGTCGTCGCACGGACCATCGCCGCCCCGTGCTCGTGCACCGCCCGGCTGGACAGGCCGTCGGCGACAACAAACACCACGTCCCACTCCCCCACCGGGAGGTGTGCGCGGTCGGCGGGGTCCAACCGGCGGCCCAGGTCGGGGCGTTGGAGGTAGGTGAGGCGGTCGGGGGCCGCGCTGCGGACGCGTACGGTCGGTTCGCCCCGCAGCGCCGCCGCCACCACGTCCGGCTCGAACGGGGAGTGGACCGCGTCCCGGGCCGCCGCATGGGCCGCCTGCAACTCCAGCCGGTGGTGGGTCGGCAGGCCCGAGCCCGCCCGGCCCAGGCCGATCCTCGCCTGCGTGTGTCGACGCAGGGAAGGCCACAACTCCACTTCCACGGGACTTACTTGACTGAGTGTCATGCCACCAGTTCCCTTCCGATCGCCGTCAACGGGTGGGTCGTACCGGACACGTCCCTGATCTCGCCGCCCTCGCCCAGCAGGCCGATCGAAGCGAGCCAGGTCTCGAACTCCGGTGCCGGGCGCAGGCCGAGGACCTCGCGGAGGTACAACGCGTCGTGGTACGAGGCGGATTGGTAGTTGAGCATGATGTCGTCGCCGCCCGGGGTGCAGATCACGAAGGACGCGCCGGCCACGCCGAGCATGGTGAGCATCGTGGCGATGTCGTCGTCGTCCGCGTCGGCGTGGTTGGTGTAGCAGATGTCCAGGCCCATCGGGAGGCCCAGCACCTTGCCGCAGAAGTGGTCCTCCAGCGCCGCGCGGAGGATCTGGCGGCCGTCGTACAGGTACTCCGGGCCTATGAAGCCCACCACCGTGTTCACGAGGAGCGGGTCGTAGCGGCGGGCCACCGCGTACGCCCGTGCCTCCACCGTCTGCTGGTCGACGCCGTGGTGCGCGTCCGCCGACAGTGCGCTGCCCTGGCCCGTCTCGAAGTACATGACGTTCGAACCGACCGTGCCCCGGCCCAGCCCCTTCGCCGCCTCGTACGCCTCGTCCAGCAGCCCCAGCGTCACGCCGAAGGACGCGTTCGCCGCCTGCGTACCCGCGATGGACTGGAAGACCAGGTCCACGGGAGCACCGGCCGCCATCAGGTCCATGCTCGTCGTGACGTGGGAGAGGACGCAGGACTGGGTGGGGATCGCGTACCGCTGGATCACGCCGTCCAGCAGCTCCAGCAGGTCCCGTACCGCCTTCGGGCTGTCCGTCGCCGGGTTGATGCCGATCACCGCGTCGCCCGAGCCGAGGAGGAGCCCGTCGAGGAGGGCCGCGGCGACGCCCGCCGGGTCGTCGGTCGGGTGGTTCGGCTGGAGGCGGGTGGCCAGGCGGCCCGGGAGGCCGATCGTGGAGCGGAAGGCGGTCACCACCCGTACCTTCCGCGCGACCGCGACGAGGTCCGCGTTGCCCATGAGCTTCGACACCGCCGCGACCATCTCGGGCGTCAACCCCGTTGCTACGGCGGCCAGTTCGGCGGTGTCCGCCGCCAGCAGCCACTCCCGGAACCCGCCGACCGACAGCCCGGACACCGCCGCGAACGCCCCCGTGTCGTGCGTGTCGAGGATCAGCCGGGTCACGTCGTCGGTGTCGTACGGGATCACCGGTTCGGCGAGGAACGCGGTCAGCGGTACGTCCGCCAGTGCCCAGCGCGCCGCGACCCGCTCCTGGGCGGACGAGGCCGCCAGCCCCGCCAGCCGGTCGCCGGAGCGCTCCGGGCTCGCGGCGGCGAGCAGGCGCGCGAGGGAGCCGAAGCGGTAGCTGTGGCCGCCGAGCGTGGAGGTGTACGTACTCATGTCGGCGACCGTACGAGGCGCGTGTTGCCCCCAGATTTCCTCAGATTTCTAAAGGTCTGGTTGACAAACATTTAACGCGCCGCAGCCCTTTCCCGACTCATTTGGCCTACAGAGTTCCGGTTCGACGCACCGGCCGAACGGCAGGACGAGCACTAGGAGAGGAGCCATCCGGATGGCAGTGGACGAGGGAGTCGCCCCCGCGGCGAACACAAGCGAGGACGGCGCCGTTCACCGGCTCAAGCCCAACGCCATCGGCCTGCTGGGCGTGGTCTTCATGGCCGTCGCGACGGCCGCCCCGATCACCGCGATGACCGGCAACGTGCCCTTCATGGTCTCGTCCGGCAACGGCATAGGCGCCCCGGCGAGCTACCTCGTCGCAATGGTCGTCCTGGCAATCTTTTCCGTCGGCTTCACCTCAATGGCGAAGCACATCACGTCCACAGGCGCCTTCTACGGCTTCATCTCCTACGGCCTCGGCCGCACCGTCGGACTGGCCTCCGGACTGCTCGCCACGTTCGCGTACGCCGTGTTCGAGCCGGCCCTCATCGGCATCTTCTCCACCTTCGCCACCGGAACCTTCAAGGACCAGACGGGACTTGACATCCCGTGGTGGGCCTTCGCGCTGGTGATGCTCGCCGTCAACTCGATGGGCACGTGGTTCGGTGTCTCGGTCGCCGAGAAGCTCCTCGTGGTCCTGCTCGGCACCGAGGTGACCGTCCTCGCGGCGATGGCGATCTCGGTCGCCCTGCACGGCGGCGGCCCGCACGGCTTCACCTTCGGCCCGGTGAACCCGGTCAACGCGTTCAAGGGGACGTCCGCCGGTCTCGGTCTCTTCTTCGCCTTCTGGTCGTGGGTCGGCTTCGAGTCGACGGCGATGTACGGCGAGGAGTCCCGCGACCCGAAGAAGATCATCCCCAAGGCGACGATGATCTCGGTCCTGGGCGTCGGCGTCTTCTACGTCTTCGTCTCCTGGATGGCCATCATCGGCAACGGCGAGTCCGAGGCCGTGAAGGCCGCGTCCTCCGCGAACCCGCTCGCCCTCTTCTTCAACCCCACCGAGCACTACGTCGGCCACTGGGCGGTCGACGTCATGCAGTGGCTGATGATCACCGGCTCGCTCGCCTGCGGCATGGCCTTCCACAACTGCGCGTCCCGCTACATGTACGCCCTGGGTCGCGAGGGTGTGCTCCCGTCCCTGAAGAACACCATCGGCCGCACCCACGCCCGGCACGGTTCCCCGCACATCGCGGGACTCGTCCAGACGGTGGTCAGCGCGGTGCTGATCCTCGGCTTCTGGGCCACGAGCAAGGACCCGGCCAACGCGCTGTACGTCCTGCTGGCCATCCTCGGCACGATGGCGATCCTCGTCGTCCAGGCCGTGTGCTCCTTCGCGGTACTGGCCTACTTCCGCAAGAACCACCCCGAGAGCCGGCACTGGTTCCGCACGTTCACCGCTCCGCTGGTCGGGGGTGTGGCGATGCTGGCGGTGGTTCTACTCCTGGTCTCCAACATGAGCGTCGCGGCAGGCTCGGAGTCCAACTCCCCAGTACTGAAGGCAACCCCATGGCTGGTCCTCCTGGTCGCGGCAACGGGCATCGGCTACGCCCAGTACCTGAAGCGCCGTGCACCTGAGCGCTATGCGCTGCTCGGGCGCACGGTCCTCGAAGAGACCAAGGAGCGCTGAGGATCTTTTCAGGGGCGCGGGGAACTGCGCGACCAGCCCACCACGGCCTGCAGACGAGTACGAATCTGCGGGAGCGTCGTGGCTGATCGCGCAGTTCCCCGCGCCCCTTAGGTGGCTCCACCGAACCGGGTTTCCCTGTGAACCCGCCACCGCTCCATCATCGCCGCGATCTCCCCGTCGACGAACTCGAAAAAGGCCAGGGTCTCGGCCATACGGCGCCCCGCCGGCGTATCCGCCCCGAGACTCACAACACCCTCCCGAAGAGCCGCTTCCCACCTCTTGAGCACAGCCTCCCGATTCGTCAGCGCCTCGTACCACTGGTTGCCCTGAACCCGATACCGCTCGCGCCGCGACCCCGGCTCCCGCTCCCGCGACACCATGTGCGTCTGCGCCAGATACCGCACCGCCCCGGAAACCGCCGCCGGACTGATCTGCAGCTGCGACCCCAGCTCACCGGAGGTCATCACACCGGCGTCGGAGGACAGAAGCGCCGCGAAGACCCGGGCCGGCATCCGCTGCATCCCGGCCTCGACGAGCTGCGCCGCGAAACTCTCCACGAACTTCGAGACCGCCCCTTGGTCCCGCTCCGTCTCATCCGTCATGGACTCACCCTAACCCGCGCTTCACACTCTTCCTTAACTTCACAAATTTCTGAAAGAAGCGTACGTTCGGCTCCATGACGAAGGCAATCACCGTCTCCGGACTGCACAAGTCGTTCGGCAGGACGCATGCCCTCGCCGGTCTCGACCTGGATGTCGAGGCCGGCGAGGTGCACGGCTTCCTGGGCCCCAACGGCTCCGGCAAGTCCACGACGATCCGCGTCCTGCTCGGCCTCCTCCACGCGGACTCCGGTGCGGCCCAACTCCTGGGCCGCGACCCTTGGACCGACGCCGTCGAACTGCACCGCCGGGTCGCCTACGTCCCCGGCGACGTGACGCTGTGGCGCAACCTCTCCGGCGGCGAAGTCATCGATCTCTACGGCAGGTTGCGCGGCGGCCTGGACACAACCCGCCGCGCCGACCTGATCGACCGATTCGAACTCGACCCCACCAAGAAGGGCCGCACGTACTCCAAGGGAAACCGCCAGAAAGTGGCCCTCGTCGCCGCGTTCGCCTCTGACGTCGACCTGCTGATCCTGGACGAACCGACGTCCGGCCTCGACCCGTTGATGGAGGAGGTCTTCCAGCGCTGCGTCGAGGAGGAACGCGACCGGGGCCGTACGATCCTGCTCTCCTCCCACATCCTCAGCGAGGTCGAGGAGTTGTGCGACCGGGTGAGCATCATCCGCAAGGGCCGCACGGTGGAGAGCGGTTCACTGGCCGACCTGCGCCACCTCACCCGCACCAGCGTGACGGCCGAACTCACCGGCGCCCCCAACGGGTTGGCGTCCCTCCCCGGCGTGCACGACCTCGCCGTCCAGCACATTCAGAACAGCCAGGGTCATCGCGTCCGCCTCCAGGTGGAGGCCGACCAACTCAACGCCGTCCTGCGGTCGTTGAGCGAGTCCGGTGTGCGCTCGCTGACCTCGAAGCCGCCGACGCTGGAGGAGCTGTTCCTCCGCCACTACCAGGAGACGGAATGACGGCCGCAGCGTTCCCCGCACACACCGGCACCCGCACCGGCAGCTCGCGCCAACTCGCGGGCACCGGCGCCCTGTTGAGGTTCAACCTGCGCCGCGACCGCGTCGTCGTCCCGGCCTGGGTGGCCGTGACCGGCCTGCTGGTGCTCTCCCTCCCCGGCTCCCTGAAGAGCGTCTACTCCACCCCCGCCGAACGCGCCGACATCGCCCGCCAGATGCTCACCAACAGCTCGCTGCGCGCCACCTACGGCCCGGTGTTCAGCGACTCGCTCGGCGGTCTCACCGCGTGGCGCATCGGCGGCTACGCCGCGATCCTCGCCGGAATCATGAGCCTGATCGTCGTCGTACGGCACACCCGCGACGAGGAGGAGAGCGGCCGCCAGGAACTCATCTCCTCGGCGATGGTCGGCCGCCGGGCACCCCTGACGGCGGCCCTGTTGACGGCGTTGGTCGCCAACTCCGCGCTGGCGCTGTTGATTTCGGGAGGTATGGCAGGCCAGGGCTCGGCGGGAGCTCTCGCGCTGGGCCTCGGTATCGGCGGAGTCGGCATGGTGTTCGCGACGCTCGCGGCGATCGTCGCGCAGTTCACGGACAGCGGCCGGTTGGCGAAGGGCCTGACCGGCGGGCTGGTGGGCGCGGCCTTCGTCCTCCGTGCCGTAGGAGACTCGACCACCGACGACGGTTCCTCCCCCGCGACTTGGATCTCCCCGATCGGCTGGCTGGAGAACCTGCGCCCGTTCGCGTCCGAACGGTGGTGGGTACTGGCCCTGTTCGCAACGGCGACCGTCGTACAGGGCCTGGTTGCTTATGAGTTGGCGGGGCGCCGGGACGTCGGCATGAGCTTCTTCCCAGCCCGCCCCGGCCCGGCCCACGGCCGCCTCGGCACGGCGGGCGCGCTGGCCTGGCGGCTCCAGCGGGGCAGCGTGCTGGGCTGGGGCCTCGGGTTCCTCGCGGCCGGGGTCGCCTTCGGCGGCATCACGAAGGGCGCGGCGGACCTGGTCGGGGACAACGCCAAGACCCGCGAGATCATCGAGCGGATGGGCGGCCAGTCCGGCATCGAGAACGCGTTCCTGGCCACGATGGTCGGCATGTTCGGCATGCTGGCCGCGCTGTACGCGGTCTCGTCGGTCCTGCGCCTGCACAGCGAGGAGACCGGCCGGCGCGCCGAACCGATCCTCGCGAACGCGGTCGGCCGACTGCGCTGGGCAGCGGGCCACTTGGTCATCGCCTTCGGGGGCGCGGTACTGATCATGCTCCTGAGCGGCCTCGGCCTGACCCTCGGCTACGGCGCCGACCTGGGCCCCATCCTCGCGGCCGGCCTGGTCCAACTCCCCGCGATCTGGACGCTGGGCGCGCTCGCCGTGCTCCTCCACGGCATCTCCCCGCGCCTGTCCCCGGCATCCTGGGCGGCGGCCGGACTGGCCCTCGCGCTCGGCTGGATCGGCCCCGCGCTGAACCTCCCCCAGGCAGTCCTGGACATCTCCCCCTTCGGCCACCTGCCGAAGCTCCCGGGCGGAGACATGGCCTGGGGCCCGGTGATCGTCCTCACGGCGATCGCCGCGGCCCTGGTCGCCGTAGGCCTGACGGGTCTACGGCGTCGCGACCTCACGACCTGACCTACGGCGGCACGGGAACCTCCGGCGGCCGGCGTGCGTCCGTCCCGGGCATGGGACAACGTGCGCAGGCCGCCGGAGGATGCATAACAGCCGTGCTCGGCGCGGGAGTCGGTCTCGCGGTGTGGTCGTACGACGTCCGGGACCGCTTCCACCGCTTCGAGGCGAGCCCCGACTGGAGTGTCCTGTACGCCGAGTTGCCGCTGGCGGTGCTGGGCGGGGTCCTGGTGTCGCTCGGGGTCTGGGCGCTGGTGCAGCGGGCCAGGTAGCACGACCGGGGCCGCGACACCCCTCGAACGGACGTTCCGGCCCGGTCGGAGGTGGAGAGCGGGAGCGGTACGGAGACGATCTGGTCGACCGAGTTCCCCCGCCTCCCCCGGAGTTGCCCCTTGCGCGCACACCCCCTCGTCGCGGAAGCGGCTTCGGGCACAAGTCCGGTGGACGACGTGGCGGACACCGTCGACCCCACGATGACCGCCGAGGTCCACGGCGTGCTGCGTGAGCACCCCTGGATCGGGCAGGTCAGCGCGGACCACGACCTGGACGAGGACCTGTTCGCGCTGGCGGTCAAGCGCGCCGCCGCCTACGGCTGGAGTTCCACCCGTTTCAGCGCCGGCGCCGAACTCGGCGGGCAGCGCTGGGGCCACGCGGACGCCGGCGGGGACTGGTCGCAGGACGGCCGGGTGCGGCAACTCGCCTGGCTGACCGTGTATCCCGCGACCGACCTGCGTGAACAGCATCTGCCCGTCCGGCCGTTGACCCGGGTCATGGTCGATTCCCTGCGCCGGGTGGGCGAGTTGGACTTCGCGGGGCTGACGGTGCGGGTGCCGGTGCGGCTCGCGCCGGACATCCGGTTCGATCTGGTGGGGGACGCGGACTGGTTCGCGCTGGCCGCACCGGACGCGCGGACGGAGGCGGTCGTCTCCGTCCTCGGCCCGGTCGACACCGATGCGGACCAGGTGCGCGAACTCGTCGTCCGGCGCGGGCACGGACAGCTCCACGCGGAACTCCGGGCCGGCCCGGCCGACCGTACGACGTTCGCGTGCGGCCTGCCCGAGTGGACCCCGGACGCGGCGGCCTGGCTCGCGGAGGTCTTCATCGACGCGTTGCGCGCGGTCGGCGTACGCGACACGGTGGAGATCGCGATCGTCCACCACCGCAACTGACGCACACCCGCGCCAGCCGCCCGCACCGCCCCAACTCCCCCTCGCCCAGCAGGAGTCAGCCACCCATGAGAATCGGGATCACCGGACACCGCGGCCTGTCCGGCGAGGTCGAACGGAGGGTGCGCGCACTCATCGAGGAGGCGGTCACGTCGTACGGCAACACCGGCCTGGTGGGCGTCAGTTGTATCGCCGACGGCCCGGACGCCTGGTTCGCCCGGGCCGTCCTCGACCGCGGCGGCCAGCTCGAAGTCGCCCTGCCCGCCCGGCAGTACCGCGCCGACCTGCCCGCCTGGCACCACCCCGCCTACGACGACCTCCTCCGGCGGGCCACCCAGGTCCACCACACCGGACTCGACGTCTCCGACCCCAACGCCTACATGGCGGGCAGCGAACTCCTCGTGGACCAGGTCGACGAACTCCTCGCCGTCTGGGACGGCCGGCCCGCGCGCGGCCACGGCGGCACCGCCGACGTCGTCACCTACGCGCGGCGGCACGACGTACCCGTGACGGTGCTGTGGCCCGAGGGCGCCACCCGCGACTGACGGGTGGGGCGGTTGATCAGGCCGCGTCGAGAGCCGCCGTGATCTTCGTGATCATGGCCGTCTCGGCGGGACCGGGGCCGCCCTTGTGGGCGCGGGAGGCGGCGTCCGTGATCGTGGCGATGGTCGCGCGGAAGTTCTCCGCCTCGTCGGGTGCCTTCGCCTTGAGGAGAGCGACCGAGGCGGTCAGCGCGGCGAAGGTGCGGTCTGCCAGGTCGGCGGTCGAACTGCCGCCCAGGTCAAGGCCCTTGGGCTTCTCGGCGAGGACGTGACCGACCAGGCCGGTCGCCGAGGAAAGCGCCTTGCCGCCTGCCATGCCGGAACGGGTGGAGGAGATCGGGCCGGGGTCGGCGGCCGCCATCAGGGCGACGACGCCGTGGGCGGCGGTCTGGAGGGTGAGCTTCTCGTCGGCGGTGAGGATCTCGGTGGGAGTGGTGCTGTCGGGCATGACGGGTCTCCTTCGTTTGTACGGGTGTGCGTGTTGTCGGTGCGGGGGGGGGATCAGGGGGAGGTCGTCTCGGCCTGGTTGCCGACCGCCTTGCGGGGCAGGGCCAGGCACAGGGCCGCGCAGAGGACGTACGCGCCGATGGCCCAGGGAGCCGCGTGGGTCAGCGCGTCCGTGAGGCCCTTGCCGGTGTGGGAGAAGAAGGCGTTGCCGATGACGGCGACGCCGAGGGCGCCGCCGAACTGCTGGGCGGTGGAGAGGATTCCGGAGGCCCCGCCCGCGAGATGGCCGGGGACGGTGCTCAGGATCGTGTTGACCAGCGGGATGATCAGGAAGATCAGGCCGACACCGGCCAGCACCAGACCCGGGACCAACGGCCAGGCACCGGTGTGCAGTTGGGCCGAGTGCTGGGCCGCGTGCCGGACCCAGAACAGGCCGCCCGCCATGACCAGGGCGCCGAGGATCAGCACGCTGCGGCCGAACTTGGCCACCAGCGGGTCGACCCCGGGGGCGGCGAGAATGGACCCCGCGCTGAAGGCGACCATCAGCAGACCGGCCTGCGTGGGGGTGTAGCCCTGGCCGGACTGGAGCCAGATGGTGAAGACCAGAAAGAAGCCGGACATGCCGCCGTAGAAGAGGAGTTGGACGAGCAGGCCCGCGCTGAAGGCGGGCTTCTTGAACAAGTCCGTGGGGAGGAGGGGGTGTTCGAGGCCGCGCCGCTTCTCCGAGGCGGTCAGCGCGGCGATCGCGGCGACACCGGCGGCCAGGCAGAGCCAGCCCCACAACGGCCAGCCGTAGGACCGGCCCTGGACCAGCGGGAGCACGATCGCGACCAGGCCCGCGGCGAGGACGAGGTTGCCGGGCAGGTCGATGCGGCCCGTGAAGGCGCGGTCCCGGGAGGCCGGGATCCACCTGGCGCCGAGGACCAGGACCACGGCCGCCAGCGGGAGGTTGATGACGAAGATCGTGCGCCAGCCCCAGCCGAACAGGTCCCAGTCGGTCAGGACACCGCCGAGCAGTACGCCCACGGCGGTGGAGATGCCGGCGATCGCGCCGTACAGGGCGAACGCCTTGCCGCGTTCCTCGCCGTCGAACATCGTGCGGAACGAGGCGAGGATCTGCGGCATGATCACGGCCGCGGCCACGCCCTGGAGTCCGCGCGAGGCGACGAGCACCCCGGCCGAGGTCGCCAGCGCGCTGGCCAGACTCGTCAGCGCGAACGCGGTGACGCCGGCCAGGAAGAGTTTCTTGCGGCCGTAACGGTCGCCCAGGTGCCCGGCGATGATCAGCGTGGCGGCGAAACCGAGCATGTACGCGGACACAGTCCACTGGAGATCGGCGGGGGTGGCCCGCAGTCCCCTGCCGATGGACGGCAGCGCGGTGTTCACGATCGAACCGTCGATCATGTCCAGCAGCGCCGCGAGGATCATCACGGACGCCGCGGCCCACCGTTTGGGATAGGGCGCCGGTGCCCCGCCGCCGTCAGCGTCTACGTTCGTCATGTTGGTCGTGTGGGACGTGCGGGACGACATGGCTTGGACTCCAGTCTCGCTCGACTTTCATACATCTTGACTTTCAAGCTAATGGTCGATGGTTACGATGCTGGGAGATATCTCGAATGTCAAGCGGAACGGAGTCGGGTGTGGGCGCGGACTCGGGCGCGGGGTCGGGGTCGGTCGAAGCGCGACTGGGTGCGGCCGTGCAGGCGTACCAGAGCGCCGTCGACGACTTCGACCGCGAGCTGGCCCGGCTCATGGGGGTCAACGAGACCGATCTGCGATGCCTGGAGATCCTTTTCGCGGTCGAGGAGATCACCCCTCGTGAGCTGAGCCGGCAACTGGGCCTGACCACCGGGAGCGTCACCACGATGCTCGACCGGCTGGAGAAACTCGCCTATCTCACCCGCACGCCGCACCCCGACGACCGGCGCAAGACCCTGATCCGCGTCACCCCCGAGGCCGCCCAGCGCGCCTTCGGGCTGATCGGGCCGTTCCTGGACGACGCCGGCCGGAAGGTGTTCGGCCGTTACACCCCCGACCAGCTGGAACTGGTCATCGACTACCTCACCTTCTCCCGCGACGTCCAGCAGCAGCACGTCGAGCGGTTGAGGAAGGCGCCCGCCCCCGGCCCCACCCGGACGGGCGGCCGGCAGGTCCAGGGACCCCGGGGCGGGTCGGCGACGTAGGCCCGACTCGGGGCCCGCGAGGGGCCGTCACCCCACCTCTACGCTCAGCCCCTCCAGCCCCCGGATCACGAAGTTCGGCTTGCGCTCCGGGTCCGCCGCGAGCCGTAGCGTCGGGGCCTTCTCGAGCAACGCCCCCATGGAGGCGGCCAGTTCGATACGGGCCAGGGGTGCGCCGATGCAGTAGTGGATGCCCGCGCTGAAGCTGATGTGCGGGTTGTCGGCGCGGGTGAGGTCCAGGCGCTCGGGGTCGGTGAAGACCGCCGGGTCGTGGTTGGCCGCGCCGAACAGCATCGCGATCTCCGCGCCGCGCGGGATCGTCGTACCGTCGATCTCGATCTCGTCCAGCACCCACCGCTCGAAGAGCTGGAGCGGGGTGTCGTAGCGCATCAACTCCTCGACGGCGGAGGGGATGAGGGAGTGGTCCGCGCGCAAGGCCGCCAACTGCTCCGGGTTGCGGAACAGCGCCCACCAGCCGTTCACCGTGGAGTTCACCGTCGCCTCGTGGCCCGCGTTCAGCAGGAGGACGGCGGTGGAGATCAGCTCCTGTTCGGTGAGGCGGTCGTCGTCCTCGTCGTGGGCCGCGATCATGCCGGAGATGAGGTCGTCGCCCGGGTTCTTGCGGCGGGCCGCGATCAACTCGCGTAGATACGAGGAGAATTCGTTCGACGCGCGGACCGCCTTCGCCGCCGTCTCCTCGGACGGGCTCAGTTCGTACATCCCGCAGATGTCCGCCGACCAGGGGCGGAGCGGGGCACGGTCCGACTCCGGGATGCCGAGCATCTCGGCGATCACCGCGACGGGGAGGGGCTCGGCCACGTCCGTCAGGAGGTCGCCGCCGCCCTTCGCCACCAGGCCGTCCACCAGTTCACGCGCCAACTGGCTGACGTACGGCTTCAGTTGCTCGACCGTGCGCGGGGTGAACGCCTTCGAGACCAGGCGCCGGATGCGGGTGTGGTCCGGTGGTTCGAGGTCGAGCATGCCGTGGTCGTTGAGGGTGTGGAAGGGCTCGTGCTCGGGCGGGGGTGCCGTACGGCCGAAGTCCTCGTGGGTGAACCGGTGTTGGTAGGTGCGGCCGAGGCGGCGGTCGCGGAGCAGTGCCGAGACGTCCGCGTGGCGGGGAACGAGCCACTGGTCGGTGGGCTCGTAGTACGTGACCCGGCCGCGCTCGCGCAGTTCGGCGTAGGCGGGGTACGGGTCGGACACGAACGCCGGGTCCCAGGGGTCGAAGGCGAGGTCGTCAGCAGCTGCCATGAACGGACGCTAACCCTTGGACGAGCTTCTGACCAGGGGTGTCTTGAGTGGTGTCCACCGCCTTGTGGACGCCGGGGCCGTGCGGTGGCTCGCTCACGACCGGCGGGAACCGTGCGGCGGGCGCGGCGGGCGCGGCGGGCGCGGCGGGCGCGGCGGGCGCGGCGGGTGCGGCGGGTGCGGCGGGTGCGGCGGGTGCGGCGGGCCGTCGTACCGCGTGCTGGCCCGGCGTGCGCGCTGCTCGGCGGCCGCCCTCGCGCAGGCGGCCGGTGGTGAACGGCTGCCCTCGCTGGCCGTGGTGCGGGCGTACGCGCACGCGTGCGGGGGCGATCCCGCTGCCCGCGGTGTCCCCGCGGCCTGCCCGGACCGGCGGGGAGCCCGTCCCTAGCCCGGTCTCACCAGCCTCGCCTCGTAGCCGTGCGGGGGCGATCCCGCTGCCCGCAGTGCCACCGCGGCCTGCCCGGACCGGCGGGGAGCCCGTCCCTAGCCCGGTCTCACCAGCCTCGCCTCGTAGCCGTGCGGGGGCGATCCCGCTGCCCGCGGTGTCACCGCGGGCAGCCCGGACCGGCGGGGAGCCCGTCCCTAGCCCGGTCTCACCAGTCTCGCCTCGTACGCGAACACCGCCGCCTGCGTGCGGTCGCGCAGGCCCAGCTTCACCAGGATCCGGCTGACATGGGTCTTGATCGTCGACTCGGCGACCACCAGCCGCTCGGCGATCTCCCCGTTCGACAGGCCCTGCGCGATGAGGACCAGCACCTCCGTCTCGCGCTCGGTGAGATCCCCGTACGTCCCCTGGGCCGCGGCCGGCATCAGGCGGGGTGTCTCGGACAGCTTCGAGAACTCCGTGATCAACCGCTTGGTGACGGAGGGCGCGAGCAGCGCCTCGCCGGCCGCCACCACCCTTACCCCGTCGGCCAGTTGGCGTGCGGACGCGTCCTTGAGGAGGAACCCGGAGGCTCCCGCCCGCAGCGCCTGGTACACGTACTCGTCGAGGTCGAACGTGGTCAGCACCAGCACCTTCGCCGCACCGTCCGCCGCGACGATCTCCCGGGTCGCCTCGATACCGTTCATCTCCGGCATCCGGATGTCCATCAGCACGACGTCCGGGGCCAGTGCGCGCACCCGCTCGACCGCGTCGCGCCCGTTCACCGCCTCGCCGACGACCTCGATGTCCGGCATCGCGCCCAAGAGGACCGAGAAGCCCTCGCGCACCATCATCTGGTCGTCCGCGATCAGTACGCGGATCGTCATGCGTCACCTTCCCCCGCACTCGGCACCGGTTCGCTCGCACTGGGCATCGGCACCGGCAGGAACACCGTCACCTCGTAGCCGCCGTCGTCCGCCGGGGCCGCCGTCATCTCGCCGTTCAGCATGGAGACCCGCTCCCGCATCCCGGTGATGCCGTGCCCCGCACCCGGTGACGGCTTCACCAGGCTCGGCTCGGGCATCGGACCGTTGACTATCCGCAGGCCCAGTCCGCCCAGCACGTAACCGATCTCGACGCGGGCGCTCGCACCGGGCGCGTGCCGCAGGGTGTTGCTCAACGCCTCCTGCACTATCCGGTACGCCGACAGCTCGACGCCCTGCGGGAGTTCACGTACCGCCCCCGTCACCGCCTTGTCGACGCTCAGGCCCGCGTCGCGCACATTGGCGAGCAGCGCGTCCATGTCGGCGAGGGTGGGCTGCGGGGCGTCCGGCGCCTCGTAGTCCTCCGCGCGGACCACGCCCAGGACCCGGCGCAGCTCGGTCAGGGCCGCCACCGCGTTCTCCCGGATCGTGACGAACGCGCGCTCCAGCTCCGGCGGCGGGTTCTCCACGCGGTAGGGCGCGGCCTCCGCCTGGATGGCGACCACCGACATGTGGTGGGCGACCACGTCGTGCAGCTCGCGGGCGATCGTCGTGCGCTCCTCCAGGAGGGTGCGGCGGGACCGCTCGTGGGCCGTCACGGTCTGCTGCGCGGTCACCTCCTGCTGGGCGTCGCGGCGGATGTGCCGGACCGTGACGCCGAACAGGACCATGGCGGAGAGGAACAGCATCTCCGCGGTGTCCGAGCCGAAGGAATGACCGCCGGCGACAGTGGTGGCGCCGATGCCGTAGAACGCCGTCAACGCCCACATCCAGGCGGCCGTGCGCGGTCGGGTGCGTATCGCCACGATCGTGAGCACGGCCAGGTGGCAGACGAAGCTGCCGTTCCGCCACGGCCACTCGTCGTCGAACTCCGTCGCCAGGGCGGTCGCGATCGGGGTCGCGGCCATGGACAGCCAGAACGCTCCGACCGGCCGCACCATCGTCAGCAGCACCGGCGCCAGGGCGAGCAGGCCGAGGATCAGGTTGCTGCCAGCGCCGCGGGCCTCGTCGTTCGTCGCGACGTACATCGCGAGCAGGCCGACCGCGACGATCAGGGCGTGCGGGCCCCAGGCCGCGTACTCCCGGGGCCGCCCCTTCAGCCGCCGGGTCAGCGGGCCGTCGGCAGCGGAGCGGGCCAGCGGGCGGTAGGCGAAGGCGTCGTGGAACAGGTCCTGCCGCATCCCGCGCAGCGCGTCCACGGCAGCCCGGAATTCCGGGCTGCGCGGCTGATAGGCCTCGAACGCGCTGTCCTGCGGCGTCATCTGCGTGTGGGTCGTCTCGGTCACGTTCAAAACGGTAGGCGGCGGGGCGGGTAGCCGTCGTCACCTGTGAGAAGGGTCCTGGGCCGTCCGTCTCAAGTACTACGGGTATCCCTGCGACTGCACCAGGGGTACGCCTGCGGGCTCGGGTTCAGCGTCCGCCGCCCGGACGGACCAGCCCCGACTCGTAGGCGAACACCGCCGCCTGTGTGCGGTCCCGCAGGCCCAACTTCACCAGGATGCGGCCGACATGGGTCTTCACGGTCTGTTCGGCGACGACCAGGTGCTCGGCGATCTCCGCGTTGGACAGGCCCTGTGCGATGAGTGCGAGGACCTCCGTCTCGCGCTCGGTGAGGTCGCCGACGCGTGACTTGAGCGGGGTTCGGGGTGTGCCGTTCAGCCGGGAGAACTCGGCGATCAGGCGGCGGGTGACGCCCGGCGCGAGCAGTGCGTCACCGGCCGCCACCACCCGCACCGCCTCTGCCAGTTGATCGGCGGACGCGTCCTTCAGGAGGAATCCGGAGGCGCCGGCGCGCAGTGCCTCGTAGACGTACTCGTCGAGGTCGAAGGTGGTGAGCACCAGGACCTTGATCTGCGGGGTCGCGACGGTGATGCGGCAGGTGGCCTCGATGCCGCCGAGTTCGGGCATGCGGATGTCCATGAGGACGACGTCCGGGGCGAGTTCGGCGACCTTGGCCACCGCGTCCAGGCCGTCGACCGCCTGGCCGACCACCTCTATGCCGGGCTGGGCGTTGAGCAGCACGGTGAAGCCCTGCCGGACCATCTGCTGGTCGTCGGCGATCAGTACGCGGATGGTGCCGCTCGTCATGGGGTCTCGTCTCCTGTCGGGAAGATGATCTCGGGGACGGGGAGCTGGTCGGGGTCGACGGGTTCGTCGGGGAGCGCGACGCCGTCCCGGGGCAGGAACGCGACGATCGCGAAGCCGCCCTGGAATGTTCTCGTCGCGGTCAGGTGGCCGCCGAGCATCGACGCGCGCTCCCGCATGCCGAGCAGACCGTGACCGGCGCCCAGGGAGGGCTGGACGGCTTGCCGGGGGCGGGAGTTGGTGACCGTCAGCTGCAGCCCCTCGGGGAGATGCGTGACCTCGACGGCGACCGTGGAACCGGGCGCGTGGCGCAGCGCGTTGCTGAGCGCCTCCTGGATGATCCGGTACGCCGACAGCTCCACGCCGGGTGCCAGCGGACGCGCCTCGCCCCTGATCTCGCTGCGTACGTCGAGCCCGGCGGTCCTGGTGTTCTCCATCAGGGCGTCCAGCCGGTCCAGGGTGGGCTGCGGGGCGTGGGGGGTGGCACCGGTGCCGGGGGCGGCGATGGCGTACGGGTCCTCGGGGTACTCCGGGTTCTCCGAGCGGAGCACGCCGAGGACCCGGCGCAGTTCGCGGAGGGCTTCGAGGGCGTTCTGCCGGATGCCGTCGAGGTTCTCCCTGAGCTCGTCCGACGGGTTCTCGACCAGGTGGGGCGCCACTTGGGCCTGGATGGAGATCACCGACATGTGGTGCGCGACCACGTCGTGCAGTTCGCGGGCGATACGGCTGCGCTCCTCCAGGAGGGTGCGGTGGTGCCGCTCCTCCGCCGTGATCGTCACCTGCTCGACGAGTTGGGTACGGGCCTCGCTGCGGCCGCGCAGGGCGGTGCCGACGAGGACGGCCACCGCGCAGACGGCGACCGCGACCGTGCCCGTCGAGGAGTGGCTCTGAGCGCCGAGCACCCCCTGGATGACGAACGTCGTCACCCCGGTCGCGGCCAGCGCGGCGAGGGCTCTGCGGGCGGGTACGCGCAGCGCCAGCAGCAGGAGTACGACGGCCTGGACGATGACTTCGGTGCTGCTCCAGGGCCAGTTGGGGACAGGGTACGGGCCGTGGTTTAGGGCGGGACGGGGGTCCAGGGCAGCACGCGCGGCCAGCGCGGTGACGGCCGCGGTGGTCAGGGACAGCGCCCAGGCGGGGAACGGGCGACGCAGTGCGAGGACCAGGGCGACACCCTGCCCGAAACCCGCCAACAAGCCCTGGAGCACGCCCAGTTCGTACTCGTGCATCATCTCGTCCATGCCGGACAGGGAGAGGCCGAGGGCGGCGAGGGAGACGAGGGCGTACGTGACAAGGCGCAGCCGACGGTGTCCGGGGAACAGGGTGGGGACGGTGGGCGGGGGCTCGGCACCGCCGGCGGTTGCGGTCATCTGGTCAACCCTAGGCACGGTGAGGGGACTTCGCTCGGAGGCGGGTACGGAAACCGGTGCTGACCGGGCGCGGACGCCGGGGCTGTTCGTACGTCCGGAACGCCGTCCAGCAGATCGTCAGGGCCAGGGCGAACACCGGGAGCCAGGCGACTCGGGCCGCGACCCAGGTCAGGTCGTCGGGGTGGGTGTGCAGTCCGGGCAGGTGGCCCGCGGGGAGGGTGGTGGCCGTGGTGGCCATCAGGGCTGTCTGGTGCCAGAGGAAGATCGTCATCGCGGAGAGGTTGACCAGGGCCACCGCCGACCAGGCGAGCGGACGGCGCATCGCGCGGCGCAGGCGGTCGCGGAGGAGCAGGGCCAGGCCGCACTGGGCCAGGCCGAAGGTGACCGCGGCCAGGGTCGGCGGGTCGAGGTTGGAGATCGTGGTGCCGGGGACGCCCACCATCGACGCCGGGTAGCCCGCCCAGAGGACGAGCGCCGCCGTCGCCGCCGTACCGCCCGTCAGCAGGACCCAGCCCGCGCGGGCGCGGTCCAACTCGCCCCGGGTCCACGCCGCGCCCAGGGTGTACGGCACCAGCCAGGCCGCCGCCACGTTCACCCAGCCGAGCCAGGACGGGCCGCCGAGTCCGAAACGGATCAGGTCCACGTGGAGTACGACGGCCAGCGGCCACAACGGGTTCAGCCTGGTGACGAGGGGAGTCGCGGCCGTCAGGCCCGCGAACACGAGCAGGAACCACATCGGTGACAGCGCCAACTTGACCAACGCGCGCACCGTTTCGAAGTCCGCGCCGGACAGCAGCAGCGCGATCGCCGTCACCGTCCACAGGGTGAGGACAGCGGCCGCCGGTCTGAACAGCCGGGCCAGCCGGGCGGTCAGCCACTGCCCGTACGTCATGCCCCGGGCGCGTGCGGAGGCGTAACCGCGGGTCGCCACATGGCCGCCCACCAGGAAGAACACCGCCAGCGTCTGGAACACCCAGGAGATCGGCGCCAGCCACGGCATGTGCCGCAACGGGCTCGCCGTGTGCAACGTGCCGCCGTCCGCGACCAGGGCCGTCACCAGCCAGTGGCCCAGGACGACACCAAGGATCGCGAGCGCGCGCAGGGCGTCCACGGCGCGGTCCCGGTCGGGCGGGGTCGCGGCGTCGAGGCGGGCAGCGCCACGCCGTAGGCCGTGCAGACCCTGCCGTATCCCGGTCCCGCCCGTCGTACCGCTCAGGGTCCGGTCACGCATGGGTCACCTCCGAGGTCTCGCCCAGGACGATCCGGGCGAGGTTGGCCAGGGAGGCCGTGCCCGGGGTGAAGTAGTCGCTGTGGCCGACGTCGCCGGCCGCGAAGACACGAGCGCCGAACGCCGGGGACACCGGGTCGGTGCCGAAGCCGACGGTCGTGCCGAACAGGTCCGCGCTGACGTGCGGGACACCGCCGACCCAGTCGTCGGCGCCGCGTGCGGCCCAGACCCGGGCCGGGGTGTGCAGACCGGCGGCGGAGTCGACTCCCGTACCGGGGCTGCCGATCAGGGCGATGTCGGACACGGCGAGGCCGGGGGCGGCTCGGCCGCAGACCACCGTGCCGTAGGAGTGGCACACCAGCGTGACGTGCGTCCCGCGGCCGGTGACGGCGTGCAGCCGGCGTATGAACTCCCTCAGGCGCGGGGCCGCTTGGTCCGCTCTGGCCGGTGTCAGGACGGTGCTGCTCACCGTGCGCGGCGTTTCGTAACCGAGCCAGGAGACCACCGCCGTGCGGGAGTTGGGGGCGTCCCGGGTCTGTTGGCGGTGCAGGTTGAGCGCGGTCGCGCGGAAGCGGTCGTAGGTGTCGAGCGTGGTGTCCGAGCCCGGGACCAGGACGGCCACGCGGTCGGCGTGCGCCAAGTCACCGAAGACCTCGGTCGCTTGGCCCTCGCCCCGACCGTCGAAGGTGAGGAAGTCCCGGTCCGGGCCGGCCATCGCGCGGTCCACCGCGGCGCGACGGTCGTCGCCGTTGGCGGCGGCCATCCGGGACGCCTGGCGGGCGTTGGCCCGGTTCGCCGCGTACACCTCGTCCAGCGTGGCCGGTGCGAGCGGGGCGAGGGCGGCGGGCGCGGGCGCGGGGATCTCGGGCCGCGCCGCGGCCGAGAGGGGGATCACGACGGCGCCGGTGACGAGGGCGGCGAGCAGGGCGCGACGCCATCTGCCGGTGCGGCGGCGCCAGCCCACCCGCGGCGCGGAACCTGCGGCAACTTCCGCACTCAGATCGGCAGTTGCTGTCTCGGCCACCCTCGTATCGAGCCCCGTATCAAATCCCGTCCCCGTCCCCGTCCCCATCCCCGTCTCCCCTCCCGGTCCGCCCGGTTGTCGGGCTGGATCATCTGGAAGGAAAATTACGGATCCGGGGTCGTCGTCCGCGTCACACCAGGGAACTCACCTGCGTCGTAGCTCTCAGGTATTACGGGTATGACCGGGACGGACAGACGCCCAGGTGGAGGCCGCTCACCACGCCAGCTGGGCGATCTCCTCCGCCACCACCGCGCACGCGTCCGCCGCCGGGTCGATCAGCGGGAAGTGGCCGACGTCCTCCAGCAGCGTGAGGCCCACGACCTCGCCCGACTTCGCCGCCGCGTCCGCGTACGACTCGGCGACCGCCTCGGGGACGTCGATGTCGGCGCGGCCCTGGACCAGGGTGGTCGCGATGCCGGTGGGGAGGAGGAGCGACGGGTCGGCGTACGGCAGGCGCTCGGCGAACTTGGCTTCTCCGCCCAGGAGTTGAGCGGCGGCTCCGTCGCACACCGCCAGCTTCTCGGCGACCGCGAAGTCGGCGATCGGGGCGAGGGCGACGACACCGCGCAGCGCGGCGGGGGCGGCGGTGCGCCAGGGGGCGTCCTTCGGGAGGACGTGCCGGGCCGCGGCCCACAGGGCGAGGTGGCCGCCCGCCGAGTGCCCGGTGACCACCGTGCGGCGCGGATCGGCCTGCGGCAGCGCCTCCCGTACGAGTGCGGGGAGTGCGTCCAGCGCTGCCGCGACGTCGTCGAAGGTGTCCGGCCAACGCCCGGCGAGCGCGCCTCCGGTAGCGCCAATCGCACTGCCCTGCGCCGGAATTGAGGCGCCCTCCGCAGGACTCGCGGGCCCTCGCCGGTACTCGACGTTGGCCACCGCGAACCCCCGACGCGCCAGGAAGTCCGCGAACGGGGTGATGTGCCTGCGGTCGTACGGGGCGCGCCACGCGCCCCCGTGAAGTACTACGACCAGAGGTGCGGCCTCGCCCGGCATGCGTTCGCCGCGCGGGGCGTAGAAGTCGATCACCTGATCGGGGTGGTCGCCGTACGCGGCGGTGCTGTCGGGGTCGACGGCGGGGTGCGAGAAGGCCGACTCCTCTTCTGCGGCGGCACGTGCGGCTGCGTCGTCCGGCATGCTCCAACCTCTCAGCGACGATGGGGGCACCTCCCAGGCTTTCGGCACTGGGGGAGGATTTGGACGGTTCGGATGTGGCGGACCTGGAGAAGATTGCGGCCGTGGGCGGGACGCTACCAGGCCGGTGACGTGCGCGGACACGCGGATGTCACGCTGGGTGAGGGTTAAACGGTTCTGCTGTTTCGTTACGCTGACGCCGTGCCCGTCACGGCACCTCATCAGCACCCTCAGGAGCCCATCATGTCCGCCGAGGACGAGCACGAACACAGCCCCCAGCCCGACCCCGAACCCGGCACCCTGCGCCCCGGCGGCCGCACGGCACGCGTGCGTACGGCGGTGCTGCGGGCCGCGGGTGACGTGCTGGCCGAGCAGGGCGTCGACCGGCTCGACCTCTCGGACGTCGCCCGGCGGGCGGAGGTCGGCAAGACCACGGTGTACCGGCGCTGGGGTTCGGTGACCGCGCTGGTCGCGGACCTCCTCGTCGACATGGCCGAACAGTCGCTGCCGCGCGAGGAGACCGGCTCGCTGCTCGGCGACCTGCGCGCCAACGCCCTGCTCGTGCAGCGCACCCTCGCCGATCCCCGCCAGGGCGCCCTGTTCCGCGCCGTCATCGCCGCCGCGACCTGCGACGTCCGTACGGCCGAGGCCCTGCGCCACTTCTACGAGGTCCGGGTCGCCGAGTGGGCGCCCTGCGTCGAACAGGCCGTAGCACGCGGGGAGTTGCCCGCCGGCACCGATCCCTCCCAGGTCGTACGGGCCGTGTCGGCGCCCCTCTACTACGAGTTGCTGACCACCGGGACCGCCCCGGACACCCCCGCCGCGGAGCGCGCCGCGCGAGCCGCGCGAGCCGCCGCCGTGGCAGGGGTGTATGTCATCAGCCTCTCCGCCGATCTAACCGCTCCCGTCTCCTACGACGGTTAGATCGAGGTACAGCTTCTAGCGGACCACGTCTCCCAAGGTCCGAGCCGCCCGCTCCACATCCCCGAACCCGACGTACAACGGCGTGAATCCGAACCGCAGCACGTCCGGATGCCGGAAGTCGCCGACCACGCCCCGCTCGATCAGCCGTTTCATCACGTCCCCGGCGTCGGCGCACCGCAGCGCGACCTGGCTGCCGCGCTCCGCGTGGGCCACCGGAGTCACCGACTCCACCCGCCCGTCGGGGACGTACGACGCCACGCACTCCAGGAAGAAGTCCGTCAGGGCAAGGGACTTGGCGCGCACCGCCTCGATCGAGACGCCACCGCCCTCGCCGTCCCACACGTCGAGGGCCGCTTCCAGGGCGAGCATGGACAGGATGTCCGGCGTACCCACGCGACCGCGCAACGCGCCCGCCGCCGGTTCGTACGCGGACCGCATACCGAAGGGCTCGACGTGCGAGTTCCAGCCGGGCAGCGGTGAGTCGAAGCGGTCCTGCAACTCCCGCCGCACATACAGATACGCGGGTGAACCCGGGCCGCCGTTCAAGTACTTGTACGTGCAGCCCACCGCGAGATCGACCCCGTGCTCGTCGAGCCCGACCGGCAGCGCGCCCGCGCTGTGGCACAGGTCCCAGACGACCACGGCACCCGCCGCATGCACCGCGGCCGTGAGCGCGGGCAGGTCGTGCAGCCGGCCGGTGCGGTAGTCGACGTGGTTGAGGAGCACCGCCGCCGTACGGTCGCCGAGCGCGCCCGGCACGTCGGCCGGGGTCACCGGCCGCAGCGTGCACCCGGTCAGCCGGGCGGCCGACTCGGCGATGTAGCCGTCCGTGGGAAAGGTCGTGGCGTCGACGACGATCTCGTCCCGCCCCGAGCCGGACGTCATCCGCACCGCCGCCACAAGTGCCTTGAAGACATTGACACTTGTGGAGTCGCCGACGACGATCTGGCCGGCCGCCGCCCCGACCAGCGGGGCGATCCGGTCGCCGATCCGCTCGGGCGCGGTCCACCAGCCGCTCTCGTCCCAGGAGCGGATACGCAGCTCGCCCCACTGACGCCGTACGACGTCCTCGACCCGCCCCGGAACACCGACCGGCAGCGCGCCGAGCGAGTTCCCGTCGAGGTAGACGACGTCGTCGAGGACGAACTGCGCACGCACACCGGCCAGTTCGTCACCGGCGTCCAACTTCTCGGCCTTCAGGGCAAGTTCAGACATGGGACCGCGCCGTCCACAGCTCGGGGAACACGTTCTTCTGCGCGCGCTTCTCCAGCCAGGCCACGCCCGCGGAGCCGCCGGTCCCGGTCTTCGCGCCCATCGCGCGCCGGGTGGCGACGAGATGGTCGTTGCGCCATCGCCACACGAGTTCGGCGACATCGGTCAACGCCTCGCCGAGCCGGGCGAGTTCGTCGTCCGCGTCTCCGGAGTAGAGGGCGGTCCACACCTCCTCGACGGCCTCCGACGGCTCGTACCGCAGCGTCACGTCACGCGTCAGCACGGCCTCGGGGACAGCGTGCCCGCGCCGGTCGAGGAGCCTCAACACCTCGTCGTAGAGGCTGGGTTCGTGCAGGGCCTTCTCCAACTCGGCGTGCACGCGCGGCGCTCCGCGGTGCGGGACGAGCATGGACGCGGACTTCTCGCCGAGCAGGAACTCCATGCGGCGGTACATCGCGGACTGGAAGCCGGAGCCCTCGCCGAGGGCGGCACGGTAGGAGTTGAACTGGGCCGGCGTGAGCTGGCCGAGGGGCCGCCAGGAGGCGTTGAGCGCGTCGAGTTCCCGTACGGAACGCTTCAGCGCGTCGATCGCGACCGGCACCCGGTCCTCACGCAGGGCCCGCGCGGCGGTCTCCCACTCGTGGACGATGACGGTGAACCACAGCTCCATGACCTGGGTGGTGACGAGGAAGACCATCTCGCCGGGGTCGTCGGAGCGGGTGTGCTGGAGGTGGGTGAGGACGTCGGCCTGGACGTAGTCCTCGTACGGGGTCGTCCCCTGGAAGTCGAGATGCGGGGCCTCGGGCTCCTGGATTTCCTGAGCCGGTTGGGACATCGCTGTCTCCTGATGCGTACTCCGGGTAGCGGTCCGCCCCTGCCGTTATCGACACGGGGGCCCCGGTCCCCACCGGGCATCCTCCACAATCGTCCCCCGAGACCGCAAGGTCCGCCTGGTCACACCAGGCGGACCTGCATCAACGTCCCCGGACTAGCCGAGCGTCTGGGCCGCCGTGGGCGAGGAGTCCTTCAGGAACTGCGAGCAGCGCGCGTACTCCTCCTGCTCCCCGATCGCCTGCGCCGCACGGGCGAGGGCGTGCAGGGCCCGCAGGAACCCGCGGTTCGGCTCGTGCTCCCAGGGGACGGGGCCGTGCCCCTTCCATCCGTTGCGCCGCAGGGAGTCGAGCCCGCGGTGGTAGCCCGTACGGGCGTAGGCGTACGACTCGACGACGCTGCCGCGCTCGAACGCGTCGTCGGCCAGCAGCGCCCAGGCCAGCGAGGAGGTCGGGTACTTCGCGGCGACATCGGCGGGCGTCGCACCGCTCGCGAGGAGGTCACGCGGCCCGGGGTCTTCGGGGAGGTGGGTCGGGGGCGGTCCCCCGAGGAGGTTCTCGTGAATCGTCATGGGTTCCAGTCTCCCCCAGGGGCGGCGATTGACCGGCATCACGCCTGCGAGCTGTCCTGCGGCGGCACCCGCCTACGTGAGCGCGTCGCCTTCGGGCGGCGGCGGCTCGGTGTCGAGTCGCTCGGCGGGCAGCCGCTCGACGCGGGTCCAGCCCCGCCAGCCGCGCTCCTGCAGAATCGCCAGCACCAGTTCGGCGCCCGGTGCGGACTCGAGCATCGTCGAGTCCATCAGGGCGACGAACTGGTCGTCGAGGCCGTCGGTACCCGCCTCGCCGGCCTCCACGGCCCGCGTCATCAGGCGCTCCAGGATGTCGGCGACCTCGACGATCCGCGGATCACCGGCCGACCAGTCGAGCTCCCCGGTGAAGAAGCCGTAGAGCCTCACCATGTCGGGGTCGTCCAGTTCCTCGTGCTTCTGGGCGATCACGGAGTCGATCAGGTGCGGTACCTGCGCGGCGATCATGATCCAGGCATCCCGCTCCAGCTCGATGTACCGCTCCCCGACGCCGAGTCCGCGCAGCCGGTCGAGGTAGTCCACGACGCTCTGCGGGAGCGCCAGCTGCTCTCCGGCGGCGAGCCGGGCGAGCCGTCTGCGGGTGTCCTGCAGCCGCCGGATCTCGGCGCGCAGATCCTTGTCGATCTCCTGGACGCCCCCGGCGAACTCCTCCGGGCCGGCGTCGAGGAGTTCCTGCACCCTGGCGAGCGGCACGCCGGCATCGGCCAGGGCACGGATCCGGATCAGTCGTACGACCGCGGCGGCGTCGTAGGTCCGGTACCCGGACCGGTCGCGCTCGGGCTCGGGCAGCAGCCCGATGTGGTGGTAGTGGCGTACCGCCCGTACGGTCACGCCGGCATACGCCGACAGCCGGCTGATGGTGAGCATGGGTGTCAGCCTGCCTCAGGCGATCTTCCGGCGGTAGGCGATCATCGCGAAGACGTACGCCACGACGAGGACGCCCACACACCACGCGAGCGCGATCCAGATGTCGTCGCCGACCGGCTGCCCGGTGAACAGGGCACGGATCGTGTTGACGATCGACGTCACCGGCTGATGCTCGGCGAACCAGCGCACCGGGCCGGGCATCGTCCTCGTGGGCACGAACGCCGAGCTGACGAACGGCAGGAAGATGAGCGGGTAGGCGAACGCGCCCGCGCCCTCGACCGACGACGCGGAGAGGCCGGGGATCACGGCGAGCCAGGTCAGGGCCAGGGTGAACAGGAGCAGGATGCCGGCGACCGCGAGCCAAGCCGGTACCCCGGCCCCGGTGCGGAAGCCCATGAGCACGGCGACGCCCACGACGAGCACCAGCGCGATCAGGTTGGCGACCAGAGACGTGACGACATGAGCCCACAGCACCCCCGACCGCGCGATCGGCATGGACTGGAACCGCTCGAAGAGCCCGCTCCTCACATCGGTGAACAGCCGGTACGCGGTGTAGGAGACGCCCGACGCGACGGTCATGAGCAGGATGCCGGGCAGCATGTAGTCCACGTACGGGACCGACCCGGTGTCGATGGCGCCGCCGAACACGTAGACGAACATCAGCATCATGGCGACCGGCGTGACGACGGTCGTGATGATGGTGTCCGGGCTGCGTGTGACATGGCGCAGGGTCCGCCCCGTGAGCGCGGCGGTGTCGCTGAAGAAGTGGGCGGTCATCCCTGTCCCCCGGTTGTCGTGCCAGTGGTGCCGCTCTTGTCGCCGCCGCCGATGACCGCCAGGAAGATCTCCTCCAGAGTCGGCTGCTTCTCGACGTACTCGACCTCGGCCGGCGGAAAGAGCCGCTTGAGTTCGGCGAGGGTGCCGTTCACGATGATCCGGCCCTGGTGGAGGATCGCGATCCGGTCGGCCAACTGCTCGGCCTCGTCGAGGTACTGCGTGGTGAGCAGCACCGTCGTGCCGTGGCCGGCGAGCTCCTTGACCGCGTCCCACACCTCGATGCGCGCCTCGGGGTCGAGTCCGGCCGTCGGCTCGTCCAGGAAGATCACCGGCGAGTTCCCGATGAGGCTCATCGCGATGTCCAGCCGGCGGCGCATCCCGCCCGAGTACGTCGACACCTTCCGCGCGCCCGCCTCGCTCAGCGAGAAACGCCTCAGCAGGTCGTCGGCGACCGCGCCCGGGTCCTCGAGGTGGCGCAGCCTGGCGACGAGCACGAGGTTCTCCCGGCCGCTGAGGATCTCGTCGACGGCCGCGAACTGCCCGGTGAGGCTGATGGATTCCCGCACGTCCGCCGGCTGCGTGGCGACGTCGAAGCCATGGACGCGCGCCGTGCCCGCGTCGGCCTTCAGGAGCGTGGCGAGGATCCTCACGGTCGTGGTCTTGCCCGCCCCGTTGGAACCGAGCAGGGCGAAGATGCTGCCCGGCGCCACGTCGAAGTCCACACCGCGCAGCACTTCGAGCTTCCCGTACGACTTCTCCAGACCCCGCACGCGCATCGCCGGACCGGCGATCGTCTGGGTCGTCATGGTCATCCGCCTCCTTCGCGGAGCTGTTCCAGGCGAGTGCGAGGAAGCTCCTGCCGGAAGGATGGAGGGTTGACCCGACGTCAAGGTCAAGCCCGCAGTCCCGACGAGCCATGGCCGGGCGTACCCCGCCGGGCGTACCCCGACAAGCCGTCGCCGGGCGTACCCCGACAAGCCGTCGCCGGGCGTACCCCGACAGGCAACGGCCGGGCGTACCCGCACAGCGCCGACTCCTGCCGAGCCCCTACCCCGCGTCGAGAGGCCCCTTCCCCACCCGCGGCTCCAGCGGCGGAGCCGTCACCCACCCGTGTGTGAGGCATTCCGGGCGGCGGCAGTCCGGGGCCGGGCGTCGTACGGTCGCGTAGGCCAGGACCGACCCCACCACCAGCACCCCCGCGCACCACAGCATCGCCCGGTCGAAGGCGTGGTCGAAGGCGGGTGCCGAGAGGTACGCGTCCGGGCCCATGCCCGCCAGCAGGGGCAGGGCCGCTACCGCGATCAGACCCGCCGCGCGGGCCGCCGCGTTGTTGATGCCGCTGGCCAGGCCCGCCCTCGCGGTGTCCACGGAGGCGAGAACGGTGGCCGTGAGGGGGGCGACGAGGGTGACCATGCCGGTGCCCATAACCAGGAGGGCCGGTACCACGTCGGCGAGGTAGGAGGCGTCCGGGCCGACGCGCAGCATCAGCAGCATCGCCGTCGCGCAGAGCAGCGGGCCGACCGTGAGAGGGATGCGGGGGCCGATGCGCTGGGCCAGTTCGCCCGAGCGGGCCGAGAAGAGCAGCATCAGGGCGGTTGTCGGGAGCAGGGCCGTGCCTGCCTGGAGCGCCGAGTAGCCCGCCACCACCTGGAGTTGGAGCGCGGTCAGGAAGAAGAAGCCGCCGAAGGCCGCGTAGACGCAGAGGGTGACGAGGTTGACCGCGGTGAACTGGCGTGACGCGAAGATGTCCGGCGGCATCATCGGGTCGGGGTCGCGCTTCTCGACGTAGACGAAGGCGATGCCTGCCGCCACACCGGCGACGGCGGTCAGTACGACCACCAGCGAGCCGTTGCGCGCCTCGATCAGGGCGTACGTCACGAGCGCGAGCGACACAGCCCCAAGTGCCGCGCCCAGTACGTCGAAGCGGCCGTGCTTGCGGCCGTCCGCGGACTCGGGGACGTGGCGTACGGCGACGGGGGCGCAGATCAGGGCCATGGGGACGTTGATCAGGAACACCCAGCGCCAGCCGGGGCCGTCCACCAGCCAGCCGCCCAGGAACGGGCCGATCGCCGCGCCGATGCCACCGAAGCCGGACCACAGGCCGACCGCCTTGGCCCGGTCGTCGGGGTGGAAGGAGGCCTGGATCAGGGCGAGGGAGCCGGGGGTCAGGAGCGCGCCGCCGATGCCCTGGAGCGCGCGGGCCGCGACCAGGACACCCACATTGGGGGCGAGTCCGCACAGCAGTGACGCCGCCGCGAACCACACCACACCCAGGACGAAGATCTTGCGGCGGCCGTAACGGTCGCCGAGGGAACCACCGAGCAGGATCAGGCCGGCCAGCGTGAGCATGTACGCGTTGACCGTCCACTGGAGGGCGGCCAGGTCGGCGTGGAGGTCCCGGCCGATGCGGGGCAGGGCGACGTTGACGACGGTGGAGTCCACCATGGCCATGCTGGAGCCGAGCACCGTGGTCAGCAGGATCCACTTGCCCTGGGGCGAGGCGAGCCGGACGTCGGAGGACATGCCCCAGGTATACAACGAGCCCGGTGCCGTAGCACCGGGCTCGCGAAAAGGCGCCCCGGAGGGCCCTGACTACTTGACCTTCGTGCCCGTGGAGCGCAGGTTCGCGCACGCCTCGGTGACGCGCGCGGCCATCGACGCCTCGGCGAGCTTGCCCCAGGTGCGCGGGTCGTAGGTCTTCTTGGAGCCGACCTCGCCGTCGACCTTCAGGACACCGTCGTAGTTGCGGAACATGTGGTCCGCGATCGGGCGCGTGAACGCGTACTGGGTGTCCGTGTCGAGGTTCATCTTCACGACGCCGTTCTCCAGCGCGGTGGCGATCTCCTCCGGCGTGGAGCCGGAGCCGCCGTGGAAGACGAAGTTGAACGGCTTGCTGCCGGCCGGCTGGCCGTACTTCGCGGCCACGCCCTCGTTCAGCTCCTTGAGCAGCTCGGGGCGGAGCACGACGTTGCCCGGCTTGTACACGCCGTGCACGTTGCCGAACGACGCGGCCAGGAGGTAGCGGCCCTTCTCGCCGAGGCCGAGCGCCTCGACCGTACGGATCGCGTCCTCGACCGTGGTGTAGAGGTTGTCGTTGATCTCGTGCGAGACGCCGTCCTCCTCGCCGCCGGTCGGGGTGATCTCCACCTCGAGGATGATCTTCGCGGCGGCGGCGCGGGCCAGCAGCTCCTGCGCGATGGCGAGGTTGTCGGCGAGGGTCTCCGCCGAGCCGTCCCACATGTGCGACTGGAACAGCGGGTTGCCGCCGGCCTTCACGCGCTCCTCGGAGACGGCGATCAGCGGACGGACGTAGCCGTCGAGCTTGTCCTTGGGGCAGTGGTCGGTGTGCAGCGCGACCGTGACCGGGTACTTCTCGGCGACGATGTGCGCGAACTCGGCCAGGGCCACGGAACCCGTGACCATCTCCTTGGCGTACTGGCCGCCCAGGAACTCCGCGCCACCCGTGGAGATCTGGACGATGCCGTCGCTCTCGGCCTCCGCGAAGCCGCGCAGCGCAGCGTGCAGGGTCTGGGTCGAGGTCACATTGATGGCCGGGTAGGCGAACTTGCCTGCCTTCGCCCGGTCGAGCATCTCGTTGTAGACCTCGGGGGTTGCGATGGGCATCTGTCCGCTCCTTGGTATGTGCGGGTTGGCGATCTTCGCGATCTGCGTGCTACGGCCCTGACCTAGACCTTGGGTGCGACGTCATCGTCGGCCCCATCTTTCCAGACGCGGCCGGATGCTAAGAGTGGGCGGTCAGTCCAGGCCCAGCTCGTCCTTGGAGTAGGCGAAGAGATACGGCACCCCGGCCCCGGCCTCGATCTTCTCGGCGGCACCGGTCGCCCGGTCCACGATGGTCGCGACGCCGACTACCTCGGCGCCGGCCGCGCGCACGGCCTCGACGGCGGTGAGCGGGGAGTCGCCGGTGGTGGAGGTGTCCTCGACGACCAGCACCCGGCGGCCCGCGATCTCCGGCCCCTCCACCTGACGCTGCATGCCGTGCGCCTTCGCGGCCTTGCGCACGACGAAGGCGTCCAGCCTCCGGCCGCGCGCGGCGGCGGCGTGCAGCATCGACGTGGCGACCGGGTCGGCGCCCATGGTCAGCCCGCCCACCGCGTCGAAGTCGAGGTCGGCGGTCAGATCCAGCAGCACCTGCCCGACGAGCGGAGCGGCTTCCCCATCGAGGGTGACGCGGCGGAGGTCGATGTAGTAATCGGCCTCCAGCCCCGACGACAGGGTCACCTTGCCGTGCACCACGGCCTTGTCCTTGATCTGCTGCAGCACCACGCCGCGTACGTCCGTCATGCCGCCCAGCTTAGAGGCGGGTCCACGCCCAGGTCATCGTGGCTTCGAGCGGCTCGATCGGGGTGACCAGGCGGGGCAGGGTGTTCAGGCCGTTCGGCGGGCCGGTCTGCGGTTCCACGCACACGGCGGCCTCCTGCTCGTCGTAGACGACGACCCATTCCTCCGGGCTCGTCACCTTCAGCTCCAGCTGCCCCGGCCAGGTCAGCGTGACGTCGACACCGCCCGGCATGCCGAAACAGTCGTCCCAGGGGCTCGGCTCAGGGTCGATGCGCTTGCCGGTGGGGAGGTGGTCGTCGCCGCGCTCCTCCTGCCAGGCGGGGCTGAAGTCGACGGTCACGTCCTCGCCGCCGAGGTTGCGGTGGAACCACGGGTGCCAGCCGATCTGCGCCGGGAAAGAGTCGTCGTGCGCCTCCACCGCCATCGTGAGCGTCAGAGCGTCCCCGGTCAGCGCGACGACCTGGGTGACGCGGCCCGGGTGGGGCCAGGGCTCGACCAGGTCGTACGTGATGACCGCCTCGTCGGCCGACCTGCGGGCGGTGCGCCAGGCGCCGTCGCGGACGGTGCCGTGGATGGCGTGCGGCGGGGAGTTGAGGGGCATCTGCCGGACGGTCGTACCGTCCCGGAATCGCCCGTCGCGGATCCGCCCGCACCAGGGGACCATCGGGAAGCACCCGAACCGCTCGCCCTGGCGCAGGAGTTCGGTGCCGCCGACACGGAGCCCTCCGATACGGCCGCCGTTGCCCGGCTGCACCGTCACTTCCGCGTCGCCCGCGGTCAGCGTGATCTCTTCGTTACTCACGGCACGACCCTACTGGGCGGATCAAGAGGGCGAACGGCGACCCGTCAACGGCGTTTGCGCAGCACCCTGTTGACCACGATCGCCGAGGCCACGATCACCGCCGCCGCGGGGGCCGCCCAGCGGAGGGTGGCGTTCGTGGCCACGGTCTGCGGGGCGGGGACCGGGGCGTAACGGCCGCGCGGGGGCGCGTGGTCGACCTCCTCCGCGCTGCGCCCGATCATCGTGCGGCGCGCGTGCGCGGCCTCGGCGGGAGGTTCGGGGGTGTCGGCGAAGGTCTCGGAGACATGGGGTCCGGGTTCGTCCAGGCCACCGATGTCGCCCACGGGGTCGTCGATGTCGTCGATCTCATCGAGCTCGTCGGCCAGCGGATCCGTGGGCGGAGGCGGAACCTCGGTGTCCAGTGCCTCCAACATGGCGGTGGGTTCGGCGAGTTCACCCGACCCCGGTTCCTCCACCCCCCTTTCCTCATCCCCATCCGCTTCCGCCCCCAGGTTCTCCGCGAACCGGTCCAGCAGCCTGGTCGTCGCCGACCTCACCGCGTCCGGCGCCAGTTCGGTGATCCGGCCGTCCGCCGTCGCCGTACCGTCGAAGACCAGGGTGGAGCCGCCGTCGGATTCGCGGACGCGCAACGTGAGCGCGAGTTTCACGGAACCGGTACCGCGGGCCTCGGTCGCGTCACCCTCCACGGCGTACGTGCCGTCGTCCTGCGCGGAGACGCGCACGGAACCCCGGTAGGTGATGGAGTGGCTGCCGACGCGGACCTTCAGGCGTCCGGCGACGGGTTCGGTACCGGCGTCCTGCTGGAAGCCGGGGACGGCGCGGGCGACCCGAGCGGGCGCTGCGAGCGCGGCCCGAAGTCGCTCGGCGGGAACCGGAACGTACACCTCATGCTCCATGCTTGCCGAGCCTACCTAGGTTGACCGGGGGTACACCTGCCGTTGCCCAGAAGTGCTGGCGTGTTGACGCGGGCGCCCCTGGGGGCTGCGCCCCCAGACCCCCGCTTCGGCCTGAACGGCCTCGTCCTCCAACGCCGGACGGGCTGATGAATGCCGACCTGCGTTGAAAAGGCGGGCGCCCCCGCAGCCGCCGACGAGACGGGAGCGGGTCGTGGCGGTACGGCGCAGCCCGCCGCGTACCCGGCACCAACCCGTCCAGCCGTGGTGACAAACCGAAGGACCCCGCAAGCGGCGGCCTCGCCGTACCGCCACGACCCCGACCCACCCACCACCCCCGGCGGGCGAACCCACCATCAGTACCGCGGATGCACCAACGTAGAAGCCGCCAGCCCCGCCACCCGCGTCCGCTCCGCCGCCCGTTCCTCGCTCTCGAGCCCCGGCGGCTCGGCAGGGGCCACCCCCCGGGTCGCCAGCACGAACCCCCAGTCCCGCGGAGCCCGAGACGTCCCGGTCGCCCGGTCGGGCCCCGCCGCGAACCCCGAGGCACGGCCGCCCACCCGGTACGGAACAGGGTGCAGCCCGGCCGCACGGACCGTCGAGACCACCGTCCAGAAGACATGGCGCCGCGAGGAGACCGGACCGGCGTGCACGACCAGCCGCCCCCGCTCCGTGAGCGCGCGGCGCGCAAGGCCGTAGAACTCCTGGGAGTACAGCTTCGTGCTGGCGGTGATGCCGGGGTCCGGAAGATCCGCGACGACCACGTCGTACGACCCCGGGCGCACCGCGCGCAGCCGGTCGAAGGGGTCACCCGTACTCACGTGGACGCGCGGGTCGTCGTAGACGTGACCGTTGAGGGCGGACAGGCCGGGGTCGTGACGGGCCAACCGGACGACGCCGGCGTCGAGTTCGACGATGTCGACGCGGCGCACGCCCTGGTGGCGCAGTACTTCCCGCGCCGCGAGACCGTCCCCGCCGCCGAGGACGAGCACGCGCGCGTGGGGACCGTTCATCGCGGGGGCGACGAGGGCCTCGTGGTAACGGTTCTCGTCGCGGCCGCTCACCCTCAGGCGACCGTCGAGGAAGAGATCCAGAGGACGGCCGTGGTCGCCACCCGTGAGGACGACCTCCTGGACGTCGGTCTGGAGCGCGACCCGGACGTCCTTGCCGTAGACCGCGTGCCGCGCGGCCCGTTCGAAGTCGTCGACCAGGACGGCGGCGGAGGCGAGCAGGCCGAGCACCGTGAGGTTGGTGATGACCAGGAGCCAGCGCCCCCGCCGGGAGAGGTCGCGGCGGAACAGGCCCAGGACCAGGGAGCCGCCGGCGACCACGTTGACCGTGCCGGTGAGCAGCGTGCCGGTCAGCTGGCCCAGGAACGGCAGCAGCAGGAAGGGAAACGCCAGGCCACCGACCAGCGCACCGACGTAGTCCGCCGCGAACAGATCGGCGACCGCACCCCCCGCGTCCTGACGACGGATCCGCTGGATCAGCTCCATCAGCAACGGAACCTCCGCGCCGATCAGCAGCCCGATGGCGAGCGAGAAGGCGACCAGGAGACAGCGTGGGCCCTGGGCCCACAGCCCGCCCCAGTTCCCGGTCCAGGCGAAGACCGCGTACAAGGCCATCGCGCTGCACCCGCCGATCAGCGCGAGCGCCGCCTCGACCGCGCCGAACCCCGCCGCCGCGTGCCAGCGCAGCCGTTTCGCGGCGAGCGAGCCGATGCCCATCGCGAACACCATCACGGAGAGGACGACGGACGCCTGGGTGACCGAGTCGCCGATCAAGTACGAGGCGAGGGCGACGAGTTCGAGTTCGTACACGAGTCCGCAGGCCGCGCAGACGAAGACGCCCGCGAGCACCAGGAACCGGCCCGTGCCCGGCCGTACGGGCAGCCGCGCGGGGCCTGCCCACGGTGGCTGGGTACCCGGCCGGGCCGGCGCGTGCGGTTCGATCACGCTGCGACGTTACGTCACATGATGGGCACGCTTCGTCACCCACACGTGTGGAATGTGTTTACAGCGACCGGGGTCGGTGTCGGCCACACGGCCTCATCCGGACCCGTCCAGGTTTATACCGGCGACGGCATCGCGTGCCCCACCGGCACCCGCACCCCCACCCGTGTCCGCGTCGCCACCAGCTGCCCGTCCTGCGGATACGCGTGCCAGGTGCGCCAGTGCACCTGCCCCTCGTGCCGCTGGGCGAGCATCGCGGTGAAGGCGTGCGGGCTGCCGGGGAAGACCCCGGCGAGACCGTTGGGATGGTCGGCGACCAGGGCCAGCAGTTCCTGGGCGCGGCCCGCGAACTGCCCCGGGGACAGCACCTCGACCCGGGCCGCGAACTCGTACTCCCAGTCGCCGACCCGCTTGGCCACCCCGAGCGGCAGCGGTGTGCTGGAACCCGGGATGCACGCGACCGTCTCCGAACAGCTGCCCCGCTCCTCGTCCAGGAGTACCTGGTGGGACGCGCCGAGCAGTCTCAACTGGAGCTTCGCACCGGCCAGTTCGAGATCGAGCGTGGCCAGGGCGGGAAGCGGCTCGCGCCCCAGGGTCCAGGCGAGGTCGGCCGCGCGCGTATCGGTGTAGGAGGTCTTCAGGGTCGTGAGCATGGATCGGCTCCGCTAGCACGCAAAGAAAGGGGAGGTGAGGGGAGGTGTGGGGGTCCGGCACACCCCGGCCGACACCAGGACATCGGCCCGGTCGGCCCAGTAAGGAGAAGGTGTCTGCAGGCGCCCGAGGGGTTGCGTTGGGGCTGCTTTGGTGTTTTAGAGGGAATCATGAGCGGTGGCGCCACCACAGCGTTTTTACCCAACTTCGTGGGGTTTCCATCCCTCAGGGGGCTGCACAGCTCAACTGTTCAACCAAGGCGTACGCCCAGGCGTGTCAGGCGCGCGCCGGAGCGCCCGCCGGGAGCGGTCTCCCGGCGGGCGCTCCGACCCCCCGTCCGATACTTTTCGATACCGTTCGAGCCCTTTCGCCCTGCCCGTTCGATCCCTCCGCGGCGCTCGGCTGCCCCGTGTCAGCCGTCACCGCGTCCGGCTCACCCGGTCACCGCGTCCGGCTCAGTTGCCGCCGCCGCAGCCGCCCCCACCCCCGCAGGACGATCCCCCGCCGCACGACGAGCCGCCCCCGCAGGACGAGTGCCCGCCGCCACCGCAGGAGTGGTGGCCCCCGTGGTGCCCCCCGGAGTGCCCACCCGAGGACGACGAACCCCCGTCCCCCGCCCACCAGCTGCTGCTCGTACCGGCGGCGCTACCTCCGTAGAACCCGCCCCGACGGCCCGATCCCTTGCCGAGCTTGTCCTTGCGCCCCGCGCGGACGATCATTCCGATGAAGGCGACTGCGATCACCGCCAGGATGACGAAGAAGAACATGACGTCACCCTCCTTCCAGTTCCCCCGAAGCGGCCCCCCGTGGGCGCCTCGTGTGGTGCGTGACACAGGGATGCCCGGCCGTCTCACCTGCCAAAGCAGAGTTGAGGAACTTCTGAGGCTGCCCCGGGGAACCCGCGGACTGAACCGGCCGGGGGTGCACGGCCGTTGTCCCTCCACGAGGTTCTCCCGCACGGCCGTGACCGGGCATGACCGGCTCGGGCGAACCGGCGCCGCACCCGGTTCCCACGGGACCGCCAGAACCCAGGAGCGCACCATGTCCGACGACAACCAGGTGTACGGCGCCGCCGGGAGCAGGCGGCGGCGCAACGGAGACGGAGACGGTGGCCTGCTGCGCCGGACGGGTGCGGGGCGCGGCGTCGAACGCCGTACGGCTGGCCAAGACGCCCCGAGGCCGGAAGATGATCGGCGCCACCTTGGCGGTGGGCGGGCTCGCGGTGGCCGGCGCGCTGATCGCCAGCGGGTTCGGAGCGGGCATCGGCGTCGGGATGATCCTCGCCGGCGGGGCCCTGTACATGCAGGGGCGCCAGGCCCGGAAGGAGCAGGCGGCCGGGTGGGGCCCCGGGCCCGGACCGGTGCCCATGTCGTACGAGGCGCACCTGGACATGGCCCGCCCCTGGCCGGAACCGATGGCTCCGCAACAGCCCGTCGTGCCGCAGCCGGTCGAGGGCTACTACGTGTACGCGCATCAGGAAAAAGAGCGGGCCCTCGCGGCCGGACTGCGGTCGAACGGGGAAGGCGGGCCTTCCTGGACGGCTGTGCCGCCCATCTCGCCGGAGGCGACCAGATACCTGAATTCAGCGAACTCCCCGCGCCCCGGTCCCGCGAACGAACAGCGAGGAAGCCGCCAAGGACGCCCCCCGGGGGCGCCCTCCGCCACGAACCCGCCGCCGTCCCGGCGGCCCGGCCGGAGGTGAGGTCCGGCACGGAAAGTTGAGGAACGTCGCGGCTTCGGCGCAGGATGACGGGCATGACCTCCAGTGCACGCCCCCTCCTCAACCGCCGGCTCGCCGAGTTCGGGACGACGATCTTCGCCGAGATGTCCGCCCTGGCCCTGAAGACCGGTTCGATCAACCTCGGCCAGGGTTTCCCCGACACGGACGGCCCCGAGGAGATCCGTGAGGCGGCGGTCCGCGCACTGCGCGACGGACGCGGCAACCAGTACCCGCCGGGCCCCGGCGTCCCCGAACTCCGCACCGCGATCGCCGCCCACCAGCAGCGCCGCTACGGCCTCCCCTACGACCCCGACACCGAGGTCCTGGTCACGGCGGGCGCGACGGAGGCGATCGCCGCGGCCCTGCTCGCCCTCGTCGAACCCGGCGACGAGGTCATCGCCCTGGAGCCGTACTACGACTCCTACGCGGCCTGCATCGCGATGGCGGGCGGCACCCGCGTACCGGTCACGCTCCGCCCGTCCGAGGGCCGCTTCCGACTCGACCTGGACGAGCTGCGCGCCGCCGTCACCGACCGCACCCGCCTCCTCCTGATCAACACCCCGCACAACCCGACCGGCACCGTCCTCACCCGCGAGGAACTCGCCGCCATCGCCGAACTCGCCGTAGAACGCGATCTGTTGGTGATCACGGACGAGGTGTACGAGCACCTGGTGTTCGACGAGGCCGAGCACATTCCGCTGGTGTCCTTCCCGGGGATGCGGGAGCGGACGGTGTCGATCGGTTCGGCGGGCAAGACGTTCTCGTTCACGGGGTGGAAGGTCGGGTGGGTGACGGGGACGCCGGCCCTCGTCACGGCCGTACGGTCGGCGAAGCAGTTCCTGACGTACGTGGCGTCGGGCCCGTTCCAGTACGCGGTGGCGGAGGCCCTGGCGCTCCCGGACTCGTACTTCGACGCCTTCCGCGCGGACATGCTGGCCAAGCGGGACGTCCTGGCGACGGGCCTGGCGGAGGCGGGCTTCGAGGTCTTCCGCCCGGCGGGCACGTACTTCGTCACGACCGACATCCGCCCACTCGGAGAGACGGACGGCTTCGCCTTCTGCCGCGCGCTGCCGGAACTCGCCGGGGTCGTCGCCATCCCGAACGCGGTCTTCTACGACCACCGGGAGGAGGGCGCGCCCTTCGTGAGGTTCGCGTTCTGCAAGCGGGTCGGTGTGCTGGAGGAAGCGGTGGACCGGCTGAAGAAGCTGGCGGTCTGAGAGACGAAAAGACCGGCGCCCGTCCACAGGCTGTGGACGGGCGCCGGTCATACGTGGTCCTGCGGGACTGAGCGGTACTGACGAGAACTACTCCTCGTCGTCCTCGGGCTTCTCGACGGCCTCGTCGACTTCCTCGGTGAGGCCGAGCTGCTCGACGAGCCAGCGGTCGAACTCGATCGCCGCGCGCACCCAGCTGACCGTCGAGGACACGAAGTGGTTCAGGTCGACGCCGGTGCCGATCAGCATCTGCGCCTCACCGATGAGACGGACGGTGCCGTCGTCGTGGGTGTGCGTGTAGACCTTGGGCCACAGGGTGCGGCGGTTCCAGTCGTCGATCGACTCCAGGAGCTGCGGCTTGACGTCGATGTCGTGCGGACGGTCGTAGAACGTCCGCACCGAGAAGACCAGCTGGTCGTCCTCGCCGCGGAACATGAAGTACGTACGGAACTGCTCCCACGGCGCCGCGAGGTCACCCTCGTCGTCGACGACATACTTCAGCTCCATCTGGTCGAGGAGCTGCTTCACGAGGTCCTGATCCGGGACGACGGGGCCCGCCGGTCCTTGGGGGTTCGGCTCGGGCTGGCCCCCGAAGTTCGGAATCGAGGACGGGTCGATGCTCACCGTGTATTTCCCTTCGTACGGATTCCGCCATCCTCCCCCATGCGGGGAGGGGGGTGGCAACCCCTGCCGGGACTGTCCGCCCTGGGCTGACCTGATCCGGTCGACCGGGTCGATCCGGATCCGGTCGATCCGGTCGGCCCGGGTTCCTACGGTGCCACCTACAGCGTCTTCCCCGTCGCCGGCCCCACGATCAGCCCCTCCCCGAACGCGTCCACCCGCACCGTGTCCCCGTCCTTGACCTCGCCCGCCAGGATCTCCTTGGCGAGCCGGTCGCCGATCGCGGTCTGGACGAGGCGGCGGAGCGGTCGCGCGCCGTACGCCGGGTCGTTGCCGTTGTCCGCGAGCCAGGTCAGGGCCTCGTCGCTGATCTCCAGGGTGAGGCGGCGTTCCGCGAGGCGCTTGGCGAGGCGGCCGATCTGGAGGGCGGCGATGCGGCCGAGCTCCTCCCTGTTCAGGGCGGAGAAGACCACCAGGTCGTCCAGCCGGTTCAGGAACTCCGGCTTGAAGGACGCCCGGACCACCTGAAGGACCTGCTCCTTCTTCTCGTCCTCGCCCGTGGTCTGGTCGATCAGGAAGTTGCTGCCCAGGTTCGAGGTGAGGATCAGGATGGTGTTGCGGAAGTCGACCGTGCGGCCCTGACCGTCCGTCAACCGGCCGTCGTCCAGCACCTGGAGCAGCACGTCGAAGACCTCGGGGTGCGCCTTCTCGACCTCGTCGAGCAGGATCACCGAGTACGGCCGCCTGCGCACCGCCTCCGTGAGCTGGCCGCCCTCCTCGTAGCCGACGTATCCGGGCGGGGCACCGACCAGTCGGGCCACGCTGTGCTTCTCGCCGTACTCCGACATGTCGATGCGGACCATCGCCCGCTCGTCGTCGAAGAGGAAGTCCGCGAGCGCCTTTGCCAGTTCGGTCTTGCCCACGCCCGTCGGACCCAGGAAGAGGAACGAGCCGGTGGGGCGGTCCGGGTCCGCGATGCCCGCGCGAGTGCGTCGTACGGCGTCGGAGACCGCCTGTACGGCCTCTCGCTGGCCGATGAGGCGGCGGCCCAACTCCTCCTCCATGCGCAGGAGTTTCTGCGTCTCGCCCTCCAGGAGACGGCCTGCGGGGATGCCGGTCCAGGAGCCGACGACGTCCGCGATGTCGTCGGGGCCGACCTCCTCCTTGACCATCGTGTCCTTGGAGGCTTCCTCCTCGGCCTGGGAGGCCTCCTCCAAGTCCCGCTCCAGGGAGGGGATCTCGCCGTAGAGCAGCTTGGACGCGGTGTCGAAGTCGCCGTCGCGCTGGGCCCGTTCGGCCTGGCCGCGGAGTTCGTCGAGCTTCTCCTTCAGCTCGCCGACGCGGTTGAGGGACTGCTTCTCCTTCTCCCAGCGGGCGTTGAGGCCGCGCAGCTCCTCCTCGCGGTCGGCGAGGTCGCGGCGCAGCTTCTCCAGACGCTCGATGGAGGCGGCGTCCGTCTCCTTGTCGAGGGCCAGTTCCTCCATCTTCAACCGGTCGACGGAGCGCTGGAGTTCGTCGATCTCGACCGGGGACGAGTCGATCTCCATGCGGAGGCGGGAGGCCGCCTCGTCGACCAGGTCGATCGCCTTGTCGGGGAGGAAGCGGGAGGTGATGTACCGGTCGGAGAGGGTCGCGGCCGCCACCAGCGCGCTGTCCGCGATGACGACCTTGTGGTGCGCCTCGTAGCGGCCCTTGAGTCCGCGCAGGATCGCGATCGTGTCCTCGACACTCGGCTCCGCGACCAGCACCTGCTGGAAGCGGCGCTCCAACGCCGGGTCCTTCTCGATGCGTTCGCGGTATTCGTCGAGGGTCGTCGCGCCGACCATGCGCAGTTCGCCGCGGGCGAGCATCGGCTTCAGCATGTTGCCGGCGTCCATCGCGGAGTCGCCCCCGGCACCCGCGCCGACGACGGTGTGGAGTTCGTCGATGAAGGTGATGATCTGGCCGTCGGAGTCCTTGATCTCCGCGAGGACGGTCTTCAGCCGCTCCTCGAACTCACCCCGGTACTTCGCCCCCGCGACCATCGCGCCCAGGTCCAGCGAGACCAGCCGCTTGTTCTTGAGGGACTCCGGCACGTCCCCCTTGACGATCCGCTGCGCCAGCCCCTCGACGACGGCGGTCTTGCCGACGCCGGGCTCGCCGATCAGCACGGGGTTGTTCTTCGTGCGGCGGGACAGCACCTGGACGACCCGCCGGATCTCCTGGTCCCGCCCGATGACCGGGTCGAGCTTGCCCTCGCGCGCGGCGGCCGTGAAGTCCGTACCGAACTTCTCCAGCGCCTTGTACTGCCCCTCGGGGTCGGGTGTGGTCACCCGGCGCCCTCCCCTGCTCTTCTGGAACGCGTCCAGCAGCTTCTTCGCACTGGCCCCCTGCTGGGAGAGTACGTCCCCGGCCGCGCCGCCCTTCGCGGCGATACCGATCAGCAGGTGCTCGGTCGAGAGGTAGTCGTCGCCGAGCTCCTTCGCGCGCTCACCCGCGTCCGCGAGCACCGCGAGCAGCTCGCGGCTGGGCTGCGGCGGCGCGACGGTCGACCCGGTCACGCTGGGCAGCGAACCGAGCACCCGCTCGGCCCCGGACCGTACGGCGGCCTGGTCCGCGTCGACGGCGGCCAGCAGGTCGGTGATGTTCTCGTTGTCCTGCCCCTCCAGCAGCGAGAGCAGCAGATGCGCCGGGGTCAGATCCGCGTGCCCCCCGGTCACGGCACGGTTGCTGGCCGCGTTGATCGCGTCCCGGCTCCTGTTGGTCAGCTCGGCGTCCACGTTCCGGTACTCCTCCTCCTACGATCTTCGTGCACGGAATGACACGGTCAACGTGCACAAAGTTGAGTCTATTCCACTCAAGGCAGTGGCGGGGAGGATCGGGGGACTAAGTTCCGGGACCATGGCCGCATATCCGGTGGACCCGGGCGATCCCGACCCGTCGTATCTCAGCTTCTGGCGGGAACGGCACCTGTGCACCCTCACCACCCTCCGCCCCGACGGCACCCCGCACGTCGTCCCTGTCGGAGTGACATACGACCCGGAGACACGGCTTGCTCGGGTCATCGCGAACAAGTCGAGCACGAAGGTGCTGAACGTCCTGGCCGCCGGCCCCCGGGGCGCCCGGGTCGCCGTGTGCCAGGTGGACGGGCGGCGCTGGGCCACGCTGGAGGGCCGGGCCGTCGTACGCGTCGAACGCGACCGGGTCGCCGAGGCGGAGCGCCGGTACGCGGAGCGTTATGAGCGGGCGCCGTCGCCGAACCCGTCCCGGGTGGTGATCGAGATCGAGCTGACGCGGGCGATGGGGAAGGCGGTGGGGAAGGTGCCGGGGAAAAGCTGAAGCGCCGATTTTCAGCCACCCGGGATCGGTCGATACCCGGAGATTGCGCACAAACTGCAGCGGCGTCACCGTGTTCAGGTCACGGTGACGCCGCTGCGGGGGGAAGCACCTGAGCGATCTGTTACGACGGGGGAATCGCGTCAGGCACTGCGGGGGGTGGCTGAGATGGTCTGGACGTCGGGGGCATCCGTTTCCACCAGCCGGTGGTCTCGCTGGTCAAGATTCACAAAGATCATTCCGTACCGGATGGCGCATCGCACTGGCTGCGGCGCCCCCCGAGGCCGCCGCAGACACCGGTAGGCCCGTACGTCCTCGTCCTCGTCCCGCGTCACGACGACCGGCTCTCCGAACACCGTCACCATGAGCGAGTCACCGCTGTGGGGGATGGCGGTGGCCAGATCGATGAAGTGCCAGCCGGAGCGGTAGGCCGTGGCCATCTCGCGCCGGAAGGAACGGTCGTCGGGGGGAGTGGTCATGACTCGGCGACCCACGTGCTGTCGCTCGGAGCGACCCAGGTGCTGTCGCCCGGGACGTCGGACGCCGTGACGACCCAGGTGCTGTCGTCGGCGGTCACGTTGGTCGTGCGCCAGGTACTGTCGTCGGTCGCCGCAAGGCCACTCAGCGCCCCGAAAGCCACAACGGCGGAGAAGGCGGCGAGAAGCGCCGAGCGAAGCATTCTCTTATGCATAGTCGGCTTCGTCCTCATTTGAAGGTCACCTCTCCCCCGTCGACTACGACGATGGCGCATTCCGGCACGTCGTGGCCACACAATCGATGCATCATGTTCCTGCACGTTCAGGACCCTGGGGGGTGGAGATTTGGTGATTAACGAGACTAATCAGACACATCCTCACGAGCTGACCGATCTGTGCGAGGACGGGCGTCGCCTCTACGGGAACGCTCTCCGGACTGGGCGCGTCGCCCGTAAGGATGTGGAACCCGCGCCCTGCTTGATGGAGTTCGCCCTCCTTCATCCCGATCCTGACGATCCGAACTGGCTGCGCCCGGTGCCCCCGTCGATCGCCCTCGCCCAGCGGCTCAACCCGATCGAGAGCGAGATCACCCAGCGCAGGCGGATGTCCATCGAACTCGCCGACGCTTTCGGGCCGTTCATGGCCCTCAGCGCCCAGTCGACGGCGACCACGCACTCGATCACGGTGCTGGAGGGCCTCGACCGGATCAACGCGGCACTCGATCTGGCCACCGCCCAGTGCCAGACCGAGATGCTCACCGTGCAGCCGAGCCGCCGCCGGCTGGAGCACACCCTCGCGCAGGGGCTGAACCGCGACAGGCCGCTGATCGAACGCGGCTGCCGCATCCGGACGCTCTACCAGCACCCGGCCCGCTACAGCCCCGAGACGCTGGCCTACGTGGCCCAGTTCACCGACGGCAAGGTGGAGTACCGGACCATCGACGAACTCGTCGAGCGGCTGATCATCTGCGACGAGACCGTGGCCTTCATCCCGACCCGCGACGACGGGGAGATCGCCCTCGAACTCCGTCATCCGGGGCTCGTCCGCTACCTGATCAAGGTCTTCGAGTTCATGTGGAACCGCGCGGTCCCGCTGAGCGCCGGCGCGCCGTACGAGACCGCCCCGGACGGCATCACCGAGATCCAGCACTCGATCGCCAAGCTCCTCATCGAGGGCCACGTCGACGAGGCGATCGCCCGGCGCCTGGGGATGAACGTCCGTACCTGCCGCGCCCACATAGCCAAGCTCGCGACGGCTCTGGGCAGCGGCAGCCGCGCCCAGCTCGGGTTCCTCATAGCGCAGTCGGGGATCCTGAAGCAGGAGCCCTGACCCCACAGGAAGAAGAAGGTCACACGTGACGACACAGCCACACCGGCACGGTCCGGAGGAACTGTGCGATGAGGGCTTGGAGCTGTACGGCCGGGCGCTGCGTGAGGGGCACGTCAGCAGTGCGGACGTCCGGACGGCTCCCTGTCTCGTCGGCTTCGGCCTGTTGGATCCCGACGTCACGGACCCGGACCGCCTGGAGCCCGTCGCTCCGGCCCTCGTTCTCCACCGTCGGCTGCGCGCCTCGGCGGACCGCATCGCCGACGAGCGGCAGCTCGAGCAGCGGCTGGCCGAGACGCTGGAGCCGCTCATGCGCATCGACGGCCGGCGCACGGCCACGACGGACCCGCCGGTCATCAGCCTCCTCGGCGGACTCGACCGGATCAACGAGGCCATCGCCACCGCCATGGCCGACGCCTCCAGCGAGCTCCTGGCCATTCAGCCGTACGACGGCCACAATCCTGCCTCCCGCCTGGCCAGGAGCCTGGGCCGCGACCAGGCCCTGCTCGACCGCGGCGGCCGCATCCGCACTCTCTACCAGCACACACAGCGCTACTCGCCCGCCGTGACGGCCCGCTACGAGCAGCTGGACGGCGACGCCGAGGCACGGACCCTCGACCAGGTCACCGAGCGCCTCGTCGTGATCGACCGCTCCGTCGCCTTCATCCCCGCCAACAGGGACCGCACGCTCGCCCTCGAAGTACGCCACCCGGTACTGATCGACTACTTCGCCATCACCTTCGACCGCCTCTGGCACATGGCCGCCCCCATGTACCCCGAGACGGTCCAGCAGCCCTCCCTCAACGGCATCACCCCCCGCCAACGAGCCATAGCCGGCCTGCTGGTCGAGGGCCTCACCGACGCCGTCATAGCCGACCGCCTCGGCATGAACATCCGCACCGCCCGCGTCCACATCGCCAAACTCGCCGCCACCCTCGGCAGCGAGAGCCGGGCCCAACTCGGCTATCTCATCGCGGAGTCGGGCATCCTCAGACAGGAGGGAGCGGCGGAGTGACATCCCCGTCCCACCCGGAGCACGGTGTGGAAGACCTGTGCCCCGCAGGATCGGAGCTCTACGCACACGCCCTGCGCGACGGATGGGTGCGCCCCGCGGACGCCGACGCGGCTCCGTGCCTGCTCGACCACGGCCTGCTGCATCCGGCCGCCGCCGACCCGGACCGGCTGGAGCCGGTCGCCCCCGCCGTGGCCCTGCACCGGATGCTGCGCGCCTCGGGGGCGCGGATCGCGGACGAACGGCGGCGCGAGGAGCGGCTGGCCGAGGCGTTCGAGCCGCTGATGCGCATCGACGGCCGCCGGACGGGAACGACGGACAGCGCGACGATCAGCGTCCTCCACGGCTTCGACCGGATCAACTCGGCCATCGCGGAGGCCGTGGCCGCGGCCTCCCACGAGGTGCTGGCGATACAGCCGCGCCGGCGGAACCCCGAGTCCCTCGACATCAACCTCAACGCCCTGAAACAGGACCAGGCCCTCCTCGACCGCGGTGGCCGCATCCGCACCCTGTACCCGCACGCGCTCCGCCATCAGCCCGCCGTCCTCACCCGCTACGACCAGTTGAGGGGCGACGCCGAGGCCCGCACCCTCGACGAGGTCACCGACCGCCTCATCGCCATCGACCGCACGGTCGCCTTCATCCCCGCCAACGAGGACCGCACCCTCGCCCTGGAAGTCCGCCACCCGGCCCTGATCACCTACTTCGTCACGGTCTTCGACCGCCTCTGGCACCTGGCCACCCCCATGTACCCGGAAGCGGTCAAGCAGCCCTCCCACAACGGCATCACCCCCCGCCAACGCGCCATAGCGAGCCTGCTCATTGAGGGCTACACCGACGCCGTCATCGCGGACCGCCTGGGCATGAACATCCGCACCGCCCGCGTCCACATCGCCAAACTCGCCGCCACCCTCGGCAGCGAGAGCCGGGCCCAACTCGGCTATCTCATCGGGCGGTCGGGGATTCTCGATCCGCCGGGGTGAGCTGGACCGGGACGTCCGGGTGGTGGGACGAGGTGCCGTCCAGGCCCACCTGGGCTATGCGGACGCCCAGTTGGGTGCGGCTGGCCGCGCCCAGGGTCTCCGAGAGGCGGGCGATGTGGGCGCGGCAGGTGCGGACGCTTATGCCGAGCCGTTCCGCGATCACCGCGTCCTGGTGGCCGTCCGCGAGGAGGGCGGCGATGGACTGTTCGCGGTGGGAGATGCCCTCGATGCCGGTGTCGGGCAGGGGGGCGGCCACGGGTATCGCCAGGCGCCACAGGCGGTCGAAGACCGTGACGAAGTAGTCGATCAGAGCCGGGTGGCGCAGCTCAAGGGCCATCGTGTGGTCGGCGTTGGCGGGGATGAAGGCGACCGTGCGGTCGAAGAGGATCAGGCGGTCGACGACCTCGTCGAGCGTCCTCGCCTCCACCGCGTCGCCCATCAACTCCAGGTAGTTGAGCAGGCCTTGGCCGTGCCGGGCCACGTGCGTGTACAGGTCGCGCATCCGGACCCCGCGTGAGCGCAGGGTGACTGCCCGGTGCAGGCCCTCGGTGAGTTCCGGTTCGCGGCGGATGCCGCCGGGCTGGACGGTGAGTACCTCGCGGGTGCAGGCCTCCGTCGCGTCGTCCATCGCCGCCTGGATACGGGAGAGCCCGTCCAGGACGCGGATCGCGGCACCGCCCTCCAGCGACGCCGACGCCATCGCGGACGCCTGGATACGGCGGCCGAGACCGGCGTACCACTCGAAGGCGGCGACCGCCGAACCCACCCGCCGGTGGCTCTCGCTGACCTCGTCGTAGACCCCGCGCAGCAGCCGGGTCATGACCTCCTGCGGGGCGGTCGGGACCAGCCAGTCCATGTCGTCGGGGTCCGGGTGGAGGAGGGCCAGCTCCAACAGGCACGGCACCGGTTCGGCTTCCGTGCGCGGTACGCGGCCCCGCCGTACGGCCCGGGAGTACACGCGGTCCCCGGGGCCGCAGAGTCGGTCAGCACCGTGGGGATGCTCGTCCGTCCCGTGCCCGGCCATCGCCCATCCCACCCCCGGTTCCCGGCTCTTTGCAGCGCAACTATGCGCGGACAGGTCCTGCTCCGCAACACGGCTTCCCCTCGAACAGCCCCCGAAAACCGCCGATAACACCCGCTATATCCCGGCCTCCCCGCCTCACCTTGCAACAAGCTGGGGGGTGTCCGGCCAGTAGCTCCGAGTCCCTCGTCGTATCACTTTCCGCGTGAGCTGCCGGAAATCACTCAGAGATCACCGTGTTACGTATCGCACTTAACGTCCCCTCATGGCGGACATATTTGACGCATACGCATTGGCCGATGCGTGGGACGAGATGTTTGTGCGGCCGGGTGAGGTCAGAACCGCCTACGAGCCGGTACTGGCGGCACTCCAGCCCATCGAGCCGAGTGAACTGCGCTTCCGCGCGGACCAGATGGCCCGCGCGTTCACCGACCGCGGCGTGACCTACGCCTTCGCGGGCGAGGAACGGCCCTGGCCACTGGACCTGGTGCCCCGGATCATCGACGCGCTGGAGTGGGATCTCATCCAGCGCGGGGTGGCGCAACGGGTGCGGGCGCTGGAGGCCTATCTCTCCGACGCCTACTCGCACTGCCGTGCCTTCGAGGACGGTGTGGTGCCCTGGCGGCTGCTCCTCAACTCGGCTCATTTCCATCGGGCCGCGCAGGGGGTCGAGCCACCGGGCGGGGTCCGCATCCACGTCGCCGGCATCGACCTCGTGCGCGACGAGGCCGGGGACTTCCGGGTCCTCGAGGACAACGTCCGGGTGCCGAGCGGGGTTTCGTACGTCATCGAGAACCGCAGAGCCATGACCCGGATCTTCCCCTCCCTCTTCGCCGAGCAGCACGTGGTCCCCGTCGACGGGTACGCGCAGAAGCTGCTCGCCGCGCTGCGGGCCGCCGCGCCCGCGGGCGCCCAGGACCCGCGCGTCGTGGTCCTCACCCCCGGACCGGGAAACGCCGCCTACTTCGAACACGCCCTGCTCGCCCGGCTGATGGGCGTGCAGTTGGTGGTGGGGCACGACCTCACCTGCCGCAACAACCGGGTGTGGATGCGGACCACGCGCGGCGAGGTGCCCGTCCACGTCGTATACCGGCGGCTCGACGACGACTTCCTCGACCCGCTGCACTTCCGCCCCGACTCGGTGATCGGCTGCCCGGGCATCATGAACGCCGCCCAGGCCGGGAACGTCACACTCGCGAACGCGGTCGGCAACGGCATCGCGGACGACAAGCTCCTCTACACCTACGTCCCCGACCTCATCCGCTACTACCTCTCAGAGGAACCGATTCTCCCCAACGTGGAGTCCTACCGCCCAGACGAGCCGGGCCAGTTGGAGGCGGTCCTCGACCAGATCGACCGGCTGGTCGTGAAGCCGGTGGACGGCGCGGGCGGCATGGGCATCGTCATCGGACCCAAGGCCGACGCGAAGACGCTCGAACGCACTCGCAAAGCCGTCGCCGCCGATCCGCGCGGCTGGATCGCCCAGCGCCCGGTCGCCCTGTCGACCTCCCCCACCCTCGCGGGCGAACGCATGGCACCGCGCCACATCGACCTGCGCCCGTTCGCCGTGAACGACGGCACCGACGTCTGGGTGCTGCCCGGCGGCCTCACCCGCGTCGCCCTCCAGGAGGGCAACCTGATCGTCAACTCCAGCCAGGGCGGCGGCTCCAAGGACACCTGGGTGCTCGCGGAGGGCCCCACCGAACAGCCCGCGTCGCTCTTCCCGGAGGGCGGACTGCCCGAGGTGGCACCCCGTCAACTCGGCCCCGACGGCAACCCCATGGTCGTACAGGAAGGGGCGCAGCAGTGAACGACGTGATCCTCTCCCGGATAGCCGAGGCCCTGACGTGGACGGGCCGTTACGTCGAGCGCGCCGACAACACCGGGCGCATCCTCGACGCCTACCTCCACCGCATGCTGGAGGACCCCTGGCGCGACGAGGACGTGGCGTGCCGGTCGCTGTACGCGATCCTCGGGGTCGACGCGGGCGGTCAACGCGTGGACATGCAGCAGGTGTTGGACCAGTTGGCCTTCGACGCCCGCTCGACCTGTTCCATCGAGGGCGCGCTCGGCGCCGCCCGCCTCAACGCCCGCAGCGCCCGGGAAGCCGTCTCCTCGGAGATGTGGGAGTGCCTCAACTCCACCTGGCACGCCCTGGCCGACCAACGCCTCGCGGCCCGCCGTACGGGCCCCTACGCCTATCTCGAACTCGTGCGCAGACGTGCCGCGTTGTTCTTCGGTCTCGCCGACTCCACGATGAGCCGTGACGACAGCTGGCGTTTCGTCGTCCTCGGCAGGAGCCTCGAGCGGGTGGACATGACCGTACGGCTGTTGTCGGTACGGGTGTTGGACGCGGCGCACGCGCCCGACTGGCCGACGCTGCTGAGCGCTTCGGGCGCCGACGAGGCGTACGCGCGGGTGTACGGCGGTTTCGGGGACACCCCGCGCGTGGCCGAATTCCTGCTGCTGGACCGGGACTTCCCGCGTTCGGCGCTGCACGCGCTGACGACGGCCGAGGAGTGCCTCACCGCGCTCGGGCGCCAGCGGCAGGACCCGGCGCGGCGTCCCATCGGCCGGCTGCGCACCCGTCTCGAATACCTCGACTCGCACGCCTTGGAAGAGCAACTGCCCGCCCTCCTCAAGGACTTGCAGCACGCCTGCATGGACTCGGCGGAGGCGGTAGCGGAGTTGTTCTTCCCGTACCAGGGGCCCGTCGAGTGGGCCCAGGAAGGAGCCTGAGATGACCCGTAGGCTTCGCATCCGCCACACCACCCGCGTGTCGTACGCCCAGGCGGCCGTGTCCTCCCACAACGAGGTGAGGATGACCCCGCTCACGCTGCCCGGCCAGACCACGCTGGACGCGCGCGTGACCGTCAACCCCACGACGCCGACGTGGTCGTACTGGGACTACTGGGGCACCCAGGTCACCGGCTTCGACCTGATGGACCCGCACGCGAACCTCACGATCACCGCGTCGAGCCTCGTCGAGACGTCCCCGCCGGAGCTGCTCGGCCCCTCCCCCAGTTGGCAGGAGGTGACCGAACGGACCACGAACTCACGCCTGTTGGAGTTCATCGGCCCCACGGTCCGTACGACGGTCCCGCCCAAGCTGCTGAAGAAGGCCCGCAAGGCGGCCGTAGGACTCGATCCGCACGGGACGGCGATCGCGGTCTCCGCTCTGGTAGCCGACCGGGTGGCCTACCTCCCCGGCGTCACGGGCGTGAACACCTCCGCCACCGAGGCCTGGGAACAGGGCGCCGGCGTCTGCCAGGACATCGCCCACGTGACCATCGCCCTGCTGCGGGGGCTCGGCCTGCCCACGCGCTACGTCTCCGGTTACCTGCACCCCGAGCGCGAAGCGGAGCTGCACCGCCCGGTGGCCGGGCAGAGCCACGCCTGGATCGAGTACTGGGCGGGCGACTGGTGCGGCTACGACCCCACGAACCGGACCCGGCCCGACGAGTCCCACGTGGTGGTGGGGCGGGGGCGCGACTACGACGACGTGACCCCGCACAAGGGGATCTACCGGGGTGTGGCGGGCGGACCGCCGGAGGTGACGGTGGAGTTCACGCGGGTGGCGTGAACTCCCGTGCGGGGCGGGCGGGTCACTTCAGCCCGTGCGCCTCGCACGCCGTCTTGTAGTCGGCCGTGCAGATGTCGGAGATCTTGTAGATCCCGTCCGCGACCACCGTCGACTTGATGTTGTCCTGCGTCAGCGCGACCACGGACACCAGCTGCGAGGGGATCTTCTTGTTCGTGGGGCTGTCGACCGTGTCACGGGTCAGCGCGTCGAACTCGATGTCCCTGCCCTGCACCTTGGCGACCGCGATCTTCGCTGCGGCCTCGGCGAGGTCGGGGTAGGGCTTGTAGACGCTCATGTACTGCTCACCGGAGACGATCCGCTGCACGGCGGTGAGTTCGGCGTCCTGGCCGGTGACGGGCGGGATCTTCGTCAGGCCCGACGCCTTCAGGGCCTTGATGATGCCGCCGGCCATGGCGTCGTTGGCGGAGTACACCGCGGCGATGTTGTTCTTGCCGAGCTTGTTGATCGCCTCGGTCATCTCCGACTTCGCGATGTCGGGGTCCCAGGCCTTGGTGTTGTAGCTCTCGGCGATCGTCACCTTGCCCTGCAACTCGGACAGCGCCCCGCCCTTGAACACCGCGGCGTTCGGGTCGGTCGGCGAGCCGTTGATCATGACGATCTTGTCGGAGGTGTCCACGTCGCCGCCCAGCGCCTCGAGCAGGGAGCGGCCCTGCACCTCGCCGACCAGTTCGCCGTCGAAGGAGACGTACGCGTCGATCGGGCCCTCGGCGAGCCGGTCGTAGGCGATGACCGGGATGCCGGCGGTCTTGGCCTTCGCCACCATGGTGCGGATGGCGTGCGAGTCGACGGCGTCGAGCACGATGATGTCGACCTTCTTGTCGATCATCGCCTGCATCTGCTTGTCCTGCGTGGCCGCGACGCCGCCGGCGTTCTCGTACTCGGCCTTGCCCTTGTTCGCGGTGAGTTCCCGGATCTTCGCCTTCATGATCGGGAAGTCGAACTCCGCGTACCGCGTGTTCGTCTTCTCCGGCATGAGCACACCGACCGTGATGTCGTTGCCCTTCGCCGGAGTCGCGTCCGAGCTGCTCCCCGACGAGTTCAGCACGCCACAGGCGGCCAGGGGGAGGGCCAGCGAGGACGCGGCCACGGATATGGCGATACGACGCATTGGGTGCTCACTTCTGGTGCCGTGCGGACGTGGGTGCAGCATTGCAACCCAGGTGACTGAAAAGCCAACGCGGCCACGACCACCGGCGTCAAGCGGAACTACTTAACGAGATGGCAACGCCACGTTCCGTTTGGTATGTGGAGAGGCTGCGGAACCCCATCCAAACGCTCTTTACGGACCCTCCACTCAACGGGAGTTCATGGGAAGGCAAAGATCAGCACAACCAACTCCTTTCCCCACGAGTCGTGATCATCGGCGGCCAGTGCCGCCGAGACCGATCCGACAAGGGACCGCATGAACCCAGCCAGACACACGACCGCCGTCGCCGTCGTGCTCTCCGTCGCGGGCGGCCTGCTCGCCGGCGCGACGATCTCCGCCTCCGCGGCGGCCAGTTGCACCTCGCCCGTCTTCAAGCGCCAGTTCTTCGCGAACACCTCCTTCTCGGGCACCCCCAAGAAGACGGACTGCGACAACGCGATCGACCGGACCTGGACCGGCGCCCCCGCCTCCGGCCTCCCGAAGGACACCTTCGGCGTCCGCTGGAGCGTGACCCGGGACTTCGGCTCCGGCGGTCCGTTCGCCCTCGCCGCGTCCGGGCTCGACGGAATCCGCGTGTACGTCGACGGCGTCCGCAAGGTCGACCTGTGGAAGAACACCTCCACGACCGTGAGCAGGACGGCCAACGTGACGATCCCCAAGGGCAAGCACACCCTGCGGATCGACTACGCCAACTGGACGGGCGCCGCGAAGGTCAAGTTCACGTACACGCCCCGGACTTCGGCCACCGTCGACAAGGTCGAGCCGCTCGCCCCGACGGGCACGGCGGTGTCGTACTCCTCCGCGACCGGCAGGGCGAAGCTCACCTGGTCGAAGAACACGGAGATGGACCTCGCGGGGTACCGGGTCTACCGGCGCCCGAAGGGGACCGCGTTCGGCGGCACACCGCTCGCCACGACCGCCTCCACCTCGTACACCGACACCGGTCTCCCGGTGACCGGCGAGGACACCTACTACTACGAGCTCCGCGCGCTCGACGCGGCCGGCAACGAGTCCGGCGGCACCGCCGACCAGCCCGTCACCACCGCCGACCGCACCGCCCCCGCCGTGCCCACCGGGCTGGAGACCTCCCTCTCGGTGGGCGGAATCCCGGTCGAGTGGACCGCGGTCGCCGGAGCGACGTCGTACCGCGTGTACCGGGCGCCGGACGGGAGCAGCTCGTACGCCAGGATCGGGGACACGGCCAAGGCCTCGTACCTGGACACCTCGGCGGCGGAGGAGAGCACCTACACCTACCGGGTGACCGCCCTGGACGCGGCGGGCAACGAGTCCGCCCGCTCCGCCGCCCTCAGGGCCACCCGCCCGGACAGCACCGCGCCTCCCGCGGTGACCGGACTGACGGTCACGCCGACCGGGTACGGCTTCTCGCTGGCCTGGGACCCGAACCCGGCGCCCGACCTCGGGCGGTACCTCGTCTACCGGGGCCGGCTCCTGGGCGACGAGGAGAAGGTCTGCTCCGTCCACGAGGTGGAGTGGCTGTCCGCCGCCACCACGTCGTACGCGTACGCGACCCTGCCCGACGGCGAAGAGGCCTGCTTCTTCGTCGACGCGTACGACGACAACTGGCTCTCCACCTGGAAGTCGACCGGCGAGGCCCACATCGTGGTGGAGACGGAACTCGACGTGACGCCGAGCGTCACCACTCCGGAGGGCTCCCCGCTGGAACTGGACGCGTCCGCGACGGAGGGCGGCGCGGGGGTCGACCTCGACTGGAACTGGAGCTCCGCCTCCCAGGAGACGACCGGCTTCCGCGTCCACCGCTGGAACCCCGCCACCGGGACGTACGAGAAGATCGCCGACCTCGGCAGCGAGGCCGGCACGTACCACGACGCCGGCGCCGCGCGCGGCACCACGTCCTTCTACTGGGTGACCACGCTGGCCGCGGACGGCACCGAGTCCGTGCCGGCGGGCGACTGGGCGGCCCTGACGCCCTGAACGTCCTGAACACACGGAAGGGGCCCGGAGGTCGGTGAACCTCCGGGCCCCTTCGGGATGCCTGTGCCGTGCGTCAGTCCGAGGACTGCTGCCGCTTCGGCCGCCACACCACCAGCGCGCTGGTCTGCTGGACCTCCTGGTACGGGACCAGGTCGCGCCGGTACGACGCGTGCACCGCGGCCTCGCGCTGCTGCATCGTGGCCGCCGCGCCCTCGACCGCCGACTGGAGCTCGGCGACGCGCTGCTGGAGCGCGACCACCTGGTTCTCCAGCTCGATGATGCGCTTGATGCCGGCCAGGTTGATGCCCTCGGTCTGCGACAACTGCTGGACGGTGCGCAGCAGTTCGATGTCGCGGGCCGAGTAGCGCCGGCCGCGCCCGGCCGTACGGTCCGGGGAGACCAGGCCGAGGCGGTCGTACTGACGCAGCGTCTGCGGGTGCAGGCCGGAGAGCTGGGCCGCCACCGAGATGACGTAGACCGGGGTCTCCTCGGTCAGTTCATAAGGGTTACGCCGACGGCCGTCCATCACTCTCATGCTCCCTTCGCGGCCTGGAACAGCTCCGCCCGCGGGTCCTCGCCCGCGGTCGCCTCTCGATACGCCTCCAGTGCGTCACGAGCATTCCCCGTGACGTCCTTCGGGACACTCACCTCGACCGTGACGAGGAGATCGCCCCGGGTGCCGTCCTTGCGGACCGCGCCCTTGCCGCGGGCGCGCATCGTCCGGCCGTTCGGCGTGCCCGGGGGCAGCTTCAGCGTCACCGGCGGGCCGCCCAGGGTGGGCACCCTGACCTCGCCGCCGAGTGCCGCCTCGGCGAACGTCACCGGGACCGTCACCGTGAGGTTGTCGTCCTTGCGGCCGAACACGGGGTGCGCGTCGACGTGCACCATGACGTACAAGTCCCCTGCGGGACCGCCCCGTTCACCCGGTGCGCCCTTGCCGCGGAGCCGGATGCGCTGGCTGTCCGTGACCCCCGCAGGGATCCGGACCTGCATGGTCCGGGACGACTTGGCGCGTCCGCTGCCCTTGCACTCGATGCAGGGGTGCTCGGCGATGAGGCCGCGGCCCTTGCAGTCGGGGCACGGGTCCGTGAGCGAGAAGCCGCCGCCGGAGCCGCGCGCCACCTGGCCGGTGCCGACGCAGGTCGGGCACACGCGCGGTGTGCCGTTCTTGTCGCCGGTGCCCGAACAGGCCTTGCAGGGCTGCTGCGAGGACATCCGCAGCGGGACCGTGGCCCCTTCGATGGCCTCCGTGAAGCTGAGCGTGACCTCGGACTCGATGTCCTGGCCGCGCCTGGGCTGCGTACGGGTCGTGCCCGTGCCGCCGCGGTTGAACAGGCCCCCGAAGACGTCACCGATCCCGCCGCCGAAGCCGCCGGCTCCCCCGGCGCCACCACCGCCCTGGGCGCCGCCTCCGAAGAGGTCGCCCAGGTCGAAGTTGAAGTTGCCGCCGCCCGCGCCGCCCGGCCCCGGGCGGTAGCCGCCGTTGCCGAAGAGGGAGCGGGCCTCGTCGTACTCCTTGCGCTTCTTGGGGTCACCGAGGATGTCGTTGGCCTCGGAGATCTCCTTGAAGCGCTCCTCGGCCTTGGCGTTGCCCTTGTTGGCGTCCGGGTGGAACTCGCGGGCGAGCTTCCGGTACGCCTTCTTGATCTCGGCCTCGGTGGCGTCCTTGGGGACGCCGAGGACCTTGTAGTAGTCCTTCTCGATGAAGTCCTTGGTGCTCATCCTCGACGTCCCTCCTTTCCTTTGGTGCTACTCCCCTTGCGGGTCCCGTGGGGTGCGATGTCAGCCCTCGTCCGGGCCACCGCTCTCCTTGTCGTCGTCCGCGGTCTCGGCGGCGTCCGAGGACTCCGCCTTGCCGGTCCCCGCGGCACCGGGCTGCGGCTCCGCGACCGCCACCCGCGCGGGGCGGATGGTGCGCTCGCCGATGCGATACCCGGGCTGCAGGATCGCCACGCAGGTCGTCTCCGTGACGTCCGGCGCGTACGAGTGCATCAGGGCCTCGTGGATCGTCGGGTCGAAGGGCTCGCCCTCCTTGCCGAACTGCTGCAGTCCCATCTTCGCCGCGGCGGTCTCCAGGGATTCCGCCACCGACTTGAAACCGCCGACGAGTTCACCGTGTTCCCGCGCGCGGCCGATGTCGTCGAGCGTGGGCATCAGCTCGGTCAGGAGGTTCGCCACGGCGATCTCCTTGACCGCGATGCGGTCCCGCTCGACCCGGCGGCGGTAGTTCTGGAACTCGGCCTGGAGCCGCTGGAGGTCCGCGGTGCGCTCTTCGAGCGCCTTGCGCACCTGGTCCAGCTGGGCCGTCAGACCGGCGATCTGCGCGCTGCTTGCGTCCCCTGCCGGGGCCGCCCCCTCCCCACTGCTGGAGGGGGAGGCGGCCTGCGGCTCGGCGTCGTCGGGGGTGGCGCCGGAAGGGACATCAGGCTTCTCGTCGAAGCCCGGGGTCTCCTCCGTCACGCGGCACCGTCCTTGCGCTCGTCGTCCACGATCTCGGCGTCCACCACGTCGTCGTCCGCCTTGGGCGCCTCGGCACCCGGGGCGTCGCCGCCCGCGGCCTGACCGGCCTGGGCGTCCGCGTACATGGCCTGGCCGACCTTCTGCGAGACCGCGGCGACCTTCTCGGTGGCGGTGCGGATCTCGGCGGTGTCCTCGCCCTTGAGCGCGGCCTTCAGCTCCTCGACGGCGGCCTCGACCTCGGTCTTGACCTCGCCGGGGACCTTGTCCTCGTTGTCCTTGAGGAACTTCTCCGTCTGGTAGACGAGCTGCTCGCCCTGGTTGCGGGACTCGGCGGCCTCGCGGCGACGGTGGTCCTCGTCCGCGTACTGCTCGGCCTCCTGGCGCATGCGGTCGACCTCGTCCTTCGGCAGCGAGGAGCCGCCGGTGACGGTCATCTTCTGCTCCTTGCCGGTGCCGAGGTCCTTGGCCGTGACGTGCATGATGCCGTTGGCGTCGATGTCGAAGGAGACCTCGATCTGCGGGACACCACGCGGGGCCGGCGGCAGACCGGTCAGCTCGAACATCCCGAGCTTCTTGTTGTACGCCGCGATCTCGCGCTCGCCCTGGTAGACCTGGATCTGCACGGAGGGCTGGTTGTCCTCGGCGGTGGTGAAGATCTCGGACCGCTTGGTCGGGATCGTGGTGTTGCGCTCGATGAGCTTGGTCATGATCCCTCCCTTGGTCTCGATACCGAGGGACAGCGGGGTCACGTCGAGGAGCAGGACGTCCTTGACCTCGCCCTTGAGGACACCGGCCTGGAGGGACGCGCCGATGGCGACGACCTCGTCCGGGTTGACGCCCTTGTTGGCGTCCTTGCCGCCGGTCAGCTCGCGCACGATCTCCGCGACGGCCGGCATACGGGTGGAGCCACCGACGAGGACGACGTGGTCGATCTCGTTGATGGAGATCCCGGCGTCCTTGATGACGTTGTGGAACGGCGTCTTGCAGCGCTCCAGCAGGTCGGCCGTCAGCTGCTGGAACTGGGCGCGGGTGAGCTTCTCGTCCAGGTGCAGCGGGCCCTCGGCGGACGCCGTGATGTAGGGCAGGTTGATCGAGGTCTCGGTGGAGCTGGACAGCTCGATCTTGGCCTTCTCGGCAGCCTCACGCAGACGCTGCAGGGCCATCTTGTCCTTGCCCAGGTCCACGCCGTGGCCGGACGCGAACTGCTTCACCAGGTAGTCGACGACCCGCTGGTCCCAGTCGTCACCACCGAGGTGGTTGTCGCCGTTCGTGGCCTTCACCTCGACGACGCCGTCGCCGATCTCCAGGAGGGACACGTCGAAGGTGCCGCCACCGAGGTCGAAGACGAGGATCGTCTGGTCGTCCTTGTCGAGGCCGTACGCCAGCGCCGCGGCGGTCGGCTCGTTCACGATGCGCAGGACGTTCAGGCCCGCGATCTCGCCGGCCTCCTTCGTCGCCTGACGCTCGGAGTCGTTGAAGTACGCCGGGACGGTGATGACCGCGTCGGCCACCTTCTCGCCCAGGTAGGCCTCGGCGTCGCGCTTCAGCTTCTGCAGGATGAAGGCGCTCATCTGCTGCGGGTTGAAGCTCTTGCCGTCCAGCTCGATCTTCCAGTCCGTGCCCATGTGGCGCTTCACGGAACGGATGGTCCGGTCAACGTTCGTGACCGCCTGGCGCTTGGCCACCTCTCCGACGAGCACCTCGCCGTTCTTGGCGAAGGCGACGACGGACGGCGTGGTCCTGGCGCCCTCTGCGTTGGTGATGACGGTGGGCTCGCCGCCTTCAAGAACGCTGACGACGGAGTTAGTCGTGCCCAGGTCGATGCCGACCGCACGTGCCATGGTTGATTCCTCCAGCAATGACTTGAGTGGAACGGACTCAAGTGTGCACGACACTCACCGCTCGGTCAACAGAGCTGAGTCGACCAGGCTCAACTCTTATCCGTTCCTTACACGCAACTGCGCCCTGACCTGCGTGGATGCGGCACGCCGTCCCCCGTAGACAGAGACTTTAAGCAGCCCGAACACGACGACAAGGGCCCCGCCCCCCACCCACGCGACGGCGGATTCGCCCGCCCACCCGTTGTGCACGAGCACCCCGACGAGCACTCCGGAGAACCCTCCGACCCCCAGAACAACCACCGCTCCTTGCGGAGTGAGCCCCAACCTCCGCAGCCGATGGGCGAGATGGTCGGGCCCGCCCCGCAACAGGGCCCGCCCGGCCAGCCGTCGGGACAGCAGCACGAGTACGGCATCCGCACTCGCAACGGCGGTGAGCGCGAACAGCACCCCCGCACTGGACGCGAACCCGCGCCCGGCCTGCGTGACGACGGCGGCCGAGGCGAGCACGAACCCCGTGAACAGCGAGCCGCACGCGCCGAGCGCGATCCGCGCGGGATGCCAGTTGTGCATCAGGAACCCGGTGAGCGCGGCGGCCAGCACACTCAGCAACACCGCGAGCCCGTCCATGACTTCCATCGCGGCACAGGCCCCGACCCCGAAGGCGGTGACCACCCCGACGGTCCCCGCGAGCCCGTCGGCGTGATCGAGCCCCTTGAAGGCACCGGCGACGAAGACGATCCACACCGCCGCCAACACCCCTCCGGGCACCCCGATCTCCCCGTACGGCACGACACAGGCCGCCGCGACAGCCGTACCGAGGACGAGGAACCGGGTCTTCAGCCGCCACACATCGGCGACGAGCCCGAGCGCGGCGACGGCGGACCCGGCACCCAGCAGTCCGCCGACGCCGTCACCGAGCGGGGCGACGCCGGTCCAGTCGCACGCCCAGGTCACCGACACGACGGCGAGCACGACGGCCAGCCCCCCGAGCAGCGGTACCGGACGCGTCCGCCGTCTGCGGTCGACGATCCTCGCCCGCAGTGCGGGTACCCGGAGCAGTGCGGCGAGGACGGCGGCGAGGAGCAGGGCGGTCGTGGCGGCGAGAATCCCGTAGAGCACGGATCCAAATTAGACGCAAATGTACCAATTCAGTACGAATAACACGATCAGACCGTAACAAGCTTGGGAACAAGCCCGGAGCAGGTCTTTTTAGGCAACCCTCAGCGACACACATCACCGCACGGCTGGCTACAGTGCGACGCAAGATAGGGGTAGTCTCGGTCGAACCGATTAAGTTACCGCTTAGTAATGTGCTAGGTGGTAATGCCATGACCCCTCGCAGGCCCGAGGAGCCCTGAAATGCAACTCGCCGCGATCATCGTGTCGCTGGTTCTGATCGTGGTCGGTGTGGCGCTGTTCGCCCGCGCCGTCCTGCAGATCTACACCTTCATGCGACTCGGCCAGAACGTGCCCAAGGGCACCCGCACCGACGAGCCCGTCCAGCGCACAGTCACCGTGGCCAAGGAGTTCCTCGGCCACACCCGGATGAACCGCTGGGGTGTCGTCGGCGTCGCGCACTGGTTCGTGGCGGTGGGCTTCTTCTCGCTGCTGCTGACGATCGTCAACGCCGTCGGCCAGCTCTTCCAGGCCGACTGGCTGCTGCCGATCATCGGTGAGTGGGCGCCGTACAACGTCTTCGTCGAGTTCATCGGCACGATGACGGTCCTCGGCATCCTCGCCCTGATCGTGATCCGCCAGCTGAGCAAGCCGAACAAGCCGGGCCGCAAGTCCCGCTTCGCCGGCTCGAACTTCGGCCAGGCGTACTTCGTCGAGGCCGTCATCCTCATCGTCGGCGTCTGCATCTTCATGCTGCACGCGCTCGAGGGCGCCCAGCACCACGTCGACGCGTACGAGGCGTCCTTCTTCATCTCGTACCCGGTGGTCTCGGCCCTGCGGCACCTGGACGTCTCCACGCTCCAGAACCTCACCTACTTCTTCGCCGGCCTGAAGATCGCGACCTCCTTCATCTGGATGATCACGGTCGCCCTGAAGACGGACATGGGCGTGGCCTGGCACCGTTTCCTCGCGTTCCCGAACATCTGGTTCAAGCGCAACGCGACCGGCGAGACCTCGCTCGGCGCCCTGCTCCCGATGACGTCGGGCGGCGAGCCGATCGACTTCACCGACCCGGGCGACGACGACGTCTTCGGCGTCTCCCAGGTCGAGCAGTTCTCCTGGAAGGGCCTGCTGGACTTCTCCACGTGCACGGAGTGCGGCCGCTGCCAGTCGCAGTGCCCGGCCTGGAACACCGGCAAGCCCCTCTCCCCCAAGCTCCTGATCATGTCCCTCCGCGACCACGCGCACGCCAAGGCCCCGTACCTGCTGGCGGGCGGCGGCAAGTCGATGGAGGGCGAGGAGAAGGCGACGGAGGAGCAGCTGAAGGACGTCCCCGCAGCGGCTCTCGCGGAGGCGGAACGCCCGCTGATCGGCACCTTCGAGGACAACGGCGTCATCGACCCGGACGTCCTGTGGTCCTGCACCACCTGCGGCGCCTGCGTCGAGCAGTGCCCGGTCGACATCGAGCACGTCGACCACATCGTCGACATGCGCCGCTACCAGGTGATGATCGAGAGCGCGTTCCCGTCCGAGGCCGGGACGATGCTCAAGAACCTGGAGAAGAAGGGCAACCCCTGGGGCCTGGCGAAGAAGCAGCGCCTGGAGTGGCTCAAGGAGGTCGAGTTCGAGGTCCCGGTCGTCGGCCAGGACATCGAGGACCTGACCGAGGTCGAGTACCTGTACTGGGTCGGCTGCGCGGGCGCGCTGGAGGACCGCGCCAAGAAGACGACGAAGGCCTTCGCGGAACTCCTCCACATCGCGGGCGTCAAGTTCGCGATCATGGGCGGCGACGAGAAGTGCACGGGCGACTCGGCGCGGAGGCTCGGCAACGAGCCCCTGTTCCAGGAACTCGGCATGGAGAACGTCATGGCCCTGAACATGGCGTTCGGCGAGGAGTTGGACGACGACGGCAAGGTCGTGGCCGAGTCGGCGAAACCCAAGTCGGCGAAGAAGATCGTCGCGACGTGCCCGCACTGCCTGAACACCATCGGCAACGAGTACCCGCAGCTCGGCGGCGACTACGAGGTCATCCACCACACCCAGCTGCTCCAACACCTCGTCGACGAGGGCAAGTTGGTGCCGGTGACCCCGGTCGAGGGCATCATCACCTACCACGACCCGTGCTACCTGGGCCGCCACAACAAGATCTACACGCCCCCGCGCGAGATCATCGCCAGCGTCCCCGGCCTGCGCAACGAGGAGATGCACCGCCACAAGGAACGCGGCTTCTGCTGCGGTGCCGGCGGCGCGCGCATGTGGATGGAAGAGCGCATCGGCAAGCGCATCAACAACGAGCGCGTGGACGAAGCCCTTTCCCTGAACCCGGACATCGTGTCCACGGCCTGCCCCTTCTGCCTGGTGATGCTGACCGACTCGGTCAACGGCAAGAAGAACGACGGCAAGGCCAAGGAATCGATCCAGGTGGTCGACGTGGCCCAGCTCCTCCTCGACTCGGTCAGGAAGCCGACCGACGACGAGCCCCCGGCAGGCACCTCGGAACCGGAGAACGCCCCGGAGCCCCAGCCGGTGAAGTAACAACCCGTTCGTCTACGACGATGCCCCGCACCCTCACCGGAGGCTGCGGGGCATCGTCGTAGGGAGGGGGGTGTAGCGGGCTACACCCCGGATCCGGGAGAGCGGTCCCTCGTGACGGCGAGCGCGCGACGGAATCGTGGAGGGCAGAGAGCAAGCCCCCTACACCTCCCCGAGGACATCCCGTGAAGTCGCTGCTCGCCACCGTGAAGTCGTTCGTCGCCAACCTGCTGCTGTGGTCGTTCTTCGTCGGCGGCCTCGCCGCGAGCACGGCCTCCGGGGCGGTGCTGGACGGTACGGCGAAGAACGCCGCCACCTACACCGGTATCGCCGTCTCGCTCCTGGCCGGTTCGCGCATCGCGAAGAAGCCGAAGATCAAGGCGTTCCTGTCGAAGCGGTCGACGCTGTGGTTCCTGTTCCTCTTCAACGGCGGTGTGGCCGCGTTCTGCTACCTCTCGATGGACGGCGTCAAGGGCATCGCGACCGCGGCCGGGATGGGCCTGGTCTCCCTGGGCGCGGCGGGCGGCCTGATATCGGGCCGCCGCGAGTCGGCCGCCAAGGCGCGGGTGGAAGAGCCCTGGGCCTGACCCCGCCCGACCCCACCCCGATGACCCCGCAGTCCCCTCAGCCGGAACTCACCCCGAAGGACCCTGCCATGCCTCCGAACCGCCGCCACCGCATCCGCCGTACGGCCACCCTGGCCACCACAGCCGCAGCCATAGCCCTCACGGCCGGACTGCTGACGGCCTGCGACCCGACCGACCCCTCCGACACCTCGGACGTCTCCAACTCCCTGAACTGCCTGCAGAACTGGGACACGATCTCCGACAGCCTCAAGGCGATCCACGACGCGGCAGTAGACCCGACCCGGACCCACGAATCCCTCGCCAAGATCGACGCCGACTCGGACAACACCAAGGTCGACAAGGCGGTCGACAACCTCAACAAGGCGATCTCCGACTACAACAAGTCCATCCTGAACGGCGACACGAACCCCGACTCCAGCAAGATCGACGCGGCGGCGACCCAACTCAAGAACGTCTGCACGCCGTAAGAGACGCCACGTGGGGAAGGCGAACGCGGCTCGATACGTGACCGTTGGGCCACTCGCTTCTCGGCCAGTGTCGGCCTTCCACGGCCCGAGTGAACGGGTGGCCAAGGTGGGGAGCCCCGTGCCTGTACTGCGTCGCGGGCCGGTGTGAGGGGAGGCGGTGGCCGTGTGACCGCGAGCGATAAACGTGGCGACGCGGTCGACCGCCCCCGGAATACTGGTGGCCCATGGATGAGGTGGAGGTCGAGGTCGTTGTCGCGCATTCCGAGCGGGCGACTCTGCGCGTCGGTGACGTGTTCCTGAAGGTGGACGCGGATCAGGCGCGTCTCGACACCGAGGTCGAGGCGATGGCCCTGGTGCCGGTCCCGACCCCGGAGGTCCTGTGGCACAAGCCGCCCGTGCTCGCCCTCGCGGCAGTCCCGGGGACGACGCTCGGGCGCCTAGGCGGACCGTCGACCGGATCACCGGCGGCGTGGGCCGCGGCGGGCGCCGCCATCCGGAAACTGCACGAAGCCCCCCTGCCGCCCTGGCCCGCCCGGGGAAAGCCCATCGAGGAGCTCACGGCGGAACTCGACGCCGAATGCGAGCAGCTCATATCGCACAGCGTCCTGCCCGCCTCCCTGGTCACCCGCAACCGCCAGGTGGCCGAGGCCGCGCTCCGCCCATGGACTGAGATGTTCACGCACGGCGACCTGCAGATCGCGCACGTCTTCGTCGACGGCGACGAGGTCACCGGCATCATCGACTGGTCCGAGGCGGGCCCGGGCGACGCCCTCTACGACCTCGCCACCTTCACACTCGGACACGAGGAACACCTCCCCGACGTCATCGCCGGCTACGGCACCGACGTCGACCTCGACGTGATCCGCGGCTGGTGGTCCCTGCGAAGCCTGCTGGTGATCCGCTGGCTGACCGACCACGGCTTCGACCCCTTCGCACCGGGCTGCGAGGTCGACGTACTCAAATCCCGAATGTGAACCTGCACCAACCAGCCCAGCACGACGCAGATCCGGGCCACCCCATCCCCTCGGCTCAGCGGCCAACTCCGGTAGGGGGTGCTGCAAGCCGGGGGTAAATCTAACCGCTGCAACAGCACATGACCGGTTAGAAATGACCCCAGCTTCCAGAGGGGGCAGGGTCGGCGAGAGGGGAGCCGATCGACAGACGGGAGCCACCACCCAGGCGATCGCTCGGACCGCCGCCACGAACTCCCCCACGCGCCTGACCTCTTGGCCACTTCACCTGTTGGTCTGTTGCGCAGTGAGTCCCCACCCGGCGTGCTGCCGAGACGCGAACGCGCCCCTCCACACCGGCCCAGTACGCAGTACAGGCAAGGGGATTACTACCCTGGCCACCCATCCCCCTGGGCACCCCCACCCCCACCCTCACCCGCTCACCTCAGGGTTTTACCGACCTCACGTACAACCCTTACGCACCACCACAGGTCTCTTGATCGCCAACCACCCGTGAAGCCGAGGACAACTCCCGGAAAACACGGACGGTACGCACCCCCTCGACACCCCCTCAACACCTCACCGACGCGGATGCCCGCCACGCATCCCCCGCATGCCGCAGGAGACCCCGCATGCAGCAACACCTGCGACTCACCCTCGCAACGGCCGCCGCGGCCGCACTGACCGGCGGTCTGCTCACGCTCTCGGCGACGACAGCGACCGCCGCCGACTCCTTCAAGGTCGCGAAGGCCGACTTCAACGGCGACGGAATCGGCGACGCCGTAGTCTCCGCGCCCGGCGCGTACGTCACCGGCCAGGCCAACGCGGGCCAGGTAGTCGCGCTGTACGGAACCGCCACCGGCGTATCGTCCGCGAAGCGTTCGACGCTGAGCCAGAACTCCGGCAACGTGCCCGGTACCGCCGAGAAGGGCGACTACTTCGGCTACACGACGGCGTACGCCGACTTCAACGGCGACGGTTACGACGACCTCGCCGTGGCCTCGCCGTACGAGAAGGTCGGCACCGACACCGACGGCGGCGCGCTCGCGATCCTGTGGGGCTCGAAGAGCGGCCTCACCGGCAAGAGCAGCGACGTACCGGACCCGGCCGTGTCCGGGCACGACAACTGGGGCCAGACCCTGGCCGCGGGCGACTTCGACGGCGACGGCAAGGCCGACCTCGCGGTCGGCAGCTCGGCCGCCACCCTCTACGTCTACAAGGGCGGCTTCAGCAGCTCCACCGGCAAGCCCGGCGGCCGCTACACGATCAAGCCCCCGATCCGTTCCGGCACGACCGGCTTCCCGTACGGCCCGGAGCACCTCACGGCCGGCGACGTGAACGGCGACGGCCGCACCGACCTCGTGGTCGACGGTTTCGAGACGCAGACGTCCAACGGCTGGAACACCAACTACTACGTGCCGGGCGCCGCGAGCGGCCTGAGCATCGCGGGCGTGAAGACCCTGAAGGCCGGCATCGTCACCGGTATCGGCGACATCAACGGCGACGGTTACGGCGACATCGTCACCGGCGCAGGCTGGGACGCCACGACCGGCGACGGCACGACCGTCCCGGACTCGTCGAACGGCGGCAAGGTCAACATCACCTACGGCTCCGCGTCCGGCCCCGCCTCCACCACCGGCATCACCCAGAACTCCGGGAACATACCCGGCAGTTCGGAGAAGGGCGACGCCTTCGGCTGGGACCTGGACCTCGGCGACGTCAACGGCGACGGCTACCAGGACGTCGTCGTCTCCGCCGCGAACGAGGACCTCGGCGCCGCCACCAACGCCGGCATGGTCACGGTCGTCTACGGCTCCGCGACCGGCGTGAACACCACCACCGGCGTCCAGTCCTTCGCCCAGAGCACGGCCGGCGTCCCCGGCGCGGACGAGAAGAACGACCTCTTCGGCGCCGACGTCAAGCTCGACGACGTCACCGGCGACGGCAAGGCGGACCTGCTCGTCGGCTCGTACGAGAACGACGGCAACGGCGCGGTCACCTACCTCCCCTCCAACGGCACAAAGATCACCACCACCGGCTCCCGCACGATCTCCCCCAGCACCTCGGGCGTATCGACCTCGGGCACACCGCAGTTCGGCGCCCTGTTCGCCGACTAGCCCCCAACTAGCCTGCAGGGCCGGGACCATGACGATTCGTCATGGTCCCGGCCCGCACCTACATATACGCACGCCCAGCCCCGCACCCGCACCCCCGTCCCCTCCCCCAGAGCGGGCGACGGCAAGGCGGACCTCGTCACCGTCGCGCACGGCGAGAACGAGCAGGTCGGCCCGGTCGCCCTCCTCAAGAGCTACGCCACCGGCATCACCACCGGGACCCTTGTGTCCGCCCCTTAGGGGATGTCACAGCTCAGCAGCAAAGCCCCACCCAGAACCCCCGGCCCGACACGTGTCTCCGCGGAACCAGGTACGTTCGATGACGTGGCTGGATTCAGGATCGGACGCGGCGGCCGGGACGGCAGGGCCCCGCAAGCGCGCCCTCAACAACCTCCGTACGGGCAGCAGGCACCCCCTGCGCCGCAGGGACAGCCGTACGGCTACCCCGCGGCCCCGCAGTCGTACCCGCAGCAGCAACCGCAGTACGGAAGCGCTGCGGGCGGTGGCCGGCAGTGGTCCCAGGGGAACGCCGGCAGCGGTGGCAACGGCGCCTACGGAGACGAGCCGGAGTACTTCGGCGACGGCGGCGGGTACGGACAGGGCTCCCACCCGGGCACCCCGGACCCGTACGCGGCGAACAACCCGGGCAGCACCCAGGCCTTCGCCGTAGGGGAGGACCCGTACACCCAGGGCGGTACGTACCGCGCGGGCTCGACCCAAGCCCCCACGGGCCCGATCGGCCCCCGCCTGCACTGGAAGGACCTGCTCAGAGGCATCGTCTTCGCCCCCCAGCAGACCTTCCTCCAGATGCGGGACTACACGATGTGGGGCCCCGCCCTGATCGTGACGTTCCTCTACGGCCTGCTCGCGGTCTTCGGTTTCGACGGCGCCCGCGCGGACGCGATAAACGCCACCCTGGCGAACGCGGTCCCGATCGTCCTGATCACGGCCGTGGCGATGGTGCTGTCGTCCTTCGTCCTGGGCGTGGTCACCCACACCCTGGCCCGCCAGCTCGGCGGCGACGGAGCCTGGCAGCCCACGGTCGGCCTCTCCATGCTGATCATGTCCCTCACGGACGCCCCCCGCCTGATCTTCGCCATGTTCTTCGGCGGCGACGCGACCTTCGTCCAGGCCCTCGGCTGGGCCACCTGGGTGGCGGCCGGCGCCCTCCTCACGATGATGGTCAGCCGCTCCCACGACCTCCCCTGGCCAAAGGCCCTGGGCGCATCGGCGATCCAACTCATCGCCCTGCTGTCGATCGTGAAGCTGGGCACGTTCTAGAGGCTTCCCGGCTACGACAGTTTTTCCGCTACGACGACGAAGGGCTCCCGGTGCGCACCGGGAGCCCTTCGTCGTCCTAGGAGATGCAGTCGCCACCGCTCAGGCGTCGAGGACCTGCCCGGTGCGACGGACGACCGGGGGTTGCACGGACCACGGGAAGTTGATCCACTCGTCGGTGCGCTTCCACACGTACTCGCACTTCACCAGCGACTGCGACTTCTCGTAGACGACCGCGCTGCGGACCTCGGCGACGGCGTCGAGGCAGAAGTCGCGGACCAGTTTGAGGGTCTTGCCGGTGTCGGCGACGTCGTCGGTGATCAGGACCTTCTTGTCGGAGAAGTCGATCACGTCCGGGACGGGCGCGAGCATGACGGGCATGTCGAGGGTGGTGCCCACGCCCGTGTAGAACTCGACGTTCACGAGGCTGATGTTCTTGCAGTCGAGGGCGTAGGCGAGGCCGCCGGCGACGAAGACTCCGCCGCGGGCGATGCTGAGGATGATGTCGGGCTCGTAGCCGTCGTCGGCGATGGTCTGCGCGAGTTCGCGCACGGCGACGCCGAACGCCTCGTAGGTCAGGTTCTCCCGCGCACCGGCCACGGTCACACCTGCGTCCGGTGGAAGTTGAGGAAGGAACGGGAGGCGGTCGGGCCGCGCTGGCCCTGGTAGCGGGAGCCGTAGCGCTCGCTGCCGTAGGGGAACTCGGCCGCCGAGCTGAGCTGGAACATGCACAGCTGGCCGATCTTCATGCCCGGCCAGAGCTTGATCGGGAGGGTCGCGAGGTTGGAGAGCTCCAGCGTCACGTGGCCGGAGAACCCGGGGTCGATGAACCCGGCGGTGGAGTGCGTGACGAGCCCGAGCCGGCCGAGGGAGGACTTTCCCTCGAGGCGGGAGGCGAGATCGTCGGGGAGGGTCACGACCTCGTAGGTCGAGGCGAGCACGAACTCGCCGGGGTGGAGGATGAACGGCTCGTCGCCCTCCGGCTCCACCAGCCGCGTCAGATCCGCCTGTTCGACGGACGGGTCGATGTGGGGGTAGCGGTGGTTCTCGAACACCCGGAAGTAGCGGTCGAGGCGCACGTCGACACTCGACGGCTGCACCATGGATTCGTCGTAGGGATCGATCCGGACCCGCCCGGCGTCGATCTCGGCCCGGATGTCCTTGTCTGAGAGAAGCACGCCCCGAGGATACGCAAGACGCGCGGACCGACCACAATCGGACGGACCCGCGCGCCAGCGACGACTACTGCGATACCGCTGCTTCTCCTGCCAGTTCTACGGCTACTTCTACTGCTTCTCCAAGGTCACCAGCACCACACTGCGGAGCCGGGCACACCGTGGACACCTCACGAGTCGGCCGGGGCCGAGCCGCTCCGCCTGCTGCATCGGGAACGAAGCGGTACTGAACACGTGCCCATCGGCACATCGGACGACGGTGCGCTCCATCAAGTCCATGAGTCCCTTCCCCAAGAGCCGCGCCCGACTGCTGCTCGCCGGACGCCAAATGCCACATTACGGGATGAAAGGAACGACTCTCCAGGCGGCACTCCGGTCCCACCCAGACCCTCTTCCACGCCTCCACCGTACGCCCCAACTCCGGCCCGCCGCAGCCCCGTCCGCCCTACGGAACGCAGCCGCGCCCCCACGGCTTCAGCGCCGGGGACCTGACATGCGGTACAGTGACGAGGCGTTCCGACACCGGTTCAACCGGCGTTTTCGCGGGTGTAGTTTAGTGGTAGAACATCAGCTTCCCAAGCTGAGAGTGCGAGTTCGATTCTCGTCACCCGCTCCAGGACGAAGGCCCAGGTCATTGACCCGGGCCTTTTTGCTGTCCGCTGTTCGCACCGCGACCGGCTGGGTGTCACTAGCCGGCGGGGTGTCACTGCATGGTGCTCACCAGGACCTTGCCGACGGCTCCGTTCTCCACCGCCCGGTGGGCATCGGCGGTGCGGGCGAGTGGGAAGTGGAGCAGCGGCAGGCCGTGGTCCTCGCCGACCGGCAGCGCGGCGTCGCGTACTGCGGCGGCTACGTCGTCGACTGCCACGGTGAGTGCCTCCGGACCGGCCGTGTAGAGCACCAGGAACTGCAGGCGGGCGTTCAGCACCATGGTCTGCGACACGTCCAACTCGACCGGCCTGCCACCGTCGTTGGCGTAGGCCGAGATCGTGCCGCGGGTCCGCAGCACGGCCAGGTCCAGTGCGAGGTTGGTGCCGAGCGCCACCTCGGCGACGATGTCGACGCCGTCCGGGGCGATCCCGCGGATCTCCGCGGCCGGATCGCCCTCGCGGTAGTCGAGCACGTGGTGGGCCCCCGCGGCGGTGGCCAGCCGGGCCTTCTCCGGGCTGCTGACCGTGCTGATCACGGTGGCGCCGGCCCACCGGGCGAGCTGGATCACCGCGTGCCCGACCGCTCCGGCGCCGCCGGCGGCGAGCACCACCCTGCCGTCGAGCGCTCCGGGCTGTAGACGGCGCGGCCCGTCCTCGGCGACGGTGAGCGCGCGGTGCGCGGTGAGCGCGGGGACTCCGAGTGAGGCGCCGGCGTCGTACCCGACCTCGTCGGGCAGCGGTACGGCCCGCTCGGCGGACACGACGGTGAACTCGGCGGCGGTACCGGTGGGCCGCCCCGCGGCGGCCATGAACAGCCAGACCCGCTGACCGACCCGGTTCCGGTCGATCCCCTCCCCTACGGCGTCGATCGTGCCGGCGCCGTCGAGGTGCGGGGTGACCTCCTGGAAGTGCCTGGGGTGGGCGGCGCGGGAGCGGGCCTGCCAGTCGGTCGGGTTGACCCCGGACACGGCCACCCGGACGCGTACCTCGCCGGGGCCGGGCGCCGGCAGGTCACGGTCGACGAGTCGAAGAACGTCGGGGCCGCCGGCGTCGCGGTAGATGATGGCCTTCATGATTCATCCTCAGGACCTGGTGAAGAAGGGTGAAGAAGGGGTGGTTCCCGGCGCGGCCGGGAGTTCCGTCGGGGTGTCCGGTGGCGGGTGGTCGCGCCCGGGGTGTCGTCGGCTCCGGTCAGCCGATGGGGACCTCGTTGGAACGGGACTCGACGGCATCGAGAGCGGCGCGGGTCGCGGCGTCGAGGGTGATCTCACCGGCGCCCATGTTGGCCTCCAGGTGGGCGGGGTCGGCGGTGCCGGGGATGAGCAGCACGTTCGGGGCGTGGTGCAGCAGCCAGGCAAGTCCGATCTGAGCGGCCGTGACGCCCAGGTGGGTGGCCGCCGCGTGCACCGCCGGTTCGTCGGTCGCCTTGGGCAGGCCCGGGAAGGCCCCGCCGAGCGGGAAGTACGGCACCCAGGCGATGCCCTCGGCCACGCACAGGTCCAGCATGTCCTCGTCGTCGCGGGAGACAAGGCTGTAGGCGTTCTGTACGCAGACGATGCCCGTCGGCAGGGCGCGGCGCAGGACGTCGAGAGTGACGCTGCTCAAGCCGATCGCACCGATCTTGCCCTCGTCGCGCAGCGCGGTCAGCACCGCGAGCTGGTCGTCGAGGTCGACCACCTGGTCGCCCTCGGGACGCAGCCCGGGGCCGGAGTCGAGACGGCGGAGATTGACCACCTGGAGCCGGTCGACGCCGAGGCTGCGCAGGTTGTCCTCGACGCCGGCGCGCAGCTGCTCGGGCCGCTGCGCGAGACGCAGCGGCGGGTGACCGCCGGGGTCGGAGTCGGCGCCGACCTTGGTGACGACCAGGACGTCGTCCTCGGGGCGCAGTGCCTCGCGGATCACGGCGTTGGCGAAACCGAAGCCGTAGAACTCGGCGGTGTCCACATGGTCGACGCCCAGCTCGACCGCGTGCCGCAGCAGCGCGACGGCCTCGTCGCGGCGGTCGTGCAGGCGCTCCAGCTGCAGCGCGCCGTAGCCGATCCGGGAGACGGTGCGGCCGGCGAACGAGGCGGTGGGAGTGGTCATGGCGCTGTCTCCTCGGGCGGTGACCGCAGGGCGGTGTAGAGCAGTTCGGCCTGGTAGAGCGCCATCACCCGGTGGGCGATCGGGGTGGCGCTCTCCCGGGCCCCGGCCGGGTCGTGGTGCTCGACCTTGACCAGCCACGCCGTGACGCAGTCGTGCAGCATCGCGCGCATCCGGTCGGTCATGTCGACGACGATGTCGCGGACGGCCGGGTTGGTGGTCGCCTCGCCCCAGGTCTGTACGCCGAGCCGGGCCCTGACGGGGTCGATCGCCGCGACGAGCCGGGCGAGCAGTTCGTCGGGGTCCGGCGGGGTGTCGCTCGCGGCGTGCTCGCCGAGGACCCTGGCGCGCTCGGCGAGATCCCCGCGGGCGACTGCCTGGACCAGGTCGGCCTTGTTGCGGTAGTGCGCGTAGATCGAGCCGGCCGAGAGGCCGGACTCGGCGATGATGTCGGCGATCGACGTCCGCTCCAGGCCGTTGCGGCCGAAGCAGCGGACAGCGGCCTCGGCGATCTGGGCGCGCCGGAGTTCCTTGCGCGCGTCGGTGAGTCGCGGCACCACACCCCCTCACAAAAAGAACACCCATTCTGCTTGTGGGGGGACACTAACAGAATGACCGTTTCTTTTGTGATGGGCAGGTCGCGCAGGAACAGGCTGTGCGCCGACCACGGAACCCCGGTCCGGCGCGGAGACGGTCACACTGGCGAGCCGACCTGCCCTTTTTCCGGGATCGCGCCGTGGCGTGGCAGGCCGCGGCGCGATCAGGGTTCGTCGGGGGAGCCGGTGCGGTGTCAGCCGCGGGGGAAGCCCTTGTCGTCGAGCTTGAAGACGAGCTCGTCCTCGTCGCGCCTGGTGGTGTGCAGCTCCCAGTACACCGGGGAGATCCGCTCGGGCCGGGCAGCCTCCACGCCGGGGATGACGGAGACGCCGATCGAGGAGTCGATACCGACGTGGGCGGCCTGGATGCCGGTGCCGAGCAGTTCCTTGTGCAGGTTCATCGCCCAGTTGCGCAGCGCCGCGGCGGCGGCGTTGACGTTGGCGACCCGCGGGTCGGGCCGGATCGAGCCGGCGCCGGTGGTGTAGAGCAGGGTGCCCGCGCCGGCCTCGCGCATCGCGGGCAGCACCGCCTTGGTGGCAGTGATGGCCCCGTACAGCTGGAAGTTCATCTCGAACTCCACATGGGACGGTTCGGTTCCGGCGGGAGTCGTCAGCGCGGTGCTGCCGAAGGTGCCCACTGGGGAGTACTCCAGGACGTCGATCCCGCCGAACCGTGATGCGGCGTCCTTGAGCGCCTGGGTGAGGGCGTCTCGGTCGAGTACGTCCGCGGGAAACGCGGCGGCGGTGATGCCCTCGGCGGTGAGGGTGTCGACGAGGTCGTCGAGCTTGGTGCGGTTGCGGGAGATCAGGGCGATGTCGTAGCCCTGGGAGCCGAACGTGCGGGCGATGGCCAGACCCAGTTGAGGGCCGGCTCCGACAATGGCGATGCTGGTCACAGCGATCCTTTCGTAGAACGCCGTCGAGGAGGCACGAGCGGCGCTGAAGCGGCGAAGAGATACGGAACGGGCTATCCGTTTCGAGATCCGGATAGCCCTTTCCGGTTCACTCCCACCACCGTAGCACAGGAAATGGATAGGGCTTTCCGATTGCTAGACTGCTCTCATGAACCCCGGCGACCAGCACTCCGACGCCCCCGCCGCCCAGCCTGTGCGCAGTGACGTCGAGCGCAACCGGGGGCGGATCCTCGCCGCCGCGCGCACCGTGTTCGGACGCGACGGACTGAGCGCCTCCATGGCTTCGGTGGCCCGCGAGACAGGTGTCGGGATCGCCACCGTCTTCCGTCACTTCCCCACAAAGGAAGCGCTGGTCGCAGCCGTCTTCTCCGACCGCATGGACGCCTACGCCGACGCGGTCGCCACCGCCCTCGAAGACCCCGACCCCTGGCACGGTTTCACCGGCTACATCGAGGCCGCCTGCGCGATGCAGGCCGCCGACAACGGCTTCGCCGACGTACTGACCATGACCTTCCCCACCGCCAAGGTCATGGAGAAGCGCCGGAACGAGGCGTACGAGGGCATGGTGGAACTCATCGGCCGCGCCAAGGCCACGGGCCGACTGCGCGCGGACTTCGACCCTTCGGACCTGGTACTGCTGCACATGGCCAACCTCGGCGTCGTCAACGCCTGCGGTGACGCCGCTCCCGACGCCTGGCGACGCGTCGTAGCCCTGATGATCCAGTCCTTCGAGGCCCCGGCCCGGGCCCCCCTTCCCGCCTCGCCCGCGCACGACGACCTCTACAGGGCCATGCTCCGCGCCCTGCCTGCGGGCGACACCGTCGCGCGGAAACCCAGCCCGAACAGCTGACGTTGCGGCCCCCTCCGCCAACCAGGGGAGGGCGACAGACGGGTCACGGGCTCACAGGCGGAGTCGGCCGGCAAGCAGCGCCATGGCGAGTACGGCGAGCAGCCGTGTGTTCTCCTCCGCGGTGGCCTGCCGACCCGGCACCGCCGCGCCCCTTCTTCCGTTGCCCCGAGTTGTTCAGTTCACCGCCGAGCCGCCCTGGCCTGCCGGTGCGGACTGTGGGGGCACGCGCACCCTTTCCCCGCGGGACGGTTCGTCGGTCTCACTCGCGCGTGTCCGCCGACCGGTGTGCCGCCGAAATCGTCCCAGTGACCGGTAGAAGCGGTCCGGCAGGAACGCGGCGTCCGCGATGATCATCGCGCCGGAGAAGAGCGGCAGGCCCATGAGGGCGGCGATGCCCAGGTGCATGCCCAGCAGCACGGTCAGGACCGGGTATTTGAGCCGTCCGAACAGGACGAACGGGAAGGCGACCTGCACCAGCACGGTCAGGTAGCAGGCGACGGCGATCAGCACGTCGTGCTCGTCCGCCAGGAGGGAGAGTTGGGGCCAGGGCCGGAACAGGTCGAGGTTCAGGACGTAGTGGAGGGCTGTGCCGTTGCCCCAGGAGGCGCCCTGCACCTTGTAGAGGCCCGCGGATCCGTAGAGGAAGCAGACCTGGACCGCGATGACGAACATGCCGCAGTTGTGGAGTACAGCCGTCAACGTCCTGTGGGACATGGCCAGTTGGTGCCGGAGGTCGTCTGCTCCCGAGTCCGTCGAGCCGCTCTCCTCCTTCCCCGCGGAGGCTCCCTTCCCCGCAGAGGCTCCCTTCCCCGCGGAGGCCCGGCGACGGGTTCTGCGCGCGTCCAGGGACCAGCGTCGGCCGCATGCGGTGAAGGAGAGGTAGATCGCCATGAGGAGGATGAGGTTGTCTCCGCCGTCGGTCATGAAGATCGCCCTGGCGTGGAACGACGCCACCACGACCGCGAACAGCACGGACACCGCCCGGGTCCGCCAGCCCAGCATGAACAGCGCGGACGTGACGAGGGCCAGCGCGTAGCACGTCTCGAAGTACGGCCGGCTGTCGGACAGGGTGAGGACGCTGGCCCACCCGGTCTGGTCGAACAGCTCCCTGGCCAGCTCGGGCGTCCACGGTGACCCGGGCCCCCAGATCTCGTCGCGGTGCGGGAACTCGCGCAGCAGGAAGACGAGGTAGAGGAGGCCGTAGCCGATGCGAAGAACGGCCGCGGCGTAGAGGGAGACCGGCCGCTCCGTCAGGACGGTGAGGTACGCGCCGACCCGCTCCGGTCCGCGGCGCGGCGGGCCCGCGTCCGCCCTGTCGGGGTTACGCGGGACACCTCGGTGCGGAGCGCGTGCCTGCTCAGTTTTCATGGGAGGTCACCTTCCACCAGGGCAGATACCGCGTCTCGACAGACTTCGGCGCGGCGGCGGACGAGCCGGGGCCGGGCCCCTCGGCCGGCGCGGCGATGGGGATGGTGATCACCCGCAGCTGGACGGACTCGAACGTGCCGCCGCGGTGGTCGGTGATGCGGTCCGCCGCGATGTCGGTCAGGTACTTCTGCATCATCAGCGCCCGCTCCGAGCGAGGCCGGTCGTCACCGCCGTGGGTTTCGAGGTACGAACTCCAGGCCCGCCGCAGCATGTTCTGCGCGGTGTGGCTCGGGAAGACGTCGTGCCTCACCGCCGAGTCGTCGACGCCGCTCAGATCGAACCAGCCGCTCACCCGCACCCTGCCGTCCTGGGCGGTGTGCATGGTCCGTGCCGAGATCTGCCGGTTGACCGACTCCGGATCCGGTGCGAAGAGCCGCCAGTTCTGCTCGAACAGGGGGAAGACCCACGCGTTGACCTGGCGGCTGTACTGCCGGGAGAGGGGGTTCGGTGGCGCCACGTGCAGAAACACGAGGAGTACGTGGACCAGGGCCGTCGCCAGACACAGGGCCACGGCGGCGTTCGTCCCCGCCCTCAGCCCCGCCCTCAGCAGGAGTGGCGGAGGCTTCGAACTCCCTTGGCGGGGAAGGACGGTCCCGCCCCGATCCCCGTCCCCGTCCCCGCCCCGGTCCCGGCTCCGGTCCGGTTCGTCGACGTCCACCGTTTCGATGCCGCCCGGCACGGCCCCACCCGGCCTTTCCGTCCTGTCCGTCCTGGCTTCTCTCACTGTCTCTCCTGAGATTTCGCCAACGGCGCGCGACGGAATCGACAACGATCCGTCGCGCGCCGTTCGTCCTGCTCGTCCTGCCCGCTCCAGGGGAGCTGGAGCTAGGCAGACTTCTTGTGGTGACCTTCGTGATCGTTGCCGTAGCCCTCGGGCTTGGCGGGCTTGCCGTGATCCTGGCCGTAGCCACCGTGCTCTTCGGGCTTACCGCCGTGGTCGTGGCCGCCGGGCTTGTGGCCGTGATCGTGATCGTGATGGCCGTTCCCACCGGTCGAGCCACCGGTCGAGCCGCCCGTCGAGCCGACTGTCGCACCGCCGTTCGTACCGGCCGTGGTCGCGCCCGTGGTGCCGCTCGTGGTGGCTCCCGCGATGACGCCGCCCAGCACGCCGCCGGTGGTTCCGCCCGACGTCAGGACACCGCCGAGAAGACCGCCCGTTCCGCCGCCCGTCGGCACACCGCCGATGACGCCGACCGTGGTGCTTCCCGTCGTGCCCGCCGTGCCCGCCGTGGCGCCGCCCGACGTGGCACCGGCCACGACACCACCGGTGATCAGACCACCGGTGGTTCCGCCGGCGGCACACGTACCGCGGTTGATCGTGTTGTTGTCCAGCGTCACCGCGCCGGTACGGGCCAGCGCCCGGCCGGCGATGGTCGTTCCCGTCGTGACGGTGATCGACTCCTGGGCCATGATCGTGCCCACGAACGCGGAGTTGGTGCCGAGGGTGGCCGAACTGCCGATCTGCCAGTACACGTTGCACGGCGAGGCACCGTTGACGAGCGACACGTCGCTGCCGGACGCCGTCGTCAGGGTCGAACCGATCTGGAAGACCCATACGGCGTTGGGGTCACCGTGCGCGTCGAGCGTGAGCGTGCCGGTGATACCCGCGGAGATGGGTGCCTTGTAGACGCCCGGATCCAGCGTCCTGCCACCGAGCTCCACGGGGTCGGGAGCGGTGGGGTAGGTGACGTCCGGCGCCTGACCGGCGGCGTTGTTGTACCCCGTGACCAGGTCGCTCTTGGCCTGGAGCGCCACCGCGTCCGCGGAGTGCATGGCCCCGTTCACCGTGCCGGGCGGGAATCCGGTGATGGCCGTTCCCGGTGACACACCGAGATCACCGGTGATCGACGAGGGCCCGGTGTTGGTGACTTGTGAACCGGCCAGTACGGCGAAGCTGGTCGCCGTACCGAGAGGTACGGGTGTGGCAACGGCACTTGCGCTTGTCGGTGTCATCGCGAGCACGACGGCGGCGATCACCACGGCCGTCAGCGCCGCGAGCCAGACCGACATGCTGCGCCGTAGGGGAGCGTCAGGGATATTCAGCGTCATCGAGGGGGCCAACTCCTGTCAGGGGATGGTGCCTGTTCGGTGGTTCTCGGTCGCGGGGAAATCTCCTGTTATCTGTCGCTGGCATATTACGCAGGAATAGAATCGAGCTACGATCCATTCGAGTGAATTCACTGGAATTGACGAGCAATTCGCGAAATGCATAGAAATGCATAATGGGCCGAATGGTCTCGACCCCTGTAATGTTGGAACCCTGTAATATTGATCGCGAGCGACGGAGCCGGGCCCGAGGGAGGTGTTCGAGTCGTGGTGCTCTTCCTGCTGCTGGTCCTCGTGGCCGTCGTCCTGGGAATCATCGGCGTGGCAGCCGAGGGCCTGGGCTATCTGCTGGCCGTCGGCATCGTGGTCCTGGTGGCCGATGTGGCCCTCGCCGCCGTACGGCTGTCCCGGCGCGGTCGGCGCCCGCTCCGCTGACGGCAGCCGGCCGCGGAGAAGGCAACAGCGTCTTCACCGCATCGCGTGAAGGATGCCCCGAACCGGAACCTCGCTTCCCGAGCCGGGAGTGCGCGTTCGATTCTCGTCACCCGCTCCAGAAATCGCCCGCAGGTCAGGGGCCTGGGGGTTATTTGCTGTCTGGACCGATTCGGGGCCGGCGCTCATCCGGACGGCGAACCCGTCGCACCGCTCAGGCCCTACTCTGATCCCCGTGAGGCAGGCCGGCGTTGGGAAGGGTGATCGGCGATGACGCCCCTGAACACCGGGGACCCGGAGTCCATAGGCGGCTACACCCTTCTCGGTCGGCTCGGGTCGGGCGGCATGGGGGTCGTCTATCTGGGGGTCTCCCCCTCGGGACGGCAGGTCGCGGTCAAGCTCGTGCGCGGGCCGTATGCCCAGGAGGAGGAGTTCCGGACGCGCTTCCGGCAGGAGATCGAGGCGGCGCGCAGGGTGAGCGGCGCCTTCACCGCACCGGTCGTGGACGCCGACCCGGACGCCGACCAGCCGTGGATGGCGACGCTCTACGTGCCGGCGCTCAACCTCGCCGAAGTCGTGCAGAAGGACGGCCCGTTGAGCCTGCGGGAACTGCGCGCGCTGGGGCTGGGGCTCACCGAGGCGCTGCGCGACATCCGGCGGGCGGGCCTGGTGCACCGGGACCTCAAACCGGGCAACGTCCTGATGACCGAGGACGGGCCGCGCGTCATCGACTTCGGCATATCGCGAGCTTCCGGCCACCAGAGCCTCACCACGACCGGGCGGATGATCGGCACCCCGCCCTTCATGTCACCGGAGCAGGTGTCCTCTCCCCGGGACGTCACCCCGGCCTCGGACGTGTTCTCGCTGGGGTCGCTGCTGGTGTTCGCGGCCGTCGGCACGGGACCGTTCGACGCCGACAGCCCGTACATAACCGGCTATCAGGTGGTGTTCGGGACCCCGGACCTCGCCGGTGTGCCCGAAGCGCTCCTCGGCATCGTCGAGCGCTGCCTGGACAAGGACCCGGCCGCGCGGCCGGACCTGACGGACATCCACCGCATGCTCCAGGCCCTGCCGGAATCCGAGGACACCGGGTCCCCGAAGACCGGGCGGTCCGCGAGACCCCCGCGCGGCCCCGCTTCCCGGAGCACGGCCGCCACCCCCGCGGACGCCGCGACCGGCATCGCCAGCGGCAGGCGACGCCGGGTCCGGATGCTGCTCACCGGCCTCGGCGCGGTGCTGGCCGTCACGGGGCTGTGTGTCGGAGTGGGCGTCTTCGGGTCCGATACGGACACCGCCACGGCCACCGGCACCAGCACCAGCACCACCACCGCCCGTACCCCGTCACTGCCCGCCGGCTGGCGGCCGTGGCAGACGGCGTTGCGGTACGACGTGAAAGGCATCCCTCTCGACTACAACAGCCCCGGATGCGTGGCGGAGGGAAGCGCCCTGTTCTGCGGCGGTACGGGGTTCACCGCCGCCAGGGTCGACGCGGCCTCCGGCCGTACTCGGTGGCGGACCGGCACCCGCCCTCAGGGGGTGCGGCCGATCGGCGTCCGCGACGGGCTGGTCTATGTGTACGAGGATCCCGACGACAGCACCAGGCGCGTGGTGGCCGTCGACGCCACGACCGGGCAGCGGCGGTGGCAGCGCGACATCAGCAAGTCCGAGGACGCGGTCCTGTACGACGGCGGACTGCTGACCATGTCTCCCGACTACGCGTCGTTCGTGGCCTACGGTCCTTCCGGCAAGGAACTCTGGCAGGCGCCCTCGCTGGACGAGTACTGCACTCCGTCGGCACTGGGAGGCGCCCCCTACGCCCTGTGCTCGAAGGGCAACGAGCCCGGCAAGGCCCCGGTCGAGCTGATGACACTCGGCCCCGACAGCCTCGCCGAAACGGCCACGCTGCCCCAGAAGGCGGAAGCACTCGGCGCCGTCGGCAGGCAGCCCCTGTTCCTCGCGCCCCAGACCGCGAAGGACGTGTACGAAGCGGGGTACGAGCGGCCGTACGACGCGCTGCTGCGGGTGTCCCCGGCAACCGGGCAGGTCACACGGATACCGCTGGCGCATGCGCTGACCGGCGCGGCCACCCTCGTGGACGGCGTCGTCTACTTCGTCCGGTCCGACGGGACGGTCACCGCGGTGTCGGCGGACAGCGGCAAGCAACTCTGGCAGAGGACGACGGACGTGGAGAGCCTGTCCGCGCCCGCGGTCTCGGCGACGTACGAGCGGGTCTATTTCGCCAACCGCTTCGGCCGGCCGCTGGCGCTGGACAGCCGTACCGGAGCGGAGATCTGGCGCACCTCCGCGCTGGACGACCCCGGGGACAAAGTGCAGAGCTATCCGCCCCGCGTGCTGCTCGTCAAGGACGCGATCGTGGCGACGGCGGGCGACACGGCCTTCTCCCGGAGCCCCGCCGGGCCCAGCTGACCGACCCACCTGACCGGCCGGGGCAGTCTCCGCACACGTTCGTCGCGCACCCCGGCCACCCCATGCGGGCCCACGCGGTTCCGGCCGTACGGCACGCGGCCGGAACCGCGAAGGAGCCCGCGCCCGTGCCGTTCGGCCGCCACAACCGGCCGGCGGTGTCGCGGGCGACCAGGCCGGGGCGGCCGTCGCCGGTCAGGTCGCCGAAGGGGACCGGGTAGGAGCCCTTCGGCCAGCCGCCCGCCAGTGCCTTGTGCGCCGCGTCGATGCCGCCGTGCCCGTCACCGGTCCATGGTCACGACGTCGCCGACACCGTCCTTGCGGAAGTCGTGCGCGGCGCGACGGACGACCGCACCGCCAGCGAACCCGTCGCGGTCGCGGACTTGCCCGTGGGGGCGGCGGCCCGCGCGGTCAGCGTCCAGCGGTAGGTGCCCGTGGGGACCTTCCCGCCGTCGGTGCCGGTGCCGTCCCACGTCGCGGAGATCCTGCCGTCGGCCCGGCCACCGGTGAGGGTACGGACGGTCTTCCCGCTGCCGGCGGTGATCGTCAGCTTCCAGCCCGCCGCCGGCCTCGACAGGTGCCACACCCCCGTGTACTGACCACCGTCCGCACGCAGATCCACGGCGGCGGGGCTGTCGGTGGCGATGACGGCAAGGGGAAAGGTGGCGACCCGCGGCCACTTGACCGTCACGTCTCCCGCGTCGGTGAGGTAGGCGACGGGGCCGCCGAACCGGTCCACGGCCCAGAACCCCTTTGACCCCCGGTCCCGGCGGAACGTTGTACGGGGACGGCCCGGCGCGCCGATCGCCCGGACCGTCCGCGCGGGCGCCGTCGCTTCCCGGGTTGATTGCCCTGGTGGAGGGAGGTGGCGAACAACTCCCGGGCGCCCAGGCTGGGTCGTGCGGGTGCCGAGCGAGCACCCGGAAGCTGGAGTCAGAGTCATGTCCAACGGAACCCGTCGTGCGAAACGCACGCTCGCGTCGACCGTGACCGCGGCCGTGCTGGCGTTGATCGCCACCCTCTTCGGCCCGCTGTCCACCGCCCAGGCGCAGACCTACCCCTGCCCGGGCGGCCCCTCCTCGGGGGCGTCCTCCTCCGGGTCGAACTGCCCCACCCTGCACAACCGGGACATCGTGGCCGAGGCCGCCATGCCCGCCACCCTGTACCGCGGCGACTCCCGGCCCCCGATCGCCGACAACAACCAGGGCATCTTCAACACCGGCTTCTGGTCCCGGGGCACCAACTCCGACATCGTGTCCCACGTCCAGGGCGACCGCTCCCTGAACAGCGAGTACATCTCGACCTCGGGAACGCTGGGCGTGACCGAGGACTTCGCGCGGAGCCAGGGCGTGAACAACCTGGCCTCGATCGCCCTGAACAACCAGTGCTCCACGGGCCGCCTCGTCGCCTACGCGGTCCTTCCGGGGATCGGCCCGTTCCTCATGGAACGCTGCCTGCGCGGCACGATCACCGCCCGCACGTTCGTCTACACGATCGACCCGGCGTACGCGCGGAACGCGCTGTACGTCCCTGACCAGATCCGCAGCAACACGGACCTCTACAACCACTACCACACACAGAACGAGTGGGCTTATGTCCGGCACATCCCGAACTGGGCGATCACCGGCGCCCGCATCTACACGATGACCGCCCGCTACAACCGCGGCCTCCTCGTACCGTCCACGATCACGTTCCAGTACGACCAGTTCGTGGCCAACCCGCACCACGCCCAGACCCGCATCACCTACGACCCCGCCACCGACCGCAGTGCCGACTGGACCTACGACACAGCCCTCAACTCCCCCACCGCGAACGGCTACTCGCGCGGGTGCAGCTCGATCACCCGGTGCAGGGACGGCAGTTGAGCGACGGCTCCCGCCGGGCTGGTTGGTTCCGGCGGTGAGTTCGCCGAAGAGCCTGTTCGCCGCGTCCGAGGTGAACTGGCGCTGGAGTTCGGCGCGGGCGATCCGCTTGCGGAACTCCCCCTCGTGTCCGGTGAAGGCGTCGATGAAGCTGGAGGGGTTGGACCAGCCGCAGGCCACCGCCGTCGCCGTGACGGACCTGCCGTCGGCGAGGTGGACCAGGGCGTGATGGATACGCAGGGTGGTCCGCCAGCGGTGGAAACTCATGCCCAGTTCCGTGTGGAACAGCCGGCTCAGGGTGCGTTCGCTCGCTCCTGCCGTGCGGCCCAGCTCGGCCAGGGTGACCGGCCGGGCGGGGTCCTCGTACAGGAGGGCGGTGGCGGCGCGCAGCCGGTCGTCACCGGGCTCGGGCAGGTGCAGGAACTGCTCGGCGGAATCGGCGAGTTCGTCGACGATCACCGTGAGCAGTCTGCGGTGCGCGCCGGACCGCCGCTCCGGCCTGTCGGTGAGCGCGAGGAGGGCCTCGCGCAGAAGGGGGCTCACCGCGAAGACACTGGGGTGGTCCACCAGCTGCGCGCACAGATCGAGCGGGACGACGACGAGACGCACGTCGGTCTCGCCGTAGAAGCGGTGGGAGTGGGCGAAGCGCGGTGGTGTCCAGGTGACACGGTTGGCCGGGGCGACCCAGGTCCCGCGTCGGGTCACGGTGGCCAGCGCGCCGGCGGCGGCGTACACGAGCTGGCCCTGGACGTGCGAGTGGGGGTCGAGCCGGTGGCCGTGCGGGAGCCACGCGCCGCCTTGGAGGATCGGCTCGGAGCTCGGCGATGACGGTTGACGGGTTTCCAGCATCGGACGTCGATCTACCGACGGTCGCACCACCTGGGCGAAGCCGACCGCGCACCGAACCGCCGCCCGGCCATGTGACGCGGCTCACGTCGAAGTGAAAACCGGCGGTCCGCGCCCCGCGTCTAGCCGGTGTGAGATCAGTCAGGAAGGCACCCGGCGAGCCGGACGAGGAGCGTCTCGTGCGGCTGGTGGCCAGGGGTGACCGTGCGGCGTTCGACGAGCTGTACCGGCGTACCGCGCCGTGGCTGGCCGTGCGGCTGCGCCGGCGCTGTGCCGACGAGCAGATCGTCGCCGAGGTGATGCAGGAGACGTATCTGGCGGTGTGGCGGGCGGCGGGGGCGTTCGCGGGGGCCTCGGTGGGCGGTACGGCCGTCGGGTGGCTGTGGACGATCGCGGCGCGGCGACTCGTCGACGCCTTCCGGCGCCGGGCCCACCACGCCGAGCCGCCGCCGGCCGCCGCTCCCGCCGACGCGGCGCCCGCCGCCGAGGAGGAGGCGCTCGCGGCCACCGTCGGCGGGGACGTCGGTGACGCGCTACGGCGTCTCGCGCCGGAACTCCGGCAAGTACTGCAGGCCTTGGTGCTCGACGGGCTGTCCGTCCGGGAGACCTCCGTCCTGCTCGGGCTGCCCGAGGGCACGGTCAAGACCCGTGCGCGCCGGGCCCGGATCGCGATGCGGAGGGCACTGACATGAGCGTGGAACATGCGTCGACCCGGATCATCGACAGTTACGCGCGCGGACCCGGCGGCAACGACCTCACCGCCGACGAGGTGTGGGCCGTAGAAGCCCATCTGGAGACGTGTCGGGTCTGTCGGGACCGGCTCGCGGCGGTCGTCGCCGCGGAGGTGCCGGGGGTGGCGGCGCTCGTCGGGAGGGTGTGGGACGGGCTCGAGCCCCGGCTGGGTGTGCCGGTGGCGCGGCGGCGGTACCGGTCGGTGCGGGTGTCGAGTCGGCTGACGCCGGCGATGGTGCCGTGGGTGGGGATGGTCGTGAGTGTCACTCTGCTCGCGCTGTTGCTCGATCTGGTCGGGGGCGGCTACGGGTTCGGGGCCGGCCGTGTGTCGGTGGTGCTGCTGCTCGCGCCGGTGCTGCCGGTGCTCGGGGTCGCGGCGTCGTGGTCCCAAGGACTCGACCCGGCCTACGAGTTGACGGCTTCCGTGCCCAGGGCCGGACTTCAATTGGTGTTGCGGCGTACGGCTTCCGTGCTCGGTGTGGTCGTTCCCGCGCTGCTGGTCGGCGGCTGGGCCACGGGGGTGCCCGGCGTGACGGCCGTGCAGTGGCTGCTGCCCTGTCTGGCCTTCACCTCCACGACCCTGGCGCTCGGCGGTGTCGTCGGGGTGACCCGTGCCGCCGTCGCGGTCGTGGCCGTATGGGCCGCCGTGGTGGTGACACCGACCGTGGCCGCCAGCCGTGCGACCTTCGCGCTGCAGGCGGGCGGGCTGCCGGTGTGGGGGCTGGTCCTCGCGCTCGGCGTCGGGACCGTGATCGCCCGCAGGGGCGCGTACTCCGTGCTGGGAGCCCATCGGTGACCGGCGAGAGATCGACGAGAAGAGCCATGGGGGAACCCGTTGGAAAGGACCATCACATGATGCCCGCCGTGAGCGCGGCCGACATCGCGCCCACGCCCTACGCCTGGGAGATCCGGGCCGCCGGGTTGAAGGTCAGGGCCGGTCGGAGGCGGATGGCCGTCGACGGGCTCGACCTGTCGCTGGGGACCGGGGTGCACGGGCTGCTCGGGCCCAACGGGGCCGGGAAGACCACCCTCATACGGGCGTTGGCCACCGTGCTGCGGCCCGCCGAGGGGACGTTGGAGCTGCTCGGGGAGTCCGCGGGCGGGATGGGGGAGCATCGGGCGCTGCGCCGGCGGATCGGCTATCTGCCGCAGGAGTTCGGGTACTACAAGCGGTTCACCGTGCGTGAATTCGTCGAGTACATGGCCTGGTTGAAGGAAGTGCCGAAGGCGGACATCCCCGGGGCGGTGCAACGCGCCGTGGAACGCGTGGGGTTGGCCGACCGGGCGGAGGAGCGGATGAAGGCGCTCTCGGGTGGGATGGTGCGCCGGGTCGGGATCGCGCAGGCCATCGTCAACGATCCGGCGATCCTGCTGCTCGACGAACCGACGGCCGGGCTGGATCCGGCCCAACGGCTGCGGTTCCGGGGGCTGTTGCAGGAGTTGGGCACGGACACGTGTGTGGTCGTGTCGACCCATTTGGTCGAGGACGTCGCCGCCGCCTGCGGCGATGTGGTGCTCTTCGCCGAGGGGCGGCTGGTCTTCCAGGGCACCCCGGACGAGCTGGCCGCGGCGGGTGGTCCCGAGCACGTGGGCGACAGCCCGTTGGAGCGCGGCTACTCGGCACTGCTGTCGGACCCCGAGCGGGAGAGGGGTTCCTGGTGAACAGCCGTGTCCCGCCTGCCGACTTGAACGTCCGCGTCCCGCGCCTCGACATCAACCTCCGTGTCCTGCGCACCGAGTTGAGACGTTCCGTCGCCCCCTGGGCCGGCGGCGTGATCCTGACGAGCGCGCTGGCGTTCCTGTACCTGGTGAACGGCAGTTGGTGGAACGGCACCACGGCGTGGACGGCCCAGTGGACGTCCCTGGCCCTGTGGACCCGGAGCCTGCTGTTCTATCTGTGGCCGCTCGCCGTGGGGTTCGGGGCGTTGCAGGGGCTGCGCGACCACCGTTCGAGGATGGTCGAGCTGCTGACCAGCACACCGCGTCCCGCCCGGCACCGCGCGGCCGTACCGGCGGGCGCGACGGCGATCACGCTGGCCTCGGCCTACGCGCTCCTCGTCCTCGTCGGAGGGGTCCAGGTACTGGCCAACACCGAGTACACGCACGCCGGTTGGCTGCCGATCTCGTCCGTGGGGGCGCTGTTCCTCGTCGCGGGGGCCGTGCTGGGCATGGGCGCCGGGCGGGCCCTGCCGTCCGCGCTCACCCCGCCGCTGCTGGCCATGGGCGCGTTCGCGTTCACCGCCCTCATGCACATGTCGCTCGGCCGGACGGCGACGATCGACCCGGCGACGGGCTTCACGACCACGGAACCGAACCGCCTCTCCCTCCTGTCACCGGAGGTCGACGAGGTCCACAGCACCCTCGTCACGCTCTCCGCCTCCGTCCACATCGGGCAGACGATCTGGGTCCTCGGCATGGCCACGACCGGCTTCGCGCTCCTGGTCGCCGCGACCCGCCGCGCCCGGCTGCTCGCCCTGACCCCCGTCCTGGCGGGCGCGCTCCTCGCCCTGCTCGTCCTCCCCTCCGACCCGGACCGGATGTACGTCGTCGACCAGGCCGCCGCGGAGTTGGTGTGCGAGGGGCCCGTGTGCGTGACGAGGGCGCATCAGGACCGGCTCGGTGACCTGGCGAGTCCCGGGAAAGAGGCGCTGCGCCTGCTGCAGGGCGCGTTGGGCGGACGGGCACCGGTCTCGGTGCGGGAGAACACCGCCGTGCAGGCGGAGGGTTCGACTCCGAAGTGGTCCCGTACGACTGTGCTGTTGGACTTCGACGACGACCTCGTCGCGGCGGCGCGGGGTGAGCAGCAACTGACCTGGGCCCTGCTCGCCAAGGGGCTGGTACCGGGGTGTACTCCGGTGGGGTGGAGCGGGTTCGGGGGAGACCAGTACGCGCAGGCTGTCGCGGTGGGCTGGGTCCTCGGGGAGTTGAAGCCACTGCCTGGCCCAACGGCGGAGATGCGCGCCGAGGTCGACACCAAGGCCCGCCCGGTGTGGAAGAAGCTCATGACGCTTCCGCGGGCCGAGCAGCTCTCACGGATCGAGGCGATGCGGGGCGCTGCGCTGACTTGTGAGGGCGACCCGTTCGACGTGCTGTCGGGGCGGGCGTCTCGGTGAGGTGGGGGCGGAGGCGGGGAGGAGGGGGCGGAGGCGGGGAGGAGGGAATCGGGGAAACGGGGGTCGGGGAGGTGCGTCCCGGGAGACGGGGGGCGGGGAAGTGTGTTCCGGGGAGATGGGTGCCCGTGACGTGGGTGCGGGGGCGGTGTCTTCCGGTGAGGTGGGTCTCAGGGAGATGCGGCCCGGTGACGGGGGTGCCGGTAACACGGCTTGCGATGAGGTGGCTTTCGGGGAGGTGCGTCCCGGGGAGATGGGTGCCCGTGACGTGGGTGTCGGGGAGGTGCGTCCGGTGACGGGGGTCCCAGGGAGACATGGCCCGGTGACACCGCTGCCGATGAGGTGGCTCACCCTGTACGTGCGGTCGCGTCAAGTCCCCGCGTCCTTCGCCGCGTTGATGATCGGCGCGGCGGTGATGCGGGCACTCGGCGGGGACGGCAGCGAGGGGACCGGTGATCCACGGTTGGCCGTGCTCGTTCTCGTCACCGGAGTGATGGCGGCCTCGATCGGGCTCGGCGGGCAGGATCTCGCGCTGGACCGGGCGGCCGCGATCCGCTGGGTGCCGCGCAGGGCTGCGCATGTGCTGCTCGCCGGGGTGGTGGTCGCGGCCGTGCTGCTCGCCGCGCAGGGGGTGGGCGCGCGCGGGGGGACGTCCGTGGCCGACGCCGGGTTCGTCGTGCGGGACAGCGCGGGGCTGACGGGGCTTGCCGCTCTGGGCGCGGCGCTCTCGGGCGGGCGGTACGCGTGGGCGCTGCCGTTCGCGTGGCTGTCGTTCTCGTTCGTCACCCCGGCCGGTACGGGTACGGCGACGCGGGTGGCGACCTGGATGCTGTTGCCGGCCGGCACGGCGGCGGGTACCTGGACTGCCCTGGTTCTCCTGGGTGTTGGCACCGCGGCCTATGCCCTCGCGGGGCCGAGGCGGTAGGCGGTCCGGGGCAGAAGGTCCCCTTGAATCTCCTCGTCTCAAGACGTGGCGCCGGTGACCGCAAGGACGCTCCCGATCTTCGCGTCCTCGTAGAACCACTTGGCGTCGGCCGAGCCCAGACCGATCCAGCCGGCCCCGGTGTCCTGCTTACCGGTGCTCTTCTCCTTGGAGGAGAAGGCGATGCCGACGTAGACCGGTTCGTTGTTGACATCGCGCAGTTCGACCGCGAGCGAGACCTCCGTTGTGTAGGCGACCCCGCCGGTCAGATCGGTGACGGTCACCACCTTGGTCTCGTGCTTCTTGTAGACGGTCAACGGCCCCACCAACCCGGGACTGTCGGGAAGGCCGGAGGTCATCGGCATGACCCGGCCCCCGACGATCAGGACACGCTTGCCGAGGACGACCGTGCCGGTGACGGACGTGCGCGGCAGGGGAGTTGACGTCTCGCCGGAGGTGACACGGGGTGACGGGACCGGGGCGGCGTGCGTGGCGGCCGGGAGTTGACGCCCGTTCCCCTCCCCCGCGGAGTCCGTGAAACCCACGGTCAGCGCGAAGGCGACCACGGCGAGAGCCACGGCACCCGCGCCCAGCGTGCCCGCCATCCGACGGCGCCCCCGACGCACGGCACGACCGCGGACCTCGGCGCCGGTGAGAACCGGGAAGGTCTCCTGGTGAGCCGCCAACTCACGCAGGGCGGTGGAGAGTTCGTCCTTGGAGAGTTCGTCAGACACGGCCGCTCTCCTTCCGAACCGGCACGTCCGCCTTGCCCGACTTGCCAGTATTGGCAGCCCCGTTGACCCTGTCGCCCCCGTCGGCCTCGTCAACCGCCAGATGCTTCGCCAGCGCCGCTCGCCCCCGGTACAGCCTCGCCTTGACCGTCCCCACCGGCGCACCCGTGTCGGAGGCTATCTGCTCGACGCTCACGTCACACAGATGGTGCAGGACGATCACCATCCGCTGCGCCTTGGGCAGTTGGCGCAGCGCGGCGACAAGTGCCGTGTGATCAGGGTCGGGTCCCGGCACCGCCCCGGGCGGTGGAGTACGGCGCACCAACTCCAGCCAGCGCCTGGCCCGGCGCCACCGGCTCACCGCCAGCCGCATGGCGACCGTACGGATCCACGCCTCGGGCGCCTCGTCCGCGAGGAAGTCCCCGCGCCGGTCCCAGGCCCGTACGAACGCCTCCTGGACCACGTCCTGCGCCTCCTCCCTGTCCCCGGTGAACGCCGAGAGCTGACCGGTCAGACGGGGAAACGCGGCCGCGTAGAAAGCGTCGAACTCGTCCTCGGTCATGACCTCACCGGAGTCTTGGAATTCCCGTGCAACCTGACCGCCCTCGCCGTGCGTACAGGTCCCGATGGCCGCGTCCTCACCACACGCCCCACAGGAAAGACGACAAACACGCGCCCCTGGATCCACTTCCCCCACAGCCGTACCGGAGGACCCCCGAAGTGCCGCACTCCCCCGACGACTTCGCCCCCTACGCACACACGAGCCTGCCCCGACTGCTCACCACCGCCCACCTGCTCTCCGGCGCCCCCGGCGACCACCGCGAGCCGACCGAGCTGGTACGGAGAACCCTGGTGCGGGTGTGCGCGCGGTGGCGCCGGATACCCCGGGACGACGTGGACTTCTACGTACGCCGGTTCCTGGTCAAGGAGTACCTGCGCGGGTCACGGGGACGGGCACGCCGCGCAAAGGCCCAACGGGCCGTGCTGGTGCTGTTGCACTGGGAGGGCCTGCGCGAGGCGGAGATCGCGCAGTTGCTCGGCTGGTCGGCGGGCGCGGTCAGGAGCCGGGCCCGGCGGGGGTTGGCGGTTCACGGGGATGATGCCGAGCACCTGCGCGGGCTCTTCGCCAAGGCCGCTACCGGCCTTGTCCCGTTGGACGTTCAGCTCGACGCCGTGGAACAACGCGGCCGTGCGCTACGACGGCGCCGTAGAGGAGCAGTCGCAGCAGTCTGCGCGCTGCTGCTCGTGCCGGGAATCGTGTTCGGCGGGAACCGTTTCATGACCGGCGGCTCCACGGACGGTTCGGGCGGCGGGGCCGCCGACGTGGCGCAGAGCCCGACACGGATCGTCGCACCCGGCGAACGGGTGGACGCCGTACCGGGAGCGCAGGTCTGGCTGACCACCGACGGCAAGCACTGGTCGACGCCGGAAGCGCCCAACCAGTTCCTCGGCCTGACCGACGCCAGTGCCGAGGACACCTACAGGAACAAGTACCAGGACAAGTACAAGGACGGCTACGGGAGCGGCAGGAAGGTCAGCGTCGAGAGCGGGAAACCAACCGTCTCCGTACAACCCGACCCGCTGAACAACACGTCGTACTTCCTGTCGGGCCTGTACCGAGGCCTGTCCGCCGACCCGGCCCGCGTCGAGGTCACCGTCGACGACCACAGGATTACCGGTACGGTCCTCACGCTGGCCGGCAGCCCCGGCTGGGGCGTCTGGTACGCGCGCGCACCGCTGTCACCGGAGGAGTTGAAGGCGAGCTCCGTCGACGGCGGCCCGACCGTCACGGTGTACGACGCGGCAGGCAAGGCCGTCGCACGGGGCGGGGCGGCCGAGTGAAGCGCCGCATCCGCACCCGGGCCCGCGCCCACCTGCGGCGCGTCCCGCTCCGCCTGCGCCTCCGCCGCACCCGGGGCCGTCTGCTGCGCCGGCTGCTCATCGCCGCCGTCCTCCTGATCGCGTCACTCTGTACGGCGGCGGTCGTCGCGTACCGCCTGACGGACATCCCCGAGCCGCACCCGGAGACCGTCACGCAGAGCACGGTCTTCGTGGACGACAAGGGCTCCTACCTGGGCCGACGCGGCCCGGTGGACCGCCAGGAGGTGCCCCTGTCGCAGGTCCCGCGGTACGTCCAGGACGCGGTGATCGCGGCCGAGAACCGCTCCTTCCGCACGGACGACGGGGTCTCGCCACGAGCCATCGCCCGAGCGGTACTGGCCTCCCTCACCGGCGGCGAACGGCAGGGCGGTTCGACCATCACCCAGCAGTACGTGAAGAACGCCCTGCTGAGCCCCGAACAGTCCCTGTCCCGCAAGGCCCGCGAGGCCCTGATCGCGATCAAGCTCGACCGCACCCGGTCCAAGGACGACATCCTGGCGGGCTACCTCAACACGGTCTACTTCGGCCGGGGTTCGGCCGGCATCCAGGCCGCCTCCCGCAACTACTTCGGCGTGGACACCCGAAACCTGACCGTCTCCCAGGGCGCCGCGCTCGCGTCGATCGTCAACATCCCGTCGTACTACGAGAAGGCGGGCTCCGACCCGACGGTGACCGCGACCCTCAAGGCACGCTGGACATGGGTACTGGACGCGATGACGGCGAGCGGCACCATCACGGCGAGGCAACGCGCCGAAGCCGCCTTCCCGGCCTTCCGCTTCTACCCGCCGGGCACGACCGAGGGGCAACGGCAGTACATGATCGACGTGGCGGCGAAGGAGGCCGCGGACCGACTGGGCATCACCGAGGACCAGTTGGCCCGCGGCGGCTACACCGTGCACACCACGTTCGACCTGACCCTCCAGGACGCCACGACGGAGGCGGTGAAGAACCTCAAAGCCGGCAAGACCAGCAAGGGCGGCAAGGCCACCACGCTGCACACAGCGGTGGTGGCGATCAAACCCGGCGACGGAGCGGTAAAGCTCCTCTACGGCGGCTCGGACTACGCCCGCCAACCGTTCAACGACGCGGTGGGCGGCGCCGTAGAAGCGGGAACGGCCCTGGACCCCTTCAACAAGGTCCGCCTCACCGCCCCCCTCACCGACCTCCGGAAGACCCCCGCCCCCACCCCACTGAAACTGGCCTCGGCCTACGCGACGGTAGCGGCGAACGGCGTCTACGCGGCCCCGTACACGATCACGAAGATCACCCGGAACGGCCGACAGGTGTACACCGCCCACCCCGACACACGGCGCCTGCTGGACGAACGGGACGCGTTCATGGTGAACGCGCAGATGTCGAAGCCATTCGCGGAGGGGATCTCATCACCCCCCACCGCCCAGAAGACCCCTCAGACCTCCTTCACAGCCGGAGCAGGCGGCGGCATCACCCGCCGAACCATCTGGTCCACCACCCTCGACCCCCAACTCACCCTGACGGTCACCCTCTTCGCCGACCGCCCCGGCAAGAAAAAGAACACGACGACACCCGCCCAACTCCCGAACGACCCACCACCGGCCGAGTCCGCGGAGGAGACCGCGGCACAGATCTGGCGACTGGCCACGGCGGGGACGGGATAGGCGGGGCCTTCTCCACCCTTGGATAGAGACCCCGTTCCTCCGTAGCGTCGACGATTCGTCGCCCCCGCGGCGGAATGCTTACGGCCATGGACATCGCTTCGCTCACCGTCGTACTCAGTGTGATCGCGGTCGTCGCGGCCTCGGTGCTCGTCGTTTCGAATGAACCGCCTTTGTGGGTCTGTCTGTTGAGCTGTGCGGGGTCGTTCCCGTTGGGGAGTGCGCTGTTGCACGGGCCCGACTTCACGTCCGCGATCGAGGACGGTTCCGCCGCCGCGTGGGCGCTGCGGCTGGCCGTCGCCTTCACCGTCATGGTCGTGCTGAGCTTCTTCTTCCGCCGGGACAGCCGCACGGCTGCCCCCCGTCCTACGGCCTGAGCACGGCCGTGAGGGTGTCCGCCAGCCATTCCTCGTACGTGTCGGCGGACCAGCCCCGGCCCGCCGTGAGCTGGGTGTACAGCTGCGGACCGGTCAGGGCCCAGACCGCGTCCGCCAGGTGGGCCGGGGCTGCGGCCGGGGCCAGTGCGCCGGCCTTGTCGAGGTGGGTGACGAAGGCGGTGACGCCGGTCAGGCGTTCGCGTTCGCTGAGCTCCAGGATCTCTCCGACGTCCGGGCCCGCCTGGGACAGCAGGGCGAAGAGCGGCGCCACCCGTTCGTGGATGCCGCGCACGAACACGCCGTGGAGCCGCAATGTCGTGCCCAACTCCCTTGCCCCGAGGATCTGTTGCATCTGGGGGCGGTCTCCCATGGGGACCGGTTCGTCGTCTCCGGCCAGGGTGATGTCCCACAGGGCCTTGACCATGCCGGGTTTGCCGCCGAACGACTTGTAGACCGTCTCGGGGGAGACGCCCGGACGTTCCCGGCGCCCCGCGGGCCGTCGTCCTGCCCGGTCATACGCCCGGCAGTACCGCGTACCTCTTCGCCGACCGCGGGCTCCTCTTCACCGGCGACGCCCTGGTCGCCGCGGACGGTTTCACCGACCACACCGGACCCACGATCGTGAGCCGTTGCTTCACCCACGACAGCGGGGCCGCGCTCGACGCCCTCGACCGCCTCGACGAACTGACAGCAAAACTGCTGCTACCCGGTCACGGCGAGCCCTTCACCGGAAGCGTGCAAGCAGCCACCCGACAGGCACGGCAGTTCGGCGCCCACTGATCTTCTTACGAACCCGGGACGTCGACCCAGAGTGCGCCTTATAGCCGTTTCGTCCCCCTGATCTCGGTCTAGCGTTGCGAATCGTCCGGCGACGAGCGTGAAAACCCCGCCGGCCCCCATTCCCCTTTTCCACAAGAGGAGTACGCACGCATGACCCTCGCCACCCGCACCCGCATCCTCGCCACCGGCGCCACCGGCGCCGCCCTCGCCGCGGCCGCCCTCTTCGCCGCGCCCGCCGCCGTCGCCGCCGAGGCGCACCACGCCCCCGACTCCCGTGCTCAACTGCGCGGCGGCTCAACCGTGTTCGTGCAGAGCGACAACACGGACGCGAACACCGTCGTGGCCTACGCCCGCGCCGCCGACGGCACCCTCGCCCGCACGGGCGTCCACTCCACCGGAGGCAAGGGCGGCATGCTGCCCGGCACCGTCGCCGACCACCTCGCCTCGCAGGGGTCGCTCGCCTACGACCGGCACAACCAGCTCCTCTACGCCGTGAACGCGGGCAGCGACACCGTGACCGTCTTCGCCGTGCACGGCACACACCTGCGGCGGGTCCAGGAGATCTCCAGCGGCGGGAGTTTCCCGGTCAGCGTCACCTTCCACGGCAACCGGGTCTACGTCGCCAACACACTCGGCGGCGGTTCCGTCCAGGGCTTCGTGCGGACCGGCGAGCGGCTGGTGAAGGTTCCGTCCTGGAACCGCAACCTCGGTCTGGACAAGGGGACTTCGGTGATCGGGCAGATCTCCTTCACCCCGGACGGCTCGAAGCTCGTCGTCACCACCAAGGCCTCGGGGCAGAGCATCGACGTCTTCCCGCTCGGCGGCGTGCACGGCGGTCCGTCCGCGCGTCCCGTGGTGACCTCGACCCCGGGCGCCGTGCCGTTCGGGTTCGCCTTCGACTCCGCCGGGCGGATCCTGGTGACGGAGGCCGGGACCAACTCGGTCGGCACCTTCACGGTCGGCCGCGACGGCAGACTGACGGCCAAGGGGACCGTCCCGACGGGCCAGACCGCCACCTGCTGGGCGGTGACCGCCGGGGACCAGGTCTACGTCTCCAACGCCGGCAGCGGCACCCTGTCCGGCTACCGGGTCGGCGCCGGCGGCGGGCTCACCGCGCTCGGCAACACGGCCACCCACCCCGGCACGGTGGACGCGGCGGCCTCCTCGGACGGCCGGTACCTGTACGTCCAGACGGGCGTCCAGGGCACGGTGGACGAGTTCCGGGTCGGCCCGAAGGGGTCGCTCACCGCGATCGGCTCGGTCGTCGTACCGGGCGCCGTCGGCGGCGAGGGCATCACCGCGGGCTGACCGGCACCGGGCAGCACCGAACGAGGGCTCGCCGTCCGTACACGGCGGCGGGCCCGGACCCGTACCCCCTCTCCTCGTGTTTTCGTTGGCACCGCATCCAATCCAGGGTCCCGGCAGGAACGGATTACGCCCGGACATGTCCCGACCGCGGAGGCCCTCGGTGAAAGAAGCAGTGCATATCGGCAGGAACCCGGCAGCTGGGCCCGACCTGGAGGAACTGGTCGGCCGGGTGGCCCTCGGGGACGAGGACGCCTTCGCGGGTGTCTACGACGCCGTGGCGGGGCCGGTGCTGGGTGTCGTGCGGGCGGTGCTGCGCAACCAGGCGCAGTCGGAGGAGGTGACGCAGGAGGTGCTGGTGGAGGTGTGGCGGACGGCTCCCCGCTACCGGCGCGACCGCGGCACCGCCGTCAACTGGATCCTCACCCTCGCGCACCGCCGGGCGGTGGACCGGGTGCGCTCGGTGGACGCCGCGGCGGCCCGCGACCACAAGGCCGCGCTGCTGGCACAGCTCCCCGAGTACGACGAGGTGGCCGAGCGCGTCGAGGCCCGGCTGGAGCGCGAACAGGTACGGCGGTGTCTGCGCACGCTGACCGAACTCCAGCGCCAGTCCGTCACGTTGGCGTACTACCGGGGCCTGACCTATCGCGAGGTGGCGGAGGCGCTGGCGCTGCCGCTTGGCACCGTGAAGACCCGGCTGCGCGACGGACTCATCCGGCTGCGCGACTGCCTGGGGGTGACCGCGTGACGACCACCGACCTGCACCGGCTGACCAGCCCACCCGTCCCGCACACACCGCGCGACCGCACGACCACCGCCGACCCCCACGGCCAGACCGGCCCGAACACCGCACCCACACTGCCCGACCACCCGGGGGTGACCGCGTGACCACCACCGACCTGCACCGGCTGACCAGCCCACCCGCCCCGCACACACCGCGCGACCGCACGACCACCACCGACCCCCAGCGCCAGACCGGCCCGAACGCCGCACCCACGCCGACCGACCACCCGGGGGTGACCGCGTGACGACCGTCGATCTGCACCGGCTGACGGGCGCCTACGCCCTGCACGCGCTGCCGGACGAGGAGAGCACGGCGTTCGAACGGCACCTCGCGGGCTGTGAACCCTGCGCGGAGGAGACCGCCGAGCTGAGCGCCACCGCCGCCCGCCTGGGCCTCGCCGTCGCCTCGACGCCCCCGACCGCGCTGCGCGAGCAGGTGCTGCGCCGGATCACCGCCGTCCGCCAGGAGACCCCCGGCAGGCACCCCCGGAACCGCACCGCGCCGGCCGGCCGGCGGACCCGTACGCTCTCCCGCTGGGCGCTCGCCGCCTGTCTCGCGGCGGCCACGGCGCTCGGCGGTACGGCCGTCTGGCAGCACCAGCGGGCCGAGGACGCCCGCGACCGGGCGCGTCAGGCCGTGCAGGCGTCGGACGAGATCGCCGCCGTGCTGGCCGCGCCGGACGCCAGGATCCGGGCCGCCGGACTGGCCGGGGGTGCCACCGGGACCGTCGTCGTCTCGCAGGGCCGGGACCGGGCGGTGTTCGTCGTCTCCGGGATGGCCCGGCCGCCGGGCGGCAAGGTCTACCAGCTGTGGTTCGACGACGCCGGGACCATGCGGTCGGCCGGTCTGATGAACCCCGCCCGCACCGACCAGGCCGTCCTGCTGCGGGGCGCCGTCGACGGCTCGTCCGGCATGGGCATCACCGTCGAACCGGCCGGCGGCTCCCCGCACCCCACCTCCACGCCGCTGGCCCTGCTGACCTTCCCGAGCTGAGGCGGGCCGGTCAGCCGAGACCCGTGACCGTCACGGTGACCCGGACCGCGGACGGCGCCGGTGCCAGGACGTCCAGACGCCGTTCGCCCTGATACCCCTCCCCAATCGAGCCACGCCCACCTCAGAACACCGGCACGACCCCTCAGACCAGCCCGGTGACCGTCACCGTGACCCTCGGTGCGGACCGCGCCGGTGCCAGGACGTCCAACACCCCGCTCGCCCTCAAACCCCTCCCCAACCAAGCCACGCCCACCTCAGAACACCGGCACGACCCGTCAGACGAGCCCGGTGACCGTCACCGTGACCCTCGGCGCGGACCGCGCCGGTGCCAGGGTGTCCAGGCGCCGCTCGACGGTGGCCCGGACACCGCGTGCCACGTCCACGGTCCTGGCCCGGCGCAGCGCGACGACGTGGATCTCGACCCGCCAGGGACCGTCACCGTCCGGCGGGGTCATCCGCACCCCGGCGGGCGCCGCCCCGGGCCGCGACACCACCGACCGCAGCCGGTCGGTCAGCCCCGGCCGGAGAAAGGCGACCCCCGGGACACCCTCGACGGCGGCGGCGACCTCCGCGGCGAGCGTCGCGTGCGCGGGCTGCCCGTACGGCGCGGAATCCTCGGAGCGCTGCGCGGTCATGCCGTACCGCCTTCCTGGTCGTCGTCGTCGTCATCGTTGTCGTCGGGCATCGGGGTGGACACCAGGTCCGTCACGCGGATGTCGACCGCCGTGACCCCCATGCCCAGTTCACGGTCCGCCGCCTCCCACACACGTTCGCGGACCCGGGCGGCGAGCCCGGGCAGCGGGGCATCGGCCGGGGCGTGGATGTCGAGGCGGACCTCGACCGTGCCGGGGTCGCCGCCGTCGCGGAGCCGGCAGGAACCGGCCCGGACGCCCGGGACCGACTCGGCCGCCGCGCGCAGCGCGCGGGCCGCGACCGCCTCCATGATCCAAAGGTCTTCGGCGGGTTCACCGAGGGGCAGGGGGCGCCCCGGGCGCAGTTCGAGGCGTACGACGTCCATGATCCGCCGGGTCAGCGGCTCGGTGTCGTAGGCGGCGGCGGTGGTGTCCGTCTCCGCCTGCAGGCCGCGCACCACGGACTCCAGATCGTCGAGTCCGCGCACGGCCTGGCGGCAGTGCGGGCAGCTGCGGAGGTGCGGGTCGTCCGTGCCCCGCTCCCAGTCGTCCCAGGTCCGCGACAACAGCCGTCCGCAGGGCAGGAGTTCGTCGTCGGCCGGGGCGGCGGGCGTGGTGTTCGGCTGGTCGGTGCGGTCGGTCATCGCCAGGCCCCCAGTGCTTGGGTCAGAGATCGGCGGGCGCGGAACACCCGGGCGCGGACGGCCTCCTGGCTGATGCCGACCGCGTCCGCGATGAACTCGTAGGAACGGCCGTCCAGTTCGCGCAGCACCCAGCACGCGCGCTGTTCGGCCGAGAGGAGGTCGAGGGCGGCGCGCAGTCCGCGGACCGCGTCGCGGCCCTCGGCGATCCGGGCCGGGGAGGTGGTGTGTTCGGCGGCGGCCACGTCACCGGCCGCCTCCAGCGAGGCCACGGGTCTGCGCGAACGCAGCACGTTCAGGCAGCGGTTGGTGACGATGCGGTACATCCAGGTGCCGAAGGCGGACCGCCCCTGGAACTCCGGGAGCCGCCGCCAGGCACTGAGAAACGCGTCCTGTACGGCGTCCTCGGCCTCCGCGCCGGTACCGAGCAGGCTCGTGGCGAGCCGGATCAGCGCGGGGGCGTGCCGGTGCACGAGCACGGCGAAGGCGTCCTCGTCCCCCTCCGCGGCCCGGACCGCCAGCAAGGCGTCATCCGTCTCGGCCCGGGTGTCCGGTGGTGCTTCGGGTGTGCGGGGCCCCGCCACTGGGCGGCTCCTCTCGTCCGGTCTGTCTGCGGGTTGGACACGGCCGCGCGGCGTCTGTGACGCGGGTGCGCCCGCTTCTTCTCCTTCCGGAGCCGAAGGGGCCGCGGATGGGTCGGAAAAGGAAATTCATCCGATCGGGCGGGCGACCAATCCTCACCCCATTCGGTGCCGGATTCCCCCCGTGACCGAGAACGAGAAGAAATCCGCCACCGCACTGCTGCTGCCGCTCGCCGCGCTCAGCGGCGTGCTGGCGGGTCTCGCCGCGCTCGCGGTCGCCGAGGCCGTGGCGGGTGGGGTGCGTCCGCAGGCCGGGCCGGTCGTCGCGGTCGGGGGCGCGGCGATCGACCGTACGCCCGCCGCCGTGAAGGACTGGGCGATCCGCCATTTCGGCACGAACGACAAACTCTTTCTCCAGCTGGGAATTCTCGCGGTACTCGCGCTTTTCGCGCTGGCCCTGGGAATTCTCGCGCTGCGATTCCGGCGTACGGGGGCGGCCGGTGTGCTGCTGTTCGGCGTCGTCGGCGCCCTCGCGGCGACCGGCCGCCCGGATTCCACCGGGATCACGGACGCGCTGCCCTCGGTGGCCGGCGCCGTCGTCGGGGCCGTGGTGCTGTACGTGCTCGTGGGTCGCCTCCGGCCCCGGGTCCACACCTCCGCGCCTGCTGCGGGATGGGACCGGCGCGGTTTCGTGATCGCGGCGGGTGCCGCCGCCGTCGGGTCCGCCGGTGCCGGGCTGCTCGGCCGTTCGCTGAGCGGTGCCGGCGGCCGGGACGCGGTCGCCTCCCGCCGGAACCTGGTCCTGCCGGCGCCGGCCTCCCGGGCCCGGGCCGTACCGAAGGGCGCCCGGCTGCGCGTCCCGGGCGTCAGCCCCTTCGTCACCGCCAACAGCGACTTCTACCGCGTCGACACCGCCCTCGTGGTGCCGAAGGTCGACGCCACGACCTGGCGGCTGCGCATCCACGGGCAGGGCGTACGACACCCTCTCACCCTCACCTTCGACGACCTGCTGCGGCGCGAACTGGTCGAGCGCGACATCACGCTCACCTGTGTGTCCAACGAGGTCGGCGGCCCGTACGTCGGCAACGCGCGCTGGATCGGCGTACAGCTTGCGGATCTGCTCGCCGAGTTGGGGGTCAAACCGCCTTCCAAGGGCGGTACGGCCGACCAGTTGGTGGCGCGTTCCGTGGACGGCATGACGATCGGCAGCCCGGTCGAGGACGTGATGGACGGCCGCGACGCCCTCCTCGCCCTCGGCATGAACGGCGAACCGCTGCCCTTCGCCCACGGCTTCCCCGTCCGCATGGTCGTGCCCGGCCTGTACGGCTTCGTCTCGGCCTGCAAGTGGATCAAGGACATCGAGCTGACGACCTTCGATGCCTACGACCCCTACTGGGTCAAGCGGGGCTGGGCCCGCCGGGCGCCGATCAAGACCGAGTCGCGGATCGACACCCCGAAGCCGTTCGCCCGGCCGAAAGCGGGGACGGTGATGGTGGCCGGGGTCGCCTGGGCCCAGCACCGCGGCATCGACAGGGTCGAGGTCCGCGTCGACGACGGCCCTTGGCAGGAGGCCCGGCTGGCCGCGGAGGACACCCGCGACACCTGGCGCCAGTGGTCCTTCCCCTGGCAGGCGGCCAAGGGCGGCCACACCCTCACCGTCCGCGCCACCGACCGCACCGGCGCGGTGCAGACCGACCGACGGACCAGGACCATCCCCGACGGCGCGAGCGGATGGCACTCCGTGGTCGTGACCGTCGGCTGACCCCACAAGCCACTTTTCCCCTTCCCCTTATCACCGCAGCTCAGGCTGCACCGACCCGCAGGAGAAACACCATGAGTACTCGTATCCGCCGTACCGCGGTCGTCCTCGCCGCCTCCGCCGTGCTGCCGCTGGTCCTCAGCGCCTGCGGCAGCAGCGGCAGCGACTCCGCGAAGTCCGACGCCTCCACCAAGGCGTCCGCCGCCGCCACCGACAACAGCATGAGCGGCTCCGACGCCACCACGGCCGACCAGCCCTTCGGCACCGGCTGCGCGGCCGTCCCGAAGAGCGGTTCCGGTTCCTTCGACGGTATGGCGCAGGACCCGGTGGCCACCGCCGCGTCCAACAACCCGGCGCTGTCCACGCTCGTGGCGGCGGTGAAGAAGGCGGGGCTCGTCGACACCCTCAACAACGCCCAGAACATCACCGTGTTCGCGCCGACCAACGACGCCTTCGCGAAGATCCCGAAGGCCACCCTGGACAAGGTCCTGGCCGACAAGGCCCAGTTGACGAAGATCCTCACGTACCACGTGGTGGGGCAGAAGCTGACGCCCGCGAACCTGGAGAAGGGCTCCTTCGACACTCTGGAGAAGTCGAAGCTCACCACCTCCGGCTCCGGTGAGTCGTACACCGTCAACGACTCCGCGAAGGTCGTCTGCGGCAACGTCAAGACGGCCAACGCCAACGTCTACATCATCGACACGGTGCTGATGCCGACCGCCTGACGCCGACGGCGTGACGCCGATCGGCTGACGCCCCGAAGGATTTCCCGTGCCCGCCGCGTCACAGACGCGGCGGGCACGGGTCTGAAGAAGTGAGAGCACACCGGACACGAACCGGCGAACGCGACAGAAGAAGCCGCGACAGACGAAGCAGCGAAGAGAGGGCACACCATGACCACTCAGACAGCACCGCTCGCCACGGACGACCGGACCGGCACCGGCCGTACCGGCAAGGACCCGGCCACCACCGCCGTGTCCGGCGGCACCACTGGCGCCGACCAGCCCGCCGCCGACCGCGGCCGTACGTCGATCGCCGATGTCGTCGTCGTGAAGGTGGCGGGCATCGCCGCCCGCGAGATCCCCGGCGTCCACGACATGGGCGGCGGTCTCTCGCGGAGCATCGGCGCCGTGCGCGACCGCGTCCCCGGTGGCCGGCCGAACGTGGGGCGCGGCGTGAAGGTCGAGGTGGGCGAGCGGCAGACGGCCATCGATCTGGACCTGGTCGTCGAGTACGGGGTGTCCGTGATGGACGTCGCCCAGGACGTGCGGGAGAACGTCGTCTCCGCGGTGGAACGCATCACCGGCCTCGAGGTCGTCGAGGTGAACGTCACCGTCAACGACGTCCATCTGCCCGACGACGACGAGCCCGCGCACACCGGCGAGGCCCGGGTGGAGTAGGGCGGCCGGTCAGGGGCACGGGCAGGAGTGGAGTGGTGGATCGGGTGACAGGTGGAGGTGGACGGGCATGAGCACACCGTTCGTCGGGATGATCGCGGGCATGGCCCTGGCGTTCGCCGGCTGGTTCGGCGGCTTCGGCGCCTTCCTGCTCGTGGCCGCGCTCGGCGGCCTGGGCTGGGCGGTGGGCCGGTGGTTCGACCGTGGCGGCACCGTCCAGGACGTACGGGACGCCTTCGAACGGGGCCGTCGATGACCACGGCCGCGCAGCGGGAGACGAACCCGCCGCCGACCCAACACGGCGTCACCGCACCGGAGTTGACATCCTCACCCCAACACACCACCACCGCCCTGGAGTTGACATCTCCCGCCGCCTCCCTGCGCGGCACCACCACCGTCTCCGAGCGAGCCGTGCGCAGGATCGCCGAGCGGGCGACCGCCGAGGCGCTGCCCGGCCGTACGGCCAGGGCGACGGCGACCGTACGGGGCGGAAGGGCGGAGGTGTCGCTCGGGGTGACGCTTCCCTATCCGGCCCCGCTGGCCGAGGGCGCGCGGGACGTCCAGCGTCATGTGGTGGACCGGACAAGGGAGTTGACGGGCCTGGACGTACCGACCGCACACGTCGACGTCACCGCGCTCGCGCCGCCGACGTGCTCCCGCACTCCGGTGTCCCCGGCCGAGGACACCAACTCCCCTACGACGGCGCGGCGTTGGTGGTCCGGCCGCCGGACGCCCGTCACCCTGCTGACCCTGCTCGCCACCGTGGCCTGCGGAGCCCTCGCCCTCGACCTGATCCAGGTGCACACCGCGCACCGGCCGGCGGCGGCCTGGCGCATGTCGGCGGTGCACTGGCTGTCGGGACACGGCCCCGGCGACCCGGCGGTCGTGGTCGCGGGCGCGCTGACGGGACTGCTCGGCGTCTGGATGGTCGTCCTGGCCCTCACCCCCGGACTCCGCCACCGGTCCACCGTCCGTACGGCGGACGGGCGGGTCGACGCGGCGGTGGACCGTTCGGCGGTGGAGTCCCTGGTCCGGGACGCGGTGGGGGACGTACCCGGCCTCGCGTCGGTACGGGTGCGGGCCCGCCGCCGCCGGATCACCGTCCGCACGCGACTGGCCTTCGGCGACCGGACCATCGCACACGCCGCCGCTACGACCGCCGCCCGCGCCGCCGTGACATCCTGCCGACTACGACGCGAACCCCGCCTACGGGTCACGGTCACCCCGGACCCGGTGTGGCAACCGCCCGCACCACCGACAACCCCTCGTGTCGCCAAGGAAGTCGACCAGTGATGCGCACCGCCCGCACAGCCGTCAACCGGACCGTCCTCGGCGCCACCGGACTCGCTCTCCTCCTCACCGGATCGTGGCTGGCCGCGACGGACCGCACCCTCGCCCACCACCTGCCGTCCTGGTGGCCCACCGCCGCCACGGGCACGGTCCTCCTGAACCCGGACCGACTGCCGCGGCTGCGCGGTGAGGGCTGGTGGACGCCGACGGTGCTGGCCGCGTCGATCGGGCTGACCGTGCTGCTGGCGCTCTGGACGCTCGGGCAGCTGCGCACGGCCCCGGCCCGGCGCCTGACCCTCCCCTCCCCCGGCTGCACGGTGCGCCCCCAGGCGCTGGCCGAGGCGCTGGCGGCAAGGGCGGCGGCCGTCCCCGGGGTGGCACGCGGACACGCGAAGCTACTGCCCCGGCGCGGCAGGCGACTGGAGGTGGAGCTGCGGGTCTGGCTGACCCCGGACACCTCCCCGGACGCCGTGCTGCCCGCCCTGCGCGCGGTGACCGCCGAGGCGGACGCGGCGGCGGCCCCGTACACCGCGCACACCAGGCTCCGGCTGAGCGCCACCTCGCACCGCGCGCCCCATGTCCGCTGAGTCGTACATCGGCCGGGTCCGCCGCATCGCGGGGGCCCGGCCCCCGGCGGCCTGGTGGCCCGCGCTGCGCCGCACCCCGGTGTCCCTGTGGAACGACGACATCTCGGACTACGCGGCGGCGCTGACGTACTACGCGATCCTCGCGGTGCTTCCCGCCATGCTGGCGACCGTCATCGCGTTCGGCATGATCAGCCCGGAGACGGCCGAGGAGTTCGTCACCCACGTCACCGCGTACGCCCCCGCCGACTCCGGCACCGAACTGCACGCGGCCCTGACCCACGTCCTGCGCACGGACCGCACGGCCTGGCCCCTGCTGGTCGCGGGCAGCGTGAGCGCCCTCTGGTCGTCCACGAGCTACCTGGCCGTGTTCCGCCGAGCCCTGCACCGCATGCACGGCACCCAGGACCGCCGCTCGCCCTGGCGCAAGGCGCCGCGCATCGTGCTGACAGCGCTGGTGCTGCTCGGCCTGCTCCTCGTCGGTTCGCTCACGCTGCTGCTGACCGGCCCGCTCGCGGAGGCCGTGGGCCGCATGGCAGGCGTCGACGAAACCGCGGCCTGGGCCTGGGACCTCCTGCGCTGGCCGGTCCTCCTGTGCCTGGTGGCCCTCCTGGTCGTGGTCGTCTTCCACACCGGCCCCACCGGCGCCCGCCGCCGCAGCCACAGCCTCCCCGGCGGCGTCCTCGCGGCAGCCCTCTGGCTGATCGTCTCCGCCGGCTTCTCGACGTACGCCACGACGCTCGGCGCCTACAGCAGGCTCTACGGCTCCCTCTCCGGCAGCGTCGTGTTCCTCATCTGGCTGTGGTTGTCCAACCTGGCGTTGCTGAGCGGGGCGCAGTTCGCGGCGGAGCTGGCCAAGACCCGCGAGGCGTGACTAACCCCAGGTGCGGGAGCACAGGACGAGGCGGTAGCCGTCCGGGTCGGCGATGGTCACTCCGTGCTCGTCCCAGTACGGGTTGTGCGCGGGGACCCGGGTACCGCCGGTGACCACCAGACGCTCGACCAGGGCCTCTTCCACGGGCGTGCCCAGGTAGACCACGAAGAGGTCGTCCTCGGTCGGGGCCGGTTCCAGCGGATCCTCGGGGTCGTGGGTCAGCTCGAAGTGCCAGGACCCGCCGGGCGGGCCGACCATCAGGAGATCGTGCTCGCCCCGGACGCGCTCAGTGGTCCGCCACAGGACGTCGAGCCCGAGCCCGTCCACGTAGAAGCGTTCTGCCGCGGCGAGGTCCCGCGAGGGGCGGGCGACACGGATGTGTGTCGTGGAGTCGATCACGCCGGACCCGCCTGAGCCGGGGAGCACAGCCTCAGTCATGGACATGATCCTATGGCGGGAACACCGCTCAGAGCACCGGAATCTCCCCCGCCTCATAACCCCCCGCAGGCAAGGGGTCCGGGGAGGACCCAGGGTCGAGCAGATGGGCGACCAGTGCGGCCGCCGTGTGATGCCAGAGGCCGTGGCGGCGCAGCATCCCGTGGTCGCCGTCGGCGATGAACGCCAGGCCCGCCCGCGTCGCCCCCGCCTCCCGCGCCCGGCGTACGCAGTCCGCCGTCTCCGCGGGCGAGGTGACGTGGTCGCGTTCGCCGTGCAGGGCGACGACGTGACGCCCCGCCGCCTGCTCGACGGGTTCCCCCCGCGGCCACCACGGGGCGAGGGCGACCACGCCCGTCACCAGCGGGTGACCGGCGGCACGCAGAGCGGCCCGGCCTCCCATGGAGTGGCCGAGCAGCACGGTCGGTACGGGGCCGGTGAGTTCGGCCAGGGCGTCCAGTGCGCGCAGGGTGTCCTGGGCGGCGTCCGCGCGGTTGCCGTTCCAGCCGCGGAGGCGGTATCGGACCTGGGCCACCAGGACGTCCTGGAACGGCAGTTCGGCGATCACCGCGCGGACGACGGGGTTCATGCGCAGCGCGGCCAACTGCCGGGGCCGGGCCGGCCGTTCGCTCGTCTCCTGGCCGCCGTGCAGGACGAGGACGGCTGCCCGGGGGTGCGCCGGACGTCGGCGCACCTTCAACGGAGCGTGCCGATCGGCATGGTGGGTGCTGTCGTGCTGTGCCTCGATGAGGTACCCCTTCCTCACTCCCGCCCCGACCGCTCCGACCGCCTCGGCGGACGCGGGAGGAAACCGCTGGTGCGGGCACGGTACTCGGCGTATCCCGGCCGGTCGGCCATGTGCCGTTCCAGGAGGCGCTGTCCACTGCCCCGGGTCAACAACAGGCTCATCACCAGCGGCGACACGACGGACACGGCGGCGGCTGCCGGGGAGTCGCACGCGAGCAGGAACAGGCCCCACCACACGCAGAAGTCGCCGAAGTAGTTCGGGTGCCGGGTCCAGGCCCACAGCCCCCGGTCCATGATCCGACCCCGGTTCGCGGAATCCGCGCGGAAACGGGCCAGTTGGGCGTCCCCGACCGCCTCGAACCCGATGCCCACCGCCCAAAGTGCCGTACCGGCGGCGTAGTTGAGCACCGCAGGCCGGCCGGGCACGTACTGCGCGGCCTGCACCGGCAGGGACACCAGCCAGACCAGCCCGCCCTGGAGGAGATAGACCATGCGCAGGGCGTACGCGTTCCGGTTGCCGGGCGCCTTGGCCAACAGCCGTTCGTAGCGCGGGTCTTCACCATGCCCCCGGCCCCGGCGCACGATGTGGACCGCCAGCCGCAGCCCCCAGACCGCCGTCAGCGCCGTCACCAGAAGTCGTCGTACGACATCGCCCTCACCGGCGGAGACGGCGAAGGTCACGACGGCCACCGCCGTGAAGCCGAGGCCCCAGGCGACGTCGACGATCCGGTGCAGGCCCGCACGCACCGCCACGGCGAAGGTGACGAGCATGACCGCGAGAGCCGCGGCGGCGGACCAGGCGAGGTTGAGCGCGAACGCGCTCCAGGGGAAATCGTTCACGGCCGGACCACACCCTCGGCGGAGTTCGGTTTGGTGAACAGGTACTGCTGGACGTCGAGGTAGCCGGACCTGAACCCGGCCTCGGAGTAGGCGAGATAGAACGTCCACAGGCGGTGGAAAACCGCGTCGAAGCCGAGCGCCGCCGCCTCCCCGGCCCGCTCGGTGAACCGTTCGCGCCACAGCCGCAGGGTCTCGGCGTAGTGGGCGCCGAAGGCGTCGCGGCGGGCGAGGCGCAGGCCGGTGTGGTCGCGGGCGGTCTCCTCGATCGCCTCCGTGGAGGGGACGAGGCCGCCGGGGAAGACGTACTTGTGGATCCAGGTGAAGGTGTCCCGGGCGGCGAGCATCCGGTCGTGCGGCATGGTGATGGCCTGGAGCGCCAACCGGCCGCCGGGCGCGAGCCGTTGGTCCAGGGCGCGGAAGTACACCGGCCAGAACTCGGCGCCGACCGCCTCGATCATCTCCACACTGACGACGGCGTCGTACGTCCCCGACGCCTCGCGGTAGTCGCGCAGTTCGACGGAGACCCGCTCGCCGAGACCGGCGGCGCGCACCCGTTCCACGGCCAGGTCCCGTTGTTCGCGGGAGAGGGTGAGCGAGGTGACGCGGGCGCCCCGGGCGGCGGCCCGCAGGGCGAGTTCGCCCCAGCCGGTGCCGATCTCCAGGAGCCGGGTGCCCTCGCCCACGTCGGCGAGGTCCAACAGCCGGTCGATCTTGCGGTGTTGGGCCGCCGCCAGGAGGTCGTGGCTCGCGGGGAAGCCCCGGAAGACGGCCGAGGAGTAGGTGAGGGTGTCGTCGAGGAAGAGGGCGAAGAGGTCGTTGGACAGGTCGTAGTGACGGCTGATGTTGGCGCGGGAGCCGTCGGGTGTGTTGCGTTCGGCGTGCGGGTGGCGCGGTGCCCACAGTGCGCGCAGCCGTTGCAGCGGGGCCGGGATCAACTCGGCCATGTGCCCGGCCAGTACGGTCAGGGCGGCCACCGGGTCGGGGGCGTCCCACTCACCGGCCATGTACGACTCGCCGAACCCGACCAGGCCCTGGGTGCCGACGCGGGCGTGGAACGCGGCCGGGTCGCGGACGTCGATCAGCGGGCCGCCCTTGCCGACGTCCGGGGACCCCGCGAACCGTGCCCGGAGCGGGAGTTGGGCGAGGGCTCGTCGGACGAGGGCCGCGGTGAGGGCCGTGCGAAGGCGGGAGGCGGGCGGTACGGCGGCGACGTCGGGCCAGTCGGCGGGGTCGACGGCGGCGGTACGCACACGGGAGGTGGTGCGGGGTTCTGCTGTCGTCATGTCACGTTCTCCGGGGCGCGGTGGTCGTCGGTTCGGGGCTGAACGGGCAGTCCCCGCAGGTAGAGCCGTATGCCGTGGAAGCGGATCGCGGCCGACACGGCGAGGGTGGACCAGGGGTGGCGCAGCGCCAGCCGCAGCAGGCGCGCGGTGCTCGCCTCGCGCCGGGTGCCGCGTACCGTCGCGGTGAAGGCACGGTCGCCCTCGCGGTCCAGGTGGACGGTCAGGGCGAGTTGGGGACCGGGCGTCGGCAGTCGCATGCGGTAGCCGCCGTCGACCGGGAAGAAGGGCGAGACGTAGAGCTTCTTCTCGGCGCGCGCGGTGCCGGAGGCGTCCGGGTGCAGCAGATAGCAGTGCCGACCGCCGTAGGTGTTGTGCACCTCCGCGACCACGCAGCGCGGTTCCGGTTCCCCGTCGGGGCCGTAACACCAGTACAGGGTCAGAGGGTTGAAGACGTACCCGAACACTCGAGCGTGGGCCAGCATCACCACCCGGCCGCCGTCCAGGTGCACGCCGTGCTCGGCGAGGAAGGCGTCGAGGCCGGCCCGGATCGAGGGCAGGTCGCCGCCGGTGAAGTGGTCGCGCGGGTCGAACCGAGCCAAGGGGCGGAGCAGGCGCGGGAGTTGGGGCGGGTGGTCGGGATCTATGAGCCACATGTACGTGCGGTGCCGCAGCGCGTAGCGGCTCGGGGTGGTGCGGACGTGCGCGATGGTGCAGGAGTACAGCGCCGGTACCGAACTCCCCCGCACGGCAACGGCGTTCACCACCGCACCCCCAGCGCCGCCGCGGCCTCGACACCCGACCGGCAGCCGTCCTCGTGGAATCCCCAGCCGTGGTAGGCGCCCGCGAACACGCAGACGTCACCGGCGAGTTCGGGCAGCCGCTGCTGCGCGGCCACCGACTCGGGGTTGTAGACGGGGTGTTCGTAGACCATGCGGGCCAGCACCCGGCCGGGGTCGACGCGGTCCTCGCCGCCGAGGGTGACCACGAACGTCTCGGTGGCGTCGAGGCGTTGGAGCCGGTTCATGTCGTAACTGACCTGCACCTGGCCGGAGTCGGCCGTGCAGGACGGCATCAGATGGTTCCAGGAGGCGCGGGCGCCCGGGGCGCGGGGCAGCAGCCGGGTGTCGGTGTGCAGGAGCGTGGTGTTGCGGGAGTACGGGAACGCACCCAGCAACTCCCGCTCCAGATCGGTCGGTTCGGCGAGCAGCCGGAGCGCCTGGTCCGGGTGGACGGCGATCACGACGGCGTCGTAGGACTCGGTGCTGCCGTCCTCGGCGGTGATGTCCGCGCGGTCGGCGTGACGGCGTACGGACCGCACGGGGGTGGACGTGCGGATCTCGCCGATGTGCTTGGCGATCCGGTCGACGTAGGTGCCCGAGCCGCCGGTGACCGTGCGCCACACCGGTGATCCGCTCACCGACAGCAGGCCGTGGTGCTCCAGGAAGCGGAACAGGTGGGCGGCCGGGTAGCGTTGGGCGGTTTCGGCGTCGCAGGACCACACGGCCGACACCATCGGTGTGACGAAGTGGGCGCGGAAATAGGCGCAGTAGCCCTCCCGGTCGAGGAACTCCCCCAGGGTGAGGGCCTCTTGACCGCCCCGGGCCAGCAGGCGGCGGGCCGCGCGGTGGAAGACGGGCACCTCGCCGAGCAGCCGCAGATAGCGGGGTCGCAGGAGGTTGCGGGGCTGCGCGAAGAGCCCGGCCGGGCCGCGCGCACCGGCGTACTCCAGCCCGCACCCCTCACAGCGCACGGACATGCTCATCTCCGACTCCTGCGTGGGGACGCTGAGTTCGTCGAAGAGCCGCAGCAGGCGTGGGTAGGTGCGCCGGTTGTGCACGATGAACCCGGAGTCGACGCGGTGCACCCGCCCGTCGTGCGCCGACGTCAGCTCATGGGTGTGCGCGTGCCCGCCGAGCCGGTCGTCCGCCTCGTACAGGGTGACGTGACCGGCCCGGCCCAGGATGTACGCGGCGGTCAGCCCCGCCACCCCGGAACCGATCACGGCGGTCCGGCGCCCGTGCCGCACTGTCCGCTCCATCGCCATCTCCGTCACGTGTCCTCCCGCCGGTCAGGGGTTCACGCGTAATCCGGATCAGGTCGGGCGGCGGATTGGCCGAATGTCGAAACGGGTGGTGGGCCACCCGGACCGACACGAAACCCCCAGGTCGATGACCCGGGGGTGTGGTGTCGAGCGGGCGGGACGTCTCTAGCGCGTGGGGGTCGAGCCGTCGTAGACGTGACCGGGCGTGGCGATCTGGGTGATCGCGCGGGCGAGCAGGGTGGACGGCTCCTGGCCCCCGGTGGTGATGTCGGTGTTGATCAGCACGACCAGGGTCGCCTTGAGGGCGGGGAGGTGGACGGTCACGGACTCGTAGCCCGGGATGGAACCGTTGTGCCCGATCCAGCCGCCGGTCTCGAAGATGCCGAGGCCGTAGTCGAGGCCGGGGAATCCGGTCGGCAGCACCTTCAGCCGCTGCTTCTGCGTCTCGGGGCTGAGCAGTTCGCCGGTGGCGACGGTCTTCGCCCAGCTGCGCAGGTCGTGCATGGTCGAGATCATCGCGCCGGCCGACCAGGCCCAACTCGGGTTCCAGTCGGTGGAGTCGGCGACCGCGCCGGTCAGCGTCTGGTTGGTGTAACCGTGCGCGTGCGGCTCGGGGAACTCACGGACGTTCGGGCCGTCGGGGAACAGCGTCTGGTCCAGGTGGGCCGGGCGCAGCACCCGCCGGTTGATGACGTCGGCGATGTGATGGCCGGTGACCTTCTCGATCACCAGGCCGAGCAGGACGAGGTTGCTGTTGTTGTAGACGAACACCTTGCCCGGCGCGCCGGTGTTGCGGTGCTTGTAGCCGTACGCGAGCAGCTCCTGCGGGGTGAACGTGCGGGTCGGGTCGCTCAGCAGGTCGTGCGCGAAGCCGGCGTCGGCGCTGTACGGGAACAGGCCGCTGCGCATCTCGGCCAGGTGGCGCAGGGTGATGTGCCGGCCGTTCGGCACGCCGTGGACGTAGCGCGAGATCGGGTCGTCCAGGCCGATCCGCCGCTCGTCGACGAGCTGGAGCAGCGCGGTGACCGTGAAGGTCTTGGTCTCGCTGCCGATCCGCGAGTAGAAGTCGGTGCTCATCGGCTGCCGCGTGGCCTTGTCGGCGACACCGGTCGCCCGGACGTAGCACCCCTTGCCCGGCATCCACAGCCCGACGGCGACACCGGGGATGGCGGCCTTCTTGCGGACGTCCGCGATCGCCTTGTCGAGCCGGGCGCTCACACCACGGCCGAGGCCGTCGGACGAGCAGTGGTCCTGGTCGCGCGGGTCGGGGTGGACCACCGCGGTGGCGTCGGCGGAGGTCGCCATCACCGGGGCGGCCAGTACGGACGCCATCAGCAGCGCGGCTGCCAGGAGTCGTCGGGAGGGGGTACGTCGCATGTGGGGGCGCTTCTTCCGGATCGGGGGTGGGGCTGCCACGGCACCATCCGGAGTCGGGCGGGAGGTCCTCCTGCGGCACCCATCCCGGCGAGTCCACTCGTTCGGACCGATGTTCGCCTGTGGCACGTGAACCCGCACAAACGCTCCCATAACGGGATCTTCACCCCGCCATACCCACTCACTGAGCCCGGATCGCATCCGCCGGCGGAGTCCGCAGCGCCTGCCGGGTGGGCAGTTCGATGGTGAGGAAGGCGATGACGGTGACCGTGAGCGCGAGTCCGGGCAGCAGCCAGACCGGACCCGCAGGCCAGGGGTGGCCGAGGAAGCCCTGGCCCAACAGCGCCAGCGGGATCGCGGAGAGCAGGAGTGCCGTGGTGAGCGCGGTGGCCGCCGTCACCGCGGCCTCGCGGCGCATCATCGCGCGGATCTGGCGGGGGGTCGTGCCGTTGAGGCGGAGGGCACCCAGCTCGACCCGCCGCTGGGCGGTGGCCGCGACCAGTTTGTTGGCGATGCTCAGCAGCAGATAGACGAGGAGCACCACAATCGTCGCGAGGTTGATCCACACCTCGGGCGGAGCGTCCTTGAGGCCGCCGGTGGAAGGGGAGTTGGCGGGTCCGAGGGTCAGGCCGGGGTGGGCGGCGGTGAGGGCCGTGAGGTTCTGCCGTGCCTTCGCCGAGCCGTCCGTACGGATCAGGAGGGACTGGTCGAGGGCCGTGGTCGTGTGCCCGGCGGCCAGGTCGTGGGACAGCACCACCGTGCCGAAGCCGAGCCCCCGCCCGTACACGGCAACGACCTTGGCGGCGACGCGAGTTCCGTCCCCGAGGACCAGATCCACCGTGTGCCCCACCCCCGCGGAACGCGTCCGCGCCACATCACTGCTGACAGCGACCGTCGTACCGGACAGCCGACTCAGGCTGCCCTCCCGTACGTCGAGGTCGAGAACGCCCGCCGCGTCCGGCGTGAGGATCGTCGCCGAACCCGACTCGACCGCCGGGTCACCGAACTGCCGGTACTCCCACACCACGGTGCTCGTCCCGACGGGAGCGGCGGCCTTCACCCCGGCCGTCCTGCGTACGGCGGCGAGGGTGTCGGCGGGAAGTCCGCCCAACGCCGGTGCGCTCAGGCGCAGTTGGGCCAGCGTCCCGGTGCTGGTGTCCTGGGCGGTCGCGGCCAGCACAGTCGTCTGCGTGAAGGTGTACGTCAGCACGAACACGACCGCCATGGCCAGCGTGGAGACGATCCCCGCGTTGCGCAGGGCGTAGGCGCGCAGGTTGGCCATCGCCAGCCAGGTCGGCGCGGAGGCCCCCGACCTGGTCAATCGCGCCGCCGCACCGCCGATGCCCCGCACCAGCGCCGGTCCCGCCATGGCCAGCCCGATCGCCCCGATGATCCCGGCGAGCGAGGTGGCCGTGGCGCCGATGACCGTGCGGGAGAACAGCGGCAGGGCCGACATGACCGTCGCCACGACGATGACGGCCACGCCGATACGGGTCCGGACCCGCGACGGATTCCGCGGCTCGCTCCGCGACTCGGCGACCGCCTCGGTGGCCGGCATCCGCGAGGTGCGCCACGCCGAGCAACGGGCCGACACCTGCACGGCGAGGATCATGAGCACGATCGCCGCCAGCGCGGGCAACGGGCTGAAGGTCAGGGGGAGTTGGGACGGGATGACGCCCCGGTCCGCGAGCAGCCCGCGGAACTGTCCGGCCAGCAGATAGCCGAGCCCCACTCCGGGCGCCACGGCGACCGCGGCCACGACGGTGGACTGCGCGGCGGCCAGCCTGCGGATCTGCTTCGGGGTCGCGCCGACGGCCCGCATCAACGCCAGGTCCCGCCGCTGCCCACCGATCGCCACGGCCAGCGCGCTCGCCATCACGAACCCGGTGATCAGCAGAACGATCCCGGAGAGCGACCCGGCGAGCAGCACGAGCAGCGAGCGTGAGGCTCCGGCCCCGGGTGCGGCCGTGTCGCCCCGTTCGGCACCGGTGACGGTCAGCAGTCCGGTGCCCTTCAGCTTCGTACGGACCTCGGCGGCGACCCGCTCCTCGGCACCGGGCGCGGTGCGGAGGCCGACCAGATCGACACGGCCGGAGTGAGCAGCGAGCCCTACGGCTGTCTGGTCGGCGAAGTAGACGCCCGCGCCTGGTGCGTCGACCACGGCGGACACGCGATAGCCGCTCGCGGGGCGGGAGTTGACGACGACCTGGACACGGTCGCCCTGCTTGATACCGGCCGCGGCGGCGGTCGCGCTGTCCACGGCGACCTCGCCGGAAGCGGTCGGCGCGCTGCCGGTGACCCGCGCCCCCGCCAGCAGCTTCGTCGAGGACCAGCCGTGCCCCGCCACCTGAGGATCCCCGGACGACGACGCCACGACCCGACCGTGCGCGTCGACGAGAGCGGCCGGGAAGCCGATGTCGCCGACGGACGTGGTCACGCCCGGCAACCCGCCCAGTTCGCCGACCAGTTGAGCCGGGATCCTACGGCGTTCCGGCAGGGCGAGCGGGAGATCGCCGGGCGGGTGGAACTCCTGGTCGGCCGCGACGACGACCGACGCTCCGGCGAGGCGCCCGGCGGGCAGGTGGGAACGGAGGCCGGACTCGGCCAGCACACCGGTGGCGGTGATCAGTGCCGCACCGCCGAGGACCGCGCAGGCCACGGCGATCAGCGCGGTGACGCGGTGCCCGACCATCTGTATCGCGAGACGGAACATGGCTCAGACCCTCCCCAACTCAACGAGACGAGCAGCCAGTTCGTCGGCGGTCGGCGCCTTGAGGGCGTCGACCACGCGACCGTCGGCCATCACCAGCACGTGGTGGGCGCGGGCGGCGGCGGCCGGGTCGTGGGTGACCATCACGACCGTCTGGTGCAGGTCGTTCACGAGGTCGCGGAGCAGGTCCAGGACCTCGTGGGCGCTGCGCAGATCGAGCGCGCCGGTCGGTTCGTCGGCGAACACGACCGCCGGTCGGGCCACCAACGCCCGTACGACTGCGGCCCGTTGCTGCTGTCCGCCGGACAGCTCGGCCGGGCGGTGGGACAGCCGGTCGGCCAGCCCGACCCGTTCCACCAGCGTGCGCAGCCAGTCGCGGTCCGCTCTACGGCCCGCCAGCCGGAGCGGCAGCGTGATGTTGTCCTCGATGGAGAGGGAGGGGATCAGGTTGTACGCCTGGAACACGAACCCCACGCGCTCGCGGCGGAGTTGGGTGCGCTTGGTCTCGTTCAGCCCGGCGATCTCGTGACCGTCGATGCGGACGCTGCCCGACGTCGGGGAGTCGAGCCCGGCGGCGCAGTGCATCAGCGTGCTCTTGCCGGAACCCGAAGGCCCCATCACGGCGAGGAAGGTGCCGCGTTCCACGGTCAACGACACGTCGTCCAGGGCCCGTACGCCTCCGGGGTAGGCCTTGCTGACGCCCTCCAGGGCGATCGCGGCGGCGGTCATGGTGGTTGCTGTGGTGTTCATCGCCGGCCCCGCAGGTTGCGTACGACGAGGGTGCCCGCGCACAGGACGGTGACCGCGCCGCACACCAGGTGCACCCAGGTGTCGGCACCGCCGAAGGAGGCCGCCATGTTGGTGAGCGCGCTGGCCACGACCACGGTCCAGAGCAGGGTGCGGGCGATCTCACCCCGGGTGAGACGGTCGGGTTCGGTGGTCGTCGTCTGCGACGTCATGGGGCTTCTCCCGTGGTGCTGAGCGGTGCGTTCCGGGGGTCCGGCTGTCGTCGTCGACGCTATGGATCAGCACCCCTCGCGGCCGATCCCGCAGCCCGCCCGGTTCGGGGTACAGCAGGCTGTACTCCCCTCTTCCTCCGCCCACGGATAACTCACGTACGGCATAAGGTCGTTCGCATGACAGCGAGCACGAACGAGGCGGGCGGTGGGGCGGCCGCCCGACGCGAGAGCTTCAAGGACATCGCGCTACGGACCCTGAGCGCCGCAGGCCGGGCCGTCGGCCAGCTCGCCTCCGGCCTCAACACCGCTGTGCTGGCAGCCCTGTTGCTGCTCCTGCTGGCCCTCACCGCCGTGACGAGCGTGGCCGGGGTCGGGCTGCTGACGGCCCCCGCGTCGCTGCGCGCCCTGCACGCCCTGGCCGGCCGCGAACGTGACCGGCTCGCCCGCTGGGGCCCCGAGGTCGTAGCCCCGCAGCCCCCGCCCACGCGGCTGCGGGCCGCCCTCGTGGACCCCACCACCCACCGCGAACTGCGGTGGCTGCTACGGCACTCCACCCTCGGCCTGCTGCTCGGGCTGCTCGGCGTCCTGTTGCCGATCACGGCCGTGCGGGACAGCGCGTTCCCGCTGTACTGGACGTTCATGCCGGAGAACACCACGGCCACGTCGCTCGGCATCGGCAACGCGCACACCTGGCCGGACGCCCTCGCCGTGGCGCTGCTGGGCGTGGGCTGGGTCGCGATCATCCTGGGGCTGGCGCCCGGCATGGCCCGGCTGCAGTCGGGGCCGGGGCGACGGCTCCTCGCGGCCGGTCCTGACGTCGATCTCTCCCTGCGTGTAGCGGAGTTGACCGCGACCCGAGCCGCCGCGCTCGACGCGCACGCCACCGAACTCCGGCGCATCGAGCGCTCGTTGCACGACGGCGCGCAGAACCGCCTTGTCTCCGTGGCCGTGTTGCTCGGAGCGGCCCGCCGCATGGTGGCCCGTGACCCGGCCGGCGCCGACGAACTCCTCGAACGCGCCCAGTCCGCCGCCGAGACGGCGCTGGCCGAGCTGCGGACGGTCGCGCGGGGCATCCTGCCGCCGGTGCTCGCCGACCGGGGGCTCGCGGGCGCGCTCTCCGGCCTCGCCGCGGACTGCGCGGTGCCGTGCCGGATCGACGTGGACGTACCCGCCCGCTGCGCGGCCTCCGTCGAGGCGACCGCCTACTTCGTCGTCGCCGAGGCCCTGACCAACATCGCCAAACACAGCCGTGCCCAGCACGCCACGATCACGGCACGCGGCAACGGCGGCCGCCTCGTCCTGCGCGTCGAGGACGACGGCCGGGGCGGTGCCGACGCCGAGGGCGGCTCGGGCCTCACCGGCATCCGCCGCCGTATCGCCGCGCATGACGGCGACCTCACCCTGACCAGCCCACCGGGCGGCCCGACCGTCCTCACCGTGGATCTCCCTTGTGGCCGGTGAGTTGGGGACCGTGACGAGCAACGGGGGCCTGCAATGCGGAACTTGAGTTACTCGAACTGTGGAGCGTGACTGCCATGCGGATCGTGATCGCCGAGGACGACCCGTTGCTGCGCGAGGGCCTCGCCCTGCTGCTGCGCGCGGAGGGCCTGGACGTGGTGGCCACCGCGGGCACCCCCGACGAAGCCCTCGACGCCATCGACGTACACAAACCGGACGTCGCCATCCTCGACGTACGGATGCCGCCGACCCACACCGACGAGGGCATCGTCGCCGCGGTCGAGGCCCGGCGCCGACGGCCCGACCTGGCGGTGCTGGTGCTGTCGGCGTACGTGGAGCAGAGCTTCGCGACCGAGCTGCTCGGCGGCGGGGTGAGCGGTCTCGGCTATCTGCTCAAGGAACGGGTGGGCCGGGTCGAGGAGTTCCTCGACGCCCTGCACCGCGTGGCGGCCGGCGGCACCGCCATCGACCCGGAGGTCGTCGCCCAGCTCTTCACCCGCTCCCGCCAGGACACCCGCCTCGACCGGCTCAGCCCCCGCGAACGGGACGTACTCGCCCTGATGGCAGAGGGGTTGGGCAACTCCGCCATCGCCGAGAAGCTCGTCGTCACCGACGGCGCCGTCCACAAACACATCCGCAGCATCTTCGCCAAGCTCGACCTGTCCCCGACGGACCAGGTGGACCGCCGGGTCGCCGCCGTCCTGCGCTACCTGGAGGACCTACGACGGCTGGGCTGAGGTTTTCCCCAGTCCCTCGGTACAGCAGGCTGTACGCCGGACCGGCCCGCGCACTGGATCGATCACCGCGCGCCGTCTCCCTAGGTTGGTGAACACGCCGGAACACACCGTGAGTCCGGTGTTCCGAACCACCAACACCCAGGGAGACAGCACATGTTGACGCTCCGTCACCTCACCGCCGTAGCAGCACTGGCCGCCGTAGGACTGGGCCTCGCGACGCCCATGGCGAGCGCCACGGAATCCCGGCAGCGCACCACCCCGACCCTCCAGCAGAGCGTGGACGCGATCGAGAAGACGGGCACCGTCGCTGTCGTGGCCCAGTCGACGGGTCCAAACGGACGGCGTTACGCCACCACCGGAGTCTCCGACACCGCCACGGGCCGGGCGGCCCGGGTGACCGACAGGTTCCGGATCGCGAGCAGCACCAAGGCCTTCGTGTCGACGGTGATGCTCCAACTGGTGGGCGAGGGACGGGTGTCGCTGGACGACACGGTCGAACACTGGCTGCCCGGCACGGTGTCCGGGAACGGGAACGACGGAAACGCCATCACCGTAAGGCAGTTGCTGAACCACACCAGCGGACTCTTCAACTACACCGCAGACTTCCCCGAGATCAGCACGGTGGCGGACTTCGAGGCCGACCGCTACACCACCTGGACCCCGCAGCAGTTGGTGGCCGTCGCGATGCGCCACGCCCCGGACTTCGCGCCGGGCACGCAGTGGGAGTACTCCAACACCAACTACATCCTCGCCGGGATGATCATCCAGAAGGCCACCGGCCACACCTGGCAGCAGGAGGTCACCCGGCGCATCATCCGCCCGCTGGGCCTGCGCGACACCTCCGCCCCCGACACCTCGTCCCGCATCCCCGGCCAACACCTGCACGGCTACTCGGGCTTCGGCGGATCCGGCGCGACCATCGACGTCACCGACCTCAACCCGACGGCGGCTGGTTCCGCCGGGGCGATGATCAGCACGACGAACGACCTCACCCGCTTCTTCTCGGCCCTCCTGGGCGGCAGGCTCCTGCACCCGGCCCAACTGGCAGAAATGAAGACGACGGTACGAGCCGCCTCCCTCGACCCCGTCTGGCCCGGCGCCCGCTACGGCCTGGGCCTGATGCAGATCCCCCTGAGCTGCGGCGGCGTCTACTACAGCCACGCCGGCGACCTGATGGGCTACACCACCCGCGACGGCGTCAGCCCGGACGGCCGCCACACCGTGGTCCTGGAGGCAACGGGCGACGGCGCGTCCGACCTGTCCACGGAGATGGCACAGAACGCGCTGATCGACACGGAACTCTGCGCCGCAGGTGGGAAGTAGAGGAAGCTCGGTCGGCGGCGTCCACGAGCGCGGGTGTGTCACCGAACGCGGCGAGCAGTTTCCGGTCGGTGACACCGGCGCGTTCCTGGGCCGCCGTCCGAGGCCGCTCCCAGCACAGCACAGGTGGAAAGCGTGTGCAGCCGACCGATCCGTCCACGCTCCGCCTCGGCTGCGCTACAGCTGGCGGGGGTCCTGTCCGAGGATGACCGGGTCTTCGGTCCGCAGCCGGAACGCCGCGTACACGCCCAGGCTCCTGCGCGCGGCGATGTAGTACTCGTCGCGCTTCTCCTGGAATTCTCTGAACGCCCGCATCCAGTCTTCCGCCGTACCGGAGCGCATGTCACGTACGAACTGCTCCAGGACCCACGCATGGCGTTGCAGTGTCCTCGCGGCCGAGATGGTCTCGGCGTCGCCCATCAGGAGGACGGCCTCGAAGGCATACCCGCGCTCCAGTTCAGCGTCGGCCAGGCGCTCCAGACCGACATCCTGAGCGAGCGGTTGGGGCAGGTCGAAGAGCCCTTTGCCCGCTGCCAGACGGCCGGCCACCGATGTGAACTTCTTGATGGCGTCGGCATATCGGAGGTAGGCGTCCAAGCGGCGCTCGTCCCACCTCGTCGAGAGCTGGCGACGCCATCGGGCCCGCTCCATCAACGCTCCACCGACGTAGGAAGCGACTGCGCCGACGAGCACCCCCATCAAAGTGAACAGCTCTCCCGACATGTCCCCCACCGATCGGCTAGACGCCGGAGGAACAGTACTGACCCGGTGCCACCGCGGAAAGATCAACGTGCACCGGCCGTTGCACAGCCGCCGAGAACGGCAAGGGCCTCGGCCGACCGGAGGCGGCCTCCTCGCCCCCGGCCGCTCCGGCAGAATGCAGGCGTGTCCCTCGACGACATCGACCCCATCGCCGCCATAGACGCCGTGAACTGGTCGGCGATACCCAACCCGACGGGGGACCCGAGCGACGATCCGCAGCGCGTCGCCCACGCGCTGCGGCTGCTGACCGTGTCCACCACCGCCAACGAGACGGGTGACGCGGCAAGCCTTCTCGCCGGCGGGGGCTTCGTGCACGAGCACTCCGGGATGGTGTTCCCGGCCGCCTGCGCGGCCACCCCGATCCTGCTCCACCTCGTCGAGCACGGCCGACGACCGCGCATCAGAGCCGCGGCCCTCGGGCTCGTGTTCGACGCACTGTGCTTCCTGCCGCTCGCCGGCCTCAACCGGGTGGACACCGACCACGGCCGCAACGTCCCGCTCTGCTGCGCGATAGCGCGGCACATCCGCACCCGTCACCCCGCCGCGCTCCTCGCCCACGGACGTTACGGCAGGAAACTCCTCGCGGAAGCCGAACTGCACTGGCGGCTGACCATCGAGGAGTCAGAGCTCCAGCCCGACGGCGGCCTGACCGCGATCGCCGCGCTCGAAGGCACGCCCTCCCCGACACCGGTCGAGGCCGAACTGCACATCCCGCCCTTCGCGCAACCGGTTCTGACGGTACGTATCGACGCCCTGACCACCGACGCGTCCGGCGCCGCGTGCCTCCACCTCGCGCCGGCTCCTTCCGGGACGGTCGTCCCGGGCTCCACACTCTTCTCGGCCGAGTGCGGCCTCAACGAGCACTGAACTCGGCTTCGCAGCACGGCCGTTGCCCCCACCCGGAATGCTCAGCGCGCCAGTCGCCACGTGTGGCCGGTGTCGCCGGGGAAGGCGGACGGGACCGGGAGACCTAGGACGTAGTCCCGTACCTCCTCGAAGAGGTCGGGGCGGACGTACATGTCGTGGGAGACCAGCGACAGGTGTGCCCGGTAGGTGGCCGCGTCGAAGGGGTGGCTGGCGGGGTTCGGGGCCGGTGTCTCCAGGGGGGTGACGGCGGCGTCGACACGGCCGGCGAGGTCGGTGAACGCGGCGTTCGGGGTGGTGGTGGACGCCGTAGACCATGCCGATGCACTGGTGGCGGACGCCCGCGTTGTGGACGGTGAAGTCGGGGACGTCACCCACGGCACGGGAGACCGCCTCGATCAACTCCCCCTCCGGGCCCGGGACATGGCGCCTGCCGGCACATCCCGGGCGTCAGACCCCGGACCCCGGATCCCGGGTCGGCCGACCCGGAGCAGGGCGCCCCCGAGGATGAGAGTCACCAGTACCGCAGTACCGGTGCGCACGGCGAAGTGCCGCCTCAGGGCGCAGGGATCCGGCCTGTCCGACTCGTAGGTTCGAAGTCACCCGCCGGATGAACACCGGGAGAGCGCCCGATGCGCAGGTTTCTCGTCGCGGTCGTGATCATCGCCGCTCTGCTGGCCCTGTCCAACCACAGCAAGAAGCAACGGGCCACCCTGCCCGACCTGCGCGGCCTCACGCTGTCCCACGCCCAGGACCGGGCCCGCGCCCAGGGCTTCAACCGTGTCGAGTCCCAGGACGCCGGCCCTGAGGCCCGGCCCCAACTGCTCGCCGGCGACTGGAAGGTGTGCTCCCAGATACCGGGTCCCGGAACGCACGCCGTGACCACCCTGGTCGCGGTGACCGTGGTGAAGAGCGGCGAACGATGTCCCCGCACCTGAATTCCGAGGGGTGCCGAAGTTCCGGGGGCTGCCAAGGTCGGCCCCGGCTGCCCGGCCACCCGGCCCGGCTCACCCACCAGATATGTGCAGGCTGCACACTTGCAGAGTGAGTTAGGTAACCCTTACCGTAGATCCTCGCACCACTCAGGGCCCCGACCACCCCACCGGTCCGCCCGCGGCAAGCGCTCCACCGACGCAGCCTGGCCGTCCTCCGCCGGAACCGCTCACAGGACGGGCCCGTGAATCACTCCACCTTCGGTCTCTACGACCCTGCCCGCGACCACAGCGACTGCGGCGTCGGCTTTCTCACCCGTCTCGACGGGGTACCGAGCCATGACGTCGTCATCAAGGGCGACGAGGCACTCCGCGCCATCCCGCACCGGGGCGGCACATCCGCGGAGGGCGTCGGCGACGGCGCGGGTGTGAGTGTCGACCTGTCGGTGGAGTTCTTCGGCGCGATCACCGGGGAGGCGCTGCGCGCAGGGCACTTCGGTGTCGCCAACTGCTTTGTACCGACCGGTACTTCCGCCGACCGCGCCGCCGCCCTGGACCTCGTCGGCCGCAGCATCGCCGACCAGGGCTTCGACGTCCTGCTCGTCCGCGACGTACCCGTCGATCACAGCGTCGCCCGCCCCGCCGCCGAGCCGCATCAACTGCCCATCGTGCAGTGGGTGTTCAAGGCACCGGAGAACTGGACCCGCGCCGACGTCGACGCCGCCGCCCACCGCGCCCTGCTCGCGATCGAGGCCGTCGCCTACGCCGACGACACCTGTGCCGGGTTGTACCCGCTGTCGCTCAGCGCCCGGACCCAGGTGCTCAAGGGGCGCCTCAACTCCGGTGAGGTCATCGGGTACTTCCGGGATCTCGGCGACCCCCGGCACTCCGTCCGATCGCTGTACTTCCACACCCGGTTCTCCACCAACACCGAACCGCACCCCACCATGGCACAGCCGTTCCGCCTCATGGCGCACAACGGCGAGCTGAACACCGATCGCAAGAACCGGCTGAGCGATGAAGCTCTCGCGCGCGCCCGGACCCGGAGCATCGTGCGGCCCCCCGGCCAGTCCGACTCCAGCCGGCTCGACCAGACCCTGCAGAGCCGGGTGTTCGACGACGGCCTGGACCTCGTCGAGGCCGTCGTGTCGCTCATGCCGCCCGCCTGGGAGAACGACCGCACGCTGCCCGGCGCCGTACGGGACATGCTCGAGTACTTCTCCCTCTACGAGGAGAAGAACGACGGTCCTGCCGCCGTCATCTTCAGCGACGGGGACGTGATCGGCGCCCGCCTCGACCGGCTCGGGCTGCGGCCGCTCCGTACCGTCGAGACCGCCGAGTACCTGATGGTGGCGTCGGAGGCCGGTCAAGTCGCCTTCCCGGACGGGGAAGTTGTGCACCGGGGCCGGATCGAGGCCGGCGGCATGCTCGTCGTCGACCACCGCACCGGGCGCCGGATGCGCACCCGCGAGGTCCTCGACGCCCTCGCCTCCCGCCGCCCGTACTCCCAACTCCTCGACGCGGCACGGGTGAACCTCGACGACCTGCCCGCCCCCGACTACTACCGCGGCACGACGACCCTCGGCTACGACGGCGATCTCGCCCTCGCCGGACGGTACGTGGCGTACTCGCTGAACCAGGAGAGCTTCCGCTTCCTGCTCGACCCGATGCTCGCCAACGGCTCCGAGCGCATCTCCGCGATGGGCTACGGCAACGCCATCAACGCGCTCAGCGACACCGAGGGCGGCATGGCGAAGTACTTCTCGCAGCGCTTCGCCCAGGTCACGAACCCACCGCTGGACAGCATCCGCGAGGCCGACGGCATGAGCATGCGCGTCGCCCTCGGCCCCAAGCCCGACGGCACGGGCAACGTCGGGAGCGCCGGAGGGCGCCAACTCGTCGTCTCCTCACCCGTGTTGGGGCACCTCGACATGGTGCGGCTACGGGACCAGCGCATCGTTCCGCTCGAACGCTTCGACATGCTCTACGACCCGGTGGTCGGCGACGAGACCGTCAACGCCGACTCGTTGCGCACCGCGCTCACCCAACTCTGCGACGACGTCGAGCAGTTCGCGACGCGGCAGGGCGGCATCGCCGTCCTCACCGACCGCTCGATCTCGTCCACCCGCGCACCCCTCCCCGTCGTCCTCGCCGTCGCCGCCGTGAACCAGCGGCTCATCGAGACCGGGCTGCGGCTGCGCGTCTCGATCGTCGCGGAGAGCGGTCAGTTGCCGTCCTCGCACCACGTCGCGACCGCGCTCGGCTTCGGCGCGTCCGCCGTCTACAGCCTCAGCGCACGCCTGCGTGCCGAGGAGAAGCACCCGAGCGCACCGGCCCCCGCAGGTGAAGTCACCGAGACCGACCGGGCGTTGGCGCGGTTCCGCAAGGCGGCCGAGAAGGCCCTTGCCAAGACGATGGGCCGGGTCGGACTGTGCACGGCCGAGAGTTACATCGGCGGCGCGTTCTTCGAGCCGAACTATCTCGACACCCGCGACGACGTCTTCGCACGGGCCTTCCCGCACATGGAAGCCCCGGTCGGCGGGGTCGGGTTCGCCCGGATCGCGCAGGCCGCGACCGAGTGGCACGAGCGGGCCCGTGCCGTAGAGACCGAGCAACAGGTGCCGCTGCTGGGCCTGTTCAAGGAACGGTCCGACGGCGCCGGGCACTCTTTCGGCGTCTCGGCCGTGCGCGGCTTCGGTGACATGGCCGAAGAACAGCCGGAGTTCGGGCGCGAGAGCGACCCGGATGCACTCCGCCTCCTCACCCTCGGCCAGCTCGACGACGCCTTCGGCATCACCGACGCGGCCTACCGCAACACCGGCTACGACCAGCTCAGTGACGACGAGATCGACGCCTTCCGGATCACTCCCGGCTACCGCGCCTTCCTCCGCACCACCCACGAGGAACGCTCGCGTCGCCCGTCCGCGCTCCGTGACGTACTGGCACTCCCCGCCGACGTCACCGGCCTGCGTACGGCGGACGACTTCGCCCGCGAACTGGGCCGGTTCTCGACGGACGGCAACGCGAGCGTCACGGTCAGGGGCGTCGTCGCGACCGTCACCGACCGGTCGGCGGACACGGCCACGGTGACAGTCCGCCTCCAACTCACCTCCCCCAGCGTCGAGTTGCACACATCCCTCGCCGACGGCCTCGCCCTCGCGCACCCGGGCGAGGTCGAGACGCTGGGCGTAGACGAAACCGACGTCCTCGTCACCGCCACCGGCACCGCCGCCCGCCTCCTCACCCTCCTCCGCAGCGCCCCCGACAGCCTCCAACTCCCCGACGTGCAACCGGCGCACGAGATCACCCGCGCCCTCGCCTCCGGTGCGATGAGCCACGGCGCGCTCGTCGCGACCGCGCACGAGGCCGTCGCGCACGGCACCAACATGGTCGGCGCGATGTCCAACAGCGGTGAGGGCGGCGAACACCGCTCCCGCTACGGCACCATCCGGGGCTCGCGGATCAAGCAGTTCGCGTCGGGACGGTTCGGCATCTGGGCGGGGTATCTCGCCGACCCGATGCTCCAGGAACTGGAGATCAAGATCGGGCAGGGCGCGAAGCCGGGCGAGGGCGGCCAGTTGCCCGCGCCGAAGGTCACCGTCGACATCGCGGCGGCGCGCGGCGGCACCCCCGGCATCGAACTGATCTCCCCACCGCCGCACCACGACACGTACTCCATCGAGGACTTGGCCCAGCTCATCCACGACTGCAAGGCCGCGCGGGTCCGGGTGATCGTGAAGCTCGTGTCCTCCGAGGGCATCGGCACCATCGCGGTCGGCGTCGCGAAGGCCGGCGCGGATGTCATCAACGTCGCCGGAAACACCGGCGGTACGGGTGCCGCCGCCGTCACCAGCCTGAAGTACGCGGGCCGTTCGGCCGAGATCGGCGTCGCCGAGGTCCACCAGGCCCTGGTGGCCAACGGGTTGAGGCAGAAGGTCGTCCTGCGCTGCTCCGGCGCACACCAGACAGGCAGCGACGTCGTGACGTCCGCGCTTCTCGGCGGGGACAGTTTCGAGTTCGGTACGACGGCACTCATGATGCTCGGCTGCGTCATGGCGAAGAACTGCAACGTGAAGTGCCCGGCCGGACTGACCACCAACTCCGAGGCGTTCGAGGGCGATCCGCGAGCCCTCGCCCAGTACCTGCTCAACATCGCGCACGACGTCCGCCAGATCCTCGCCCGCCTCGGCCTGCGCTCCCTGCGCGAGGCCCGGGGCCGCACGGACCTGCTCCAACTCCTCGACCACCCGGCGAGCGTGGGCCGCCTCGACGTACGGCGCCTCCTCGCCCGCGTGCCGGAGAAGGTCGTAGCCGAACCGGAGTACCTGGAGAAGGACTTCACCACCGACGACGCCCTCATCGAGCGCGTCCGCGCCGCACTCGTCGACCGACGCGAACCGGCCCTCCTCGTCGAGGACATCCACCTCCGCAACAGCGACAAGTCGGTGGGCGGGCAGTTGTCGATCGACGTAGAGCGCCTGCTCAACCACGAGTTGGACGACGCCCGGCCCGCCACCACCACCGACGACCGAGGCCGTCGCCGTCTCGTCGACGACGCCGTCCGCATCCGCACCACCGGCTCCGCCGGGCAGTCGTACGGCGTGTTCTGCAACGACGGCATCACCCTCGAACACACCGGCACCGCGAACGACGGGGTCGGCAAGAGCCAGAGCGGCGGCCGGATCGTGGTCCGCGCCCCGGGTGGCGGCAGCACCGAGCGCGGTGGGAACGTGCTCGTCGGGAACTTCGCGCTGTTCGGCGCGACGGGCGGGCGAACGTTCGTCCAGGGAGAGGCCGGTGACCGGTTCGCCGTCCGAAACTCCGGTGCCACGGCCGTGGTTGAGGGCTTCGGCGACTTCGGCTGCGAGTACATGACCGGCGGTACGGTCCTCAACCTCGGCGGCTTCGGCAACGGCCTCGGCAACGGGATGAGCGGCGGTTTCCTCTACCAGTACGACCCCTCGGGCGAGCTGAGCCGCCAGGTGAGCGCGGACTCCCTCCTCGTCTTCTCCGTCACCGACACCGCGCACGGCGCCTTCCACGAGGAGGCCGTACGCCTGCTGCTGGCCTGGCATGTGGAGGCCACCAACTCTCCGCTCGCGGCACGGTTGTTGGAGGACTGGGAGGCCCAACGGCAGTACGTGTACTGCGGGATGCCCCGGTCGCTCCTCCTCTACCAGGACGCGGGCGAGATCCTCGCCGCCGCGACCCGCAACGAGCTGCTGGACGAGCTGGCCACCTCGATCGCGACCGACAAACTCCGCGCGTTCAAGGTCGATTACCGCGATCACCGCACCGTACTGGGCGGCCGTGCACCGGCGTTCGGCGATCAGGGCAGCGACGACATGTTCTCGCTCCTGTCGTCGTACACGGTGCTCGGCGTCGCGCAGGACCTGGCGCTCCAGCGAGTGCCGGGCGCGAGCGGCCCGGACGATCCACGGGTCACCGAGGCCGTCCGGAACCTCGTTCTCACCGAGGACTTCTTCGTGAAGCAGCGGGTGGTGAAGTACCTGCGCGGGACGCTGGAGCGGTTCGACGACGGAGAGTTGGCGACCCTCATCGCGAGCAAGCGCCTCGACGACTACAAGCGGGCGCTCCGGCAACGCAACAACCTGAGCGTCGACGCCCCCGGCACCTACGGCTGGATCGTCCACCAGACCACGAAGAACGCCGACCGGGTCCGCGCCGCCCGCTTCGACGAGCTGCTCGCGACGGCCGCGCTCGACGACATCGCCGCGCGCCACGCCCACATCCCGCAGGCCCCGACCGAGACGGTGACCGCGTGACCCTCATGCCCCCGACCGGCGCCCTCATCCCGGCCGACGCACCGTTCTCCGCCCAACAGGAGTCCTGGCTGGCCGGGTTCATCGCCGGTATCGCGGCCGCCGGACGCCGGGCGAGCGCGACGGCCGACGCGCCCACGGCCACGATCGACGTCCTGTTCGGCACCCAGACCGGCAACGCGGAGTTCCTCGCCGACGAGCTGGTCGCCGGCGCACGAGCACGCGGCCTGGCCGGGAGGACGAGCGCGCTCGACGCCGTCACCCCCGACCAACTCGCCGCGATGACCCACGTGTTGGTGATCACCTCGACCTACGGCGAGGGCGAACTCCCCGACAACGCGGGCCTGTTCTGGGAGGCCCTCCAGTCCGACACGGCACCGCGACTGGAGAGCGTGCGCTACGCCGTCCTCGGCCTCGGCGACCGCGGCTACGACGACTTCTGCCAGGCCGCGAAGCTCATCGACACCCGGCTGGAACAGCTCGGCGCGGCCCGCCTCCACGAACGCGTCGACTGCGACGTCGACTTCGAGGAACCGGCAGCGGAGTGGACGACGACGGTCCTGGACCGGTTGGCGGCCGAGACCGGCGCAACGGGCACGAACGCGGAGGTGCCTACGTCCGCCGCCCCGCCCCGCTCCCCCTGGAACAAGCGCACCCCGTACCGCTCCCGGCTCGCGGTGAACCGACTCCTCTCCTCCCCGCACAGCGCGAAGGAGATCCGCCACTACGAGTTCGACCTCGGCGACAGCGGCATCACCTACGAGGCGGGCGACGCGCTGGCCGTCGTACCGCTGAACGACGAGCGGCTGGTCGGCGCCCTGCTGGGGCACCTCGGCGCGAGCGGCGACGAGGAGGCGGCTCGGCTCCTGCGCACGGAACGCGAAATCCGCACCCCGTCCAAGGAGTTGATCGCCGATCTGGTCGAGCGAGCGCCCTCCGGTGAACTGGCTGCGGTCGTGGCACAAGGCACCCGTTCCGACCTCGACTCCTGGCTCTGGGGCCGGGATGTACTGGACCTGCTGCGCGACACCGACCCGGCCACCGTACCGACGCTGCCCGAACTCCTCCCTCTCCTCCGGCCGTTGCAGGCCCGCCAGTACTCGATCTCGTCGAGCCCGCTCGCCCACCCGGACCGCATCCACCTCACGGTCGCGTCGGTGCGGTACGGCAGCGGGCAGCGCCGGTACGAGGGCGTCGCGTCGACGTACCTCGCGGACCGAACGGGCGGCGAGGGAACGGCCGTTGGCGTGTACGTCCAGCCCAACGCCTCCTTCGGTGTCCCGGCGGACGACGACGCGCCGATGGTCATGATCGGCCCCGGCACGGGCATCGCACCGTTCCGCGGCTTCCTGCACGAACGGGCCGCGCGGGGCGCTTCCGGCCGCAACTGGCTGTTCTTCGGCGACCGTCACCGCGAGACGGACTTCGTGTACGAGGACGAGCTGAGCGAACTCCGGACGCGCGGCGTGCTCACCGAACTCGATCTCGCGTTCTCCCGCGACCAGGCCGAGAAGGTCTACGTACAGACCCGTATGCGGGAACGCTCAAGGGAGTTGTACGGCTGGCTGGAGGACGGCGCGCATGTGTACGTCTGCGGCGACGCCTCGCGCATGGCCAAGGACGTGGAGGCGGCGCTGTTGGGTGTCGTGGCCGAGCAGCGCGGGCGCGGGGACGACGACGCGGCGGAGTACCTCGCGGCCCTGCGGCGGGCCAAGCGCTATGTACGGGACGTGTATTGAGCATGGCGAACCACAACAACCCTTACCGGCATTGCGCGTTCGAGGGGTGCTGCGGCGCGCGCCGGGGCGGCAGTGTGCGGTTGATCGACGCGCGGATGCCGGAGCTGGCGCGGTGCCTGACGCTCTTCCAGTACGTCCAGGCGGTGACCGGAGGCCCGGTCGCCCGGATCGACCAGGCGGGCGGTTACGCCCAACCGAGCCTGCGCGGCGAGGCGTTCGCCGTCCCGCCGGGTTCGATCGCGCTGCGGCTCGACGGCGACGGGATCGACACGGCGGTGGTCGCGCGGGACGCTGACACGGGCGCGGTCGCGTTGCGCCTGCTCGACGCGGAGGGGCGGACCGTGCACCAGGGGCGGTTGCTGTCCGAGGGGGACCGGCTGCTGGTCGGACTGGCGCCCACGGTCCACGCCGGCGCGCGGGCCGCCGTAGCGGCAATGTCTCCCGAGGTCCCGGCGTGGGAGAGCGGCGATCAACTGGCCCAGCTGGATGCGGTGTTGGCGGACGGCGGGGTAGCCCGGCGCGCTGCGTTCCACCGGTATCGCGGGGGCGATCACCGGCCGATCGAGGTGGACGTAGTGGCGTCGGTCCTCGACCACGTCTGCTCCGTAGGACTGCCCATCGGGGTCGCGGTGTTCGCCCCGGCGGTCATGCAGGCCTGCGCCGGCCGGGTGCACGTCACCGATCGGACCGTGGGCGGGCGGGTGTTCGCGGCGCTCGCGGAGAGTTCGGTGGAGATCGACCTGGCGGGTGTCCGGGCGTGCCGTCTCGTGCGCTCCGCGGCGGCGCACGGTCCGACGTCGGCGCTCGAACTCGACGACGCGGACGGTCAATGCGTCGCTGTCATCAGCCAGTTCGGGATGGTCGGGGAGGACGTGTACGCGGCGTGGGAGGATCTGGCGGCTTCGCTGCCCGACGCCTGGCACTAGGAAGCTGCCTGACGCCTGGCACTAGGAAATGGCATCGCTTCCGAGCTGCCACATTTCGTAGTTCCCGCAGTCTGCCGTGATCTCGGCCGTCGCCTGAGCCGCGGCGAAGAAGTCGTCGACCACCGGCGAGGTGTGCGATGTCGCCGTCGCGAGGCACACCTGGTCGGGCGCCAGATCCGGGATGGGCACATAGACGACGTCCGGGTGTGAGGAGAACACGGTCGCCGAACGGGCCAGGAACGAGATGCCCCGGCCGGCCGCGACATGCTCGAGCGTCTCGTCCACCCCGCGCACCCGGTACCCGGCGTTGGGGTGCGGGCGCTTGGTGGGCTGTGTGCTCGGGTCGGCATGCCAGACCAGCGACTCGCCGGCCAGGTCGGCCTCGGTGACCTCCTCCTTGCCTGCCAACCGGTGGCCGGCGGGCAGCACCGCCACCCGCGGCTCGGTGTACAGCGGGGTGACGCGCAGGCCGGCCTCGTCGATGGGGAGCCTCACATAGGCGACGTCGATGCGGCCGTCGAGCAGCATCGGGGCCTGCTCGTCCTCTTCGATCCGCTGCACGTCCACGACCACGTCCGGGTGCCGGGCCTCGAACGCCCGCGCCGCCGGGGTGACCGGGATGCCGGCCCGGAAACCGACCATCAGCCGCCGGCTACCGCGAGCGGCCACGGACACCCGGCGGCGGACCGCGTGCGTGGAGGCGAGCAGCGGACCGGCGTCGGCCAGCAGCTGTCGGCCCGCGTCGGTCAGCGCCACGCCGTGGCGGTCCCTGGTGAACAGCGAGGCGCCGAGATCCTGCTCCAGCGCGCGGATCTGCCGGCTGAGCACCGGCTGCGCGATGTGCAGCTCATCGGCGGCGTGGCCGAAGTGCAACCGGTCGGCCACCGCGACGAAGTAACGCAGTTTGCGCAGGTCCAGGTCCAGATCCATGCCGCCTCCCGGTCCGGTGATGCATTCAGGGTATCACCATGCCTAAAAGAAGTCTTGGACACCGACTCAGGACAATGGCAGCCTGAATAAGTACCCAACGGGGCCGAAGCGAATTCGGCACAAGAATTCGGCACAGGAATTCGCGTCATTTAACGGCGTCATTCGACGGCTCCCACGAAACGACCGTCGACAACGACGGGGTGGGCATGGCGTCCTGTCCAGCTCCGGAAAGCAGGCACACCCATGAGCAGCATCAGCATTGTCGGCCTGGGGAACATGGCCGGCGCCCTGGCCGGCCGGGCGCTGGCCGGCGGCAACGCCGTCGAGATCATCGGCCGCGACCCGGCCAAGGCCAGGGAACTGGCCGCCGCGCTCGACGGCGCCACTGTCGGGACGGCCGGCGCCGCCCCGGCCGGGGACCTCGTCGTCCTCGCCGTGCCGTACGCCGCCGCGGCCGCGGTGGTGAGCGAGTACGGGGACGCACTGCGCGGCAAGGTCGTCATCGACATCACCAACCCCATCACCCCCGACTTCCGGAGCTTCGTCACCCCCGACGGCAGTTCCGGCGCGCAGGAGATCGCCAAGGCAGCCCCCGCCGACGCGCAGGTCGTCAAGGCGTTCAACGCCCTGTTCTCCCATGTGCTGGCGGCCGGCCCGGCCGAGGGTCGCCCCTTGGACGTGTTCGTCGCCGGCGACGACGCGCGGGCAAAGGCACGCGTGTCGGCGTTCATCGAGAGCCTGGGGATGCGCCCGATGGACACCGGGGAGCTGCCGATGGCGCGGGCACTGGAGAACGTCGCCCTGTTGCAGCTGGGCCTCGTCGCCCACTCCGTCAAGCACACCGACTTCGCCCTCGGCGTCAGCATTCTCAGCTGACCGCACCCGCACCACCGCCGCTCGCGCCCCGTCACGCCACATCACGCGGTCGATCCACGGCACGAGAAGAACGGCCCCCACCCACTCTCACAAGGAGCAGCAGCATGCGCGTTTTCGTCACTGGCGGGACCGGCCATTCCGGTTCGTACATCGTCCCCGAGCTCATCGCCGCCGGGCACGAGGTCACCGGCCTGGCCCGGTCGGACACCGCCGCGGCGGCGCTGTCCGCGCTCGGCGCGAAGGTGCGTCGCGGCGACCTCCAGGATCTCGACGGACTCAAGGAGGCGGCCGCGGACTCCGACGGCGTCATCCACGTCGCGCACCGGCAGGACCTCCTCCCCTCCGGCGGGCTCGACGCCGTGGCCGCCGCGGAGGTCCCGATCATGCTCGCGTACGGCGAGGCACTCGCGGGAACCGGAAAGCCGCTGGTCGCGGCGGGGAGCATAGGCTCGGGCGGGGACCTGGGCCGACCGGTCACCGAGGAGGACCCGGCCCTTCCCGGCGGCGACGAGTACAAGGGCACCCTGCGGGTTCGCAACGTCGTGGAAACCACCGTGGTCGGCCTCGCCGAGCAGGGGGTGCGGTCCTCGATCGTGCGGATCGCCAACATCGCGCACGGCACGACCGATCGTGCCGGCTTCCTCCCCGTGCTGATCGCGCTCGCGAAGGAGAAGGGTTACGTCGGCTACCCCGGCGACGGCGCGAACCTGTGGAACGCCGTGCACATCCGCGATGTCGCCTCCTTGTTCCGCCTGGCGCTGGAGAAGGGGCCGGCCGGCAAGTACTGGCACGCGGTCGGGGACGGGGGCATCCCGTTCCGCGACATCGCCGAGGCCATCGGCAGCCGTCTGGACCTGCCCGTCGTCAGCGTTCCCGTGGACGTACTGATGGTGCCGGGATACTTCGGATTCCTCGCGAACATAGTCACGCAGAGCTACCCGGCGTCGAATCTCGTCACCCGCCGGACCCTCGAATGGGAACCCGCTCAGCCCGGCCTGCTCGCCGATCTGGACAACGGCCACTATTTCCCCGCCGGCTGACGGCGCGGACCCGAATCGCAGCGATTCGGGAAATGACAAGGGTTCACTGTTTCGGATACTCATCAATTCATCCGGATACCCGATTCGGATACCTGTCAATTCATTGGAGTGGTCATGGGAAAGCTCGATGGCAAGGTAGCGGTCATCACCGGCGGATCCACCGGCATGGCACTGGCCGGCGCCAAGCTGTTCGTCGAGGAAGGAGCGCACGTCTTCATCCAGGCCCGGCGGCAGGAAGCACTGGACGACGCGGTCAAGCTGATCGGCCGCAACGTCACCGCCGTCCAGGGTGACGCGGCCGAACTGGAGGACCTGGACCGCCTGTACGACACCGTCAAGCGGGAGAAGGGCTCGATCGACGTGCTGTGGGCCAGCGCCGGGATGGGCGAACCCGGCGTCCTCGGCGAGATCACCGAGGAACAGTTCCACCGCGCCTTCTGGCTCAACGCGCGCGGCACCCTGTTCACCGTGCAGAAGGCACTGCCGCTGATGAACGACAACGGCTCGATCCTCATGACCGGCTCCAACGCCTCCCTCGGCGCCTTCCCCGGCTGGAGCCTCTACGCGGGAAGCAAGGCCGTCCAGCAGGCCTGGGCGCGCGTCTGGCTCAACGAACTGCGCGACCGCAAGATCCGGGTCAACGTCCTGACCCCCGGCCAGGTCGCCACCGCCAAACAGGAAGAACTGTTCGACGAGGCGACCAAGACCGCGTTCGAGTCCCTCATCCCCCGCGGAGAGATGGGCCGCCCCGAAGAGATCGCCACCGTCGCCCTGTTCCTCGCCTCCGACGACTCCAGCTACGTCAACGGCCTGGAACTGGTCGCCGACGGCGGCACCACCGCCATCTGAACCACCCACCAGGAATGCAACAGGAAGAGAGCACACCTCATGAGCAGCATCACCCTCATCGGTACGGGGAACATGGCCCGTACCATCGGCACGCTCGCAGTGACGGGCGGCAACACCGTCGAGGTCATGGGTCGCGATCAGTCCAAGGCCGCTGACCTGGCCAAGGATCTGGGCGGCGGCGCGACGGCGGGCAAGTGGGGCGCCGTCCCGGCCGGGGACATCGTCATCACGGCCCTGCCGTACGACGGCGTCGTTCCGGCCGTCGCCCACTACGGAGACGCCCTCGCGGGCAAGGTCATCGTCGACATCAGCAACCCCTTCAACGCCACGTTCGACGGACTGGCCCACAGCGAGGAGACCTCGGTCGCGCAGGAAGTCGCCAAGGTGGCCCCGGCCGGCGCCGGTGTGGTGAAGGGGTTCAACACCATCTTCCGCAACGTCCTGGAGAAGGGCCGCCCCAGCGTCTTCATCGCCGGCGACGATGCGCAGGCCAAGACGGACGTGGCGGCATTCATCGAGAGCCTCGGGCTGCGCCCGCTGGACGTCGGCGGCCTGAAAATGGCGCACTGGCTGGAAGGAATGGGCCTGGTCACGGTCACCCTCGCCAACAACGGGGTCGGCCACTGGGACTTCGCCCTCGGCGTCGACGAATTCACCGGCTGAGCCCTCGGGGGCGAGCAGCCGTTCGCGTTCCCGGCCCGGCCGCCCGCCCGCGTCGCACAGCCGTAGGTATCCGCATCCGGCCGACACGGGTGGGCGAGGAGAGGACGCCCCCGCCCACCCGTTCCGGATCAGCCGATCTTGTCGGTGAAACCCGCCGACAGGACCGTGTGGTACGTGACCTTGCCCTTGCTGGGCCCGGCCGTCCACGTGAAGGTGTACTCCAGGATCGCACTGGTCTTCGGGTCGATGATCACCCGGCCGACGCTCCTGGCCTCCGCGAACTCCACAGCCGTACCACCGCGTCCGGTGCTGTCCTTGACCTGGCCGACCAGCTTGACGCCCTTCAGCCCGGCCATCGCCTTGAAGATTCCCGCCCGCAGTTTCGGGCCCGCCGGGGACTCGGTGAGCAGACTGGCCGCCTGGTCGAAGGGCGAGATGCTCTTGGGCCGCGGCGGAGTCTGCAGCAGCGCGAGCAACTTCGCGGGATCGGTCGTGAGTTGGTCCAGGCCCTTCCAGTCGAGGTCCTTCGGCCCGAACTGCCAGTCGGGGTGCTGCCCCTTCTTGGAGGTCTTGCCGTTGATCACGAAGTACTGGTCCATGGACTGCGAGATATACGAGTCTCCGACCGTCGTCCGGTCCCTCCAGTACTTCCCCGAGGAAGCCGACTGGCTGGCGGCCACCGTGGAGATGTGGTCCAGGAAGACGGTCGCGGTGTTCACGCGCGCCTCGCTGTGCGTACCCGTGCCCGCGGAGGTCGCACCGCTGTTGGCGTACGTCACCACGCCGGTCGCCACCGCGGCCGTGGTCAGCAGCCCGATCAGGGCCCGGCGACGCCCGAACTGCCGCCCGAACAGCCGCCGTTCCGGCATCGCGACGACAACACCGGTCGCCTCCTTGGTGGTTACGTCCGCCCCCGTGCCGGTCACGGTCACCCCTTCCGTGGCTACGGCCGCCTCGACCTCCGCCAGCACCCTGGCCAACGCCCGCTCCGACAGCGGCTCGACGTGACCCGCCGCCGCCAGTTCATCTGCGCCGGGGAAGTCCAGCAGTGCGCCTCGCTCGTTCATACCGTTCGCCTCCGTGTCGTCGTACGTGGTCATGCGAGCTCTCCCGTCGCGGTCAGGTTCCGTCCCGCCGCGCGGGGCAGCGTGAGGCGGTCGCGCAGTCGGCCGCGGGCCCGGTGCAGCCGCGAACGGGCGGTGCCCGCCGGGATGCCCACGACCGCGGCGGCCTCGGTCGGGGTGAGCTGCTCCCAGCTGATCAGGAGCAGCAACTCCCGTTCCTCTGGCGGCAGTTCGGCAAGTGCCCGTCGTAGTGCGGGGGCCATCGCAGCGGCGTCAAGCCGCTGGTCCACCACCTGCCAGGGGTCGGTGACATCCGGTCCCGGTGCGGGCTCTTGCCGTCCCGCCCGCCGCAGGTGCTGGGCGAGCACGTTGTGGGCCACCCCGAACAGCCAGCCCCGCGCCGAACCGCGCGCCGGGTCGAACGTGCGCCGGGCGGCGAACGCCTGCAACCAGGTCTCGGCGAGCAGATCCTCCGACGCGGCGGGCATCCGCCGGGCGAAGTACCCGTGCAGGGCGGAGGAATGCGTCTTCACGAGGTGGGTGAAGGCCGCCGAGTCGCCGCGCGCCGACCGCGTCAACTGGGCCTCGCTTCCCGGTTCATCCGGTTTCACCGAGTCTCCGTTTCCGACCGCCGGACGACGGTCTCACCCCGTACTTGTCATCGAACCCCAAGAGCGTTCGCGCACCCACTCCCACCAATACGCAACCCTCGTAATGAGAGTGAGCTTGCATAAAGAGAGTCCACCCCCTACCTTAATGAGAGCCAGCTCTCAGCAAGCGAGAACAAGCGACAAGGACTCCTCACCATGACCACCCCTGCCTCCACCCCCGCCCCCGCCCGCACCGTCGCCCTCCCCGGCGGACTCACCGTCACCGTCCAGGAGTTCGGCGAGAACACGGAAGGCACCGGCGTCCTGGTCCTGCACGGCGGCGCGGGCCCGCGAACGGTCGCCGGCATCTCCGCCGCCCTCTCCGAGCACGTGTACGTCGTCACGCCGACCCACCCCGGCTTCGACGGCACACCCCGCCCGGAACGCTTCGACACGGTCGCCGACCTGGCCATCGCCTACCTGGACCTGCTCGACACGCTGGACCTCAAGGACGTCATGGTGATCGGCAACTCGGTCGGCGGCTGGATCGCGGCAGAGATGGCCCTCCGCGACAACCAGGGCCGCATCGGCGCGCTCACCCTTCTGAACGCGGTCGGCATCCACGCCCACATGGTCGAGAACCGCGTCGTCGACCCGCGCACCATGGCCCCCTCCGACGTCAGCCAACTCTCCTTCGCCAACGCCAAGTTCCGCCCCGACTTCGCCTCCTTCTCCGACGAGCAGCGCGCCGCGGCCGGCGCCAACCAGAAGACCCTCGCGGTCTACGGCGGCGACCACTTCACCTACGACCCGAAGCTCCGCGGCCGCCTCCACCGCGTAACGGTCCCGGTCCTGGTCGTCTGGGGCGAGGAAGACGGCATAGCCCCCCTGAAGTACGGCCGCGGCTACGCCGACTCCTTCCCCAACGGCCACTTCGCCCCGATCCCGGACGCGGCCCACTTCCCCCAGATCGAGGCGCTGGGGGCGACGCTGGGAGCGATCGGCAACTTCGTGAGCACGGTGGTGAAGCCGGGCGAGACGGACTGAGGTTGCTTCAGCCGCACGGACGGCCAGGGCCCGGGTCAGTGACCTGGGCCCTGTCGGCCGTAACTGGTACCGCATTCAGCCCGCCGAAATATACGAGTTCGGAGAAGAGAACCGCGCACTACCCGGACCGAACCGGGCTCACCCGAAGGAACCGTCCTCCCGGCTGACGAACACCTCGCACCCGTCATGCTCGAACCGGACCCGCACGTCGAACACCGAGCCGGCGTGAGTGCAGACTCCCCAGTCCTGCCCCAACTCCCCACTCAACGCGACCCAGAAACGACACCCGCCGCACTGCGCGTCGTACTACTCATCCCGATATCCAGGCTGGCGAGTGAGCTTGTTATGCATCTGCAACCAGCGCTCGTGACACGCGTCGATGTGTTCGCGATCACCACCCGTCCACGCTCCCCCACTCGTGGCCCAATCCGCGGTCAGGAAGCGGGGAGTTGGAGGAAGAGGACGTACGCGTCGACGGCCACCTCGGTGGGCGAGGGCATCCGGGCACGTATCTCCTCGTCGAAGTGGTCGAGGGTGCGCCGCCTCGCCTGCTGCACCAACCTGTCCACCGAAACACGCTACTGATCAATCATCAGCCCGATATGCTCAAAAATATGCCTCTGAACAGCGGCAATGGTGAAGCAGCACTGCAGTTGGTGGCGGCGAACGCACCTACGAATGGCCAGCCGCCCATGAGGCCACGCGGGCAGAAGGCCGAAGCGCGGGTGGACGACGGCCCTCGCGGGATCCGGGTTCGTGCATGGCGGGACCGGGAACATCTGAAACGGGTTCGCATGCATGATTCGGAGGAGCGGGGGGCGATGGCATCCACAGGGGGAAACGACGCCTCGGACGAGCGGATGAGGCGACGGGCTCTTGTCGCCAATACCAGCGATTTATCAATCGGAAGTAAACCGCTGTCGGAAATCCTCCACGGGGAGGATGCCCTCACCAAGATGAAAGAATCACTGAGAGAGGCCAGCGAAGTAATCGTGTGCGGTGTCGCATCCCATGCCCTGGTGACTGCGATACAGGCCATGACCGATGAAGCCGCGCTAAGCGGATTCACATTCCCGTGGGAACGCTTCGTCTACGTCACCCCCGAGCGAACATCGATCCTGGCCAACCGCGGTGAGTCACAACTGGGTTCTGTAGTGCAGCGCTGGGAAACCGCCCAACGGCGCATGGGAAACTGTGCCCACCACTACAACCAGACCGTCATCCGGCCGATCCAGGCTGGCGGATTCGAGCAGAGCTCCAGTTCGGGGTTTCACATGAAGGCGACCAAAGCCCTCTACCTCGAAATGACGATGCTAGTCAGGGATCTACGGAGCAAGCACTGGCGGCTGTGGGACACGGTCGGCCCCACTAAAGACCAGGGCGATGACGTGTACGTCACCATGGACGAAGATCATCCGGCATATCCATCAGCCTGCGGGATGGTCCACCGACTACTCAAGGACAGCCGGGAGCTGACCACGCGTCAGGTTCTCTGTGCACCCCTGCCGCAGGAGCGTGCAAACTCCGTCAACCGGACCACGGCGGCGCAGTTCACCGACGACGCATCACAGCACTGGCCCGACCTGAGAATCAGCACACTCGTCCCGCACGGAACCATCCTGCAAAATTATCCGACCTGCCTACCGACAGCGATATGCGTCGTGCGCTCGGCATACGAAAACCAGGAAATACTGCTACTTAAGAAACGTACAGCCGCCAACAGCACAGACGACCTGGGAAAGCTTTCCCTACTCAGCTCGCGGGTACTTGAGGAGGAGGTCGCTGACGCGCTGAGGATACCTCTCTCCGAAGGAAAGTCGGCCCCTGAAGCGATCGACGAAATGTGGGTAGCAAACTACAATACAAATGGCACACGCGGGCCGCTGACCGTACCACAGAGCGCATTTATCCGGGCCGCCCAGCGCGAACTATTCTTCAGTTGCGGACTGGACCTCACAGAGGACAGATTTATCTTTCATGGATGCCAGGTTATCGACCGGGAAGGGACCAGCGAACAAATATTCTTTTGCATTTTCGAGGTTGTATTATTTCGCCGAGGAATCGCATCCACCGCCCGCGGAATCGCGGATGAACTCGCCACGGCATTGGCCTGGAATAAGGATAAAATTACACAAGTGGCTCAGGAATCACTGTATGATAGCGAGCACCGGGGCAGACTAAACCGGCTGTTGGACCGGCGCGAGGAGTGGCTCAAGGATACGATCCTCTCGCAACCCTTCAGCGCTTTTCCCTGATCGAGGTGCAACATGAGTGCGGTGTGTGGAAGGCAAGGTCATTGAGCGAGAACCCCGCGGCCGTCCTCTCGGTTGCCTTCCTGCGCCGTGAACCCGAGCCTCAGGTCCTGGTAGCAGTGCGCGCACAGGAGACGAATCCTCGTCACCCCGGCGTGGTGAGCGTGCCCACCATGCGAATCCCTCTGGCTTTGGCTGACCAGCTGACTCGGGGAGAAATCCCGGAAGACGGGGGCTATCTGGACCTTTTGGGGCCTTACCACACCTTCGGAACCGCCGGCGCGGGAACCTCGATCGAGGGACTGCTCGTCGAGTCCATCCTCTCCAAGAAGATCATCTCCGGGAGCATGCTGGAATCCGGGGAGATTCAGGGAACCTGTTCCGTTCGGTGCGTGTCGAAGGCAGACGTCGACGACCCTACGGGTCGCGACGGGGCCATCGAGCCCACACTCATGGTCACCATCGTGGCCGAGTGCGAAAAGGGCGGAAAGCGCCTAGAAGGTAATTCCGCCAGCTATTCCCAGATTACGTGGATCGATCGGCAGGACCTGATGACCTCCTGGCAGCGACGTGACGCACAGTTCCTCTTCCCGGACGCGAACCCGTTCGAGATCTGCATTCGCGGTCTCTGCGTCAGCTCTGCGGTACACGTACTGAGTCGGGATCTGTCCATGACACTCAAGAAAACCGACGCCGATCTGGGATGAGAGCCCTGGACGGCGCAGCACACGGGGGGGGACCGGATGGGGGCATTTCATTTCACACCCAGCGAAATAGCCGGGCTAGGGATAAGTGGCACCCTGACCGGTGCGTGGCTAGGCGCGCGTATCAACGGGCGGACGCAGCGCGACGTTTCTGCTGCTGCAGTCACCACGCAACGCAGTGTCTCCGAGACCGCTCTGACGGCTCAGCGCAAGCTGGCCGAGGATCAGCGGCTCTGGACGGAGCGAAAACATGTATACCTGGAGATAATGGACGACCTGGAGCGCAGGTCAGAATTCCGGGACGACATCGACGACCCGGAATGCGATGGGGAGTACGCCCCGACACCCGAGCAGTGGAGAAACCTGAACGTCCGCACGAATGCCTTCGGCTCCACAGAGGTGCTGGAACTCCTCAAGGCCAGCAGAAAGGCACACCTCATATGGCTGCAGTCGACCCGGGACAGGCAGGAAGCTACAGCCCATCATGACGGAAGTGCCACCTCCACTGAACGAATTTCGCAACTCAACTCAAGAGTGGCTGAAGTCTCCGCGTCAGCACATTCCGTAGATACAGCCCTGATCAATCGGATCCGATCAGAGGTTCAGGGCGAATAGCCGCCCCTCAAAGGAGTCCTTCGCTGCAGGAGGCCCACCGACAGGGTGCAGCCAAGTCCGACGGGACCACAGTCCAGCCGTTCCCTCAGGCCCCCGGCGATCGCGGTTTTCCAAGCTGAAAGCGTCACTCGCAGGTGCCGCTCTTACTTCGGCACACACCTCTCAGGGAGTCAATACAGTGCCTCTCATGGACTGGACTGCACCCCTGAGTGCCATAGCCGGTGCACTTGCCGGCATCGTCGCAACGTTCGTCGTGGACCGAGACCGCTGGAAACGCGCCCAAAAGGCCGACGCGCAGACCGTTCTGCGCGAAACCTTTGTGACCTACCTCGCCCACTTGGCCCGCGCGACCGAAGGGATGCGTTTTGCCGCCGAGGCAACATACGCCATACCGGAGGAACGCAGGCGTGCAGTCCGTGCGGCATTCTCCGAGTCTGGTCTGTTCGAGCAGCGCTTCGGCCTGACGATGCTCGCTCCGCCGCGGGTAGTGGAGTTGGGCGTCGACGCGTTCCGCGTCGTCCGTACGCTGCGTGACCTTCTCGCAGATGGTGCGCAAGTCACTGACGGGGCCTTCCAGACGGCACAACACACGTACTACAAGGCCACCCAGGCCGCAGCAGCGGCCATGCGTGAGGAGCTTGGCATCCCCGAGCTCCCGTTCATCCCCTTGGCATCCAGCCACGATGAACACGGCGACGCACAGGCCTGAGTACCAGAGTCTGTGCGGCCGCCATAGCCTGCCGCGCCGTCTCAGTCCGTCTTGTTCAGCGCCGTTCACGGTCGTTCAGACGAGACCGAAGCCGGTAGCCGCTCCCACAGCCGACTGCCCATGAGCACACGTGAACGGCCCGATTCGAGGCCCCCGGGTCCACCACCACAGTTGGAAAGAGTGCACGCACCCCCGGCGCGTGCGGCAGTCATCCGCAGCGCGGCCGACGCCAGCAAGCCAGGTGATTCCCGAGTGCGGTCGATCAGTTGGACACAGGCGAGGAGGGGCTTCAGTAGACGATCACCCTCCAGCGCTCGACCCACCGCAGCCAACCACCGCCCGCACCGCGCACCTGGACGCGATCGGCGTCCACCTGCCAGACGGTGCCGTAGAGCGTGGCGTCGGGGAGGTCCACCCTGACGATGTCGTAGACGTCCAGGTCATCCTCAACCTGCCGAGTCCACGCATGCGCGCAGTGATCGCAGTGGTAGCCAACCGCATCGCATCCCCCGACAGTCATCGGCTTGCCCGGACGGACCGCTTCAGCCCGGCACCGAGGGCACGGATCGGCAGTGTGCGCGCCTACTGATCGGGACATCCTTCGATCCTGCTGTACACCAACGAAATCCAGCAACCGGCAGCGCCCAACGCCGGCCCACAGGCCACTGCCTACGTCCTCTCTGGCCTATCAACGACCGATCTCCAGAGAGCTGCAGATCAGAAGTTCTCCGCCTCGAATCGGCTATCTGCCCCCACTGAATTGTTGTCCCGCGACCGCAGTAGGGTCCTTCTGTGCTGGGGATGGGGGTTAGAGATGACGCTGTACCAACTGGGTGAACGGCTAGGAGAGTGGACTGTCTGGATCGCCTTGGCTTTGGCGGCAGTCTGGATAGGAACAGGCCGATGGCGGGACTATCCACGACCTGACGGCAGGGGCACAGAACAGCTCACCGCCGTGGTGCGGCAGCGGACCCGATTGGTCAAACGTTCCGTCTTCGGTGTCGCGGCCCTGTGGGTCCTGACGATGGTCGTCATCGACGTCTGGGCCGTACACAGCAGTTACTACTAGCGGCTCTTCGAGCCTCCGCGACTCAGGCATCCTTGTGTCATCCCCCGGCCCGGGGCTGCCGCGAGTGCTGGCAAGTCGCTGTGGCCGTGAGTGTCCAACTGCGTGACAACGCAGGCGGACAGCGGCGCACAAGCGCGGACGCCTGCGGGCCGTTGCAACAGGTGAGAGGCACACCAGCCCAAGGCAGTGTCCCCACCCAAGTTGCTTCGGGACAAAGAGGTCGTGGGGCTTCATCCCGCAGCCCCGACGGAGAAGTGCCGCCGCAGAGCAGCCACGCGGCTGGCCTACGAAGTGGGTTGACTCTCCAGCAGCGTTTCCACCGTTAGGGTTCCTGCCAGCGTGCTGGTCAGCCATTCCGTGAGGTTCACACCCTGAGGCCATTGCTCGCCTTCGTGGTTGCACCACATGGCGCCCGCAGGGTCGCGGAAGTCGACCAGTGACCAGACCGTGCAGCCCCAGTCATAGATCAGCACCAGGCCGGCCGAGATGCGGCCGGACGGATCCGGGCCGTCCTGGTACAGCTCAGCGATGTCCGCGAAGTTGCCCTGCGCGGACCCGCCGCTCACACCCAGAATTCCTTCGTTCGGGCCGAATCCACCGTTGGCGACTTCGACGTACAAGCGCCGTAGGAGAGGCGGCAAGGGGAACCCGATGACTTCTTCCGCCGCGGCAACAGCATCCGGTGTTGCGGGCGGTGGCAAAGTCCCCGCTCTGGCACGGTCCGCAACGCCTCGACAACCTCATCATCAGACACCGGCTCAGACTCTCGGCCCAGAGCGGCCGGACATGCCAGATGTGTGCCAGATCCTGCGGAGAACCACGGGAAACAGCGGGAAACAAGTCGGCGACCGCCTGCGTACCGGACCAGATCCACCGCAGGTCAGAACACTTACCCTCCTCAGAGAACCCGAGCTTCCCGAGCTAAGTGCGCGGACAGTGCTGACGCAGACCATGCCCTCCGATACGGTCCCGAGCCATGGCGGATGGCAACGGAGTGCCGGAGAAGGTCGCATGGATCCTGGTCCGGGACGACCAGGTGTTGGTGACGCGTAGCCACGGCAGAGACCGCTTCTACCTCCCGGGCGGTCGTCGTGAGCCGGGCGAGTCCGACGCCGAGACCCTGGTGCGGGAGATCGACGAGGAACTGCGGGCGGCGATCGACCCCGGTTCCATGGTGCACTTCGGCACGTTCGAGATCGGCGAGGGCCATCCGGATCACGGCGCCTTCCGGATGATCTGCTACACCGCCGATCACCGCGGGGAGCTGACCCCGTCGAGGGAGATCGCCGAGAAGGCGTGGTTCCGCTATGCCGACCGGAACCGAGTCTCGGCCGTCGACGAGATGGTCTTCGACGCGCTGCACGAGGCCGGGTGGCTCTCCTGATCCCGTGACCGCGGACTTCACGGTCGATGCTGCGGCCTTCTCCTGCATTACGACCGCGCCACAGCCGCACCGGACCGGGTGGGGAAACAGCGGGGAATCACGACGAAGGAGCGCCGGGCCGAAGAGGGCGTCACACAGCCGTTCACACAGCCGTTCACACAGGTCAACGCTCGAAGTAGCCGCAGATGCCAGCAGCTTCCCAAGCCAAGAGCCCAACCACCCATCCGGCCCCCGAACATGGCGCCAACCCGCCCGACGGGCATGCCTCACAAGCCCCGGCAAGCCTCAGGACACACCCCGCGTTAGGCTCACGGCCTTGGCATGAATGTGCCATCTGCCTTGGGGGGTTGTGGGAATGTCCGTCCTTGTTTCCGTACCGCGCAGAGTGACGAGCGTGGCCTTCGTGGCCGTACTGCTCGCGGGGGGATCGGTTGCTTGCGGTGGAGGTGCCAAGAGCAGCTCCGCGGTTGCCAACCCGCACACGGTGACTCCCGCGGCGGCCGTGGCGAAGGCAGGGAAGAACGCCGAGGACATCACGTCGCTGCACTATCGGATCAGCGGGACCGTGCCGGGGAAGGACCGTCTGGAGGCCGATGCCTCCATGAGCACCCAACCGCTGGCGATGAGTATGAATATGAAGACGACCGCTGCGGCCGACCAGGGTGGGAACGGCCGGATGAAGATCCGGTTCGTCGACAAGGTGATGTACGTCGGCGGGAGTGCGGTGCGTCCCGAGAAGCTGAACGGCAAGAGCTGGCTCAGGGTCGCGCCGGCCGTATGGGGACGCGGTGGAGTGGACAACCAGTCCTACGGCATCCTGCCAAGTCAGTTGCAGGCAAGCCCCATTGCGCAGTCCACGTTGCTGACCGGGTCCAAGGACCTGCGGCTGATCGGGACCGAGACGGTCGACGGCGCCAAGACCACGCACTACAAGGGGACGGTCGACAGCAAGAGCCTGATTCGAGGGAGCCTCGATCAGTTCATGATGCTGGAGGTCTCCGACCCGCTCACCATGGACGTGTGGATAGACGGCGACGGCCGCACCGAACAGTTCCGTATGCGGGCCGAGCACAACGACAGCATGGTCGGCACCGGAGACGGGCCACTCGACCTGACCGTCACCTTCCTCGACGTCAACCAGCCCGTGACCATCAAGGCACCGCCGGCCAAGGACACCACCCCGCTCGCGGCCGAGGCACCCAAGGGTTGACCAGCAACAGGGCAAAGGAGAACGTCCGAGATGCTGACGTCGACTCAGTTTCCGTACCATTCCGCCCCGTTCACGACCGTTCAGGCGAGACCCACAACCATCCCGGCTCCGACGACCACCCGCCCATGAACCCAGGTGAACGCCCCACCGCCGTCACCACCGTGACCGCGGTCCGTTCGTGGCCCGCCCGCGAAAGGAGCTCAGGGGTGCATGACGATCTTGCCCACGTGCTCCCTGCGGGAGAGTTCCTCCTGCGCCCGGGCGGCCTGGGTCAGGGGGAAGGTCGCGGCGATGACAGGCTGGACCTCGGCGCGGCGGGCCAGGTCCATCAGGAGGTCGAAGTGGGTGGGCGTGTGCATCGAGGACCCGATGACCTGGGCGTTGTGCAGGTAGAGGCGGCGCACGTCGAAGGTCACCTCGTGGCCGCCGAGCGCGCCGGCGACGACCCACCGGCCCCCTTCGCGCAGCAGCGGCAGCACCTCACCCACCAACTCGCCGGCCACGACGTCGAGGGCGATGTCGAGACCCTCCGGGGCGGCGGCGCGGATCTGCTCGGCGACATCTCCCGCACGGTCGACGACCTCGTGCGCGCCCGCCTCGCGCACCGCGCCGGCCTTGGGTCCGCTGCTGACGGCGAGCACCCTCGCGCCGCGCGCACGGGCGATCTGCACCAGGGCGAGACCGACGCCGCCGGACGCGCCCGAGACCAGGGCGGTCTCCCCCTTCCGTAGCCGGCCTCGTTCGATCATGCCCAGTGCCGTGCCATAGGCGGTCGGCAACGTCGCCAACTGGTCGTCCGTGAGCGGGGATTCCGTCACGTCATGGACTCGCTCCACCGGCGCTGTCACGTACTCGGCGTATCCGCCGTCGCGTTCGCTCCCCATCAGGCCCACCGGGTTGGCGTCCGGCCCGTCGGTGTCGTAGATCGCGGGGTCGACGACCACCCGGCGTCCGACCAGGCTCCCCTCCACCCCGGTCCCGACGGCCACGACGCGGCCGGCCACGTCGGCGCCCTGGATACGCGGGAAGTCGATCGGGCCGCGCCAGCCCGACAGTGCCTCGGGGTCTCCCGGACGGCCGTAGGCACCCTCCCGGGTCCACAGGTCGGTGTTGTTCAGGGCTACGGCACCGACCCGGACCAGTACCTCTCCCGCCCGTGGGGCAGGGACGGCGACCTCCGTCAGCTCAAGGACCTCGGGTCCTCCGTGGCCCGTGATGCGTACCGCTCGCATGAACCGGGACGTACTCATCGCCTGAGCCTCCTCGCAGGTATACTGATCGGTGAACATGCCTCACCGTACACCGATCAGTGAAGGGGCCCGCAGTGCAGGAGACTCGGCCGTTGACGCCGGCCGGCCGCCGGATCGTGGCGGCCGCGGAGGAGTTGTTCTACCACCGCGGAATCACCGCGGTCGGCGTGGATCTGATCGCCGAGCACTCGGGGGTGACCAAGCGGACCCTGTACAACCAGTTCGGTTCGAAGGACCACCTCGTGGCGGCCTACCTCACGGAACGCGACCAGCGCTGGCGGTCGCTCGTCCGTGCCGCGGTCGACGCCGCCGACACTCCCGCCCAGGCCGTCACCGCACCCTTCGAGGCGCTGCGGACCTGGAGCGAGACCAACACCCGCGGCTGCGCCTTCATCAACGCACTCGCCGAACTCCCCGACCCCGCGCATCCCGCACACCGCATCGCCGCGAACCAGAAGCTCTGGCTGCTGAACCTGTTCGAGGAACTCGCCGTCGCAGCGGGCTGCTCGCACCCGACCACCCTCGCCACCCGACTCCTCGTGCTGCACGAGGGTGCGATCGCCACGCAGCCCCTCTCGCTCGACAGCCTCCCGGAGAGCACCGCCCTGGCCCGAGCCCTGGTCCGAGCAGCCGGCACATCGCCCCACCACTAGGGCGTCTTCGACAAGGTGCCACCGTTCGGCCAAGCCAAGCCAAGCCAGACCGGGCCAGACCATGCCGTGCCGCTCCCGGTGCCCTCGTTCGCAAGTCCGGCCTACCCGACCCCCGCGCCATCGACGAACGCCCTCAACGCCCCCACAACCGCCCCCGGTTGCTCCTCCGGAATGAAGTGCCCGGCGTCCGGGACGACCACGCCGGTCACGTTCTTCGTCCAGGGGCTGAGGGACGCGGCCATGTCGGGGATGGAGCCGTGGGAGCTGGAGATTCCGAGGACCGGGATGGTCAGGTGGCCGCCCAGGGAAGCGAGAGCGGCTCGGTTCTCGCGGGCTGATTCCGACGCGTCGCGGAAGTAGGCGAGGGCCGCTCGGAGACCTCCCTCTGCTGCGATGGAGGCGGCGTAGTAGTCGATCTCGGCGGTGTCGAAGGTCGTCGGGGAGAGGGTTTTGGTTCTCAAGAACCAGCCCACGTAGGCCTGTTCGCGGCCGGTGATCAGGGTTTCGGGGAGTTCGGGGACCTGGTGGAAGGCCAAGTGCCAGGTTTTCCAGGCGCGTTCGGGGTCCGTGGGGATGGTGTCCGGGAGGGTGATTCCGGGGATGCCGGCGTCGAGAAGGGCTACGCCGTGCAGGTGGTCCTGGTATTTCAGGGCGAGCGAGAAGGCGACGCAGGCGCCGATGTCGTGGGCGGCGAGCCAGTACTTCGGTACGTCGAGCGCGGTCAGCGCGGCCTGGACGCGCGCGGCGAGGGTGTGACTGTCGTAGCCCTCTGCGGGACGGTCGGAGTGGCCCTGGCCCGGCAGGTCGACCGCGATCACGTGGAAGCGCTCGGCGAGGCGGGGCATCACCTTGTGCCAGGCCCACCAGTTCTGCGGGAATCCGGCGAGCAGCACGATCGTAGGGGCGCTCGGGCTGCCGCCTTCCACGGCGTGCAGGCGGATTCCGTCCGCGTCGGCCCAGCGGTGGGTGAAGCCGGGGAGGTCGCGCAGCGGGAGAGCGGCTACGGCGACCGAGGTGGGGGCCGGATTCCGGTCGGGTGAGCCGTTCGGGGTGCTGTCGGCTTCGGTCATGTATCCAGGCTAGCTCATCTTGAACCGTTTGGTTCAGGATAGGATGGGCCGGGTCGAGGACGGGGTGTGTGTGGGATGGCCGGGAAGAAGCAGTTCGACGTGGAGGTCGCGCTCGACGCGGCGATGGTCCAGTTCTGGCGGGACGGGTACGCCGACACCTCGCTCGACGATCTCTCCAACTCGACCGGGTTGAACCGGAGTTCGCTCTACTCCTCGTTCGGCGACAAAGAGTCGCTCTATCTGCGATGCCTGGACCGGTACGCCCTCCGGTACGGGGACAAGTACGAACAGGCGCTCTCCTCCGGGGTGTTCGGGGAACCGCTGCCGGCGATCCGGGCGTTCTTCGACGTCACCCTCCACCGCATCGCCGACCCCGCCGTACCGGACGGCTGCCTGGTCGCCCAGACCGCGATGGCGATACCCGTGCTCAGCCCCGCCATCGCCGCGCGCGCGATCGAAGCCGTGGGGCTGCAGCGCGCGCGGCTCCAAACCGCCCTGCGCAGAGCCGAGTTGACCGAGGGTGACGCCGAGGACCACGCCACGCACATCACAGCGGTCAATCAGTCGCTGGCCGTGATGAGCCGGGCCGGAGCGAGCGGGAAGCAGCTCGGCGCGATCGTCGACATCAGCATGAACGCGCTGGCGCAGGCGTTGCGCGACCGGGGTTAGAGCGCGCGCTCAGGACACGTCCGGGGCAGGTGTCAGCGGAACGCGTCGACATGGCGCGCGGCCCAGTCCGCGAACGGGCGCGGGGCGCGGCCGAGGACCCGCTCGACGTCCGGGCTGATGCGCAGTTCGGCCGGGCTGGGGGAACCGAGGATGGTCAGGGTGTCCTCGGCGAGTTCCGCCGGCATGCTCCGGGACATGGCGGCCTTGGCCTCCTCGCGGGTGAGGTCGTGGAACCGTACCGGCGAACCCAGCGCGGCGGCGATGGCCTCCGCCTGCCCGCGCGGCGTGATCACCTCCGGGCCGGTCAACTCGCAGACCCCGCCGGTGTGTTGGTCGTCCAGCAGACAGGCCGCCGCGACCTCGGCGATGTCCGCCGGGTCGACGATCGGCACCCCGATGTCGCCGAAGGGCGCGGCTACGACCCCTTGCGCGCGGATGGACTCGGCCCACCACAGGGCGTTGGAGGCGAAGCCGCCCGGCCGCAGGATCGCCCACTCCAGGCCGGACTCCCGCAGTACGTCCTCCAGCGCGCGCATGGCGACCCGCGTCGCACCGAACGGCCTGGTCGACACGCCCTGGGTGGAGAGCAGGACGACCCTGCGGACCCCGGCGGCCTCGGCCACGCCGATGATGTCGGCCGGGTTGGCCCCGGTGGCGTGCAGATCGCCGGAGAGCAGCAGGAACAGCGCCTTCGCTCCGGCCAACGCGGGCTCGAGACCTGCCGGTTCGGCGAGATCGGCGGCCACATGGCGAACCCCGTCCGGCAACGACGCCTTCCCTGTCGGCGTCGCCGTCGGCGCGTGCCGTGACACCGCCGTCACCTGCTGCCCCGCCCCGGCCAACGCCCGCGTCAACGGCCGGCCGATGTTCCCGGTAGCCCCGGTCACCACGATCATGTTCAGCTCCCTTGTCGCCTGTACTTCTACGGCCTTCACGCTAGGAGCAGGGCTAACTTTCGGTAAGTACATACCCCGAGGTAAGCTCATAACATGACGGAAGGCGTGCAGGAGAGAAGGGTCGAGCCGGGTCCGCGGTATGAGGTGTTTCACACCGACTGCCTCGCCCGCGACATGGTCGACCACGTGACCAGCAGGTGGGGCGTCTGGGTGCTGATCTCCCTGCGCACCAACAACCTCCGCTTCTACGAACTCCGCGAGAGCATCCAGGGCATCAGCGAGAAGATGCTCGCCCAGACCCTCCGCACCCTGGTCCAGGACGGCCTGCTCTGGCGCGAGGTCGAGCCGACGACACCGCCCCAAGTCACGTACGGGCTCACCGAGTTCGGCCGGGAGGTCGGCGAACCGCTGTCGGAACTGTTCGACCGGATCACCCGGCGGTTGTCGTCGAGTGACGCGGGACAGCGCGAAGGCGTACGCCTCCCGCAAGACCAACACATGTGACCGAGTGCGGAGTTGGACAGAGTCACACCGATCCGAGCAGGGCGCCGAGGATGCCCTGTTCGGCGAGGTAGAAGGCGAGGCCGCCCACGGGAGCGAGCGCGGCGCACAGCCAGTAGCGGTGCACTCCCGCGCGCGCCAGGTAGACGGTCAGGAGAACGGTGAGCAGCGCGCCGGCGGCCAGGAAGACGACCGCCTCCCCCCAGTAGTGGAGCGCCAGAGCCAGCCAGAGCGCCTCCCCCAGCACCACCGTCGCGATGACCGCCCCGGCCACTGCCCGCACGTCCCCCCGCCCGCGCCGCAGCGTCCACCCGGCCCACCCCAGCAGCGGCCCGCCGGCCAGCCCCGCCACCGACCACACGGCGGCGGTTCCGAGCCCCCCGGCCCCGAACGTGTCCCCGAGCGTGGACGCCGCGTAGTAGCCGCCACAGGTGGCGAGCATCATCACCGCCCCGCCCCAGAGGGCGAGCCGCCGGGCACGGATCAGCGCACCGGCCGCGGCAGTCCAGATGATCCAGGTGGACACCGAGTTGGTCGCCCGCTCCAACAGGGGCGTCGTCCCGTGCAGGCCGTACGTCGCCCAGCCGAGCAGCAGCCCGAAGGCCGCGGTCGCGGTGAGGACGGTGACAGGGGTGTCGCAACGGGACGCGGTTACGGTAGCCATGCCCCCGCACTATACACATGACGTATACTCTCGATGTATAGCCACTGCGAGCCCGTCGATTTCGCCAAGGGGGCCGGCATGGCTCGGCCGGGCCCGACCCGAACCGCAAGGGCCTCGCCCCCTTCCTCAGCTCTCCGGGTCGCCGTCGTCGGCCGGTGCCTGGCCGGCGGTGAGTCGGGCGGCGTTCTGCAGCCAGGTGAGGTGTTCGGTGAACGCGGTGCGGCCCTCGTCGGTGAGCCGGAACCAGGTGCGTGGCCGTCGCCCGATCGCCCCTTTGCGTACGGCGAGGTAGCCGGCGTCCTCCAGGATCCGGGACTGCTTGGACAGCACCGAATCGCTCACCCCCACGGTGTCCCGCACGACGGAGAACTCCACCCACTGCGGGCCGGCGGCGAGCAGTCCGCAGATCGACAGCCGGGTCACCGGATGGATGATCTCGTCCAGTCGCCCGCGCCCTTCATGTCCGGTCATCGCGAAACCGCTCGTCCTTGCCGGATGTCGTGACGGATCGCCGCGTTCTGCCACAGCAGAATGCCCACCAGCGCCGCCACCGTGACGACCACCACCGTGACGGCGAGCACGGTGTCCCCGCTCCTGAGGAGCACGCCCTCACCCGCGACGGACGCCGCCGCCACCGCGCACGTGACCCACATGACGGGTCGGGCCGACGGGTAGTACATGTTCCGGCTCCGGTACTTCACACCGGTCGTGTTCTCCAGCAGGCGGCTCAAGCCGAACTGGATCAGGATCAACACCAGCGAAGTGGCCTGGCCCGCATCGTCGGAAACGTAGCGCGGTTGCAGGAACGGCAGGCCCAGCAGCACAGCCATCAGCGCGGCGGTCGCCGCCAGATACCACCACGGAAGCCTCAACCGCTGGGCCAACGCCGTCCGTTGCTGTTGAAGCAGATCCAGGTCCCGCGAGCCGTCGTTCATGACAACCTCCACCGCATGGCATGGCATGTACTTTCCATGATGGAAAGTACATGCCATGGAGAAGGACCGCAACACCCCAGTCCGCACCCGGGAGTTGGTCAGATCGAGGGGATGTCCGAGACCTCCGCGCAAGCCACCGCATACGGCCATATCGCCGCCCCGATCTCCTCCGGCGTCCCCGGACAGTCACCCCGTAGCCAGTCGATGATCGTGCCCAGGACCGCGCCCGCGAGGAAGGCGGAGACCGGGTCGGTGGTGTCGGTGTTCGCGGGCAGGCCTCGGCTCGTACGGGCCGCCAGGGTGATCCGGTGGAGGAGGTGGTTGATCATCCGGGCGCTGCCCTCGTCGCAGAGGAGGGCGCGGTAGAGGGGGGCGTTGGCCGCGACATGGGTGAAGAGGGCGGGCAGGGGGTTCGGCAACGGGGCGCCGTCGGCGGTCAGTTGGCCGTGCGGGATCGGCGCTACGGCCACCAACTCGTCGTACGTCGCCGTGCATGCCGCCACCGCCAGGTCGTGGACGTCGACGTAGTGCTCGTAGAACGTCGAGCGGTTGACGCCGGCGCGTTTCGTGAGGTCGGCGACGGATATCTGGCGCAGGTCCCGCTCGGTGACCAGGTCGCGCAGGGCCGCTTCGAGGGCGGCTCGGGAGCGGGCGACGCGGGGGTCGGGAACTCCGTGGCGTTCGGGGGGTTGCGCTGGCATGCGGTAACACTATTCTCCCCAACACCTGACGGATATCCGACAGTTGTTGGACAGGAGCGCCTCATGGCCACGTACGTTCTCGTGCACGGCGGCAGTCACGGCGGTTGGTGTTATCAGCGCGTCGCGCGGATCCTGCGGACGGCCGGGCATGACGTCCATGCCCCGACCCTCACCGGGCTCGGTGAGCGGGCCCATCTGCTCACGCCCGGGGTCGATCTCGACACCCACATCACCGATGTCGTCCAACTCCTGGTGTATGAGGGGCTGTTCGACGCCGTTCTGGTCGGGCACAGCTACGGCGGGATGGTCATCACCGGTGTCGCCGACCGCGCCCTCGACCGCGTCGGCCACCTCGTCTACCTGGACGCGGCCACTCCGTCCGACGGACAGTCCCTCGCCGAACTGGCACCGGAGCTGATGGGCGCCTCCCGCGCCATGGGGCGGGTCGTGGACGGGGTGGAGCTCGTCAATTTTCCCGGCGAAGGGCCCATGCCCCACTACGGGTTGACCGACCCGGACGACATCGCCTGGCTTGCGCCGAAGATCACGCCCCACCCCTGGAAGTGCTTCGAGCAGCCGTTGCGGCTCACGAACGAGGCGGGCGTGCGGGCGCTTCCGCAGTCCCAGATCGTATGCACCTCGACGCTGCCCTACCGCGCTCCGGCGGACCTCGAACCGGCGCGCGCCGTCGGGCGGTTGTGGGACATCGACACCGGTCACGACCTGATGGTGAGCGAGCCGCAGGCCGTGGCCGAGCTGCTGGAGCGGGTGGCGGTGGCGATGACGGCGGCGCGATGACGGCCGGCCGGCAACCGGCTCACAGCATCGGCTGACAACCGGCTCACAGGATCGGCTGACAGTCAGTCACATTACCGAAACGTAACCTACCGACGGGTATCACGAGTAACTTACCCGCAGGTAAGTTCCAGGCGAACCATTCTCCGGACGGCCGCTCCACAGGAGGTTCGCCATGCCCGCACGCATGCCCGCACGCACACGAGACCTGCTCGCCGCCGCGATCACCGCCGCCGCCTGCCTCACCGCCCAGGCCCTCGCCCTCACGACCGCCACCGCCGCGACCGCCTCGGACGAGGTCGTCTCCCGAGGCGTCACCATCCCCGAGTTCTACAACCCGCCCACCACCCTGCCCGCCGCCGACGGCACCCTCGTCCGCAGCGAGCCCCTCCCCCTCGCCCTGAGCCTGCCCGGCCTCGACGGCAGCACCCTGCCCGGCACCGCGACCCGCCTGATGTACAAGTCCACCGACTCGAACGGGCAGCCCGTCGCCGTCACCGGCGCCTACGTCGAACCCTCCGCCGACTGGTCCGGCGCCGGCCCGCGCCCCCTCGTCGCCGTCGCCCCCGGCACCCTGGGACAGGGCGACCAGTGCTCCGCGTCCATGGGGCTGGAGCACCCGCTGTCCCTCAACAGCCAGACGGTTTCGGTGGGTTACGAGGATCTGGCGATCTACCGGCTCCTCGCCGAAGGTGTCGCCGTCGTCGTCACCGACTACGTGGGGCTGGGTGCCACCGACCGGCTGCACACCTACGTCAACCGGATCGACGAGGCACACGCGGTGCTGGACGCCGTGCGCGCCGCGCGTTCCGTGAGCGGGGCATCCGTCAGCGCCAACTCACCAGTCGGTCTCTACGGCTACAGCCAGGGCGGCGGGGCGACCGCGGCCGCCGCCGAACTCCAGTCCTCCTACGCCCCCGACGTCACCCTCTCCGGAACGTACGCCGGTGCCCCGCCCGCCGATCTGACCTCCGTCACCAAGGCCATCGACGGCAGCGAACTCGCGGGCGCGCTGGGCTGGTCGCTCAACGGGTTCCTGCAGTCCGACCCGGAGTTGAAGCCCCTTGCGGAGGCACATCTCAACGACGCCGGGAAGGCCGCGCTCACCGATCTGTCGACGATGTGCGTCGCGGACGCGCTCCTCGGCTACGGCTATACGCGGAGCAGCAGTTGGACCACCGATGGGGAGTCCATCGGCGACATCATCGCCTCGACTCCCGCGCTCCAGAAGTTCCTCGACGAGCAGCGCATCGGCAGGCTGAAACCGTCCGGGCCCGTCCGGCTCGCCACCGGCGTCAGCGACAACCTCGTCCCGCACGCGCAGGCTCGCCAACTCGCCCTCGACTGGTGCGCGTTGGGCGGCGACGTCACGTACAAGGCCGTCGTCCTGCCCAGTGTCGGCAGCGCGCTCCTCAACCACTTCGCGCCGCTGCTCACCGACCAGGGCGACGCGATCTCCTGGCTCACCGACCGCCTCGCGGGCAGGCCCACCGCCTCCAACTGCTGGACCATGCCGGTGCAGCCCTGAGACCGCCCGGACGGGTCCAGCCGTCAGTGCGCCGGAAGTCGCTTCGCGATGTTCCCTACGACGGTCCCGGCCAACTCCGCTGCCGTGTCGCACAGTTGGCTGCTCGGCCGCGGTGCGTACACGGTCAGCTGGAACAGCTCGGTGGTCTCCTCGCCGACCGGGTCCGTGTACGTGCGGTGCGGGGTCCGTACGGTGCAGCTGTCGTCCTCGGCCTCGTCCGCGATGGAGTAGCTCTTGGTGCCGGCGACGTTCACGAGCGTGCCGTCGTCGGCGTCGAGCGAGTTGTCCCGGCTGAACTGGATCTCCACCTCGCGCTTGCCGTCGTCGCTGGACCAGTCGCAGTCCCAGCGCCCGAACCCGGGGTCCTGGTTGGCGAGTCGGACGCCGGGCACCTGCTTGAGGTCGGCGGCGCCGAGGAGCGTGCAGGCGTTCAGCCGGGCCAGGGAGTTCACGGCCGGCGCCGATGTCCGTCTGGGTACCGGGCCGTCGGCCAGGACGCCGACCACCTGATCGGTGGCGGCGTCGGCCAGTTGGCACGGGTCGGGCGACGACTTGGCCAACTGCTGCCCGATGACCCGGATCTGCGTGCCGTCGGTGGGCAGGACGGCCCGTTCGCAGGTCTTGTCGTCCCGCTTGATCGTCACCACCGTGAGGCCGCCGACCAGGCGGGTGGACTGGATGTCGTCGAACTCGTCCCGGTCCGCGTCCAGGTTGACCTGCACGTCCGCGATGTCGTCACCGCCGGCGTTGTCCACGAGGACGTCACACCGGTCGATCTCCCCGTAGTCCGGGTCGAGTTCGGTGTGCCCGAAGCGGCTGAGCGAGGCGGCGTCCACCAGCCCGCAGGGGTCCGCCGTCCGTTCGTCGCCCATGGTTCCGGCCCGTGCGCCGGCCGAGGACTTCGCGTCCGCCAGGCCGACACCCTTGTCGCTCCCACCCTTTGAGTCCCACAGGCCGAAGAGGACGAGCCCGCCCGCGACCGCACCGGCCGTCACCAGCGCGACCGCCGTGACCGCCAGCGGACGGCGGCGTACCCGGCGCGGCAGCGAGAGGGTGAGGACGTCCCGGGTACGGCGGGACAGCGGGCCCAGCCGGAGGGTCGAGGACTCCAGGTCCAGGGTGCGACGGTCGGCCAACTGCTCCTGGATGTGCGCGGGCGGCGGCGCGGCCCGCGTCAGCAGCTTCCGGGCGTGCGCGGCGTCGGGCCGGTCCCCGGGTTCCACCTCCAGCAACGCGGCCAGTGGCCCGGTGAGTTGACCTGCCTGTCGAGTGGGCTCGATGCGTCCCTCGACGGCCCGGGCCAGATACGTCATCAGGTGCTCGGCCTCGCCGTACGGCGACTGCCCCTCGACCGCCGCGAACAGCGAGGCACCCAGCGAGAACACGTCCGACTTCTCACCCGCGGGCTGCCCCTTCGCCAACTCGGGAGCCAGGTAACGGGGTTTGCCGCGCACGGTGCCGGTCGTGTTCTGCGTGGCGTCGTTTCCCAGGGCCCGGGAGATCCCGAAGTCGGTGAGTCTGGCGACGCCTTCGTCGGTGACGAGGATGTTCTCCGGTGTCACATCGCCGTGCACCACACCCGCGCGATGCGACTTCACCAGCGCGTCAGCGATCTGGCAGCCGATCGACCCGGCCTCCTCGGGCGCCAACGGTCCGCGTTCCGCCATGAGTTGGGCGAGGCTGCGGGAGGGGACGTACTCCATGACGATCCAGCAGGTGGTGCCCTCGTCGATGTAGTCGAAGACGGCCACGATGTTCGGGTGGTGCAGCCGCCCCGCGTTGCGCGCCTCGCCCATGAGCCGTCGCGTGGCCCGATCGTCGTCCAGGCGTGCGCACTTGACCGCGACCCAGCGCTGCAGCCGCTCGTCCCACGCCCGCCAGACGACGCCCATGCCGCCGGTGCCGATGGGTTCGTGCAGGAGATACCGGCCGTCGATCCTGTCCCCGGCCGCTGGCGTCACCGACACCGTCCCACCCCTCGATCACGGTTCTGACGGGTAACGGAGTGTACAGATCCGGCACTTCATAGTGATCGGCTTCACCGGACGTGATGGGGACCCACTCAGAACCGCCACACCAATTGTCGACAGCGTGACTCTCCAATCTGAGAATTACATTTCCATTTATTGACAGTGGCATGCTCAACCGCGCTACGCTCCCGGCGACTCGCACTCCCCCTACGGTTGCCGGAGTCCCCCCATGCCCGAACCCACCTCCCCCCACCCCACCCTCAGCCGCCGCGGCCTGCTCGCCGCGACGGCGATCGGCGCGGCGGCCACCCTGGCCGGCACCACCAAGGCACAGGCAGCGACCGCGCCCGCCGTCACCGAACTCCGCGAACGGGCCGTCGTCGTCGGCACCGGTTTCGGCGGCGGAGTCACCGCGTTACGACTGGCCCAAGCCGGCGTCTCCACCCTGGTGTTGGAGCGCGGAAAGCGCTGGCCGACCGGCCCGAACGCGACGACGTTCTGCCGCTTCGCCACCATGGACAACCGCTCCGCCTGGCTCACCGACCACGCCATCGTCGGCGGCGGCACCCAGACCTGGACCCCCTACACCGGCGTGCTCGAAGCCGTCGTGGGAAACGGCATGACCGCCATGTGCGGAGCGGCCGTCGGCGGCGGATCGATCATGTACCACGGCATGACCCTGCAGCCCACGAAGGCCGACTTCGCGACCTCCATCCCGCAGGCGGCCGGCCTCTACGACGACCTCGACCTCTGGGCCTACCCGACCGTCGCCCGGATGCTGGGCATCTCCACCATCCCCTACGACGTGCTCGCCTCCGACCCCTACAAGTCGTCCCGGCTCTTCCAGAACATCGCGCCGAAGGCGGGCCTGACCCCGTTCAAGGTCCCGCTGCCCATCGACTGGGCTTATGCCCGGGGCGAGTTGGAGGGCCTGTACGACCCGACCTACACCACCAGCGACATCGCCTTCGGCGTCAACAACGGCGGCAAGCACTCCATCGACGTCACCTATCTCGCGCAGGCGGAGTCGACCGGCCTCGTGCAGGTCGCGCCCCTCCACATCGTCCGCGACCTCGCGATGGACGCGAACAAGAAGTGGGTGCTGTCCGTCGACCGCATCAACACGGCAGGCACCGTCCAGGAGCAGATCCGCATCACGGCGGACGCGGTGTTCCTCAACGCCGGTTCGCCCGGCACCACCCGTCTCCTGGTCAAGTCCCGTGCCAAGAACCTGATTCCGGACCTGCCCGACGCCATCGGCACCGGCTGGGGCAACAACGGCGACCGCATCTGGGCCTGGATCAACCCGACCGGCGACGCGGGCACCCAACAGGGCGGCCCGGCCTGCGTAGGCGGCCGCGACCCGGGCAGCTCCATCCCGCTGACGGTCGTGCACGCCGGATCTCCCATACAGCAGCCGGGAGTTACGGCCCTCACCGTCGTCGGCTTCGGCATCGTCGACGGCGCGGGCACGTGGGCCTACGACGCCTCGACCGACGACGCCGTCCTCACCTGGCCGACGGACACGGACGCCGCGCTCCAGGAGCTGATCGCCGGTCGCATGCAGGACATCGCCACGGCAGGCGGCGGCCTCATGATCGACACCAACGCCCAAGCCCCCTCCACCTGGCACTCGTTGGGCGGCGTCCCGATGGGAGACGCCGTCGACCTCTACGGCCGCGTCCTGGGCCACAAGGGTCTCTACGTCCTGGACGGCGCCCGCATCCCCGGCTCCACCGGTGCCTGCAACCCGTCCATGACGATCGCCGCACTCGCCGAACACAGCATGCGGACGATCGTGCAGCAGGACCTGGGCCGGGTGTTCTGACGTTGAACTAGGCCCAGGCCACCGGGAGTTCCCGCAGGCCGTACACGATGTTGTCCTGGTTGTAGGTGAGTTGGTCCGCCGGGACGGCGAGGCGCAGACCGGGCAGGCGTCGTAGCAGCGTGGTGAGGATGATCTGGAGTTCCACGCGGGCCAGGGTCTGGCCCAGGCACTGGTGGATGCCGTAGCCGAAGGCGACATGGCGGCGGGCGTCGCGGGTGAGGTCGAAGTCGGCGCCGGACGCGAAGAGTTGCTCGTCGCGGTTGGCGGTGGACAGCATGCAGATCACCCCCTCGCCCGCCGGGATCGTCACCTCGCCCACCCGCACGGTCTCGGTCGCCGCCCGGCCGAGGCCGAGGTGGATGATCGTGAGGTGCCGCAGGAGTTCTTCCACGGCGCCCCGCACCAACTCCGGCTGCTCGCGCAGGAGTTTTGCCTGGTCGGGGCGGCGCAGCAGGGCGAGCACGCTGACGGTGGCCATGTTGGCGGTGGACTCGTGCCCGGTGACCAGGAGGAGGAAGCCGAGTGAAGCGGTCTCCTGGTCGGTCAGGTCGTCGCGGGCGGCGAGCCGGCTGAGGATGTCGTCACCGGGCTCACGCCGCTTGCGCTCCGCCAACTCCGCCAGATAGCCCATCAGTCGGGCATGCGCCTGCTCCGCCTGCGGTCGGCTGGTGCGGTTGTCGAGGAGCGTGCGGCTGAGCGACTGGAACAGGTCGTGGTCCTCGTACGGCACCCCGAGCATCAGGCAGATGACCAGCGACGGGATCGGCAGCGCGAAGTCCGCCACCAGGTCCGCCGAGGTACGCCCCTCGGTCATGCGGTCCACGGCCCGGTCGACGATGTCCTGGATGCCAGGACGCAGTTCCTCGATGCGCTTGACCAGGAAGTCCTTGGTGACCATGCGGCGCAGGCGGGCGTGTTCGGGGTCGTCCATGCGGATGAAACTCGGCTTGGCGGTGGCCAGTTCACGCTGTCCGGCGGACAGGAACGGGAACCCCGGCGTGCGCGCGTCCGCGCTGAAGCGGGCGTCGGCCAGCACGGCACGGACCTCGTCGTACCCGGTGACCAGCCAGCACGCGGTGCCGTCCGGCAGCACGGCACGGGTGACGGCGGCATCGCGGGCGGCGGCGGTGTAGGCGGGTGGCGGGTCGAAGGGGCAACCGTCGTAGGGGGCTGGGAGGTTGAGGGTGGTCACGGTCGCGGTCATGGGTGGGCTGTCTCCTCGTGGTCGACGAGCGTGATGGCCCCGCTGGGGCACAGGTCGGCGGCGAAGCGCACCTCGTCGGCGTACCGCGCGTCCGGCTCCGGCACGAGCAGCGCGACCCGGCCGTCCGCCTCGTCCTGCTCGAAAACCTCGGGCGCCACGCCCACGCACTGGCCCGCGCTGCAACAGCGGTCCCGTTCCAGGAGCACGGTGAGCGTGGGCTGCCGGTCGGAGGGGGTGCGGAGGGTGTTGAGGGTGGTGCACATGGTGGCGGTCTGGCCGGCCAGGACCAGGAGTTCGACGAGTTGCTCGGGGGTGAGGGCGCGGGCGAGTCGCTCCCAAAGTCCCTCGGGAACGGAGGAGTTGACGGCCAGCAGGTCGGCCGCCTCCAGGAGGGCGCGGTCCTCCGGCTGCCAGGGGTGGACGGCCAGGTCGGCCGCCGTCGCGTCGATCTCCACGGCCGTCAGTCCCGCGTCCTCGGCCGGGGTGCGGTGCCGGCCGTGGACGTAGGGCGCGTCGAGCCGATGGGCCACCCGCAGGACGATCAACTCCCGTCTGCGGTGGCCGAGGGTGCCTTCGTGGGTGAGGACCCGGGCGAGGGAGAGCCAGGCGTGCGCGAGGACGGGGTGGTGCGCGAGGGTGCCGAACAGGTTCTCCCGGCCGGGGCCGTCCTGCCGGGAGTCGGCGAGCAACGACCGCAGGACCGGGGGCCATTGGGCGGGCGGGAGGGGTGGAATGCGGGGGGAGTGGGGGGTTCTGGGGGTGCGGGTCGTGGTCATGGTGCCGTGTGCCTTCACGTTCGTACGGTGTCGGAGGCTTGGGGGGTGTCGCGGTTCACCGGCGGCTCTCGCCAGGGGCGTTCACCAGCGGCACACGACCACCCCCGCGCTCGCCCCGCTCGCGAAGCCGAACATGCCCACCAGGTCGCCGCGTTGGAGGCGGCCGCTGTCGAGGGCGGCGGCCAGCTGGAGCGGGATGGTGTTGGTCGCCACGTTGCCGTGGGTGGGGAAGGTGGCCAGGATGCGGCCCGGGTCCACGCCCACCCAGTCGCAGACGACCTTGGTGAACGGCACCGACGGCTGGTGCACACAGACGAGGTCGAGGTCGTCGCCCTCGACGCCCAACTCCCGCAGCGCGCCCCGGACTTTGCCGGGCAGCCCCTCGAACGAGCCCACCAACTGGGCGGAGTCGATGCGGAGATGGCCGAGTGTGCGGTGCTGCGCGTACGGGTTGGGCAGGGTCGCCGCGCGCCAGCCCCAGGAGTTGGCGAAGAACCGGGAACCGAGAATGCCGGGCCGGTCACCCGCCTCCACCAGCAGGGCCGAGCCCATGTCGCCGGTGCTGAGACTGGGCAGCGCGGTCAACAGGTCGGCCGGGTCGTCCAGTTGCCAGCGGCTCTCCCGGGTGCTGACCTCGGCGGTGGTCACCAGCACCCGCCGGTACTGCCCGCTGCGGATGAACGCGTCGGCGACCTCCAGCGCGTTGAGGACGCCGTTGCAGGCGTTCTTCAGGTCGAACACCGGGCAGCCCAGGCCGAGTTTGTCGGCGACGACATGGGCGGTGGCCGGCTCCTCCATGTCGGCGAGGATGCCGGCGTAGAGGAGCAGGTCGACGGCGCCCGGGTCGGTGCCGGTGTCCTCGAACAGGCGCCGGGCCGCGTGCGCGGCCAGGTCGGAGGGCTGCTCCAGGTCGTCGGCCACGATGCGTTCGGCCAGGCCGTACATGCGCTGGAGCACCCCGCGCGACAACGGTACGGCGGGGCTGCCCGCCCGGAAGCGGTCCTCCACGGCGGCCACGGTCTGGCGTCCCTCGGGGATGTGGACGGTGGCGTGAACGATGGTGCTGTGAACGGTCATTGGTCCCTCCTGGGTCGTGGTCGGTCCTCGGCGGTCAGTCCTCGGCGGTGAGGAGCAGCACCACGTTGTGCCCGCCGAACCCGAAGGAGTGGCTGACGGCGGCCCGGACGCGCTGTCCGCGGGGCTCGCCCGTGACGCAGTCCAGGTCGAAGGGGAGGTTGTCCGGGGTGAGGTTGGCGATCGGCGGGACGGCGGAGCGGTGGATGGTGAGTGCGGTGAGCGCCGCCTCGATCGCACCGGCCGCGCCGAGACTGTGCCCCATAACTCCCTTGGCGGCGGTGACACTCGGCCGGTGCGGCAGCACCCGCGCGATCAACTCCGCCTCGGTCAGGTCGTTGAGCGGGGTCGAGGTCCCGTGCGCGTTGACGTGATCGATGTCCCCGGGACCGAGCCCCGCTTCCGTGAGCGCCGACCGCAGCGCCGCCTCGGCGTGAACTCCCCCTGGTGCAGGGGCAGTCGGGTGATGCGCGTCGGAGGTCTGACCGGCGCCCGCGAGCCGGGCGTACCGCCGTACTCCACGCGCCCGCGCGTCCGCCTCACGTTCGAGGACGAGGATCGCGGCGCCCTCGGAGATCACGAACCCGTCCCGGTCCGCGGCGAACGGCCGTGAGGCGGCGGCGGGTTCGTCGATCCGGGAGGACAGTGCGCCCATCCGCTGGAAGCCGGACGTGATCACCGGGGTGACGGCCGCCTCCGCGCCGCCCGCCACCGCGATGTCGCACAGCCCGGCGAGCAGCAGCCCCCGGGCGACGGCCAGGGCACTGGCCCCGGACGCGCACGCGGTCTCGGTCGCCAGGGACGGACCATGGGCGCCGAGGTCCAACGACACCTCCCCGGCAGCCATGTTGGAGATCAGCATGGGCACGAGCGCGGGCGACACCAGCTCGGGACCGCCCTGGTGATGGCGGATCGTCTGGTCCTCCAGATGCGCGGCCCCGGCCAGCCCCGAACCGATCACCACGGCGACCCGCGCCCCGTCCCACCCGGCCGGGTCGAGCCCGGCGTCGGCGACGGCCTCGCGCGCCGCGAGCACGGCGAGCTGGCTGAACCGGCCCATCCGCCAGGCCTTGCCGCCGCCGATCCGCGCCTGCTCCGGGGTCATCAGCGGGATGCGGCAGGACAAATCCACGGCGCAGCCCTTGAGTTCGGGGTCCGTGGCACCGGCGGACCGCCCGCTCAGGACCCCCTTCCAGGTCTCCTCCCGGCCGACCCCGGCCGGGGTGATGAGCCCCAGGCCGGTGACGGACACGGGCGCGGACGCCGCCTTCATCGCTCCCGCTTGGCGTTCAGCGCGGCGACCAGCTCACCCACGGTGCTGTGCTTGGCGGCCTCTTCCTCCGCAACCGGAACCCCCAGCTCCTCCTGGAGCGCGAGGGCGAGTTCGGCCAGCGCGAGGGAGTCGAGGTCGAGGCTCTCCAGGGTGGCCTCCGGCCGGATGCTCTCGGCGCTGACCTCGAACTTCTCGGTGAGTACGGCGGTCACGGCGGTCTGGGCGGGGGACATGGGGTTCCTTTCGACGGGGTGAGCGGGGCGGGCGGGTTTCCGGAACCGAGTCGTCCGACCTGTTTTTTGCGGAGCAGACGTCGGTGGGCGGGGGCGACGGGCACGCCTGGGGACGGGCGAGGCCGGTCTCGAACGAGGTTGGTGTCAGGCGAGGCGGGTGCCAGTCAGGCGAGGTGGGTGTCAGTCAGGTGAGGTGGGTGTCGGGCGGGGCTGGTCTCAGGCGATCTGGGTCCGCAGGGCCGGGTCGGCAGCGGGTACGGCCGAGTCGGCAGCGGGTACGGCCGAGTCGATCGCGGGTTCGCCCGGGTCGGCAGCGGGTACGGCCGAGTCGATCGCGGGTTCGACCGGGTTGGCGGCGGGTACGGCCGCGGCATCCGCGCCAGGTGTGTCGACGCGCGGCACGGTCGGCAGCTCCGGCCACACCAGGGCCGCCGAGCCCCAGGTGAGTCCGGCGCCGAAGGCGGTCAGCAACACCCGTTCCCCGGCGCGGAGTTCACCCCGCGCGGCGGCGTCGGCCAGGGCCAGCGGGACGGACGCGGCGCCGGTGTTGCCGACGCGCGCGATGTTGGTGACGTGCCGTTCGGCGGGTACCGGGATGCGGTCGCCGACGGCGGACAGGATGCGGGCGTTGGCCTGATGGGCGCAGAACCGGTCCACATCCTCGGCCGCCCAGTCCGCGCGCTTGAGCACGGTGTGGGCGGACTGGGTCATACGGGTCACCGCATGCTGGAACACCTCACGCCCCCGCATACGGAAGTAACGGTCGTCCGGCCCGAATTCGCCCGGGCGAGAACGCTCCCGCGCACCGCCGCCGGGCACCTGGATCAGCTCCTCGCCCGAACCGTCGCCGCCGAGGTCCAGCGCCAGGACGGCGCCCGGCTCGTCGCGCTCACCGCGCCGTAGGACCACCGCCCCCGCACCGTCGCCGAACACGATTCCGGCGGAACGATCCTGCGGGTCGAGCAACGTCGAGTACACCTCGGCCGCGACCAGCAGGACCCGGTCGGCGCATCCCGAGGTCAGGGTGCCGACGGCGGCGGCGAGGCCGTAGACGAAGCCGGTGCACGCGGCGGAGACGTCCCACGCGGCGATCTCGCCGAGGCCGAGGCGGGTGGTCAGCCGGGGTGCCATGGCGGGCATCGGGCGGTCGGGGGTCGAGGTGGCGACGATCACGGCGTCGACCAGGGGGCCGCCGGCGACCGCGAGCGCGCGGCGTGCCGCCTCCAGCGCGAGGTCGCCGGTGGTCACGCCCGGTGCCGCGCGGCGGCGTTCGCCGATGCCGGTGCGTCGGCGGACCCAGGCGTCGTCGACGTCCCACGCGGCGGGCAGGGCGTGGTTCGGCACCGCGTCCGGGGGGACGAAACCGGCGATGCCCTCGAGGACCGCCGTCTGCGGTGTTCTCAAGAGCGGGGCTGCGCTGGGCAGTCGGAAGGTCACACACGCCTCGATGGGGAAGTGATCTTGGACGAGCGTGCACGACTGTAGATCGGATCAAGATCGGGGCGGGCGCGTGACGCGATTCGAACACGTGACCAGTTCGGGTCGATTTTCGACAAAAGCGCAGCTCAGAGAGCGAAGTGAGGAAACGTTACGTCTGTTATGTAGCTCGCAGATCACCCGAAAGAGGGCGGTTGGGGGCGGCCGTTCGACGCACAACCGCCCACGGGGTCATGTCAGTTCGTGGAGTCGGGCGTGGGCGCAGGTGGCCTCGATGTCGGCTAGGCGCCAACGGGCTTAATGGGAAAGGCAGTTCGGGCGCGGTTCTCGGTGAACAGGACCTGGGCGTCGACGTCGATACGGCCGAGGGCGGGATGGAGGATCGTTTTGCTCTCACCGTAGCGCTGGGCGATCTCTTGGAGTTCGTCTTGTCGATCAGCGTCCAGGAGACCACGACGGCCCTGAACCATCCCGGCAGGCGTGTGGAGCGTCAGTCGAACTCGCTGAGCATGGTCACGAGTTGGCGCCCCTCTCGCGCCCCACGGCGCAGCAGCACGGCGGCCGTCGTGTGGAGTTCGTTCCAGGCGTGCGGACGGCCGATGGCGTCGGCGTCCGGCACCGCTTCCGCGGCCACCGCAAGGGTCTGAGCGGCTTCCCCTGCCCCGGCCAAGGCGTGCGCGAGGCACGTCTTGTACCAGGTCCGGTCGCGCCGGTAGTCATCCGGCAGAGCGGCCAGACCGACCGTCAGGTGATCGACGGCCGTCTGCCAGTCGCGCAAGTGCAGGGCAGCCATGCCTCGTTGCAACGTGAACCACGTCTCGCCGTAGAAGTACATCCACGGCGGTTCGTCCTCCGGGTGTTCGGCCGCCTGGCTGATCATGTCCTGCGCCTCGTCCAGGAGGCGTTCCGCATCGTCGCCGTCGCCGTTGAGGGCGTGCCCCCGCGCGGCCATCTGTGCGGCCATGCCCTGAATCCCCAGGGACGTGCCAGGGGCCGACCAACGCGCCGCGTCGGCCAGCCGGACGGCCCGGTCTCCGCGACCGCCGGACCACGCCATGTGGGCCTTCATGGACAGCGTGGTCGCGGCCATGTTGGCGTCCCCGGCCTCCAGCGCCCATTCATGACTGCGGTCGTACCACGCCAGCGCGGCGGCCGTCTGCCCCTGGTCCTGCGCCATCCATGCGAGGAACTGCGCGTGTTCGGAGGCCAGCCGGACAACGCGATCGGCCAGCGGGCCCCGGGCGCTCGCGTACAGGTCGACCACCGTGCCGAGTTGCTGCCGCATGATCCCGACCAGCGGGCGTGATCCGATCTCGTCCTCCGCCCTGCGGTGTTCGGCCAGGAGTCGGTCCAGCCAGTCGAGAGTGGGGGCGTCGACCTTGTGTCCGTTGCCGACAACGGTCGTCACCCGGGTCAGCAGATCCTCGTCGGGGCCCGGCCCCGGGAGGACCAGACCGGCGACCGCCTGAGCCGGGGCCATGGCCCCCGCACGGATGAGGTCGGCCGGAATTCCGAGCCCGGCTGCGATCCGCTGTCGCACCTCGGCGGACGTCACTTTGCGGCGGCCCCGCTCGATCTCGGACACGTCCGGCTGCACCAGGCCGACGCGTTCCCCGATCTTGGTCTGCGACAGCCCGGTCAGCTTCCGGTAGGTGCGAAGGACAGCACCCCAGTCCCCGGCCGCGACGGCTGCGATGAGCTGCGGATGCGTCCACAGATCGGGCCGCATGTTCTCCATGGATCGAATATAGGGCGCTCCTATAGGGCCACGGGATGGGAACGGCCGACGTCCGCCGTAAGGCTGGGTGACCTGCGAGGGGAGTGAAAGATCATGATCACGAAGACGACGGAGACCGGCCCCGTCCACCTGGGACTGCCAGACCCTGAGCCGGTGCTGGCCGACGACTGCGACGTCTGCGCGGTGCTCGCGCGGAACCGGGAGACGGCACGTCGGGACGGCGACCTGTCCAAGGTCACGGACCTCAACATCGAAATGCGGACGCATCAGGGGAGTGGGTGCGCATGAACGTGTTCATTCCGGAGATCGGCGATCTTGTGTACGACGGGACGACCGGCAAGGTCGGCCAGGCCATGGGACACGAGGGGCGGCACTGGCAACTGCGGCCGGTCGGCGGGGGCCGCGAGTGGGACGCCGAGGGACCGATCCGGCCGCCCACCGATGCCGAGCGGCTGTCGGCGGGCGTGGCCGTGGCCAACTCCCGCAGCCGGAGTGGGCTGTGAGCGCGCCGGTCGGCAAGGTGACGTCGTCGGCGTCGTACGACATTGCCGCGTATCGCAGGCTCCTTGATCACGGGCAGTCGTGCCAGGCGTGCGTGAAGGCCATGTGCGCCGAGGCCCGGGTCATGTGGAGAGCCGTCAAGCGGCGCAAGTTGTAGGCGCCCCAACAGCGCGAAGCCCGGCCGACGTTCCCCCTGCCGGCCGGGCTTCGCCCCAACTACCGCAAGTCTTGCCGGAGTTAAGTCCGGGGGCGTTGTTGCGAGATATCTCGGGCAAGGAGCCTACGGATGATCAGTCGGCCGGCACCCACCTGATCCGGTCGCCCGACTCCAGGCCACCCGGGTGGACCTGGTGCGCCGGGTGACCCGCGACGGAACCGGGCCGACGCCGACTGGGAGAATGAACCCATGAGCATCGTCAAGATCAACGTACTCACCGTCCCCGAGGAGCAGCGCGAGACGCTGGAGAAGCGGTTCGCGAACCGGGCCGGGACAGTGGACAGCTCGGACGGGTTCGAGTGGTTCGAGCTGCTCCGGCCCGTCGAGGGCACCGACACCTACCTCGTGTACACGCGCTGGCGTGCCGAGGAGGACTTTCAGAACTGGATGTCCGGGATGGGGCAGGCCGCCCACCGGGGTGCATCCCAGGAGGGCGGCGCGCAGGGGTCCGCCGAGGGTTCCCCTCAGGGTGAGCGGCCGAGGCCTGCCGCGACGGACTCGACGTTGTGGACGTTCGAGGTGGTGCAGCAGGCCGGACCCAAGGAGAGCTGACCGGCCCTCTGCCTGACGGTCGGGTCCCAACTACCGGTTCCCGACCGTTAGTTCCCGACCGTCACTTCCTAACCGTCAGGTACAACCACCCACCCCAAGTACTCACATTGCTCCCATCCTTAGCCCCCGCCACATACTCACTCCGCACCCGGAACTTCTGGTTGACCGCGTTAGTGAGGCTCAGGCCGGTCGCCGCGATGCTGCCCTTGGCCAAGGTGAAGCAGCTGGACGTGGTGAGCGTGTGCCAGGCCTTGTTGTAGTACTCCTGGGCCTGGAACCGCAGGCACTGCCCGGACTTGTCCGGTGTCACCGTGCTGGTCACCTGGGGCTTCACCGTGTGGTGGTAGACGCGGTAGGTGACCGTGCCGTACTTGGTGCTGGTGTAGTAGCCGCCCAGCTTCTCGGCGATCCCCACCTGGTCGTGGACGGCACGGGTCGCCGTCGCCGGGGCGTAGCGGTAGTCGCCCGCGAACGACGCCGTGAACGTCGTGTTGTGGGTGAGCTTGTACGTCGCCTTCAGGTTGCCCTTGCTGTCGACGGCCGCGGTCTTCACCAGCGTCTTCGTGCCGCCCGCAGGGGTCGCCCAGATCGACACCGTACGGCTGTTGTACGTCGTGCCGAGGTGGGCGGTGACGGTGGCCGTCGCGCCGTAGGTGTACGTCGACTCGTTGCTGGTGACGGAGACGGCCGACGCGGCACGGGAAACCTGGACGGTCGAGGAGGCCGTGGCCGCCTGGTGGGTGGCGTCGCCCGGGTAATCGACCTGGTAGGTGTTCGCGCCGCCGATGGACGGGGTGTCCTTGACCGTGATCTTGCCGTCCGTGCCGACAGGAACCGTCCACGCAACGGGAGTTGAGGTGTGGGCCAGGTCCGTGCGGGACACGGTGGCCGTCTCGCCGGCGGGGTACGGGGCGTCGCCCAGGGTGCCGCCGAAGGTCAGCGCGGCGCCGCGCGTCGCGGTCGTCGGGGCCTTGAGCGTCAGGGTCGGGGTGTACGGCGAGACGATCAGCGACCGCTCGACGGTCGAGGGCTGGTGCATGGCGTCGCCCGCGAAGGAGACGTCGTAGGTGAACCGTCCCGTGGTGCCCGGGGCGTCGGTGACCGTGTATTGGGAGAAGGTCGGATCGACTGTGACGGACGGGAGTTGGACCGTCTCCTGGGTGTCCATGTCGGTCCGGGACACCTGGAGTGTCGTGCCCTGGGGGAAGGTGCGCAGGTCCGCCGAACTCAGGGTGCCGGTGAAGACCACCGAGCGGGGATTCGCCGAACTGGGCTCCGGATAGCTGAGGCTGGTCGACAGCCGCGCCACGCCCACCGTCTGCGAGAGCGTCACGGGCCGGTGCGTCGCGTCCCCGGCGTACGACACCTGGTAGGTGTAGTCGCCCTCGTCGGGCCGGGTGTCGGTGATCGAGAACGTGCCGTCCGCGCCGACCGTCGCGTCGGGCAACTCCGTGCCGTCACGGGTGACTTGGAGCTTCGCACCGACCGGGACGAAGCCCTTGGTGGTGAGTGAGCCTTCGAGCGTGAACGGGCGGGTGGGAACCGCGAACGTCCTTCCCGATTCCCACCCCGTGAGGCGCAGGACCAGTTGGGTGTCGGTGAGCTTGAGCCCGCTCAGCACGTTGAGGGTGTAGGCGCCCGAGGAGTCCTGTGTGACGCCGTAGAGCGTCACGTCGTCGCCTCCCCATTTCAGACCGTCGGGGGCCAGGGTCCCGGCGGGCAACTTGACGTAGTTCTCGATGTCGCGGGTACCCGTGTAGAGGTACACCCCGGGCGCCGAGCCCTGGGTGCTGCCGACGGCGATCGTGCCGTCGGTGTCGAGGCTGAGCGAGTTGGGCGCGGAGGGGTTTCCGCCGACCCAGTACACGTCGGGGTTGGCGATCGCCATGTCCGCCGTGCGGTAGGCCCGCAGGACGATGTCGCTGGACGTGGCGAGCAGCACCTTCTTGCCGTCGCCGCTGACCTGGAACCCGGGGGTCGGACCGCCGGAGACTCCCAGGTGGGTCATGGCGGTCGCCGTGCCGGACGAGACGTCGAAGGTGGCCACGTCGGTGTTGCCCGGGCTCGTCTCCTCGGCCGCGAGGACACCGCCGCCCGTCGCGATCTGCGGCGCGAAGAACCAATTGGACAGCACGGCCTGGGGTGTTGCGACCGGCTCGGCGGCGGCCGGGTCCACGGACCCGACGGCTCCCCTGCCGTCCACCATGGCGCCGTACCAGACCTTCCCGCCCGCCACCGCGACGGAGACGGGACCGCTGCCGGTGCCGGTCGCGTAGCGCGCGGACTCGGTCAGCGTCGCCGTGTCGATCGCCGCGACCGCGTCACCGTCCGCGAGCGCCGCGTACAGGGTGCCGCCGTCCGGCGACAACGCCAGCCCCGTGGCGCCCTGTTCGCCGGTGATGGTGGTGACGGGGTTGCCGGCCAGGTCCGTCACCACGATGTCGGTCGAACCGGCGCCCTGGCTGAAGAAGAGGTGCTGGTGAGCGTTGTCGACCAGCAGGTGCGCGTAGTGGGACAACGGCAGCGCGGCCGTGCTGTCGGCCCAGGCGGCGGTGCCGGTGAGGCCGACGGTTGCGGTGGTCAGCCCGGCGACGACCGATATCGCCGCCGTGAGCGAGACCTGCTTGAGGCGCATGAAGCTCCTGTGAAAAGAGTGAACAAGCAGGTCGGACGATAACTCCCGCAAGTGACCAGCTGACCAGCGGGAATGCCATCTCCTGGCAAAAAACCTCTTCTACGACACCCCCTTCCTACGACGGCTCGCGCACCGACGGCTCTTGCACCACCCTCAGCTCACGCAGCACGCGCGCCAAGTCGCCGGCGCCGCAGCCAGCCTCACCAGCCGCCCCCCGTCGTCGAGTTCGGCGATGTGCCAGTCGCCGGGCCCGGGGTCACCGCGGGCGGGCCGTCGCCGAGGGCGATGTGGGTGCCGAAGCCGTGCGGGTTGTAGTCGGTGTCCTCCAGGAAGCGGGCGGACAGGAACACCTCACCGTCCAACTCCGGGAGTGCGGACGTCACTTCGGCAGGTCGCGGTGGGCGGACGCGGGTCGCGCGCTCCCCGCTCCGCGAACCCCTGTGTCTCAGCCGTATCTGCAGGTCGGCGACCTCGTACCAGGGCACGCTCCAGCGTCGTAGCAGCGTTCGGGAGCGCAGGCCGTGGGCGTCCGCGTCCACCCGGGCGGTGGCCACGTGGAGCGTGACGACGGCGATGAGCGCGAGCGACCCGCCGAGGGACAGCGCCGGCGGGTCCGGGCCCCGGGACGGCAGGTCACCTCAGGGACGTCGGTCATGACCCGAACTCTGCCTCGGCCGGTGCGGCAGGCGCTTGTGCGATCTCCGGCAGAGTTCCGGCAGGCCAGGCTGCCCGCGGGAGGCAGGAAGAGGGCGAGAGGGAGGTGAGAAAAAAGAGGCGCGCGAGATGTTTGAACCGCCCGCGGAGCGGTGAGGCGAGCCGAATGCGTGCTTCTCCCACCGCCTCCGCCGAGACCTCCGGCGCCCCTCAGGCCCACGGTTCCACCCAGCCGTCCCCCACCCCCACCGCCGTCCCCACGGCGGAGCGCGGCCCGGGAAAGCAACGCGACCCCTTCTTCGACAACGCCAAGTACCTGGCGATCGTGCTGGTGGCGATCGGCCACTCCTGGGAGCCGCTGCGCTCGGGCAGCCGTAGCGTCACCGCGTTGTACACGCTCGTGTACGCCGTGCACATGCCGGCGTTCATCGTGATCTCCGGGTACTTCTCGCGCAGCTTCCGGGCGACCCCGCCGCAGATCAGGCGGCTGCTGGGGGGAGTTGTCGTGCCGTACGTCGTCTTCGAGACGGCGTACACGCTCTACACGCGCTGGACGGACCACCAACCCGACCGCGCCATCAGCCTGTTGGACCCGCTGTACCTGACGTGGTTCCTGGCGGCGCTGTTCGTCTGGCGGCTCACGACGCCGATCTGGAAGCACGTACGGCACCCGCTGCCGGTGGCGCTGGTCATCGCGATGCTGGCGACGCTCTCCCCCTCCATCGGCAACGACCTCGATCTGCAACGGGTGTTGCAGTTCCTGCCGTACTTCGTGCTCGGGCTGTGCCTGAAGCCGGAGCACTTCCAGCTCGTACGGCGGCCCGAGGTACGGCAGTTGGCGGTGCCGGTGTTCGTCGTCGCGCTCGCCGTGGCGTACTGGGCGGTCCCGCGCTTCGACTACGCCTGGCTGTTCCACAACGCGAGCGCGGAGCAACTCGGCGCGCCCGACTGGGAAGGGCCGCTGATGACGCTGGCCCTGTTCGTCTGCTCAACGCTTCTGGTCGCCTGCTTCCTCGCCTGGGTGCCACGCCGCCGCACCTGGTTCACCGCCCTGGGCGCGGGCACGCTCTACGGCTATCTGCTGCACGGGTTCGTCGCGCAGGGCGCCAAGTCCTGGGGCTGGTACGACCCTTCGTGGATGCGGGGCCCCCTCGGCGAGGTCACGGTGACCGTGGTCGCCGCCGTCGTCGTGACCGCGCTGTGCACCCCACCGGTGCGACGAGTCTTCCGGGGCGTGATGGAACCGGAGTTGCGGTGGGCTTTCCGTCGTGACGCAGACGAACTGGCCCGTACCCCTTAGCGAGGGTTGTAGGTGATCGGCGGGCCAGTTCATGAATTCGCGCTGAATCACGGCTGACACTTCACGGGGATACGCCACCCGCGCGAAAGGACGCACAACCAAGGACCGAGAGGGAGGGTCAGACGCTGTGCCGGAATCCGGGTTCCTCGGTTTCGGTCACCTCGGTTTCTGGTCAACTCCCTTACGTTCCACGGAGGTTGTGCGATGTCCTCTCGTTCTTCCCGTCGCCGTACGCTGCGTTCCGCCTCGGCGCTGACGCTCGCGCTCGGCACCGCGCTTCTCGCCCCGCCGCTCCTGGCCGGGACGGCGGGCGCGGCCACGGCGCCGGCCACCGCCGCGCTCGGCAACGGCGGCAACGAGGTCCTGTACACGGCCGCCGCGGGCCAAGCCAACAAGGTGGTCGTGACCGCATCGACGACCAACCTCTCGACCATCACCTACGTCATCGACGACGTCGTCACCATCAAGGCGGGCACGGGCTGTTCGTACCCGAGCGCCTCGGACCACAGCAAGGTCTCGTGCACGGTCACCACCCTGGACAGCCAGGACCCGTACCCCACCGTGCAGTTGACGCTCGGCAACGGCAACGACACGCTCGCCTACCACAACAAGACGAACCAGACGTACTACTTCGCCTCGGTCGACCTGGGCGCCGGCAACGACAAGGCCACCGACGACGGCAGCGTCGACGGCAACTACGTCTCGGGCGGGACCGGCAACGACACCCTCACCCTCGGCAAGTACTCGGTGGGCTGGGGCGACGACGGCAACGACATCCTCAAGGCCGCCGCGGGCACCATCGCCCAGGGCGGCAACGGCAACGACACGATCACCACCACCGGCGACGCGGCCGACGGCGGGGCCGGCAACGACGTCATCACCGGTGGCGCGGCCGCCCAGAGCCTGACCGGCGGCACCGGCAACGACCGGATCCACGGCGGCGCCGGGAACGACTTCATCTACGGCGGCACGGGCAACGACGTCCTCTACGGCGATGCCGGCGCCGACACGATCTACGGCAACTCCGGCAACGACACCCTGTGGGGCGGCGCGGGCACGGACGTCCTGTCGGGCGGACCGGGCCGGAACGTCGTCCACCAGAACTGACGCACGCCGACGTCGGAGGACCGGCTCAGGGCGTGGTGCAGCTGACCACGGCCCGGGCCGGGCCGGGAAGCGGAACGCGTCGTCGTACACCGTGGACACTTCCACGGAGACGTCGACGCGGGTGCCGTTCGCGGCCGTGGAGTGGTACATCAACGCCCCCTCGTCATGGCGAGCGGGAGTCTCCCGGGCAACGCGCGAACACGACAAACCGTTAACTCCTTTCCCTGCTGTCACAGGCATGTCATACGCTGCTCCCAGCAGCCGCGCCCCGCGCGTCACCGCGTCTCTCATCCGCGGTCACGTCCGGGTGTTGCGCGGCGCTCTCAACTCCCGGTCTCCTGACCGGTTTTCCTTGTGGGGGAACAGCACGTGCGAATGCGCAGCATCTCGACCGCGACAGCGCTCGCGGTCCTTCTCGGTTCGGCGGCGCTCAGCGTCGTGGCGACGGGTACGGCCTCGGCGGCGACCGCCAACGTGACCTCGCCCGGCGGCCTGGTCGCGGACGACGCCGTCAAGCGGGTCTTCGTCGGCGACACCTCGGCCGGCACGGTCACGGCCACCGACTACTCGGGCAACGTCCTCGCCTCGGTGGGCGGCATCGGCTCGGTCACCGGCCTGGCCGTCTCCGACGACGGGGCCACCGTGTACGCGGCGGTGCAGAACACACACGAGATCGTGGCGATCGACGCGGCCACCCTCGACGTCAAGACCCGCTACGCGATACCCACCGACACCGGCCCGGGCCACATCGCCTTCAGCGGCGGCAAGGTGTGGTTCACCTACGGCGACCAGTGGGACGGCGACCTCGGTTCCGTGGATCCGGCGGTGGACCCGGCGAGCGGCACCGACCCGGTGACGATGGCGCAGTTCCCGAACTCGGGCACCGCCGTCGACATCTGGGGCCAGGCCCTGCTGGACACCGACCCGCTGCGGCCCGGCGTCCTGGCCGTCGGCGAGACCGGCCTCTCCACCGACTCCATGGCCGTGCTCGACGTATCGAGCGGTACGCCCGCGCTGACCGCCTGGTACCACGGCGACTACACCCTGAACAGCGGCATCGGCGACATCGACCTCGCCGCGGGCGCCGACCGGGTACTGATCGACGGCCAGGTCCTGGACGCCTACGCGGACGGCAAGTTCACGCAGTCCGGCACCCTCCCGGAGGGCCAGCAGGCCGACATCTCCCGGGTCGGATTCGTCGCCCAGGTCGACGGCAACAAGGTCACGACGTACCGGCCGAACGCGACGAAGCCCATCCGTACGTACACCGTCGGTTCCTACGGCACGGCCGACCTGACCTGGGCCCCCGACTCCTCCCGCGTCTTCGCGCTGGTCGGGACGTCCACCGGCAGGTACAGCCTCAAGGTGCTGACCGACCCCGACAAGAACGTCCCGACCCTCACGGTCAGCGCCCCCTCCTCCGCCCCCCGCGCCAAGAAGCTCACCGTCACCGGCAAGCTCTCGGCGACGGTCGCGCTCCCGGCCGGGGTGAAGCTCCAGGTCACGCGCACCGACCTGGAGTCGACGAAGGGCAAGGCGCTGCCCACCGTCACGGTGAAGGCGAACGGCACCTACTCCTTCACAGACACCCCGCCGGCCGGCGGCACCGTCACGTACAAGGTGAGCTACGCGGGCGACGCCGGGCACGCGGCGGTCAGCGCCTCCGACAAGGTCGCCGTCTCCCGCTCGGCCACCACCCTGAGCCTGAACAACAACGGCAAGCTCTACTCGTACGGCGCCGACGTGAAGTTCACCGCGCACCTCGGCAAGACGTACAAGAACCGCACGGTCGCGATCTACTCGGACCCCTTCGGCAGCGACAAGCCGAAGAAGCTCGTCAAGACCGGCAAGGTCAACTCCAGCGGCAACATCACGGTGACCGTGGACATGACCCGCGACACGGCCGTCTCCGCGGTCTTCGCGGGCGACGCCCGGTACGCGTCCAAGACGGTGAAGGCCACGGCGTACGCCAAGGTCAAGGTCTCCACCGCGATCAGCAAGCACTACAAGACGGCGAAGATCGGCTCGACGTCGTACTACTGGTTCCACAAGAACTCGGCGCCGGTCGTCACCACGACGATGACCTACTACAAGAACCGCCAGGAGCGGCTCGACCTGCAGGTCTACTACAACGGCAAGTGGTACGACTCCGACTCCGAGTACTTCGCCCTGAACACGAACGGCAAGGTCGCGGTGAACCTCGGCGCCCCCGGCGAGTCCGGCATCAAGGCCCGCATCCGGGCCGCGTACATCAACGGTTCGTCCGGCGACAACGTCAACTCGACGACGTACACCGGGTGGAAGTACCTGTACTTCTCCAACTAGCCCTGGTTTCCCCAGGCGTTGGGGTTCACCGGGTGCAGGGCAGCCCCGCTTCGAGGACCGTGTGTCCTCGAAGCGGGGCTGTTCGCATGTCCGCCGACTACACCGCGTCCAGCCCTGTCATGAGCTGCCCGTACGCCCCCTCCGCGGCCGCGACCGCGTCGTCGTACTCCTCGTCGGCGGTCCGTCCTGACGTGATCGCCCGCCAGTTCTCCTGCCCCAACTCCTGCTGTACGGCGATCAGATGGGCCGCGGCCAGGCGTCTGACGATCGGTGGCGCATCGCCGGAGCCGGGCGGGAGGGCGTCCGCGAGCGCGTCGATGTCCTGGCTGGTGTACCGCTGTCTCATGCCGATGCGGAGGCTGGGCGTGCGGTAGATGAGGTCCTGGAAGGACAGGATCTCGGGGTGGTCGTTCAGGCCGGTGATCGGGTTCCGGTCGGCGAGTCCGGCGAGGAAGTGGTCGCGCAGGGCCGCGGTCGGGGTCAGGCCGGCCGGGCGCTCCCGCACCACGCGGGCCGCCTCGCCGAGGTGGTCGGCGAAGCGGTGCAGGACCAGGTCCTCCTTGGTCGGGAAGTACCGGAACAGGGTGGCCTTGGAGACCTCGGCCGCCGCCGCGACCTCGACGACGGACACCTCGTCGAAACCCTGCGCGCGAAAGAGACGCAGGGCTTCCTGAGCGATGAGGTTCCGCGTGCGTTCCTTCTTGCGCTCGCGCAGACCGGCGGGTTCGTCCATGCGAGCCAGTCTACACGGAGATGAGGCTCGGGATTGAATGAGACCGGAAATCTTCTGAGACCGGGTTGCATTTTCTCGTCAGCCGAGGTTCCATGGACGCACGACGACGAGAGGACCCCTCATGACCGACGAAGGCGTGCTGATCGTGGGCGCCGGACCGACCGGCCTCACGCTCGCCATCGAGCTGGCCCGGCGCGGTGCGGGGGTGCGGATCGTGGACGCGGCCCCGGCCCCGCACCGGGAGTCCCGGGGCAAGGGCCTGCAGCCGCGCACCCTGGAGGTCCTGGAGGACGTCGGCGTCACCGAGCGCGCCCTCGCGGCCGGGACGACACGGCTGCCGTTCCGCAAGTACTTCGACGGCGCGCACGTGAACGACACGGACCCGTTCGCGGACGCCCGCCCCACCCCCGACGCGCCGTACGAACGAGGGGTCCTCATAGGGCAGTGGCAGGTGGAGAAACTCCTGCGCGAGCGGCTCGCGGAGTTCGGCGTCGGCGTCGAAGGCGGCACGGAGGTCACCGGGTTCGAGCAGGACGAGGGCGGTGTCACGGCCGTCCTCGCCGACGGCGGGCGGATCAGGGCGGGCCATCTCGTCGGCTGCGACGGCGGGCGCAGCCGGGTGCGCAAGGCCATGGGGGTGCGCTTCGACGGTACGACGGACGAGACGCAGTCGATGGTCGTCGGTGACGTCGAGGCCGAGGGGATCAGCCGGGACGTCTGGCATCAGTGGTTCGCGTCGGACGGGAGCGGCGTGATGCTCTGCCCGATGCCCGGCACGAACTCCTTCCAGTTCCAGGCCGGCCCCGAACTCGACGCGAGCGGTGAGCCGTTGCCGCCGTCGCTGGAGAGCTTCCAGCGGATCTTCGACCGGTACGCACAGGTGCCCGGCATCACACTGGCCGAGCCGACCTGGCTCTCCCTCTGGCGGGTCAACGTCCGCATGGTCGACCGGATGCGCGTCGGCCGGGTCCTCCTGGCCGGGGACGCCGCCCACATCCATCCGATCGCCGGCGGCCTCGGCATGAACACCGGCATCCAGGACGCCTACAACCTGGGCTGGAAACTCGCCCTCGCGACCGCCGGGCAGGCGGCCCCCGGCCTCCTGGACACCTACGAGGAGGAGCGCCTCCAGGTGGCCGCCTGGACCCTGGGCATCAGCACCGACCTGTACGCCCGGGTGCGCGAAGCGGTCAAGGAACCCGGCACCGGCGTCGAGGCCGCCGCCCCGCCCCCGATGGGCACCGGCTACCGCTGGAGCTCCCTCGCCGCCCCCGCCACCACCGGCGACCCCGCCGTCCTGCGCCCCGGCGACCGCGCCCCCGACGCCCCCTGCCTGGACGCCTCCGGCCACCCGGTCCGGCTCTTCCAGGTGTACGCGGACCCGCGCTTCACCCTGCTCGGCTTCGGCACCGAAGTCGCGGACGCGGTCGGCAAGTTGGGGGCCGAGCACGCCGACCTGCTCCAGGCGTTCACGGTGGACGGCGGTGACAGTGACCTGTGGGACCACGAGGGCCACGCCCGACGCGCGTACGGCATCAGGACCTCCGCCCCCGCCCTCGCCCTGGTCCGCCCCGACAACCACATGGCACTGCTGACCCGGGACCCGGTGAAAGTAGCGGACTATCTAACCCGAATCACCACATTCCCCCCGAAAGAGTGATACTCGGAGTATGAGCATGGCAACGTACGAACTGCTGGCCGCGTCGCACAACGCACTCGACCTGGGCGCAGCCTTTCTCGGTGGCCTGCTGATCGCGGGCGCGCTGGTCTGGGCCATCTATTTCGGCATGAAGGTCCGGGACCAGGAACTTCCACGGCCGCTCCCCGAGGAGCAGCCCCACCTCCCCGCAGGCGGCGCCGTCCACGAGATGAGCGAGATGCGGGAACCCGACGAGATGCCCGTGGCCTCGGAGGAGAAGGAGCGGCTGATGCCGTACCAGCTCCATCACTCCGGGACCCGAACGGGCAAGGACCAGAGCCGGCTGCGCTGGCTGCCCGGGAGGAGCGGTTCCTTCGGCGGGGGCGGCATAGGCCACGTGTGACCACTGGGTGACGGTGTGGCCGCGTGCTGGTGTGCCCACGTGGCCTCACACCTCCGCCGCGGGCAGCGTCACCTCGAACCGGCAGCCGCCCGACACGTTCCGTACGGCGGCCCGACCCTGATGCGCCTCGACGATCCCGCGCACGATCGCGAGGCCCAGCCCGGCCCCGGCGGGCGGGGTCCGGGCGTGCGTGCCGCGCCACCCGGTGTCGAAGACGCGCGGCAGATCGTCCTCGGGGATCCCGCCGCACCCGTCCGTCACCGACAGCACGACCCCGTCGGCGGACCGCTCGGCGGCAATGGCCACGGTGCCGTCGGCGGGCGTCCGCCGGATCGCGTTGACCAGCAGGTTCCCCAGCACGCGGCTCATCTCCTTGCCGTCGACCTCGACGGGCACCGGTTCGATCCGGTCGCCGACCAGCCGTACGCCGTGCTCGCGCGCGAGCGGGTCCGCGCCGGCGAGGGCGTCGCCGATCAGGTCGTACAGGGACATGCGGGAGCGGGTGAGGGCGAGCGAGCCGGCGTGGATGCGGGAGAGTTCGAAGAGGTCGCCGACCATGTCGTTGAGGCGTTCCACCTCGGTGCGGATCTGGCGGAGGTAGCGGCCGGGATCGGCGGCTACCCCGTCCTCCAGGGCCTCGGACATCGCGCGGAGACCGGCCAGCGGGGTGCGCAGGTCGTGCGAGATCCAGGCGACGAGTTCGCGCCGTGACGACTCCAACGCCCGTTCGCGGTCGCGGGATTCGGCGAGTCTGGCGCTGGTGGCGGCCAACTCGCGGCTGACGTCGGCGAGTTCGGCGGTGGCGGGGCGTGCGGGGGCGGAGTAGTCGCCGCCGTCGCCGAAGTCGCGGGCGGCGAGGGCGAGTTCACGGCTGCGGGCGACGACCCAGCGGCCGAGCAGCAGGGCGGTGAGCAGGGAGACGACGGCGGCCATCGCGACCACGGTCGTGACCACGGACAGATCGTGCCGGGAGAGGAACATCGCCTGTGCCACGGCGAGCGTCCCCGCGAGCATCGCGGTCACGGCGACCGCGGCGACGACGGACACGGACGCGGTGAGCGACCGCCGCCGCAGCAACCACAGGGCACCGGCGCCGAGGACCCCGGCGGCAGCGGCTCCGAGAAAGGCGAACAGCGCGATGAGCAGGGCGTCACGCATGGCCGGTCAGTCCCCCTCGGTGCCGGTGGGATCGAAGCGGTACCCGATCCCCCACACCGTCTGGATGAACTGCGGCCGCCCGGGATCGTCCTCGACCTTCCCGCGCAACCGCCGCACGTGCACGGTGACGGTCGACAGATCACCGAAGTCCCACCCCCACACCTCCCGCATCAGATCCTCCCGCCCGTACACCCGCCCCGGATTCCGGAGGAAGAAGGCGAGAAGGTCGAACTCCCGGTGGGTGAGGGCGAGTTCGACACCGTCCTTGCTGGCCCGGCGGGCGGCGCGGTCGAGGGTCAGTCCGCCGGCGCTGAGCGGGGTCGCGGACCCGACGGGCGAGCGGGACCGCCGCAGCACCGACTCCACGCGCAGCACCAGTTCCCTCGGGCTGAACGGCTTGGTGACGTAGTCGTCGGCCCCGACCTCCAGCCCCAGGATCCGGTCGTCCTCGTCCCCCCGAGCGGTCAGCATGATCACCGGAACGGGCCCGCGCCCGCGCATCCGCCGGCAGACCTCCAGCCCGTCCATCCCCGGCAGCATCAGATCGAGCACGACCAGATCGGGCCAGTGCGCGTCGGCCCGGGCCAGCGCCTCCGGCCCGTCGGCGGCCCGCTCCACGACATACCCGGCCCGGTCGAGATACCCGGAGACGACTTCGGCGACGGTGGGGTCGTCGTCGACGACCAGCACCCGGGCGCCGACCGTCCCCTCGGCCTTCCCGGCCCTCTCGTACGACTGCTGCATGGGGCCAGCCTCGCACCACGACGTCACCGGCGTGCCGCCCGCACCGGCTCCGGGCACCGAACGTCCGTGTTTCGTAAGATCCGCCGGCCTCGGCCGAACGGCCTGCGGACCGAAAAAAGCGCGATGTACCCGCCCGCCGCACACGCCAGGACAGCGGCGGGCACGCCCACAACAAGCAGGCCACGGCCGCCCGCCCGTCCCGCAGCCACGGCCTGCTTCAGGCCGTGGCGGCGGGACGGGCGGGGGTGGCGGCGCGGGTCTCTAGCGCCTAGCCCCGGAAGCCGCCGGGTCGTACACCGCCAGGGCCCAGATCACGAACACGTCCACCGCGATCATGATCACCGACCAGACCGGGGCGTACGGGAGGAACATGAACTGGAGGATCGCGCTGAGGCCGGCCAGGACGATGCCGCAGACGCGGGCCCAGCTCATGCCGCTGAGGATGCCCCAGCCGGTGATCACGCCCACCGCGCCGAGGCAGATCAGGATGACGCCCCAGCCGGTGAGGTTGATGCTGTAGATGTAGTCGCCGACGCGGGTGTAGACGTCGTCCTTGGCCAGCGCGGAGATGCCCTGGAGGATGGCGATGACGCCGTTCATCAGCATCAGGACACCGGCGAAGACCGCGCCGCCGGCCGCGAGGCCGCTGCCGGACGGGGGCGCGCCGTGGCCCCGGGTGCCGGGGGCCTGGCCGGAGTCGTTCCAGGCCGGGGGCTGCTCCTGGCCGCCGGCGGACGGCGAGTGCGGCTGCTGCGTCGAGTGCGGCTGCTGGGTCATGGCCGTACCCCACCTCTCTGTGGTGTGTGGTGCTTCGACCATCCGGCCGCCGCACCCCCTCCACCAGGGGGGTTACGCCATACGGGTGACACCCGGCGTGGCACCCGGTTCGGGCCCCGGCCCCGGTTCCGCCGCCAGGAACTCCACCACCGCCAGCGCGAACAGCACCGCAAGGCCCAGCCCGACCACCACCCACCCCGTCGGACGCGACCACAGCAGATACGCCAGCAGCGCCCCGCCCACCAGCACCCAGCCGATCCACGCCCGGTACCGGCGCACGAACGGCCCCACCGGCCCGGTCCGCAGCCCCGCCCCGTCGGCCACCGCCCGCACCGCCCCGATCCCGGACGTCCACAGCCGTCGTACGAGACCGGCCCGGCGGCCCGGGCCAGTCAGCCAGGCGCCCAGTGCGACCACCACACCCAGCGCCACGACCATCCGTACGGTCGTGTGCAGGAAACGGGTCAGCGCGTCGTACACCGCGGCGGCCGCCCCCGGTGACACTCCCGCCGGGAGCGCGTCCAGGTAGACGGCGCGGAAGATCCGTAGCGCGATGCCCAGCAGGGCCGTCGCGGCGGCCACGCCCAGCGCGCCCGTCACCAGTGCCCGGCGTTTCCGTCGCGCCAGCAGGACGCCCGCCGCGACCAGCAGCACGGCCACCAACGGCAGCCAGGTACCGGCGAGTTGGAGAAGACGGAAGTACGTCTTGTACGTGTCGAGGTCGTCGCTCCTGAGCAGGGTGATCGACGTGTGGATCGCGGGGATCTTCCCGGCGACCGTCATCCCCTCGTCGACCAGCCGCTGTTTCACCTGGTCCACCACCGGCCCCACGTCGAGCGTCACCGCGCCGTCGTCGAGCCGTACCGCACCACCGCCACTGCCGGTCAGAGCTTTGTCCACAGCGCTGTGGACACGGCGGTTCGCGTCCTTCCAGATGGTCGCGAAGGCGTCCGAGGCGGCGACCGCCTGCGCCTTGTCGTGGACGAAGGCGCGGACCGAGTCCTCCAGCGAACCGCCCAGCGCCCCCAACGCCTTTTCCAGCAGCGGGCGTTGGTCGGGCGCCGCACCGGACAGCAGGGCGGTGAGGTCGAGGTGGCCCATCACCGCCGACGTCACCCGGTTCGCGACGGCGTTCTGGATGTCCGGGTCGGAGGCGAGCGGCGCGACCGTCCTCACATACCGGTCCGTGTCCCCCACCGTGTCCGCCGTCCAAGCGGCCACGACGCCGAGCGGAGCGAGGACACACCCGACGATCACCAGCACCACGGCGACCAGCGAACGCACCCGGTGCCGCGGCCGCCGCTCCGCCTCCAGTTCGGCCACCCGCGCCCGCAGCCGGTCGAGTTCCGTCACCCCTGCCTCCTCCGCGCGTGTGACTTCCAGCGCATCCCCGACGGCCCGGGGCCGCGAGCAGTGCGGTGCCGTTCGGGTGACGCCGGCATGCGGCCGTACCGCATCGGCCCTTCACTGGAGGGACGACCCGACTCATGGAGGCGACATGGCCTGGAACAGGCGCGGTGCGGTGCGGGCGGCGGCAGCTGTCACCCTCGGCGTGACCGGTCTGGCCGGGTTGACCGGTTGTTCCGACGACAGCACCCCCTCCTCCGTCGCCGGCAAGGCCGCCTCCGCCGTCGCGTCCATCGGCGCGCAGGCCACCGGCGCGATCGCGTCGGCCACCGCCGAGGCCGGCCGCAAGCTGGACAACGTGAAGAACGGCGTCGACGCGAAGGACGCCGTACAACTCGGCCTCCCCGCCACGGATTCGGGCGGACGCAGCACCGTCGAGGTCACCGTCGACAACACCGACGGCTCGGCCAAGTCCTTCGCCGTGCAAGTGGAGTTCAAGGACGAGGGCGGCAATCTGCTCGACACCGTCGTCGTCATCGTCTCCCACGTCCCGGCCCACAAGTCCGCTACGGCGACCGCCCGCAGCAACCGCGAGTTGTCGGGCGGCGTGAAGGCGGACGTCGGGACGGCGCTGCGGTACTGAGTCCCCTACCGCTGCCGCGCCTTCGCGAACTCCCGCAGGAACAGCGCCTCCACGTGCGCCATGTGCTCGATCTCCGAGGGGTCGACGCTCTCGTTCGGGGCGTGGACGAGGCAGCGGGGTTCCTCGACGCCCATGAGGATGATCTCGGCGCGGGGGTAGGTCTCGGCGAGGACGTTGCAGAGCGGGATGGAGCCGCCCTGGCCGAGGAAGGCGAGGGGTCTGCCGTAGACCTGCTCCATCGCGGTGCCGAGCGCGGTGTACGCCGGGCCGTCGGCGGCCGCGCGGAACGGGGAGCCGGTGCCCTCCGTCTCGACCGTCACCCTCGCACCCCAAGGGGCCGCGTCCGTAAGGTGTTTGGTGAGTGCCTCGCGGGCGACGCCGGGGTCCGTGCCGGGCGGGACGCGCAGGCTGACGCGGGCGCGGGCGGTCGCCGGTACGGCCGCCGCAGAGCCGACCACCGGCGGACAGTCGATGCCGAGGACGGTGACGGCGGGGCGGGACCAGAGGCGGTCGGCGACGGTTCCGGTGCCGGTCAGCCGTAGGCCGTCCAGGACGCCCGCGTCCGTACGGAACTGTTGTAGAGGCCGTTGGAGGCGAGGGCCGGGTCGATGACGTACGAGATGGTGCTCGCGACGAAGGCGAGCAGGCTCGGGTAGTAGAAGATCGTCATCGCGAACTGGCACCACACGGCGAGGAATCCGAGCGGTTTCGACAGCCCCTCGCTGACCCAGCGGTAGACACCGCCGCTCCAGCCGGAGGCGAGTTCCGCCGAGACCAGCGCGGTCGGCAGCAGGAACACGACCGCCGGGGCGAGGTAGAGGAACACGCAGGCCAGGCCGTACACGGCCATCGTCGGCGCGGCCCGCAGGCTCGCCACCGACGAGGTCGTCATCAGCGCCAGGGTGACCCAGGTCAGGGTGGGCGCGGGCCGGGCTCTCGTCGCCGTACGCGCTGCCGGCACCGGTCTCGGCAGGTCGGCGGGGACGTCCATCGAGGCCACGGGCCCTCCCTCGGGGGTGACTTCCGGCTGGTGTCGCAAGGCTCTGCGGCGGCGGGCGCGGGCGCAGGTCGGGTGCGCCGTTCGGGTGAGGGGCGGGGGCCGGGATGCCGGGCGGGTCCGGACCGTACAGGCTGGGGGGGTGGTTCGAAAAAGTGTGACACTTTCACCGGAAGTGTCACACTTTCTGGACACAGGTGTCGCGCCGGGGGGCTGCGTAACGGAGGCGGTCGTGGAGCAACAGCGCACGGCCCCCGCCGCGCTCGACGAACTCACCACGTTCCTGGCCCGGTTGACCCGTCTGCTGCTCCGGTCCAGCGGTGAGGGCGCCGAGTTGATCGAGGACTCGGTGCGTTCGGCGGCCCGGGCGCTGGGTGGTGAGGCGTCTCTGCTGCTGGTCCCGGACGCGGCGGCGCTCACGGTCACCGCCGGGGGCGGGACACGGACGGTGACCGTGCGCGGCTTCCCCGAGGTGTTCCGCCTGGACCAGGTCACGGCGCTGAAGCCCCTGCTGACGGACATCGAGAAGGGCGACCTCGGTGTCACGCAGGCGGACCGACGGCTGACCGGGATCGAGAACGCCCCCGCCCCCTACCCCTGGCCGCTGAAGTTCCTCGGCATCGTGCTGTTCTCGCTGGGCTTCGCGCCGTTGATGCAGCCCACCTGGTACGAGGTCGGGGCGACGGCGGTACTGGCCACGATCGCAGCGGCGTTGGCGATCACGGCGGACCGACTCCCGCGCCTGGCCAAGGTGTTGCCGCTGGTCGTCTCAACGGTCGTGTCGGTGGTGGCCCTTGAGGTGTTCGCCCGCGAACCGTCCCACGGCGGCCCGGTGTTGCTGATGCTGCCGGCCCTCTTCTTCTTCGTCCCCGGCGACTATCTGAGCGCGGCCACGGCCGAGTTGGCCGCCGGCCTCATCACCACCGGGGCGATCCGCCTCGTCTACGCCGTGTTCCTGCTGGTGCAGCTGTATCTGGGCGTGCTGCTGGGCGTGTTCGCCACAGGCACCTCCACGCACGCCCTCTGGGACATCGCGGCGGACTCGGACATGGCGTGCTGGGCACTGTTCCTGGGCTGGATCGTGTTCACCGCCGGCACGGTCCTCGCCTTCGCCGTCCCGCGCCGCCTGTACTGGCCGCTGCTCGTCCTCGTCTACGTCACGGTGGGCGTGCAGTCGCTGTTCACGAAGCTGGTGGGGGAGGTCGGCGGAACGTTCGTGGCGGCGGCGGTGCTGTCGGCGGCGGCGACACTGCTGGCCCGTTCCGAGCACCGCCCACCCCGCCTGGTCCTGCTCCTCCCCGGCTTCTTCACCCTCACCGTCGGCTCCCTCGGCATGCGCGGCCTGACGACGCTGGCGGGCGGGCATGTCATCGAGGGCTTCCGCGACCTGCTGAAACTGGTCACGATCGTCACGGCGATCGCGGTGGGGATGGTGTTCGGGGCGGCGCTGACGGCGGGGCGAGGGCGGAAGTCGCCGTAGGAACGGGGGTGTTGGGGTCAGGCCATGCGGTACTCAGGCCATCCAGAAGAAGACGGCGGTCATCCGCTTCTCCTCCAGCGTGCTGCCGTGGTAACCGGTCGCGCTGTGCACGAGGTTGGCGTGGTAGAGCAGCAGGCTGTTGTACTTGTGCGGCACGCGCACGTCCTCCTCGAAGGCGTCCGGCGCCACGAACCGCGTACCCAACGCCTCGACGAGGTTGTTGTGCGGGGCCTGCACGACGTTGCCGCCGAGGCGTCCGCCCGGCAGGTGCTGCCGGTAGAAACTGGTGCCGCAGTCCTTCGGCACGGAGGGGTTGAGGTACAGCACGGCGGCGTACCGGCACAGGGCGCGGGAGTCGGTGTGCGGGCGGGGTTCGCTCTCGCCCTTTCCCACGACCTGGATGCAGTTGTGGTTGAGGGTGCCACCACCCGGCGCCTTCTCCACCCACAGTTCCTTGACCCCGATCGCCTGCTTCACCAGCCGCTCGATCCGCCCCAACTCGGCCGGCTCGAGCCCCGGCATGGTGCGCAGCCCCGGCCAGGTCTCCGACGTGTACGGATACCCCTTGACCCAGTCGTCCTTCGCGAGACACCGCTCCCGTACGGCATCCGCGTCCGGAAGCACGTCGTTCAGCACCCAGTAGTCACGGCCCTTGGTGGGCTTGCGGTACGGGAGGACGGGGAGGGGGGCCTGCTGGCGGGCCCGCTGCTGGGGGTGTGGGGGGAGTGGTGGCATGGGGCCGAACGTATAGCGGGGGTTCGCCAATGCTGTGCCATACACCGGTCAACATTCCGTCAACGACGGGTAGTTGACGGTCAAGGCCAGGGGGGCGGGTCAGGGGTTGGCGTCCACTGAACCTTCCGCGCCCTCCACCTCTTCGACGAACAGATCCTCGGCGACTGTGACCGTCAGGGCCCGGTCGAACCAGAGGGTGAGGGTGTCGAGGTCGATGCAGGACGTGACACGCTCCCGGACGCCCTCGGAGACAAGGACTCCACGCTTCTCCAGCAGGCGCAGGATCAACGCGGCCTCGCCTGCGGCCTGCCCTTCGGCTTTGCCCTCGGCCTGACCTTCGAGATACGCCCTCTCCATGAGGTGGCCTCGGCCAGGGAAGTAGTTGACGAAACCCATGATGCTCCTTCGTTTGTCTTCAGCAGCGGGACGATCAAACCGAGCGGCCCAGTTCGCACCAGACGTACTTGCCCCGGTGGCCGTTCCTGGACAGGGGTTGCCAGCCCCAGATGTCGGCGCAGGCCTTGACCAGGGCGAGGCCTCGGCCCTCCTCCAGGTCGGTGATCGCGGTCAACTCACGTGGGAGCTCCGGGAGTTCGGGGTTCGCGTCCCAGGCGCCGATGCGGAGGACGCTGGGCGACCAGGAGACTCGTAGCGCGGCGGGGCCCTCCGTGTGGCGAACAGCGTTGCCCACCAGCTCCGTTGCGAGGAGTTCGGCGGTGTCGACCAGGGCGATCAGTCCGCGCATCGTGAGGATCAGGCGGAGGGTGCGGCGGCAGACGGTGACTGAGCGGGGGTCGTTGGGGATGTTGAGGGAGTACTCCCAGGGGGCGGGGTGTTCGGTTTCGGGCACGCGTGAACTCCGTTTGGGTGGTGGGGAGTTGACGTTCGGGGTGGCGGTGGCAGTGCCGCAGCCGCCATGGCAGGACGGAGCGGTGCGCTTCCGGTGACTCGGCGTTTCGCAACGTGTGCGGCGCGTCACTGACAGTAGGGTCCAACATTGGTCCTCCGCAAGCTGTTGCCGTAATCTGCCCCCGAACGGGGCACCGCCCCACGGCCGTTGAGGAACGGGGAAGAGCCCATGCCGCGCAGAAGGCAACCCACCGCGCGCCAGGCGCGCCTAGGCGCCGAACTGCAGAAACTCCGCGAGGCAGCCGGGCTCACGGGACGCGAAGCGGCGGCGGCGCTGGGAACCGACGCGGGGCGGCTGAGCCAGATCGAGTCCGGCGTCGCCGGGGTCAGCGAAGAGACCGTGCGCCGGCTTGCCGCCAATTTCGCCTGTGCGGACAGCGAATTGGTCGGTGCGCTCGTGGCCATGGCGACAGACCGGACCGACGGCTGGTGGGAGAAGTACCGGGGCGTCCTTCCCACCGCCTACTCCGACCTCGCCGAGTTGGATCACCACGCGACGTTCCGCCACGACGTGGCAGTCATGCACGTACCCGGTCTCTTCCAGACAGAGGCCTACGCAAGGGACTTGTTCTCGTACATGAACCCGGAGTTCCCAGAGAACGAGCTGGATCACCGGGTGGCCCACAGGATGAGGCGGAAGGTCATCATCGAGGGGCCCGACCCCCTCCCCTACGAGGCCGTGATCCACGAGGCTGCGCTTCGCATCCGGGTGGCTGGCCGGTTCGCCTTCCGCGCCCAACTGACCCGAATCCTGGAGTTGTCGGAGGCGGAACACGTCACAGTGCGGGTCATCCCTTTCGACTTGGACGCCTTCGCAGGGGCCGGTGGCGCGATGGTCTACCTGGGCGGAGTGGTGCCCCGGCTGGATACCGTCGTGCGCGACGCTCCGCACGGCACCGCGTTCCTCTACTCCGAAGCCCAACTGGAGCACTTTCGAAGGCTCTTCCGTAAGGTGAAGGGAGAGTCGCTCGCTCCCAAGCAGTCTCGCGACCTCATTCACCAACTGGCCAAGGACTTGTGAGGATCAGCCATGACCAGCCCCGCCCAGTGGCAGAAGTCATCGTTCTCCGGCGGCGGTGAAGGCAAGGCCTGCGTGGAAATCGGCTGGCAGAAGTCGTCCTACTCCGGTGGCGGCGAGGGCAACGACTGCGTCGAACTCGCCGCAACCCCCACCACGATCCGCCTCCGCGAATCCGACACCCCCACCACCCACCTCACCACCACGCCCACCTCCCTCACCCACCTCCTCCAGGCGATACGAACCGGCGCCCTCCACCCCCGCCCCTGACCTCGCCCCGAGACCCAGGTCACATTCAGCCCCTGTCACATTCACGGCCCCCCGTTCCGTCAGAGCTGTGTAACCACCAGCCACGACAGAACAGAGGAGCCCACCATGGGTGCTCGACTGAACCCCTTCGGCAGTCCGCTCGCCGGCAAGGCGCTGAAGCACTTCATCGCCGCGGGCAAGGTCATCGACGACTCGTCGCTGCCCCGTGCCACGCAAGAGCTGGTGAAGCTGCGGGCGAGCCAGATCAACGGGTGCGGGTTCTGCACCGACATGCACAGCAAGGACGCGGCCGCCGCGGGTGAGACGGCGGTGCGGCTCAACCTCGTCGCCGCCTGGCGGGAGGCGACCGTGTTCAGCGAGGCGGAGCGCGCCGCGCTGGAGCTGGCCGAGGAAGGGACCCGGATCGCGGACGCGGCCGGCGGGGTGTCGGACGACGTGTGGGCGAACGCCGCCAAGCACTACGACGAGGAGCAGCTCATGGCACTCGTCTCGCTGATCGCCCTCATCAACAGCTTCAACCGGATGAACGTCATGCTCACGATGCCCGCCGGCGACTACCAGCCCGGTCAGTTCGCCTGACACGAGCCCGCCAGGGCCGCGTGCCGGGGTGTGCCCGGGTCCAGACCCGTCAGCTCGGCGACGCGGGCCAGGCGGTAGTCCACCGGGTTGGGGTGGAGACCCAGGACTCGGGCCCGCGCCCGCGCCCGCGCCCGGAGTTGATGCCCCGACAACCGGAGCCACCCCCCGTCACTTGTGACGCGCCCCACTCGGGCTTTACCAAAACCAAAGACTTCGCGCGCTTCCCCGATCCGTACTTCTGACTGTCCGTACCGCCGACGGGCGGTCCACGACACAGGAGGTACGGTGCGCTTTTCGCGGAACGCGACGGGAACGATGGTTGTGGGCGGCGCCCTCAGCCTGACCCTCGTCGCCCTCGCCTATCCGGCAATGCTGGGCGTGACCACGGTCTCCAGCGCTCCCGCACGCGTGATCGCCAACACGCAGTGGGGGCCGCTGACCGAGGCCGACCGCGACTTCGTGGTCAAGGTGCGTGCGGCAGGGCTGTGGGAGTACCCCGTCGGCCAGATGGGACTGAAGAAGGGGGCGAGCCCTGCGGTCATCACCGCGAGCAAGCACCTGATCGACGGGCACGCGGCGCTGGACTCCACCGTCCGCAAGATCGCCCCCATGCTCAACATCACGATCCCGAACCAGCCCAGCCCGCAGCAGCAGGGGTTCATCAACACCCTGAACGGGGACAGCGGCAAGCAGTTCGACACGGACTTCGCCAACATCCTGCGGGTGACGCACGGTTCGATCTTCGCCACCATCGCGAAGATCCGCGGAACGACCGAGAACACCCTGGTGCGGGTCCTGGCCAACCAGGCCAACGCGACGGTTCTGGACCACATCACGGTGATGGAGGACACCGGCCTGGTCAACTTCAGCCAGGTCCTCTTCCAGGAGACGACCCCGCCGAAGCTGCCTGCCGTGGACCTGACCCCGCCGCCCCCGGCCGCGGGCCAGCCGGAGGTGGTGCTCACCCCGCCGGTGAACAGCACCACCCAGCCGCCGGTCCTCCCGGGCGAGGCGTCACCCAGCGCCAGCCAGACCCCGACCGTGGGGTGAACCCGCTACAACCCCAGCCACACGGTCGTGTCAGGCGCCAGCAGTCCCAACTGCCCATCGCCCGCCGCCGGTTCGCTGCTCAGCAGCACCTCCCCCGGCGGCAGGGCGACCGGCACGTCCGACAGGTTGGTGACACACCGCCAGCCGTCGGAGCGCGCGAAGTGCAGCACCCCGGGCACGCTGTCCGGGGCCCAGGTCAGCTCCTCCCCGTCGAGCAGCTTGCGGCGCAGGCGGAGCGCGGTGCGGTAGAGCTCCAGCGTCGAGCCCTCCGTCCCGTCCTGTGCCTCCACGGCGTACGCCGCGAAACTCGCCGGCTGCGGCAGCCACGCGGGCCCCGCCCCGAAGCCGTACGACGGACCGGTCGACGTCCAGGGGAGCGGTACCCGGCAGCCGTCGCGGCCCTTGTGGGTGTGGCCCTGCTGTTCCCAGATCGGGTCCTGGAGGACCTCTACGGGCAGGTCGGCGACCTCGGGCAGACCGAGTTCCTCGCCCTGGTAGACGTACGACGAACCGGGCAGCGCCAGCATCAGCAGCGTCGCGGCGCGGGCCCGGCGCAGGCCCGCCGCCGTATCGACCGGTGGCGTATGGCCGTTCGACAGGAGCCAGGTGTTGGGGTCCGTGCCCGCCGGCAGCATCAGGCGCGAGGCGTGGCGTACGACGTCGTGGTTGGACAGCACCCAGGTGGCCGAGGCGCCCGCCGCGCGGGCCGTGGCGAGCGAGCCGGTGATCACCTCGCGGAGTTCGTCCGCGTCCCAACCCGCCTCCAGGTACTCGAAGTTGAAGGCCTGGCCGAGTTCGTCCGGGCGGGCGTACAGGGCACGGCGGGCGGCCGGTACCCAGGCCTCGGCGACCGCCATGCGGGGCGGGGTGTAGGTGTCGAGGACCGTACGCCGCCAGTCGCGGTAGATCTCGTGGACCGCGTCGCGGTCGTAGTAGGGGTGGCTGCCCGGCGGGATCGAGTCGAGGACGTCCTCGGAGTTCGCCGCGATGGGGCCCACGTCGCGGAGCGGCTCGGTGAGGTCCTTGGCGAGCGCGTGGGCGACGTCGACGCGGAAGCCGTCGACACCCCGGTCGGACCAGAAACGGAGCGTGGTGCGGAAGTCCTCCCGCACCTCCTCGTTGTCCCAGTTCAGGTCGGGCTGTTCGGGCGTGAAGAGGTGCAAGTACCACTGCCCGTCCGGGAGTTGCCACCACGCGCTGCCGCCGAACACCGACGGCCAGTCGGTGGGCGGGAGTTGGCCGTCCTCGCCGCGCCCGTCCCGGAAGACGTAGCGGTCGCGGGCCGCGGAACCGGGCGCGGCGGCGAGCGCCTCCTGGAACCAACTGTGCAGCCGGGACGTGTGGTTGGGCACGATGTCGACCATGACCTTCAGGCCGAGCCGGTGCGCCTCGGCGACCATCGCGTCGAAGTCGTCGAGGGTGCCCAGGCGCGGGTCGACATCGCGGTAGTCGGCGACGTCGTAGCCGCCGTCGGCGAGTTCGGACGGGTAGAACGGGCTGAGCCAGAGCGCGTCGACGCCGAGCGCGGCGAGATGACCGAGGCGCTGGGTGATGCCCTGGAGGTCCCCGAGTCCGTCGCCGTCGGCGTCGGCGAAACTGCGCGGATAGACCTGGTAGACGACGGCTTGCCGCCACCAGTCCGGGTCACGGGAGGACAGGTCGGGCACGTGGTCTCCTTATGAATTCCCGCTGCGCTGACGGAAGTTGACAGTCAACTTCCGGTAGACCCACGATGTGCACACGCTGTGGCGCATGTGACCTATGAGCCCAGTGTTTCCTTCGCTGCTCAGCTCCTCCACTCCTTGCCAGGCCAAGATGGGATAAGTATGTCCATAGCGAGTCGTGTCACCGTGCGTCGCCTGTTGGGGACAGGCGCCGCCTCCCTCGCCCTCGCCGCAGCCTCCGTCGGCGCCGCCTCCGGCGCCTGGGCCCACGGCGGTGGCGGTGACGGCTGGGAGTCCGGTGGCCACTACCGGCCCGGCTCCGGCGCCGGCACGGTCACCGAGACCGAGGGCTGCCAGTTCTCGCTGAACGGCACGGACTTCTTCCCCTCGGTCAAGGTCGACGACCAGAACCTGAAGCCCACCGACGACGGCAAGATCCACATCAAGGTCCGCACCGCCGGTGACGCGTCCACCTGCACCGCCTCGCTCGCCTCGTACATCGCCCACGGCGCGACCTTCGCGACCTCCGGGCAGCAGGTCTTCGTCGACTTCGACACGGTGACCGTGAAGAAGGGCCAGACGGACTCGCTCGACATCGCGGTGCCGGACGAGGGCTGCTTCGCGCAGATCGACCTCTACCGCGGCGCGGTCAAGTTCGACGGCAACCCCGCCGCCGGCGACGGCCTCGTCCACGGCGACCTGCCCAAGGGCCCCGACCACACGGTCATCAAGGACAAACTGATCGCGGCCTGGAACGGCGGCACGAAGGACTGCACGACCACCGAGTCCCAGCCCCCGTCCCCGTCGGCCCCGGCCTCGGTCCCCCCGTCGGTCCCGGAGTCCACCCCGCCGGCCTCGGACTCCTCGACCCCGACCCCGAGCGCCTCCGAGTCGACCCCGGAGTCCGCCACCCCGACCCCGGCCACCTCCGAGTCGACCACTCCGGCGGCGGCCCCCTCACCCAACGGCGGCGGAGGCGGTGACCTCGCGGAGACCGGTGGCGGCAGCAACACCGGCACGCTGGTCGGCGGCGCGGCGGTCCTGCTGGCGGGCGGCGCGGCGATCGTGGTCGCCACTCGTCGCCGGCGGGCTTCGCAGTCGTAGCCGTATCCGGACAGCCGTATCCCGGTAGTCGTACCTCTCCGGACCCCCGCCGCTTGCGCCCATCTCAGGGTTGGTGAGTGGCGGGGTTCGTTCAGGGCATCAGCGCCGTCGGCGTCGCACGGCCATACAACTCGTCGAGGCCGATCAGCAGCACACCGCCTCCTTCGGCCCGGGCACGGAGAGCGTCGCTGAAGCCGACGGCGCTGAAGCACGCCAGCCCGCACCGTGTCGTGTCCATGCCCCGGCCGGCAAGGAGTTCCCTGGCCCGACCCAGGCGTTCCAGATGGTTCACCCCCATGACGGTCCCCCACTTCACCTCACCCAGCAGCGTGACCGCGGGACTGCCGGCTCCGGACCCCGATTCGACGACGGCCACATCGATCTCGATCTGCCGGCGCTCCTTCGGGTCGGCCACCACACCGCAGCCGACCTCCCCCAACGACGTACTCAGCAGGGAGCGCCCGGGTCCGAGCACGTACTCCCGGCACACCGCCTCGAAATGCGGTCCCGCGACCTGCGCGGCGAAGCGCTCCGCCGACTGTCCCCAGACCTCGGCGGCCTGTCCGCTCTCCAGCCGCGCCCAGGCCGGACGCATGACCGCCTCATAGAAGTTGATCAGCGGCTCGGTGATGCGGTACTGCGACTTTCCGGCCCGGAAGATGTCCGCCTCGCGTGCCAGCAGATGGCTGTCCTCCAGGACGTTCAGCGGATGCGAGATGTCGACGGACTTACGGCCGATGTAGCCCGCGATGCCGCCTCGTGTGGTGTTGCCCTGTGCCACCGCCGCGAGGACCGAGTGGTACAGCGCGGTGTCCCGGATGTCGGCCTCCTCGGCGAGCAGATAGCGCGCCTCACGGAAGAGCGGACTGAACGGCGAGAGGACGGTCCGGCACACCCAGTCGTCGAAGTCCCCCAGACCGGCGGGGATGTCGTCCGCCAGGAACTGACGGCGGTACGCGGGGGTGCCACCGACCACCGCGTGCAGCCTTACGGCGAGCGCGGGATCGTCGGAGACACCCCAGAAGTCCGCCGCGGCCCGGTAGCCGAAGGGACGTACGACGAGTTCGAGCTGGGCCCGGCCGCGCAGGGGAGCGGTGCTGGCGAGCAGCCCTCCCATGACGGACATCGCCGAACCGCAGAGAAGGAGCCTCATGCGGCTCTCGTCCACCTGGAAGCGGTCGATCACACGTTGGATGAGCGAGGGAAGCTCCGGCGCCACCTTCACCAGGTACGGAAACTCGTCGATGACGACGAGGAACGGGTTGTCCCCGCGCCCCGGCACGGCGAGACCGAAGAGAAACGAGATCGCGTCGTCCCAGGTCGCGAAGGTGAAGGGCACCGGAGAACCCTGGTGCTCGGCCAGGGCCGCGCTGAACTGCCGGAGCGATTCGGCCTCGGTCCCGGCGGTCGCCCCGAAGTAGAAGCCCCCGCACTGCTCGACGAGAGCCCGCAGGAGGTACGTCTTCCCCATGCGCCGTCGGCCGCTGACGATGCCGAGCATGGCGTGGGGCAGCGGCCGGTTCACGAAAGCGCTGAGCGCGTCCCATTCGGCACCACGGTCGAAGAGACGCGACGGCTTGTCCGGCCTTGCGTGACGCGGCACGCGCCCTCCTGAACGGAAACGGTTAGGGATACACCCCTAAGGAGTGTATCCCTAACCGTTTCCTCCGCACTCCCGGTGAGCCGACCGAGCCCTTTACCCTTCGACCGTCTCCAGCCACAGCTTCACGTACCGCTCCACGTCCACGTCCAACCCCACGTCCACCAGGGCCTGTTCACGCGCGCCGTCATGGATCTCGGACTCTCCGTGCCGTGCACGCCGGTCGACGATCGTCTGGCCTCGGCCCGGTCCCGGAGCGAGGGAGACCTCGACCGGCAGCAGCCGGGTGGTGAGGCCGCCCGGGTCGGCGACCGCGCAGACCGCGCCCGCGTCGCCGAGGCCGCCGGTGGGGGTGGGGTCGCCGGACGCGGCCGGGTCGCGGTGGGCGAGGAGGTCACCGGCCAGCTTCAGCCGGGGCTCCGAGCTCTCCCTCAGCCGCTGCACATCGGCGGCCGGTACCTGCACCCGCTCGAAGACGTCCAGCCCGTACATCGTGATCGGCACCCCGGCGGTGAGCAGGATCGCGGCGGCCTCCGGGTCGTGCCACACGTTGAACTCCGCGACCGGTGTGGCGTTCCCGACCGCGACCGCGCCGCCCATGAACACGATCCGCTCGATGTTGCGGGTGACCTCGGGGAACGTACGGAGCAGCAGCGCGATGTTCGTCAGCGGCGCGGTCGGGATGAGCGTGACCGGGGTCGGCGAGGCGAGGATCTCGCGGCGCAGCAGTGTCACCGCGTCCACGTCGACGGGCGTGCGGGTGGAGTCGGGCAGCCCCATGTCGCCCATGCCGTCCTGCCCGTGGACGTGCGCCGCCGAACGCGCCGGCTCGATCAGCGGCCGGGCCGCACCGCGCGCGACCGGGATGTCACCGGCGCCCGCGTGGTCGAGCACGATCAGCGTGTTCCGTACGACCTGGTCGACATCGGTGTTCCCGGCGACGCAGGTGACCGCGCGCAGGTCCAGGCCCGGGTGGCGGACGGCGAACAGCAGCGCCAGGGCGTCGTCGACCCCCGTGTCGCAGTCGATGATCACGGGGATGGGCTGACCGGTCACGTCAGGCTCCTCTCGGGGACGGTTCGGCGAATCAAGGCAGTTCAAGGCAGCTGAGCCGGTTCAAGGCGGTTCAAGGGTGACCTTACGCATCCGGCCACAGCGCGGTGCCGCGCGCCTCGACCCGGGTGGCGATGTGGTGCAGCAGTTCGGCGGGCGCGAGCGGCTCGATCCGCCGCCCGTCCCGCAGTCGTACGGCGACCAGGTCGTCGGCGGCTTCGCGTTCGCCGATCACCGCTTGGTACGGGACGAGGCGTGCGGCTCGGATGCGGGCGCCGAGGCTGCCCTGGTCGGGGGAGGCCAACTCGGCGCGCAGACCGAGGAGTTCGGCTTGGCGGAGGAGGTCGTACGCCGGTCCCGCCTGCGCGTCCGACACCGGCAGCACGACCAGTTGCACGGGCGCCAGCCACGCCGGAAAGGCACCCCCGTGCTCCTCCAGCAGATGCGCCACCGCCCGTTCCACGCTCCCGATGACGCTGCGATGGACCATCACCGGGCGGTGTTTCGCGCCGTCGGCGCCGATGTAGTGCAGGTCGAAGCGTTCGGGCTGGTGGAAGTCGATCTGGACGGTGGAGAGGGTGGCCTCGCGGCCGGCCGCGTCGGTGATCTGGACGTCGATCTTCGGGCCGTAGAAGGCGGCTTCGCCCTCGGCGGACTCGTATGCGATGCCGGAGTCGTCGAGAACCTCGCGGAGCAGTGCGGTGGCTCGCTGCCAAAGGGCCGGATCCGCAACGTACTTGCCGCCTTCGCCCGGGAGGGAGAGGCGGTGGCGGGAGGCGTGGATGCCGAGGTCGGCGTAGGCGCGGGTGATGAGGGCGAGGGCGGAGCGGGCCTCGTCCACCGCCTGGTCCAGGGTGCAGAAGATGTGGGCGTCGTTGAGCTGGATGGCTCGGACGCGGGTCAGGCCGCCGAGGACGCCGGAGGGTTCGGAGCGGTACATGCCGCCCAACTCTGCGATACGGAGGGGTAGTTCGCGGTAACTGTGGGACCGGGAGCGGTAGATGAGGGCGTGGTGGGGACAGAGACTGGGCCGTAGTACGACCTCCTCACCACCCAGCTTCATCGGCGGGAACATGTCCACGCTGTAGTGCGACCAGTGCCCGGAGATCTCGTACAGCTCGCGCTTGCCGAGCACGGGCGAGTACACGTGTCGGTACCCTTCGGCGCGCTCCAACTCCCTTACGTACTCCTCCAGTTCATGCCGTACGGTCGCGCCGTCGGGCAGCCAGTACGGCAGGCCCGCGCCCATCAGGGGGTCGGTGTCGAAGAGGTCGAGCTCGCGGCCGAGACGTCGGTGGTCGTGCGGGTTCTTCTCGATCGGGTTCTTCTCGCTCATGGGTACCTCGCTCTACGACGGGCGGGGCGAGGAATCCGGCGACGACGAAGCCCCGGGGCACTCGCCCCGGGGCTTCGACTTGAGTCAGCAGTCAGCGCGCCGGGACAGGGTCCGGCGTCGTCGTCCAGGAGGACGGGAACGGCTTGGCGCGCTTCATGCGGCGGACGGTAGCAGTCGTACGACGGCTTCGGCGACGGAATTAGTCAGCCGAGATCCGTCAGCCGAGCTTCTTGAGGAGTTCGTCGGCGACCGGGGCGGAGGACGCCGGGTTCTGGCCGGTGACGAGGTTGCCGTCGACCACGACGTGCGGGGCCCAGGGCTCGCCCTCCTGGAAGTCGGCGCCGAGTTCCACGAGCCGGTCCTGGAGCAGCCACTTCACCTTTGCGGCGAGGCCGCCCTGGGTCTCCTCGGCGTTGGTGAACCCGGTGAGGCGCCGCCCGGCGAAGGCGTTCGTACCGTCCTCCTCGGTGGCCGGGAGCAGCGCGGCGGGCCCGTGGCAGACCACGCCGAGGGGCCTGCCGGAGGCGAGGGCCAGGGTGAGGAGGCGGCCGGAGTCGGCGTCGACGGCGAGGTCCTCCATCGGGCCGTGGCCGCCCGGGTAGTAGACGGCGGCGTAGTCGGCGAGGTCGACCTCGGTCAGCTTGACCGGGTGCTGGAGCTCGGGACTCGACGCGAGGACGCCCGCGACCCGGTCGGCGTTCTCCTGGCCGCCGTTGTAGTCGGGGGCGAGGCTGCCGCGGTCGACGGGCGGTACGACACCGCCGGGGGTGGCGACGACGACCTCGTGACCGGCCGCCTTGAATGCCTCGTACGGGGTGACGACCTCCTCGGCCCAGTAGCCGGTGGGGTGCTGGGTGCCGTCGGCCAGGGTGAGGTGGTCGGCGCCGGTCAGCACGAAGAGGATCTTCGACATGGGGGTCTCCAGGGGGGCGTGGGCTCGCTGCGGGTGTCTCCGACAGTAGGCGGGACGCGGCAGGTCGGCTAATGACGATTCGAATGGCTGCGGCCCGGTGGGGGCTGGCCGCGCAGTTCCCCGCGCCCCTAGGGGGGTGGCGCTTGGGGCGACTTGAGCGCCGGCACCCTGCGGATTTCGAGTGCGGCACCGTGGGGGCTGGGCGCGCAGTTCCCCGCGCCCCTACGGGGGTGGCGCTTGGGGCGACTTGAGCGCCGGCACCCTGCGGATTTCGAGTGCGGCACCGTGGGGGCTGGGCGCGCAGTTCCCCGCACCCCTACGGGGGTGGCGCTTGGGGCGACTTGAGCGCCGGCACCCTGCGGATTTCGAGTGCGGCACCGTGGGGGCTGGGCGCGCAGTTCCCCGCGCCCCTGGGGGGGGTGGCGCTGATGCCCTGTTTTTAAGGGCGCGGGGAACTGCGCGGCCAGCCCCCACCGGGCCGCACCCGACCCCCGACCGACGTACTGGCACTCACCCGGACGGCCCGGCGCGCTGGTGGGCGGGCCGGGGCGGTGGTGCCGTTGGGGGAACGCACCCCGTGCCCCAGGAGGGACCCCCGATGACCCGTACCCCGGCCCGTTTCCTCCTCACCGCGATACTCGCCGCGGGCACCCCGCTGACCGCGGCCGGCTGTGCGAACGAGGCCATCCTGCACGAGGTGACGACCGCCCCCTCCCCCTCGGCCGTGCGGACGACTCCCGCCGCCCACGCGTCCCCGGCCGCCGCCCCCGTCCTCACCCCGGCCCAGGCGCAGGCCGCGCTGATCAAGGAGGCCGACCTGGGCGCCCCCTGGACCCCGACCCAGGGCACGGCGACGTGGCGGGACACCCTGCTGAAGGCGAAGACGAACACCCCCGACTGCCAACGCCTCCTGGACGCCCTCTACGCCGACGAACTCCTCGGCACCCCCGCCACCACCCAGGCGGTGACCACCCTGGACGACCTCGACGACGAGGCCCAACTCCGTTACCAGGTGGCCGCGTTCGCCCCCAAGGACGTGAACCGCACCCTGGACTGGCTCCGCACCCTCCCCCAGAAGTGCGCGAACTTCACGGCGACGACCACCCGCTCCGGCACCCAGACCGTGACGGTCACGGAGGCCACCCTCCCCAACGTCGGCGACGCCCGCGAAGGCCTCCACCTCACCCTCACCGGCACCACCCCCGAGGGCGACCGGTCCACCCTCACCCTCGACACCGCCGCCGTCCGCATCGGCGACGACACCATCACCGTCACGAACGGCGGCCTGGGGAACGTGCCGGTGGACGCGATGGGCCAGGCGTCGGAAATCGGCGCGCAGCGGCTGACGGATGTGCAGAAGCAGGGGCGGGTGCAGATCTAGGTGTAGTTGTCCGGCACCGCTTCACGAGCCGCGTTGCGGCCTTTCAGCCCCGCGGTGCGACGCGGATGCGGTTCCCGTCCGGATCGGCTGCGAGGAAGGTCGGCCCGAACCCCGCGTCATGAGGCTCGCGCAGGATCGTGACCCCCTTGGCCTGCCACCGCTTGAAGATCGCGTCGAGCTCGTCGGGTCCACCGTCGATGGCCACGCACACCTCGCTGGTGCGCGGGACGTCCGGTGCCAGATCCTCGAACTGGCCGGACCACAGACCGAGGTCAGCGCCCGGCCCGAGGTCGAAGGTGATGTATCCCGAAGTCTCGAACGAGGGGCTCATGCCGAGGAGGTCGCCGTAGAAGCGAGCTGCGGCGGGAGCGTCGTTCACATAGACGATGGACACGACGGATGTGGTGGTCATGGTTGTTCCTTCTCGCAGGTCGTAGGTACGCGTCCATCAGCCTGACCGGGATATGCGCCGCATCATGTCGCAATTCCTGAAAAAATCGGTGGGTGACCCCGGACCGCTTCTTCTCCCTGATGCTGCTCCTCGAGTCGAGGGATGCCGTGACCACGCGGGAACTCGCCTCGGCGCTCGGGGTGTCACTTCGAACCGTCACCCGAGACCTGAACTGGCTCCGCGACGCCGGTCTGCCGGTGACCGCACACCGGGGCCGCCTCGGAGGCGTGACCATGCTGCCCGGGTCCGGGCTCGACCTCACGCGACTCACACCGGGCGAGCGTGATCAGCTGTCGCTCACCGGGCTGGACGAGAAGCAACGTGCGGAGCTCGACGCATCGGTCGAGAGCCGGCGCGCTCTCTCCAAGATCGCCGCCGCACAGTCACGTCGAGTTCATGAGCTCCTGCCGCTCACCGACGTCGTGCACGTGGACAGCCGTCCCTGGCGTCAGGCACGAGCTTCCGGCACGACTCCGGCTTCGCTGATCGGCGCGGTGCGGCGAGGTCGCCGGCTACGGATCGAGTACGACAGCCCACGCGAGTCATGCCCACGCGACCTGGTCGTGGATCCCTACGGGCTGTTCGCCAAGGCCGGCATCTGGTACCTCGTCGCCGACCGTGCCGGCGTGCCACGGATGTACCGACTCGAACGGATCACGACGTGGCAAGAAGTCGACCGGCCACGACGGATCCGCGAGAGCCAGACCCTGGCCACCGTCGCCGCAGCGCTCGTTGATCAGTGGGAGCACAACCACGCGGTTGAGGTCAGCGCCACCATCGACCAGACCCAGATCGCGCGAGCGCAACGGATCTTCGGCCTACGACTCGTCCCGGACGACCATGACCACGACCGCGAAGAATCCGCCACCGGCCACAAGGTGACGATCCGCTTCCTGCATCTGGAGGACGTGCGAGCACTCCTGCCGTTCGGGAGCGCCATCACCGTGCACGGCCCCACCGAGGCCAGGGCTCACCTCCGCGACCTCGCCACCAGCCTGGCCCACCACTATGCGCCGTCATCAACGCCCTGACCCGCACCATCTAGGCGTCGACGGGTCGACGGGCCCGCGCCGAACGCCCTTCCAGATGCACCACCACGCTCGCGTGGAAGCGGTCCACGGATTCGTCGACGCTGCGGATGAAGCCTGATTCCGCGGTGCCCCGGGTGTTGCCCATGCCCCTGAAGAGGGAGAGCCGGAAGCCGCTGATCTGTGCTCCGTTCTTGGGGAGGATGTCGGCCGGTTCGGGGCGCAGGCGTTCCAGCGTGCCGCGCGGGCCGCCCGTCTGGCCCTCCAGGAGGGTCTCGACGTGCAGGTCGGCCGGTGCCTCGGCGAGCCGACGGACCAACCGCTTGGCCCAGGTGAGGGGGTAGCCCTGGTCGGGTACGTCGATCTCGATGGACGTGCGCAGCTTGCCGGTGCGCAGGTCGGCGCAGAGGGCGAGGACACCGGGCGTGCCCTCGATACGGAGTTCGGCGTCGAGTCGGCCTTCGGAGCAGAGCCGGTCGGCCAACGCCGCCCGTCGCGATGCCGGGTCGGTACCTCGCTTGGCCCGCTGCACCGGCAGTACCTTCTCCCCCAGCTCGCCGCCCAGCCGTAGACACACCTGCCGGACCAGCCGTTCCCAGCTCTCCACGACCTCCACCGCACGCGGGTCTCCCTGGCACAGGGTCTCGGCGTCGATCGCGTTGCGCACCGGGACCCAGGAGCGGCCCATGTTCTGGAAGCCGTGGCAACCGGAGTTCTCGTGCTGGAGGTAGTGCAGCAGTTCCTGGAGCAGCCAGGCGTGCGCCGCGTTGCCGACCCCCTCGTGCCGGATCAACAGCTGTGCCTGGTGGGCGACTTCGGCCCAGGACAGATGCCAGAGCGCCACCTTGTGCTTGCGCCGCCCGTCGAGCTTGACCTCCACCAGCGGGCTGCCCTCCAGCTCCACGTCGTTGGAGAGCGTGATGACGGCCTCGTATCCGCGCCGGGCCGCTATGTCGGCGTAGGCCTGCACCTGGTCCGGCTTGAGCGGGTTGCCGTTCGTCTTCGTCTCGACGAGCGCCGTCCACAGCTTGCCCGCCCGCTCGACCCGGATCACCCCGTCGGGCCGCCGGGGCGACTCGCCGTTGGGCAGCGTGACCTCGGTGAACGTCTCCATCCGCCCGACCGGTGCCCCGAACGCGGCCGTCAACCGCCGCCCGAACTCCGGCACTTGGGCCATCACCGACAGCAGCACGGAGGTCGCCCGCGTCTCCCGCTCGTGGTCGCTCTTGAGCGCGGAGGCCGGGAAGAGCCGGGCACCCCGCCAGGAGTCGTTCTCGGCGAGGGACTTCTTGGCCACCTTCGGCAGGGTGACCTTCTTCTTGGCCGTACGAGGACGGGCGGGACGCGGAGCTGCCTCGGTCCCGCTCCCCACCTCGGGTACCGATTCGACCGCGGGACTGGACGGCTGCGCGGGAATCACGGAGACGGCTTCCGGCGTAAGAACCTCGGCCTCAACCTCAGTGTCAGGCGCACTCTCCTCGCCCGCGTCGTCGTCGATGTCGACGCCGAAGTCCGTTGCCACGCCCGCCAGTCCGGACTCGTAGCCCTGTCCGATCGCCCGGAACTTCCAGTCCCCGCCCCGCCGGTAGAACTCGCCGAAGAGCAGCGCGCTGACCTCGCCGGGATCATCGATCGAGAAGCGCAGCAGGCTCTCACCGGAGCCGTCGGCCAACGTCAGCCGCAGATCCTGCAGTTCGGAGAAACGGGCGCTCTCATAACGGCTTGCCGCTACAACGATCTGCTCAACACCCGCCGGAATAGCGGTCAGATCGAACGTGATCCGGTCCTCGCTGCCGTCCGCCGTCGGCGCCTTGCCGAGCAACTGGACGCTCCCGTCGGCTGCGACGGGGTTGTTGTAGAAGTAGAAGTCCCCGTCGCTGCGCACTTTTCCGTCCGCGGTGAGCAGCAGTACGGAGACGTCCGCGTCGCCCTCTCCCGTCGGACTTCCCCAGCTCAGGCTCATCATCACCGAGCCGACGTCCTCGCTCAGCGACGCCAGACCGACGTTCCCACCCTTGACCATCTCGTGCATGAGGCCCCCCAGATGCACGGCCGCACAGCACTCCCGGCGGCCTTTGTTTCGTAGCGATGCGTGACACGCTCCACACCCAGCGCATCAGAGGCACCTTAACGCGCAGGAATCACCCGAACCTCCAGAATGCGTCAACGCTTGTCATACGGGTCAGCCGGTTCCTTCACCTGTTTCACCGTCGTCGCCTTGAGGATCGGTGGCCACGCGCCGTCCGTCCCGAGCTTGCCCTTGGGGATCCACGTGCCTGTGGCCGTGACCCAACTGTCCGTCTGCGGAGCGCCGTCGGCCTCGTCGCCCCGGATCTCGACCTTGCTGATCGTCGCGTCGGCCGCGCAGCAGGTGACGAGGAGGCGGGTGAGGTACCAGGTGCCGTTGGAGCCGTGGGTGACGAAGCCGGTCATGCGGAGGGTGCGGCCCTTGAGGGAGCGGCCGGTGTCGTAGATCGCGCGGGAGCTGTACTGGGCGACCGAGATGTCCAGCACCTTTCCGGCGGGGAGGGCGGGGAACGTGCCCACGCCCTGCGCCGCACGCTGTGCCTCCTCGCGTGACGCGCTGTACGAGCCCAGTGCGGGGGGAGGGAACAGCAGGAGCGCCAGGGCCGGGAGCGTCAGCAGCCAGGCGATGCGGGGGCCGCCGTGGGAGTGGTCGTGGGCGTGCTCCTCTCCCTTCTCTTCCTCCCCCTCCTCTTCCTCGCCCTCCTCCTCGTGCTCCCTCTGCCGCATCCCCCTCACCGCCGCTGCCAGACCCAGCAGGATCAGCAGCGCTCCCGACACGACCAGGTACGGCCTCAACGCCGCCTGCACATACCGGAGATACAGCTCGCTGAAGAGGGAGATCCGTAGGACCGCTCCGCCCATCAGCAGCAGCAGGACCGCCGAGCCGTAGCGCCTCACAGCAACCACCAACCCACCAGCGTGCTGCTGACCACCGCCACCAGCCACGTCGTCGAAGAGAAGCGGAAGGCGAAGGCGCGGCCGAACGTGCCTGCCTGGAGGGCGATCAGCTTCAGGTCGACCATCGGGCCCACCACCATGAACGCCAGTTTCGCCGCCGGGGAGAAGCCGCTCAGCGAGGCCGCCACGAACGCGTCCGCCTCGCTGCATACGCACAACACCACTGCCAGCAGGGCCAGTAGCAGGAGCGACAGCCAGGACGAACCCGTGAAGATGTCCAGGATCGAGCGGGGTACGGCGATGTTGAAGGTCGCCGCCGCTGCCGCACCCAGGACCAGGAAGCCTCCCGCGTGCAGGAAGTCGTGCTGCAGGCCTGCCACGAAGGCCTTCACGCCCGTCGGGGAGGAGGAGGTCGTCTGCGCGCGCTTTGGGAGGCGTAGCCATTCCTCCCTGCCGAATCTCGCCCACAGCCAGCCCATCACCACCGCCGTCGCCAGCGAGGCCACCAAGCGGGCCAGCACCATCTTCGGTTGGTTCGGGAACGCGATCGATGTGGCGACCAGGACGACCGGGTTGATCGCCGGGGCCGAGAGCAGGAACGCGAGAGCCGCCGCCGGAGCCACGCCCCGTCTCATCAGGCTGCTCGCCACCGGTACCGATGCGCATTCACAGCCGGGGAGTACGACGCCTGCCGCGCCCGCGATCGGGACCGCCAAGGCCTGGTTGCGCGGGAGGAGGCGGGTGAACACCCGTTCCGGGACGAACGCTCCGATCGCCGCCGACACCACCGTGCCCAGCAGCAGGAAGGGGACGCCCTGGACGGCGACCGCCGTGAAGACCGTCCACCAGGCCGCTACGGCAGGGGTGTAGAGGTCGATCGCCACCATCGGGCCGAGGACCGAGACGACCGTCGCGATCGCGATCAGCGCCACGCCGCCCAGGACCGCGTAGACCATGGCGCGTACGGCCAGGCGCAGGCCGTCGGCGACCGTCCGTTCGTTCTGCACCCGCACGCGCCTGTCTCATCCCGTTTCACACCACTACGGCTACGACTCGTCCGTCGCACGGTAACCGTCGGCGCTGTGCGGTATCCCCGATTTGTCAAAGAGGAGGCTGTGCGGGGGCCGGGCCGAGGGTTGTCGTGCCGGGGGCGGTGCGGTGGCCGAGGCCGGTGCGGTAGGCGTCCAGGGCTGCCTCGACCCGGCCGGTGCGGCGGAGCAGGTCGCCGAGCATGCGGCAGAGGTCGGCCAGGTCGCCGGCGGCGCCCGCGCGTTCCAGCAGGCTGAGGGCGCGGACGTAGTGCTCCTCGGCCGCGTCCGTGTCGCGGGAGTCCTCGGCGATGATGCCGAGGAGGCGGTGGGCGGCGGCGGAGTGCAGGGCGCCGCGTTCGGAGCTGAGGTCGCTGAGGACGTCGTGGAGGAGGGCGGCGGCCTCGTCGGACTTGCCGCGTTTGTGGAGTACGTCGGCCAGCTCCACGGCGACCTGACTGCTGTAGAGCGCGGCGCGCTTCGCCGTCAGCATGGCCAGCGCCTGTCTCAACTCGACCTCGGCGCGCTCCAGTTCGCCGTCCTGGGCGTAGACGTAGCCGCGCATCCAGTGGCAGTTGGCGAGTTCGGTACGGAACTGGAGCTGACGGTACAGATCGGCGGCCTTCGCGAGGGAGGCGTCCGCTTCCGCCACCTTGCCCTCCGCTATCAGTGTCCGCGCCACCGAGCGGTGCATGCGCGCGAGCAGTGCCGGGTCCGCCACCTGCGGCGCGAGTGCCAGCGCCAACTCCGCCGCCTGGGCCGCCCTCGCGTGCGCGCCCATGTCCATGTACGGGCCTATCGCGCTCGCGTAGAGCAGCAGGAGCGCGTCGGGGTCGTGCAGGCCGCCCCTGTTCAGCTCGTCGAGCGTCGACTCCAACAGGTAGACGGCGTAACGGAGTTCACCGGTGAGGTAGTGGGCGACCGCGCGGCCCCGGATCGCCGGGACGCGGGACGGGAGCGGTTCGTCGGCCAGGCGGTGTTCGGCGCGCTCGAAGTACTCGCGGGCGGCGGTCAAGTCGCCGGTGTCCAGGCCGCATTCGCCGAGTCCCAGCAGCGCCACCGCCTCCTCGTCCGCCAGCCCGAGCGACACCGCTTCCTCCAGGAGGTCGGCGTACTGCTCGGTGGCCTCCTCCGACTCCCCTGTGGCCAGGGTGCGTTGGGCCTCGGTGAGCCGCAGGCGGAGTTCGGTGGCGAGGTGGGCGGGGCGGCCGGTCGCCAACTCCTCGTAGGCGACGCCGAGTCGCTCGGCGAGGTGGCGCAACGCGTCGTCGGAGGGGCGGACCCGGCCGGCCTCAAGCGTGGAGATGTACGCGGGCGTGTAGGCGGGCTCGGCCAACTGCCGCTGGGTGAGCCCGCGTTCGTGCCGCAACTGCTGGACCCTGCGCCCGATGACTTCCGGGTCGTCCCGTCTCACCATGCGGTTAATGATGCCAGTAAGCCGAGTTACAGACTGGCTGGTAACTCAGTTACATCGAGAGTGAGTTGATGAATTCCTCGAAGTGGGCGCGGTTGATGGTGACAACGGCTCCGCCGGGGTTCTTGGAGTCACGGATCGCGACGCAAGGAGCACTGGCGGCGACCTCGACGCACTCGCCGCCGTTGGTGCCGCTGAAGGACGACTTGCGCCACTCCGTAGCACCGATGGGGGCGCACTCGACGCAGTCACCGCCGTTGCTGCCGCTGTAACTGGACTTACGCCACGTCTTCCGCCCGGTCTCCATAACGTTCCTCCATCACGCGCGCGATCAGGTCGGCCGAGTCCTCCACCGAGAGGGCAGTGGCCTGCAAGCGAGCGTATCCGACCGAACGTTCCCTGATGACTTCCGGGTTGGCGGTCATGTGCCCCTGGTCGTAGCCGTCGGAGTAGTAGATGTCGGGGTCGTCGTCCAAGCGCAGGAGATTGAAGGAACCCATAGTCGCGGCGTGCGCGCCTGCGGAGAACGGCAGCACCTGAATGTTCACCCAGGGGTTCTCACGAAAGCTCACCAGACGGGCGAGTTGTTTGCGCATGACCTCACGGCCGCCGATCTCCCGGAGCAGTACGGCCTCGTCCAGGACGACCCAGACCGCAGGCGGCTGCTTCTTCTCCAGGATGCGCTGCCGCTCCATCCGTGCCGCGACCATCTCCTCAAGCTTGTCCGGGTAGTCGACGGCCAGCACCGCCGCCGCGTACTCCGGCGTCTGAAGCAGTCCGTACACCACCTGGCACTGATACGTGGAGATGAAGGCGGCCTTCGCCTCCATCTCCGCGTACGGCTGGAACCAGTTGGGGAGTTGGCTCCGCAGGACCATGCCGATCATGCGGGTGAAGGACCCGTCCGTCATGAACGCGGCGTCGAGGCGTTCGGCGAAGTTCCGGGTCGGGACCTTCTGCGCCGTCTCGATCTGTCCGATGAGCGAGCCGGTGCAGAAGAGGATCTTGCCGAGGCCCTCCAGCGTGAGACCCGCCGCCTCCCTCAAACGACGGCATTCATAGCCGAAGTAGTCCAACGGGGATGCGCTCGGGTCGAGTTGGCGAACGTGGACCATGCGACAGTCACCTCCGAGTAGTTACCGGCCTGTCGCCGAGAGTAACTACTTGACCCCGCCCGGGTGATGAGAATCACGAACTCTCCATAACGTCCGTAACGTACGGTGGAGAAATGTCCCCTTTGGCCAAGATCAGCGACTCGTACGCGCCGCGCTTCGCGGAGTTCGCGTTCGAGCCCGCCTTCGTGGCCGCCGTAGATCAGCACGTGGCTGAACTGCGTGAACGCCTCGCGGCCGGCGGCCCGGATCTGACGCCCCCGCCCCCGGACCACGCCGACCTCACGGACTACGCGCTCGGCTTCCTGGACGCGCTCGCGGAACTGGACTGGCGGGAGCCGGTCGGCCACGACTACGCGGTGTGCAGGCTGACCGCCATCAGCTGGCTTGTGCACCGGCACGGGCTGCTCCCCGAGCAGCGCCGTGGTGACTGAAAAAGGGTTTCCGGTGACTCAACTCGCCCTGAAGCCCTTCCCGTTGCGCACCCGGACCCTCTAAGTTAGGCACGCATTAAGCGTGTTTAATTCGTCGCTGTCACTGTCGTTGCGAGGTAGGTATGTCCGCGCGTTACGTCAGAGGATTCTGCGCCGCCGTCATCGCCGTAGCCGCCCTGATCGGAGCGGCGAACGCGAGCCCGGCCAAAGCGGCCGAGCCCGGTCCGGCCCACCAGGCCACGCGGGTTCTGCATCTCCACGCGGCCCCGTAGGGCTCCCCACAGATCTCTACAGATCTACGCAGGTCACATGCCTGACGATCCCGGCATGCCCGACGACCCGGGCATGTCCCGTCGTCCATCGGTCCCCATGTCCGTCCCCATGTCCGTCCGCTCCCGCGCCGGCTGGTTCGTCATCGCGTCCTGGCGGCCCGACTGGTAGGCCGTGAGGCTGCCCCTGGCGTTGGTGGTCTCGCGTTCGGCGGCCATCAGCATGCGTTCCATGCGCTGGCGCATCGGGGTGATCATGCCGCCGCCGACGCCGACGATCAGGATGCCGGCCGCGGTCGCGAGGGCCGCGTAGAGCACCGGCTGGGTGACCGAGGTGGCGATGCCCGCCTGGCCGAGGGCCGCGATCACGCCGAGCGCCATGATGCAGGCCCAGACGATGGTCGCGAGCATCTTGCCGTACGACATGGAGGAGAGGGCGCTGCCCACGATGCCCCGGACCGCGTTGGCGATGGCCATCGCGACGACGACCAGGACGACCGCGACGATGCCGCGCGGGAGCCAGGCGACGATGCCGTTGATCATCGTGCTGACCGGGTTGGAGCCGAAGACGCCGAGCGCGAGCTGGAGGGTGATCAGCATCAGCGCGTAGTAGACGATCTTGCAGACGATGCCGGTCATGTCGTACTTGGAGTCCCGCAAGTACCGTTCCGTACCGGCCCGTTCGGAGAGTTTCTCCGAGCCGACCTTGCGCAGCACCCGGTCCAGGACGCGCGCGATCATCTTCGACACGAACCAGCCGATGGCCAGGATGACCAGGAAGCCGACGAGTTTCGGCACGAACTGCGCGACCTTCGACCAGGCGTCGTTCAGCCCCTGGGTGAAGTTGATGGCGAGGGTGGCTTCGGGAACAGCCATGGGCGGCACTTCCTTCGGTGGGTCCTAGTGGGTACTACCGGCCCCCTTGTTTTCTTCGTTCCTCATCAGTGGATCAGCGCCGTGCGGACGTGGCCGGGTGAGCTGGGCCGTACGGGTGAGAGGTATCCGCCGGATCAGCAGATGCGGCGGTACGGCGCGTCCGGTACGTACGTCCGCCACTGCGCCCGCGTCAGCTCCGCGTTCCCGGTGCGTGCGCAGACCCGTGCCAGGGCCCGGGCCGGGTCCACGGCGTAGCGCTGGAGCGGGACGTGGGCGCTGCCGGCGTAGACCGTGCTGCCGTCCGGGCTGAAGGCCAGCGACGTGATCGCCTCGCCCGGGGTCGTCAACGGGGCGCTGCTGAGCGGCTGTTGGGTGGCCACGTCCCAGAGCTGCAGGCTGCCGCCGCCACCGCCGACCGCGAGGGTGCGGCCGTCGGGGCTGAAGGCGACGGCCGAGACGCCTTCCGGGGCGGTGCCGAGGAGGGGGGTGCCGATCGCGGCGGGGAAGACGTTGCGCAGGATGCCGTCGCGGTGGCGCAGTTGTCCGTCCCACAGGTCGACCCGGCCCGTCTGGTCGCCGACCGCCAGCGCGGAGCCGTCGGCGCTGAAGGCGAGCGCGCCGATCTGGCCGCCCTGCACGAGGTCGTGCCCGGTGGACCGGCCCGAGGGCGACCGGGCCACCCTGCCCTCGCCGACCAGGAGCCCGCCGTCCGGGCGGACCGCGAGGTGGCTGCCGGTGACGCCGGTGAGGACCGCTGTCCTGCGGCCGCGCGCGAAGTCCCAGGTCTCATCGGTGAGTTCACCGATGGCGGAGGTTCGGACGGCGTAGAGGGCGTGACCGCCGTCCGGCCCGAGCGTGATCGCGACGACCGCGCCGCCTGGCAGGTCCAGCGAGGCCAGGGGCCGCCGGTGCGTCATGTCCCACAGGCCGAACGGCTGCGCCACCGCGGTGCGGCCCGGCGCCGAGACGCCGTACGCGAACCGGGTGCCGTCCGGGCCGAAGGCCATCAGGGGCAGGGTGTCGGCGGGGACGGTCGGGAGGGCGGGGTCCGCGGAGACGGGGACGGGGACCGGCGGGAAGGTGTGGCGGAGGCGGTCGGTCGCGGTGTCGTAGAGGCGGAAGAGGTAGTGGTCGCCGGTGCGTCGCGTGGTGGCGTAGGTGGAGCCGTCCGGGCTGAAGCGGATGTCGTTCAGCGTGGTGGGGTGCCATGCGGAGGTGACCGCCTCGCCCAGGTCGAGGGTGTGGACGGTGCCGCCCTCCAGGTAGCGCAGGGTGTGGCCGTCGTGGTCCCAGACGAGGCCGCCGTAGAGGTTCTGGTTGTCGAGGTCGTGGCGGAAGACGGGGGTGGCGGGGGCCGTGAGCCGCCAGACCCGGAGTTCCGAACCGTCCGCCGTCGCCATGAAGGTGCCGTCCGGGCTGAAGGACGCGTACTGCACACCGGCGTCGGGGAGGTCGGCGACCGTGCGGCCCGTCGCGGTGTTCCAGACGCGCAGTCCGGTGTCGGTGGCGGCGGCCAGACGGTCACCGGACAGGGTGAGGACGGCGGGGTCGGCGTCGCAGAGGGCGGGGACTTGCTGCCAAGTCCCTTTCACCGGAGTGGAGTTGACCGTGTTCCATATGTGCACGGTTCCCGCCGAGCACGCGGCCGCGGTACGGCCGTCCGCGCTGACGGCGGTGAGGTCCGCGTCCGGTGCCCGGGCCTCGAAGGTGACGTGGCCGTCGGCGACCGAGCGCAGGCGCACGTGGTCGCCCTCGGTGGTGAGGAAGGTGCGTCCGTCGCCGGTGAAGTGGATGTCAGCGAGGTCGTGGGAGGCGGACGGGCCGGTCCAGCGGCGGGTGCGCGTGTTCCACAGCCGCAGGCCGCCGTCGTCCTCGGTGACTCCGAGGATGTGGGCGGAGGGGTCGGCGTCGGTCACCGTGCCGCGGGGGACCCGGCCCGAACCGGTGGCTCGGTGGGTGGTCACGTCCCAGGTGTGCCAGGTGTCGCCGGACGCGCCGAGGAGTGTGCGGCCGTTGTCGGCGAGCGCCCGCCGGGGGTTGTCGCCGGGAGTGGGGTCGCTGAAGGCGTCCGTCTCCGCCTGGGCGAGCGAGCCGAGTAGCGCGCGTCGGGTCTCCGGCAAGTGGGCTGTCCGCCAGGCGGCTACGCCTAGTTGGAGGGCGGTACGGGGGTCTGTGGTCCGTAGGCCGTCCGCCACGTCGGCGATTCGGCGGGCGGCGGTCTGGGTGCGTTGGCGTTCGTTGTCGGCCCGTTCGTGGCATACGGCGATTGCTGTCAGTACGGCTATGGCTAGGACGGTGGCGAGGGACGCGGTGAGGATGCGGTGGCGTCTGCTTGTTCGGGTGGCTGTGCGGTGTTCGGCATCACGGGCAGCCAGCGCGGCGGTGAGGAAGGCGCGTTCGGGGGTGGTCAGGGGGGTGGTGGGGGTGGGGGGCTTGGGTTCGGTGTCGGGTGCCGGGGCGTGGGGGCTGGTCGCGCAGTTCCCCGCGCCCCTGAGGGGGTTGGGCCTAAGGGTGTTGGAGTGGGGCGGGGTGGGCTTGGGTTCGATGTCGGGTGCCGGAGCGTGGGGGCTGGTCGCGCAGTTCCCCGCGCCCCTGAGGGGGTTGGGCCTAAGGGTGTTGGAGTGGGGCGGGGTGGGCTTGGGTTCGATGTCGGGTGCCGGAGCGTGGGGGCTGGTCGCGCAGTTCCCCGCGCCCCTGAGGGGGTTGGGCCTGAGGGTGTTGGTCGCGTAAGTGGTCGGCTGGCCAGTCGCACGACCTGCACCGTCACCTCCGGCCGCACGCCACCAACCTTGCCGCGCGTCCCGACCCCCGGCCCCTTCCCCGAACAGTTCCTCCGCTCGGGACAGGCGTGTTCCTCGGTACAGGGTGCCTGGGTCTTTGTCGTGGTCCAGCCAGGTGCGGGACGCGTCCGTGAGCATGCGGTGGTGGCATAGGCGCTCGCGGTCCTGTTCGATCCAGTCGTGGAGGCGGGGCCAGCAGGTGATCAGGGCCTCGTGGGCGAGGTGGACGCCGGTCTCGTCGGCGGTCAGGAGGCGGGCTCGGGTCAGGCGTTCCAGGACTGCCGGGACCGCTGGGTTCGACCACTCCGACAGTTCCGTGCGGGTCAGGGGGCGGCGGGTGTCCGGGGTGCCCTGGCCCGGGACGATCATGCGGAGGAGGAGGTGGCGGGCTGTGGTGGACTCGGCGGGGGACAGGGTGCCGTAGACCTGCTCGGCGGTTGCCGCGATCGCGCCCCTCACCCCGCCTGCCGCCTCGTAGCCGGAGAGGGTGAGGAGGCGGCCCTTGCGGCGGCGCCAGGTTTCCGCGAGGGCGTGGGAGAGCATCGGGAGGCCGCCGGGTTCGTCGAGGGTCTCCTCCAACAGGCGGGCGGTCAGGGTGCGTTCGACCAGGCAGCCGACCGCCTGGGCCGGGCCCACCACCGCCTCGCGCAACTCCTCCGCCGTCATCGGGCCGAGCAGCAGCGCGGCTCCGTGCAGCGCGTCGGCCAGGCCGCGGTGTTCGGCGCAGCGGGCGTAGAAGTCGGCGCGGACGGAGACCAGGACGCGAAGGCGGGTGTTCTCGTCGCGGGCGGCCAGCAGCAGGTCGATGAAGCGGGAGCGTTCGGCCGGGTCGTGGCAGAGGGTGAAGATCTCCTCGAACTGGTCGACCACCACCCAGCTCTCCGGTTCGGAGGGGGCGGGGGTGAGGAGGTGGCCGTAGGTGGTGGCGGGGGTCGGCCCCGGGGTCAGGATGCGCAGCCTCGCCGGGCAGGTGCCGGCCGCGATCTCCTCCTGGAGCCGCGCGATGAGGCCGGCCCGCAGCAGGGACGACTTGCCGCTTCCCGACGGGCCGAACAGCACCGCGAAACGGTGGTCACGGACCAGCGCGTGGAGGTCGGCGATCATCCGGTCCCGGCCGAAGAAGAGGTGCCGGTCGGCCGGTTCGAAGCGGGCCAGGCCCCGGTACGGCGGCGCCGGGGCGTCCTCGTCCGGCTCCGCCGCCTCGGCGGCGCGGTTCGCCTCCGCCTCGGCCTCCTTCCAGCGCGGGCCCCACTCCGCCGGGTCGCCGTCGCAGGCCCGCACGTACCCCTCGACCACGGCGAGCGTCGGCAGCCGTTCGCCGGCCGCGGCCTGGGACAGCGTGGTCGCCGAGAAACCCGCCACCTTCGCCATCGTCCGGTACGACGGGCCGCCCGCGGCCCGGCGCAGCTCCCGCAACGCGTGCGCGAGCCCCTGCACGGCACCCGCCCGCGGGTCGACCGGTCGCTCGGGACGACCCATGGGGGTACCTCCGTACATCTGGCGAAAGCGCTCTCTGGGAGCGATGACCATACGGATGGTCAGGAATCTGCAGGGTTGCCCCGAGGTGAAGGGTGGGTGACGCCGGACGGTTCCCCCGCCCAATTCGGGATCGATCGCCCTGGTCAGAAGGATGTACCGAGCAGTACTCCGGTCGCACGTCCCGGTCGTGGCATCTCCCACACCGGACGACTGGAACCCGATCGTGAGCAGTCCCGTCCCCGCCCCACGGCCGCGACCGCCCGGGCCCCGTCCCATCCGGCCCGCATACGCTGCCCCCGTGACCACTTCCCCCGCCGCGCGCACCGCACTGGACCTCACCGCCGACCTCCCGGTCGCCGACCTCGAGGACTTCTACCGGGACCTGCACCGGCACCCCGAGCTGTCCGGCCTCGAACACCGCACGGCCACGAAGCTCGCCGAACGCCTCACCAGGGCGGGCTACGACACCGTCGAGGGCATCGGCGGCACGGGCGTCGCCGGAGTGCTGCGCAACGGCGACGGCCCGACCGTGCTGCTGCGCGCCGACATGGACGCGCTGCCGGTGCAGGAGGAGACGGGGCTGTCGTACGCCTCCTCCGTCCCCGGCGCGATGCACGCCTGCGGGCACGACCTGCACGTGACCTGGCTGGCCGGTGCCGCGCAGGCGCTGGCGGCCGGGCGGGACACCTGGTCGGGGACGCTGGTGCTGGTGGGGCAGCCGGCGGAGGAGACGGGTTCGGGTGCGGCGGCGATGGTGGCCGACGGTCTGTACGAGCGCGTCCCGCGTCCGGACGTGGTGCTGGGCCAACACGCGGCGCCGGGTCCCGCCGGGTTCTACCCGCACGTGCCCGGCCTGATCATGTCGGCCTCGACGGACATCGACATCGTCGTCCACGGCCTCGGCGGCCACGGCTCCCGTCCCGAGGCGACGGTCGACCCGGTCGTCACCGCCGCGTACCTCGTCACCCGCCTTCAGACGGTCGTCTCCCGGGAGATCGCGGCCCGTGACTCCGCGGTCCTGACCGTGGGCCGTATCGAGGCGGGCACCCGGCACAACATCATCCCGACCGGGGCCCGGATCTCCCTCAACCTGCGCACCCAGTCCGACGACGTGCGGGAGCGGATGATCGCCGCGATCCGCCGTATCGCGTCCGGCGAGTGCCTCGCCGCGGGCTGCCCGCGCGAGCCCGAGGTGACCATCGGCACCAGCCTCCCCACGATGGTCAACGACGCGGACACCGACCGCCGGATCGCCGCCGTGCACACCGAGGTCCTCGGCGCGGGCACGGTCTTCGACCCCGGCCCGGCGACGGGCAGCGAGGACTTCCCCCGGCTGGTCCCCGAGGGCGTCCCGTACTCCTACTGGTTCGTGACGAGCACCCCGGCGGACGTGTGGGACGCGGCGCCCGGCACGGACCTGATGGAGAAGTTCCACGCGGTCCCGAGCAACCACAGCCCCGAGTTCGCCCCGGACCTGGTGACGGTCGCACCGGGGGTACGGACCCTGGTCTCGGGCGCGTTGTCCTACCTCACGAACTGACCGCTGCCGGTCCGGTCAGTTGGGCAGCGCCTTCTTCAGCGCCGCGTCCAACTGCCGTGCCAGCGCCGCGTCGCCGGGACGGTCGTCCCGGAACAGCGGGCCCAACTGCGCGCTGAACGTCTGCGTGAACGCGCCGTAGAGCGGAGTGCCCGGACGCTGAACCGCCTTCCGCAGCGCGAGAAGCAGCGTGGTCCGGGCGTACGCGGGACGCCCGGCCGCGTCGCGCGGCATCGGGTCGGTGCTCTCGCCGGTGGGGGAGGCGGACGGCGTCTGCCCGGCGCCGCCCACACCGCAGGTCACGTTGTTGTCCACGTAGGCGGAGGTGCGGGTCGCCGCGAACCCCGCGTCCAGCAGACAGCGTTCGCTCTGCCGGCCGGTGAGGTACGTGATCAACTCGGCCGCCTTGGCCGCCCGTCCGGACGACTCGGTCACCGCCAGGTTCTGCCCGCCGAGCACCGCGCGCCCCGGCAGCGGGGCGACCCCCAGCTGGTCCGTGCCGAACGACTGGTACAGGGTGCGGTAGGCATACGGCCACTGCCGCAGGAACTCCGTCCGGCCGTCCGCGAAGTCGCCGAGCGACTCGGCCTCGTCGGAGTGGAAGGCGTCCGGGAGGGTGTACGACGGGTCGGTGCGGGTGCGCAGTTCGGTGATGCCGGCCGTCAACTCCCCCACGGAGGCGTCGTAGTGGCCGTCGCCGTCGGTCAACTCGAAGTCCGGTACCGCCGACGCGAACGCCTCGATCGCGTTGACCGTACGGCCCTCGTAGGCGCCGAGCTGCGTGGTCCAGCCCGCGACGCCAGGCAGTTTCTTCGTGACGGCACGGCTCAGGACCTGGAGCTGCGTCCAGCTGATGCCCTTCTTCAGATCGGACTGCGACACACCTGCCCGCCGCAGCAGATCGCTCCGGTAGAAGAGCAGCCCGACATCGCTGTTGAAGGGCTCCGCGTACACCTTGCCGTCCCAACGGGCCGTGTCCGCGACGGACTTGATGACATCGGCGTCCAGCGTGCCGGCCGGCAGCGGCCGGACGAGACGCGCGGCGGCGAACTCCGGCACCCACGTGACATCCAGGTTCACCACGTCGTAGTCGGCGCTCCCGGACTGCAGGGCGCCGAGCAGCTGGCTGCGCTGTTCGTCGGCGTTGCCGGGGAGTTCGACGAGCCGGGCCTGGTAACCGGTCCCCGCCTTGTTCTGCTGATCGTTCCAGGCCTCGATGAGCTGCTCGCGGATGCCGTTCTTGCCGGTGACGTCCCGGCCGCTGGCCACCACGATCTCGCCCGGCCCCTCGTCGGGGACCGTCCCCGCCGAGGAGTGGCCGCCGCTGCACCCGGCGACCAGCAGCAGGGTCAGCAGTACCGCGTACCGCCGTCGGGCCATCATTCCGTCCCCGTTCCGGTGCGCGCGACCTCGTCGTGCAGGCTCGCGCCGAGATCCGTGTCGGCGTCCAGGCAGCGACCGCCGCTCACGTCGGAGATCCGCTCGTCCGGCTTGCCCTTGTCGCAGCCGCCGCTCACCAACGACACCATCGCCACCGGCACCTTCACCAACCCCGCCTTCTTCAGTACGGCGTCCAGATTCGCGCCAGTGAGCCGGTTGTTGTCCTCGTCGTCCGTGACGTACACGATCAACCGGGGCCGCTCGTCGTCGGCGCTGTGCTCGGCCAGGTAGTCGAGCGCGGCGAGCAGCGCGGCGTGCGGGTCGGCCTCGGCGTCCTGGACCTTGGCCTTGTCGATGGCACTCTCGGCGGCCGTGCGCGTATTCGGGCCGAAGGCGAGCAGCACCTTGTACGGCGGGTCATGGGGGGCCAGCCCGGAGACGCCCCACACCCCGTACTTGTCGCCGCCGCCGAGCCCGCCGAGGGACTGCTTCACCAGCCCGCGGCCACCGCTCGGCCCGTCCCAGAGGGCGCCCATCGAACCGGAGTCGTCGATCAGGAAGAGCACCCGGCCGTCCCCGTCGGCACTGCGGTAGTCCTTGAGCGCGTCCTCCATGGCCTGCTGCTTACGGGCACCGGCCGACAGATCCGCGGGCGTGGGATCCACACCGGTGCCGGGCGAGGGGGGCGCGAGCAGAGGGCGGTCGCCGCCGGCCGAGCGGAAGCCGTCCGCCGCGAACACGGCCCGGCCGCCGCTCCCGGCGAGCCAGCGGTGGAAGTCCTCGACCGCCGCGCCCCGCGCCTCCTGGTCCCGGTCGGCGCCCTGCCAGCCGACGCGGACGAAGGCAGGCTCGATACCGGGCGCGTCGTCCGGGTACTCGGCGACCCGGTCCACCCGGGTCGCCCGGTCGCAGCCGACCCCGCTCTTCAGCAGGAACTCGGGGACCAGGGCGGCGGTCCGGTGGTCCGCGTCCGAGTCGTCGGGCAAGGTGCACAGCAGGTCGGCGGCCGTGGGGGAGGGCGGCCCCGGCGAGCGCACCAGGCCTTCGGCGGTACGGGGCTCCGAGCGGTTGTAGAGCCCCATGGTCGCGAGCAGTGCCGCGTCGGTGAACTCCGGGTCGGGACGGCTCACTTCGACGTCCGGCGCCCGACCGCGCAACACGGTGATGAGTTCGTTCAGCCGCAGGCCGCTACCCGAACTGCCCTCGCCGGCAAGGTTCTTCGGCACGGCGAGCACCAACGGCGAGTAGGCGAGGGGCTTGGCGTCCGTGGTGAGGGCGACGACGGAGTCCACGTCCTGGTTGGCGGTCACCCGGGCGGCGTCGGCGACCGAGGCCGGGATCCAAATGTCCGGCTGCGGACCGATGTCGCGCTGCGGATCAGTGTCCTCGTGGTGGGGTTCCTGCCAGGCGTCCGACTGCCGCTGCAGCGCAGTGACCACATCGGCGGAGCTCGCGCTGTAGACGGTGATGCCGCTGCGCCGGCAGCCGTCGCCGGTGGTGTTCGCGTCCGAGGTGAGATACGCGTCGGCGGCCGTACGGACGGTGGGCTCCAGGTCGGGGTCGGTGAGCAGGCGCAGTTCGAGGGGCGGCCCGCAGGAGGGGGTGGAGGCGGCGAGGGTGTAGATGCCGTACGAGCCGAGTCCCAGGGCGACGAGAGCGAGCACCAGGGTGATCCGGGTCGCGGCCCTCGACAGGGCCCAGAGCCGGCCGACCCATCCGGCGACGACACCGCCACAGGTCCGCAGCAGGTCGAGCAGCGCCTCCCAGCCCCGCCGGAACACCGACACCACCGTCTCAGGACCGGTTCCGTCCGAAGTATCAGTCGCTCCGTCCCCAACCGGCACGACCGGCGGGACCGGCACGACCGGCACGACCGGCCGGGCCGACAGCAGGACGTCCTCCTCGGGTTCCCACCGCCCGCGCGGCTCCCAGGGATCACCGCGCATGGTCTCGTACCCGTCCTGGCGCATCAACTCCCCTAATCGTCTGGAGAGTTCTACGAACCGCACCTCGCCGTCCCGGTCGAGGAGCCGTACGAGACGCTCGGTGAACGGCGTCGGCCGCGTGCCGTCCCCCGCGTCGATACGGTGGTTGGCCTGCACGCTCATCTGCAGCAGCACGCGCCGCTTGTCCCGGAAGTTCTCCCAGATCCAGCCCGCGTTGCCGGCGAAGCAGCAGTCGAGGATCACCACGATCCGCTCGGCGGGGCCGACGGCGAGCATGGTCAGCATCGTGGTGACCATCTCGGCGTCGGGGAACACGGCCGGGCCGCCCGCGACCACGGTCGCGTCGCGCATCTGCAGGAACAGTTCGTCGCCCGCGGCGGGGATCGCGCCGTGCCCGGCGAAGTACACCAGGAGCAGGCCCTCGGCCTCCTGGGTGGCGGCGCGCAGCGCCCGGTGGAATTCGCCGAGCGTCGGCGACCGCAGCACCCGCACCTCGTGGTCGCCGAAGATCCGGCCCCTGGGCAGCACGTCCCGCAGCCGGTTCAGGTTGAGCTTGACGGCCGGAAGATGGCCGGGCACGCCGTCTGGCGGCACGGTGATGTCGTACTCCGAGACCCCGACCAGCAGCGCCCGGTTCGTCTTCCCCCGCGGGTCGAAGTCGGACACCGGGCTACCCGTTGCCGTCGGAGGACACCACATCAACGTCCACCTGCGGCGGTTCTCCGTGCTCGACTTCCCGACGGTTGTTCCGCCAGGCCGCGACAGCCCGACTGATGTCCTGCACCAGCTGGTTGAAGACGGGCGCAGCGGCCGAACTGACGAGCGCCACGACGATCTCCGAGCCGACGCCCATGGGCGCCCCGGGCTCGGCCCCACTCGGCCGCGCCTCACGGACCTGCAACTCGCCCGCGCGCAACCGCTCTTCCAGCGGTCCCTCCCGCTCCAGCCACGCCATCAGCGCGCCGACGTCACGCGCGTCCTCGGTCCCGTCCAGCCGTATGCGAATCCTCTGGTCGGCCACTCCATCCCCCTCAGCCTTAACACACCATCATGGCACCGCAGTTGACTCCAGGGGAGGGAGATTCAGGGAGCTTCACGAGACTTCACGAGTTGAGCGGCTGCGACTGCAATTGCCGCAACTGCTGACGCACATGATCCAGGGCACCCTTCCGCCGTCCCGGCACGCGTCCCCTCAACTCGGCGAGCGCGAGCCCGAGTTCACGGGCGGGTACGGGTTCCTGAATCAACCCCCACTGATGATGAGCCCGATCAACAGCAGCCTCGACGACAGCGGTACCGGGCGCCTGCCCCGCCGCCAACCGCGCGCCCGCCACCGCAATCCACGCCCGACAACTCCGCACCGGATCCCCCGCCAACATCGCGAGATCGGCCCGCACTTCGGTCCAGTGCAGCGCTTCTTCAGAACCCTGGCCGTGTGCCCGCACGGCGGCTTCCTCGTGCTCGGCGGCGAGGGCGTCGGCGTCGAGGTGACGCCCGTCTTGCGCGGCGGAGGCGACGGCGAGGTGCGGGTCGTTGTCGTGTCTTGGCGGGGTGCTGTCGTGACTTGGCGGGGCGCTGCCGGGGCTTGGCGGCGCGCTGCCGGGGCTTGGCGGCGCGCCATATCGGCTTCGCCGCGCACCCTCTGGGCCTGCCGGCGCACTGTTCCGCCCTTGCCGCGCACCTTCCTGGTCCGGCCGTGCACCCTCCTGGCTTCGCGCCGCGCTGCTCCGGGTTCGCCGCGCACCTTCCGGGGTTTGCGGCGCACTGTCCTGGCTCGGCGTCGCATTGTCAGGGCTACGCCGCGCACCCTCCGGAGCTCGCGGCACGCCGTCATGGCTCCGCCCTGCACCTTCCTGCCCTGGCGGCACGCCGTCCTGGCCTCGCCCTGCACTCCCCGGGGTTTGCGGCGCACTCTCTCCACTCAGGCCGGCGAAAACCAGCCCGTCCGGCGTCTGAGGACGAGGCCCCTTCAGGGCCGATGGGGGTCTGGGGGCGAAGCCCCCGGGGACGCCCGCCCCGGTGGTCCCCGGCGCACCGACACCCGGCGCGGACAACACCACATCCGCATACGTCTCCGCCCCAAGCCGCTCCACCGCCTGCTGATGCAACTGCTCGACCGGCGGACGCCACCCGCTGCGCAGGATCGTCGCGACCGCCTTCATGTACGAGGGGACAGACACGCTACGCCGAGCGGGAGGCGGGGCGATGCGACCGTAAACGGCGTTCGTGCGGCCCGAGTCGAGGGGATGCGTGTGCAGCCACTGCCAGGTCTCCGCATCCGTGTGCAGGTCGAGCAGCAGCGTCGTCGTCCCGGGTGCGCGCAGGCGCAACTCCTCCCGGACCCAGGCCCACGGGAACGCGGTGTAGCGGACGGTCGCCGGGGTCGTACGAGCAAGGGCCAGGTGCGGAAGGTGCTGTTTCCGGTCGAGTTGGAGCTGACCGGTGACGAACACGGTCAACGGACCCGGTGCCGTGGCCGCCGCCCGCAACCGGGTCAGTACGGCCTGCGGCTCCAACGGGTCGGCGAGTTCGACAACGTTGGCGGTGTCGGTGCCGGCCAGGACGGCGGGGTCGACGGCCGCGAGGACCGGGAGTACGGAGGCCGCGTCCACCAGTCGGCCCTTGCCCACCGGCGAGGCCGCGAGCAGCAGCACCGTTCCAGGCATACGCCCTCCCCCGAACCGTCGAACACAGCGATCACATCATTCACTTCGTACCTCAGCACCGTAACCTCTGCTCAACCTCTGCTGCTGCAAAGGGTGATGTCAGGACCGCCGTACCGCGAAGATCGTGGTGTCGTCGGCGAGATGTCCGCCGCTGTGACGCAGGGTGCCGTCACGGACGTAGGCGACCAGACGGTCCGGGTCGGCGAGGTGCGGATCGGCCGACACACCTTCCGTGACAAGGGACTTGAGCGGGTAGAAGACGCCCGCCCCGTCCCGCGCCTCCGTCACCCCGTCGGTGACCACGAGGAGGGTCTCACCGGGGGCGAGGGCCACTCGTAGCGTCGGCGGTGGGCCGTCCATGTGCGCCAACTCGCCCAGCCCCAGCGGGAGTCCGTGCCCGGGCGGCAGGGACCGTACGCCGTGCGGGCCGACCACCAGCGGGGGTTCGTGACCGAAGTTGACGACCTCGACGGTGTCCGGTTCGGCGACGGGGAAGCTCAGCAGGACGGCTGTCGCGAACCGGTCGATGCGGTCGTCGTCCTCGCGGTCGAGGGCGGCGAGATGCAGCCCGTGCCGGTGGATCCGGGTCTCCAGCCGCGCGGCGACGGTCGCGAGCTCCCGCTCGTGGTACCCCGCCTCGCGGAACGTGCCGAGCAGCGCGGCCGCCGCCTCCACCGCGCCGAGCCCCTTGCCCTGGACGTCGCCGACGAGGGCGCGGGTGCCGTGCAGGCCGGGCTGGATGTCGTAGAAGTCGCCGCCGACGCGGGCGAAGGCGTCCGCGGCGAGGTAGACGGCCGCGTGGTCGAGGCCGCCCCAGCCCGGCGGCAGCGGGCGCAGCAGGGTACGGCGGGTGGTCTCGGCGACGTCCCGCATGCGCAGCATCCGGCGTTCGCCGCGGACCCGGACCACACAGGCCAGCACGGCGAGGGCGCCGCCGACGCCGACGAGGATGAAGTCGGGCAGCCCGGTCTGGTACTGGCGCGGCCAGGCGTGGTCGGCGAGGACGTAGGTGGCGAGGCCGAGCACCGCGAACACGGCCGTGCCCCGCACCCCGCAGATGGCCGCGGCGATCCCGGGCACGAGCACGATCCACGAGACGGTCCGGAACTCGCCGCCGGTGTACCAGTCGACCAGCAGGATGCTGATGAGCACCAGCAGCGGGGGTATCCAGGCGACGCTCCGCCCGCGCACCCGCAGCAGGTGCTGCCGCCGGATCGCGTCGGGGTCGCCGTCGAGCGGGGAGCGCCCGAGGTCGCCGTAGCGCACCGGTCTGTGTCCGCGGCCGCTCACGGTGTCAGTATGCGACCGACATCCGGGCGCGCGGGTGCTCGTGCCGCTCCAGCTCGTCGACGAAGGCGACCGCGTAGTCCTCGGCGCTGATGAGGCTGCGGCCCTGGTCGTCGGTCATGAACTGGTCCCCGTCGACGCGGAAGCGGCCGGTGCGGGTGCCGGGGGCGATCTCGGCGGCGGGGGAGACGTAGGTCCAGTCGGGGTCGTCGAGGGTGCGGTAGTAGGCGAGGACGTCGCGGTGGGCGTGGGCCTCCGGGAGGTAGGCCTCGGGGAAGCCGGGCTGGTCGCTGAGGGCCTGGCCGGGGGCGACCTCCAGGCCGCCGGCGCCGCCGACCACCATGAGCCGTCCGACACCGGCCGCGCGGACGCCCGCCACGAGGGCCTCGTTCAGGGCGAGGAAGGGGCCGCGCGGATCGCTGCCGTCGCGGGGCGGCACGCACGCGGAGGCGACCACGTCGGCGCCGCGCGCGACCTCGGCGACCTTCTCCCGGTCCGTCGCGTCGGCCGCCGTGGCGGTGACCCCGGGGACGGGCGACCGGCCGGAGCGGCTGACCGCCAGGACCTGGTGGCCGCGGGCCGACGCCTCCGTCGCGATCCGGCTGCCGACCATGCCGGTGGCGCCGAAGAGTACGAGCTTCATGCGCCCCAGCGAAACACGCTGCAACGGAGGGCGCACGCCGACTTGCCACCGCCTCCGCCGGGGTGTGCATTGGTAGTACGGGGAGAGAGAGGAGTGCTCTCATGGCTCATGCGGCACCCACGCCCGGCGGAATGACCGGCCCGGGCAACACCACCGGCCGGGGCGGATTCACGAGCAATCTGCCCGACATCTTCGACGCACGCGTCCACCGCGTGGCGAAGATCGCGATCCCGGTCGTCCTGGGACTCGTCTACGGCTACTGGGCGGCGGCCAACCGTCGCAGCGGCGGCCCCATCACGGGCTGGAACCTGCTGTTCGGCTTCGTCACGGCGCTCGCGTTCATCGTGCTGTGCCTGGCGGTGGCGCGGTTCGCACCGCTGCTGAAGCGCGAGCTGCACTCGCTGGTCAAGTCCGGCTTCGCGGGCGCGGCGCTCGGCTTCCTCTACAGCCAGACCGGCGAGAGCGTGCTGCGCTCCACGGCCATCGGTCTCGCGACCACGGCGGCCGTCTTCCTGGTCTTCTTCTACCGCTACTACACACGCGAGGACGGAGAGGGCAACCGCATCCGCTGACCCGACACGGACAAGACAGCAACACGTGGGCCCCGGCACCGAGTTGGTGCCGGGGCCCACGTCATTCCCTACGATCCCTTCCCTACGGCGCCCAGCTCCAGATGCCGCCGCCGGTCGAGGAACCGGACGCGCTCCAGCTCCAGGAGCCCGAGGCGCTCGACCCGGAGGCCGACGTGCTCCACGAGGACGAGCTGTTGTCGTTGTTCCAGCCGGAGTTGTCGCCGCCCCGGTTGGAGTCGTTGCCGCCGTCCCTCCAGCCCGGACACGGGTCCGAGCAGGACGGCACGCCCTGGCCGCCGGTGTCGACGAACGCGGCGCTGGCCCAGGCCTGCGCGCCGACGAGCCAGTACCAGTCGGGATTTCCGTTGACGCTCTGTCCCCTGACCACGCATTGGACGCGGTCCTGACTGCCGGGTGAGAGCGCGTCGACGACGGGTGAGTGGGTGGTGGGCGACTCCCGCACGTTCAGTTCCGTGCGGGACACGATGGTGCCCCAGATCGGACTGCCGCCACCGCCGCCACCGCCATGTCCTTCGGCGTACGTGGTCGGTGCTGCCGCTGCCGTGGTGCCCGCCGCCGCGACGGCGAGAGTGCCACCGGTGAGCAGGGCCGCGGCCAGAGTCCGCAGGGCCGGAGTGGTGCGCATGATCGGCCTCCTTCTCCCCAGCTCCAGGAAACACCCGTTCGGGTGAAGCCTCCACCCGAGAGCGGACTCCCCAGTTCCGCCAAGGGTTCCGGGACCACCCCCACCCATTCGGTTTGACATTTAACCCATATGCAGTCAAAAAGCCGCGACCCGCTCGCATACGACGCCCCCCGGCCGTGTCCTGAGGAGGTGCCCCCACGTCTCCGGAGCGCCCTGTCGGCCGTCCTCGTCGCCCTCTCCTGCCTCCTCACGCCCTTCGGCGCGCTGGCGGCCTGGGCGGCGTACGGCCTGACCGACTCCGGCCGCTACGTCACGACGATGGCTCCGCTGGCCGCGGACCCGGCCGTACGGAACGCGATCGCGGACACCGTCGGCGAGGGCATCCTGCGCGAGGTGCGGATCGGCGGGGTCCAGGTCGGCGGAGCCAGGGTCGGCGGGGTCCGGATGAGCGCGACCCAGGGCGTGATGGCGCCGTTCGTGCACGACGCGATGCGCTCGTTCACCACGACCGAGGCCTTCCGCGTGGCCTGGGACGAGGGCAACCGGGTCACGCACGACGCCGTACTGAACGCCCTGCAGGACGAGGGACGGTCCGGCACGGTCACCGTCGACCTCGCCCCCGTCACCGCCCGGGTCAAACACCAACTCGCCCACGAGAACCTCCCGTTGGCGAACAACATCCCCGTCCAGCACACCCGGGTCGAGGTTCTCCCGGCCGGTGAACTGGGCCCGCTCCGGAGGGAGTTCCACGTGCTCGAGGTCGCCGGCTTCTGGCTCCCCGTGGCCGCCGCCGTCTTCGCCGTCACCGGTATCGCCGTCGCCGTGCGCCGCCGTCGCGCGATCACCGCGACCGCGCTCGGCACGGCCCTCGGCGGCGCGCTGCTCGGCCTCGCGCTCGCGATCGGCCGCCACTTCACCGTCGCCGACCTGCCGGCCGAGCTCTCCGGGGCGGCGGGCGGCGCGATCTACGACGCCCTGACCGCGACCCTGCGCAAGGTCGCCTGGCTCCTGCTGGGCGTGGGTCTGACGGTGGCCGCGCTGGCCTGGCTCACCCGATACGCCCGCCCGGTACGGGAGTTCCTGCTCCTGCGCCTCCTGCGAGAGAGGCGAGCGTCCGCAACGCCCGCCGCAGATCGGGCACAGCAGCCGACGCGAGCCCAAGTCTGACCGCGTCCGGGGTCACCTTCGGATCGACACTGAAGGCGGTCCCGGGCGTGACCGCGATCCCGTGCGCAGCGGCGGCGGCGGTGAAGGTGTCGGCCCGCCACGGCACGGGCAACTCCCACCAGGCGTAATAGGTCAGCGGATCGGCCCGTACGGCGAACCCGCTCAACTCCTCGGCGACGAGCCGCTGTCGGGCCGCCGCGTCCGCCCGCTTGGCCACGACCAGCCGCCCCACGGTCCCGTCCCCCATCCACCGCACCCCCGCCTCCAGCGCGAACCGCCCCGCACTCCACCCACCCGACCGAATCGCGGCACCCACGGCCTCGGCCCGCCCCTCCGGCACGACGAGGAACCCGACGGTGAGCCCCGGCGCGACCCGCTTCGACAGGCCGTCGACGACATGCACGAGCCCGGGGGCGTAGGCGGCGAGCGGCGCGGGGGAGTCCGGATGGAGGAAGGACCAGATCCGGTCCTCGACGACGGGCAGCCCCAACTCCCGCACCACATCGGCGATTTCCCGCTTCCGCGCCTCACTGGTCGTCACGGAGGTCGGGTTGTGGAGCGTCGGCTGGAGATAGAGCGCGGAGAGGGGCGCGGTGCGATGCGCGGCGACGACCGACTCCGGGCGCAGCCCGTCCCCGTCCGCCTCCAACGCGACCAGCACGACCCCGAGCCGCCCCGCGATCTCCCTGACCAGCGGATACGTCAACGGCTCGACCCCGACCCGGCCGCCCGGCCGGACGAGAGAGGCGAGGGTCGCGGCGATGGCCTGCCGGGCGTTGCCGCTGAAGAGGACGCGGTCGGGGGCGGGACGCCAGGTGGGCGTGGCGAGCAGATCGGCCGTGGCCTCGCGCGCTGCCGCGGTGCCGGTCGCGGCCGCCGGGCGCAGGGCCTCGGTCAGGACGTCGGGGCGGAGGAGCGGCGCGAGCGCGGGGGCCACCAGCTCCGACTGACCTGGCGCGGAAGGGTAGTTGAGCTCCAGGTTCACCGGGGCGGTGGTCGCCGCCTCGACGATCGCCTGCCCGTACGGCCGCGCCGCCGCGGCCCGCACGAAGGTGCCGCGGCCGACCTCCCCCACCACCAGTCCCCGGCGCACGAGTTCGGCGTAGACGCGCCCCGCCGTGGAACCCGCGATCCCGTGCCGACGGGCGAACGCCCTTTGCGGGGGCAGCCGTTGGCCCGGCCGGAGCCGTCCGGAGGCGATGTCGTCCGCGATGCGGTCGGCGATCCGCCGGTAGTCGCCCACGGGGCCACCCCTCTCCACGTCTCTCGTCACGGCGCATTGCACCGAGAGCAAAGATTTTATTGCACCGAGGAGTTGAGCGGATCTAGGGTCGATCGCATGCCACCCCTTACTTCCCCCTATCTCCCTCTTGTCCTCATCCATGGCCACCCCTTCGACCACACGATGTGGACCCCGCAGATCGAGGCGTTCTCCCCCGCCCGCCGGGTCCTCGCCCCCGACCTGCGCGGCTACGGCCGCTCCCGCTCGTCCCCCGGTGTCACCGACTTCTCGGGCTTCGCCACCGACATCGAGGCCCTGCTGGACAAGGAGCGGGTGGAGACGTTCGTGCTGGCCGGGCTGTCGATGGGCGGCCAGATCGCCATGGACTGCTACGCCCGGTTCCCCGACCGCGTCCGGGGTCTGGTCCTCGCCGACACCTTCCCGTCGGCGGACACCCCGGAGGCGGCCCGCACCCGGAACACGACGGCCGACCGGCTCCTCCGCGAGGGCATGCGCGGTTACGCCGACGAGGTGCTGGAGCGGATGGTGGCGCCGCACGCGGACCCGCAGGTCAAGGCGCACGTCCACGGCATGATGACGGCCACCGACCCCGGGTCCGCCGCGGCCGCCCTGCGCGCCCGTGCCCAACGCCCCGACTACCGCGACCTGTTGACCCGGGTGACGGTCCCGGCCCTGGTGGTCGTGGGCGCCGACGACACCTACACCCCCGTCTCCGACGCGGAGGCGATGCACGCGGCGCTCCCCGACTCCACGCTGCGGGTGATCGAGGGCGCTGCCCATCTGCCGAACCTCGAGCGCCCCGAGGAGTTCAACGAGATCCTGGGGGAGTTCCTGGCACACGTGGGATGATTCGGGCATCTGCGTCCACCGGCGGAAGGTAACCCCTTGGGCACCGCGACCACCGAGTGGACCGCCGCCGACTTCGTGCCCGAGCGCCACCGCGCCCGCCGCTTCTGGCGATGGTGCGCCAGGCTGCTGTTCATCGGCGTGAGTGTGGTCATCGGCTGCCGCACGGCCGACACGGACGCCATCACTCCCGTCCCCCAACTCCTCGCGTTCCTCCCCTGGTTGCTGGCCCCGACCGGCCTCGGCCTGTTCCTCTCGCTCTTCACCCGCTGGCGGCTGGGCCTCGTCTGGGGCGTCGCGCTGCTGGGCCTGCTGGCGTGGTTCATCGAGCCGTACGGGAAGAGCGCCGACCCGAGCGGGCCGGCGATCGCCGAACTCCGCGTCCTGACCTCGAACGTGGAGTTCGGGCAGGGGACGGGCTCCCTGGTGCCGGTGATCCGGCGGGAACGGCCGGACGTGGTGTTCGTGGAGGAGTGCGAGTACACCTGCCAGGCCACGCTGCACAAGGAGTTCGGCACCGAGTTCCCGTACCGGCAGGCGGTGGCGGCGGCCGGTTCGCACGGTTCGGTCATCCTGAGCCGCTTCCCGCTCAAGGGCACGAAGGGCGTCACCGGCACGATGGGCATGCCGGGCGCGGTGGCCGACGTGGCCGGTCATTCCGTACGGCTCCAACTGGCGCACCCCATGCCCCCGTTGCCGAACCAGGTCGGTCTCTGGCGCCGCGAGCTGGGCAGGCTCCGTACCTTCGCGGCCTCCGACCACGCCACCCCCACGATCCTGGCCGGTGACTTCAACTCCTCCCAGGACCACGCGGCCTTCCGCCGCATCCTGGACACCGGTCTGCGCGACGCGGCCCGGATGGCCGGGCATCCCCGCACCCCCAGTTGGCCGGAGCGGTTCACCCCCACCTTCGGCACCCAGATCGACCACGTCCTGCTGTCCCCGGACTTCTCCGCGAACAGCGCCCGTTTCCTCGACATCGCCGACAGCGATCACCGCGCGCTGCTGGTCGACATCACACTCCACCAGCACGAATAGGCGAGGGGGCCGCTCATAATGGGCGCATGTCCCGCGAGTTCCCCATCGGCCTCACACCTCCCGACTGGCTGGTGAGGAACCTCCAACCGCAGCAGGCCCCCCTCAACTGGCCGGCCATCGCCCGCGCCGCCGTCGCGATGTCCCTCCCCTTCACCATCGGCCTGGCCGTCGGACAGACGGCCTACGGCGCCCTCGCCTCCATGGGTGCCCTCTCCGGCGTGATCGGCGACACCGCCGATGCGTACCGCATGCGCATCCTCAACATCGCGATCCCCCAGCTCTTCGGCGCGCTCGGCGTCACGCTCGGCTCCGCGGTGTACGGCCACGGCTGGTACGCGGTCACCGCGCTCACCGGCATCGCGCTCGTCTCCGGGATGATCTCGACGATCGGCGCGGTGGCCTCCGTATCGGGCCTGCTGCTGCTCCTCAACTCGGTGATCGGCGCGGGACTTCCGCTCCCCGGCGCGTGGTGGCTGGCCCCCGCCCTGATGTCCGGCGGCGGCCTCCTGGTCCTCCTCCTGGCCCTGCTGGCCTGGCCGTTGCGTTCCGGGATCCCGGAACGATCGGCGGTGGCGAACACGTACCGCACGGTCGCCGACCTCCTGGCAACATGCGGCGACGACCCCACGGCCGGCTACGACGCGGCCCGCCAGGCCGTCACCCAGTCCCTGAACCAGTCGTACGACCTCGTCCTCGCCCGCCGAGCCCGCCACCACGGCAGCAGCCCCGAACTGACCCGCCTGCTGGCCCAGTTGAACGCCATCACGCCGGTGGTGGAGGCGGCCCCCGCGGTCCACCAGTCCGGCGAACCGCTCCCACCCGAGATCCGCGAGGCGGTCCGCCACCTCGCGCACGCCGTGGAGACGGGCTACACCGGCCCGATAGGCCTCGACCTCCCCACTCCGACCGGCGAGACAACCCGCGCGGTCGACCACGCCCTGCGCCACGCGGCCGAGGTCGTCACGGCCCCGGACGTGGACCCGAGGGGCATCGACGACCGCCTGGGCCGCCCGGCGGCGCTGCGCATCCGCACGGCGAGGGCAGCACGGAATGTCCTGCTGTCCTCGGGCTCCTGGCGCTACGGCCTGCGCCTGGCGGTCTGTATCGGCCTGGCACAGGTGTTGGTGTCGTCCCTCCCCGTACCGCGCTCGTACTGGGTCGCCCTGACCATCACCTTCGTCCTGAAGCCCGACTTCGGCTCGGTCTTCTCCCGGGCGCTGCTGCGCGCGCTCGGCACGGTGGCGGGGCTGGTGATCGCGGCGGCGGTGCTGTCGGTGGTGCCGCGGGGTTGGTGGGACGTGCTGGTCCTGCTCCTCCTGGCTCCCCTGATCCCGGCCCTGACCCCGCGCGGCTACGGCTACCAGACGATGGCGATCACCCCGGTGATCCTGCTCCTCTCCGACGTCCTGAACCACCAGGGCACGGCGCTGCTGCTCCCCCGCCTGGTGGACTCCCTGATCGGCTGCGGGATCGCGCTGGTGGCCGGTTATCTCCTCTGGCCGGAGAGCTGGCACACACGGGTGGGGGACCGGTTGGCGGAGGCGGTGGCGGACACGGCGGCGTATGTGGAGTCGGCGTTCGGCACGTCGGACGCCGGCACCGACACGGGAACTGTCGCTGCCGGTACGGAGGTGGACCCGGCCGCCCGTGCCCGTATGCGCCGCCGCCTCTACCGCGACCTGTCCGTCATCCGTACGGAGTTCCAGCGCGCCCTCACCGAACCCCCGCCCACCGGCCGCCTGGCCGCCGGCTGGCTCCCGCTCGTCGTGGCCGTAGAGCGGATCGTCGACGCGACGACGGCGGCGCGGGTGCGGGTGAAACACGGAGCGCCGTCACCGTCACCGGCCGAGGTGACCCAAGTGGCGCTCCAACTCCGGGAGTTGTCGGAGGGCGTACGCGAGTCGGAGGTGCTGGTGGAGGTCCGTACGGATCTCACGGGCCCTGCGGAGAGCGTGCTGGAGCCGTTGCGGCAGGAAGTGGCGGCGGCACGGGCGATCGCGTCGCCGCACTGAACTGCGGCCCGACCAGACTTGCCCCCGCCTGTACAGCAACAAATAAGCCATCAGTTGAATCGGGCGATTCCCTCCCTTTATTAATCCGTTGACCGCGACGATCATCGACGGTAATTTCAACGACCGACAAGCAGCGCCATCCAGTCAGAATTCACGGCACAATCCGGAATTCGCTGTTCCACTCCGCTCCGCCCTTTCCGCTCGTTCATCAGCACGCCCTGAACGAGACAATTCAAGAAAGGCAGCGCATGGCCGACCAAAAGGTCCTCGAAGCTCAGCAATGGGTCAATGCCACCTACAAGAGTGTTTCCGGCTATCAGGCGTGCCCGGAAGACGGAAAAACCGGCTGGGCCACCATGTACAGCCTCACCATGGGCCTTCAGTCCGAACTCGGCATCAGCCCCGTCGTCGCGAACTTCGGCGCCGGCACCCTCAGCCGGCTCGCCGCTCTCGGCAACCTCACCCTCGGCTGGAACACGAAGCCGAACATCGTCCGCATCCTCCGCCACGGCCTGTTCTGCAAGGGCTACTGGGGCGGCGACTACGGCGTCTCCTCCTACGACACGGACGCGGCCGCCGGCATCAACGGGATGAAGTCCGACATGGGCCTCTCCCAGGACAGCACGACCCAGGCCAAGGTGTTCAAGGCCGTTCTCAACATGGACGCCTACGTGGTCCTCGCGGGCGGCACCGACGAGGTGCGCTCCATCCAGCAATGGCTCAACAGCCGCTACTGGACCAAGAGCACCTTCACCATCGGCCCCGCCGACGGCCACTTCTCCCGCGACGTGCAGCAGGCACTGATGAAGGCGATCCAACTGGAGTTGGGGATCGCCGAGGACCAGGCGACCGGCACCTTCGGCCCCGCGACCCAGGCCGCGCTGAAGACCCACCCCGTCACCGTGGGCGACAGCGGGATCTTCGTCCAGCTCTTCTCCGCCGCCTGCGTCTTCAACCAGCCCGTCATCGACTCGAAGGGCATCCCCTGGAACACGTCCTTCAAGAGCACGTTCGACGACAAACTCACCGACTTCGTCACCCAGTTCCAGACGTTCTCCGCCCTGCCGGTCAACCACTACGGCGACTTCGCCACCTGGGCGCAGCTCCTGATCTCCACCGGAGACCCCGACCGCTCCGTCAACGCCTCGGACACCGCGTACACCATCACCCCGTCCCGCGGCAGCAAGATGTACGCGGACGGCTACCGGTACGTCGGCCGGTACATCAACGAATCGCCGGGCGGCGGTTCCAAGATCCTCGAAGAGGGCGAACTCGCCGACATCTTCGGCGCCGGCCTGCACGTCTTCCCCATCTTCCAGGGCGCCGCCCGCGCCTACTCCGACTTCGACTGGAGCCACGGATACGACGACGGACTGCTGGCCCACGACCAGGCCGTGCACTTCGGCTTCAACCGGAGCGCCGTCATCTACTTCGCCTGCGACTACGACGCCACCAGCGACGAGATGCCCAAGATCATCGAGTATTTCCAGGGTGTCCAGTCCGGCCTCTCGACCAGAGGAAAACGCTATGTGATGGGCGTCTACGGATCGCGGAACGTGTGCGCCCAGGTCACCAACGCGACGGACGCCCGCTACTCCTTCGTATCCGGTATGTCCACCGGCTTCTCCGGCAATCTGGGATTCCCGCTGCCGCAGAACTGGGCGTTCAACCAGATCAAGGAGTACACGGTGACCAACGGCACCGACTCCTTCGGCCTCGACGCCGACGCCCACCGCCCCACCGGCGACAAGGGGCAGGACAGCGTGAACAGCCCGACCGACCCGGCGACGGGCTTCGCGGCCTACATCGACGAACTCTACGAACTCGCGCAGCAGTACAACAACGGCGATCCGAACCGGCTCGTCATGGAGTACGTGCGTCACGAGAGCTACGCCAACTTGAAGTGGACCTCCCTCATCGGTGACGTCGACCGGGACTTCGTGCAGTACGCCGAGGACCATGGATTCACCGTCAGGAAAGACTTCGTCGACCCCTTCTCCGGCTTCCCGCTCGACGTCCAGCACCTCATGGCCTCGGTCAACGGGCACTACCTGAAACCGGTACTGAGCAACGCCATCCCCAATGCCGGCGACGTCTCAGGATGGGCGGGAGACCTCTACACCTTCTACGGCGAATGGCGCCGCGACAGCGACAGCTACTCCTCCGGCTACACCTACTGCCAGGACCGGCTGGGGAAGATCGACGTCGCCTCGACCTTCGGCTACAGCGACATGGTCGTCGACGCCGACGCCTACCTCATCGCCGAACGCGTCCGGAACGGGGAGTCGATCACGGCCGTCGTCCAGGACCACTACCTGGGGAACGGCGGAAAGTCCCGCTTCACCGACTATTTCGACCGGCGGTTCAACGGCACGCGCGGCAACGCCACCGCCATAGCCATGACCTCACTCCTCCTGGAAGCCGACCCCGTCGTCGTCGGCGGTCGGCTGTTTCTCATCCAGAGCACCGCGGGGACCGTGTTCTTCGTGCCGCCGAGTGGCCTCCCCACGGACAAACTGACCGAATTCTGCCAGGGATTCGCCGAAGCGATCGCGTCGCGGGCAGAGTTGGAGAGTTAGAGCGCCCCGCCCGGAAGGCAACAGCATGCTGAATTTCCTCGCTGTCGTAGTCCTGACAGCTCTCATCGCACCGGTGCTGCTCTTCGGATGGGGAATCAAGCAGTGGCACGCGGGAAAGCGCCGGCTTCCCGGGCTCCTGTTCTCGGCGGGAACCTCCGTGCTCGTCTACGCCTTCAGTCTCTTCTGGTTCGTCGTCCCGGTCGATTTCGCGAAGGGATGCGGCAACGAAGCCATCCGATGGCCCCGGAACGCGAACTGGTTCGAGCAGCGCGTCTTCCCGCTCACGGCCACCTGTCACTGGAACAGCGGACGCACCTACAGCTTCGTTCCGGCATTCGTGAACCCCCTCATCTACGCATGTATCGCCGCCACTCTCGTCTGCGCCGTCATCGTCATCCGCGACAAGCACAGGAATGGACACACATCGTGAACGAGGCGTCTGCAACCCGGCTGACCCGCCGTCAAGCCCTCCTGCTCGGTACCGGGCTGGCGGCCGGAGCGGTTCTTTACGACACCGGCACCGCCGCGGCCGCCGTGCCGGCGAACGGTCCGACCGCCTGGACCGGGACCACCTCCTCGAACCACTGGCCCGTGATCGACCGCGCCACCCGCTTCAGAGTCGAAGGCGCCGCAGGAGTGGAAGTTCCCCTGCTCCACGGCGACGTGGCCACCGTGCTGCTCCACATCGCCCGCCGCTTCGCCTACGAGGTCGACATGCTGCGCCCCGGCGACCTCACCGGGCACACCACCCGGCGCGGGATCGGCGCCGCCTTCGAGAGCAACTACCTCTCCGGGACGGCCATCGCCGTACGGCCGCTCTTCTACCCGCTCGGCGCGCAGGCGGGCACCGGCATGACCGAGCAGGAACTCGTCGTCATACAGGACATCCTGGCCGACTGCGGCGAAGTCGTCGCCTGGGGAGGCGATTTCAGCCCCGTCAAGGAGTCCCACTTCCAGATCGACGTACCACCCGGTGACCGTCGGCTCGGAGACCTCGCCGGCACGATCAACGGCTGGAACGAGACCCCGGGACAGGGCGCTGGAACCATCGACGCCTTCGCTCCCGACCGGATCCGGAGGGCGCGCAAGGCACAAAAGGCACGCTCAACCCGGTGATCGTCCCGGCAGGGGTTCCGCCCCTGCCGAAGATCGCCGTCCGGGGCCGCTAACCTTACGTGTCCGTCCTGGCCAGGGATTGACGGCTTCAACTCACGCGAAGGGTTGCGCACATGGGCATTCTCACTCTCCTGCGGAATGCATTCGGCAGGTCACGCAAGGAGCGTGCCGCCGGAGCAGAGGGTGCGGAACGCACTCCTTCGCAAGAGCAGCCGACCACGGTGGCTGCGGAGCCGGACGCGAAGGTCCCGTCCCCCTCCACAGAACCCGACCTCACCTCGACGCCGAAGCCGTCACCCGCGGCAACGGTTCCGGAACCCCGCCCGTCCTCCACGCTGGAGGACGACGACGAGCACGAGCTCGTGGCGCTGGCCTTCGACAACGTGTCGGTCCCGAAGCCGACGACGTCGGCGGAGGGCGCGGAGGGCACCGGGGCTGCGGCAGAGCGGGAGTCGGTGACGGCGACGGAGGTTGTTGCCGAGCCGACTGCGGAGGTTGTTGCCGAGCCGGTGACCGAGGTGACTGCTGAGCCGGTGACCGAGGTCGTGGTTGAGCCGACCGCTGAGGCTGTCGCCGAGCCGGTGACCGAGGTGACTGCTGAGCCGGTGACCGAGGTCGTGGTTGAGCCGACCGCTGAGGCTGTCGCCGAGCCGGTGACCGAGGTGACTGCTGAGCCGGTGACCGAGGTCGTGGTTGAGCCGACCGCTGAGGCTGTCGCCGAGCCGGTGACCGAGGTCGTGGTTGAGCCGACCGCTGAGGCTGTTGTCGAGCCGGTGACCGAGGTCGTGGTTGAGCCGGCGACTGAGGCTGTTGCTGAGCCGGTCGCCGAGCCCGAGGTAGAAGCCGAGCCTGCGGCTGAGGTGGCGCCGGAGGCCGAGGCGGAGACGGTCGCGGAAACCGAGGCGGTTGCCGCGGCTGAGGTGGAAGTCGCGCCTGTAGTAGAGGTGACGCCGGAGGCGGAAGCGGAAGCGGAGGCCAAGCCGGTCGCCGAGGCCGAGGTCGAAGCCGAGTCTGTGGTTGAGGTGACGCCGGAGGCCGAGGTCGAGCCGGTCGCCGAGGTCACGCCGGTGCCGGAGGCCGAGCCCGTCGTAGACACCGCCCCCGAGCCGGAGACCGCCGCGGAACCGGTGACTGCCGAGGTGGCTGAGCCAGTGGTCGAGCCTGTCGCGGCCGAGGTCAGCGCCCCCGAGCCTGTCGCGGAACCGGTGGCGGAACCCGTTGCCGAACCTGCGGCGGAACCGGTCGCCGCAGACGTGGACGTGGACGCGGAAGCTGCCGTGCCCGCCCCCCTGGCCGCGGCCGCCGACGGCGAGGACGCCCCACAGGGGCCACCCGCACTCGACGACGAGAGCGTCACGGGCGGTGCGGGTGGGGAAATCTTCGAGGCCGAGGGCGTAGCCGAGGCCGAAGGGGCCGGCTCCGCCGCCGCCGCTCTCGCCAAGGCCGGCCTCACCGGTACCCGAGCGAAGCTCTACCTCGTCCTGGACCGCTCCTCGAGCATGCGCCCGTACTACAAGGACGGTTCCGCCCAGGCCCTCGCCGACCAGACCCTCGCCCTGGCGACCCACCTGGACCCCGACCCCACCCCCAACGTCCACGTCGTCTTCTTCTCCACCGAGGTCGACGGCACCACGGACCTCACCCCCGCCTCCCCCGAGAACGCGATCGACGAGGCCCACGCCGGCCTCGGCCGCATGGGCCGCACCAGCTACCACGCCGCCGTAGAAGCCGTACTCACGCACTACGACAAGAACGCCACCCCCGGCGCCCCCGCCCTCGTCGTCTTCCAGACGGACGGCGCCCCGGACGCGAAGACCCCGGCCACCCAGTCCCTCACGGACGCCGCGAAGTCCCACGCCTCCGTGTTCTTCTCGTTCGTCGCGTTCGGCGACCACGACAACAAGGCCTTCGACTACCTCCGCAAGCTGAAGACCGACAACACGGCCTTCTTCCACGCGGGCCCGACCCCCCTGGAGCTCACGGACGCGGAGCTCTACGACGGCGTACTGATCGACTGGCGCCCGTAACCACAGGGCAGTACCCGCAGGCCATGTGCCGCCCGCTTCCCACCCCGTAAAACGGGAGGCGGGCGGCACACCCATGTCGGATACGATTTCAAGGTTCGCAAGACGCGTTCGCGAGACACAGAACGCACCAGCCAGACCGACCTGGGAGCAGCCCCCCGATGGCTCGACACCTCATCACCAGCGCCCTTCCGTACATCAACGGGATCAAGCACCTGGGCAACATGGTGGGGTCCATGCTCCCGGCGGACGTGTACTCCCGCTACCTCCGCCAGCGCGGCCACGACGTCCTCTACATCTGCGCGACGGACGAACACGGCACCCCGGCGGAGCTGGCCGCGAAGGAGCGGGGCATCCCCGTAGCGGAGTTCTGCGCGCAGGCGCACGACGCGCAGAAGGCGGTCTACGACGGCTTCGCGCTGGCCTTCGACTACTTCGGCCGCAGTTCCTCCCCCCAGAACCTCGAGATCACCCAGCACTTCGCCCGCCGCCTGAACGAGAACGGCTTCATCGAAGAGCGCGCGATCCGCCAGGTCTACAGCCCGGCCGACGGCCGCTTCCTCCCGGACCGCTACGTCGAGGGCACGTGCCCCCACTGCGGCTACGACAAGGCCCGCGGCGACCAGTGCGAGAACTGCACCCGCGTCCTGGACCCGACCGACCTGATCAACCCCCGTTCCGCGATCTCCGGCTCCACGGACCTGGAGGTCCGGGAGACCAAGCACCTCTTCCTCCTCCAGTCGAAGCTCCAGCACGAGGTCGAGGAGTGGGTCGCGGCCCACGAGGAGGAGTGGCCGCAGCTCGCGTCCTCCATCGCCCGCAAGTGGCTCACCGAGGGCCTGCACGACCGCGCGATCACCCGCGACCTGGACTGGGGCATCCCGGTCCCCGCCGACACCTGGCCCGAACTGGCCGCGGAGGGCAAGGTCTTCTACGTCTGGTTCGACGCCCCGATCGAGTACATCGGCGCGACGAAGGAGTGGTCGGACGCGGCCCCCGCCGGTGAGACGCGCGACTGGAAGTCCTGGTGGTACGAGAGCGACGCGACCGTCCGCTACACGGAGTTCATGGCCAAGGACAACGTCCCGTTCCACACGGTGATGTTCCCGGCCACGCAGCTCGGCGTACGCGAGCCGTGGAAGAAGGTCGACTACGTCAAGGCCTTCAACTGGCTGACGTACTACGGCGGCAAGTTCTCCACGTCCCAGAAGCGCGGCGTCTTCACCGACCAGGCCCTGGACATCCTCCCGGCCGACTACTGGCGCTACTTCCTCATCGCCAACGCCCCCGAGTCCGACGACTCGTCGTTCACCTGGGAGCACTTCACCGCCACGGTGAACAAGGACCTGGCCGACACCCTCGGCAACTTCGTCAACCGGGTCCTCTCCTTCTCGAAGAAGCGCTTCGGTGACGAGGTCCCGGCCGGCGCGGCAGCGGGCGAGGCGGAGACCAGGCTGGGCGAACAGACCGCGGACCTGCTCGCCGAGTACGAGACCCAGATGGAGTCCCTCCAGTTCCGCAAGGCCGCGGCGGCACTCCGCGCCCTGTGGTCGGCCGGCAACTCCTACCTGGAGGAGAAGGCCCCCTGGCTGGAGATCAAGACCGACCCGGAGGCCGCGGCCCTCACCCTCCGCACCGCGATGAACCTGATCCACCTCTACGCGGTGGTCTCGGAACCCTTCATCCCGTCGTCCTCGGCGGCGATGCGAGCGGCGTTCGCGCTGCCCGCCGACACGGCGACCTGGGTCTCGCAGGAAGAGGCGAAGTCCCTGTCCGCGGTCCCCGCGGGCACCCCCTTCACCGTCCCCCCGGTCCTCTTCGCGAAGCTCACGGACGAGGACCTGGAGACGTACAAGGAGCGCTTCGGCGGCGACCAGGCCTGACCCGGCGTGCTCGGCTGGAACTCCTCAGCCGAGCACGCTGAACGTCTCCTCCGCCCGGTCCCGCCGCGCCACCAACTCCCAGGCGCCGTCGGCGATTTCGTCCGGGTCGAGGGTCCGGTCGCCGACGTTCCCGAACTGCTCGGGGTTCGACGTCACCAGGTGGTGGATGTCGCCGCGCTCGATGAGTCCGCCGATGACCAGGTTGCCGACGTAGACACCCTTGTCGGCGAGCGCGGCGTTGAGCGTCAGGGCGTAGTTGCGCTGGGCGGCCGACGACACGGCGAGCGCCCCGAGGCCGGGCATCGGCACCACGGCACTGAGCCCGCCCGCGAACAGCAGCGCGCCGCCACCCCGCTCGACCATGCCGGGCAGCACCCTGCCCACCACGTCGACGGCCGGATACATCCAGCTCATCGCCTCCCGGACGTCGGCGGACTCGGCCTCGGTGATCGGCTTCGGCCAGGCGCCCTCGTCGACCGCGCCCGGCCCGTAGTAGACGAGGTCGACACGGCCGTACCGCTCGGCGACGGTGTCGAGCACCGAGCCGAGCTGCTTGGTGTCGCGCACGTCGGCGACGTAGGACGCGGCCTCGACGCCCGCGGCGGTGAGTGACGCGACGTAGTCGGCGTGCCGGGTGTCGCTGCGGGACACCAGGGCCACGGCATACCCCTCGCGGCCGAAGCGGTGGGCGATGGACATGCCGAGGCCGGGGCCTACCCCGAGGACGACGGCGATCTTGGGCTGCGGTGATGCGGGCATGGCGGAGCCTTCCGGGGCGGGTTCACGGACACGGCTGACCTGAGGCGTTAAATTGAGGCACACCTCAACTTACTTCTCCGACCGTAGCACGGAACCTGAGGCCCATCTCAAGTTCCGTATGATGACGTCATGCACCAGCCCGATCCCCCGCCCGCTCCCAAACCCCTGCGGGCCGACGCCGCCCGCAACCGCGCCAAACTGCTCGTCGCCGCAACGGAGTTGTTCGGTGAGCGCGGACTGGACGCGCCGTTGGAGGAGATCGCGCGGCGGGCCGGGGTCAGCATCGGCACGCTGTACAACCACTTCCCGAGCCGGGAGGCGTTCTGGGAGGCGATCTTTCCCGAGCGACTGGCGACGTTGGAGAGGATCACCGAGACGGCGCTGGCGGCCCCGGACGCCTGGGACGGTTTCGTCGCGTACCTGGAGGGGCTGTTCGCGCTCCAGGCCGAGGACCGCGGCCTCAACGACGCGCTGGCGCAACGGTTCCGAGCGGCGCCGGAGGTCGAGAAGGCCTGCCACCGCGGGTTCCAGCTCGCCGAGCTGCTCATCCAACGGGCCCGGGACAGCGGGCAGTTGCGCCCCGATTTCGAACCGGAGGACCTCGTCACCCTGATCTGGGCGATGTCCCAGGTGATCCGGGAATCGATGGAGACGGCGCCCGACGCCTGGCGCCGCTGCCTGGCGTTCTTCCTCGACGGTCTGCGGGCCGGTGCGGCCCACCCGATCGAGGTGCCACCCTTGACCCAGGGGCAACTCGGCGAGGTCGCACGGTCTCGCTGACCGACCCCGTCGTAGACGTGTTCGCGCCAACCCGTAAGGTTCCGCCATGGCAGTCCCCGAGGTCATTCCGATCGCCTACGAGCCGAACCAACGCAGCGGCGCCGTCGGCCGCTACGCGGACGGCCAGTTCCTGGCGTCGGTCACCTACGCGTTCCCCCAAGGCTTCCGTCCCGACGACGGCTGGGAAGAGCAGAAACGTCTCTACACGGTGCTCCACACCTTCGACGCCGCGGGCCGCTACCGCGACTCGGAGATCTGGTGCGCCGGCACCTGGGCCGAGCAGCAACGCGCCCCGCACGGCGACGGTTCGGTCCTCTCCCAGGCCCGCATCCACCTGGCGAAACTGCTCCGCGCCCTCCCCCGCCGCAGCTACACCGACATCGCGATCCGCCCCTTCCAACGCACCGTCGACGGCGTCCTGTTCGGCCTGCTGGTCGAGGAGGACGAGGAGGGCAGCTGGGCGGAGCTGTACCCGGACCGGCACTGCTTCGGGCCGCCGTGGGACGGCACGTACGACAGCTGAGCACCTGCTCCTGAGCACCTGCTCCTGAGCACCTGCTCCTGGGAATCCAACTCCCGCACAGCCAGGGCCTTTACACTGCGCGTCAGTTGTCGGCGCACAGGGGACGCGCCCGGGGTGGGAGGGGACTCGCATGCTCAAGTCACGGACGGCCAGGGGCAGATGGAGAACCGTGGCGACGGTGGTCGCGGCGCTGGCCGGCGGCTCGCTGCTGCCCGCCGCACCCGCGTTCGCGGTCCACGGAGCGGTCCCCGGCGACTTCAACGGCGACGGGTACCGCGACGCCGTCCTGCCCGCGCCCGGCGCGAACGTGGCCGGCAAGGAAGGGGCGGGCGCGGTCGTCATCCTGTACGGGGCCTCGTCGGGCCTGTCGGCTTCCCACCGTAAGACGATCACCCAGAACACCGCCGGGGTACCGGGCACGGCGGAGACGGGCGACGGGTTCGGCTCCGCCACCGCGACGGCCGACCTCAACCGGGACGGCTACGCGGACCTCGTGGTCTCCACACCGTACGAGGACACGGCCCGCGGCACGGACGCGGGCCTGGTCACCGTGTTGTGGGGCGGCAAGAGCGGGCTGACCACGGCCACCGACCTGCCGGCGCCGTCGGACTACCTGAAGCGGTTCGGCATCGACCTGGCCGCCCTGAGCATCGGCGCGGGCAGCAGGACGCAGGTCGCGGTCGCCGGATCGGAGGGCACCCTGGTCTTCAAGGGACCGTTCAGCCGCACCGGCACCTTCGGTTCGACCGCACCCGACCAGAACACCGCCTCCCCGGCGAGTGTCGCGCTCGGCGACTTCGACGGCGACACCGTGCTCGACCTGGCCCTCACCACCGAAGGCCTCAGCGACCTGAGCGGTGGCGAGGTCTACGTCGACCCGGCCACCACCGTCATGCAGCCGAAGCGGGGCAACGGACTCATCGCCGCGTCGGGAGACGTCAACGGCGACGGGTACGCCGACCTCGTCGTCGGCGACCCCTGGGAACCCGAAGTCGCGGGCGTGGACGGCGCGTTGGGCGGACGCGTGCTGCTCTACTACGGCACGGCGAAGGGCATCGCGGCGAGCACCGCGCCCGTACAGCTCACCCAGGACACCACCGGGGTGCCCGGCGCGAGCGAGAAGGGCGACGAGTTCGGCGGCGCCCTGACCGTGGCCGACCTGAACCGTGACGGGCTCGCCGACATCGTCGTAGGCGCCCCCTTCGAAAGCCTCGCCGGCAAGAGCCGGGCCGGAAACGTGACGGTGATCCCGGGCCGGCGCACGGGCGCGCTCGGCGGCGGCTCGTACTCCTTCTCCCAGGACACCGCGGGCGTCCCCGGTGCTTCCGAGACCGACGACTTCTTCGGTACGACGGTCTCGGTCGGGGACGTGAACAAGGACGGCAAGCCGGAGCTGTTCGTGAGCGCGGCCGGCGAGAACAACTCCACCGGCGCGGTCTGGGTCTTCCCCGGTGGTACCTCCCACCCGACGGCCACGGGCACCAAGCTGTTCACCGGACCGACGGTCGGCCTCACCCAGCAGAGCGGCACGACCCTGGGCGGGAACGGGCTGCTCTGGCTGATCTGAGGCAACTTCCTTTGGCCTCAGGCTAGTTGAGCACCCCGGCCCCGGTCGTGGTGGCGAGCTCCGTCGGCAGGTTCTTGGCGGAGGTCTCCAGTCCGGCGGTGAGGGTCGGGGTCCAGTTCACGGTGGTCTTCAGCTTCTTGGAGTTGGCGGCGTTGTAGGCGGCGACGAGGTCGGTGGCGGTTCCGTTCACGAGGTTGCCGCCGCCGACGATGGACCCGGTCCCGTCACCGCTGAACAGCTTGCTCGTCTTCTGACTCGCGGGAATCTTCCAGTAGTTGTCCTCGGCGACGACCTGCGCCTTGGCACGGGAGTTGACGCTGTACTGGAGGACGTACCCGTTGAGGTTCGTGGTGTCGTAGAAGTTGTTGTAGATGTGAATCTGCCCGATCCGGGCCAGCGGAGCGCGCTGCACGATCCCCTTCCACACGTTGTGGTGGATGGAGACGCGCAGCTTGCCGACGCTGTCGGTGTCGCTGCTGCCGATGAGCATCGTCTTGTCGTGGTTGGTGAACTGGTTGCGCTCGACGGTCACCAGGTCCGAGCCCTTGGTGATGTCGAGGTCGCCGTCGTGGATCTGGTACTGGCGCCCGTAGTACGTCGGGTCGGAGGTGTCGAGCCCTGGCGCGTCCGTGAACGTGTTGTGGTCGGCCCAGACGTGCGTGGCACCGCGCAGGGTCACGGCGTCGTACTGCGAGTTCCAGTTTCCGCTGTCCCCGTCCGTCGGGTCCCACTGCGGGAAGCAGTCCTGGGTGGCGGCGAAGGTCAGGTTCCGCACGATGACGTTGTCCACGCTCTGTATCTGCAACATGCCGCCGGTGATCCCGGCCTTGGTGCCGGGCACGCCCACGACGGTGGTGTTGGCGGGCACCCGGAAGATGATGTTCTTCCCCTGCTTGGTCTGCGCGGCGGCCCGCGCCTTCTCCTGCGTACCGGACGGCAGCTTGGAGGTGCCGTAGGTGGCGGGGTCGAAGGCCTTGAGGTAGGCGGACAGCGAATACCCGGTCCCTGCCGAGTAGTTGGCGCAGGTCAGCTTCTTGCCGGAGTCGTCGGTGTTGGCGTCGATCGTGCCCTTGATCTTGACGATCCGCGGGGTGGTGTCACTGGCGGACCCCAACGCCTTCACGAGCTGGGCGCGGGTGCTGACGGTGAAGGTGTGCGCGGCATCGGCCTTCGCGCCGCCGGTGGTACCGGTCCCGGACGACGCCCAGCCGTCCTTGGCGGCGAGGGTCTGGTGGTACAGGTCGACGGTCGCGGTGGTACTGGCGGCGTTCGCGTTGAGCACGAGGATGCCGGCACCGATGCCCGCGGCGGCCGCGGCGGCGGTGACGACGATCGTGCGGCGCTTGCGGAGGGAGCGGCGGTGGGAGGGGGTTGCCACGGGGAGTCCTTAAGTACGTGTGCGGTGTGGGGGGTTACGACTCCTCAGTGGCCGTGCGGATCAAGAAGGTTGCCGCGGCTGCGGAGAATTCTGCGGACGGTGGAGAAGGCCGGAGCGGCGGTATCCCACCGGGCCCGGCGTGTGAATGCCGAGCAGGCGCGCCAGGAGCCTCAGTACGATCGACACCGGTCTTCCAACGGGATGTGAGGAGCGATTCGTGGCACTTGAGCATCACTACGCCGGCATCGAGCAGTTACGGATGCACTGGGTCACCGCGGGCGCCGGAGATCCCGTCGTCCTGCTCCATGGGTGGCCGCAGACCTGGTACGAATGGCGCCACCTGATCCCGGTGCTCGCGGAGCGCCACCTGGTGATCGCTCCGGACCTGCGGGGATGGGGGGAGACCGAGCGGCCCGCCGATGGTTACGACGTGGCCACCGCCGCCGCCGACATCCGCCACCTGCTCGATCACCTCGGCATCGCGAGCGCGCATGTCATCGGGCACGACTGGGGCACGCCCATCGGCTACCACCTGGCCGCCACCGCACGTGACCGGGTGGTCTCGTTCACCGCGCTGGAGGCGAGCATCCCCGGAGCCGGAGGCGAGGATCTTCTGAACTTCTCCAGGTCCTGGAACCCGTTGTGGTTCTTCCCCTTCCTGGCCACCCCGGAGCTCCCCCAACAGCTCATCGGCGGAGGCAGGCAGGAGACCTTCTTCACCTGGGTACTCACCCAGATGTGCCGGGCCACCCCGGGCTCCCTCACCGATGAGGACATCGCCGTCTATGTGAAGGCGTACGGCGACGACGACGCGGTGCGGTCCAGCTGCGCGTACTACGTCAACACCTGGGCCGACGCCGACCAGATCCGCGACGCCGCCCAGGTACCCCTGACCGTTCCGGTCCTGGCCATTGCGGGTGAACGCTCACTCGGACAGCACATGATCGACTTCGTCCGGCGACTCGCCCCTGAAGCAGAGGGCGTCATACTTCCCGGCTGCGGCCATCTGATCCCCGAAGAGCGCCCCACCGAACTCGCGCAGCTCGTCACCGACTTCCTGGCAGGCATCGGCTCGCGAAGGTGACCCGAGGCTCGCGTGCTCAGCTCGGGCCCCCGGAGCCGCCTGCGCGGATCCATGGGCCCGGCAGCCGCTGTCCAGGAACGGCGGTCGGGGCAAGTACGTGTGCCGCGCCCGTCGTGCCACCGCGCGGACGCCGCTGGTGGCAGCGTCGCAACCGCAGTTGATCTCTCACGCCGCTACGGCCACTCCCAGCGCCGCCCGCGCCGTGGCGATATGGGCGAGGCCCTCCTTGGCCACGCGGGTCGCCTCGGCGTACTCGTCCGCCGTGTGGGCCGCGGAGAGCTGGGCGCCGGCCGCGCGGTGGCACTCGGCGGCATCCGTCAGTGCCCGGGTCGCCGTCTCGCCGGCCCCCGCCCAGATCCTCGCCTCGGGGACCGACAGGCTCGCGCCGAGTCGCAGTACCCAGCCGCTGGCCTCGACCTCCGCGTCCAGGTCGGACAGGTCGGACACGCCCCGTGCCCGGTGCGAGCGCCGCTGTACGACGACGGCGAACGCCGCCCCGACGATCAACAGCAGTGCGAGCACGATGTATCCCATCGCTTCCTCCCGGCGTTCCCATGGTCCACGGGGCCGGGCGGTCCGACCTCGTACGTCCATGACACGCCCTGCCTCTGTGCAGGCACATCGATATTCCTGTGCGTCCGCTGCGAGGTTTCCATGGCGGGGGGCCGGTGGGACGTACGAGGTCAGTGTGCTCGTCAGCCTGTCGTGGCCGACGGCGAAGCCGAAGCCGACGGGCCGGGGCCGCCCGGGCCTCCGCCGCCCTCCCCGTCGTTCGTCTCGTCCGGCGCCACCCCCAGCGTCAGGCGCGCCCGCACGCCCCGCCCGATGTGCCGCCGGTCGTACTTGAGGTAGAGCAGGCCGCCCTCGTGGCCGTTCTGGGGGTAGATGCCGTCCTCGGTGAGCGTCGTGCGGGTCGCGGTGTTCGAGACGTACGGCTCCAGGACCGACGTCGCGATGACCGACTTCTCGTCGAAGAACAACTGGCCGGTGTGGCAGGTGTGGCCGCCCTCGTAGCCCGCGTCCGTCCACTCGCCGTCGACGTGGACCTTGACGTGGATGTGGACGCAACGGCCCTGGTACCAGCCCGGGAACACCGTCCTGAAGGTGACCTGGCCGTGCCGGTCCGTGTGCCAGGTGCCGCGCAGGAAGCGGTCGTCGTCGGTCGGTTCCTGGTGTCCGCCGCCGCCACCGGGCGGGCCGCCCGTGGGGGTGCCGGTCGGGGTGCCGGAGGGGGGCGGGCCCGTGGGGGCGGGGCCGCCGCCGGTCGACTCGTAGCCCGAGTAGACGCCCGTCGCGTTGCAGTGCCAGATGTCGACGGCCGCGTTGCGCAGCGGTCTGCAGGTGTCCGCGTCGATCACCTTGAGGTCGAGGGTGAGCGGGATGCCGGGCTGGTCCTCGGTCACGTCGCGGCGGATCTTTTCCGCGTCGATGTAGTACGGGCCCTCGACCAGTTCCGAGGTGAGCGTGTAGCAGGTGTCCTCGGTCGAGGTCGCCGCCGCGGTCGCCGGGGTGGCCTCCTGCGCGGAGGCGTTCGCCGACAGCACTCCGCCTACGCCGACCGCCGTCACCGCCACACCACCGGCCACCAGGACCGTACGGCGGGCCAACTGCCCCTTGTCCTCGGGGACTTCGGAGTCCGTGGGGGGTCGAGAATCCATGGGGGGTACTGGGGAATCCGTCATGCCCGGGACGCTAGGGGCGCCCGACATGACATGAACATGAGAATGCGCTGTGAATCCTGTGCACAAGCGAAAGGGCTCGAAACCGATGCCGGTTCCGAGCCCCAACGCTTCAACTCCCGTCGGCCGCGTACTACTTCGGCTGCGGCTTCCGCACCGACAGGTGCAGCTCGCGCAGCCGCGTCTCGTCCAGCTCCGTCGGCGCGCCCATCATCAGGTCCTGCGCGTTGCCGTTGAGCGGGAACGCGATCGTCTCGCGGATGTTCGGCTCCTCCGCGAGCAGCATGACGATGCGGTCGACGCCGGGGGCGATCCCCCCGTGCGGCGGAGCGCCGAAGCGGAACGCGCGCAGCATGCCGGCGAACTGCTCCTCGACGGTGTCACGGTCGTAGCCCGCGATCTCGAAGGCCTTGAGCATGATGTCGGGCTCGTGGTTCCGGATCGCGCCGGAGGACAGCTCCACGCCGTTGCAGACGATGTCGTACTGCCAGCCCAGGATGTCCAGCGGGTCCTGGGTCTCCAGGGCCTCCAGACCGCCTTGCGGCATCGAGAACGGGTTGTGCGAGAAGTCGATCTTCCCGGTCTCCTCGTCCTTCTCGTACATCGGGAAGTCGACGATCCAGCAGAAGCGGAAGACACCCTCCTCGAAGTGGCCGGCACGCTTGGCGGCCTCGACGCGGACCGCGCCCATGATCTTCGAGACCTCTTCGAACTCGCCCGCGCCGAAGAACACGGCGTGACCGGGCGCCAGCGACAGGCGCTTGGTCAGCTCCGCGATGTTCTCCTCGGTGAGGAACTTCGCGATCGGACCCGTCAGCGAGCCGTCCTCGGTCACGCGGACCCAGGCCAGGCCCTTCGCGCCGAGGGTGACCGCGAAGTCGCCGAGCTGGTCGAAGAACTTGCGGGACTGCGCCGCCACGTCCGGCACCGGCAGCGCGCGCACGTGCTTGCCGGCGAACGCCTTGAACTCCGAGCCCTCGAACACGTCCGTGATGTCGGTGAGTTCGAGCTTCGCGCGCAGGTCCGGCTTGTCGGAGCCGTACTTCACCATCGACTCGCGGAACGGGATGCGGGGGAAGGGGGAGGTGACCGGCTGGCCGCCGCCGAACTCCTCGAACAGCTCCGTCATCAGCTTCTCGATGGGCTGGAAGACGTCTTCCTGCTCCACGAAGCTCATCTCGACGTCGAGCTGGTAGAACTCGCCCGGCGAGCGGTCCGCGCGGGCGTCCTCGTCGCGGAAGCAGGGCGCGATCTGGAAGTAGCGGTCGAAGCCGGAGATCATCAGCAGCTGCTTGAACTGCTGCGGCGCCTGCGGAAGGGCGTAGAACTTGCCCGGGTTGAGGCGGGACGGGACCACGAAGTCGCGCGCGCCCTCGGGGGAAGTCGCCGAGAGGATCGGGGTGGCCATCTCGTTGAAGCCGAGGGCGACCATCTTCGAGCGGATCGAGGCGATCACCGAGGAGCGCAGCATGATGTTGCGGTGCATGCGCTCGCGGCGCAGGTCCAGGAAGCGGTACTCCAGGCGCCGCTCCTCGTTGACCCCGTCCTCGGTGTTGATCGTGAAGGGGAGCGGGGCGGCGGCGCCCAGCAGCTCGACCTCGCCGACCTCGACCTCGACCTCACCGGTCGGCAGATCCGGGTTCACGTTGTCCGTGCCGCGGGAGACGACCTTGCCGTCGACGCGGACCGTCGACTCCTTGGTCACCTTGTCGAGGGCCTCGTACGCGGGCGTGCCGGGGCGGGCGACGAGCTGCGTGATGCCGTAGTGATCGCGCAGATCGATGAAGAGGATGCCACCCAGGTCTCGGCGATTGTGCAGCCAGCCGCTCAGCCGGACGTCGGTGCCGACGTCAGAGGCGCGGAGCTCGCCGCAGGTGTGGGACCTGTACCGATGCATCGTCGTTCATCCAGCCTTCGCGGATCGGGGAGTGTTTCACGTGAAACGTCCGGGGCCGGAGCCCGGACGTCCCAAGGGTACCGGCCACCCATGGAGCGCCTCCCCACCATTACCTCAGGGCTCCCTCGGTGGCAGGTTTCGATCTCCTCTTCTTACAGTGGGGCAATGCGCACTGGTGAGCCCCTGCCCGCCGTGGGGGAGGTACTCGCCGCCCTCGCGACCGGTCTGTGGCATTGGGACACCGCCTCGGAGCTGGTCACGGTGGACGCCGAGGCCGCACGGCTGCTCGGGCTGCCTCCCGAACAGACCACCCTCACGGAGGCCCAGACACGGGCCCGACTCCACCCCGTGGACTGGAACGAGATCACGGGGGTCGTCGGGCTGGCCGTCGCCGAGGGCACCCTCGCCGAGGTCCGCATCCGGATCATGGACGAGCGGGGCCGGGTCATCCGCGTCGTCCGCAGCCGCTCCAAACCGTCCTACAACCCCGAGAAACGGTCGTACGAGCTGATCGGCACCCTCCAGGAGGTCGCCGAGCCCACGCCGGGCACACCGGCCGGGCGGACCGCGGTCACCGGTGACTGGCGGCGTTCCCGCGAGGCGTTCCTGCTGGACGCGGGCCGGGCGCTCGCGGAGGCACGGTCCACGGCGGAGGTGCTGCGGGTCGCGGCGGGCCTGTCGATGCCGGGCTTCTCACCGGACGGCCTCGCGGTGTTCGGGGTCTCGGGCGACCGTCTGACGATCGTGGGCCATCACGGGCATCAGCCGGGTGACGAGGACCCGTTCTCGCACATGTCGATGGTGACGGACTACCCGGCCGCCGAGGTCGTACGGACGGGCCGTGCCGTCTATCTGTCCACGCCCGAGCAGTACAAGGAGCGCTACCCGGTCACCTGGCCGCTGGCCCAGCACTTCCACCGGCAGTCGTGGGCGTTCCTGCCATTGACCGTCGCCGGGCGGACGATGGGCGCCTGGATGGCCGCCTTCACCTACCCGGTCGCCTTCACGCCCGACGAGCGGTCCGTCCTCACCACGGTCGCCCGGATGCTCGCGCAGGCCCTCTCCCGCGCCGGGGTCGCCGAGTCCGAGCGCGAGCTGACCGACGGCCTCCAGCGCTCGATGCTGCCCACGCTGGGCCCGGAGATCCCCGGCATGAGCGTCGCGGCCCGCTACATACCGACCGGGGGCGGGCTGCAGGTCGGCGGCGACTGGTACGACATGATCCCGCTGCCCGGAGGCACCCCCTCCGGGGGAGGACGGATCGCGCTGGTCATCGGTGACGTACAGGGCCATGACGTGCGGGCCGCCGGGCTGATGGGCCAACTCCGCATCGCCCTGCGCGCCTACGCCTCCGAAGGACACCGCCCGGACGCCGTCCTCTCCCGCGCCTCCCGCTTCCTGCACGGCATCACCAACGGCGACGCGGAGAAGGCCGACCCGCGCTTCGCGACCTGCCTGTACGTCGAGGCCGACCCGGCGACCGGGGTGCTGGAGATCGCCCGCGCCGGCCATCCCGACCCGGCGATACGCATGGCGGACGGCACGGTGCTGATGCGGCCCACGGCGGGCGGACTGCCGCTCGGCATCGACCCGGACGCCGACTACCCGACGAGCACGCTCGCCCTGGAGCCCGGCGAGACCATGCTGATGTGCACCGACGGGCTGATCGAGACCGGCGGCCACGACCTGGAGACGGGCTGGCAGCGCATCCGGACGATCCTGGAGGAGCACAAGGGCGACCTGGAGGAACTCGCCGACGCGCTCGTCCAGGCCGTCCACGGGCCTTCCTCGCACCACACCACCGGCCCGCTCGCGGACCGCCGCGAGGACGACATCGCCGTACTCCTGCTGTCCCGCGAGGGCGAGGCCTGCGGCTGCGGCGACACGACGACCGTCCCTCCGAAGATCCGCCGTACGGTGCTCACCGTCGCGCAGGCCGAGCCCGAGCGGATCGCGGTGGCCCGGCAGCAGCTGCGCGAACTCCTCCACGACTGGACCGGCGCCGACCAGGTCGACTCGGCGGTCCTGCTCGTCTCCGAGATGCTCACCAACGTCCTCGTCCACACCGACGCCGACGCCCTGCTGACCGCCGAGGTGACCGGCGAGTCCGGTGAGCGGCGGATGCGGGTCGAGGTCACGGACGCCGGCGACGACCTCCCGCACAAGCGGCACCCCGGTGAACTGGCGTCCTCCGGGCGGGGGTTGCTCCTCATCGAACTCCTCGCCGAGACCTGGGGCGTCGACCCGAGGGGCGAGGGCAAGAGCATCTGGTTCGAGCTCTACGAGTCCGACGGCACCGGGGACCCCGCGGGCGACGGTCCGGGCGGCGTCTCGGAGTTCGGGTCCTGGGACGCGTAACGCTCCCGCAGCTCGTGTACGACTCCGAAGGCGGCCGCGGTCAGCGGTACCGCGAGCAGCATGCCGAGAATTCCGGCCACGGACGCGCCGGCGGTGATCGCGATCATCACGACCGCCGGGTGCATCTGCACGGTCCGGCTCTGGATCATCGGCTGGAGCACGTGCCCCTCGAGGACCTGCACGGCGAGGACGACCCCGAGGGCCCACAGCGCGATCACGAAACCCCGGTCGGCGAGCGCGACCAGCACGGCGACCGCGCCGGAGAGGAACGCGCCGAGGTAGGGGATGTAGGCGCCGACGAAGACAAGCGCGGCCAGGCCGAACGCCCCCGGCACGTCCAGGACGAGCAGGCCGACGCCGATGCAGAGGGCGTCGATGAGGGCGATGACGGTGGTCCCCCGCATGAATCCCTCGACGCCCTCGAAGGCACGGCGGGCCATGGCCTCGACGAGATCGGCGTTGTCGTGCGGGGCGAGCGAACGCAGCAGCCCCGCGGCGCGGTCGGAGTCCCGGAGGAAGAAGAAGACGAGCAGCAGTGCCAGTACGGCCATGGCGATGGTCTCGCCGACGACGCTGACCCCGCTGATGACGTTCGAGGCGGCCGTCCCGCCGAACTTGGTGAGCAGTTCCTTGGCGTTGGAGGCGAGGTCGTCCACCGAGGTGCCGGCGGCGCCGAAGTGGTCGGCGAGGGAGTTCCCCGCGTCCTTGAGCGAGGACACGATCTGGTCCCCGGTGTCGATCAGCGCGGCCACGACGATGTACACGGCCCCGCCGACGACGGCGACGACCGCGACACAGGTGATCATCGCGGCCACGGACCGGTTCACGTGCGCCTTCACCAGCCGCCGGTACAACGGCCCGAGCAGCGCGGTCCCGAGCAACGCGAGCAGCACGGGCGTCACGGCGGTCTTCAGCTCGGCACAGAGCCGGATCCCGACGTAGCCGACCCCTGACACGAGCAGCATGACGGCACACCAGGCGGCGAGGCGTCGTACCGGAACGGGGAGGAGCTGCACGGTCCCACCGGATCACGCATCGCGCGGGCGGGCCCGGCGGGACGGGCCGCCCGGGTGACGGGGGGTCAGGCTTTCACCGCTCCTGCCGCGGTCTGTCCATGCCCGCGCGGTAGGTGCCGGGGGTGATGCCCACCGTCTGGGCGAAGGTCTGGACGAAGGCGCTGGTCGTCGCCCAGCCGCAGGCGTGCGCGGTGTCGGTGACGGTGGCGCCCTCGGCGAGCCTGACCATCGCGGTGAAGATCCGGACCCGGGTGCGCCACTGAGGGAAGGTCAGGCCGAACTCGTCGCGGTAGAGGCGGGAGAGGGTGCGCTCGCTGGTGTGCACGCGGGCGGCGAGCTGGGCGAGGGTGCAGGGCCGGTGCAGGTCCTCCTCGACGAGGCGGCAGGCGTCGGCCAGCCGTTGGTCGCGGGCCGCGGGCAGGGCGACGGGCTCGGCGGTCACGCGGCGCAGCCGGTCGCGCAGCACTGTCTCGATGTGCCGGGTCTCGGTCTGCGTGAGGGTGGTGCCGGCGAGCGCGATCAGCAGTTCGCGCACCAGGCTGTCGACGGCGATGACCGTGGGGCGTCCGGTGTCGGGCAGGGGCGCCCTGCCGTGGGCGGGGAAACCGATGGTGTGGAAGCGGCTCCGGCCGTGGAAGCGGTGTTCGTGCCAGGTGTTCGCCGGAATCCACACGGCGCGGTCGTCGGAGGCGATCCAGGAGCCGTGCTCCGTGGTGATCGCGAGGACGCCCGAGCTGACGTAGATCAGCTGGTGGTCGTCGTGGCGGTGCCGGGCGATGGTCTCGCCGCCGTCGAGGAACCGGGTGGTGGTCGGCGCGACGGGCTCGTGGCGGGTCTGCGACATGGATAGGCAGAATACGGGAAGCGCGCCCGAGGTGTTCCCGCCCATCGTGAGTGGGTGACGACCATCCAGGAATCAAGCACTCCCCGTGAGGCGGGTGGTCCGCCCGGGCACTGGCGCCGGATGCGGATCTGGGCGAGCGCCCACGCCGTCGACGACTTCTACCAGGGACTCGTGCCCGCCGCAGTCCCCTACTTCGTGCTGCAGCGCGACTTCAGTTACGTGCAGGCCTCGGGGCTGGCCCTTGCCGCGACCCTCGGCAGCGCGTTGCCGCAGGTGCCGATCGGACTGCTCGCCGACCGGTTCCGGCTGCGCTGGATGTCGCCGCTGGGGATCGCCCTGGCGGGGATCGGGGCGGGCCTGTCCGGACTGACGCCCTCCTACCCGCTGGTCTTCGCCCTGCTGCTGATGGCGGGCGTCGGCATCGCGATGTTCCATCCGCCCGCGGGGCGCGACGCCCGCCGCGCGGCCGGGGGCAGCGCCACCGCGATGAGCTACTTCGCCGCGGGCGGCAGCGTCGGCTTCTTCATCGCCCCGGCCCTGGTCACACCGGCCCTGGACACCCTCGGGATGAGCGCGACGGCCCTCTTCATCCCGCCCGCCGTCCTCATGGGCTTCGTCCTGCTCCGCCACCACAACCGCACATCCGCCACGGCGGTCAGGGCGGTCCGGCGCCGGGGCACGGACCGGCCGGGCCGGTTCGCGGCACTGACCGCCGTCGAGATCGTACGGTCCACCATCTCGACCGGACTGAACACCTTCATCTCGCTGTACTGGATCCGCCACCTGGAGGCGAGCAGCGCCCTCGGCGGCCTCGCCCTGACCCTCGAACTCGGCGGCGGTGTCGCCGGCACACTGCTCGGCGGGCGGCTGGCGGACCGCATCGGCATGGTGCGCACCGTGCAGATCGGCAACGCGGCGATGCTGCCCGCCCTGTGGCTCATGCTGATCTGCGACGACAAGTACGCCGCGCTGCCCCTCGCGCTGCTGGTCGGCCTGATCTCGAACATCCCGTTCGCCGTCCTCATCAAGCTCGGCCAGGACTACCTGCCCAGCCGCCCCGGCACCGCCGCCGGCGTCACCCTCGGCCTCGCGATGAGCGCGGGCGGACTGTTCATGCCGCTGCTGGGCGTCATCGCGACCCACTACGGTCCCCGCGGCGCCCTCGCGGTACTCGCCACGGCGCCGGTGCTCGCGATGCTGCTCTCCGCGTTCCTGCGCGAACCGGTCCAGGAGGAAGCGGTGCCCGCCGAGGACACGGCCCTCACCACCCCCTGACGTTGGTCCGCACGGACACCCGCCACTAGGGGCGGCCTCCTCGCGTCGCGGGTGCGCGAAAGGGGGTCTGCCGGACCCCCGGACCAGACGGGTCTCCCGCCCCCGCCACCCGCGGTGTTTGACTCGACGAGAAGCAGCCGATTCCCGGCGGACCGCACCAGGACAGACGGCCCGACCAGGCAGAACGGCGTCTGCTGGAGCAGTGTCCGCGAGCGACGCGACGGGCAGCGATTCGACCACTCACGTGAGGACAGCACCATGGCAGCGAGGACCGACAGGACGTTCGACGGCGCGTACGCGCTCGTCACGGGAGGCGGCAGCGGAATCGGCCGCGCGGCCGCCGTGGCGCTGGCCGCGCAGGGCTGCACCGTCACGGTGGCCGGCCGCACCGCCGCGACCCTGGAGCAGACCGTCAAGCTCATCACCGACGCGGGCGGAACCGCCCGGTACGTCGTCGCCGACGTCCACGACGAGGACGCCGTGGAACAGGCGGTGAAGGCCGCCGCGTCGCCCGGGGGACAACTCCACGTGGCCGTCAACAGCGCCGGCGTCGACGGCGGCAACAGCGCCTCCGCGCTGGCCGACCACCCCGTCGAGACCCTCGACCTGATGCTCGCGACCAACGTGCGCGGGATGTTCTTCTCCCTGAAGCACGAACTGGCCCGCATGGTGCCGTACTCCAGCGGCGCCATCGTGAACATCTCCTCGGGCGCCGGGCTGGTCGGCGTCGGCGGGTACGCGGGCTACGTCGCCTCCAAGCACGCCGAGATCGGCCTGACCAGGAGCGCCGCGCTCGACTACGCCGGCGCGGGCATCCGCGTCAACGCCGTGTGCCCCGGCCTGGTCGACACCCCGCTCGTCGCCGGCATGGTCGACGAGAATCCCGCCCTGCACGCCGAACTGGCGGCCGCCCACCCGCTCGGCCGGATCGCGGAACCGGAGGAGATCGCCGACGCCGTCGTGTGGCTGTGCTCGGAGCGGTCCAGCTATGTCACCGGCATCGCGCTCCCCGTCGACGGCGGCTACACGGCCCGCTGAACCTCCCCACCACTTCCTTGAGGTCCGCAGAAACGAAAGGTTGGAGAAAACCATGGGTGACAACATCTCCGGCGTGGCGAAGGCCCAGGTCAGCATCGGTGGGAACCGTTCGGTGAACCGCATCGGCTACGGCGCGATGCAGTTGACCGGCAAGCAGGTCTGGGGCGAGTACCCGGACCGCGAGGGCGGCATCGCCCTGCTGCGGCAGGCGGTGGACTCCGGCGTCGGCTTCATCGACACCGCCGACGTGTACGGCCCGCACACCAACGAGACCTTGGTCCACGACGCGCTGTACCCCTACCCGGACCACCTGGTGATCGCGACCAAGGGCGGCTTCGTACGCGGCGGCTTCGACTACGCGACCCTGGACGCGGTGGGCAACCGCAACTACCTGCGGCAGAGCGCCCACCTGAGCGCCCGGCGCCTGGGCGTGGAGCGGATCGACCTGTACTACCTGCACAGCGGCCGGGCCACCGACGCCCCCTTCGAGGAGCAGGTCGCCACGCTCGCCGAACTGCGCGACGAGGGCGTGATCGGCAGTATCGGCCTGTCCAACGTCACCGTCGAACAGTTCGAGGCCGCCCGTGCCATCGTCGACATCGCCGCCGTGACGGCGCACTACAACATCGCCGTGCGCACCGGGGCGGGCCTGCTGAAGGCCGCCGAGGCCAACGGCGCGGTGTTCTCGCCCTGGCACCCGGTCACCCTGAACGAAACCGGCCAGGGGGATCGCATCCGCGAGGTCCTGGAACCCATCGCACGCCGCCACGGCGCCACGGTCCAGCAGACCGCCCTGGCCTGGCACCTGCACCACTCACCGGCGACCCTGCCGATCCCCGGCACCACCAGCCCCGTCCACCTCCGGGAGAACCTCGCCGCCGGGGCGATCCACCTGACCGCCGAAGAGGTCGCGAGGATCGACGCCCTGACCCCCGACGCCTGAGCGACCCCGCGGACCGGCTCCGGCCACCGTCGGCGACCGTCAGCCCAGTTGCTCGGCCAGTCCAACGATGATGCCCTCCGGGCCGCGGACGTAACAGAGCAGATAGCTGTCCTCGAACCGGGCGATCTCACCGAGGAGTTCGGCACCGTGAGGGCGCAGGCGCGCAACGGTGTCCTCGATGTCGTCGACGGCGAACATGACGCGGTGCGTGCCCAGGATGTTGTGCGGCCGGTCGCGCGGCCCGCCGCTGATCGCCTCGGGGCTGCGGTACTTCGCCAGCTCCAGCCGGCTGTGACCGTCCGGGGTCCGGACCATCGCGATGTCGCAGCGGACACCGTCGAGCCCGGTGCACCGGTCGGCGACGAGGCCCTCGACCTGCGCCCTGCCCTCCACCTCCATGCCGAGTTCCACGAAGAACGCGACGGCGGCGTCCAGGTCCTCGACGACGATGCCGACGTTGTCCATCCGCTGGATCGCCATGGTGATCTCTCCTTCTTCCCCGTACGGCTTCCTCGTGCGGCCGGTGGTGGCCGCCGACGTCCCTGGGACGGAGCCGGCGGCACGTTCTCGACATCCGCCGACCACCGAACTCCGAAAAAACTGGCTCCCGGCGCCGAGCCGACACGGCTGAAGCCCCGTCCACACATGGACGGGGCTTCGGTTGCTTCCGCTCGGGTGAGGCCTACAGGCCGCCCTCACCCATTCCGTGCACGGCCGGGATCGTGCCCAGCCGACCCTTCTGGAAGTCCTCGAACGCCTGCTGCAGCTCCTCGCGGGTGTTCATGACGAACGGGCCGTAGTGCGCCATCGGCTCGCGGATCGGCTGGCCGCCCAGGATCGCGACCTCCAGGTCCGGGGTGTTCCCGTCCTGCTGCTCGTCCGCGCGGACCGTCAGGGACGAACCCGCGCCGAAGACTGCGGTCTGGCCCATGTGGATCGCCCGCCGCTCCGCACCGACCGAGCCCTTGCCGGCCAGGACGTACGCGACACCGTTGAAGTCCTCGCGCCAGGGCAGCGTGACCTCCGCACCCGGCGCCACCGTCGCGTGGATCATCGTGATCGGCGTGTGCGTGATGCCGGGGCCCTGGTGGCCGTCCAGCTCACCGGCGATGACGCGCAGGAGCGCGCCGCCGTCCGGGGTCGTCAGCAGCTGCACCTGGCCACCGCGGATGTCCTGGTAGCGCGGGGGCATCATCTTGTCCTTGGCCGGCAGGTTCACCCACAGCTGCAGGCCGTGGAAGAGCCCGCCGGACACGACGAGCGACTCCGGCGGCGCCTCGATGTGCAGCAGGCCCGCGCCCGCCGTCATCCACTGCGTGTCGCCGTTGGTGATGGTGCCGCCACCGCCGTTGGAGTCCTGGTGGTCGAAGACGCCGTCGATGATGTAGGTGACGGTCTCGAAGCCGCGGTGCGGGTGCCAGGGGGTGCCCTTGGGCTCGCCCGGCGCGTACTCCACCTCGCCCATCTGGTCCATCATGATGAACGGGTCGAGGTGGCGGTAGTTGATCCCGGCGAACGCGCGGCGCACCGGGAAGCCCTCACCCTCGAAACCGCTGGGCGCGGTCGAGACGGCGAGCACGGGACGTGCCACGGCGTCGGCCGGCGCGGCCACGCGGGGCAGGGTCAGCGGGTTCTCTACGGTCACTGCAGGCATGTCGGGACCTCCTTGTGCGTCGAGTTTAGTTGAGCGTTGAACTTTCTGCTACCCCACAACAGAAGAAGCCCGGAGGGCATTCCCTCCGGGCTCGGACCGGGACGAAGCGACCGGTACGGGGTCGCGATCAGCCGTACATCCTCCGCATCGCGAACTCCACCATCTGCTCGACCGCCTTGGCGTCGAACACCATCCGGTGCTCGCCCTCCATGTCGACGACGAAGCCGTACCCCGTCGGCAGCAGGTCGATGACCTCGGCGCCGGTGATCACGAAGTACTTGGACTCCTTGCCGGCGTAGCGGCGCAGTTCCTTGAGCGAGGTGAACATCGGGATCACCGGCTGCTGGGTGTTGTGGAGCGCGAGGAAGCCCGGGTTGTCGCCGCGCGGGCAGTACACCTTGGAGGTCGCGAAGACCTGCTGGAAGTCCTCGGCCGCCATCTGCCCGGTGGTGAACGCGCGCACCGCGTCCGCGAGCGAGGGCGGGGACGGCTCGGGGTAGAGCGGCGGCTGCTGGCCGTAGCCGCCCACGCCGCCGGCCATCTGCTGCTGGGGCGGGACGTACCCCTGCTGAGCGCCCACGTTCTGGTCGTAGCCGTACATGCCCGCAAGAGTAACGAGTCACAGATGGACGGCTTGGGGTTGCGTCTTATTACCGACGGGTAGCATCATCGTAGCTACTGCTTAGTACACGTCTCGCTGTACATATCTTTCTACGGAGTCGTCGCCATGGGGCACTACAAGTCGAATCTCCGCGACATCGAGTTCAACCTCTTCGAGGTCCTCGGGCGCGACAAGCTGTACGGCACCGGTCCGTTCGCGGAGATGGACACGGACACCGCGAAGAGCGTCCTGGCGGAGCTGACGCGCCTCTCGGAGAACGAGCTGGCCGAGTCCTTCGCGGACGCCGACCGCAACCCTCCCGTCTTCGACCCCGAGACCAACACCGCGCCCGTCCCGGCCTCCTTCAAGAAGTCGTACAAGGCGTTCATGGACTCCGAGTACTGGCGTCTGGGCCTGCCCGAGGAGATCGGCGGCTCCACCGCGCCCCGCTCCCTCATCTGGGCCTACGCGGAGCTGGTGCTCGGCGCGAACCCGGCCGTCTGGATGTACTCCTCGGGTCCCGCGTTCGCGGGCATCCTCTTCGAGGAGGGCAACGACGTCCAGAAGCACATCGCGAAGATCGCCGTCGACAGGCAGTGGGGCTCCACCATGGTCCTCACCGAGCCCGACGCGGGCTCGGACGTCGGCGCCGGCCGCACCAAGGCCGTCCAGCAGGACGACGGCTCCTGGCACATCGAGGGCGTGAAGCGCTTCATCACGTCCGGTGAGCACGACATGTCGGAGAACATCCTCCACTACGTCCTCGCCCGCCCCGAGGGCGCCGGACCGGGCACCAAGGGCCTGTCCCTGTTCCTCGTCCCGAAGTACGAGTTCGACTTCGAGACCGGCGAGCTGGGCGAGCGCAACGGCGCCTACGCGACGAACGTCGAGCACAAGATGGGCCTCAAGGCCTCCAACACCTGCGAGATGACCTTCGGCGACCGCCACCCCGCCAAGGGCTGGCTGATCGGCGACAAGCACGACGGCATCCGGCAGATGTTCCGCATCATCGAGTTCGCCCGCATGATGGTCGGCACGAAGGCGATCTCCACCCTGTCGACGGGCTACCTGAACGCGCTGGAGTACGCCAAGGAGCGCGTCCAGGGCCCCGACCTGGCGAACTTCATGGACAAGACCGCGCCCAAGGTCACCATCACGCACCACCCCGACGTGCGCCGCTCGCTCATGACGCAGAAGGCCTACGCCGAGGGCATGCGCGCCCTGGTCCTGTACACCGCCGCGATCCAGGACGAGATCCAGGTCAAGGAGGCCTCCGGCGAGGACACCGCCGCCCTGGAGGCCCTCAACGACCTGCTCCTGCCGATCGTCAAGGGCTACGGCTCCGAGAAGGGCTACGAGCAGCTCGCCCAGTCGCTGCAGACCTTCGGCGGCTCCGGGTTCCTCCAGGAGTACCCGATCGAGCAGTACATCCGGGACGCCAAGATCGACACCCTGTACGAGGGCACCACCGCGATCCAGGGCCAGGACTTCTTCTTCCGGAAGATCGTCCGCAACCAGGGCGCGGCCCTCAACTCCCTCGCCGAGGACATCAAGAAGTTCCTCGCGCTGGGCACGGGCGGCGAGGACCTGGCGGGCGCCCGCGAGCACCTCGCCAAGGCGGCCGTCGAGCTGGAAGCCATCGTCGGCCTGATGCTGACCGACCTCGCGGCGACCGAGCAGGACGTCAAGAACATCTACAAGGTGGGCCTCAACACCACCCGCCTGCTGCTCGCCTCCGGTGACGTCGTCGTCGGCTACCTGCTCCTCAAGGGCGCGGCGATCGCCGCCGAGAAGCTGGAGACCGCGTCCGCGAAGGACAGGCCGTTCTACACCGGCAAGATCGCGGCTGCGAAGTTCTTCGCGGCCAATGTCCTGCCCGGTCTGACCCTCGCCCGCAAGGTGGCCGAGGGCGTAGAACTGGACCTGATGGAGCTGGACGAGGCAGCCTTCTAGACAGCCTCGCACCAGCCCCGCACCACGTTCCGGGACAGACCGGAACAGCTTCGCGAAACCCCACATCGCCCTTGCGAGGGCCCGCTCCCGGCGCCGGGAGCGGGCCCTCGTACGTCGTTAAGGTGAACCCCATGAGCGAACCCTCCCGCTTCGACCGCGGCCACACCGACGACCTGATGTCCTTCCTGGCGGCGAGTCCCACGCCGTACCACGCCGTGGCGAACACCGCCGAGCGGCTGGAGAAGGCCGGATTCAGGCAGGTCGCCGAGACGGACGCCTGGGACGGCACGAGCGGCGGCAAGTACGTGCTGCGCGGTGGCGCGATCGTGGCCTGGTTCGTCCCCGAAGGTGCGGCCCCCCACACCCCCTTCCGCATCGTCGGCGCGCACACCGACTCCCCGAACCTGCGGGTCAAGCCGCGCCCCGACACCGGCGGGCACGGCTTCCGCCAGGTCGCCGTCGAGATCTACGGCGGCCCGCTGCTCAACTCCTGGCTGGACCGGGATCTCGGTCTGGCCGGCCGGCTGACCCTGCGGGACGGTTCGACCCGCCTGGTGAACGTGGACCGGCCGCTGCTCAGGGTGCCCCAACTCGCCATCCACCTGGACCGTTCCGTGTCGGCGGACGGGCTCAAGCTGGACAAGCAGCGGCACCTCCAGCCGATCTGGGGCCTCGGTGACGACGTCCGCGACGGCGACCTGATCGCCTTCCTGGAGGAGGAGTCGGGGCTCGCGCCGGGCGAGGTCACCGGCTGGGACCTGATGACGCACTCCGTCGAGGCGCCCTCCTACCTGGGCCGCGACCAGGAGCTGGTCGCCGCCCCGCGCATGGACAACCTGCTCTCCGTGCATGCCGGTCTGGCGGCCCTCACCTCCGCCGCCGCCCGCGAGAACCTGCCGTACATCCCCGTGCTCGCCGGTTTCGACCACGAGGAGAACGGCTCGCAGTCGGACACGGGCGCGGACGGGCCGCTGCTCGGCGGGGTCCTGGAACGCTCGGTGTTCGCGCGCGGCGGATCCTACGAGGACCGGGCGCGGGCCTTCGCCGGCACCGTCTGCCTGTCCTCCGACACGGGTCACGCGGTGCACCCGAACTACGCGGAGCGGCACGACCCGACGCACCACCCGCGGGTCAACGGCGGACCGATCCTCAAGGTCAACGTCAACAACCGCTATGCCACGGACGGTTCGGGCCGCGCGGTGTTCGCCGCCGCCTGCGAGAAGGCCGGTGTGCCGTTCCAGACCTTCGTCTCCAACAACTCCATGCCCTGCGGCACGACGATCGGCCCGATCACCGCGGCCCGGCACGGCATCAAGACCGTGGACATCGGCGTGGCGATCCTCTCGATGCACAGCGCCCGCGAACTCTGCGGCGACCGCGACCCGTTCCTGCTGGCCAACGCGCTGGTGGCGTTCCTGGAGGGCTAGCCAACTCCCGCCTGGAGCATGGGTGTTGCCTTCCCGGGTACCCGGAGGCGGACCGGGCCGACCGGACCGGACAGGGAGGCAACACTCATGGGCCTGGGCGGATGCATCATTCTCATCGCCGTCGGCGCGATCCTGACGTTCGCGACCGACTGGCACATGCAGGGGGTCAACCTCGACCTGGTCGGCGTCATTCTCATGGTCGTCGGGCTGATCGGGGTCGTGACGTTCAGCAGCATGGCGCGGCGCCGGCGCGTGGTGATACCGGGTCAGACGACCGTCGTCGAGGACGACGAGACGCGCGGCTACCGCGGTGGCTACGGCGCCTGAGCGGACAGCCGGCGGGGGCCCGATCCACGTAATCCAGCGCGGTTATGTGGGCGTATCCCACACTCGGGCCGAATCGCCCGAACAGGACATACAAAGCCAAACGCGAGCATTCCGTGACGCGGTGTGCATTGTGCGGTTGTGTGAACCTCGTGAAGACTTCGTGCAGTTGAGGGCCCGGGGAGAGGCAGCCCCGGGCCCGTCTCGCGATCTTCACGAGGGGGGCCGCTGCCGTGCTCGAACCACGGCTGGTGGTCCTCATCCCGGCCCACAACGAGGCGGACCGCATCGGCGCCGCGATCGAGGGCCTGTGGCGGCAGACCCGCAGGGCCTGTCCGGCGGATCAGGCCGCAGGAGAGCAACGGCACCTGATCAGTACCGGTGAGCGGGGCCTGGTGCGTGCAGCTGCAAGGCGGAGGAGGGCGGCGACGCGGAGCGTCGGCAACCGACGACAACGCCGCTGGGGGTCCCCCCACGTCTAAGGCAATGGGGGAGTGCGTGCCAGGCCCCACGTCTGCGGCATGATCCGCCGGACAGGCCCTGAGCCCCACCCCTCACGCACCGGAACGCTTCACCGGAGCCCTTCGGCTCTGTCGGAACCCTTCAGGAGAAACGTTCATGTACGGAAGAGTCGTCGGCGTCGGCACCACCGGCGCCGGAGGTGCCACGCTGACCGCGACGGGCCTGTGGCTGAACAGCAAGGCGATGATGGTGGCGGCGACGACGCTGGTGGCGGCTGGAATGGCGCTGTACAAGCTGGCACCGCGGGCGCGCCGCCGCTGAACCTGTCTGTCCCCGTTGCTGATCCCCCGTTTCAGGCGTCCTGGTCGGCCCGGTCGTCCATGCCTGCCAGCACGAGGGGGAGCCGGTCCGCCCCGCCCTCGGTGAGGCGGACCGGAACACCCCAGTCCTGCTGGTGGACATGGCAGGCGGGGTACTCGTTGGAGGGGTCGTCGTCGCAGGAGGCGGCCATCGCGGAGACGTGCAACACACCTTCCGCCACGGCCGGGTTGAGGGCGAGAGTGCGGTTGAGGTCCGTGCCCGCGCCCTCGCCGCCGACGAGCAGTTCGGGCGGGGTCGCGGAGACGAGCAGCCGGGTCGAGGGGCCGTAGCGCGTGTCGAGCTTCTGCCCGGCCGGGGCCTGGAAGATGACGTCCAACTTCAGCTCGCCGGGGGCGACTTCGGTGGCCGCGCGCTGGGTGCGATGGGCGACGGACTCGACGCGTACGGCCTCTTCGGGCAGCCGCAGCCGGGTCAGCCGGTGCCGGGCGGACTCGACGACCAGGATGTCGTCGCCGACGAGGACGGCGTCGCTCGGCTCCCTCAAGTCCGTTGCCAGCGTGGTGACTTCGCCGGTCGCGGGGTCGTAACGGCGCAGGGCGTGGTTGTACGTGTCGCTGATCGCGACCGAGCCGTCCGGGAGCGCGGTGACGCCCAACGGGTGCTGGAGCAGCGCCTGTTCGGCGGATCCGTCACGATGCCCGAAGTCGAAGAGTCCGGTGCCGACGGCGGTGTGGACGGCACCGTCGAGGTCCACCCAGCGCAGGGCGGACGTCTCGGAGTCGGCCAGCCACAGCCGGTCGGCGGTCGCGGCGAGCCCGGAGGGCTGAGCGAACCAGGCCTCGGGTCCGGACCCGTCGACGAGACCTTCGTTGGTGGTACCGGCGGTCACGGCGACGGTGTTGTCGTTCGGATCGTAGGCCCAGAGCTGATGCACGCCGGCCATGGCGATCCACACCTTGCCCTGCCACCAGGCCACGTCCCAGGGGGACGAGAGGCTGACCTCGCGCGCGGGGCCGGAGGTGGGCTCGCCCTGCATCCACTGGCGGCCGGTCCCCGCGAGGGTGGTGACGGCGCCGGTGGTGAGGTCGAGCCGTCGTAGGGCGTGGTTCACGGTGTCGGCGACGACGACGGAGCCGTCGTCGAGGAGGGCGAGTCCCTGCGGTTCGTTGAAGGTGGCGGAGTCGGCCGAACCGTCGTGCAGGCCGCGTGCCCCGGAACCGATCCGCCGTACGACCGTCTCGCCGTCCGCCGCCAGCTCGACGAGCTGGTGCCGGGTGGTGTCGCTGACGAGGAAGGTGCCGGAGGGCAGGGCCAGTGCCTTGCCCGGGAAGCGCAGGACCGTCGGCTCCGGTTCGGGTGCCACGTACGGGCCGTCGCCGCGCCGGAGTGTGCCCTTCGCCGTGTGCTCGGTCTCCAGTTCCTCCACCAGGCGCTCGATGGCGTGCGCGTGGCCCTCGCCCGCGTGCTGCGCGACGACGTAGCCCTCCGGGTCGATGACGACGAGCGTGGGCCACGCGCGGACGGCGTACTGCTTCCAGGTCGCCAACTCCGGGTCGTCCAGCACCGGATGCTCGACGCCGTACCGCTCGACCGCGTCCACGACGGCCTGGTGCTCGGCCTCGTGCACGAACTTCGGCGAGTGCACGCCGATGATCACGACCGTGTCCCGGTGCTTCTCCTCCAGCTCACGGAGTTCGTCCAGGACGTGCAGGCAGTTGATGCAGCAGAAGGTCCAGAAATCCAGGATGACGATGCGTCCCCGCAGGTCGGCGAGGCTGTACTGCTTCTCACCCGTGTTCAGCCAGCCGCCCTTGCCGGTGAGCTGGGGGGCGCGGATGCGGGCGCGGCGGGGAGTGGGTGCCTGGGATGCATCGGTCATGGATCAAGAGTGCCACTCGCCACTGACAGTCACCTCGCCGGGCAGTCACGTCGCGAGATGCTCCACGAAGATCCCGATGAGTATCCGGCCGTCCCGCTCGGGGATCGGCAGGGAGAAGTGCACGCGGTCGCGGTCATAAAGGCGTTTGCCGTGCCAGTCGCAGCGGTAGGTGACGCCATCGTGCTCGACGTTCCGTTGCTCCCACGCCTTCGCGTTTTTCTTTGTGTTGGCGCTCTCTGCGGAGATCTTCAGATCCATCGCGTCAAACCTGCGCATGACCTGGCTCAGGTCGCCGCCGCAGTCGGCCAATGTCTGGGTGAAGTGGTCGTTGAGCGCACCGAGGAGCCTGACCAGCCAGGACAGTACCTCGGCGTAGGAGCCCTTGAAGTGGTGCAGGCGCAGGGAGTCGGCGAAGAGCAGCCGGGGGAAGGCGTCCTCGGTGAAGGCGAAGAAGTGCTCGGCCGGGACGGGTTCCTGGGTGAACAGGCCTCGCCAGAAGCCCGGAGCGTCCTCCGGTGTCCGCAGGACGTGCGCCTTCACCTCGTCGTAGCCCGTCTCCGTCGTTCGCGTGACGGTGAGCCAGCCGGACGGCCAGTCGGGTTCCTTGGCGTACGGCGCGAGGAGGCAGGACATGGCCCGGCCGTCCGCCGCCCTGGCCAGGGCGTGTGCCGTGCCCCAAGAGGGCTCGCGCCAGGGGCCGTCGGCCACGCGGACCGGCTGGGGCACATCCGCCTCGCCGGGTTCCACGCGCTTGCACTTACCCAGCAGCTTCTGCAGCCGGACCCGCTTGTCGCGGGGCAGTCCGCCATCCGGTGAGTAGAGGACGTCGAACAGCGCGACGGACGGGCGGCACTCGGTTTCGTACGCGGGTTCCATGAGAGCTGCCGTGCGGCCGTCCGCCAACGGCTCCAATAACTCCGCGAGCAGGTCGAGCGCGTCCTGAAGATCCGCGTCCGTCAGCTCCCGCCAGTCGAAGCACTCCTCGCCGACGACGACGCGGTAGTCGTCCCCAGCCGTGGCATCACCTGTCACGTCGAGCACGGGCGAGCCTCCCCAGGTCGGTCTCGATCTGGTCGAAGAAGCCGCTCGGCCAGTGACTGAGCTCGCCCTTGTCGTTGATGCCGATGGGCAGGGTGCGGTCGTGGTCGAAGTAGTGCGTGACCATGTCCTTCGCGGGGAGCGAGCCGTCCTGCGCTACGGCGAGCCGGGCGCCGTTGAGGACGTGGTCGCTGTGCGTCTCCACGAGTACCTGCACCCCGCTGCCCGCCACACGCGCGAGGAAGCGGCCCAGACGGGACTGTCCTGCCGGATGCAGATGGGCCTCTGGATTCTCGACGATCAACAGGTCGCCCGGCTCGGTGAGCAGACCAGCGACGATGACAGGCAGGGCGTAGGAGACGCCGAAGCCGGTGTTGGCGGGGCGGATCTCCTCGCCGATGAGGCTCGTCTCACCGAAGCGGATAGTCCCGGCCATGATGCCTGCGGCCAAGCGGGCGGTGATGCGTAGTGGCCGGATGATCTCCGATGCCCACGCCTCGGCCTGGGCCCTCAGCTGCGGACCGGCGCCGTCAGGGTGATGCAGCGGACCCCGCACCTCCCCGCGCGGGCTGCGGGGGCCGATCGCACGGGTCTCGCGCAGCGCCAACACCTGTGCCGTGAACTCGCCGCGCACACCCACCCCGATCCGGTCGGGTTCGTCGGCGGACAGGGCCAGGGTGTCGCGCGGGCCGAGGCGCTCCGCACACAGATAGGTGAAGGCGGGATCGGCGACACCCGGTCCGATACCGGGTACGACCGGCACCGGGAGCCGCCGTACGTCTAGATGCAGGGCCTGTTCGGCATCGGGCAGGCCGAAGCCAAACACCCATGACTCACCGCCCGGTCCGCCGAGTCGTACCGTGATCTCCGTCGCACCGGATGTCCAGTTGAGTACGTCGCGGGCCTCGCCGAGGGCCAGACCGAGCGGCCCGTTCAGCCGGACCGTGCCGCCCGCCTTGCCGCCGCCGGACATGGCCGCCAGCCGGGCCAGCAGCAGGGACTGGATCACCGTGCTCTTGCCGCCGCCGTTGACGCCGGTGAGGACGGTCAGGGGGCGCACTTCGAACGACTCCGACTCGAATCGTTTGAAGCCCCTGATCTCCAGGGAGGTGATCACCGGCCGGCTCCCGCGTCCTCGACGGCGGCCTTGAAACGGTAGTCGACGCGGAACCGGTCAGCTGTGGAGGAGGTGATGGCGTTGAGGTAGACGAAGTCGACGGTCATCCGCGTCCGCGCGGCCTGTACGACCGCCGTGCGGCGCGCGCGCAGATCGGCGGTGGTGTGTTCGGGGTCGGCCAGGGCGAGTGACCAGCTCTCGAACATGGCGCGGTTGATCGGACGGCGGTAGTCGTCGCCCTTGGGCCACTTGCGGAAGGCATGCTCCCCGAAGACGAGGTACGCATGGGTCATCGCACGCTCGAAGGCGGCCTCCAGCGCGGACACCCGCTCGTCCGGGACCTGCTTCGGATCGTCGAGCAGCTCGGTGGCGTCCATCAGGAACAGTTCCATCATGGGACGCTCCTGGTACGCCTCAACGCCCTTCAGCCAGAACGCGGCGAACCTCAGCGCCATCTCCCGGTCGTTCATCCGGATGTGGTTGGTGAGGCGGCCGCCGGTGGCCTTGGCGAAGGCGTCCGTGTGGGTCATCCGGTGCAGGATGTCCCTGCTGCGCGGGCTGCTCATGCAGTGCCGGATCTCCTGCGCGTTCAGCGGGGTCCCACCGGTGTTGATCCGCTTGAAGATCTCGTACGTCACTCCGCGCGGGGTCGTCGGGTCGATCACGTTGACGATCAGTTGGGTGTTGTTGATCCGCCGTTGGAACGGTACGGGGAGATCGCTGAAGCGCAGGTCCTTCAGGTCGTCCAGGTGCTCCAGCTTCCCAAGGGCGAACCCGGTCTTCTCTCCTCCCCGGACGAAGGCGTGCAGCGTGGACAGCCGTTGCAGCCCGTCGACGACCCGGAACGACCCGTCCGTGTCCTCCGCGAAATAGAAGGCCGGCAGCGGGATCTGAAGCAGCAGGGACTCGACGAGCAGGGACTTCTGGTCGGCGCGCCACACCTGCAACCGCTGGAAGTCCGGAGCGAGTTCGATGGAACCCTCGTCGATCTGGTCGAGGATGTTTCGCAGGGAGAACTGGCTGGTGTTCACCCGGATCTGGTCGGGGTTCCACGGCCGTTGGATCCGCTCGGTGTCCCCGCCGGAGTCCTCGACCTCGATGTCCGTGGCGTGTCCTTCGAACACGTCCTCCACGACGTCCGGGGTCGTCTGCGCACCTTCGATTGCCATGCGCGCCATCCTAGGGGCGGGTGATCGAGGGGATGGGGGCGTTGCGCCGATCTCCCCCGACGTGCTTCGGCGGTGCGTGGTGCTGGCTGGCGGCGATGCCCAGGACGTCTGTCAGGGACTCGACCAGGCGGCGGGCGATCCAGCGGAGTTCGTCGGCTGTCAGAGGTGCGTCGTCGTCCACCATCGGCCGGGCGAGGCCCAGGATGACGGCCGCTGTTTCGAGTTGCCCGCGTCGCTGGTCGATCATGGTGATACCGGGCGTCGTACGGGCGGCTCCGCGGCCGGCCCTGCGGGCAGGTCGAACCACACGCCCTTGCCCTCCGGGTGCGGTTGCCCGCCGTACGGGATGTCCGGGCCGTGCCCCCAACGGCCCTCGGTGACGGCGTCCACCAGGTACAGACCCCGGCCACCGCCTCGCTCATCCGGTTCAGCCGTCAACTCCCTTATCACCGGCGGGTTCTCGTCCCCGTCGTACACCACGACCCGCAACCGCTCCTCCTCCACCGCCAGCCACAGCACCGTGCCGTCACCGCCCTTCGCGTGGACGCAGGCGTTGGTGACGAGTTCCGAGGTGCAGAGGATCGCGTCGTCGACCAGGGCGCGGTCCAGCTCCAGCGTGCGCAGGACAGTGGCGACGAAGTCGCGGGCGATGTGGGGGGAGGTGTCAAGGGGTGGACAGATGAGGGTGTATGAGGGCATGGGGCATCAACTCCGGTGAGGTGATGGGGGTTTGCGTGATCCCGGGCTCGTTGCTGTCCGGCGCCCCGGTGTCGACGGTCGGGGTGGCGCTTCCAACGGGCGGTGGGCGTGCGGGAGTTGCGGATGGGTGACCATGCGGGCACCCTCCGTGAGTACGTCACGAAGGTACTCGGTATATTTGCAACGCCGCAACCGGGTCAGTGGAACTGAGGAGATGTCATGCCGCCGAGGGTCATCCCCACCGCACGTCAGGTACGCCTTGGCGCGGAGTTGCGCAGGTTGCGCGAGGCGGCGGGGCTGGTATCCCGTGACGTCGCGGCCTGGCTGGGGACGAACCAGGCGCAGATCAGCAACATCGAGTCGGGGAAGCACGGCATCAGCGAGGAGCGGCTGCGAAGGCTCGCCGAGCACTACGCCTGCGATGACGCCCGGGTCATCGACGCACTGGTCGACATGGCCAACGAGCGGGACAAGGGCTGGTGGGAGGAATTCCGGGGCGTGGTGCCTCTCCAGGCTCTGGATCTCGCCGAGTTGGAGCACCACGCGTCGTACGTCCGCACCTTCGAGGTTGTACACATTCCGGGAATCCTGCAGACCGAGGACCATGTGCGCAGCGCCTCGGTATTTGCGCAGCCGCATCTTCCCGAGGACGACCGCGAGGCTCGCATCGCCTTCCGGATACGACGCCAGCAGGTACTCAAGACCGGAACGCCGTATGACGTGATCATCCACGAGGCCGCGCTACGAATGCGCGTCGGCGGACCCAAAGTCACCTGCGCCCAGTTGGAGCACCTTCTCCAAGCATCCGAGCAGGCGAACGTGACGATTCGCGTCATTCCGTTCGTGGCCGACGGCTTCGCTGGTGCGGGATTTCCTCTGCAGTACGTTGGCGGGGTGGTCCCCCTACTGGACACCGCGCAGATCGACACAACGCACGGCGCCGAGTTCATCGATGCCCCCGCCCAACTGAACCGCTACCGAGCCCGCCTTGAACGAGTCGAAGGTGCCGCCCTCCCGCCGGAGGCGTCCCTCGGCTTCATCCGCCGTATCGCTCAGCAACTGTGAAAGGTATGCCGTGTCTCAGTCTCTCCGCTGGCAGAAATCGTCGTTCTCAGGAGGAGACGATGACACCAACTGCCTGGAGATAGCCACCGCCCCCACCACGCTCCACCTCCGCGAGAGCGACGAGCCCGCCACGCTCCTCTCACCCACCCCCACCGCCCTGAACGCCCTACTCACCGCCATGAAGGGTCAGTTCAGGGTGTGACCCGTCGTCGCGTCCACGTGGTCCGGGATCTCGTCATGGTGGTCGCCGACCGTGAGCGTGCCGGTCGGTTCGAGGACGAGGATCTCCGACGGGACCGGGGCGTACGGCTTGTGTTCCGTGCCGCGTGGGACCGTGAAGACAGAGCCCTTGGGGAGGACGACCGTGCGTTCGCCGGAGCCCGAGCCTGCCGACTCCCTTAGCGCGATGTGCAACTCGCCCTCCAGAACCAGGAAGAACTCGTCGGTGTGGTCGTGGGTGTGCCAGAGGTGTTCGCCCTCGACCTTGGCGACGCGGACGTCGTAGTCGTTGACGGTGGTGACGATGCGGGGGCTCCACCGGTCCGTGAAGGAGGCGAGGGCGGCAGGGAGGGAGATGGGTTCCGTGGCTGTCATGGGGTCAGCCTGCGGGGTGTCGGGGTGGCCTCACGAGTGCTAGGAATCGCACATGCCGCAAGGATCCTCTCAGCGTTTCCCTTCGAAGCCTCATCGTGTCGCCGTCATCGTCGACGAGGGCACCAACCCCTTCGAAGTGGGCGTCGCCACCGAGCTGTTCGGGCTGCCGCGGCCCGAACTCGGGCTGCCCGGGCCGCTGTACGAGGTGCTGGTGTGCACGCCCGCGCGTGAGGTGCGGATGAACCACGGCTTCTTCACCCTCAGCGGGGCGCACGGTCTCGACGCGGTGGACTCGGCGGACACCCTCGTCGTGCCGGGCCGGCCCGACAACGTCGTACCGCGCGGGGCCGCCGTTCTCGACGCCATCCGGCGCACCCACGCGCGCGGGGCCCGTGTCATGAGCCTGTGCACCGGGAGCTTCGCGCTCGCGGAGGCGGGGTTGCTGGACGGGCGCCGGGCGACCACGCACTGGATGTGGGCCGACCGTTTCCGCACCCTGCACCCGCGCGTGCGGCTCGAACCGGACGTTCTCTTCGTGGACGACGGGGACATCCTCACCGCCTCCGGCAGCGCCGCCGCGCTCGACCTGGGGCTGCATGTCGTACGGCGGGACCATGGCGCCGAGATCGCCAACGCGGTGTCCAGGAGGCTCGTTTTCGCGGCCCACCGGGACGGCGGGCAACGGCAGTTCGTGGAGCGGCCGTTGCCCGACGTGCCCGACGAGTCGCTCGCGCCGCTGCTTGCGTGGGCGCAGGAGCGGCTGGGCGAGCCGCTGACGGTGGCCGAGCTGGCGGGCCGGGCGGCGGTCAGTCCGGCGACCCTGCACCGGCGCTTCCGTGCGCAGCTCGGGACGACGCCGCTCGCCTGGCTGACCGGGGAGCGGGTGGCGCTGGCGTGCCGGCTGATCGAACGCGGGGAGGAACGGCTCGACGTGGTCGCGGCGAGGTGCGGTCTGGGGACCGGCGCGAACCTGCGGGTGCGGCTCCGGAGGGAGACCGGATTGAGCCCGTCGGCCTATCGGCGGCGTTTCGGACCGGCTGCCGGGGAAGCCGTAATGTCATGAGATTCCTCGTACGCGATCGGATCCTCGGCTTCGGTGAGGATTACTGGATCGAGGACCAGAACGGCAACAAGGTGTTCCTGGTCGACGGCAAGGCCATGCGCATCCGGGACACCTTCGAGTTGAAGGACACGCACGGGCGCGTGCTCATCGACATCCACAAGAAGATGCTCGCCCTGCGCGACACGATGGTCATCGAACGGGACGGTGAGCCCCTGGCGACCATCAAGCACAAGCGCTTCTCCCTGCTACGCAACCACTACAAGGTGTCCCTGGTCGACGGCACCGAACTCGACGTCAGCGGCAAGATCCTCGACCGCGAGTTCGGCGTCGACTACGACGGTGAGCTGCTCGCGCAGATCTCCCGGCGCTGGCTGCACATCCGCGAGACCTACGGCGTCGACATCGTCCGCGAGGACGCGGACGCGCCGCTGCTGATCGCGGTGGCGGTCTGCGTGATCCACCTCGCGGAGAAGGAACGGGAGGACTGACGCCCTACCGGAATCCGCTCCTCATCCGACTCGCCGCGGAGTCTCCAGCCCCAGCACCCGGTCCTTGAGCGCCGGGAACTGTTCCCGCGTCACGGCGACCTTCCCCGGGTCGAAGTCCACCGTGAGGGTCTCCTCGCCCGCGCCCGCCTCCGCGAGGACCTCGCCCCAGGGGTCGACCACGATCGAGTGACCGGCCTGGGGAACTCCGGCGTGGGTACCGGCCGTTCCACAGGCGAGGACGAAGGACTGGTTCTCGACCGCTCGGGCCTGGGCGAGGAGGGTCCAGTGGGAGCGGCGGCGTTCGGGCCAGCCGGCGGGGAGGACGAGGGTCTCGGCGCCGGCGTCGACGAGGCCGCGGAAGAGTTCGGGGAAACGGAGGTCGTAGCAGGTGGCGAGACCGAGAGTCGTGTCGGGGAGACGGACCGTCACCAGTTCGCCGCCCGCGCCCATCAGTACGGCCTCGCCCTTGTCGAAGCCGAAGCGGTGGATCTTGCGGTAGGCGGCGACCAGTTCACCGGAGGGGGAGAAGACTAGGGACGTGTTGTAGAGGGGGCCGGAGCCCGCGGCGGAGCCGCTGTCAGATGCTGTGCGTTCGGGGATCGAGCCCGCGTGCAACCACACGCCCGCGTCGCTCGCCGCCTTGGCCATCGCCTCGTAGGTCGGGCCTTCCAACGGCTCCGCCTCCTCGGCGAACCGCTCGTAGGCGAACGCACCCGTCGTCCACAGCTCCGGCAGGACCACCAGATCCGCACCGGCCTGCTCGCGGACGAGGGACACCATCCGAACCCGGCGGGATTCGACCGATTCGCCCTCTTCTACGGCGATCTGGATGAGGGAGGCGCGCACACTACCACCGTCCTGGCATTCGAGCCGTTCACACGGGCCTACGATCGTCACACGAAAGCACTGCCGGGGTGCCTCACAGCAGCGTAACTTAGCGTTCCAAGACACCCGCCGACAGCCACCTCCCGCTGGCAACGCCGCCCGCCACCCGACCTGTACCGACCGCCGAGGGGTCCCGTTCCGTGAGTCTGCATCCCACTCTCCAGCCCTACGCCGACGCCTGGACCCACTCCATCGACGCGATATCCGAGCTGGTCACCCCGCTCGCGGAGGGAGAGTGGAACCGGCGAACGCCGTGCCCGGGCTGGTCGGTGCGTGACGTGGTCTCCCATGTCATCGGGCTGGACAACGAGATGCTCGGCGACCCGCGCCCCATCCACACCCTCCCCCGCGACCTCTACCACGTCACCAACGAGCACCAGCGGTACATGGAGATGCAGGTCGACGTACGACGCCACCACACGGCGCCGGAGATGACGTCGGAGCTGGAGTACACGATCATCCGCCGCAACCGTCAGCTGCGGAACGAGTCGCGCGACCCCGGCACAAAGGTCCGCGGCCATGTCAGCACCGAGGTCACCCTCGAAGAGTCCATGCGGAACCACGCGTTCAACGTGTGGGTGCACGAACAGGACCTGCGCACCGCCCTCGGCCGCCCCGGCAACCTGGACTCGCCCGGCGCGCACATCGCCCGTGACGTGCTCCTCGCCGCGCTCCCGAAGGTCGTCGCCGACGACTCGGGCGCCCCGCGCAGTTCGGCGGTCGTCTTCGACGTGCACGGCCCGATCGAGTTCCTCCGTACGATCCGCGTCGACATCCAGGGCCGCGGCACCCTGGAGACGGCCCCCGCGCTCGGCCCCGCCGCGACCCTGATCCTCGACTGGGAGACGTACGTACGGCTGGCCTGCGGGCGGGTCACCGTCGACTCTGTGTCGGACAAGGTCAAGGCGGACGGCGATCCGGAGCTGTCGGCTTCGATACTGCGGAACTTCACCGTCACCAAGTAGCACGAGGCAACCCGCCCAAGTCGGTCGCCGGGTGCGGGAATTCGCTCGCCGCGGGCGGGAAATTCGTTGTCGGTGGTCTGCCGTCCGCGGCTAGCCTCCGCCGCATGTCTGACGTGACGTCCAAAACCGAGAAGCCCCAGAACACCCGGAAGACCCAGCCCGACGACGGGCCTCCCCGGCTCACCCGGCTCGCCTTCCACAGCCCGCTCTCCGAGGCACGCGCCGACGGGATCGTGCGGCGGCTGGCCGGTGCGGGGCCGCGCACGGTGCTCGACATCGGCTGTGGCTGGGGCGAGTTCATGCTCCGGGTGCTGGCCGTCGTACCGGATGCGCGGGGTGTCGGAATCGACGTGAACGCGCGGGATCTGGCGCGAGGGCGGCGTGATGCCGAGGCGCGGGGGCTCGCGGAGCGGGTCGAGTTCGTCGAGGAGTCGGCCGTGGGGACAGGGCGCGGGCCGGCCGATCTCGTGCTGTGTCTGGGTGCGAGTCAGGCCCTCAGTGACGCGGAGCCTCCCGAGCACACCACCGAAGCCCTGCGGGAGTTGCGGCGGCTCGTCGCCGACGGCGGACGGGTGCTGCTCGGTGAGGGGTTCTGGCAACGCCCGCCCACGACGGCCGAGTTGGCCGGCATGTGGCCGGAGGCGCGTGCCGACGAGCACTACGACCTGGGGACGCTCGTCGATCGCGCGGTGGCGGCCGGGTTCCGGCCCGAGTGGACCGAGACGGCGAACGCGGACGAGTGGGAGGAGTTCGAGTCGGCGTACCAGGCGGACGCGGAGGTGTGGCTCGCCGGGCACGGCGACCATCCGCTGGCCGCCGCGACCCGCGAACGCCTCGACCGGCACCGGGCCCAATGGATGAGCTACCGGGGCGTGTTGGGGCTCGCCTACCTCACGCTGGTACCCGTCGTACCCGTCGTACCGGCGTAAGAAAGTCGTAGGAGAGCGGTGTGAGAAGGGACGGGTTCACGCGGGCACGTGGACCGTCTCCACCCGGCTCGCCACGAGGCGTTCGCTCTCGCGGCGGGCCGCCCGGCTCCGCAGCCGGAGGATCTGGCTGACGCCGACCGCCTGGAGGACGAAGATCACCGAGAAGGCGATCGAGTAGTTGTCGCCGGTCGCGTCGAGGAGCACGCCGACCAGGAACAGGGTCGTCATCGAGGCCACGAAACCACCCATGTTGGTGATTCCGGAGGCGGTGCCCTGACGCTCCGGCGGGTTCGCCGGGCGGGCGAAGTCGAAGCCGAGCATCGAGGCGGGGCCGCAGGAGCCGAGCACCGTGCAGAGCACGATCAGCAGCCACATCGGCGCGTGGTCACCGGGGTAGAGGAGCGTGACCGCCCACACGAGGGCCGTGGCGCCGACCGTGCCGAGCGCCAGCGGCAGCCGCGCGGTGTGGTGCCGGGCGACGATCTGGCCGTAGACCAGGCCGACGAGCATGTTGGACAGGACGACGAGGGTGAGGAGTTCACCGGCGGTGGCCCGGGACAGTCCTTGCGCCTGGACCAGGAACGGCAGGCCCCACAGGAGCAGGAACACCATCGCCGGGAACTGGGTGGTGAAGTGCACCCAGAGGCCGAGGCGGGTGCCCGGTTCGCGCCAGGAGGCGGCGATCTGACGGCGGACGTAGGCGGCGCCGCGGTGCGGGAAGGGGGCCGGTTCGTGGCCCTCCGGGTGGTCCTTCAGGAACAGAAGAAGCAGGACGAGGACCACGACCCCTGCGAGCGCGCTGCCCGCGAAGGCGGCCGTCCAGCCGATGCCGTGCAGCAGACGCGCGATCACCAGGGTGGAGACGAGATTTCCGGCCATTCCCGCGAGGCCCGCGAGCTGGGCGACCATCGGGCCGCGACGGGCCGGGAACCAGCGGGTGCCGAGCCGCAGCACGCTGATGAACGTCATCGCGTCACCGCAGCCGAGCAGCGCGCGCGAGGCGAGAGCGGTGCCGTAGGAGGGCGAGAAGGCGAAGCCGAGCTGGCCGGCGGTGAAGAGGACCACTCCGATGGTCAGCACCTTCTTGGTGCCGAGGCTGTCGACGAGGAGGCCGACGGGTATCTGCATGCCCGCGTAGACCAGCAGTTGGAGGATCGAGAACGTCGACAGCGCCGAGGCGTTGACGTGGAAACGCTCGGCCGCGTCGAGGCCGGCGACACCGAGGGACGTACGGAAGATGACGGCGACGAAGTAGACGGAGACGCCGATGCCCCACACGGCGAGGGCGCGGCGGCCGCCGGGCGGATCACCGGGCAGGGACATCGCCGCACTGGAACTGCTACTGCTGCTGCTCATCGGACCTCGCCCCGCGCCAGGTGGGAGAACCAGTCGACGTGCTGGTGGACGATCCCGGCGGCCGCCTCGGCGTCGCCGGTGCGCAGCGCGTCGAGGATCGCCGCGTGCTCGGTGAGGGTCTTGGCGATGCGGTCGGGGTGCGAGTGCATGATGGCGACGCCCATCCGCAGCTGCCGGTCGCGGAGTTGGTCGTAGAGGCGGGAGAGGATCTCGTTGCCGCCGCCGCGGACGATCTCGGCGTGGAAGCAGCGGTCGGTGACGGCGGCGCCGGCCAGGTCGCCCGCGGCGGCCTGTTCCTTCTGCCGGTCGAGGAGTTCTTCGAGCCGGGCGATGAGGGTCGGTGACGCCGGTACGACCTTGCGGACCGCGTGCTGCTCCACGAGCATCCGGGTCTCGACCACGTCCGCGATCTCCTGCGAGGAGACGGGCAGGACCAGGGCGCCCTTCTTGGGGTAGAGCTTGATCAGCCCCTCGACCTCCAGGCGCAGCAGTGCCTCGCGCACGGGTGTCCGTGACACTCCGACGGCCTCGGCCAACTCGCCCTCGGTGAGCAGGGTTCCGCCTTCGTAACGCCGGTCCAGGACACCCTGTTTGACGTGGGTGTAGACGCGGTCGGCGGCGGGGGGTTGCTTGACGGCGGGAGGGGCGGAACCGGTGGCGGCGGGGGACGGAGCGAGGGACGGGGACGGCATGAGGACAGCATAGATACAACACGTACGCATGAGGACGGGCGGTCCAGGATGCGGACGGAACCGAATGGGGTCGGGCGTGCGTCTAGGGAGGTGCATTTCCGCGGCCGGTTCTCGGGGGCGTTTCACACATTCGGGGAACCCGGCGCAGCAACCGCACAACCTTCTGTGCTACTTACGTGTCACACACGTACGGCCCTTTCTTTCCCCCCTCCAACTGGGCCGTTCCTCAGGGGCATTCAACGTATTCGGGGTACCTCAGTTGATTACTGCCATTACCGGCATCAAGGGCAGCCGCTTCCGCAGAGCCGCCGCGGTCACCGTGACCGCAGGCGCTGTGCTCGCGACCGGCGCCCTGACCGCGGCACCCGCGCAGGCTGTCACGACGCCCACGATCGTGGCCAAGGGCGGCTACCTGATGAACAACGCCAACGCGTCGTCGTTGTTCAACAAGAAGGCGGACACCAAGCTGTCCACCGGCTCGACCACGAAGATCATGACCGCCAAGGTCGTGCTCTCCCAGTCGAACCTGAACCTCGACGCGAAGGTCACCATCCAGAAGGCGTACAGCGACTACGTGGTCGCCAAGAACGCCTCGCAGGCCCACCTGATCGTCGGCGACAAGGTCACCGTCCGCCAGCTCCTCTACGGTCTGATGCTGCCGTCGGGCTGCGACGCGGCGTACGCGCTGGCCGACAAGTACGGCGCCGGCTCGACCCGGGCCGCGCGCGTGAAGTCGTTCATCGCGAAGATGAACTCGACGGCGAAGACCCTCGGCCTGACGAACACGAAGTTCGACTCGTTCGACGGCATCGGCAACGGCAACAACTACTCGACGCCGCGCGACCTGACGAAGCTCGCCAGCAACGTGATGAAGAACGCCACGTTCAAGACGGTCGTCAAGACCAAGTCGTACAAGGCGAAGACCATCACGAAGACCGGCAGCACCCGCACGATGGCTGCCTGGACCAACACGAACACCCTGCTCAACAGCTACAGCGGCACGATCGGCGTGAAGACCGGCTCCGGCCCCGAGGCAAAGTACTGCCTCGTCTTCGCCGCCACCCGCAACGGCAAGACGGTCATCGGCACGGTCCTCGCGTCGACGTCGGTCGCCCAGCGCGAGACGGACGCGAAGAAGCTGCTCAACTACGGCTTCGCGAAGCTCGGCTGACGTCTGGTCATCCATCCGCGCATTGACTCCGAGGGACCTGCCGCATGCCAGCGGCGGGTCCCTTTGTCGTACGGCGGCTTGTCGTACGGCTTTCTCGTACGATCGTCACGTGAGGAGTTGAGTCGGCGATGTCGGCGAACGACCGGGAGCTGGCGCAGTACTTCGCTCTTGAGGGCGCCCGAACTCTGCTCAGCCAGTACAGGGACTACGGCAATCCCGTCCCCGACGACGCCGAAGTGTGGCGGCGGGACCTGTTCCCGGTGATCCGGGGACTGTGGAACGCCGGGGAGGACGGCGGCCGGGATCTGTACGAGATCGCGGCCCAACTCCACCTGGCGGCCGATCTGTTCGCGCACGACCCGGCCGGCGGACACCCCTCCCTCAGGAACTTCCCGAGGGCCGAGTCGGCGGCCCGCACACCCGAGGTCTATCGGGCGGTGGCAGCGTATGTGGAGCGCTGGAAGGCGCCGTTCGACCGGGAAACACTCTTCGGCACACCCCTGACCGCCCCTGAACTCGCCCTGCGTTTCCCCCGGTTGAAGCAGTTCCTGGTGAACTACTTCGGCCAGGACGGACTCGCCGTCGACGACGACATGATGGACGCCACGTTGGAGGAGGGCCTCCACCTGGTCATCTCGGACACCCACCCATGGTGCCCCTGGCAGCTGCCGGGACTGATCGCCGAGTGCGCGGAGGCACGCGCGGTGTTCCACACCGAGGAGCAGTTGGACGCGTTCTTCGGCGGGGGCGGGATGGGAGGAGGGTCGGCCGGCGAACGGTTCAGCGACTTCTTCCCGATCGTCGTCGACGCGTTCACGGAGCACCTGAGGGAAGCACACGCGGGGATGTGGGTGCGGGGCGGCTAGGCCGGGTTGGGGTTCGCTTGGCGTAGGTGCGTGGTGAACATGGTCCAAGCGGAGGGGGTTAGGTGGAGAAGGGGGCCGTTCGGTTTCTTGGAGTCGCGGACGGCGATGGTGGTGGGGTTGTTGCGGGCGACTTCCACGCATTCCTGACCGGCATCTCCGCCGCTGTGACTGGACTTGACGAACACGAAGCGGGGCACGGTTTACAGGTCCCTGGTGAATGCTGCCCATGCGGTGCGGGTGAGTCGGAGTATCGCCCCGTCCACGTCCTTCGAGTCACGGACAGCGATCGTGCCGGGGACGTTGCGAGCGACCTCGACACACTCGCCGTTACCGCTGCTGTACGTGGACTTGGTGAACTCGAAGGGGGGCACGGCTCACAGCTCCTTGCGGATGCGTTCGATCAGGGCAGTGGAATCGCGAAGGGCGAGTCCGCTGCGGGCGATCCGCTCGAACGTGGTGTTGTGGCGTGCGGCGTCGGCCTCGCTCTCCAGCCACAGGGTAGATGAGGTGGTGTCCATGTAGACCACGTCCATCGCGCCGGGTTCCGCGAAGGACACGACGCTGAAGGCGCTGGTCATGCCGGGATGGGAACCCGCGAGGAACGGAACCACCTGAAGCCGGACGTTCGGCCGGCGGGCCACCTCCGACAGATGCGCCAGTTGTACCCGCATCACCTCACGGCCACCGACGAGTTGGCGCAACGCCCCTTCGCCCACCACCGCCCACAGGTTGAGAGGGCTTGCGTCCGTCAGCCGTGCCTGTCGCGCGATCTTCGCCTCGACGAAGCGCTCGACGTCGTCCGGGTCGTCCCAGTCGGCGTTGCCGATCGCGAGAGCACGGGCATAGTCCGGGGTCTGCAACAGGCCCGGGACAAAGGCGCCTTGCCATGTGCGGACCCCGGTCGCGATGTCCTCCAGGGCCACGTACTCCACCAGGGCGCGCAACTCCGGGTACTGGTTCCACCACCCCTTGGCCTTACGGCGCTCACGGTCCGTCCTGGCGAGGCTCAGCAACCGCTCCACGGCCTTCGGGTCGGTCACGCCGTACAGATCGCACAGGATCCGGATGTCGGGATCCCGGAACGGCACCCACCCGCGCTCCATCTTGGCGACCTTTGCCGCCGTCGCCGACAGAGCCTCGGCGGCCTGCGGCTGGGTGAGCCGCGCGTCGTCACGCAGCCTCAGCAGCTCACCGCCCAACTTGCGGGCGAGAACGGTGGATACGCGATTCCCGCGCATGAACTGGCCTGCGGTCACGTCGGATTACCTCCCGGGTCGCGGCCAGTGTGCAGTTCGCCGAAGCAGCACCGCAAGCAAATTTGGGGACAGATTTCCCCGAGACTGCTTGCACACGCTTCAGGGAACTCGCTACCTTCAGTACTCAATCGCCCACCCAGCGACACCAGTTGGCGGAAGTGCACCGCGCTGCCCTCACACAGCACGGCAGAGCCACCCCACCTGGCCCCCGTCCCCACCCCGCACAAGGAGGTGCCCCCGGTGACCGACTCCTGTCCTCCCGGACCCCCCAACCCCCACAACCGCCGCTACGACCACTACGACGCCGTCACCTACACCCCGTACCCGATCAACATCCCCCGCGCCCGCAGACAGGTCGCTCACCTCACCGCCATCTGGGGACACCCCCACTCCGCCGGCGACGCGGCGCTACTGGCAAGCGAGTTGTGCACGAACGCGTTACTGCACGGGTGCCTCCGGGACCGTCTGTTCCGCGTGGAGACGTCCCTCACCGGCAACGCCCTGCGCGTCGCGGTCACCGACCCGAGGGAAGAGCGGCCGCGGCTTCCGTTCCCCCAAACCTCCACTCCCGGCGACCAGTTCGGCCGAGACCTGCTCATCGTCCGTACATTGGCCGCCCGTTGGGCCGTGGAGAGACTCACCGTCGGGAAAACCGTGTGGGCCGAGCTGAACATCGCGGGGCGCCGCGAGACGTAACTCCGTGACCCGTCAAGGCCATCCGGCGACCTGGCCGCCTCGCTTCGAGGTCACCGCGAACCGTAGGATTATTGCAACAGCAAGTGACGTGTGATGTCGACGCGACGGGGGCGGAGATACGGCATGACAGTGCCCGGAACCGGCACGGGCCAGGGCGGCAACCCTGACCTGCACGTGTCGTCCAAGGACCTCACCAAACTCGCCGGCGACCTCGACGACATGCAGGACCACCTCGACAAGCAGGTCAAACGCATGGACGCGATCGTCGACCGCGTCGAGGCCGGCTGGCGCGGCCCGGCGGCGACGGCGTACCGCGAGTTCCACCGCGCGGCGACCGAGGACGCCGTACGCATCCGCGAAGTGATGAAGCTGCTGGAGCAGGCCGTGCGGATGAGCCGGGACGGTTTCTCCGCGCACGACATCGAGGTGTTGGAGCAGATGCGGAGGATCCAGGTGGACGTCGGCAGCGAGGTCGACAAGCTGTCGACGCCCAACACGGACGCGGCGACGGGAGTCGATGGGGCGCCCCCGCGCAGCAGCCTCGACTCCTTCTGATCCTGCTGACCACCCTTCTGGCCCTTCTGGCCCTTCTGGCCTTTCTGAACACGGGCCACCAAGTGCCCATCAGCCGGCCATAGTTACCGACCGATATCCAGGGGGATCATGTCGACCGGGGCTTCCGCCGACGACAGCCACATATCCGTCTCCTTCGCCACGCTCCACGACCTCACCGCCGAGCTGGAGGACATCCTCAAGCAGCTCAACGGCAGACTCGACGACCTCTACGACCGTGCCGAACCGGTCGTCCTGTCGTGGAAGGGCGAGGCCCGCGAGGTCTTCGTGCAGAAGCTCGACGAGTGGGACCGGTCGGCGCAGGATCTGCAGGCAGCGCAGAAGTGGCTGCACGCGTATGTCACCACCGGTCACGCGAACTATGCCGCGGCGCACCGGGCGGTGCTGCGCGGCTGGGGGGCCGTCTGATGACAACACCCGCCCCTTCACCGTCGACCACGCCTCCGGCCACCACAGGCAGCGGCTCACTGCCCGCCCCCTCGTCCGGCTCCGGAGGCACGACCACCCCTGCCCCCTCTCCCGGTTCCCTCCAGGACCCGCAGGGCAAGGACATCTCCCAGCAGGACACGGTCTCGGCGCGGCAGCAACGCTCCGACGAACTGGCCGCGATGAAGCCCGCCGCGCCGGGCAGCAGCGTGGTCACGGGGTTCGACGTCCAGCCGCCGCACGTGTACTACGCGTCCTTCATGCTGCGGAACGCCCAGTACGACTTCGCCGACCGGGCCAAGAGCCTCGTCGACACGCTCGACGGATACGAACACGCGGTGGGCTGCGGCTCGGGACCGAAGGCCTTCGCCAAGGCATACGCGGAAGTCGCGGCCCTCTTCCTCGACGTCTGGGACAGGGCCACTGAGGGCGTCGGCGGTGCGGCGGTCGGCCTGACGGTGACCGCCAACAACTACGCGGAGGCAGAGCACGCCACCAATATCCTGACACCGGCGGTGGTGAAGAAGAGCCCACCGGCTGTGCTCAAGAAAGCCGGCGCGGGCGGCCCGGTCGCCGAGCTCGGCTGGGGAGACGCCTCCGGCGAGGACGGCTGGGGCAACGCGATCATCGACGAAGTCTCCGGCGCGCTGAGCTGGGTCGGCGACCAGGTGATCCGCCCCGTCCTCAAGCACGCCCTGCGGCACGGGAAGGTCGCGGACATCACGCCGGGCGGCGACGACGTCGACCTTCCGAAGATCGCGCAGGCCTGGCGGCAGGCAGGCACGGACGCCAAGAAGTCCGCGGGAACGTTCGACGACGCCATCGGCTACATCACGAATCCCTCGCCGGGGAACGACGAGTGGCAGAGCGCGATGAAGCAGTTCTGCTCGGCGATCTGGGGGACGTCCGAGTGGGGAAAGGAGCACCAAGGCTACAAGTGGGCCCACAAGGACGGTCAACAACCCGCACTGGATGTCGTCCAGGACACCGCGAGCGCCGTCGCAGTGGCATGTGACCAGGTCAGCACCCAAGTGACAACGATCCGGTCCACGATCACCGACGTCTACAAGGACGCTGCGGCGAAGACCTTCGCCGTGAAAGGAGTCCTGGACGCCCTGGAGAAGCTCGGTGAACTTCCCGAGCTGGCGGCGGAGTTCATCTCCAACATCGACACCGGGCGCCTGAACCACGCTGTGGACTCCTACAACCACGAGATACATGGTCTTGCCGTCGACCTGGGCAAACTCAAGCCCGCGCTGGAAGAGGCGAGGAACAGTGTCCCCACCTACGCCGCCGAAGAGGGTCGCGCGGAGGCTTTCGGTACTCGCTCGCTCAATGAGTTCAGAGAGCAGCCGCTCTATACGGTTGCGGGCGAGGACAAGGCAAATCACTTCTATCCGGTCGACCTGGCGAACCAGGAAGGTGTGCACAAGAGCCACATCATCGATAAACATGTCGGACAGACCGACGCACAGCTCCTGAACAGACTCAGGGACCAGCCGACCATTAATGCCGCGTCCACGTTCCCAGATCTGACCGTCGCGCAGAAGGCAACGCAAGATGCGATGGATGAGATCGGACCGGCAAACAACCCGACAAATGCCGGAAAGCCGAATGTTGGCGTGAACAATCCAGAAAAGATCGAGAAATGGCTGGCCGGTCCGCGTCATGACGGATCGATGCTGAACCTGGATCCCGTGAAATTCGACTACGCGACCGGAAGAAGTATACCCAATGGATCGACATCGGCTCATGAAACGTACGGAGCCAAGGTCGTACTCAAATACAAGTCCGGCATCGTTCCTCCATACGTCGTCTACACTTCGATGCCGAGCAACCCCTAACGTCCGAGTGAGTGATTGTCCGTGACCACAGGTATTCTGCCCAAGTGCGCGACTCGACTGTTCGACACTCGTTGGACGTGTCTATGCCTGCTGCAGAGACAGCACGAGGATTGGATCGCCGATCTGCTGGATTTCACTCAGGGCAAGAACAACGGAGATCGCATCGGAGTCAAACCGTCAGAAATGTTCGATTCCGTGACGCACGACGTGGCCACGGCAAGCCTCCTTCCAGTATCCCGGAAAGGCGCGGATGAATTGCTGAAGCTACTGGCCGTCGGATCATTCGATTCAGGTCCGAATCAGTCACTTCTGGAAGCTGACGAGGCCAGGGACAGTTGCGTGCGCGAGGTTCTCGATTCGGTTGGCAAGGGATCCGACTTGTTCACCAATCACGGCCATGCTGAATACGGTGATACGGCAGACTTCCTTACACGCAGTTTCCACTGGAATTCCCTGGCCACCACTCTTTACGATGTATGCCTGATCGCAGTGACAGCGGACCGCCTTCTCATTGCCTGGCGGTTCGAAGACGCCTAGATCGCGACGAGAGGACCGGTCCATCATGCGCACCCGTTCCGCCACCTATCCCGACCACGAAACCGCCCAATGGGCCACCCAACAGACCGTCACCGCCAACGAGCAGGCAATCCACCGCTGGCTGGCCCAGTCCACCCGCCCCCGCCTGACCATCGAGGCATCCTGGCCCTCCCGCCCCGAACCGGTCGGCCGGGTCCTGCTCCAGGCGATGATGCTGGCCGGTCGAGAGCCTGTCGATGTCCACGCGGCCCGGGTGATCCTGAAGCGGGACGAGTCCCGGCCGCACGGCTTCGCCGTCCACGCCACGTTCCCCGTCTACCTGTAGCCCGTAGCCCGTAGCCCGTAGCGATCCACCCGTAGCGACCCGATCCGTAGAGGCTGATCCCCGTGCCCCTGAGCCCCCTCGAACACGACCGCCGCTACGGCGAGTTGGACCAGGTGATCCGCGCCTACGCCGGTCAGCCGGCCGACGACACCCCGGACAAACCGAGCGAGGCACTGGTCGCCTACCTGCGCCACACCTGGCACAGCCGACCGTGGGCCCTGGCCGTCGCGGAGCGGCAGCTACGGGAGTACGCCGACAATCCGCCGGGCCGACTCCGCCTGCGGCTCGGCGAGTTCTACGCGATCCCGGACGTGGGACTCCCCGAGGCCGAGATCCAGCAATGGCTGTACTGCCTCGCCGACCACATCAAACACAGCGTCGAGGAAGGCGAGGTCCCGCCCCCGGCGACCCCCGGCACCCACTGGGAATGGCACGCGCGTTTCCCCGAACTCGGCCAGTTCCTCGGCGGCTGGTTCTCCCAGGACATGCCGGACGAGTTCGACGACCACGACGCGGCGATCGACGACTACCGGACCTCGACCGATCCGCAGCTGGTCGCCCGCCTCGCCGGCGAGCTGCACGAACTCCTCGCCCTGGACATCGACGAGTCCGACTACGCCCTCGCCGTCGCCGAGTTGGGCATGGAGGTCGACCCACCGACGCCGTACTCACCGAGCGGCTGGCTCGCCCTGGTCGCCGACAGGCTGACCGCGCCGCGCGCCGACTACGGGCCCTCGGCGGACCAGAGCTGAGCCGCGCACCCCCACTCGCAGAGATGCGCAGCCCCTGATCCCTGGACCACTACCCCCAGGTGATCAACCGCTTCGGCTGCTCCAGGATCGCCGCCACATCCGCCAGCACCTTCGACCCCAACTCCCCGTCCACCAACCGGTGATCGAAGCTCAGCGCGAGCGTCGTCACCTGGCGGGGCTTCACCTTGCCCTTGTGGACCCAGGGTTGGAGCTTGATCGTGCCGACCGCGAGGATCGCGGACTCGCCGGGGTTGAGGATCGGCGTGCCGGTGTCGATGCCGAAGACGCCGACGTTGGTGATGGTCACCGTGCCGCCCTGCATCGCCGCCGGGGAGGTCTTGCCTTCCCTCGCCGTGGACACCAACTCACCCAGCGACTCCGCCAGTTGGGGCAGCGTCTTCGCGTGGGCGTCCTTGATGTTCGGCACGATCAGGCCGCGCGGGGTCGCCGCCGCGATGCCGAGGTTGACGTAGTGCTTGAGGACGATCTCCTGGGCGGCCTCGTCCCAGGACGCGTTGATGTCCGGGTTGCGCTTGATGGCCACCAGCAGGGCCTTGGCGATCAGCAGGAGCGGGTTGACCCGTAGGCCCTCCATGTCCTTGCCCTGCTTGAGCTCCTCGACCAGCTTCATCGTCCGGGTCACGTCCACCGTCACGAACTCCGTGACATGCGGCGCCGTGAACGCCGAACCGACCATCGCCGCCGCCGTCGCCTTGCGCACGCCCTTCACCGGGACACGGGTCTCCCGGGTCGAGTCGTACGTCGCGGAAGGCACCGAAAGCGCCGAAGGCGCGACCGGCTCGGGTGCCTGCACCGTCACCGGTGCCACCGCCGCGTGCACGTCCTCGCGCGTGATGACGCCGTCCGGGCCCGACGGGGTCACCGCCGCCAGGTCGACGCCGAGGTCCTTCGCCAGCTTCCGCACCGGCGGCTTCGCCAGTGGGCGGGACTGCGGTGCAGCGGCCCCGGTCTCGGTCGGCGTGGCCGTCGCGTGGCCGTTCAGCTCCGCCTGTACGGCCGCCACCCCCGCCGACACCGTCGACGCCTCCTGCGCCGGGATCTCCACCCCCTTGCGCGGCCGGCGCTTCGTGGAGGACGTGGCCACGCCATAGCCCACCAGCACCGGCGTACGGGCCGCCGGCTTCTCCTCCGCCGGAGGCTCGGGAGCAGCCTCGGCCGGGGTCTGAACGGGAGCAGCCGCGCCCCCGGACACATCCACCGCGATGATGGACGTGCCCACGTCCACCGTCGTGCCCTCCGGGAAGCGGAGTTCGCGCACCACCCCGTCGTACGGGATGGGCAGCTCCACCGCGGCCTTCGCCGTCTCCACCTCGCAGACGACCTGGCCGTCGGTGACGGTGTCGCCGACCTGGACGTACCACTTGAGGATCTCGGCCTCGGTGAGACCCTCGCCCACGTCCGGCATCTTGAACTCGCGTACGGACGCCTCAACTTCAGTCATCGTCGTCACGGCCCCTCTCCTCAGTACGCCAGAGCGCGGTCGACGGCGTCGAGCACCCGGTCCAGGCTCGGCAGGTACTCCTCCTCCAGGCGGGCCGGCGGGTACGGGGCGTGATAGCCGCCCACGCGCAGCACCGGGGCCTCCAGGTGGTAGAAGCAGCGCTCCGTGATGCGGGCCGCGATCTCGCCGCCGGAGCCGAAGAACACCGGGGCCTCGTGGACCACGACCAGGCGGCGGGTCTTCTCCACCGAGGTCTGGATCGCGTCGAAGTCCAGCGGGGACACCGAGCGCAGGTCCAGGATCTCCAGCGACCTGCCCTCCTCGGCGGCCGCGTCGGCGACCTCCTGGCAGAGCTTCACCATCGGGCCGTACGCGGCGAGGGTGAGGTCTGTGCCCTCCCGGACCACGCGGGCCTTGTGGAGGGGGTCGGGGATCGACTCCGTGTTGACCTCGCCCTTGTCCCAGTAACGCCGCTTCGGCTCGAAGAAGATCACCGGGTCGTCGCTCTGGATGGCCTGCTGCATCATCCAGTAGGCGTCCGACGAGTTCGACGGGCTGACGATCTTCAGGCCCGGGACGTGCGCGAACAGCGCCTCGGGGGACTCCGAGTGGTGTTCCACCGCACCGATGCCGCCGCCGTAGGGGATGCGGACGACGACCGGGAGCTTGACCTTGCCCAAGGAGCGCGCGTGCATCTTGGCGAGCTGGGTGACGATCTGGTCGTAGGCCGGGAAGACGAAGCCGTCGAACTGGATCTCCACGACAGGGCGGTAGCCGCGGAGCGCGAGGCCGATGGCCGTGCCTACGATGCCGGACTCGGCGAGCGGGGTGTCCACCACTCTGCGCTCGCCGAAGTCCTTCTGGAGGCCGTCCGTGACGCGGAAGACGCCGCCGAGCTTGCCGACGTCCTCGCCCATGATGAGGACCTTGGGGTCGGACTCCAGGGCGGCACGCAGCGATTCGTTGATCGCCTTGGCCAGCGGCAGGTTCTTGAACGTCGTGGTCTCCGCCATGTCACTTACCCCCCTCTTCGTCCGCGAACGACGCCTGGTAGGCGGCGAACTGGGCCCTCTCCTCGTCGACGAGCGCGTGCCCGTCCGCGTACACGTGCTCGAAGATGGCGAACCGGTCCGGGTCCGGCATGGCACGGACCGCTTCGCGCACTCGCCTGCCCAACGCCTCGCTCTCCGTCTCGAGTTCCGCGAAAAATCCCTCATCCGCGTGATGCGCGGCCTCGAGATACGTGCGCAGGCGCAGGATCGGGTCCTTCGCCTCCCAGGACTCGCGCTCCTCGTCGGCCCGGTACTTGGTCGGGTCGTCGGAGGTGGTGTGCGCGCCCATGCGGTACGTGTACGCCTCGACGAGCGTCGGGCCCTCGCCGTTGCGGGCCCGCTCCAGCGCCCACTTGGTGACCGCGAGGCAGGCCAGGACGTCGTTGCCGTCGACGCGGACGCCCGGGAAGCCGTAGCCCTGTGCGCGCTGGTAGAGCGGGACGCGGGTCTGCTTCTCGGTGGGCTCGGAGATGGCCCACTGGTTGTTCTGGCAGAAGAACACGACCGGCGCGTTGTAGACCGCGGAGAAGGTGAACGACTCGGCGACGTCGCCCTGGCTGGAGGCGCCGTCCCCGAAGTACGCGATCACGGCGCTGTCGGCGCCGTCCATCGTCACGCCCATCGCGTAGCCCGTGGCGTGCAGCGTCTGCGAGCCGATGACGATCGTGTACAGGTGGAAGTTGTTCGTGTTCGGGTCCCAGCCGCCGTGGTTGACGCCCCGGAACATGCCCAGCAGGTTGGTCGGGTCGACGCCGCGGCACCAGGCGACGCCGTGCTCGCGGTAGGTCGGGAAGACGTAGTCGTCCTCCCGGGTGGCCCGCCCGGAGCCGATCTGGGCGGCCTCCTGGCCCAGCAGCGACGCCCACAGGCCCAGCTCGCCCTGACGCTGCAGGGCGGTGGCCTCGGCGTCGAAGCGGCGGGTGAGCACCATGTCGCGGTACAGGCCGCGGAGCTCATCGGGGGTGATGCCGGCGACGTACTTGTCGTACGGGGCGGTCTTCGCGTTCTTGACTCGCTTGCCCTCGGGCGTCAGCAGCTGGACGAGGTCCGGGTCGGCGCCCTTGGCCTTGCTTCCGGCGCTGCGTCGCGGCTTGCGCGGGGCAGTGCTCTCCACGGTCACGTGTGCTCCTCCGTCGGTCCGGCTCCCCGGGTTCGCCGGGTGCCAGTGCGGCTCACCTGCGCCCCACGGACGCACAGGGTGGGTGCGGTTCGTCGGGAACAGGCGTGACAGGTGCCCCGGCGAGCGCCCTGCAACAGGCACGTTACCCAGTGCTCCACAATTCTGTGAAACCCCTCCTGACCTGCGATTTTGCTTGGATTTCCAAGTAAATCGCGAAAGTCGGGAACAAGTCCTGGTCACAGCCTTGCAGGGGGCCGGAACAACGGCACGTTATCCCGCTCACCTCAGGCACGGGAAGAGCCCGTATGTGAGACTTACCGCGTGCCCGGAGTCGGAAAAATCAGCGTATTTCTCCTCGATGACCACGAAGTGGTCCGCCGGGGTGTCCACGAGATGCTCTCGGTCGAGGACGACATCGAGGTGGTCGGCGAGGCCGGTACGGCGGCCGACGCGCTGGTGCGGATCCCGGCTGTGCGCCCCGATGTGGCGATCCTGGACGTACGGCTCCCGGACGGCAGCGGGGTCGAGGTGTGCCGCGAGATCCGCGCGCGGGACGAGTCCGTGAAGTGCCTGATGCTGACCTCCTTCTCGGACGACGAGGCTCTCTTCGACGCGATCATGGCGGGCGCCTCCGGGTACGTCCTGAAGGCCATCCGGGGCAACGAACTGCTCTCCGCCGTACGGGACGTCGCGGCCGGCAAGTCCCTGCTCGACCCGGTGGCGACCGCCCGGGTCCTGGAGCGACTGCGCAACGGCGGCCCCCAGCAGGACGAGAAGTTCGACCGGCTCACCGACCAGGAGCGCAGGATCCTGGACCTGATCGGGGAGGGGCTCACCAACCGGGCGATCGGCGAGCGGCTGCACCTCGCGGAGAAGACCATCAAGAACTACGTGTCGAGTCTGCTTTCCAAACTCGGTATGGAGCGGCGCTCCCAGGCGGCGGCCTACGTGGCGCGGAGACAGGCCGAGCAGCAGCGTCATTGAGCGCCCCGGGGGACCGATTCGGCGTCATTAGGGACCAAAGACCCCTCCCCCGGAGGGCCTGCTCGCCCGACAGTAAGTGCATGCCCACCGACGAACGGCTCGCCGTCGATCTGCTCGCGCGTACCGACCACGGCCGGGTGGCCACCACCCTGGGAGCGCTGCCCTTCCTGGCGCCCGCCCGTCACATCGTGGCGGACGAGCGGCTGCTGCTGCGGATGCCCCGGAACAACGGCCATCACCACGCGTGCGTGGACCGTGTCGTCGCGTACGGCGCCGACAACCTGGACTCGGCCGGACCGGACGACGACCTGTGGTCCGTACAGGTGATCGGCACGTGCGAGCCGCATGAGCCGACGGCCGACCAGGTCGAACGTTTCGGCCCGACCCGGGGCGCGATGGTGTACCTGCGCATCGAGCCGCGGCTGGGCACCGTGCACTCGGCGGACGGCGGCCTGGAACGGCGCTTCGGGCCCACCCTGTGACCGAAAGCGACCACCGACGACCGAGCGGTGACTTTCTGTGACAAACCGCAGCTCAAGGGCCCGCCGCGTGCCCTAGCATCGGCCGCGTGCCGCCCTTACGTGTACCACCCCCCGTGCCCCACGCGCCCCCGCTGGGCGCCCTCCTCCGCCAGTACGCCGCCGGGTCCGCCGTCACCTGCGAACCCGTCGAGCAGGGCCTGCTGAACCGCGGCTACCGGCTCCGCACGACCCGGGGCCGCTACTTCCTCAAGCACCACTTCGACCCCGAGACCGCGGACCCGGCGGCGATCGCCCGCCAGCACACCGCGACCCGGCGCCTGGCCGACCTCGGCGTCCCCGTGGCTCCCCCGCTGCCCGCCCGCGACGGCCGTACGGTCGCCGTCGTCGGCGGTCACGCCTACGCCCTGCACCCCTGGATCGACGGCAGGCACCGCCACGGCGGCCAGTTGACCACCGATCAGTGCGGACGCCTCGGCGCGCTCCTGGGGGTCGTCCACGCGAGCCTGGAGCGGGTCATGCCGGGGCGCCGGGAGGAGTGCGCGCCGGGGGCCGACCCCGTCGACACCTTCGCCCTCATCGACGACCTCCTCGGGCACGTCCGCCGGCACCAACCGGCCGACGCCTTCGACGAACTGGCCCGCCACCGGCTCCTGGAGCGGCGCGAGCTGCTGGAGCGGCACGCGGACCGACGGCCGCCGCGCGGTGCCTCCGTGGGGTGGGTGCACGGGGACTTCCACCCGTTCAACCTGCTCTACAAGGGCGACGCCCCCGCCGCGATCGTCGACTGGGACCGGCTCGGCGTACAGCCCCGCGCGGAGGAGGCCGTACGCGCCGCCGCGATCTTCTTCGTACGGCCCGACGGAGCCCTGGACCTGCCGAAGGTACGGGCGTACGCGCACGCGTACCGGCGTTCCGCGGGCGCCGGCCCCGCCGAACTGGCCGCCGCCGTGCACCGGGTGTGGTGGGAACGGCTCAACGACTTCTGGATGCTGCGCTGGCACTACGAGCGGGGCGACACCCGCGCGGACCCCCAGTTCCCGGCCGCGTCGGCGCTCGCCGTGTGGTGGACGCGGGAGTACGACGCGGTGTGCGAGGCGTTCGCGGAGGGCGCCCCGTAGGGGCAGCGAAAAACAGCACGCGCGCGTGGACCCCTGCTACGGGGTGCACGCGCGCGTGAACTTCTTTGGTACCGGTGATCCGGGCCGGGTCAGCCGCCGCCGAGGGCGCCCGCGACGGCGTTGCCCCCGTCGTCCCCGCCGTCGTCACCGGTGCCGCCCGTACCCGTCGGGTCCACCGAGGTCGTCGCGGACGGGGTGTCCGACGGCTCCTCGGACACCGTCGCGGACGGGGTGCTCGAAGGCTTCTCGGTGGCCGTCTCGGTCGGGGTGTACGAGGGCTTCGACGTCGGCGTGTACTGCGAACCGGACGTCGTGCCGCTGTCGTCCGTGTCCGTCTCGGACGGGGACGCCGTCGTGTCGTCGCTCGGTGTCTCGGTGGCCGTGTCGTCGGTCGCGGACTGCGAGGTGGTCGGCGACTGGGTGGTGCCCGAACCGCCGCTGCCGTTACCGGTGTTGTTCAGCGCCAGCGCGACGCCCGCCGCGATGGCGATCACCGCGAGTACCGCGAGGATCCACAGCTTGCCGCGGCCGCTGCCGTGGTTGCCGTGCCCCTCGAAGCCGCCGTCGTCGCCGTTGCCGTAACCGCCCGGCAGGATCGGCTGCGGGATCTGCGTGGTCCCGGAGGAGTCGCCCTGGGGCATCACGGTCGTACCGGCGAAGCCCCCCGGAGGGGTGCCCTGCCCGTTCGCGACGGTCACGGGCCCGGTGTTCCAGGTCCCGGTGTGGCCGCCCTGGTCGTAGAGCATCTGCAGGCCGTACTGGACGAGCCCGCGCATCTCCTCGGCCGTCTGGAAGCGGTCGTCCGGGTCCTTCGCCAGCGAGCGCATGACGAGGCCGTCGAGCTCGGGCGGGCAGACGCCGTTCGACGTCTGGGACGGCGGGACGGGGATGTCCTGGACGTGCTGGTAGACCACCGACAGGGGCGTCTCGCCGGTGAACGGGGGCCGCAGCGCGAGGAGTTCGTAGAGGAGGCAGCCCGTCGCGTACAGGTCGGAGCGGTGGTCGACGGCCTTGCCGAGCGCCTGCTCCGGGGAGAGGTACTGCGGGGTGCCCATGACCATGCCGGTCTGCGTCATCGTCGTGGACGCCCCGTGCAGGGCGCGCGCGATGCCGAAGTCCATGACCTTCACGGCGCCGTTGTGCGTGATGATCACGTTCGCGGGCTTGATGTCGCGGTGCACGATGCCGTGCTGGTGCGAGTAGGCGAGCGCCTCCAGGACGCCGGAGACGATGATCAGGGCCTGCTCGGGCCCGGGCGCCTCGGCGTTGAGGAGGAGGTCGCGGATCGTGCGGCCCTCGACGATCTCCATGACGATGTACGGCACCGACATGCCGCCCACGTAGTCCTCGCCGGAGTCGTACACGGCGACGATCGCGTGGTGGTTGAGGCCGGCCACCGACTGGGCCTCGCGCGTGAAGCGGGCCTTCGACGTCGGGTCCTCGGCCAGGTCCGAGCGCAGCAGCTTGACCGCGACCGTGCGCCCGAGCCGTACGTCCTCGGCCGCGAAAACCTCGGCCATACCGCCCCGGCCCAGTCTGTGGGTGAGCCGGTACCGGCCGTCGCCGACCAGTCCGCCGTTACCCCACAGCTCCGGTGCGTCCGACATTCCGCCGCCAGCCGCCTCGGGGTCGGACGGGCCCTGAGCGTGCTGCTGTGCCATCAGTCCTCGCCGTCGTTTCTGCCCGCGGTGCGCGCGGTGTTGTTACGGTCTCCGTCGGCCACGCTACAGGCTCGGCGCAAGCCTCCGGTCCGGGATCAGTGCCGGAATCGTCCGGAGACGGACCGGCCATCAAATCGGTATCACGGGCCGTCGTGCAAATTCTGTGTACCGCCGGTACAGCACCTGTAACGCTTCCACGACTCTTCTTTCGCGTACGGTCACGGATCGGGCACCGCGCTTGACGTGTCAGTGCCCTCCGGCAGACTTGGCCGGGAATGGCACTTTCGATCACTGAGCCGGCGCCGATGGGGGACACGGGACATGAGCCAGGACGGCGCACAGGGCCGGTATGCGGGGCGCGCGCTCGCAGGTGGCCGCTATCAACTGCGCGACCTGCTCGGCGAGGGCGGCATGGCCTCGGTGCACCTGGCGTACGACTCGGTGCTCGACCGCCAGGTCGCGATCAAGACACTCCACACCGAACTCGGCCGGGAACAGGCCTTCCGCGAGCGCTTCCGCCGCGAGGCCCAGGCCGTGGCCAAGCTCACCCACACCAACATCGTCTCGGTCTTCGACACCGGCGAGGACGCCCTCGACGGCACGACGATGCCGTACATCGTCATGGAGTACGTCGAGGGCCGCCCGCTCGGCTCCGTGCTCGACGAGGACGTACGGCAGTTCGGCGCGATGCCCGCCGACAAGGCGCTGAAGATCACCGCGGACGTGCTGGCCGCGCTGGACATCAGCCACGAGATGGGCCTGGTCCACCGGGACATCAAGCCGGGCAACGTGATGATGACCAAGCGCGGTGTCGTCAAGGTCATGGACTTCGGCATCGCCCGCGCCATGCAGTCCGGTGTCACCTCGATGACGCAGACCGGCATGGTCGTCGGCACCCCGCAGTACCTCTCGCCGGAGCAGGCGCTCGGCCGGGGCGTGGACGCGCGCAGCGACCTGTACTCGGTCGGCATCATGCTGTTCCAACTGGTCACCGGGCGGCTGCCGTTCGACGCGGACTCGCCGCTGGCCATCGCGTACGCGCATGTGCAGGAGGAACCGGTCGCGGCCTCCTCGATCAACCGCTCCCTGCCGCCGGCCGTGGACGCGCTGATCACCCGCGCGCTGAAGAAGAACCCGAACGAGCGCTTCCCGAACGCCGAGTCCATGCGCGACGAGTGCCTGCGCGTCGCGTCCTCGCTGCACGCGGCCGCCCCGAGCATCGTGCCGGGCGCACCCGCGCAGAGCGGCGCGGGCGTCGGCTCCGCGGTCTTCCCGCCGGTCGACCAGGCGGCCCCGGCCCCCACCGGCCCCGTCCACACGCCGTACCAGCCGGGTCCCTACGGCGGCACACCCGCGCCCGCCCCGGCCTACGGCTATCCGCAGCAGGCGGGCTACCAGCCGCAGCCCTCGGTCGGGTTCGGGCAGCAGGGCATCTCGACCCCGCCGCCGTACAACCTGACCCCGCAGCACCCGACGCCGGCGTCCGGGGGAGGCGGCGGGAAGAGCAACAAGCCGGTGATCATCGGTTCCGTGGTCGTCGCCCTGGTCGCGGTCGGCGCGCTGATCGTCGCCCTGTCGATGAACGGCGGCGGCGATGACGACGCGAAGGGCGGTGGCAGCAGCGCGAGCGCGAGCACCTCGGCGACCGCGGTCGAGGGTCACCGCGACGGCGACACGTCGAAGACGATCGCGACGACCGCGTGCACGGAGCCCGAGGAGTCGTACAACGACCCCAGCAAGATCCAGGTCCCGGACTTCCAGTTCAAGTACATCGCCTCGGTCAAGGCCTGCCTCCGCGAGGCGGGCTGGAAGGTGAAGGTCAAGTCCGAGGACGAGAACACCTACGGCCAGGGCACGGTCATGGAGCAGTTCCCGGCGGCCGGCACGGACGTGGATCCCAAGGACATGCCCCAGATCCAGCTGGGCGTGTCCACGGGCAACCCGTCCTGACGTCGATCATGTGGAAGGGCCCGGCAGCATCGGCTGCCGGGCCCTTTTGACGGTGGACGGTAAGGGTGCGGCTCCTACAGGTACGGGCCGCCCACGCGGCCGCCGCCCGGCTGCCCTTCCTCGGTGCCGTCGCCGACGCCCGGCGGCAGCGCCCGGCGCATCTGCTCCAGCTGGGCCCGCGCGGCCATCTGCTGGGCGAACAGCGTGGTCTGGATCCCGTGGAAGAGCCCCTCCAGCCAGCCCACCAACTGGGCCTGCGAGATGCGCAGTTCCGCGTCGCTCGGCGTCACGTCGTCCGTGAACGGCAGCGACAACCGCTCCAGTTCCTCCACCAGCTCGGGCGCCAGACCGTCCTCCAGCTCCTTCACGGAGCTGCGGTGGATCTCCTTGAGCCGGGCCCGGCTGGCTTCGTCGAGGGGAGCCGCACGCACCTCCTCGAGAAGCTGTTTGATCATGCTGCCGATCCGCATGACCTTGGCCGGCTGCTCCACCATCTCCGTCACCGGGATCTCGCGGGAGTCCTCGTCCCCGGTGCCACCGAGCGCCATCCCGTCCTGTCCCACGACCAGGATCTGAGGCTTCTCCGGTGACCTTTCGTTCCTCGGCATCTCCATGCCGCCATTCTCTCGCACTCGCACACCTCACGATCGTGGCGCCCCCCTCGAAAGGTGATCCACCGTTTCCGCATGGCCGAACCCGGAGTGCCGGAGCGTCCGCCCGGTGTGACGCTGGGTGCGTCGATCTTGCCGCCTCGGCTCGGGAGGGGGTCACGGACGTGACTCCATGGCTGCGTACAACGGGACTGCTGCTCGTGCTGGGCACGGGTGCGGTGGTGAATCCGTGCGGGGGTGTTCCGGCGTACGGGGTGGAGGCGGGGAGCGGTGCGGGCACCGGTGGTGCCGGGAGTGGTCGCGTCGCGGTCACGACGCCCGCATCCGCCTCGGCCTCCGCTTCCGACTCTGCGTCCGCCTTGAGACCTGCTTCGGGCCCCGACGCCGCCCATGCCTCCCCCGATCCCTCCAGGGCCGGAAGTCAGGCGGGCGAAGGGCGGAAACGGCCGGGACGTACCGCGGAGCCGACCACCGACGAGGACGAGGACGAAGGCGGCGGAGGAGACGGCGACGACACGGCCGGCCTGACAGCGGACGGTGACGACGACGGAAGCCCCAGGGCCACCCCCGCCCCCGCCGATTCCGCGTCCTCCCAGAACGCCGCCCCCGTGCCGACCTCCCCGCCCCTCCAGCCCCTGCACCGGACCGTCACCCACGCCGAGGACCCCGCCGAGCCCGTGCTGCGGATCCTGCCGCTGGGCAGCGGCCTGATCCTCATCGGGCTCGGCCTGGGCCTCGCCTTCATCGCACTCCGGGTGCGCCGGAGCTAGGAGCTGCCGGCCCTACGGCGCGACGAGCAGCACCTTGCCGATGTGCCCGCTGTCCTCCAGCACCTGGTGCGCGGTCCCGGCCTCGCTCATCGGCAGTTCCCGGTCGACGACGGGCCGGATCTGCCCGGCCTCGATCAGCGGCCACACGTGTTCGCGTACGGCGGCGACGATGGCCGCCTTCTCGCCGAGCGGGCGGGCCCGCAGCGAGGTCGCGCTGATGGCGGCCCGCTTGCCGAGGAGCGCGGCGATGTTCAGCTCGGCCTTGATGCCGCCCTGCATCCCGATGATCGCGAGCCGCCCGTTGACGGCGAGGGCCTGGACGTTGCGGTCCAGGTACTTGGCGCCCATGTTGTCGAGGATGACGTCGGCGCCCGCACCGTCGGTGGCCCGCTGGAGCTCGGCGACGAAGTCCTGCTCGCGGTAGTTGATGAGGATGTCGGCGCCCAGCTCGGCGCAGTAGTCCAGCTTTTCCTTCGTGCCGGCGGTGACGGCGACCTTGGCGCCTACGGCCTTCGCGAGCTGGATCGCCATGGTGCCGATGCCGCTGGAGCCGCCGTGCACGAGGAGCGTCTCGGCGGGGCGGAGGTGGGCGACCATGAAGACGTTCGACCAGACCGTGCAGACCACCTCGGGCAGCGCGGCGGCCTGCTTCAGGTCGAGGCCGGCGGGCACGGGCAGCAACTGCCCGGCCGGAACGGCCACCTTCTCGGCGTAACCGCCGCCCGCGAGCAGCGCGCACACCTCGTCGCCGACCGACCAGCCGGACACCCCGGGGCCGATCTCGACGATCCGGCCGGAGCATTCGAGGCCGGGGTAGGAGGACGCGCCGGGCGGCGGGTCGTAGAAGCCCTGGCGCTGCATGATGTCGGCGCGGTTGACCGCGCTGGCCACCACCTCGACCAGGACCTCGCCCTCGCCGGCGACCGGATCGGGGACCTCGCCCCACACCAGTGCCTCGGGCCCACCAGGTTCGGAAATCGTGATCGCATGCATGGGGCCGACGCTACTCCTCGTCATACGGCCGACCGCCGAAGGAGGGTCACTGAGGCAGCGGTCGAAGGCGTGTCACTCCGGCAGGGGCCGGGTGTCCGGCGCGACCTGCGAACCCGGCGACACCCGCACGATCGTGATGAGCCGGTCCGTCAGCTGAAGGGTCCCGATGGCCGGGTCGTCGTAGCCGAGGACCCGGTGCCCGCGTACGACACTCACCACCAGGTCGTCCGTGTCGCGCGGGGACTTGCCGACCTCGGCCTTTATGACCGGGCGTTCGGTCATGTCGAGGCCGCTGCCCTGCTGGATGAGGTCTTCCATGACCATGCCGGCGGCGGGGCTGAGCACGGACAGGCCGAGCAGCCGGCCGGCCGCGCTGGCGCTGGTGATGACGGCGTCGGCGCCGGACTGCTTGAGCAGCGGCGCGTTCTCCTCCTCGCGGACCGCGGCGACGATCTTCGCGCTCCGGTTGAGCTGCCGTGCCGTGAGGGTCACCAGGACCGCCGTGTCGTCGCGCTGGGTCGCGATGATGATCTGCCGCGCCTTGTGCACCTCGGCCCGCTTGAGGACCTCGCTGCGGGTGGCGTCCCCGACGACTCCGACGTATCCCTGGCTGCTCGCCGCCTCGATCGCCTTGCCACTGGGGTCGACCACGACGACCTGTTCCTTCTTCAGTCCGGTCGCGCACACGGTCTGGATCGCGGACCGCCCCTTCGTCCCGAAGCCGATGACGACGGTGTGATCCCGCAACGTGGACCTCCAGCGGTTGAGACGCCATTCCTCCCGCGTGCGTTCGGTGAGGACTTCGAGGGTGGTGCCGACCAGGACGATCAGGAACAGCACGCGCAGGGGCGTGACGACCAGGATGTTGGTGAGCCGGGCGCCGTCACTGACCGGGGTGATGTCGCCGTAGCCGGTGGTCGAGAGGGTGACCGTGGCGTAGTAGAAGGCGTCGAGCAGGTCGACCGAGCCGTCCGAGTTGTCGTTGTAGCCCTCGTGATCGGCGTAGACGATCAACGCGGTCGCGACGAGCAGGAACAGCGCGATGGACAGCCGTTTCGCGACCTGCTGGAAGGGGTGCTCGACCACTTTCTTCGGGAGTTCCACCCGATGGGTCACGAGATGTTCGTCCGCCTGGCGGGCGATCGCATCATGGCCCGACTGTTTCACGTGAAACACACCCCGATCCCGGCGGCCGCCCAGGGCAGATCGATCAGTTCCGCGTGCTGCCCCTGCCGCGCACCACCCGGCGGTACGACCGCGAGCGCGTCGGCGGCCGCGATCCCGCGCAGCATGGCCGGGCCGTTGTAATGCAGCGGCACGGCAGAGTCGCCGCGCAGCACGGCGGGGATGAGCCGGGTGTCGTACGGATGCCCGTGCACCGCGTCCTGGAGGGGCAGCTCGTACTGCTCCGGGGCGGGGTGTGCCGACAGGGTCCGCAGCAGCGGTTCGGCGAGGGTGAGCAGGCCGGAGATCGCGGCAAGGGGGTTGCCGGGCAGGCCGACGAGGTGCTGGTCGTCCTTGATGCGGGCCAGCAGCATGGGGTGGCCGGGGCGTACCTTCACGCCGTCCACGAGGAGCTCGGCGCCGATGGCGCGCAGGGTGGGGTGGACGTGGTCGACCGGGCCGGAGGCGGTGCCGCCGGTGGTGACGATGACGTCGGCGGAGCTGCCCGTGATGGCCTTGTGCAGCGCCTTCGCGTCGTCGCGGAGCCGGCGGACCGCGGTGACCTCGGCGCCGAGCGCGCGCAGCCAGGACGGCAGCATCGGCCCGAGCGCGTCCCGGATGAGCCCGTCCCGGGGCAGCCCCTCGGTGAGCAACTCGTCGCCCAGGATGAGGACTTCGACCCGGGGGCGGGGCACGACGGTGAGCGTGTCGTACCCGGCGGCCGCGGCGAGGCCGAGCACCGCGGGGGTCACCAGGGTGCCGCCGGGCAGCAGATGGTCGCCGCTACGGCACTCCTGGCCGCGCGGTCGGATGTCCTGGCCGTGCCCGACGTCCCGGGCCGCGTGGAGCCGGCCCTTGTCGTCGGTACGGCCGTGTTCGCTGCGGATGACGGCGGTGGCGTCGGCGGGGACCCGGGCACCGGTCGCGATCCGTACGGCCTCGCCGTCGCTGAGCGGTTCGGACTGCGCGTGCCCGGCGAGCACCCCGTCCTCGCGTACGGCCCAGGGGCCGGGGCCCGCGACCGCCCAACCGTCCATCGCCGAGGTGTCGAACGAGGGCAGGTCGCTCAGGGCGACGAGCGGCGCGGCCAGGACGAGACCGAGGGCGGAGTCGAGGGCCACGGAGACGGGGGCGCGGCGGGAACCGGTGCGTGCGGCGCGGCCGGCGATCGCGCGGGCCTCGGGCCAGGGGGTGGCCCTGTGCTGGCCGGTGTCGGGCTTGCGGGGGGTGCCCTGCGGTGAGCGCGCGGGGGAGGTCGAGGGCGGGGACACGGCGGGGTCGCCGGAGCCGGTGCTGCCTTCGTTCACAAGGGCGAGTACCTCCTCGACGTCGAGGTCCTCGGCGTCCCGGGCGTGCTCGCCGACGTGAATACCGCGCGCGGTCATCCGGCGGCGTCCGGACCCGGCGCGGACGACGGGGCGTCGGGCTTGGCGTCGGAGGGGGCTTCCGGGGTGTTCTCGCCGGCCCAGCGCAGCGCGAGGGCGGCGGCCTTGCGGGCGGCCTCGGCGACGGCGTCGGGGCCGCCCTTGCCCTGCGCCGCCGCGTAGCCGACCAGGAAGGTGGTCAGCGGTGCGGCGGGCCTGGCCACCCCGTGGGCTGCGTCGCGGGCGAGGTCGAGCAGGGTGCCGGTGTCGACGTCCAGGTCGATGCCCAGTTCGTCCTTGACTGCGGAAATCCATTCATCCAACACGTGCCCATGCTCCCTGATGCGTGCCCTGGCGGTGGCGAGGTCGTCCCAGGTGTCGCAGTCGAAGGACGCGACGGGGTCGGGGACGCGGGTGAGGTCGAGCGCGGCGGTGAGCCGACGCAGAGGCAGCCCGGTGAGACTGCCGTGCTCTGCGGTGAGTGCGGTCAGCTCCCGGCGGAGCGCCGACGCGCGGTACGCGGCCACGAGCGGCTGGTCACGCCCGTCGGCGTCGGTGAGCAGCACCCCTTCGGCGTCACTGCTCCGCAGGGCGGTCAACAGCCGCCGTACGGTGGCCACTTCGAGGAACGGCAGGTCGGCCGAGAGGACCACGACGGCCTCGGCGGTGATGTGCCGAAGCCCGGCATCGAGCGCGGCGACCGGACCCGCACCGGGCGGTTCCTCCCGCGCCCAGCGCACCGGCCGGACGGTGGGCCTCGGGTCGGCCACGACGACCGTGGTCCCGGCATCGGCACAGGCACCGAGCACCCGGTCGAGCAGGGCCCGTCCGCCCACCCGCAACCCGGGCTTGTCGGCACCCCCGAGCCGCCGGGCGGCACCACCGGCGAGCACGACGGCGTCGTGGGCGACGGCGGGCGCGGCGTCGGGGGGCTCGTGCGCGGTCACCCCCCGAGTATGCGTGCCACCCTGATCACAGGGAACTCGCCCGCGCCGCCGTGATCACAGGTTGCGCAGCAGTACCGCCGGCTGTTCCACGCAGTCCGCCACATATCGCAGGAAACCGCCCGCCGTGCCGCCGTCGCACACCCGGTGGTCGAAGGTGAGCGAGAGCTGGACGACCTGCCGGACCGCCAACTCGCCCTCGTGCACCCAGGGTTTGGGGACGATACGGCCGACGCCGAGCATGGCCGCCTCGGGGTGGTTGATGATCGGTGTGGAACCGTCGACGCCGAACACCCCGTAGTTGTTGAGCGTGAAGGTCCCGCCGGTGAGGTCCCCGGGCGTGAGTGTTCCGGTCCGGGCGGCCTCGGTCAGCCGCCCGAACTCCGCGCTCAGCGCCTCCGCGTCCCTTGCCTGCGCGTCCCGTACGACGGGCACGACCAGCCCGCGCTCGGTCTGCGCGGCGAAGCCGAGGTGCACCCGGTCGAACCGGACGATCTCCCTCGCGTCCATGTCCACGGTGGAGTTGAGCTCGGGGAACCGGGCCAGCGCGGCCGTGCAGATCCTGGCGAGGAGGGCGAGCACGGAGATCTTGGGCCCACCGGCGGCGTTCATGGCCGCGCGGGCACGCATCAACTCCGTCGCGTCGGCGTCCACCCAGCAGGTCGCGTCGGGGATCTCGCGGCGGCTGCGGGAGAGCTTGTCGGCGACTGCGCCCCGGATGCCTCGGAGGGGGGTGCGGGTGACTCCGTCGGTCGCGGGGGCCGTCATGGTCGCGGGGGTGGCGAATGTGGTCGGGGGGAGTGCGGCCGGGGGCAGGAGTGTCGCTTCCTGGGCGGTCGCCTCTTGGGCCGCCGCCGCGCGGAGCGCCTGCTCGACGTCCGCCCGCAGGATCAGGCCGTCGCGTCCGGAACCCGTCAACTCCCGCAGTTCCAGGCCGTTCTCGCGCGCGAGTCGTCGTACGAGAGGCGAGATCACGGGTACGGGACCGTCGTCGCGACCGCCGGTCCCGGCGGCGGGGGCCGGGGCGTCCGCCACCGACGTCACGACGTCCGCCGCCATCCGCCGTACTCTCCGCCGCCGCGCCGGAGGCGCCCCCGTGCCGTAGCCCACCAGCACGTTCCCGGAGCCCTCGGTCTCGGTCTCAGCCCCGGCATCGGACGCCGGCGTACCTACCGCGACCGTCAACAGCGGGGAACCCACGGGCAGTTCGGTGCCCTCCTCGCCGAAGCGGGCGGTGACGACACCGCCGTAAGGACACGGCACCTCGACCATCGCCTTGGCCGTCTCGACCTCGACGACCGGCTGGTCGATGGCGACGACGTCGCCGACCTCGACCAGCCAGCGCACGATCTCCGCCTCGGTGAGGCCCTCGCCGAGGTCGGGTAGCTTGAACTCCAGTACCTGTGCCATCAGTTGTCCGCCTCCCACTGGAGCCGGCCCACGGCGTCCAGGATCCGGTCGACGCCGGGCAGATGGTGCCGCTCCAGCATCGGCGGCGGATACGGGATGTCGAACCCGGCGACGCGCAGCACCGGCGCCTCCAGGTGGTGGAAGCAGCGCTCGGTGACGCGGGCCGCGATCTCGCCGCCCGGGCCGCCGTAGCCGCCCGACTCGTGCACGACGAGGGCGCGGCCGGTCCGCCGTACGGAGGCGCAGACCGTCTCGTCGTCGAACGGCACCAGGGAGCGCACGTCTACGACCTCGAGGTCCCAGCCCTCGGCCCGGGCCGCCTCGGCGGCTTCGAGACAGACGGGCAGGGACGGGCCGTAGGTGATCAGCGTGGCGCTGCGGCCGGGGCGGCGGACGACCGCGCGGCCGATGGGGTCGACGGGGGTCGGCTCGTCGGGGTTCCAGGTGTCCTTCGACCAGTACAGGCGCTTGGGCTCCAGGAAGACGACCGGGTCGTCGGAGGCGATCGAGGCGCGCAGGAGGCCGTAGGCGTCGGCGACCGTCGCGGGGGTGACGACGTGGAGGCCCGGGGTGGCCATGTAGTAGGCCTCGGAGGAGTCGCTGTGGTGCTCGACGCCGCCGATGCCGCCGCCGTAGGGGACGCGGATGGTGATCGGGAGGGGCATGGCGCCGCGGGTGCGGTTGCGCATGCGGGAGACGTGGCTGATCAGCTGCTCGAACGCCGGGTAGGCGAAGGCGTCGAACTGCATCTCCACGACCGGGCGCAGGCCGTACATCGCCATGCCGACGGCCGTGCCGAGGATGCCCGCCTCGGCGAGCGGGGTGTCCGTGCAGCGGTCCTCGCCGAACTCCTTGGCGAGGCCGTCGGTGACACGGAAGACGCCGCCGAGGGTGCCGACGTCCTCGCCCATGACGTGCACGGTGGGGTCTTCGGTCATGGCGTCGCGCAACGCGCGCGTGAGGGCCTGCGCCATGGTGGCGGGTTTGAGGGCGACTGTGGTCATCAGTGCGTCCCCTCGCGCTCGGCCGCCAGCTCCGCCGCCAACTGTTCGCGCTGTTCGCGCAGTTGAGGGGTGGGCTCGGCATACACATCGGCGAACAGGTCCATGGGGTCGAGCACCGGGTCCTGGTTCATGTGGGCGCGCAGCTCGGCCGCCATGGTCTCGGCGGCGTCGCGCGCGGCCTTGATGCCGTCCTCGTCGATGAGCCCGCGCTCGGTGAGTTCGTGCTCCAGGAGGGCGATCGGGTCGTGGGCGCGCCAGGCCTCGACCTCGGTGTCGCCGCGGTAGCGGGTCGCGTCGTCGGCGTTGGTGTGGGCCTCGATGCGGTACGTGATGGCCTCGACGAGCGTGGGACCACCGCCCTCGCGCGCGTGCCGTACGGCGTCGGCGAGGACCTCGTGCACGGCGGCCGCGTCGTTGCCGTCGACCAGGCGGCCGGGCATGCCGTAGCCGACGGCCTTGTGGGCCAGGGACGGGGCGGCGGTCTGCTTGGCGAGGGGGACGGAGATCGCGAAGCCGTTGTTCTGGACGAGGAAGACGACCGGGGCCTGCCAGACGGCGGCGAAGTTCAGCGCCTCGTGGAAGTCGCCCTCGCTGGTGCCGCCGTCGCCGACCAGGGCGAGCGCGACCACGTCGTCGCCCTTGAGGCGGGCCGCGTGGGCAAGGCCGACCGCGTGCGGGAGTTGCGTGGCGAGCGGTGTGCTCAGGGGGGCGATGCGGTGCTCGCGCGGGTCGTAGCCGGTGTGCCAGTCGCCGCGCAGCAGGGTGAGGGCCTGCACGGGGTCGAGGCCGCGGGCGACGGCGGCGAGGGTGTCGCGGTAGCTGGGGAAGAGCCAGTCCTGCTCCTGGAGGACCAGCGCGGCCGCGACCTCGCAGGCCTCCTGGCCGGTGGTGGAGGGGTACACGGCGAGCCTGCCCTGCTTGGTGAGGGCGGTGGCCTGCGCGTTGTACCGGCGGCCGCGCACCAGCTCGGCGTAGAGCCGGCGCAGCAGATCGGGGTCGGCCTGCGCGGCCGCCTCGGTGCCGAGCACGCGGTACGGCGCGGCGTCGGGCAGCAGCGGCGCGGGGTCCGTGCGCGGCTGCCAGGCGGGCGGCGGTGTGGGCCGGTACGCGCCCCGCTGCTCCATGACCGTCATGACGGCACCTCCTCGTGGGAGTGGCTCGAAGAGACGCGTCGGACGTGCCGCGCCTCCCTACCGATTGTTCGGTCGTCGGCACATTTTGGCTACAGGCACCTCCAGGCTGTGGACAAACGGTTCTCCACAACCTGAAATGAACGCAGTACGTCCATGGTAGGGAGGCGGGGGGACATGGCACCTGAACAAATGGCCGACGGTCCGGAGGCGGGCAACGCCCTGCCGCCCCCGCGCCCGCTCGACGCCATTGATCAGGACATCCTGCAGATGCTCCAGGCGGACGGCCGCGCGTCGATAAGGTCGGTCGCCGAACGGGTGCACGTCTCGCGCGCCAACGCCTACGCGCGGATCAACCGGCTCATCGAGGACGGCGTCATCCGCGGCTTCGGTGCCCGGGTCGACCATGAACGCGCGGGTCAGGGCACGTCGGCGTACATCACCCTGAAGATCGTGCAGAACTCCTGGCGCACGGTCCGGGAGCAGCTGAGACTGCTCCCGGGGGCCTCGCACATCGCGCTGGTGGGCGGCGACTTCGACGTCCTGCTGCTGGTGCACACGCCGGACAACCGGGCGCTGCGCGAGCTGGTCCTCACCCGGCTCCAGGCGATTCCCGAGGTGCTGAGCTCGCGCACGCTTTTGGTCTTCGAGGAGGAGGACCTGGAGCCCCAGAGCTGACCCGCTAGGCCGGGTTGCGCAGCCCGGAGAAGACCAACTGGGCCACCGCGTCGGTCACTTCGCGCTCGCCCATCCCCCGCGCGTCGGGCCGGTACCACTCCACGACGGAGTTGATCATCCCGAAGACGAGCCGGGTCGCGAGCCGCACCTCCACGTCACCGCGGAGATCGCCGTCGGCCGCCGCGGCCTTCAGCAGATCGGCCACCCGGTGGTCGAAGTCGCGGCGCCGTTCCAGGGCCCACCGCTCGGTGTCGGTGTTGCCGCGCACCCGCAGCAGCAGCGTCACGTACGGCAGCTCGGAGGTCAGCACCTCGACCATCCGCCGTACGACGTACTCCAGCCGTTCCACGGCGCGCCCCACGCGTGCGTGCTCCTCGTCGAGGATTCCGAAGAGGCCGTCCAGGGCGCGGCTGACCGCGCGGCGCAGCAGCTCCTCCTTGCCGGTGACGTGGTGGTAGATCGACGACTTCGAGATACCGGCCGCCTTGGCGAGGTGCTCCATGGAGGTGCCGTCGTAGCCGCGCTCGATGAAGACCTGGACGGCTACGGAGAGCAGCGTCTCCGGGGTGTAGGTGTCGCGCTTGGCGGTGGTCATGGGGTGCCCTCCCGCTTCTCGGTGGCGTACGCGTGGCGGTAGAGCGCGAGGGACGGCGCGTACCGTCCCGACGGATCACGCAGGTGCAGGTCGTCCAGGAGGTCGTAGGCCCAGCTGCGGCCGAGCCTGCGGCTCCATTCGAACGGACCCAGAGGGTAGTTGACACCCAGGCGCATCGCGGTGTCGATGTCCTCCTCGGTGGCGACGCCCTTGGCGACGGCGTCGTGCGCCAGGTCGACGATCCGGGCCACCGTGCGGGCGACGATCATGCCGGGGGCGTCTCCTACGACGCTGACGTTCTTGCCGAGCGCCTGGAAGAGGCCGATCGCCTCGGAGAGGGTCTGTGACGCGGTGTCCTGGGAGGCGGACAGGGCGATGCGGCCGGCCCTGCGGTAGTCGAGGGCGAGGTCGAAGTAGACGACGTCACGGAACTCCACGGAGGTCTGCCCGTCGGCGAGCGCCAGCTGACCGCCGCCCGGCAGCACCATCCGGGTGCCGTGGTCCTCTTCCTCCTCGCGGACGACGATGCCCGCCTCGCGGATCAGCGTGGCCAGCTCGGCCGCGGGGCCCAGGTCGCCCTCCACGACGACGTACGCGGGCGCCTGGGCCGGTTCGGCGGTGTGCGGCTCGGGCAGTTCGGCGTCGTCCCCGTGGTCGTACCAGCCCTGCCCGGTCTTGCGGCCGAGGCGGCCGGACTCGACCAGGCGGCGCTGCGCGAGGGAGGGCGTGAAGCGCACGTCCTGGAAGAAGGACTGCCACACGGAGTGGGTGACGGACTCGTTGACGTCCTGCCCGATGAGGTCGGTCAGTTCGAAGGCGCCCATCCTGAAGCCGCCGGACTCGCGCAGGACGGCGTCGATGGTGGCCGGGTCGGCGGCCTGCGCCTCGTAGACCGCGAAGGCCTCGGCGTAGAAGGGCCGGGCGATGCGGTTGACGATGAAACCGGGGGTGTCCGCGCAGGCCACGGGCGTCTTGCCCCAGGCGCGGGACATCTCGTACGCGCGCGTGGCCGACGTGACGTCGGTGGCGAACCCGGAGACGACCTCGACGAGCGGCAGCAGCGGCGCCGGGTTGAAGAAGTGCAGGCCGACGAAACGGCCGGGGTTGCGCAGGGCGGCGCCGATGGCCGTCACCGACAAGGACGAGGTGTTGGTGGCGAGCAGACAGTCCTCGCCGACGATGTCCTCCAGGTCCCGCATCAGCTGCTGCTTGACGTCCAGCCGCTCCAGAACCGCCTCGACGACCAGGGTGCAGTCCGCGAGGTCGGTGAGGGCCTCGGCGGGCAGCAGCCGGGCCCGCGCGGCGTCCCGGTCGGCGGCGGTGAGCCGGTCCTTCTCGACCAGCCGGTCGAGCCGCGCGCCGATCGCGTCGGTCGCTTCCCGGGCCCGCCCCGGGACGGCGTCGTACAGCCGTACGACGTGGCCCGCGGTCAGCGCGACCTGGGCGATGCCCTGGCCCATGGTGCCGGTGCCGACGACGGCCACGGGGCTGCTGAGGTCGAGTGCTGTCATGTGCGCGATCCTCCCGCACAGGGTTTTCCACAGATGCGGCGGACCCCCTTGTCCCGACCGATCGTTCGGTTACTCTAACTCTGACTGCCTGTTCCCGCCCAAGTCTCTGCCCAGGTCATGAGCTCGCAGACGAGTTCTTGAAACGAGGAGTTGGTCCCGCATGGCCGCCGAACTGACCGCGCCCGAGCTGATCGCCCGGCACCGGCCGACACTCGACCAGGCGCTCGAAGCGATCCGCACCCGCGCGTACTGGTCCCCGCACCCCGAACACCCCAAGGCCTACGGCGAGCACGGCAGCCTGGACGCGGCGGCGGGCAAGGCCGCCTTCGACGCCCTCCTGGGCACCCGCCTCGACCTCGGCCAGCCCGGCACGGACGACTGGGTGGGCGGCGAAGTGTCGCCGTACGGCGTCGAGTTGGGCGTGACGTACCCGCACGCGGACCTCGACGTCCTGCTGCCGGCCATGCGCGCCGGGCAGCGGGCGTGGCGGGACGCGGGCGCGGAGACGCGTGCCGTGGTCTCCATCGAGATCCTCAAGCGGATCAGCGACCGGACGCACGAGTTCGCGCACGCGGTCATGCACACCAGCGGCCAGGCCTTCATGATGGCGTTCCAGGCGGGCGGCCCGCACGCCCAGGACCGCGGCCTGGAGGCGGTGGCGTACGCGTACGCGGAGCAGGTCCGCACGCCCGCCGTCGCGGAGTGGACCAAGCCCCAGGGCAAGCGCGACCCCCTGGTGATGAACAAGCAGTTCAAGCCCGTGCCGCGCGGGACCGCGCTGGTCATCGGCTGCAACACCTTCCCGACGTGGAACGGCTATCCGGGCCTCTTCGCCTCCCTCGCCACCGGCAACGCGGTCCTGGTGAAGCCCCACCCGCGCGCGGTGCTGCCGCTCGCGCTCACGGTGCGGATCGCGCGCGAGGTGCTCACCGAGGCGGGCTTCGACCCGAACCTGGTGGCGCTGGCCGCCGAGCGTCCCGGTGAGGGCATCGCCAAGACGCTGGCCACCCGCCCCGAGATCCGGATCATCGACTACACGGGGTCGACGGGCTTCGGCGACTGGCTGGAGACCAACGCCCGCCAGGCGCAGGTCTACACGGAGAAGGCCGGCGTCAACACGGTCGTCGTGGAGTCGACCGACGACTACAAGGGGATGCTGTCGAACCTGGCGTTCTCGCTGTCGCTGTACAGCGGCCAGATGTGCACGACCCCGCAGAACCTGCTGATCCCCCGGGACGGCATCGGCACCGACCAGGGGCCCAAGTCCTTCGACGAGGTCGTCGCCGACCTCGCGCGGTCCGTGGACGGCCTCCTCGGTGACGACGCCCGCGCGAACGGTCTGCTCGGCGCGCTCGTCAACCCGGACGTGAAGGCCCGCCTGGAGGCTGCCGCCGGCCTGGGTGAAGTCGCCCTCGCCTCACGGGAGATCACCAACCCGGAGTTCCCGGACGCGGTTGTCCGGACCCCGGTGATCGTGAAGCTGGACGGTGCGAAGCCGGACGACGAGGCCGCGTACATGAGTGAGTGCTTCGGGCCGGTCTCCTTCGCCGTCGCGGTCGATTCGGCCTCCGACGCGGTCGAGCTGCTGCGGCGCACGGTCCGTGAGAAGGGCGCGATGACGGTCGGCGCGTACACCACCGACGAGGAGGTCGAGCGGGCTGTGGAGGAGGTCTGCCTTGAGGAGGCCGCCCAGTTGTCGCTGAACCTGACCGGTGGAGTGTTCGTCAACCAGACCGCCGCGTTCTCCGACTTCCACGGTTCTGGTGGCAACCCGGCTGCCAACGCCGCCCTGTGTGATGGGGCATTTGTCGCCAACCGGTTCAGGGTTGTTGAGGTTCGTCGGGACGCCTAAGAGCCGGGGGGTGCGGTAGCTGCGCGAGTGGCGGTCCGTTGTGGCTGGTCGCGCCGTTCCCCGCACCCCTAAAGGGGCGCTGCAGTGGACGTGCTCCAGTGGTACAGGGTCATTGCCACGCTCGTCGCCAGGTTGTAGCTGGAGACCTGGGGGCGCATCGGTAGGGACACCAAGTGGTCGGTGCGGGCGCGTAGTTCGGGGGACAGGCCGCTGCGCTCGGAGCCGAAGGCGAGGACGGCGTCGTCCGGGAGCTTGAGGGCCCGGATGTCGTCGCCCTCGGGGTCGAGGGCGAACACCGGGCCGGGCGGAAGTTCGTCAACCGTCAGACGCTCGACGGCGGTCGCGTAGTGCAGGCCCGCCCCGGCGCGTACGACCGTCGGGTGCCATGGGTCGAGCGTCCCGGTGGTGACCACCCCGGTCGCCCCGAAACCGGCGGCGAGCCGGATCACGGCACCGGCGTTGCCCAGGTTGCGGGGGTTGTCGAGAACGATCACGGGCGCGGTGCGGGGGGTGTGCGCGAGTTGCCGGAGGTTGGCCTCGCGCGCGGGGCGTACGGCCAATGCGGCCACCCCGGTGGGGTGCGGGCGCGACACGAAGGAGCGGTACGTGTCCTCCGGGACCTCCGTCAGCAGCGCGTCCAGGGTGGCTCGTACGTCCGGAGCCAGTTCGTCGGCGAGGGCGAGGGTCGCCCGTCGGTCCGTGGCGACCGCCACCGGGACCTCTGCGCCGAAGCGCAGCGCGTGCTTCAGGGCGTGGAAACCGTCGAGCAGCACGGAGGTCTCGGCGAGCCGGTGCCAGGTGGCTGCGGCGGGGGCGGTCATGAGGTGCAGCCTACGTGGGTGCGGCGCGGCCAAGGCGGGTGCGTGCGCCCGGCCTTCCGGGGGTGCGATGCGACCTCTGCGGGTGCGCTGCGCGGCCCCGTGGGCGCGTGCCTGGCCTCGTTGGGCGTGCCGTGGCCCTCTGACCTACGTGGGCGTGCTCGGGGTCGTCCGGGGCGCGGGGCTCCCCTGGGTGTCAGGGTCCTCCGGGGCTGCGCCCGAACCCTCGGGGCGCCGACGCGGCGGCGTGGAGGCGTCTTCGTGGCCGTCCTCGGGACGCGTCGAAGAACCGGACGCGGAGGCCACCGTAGAACCGCTTTCGGTGAGCGGCGCGGGGCCTGCCCCGAAGTGCGACGGCGTAGGGCCGCCGGCCGGTGGTGGGGCGGGGACGCCCCCTTCGGGGAGCAGCGCTGGGTCGCCTGCGGAAAACACCCGTCCACGCGCGCGTGCCACCCACCCGCCCAGCCTCCGCAGGAACGACGTCGGCAGGAAGACCGCGTCCGTCGCGATCATCGCCAGGGAGAAGAACGGCAGGCCCAGGAGGACGGCGATCGCGGCGTGCTCGGCCATCATCAGGGCCAGCAGGACGTTCTTGACGCGGCGGTTGAAGAGGGTGAACGGGAAGGCGACCTGGACGATCACGGTCCCGTAGGTCACGAGCATGACCATGGTGCCGTTGCCCGCCAGCAGGTCGGCGAGGGCGGGCCAGGGGGAGAAGTAGTCGAGGTGGAGCGGGTAGTAGACGGCGGTGCCGTCCTGCCAGCGGGAACCCTGGATCTTGTACCAGCCGGCCGTCGCGTAGATCAGACAGGCCTCGCTCGCGATCACGAACAGGGCGCCGTTGTGGATGACGTTCGCGACGATGTCGAGCAGCACCCGGGGCTCGTACGACCTCGCGTACCGCCCGATGGCCCACCACAGGGCCTGCGCCAGCCAGACTCCCCACAGGAGCGCGGGCACGAACCAGTCGCTGTCGAACCGGCCCCCCGCGGTCACCGCGACGAGCGCGGCGCCGAGGACGACCCACAGGACGGGCCCGGCCCGGTCGGGAATCCACTCCCCACGCGCGCGTGCCTCCCGCGTACGCGCGGCCCGGCGTGCGTCGAGGGACCAGACCTGGCCGCAGCGGGTGAACACCAGGTACAGGGACATCAGGTGCAGGACGTTGTCGCCGCCGTCGCCCATGAAGACGCTGCGGTTCTGGAGGGAGAGCACACCGATCATGAAGAGCACGGACATCGTGCGGGTGCGCCAGCCCAGGAGCAGCAGGACGCTCGCCAGCACGGCCAGCGCGTACACCGCCTCGAACCAGAACTGCCCGTCCCACCACATCAGGGCGGTGAACGCGCCGTTGTCCGCGATCAGTTGGCGGGCGAGGTCCCAGCTCCACGGTCCGTCGGGGCCGTACAGCTCCTGGCGGTGGGGCAGTTCGCGGAGCAGGAACAGCAGCCAGGTGCCGGCGAAGCCGATGCGGATCACGGCGCTCTGGTAGGAGCCCAGGGCCGACTCGGTGACGCGGGCGATGCCTCGGGACACCGACAGGGCGAAACCGTTCACCGGACGCCTCCCGCGGCCTCGTCCGCCGGAACCGCCCACCAGGGCAGCAGGCGGTACTGGGGGGTGGTCGACACCTGCTCGTCACTCCACTCGGGCGGGGGCACGTTGGTGGTGCGGGAGCGGACCTGGACGCGCTGGACGGCGCCGCCCTTCCCGGCCGCGTCGTCCCGGTCCAGGCGCAGCACGACGATGCGCCGCAGATACGTCTCCGCGAGCGTGCCGCGCAGGCCGATCGGACGGTTGGAGTTGTCGTGCGTGGCGGTGAGGAAGTCCCAGGCCCGGCGCAGTTCGTTCTGCTCGGTGTGGCTCGGCAGCGGATTGCCGTCGATGGCCGCGCCGTCCTCGGCCGACAGGTCGTACCAGCCGGTCGTACGGGTCGTGCCGTCCGCGCTCCGGACGTCGGCCCGCACCTGGACCTCGATGTTCTGCTGGAGCGGGTTCGGCGCGAAGAGTTTCCAGTTCTGCTCGAACTCCGGGTAGATCCACTCGTCGATCGCCTTGCCGTGCTGCTTCGTCACCGTGTTCGACGGCGCGACGTGCAGGAACACCATCCCGAGATGGACGAGCGCGGCCACCGCGACGACCGCGACCGCGAGCGCGGCACCGACCTGATAGCGCAGGGACAGTGCGGCGACGCCGATACGGGCGTCCGCGGGAGCGGCGGGATCGTACGAAGACCCCGGCTGCGGCTCCGGTCGCGGATGCGCCGGTGGCTCGGGCGGCGGCGGGTGAGGGGGCTGCTGGGCGGGCACGTGCGGCCACCCGGAGGCGGTGCCCCTGTGTGGGCCCTCCGGGGCGACAGGCGGGCGCGGGCCCTCAGGTACGGCAGGCAGAGGCGAGCCCTCGGGTACGGCAGGCAGAGGCGAGCCCTCGGGTACGGCAGGCGGAGGCGGGCCCTCAGGTACGACCGGCGTGCCTGGCCCCTCGTCGGAGGCAGGCGTCCGCTCGCCCTCCTCGGGGGCGTTCGAGCCTCCGTCGTTCGCGTCCATTCCGCCCCGTTTCCGAGTCCCGTCCGTCCATCGGCCACCGTCCACCGCGCCCGCCCGGCCGCGGGGCCCGGCGGCGCTCCACGCCTATCACTCCCCGGCGCCGCACGGAACGGTACTCAGGGGCACGCCCCGGGCACAGCCCCCTGCCTCACCGGCCACACAGGTTGTCCACAGCGGCTGCCCGCAGGTTATCCACAGCCGTTGACACCTCTCCTCGGCGCATCCCACCATTGGATCCCCGAACCGAACGATCGGTCGCCCAGCGATCCCCGCGACCGGATGCCGAACGACCCCTCGACCGCCGGTACACACCCCGTAGTGCATACCCAGGAGGTGCGCCCGTTCCCTTCTTCTAGAACCTGTTCTATCTTGACGCTCCGTCAGATCTGGTCGGACGTCCGGCTGTTGGCCGGTGCGTGCGTGCGGGAGGGCAGGGACCGTGGACTTCACCTTCAGCGAGGAGCAGCAGGCGGCGGCCGAGGCGGCGGCGGGGGTGTTCGCCGATGTCGCGCCGGACGGTGTGCCCAGTCCGGCCGACACCACGGGCGCCGTGGCCGACGACTTCGACCGCGCGCTGTGGGCCAGGCTCGCCGAGGCGGACCTGCTGAGCCTGCTGCTCGACGAGGCGTACGGCGGCGCGGGCCTGGACGCGATCGCCCTGTGCCTGGTGCTGCGGGAGTCGGCGAAGGTGCTGGCCAGGGTGCCGCTCCTGGAGAGCAGCGCGGCCGCGGCGACCGTACAGGCCTACGGCGGCGAGGAGTTGAGGTCCGCCCTGCTCACCCGGGCCGGCCGCGGCGACCTCGTGCTGACCGTCGCCGCGCACGGCCGCACCGGCCACGACCCGGCCGAACTCGCCGTGACGGCACGGCGGGACGGTGACCGGTGGGTGCTGGACGGGGTGCAGACCGCGGTGCCGTGGGCGCAGAACGCGGACCTGGTCGTCGTACCGGCGCACACGGACGCCGGCCGGACCGTCCTCGCGCTGGTCGCCCCGGACCGCGAGGGCGTCGTCCTCGCCGAGCAGATCTCCACCACGGGCGAGCGGCTCGGCGAACTGCGCCTGGAATCCGTGCCGATCGCGAGGGTCGACGTCATCGACGCCGAGGGCGCCTGGGAGTGGCTGCGGGACCTGCTGACCGCCGGCACCTGCGCGCTGTCCCTCGGACTCGGTACCGCCGTCCTGCGCATGACCGGCGAATACACCAGCAGGCGCGAGCAGTTCGGGTTCCCCGTCGCGACCTTCCAGGCCGTCGCCGTACAGGCCGCCGACCGCTACATCGACCTGCGCGCGATGGAGGCCACTCTGTGGCAGGCCGCGTGGCGCATCGCCTCAGGAGCGTCGGGCGCGCTGCCCGCCGCCGCGGACCTGGCCGTGGCCAAGATCTGGGCGGCCGAGGGGGTACGACGGGTCGTGCAGACCGCGCAGCATCTGCACGGCGGGTTCGGCGCCGACACGGAATACCCCCTGCACCGGTACCACGCCTGGGCCAAGCACCTGGAGCTGTCGCTCGGCCCGGCGGCGGCACACGAGGAGGCGCTGGGGGATCTGCTGGCGGCCCATCCGCTGAGCTGAACCCCGCCCGCACCCACCGCAGTTGTGGCTGTGGCTGTGGCTGTGGCTGTGGCTACAGCACGAAACCCGGCTGGCCCTCGTCCGTGACGACGGGTCGGCCCGCGGCGGCCCACACCTGCATGCCGCCGTCGACGTTCACGGCGTCGATGCCCTGCTGGGTCAGGTACATCGTGACCTGGGCCGAACGCCCGCCGGAGCGGCAGATCACATGGACCCTGCCGTCCTGCGGCGCCGCCTCGGTCAACTCGCCGTACCGGGCCACGAATTCACTGATGGGGATGTGCAGCGCCCCCGTGGCGTGACCCGCCTGCCACTCGTCGTCCTCACGGACGTCCAGCAGGAAGTCGCCGTCCTTGAGGTCTCCGACCTCGACCGTGGGCACACCAGTTCCGAAACTCATGGCCCGACGCTACCCGACGGGCCTTCCGACGCGTGCGGCTGTGCGAGCAGGTTGGCCAACTCGGCCTCCCGCTCGGCGACCTGGGCGAGCAACTGCTCGGCGATCTCGTCGAGCAGGCGGTCCGGGTCGTCCGGGGCGATCCGGAGCATGGAGCCGATGGCGCCCTCCTCCAGCTCCCGGGCGACGAGGGTGAGGAGTTCCTTGCGGTGGGCGAGCCATTCGAGGCGGGCGTAGAGCTCCTCGCTGGGGCTCGGGCCGCGCTCGGCCGGGGCCGGTCCCGCCGCCCACTCCTCGCCCAGCTCGCGCAGCAGCGGGGCGTCACCGCGGCTGTAGGCGGCGTTGACCCGGGTGATGAACTCCTCACGCCGCTTGCGCTCTTCCTCGTCCTGCGCCAGGTCGGGGTGGGCCTTGCGGGCCAGCTCGCGGTAGAGCTTGCGGGCCTCCTCGCTGGGGCGCACCCGCTGCGGGGGCCGGACCGGCTGGTCCGTGAGCATCGCCGCGGCCTCCGGGAACAGGCCGTCGCCGTCCATCCAGCCGTGGAACAGCTCCTCGACCGCGGGCATCGGCATCACCCGGGCCCGCGCCTCGTCCGCCTTGCGAATGTCCTCGGGGTTGCCGGTGCGTGCGGCCAGTGCCTCGGCGATCCGGGCGTCCAGCTCGTCGAGGCGGGTGTACATCGGGCCGAGCTTCTGGTGATGCAGCCGGGAGAAGTTCTCGACCTCGATGCGGAAGGTGTCCACCGCGATCTCGTACTCGATCAACGCCTGCTCGGCGGCGCGTACGGCGCGCTCCAGCCGTTCTTCGGGGCGGGGGGCGGCACCGTCGACGGGGTGGGAGTCGGCCTGGTGGGCGTCGGTCGGGGGGGCGTCGGCGTCGCGGGAGTCGGCCTCAGGGGTGTCGGCCGCACCGCCCTCGGTGCCCTCGCTCACGGAACCGTCACCCGCCACGGCTCCGGCGGCGGACGGCACCTCGGCACCCGTCTGCTCCGGCACCGGTTCACCAACGGGCACGGACTGGGACTGCTCAGCTTCCGGGGTCGTCACCCGCCCAGCGTAGGCCACGGCCCGACGGGCGATGGGGCGTCGGTTGGGCTGGGGCCTTGTGGACCACGGGTGACCTCGCCGACGGTGGCGCACCGGCTGTGCCGGCAGTGGCTTATGCCGGCTGTGCCGGCGGTGCCTTGTGAACGACGGGTCATGTCGCCGCCGGTGCGGGTCCCGCCTCGCGGACAGGCGGTCCGACGTGCCTCGCCGTGACCAACTCCCCCGTCCGCGATCACAGCCGGCACCCGCACCCTGCCCGCCGCTTCTCACTCACCACCCCCCGCTCCCCGCTCCCAACCGCCTACACCCCCATCTCCGCCGCGATCCGCCCTGCCCGCACCGCCCCCACCAACTCCGCGTGGTCCGCCTCGGTCCGGTCGGCGTAGGCCACGGCGAACGTCGCTATCGCCTCGTCCAGTTCGTCCTTCTTGCCGCAGTACCCGGCGACCAGGCGCGGGTCGGCGCTGTGGGCGTGGGCCCGGGCCAGGAGGGCGCCGGTCATACGGCCGTAGTCGTCGATCTGGTCGGCGGCGAGGGCGGCGGGGTCGACACTGCCCTTGCGGTTGCGGAACTGCCGTACCTGGAACGGGAGTCCGTCGACCGTCGTCCAGCCCAGCAGGATGTCGCTGACGACCTGCATCCGCTTCTGCCCGAGCACCACCCGCCGGCCCTCGTGCGCGACGGACGGCGCGTCGAACCCGGCGGTCAGCAGATGCGGCACCAGCGCGGAGGGGCGGGCCTCCTTCACCTGGAGGACGAGCGGTTCGCCGCGGTGGTCCAGGAGCAGCACGACGTACGACCGCGTGCCCACGCTGCCCGTGCCGACGACGCGGAAGGCGACGTCGTGCACCGTGTGCCGGGCGAGCAGCGGGAGGCGGTCCTCGGAGAGCGTGTCCAGATACTCCTCCAGGGACGCCGCCACCGCCGCGGCCTCCGCGTCCGGGATCCGCCGCAGCACCGGCGAGGCGTCGACGAAGCGTCGCCCGCCGTCCTCGGCGGGCTCGGTAGACCTGGCCGCGAACCGTCCGCTGGTGTTGCCCCGCGCCTTCTCGGAGACCCGCTCCAGCGTGCCGAGCAGGTCGCGGGCGTCGGCGTGGGAGACCAACTCCTCGTCCGCGATGGCGTTCCACGCGTCCAGCACCGGGAGCCTGGCCAGCAGCCGCATGGTGCGGCGATAGGAACCCACCGCGCCGTGTGCCGCCGTACGGCAGGTGTCCTCGTCGGCGCCGGCCTCCCGGCCTGCGAGGACCAGCGAGGCGGCGAGCCGCTTGAGGTCCCATTCCCAGGGGCCGCGCACGGTCTCGTCGAAGTCGTTGAGGTCGATGACCAGGCCGCCGCGGGCGTCGCCGTACAGGCCGAAGTTGGCCGCGTGGGCGTCGCCGCAGATCTGGGCGCCGATCCGGGTCATGGGGGTGCGGGCGAGGTCGTAGGCCATGAGTCCCGCCGAACCGCGCAGGAACGCGAAGGGGGTGGCCGCCATCCTGCCCACCCGTATCGGCGTGAGCCCCGGGATGCGGCCTCGGCCGGACTCCTCGACCGCGGTCACCGCGTCGGGGCGGGAACCGTCCAGGTCGAGAACGGCGTGCGCGCTGCGCGGAACGCTCGCCCGCAGCGCCTTCCCCTCCTCCTTGGGCGACCCCTCCACGGGCCACGTGGCGAAGCCCCGCACCCCGGGAAGCCTGCGCCCCACACCGCTCACACCGATACCGGCCTCGGTCATACCGACCGCCTCCCCCGTCCACACACCCACGCTCACACGTGCGCTCGCCCGAACATCAACTCGCGACGACCGTACAACCGACGGCGAAAACACGTCAGACCCTGTGGACAACTCCGCGGCTGTGGAAAACCGGTGCCGATCGAGGCCTCGCCGGTACCGATCGAGGCCTCAGCGATCGGCACCCCTGCCCAACCCGACGGCCCACCCCGACGGCCCACCCCGACCTACCCGGACCCGCCTACCTACCTCGGCCTAGCACCCGCCCGACTGCCACCCCTCGCGCAGATGCACCTGCGCCCACGCGCCCAGTTCCCGTAGTGCCGGTCCCAGCGCCTTCCCCGACTCCGTCAGCCGGTACGAGACGCGCAGCGGCGGGCCCTCGTCGACCTCGCGGACGAGCAGCCCGGCGGCGCCGAGTTCCGTGAGCCGGTCGGAGAGCATGCGTTCGCTGATGCCCGGGATCGCCCGGCGCAGGTCGGCGAAGTGGACGGGCTGTGCCATCAGGACGGCCACGATCGGCCCGGTCCAGCGCTTTCCGAACAGCTGGAACACACGGGTGATGCCGTCGTCCACCTTCTTGCACTGATCCGTGCCGTGACTCTGCTCGACCGCCATGCCCTCAGGGTACTGCCCTCCCGTGCGGGGATGAAAAAAAGTAAGTACCTGTGTTATTCATAGTCGAGTACGAAAACTTAGCTACTGAACAACGCGACGGGACCGCTGCGCCCAGCACGCGCCCGGCACCCGCTCAGCACCTCGTTCGCCACCTCGTTCGGCACCTCGCTCGACACCTCTTGGAGACCCCCATGGCCACGCTCCTGCACATCGACTCGTCCGTGTTCCCCGCCGGCGCCTCCGCCTCCCGCGCCGTCGCCGACGCCTTCCGCACGTCCTGGGAGGAACAGCACCCGGAGGGCACGGTGATCCACCGCGACCTCGCCGCGAACCCCGTCCCGCACATCACCGTGGACGCCCACACCGCCGGCTTCGCCGACCCGGCCACGCACACGCCCGAGCAGGCGGCGGCCTTCGCCGAGCGCGTGCGGCTCATAGAGGAGCTGGAGCAGGCGGACGCGGTGCTGATCGGCGCCCCGATGTACAACGCCACGATCCCCTCGACCCTGAAGGCCTGGCTGGACAACGTGATCCTGATGGGCCGCACCGCGGGGACCGAGGACTCGAAGGTCAAGGGCATCCCGACCGTCGTGATCGCCAGCCGCGGCGGCGCCTACGGGCCGGGCACCCCGCGCGAGGGCTACGACTACGTCCAGAACTATCTGAAGGCGGTACTCGTCGACGCCCTCGGCCTGGACGCCGAGTTCATCGTCCCGGAGCTCACCATGGCCCCGCAGAACCCCGCGATGGCCGACCTGGTCCCGCTCTACGAGGCGTCCCGCGAGCGCGCCCTCGGTGACGCGGCCACCAAGGCCAAGACCCTGGCGGAACGCCTCGCGGCCTGACCGGACGCCCGGCCACTGCCTCAGGTAAGGACAGCGTGTGATTGTCCTCACCTGAGGCAGAGATCACCGAAGCATCACCGGAGCTGGTACAGCACACGAAGAAGCCCCTCAGGTCTGAGACCTGAGGGGCTTCTGTCTGTGCGCGAGGGGGGAGTTGAACCCCCACGCCCTTTCGGGCACTGGAACCTGAATCCAGCGCGTCTGCCTATTCCGCCACCCGCGCATTGGGTGTGTCCTCGGGCTGTTCCCCTGGGGGGCTGGCGCCTTCCGACATGCAGAAGATTAGCACGGTGCACGGGGTGGATTCACATCCCTTTCCCCTGGGCAGGACCCCCCGTTCCCGCGAGCAGGACGCCCCGCGCGAGGCCCCCATCAGCGGTCACCGGCTCGCACCCGTCCCTCCCGCCGACCCCCGCCACCCCCTCCGACCTCGCCCTCCGAACAGCCCCCACCCCCGGCCACGTATCAACCCACGTATCAACGTGGACCGGTTCACGTATCAACCTCGTACCGGTAACCGCCATCTCCCCAGGAGGCGGGCAAGGTCCACAGTCAGGTGCGGGACACTTGTCTGCGGCCCCCTCTACGATCCTGGGCAGGAGTACTGACAGGAGTAGTGGCAGAAGGAGTTCGACCGGGCCGACAAGGGGGAACCAGCCGATTTACCGGCGCGTGGATACGATCAGTAAGCAGTACCAGGGCAGTCAGCACGACAATCACCACGACAGCCGGCAAGGCGGTCGGTACGACAGCCAGTGCGGCAACGACGGAGGAGGTGCCCCATGGGAGTCCTGAAGAAGTTCGAGCAACGCCTCGAAGGTCTGGTCAACGGCACCTTCGCCAAGGTGTTCAAGTCCGAGGTCCAGCCGGTCGAGATCGCCGGCGCGCTCCAGCGGGAGTGCGACAACAACGCGACGATCTGGAACCGCGACCGGACCGTCGTACCCAACGACTTCATCGTGGAGCTGAGCACGCCGGACTTCGAGCGGCTCAGCCCCTACTCCGGCCAGCTCGGTGACGAGCTCGCCGGCATGGTGCGCGACTACGCCAAGCAGCAGCGCTACACCTTCATGGGACCCATCAAGGTCCACCTGGAGAAGGCGGACGACCTCGACACCGGTCTGTACCGGGTGCGCAGCCGTACGCTCGCCTCCTCCACCAACCAGCAGGCTCCCGGCACCCCCGCTCCGGCGGCACCGCCGGCAGCGGGCCGGCCCGGCGGCTACGGCTATCCGCCCGCCGCCGCGCCCGCGAGCGCCCCGCCGCCCATGCCGGCCGCACCGCCGCCCGGCGGCCGCGGCTCGGCGCCGTACCTCCAGCCCGCGCCCGCCGCCCCGGCGGCCGGCACGCGGATGCGGTACTGGGTGGAGATCAACGGCGCCCGCCATCAGATCTCCCGCGCGACGTTGGTGATGGGCCGCAGCACCGAAGCCGACGTGCGGATCGACGACCCCGGCGTATCCCGCCGGCACTGTGAGATCCGGACCGGAACGCCCTCGACGATCCAGGATCTCGGGTCCACCAACGGCATCGTGGTGGACGGGCAGCACACCACCCGCGCTACGCTCCGCGACGGCTCGCGGATCGTCGTGGGCAGCACCACCATCATTTACCGGCAAGCCGAAGGGTGAAGCGGGGGCAATGTCAGAGCTGACCCTCACGGTCATGCGGCTGGGTTTCCTGGCCGTACTGTGGCTGTTCGTGATCGTGGCCGTGCAGGTCATCCGCAGCGACCTGTTCGGAACGCGTGTCACACAGCGCGGCTCGCGACGGGAAGCCGGACGACCGCAGCAGGCCGCCCGGCAGGCGGCGCCTCCGCAGCAGCGCCAGCAACAGCCGAGCGGGGGCGGCCGGCGGGGCCGTAACGCCCCCACCAAACTCGTCGTCAGTGAGGGAATCCTCACCGGCACCACCGTCGCCCTCCAGGGCCAGACCATCACCCTGGGCCGGGCGCACGATTCGACGATCGTGCTGGACGACGACTACGCGTCCAGCCGTCATGCCAGGATCTACCCGGACCGCGACGGCCAGTGGATCGTCGAGGACCTCGGATCCACGAACGGCACGTACCTGGACCGGTCCCGGCTGACGACCCCCACACCGATTCCGCTGGGCGCGCCGATCCGCATCGGCAAGACCGTCATCGAGCTGCGGAAGTAGTACGAAAATGAGCGAGCGGAGCGAGCACGCAGCGGCGGACCGCCTGGCGGACCCCGGCGCGCTCCCGACCGGAGGGTGGGCACCGTGCGGATGTACCCGGAGCCGACGGGCGAGGTGCGCATGAGTCTGTCACTGCGCTTCGCCGCCGGATCGCACAAAGGCATGATCCGCGAGGGCAACGAGGACTCCGGCTACGCCGGTCCACGTCTCCTCGCGATCGCCGACGGGATGGGCGGCCAGGCCGCCGGTGAGGTCGCCTCCTCCGAGGTGATCTCGACCATCGTCTCGCTCGACGACGACGTGCCGGGCTCCGACATCCTCACCTCGCTCGGCACCGCCGTGCAGCGGGCCAACGACCAGTTGCGGATGATGGTCGAGGAGGATCCCCAGCTGGAGGGCATGGGCACCACGCTCACCGCCCTGCTGTGGACCGGGCAGCGGCTCGGCCTCGTCCATGTCGGCGACTCCCGCGCCTACCTGCTGCGCGACGGCGTGCTGACCCAGATCACCCAGGACCACACCTGGGTGCAGCGGCTGGTCGACGAGGGCCGGATCACCGAGGAAGAGGCCACCACCCACCCGCAGCGCGCGCTGCTCATGCGCGCGCTCGGCAGTGGCGACCACGTCGAGCCGGACCTGTCGATCCGTGAAGTGCGCGCCGGCGACCGGTACTTGATCTGTTCCGACGGGCTGTCAGGAGTCGTCTCCCACCAGACGATGGAGGACACCCTCGCCAGCTACCAGGGCCCGCAGGAGACCGTGCAGGAGCTGATCCAGCTCGCCCTGCGCGGCGGCGGCCCCGACAACATCACGGTGATCATCGCCGACGTCCTGGACCTCGACACCGGCGACACCCTCGCCGCGCAGCTGTCGGACACCCCGGTCATCGTCGGCGCGGTCGCCGAGAACCAGCTCCACCAGCACGACAACAACATCATGCAGACCCCGGCGGGCCGCGCCTCCGGGCTCGGCCGCCAGGTGCCCGGACAGAACGGCGGGGGCGGCGAGTTCGGCCCGCCCGGCTCCGGCGACACCACCGGTTACGTCCCCGAGGGCAGCTTCGGGGACTACACCGACGACGACTTCGTGAAGCCCTCCAAGGGCCGCAGGTGGTTCAAGAGATCCTTCTACACGGTGCTCGCGCTCGCGGTCATCGGCGGCGGCCTCTACGGGGGCTGGCGCTGGACGCAGACGCAGTACTTCGTCGGCGCCAACGGCGAACACGTCGCGCTGTACCGGGGCATCAGCCAGGACCTCGCCTGGGTCTCGCTGTCGAAGGTGGAGAAGGACCACCCCGACATCGAACTCAAGTACCTCCCGCCCTACCAGCAGAAGCAGGTCAAGGCGACGATCGCCGAGGGCGGTCTCCAGGACGCCCAGAAGAAGATCGCCGACCTCGCCGTGCAGGCCTCCGCGTGCAAGAAGGAGTCCGAGCGCGAGAGTGCCGCGACCAAGCCCAGTGGCACCACGGGAACCACCAGCACCTCGCTCACGTCCAAGGCCACGCCGAAGCCGTCTCCTTCGACCACGACTTCGACGTCCCCGTCCCCGACCCCGTCTGCGACTCCCAGCCCCGGTCCCAGTCTTTCGGAGGAAGAGCAGCAGGTCGTCTCGCAGTGCAGCAAGTAATAGGCAAGCCGTGAGAGGCCCCGTCACACGATGAGCAGTTCTACCAACACGCCGTCGCACCACACGTCCACGATCGGCTCCATCGGCGCACCGAGCCGACGCAACACCGAGCTGGCGCTCCTGATCTTCGCCGTCGCCATCCCGGTGTTCGCCTACGCCAACGTGGGCCTGGCCATCAACGACCAGGTGCCGTCCGGGCTGCTGAGCTACGGCCTGGGCCTCGGCCTGCTGGCCGGCGTCGCGCACCTGGCCGTACGCAAGTTCGCGCCGTACGCGGACCCGCTGCTGCTGCCGCTGGCGACGCTGCTGAACGGCATGGGACTCGTCATCATCTGGCGGCTCGACCAGTCGAAGCTGCTGCAGTCCATCAACCAGGCGGGCAACGCGGCGCCGCGGCAGCTGCTGTACACCGCGATGGGCATCGGGCTGTTCGCCGTCGTCCTGATCTTCCTCAAGGACCACCGCGCCCTGCAGCGCTACACGTACATCTCCATGGTCGGCGCGCTCGTCCTGCTGCTGCTGCCGCTGGTGCCGGGCCTCGGCGCCAACATCTACGGCGCGAAGATCTGGATCTCGGTCGGCGGATTCTCCATCCAGCCCGGTGAGTTCGCGAAGATCGTCCTCGCGATCTTCTTCGCCGGCTACCTGATGGTGAAGCGCGACGCGCTCGCGCTGGCCAGCCGCCGCTTCATGGGCCTGTACCTGCCGCGCGGCCGCGACCTCGGACCGATCCTGGTCGTCTGGTTCATCTCGATCCTGATCCTGGTCTTCGAGACCGACCTCGGAACCTCGCTGCTGTTCTTCGGCATGTTCATCATCATGCTGTACGTCGCCACCGAGCGGACCAGCTGGATCGTCTTCGGTCTGCTGATGTCCGCGGCCGGCGCCGTCGGCGTGGCCAGCTTCGAGTCGCACGTCCAGCAGCGCGTCCAGGCCTGGCTCCACCCGATGAAGGAGTACACGCTCAGCAAGACCGTCCTCGGCCACTCCGCGCAGTCGATGGAGGCCCTGTGGGCCTTCGGCTCCGGCGGCACGCTCGGCACCGGTCTCGGCCAGGGCCACTCCGACCTCATCCGGTTCGCCGCCAACTCCGACTTCATCCTCGCCACCTTCGGCGAGGAACTGGGCCTCGCCGGCATCATGGCGATCCTGCTCATCTACGGCCTGATCGTGGAGCGCGGTGTCCGCACCGCCCTCGCCGCCCGCGACCCCTTCGGCAAGCTCCTCGCCGTCGGCCTCTCCGGCGGTATGGCCCTGCAGGTGTTCGTCGTCGCGGGCGGCGTGATGGGCCTGATCCCGCTGACCGGTATGACGATGCCCTTCGTGGCGTACGGCGGTTCCTCCGTCATCGCCAACTGGGCGCTGATCGGCATCCTGATCCGCATCAGCGACACCGCCCGCCGCCCGGCCCCCGCGCCGGCCCCCAGCCCCGACGCCGAGATGACCCAGGTGGTCCGCCCGTCATGAACAAGCCCCTGCGCCGGATCGCGCTCTTCTGCGGCCTCCTGGTCCTGACGCTGTTGCTGCGCGACAACTGGCTCCAGTACGTCAAGGCCGACGGCCTCAAGGACGACCCGAACAACCGCCGTGTCACCATCGCGCGCTACTCCACCCCGCGCGGCGACATCATCGTCGACGGCAGCCCCATCACCGGCTCCACGGAGACCAGCACCAGCGGCCTGAACGACCTGAAGTACAAGCGCACGTACAAGAACGGCGCGATGTGGGCGCCGGTCACGGGATACGCCTCGCAGGCCTTCGGCGCCAACCAGCTGGAGTCCATCGAGGACGGCATCCTCTCCGGCACCGACGACCGGCTCTTCTTCCGCAACACCCTCGACATGATCACCGGCAAGACGAAGTCGGGCGGCAACGTCGTCACCACCCTCAACCAGGCCGCGCAGAAAGCCGCGTGGAACGGACTGCAGAAGCAGGGCGGCAAGGGCGCGGTCGTCGCCCTCGACCCGTCCACCGGCAAGATCCTGGCGCTGGCGTCCTACCCGTCGTACGACCCCTCGTCGTTCGCGGGCAACTCCACCACCACGGACGCCAAGGCCTGGCAGAAGCTCCAGAAGAAGTACGACCCGGACGACCCGATGCTGAACCGGGCGCTGCGCGAGACCTACCCGCCGGGCTCCACCTTCAAGGTGGTCACCGCGTCAGCGGCGCTGGAGAACAACCTGTACTCGTCGGCCGACGAGGCCACGAACTCGCCGCTGCCGTGGGTCATGCCGGGCACCACGACCCAGCTGAAGAACGAGGGCAGCATCCCCTGCAAGAACGCGACCCTGCGCGTCGCGCTGCAGTACTCCTGCAACACCGTCTTCGGCAAGGTCGGCGCCGACCTCGGCAACGCCAAGATGCTGGCAGAGGCGAAGAAGTTCGGCTTCGACTCCGAGCAGTTCACGCCGATCCGCTCCAGCTCCTCGGTCTTCTCGGACAACATGAACCAGTCGCAGACCGCGCTGTCCTCGATCGGCCAGTACAACACCGCAGCGACCCCGCTGCAGATGGCCATGGTCGCCTCCGCGGTCGCCAACGACGGCAAGCTGATGAAGCCGTACATGGTCGACAAGCTCCAGTCGTCGGGCGTCGACACCATCGCGCAGACCGAGCCGGAAGAGCTCAGCCAGCCGCTCTCCTCGAAGAACGCGCAGATCCTGCAGTCGATGATGGAGACGGTCGTCGAGAAGGGCACCGGCACCAGCGCCAAGATCCCCGGCGTGACCGTCGGCGGCAAGACCGGTACCGCCCAGCACGGCGAGAACAACAGCGAGAACCCGTACGCCTGGTTCCTCTCCTACGCCAAGAACGCCGACGGCAGTTCGCCGGTCGCCGTGGCCGTGGTCATCGAGGACGACAAGGCCAACCGCGACGACATCTCCGGCGGCGGTCTCGCGGCCCCGATCGCGAAGAGCGTCATGGAGGCGGTCATCGACAGCAAGAAGTGACTCCGCTCACGTCCCCTTCACATCGGTGCACGTTGCGATACCGGTCCTGTATCGGGTGACGGGCTTGGCCAGGTCACACAAAGCCAGCCGGGTACGGTAGGCCCGGACGGCTAGCCTCCGACCGCACATCCGTGCGGGTCGGGACCGACGGAGAGGGCTGGTAGGGAACTATGGAAGAGCCGCGTCGCCTCGGCGGCCGGTACGAGCTGGGCCAGGTGCTCGGCCGTGGTGGCATGGCGGAGGTCTACCTCGCCCATGACACACGCCTCGGCCGCACGGTGGCGGTGAAGACGCTGCGCGTCGACCTTGCGCGCGACCCTTCCTTCCAGGCCCGGTTCCGCCGGGAGGCCCAGTCGGCCGCCTCGCTCAACCATCCCGCGATCGTCGCGGTCTACGACACGGGCGAGGACTACGTCGACGGGGTCTCGATCCCGTACATCGTCATGGAGTACGTCGACGGCTCCACGCTCCGTGAGCTGCTCCACAGCGGTCGCAAGCTGCTGCCGGAGCGGGCCATGGAGATGACCATCGGCATCCTCCAGGCGCTGGAGTACTCGCACCGCAACGGCATCGTCCACCGCGACATCAAGCCGGCCAACGTCATGCTGACGCGCACCGGCCAGGTCAAGGTGATGGACTTCGGCATCGCCCGCGCGATGGGCGACTCCGGCATGACGATGACGCAGACGTCCGCGGTGATCGGTACCGCCCAGTACCTCTCCCCGGAGCAGGCGAAGGGCGAGCAGGTCGACGCCCGCTCGGACCTCTACTCGACGGGCTGCCTCCTCTACGAACTGCTGACGGTACGGCCGCCCTTCGTGGGCGACTCCCCGGTCGCGGTGGCGTACCAGCACGTACGCGAGGAGCCGCAGCCGCCGAGCGTCTTCGACGCGGAGATCACGCCGGAGATGGACGCGATCGTCCTGAAGGCGCTCACCAAGGACCCCAACTACCGCTACCAGTCCGCCGACGAGATGCGCATGGACATCGAGGCCTGCCTCGACGGCCAGCCGGTCGCGGCGACGGCGGCGATGGGTTCGGTCGGCTACGGCGGCTACGGCAACGACCAGGCGACGACGGCCCTGCGTTCCGACGCGGGCGCCACGACGATGCTGCCCCCCATGAACCCGGACGACGGCGGCTTCGGCTACGACGACCGCCCCGACCGGCGCCGCCAGCAGAAGAAGAAGTCGAACACCTCGACGATCCTGCTGGTCGTGGCGGCGGTCCTGGTGCTGGTGGGCGCGATCCTGATCGGGAAGTGGGCGTTCAGCGGGAACGGGGGCGCGGACAAGCCGTTCGCGGCGCCGAACTTCGTCGGCCAGACCTATGCCAGCGCGCAGAGCATGGCCGTCAACTCCGGCCTGAAGCTGGCGGAACCCACCCGCAAGGCCTGCGAGAACGCGCCGAAGGGCAGCGTCTGCTCACAGGACCCGAAGGCGAACACCGACGTCAACAAGGGCGACACCATCAACCTGGTCGTCTCGACCGGGGCGCCGAAGGTCGTCGTACCGAGTGTCGTGGGCCAGAGCTTCGACGACGCCTCCGAGACCCTCTCCGGCGACAAGTACCAGTTCAAGGTGGAGAAGAAGGAGAAGGTGTCCGGCGAGGACCCCGGCACGGTCCTGGAGCAGGACCCCGTCCTCGGCACGGAGGTCCAGAAGGGCACCACCATCACCCTGACCGTCGCGAAGGCCGAGGAGAAGTCCACGGTCCCGGACGTCAGCGGCAAGAGCTGTGACGACGCCAAGGCGCAGATGCAGCAGAACAACCTCGTCGGCAACTGCACCGAGGTGGCGACCACCGACACGAACCTGAACGGCAAGGTCGTCTCGACCTCGCCCGCGACCGGGACGCAGGTCGACAAGAACTCGTCGGTCAACATCCAGATCGGCAAGGTCTCCCAGACCCAGGTCCCGAACGTCGTCGGCCAGACGGTGGCGAACGCCAAGCAGATCCTGCAGCAGAACGGCTTCACCAACATCCAGTTCGCCGACAACAGCGATCAGGGCGACAACGCGATCGTGACCCAGCAGGACCCGGGCTCGGGCAACCAGGTGGACGACCCCGGCAACACGCAGATCACCCTCACCAGCGTGGGCACCGGAAACGGCAACAACAACGGTGGCGGCGGCTTCTTCGGGGGCAACTCCGGATAGGCGTTACCGGTACGGCATGACGGAGCCCCGGCACCCTGAGAAGGGTGCCGGGGCTCTTTCGTCCGTGCGGTGCGCTACGACCCTGCCGTCAGCGCAGTTCCTTCACTGCAGTTCCTTCGGCGGTGTCCGCGCGCTGTCCACCTTGTCGACGCGGACCAGCTCGCCCCACACCACGTACCGGTACCGGGACGTGTACACCGGCGTGCAGGTCGTCAGGGTGATGTAGTGGCCGGCCTTCTTCTTGCCGGACTCCACGGGGATCTGGGCGAGGGTCTTGACGTTGTACTTCGAGGTCTCGGGAAGGATGTCGTAGACCTTGTAGACGTACCACTCGTCCTTCGTCTCGAAGACGATCGGGTCGCCCTTCTTGAGCTTGTCGATGTTGTGGAACTTGGCGCCGTGGCCGTCGCGGTGGGCGGCGAGGGTGAAGTTGCCGGTCTTGCCGGTGGTCGGGAGGGCGGCCTTGACGGGGTCCGTGTAGTAGCCGGCGACGCCGTCGTTGAGGACGCTCGTCTCGGTGCCCTTCTCGACCAGCACCTCGCCGTTCTTCATCGCGGGCACGTGCAGGAAGCCGATGCCGTCCTTGGTGTCGAGCGCGCCGGGACCGGTGTCCTTGTCCTTGGACCAGTTGTTGCGGACCTTGTCGCCCTGTTTGTCGGCCGTGCGGTCGGCGACGACGTTCGTCCACCACAGGGAGTAGACGACGAACAGGCCGAGGATCAGGCCCGCCGTGATGAGGAGTTCACCGAAGACGCTGACCGCCGTCGCGACCGGGCCGGAGCCGCGGGGGCGGTCCGGTGGGGAAGCGGGCGTGTCGGTCTGCTCTTCGGTGTCGTCGGTGGTCGCTGCCACGTTCATCTGCCCTTACTCGATGAGCGCATCCGGCTTGCCCTTGCTGCGCGGCCGTACCTCGACCATCTTGCCCCAGACGATCAGCCGGTACTTGCTGGTGAACTCCGGCGTACAGGTCGTCAGCGTGATGTAGCGGCCGGGCTTGGTGAAGCCCGAGCCCTTGGGGATGGGGTCGATGACACTGGTGTTGCTCGGCGCCGTCACGGGCAGCGTCTTCGTCATCTTGTAGACGTAGTAGGTGTCCTGGGTCTCCACCACGACCTCGTCGCCCGGCTTGAGCTGGTTGATGTACCGGAACGGTTCGCCATGGGTGTTGCGGTGCGCGGCGAGCGCGAAGTTGCCGGTCTTCGCGTCCGGCATCGCGGTCTTGAGGGCGCCCTCGCTGTAGTGGCCGACCATGCCCTTGTCGAGCACCTTCTTGTTGCTGACGCCCTCGGCGATCGGTGCCACCACGTCCAGCTTGGGGATGTGCAGGATGGCGAAGCCCTGCCCCGGCGAGAACTCTCCGGGGGCGCGCTTGCCGCTCGCCCAGTCGTTCTGCAGCTGGCTCGCCTCGCTGCCGGCCTGCGCGTGCGCCCGTACGTTAGTCCACCACAGCTGGTAGGTGACGAACAGCAGCATCAGCACGCCGGTGGTGATGAACACCTCGCCGATCGCCCGGCTCGCGACGACCGCGGCACCCGGCTTGTTCGCCCGCTGCCGCCGCCGCGCCTCGACCCGCGAGAGGGGCGCGCCGGCACCCGCGCCGACACCCGCGCCGACACCGGATTCCGGGGCCTCGGTGGTCTCCTCCGCCGCCCCGGCGCCCCCATGACGCCCGTGCCGCCCCTTGGCGGCCTTTCTGCGGGCCGCACGCCCGCCCGTGGGGGTTCCTGTGGCGGAGGAGGCGGATGAGGCGTCAGACGCCGATATGGACCGCCCGTGGCCCGTCCGCTCCGGCGGGAGGTCCGCTATCCGCAGCGCGACGGTCTCTTCGTCGATCGGACCGTACGGCACCCCGGGCGCACCCTGCGCCTGCGCGCCGTGCCACTGGTCGAACCCGCCCTGTTCCCCGTACGACGGCTCCGCGTACGCCTGCTCCCCGTACGCGGCCTCGGACTCGCGCTCGGGGCGCAGCGCGGTCACGCCGTGGCCCTGCCCACCACCGGGGCGAGCCCCGCCGACCTCGCCACGGCACCCTGGTCGCCGCACTCCACCAGCCAGTTGGCCAGCATCCGGTGGCCGTGCTCGGTGAGCACCGACTCCGGGTGGAACTGGACGCCCTCGACGGGCAGTTCGCGGTGGCGCAGGCCCATGATGATGCCGTCGTGCGTTCTGGCGGTGACGTCCAGCTCGGCCGGGACGGTCCCCGGCTCGGCCGCCAGCGAGTGGTAGCGGGTCGCCGTGAAGGGCGAGGGCAGTCCGGCGAAGACGCCCTTGCCCTCGTGCTCGACGAGCGAGGTCTTGCCGTGCAGCAGTTCGGGGGCGCGGTCCACGACGCCGCCGTAGGCCACCTGCATCGACTGCATGCCGAGGCAGACGCCGAAGACGGGCACCCCGGTCGAGGCGCAGTGCCGCACCATCTCGATGCAGACGCCGGCCTCCTCGGGGGTGCCGGGGCCGGGCGAGAGGAGGACGCCGTCGAAGCCGTCCTGGGCGTGCGCGGTCGACACCTCGTCGTTGCGCAGCACCTCGCACTCGGCGCCCAGCTGGTACAGGTACTGGACCAGGTTGAAGACGAAGCTGTCGTAGTTGTCGACGACGAGAATCCGTGCACTCACTGGTTGTCCACCGTCACATCGTTGAAGGGCAGCAGCGGTTCGGCCCACGGGAAGACGTACTGGAACAGGATGTAGACCACGGCCAGGGCAAGGACGAGCGAAATGATCGCCTTGACCCAGGCGTTGCCCGGCAGATGCCGCCAGATCCAGCCGTACATGCCGTCCCTTCCGTAGCGCCACGGCACCAGACTCACGCCGTACGTCACCAGACTAACGGCGCAGCGCGGCTGGTTTCCCGGCCTCCACAGGCTGTGTGGAGTCCAGGTGTGCCCAGACGATCAGCCGGTGGCTGTGCCCCCACTCCGGATCGCACGTGGTCAGCGTGAGATAGCGGCCCGAGGCCGTGTACCCGGACTTACGTGGCACAGGATCGATCACCTCAATGTCGGTGGGCACTGTTTTGTAAGGCCCTTTGTCGATCCGATACGTGAACCAGGTGGTCCCGTCCGTCAGCACCACCGCGTCGCCCGCACGCAGATCCGGAAAGTTCACGAAGGGGTTGCCGTACGTCCGCCTGTGCCCCGCCACCGCGAAGTTGCCGACCTGCCCCAGCTGCGCGGTGCCGGCGTAGTGCCCGAGCCCCTTCTTCAGGGTGTTCACGGCGGTGTCCTCGAGAACCGGCTTGTTCCACGTGAAACCAAGCCGCGGGATGTACATGATCGCGAAGGGCCTGCCGTCCTTGTACGCGGCCGGTTTCGCCGGAGCGGGCGAGGCGGCGGGCGCGGGGGACGCCTTCGGGTGCGCGGTCTGCTGCGACCACTGGTTCTGCAGCTGGTGGATCTGGTCGCTCATCGTGCGGTCGGCCTTCACACCGGTCCAGAACAGCACGTAGACCACGAAGAGGACGATCAGGGTGCCCACGGTGATGCAGAGTTCGCTGACGCTCCTGACGATCACGCGCACCGGCAGCTCCCGTACGGCCGCTCACTCCACTGGCTTCGCGTAGTGCAGATCCACTGTGCCCGAGTACCCAGGAAGAGTCACCGTCCCGTCGTCGGTCACTTTCCAGCCGAGCCCGTAGACGTCGACGTACACCTTGTAGTTCTGGATCGCCTTGGACGCCGTCAGCGCCGCCTGCAGCTTCCCCGGGTCCCCGACCGCCGTGATCTTGTACGGCGGTGAGTAGACCCGGCCCTGGAGGATCAGGGTGTTGCCCACGCAGCGCACGGCGCTGGTCGCGATCAGCCGCTGGTCCATGACCTTGATGCCCTTGGCGCCGCCCTGCCAGAGGGCGTTCACGACGGCCTGGAGGTCCTGCTGGTGGATGACCAGGTAGTCGGGCTGCGGCTCGGGGTAGCCGGGGAGCTTGGCGGTGGCGTTGGGCGGGGCGTCGTTGAGCGTGACGGTGACGGCCTTGCCCTTGAGCTGCTGCGCGCCCGCGGTCCGCTCCAGTGCCGTGAGCTTCGTGTCGTCGGCACCCGTGCTGCCGTCGTCCTCCTTGCGGAGGGCGTCGACCTCGTCGCGCAGGACTCCGTTGGCGTCGTTCAGCCGGCCGTTCTTCTGGCTGCGGGTCTGGATCAGGTCGGACAGCTTCAGCAAGGAGGCGTCCGTGCGGATGTTGGTGCCCTTGGCCGTGTTGAAACTGGTGAAGAAGATGAGCCCCGCGAGGGCGAAGACGGCCACCGTGAGAATCCGCACGGGACGGAAACGGCGGATACGGGCGGGACTGGTACCCGTCCCGGGGGAGTCGGCAGAATTGCTCAACGTACCCTTATCTCCTTCGGCGCCGCGGAAGCACTACGCTAACGGACGCCCGGGGGAGCACTCAGTGTCCCCTTGTACGCTGCCCCGGAGCCCGCCCCAGTTCCCTGCGCGGCCACGCAGCGCATCGACAGGAGAGACCCTCGTGCCGAAGTCACGTATCCGCAAGAAGGCCGACTACACGCCGCCGCCGGCGAAAGCGGCGACCGCCATCAAGTTGAACAGCCGTGCCTGGGTCGCTCCGGTCATGCTGGCCATGTTCGTCATCGGGCTGGCGTGGATCGTCGTCTTCTACGTCACCGACGGCTCCATGCCCATCGACAGCCTGGACAACTGGAACATCGTGGTGGGCTTCGGCTTCATCGCCGCCGGGTTCGGCGTCTCCACGCAGTGGAAGTAGCGGCACAAGCAGCGGTCGAAGCTGCGGCCACCGCACGGTGAACGCAGCTCTGCCCACGGCTTTCCGCTGAGTTATCCACAGGCCAGAGAAGTATCCACAGCGGGCCTGGGGAAAAAGAACGACGATCTGTGGATAACCCACCGGGTGTTGACGCTGGTGTGACTGACACACCGGCAACCGCAAGCCTGTTCGCCCCCTGCCTGACCTGCATAAACACGGGTCAGTGACAGGGGGCACAGCTGTTCTCCACGGTATGCACAAGATCCGCCACGCACTGTGGACAACGGTTTGATATCAGCTGAGCTGAGCCGTCCTGATCAGCGTCAACACCACGACGACGACCAGTACGACCGCACAGGTGCCGTACTGGATCAGGGCCCGCCGCTCCCGCGGCGCGTGCACCATCGCGTACCCGGTGATCACACCGGCGACCAGGCCGCCGATGTGGGCCTGCCAGGCGATGTTGGCCCAGCCGAAGGTGAAGATGAGGTTGATCACCAGCAGGGCGATGACCGGCCGCATGTCGTAGCGGAGCCGGCGCATCAGAACCGCGGTCGCGCCGAAGAGCCCGAAGATGGCGCCGGAGGCACCGAGCGAGGGCTGGTTCGGGGCGGCGATCAGATAGGTGAGCGCGCTGCCCGCGAGGCCCGAGACGAAGTACAGGGCGAGATAGCGGGCACGGCCGAGGGCCGCCTCCAGCGGACCGCCGATCCACCACAGGCTCATCATGTTGAAGATGATGTGGATCGGACTGGCGTGCAGGAACATCGCGGTCAGCAGTCGGTACGGCTGCCCCTCGGCGACGCCCTCGACGGAGCCGAAGAGCGGGACGTACGCCTGGCCGAGGAGTTCGAAGTGCTCGGTGAAGCGGTCGCCCACCACCCGCTGCACCAGATACGCGGCGACACAGAGACCGATCAGGATCTTGGTCGCGAGCCGCGGATCCGCCGCCACCGTGCCGCCCGCGATCGTGCGGGGCTGGGCCGCGGTCGGGGCGTGCCCGGTACCGGAGCCGCCGCGGACGCACTCGGGGCACTGGAAACCGACGGAGGCGCTGACCATGCACTCGGGGCAGATCGGGCGCTCGCAGCGGGTGCAGCGGACGCCGGTCTCGCGGTCCGGGTGCCGGTAGCAGACCGGCAGACTCTGGGCATCCTGGGGCCGCTGTTCCTCCGGGCCCTGCGGGCTGCCTGGCGCCTGGTCCATGGGGTCCCCTCAATCCTTCGTACGCAATGCACCGCCCCGCCCATCCTTACGGACGAGCGGGGCGTTTGGTTCCCGGCGGTAAGTACTGGTGTCAACCCTGGGACCCGGGGCCTGTACGGCCCGGCCCTGAGATCTGTCCGGCCCTAGCGGGTCTCGACGACGACCGACTCGATGACGACGTCGTTGACCGGGCGGTCGGTGCGCGGGTTGGTGTCGGTGGCCGCGATGGTGTCCACGACCTTCTGGCTCGCCGCGTCGGTGACCTCACCGAAGATGGTGTGCTTGCGGGTCAGCCAGGCCGTCGGGGAGACGGTGACGAAGAACTGCGAGCCGTTGGTGCCCGGCCCGGCGTTGGCCATGGCCAGCAGGTAGGGCTTGTCGAAACGCAGGTCAGGGTGGAACTCGTCCTCGAACTGGTAGCCCGGGCCACCCGTGCCGTTGCCCAGCGGGTCCCCGCCCTGAATCATGAAGCCCTTGATCACCCGGTGGAAGACCGTACCGTCGTAGAGCCTGGCCGCGGACTTCTCACCGGTGGTGGGGTTGGTCCACTCCCGCTCACCCGTGGCGAGCTCGACGAAGTTCTTGACCGTCTTGGGCGCGTGGTTCGGCAGAAGCCGGACTTCGATGTCGCCGAGGCTGGTCTTGAGGGTGGCGTAGAGCTGCTCGGCCACGATCTGCCTTCCGTTGTCTTCCTGTGACCCCCAGATCCTCGCACGCTCGCTGAACCCCGTCGCCCGACGGCCTTCTCTCGGGGCATTTCCACAGGATCCGCTTGCGGAAATCCGGCCGAGTGGGTCCGGGACAGGGGCACGGCACCGGGATCCGTGGCATTGTCGACGACAACCCCCCGTTCCCGCGTATTCATCCGTTATTGCACGTGATCGTGACCCGGATGCCCGCCCTCACATGCCTCGTCGCTCTCTGACAGGCATGATCCGTAATTGGGTGGATAGACGAAGAACCGTACGCCACCGAGGAGGAGGAACTCGTGACCCGCATCGACAGCGTGCGCTCCGCGACCGGATCGGCGAAGGACAGCGTGCTGCACGCCGCGGAAGTGGTGGCGCCCTACGCCGACACGGCCAAGGACAGGGCCTCGTACTACGCCCATGAGGCACGCGTACGACTCGCGCCCAAGGTGTCGCTGGCCGCGGACCAGGCCCGCGTCCAGTACGACGCCCATGTCGTGCCGCGCCTGGAGCAGGCCCGCACTCATGTACCGCCGAAGGTCGACCAGGCCGCCCAGGAAGCCGCCGTCCGTACCCGCAAGGCTGCCCAGCAGGCCGCCGAGTACTCACGGCCGAGGATCGAGCAGGCGGTCGCCGCCGCGGGCCCGGTCAAGGACGAGGCCGCCGCGCGCGGTGCGGCAGCGTTCGCCGCGCTGCGCGGCCAGGTCTCGCCCAAGGAGATCCAGAAGCTGGTCCGCAAGCACGAGCGGCGGGCGAGGGCCGGCCGGCTCGCGAAGGGGCTGGCGGTTCTGGGCATCCTGGCGGGCGGCGCTTTCGCCGCCTGGAAGTGGTGGGACAAGCAGGCCAACCCCGACTGGCTGGTCGAGCCGCCCGCCGCGACCGAGGTGCCCGAGACGGGACACCTCACTTCGGTGGACGGCAGCCCCGAGGCCGTGCTCGACCCCGAGGTCGAGGCCAAGCAGGCCGAGGACGAAGCCGTCGAGAACGACGAACACCGCTGACGTCCGACGCACTTTCAACATCGCCGCGGGGCAGGAGACTTGAGGGTCTCCTGCCCCGCAGCGATGTTTCACGTGGAACAGTCGCCGACGCATCACCGGCGTCGCTGAACGCCTTGATTTCTTGATGTACGCAAGTTGCCTGCGATGACGTTTGCAACGCCCCGGGTGTACAAGCAGCGCACAGACTCCCTTAACGGACCGCACACCCTCGATTACGCGTCCGTATTCACACCAGCTCACACACCTCCCGCACACGCGGGCACATCATCCCCACATCGCGCCGACGGTCGACATGGCGCCCCGCGGGCTCCACCCGGCGCCGATATTTGCGCAAACAACTGCAACGAAGAGTTGCCCTTTACGTGACGCACGTCACCCCCCGGGCGCAAAGAAACACCGGCCGGACGCCACTGAGGGCGACCGGCCGGTGCGGGATGTGGAGCCTAGGGGAGTCGAACCCCTGACATCTGCCATGCAAAGACAGCGCTCTACCAACTGAGCTAAGGCCCCGCTAGAGAAGCGTTCGACCGGCAGAACCACACACCGGCGAGCTTCGGAGACCAGCGTACCGGGTCACCCCGGGTATCTCGCAAAAATTTGGGGGTCCCGGTGAACGACCACTCTCCGTAAGATGCTCGGCGTGGTTCGCTAGAGCGAACCGCGGTTTTGGGGAAGCGATGGGGAGACGCAATGGACGCCGCACAGCAGGAAGCCACCGCCAGAGCGCGGGAGCTGCAGCGGAATTGGTACGGGGAGCCTTTGGGGGCGCTCTTCCGTAAGCTCATCGACGATCTTGGGCTCAACCAGGCTCGTCTCGCGGGGGTGTTGGGGCTGTCCGCGCCGATGTTGTCCCAGCTGATGAGCGGTCAGCGGGCGAAGATCGGCAATCCCGCGGTGGTCCAGCGGGTGCAGTTGCTGCAGGACCTGGCGGGACAGGTCGCGGACGGCAGCGTGAGCGCGGCCGAGGCGACCGAGCGCATGGACGAGATCAAGAAGTCCCAGGGGGGCTCGGTGCTCAGCAACACCACGACCACGACGAGCAGTTCGGGAGCGCCCACGGTCAAGCGGGTCGTCCGCGAGATCCAGTCGCTGCTGCGCTCGGTGGCCGCCGCGGGCGACATCATCGACGCGGCGGACACCCTCGCCCCGACCCACCCCGAACTGGCAGAGTTCCTCCGGGTGTACGGCGCAGGCCGCACCTCCGACGCGGTCGCGCACTACCAGTCCCACCAGAACTGAACCTCACGGCCCGGCTGCCGATCGGGGGTTCGGCAGCCGGGCACGCGGCCGGCGAGGGGCACGAGGGGGTCGTGCCGCTCACCGGGAGCACGTGCGGGACAGCCGCGAGGGAGTGCCATGAGGAACTGCCGTGAAGGGGAGTCGTATCGCTCGTCTCGGGGGAAGCAACGGAGGTAGCCGAAGGGGGAGGAGCGACGCACAGCCATGGGTGAGGTCTTCGCCGGCCGGTACGAACTGGTCGACCCGATCGGGCGCGGCGGTGTCGGCGCGGTCTGGCGCGCCTGGGACCACCGGCGTCGCCGCTATGTGGCCGCCAAGGTCCTGCAGCAGAGCGACGCGCACTCGCTGCTGCGCTTCGTCCGGGAACAGGCGCTGCGGATCGACCACCCCCATGTGCTCGCGCCGGCCAGCTGGGCCGCCGACGACGACAAGGTCCTGTTCACCATGGACCTGGTGGCGGGCGGCTCCCTCGTCCATCTCATCGGGGACTACGGTCCCCTGCCCCCCGCCTTCGTCTGCACGCTGCTCGACCAGCTCCTCTCCGGTCTCGCCGCGGTGCACGCGGAAGGTGTCGTGCACCGGGACATCAAACCCGCCAACCTGCTCCTCGAAGCCACCGGCACCGCTCGCCCCCGGCTGCGTCTGTCCGACTTCGGCATCGCGATGCGGCTGGGCGAGGCGCGCCTGACGGAGACCAACCTCGTGGTGGGGACGCCGGGTTATCTCGCGCCCGAGCAGATGATGGGCGCGGAGCCGGACTTCCCCGCCGACCTGTTCGCCGTAGGGCTGGTGGCGCTGTATCTGCTGGAGGGGGCCAAGCCGGACTCCAAGGCGCTGGTGCAGTACTTCGCGGAGCATGGGACTCCGGGGGCGCCCAAGGGCATTCCCGAGGCGCTGTGGCAGGTCGTGGCGATGCTGCTGCAGCCCGATCCACAGGCCCGCTTCCGCACCGCCACAGGGGCACGCAAGGCGCTCGCCGCGGCCGCGGAGCTGTTGCCCGAGCCCGGCCCCGACGACGAGCTGATCGAGATCTTCGACCAAATCGGGCCGCTGCCCTCGGAGTTCGCGCCCGAGGGTCCGCTGAAGCGGGCTTCCGGGGTGGACACGGGGTCGACGACGACTCCCTCGTCGGCCGGGCCTCCCGAACCCGAGAACGACATGGGCGCCGGCGTCAGCGGCGTCAGCGGTGTCGGCGATCTCGGTGATCTCGGTGTCGAGGACCGTGACTCGGCCTGGCCCGGCACGGACTCCGTACCCGTGGATCCACGGCAGGGCATCGCCTCCCGGCCGGCCCCACCCCCAGCTGCCGGCCCAACTCCCACTCCGACTCCGGCCCCGCCGACTTCCCCGCCCCCGGTTCCGTCGCCGTCCCCGATGTCGGACACCGGCAGCTTCCATCTGCCGCCTCCGCAGGCCCCGTACGGACAACAGGCGGGCCAGGCCGACCACGCGGACCAGGCACAGCAGATAGCCGAGGCCCACCAGGGCGGCCAGTACCAGCCGCCCATGTACCCCTCCCCCCAGTACTCCTCCCCTCAGCACTCCTCCCCTCACGACCTCACGCATGTCCTGTCCTCCCCCCAGCCGCGTGCTGATCCCTCTACTGCTTCATACACCGCTCAGGTCCCGCAGGTTCCACCGTCGGCGCCGTCGGTTCCGCAGCACCGCGGCAGGCGGGCCAAGCGCCGGCCCGGGCCGCCCGCGAAGGTGGCGATCCCGGTCCTGCTGCTCGCGCTGGCCTGCTATGCGGTGGGGTTCTGGGCACTGACCCAGATCTGAACCGTGGGATCTGAACCGAGGAAGGGGCGGGGCGGTTACAGGGCCGCCGTCGAGGCCCGGTCCCGGCGCCTGGCCGACACCGTCCACACGCCGAGCGTCGCCAGCAGCACGGTGCCCGCGCCGATCCCGGCCACCGCGAGCACCTTCATCGCGGTGTCGCCGCCTCCCCCGGCGCTCCCCGTCACGGCCGCCGCGCGGTCCTGTGTGGTGACATCGAAGATGTTCCGGGGCTCAGGCCGGCCCGCGTACCCGGGACCGCCGTGCGCCGTACCGGCGACGCGCACGCGCAACGTCACCGGGAACGGTCCCTGGCCGAAGCCGTCGGCCAGCTGCGCGTCGAGGTGCACGACGAGGTAGTACGACCCGGCGAAACGCATCCCGTTCTCGTGGTCGACGACGGAGTAGCGGTTGCGGTACTCGACGGGCGGCAGGGGCTCCAGTGCCACCGACCTCTCGCTGCCCCGGTAACCGAGGCCGGCCTCGTCGACGGAGGCGCGTACGGGGTTGTAGAGCGCCAGGTCCAGCGCACGGCTCACATAGCCGCTACCGCCGTCCGAAGCGCCCAACTCGGCAGTGACGGAAAGCTGTTGGCCCCAGTCGACCGGCACCTTGTAGAAGAGGGTCCGGCCGGGCCCGATGTCGTCCCGCCACACGCCCTGCCCGACGGCGACCGCCCCGGCGAACCCCGTACCGCCCGCACGGCGCCGGGCCTCTCCCGTGACGGCCTCGGGCGACGCGGAGTCCCAGACCTGGGGCGCGTCGGTCGCGCCGGCCTGGGCGAGCGCGGGTTCCGACACCGCGGTGAGTTCAAGACCCCAGGTGTCCGACGAGGAATCCGACGCGTCGACGCGCTCGACGAGGACGTAGTACTTGCCGCTCCCCTTGCACAGCGCCTTGCCCGCCTCCCGCACGGCCCAGGCGGCCACGGGGTGCGGACTCCGGCCGGCCCCGAAGGTGGCGCTCCGGTACGTGCAGCCGGAGCCCTTGGCGTTCCGCATCGACACCTTGATGCCGTCGGTGGCGGCCACGGTGGTGCCCGCCGGAGGCACGGCGGTCACGGAGACATAGGCGTTCGACGTGGCGTCGAGATCAAGGCCGTAGTAGACACTGGCCCCCTTCGAGAGGGAACTCCGGTACGTCGCACCGGGCTCCAGGTCTTCGGCGTCAGCAGTACTGCTCGCTCCGTCGACAACCCGGTCGCCCTTGTCGTAGCCGTAGGAGCTGGACGACCCGGCCGCCATGGCGGGCCGGTCCGTGAGGGCGGCCGTCGCGCACAGGACCGCGGCGAGGACCACGACACGTCGTACGGCCCCAGCGACGGGCGTGCGGCCGCCCTGTGCCCGCGTCCGCCACCACGCCGTACGCCGCCCCATCACGCGCCACCCCTCGTCGTTGCTCCGGACGTGGCCCATCCTGCCCCGCACGCGCGCGTGGCATCCCGGCAATGCGGACGAGTGTCCGAAACGCCGGGGTCGTGGCGGTCGTACCCGCACCAGGGCAGGGGCGCAACACAAAGCCCCGACCGCCAGGCGGCCGGGGCTTGATCAGAACTGGTTCTCGGTACTCAGGAACCCGTGGGCACGGAGTCGGTCGCCTCCGTCCACAGATCCTGCTCGGCGCGATCCGCCTGGATCTGGCGGTACACGAGGAGCCCGCCGATGGCGGCCAGTGCGACCAGGAGAAGCTTCTTCACCGCGCGACCTCGTCTTTCCTTGACGTAGGGGACCTCTGTCGCCCGACTATACACACCGACCGAGACCGATCAGTGACCTGCGTCCAGGGTCAACTCCCGCCCGGTACAGCGCAGTAGGAGCGGACGCGACCGCTCCGATCTGAGGGTGATCACATCCCCACGGACGGTTACTTCGCCCACCTTTCGCGCATCTTCGACCGTTTTATGGCCTCTTGCACCCATCCGAGTGGTGTTCATCAGAACATCGACGCGCCATGGGCGTCGGTCCACCACTTCGCAGCCCCCATACACATCATGAGGAAAGTACGCAAATCGCCCAACCTGAAAGTGAGGGGCCATGGCCCAGATCAAGGTCATGAAGTTGTGGAACGCCTTCGTCACCGGCTTCCTGGCACTGTGCACGGCACTCGGACTCATCACGGTCACCGCGACGGTCGCCGCCGCGACTGAGCGGCCCGAAGCGGCGAGCAGCAGCGCGGTCGCCGAGACGACGACACCGGCGATCTCCCCCTGGTCCTTCACCAGGTCACTGCCCCCCACGATGAAGCAACGCATCCGCGCCGAGGCCCACGGCAAGTCCCCCAGCTGCCGCCACCGCCCGCCGACGGACACGGACGAGACGACGGAGACGGCCGACGCGGCCGAGACGGACCACGCGGAGCCGGGAGCCCCGCTCCAGCGCTGACCCGTACGCCTCCAGCACCAACCTGAGCCCCTCCAGCACCGCCCCGGGCCCTTCCAGCACCGCCTCAGGCCCGACCAGTACCGTCTCAGGCCCATCCAGTACCGACCTGCGCGCCGACACTCCGGCCCGCGAGTCTCCCTGGCCTTACCTGACTTGCTCAACCTGCCCGACTTGCCCGACCGTCCGCCCTCTCTGACACAGCGGCGAACTTGCGTACAAAGCTCCAGAGACGACACAGAGGACCCCAAAAACCCCTGGCCCACCATGGCCGGGGGTCTTCTGGCGTGCCCATGGCTCATCCTTCCCCGGTCCCACCGAACGGCCCGTCCGTGCGGACCAGAATCCCGGGACAATCCGGATCGACCACCCCTGTGTAGTGATCGGTCCAGAAGTCCCGCCGGGTGCGCGGCAGCGGCACTTCCACAAGGCGGCCGTCATGGATCATCCACAGGCCGAAACAGTCGTCTTCCTCATCGTGGATCAGCACCTGGACGGTGTGCGGCGACGGCCAGGGCAGAGACTCAAGGTGATCCAGCAGTCCGGCCCATCGACTCCGTCGCACGAACTCGATGGCCCAGCCGTCGAACATGCCGTGGCCGATGTCGGTGAACTGCCCCGTCCACGGACGGCTGTCGTCCCGCTCGGTCAGCGGTTTCATGATGTTTTCTGCGTCCCTGGCCAACACGACGACCTCGGCGAATCTGCTCATGAGCGAGTATCACCGGCCACCAGGAGGGCACGGCAATCGAAATTCTCCCGAGCCTGAACCGTCCTCCCCCGAGACGCCGAAGACCCCCAACCGCAACCGGCTGGGGGTCTTCGAACTGGTGGGGCTAACAGGATTTGAACCTGTGGCCTCATCCTTATCAGGTCGATCATGGGGGTCCGGTCGCCTGCGCCAACCTCCGGTACATCCTGGGTAGCTGTTCACCAGGGTCCGGAGTCGATCGCGGCAGTTCGCGGCTGTTGGTGTCAGGCGCTGGTGTCAGACGCCAGTGGCTCACTTGACGGATTCCGCGATCAGGAGTAGCGACCGATCGAGCCCCAACTCTACTTCAGCACAAGGGAGTTGGGACAGGTCGATGTTTCACGTGAAACCAACCGATTCACGCACCCTGTACGGACCTGAGCGCATACCGCGCAATTGACTAATGGTCCGTAATACCGGTACACAACACCCACTGAAACCCACCACTCGCCCCAGCTTCCATCCCGTCCGCCGTCGACCCACACACCGTGGAGCGGGCGTGGTTCCTGGCGTCCAGGTGGAGCGCGCCACTGTACGAACGACCTGGACGCCAGGGGCCTCGTCTGCTCGGCTCTGCCTGGGTCGATGGTGGTCGGGATGGAAGCACCCCACGCGCACCCCTACGGGCCCGCACTCGGCGACGGCGCCCCCTCCATCCCGGTGCCGGCCGATCCCCCGCCGGAGGCATGCTCTGACCTCCACAATCCCGTCCGGTCATCACGGTCCGCCGGCATCGACGGAGCCTCCAGCCGTCGCGCACCTGCTTTTGGGTTCAAAGCGTCTGTTGGTCTATGGCGGATCATGCAAGTTGACCTGTGGGCAATGCCGTCTTCCCCAAGGTCGGGCCTGGTGGTGTGGGTCATGGGCGGGAAATCAGGCTCGGTCCGGTGCATCAGCCCTTGGCGGGATCGGAGTGTGAAGCGTGATCACCCCGGGGCATCGAAGGTGGCGCGGGGCCGGGGGCGGGGGCGGCGCGCAGCCGTAGGCGGGAGCGCAGCCCCCGCCCCCGAGCCGCGCGCCGGCCCGCAGTGCGGGCCGGGGGTGTGTGATCAACGCAGCGACGGTCGAAAGCCGATAGGGACAGCGCGACCGGATGGCCGAAGGGCCAAGAGCCCCCGCCGTTGCTCCGTGCCGCTACGGGCCTGCGCCCCAAGGGGGTTGAGGTGTAGCCCTGAGGGGCTGTGAAGCGTGGGGAAGCTGAGGAACCTTACGGTTGCTGTCGAGTCCTGTTATCCCAAGTGCGCGACGGCTGGAGGCTCCGTCGATGCCGGCGGACCGTGGTGACCGGAACACCCCGTCCCCGCCCAACGGGCGGGGCTTGATGAGGTAGAGAAACCTGTAACAACCCTCGACGGCGCGCGAGTTGATGACCGGATGCCTTCTTGCCGTTCGGCGCGGGAGTTGGTCCCATCACGATGATGCGGCGTCGTCGGCGGGGGTGGGAATGCCTGGCTTAGTGGTCAAGCACTGGAAGCGTCATGGGCACGATCGACTCTACGTAGCCACCGAGAGTGGCGACACCGTTGCCTGGTACGACTGCAAGTCCGGCCACCTCAAAGTGCTTCAGGCGTCGTACCGAGATCAGGTGCTGGATGCTTTGGCGCCTCATCTGGCGGGCCCTTCGTCTCCTGTTTCGGTCGCGTCGCCTTCGACGGCCGCGCTACCTCCCCTGCCCGTGACCGACGATCTCGCCGCGAACCGCCCCGGTGACTCGCTCCTCCCTCAACTGAAGGGAGCGCCAACCTGGCTGAACAGGCAAATGATGCGGCTGTGGCGTCAGAGCGATGACAGTGACTCTTGGCGGAAGGGTGTTGCTGGGGAACGGATCGCCGGCGCCAAGCTCGATCGACTCAAGAGGCGCGGCTGGCATCCGCTCCACTCCATACCCCTGCCGAGCGGAGCAGACATCGATCACTTACTGATCGGACCCGGTGGCGTCTTCTGCCTGAACACCAAGTACTTCCGCAACGCCCGTGTCTGGGTGGGCGACAGCGCGGTGAAGGTGAACGGCGGTCGAGGGCACCCGTACGTCCGCAACAGCCGTCATGAGGGCAGCAGGGCATCAGCGGTGCTGACCAGAGCTTGCGGCTTCCCGGTGAAGGTGGCTCCGGTGCTGGTCTTCGTCTCTGCCGCCAACATCGCGGTGGCCCAGTCCCTGGGTGATGTCAAAGTGATCAAGGATCGAGAGATCTCGTCGTTCCGGCGACAAGTAGGAGTACTGAGGCCGGAGGAGATCGAGTTCGTCTACGCCGTCGCTCGCGATCGCCGAACCTGGCTCAGCTCATGATCGAGCTGAAGGGCCCCGCCTTTGTCCGCCCGGCTGGATACGGTGACCACATGAAGCTTGCTTCTGCTGATGCTCGTACAAGGTTCGCTTCGTCGCCGGTCGCACGCCTGGCGACTGCTGGCGCTGACGGTGTTCCCCACGTCGTACCGATCACGTTCGCGATCAGTGACAATGCCGTGTTCTTCGCAATTGATCACAAGCCCAAGACCTCATGGAACCTTCGGCGGCTCCGGAACATCCGAGAGAATCCGCACGTGGCAGTCCTCGTCGATCACTACGCCCCCGACTGGTCCACGCTCTGGTGGTCAAGAGGCGACGGTCAAGCGGAGGTCTGGGACAGCGGCGACGATCGGCTAAAGGCCGTTGAACTGCTGCAAGACAAATACGAGCAGTACCGCGATCATCCCCCTGAGGGGCCTGTCGTGATCGTCCGTGTCGAGCACTGGAGCGGGTGGGCGTTCACTGAGTGACGCTGTCAGTGCGGTCACGTAGGCTAGCTTGCATAGCCAAGTCGAGGTGACCCAAATGCCCGAGAAAGATCTTCCTACCTACAGGAAGATTGCGGATGAGCTTCGCGCATTGATCCTTTCTGGAGGCCTACCTCCGGGCGAGAAGCTGCGCTCAGAGAACGAACTCAAAGATCAGTACGACACGACGCGCGTCACGGTACGCAAGGCTCTGGCACTGCTCAAAGCTGACGGCTTGCTGATCAGCGAACAAGGGCGCGGGGTGTTCGTCCGCCCCCGCCCGAACGTCCAGATGCTCACCACGGGGGCGAACTTCAGGGAGCGACGGCAGACCGGTGTCAGCAACTTCAACGCCGAAGCCGCCGCGCAAGGACTTCGTCCCGAGCAGCGAATCCTGGAGGTCCGGACGTTGCCGGCTCCCGCCGAGATCGCATCACGGCTCGGGGTGGAAGAGGGGACATCCGTCATCGTTCGCCGGCGCGCGTTCTTCGTGAACGATGCACCCATGCAGCTCGTCGACGGGTACTACCCCGCCGCACTGTTCGGCGGCACAGAGGTTGAAGAACCTCGCCGGATCCGTGGCGGCGTGAGCCGGCTGATCGAAGATCCCCAGGGGCCGGTGAAGCAGCGGATCGTCCAGTTCGTCGAAGACCTTGAGATCGGCATGCCAAGCCCTGCCGAGATCGACGCACTGAGTATCCCGCCAGGCGTGCCCCTGGCTCGCGTCTTCCGGACCGCACACACCGCCGCAGGTCAGGTAGTCGAAGTGCTCGATTCACGCGTCCCGTGCGATCGACACGTCTTCCGGTACGTGATCGACGTTCCCTGATGCATCAGCGTGCGTGATCTCACCTAGAGGACCTTCGGGTCCTCTTTTTTTAACTACCCACTTGCATATCCAAGTTGAGGGTCCTACGGTGATGACACAGCTTGGATATACAAGCTGCCGTGAGTGGAGGGGATCGAACTCTTCCGCCGTACAAGGGAGTGACGCATGCCGTCGTTCAAGATCGATGTTTCGACCGCCGTGGTGTTCGTGGCGACCGCGCCGACGCCGAAGCTCGCCAACAAGCAGACCGGGGAGCGGGCCATGGACCGGGAGACCGGTGCGGGCCTGTCGACGGTGGGTCTGCTGATCTCGGACGAGGGAGAGGGCAACCTCTACCAGGTCACCATTCCCGAGACGGGCATCCCCGAGGGCCTGATGCCGGGTACGCCGGTGCGGGTGATCGGGCTCAAGGCCCGTGACTGGGAGAACGAGTTCAACGGCCAGAAGCGGCACGGGATCTCGTTCCGCGCGGTCGCCGTGACGGCTGGGGCCTGACCATGACGGACCTGGCGACCTGGCTGGAGGCCGGGACCATAGCGGCCGGCGCCGGTGGCCTCGGCTACGCCAAGTACAACGCTCCGCGCGTGTACTGGTCGGTGGTGGGCCTGCCGGTGACGTGGGGCCGGTTCACCTGGACCTACCGGGACACGATGGAGGTGTGCGGGCTGACGGTGCAGCCGTCCGGCTTCCGCGCCTTCGTGAAGCGGAACCTGGCCCGTGCCGAGGTGCGGCCGGTGCCGCCGAAGGTCCGCCGTGTGCGGGGTACCTCGACCGGTCTGCGGGTCACTCTCCGGCTTCCGGCCGGCCTGGAGCCCGCCGATCTCGCCGCGTCCTCCGAGCGCCTGCGTCACGCGTGGGGCGTGCGGTCCGTGATCGTGCGGGAGACCAAGCCCGGCTATGTCGAGCTGCGCATGACCGGGTGGGACGTGCTGCGCCGGGTCAAGCTGCCGCGCAAGGCTCAGCCGCGTGATCTGGTCGTTCCGGTCGCACTGCGGGAGGACGGCACCGTGTTCGTGCGGGACTACCGCAAGGTGCCGCATGCCCTGACGCTGGGCGCGAACCAGTCCGGGAAGTCGATGTATCAGCGCAACCTGATCAAGGGGCTGGCTCAGTTGCCGGTCGGTCTGATCGGGATCGACTGCAAGCGCGGTGTCGAACTCGGCCGGTACGCGTCGCGCCTGTCGGCACTGGTCACTGATCCTCAGTCGGCCGGGGACCTGCTCGACGCGCTGGTCGCAGAGATGGAAGAGCGTTTCGACCTGCTTGCCCTGTACGGGGTCTCGGACCTGTGGGAGCTGCCGGAAGAGGTCCGGCCGGTGCCGCTGGTCGTGCTGGTCGACGAGATCGCGGAACTGTTCTTCGTGACCTCGAAGAAGGATGAGGCGGCCCGCGATCACACGGTCATGAACCTGGTGCGGCTGGGTCAGATGGCCCGCGCGATCGGCGTCTACCTGGAGGTGTGCGGGCAGCGCTTCGGCTCCGACCTGGGCAAGGGCGCGACCGCGCTCCGTGCTCAGCTCACCGGCCGGGTCGTGCACCGCGTCAACGACAAGCAGACAGCGGAGATGGGGCTCGGCGACATCGCTCCGGATGCCGTGATGGCGGTGACCGCGATCGCCCCGGACCGCCCGGGTGTCGCGGTGGCCGGCGACACCTCCGGAGGCTGGTCCCGCATCCGCACTCCCGAGACCACCCCCGGCGAGACAGCGGCCGTGTGCCGCCAGTTCGCCGACCTCACCCCGGACCTGCCGTTCCTGGCTCCGTTCCGGCCGGTCGGGCAGCTCTCCGTCCCGCCGATGCCGGCCGTGCCGCCGCTGGTTCAGCCCCGGCCGGTCACCGACTAACACCCCCCGATTCACGGTCGGCGTGACCGCCTCGCGCCAGGTCCCTACCCGCGCCATGCCCAAATCCGGAAGGAGAACGCTCATGGCCCCGCGCAAGACCGCAAAGCCCAAGGTCAAGCCGTGTCCGCCCTGCAAGGGCACCGGTGAGGTCTCCCGCACGGTCCTGGTCGGCCGCAAGCGCCGGTCGGTCGGACAGCAAACGGGCATCTGCCTGGGCTGCCTGGGTGCCGGCGAGATCCCCGCCGACGACTGAACTCGCCGGGGCCGGGCGGCCGGACACCGCTCCCCGCCCGCCCTCTGGCCCAACCCCTGTGAAGGAGGTGAAGACCGTGTCTCGCCCGATCCGCATGGACGCCGTACTCGTACAGGCCGTGATCGCCGGTGCTCTGTCCTTCTCTCACCTGCACGACCTGGCCCAAGCCGCCGGACAGACCGGATGGAAGGCCTGGGCCTACCCCATCTCCGTCGACCTGCTGATGGTCGCCGCGTGGCGCCGGCTGCGGGCCCACCGCTCCGGACTGGCGTGGTGCTGGTTCGTGGTCGCCCTGGTCGCCTCGCTCGGCGCCAACATCGCAACGGCTGGCTTCCTCGACCTCGCACACCCGCCCGCCCTGCTCCGGCTCGGGGTCGCCGGCTGGCCCGCACTCGCCTTCCTCGGCGGCACCCTGCTTGCTCACGCACCTGCCGACCCCACACCGGAACCGCAGCCGGAGCCCCGACCCGCGCCGGTGATCGACCGCCCCGAGACTCCTGCCCCGGCACCGGCGCCGGAGATCGCTTCACCGGAGCCTGCACCGGCTCTCCCGGAGGCGGCCCCGGCCGTGCCCCCGGCGCTGGTCGACCACGCCCGCAAGATCGCGGCCGAGCACCGCACCCGCACCGGTACCGCGATCGACACCGCCACCCTGCGCGCCCGGCTCGGCGTCCCTGAGGACCTCGCCGGCGCGATCGCCGCCCAACTCGCCTGATCCATAAGGAGGTTCAGCCATGTCCCGCCCGAACCGCTTCGTCAACGTGATCCGTATCGGCCCCGTCAAGGTCGGCTCCTTCAACAACGGTCGGGGCCAGACCAAGCACACCGCCGCGTGCACGGCCCCGAGTTGCGGCTTCTCGACCGAGCACGACGACCGCTCGGCCGCCGAACTCGCCGCCCACACCCACAGGTGCGCCTGACCAGGAGGGACGGTCCGATGCAGTTACCCGAAGACCAGTGGCGTGCCGGTCACATCCCGTCCGATGTCTACCGGCAGATCCCGCACGGCACCGACCCGCGCAAGGTCGTGATCGTGCAGGAAGCCCCGCGCTCCTACAAAGGCCCGATCGTCCTGACCCTGGTCATCGTCGCCGGCTCGATCGCCGTGCTCCTGGTCATCGCGTTCGTCGTCCAGGTCATCGCCGGTGCGGCGATCGCGGTCCTGTCGGCCAGCGGCGGCATCAGTTACACGATCAGCCGCAACAGCAAGCACAAGTAGCACCGTCCGGGGCGGCCTCAACCGCCAAGTTTCCGCCGTCCCGGACGGCTCCACCACTTCCCGATCTTCCGACCCGAAAGGGCTCCACTCATCATGCCTGTTCGCCTCCCGAACCGTCCGGTCTGCCACCACTGCGACGGCTTCCCCGTCGTCTCCGTCACCACCGGCACCCGCCACAACGACGGCTCCCGCGTACTGCTCCGCGTCGTCTGCCCGGCCTGCGACGGCACCGGCCACGCCCTGCCGCTGCCCGCCGTTCTCGTTCCGGCCGGGAGGTGACGGCCGTGAAGAGCATCACCACCTCGGCCCACATCGAGCCGGACACCCGCAGCCGCGTCAGCATCTTCCCGGCATCCAGCCCACGCAGCGGTGACCACTTCGTCAGCCTGCGGATCGAGGGCGACTTCATCGAGATCGCGCTCATCGCACGCCCTGGTACCTCCGAGGCCTTGCGCAACCTGGCTGCGGCCGCAACGGAAGCCGCCGGCGCCCTGGACGCGATCGCTGCTGACTCGTGGGAGGCGGGCGAATGAGCGACATCGTCATCCTCAACGGCCTGCGGGTCCTGGATCTGTTCTCCTGCGCCGGCGGTGCTGCCATGGGCTACCACCGCGCCGGCTTCGCGGTCGACGGCTGCGACATCGTCGAACGTCCTCGCTACCCCTTCGCCTACCACCGGGGTGACGCGCTCGAATACCTCGACCGCCTGATCACCACGGGCGAGATCGCGCGGTACGCCCTCGTGCACGCCTCCCCGCCCTGCCAGGCCGGCTGCGCCCTCACGGTGGGAACCAACGCCTCGCAGGGCTGGGGCGGCACTCATGAGGACCTGGTGGCGCCCACGCGTGAGCTGCTCGACAGGTCCGGCCTGCCGTACGTGATTGAGCAGCCCAACGGCCGTGCGGCCATCCGTAAGGACGTCACCCTGTGCGGCGTGATGTTCGGCCTGGGCGTCTTCCGGCACCGCAACTTCGAGTTGGGCCGCTGGTCCACCCCCAAGCCCCGGCACGTCAAGCACGAGGGCTACGTGCGCGGCTACCGCCACGGCGTCTACCGGGAGGGCCCCTACCTCGCCGCGTACGGCAAGGGCGGCGGCAAGGCCACCGCTCCCGAGATGCAGCACGCCATGGGCATCACCTGGACCGACGTCCACGAAGAGCTGACGGAAGCGATCCCGCCCGCCTACGCGCAGTGGCTCGGCACCGCTTTCCTGACCGTGCGTCAGGAGGTGTTCGCGTGACTGACACCGCCACCTTGGCGGGTCTCGACTCGGCCACCCTCGGCGACGTGCTGAGGGTGGCCGGTTCGGCTGACTTCGACCGCTGGCAAGACCAGATCCGCCGCACCGGAGGCTGCTCCGACCCGATCCGGCTCGCCGGCGCCACGAAGACCATCGACCCGACCACCAAGACGATCCTGTACGCCTACACGACCGAGAACGAGCCCGGCGGCATGCTCCGCATCGCATGCGGCAACCGCCGCGCCTCCCGCTGCCCGGCCTGTGCCTGGACCTACGCCGGCGACACCTACCACCTCATCCGAGCCGGCCTCGTCGGAGACCCTGCCAAGGGCACCCCACACACGATCCGCGACCACCCCCGCGTCTTCGCCACCCTCACCGCCCCCTCGTTCGGACCCGTCCACAACCGACCCGGCAACCGGCCCTGCCGCTGCGGACAACGCCACGGTGAGGACGCACCCGAACTCGGCACCCCACTCGACCCTGACACCTACGACTACGCGGGCGCCGTGCTGTGGAACAACCACGCCTCCGACCTGTGGCGCTACTTCACGATCTACCTGCGCCGCGAGATCGCCAAGCGCGCCGGCCTCACCCAGAAGGAAGCCCGCGAACAGTCCCGCGTCGCCTTCGGCAAGGTCGCCGAATACCAAAAGCGCGGAGCCGTCCACTTCCACGCCGTCATCCGCTTCGACGGACCGGACGGGCCCGACAGTCCCCCGCCGGCTTGGGCCACACTCGACCTGCTCGACGACGCGATCCGTGCCGCCGCTGCCCGTGTCGCGGTCGACGTCGACTCGGCTGGAGACGAGCCGGCTCGCACGCTGCGGTGGGGCACGCAGCTCGATGTCCAGCCGATCGGCGCCTTCGGCCACGGCGAGGAGATCACCGAAGCGGCTGTCGCCTCCTACGTCGCCAAGTACGCGACGAAAGCGGCTGAGACCACGGGCACGGTCGACCGCCGGATCGGCAACAAGGAAGCCCTCGTGCTGCTCGGCGTGCCCGACCACCCCCGCCGGCTCATCGAAGCGTGCCTCGACCTGCACGCGCTCTACCCGGACCGCAAGCTCCGGGACTGGGCCCACATGCTCGGCTTCCGCGGCCACTTCTCCACCAAGTCCCGCAGCTACTCGACCACCCTGGGCGCCCTCCGCCAGGTCCGCGCCGACTACCGCGCAGCCCAACACCGCGAAGCCCTCGGCCTGCCCGACCCCGACGACAACCCGGAGGCAACCACGCTCACCCTCGCGCACTGGACCTACGCCGGCCACGGCTACACGCCCGGTGAGTCCTGGCTCGCCGCCAACATCCGCCGGGACATCCAACGCAGCCGCGAGACCGCCCGCGAGGAACTACCCGCCCTGCTCGGCCTGGAAGGAGCCGCCACATGACCACCGCAGCGCCGGAACTGCTCAAGGTGCCGGAGGTCATGACCCGGCTCAAGGTCGGCCGCACCAAGGTCTACGACCTGATCCGTACGCATCGCCTCGTCTCGATCAAGATCGACGGGTGCCGCCGTATCCCGGCTGACGCCGTGCGGGACTTCATCAACGGTCGTATCGGAGAGGGCGCCTGATGACCAAGAAGCGCCCCAACGGCGGGGGCACAATCTCAAAGCGCGCAGACGGCCGCTACATGGGCCGCGCGTACGTCACCGACACGGACGGCAACCGCACCCGCAAGACCGTCTATGGCGCCACGTGGGACGAAACTGACGAGAAACTCGGCAAGCTCCAAGACCAGGAGCGCAACGGCGTCCCTGTGCCTTCCCGTAGCTGGTCGCTCGGGGAGTGGCTGGCGTACTGGCTGGAGCACATCGTTGAGCCGGACTCCGAGCACAACACGTACGTCAAGTACGAGTCCAAGGTCAGGCTGTACCTGGTGCCACACCTCGGAAAGAAGTCGCTGGTCAAGCTGACTCCTGCCCAACTACGTGCCCTCATGGCCACGTTGAAGCGGAACAAGGTGCCGGCGCCCACTCGCTTCGAGGTGCTCCGTGTGCTCCGGAACGCCCTCAACCGGGCCATCCGCGAAGAGCTGCTGACCCGCAACGTCGCGCTCCTGGTCGACATGCCCAAGGTCAGCAAGGACAGGGGAAGGGCCTGGAGCGCTCGTGAGGCGGTCATCTTCCTGCGGGCCGCACGCGCCCACCGCTTCTACGCGGCCTGCGTCCTGGTCCTCGTCCTGGGCCTCCGCCGAAGCGAGGTGCTGGGCCTGCGCTGGCAGGACATCGACTTCGAGAACCGGCAGTTCACGCCGATCAAGCAAGTGCAGCGCGAGAAGGGCAAGGGCCTGATCCTCAAGGATCTCAAGACGGAGTCCTCGACGGCCGTGCTGCCGCTGCCTGAGTTCTGCGCTCGCGCCCTGGAAGAGCGCCGGCAACTGCAAGACCTGGAACGGCAGATCGTCGGTGACCAGTGGCGACAAGAGCCGGACCATGACGTGATCTTCTCGTCGGAACGAGGTGGGCTGACCGACCCGGTGGGCTTCTCTCGGACCTTCAACGCCCTCGTGAAGCGAGCCGGCGTGCGTCGCATCACCGTGCGGCTCGCGCGGCACACCTGCGGGACCCTGCTGGCCTTCCTGAAGGTGCATCCCAAGGTCGCTCAGACGATCCTCCGCCACAGCCAGATCAGCATGACCATGGACGTCTACACCCACGTGGTCGGCTCCGACCAACGGGAAGCCACCACGATGCTTGCCGAGCTGCTGGAAGATCCGTTCATCGGCTGATCGCTGCCGTTGGTGTCAACCGGTGGTGTCAAAAGACCCCCAGCCTGATCGGCTGGGGGTCTTCTGGCTGGTGGGGCTAACAGGATTTGAACCTGTGGCCTCATCCTTATCAGGGATGCGCTCTAACCAACTGAGCTATAGCCCCGCCGCGCTCTGCGGAGTGTGTCCCGCGCGCTGACTCCTGAAGATTAGCGCACGACATGGGCAGTCCCAAAATCGATAGTCACAGGACCGCCCGGGGAGGTTTCAACCCCCGTTCACCCGACTCTCACTCGTCCTCGGCGAGCGTCAGCTCGATGCCGCCGACGAAGCCGGCGGAGAGGTTGTAGATGAACGCGCCGAGCGTCGCGAGGGCCGTGGCCAGGACGACGTCGATGACCGCGATGATCCCCGAGAACGTCAGGACGTGCGGGAGGGACAGGAAGGACTGCAGGTCGAAGCCGTTCGACTCGTTCGAGCCGGTCGCCTCCGAGATCGTGCCGCCGACCGTCGAGAAGACCCCCATCGCGTCCATGACCATCCACAGCACCGCGGACGCCACGACCGTGCAGATGCCCAGCGCGATGGAGAGCAGGAAGCTGACCTTCATCACCGACCACGGGTCGGCCTTGGCCACCCGCAGCCGCGCCTTACGGGTGCGCGGCGCGGTACGCGCGCCCGTACGCGGCCGCCGTACGGCACCGCTCTGGGCGGCGGGCGACTGCGTGGGATAGGCCTGCGGCGGGTGGTACGGCCCTGCGGCCTGCTGCGGCTGACGCTCGCCCGGCAAGGGGGAACCGGGAGGCGCGGCCGGTGCGGCGGGCTGGGCCGGCGCCTGGCCCTGGGCCGGAGCCTTGGCGCCCGGCGCGGCCGGGCCCGCCCCAGCGGACTGCTGCTGGGTCTGCGGACCTCGGGTGTCCGTCACAGTTCCCCCCTGGGATCCATGCGAGTCGGGCGAGTGCGCGTCCGTCTTCTTCACGTCGATCGCACGCAGTTGGGTCGTGTGCGGATCTGTCGCGTTCGCGGCGGAGCCACGGCCGCCGCCGTCCGTGTCCGTACCGGTCGATCCGGCGCCCGTGGCTCCGCTCACGATGACTCTCTCCTCGTGCTACTCGTCCGAGGGTGCGTCACCCTCGTCCGTGCCGGTGGTCGCGACACCCTCGGTGGTCTCGTCGCCGGCATCGTCGCCGACGACTTCCTCCGCCTCGGGTCCCGCCTCGGCGTTACGAGCGATACCGACGACGGCATCGCGCTTGCCCAGGTTGATCAGTTGGACGCCCATGGTGTCACGGCCCGTCTCCCTGACCTCGTTGACTCGCGTACGAATCACACCGCCGGACAGCGTGATGGCGAGGATCTCGTCGGTCTCCTCGACCACCAGCGCGCCGACGAGAGAACCGCGGTCCTCGACGATCTTGGCGGCCTTGATACCCAGGCCGCCGCGACCCTGGACGCGGTACTCGTCGACGGCGGTCCGCTTCGCGTACCCGCCGTCTGTGGCAGTGAACACGAACGTACCGGGTCGAACAACATTCATCGAGAGAAGTTGGTCGCCCTCGCGGAAACTCATGCCCTTGACACCGGAGGTGGCACGCCCCATGGGGCGCAGCGCGTCGTCCGTGGCGGTGAACCGGATCGACTGTGCCTTCTTGCTGATCAGCAGCAGATCGTCCTCGGACGAGACGAGTTCGGCGCCGATCAGTTCGTCGTCGGAACCGTCCTCCGTCTCACGGAGGTTGATCGCGATGACACCGCCGGAGCGAGGCGAATCGTAATCCTTCAGAGGCGTCTTCTTCACCAAGCCTCCCTTGGTGGCGAGGACCAGGTAGGGCGCCGCTTCGTAGTCGCGGATCGCGAGGATCTCCGCGATCGCCTCGTCCGGCTGGAAGGCCAGCAGGTTCGCCACGTGCTGCCCACGCGCGTCCCGTCCGGCGTCGGGGAGTTCGTACGCCTTCGCGCGGTAGACGCGGCCCTTGTTGGTGAAGAACAGCAGCCAGTGGTGGGTCGTCGACACGAAGAAGTGGTCGACGATGTCGTCTTCCTTGAGCTTCGTGCCGCGTACGCCCTTGCCGCCGCGCTTCTGGGAGCGGTAGTCGTCCGCCTTGGTGCGCTTGACGTAGCCGCCGCGCGAGATGGTGACGACGATGTCCTCTTCGGCGATCAGGTCCTCCATGGACATGTCGCCGTCGAAGGGCACCAGCATCGTCTTGCGGTCGTCGCCGAACTTCTCGACGATCGCGGCGAGTTCCTCGCTGACGATGCCGCGCTGGCGGACCGGGGAGGCGAGGATCGCGTTGTACTCGGTGATCTTCGCCTGGAGTTCGTCGTGCTCCTGGATGATCTTCTGACGCTCCAGGGCGGCCAGTCGGCGGAGCTGCATCTCCAGAATGGCGTTCGCCTGGATCTCGTCGATCTCCAGGAGGCCCATCAGGCCCGTGCGCGCGATGTCGACGGTGTCGCTGCGCCGGATCAGCGCGATGACCTCGTCGATGGCGTCCAGGGCCTTCAGGAGGCCGCGCAGGATGTGCGCCCGCTCCTCGGCCTTGCGCAGCCGGAACTTCGTCCGGCGGACGATGACCTCGATCTGGTGCGCCACCCAGTGCCGGATGAACGCGTCGAGCGAGAGCGTGCGCGGCACACCGTCGACCAGGGCCAGCATGTTGGCGCTGAAGTTCGACTGAAGGTCCGTGTGCTTGTAGAGGTTGTTCAGTACGACCTTGGCGACCGCGTCCCTCTTCAGGACGATGACGAGGCGCTGGCCGGTACGGGACGACGTCTCGTCGCGGACGTCCGCGATGCCGCCGACCTTGCCGTCCTTCACCAGGTCGGCGATCTTCTGCGCGAGGTTGTCGGGGTTGGTCTGGTAGGGGAGTTCGGTGACCACCAGGCACTGGCGGTTCTGGATCTCCTCGACCTCGACGACCGCGCGCATGGTGATCGAGCCGCGTCCGGTGCGGTACGCCTCCTCGATGCCCTTGCGGCCGACGACGAGCGCGCCGGTCGGGAAGTCGGGGCCCTTGATGCGCTCGATCAGCGCGTCCAGCAGCTCCTCGTGCGAGGCCTCGGGGTTCTCCAGGCACCACTGGGCGCCCGCCGCGACCTCACGGAGGTTGTGCGGCGGGATGTTGGTGGCCATCCCGACCGCGATGCCCGCCGAGCCGTTGATCAGCAGGTTCGGGAAGCGGGCCGGCAGGACGGTCGGCTCCTGGGAGCGGCCGTCGTAGTTGTCCGTGAAGTCGACGGTCTCCTCGTCGATGTCACGGACCATCTCCATGGACAGCGGCGCCAGCTTGCACTCGGTGTAGCGCATGGCGGCGGCGGGGTCGTTGCCCGGAGAGCCGAAGTTGCCGTTGGAGTCCACCAGCGGCATCCGCATCGACCACGGCTGCGCGAGGCGGACCAGCGCGTCGTAGATCGAGGAGTCGCCGTGCGGGTGGTAGTTGCCCATGACGTCGCCGACGACACGGGCGCACTTGTAGAAGCCCTTCTCGGGCCGGTAGCCGCCGTCGTACATGGCGTACAGGACGCGGCGGTGGACGGGCTTGAGGCCGTCACGGACGTCGGGCAGGGCTCGCGACACGATGACGGACATCGCGTAGTCGAGGTACGAGCGCTGCATCTCCGTCTCGAGCCCGACGGGCTCGACGCGCTGGGCGATGACGCCCTCTTCAGGCGTACTGGGAGTGTTCTCGTCGGCCATTGCTGGTGAAGATCCTTCCTGATGCGGTCAGCTGAGACCGACTCAGATGTCGAGGAAGCGGACGTCCTTGGCGTTGCGCTGGATGAACTGGCGGCGCGCCTCGACGTCCTCGCCCATGAGGACCGAGAACAGGTCGTCGGCCTGCGCGGCGTCGTCCAGGGTGACCTGGCCGAGGACGCGGTGCTCCTGGTCCATCGTGGTGATGCGCAGCTCCTCGGCGTTCATCTCGCCGAGACCCTTGAAGCGCTGGATCGAGTCTTCCTTGATGCGCTTGCCGCTCTGCCGGCCCAGCTCGATCAGGGCGTCGCGCTCGCGGTCCGAGTACGCGTACTCGAAGTCGTCACGGCCCCACTTGATCTTGTACAGCGGGGGACGGGACAGGAACACGTGCCCGGCCTCGACCAGCGGCCGCATGAAGCGGAACAGGAAGGTCAGCAGCAGGGTGCTGATGTGCTGACCGTCGACGTCGGCGTCCGCCATCAGGATGATCTTGTGATAGCGCAGCCTGGCGATGTCGAAGTCCTCGTGGACTCCGGTGCCGAAGGCGGAGATCAGTGCCTGGATCTCCTGGTTCTGCAGGATCTTGTCGATCCTGGCCTTCTCGACGTTGAGGATCTTTCCCCGGATCGGGAGGATCGCCTGGTACTGCGGGTTCCGGCCGGACTTGGCCGAGCCGCCGGCGGAGTCACCCTCGACGATGAAGATCTCGCACTTGGTGGGGTCGTTCGACTGGCAGTCGGACAGCTTGCCCGGCAGCGAAGCCGTCTCCAGCAGACCCTTGCGACGGGTGAGGTCACGGGCCTTGCGGGCCGCCACGCGCGCGGTGGCCGCCTGGATGCCCTTGCGGATGATGTCCGAGGCCTCGTTCGGGTTGCGGTCGAGCCAGTCGTTGAGGTGCTCGTAGACCGCCTTCTGTACGAAGGTCTTCGCTTCGGTGTTGCCGAGCTTGGTCTTGGTCTGGCCCTCGAACTGCGGCTCGGCCAGCTTCACCGAGATGATCGCGGTCAGACCCTCGCGGATGTCGTCACCCGTGAGGTTGTCGTCCTTCTCGCGGAGCAGCTTCTTGTCGCGCGCGTACTTGTTGATCAGCGACGTCAGCGCGGCCCGGAAGCCCTCTTCGTGCGTGCCGCCCTCATGCGTGTGGATGATGTTGGCGAAGGAGTAGACACCCTCGCTGTAACCACTGTTCCACTGCATCGCGACCTCGAGGGACAGGCTCTTGTCCTTGTCCTCCGCCTCCAGGTCGATGACGGTCGGGTGCACCACGTCCCCCTTGCGGGAGTTGAGGTACGTCACGTAGTCGACGATGCCGCCCTCGTAGTGGTACGTGACGGTCTTGACGTCGTCCTTCTCGTCCGCACCCGCCTCGTCGGCACCGGCCGTGGCCTTCGCCAGCTCGCGCTCGTCAGTGAGTTTGATCGTCAAACCCTTGTTGAGGAACGCCATCTCCTGGAAGCGCCGCGACAGCGTCTCGAAGGAGTACTCGGTGGTCTCGAAGATGTCCGGGTCGGCCCAGAAGGTGACCGAGGTGCCGGTCTCGCTCGTGGCCTCGTGCTGCGCGAGCGGGGCGGTCGGAACGCCCAGCTTGTAGTCCTGCGTCCAGCGGTATCCGTCGGTCCTGACCTCGACGGCGACCTTGCTGGACAGCGCGTTCACCACGGACACGCCCACGCCGTGCAGACCGCCGGAGACCGCGTAACCGCCGCCCCCGAACTTGCCGCCCGCGTGCAGCACCGTCAGCACGACCTCGACGGCCGGCTTGCCCTCGGACGGGACGATGCCCACCGGGATGCCTCGGCCGTTGTCGATGACGCGGACGCCGCCGTCGTGAAGGATCGTGACGTCGATCGTGTCCGCGTGCCCGGCCAGCGCCTCGTCGACGGAGTTGTCGACGACTTCCTGCACGAGGTGGTGCAGGCCGCGCTCGCCGGTCGAGCCGATGTACATACCGGGTCGCTTGCGGACCGCGTCCAGACCCTCGAGGACGGTGATGGCGCTGGCGTCGTACGAGGCGGTGACCTCGCCGTTCGAGGTGTGAGCCCCGCCGTTGGCGCCGGCGTCGGTGGACGGGATGTTCTCGTTGGGGTTGCCGGAATCGGCCACGAAGCGCCCTTTCTGGCACAGCACAAGCCAGGCTCCCGGCGGTTGGCCGGAGCGGCTGCGGCGTGTTGCGTTGGTAAGCCTTAGTCAGCGTTGCTCGGTGTGTGTCCCACAAGTGGGGCGGGATTGCTTCCAGTCTACCGGTAGCGCCGACATGGATGGGGGTTTGCCGGTACCTGAGTCCTCATGTGCCGCCCTCAACCGGTCTCTCCCGACTCCCCATATGCGGAACGGGGCTCAAAGAGGCTCACGGAGGCACTCAGCGCTTCCGGGTGTCAACCCTTTGCTACTCCGGGGTCAGGTCGGTATTCGCAACCGCGTCCGTTCACCCGCCGGAGCCCGCGCTGTGATGTCAGTCACCCATAGGTGTCGCCGGGACCCGTGCTGCCGGGAGCGCGCAGGGGACCGTAGCGGCGGGGCGGCCCAGCTGGGCCGTTCACCTTGAGGAGCTTCACCGTGCCGTGCCCCAGGTCCTCGTTCAGCCGGGCCACCAGCTGCGGGGCGAGGAGGCGCAGGTTCGTCGCCCAGGCCGTCGAGTCGCAGCGCACGACCAGGACCCGCTCGTCCTCGTCGTACTTCTCCGGTACGCAGTGGTTGGCCAGGTCCTCGCCGACGATCTGCGGCCAGCGGCCCATCACACCGCCCACCGCGGCCGGCGTCTCCCAGCCGCGCTCGTTCAGCAGCCGGTTGATCGCAGCGCCGAGGGCCATCGGGTCGCGGCCGTCGGCGCGCGCGCCGGAGCGCAGGCCGCCGCGCCGCGCCTGCTTCTTCTGCTGCGCCGCGTCCCCACGCGCGCGTGCCTGTTCCTTCGCGGCGCGCAACGCCACGCGCGCGAGGTCGACGCCGGAGGGCTCGGCGGCCTTCTTGGGCGCGGGTTCCCCGCCCGCGGGCTGATCCGTCGTCATACGCGCTCCACCGCTCCCTCCGCCACGCTGTACCGCGTCCCCGCCAGGACGTGCGGTACGTCGTCGTCGACCGCGGCCGTCACCAGCACCTGCTCACCGGGCGCCACCAGCTCCGCCAGCCGCTCCCGGCGGCGCGTGTCCAGCTCGGCGAACACATCGTCGAGGACGAGCACCGGCTCATTCCCCTCGCCCCGGAGGAGGTCGTACGACGCGAGCCGCAACGCCAGCGCGTACGACCAGGACTCACCGTGCGAGGCGTACCCCTTTGCGGGCATCGGACCGAGTTTGAGAACCAAATCGTCCCGATGCGGTCCTACGAGGGTGACGCCTCGCTCGATCTCCTGCTTGCGTGCCTCCGCGATCGCCGCCATCAACTGCTCGTAGAGGTCTTCACGCGTGTGTGCCTCACCGGGCGCCGACGGCTTGTACTCCAGGGCCACCGGGCCGCCGCCGGGGGCGAGTTGCTCGTACGCCTTGTCGGCGAGGGGCTGGACCGCGGCGATCAGATCGAGCCGCTGGGCGAGCAACTCGGCGCCCACGCGCGCGAGATGCTGATCCCACACGTCGAGCGTGGACAGGTCCATCGACCGCCCACCGTGCCGCCGCGCCAACGCGGCCGATTTCAGCAGGGTGTTGCGCTGCTTGAGCACCCGCTCGTAGTCGGAACGGACCCCGGCCATGCGCGGCGAGCGCGCGGTGATCAGCTCGTCCAGGAAGCGGCGCCGCTCGCCCGGGTCGCCCTTCACCAGGGCGAGATCCTCGGGCGCGAACAGCACGGTCCGTACGATGCCCAGCACGTCACGGGGCCTGACCTGCGAGGACCGGTTGATGCGGGCGCGGTTGGCGCGGCCGGGGTTCAGCTCCAGCTCGACCAGCTGCTGCCGCTCGCCCTGCCTGACCTGCGCCCGGATGATCGCCCGCTCGGCGCCCATGCGGACGAGGGGGGCGTCGGAGGAGACGCGGTGACTGCCCAGGGTGGCGAGATAGCCGATCGCCTCGACGAGGTTGGTCTTGCCCTGCCCGTTGGGGCCCACGAACGCGGTGACGCCGGGGTCGAGCGGGACGTCGACCCCGGCGTAGGAGCGGAAGTCGGCCAGCGACAGATGCGTGACGTGCATGGTCGTTCGCCGACCTCCCCCAGGTTGTGGATCCACAGGCCGGGGCCCGTGGATCTGCGGATCTGTGGATTACTTCGTCGTTGTGGGCTACTTCGTCTCTACCGCGTGGCCGCCGAACTGGTTGCGCAGAGCGGCGATCATCTTCATCTGCGGCGAGTCCTCCTGGCGCGACGCGAACCGCGCGAAGAGGGAGGCCGTGATCGCGGGCAGCGGCACGGCGTTGTCGATGGCCGCCTCGACGGTCCAGCGGCCCTCGCCGGAGTCCTCGGCGTAGCCCTTGAGCTTGTCCAAGTGCTCGTCGCCGTCAAGGGCGTTGACGGCCAGGTCGAGCAGCCAGGAACGGATGACCGTGCCCTCCTGCCAGGAGCGGAAGACCTCGCGGACGTCCGTCACCGAGTCGACCTTCTCCAGCAGCTCCCAGCCCTCGGCATAGGCCTGCATCATGGCGTACTCGATGCCGTTGTGGACCATCTTCGAGAAGTGGCCCGCGCCGACCTTGCCGGCGTGGACGAAGCCGAACTCGCCCTCGGGCTTGAGGGCGTCGAAGACGGGCTGGACCTTGGCGATGTTCTCGGCGGCGCCGCCGACCATCAGCGCGTAGCCGTTCTGGAGGCCCCAGACGCCGCCTGAGACGCCCGCGTCGACGAAGCCGATGCCCTTGGCCCCGAGCTCCTCGGCGTGCTTCTCGTCGTCCGTCCAGCGGGAGTTGCCGCCGTCCACGACGACGTCACCGGGCTCCAGGAGGCCGGCCAGCTCGTCGACGGTCGCCTGGGTCGGGGCACCGGCCGGGACCACCACCCACACCACGCGCGGGCCCTTGAGCTTGCCCACAAGCTCTCCCAGGCTGTGGACATCGGCGAGGTCCGGGTTGCGGTCGTATCCGATGACGGTGTGGCCTGCGCGGCGGATGCGCTCACGCATGTTGCCGCCCATCTTGCCGAGGCCGACGAGACCGAGCTCCATCAGTTGTTCCTTAGGGTGCGACGTGGCATGAAGGCACTTGCGTACCTGTGTCCGAGCCTAGACCCGGACGGTCATGCACACCTGTGGGCATACGCGCTCAGAAGTACCGAGCCGTATGCCCCGACCTGCGGTGTTCTCGTCGGTGCAGGATCAGCCGCTGAGGCGGACCGGCATGATCAGGTACTTGTAGGCCTCGTCCGCCTCGGCGTCCAGGGCCGGCTTGCCGCTGAGCAGCGCCGGCTTGGTGGACGTCGTGAAGGAGAGCTGGGCCACCGGGGAGTCGATGGCGCTCAGGCCGTCCAGCAGGAACGTCGGGTTGAAGGCGATCGACACGTCGTCGCCCTCAAGGTTGGCGTCGACGCGCTCCACAGCCTGTGCGTCGTCGCTGGAACCGGCCTCCAGGATCAGCACACCCTGCTCGAAGCTCAGCCGCACCGGGGTGTTGCGCTCGGCGACCAGGGCCACACGCTTGACGGCCTCCACGAAGGGGGCGGTCTCGATCACGGCGATGGAGTTGAACTCCGTCGGGAACAGCGAGCGGTACTTCGGGAGGTCGCCCTCCAGGAGGCGGGTCGTCGTACGACGGCCGGCGCCCTCGAAGCCGATGAGGCCTTCTCCCGCGCCCGAGCCGGACAGCGCCAGGATGACGCTGTCGCCGCTCGTGAGGGCCTTGGCGGTGTCCAGGAGCGTCTTGGCGGGCACCAGGGCGACCGCGGACGCCTCCGGGTTCTCCGGCTTCCACAGGAACTCACGGACCGCGAAGCGGTAGCGGTCGGTGGACGCCAGCGTCACCGTGTCGCCCTCGATCTCGATGCGCACACCGGTGAGGACGGGCAGCGTGTCGTCACGGCCGGCGGCGATGGCCACCTGGGCGGCCGCCGAGGCGAACACCTCACCGGGGACGGTGCCGGTCGCGCCCGGCATCTGCGGCAGCGCCGGGTACTCCTCCACAGGCAGTGTGTGCAGCGTGAAGCGGGAGGAGCCGCAGACCACCGTCGCCCGTACACCGTCTGTGGAAATCTCCACCGGCCGGTTGGGGAGGGCGCGGCAGATGTCGGCGAGCAGTCGGCCGGAGACGAGGACCGTGCCCTCCTCCTCGACCTCCGCGTCGACCGACACGCGCGCGGAGACCTCGTAGTCGAAGCTGGACAGGCTCAGCTGTCCCTCCTCGGACTTCAGCAGGAGGCCGGCGAGGACCGGCGCCGGCGGACGGGCCGGGAGGCTGCGTGCCGCCCAGGCCACTGCCTCCGCGAGTACGTCGCGTTCCACCCGGATCTTCACTGTTGCCGCCTCCTGCTGTTGCCGGCGCTTCTCGGCCTGCCTGGCTTCGTCGTCTGTCTCGGTGTCGTCGGTCCCTGTGAGGGGAAGGACATCGGGGAACAGTCTGACGCACGGCACTGACAGTAGGTGCCTATCGGGGTCAAGTCGTGACGAGGGGCTGTCGGGCGACGAAGCGCGAGTTGTGCACAGGCCCCGCTTCGAAACGGTTTCCCAGCTCTCTCTAGTTGCTAGTAGTAGTAGGGGCTGTGGATACCGTGGATAACCGCGTTTTCGCAGGTCAGGGCGGGAATTTTGTCCACCGACCCTGTGGGCGACGGCGGTGGACAACTTCGGGTTTCTGTGGAGAACGGAAAGTTCTGCACACCCCATGCACAGCCGAGGGCCACTTCTCCCCAGCGCCGTCCCCAGCTTTACCCGCCTTTCCCACAGCCCAACCCGGCACCTTCGTGTGACGCCTTTCACTCGACACGGTGAGATGGCGCGTTGCGTTGCCGAACAGTGGACAGCGGTGTGGAGAAGCTGGAGATCGCTGGGGACAACCGGCCCCGGCCTGTGGGTTGTCGGTGGACAACTTGATCCACAGGCTGGGGATCAAGAGTCTCTCCACAGCCTGTGGATATCTTTTGTCCACGAATCCACAAGCACTTGACCTGGTCTGATGGTCCCTCACCCGCGACGCCTGTGGACACGATCTGGACAACTTCACAGTCCCCAGGGTGTGGACGGAAGAAAGTCACCGAATCTGTGGAGGACGGCCGTAACCCGGCGGGTATTCGAACAGCGGGGGTTCGGTCCGTGGGTTTGAAACGACGGCGAGCGTCTGCCGGATCGGCTCTGGATGCGCTCCGAACGTGCTTCGGGCGGGCTGAGAATCAGCTGCGGACCGCTTCGGAGGGGCTTCAGGGCGGCTCCGTAACCCTCGGGAACGGCTTCGAAGAGGCTCCGAAGCGGGTCCGGAAACGTCCGTGGATCGTCATCGGACGCCACTGACACCTCCGCCCGCCTCCTCCGGGATGCCTCTCTCGGCGCGGCCCCCGGCGCCCCTGCGGCGCTCCCGTCCACCTCTTTCCGCCCTCTTCCGGCGCCCGCCGAAGCGCCTCCCGGCGTCGTCTCAGCGCCCCGTCCCGACCGCCTCCCGGCACGGCAAAAGGCGCCCCGGGAAAGATCCCGGGGCGCCCTCGGTGCCGTAGCTCTGGTGTCGTAACTCCCCGGCTGTCAGCCGTTCTTGATGCGGTTGGTCAGTTCGGTGACCTGGTTGTAGATCGAGCGGCGCTCGGCCATGAGGGCGCGAATCTTGCGGTCGGCGTGCATGACCGTCGTGTGGTCGCGGCCGCCGAACTGCGCGCCGATCTTCGGCAGGGAGAGGTCGGTCAGTTCGCGGCACACGTACATGGCGATCTGCCGGGCCGTGACCAGCTGGCGGCCGCGTGAACTGCCGCACAGGTCCTCGACCGTGATGCCGAAGTAGTCGGCGGTCGCTCCCATGATCGCCGTCGCGGTGATCTCCGGTGTGGAGTCCTCGCCGCCCGGGATCAGGTCCTTGAGGACGATCTCGGTGAGACCGAGGTCCACCGGCTGCCGGTTGAGCGACGCGAACGCCGTCACCCGGATCAGCGCCCCCTCCAGCTCGCGGATGTTCCGCGAGATGCGGGAGGCGATGAACTCCAGGACCTCCGGCGGGGCGTTGAGCTGCTCCTGCACCGCCTTCTTACGAAGGATGGCGATACGGGTCTCCAGCTCGGGCGGTTGGACGTCGGTGATCAGTCCCCACTCGAAACGGTTCCGCAGCCGGTCCTCCAGCGTGACCAGCTGCTTGGGCGGCCGGTCGCTGGAGAGCACGATCTGCTTGTTCGCGTTGTGGAGCGTGTTGAACGTGTGGAAGAACTCCTCCTGCGTCGACTCCTTGTCCGCGAGGAACTGGATGTCGTCGACAAGAAGGATGTCCATCTCGCGGTACCGCTTGCGGAAGCTGTCGCCCTTGCCGTCGCGGATCGAGTTGATGAACTCGTTGGTGAACTCCTCGGAGCTGACGTACCGCACGCGCGTGCCGGGGTACAGGCTCCGGGCATAGTGCCCGATCGCGTGCAGCAGGTGCGTCTTGCCGAGCCCCGACTCCCCATAGATGAAAAGGGGGTTGTACGCCTTCGCGGGCGCCTCGGCGACGGCGACCGCGGCCGCGTGCGCGAACCGGTTCGAGGCGCCGATGACGAACGTGTCGAAGAGGTACTTCGGGTTCAGGCGTGCGGTCGGCTCACCCGGGCCGGCCGCCGGCGCGGGCTTCGAGCCCAGCGGCCCCGGACCGCTGCGGTGCACATGACCGGAGTTGGACGGCACGTGCGAGTCGGACAGGTCGCGGCGCGCGTCGCGCTGGTTGTACTGCTCCCGGGACTTCTCGTACTCGGCCCGCGACTGTTCGTACTCGGCGCGCTGCTGCTCGTACGACGGACGCTCCATCGACTGCGGGCGGTACTCCTGCTGCGGCGGCGCGTACTGGTCCTGCTGCGACTGGTACGAGTCCTGCGGCGGACCGTACTTGTCCTTCGCGGGTGCCCCGTACTGATCCTGGGACGGCGGTCCGTACTGGTCCTGAGGCGGCGACGCGTACGGGTCCCGCTCGGGGAAGCCGAGCCGCTGCTGCTGCCAGCCGTAGTCGTCCTGCGACGGACGCGGCCAGGCGCCCGGCTCGGGGCGCTGGTATTCCGACGGGTAGGCGGGGCGGGCGGTGGGCAGCTGGTCGCCGGGGCCGCCCGGGAGCGGCTCGGCGCGATGACGGCCGTAGCCGCCCTCGTAGGGGTCGCGGTTCTGCTCGGGTTCCTCGTAGCGGCGCTGGGGCTGGGCGGGGGGTGCCGGCGGGCCGGGGGGCTCGCCGGCGGAGTCGTCGACGGTGATCGCGATACGGATGGGCCGGCCGCACTCGCGGCTCAGCGTCTCGCTGACGATCGGCGCGAGGCGGCCTTCGAGCACGCCCTTCGCAAATTCGTTCGGTACGGCGAGCAAGGCGGTGTCGGCGACGAGTGCCAGGGGTTGGCAGCGCCGGATCCAGTGCTCGTCCTTGGTCTCGACACCCTGCCCACGCCCCTCACCGAGAAGTTGCTCCAGCACTCGTGGCCACACTGCGGCAAGATCGGCAGGTACGTCAGCCACAGGGCACGCTCTCTCACGGGTCCCACGAACGTGTGGTTCGCGGACGGGACGGGATCTACATCGGGTGGGGCGCTCGGGAAAAAGGTGTGGGGCGGGGGACAAAGGAACGAATCGGAGTCCAGCCACGGTAGTCAGGGCGACGGGTGCGGTTCAAGTTGTTGTCCCCAGCCTGTGGATAGTGTCTCCTCGTGACCGCTGGTTTGACCGGATGGCGTAGCCCCGCGTACCGTGACCAGGTCGAGTTGTCGATGGCTGCTGCCGCCTGCCTCCGATGGGCACAGATCGCTTCGAGGTGATCGGGAAGCGGTGCACTCGGGCGTAACTGCGAGCTACTCGTGGGCGCACGGTGACAGCCAGGACGGCACCCGCCACCACCGATTTATTTCTGGAGCCCCCTCGTGAGCAAGCGCACCTTCCAGCCGAACAACCGTCGTCGTGCCAAGACCCACGGCTTCCGCCTGCGGATGCGTACCCGTGCCGGTCGCGCGATTCTCGCGAACCGTCGTGGCAAGGGTCGCGCCAGCCTGTCCGCCTGATCCCGATCAGGTCATGACGTCGTGCTGCCTACCGAGCATCGGCTGAGGCGGCGCGAAGACTTCGCGACCGCGGTACGACGGGGTCGCCGGGCCGGCCGCCCGCTTCTCGTCGTCCACTTTCGTAGCGGTGCCACGGACCCGCACGCGCCAGGGGAGAGCGCTCCCCCGACGCGTGCGGGTTTCGTCGTCAGCAAGGCGGTGGGCGGCGCCGTGGTGCGCAACAAGGTGAAGCGCAGACTCCGTCATCTGATGCGCGAGCGAGTCGCCCTGTTTCCCCCCGGTAGCCTGGTAGTCGTACGAGCGCTGCCCGGAGCGGGCGACGCCGACCATGCACAGCTGGCCCAAGACCTGGATGCCGCCGTTCAGCGGCTGCTGGGAGGGGGCGCGCGATGAAGTACCCACTACTGGCGCTGATCAAGCTGTACCAGTGGACGATCAGTCCCCTGCTCGGGCCGGTCTGCAAGTACTACCCGTCGTGCTCCCACTACGGCTACACGGCCATAGACCGGCACGGCGCGATCAAGGGCACAGCGCTCACGGCCTGGCGCATCCTGCGCTGCAATCCGTGGTCGCTCGGCGGTGTGGACCATGTCCCACCGCGCAAGCGCCCGCGGTGGCACGAGATGCTGCGGGGCGCACGGCGCGCAGACAAGGGCGGGACCTCCGCCGCCGAAACGGCCACTGAAGGGCTGAGTCCTTCGAGCCCGGCCGCAGAGACACCGTCCCATGCCCAAGGAGCATGATTAGTGGACACGATTGCCAGTCTTTTCAGCTTCATCACGACACCCGTTTCTTGGGTCATCGTCCAGTTCCACTCGGTGTACGGGAAGGTTTTCGGTCCCGACACGGGCTGGGCCTGGGGCCTGTCCATCGTGTCCCTGGTGATCCTGATCCGCATCTGTCTGATCCCGCTCTTCGTGAAGCAGATCAAGGCGACCCGGGCCATGCAGACCCTGCAGCCCGAGATGAAGAAGATCCAGGAACGCTACAAGAACGACAAGCAGCGTCAGTCCGAAGAGATGATGAAGCTGTACAAGGAGTCGGGTACCAACCCGCTCTCCTCGTGCCTTCCCATCCTGGCGCAGTCCCCGTTCTTCTTCGCCCTGTACCACGTGCTCAACGGCATCGCGACGGGCACGACGATCGGCGTCATCAACGACTCGCTGCTCGCCAGCGCGCGTAAGGCGCACATCTTCGGTGCCCCGCTCGCCGCGAAGTTCACGGACGGCAGCAGCAAGGTCGAGGCGCTCGGCGCCACGCTGACCGACGTCCGGGTCGTCACCGCGGTCATGATCGTGATGATGTCGGCGTCGCAGTTCTACACGCAGCGCCAGCTGATGACGAAGAACGTCGACACCACGGTGAAGACCCCGTTCATGCAGCAGCAGAAGATGCTGATGTACGTCTTCCCCGTCATGTTCGCCATCTTCGGCATCAACTTCCCCGTCGGTGTCCTCGTCTACTGGCTGACCACCAACGTGTGGACCATGGGTCAGCAGATGTACGTCATCCACAACAACCCGACCCCGGGTTCCAAGGCCCAGGCCGCTTACCTGGAGCGCCTCACCAAGCACGTCACGCACCACGAGAAGACCCGCAGCCGGGGCGAGAAGGCCATCGTCAAGGCGATCGTCTCCAAGGGCCGTGACCGCAACGAGTTCGAGCGCAAGTTCATCAACAGCCTCACGAAGGTGGGCCTCGCGGCCCAGCCGGACGGCACTGTGGTGAAGGGTGAGAGCGCGGCTGTGGAGTCCGAGGACGGTACGACTACGACCCCGGCCACTCCCAGGCGTCAGCAGCCCAAGCGGCAGACCAAGGCCCAGCGCCAGTCCGCCGCCGCGAAGGCGGCCGACGACAGCGCCGAGCACGAGGCCGACGACGCCGACGAGCCGAAGACCTCGCTGAGCAAGTCGGACGAACCCGAGGACGCGAAGCCCGCCACCGCCGCGAAGAAGCCCGCCCCGAAGCCGGCCGGCGGCACCCGCAGCAAGGCCCAGTCCGGACAGCGCAAGGGTCCGCAGCGGCCCAAGTCCCCGTCCAAGAAGTAAAGAAGGAGTCCATCCCGTGACGGAAGGCACCACCTCCGCCGCTGCCGAGGGTGCAGACACCCTGTCCCGCCTGGAGCAGGAGGGCGAGATCGCGGCGGACTACCTCGAGGGTCTGCTGGACATCGCCGATCTCGACGGCGACATCGACATGGATGTCGAGGCCGACCGCGCCGCTGTCTCGATCATCAGCGACAGCAGCGGCCGCGACCTCCAGAAGCTCGTCGGCCGTGACGGTGAGGTGCTGGAAGCACTCCAGGAGCTCACCCGCCTGGCCGTGCACCGGGAGACCGGGGACCGCAGTCGGCTGATGCTGGACATCGCGGGCTACCGCGCCAAGAAGCGCACCGAGCTCTCCGAGCTGGGCGCCAAGGCCGCGGCCGACGTGAAGAACACCGGCGAGCCGGTGAAGCTGAACCCGATGACCCCGTTCGAGCGCAAGGTCGTGCACGACGCGGTCAAGGCCGCGGGACTGCGCAGCGAGTCGGAGGGCGAGGAGCCGCAGCGCTTCGTCGTCGTGCTTCCCGCCTGATCGGTCCCGACGTTCCACCGGCCCCGTCTGTCGATCAGACGGGGCCGAACTTTGTCAGCCTGATAGTCCTGTAGTTCTGGTGGTCCTGGTGGTCAGCGCCCAATGCGCTTTTGCGGTACGGAAGGACGGTCCCCCGTGACGGAGGCAGCGGAGCTTCCCCCCGCGCCCGAGCAGGCGCGCGAGGTGTTCGGCGATCGCTTCGAGGATGCGGTCCGGTACGCCGAGCTGCTCGCCGACGCGGGTGTGCAGCGCGGCCTGATCGGCCCACGTGAGGTGCCCCGCCTGTGGGAGCGGCACCTCCTGAACTGCGCGGTCCTTTCGGAGGTCGTGCCGGACGGAGTGACGGTCTGCGATGTCGGCTCCGGCGCCGGCCTCCCGGGCATTCCCCTGGCCCTGGTCCGCGAGGACATCAAGATCACCCTCCTCGAACCGCTCCTCCGCCGCACGACCTTCCTCACCGAGGTCGTCGAACTCCTGGGCCTCGACCACGTCACCGTCGTGCGCGGGCGTGCCGAGGAGGTCATGGGCACACTGCAGCCGGTCCACGTGGTGACGGCCCGGGCGGTGGCTCCGCTGGAGCGACTGGCCACCTGGGGCATCCCGCTGCTGCGTCCCTACGGCGAGATGCTCGCCCTCAAGGGGGACACGGCCGAGGAGGAGCTCAAGAGCGCGGCGACCGTGCTCAGCAAGCTCGGAGCCGTGGAGACGTCCATCCTGCATGTCGGCGAAGGCATCGTCGATCCGCTGTCCACGGTGGTCCGGGTAGAGGTCGGAGAGAGCCCCGGCGGGGTTCGTTTCGCGGCGAAGCGGGCCAAGGCGGCTCGTACGGGCCGTACACGTCGGCGTCGTTGAGGCTGCATCAGCGCTGGGACGGGTCGGTCTCAGCGCTTGAGGTACTGCGGTGTCAGCGCGTGAAGCGTGTCGCTGATCCGTCCTGACGACGAGACTTACTCCACACAAGCTGCCAAACCTACGCATGCCGGAGTGTCGCCGACAGTTCGGCCTCGGCGGCTGTGCATCGTGTTTCACGTGAAACGTCGCTCACTGCTGCACGGCATCATCGGTCGCACCCGCGCCGCGGCCGAACCCCGCGACCGGAAGCCTCTCGGATCACTCGGAGAGGGCACGGAGTTGTCCACAGAGGTGGAATTCTCCACAGAACAACAGGCCTCACTGGTTCACGACCCTGAAGACATGGGAGGCTCTGTTCATTGCGAGCCTGAAGTCGAGGAGAGTGAATCCTTGCGGTCCGACGCCAACATCGCGGGACCGATGACCGATCCGGTCCCCGGTCCCCGTACCGAGTCGATGGGGGAGGATGTTTCACGTGAAACACCGCCCCCTATGGACGACACTCCCATCGGTCGTGCTGCCCAACTGGCGGTGGAAGCCCTAGGCCGTGCCGGCGAGGGCCTGCCACGTCCTGAGCAGACCCGCATCATGGTCGTCGCCAACCAGAAGGGCGGGGTGGGCAAGACGACGACGACCGTCAATCTTGCCGCTTCGCTGGCACTGCACGGCGCCCGTGTTCTGGTGGTCGACCTCGACCCACAGGGCAATGCGTCCACGGCACTGGGGATCGATCACCACGCGGAAGTCCCTTCCATCTATGACGTGTTGGTCGACAGCCGGCCTCTCTCCGAGGTCGTGCAACCGGTCCCCGATGTCGAGGGTCTCTTCTGTGCCCCCGCCACGATCGATCTCGCCGGTGCGGAGATCGAGCTGGTGTCCCTGGTGGCACGAGAGAGCAGACTCCAGCGGGCGATCCAGGCCTACGAGCAGCCGCTGGACTACATCCTCATCGACTGTCCGCCCTCGCTCGGCCTGCTGACGGTCAACGCGTTGGTCGCCGGTGCGGAGGTCCTCATCCCGATCCAGTGCGAGTACTACGCGCTGGAAGGCCTCGGACAGTTGCTCCGCAACGTCGACCTGGTTCGGGGGCACCTCAACCCCAACCTGCATGTGTCGACCATCCTGCTCACCATGTACGACGGCCGGACGCGTCTCGCGTCCCAGGTCGCGGACGAGGTGCGCAGTCACTTCGGCGACGAGGTGCTGCGGACGAGCATTCCCCGCTCGGTCCGTATCTCCGAGGCGCCGAGTTATGGGCAGACGGTACTGACCTACGATCCCGGATCGAGCGGTGCCCTCTCCTACTTTGAGGCAGCAAGGGAAATCGCGCTGAAGGGTGTGGGCGTCAGCTACGACGCACCGCATGCGCACATCGGCGCTCAGAGCGACCAGAGCATGGTGGAGGGCATTCAGTGAGCGAGCGACGGAGGGGTTTGGGCCGTGGGCTCGGCGCACTGATCCCCGCAGCCCCGACCGGGGAGAAGACGGTGGCTCCGGCCGCCATGGGCTCCGCTTCCCCGACGGCTGTTCCGGTCATCACCGGCGACCGGGGAGTGGCCGCGGCGAAGGTCACCACGCTGCCGCCGGTTTCCTACGACATGGAGGAGCCGTCGTCGAACGGCGCCGTGGAGACGTTCGCGCCTCCCATCGGTGCCTACTTCGCCGAGCTGCCCCTCGACTCCATCACGCCGAACTCGCGCCAGCCCCGTGAGGTCTTCGACGAGGACGCGCTGCAAGAGCTCGTCACCTCCATCAAGGAGGTCGGCCTCCTCCAGCCCGTCGTCGTACGGCAGATCGGCCCGACGAGCTACGAGCTCATCATGGGCGAGCGGCGCTGGCGGGCCTGCCGTGAGGCGGGCCTGGAGGCGATCCCGGCGATCGTGCGGGCCACGGACGACGAGAAGCTTCTCCTGGACGCCCTCCTGGAGAACCTGCACCGCGCCCAGCTGAACCCGCTCGAAGAGGCGGCTGCCTACGACCAGTTGCTCAAGGACTTCAACTGCACGCACGACCAGCTGGCGGATCGCATCGGACGTTCGCGTCCGCAGGTCTCCAACACCCTGCGTCTGCTGAAGCTCTCGCCGTCGGTCCAGCGCCGTGTCGCCGCCGGAGTCCTCTCCGCCGGTCACGCCCGGGCGCTGCTCTCCGTGGACGACTCGGAGGAGCAGGACCGGCTGGCCCACCGGATCGTGGCCGAGGGGCTCTCGGTGCGGGCCGTCGAGGAGATCGTGACCCTGATGGGTTCGCGGCCCCAGACCGCTCAGCGCTCCAAGGGACCGCGGGCCGGCGCTCTGGTCTCCCCGGCGCTGTCCGATCTCGCCACACGTCTCTCGGATCGCTTCGAGACCCGGGTGAAGGTCGACCTGGGCCAGAAGAAGGGGAAGATCACTGTCGAGTTCGCCTCGATGGAGGACCTTGAGCGGATCCTCGGTTCGTTGGCTCCGGGTGAGGGGCCGGTCCTGCAGCGGAGTCTGCTGGACGACGACTCGGAGGACGAGGCCTGAGCCGTCCTGCCGACGGTTCTGTCCGCCCGACCAGCAGAGCGGGCCGTGTCCGGTGTGTACCGGAACGCGGCCCGCTCTTTGCTTTCTGACGGTATCGATGCAATCGCATCGTCGATACGATGCGTTCGGGTATGGCGCATCCACCTGGCAGCACCTCTTAGGGGAGGCGGGGGCCATGCGAACGGTGAGCCGCACCGGACTGGTGAGCGCGGGTCTGGGCCTGGGGGCGGTCGGCGGCTTCGTCGGCAGTCTGCTCAGGGAACGCAGCGCTCTGACAGCCGCCCGTGGCGCTGCGGGCGAAGGAAGCGAGGATCAGCCTTCATGGGGCGTCGGCTCGTACCGCTCACGCTGGACAACCTCCCGGACATTCCCAACCGTTGTCAGTCGTGCGTCTTCTGGGAGCTGGACCCCGTCAGGGGGCAAGCCGCGGTAAAGGCGGGCACGGCGGCCCTGGAGAAGGAAGCCTGGATCTCCGCCGTCCTCCTGGACTGGGGCTCCTGCGGGCGCGTCGTCTACGTCGATGACGTGCCGGTGGGCTTCGTCCTCTACGCGCCCCCTGCCTATGTCCCCCGCTCGACGGCGTTTCCCACGAGCCCCGTGTCACCGGACGCCGTGCAGTTGATGACGTCGTTCATCATGCCTGGCTATCAGGGGCAAGGACTGGGCCGGGTCATGGTGCAGACGGTGGCCAAGGATCTGTTGCGGCGGGGCTTCAAGGCGATCGAGGCCTTCGGTGATGCCCGCGCGAAAGAGGCCGCCTGCGTCCTGCCCGCCGACCATCTGCTCGCCGTGGGCTTCAAGACGGTCCGTCAGCACCCCGCCTATCCACGGCTGAGGCTGGAGCTGCGTACGACGCTCTCCTGGAAGGAAGACGTGGAGATGGCGCTCGACCGGTTGCTGGGAGCCGTACAGAAGGAACCAGCGCTTCGACCGCTCTAAAGCGAAGGGGCCGACTCCGGAGAGTCGGCCCCTTCATGTTTCACGTGAAACACGGTTTCACGTGAAACATCACTTGCTGGCGATGAACTCGTCGAGGTCGCGAAGGATCGCGGCCTTCGGCTTGGCGCCGACGATGGTCTTGGCGACCTCGCCACCCTGGTAGACGTTCAGGGTCGGGATGGACATGACGCCGTACCGGGCGGCCGTAGCCGGGTTCTCGTCGATGTTGAGCTTGACGATCTCGATCGCGTCGCCGTGCTCGGCAGCGATGGCTTCGAGGGACGGAGCGATCTGGCGGCACGGACCGCACCAGGAAGCCCAGAAGTCCACCAGGACGGGCTTGTCGCTCTTGAGGACGTCCTCGTCGAAGGAAGCGTCGGTCACATTCTTCAGAGTGCCGGCCACGGCGGGCTCCTTAACTTGATCGTGCGGTGGGGAGGATGGGGGTCAGACGGTGGTCTTCGCGGGCTCCGCCTGCTCCTTGTCCGCGAGAGCGGCAAGGAAATGCTCGGTGTCCAGAGCAGCGGAGCAGCCAGTGCCGGCGGCGGTGATCGCCTGGCGGTAGGTGTGGTCGACGACGTCACCGGCGCCGAAGACACCGGTCAGGTTTGTGCGGGTCGAGGGCGCCTCGACCTTCAGGTAGCCCTCCCCGTCCAGGTCGAGCTGGCCCTTGAAGAGCTCCGTGCGGGGGTCGTGGCCGATCGCGATGAACAGGCCCGTCACCGCCAGGTCCGAGAGCTCCCCGGTCTTCAGGTTGCGCAGCTTGAGGCCGGCGAGCTTGGGGTCGCCCTCGATCTCGGCGACCTCGCTGTCCCAGACGAACTTGATCTTCGGGTCGGCGAAGGCACGCTCCTGCATCGCCTTGGAGGCGCGCAGGCTGTCCCGGCGGTGGACGATGGTCACGGACTTGGCGAAACGGGAGAGGAAGGTCGCCTCCTCCATCGCCGTGTCGCCACCGCCGATGACGGCGATGTCCTGGTCTTTGAAGAAGAATCCGTCACAGGTGGCACACCAGGAAACGCCCCGGCCGGACAACGCGTCCTCGTTCGGCAGGCCGAGCTTGCGGTGCTGCGAGCCGGTGGTGACGATGACGGCCTTCGCCTGGTGCACGGTGCCCGAGGTGTCCGTGACGGTCTTGATCTCACCGGTCAGGTCGACGGAGACCACATCGTCCGGGATCAGCTCGGCACCGAAGCGCTCGGCCTGGGCGCGCATGTTGTCCATGAGCTCGGGGCCCATGATGCCGTCCTGGAAGCCGGGGAAGTTCTCGACCTCGGTGGTGTTCATCAGCGCGCCACCAGCGGTGACGGCACCTTCGAACACCAGCGGCTTCAGCGACGCGCGCGCGGTGTAGAGCGCCGCCGTGTAGCCGGCGGGCCCGGAGCCGATGATGATCACGTTTCGGACGTCGCTCACGGCTTGGTTCCTCGTCTCTGGACTGCGTCAGTACGACCGGTGGGAGCCCCCTGTCGGAGCCTCCACACCACCCAACGGATCCTACGGGGCCCGCATTCCCGCTGTGTCCGGGCACACGGAGACGGCACGTGGTAGGGAATCGCCACGGCGGATGGAGAGGAGACGTCCGGAGTCAGGAATGCGGGAACGATCGCGTCAGAAGGACCTTGCCAGGAGTGGATGTCTGGCGGCTCACGCAGGTCGCGTCGACGACGTAGGCCGTGACACGGCTGTTGTCGGAAGCGTCGGGGAGCACCACGAGATAGGCGGCGGTCCCGTTGTAGGTGCCCTTCTTGAAACCGAGGACATCCGTGTTGCCACGGTCGACGCCCTGCCGGATGCAGTCCGGGATGGAGCCGGACGGTTCGATCAGGGTCTTGGGAGTCTTGGTGGACGACTCCATGCCGCCGGGATCGGACGCGACGTTCCAGGGCTTCTCACTGTTGGCGCCCTGACTCGTGGCCGACTTGGTGGAGAGGAGATCCGAGACCTCGGTCTCCAGCTTCCCCTTGGAGAAGGTGTCCGCGGAGCTGGTCGAGTTCCCCTGACCCGTGTCGGACGAGGTGTGGTCGCCCAGCGACTGGATGAACAGGGAGCCGGCTCCCAGAACGGCCGCGGTGAATACGGCTCCCAGGACGATCCGCCCGCGACGTCCGCCGCGAGTCCGCTCCTTGCGGTCCTTGTTGCGTCCGGGACCGGTCGCCGCGTGTGCGTGTCCTGACGGGCGGTCCGCCGTAGGCGATGTTTCACGTGAAACATGTGCCTCGGTGTGCTCGCCGTCCTCGCCCGATGTGGCTCGGGACGCGCTCACCAACGTCGGCGCGGCGAGGGACTCGGGTGAGGTGGAGCCCAGCAGGGCCTCCGCGGCGAGGGCTGCGTCGATACGGCCCGCGACCTCGGCGGGCATGCGCGGCGGTCCGGGCATGCTGCCCAGCAGCCCCCGGATCTCCTCCAGCGAGTCGTGGACGTCCGCACAGAGTGCGCACTCGTCCAGATGCCGTCGTACCTCGGCTGTCCTGGACGGCGGGAGAAGGCCCTCGGTGAGGTCGGAGATCTCCGCGACGTCCGGGTGCCCGGCCGTGTCTGTCGTGGATGTCACGCTCGCCCACCTCCGCCCTTCACAGCAGCTGAATCGCTCGGCCCTGCATCCTTGGGACCTCCGTCGCGAGGTCCCGCTGCCGGTGGGACGGATGTCCCCTGCGCCCGGTTCCGTCCAGCGCCCGGTTCCTTGCCGTCACCGGCTCTTTCCGGCCGTAGATGGGTGAGCAACGGCAGCAGTCTGGCTCTTCCGCGGGCGCAGCGGCTCTTCACCGTGCCGGTCGGCACATCGAGCATGCGGGCGGCCTCCGCGACGGGGTAGCCCTGCATGTCCACGAGGACGAGGGCGGCGCGCTGGTCGGGCGGGAGGGTGCCCAGGGCTTCAAGCAGTTGGCGGTGCAGGTCGTTGCGTTCCGCGGGAGCCGAGGCCGACTCGTGCGGTTCCAGGAGCTGTTCCAGGCGCTCGGTGTCGTCGACCGGGGACGTCTTCCTGGAGGCGGCCTTGCGGGCGCGGTCCAGGCAGGCGTTCACCGTGATGCGGTGCAGCCAGGTCGTGACGGCCGACTGGCCGCGGAAGGTGTGGGCGGCCCGGTAGGCGGAGACGAGGGCGTCCTGGACCGCGTCAGCGGCCTCCTCGCGGTCTCCCAGCGTGCGCAGGGCCACGGCCCAGAGCCGGTCCCGGTGCCGCCTTACGAGCTCACCGAAGGCGTCCGGGTCGCCTTCGACATGGCGGGCGAGCAGATCCTGATCGCTCGTTCCGTCGTATCCGGCGCCTTCCGCCATCGGACCCCCTCCCCCTCCGGTGAGACGTCAGCCCGTGAACTTCACGTCGGTGATGGCCTGCTTGTAGCCGGCGTCGCTGTACTGGTCGCTGTCCGCGTGCGGCAGAGCGGTGAGCCAGACAAGAACGTACCGGCTCTTCAGGTGCTTGGTGACCTTCACCGTGGCACTGGTACCGGTCGTCGTGACGGTGCCGAGCTGTGTCATGGAGTCCAGCGAGGAGGGCGACAGCGAGTTGGTCGCGTAGAGCTTCACCGTCGTGTGATCGCCGCTGTAGTAGAGCCCTATGGTCGCCGTGGAGACGTCCTGGACCGAACCGAGGTCGTAGACGATGCCCACGCCCGGCTTGTACGGCGCGAGCACCGGGCCCCCTATGAAGCTGGAAGTCCGCCAGTACGTCGACGCCTTGCCGTCGTAGGTCTTGTCGACGTCGTTCGGGTGCTGGGCGTCGCCCTTCGCCACGAACTCCTCGGCGCCCTGGATCGCGAGCGTCTTGACCGGCTTGGTCTTGTCGCCGCTCTTGTCGTTCCCGTCGGTCGTCTGCGTCTGCTTCGTGTCCTCGGACTTGTTGCCCTGGTTCATGAGCGCGTCCGCGAGCTGCCAACTGCCCAGGCCCAGTGCGGCGATCAGCAGCGCGGACACGGCCCACTTGAGGACCTTGCCGGTGCGGCTCTGGAGCGGGGGCGGCGGGGTCGGCGGAACCTGGGTGGCACCGGGCGGCGACGGACGGCCGTACGTGCCCTGCTGGTATGTCGTGCGCTGGTACTCGGGCGGTGCGGTGAACGCGGGCTCCGGCGGGCGGATGCGGGGCATCTCGCCGATCGCCTTCACCAACTCCTCCGGCGTGGTGCACGCCGACTCGTGCCGGGAGGCTGTGGCACCGTCGTTGGCGAGGGCGCGCATGGCGAGCTCCGACAGACCGCGGTGGACACCGGCGCGCACCTGGTCGGGGGCGATGAGACCGACACCCTTGGGTAGCCCGGACAGGCCGTAGGCGTCGCTCTCGTACGGCCAGCGCTGGGTGAGCGCCGCGTACAGGAGGGCGCCGATCGCCTCTGTGTCCGTGCGCTGCGGGGTGTCCGAACTGATGCCGCGCAGTGCGGCGTTGACGGCCAGGCCGCGGATGCGCCACTGGCCGGACGAGGTGCGCAGCACCGCGTTCGGGTTCAGGCGCAGATGGGCGAGGCCCTCGCGGTGCGCGGCGGCCATGGCCGAGGCGATCTGACTGACCATCTGGTAGGCGTCGTGCACCTCCAGCGGGCCGGGGGCCAGAAGCGCCGTCAGTTCCGTGGCGTCGGGCAGCCATTCGTGCACGACGTAGACGAGGTCGTTCTCCTCCACGGCGTCCAGGACCTGGACGAAGCGGGGATCACCCAGCAGCGCCGAGGAACGGGCCGCGGCCAGCACCGAGCGGGCCCTCGCATGATCCGCGGGCAGGATGTGGACGCCGACGGCACGGCGGAGTTTCTCGTCCACCGCGCGCCAACTGCTGAAGCCGTCCAGACGGGTGACGCACTCTTCGAGGCGATAGCGTCTGGCGAGCTTGTGACCGCTGTGCAGTTCGGGAGGCGAGGCCTTCTCGGTTTCCTCGATCCCGCCACTCCCCTGTGCCTTGTCGCTCTCCGTGTCCCGCTCCGGGTTCTGGGCCACCCCGTCGGCCGTGGACTGGTCCGCCTTGGCGGTCAGCGGCTCGTCGCCGCTGTTGTCTGCCACGTCGACGGCAGCCGTGCTCCGTTCCGCCACCGTCGCTCCTGCCTCCCCATCCGTTGCACGCTGTTCGACGCCGAAACCAATTGTGCCCACAGTCTGCCGCTATGCACGACACACAGCGGCAGACGATGGTTGTGCGTGTGCCCCCGCCTCAGCGCCCCAAGCGCCCGCGCACCATGCCCACGAGGGAGTTGAGCTCCTCGATGCGCATGCGCCGGGCCGCGACGTAGAAGATTCCGAGCAGTACGGCCCCACCCACCACGAGCGCCGCGAACGAGCCGACGACGCCTTGGCCGAGGGTATGGCCGATCCCGTAGCAAGCCGCACCACTGAGCAGTGCGGCCGGCACGGAGGCGATGCTGAGCCGAGCGTACGTCCGCAGCACGCGCGTGCCGTCCAGGTCGCCGTTCAGCCGCTTGCGCAGCCGGTTCCAGGCGACACCGACACCGGTCGCGTACGCGAGGCCGTACGAGGCCGCCATGCCCACCACGGCCCAGCGGGCCGGGAGCACGAAGTAACAGACCGCCGAGGCACCCGCGTTGACCGCGGCCACGATGACGGTGTTGTAGAAGGGCGTCCGGGTGTCCTCGTAGGCGTAGAAGGCCCGCAGGACGACGTACTGCACCGAGTAAGGGATCAGGCCGAGGGCGAAGGCCATCAGCATGAAGCCCATGTTGGTGGCCGCGCCGGTACCCGAGGAGCCGAAGATCAGGGTGCACATCGGGATGCCGAGGGCCAGCAGGCCGAAGGCGATCGGCACGATCGCGACGGCGGTCGTGCGCAGACCCTGGGAGATGTCGTCGCGGACGGCTCCGCCGTCGCCCTCGGCGGCCGAGCGCGAGATGCGCGGCAGCAGGGCTGCCATGAGGGACACCGTGATGATGGCCTGCGGCAGACCCCAGATGAGCTGGGCGTTGGCGTAGGCGCTGAATCCGGTCCCGGCGATGTTCGTGTCCGCGACCGACGCGGTGGCGAGCTGGGTGACCACGAGGGCACCCGCCTGGTTCGCGAGGACGAAGAGGACGGTCCACTTGGCGAGCATCGCGGCCTTGCCGAGGCCGTGGCCCTTCCAGTCGAACCGCAGCCGCAGCCTGAACCCGGTTTCGCGCAGGTACGGGATCATCGCCAGCGCCTGGACGACCAGACCGAGCAGAACACCGATGCCCAGGAGGCGTTGGGCCTCCGGCGGGATGTTCTGGACGCCCATACCGGAGTCGGCCGAGGTGCCGTACACCCAGAGGAACATGCCGAGCGTCACGATGATGACGACGTTGTTGAGGACCGGGGTCCACATCATCGCGCCGAACTTGCCGCGGGCGTTGAGGATCTGGCCCATCACCACGTGGATGCCCATGAAGAAGATCGAGGGCAGGAAGTAGCGGGTGAAGGTGATGGCGACACTGTCGGCCGCCGGGTCGCTGGCGACCTTCACCGACAGCAGGCGGACCAGGAGAGGTGCCGCGAACATCGCCAGCGCGGTCAGCACTCCGAGCGCCACGATGACCAGGGTCAGCAGACGGTTGGCGAACGCCTCGCCGCCGTCGTCGTCCTCCTTCATGGCGCGCACGAGCTGCGGCACGAAGACGGAGTTGAGTCCGCCGCCGACGGTCAGGATGTAGATCATCGTCGGCAGCTGGTAGGCGACCTGGAAGGTGTCGCCGAGGAGAGCCGTGCCCAGCGCCGCGACGATCAGCGCGGAGCGGACGAAGCCGGTCAGGCGGGAGACCATCGTGCCCGCCGCCATCACGGCGCTCGACTTCAGCAGGCCGGAGGCCTTCCCGCCCTTCTTGGGAGCGGCCGCGGGCACCGGTGCCGGTGCTGTAGGAGTGAGCTGCATCGTGGCGTCGGACATCGGCGCCGGGGGCGCCTGGCCCGAGGGCGGTGCCGGGGACGGGCCGGGGACCGCAGGGGAATTCATCTGCGGACGTCCGCCGCCCTGGCCCTGATCCCGGAAGAGATGCGCGAAGGCGTCCGGCTCGTGGTGCTCCTCGCCGGCTCCGGTCACCAGGTCGTCCACGCCCACGAACTGGGTCGTCCGGGCATCGTCGCCGTACGGCAGGTACTGGGTCGGGCCCTCCGGCTCGGGCGCCGGGGTCTGCGCCCACACGCGGGGGTCGGGGGCGTACGGGGACTGGGGTGGCTGCGCGTAGAGCGGGGGCTGCGGCTGGTACGTGCCCGGAGGCGGCGGGGGGTGTGCGGCACGGTCGTAGAGCGCCTCGGCGACCGGGTCCTGGGCGGAGAGGTCCTGCGCCCGGTAGGGGTCCTGGTCGTAGGCGTCCTGGAGGTACATGTCCGCGGGGGGCTGCGGCGGCACCTGGCCGTGTTCGGGCGGCGGGCCCTCGGGGTAGCCCGAGCCGCCCGCGCCCTGACCGCGGTCACCGTCGTACGGCGCGTTCATGGTTACCCCACCTCATCGTCCCCGGGCCCACCGGCCACGACATCGCTCAACGGTCCACTCTCTCACCCGTGCCGGACGGGTCGGCGCTTTCCGGTGCGGTGTCCGGTGTCGGGTCACTCGGGTGCTCCGGGTCGTCTGCCCGGGACGGAGTGCCGGACTCCTCCTTGAGACGGCCCTGGGGGCCTTCGGGGTTCTCCGGGCCGTCGGGTTCCTCGGCCGCCCCGTCGTCGGGTCCGTCGGGACCCTCTTCCTCGGCCTGGCGGGCGACGGCGCGCTTGCGGTGGGTGTACATCCGGAAGCCGGCGAGGACGAGCAGCAGGACACCGCCGCCGATGACCAGCATGACGGTGGCCGTGACCTCGGTGACCTTCACGTCGAAGCTGACGGCCTGTCCGTACTCCTGGCCGTCCTCCGTGTACAGCTGCGCGATCACGGTCACCTTGCCGTTGGCGTTGGCCGAGGTGGTGAACTTCACGGACTGGCTGTGCCCGCCGTTGACCGTGACCCGCTGCTCCGTGTAGGCCTTGTCGCCGATCTTCAGTCGCGTGGGGCTCGTCGAGGTGAGGCGCAGGACCAGGTGCTCGACGCCCTGCACCAGGTTGTTCTGCACGGTCACGGGGATCGTGGCGCTGCGGCCCGAGAGCTTGGTCTCGGACTTGTCGATCAGCTTCACCTGGTTGGTGAGGTCGTCGAGATAATCCAGCACGCTCTGGCGGAAGTTGGCCGCCTCGCCCGCCTGCCCCCGCCACGACGTGGACATCTCACGGTTCATGGCCCGCCCGAACGGGGTCACGACCCGGGACTCGTCGGTGAGGATCACCCGGAAGTTGTCGAGCTTGTCCTGGGTGGCCGCGATCTGCTCGAAGGCCACCTTCGGCAGCTCCTGCTTGCGCAGCGAGGAGGGGTACGAGGAGGACGACGGGATCTTCGTGGTGGCGTTCGGGTCGGGCTTGGCCTTGGCCGCCGCGGCGAGCCCCTGCGACTCGGTCCAGGTGCTGCCCTGGAGGGTCGTCAGCGCCTCGGCCATCGTCTGGGCCTGGCTCCCGGTCGGCATGCGCTGCGGGGCGACGACGATGCTGCGCTGCTTGTCCGTCTGCAGGTCGAGCGCCAGGCTCTGGGCGAGGAACTGCTGCTCGGCGAGCGTGGCGGCCCCGGCCTTCGTCAGGTCGCCCTCGAACGCCGTCGAGAGGCGCGCGTCCGCGACCACCGCCGTCGTACCGCCGCCGATGGGTCGGGCGGCTGAGGGCGTGTACGACAGGCCGCCGGTCTCCTGGAGGCTGTCGCTGCGGGCGATCACCTTGTCGGCGCCGGCCGACGTGGCGACCTTGATGATCGACGGGTCCACGGCGCCGTTCACCGGCCACGCGAAGTCCGTGTTCGGCGTCACGTGCAGCACCGTCTCCACGGTGCTCGCGGCGACGTCGGTGGCGTCCTTGAGGTGGCTCAGGGAGCCGGTGACGCTGGTGCCGTTGTGGGCGAGGGAGGCCAGGTCCGGGTCGGCGAAGGGGAGGGCTACGACCTCCTTGTCCGCGACCGCCGACTGAAGCTCGGCGAGCCACGCCTTGGCGACCGCCTGGTGGGTGCCCGTCGTCGTGGTGTCGCCGTCCCCCTGGATCTTGTAACTGCTGGTCATCGCGTCGACGGAGGCCAGCAGGTCCGGGTCGATCACCCAGGTGACGTCGAGATCCTTGCCCAGCGACAGCATCTGGTCGAGGCGACCGCCCGGGGCGATCTCCCTGGCGAGGTCGTCGTTGAGGAAGACCGGCGTCTGCTGCTCGTTGGAACCCGTCTGCGCCGTCATGTGGACGCCGGAGACGAGAGGCCACAGATACGTCGTCTTCGTCTTCGTGTCCGCCTCGTCGGGCTGCCACGGCAGGAACGTCCGCTGGATGCCCAGCACCTGCTCCCACGGCTGCGCGGAGGTCTGGCCGGAGAGCGAGACACCGAGCGGATAGACGCCGTCGTCACCGAGATCCAGCTTGTCGACCGGCACGGAGAGGGTGAAGGGCTCGGCGACGCCCGGAGTGAGCTTGGAGAACTGCTCGGTGTACTTGTCGCCGACCTCCGAGCCGTCGACGCCCTGGACATAGTCGGTGCGCTTGGCGACGCTGTCGATCGCCGAGCGGGTGCTCAGCGCCTGGCCCAGGCGCAGGCCCACATGGGCGTCGGTGACCGCCTGCTTGCCGTTGTTGGTCACCGTCCCGGAGACGGTCAGGGTGTCCCCGTCCGTGGGGATGCTGGGGCTGAGCGTGTCCAGGGAGATGGACACCGTCTGCGAGCCGGAGGCGGCCTTCGCGGACGTCTGCTCGGCCGCACCGGCGGGCGCGACGGCGGACAGCTGAAGGAGGCCGGCCAGCAGAGGCGCCCCGGCGAGCAGTGCGCCGGTGCGCCGCAGCCACCGGCGGGCAGGTGAGGGACTCGTCCCCTGGAAGTCTGCCGCCTCGGCCACGCGCTCGCCCGTCCCTCGTCATCGTCAGTGGTCGTCGCAATGTGCGTCCACGCATGGTAACGATGCGCGCTGAGGGGAAGTGCCGCGGACTGCTCCACAAGATCGGAGAACAGCGGCGGACCGTCCCGTATGTGCCCGTATAAAGGGGAGCACTCGTGTACGTCGCAAGGGCAGCGCTTGCACGGGTATCAGGGGACGTGTCCGTGCACATTTAATGGAGGCGCTCGTGGTGGCCGGGGCCACGTACCCTTTTCTGTTGTGCCGAACGCCAACGAAGACAACCCCAGTGCCCTGAGCCAGGTGCAGCATCGCGCGGTGAGCGAGCTGCTGCGGGTGGCTCCCGTCGCCGACGACCTCGCCCGCCGTTTCCAGGAGGCCGGGTTCTCTCTCGCCCTGGTCGGCGGCTCGGTCCGGGACGCGCTGCTCGAGCGGCTCGGCAACGACCTGGACTTCACCACGGACGCACGTCCCGAGGACGTACTGAAGATCGTCCGGCCGTGGGCGGACGCCGTGTGGGAGGTCGGGATCGCCTTCGGCACGGTCGGGGCGCAGAAGGACGGCTACCAGATCGAGGTGACCACCTATCGGTCGGAGGCGTACGACCGGACCTCACGCAAGCCCGAGGTGTCGTACGGCGACTCCATCGAGGAGGACCTCGTCCGGCGCGACTTCACCGTGAACGCGATGGCTGTCGCGCTCCCGGAGAAGGAGTTCATCGACCCGCACGGCGGCCTCGACGACCTCGCGGCCCGGGTGCTGCGGACTCCGGGTACTCCTGAGGCGTCCTTCTCGGACGATCCCCTGCGGATGATGCGGGCGGCACGCTTCGCCGCGCAGCTCGACTTCGAGGTCGCTCCCGAGGTCGTCGCGGCGATGACGGAGATGTCCGGGCGGATCGAGATCGTCTCGGCCGAGCGGGTGCGGGACGAGCTGAACAAGCTGATCCTCTCGGCGCACCCCCGCAAGGGACTGGCCCTGCTGGTCGACACTGGACTCGCCGACCACGTCCTGCCCGAGCTTCCCGCCCTCCGCCTGGAGAGCGACGAGCACCACCGGCACAAGGACGTCTACGAACACACGCTGATCGTTCTGGAGCAGGCGATCGAACTGGAGGAGAACGGTCCCGACCTGACCCTCCGGCTGGCCGCCCTGCTGCACGACATCGGCAAGCCGCGGACTCGACGCTTCGAGAACGACGGCCGGGTCTCGTTCCACCATCATGAGGTGGTCGGCGCGAAGATGACCAAGAAGCGCATGCTGGCGCTCAAGTACTCCAACGACCTGGTGAAGGACGTCTCACGGCTCGTCGAACTCCACCTGCGTTTCCACGGCTACGGCACCGGCGAGTGGACCGACTCGGCCGTCCGCCGGTATGTCCGTGACGCCGGCCCGCTCCTCGGTCGCCTCCACAAGCTGACCCGCTCGGACTGCACCACACGGAACAAGCGCAGGGCCGCCGCGTTGTCCCGCGCGTACGACGGTCTGGAGGAACGCATCGCCCAACTGCAGGACCAGGAGGAGCTGGACTCGATCCGTCCCGACCTCGACGGCAACCAGATCATGGAGATCCTGGGCGTCACTCCCGGGCCGGTCATCGGCCGTGCGTACAAGTTCCTGCTGGAACTGCGGCTGGAGAACGGGCCGATGGAGCATGAGGCGGCGGTGGCCGCGCTCAAGGAGTGGTGGGCCGCGGAGGGCTGAGGCGGTGAAACGGGGTCATGTTTCACGTGAAACATGACCCCGGACAGCATCGGGGGCGGTGTTTCACGTGAAACACCGCCCCTCGTCGCGTCTTCTCTACTTCTTCGCGTAGTCCTTCAGGCAGAGCAGGAAGTTACTGCCGTCACCGCTCTCGGTGTACGAGTACTGGAAGTCCTTGGCGGCCGCGGCGCACTTGGCGTCGGCCTCCGACTCGGAGTACTTGCCGCTGATCTTGGCGAGCACCGTGTACTGGGCCTTCGAGTCGCTGCACTTCACGACCTCAAGGTCCGGGTTGGTGTCGCTGGTGCTGCCACGGTGCATGCAGTCGCCGACCTTGGCGGTGTCGGCATCGTCCTGGCTCGATATGAAGCTGAAGATGGCCGCGCCGGCAGCGATCAGGACGACGACGCCGAGGCGGATCATCTTGGGGCTGAACTTGCGCTTCGGCTGCGGGGGGACCGGGGCGTACGGGGCCCCGCCCTGGGGCGGGAACCCGGGCTGGCCGGGCTGCTGCGGGTAGCCGCCCTGAGGCGGGTACGGAGCCTGGGCCTGAGGCGGGTAGGGCGTCTGCGCCTGGGCCTGCGGCGGGTACGGCGCCGGAGTCTGAGGCTGGCCGTAGGGCTGCTGGTCCTGGGCGTAGGGATTTGGGCCCTGGGTGTATGGGTTCGGGCTCTGAGGCGGCGGAGTAGTCACTGGGGTCCCCCCTGGAACGTGGACGCATGGCACGGCATGACCCATGGTCTGGCGTGCGGCATGATGCGAAATAAGACGCCCGTAAGCTACCTGCCCCCACTGACGCTGCCATGGCCCGGAACGGCTCCGTATCAGTGATGTGACACTGTCCGGCGCTCAAAGTGGGCCATAGCCACAGCAACCGCTCCGTAGACGATGGCCACGGTGAGCACCAGCACCGCTGAGCGCCCGTCAGGGGGAAGCATCAGCGCGGCCATCGCGGCGGCGCAGACGAAGGCGACGTTGAAGAGCACGTCGTAGACGGAGAAGATGCGGCCGCGGAAGCCGTCGTCGACCGAGAACTGCACGATCGTGTCCGTGGCGATCTTCGCGCCCTGTGTGGTCAGACCCAGGACGAAGGCCGCCGCCAGCATGGGGGCGGTGGCGAACGGGAGGCCGAGGGCCGGTTCCAAAAGGGCGGCGCCCGCGGCGCACACGGCGATCCAGCGGCCGGGGCCGAGTCGTCCCGCGGCCCAAGGCGTCACCACGGCCGCCACGAAGAAGCCGGCGCCGGACGCCCCCAACGCCAGCCCCAGCAGGCGCAGTCCGCCGTCCGGGGTCGAGGAGAGGGCGTAGCGGCAGAGCATCAGCAGCAGGACGGTGAGGGCGCCGTAGCAGAAGCGCATCAGCGTCATCGCGGCCAGAGCCCAGACCGCTTCCCTGCGTTCCGGCGCGGCAAGGTGTCGTACCGCCGCCGTCAGGTCCCGGGCGGTGCCGGCGAGTGCCGTTGCCAGTCGGGGCCGGGTCAACGCGCGGTCGGGGCCGAGGAGTTCGGGGGCCATGCGCAGGGAGGTGAGGGCTGCGCACAAGTAGAGGGCTGCTCCCAGCAGGACGACCGCGGCGTCGGTGTCCGCGACCAGCAGCCGTACGAGGAAGGCGATGCCGCCGCCCATCGTCGCCGCGAGCGTTCCGGCCGTGGGGGAAAGGGAGTTGGCGACGACCAGGCGTTCGTCGTCGACCACCCGCGGGAGGGCGGCGGACAGGCCGGCGAGGACGAAGCGGTTGACGGCGGTGACGCACAGGGCGGAGACGTAGAAGAGCCAGTCCGGGACGTGGCTCAGCATCAGGACGGCTGTCAGCCCGGCCAGCAGGGCGCGCAGCAGGTTGCCGTAGAGGAAGACCTGGCGGCGGCGCCAGCGGTCCAGGAGGACGCCGGCGAAGGGGCCGATGAGGGAGTACGGGAGGAGCAGGACCGCCATCGCGGAGGCGATCGCGGCGGCCGAGGTCTGTTTCTCGGGGGAGAAGACGACGTAGGCGGCGAGTGCGACCTGGTAGACGCCGTCCGCGCCCTGGGAGAGCAGGCGTACGGCGAGCAGGCGGCGGAAGCCCTGGAAGCGCAGGAGGATGCGCAGGTCACGGACGACGGCCATGGGCACAGCCTCACATACGAGGAGGGTCCCCGGGCGCAATGCCCGGGGACCCTCGACGACCGAACCGGCGGGTCCTAGCGCTCGACCTCGCCCTTGATGAACTTCTCGACGTTGGCGTAGGCCTCGTCGTCGAAGTACTGGACCGGCGGGGACTTCATGAAGTAGCTCGACGCGGAGAGGATCGGGCCGCCGATGCCGCGGTCCTTGGCGATCTTCGCGGCGCGCAGGGCGTCGATGATGACACCCGCGGAGTTCGGAGAGTCCCAGACCTCGAGCTTGTACTCCAGGTTCAGCGGGACGTCGCCGAAGGCGCGGCCCTCGAGGCGGACGTAGGCCCACTTGCGGTCGTCGAGCCACTGGACGTAGTCCGACGGGCCGATGTGGACGTTCTTCTCGCCCAGGTCGCGGTCCGGGATCTGCGAGGTGACGGCCTGCGTCTTCGAGATCTTCTTGGACTCGAGGCGGTCGCGCTCCAGCATGTTCTTGAAGTCCATGTTGCCGCCGACGTTGAGCTGCATCGTGCGCTCGAGGCGGACACCGCGGTCCTCGAACAGCTTCGCCATCACGCGGTGCGTGATGGTGGCGCCGACCTGCGACTTGATGTCGTCGCCGACGATCGGGACGCCGGCCTCGGTGAACTTGTCCGCCCACTCCTTGGTGCCGGCGATGAAGACCGGGAGGGCGTTGACGAAGGCGACCTTGGCGTCGATGGCGCACTGGGCGTAGAACTTCGCCGCGTCCTCGGAACCGACGGGCAGGTAGCAGATCAGGACGTCGACCTGCTTGTCCTTGAGGATCTGGACCACGTCGACCGGGGTCTCGTCGGACTCCTCGATCGTCATGCGGTAGTACTTGCCCAGGCCGTCGAGGGTGTGACCCCGCTGGACCGTGACGCCCTTGTTCGGGACGTCGCAGATCTTGATGGTGTTGTTCTCACTGGCACCGATGGCGTCGGAGAGGTCGAGGCCGACCTTCTTCGCGTCGACGTCGAACGCGGCGACGAACTCGACGTCACCGACGTGGTACTCGCCGAACTGGACGTGCATCAGGCCGGGCACCTTGGCCGCCGGATCGGCGTCCTTGTAGTACTCGACGCCCTGTACCAGTGAGGCGGCGCAGTTGCCCACGCCGACGATGGCTACGCGAACCGAACCCATTCCGGTTGCTCCCTGTGTGTGCGAGGTGAGGCCCTGACTGGACCTCATGTGGTGGTTTCGTCGGACGGATCCGGCCCGGGGGTGGCGCCCCCGAGCCGGGGCAGGCCGCCCGACTCCCCAGATGTGCTGTCCTGCTGAGCGGAGCCACCGGAGGCGGGACCCTTCAGGTCCCGTCCGGCTCGCTCGCTCTCGATGAGCTCGTTCAGCCAGCGCACTTCGCGCTCCACGGACTCCATTCCGTGGCGCTGCAGCTCAAGCGTGTAGTCGTCGAGGCGCTCCCGGGTCCGTGCCAGGGAGGTGCGCATCTTGTCGAGACGCTCCTCCAGCCGGCTGCGGCGACCTTCCAGTACGCGCATGCGTACGTCGCGTGACGTCTGCCCGAAGAAGGCGAAACGAGCGGCGAAATGTTCGTCCTCGTACGCGTCGGGCCCCGTCTGCGAGAGCAGCTCCTCGAAGTGCTCCTTACCTTCCGCCGTCAACCGGTAGACGATCTTGGCGCGACGTCCGGCGAGGGTGGCGGTAAGGGCGTCCTCGGGGGTGTTCCCCGTCTCCTCGATCAACCAGCCGTTGGCGACCAGCGTCTTGAGGCAGGGGTAGAGCGTCCCGTAGCTGAACGCACGGAACACACCCAGTGACGTGTTGAGTCGTTTGCGCAGCTCGTAGCCGTGCATCGGGGATTCGCGGAGCAGGCCGAGGATGGCGAACTCGAGGATGCCGGAGCGTCTGCTCATCGTCGTCTCCTTCCTGTCCGCGGGCCGACCGTGACGGCCTTTATGCCGAGCTGATGTATCGACTCGATACATCCAGACGATAGAACGGCCTTCCGGATGCGACAAGTGGGGAGATGGTGAGCGGCGTCACATCACTGATTCGTTGGAATCAAGTTGCCTGATTTGGGGTGAACTTCGGGGCTAAGCAGGTTTTGACGGTGCGTAGTCTGTGCGGCATGCACACCACCGGGAACCAAGTGACGCGTGGGGGCGTCGACGTCCCCGGTGCGGTACGGATGAATGCAGAACCGACCACATCCGTACTTCGGGGGGACCGGAAACCAGCCGCCGTTTCCAGGCGCGCACGGATGCGCCTGCCCGAGGAGTAATCGTTCGATGAGCGAGCACCGTCGCAAACCGCCGCAGCCGCAGGGAGGCGGACGTGCCGCGGCCCGACGCGGCCAGTCCGGACCTACCCCCGGCCGCCGCGCGGCACCGCGAGGCGCCACCACCGGGTCTCCCTCCGACTCCTATGGGTCGAACCCCGCAGAGCCGGGGGGTGAGGAGCGCCAGTACGGCAGCCGCGCCGAAGCACGCAGGGCTGCCCAGAGAGGCGGCGGCCGTCGCAGAGAGCCCGCCGGCCAAGGTCCCGGAGGCCCGAACGGGCCCGGCCGGGGCAGAGGGCGCGCTCCCGCGCCCGGCAAGAAGCGGTTCATCGACTATCCGCGCTTCGACAAGTACGGATGGCGCCGCTGGATGCCCTCCTGGAGGCTTGTCTCCGGCCTGTGCCTGTTCTTCTTCGGCAGCCTGGTGGCCGCTGTCGGCGTCGGCTACGCGATGGTCGGCATCCCCAGCGAGAACACCGCGGCCAAGTCGCAGAACAACGTCTACTACTGGTCCAACGGCGACCAGATGGTCGCCACGGGCACCGGGGCGAACCGGCAGAACATCACCATCGCCCAGATCCCCCAGGCCATGCAGTGGTCGGTGATCTCGGCCGAGAACAAGAGCTTCTACACGGACTCGGGCGTCGACCCCATGGGCATCGCCCGGGCCCTGGCCAACATGGCCCGGGGCGGCGAGACGCAGGGTGGTTCGACGATCACCCAGCAGTTCGTCAAGAACACCTACCTGAGCCAGGAACAGACGGTCACCCGTAAGTTCAAGGAGATGTTCATCTCCATAAAGGTGGGCACCCAGCTCAGCAAGCAGCAGGTCCTGCAGGGCTACCTGAACACCTCGTACTACGGCCGCGGTGCCTACGGCATACAGGCCGCCGCGCAGACCTATTACGGCGTGGACGCGGTCAAGCTGACGCCCAGTCAGTGTGCCTTCCTGGCAGCCCTGTTGAAGGGTCCGACGTACTACGACCCCATCGGCGCCACGAACATCGACCCTGCGGCGGATGCCAAGTCCAACACGGCCCGTTCCAAGGCTCGTTGGAGCTGGATCCTCGAGCAGATGCACAACGACAAGCACATCACGGACGCTGAGTACCAGACGGCCATCAAGAAGTACCCCATGCCCCAGGGGCTCAAGGCGACCAAGGGCATGACCGGCCAGATCAGCTACCTGGTGGACACGGCCAAGAAATACGTCCTGAGCCACTCGAACATCTCGCAGACCCAGTTCGACCAGGGCGGCTTCCAGATCTACACGACCTTCCAGAAGGACCAGGTCAACGAGCTGAGCGCGGCCGTGAAGAAGATCCAGAAGGAGCGCATCGACCCGAAGAAGCGCGATCTGGACAAGTACGTCCAGTTCGGCGCGGCGTCGGTGGTGCCCAAGGACGGTGCGATCGTCGCCCTCTACGGCGGTGACGGTTACGAGAACGGCCACTTCACCAACAACGCGGACACCTCGGGTGTCCCGGTGGGTTCGACCTGGAAGCCGTTCGTGCTCGCCGCGGCCATGGAGTACGGCACGTACAAGACCGACGGCGTCGGGATCTCGCCGCTCAGCAAGTACAACGGCGACGACCATCTCAAGGTCCAAAACCAGGACGGCACGAACGTCCTGAACAAGGACGGCTCGATCTTCTACCAGAACAACGAGAGCAACTTTCCCTGGGGTTACATCTCGCTGCGCAAGGCGATGGAGCAGTCCATCAACACGCCGTACGTGCAGCTAGGGATGGACGTCGGGATGACGAAGGTGAGGGACGTCGCCAAGTCGGCGGGCATCCTGAGCGACAGCATGGCGAGAGATCTCAATGCGTCCTTCGCCATCGGTACGTCGACTCCCAGCGCGATCCGTATGGCTGACGCCTACGCTACGTTCGCCGCCTCGGGAAAGCAGGCGGACCCGTACTCCGTGACCGCCGTCAAGCAGGACGGACAGCCGGTGTCCGGCTTCACCAAGCCGGTCGTGAAGACGGCGATTCCGGAAAACGTGGCGAACAACGTCACCGACACCCTTGAGAACGTCATCCAGAACGGTACGGCCAAGAGCGCGAAGGCTCTGGGCCGTGATGCGGCCGGCAAGACCGGTACCACCGACAGCAACAAGTCGGCCTGGTTCGTCGGCTACACCCAGCAGCTCTCGACGTCGATCGCGATGTTCCGGGAGAACCCCAAGGACGCCGAACTGCTCTCCATGAACGGCACGGCAGGGGTGGCGTCCATCCACGGTGGTGACATTCCGACGTCGATCTGGACCGAGTACATGGAGGCCGCGCTGAAGGGGAAGTCGGACCCCGGCTTCCCGGACGCCACCAAGATCGACAAGGTGTCCAACGAGGACGGCGCTCCGACTCCCACTCCGACGCCCGTGGTGACGCCGAGTGAGACGCCCAGCGAGACGCCGAGTGAGACGCCCAGCGAGACGCCGAGTGAGACGCCTTCGGCCACCGAGTCCTGCAAGTTCAGCTGGCAGTGCAGCGACGACGGTGGCACCGACGGAGGCGCGACGTCCACGCCGACGGACACGGCCACTGCTACGGAATCCAGTGGCACCAGTAGAGGTGGCGACAACGGGGGCATCTTCGGAGGCGCAACCGGTTAGCCGTCATATCGCTCATGGAGGGTGTTTCACGTGAAACACCCTTCACCGGATGTTTCACGTGAAACGAGGGCCGTCGCACCCACGAGGTGCGGCGGCCCTCGGCGTACACCTAGGTCCGTACGGCAGGATGTGCCCCATGCCCAGTGCAGAACTGACGCCCACGAGCGTGCACGAGCCGGATCCGGTACGGCCGACCAAGGACGACCAGGTCGCCGCCGCCGGGAGTGAACTGATCGGTGGCCCCATCGGCCGGCGCGCTCTCCTGGGGACGTCCTGGTGGACTCCCGTACGGGTCGTCGCGCTGGTGGCGATCGGCATGTTCGCCCTCGGCCTGGTCCAGAAGGCGCCCTGCTACAACAGCGGTTGGTTCTTCGGGGCCAGCTCGCAGTACACGCACGCGTGCTACTCGGACATCCCGCACCTGTATCAGGGACGCGGTTTCGCCGATGGCCTCGTGCCGTACTTCGACAAGCTGCCCGGCGACATGCAGTACCTCGAATACCCGGTGCTGACCGGCGTGTTCATGGAGGTGGCCGCCTGGCTCACGCCGGGCAGCGGCAGCATCCAGCACCAGGAACAGTGGTACTGGATGGTCAACGCCGGAATGCTGATGGTCTGCGCGGCCGTCATCGTCGTCTGTGTCAGCCGCACGCACGCCCGTCGGCCCTGGGACGGTCTGCTGGTCGCCCTGGCACCCGCCTTCGCGCTGACCGCCACCATCAACTGGGACCTGCTGGCGGTCGCTCTGACGGCCGCGGCGATGCTGATGTGGTCGCGGGGTCGATCCCTCGCGTTCGGCGTCCTGTTGGGCCTTGCAACGGCCGCGAAGCTGTATCCCGTCTTCCTGCTCGGCCCGCTGTTCCTGCTGTGCTGGCGCGCGGGCAAGTGGCGGGACTTCGGGAAGGCGCTCGGAGGAACTGCCGTCGCCTGGCTGGCGGTCAACCTGCCGGTGATGCTCTTCGCCTTCGACGGCTGGTCGAAGTTCTACACGTTCAGCCAGGAACGGGGCGTCGACTTCGGGTCCTTCTGGCTGGTCTTCGCCCAGAACTCCAGCGACCCGCTCAGCACCGACACTGTGAACACGTTCGCCACGCTGCTGATGCTGCTGTGCTGCGCGGGCATCGCGGCGCTCACGATGACGGCTCCGCGCCGACCGCGCTTTGCCCAGCTGGCCTTCCTGATCGTCGCGGCGTTCATCGTGACCAACAAGGTCTACTCGCCGCAGTACGTGTTGTGGCTGGTCCCCCTGGCGGTGCTGGCCCGGCCGAAGTGGCGGGACTTCCTGATCTGGCAGGCGTGCGAGGTGGCGTACTTCCTGGGGATCTGGATGTACCTCGCCTACACGACCAGCGGAGACGCCCACAAGGGCCTGCCGACCGACGGCTACCACTGGGCCATCGGCCTGCACATCCTGGGCACGCTCTACCTGTGCGCCGTGATCGTGCGCGACATCCTCATGCCGGAGCGGGACGTGGTGCGCCTGGCGGGCGACGACGACCCCTCGGGCGGGGTGCTCGACAGGGCGGAGGACGTCTTCGTCTTCGGGGCCGCGGCCCGTCCCGGGCGGCACGCGGCCCACTTCGACGGACCGCAGGTGGAGTGGGGCAGCGAGGGCCCGGCCGACCGTTCGCTCTGAGCGAACAGGGCGCGGAGAGCCTGCGAGAGACAGCGCGACCACGCGAAAAGGCCGTAACGGAGGGTTCCGTGTACGGCCTTTCGGCTGTGCTGGAGTGGCTCAGCGATCCACGATGCGGTCGAACTGCGTGGTGGTGTGCCGCAGATGGGCCACCAGTTCCTCGCCCACCTTCGGCTCGGCAGCCTCCACCGGTACGAACAGGATCGAGACCTGCATGTGCGGCGGCTCGGCGAACCAGCGCTGCTTGCCGTCCCAGACGAACGGAGAAAGGTTCCGGTTGACCGTGGCGAGGCCGGCGCGGGCGACGCCCTTGGCGCGCGGCATGACGCCGTGCAGCGCCTTGGGAGCCTCCAGGCCCACCCCGTGCGACGTACCGCCCGCCACGACCACCAGATAGCCGTCCGAGGCCGCCTTCTGCTGGCGGTAGCCGAAGCGGTCGCCCTTGGAGACCCGGGTGACGTCCAGGACCGCCCCGCGGTACTGGGTCGCCTCGTGGTCCCCCAGCCACAGCCGGGTGCCGATCCGGGCCCGGAAGCGGGTCTGCGGGAACTGCTGCTGCAGCCGGGCCAGTTCCTCGGCCTTGAGGTGGCTGACGAACATCGTGTGCAACGGCAGCCTGGCGGCCCGCAGCCGGTCCATCCAGCCGATGACCTCCTCGACGGCGTCCGAGCCGTCGGTGCGGTCCAGCGGGAGGTGGATGGCGAAGCCCTCCAGGCGCACGTTCTCTATGGCCGAGTGCAGCTGCGGGAGTTCCTGCTCGCTGACGCCGTGACGCTTCATCGAGGACATCACCTCGATGACCACACGGGCGCCCACGAGGCCGTACACGCCGTCGATGGACGACACCGAGCGGATCACCCGGTCCGGCAGCGGAACGGGCTCCTCGCCGCGGCGGTACGGCGTCAGCACCAGAAGGTCACCGCCGAACCAGTCCTTGATCCGGGCGGCCTCGTACGTCGTACCGACGGCCAGGACGTCCGCGCCGAGCCGCGTCGCCTCCTCCGCCAGCCGCTCGTGCCCGAAGCCGTAGCCGTTGCCCTTGCAGACCGGGACGAGCCCGGGGAACTGCCCGGCAACGTGCTTGTGATGCGCCCGCCAGCGCGCGGTGTCGACGTAGAGCGTGAGCGCCATGGCCGGACCTGGAACCTTTCGGGTGGCTGCGGTGTATCAGAAGTATGAGAGCTGTCGACGTTATCGAAGCGAGGACCGCGAGGTCAGCGGCGCGACATGTAGATGTCGAGCGCCTTGTGGAGCAGCTTGTTGAGCGGGAAGTCCCACTCGCCGAGGTACTCGGCGGCCTGCCCGCCGGTGCCCACCTTGAACTGGATCAGACCGAAGAGGTGATCGGTCTCGTCCAGCGAGTCGGAGATGCCACGCAGGTCGTAGACGGTGGCGCCGAGCGCGTAGGCGTCGCGCAGCATCCGCCACTGCATCGCGTTCGAGGGCCGGACCTCACGCCCGATGTTGTCGGAGGCGCCGTAGGAGTACCAGACGTGCCCGCCCACCACGAGCATCGTCGCCGCCGACAGGTTCACCCCGTCGTGCCGGGCGAAGTACAGCCGCATCCGGTTGGGGTCCTCGGTGTTGAGGGCCGTCCACATGCGCTGGAAGTACGACAGCGGGCGGGGCCGGAAGTGGTCGCGCACGGCCGTGATCTCGTACAGCCGCTGCCATTCCTCGAGGTCGTGGTAACCGCCCTGGACGACCTCGACACCGGCCTTCTCGGCCTTCTTGATGTTGCGGCGCCACAGCTGGTTGAAGTTCTTGTGGACCTCTTCGAGGGAGCGGTTCGCCAGCGGCACCTGGTAGACGTAGCGCGGCTGGACGTCGCCGAAGCCGGCGCCGCCGTCCTCACCCTGCTGCCAGCCCATACGGCGCAGCTTGTCGGCCACCTCGAAGGCGCGCGGTTCGATGAAGTCGGCCTCGATGTCCCGCAGTCGCTTCACGTCGGGGTTCTGGATGCCGGCCTTGATGGAGGTGGCCTCCCAGCGCCGGATGATGACCGGCGGGCCCATCTTCACCGAGAAGGCGCCCTGGTGCTTGAGGTGGGCCAGCATCGGCTGGATCCAGTCGTCCAGATTCGGCGCGAACCAGTTGATGACCGGGCCCTCGGGCAGATAGGCCAAGTACCGCTTGATCTTGGGGAGTTGGCGATAGAGGACCAGGCCCGCACCGACCAGCTCGCCGGTCTTCTCGTCGAACCAGCCGAGGCTCTCGGAGCGCCACTCCGCCTTCACATCAGCCCATGCCGGGACCTGCATGTGGCTCGCCGAGGGCAGGCTCTGGATGAATGCCAGATGCTGCTCACGGCTGATGGTCCTCAGGGTCAGGCTCATTCGGGGCGCTCCTCGGGCTGGGGTGTCCCCATGGGTACAGGGGCTCCGGCTCTCGCGCCGAAGCCTACTGCGCCTTACGAGCGCCCCGACTGGGCGTATGCAACCTTCGCCTCGGCCTGTTGGCCGCCAAGGCGTTCCGTGCTGTTTTACGCGGAGTTCGGACTACGGCGTCCGGGCCGTCAGCTGATGACGCCGCCGAAGAGGCCGCCGTGGGCCATGCCGAGGAAGAATCCGACACCCGCGGCACCGAGACCCAGGATCAGGCCGAAGCGCTCCCTCGTCGTCTCGGAGATCCACTGCCCGTAGGCGCCGGTGAGGATCCCCACCAGGCCGGCCCATGAGCTGAGCAGGTGCAGGCTGTGGAAGAAGCCCGTGATGAACGCGGTCAGCCCGAGCACCAGGGTCACCGCGAGCAGCGTGTCCTGGAGCGGATGGGGCTTGCCGTCGGTGGCGAAGAGAGAACCGGCGGTGTTGGGTCGCAATGCCTGTGCCATGTGGCACCTCCTGCGGAAGGCGGCGCATCGTCGCGCCGGACGCACCCGATGTGTACAGATTGACGCTCTCCGCCACCGGATTTCAACCGGAAGCCGGTGTGCGGGTACTCTGTACCCTCTGCACTGGTGTCTGCCCATGTCACGACCCGGAATCCCCACGAGGGGCATCCGATGTCAGTGGCGGCTGTTTTACTGGCACACACTGTTGCTTACGCATCACAACCCTCCTGCCACGGATCGACCGTGGCCGCTGAGTCCAAAGGAGGTGGGTTCCACATGCGTCACTACGAGGTGATGGTCATCCTCGACCCCGATCTGGAGGAGCGCGCTGTCTCCCCCCTGATCGAGAACTTCCTCTCCGTCGTCCGTGAGGGCAACGGAAAGGTCGAGAAGGTCGACACCTGGGGCCGTCGTCGTCTCTCGTACGAGATCAAGAAGAAGCCCGAGGGCATCTACTCGGTCATCGACCTGCAGGCCGAGCCTGCGGTCGTCAAGGAGCTCGACCGCCAGATGAACCTGAACGAGTCGGTCCTCCGGACCAAGGTCCTCCGCCCCGAGACCCACTGAGCATCTAGCTCAGCTGATCTCGGGATTCGAGTAGCAGCACCAAGCAGCCAGCAGCAAACCCGCCGAGAGGTTCCCCCATGGCAGGCGAGACCGTCATCACGGTCGTCGGCAATCTTGTCGACGACCCCGAGCTGCGCTTCACCCCGTCCGGTGCGGCGGTCGCGAAGTTCCGTGTCGCGTCCACTCCCCGCACCTTCGACCGTCAGACGAACGAGTGGAAGGACGGCGAAAGCCTCTTCCTCACCTGCTCGGTCTGGCGTCAGGCGGCGGAGAACGTCGCCGAATCGCTCCAGCGAGGCATGCGCGTCATCGTGCAGGGCCGGCTGAAGCAGCGGTCCTACGAGGACCGTGAGGGCGTCAAGCGCACGGTCTACGAACTGGACGTCGAAGAAGTCGGCGCCAGCCTGCGCAGTGCCACGGCCAAGGTCACCAAGACCGCCGGTGGCGCTCGCGGTGGCCAGGGCGGCGGCTTCGGCGGTGGCGGTGGTGGCGGCCAGGGTGGCGGTGGCTGGGGTGGAAACTCCGGCGGCGGTCAGCCGGCCGGCGGCGCTCCCGCCGACGACCCGTGGGCCACCGGCGCTCCTGCCGGTGGAAACCAGGGCGGTGGCGGCGGTGGCGGTGGCTGGGGTGGAAACTCCGGCGGCGCCAGCGGTGGCGGCGGTGGCGGCTACTCGGACGAACCCCCCTTCTAGGCCCTCGGGCCGAGGGTGGGTCGTACCCACACTTCTTGATCACACAGGAGATACACCATGGCGAAGCCGCCTGTGCGCAAGCCGAAGAAGAAGGTCTGCGCATTCTGCAAGGACAAGGTCCAGTACGTGGACTACAAGGACACGAACATGCTGCGGAAGTTCATTTCCGACCGCGGCAAGATCCGTGCCCGCCGCGTGACCGGCAACTGCACGCAGCACCAGCGTGACGTCGCCACGGCTGTGAAGAACAGCCGTGAGATGGCGCTGCTGCCCTACACCTCCACCGCGCGATAAGGGAAGGGTGACCGACTAATGAAGATCATCCTCACCCACGAGGTCTCCGGCCTCGGTGCCGCGGGCGACGTCGTCGACGTCAAGGACGGTTACGCTCGCAACTACCTGATCCCGCGGAAGTTCGCTATCCGCTGGACCAAGGGTGGCGAGAAGGACGTCGAGCAGATCCGTCGTGCTCGCAAGATCCACGAGATCCAGACCATCGAGCAGGCCAACTCCGTGAAGGCCCAGCTCGAGGGCGTCAAGGTCCGTCTGGCCGTCCGCTCCGGCGACGCCGGTCGTCTCTTCGGTTCCGTCACCCCGGCCGACATCGCTTCGGCGATCAAGGCTTCCGGTGGCCCCGAGGTCGACAAGCGCCGCATCGAGCTGTCTGCCCCGATCAAGACCCTGGGCGCCCACGAGACGTCCGTGCGTCTGCACCCCGAGGTTGCCGCCAAGGTCAACATCGAGGTCATCGCAGCCTGATCGCTGCACTCGGCACAGCTGAGAGAGGGGCCGCACCCGTTGGGGTGCGGCCCCTCTGCTGTGCCTGGGACGGTGAGACATGGCCCGCGTGGTGCGTTCGAGACGGCGCTACAGTGCTCATGTTTCACGTGAAACATGGCAGTGCGCGGTGTTTCACGTGAAACGATCAGCGGGTCGCGCCCGTGACGACCCAGCGGCCCGAGCGGGCGCGCAGCAGAAGCGTCAGCATGCGCACCGTCATCATGAGGGTCATCGCTCCCCAGACTGCGGTCAGGCCGCCGCCGAAGGTCGGTACAAGCAGGGCCGCTGGTGCGAAGACCGCCAGCGTCAGCAACATCGCCCCGGCGAGATACGGTCCGTCTCCCGCGCCCATTAGCACCCCGTCCAGGACGTAGACGACACCGCAGATCGGCTGGGAGAGCGCCACCATGATCAAGGCGGGTAGGGCGGTGTCCTTGACGGTGGGGTCGCTGGTGAACAGGGGGAGGAAGAGCGGGCGGGACAGGATCACCAGGAGTCCGAGCACCACTCCCACGGCGATCCCCCACTGCACCATGCGACGGCATGCGGCTCGGGCGCCCGTTGGATCGTCCGCACCGAGGTAGCGACCGATGATGGCCTGGCCCGCGATCGCGATGGCGTCGAGTGCGAAGGCCAGCAGGGACCACAGGGACAGGATGATCTGGTGTGCGGCGATGTCGGCGTCCCCGAGGCGGGCCGCCACGGCCGTGGCGATCAGGAGAATCGCTCTCAGGGAGAGCGTGCGTACGAGGAGAGGCGCGCCGGCCTGGGCCGAGGCTCGTATCCCTGCGGCGTCCGGACGGAGGGAGGCGCCGTGCCGACGGGCTCCGCGGACGACCACGACGAGATATACGGCAGCCATGCCCCACTGGGCGATGACGGTGCCCCAGGCGGAACCGGCGATGCCGAGGTCGGCGCCGTAGACGAGTCCTACGTTGAGGACGCCGTTGGCGATGAAGCCTGAGACGGCGACGTACAGCGGAGTCTTGGTGTTCTGCAGTCCGCGGAGGACTCCGGTGGCGGCGAGGACGATCAGCATGGCCGGGATGCCGATGGAGGAGATTCGCAGATAGGTCGTCGCGTAGGGGGCGGCGGTGTCCGAGGCGCCGAAGAGATCGACGAGGGCGGGTGCCGCGGGGAGGACGACAGCTATGACGGTGGCGCCGATCAGCAGGGCGAGCCAGATGCCGTCCATGCCCTGGCGGATGGCGGCCTGGAGATCACCCGCGCCGACGCGTCGGGCGACGGCCGCCGTGGTGGCGTAGGCGAGGAAGACGAAGACGCTCACGGCTGTCGTCAGGAGGGCGGACGCGACTCCGAGTCCGGCCAGTTGTGCTGTGCCGAGATGGCCGACGATCGCACTGTCGGCCATGACGAAGAGGGGCTCGGCGACGAGTGCGCCGAAGGCCGGGACGGCCAGCATGACGATCTCTCGGTCATGCTGTCGTCGGGTGGCCTTGGCGGCCGCGGGAGCCTGTGTCATGAGCACCAATCTAATCGTCCACAGGTAAGAGATGCAATCGCTTTGTGACCCTTACCTCCGATCTCGCCTCGTGTCCTCTCGCGCACTGTTCGAAGCGATCTTGGTCCGATGTGGAAAGTTTTTCTTCTGCACAGCCGGTGGATGGGAAAGGTGCAGGTCAGATCGGTTACGGCAGAAGTGGCGAGGGCTTGTTCACAGGGCTGTCCACCGGGTCGTGCACAGGTTTTGGCGGGTTCTCCACAGCATCCGGGCCGTCGTCCACATGGCCTGTGGATAACCAGATTGGCTGACGGTGCCCACAGGCCTACGGTGGACCGGTACCCGCCCCGTCCGTCGGACCGAGAACCATCACAAAACCGACGCGCCCGTACCGGAGTTGGGCGCTTCATTTGTCAGTGCCGTGCCGTAGAAATAAGAGGCACGGCGAGGTCCGCTCGACGGACGGGAGGAGGTGGCTCGGTGAGTATTTCCGAGCCCTTGGACGACCCGTGGGCCGAGAGCGGTCCAAGTGATCGTCTGCCTGCTTCCCGACGACGCGGTGAAGGAGGCCGCGGCCGGGACGAGCAGCACGACCGCGGCAGGGAGGGCGGCGAGTGGGAAGGCGCGGGTTCGGCCTTCGAGCGCGTGCCGCCGCAGGATCTCGATGCCGAGCAGTCCGTGCTCGGCGGCATGCTCCTGTCCAAGGACGCCATCGCCGACGTCGTGGAGGTCCTCAAGGGCCACGACTTCTACAAGCCCGCGCACGAGACGATCTACCAGGCGATCCTCGACGTCTACGCCAAGGGCGAGCCGGCCGACCCGATCACCATCGCCGCCGAACTCACCAAGCGCGGTGAGATCAACAAGGTCGGCGGCGCATCGTATCTGCACACCCTCGTCCAGACCGTGCCCACGGCGGCGAACGCGGAGTACTACGCGGAGATCGTCCACGAGCGCGCCGTCCTGCGCCGCCTGGTCGAGGCCGGCACCCGCATCACCCAGATGGGATACGCGGCCGACGACGACGTCGACGAGATCGTCAACCGGGCCCAGGCCGAGATCTACGCGGTCACCGAGCAGCGGACCAGCGAGGACTACCTTCCGCTCGGCGACATCATGGAGGGCGCGCTCGACGAGATCGAGGCGATCGGTTCACGCAGCGGCGAGATGACCGGCGTGCCCACCGGGTTCACCGACCTCGACTCGCTCACCAACGGTCTGCACCCGGGCCAGATGATCGTCATCGCGGCTCGTCCCGCCATGGGTAAGTCCACACTCGCGCTGGACTTCGCGCGGGCGGCGTCGATCAAGCACAACCTGCCGAGCGTCATCTTCTCCCTCGAAATGGGGCGCAACGAGATCGCGATGCGTCTGCTGTCCGCCGAGGCCCGCGTCGCCCTGCACCACATGCGTTCCGGCACCATGACCGACGAGGACTGGACGCGGCTGGCGCGTCGGATGCCCGAGGTGTCGTCGGCACCGCTCTTCATCGACGACTCCCCGAACCTCTCGATGATGGAGATCCGCGCGAAGTGCCGTCGGCTCAAGCAGCGCAGCGACATCAAGCTGGTGATCATCGACTATCTGCAGCTGATGCAGGCCGGTGGCTCCAAGCGCCAAGAGAGCCGTCAGCAGGAGGTCTCGGACATGTCCCGAAACCTCAAGCTGCTGGCCAAGGAGTTGGAGGTCCCGGTGATCGCGCTCTCGCAGCTGAACCGTGGTCCCGAGCAGCGCACGGACAAGAAGCCGATGGTGTCCGACCTGCGTGAGTCCGGTTCCATCGAGCAGGACGCGGACATGGTCATCCTGCTGCACCGCGAGGACGCGTACGAGAAGGAGTCCCCGCGCGCGGGCGAGGCGGACATCATCGTGGGCAAGCACCGTAACGGCCCGACGGCGACGATCACCGTCGCCTTCCAGGGCCACTACTCGCGCTTCGTGGACATGGCGCAGACGTGACCGGGCGGCTGTAGGCGGCCGACCCGGGGCAGTGTCCCGAGAAATGTGCTCGACGTACCGCCGTCCCGCCGGATGGACTGGGGGCATGACGACATCTCAGGACGAATTGCTTCCCGGTACTCGCCGGGCGCTGTTGCATCGCATCGCCGTGGCCCAGGCCGAGGGGCGGGCGCCGTCGCTGGTCGCGGCGGTCGTACGGGGCGGGCGGGCTGTGTGGCACGGCGCGCGGACCTCGGTGGACGGGCACGGGCCGGACGAGAACGTGCAGTACAGGGTCGGCTCGATCACCAAGACGTTCACCGCCGTCCTGGTCCTGAGGCTGCGCGACGAGGGCGTCCTCGACCTCGGTGACCCGCTGGAGAAGCATCTGCCCGGTACCGGTGCGGGGGAGGCGACCATCGCCCAACTGCTCGCGCACACAAGCGGGTTGGCGGCAGAATCGCCCGCGCCCTGGTGGGAGCGGACGCCGGGTTCCCTGCGTCCGGAGCTCCGCGATGTGCTGGGCGAACAGCCGCTGCTGCATCCGGTCGGCCGCCGCTTCCACTATTCGAACCCCGGCTATTCACTGTTGGGCGCGCTCGTCGAGGAGTTGCGGGGCGCTCCCTGGGAGGACGTACTCCGACGGGAAGTGCTCGAACCCCTGGGTCTCGACCGTACGAGTGCTCAGCCGCAGGCACCGCACGCGGGTGGCTGGGCGGTGCATCCCTGGGCCGACGCGCTGTTGCCGGAACCCGCCGAGGATCTGGGCCGTATGGCGTCGGCCGGTCAACTCTGGTCCACTACGGGCGACTTGGCGCGGTTCGCCGTGTTCCTGGCGCACGGAGACGACCGCGTACTGAGTGCGGACTCCGTGACGGAGATGCGGACCCCGGCGGCACCGGCGGAGGCTGCCGACGTCATGGACGGTTCCACATACGGTCTCGGTCTGCAGGTCCAGCGCCGCGACGGCCGGCTGCTCATCGGCCACGGCGGATCGCTGCCCGGCTTCCTGGCGAGCCTCACCATCAGCCTCGCGGACGACGTCTCGGCGGTGGTACTGGCCAACTGCACCTCCGGCCCGCCGCTGGCATCGGTGGCCGTTGATCTCGTCCGGATCGTCGCCGAGGCCGAGCCGAGGATCCCCGAGCCCTGGCGCCCCATGCCCGAAGTCGACGTCGAAGCAATGGAGTTGGCGGGTCAGTGGTACTGGGGCACGCACGGTTTCGCCCTACGGCTGACCGCTGACGGCGGGGCCTGGCTGGAGCCGCTGGCGGGCAGCGGCCGCCGTTCGCGGTTCCGGGCCAACGGCGACGGCACCTGGACCGGGCTGGAGGGTTACTACGCCGGAGAGCTCCTGCGGCCCGTACGGCGCCCGGACGGGTCCCTGAGCCACCTGGACCTCGGATCGTTCGTCTTCACGCGTCAGCCGTACGACGAGAGCGCTTCTGTGCCGGGCGGGGTGGACCCGGAGGGGTGGCGGGGGATCCGCTAGCTACCGCAGCCGGGATGGCGCCATGTTTCACGTGAAACATGGCGCCATCCCGGCTGCCGGCGGGACCGCCGCACTCTCCTCGGAGAAAAGGTCTTCAGAGGGGGAGCTTGAAGCCCACGTGTGAGGCGGTGAAGCCGAGTCGCTCGTAGAACCGGTGGGCGTCGGTGCGTGTGACATCGGAAGTCAGCTGGACCAACTGGCAGTCCTGGCGGCGCGATTCGGCGATCGCCCACTCGATGAGCTGTGTGCCCAGACCGCTGCCCCGCTCGTCCGCATGGATGCGTACGGCCTCGATGACCGAGCGGGTGGCGCCCTTGCGGGACAACCCCGGAATGACTGTGAGCTGGAGGGTGCCGACGACGCGGCCCTCGCGGACGGCGACGACCAGGTTCTGGTTCGGGTCGGCGGTCAGGCGGTCCAGCGCGGCCAGGTAGGGCGTCAGGTCGTCCGGTGACTCGCGCTGGGAACCCAGGGGATCGTCGGCGAGCATGCCGACGATGGCGGGGACGTCCTCGGTGACCGCGGCTCGTATCTCAAGATCTCCCATGGCCACACCTTAGGCAGAGGCGTGGGTGCGGGGCGGGACGGGCTTATGCGGGCACGTTCATCGACTCCACGACCCGGACCAGTGGGGCCAGTTCGGGAATCGTGGCCGCCGCGTCGAGTGCCTCGCGCAGGGCGGTGTCGTTGGTCGGGCGGGCCTCTTCGAGCAGCGTGAGGCCGGCCTCGGAGACGTTCGTGTAGATGCCCCGGCGGTCGGTCGGGCACAGGTACCGCGCGAGCAGGCCGCGGTCCTCGAGCCGGGTGACCAGCCGGGTGGTGGCGCTCTGGCTGAGGACGACCGCGTCGGCGACTTGCCGCATCTGCAGATGGCCCCCGTCACCGTCGTGCTGACGGCTGAGCACGTCGAGCAGCGAGTACTCGCGCATGCTCAGGTCGTGCTTGGCCTGCAGGGCGCGCTCGATGTGCGTCTCGATCCTCCCGTGCAGCAAGGAGAGGGCGCACCAGCCCTGGGCGAGGGCGGTGAGTGCGGGGTCGGTCGCTGTCATGGGCGTTTCCTCCGTCCCGGAGTGGCTGAACCCAGGATAGAGCACAGATGAAATAGTCCGCGCTTGCATATAACCCGCGTCTGCAACTATTGTGAACGCACGCAAAGCGCTCCTGCAATCTTCTGGGAAGGGTACCTCCACATGCCTCTCGCGCTTCTGGCCCTCGCGATCGGGGCCTTCGGAATCGGAACGACCGAGTTCGTGATCATGGGCCTGCTGCCCCAGGTCGCGGGAGACTTCGGGGTCTCCATCCCCACCGCGGGACTGCTGGTCACCGGCTACGCGCTGGGTGTGGTGATCGGCGCCCCGCTGATGACCGTGCTCGGCACCAAGATCCCCCGCAAGCGGATGCTGATGCTGCTGATGGGGCTGTTCATCCTCGGCAACCTGCTCTCCGCCGTCGCCCCCAGCTTCTCCGTGATGCTGATCGGCCGTGTGGTCGCCTCGCTCGCCCACGGCGCCTTCTTCGGCATCGGCTCGGTCGTCGCGGCCGAACTGGTCGCCCCGGACAAGAAGGCCGGAGCCATCGCGATGATGTTCACCGGGCTGACCGTCGCCAATGTCGTCGGCGTTCCGCTGGGCACCCTCGTCGGGCAGTCCGTCGGCTGGCGCGTCACCTTCGCCATCGTCGCGGGCCTCGGCGTGATCGGCCTGGCCGGTATCGCCAAGCTCGTGCCCGACCTGCCCAAGCCCGAGGGCGTACGGCTGCGGCACGAACTGGCCGCCTTCAAGAACACCCAGGTCCTGCTCGCCATGGCGATGACCGTCCTCGGCTTCGGAGGCGTCTTCGCGGCCATCACCTACATCGCGCCGATGATGACCCACGTCGCCGGCTTCGCCGACGGCTCCGTCACCTGGCTGCTCGTCCTCTTCGGCCTCGGCATGGTCGGCGGCAACCTCGTCGGCGGCAAGTTCGCCGACCGCGCCCTGATGCCCATGCTGTACGTCTCGCTGGCCGCCCTGGCCGTCGTGCTCGCGCTCTTCACCGTCACCGCCCACAACAAGATCGCGGCAGCCGTCACCATTGCCCTCATCGGCGCTCTGGGCTTCGCCACCGTGCCGCCGCTGCAGAAGCGGGTCCTCGACCAGGCGCACGGTGCCCCGACCCTGGCCTCGGCCGTGAACATCGGCGCCTTCAACCTCGGCAACGCGCTGTCCGCCTGGCTCGGCGGCATCGTCATCGCGGCCGGCTTCGGCTACACCGCCCCGAACTGGGTCGGCGCCGTCCTTGCCGCGGCCGCCCTCGTCCTCGCGATCCTCTCGGCCGCCCTGGAGCGCCGCACCAACGCCCGCGGCGCCGTCGTCGCGGCCGGTACGCCGAGCGAGCAGCGGACCGTCGTCCACCACTGACCCTGCCCGGCCGGAACGGGGAGACGCGGGGCCAGGGTCGTCCCCGTGCATCCCCGCCCGTCCGGCCAACAGCCGCCTTGGCTGCCCGACCACCACCAGAAACAGCAACACCCGCAAGGAGAAACCCTGATGAGCACCACCACCGCCGTAGCCCCGCTGACCACTCAGGACGCCGAAGCGCTCGTCGCCGAGGCCCGCCGAGCCGCGGAGGCCGCCGGGGTCACCGTGAGCATCACCGTGCTGGACGCGGGCGGTCATCTGCTCGCCTTCCGGCGGGACGACCAGGCTGTGCTGATCTCCGGAGAGACCAGCACCCGCAAGGCGTACACCGCGCTTCAGTTGAACGCGCCCACCGCCGACCTCGTTGATGCCGTCCAGCCCGGAGGCCTCTTCCACACCCTGCCCACCGCGCTCGACAGGCCGCTGCTGTTCATCGCGGGCGGCATCCCGGTGCACCGTGACGGCCGGCTGATCGGGGCGATCGGGGTCGGCGGCGGCGCGCCCGCGCAGGACCACGGCTTCGCCCAGGCCGCCGTAGAGGCGCTTGTCTGACGTCTGTAGGTGACGGAAACGCCGGTTCTCGACGAGGTAGGTCGGGAACCGGCGTTCTGCGTTGCGCGGAGAGCGTCAGCCGGCCGCGACCGTCAGGGGGGCGAACCGTCGTGTCCAGTCGCCGGGCAGTTCGGCGATGCCGTACGTCATCACGGAGTTGACGGCGGAGGAGACGAGGCCGTGTTCCTTCGCCCAGGACAGCAGGTCCTCGTGGCGTACGTCGATGTCGGTGCGCAGGGGACGGTCGATGCGGGCGGCGAGGGAGGCGAGGAGGGCCTTCGCCGTCTCCGTGTCGTGTGCGATCAGTGGGCCCACGACCTGGGTGTCCATGTTGGGCCACGCGGCCGCGTAGCCGATGATCCGGCCGTTCTCCTCCGCCACCCTCAACTGGTCGGAGAAGGCGGGCAGTCGCGTGATGAGGAGCGTGCGATCGGTCCCGAAGACCGCCTCGTCGAGGCGCAGGATGCCGGTGAGGTCCTCAGCCGTGGCCGCACGGGTGGCGATCGGGGACTCGCGTCCGGCAGGTGTGAAGTGGCCGCGCAGCGTCTCGGCCCGGCCGGTCGCCTTGAAGCCGAGTTCTTCGTAGAGCGGGCGGCCGTTCGGGGTCGCGTACAGGGTCAGTGGTGTGGTGCCCATCGCTGAGACCAGGTGGCGCATCAGACGGCGTCCCACGCCCTGACGGGCGTACCGCTCGGCGACCAGGACCATGCCGATGGCAACCAGATCTGGGCGGTCCTGCGGGCCGTACTCCGTGACCACGCATGCCGCGAGAAGACCGCCCTCGGGGGCGTCGATGCCGTAGCCCTTCCCGGCGCTCAGGAGAAAGCCCCACTTGTGTTCCTCGCGTGGCCACCCCCGGTCCTCGGACAAGTCGGCGCAGGCGAGGCGATCGCGGAGCGTCAGTCGGCGGATGGGCAGAGCGGCGAGGGAAGGAGTCGGCACGCAGGTCAGGCTGTCTGACGTGCGTTGTCGGCGTCCACCTGTTTCCGGTGAGACGTATGTGCTTTTGGCCATGTCGTGATCAGCGGCACAACGCACCCACAGAAGCCGGATGTTTCACGTGAAACACCGGGGAACGGCGAGCATCCGGCAGCCTCGCGGAAGGTGCCACAGGTCCGCCGACTAACCTCGTGGCTCATGGCGAGACTTCATCTCTTCGACCTCGACGGCACTTTGCTGCACGGAACCAGCGCACCCCTGGAGATCTCCCGTCAACTCGGCCTGGAATCCGAGACGGTGGAACTCGAGCAGGCGATCTCGTCCGGGCTGATCGGGCCACCGGAGTACGCGACCCGCGTATACACGCTGTGGGCGGATCTCACCGAGGCGCATGTGGCGGCGGCCTTCGAAGGGGCCCCTTGGCTGGCGCGGATCCGTGAGGTCTGGGCCGAGATCAGCAGCGCCGGCGAATACTGCGCTGTTGTATCGCTCTCGCCTTCCTTCTTTGTGGAACGGCTCACGGGCTGGGGCGCCCACGCGGCACACGGATCGCTTTTCCCCGCCGTGCCGTTCACCGCGCCGTCCATGGACCTGGTTGGAGTCCTCAACTCCGCGGCCAAGGTGGTGATCGCGGACCGGCTCTGTGAGGAGTTCGGGGTGACGCGGGCGGACTGCGTCGCGTACGGCGACTCGATGTCGGACAAAGACCTGTTCGGTGCCGTGCCCGTCTCCGTCGCGGTCAATGCGGATCAGCATCTGTCGGGGCTCGCGACCCACTCCTATGAGGGGCGGGATCTGTGGGATGCCTACGAATTGGTGCGCGGCGCCCGGTAATTGAGGGAATCGATGGTTCGCCCCTCCCCCTGTCCGTGGGGGAGCGAGGCGGCATTTGTGTGCGGAGCACGGGCCGGTAGGGTCGACTCCGGTTCTTGTCCGGAGCCGGACGCCGCGTGAGAGTACTGCGGGCAATGTCACACTCTCGCCTTACTTGTCCGTACGCAGTGGGAATGTGGGTTGGATATGGCTGTATCGGCAGCTTGACCGAACGGGGAGAAGCAAGCCGTCCGCGCGGAAGCAGTCAGCTTCCGGCTGAGGAAGCGCGCAGACCGACCGAAAGATGTTCGAGGCGAGGCACACCATGGACGCTCCGACCACCCCGTCGGCCGACAACGGCACATCCGGCGGCAGCGGCGGAGGCGGCTGGTTCACTCCGCGCAAACAGCCGGAGGTGCCTCCGGGCGAAGAACGTGGGGCGACGGAGGGACGGCGTCCGGCCGTGCTGCGTCCGGTCCGCAGGGGCGCGGCGGCGGGGAGCACAGAGCTTCCGCCCACGGACGGTTCGGCCCCCTCGACTCCACCGGCCCCATTGGCTCCTCCCGCCCTCTCGACTCCACCCGTCTCAGCAGCCCCGCCTGTCCCGACGGCTCCGAGCGGCGACGGTGTCGCGTCCCATCCGGACGGGCACGCCGCTCAGCGGGACCTGGCGGCCGGGCAGCAGCGAATACCGTCGGCCGTGACCGCCGCGCAGCGCTCAACTCCCGTCCAGACCTCGCCCCCTGTCCAGTCCTCAAGCCCCGCCCCGCGCATGGCTCCCGGCCCTGCGTCGGCAGCACCCCCGCCTCCCGCGCCGCAGCCCGCCGCCGCACCCGCTCCGGTCGTCGCTGAGGTTGCCCAAGCCCAGGCCGCCCCCGCCCCTGTACCGGCCCCCGTGCGCGTGCCCGCCCAGCGCTCTTCCGGCGCGGCCACCGCCACTGAGAAGGCCTCCCCGGACGCCGTACTCATTCGCCGGACGATGGCCGAAGTCGGTCCCGTGGCCGACAAGGTCACCTCGTACTTCTACGCGCTGCTCTTCGTGCGTCACCCCGAGCTGCGGTCGCTGTTCCCGGCGGCGATGGACACCCAGCGGGACCGGTTGCTCAAGGCGTTGCTGACCGCCGCCGAGCACATCGACAACACCGAGGTCCTCGTCGCGTATCTGCAGAACCTCGGCCGCGGGCACCGCAAGTACGGCACCCGGCCCGAGCACTACCCGGCCGTCGGCGAGTGCCTCATCGGCGCGCTGAGCAAGTACGCCTCCGGTGTCTGGGACGCCGAGATGGAGGCGGCCTGGGTGCGGGCGTACACGACGATCTCGCAGGTCATGATCGACGCGGCCGCCGCGGACGAACTGCGCGCCCCGCCCTGGTGGCACGCGGAAGTCGTCACCCACGACCTCAGGACCCGGGACGTCGCCGTCGTCACCCTCCGCCCGGACCAGCCCTATCCTTTCCTCGCCGGGCAGTACACGAGCCTGGAGACGCCCTGGTGGCCGCGGATCTGGCGGCACTACTCGTTCGCCTCGGCGCCCCGTTCGGACGGGCTGCTGACATTCCACGTGAAGGCCGTCCCGGCGGGCTGGGTCTCGAACGCGCTGGTGCACCGGGCCCGACCCGGCGACGTCATCCGGCTCGGCCCGCCGACCGGTTCGATGACCGTGGACCACACCACCGACAGCGGACTGCTCTGCGTCGGCGGCGGCACCGGCATAGCGCCGATCAAGGCACTGGTCGAGGACGTCGCCGAACGCGGCGAGCGGCGCCCGGTGGAGGTGTTCTACGGAGCCCGTACCGACCACGACCTCTATGACATCGACACGATGCTCCGGCTCCAGCAGTCCCACCCGTGGCTCGCGGTCCGGCCGATCGTCGACCGGCAGGGGAATCTCCAACTCCCGGACGCCATCCGCACCTACGGGCCGTGGAACGAGTTCGACGCCTATGTCTCCGGGCCGCCCGGAATGATCCGCAGCGGTGTCCACGCCCTGCGGGACGCCGGTTTCCCGACGGAGCGCATACGGCACGACTCAGTCGAGGAGTTGGTGGCCGCCGGCGACTGACCCGGCGCCGGAGACGTCAGCCCAGGTCGGGGGCGTGCATCGCGAGGACGCCTTCGATGTTGCCGTCCAGGTAGTGCCGTAGGGACAGGGGCACGAGGTGGACGGACGCGATGCCGATGCGGGTGAAGGGCACTCTGACGATCTCGTACTCGCCGAGGGGCTCGTCCACTTCGGGGCCGTGGCGTAGCGCCGGGTCCATGGACTCCAGGTGGCAGACGAAGAAGTGCTGCACCTTCACACCGGTCGAGGCCGCGTCCGCGCCGATGTGCTCGACGGTGTCCACGAAGCAGGGCACCACGTCGCTGATCTTGGCGCCGAGCTCCTCGTACACCTCCCGGTGCAGGGCGTCGACGACGGTGGTGTCCTCGGGTTCGACCCCGCCACCGGGCGTGACCCAGTAGGGATCGACACCTGGCTTGGTGCGCTTGATCAGGATCAGAGCGTCGCCGTCGAGGAGAACGGCACGTGCGGTGCGCTTGACCACGGGTCGGACGGTCATGGGAGAAATGTGGCCCGGCTGGTTCCACGTGAAACATCGCAAGGCGTGACCTTGACGGTTCGGAGCGTGATGTTTCACGTGAAACCAGCCGGTTCGCCGCGGAACGGCGGCAAAGTCCCTGGTCAGCCCCAGTTGGTCGCGGCCCGCTGTAGCCACTCGTGGGCCCGGGCGATGTGCGGCATCGCGAGAGTGCCGGTGCGCACCACCAGGAAATACGTCCGCAGCGGCGGAATCACGGGTTCGTGGAGCGGGACGACCTCGCCACGTTTCAGCGCCAGGGCGCACAGATAGCGGGGCAGTACCGCGAGCCCGGCGCCCGCGATCGCGCACGCGAGGACCGCGCGGAGGTCCGGCACGATCACGGTGCCCGGGGCGGCCGGGCGGGAGTCGAAGACAGAGGACCAGTACCGGGAGACGAAGGGCAGCGACTCGTGGACCTCGATCACGGGGAGGTCGTCCGGGGCAGGCGCGTCCTTGGGGCCGAGCTGCGTGGAGCCGAGTTGCTCGGCCCGGTGCGGGGCGGCGACCAGGACGTGCTCCTCGTCGCAGAGCGTTGTCGCGGTGAGCAGAGCACCGCGCGGACGGGCCGTGCTGATGGCCAGATCATGATGTCCGGCGGCCAGTCCCTCCAGGGTCTCCTCGGCGTTCCCGAAGGACGCGCGCAGTGCGAAGCCCTGGCCGTCGTCGCCGGTCAGCTCCGTGAGCGCGGGCAGGGCCCGCTCGGCGGTGAACTCGGGGGGACCGGCGAGGTGCAGAGTGCGCAGCGAGGCGTCGTTGTCGGGCCCCGTCTCGGCTATCTCCACGAGGGCGTCGAGATGGGGCGCGGCCTTGTGCGCGAGTTCGTCGCCCATGGTCGTGGGGGTGACCCCACGGGCCTGGCGCAGGAACAGGGGGCGGCCCAACTGCCGTTCCAGGGTGCGGATCTGGGACGTCACCGCCGGCTGGGAGAGGCCGAGCAGAGCCGCGGCGCGGGTGAAGGAGCCGGCCCGGTGCACGGTCACGAAGGTGCGCAGCAAGGCCAGATCCATGGCACGCACTCTCCTTTCCCCGCCCTTCCCGCGGCCCCGGGCAGGGCCCAACTATAAATAAGTCGATAGGTCTCTGTCGCTACCGTGATTGGACACTGACACAGAGTCAACTAGCCTTGTGCGCGCGGTTCTTCGCGCGCAGAACCGAGGGACGGTCCGAGCCACGAGGGGGGAGGCTCGGACCGTCCGCTGTGCGTAGCCGGACACCGGCCGGCGGTACGTAAAGCGGTCACCGCGCCGACTCGTCCAGCGCACGCAGCACATCGGCCACCAGGTCCTCGGGGTCCTCGGCACCGACCGACAGACGAACGAAGCCCTCCGGAACCGCGTCCCCGCCCCAGCGTCCCCGCCGTTCCGCGGTGGACCGCACCCCGCCGAAGCTCGTCGCGTCGTCCACGAGCCGCAGCGCGTCGAGAAAACGCTCGGCACGCGTGCGCGTGGGCAGCGTGAAGGAAACCACACACCCGTAGCGCCGCATCTGCTGCGAGGCGATCTTGTACGAGGGGTCGTCCGGCAGTCCCGGGTAGCGCAGCCCGGTCACGTCGGCCCGTTCGCGCAGGGCCTGAGCGAGGATCAGCGCGGTGGCGTTCTGCCGGTCGACGCGCAGCTGGAGCGTGGCGATCGAGCGGTGCGCGAGCCAGGCCTCCATGGGCCCGGGAATCGCGCCGACGACCTTGCGCCAGCGCCGTACGGCGGCCATCGCGGCGGCGTCTGACCCGGCGACGTACCCGAGGAGGACGTCCCCGTGCCCGGTGAGCTGCTTGGTGCCGCTCGCCACGGCGAAGTCGGCGCCGAGTTCCAGCGGGCGCTGCCCCAGGGGCGAGGCGAGGGTGTTGTCGACGGCCACGAGGGCGCCACGCGCGTGTGCCGCATCGGCGAGCCGCCGTACGTCGCACACGTCGAGCCCGGGGTTGGACGGCGTCTCGATCCACAGCAGTTTGGCGCCCTCGAGGAGGTCGAGCTGGGCGTCCCCGCCGGTCGGCGCGGTGCGCACCTCGATGCCGTACGCCTCCAACTGCTCGCGCACCAGGGGCAGTACCTGATAGCCGTCGTCGGGCAGGACTACCGCGTCGCCGGCGCGCAGCTGGGAGAAGAGCACCGACGAGATGGCGGCCATCCCGGAGGCGAACACGAGCGTCTCGACGTCGTCCCGCCCGGGCGCCTCCAGCTCGCCGATGGCGCGCTCCAGGTGGGTCCAGGTGGGGTTTTCGTCGCGGCCGTACTTGTACGGGCCCGTCGCCTCGCCCGGGAGATGGAAGTGCGCGGCGAACACCGGCCCGGGGAGCGTCGGTTCGTATTTGACCGGCTCGGGTAGACCGGCCCGCACCGCGCGCGTGCCGTCGCCCATGCCGTTCCCGATACCTCCGGCTGCAGCGGAATCACTCATACCGCTCGTCCCTCCACTTCGTCCCGCACCGCGGCGAGCAGACCCTCGCTCGCTGCCTCCACCATCTCAAGACACTCCTCGAAGCCGTCCAGGCCCCCGTAGTACGGGTCCGGTACGTCGAGGTCGGCGTCGGCGGAATCAGAAGGGGTGTGCGAAGCACTCGTTGAGGGGTGGTGGTCGGGCGACGGGCGGGCGTAGGAGCGGAGCAGGTGGACCTTCTCGGCGTCCTGCTCGGTCGGGGCGAGGCGGCGCAGGGTCTTGCGGTGGCCGGAGTCGAGGGCGATGACGAGGTCCAGGCGGGCGAACCAGGAGGCCTGGAAGCGGCGGGCGACATGGTCGGTCCCGTAGCCGTGCTCCTCCAGGACGGCGACGGCGCGCGGGTCGGCGCCGTCGCCCTCGTGCCAGCCGTCCGTGCCCGCGCTGTCGACCTCGACCAGGCCGTCGAGCCCGGCCTCCGCAACCCGGGCGCGGAAGACCGATTCGGCCATCGGCGAACGGCAGATGTTGCCGGTGCAGACGAAGCTGACGCGGTACGTCATCGCGCGCTCAGTCCCCTTCGGGCAGGACGACGTTGAGCGCCCAGGAGACGACCGAGATGATGAGGCCGCCCAGGACGGCGGTCCAGAAGCCCTCGACATGGAAACTCAGGTCGAGCTTGTCGGCCAGCCACGAGGTCAGCATCAGCATCAGCGCGTTGACCACCAGGGTGATCAGACCGAGCGTCAGGATGAACAGCGGGAAGGTCAGCACCTTGACGATCGGCTTGACCAGGAAGTTCACGATGCCGAAGACCAGGGCGACGAGGAGCAGCGTCCAGACCTTCTTGAAGGTGCTGTCACCGGTCAGGGTGATCTTGTCGAGCAGCCATACGGCGACCGCCAGGGCACCCGCGTTGGCGATCGTCTTGACTAGGAAATTCTTCATGTGTCTGATCGTGACAGAAGAGATCGACTCCGAGTGTGGACGAGGGCGATGAAGGCATTCCGGTTGGATGAACTGGAGGCGGAGCGTGCCGCCAACGACGGGGCGTACCTGCAGTTCCTGCGCGAGAAGAACATGTCGGTCGGCCTGTACGCGCTCGATTCCGGCGAGCACGACCGTCAGCAGCCGCACAACCAGGACGAGGTGTACTTCGTGGTGAGCGGCCGGGCCGCGATCACCGTCGGCATGGAGACCACCCAGGTGGCGCGCGGCAGCGTGGTCTATGTGCCGGCCGGGGTGGCCCACAAGTTCCACCACATCAGCGAGGACCTGCGGGTGCTCGTGGTGTTCTCTCCACCCGAAGCCTGACCCGCGTCTCAGGGTTCCCTAGGGGAACGGTCAGGGGAGGACAAGGGATGCGAGGCCCCCGTTCCGCCCTCGCCCGCCCTAGCATCGAGTGCAGGACATCAGAGATCCGGCACCGGAGTGCCGGACATCGACCGGACCCGGTACGAGCGACGGGCGGAGAGGTACAGGACGAGGACAATGCGAGAGATCTTCGCGGGACTGCCGTGGTGGGTTAAGTGGGTCGCGGTGCCGGTCATCGCCCTGATCGTGTTCGGCGGGCTGATAGCGACCGTCGTGGGCTTTGTCATCGGACTGCTCTTCAAGGCGCTGGTCTTCGTGGCGCTGGTGGGCGGACTGGTCTACGTCGTGCGGAAGTTCACCTCGAGTTCCTCCTCACGCAGCGACTGGTGAGGTCCTGCTGGGGCGACCGGTGATCGGTAACAGGTATCACCGGTTCCCTCGGGCGGGGGAAGTTTCCCGGACGGGCCGTCTGCGGGCGGTGGCGGGCGGTTAAAGTCCGGAATTCGACGCGGGGACGAACCCCGCGGGCGGCGCACCCCTCCCCGTGTTCCCCGCACGGGCTGCCCCCTCGCGCTCCGGAAGTGACCCTTGGCCACGGTTGACACCGCACCCGCAGAACAACCCCACGCACCCCCCACCCAGCCCGTCCCGCCCACCTGGCCGCGCGCAGTGGCGATCCCCACACAGCTACGCCCTGTGGCGGCCTCCGCGCAGCTAGGTCCCGTGGCGAACCCGGCTCAGCCAAGACCCGCTGCGACTCCTGCGCAGATGCGTTCCATGGCGACCCCGGCGCAGGTACGACGCGTTGCGACCCCCGCACAAACGCGTTCCGTGGCGGCCCCCGCGCAGCTACGACCCATGACAGACGCCGAGCCGCAACGTCCCGTGACAGACATCGCGCCGCCGCGCCCCATGACAGCCGCCGCCGCGCGCTCCCGCCCCGTCGCGGCCCCGCCGCAGCAGCGCTCCGCTGCGACCGTCGCCGAGGCCGCCGATCCGCAGCCGTCCGCCGCCACCCTCATCGGCTCCGTCCAACGGGCCATGCGCCTGCTGGAGTCCGTCGCCGGGCACGAACACGGCGCCCCCGCCAAGCAGTTGGCCCGTGAGACCGGCCTCGCCCTGCCCACGGCGTACCACCTGCTGCGCACTCTCGTGCACGAGGGATACCTCCGGCGCGACAAGGGGCTGTTCTTCCTCGGGGAGGCGGCCGAGCGGCTGGGCAGCAGCGGGGCGCAGGAGAAACGTCGCAGCACGATCGTCGACGCGTTGGCGCAGTGGCGGGATTTGATCGGTGCACCGGTGTACTACGCGATGTACCGCGACGGCGAGATCGAGGTCCTGTGCGTCTCCGACACCCCCGGTACTCCGGCGGTGGAGGAGTGGGCGGACTTCCGTGAGACGGGCCACGCGCACGCGATCGGCCAGTGTCTGCTGGCCCAGTTGGACGAGGACGTCCGTCGTGACCACCTCGACCGCTACCCCGTGCGGTCCCTCACGCCGTACACCGTGCGCGACGGTCACGCCCTGGTGCGGCGCCTGGACCGGATGCGGCGGACGGAGCTGGTGGTGGAGCGTCAGGAGTACGCGCTGGGGACGGTCTGCGCAGCCGTTCCGATCACGCTCGGCGCCACGGCCGCGACGATGGCCATCTCCCTGCCCGCGCATCAGGCCGATCGACTGCCGGTCGCGGCGCGGCAGTTGCAGGCCGAGGTCGGCAGGCTTCTGGGGTCGCTCGCGCTCTCTATCAGTATCTGAAAACTTACTCCTTGTGATCTAACGTGTACGTTCAGCAATATTCCTTCAGTGTCACGGGGATCATTCCCGGCCAGGCGACGGCAGTTGACGGGATAGGCGATGCGCGAGTCCGTACAGGCAGAGGTCATGATGAGCTTCCTCGTTTCCGAGGAGCTCTCCTTCCGTATCCCGGTCGAGCTGGGCTACGAGACGTCCGATCCGTACGCCGTGCGGCTGACGTTCCATTTGCCGGGTGACGCCCCGGTGACCTGGGCCTTCGGTCGCGAGCTGCTGATCGACGGGGTGGGCATGGCGTGCGGGGAGGGCGACGTGCGGATCGAGCCCGTCGACCCCGAGACGCTGGGTGAGGTGCTGATCCGGCTTCAGGTGGGCAGTGACCAGGCGCTGTTCCGCACCGGCGCGGCCCCGCTCGTGGCGTTCCTCGACCGCACCGACCGGCTGGTTCCGCTCGGTCAGGAGGGCGCCCTCGCGGACTTCGACACCCACCTCGACGAGGCGCTGGACCGCATCCTGGCCGAGGAGCAGAGCGCGGGGTGACGTGGTGTGGCGGCGAGGGGTCGGGACGTTGGCGTAACGCTTCGCCACGAGTCCTGAACTGAAGCCGCTGGAGGCGCCGCGAGCCCTGAAGGGCCCTGTGGAGTTCTGAAGGCCCCGGGTGAGCTTGAAGTCCTGGGGACCCGGGGATCCGCAGTAACGCTTCTGCGCGGCCTCATGGGGCGGTTCTCGCCGCCCACTGCAGTGCCGGCGGCGCTCAGTGCTTGCGGCGTCGGCCCTTCCCGCCGCGCGCCGCAGCGGGCTTGGCGCTCGGCGCCGCCGTGGGCGCACCTGCCGTGGCCGCAACCGCACCCGCCGGAACCGCCTCGGGTCCCGGTCGGTCCGCCGAGACGACCAGGGCCGCGAGGGCCGTGGTGACCGGTACCGACGCGACCAGGCCGATCGAACCCACCAGCGTGCGCACGATCTCCTCGGCGACCAACTCACTGTTGGCGACCGCGCCCACGCTGCTCTGCGCGATGGAGAAGAGCAGCAACAGGGGCAGTGCGGCGCCCGCGTAGGCGAGGACGAGCGTGTTGACGACCGACGCGATGTGGTCGCGGCCGATGCGGATGCCGGCGCGGTACAGCCCGCGCCAGCCCATCGAGGGGTTGGCCTCGTGCAGCTCCCAGACCGCCGATGTCTGGGTGACCGTCACATCGTCGAGCACGCCGAGCGAGCCGATGATGACGCCGGCGAGCAGCAGACCGCTCATGTCGATCGACGGGTACAGGCCGTGGATCAGGCCCGTGTTGTCGTCCGTGTTCCCGGTCAGCGCGGCCCACCCGATGAACACCGAGCCCAGGACGCCGATCAGCACCAGCGACATCAGGGTGCCGAGCACCGCCACCGACGTACGGGCCGACAGGCCGTGGCACATGTAGAGGGCGATCAGCATGATGGCGCTCGATCCGACCACCGCCACGATCAGCGGGTTCGAGCCGTGCAGGATCGCGGGCAGGATGAAGAAGTTCAGGATCATGAAGCTGATGGCCAGCGCGATCAGCGCCATGACACCGCGCAGCCGGCCCACCACCACGACGGCCAGCGCGAAGATCCCGGCGAGCAGTGCCATCGGGAACTTACGGTTCACGTCCGTGACGGAGTACTGCAGATCCCTGGGCGCGGAGGGCTCGTACGCGACCACGACCTTCTCGCCCTGATGCAACTGCCGTGACTGGTCGGGCTGGACGATCTCCGTGAACGTACGGCCCTTGTCCTTGCCCGTGGAGACCGTGACCGTGGCCTTCTTGCAGGTGCCGGCCGCCTCCTGTGCCGCGGAGGAGCCCTCGGCGGTGGAGGTGTCCCCGGTCGAGCCCCCGCCCGAGGCGTTCACCGACGCGCAGCTCACGCTGACGACCTTGGTGACCGTCGCCTGCTGTGTCTGCCGGTCGAAGCCGACCCCGGTGCGCTTGTGCGACGGGGCGCCGCCGGGCCACAGCACCACCATGCCGACGACGACCGCCACCGTGAACGGGATCAGGATCGCCGCGATGACCTTCCGCAGATGCCGGGAGACGGGCGCGGCCGGGCCGTGGCTGTGTGAATGACCGTGCCCGCCGCCTCCACCGGAACCGTGACCACCGTCCGCGCCGGAACCGTGCCCGCCGTCCCCACCCGGTCCGTGGTCGTGCCCGGAACCGGACCCGTGCTCGTCGCCGGATCCCTGGTCGTGGCCATGCGGCGGCCCGGTCGGCGGGTACGGGGGCTGCTGTGTCGTGGTCACCGCCCGATCATCGCAAGAACGCCGGAGGCCCACTGTTCACCGCGCCACTTATGACGCTAGCGTGGAGGCACCTTTGCACACGCGGGAGCTCGGAGCACCGGGCTGAGAGGGCGCTGACCTTCGTCTCTGCGATGTTTCACGGGAAACGTCACCTGTATCGAGTGATGTTTCACATGAAACATCGGCTGACGGAAGCCGCTGCGTCGACCGCCGAACCTGTTACCGGGTAATGCCGGCGTAGGGAGTAGGTCTCATGACCAACAAGGACGCACGCACGCCTGCCTCCAGCCAGGACGAACAGCCCGTTCCGGGCGAGAAGTCCGCACGGGCCGAACAGCCCACGGCGGCCGCAAAGCCGACGGAGGTCGGGAAGTCCATCGGCTGGCACAAGGGGTATGTCGCGGGCTCGCGCCCCGATCTGCGGGTGCCGGTCCGTCAGGTGCACCTCACCAACGGGCAGTCCGTGACGCTGTACGACACCTCCGGCCCGTACACCGATCCGCTCGTCGACACCGACGTCCGCCGGGGGCTGGCGCCGCTGCGGGAGAACTGGATCATCGCGCGCGGCGACACCGAGGAATACGCGGGCCGTCCCGTCCGCCCCGAGGACGACGGGATCAAGCACACCTCACCGCGCGGCGGACTGCGCAACCTCGACGCGGTGTTCCCCGGGCGGCCGCGTCAGCCGCGGCGCGGTCGGGACGGCACGGCGGTCACTCAACTCGCCTATGCACGGCGGGGTGAGATCACGCCCGAGATGGAGTTCGTGGCCGTACGGGAGAAGGTCTCGCCCGAGGTGGTCCGGGAGGAGATCGCGGCCGGGCGGGCGGTGCTGCCGGCCAACGTGAACCATCCGGAGATCGAGCCGATGATCATCGGCAAGCGGTTCCTGGTGAAGGTCAACGCCAACATCGGCAATTCCGCGGTCACTTCCTCCATCGAGGAGGAGGTCGAGAAGATGACCTGGGCGACGCGTTGGGGCGCCGACACGGTCATGGACCTCTCCACCGGCCGCAATATCCACACCACGCGCGAGTGGGTGCTGCGCAACTCCCCCGTTCCCATCGGCACGGTGCCGCTCTATCAGGCGCTCGAAAAGGTCGACGGCCGCGCCGAGGAGCTGACCTGGGAGATCTACAAGGACACGGTCGTCGAACAGGCCGAACAGGGCGTGGACTACATGACCGTTCACGCGGGCGTGCGGCTGCCGTTCGTACCGCTGACGGCGAACCGCAAGACGGGCATCGTCTCGCGCGGCGGCTCGATCATGGCGGCCTGGTGCCTTGCGCACCACAAGGAATCGTTCCTGTACGAGAACTTCGAGGAACTGTGCGAGATCCTCGCCGCCTACGACGTCACGTACTCGCTCGGCGACGGCCTGCGGCCGGGCTCGATCGCGGACGCCAACGACGAGGCACAGTTCGCGGAATTGCGGACGCTCGGGGAACTCAACACGATCGCGAAGCGTTTCAACGTACAGACCATGATCGAGGGCCCGGGACATGTCCCGATGCACAAGATCAAGGAGAACATCGACCTTCAGCAGGAGATCTGTGATGAAGCTCCGTTCTATACGCTCGGCCCGCTGACGACGGACGTCGCGCCTGCGTACGACCACATCACTTCTGGCATCGGTGCCGCGATGATCGCCTGGTGGGGCACGGCCATGCTCTGCTACGTCACGCCCAAGGAGCACTTGGGCCTGCCTAATCGTGACGACGTCAAGACCGGCGTCATCACCTACAAGATCGCCGCCCACGCAGCCGACCTCGCCAAGGGGCACCCAGGTGCACAGGAGTGGGATGACGCGCTGTCCGACGCCCGCTTCGAGTTCCGCTGGGAGGACCAGTTCAACCTGGCCCTCGACCCGGACACGGCACGGGAGTTCCACGACGAGACGCTTCCGGCCGAGCCCGCCAAGACCGCTCACTTCTGCTCGATGTGCGGGCCGAAGTTCTGCTCGATGAAGATCTCCCACGACATCCGCCGTGAGCACGGCGGGAGTCGGGAGGAGATCGAGATCGGGATGGAACAGAAGTCGAAGGAGTTCGCGGCGGCGGGCAACCGGGTGTACCTGCCGATCGCCGACTGACGACGACCGGCCCGGCTCTCGGTCAGTTCTCCGTCAGTTCTCGGCGGGCTGCGCGCACAGGGCGTGGTCGACGAGGGTGTCCGTCGCGCGGTTGAGGGCGGCCAGGTCCGGCGGTGCGGTGGTGGTCGTGATGGAGACCGTCACCGCGCGCCTGCCGTCCGCGCTCACCGCGGGGCGGGTGTTGACGCCCACGCCGTCACCCTCGTGCATGTAGTAGAAGCCGCCGCAGGTCAGCGGGATCTTGCGGAGGCCGAGGCCGTAGGTGCCCTCGGGTATCTCGGCCACGTCCTCCGGGTCGTCGTTCCGCGCGACGGTCTGCCGCATCTCGCGCCACTGCTCGGCGGGGAGCAACCGGCCGTCGGCCAGGGCGCGGAAGAAGGTGTTCAGGTCGGCGGTGGTGCTCACCACACCGGAGTCGGCGGTGTGCTGGTAGCTGTGCTCGGTGACGTCGAGACGCTTGCCGTCGGCGGTCGTCAGGTACGTGTTCACGTGCGGGTCGGGAAGGAACGGGTTGAGCCCGGGAACGGAGGTGTTGCGCAGTCCGAGCTTCGCGATGATCCGGTGCTCGACCAGGTCCTGCCAGCTCGCGCCGCCGGCCTTCTCGGCGATCATCCCGGCCAGCAGGTAGTTGGTGTTGGAGTACGCCCAGCGGGTGGCTCCGCCCGGCTGCGGGACGAACACCGGCCGGTGCTCCATCGCCACCGCGACCAGGTCGGCCGTGGGGGTGGCGTTGTAGCGGTTCTCGTCGAAGTGGTTGATCAGCTGGTCCTGGATCTCCGGGTCGTCGATGTAGTCGTACACGCCGCTGGTCTGGCGGAGCAGGTCGCGGACGGTGATGCGGCTGCCGTCGTTGCCGTTGCCCGAGACGACCCCCGGCAGCCAGTGCTCGACGGTGTCGTCCAGCGACAGGCGCTTCTCCGCGACGAGTTGCAGGACCACGGTCGCCACGAACGTCTTCGTCGTGCTGGCCACGCGGAAGTGGGAGTTCCAGGGGATCGGGTCCGTGGAGCCGGCGGTGCGGGTGCCGATGCGGGCCATGAGCGGCGGGCCGTTCGGTCCGTCGACCCTGGCCAGCACGTTCACGTCGTCGCCGCCGGACTTCCGTACGGCTGCGAGGTCTTGGCGGAGTGTGTGCTCGGTGTAGGACGACGGCCTCGGCGTCGTGTGCCCGGCGGTGGCGGCGGTCGCGGCCAGGGGTGAGCCCAGCGCCAGCAGGGCTGCTGCCAGCGCGGCGGCGCCGGCCTTCTTCGACGACGGCATCTGCATGGTCGTATCCCCCGGTGCTCTGGTTCTCGGTCGGTGACGATCACCAGCCAACCGGATCCGCCGGAGCGAGGGGATGGGACTGTCCTCCGGATGAGGGGTGCACCTGGCCCCCGTGCGAACTACGGGTTCACCCCCCGTTGATTGGCTCTGGTCCAGGGGGTTGAGTGGTTTCGGAGGAGTGTTGTCGTGGGTCGGGGGACTGGGGGATGGGGACCGTGAATCTTCTGCAGGTGACGGACGAGGCGCAGTCGCTGGCGTGGGACGGCGATGATCTGGTGGACGTCGTGGGTGGTCGGCGGTGGGGGCCTGATGGTGTGGAGCGCCAGGTCTCGGACGATCATGGGTATTCGTTCGACCGGAGCGTCAGCTCTCCGTCCGGCCGCTTCACCGTGGTCTACGACGAGCGGGGCACCGGGGCACTGTTGCTGGAGGGCGATCGGACGGTCCGTGAGCTGGAGCGCAATGACGACTACGCCCCGGACTTCGACTATCCGGTCGCCCTCGGGGTGCTGCGGGACGGCCGTGAGGTGCTGGTGCACTGCCCGGACGAGTACGACCTCCTCCAGATCGAGGACGCGGAATCGGGAGAACGGCTCACGGTCGGCGACCGTACGCGGAACGACGTCTTCCACTCGCGGCTGGCGGTGTCTCCGGGTGGGACTCATCTGTTGTCGGCGGGCTGGCTGTGGCATCCGTACGGGATCGTCGAAGTCTTCGAGCTGGAAAGGGTGTTGAGGGATCCCGCTCTGCTCGACGGCCGTGGCGTGCCGTCCTTCAACCCGGGCAACAGTTCCGAGGTGATCTCGGCCTGCTGGATCGACGGTGACCGGGTGGCGGTGGCGACCGGGGAGGAGTTCGTCGACCAGGAGGAGAGCGCGGAGACCGAAGGCCTGGGCCAACGGCAGCTGGGCGTGTGGTCGCTCTCCGAGAAGCGGTGGGTGCATCGCAACAGGGTCGACTTCCACATCGGCACGCTGATCCCGCGGGGTGACACGCTCGTCTCGCTGTACGGGCATCCCCGGCTGATCGATGTCACGACGGGGGCGTCGGTGGCGGAGTGGCCTGCTGTGGAAGTGCCTTGCCGGGAGGGCAGTTACGGGGTGACGCACATCCCGACGCCGGTCGCGGCCCTGCATCCGGACGGCCGGCGGCTGGCTGTCGCGCAGGCGGAGAGCATCGCGGTCGTCGATCTTCCTGGCAAGGCTCTCTGAGGGACTTGCCGTTCGCCGAGCGCATCACTTGGCCGCCCCTGTGTCCCCGTGACCGGGCGTTCGGCTTGCGCTCCCCTGGTCGGGGGCGCAAGCCGAGGGGCTACTCCGGCTGGTGTTCGGGCCCCCCGAAGTCCGGGCTGGAGAAGTCCGGGCTGGTGAAGCTCGGGCGGTGACCCGGTGCCGGGCCGTCGTCCGGGCTGGAGAAGCCGGGGCGGTCGTAGCCGAGGTGCGGCATGCGACTCGGTGCCGTGGGTGTCGTACGGCGGAGGGTCGCCGTGCCAGGAGCCGCGAGCGCCTCCTGGAGGAACGGCAGGATGCCGCGTTCCAGGAGGGCGTCGTGCCAGGCCTCCCTGGCGCGGGCCACTTCGCCGCCCGACTCGCCGTAGGGGCCGGTGTCGGGTGAGGGCCTGTTGCGCAGAGCGGTGAGCAGCAGGCCGACGATGGCGACGAGGATCGCCGCGGCGGTCATGGCGCCGAACACCCAGCCGGCGGTGAGCATGGTCTTGGCGAACGCCGGTTCGGGGCTGAGCATCTTGAGGATGTAGCCCACGAGCAGGAATATCGCCGCGGCCGTGCCGGCGAGGACGGGGGTGAGGACGGCGGCTACGGCGATGGCGCCCGCACCCTCGGCCGCCTCCCCCAGGGTGGTGGCGAGCCCCATCGCGCCCACGCCGGCCGGCTCCGCGGAGTCGGTCTCGTGGACGGGTGACGGGGTGGACGACGCCGGCCGGCGCAGTTCCTCGCGGACCTTCACGTAGTGCTGGTACTCGGTCGCCGCGGCCGCCGTGATGAGCGCGGTGGCGTTCAGCGCCATGGTGCGCAGCTGTTCGGGGTTGAGCCGCTTACCGACTGCGGCCAGTTCCGGGCGGGTAGGGGCGGAGCGCAGCGCCTCGTCGAGGATCCGCTCGTACTCCTGGCGGTCCTCGCTGTGCAGGTGCTGCGGAACGCTGTTCATGTGCATCCCCCGATGCTCCGTAGGGCTTGGGGCTCGCATGCCAACGAGCCGTCGGGCAGAAACGGAGGGGAGCCTGCTACGGATAAGCCGATGGTAGAGCGGCGACGGCACACGGTGACAGGGGGTTTCCAGAAATTGGCCCTGGCCAGCGCTGTCGTCCGCCGGTCCTCCGGAGGGGACGCCTGCCCGATAAACGCTCAGATATCCAGGGGCAGTTGCTGGACCAGCAGTTTTCCGGCCATGGTCACTCCGCCGTCCATCGCGATGGCGAGTCCCTCGGCGTAGACGTGCGGTCCCTCGACCACGGGACCGGCGGTGTCCTCGCCGTCCTCGGAGCCCACGTCGCCCAGGAGATAGGGAATCGGGCTGTGGCCGTGCACGATCCGGGTCCCGCCGTACATGTCGAGCAGGGAGCGGACATGGTCGGCGCCGCCCTCGTCGCGGAAGGAGAAGCGCTTGGTGAACTTGCGGAACACGTCCCAGACCTCGTCCGCGTCGTTGCGCGTGAGGGTCTCGCGGACGTTGTCGTTGACCGCCTCGATCGAGTCGCCGTAGTCGAGGTAGGCGGTGGTGTCGGAGTGGACGAGCAGGTGGCCGTCGACCTCCTCCATGGCGTCCAGCCGGGCCATCCACTGCAGGTGGACGTCCTGGAGGCGGTCCATGTCGGTCTTCTGGCCGCCGTTGAGCAGCCAGGCCGCCTGGAAGGTGGCGGTGCCCGCGCCGGAGTTGACGGGGGTGTCGCCGAACCGCTTCGCGCCGAGCAGGAGCAGCTCGTGGTTGCCCATCAGGGCCTTGCAGTAGCCACCGGCCGCGGCGGCCTCGGCGGACAGCCGCATCACCAGGTCGATGACGCCGATGCCGTCGGGGCCGCGGTCGGTGAAGTCGCCGAGGAACCAGAGCCGCGCGGTGCCCGCGCACCAGCTGCCCGCGGCGTCGATCAGGCCCTTCTCCCGCAGGGCGGCCACCAGTTCGTCCAGGTAGCCGTGCACATCCCCTACGACGAACAGCGGACCGGGGCCCTCCGTCTGTTGCGGGACGACCGCCGACGCCGGGTCCACCGCGACCTGAACCGTGTCACCCCGACGGATGACGGGCAGATCGCGCTGCGTGGGCGTGTAGCCCTCCGGATAGACCTCGTCGAAGGCCTCGTCAAAGGCCTCCTCGTCGGGTCGTACGGCCTCGCCGGGCTGCGCGCTGTCGGCGTACGGACCGGTCTCGTGGACGTACGCGGGTACCCGGAAGTCGCGCAACGTCGCCGTCCGCTCCGTCTCGGGTCCCTGACCGGCCCCCTGAGTCATCGACCCCTCCACCATCACGCCGCGTCTGCACCGCGTCGGACTGCCTGGTCGCAGCGGCCCGCGGTGTCGTGGGCCCATCATAGGAATGCGGATCGCGCCATGTGATGACCCAGGGGTGCTGAATCGGACCAGGACTCCGGTCCACCGCGGCTTTCGCCCCGATTGGGCAGGGGTTCGGCTGGCGGCCGTCTGCTTGACGGGGGGTGGGCGGGGGTTGGTTCGCGCCGTTGGGCGGCTGGAAATCGTTGGTGGTGGTTCCTTGCGGTGGGGTGGGTGGGGGGTGCGTGGTCGGGGGTGGTGGGGGTTGCTTGGGTGGTGCCTGGGTGGGGTTGGTGGGGCGGTGCCTGGCTGAGGGCGGTGGCGATCGCTTGTGCGGGGTGGCGGGGGTGTCGTTTCGGGGTGGGATCGCCCGCAGGTGTGTGGTGGGGGCGGGGTGTGGTCGCCCGCCGGGGGTGGTGGGTGGGGTCGGGGCCGTGGCGGTACGGCGAGGCCGCCGCTTGCGGGGTCCTTCGGTTTGTCACCACGGCTGGACGGGTTGGTGCCGGGTACGCGGCGGGCTGCGCCGTACCGCCACGACCCGCTCCCGGTTCGTCGGCGGCTGCGGGCGAGTGGGTGGCGAGTGGGGGGCTCTGCGGGGCACTGGGCTTCGCGGGCCGCTTCCGTGGGGCTGGTTGGGTGGGGCTTGTTCGGGGGTGGTGGGGCGCTCCGTGGGGCTGGTGTGGACCGGCTGATCGGGGTTGGTGCGGGCTGACTGGCTGACGTGGGTGCCGATTGCCTGGTTGGCGTTGGTGCCGGTCTTCCACTTCTGGGGGCGGTGGCGGCGGGCTGTTCGTCGTGGGTGCCGATCGCCTGTCCGGTGCTGGTGCCGGTCGTCCACCTCGGTGCCGATATCGGGATTCTGCTCCGGGCCGGCTGCCTGCGGTTCGTCGGTGCTCAGTGCGTGCCCTGTCCGTCACGGTGCTGGTCTCAGCGCTGGTCTCACCGCCGGTTCAGTTGGTCTTGGCAGCGGTGTTGACCGGGTGTCCGGCGCTGGTGTTGGGCGCCCGCTTCGTTGCCGGTCCCCAGTGCGCGCCCTGACCGTCAGGGGGCCGGTTCGGCGGTCCGCCTTGTGGGCCCCGGGTACGGTCGCCTGGCCGGCGTCGGTATCGATCCCGACCGCTGGCCGGCCTGCCTACCAGGGTGCCGGATCCACCGCCCGCCCCGCAGGCCCCGGCACCGACCGACTGTCCGGCGTTGGTACCGGGCCCGACTGCCGTCCTTGCCCGCGGGGGCGCAGGCCTCACCGCCCGCCGGGCCGGCCCCGGCGCCGAGTGGGAGTCCCGGCGGCGGTTCGGCCCGCCACGGGCACCTGAGGGGGCCTGCGCGCCGCGGGCCCGAGAGGAGTCCCCGTTACCGCTCCGGCCACCCCCATGGCGCCTGGCGGCACCACCCCGGCTGCGCCTGTGGCACCCGGCGCGAGTACTCCGGTCCCTGACCGGACCGGGGTGGCGGGGCGGACCGGGGTGGCGGGGCGGACCGGGGTGGCGGGGGCGGACCGAGGTGGCGGGGGCGGACCGAGGTGGCGGGGGCGGACCGAGGTGCCGGGCAGGACCGGGTTGCCAGGCAGGACCGGGTTGCCAGGCCGGACCGGGTTGCCAGGTGGAAGTCCCGGCCCAGTTCCGCTCGCGACGGCACCCGAGGCTCGCCCTGGGACCTGAGGTGAGCCTCGGCACCCGAGCTGACCCTCGACGCCGGGACCCCGGCGGCAACTCGACGGGAGCCCCCGGCACCGCCCCCCACGGCCACCCGGAACAAGCCCGGCCTCCGCTTCCGCCCGATCACGGCACCCTGGGGAAGTCCGAGCACCGCCCCGACCGCCACCAAGCCCCGAGCCCGCCTGGTACCGCCGCACCCCGCCCAGTGCCCGGAGCGAACCCAGCCGCCCCGCCTCCGTCCGACCACAGCCCCCGATGCAACCCCTACCCCTCACCCCCGCCCGAGCCCACACCCACCCGGACGGCACCGACCCCCGGGGGCGCCCCCGTCCCCCCGGGGCACCCCCGCCCCCTCGGGACACCCCGCCCCTACTTCCCCTCAGGCGACCGAGGTGGACTGACAGTCGTTCTCGGCGGGCGCCGTTGGGACGACGTCCGCACGATCAGCTCCGTCGGTATCACCTGCTCGATCGGCAGGTCGGACTCGACCCCCTCGATCGCGTCGATGAGGAGTTGGACGACCGCCGTACCGATCCGCCGCGGCTTCAGCGACAGCGTCGTGACCGGCGGCTCGGTGTTCGCGTACACCGTGGACTCGCTGCAGCACACGAGCAGCAGATCCTCCGGCACCCGCATGCCGTACCGCCGCGCCGCCGCCAGCAGATCCGTGCCGTTGGGGTCGAACAGGCCGTAGACCGCGTCGGGCCGGTCGGGCCGGGCGAGCAAACGGTCGGCGGCGACGGCTCCCGCGCACGGATCGTGCGCCGGGTACGACTCGTACACCGGATCCTGGCCCACCCGCTCGCACCACCGGAGGTACGCCGTGGTCGAGAGATGCGTGTACGTGTCCGTGCTCGTGCCCGTGAGCAGGCCGATCCGGCGGGCGCCGGCGTCGGCCAGGTGGTCCAGGATGCCCAGGACCGCGGCCTCGTGATCGTTGTCCACCCACGCGGTCACCGGGAGCGAGCCGGCCGGGCGGCCGTCGGAGACGACCGGTAAACCCTGCCGGACGAGCTCGCTGACCACCGGGTCCTGGTCGGACGGGTCGATGACGACCGTGCCGTCCAGGGCGACGTTCGACCACACGTCGTGGCGCGAGGTCGCGGGGAGGATCACGAGGGCGTAGCCGCGGGCGAGCGCGGCCGAGGTGGCGGCCCGCGCCATCTCGGCGAAGTACGCGAACTCGGTGAAGGTGAAAGGTTCATCCCCGTACGTCGTCACGGTCAGGCCGATGAGGCCCGACTTGCCGGTACGGAGTGTGCGAGCCGCCGCTGAGGGCCGATAGCCCAGCCGGTCGGCGACTTCTCGGACATGGCGTCGGGTGGCGTCCGGGAGCCGGCCCTTGCCGTTGAGGGCGTCGGAGACGGTCGTGATGGAGACTCCGGCCGCGGCGGCCACGTCTCTGATTCCCGCCCGGCCCGGCCGGCTTCCTCGACGAGAGGTTTCCGCGCGGCTCACCTGGTGCTTCCCTGCTGCTGTCATGGCGAGCCGATAGTAGGGCTCATGCGGTGGGGTAGTGCGGACGCATATGCACGCGTTGACAGGCACGTTTCTGCAAGGTCAGAAGGGGTCAACTGCCTTAGAAACAAAGTCAGTTAAACGATGCGATGGCATTACGTGACTTGTCGGCGCGCATGGGCCTGCCAAGACCCCCATGTTTCGAAGAGGTCTCAACTCACCTGCACGAGGGATGCGCGCCACGGCGCGAGCTACCGGCGCATAGATATATGTACAGCGCGCCCCCGGTTCGTGCGCCTTCGTGCGGTGTTGCCCCTGATGCGTATGTGACGCGTGGGGCGATCTCGGGAGACGCCGGAAGACCGTTCACGCGGGCGTCGATCGGACGCCGGTGACTGATCACGCGGACGCCGGAGGCTGCTCATCCTGATGCCGGAAGCCGCCCGCTCGTACCGGACCCCCGTACCGCACCTGTACGCACCACCCCCGAATCCTCATAAGGTGAGCAGTATTGGTAGCCGGTGGTGCCGGTGGTGGTCACAAGGAGGACTGCGGTGAGCGAGACGAGCCCGAAGCTGCGCGCCGAGCTGGAGGGTATCCCCACCTACAAGCCGGGCAGGCCCGCCTCGGCGGACGGTCCGGTGGCCTACAAGCTGTCCTCCAACGAGAACCCGTACCCCCCGCTGCCCGGCGTGATGGAGAGCGTCACCGCGGCCGCCCAGAACTTCAACCGGTACCCCGACATGGCGTGCACCGGCCTGATGAACGAGCTGGCGGAACGGTTCGGCGTCCCCGTCTCCCACCTGGCCACCGGCACCGGCTCGGTCGGCGTCGCCCAGCAGCTGATCCAGGCGACCGCCGGCCCCGGCGACGAGGTCATGTACGCCTGGCGCTCCTTCGAGGCGTACCCGATCATCACCCGGGTCAGCGGCGCCACGGCCGTGCAGGTACCGCTGACACCGGGTGACGTGCACGACCTGGACGCGATGGCCGACGCCATCACCGACCGCACCCGGCTGATCTTCGTCTGCAACCCCAACAACCCCACGGGCACGGTCGTCCGCCGGGCCGAGCTGGAGCGCTTCCTGGACCGGGTGCCCGGCGATGTGCTCGTCGTCCTGGACGAGGCGTACCGGGAGTTCATCCGCGACATGGAGGTCCCGGACGGCGTCCAGCTCTACCGCGACCGGCCGAACGTCTGCGTCCTGCGGACCTTCTCCAAGGCGTACGGCCTCGCCGGCCTGCGGGTCGGTTTCGCGATCGCCCACGAGCCGGTGGCCGCGGCGCTGCGCAAGACGGCCGTGCCCTTCGGGGTGAGCCAGCTCGCGCAGGACGCGGCGATCGCCTCGCTGCGTGCCGAGGACGAACTGCTCGGCCGCGTCGGCTCGTTGGTCGGCGAGCGCACCCGCGTGGTCGACACGCTGCGCGCCCAGGGCTGGACGGTCCCGGAGACCCAGGCCAACTTCGTGTGGCTACGGCTGGGGGAGCGCACGCTCGACTTCGCGGCGGCCTGCGACCAGGCGGGCGTGGTGGTACGGCCGTTCGCGGGTGAGGGTGTGCGGATCACGATCGGGGAGACCGAGGGCAACGACATCTTCCTGAAGGTGGCGGAGGGGTTCCGCAAGGAGCTCTAGCCGTCGGCGGCGGGTGGTTCGTCACCACTGCCGATGGGTCGTTCGTCACAACCGCCGATGTGAGGGTTCGTAACGAGTGACGTCAGGGGGGTTGCCTCAGGGGGACTCCCCTCCGTAATGGGCCTCCGAGCGGGACCCCCCTTCCGCTGCCGAAAATCCGTACGTCATAATAGCTTGTGAATGTGAACGCGTTCACAAGCGTGTCCCAGTTCGTCCCATGATGCGTGCGATAAAAGGGGCAAACTGCCGCTGTACCACGGCGACATAAGGAGACCGACGACGTGGAAATGGCTCTGGCGCCAGAGACACTGGCGCGATGGCAGTTCGGCATCACCACCGTCTACCACTTCCTGTTCATCCCCCTGACGATCTCGCTCGCCGCTCTCACGGCCGGGCTGCAGACCGCGTGGGTGCGCACGGAGAAGGAGAAGTACCTCAGGGCCACCAAGTTCTGGGGCAAGCTCTTCCTGATCAACATCGCCATGGGCGTCGTCACGGGCATCGTCCAGGAGTTCCAGTTCGGCATGAACTGGTCCACCTACTCGCGGTTCGTCGGTGACATCTTCGGTGCCCCGCTCGCCTTCGAGGCGCTGATCGCGTTCTTCTTCGAGTCCACCTTCATCGGGCTGTGGATCTTCGGCTGGGACAAGCTGCCCAAGCGGATCCACCTGGCCTGCATCTGGATGGTCTCGCTCGGCACGATCCTGTCGGCGTACTTCATCCTCGCGGCCAACTCGTGGATGCAGCATCCCGTCGGCTACAAGATCAACAAGGCGAAGGGCCGTGCCGAACTCACCGACTTCTGGCACGTGCTGACCCAGAACACCGCCCTCGCGCAGGCCTTCCACACGCTCTCCGCGTCGTTCCTGACCGGTGGCGCGTTCATGGTCGGCATCGCGGCCTTCCACCTGTTCCGCAAGAAGCACATCGCGGTGATGAAGAGCTCGCTGCGGCTGGGCCTGATCACCGTCGCCATCGCCGGCCTGCTCACCGCCGTCAGCGGCGACACCCTCGGCAAGGTCATGTTCAAGCAGCAGCCGATGAAGATGGCGTCCGCCGAGGCGCTGTGGGACGGCCAGAACTCCGCGCCGTTCTCGATCTTCGCCTACGGCGACGTCAGCAAGGGCCACAACTCCGTCGAGCTGTCGATCCCCGGGATACTGTCCTTCCTCGCCGACGACGACTTCAGCTCCTACGTCCCCGGCATCAACGACACCAACAAGGCCGAGCAGGCCAAGTACGGTCCCGGCGACTACCGGCCCATCATCCCCGTCACCTTCTGGGCGTTCCGCTGGATGATCGGCTTCGGGATGGCGTCCTTCGTCATCGGCCTGGCCGGACTCTGGCTGACCCGCAAGAAGTTCATGCTGCCCCAGCATCTGCGGGTCGCCGAGGACGAAGTGCCGAACGTCGTCCTCTTCAAGAAGAAGGCCCTCGGCCCGAAACTCACCAAGCTCTACTGGCTCGTGTCGATCTGGACCCTCGGCTTCCCGCTGATCGCCAACTCCTGGGGCTGGATCTTCACCGAGATGGGCCGCCAGCCCTGGGTCGTCTACGGCCTCTTCCAGACCCGTGACGCGGTCTCCCCCAGCGTCTCCCAGGGCGAGGTCCTCACCTCGATGATCGTCTTCACCTCGCTCTACGCCGTCCTCGCCGTCATCGAGGTCAAGCTGCTCGCGAAGTACGTCAAGGCCGGCCCGCCCGAACTCACCGAGGCCGACCTCAACCCGCCCACGAAGATCGGCGGCGACTCCCGTGACGCCGACAAGCCGATGGCCTTCTCGTACTAGGCCGAGGGAGCTGCAACAGTCATGGAACTGCACGACGTCTGGTTCGTCCTCATCGCCGTCCTGTGGACCGGCTACTTCTTCCTGGAGGGCTTCGACTTCGGGGTCGGCATCCTCACCAAACTGCTCGCCCGCGACCGCACCGAGAAGCGGGTCCTGATCAACACGATCGGCCCGGTCTGGGACGGCAACGAGGTCTGGCTCCTCTCGGCCGGCGGCGCGACCTTCGCCGCCTTCCCCGAGTGGTACGCCACCCTCTTCTCCGGCTTCTACCTCGCCCTGCTGATCATCCTGGTCTGCCTGATCGTCCGGGGCGTCGCCTTCGAGTACCGGGCGAAGCGGCCCGAGGAGAACTGGCAGCGCAACTGGGAGACGGCGATCTTCTGGACCTCGCTGCTCCCCGCGTTCCTGTGGGGCGTGGCCTTCGGCAACATCGTCCGGGGCGTGAAGATCGACAAGAACTTCGAGTACGCCGGTAACTTCTGGGACCTGCTCAACCCGTACGCGATCCTCGGCGGCCTGGTCACCCTGACCCTCTTCACCTTCCACGGCGCGGTGTTCACGGCCCTCAAGACGGTCGGGGACATCCGGACCCGGGCCCGGAAGCTGGCGCTTCAAGTCGGCCTCGTCACCGCCCTGTTGGCGCTGGCCTTCCTGATCTGGACCCAGGTCGACAGCGGTGACGGCAAGAGTCTGGTCGCGCTGATCGTGGCCGTCGTCGCGCTCGTCGCGGCGCTGGGGGCGATCCAGCTGGGCCGTGAGGGCTGGTCGTTCGCGTTCTCCGGCCTGACCATCGTGGCGGCCGTCGCGATGCTCTTCCTGTCGCTCTTCCCGAACGTCATGCCGTCCTCGCTCAACCCGGACTGGAGCCTCACGGTCACCAACGCCTCGTCGAGCCCGTACACCCTGAAGATCATGACCTGGTGCGCGGGTATCGCCACGCCGATCGTCCTGCTCTACCAGAGCTGGACCTACTGGGTGTTCCGCAAGCGGATCGGCACGCAGCACATCGCCGAAGCCGCGCACTGAGTCTGAGAGCCGAGTCCGCGCACTGAGTCCGACTTGGGGCATGTTTCACGTGAAACATGCCCCCTTGGGCCCGCCGAGAAGTCGGAACCCGCTGCGAAGTCGGGGACCTCCCGAGAAGAGGGTGTGTTTCACGTGAAACCGATCGACCCACGTCTGCTCCGCTACGCCCGCGCCACCCGCCTCTTCCTCATGGCGGTCGTCGGCCTGGGTGCTGTCGGTGCGTTGCTGGTCATCGCCCAGGCGATGCTCATCGCCGAGGTCGTGGTCGGTGCCTTCCAGCACCGGATGTCCGTCGGTGAACTCGGCACTCCCCTGCTGCTGTTGGTGGCGGTCGCCGTCGGCCGCGCCCTCGTCTCCTGGCTCACCGAACTCGCCGCCCATCGCGCCAGCGCCGCCGTGAAGTCGGAGCTACGGCGACGGCTGCTGGAGCGTTCCGTGGAGCTGGGCCCCGGCTGGCTGAGCGGGCAGCGGACCGGTTCGCTGGTCGCCCTCGCCACCCGGGGCGTCGACGCCCTCGACGACTACTTCTCGCGCTACCTCCCGCAGTTGGGCCTCGCGATCGTCGTCCCGGTGGCGGTGCTGGCCCGGATCGTCACCGAGGACTGGGTGTCGGCGGCGATCATCGTCGGCACACTCCCGCTCATCCCGCTCTTCATGGTGATGATCGGCTGGGCCGCGCAGTCCCGGATGGACCGGCAGTGGCAGTTGCTGTCCCGCCTGTCCGGGCACTTCCTGGACGTGGTCGCGGGCCTGCCCACCCTGAAGGTGTTCGGGCGGGCCAAAGCACAGGCCGACTCGATCCGGCGCATCACCGGCGAGTACCGCCAGGCGACCATGCGGACGCTCCGGATCGCGTTCGTCTCCTCCTTCGCCCTGGAACTTCTCGCCACCCTCTCCGTGGCCCTGGTCGCCGTGACGATCGGCATGCGCCTCGTCCACGGCGACATGGACCTCTACGTCGGCCTTGTCGTCCTCGTTCTGGCCCCCGAGGCGTATCTGCCGCTGCGTCAGGTGGGCGCGCAGTACCACGCGGCGGCGGAGGGCCTCGCGGCGGCTGAGGAGATCTTCGCCGTACTGGAGACGCCGGTCTCGGCCTCGGGCACCGAAGAGGTGCCGTCGGACGCCCTGACCTTCGAGGGCGTGACGGTCCGCTATCCCGGGCGGTCTGCGGACGCCGTGTCGGACGCGTCCTTCGCCGTGGCACCCGGAGAGACGGTCGCCCTCGTCGGCCCGAGCGGCTCCGGCAAGTCCACGTTGCTGAACGCCCTGTTGGGGTTCGTACGGCCCACCGAGGGTCGGGTACGCGTCGGGGGAGTCGATCTCACCGACGTCGACCTGGAGCGTTGGCGGTCGCGGATCGCCTGGGTGCCGCAACGCCCACAGCTGTACGCCGGGACGATCGCCGAGAACATCCGGCTCGCCCACCCCGACGCCGACGACACCGCCGTACGGCGGGCGTTGACCGATGCGGGCGCCCTGGACTTCGTGGACGCGTTGTCCGAGGGCATCGGGAGCGTGCTCGGTGAGGACGGGGCCGGGCTGTCCGCCGGGCAGCGGCAACGGCTCGCCCTCGCCCGGGCCTTCCTCGCCGACCGGCCCGTCCTGCTCCTCGACGAACCGACGGCAGCGCTGGACGGAGCGACCGAGGCCGAAGTGGTCGAGGCGGTACGGCGGTTGGCGGTCGGGCGGACAGTGCTGCTCGTGGTGCACCGGCCGGCCCTCCTGGCGGTGGCCGACCGGGTGGTGCGGGTGACGGAGGGCGTGGCTGCGATTCACGCGGAGGCCGCGCCGACGCTCGCCGACATGAACCCGGTCTCGTCGGAGGTGCCGGTGGATTCTGCTGTCGCCGACGAGCCCGAGACACGGCTCGCGGCGCACACGGGTGGTGTCCTCGCCCGGGTCCGTGCCATGTCCGGTGCCCGGCGCGGTCGCCTCGCCCTGGCGCTGTTGCTCGGAAGTCTCGCGCTGGGCAGTGCTGTTGGGCTCATGGGTACCTCGGGGTGGCTGATCTCGCGGGCCTCGCAGCAGCCGCCCGTGCTGTACCTGATGGTGGCCGTCACGGCGACCCGGACCTTCGGGATCGGGCGGGCCGTTTTCCGGTACGCGGAGCGGCTCGTGTCGCACGACGCGGTGCTGCGGATGCTGGCCGACACCCGGGTCGCCGTCTACCGGCGCCTTGAGCGGCTGGCGCCCGCCGGGCTGCGCGACACCCGTCGCGGCGATCTGCTGTCCCGGCTCGTCGCCGACGTGGACGCGCTCCAGGACTACTGGCTGCGCTGGCTGCTGCCCGCCGGGGTCGCGGCCGCCGTATCCGCGGCGACGGTCGGCTTCACGGCCTGGCTGTTGCCCGAGGCCGGTGCCGTCCTCGCGGTCGGTCTCCTCGCGGCCGGTGTCGGCGTCCCCCTCGTGACCGGCGCCGTGGCCCGCCGTGCCGAACGGCGCTTGGCCCCCGCCCGCGGAGCACTCGCCACCCGCGTGACCGAACTGCTCACCGGAACCGCCGAGTTGACGGTCGCCGGTGCGCTGCCCGCCCGTACGGCGGAGGCCAAGCGGGCCGACAGCACGCTCACCCGGATCGCCTCCCGAGCGGCCACCGCCACCGCCCTCGGCGACGGACTCACCGCGCTGATCTCGGGCCTGACCGTCGCCGCCACCGCGCTCGTTGCCGCCCAGGCCGTCACCGCGGGGCGGCTCAGTGGCGTGTTGACGGCGGTCGTCGTCCTCACCCCGCTCGCCGCGTTCGAGGCCGTCCTCGGACTGCCCCTCGCCGTGCAGTACCGGCAGCGGGTCCGCAAGAGCGCCGAGCGCGTGTACGAGGTGCTCGACGCTCCCGAGCCCGTACGCGAACCGGAGCGGCCCCGCCAGGCGCCCGCGACACCCTTCCCGCTCGTCGTGCAGGGACTGGCCGCCCGGCACACCGGGCAGGACCGGGACGCGCTCGCCGGGCTCGCCCTGACGTTGGAGAAGGGGCGCCGGGTCGCCGTCGTCGGGTCCTCCGGGTCAGGCAAGACGACGCTGGCGCAGGTGCTGCTGCGGTTCCTCGACGCGGACGCCGGCACGTACACGCTGGCCGGTGTGGACGCGTACGCCCTGGACGGCGACGACGTACGACAGCTCGTCGGGCTGTGTGCGCAGGACGCGCACCTCTTCGACAGCTCGGTGCGCGAGAACCTGCTGCTCGCGAAGAAGGACGCGACCGAGGACGAACTGCGGGGCGCGCTGGCGCGGGCCCGGCTGCTCGACTGGGCCGACGGGCTGCCCGAGGGCCTGGACACGCTGGTCGGTGAGCACGGGGCGCGGCTGTCCGGTGGGCAGCGGCAGCGGCTGGCGCTCGCCCGCGCGCTGCTCGCCGACTTCCCGGTCCTCGTGCTCGACGAGCCCGCCGAACACCTGGACCTGGCGACCGCCGACGCGCTCACCGCCGATCTCCTGGCCGCCACGGAGGGCCGTACGACCCTGCTCATCACCCACCGGCTCGCGGGCCTGGAGGACGTGGACGAGGTGATCGTGCTGGACGAAGGACGGGTCGTGCAGCGGGGGCCGTTCGCCGGACTGGCCTCGGTGGAGGGGCCGTTGCGGGGGATGGCGGAGCGGGAGGCGGAGTCGGAGCTGCTGGTGGCGGCCGGTTAGGGGTCCGGTGGCCGAGCCGCTCGACTTTCCGTGAGAAAGGGGACTAATTAGGCTCGATGTATGTCAGCCGCCCCGCGCCCCGGTCCCCCGCCGCCACCCGCCCCGGGACTCTCGGCCGAACTGGCCCTCCGCGTCCCGCAGTTGCTGGAGGCCATGCGGTCCGTGGGGAGCGGGCTCGAACTGCACTCCACACTGGAGCGGATCTGCGAGGCGGCGGCCACGCTGACGGACGCCCGGTACGCGGGGATCGGTGTCGTCGACGAGGACGGCGACGCCCTCGCCGACTTCGTCTTCCACGGCGTCGGCGCGGAGACCGCGCGGCGCATCGGGCGGCTGCCCGACGGGCACACGGGCCTGCTCGGCGCGCTCATCCGGGAGCCCGATCCGGTACGGCTGACTGATGTGACCGAGGATCCGCGGTCCTGGGGTTTCCCCGAGCACCATCCGCGGATGCGTGCCTTCCTCGGCGTCCCCATCCGTGTCTCGGGGGAGGTCTTCGGCAACCTCTATCTGGGCGAGAAGCGCGGCGGAGACCCCTTCAACGACTACGACGTCAGCATGGTCCGGGTGCTGGCGACCGAGGCCGGTATCGCCATCGGCAACGCCCGGTTGTACGAGGCCGCCAAGCAGCGTGAACGGTGGATCGACGGGTCGGTGGCCGTCACGACCGCGCTGCTGTCCGGCGGGGACGCCGAGGACGCGTTGCAGGTCGTCGCGGAACGGGCCCGCAGGCTCTCCGGTTCGGCGGCCGGGATCGTGCTGCTGCCCGCCGCCGAGGGCGGCATGGAGATCGTCGCCGTGTCCTCGGAACAGCCGTCGGACCAGCTCGGCAGGGTCGTCGCGCCGGACAGCGAGATCATCGCGCAACTCCTCGACGGACAGCCGGTGTTCGTGGCGGACGCGGCCACCGATCCCCGGATGATCAGCGCCCTCGCGCGCGCGTACGGACCGATCATGGCGCTGCCCCTGCAGAGCGGTGGGCGCGTCCTGGGGGCCCTGGTCACACCCCGCGCGCAGGGCGAGCGGCCCTTCACGGAGGCGGAACGCACGCTCGCGATCCAGTTCGCCTCGCAGGCCGCGCTCGCGCTGATGATGGCCGAGGCGCAGCGCGACCGGGAACGGCTCGCGGTGTACGAGGACCGCGACCGTATCGCCCGTGACCTGCACGACCTTGTCATCCAACGGCTGTTCGCCACCGGGATGATGCTGGAGAGTGCCCAGCGCGGGTCGCTCGTCCCCGAGGTGCGACACGGCGTGGGCAACGCCGTCGACGAACTCGACGTCACCATCCAGGAGATCCGCACCGCGATCTTCGCGCTCCAGCAGGGCCCCGCCGAGGCGCCCTCCGGGCTGCGCACGCGGGTGCTGCGGGAGATCAACATGGCGGCCGTGCCGCTCGGCTTCAAGCCCGGGCACCGTTTCGTCGGCGCGGTCGACACGACGGTCGGCGACCTCACCGGCAAGAACCTCATCGCGGCCCTGCGCGAGGCCCTCTCCAACGCGTTCCGGCACGCGGAGGCGGCCCGGATCGAGGTCGTCGTCGACGCGACCGCGACCCTGCCGGACGGCCGGCCCGGCGTACGGCTCACCGTCGCGGACGACGGCGTCGGCATCCCCGCGGGCGGTCGGCGCAGCGGCCTGAAGAACCTCAAGCGCCGGGCCGAATCCCTGGGCGGCGACAGCTGGTACGGCCCGGGTATCGGCGAGGACGGCGGCGGCACGACGGTGGCGTGGCAGGCGCCCCACTGAGCCCCGGCCGGGACTCTGTCGGGTGCGGCTTTGGCTGAGCCCTGCCGGGACTCTGTCGGGTGCGGCTTCCGCTGAGCCCTGCCGGGACTCTGTCCGCCGTGACTCCCGCCGAGCCCCGTCAGACACCCGTCCGGTGTGGCTTCCGCTGAGCCCGTCAGACACCCGTCCGGTGTGGCTTCCGTCGAGCCCTGTCGGGCACCTGCCCGCCGTGGCTCCCGCTGAGCCGTTCGCAGCAACGCGTCCCCCATGCGTACGACTTGAACAGGGCCTTCGTCCCGCGCGCGGGTCACGATCGCTGACATGCGCTCATCTCGCCGTCACCCGCTGCTCGTTCCGGTGCTGCTGTGCGCGCTCGCCGTCCTGGCGGCCCGCCCCGGCGACGACGACACCCACACTGCCGCCGGTGCCAGCGGGGAGGTGGCGCGGCTGTACCAGGACGCGGCCGTCGCGGCGCAGCGGTACGAGGCGGGTCGGCAGGCGGCCGACGCGCAACGGGCCCGCGCCCAGCGGGTCGAGGCTCAACTGGACCGCGAGCGGCGGGAGATCGCACGGCTGCACGAGGACCTGGGCCGGATCGCCCGCGCCCAGTACCGCAGCGGAGGCGGTATTCCGATGGCTGCCCGGATCATCCTCGCGGACAGCCCCGAGGACCTGATGCGCGATCAGCACGTCTTCTCCCAGGCGGATCTCGCCGTCGGCAACGCGATCGGCAGGAGCCACCGGGCCGAGGCACGGCTCGCCGGTGACGAGGTGAAGGCCGCGTCGGCCTGGCGGACGCTGGAGAAACGGAACGCCGAACTCGCCGACCTGAAGCAGGGCATCCAGCGGAAACTCGAGGAGGCGCGTGGGCAGTTGCAGGGCCAGGCGGACGCCTCGGTCGCGGCGGGCAGCTGCCGGGGCGCCGTCCGCCTCGACCAGCCGCCGATCCGGGTCACCGACCCGTGGGTCGCGCCGGTGGAGACCGTCGAACTGTCCGCGGGCTTCGGCAGCGGCGGCTCCCGCTGGGCGAACCGGCACACCGGCCAGGACTTCGCGGTCCCCATCGGCACGCCGGTGCGGGCGGCCGGAGCGGGTCGCGTGGTGCGGGTGTCCTGCGGAGGCGCCTTCGGCATCGAGATCGTCATCGAGCACCCGGGCGGCTACTACACGCAGTACGCCCACCTCGCCGCCGTCACCGTCGACCAGGGGGACCGCGTCACCACCGGCCAGTGGATCGCCCAGTCCGGCACGACCGGCAACTCCACCGGCCCGCATCTGCACTTCGAGGTGCGGGTCACCCCGGACATGGGATCGGCGGTCGACCCGCTGCCCTGGCTGGCACAGCGAGGAGTCCCGCTCGGCTAGGGCACTCGTCGCTCGCGTAAGGAGCGCGCTCCAGGACGACGCCAATTACTGCCGGCCGCCGCTACCGCCGTTCGGCCAGCATCCGCTCGATCACGACCGCCACACCGTCCTCGTTGTTGTCGACGGTCCGTCCCGACGCCGCCGCGAGCACGTCGGGGTGCGCGTTGCCCATCGCGTACGACCGTCCCGCCCAGGTGAGCATCTCGACGTCGTTCGGCATGTCCCCGAAGGCGACGACCTCCTCGGGCGCGATACCGCGCTCCGCGCAGCACAGGGCGAGGGTGCTGGCCTTGGAGACGCCGGGCCCGCTGATCTCCAGCAGGGCGCTGGGGCTGGAGCGGGTGACGTTCGCGCGGTCGCCGAGGGCGAGACGGGCGAGGTTCAGGAAGACGTCCGGGTCCAGCTCGGGGTGGAACGCGAGGATCTTCAGCACCGGCTCGTCGGCCCCCGGGGCGTCCGGCGCGAGGAGTTTCTCGGCGGTGGCGAGGCTGTCCGGTATCTCCATGTGCAGCTTCGGATACGCCTGCTCCTGGTAGAAGCCGTACGTCAGCTCGATCGCGTACACCGTCCCGGGCGCCGCCTCGCGCACCAGGCGTACGGCGTCGAGGGCGTTCTCCCGGGCCAGTTCGCGGACCTTCACGAAGCGGTGGGCGCCGGGGCCGCCGTGCAGGTCGACCACGGCGGCGCCGTTGCCGCAGATCGCCAGGCCGTGGCCGTGGACGTGGTCGCTGACGACGTCCATCCAGCGGGCCGGGCGGCCGGTGACGAAGAAGACCTCGACACCCGCCTCCTCGGCTGCCGCCAGGGCCGCCACCGTGCGGGGGGACACCGACTTGTCGTCACGCAGCAGAGTGCCGTCCAGGTCGGTGGCGATCAGCCGTGGCGGGACGGCGGAGGCCGGGGTCTCGGGCTGTCGAGTAGCTGAGGTCACCGGGCCATTCTCCCGCATATGTCCGTACGGCTGTGCGGGAGAGTGCACAGGTGAGTGGATACCGCCCCTACCAGGGCCGTTGTACTCCACGCTCCTGACAGGGGCAGGGGCAGGGGCAGGGGCAGGGGTGCCGACTCAGCGGAGCTGTGCCGGAGCCTCCATGGCGATCTGCTCGAAGATCTTCTCGTCCGCGGCGAAGTCGGAGTCCGGGATGGGCCAGTGGATCACGATGTCGGTGAAGCCCAGTTCCTGGTGCCGGCCCGCGAAGTCGACGAAGGCACCGAGGGACTCCAGCGGACGGCCGCGGTCCGGGGTGAAACCGGTGAGCAGGATCTTGTCGATCCCGGCCGCGTCCCGGCCGATCGCCGCACAGGCGTCGGCGAGCTTGTCCACCTGCCCGCGAATGGCGTGAACCGACTGCTCAGGCGTGCCGTTCTCGAACAGCTTGGGGTCACCGGTGGTCACCCACGCCTGTCCGTACTGAGCGGCGAGCTTCAGCCCGCGCGGACCGGTGGCGGCCACCGCGAAGGGCAGCCGGGGCCGCTGCACACAGCCCGGGATGTTGCGTGCCTCGTGCGCCGAGTAGAAGTCCCCCACGTACGACACCGAGTCCTCGGTGAGCAGCCGGTCCAGCAGCGGCACGAACTCCCCGAACCGGTCGGCACGCTCCCGCGGGGTCCACGGCTCCTGGCCCAGCGCGGTGGCGTCGAACCCGGTACCACCCGCACCGATCCCCAGCGTCCCCCGCCCGTCGGAGACGTCGTCCAGCGTGATGAGTTCCTTGGCGAGGGTCACCGGGTGCCGGAAGTTCGGCGAGGTGACCAGGGTGCCCAGCCGCATCCGCTCGGTGACGGCCGCGGCGGCGGTCAGCGTCGGTACGGCGCCGAACCACGGGCCGTCCCGGAAGGTGCGCCAGGACAGGTGGTCGTAGGTGAAACCGGTGTGGAAGCCGAGCTGCTCCGCGCGCTGCCAGGACTCGCGGCTCCCCTCGTTCCAGCGGCGGTACGGGAGGATCACGGTGCTCAGGCGCAGGTTCATGGTTTCCAGGCTAGGCGTCTGTCCGTGTTTCACGTGAAACCGTCACCGTATGCGGCTGTTCAGCCACGGTGTGAGGACGATCATCGAGATCCACTCCTTGTGCGTCCGGTCGCCGGGCAGGGGGACGACCAGGTTGCAACTGGGCGGGAAGCTGCGGGCCTTGACATAGGCGTGGCCGTCGAAGACGGACCGGAGGAAGGCGGGGACGTCGTCGCGGGCGATGTCGGGGCAGTCGATGCCCTCGACCGTGATCAGCGCGTCGTCCTCGGGATAGAGCCGCACGCTCACCCGGGGCACTCCACCGAACTCGGCGAAGGCCTCGTGCGGGAGCGAACCGTCCGGGTCGGTGGTGACGCCGAACCCCGCGGAGGTACGGCGGGAGGTCTGGTCGGCGCCGATGTCATGGGTGACCTCGATCTCGCGCCCGTACTCGGACGCGATCGCGCGTAGGGCGGTGACGGCGGCCTCGGTGCTGTGGAAGTGGTCCATACCACTGAATCATGCCGGGGGTGACGCGGCCGGAGCCATACCGGGGCGGTACTTCTCGGTGTCTCGGGCCGTGCGGGGGTCAGTGCGACTCGGGAAACCGCAGGTACCGCACGGGTACCGCCTCCGTGAGCCACACCCCGTTCTCGCTGACCCGGAACACCAGGCCGTCCTTGTGCATCGCGCCCGCGTCCGCGGAGAGCACGACGGGGCGGCCGCGGCGGGCGCCGACACGGGTCGCGGTCTCCCGATCGGCGGAGAGGTGCACGGCGTGGCGGTTCATGGGCCGGAGCCCCTCGGCCCGGATCGCGTCCAGGTTGCGTGCGACCGTGCCGTGGAAGAGGTACGGCGGCGGGGTGGCCGGGGGCAGTCCGAGGTCGACCTCGATGCTGTGGCCCTGGCTGGCGCGGATACGGGTGCCCTCGATCGCGAAGCGGCGTTTGTCGTTCGTGGCCACCACGTGGTCGAGTTCCTCGCGGCTGAACCGGAACCCGTGTGTGCCACAGGCGGCGATCAGCGTGTCGATCTCGACCCAGCCGGCCTCGTCGAGGGTGAGCCCGATCCGCTCGGGCTGATGGCGCAGATGCTTGGAGAGGTACTTCGACACCTTCACGGTGCGTCTTTCATCCATCCGGTCAGCATGACGGGAGAGACGTGGATCACGCACTTTATTTTGTGGCCGATGTTTGATCCACAACCAACTGTAGTTATCCACAGGGGAATTGGCGATTCTGTGGACAACTCCCTGTCATGTCACACCTGTTCGTCAAGATCAGCTGGGGGCCCACCCCTTGGCATGAGCGCATCCAACGCCCTTGCCCGCAGCTCCCGTTCGGCCGCCAGCGCGATGAACTCGCCCGCCTTCTCCGTCCCAACCAACCCCTCCACGGCCCGCATTGTCGTCTCGGGCACGGCCACGGAACGTGACGAGGACACGGGGCGTGAAGGTTCCGCCGCACCGAGGTGCCGGCGCAGCGAACGGTTGGCGAACAGGCGCATCGCCCGGGCGAGTTCGGCGTCCACCGTCTGCTGCGCGAGGGGCCGCAGTCGTCGTACGAGAGAGGCCGCCTCCGTGGCATCCGCGTCCGTCGGACGGTGCGAACCGTCGAGGTAGCGGGCGAAGACGTGTTCGGTGGTGAACTCCAGGAAACGGGAGGCGATGTGCTCGACCTGGACCCTCAACTCCCTTAGGTGGGAAGAGATCGCGGGGAGCGGAACCCCCGAGGCGTACAACTCGACGGCGACCGCCAGCTCTTGGGGGCTCGGTACGAGGAAGGAGTCGGTGTCTCCGGGGACCGGTTCCAGTACGCCGAGTTCGACGGCCTCGGCGACGGCCGCGTCGTCCGGGCTGCCGCCGAACCGCTGCTCCAGCTCGGCACGCGAGATCCGGACCGCCTGCTCGTCCGTCCACGGTCCGTCGACCTCGGCGGCCAGCCCGAGCACCCCGCCCAGCCCCCGGCCCGCGTCCCAGGCGTCCAGCAACTCCTTGATGGACGCCAGGCCGTAGCCGCGGTCGAGGAGGTCCGCGATCTGCCGGAGCCGGGCGAGATGGACGTCGGCGTACACGTTGGCCCGGCCCCGCCGCTCGGGGCGGGGGAGCAGACCGCGGTCCTGGTAGGCACGGATCGTCCGGACGGTGGCGCCGCTGAGATGCGCGAGGTCCTCGATGCGGTAGGCGGCCTCGCGGGGTCCGGAGCCCGGACCCGACCCGGCCCCCGAGCCGGAGCCGACCGTTCCCCTCGCCCCGCGTCCGCCGCCCCCGCCCACCCCGGACCTCACGCAGCCCCCGCCCGAGCCGCCGGTGAGCGCTTCAGGTACTCCACCGCCCGGTTCAACGACCCCTCCCGCGACGGATGGTAGGAGCGGCGCAGATAGCGGGGGACGGCCGCGCCGAGCGATCGCCAGGTGGGCAACAGGCCTTTGCGTACGGCCCTGTTGTGCTCGGTGAGCGAGTAGCGGACGCGGCCCGCGAGTTGGGGGTCGTGGCGGATCAAGTAGGCGGTGCCCCAGGCCCACAGGGACAGCATCACGGGCGCGGTGACCGCCATGCCGGCGACGCGGCGGGCGTAGCGGGGGAGGCCGTGGCCTCCGCAGTGCTGGAACATGTCGTAGGCGACCGCGCGGTGTTCGACCTCCTCGGCGCCGTGCCAGCGCAGCAGGTCGAGCATGATCGCGTCGGCGCCGGACCGGTCGAGGGCGTCGGCGGCCAGGATCCAGTCGCCCAGCACCGCCGTGAACTGCTCGATCGCCGCGACGACCGCCAGCCGGAAGCGCAGCCACTCCCGCTCCGGCAACGGCGCGCCGAGCGGCGGGCGTTCGCCGAGGAGCCGTTCGAAGAGGAAGTCGACGTGCCGGGTGAAGTCGGCGGTGTCGAGCCGCTGGGCCGCGAGGTGGTCCAGCACGTGCGCGTGCTGGACGCTGTGGGTGGCCTCCTGGCCCATGAACCCCTTGACGTCCGCGCGGAGTTCGGGGTCCCTGACCAGCGGCAGGCCCTCCTTGAAGACCTTGACGAACCACCGCTCCCCCGCCGGCAGCAGCAGATGCAGCACGTTGATGACGTGGGTGGCGGTCGGCTCGTCCGGTATCCAGTGCAGCGGTGTACGCGACCAGTCGAAGGAGACCCGGCGCGGGGCGATCGCGTGCTGCTCGTTCTCGGAGGTCACAGCGGCGGCTCCAGGCGGGCCATCGCCCGCAACGCGCGCGGGGCGAACCGGGACATCAGATGGGCGCCGCGCGCCTCCGGGGTGACGGGTACGACGGCCTCGTTGCGGACGACGGCCCGCAGGATCGCGTCGGCGACCTTCTCCGGCGGGTAGTTGCGCATTCCGTAGAGCCGCGCCGACTTCTTCTGGCGCCGTTTCTCCTCGGCGGCGTCGACCCCGGCGAAGTGCGCGGTCGAGGTGATGTTGGTGTTGACGAGGCCGGGGCATATCGCCGAGACGCCGATCCCCTGGCCGGACAGTTCCGCGCGCAGGCACTCGCTGAGCATCAGTACGGCGGCCTTGGAGGTGCTGTAGGCGGGCAGCACCTTGGAGGGCTGGAACGCCGCCGCCGAGGCCGTGTTGACAATGTGGCCGCCCTGGCCGCGGTCGGCCATCTGCTTCCCGAAGAGGCGGCAGCCGTGGATCACCCCCCACAGGTTGACGTCCAGGACCTTCTTCCAGTCCTCCGGGGTGGTGTCGAAGAAGGAACCGGAGAGTCCGATTCCGGCGTTGTTCACGAGCACGTCCACCACGCCGTACTCGGCGGCGACCTTCGCGGCGAGCTTCTCCATGGCCTGCTCGTCGGAGACGTCGACCGTCTCGGCCCAGGCCTCGGGGGCGCCGATCAGCCGGGCGAGTTCGGCGGTACGGGCCGCGCTCTCCGTGTCCCGGTCGACGGCCACCACGCGTGCGCCGGATTCGGCGAACGCGAACGCCGTGGCCCGCCCGATGCCGCTGCCCGCGCCCGTGACCAGCACGAGCTGCCCGCCGAACCGCTCGACGTACTTGCCGGTCGCCGGCGTCGACCTGGGCCGCTCGCCTTCATGGGTGGTCACGAACTCCGTGATCCAGGACGCCAGTTGATCGGGCCGGGTGCGCGGGATCCAGTGCTTGGCGGGCAGCGTGTGGCGCACCGCCCCCGGCGCCCACAGCTCCAGTTCGTCGTAGAGCTTCTCGGAGAGAAACGCGTCCCCGAGGGGCGTGACGAGCTGCACGGGCGCGTGCGCGTACGCGTCGGGGCGTGGCCTGCGAAGCCTGGCGCGGATGTTGTCGCGGTACAGCCAGGCGCCGTGGGCCGCGTCCGTGGGGAGCGACGGGGTCGGGTAGTCGCCGCTGGGGACCTTCTCGACGCGTTCCAGGATCTTCGGCCAGCGCTTGCCCAGGGGGCCGCGCCAGGCGAGTTCGGGCAGCACGGGCGTGTGCAGCAGGTACACGTACCAGGACTTGGCGCCCTGGCCGAGGAGTTGGCCGACGCGGCGTGGGGTGGGCCGGGTCAGGCGCTTGTTGATCCAGTGCCCGAAGTGGTCGAGGGACGGCCCGGACATCGACGTGAAGGAGGCGATCCGGCCCACCGTGCGCTCGACCGTGACGAACTCCCAGGACTGCACCGAGCCCCAGTCGTGCCCTACGAGGTGCACCGGCCGGTCCGGGCTGACCGCGTCCGCGACCGCCAGGAAGTCGTCCGTGAGCTTCTCCAGGGTGAACCCGCCCCGCAGCGGCTCCGGTGCCGTCGACCGGCCGTGGCCCCGGACGTCGTAGAGCACGACGTGGAAGCGGTCCGCGAGGCGGGACGCGACCTCGGACCACACCTCCTTGCTGTCGGGGTAGCCGTGCACCAGGACGACCGTGGGGCGCGAGGGGTCCCCCAACTCGGCCACGCACAGCTCGACTCCGCCGGTCCGCACCCAGCGCTCGCGCGCACCCTCAAGCGTCATTTGTCCTCCGCCCAGCGCCGCACGTGCGGCAGATCGTCGTCGAGCCAGAAGGCGCTCTGTTCGGGGTCCCTGGAGTCGGTGACGACCAGGATCTCCTCGAACTTGGCGCCCGTGCCGCGGAATCCGAGATGCGGTTCGACCGCCCACAGGCCCGGGTGCGGGGGATGGTCGGAGAAGCGGTACGGCGACCAGAGCGGGGACCAGCCGTCGCGGTGGCCGTGCAGCGCGTCGCTCGCGAGACCCTTCAGGGACTGCGTGCCGAACCCGAACACCCGTGGGGACCAAGGGCGTTCGGCGACCCGGTCGACCTTGTGCGCGATCACTCCGAAGGGATACGCGCGGTGCCGGTTGGCGTACCCCTGGCGGACCATGAGGCGGTCCACATCCTCGTAGATCTCGCGCAGCGGGCGCCGCTCGCGCACCTCGCGCAGGAGCAGCGCGCGGTGCGCCTCCAGGTCGGCCATCAGCCGGTCCTGCACCGGGTTGGCGCCCAGGGAGCCCGAGTAGCCGATGTCGGCCGTGAAGCCCTTGTACACGGGGGCCATGTCCAGGATGAACGGCATCCCGGGCTCGAGCCGGCGGCCCGTGGGGAAGAACTGCAGCGGCACCCGGAAGTTCGTGAACGCCGTGCGGTCGCCGAACCAGGCGAAGGGCAGATGGAACCAGTCGCTCACACCCCGCGCGCGCAGCCACGACCGCTGCATCCGCGCCGCGTCGCGCTCGGTCACCCCGGGCTCCAGCCGGGCCGCCACGGCCTCGGCGCATTCGTACGCCAGCCGCTGGACCTCCCTGAACCCCCGCAGCTCCGCGGAGAGTTCGCGTGTCACCGCCGTAGTCATGCCACCGCCCCACCTGTCCACACCGACTGCGGTACGTGCTCGTAACTTGACACTCGTGAATGTGACAGTTGTTAGAGGCTGCGTCAATAGGTGTGATCTCTACCTGTGGACAACCGCGAGGGCCGGTCGCGTAGCTCTCAAGTAGGGGCATCCCCTACGGACCCGTACGCCTGGAGTCTGACGCGAGTACAGCTCTGCGGGGTGACGACCGCAGTGGTCCGCGTCACTACCTTCGTAGACGTGACTGTGATCGCGACCGAAAGCCTGAGCAAGCGGTTCCCACGGGTGACCGCGCTTGACCGGCTCTCCGTGGACGTCGGACCCGGTGTGACGGGGCTCGTCGGTGCCAACGGAGCCGGCAAGTCAACCTTGATCAAGATCCTGCTGGGGCTGTCCCCCGCCTCCGAGGGCCGAGCCGAAGTGCTCGGCCTCGATGTCGCCACCAAGGGTGCCGACATCCGCGAGCGCGTCGGGTACATGCCGGAGCACGACTGTCTGCCGCCCGACGTCTCGGCCACCGAGTTCGTCGTCCACATGGCGCGCATGTCCGGCCTGCCGCCCACCGCGGCCCGCGAGCGCACCGCGGACACCCTGCGCCATGTCGGTCTGTACGAGGAGCGCTACCGCCCCATCGGCGGCTACTCGACGGGCATGAAGCAGCGCGTCAAGCTCGCGCAGGCCCTCGTCCACGACCCGCAGCTGGTCTTCCTGGACGAGCCGACCAACGGCCTCGACCCGGTCGGCCGCGACGAGATGCTCGGCCTCATCCGCCGTATCCACACCGACTTCGGCATCTCGGTCCTGGTGACCTCGCACCTGCTGGGCGAGCTGGAGCGCACCTGCGACCACGTGATCGTGGTCGACGGAGGCAAGCTCCTGCGCTCCAGCTCCACCACGGACTTCACCCAGACCACGACGACCCTGGCGATCGAGGTCACCGACACCGACGAGCACCCGGACGGCACCCGCGCGGTGCGCGACGCGCTCCACGCGCGCGGGGTGGACACCCATGACGGCAGCGGCCTGCCCGGCGCGGGCCACGTCCTCCTCCTGACGGCCACGGGCGAGGAGACGTACGACGTGGTCCGGGACGCGATCGCGGACCTCGGCCTCGGACTGGTGCGTATGGAGCAGCGCAGGCACCACATCTCCGAGGTCTTCACCGACACCGGCACCGACACGGGCGCCGGCCACGACGCAGAGCGGAAGGAGGCCGTAGGCCATGGCAATTGACCAGCCCCTGGTCCCCCAGCCGGGCGACCAGACCCGTATCCACAACATCGGCTACCGCCACTACGACGGCCCCCGCCTGGGCCGCGCCTACGCCCGCCGCTCCCTCTACTCGCAGTCCCTGCGCGGCTCCTACGGCCTCGGCCGCTCGGTGAAGTCCAAGGTGCTGCCGATGCTGCTGTTCGTGGTCATGTGCGTGCCCGCGGCCATCATGGTGGCCGTCGCGGTCGCCACGAAGGCCAAGGAACTGCCCGTCGACTACACGCGCTACGCGATCATCATGCAGGCCGTCATCGGCCTCTACGTCGCCTCACAGGCACCCCAGTCGGTCTCGCGCGACCTGCGCTTCAAGACCGTGCCGCTGTACTTCTCGCGGCCGATCGAGACCGCCGACTACGTGCGGGCCAAGTTCGCGGCCCTGGCCTCGGCCATGCTCATCCTGACCGGGGCTCCGCTGATCGTGCTCTACGTAGGCGCCCTGCTCGCCAAGCTGGACTTCGCCGACCAGACCAAGGGCTTCGCCCAGGGACTCGTCTCCGTGACCCTCCTCTCGCTGCTCTTCGCCGGCATCGGCCTGGTCATCGCCGCGGTCACCCCGCGCCGCGGCTTCGGCATCGCCGCCGTCATTGCCGTACTGACCATCTCCTCCGGCGCCGTCTCCACCCTCCAGGCGATCGCCGACGCGCAGAACTCCACGAGCGCCATCCCCTGGATCGGCCTCTTCTCGCCCGTCACCCTCATCGACGGCCTGCAGTCGGCCTTCCTGGGCGCGAGTTCGGCGTTCCCCGGAGGCGTCGGCCCCAGCCACGCCGAAGGCGTGGTCTACGTCCTCGCCGTCCTGGGCCTCATCGCCGCGACCTACGGCCTCCTGATCCGCCGCTACCGGAAGGTGGGCCTGTGACCACGCTCTCCATCGACCACGTCTCCCGCTGGTTCGGCAACGTGGTCGCCGTCAACGACATCACCATGAACGTCGGTCCCGGCGTCACCGGACTCCTCGGCCCCAACGGCGCCGGGAAGTCCACCCTCATCAACATGATGGGCGGCTTCCTCGCCCCCTCCACCGGCACCGTCACCCTCGACGGCCAGCAGGTCTGGCGCAACGAACAGATCTACAAGCACATCGGCATCGTCCCCGAGCGCGAGGCGATGTACGACTTCCTTACGGGACGCGAATTCGTCGTCGCCAACGCCGAGTTGCACGGCCTCGGCGCCAAGGCGGCCCAGAAGGCGCTGGCCACGGTCGAGATGGAGTACGCGCAGGACCGCAAGATCTCCACGTACTCCAAGGGCATGCGCCAGCGCGTGAAGATGGCCAGCGCCCTGGTGCACGACCCGTCGCTGCTCCTCCTGGACGAGCCGTTCAACGGCATGGACCCGCGCCAGCGCATGCAGCTCATGGACCTGCTGCGGCGGATGGGCGACGAGGGCCGCACGGTGCTGTTCTCGTCCCACATCCTCGAAGAGGTCGAGCAACTCGCCTGGCACATCGAGGTGGTGGTGGCCGGACGGCACGCGGCCAGCGGCGACTTCCGCAAGATCCGCCGCCTGATGACCGACCGCCCGCACCGCTACCTGGTCCGCTCCAGCGACGACCGCGCCCTCGCGGCCGCGCTGATCGCCGACCCGTCGACGTCCGGCATCGAGGTCGACCTCGCCGAGGGCGCGCTGCGCGTCCAGGCCGTCGACTTCGGCCGGTTCACGGTCCTGCTGCCCCGGGTGGCCAAGGACCACGGCATCCGGCTGCTCACGGTCTCGCCGTCCGACGAGTCCCTCGAGTCCGTCTTCTCGTATCTCGTCGCGGCGTAGGAGGCCAAGAGATGTACGACCCCACAGTCGCCCGACTCACCTACCGGGCCCTGCTCGGCCGGCGCCGGGCCCTCATCCTGGGCGCCCTGCCCTTCCTGCTGATCATGATCTCCGTAGTGGTGCGCGGCCTCACCGGCGCCGACGACCAGACAGCGGTCGACGTCCTGGGCGGGCTCGGCCTCGCCACGATGGTGCCGATCATCGGCGTCATCGCGGGCACCGGCGCGATCGGACCGGAGATCGACGACGGCTCCGTGGTGTACCTGCTGTCCAAGCCGCTGAAGCGGCCCACGATCATCTTCACCAAGCTGATCGTGGCGGTCGCCGTCACCATGGTGTTCTCGGCGGTCCCCATGCTGATCGCCGGCCTCATCCTGAACGGCAACGGCCAGCAGATCGCCGTCGCCTACACGGTGGCCGCCCTGGTCGCCTCCATCGCCTACGCGGCGCTCTTCCTGCTGCTCGGCACGGTCTCCCGGCACGCGGTGGTCTTCGGACTCGTCTACGCCCTCGTCTGGGAAGCCCTGTTCGGCTCCCTGGTCGCCGGCGCCCGCACGCTCAGCGTCCAGCAGTGGTCCCTGGCCGTCGCCCACAAGGTCGCCGGCGGAGACCTGGTCACCTCGGACGTCGGACTGACCACGGCCACGGTGTTCCTCGTCGCGGTCACCGCCGGAGCCACCTGGTACGCGGGCCAGAAGCTGCGCTCGCTGAAGCTCGCCGGCGAGGAATGACAGGTCCTGATCTTGACGGGGGCTTCATCTCCGTCCGGGCACACTGGGCAAACGGGACGCACGGCTAGGAGGAACGGGGATGGCCGGAGAGGCGACGTACGGCGGCGGACAGGCGGAGTCCGGCGACGGCTGGGACAAGCTGGTCCTGGACGACGACTTCATACGGTCCGCCGAGACGGCCGAGCCGTCCGCCCGGGCCCGGATGCTCGCGGCGCGCTGGCGCGCGGAGGCGCCCGAGCCGCAGCCGTGGCGCTCGGACGAGCCGCCTGCTGGGTGGTTCTTCAGCAAGGCTCGGCGGCGGAAGTGGCGGCGGCGGTAGGGGTTCTTGCCGGGCGCGTAGTCGTTTTCTGCGGGCCGGTGGGGGGCTGGTCGCGCAGTTCCCCGCGCCCCTATGGGGCACTTGCCTGAGCCCTGGTTAATTGAGTGGCGTCCAACTCGGCTTACAGGCACAGTTGTTGTGTCGACGCCGGATCAGCTGGCGCCACTGACTGGGAGAGGAGCTGGACGATGTCGATGCACGACAGGACGTCCAACTCCCTTCAGGGCAGCCCGCGGCGGTCTCCGGAGTAGTTACCCTCCGTCGAGTCGCCCACCACGGGGAGCTGCCCGGGGCGGCCGCTTCGAGCACGCGACTCATTATCGCGTGGGCCGCCCTCCCGGAGGATTGGCCGAGTGGTAAGGCACTGGCTTGCTAAGCCATGGTCGGGTTGAAAAGCCCGCGCACGTTCGATCCGTGCATCCTCCGCAAGACGTCGTCACTGGGACCGGGCGGCACTCCAACCCGGGGCACGTGGTCCCACCCAAGGGGCGCGGGGCCGTGTCGACTTGCGGCTCCGCCGCGTGGGCGCGACCAGCCCCCACCGGCGCGCAGCCATACGACGACCTCAGCCCAGCAGTCGCTCCAACACCACCGCGATCCCGTCCTCCTCATTCGAAGACGTCACCTCGTCGGCCACCGCCTTGAGTTCCTCATGCGCGTTGGCCATCGCCACACTGTGGGCCGCCCAGGCGAACATCGCGATGTCGTTGGGCATATCGCCGAAGGCAATCGTGTCGGCGGACTTCAGACCCAGACGGCGGGCCGCGAGGGACAGCCCCGTGGCCTTGGACAGGCCGAGCGGGAGGAGCTCGACGATCCCCGCGCCGGCCATCGCGACCGAGACGAAACCGCCCGCGGCCCGCTGCGCCGCCTCGGCGAGCTGGTCGTCCGTGAGGGTCGGGTGTTGGATGTAGATCTTGTTCAGCGGCGCCGCCCACAGCTCGGACACGTCCGAGAGGGGCGTCGACGGCAACGAGCCCGTGACCGCGTACCCGTCGCCGACCAGCACCTCGCCGTCCAGGCCGTCCCGGCTCGCCGCGAGGTACAGCGGGCCGACCTCCGCCTCGATCTTGGCGAGTGCCACACCGGCGAGCTGGCGGTCCAGGGTGACCGAGGTCAGCAGGCGGTGCTCCCCGGCGTCGTAGACCTGGGCGCCCTGGCCGCAGACCGCGAGGCCCTCGTAGCCGAGGTCGTCGAGGATGTGCCGGGTCCAGGGGACCCCGCGGCCGGTCACCACGATGTGCGCGGCGCCGGTCTCCGCGGCCGCCGCGAGGGCGGTGCGGGTGCGCGGGGAGACCGACTCGTCGGAGCGCAGGAGCGTTCCGTCGAGGTCGGTCGCGATCAGCTTGTACGGGAAGCCGGTGCTCACTTGGCGATCGGCTCCAGCAGCTCACGGCCGCCCAGGTAGGGACGCAGCACCTCGGGCACGCGCACGGATCCGTCGGGGAGCTGGTGGTTCTCCAGGATCGCCACGATCGTCCGCGGTACGGCGCACAGCGTGCCGTTGAGCGTGGCCAGCGGCTGCACCTTCTTGCCGTCGCGCAGCCGCACGGACAGCCGGCGGGCCTGGAAGCTGTCGCAGTTGGAGGCCGAGGTCAGCTCACGGTACTTGCCCTGGGTGGGGATCCACGCCTCGCAGTCGAACTTGCGGGACGCCGACGAGCCCAGGTCGCCCGAGGCCACGTCGATGACCTGGAAGGGCAGTTCGAGGGCGGTGAGCCACTGCTTCTCCCAGTCCAGGAGCCGCTGGTGCTCGTTCTCCGCGTCCTCGGGGAGGACGTACGAGAACATCTCCACCTTGTCGAACTGGTGCACGCGGAAGATGCCCCGCGTGTCCTTGCCGTAGGTGCCGGCCTCGCGGCGGAAGCACGGGGAGAAGCCCGCGTAGCGCAGCGGCAGCTTCTCCGCGTCGAGGATCTCGTCCATGTGGTAGGCCGCGAGGGGGACCTCGGAGGTGCCGACCAGGTAGAAGTCGTCCTTCTCCAGGTGGTACACGTTCTCCGCGGCCTGGCCGAGGAAGCCGGTGCCCTCCATGGCGCGCGGGCGGACCAGCGCCGGGGTCAGCATCGGGATGAAGCCGGCCTCCGTGGCCTGCGCGATCGCCGCGTTGACGAGCGCCAGCTCCAGGAGGGCGCCGACGCCGGTGAGGTAGTAGAAGCGCGAGCCGGAGACCTTCGCGCCGCGCTCGACGTCGATGGCGCCGAGCGCCTCGCCGAGCTCCAGGTGGTCCTTGGGCTCGAAGCCCTCGGCGGCGAAGTCGCGGATCGTGCCGTGCGTCTCCAGGACGACGAAGTCCTCCTCGCCGCCGACGGGCACGTCGGGGTGCACGAGGTTGCCGAGCTGGAGCGCGAGGCGCTTGGTCTCCTCGTCCGCCTCGTGCTGCTCGGCGTCGGCCGCCTTGACGTCGGCGGCGAGCTGGCCCGTCTTCTTGAGCAGCTCGGCCTTCTCGTCGCCGGAGGCCTTGGGGATGAGCTTGCCGAGCGCCTTCTGCTCGGAGCGCAGCTCGTCGAAGCGGACGCCGGACGACCTGCGCCGCTCGTCGGCGGACAGGAGAGCGTCGACGAGCGCGACATCCTCTCCACGGGCGCGCTGGGACGCGCGCACACGGTCGGGGTCCTCACGGAGCAGGCGAAGGTCAATCACGCGGAACAGGCTACCGGTGCCGGGTTCCGGCTCACGACTCAGCATTACGAACTGCGGCTTACATCCAGTTATGGGGTAATTGCGCAGAGTGTTCGCGCATGTCGATGCGTGTCAATGAAAAGGCGTCCCGCTCCCTGGAACGGGGCAGGCGCGTGGCGGCCTGTTGACCCGAATCCCTTGCGGGAAACGGGACTTGAGGTCGCGGTTGTCCACAGGAATCCACATCCCGGAAGAGTTATCCACAGGGTGTGCGAAAGATCTGTGGACATCGGAAGTGATCATTTCCAAAAGGTTTCGCGCGACGGGTAATTCCTGCCCCAAACGCACCTCCCACCCACTTTCGGGTGGAAATGCGTCGCTCCATAGGATTGCTCGAAGGAAACAGGTGGACGAAGAGTGACCTACGCCCCGGTGGACGAGTCGACGGCCTGTAGGGAGATTTGTCGACTGGATCGCATGTCGGTGTCGACTTGTCCCCAGGTCGAGAAGCGGACCTGTGGATAACTTCTGTGGATAACGAAGATACGCAGGTAGTACCGGGACGCTACACAGGTACCAGCGGTCAGAAACGGCCGTCCTGGCAGTGCGCGACCCAGTCGGCCGCGGCCAGGAAATCCTCGTCCGAGGTGGCCGGGAAGAGCGGCCGCACCCCGTCCACGCCGACGTCCGCGCGCGGGTACGAACCGAGGAAGCGCACCTGGAGACAGATCCGCTTGAGCCCGGCCAGCGCCTCGGCGACCCGGCGGTCGGAGATGTGGCCCTCGGCGTCGATGCAGAAGCAGTAGTTGCCGATGCCGGCGCCGGTCGGACGGGACTGCAGCAGCATGAGGTTGATGCCCCGGGTGGCGAACTCGCCCAGCAGGTCGCGCAGCCCGCCGGGGTGGTCGTCGCGCTGCCAGATCACGACCGACGTCTTGTCCGCGCCGGTCGGGGCCGCCGGGCGGGCGGGCCTGCCCACCAGGACGAACCGGGTCTGCGCGTTCTCCGCGTCGTGGATCTCGGTCTCCAGGGCCTCGAGACCGTACCGGGCGGCCGCGAACTCACCGGCGAACGCGGCGTCGTAGCGGCCCTCCTGGACCAGCCGGGCGGCGTCCGCGTTCGAGGCCGCCGACTCCCACAGGGCGTCCGGGAGGTTCGCCTTCATCCAGTTGCGGACCTGCGGCTGGGCGGCGGGGTGAGCGGAGACCGTCTTGATGTCGGAGAGCTTCGTGCCCGGCCTGACCAGCAGCGCGAAGGTGATCGACAGCAGCACCTCGCGGTAGATCATCAGCGGCGCACCGGCGACCAGCTCGTCCAGGGTGGTGGTGATGCCGCCCTCGACGGAGTTCTCGATCGGCACGAACGCGGCCTCGGCCTCGCCGGTGCGCACCGCGTCCAGCGCGGACTGCACCGACACGTAGGGGATCAGCTCCCGGGTGGCCGCCTCGGGAAGCGTCCGCAGGGCGACTTCGGTGAAGGTGCCCTCAGGGCCGAGATACGCGTAGCTGGCTGGCATGACCTCACCCTAATGGGCCTTGCGAAACCGGGCGCACGCTTCCTCGATGGGCCACTCGTGAGGGCGACGGCCTCACCCCTCCAGCAGCCGCTGCCCCACGTACTCGCCCTCCGCCGCCCCGCCCGGCACCGCGAACAGGCCGCTCGCCTCGTGCCGGATGTACGTCGACAGGGCGTCCCCGCGGTCGAGTTTCCGCTGCACGGTGACGAAGCCGCGCAGCGGGTCCGCCTGCCAGCACACGAAGAGGAGCCCGGCGTCCGGGGTGCCGTCGGCGGCGATGCCGTCGTGGTAGGAGAAGGGGCGCCGGAGCATCGCCGCGCCGCCGTTCTGGTCGGGGCGGGCGATCCGGGCGTGCGCGTTGATGGGGACGACCAGGGCGCCCTTCGCGTCGGTCTTCTCCAGGTCCATCGCGGTCGTCTCGCCGCCCCCGGACAGCGCGGCGCCGTTGGACTTGCGGCGCCCGATGACGTTCTCCTGGGCGCCGGCCGAGAGCTTCTCCCAGTCGTCGAGAAGCATGCGGATCCGGCGTACGACGGCGTAGGAGCCGTTCGCCATCCACGCCGGGTCGGTCGAACCGGACGCCGGCACGAAGATCCGCTTGTCGAAGTCGGACTCGGTCGGCTTGGGGTTGCGGGTGCCGTCGAGCTGGCCCATCAGATTGCGGGCCGTCATCTTGTGGGCCGTGGCGCCCGGCGTCCGGTTGAAGCCGTTCATCTGCCAGCGGACCTTGGCCGCGCTGCCCGCGTCCTTCTGGATCGTGCGCAGGGCGTGGAAGGCGACCAGCGCGTCATTGGCGCCGATCTGCACCCACAGGTCGCCGTTGCTGCGCGCCTTGTCGAGGTGGTCGGAGGAGAAGTCGGGCAGCGGGTCGAGGGAGACAGGCCGCTGCTTCTCCAGCCCCGTACGGGAGAAGAAGGAGTTGCCGAAGCCGAAGGTGATCGTCAGCGACGAGGGCCCCGCGTCCCGGGCGACATCCGTGTCGTCCTGCGCCGCCGCCTCGCCCGCCATCAGCCGCTGGGCGGTCGTCGACCAGCGGCGCAGCAGGGCCGCCGCCTCCTTGCGGCTCGCGCCCGCCGCCAGGTCGAAGGCGACGAGGTGGCCGCGCGCCTGGAGGCCCTCGGTGATGCCGGGCTGATGTTTCCCGTGAAACATTGCCATGTCCTCGCCCAGCGAGGTCAGCGGTGTGGCCCCGGCGGGCGCGGACGCGTACCCCACGGCCCCGCCCGCCGCACCGAGCACGAGCCCGGTGGCACCGGCCGTACCGAGGAGCCGTCGGCGGGAAATGCCCTCCCCTGGGGAGGCGTTTTCGGAAACGGCCTCCCCGGGGGATGCCTCTGCGATGCGGGCCTCGGGAATGGACTGGTCAGGCATGGCGTGGTTCAGCCGATCTGCGCGTTCTTGTCGACGGTCGTCTGGTCGATGTCGGAGGTCCGCACGGTCACCGAGATCTTCCAGTCGCCCGCCATGGGGATCTGGATTCCGTTCGCGGCCCAGTGCCCGGTGGTGATGCGGTCGGGCGTCACGGGCAGCGGGCCGATCTTCTTCGCCGCCAGGGTGAAGGCGACCTTCACCTCGGGGACGTCGAAGGCCCGGCCGTTGGGGCGCTGCACATAGACGTGCATCTCGTTGCCGCCCACGCGCGCGGGGTCGAGGTCGAGGCGTATGACGCCCTTGCCGTCCGTGCCCCCGGTGTCGAACGACATGTCCAGGGTCAGCGCGCCGGCGGACGACGAAGAAGAGGACGAGGACGAGGACTTGGCCGCCTTGGCGTCCTCCTCCGTGCGGCCCGGTTCGGTGGCCGTCAGGGCCGTGGTGACGGCGAGGACGACGACCGCGACGGCGGCCTCGGCGAGCACCGAGCGGCGCAGCCCGAAGCGGACCGGGTCGGCGTCCCGCAGCCGCTTCTGCCGGGTGGAGTCCACGGCGGCCTGCTGGCGGGCGAGTTGGGCGGCGCGCTTGGAACCGCCGGGCGCCTCGGAGTCGCCGCCGCTGGCGGACACGGCCGCATCGGAATCGCCCTCGGCGGAGGTCGTGGCGCTGGAGACGCCGGTCCTCGCGGAGGTCGTGGCGCCGGAGACGCCGGCCTTGGCGGACGCGCTGGAGGTACCGGCCGCGGTGGAGGTCGTAGCGCTGGAGGCACTGGCCGCGGCAGACGCCGTAGCGCTGGAGTCGGCAGCCGTCGTGGACGCGCTGGCGTGCGCCTTCTCCTTCTCCGGCGTGCGTTCCTCGACGACTGTCCCGGCCGTCGCGGTGGTCTCCGCCAGCCGTCCCGTCCAGCGTCGCGAGATCGACGCGATGCCGACGAGCAGCGCCACGAGGCCGATCTTCACGAGCAGCAGCTGGCCGTAGCCGGTGTCGGTGAACGCCGACCAGGAGCCGAGCTGGCGCCAGGACTGGTAGATGCCGGTCGCGACGAGCGCGAGGACGCTCCCGAAGGCGATGCGCGAGAAGTTCTGTACGGCCGTCCGCCCGACGAGGTTGTCGGCGGGCGCCCGGTAGAGCGCGACGAGGAGGGCGGAGAGGCCGCCGAGCCAGGTCGCGACGGCCAGCAGGTGGACGACGTCGACGGGCATCGCGATGCCCGGCTGCAGTCCGGTCGAGGCGTGCTCGGCCAGCGCCCAGCTCGCCGCGAGCCCGGCGGCCACCACACCGCCGCCGATCGCGAGACCGAAGGTGAGGTCCCGCTTCTCCTCGTCCTCCCGCTTGTCGTACGCCCCGAAGAGCACGGCGATGAACAGCGCGGCGGCGGCGAGGAGAAGCAGCCGGGAGACGAGGGCCGCGCCGGTCTTGGTCTGGAGGACCTGCCCGAGGAGGTTCAGGTCGAAGATGTCGCCGACCTTGCCGGTGGTCGAGTACGAGCCGCGCAGGAGCAGCAGCCAGAGCGTGGCCGCGGTCAGCGAGACCCAGCCGGAGACCACCAGCCGCTGGAGGGCGCGCACTCCGGCGCCCCGCTGCCAGCAGGCCAGGATGAAGGCGGCGCCGCCGACCATGACGATGAAGCCGGCGTACGACATGTAGCGCCCGAAGCCGTACAGCCCGCCGACGAGCCCGCCGCCGACGTCCTGGTCGGAGACCGAGACGGTGGTCTTGGAGGGGGCGCCGACGGAGAAGGTGAAGGCGCCGGCGACGGGGTGGCTGTCGGCCGACACGACCTGCCAGGCCACCGTGTAGGTGCCGTCGGGCAGGCCACTGCGGACCTGGATGGCGTACGTCGTACCGCTGATGTTGGACGGTTTGCCGACGTCGACGCGTTTGCCCTTCGGGTTGAGCACGCGCAGCGAGTCGTCGTTCGTCGACACCTTCTCGGAGAAGGTGAGCGAGATCTGCGTCGGAGCCTTGTCGACCACCACCCCCGAACTGGGGTCGCTGCCGGTCAGCGCGGCGTGCGCGGAGGCGGTACCCGCCCCGGCGAAGAGCATGGCGGTGACAGCCAGGAGCAGCAGCACCAGATTGCGGACGCGGGGGGTGATGGTCGTCTTCAAGGTGGGGTCCCTCCCTCAGTGCCCGGTCGTGGGGTTGTACGTCGCCGACTTCACGGGCATCTCAACCGTGAGAGGGCCGGACTTGGCAAAGTGCAGCTTCACGGTCACGCTGTCGCCCTGCTTCAGCGTGTGCTTCAGCTTGTCGAACATCAGGTGGTTGCCCCCGCTCTTGAACACGAGTTGACCGTGTGCGGGCACAGCGAGGGACTTCACCTCCTCCATCGCCTGGCCGACGGTCTCGTGCACGGAGACCGGGCCGAGGTCGCTGGTGACAGAGGTCAACTCGTCCTTCGCGCCGCCCTTGTTGGCGATGTCCAGGAAGCCCGCCGCCATGTCCGAGACCGGCTGGGGCATGTAGGCCGAGTTGACGGACAGCTGGGCCTTCGCGTCGTCCGAGCCGCCGCAGCCGGTGAGGACCAGCGCGCCGGTCAGCACCGCGACGGGCACGGCGAACTGCCTCACGGCGTCTCCCCCTTGACGATCTTGGGGAGGTCCTTGGTGTAGTCGTCGACGGTGGTGTCCTGGCCGTAGAGCAGGTAACCGCCGTTGGTCTTCGGGGAGAACGCGACGACCTGGGTGCCGTGGACCGAGACGAGCTTGCCGTTCTTGTCCTTCGAGGTCGGCTCGATGGAGATGCCGATCGAGCGGGCGCCGGCCTGGATGGTGGCGAAGTCGCCGGTCAGGCCGACGAACTGGGTGTCGATGCCCTTGAGCCACTTGCCGAGCTCGGAGGGGGTGTCCCGCGCCGGGTCGGTCGTCACGAACACGACCAGCAGCTTGTCCTGCTCGGCCTTGGGCAGCGACTTCTTGGCGACGGCGATGTTGTTCATCGTCAGCGGGCAGATGTCGGGGCAGTGGGTGTAGCCGAAGTAGATCAGCGTCGGCCGGCCCTTGGTCTCCGCCCGGAAGTCGTACTTCTTGCCGTGTGTGTCCGTGAGGACCAGGTCCGGCTTCTCGAACGGGGTGTCGAGCACGGTGGCGGCCTGGGTCGCGGTGTCCTCGGAGACCACGGAGACGGGGCTCGTGCTGTCGTCGCCGCTTCCGCAGGCGGAGAGCGTCAGGGTGGCGGCGGCGAGCAGAACAGCCGCCGCGAACGTCTTCTTGCGCATAGAGAAATGTCCCAGTTGTGAGAGCTCCGGCGCGCACCGGGGTCGTACGCAAGAGTCGCACGGACCCCTGTGCGCACCATGAGCGGACGGGCCTCAGACGGTCGTACGCCGTCGGCCGGCGAGAACGCCGTACGCCACGCCCGCCGCGCCGACGGCGATGCCGACCACGCCGAGGACGCGGGCGGTGGTGTCGGAGGAGTCGGCGGACGACGAGGTGGAGTCGGCGGCGGTGGTCTCGGTCTTCTCGGAGGCGTCCTCGGCGGTCGCGCCGGAGGCCGAGGCGGAGGTCAGTGTGAGGGTGGGAGCCGGGTTCTCGGGCTCCTCCTCGCCGTCCTTCTGCACCTCGATCCAGCGCACGACCTGCTTGTCGGAGTACGTCTGCAGCGCCTTGAAGACGAGCTGGTCGGCGTCCGTGGGCAGCATGCCGACGGAGACCGGGAACTTCTGGAAGTAGCCCGGCTCGACGCCCTTGCCGGTCGCGGTCCAGGTGACCTTGGTGACGGCCTCGGTGATCGTCTCGCCGTGCATCTCGGCGGGCTTGGCGAGCTTCGACTTGGTGACCTTCACGGTCCAGCCGCTGATCGGCTCCGGCATCACGGAGGCGAGCGGGTGGTCGGTCGGGAAGTTCACCTCCAGCTTGGTGGTCGAGGCGTCGTCACGCTCGTTCGGGACCTTGAAGTCGACGACCGCGTAGCCGCCCTTGACGGCCGCGCCCTCCGGCTGCACGGAGACGTGCGCGAAGGCGGGGGAGGACAGCACGAGGACGGCCGAGCCGGCGACGGCAGCGGCGGCGACGACACGAGAGGTCTTCAAAGACTGCATGGACTTCATGGAAGGGAGCACTCCACTTCGAGTTCGAGTGAGTTCCGGTGGTGAAGAGGGGCGCGTGGTGTCTCAGGTGCATCGGGGTTTCCCGGCTGAGGAACACGGGCACGCGCGTGTGCCGCACGACGGCGGCCTCTCCACGCACAGAACAGAAGGGAGTGCGGGGGTGGTGGTCGCGTCGCGTCAGGCGGCGAGGGTGTGTGCGGCGGCGACCGGCGGGCCGCGGCGGATCACCGAGTGCTGGAGCGCGGTGGTGTGCGGCGCGGGCGGCGCGAACAGGGCGCTACGACGCGGCCGCGGGCCCGCTTCGGGCGCCCCCGGCAGCCCGGCCCGCAGGGCGCGCACCAGGGCGAGGGCCCCGCGCAGGGACCGTACGAGCGCCCCTTCGGCGACTCCGTGCGCCGACAGTTCCATCAGGCGCAGCAGCGCCAGGTCCCCGCGCCGCAGCAGCCAGCCCGCGGCGAGCGCCGCGAGGACGTGACCGAGCAGCATGGACAGGGACGGGAACAGCGACATCGAGGAGGCGGCGGAGGTGGACATGGCGTCCGCCGGGTGATGCATCGACCCCATGCCGCTCATCGAACCCATCGAGCCCGAGGTCGGCAGGAGCCTCGCGTCGCTGAGGATCTGGTGGGCCTGCGCCGGGCTGATCGCCGCGGCGGTGGTCCCGCACAGGAGATGCGCGGCGCGCGCGACGAGCGTGGCGTCGGAGGCCGAGAGGGAGTCGGTCGATGTGGTGGTGGCCGTCTGCCCGAGCCCGAACAGCGTGTGCAGCACGGTCTGTCCGACCGCGAGCGGCACCACGATCCCCGGCAGCGAGCGCGCGCGCCCGGCGAGCGGTGCCACGACGAGGAAGGTCGCGAGGAAGCCCGCGCCCAGTGTCCACAGCGGAACGGTGGCGCAGGAGGCGATCGCATGACCGGCCGCGGCCAGCACGACACAGACCGCGGCGAACACCGCGGCCCTCAGGACCCGGAGTTCACCTCCGGAGCGCGCCGTACGTGGGTGGGGGGCAGTCATGGCGGGCTCATCATCGCACCGGCCTTATCGCCGCCATACGGCAGGTCCGCAACATCGAGGCCATAGTGTGTCGTAGGTCACAAAGATCACTCTCCGGCGTGAGCTACCTCCGGATACACCAATTACGTTTGGGACGCATCGCCCATATGGGCGGCATCACGTCAACTCCGTGCTTACACAGGGGCACTGGCGGCAATAGGTATCACTATGTCGAGCCGCGGCCGGGAGGCTGGAGCATGAGCATCTGGTGGTCACTCCATCTCAGGCGCGAGGCCGCGAGCGTGCCACTCGCCCGGCGACTGTTTCTCGGCACGATGGAGACCGCGGGCGTCGACCCGGACATCTCCTACGACCTCTCCGTCGCCCTGAGCGAGGCGTGCGCCAACGCCGTCGAGCACGGCGGCGACACGGCGCACGGCGCGCCCACGGAGGCGTACCGGGTCACCGCGTACCTCGACGGCGAGAAGTGTCGTATCGAAGTCGCGGACTCCGGCCCCGGTTTCGCCCGCACGCAATCCGTCCGCCCGGCCCCCAGCGAGGCCGAGAACGGCCGCGGCCTGTGCCTCATCCAGGAACTCGCCGACCACGTCCACATCGGCAACAAACCGGGTGTGGGCGGCGCGGTGGTGAGCTTCGACAAGATCCTGAAGTGGCGCAAGGACGCGCCGTTGATGGCGGTGTGAGGCGCGTCCGGGGCGCGTGTGCCTGATGACCCGGCTTCAGCTTTCTGAGGATTCTTACCTTGCGCACAGCCCAGGCCCACGCTCCTGACGGCTGCCGTCCATAACTTCGTGATCATGACGGGAAACCACAAAGACAAAACCATCAGCCGGCGCCGCGCCCTCGCGGTGACCGGCGGGACGGTGGCGGCCGGCGGGCTGGTCGCCGCCGGGTTCCAGTCGGCGTTCGCCGACACCGCCGACACGACGACCGACGCGGACGCGACGGCCTCGGCTTCGGCCAGTTCGACCAGCGGTGAGTGCATGACGCTGATGACGAGCGTCACGGAGGGCCCCTACTACCTCGACGGTGCCTTGGTGCGCAAGGACATCACCGAGGGCAAGGCGGGCGTCCCGCTCACCCTGCGACTGACCGTCGTCGACGCCACGGACGGCTGCACCCCGGTCAAGGGCGCGGCCGTGGAGATCTGGCACTGCGACGCCTGGGGCTACTACTCCGGCTACACCACCGCCAACCCGGGCGGCTCGGCCCCCGCGGAGAGCGAGGAGGGCGACTCCGCCAACGACCAGACGTACCTCCGGGGTTACCAGGTCGCCAACGCCAACGGGGTCGTCAAGTTCGAGACGATCTTCCCGGGCTGGTACACGCCCCGCACCTGCCACATCCACGTGAAGGTGCACACCGGCGGCGAGAAGGAGGACGGCACCTACGAGGGCGGCAAGGTCAACTACACCGGCCAGCTGTTCTTCGCCGACGACATCGCCGAGGAGATCTTCACCCTCGACCCGTACGCCAGGCACACGGGTTCGTACACCGTCCTCGCCGACGACATGGTCTACGACGGCGGTGGCGCCGCCAGCGGCCTGCTCACCCTCAAGGCCGTGCACAAGAAGGACCCGTCCAAGGGGTACAAGGGCTCGCTGACCCTCGGCGTCGACCCGGACGCGGAGAGCACGGGCGCGGGCAGCGGCGGAGGCGGTACGCCCCCGAGCGGTGCCCCGACGGGTGCGCCGCCCAGCGACAGCCCCTCCCCTTCGGACTCCGCCTCCTCGTAAGGTACGACGATGCAGAGCCGCGAGGACGAGGCACTGGCGCGGGCCGCCGTGGACGCGCTCACCGGGCAACTGGCGCTGGTTCCCAAGCCGGGGCTGCCCGACCCGCGCGACCTGACCGCCCGTACGACCCGCGTGGACCATTGCGCCCTGCGCTGGTCCGCCAAGGCGCTGACACCCGGCCTCGCGGCGATGGCGGCGTCCGCCCGCCGCACGGGCGAGCCGACTCCCGTGCTCCGCGCGGAACTCGGCGCGATCGGCCGCTGCACGGAACACTCCGTGGCGCTCGCGGGCGGCGGCCACCGCGGCGCCCTGTGGGCGCTGGGCCTGCTGGTCGCGGCGGCCGCGCTGGACCCCCACGCGGGGGCCAAGGACGTCGCCGCGACCGCGAAGCGCATCGCCGCCCACCCCGACCGACGCGCCCCGCGCAGGCCCTCGCGCGGCTCGTCGATCTCGGCGAAGTACGGCGCGGCCGGTGCGCGGGGCGAGGCCAAGGCCGGATTCCCGCACGTACGGCGGGCGTTGGACACCCTCGCGACGGTCCGCGCGGCCGGGGCGACGGAGACACAGGCCCGCCTCGACGCCCTGCTCACGGTGATGTCCACCCTCCAGGACACCGAACTCCTGCACGCCGTCGGCCCCTTCGGCCTGCGGCACGTCCAGGCCGGGGCTCGCGGGGTCCTGGAGGCGGGCGGCACGGCGACGGCGGCGGGTGCGGAGGCCCTGACCGCCTTCGACACCGACCTGCACGCACGCGCGTGGAGCCCTCGCGGAAGTGCGGGGCTCCTGGCGGGCGCGCTGTTCCTGGACTCTTTACCGGTCAACTCACTCGCGTGGGCGGCCTGAACCCGAAGAGGACCGAGACCGGTACCGGTCAACTCGCCAGCGCAGGCTGCCTGTTCACCGCACCCGCCTCACCCTCGTCGCCCTCCTCGTCCGTCCCCCGCCCGGCACCCGCCGCCCTCCGTACCGCCGGCCCCATCGCGTACGACGCCACGACCGTCGCCCCGCCCAGCAGCAGCCAGCCCGGCGTCCCCCACTCCAGGAGGAGGGACGTGAGCACCAGGGGGCCCATCGTCCTGGCGACCGTGACGCCCGTGCCGAAGAAGCCCTGGTACTCGCCCACCCGGTCGGCCGGGGCCAGGTCGAAGGAGAGCTGCCAGGAACCCGCCGACTGCCCCATCTCGGCGGCGACTTGGAGCACCGCCCCGACCACCAGCGCGCCCACGGCCACCCACGGCGACGCGCCCGCCGACAGCGCGAACACCGCGCAGGCCGCCAGCATGATCCAGCCGGACCGCCGCACCGCGCGCGTGGCCGACGCGAGCCCCGTGATCCCGCGGGCCGTCCGCACCTGGAAGACCATCACCGCCCCGGTGTTGAGCACGAACAGTGCGGACACCAGCCAGGTCGGCGCGTCCGTCCGCTCCGCGATCCACAGCGGCAGCCCGAGGCTGAGCAACGGCATCCGCAGCAGCAGCACGGTGTTGAGCAGCGTGACGACGACGTACGGCCGGTCCCGCAGCACCCCGAGCCCGCCCGCCTTCCGCACCTGGACGCCCCGCACCGACGGCAGCCGCACCAGCAGCCCGGCACACACCAGGAAGCTCACCGCGTCCAGCGCGAACACCCCGAGGTACGCCGACCGCGTCCCCGCCCGCAGCGCGAGCCCGCCGAGGCCCGCGCCCACCGCGAGACCGGCGTTCAGCGTCGACTGGAGGTGTGCCAGCAGCCCGGTCCGCTCCCCGGCGGACACCAGCCCCGCCAGCAGCGCCTGCCGGGCCGCCGCGAGCCCCGACTGCGCCGAGGCGTAGGCACACGCGGCGATCACGAACGGCACGAATCCCCGGACGACGAGGAAGGACGCCACCGCGAGCCCCGTCGCCAGCGCCAGCAGCACCGCCGTACCGCGCGGCCCGCGCCGGTCCGCCAGCCGCCCCAGCGGCACCCCGACCAGCGAACCGACGGCCCACGCGAGAGTGAGCCCGAGGCCCACGCGCGCGGGGGCGAGCCCGACGACGTGGGTGAAGTACAGCGCCGAGGTCACGTAGTAGGCGCCGTCGCCGACGGAGTTGGTCAACTGGGCGAGTGCGAGGGTGCGTTGCGGGCCCGCGGGCGGGACGAGTGCGTTCGTCATGGGTACGACGTTAGAAGCTCGGTGGGCCTGTGAAGAGGCCCAATGGCAGCTCCTTTTGCTGGTCCAATCGGGCCCGACCGGATCCCGTCACCGGCCCCCTTCAGGACCCGTCCAGCACGCGCCCCAACGCGTCCAGGGCCTCCGGGTACACCCGCTCGCGAGGCGTCCCGTACCCGACCACCAGTCCCTGCGGCCGGTTCTCGCCCGCCGTATGCCAGTGCTCACCCAGCCGCCCCACCGCGAGCCCCTCCTTCTCGGCCCGCGCGAGCACCGCCTCCTCGTCGGCGACCTCCACCAGCGCGTGCAGCCCGGCCGCGATGCCGTAAACGTTTGCGTGAGTCCCCAGCCGGCCGAGGAGCTGGTCGCGGCGGCGCCGGTACCGCAGCCGGCACGCACGCACGTGACGGTCGTAGGCATGGCTGTCGATCAGTTCGGCTAGTGCCAACTGGCCGATGGTCTCGGTGTGGTGGTCGCTGTGCAGCTTGGCGTCGGCGACCGCGTCGACCAGGTGCGGCGGCAGCACCATCCAGCCGAGCCGCAGCGCGGGCCCGAGGGTCTTGGACGCGGTCCCCAGGTACACGACCTGGCCCGGTGCCATCCCCTGGAGGGCGCCCACGGGCTGGCGGTCGTAGCGGAACTCCCCGTCGTAGTCGTCCTCGACGATCAGCCCGCCACGCGCGCGTGCCCAGTCGGTCAGCGCCCGTCTGCGCTCCGGGTGCAGGGTCACGCCGGTCGGGTACTGGTGGGCCGGTGTCACCACCACGGCCGCCGGGTTCCCCAAGTCCTCGGCGCAGGCGCCCCGTTCGTCGACCCGGACGGGCACCACGCGCCCGCCGTTGTGCCGCACCACCTCCCGGTGGAACGGCAGCCCCGGGTCCTCCATCGCGACCTCGGCGACACCGCGGCCCGCCGCCGCGTCCAGCACGCGCGTGAGGAGCGCGAGTCCCTGCACGTACCCGGAGGTGATGACGATCCGCTCTGGGGGCGCGATCACCCCGCGCGCCCGCCCCAGGTACCCAGAGAGCGCGGTGCGCAGTTCGACGCGGCCGCGCGGGTCCCCGTAGTCGTACGCCAAGGAGGGTGCCGTCGCGATCGCGCGGCGCAGCGAGCGCAGCCAGGCCGCCGCCGGGAACATGCCGACGTCGGGGCTGCCGGGCCGCAGGTCGAAACGGGGTACACGCGCGCGTGCCGCCGCGCCCGGTGCCTCCGCGTCGACGGAGGGCAGCAGCGCGACCTGGGTGCCCGAGCCCTGGCGGGCGGTCAGGTAGCCCTCGGCGACGAGCTGGTCGTAGGCCGCCTTCGCGGTGCCCCGGGAGACGCCGAGTTCGGCCGCGAGCCGGCGGGTGGCGGGGAGACGGGTCCCCGGGGCGAGCCGGCCGTCCCGTACGGCGTCCCGGAGCGCGCGTTCGAGACCGACCCGGCGGCCTCCCTCCGGGTCGGGTTCCAGGTGCAGGTCGACTCCGACGCCGGACCAGAAGTCGTTCACGAAAAAGCCCTCCCCCTAGGCGCGTTCATGAAAAAAGCCCTCCCCCTAGGCATGCGATCGGCACACGAATGGCCGGGCACAGCAGGTGTGCCCGGCCCGGCCATCAGTCTTGTATCAGGTGTCAGCCGTCGACTGTCAGCCCTTGAGGGACGCCATCCAGCCCTCGACCTCGGCCGAGGTGCGGGGCAGGCCGTCCGACAGGTTCCGGTTGCCGTCCTGGGTGACGAGGATGTCGTCCTCGATGCGGACGCCGATGCCGCGGTACTCCTCGGGGACGGTGAGGTCGTCCGCCTGGAAGTACAGGCCGGGCTCCACCGTGAGGACCATGCCGGGCTCCAGGGTGCCCTCGACGTACGTCTCGGTCCGCGCGGAGGCGCAGTCGTGGACGTCCATGCCGAGCATGTGACCCGTGCCGTGCAGCGTCCACCGGCGCTGGAGGCCCAGCTCCAGGACGCGCTCCACGGGACCCTCGACAAGACCCCACTCGACGATCTTCTCGGCCAGCACGCGCTGCGCCGCGTCGTGGAAGTCGCGGTACTTGCCGCCCGGCTGCACCGCCGCGATACCGGCCTCCTGGGCCTCGTACACGGCGTCGTAGACCTGCTTCTGGATCTCGCTGAAGCGGCCGTTGATCGGCAGCGTGCGGGTGATGTCGGCGGTGTACAGGGTGTGCGTCTCGACGCCGGCGTCCAGGAGGAGCAGGTCGCCGGAGCGGACCGGGCCGTCGTTGCGCACCCAGTGCAGGGTGGTGGCGTGCGGGCCGGCGGCGCAGATCGAGCCGTAGCCGACGTCGTTGCCCTCCACGCGCGCGCGGAGGAAGAACGTGCCCTCGATGTAGCGCTCGCTGGTGGCCTCGGCCTTGTCGAGCACGCGCACGACGTCCTCGAAGCCGCGGACCGTCGAGTCGACGGCCTTCTGCAGCTCGCCGACCTCGAACTCGTCCTTGACCAGGCGGGCTTCGGAGAGGAAGACCCGCAGTTCCTCGTCGCGCTCGGCGGTGACCTTGTCGGTCAGCGCGGCCTCGATGCCGGCGTCGTAGCTGCGGACCACGCGGACGGGGCCGGTGGCCTCGCGCAGGGCGGCGGGCAGTTCGCGGACGTCGGAGGCGGGGATGCCGTAGAGCTGCTCGGCCTCGGTGAGGGAGTGGCGGCGGCCGACCCACAGCTCGCCCTGGCCGGAGAGCCAGAACTCGCCGTTCTCACGGTCGGAGCGCGGCAGCAGGTAGATCGTCGCCTTGTGGCCCTCGGTGGTGGGCTCCAGGACGAGGACGCCGTCCTCGGTGAGGTTGCCCGTCAGGTACGCGTACTCGACCGACGCCCGGAAGGGGTACTCGGTGTCGTTCGAGCGGGTCTTCAGGTTGCCCGCGGGGATCACCAGGCGCTCGCCCGGGAAGCGCGCGGAGAGCGCGGCACGGCGGCGGGCGGTGTCCTCGGCCTGCTCGACCGGCTGCAGATCGTGCAGCTCCGTGTCGGCCCAGCCGGACTTCATGCTGTCTGCCAGCTCATCGGACACGCCGGGATACAAGCCGTTCTTCCGCTTCTTGATGGGCTCTTCAGGCTCCTCAGACTCAGTCTCCGGGGTCTCCGGGGTGAGCTCGTCGGCCACGGTCATCCTCCTAGATACGGCACTGGACCCCGTCCATCGTACGGTCGTACGGAAGGGAGCCCAGGGCCGTATGGCCTGTTACACATGGCGTCCGGGCGGCTACTCGAAACGGGCCGCCAGGAGGACGACGTCCTCGTCGCTGTCGGCCGTGTCGAGGCCGTCCGGGAGGACCGTCCGCAGGACGTGGTCGGCGATCCGGGCCGGGTCGTCGCGCAGCGCCTTGGGGACGCTCGCAGCGGCCGCGTGGAGGCGGGCGAAGGCGCGGTCCATGGGGTCGCCGGTGCGGTGCAGCAGGCCGTCGGTGTAGAGCAGAACCGTCTCGCCGGGCTCCGCCTCCAGCTCCACGCTCGGCGCCTCCCAGCAGGCGAGCATGCCCAGGGGCGCGGACACGGAGGTCTCCACGAACTCCGTGCGCCGCTCGCCGACCAGAAGGGGCGGGCTGTGTCCGGCGCCGGCCAGGGTGATCTTGCGCAGCGCGGGCTCGCAGTAGGCGAACAGGGCGGTGGCCGAGCGGGCGGGCTCGGTGAGCCTGAGGAGCAGTTCGAGGTCGGACAGGACCGCGACCGGGTCCTCGCCCTCCATCACCGCGTACGCCCGCAGGGACGCGCGCAGCCGGCCCATCGCGGCGATCGCGCTCGGCCCTGAGCCGGTCACCGAGCCGACGGCGAGGCCGAGCGCGGCGTCGGGCAGCGGCAGCGCGTCGTACCAGTCGCCGCCGCCGCGCGGACCCGTGCGGTGCAGCGCGGCGAGCTGCACACCGGCCACGCGGGGGAGCCGGGACGGCAGCAGCTCCTCGGCGATGGTCGTCATGCACGCGCGCGTGCGCTCGACCTCGAGGACGCGGGCCAGGTGCTCGGTGGCGTACCGGGCGTACAGGCCGACGAGGTGGCGCTGGCGCTCGACCGGCTCGGCGGGCTCGTCGTAGAGCCACACGGCGGCACCCAGGCGCCCGGCCGCGTCGGTCGCCAGGGGCAGCGCGTAACTGGCCGCGTAGCCCAGGCGTACGGCGACCTCGCGGTGGCGCGGGTCGAGGGCGTCCTCGGCGAACAGGTCGGGGTGGAGGATCTCGCCGCCCTCGCCCCCGGGAGCGCCGGCCGGTCCGTCGAGGATCTGGCCGTACGACATCTCCCCGCGCGGGACGGTCTCGATGTGGCCGAGGTCGGAGCGGGCGAGGCCCAGGCCGATGGTGGTGTCGGGGCCCAGGCCGTCGCCGGGTTCCAGGACGACGAGGCCGCGGCGGGCTCCCACCAGGGCGGCTCCGGCGCGCAGCAGCTCCTGGAGTGCTTCGTCGAGTGCGTCCGTGCGTGCCAGCCGCTCCGTGAGTTCATGGAGGGTCGTGAGATCGGACACCCAGCCCGCGAGCCGGTCCTGGAGCAGGGCACCTGGCGCGTTCGGTGCGGTTTCTGGCGTGTTCTGCGTGTTCGAGGAGGGGCTCGGCGGGGTATCGGTGGCGGCAGGCGCGGGCGCGACAGTGTGTGCGGGCGAGGGAACCGTTGAATCGATTCCAGCCACTTTCGGAGGGTGCGGGGCGTTCATGGCGTCCGGCTTTCCGACCGGTGCGTATTGCTCAAAAGCATCGCAAACCCCCATGTCATTCTGCGCCGCTGGCAGTGTCTCCACATGTACACGCACTCGTGAGGGGATGTCCAGCATTGTCCTGCTGGGATTCCTGGTGTCCATGGGTCTACGGGTGCTATTTCGCTCTCCCCTTGCGGATTGGCAAAGTTGGCTTAAAACTGCATCAGGGGACGGTCCATTGCGGTCGACTGGGTTTGCTCGACGGAGCGTCACAGCGGTCGTGATGGGTACGTACTCGGAGAAGGCCAGGGGTGGCTGGGGGCCACCCGGAACCTGGTGAAGGACCCGGGCGTCTTAACCACCGACGATCGTGCCCCATCCTCCCGTGGCGGAGGCGGAGAGAACTACGCGGGACGGCAAAACGCCAGACTTCGCCACCCCCAATCGCCACGCCCATGCTTTTCAAGCACGCACGGGTTCCCCTTGCCGAAGGCAGGGGTGTGATGCGCCAACAGGTACGCACAGTGAAGTGATCGACACATGGTGTGACGTGGTCCTCGGTGTTGCCAGCGGTGCAACGGAAAGGAACGAGCGCTCATGCGCGAGATCCTCGGAAAGCGACGCAGGCTCCTGTCCAGGCGAGACAACAGGAGGTCTGAGATGCTCAGCGCGGCCCTGACCTTCGCGACAGAATGGCAATGGCCCGTACTCCCGGGCGTGGCACCGGATCCTCAAGGGCGGGCCCGCTGCGGCTGTCCGGACCCGGAGTGCACGGTGCCCGGCGCACACCCCTTCGACCCCGGCCTCCTCGCGGCCACCACCGACGCCCGGATGGTGCGCTGGTGGTGGGGCAACCGGCCCGCCGCCCCGATCGTCCTCGCCACCGGCGACAAGGCTCCCTGCGCGGTCAGCCTGCCCGCACCCGCGGCCTCCCGGGCCCTCGCCGCGCTCGACCGCCAGGGCATGCGCCTCGGCCCGGTCGTCGCCGCGCCGACCCGCTGGTCGCTGCTCGTCAAGCCGTACTCCCTGGAGCAGTTGGGCGAGCTGCTCTACGCCAAGGACCACGTCCCCGGCTCGCTCCGCTTCCACGGCGAGGGCGGCTATCTCGCCCTGCCGCCCTCCGAGACCGGCCAGGGTCAGATCCGCTGGGAGCGCGCACCACTGCCCGGCTCGTCCTCGCCCTGGGTGCCCGACGTCGAGGCCGTGGTGGACGCCGTGGTCGAGGCCCTCACTCGTACGGGTGTGAGCGCACCCGAGTTGTAGGGGTGTCGGGCGTGCGCGGGACATGGCGCCCGTAGTTGGTCGTTATCTTCCGAAGCATGAACCTTCGTCTGCTCGCCCTCGCGGGCGTCGCGGTGTGCGCGGTCGCGCTGCCGCTGGCCGTGGCGTCCGCGGGACCCGTACGCGACGAGGGTCACGCGGTCGTACGGTCCCTGGTCCACTCCTCGGATACCTCCGGCTCCTCCGACCCCTCCGGCTCTTCCGAGGGCGACGCCAAGGCGCCGTCCGTCGCGCCCTCGCCCGTCCGCTCCCCGCTGACGCTCGGCCTGGGGCTGGCGACGGCGGCGCGCTGCGGACCCGAGCTCTCCTCCCCCGACGGCATCGAGGCGCAGACCTGTGTCATGACGCAGGGTGAGGACACCTGGGCGCGCACCTACTACCGGAACGTCACCGGCGACGACCTGGACGCGGTGCTGAGCCTCATGGGTCCGGCGGACCGCACCGTGCAGATGCACTGCGTCGTGGCGGCCGAGGACGAGCCCGCGCTGTGCGAGACACCCCGGGAGCGGACACGGGGCGAGCTGGCGGCCTACACGGCCGTGGCGGAGTTCGCGAGGCGGAGCGGGAGCGGGCCGCTGCTGCTGCGCTCGGGGAGCAACTCCTCGGCGCCTACGGCGAGTTGACGGACGGCATCGTTCCGTACACGCGGGCCGGGCATGAAAAGACCCGGTTGCTGGCGACGGGGGATGCACCAGCAACCGGGCTACTCGAACGGTAACAAGAGATCGGCGGTTCGCAAATTCGATCTCGGCTATTCGGACACCGACTTCCCTTTCACAACGGGGAGTTGTGACAGGAGTCACCCGAGTGAACAGGCCTGTTGCGGCTGAACGGTCGTTCAGTCGAACCCTTGGCCCATTCCGGGTGTCAGCTCAGCGTGACCTGCCGGTTGGTGAGGCCGCCCCGCGCGCGGCGCTCGTCCGCGGTGAGCGGTGCGTCCGTGGCCAGAGCGGCGGTGAGGCGCTCGGCGAACTCGGCGGCCGGCTTCTCGATGTCGTCCGCGCCCATGCCGCTCGGCAGGTCCCAGACCGGCACGGTCAGCCCGTGAGCACGGAAGGACCCCACGAGACGCGTGCCCTCACCGAGACCCGAGCGGCCCGCGGCGTGCAGCCGGGCGAGACCGTCCAGAAGCTGCTCCTCCGGGTACGGCATGACCCAGCGCAGATGGTTCTTGTCGGGGGTCTCGCACCAGTACGCGGCGTCCACGCCCTGGAGCTTCACGGTCGGGATGGCGGCGGCGTTGGCGCGCTCCAGGGAGGCGGTCACCTCCGGCGCCGCGTTCTCCGCCTCCGGGACCCAGAATTCGAAGCCCGGGTGCACAACTGGCTCGAACGTGCCTTCCGGGTCGAGCAGATCCTGCAGTCGCGGACCCTCGGCGGGGGCGCGGCGGGCCTGCACCGGGGTGCCCGGATCGGCGGCCAGCGCGCGCTGGAGGGTGTCGGCGAGGTCGCGGCTGATGTCGCCGGAGGCCGTGTCGTTCTGCAGGCCGAGCAGCACCGAGCCGTCGTCCCGGCGCAGGGCCGGCCAGGCCATCGGCAGCACCGTGGCGAGCGTGACCGACGGAACCCCTTCGGGGAGACCGCCCTTCAGCGGCAGCGCGACCGTGGCCGCGGGAACCAGCTCGCGCAGTGCCACCCAGTCGCCCTCGCCGGGCAGCCCCTCGAAGGGGCGCTGCACCAGCTCGGTCACCGCGTGCGCGGCGGCCCGGCCGTGGCAGGCCTTGTAGCGGCGGCCGCTGCCGCAGGGGCAGGGCTCGCGGGCACCGACGACCGCGACCTCTCCGTCGCTGAGCTGCGGCCGCCTGGCCGTGGTCTGGGGGCGCTTCTTGGCCATCGTGGGTGTCTCCCGGTTACGGCTCGTCTCGTACTGGCGGGAGCCTAGCCGTTCACGCCATGACCGACGGGAGCCTGTGGACAACCCGGCGGGTGCGGACGGCGGCCTGTGGACAACGCGGCCGACGTGGACAACACGGCCGACGCGGCCGACATGGACAGGTGCGGGTCGGCGGGTCAGTCCAGGTCGTCGAACGCGTCCGCGAACTCCAGCCGGGGGACCGCGGCGACCGTGGGGGCGGTGACGCGCGTAGCGAAGTCGTCGCGTCGGTGCCCGGCATCCGGATCATCGACGTCGTCCTGTACGACGACCCACACCGTGACCTCGCCCCGGGTGTCGTCCCGGACACCCCAGTCGTCGGCCAGTGCGGTGATGATGTTCAGGCCGCGTCCGCCGTGCGCCGTCACCGACGGGGTTGCCGGAGCCGGGCGGGTCGGGCCGCCGCCGTCCGTCACCTCGACCGTGAGCCGTCCGCCCGTGTCCACGCGCCAGGCGCACCGGACGTCGCCGTCACCGGCCAGGGCGTCGCCCAGGGGTCGGCCGTGCTTGCACGCGTTGCTCAGCAGTTCGGAAAGGATCAGTACGGCGTCGTCGATGACCGCTTCCGACACACCGCCCGTGCGCAGCTGATCGCGCATGCGATGTCTTGCCTCTCCCACGCCCGCAGGGCCATGGGACACGGCCATGCTCGACGACGTGGGCACCTCCTGTGCCACCACCAACGCCACCCCCGAGACCTCCTTCGCCCCACGCCACGGTGTGGATGCCCCATTGGCCTGTACCGGAAACCGGCCAATCCACGTTCAGTGACGCATTCGCAACGATCGAACACGGACCGAACGCGCCGGTGCACTCCCTGTAATCGAGTGGCTTGTTCTCGACGGTGTGGCCGGGTTCGGAGGATGGTGCAGGTGGGGTGGCCGGGTCAAGGGGTGTTTGGCGGTCTTTATGAGGTTGTTTGCTACCCGCGGCCGAGCTGGCTCAGAACGGCCCCCGGCCGGTTGGTGATGATGGCGTCAATGCCCAGGTCAACGCAGAGATCGACGTCCTCGGGCTCGTTGACCGTCCACACGTGCACCTGGTGACCGGCGTTTTTCAGCCGCTCGATATACGCAGGGTGATTACGCACGATCCGGATCGAGGGGCCTGCGATCCGGACACCGGCCGGAAGTCGACCGTCCCTGAGGCGGGGCGAGAGGAACTGGAGCAGGTACACCGTCGGCAGCGTCGGGGAGGCCGCCCGCACCCGGTGCAGCGAGCGCGCCGAGAAGCTCATGACCCGTACCGGGGAGTCGGCGGCGGAGGCCGGGGCGTCCAGGCCGAAGCGCTTCAGGAGCACCAGCAGCCGTTCCTCGACCTGGCCCGCCCAGCGCGTCGGATGCTTCGTCTCGATGGCCAGCTCCACCCGCCGGCCCGCGTCCGCGACGAGCTCGAGCAGCCGCTCCAGGGTGAGCACGGAGGTGTCCTCGCGGTCCTCCGGGAGGTGCTCCCAGTCGGGCTCCTCGTCCCGCGTCGTCCGGGAGTCGCGGCCCTTCCAGGACCCGAAGTCGAGAGTGGCCAGATCGGCGAGCTCCAGCGCCGAGACCGCCCCGCGCCCGTTCGAGGTGCGGTTGACGCGGCGGTCGTGGACACAGACGAGATGGCCGTCGGCGGTCAGCCGTACATCGCATTCGAGGGCGTCCGCACCGTCCTCGATCGCCTTCTTGTAGGCGGCGAGGGTGTGCTCGGGGGCCTCTTCGGAGGCTCCGCGGTGGGCGACGACTTGGATCCGGTGCTGCCGTGCGAGGGTCACCGCGTCATGGTGCCACCGCGACGGGGAAGGCGTGGAACCGAAGGGTCGTGGACGGCTCGTAGGAGCTATGTCTTCTTAGCCCGACAGGTCCCTTATAAAGGTTCGCCATGAACCCACAGGCACCGCTTATGGTGCTCTGACGGCCGGTGGGAAAAGCTGACGGCATACAAAAGCACATGCACAGCTGTTTCGCGCCGGACCGATCGACAAGCGTGAAGAGTGTGACCGCATGCTTCCGAGAACAACAGCCGTGGACCGAGGAGAAGAGCTGTGAGCACCGAGAACGAGGGCACTGAGGTACCCCCGGCCCCGTCTGCACCTCCTGTGCCGGTGGAATCTCCCGCAGCTTCCCCGCAGGCGGCCGCGGCCGAGGGGGGCGCGCCCACCACGCAGCTCCCCCCGGTGCCTCCGGGCGCCCCGCAGGACACGCCGTACGCGGGCCCCGCTCCGGCGTACGCCGGAGCGCCCCCGCAGGGCACGGGATCCGCTCCCGACGCCGCTTGGCCGCCCCCGCCGCCCGCCACCCCGTCGTACGCCGACAGCGGCGCGGGCACGGGCGCGTACGGCGGCGAGGGCGTCGGCGGGTACGGCGGCGACGCCTACGGAGGTGACGGCGCCGGTGCCGGTGGCGGCTGGGGCACGCCGTACCAGCAGCAGCCCGCGCCCAAGAAGCCCGGCGGCGGACGCGGCGGCTTGATCGCCGCCGTGCTGATCGCCGCGCTGGTCGCCGGCGGCCTGGGCGGTGGCCTCGGCTACACCCTGGCCAAGGACCACGACGACAACAGCAACTCCACCACCGTCTCCGCCGACACCGGCAGCAGCGCCTCCGTGAAGCGCGACCCGGGCACCATCGCGGGCGTCGCCGCCAAGTCCCTGCCCAGCACGGTCACCATCGAGGCCGAGAGCACCAGCGGCGAGGGCGGCACGGGCACGGGCTTCGTGTTCGACACCCAGGGCCACATCGTCACCAACAACCACGTCGTCGCCGACGCGGTCGACGGCGGCAAGCTCACGGCGACCTTCCCGGACGGCAAGAAGTACAACGCCGAGATCGTCGGCCACGCCCAGGGCTACGACGTCGCGGTGATCAAGCTCAAGGACGCCCCCAGCAACCTCAAGCCGCTCGCCCTCGGCGACTCGGACAAGGTGGCCGTCGGCGACGAGACGATCGCCATCGGCGCCCCCTTCGGCCTGTCCAACACGGTGACCACGGGCATCATCAGCGCCAAGAACCGCCCGGTGGCCTCCAGCGACGGCAGCTCCACCAGCAAGGCGTCCTACATGAGCGCCCTGCAGACCGACGCCTCGATCAACCCCGGCAACTCGGGCGGCCCGCTGCTCGACGCGCAGGGCTCGGTCATCGGCATCAACTCCGCGATCCAGTCGACCAGCAGCGGCGGCCTCGGCTCCACCAGCCAGTCCGGCTCGATCGGCCTGGGCTTCGCCATCCCGATCAACCAGGCGAAGTACGTCGCCCAGCAGCTGATCAAGACCGGCAAGCCGGTGTACGCCAAGATCGGCGCCTCCGTCTCCCTGGAGGACAGCTCCTCCGGCGCGACGATCACCGCCGAGGGCGTCAGCGGCGCCTCCTCGGTGGAGGCCGGCGGCCCCGCGGCCAAGGCGGGCCTCAAGGCCGGCGACGTCATCACCAAGCTCGACGACTCGGTGATCGACAGCGGCCCGACCCTGATCGGCGAGATCTGGACCCACAAGCCGGGCGACAAGGTCAAGATCACGTACAAGCGCGGCGGCACGGAGCACACGACCGACCTGACCCTGGGATCGAGGGTCGGCGACAGCTGACGTAGCGCCAGACCATCAACCGGCGGGCCGGGCAAGGGATTCCTTGCCCGGCCCGACCGTTTTTCGCCCTCCACGCGTGTGTGGAGCACGACTTGACGTGACTCCGGGACCTCGATTCGGGAACTGGATTCCTCCCTGCGGCGAAGTACGGGTGAAAGCCCAATCTTCATCAGCGTGTCCGTATGGACGAGAGGAGCCCCGATGACCGTCGGACCAGGCGTCAGGGTGGGGCAGGACAGTGACGCCTCGGTGATCGAACGGTCGTGGGACGAGCCCGAGGCATTCGCCGTGCTCTTCGACCGCCACGCCGACTCGGTGCACCGTTACGCGGCGCGCCGGCTCGGTACGGAGGTCGCCGAGGACCTGATGGCGGAGACGTTCACCACCGCGTTCCAGCAGCGCTTCCGGTACAACACGGAACTGGCCGACGCCCGCCCGTGGTTGTTCGGCATCGCGACCAACCTCATAGGCCGGCACCGGCGGGCCGAGGCCCGACGGCTGAAGGCGATCGGCCGGCTGCCGTCGGCCGCCCGCGCCGAGGGTTCCGAGGACCCGGTCGCCGACCGGGTGGCCGCGCGGGTCAGCGCACAGGCCGTACGGGGCGAACTGGCCCTGGCGATGGCCCGGTTGCCCGCCAGACACCGGGACGTGCTGCTGCTGGTCGCCTGGGCCGACCTCGGCTACGAGGAGGTCGCCCGCGCACTGGAGGTACCGGTGGGGACGGTCCGGTCACGGCTGCACAGGGCCCGCAGAAAACTTCGCGACGCATTGGGCGGATCCGATCCGACAGCCTTCCGAGAGGAATCCGACGATGAGTGAACCGAGGAACGAACTCCAGCTCCTGAGGGAGTGGGACGCGGACACACCCCCGCTCACGGACCCCGCACGCGCGCGTGCCCTTTTCCGCCTCCACCAGGCGATGCTCACGCCCACCACCCTCGCGCCCGCTCCCTCGGCCGTACGGCGCCGTCCCGTCCTGCGGATGGCGGTGGCGGGTGTCGCGGCCGCGGCGGTGGCGACGAGTGTGGTGGTCGCCGAAAACAACAGGTCCTCCCCCCGCACTCAGCCTGTGAGCGCGACCACCGTGCTGCACGGCGCGGCGGCCGAGGAACGCCGACTGGAGAAGCCGATCGCCCCGCGCGACGACCAGTTCATCTACACCAAGGAGGTCATCAAGGAGACCCCGACCGGGGGCGGCCGGACCAGGACGTACGTCGACGAGAGCTGGGACTCGGTCGACGGCTCCAAGAGGTCCTACGTCAGCGAACTGGGCCAGAAGCAATGGGTCCCGGTGTACCCGCCGAACCAGACCGACTGGCCGCCGCGCAGGTGGACCCTGCTGAAGCAACTGCCCACCGATCCGGGCAAGTTGCTGATCGCCCTCCGGGACGGTCCCGGAAAGCCGGACTTCAACAGGCCGATGAAGGCCGCCGACTGGCCGATTACCCAGGTCTTCGTCTCCGGTCTGCTCCGCACCCCTGTGCTGCCGAGGGGGCTGCGCTCCGCGGCCTACGAGGCGCTCGCCGCCGTCCCCGGCATCAAGGTCCTGCCCCACCAGAAGGACGCCGACGGCCGCGTGGGCATCGGCATCCAGTACGTAGGGCCCGCCGGAACCCCCTGGGCACACGGCGGGCCGGTCCTGGTCTTCGACGCGAAGACGTACCGGTACCTGGGCATGCACGATCGGCGCACGGCGGGCTGGACGACGTACGAGCAGTGGTCGTACGTCGCCGCGAGCGCTGTGGTGGACCGGGTGATGCAGCGGCCGTAGGGGCGTGACGTGCCGGTCGGCGGGGTGCCTGTGTACTCGGCGAGGATCGCTGAGCAAAACACGGGCGCACGCCGACGGCACGGGAAATCATGAACCATGCGACCGGATGACTGGCACCTCACGGATGACGTCGACGAGTTCCTGGCCCGGGCCGGAGAGTTCCTGAGGTCACGCCCCACCCTCCACACCCTGACGCTGACGGCGATCGAGAAAATACGAAAGCGGGGGTCGGAGGCCCACGGTACAGAGGCCCCCGTGTTCGGCCGACTGGAGCGAGGGGGCGAGGTCCACGCCGCCTTCTACCGCGTCGACTCCCACCGCAACCTGAATCCCACCTCCCTCTCCCCCGAGCAGGCCGACACTCTCGCCGCCCACCTGGCCGGGCTCGGCCACTCCCTGCCCGGTGTCCTCTCGGACCACGACACCGCCACCACGTTCGCCGAGGCCTGGCAGCGGCACACGGGTGCGACGTCGGTACGCAGTTGGGGTGCCCGTCTCCACCGTCTCGGCACGCTCACCCCACCGGAACCGATCCCGGAGGGCCGGGGCCGAGTCGCGGGCGAGCAGGACCGTGCCCAAGTCGTGCGCTGGTGCCGTGAGTTCTGCGTCGACGTCGGAGAGACCGTCTCCATAGACGCCATCGACGCCGGCGACTGGGCCACCTCGCGCTTCGGCGACAGACACTTCACGTTCTGGGAGACCCCCGACGGCATCCCTGCCTCCATGGCGGCCGTCACCTCGATGACCGCCGCCATGGTCCGGATCGACCCCGTCTACACCCCGGCCCACCTCAGGGCCCGCGGCCACGCCGGCGCCGTGACGGTCTAGGTGAGCAGGGCCGCACTGGCGGCCGGCGCGACAGACGTCGTCCTGTTCGCCGACCCGGCCAACACCACCAGCACCGCCCTCTACCGGCGCATCGGGTTCGTTCCGGTGGGGGACTTCGTCGGGTACGACTTCTCGGGGGCGGCTCGCGCATAGCCGCGGCGGAGCCCCAAGCGGGGCCACACCACCCGCGAACCGCGCGGTGCCGGTACGCTGTACCCGCTCCGTCCCTGGTGGGCGCGGGCGGAGGTGGGTTGCCCGAGCGGCCTAAGGGAACGGTCTTGAAAACCGTCGTGGCAGCGATGTCACCGTGGGTTCAAATCCCACACCCACCGCAGACGGACGAGCGGCCCCCGACCGGGTACATCGGTCGGGGGCCGCTCGTGGTCGGTCCTACAGTTCCTCGTCGCGCGCCAGGATCAGACTGACCGAGCCGTCCTGGAGGTTGATGCCGGGCTCAAGGTGCACGTGGTAGCCGTTCCGGTGTTCGGGATCGGCGAGGCCGATGAGCGTTTCGCCGAGATACCGCAGGCCGGCGGCGTTGCCGGTCACGGTGATCTCGGTGTCTGCGCCGGACACCTTGATCCGAGGTTCTTCCATACGGTCACGCTACAGCGGGAGTTCGCGCGTCCCGGCCTGAGCCCCGGCCGGCAACCGGCAGCCGACAACGCGGAGTTCACGGCCGATGCCCCGTCATCCGAGCCGCCGACGCGATCGTCGCCCGGGCCTCCCGTTCGGACAGTCCCGTGCCCAGGGCCGCCTCGACCAGGGGGTCGACCAGCGCCGGGCCGATGTCGTTCTCGTAGGCGCGGCAGGCCGCCCAGAAGAGGCGGGTGTTGCGTTGGCCCTCGTGGGCGGCGAGGACGAACTGGACGAGGCCCTGGCCGTGTTGGCCGGTCGAGGTGGGGGTGGGGTGGTTCGTACGGGGTGGGGGGAGCAGGAGGCGCAGGAGCGAGGGTGGGCAGGGCGCGGGGGCCAGGTGGGCGGTGGCCGGGGCGGTGCCGTAGAGGCCGTGGTCCGTGCGGGAGCCGGGGCCGACGAGGTAGCCGCCGGCGCCGCGGATGTCGATGCCGGGGGCGAGCCGGCCCGCGGAGTTGGGGACGACCACGTCGGGCGGGCCGGTGAGCCAGAGGTGGCGGCCGCCGCTGGGGGTCAGGACGACGACGGTCTCGGGGATCGTGAACAGGTGGCGGAGGGCGAGTTCGCGCAGGGCGGACGAGGAGTCGGTGCCGGACTTGGTGTCGAGGTCGATGCCGATCAGGTGGTGCGGAGGCAGTCCGCACGCGATGCCGTAGCCGGTGGCCCAGGGCGCGGCGGCGAACAGTTCGCGGATGCGCGCCGGGTCGGTCGAGGCGTCGTACACCCCGTGGCCGAGGCGGCCGCACTCGCCGTGGCAGCGCGGGCCGGCCGGGTTCGCCGTGCCTGCCTCGCCCGCCGGGGGCGACGGGTCGTCGCGGTGCGGTGAGCGCAGGGCCGGGAGTTTGGTGCGGGACAGGGGGATCACGGCCAGTCCGCGTTCGGCGGCTGACAGGGCGTGTGCGAGGGCCAGCGTCGTGGCCTGCCGGTCGGTGGTGGCCATGCCTCCATGTTCGTACGGGTGTTCGAAAAAGGGAAGAGGGGGAGGCGGCGACTCGCCGGGCCGGGCGGATTGGCCGGAAATCTGGCGGAACGCTTCGCCCCTTGGGGCGCCTGGGGCGAGCTGTCCGTACTGTCCTGAACTGCGGCTTCAAGGTAGGTGAAGGGGTTTATCGACTTGTCATCACGCTTCAGGGGGAATAACCGCTTCCGGTCTGGTTCGCCGGGGATTCGGTGGGCAACTCTGGTTCCGCGACGTCGTGCACAACACCGAGGCGGTCGGCCAACTGCCTTGGCGGAAGCAGTACTTGAAGCCGTAGTTCATGCGCGTCCGGCTACGGAGCCGGTACGCACCCTGTTCTGGAGGAACAACATGGCAAGCATCCGTACCGCCCGCGTCATCGCCGCCGTCTCCGCCCTCCCGCTGGCAGCCGTCCTCTTCACCGGCGTCGCGGCGGCGGACAACGGTGCCATCGCGGGCAACGGATCGAACGCGGGTGTGGCGACCGTCAGCGGCAGCGGGGTCGGGCACGACAACAAGGGCAACTCCTCCACCACACAGCAGCAGGCGGTCGGCTCGGGGGCCTCGAACCAGAGCAACACCGCCCAGGTCAACGGATCCGCGTTCACCGCCATCAACCAGGGAAACTCGAACGTCGCCGTCAACTTCGCCAACTTCTGGTAGCCGCGCCCCACTTCCGCGTGGGGATGCGCGGGGGTGTGTGAGGTGTGCTCTCTGGGGTCGTGACGCGTCTGCGCGGTGGTGCTTCGGCACCGCCGCGCAGGCGTTTTTCGTGCCCCACGCGCGTGTGCCCGCCGGTGGGGCACCTGTAGGGGAACGACCTTGACAGTGCACGGTATCTGACGGACAGTCAGAAACCCTCGTCCGTACGACCAGGACAGCTACGACGACTACGACGCCCCGGAGGTCCGCCGTCGTGCACCTCGCCCCCACCGAACGCCAGCGGCGGTTGCGCGCCGAGCTCCGTACGTACTTCGCCGCCCTCATGCCGGACGGACCACCCCGCGCGGACGACCCCCAGGGCCAGCGGGCTCTCCTGCGCCGCATCGGCGGCGACGGCTGGCTCGGGCTCGGCTGGCCGGTCGAGTACGGCGGTCAAGGGCGGGGCGCGGACGAGCAGTTCGTGTTCTTCGACGAGGCCTACCGCGCGGGCGCGCCCGTCTCGATGGTCACCCTGAACACCGTCGGACCGACCCTCATGAAGTACGGCAGCGAGGAACAGAAGGCCGCCCTCCTGCCGGGCATCCTGCGCGGCGAAATCGTCTTCGCCATCGGCTACAGCGAACCGTCGGCCGGCACGGACCTCGCGTCCCTCCGCACGCGCGCGGTACGGGACGAGCGGGGCTGGCTGATCGACGGGCAGAAGATCTTCACCTCCAACGCCCACAACGCCGACTGGATCTGGCTCGCCTGCCGCACCGACCCCGAGGCCCCCAAACACCGCGGCATCTCGATCGTCCTCGTCCCGACCGACGCCCCCGGCTTCTCGTGGACCCCGATCGAGACGGTCGGCGGGCAGCGGACGACGGCCACGTACTACGACGGGGTCCGCGTCCCGGCAGGCAACCTCGTCGGCGCGGAGAACGAGGGCTGGTCCCTCATCACCAACCAGCTCAACCACGAGCGGGTCGCCCTCGCCGCGACCGGAATGCAGGCCGAGGAGTTCTACGCCGCCGTGCTCACCGCCGCCCGCACCCCCGATCCGGTGACGGGGCGGCGCCGGGTTGACGAGCCGTGGGTGCGGTCCCAGTTGGCCGAGGCACATGCCCGGCTGGCGGCAACGCGCCTGCTCAACTGGCGTTTGGTGGGTGACGTCGGGGCGGGCCGGCCGGCGCCCGGCGACGCGAGCGGCGTGAAAGTCGTGGGAACCGAATCGACGGTGGCGGTGTACCGAATATGTCAGCACGTCGCCGGGGCGGACGGACCGGCGGGACTGGCAGGACTGGTGCGTTCGGGATCGCCGGGCGCTTTCGGGGACGGCGAGCTGGAGCGGTTGAACAGGGCGGCACAGATCAACACGTTCGGGGGCGGGGTGAGCGAGGTGCAGCGGGAGATCGTCGCGACGATGCGGCTCGGGATGACGAGGGGGCGGAGGTGAGCACGGTGGTCGACGAGCTGGGGGCGCGGCTCAAGACGTACGAGGGGCGCGCGGCCGCCGTCGCGGGCAGGGGCAAGGACCCCGTCAACGAGCCGATGATCAGGCACTGGTGCGAGGCCATGGGCGACACGAATCCCGCGTACGAGGGCCCGGACGCCGTCGCCCCGCCCACCATGCTCCAGGCGTGGACGATGGGCGGCCTCTCCGGCCACACGGGACGCACGGGGGCCTACGACGAGCTGTTCGACCTCCTCGACGCGGCGGGCTGCACCTCGGTGGTCGCCACGGACTGCGAGCAGGAGTATCTACGGCCCCTGCGGCCGGGCGCCGAGGTCACGTTCGACGCGGTGATCGAGTCGGTGTCGGACCGCAAGACGACGAAGCTGGGCACGGGGTACTTCGTCACGACGCGCATGGACGTCCGGGTGGGACCGGACCTCGTCGGCACCCACCGCTTCCGCATCCTCAAGTACGCCCCCGCACGCCAGAAACAGGAACAGAAACAGAAACAGGGACAGGAACAGAAGGGGGCCCGCGCGCGGCGGCCGCGGCCCGTCGTCAACCGGGACAACGCTGGGTTCTGGGAGGGTGTGGAGCGGCATCAACTCCTCATCCAGCGCTGCACGGACTGCGGGACGCTGCGCCACCCCTGGCTGCCGGGCTGCAACGCCTGCGGCGGCCTGGACTGGGACACGGTCGAGGCGAGTGGGGAGGGGACGGTCTATTCGTACGTGGTGATGCACCATCCGCCCTTCCCCGCCTTCGCCCCTCCTTACGCGGTCGGGCTGATCGAACTGGCCGAGGGCGTACGGCTCGTGAGCAACGTGGTGGGGGTGCCGTTCGACAAGGTCCGCATCGGGCTTCCGGTACGGCTCGAATTCCAGCGGTACGACGAACCGCGGGGGTCCGGCGACGAGGACGGCCCGCTGGTGCTCCCCGTCTTCCGGGTCCAGGAAGGCCGAGAGGGCGGGGTGGGCTGACATGGACTTCACGCCCACGGAGGAGCAGGCGGCGGCCCGTGATCTGGCCGCCCGGATCTTCGGCGACCTCGCGACACCCGAGCGGCTCACGGCGGTCGGCACGGACAGCGACTCCGAACTGTGGAAGGCCCTGTGCACGGCCGGACTGGTGGGCACTGTCGAGGAGTTGGGGCTGCTCGGTCTCGTACTGCTCCTGGAGGAACAGGGGCGGACGACGGCCCAGGTGCCCTTCGCGTCGACCTGTGTGTATGGGTTGCTGGCGGTGGTGGCCCATGGTTCGCCCGGGCAGCGGGAGCGGTTGTTGCCGGGGATCGGGGACGGGTCGGTGGTGGTGTGCGGGGCGTTTCCGGCGCAGGGGGGTGTGCGGGCCTCTGCGCAGGGCGAGTTGAGCGGGACGGTTCCTGTCGTCCCCTGGCTGCGCGACGCCACGCACGTCCTGGTCGCCGACGATCAGCGGGGGTTGTGGCTGACCCCGGTCACGGATGCCGTGCGCGTCGAGGCGGTCGAGCTGACGGCACCTTGGTCGGCGGGGCGACTGACGCTGGACGGGGCATCGGCGGAGCGGCTCGGTGCGGTGGGCGTTCACCTCGGTGTCCAGGGCGAGCGGGTCCCGTCCCGCCCCCCAACTGCCTCCCCCTACACGGACGTTCTGGCCACTGCCCGTACCGCCTTCGCCGGGTTGCAGGCCGGGATATGTGCCGGTTCGCTCGCTCGGGCTGTGGCGCATGTGAATGACCGGGAGCAGTTCGGGCGTCCGTTGGCGACGCGGCAGGGGGTTCAACTCCGGGCGGCTGACGCGCACATGGACATCGAGGCGATCAGGGTGACGGCGTACGAGGCGGCCTGGCGGCGGGATGCGGGGCTGCCGTACGCCACGCACGCGCTCACCGCCGCCTGGTGGGCGTCCGAGGCGGGCCAGCGCGTGGTCCACACGGGTCAGCATCTGCACGGCGGGGCGGGAGCGGACCTGGAGCATCCGGTGCACCGGCACTTTCTCTGGGGCCGGCAGTTGGACGCGTATCTGGGTGGCGGGGCCGAAGTGCTGCAAGAGCTGGGGGAGTTGATCGTGGACGAGGAGGTGCAGCCATGAGGACAGGTGAGGAGTTGCCCCCGCTGGAGATCGAGATCACCCGGACCCTGATCGTCGCCGGGGCCGTTGCCTCCCGGGACTACCAGGACGTGCACCACGACGCGGAGTCGGCGCGGCAGAAGGGCTCCCCCGACATCTTCATGAACATCCTGACGACGAACGGCCTGGTCGGGCGTTACATCACGGACCACTTCGGACCGGGAGCGATCCTCCGCAAGGTGGCCATACGGCTCGGTGCGCCCAACTACCCGGGCGACACGATGGTGTTGACGGGGCGGATCGAGGAGACGGACGGCGACACCGCGACCGTGCGCGTGCTCGGGGCGAACGGTATCGGCAGGCATGTGACAGGCACCGTGACGGTGACCGTACCGACCGTATCGAGGGAGGCCGGATGAGTACGCGTACCCGCGACACCCTCGGTGGGCAGGCGGCGATCGTCGGGATCGGGGCGACGGAGTTCTCCAAGGACTCGGGGCGCAGTGAGTTGCGGCTGGCCGTGGAGGCGGTGCGGGCCGCGTTGGACGACGCGGGGCTGACGCTGGCGGATGTGGACGGGATGGTCACGTTCACGATGGACACCAACCCGGAGATCACCGTGGCCCAGGCCTGCGGGATCGGTGAGCTGTCCTTCTTCTCGCGGGTCCACTACGGCGGCGGCGCGGCCTGCGCGACTGTCCAGCAGGCGGCGCTGGCGGTGGCGGCGGGAGTGGCGGAGGTGGTGGTCTGCTACCGCGCCTTCAACGAGCGGTCGGGGCGCAGATTCGGCTCAGGGGTCACGCACCGGGAGCCGTCGGCGGAGGGTGCTGCGCTCGGCTGGTCGCTGCCGTTCGGGCTGCTCACGCCGGCGTCGTGGGTGGCGATGGCGGCGCAGCGGTATCTGCACACGTACGGCCTCACCCCGGAGGTGTTCGGGCAGGTGGCGGTGGTGGACCGGAAGTACGCGGCGACGAACCCGGCGGCGTACTTCCACGGCAGACCGATCACGCTCGCCGAGCACGCGGCTTCGCGGTGGATCGTGGAGCCGTTGCGGTTGCTGGACTGCTGCCAGGAGACGGACGGGGCCCAGGCGATCGTCGTCACGTCGGTGGAGCGGGCCCGCGACCTGTCGCGTCCGCCGGCGGTCATCGCGGCGGCGGCGCAGGGTGCCGGGCGGGCGCAGGAGCAGATGACCAGTTTCTACCGCGACGATCTGACCGGCCTGCCGGAGATGGGCGTGGTCGCGCGGCAGTTGTGGCGGACGGCGGGGCTGGGTCCCGAGGACCTGGACGTGGCGATCCTCTACGACCACTTCACGCCGTTCGTGCTGATGCAGCTGGAGGAGTTCGGGTTCTGCGGGAAGGGGGAGGCGGCGGACTTCGTGGCCGAGGAACGGCTGCCGATCAACACGCACGGTGGACAGCTCGGGGAGGCGTATCTGCACGGGATGAACGGGATCGCGGAGGGCGTCCGACAGGTGCGGGGCACTGCCGTGAACCAGATACCGGGGGCGGAGCGGGTCCTGGTGACGGCCGGGACGGGGGTGCCGACATCGGGGCTGGTGCTCACGGGCCTTGCGGAGCCTGCGACCTAGGCCACCTTCGCAGCAACCTCTGCCGACCTCGGCCGCCTCGACATCGGCTCCTGCTGCCCTTGCTACGCCGGAGACCTTCACGGGCCTCACCGCCTCGGCGACCTTTACCGGCCTTGTGGCTCCGGAGACCTCCACCGACCTCACAGCTCCGGCGACCGCCGCAGCCCTTGCAACCCCGGCCGTCCTTACGACGCTCCGGCGACCGCCATAGCACTCGCGGACCCAGGCCGCCCTTACGACCCCGGCCGCCCTACGACCCAGGCCGCCCTACGACCCCGGCCGCCCTCGCGACCCCGCTGCCACAACAGCCCCCACCACCCTCGTCGCCCGTACCTCGGACGGGTGAGCCCCCAGGGGTAAACCCGCAGTACATGTCAGTCGCTCGTCCACCTTCAGGAGGTGGAGCCAGCCCCACCCCTACAACCTGAGGCGGAGTCTGCTTCGGGACCTGCGGCCGATCCGCAGGAGTGGGGGTCACTCATAGCGTGGAGCCATGACCACAGCAGTCTGCACCAGCGCGTCGAACGCCGTCGCACGGGCCGCCGCCGGAGCCGCCACCAGGCCTGCCACCCGGCCCGCACCCAGGCCGGCCGCACGGCCTGTCACGCGGACCGCCACCCGGCCCGCCGCACGGTCCACGCAGACCCAGGCTCAACCCCAAGCCCAACTCCAATCCCAATCTCAGGCCCAGCTCCAGACCGGGACCCCGGCCCAGGACTCTGCCCCGGCTCGGGGTCAGGCGCTCACGTACCCCTCGTTCTCGTCGTACATGAGGGCCAGACAGCCCGTGCTGCTGCGCACCGCGCGGTCGCTGACCGCGAATGCGTGTGACGCGGAGGACCTGTTGCAGACCGCGCTGACCAAGACGTATGTCGCCTGGGAGCGGATCGAGGACCACCGGGCGCTGGACGGTTATGTCCGCCGCGCGCTGCTGAACACGCGGACCTCGCAGTGGCGCAAGCGGAAGGTCGACGAGTTCGCGTGCGACGAGCTGCCCGAGCCGGAGGCCGTCGGCGGCGCGGAGGACCCGGCCGAGCAGCAGGCGTTGCACGACGCGATGTGGCGGGCGATCGCGAAGCTGCCGGAGCGGCAGCGGGCGATGGTCGTCCTCAGGTACTACGAGGACCTCAGCGAGGTCCAGACGGCCGAGGTGCTCGGGGTGTCCGTGGGCACCGTGAAGTCGGCGGTGTCGCGGGCGCTCGGCAAGCTGCGCGAGGACCCGGAGTTGGTTCTGGCCCGCTAGAAGTCAGGCCGCCCGCTGGAGGTCAGGCCGTTGGAGGGCCAGGCGGGCGTCACATTCAAGTCACCCGGCTGTCGGCGAGGCCATGACACCCCAGCCTCACCCCCAGCCGCGCCGCAGCCCCGCCCCCAGCCGTGCCCCAGCCCACCCACCAAAACCGCACCTCCACCCGACGTGACGTGATCGATCACCCGTCCCTAGTGACATACCGTGCGGTATGTGCGCAGAATCAGCGCATCCCTTACTACCGCGTAGGCAATGTCGCCCCGGGAGGACGCCGTGCTGAGCACCATGCAGGACGTACCGCTGCTGATCTCCAGGATCCTGACCCACGGGTCGACGGTCCATGGAACATCGCAGGTGATCAGCTGGACCGGTGAGGGAGAGCCGCAGCGCCGTTCCTTCGCGGAGGTCGGTGCCCGCTCGGCCCAACTGGCGCACGCCCTCCGGGAGGACCTCGGGGTGGTGGACGGCGAGCGCACGGCCACGTTCATGTGGAACAACGCCGAACACGTCGAGGCCTACTTCGCGATCCCCGCCATGGGCGCGGTACTGCACACCCTCAACCTCCGTCTTCCGGCGGAGCAGTTGGCCTGGATCGTCAACCACGCGGCGGACCGGGTGGTGATCGTCAACGGTTCGCTGATCCCGCTGCTCGCACCCCTGCTGCCCAAGCTGCCGACGGTCGAGCACATCGTCGTCTCCGGCCCCGGCGACCGCACCCCCCTCGACGGTGCCCACGCGCGCGTGCACGAGTACGAGGACCTCATCGCCGGCAAGCCGACCACGTACGACTGGCCCGAGCTGGACGAACGCCAGGCCGCCGCGATGTGTTACACCTCCGGCACCACGGGCGACCCCAAGGGCGTGGTGTTCAGCCACCGTTCGATCTACCTGCACTCCATGCAGGTCAACATGACCCAGTCGATGGGACTCACGGACCAGGACACGTCCCTGGTCGTCGTGCCCCAGTTCCACGTCAACGCCTGGGGGTTGCCGCACGCCACCTTCATGACCGGCGTGAACATGCTGATGCCGGACCGCTTCCTGCAGCCCGCCCCGCTCGCCGAGATGATCGAGAGCCAGCGCCCGACGCACGCGGCGGCCGTCCCCACCATCTGGCAGGGCCTGCTCGCCGAACTGACCGCCAAGCCCCGCGATGTCTCCTCGCTCACCCAGGTCACCATCGGCGGTTCGGCCTGCCCGCCCGCCCTCATGGCGGCCTTCGACAAGCTGGGCATGCGGGTCTGCCATGCCTGGGGCATGACGGAGACCTCCCCGCTCGGCACGGTCTCGCGCCCGCCGGCCGAGGCGGTCGGCACCGACCGGGAGTGGGAGTACCGGCTGACCCAGGGCCGTTTCCCGGCGAGCGTCGAGGCCCGCCTCACCGGCCCCGGCGGCGAACGGCTGCCGTTCGACGGCGAGTCGGCGGGCGAGCTGGAGGTGCGCGGCCCGTGGATCGCCGGCGCCTACTACAACGGCCAGGACGCCGAACCCCTGCGCCCCGCCGACAAGTTCAGCGAGGACGGCTGGCTCAAGACGGGTGACGTCGGCACCATCTCCGCCGACGGTTTCCTCACCCTCACCGACCGTGCCAAGGACGTCATCAAGTCCGGCGGCGAGTGGATCTCCTCCGTCGACCTGGAGAACGCCCTGATGTCCCACCCGGACGTCACCGAGGCCGCCGTGGTCGCCGTACCGGACGAGAAGTGGGGCGAACGCCCGCTCGCCACGGTCGTGTTGAAGGAGGGTTCCACCGCCGACTTCGAGTCCCTGCGCGCCTTCCTCGCCGACGCGGGAAAGATCGCCAAGTGGCAGCTCCCCGAACGCTGGACGATCATCGAGTCGGTCCCGAAGACGAGCGTCGGCAAGTTCGACAAGAAGGTGCTGCGCAGGCGGTACGCCGCCGGTGACCTGGACGTCACCAAGCTCTGACGCGCACCCGCGATGACGGGTCTTCGGACTTGAGCGGTGCGGCTTCTGTTCGTCCCCGCCGGAGCGGACCCTCCCCGCGGAAGTGTGACACTTTTCCGTCGAGTGTCACACTTTCGCGCTGTACCCCCCGGCGCCGAGCGCCCCACGCACCGCCCCCCTTCGAAGATCCCGACGCCGCGCAGGTCGTCACCGCCGTACAGCTGTCGCACCCCACCCGATCACCAGCCACACCCCCGCCACCACACACACCCCGCCCCAGCCCCAGTGACTGAACGCCGGTCCCGCGAGGGAGGAGGCAAGGGCGCCGCCCGTGAAGCCGGCGACGACGTACGCGGTGTTGGCGGTCGCCGGGGTGGAGGTGGTGGTGAGGGCGAGGGTCTGGTTGGCGACGTGGGAGGCGACCAGGGCCGCGTGGACGGCGATCGCGGCCACGAACAGCGCCCACAGCACATGCCCGCCCAGCCAGAACAGCGGCACGGACACGGCCGCGAGCACATACGCGGACCGTACGACCTTCCCCGCGCCGAACCGGTCGACGAACCCGCCCGCGAGCGGAGCCACCGCGCTGGCCGCCAGCCCGAAGAGCCCGAACAGCCCGGCGGTCGCGGTCGAGAAGCCGTAGGAACCGCCGGTCGTGCCGGTCAGGAGCAGGGCCAGCGTCGTCCACAGGGCGCTCCACGCGCCGAACATCCCCGCCTGCCGCAGGCACGCGCGCCACAGATCGGGGGAGGTGCGGACCAGGCCGGGCAGGGCGGCGAGGCCGGCGAACAGCGGGCCGGAGCCGCGGCGCTTCTCGGACGGGAGGACGTACGCGGTGGCGAGGCCGAGGACGAGGGTCAGGGCGGCCGAGCCGACGAACACGACCCGCCAGCCGTAGGCCTGGCCGACCAGGCTGCCCACGACGCGCGCCGCCACGATGCCGGTGAACAGGCCCGCTATGACGGCCGCGACATGGCGGGCGCGGTGGTGGGCGGGGGCGCGTTCGGCGACCAGCGGGACGAGGAGCTGCGGTACGACGGTCGCGGCGGCCGCGACGAAGACGGCGACCGCGAGGGCGGCGGTGCCGGGGGCCGCGGCGCCGACGAGCAGCGCCGCCGTGGTGGCCACGGAGAGCGCGGCGACCAGGGGGCGCCGGTTCACGCGGTCGCCGAGCGGCGCGAAGAAGAGGAGACCGGTGGCGTAGCCGAACTGCGCGACCGACGCGATCCACGCCACGGCGGACGGGGTCGAGCCGAAGTCGTGGGCGATGAGGGGGAGCAGCGGGCCCGCGAGATAGATGTTGGCGGCCGTCACGGCGGTACAGACGGCGATGAGGACGAGGAAGAGGCGGCCGGAGGCGGTGGGGACGCCCGGCTTCTGGACCGAAGTCTGGGTGACGGTGGCGGAGGACATGAGCGGCGGCACTCCTTGAAGTCCACGAATTCAAGCCCACGAACACTTCGAGGGGGCTCTAGCAACTAACTGGTTGGTTGGAAGCTGGAACAGCATGCAGCGCCCCGGAATTCCCTGTCAACCAAATAGTTGGTTACCGTCGCTCGCCGAGTACGCTGGCCCCATGGGAGTCAGAGACCCCGAGGCCACCAAGGCCCGGATCTACGAGGCGGCGGTCGCCGAGTTCGCGCGGCACGGCATCGCGGGCGCACGCATCGACCGCATCGCGTCCGAGGCCAAGGCCAACAAGCAGCTGATCTACGCCTACTTCGGCAACAAGGCGGAGCTGTTCACGCAGGTCCTCGGCAGGTCCATGCTCGACCTGGCCGTCCAGCTCCCCGTCGACCCCGACGACATCGAGGGCTGGATCGACCGGCTCATGGACTACCACGCGGCCCACCCCGAAGTCCTGCGCCTCCTCTTCTGGGAGGGCCTGGAGTACGGCACTGCGGAACTGCCCGACGAGGCCGAGCGCCAGCAGCACTACGCGTTCAAGGTCGCCGCGCTCCAGGACGGCCAGGACCGGGGCGTCGTGAGCGACGCGATCCCGGCCCGCGACCTGCTCTTCCTGCTGGTCGCGATGGCCAACTGGGGTGTCGTCGTACCGCAGATGCGCCGCGTCCTGGTGGGCGCGGACGACACGGACCGGGACCGGCTCCGCGAGTCGGTCAAGGAGGCGGCGCGCAGGCTGGTCGCCAAGTAGCCGTGCCCGCCGGTCAGTTGACAGTGATCGCCAACTGGCTGCCCTCGAAGGGCAGTTGACAGCCACTTGACGGCCAGCCAGGGTCGACCGCCAAGTGACGCGCGCCGTCGGCTAGTTGGTGCCGATCCGGGCCAACAGGTCCACGATCCGCGACTGGACCTCGGTACTGGTCGACCGCTCGGCGAGGAAGAGTACGGTCTCGCCGGAGGCGAGCCTCGGCAGGTCGGCCTGGTCCACCGCGGCCGTGTACACGACGAGCGGGGTGCGGTTGAGCTGCCCGTTCGCCCGCAGCCAGTCGACGATCCCGGCCCGCCGCTTGTGCACCTGGAGCAGATCCATCACGACCAGGTTCGGCCTCAACTGCCCCGCCAACGTCACCGCGTCGGCGTCACTCGCGGCCCGGGCCACCTGCATCCCGCGCCGCTCCAGCGTCGCCGTCAGCGCCAGTGCGATCTCCGCGTGCTCCTCGATCAACAGCACCCGCGGCGGATGCTGCTCACTGTCCCGCGGCGCGAGCGCCTTCAGCAGAACGGCGGGATCGGCACCGTAGGCAGCCTCACGCGTGGCCTGTCCCAGCCCCGCGGTCACCAGCACCGGCACCTCGGCGGCGACGGCCGCCTGCCGCAACGACTGAAGCGCGGTCCGCGTGATCGGCCCGGTCAGCGGGTCCACGAACAGCGCCGCCGGGAACGCGGCGATCTGCGCGTCGACCTCCTCGCGCGAGTGCACGATGACGGGCCGGTACCCGCGGTCGCTGAGCGCCTGCGTGGTCGTCACGTCCGGCGCGGGCCAGACGAGCAGCCGACGCGGGTTGTCGAGCGGCTCGGGCGGCAGCTCGTCGTCGAGCGGCTGCGGCCTGGGCGTGTCCGCGATCTCGACGGCCCCACCGGGACCGTCCAACGGCTCCGGCCCCTCGGCCGCGTTCTCGTCCGGTGCCCCTATGGCGTACGACCGCCCGGCCCCCTCGGTCATCTGCGCGAGCCGGGACTGTCCGGCCATGGAGGGCTGAGCCCGCTCACTCTGCTCCGCCACCCCGGCGGCGGGCTCGGGCCGAGTCCCCAACTTCCGTCGCCGCCCGCCCGATTGATGCGGCGGAGGCGTAGGCGTAGCGGTAGGCACCTGCACCTGAGCGGCCTGCCGCGTGAACGGCACCCCCTGCCCCAACGTCCGCACACTGATCGCCCGCCCCTGAGTGGAGTTGGGATCAATGGGAGCGGCGGCTTCGGCGGGAAGCGGCTGAGCGGCGCGAGCTTGCCCGGCAACGGCATTGCCGGGCGCAGGAGTATTCGGGTCGGGGTTCGGTTCCGCGTTCGGTGCTACGGCGGTCTCGGCGCCGTTCGCCGCCACGGGTGCCGGAGCCGCGGCCGGCGTCGGCTGCGCGGCGGGCAGAGCCTGCGGCGGCACCGGCTCACCGGACTGCCCCTGAACGGGGGCGACTTGACCGGGAATGCCGTGCGGGGAGACGGGTTGCCCCTGGGTCCCCTGAGCCGGGAGCCCTTGCGCGGGCACGGCCTGACCGGGAATACCCTGCGGCGGAATCGGCTGACCGGGAACACCGGGGGCGGCCTGCCCCGGGATGCCTTGGCCCGGGATCCCCTGCGGCGAGACGGGCTGCCCCTGGATTCCCTGCGGCGCAACCGGCTGCCCGGGGTTCCCCTGAGCCGGAATGCCCTGCCCGGGAACCGCCTCGGCCGGCAACGGCTGCCCCGCCGGAGCCTGCCCCGGAGCGGGAAGATTCTGCGCGGGGGCAAGCTGCACGGCGGAACCGGGCTGCCCGGCAACCGCCTGCCCAACTCCCGCCTGCCCAACTCCCGCCTGCCCCAAGCCCTGTTGCTGCCCGGCACCGACCCGCGCCGGAACCCCCTGCTGCCCCTGCCCGGCCGTCCCCTGCGCCGGAACCACCGCACCGGGCTGCCCCTGCCCCTGCACCGCGACACCGGCCTGAACCGAGGCCGAGGCCCCGGCCTGCACCGGCACCGACTCCCCACCCTGCGCCTGCTGCTGAGCCTGAACCTGAGGCTGCGGCTGGGCAACAGCCCGACGCCGCCGACCGGTTGGCGCGCTCGCGGGATGCGGCTGAGGCGGAGTGTGATCCTCGGACTGATCGACCGGAACGGCATCGTGCCGCCCGTCGTCACCGGGATGCCCACCGGGATGCCCACCAGGAACACCCCCGGGAACCTGCCCAGGCACAACCGGAACCCCAGGAGCGCCAGGAATCCCCCGAGCCCCCTGAACTCCCGTCGCCTGCGCAGCCGTAGCCGCGGAAACGTCCGGCGTCCGGTCGGCCTCGGCCGGCGGCAACGCGAACACGGTCCGCGCCCCCGCCTCCTGAGCCGCGGCCCGCTCGGCCGCGGCAGCCAAGGCCCGCCTACGACGCCCGGTCGGCTGCCCGTCCTCGCCACCGGAGTCGCCGGAGTCATCGGAGCCGCCGCTCGCGGGCAACGCGGCCGGCAGAGCCTGCCGCTGCTCCCCACCCACAGGCACACCCCGCGGCGACACGGTGCCACCCAGCCCCGTGCCGGAAGCCGCGGTCCCGGCGGCATGCTCCGCCGCCGTCATCACAGCGCCCTCGGAGACACCCCCGGACACACCTTCGGCGTCACCGTCGGACACCTCACCGGCCGCACCCTCGGCCGCCCGCCCACGCCGCCGCCCGGTACCGCTGGACGCACCGTCACCGCCGGCTTCCGCGGCGGCCGACTCCTCGCCCGCACGCCTCCTACGCCGCCCGGTCGGCACCGCGGCCTCACCACCGGAGCCACCGGAGCCACCGGAGCCACCCGTGTCATCGGCCCCCGGCACCTCGCTCTCCAGGAACGCGTCCACGGAGGACCGCCGGGCCCGCCGCCGCCCGTTGCTGCCCGACGCGGGCTCGGCCAGGGCGAGTTCGGCGCCGCCACCGGTCGCGGCCGGAGCCGCGACGGCCCCCGCCCCGCCTCCGATGGGCACCTCCAGGACGTACGCGCTGCCGCTCATCCCCGGCACGTCGTGCGTCTGCAGCACACCGCCGTGCGCCCGCACGATCCCGCGCACGATCGGCTCGTGCACCGGGTCTCCCCCGGCGTACGGCCCGCGCACCTCGATCCGTACGACCTCACCGCGCTGCGCCGCCGCCACGACGACCGTGTTGTCCATGTAACCGCCCGCCGACACGGGCGAGTTGCCGGTCGCGTCGACCCCCGCGACATCCGCGACGAGATGCGCGAGCGCGGTCGCGAGAAGCACCGGGTCGACCTCGGCCTCGATGGGCGGCGCGTGCACGGCGAACTGCACCCGCCCGGGACCGATCAGTTCCACGGCCCCGTCGACACCGGCCGCGACCACCGCGTCCAGCATCACCTTCGTACGGGCGAGTTCGGCGTCGCCGGTCTCCAGCCGCTGGTACCCGAGCACGTTGTCGATGAGCTGCGTGATGCGCGAGTAGCCCGCCGAGAGGTGATGGAGCACCTGGTTGGCCTCGGGCCACAACTGCCCCGCGTCATCGGCGGCCAACGCGGCCAGCTCGCGGCGCAGTTCGTCGAGGGGCCCGCGCAACGACCGCCCGAGCAGGGTGAGGAGTTGCTCGTGCCGTCCGGCAAGCTCCTCGAACCGGTCCTTCTCCCGCTCGCCGAGCGCGGCGTACCGCTCCTCGTTCGCGGCGAGTTCCTCCTCGTGCCGCTCCTGGAGTTCCTCGACCTCGGTGATGTGCTTCTGGCGCAGCGAGGTCAGCTCGGAGGCGTGCTCCTCGTCGAGCCGCTCCAGCTCGTCCCGGTGCAGCTTGTCGGCGGCTTCCTTCTCCTCGGCGAGCGAGTCGTAGGGCCGCCGGTCGGTGAACGTCATCACGGCGCCGACGAGCTGGTCGCCGTCGCGCACGGGTGCGGTGGTGAGGTCGACGGAGACCCGGTCCCCGTTCTTCGCGAACAGCACCTGCCCGCGCACCCGGTGCTTGCGCCCGGACCGCAGGGTGTCGGCGAGCGGCGACTCGGCGTACGGGAAGGGGGAGCCGTCCGCGCGCGAGTGCAGGACGAGGTTGTGCAGTTCCTTGCCGCCGAGGTCGCTGGCGCGGTAGCCGAGGATCTGCGCGGCGGCCGGATTGACGAGCACGACCCGCCCGTCCGTGTCCGTTCCTACGACACCCTCGGCGGCCGCGCGCAGGATCATCTCGGTCTGCCGCTGCGAACGGGCCAGCTCGGCCTCGGTGTCCACGGTCCCGGAGAGGTCGCGCACGACGAGCATCAGGAGCTCGTCGGAGGTGTAGCCGTAGCCGTCGTAGGCCTGCTGGCCGTCCTCGAGGTTGGCGCTGGTGACCTCGACGGGGAACTCGGAGCCGTCGGTGCGGCGGGCGGTCATACGGGTGGGCTTGGTCCGGCCGCGCGGGTCCATCGAGTCGGGGCGGCGCATGGAACCCGGGATGAGCCGGGAGTCGAACTCCGGCAGCAGGTCCAGCAGTCCGCGCCCGACGAGCGCGGTGCCCGGCGCCTCGAAGGCCTCCAGCGCGATGGTGTTCGCGTTGACGACGGTCCCGTTGGCGTTGACCAGGACCAACGCGTCCGGGAGCGCGTCGAGTATGGCTGCGAGGCGAGCAGCGCCTCGGGATGGCCTGCTGCTCACGAGACGCTTCCTCCCTGTTACCGCACCTTGCCGACCGCGGAGGCCATCTTGCCAACCTGCCCGCGACGTGTCACGCGAGGGAGTCTAAGGGCAGTCCTTGTGCTCGCGGAGTGAGATGAGAGGGAGGTCGCACGGTGAAGTGACGTAGAACGTGTGACCGAGCACCAACCGGCCACCGATCCGCGGCGTCTTCAGTGGCCTCCGGTTGTCACTGGCGATCGGCGCCGAGGTCGGGCAGCAGCGGGACCATCCCGTTCCAGCGCGAGATCTCGCAGCCGTTGCTCCGGTCGTACGTCGCGTCGACCGGGCGGCCTGCCCAGGTGCCGGTGACATGGGCGGTGGCGGGGCCGCCGTAGATCATCGTGCACATGCTGTCCGGGGGCACCGGGGCGAACGGGTCCTTTCCCCACTGGGTGTTGCGGCCGACGGCCTCGCAGGCGCCGGTCACGTCCGGGTGGGTGCCGCCGCCGGGGTGGCAGTACAGCTCGCGTGTGCCGTCGGCCGCGCCGCCCGCGTGCCGGACGGTGACGGTGAGGTGGTCGCCGCCGGAGCGGTCCTCGTCGCGGACGGGTGGCGGCGCGAGGGTGCGGAGAGTTCCGGGGGACGCGGCGGCGGGCACCGCGGCCAGCGAGCCGACGGTGGCGGCGGACGCGGCGGCGATCACGAGGAGACGGTTGACCTGCAACATGACCTGACTAACGCCCGCCGCCCCCGGACGTTGCGGACACGGCGGCCGACATCAACGGCTTTGCCCTGCGGGCCGCCTGCCTAGTACCGTGGGAGGCGATTGGTGACACCGCGCTCGTCTGTGTCATCATCTGCACGCACCTTCCGCGCTCGCGCGGGTGGTTGTGCTGGAGGCGTCGCCTAGTCCGGTCTATGGCGCCGCACTGCTAATGCGGTTTGGGACGCAAATCCCATCGAGGGTTCAAATCCCTCCGCCTCCGCACCTCGTCGAAGCCCCGGTCCGTGCGACCGGGGCTTCGGTCGTTCCCGGGCGTGTCCGCACAGCCGCTCTGAAGCCGTTTTCGCAGCTCACAAGGGGTATGGCTAACGGATTTCACATGGCGGCGGCAGTCATGTAATGTTCTTCCTGTCGCCGCGAGCGGGCCGGAAGGGCCGGGAACGACGAAGGAAAACAAGAGAAAACAAGCACTCGTAGCTTAACGGATAGAGCATCTGACTACGGATCAGAAGGTTGCAGGTTCGAATCCTGCCGAGTGCACATCTGACGAGAGGCCCCGGAGTGATCCGGGGCCTCTCGTGTGTGTCCCTGGCGCGTATCCCCCGGCATCCGTTGTTTCGAAGGCCGGTGGCGGTTTCTGGTGGTTCCGGGGTGGGTCCGGGAAGGGCCAGGTCAGGGGCGTGAGGGGTACGTCCGGGGCGGCGTCGTGGTTCCCGGTTGCCCGATCTGTGATGAACAAGCGATGTGGACGGCCTCAGCGAGTGGCGTGTCTAGGCCCATACTGGAGTCAATGACAAAGCCAGCTGCACCGAAGCGCTATTTGCCCACCAGTCCCTTCAAGGCCCCGGCCGCGGCGGCACCCAAGCAGTTCGCCGTGGGCGACCAGGTCACACACGACATGTACGGCCTCGGCCGGGTCATCGGCATCGAGGACGGAATCGCGGTGCTCGTCGACTTCGGGTCGGTCCAGGAGCGCATCCTGAGTCCGTACTCCAAGATGAGCAAGCTGTAGGACCGCTGTGCCCGGTTCACGGCACACCAGGTCCTAGCGGCCTGTAACGAACGGGAGACCTCTCATCGACCTGACCTCGCTGTTCTCCGCCCCGGAAGGGGCGTCCCGCCAGTCCAGCGCGGGATCGCCCCCTCCGGCGACGAACCCCTTCCAGGCCCCGGACTTCGGGGAGGACGAGACGCTGCTGCTCGACGACGGGCAAGCACCCTTCTCGGACATGGACGAGGTTTTCCGCAGGGCCGGCTAGTTCAAGGCGGGCAGGGCTTCCACGGTCAGGTCCGGCGAAGCCCGTCAGCCAACGACGAGCCGTTCCTCCAGCGGTCCTTCAGCGACCCCTCGGACTCTCAGCGATCCTCCGCCGGCCACCCCGTGGCACGGAACACGGCGACGGGGTCCAGATAGTCGCGCCAGTGCGTCACCTTCCGGTCCTTGACGGTGAGCACGGAGACGAAGTGGTTGTCGTAGGCCCGCCCGGTGCGGACCGCCCGTCCGTGCACCGCGTACTCGAGGACGACCACGGACGTCCCGGGGTCCCGGTGGACGGCCAGTTCGTCCGCGCTGTGCAGCAGCATGACGTCGCCGTAGCCGCGATACAGGTCCGCCACCGCCCCGCGTCCCTCAACCCGGCGCGGGTAGCCGGGCACGGACACGACGTACTCGACGACCACGTCCTCGGCCAGCAGCTCGAAGAAGTGCCCGCCGTCGACGAGCCCCGCGAGCCCCTCCTGGACGATCCGGAAGAACGGGTCGAGCGCCGCGAACTCGCCCATGTCCTCCATGGATTCGGGCTCGGACACGGTCACTTCACCCCCGCCGGGGACGCCCAGGCACCGGCGTTGCGCCGCGCGAAGTCGTCGAAGGCGGTCGGCGCCCGGCCGGTGACCTTCTCGATGTCGCCGTTGGGCGTGGAACCGTTCCCGGAGACGATGGCACCGGTCAGCCAGCGCAGCATCATCGCGTAGTCGGCGGGCACGACCCCGGCCGCGACCGCGCCCCCGATCCACACCTCCGGGTCGATGTCCTGGTGCCGTACAGGCCGGCCGCTCACGGCGGCGATGGTGTCGGCGACCTCGGCGACGGTGAGCGCCCTCGGCCCGGTCGGCGCGTACCGCGCCCCGTCATGGCCCTCGGGGTCGAGCAGTGTCTCCACCGCGACGGCGGCGATGTCGCCCGCGTCGACGAAGGCCTCCCTACGGCCGCCGGTCGGCACCCTGATCACGCCGTCGACGACCGGCAGGTGCGCGTCGCTGAAGTTCTGCATCACCCACGCGGGACGCAGGATCGCGTGCGTGAGGGTGCCTCGGGCGGCGAGATCGTCCTCCACGGCCCTGATGTCGACGTCCGGGGGCGCCAGTTGGCCGCCGTAGGTGCTCAGGTAGGTGACGTGACGTACCCCCGAGTCCACGGCGAGGTCGAGGAACGCGGCCACCTGGTCGGCGTAGGAGATCCGCAGGACGGGGGTGACGAGGTAGAGGCGGTCGACGCCGGCGAGGGCGGTGGGGTGGGTGGTCGGGTCGTCCCAGTCGAAGAGCACGTCGGCGCCGTGGCGGGCGGCGGTGCGGGCGGACAGTCCTCGTTCGGGGAGCTCCCGGGCCACGAGGGAGCCGGTGCGGCCGGTGCCGCCGAGGACGAGTGCGGTGGGGGGTGATCCAGTCATGGCTCCATCGTGGGAGCGGGATGGGAGCGGATCAATGTGTGAATGGCTTGATTCATTACGTCAGACGCTCGGAGGTGGCCGTTGTGGAGTCGCCTCGCGGATACTGGTCGGGTGGACATACTGCACGACCGCCTCGCGCGGGCCCGCGCCTCCGGTGCCGTCTTCGCGCGGACGGTGGCCGAACCGCCGTGGGGACTGCGGCTGGCCGGGTCGATCCAACTGGCCGTGCACACGGTCGTACGGGGCCGGGGCTGGCTGTGGTTGGACGACCCCGGTGCTGCGGTGGAACTCGTCCCGGGTGAGGTGACGCTCGTGCGCGGCGGCCCCGATCACCACATCGGGCACGAGCCGGGCGCGGAGTGCCTGGAGCCGGAGGAGTTCCGCAACAGGCATGCGCAGGACGGGAGTTCGGAGGATCCGCGGGCCACGGTGTTCCTGTGCGGCGCGTACCGGTTCTCGGGGGACATCGGCGCGGGGCTGCTGGAGGCGCTGCCGCAGGTGTTGACGTTGTCGGCGGCGGTGGGTGATCCGTTGCGGGACGTGATCGGGCTGCTCTCCCACGAGTTGGCGACACCGGCGCCCGGCGAACCGGGCGGGCCCACGGTCCTGGACCGGCTCCTGGACGTCCTCCTGGTGCTCGCCATCCGCAACGACTTCCGGCGCAGCCCCAACGCGCCCCGCTGGTACCGGGCTTGTGCGGACCCCCGCCTCAACGCCGCGCTCCAGGCCGTCCACGAGAACGCCGGCCACCCCTGGACGGTCCCCGAACTCGCCGCGATCAGCGGCCTGTCGAGGGCGGCCTTCGCCCGCACCTTCCGCGACGCCCTGGGCCAGACCCCGATGCAGTACCTCACCGACTGGCGGATGGCCCTGGCTCGCGACCACCTCCGCACCGGCGAACTCACCCTCACGGCCATCGCCCACGCCGTCGGTTACACCTCGCCGTACGCCTTCGCGGCGGCCTTCACCCGCAACCACGGTGAACCGCCGGGGAGTTGGCGGCAACGGGAGTCGCACTCCCCGAACGACCCTCACCCGTACGCCCATTGACACCCCCAGGGGGTCCGGTCCAGCCATGGTCAGCCACCGCCAGGATCACACCGCCCACTGGATCCGGTACTTCGCCGACCGGGGTCACGGAGACGTCCGGTCGCTCGCCGCAGGTGTCGAGGGTGCCGTCTACCGGCTCGGGGACGGGACCGTCGGGAAGGTGTGGAGCGGTCGGCGGCCGGTCGGGGTGGAGCTCATGCGGCGGGTGTACGCGGACATCGCGTGGCACTCGGAGTCGTTGCCCTTCGCCACGCCGGAGATCCTTCGAGTCGAGGAGCACGGAGGCGTACTCGTCACCTATGAAAGGGAGTTGGGAGGCGTCCCGTTGCGGGGTGACTCGGCGGTCGTGGCGCCGGGACCGGAGTTGGCCGCGCGGGAGACCGACGCCCTGTTGACGGTGTTGCGCGGGCTGGCCGCCGTGCCCGGCACCGGGGCCGTGCGGCGGCTCGTCGTGCAGGGTGATGATCAGGCCCTCTGGGAGGGGCACGCCCGGTTTCCCGACGCGCTTGCCGACCTCGTCCGGCGTGCCGTTCGTCGGCACGGCGGTCTGCTGGCCGCTCAGGTTCCCGACCTCGCGGGCATCGTGCGCGAGACGGTGGACTCACTGCGGGCGCTTCCGGACGGTGGGCCGGTCAGTGTCGTGCACGGGGACCTCGTGCCGCCCAACGTCCACGTCGACGACACGGGCGCCCCTGTGGCCGTACTCGACTTCGGGTTCTTCACCACCGCCGGCGACCCGGCCTTCGAGGCCGCCGTGGCAGCCGCCGTGTGGGACATGTACGGGCCGTACGCGGAACGGCACACCGTCACGCTCACCCGGTTGTTCGCCGAGGAGTTCCGGTACTCGCCCGACACGCTCGTGCTCTATCAGCGGGCGTACGCGCTGGCGACCTACGACCTGTTCTCGTCGGACGGTGGCGACGGGCACTTCCGTTGGTGCGTCTGGGTTCTTACGCGGCCGCGCTGAACGCGGAGGGGCCCACCGGGATCGTGATGGCGGCCGTGCGCGGGCCGCGGTCCGCGAAGACGAACAGGCGCAGGACCAGGAAGCGGCCGATGCCGGCGAGGGCGGAGGCGCTGAGGTAGACGACCTGTTCGGTGAGCATTCCGGGGGACGGCTGGACGGTGTGGAGGATCAGGATCGCCGCGGACGTCGCCGCGTAGGCCGCCGTGGCCGAGCCCGCCGACTGCCAGTGCTCGCGCCAGCCGGGGCGGCGGCCGGTGCCGAAGGTGAACAGGGCGTGCAGCTCCGTGCAGAGGACGGTCGAGGCGATCGTGATCAGGGCGTTCGCCGCCGCCCAGGGCATCAGCGCGGCCAGCAGCGGTACGGCCGCGCTGGACAGCACCCCGACCCCGCCGCCGCACACCACGAACCTGACGAAGGACGCGAACGGGCCCGGAGCGGCGGCCGTGGGGGTCGTCCCGGTCGCGGTTCCCGGCTTCGGCGAGAGCAGCGACTTCATGGGATTTCCCTCCGTACGGCGGCCGTTGGGCCTGCGCCGACCCTCTTGACCGGCTGAGGTCAACGATGCCGTCGTACGGGTCCGGGCACGATGAAGCGGTCTCCCGGACCGTTGGTGTAGCGGGCTCTACCAACGGGGTCGGGTTTACCCCCCGTCCCGCGCCCGGAGTTCCTCGATGTAGTCCTGCGCCAGCGTCGACGTCCGGGTGAACCAGTCGTTCAGTACGGCGATCTCGGCGGGGGAGTAGTCGGCGAACTGGGCGTTGAGGCGGTCGTAGTAGGGGCCGTAGAGGGCGACGACCCGGGTCACCGCGGCCGGTACCGCGGCGACGCGGACGCGGCGGCGGTCGGTGGGGTCGGGGACGCGGGTGATGAAACCGGCGCGTTCGAGGCGGTTGAGGATGCCGGTCACCGCGCCCGTCGTGACGTGGACGTGTTCGGCGAGGTCGCCCGCGGTGAGGAGGCTCTCGCCCGACCGCAGGACGTAGGCGAAACAGACGAGATCGGTGACGTTCAGGCCCAGCCGCTCGGCCATTTCCTGCTGGCCGAGCTGGGCGGTGGCGATGAGGGAGTCCATCGCGTCCAGCGCCTGGGCCGGGGTGGCGGTGGGGCGAGGCTTGGCTTGCATCGTTATTGCCTTAGCTTGTGAGAGGTTTCTACTCTAAACTTCTTAGGAAGTGAGAGACATGCTGTCCGTCTGGGCTTCGAGGGAGGCCGCACATGAGCGCACATCAGTATGACGAGGGGCATACGGTCGCGGGCTGGACCGGATTCGGTATCGCGACCGTCGGGTCGACCGTCGCGGGGGTGGGGGTGTGCACGGTGTCGGCCCTGCTGATCGGGATCGGGCTGGGGATCGTCGTGGTGAGCGTCCTGGTGACGTGGGCGCTCCATCTCACCGGGTGGGGCAAGCCGCCCGGGCGGCGGGACCGGGCGCAGTGGGGGATGCGGGTGCGGGATCCGTCGGCGAGGGCGGGGCATGCGGGGTGTGTCGGGTGCCGCTTGGCGGGGCGGGGGCGGGCGCGGGTTGTCGAGGAGTACGCCGTCGTGCCTCGCGAGTCCGCTCGGGTCAGTGAAACCGCAGGCTGACGCGGTTGTCAGTGCCGCCGTCTAATCTCGTGAGCGATGGCACAGACATGGAAGTGCTCGGGGCTGCGCTGGGCGGTGGACGGTCCCGAGCTGAAGTGGGACGGCGGGCGGGGGAGCCCGTTGCCCCGGGGGAAGCGGGTGGCCTTCGAGGTCGCGGAAGGAGGCGGGCGGACATGTGTGGGGGCGCGGGGGAACGCCTGTCCGGTGCGGGCGGCGGTGCCGGAGCGGAGTACGGGGGCGCGGTGCGAGGAGTGCGCGCGGCTGGACCGGGCGCACTCGGTGGCCGCCGACACCATCGCGGACGACCCGCGGCCGTACCACGTATACCTGGCCTGGTTCGGCCCCGGCCTGCTCAAGGTCGGCATCACCGCCGAAGAGCGAGGCTCCGCGCGGCTGCTTGAACAGGGCGCCGTCTGCTTCAGCTGGCTGGGCCTCGGCCCGCTGATGGCGGCCCGCCGCTCGGAGGAACTGCTCCGCGCCGCGCTCCGGGTCCCGGACCGGATTCCCTATGCCGAGAAGCGCGCCGTCCGTTCCGCGTTGCCGACGTCGGCCGCGGAGCGGGCCGCCGAGATCGCCGACCTGCACGCCCGCGCCCTCGCGCTGCGCGAATGGCCGGAGTCGCTCCACCGCGAGCCGTACCGACCCGTGGACCACGTCGACGCCTTCGGCCTCACGGGACTCCCGGCCCCCGTCGGCGAGGTGAGCGGGCTGATCGCGGGCGGGTTGGTGAGCGGGGAGGTCGTCGCGGCCGCGGGACCGGACCTCCACCTCGCGACCGGCCGGGGCGTGGTCGTGCTGGACACCCGGCTGATGACGGGGTGGGAGCTGATCCCCGCGGGTTCCTCCGGGGGTGACACGGGTGGATTCACCGTGCCGGTACGGGAGTTCAGGCGGGAAGCGCCGGGGGTGCAGGAGGGGTTGTTCTGATGGGGCGGCTGAGGTGACTGGGGTGGGGTCATCGGGCGGCCGCGGTGGTCATCGGGCGGTGAGGAGATCGGGCGGCCGGGGTAGCGGGCAGCCCCCGTGGTCATCGGTGGGGGAATCGAGCCGCCGCCGTAGTCATCGGGTGGTGCGGGAAGCGGGCAGCCGCCTTGGTCATCGGGCGGTGGGGAGTCGAGCGGCCGCCGTAGTCATCGGGTGGTGCGGGAAGCGGGCAGCCGCCTTGGTCATCGGGCGGTGGGGAGTCGAGCGGCCGCCGTAGTCATCGGGTGGTGCGGGAAGCGGGCAGCCCCCGTGGTCATCGGGCGGTGGGGAGTCGAGCAGCCGCCGTAGTCATCGGGTGGTGCGGGAAGCGGGCAGCCGCCTTGGTCATCGGGCGGTGGGGAGTCGAGCCGCCGCCGTAGTCATCGGGTGGTGCGGGAGGCAGACAGCCGCAGTCGTCGTCGGGCGGTGCGGGAAGCACGCAACCGCAGTCGTCTTCGGGAAGTGTGGAGACCGGGCAGAGCCGGGCAGAGAGGGAGTTGTCATGGAGGTCCCCGTCACCGTCCAGTGGGTCCGGACGTCCTGGACGAAGCGGTCGCGTGGCGGTGAGGCCGCCGCGCGGAGGAACGCGGTGCCGGTCGGGTTCGCCCTGCCGGACGGGGTGGCGCCCCTCGCCCACACCGTCACGGTGCGCGAGCGGGAGGACTTCACGCCGGTCGAGGGCCGGGCGGAGTTGAAGAACGTCGATGTCCAACTCCGCCGGGTGGACGGGCGGTTGCGGGTGCTCCCCCGTGTGGAGCCGCTGTTCGGGCTGCCGCCCAGGCCGCGCAGACCTCCCGCGGTGCGGCTCGTGCCGGGGCAGTGGGTCCGGTGGCAGCTCAACTACCGCTTCAGCAGCGCGGCCGGCATGCAGGACTGGTCGTACTGGCTGGACACCTTCAACATCGCCTATGGGCCGGTGACCGCCGACGTGTTTCTGGGGACGCCCGACTTCCATGTGGATGAGCAGGGCCCGGTTCGATAGGGAGGATCAAGACATGGATGCCGAAGCGGCGGAAACACCAGAAGCGGCGGAGACACCAGAAGCAGCCGACGTGGCCGAAGCAGTCGAAGTCCAGGCGTTCTGGCGGCGGCTGGGCCTCCCCGGGCTGATCGACGTGCACACCCACTTCATGCCCGAGCGGGTGCTGCGCAAGGTCTGGGACTACTTCGACGCGCTCGGTCCTGCGACCGGCGGAGCGCTGGAGTGGCCGATCACGTACCGGAAGGAGGAAGCGGAACGGGTCGCGCTGATAAGGGAGTTCGGAGTACGCGCTTTCACCGCCATGCTCTATCCGCACAAGCCCGGGATGGCCGAGTGGCTCAACGGCTGGGCCGTCGACTTCGCCGCGCGGACGCCCGACTGTCTGCACACCTCGACTCTCTTCCCGGAGCCGGGAGTCGAGGACTACGTCCTGCGAGCCCTCGATGCCGGGGCGCGGGTGTTCAAGGCGCATGTGCAGGTCGGGGCGTACGACCCCGCCGACGAACTCCTCGATCCCGTCTGGGGGTTGCTCGGCGAGGCGGGGACGCCCGTCGTGATCCACTGCGGGTCGGGGCCCGCGCCCGGCAAGCACACCGGGCCCGAGCCGATCGGGCGGGTGCTGGCCCGGCATCCGCGGTTGCGGCTGGTGATCGCGCACATGGGGATGCCGGAGTACGAGGACTTCCTGGACCTGGCCGAGCGGTACGGAGAGGTCCGGTTGGACACGACGATGTCGTTCACGGACTTCAGCGAACGCCTCGCGCCCTTCCCGCCCGGCGCGCTCCCCCGGCTCGCCGCCCTCGGCGACCGCGTGCTGCTGGGCAGCGACTTCCCGAACATCCCCTATCCCTACCTGCACCAACTGCACGCCCTGGAGCGCCTGGACCTCGGTGACGACTGGCTGCGCGCGGTCTGCCACGACAACGGGGCGCGGCTGTTCGCACGGTGAGGATGAGCTGAGAGTCCGGCCGGTACGGGTGATGCGTGGAGAAAGTGGAGATACCGGGGAGACCCGGGCAGGTCCGGGAGGGTTGCACGGCTCCATGACCGCCGGATGAGCGCTGGGCAAGCGGTTCCAAGGTGTTCCCTGAGTGGCGGCTGTGAGTTTCTCAGGAAAATCACAGACTCCGGAAAGCGTGTTCTTAGGGGACCCCGACAAGGTGTCCACTATGACCACGACCTCGCCCCAGGGGCGCACCGAACTGCTGAGGCCGGACGGGAGCCCCGTCCGAGTGCTTGTGGTGGACGACGAGCTGTCGATCACCGAGCTGCTGTCCATGGCCCTCCGATACGAGGGCTGGCAGATCAGAAGTGCGGGTGACGGGACCGGCGCGATACAGACCGCGCGCGAGTTCCGGCCCGACGCAGTCGTCCTCGACATGATGCTGCCGGACATGGACGGCCTGACCGTTCTCGGGCGGATGCGCCGCGAGCTGCCGGACGTGCCGGTGCTGTTCCTGACGGCGAAGGACGCCGTCGAGGACCGTATCGCCGGGCTCACCGCCGGCGGCGACGACTACGTCACCAAGCCCTTCAGCCTCGAAGAGGTCGTCGCCCGGCTGCGCGGACTGATCCGCCGCTCCGGTGCCGCCGACCGCCGTTCGGACTCCGTGCTCGTCGTCGGTGACCTCACCCTCGACGAGGACAGCCACGAGGTGTCGCGGGCCGGGGAGGGCATCCACCTCACCGCGACCGAGTTCGAGCTGCTGCGCTTCCTCATGCGTAATCCCCGGCGTGTACTCAGCAAGGCACAGATCCTCGACCGTGTGTGGTCGTACGACTTCGGTGGGCAGGCCAATGTGGTCGAGCTCTACATCTCGTACCTCCGGCGCAAGATCGACGCCGGCCGTGAGCCGATGATCCACACCCGGCGTGGGGCCGGTTACCTGATCAAGCCCGCGGCGTCATGAGCGGGCGACGACGGCCGCGTGCGCAGAAGAAGCGAGCGGGTAAGCCGCGCACCCTGCGGACACGGCTCGTCGTCGCGTCCGTGACGCTGATCGCGGTGGTGTGCGCGGTGATCGGTACGGTGACGACGCTCGCCCTGCGCTCCCATCTGTACGGCCAGCTGGACGGCCAGCTGAACGAGTCCGCCTCGCGTGCGTCCGGCTCGTTCGGGCCGCCCGGCGGCCAGCAGCTCAAGGACGGCCTCGGTGCGCCCGGCGGGAAGTCGCAGGCAGCCGCGCAGGCGGCCGCGCAGGCCCACGCGACCTCCCTCGAGGACTTCGTCACCAAGGGCCCGCAGCCCCAGGGCACGATCATCGCCAAGGTGGTGAAAGGCTCCATCACGGACGCCCGCCGCGGTGTGAAGCAGACGAGCGACCTGCAGATGACCCCGAAGCCGCTCAGCACGGCGCAGATCGCCGCGCTCGGCTCCGTCCCCCAGGACAACAAGCAGCACACCGTGGAGATCCCGGGAGTCGGCGACTTCCGCGTCGAGTACAAGAGCGGGGACAGCGGCAACTACTACGTCGCCGTTCCGACCGCCGAGGTCGACAACACCATCAACACCCTGATCCTCGTCGAGCTCAGCGTCACCGGCGCCGGCCTCGTGGCCGCCGCCATCGCCGGCTACGTCCTCGTCGGCGTGGCCACCCGCCCCCTGCGCCGCGTGGCCTCCACCGCCACCCGCGTCTCCGAACTCCCCCTCCACACCGGCGAAGTCACCCTCAACGAACGTGTCCCCGAGTCCGAGACCGACCCGCACACCGAGGTCGGCCAGGTCGGAGCCGCGCTCAACCGGATGCTCGACCACGTCCACGGCGCCCTGCACGCGAGACAGCAGAGCGAGATGCGGGTACGGCAGTTCGTCGCGGACGCCAGCCATGAGCTGCGGACGCCGCTCGCGTCGATCCGCGGTTACGCCGAGCTGACCAGGCGCGGGCGCGAACAGACCGGCCCCGACACCAAGCACGCCCTCGGCCGGATCGAGTCCGAGGCCGGCCGCATGACCCTCCTCGTGGAGGATCTGCTGCTCCTCGCCCGGCTCGACGCGGGCAGACCGCTGCAGTTCGACCAGACCGACCTCATCCCGCTCGTCGTGGACACCATCAGCGACTCGCGCGCGGCCGGCATGGACCACAACTGGCGGCTCGACCTGCCCGACGAACCGGCCCTCGTGTCGGCGGACGCGGCCCGTATCCAGCAGGTGCTGATCAACCTGCTGGGCAACGCCCGCAAGCACACACCGCCCGGTACGACGATCACCGCCCGCGTACAGCGGCGCGGACCGTGGATGTGCGTGGACGTCGAGGACAACGGCCAGGGCATCCCGCCCGATTTGCTGCCGCATGTCTTCGAGCGGTTCGCGCGCGGCGACTCGGCGCGTTCCCGCTCCACGGGATCGACCGGGCTGGGTCTCGCCATCGTGCAGGCGGTCGCGACCGCGCACGGCGGAGCCGTCACCGTGGACAGCGTTCCCGGACGCACCGTGTTCACCGTGCATCTACCCGCGCTCGCACCCGCTGTGCCCGCGCCCGCCCCCGAAACGAATTGGCAATCGCACTCACAGGCACAGCACAGTGCCACCACATGGGTGCAACAGGGCGCTTGAGGAGAGTCGGGGCATGCGAACCGACTCTTCTCCCGGCACCCTGCCGGCGCGGGAGCACCTCCCGGCCGGAGACGCCGGTACGCCTGTCCTGGACGTAGTGATCCCCGTCTACAACGAGGAGAAGGACCTCCAGCCATGTGTGCTCAGACTGCACGAGCACCTCAAGCGCACGTTCCCGTACGCGTTCCGCATCACCATCGCGGACAACGCGTCGATCGACACCACCCCTCAGGTGGCCGCGCGGCTGGAGTCGGAGATCCCCGAGGTCAAATCGTTCCGGCTGGAGCAGAAGGGGCGCGGTCGAGCACTGCGCACCGTCTGGTCCGCCTCGGACGCCCCGATCCTCGCCTACATGGATGTGGATCTCTCCACCGACCTCAACGCGCTGCTTCCCCTGGTGGCGCCGCTGATCTCGGGTCACTCCGACCTGGCGATCGGTTCCCGGCTGGCCCGCTCGTCGCGTGTCGTGCGTGGCGCCAAGCGCGAGTTCATCAGCCGGACCTACAACCTGATCCTGCGCGGCTCGCTGCAGGCCCGCTTCTCGGACGCCCAGTGCGGATTCAAGGCGATCCGGCGTGATGTGGCCCAGGCGCTGCTGCCGCTCGTCGAGGACACCGGCTGGTTCTTCGACACCGAGATGCTGGTGCTGGCCGAGCGTGCCGGACTCCGTATCCACGAGGTGCCGGTCGACTGGGTCGACGACCCGAACTCGACCGTCCACATCGTCAGGACGGCGACCGAGGACCTGAAGGGAGTGTGGCGCGTGGGCAAGGCCCTGGCCTCCGGTTCGCTGCCGCTCGACCGCGTCACGCGGCCCTTCGGCGACGACCCGCGCGACCGCGACATCCAGGACGTGCCCAAGGGGCTGGCCCGCCAGCTCGTCGGGTTCTGCGTGGTCGGCGGTCTCTCCACCCTCTTCTACCTGGTCCTCTACAGCCTCTTCCGGCAGTTCGGCGGCTCCCAGGTCGCCAACGCGCTCGCGCTGCTGGTCTCGGCGGTCGCCAACACCGCCGCGAACCGCCGGCTGACCTTCGGGGTCCGCGGCCGGGGCGGCGCCGTCCGCCACCAGGCGCAGGGCCTCGTCGTCTTCGCCATCGGCCTCGCGCTGACCAGTGGTTCGCTCGCCGCGCTGAACGCGGCCAGCAGCAACCCGGCGCACTCCACCGAACTCGCGGTCCTGGTGGCCGCCAACCTCGCCGCGACCGTGCTGCGCTTCCTGCTCTTCCGCGCCTGGGTGTTCCCGGACCGCGACGACAGCACCGAGGACTCGACGGTCGTAGCCCTCAACTCCCCTTCGTCGCCGACCTATTCGACGACGCCGCAGCACCCGCAGCACCCCGGTTCGTACGCCGCCCCGCTGCCCCAGCGTCAGCCGCTGCCGCAGCAGAGCGCGTACGACACCACCCCGCACACCACCCAGTTCCGCGCCGGTGAAGCCGCGGACGGCACCTGGAGGGACGCGACCATGCAGTTGCAGCCGGTGCGTCCCCACGACACCGATCCGAGGGACCCCCGATGACCACCGACACCGATCAGACGACCTACCCGGGAGGAGGCAGCCCCTCGTCCTGGGGGCCGACTACCGGTGACAGCGACACCGGCAGAGATACGGCCGTGCACGAACCGGTGGCGCCCGCGGACACCCTGGCCCCTCAGTCCGGTGAGCCGAAGCAGCCGCTCGGCCGGCGGCTGTGGCGCGGCCGGCCCGAGGACCCGCGCTGGGCGCGCCCCGCGTTCTGGGGCATGCTGCTGGCGACGGCCCTGCTCTACCTCTACAACCTGAGCGCGTCCGGCTACTCCAACTCCTTCTACTCGGCGGCGGTTCAGGCCGGCAGCAAGAGCTGGAAGGCGTTCCTGTTCGGCTCGCTGGACGCGGGCAACGCGATCACCGTCGACAAGCCCTCGGCCTTCCTGTGGCCGATGGAGATCTCGGTCCGCGTCTTCGGCCTCAACTCCTGGGCGATCCTGGTCCCCGAGGTTCTCATGGGCGTCGGCACGGTCGCGGTCGTCTACGCGGCGGTACGGCGCCGGCACAGCCCCCAGGCCGGTCTGATCGCGGGCGCCGTGCTGGCGCTCACCCCGGTCGCCGCGCTGATGTTCCGCTTCAACAACCCCGACGCGGCACTGGCGTTGCTCATGGCGACCGCCTGCTACCTCGTCGTCCGGGCGCTGGAGGACGGCCGTACCAAGTGGCTGGTGTGGGCCGGAGTCGCGATCGGCTTCGCGTTCCTGTCGAAGACCCTGCAGGCCTTCCTGATCCTGCCGCCGCTGGCCATCGTCTACGCGGTCTGCGCACCGGTGAGCGTGAAGAAGAGGTTCGCCCAACTGGGCCTGGCCACCGGCGCGTTGGTCGTCGCGGCCGGCTGGTGGGTCGCGCTCGTCGAGCTGTGGCCGGCGTCCTCGCGCCCCTACATCGGCGGCTCGCAGAACAACAGCTTCCTTGAACTGACCTTCGGCTACAACGGGTTCGGCCGCCTCAGCGGTGACGAGACCGGCAGCGTCGGCGGCGGAGGCGGCGGCACCGGCACGGGCATGTGGGGCGCCACCGGCTGGAACCGCATGTTCAACGACGAGATCGGCAGCCAGATCTCCTGGCTGCTGCCCACCGCGCTGATCCTCCTCGTCGCGGGCCTGGTGGCCACGCGGAAGCTCAACCGTACGTCGGTCAGGCGCAGTTCGATGCTCGTGTGGGGCGGCTCGCTGGTGACGACCCTGGTCGTCTTCAGCTACATGGCCGGCATCTTCCACCAGTACTACACGATCGCGCTGGCCCCCTACATGGCCGCGGTGATCGGCATCGGCGCCGGCTCCCTCTGGGAGAAGCGCGGCGAGATCTGGGCGTCGATCACGTTGGCGGCGGCGGTAGTTGCGGCGGGCGTCTGGGGCTACACGCTCCTCGGCCGCACCTCCGACTACCTGCCCTGGCTCAAGTGGCTGGTCCTCCTCGGCTCCCTCGCCGGCGCGCTCGGCCTGATCTTCGTCGCGAAGATCGGCCGCCAACTCGCCCTCGCGGCAGTCGGCTTGAGCATCGTGGCAGGCCTGGCGGGCCCGGCGGCGTACACCCTCTCGACGGTCAACTCCGCGCACACCGGCTCCATCCCGACGGCCGGTCCGGCCGGCGCGAGCATGATGGGCGGCGGTCCGGGTGGCGGCGGCGGTCGCGGCGGCTTCGGCGGCGGCAACCGCACCGGCGGCACGGGCACGATGCCCGGCCAGCAGGGCGGCGGCACCACCCAGAACCAGGGCGGCGGCTTCCCCGGCGGCGGCACGGGCACGATGCCCGGCGGTGGCACGGGCACAGCACCCGGCGGCGGCACCGGCACCCAGAGGCAGGGCGGCGGCTTCGGCGGCCAGACGGGCGGCGACGGCGGCATGGGCGGCGGCGGTGGCGTCGGCGGCCTGCTGAACGGCGCGACGGTCACCTCGGCGGCCAAGAAGCTCCTCCAGACGGACGCGGGCAAGTACACCTGGGTCGCCGCGTCCATCGGCTCCCAGAACGCCGCGAGCTACCAACTCGCCACCGGCGACCCGGTGATGGCGATCGGCGGCTTCAACGGCACCGACCCGTCGCCGACGCTGGCCCAGTTCCAGAAGTACGTGGCGGACGGCAAGATCCACTACTTCATCTCGGGCGGCACCGGAATGGGCGGCAGCAGCACGGGCAGCTCCTCGCAGATCTCCTCGTGGGTCGAGAAGAACTACAAGAAGGTGACGGTCGGTTCGGCCACCTTCTACGACCTGACGCAGAAGACGAGCAGCTGACGGTTCTCCACTGAGCAGGGGCGGTGACCACACGGTCGCCGCCCCTCTTCGTGTCTGCCGTATCTCTGTTGTACGCCGTATAGCAACTGTTCTACGGTGTACAGCATGTCGACCTCCTCAGGCCTCCAGGGCCACCCTCAGCGCTGGATCGTGCTCGGAGTCATCTGCCTGGCCCAGCTCACCGTGCTGCTCGACAACACCGTGCTGAACGTGGCGATCCCCTCGCTCACCCGCGAACTCGACGCGAGCACCGCGGACATCCAGTGGATGATCAACGCGTACTCGCTCGTCCAGTCCGGACTCCTCCTCACAGCGGGCAGCGCGGCCGACCGGTACGGCCGCAAGAAGATGCTGATCGCGGGTCTCGTGCTGTTCGGCGTGGGTTCGCTGGTCGCCGGACTCGCCCAGTCCACTGGGCAGTTGATCGCCGCGAGGGCCGGTATGGGCGTGGGCGGGGCGCTGCTCATCACGACCACCCTCGCGGTCGTGATGCAGATCTTCAGCCCTGAGGAACAGCCGCGGGCCATCGGCATCTGGGCCGCGGTCAACGCCCTCGGCTTCGCGACCGGCCCGCTCCTCGGCGGCTTCATGCTGAACCACTTCTGGTGGGGCGCGATCTTCCTGATCAACATCCCGGTCGCGGCACTGGCGCTGGTGGCGGCGGTGGTCCTGGTCCCCGAGTCGAAGAACCCGCGAGGTGACCGCCCGGACCTCCTGGGCGCCCTGCTCTCGACTGTCGGCATGGCGGCGCTGGTCTACGCGATCATCTCCGGCCCGGCGCACGGCTGGACGTCAGGCCGGGTGCTGCTGACTGTGGCCGTGGCTGTGGTCGTCCTGGCCGCCTTCGCGTACTGGGAGAACCGTGTCCCGTACCCCATGCTCGACCTGGACTTCTTCCGCGACCGCCGCTTCACGGGCGCGGTGACCGGGGTCGTCCTGATCACCTTCGGCATGGCCGGCTCACTGTTCCTCCTCACCCAGCACCTCCAATTCGTCCTCGGCTACGGCCCGTTGGAGGCAGGTGTCCGTACGGCGCCGCTCGCTCTGGTGATCGTCGCGCTCAACTTCTCGGGGCTGGCGGCGAGGTGGACGAAGCGGCTTGGGATGCCGGTTTCCATCGGGCTGGGGATGGTGCTGATGTCGGCGGGGCTGGTGTCGATCGCGTCGCTCGCGTCCGGGGGGTATGCGGGGACGTTGGTGGGGTTGTTGCTGATCGGAGCGGGGGCGGCGATGGCGAATCCGGCGATGGCTCACGCGATCATGAGTGCGATTCCGCCGGAGAAGGCGGGGGTCGGTGCGGGCATCAACGGAACGTTGGGGGAGTTCGGGAACGGGTTGGGGGTCGCGGTTCTTGGTGCGGTGCTGAGTTCCCGGTTCGCGGCGGTGTCCCTGCCGGTCGGCTTGGCGGCGGCGTCTTCGGCCGAGGAGAGGCGGAAGGTGACCGATTCCTTCTCTGCGGGGCTGGAGGTCAGTCAGTTGGTGGGGGCGGTCGCGGTTTTGGCCGGGGGGTTGCTTGCCGCGGCGTTGCTGTGGCGGGCGGAGCGGGCAGACTCGGAGATGGTGGTCGCCCAGTAGCTCGGGTGGCGGGGTGCGTGGGCGGCTGCGGGCGCGTTGTGGCTGGTCGCGCCCACGCGGCGGTAGCCGCAAATGTCACAGCCCCGCGCCCCTGAAGGGGCGCCTACAGTGGCCGGGATTGGGAAGTTGAGGAAGGTGCGTCATGGCCAAGACATCGCCGTCGTCGGGGCGTTCCGCACGCACCAGTGTCTGGCTGGAGACCAAGACGCGCCGGGGCGGACGGGGCGGCGGAGGTCAACCGGGCCTCGACCGCACCCGCATCACCGAAGTCACCGTGCGGCTGCTGGACGCGGAAGGTCTGGCCAAGTTCTCGATGCGGAGGCTTGCGGCCGAGCTGAATGTGACGGCGATGTCCGTCTACTGGTACGTCGACACCAAGGACGATCTCCTCGAACTCGCCCTGGACGCCGTCTTCGGGGAGTTGCGGTTGCCCGATCCGGCGGCCGAGGGTGAGGAGTGGCGGGACCAACTCCGCGCCCTGGCAACGGAGTACAGGGCGCTGCTGGTCCGACACCCCTGGCTGTCGCCGCTCGCCGGTACCTTCCTCAACATCGGGCCGAACTCGCTCGCGTTCTCCCGTGTCGTACAACGCGTGATCCGGCGCACGGGGTTGCCGGACCACGGCCTGACCGGGGCGATCTCGGCCGTCTTCCAGTTCGTGTACGGCTACGGCACGATCGAGGGCCACTTCTTCGCCCGCGTCGCCGACACCGGCATGACCCCCGACGACTACTTCCGGCACGCCATGTCGACGTTCGACGGCGCCCCGACGACCGCCGAGGTCGTGGAGGAGTCCAAGCAACTCATGGCGGCCCGCGGCGGCGACACGGTCGCGGACATGATGAACCGCGACTTCACCTTCGCCCTGGACCTGCTGGTGGCGGGCATCGAGGCGATGGTCGAGCGTGAAAAGTAGCCTGTCTGGGGGCGGAGCCCCCAGCACCACCTCAGCCCCGACGACCCGCCCGCTCAGCTCTCGGCGAGCCGCGCCGGGAAGCCACCCGTCGCCACCGGACCCCACTTCTCAGGCGTGACCCGCACGATCGACTTCCCCTGTTTCACCATCGCCGCCCGGTACTCGTCCCAGTCCGGATGCTCCCCGGAGATGTTCCGGAAGTACTCGACGAGGGGTTCCACGGAGTCGGGTGAGTCGATGACCTCGGCCGTGCCGTCGATCTGGACCCACGGCCCGTTCCACTCGTCGCTCAGGATGATCAGGCTGACCCGCGGATCCCGCTTGGCGTTACGGGTCTTGGCGCGCTCGGGGTAGGTCGAGACGACGATCCGCCCCGAGTCGTCGACCCCGCAGGTCAGCGGTGAACCCTGCGGGCTGCCGTCCGTCCGCCGGGTCAGCAGGATCGCCCGGTGCCGGGGCCGTACGAAGTCCAGCAGCTCGTCCAGGGACACAGAGGTGTTGCTCGCGATGTTCGAAGCCATACGGTCAGCCTAGGCGCAGCCGGCCCCGCCCCGCCGTCACGCCTGCGGCAGCGACTCCCCCTGCACCGCCTGGACGTCCAGCTCCACCTTGAGCGTCGTACCGATCGCCGCGATCCCCGCCTGGACGACCTGGTTGTAGTTCATCGCGAAGTCCTCGCGGTGGAGTTCCGTGGTCGCCCGGAACGCCGCGCGCGTACCGCCCCAGGGGTCGGCTCCGGTGCCGAGGTAGGCGAGGTCGAGGTCGACCGGGCGTACGACACCGTGGAGGGTCAGCTCGCCGGAGACCGTCCAGCGGTCCGAACCGGCCGGGGTGAGGCCCGTCGAGGAGTAGGTGATCTCCGGGTAGCGGGCCACGTCCAGGAAGTCGGCCGAGCGCAGGTGCTCGTCGCGCATGCCGTTGCCGGTGTCGATGGACGCGGCCGAAATGACCGCCTCCACCCGGGACTTGGCGATGTCGTCCGGCGCGATCTCGACCGACGCCGTGAAGTCGGTGAAACGGCCCCGCACGCTGGAGATCCCCAGGTGCTGCGCGACCGCGCCGACCGTGGAGTGCGCGGGGTCGACCGTCCACGGCCCGGGCGGCGGCAGCTCCGTACCGCCCTGCCGCGCCAGCGTCACCGTGCCGACCTCGGCCCGCCCTCCCCCAGAGGGGGGACCCCCAGCGGTGACGATCGCGGTGGCGGCGGCGGGCGCGTACCCGACGGCCGTCACGATCACGGTGTACGGCCCGGGCGCCAGCGGGTTCACGTCCCGCACCGCCCCCTCCGCGTCCGCCTCGGCCCGCAGCACCTGCGCCCCGGTCATGTCGGTCACCGTGACGACCGCGTGCGACACGGCCCATCCGTCGCGGGTACGGATCTTCGCGGTCAGTCCCATGTCCCTCTAACTCCTTGCCGTACAGCCCTACAAAGGGGACCGGCCCGCGCAACGCGCCTCCGCTCGGGACGCGTTGCGCGGGCCGGGGTATCAACTACTCGCCGGGGTGGGCCAGTTCGATGTCGTGCCCGTCGGCCCCGCGGCCGTTCACCGTGAGGGCGGTCGCGACCGGCGGGTAGCCCGTCGCGATCACCGTGTACTCGCCGCCGCTCAGGTCGGTGAAGGCGTACGCCCCGTCCGAACCGGTCGTGGCGGTGCCGACCACGTTGCCCGCCGCGTCCACGAGGGTCACGCGGGCGTCGGCCAGCGGGCCGTGCGGGGCGCGGACGACGCCCTGGACCAGGGCGCCGGAGTCGAGGTCTATCTCGACCCGGGTGACACCCGTGCCGCCGACCTCGACGGGCAGCGCGCGCGGCCGGTACCCGGCGGCGTTCACCGCGACGGTCACGGCCCCCGGCACCAGCTCGGCGAACGCGAACTCGCCCTGCTCACCGGTGATTCCGGTGGAGAGGAGGTCGCCGCGCACGTCCGTCACGATGACCATCGCGTCCTTGACGGGCAGCCCCGTCTCGGCCGCCCGCACGAGCCCGTTCAGCCCGCTGGTACCGCTCAACAGCACGTCGTACGACACCGGTTCGGCGCCGTTGACCACGACCGTGGACGCCTGCGGCTGGAAGCCGTCGGCGGAGGCGATCAGGACGTACGAGCCGACGCTCGGCGCGGCCAGCGCGTAGGAGCCGTCCGCCTGCGTGACCGAGCGGCCCAACTGGCGTCCCGCGAGGGAGATCAGGGTGACGGCGGCCTGCGGGACGGGCGCGCTCTCGGCGCCCCGGACGAAGCCGCGGACCGGAATCCCACCGGACACGGGATCGGACAGGGGACCGGAGTCGGATGCGGTCACGGGTGCGGTCTCCTCCCCCACCACCGTTGATACGGCGGCGAGTTGCTCGGTTCCTTCAGTACTGGTCGCCCAGCTGGGGACCTTCTCCTCGGCCGGCGCGGGGAACTCGCCCGCGTCCAGCACGCCCACGGCCTCCTCGGCGGCCTGCGCCAGCCCGCCGGAGGTCCGCAGCGGGACCTCCTTGATGAACATCACGACGATGAAGGCGATCAGCGCGAAGGGGGCCGCGTAGAGGAAGACATCGGCGATGCCGTGGCCGTAGGCGCTCTCCAGCCAGGTGCGGACCGTGCTCGGCAGGGCGTCCATGTCGGGGAGCGCGCTGCTGCCGACGGCCTTGGCGGCGGCGGCCTGCGACTGCGGGTCCAGGGAGGCGACGGTGTCCTTGGCGTAGTGCGTGATCCGGCCGGACATGACCGAGCCGAGCACACCGACGCCGACCGCGCCGCCGAGGGACCGGAAGAAGCTCACCGTGGAGGAGGCGGCGCCGAGGTCCTTCGGGGTGACCTGGTTCTGCGTGGAGAGGACCAGGTTCTGCATCATCGTGCCGACGCCGATGCCCAACATGGCCATGTAGATGGACAGTTCCCAGTACGGGGTGTCGTAGCGCATCAGGCCGAGCAGGCCGAGGCCCGCGGTGAGGAAGAGACCGCCGGCGACCAGCCAGCCCTTCCAGCGGCCGGTCTTGGTGATGAAGCGGCCGGAGACCATCGACGCGACGAACAGACCGCCGATCATCGGGATCGTCATGACCCCGGACATCGTCGGCGACTTGTCGCGGGCCAGCTGGAAGTACTGGGAGAAGAAGACCGTGCCCGAGTACATGCCCACCCCGACGAACAGGGAGGCCAGCGAGGCGAGCGAGACGGTGCGGTTGCGGAACAGGCGCAGCGGGATGATCGGCTCGCTCGCCCGCGTCTCGGTGAACACGAACAGCAGCGCCAGCACGACCGTGCCGCCCACCATCGCGTACGTCTGCCACGACAGCCACTCGTACTTGTCGTCGGCGAAGGTCACCCAGACCAGCAGCAGCGAGGCCGCGGCGGTGATGAAGAAGGCGCCGGTCCAGTCGACCTTGACCTTCCGCTTGGCGACCGGGAGGTTCAGCGTCTTCTGGAGGACGATCAGCGCGATCAGCGCGAAGGGGATCCCGACGAACAGGCAGTAGCGCCAGCCGAGCCACGAGGTGTCGGTGATCACGCCGCCGAGCAGCGGACCGCCGACGGTCGCGACCGCGAAGGTGGCACCGGTGTAGCCGGAGTACCGGCCGCGCTCGCGCGGAGCGATCATCGCGGCCATCACGACCTGGACGAGGGCGGAGAGACCGCCGGCGCCGAGGCCCTGGATGACACGGGCGCCGATCAGCATCGCCGGGTTCTGCGCGAGACCCGCGACGACCGAGCCGATGATGTAGATGACCAGGGACAGCTGGACCAGGGCCTTCTTGCTGACCAGGTCCGCCATCTTGCCCCACAGCGGCACCGAGGCCGTCATGGAGAGCAGGGCCGCGGTGACGACCCAGGTGTAGGCCTCCTGGCCGCCGCCGAGGCTGCCGATGATGGTCGGCAGGGCGTTGGTGACGATCGTCGACGAGATGATCGCGGCGAACAGTCCGAGCAGCAGCCCGGAGAGCGCCTCCATGATCTGCCGGTGCGTCATCGGAGCGCCGTCGGGGGCCGCGGGGGAGGCCCCTCCGTGCTTGGCGTGAGCCCGCACACCGGCTGGTGTGGTCGTTGCCATGGGCTTCCTTTTCTTCCGTGCTTATGCGGGTGTACGGGTGGTGTGTTCGAGTTCGTGGTGGGGGGAGTCGCTGGTGCGGGGGGTGTCGGCCGCGACGGGAGGGCGCGTCGGTGGAGGCGTGGGTGGGGGCTGCGCGGTACGGCAGTCGCCGAAGCTCGCCCGCAGCCGGGTCATCAGCCGGATCAGCTGGCCGACCTCCTCGTCGCTCCAGTCGCTCAGCCGGTCGGCGAGCAACTGGGCGGTCCGCCGGGAGAGTTCGTCCACCTGGGCCCGACCGCTGGGGGTGAGGCGCAGGATGCGGGAGCGCTTGTCGGCGGGGTCGGGGGACCGTTCGATCCAGCCCCGGTCGACGACGTGCGCGACATGGCGGCTGGTCACGGACATGTCGACGGAGAGCAGCTCCGCGAGCTTGCTCATCCGCATGTCGCCGTACCGGTCGAGCAGGGTCAGCACGGCCGCGGAGCCGCCGGGACAGTCGGACGGCATGATCCGCCCCAACTCCCTGCGTACGGCACCGAAGGCACTGAACTGACGCATCAGCTCCTCGTACTGCGTCCGCTCGGCCATCACACCTCCCCTGCTCGGTCCACATTCGTTGCTTGGGGCAACCATAAGAGACTAAGAGAGGTTGGTTGCTACAGGCAAATAAAACGGGTAGGTGTGGCATAAAAAGTTGGCAAAGGCAAGCATTGCGGTATGTAAACCCGCAGGTGGGAAAGGATGTCCGAGGCCCCGCACTTGGGTGTCACCCGGGGATTCGCTAGTGTCTCGGCCCATGGCAAACACCCAGGGCCCCGAGGGCAACTACGACCCCGCCGGCAGCACCCAGATGTTCCGTGCCTTCGTCGACGAGACCCCACAGGGCGGCCGGCCCCAGGCCGCGCCCACCGCTTCGGCCGGACCCCGCGTCGGCCTGATCGTCGGCGTCGTCGTCGCCGTGCTGGTCGTGGCGGCGGTGGCCTACCTGGCCTTCATGTAACACCGACCGCTTTACCTGGGTGCGGTGGTCTACCGCTTCGGCTCCATGGGGAACCGGTAGACCGTCGACTCCCGCACCCGGAAGCCGAGCCGCTCGTACAGCCGGTTCGCCGCGGCGCGGTCCGGCCGCGAGGTCAGATCGACGGTCCGCGCCCCGGCCTCCCGGGCGATGCGCAGCGCCTCGTCGATGAGCAGCGCGGCGATCCCCCGCCCCCGGGCGGCGCTGTCGACGACGACGTCTTCGACGCGCCCTCGCAGCCCCGACGGCACGGGGGACATCACCAGCGTGAGAGTGCCGGCGACCGCGCCCTCGACACGCGCGACCAGCACGGTGTTCGTCGCGCACGAGACCATCCGCTCGACCGCGGCCCGGTCGAGGGTCTCGGCCGTGGAGGACAACTGCGGCAGCAACCGCCCGAACGCGTCCACGAGTTCACCGGTCGCCTCGCGCGCGATCTCCACCTGAACGTCCATGCCGCGGAGCCTATCGACCGCACTACCGCCAGGTGACCGAGACATCCCGCGTCTCGATGGGCGCCCCCAGCGTCACCGTGCCCTCGGCTCGCGCGACCAGTACGGTGTTCGTCGCGCACGAGATGCTCCGCTGTAGGAGCCGCGATCTGCCGTCAGTCCTCTGCGGCGCCGTCGTGGCTGGTCGCGCAGTTCCCCGCGCCCCCTAGTGCCACTCCACCGACACGTCCCGCGTCTCGATGTGCATCCCCAACGGCACGCGCCAGGCGTCGACGCACACGGTCCAGGTGTGGTCCTCGCGCGCGTGGGCCGCGATCGGCACGGGAAGCTGCTCGGTCGACCCGATCGTCGCCCAGTCGATCCCCAGGGCCCCGATGATGTGCGTCCCGAACGCCACGGTGCCCGAACGCACCGCCGTACCCCCGGAGTTGCGGAAGGTCAGAGTGACGTCCTCGCACCAGCGGTGGTCGGTGGCCCTGCGTGCGGGATCGCCCCAGGTGAGGGCGGCGGGGGTGGCGGGAGCCGTCGTAGGAACGGCAGTTGGGGTCGGTGACGGCGAAGGCGCGCTGCTACGGCCGGACTTGGCGCCCGTGGGTGGAGAGGGAGCCGGGGCAGGTGCTGAAGTCGCCCCGCCGGACGGTGACTTGCTGCCCTCGGGCGGCGTCGGGGTGTCCAGCGGCACCAGCGTGACGCTTCCGGTCGGGCGTACCGCCGTAGTGGACGGGCGGGGTGGGCCGACCGCCACGTAGCCGTCGCCGGTGTCTCCGCACGCGGTCAGCGTCGCGCAGAGGACGGCCGCCGACGCGCCCAACAGGGCGCCTCGGCGGCCGGCTGTCCATGTCGAACGAGGCATCGCGCCATGGTGGCTGACACTCCGTCAAATAGGAACCCTCGGGACCCTCTTGGGGGTCAGTCCGAGATCAGGCCCTCGCGGAGGGTCGAGAGGGTGCGGGTCAGCAGCCGGGAGACGTGCATCTGGGAGATGCCGACCTCCTCGCCGATCTGCGACTGGGTCATGTTGGCGAAGAAGCGCAGCATGATGATCCGGCGCTCGCGGGGCGGCAGTTTGGCGAGCAGCGGCTTGAGCGACTCGCGGTACTCCACGCCCTCCAGGGCCGTGTCCTCGTAGCCGAGGCGGTCAGCGAGGGAGCCCTCGCCGCCGTCGTCCTCGGGGGCCGGGGAGTCGAGCGAGGAGGCCGTGTAGGCGTTGCCGACCGCGAGGCCGTCGACGACGTCCTCCTCGGACACGCCCAGGACCACGGCGAGTTCGGGGACGGTCGGCGACCGGTCCAGCTTCTGGGAGAGCTCGTCGCTGGCCTTCGTGAGGGCCAGCCGCAGCTCCTGGAGGCGACGCGGGACGCGCACCGACCACGACGTGTCGCGGAAGAAGCGCTTGATCTCGCCCACGACGGTCGGCATCGCGAACGTCGGGAACTCCACCCCGCGTTCGCAGTCGAAGCGGTCGATCGCCTTGATCAGGCCGATCGTGCCGACCTGGACGATGTCCTCCATCGGCTCGTTGCGGGAGCGGAAACGCGCGGCGGCGTAACGCACCAGCGGGAGGTTGAGCTCGATGAGGGTGTCCCTGACGTAACCACGCTCGGGGCTGTTCTCGTCGAGTGCGGCGAGCCGCAGGAAGAGGGAGCGGGACAGGGTGCGGGTGTCGATGGCTCCCGTGGTCGGGAGGGCCGGGGCCGGTACGGCGGGTACGGCCTCGAGGACCGTAACGGCGTCGAGTGCGGGCTCAGCCTCGCTCTTGGTGAGCGTGAGCACCTTCGAGCTGCCCTGGTCTGCGGACATGCCACCCCCTTTGGGTCGCGGGACGGTCGCGGCGATCGCCCCCGTCTGGGGAGCGGTGCCTTCACCTGAATACCGGAGCCGGGGCCACGGCAAACGCGCTTCCCGCAGAATGTCACATGTCGGCAACACGCTGTAGTGACATGTCGACATGTCTGTGACGAAACAGCCCTGGAAACAGGGGGTCTGACGGCTTTTCAGCGCAGAACTGTCGGGAAAGGGCCCTGTGAGTGATTCGTTCGTACCGGTGACAGCTCGCTCGTGCTTTCGGTTACGTCCGGGTACGGCTGCCGCTTTGGCTTCCGATGCGGCTCCCGCCGCGGCTTCTACGCCTCGATGCGGTTCGCGGATCGCAGCCGCTGGAAGCTGCGCGCGAGGAGCCGGGAGACGTGCATCTGGGAGACGCCGAGCTCCGCGCTGATCTGCGACTGGGTGAGGTTGCTGTAGTAGCGCAGCAGCAGGATCCGCTGTTCCCGCTCGGGGAGTTGGACGAGGAGGTGGCGGACGAGGTCGCGGTGTTCCACGCCGTCCAGGGCCGGGTCCTCGTAGCCGAGCCGGTCGAGCAGGCCGGGCAGTCCGTCGCCCTCCTGGGCGGCCTCCAGGGAGGTCGCGTGGTACGACCGTCCGGCCTCGATGCAGGACAGCACCTCGTCCTCGCCGATGCGCAGCCGCTCGGCGATCTCGCCGGTGGTGGGGGTGCGTCCGAAGGCGGTCGTCAGGTCCTCGGTCGCCGCGTTGACCTGTACCCACAACTCGTGGAGCCGGCGCGGGACATGGACCGTGCGGACGTTGTCGCGGAAGTACCGCTTGATCTCGCCGATGACGGTCGGCATCGCGAACGTCGGGAACTGCACGCCCCGGTCCGGGTCGAAGCGGTCGATGGCGTTGATCAGACCGATGGTGCCGACCTGGACGACGTCCTCCATCGGCTCGTTGCGGGAGCGGAAGCGGGCGGCGGCGTAGCGCACGAGCGGGAGGTTCGCCTCGATGAGCGCCCCGCGCACGCGGTTGTGCTCCGGCGTGCCCGGCTGGAGCCCCTTGAGCTGGCCGAAGAGCACCTGGGTGAGGGCCCGGGTGTCCGCACCGCGGCTGCGCGGCGGAGCGGCCGCCACCGGGGTCTGGGCGGGCGCCTCGTCCTGGGGCGGCGCTGTACTGGCCGACACGGTCAACGCCACACCTCTTCAATAGGTCAACTCATCCGTCAAAAGCGGTCATAGCATCACAAGACATGTGCACTGTGTGCAAGCACCGCCTAATACCGTGTTATGCCGTGTTGAGCAACAAAAGCCCCTTGCCGTGATGGCAAGGGGCTCTGTGGAAGGCGGTTCGGGGGTGCGCTCAGAACTCGTAGTCGGCGACGATCCACGTGGCGAACTCGCGCCACAGCGCGACGCCGGCCTGGTGCGCGGGGTGCTCGATGTACCGCTTCAGGGCGTCGGGGTCGTCGACCGCCGAGTTGATCGCGAAGTCGTAGGCGATGGGGCGGTCGCTAATGTTCCAGCCCAGCTCCCAGAAGCGCAGTTCGTCGACCAGGTCGCCGAGCGGGCGGAACGCCTCGACGCCGGCCACGACGCGCGGGTCGTCGCGCTCGACGCCCTCGTTGAGCCTGAAGAGGACGAGGTGGCGGATCATCTGCGCGCTCCTGGTGGGTAGTCGGCTACTGCGCCCCGTCGGCCAGCCAGGTCATGAAGTCGCCGATGGCCTTCGCGGCGTCCGATATGCCCTCGAAGCCTATCTGGACGTAGTCGGCCGCCTTGGACGGGTCCGTGATGATCACGTACAGCGCGAAGACCACGAGCAAGTAGACAACGATCTTCTTGGCGTTCACCGCCATCGCGGCCTCCCCTGTGACTCCGTGCCCGTGGGCCCCCTGTTGCCGGCGGTGAGTGTAACCTTCACGGCCCTTTTTTGGATCAATCAGGGATCAACCAGAGACCAACGGCCCGCAGGTGAAGGGGTGTTGACACCGTCACGCACGAAGGGCCCCGTCTTTCGACGGGGCCCTCCAGAAGCGGTAGCGGAGGGATTTGAACCCTCGGTGACTTGCGCCACACTCGCTTTCGAGGCGAGCTCCTTCGGCCGCTCGGACACGCTACCGAGAGAGACCTTACAACAAGGTGGGGCGTGGTTTGAAATCGGTAATCGAGCCCCGGCACCGATCCGGCTACCGGTCCCGGAAGAACTCCGTGAGCAGGTGGGCGCAGTCGTCCGCGAGGACGCCCCCGATCACCTCGGGGCGGTGGTTCAGGCGCCGGTCGCGGACGACGTCGAAGAGCGAGCCGGCCGCGCCGGCCTTCTCGTCGCGGGCGCCGTAGACGACCCGGTCCACCCGGGACTGGACCAGCGCGCCCGCGCACATCGTGCAGGGTTCGAGGGTGACGACGAGCGTGCAGCCCGACAGCCGCCACTCACCGAGGTGGGCGGCGGCCCTGCGGATCGCGAGGACCTCGGCGTGTGCCGTCGGATCGCCGGTGGCCTCGCGTTCGTTGTGCCCGGTGGCGAGCACGGTCGTACCGTCCGGGGACAGCACGACCGCGCCGACCGGGACGTCGCCGCCCCGGGCGGCCGCCGCGGCCTCGTCCAGGGCGAGCCGCATCGCGGCCCGCCAGCGGTCGCGTACCGGGTCCGGAGTCCCTTCTGTGCGTGCTGTGGTCAGCGGACGGTCTCCAGGACCTCCGAGGCCCCCAGGGCCTCGGCGATGGAGCTCAGCGCGTCGTCCGCGTCCAGAAGACGCAGCTCCTTCTCGCCGACTCCCAGGTCGTCCAGGATCTGGCTGTCACCGACGGGGCTGTGCGGAACGGCCTCGGCCGAGGAGGTGCCGTCCTCGTCGTCGTCCTCCTCCTCGGTGTCACCGTCCTCGGTGCCGTCGAGGTCGAGGGAGTCCAGATCGACGACGTCGTCGTCGTCCGGATCCCGTCCGAGCAGCTCGTCGGTGAGCAGGATCTCGCCGTACGAGCTGCGTGCGGCGGCAGCTGCGTCCGAGACGTAGATCCGAGGGTCGTCCTCGCCGTCGATGCGGACGACGCCGAACCAGGCGTCCTCCTGCTCGATGAGCACCAGCACCGTGTCGTCCTCGGGCGAGGCTTCACGGGCCAGTTCGGCCAGATCCGACAGGCTCTCGACATCGTCGAGCTCTGTGTCGCTCGCTTCCCACCCGTCTTCGGTGCGCGCGAGCAGTGCGGCGAAGTACACCGTGACTCTCCCACTGGTCATAGGTGTGCCGGTTGGGGGTCCCCCCGGCTGAGGCTGCGGGCGGGGAGAGCTCGTGCTCCGAGCCCCACCCACTCGGAATCGTGGCAGAAACAAGGCGTTCAGGGGACGTCTTCGGCTCCCTGTGTCCGCCCGTTTTGATCGACCACCAGCGGGATCGTACGCGGCGATCGCCGTACACACGCACCCGGTTGGCCTTACAAAGTGCTGTGAGACAGGCCTCAGCTACCAGCGGAACGTGCGCATACGCATGGCGTGGCGCAGCCGTGCGACCTTGGCACGGCGGGGCTGGACCCGGTCGCGCAGTTCGCGCGCCTCGGTCAGCTCACGCAGGAACTGGGCCCGGCGCCGCCTGCGCTCGGCCTCGGTCTCCCTGCTGTTCCGCTGTGACGGTTCCTCGTGGGACTCACGGTCAGGCATCGGTTCACCACCCCGTTCCGTCCTTCCCACTTTCCCCCGGACGGGCGGTTTGATGCCAGCGCGAGCAGGTACGGAGCGGCGGCTACTGTTGTGGACATGCGTCTCCACGTCGTCGACCACCCCCTGGTCGCCCACAAGCTCACCACGCTGCGCGACCGGCGCACCGACTCCGCGACCTTCCGCCGCCTCGCCGACGAGCTGGTCACCCTGCTCGCCTACGAGGCCACGCGCGACGTGCGCACCGAACAGGTCGACATCGTCACGCCGGTCTCCCCGACCACCGGCGTCAAGCTGTCCTACCCGCGCCCGCTGGTCGTGCCGATCCTGCGGGCCGGCCTCGGCATGCTGGACGGCATGGTCCGGCTGCTGCCCTCCGCCGAGGTGGGCTTCATGGGCATGGTGCGCAACGAGGAGACCCTCCAGGCCTCCACGTACGCCACGCGCATGCCGGAGGACCTCTCCGGCCGCCAGGTGTACGTCCTGGACCCGATGCTGGCCACCGGCGGCACCCTGGTCGCCGCGATCCGCGAGCTGATCAAGCGCGGCGCCGACGACGTGACGGCCGTGGTGCTGCTCGCGGCCCCCGAGGGCGTCGAGGTCATGGAGCGCGAGCTGGCGGGCACCCCGGTGACCGTCGTGACGGCCTCGGTCGACGAGCGCCTGAACGAGCACGGCTACATCGTCCCGGGCCTGGGCGACGCGGGCGACCGCCTGTACGGCGCGGCCGAGTAGGACTCCATCAACACCCGATTCCCGTACGGCTCTTACCTGCCGTACGGGAATCGGGTGTTGTCGTACGACAGCTCTCGTACGGCTGCTCTTGTACGGCTACGAGCTACGAGCTACGAGCTACGAGCTACGAGCACGCCTTCGGTGACGCACTGGCCGTCGGCTCGGGTCCGGCCAGCGCGGCCAGGGCCTTGTCGGCGGCCGCCTTCGCCGTGAGGTTCTTGAAGGCGGTGCCGATGACGAGGTCGACCGCGGTGCCCTTGCGGGTGGCCTCGGTGCGGCGCTCGGCGCCGGTCAGCTGGGTGGCGAGGACGGGCAGCGAGGTGTCGAGGGCGGAGGCGGGGCCGAGCAGGACGCCGGTGCCCTTGACCTTCTTGTCCCACTGCGCGGACGCGTTGCCCACGTCGCCGATCTTGAAGCCGCGCTTCTTCAGCTCGTCGGCGGTCGACTTGGCGAGGCCGCTGCGGGGGGTGGCGTTGTAGACGTTCACGGTGATCTGGGCGGGCTTCGGGACGGCGGAGTCGGTGCTCGCGCCCGTACTCGCGGAGGGGCTCGCCTTGGTCGCGCAGTCGGCCTTGGGACCGGCCGCCGCGGCCTGCTTGCCGCCACCGGTGAAGACGTCGATGAGCTGCAACGTGCCCCACCCGCCCACACCCAGTACGGCGACGGACGCGACCACTATGAGGACGAGCCTCCCGCGGCGCCGCGGACGGCGCATACGCGGGTATTTGTCCCCCGTGATCCGGTACTGGCCGCCCATGCCTGGGGGAGTCAGCATGCTCATGAGCGCAGCGTAGTGCGCCCGGGCGGCGATGCCTACTAGATGATCATTCGACAGCGCCGAGACCAACCCGAAAGGGTCAACGCCGAACGGGTCCGGTGCTAGTCCAGCTCAAGCACGCGCGCGTGGAGCACCTGGCGCTGTTGCAGCGCGGCGCGGACCGCCCGGTGGAGCCCGTCCTCCAGGTACAGGTCGCCCTGCCACTTCACGACGTGCGCGAAGAGGTCGCCGTAGAAGGTCGAGTCCTCGGCGAGGAGCGTTTCCAGGTCGAGCTGGCCCTTGGTCGTCACGAGTTGATCGAGGCGGACCGGGCGCGGCGCGACATCCGCCCACTGCCGGGTGCTTTCCCGGCCGTGGTCGGGGTACGGCCGGCCGTTTCCGATGCGCTTGAAGATCACACGGAAAGCCTACCGGTCATGACGTTCCGGGCGCAGCCATGGAGACGGAGTGCGACGCTGGAAAAGATGCCGTAAAGCCGGGCAAAACGGGAACAGAGGCCTGATATGAGTGACAGCGAGACGATCGCCGCCGGGTACGCCTTCACAGGACCTGCACTCGACCTGGGGGCCCTGCTGTGGGACGGCGCCTGTCTGCCCGACGCGCAGATCCGCATCCCCCTCCCGATGCTCAACCGCCACGGCCTCGTCGCGGGCGCCACCGGCACCGGCAAGACCAAGACCCTCCAGCTCATCGCCGAGCAGCTCTCGGCGCAGGGCGTGCCGGTGTTCCTCGCGGATGTGAAGGGCGATGTGTCGGGCATCTCGGCCCCCGGCGTCACGAACGACAAGGTCGCGGGCCGGGCGGCCGAGGTGAAGCAGCAGTGGACGGCGACCGGCTACCCGGCGGAGTTCTACGCCCTCGGCGGCATCGGCCACGGCATCCCGGTCCGGGCCACGATCACGGGCTTCGGCCCGGTGCTGCTGTCGAAGGTCCTGCAGCTCAACCAGACCCAGGAGCAGTCCCTCGGCCTGATCTTCCACTACGCCGACACCAAGGGCCTGGAGCTGATCGACCTCAAGGACCTGCGGGCCGTAGTCACCTTCCTGACCTCGGACGAGGGCAAGACGGAACTGAAGAACATCGGCGGCCTGTCCACCGCCACGGCCGGCGTGATCCTGCGCTCCCTCACCGCCTTCGAGGCGCAGGGGATGGCCGACTTCTTCGGTGAGCCCGACTTCGACACGAGCGAGCTGCTGCGCACGGCGTCGGACGGCCGGGGCATGGTCTCCGTCCTCGAACTCCCCGCGGTCCAGGACAAACCGCAGCTCTTCTCGACCTTCCTGATGTGGATGCTGGCCGACCTCTTCCACGACCTCCCGGAGGTCGGAGACGCCGACAAACCGAAGCTCGTCTTCTTCTTCGACGAGGCGCACCTGCTCTTCAACGACGCCTCCAAAGCCTTCCTGGACTCCATCACCCAGACCGTCCGCCTCATTCGCTCGAAAGGGGTCGGCGTCTTCTTCGTGACCCAGACCCCGAAGGACGTGCCCGGCGACGTCCTGGCCCAGCTCGGCAACCGCGTCCAGCACGCGCTGCGCGCCTTCACCCCGGACGACCAGAAGGCCCTGAAGGCGACGGTGAAGACCTTCCCGAACTCCTCCTACGACCTGGAGGAGATCCTTACGGGCCTGGGCACCGGCGAAGCGGTCGTCACGGTCCTGAGCGAGAACGGCGCGCCCACCCCGGTCGCGGTCACCCGCCTCCGCGCCCCCGAGTCCCTGATGGGCCCGATCGACGCGGCCACCCTGGACGCGGCGGTCAAGTCCTCGTCCCTGTACGGCCGTTACGCACAGGCTGTGGACCGCGAGTCGGCGTACGAGAAGCTGACGACGGCGGAGCGGCAGCCGCAGCCGCAGGAGACACCGAAGGCGGCAGCGAAGAAGTCTCCGCCCAAGGAGGACGAGTCGATGGTCCAACAGGTCGTAGGCAGCGGCATGTTCAAGTCCCTGGCGCGTTCCGTCGGCACCCAGATCGGCCGCGAGATCACCCGCTCGCTCTTCGGCACGGCCCGGCGGAAGCGCTAGCCCCCGCCGGGCCGCACTGGCTCAGCGCCCCTGTTCCTCCGGGGGCCGCTGCGGCTCGGGTCGGCGGACCTCCGGCTTGGGCGCGTTGCGGACGGCCTCCGCGCGCAACAGGGCGCGCAGGACCGCGTACGGGTCGATGGGCATGGCTGTGTTCCTAGCGTCGTGGTGACGGTTGACCTGGGGGACGGTCGGTCCGTCAGCAGCGCAGGACCACGGTGCGCAGGGCGCGGAGGGTGTACGGCGGCGAGGGCGGCGCGGGGAAGGAGCGCACCCGGGGTGCCCGGGACGCCGGGCAGGGCGCGGGCCGCAGGGGCGCGGTGGGCCGGTGGACGGTGAGCGAGGGGGACGGCCGCAGGGCAGCGGCCGTATCGAGGACGTCGTACTCGACGGTCGTCTCTACGGACGCCGCCGCGACCGGCATCGCGCGCACCTCGGCGTGCGTGCCGGGCACCAGCAGGGCGAGCAGCAGCACGAGGCCCCGCAGCCAGGCGCGGCTGCGGGGGAGGTTGTGTGCGGGGCGCACCCTCGTGCTCATGGAAGGTCATCTCCCAGCGGCCGTACGGCGTTCATCGCGGCGGGCGCGGAAACCGCCCGCACGGCCTACCCACGAGGCTCACAGGGCCTGGGGCACCTGCTTGGCGTGGCTCCTCATCCGGACGGCGGTGACGATCTCGACGACGCCGACCGCGACCAGCCAGATGCCGCAGACGAGGGTGAGGACGGCGACCGAGCGGAACGGGGAGTCGATCAGCACGATGCCGGCGATGAAGGTGACGATCCCGAGGAAGATCTGCCAGCCGCGGGCGGGCATGGTCTGGTCGTGGATGGCGGCCAGGGTCTGCGTGATGCCCCGGATCAGCCAGCCGATGCCGATCCACAGGGCGAGCAGCAGGATCGACTGCATCGGCCCGCGGAAACAGAACAGGCCCAGCACGATCGACAGCGCGCCGCTGATGAACGCGAGGACGCGCAGCGAGGTCGCCCGGTGCGTGCCGAAGGCGGCGACCAGCTGGAAGATGCCGCTGATCAGCAGGTAGAGGCCGAAGAGGATGCCGGCCGCGAAGAGGGACGCGCCGGGCCACACGAGGACCAGCACGCCGAGGATGAGAGAAGCGACGCCGGTGAGCAGGACGACCTGCCAGGCGGCTTTGGAGAGGGCGAAGAGGGGGCCTTCGAATTCCGGCTCGTCTTGCGGGGGCCGCGGGTCGCGTGGCGCGTGGGCGCGGCGGTCGTCGTACTCCGGGCCCCAGGGGCCGCTCGGTGCCTCGGTCATGGTCCATGTTTTGACCGGGGACCTACGGGGCGCCACCGGGGCGGGCCACCTGGCTGACGGGGTGCCGGAGCCGGCTGGCGGATGCCGACGCGGTTGGTGGGTGGTTCGGGTTGTGTGCGGGGTGCGGGTGGGTGGGTGCTGGGCGCGCCCGCGCGGCGGAGCCGCATGTCGACACGGCCCCGCGCCCCTAGGGGGTTGGGGCCTGGCGGGGTGTAGAGGCCGGGGCTACTTGCCGCCGGCCGCCTTCGCCGCCTTGGCCGCGGCCTTCATCTCCTGTTTGTGGGCGCGGACCTTGGCCAGCGACTCGGGTCCGGTGATGTCGGCGACGGAACGGTAGGACTTCGCCTCGCCGTACGCCCCGGCGGCCTCGCGCCAGCCCTTCGGCGTGACACCGAGCTGCTTGCCGAGCAGGGCGAGGAAGATCTGGGCCTTCTGCTGCCCGAACCCGGGCAGTTCCTCAAGCCGCTTGAGCAGCTCGGCACCCGTGCCGACGCCCGCCCAGACACCGCTCGCGTCCCCGTCGTAGTGCTCGACGAGGTACTGGCAGAGCTGCTGGATCCGCTTGGCCATGGACCCCGGGTAGCGGTGCACGGCCGGCTTCTCGGAGAGCAGCGCCGCGAAGGCCTCGGGGTCCTGCGCGGCGATCTCCTGCGCGTCCAGATCGGCGGCCCCGAGCCGGTCGGCGATCGTCCGCGGCCCCTTGAACGCCCACTCCATCGGCACCTGCTGATCAAGCAGCATCCCCACCAGCGCGGCGAGCGGGGAACGGCCGAGGAGTTCGTCGGCGGCGGGGTCCTGGGCAAGGTGAAGGGTTGCGTCCATGACCTCGATGATGGCGCGTTCGGGCGGGGGATGCCTGCCGGTGGGCGGGTTCGTCGCCGGGTGCGTCACCTTCGCCTCCGCTCCAACGTCGTCACCATCAGGTGGTCGAGCAGGGCTTGACGTGCTTGGAGCTCGACAGGTCCTTGTGGTGCGCGGACGCCGTGGGGCAGGAGGAGTGGTTTGTGCGGGCTTGATGGACGCCTACAACGTCACCGATCCCACCGAGCGCGCCGCGATCGAGAAGTTGTCGCGTGAGGCCAGGCAGAAGGGTTGGTGGAGCCGGTACGTCAACGTGGTCGATCCCGCGTATGCGGCTTACGCCGCTGTTGAGTGGGACGCCTCGGAGCTGTACAACGTCGAGACCAACTTGGTGCCCGGGCTGCTGCAAGTGCCGGAGTACACCAAGGCGTTGATCCAGTTGCAGGTGTCGGAAGCCACGGGGGATCACGTGGAGGCCCAGGTCGACGTGCGGCGGGAGCGCAAGGCCATCCTGACCAGGGAGAACCCGCTGCAATTGTGGGTCATCGTCGCGGAGAACGTGCTCTACCACCAGGTTGGCAGTCGTGACGTGATGAAGGCTCAACTTGAGTCTCTGCTTGCGGACAGCCGGAAGCAGAACATCGAGCTGCAGATCCTGCCGCGCGAAGACCCCATGAACGCCTGCCTGTTCGGGCCCTTCGTGATCATGAGCTTCCCGACCTCGGCGGAAACCGACGTCGTTTACACGGAATCGCCTACCAGCACCCTCTACTACGAGGACGCCGCGGACGTGGAGACGTACACGACGCTGTTTCGGCGTCTCAACATGGCCGCAGCCAACGTCAGCAAGTCCCGGGCGCTCATCCAAAACGCCCTTCACGAAATGGAACAGGGCCGATGAACCCAAACACTCAACCCGCTTCGGCCCCACTGGAGTGGGTGAAGTCGTCGTACTCAGGAAACAACGGCAATTGCGTTGAGACTGCCGTTTTGCCTGGTGGTGGCCGTGCGTTCCGCGACAGCAAGGACCCGGCGGGGCCGATAGTGAGGCTCTCGGACTCGGGGTTCGCCGTGTTCATCGCGGGCGTGGGTGTCGGCGCTGGTGAATTCGGCTGGGCGTGACGGTCGTACGTGAGGCGGGTGTGGCGTCGATGGCCGGTGTCCAACCGGTCAGGGTGAACTCATGCGCTCGTCCTGCTGACCCTGATCACTTCTGCGTCAGTCCTCGCTGTCGAGTGCCATTCGTCGCCTGAGGCGGCTTCGAAGGAGCTGGTCCGTGATGACCATCAGGGAATAGAAGGCCCCCGACACGGGCCCGGCGATGAGCGCAACCATCACTGATCCGGGCTTCTCGGCTATCAGCAGGCCTCCGATGGTCACGGGAGCAGCGATGTAGACACCGAGGCGTACTGGATGCCGCGAAGCCCACTTCTGGAGGCGGGTCCGTGGGCGCCCGGCTCCCGCTACGCGTTCGACCGCCAGATATCTCTCCGTCAGGGCCTCACGCCAAGTCCTCATCCCACGCAGGCTACGCAGACGAACGTCTGTACTCCGGAATCGTGGTGCGCGGGGACGCCCGGTCCCCCGGGAGAGGGCAGCCCCAGAAGTGTGTCACTTCGCGTGGAAGTGTCTCACTTTTGCGAAAGGGGTCCCCCGCCCTCAGGACGCCCGCCAGTACCCCAACGCGTGCACCCGCTCCCGCCGCACGCCCAACTCCCTGCGGACGTATGACGACAGCCCCCGGGTCGTGGCCGTGTCGCAGGTGATCCAGACGTACGGGTCGGCGCTGCCCTTCAGCAGGTCGGGGAGTTCCGCGCGTACCCGGTCGGCCAGTTGGCCCCGGGGGTGGTGGCGGACCTCGTGGAGGGACGGGTCGGTGCGGAAGGGGAGGTTGCCGGGCTCGCCCTCGAACCAGATCGTCGCCGGGACCTTCGAACCCACCGTCCCCAGAAGGGAGTTGATGGCCGGCAGTGACGCCGGGTCGCCGATGACGAAGAGGTGGGAGAGGGTGGGGTCGGGGGTCTCGAAACCCGTTCCCTGGACGGTCGCCTCGATCGTGTCGCCGGGCTTCGCGCCCCGTGCCCAGTCGCTCGCACACCCTTCATGCAGGGCGAATTCGAGGCCGAACGTGCCGGCCGCCGGGTCGGGGTCGACCAGGGTGTACGCCCGCTGGTGCGGCTTGCCGGCGTTGTCGAACCAGAGGCGGACCCACATGGTGGGGTGGACGCCGGTCGCCGCGAGCATGCCGCCGTCGGTGAGGCGGAGGCGGCGGTAGCGCGGGGTGACGTCCTCGGCCCGGGTCACCGTGAACTCGAAGTCCTTCGCGCGCAGCAGCCGGAGAACCGCGCCCTCCCAACCACGCCCCTGCGCCATGGTCTCTTCACCTTTCGCGTACGCTTTCCCCAACAGTAACTTAGGCAAGGCTAACCTAAAAAGCAGCCTCGAAACAGAGGGGTCACCGGGTGACGACCAAGATCTACCGCGACGCCGGGATCTACCGCGACACCTGGGGAATCCCCCACCTGCGCGCCGACACCGCCGACGAACTCGCCCACACCCAGGGCCGCGTCACCGCCCTCGACCGCGGCTGGCAGATCGAGGTCGAACGGCATCGCGCACAGGGCACGTCGGCCTCCTTCCTCGGCGTCCGCGCCCTGCCCTGGGATCTGTTCGCCCGACGCGTCCGCCTCGACGACACGGCTCGACGTTGTTTCGAAGCCCTGGAACGGCGGGACCCGGAGACCGCGCGGTGGGTGCGGGCGTACGTCGACGGGGTCAACGAGGGGTTGGGGGTTGGTACTTCGGGATCTGGGGTCGGCGAGGGGGTCGCTTCCGGCTCTGCCTCCGCTTCCATGGCCGGTATGCGAGGAACTGCCTCGCTCTCCGGGATGGGCGGGATGGGTGCCCCCGCCTCGGGGTCGGACAGAACAGGCACCCCCGGATCCGCGGCAGGCGGGACGGACGTCTTGGCCTCCGGGCCGGGCCGGGCAGGCACCCCTGCTTCTGGGTCGGGCCGGGCAGGCACCCCTGCTTCTGGGTCGGGCCGGGCAGGCACCCCTGCTTCTGGGTCGGGCCGGGCAGGCACCCCTGCTTCTGGGTCGGGCAGGGCAGGCACCCCTGCTTCTGGGTCGGGCAGGGCAGGCACCCCTGCCTCTGGGTCGGGCAGGACGGGCAACCCCGCCTCTGGGTCGGGCAGGACGGGCAACCCCGTCCCCGAGTCGGACACGACAGCCGCCCCGCCCCCGGAGTTCGCCAAGTCCGGCCTGACCCCCGGCCGTTGGGAGCCCTGGACCCCCCTCGGCATCTGGCTCGCCACCCACATCCTCTTCGCCGGTTTCCCCGCCAAGCTCTGGCGCGAAGAGGCGATACGGCACCTCGGCCCGGACGCGGTCGGGCTGTTCGCCACCGACGGCCCCGGCACATCCGGTAGCAACGGCTGGCTGGTGAGCGGGGAACGGACCACGACCGGGCAGGCCCTGCTCGCCGGGGATCCGCACCGCTTCATCGAAGACCCCGGTGTCTACCAGCAAGTCCACCTCTCCTGCCCGGAGTTCGACGTCGTCGGCCTCACCGTGCCCGGAGTCCCCGGCATCGCCCACTTCGGGCACACCGGCACGGTCGCCTGGGCCATCACCAACGCGATGGCCGACTACCAGGACCTCTACCGGGAACGGTTGCGCCGCACCGGCGCCGGCGTCGAAGCCCTTGGCCCGGACGGCACTTGGCGCCGCGCCGCCCGCCACACGGAGACGATCGACGTGGCCGACGAGGACCCCGTCGAGGTCGAGATCATCGAGACCGAACGCGGGCCGGTCGTCATCGGCGGGCCGGAGGGACTCGACGGAGGCATCATCGGCGAACCGGAAGGTCTTTACGGAGGCATCATCGGCGGGCCGGGGCTTGACGGAGGCATCACCGGCGGGCCGGAAGGGCTTTACGTAGGCATCATCGGCGGCCCGGAGCTTGACGGAGACATCGTCGGCACCCCGGAGGGACTCGACGGAGGCATCGTCGGCGAACCGGAACGGCTCGCCGGAGGCATCAGCACCCCGCCCGACACCCCGCTCCACGCCCCGCTCCACGCCCCACCCCTCGCCGTCAGCCTCCGCTACCCTCCCCGCGTCACCGAAGACCTCGGCTTCACCGCCCTGCTCCCCCTCCTCCGGGCCCGCCAAGTCGCCGACGTGGACCGGGCGTTCGACGACTGGGTCGAACCCGTCAACGTCGTCCAGGCAGCCGACACCGAGGGCGGACTACTGCACCGGGTCGCCGGCAAGGTCCCGTCGCGCGCCGAGGCCAACCGCACCCGGCTCGTCCCCGCCTGGGAACCCGGTCATGAGTGGCACGGCTGGCACCGACCGCCCCGCGGCCGCCTCACCGACGACGGCATCGCCGTCATGGCCAACCAGCGCGGCCCCGCCACCCCCCTCGGCGTCGAGTTCGCCCCGAACCACCGCGCCGAGCGCATCACCGCACTGCTCGCCGAGCGCGAGAAGTGGTCAGCCGCCGACATGCCCGCGATCCACATGGACACCCATCTCGGTTCCGCCACACCCCTGTTGGACCATCTCGTCGACCTGTCCGACCTCACCCCCGAGGCCTCCGCCCTCCGCGACCGGCTGCTCGCCTGGAACCGCCGCATGGACGCCGACAGCACCGACGCCGCCGCCTACGCGGCCGTGCGCGGCGCGGTCGTACGACGGCTCGCGGCCCACCCCACCTTCGCCGCGCTGGCCGAACCACCCGCGTACCCGGAGGTCTTCCTGCCGTGGCTCGCACTGCTCCCACGCATCGCCTTCGCGCTCGAACACCTCCTGAGCGCAGGGGAGTTGTACGGCATCGACCGGCCGGAGATTGTGCGGGCGGCGATCGAGGAGGCCGCCGCGAAGCCGATCGGCACGTGGGGCGACACCCATCGCCTTGCCCCCTGGCGGGCGTTGGCCGAGACAGCCCCAACTCCCGGTCCCGGCCTGTCCGGTGACCACGACTGCGTGCTCTGCACCTCCGCCGTACCCGGGCTCACCGACCTCAGTGCCCGGGGCCCGGCGGCCCGGTTCGTGTGGGACCTGGCCCGGCGCGAGGACAGCCTCTGGGTGGTGCCGTTGGGGGCGTCGGGGATGGCCGGGTCAGCCCATCGCCGCGATCAACTGCCCTTGTGGCTCAAGGGAGATCTCGTCCCGGTCATCACCGACTTCAGCCGCCTCGACCTCCACAGAGAGACCGCCCCCACCCGCCAACCCGTCCACTCGCAACACGTCGCCGGCTTCGGCACCATCCGCATCCTCCCCCTCGACCCGGCCGCCGACGCCGGGACGATCCACCGCTGGGTCAGTGAGCAACGTGCCGCGTTCTGGGGCATGAACGGCCTCACCCAGGCCCAAGTCACCGAGATCTACGCCCACATGGAAACCCTCGACACCCACCACGCCCACCTGGTCACGAGGGACGACGAACCCGTCGCGCTCCTCCAGACCTACGACCCCGCAGCCGACCGCGTCGGTGACTGCTACGGCGTGGAACCCGGAGACATCGGCATCCACCTCCTCCTCGCACCCGCGGGCCCGGACGGCGAACGGCCCGGCTGGTCGGCGGCGGTGATGGGCGTCCTCGCCTCCTACGTCCTGCTCGGTCTGGACCGGCGCCGGGTCGTGGTCGACCCGGACGTACGGAACGAGAAGGCGATCGCGCGCTTCCTGCGGCAGGGGTTCGTGGCGGGCCCGAGGGTCGTCCTTCCGGAGGTGGACATCCCGGACGTGTTCATCCCCGAAAAGCACGCTCAACTGGCGTTTCTCCCTCGCGAGGTGGCCTTCCCGTAGCCTGCCGAGGTGACCGGAGTGACCCCAGAAGACCTCGTCGCCCACTACGGCCTGGAGCCGATCCCCCGCGAGGGCGGCCTGTTCCGCCAGACCTGGGCGGGCCCGACGCGGCCCGACGGCCGCCCGGAGGGCACCGCGATCGTCGCCCTGCTCACAGCGGACGACTTCTCCGCGCTCCACCGACTCCCCGCCGACGAGGTCTGGCACTTCTACCTCGGCGACCCGCTGGAACTCCTGCTTCTCGCCCCGGACGGCACGTCGAGCACGGCGGTCCTCGGGCCGGACCCACTGCACGGCCGGCATCTCCAGTTCACCGTGCCCGGCGGCACGTGGATGGGGGCGCGGGTGGTGGCGGGCGGCGCGTGGACGTTCTTCGGCTGCACGATGGCCCCCGGCTTCACCTACGACGGCTACGAGCACGGCGACGCGGGCGAGTTGACCGCCCGCTACGCCCGCACCCCGTCCGAGGCCGCCCGCATCACCGGGCTGTGCCGCCCGTGAGCCGCCTGCTGGAGGGCCAGTTCGCCCTGGTCACGGGCGCGAGCGGCGGCATCGGCCGGGGGATCGCGCTGCGGTTCGCGGAGGAGGGCGCGGCGGGGGTCGCGGTCCAGTGCCGTACGGCGGTGGAGGCGGCCGGTGAAGTCGCGGCCCGCGTGCGGGAGTTGGGCGCCCGGGTCGTCGTACTGCAAGCCGATCTGACCGACGAGGACGCCTGCCGCGGACTGGTCCGCGAGGCGGCCGAGTGGAGCGGCGGGCAGCTCACGGCGCTGGTCAACAACGCGGGCGTACAGCCGACCCAGCCCCTGCCCGGAATGACGGCGGCGGACTGGCGGGCGGTCGTCGACACCAACCTGACCAGCGTGTTCGCGTGCACGCAGGCTGCGGCCGAGGTGATGAGAGAACAGAGCGGAGACGGCGGTACCGGCGGCACGGTGACGCACATCGCGTCCATCGAGGCGAGCGCCCCCGCCGCCCTCCACGCGCACTACTCCGCGTCCAAGGCCGCCGTGGTCATGCACGCGAGGTCGGCCGCCCTGGAGTACGGCCCGTACGGCATCCGCGTCAACACGGTCTCGCCCGGTCTGATCGACCGGGAGGGGCTGGCGGAGGCCTGGCCGGACGGGGTGCGGAGGTGGCGGGAGGCGGCGCCGACGGGGAGGCTGGGGCGGCCGGAGGATGTCGGGGACGCGTGCGTGTTTCTGGCATCCCGCCTCGCCTCCTGGGTCACCGGGCACGACCTGGTCGTGGACGGCGGAGTGTTGGCGCGGCCCACCTGGTGAGCGAGACGTGTGTTTCCTCCGTACATAACCGCAGACCTGCAAGTCCGAAGACGGAGATGTGACGTGCGCCGACGACGGAATGAGGGACAGGGGTTTGGACGCGACGGAGGCGGCGGAAGGGGTGGACGCGGCGCCCGGCGAGGAGTTCAAGGGCTGGTGCTGCTGGGCTCCCTGCTGGTCCTGCTCCTCCTCGGCACCGCGGGCACCGCGTCCGCGCACGCCGCCCTCGAATCCACCGACCCCGCCGACGGCAGCGTCCTCAAGTCCGCCCCCCGCACCCTCACCCTCACCTTCTCCGAGTCCGTCGCCCTGCTCGACGACTCCTTCCGCGTCTACGACCCCGACAACCGGCGGGTGAGGACGAGTTCCGCGCACCACGCGAAGGACGCCGGTGACACGGCGAGCGTGACCCTCCCGGCCAAGCTCGGCACCGGCACCTTCACGGTCGCCTGGCGCGTGGTCTCGGCCGACAGCCACCCGGTCTCGGGCGCCTTCACCTTCTCCATCGGCAAACCCTCCGCCACGACCACCCCGGTCAGTACGGCCCCGGTCGAGGACCCGCTGACCGGCAGCCTGTACGACATAGCCCGCTACTTCGCGTACATAGCCGCGGCCCTCCTCATCGGCACGGCGACCTTCGTCACCCTCTGCCGCCCCCCGAACCCGACGGTCCTCAACAAGCCGATCCTGATGGGCTGGTGGACGCTGCTGGCGGCCACGGTCGCCCTCCTGATCCTCCGCGCCCCGTACGAAGCGGGCACCGGCCTGGCCACGGCCTTCGAGCCCTCCGCGATCCCGAGGACACTGACTTCCCGCCCGGGCCTGGCACTCGCGGCCCGTCTCCTCCTCCTGGCCGCAACAGCCGCATTTCTCCTACGACTTCGGGGGCGGGAGCGGTTCGGGCGGGTGGCCCTGGGGACGGGTGCCGCCCTCGCGGTCGGGCTGGCGCTGACCTGGGCGTCCGCGGAACACGCGTCCGCCGGGATCCAGGTGCCGGTGGCGATGGCCTCGGCGGTGCTGCATCTGCTCGCGATGTCGGTATGGCTGGGCGGCCTGACGGCCCTGCTCACCGTCCTCTACCGCTCCTCGGACCTCGACGCGGCCCCGGTGGCCCGCTTCTCCCGCCTCGCCTTCGCCTCGGTGACCGTCCTGGTCGTCACCGGCGTCTACCAGTCCTGGCGCGGCCTCGGCTCCTGGAACGCCCTCACCGAGACGTCGTACGGCCGCATCCTGCTCGTGAAACTCGGCGCGGTGACCCTGCTGCTCGCGGTGGCCGGGTGGTCGCGGCGGTGGACGGGGCGGATGGTGGGGGAGGAAGTACGGCTCCAGGTACCGGAGTTGGTGCGGGCGGGGGCGGACGGGGCGGCGGCGTCCGGGGGCGAGGGGGGCTCGACTTCCGGTGACGATTCCAAGGGCGGGGGCGACGGTTCTCCGGACCGGGGCGACGGCTCGCAGGACCGTTACAGGCGCGGTCTGCGCCGCTCGGTGCTGTTCGAAGTCGGCGTCGGTGTCGTGGTGTTGGTGATCACGACCCTGCTGACCAACACCCTCCCCGGCCGCGCGGCGGCGGACGCGCAGCAGACGGCGACTTCGGCCGGCATCCCGGTGGCCTCCGTCACCATCGTCCCCTTCCGCGTCGGCAACGCGGGCGGCAAGGTGCAGATCACCCTCGACCCCGGACGCGTCGGCGAGAACTCCGTCGAGGCGGTCGTCTACGGCCCCGACGGCGGCTTCGCCACGGTCCCCGAACTCCGGCTCTCCTTCACCCTCGCGGCCCAGAAGATCGGCCCCCTCGACGCCAACGTCAAGGACGAGGGCGGCTATTGGGGGACCAACACCCTCAACCTGCCGATCGCCGGGACCTGGACGATGAAGGTCACGGTCAGGACGTCCGACGTGGACCAGGTGAGTGTGTCGCGGCAGGTGCGGATCGTGCGGTAGCCGGCTCAGGCGGGCTGCTTGCTGGCCCGCCACTCCAGTGCCTGGGGTTCCTCCGTGAACTCGATCAGATGCTGGCCGGTGAACGGCCGTAGCGCGTCCCGTACTTCGGTCGGGGTGGCGTAGAAGAACTCCTTGCGGCTGTTCACCTGGTTCACCCGGCGCGGGGCGAACCGCCGGTGGAGTTCCGACTCCAGGCCCACCGCGTCCTTGCTGAAGATCAGCGCGTGGACGTCGAAGCGGAACGGCACCGCGGCGCCGCTCAACTCGTAGATCCGGTCGAGGGGTTCGAGCCTGCGGGTCATGCCGATCTTCACGACGCGGTCACCGAAGGCGCCGACGTTCGAGATGACGTAGACGTAGCCGGTGCGGATGTTCGCCGCGCGGGTCTCGACGTCCTGCAACGCGCCCTCGATCTCGGCGAGTTTGGCCTCCATCTCGGCGACGGCCGCCTCGTCGCCGCGCTCGCGGAGCCGGTCGAGAGCCACCTGGTAGTGGCCGAGTTCCTTGTTCAACTTCTCGCGCTGGCGGTCGAGTTCGCGCTGCACGGCCGCCTCCTCGCGCTCCTTGGCGCGGGCCTCGCGCTGGGCCTCCTTCTCCTCGTCCTTCTTCTGCAGGAAGTCGGCGGTGAGCTCCAACTCCCGTACCCGCGCGGTGTGGTACTCGTCGCTGATCCGGATGTGCATGGTGGCGCCGAGCTTGGCGATCGTCTCGCGGCTCTTGTAGAGCCGGTCGACGAGCGAGCGCAGCCGGTGCGGGCGCATGGTCCGCACCGCGTAGTCGGCCTCGGCGTTGTAGGCGCGCAGCATCAGCTTGGAGAAGTCGCGGACCATCTTCTGGCCCTCGCGCGTGGAGCCGTTGACCGTCCAGCCGGTGATGGCGAGCACGGCCCGGTCGGTGCGGGCGAGGTTCTTGATCTCGGTCTGCAGGGTGTCGAGCCGGCTGCGGTAGGCGATGGCGTCGTGCAGGGCGTGCCGGTACGCGTAGACCCCGGCCTCCTGCAGCATCGCGGTCTCGTCGGTGACGACGATCCGCGCCTGCAGCTCGGCGAGCCGCCGCTCCCCGTCGAACACCTCCTTGCGCTGCCGGTCGGCGTCCTTGCGCGTCCGCTCGGTCTCCTTCGCGGTCCGGCGCGCGTCGTCGAGGATCTCCTTCGCCGTGTCCCGGGCGTCCTTCAACACCCCCTGGGCCTCCGCCGCGACCTTGGCACCGAGCCGCTCGCGCAACTCGGCCGCCTCCAGCTCGGTCCGCCGCACCAGATCGGCCACCTGTACGGCGTCCAGCCCCTGCGTCCGGGTGATCCAGGCCCGCAACTCGTCGGCCTCGGAGAGGGCGTCGGCCCGGCGACGGCCGAAGAGGCCGCTTTTCCGGGGCGCGGGTACGGCCGGAGCAGTGGGGGAGTTGGGGGAGATGGGTGCGCCCGGCTCCGGTGCGGCCGCCGTGACGGTCCCGGGCGGAGTCCCCTCCGGCACCCACAACTGCCAGCCCTCCGGAGGCGTCGGCCACGTCGGGTCGGGCACCCACTCCGGCGGCGGCGCCCACCCCGGAGGCGGCACAGGCCAGCCGGGCGGCGGATTGAACCGGTAAGCGCTCATTGACCATCCCCCCTGAGCCCCGTCCCCCCTGACGGAGGGTCACATTCTGTCGCCGATCCGCTACCCGTTCACCTGGGAGTCCCTCGCCGTGATCGTTCTGTGACCGTGCGTGAGGCCGAGCCGCTCCACCCAGCCCGATATCGCGGCCGCGATCAACTCGGGCTGGTCCTCCGGTGTGTGATGGCCGGCGACGGCGTCCGAGTGCTCGATCTCCAGAGCGGAGATGTTCGCCGCGCACCAGGCGATGGCGTCCTCGTCCATCATCGCCCCCGCTCCGGGCGCGAACGTGAGCAGCAGCTTGGGTATCTCCGGGCTGGCCGCCAGCCACCGGTCGTAGGCCTCGATCCTGGTCACGACGTCGGCGGGTTCGCCGCCCAGCGGCATCGAGCGCGCCCAGCGCAGGAGGGGGCGGCGGCTCTCGCGGGTGGGGTACGGCTCGCGGTAGACGGCGAGGTCGGCCGGGGCGAGCGGGGTCGCGGAGGCGGCGGGGAGTGCCTGCTCGATGAAGGCGTTCTCGTCGAGGATCATGGCCTCGCCGACCCCCTCCGTCTTGATCGCGCGGAACAACTCCCGCCCCCCTTCGGGGAATTCCGCCCAGCTCATCGGCTTGACGATGGTCTCGGTGAACGCGATGCCCCGCACCCGGTCCGGATGGCGCGCGGCCCGGTCGAAGGCCAGGGCGCCACCCCAGTCGTGTCCGACCAGCACCACGTCCCGCAGCCCGAGCGCCTCGAACCAGGCGTCCAGGTATCGGGCCTGGTCGGCGAAGGAGTACGCGATCTCCGGCTTGCCCGAGTCGCCCATGCCGATGAGGTCGGGTGCCAGCAGCCGCCCGGAAGCGACACCCGGCATGACGTTCCGCCACAGGTGGGACGAGGTCGGGTTGCCGTGCAGGAACACGATCGGCGCCCCGCTGCCCAACTCCCGGTGGGACATGGTCGAGTCGAGGACGCGGGTGGAGTGGGTTGTGGTCACCGGAACGCCACCACGTTCCGCTCGGCCCATCCCGCGAACGTGCCGGGCGCCCGCCCCAGCACTCGCTCGACGTCGGGACTCACGCACTGCTCTTCCTCGGTCGGTTCGCCGAGCAGCGCCAACGTGCCCTCGGCCACGGGCGGCGGCATGAACCGTGCCATCGACTCGTGGGCCTCCGCCGGGGTTTGCTCCGCGAAGGTCACCGGCTCACCGAGCGCGGTCGCTATCGCCGCCGCCCGCGCGCGGGGTGTCGTCGGCGCGGGGCCGGTGAGGGTGTAGGTCGCGCCTGTGTGAGCGTGGGTGAGCAGCGCGGCGGCAGCGACCGCGGCCACGTCGTCGGGGTCCACGAAGGGCAGCCCCACGTCACCGAAGGGCGCCGCCGCGGTCCGCCCCGCGCGGATCGACCCGGCCCAGGCGAACGCGTTGCTGTCCAGCCCGCCCGACCGCAGGATCGTCCAGTCGAGCCCCGACTCCCTTACGGCGGCCTCGAATCGGCGCGGATGCGCGTACGTCTCCGGACGGGTCCCGGCCCCCTGCGAGGACAGCAGCACCACCTCGCGGACACCGGCGGACTTGGCCACGTCCAGAATGTCGTACGGCCGCTCGCCCGCCGCCAGCAGGAACAGCGCCTCGGCCCCCTCGAACGCGCCCCGCAGACCGTCCGGTTCGGCCAGGTCGGCGGCCACCGTGCGCACCCCGGGCGGCACTTGAGCCTCGCCGATGTGCCGGGCCACGGCCGTCACCGGCACGCCCTCCTTGTCGAGCAGCCGCACCAGCGCTCGCCCCACGTTCCCGGTCGCACCCGTCACCACGATCATCTCGCCACCCCCGTCATGTATGAGTTAGTTGGCTGACTAACTCCATTGAGAAGACGCTAACACGACCGACCCGCAGTTTGTCTATAGTTAGTCAGGTGACTGACTCAAAAGATTCCCGGCCCGCCCCGCGCGGCAAGCGGGAGCGTCTGACCACCGCCACCGCCCGGGTCCTGCACGAGCAGGGCGTGGAGCGCACGACCATCGCCGACATCGCCCGCGCCGCGGACGTCCCGACGGGCAACGTCTACTACTACTTCAAGACCAAGGACGAGCTGATCGAGGCGGCCCTCTCCGAGCACACCGGCAACCTGGAGACCCTGACCGCCCAGCTCGACCAGCTCCCCGACCCGCGCGAACGCCTCAAGGCCCTCATCGGCGGCTGGGTCGAGCAGAAGGACATCGCGGCCCGCCACGGCTGCCCCATGGGCACGCTCGCCGTAGAACTGGACAAGCGCTACGAGGACGGCCTCGATCTCGCCGCGGGCCAGGTCATACGGCGGTTGGTGGACTGGGTGGCGGAGCAGTACCGGCAGCTCGGCGCGGTCGACCCCGAGGGTCTCGCCCTGACCCTGATCGGCGCCTATCAGGGCATGTCGTTGCTCTCCAACGCCCTGCGCGACCCGGAGATCATGACCCGCGAAGGGGCCCGGCTCATAAGGGAGTTGGACGCCCTGGACGTGGTGTGAGGAACGCTTACCGCTGACCCCGGATGCGCTCCGCGACCTCGCTGTTCTCGGTCTCCCACCAGGGGCGTACGAGATCGGGCCCTTCAGTAGAAGTCCCCGTTTTGGTCTCTGTGGGCGCCGCCCGGACCACCTCCAGCTCCGTGTCCAGCCGCCGGTCCAACGCCACCGTCTCGGCCCGCTCCGTGCGGGCCCACTGGACGAGGATCGCGAGGAGGAAGGGGAGGGCGACGAGCTCGGCGATGCTGACCATCGCGCCGCCGCCGAGCTGCTGGTCGTGCTGGACGTCGGGGGCCCAGGACGGGGAGTGGCTGAGGTACCAGGCGCCGGCGATCAACGTGCCGTGGGTCATGACCACGATGCCCGGGATCGCGTCGATGATCCCGTCGACGAACACCAGCCCCGCCCGCACCGGGTGGGTGCACCAGGCGGGCAGCGCCTCCTCGCGGGTGAGCACCGGCAGCACGAACAGGCTCCCGGCGAGCAGCAGATGGAGATACATCAGCTGGTGCAGCCAGTTGTCGGCCAGGGCGGTCTCGAAGTACGGCGTGAAGTAGATCGTCAGCTCGGTCGCCAGCACCAGGGCCGTACTGACCAGAGGGAACGTGAGCAGCCGGAACAGTCGGCCGGTCATCGCCCCCTCTGTGCGAGCCGCCGCGCGTTCGGGCAGGGCGCGCAGGGCCAGCCGCAGCGGATCGCCCAGGGCCAGGCCGAGCGGGGCGATCAGGTCGAGGAGGACGTTCTGGACGGCGGCCGGCCAGAACAGCACGCGGTCGTACACGGCGAGCGCCGACATCGTGGCGACCACGATCGTGCCGAGGCCGAGCAGCGCGAACGCGGCGGTCCGCGCCACCGGCCAGGCCTCGCCGCGACGCCTCAGGCGCAGGACGCCCCAGCCGTACAGGCCGCCGAGGAGTACGACGACCAGCAGCGCGGGGACGTCCGCCTGCCACGAGGAGAACAGCCGTCCGTCGGTGAGCTGCGGCGGGGTCTCCATCGCGATCTACCTCCACGGGCGGGCGGCCGGACGGTCGGCTGGTTCCGTCGGTTCGGCCGGTTCTGTCGGATCTGCCGCAGCACTCTATGACGCGGAGCGCCGCGCCGAAGACCCGCCCCCGCGCGTCTGTCCCGCTACAGCGACTGCCGCATGATCCAGTCCCGGATGCCGGGGATCGAGTACGCGGTCTGCCAGGTGCCCATGTGCGCGCTGGTGGTCGAGCCGGTCGGTACGGTCGTGCCGGTCTTGAACGCGGCGAAGTTCACCGGGGTCCGCTGGGCCTTCATGGTGCGGACGTCCGCCGCGAACTCGGCGGCGGTGGACTGGCCGTCCCACAGCGCGGTACTGACCTTCGTGCCCTGTTCCTGGATGACCTCGGTGATCGCCTGCTCTCCCGGGTACGCCTTGGTGTCGTCGGCCGAGACGAGGATCCAGAGGTTCTTCTTCGCGAGCGGTACCGCCTGCGCCTCCGGCCACTGGCCTGCCACGATGAACGCCGCCGCGAAGAGGTCGGGGTACCTGATGTTCAGGCCGAGGGACATCATCGCGCCCATCGACTGACCGGTCGTGTAAAGGCGGTCGGGGTCGATGCTGTACTGCCGCGTGACGGACTCGACGAGGTTCGCGGTGGCGTCGAAGAGGGTCGACGGCTCGTAGTTGTCGTCGATCACGACCGCGCCGTACTCGGGGGCCAGTACGAAGGCCTCGTGCCGGGCCTGGTCCTCCGGGCTCGCCCAGCACACCGCGCCCAGGCCCTGCACGAGCGGGCCCTCGGTCGCGACGTTGACCACGCTCGCGTCGTGCATGAACAGCACCAGCGGGTAGCTCTTGCGCGGGTTGTAGTGCTTGGGGACGAACAAGTTGTACTTCAGGGTCTGGCCGGTCGCGGGGTCGGCGAAGGTGAACTGCTGGAAGTCGTCCACGATCAGGTTCTTCACGGCGTCGGTCGTCAGCCCCGTAGTACTCGCGGCGTACTGCCTGCCGCGCGTGGTGGTGACCGTTCCGGTCTGGGTGAGCGTGGCCTTCGCGGCGACGATCGTCCCGCCGGGGGTGGTGTCGCCGACCTGCGGGCCGCCCGCGCCCACCCCGCCGCCGGAGTCACCGGTCCCGCCGGTCCCGCCGCCGGTGGGCGGGGTGCCGGAACCCTGCCCCGTCACCCACAGGGCCGCCGCCGTGTCGTCCGGCGACAGCTCGACGATGACGTAACGGCCGTCCCGCGACCGCTCCGCGAGGTCGGCGGAGCGGTTCGTGTAGACCTTGGTCACCGTGCGGTCGGTGACGGTGAACGTCGAGGTCGACAGCGTCCGGCCGTCGATGTCCCGGTCGTACTCGACGGCCACGGCGACGAGCTTCTGCCCGGCGCCGAAGACCTGGGTGATGGCGGTGAGGCCCTTCACGTGGTCCCCGGTGGAATCCGCCGTACCCGTCCCGCCGGCCTTGCTCGTCCCGTTCGCCTCGTTCGCCTCGTTCGCCGAGCTGGGGGTCGCGCTGCCGAAGACCGCCAGGGCTCCGGCCGTCGCGGTCGCGGTACCGGCCATGAACCTACGCCTGTCCATGAAGGTGAGCTCCTTCGATCGAGGTTTGTCAGGGCTGCCGTGCGCCACTGTCCTGCCTCGATCTGTGAAGCGAAAGGAGAAAGGAGACCCCTTTTCACAGGTTACGCAGAAGTTTCCTGGTGGTGCGGGTTATTCGCGTCGTGCAATCTTAGATAACGCGCCGCATTGCGTCTGAATTGGTTGCCTTTATTCCCCCGTTTTATCATCGGCGGAAATTCGACGGCGAGAACGAGCCGAATTCAGAGCGAACTCAGAGGGACTGGTCCATGACCCACTCCCGGATGCCGGGCATCGTGTAGGCGACCTGCCAGGTGGCCATGTGCGCGCTGGTCGTCGACCCGGTCGGCACGACCGTGCCGGTCTTGAAGGAGGCGTAGTTGACCGGCGCTTTCTGGGCCTTCAGGCTCCGCACGTCGGCGGCGAACTGGGCCGCCGTCGACCGGCCGTTCCAGACCGCGGTTCCTACGGCCGTCCCCTGCTCCTTGACGACCTTGGTGATGGCGTTCTCGCCGGAGTAGGACTTGTCGTCGTCCTGGGAGACGACGATCCAGAGTTTCTTTTTCGCCAGCGGCTTCGCCTGGTCCGCCGGCCACTGCCCGGCGACGACGAACGACGCCCCGAACAGGTCCGGGTATTTGATGTTCAGGCCGAGCGTCATCATCGCGCCCATCGACTGGCCGGTGGCGTAGAGCCGTTTCTCGTCGAGGTTGTACTTCTTCGTGAGCGCCTGCACGAGATGGGCGGTGGCGTCGAAGAGGGGCGACGGTTTGTAGGTGTCGTCGATCACGACGGAGTCGTACTCCGGAGCCAGTACGAAGGCCTCGTGCCGGGCCTGGTCCTCGGGGCTCGCCCAGCACACGGCGCCGAGGCCCTGGACGAGGGGGCCTTTTGTGGCCACGTTCACGACGCTCGCATCATGCATGAACAGGACCAGCGGGTAGCTCTTGCTGTGGTCGCGGTCGTAGCCCTCGGGGATGAACAGGTTGTACTTGAGGGTCCGCTTCGTCGCCGGGTCGGTGAACGTGAACTGCCGGAAGTCGTCCACGATCAGGTTCTTCACCGCGTCGGTCGTCAGCCCCGTAGTACTCGCGGGGTAGCGCGTGCCGCCGGTGGTGGTGACGGTGCCGGTCTGGGTGAGCGTGGCTTTCGCGGCGACGACGGTCCCGCCGGGGGTGCTGTCGCCGACCTTCGGGCCGCCTCCGCCGGGGGCCGCGCTGGAGGTACTCGCGGGGGAGATACTCGCAGGGGAGGAACCGGACGCTGTGCCGGAACCCTGCTGGGTTACCCACAGGGCCGCCGCCTTGTCGTCCGGCGACAGTTCGACGATGACGTAGCGGCCGTTCCTGCCCTGCGCGGCGAGGCTGGGCTCGCGGTTCGCGTACACCTTGGTGACGGTTCGGCCGGCCACCTTGAACGTGGACGTCGACAGGGCCGAACCGGTGATGTCGGTGTCGTACTCGACCGCCACGGCGATGAGCTTCTGGCCGTCGCCGTAGACCTGGGTGATCGCGGTGGCGCTCCGGATGTGACCGGCGGCCGAGGACGTCTCGCTCACGGCCTCACCCTCGGCCTCCTTCGCCGTGCACGCGGCCGTCGTGCCGAGCACGGCCAGGGTGCCGACGGCACCGGACCCCACGATGAACCTGCGCCGGTCGACCACGACGGACTCCTTCTGTATTGCCTGTATTGCCCCCTTCCCTCGCCTACCTCACCCCGGCCCCGGGTGGCTCGCAACGGGAGCCGTCGACAGCAATCGATATATCGTGATAGGCCTGGGACGTATCGGCGATACAACAACTGGAGTGATGATGCCCGCGCAGAATTCCACCAGCCCGCTGCAGGACCCCACGGTCACAGCCGTACTGGACCGACTCCAGGCCGAACGCCGCGGCCCCGCCAACGGAGGCCCGCGCGGCGGCGCGGACACCCGCGATCCGCACGCGTACGCCGACATCGGCTTCTCGATCCACGCCGATCAGGGCGACCTCATCTACCTGCTCTGCCGGGCGATCGCCGCGACCAGGGTCGTCGAGTTCGCCACGTCCGTCGGCGTGTCCACGATCTACTTCGCCGCCGCCGTGCGCGACAACGGCGGCGGGACGGTGATCGGCTCCGAGATCGTGCCGGAGAAGGCGGCCACCGCCCAACGCAACCTGGCCGAGGCCGAGTTGGACAAGTACGTCGACCTGCGCGTCGGCGACGCCCGGGAGACACTGCGCGATCTCGGCGGCCCCGTCGACTTCGCGCTCATCGACGGCTGGCCGATCAGCGACGGCGGCCCGACGCTGGCCCGCCAGGTGATGGAGATCGTCGCACCCCAACTCCGCACCGGAGCCTTCGTGATGAACGACAACGCCGAACCCGACTACCTCGACTACATCCGCGACCCGGCCAACGGCTTCCGCTCCGTGACCCTCCCGCTCAAGGGCTCAACAGAGCTGTCCGTGAAGGTGAGTTGAGGACCCTGGGCGACAACTCACCTCAGCCGATCGTGTTCCTACGACGGCGCACGCAGCGCGTCCACCGGCTCCATACGGGCGGCCCGCAGCGACGGATACAGCCCCGCCAGGAGTCCGACGAGCGCACCGGCGAGCGGCGCACCCAGCGCGAGCCGGAGGTCGAGCACTGGTGTCCACTCCTTGAACACGGCGACGCAGACCACGACCGCGATGCCCAGGGCCGCGCCCACAACTCCCCCCAGCAGCCCGATGGTTGTCGACTCCAGCAGGAACTGCCCGGCCACCTGGTGCCGTGACGCGCCCAGGGAGCGCCGTAGCCCGATCTCGCCGACCCGTTCCATCACCGTCACCAGGGTCACGTTGGCGATGCCGATCGCGCCGACCACGAGGGAGACGAGGCCGAGGACGAGGAAGAGGCTGTTGGCGTCGTTCTGGACGCCGGCGCGGGCCTTGGAGAGGTCGGGCGTTGCCACGACGGCGAGTGAGTCCTGGTGCCCGGGCGCGAGCGCGATCGGCGCCTGTCGCGCGACCTGCTTGGCGGCCCCCAGCGCGGTGTCGACCAGCACGCGGGTGATGTTCCGCAGCCCGATCCGATCGGCCGCGGTGGTGGGCGGCACCATCACGGCGGTGGACAGCCGCGCCTCGCGCCGGATCCCGCCGAGGATGCCGATGACGGTGTAGGACTGCCCGCGGAAGAAGACCGCCGGCGCGTCCTCCACCCGCTCGATACCCAGGAGTTGGGCCGCCTGGTCGCCGAGTACGACGACGTGGTCGCGCCGGGCGATGTCCCCGGCGTCGTAGAACCGTCCCGCGGTCATCCGCCCGTGCACGGCCGCCGGCAGGCCCGCCGAGGCGGCGACCACGGCGAGGGTCTGGCCGGACAGATCGCCCGGCGCGGTCACGTCGTTGGCCCGCACCAGCACGCTGTCGGTCGCGTCCGAGTCGGCGAGCGCCGCCACCGACTCCACCCCCGCCAGCCGCGCCACGGCATCGGTCCCCGACCACGGCACCAACGGCCCGGCGTCCTCCGCGCCGGGCAGCGGCTCCGGCACGGTCACGGTCACCGAGGTCGCGGTGAGCGCGTCGAAACGGCCGACGATCTGGTTGCCCGCGGTGGACGCGACCCCGATGGTGATGACGAGCGTGGTGATCCCGAGGACCGTACCGAGCGTGGTCAGCGCGGACCGCACCGGCCGCGCGAGAACCCCCGCGAGGGCCTCCGTCCACAGATCCCGGGGATCCATCCAGGGCCGCTCGACCCGCGCCGAGTCCTCCAACTCCCTCTCTACAACGCTCACTTGACCTCCTCGGCCAGGCGCCCGTCGGTGATACGGACGCACCGCCCCGCCCGACGGCTGACCGCCTCGTCGTGGGTGATCACGACCAGGGTCATGCCCTGGGCGCACAGGTCGTCGAAGAGTTCCAGTACGGAGAGGGTGTTCTCGGTGTCCAGGTTGCCGGTCGGCTCGTCGCAGAGCAGCAGCGCCGGGTCGCTGAGCAACGCCCGTGCGATGGCGACCCGTTGACGTTCACCTCCGGACAGCCGGTCGGGCCGGAAACCCACCCGGTGTCCCAACCCGACCTGTTCCAGGGCTTGATGGGCGCGGGCGAGCCGCCCGCCCCGCCCGCGTCCGGGCCGCGGCCTGCGGTACGCCTCGGCCAGCATCACGTTCTCGTCGACCGTCCGGTACGGCAACAGGTGGAAGGACTGGAACACGAACCCGATCCGGCTTCCCCGCAGGGAAGTCCGTTCGAGGTCGCCGAGCCCGGTGGTCTCCACCCCGTCCAGCAGATACGACCCCACCGTGGGCCGGTCCAGCAGACCGAGCGTGTTGAGCAGTGTCGACTTCCCCGAGCCGGACGGCCCGACGATGGCGAGATGCTCACCGCGGCGCACGGTCAGGTGGACGTCACGGAGGGCGTGCACGGGCGGGTCGGAGGGGAACGTCCGCTCCACACCGGTGAGTTGGATGACGGCGTCGAGCGCGGTACCGACCGGGGTGTCGATCACTCGCCCACCACCACCCTCTCGCCCGCCTTCAACGCGCCCCCGTCCGGCTTGACTTCGACGATCCCGGCGGCGGAGAGCCCGACGGTGACGTGGACGTCGGCCACGGTGGCGCCGCGCTGGACCTTGACCCGGGCCCGCCCGTCGGACGAGGTGTGGATCGCGGCCATCGGCACGGTCAGCACCTTGCCGTCCGAGGCGCCGACCTTGATGGTCACCTGCACGGCGGCCTCGGCCTCCCCGGCGAGCGGACCGGGGTCCGGGACGGTGATCCGCACCTGGACCGCGGCGGTGGAGTCGGAGGCGGAGTTCGCGTCGTCGGTGGTGGAGGGGGCCGTAGCGGCGGAGTCCGCGCCCGATGAGGAATCGGAACCGTCCGCCACGACGTCCACCGTGCCCTGCGCCGACTCGCCGTCCGCCGTGGTCAGTTGGGCGGTCATGCCGTGGCGGAGGAGCTGGGCGTCGGTGCCGGGGACGGCCGCCTGGACCACCACGTCGGAGCTGGTCACCGTGCCGATCTGGGCGGACGGGGTGTCGCCCGTCTTGACGGTCACTTTGTCCAGCCGCGCGGGCAGCTTCGGCAGGAAGACGACCTCGCCGGCCGGGACCTTCGTGCCGTAGGTGGCCTTGAAGCTGCTGAGCGCGTCGTTCGCCAGGTCCAGTGCCTTCTGGGCGGACTTGACCTGGATCTCGTGGACCTGCTTGTCCGTGCTGGACTGAGGGGCGGGGGTAGCGGACGATCCGGTCTCACCGGAACTCGCCGCGCCAGCACCGCTGTTGGTGGTGAGAAGCGTCTCCTGCGCGGCGGAGACGGCCTGTTCGAGCGAACCGAGCTGCTGCTGATCGGCGGGGCTCGGCTCCTGGGCGTCGTAGCCCTCGCTCTTGTACCAGTCGGAGACGGCGGTGGCGGTGCCCTGCCCGTACGTCCCGGTGGTGCCGCCGGGGTCGAACCCGAGCCGCTTCAGGGCTTTCTGAAGCTGTGTCACATCGTCGCCCGAAGTGCCGGGTCCCAGGGCGCGGTACATCGGTACGGAACCGCCGAGCGCGAACACCGGCCGGCCGTTGACCGTCATCAGGACGTCGCCCTCCTTGATCTTCGTCCCGGCCACCGGCGCCTTGGTGACCCGCTGTTCGGCACCCTCGCCGTCCGCGCCGGCGGCCGCCCCGCTGCCGACCGGCCCGGCCAGCGACAAGGGCCGCGGTGACGCGAACTCGACGGACCCGGTCGCCACCACACTCGCGGTGAGCGACTGCCGTACGACGGCGACCGTCACCGGACCGGCCTTCGGTGCCTGGTGCGAGGCGGCGGCGTCCGCGGGCGACTGCACCTGCGTACCGGCGAACCATCCACCCGCCCCGACCAGCACGACCGCCGAGACGACGACCCCAAGTCGCCTGCGCCCGCTGCCGATTCGGCTGCCGACGCGGCTCGGGCCTGCTTCCTCCGGGTGGCTCATCCGTTCTCCCCGTAGTAGGGCTTGGCCTTTTCCTTGGGGAAGTAGGCGGCGCGGAACTTCTTGCCGCACTCCAGGTCCTTCAGGGCGATGCCGATGTCCTTGTTGAGGAGCGGCAGCGCTTTGTCCTTGCTCAACGACATGAAGTTCTCCGGCAGTTGGCGGGAGATGTCGAGGCGGACCATGGAGACCATGCCGGTCGGCTGGGTGGTGCTGACTGAGATGCCCTGTCCGGTCAGACAGGTCGCGAACTGCTGGGCGAGCTGGACGAGTTGGGCGTCGCCGTTGAGCGCGAGGCCGTTGGCGTGGTTCTGGTCGTCGCGGGCCTTCTCCGCGTTCTTCTCGGCCGCCGCGCTGAGCGCCGGCCCGTTCGCCGCGACCCGTCCCACCTCGGAGCAGCCGGCGAGCTTCTCGTCCGCCTTGGTCTTGGCCTGGGGACCGGACAGCGCGACGTCGTACGCCTTCTTCTGCGCGTCGGTCAGGCCGTCCTCGTCCTGGTCCTGGGGTGCGGTCCGCTTCGCCATCGCGGCTTTGCTGAACGGGACGTCGGCGTCGTTCGGGTAGACGGCGCCGGCGTAGTACCCGAAGCCGTACTTCTGCCGGAACTGCTTGGCCCGCGCGTAGTCCTCCCCGTCGACCGCGGCGAACGTGTCGGCCGTGGTCGAGGACTCCACGTGCGGGGTGTAGGTGAAGCCCTGTTTCTTCATGCAGACCGCGATGGCGTTCTCCTGGATGTACTCCTTCTTCGTCGCGTCGTCCACGCCGTCCGGGACCGTGAGCTGGGTCGCGCCGTTGACGGTGGTCGTGGCCGCGCTCGAGTCCGAACTCCCGCTGCTGGAGGCCGACTTGCCGTCCGAGCCGCCGCACGCGGCGAGGAGGGGGAGCAGGCCGAGGGCCAGGGCGGACATACGTATTCTGGGCGTGCCAAATTTAGGCATGCTCATGCCATGCACTCCTTCAGGGTTGATCAAGGCATGGGTAAGGGGTGTTGGACTCAGCCGGTGAGGCCCCGGCTCAGCCGCCGTTCCCCTTCGGGGTCTTCTCGGCCTTCACGGCGTCGAAGATGCGGGGATCGGTGGCGAGTTGGGTGAGTGGTCCGGTCCGCGGAGTGCTGCCGCCGCTCCGGCCGACCGCGGCCTCGTCGAGCGAACCGGCGATCACCTGCACCGTCCATCCGCCCGCGGTCAGATAGGTGACGCCGACGGCCAGGGTCCTGTCGGCCACGTAGTAGAACAACAGGCTGCCCGATCCGTGCTCGGTCAGGGAGCATCGGGTGATCAGGCCGTTCCACGGGGAGGCGAGCACCCGGCCGTTGCTGTCCAGGCAGGCCCGGGTCGGGTGGGCGTACGACGGGTCCGTGGCGGTCCGGCCGACGCTCACATAGAGGTCGTTCACGCCGCCGTCGGCGGTGGTCATCCTGAAGTACCGTCCGGGCCGCAGGGGTTGGCGCGGCTGCTCGGCCGAGACGGTCGTGCCGGTGCCCTTCCCGGCGGAGAGGATCGACCGCACCAACTCCAGTGACGGGGACCAGACCGACGGCTGCCCGGCGGGAAGCGTGGGCGCGCTCTCCGGCCGGGGCGTGAGCAGCGCGTGCCCGCCGATGGCGACAACTCCCGCCACGACGGCGGCACTTACCAGCGCCCCGACCCGCCTCCGCCGGCGGATCCGCACGCCGCGCGCGACGGCGCCCGGCACCAGGTCGGGCATGGGCGGTTCGGCTCCGGAGCCCAGCCCGCCCAGGGCATCAGCGAGCGCGGACTCGTACACGTGCTGGTCGATCTGGTCCGTCCGGTCCGCCTGGCTTGTCCGGCCCGACTGGCCCGTCCGGTCCGTGAAGTTGTCACCGGCCTTTCCGCTCATGCTCACCACTCCGCCTGCAGATAGCCCGTTCCGGTCCCCGTTTTTCCCGGTCCGAAGTCCTTGCCGAGGTCCTTGCCGGAGTCGGCGAGGATGCGCCGCAGGGTGCCAAGACCCCGGGAGGTCTGGCTCTTCACCGTGCCGACGCTGCATCCCAGCGCCGCCGCCGTGGCCTCCACGCTCTGGTCCTCCCAGAACCGCAGCACCAGCACCGCCCGCCCACGCGGCGGCAGTTGCCGTAGCGCGTCGAGCAGTGTCAGCCGGAGGTCCGGGTCCGAGACGGGAGCCATGACATCCTCCTGCTGCGTACCCAGCCGCTCCCGCCAGCGCCGACGCCGGGTCTCGTCGATGAACGTCCGGTACAGCACGCGCCGCGCGTACCCGTCCGGCGACTCCAGCTGCCGTACCCGACGCCACACCGCGTACAGCTTCGCCAGCGCCGTCTGCGTCAGGTCCTCGGCCAAGTGCCAGTCCCCGCACAGCAGATGAGCCGTACGCCGCAGATGCGTCTGCCGGCTGCGGGCGAAGTCGTCGAAGTCGAGCCCGACGTCGACAACGCCACCGGGATCAGCGGAGACGCCCTGTCCGGGGGACGTCCGGATCACAGGCCACCTCCACCCGGCACCGGCGCGGCGCACGGTGAGAAGTACTTCATGCCTGAGGAACGGGGCCATGGGCCAGGGAGGTTGTCACGCCGCGGGGAAATTCTTCAACGACAAGCACAGCGACAACAGCGACAATGAACGACCGCACAACGGGACGACAGACCAACGGGGCAACGGGACAACGGGGTGGCAGTGGTGGACAGTTCACCGGGCGGAAGACCGTCGCCGGCCGCGGTGCGCATCCGTATGGCGATGTGGCAACGGACAACTCCCTTCCTTCCCCCGGCGGTTGTATCAGCTCTCCTTTTCACCACGGCCGGGACCGAGATCCCGCCGCCGGGTGGAGTGCCCGGCATGGTGGCGTTCTGGGCCGCCCTGCTGTTGCTGGGCAACCTCCTCCCCTCCCGCTTCGGCATCACCCTCACCCCGTCCGCGGCAGTGGTCCACAACGTGCGCCGCCGAACCATCCCCTGGTCGGACATCCAGGCCGTCCAGCTCCGGTCCACCCTGGGCATCAAGTCGATCGTCCTCCACGAGGCGAACGGCCGCAGCACCGAACTCCGGGCACCCACCACCGGATTCCTCTCCTGGGACCGCCACTTCGAGAAGAAGCTCCACACGATAGAAACCTGGTGGCAGACCCACCGAGGCCCCGACTGGACCCCGATCCCACCCCCACCGGCCTGGTGGAACACCCCACAGCCCCCGGATCGGAACCCGCTCGCCCCACCCCGCTAGCCCAGTCGCGCACCGACTCGACGACGTCCGTACGCCCCGTGCCACCGAGGAGGAACAGGAAGCATGGCAGTGCCCCGCAAGGGATCCCGGAGCATCACCGTCGGCGGCACGACCTACCGCTGGCGCCTGCGCCGTAGGCCGACCTACTCCCAGGCGCTGGCCTGGTCACCGTGCACGTTCGCGGTCGAGCACGCGGACGAAGCCGGTACGACACTCGTGGTCACCACCGACCACCCGCACCCGAGCAACTGGCTGGGCCATGAGCCCAAGTCCGTCCTCCCGTCCGACGTCGCCCGCGCCATCGAGCGCGCCCTCCGCGAAGGCTGGACCCCGACGTCCCCCGGCTCCCCGTTCCACCTGGACCTCTCCACCGGGTTCACGCCCTCACCCTGAACAAGGCAACGAGAACAGCGCGACGATCCCGCGCTCGGCCGGGCATCATTCGTACCGTGGACGGTGTACGGGACGACGGCATAGGCGTCTGGCGGGTCAGCCGGTCCGGGCGGATCGGGGGGTACGTGCTGGCCGTCGGGCCGGCGTGCGGGGCGCTGTCCGCCTGGTGGGGTGCTCTCTTCCACCCGGACGCGGCGAACGCGGAGTCCGCCGGAGCAGCGACCGCCTTCGCTCTGTTCTTCGCGCTCTTCGCCTGGTGGGTGCTGCTGCGCGTACGTCTGGAACTCACCACGGACGTGATCGTCATGGTGAACCCCTGGGGCACTCAGCGCCTGCCCTGGTCGCGTGTCAGCGCGGTGACTCTCGGCAATTGGGGAGCGCGGTTCCACACGACGGACGGCTTCACGTACACGGCGTACGCCCTCAGCGACCTGGCGGGCGGAAGCCGCCAGGACGACCGGTTCGCCGAGGTGAAACGAGTGTCCGACGCCCAACTCCGCGACGGACAGCCGCTGTAGGAGCCCGGGGAACGGCTCTGTCAGCCGCTCCCCGGCAACAGATGCGGCGCATACGCCTCGACCGCCTCCAACAGCTCCCGCTTCGACGGATTCACCATCGCCCGCCCCGCCACGGTCACTGTCGGCACGGTCTCGTTCCCGTCCGCGACGGAGCGGACGAACGCCGCCGCGTCGGGGTCCTGCCAGATGTTGACCTTGGTGAACCGCAGCCGTGTGAACCGGAGTCGGGCGAGAAGCTTCATGCAGTACGGGCACATGGGCCGCCAGTAGACGACGACTTCACCGGGCTCTTCAGACACGTCTCTCCCCCTTGTTTCCCTGCTCGCCGGTCTCCGACCGACCCGGCACCGGACCATCATGCTCGGCACCCGCGGTATGCAGAAGCCGGTGAAGGAAGTACGCGGACGCCGGCGGCAGCACCGGCGTACGCGGCGTGTAGACCGCCAACTTCCGCACCGTACCGGGGTCGTTCAGCGGCCGTGTCACCAGCCGACCGAAGGCCATCAGCGGCAGCACCAGCCGAGGTACGGCACTGACACCGAGCCCCGCCGAGATCATCCCCGCCGCCGTACCCACCTCCCGGGTCTCGATCACGTTCGTCGGCCGGACCCCCGCCTGCTCGAAGGACAGATCGGCGAGTCGCCGCACACTGCTGGACGGCGTGAAGGCGACGAAGGGCTGCTGGGCCAGGTCGTTCCAGGTCACGGACGCCCGCTCGGCGAGGGGGTGATCCGTCGGCAGAACAGCCAACACCGGTTCCTCGCAGAGGAGTTGACCACGTACCTGCGGGTCCGCGTGCCCGCCCTCCGCGATCGCCAGCTCCGCCGCGCCGGAACGGACGTACTCGATCACCTCCCGCGTGGTCCCGTCCAGGATCCGGAGCTGCATCCCGGGACGATCCGCCAGCACGGCCCGGAAGACGCCGGGCAGCATCCCCGCGGCCACCGAGGGCAGCGCGGCCACCGTCACCGTGGCCCGCTCCCCGGCCCGGATCGCGGCGAACCGTTCCATGCCCCGGTGATACGTCCGGAGGATGTCGCGGGCGATCCCGAGGAACTCGGTGCCCTCCGAGGTGAGCGCCAGCGACCGCGTGGTCCGCTCGAAGAGCTTCGCGCCCACCGCGTGTTCCAGCTGCTGGACGGTACGGCTCAGCACGGGCTGGCTGAGGAGCACCTCCTCGGCGGCCCCGGTGAAGGACCCGGCTTCGGCGACGCTGAGGAACAGTTCCATCTGCCGCAGGGTGACGTCCATGCCGTAGAAGTACCAGATCACCGCACATTCATGCGCACGCCACATGAATCAATGCGCAATCGATCTTTGCCCCGGCCCACCCCACGGACCCACAGTGGTCCCATGAGCCGGACAGCGACACGGACGCCACCACGGGTGCCGCCGCGGCGACGGATCCGCATCGGCTGCGGCGCGGGCTTCGCCGACGACCGCATCGACCCCGCCGTGGAACTCGCGGAACACGGCCGCCTCGACTACCTCGTCTTCGAGTGCCTGGCCGAACGCACCGTCGCCCTGGCCCAGTTGGACCGCCTCCGCGACCCGGACGCCGGCTACAACGAGTGGCTGGAGGAGCGCATGGAAGCCGTACTCGAACCCTGCGCCCGCCAGGGCACCCGCATCATCACCAACATGGGCGCGGCCAACCCGACGGCCGCCGCCCGGGTGGTGGCCGAGGTCGCCCACCGCCTGGGCCTCGACGGCCTGCGCATCGCGACGGTCACCGGCGACGACGTACTCCACCTGGTCAAAGGCACCCAACTCCCGCTCCTGGACGGCCCGTTCGGATCAGCCACGGCGAACGACCTCGGTGAAACCGTCGTATCGGCGAACGCCTACCTCGGCGCGACCCCCATCACCGAGGCCCTCGCCCAGGGCGCCGACGTGGTCGTCACCGGCCGGGTCGCGGACCCGTCGCTCTTCCTCGCCCCGCTCATGCACGAGCTCGGCTGGTCCCCGACCGACTGGCCCCTCCTGGCCCGCGGAACCGCCGTGGGCCACCTCCTGGAATGCGCCGGCCAACTCACCGGCGGCTACTACGCCGACCCCGGCACCAAGGACGTCCCCGACCTCGCCCGCCTCGGCTTCCCGCTCGCGGAGGTGGCCGAGGACGGGTCGTTCACCGTCACCAAAGTGCCTGGCTCAGGCGGCCAGTTGACCCCGGCCACGGTCACCGAGCAGCTGCTCTACGAGATCCACGACCCGGCCGCCTACCTCACCCCGGACGTCACCGCCGACTTCTCCCACGCCCGCCTCACCCACCTCGCGGAGGACCGGGTCGCGGTCACCGGCATCACCGGCCGCGAACCCCCCACCACGCTCAAGACGTCGGTCGGCTACCGCGATGGCTTCGTCGCCACCGGCGAGATCTCCTACGCCGGCCCGGGCGCCGTGTCCCGGGCCCGGGAGGCGGCACGGATCGTAGAACAACGCCTGACGGCAGCCGAGTTGACGGTCACGGAGGCGCGCTACGACCTGATCGGCGTCGACGCGGTACACAGAGGGGCTGACGCAACTGCCGTAGAACCGGCCGAGGTTCGCCTGCGTGTGGCCACCCGCACCGCAACTCACCTCCAGGCACGCCGGGTTGGCAGAGAGGTCGCGTCCCTGTGGCTGAACGGCCCGTACGGAGGCGCGGGCGTCACCCGCGAGGCCCGCGAGAACATCGCCATCACCTCGGTCCTGCTGCCCCGCGAACTGGTCATGCCCAGCACGGGAGTTCAGCTGACGGTGGCAGGAGCGGCGACGCCATGAGACTCCACGAACTGGCCCACGCCCGCTCCGGCGACAAGGGCTCCACGGCGGACATCTCGGTCATCGCCTACCATCCCGCGCACTACCCTCACCTACGCACACACCTCACCCCCGACCGCATTCGCGCACACTTCCCCGACCTCCCCCCGGGCCCGATCCACCGCTACGAGATCCCGTCCCTCCACGCCCTCAAGTTCGTCCTCCACGGCGCTCTCGACGGCGGCGTCACCCGTTCCCTCCGCCTGGACGCCCACGGAAAGAGCCTCGCGGCCTGCCTGTTGGAGATGGACGTACCGGCCCCCCTTTCGAAGGACTGACCCCGATGACGACGAAACCCTCCACCGACCCCACCGCCCGCACCTCGTACGGCATCCTGCGCGGAACCCGTACGGACGACGGCACGGCGGCACTGTTCGCCGGCATCCCGTTCGCCGCCCCGCCCATCGGCCCGCTCCGCCTCCGCCCACCCCAACTCCCCACCCCCTGGGAGGGCGTACGCGAGGCGACCGAGTACCCCGCGGGCCCCGCACAGCGAGGCGCGGACGGCCCCGGCGGCTGGGAGACCTCCGAGGACTGCCTGTACCTGAACGTATGGACGCCCGAACTCGAGGGCAGGCGCCCGGTGTTGGTGTGGGTCTACGGCGGCGGCTTCGAACTCGGTACGGCGTCCCCGCCGACGACGGACGGCGCAGCCCTCTCCCGCCTCACCGGCGCGGTGGTGGTGGCCCCCAACTACCGCGTAGGCGCCCTGGGTTGGCTGAACCCGGCAGGCCCGGACGCGGCCGAATGGACGGCCGGAGCCAACCTGGGCCTCCAGGACCAGACGGCCGCGCTGCACTGGATCCACGACAACATCGCCGCGTTCGGCGGCGACCCGGCCAACATCACCGTCGCAGGCCACTCGGCAGGCGCCTTCTCCATCGGCGCCCTGCTGACTCATCCCGCCGCCGGAGGCACCTTCCACAAGGCGATCCTCCACAGCGGCAGCATCGGCCGCCTCTACCCGCCCGACATCTCCACCGCCATCACGGAAGACCTCATGACCCAGGTCGGCGCCAAGACGATGACCGACCTGCAGTCGACCCCCCTGACCCGCATCATCGAGGCCCAACACAAGGTGATCGACCAGGACTTCGGCGCCCGCAACCTCCCCGGCGGCCGAGCATGGGGCCTGGTCCACGACGGAACGGTCATCACCGAGGACCCCGCGGCGTCCATCGCAGCGGGCGCGGCGACCCACATCCCCCTCCTGATCGGCGCCAACCGGGACGAGTTCCGCACCTTCCAGTACCTCTACGCCAGCGAGCACTACCAACACCCTTCGGACGAACGGGCGTTGCTGGCCGAGATGGAACTGGCGGGGGTACAACACCCGCGCGACTTGCTGGAGGAGTACCGAACCCACCAAGTACCGGCCGAGCCGAACACCAAGCCCAACACCGACACCAACACCAAGTCCAACGACCTGTCCGACCTACGAACCCGCTTCCTCTCCGATGCCGTCTACCGCCGCCGGGCAACCCACCTGGCCGACCTCCAGACCAGGGCAGGCGGCCCCGCCCACACCTACCTCCTCTCCGCCGAACCCCTGGGCCCCCACTACGGCGCCTTCCACGGCTGCGAACGCTTCTACGCCTTCGACCAACTGGCCCTCCTGGACATCGACACCCCGGAACACCGCGCGGTCCGCGACACCCTCATCGGCGCGTGGACGGCGTTCCTCACGGATGGTGATCCTGGTTGGCCGGCGTACGACGCGGACGATCCCCAGGGCGCCCGCACCCGGCAGATCGGCGGGGGGACGGCCTTTGTGGAGGAGCCGCCGGGGTATGTGTCGGCCTGGTGGAATTCCGGGTCGTGACGCACTAGACGCCGTGACAGAGGCATTCCTGGGATGGCCGATGCCGTCGACGAGCTTGTCCGGAGCGGTGACTACAGATCCGTCTTCCGCGGCGTCGGCAGACATCGGCCTGCGGGAACCGGCGAAACGCGCTTCACTGGTCCCGTGGAACTCGTCGAACCACCCGTCAAGTGGGACCAGTTGAAGCATGCTCCCAGCACGAAGTCGTATCAGCAGCATTGTGCTTGGAACGCTCCCTGCGGACGCGAAGCGAGTTGGAGCGTTCATGTGACGAGCAAGGGCGGCGACAGCTGGTGGGCTGTCTGCGAGGAACACCGAGCCTCGTCGACGGTCCTGAACGTACTTGTCGTCGCACGCCCGTGAAGAGCAACGATGGTGGCCGTGGGCGCACTGGACAAAGACCAGGACAACGAGAGGCCCCGTGCTGAGATCTCAGCACGGCTGGGCCTGTGTGGCCCTGAGCTGTGAGACGTCCGGAGAGGCGTATACAGGATCAGCCGCCTGCCGACCATCGCAGTTCCCCGTTAGCCCTGCGTCGGCGCACGCCAGGTCCGTGCCGTGCCACGAACTTCAGCGGCCGCATAGACGTCGTCTGGCACGTGCCTCTCGTGGGATGCCGCCGCCAAGTCGGTGTACATGAGCGCAGCTGTTGAGCTGCCGAGCTGAGTTCCGTGACCCTCGACCCCCCAGCGGGTGAGGAGACGTGCCCCCTCGTCAAGGCCATTCTCGGGAGCAGTGGGAAAGATTTCGCGCAAGGCAGCGCGAGCTATCTCCATGGCGCTTCGTGTCTGCATTGGTATAGCCCTTCGGGCAGAGTCATGGGCGGTTGGCGCGTGCGGTGCACACGAGGCACTTGTCCTGGTAGCCAGTCATCCACATCACCGCTCGTGCGAAGCTCTCGGCGGAGTCGAGCGCCTCCGTGCGGTCCAGTTCAGCAAGTTCGACTGTGCAGAGCACGTCTCGGACGAGGATCTCCCAGTGGTCCTGAGCCTTCTTCCAGTCTCCCCAATGCGCCAGCCTTACAAAGCGATCCAGGAACTCCTGGTCCACCGGGCTCTTCGCATGCAGTGACTCAAGAAAGGTGATCTTTCCCGGTAACTTGAGGCGGCGACCCAGGCCTCTCTGTTGAAAGAGGTGGTTGGTAGCGATCTCCTTGACCCGCTGCATTCGGGCAGCGATCACATGACCAGCCACGCCACCGATCAGGGCGGGTACCAGCAGCCAGCCAAGTACCGACGCACCCCAGGACGATTCGTGCACGGGCGGGTCGATGAGCGCGAACACCCTGTAGATGCCGCTCCAACCCTTTTCGGCCCGGCTGGCGCCGAACACCCAGACGAACCCAACTACTAAGGCGATGGGCATACCCCACTCGATGAACCACTGTGTGACGCCCGACAACGCCTTGCGCGAGCGGAACGTACGCCGTATCCACACAGCCACAGACTGCCCGAGCAGCGGTGGCAACGACGGCGGCCGAGGCGGCTGGGGTGATGGTGGCAATGGAGGCCCTCCAAAGAGGTGACAGGGCTCGGTCACCGCAAGTGACGCTCCCACGCGGTCCGTGGTTGCAGCCCCTGATGGGGACTCGCAGGAACCTCGTGGTCTAGCTGGTGGGGCACCAGAAGCTCATCAGAGCCCTCACCAGCCGTAGCTGTCGACGCTCGCCCGCAACTGTCGTTGTATGCGGCAGGTCGATGAGGTAGAGAAACCTGTAACAGGACATTTCAGTACAGGATTTGGTGCTAGTGATGCCAGCGGGTCGTCGTCCGGAAGGATGCGCCTGCCGCGCAGGAGGAGCTGTGTCACAACGGTTTTCAAGAGCGTCGCGTCACCACCACCACTGGCGCCTCCTCTGACCTGCGTCTATGGCTCGATGTGGCAGATTCAGGAGAGTGCTGGCCCACGTATGGCCCAGAGAGCAGCCCCTGAGTCGTCTTGCAGTTCCTGTCAGTCGACCACGCGGGGCTGTTGAAGCTCACCGAGTTCGTGCCGGGTGGTGAGTGTGTCTGGGTGGGTGTCGCCGAGGCTGACGCGTCGGTGGGCGAGGATGGCCTCCAACTCGCTGCGGGCCTGGCCCAATTCGCCCCGATCCCAGAGGACCCGGGCAAGTTCGTGCCGGGTGGTGAGTGTGTCTGGGTGGGTGTCGCCGAGGCTGACGCGTCGGTGGGCGAGGATGGCCTCGAACTCGCTGCGGGCCTGCTCCGAATCGCCCTGACCATGCAGAACCCGGGCAAGGTTGTGCCGGGTGGCGAGGGTGTCTGGGTGGGTGTCGCCGAGGCTGACGCGTCGGTGGGCGAGGATGGCCTCGAACTCGCTGCGGGCCTGCTCCGAATCGCCCTGACCATGCAGAACCCGGGCAAGGTTGTGCCGGGTGGTGAGGGTGCTTGGGTGGGTGTCGCCGAGGCTGACACGCCAGTGGGCGAGGACGGCCTCCAACTCGCTGCGGGCCTGGCCCAACTCGCCCCGATCCCGGAGAACCCGGGCAAGTTCGTGCCGGGTGGCAAGGGTGCTTGGGTGGGTGTCGCCGAGGCTGACACGCCAGTGGGCGAGGATGGCCTCGAACTCGCTGCGGGCCTGCTCCGACTCGCCCTGATCATGCAAAACCCGGGCAAGTTCGTGCCGGACAGTGAGGGTGCTTGGGTGGGTGTCGCCGAGGCTGACGCGCTCGTGGGCGAGGATGGCCTCGAACTCGCTGCGGGCCTGCTCCAACTCCCCCTGCTCATGCAGAACCGAGGCGAGATTGTGCCGGGTGGTGAGGGTGTCCGGGTGAGTGTCGCCGAGGCTGACGCGTACGTGGGCGAGGACGGCCTCGAACTCGCTGCGGGCCTGGTCGAACAGGCCCCTGACCAGCAGGTATCGGGCAGCGAGATCGGCCGCGCGCCCGGCGCTATGGACTGTCTGATTGGGTAATTCGGTGGCCGTGGCTCGATGGAAGAGGTCCAGGGCATGGGGTTGCAGGAGCCGCCAGTGATCCCAGTAGTCCGGTTCCTCAGGGATCCCTGTGTCGCCTGCGAACGCTGCGCTGTGCAGTGCAGTAACGGCTGTACGGAGTGCGGCTTGGTCGAGGCTTGCGTCGCGGACCAGCGGGTGGACGCGCAGCGTGGGCAATGCATCGGAGCCCGTGGCGGTTGAGAGGTCGACCAGGCCGAGGCCGGCCAGGGCTGTGAGCAGTCTCCACATGTCAGGCCCGTCGAGATGTGCCAGCTCCCCGGCGGAGGTCAGCGTTTCTGGTGTCAGGAGCAGGGTGTACGGCAATGGCGCGTCGGCGAATGTGGCGATCAGTCGCAGCAGGGGCCGGGCGAGGGGCAGGCCGCGTTGGTCCAGCAGCTTCACGGACATGGCCCAGGTCTGCGCGATGACGTTGCCTTGGTCCACGTGTTCAAGGCCACGGTCCAGTGCTGCCTGGTAGGAACGGAAGTCCACGGGCGTGCCTGGCTCGCGGTAGGCGGCCGGCACGGTGTTGGCGTCGGCGAGGTAGGTGCCGGCGAGGCGCAGGGCCAGGGGGAGCCCTCCCAGGCGTCGGGCCAGGCGTCGGGCATCATCCGGGGGGCCTGCCATGGTGCCCGCGTGGTCGTGCAGAATCTGTGCGGCGTCCGCGTCGTCGTCGCCGATCAGGGGGTGCACCGGATGCAGCGTGCAGGCGCTGCCCCAGGTGTGTGGGGTGCTGTCGCGGGTGGTGACCAGGACGCTCCCAGCACCGTTGGTGGGGAGCCGGATCCAGCCGGTTCCCTCGCTCAGCTTTCCGGCACCGTCCAGCAGCGCCGGCTCGTCCGCGTTGTCCACCACTAGCAGCCAGGGACGCTCGTACCGTGCCAGATACCGCCACAGCACGTCCGCCGCGTCTCCAGCCCGCAACTGCTCGTCGGGTGCGCCGGCCTGCCGGGCCACTGCCCGCAGTCCGGCCTCAAGCGTGGTGGACTGGCGTGCGTCGATCCACCACACCTGCTGTGCGCGGCCCAGCCGCCGGTGAACGAGTTCCAGGGCGATCGAGGTCTTTCCGGAACCGCCCATTCCGCACAGAACCTGCATCCGCGGGCTTCCCGGAACGGACAGCGCCGACTCCAGCTGCTCGATCAGTGCGTCGCGGCCCCGCAGGGGGCGCTGTGGATCGTGCAGGGCCAGCGGCGGTGCCACCGTGACGGCGGCGGGTTCGGGAGCGGACCGGGAATCACCGAAGTAGACGTTGCGGGCTCTGAAGTCACGCGCGGCGAGTGATCCGTTGCTGGCCTGTACGCCCGGTGCCGGGGCGTCTGGTTTGCCGGGTTCGGTCAGGACCGGTCCGTACCCGGCTGCTGAGGGTTTCCCAGCCGCACCCCATCACGGATGTTGGCCACACCCGCCGCGAAGGAACCCCCCTCCGCCGTCACCGACAGGTCACCGCCCACGGCCAGCCCGTAGGCACCGGCCACCGCGCCGCCCGCCGCCCGCGCGGCCTCTTGGACCGCGGCGACCGCCTCATCCAGATCCCGCGCGAAACCGGCGTCCTGCTCCACAGCCCGGGAGACAGCGGCCTCGACACGCTGACGAGTCAGAGCACTCGGCTCCTCCTGGCCGGCCGCTGCCTCCGCCTCCAACCGCTCCAGCTCCGAGTCATCGCCCAGCCGCCGGGCCACAACGCCGTGCACGCGATCCATCGCCCCGTCGAGAGCCAGATCCACTTCGGCATCGGCCCGTCCCGCCACCCGGCGGGCCTTGCGTACCGCCCACGCGAACACGTAGCCGATCGCGATCTCAACACCCGTCATACCGCCCCCTGTTGCTCGTACCGAGCGTAGCGGGACGGTCACCACCGCGGGCATCAATCCATCAACCGCTTGTAGCGTGGCCAATGCCTAGTCTCGCGCCGCACTTCGCGAACCATCCACGCCTGGACCCAGCAGCCTTCTGATCCGTAGGTGGGGTGCACCCCCTGGACGCACCCACCTGAGTGCTGCCACGACGGTTTTCAAGAGCGTCGCGGAGTCAGTTCCGATACCACCCCTGAGCTGCGCAGCAGCGCCCCTGGAGCGTCACCATTGAGGCCCTGGCCCACAGATGGCCCACAAGGCGTCAGGAACCGTCTCCAGGGCCTCCCTCGACCGGCGGTCTGGCGTCCCGAGAGATCAGGGCAACAGCCACAGCTACGACAGCGGCGGCCGTACCTAGGGGCGCGGCCAACCTAGGAACAAAGACGGCCAAGCGGACACGCCTGACGGCGCGACAACCTTCAAGGCGCTCTGCGAGCGCACCGGACACTCCGTCCCCCGCACCCGCACGACCCGGAGCGAGTCAGCCCGGCAAGCCGTGGACGGTTGAGAAGTGGCTTCAGCCACTGGGTTGAGAACATCGCCAAGCCGACCGTCAGCGAGAACACGTACGACGGCTACGAGGTCGCCGTTCGCGTCCACTTGGTGCCCGGTATCGGCAGGCACCGCCCTGACCGCTTGCAGCCCGAGCACTTGGAGAGCCTGTATCGCCGGATGCAGGCGAACGGGGCGCGCAAGGCGGGTACGGCTCACCAGGCGCTCCGCACCGCCCTACCGCCCTACCGCGCTGGGGGAGGCCGTACGGCGCGGCTGCGCGGCGAAGAACGCTGCCGCGCTGGCGAAGCCGCCACGGATGGAAGAGGATGAATCCGAGGTTGAGCCCTACTCCGTGGACGAAGTGCAGTGCCTGCTGCTCGAAGCCAACAGGCGCCGGAACAGCGCCTGTTGGATGCTGGCACTGGCGCTCGGACTGCGACAGGGCGAGACGCTCGGACTGCGCTGGTCTGACGTCGACCTGGACAACGAGCACCTGAAGCTGCGTCGGAACCGCCTGCGCCCCCGGTACGAGCACGGGTGCCCGGAGGCCTCGCCGTGCGGCCGGAAGGCGGGGTACTGCCCTGTCAAGGTGCAGGTTCGGCGCGAGACCAAGAACGCCAAGTCCCGGGCCGGCCGCCGTGCCGTGCCCCTACCTGGCCCGCTGGTCGCGATGCTCCGTGCACATGCCGAGACGCAAGCGCGCGAGCGCAAGGCGGCCGGCGACCTGTGGACCGAGTCGGACTACGTGTTCACCAAGCTGCTCGGTGGCCCGCTCAGCCCGAACACGGACTACCACGACTGGAAGCGGCTGTTGGAGGACGCGGGGGTCCGGGACGGCCGACTGCACGACGCCCGGCACACGGCCGCCACCGTGCTCATGCTGCTCGGTGTCCCGGCTCGGGTCATCGACCAGATCATGGGTTGGGAACCGGGAACCTCCGACAGCATGAGGGCGCGGTACCTGCACGTGCCCGACGCGATGCTGAAAGACGTCGCCCGGAAGATTGCCGAAGCCATCTGGGGGCCACCGGAAACAGCCGCTGTGGACAAAAACCAGGACAACGGGGCCTGAGGACAACGTCGAAGGGCCCCACCTCACGGTGGGGCCCTTCGACGTATTGCCCGGTGAGAGCAATGGCGGAGGATACGAGATTCGAACTCGTGAGGGGTTGCCCCCAACACGCTTTCCAACTGTGGTGGTGGGGTGTGTAGGTGCGTGCAGGGGCGTTCACCTGGGTTCATGGGCGGCCCGCTCGTAGGCTGCACCCGATTCCTGGTCTCGTCTGAACGGCCGTGAACGTGGCTGAATGAGACGGAAACTGAGACGGGCGGCCATCACGTGCTCCCTGGTCACGGACCTGGGAGCGGCTTCACGCTGACTGCGCTCGCCTCGGTTCCACATGGCGGCATCTTCCCCGCTGGGTGTAGCCGCCGGGCACGTCGACGCTGACGGAACTCCAGAAGGGCTGGGCTTCTCGAAAATGTCCGCCGCCCGTGTGCCACTGGAGGCCTGGGTAGACCTGGCGCAGGGAGCGGAGGGCGGCTGAGGCGAGGCCGCAGCGTTTATAGCCTTCGTAGGAGTGAGGTGCTTCCACCCAGCCGATCTTGCACAGATCGCAGACCACGTACTCGACCTCGAAAGCCAGGTCGGATCTGACGTAGGCCGCACGGATACGCCAGCCTGTTCGCTCGTAGTAGCCGGCGGGCCGGTCGACCCAGGGTTCCGGTGGGGTGGCGGTCCGGTCGAAGTGGTACGACGCGGGGTCCATCCATCGGCGAAGCCGGTCCCGCCAGGTCGGCTTGTCGGGCCACTCCCGTACCCAGTACACGTGGTCAGCGCGGCGCGCCACAGCGTGTGTTGCCGCCTCTCTGTCCGCCATGCGCTTTCCTCCCCGGCTCTGGAGTTGCCCTCGGCCATGGTCGGGGGTCATGTCCCGCGGGGTGGTGTAGTCACGGCAGCTGTTTCGGTTCCGGTTGTGTGGTGATCTGCGGTTCGGGTTCGGTTGGCTTGGTGGTGAGGAGTTCGGCCATGGAGGCTTCGGAGAGGTAGCGGCGGTCGAAGACCTGCCATTCGTCGTGGAGTTCGGCCAGCACTGCGGCGGCGAGCCGGTCCAGGGCGGCGGGGTTGGGGAAGACCTGGACGACGTCGGCCCGCCGTTTGATCTCCCGGTTCAGCCGCTCCAGCGGGTTGGTCGACCAGATCTTCTTCCAGTGCGCCGACGGGAAGTCGGCGAACGCGGTGATGTCGGTTGCGGCGTCCAGCAGCATCGTCTTGACCCTTGGGAACTGCCGTCCGAGCATGTCGGCGACCACGTTCAGCTGGGTGCGCACCTGCTCGCCGGTGGTCTGCGCGAAGATCGTGCGGATGGTGGCGGCGACCATCTCTCCGGAACCCCTCTCGATCACCGAGAACACGTCCCGGACGAAGTGAACCCGGCAGCGTTGCCAGGCCGCGCCGAGGAAAACGGTGCGGATCGCGGCCACCAGACCACTGTGGCTGTCGGAGATGACCAGCTGGACGTTGTCCAGGCCTCGGGCCCGAAGCGAGCGCAGGAACTTCGTCCAGAACGGCTTCGACTCGCTGTCGCCGACCATCAGGCCGAGGATCTCGCGGTGCCCGGTGGCGGAAATGCCGGTCGCGATGACCACGGCCTGCGAGGCGATCCGGTGATTCACCCTCGCCTTGCAGTAGGTGGCATCCAAGAAGACGTAGGGGAAGACGGTGTGATCCAGTGGCCGTTCCTTGAACGCGGTCAGTTCCTCGTCCAGTTCGCCGCAGATCCGCGAGACCTCGGACTTGGAGATCCCGCTGTCCGCACCCAGTGCTTTGACCAGGTCATCGACCGAGCGGGTCGAGACCCCGTGCACGTATGCCTCCATCACCACGGCGAACAACGCCCGGTCGATCCGCCGCCGGCGTTCCAGCAGAGACGGGAAGAACGACCCGCTCCGCACCTTCGGGATCTTCAGATCCAGGTCACCGGCCTGCGTGGTCAGCAGCCTCTCCCGGTGTCCGTTGCGCCAGGTCGTGCGCGTCTCGGTGTGCTCACGCGGCGCGGCACCGATCACATCGGTGGCCTCGGCCTCGATCAGCTCCTGCAGGATGCGCTCGCACACCACCCTGATTGCTTCAACTCCCTCGGCCCGACGTAGTGACTCCAGCAGCCGCATCAGCTCAGACTGGGACAAGGCCATCGCGTGCTCCTCCGGTTGAACCGCCCGTTCACCAGGGAGACTTGCGCGATGGCCTGCCCTTGTTCAGGGAGCATGCACCGCCAGCGGATGCACGCCCCGGGCAGACACCCGCGCGTTCCGGGACCGTGCCCGACTACACCACCTCATGGGACGCGATCTGGTCGGGTGCGTGGGAGGCTGCTGTACAGCACACCGCGTGACTGCACTGCGGCGCCCTCAGCTTGGGAAGCTCGGGTCTTCTAGGGGTCGATGGCTGTCCTAGCCTGCGGCGGGGCGGTGTACGAGCCTTTCCGGATCCGCAGTCGGGTCCCCGCTGTTCCCCGTGAGGCCCCGCAGTATCTGGCATGCGAATGGCACGACTCCTGCCCTCTCACCTCAGCGGACTTTGATCGGTTGCGGGGCCTTGGATGTCTGTTCCTCAGCCGACGAACGTCAGCCACATCGTCGGGTGCGCCGACCGATCAGGCGCGCGTGTGCCAGGGCAACCACCATCGATCCTCAGCCACGCTGTCCGGCGACGTCCGTCGCTAGCTGCGCCGGCGGAAGTCCTGTGGTGAGGCCTTGGGCGATGACTTCTTCGTCCCGAAGCAACTTGGGTCAGGCCCCTGCCTTGGCCTAGAGCGTTCCTCCCCTGTGATGACGGTCTGCTGGAATCCAGCTTCGCCTGCCGTTGTTCATCGGCGTTGTCACACGATTAGACACTCAAGTTTTGGGACTCAATCGATCCGGAGCCTGCGTACGGGGCAGGTTCGCCCGAAGGCGTCATTAAGAGTATGCGCAGGAAATTTCGCCGCTGCCTGCCCATAGACATGTGCCGGTGAGTTCAGCTATATCATTCCTGTGTTGCTACTTGCACTCTTCCTGCGCCGTAACTGACTGGATCGATGCAGAAGGAATCTTGTTCACTACGCCACGTTTGTTGACGATTATGAATTTCCCCTTGGAGATCTTGACACTGCCACAGTACGTGACGCCTTCTGTGTCAGTTACGGAGATGACAGGCTTTCCTTTTTCTTCTTGTGGAGCGTAAGCCAGCACCGCGATCGAGGCCAAGTAGAAAGGAATGATAAGGAGGGCGATTCTCCTACTTCGTGTCAAGTGCTTATTGGCTACCTTGGCGCCTACAACGGTGGCCTGCCTGAACCTGTCACCGGTTGGGAGGACGCGAACTGCCTGTCCTTGCGCGGCCATAGCGGCGAATACAACACTAGCCAAAGCCGCGAAGAGAGAAAGGGCAGACAGAACCCCGACCGCAATTTTGCTAGTCATACCTTGTAGCGAGTTGAGATCACTTGGGCCACGAATGACTGTCAAGGCCGTTAGGAGACCTGTAATGACCAGAATGGTGGCTCCCCACCGTTCGGCCGTTGCTTGAATGGCATTTAGACTGTTGAAGCGTGCTTCCGTAGCACGCCGGTCCCATTCAACGTCTTCAGTGGTTACCGGAACGTCAACGAACTCCAGGGTCAGCTGACTGCTGGCAACTTGCGAAAGATCGTCTTCCTTTTTACTTCTCCTCAAAATCCCCATCGTCAGCGCCTAATCGTAATGAATGCCTTGGCTCCGCATCCCGATTCGACATCAGCGGGACGCCCTGGATGGTCTTCGGCGCAGGTGCATCGCACCAGATGCTTGGCCGGTTTATCGGTGAGGCCCCTAGCTGACTGACCGGATACCGCCCGGCCGGGGGTTATCAGCTGCGGAGAAGTGATGAACACGAAGGTGAAATTGTGGCTACAATCGGGACACTGGCCATTGATGATGAAACCTCCATCAATGTCCTCTCGCGAAAAACTGTTTAGCGCTCTCCCGAAATTCGCGCTCGTACGCTCCGAGTAAGAGACTGCGCCGCCTGCCAACTTTCAGCCCCCGAAAGTTAAGTTTACAAATTCTTCATTACGTGATTCCGCATACTTGTCGCGCGCGTGGGGTATCATACACGGTGTAGACGAGCGTCCCGCGCCGACGGCCAAATCCGCGCAGGGCCGACCGCAACAGGAGCATCTGACAACGCGTGGGTGAGGATGCGGTGATCCAGGATACCTTGATGGGCTTTAGCAACGGCACACAACAGAACGAACCCACTAGAGGCGGGGGTCTAGCTCAAGCGATCGAACGGCACGCGGAAACAGTGCGAAGCCACAAGCGTCCCCTAACGGGTGGCGTCACGTCGTTGCCGTTGAGTGATGACGGCATGCCGCTGTTGTCCCTTAATGACAGCCGGGTCAGTCTATCTGAAATGGTGCTATCCAAGGAAAATCGGGATATTCTCCTTGAGCTGATTCATGAGCACCGAATGCGGGACTTACTGGCTGCACATGGACTGCGGCCAAGGCGCCGTCTACTCCTCGCAGGTCCGAGCGGGACGGGCAAGACTCAGACGGCTGAAGCTCTGGCTTATGAGCTTGGGATTCCTATCGCTCGCGTTCGGCTCGCAGCCGTAGTCTCTTCGTACCTAGGGCAGACTGCTCGCCATATTGAGAAAATCCTTGAGTTTGCAAAACGCGGCACTTTGGTGCTGAGTTTTGATGAGATTGACATGCTGGCGAGCGATCGAAATGGGTCAGATAATGGCGAAATTCGTCGCGTCGTTACTGTGATTCTTCAGGAGCTCGAAACATACTCATCAGATAACCTGGTAGTTGCTACCACGAACCATGGGGACCTGCTTGATGCTGCCCTGTGGCGGAGGTTCGATGAGATCCTGACATATAAGCATCCAACGCAAGAGCAAATTTATCAGCTACTCAAGCTGAAATTGCGGCGAGCTAAGCACTTGAAGGTTAATCGAGAGCAAGCTGCTAAGACTCTTCATGGCCTCAGCCATGCGCAAATCGAGTCAGTGTGCCTAGACGCTCTGCGTCGAAACATCCTTTCCGGCGAGGAGTACTTGACCACTGGAGATATTGTGGAATGTGCTAACTCCCGCAAAAAGAGGCTGAGGGAAGCAGGTCAAACCGAGAAATGATGCCGTTACCGGGTATGGAACCCATCCGTCTGGATCACGTTCAGTTTGAGCGCATCGATTACACAGGCGGTCGACGAAAAATCTCACGACCCGTGGGTGACGGGCCCCGCTATGGCGATTCCGAGGGGCATGCAGCTGACCTCAAATCATTTGCCGAGCTAGTTATCGCCGATGTGGAAGAACGCTCCGCTGTCCTAGGTATTGATCCGAAGCTAATTCTGGTCGTCGAGACCGGCCCTCCTGTGGCAGTAGACGACGAGAAAGGCTGGGCAAATTCCGGTCTTAGGATTGTAGATTCCAGTGTGCAAAAGAAAGTTGTAGCGTTCGGCAGCGATCCGCAATTGAGTGAATTCCTCAAGCGTCTAGAGGCATACAGAAAAGGACCCGAAGGTAAGCAGAAGCACCCGCCTTATCTAGCCTTTTTCGATGGTATCGACACTGTTCGACCATACGGACCTCAGGATCGTATGGGAGGGCTTCTTGATGTGGCTCTCAGTAGTCCATCGAATGATGTGCTAGTCGTCGATGTCGAGGTCTGGTACCCCAGTGATGCTTCACTGGTTAAGGAGTGGTTGAAGCAGATTAAGGCCGGCGTGACAGGCCGAGGTGGCGAGGTAGTAGATGAGTACCTCGGCCCGGCGGCCGGTATCTGCCTCGTCCGTGTTAAGGCTTCACGCGATGTAGTTGAGCAGCTTTTGCATGTTGACCTGGTGGCACGTATTGAGGTGGTTCCCGGAGGGGCCCCTCGGAATACTGCGCTGAGTCAGTACTCGAATGAAGAGATCGGTGCACTTCCGACGCCTTCATCAGACGCGCCGCTAGTGGGTTTGATCGATAGCGGCGTGGCAACCGAGCACCCTTTTCTCCGAGGCTGTGTGGCCGGGGCGGTTGTCCTGAGTGATTGGCTCCCCGACGGAGCGGATCGTACAGGGCATGGTACTGCAATTGCGTCACTTATCATTAGAGGGCAGATCGAGGCCCAGCTAACCGATGGAGAATGGGAGGATCCGCCTTGCCGTCTTTTGTCGGTTCGCGTGCTCGACGAGCAGAATGAACTCCCCATGCATCGGCTTGTTGAGAATGAAATCGAAGAGGCGATTCGTTTTCTAGCTAGCGAAGGCGTGCGCGTAATCAATTTGAGCCTGGGGGATCTTGGTGCAAATTTCGATGGCGGCAAGGCGCCGATTCTCGCTGGCATGCTGGATCAATTGGCGCGCGAACTGAACGTTGTCTTTACGGTCCCAACCGGAACGGCATTTCCAGCCGACTACATAGAGGAGTATAATGAAGATTTTGGTCGCATTTATGCGCGCGCCTTGGTGGAATCTGATCTAACACGCATAATTGATCCTGCCCCCGCTGCTATCGCGTTGACCGTGGGTAGTGTAGTGCCGCCGCCTAGGGTGATGCCTCTAGGGATGCGTGGCATGGGCGAGGCTGGATGGCCTTCACCGTTCTCGCGCGTAGGCGAGGGAGTGGCTGGCGCTGTCAAACCCGAGTTGGCTGCCGTTGGCGGCACAATGGTGCAAGAGATCGGCTCCTGGGATCTGAGGCTTGCAGACGAGGCCAAGGTCTTGGTCGCGGATGGCCGTCCCGATGCCACGGGTGTCGTAACGCATGATCTCGGTACCAGCTTTGCCGCTCCGCTTGTGGCCCGTATGGCTGGAGCGCTCCACGGGGCCTACCCAAACGCATCGGCGAACTTGCTTCGCGCGCTGATCTTGCAGTCGACGCAAGATGCCCCTGACTTTCTAGACGGCTATGTGGATTTGAAAAAGGCCGAGCGGGAAAGACTCCAAAGGAGAGCAACCGGTTTCGGAATTCCTGTCATGCTTAATAGCGCGACAAGTGATGAGCGAAACACGGTCCTTTATGCAGAGGATGACATTGAGGTTGACGATGTCCATCTGTTCGCACTCCCAATTCCGGTCGCGTTTTTTGAGCGTAGACGCTTTCCTCGGGGAGTGACGATCGCTTTGTGCTACGACCCGCCAGTCCGGGTGCGGAGATATGACTACCTTGGAAGTCGTATGGCTTTCGAAGTGGTTCGCGGGATATCTGCGGATGCTGCGCTTAAACTATTTCTTGATGACACGGCGGCGGGTCACATCAATGCCGCTGTTTCTCCTCTTTCTGAGATGAGTCCAGTCAATAGAATTGGGTTCAGCCCGAGTAAGACGGCCCGATCTCGCGGAGCGAATCAGCTAGGCAGATACGTATGGAAGCAATCCTTGTCGAGATTGTCCGGAAAGGATGACGAGTTTCTGTTGGCGATTCAAAACACCAGGCGATGGGTAGCTCCGAAGAGCAAGCAACGCTATGCACTTACTGTTCGTTTTTGGGTCGATGATCGACTGCCTCCGATCTATAACGAAATCCGTAGCCGCGTACCTCGACTCCGCGCTCGCGAGCGTCTGAGGTGAGCTGGAAGACTCGCACTGGTACCACATAGGTCGGTGGAGCGGCTGGCGCTGCTTTGGCGTGAGTGTTTATGGCTCCGTACAGCCGTGGAGCCGATCGCCCGAGCTACGACGTACTCCTACTCTGGCGTCAGGCGGCTGATTGCTGTGCGCGCGGTCCGGGCGCCGGCCGGGCTGGAGCGGGGCGGAGACAGGAGCGCAGGCCCGGCCGGGGGTCGGGTCGCGCGCGGGGAGCGGAGCGAGCCGCCTTGAACCAGTAGAGAAAGTTGTAACTCAGTCGGTCGTTCGGGGCGTGTGGGGCTTGAAGTCGTATGCGCATGTGGGGAGTTCTGCGGTCTGACGGTGCGCCAGCGGTAGGAAGGTGACTGGGCTTACGGTCCAGGTGATGAGTGTGCGGGCGTGGGTGACAGACACCGTCCAGGGCACACGGCGTAGCAGGGCTCTGCGGGTGTTGATGCGGTGGTCGTAGAGCCGTTCCCATGCCTCCTCGGAGGTGTCCGTGTCGAGTGCCGGTGAGATGGTGCGCAGGATCTCGGAGACCCAGTTGTTCGCCTCGACCTCTGTGCGCGCGTCGTAGGAGCCGAAGAGCGTCGGCGGCCGGCCGTCCTCCAAATGTCGGGTCCAGCACTCGCACCAGAAGCCTGGGCTGATCGCCGTGCTCTTGCTCAGCATGGGTGACCGCCTCGACGTACGTCCGTGAAGAGTTCCGCGGTGACCGTGTGACCGCCGTCGCTGTCGTGGACCACGACCCGGTGCGCAATCGCGCTGACCATGCCCAGCCCCCGGCCGTGCTCCGCCTCCTGGTCCCGGTGCTCGACCTTCGGAGCCGTCCCGGCGCCCCCGCCATCCGTCACCGACAGCGCAACCACCTGCGAGGACACCGCAAGCGCCAGGTGGAAGCTGCCAGCCTCTCGCCCGCTCGCGGTGTGGAGGATCGCGTTCGCGCTCAGCTCGCTCACGATCAGTTCCGCGTCCTCGGCCAACGGCGAACCGCGCAGGATGTCGCGGGTCCAGCGGCGGGCCCGGCTGACCTCTTCCGGGAAACCTGGGCAAGTGAGTCCCCAGACCCGCGCAGTGCTCGTATACTCGTGCATACAAGTTCCTTCGTGCTGGTAGGCCGCCATGTGCAGCGGGTTCGGGCTAGACGAGTTTCACGCCGTCGTGGGCGCGGATGGCCGGCGGAGACGTCGCGTCGAGTGCGTCGAAGACGCGGATCGCGTATGCCTCGTCGGCGAGTTCGGATACTTCTTCGCGGGTGGCCCAGCGCAGTGCGCGGGTCTCGTCCCCGGTGGTGGGTGTGCCGTCGGCGGCCTGGCAGCGGAAGACCAGGGAGACGATCAGCCCCGTCATGTTCTTGTAGACGCCGGTGAGGGTCGCGGGGAGTGCGATCTTGATGCCGGTTTCTTCGAGGACTTCGCGCTGAAGGGCCTCGGGGAGGGTTTCGTCTCGCTCGACGACGCCACCCGGAGGTTCCCACTTGCCGTTGTCCCGGCGCTTGATCAGGAGGGCGCGGCCGTGGTCGTCGACGATGACTCCGGCGACGCTCACGGAGTGCGGACGGTCAGTGCTCACGTTCCTCGGCCCTCCCGGCTGGCTAGGCTCTCCACCGTAGCAACAACACTCGCCCACTCGTCTAGATACCTAAAGGAGTACTCAACGTGAGCCCTCTCCGTTCCGGCTTGCTCGGCGATCTCGACCCCACGAGTGATCGTGCGGTCTTCCGGCAGATCGCCGACCAGCTGCGCGAGGCCATCGACCGTGGACGGTTCAAGGAGGGCGAAAAGCTGCCCTCGGAGGCTGACCTGGTCGAGCACTACGGGGTTTCCCGGATGACCGTCCGCAACTCCTTCTCCGTCCTCCAGGGCGAGGGCCTGGTGCATGCCGAGCACGGCAAGGGCGTCTTTGTCCGTCCCCGTCCGCCCGTACGGCGCCTCGCCTCCGACCGGTTCGCCCGACGCCACCGTGAGCAGGGCAAGTCCGCGTTCATCGTCGAGGCCGACGCCGCCGGCAGTCACCCTCAGGTCGACAGCCTGGAGGTCAAGGAGGAGAAGGCCAGCCAGGACATCTCCACCCGGCTCGGTTCCGTACGGCGTGTGCTCGCCCGCCGGCGCCGGTATCTGCTGGACGGGAAGCCGGTCGAGTTCGCGACCTCCTACCTCCCGCTCGACATCGCGCGCGGTACGCAGATCGCCGAACCCAACCCGGGCCCCGGCGGCATCTACGCCCGCCTTGAAGAACTGGGCCACCACCTCGACCACTTCGAGGAGGAGATCCGCGCCCGGATGCCCTCGCCCACCGAGGTCAAGACGCTCCGGCTGGCCTCCGGCGTGCCCGTGATCCACCTCGTCCGTACCGCGTATGACACCGAGGGGCGGGCGGTGGAGGTCTGCGACACGGTCATGGCGGCGGACGCGTACGTGCTGTCGTACCAGCTCCCGGCGACCTGATCGCATGACTGGCGGTGGTGCGCGGGGGACACTCCCCGAACTCGTACACCCCAACGTGCATACTCGTATAGACGAGTGGGCAAGTTGTGTGGCAGGGTGGTCCGCACGAACCCGGAGATCGGGTTCGCGGATCGCTACATGTATAGACGAGTAGATAGGGAAACTTCCTTGCGTACCATCCGTGTTGAGACCGCTGCCGCGACGATCCTGCTGACCGAGGCCCCGGAGCCGAAGGTCCGCGACCGTCAGACCGGCGAGATCGCCAAGGACGCCGTGAGTGGCGAGGCGCTGATGACGCTCGGCGTCGTCTACATCGAGGAGGGCGAGTCGTCCCTGATCAAGGTCACCGTCCCCGAGGGCGGTGTCTCCGAGGGGCTCGCGCTCGGAGCTCCGGTCTCGCTCCCGGGACTCGTCGCTCGCCCCTGGGAAAGCGTGTTCAACGGGCAGCAGCGCCACGGCATCGCCTTCCGCGCCGCTGCCGTCACTCCGGCCGCGTTCCCGGCCGTCGCCGAGGTCGCCGCCTGATGACCGACCTGACGACGCTCCTGGAGGTGGGTGGTCCCCTCGCCGCACTCGGTGGCGGGGCCGCCTACACCCGGGCCAAGCACCCGGCCGCGTACTGGTCCACGATCGGCCTGCCGATATCGACAACCCGCCTGCTCAGCTCGTACGGCTCGGTCATGGAGGCCTGCGGCCTGACCGTCACCCCGTCCCGGCTGCGCATCCTCGCCGTCAAAGCCACCACCCGCCGCGAAGTCCGGCCCGTACCGCCCCGCCGGGGCATCATCCGACCCACCACGACCGGCCTGCGGATACGTCTGCGGCTCGCCCCGGGCCAGGAACCCGCCGACGTCGCCGCCTCCGCCGAACGACTGCGCCACGCCTGGGGAGTTCACGCCGTCTACGTCACCACCCTCAAGCCCGGCGTCGTCGAACTCCGGCTCGTCGGCTACGACGTACTGCGCCGGGTCCGCATGCCGCGTACCCGCAAGCTCCCGTCCGGCCTCCTCAAAGTGCCGGTGGCCCTGCGGGAGGATGCCACCCCGTTCGTACGGGACTACCGCACCGTCCCGCACCAACTCACCCTCGGTGCAACGCTGTCGGGCAAGTCCATGTACCTGCGTCACCTGGTCGCCGGGCTCGCCCGTCAGCCGGTCGCCCTGGTCGGCATCGACTGCAAGCGGGGCGTGGAACTGTCCCCGTTCGCGTCCCGCCTCTCGGCGCTGGCCACCGACCCGGACCAGGCGGCCGACCTGCTGCCTGCGCTCATCGACGAGATGGAGGACCGCTACGACCTGATCAAGTCCCGGCAGGGCGTCGCCCCCAACACCCCCGACGAGGAGATCACTTCAGACATCTGGGGCCTGCCGGAGCGCGAACGCCCGGTCCCGATCGTGCTGTTCGTCGACGAGGTGGCCGAACTCTTCCTCGTCGCCACCCGCAAGGACGAGGAACGCCGCGACGAGATGGTCACCCAGCTCATCCGTCTCGCCCAACTCGGCCGCGCCGCCGGCATTTACCTCGAAGTCTGCGGCCAGCGCTTCGGCGCCGAACTCGGCAAGGGCGCCACCATGCTTCGTGCCCAGCTCACCGGCCGCGTCTGCCACCGCGTCAACGATGAAGCCTCCGCCAAGATGGCGCTCGGAGACATCGCCCCCGAAGCCGTGGGTGCCGCCTGCGCGATCGCTCCCGAACGCCCCGGCCTGGCCGTCGCGGGCGACACCTCCGGTGGCTGGTCCCGCATCCGCACCCCCTACCTGTCCCTCGGCGACGCCGTCGAGATCTGCCGCGACTCCGCGCACCTGGTGCCCGACCTGCCCGCGCTCAAGCGCTTCCAGCCGTACGCGCCCGCGCAACCGGTCAAGGCCCCGGGCCCCAACGTCCAGCCGCGCCCGGCAACCAACTGACCTTCACCCAGCCCGGTTTGGCGTGACCGCCTCGCGCCACGTCCCTACCCCTCCATGCCCGAACCCGGAAGGAGCCGCATCATGCGCGCCCAACTGGCCCGCGTCGACGCGGTACTCGTCCAAGCCCTCATCGCCGCTGCCCTCTCCTTCGCCCACCTGCACGACATCGCCTCGGCGGCCGGACAGGACGGGTGGAAGGCGTGGGCCTACCCCATCAGCGTCGACCTGCTGCTCGTCGCCGCCTGGCGCCGACTGCGTACCGGCGACGCGAAGGCCTCCGGCTGGTGCTGGTTCGTCATCGCACTGACCGCGTCCCTCGGCGCGAACGTCGCCACCGCCGGCCTGCTCGACCTCGGCGACGTCCCCGCCTGGCTGCGCATCCTCGTCGCGGGCTGGCCCGCCGTCGCCTTCCTCGGCGGAACCCTCCTCGCCCACACCACAACGCCCCTAGCACCCACCGACATTGAGGCCGTCGATGTCCAGGAGGAGGCACCCGAACCCTCGCCTCAGACGCCCGTGCAACCGGCCATTGAGGCACCACCCGAGCGCCCTGCCGTGCCGGTCCCGGCCGCTCTGATCGAGCACGCACGCAAGGTCGCCGCCGAGCACCACACCCGCACCGGAACCCCGATCGACACCCCGACCCTCCGCGCCCGCCTCGGCGTCCCCGCGCCCATGGCCGAAGCCATCGCTGCCCACCTCACACCGACAGGAAGTTGACCCGTGCCCCTCACCTTCAACACCGCCGCCGACTACCTCGACGCGGCCCGCGAGATGGCCCGCAGCAACCGATGGGCCCTTGCCCGGCTCCTCGCCGAGGAAGCCGCCGGCCGGACCTCGGACCCTGCCCAAGCTGCCCGCATCCTCGCCGAATTCCCGGCCCCGAACCGCCGAGAGGAGGGCTGACGATGCCCGCCAACCGCTGTTTCCGCAACGTCATCCGCATCGGCCCCGTCCAGGTCGCCACGTCCTACGACGACCGGGGCCAGGAGAAGCACACCGCCGCCTGCACTGCCCCGCGCTGCGGTGCCTCGCACGACTACGACAGCCGCGCCGCTGCCGAACTGGCGGCCCACACCCACCGCTGCCCCGTCCGCTGAAAGGGAGTTCCACCCCGTGACCGTCAGCCTGCCGCTCGTCGTCGTCCTCGGCTTCTTCGCCTGGGGAGCGGTCAAGTTCCTCGGCGTCCGTACCTGGATCGTCGTGCTGATCGCTCTGTTCGGCTTCTGGCTCTCGCACACCTTCCTCGCCCCCGCCATCGAGTCCGGCACGCGCTCCGGCGTGGGTGTCGTAAACGGCTCACATGACTAGACGAGTAGATGAGAAAGGGTTCGCCGTGCTCCTGCCCAAGTACCCCGACAACCCGACCCCGCCGCCCGTACACACCCACACCCCGGCCGACCCGACGCCTGTACGGCGCTCGCTCCCGCCGCTCGCCATCGACCGCAACACGGTCGTCGCCCTGGTCGTCGGCGGAGTCGTCCTCACCGCGCTCCTGGCCGCCGTCGCCGTAACGGCCATCTCCGTGGCCATCGCCGCCGTGGTCCTGCGCTCGATGCTCCGCGACCACCGCCGCTGAACGACTCCCGGCCTCGATCCCTGACCTCCGGGGCGGCGGCACACGACCAAGCATTTCGCCGCCCCGGGGCCCGTCTCTCCTGACCGAGCCAGCCAGAAGGAGCAAGCCATCTTCACCCGCCCCACCCCGGCCCCACTCCCCGAACTAACGAACCTGGCCGCGCAAGGCACCCTCCCGGGTATCCTCCGCCAACTCTCCGGCCTCGGCGGCTGCGCCCACCCCATCCGCCTCGACGGCCACCGCACCGAATACGACGTCGACACCACAACCGGCGAGATCGGCGGCATCCTCCACCACCTCAACTCCTCGACCCTCCCGGCCGGCCAACTCCTCGTCCGCTGCAACAACCGCCGCACCACCCGCTGCCCAGCCTGCTCCGAGGTCTACCGCCGCGACACCTTCCACCTGATCACCGCAGGATTGCGCGGCGGCAAGGGCACCCCCGAACACGTCGCCACCCACCCCCGCGTCTTCGCCACCTTCACAGCCCCCGGCTTCGGCCCCGTCCACAACCGCCGCACCGACGGCCGCCCCTGCCGCTGCGGCCTCCACCACACCCAGGACGACGACGTGCTCGGCACACCCCATGACCCGGACACCTACGACTACGAAGCCGCCGTCCTCTGGAACGCCCACGCCGGTCCCCTCTGGCGCCGCTTCTCCACCTACCTGCGCCGAGAAGTCGCCAAGCGAGCAGGCCTCTCCCAACGACGGTTCCGCGACCACGCACGCGTGTCCTTCGCCAAGGTCGCCGAGTACCAGAAGCGCGGCGCCGTCCACTTCCACGCCGTCATCCGCATCGACGGCCCCACCGGCGGCGACACCCCACCCCCGCCCTGGGCCACCGCCGACCTGCTCACCGACGCCATCCGCACCGCAACCGCCAAGGTCCGCGTCGACGGCCCGACCATCGACGACCGCCCCCACACCTTCACCTTCGGCCGCCAACTCGACGTCCGCACCATCCGATCCGCCGACTTCAACGACGGCCAGGAACTCACCGAACGAGCCGTCGCCGCCTACATCGCCAAGTACGCCACCAAGGGCGCCGAAACCGCGACCGGCGGCGCTCTCGACCGCCCGCTCAAGTTCGCCGCCGAACTCGCCCAACTCGACATCAGCGACCACGCCCGCCGCCTCATCCGCACCGCCTGGACCCTCGGCGCCCGCAAGAGCCTGGAACACCTCCGCCTGCGCGCCTGGGCCCACATGCTCGGCTTCCGCGGCCACTTCTCCACCAAATCCCGCCGCTACTCCACCACCCTCGGCGCCCTCCGCAACGCCCGAGCCGAATGGCGCCGAGCACAAGCCGCACCCGCCAACGGCCCCACCACCAACACCACGTACGTACTCGCGCACTGGGTCTTCGCCGGAACCGGCCTCTCCTCTACCGAAGCCTGGCTCGCCGAATCCCTCGAACCTGCCCCCGGCACGGAAGGAGAGCCCACCCGTGGCTGAGCCGCGAGCCCTGACCGCTGTCCCGGAACTGGCCGACCCGTCCTTGGTCCTGCTGACCGTCGAAGAGGCGGCACGGCGACTCCGTATCGGCCGTACGACGTGCTTCAAGCTCGTGCTCGCGGGCGAGATCGAATCGGTCACGGTCGGTCGACTCCGCCGAGTTCCGGCTGAGGCGCTGCCCGCCTACGTCACCCAACTCCGCCGCCGTCCCGCCGTAGCGGCCTGAAGGGGGAGATATGGCAGAGACGAAACGCACCCGCCAGCCCAACGGCGCCTCGTCCATCTACCTCGGCAAGGACGGCAAATGGCACGGCCGCGTGACGGTCGGCGTCCGCGATGACGGCAAGCCTGACCGCCGCCACGTGGAGCGGAAGACGAAGGCCGAAGTGACCAAGGCTGTCCGCGAGTTGGAACGGGCCCGCGATGACAAGAAGCTCCGGAAGCCGGGCAAGGGCTGGACCGTCCAGGTCTGGCTTGAGCACTGGGTCGAGAACATCGCCAAGCCGTACGTCTCCGAGAACACGTACGCCGGATACGAAGTGGACGTACGCGTGCACCTGGTCCCGGGCCTCGGCGCCCACCGGCTCGATCGGCTGGAGCCCGAGCACCTGGAGCGCTTCTACCAAAAGATGCAGAGCAACGGCAGCGCGGCCGGCACCGCCCACCACGTGCACCGCACAGTCCGTACCGCCCTCAGTGAGGCAGTACGGCGCGGACACGTGCCCACCAACGCAGCCGAGATCGCCAAGGCTCCGCGACTCGAAGAGGAGGACATCGAGCCGTTCACGATCGAGGAGGTTCAGAGCCTGCTCGTCGAAGCGGCCAAGCTCCGCAACAGCGCACGTTGGGTCGTCGCCCTGGCGCTCGGCCTCCGGCAGGGTGAGGCGCTCGGCCTGCACTGGGAAGACGTCGACCTCGCCTCGGGATACGTCCGTATTCGTAAGAACCGACTCCGCCCCAAGTACGCGCATGGCTGCGGCGCTGCCAACCCGTGTGGCCGGAAGGCTGGTTACTGCCCCAAGCGGGAGCAGACCCGGCGCGAGCACAAGTCCACCAAGTCACGCGCGGGCCGACGCACCATCGGCCTGCCCGACCCGCTGATCAAGATTCTTCGCCAGCACCAGGAAGCCCAGGAGCGGGAGCGCATCGCGGCCGGTACCGACTGGGAGGGCAAGGGGTACGTCTTCGCCTCGCCGATCGGCGGCCCTCTCAGTCCCAACACCGACTTCCACACCTGGAAGCGGCTTCTCCGGGACGCGGGCGTACGGAACGGCCGTCTTCACGACGCTCGTCACACCGCCGCGACCGTGCTCCTTATCCTCGGCGTACCCGACGTCGTGATCGACTCGATCATGGGTTGGGAGCCCGGGGGAGCGGCCCGGATGCGCGCTCGGTACATGCACGTGACGGGGACCATGCTTCGCAAAGTCGCCCAGCAAGTTGGCGACGCCCTTTGGGAGCTCCCGAAAACGGACTCAGAGACAAACTGAGACGGAAACTGAGACGGACACGACGAAGGGCCCCACCGCGAACGGTGGGGCCCTTCGACATCGTGCCCGGTGAGGCACTGGCGGAGGATACGAGATTCGAACTCGTGAGGGGTTGCCCCCAACACGCTTTCCAAGCGTGCGCCCTAGGCCACTAGGCGAATCCTCCGCGGCAAACAATACAAGACGTTGAGGAGTGCTCGCGAACTCGTTCCCCCCGCTCAGATCCTGTAGCCTGTGCGGAGCCCCTCACGCGGCGCTATCTGACTGAACTCCCCCAGGGCCGGAAGGCAGCAAGGGTAGGTTGGCTCTGGCGGGTGCGTGGGGGGCGCTTGCGTTCCCGACCGATCCTCACCGTTCCCGGCCGTCCCCGGCGCGGGAGCGCCTCCGTGGATCTTGTCGGCGGCCCCCGTTGTCAGTGGGCGCCTATAACCTCGTACGCGTGTCGTCTCTCGCGCTCTACCGTCGCTATCGCCCGGAGTCGTTCGCCGAGGTCATCGGGCAGGAACATGTCACCGACCCGTTGCAGCAGGCGCTGCGGAACAACCGGGTCAATCACGCGTACCTGTTCAGCGGGCCGCGAGGCTGCGGCAAGACCACGAGCGCACGCATCCTGGCCCGTTGTCTGAACTGCGAGAAGGGCCCCACGCCGACCCCCTGCGGGGAATGCCAGTCCTGCCAGGACCTCGCGCGCAACGGCCCGGGATCCATCGACGTCATCGAGATCGACGCCGCGTCGCACGGTGGTGTGGACGACGCCCGTGAGCTGCGCGAGAAGGCGTTCTTCGGGCCCGCGAGCAGCCGTTACAAGATCTACATCATCGACGAGGCCCACATGGTCACGTCGGCCGGCTTCAACGCGCTGCTCAAGGTCGTCGAAGAGCCGCCGGAGCACCTCAAGTTCATCTTCGCGACCACCGAACCCGAGAAGGTCATCGGGACGATCCGGTCGCGGACGCACCACTACCCCTTCCGGCTCGTGCCGCCCAGCACGCTGCGCGAGTACCTCGGGCAGGTCTGCGGGCAGGAGAACATCCCGGTCGAGGAGGGCGTCCTGCCCCTCGTCGTGCGCGCCGGCGCCGGTTCCGTGCGTGACTCCATGTCCGTCATGGACCAGTTGCTCGCGGGCGCCAGCACCGACGGTGTGACATACGCCATGGCGACCTCGCTGCTCGGCTACACCGACGCCTCGCTCCTCGACTCCGTCGTCGAGGCCTTCGCCACCGGTGACGGCGCCGCCGCCTTCGAGGTCGTCGACCGCATCATCGACGGCGGCAACGACCCGCGCCGCTTCGTCGCCGACCTGCTGGAGCGCCTCCGCGACCTGGTGATCCTCGCGGCCGTCCCGGACGCCCTCGACAAGGGCCTCATCGACGCCCCCACCGACGTACTCGAACGCATGCAGGCCCAGGCAGGCACCTTCGGCGCCGCCGAACTCAGCCGCGCCGCCGACCTCGTCAACACCGGCCTGACCGAGATGCGCGGCGCCACCTCCCCCCGCCTCCAACTAGAGCTGATCTGCGCCCGCGTCATGCTCCCCGCCGCCTACGGCGACGAGCAGTCGGTCATGGCCCGCCTCGACCGCCTGGAGCGCGGCGTCAACTTCGCCGGGGGCGGCGGCGCCCCCGCCATGGCCTACGTCCCCGGACCCGACGCCCACCCCCAAGCCCACGCGCAGCCCCCTGCCCAGGCTTACTCACAGCCCCCCGTCCCGCCCGGCGGTGGTGCCGCCGCCGCGCGCGCAGCCGTACGAGGTCCGGGGGCGCCCGGCACCACCCCGGCTCCCGTCGCGACCCCGCCCGCGATGCCGGCGGAGCAGCCCCCCGCGCCCGTCGCCCACGCCCAGCCGGCGGCCCCGCCCACCCCGGAACCCCAACAGCCGCAGCCCCAGGCCCAGCCCGCCGCCGCCACCCCGGGCGCCTGGCCCACCGCCACGGCCGCGGGCAGCGGTCGCCGCCCCGGCGGCTGGCCCACAGCGACCCCGGCGGGCGGCGGCGGACAACCCCCGGCCCCCGCCCACAACACCCCCGCCCCCACCCCCGCACAGGCCCCCGCCTCCCAGGCCGCGGCCCCCATCCAAGCCCCCCCGGCCGGCAGCCTCGACCCCCGCATGCTCTGGCCGAACATCCTGGAAGTGGTGAAGAACCGCCGCCGCTTCACCTGGATCCTGCTGAGCCAGAACGCGCAGGTCACCGGCTTCGACGGCACGACCCTCCAGATCGGCTTCGTCAACGCCGGTGCGCGGGACAACTTCAACAGCAGCGGCAGCGAGGACGTACTGAAGCAGGCGCTGTCCGAGCAGTTCAACGTCCAGTGGAAGATCGACGCGGTCGTAGACCCGTCGGGCGGCGGCACCCCGCCCCCGCAGCCGGGCGGTTCCTACGGCGGTGGTGGTGGCGGTGGCGGCGGAGCAGCGGGCGGCTACGGCGGTGCGCCGTCCGGCGGCTACGGCACCCCGGCCCCCGCCCCACAGGCCCCCCGCCCGGCGTCCTCCCAACCCACACCCGCACCCACGAACCCGACGAACCCACCCTCAGCACAGACCCCCACCCAACCCCCACCCTCCGCCTCTCCCTCCCCAACTCCCGCCCCCCGCACGGTTTCCGCCGAGGACGACACCCCCGAGGACGACGACCCCGACCTCGACGAATCGGCCCTCTCCGGCCACGAACTCATCGTCCGAGAACTGGGAGCCACGGTGATCGAAGAGTTCACCAACGAGTAAGCACCCTCCCCGGTCCACTCCGCCCACCCCAATGCCCCCTCAGGGACGCGGGGCTGTGCAGACATGCGGCTCCACCGCGAGGGCGCGCCCAGCTCGCCGGTCCACTCCGCCCCACCTCACCCCCTTAGGGGCACGGGGCTGTGCAGACATGCGGCTCCACCGCGAGGGCGCGCCCACCCCGCCGGTCCACCCCGCCCACCCCAACCCCCTCAGGGGCGCGAGGAACTGCGCGACCAGCCCCCACCCACCCGCACCCCGCGAACAACCCAAACCACCCACCCCCGACCCGCCCCCAACCCCGCCCCAACCCCGGCCCGAACCCCCACCCCGCCCCGCCCCACCCTCACCGTGACCTAGGCTGACCCCGTGAAGGTCCTCGTCATCGGTACCGGCGCCCGCGAACACGCCCTCTGCCATTCCCTGTCCAACGACCCCAACGTCACCGCCCTGCACTGCGCCCCCGGCAACGCCGGCATCGCCGAGGTGGCCGAGCTGCACCAGGTCGACCCCCTCGACGGCGCAGCCGTAGCCGCGCTGGCGACAGAGCTCGGCGCCGAGCTGGTCGTGGTCGGCCCGGAGGCACCCCTCGTCGCCGGGGTCGCCGACGCCGTACACGAGGCGGGCATCCCGGTCTTCGGCCCCTCCGGTGAAGCCGCGCAGCTGGAAGGCTCCAAGGCCTTCGCCAAGGAAGTGATGGCGGCAGCCGGCGTGCCGACCGCCCGCTCCTACGTCTGCACGACCCCGGAAGAGGTCGACGAGGCCCTCGACGCCTTCGGTGCGCCGTACGTCGTGAAGGACGACGGACTGGCCGCCGGCAAGGGTGTCGTAGTGACTGACGACCTCGACGCGGCGAAGGCGCACGCCAACGCCTGCGAGCGGGTCGTCATCGAGGAGTTCCTCGACGGCCCCGAGGTCTCCCTCTTCGCGATCACCGACGGCGTGACCGTCGTACCGCTCCAGCCCGCGCAGGACTTCAAGCGCGCGCTCGACGGCGACGAGGGTCCGAACACCGGCGGCATGGGCGCGTACTCCCCGCTGCCGTGGGCCGACCCGAAGCTGGTGGACGAGGTCATGCAGACCGTCCTCCAGCCCACCGTCGACGAGATGCGCCGCCGCGGGACTCCCTTCTCCGGCCTCCTCTACGCCGGCCTCGCGATCACCAGCCGCGGCGTCCGGGTCATCGAGTTCAACGCCCGCTTCGGCGACCCGGAGACCCAGGTGGTCCTGGCCCGCCTGAAGACCCCGCTGGCCGGCGTCCTGCTCGCCGCCGCCGACGGCACCCTCGACGACCTGGCCCCCCTGCGCTGGAGCGAGGACGCGGCGGTCACCGTCGTCATCGCCTCGCACAACTACCCCGGCACCCCGCGCACCGGCGACCCGATCACCGGCCTCGACGAGGTGGCCGCGCAGGACGCCCCGCACGCGTACGTGCTGCACGCCGGGACCAGGTACGACGGCGACGACGTCGTCAGCGCGGGCGGCCGCGTCCTCTCCGTCACGGCGACCGGCGCGGACCTCACGCAGGCCCGCGAGCGCGCGTACGCGGCCGTGGCCCGCGTCCGTCTCGACGGTTCCCAGCACCGCACGGACATCGCGGCGAAGGCGGCGGCGGGCGAGTAACCCCAAGCCCTCTAGCGCCCCCGCGCGCCGGTGGACCACACCGATGCACCACACCGGCGGACCGCACCGATAAACCCGACAGGCCCCGAATCCGTCTCACGATTCGGGGCCTGATCCTTGCCCTCTGTCATCCACCTTTCCCCTGAGCCATTCCATCGAGTGACCGATGGCCCAACCGGCTGACGGGGACCGGGGCCCCAACTATGGTGCGGCGCAAGCGTTCCGGCACTTGGCCCACCGGCATTGCGATGTCAGTGGCGGGTGCCACAGTGGGGGAGTGAGCAACGCCAGCAGAGCGGGACAGCACGGAGGGGGCGAGGTCCGGTCGTGACCGGTATGGGTGTGGGTGTGGAGGCGGGCGCGCAGGCGGCGCGTTCCCGGGCGGTGGCCGTGCTGCGGATCCGCAGCCGGGCGCTGGCCGTCGCCCTGTTGCCCGCAGCCGTCGCGGTGATCCTGCTCGTAGGCGGTTCCACCGGCCATCTCGTGGGCCGGGGCTGGGACCTCTCCCGCTGGATCATGGGCGTGGCCGCGGTCGTCGTGCTGCTCGCCGCGGGCGCCATCGCGCTGGTCGTCGCGCGGGCCCGCCCGGCGGTGAGTCCTACGGTCGCGATCGCCGAGGAGTCGGCCCCCGACCTGTATCGCCTGGTGCGCGACCTCGCCGATCGCCTCGACGTCCCCGCGCCGTCCGCGATAGCGCTCACCCCGGACTGCGACAGCTGGCTGGAGGACCGCACCCACCCGGCCCACGGCCCGCCCCCGCAGGAGAACCGCGACGAGATCACCGGCGTACGGGGCCTCACCCCGGGCCGTTCCCGTCGCACGGCCGCCTCGCCCGTCCTCGTCATCGGCTCGCCGTTCCTGTGGTGGATGCGGGTGGGTGAGCTGCGCGCGGTGCTCGCGCCGGTCGTCGCCGGTACGGGACCCTCGGCGCACCCGGACATAGCCGCGGCCCGCCGTTTCGTACGGGGGCTGGACGCGGCGGTGGCCGTGACCTCGGCACCGCGCGGTCCCCTGTTCCGTTCGGTGCTCGCCGGTGTCGGCTGGGTCGCCCGGCTGCTGCTGCGCAGTTGCCGGGGGCACGCGGCCGAGATGGAGCGGGGTGTGGCCGCCGCGGCCGCCGAGCGCGCACAGGCTGTGGACTACGGCCTGCGGATCGTCGCGCAGGAGCAGGTGGGCCTGGCGTACGCGGGCTGGGACCGGCTGCTGACCCGGGTCGCGCTGCCCGCGTGGCGGATGGGGCGCTGGCCGTCCCGGCTGGACGCGGGCGTCGTCGCGGCGCTCACGGAGCTGTCCCGCCGCGACCGCCTGGCCGAGGGCTTCGCCTCCAGGCTCGGCGAGCGCCCCGCCTGTGACCTGCTCGAAGAGCCCGGCACGATCGACGAGGCGACCTCGCTCCTCGCCGCCCGCCTCTTCCACGGCGGCCCCGCCGAGACCGGTCCCGACTGGGCGCCGGTGAGCTGGCAGGAGTACCCGGAGGAGGTCGTCGACCGCAAATGGCGCACCGACGCGGCCCGCCTCCACCGCGTCCTGGACACCCTCGGTGTGCGCCGCGCCCCCGACCCCACCCCGCCGCACCACGACGCCCCGACCCTGGCCCGCGTGGTGGACCACCTGACGGACCCGACGGCGACGGACGGTCGTACGGACGAGCGGTACGGGGAGGTCGACGCCGTAGATCCGTATACGTCGGACGCCACGCTCGGCGACCCGTCCACCCCCGCACAACTGGAAGGCCCGGAGCCGGAGTTGAAACCGGACCCCGACCCCCACTCCCACCCGGCCCCCGATCCCTACAAGGCGATGGCAGCCGACGACGACGAAGAGCTCGGCGAGAACGGCTCGCCCCACAGCGCGGCGCTCGCCGCAGGCCTCACCGCGGAGCTGGCGCGCGAGGAGGCCGCGACCCCGCCGACGAGTTCGGCCCCGTCCGGGCAAGGTCCCGACACCGGGCTCTGGGACGACACCGCGCTCCCCCTCTTCCCGCTCCAACCCCCGCGCACAGGGCGGGAGTTGCTCGCCGATCACGTCACGGCGATGGTGTGCTGCGCCGCGATGGACACCGCCGGCGCGCTGCCCGGCCTGGACTGGCTCGACGGCCCGACGCTGCTCGTCAACGGCGAACGGGCGGCCGACCTCGCCCCCAGGGTGCTCAGCCTCGTGGAGGACGGCGACCCGGCCCCGCTGCGGGCCTGGCTGATCGACCTCGGCATACGCCCGGAGAAGCCGGTACGGCTGGTCTGACACCCGAGCCGCATCACCACGTGAGGGCGCCCTCCCCCCATTGCCCGGCCACCCATGCGTATCGGAACCCCGAGCTCCACTTTTGGTCAATTGGCAACGACCAGTGACAGAGTGCGTGCTTAATGTGATGTGCTGGGGCCGATCCCGTACGCCGTCCCGTCCATGGCAAAGGCTTACGGCATACGACAGTTGAACGAAGGAACACCACGGGGGCACGAGGGAGGGGAGCGACCATGGGGTCGGAGCAGATCCGCCGCTGGGAGTCCGGAGCGCTGGCGCACGCCGTCACGGACCCCTTCGGGCAGGGCCCCGTCCCCTGGCTCCGGGGCAGTGAGACCTACTTCGACGACACCGGCCACGTCGTCCCCTGGTACGTGGACCCGACCCCGGCCCACGCCCCCCGCGCTTCCGGAAGGAACGCCCCCAAGCTCCCCGCCCCACGCGCATCCGGAGGCGGCGGCCCGCGCTCCGCCGACGACGTGCGCCGCCAGATCAAGGGGTTCACCTCCGCCAGCGCGGTCGCCCCCGGCGAGGCCCTCGACTTCCATGTCACGGTCGACCCGCCCCAGGAGTTCGCCGTCGACATCTACCGCATCGGCCACTACGGCGGTGACGGCGCCGCCAAGATCACCACCAGCCCCCGCCTCTCGGGCATCGTCCAGCCCCCGCCGCTCACCGCCGACCGCACGGTCTCCTGCCACCACTGGTGGCTCTCCTGGCGGCTGCAGATCCCGAGCTACTGGAGCATCGGCGCGTACGTGGCCGTCCTCACCACCGCCGACGGCTACCGCTCGCACATCCCGTTCACGGTCCGCGACAGCCACCCCGCCGACCTGCTCCTCCTCCTGCCGGACATCACGTGGCAGGCGTACAACCTCTACCCGGAGGACGGCCACACCGGCGCGAGCCTCTACCACGCCTGGGACGGCGACGGCCGCCTCCTCGGCGAGTCCGAGGCCGCGACGACGGTCTCCTTCGACCGCCCGTACGCGGGCGCGGGCCTGCCCCTCCACGTCGGCCACGCCTACGACTTCATCCGCTGGGCCGAGCGCTACGGCTACGACCTCGCCTACGCCGACGCCCGCGACCTGCACTCCGGGCGCGTGGACCCCACCCGCTACCGGGGGTTGGTCTTCCCGGGCCACGACGAGTACTGGTCGGCACAGATGCGCCGTACCGTCGAACGCGCCCGCGACCACGGCACGTCCCTCGTCTTCCTCTCCGCCAACACCATGTACTGGCAAGTGGAGTTGGGGCCCTCCCCGTCCGGCGTCCCCGACCGCCTCCTCACCTGCCGCAAGCGCCGGGGCCCGGGCAAACCGGTGCTGTGGCGTGAAGTCGACCGCCCGGAACAGCAGTTGGTGGGTATCCAGTACGCGGGCCGGGTGCCCGAGCCGTCCCCCCTGATCGTCCGCAACGCCGACCACTGGCTGTGGGAGGCGACCGGCGCCGGCGAGGGCGACCCGGTCGAGGGCCTGGTCGCGGGCGAGGCCGACCGGTACTTCCCGCGCACCCAGCTGCCCCCGCACGAGGAGCGCATCCTGCTCGCCCACTCCCCGTACGCGGACGGCGAGGGCGCCCTCCGCCACCAGGAGACCTCCCTGTACCGGGCGCCGTCCGGCTCCCTCGTCTTCGCCTCCGGCACCTTCGCCTGGTCTCCGGCCCTGGACCGCCCCGGCCATGTGGACGCCCGTGTCCAGCGGGCCACGGCCAACCTCCTGGACCGCATCTGCAAGCACGACTGACCGCACGTACCGGGCAGACTCACCCCCTGTCCGGATGCGGCCGCGCATACGGGACAATCGAGCCAGTTGGAGAGACCCACTGGAGGAACCGTGTCCGGATTCGTAGAAAAGCCCGAGCCGCTCCAGGTTCCGGGCCTGACGCACCTCCACACCGGCAAGGTGCGCGAGCTGTACCAGAACGAGGCGGGCGAGCTCGTGATGGTCGCCAGCGACCGCATGTCCGCGTACGACTGGGTACTGCCGACGGAGATCCCCGACAAGGGCAGGGTCCTCACGCAGCTCTCCCTCTGGTGGTTCGACCAGCTCGCCGACCTGATCCCCAACCACGTCCTCGGCACCGACCTCCCGCCCGGCGCCCCCGCCGACTGGGAGGGCCGCACGCTGATCTGCAAGTCCCTCCAGATGGTCCCGGTGGAGTGCGTGGCCCGCGGCTACCTCACCGGCTCCGGCCTGGTCGAGTACGACGCCTCCCGCACGGTCTGCGGCCTCGCCCTCCCCGAGGGCCTGGTCGACGGCAGCGAACTCCCCGCTCCGATCTTCACCCCGGCCACCAAGGCGGCCGTAGGGGAGCACGACGAGAACGTGTCGTACGAGGAGGTCGCGCGCCAGGTCGGCGCGGACACCGCCGCGCAGCTGCGCCAGGCGACCCTCGCGGTCTACGGCCGGGCCCGGGACATCGCGCGCGACCGGGGCATCATCCTCGCGGACACGAAGTTCGAGTTCGGCTACGACGGCGAGACACTGATCGCGGCCGACGAGGTCCTCACCCCGGACTCGTCCCGCTTCTGGCCGGCCGAGACCTGGGAGCCGGGCCACGCGCAGCCGTCGTACGACAAGCAGTTCGTGCGCGACTGGCTGACCGGCCCGGAGTCCGGCTGGGACCGCAAGAGCGAGCAGCCGCCGCCGGCGCTTCCGCAGCAGGTGGTGGACGCGACGCGCGCGAAGTACATCGAGGCGTACGAGCGCCTGACGGGCCTGAACTGGAGCTAGGCGCACGAGAAGACCCCGGTCCAGTGGACCGGGGTCTTCGTCTTGAGCGGACGACCAGGTTCGAACTGGCGACCTCAACCTTGGCAAGGTTGCGCTCTACCAACTGAGCTACGTCCGCGCTGCGCCGTGGCGCGAGAGCAACTATACCCAACCTCGCTCGCGTGCGAGACGCACTGCCGCATGACGGTTCTCGGCCCCGAGTTTCGAGACGGCGGAGGAGAGATAGTTCCGCACGGTGCCCTGCGAGAGCGCGGCCCGTTCGGCGATCTCCGCGACCGGCGCCCCGTCGGCGGCCAGTTCCAGCACCTCGGCCTCCCGGGCGGTCAGCGGCGAGTCCCCGGCGGAGATCGCGTCGGCGGCCAACTCGGGGTCGACGTAACGGTTTCCGGCATGCACGGTACGAATGATCTCGGCAAGCCGCTGAGCACTGACGGTCTTGGGCACGAACCCCCGCACTCCCGCCGCAAGCGCCCTCTTGAGATGCCCGGGCCGACCGTGCCCGGTCACGATCAGCACCCGGCACCCCGGCAACTCGGCCCGCAACGATGTGGCCACCTTCACACCGTCCGCCCCCGGCATCTGAAGATCCAGCACAGCCACATCCGGCTCATGCGCCCGAGCCATGGCCAACGCCTCGGGCCCGGTAGCCGCCTCGGCCACCACCACGAGGTCATCCTCCAGCCCGAGCAACGCGGCGAGCGCACCCCGGATGAGGTGCTCGTCATCGGCGAGCAGGAGTCTTACGACGGGGGCGGTCATGGGGTGCTCCTGATCGAGACGGGGAGGTGGCGGGGGCGGCGAAGTGGCCGAATGGTGAGGCGATCTCGCTCGCGGTCGGCAGGGGCTGTACGACGTACCCGGTCACCGGGCATACGGCCCCGCTCATGGCGCGGCGGGGTGGCCGGGGCGATCGTGAGGCGATCTCGCTCGCGGCTGGCAGGGGCTGTCCGACGTACCCGGTCACCGGGCATACGGCCCCGCTCACGGTGCGGCGGGGTGGCCGGGGCGATCGTGAGGCGATCTCGCTCGCGGTCGGCAGGGGCTGTACGACGTACCCGGTCACCGGGCATACGGCCCCGCTCATGGCGCGGCGGGGTGGCCGGGGCGATCGTGAGGCGATCTCGCTCGCGGCTGGCAGGGGCTGTCCGACGTACCCGGTCACCGGGCATACGGCCCCGCTCACGGTGCGGCGGGGTGGCCGGGGCGATCGTGAGGCGATCTCGCTCGCGGTCGGCAGGGGCTGTCCGACGCACCCGGTCACGGGGCATCCCGCTCCGCTCACGGTGCGGCGGGGTGGCGGGCGCGGCCGTGAGGCGATCTCGCTCGCGGCCGGCAGGGGCTGTCCGACGTACCCGGTCACCGGGCATCCCGCCCCGCTCACAGCGCCCGGCACCCGGCGGACGTAGGACGCGCGGCGCGGTCATGAAGCGCCGCTCCCTGTCCCCGTCGCCGAAGGCAACGGCACCGTGGCCACCACCCGGAACCGTTCGCCGTCCACCGCCCCCGCCTCCAACTCCCCGCCCACCGAGGTCAGCCGCTCCCGCAACCCCACGAGGCCCGAGCCGCCCTTGCCGCCACCCCCGTCGTCATCACCGGAGCCGACAGTGCCTCCGCCTCCCTCCGCCACCTTCACCCCGTCGTTCTCCACGGTCAGCACAACCCGCCCCCCGGCCACCCGCACCCCCACCACGCACCGCCCCGCATCCCCGTGCCGCAGCACGTTCGTCGTCGCCTCGCGGACCACCCACCCGAGCGCCGACTGCACCTCGACCGGCAGCCCCGCCGCGTCGCCGGTCACCTCGCACTCGATGCCCGCGGCGGCCAACACGCCCTGGGCGCCTGCCAGTTCGAGCCGGAGGTCGGCCTCGCGGTAGCCCCGTACGACATCGCGTACCTCGCGCTGTGACTCCCGGGCGATCCGCTGGACCTCGATCATCTGCTCCACGGCCTCGGTGCGTCCCCGCCTCGCCAACTGCACCGCCAGCTCGCTCTTCAGCGCGATCACCGACAGGTTGCGGCCCATCACGTCGTGCAGGTCGCGGCCGAACCGGAGCCGTTCCTCGGCGACGGCGAGGCGGGCCCGGGTCTCGCGGGCTTCGTCGAGTTCGTAGACGGCGTCGAGGAGCCAGACGGAGAACGCGGCGGTGAAGGCGAGGCCGCCGCCTCCGAGGAGGACCGCCACCGCGGTGCCGAGCGCGGCCGGCGCGGCCACCTCCAGCGGGAGCTGCGCGACCAGCGTGCCGCCGACCACACCCGCGACCACCGCGAGGACCTGCCGCCGCCCGCGCATCCCGAGCGTCAGCGTGCCCGCGCCGAAGCTCAGCACCCCCACGAAGAGCGTGCTCGCGGCGGCCCGCACCTGGTCGTCACCGGGACCCCGTTCCCGTAGGACCAGCGCGACGACGGCGATCAGCGCGGTCACCGAGCCGAGGAACCACATGAGCCGTACCGGACGCGCGCGCCGACCCCGGGTCCAGTCGAGCGCCCGGGACGCGGTGGTGGAGCAGAGCGCCGCGTGCACGGTCACGACGGTCGCCATCCAGCCCGCGGTATCCACCCCGACCTGCGCGAACAGCGGCAGCCCGATCGACGCGACCTCGATCAGCGCGAAGAAGTGGAAGGACCACCGGGTGTACGTCTCGACCTTCCCGGGCGTGCTCTTCCGCCCCCACCAGCCGCCCGAGCCCTCGCCCGATCCTCCAGGTGTCCGCATCTCTCGGTGCTCCCCGTGCTTGCCGTGCTCCGCGTACTTCAGCGCCGCGGCTCCCACCGGAACCACCGCCGTACAGCAAACACCGCGAGGACGGTCCAGGCCAGCGCGGTCAGAACGGCGCCCAGCGCGTCGTAGCCGGACAGGTCGCCGTTCCAGCCGCCGCTGATCAGCCGGATCGCGGGGGAGAGGGGCAGGAACTGGCAGACGTCCGCGACCCGGTCGGGCAGGAGCTGCAGCGGGATGATGATCCCGGACCCCATCATGGACGCGAACAGCACCGGCAACGCGGTCACCTGCGCGCTCTCCGCCGTCCTGGTCACCGTCGCCGTGAGGGCGGCCAGCGCGGCGGACAGGAATAGGCCGAACAGGAGCCCCAGGACGACGAGTTGGGGCATCGCAGGTGCCCCCGCATCGAGCAGCAGCACGCACGCCACCGCCAGCAGCACGGACTGCACGAACCCGACACACACCGCCGGCAGCGCGGTCCCCGTGAGGATCTCGGCGTCGCCCAGCTCCCCGGTGCGCAACCGCTTGAGGACCAGTTCCTCCCGCCGCGAGACGAAGGCACTCACCAGCGACGAGTACACGGCGAACAGCAATGAGAACCCGATCGCCGCGGTGAGCATCACCGCCCCGACCGTCAGCCCCTCCCCCTTGAGATTCATCTGGTCGACGGCCGGCCGCACGCTGAACGGCAGCGCCAGCGGCACCAGCAGCGCCGTGACCACCGCACTCCGGTTCCGCCCCAGCAACGCCAACTCGGCCCGCCCGAGCGCCCGTAGCCGCCCGGCCGGCGTGGTCGTCACGGCACTCATACGGTCACTCCCTGCTCGCGCGCGATCCCCAGAAACGCCTCTTCCAGCGAGGCCGACCGCACCTCGAGCCGCCGCAGTTCGATCCGCGCCCCCTCGGCCCACACCAACAGCCCGGTGGCCGCCCGCTGCAACTCGTGCGTCTCCAGCCGTACGACCCTCCCCGCCACCTCGTGCCCGACGACCCCCAGCTCACCGAGCGGCGGCAGATCCCCCACGAAATAACCCGAGGGCAGCTCGAACGAGATGCGCGACGGCCGCCCCGCCGTCACCTCGGCCGGTGTCCCGGTGACCGCGATCCGCCCCTCGCTCAGAATCGCGAGCCGGTCGGCGAGCCCCTCCGCCTCCTCCAGGTAGTGCGTGGTCAGCAGCACGGTCGTCCCGCCGTCGCGCAACGCCCGCACCAACTCCCAGGTGTCCCGCCGCCCTTCGGCGTCGAGTCCGGTCGTCGGCTCGTCGAGGAACAGCACCTCGGGCGACCCGAGCAGCGCCAGCGCCAGATCGAGCCGCCGCCGTTCACCCCCGGACAACTGCTTCACCCGTACGTCCGCCCGCCGCGCGAGCCCGACCAGCGCGAGCGCCTCCGCCTCGGGCCGCGCCCCGCTCGTGCAGCCCGCCCACATCCGCGCGGTCTCGGCGACGGTCAGCTCGGACGGAAACCCACCCTCCTGCAACATCACCCCGGTCCGCGGCCGTACGGCGGCCCGCTCGCTGTAGGGATCGTGGCCGAGGACGCGCACCCGCCCGCCGGACGCCGGCGCGAGCCCCTCGAGAAGTTCGACCGTGGACGTCTTGCCCGCGCCGTTGGTGCCCAGGAGCGCGAAGACCTCCCCGCGCCGCACGGAGAAGGTGATCCCCCGCACAGCCTCGAACCCGCCCCCGTACACACGGCGTAGGTCAGTGACCTCAATCACGTGTTCGTGTTCGTTGGTGTCCATGACTTCAGCGTCGCCGCGGCGAGGGCCAGACAGCAGTGCGCGGTGTCATCACTCGGCATGACAAATGTCAGACGGGAACGATCTGTTGACGCGGAGCGGGCGATGGATCGGGCACAGCAAAAACCCCGGTCCACTGGACCGGGGTCTTTCGCTGGAGCGGACGACCAGGTTCGAACTGGCGACCTCAACCTTGGCAAGGTTGCGCTCTACCAACTGAGCTACGTCCGCATTGCCTCCGACCAGCTCTCACTGATCGGCGCGAGCACCAGCCTACCCGATCCACCAGAGTGGTCCGAACGGTGATGCTGCAGAGCGGGTGACAGGAATTGCACACTGCGCCTTCCCCCTGGAAGGGGGATGTTCTGCTACTGAACTACACCCGCATGTACTCCGTGAGCTGGGCCTTTCGGCCTCGCCCCTCGGCGTGCTCCGAACTCTAGCTGACCAGGAGGGGTGCAGCGCAAGTCGGTTGCCCCGAGGGGCCGATGACCGGCAGTCGGCTCATGTCCCGCCGCTGTCCTACTGCGCGGCGGCGAACGCCTCGTAGACCTTCTTGGGGATGCGTCCGCGCGCCGGCACGTCCATCTTGTTCGCCTGCGCCCAGGCCCGGACGGCAGCCGGGTCGGGGGCGACCTCGGTCTGGCGGTAGGCCTTGCCCGACCTCGACCGCTTGCGACCTGCGTCCACGTAGGGCGCGAGCGCCTTACGCAGTTTCTTGGCATTGGCTTGATTCAGGTCGATCTCGTACGACTTGCCGTCGAGCCCGAAGGCGATCGTTTCCGCCGCTTCCGAGCCGTCGATGTCGTCAAAGAGAGTGACCACGACCTTCTGCGCCACGAATATCGGTCCCTTCGTGCGACACCTGAAACCGCACTATCCGCGGGGACGCACGGAGACGTCACGGAGGTGCGGAGATGTCGACTGTCCGCCTGTTATTGGGCAAAGTATCGGCTATTGCCAATTCATTTGTACAGTGCCCGGCAATGCAATGTGAAGCCCGACTAAATCTTCCCGCGTGTCTCCGCGCAATAGGGAACCGGGATCGATCCGGGATCTTTCCCTGAACTTTTCGTGAAGACCCCCACCCGACACCGGATCGTGATGGTCCTCACGTAGATTCCTACAACTCTACTCGCGTAGAAATTTTGTGCAGGTAGTCTGAAGTCACCTGTCGAAGACCCGCAGGAACACGCTCAGCACCACAACACCGGGAGTGCCAGTGGCACGCGTCGTAGTCGACGTCATGCTCAAGCCGGAGATCCTCGACCCCCAGGGCCAGGCGGTCCAGCGTGCGCTGCCACGCCTGGGTTTCGAAGGCATCTCCGACGTACGTCAGGGAAAGCGATTCGAACTGGAAGTTGACGGCCCGGTCGACGAGGCCGCGCTCGCCCGCATCCACGATCTTGCGGAATCCTTCCTCGCCAACACGGTGATCGAGGACTTCACCGTCAAGGTGGAAGAAGTGGCGGAGGCGGCCAAGTGACCGCTCGTATTGGCGTCGTCACTTTCCCCGGCAGCCTGGACGACCGCGACACCCAGCGCGCGATCCGTCTCGCCGGCGCCGAACCGGTAGCCCTCTGGCACAAGGACAAGAACCTCCACCAGGTCGACGCGGTCGTCCTCCCGGGCGGTTTTTCCTACGGCGACTATCTGCGCGCGGGCGCCATCTCCCGTTTCTCGCCGGTGATGGAGACGGTCATCGAGCAGGCGAAGTCGGGACTCCCCGTCCTGGGTATCTGCAACGGCTTCCAGATCCTCACCGAGGCGCACCTCCTCCCCGGCGCGATGCTCGGCAACAACCACCTGCACTTCATCTGCCGTGACCAGAAACTGCGAGTGGAGAACGCGGACACCGCCTGGACCAGCGACTACGTGTCCGGCCAGGAGATCCACATCCCGCTGAAGAACATGGACGGCCGCTACGTCGCCGACGAGCACACGCTCGACGAGCTGGAGGCGGAGGGCCGCGTCGTCTTCCGCTACCTGGACGTGAACCCGAACGGTTCCCTGCGTGACATCGCCGGCATCACGAACGCCGCCGGAAACGTCGTGGGCCTCATGCCGCACCCGGAGCACGCCGTCGAGGCGCTCGTCGGGTCCGGCCGCACCGACGGCCTCCCCTTCTTCACCTCGATCCTCAAGAAGCTGGTCAACGCATGAGCCGGACGCCTCTGGACACGGTCGAGCACGCGGCCGAGACCCCCGACGTCGAGCTGCCCTGGGCCGAACTCGGTCTGAAGAAGGACGAGTACGAGAAGGTCGTGGAGATCCTCGGCCGCCGCCCGACCGGCGCCGAGCTCGCCATGTACTCGGTCATGTGGTCCGAGCACTGCTCGTACAAGTCCTCCAAGGTCCACCTCCGCCAGTTCGGCGAGAAGGCCCCCCAGTCGGACGCCCTCCTCGTCGGCATCGGCGAGAACGCGGGCGTCGTGGACGTCGGCCAGGGCTACGCGGTCACCTTCAAGGTCGAGTCGCACAACCACCCGTCCTACGTCGAGCCCTACCAGGGCGCGGCCACGGGCGTCGGCGGCATCGTGCGCGACATCATCGCGATGGGCGCCCGCCCGGTAGCGGTCGTGGACCCCCTGCGCTTCGGCGCGGCCGACCACCCCGACACCAAGCGCGTCCTCCCGGGCGTCGTCGCGGGCATCGGCGGCTACGGCAACTGCCTGGGCCTGCCCAACATCGGCGGCGAGGTCGTCTTCGACGCCTGCTACCAGGGCAACCCGCTGGTCAACGCCGGCGCCATCGGCGTCATGCGGCACGAGGACATCCACCTCGCGAAGGCGTCCGGCGCGGGCAACAAGGTCATCCTCTACGGCGCCCGCACGGGCGGCGACGGCATCGGCGGCGCGTCGATCCTCGCGTCCGAGACCTTCGACGACGCCAAGCCGTCGAAGCGCCCCGCCGTCCAGGTCGGCGACCCCTTCCAGGAGAAGCTCCTCATCGAGTGCACCCTTGAGGCGTTCGCCGAGAAGCTGGTGGTCGGCATCCAGGACTTGGGAGCGGCCGGACTCTCCTGCGCCACAAGCGAGTTGGCGTCGAACGGCTCCGGCGGCATGACGGTGACGCTCGACGACGTCCCCCTCCGCGACTCGACCCTCTCTCCCGAGGAAATCCTCATGAGCGAGTCGCAGGAACGGATGTGCGCGGTCGTCGAACCGTCGAAGGTCGACCGCTTCCTCGAGATCTGCGAGAAGTGGGACGTCATCGCCACGGTCATCGGTGAGGTGACCGACGGCGACCGCCTCGAGATCTTCTGGCACGGCGGCAAGATCGTGGACGTCGACCCGCGCACGGTCGCGCACGACGGCCCGGTCTACGAGCGCCCGTACGCCCGCCCGTCCTGGCAGGACGCGCTGCAGGCGGACGACGCCAACAAGCTTGCCCGGCCCGGGACTTCGGAGGAACTCAAGTCCCAGGTCCTGGCGCTGGTGTCGTCCCCGAACCAGGCGTCCAAGAAGTGGATCACCTCGCAGTACGACCACTTCGTGCAGGGCAACACGGTGCTGGCGCAGCCCGAGGACTCGGGCATGATCCGCATCGACGAGGAGACCGGCCTCGGGGTCGCCATCGCGACGGACGGCAACGGCCGCTACGCGAAGCTGGACCCGTACGCGGGCGCCCAGTTGGCGCTCTCGGAGGCCTACCGCAACGTGGCGACGACGGGCGCGAAGCCCCTCGCGGTGTCGGACTGCCTGAACTTCGGTTCGCCCGAGGACCCGGCGGTGATGTGGCAGTTCGCGGAGGCGATCCGTGGACTGGCGGACGCCTGCCAGCAGTTGGGCACGCCGGTCACGGGCGGCAACGTCTCCCTCTACAACCAGACGGGCGACGTAGCGATCCACCCGACCCCGGTGGTCGCGGTCCTGGGCGTCATCGACGACGTGGCACGCCGCACCCCGGTCGCCTTCCAGGAAGAGGGCCAGCTCCTCTACCTCCTCGGCGACACGCGTGAGGAGTTCGGCGGTTCGGCCTGGTCGCAGGTGGTCCACGACCACCTCGGCGGCCTGCCCCCGAAGGTCGACCTGGAGCGGGAGCGGCTGCTGGCCGAGATCCTGATCTCCGCGTCCCGCGACGGCATGATCGACTCGGCGCACGACCTGTCCGACGGCGGTCTGATCCAAGCGGTGGTGGAATCGGCCCTGTTGGGCGAGAAGGGCGCACGCCTGATCGTCCCCGACGGCCTGGACGCGTTCACGTTCCTGTTCTCGGAGTCGGCGGGGCGTGCGGTCGTGGCGATCCCGCGCTCGGAGGAACTCCGCTTCAACGACATGTGCGGGGCGCGGGGTCTCCCGGTCACGCGCATCGGTGTCGTCGACGGCAACTCCGTAGAGATCCAGGGCGAGTTCGCACTTTCCCTGGAGGAACTGCGTGAGGCGCACGAGGGGACGATCCCGGCGCTGCTGGCGTAGGTCGTCGTAAGAACACACGCATGTGAAGGCCCTGTCCGGGATCCGGGCAGGGTCTTCGCGCGTGCTAACTTCGACGGCCGTGGACGTGGAACGGGGGAGCGGGAACGTGGAAGTACCGGTGGAGATACGGGAGTTCGTGAGTTCGGCGACGACGGCCGGAGGTGCGCGTGAGTTTCGACGCTGAGCCCATGCCAGATGATTCCTCCGAGCGGGCCCGGGTGCCTTTTCCGCGCTCCCGTTGGCTGACTCCGGACCGAGGGAGCCGTCGGCGCAACGCCTTCAACCAACTCGTGGCTGTGGCAGCGCTGTTCGGGGTCGGGGCGGGTGGCTGGGGGCTGTGGCTGGAGGCGAGGGACCAGTACGACCGGTCCGCCAGCCGGGATCGGATCGCGAAGGCATGCGCCGGGCTGGTCGACCCCGACCGGGTGCTGGACCTCGACGGCGGTACGACGAGGGCGCGGGCGGGCAGCGAAGACAACGACTCGATCGACGAGCTCGGTCCGGCCTTCATGCCCGCGCGGTGTGAGATCTACCGGGTCGGGAAGCCGGGCACCACGTACAACCACTTCGTTCTCTCGGTCTGGTCGAACCCGAGCGACGATTTCGCGCAGTTGGTGAGCGGGTGGGACGACCCGTTCCCGACAATGGGCAGGAAGCCGAACGCCGACGTCACGCGGGAGACCAGGCAGACGGGCGCGTACCCGATGGGTGACGGGCGGATCGGTGTGTACTACGGCAATGCCGCCGTCGTGAAGGCCAAGTGCACCGACAAGTCCGGCGGGACGACCTCCGTCAACGCCATGACCGTGGCCAAGTACTTCGAGCGCGACCCGGTCACGGACGCCGACCGCAGAACGCTCGCCGGGCTGGCCCGCACCGCGGTCGTACGGGCGGCGAAGAAGCTGGGCTGCAAGGCCACGCTGCCCGCGCTTCCGGCCGAACTGCCCACGCCCAGCATGAAGTTGGTGAACGCGAAGTCGGCCGGCGGAACGTGCGGCTGGTACGCCGGATACATCGCGGCGAAGGGCCGCTGGCGGCTCCCCGACCGCGCCCTGGGCACCCCTGCCGCCACCCACGCGCAGGAGGAGAGCTGCCTGCTCGGAGTGAGCAGCAAGGAGGTGCGCAGGATGTGGCCCGACCTCACCAAGGACGAAGGCAGCGGCAACAGCCTCGACGACGTGATCCGGCTCGCCCCCTTCTGGCTGCGGACCGAGTCCTACTTCGGCGACGAGGCACGCGAGGTCGCGACGGACCACTTCGGCAGGGACCACAGGTCGTTGGACCCCGGCACCGCGGGCTACGACGACGAGGAAAACGTGTGGTGGGCCTCCTCCACCTGCGCCGGACAGCCGGCCGTCCACACGCTGAGCAGCGACTATCCGTATGACAAGATCGTCCAGCCGAGGCTCCAGGCCCTCTTCAAGGCGTACGTCACGGATGTCGCCGCCCGCCGCGACTGCACCGACCTGAAGTTCCCGGCGGCGGCGACGTTCCAGCTGTCCAAGGCGTAACCGTCTGTCACGCGCTCCGCTCGCCGAGGTCGAGGCCGTCGATCAGCATCTGCCCGATGGCTTCGTTGGTGGCCACGGCCGCGGTGGCCGCGGCGGCGCTACGGGGGAACAGCGCTTCTTCGTACGAGGTGAGCGCGGCCTCGATGTCGTCGGGGTGCGCGGCGATGGCCAGGGCGAGTTCGGCACCGTCCTGCATGGCCAGGTTGGCGCCCTCGCCGTCCGGCGGTGAGAGATGGGCGGCGTCGCCCAGGAGAGTCGCTCCCGGTACCCGGTCCCAACGGTGGCCGATCGGGAGCAAGTTGAGGGGCCGTAGGACAGGAGCGGTGTCGGTGTCGGTGATCAGGGCGGTGATCTCGGGGGCCCAGCCGTCGAACTCGGCGGCGATGCGGGCGGTGGCCGCGGCGGGGTCGGTGAAGTCGATGGCGGCGAACCACTCCTGCGGCTTGGCCAGGATCAGGTAGGCGTGCAGCGTCTCGCCGCGCTCTCGGTGTGCCGCTATCCACTTCCCGTTCGCCTCCTCGCCCGGGGCGAGCACGAACAGCGAACCGCCACCGACCGTCCGCGCGGCGACCGGATGCCGGCTCTCACTCTCGTACAGATAGGTCTCGACGAACGACCGCCCGAAGTACTCGGGAGTGGCATCGGACAACAACGGCCGTACGCGTGACCAGGCGCCGTCGGCGCCGACGAGCAGATCCGTGACGACGATGCTCCCGTCGGCGAAGGTGACTTCGTGCCGGCCGTCGTCGAGGGTGCGGGTGCCGCTGACCTTGTGCCCCCACCGCACGGTCCCTTCCGGGAGCGAGTCGAGCAGGATCTGCCGCAACTCCCCGCGCTGCACCTCGGGTCGGCCCCCGGTGCCGTCGTCGGGCTCCTCCATCAGGACGGTTCCGTCCCAGTTGACGACGCGGGTCGCCTGGCGGCCCTCCAGGATGATGGCACGGAACTCGTCCATCAAGTCAGCTTCCTTCAGGGCGAGTTGGCCGTTGTAGTCATGGATGTCGAGCATCCCGCCCTGGAGCCGGGCCATCGGTGAGGCCTCCGCTTCGTAGACGGTGGCAGGGATGCCGTTCACGTGCAGGACGCGGGCGAGGGTCAGTCCGCCGAGTCCGGCGCCGATGATCGTGACGTGTGTGGTCATGACGACTCCTTGGGTGTCTTGTGTGCCTTGCGTGGCGTGTGTGCCTTGCGTGGTGCGGGCCCGCTGGACGGGCGCCCGGCGGGTACTCCGGAACGGAACGTTTCCAGCGAGCACCGACAAGTCGCCGACGCGGGACCGACACGGCCGACAGCGGACCGACATGGCGGTTGGTGGGGTCGTCGGTGGGGTGGGGTGGGGTGGGGTGAGGTGTCACCGGCGTAGGCGAGGGCACCGCCCGGCGAATTCACCCACCTGGAACGGGCCTTGGGCCTCGGGTCCCCCGGCGGCACCTACCTGATCGACGACCTGCTCCCACAACCGAACTGGCCGGCGTCCCACGAGGCCGCGGTGAAACGTGTGTTGGTCGAGTTGGAGGGACGCCCGGATTTCCGTTCTGTGCGGCTGTCGTGGTCGAGCGGGTTGGTCATGGCGGTGCGGCAACGTTCGCCGCAGTAGGTGGCGGGGGGCCAGGGGCCGCCGAGGCCGGTGGTGATGAACGAGGTGGCGGGGGAGGGGAGTTCGGGGCGGGGAGGTTGTTCGGCCGGGGGTGGCGGTGACTCGGTATACGGCTCGTTGTCCGGCTTGACCAGTAAGAAGAGGGCGAGCAGGGCAAGCAGGCCGGCGAGGGTACTGAGGACGAGGTTCACTCCTCGACCAACTCGGTGTCGGCGACCAGCGCTTGCCGCTCGGTGTGATCCTTCAGCTTCACCCAGAGAAACGCGTGCTCGGCGTCGACCCCGGCATACCCGGAACCGACCTGCACGACGACGCCCTCGAAGTTTTCCGGTGCTTCCCGCCGGTGGGGTCCCGGTGGCACGTAGCTGGTGCCCTTGACTCGGTCGCCGACGAGGAAGGGGGCGTCGGTTCGGGGGCGGGGGTTGGAGGGAGGGGTGGGGTTTTTGCGTGGTGTGGTCATGGGACCACTTTCCGCAGGTGGGATCGGGTGCGGCAATCGAACAAGGGAATCCCGCATTAACTGGTATATGCCGGATGGTGGGCATTCTCCTGCGGACGCGGGGCACGGTATGCCAGACTCCGGGCACTGGCTGCGATCCGTCGGGCACCGTGCGTGATTCGGTGGGCATGCGGGTCGAGTTGGCGGGCACGGCACGAAAAGAGGTGGACACGGTGGCAGCGAAAACGGGGCCCACGATTCGTCGTATGCAGCTGGGTCAGGAGCTGCGACGCCTACGCGAACAGGCGGACGGGGGAGGTGAGTTGGGCCGGGGCATCACGAGGGGCCAAGCGGTGAAGGGGACGAGCGTGTCCGAGTCGACACTGCACCGGGTGGAGCGGGGGTTGACGAGCCTGCCCAGCGTCCAGGACCTCAAGTCGTTGTTGAAGCGGTACGGGGTGAGCGACCCGAGCGATGTTGAGTTCTTGCTGGACATCCACAAGAACTCGCTGAAACGGGGTTGGTGGTCGGTGTATCGGGCCTTCATGCCGTCCGGGTTCAACATGAGCGTCGGGTTGGAGGGGGACGCCAAGATCCTCCGGGTTTACCAACCCGACGTGATGTTCGGCTTGTTCCAGACCGAGGCGTACGCGCGAGCTCAGTTCGAGACCGCGAAACCGGTCGACGAGCGCAACACGGAGTTCGTCGAGCGCAACGTCGAGATCCGCATGCGGCGCAGGGAGGTGATCACGCGCTCTGAACAGCCGGTGGAGATCCACGCGATCCTGGAGGAGGCGACACTACGACGGGTGTTCGGCGGTGCCGAGGTCATGCGGGAGCAGTACAAGCACCTGGCAGAGCTGGCCTCGCTGGACAACGTGACGGTGCAGATTCTCCCGATGGCGGAACCCGTCTACCGTTGCAGCAAGAACTTCATCCTCATGGAGTTTCCCTCGCCCCTGCCCACTGTGGTGAGCATGGACGCGGCTGACGGGACCACCGTCACGGATAAGGACACCGAGATCTGGAGATATACGCGCCGGTTCGACGCCATGAGGGCCGGGGCACCCGGGCCCCGGGAGACACCGCGATTTCTGGAACGAGCCGTACGAGAGTTGGAGCAGCAATGAGCACGCACCCCAATGCCCTTGAACTGGCCGCCGAGGGGACCTGGTTCAAGTCCTCGTACAGCGACGAGCAGGGATCCAGCTGCGTCGAGGTAGCCAACCTCACCTCTACCCACGCCCGGGTCGCCGTCCGCGACTCCAAGCTCCCGGGTGGCTCCGCCCTCGTTCTCCCGCCGGAGGCGTTCGTGAGCTTCGTCGCCCACATGAAGTCGGCCCGGCTTTGAAGCCAACCTAGGCAAGTCGTCCTACAGCAACGACTCGGGCGGCAACTGCGTCGAGGTCGCCAACCTCACCCCCACCCAACCCCTGGTCGCCGTCCGAGACTCCAAACTCCCCCACGGCCCCGCCCTCACCCTCCCCCCGGAGGCATTCACCGCGTTCGTGACCTACGTGCGCACATAAGCGAGGTCATCGCCCGCAACCGAAGCACCCTCCCCCTCCCCGGACTTGGGCAACCGCCAGGCCAACACCGCGGCCACCGCCATCAACCCGGCCCCACCCCAGAACACCACCCGCGTCGCATCCACAAAGGCCTGGACACCGGCCACGTGAGCCGCCCCCGTCAGACGGGCCAGCCCCGTGATGTCACCACCGGGCCCGTGGCCGGCGTAGAAACGGGCGAGCACCGTGCCGAAGACGGCCGTGCCCAGCGCGTTGCCCAGGGTCTGGAAGAAGCGGATCGAGGTCGTGGCCACCCCCAGCTGAGGGCGCGGTGCCGAGTCCTGCACCAGCAGGACCAGTTGGCCGACGAGCTGGCCGAACCCCGCCCCCGCCAGGAGCAGTTCCGCCCGGATCAGCCAGAGGGAGGTGTCCGGGCCGGTCGTCGTGGCGAGCAGCGCGAACGCGAGTGCCGTCGTCGCCGTACCGCTCAGCGTGAACGTCCGTGCCGACCACCCCCGCGCCCCCAACGGCCCGGTGAGCAGACCCGTCACCCCCAACCCCACCGCCAACGGCACCAGGAACAGCCCCGCCGACGAACTGGCGATACCCCGCGCGACCTGCAGATAGATCAGGACGTAGTAGATCGCGCACATCATCGCCCCACCGAGAATCGCCTGCACCGCGAAGCCCAGCCGCAGTTCGCGCACCTTGAACAACGACAGCGGCAACACCGGCTCGGGCGCCCGGAGTTGGCGCCACAGAAACAGGCCGAGCGTCACCCCCGTAACGACACCCAGGCCCACGATCTCCGGCGAAGCCCACCCGTACCGCTTCCCTCCCCAGTCGGTCATCAACAACAACGCGCTGGAGAACCCGGCAGCCAACCCCGCGCCCAAGTAGTCCAACGGGCGCCGGACATGGTGTTCGGGGAGCTTCAGGACGAAGGCGACCGTCACCAACACAACAACCCCCACCGGCAGGTTGACGTAGAAGATCCACCGCCAACTCACATGGTCGGCAAGCAGACCGCCGATCCACGGCCCGACCGCCATCGCACCGCCGGCCACCAGCCCACCCGCGTTCGCGCCCTTCCCCGAGTCCTTCTCGCCGGGCCCCCTGAGGTGGGCGATCACGATCATCGTGATGCTCATCAACCCTCCCCCGCCGAGCCCCTGCACCGCGCGCGCCGCGATGAGCTGGTCCATCGACCGCGCGGCGCCGCACAACGCCGAACCGACCAGGAAGGTCGCGATCGCCCCCGTGAAGACCCGCTTCGGACCATGGACGTCGCACAACTTGCCGTACAGCGGCAGCATCGCCGCGGACGCGAGCGCATACGCACTGACCAGCCACGGGATCTTGTCGATGCCGTGGGCGGGGTCCAGGTCCCGGACGATCGGGACGGTGGCCGCGGACACGATCTGCATGTCGAGCAGCGCCAGCACGATCGTGACGAGGCAGACGACGAAGCCGATTTTTCGCTGGGTCTCGGTCATGGCATCCACCATGAAGGCAGTTCGTGTACCGAGTCAATATTTCATCCGGGATCAAATTTCGTCTTGGTACAGTGAGTGCGTGACCGAAGTGATGGGGCTGCGCGAGCGGAAGAAGATCGAGACGGCCAGGCGGATCATCCGGACCGCGATCGCCCTCTTCGTCGAGCGCGGCTTCGACAACGTGTCCGTGCAGGAGATCGCCGACGCCTCCGACGTCTCCAAGATGACCGTCTTCAACTACTTCGGCACCAAAGAGGACTTGGTCTTCTGGCCGATGGAGGAGCACTTCGGTGACGCCGCCCGCGCGGTACGCGAGCGGCCGCCCGGCGAGTCGGCCCTGGACGCCGTACGACGGCAGTTCCTGGAGATGGTCGAGACCCGCGATCCGGCGGTCGGCCTGCACGGCGATCCGTTCGCCCGCCAACTCCGCGAACTGGTCATGTGCACCCCGGTGTTGATGGAGCGCGCGTTCCTCGCCGCCCAGAAAGGCACGCGGGACCTGGCTGCCCACCTGGCCGAGGAGACCGGCGACCTGATGCTCGCCACAGTCGCCGCCGCCATGATCAGCGCAGCCCGCAACGCCCTCATCGAGGAGCACTACCGCCGCATCGACGCAGGCGAGCCGGTCACCACAGTTGCAGCCGAAGCCCCCGAACGAGCCGACCGCGCATTCAAGTTGGTGGAACACGGCCTAGGGGACTACGCCCGCAAAGCCCCCTGACCAGCAGGACAGCACACATGCCCCTCCACCCCCACGCGCCCGCAGCCGCCGAACAACGGGAGTGGGTCGTGGCGGTACGGCGCAGCCCGCCGCGTACCCGGCACCAACCCCGCCCCACCGTGGTGACAAACCGAAGGGCCCGACCAGCGGCGGGCTCGCCGTACCGCCACGACCCCGACCCCACCCACACACCTGCGGGCGCCCCACCCGCGCGGGCAAAAACGCCGTGTACCTCCCACGCCCGAGGATTAGGCTCCCCGCCATGCCCCCGGCCAAGAAGCGCGCCCGTACATACGACCCCGCCAAGACCCGCACCGCGGTCCTGGCCCAGTTCGGCAACGTACGAAAAGCCGTAGGGACACTCACCCCCGACCAACTCGCGCTCCCCACCCGCCTGGGCGACTGGACCGTACGCGAACTGGTCGCACACATCGGCATGGCAATCACCGCGATCCACCGCGCCCTGGACCACCCGTCCCCGCCGGCGCAGAACGCCGTGATCCTCGACTGGCCCTTCGCCACCGCGGCCAACTCCTCCGCCATCGCCGACTTCACCCGCACACTCGCCGCCGAGCACCCCGACCTCGACACCTACCTCGCCGACGTCGAACAGACCCTCACCGCGCACCTCGACACCCACCCCGGCACCCGGCTGCTCGAGACCAACGTCGGCGCGATGCCCCTGGCCGACTACCTGGTCACCCGCACCGTCGAACTCTGCGTCCACACCGACGACCTCAACGCCGCCGTCCCCGGCCTCGACATCCCCTACGACCGCCAGGCCCTCGCCGCCTCCACCCGCCTCCTCGCCGACGCCCTGGCCACAAAGGCCCCCGGCGGCTCGACCGAGGTCCGCATCCCGCCGTACGCCGTGGTCCAGTGCGTAGAAGGCCCCCGGCACACCCGAGGCACCCCGCCCAACGTCGTGGAGACCGACCCCCTGACCTGGCTCAGGCTGGCGACCGGGCGGACGCGGTGGAAGGACGCCGTGGAAGAGGCGAAGGTCAGCGCGAGCGGGGAACGGGCGGACCTGGGCGGTCTGCTGCCGATCATGGGGTGAAGTGACCCGGGGAACCCTGAAGGGAACCCGTCCCCCGCCCCTCCCGTCCCACCCCCATGGACAAACAGCGATTCACCCTCGCCGTCCTGACCATCGTTCCGCTCGTGGTGGCGTGCGGCAGCGAAAAGGCGACCAGCGGCAGCAACTCCGGCTCCGGCTCGGTAGAAGCGCAGCGCCCCGTCACCGGCGTCGACTGGCAGGTGCAGAGCATCACCACGGGCGGCGCGACCACCAAGGTGCAGGGCAAGCCGTACCTCACCTTCGACGCCAAGAACGGCAAGGTCGGCGGCCGCCTCGGCTGCAACGCCGTCAACGCGACAGCCACCGTGCGCACCGCGCAGATCACGCTGGGCCGCCCCTCCACCACCCGAATGATGTGCGACGCCTCACTCATGGGCACCGAACGCGCGCTCCTCGGCCTCTTCAACGACTCGGTCGGCTACCGAGTCGATCACGACACCCTCACGCTGACCAGCGAAAACGGCACGATCGTCCACGCACGCGCCGACAAGTGATCCATTACCTGCCAGTAACCCGAATTCGGACCAGTGGTCGATCTCGCCTACACTCGGTGCCGTGCCACGTGGTGACGGTCGACTCAGTCATGATCTGCTCCCCGGCGAGAAAGGACCCCAGGACGCTTGCGGCGTCTTCGGAGTCTGGGCTCCCGGTGAAGAGGTCGCCAAGCTCACTTACTTCGGGCTCTACGCCCTCCAGCATCGAGGCCAGGAATCCGCGGGAATCGCGGTCAGCAACGGCTCGCAGATCCTCGTCTTCAAGGACATGGGCCTCGTCTCACAGGTCTTCGACGAGACCTCGCTCGGTTCGCTCCAGGGTCATATCGCGGTCGGTCACGCCCGCTACTCGACCACCGGCGCCTCCGTGTGGGAGAACGCCCAGCCGACGTTCCGCGCCACCGCGCACGGATCCATCGCGCTCGGCCACAACGGCAACCTGGTCAACACCGCGCAGCTCGCGGAGATGGTCGCCGACCTCCCCAAGCAGGAAGGCCGTACGCCCCGCGTCGCGGCCACCAACGACACCGACCTCCTCACCGCGCTCCTCGCGGCCCAGGTCGACACCGACGGCAAGCCGCTGACCATCGAGGAGGCCGCCCACGCGGTCCTCCCGCAGGTACAGGGCGCCTTCTCCCTCGTCTTCATGGACGAGCACACCCTCTACGCGGCCCGCGACCCGCAGGGCATCCGCCCGCTGGTCCTCGGCCGCCTGGAGCGCGGCTGGGTCGTCGCCTCCGAGTCCGCCGCCCTCGACATCTGCGGCGCCGCGTACGTCCGCGAGATCGAGCCGGGCGAGTTCGTCGCCATCGACGAGAACGGCCTGCGCACCTCCCGATTCGCGGAAGCGAAGCCCAAGGGCTGCGTCTTCGAGTACGTCTATCTCGCCCGCCCCGACACCGACATCGCCGGGCGGAACGTCTACCTCTCCCGTGTCGAGATGGGCCGGAAGCTCGCCAAGGAAGCTCCGGTCGACGCCGATCTGGTGATAGCGACTCCGGAGTCCGGCACCCCGGCCGCGATCGGTTACGCGGAGGCCTCGGGCATCCCGTTCGGTGCGGGTCTGGTGAAGAACGCCTACGTCGGCCGTACGTTCATCCAGCCCTCGCAGACGATTCGGCAGCTCGGCATCCGCCTGAAGCTGAATCCGCTGAAGGAAGTCATCAAGGGCAAGCGTCTGGTCGTCGTCGACGACTCGATCGTGCGCGGCAACACCCAGCGCGCGCTGGTGCGCATGCTCCGCGAGGCCGGCGCCGCCGAGGTCCACATCCGGATCTCCTCGCCGCCCGTGAAGTGGCCCTGCTTCTTCGGCATCGACTTCGCCACCCGCGCGGAGCTCATCGCCAACGGCATGACCATCGACGAGATCGGCACCTCGCTCGGCGCCGACTCCCTGTCGTACATCTCCATCGACGGCATGATCGAGGCGACCACCATCGCCAAGCCGAACCTCTGCCGCGCCTGCTTCGACGGCGAGTACCCGATGGACCTCCCGGACCCCGAACTGCTCGGCAAGCAGCTCCTGGAGACCGAGCTGGCGGCCGGTCCGGCCGCCACGGCAGCGGCCGACGCGATCCGTCGCCCGTAGAAGCCTCGTATCACCAACCCGAAAGATCCCAGGCAATGTCTGAGACCCCTGTTCCCGGTGCTTCCTACGCGGCGGCCGGCGTCGACATCGACGCGGGCGACCGCGCCGTAGAACTCATGAAGGAGTGGGTGAAGAAGACCCAGCGCCCCGAGGTCCTCGGTGGCCTCGGCGGCTTCGCCGGGCTCTTCGACGCCTCCGCCCTCAAGCGGTTCGAGCGCCCGCTGCTCGCCTCCGCCACGGACGGCGTCGGCACGAAGGTCGACATCGCCCGCCGGCTCGGCGTCTACGACACGATCGGTCACGACCTGGTCGCCATGGTCATGGACGACATCGTGGTGTGCGGCGCCGAGCCGCTCTTCATGACCGACTACATCTGCGTCGGCAAGGTGCACCCCGAGCGTGTCGCGGCCATCGTCAAGGGCATCGCCGAAGGCTGTGTGCTGGCCGGCTGCGCCCTGGTCGGCGGCGAGACCGCCGAACACCCCGGTCTGCTGGGCCCGGACGACTTCGACGTCGCCGGCGCCGGTACGGGCGTCGTGGAGGCCGACCGGCTGCTCGGCGCGGATCGCATCCGGACGGGTGACGCGGTCATCGCGATGGCGTCTTCGGGACTTCACTCGAACGGGTACTCGCTCGTCCGGCATGTGCTCCTGAACCAGGCCGGCCTGAACCTGGACGCGCGTATCGAGGAGCTCGGCCGCACGCTCGGCGAGGAACTCCTCGCGCCGACGAAGATCTACTCGCTGGACTGCCTGGCGCTGACCCGCACGACCGACGTGCACGCCTACTCGCACGTCACCGGCGGCGGACTCGCCGCCAACCTCGCCCGGGTCGTCCCGGACGGCCTCCACGCGATCGTGGACCGCTCCACCTGGACCCCGGCCCCGATCTTCGACCTCGTCGGCAGGACGGGCCAGGTCGAACGCCTGGAGCTGGAGAAGACCCTGAACATGGGCGTCGGCATGATCGCGATCGTCCCCGAGGAATCGGCGGACGTGGCCCTGGAGACCCTGGCCGACCGCGGGGTCGAGGCGTGGGTCGCGGGCGAGATCACCGAGCGCGGAGAGCACGCGACGGGCGCGGAGATGGTCGGCGACTACGCATAAATCAGCCGCTCCGGGACGCGTAAATCAGCCCCTTGGGGGTCCCCCCACGCCTTTAAGGCAGTGGGGGAGTTTGAGGAGCGGGGTCCGGGGCGGAGCCCCGTGACGGCAGCACAAAACCCGGTCCGGTGCTAGATGCCCCGGACCGGGCGAGGTGCAGTCAGCTGACGGGAAGATTTAACCGGTGAGCGCGCTGCAAGCGATTACGCACCGCGACGTTGAGACTGGGGACCGGACTCGTCGTCCTCGTCCTCGTCATCGTCGTTATAGAGATCCGCGTACTGAGCGTACGGGTCGTCTTCTTCCTCGTCGTCGTCCTCGAACGGCTCGCCATTCGGCGGCTGGCTCGAAGTCGAAGCGCCCAGCTCATTGGCCAGACGCGAGAGGTCAGTCCCGCCGCTGCTGTACTTCAGCTGGCGGGCGACCTTCGTCTGCTTGGCCTTTGCCCGGCCGCGCCCCATGGCTCGACCCCCTCGGATACGAGGCTCGGTGGCCTCAGAGTCTTGACACGCGTTCATGATCTGGAACGGACTCTCCGTGGAGAGACCGGTCCGTAGGGCTTCCACGGTACCTGAGCCCGCGCCCATACGGTACGTCGCCCGCAGCACGTGCCGGGCTCCAGGACCCGCGAGGTGCCCTGTACTCGCTGGTCAACCGCGATTTTAACCACTTCTTGGCAGGCGACCCGCCGACGAACGTGAGAGTTCTCTCTAAGTCGTCGCCGACGGGTACCGAAGATGCCTCCCGAGGGGCTTAACGGAACCTCAGCGTCCGCGTGCGCCGGCCGCCTCGTGCATCCGTTGCTCGGCGATCCGGTCGGCCGCGGCGGCCGGCGGAATACCGTCTTCCTTCGCACGTGCGAATATTGCCAGCGTCGTATCGAAGATCTTCGCGGCCTTCGCCTTGCACCGCTCGAAGTCGAACCCGTGCAGCTCGTCGGCGACCTGGATCACGCCACCGGCGTTCACCACGTAGTCCGGCGCGTAGAGGATCCCGCGGTCGGCGAGGTCCTTCTCGACGCCCGGGTGCTCCAGCTGGTTGTTGGCCGCGCCGCACACCACCTTGGCGGTGAGCACCGGCACGGTCGCGTCGTTCAGGGCGCCGCCGAGCGCGCAGGGGGCGTAGACGTCGAGTCCCTCGACCCGGATCAGCGCCTCGGTGTCGGTGACGGCGCTCACGCCCGTCGGGTGCTTGTCGAGGATCCGCCGTACGGACTCCTCGCGCACGTCCGTGATCACGACCTCGGCGCCCTCGTCCCGCAGGTGCTCCACCAGGTGGTGCCCGACCTTGCCGACGCCCGCGATGCCGACCCTGCGACCGCGCAGCGAGGCGTCGCCCCAGAGGTGCTGGGCGCTGGCCCGCATGCCCTGGAAGACGCCGAAGGCGGTCAGGACGGAGGAGTCGCCCGCGCCGCCGTTCTCGGGAGAGCGTCCGGTCGTCCAGCGGCACTCGCGCGCCACGACGTCCATGTCGGCGACATATGTGCCGACGTCGCACGCGGTGACGTACCGCCCGCCGAGCGAGGCCACGAACCGGCCGTAGGCGAGCAGCAGTTCCTCGGTCTTGTCGCGCTCCGGGTCACCGATGATCACGGCCTTGCCGCCGCCGTGGTCCAGACCGGCCATGGCGTTCTTGTACGACATCCCGCGGGCGAGGTTGAGCGCGTCGGCGACGGCCTCTTCCTCGCTCGCGTACGGGTAGAAGCGCGTACCGCCCAGGGCGGGGCCCAGGGCGGTGTTGTGGATGGCGATGACGGCCTTGAGGCCGCTGGCCCGGTCCTGGCAGAGCACGACTTGCTCATGACCGCCCTGGTCGGAGTGGAACAGGGTGTGCAGGACGCCGTTGTCTACGTCGGTCACGGTGGTGACTCCTGGGTGAGTGGCGGCGGTTGGAGACAGGCTCCCGTAGGGGTGGCGGGTGCCGGTGGAGTGAGCGTAGAGCCTGCGTCCGGCCGCCATCGGTGCAGTGTTCAGGATCACCTACCGAAGGGGGGTGTCCGTGCGACGATTTGCATAGTTTTCCCGCGCGTTTGTGAGCGGGTTCCGAAGGTTTTCCCGACAGCCGGTGGGGGAGGGAGCAGGCGTGCCCAAGAAGGTGTCCTCGGTGATCGTCCCGTACGCGACGTATCTGCGCGTCTACGAGCCGCTGGCCGCCTTCCCCGAGCCCGAGCGCGGCCACTGGACGCGCTACGCCCGCCGCCCCGACCGCCCGTCGTACCAGGACGAACTGCGCCGCGCGCTGGCCGACTTGCTGCCCACCCCGCCGATTCCGGTGCCGGTGCACGAGAGCGCCGACGCCTTCGTGGTGGAGGTCGACGGCGTGGTCTGCGTCTGCCCCTGGCGCACCCGGCTGCGCGGCTGGCAGGCCCTGGGAGACCTCGCGGAGGAGCTCCCGCCGCCGGTCCTGGACGCCGTACTCCCGCCGCTCGTACGGCACCAGGCCACCCAGGACTACGAGCGCTGGCTGGCCCGGAACCCGGACGCCCGGCCGTGGATCCGCACGGCGACCTGGCAGGTGCCGCTGAACTGGTTCGTGCTCGTCGGTGACGAGGAGCGGCGCTACGACCAGGCCTCCGGGGACGTGCCGCCGATGCTGCGGTACCGGACGCCGATGGTGCAGGCGCGGCGGCGGGTGGCGCGGGCGCTGCGGGCCCTGAAGGACGCGATGGACGAGGGGCCGCTGATCGAGGGCCTGGTGGACGTGGGGCGCTGGCTGGAGGAGTTCCATCCGCGGTCCCTGGTCGAGCTGGACTACGGCGGGCTCGTGCACGTCCTGCCGGCCGGCGAGCTGGAGGACGACCACTCGGCGGCGGACGTGGCCGCGGGCATCGAGGCGCTGCGGACCGGGGACGGGGCGGCGGCGGGCGAGGCGTACGGGCGGCTCGTGGAGCGCTGGCGGTCGGTCAGGGACCGGCGCTCGGCGAACTGACGCGGAGCCGGACGGGACCGGCTCGCCTTCGAACGTGGCTGACATCTTCGAACAGATGCGCATAGGATTCTTACGGTTCGTCAACACGGGACGTAGGTCCCGATCCGGACGTTTGATGCCAAGCGTGACGGACCGCACGTGCAGATGCCTTGCGCCGCTTGCCCCTCCTCATGCCAAAATAGGACAAGGAGTCCGGGGAGGACTCCATCCGTCATGCTTTGGGCGGAATCTCGGCATTGCGCGCTTTGGGGGGTCTGGATGACTCCTGATCGCCCCTGTGACTGATCGTCACAGGGGTGTGACTGTCCGCTATGGCATGGTCCATCGGCTTCCGTCGCTGATGGACACCTGGGAGGGCAATTCCATCGGTTTGGCCTACGCGGTTGGACAGATGGTGTAGTTGTAGTGCCGAGGACAAGCCGTTCGTCCTATAACCGACTCGACCCGCACACGCCATTTCGGGCAACGCGGGTCAAGGTGCAGAATTTAGAGGAAAGAACCGAGAAGGTTCGGTTCTCCCGAGGAGGCCGCTCATGACCGCTCGCACCCCTGATGCCGAGCCGCTGCTGACCCCGGCTGAGGTCGCCACGATGTTCCGTGTGGACCCCAAGACGGTCACGCGGTGGGCGAAGGCCGGCAAGCTCACTTCGATTCGCACGCTCGGCGGACACCGCCGTTACCGCGAGGCGGAGGTCCGTGCACTGCTCGCGGGCATTCCGCAGCAGCGCAGCGAAGCCTGACCAACTGAATAAGGGCACGACGGCTGGTCCCCCAACCGGCCACGGTGCCCGACAGCACAGCTCCAAGCGACGCGGGTTCTGCCCCAACAGGGCCCACGCCCAACGCTTTTGATCCAACTTGAACAGGGTGCGTCGTAGATCGCGCTGGACTCCGCCGGGTCCAGCGCGATCTTTTTTGTGCCTGGTCGTGGGTCCGTGTGCGGCTGACAGACCCTGAGCGCGAGGTCCTGTGAGGGACCTTGTCGGAGTCTGGGGAGGGGTGTCGGATCTCCTGTGCGCGATCCTTCGTAGGGGTGCAATTGCACATATTAAATTGACCAGTTGTAGGTGAGTCGTAAGTTCCGACGTTTCAAAAACTTATGCGGTGACACCCGTCACATGCCAGATGGCTTGTTGCCTCTGACCTATGTGCGCTAAGAGGTTTCGCCCTCCGGGTCGTCCTCCGGTTCCCGCGGCGGAGGGGCGTCCAGGGCCAGCCGCAGCAGGCGGTGGCAGATCGGGCAGTGCCGGGTCGCATGGCGGTAGGAGCTGGCGGCCGCCAGGTGCGCGCGGAGCAACGCCCGCGTCTCGTGCCTGACCGAAGCCGCCATGCGCCACCTCCGTGGCCCTGCGTGGAACGGGGCCTGGTTTCTGGGTACCTGGAGGGTTGGGCGGCGTCAAGGGAGCCGTAGCGGCCATGAGGGCACCGGAACGTACGAAAGCCCGGGTCCGAAGACCCGGGCTCTTGTTTGATCTGCTGCGGTCCTGACGGGATTTGAACCCGCGGCCTCCACCTTGACAGGGTGGCGAGCACTCCAAGCTGCTCCACAGGACCTTGATTCGCGGCACTTGATGGTGCGTTGTGCCGCGAGATGAGACTGTACAGGAGGCGGGCCCGCCTGGTCGAACTCACTCGGTGTGCAGGCGCTGTTACGGTGCGGCCGCGTCGATCGCCTTCACGATCCGCTTGTCGGAGACCGGGTACGCCGTGCCCAGCGCGTGGGCGAAATAGCTGACCCGGAGCTCCTCGATCATCCAGCGGATGTCCCGGACGGAGGACGGAACCGGGCGGCCCTGGGGGAGTTGTTCCAGCAGCCACGCGTACTCGTCCTGCATCTCGTGGACCTTCTCCATGCGGGTGGTGTCCCGTTGGACCCCGGTCGGCATCTGCTGGAGACGACGGTCCGCGGCCACCAGGTAGCGCATCAGGTCGGGCAGGCGGCGTATCCCCGCCGCCGTGACGAAGCCCGGCTTCACGAGGGCGTCCAGCTGGGCGCGTACGTCGGAGAGGTTCGCCAGCAACGCTGGGCTGCTCGCGCCCTTCAGACGGCGCTCACAGGCCTGCCAGGCGGCCAGCACCTGTTGGACCTGGCCCACCGCCCGGACCGTCGTGTCGACGATCTCGGCGCGCACCTTCTCGTAGAGCTTCCGGTACGACTCCTCGTCCCACGCCGGGCCGCCGAAGTCACCGATCAGCTTGTCCGCCGCCGCCAGCGCGCAGTCGTCGAACAGCGCCTGGATCGAACCGTGCGGGTTCGCGGACAGGGCCAGCTTCTGCGTGTTGGTGAGCTTCTCGGACGCGAACTTCGCCGGATTCACCGGGATGTTGCGCACGATGAGCCGGCGCGTGCCCTTCCACATCGCCTCCGCCTGCTCCTCCTCCGTGTCGAAGAGCCGTACGGAGACGGTGTCGCCGTCGTCGACCAGCGCCGGGTACGCCTTCACCGGCTGGCCGGCCCTGCGGGTCTCGAAGACACGGGTGAGCGTGCCGATCGACCAGTCGGTGAGGCCCTTGCGCTCCAGGGACTCCCCGCCCTCGCGCTCGGCCGTCGCCGCGGCCGCCTGGGAGATGGCCTGGCGCGCCTTCGGCTTCAGGCGGACCTTCAGCGCCTCCAGGTCCTTGTCCTCGGCGATCTTGCGGCGCCGCTCGTCCACGATCCGGAAGGTGATGAGCAGGTGGTCCGGGACCTTCGACCAGTCGAAGTCGTCGGCGGTGAAGGGGACTCCGACCATGCGCTTCAACTCGCGGGCCATGGTGGTGGGGAGGGGCTCTTGCAGAGGGGTCGCCACCGCCAGGAAACGCTGCGCGAAGTTCGGGGCCGGGACGTAGTTGCGGCGGATCGGCTTCGGGAGGGAGCGGATGAGTTCGGTGACGACCTCTTCCCGCAACCCCGGGATCTGCCAGTCGAAGCCCTCGTCCGTGACCTGGTTGAGGACCTGGAGGGGGATGTGGACCGTGACACCGTCCGCGTCCGCGCCCGGCTCGAACTGGTACGTCACCCGGAACTTCAGCCGTCCCTGATGCCAGGAGTCGGGATAGTCGGCCTTGCTGATGTCGCCCGCGCGCTCGTTGATGAGCATCGAGCGCTCGAAGTCGAGGAGTTCGGGCTCCTCATGGCGCTTGTGCTTCCACCAGGAGTCGAAGTGGGCGCCGGAGACGACGTGTTCGGGCACCCGCTGGTCGTAGAAGTCGTAGAGCGTCTCGTCGTCGACCAGGATGTCCCGGCGGCGGGCACGATGCTCCAACTCCTCCACCTCGGTGAGGAGTCTGCGGTTGTCGGCGAAGAACTTGTGGTGCGTGCGCCAGTCGCCCTCGACGAGCGCGTTGCGGATGAACAGCTCGCGGGACGCCTCCGGGTCGATCCGGCCGTAGTTCACCTTGCGCTGCGCGATGATCGGGACGCCGTAGAGCGTGACCTTCTCGAAGGCCATCACGGCCGCCTGGTCCTTCTCCCAGTGCGGTTCGCTGTACGTCCGCTTGAGGAGGTGGCCGGCGAGGGGTTCGACCCACTCGGGCTCGATCTTGGCGTTGACGCGGGCCCAGAGGCGTGACGTCTCCACCAGTTCCGCCGACATGACGAAACGCGGGGTCTTCTTGAAGAGCGCCGAACCGGGGAAGATCGCGAACTTGGCGCTGCGGGCGCCGAGATACTCGTTCTTCGCGCCGTCCTTCACGTCCTTCATGCCGATGTGGGACAGCAGGCCGGCGAGGAGGGAGACGTGGACGCTCTGCTCGGCCGCGTCCTCCTCGTTGAACTGGATGCCCATCTGCTTGGCCACCGTGCGGAGTTGGCTGTAGATGTCCTGCCACTCGCGGATCCGGAGGAAGTTCAGGTACTCCTGCTTGCACATGCGACGGAACGCGGACGAGCCGCGCTCCTTCTGCTGCTCGCGGATGTACCGCCACATGTTCAGGAATGCGAGGAAGTCGCTCGACTCGTCGCGGAAACGGGCGTGTTGCTGGTCCGCCTGCGTCTGCTTGTCGACCGGGCGTTCGCGCGGGTCCTGGATGGAGAGCGCGGCGGCGATCACCATGACCTCGCGGACACAGCCGTTCTTGTCGGCCTCCAGGACCATCCGGGCCAGGCGCGGGTCCACGGGGAGCTGGGCCAGCTTGCGGCCCGTCTGCGTGAGGCGCTTGCGCGGGTCCTTCTCGTCCGGGTCCAACGCGCCCAGTTCCTGGAGGAGTTGGACGCCGTCGCGGATGTTGCGGTGGTCCGGCGGATCGATGAACGGGAACTTCTCGATCTCACCGAGCCCGGCCGCGGTCATCTGCAGGATCACGGAGGCGAGGTTCGTCCGCAGGATCTCCGCGTCCGTGAACTCCGGGCGGGCGAGGAAGTCGTCCTCGGAGTACAGCCGGATGCAGATGCCGTCCGACGTACGGCCGCAACGACCCTTGCGCTGGTTGGCACTTGCCTGGCTGACGGCCTCAATGGGCAGCCGCTGCACCTTCGTTCGGTGGCTGTAGCGGCTGATACGGGCGAAGCCGGGGTCGATGACGTACTTGATGCCCGGGACGGTGAGCGAGGTCTCGGCGACGTTGGTCGCCAGAACGATCCTTCGCCCGGTGTGCTGCTGGAAGACGCGATGCTGCTCGGCGTGCGAGAGGCGCGCGTAGAGGGGGAGGACCTCGGTGAAGCGGTAGTTCTTCTTCGTCAGCGCGTCCGCCGTGTCGCGGATCTCCCTCTCCCCGGAGAGGAAGACGAGGATGTCGCCCTTGCCCTCCCCTTGAAGCTCTTCCACGGCGTCACAGATCGCGGTGATCTGGTCGCGGTCGGAGTCCTCCGACTCGTCTTCGAGCAGGGGGCGGTAGCGGACCTCGACCGGATACGTCCGGCCGCTCACCTCGATGATCGGGGCGTCGCCGAAGTGCCGGGAGAAACGCTCGGGGTCGATGGTCGCCGAGGTGATGACGACCTTCAAGTCCGGGCGCTTGGGCAGCAGTTGGGCGAGGTAGCCGAGGAGGAAGTCGATGTTGAGGGACCGCTCGTGGGCCTCGTCGATGATGATCGTGTCGTAGGCGCGCAGTTCACGGTCGGTCTGGATCTCGGCGAGCAGGATGCCGTCCGTCATCAGCTTGATGAACGTCGACTCCTGATTGACCTGGTCCGTGAAACGGACCTTCCAGCCGACGGCCTCGCCGAGCGGGGTGTCCATCTCCTCCGCGATGCGCTCGGCGACGGTGCGCGCGGCGATACGGCGGGGCTGGGTGTGCCCGATCATGCCGCGGACGCCGCGGCCGAGTTCGAGACAGATCTTCGGGATCTGGGTCGTCTTGCCGGAGCCGGTCTCACCGGCCACGATCACGACCTGGTGATCCCGGATCGCGGCCGCGATGTCGTCCTTCTTCTGGCTGACCGGCAACTGCTCGGGATACGAGATCGCCGGGATGCGGGTGCGCCGCGCGGCCATCCGCTCCTCGCCGCGGGCCACCTCGGTCTCGATCTCGGCGAGGACGGCGGCGCGGGCCTCCGGCTTACGGATCTTGCGCGCGCCTTCGAGCCTGCGCCCGAGCCGGTGCGCGTCGCGCAGGGTCAGCTCGGTCAGGCGGGGGGCGAGGTCGCCGAGGGCGGGGGCGGAAGTGCCGGGCGCGGAGGCGGGGTGCGTAGACATACGCCGTCAAGGATCTCACCTCGGCGAAATTCCTGGCGAATGAATTGTCCGGGGTGGCCCGCGACGGCTCGGCAGGGGGCGTGCGGGTGAGTCAGGGCGCCGTTGTCGGAGTGCTGGGCGAGGGGACGGTGGACGTTCCCGGGGGCTCCGCCCCCGGACCCCCGTCGGCCTGAACGGCCTCGTCCTCAAGCGCCGGAGGGGCTGAATTCTGCTGGCCGGCGTCCTGCTGTTGTTGGCGGTCGGCGTCCTGCTGCCTGCCGGCCTCCTTGGACATCGACTGGGCCGTATTGGATACGGCCTTGATGCCCAAGTACGCCGTCGTCAGGCTCGCCATCGCGGTGAACGCCGAGGTCAGGACGCCCACGATCACCGCGCGGTCGCCGTTCAGCTGCCATACGCCGAAGACCGCCACCGCCGTGATCGCGAGGTTGCTGCCGACCACCGCGAGCAGTCCGTACCGCGCCCGTATCTTCTCCAGGTCCGTGTCCCGGATGCCTCTGGCCTCGTCCTGACCCATCGCGCCCCGCCCTGTGTCGTCCGGTAACGACGAAAGCCCCGTCCCGGGTGGGACAGGGCTTTCGATCCGGTGGCTGGGGCCGGGGTCGAACCGGCGACCTATCGCTTTTCAGGCGATCGCTCGTACCAACTGAGCTACCCAGCCACGAGATTCCTTGCGGAACCTCAGCGGTCCTGACGGGATTTGAACCCGCGGCCTCCACCTTGACAGGGTGGCGAGCACTCCAAGCTGCTCCACAGGACCTTGCTGTTGCGCGCGAACTGGCGGAGCCAGTGTCGCACACGGTGTTGCGTGCCCCCAACGGGATTCGAACCCGTGCTACCGCCTTGAAAGGGCGGCGTCCTAGGCCGCTAGACGATGAGGGCTATCGGCCCGCCTGGGCGCTTCTCAGCGCGTCGGGGACGTGAGAAGCATATGGGATGGCGGGAGGTATCGCCAAAACGGTTTACGAGGCCGATGGTGAGGGGCGCGGGGAGGGGGTCCGGGACGTACTCGGAGACCCACTTGAGGACGTGCTCGAGGACGGACTCGGCGGCGTACTCGGGGACGGGCTCGGCGACTGGACCGCGCCCGGCAGGTTCTCCTTCGGGAGGTGGCGGCTCACCTCGGCCGTCGTCAGGCCCAGGCCGCCGAGTTTGATCTCGTCCCAGGCCTGGAGGCGGTGGGTGTCGCGGTCGATGTAGAGGATCGACGCCTCGATCGGGTCGGGGTACTTGCCCTCCACGGCGCGCAGGCCGCTGCCGCCCGTCGAGCCCTCGATGCGCAGGCGCGTGCCGTGCTTCATGACCTCGGTGCCCTCGTGGTGGAGGTGGCCGGCCAGGACCAGCGGGACCGTGCCGTCGGTCTGGCGTGCCGCCGAGGGTTCGTGGACCAGGGCGATGTCGACCGGGGTGCCGGCGGCCTGCTGGTCGCGGAGGGCGGAGGCGAGCTGGTCGCCGGCCAGTTCCTCCGCGTTGTCGGCACCCGGTGCGGTCGAGCGGTCCGGGGTGAACTGGGGGTCGCCGATGCCCGCGAAGCGTATGCCCGCGACCGTTTCCGCCCGGCCCTCGTCCAGGACGTGCACGTTCTTGATGTGTTCGAGGTAGCGCTGGGTGGCGAGGGAGTCGTGGTTGCCCCTGACCCAGACGTAGGGCGCGCCGAGGTCGGCGATCGGGTCGAGGAAGCCGTTCTCGGCCGTCGTGCCGTGGTCCATGGTGTCGCCGGTGTCGACGATCACGTTCACCTTGTACTGCTCCACCAGCGACGCGATGATCTTCCAGCTCGCGGGGTTCAGGTGGATGTCCGAGACGTGCAGGACGCGGATCGTGGTCGGGTCCGGCTGGTAGGCGGGGAGCGTCGACGTGACGTCGTAGAGCTTCGTCACGTTCGTCACCAGGCGGGCCAACTCCTGCTGGTAGACGTTGAATTCGGTGACGATGTTGCGTGCGTTGCCGACCAGGGACGGGGCCGAGGAGAGCAGGCCGGAGAACTTCGGTTCGAGGATCGACTTCGGGTTCCAGGTCGCGAACGCCGTCGCTCCGGACGCCGCCAGGAGGGCCAGGGCCAGGCCGCCGGCCGCGAGGGCCCGGCGGGGGCGGCGGTAGACCGCCAGCCCGAGGGTCGTGGCGCCCAGGACCACGGCCGCGCACGACCGTACGGCCAGATCGAGCGTGCCGTGTTCGACGTCACGGGCCACCTCGTCCTGGAGGCCGGAGATGCGCTCGGGGTGGTCGACGAGGGCTTGGGAGCGTTCCGGGTCGAGCTGGTCGACGTTGACGTCCAGGCGGACCGGGGCGTGATGGCTGTCCAGGGACAGGGCGCCGAGCGGGGACACGTTGATCTTCGTGCCGCCGGTGAGGGACGGGCGCAGGGTCATGGTCGTGTCCATGGGACCGACCTGGGCCCGTACGTTGCCCACGATCAGCAGGCCGAGCCAGGCCCCGACGACGACGACCATGACGAGGCCGAGGGCGCGGGGCCAGGGGTGGGGCTGGGGGACGAGTTCGACGGTGGGGCGGGGACGGCGGGCGCGGTACTGGCGGATCAGGGCGTGCTGGGTTCGGCGGAGGCGGTTCAGGGCTGCGACGGGGACGCTGGCCATTGGTCCCGTATGCCCAGGGGTGGGGGCAGGTATGCGGGTGGGTCAGCCCCAGCCCAGTTCGTGCAGCCGCTCGTCCTCGATGCCGAAGTGGTGGGCGACTTCGTGGACGACGGTGACGGCGACCTCGTGGACCACGTCCTCCGTGGTCGCGCAGTAGCGCAGGGTCGGGCCCATGTAGATCGAGATCCGGTCGGGCAGGACGCCGGCGTACCACTCGCCGCGCTCGGTGAGCGGGGTCCCCTCGTAGAGGCCGAGCAGCTCGGGGTCGGACGGGTCGGGTTCGTCCTCGACGAACACGGCCACGTTGTCCATGACCCGCGTCAGCTCCGGCGGGATCCGGTCCAGGGCCTCACTCACCAGCTCTTCGAACGCCTCGCGTGTCATTTCCAGCACACGCCCATTGTCGGGGACGAACGCGGGTTCGGGGCGGCGGTCACGCGTGCAGGTCGGGAATCAGGGCGGCTGTGCGTTCCATCTGCTCGCGCTGGGCGGGCAGGTCCAGGGCGGCCGGGCGGATGACCAGGTGCCGGGCGCCGGCCGTGACGTACCGGTTCAGACGGTCGGTGACCTGCTCGGCGGTGCCGGTCACGACGGCCTGGATCTTCTTCAGTTCCGGGAGGGGCATGCCGTAGGCGGCGCGGGCGTAGTCGTCCGTCGCCCGGTGCGCTGTGTCCTCGTCGGCCCCGTCGATTCGTACGGTGACGAAGAGTGCCGGGGTGATGGCCTCGGGGGTGCGGCCCGCCGCGGCTGCGGCCTCGTGGATGTCGTGCAGGCCGGTCGCGTAGTCGGCGGGGTCGGGCGGGTAGGGGAGCCAGCCGTCGTAGAGGCGGCCGGTGCGGGTGCGGGCCGTGGGGGTGGCGCCACCGAGCCAGATGGGTGGGCCGGCGGGGCGGTACGGCCGTAGGGAGGGCGGGAGGTCGGGGAAGTGGTGGAACTCGCCGTGGAAGGAGTCGGCGCCCTGCCACAGCGCCCGCCAGAGTTCGACCGTCTCGTCGAGGCGGGCGAAGCGGCGGGGCCAGGGGACCTCCGAGAGGTCGTAGAGGGGGCGGCCGAAGCGGCCGGGGTAGCCCGCGCCGACCGCCAGCATGAGGCGGCCGCCGGAGAGGAGGTCGATCGACGCGAGGGACTGGGCGGCCTGGACCGGACGGCGGAGGAAGGGGAGCAGGGCGCCGGTGCCGAGGGTTGCCGTCTCGGTGGTCGCGGCCAGGGCGGCGAGCATCGTGAGGGCTTCGATGCGGGGGGTGATCAGGGAGTCGTTCACGAAGAGGGAGGTGAAGCCGAGGTGTTCGGCGGTGCGGGCGAGGGCGATCAGGTCGCGCGGGTCGTCGTCCTTGGCCCACTGGGCGGTTCCGGTCGGGAGCAGTACGCCGATGTCCATGCGGTCGATGGTCGGCGGGGGTGGGTATCGGCTCAATTCCCGGTGGGGAATGGCCGGTTGGGACGGGGGGTCGTAGAACTGGGGCGTGGACTTCTGTCGGGTGTTGCGTGAGTGCCGTACGGATCGCCGGTTCAGTCAGCTGGAGTTGGCGCTGCGGGCCGGGACCACGCAGCGGCATGTGAGTTTCGTCGAGTCGGGGCGGTCGGTGCCGGGGCGGGAGTTGGTCGTGCGGCTGGCGGAGGCGCTCGAACTGCCGTTGCGGGAGCGGAACGAGCTGTTGCTCGCCGCCGGGTACGCGCCGGTGTACGCGGAGAGTCCGCTGGACGGGCCGGTGCTGGCTCCGGTGCGGGAGGCGATCGGGCACATCCTGCGGGGGCATCTGCCGTATCCCGCGGTGGTGGTGGACCGGGGTGGTCGACTGGTCGCCGCGAACGACGCGTTCGGGGTGATCACCGAGGGGGTCGCGGCCGAGCTGCTGGGGCCGGGGGCGAGTGTGTACCGACTCGCCCTGCATCCGGACGGGTTGGCGCCCCGGATCATCAATCTCGCGGAGTGGGCGCGGCACATCCTGGCCCGATTGGGGCAGTTGGCGGAGCTGCGGGCCGAGCTAGCCGGGTATGTGCCCGAACTCGGGTCGGGGGAAGGACTGTTGGGGTTCGCTGTGCCGTTGCGGCTGCGGTCGTCGTACGGGGAGTTGCGGCTGATGACGACCGTGACGACCTTCGCCACCGCCGTGGACGTGACCCTCGCCGAGCTGAAACTGGAGGCGTTCCTGCCGGCGGACGCGGCGACGGCGGAGGCGTTGGCGGCCGCGGCAAGGGATCAGGCTCCGGGGAACATGTAGTCGGTGCGGATGCGGCCGTCGGGGTCGAGTACGAGCAACTCCAGGCCGCCGCCCACGACTTCGCCGCTGCCGACGGCCACCGTGTCCCAGTGGAACCGGACCACGCCGTCGAGGCGTACGGCGTCGGTGCGCGGCCGGAAGGTCAACTCGCCCTTCTCGACGAACCGTTCGTAGCTGCGGGCGACGCGGGTCTCGACGGCGTCGTAACCCTGGGCGCGCAGGGTCGGGCGGTCGAAGCCGAGGCCCGCGGCGATCTCGCGGATCTCGGCGGGCGGTTGGAGGACGTGCGTGCCGTCCGCCGCCCAGAGGCTCTCGATCGCCGCACGGCGCCGGGCGGCGTCCGGTTCGGTCCACTGGGCGATGTAACGCTCGGCCAGGTGCTGGGGGTCGGTCTCGGTCATCCGTGGCTCCTTCGGACACTCCGGTCGGTTCGCGGTCGATCGTGCGGCGGGCGTCGGGAAGGGGCAATTCCCGGCCAGGAATGGGCGACGTGGGTGCGGCGCGTGTCTTCCGGTGGGCGGCGGGAGTTGAGAGGGGGACTCCCTTTTTCCGCCCTCGGAGGTGGCCCCGTGCGCCCCATGTACGTACCCGTCCGTCTGGCCGCAGCGGTCGCCGTCGTCGCCGCTGCCGCCGGCTGTATGAGCGTGGGCGACGACGCGGGCGGCGGTGCCAAGCCCTCGCACTCCGCCGGGCAGCACGCCGGTGAGGCGCCGGACGGTGGTTCGGGGGTGCCGGGGGGCGGGATCGGGTTCGGCGGGTCGGCGGGGGACGGGAAGCACGGGCACGGGAAGCCCAAGCCGGGGGAGTCCGCCTCGGGTTCGGCCTCGCCGTCCGCGCCGGGGGGTGCGGCGAGTCCGACCGCCACCAAGGCGCCCAGACCGGGTACGAGCCCGAAGCCGGGGGCGCCGAGCACGGCCGCGCCGCAGCCGACCCCGACGCGGACTCCCCCGCCCGCCGACCCGTCGCCGAGCCCGCCGCCGCCGTCCGTCGAGCCGACCGTCGCGGAGCCCTCGTCCTCGGCCCACGAGGACCCCGTACCGCAGCTGATGGACCGGGAACCGGCGCCGGCGGCCGGGTCGCCGGCGTAGCGACGGGTGTGACGCACGTCAATCCGAGCCGGTTTGCGTTGGGGGGTGGTAGGTGCGTAAGGTGGTAGATCGTTTGATCCCATTGCCCGGCGCCACTGTAGAGCGCGCCGTGTGGCGCGTACTCTCCCTTGCCGTGGCGGACCGCATTGAGGCGGTCGATAGCGAATCACGGAGTTGACGGGCGCGTGCCGACGGATACTCCGGAAGGTTTCGCATTCGCATGTCCATTTCCAGTACTGATCACATCGTCATGCCCGAGAACGAGAACGAGGGCGACGAGACGGCCGTAGAGGCCACCACCGAAGCGGCCCCCGAGGTCACCTTCGCGTCCCTCGGTCTCCCCGAGGGCATCGTGCGCAAGCTCGCGCAGAACGGTGTGACAGCCCCCTTCCCGATCCAGGCGGCGACCATCCCGGACGCCCTGGCCGGCAAGGACATCCTCGGCCGTGGCCGCACCGGCTCCGGCAAGACCCTCTCGTTCGGTCTGCCGCTGCTCGCGACGCTGTCCGGCGGCCGCACCGAGAAGAAGCGCCCGCGCGGCATCATCCTCACCCCGACCCGCGAGCTCGCGATGCAGGTGGCGGACGCCCTGCAGCCCTACGGCGACGTCCTCGGCCTGAAGATGAAGGTCGTCTGCGGCGGTACGTCCATGGGCAACCAGATCTACGCCCTTGAGCGGGGCGTGGATGTGCTGGTCGCCACTCCCGGCCGCCTGCGCGACATCATCAACCGCGGCGCCTGCTCCCTCGAGGACGTGCGGATCGCGGTCCTCGACGAGGCCGACCAGATGTCCGACCTGGGCTTCCTGCCCGAGGTCACCGAGCTGCTCGACCAGATCCCGGCCGGCGGCCAGCGCATGCTGTTCTCCGCGACCATGGAGAACGAGATCTCCACCCTGGTCAAGCGCTACCTCAAGGACCAGGTCACGCACGAGGTCGACAGCGCGCAGGGCAACGTCACGACGATGTCCCACCACATCCTCATCGTGAAGCCCAAGGACAAGGCGCCGGTCACCGCCGCGATCGCCTCCCGCAAGGGCCGCACGATCATCTTCGTCCGCACCCAGCTGGGCGCCGACCGCATCGCCGAGCAGCTGCGCGAGTCCGGCGTGAAGGCCGACGCGCTGCACGGCGGCATGACGCAGGGCGCCCGCACGCGGACCCTCGCGGACTTCAAGGAGGGCTACGTCAACGCGCTCGTCGCGACCGACGTCGCCGCCCGCGGTATCCACGTCGACGGCATCGACCTGGTCCTGAACGTGGACCCGGCCGGCGACCACAAGGACTACCTGCACCGCGCGGGCCGCACGGCGCGTGCCGGTCGTACGGGAACCGTCGTCTCCCTGTCCCTGCCGCACCAGCGCCGTCAGATCTTCCGGCTGATGGAGGACGCGGGCGTCGACGCCGGGCGTCACATCATCAACACCGGTACGGCCTTCGAGCCCGAGGTCGCCGAGATCACCGGCGCCCGTTCGATGACCGAGGTCCAGGCCCAGTCCGCGGGCGACGCCGCCCAGCAGGCCGAGCGCGAGGTCGCCCAGCTCACCAAGGAGCTGGAGCGGGCCACGCGCCGTGCCGCCGAGCTCCGCGAGGAGTCCGACCGCCTGATCGCCCGTGCCGCGCGCGAGCGGGGCGACGACCCGGAGACGGCGGTGGCCGAGGCCGCCGCTGTGGTCGAGGCCGCGGCCGCCGAGCAGTCGGCCGTCGCCGAGGCGCCGGTGCGCGAGGAGTCCTCCTACGACCGTCCGCGTCAGCAGCGTGACGACCGCGGCAACTACGAGCGCCGTGACCGTCGTGACGACCGCGGCGGCGACCGTGGCGGCCGTTCCTTCGACCGTCGTGACGAGCGCCCCTCGGGCGGCTTCCGTCGTGACGACCGCGGCGGCAACGACCGTGGCGGCCGTTCTTTCGACCGTGACCGTCGTGACGACCGTCCGTCCGGTGGCTTCCGCCGCGACGACCGCGGTGGCAACGACCGTCCCGCGTCCGGCGGCTTCCGCCGCGACGACCGTCCCTCGGGCGGCTTCAACAACGACCGTCGTGACGGCGACCGCGGTGGCCGTTCTTTCGACCGGCGTGACGAGCGTCCCTCGGGTGGCTTCCGCCGTGACGACCGCGGCGGCAGCAACGACCGCGGCGGCGACCGTGGCGGCCGTTCTTTCGACCGTGACCGTCGTGACGACCGTCCGTCCGGTGGTTTCCGTCGTGACGACCGCGGTGGCAACGACCGTCCCGCGTCCGGCGGCTTCCGCCGCGACGACCGTCCCGCGACCGGTCACCGGGGCAGCGACCGCCCGTTCAACCGTGACCGCCAGGGCGACCGCCCCGGCTTCCGCGCCGGCGGCCACGACCGCCCGGGCCACCGCGGCACGACCGGCACGGGCACCGGCACCGGTTCCTTCGGCCGCCGTGACGACAAGCCCCGCTGGAAGCGCAACGGCTGACGTCAAGTGACGTAGCAGAGCAGTGAGATGGCCCCCGCCCGGGTTCGGGCGGGGGCCATTTTTGCGCGCTTCAGGCTGTGTGCTGACTGTATGATCAGCCGACTTCTGTGGGGGATGTGACGGCTGGGGGCCGGGGGCGGCAGGCACGCCACGCATCCCTCTCTTTTCCGGGGGAGGACCTCTTGGCTCGCCATGTTTTCGTCGCCGTCGCCACCTCGGCCGTGCTCGCCGCCGGGCTGGGGCCGTTGCTGCCGGCGCCCGCGTTCGCGGTGGGTGCCGCGCAGGAGACGGTCGTACCGGCCACGGTGCGCAGCACGTACACCACGGCCTCGCTCTTCAACGCGGACACCCAGGGGGTCGACGCGGCGGGTACCAAGGGCGTCTTCCACTACCTGGAGGGCCACGCGGGGCTGGTGTGGACGCGCTACTCGGACGGCCGGTCCTTCGACGCGCCGTCGGTTCCGGTCGGCGTGATCACCCGGGGGACGGGCGGCGACGTTCTCTCCTATCGCTACAGCGACGGCCGGGTCGACCTGTGGGACGCGGTCGACGGCACGACCACCACCCTTCAGGTTCCCGCGGGCCAGACCCTCTACGGCGTCTACGGCGGCACGGCCGTCACCAACCAGGACGTCACGGCCGAGGACGGGACCGTCACCAAGGTCAAGCACCTGCTGACCCCGGGCCCCGACGGGACCACACGTGACGTGACCGTCGAGGGGGTGCCCGAGGGCATGACGCTCGCGGCCCCGCGCAACGGGGACGCCGCCGGGCTGCTCTTCCTCGCCTACTCGGACGACGGCTACCACTTCCTCGACGTCGATCCGGCGACCGGCCGGGTCGACGGCTCGACGCCCGCTCTGCCGACCGGTTACACGCTGAGCAAGATATCGCCCGAGCGTCTCGTGGCCTACCGCGGCTACAGCAGCACCACGGCACTCGTGTTCTCCCGCGCCGACCTGTCGGCCGCCCCGGTCGAGGTCACCCTGGACAGGGACAGCTCCGGCGACGGCCAGTCCGTCGGTCTCTCCGTGGTCGGTGACTGGATCGTCCACCGTCCCGGCACCGGTTCACATCTGACGGCTCTGCCGATCGCGGGCGGTGCCCCGGTCACCCTGATCGCCGCCTCGAACAGCGGTGTCTCCGTCGGCCCCGACGGCACCGCCGTCATCATCGGCCGCACCGGAGCCGACGACTGGGGCATCCAGCGCATCCAGGCGGGCCCCGACGGCAGGCCGGCCGTCACCCTCGTCAAGCCGCTGCCGAAACCGCCGTACAAGATCCAGGGAATCGCCCTGGAGCAGGGGCGGCTGACCGTCGCGGACGCCAGCTGGGGCGGGGTCCGCGACGACTACGTACGGACCGTCGCCGCGACCGGTACGCCCACGTTCGGTGCGCGGTCCTCGTACGACGGGACCGATCTGCTCGTCGGCAACTGCCCGGACACGGAGGTCGGCTGCTCGCAGCTGTACGGCACGGACGACAACCGTGCGCTCTGGCTGTCGAAGAACTCGGCCGACCACGACCGTCTCACCGTCAGCGGGTCCGGCCCGTACGACTACTGGGAGCGTCCGGTGCCCGCCGGCGGCCGGATCACCGACGTCTCCGGCCAGTACCTGATCCACACCACCGCGACCGCGCAGACCGTCTACCGGATCGGCAGCGACGGCACCCCGGCGCTCACCCGCACCCCCGGCGCCGCCGCCCTCTCCGGCGACACCCTGTGGAAGCCGGGCACCACCCCCGGCACCCTCACGGCGTACGACCTCACCACGAAGAAGACCACCGAGACCCTCACCACGGACGCCGACTGCGCACCCACCGAACTGCGGGCCAACGGCCGTTGGCTGTACTGGAGTTGCGCCGACGGCACGGCGGGCGTCTACGACCGTACGGCGCAGAGGTCCGTCCAAGTCCCCTCCGGTGACGCGGAGTTGGGCGACGGATTCGTCGTCACGCACGACAGGCAGGCCGGCCGGCTGGTCCTCACGACGGTCGCCGACGGCACACCCGTGAGCCGGGTGATCGGCGCGCTGCCCGACACCGGGGTCTCCCAGCGCGAGGTGCGCTGGACGGTCGACGAGTCGACCGGGAACGTGGCCTACGTCGACGACCAGGAGCGCGTGCACCTCGTACCGACCGGCGTGACCCAGCAGCCGCTGCGGCCGCTCGCCCCGGTCGACTCGGCGGCCGCGCTCGACGCGCGGGAGATCGACACGACACCGTCCACCCTCACCACCCTGCTGCTGTCGAAGCCGGCCGCGGGCTGGCGGCTGACCGTGCGCAGCCGGGCCACCGGCAAGGTCGTGGACACGCGGACCGGCGGTGAGACGCGCGGCGAGGTGAAGGTGGGCTGGTCCGGGACGGACGCCAAGGGGGCGTTCCTGACGAACGGGTCGTACGACTGGACGCTGTCCGTCACACCGGCCGACGGGGTCGGGGCCCCGGTGACGGCGAGCGGTACGGTCCGGCTGTTCGACGCCGCGCCGGCCCGCCACGACCACATCGGCGGCGACTCCGTCGGCGACCTGGTCACCCTCAGCTCCTCGGGCGCGCTGGCCTTCCGGCAGGGCTCGGGCAAGGGCACGTTCTCCTCCTCGGTCGGCGGCAGCACCGGCTGGACGACGGCCGACAAGGTGGTGTCGATCGGCGACCTGAGCGGGGACCGCTGCAACGACGTCCTGGTCCGGTTGAGGACCGGGGCGCTGCGGGCGTACAGGCCGACCTGCGACGGCACGCTGAAGACGTCGACGGCGTACACCTCGCTGGGCACCAGCGGCTGGAACCAGTACGACGTCCTCACCGCGCCCGGCGACATCAGCGGTGACGGCCGTCCGGACCTGATCGCGCGCAACACGTCGACGGGGACCGTGTACCTCTACAAGGGCACCAGCACCGGCAAGCTCTCCGCCCGCGTGAAGCTGTACGCCGACTGGAAGACGTACAAGAAGGTCGTCGGCGTCGGTGACATCAACGGCGACGGCATCGGCGACCTGATCGCCCAGGACAAGTCGAACACCGTGTACCGCTACTACGGCACCGGGAAGGGCACGTTCGGGGCGCGCGGGAAGCTGTTCGGCGCGTGGGGCGGGTCGTACAACGTGGTGGTCGGGGTCGGGGACATCACCGGGGACGGGAAGGCGGACCTGGTCGAGCGGGACTCGGTGGGCAACCTGTTCCGCAACAGCGGTGACGGGAGAGGGTCGTTCGGGCCGCGGGTGAAGATCTCGGGCGGGTGGAGCGGGTACAAGGGCGTCTTCTGATGTGACTCCCAGGGCGTTTTTTGGCCACATCGAGTCCTTATCGATTCCTTAAGTGGCGCATGTCACGCCCCCGGTGAGGGAATCGCTGGGGGCATGACAGATGACGCCATAGCGAGTGGGCTGTCAAAGGGAGATCACTCCGGTCTCTCGGACGAAGAACGGCTTGCCCAACTCGGCTACACGCAGGTTCTCGCCCGCCGCATGTCGGCGTTCTCCAACTACGCGGTCTCCTTCACGATCATCTCGGTCCTGTCGGGCTGCCTGACGCTGTATCTGTTCGGCATGAACACGGGCGGCCCGGCCGTCATCATGTGGGGCTGGGTCGCCGTAGGCCTGATGACGCTGTTCGTCGGCCTGTCGATGGCCGAGATCTGCTCGGCCTACCCGACGTCGGCGGGCCTGTACTTCTGGGCCCACCGCCTGGCGCCCCCGCGCACGGCGGCGGCCTGGGCGTGGTTCACGGGCTGGTTCAACGTCCTCGGCCAGGTCGCGGTGACCGCGGGCATCGACTTCGGGGCGGCGTCGTTCCTGGGCGCGTACCTGAACCTGCAGTTCGACTTCGAGGTGACGCCGGGCCGCACGGTGCTCCTGTTCGCCGGGATCCTGGTCCTGCACGGCCTCCTGAACACCTTCGGCGTGAAGATCGTCGCCATCCTCAACAACGTGAGCGTCTGGTGGCACGTGCTGGGCGTCGGCGTGATCGTAGGGGCTCTCACCTTCGTCCCCGACCACCACCAGTCGACGACGTTCGTCTTCACGAAGTTCGTGAACAACACGGGCTGGGGCAGCGGGGTGTACGTGGTCCTGCTGGGCCTCCTGATGGCGCAGTACACCTTCACCGGCTACGACGCCTCCGCCCACATGACGGAGGAGACCCACGACGCGTCGACGGCCGGCCCGAAGGGCATCGTCCGCTCCATCTGGACGTCGTGGATCGCGGGCTTCGTCCTGCTCCTGGGCTTCACGTACGCGATCCAGTCGTACAACGGGGAGTTGAAGTCGGCGACGGGCGCGCCCCCGGCCCAGATCCTCCTCGACGCCCTGGGAGCGACCTCGGGCAAGCTCCTGCTCCTGGTGGTGATCGGCGCGCAGCTGTTCTGCGGGATGGCGTCGGTGACGGCCAACAGCCGCATGATCTACGCCTTTTCACGCGACGGCGCGCTCCCGTTCTCGCGCGTCTGGCACACGGTGAGCCCGCGCACCCGGACGCCGGTGGCGGCGGTGTGGCTGGCGGCGGCGGGGGCGCTGGTGCTGGGCCTGCCGTACCTGATCAATGTCACGGCGTACGCGGCGGTGACGTCGATCGCGGTGATCGGCCTGTACATCGCGTACGTCATCCCGACCCTCCTACGGCTGGGCAAGGGGGACGACTTCCAGCGCGGGCCGTGGCATCTGGGCCGGTGGTCGCGGCTAATCGGCACGGTGTCGGTGGTGTGGGTGATCGTGATCACCGTGCTGTTCATGCTGCCGCAGGTGTCGCCGGTCACGTGGGAGTCCTTCAACTACGCGCCGGTAGCGGTGCTGGTGGTGCTGGGCTTCGCGGCGGCCTGGTGGTTCGCCTCGGCCCAGCACTGGTTCCTGAACCCGGAACACGCCCGCACGAAGGCACGGGAGGCGGCGCGGGCGGGGGCGCCCGAACCGGTGGATCCGTAACACTCCGGACCAGTCGGTCCCTCGTCCCGGCCCTTCTCGCACTCTGTTTCGCCGTCCGGCGCGGCCGTGTCCCCGATACCCGATCGGAGACACGGCCACCTCCCGCTATGCTCGGGGAGGCAACATCGCGAGGACCCTTAGCTCAATTGGCAGAGCAGTGGACTTTTAATCCATTGGTTGTGGGTTCGAGTCCCACAGGGTCTACCGGTGGTGGGCGGGGGATATCCCCTCTGACCTGCTGTGCAGCGTCCGTGTCGGCTTCGGCCGGCTCGGGCGCTGCTTTGTTTTCGGGGGCTTGCGTGCCCGAGTGCGCACGGTGCGGCATGGGCTGACGCCGGCGTCACGGTCACGTGGGCGGTCTGGGCGGTCTGGGGTGGCCGGTCCGTGCCTCGACCGCCTCCGCGTCGAGGAAGCCGAGTCCTTGCGGGGTGGCGACGACACCGACGTCCCAGTGCGGGCTGTGCGTCCATCAGGCTCTCTCCACAGGGGTTGTACGTTCAGGCTCGCAGGGGCGGGTGAGGCCTCCCCGGATCCTGTGCTTGCCGGTCTGTCGCGGTCGAGGTGAAGAGAGGGTGCGCCAGGTTCTCGCGGGCCGCCCGCGCCGGGCCGACCCCGGTACGACGATCGGCGATCTTCCCGCAACCGGAACGTGTATCGCGGACGTATCGAAAATCGCATAGGCCCCCGCAACAGTCCACCGTCTTCAGTGGAGGTCCGAACTGCCTTGTGTCAAAGGTCAGTTCGTCCATCGGGAACGGGAAAGGACTGTGCGCATGGACTCGGATTCCGTACGCGGTGTCGGCCGGCGGAGGCTGCTCGGGTGGAGCGGGCTGGCGGCCGTCGGCGGGGTGGCGGGCGCGTCGCTGGTGGGCGCCCAGCCCGGTTACGCCGCCGACGCCGGTTTCGTCGCCCGGGCCCGTCACGCCGGCCAGGCCTCGACAGACCCGATCCCGTCGGACACCCGGCCCGGCGGCGCCTACGACCGGTACGTGGCGAAGCTGGCCTCCGAGGGCAGGTTCTCCGGCGTGGTGCTGTTGTCGCACCGGGGCCGGACGGTGCTGTCCCGCAGCTACGGCATGGCCGACGAGGAGAAGGGGATCGCCAACCACGAGGGCGTCGCGTTCAGCCTCGGCTCGGCGGGCAAGCCGTTCGGCACGGTGGCCATGTTGCAGTTGGCGCAGCAGGGCAAGGTGAAGCTGTCGGACCCGGTGGGCACCCATCTGAAGGGCCTCGCCAAGGAGGTCGCCGAGCAGGTGACCGTCCACCACCTGCTGTCCGGCACCTCCGGGCTGGACGTCGCGGACGACGACGTACAACGGGTCTTCCGGAGCCGGGACGAGGTGCACGCGTACTACGAGCAGCGGGCCCGGCAGGCGAGACTCGTGGGCATCCCGGGCGTTCCCGACACCGACCACGAGGAGGCGGAGGTCACCCTCTCCGCGCTGATCGTGGAGGCCGTGAGCGGTCGGTCGTACTGGGACTATGTGCAGGAGAACGTCTTCGCGCGCTGCGGCATGACCGGCTCGGGGTTCTACGCGCGGCCGCAGTGGCTCACCGACGGGCACATCGCGCACCCGTACATGGAACTGGCCGACGGCAGCGTGGTGGACGCCGTCCGCAACCTGGACAGGAGCAGCCCGGACCCGAACGTCCTCGGCAAGAATCCGGGCCGCGCCTTCATCGACGCCCCCGGGGACGGCGGTTTCGCCACCGCGCCGGATCTGGTCCGGTTCGCGCACGCGCTGGCCGACGGCACGGTGCTGGACCGGCCCTGGGCCGACGTGCTCACCGCCGCCAGGATCCCCCATGGACCGGCGTCGTTCGGGGCGTACGGAATTCCGGTCTCCATCGTCGGCGGCCAGTGGATGTACCAGCGCGCCGGCGGCAACCCCGGCGTCGGCGCCAACTGGGACATCTACCCGGACACCGGCTGGGTCGGCGTCATCCTCGGCAACCGCGACGGCGTGCCGCTCCAGGAGATGATCGGCCAGGAGACGCAGGCCATCACCGGGGCCCCGGCCGACGGGGGATCGGGGGGCTGAGCCACCGGGGATTCCCCTATACCCGGCCGGTGTCGTGTGCGGGACCTGGCCGACGCCGAGCCCGTCCTCGAACTCCGCGCCACGCAGGCGATGCAATGGCCTCAGCCTCGGCGAGCGGCGCCGTCCCCGCCGATACGACGTCTACGGCACCGCCGGCTGTCAGGGCTTCGAGGACGGGCTCGGCGGTGCCGCCGCCCTTCCCGGTGGGGGCGCCGTTCCGTACGGCGGCTCACCGAACTCCCGCCCGAGATCGGACACCTGCACCGGCTGACCACCCTGGACCTCGGTCACTTCGACCTGCGAAGCAATCGCCTCACCCTGCTGCCGGACTGGGTGCCGGCCATGCCGTCGCTGGAGGAACTGGACCTGCGCTGGAACGACTGTGACCCGCCCCCGGCGCTGCTGACGGAGTTGGAGCGGCGCGGGGTTGTCGTCCTCCGGTGAGGATCGTCCGGGAGGAGCGTGCTTTCCTCTTCTCCATGACTCTGCTCGTCGCCGCCGTCATCGTCCACGACAAGGCCGAAGGCCGAGTCCTCCTCCTCCAGCGCGGTGAGTACGCCAAGTTCGGCCGCGGGATGTGGGATCTCCCCGTGGGCAAGAACGAACCCGGCGAGCCCGTCACCGAGACCGCCGCGCGCGAGCTGTACGAGGAGACCGGGATCGTTGTGGAGGCCAAGTCCCTGAAGGTCGTCCATGTCATCCATGCCGCCCACGGGGTCGAGGCGCCCAGCGGGTTCCTCACCGTCGTCTTCGCCGCCGACGAGTGGACCGGTGAAGCCGAGAACCGCGAACCCCTCAAGCACGCCCAGGTCCGCTGGGTCCAAGTCGACGCCGTGCCAGAGGAGTTCGTGAGAGGCAACCGGCTCGCCCTTCAGCAGTACCTCGACGGCGTCGAACCGCAGCTGCGTCTGTACGGTTGGGCGTGAGCGGCTGTCGGCCTCAGTACTCCGTCCCCTGCGCCTCCAAGTACCCCTTCAAGAACGCGTACTTGGCGTCCGTGTCCGCCGCGGGCAACGGTGCGAAATGGTCGCCCAACTCCATCGACACCGGCCTCGACGTGCGCAACGCCGGCCATGTCGGCAGCCCGTGGCCGTTCGGATTGCCCGTGGCCACGAAGTTCGCGACGTACGACGACGTCCGGTCGGCTGTCGCGTGGTCCGCGGACGTCCACGGGCGGTCCGTGCCGTACAGGTTGCCGAAGAAGTAGTACTTCTCGGCGCCGTGGTAGGCGCCGACGCCGTCCGCCGGTTCGATCGGGTTGGTGGTGTCGTGGCCCGGGGGGACGTGGGTCCACCAGTAGGCGTAGACGGGGCTGCGGTTGGCGGCCGTCAGCCGGAATTGGGTGCCCCAGAGGAACGTGGAGACCCGTTCCTCGTCGCGGGCGTAGTTGTTGTACTGGGCTGCCGCCTCCGCGTCCGTGGTGGCGGGGTAGAGGGCGAGGAAGCCGGCTGCCCTGTCGCCGAACGTCGTTGCCGCGTACGCCTCGTACGCCGCGACCGTCATCGTCAGTGTCGGGGACGCGCCGTTCTCGTCCTTGTTGTTGCCGGTGAGGACCGGGATGTCGTACTCCGTACGGGACTTCATCGCGGCCGTGTACGACTCCGGCAGGACATAGCCGTCCAGGACGTTGCCGAAGCTCGTGCCCGCCGCCGGGGCGCCCTGGGCGTACACCTTGGTCACGATCTCGTCGGCCGTCAGCGCGCGCAGGTCGGACAGCGAGGACGCGCCCATGTACGTCGCGAACGCTGTGCCGTTGGCCTCCGCCGCCGCCAACTCCGCGTAGCCGCCCGCCACATGGCCCAGTGCCGGGTCCTTGGTGTACTGCACGCCCGCCGACAGGACGGCCCGGTGGAACAGGCCCCGCGCCAGCTTCGAGATCATCAGGATGTTCACGAACGACGAGCCGTGCGACCAGCCCGCCAGCGTCACCCGCTCCGGATCGCCCCCGAACGCGGCGATGTTGCGGCGGATCCACTTCAGCGCCGCCACCGTGTCCTGCACACCCCAGTTCCCGGAACCACCGTGCCCGCCCTCCGAACTCAGCGCCGGATGCGCGAGGTTGCCGAAGGCGCCCACGCGGTGGTTGTACGTCACCACGACCGCGCCCTTGGCCGCCAGGTTCGCCCCGTCGTACACCGGCTGCGAGGCCCACATGGCGCTGTTGCGGCCGCCGTAGATCCAGACGAAGACCGGGCGGAGGTCCCGGGAGGATGTCGAACTGCCCGTTCCTGTCCAGATGTTGAGGTTCAGGCAGTCCTCGCTCAGCGGGGGGACCTTGTCGGCGGTGATGCCCGTGACCGGCTGGGGGCAGGCCGCACCCCAGGTGTCGGCCTTGCGGATGCCCTGCCAGGAGGCGGGGGGTCGCGGCGCGCGCCAGCGGTTCTCGCCCGCGGTGGAGGCGGCGTACGGGATGCCCTTGTAGAGGGTGACGCCGGGGAGGGCGGCGGGGACCCCTGTGACCTGGCCGGACTGGGTTCTGACCGGGTGGCTCGCGTCGTTGTGCGGGGTGGCTGACGCGGGGGCGGGGGGCAGGGTGCTCAGCAGGGCCGCGCCGGCCGTGACGCCTGCCGTGCGGCCGAGGAAGGCGCGGCGGCCGGCACCGGTGGGGGAGGAGTTCACTGTGTCTCCCGATCACTTGAGGACGAGTCGAGTCGCCTCATGCTGTGCCGGGGCTACCGGGACGGCCTAGGGAGTTGTCGTGACTCACAGTGTCCACGGGTGCAACTTAGGTTGCGGACTCGCGGGTTGACACCTCGGATCGTGAACGACCGTCCTACAGCGCCGACTTGACCGTGCGCAGCACCGCGTCCGCCATGCCCCGCTCACCCCGCGCGTTCGGATGCACCGGCGCCGCCGGGCTCTCCGGTACGAGCGGCTCGATCCAGCGGGTGTCCTTCGTCGCGCAGGCGTTGTGGTCGGCGGAGGGCGTGTACGTGTCGACGTAGCCGGCCCCTGCCTCCGAAGCACGTTGGCGGAGCATGGTGTTGAGCTGTTGCTCCTTCTCGCGGAGGAAGGTCACGTCGCCCGGTGCGAGGGACATCTCCCGGCCGCAGTCGGCGCTGTCGGCCGGCAGGATCGCCGGGTACGAGACGACGTAGACCCGGGCCTCGGGGGCGCGGCGCCTGACCTCGGTCAGGACCCGGGTGAGGCGTTCGCCCGTCGTGGCGATCTTCTTCTCCACGGCGTCCAAGTCGCCCCTGACGTAGTTCCGTTCGCAGGGCGCGTTCTCGGGGAGGTACTTGCCGCTGCCCGTCATCTCGTACAGCGCGCCCATCGCCACGCACCGTTTGATCATCGAGCTGAAGTCGATGTCGTTGCCGCCGATGCCGACGGTGACCAGGCGGGTGGTCGACGAAAGTGCCCTGAGCTGGGGGGAGTTGGTGCCGTCGTTCGTGTGCTGCGAACCCGTGAGGTCGGCGGTCGTGGCGCCGCTGCAGCTCACGTCGCGGAAGTCGCCGCCCTTCAGGCCGAGTTCGGCTGCCACGAGGGCCGGGTAGTTTCCGGCGGAGCGGTCGCAGCCCGCGGGGGTGCCGGTGGGGTCGGTGATGCCGGGGCCCGCGGTGTAGGAGTCGCCGAGGGCCACGTACGGGCCCTTGGACTGGGCCGAGTAGGCGATGCCGGTGTGGCTGTCGTCGTGGCCGTCGCCGTCGCGGGTGACCAGGACGACGGTGAGCAGGGTGCCGCAGGCGAGGAGCCCGGCCACGCCGGCCTGCACTGAGGTTTTCATCGAAGTGCCCTCTCTGGTGGGCGAGTTGGTGAGGTGTGGACGTCCGCGGGCCCGGCGACGGGCGGGGGGAGTGCCCCGTCGCCGGGCCCGGGACTTGCGCCGGTCCCCGTCCCCACGGGATCCGGCACCGCGAGGCCGCCTCCGCTCTTGGCGGCCCCGGTCTGGGGGAGTCAGGGGACGGGAGTGAGCCGGGCGGTGGGTGTGTCGGCGGTCGGCGCCGGGACCTTGCGGCTCAGGGCCTCGCCCTCGACGTCCATGCGGGGGAGGAGGCGGTCCAGCCAACTCGGCAGGTACCAGGCCTTGTTGCCCAGCAGGGAGAGGATCGCGGGCACGATCGCCATCCGGACGACGAACGCGTCGAACAGGACCGCGATGGCCAGCCCGAAGCCGATCATCTTGATCATCGAGGCGCCCGCGCCGATGAAGCCCGAGAACACCGCCATCATGATCAGTGCGGCGGCCACGACCACCCGTGCGCTGTGCCGGAATCCGGAGACGATCGCCTGACCCGGCCCGTCCCCGTGGACGTACGCCTCGCGCATCCGGGAGACCAGGAACACCTCGTAGTCCATGGCGAGGCCGAAGACGATGCCCACCAGGAAGATCGGCATCAGGCTCATGATCGGGCCGGTCTGGTCGACGCCCAACAGTGAGGCCCCGTGGCCCTGTTGGAAGACCGCGACGACCGCGCCGAGCGCCGCGAGCACGGAGAGCAGGAAGCCGAGCGCCGCCTTCAGCGGCACGAGGAGGGAACGGAAGACCAGGAGCAGGAGGACGATCGCCAGGCCGACCACCAACGCCAGGTACGGAATCAGCGCGTCCTGGACCTTCTGTGCCACGTCGATGTTCAGCGCGGTGGTGCCGGTGACCTCGAAGCTCGCGCCGGATGAGCCGGACTCGATACCGGACCGTTCGTCGCGGATCGTCTGGACGAGCTGCTTCGTCTTCTCGTCGGTGGGACTGGTGGCGGGGGTCGCGCTGAACACCGCTGTGTCGCCTGCCGAGTTGAAGCGGGCCGGTGAGACCGAGACCACCCCGTCCGTGGCCGCGATCTCCTTCGAGATCGTCGCTACGGCGCTCTTCGCGTCGTCCGCCTTCTTCGCGTCCACGACGATGGTCAGGGGGCCGTTGAAGCCGGGGCCGAAGCCCTGCGCGAGGTCGTCGTAGGCGCGGCGTTCGGTGGTGGCCGTGGACTTGGCCTCGTCGCCGGGCATGCCGAGCTGGAGGTTGAGGGCCGGGAGGGCCATCGCGCCGAGGCCCACGACGCCGAGCAGCAGGACCGGGATCGGGCGGCGGACGACAAGCCGGGCCCAACGGCTGCCCCCGTTCTCGCCGTTGGTGTCGCCCCGCCCGGCCTTGGCCTTGCCCTTCCGTTCGCGGCGGGAGAGGACGGCGTTCGGCCAGAAGCCGAGGACGGCCGGGACCAGGGTGAGGGAGATCAGGACCGACAGGAGGACCGCGCCCGCCGCCGCCAGGCCCATCTTCGTCAGCATCGGGATGCCAACCACCGACAGACCGGCCAGGGCGATGACAACGGTCAGTCCGGCGAACACCACTGCCGAACCCGCCGTGCCGGCCGCAAGTCCCGCCGCTTCGCGGGGCGCGTGGCCCTTCGCCCGCTCCTCCCGATAGCGGGAGACGACGAACAGCGCGTAGTCGATACCGCAGGCGAGGCCCAGCATCGTGGCCAGCGTGCCCGTGGTCTCGGAGAGGCCGAAGGCGCTGCCCAGGGCGAGGACCGCGGACATGCTGATGCCGACGCCCAGGATCGCGGTGAGGAGGGGCAGGCCGGCCGCGGCCAGCGAACCGAAGGTGATGAGCAGGACCACGGCCGCTATCGCGATGCCGATCGCCTCGGCGCTGCCGCCGGCGGCGGGCTGGGTGGCGAGGGCGTCGCCGCCGACCTCGACGGTCAGGCCCGCTTTCTGGGCCGTGTCGATGGCCCGTTCCAGGTGGGTCTTGGCGGCGTCGGTGAGGTCGTCGGCCTTCACCTTGAAGGTGACGGTGGAGTACGCCGTCGACGCGTCCTTGCTCACCGCCTTCGCGGCGAACGGGTCGACGGCGGAGGCGACTTGGGAACCGTCGGCCGCCTCCGTGACCAGCTTCTCGATCGCCGCCCTGTTCTCGGTCGCGGTGACCTTCTCGCCGTTCGGGGCGACGAAGACGATCCGGGCGTTCGCGCCGTCCGCCGCGGTGCCGGGGAAGCGCTGCTCCAGCAGGTCGAAGGCGCGCTGCGACTCGATGCCGGGCATCGTGAAGCCGTCGTCCGGAGTGGCCGGGGCCTTGGCGGCGGCGAAACCGACGGCGCCGAGGACCGCCACCCACAACAGGGTGACGAACCAGCGCCACCGGAAGGCCGTACGGCCCAAGCGATAAAGGAGAGTTGCCATGGCTGGGGAAGGCCTCCACGTCGGCGGTCGGTCGAGATCCGGATCAGGTGAGTGATCGTGGTCTCAAGCCTTCCGTCGCCCGCTCTGCGGCACGAGGGAGTGCCCTCCCGAATGAATGGTGTAGCCCGCTACACCATCGCCGCGCGGCTCAGCCCCTTCAGCCCGCGTTCAGCTCCGTCAACTGGCCCAGCGGCAGTGTGTGTTGGGTCTGGAGGACCTTCGCGCGTAGATACCGGACGTTGTGCGGGGTGGTGAAGACGCCGGTCGGGACGCGGTCGTGCACGTCGATGCCGAGACCGCGCAACTGGTCGGCCTTGTCGGGGTTGTTGGAGAGCAGGTCCAGGGACGTGGTCCCGAGGGCGGTGAGCATCTGCGCGGCGGCCGTGTAGTCACGGGCGTCCTCGGGCAGGCCCAGCGCGGTGTTCGCGGCGTACGTGTCGAGGCCCTGGTCCTGGAGGGCGTACGCGTCGAGCTTGTTGTAGAGGCCGATGCCGCGGCCCTCCTGGCGCAGGTAGAGCAGGACACCGCCGCGCTCGGCGATGCGCTCGACCGCCTCGCGCAGCTGGGGTCCGCAGTCGCAGCGGGCGGAGCCGAAGACGTCGCCGGTGAGGCACTCGGAGTGCAGCCGGACCAGCGGGGTGGTGCCGGGGGCGGGGTCGCCGAGGACGACCGCCACGTGTTCCTGGCCGTCGGTCAGGCCGTGGAAGGTGACGAGTTCGGCGTCGACGCCGTAGCCGTCCTGGAAGCGCAGCGGAACCCGGACGCGGGCACGCGGGGTGGCGGCGGGGAAGTCGGGCATGCGGGTCTCCGTGGTCCGGCGGCAGGTACGCGGATGTGCTTCAGTTTTGAAACACATCCACGATCACGGAGACTACCTCATGCTTGAAATTTGAAGCAACAGAATTGTGTGACGGGTCACGAACAGGAAGGAGTGGAGCGGCGGCGCCACGGCACGTCCTCCGGCTCCTCCAGCGCCCGCGCGATCCCCGCGCTGATCTCCTCCAGCTGCCCCACCTGCTCCGGGGTGAGGTGATCGAAGATCGCGGCACGTACGGTCTCGACATGGCCCGGCGCCGTACGCTCCAGCACCTCCATCCCCGCGTCGGTCAGGATCGCGGTGCTGCCCCGCTTGTCCGACGGACACCCCTCCCGCCGCACCAGACCGTCCTTCTCCAGCCGGGTCACGGCGTACGTCAGCCGGCTCCGGGTGATCTTCGACTTCTCGGCGAGGTCGGTCATCCGCAGCCGGCGGTCCGGCACCTCGGAGAGGTTGGCGAGGATGGAGTAGTACAGGTGGGGCATGCCGGCCTCCTGCTGGAGCTGCCGGTCGATCGCGTCCTCCAGGAGGTGCGTCGCGGCGATGTACGCGCGCCAGGCGCGCTGCTCCTCGGCGGTGAGCCAGCGGGTCGTCATGCCCCCAGTGTAGTTTTGTTTCAAACTTGAACCAAGCCCCGCCGTTCCACCCAGCCCCGCCATCCTCACGAGCAATGACCCGGGAGCGCGTCGATGCCCCACCCGTACGTCCTGTTGTCCGCCGCCGTGTCCCTCGACGGCCACCTCGACGACACCGGCCCCGACCGGCTGCTCCTCTCCAGCCCGGCCGACTTCGACCGCGTCGACGAGGTCCGGGCATCGGTCGACGCGATCCTCATCGGCGCCGGAACGATCCGCGCGGACAACCCGCGTCTCCTGGTCAACTCCCATGACCGCAGGGCGAGTCGAGTCGCCGCAGGCAAGCCGGAATACCCCCTCAAGGTCACGGTCACCGGCTCCGGAGACCTGGACCCGAAGGCCAACTTCTGGCACACGGGCGGCGGAAAGCTGGTCTGTACGACGGACAGGGGCGCGGAACGAGTACGCGAACTGGGCCTGGCGGCGGACGTCGTGGCCCTCGGCCCGGACCTCGACTGGCGCGCCCTTCTTGAACACCTGCACGCGGTAAGGGGAGTTGACCGCCTGATGGTCGAGGGCGGCGGCACGATCCACACCCAACTCCTCCAGCAGGGCCTGGCCGACGAACTCCAACTCGTCCTGTCCCCCCTGTTCGTAGGCGACGACAAGGCCCCCCGCCTCTTCGGCCCGGGCGCATATCAGCCCGGCCGCCTGCGTCTCGTCGAGACCCGCCCCATCGAGGACGTCGTCCTCATGCGCTACGAACCCACCGCCCCCGGCACCGGCGACCTCCCCTCCGCCGCCGACCACCACTGGCTCGCCCTCGCCTGCGACCTGGCGGCGGACTGCCCGCCCTCGGAGACGGCGTTCAGCGTCGGCGCGGTGGTGGTGTCGGACGACGGTACGGAGCTGTCCCGGGGTCACTCCCGCGAGGCGGGCGACCCGGTGGTCCACGCGGAGGAGGCGGCGCTGGCGAAGATCGACCCGGCGGACCCCCGACTCCCCACGGCCACCGTCTACACCAGCCTCGAACCCTGCACCCACCGCGCCTCCCGCCCCAAGCCCTGCGCCCGGCTGATCCTCGACGCGGGTGTGCGGAGAGTGGTGACCGCTTGGCGCGAGCCGGACACGTTCGTGGCGGGGGCGGACGGGAGCGGGATGTTGGCGGCGCGGGGGGTGACCGTGGTCGTACTCCGGAAGTACGAGGAGCGAGCGAAGGCACCGAACGGGCATCTGCTGGGCTGACCTGGGACACCTTCCCCGGAGAAGTGTGACACTTCCGCGAAAAGTGTCACACTTTTTCGGGACACCTACCTCCCCATTACCGTCTTCGTAGCCCCGCAATGGGGTTACCGGCCTTCGGAGTTGGCATGACTACCTCCCCTTGTCGAGTGCATGGCCCGGGGGGTGGTGTCACCAGCTCCGAAGGCACTGACAGACCGCTGATTAGGGGCATGACCACCGGCCTTTCCGCAGGTCGGGAGGCTCTTCGTAATGTGGATGTGGCGATCAGTGCCGTGGCAGGCCGGGTGAACAGCACCGAAGGAACCACGACGTGATCGATACCAGCGACATCGACGTCTACCTCGGACTGGACGTCGGCAAGGGCGAGCACCACGCCACCGCACTCACCCCGGCCGGGAAGAAGACCTTCGACAAGCGGCTGCCCAACAGCGAACCCAAACTCCGCGAGGTCTTCGCCAGGCTGCAGGCCAAACACGGCACCGTCCTCGTCATCGTCGACCAGGTCGCCTCCATCGGCGCCCTGCCGCTGACCGTCGCCCGGGACCTGGGCTGCCACGTCGCCTACCTGCCCGGCCTGACCATGCGGCGGATCGCCGACCTCTACCCCGGCGAGGCCAAGACCGACGCGAAGGACGCGTTCATCATCGCCGACGCGGCCCGGGCGATGCCGCACACGCTGCGCTCGGTCGACCTCGACGACGAGACGATCGCCGAGCTGTCGATGATCGTCGGGTTCGACGACGACCTCGCCGCGGAAGCGACCCGTCTGTCGAACCGGCTGCGGGGCCTGTTCACCCAGATCCACCCGCACCTGGAACGGGTCCTGGGCCCGCGCATGCAGCACCCGGCCGTGCTCAGGTTGCTGGATCAGTTCGGCTCGCCGGCACAGATCCGCAAGGCCGGACGCCGACGACTCATCGCACTGATCCGTCCGAAGGCGCCCCGCATGGCCGAGCGGCTGATCGACGACGTCTTCACCGCACTCGACGAGCAGACCGTCGTCGTTCCGGGCACGGATGCGGCCGCACTGATCGTCCCCAGCCTCGCCTCCTCGCTCCAGGCAGTGCTCGACCAGCGCAAACTGCTGGCTCACCGGATCGAGGAACTACTGGAGGCCCACCCTCTTTCCCAGGTCCTGATGTCCATGCCCGGCATCGGCATCAGGACCGGCGCCCGCATCCTCATCGACGTCGGCGACGGCACCTCGTTTCCGTCCGCCGCCCACCTCGCCGCCTATGCCGGCCTCGCCCCGGCGACCCGAAGTTCCGGGTCCTCCATCCGCGGCGAACAACCTTCGCGGAGAGGAAACAAGCAGCTCAAGCGAGCCTTCTTCCTCTCGGCGTTCGCCGCGCTGGCCGACCCGGCCTCCCGCACCTACTACGACAAGAAGATCGCCCAGGGAAAGCACCACACCCAGGCCATCCTCTGCCTCGCCCGCCGCCGAGCCGACGTCCTCTTCGCGATGCTCCGCGACGGCACCTTCTACCAACCACCAACCCCGATCACCCCTTGACCGAAGTCATAGGGGCACCCCCCCGGCTCCCCGACCGGCCCATCAAATCCTGCGCCCCACCCCTCACCGGGTCACGCTCACAAAGAACCGGTGCGGAGGACAACGCGGAGGTAGGACACATGAGGGCAGTCGCGGTGCTGGGCGCGTCCGTAGCCGTAGGACTACTCGCCTCGTGCGGATCGACGGACACCGGTACGCGAACCATGGCAAGGGCGCTGCCCGCGGGCGCCGCGTTCACCCACCCCGGGGTGCTCGTCAGCAAGGGCCAGCTGGACGCCGTACGCAAGAACGTGGCCGCAGGCAAGCAGCCCTGGCTGAAGGCGTACTTCGGGATGCGGGACAGCAAGTACGGGTCGTACAAGTACACGGCGAAGCCGGTCGCGGACGTCGACTGCCCCTGGAACGGAAAGGCCGCGCACGGCTGTGTCGAGGAGCGCGAGGACGCGATCGCGGCGTACACGCAGGCCCTGCTGTTCAGCATCACCGGGAAGCAGCATCACGCGCTGAAGGCGCGGGAGATCATGGACGACTGGTCGGCGAAGATGAAGGAGCACACCTCAGACGACGCCGGGCTGCAGACCGCGTGGGCCGGTTCGACCTGGGCGCGGGCGGCGGAGATCGTGCGGTACGCGCCCGGCGCGGGCTGGCCGGCGGACCGGGTCAAGCGCTTCGGGACCATGCTGCGTACGGCCTACGAGCCGGAGGTCACCAAGGACCTGCCGGACTACAACGGCAACTGGGACCTCGCGATGACGGACGCGGCGATCGGCATCGCCGTCTTCCTCGACGACCACAAGGCGTTCGACGCCGCCGTGAAACGTTTCCAGGACCGCGTGCCCGCCTACTTCTACCTCGCCAAGGACGGCAAGGTGCCGCTCACCCCGGTGGGCTCCAAGCTCACCACCCCGCAGAAGCTGACGACGTACTGGTTCAAGCAGACGACGTTCAAGGACGGCGTCGCCCAGGAGACCTGCCGCAACTTCAAGCACGTCGGGTACTCGCTGGCCGCGACCGCGCACATCGCCGAGACCGCCTGGCACCAGGGCGTCGACCTCTACGACGGGGTCAAGGACCGGCTCAAGGCGGCCCTGGAGTTCCACGCCCGCTACCAGCTCGGCGAGCCCGCACCCGCCTGGCTGTGCGGCGGCAAGGTCGACCGGAACATGGGCCCCGACCTGGAGGTCGCCGTCAACCACCTGGAGGGCCGGCTCGGCGTGAAGGTGCCCGCCGCGCACAAGCTCGCCGAGTCCACCCGGCCGGCCGGCAGCGACGACCTCTTCGTCTCCTGGGAGACCCTCACGCACGCCGGGAACACCGCCGACTGAAACCTGTGTGACATCGGACCCCGCGGATGGCGTATAGTTGCAATCACAACGGCGCGGGGTGGAGCAGCTCGGTAGCTCGCTGGGCTCATAACCCAGAGGTCGCAGGTTCAAATCCTGTCCCCGCTACTAAGGCCAAGGGCCGGAATCCAGAAATGGATTCCGGCCCTTGGTGTTTCTCCCCCTCTCTTGTTTCCTCGATCGGCCCACACCGCTCGCCGCCCTCCCCCCACCAGGAAAAACTGGACGCGTGGAGGAGGGTCCGTATGTGCGAGCCGGCGGGCGCCTGCCCGGCGATCCCGTGCCCGACCCCGGCCTCGGCGACAGCCCGGCCCCCCACCCCGAGGGCGAGGGCCGGCGGATCTCGTCCGCCCGCGCCGTCGTCCGCCGTCTCCCCGTCCTGCTGCTGATCGCCGCCGCGCTCTACGACTACCTCACCCCGTCCGACTTCACGGCGGCCCCGCTCTTCACCGCCGCCCCACTGGTCGCCGCCCCGCTCTACTCCCGGCGCGGCACCGTCCTCACCGGGCTGGCGGCCGTCGCCGTGGTGCTCGTGATCCACGTCAGGCTCGGCATCGTCTTCGACATCGACGCGGTCACCGAGGTGGTCACCGTGGCGACGGTCGCCGTCCTCGCCGTCCTCATCAACCTCCTCGTCCGCCGCAGCAGCGAACAGCTCGCCTCCGCGCGCGAGATCGCCGAGGCCGCCCAGCGGGCCGTACTGCCCGAACCGGCCGAGCGGATCGGCGGGTTCGAGATCGCGGCACGGTATGAGGCGGCGCAGGAGGGCGCGTTCATCGGGGGCGACCTGTACGCGGTGCAGGACACCCCGCACGGCGTACGGCTGGTCGTCGGTGACGTGCGCGGCAAGGGCATGGGCGCGGTCGCCGCCGTCGCCGTGGTCATCGGGGCGTTTCGGGAGGCCGCCGAGCAGGAGGCCACCCTGGAGGCGGTCGCGCAGCGGCTGGAGCGGGCGCTGGCGCGCGAGGGCACCCGGCGTGACGGGCTCGACGCGTTCGAGGGGTTCACCACGGCCGTCCTCGCCGAACTCCCGCACGGCGACGGCGTCGTACGGATCGTCGACCGGGGACACCCGCCGCCGCTGCTCCTGCTCGAGGACGGCACTGTACGCACGTTGCAGGTCCAGGAGCCCGCACTGCCTCTGGGAATGGGCGAGTTGGGGGTCTGGCCCGACCGCGCCGAGGAGTTCGCGTTCCCGGGCGGGGCCACTCTCCTCGTCCACACCGACGGGCTGTCCGAGGCGCGTGACGCCCGCGGTGTCTTCTACGACCCCGGGGCGCGGCTGGCCGGCCGGACCTTCCGCACCCCCGAGGCGCTGCTCGGCATCCTCGCCAAGGAGGTGCGCCGGTACTCCGGGGGCTGGATGACGGACGACATGGCGATGATCGCCGTACGCCATCCATGACCGTTATTACGGGGGGTGACTGCGTGAGCGCCCTCCGCATAACAACTGACATGCCGTCAATACCTGTGGGAATTCTGAGACTTGGCCAACTCGCCCGTTTTTCGCCGGTGGTGGGCCCTTCGTCCAGCAAGGAAAGGTTAATGATCAAGCCGAACAGCTTGGAAACGGGCGCCCGTGTCTATTAACGTTCGATAACGCAGCGCGGTCGTCCCAGCCGTCACTAGAGATGGCTCCGTGCGCACGCGCCGAATCCTGAAAGGGAACCGGGGAACCACCACTTGGGGTGAATCGCTCGTCGACTGCCGTGGAAACACGGCCGGTTTACGCGCGTAGGAGACCTTCCTGCTCCGAACCCGTCAGCTAACCCGGTAGGCGAGAAGGAAGGAAAGGAGCACGCCCACGTGGCGTCCAACCAGGCTGCCCCTGAAGCCCCTGTCGTCTACGGCGGTTACCGCCCCGACGAGGGCCCCTGGGAGGAGTGGAATCCCAGTGCGGAGTCCGTTGCTCCCAACCGCGGCAAGCACCGTGTCGCCAAGCAGCGTGGTGGCGGGGGATTCGCCCGCAGCTCCACCGTCCTGGGCGTCGGTGTCATAGCCGCCGTCAGTGCGGGCGGCATGGCCAGCGCCAACACCGGCAAGCCGCCGGTATCGATCTCCATACCCGACCTGCCCTCCGTGGGCCATCTGCTGGACGACTCGTCCAGTAGTACCCCCAAGGGTTCGGCGACCGCCCTCAGTAGTGTCGGCGTCTCCACCACCGAGACCGCCAAGGGCGCCTCGGACGCCGGTGAGCTGCTGCGCAACCGGATCATGGCGCAGGCCGAGTCGCAGCAGGTACAGGTCGACGGCAAGTCGAAGGCCGCCGTGGAGGCCGCCGTCGCCAAGCAGGTCGACGACGCCGCCGCGAAGGCCGAGAAGGACGCCGCGAAGAAGGCCGCCGACGCGAAGAAGGCCGCGGAGGCCGCCGCCCAGAAGAAGGCCGAGGCCGCGAAGCTCGCCGCGCTGGCCAAGCAGTACACGCTGCCGGTCGGCTCGTACACGATCACCGGCACCTTCGGCCAGGCCGGCTCGATGTGGTCCTCCGGGTATCACACGGGCCTCGACTTCGCCGCGCCCACCGGCACGCTGATCAAGGCGATCCACAGCGGCACGGTCACCGAGGCGGGCTGGGCCGGGTCGTACGGGTACCGCACGATCCTCACCCTCGACGACGGCACCGAGCTGTGGTTCTGCCATCAGTCCTCGATCAACGTGAGCGTCGGGCAGAAGGTCTCCACCGGCGAGGTCATCGGCCGGGTGGGCGCGACCGGCAACGTGACCGGGCCGCACCTCCACCTGGAGGTGCACATCAACGGCGCCGCCACCGCGAGCGACCCGGCGCCCTGGCTGCGCAGCAAGGGCCTCAACCCCTGATCTCTCCCTGATCGTCTGGAATATCCCGTTCCGGTCCGGCTGTTGACGAGAAGCATGACTTCTCTTCGCAAGCTGGGCCGGTCCGATCTCGAGGTCTTCCCGCTCTCCCTGGGCGGCAACGTCTTCGGCTGGACCGCAGACGAGGCGGCCTCCTTCGCCGTCCTCGACGCGTACGCGGCCGCGGGCGGCAACTTCGTCGACACCGCCGACTCGTACTCGGCGTTCGCGCCGGGCAACCACGGCGGCGAGTCCGAGACCATCATCGGCAAGTGGGTCAAGGCCCGCGGCAACCGCTCCGACGTCGTCATCGCCACCAAGGTCAGCCAGCACCCCGACTTCCCCGGCCTGAGCGCCGCCAACATCAGGGCCGCCGCCGACGCCTCCCTGCGCCGCCTGGACACCGACCACATCGACCTCTACTACACCCACTTCGACAAGGTCGAGGTGCCGGTCGAGGAGATCATCGGCGCGCTGGACGAGCTGGTGAGGGCGGGCAAGGTGCGGCACATCGCCGCGTCCAACATCACCCCGGAGCGGCTCCGGGCCTCCCTCGACTTCTCCGAGCGCGAGGGCCTGGCGCGCTATGTCGCCCTCCAGCCCCACTACAACCTGGTCTCGCGCGACACCTACGAGGGTGAGCTGAGCGCGCTCGCCGCGCAGGAGGGCCTGGCCGCGGTCCCGTACTTCGCGCTGGCCGCCGGCTTCCTCACCGGCAAGTACCGCCCCGGTACGACGGTCGACAGCCCGCGGGCCAAGGGCGCCGAGAAGCACCTGACCACCGAGCGCGGCCAGAAGGTGCTGACGGCCCTGGACGAGGTCGCCCAGGCCCACGACGCCCCGGTCGCCACGGTGGCCCTCGCCTGGCTCGCCGCCCAGCCCACGGTCGCGGCCCCGATCGCGTCGGCCCGGTCGCTGGAGCAACTCCCCGCGCTGCTGGGCGTGGCCGAACTGGAGCTGACGGACGCGGAGATCGCCCGCCTCACGCAGGCGTCGGCGTAGATGTCCTTGGAGCTATGACCGGTACGGGTTGTACAGGGGAGTCCCGTACGACCCGTACACCGGCGGCCACGGCGGCACCACCACCGGTACCGGCGTCGCCGTGCGCCGCGCCGCGTAGTCCAGCGCGGGCCGCGCCACCTCCCGGCGCAGCCACAGCTCGTGCAGCAACTCCCTTTCCCGTACGACGAAGTCGGCGCCGGCGCGGCCCCGCCCCGCCCGGTGCCGCAGGAACGCCAGGGAGGTCGCGTACGCCTCGTACTGGGCGACCGAGCGGGCCGCCTGTCTGCCGAGGTGGTGGCGGGCGTACTCGCGGGCCAGGCGCCGGGCCTTCATCGAGCCGAGTACGAACGGTTCGGCCGGGATCAGCCAGCCCGCGTAGACGTAGGCCGGCAACTCCTCGCGCACACTGCGCAGTTCGCGTTGCCGGGTCCAGACCGCGAGCCAGGTCAGCAGGCCGAACGCGGGGACCATGAAGACGCCGTAGACCTCGAAGAAGCCGTACTGGCCGAAGGTCGAGGAGCCGTTCCAGATCGCGTGCATGCCCATCGCGAGGAGCAGGCCGGTCAGCGGGACCAGGACGCGGCGGATGTGCTGCCGGTCGGGGGAGAGCGCGGCGATGCCGAAGCCGATGCCGGTGAGGACGGTGAACAGGGGGTGCGCGAAGGGGGACATGACGATGCGCACGAAGAAGGTCGCCGCGGTGACGGAGGTGAAGCCGCGGTCGCCGGTGAGCTGGTCGGTGCCGAAGGCGGTGCCGAGGTAGAGGATGTTCTCGGTGAACGCGAAGCCGGTGGCGGTGACCCCGGCTATCACCACCCCGTCGACGATCCCGGTGAAGTCCCGTCTGCGGAACAGGAACACGAGCAGGACGGCCGCCGCCTTCGCCGACTCCTCGACGATCGGGGCTATGACGGTCGCGCCGAGGGTGTCCGCGCTGGTCGGGTCCGCGGTCGTGGTCGCTATCCATCTCGTCGCGAAACTGTTGGCGACGATGGCTATGAGGGCCGCGGCGCAGGCGCCCCACGCGAAGGAGAAGAGCAGGTTCCGCCAGGGGCCGGGGTCGACCCGGTCCAGCCAGCGGAAAGCGGCGACGAGGAGGGGTACGGGCAGTACGGCGAGCCCGAGACCGACCAAGAACCCTTCCGTACCGGTCTGTTGACGCACCAGCGCGAGGATGACGAGCCCGGAGAGCGTGAGCAGGGCGATCAGCGCGCCGTAGCGGACCCAGTTCCGCTGCCACCAGCGCACCCGCGGCCCGTGCCCGGGCACACCACCGGCGGGGTGGCCGGGGTGCGGGGGGTACGGCGGAAACGTGGCCACGGCATCGACCCTAACGAGGTAAGGGCACGGCCCGCGATGGAGCCTGGCGTCAGCGCTGGTCGTCGTGGGGTACGCGACGGAAGAGCAGATCGTTCACGACATGACCCTTGTCCAGTCCCTGGCCCTCGAAACGGGTCAGCGGCCGGAACTCCGGACGGGGCGCAAAACCGCCGTCGGGTTGGCTGTTCTCGAAGTCCGGATGCGCGTCCAGGACTTCGAGCATCTGCTCCGCGTACGGCTCCCAGTCCGTCGCACAGTGCACGGTGGCCCCGGGCTTGAGGCGGGTCGCGGCGAGGGTGAGGAACTCCGGCTGGATCAGGCGGCGCTTGTGGTGGCGCTTCTTGGGCCAGGGGTCCGGGAAGTACACGCGCAGTCCGTCGAGCGCGTCCGGGGCGAGCATCTCGCGGAGCAGGATGATCGCGTCGCCGTTCGCGACCCGGATGTTGGACAGGCCGTGGTGGTCGGCGAGGCCGAGGAGGTTGCCCTGGCCCGGGGTGTGTACGTCGGCGGCGAGGATGTTCGTCTCGGGGGCTTCGGCGGCCATCTGGGCGGTGGCTTCGCCCATGCCGAAGCCGATCTCCAGGACGACGGGGTTGTCGTTTCCGAACAGCTCGGTGAGGTCGAGGGTCCGTTGGCCGTCGATGTCCAGGCCCCACTTGGGCCACAGGCGTTCCAGGGCGTCTGCCTGGCCGGCGGTCACCCGGCTTCTGCGGGGCTGGAAACTCCGGATGCGGCGTTCGTGGTGGGAGCCGGCGGGGTCGGGCGTCGGGCCGCCGGGGAAACGGGGTTCGCCCTTGGGCCGGGTTCGCTGTTCGGGGGTGTTGGGGGAGTCAGACACAATGCGGTGATTTTACTGGGCGTGCGCCTAGGGGGGTGCCTGGCTTGTGTTGTCGTGCGAGTGCGGGGCCGTCGTGGCTGGTCGCGCCCCTGCGGCGGAGCCGCATATCGATACAGCCCCGCGCCCCTCAGCGGTGCTGTAGTTCCCGGTGTAGTGCAGCCAGGGCCCGGCGGGCTACCTCTCTGCCGATCGGTAGGGAGGCCGTTGCCGCTGGGCTGGGGGCGTTCAGCACATGTACGGCGCGTGGGCCCTCCTTGATCAGGAAGTCGTCGACCAGGGTGCCGTCCCGCAGTACCGCCTGGGCGCGGACTCCGGCCGGTGACGGGACCAGGTCGTCCGGGGTCGCCGCCGGGAGGAGGCGTTGTACGGCTGCCGTGAACGCGGTCTTGGAGAGGGACCGGCGTAGCTCGCCCGCCCCGTAGCGCCAGTGCTGTCGGGCCATGTGCCAGGAGCCGGGCCAGGTTGCTGTCGCGGCGATCTCCCGGGGGCGTACGACGCCCCAGTCGTAGCCCTCGCGGGCCAGGGCCGGGACCGCGTTCGGGCCGAGGTGGACGCTGCCGTCGATGCCGCGGGTGAGGTGGACGCCGAGGAACGGGAAGGCGGGGTCGGGGACCGGGTAGACGAGGCCCCGGACCAGTTCGGGGCGGGTGAGGGTGTAGTACTCGCCGCGGAACGGGACGATGCGCATCTCCGGGTCGTCGCCGGTGAGGCGGGCCACCTCGTCGCAGTGCAGGCCGGCGCAGTTCACCAGCACGCGCGCGCGGACCACGTCACCGCCGGTCGCGGTCACCGTACGGACGGCGACCCCGCGCTCCGGGCGCCGGTCGATGTGGGCGACCCGCGCGCCGTAGCGGATCTCCGCGCCGGAGGCGTCCGCGAGGTGGCGGGCGACCGCGGTGTAGTCGCAGATCCCGGTTGTCCCGACGTGTATGGCGGCGAGGCCGCGCACCTCCGGTTCGTACTCGGCGATCTGGGCGGCGCCCAGCTCCCGCACCGGAATCCCGTTCTCCCGCCCACGCTGCACGAGCGCGTGCAGGCGGGGCAGCTCGGCCCGCTCCGTGGCGACGATCAGTTTCCCGGTGACGGCATGCGGAACCCCGTACTCCGCACAGAACTTGACCATCTCGGCAGCCCCGCGCACGGCATACCGCGCTTTGAGCGACCCCGGCCGGTAGTAGATCCCGCTGTGGATGACCCCGCTGTTGCGCCCCGTCTGATGCCGGGCGGGCCCAGCTTCCTTCTCTAGCACGGTGACCCGCGTGCCCGGCGCGGCACGCGTGATCGCATACGCCGTCGACAGCCCGACAATCCCGCCACCAACCACGAGCACGTCACAGTCGTACCCGACCACGGTGCACCACCTCCCGCATCCGATAGTGCACTGCACCACTGACAGTCACTTCAAACGCCGGGAAGGCAGAACCCCCAAGGGGCGCGGGGAACTGCGCGACCAGCCACAGCGCACCCGCACACGCAAGACGGCACAAGCCCGGCAGATGCTCAGGCGGGCGCCATCAACAACGGCCGAGCCCTCTCCCGCAGCTCAACAACCCGCGGCTCATCCCCATACGGCTCCAACCGGTGCAAAAGGTCCTTCACGTACTCGGTCGTACGGGCCGACGAAATCCGCCCCGCAACCTCAACCGCCCGAACCCCTTGCTCACAAGCCGCATCAAGATTCCCCGACTCCAACTCGGCGACCGCAGAGACAACGAGCCGAAGCCCGTGCGACCGCACGAACTCCTCCGTCGGCTTCGACAACGCCTGCTCGGTGAACCGCCGGACCTGACGAGGCGCCTTCAAGTCCCGGTAGCACTCGGCCGCGTCCGCGGCGAACCGGTCGTAGCCGTAGAACCCGAGCCAGGACGGATCGTTGTCGCCCTCCCGGGACCGCTCCAGCCACCCCTCGGCAGCCTTCAGCGCCGCCCCGGCCGCCTGCGCGTCCCCCGCCTTCGCGTGGGACCGCGCTTCGACGAGCCGGAAGAAGCTCATGGTGCGGGCAGTCGCGAGCCCCCGGTTCCGCTCCAGAGCCGCCTGCGCGAGATCGACGCCCTCGTCGCCGAAGCCGCGATAGGTCGCCTGCAACGACATCGACGCCAGCACATAGCCGCCCAACGGGACGTCCGCCGCCGCACGGGCGAGCCGCAGCGCCTGGATGTAGTACCGCTGCGCCGCCTCCTGTTGACCGGTGTCGAAGGCCATCCACCCCGCCAGGCGGGTGAGTTCGGCACTCGCCCCGAAGAGCGCTCTGCCGACCTCGTCGGAGTACGAGCCGAGCAGCAGCGGTGCCGCCTCCACCCGGAGACACTCGGGCACCATCGACGAACGCCAGTCGCCGCCCCCGTACTTGGAGTCCCAGCGCCTGGCGTCCTCCGCGGCCTCCCGCAGCTTCTGCACATCGCTGTGGCCGACTTTGAGCGGTGTCCCGGAGCTCTCCGCGGAGTTCGCCTCCCGGGCCACCGAACTGTCGGCCGGGGTTATCAGCCACCGTGAGGCGGGCGTTGCGTATGCGCTGACTGCGAACGACCCGGCGAGGGACTGCCAGATGCCGCCGGAACCGGCCCGGCGGCCGGCGAGGTCGAGCCGGTACAACTCCGTTGCGGAACGCACGGCTTGACCGACGTCCCGGGGAAAGGCGAGGCCCACTTCCGGTGCGGGATCCGCGTCCGCCAGGCCGATCTCGTGGAGCGGCACAGGGCGGCCGAGCTTCTGGCCGATGGCGGCCGCGATGAGGTGCGGGGCGGCGCCCTGGGGCACCATTCCCTTCGACACCCAGCGCGCCACCGACGTCTTGTCGTAGCGAAGTGTCAACCCGCGTTGAGCGCCAAGATCGTTGACGCGACGCGCGAGTCCTGCGTTGCTGATTCCCGCGAGGGCGAGAACGGTGCCGAGTTTTTCGTTCGGCCCGCGTTGCTCCCTGGACATGCGCCACCCCTCGACACAGACGGCTGCCGCGCTGGCATAACCACCCGGCATTCGTAAACCCAGCGTAGTTCGCCGCATCCCAAGCGTTAAGGGGCATTGTTCCGGTTGGCGGGATTGTGGTCCGTACGCGAGTGCGGGGTTTGCACGCAGGGTTGCGACGTGCCCCCGTCGTGTGGCCGTGCGCCCGTGTGTGCGCTCTTCTCCGGCCATCACGGGAGCGCTTCGATGGATCGTGCGTGGGTCGGCCCGCTGTACTGGATCCAGTGGGCTGGGGGACACCGCCGCCTACATCCCCGCGGGCGGCGGACCGGTCCGGGAGGCGTACTCCGCCTCCCGGACTGTGCGCGGTGCGAAGCGGTGCGCACGGCATGTACGGAGCGTGCGCGAGCCTGTCCCTGTATCGCCGATTTGGCCGAAAACCGCCCCTGCCTCCCGATGTCGAATACCGCTCCTACCATGGGAGTTGAGGGCGCGTTAGGTGTTTTGGGGGAGCGTATCGGGGGCGCATTCGCGTCGTGGACGTAGGGTCTCCCTTGTCCGGTTGTCCCTCGTCCAGGGCGTCTTCACGCGATCTCAAGCGGCTTCTCCGGCCCTCCGGAAGGCGTCCTTCATGGCAGCATGGTGCCCAGTTCGTGCGGTGCACTGGTTGTCCACAGCCTGTGGAGGCGTCGATGCGGTGGTTGGTGGGATGGAGCAGTACCGCCGCTGGAGCCGCCGCGATCGGTTCCGCGGGGGCGACCGGACTCGACGGTGAGACGGTTCACCCGGTGGGGTCCCAACTCCTGTGGGGCGACCCGGATCCGCTGTGGGCGGTCGGCGACTGGCGGCCCGACGAGGTACGGGTCGTGAAGGTCGACGCGGAGACGCGTATCGCGGTCCTGGGTACGTGCGGTGCCTCCGACGAGGAGCTGCGCCTGAGCCTGTTCGCCGCGCGCGGAGGGGCACTTCGGCATCTGACGGCCTGGTCGGGCAGTTACACGGCGGTCGTCAAGGTCGGCCGCCGCACCATGGTCTGCGGTGATCTCGCGGGCGCCAAGCCGGTGTTCTACACCCCCTGGGCCGGCGGTACGGCGTACTCCACGGCCGCGCTCCCCCTCGCCGACCTCATCGAGGCCAACCTCGACTTCGGTCACCTGGCCGCGCTGCTCGCCGCCCCGGACGTCCCCGCCGCACTGCACGACTCCACGCCCTACGACGGCGTACGGCGCATTCCGCCGGGGCATGCGCTGGTGCTGCGCGCCGGGGCGCGCGAGATCGCCGGATACGAGCCGGTCGCCTCCCTCGCGGTCGCGGCGGCCGCCGTGGACCCGGACAGCGCGGTCGACGCCGTACGCGACGCGCTCGTCGAGGCCGTGCGCGCCCGCCTCTCCGCACCTCGCCACGTGCCCGACATAGACCCGGGGCCCGTCCCCGGCATGGGTCCCGCCGAACGGCGTGCCGCGCGCGGGATGCCCGTCCCCGGGATCGGCGCCGACCTCTCCGGGGGGCCCGCCTCCGGGACGCTGGCCCTGCTCGCCGCCGGGCTGCCGGGGGCGCCGGGCACGGTCCTCGGGCACGGCACCGGCGCGGGCGAGCGGCTCCTCGCCGTCACGTTCAACGATCTCGCCGTTCCCGGGCGCGAGTCCGAGGTGGAGCGCGCGGGCACCCTCGCGGCCAACCCCCGCCTGCACCACGTGGTGGTGACCGGCGCCGAGGACGTCCTGCCGTACGCCGAACTCGACGGCCCCCTCACCGACGAACCCGGCCCCTCCCTGATCGTCGCCGCCCGCCACCGCGCCCGGCTCGCCGCGGGCAGCGCCGACCACTTCACCGGCTACGGCGCCCGCCAGGTCCTGGACGCCCACCCGGCCCGCCTTGCCGACCTCCTCATGGACCGCAAACGACGTCATCTGGTGCGCCCGGTGGCCGCGTTGGCGAAGGCGGACGGTTCGGTGATGGTCCCGGGGCGGGTCTACGGCGCGGCCCGCCGCCTCGCCCGCACGCCCTACGGCGCGGGACTCGAGGTCCTCGCCGACCGGTTGATGAACCAGCGCTTCGACGAACCCGGAGGCGCCGTCGGTGCCTCCCTCGCCGCGCTCACCTGGGCCAGACCGGGGCCCGCCGCGCGCTGGCTGACCGGCGAGGCCCTGGCTGAAGTATCGGTTCGCCTGCAGAGCGCGCCCAGCCGTCAGGGCAGCGGCCCGGGCCAGCGCCCCGGCGACTTCCGCGCGCGTGCCGCCCTGGCCCGGCACGCCAACGACCTCCGCGTCCTGGAACAGGCCGCCGAGATCCGCTCCCAGCGCCTGCACACCCCCTTCCTCGACAACCAGGTGGTCCGCGCCTGCCGTTCCCTCCCCGAGGCGCTACGGGTCCAGCCGGGCGCCCGCGCGGCGATCCTGCGCACGGTCCTGGAGGGCGCCGGCGTCGGTGACCTCCCGCCCGGCTGGGGCGCTCCCTCCCACGCCTCGGCGGCGGCCGCGGCCCGTAAGGGTCTACGGGTCGCAGCGGACCCCCTGATGGACCTGTTCGCCACGCCGCTGCTCGCGCAGGCGGGCCTGGTGGAGGCCCGGGTCGTCCGCAAGGCGCTGCGCGCGGCGGCCCAGGGCGAGCCATTGCCGTTGGACGGCCTCGCGGACCTGGTGTCCCTGGAACTGTGGCTGGGACGGCTGTTGGCCCGCCGGGGCACGTGCTGGACGGGAACACCGGCACGCGCGCGTGCGGTGCCGGAGGGGATTCGGCCGCAGCGGGGGGCGTTGGCTTCGGGGGCGTGAACGGGGGCGTGAGCGCCGGGGGTTGTTCGAGGCGGGGGCTCTGCCTGAGCCGGGGCGGGGTCCGTGAGGAGTGGCCGGCGCCGAGGCCGGAGCTGAGCTTGAGCCCGCTCGCTCGCAGACACCCCTGAAGCCGGGCTTGAGGACGGACGTTTGCCGAAGTCCCGGGGCCGGGCTTGAGGACGGCGGCCCGCCGACGCCCCCGGGCCGGGGCTTGAGCACGTCCGCCTTCTGGAGCCCCCGGGCCCGAGCCAGCCCGCCCTCCGACACCCACGCCCCACGACACCCCGCACCCCTCAACTCCCCATAGCCGCCCGCACCGCCGCCACCAGTTCCCCCACTCCCCGCTCCTTCAGCACCCCGTAGTGATCCCCCTCCAGATCGACCACGAAGGGCGGCTTCGCGGAGTACCCAGAGGCTCCCTCCAGGAACGAGTAGTCGTCGCCCCGCGCCTTGAAGACGGTGATCGGTGCTTCCACCCTCCGCTCCGCCAACTCCCGGAACGTGTAGTCGAATTCGTACGTCGTCGCGACGATGCGGGTGATGCGGCGGATCGTCTCCTCGTCGAGGGCCGGGAGGAACTCGCCGACGTGGGACACGAAGCTGTCCTCGTCCCGGGTGGCGGCGAGGCAGGCGTCCAGGGCCGGGCCGTGGATGGTGCCCGCGAAGACGGAGAAGAGGATCGTCACGTACGCGGGGTTCGTGTACGACGCGTCACGGCCCCAGGTCTGTCCGTCCGCCCGGCGGACCTCCGGGTTGCCGGGGCAGATCAGCAGCAGGCGCTCGACCTTCTCGCCCGCCCGCTCCAGCTGCCAGGCCGCCTCGAAGGCGACCCGGGCCCCGAAGGAGTAGCCCCACAGGGTGTACGGCCCGCCCGGCTGGACGCGCCGGAGTTCGCGGAGGTCGGCGCTCGCCATCTCGCGGATGGTGGCGTACGGGGTCTCGCCGGCGTTGATGCCGTGCGCCTGGACGCCGAAGAAGGGGCGGTCCAGGGCGACTTGGCCGCCGAGGAGACGCAGGTTCATCGGGTAGCCGCCGAGGCCGGGCCAGCAGAAGACGGGGTCGAAGCCGCCCTCGCGGGCGAGGGGGATCAGCCGGGACACGGGAGTGGACGGGGCTTTGTCGACGCGCGCGGCGAGTTCGCGCAGGGTCGGTGCCTCGAACAGGGCCTGGAGGGGGAGTTTCGTGCCGTACTCCCTGTTGATCCGGTTGACGAGGGCGACCGCGATCAGTGAATTGCCGCCGGAGGCGAAGAAGTTGTCCTCGGTGGAGACCTCGGCCGGGTCGGGGTACTTCAGCGCCGTGCCCCAAGTCACCGCCAGGCGGACCTCCGTGGGCGTCGCCGGTGCGACGTACGGCCCCGTCGTGCGGGCCGAGATGACCTCGGGGGCGGTCGTGAGGGCCTTCGTGTCGATCTTGCCGTTCGCGGTCAGGGGGAGCGCGTCCAGGACGAGGACGCGGCTCGGGAGCATGAAGTCCGGGAGGGAACGGGCGAGTTCGTCGCGGATCATCTCGGCGGGGCCCTTGGTGTGCACGGCGTCCTCGCGCATGCCCTCGCTCACGACCTGCTCGGCGCTGACCCGGCCGCCGAGGAAGAAGTACGACGCCCCGTTCGCGATGCCGGCGGCGCCGAGGATGTCGTCCAGGCGGCGGGCGGCCGGCAGCGGGTGCCCGGTCTTCGAGGAGTAGCCCGAGGACATGAAGCCGAAGCCCGGGGTGCGCTGGAGGTGGTGCAGCCGGGTGCCCAACTCGATGTACTCCAGCCAGGGTTCGGCGGCCCGGCCGACCGCGCTGATGCCGAAGCTCGCGCGCTCGTAGACGCCCTGGTTGATGGCGATGACGTGCCGGGGTTCGATCAACTCCTCGCCCAGCGGCTCCAGTCGGCCCTCGCGGTAGCGGTACTGCCCGCCGGGCAGGCCCTCGACCCGGTCGGGGTGGGCCTGCACGAACAGCTCGGTGGAGTCGGGGCGCGGCTCACCGTCGTCCGGCGTGATCGTGAACGTGCCGAGGTAGTAGTCCTCGTCGGCGACATCGAGCACGTCCTTGACGCTGGGGAAGTGGCCCAACGGCCGTACGGTCAGACCGTGTTCGGGGAGTACTTCCTCCAGGACTCCCACCATGTGGCCGGTCTCGAATTCCAGGACTTCCTGGATGTTGGTCCGGTAGACGGGTTCGATCGCGCGCCGCTTGCCGAGGAAGTGCAGGACGAGCCCGCCGTCCGGGCAGTGGCCGCTCGGGTCGCCCACGCGGACCAGGGTGTGGTCGGCGGGGTGGTGGTAGTACACGCCGGGCGCGAGGCCCGCCGCTCCACCGGACTCGATGTGCAGCTGGGTGGCGTACAGAGCGCCGGGGGAGGCGTAGGAGTACTTGGGGAGCAGTCGCTCCTCGCTGCGGAAGGGGCCCAACCAGCGCAGAACAGAGCCGAGTTGGTCGATCGAGAGATCGGTGAGCGGGCGGGGGTGCCGGGGTGCCCGGCGCGGGGCGAGCAGGTCGAGGAGGTCGGTGCGGGTGACCGGGCCGCCCTCGTAGAAGCGGTAGGTCTTGCGGGCGAAGGCCGCGCGGCGCTGTTCCGGGGTCGCCTCGCGGCCCGGGAGGGCGATGACCGGGCGGCCCGCCAGCTCGGCGGGTTCGCGCAGGCCCGGGTTGGAGAGCTGGGCCCTGACCTGGAGTTTGGACGCCTTGGACTGGTGGTGGGCGCCGTGCGCTCCCTGGTCCATGACGGCGGCGGTGCGGGGGTTCAGCTCGACGCAGGCGACGAGGGCCTGGTGGCCGGTGCGGGCGTCGTCGGTGACGAGCGTGGCCGCGCGGCGCACCCAGGTGTGCTCCTCGATGCGGGCCGCGACCTCCTCCAACTCGACGCGGTAGCCGCGGAGTTTGACCTGGTTGTCGGTACGGCCGACGAACTGCAGCGTGCCGTCCGGGTTCCACAGGCACACGTCGCCGGTGCGGTACAGGCGCTCACCCGCCGCGAACGGCGAGTCCACGAACCGTTCCGCGGTCTGCTCCGGCCGGCCGAGATAGCCGCGGGCCAACTGGATCCCGCCCAGGTGGAGTTCACCGCTCTCGCCGATGTCGACGAGCGCGCGGTCCGCGTCGAGGACGTACGCGCTCAGGCCGTCGACGGGGACGCCGATCGGGACGGTCGCGCTCGCGCCGCCGCCCAGGTCGTCGGGGTCCACCTGGTGGGCGGTGGCGTTGATGGTGGTCTCGGTCGGGCCGTACAGGTTGATCAGGGAGACCCCGGGCAGTTCGGCGAGGAGGTCGCGGGCGAGCCGGTGGGTGAGGGCCTCGCCGCCGGAGAAGACCCGCTCCAGCGAGGTGCAGGAGCCGAACTCCTCGGTGTCCAGCAGGGCTTGGAGCAGCGTCGGCACGCACTGGAGGGTGGTGACCCCGCCCGCCCGTACCGCCGCGAGGACGGCCTCGGGGTCGCGGTGGATGCCGGGGGCGCCCATCACCACCCGGGCGCCGACGGCCGGGGCGAGGATCTCCCACTGGGCGGCGTCGAAGCTCATCGGCGTCTTCTGCAACACCGTGACCTGCGGCCCGAGATGACCGCAGTCGGCGAGCCAGCGGAGCTGGTTGACGACGGCCCGGTTTTCGATCATCACGCCCTTGGGGCGACCCGTACTGCCTGAGGTGTAGATCACGTAGGCGAGTTGGTCCGGGGCTGCCGAGGACGGGGCCGCGGGCGGCGCCGACTCGCCCTCGGGCGACGCGTCCTGCGGGGTGAGGACCGTCGTACCGCGCGGCGCCAGGGCGGTGACCCGGTCGCGCAGATGCGGCTGGGTGACGACGACCGAGGTCCCGGAGTCCTCCAGCATGTAGCGCAGCCGGTCCTCCGGGTAGTCCGGGGACAGCGGCAGATAGGCGGCGCCGGCGGCGAGGATGCCCCACGCGCCGACCATCAGGTCCAGGGACGGCTCCGTGAACAGGCCCACACGGGTGTCGGGGCCGATACCGAGGCGGGCGAGCCGGTCGCCCAAGTCGCGGCTACGGCGGTGGAGTTCGCCGTAGGAGAGCCGTGTGTCGCGGTGGTCGACCGCCGTCGCGTCGGGGCGCAGGGCGGCCTGGTGCGACAGCAGGTCGGGCAGGTTGCTGCCCGTGAGCGGTATGCCGGACGTCAGTGCACTCGCGGTCTTCATTGGCGTGGTTCCCCCTGTTGATCAGCCGTTGATCAGGTTGCGGTCGGGGGCTACCGAAGGCCTCCCGTGCCGGTACCGCCGGGCACGGGACCGGCACGGGACGGGTTCGGGACCGGCGGGGGTCAGGCTCGGAGCCAGCCGAGAACTGAGGGGCAAGCCGCCGTGACCAAGATCGTGCTCATCTCCGGGAGCGTCCGTAGGGACTCGCTCAACGCGTCCGTCCTCGCCACCGTGCGCCGCCTGCTGACCGAGCGGCCGGACGGGGACACGTACGAGATCGGGTCGCTGTCCGTGGGCCTGCTCCCGCACTTCGACTGGGACGTCGAACAGGCGGACGGCTCGCCCGAAGTGCGGGCCGCCAAACGGCTGGTGGGGGACGCGGACGCGGTCTTCATCAGCACGCCCGCCTACAACGGCGAGATGCCGGGCGTCCTCAAGAACGCCCTCGACTGGCTCTCCCGCCCGAACGCCGAGAGCGCGCTGACCGGCAGGACCGTCGCGCTCACCAGCGCCTCGTCGGGTGCGCGCGGTGCCGTCGACGCACAGACCGCGCTCGCCCGGGTGCTGACGAAGTGCGGGGCGCGGGTGGTGGACCACGAGCCGGTAGCCGTCGGCCGCGCGGGCCAACTGCGCACCAGCGAGGGAGATTTCACCGATCCGGAGACCGTCGCGGCCCTGAGCGGACTGATCGACGCGACCCTGGCGGCGCTGCGCGAGCCGGCGGGGGCGAGCGCATGAGGGACCACGGGCGTGGCGTCACGCCGTCGGCGGAGGGGTCGTACGGACCGGCCGTCCCGGGTCCGGTGATCGGCCTGCGCGGCCCCGCTGCCCCGCGACCGGTGGGCGGCCCGCACGAGCCCGGCCTCCAGCGACCGGCGTACGGCCCGCAGGACCCCGCCCACCTCCAACCGGCGTACGGCCTGTTCCGCACCCTGTGCGAAGACCTCCGCGTGGTCGTCGAGCGCGATCCCTCCATCCGCAGCCGCCGCGAGGCCCTGCTGCACCCGGCGCTCCCCGCTCTGTGGACGCACCGGGTCGCGCACCGCCTGCACCGTCGCGGCCACCGGATGGCGGCCCGTCTGCTGGCCTACGGCGCCCGGCGCGCGACCGGTGTGGAGATCCACCCCGGCGCCGAGCTGGGCAGGCGGGTGTTCATCGATCACGGCGCTGCCGTGGTGATCGGTGAGACCGCGCAGGTCGGCGACGACGTGACGATCTACCACCAGGTGACGCTGGGCGCGGTCGGCTGGTGGAGCGACGTGAAGCGGCCGGAGGGCGAGCGCAGGCACCCCCGCGTCGGCAACGGCGTCGTGCTCGGCACCAACGCCACCGTGCTGGGCCCGGTCACCATCGGCGACCACGCCGTCATCGGCGCCCAGGCGCTGGTCAACAAGGACGTGCCCGCGTACGCCAGGGTCCTCGCGCCGACCGCCGTGATCCGCGCCAAGGGGCACCAACCCCGCCTGATGGAGGACCTGTTCGCGGTGACCGCGTCGGCGGGGTCCTGGTGACCGCCCGCACCGCACACCGACCGCTTCCCACCGAGGACCGCCCATGTCTCTGGCCGTAGTCGACACCATCGCCGACCTGGTCGGCTCAACTCCCCTCCTGCGGCTGCCCCTTGAGGGCACGGACGCCCGGGTGCTCGCCAAGCTGGAGTGCGCCAACCCGCTGTCCAGCATCAAGGACCGGGCCGCCCTGTTCATGCTCCGGGCCGCCGAGGGACGCGGTGAACTACGGCCCGGTGACACCGTGGTGGAGTCGACGTCCGGCAACACCGGTATCGCCCTGGCCGCGTTGGCCGTCGCCCGCGGCTACCGGTGCCTGATCGTGCTGCCCGACAACGCCACCCAGGAACGCGTCCTGACCCTGCGGATGCTGGGCGCCGAGGTCGAGTTCACCGACCACACCCTCGGGTTCGCGGGCTGCGTGGAGCGCGCCGAGAAGCTCGCGGCCGACCTCCCCCACTCCTGGTACGCGAGCCAGCACACCAACCCCGACAACGTACGGGCCCACTACTCGACCACAGGACCGGAGATCTGGCAGGCCACCGAGGGCCAAGTCACCCACCTGGTCTGCACGGTGGGCACCGGCGGCACGCTCACCGGCACCGCGCGTTACCTGCGCGAACGCAACCCGGAGCTGCGGGTCGTGGCCGTAGAACCCACCGGATCCGCGCTGCTGTCGGGCGGCGAGCCCGGCCCGCACCGCATCCCCGGTCTCAACGGCGGCTTCATCAGCCCGGTCACCGACGTCGAGTTGATCGACGAGGTGATCGCGGTCTCCGACGAGGACGCGGCGGCCGCCACCCGCGCGATCGCGGCCCGCACCGGACTCCTCGTCGGCATCTCCTCGGGCGCCGCCGCCCACGGCTGCGCCGAACTGGCCCGCCGCCACGACCTGTCGGACGCCACCGTGGTGACCGTCTTCCCCGACACCGGCGAGCGGTACCTCAGTTGGTGGCCCACGGACGCTGAGGAGGGGCGGTGAACTTCAAGGAGCTGCACCCCAACCTCCGGCTGCGCATAGGCGTCGCCTTCGTCCAGCGGTTCTTCGACATCATGCTCGTCCCGCTGATGGTGATCCACTTCGCGAAGCTCTACGGCGCCGCGACCGCCGGCCTCATGACGCTGGTCGTGGCCCTCGCCGCCATCACCTGCAACCTCGTCGGCGGCCACCTCTCGGACACCTACGGCCGCCGCCCGGTCCTGCTCGGCGGCGAACTCGGCGCCTGTCTCGCCTACGCGGGCCTCGCGTTCGTGGCCTCACCGGCCGGTGGCGGCAACGGAGTTGTCCTCTACGCGCTGTACCTGCTCGCCGCCTGCTCGGCGGGTACCGCGCTGCCCGCGAACGACGCGATGCTCGTCGACGTCACCTCCGTCGAGTCCCGCACCGCCATCTACACGATCAACTACTGGTCCACGAACATGGCGTTCATGCTGGGCTCGCTCGTCGGCGGCTTCTTCTACTACGGCTACTTCTTCCAACTCCTCGCGGCAGCAGCCGTATGCCTCGGCGCGGTCTTCACCACCACCTTCCTCGGCATCAAGGAGACGGCACCCGCGGACGGCGTGGAGAACCCGCGCGGGGTCAAGTCCGCGCTCACCGGCTACGTCTCCGTCGTACGCGACCGCGTCTTCCTGCGGCTCATCGTCGCCGCCCTGCTGATCCGCTCCATCGAGGTGCAGATCTCGTCGTCGATCGCGGTACGCCTCGGCGACCACTTCACCACCCAGGACCTCATCGACCTCGGCCCGTGGCACGTGCGCGTGAACGGGGTCAACATGCTCGGCATCATGCGGGCCGTCAACACCCTGCTGGTCGTGTGCTGCGCGCTGTGGGTCGGCAAGCTGCTCGGCAAGGTCGGCGAACGGCGCCGGCTGATGGGTGGGATCGTCGTGTTCACCGCGGGCTACATGGTGTGGGCGGTCAGCGGCGACGCCTGGACCCTGATCGTCGCGACCTTCGTGGTCACGGCGGGCGAGCTGATGAACGCCCCGGTGAAACAGACCCTGTTGGCCAACTCCGTGCCGGACGCCGCCCGCACCAAGTACATGGCCGCGTACGGCCTCCAGGTCCGCCTCGGCCTGCTCGTCGGCTCCCTCTGCGTGACCGTCAGCGCCCTCGTCCCGCCCTGGGGCATGGCCGTCGTCTACGCCGTCTTCGGCCTCGCCGCGATGGCCCTGTACCAGTCGCTGTTCCGCGCCCAGGACGCCCGCACGGCCGCGGTCGCCCACCCGGTGCCGACCGCTACTTGAGCCGTAACCGCCGTATCCCGCACCCCTCCTGCGCATCTTCCTGAAAGGGCCCAGCAGTGACCGAGAACAACCGGATCCTCATGGTCCAGCCGTACCGCCAGCTGGTGGAGAAGGCCGTGGCCGCCGGCTTCGAGGTCGTCTCGATCTGGGACCCGACGCTCCAGACGCCGGACTACCTGCGCGAAGTGGCAAGCAGTTCCGTCGAGTTGCTGTACGCCGACTTCACCGACGAGCCCGCCCTGCGCACCCTGATCCGTGAGAGCGCCCTGGCTCACGACGTGGCGCACGTGCTGCACCTCGGCAAGGAGTCCACGATGCTCCCGGCCGCCCTGGAGGCCGACGCCCTGGGCCTCGCCCTCAACCCGCCCGAGGCGGTCCGCCGCCTCAACGACAAGGCGGCGATGCGCGCACTCCTCGCCGAGCACGGCCTCTCCCCGATGCGCAGCGCGGTGACCGACACCCCCGCCGAAGTCCCCGCACTCCTACGGGACTTCGGCTACCCGGCGATCGTCAAGCCGACCCGCCTGCAGGGCAGCGCGGGCGTCCGCCTGGTCCGCACCCCCGACGAACTCCACGCCTGGCAGACGGAGTTGCGGACCTTCGCCTACGACGGTCCCGTGGTCGTGGAGGAGTTCCTCGACGGCCCCGAGTTCAGCGTCGAGACGCTCAGCGCGGCCGGTGTCCACCAGGTCGTCGGCATCACCGCCAAGCAGGTCACGGACGGTCCCCTGTTCGTGGAGACGGGCCAGCTCTTCCCGGCCCCGCTCCCCGCCGAAACCGCCGTGGAGATGGGCGAGTTGGTGACGGCCCTGCTCGACGCGGCCGGACACCGCTTCGGCCCCGCCCACACCGAGATCATCCTGACCGCCGACGGACCGCGCATCGTCGAGTCGCAGGCCCGGCTCGGCGGCGACCGCATCCCGCACCTGATCCGCGTCGCCACCGGCTTCGACATCGAGGCGGCGATCTTCGAGGCACTCGCGGGCCGCCCCTTCGTACCCGGGGCCGCCGTCCGCTCGGCCGCGATCTCCTTCTTCCAACTGGAGCCGGGCCGTATCGAGAAGCTCCAAGGTGATGACTCCATAAGGGAGTTGGCGTACGTGCACGACGTGCGCTTCCCCTACGGACCCGGCGACGAACTCCCCGTCACCGTGCACTCCGGAAGCCGCCACGGGTTCGTCGTGGTCGAGGGAGCCGACGCACGGGAGACCGAGGAACGGGCTAGTACGGCAAAGGAGTTGCTGCGGGTGACGTACACCTCGGCACTCCTGAACGCCGTACAGCCGCAGAACGCGCAGCCGATGGTGCCCGAGCGCACCCTGCTCCTCCTCGGACATCTCACCGAACCACTTCGCATCGCCAAGTCCCTCGGCCTGAACGTGATCCTGATCCAGCACAAGGACAAGTTCGACCCGGAACAGGCGAAGCTCGCCGACGTCACCTTCGTCGCCGACTTCACCGACTGGGCCGTGGTGGAACCGCTGGCCAGGGCCGCCCACCAGGTGTGGAACTTCGCCGCCGTGCTCTCCCTGACCGAACCGGGACTGGAGATCGCGGGCCGGATCAACGACCTGTTCGGGCTGGGCGGAACGGGCTACGAGACGGCCAGGCTGCTGCGCGACAAGCTGGCGATGCGCCGCCATCTCGCGCACGTGGCACCGGAGTTCGCGATCGGCGCCGGTCCGCTGACCGACCGGGAGAGCCTCGCCGCGTTCGGCCCGGCGCACGGCTACCCGTTCGTGGTGAAGCCGGTCGACCTGACCGCCGGGTTCGGCATCTTCAAGGTGTCCGGACCCGAGGACGTCGACACGGTGTGGCAGCACATCGAGGCGCTGCGCTCGGGCGGGGTGGACCGGGGCACCACGCTCTACCAGGTCGGCGGCTACCTCATGGAGGAGTACATCCCGGGCCCCGAGTTCAGCGTCGAGACCTTCAGCTTCGGCGGCCGGCACGTCGTCGTCGCGATCACCGAGAAGCTCGTCGACGAGACCCACTTCGCGGAACTGGGCCACGCGATGCCGGCCAGACTGACCGCGGACAAGGAACGGCGCATCGAAGAGGCCGTAGCGACCTTCCTCGACGCGGTCGGCCTCAAGGACGGCCCCGGACATACCGAGTTGAGGCTCTCCCCGCGCGGGCCGCTCGTCATCGAGGGCCACAACCGCAACGGCGGCGGCCGCATCCAGACCCTCGTCGAGGCGGCCTACGACATCGACCTCGTGCGGTACACCCTCGCCTGGCCCTTCGGCCTGGCCGAGCCGCTGCCCGCCCGCCCCGAGCCACGCGCCGCGGGCTGCGTACGCGGCCTGATCGGGCACCCCGGCACGGTCGCCGAGATCACCGGCGCCGAGGAACTCCGCGCCCACCCCGACGTCCTCGCCGTCGACATCGCCGCCCGCAAGGGCTCCGTGCTCCGCGCCGCCCGCGACAACTGGGACCGCCTCGGCCTGATCGCCGTCACCGCCCCGACCACCGACAAGGCGGTGCTGCTGTGCGAGGAGTTGGCGGCGACCGGCCTGACGGTACGCATGGAGACGGAAGAGGAGGCGCGGGCATGACGGTCGTCGTACTGCACCGGCGGTCCCTGGGGGATCTGCCCTACGGGGAGTGGCTCGGCGGGGACGCGATCGTGGTGGACTCCTCCAGCACCGCCGCCGACTCCGACTCCGCCACCGCCGAACTCGCCGTCCTGAGTCTCGCGTCGAACACGCACATCACCGCCCTGGTCGCCCTGCACCCCGACGACCAGATCCGCGCCGGTTCGCTCCGCGACCACCTGGGTCTCGCCGGGCAGACCCGGGACGAGGCCGTGGTCGGCGCCGACGCGATCCGGGCGGCCGAGCTGCTCGGTGGAGCCGGTGTGCCCGTCGTACGGCGGGTGCCCGCCGCCACGATCCCCGATCTGTACCGGGCTGCCCACGCCTGGGGATATCCCCTACGGGTGCGGCGCGGGCGCGGACCCGAGCGGGCGGTCGTCGCCGACCTCGCGGACGAGACCGCGCTGCGTGTCTTCGCCCGGGGCGGTCTCGCCGAGGGCGACACGGCCGCGACCGCCGGGCTCACCGTCGAACCCGCGACGAGCGGACCCCGGCACCACGGCCCCGGCAACCCCGCCACCGACGCGGCCCTCGCGGTGCTGCCCGCCGTAGCGGGTCATCCGCTGGAGATCGAGGCCGTACGCGACGCGTCCGGCACCTGGCGCGTCGACACCGTCCGCTACACCGGACGTACCGCCGACGCACGCCATCTCGTGTGCGCACAGGCACGGCAGCTCGAAAGCGTGGAGGCGGTCTGAATGAGTGTGCTCGTCCTGCATCAGGTCGGATCGCTGCACGCGGTCCCCTACGACACCTGGTTCGCCGACCACGCCGGTGACGTCCTGCTGCTCGCCTCGCGCGAGAACCTGGACCGGGTGGGGGAGCAACTCCCGCTGTCCGGCGCCGGATACGCGTACACCGAGGCGGTCGTCGGCTACGACACGAGTGGGCGTCTCGAAGAGCGCGCTCTCGACCTCGCTCGCGAGTACGGCGTCACCCACGTCGTCGCCCCGCACGAACGGGACCTCGAACGGGCCGCCGTACTGCGGAAGATACTCGGCCTGCCCGGTCAACGCACCGAAACCGTCCTGCCGTTCAGGGACAAGTCCCTGATGAAGGAGCTCGCCGCGGCGGCCGGGGTGCGGGTGGCCGCGTACCGGGAGATGGAGACGGCGACCGACATCGTGGCGTTCGCCGACTCGCACGGCTTCCCCGTGGTCCTCAAGCCGCGTGACAGCGCGGGCTCGGTCGGCCTCCATATCCTGCACAGCCGCGAGGAGTTGGACACCTACCTCGCCGAGGACTTCGACCTCTACGGCCCCGACCTGCCGAACCTCATCGCCGAGGAGTACGTCCCCGGCCCGCTCTGTCACATCGACGGACTGGTGCTCGGCGGCCGGCTCGCGCTGGCCTGGCCCTCGCAGTACCAGTACGCCCTCGCCACGTACGCCACCGACACCGGACCCCGGATCGACCTCACCCTCGACGTCGACGACCCGCTGTCCCACCGGTTGCTCGCGTTCACGGAGCGGCTGCTCGCGGCGCTGCCGGGACCGGAGAACTTCGCCTTCCACGCGGAGGTCTTCCACACGCCCGACGACGAGCTGGTGCTCTGCGAGATCGCCTGCCGCACGGGCGGTGCCGCGATCCGCGACATCGTCACCCTGCTGTTCGGCGCGGACCCCACGGAGAGCTGGCTGCGCGCCGAGCTGGGCCTGCCGGTGGCCATTGAGCAACTCCCCGCCGGTGAACGGCCGTTGCCGCGCACCATGACCGGCCAGCTGGTGCTGATGAAGCGCCCGGGACGGGTGGCCGCCGTACCGGACACCGCACCGTCCGACTTCCCCTGGATCGAGCGGTTCCGGGTCTTCGTGAAGCCCGGCCAGACCATGACGGCGGCCCGGACCTCCTCCGACTTCCTGTGCACGGTGCTGGTCTCGGGTCCCGACCGGGCGGCCGTGGAGGAGCGGTTGCGGCAGGTCGAGACCTGGTTCCTGGAGCAGCTCGTGCTCGAAGACGCCTGACCCACTCCTGACACCCTTGAGGACACCGTGCCCCAGCCCATCGCCGACAGCATCGCCGACCTGGTCGGCTCAACTCCTTTGATCCGCCTGCGCGTTGACGAAGCCGCCGACGGTGTAAGGGTGTTGGCCAAACTGGAGTCCGTGAACCCGCTGTCCAGCATCAAGGACCGGGCCGCCCTGTTCATGCTGCGGGCCGCCGAGGAACGCGGCGAACTGCGGCCCGGCGGCACAGTCGTCGAGGCGACCTCGGGCAATACGGGCATCGCGCTGGCCGCCCTCGCCGCCGCGCGCGGCCACCGCTGTGTGATCGTGCTGCCCGACAGCGCCACCGCCGAACGGACCGCCCTGCTGGGTGCGTTGGGCGCCGAGGTCGTCCGCACCCCGCGCGAGACCGGCTACCAGGGCGCGATCGCCCGCGCCGAGGAGATCCACGCGGCCACACCAGGCTCCTGGTTCACCCGCCAGCACGAGAACGAGGACAACGTCCGCGCGCACTACGAGACGACGGGCCCCGAGATCTGGGCGGACACCGGCGGCCGGGTCGACGTCCTGGTGTGCGGGGTCGGCACCGGCGGCACCCTGACCGGCATCGCCCGCTACCTCAAGGAGCGCAACCCCGCGGTGCACGTTGTCGCGGTGGAGCCGGAGAACTCCCCGGTGCTGTCGCGCGGTTCGGCGGGCCGGCACCGCATCCCCGGCCTGAACGGCGGCTTCGTCGCCGCCACCACCGATGTCTCCCTCATCGACGAGGTCGTCACCGTGCCCGACGCGGACGCCCTGCACACGGCCCGTGAACTCGCGCGCGGCCAGGGCGTGTTCGTCGGCGTCTCCTCCGGCGCGGCCGTGCACGCCTGTACCCGGCTCGTCGCCAAGCCCGAGTACGCGGGCCGGACCGTCGTCACCGTGCTGCCCGACACCGGCGAGCGCTACCTCAGCCTGTGGCAGGACGACACCACCCCAACACCCCTGACAGCAAGGAGCATTGACATGCCGGTGATCACCGTCGACTGGTGGCAGGGCAACGACCGTGCCGCCCGCGCCGAACTCGTGGCCGAACTGACCGCCACCGCCTCCCGCATCGCGGGCTGTCCCAAGGAGGCCGTGACCGTCCTCGTCCGGGACGTGGCGCACGATCACTGGGGCAGCGGCGGCACCCTCGCCGACGAACTCGTCGGACCGGACCGGTCGTCGGCCGACACGTGAGGTGCGGAGCCGACCGGCGGCTGCTCCTCGTCCAGCCCTGCCACACCTCGGTGGTCAGGGCCGTGGCCGCCGGGTTCCGGGTCTGGTCGGTGCAGGACCCGGCGCTGTGCGCACCGCACTGCCTCGCCGAGACCGAACGGCTCTCGCAGGCCCTGCTGTTGACCGACACCGGCGAGCCGGTGGCCCTCGCCGCCCTGCTGGGCAGGACCGCCCGCCGGCACGGCATCGCCCAGGTGCTGCACCTGGGCGACCGGCGCCGTAGGGCCGCCGCGCGCGCCGCCGCCGACGCGGCGGGGCCGTCGACGACCAGCCCGCAGTCCGTGCGCCGGATCTGCGACCGCACCGCGATGCGCCGCCTGCTGAACGAGGACGGCCGCTCGGTGGTGCGCGCCCGAGAAGCCCGGTCGGTGGGGGAAGTCCCGGCTCTGGTGCGGGCGTTGGGGCTGCCGCTGGTCGTCAAGCGGACCGACGCGGCGGGCGGTCACCACGTCACCCGGATCGGCTGCGCGGAAGACCTGGCGGCCTGGACGGCCCGCCGGCAGGTGGACGCGGCGCCGGGACCCTACCTGCTGGAGGAGTATCTCGCCGGACCCGTCTTCGGGGTGCACACCCTGACGGTCGACGGCGCCCACCACGTCCTCGCCCTCACGGCCCGGCACCCTGCGGGCGGACCCGTCACCGAGCTGTACCCGGCTCCGCTGGACACCCAGGTGCGGTCCGAACTGCGGTCGGCGGCACGGGCGTTGCTCGACCTCGCCGACTACCGCTCCGGGCTCGCGTACATCCGGCTGGTGCTCACCGAGCGGGGTGCCCGCGTGGTCGCCGCCGAGGCGTCCTTCGTCTGCCGTGATCCCGGACTCCCGCGCGCCGGCGGGGGGTTCGATCCCGACCTGTGGCTGTTCCGCACCCTCGCCCGGGAACAGCCGGTGACCAGCGGTACTCGCACGGTATCGCTTCGGGATCGCTCGACGGCACCATGAGGGACGTCGAACGACATCACCACCACAGGGGGGAAGAGCGATGCGCAGGAAGACGGTCGGGCTCATAGGGATCGTGGCGGCGGTTCTGGTACTGGGCTGGGGGACGGCCACGGATCTGCCGGCGAACAACGGCGGCCCCGACACGGTGGTGGCGGCCCCGCTGAACAACGGCGGCCCGGACTTCATCTCCGGCTGACGGCACGACAGTGCCCCGCACCCGTACGTCCGGGTGCGGGGCACAACCGTAGCCCCGTCGTGGGCAGTTGAGGGTCAGCCGGGCCCCTCCGACATGGCGGGCATGTCCATCGACGCGAACAGCTCGTCGGCCTGCGTGCGGTGCAGGCGCGCCGTCGCGCCGTCGCCGAGCGCGGCGGCCGCGTGCGCCATCCCGTCGTGGGCGCGGGCCAGTTCCACCCGGTACTCGATGGCGCCGGCCCGCCGCGCGGCGCTCCGGTGCAGCTCCAGGGCCTGCGCGTGCGCGCCGCGCTGCCGGTGCATCCGGCCGACGATGTTCTCGACGTCACAGCACCGCAGCGCCGTACCGCGCTCCCGCACCAGGTCCAGGGCCTGCTCCGCGTACGCCGACGCGGCGCGCTGCCGGCCCAGGCGCTGCTCGGCGTCGGCGGCGAGCGCGAGGGTGAGCGCCAGGTCCTCCGGGAACGAGGACTCGTCCCCGACGGACATCGCCTCGCCGAGGCACGCCCTGGCCCGCTCGGGCTCGCCGAGGCCGAGCAGGGCGATCGCCAGGTCGTTCAGGGCCGGGATCTGGCTGACCGGCTCACCGAGCGCGCGGCGCAGCTCGACGGCCCGCTCGGCCGCGGCCGCCGCCTCCTCGTACCGGCCGAGCCAGGCGCAGACGGTACTGAGGTTGCACAGGGCCATCTCCTTGCGCATCGCGTTCTCGTGCAGCTCGATGCTGCGGACCAGGTTGTCCCGGCCCTCCTTCAGATGACCGAGGCAGCTGTGCAGCAGCCCCAACTGGTCGAGGCTGACGGCCTGCCCATGGACGTCACCGGCCGACCGTGCGATCCGCAGGGCCTCCTCGGCCGAGGCGAGGCCGTCGCGGAACTTGCCGAGCTTCCAGTGCGAGGACGTCAGGTTGGACAGTCCGGCGCGCAGCGCGGAGGGGTCGCCGAGCCGGCGGGCGGAGGCCACGGCGAGGACGGCCACGTTCTCGTACTCGTCGAACGAGCCGCGCAGGTTCAGATAGAACATGGCGTTGCGGGCGAGCTGCCCGGTCTGCACGTCCAGGCCCTGCTCATGGGCGACCGTCACCGCGGACAGCAGCGCGGAGTGCTCCTGGTCGAACCAGCCGCGCGCCTGCTCCACCCCGTGCAGCGGCGGCAGTTCGGCCACGTCCGCGGGGGCCGGTGTGGCATGCCGGGCCCGGCGCGGGAACAGCACCGCGCACGCCTGCTCGGAGGCCGCCACGTAGTAGTCGAGGACCCGCTCCAGCGCGGCGTGGTCGGTGGCCCGGGCGGCGTCGGTGCGCAGACTCTGCGCGAAGCTGCGCACCAGATCGTGCAGCGTGTACTGCCCGAGCGTGTGCTGCTGCACCAGATGCACGTCGAGGAGCCGCTCCAGGATGTCCTCGGCGGTGTGCCGGTCCGTGCCGAGCAGCGCGGCGCCGGAGTGCACGTCGACCTCGGTCCCCGGATGCAGCCCGAGCAGCCGGAAGGCCCGGCGGTGTTCCTCCTCCATCGCCTGGTACGACAGCTGGATGGTCGCCGCGACACTGCGCTCGCCCGAACTCAGCTCGCCCAGCCGCCGTGTCTCGTCGCACAGCCGGTCGACCAGGTACTGCACGGTCCAGCGCTGGCGGTTGCGCAGCCGGGCGCTCGCGATCCGCAGGGCCAGCGGCAAGTGGCCGCACAGCTCGGCCAGTTCGGCGACGGCCTCCGGCTCCGCCGAGGTCCGCCGCTCGCCGAGTGTCTCCGCGAGCAGGGTCAGGCTCTCCTCGGGCGGCATCACCCCGAGCGAGATCCACTCGGCGCCGTCCAGGTCCATCAGCCGCGCCCGGCTGGTGACCAGGACCAGACAGCCGGGCGAGGCCGGGAGCAGCGGCCGGACCTGGCTGGAGTCACTGGCGTTGTCCAGCAGGAGCAGCACCCGCCGGCCCGCGAGGGTGGCCCGCCACAGCGCCGCCCGGCCGCCCTCGTCCTCGGGGACGCGCTGGTCGGGGACGCCGAGGGTGCGCAGCAGCGCGCCGAGCACGGCGGTCGGCTGGAGGGGTTCCTCGCCGGGCGAGTAGCCGCGCAGGTCGAAGCAGAGCCGCCCGTCCGGGTACTGCTCGGCGAGCTGGTGGGCGGCCCGCACCGCGAGGGAGGTCTTGCCGCTGCCGCCCATGCCGTCGACGGCCACGATCCGCGTCCCGTCACAGGGCTCGGCGGCGTGCCGCAGCAGGGTGCGCAGCTCCTCCTCGCGGCCGGTGAAGTCCGAGAGGTCGTAGGGGAGCGTGGACAGTGACGGAGCGGTGGCGGGGACCTGCGGTCCCGCGGCGGGTGGCAACTGCGGTTCGGGGCCGGTCAGTTCGTCGCTGTCGCGCAGGATCGCCTCGTACAGCTTGGTCAGCCGGGGGCCCGGGTCGATGCCGAGCTCCGCGACGAGCAGGTCGCGCACCCGGCCGTACTCCTCCAGGGCCTCGGCGGCCCGGCCCGAGCGGTACAGGGCGAGCATCAGCTGGCCGCGCAGGGTCTCGCGCAGCGGGTGTTCGACGATCAACCCGCGTAGCTCCACGACGAGTTCGCCGCTCTCGCCCTGGTCGAGGCGGAGCTGGAAGAGCTGCTCGGCGGCGGCCAGCCGGCGCTCGTCGAGGGCGGTGGCCGCGGCGTCGAGGGTGGTGCCCCCGGAGCCCGCCAGGACGGGCCCGCGCCACAGCGCGAGCGCCCCGCGCAACAGGTCGGCGGCCCGGGCGGCACCACCCGCGGCGAACTGCTCGCGGGCCTCGCCGGTGAGCCGGGTGAAACGGCTGAGGTCGAGCTGCTCGTCGGCGACGGCGGCACGGTAGCCGGGCCCGTCCGTGACCAGCAGTGCGGCCCCGCCGGGTATCCGGCGGCGCAGATCGGCGACGGCCTTGCGGATCTGGTGGACGGCCGTCGCGGGCGGCTCCTCGTTCCACGCGGCCTCGACGAGACGCGTTACCGGCACGACACGTCCGGGCTCCAGCAGCAGGGTGACGAGGACCCGTTCCTGGATCGGCCCGCCGAGCCGCAGACGCTGCTGGTCGGCCCAGATCTCCAGCGCGCCCAGGATGTTGAAGTGCACAGCCTGCGGTGCTGCTCCGGTCAACGCGTCCCCTGCCCCCATGAAACGTGCCGAAGCCCAGGTAGGGGCTTCGGCTGCGCAGCCTAGGCCCAGGTGAAGGCTTTGGCTGTATACGGACATTAACTGTTCACAGACAGTCGTTGTACCGACCCGCGAGGTGATGGGCAGCACACCCCAAACCACCCCATCCGTCCGCCCCGCCGCGAAACCCCGTGCCCCCGCCCCGCCCGCCCGGCGACAATGGTCCGGTGCGGTACAGAATCCTGGGCAGCACCCGGGCGGACGACGAACAGGGCACCGGCGTATCCCTCGGCGGTGCGCGGCTGCGCGCCCTGCTCACCGCGCTCGCCCTGCGCCCGGGCCGGATCGTCCCCTTCGGCACCCTGATCGACGAGGTGTGGGCGGACGACCCTCCCCAGGACGCCCCGGCCGCCCTCCAGGCCCTGGTCGGCCGCCTCCGCCGCACCCTCGGTAAAGACGCGATCGCCTCCGACCCCGGCGGCTACCGTCTCGCGGCCACCCGGGACGACGTCGACCTGTTCGTCTTCGAACACCTCACCCGCAGGGGTACGGCCGCCCTCGACCGGGGCGACGCGACCACCGCCGCCCGCGACCTCGCCGAAGCGCTCGCCCTGTGGCGCGGGCCCGCGCTCGCCGACCTCCCGGACCGCTCCGCCGCCGCCCGCCCGGACGCGCTGCGTCAGGAGGCGACCCGCGCGCGGGCCGAAGCCGACCTGCTGCTCGGCCGCGCCGCCGACGTCGTACCGGAACTGAAGGAACTGACCGCGGCGCATCCCTACGACGAACCTCTGCACGCCCTCCTCATCCGCGCCCTGCGCGCCTGTGGCCGCGGGGCCGACGCGCTCGCCGCGTACGAGGCGGCCCGGCGCGCGCTCGCCGAGGGGCTCGGCACCGACCCGGGGCCCGAACTCCGCGCCCTGCACGGGGAGTTGCTCACCTCGACGGCACCGGCGAGTACGACGCCCCCGGCACCGGGACGGCTCGAACGCAACGGCAACCTACGTCCACGTCTCACCTCTTTCGTGGGCCGGGAACCCGAGATCGCCGCCATCCGTTCCGAAGTGCACAGGGCCCGCCTCGTCACCCTCACCGGACCGGGCGGCTCCGGAAAGACCCGTCTCGCCGAGGAAGCCGCCGCCGGGCTCCCGCAGGCGTGGCTCGTCGAGCTGGCCCGGCTCGACCGGCCGGAGGCGGTGCCGGGCGCGGTGGTCAGTGCCCTCGGTCTGCGCGAGACCGCGCTGCTGACCACCGAGCTGGTGAGCACGCAGGACGACCCGGTCGCCCTGCTGGTGGAGTACTGCGCCTCGCGCGGCCGACTCCTGATCCTTGACAACTGCGAACATGTCATCGGCGCGGTGGCCGACCTCGCCGAGACCCTCCTGACCCGCTGCCCGGGGCTCACGATCCTCGCCACCAGCCGTGAACCCCTGGGCGTCCCCGGCGAGTCCGTGCGCCCGGTCGAACCCCTCGTCCCCGACCAGGCGCACCGCCTCTTCACCGAGCGCGCCGCCACCGTCCGCCCCGACGCGCGGGCCGTCCTCCAGGACACGGAGGCGGTCGCGGAGATCTGCCGCCGCCTCGACGGTCTGCCCCTCGCCATCGAACTCGCCGCCGCCCGGCTCCGGTTGCTCACCCCGCGCCAGATCGCCGACCGCCTCGACGACCGCTTCCGCCTCCTCACCTCCGGCAGCCGCACGGTCCTGCCCCGCCAGCAGACCCTCCGTGCCGTCGTCGACTGGTCCTGGGAACTGCTCGACGAGCCGGAGCGCACGGTGCTGCGCGAGGTCTCCGTGTTCGCCGGCGGCTGGGACCTCGCGGCGGCCGAGGCCGTGTGCACCGGCCCCGCGGCCCACCTCATCGGCTCCCTGGTCGACAAGTCCCTGATCGTGGCCACCCCCGGGGACACGGACGGCGGCATGCGCTACCGCATGCTGGAGACCATCCACGAGTACGCCCTGGAGCGCGCCGCCGAGACCCCCGAGCTGCGCGCCGCCGCCGAGCGCAGGCACCGCGCGTGGGTGCTCGCCCTCGTCGAGGAGGCCGAGCCGCTCCTCCGCTCGGGCGACCAACTCCCGTGGATAGCCCGCCTGGAGACCGAGCTGGACAACATCCGGACGGCCCTCACCCGCTCCGTCGCCGCGCGCGACGAGGTGGAGGCGAGCGCCCTGGTCCTCGCCGTCGGCTGGTTCTGGTGGCTGCGCAACTACCGCACCGAGGGCGCGGAATGGGTGATCCGCGTCCTCGACCTGGCCACACCGGAGGGTTCCGCCCAGGACCCGTACGAGGCCTACGTCGCCGACCCGGAGGCGGACGCCCGGCACCCCCTGCACACCCGGCGGATGGACCTCCGGCTGCTGAACCTCTTCCTCAGGGCCGAGTCCGAGCTCCTGGGCCGGACGGAGGACGGCCTGCGGGACGAGCGCATGTGGCAGTACATGCAGCTGATCCAGGGGTACTTCGCCGCCGGAGGCCCGCAGTCGGCCCGTATGCCGGGACTCATCTGGCCGCTCACCGCCTACTTCCTCACCGAGTCGATGGACATCCGGCCCGCCATGGAGGCGGCGGTCGTCAACGCCCGTGCCCACGGCGGCGACTGGGAGAACGCCGTCATGCTGATGTTCCGCACCCACCTCCTCGTCGACTCACCGGGCGGCATGGCCGGCATCGACGAGGACCTGAAGGCGCTGAAGGTGCTCTGCCGACGCGTCGGCGACCGCTGGGTGCGCGCCCAGGTGTCCAGCGCGGTCGGCGAGGCCGCCATGGTCCGCGGCCGCTTCGAGGAGGCGCGGACGGAGTACGAGGAGGCACTGGCGCTCGCCTACGAGGTCGGCGCCAACACCGAGACCCCGTTCCTCATCGCCCGCCTCGCCGAACTCGCCTTCCGCGCGGGGGACCGCGACGGCGCGCTGGCGGGCCTGGACCGGGCGACCGAGGAGTCCGACCGGCACGGCGTGGCGGACGCCCGCACCTTCGTCCTGATGCTGCGCGCGCACATCGCCCTGGAGGACGGACAGGTCGCCCGCGCACGGGAGTTGAGCGACCTGGCCACGACGGAGAGCCAGAAGGGCACACCCCCACCGCAGTTCAGGGCCGGCCTGAACGCGGTCGCCGCCCTGGTCACCGCCGCCGAGTCCGGCCCGGCACGCGGCCGCGAGCTGATGACCGCCACCCTGCGCGAGGCCGTCGACCAGGACTGCGCCGACGCGCTGATCGCGATGCTGGTGGACCAGACGGCCCTGCTCTCCGCCGACCTCGGCGAACTCCCGCGCGCGGTACGCCTGTTGGCCGCCGGCGACCACTGGCGCGGCGGCCACCCGCGCCCCATGCCGGAGCGCGCCCGCGTCGAGCAGACCGAGGCCGTCGCCCGCACCGCCCTGGGCGCCGAGCGCTACGCCGCCGAACGCGCCCGCGGCGAGACCCTCACCCTGGACGAGGTCCTGGCGGAGCTGCCCGCCCCGGCACCGCGCCCTACTGGCACGTGAACTTCGACTCCGCCCAGTCCGCCAGCGCCAGGTTGTCGAAGGAGCTGTGCGGTTCGACCACGAGCCGTACGGTCCTGCGCCCGGCGATGTTCACATGCACCGGCACCGCGGGATCCCCGCCGTCGATCTCCCCGGACCGCCACAGCCGCACCCCGTCGGCGTACACCGCGAAGTACACCTTGCCGATCCCCAGCATCATGTCGTCGACGCCGACCGTCGCGTCGTAGGAGACGCACTGGCGGTTGAGGTCGATCGTGACGGAGGACCGGCCGTGCACGGTCGCGCCGTGCGCGTAGCGCGTGCCGCCGATCGAGACGCCGTAGCGCTGCCACACCCAGCTGCTCTGGCCGAGCTGGATCTCCGGGGCGGTGCCGTCGCCGTTGACGTTGTACGAGAGCTCGCTGACCTGGAAGATCGTCGGCGCGGGTGGGGGTGTCGGGGTCGGGGTGGGCGTGGGCGTCGGGGTGGGCCTGGGGGTCGGCTTCGGAGTCGGGGTGGACTTCGGGGCGGGTGTGGGCTTCGCCCGGGGTGTGGGCTTGGGTGTGGGGGGCGGAGTGGGTGTCGGCCGGGGCTTCAACACCGCTGGTTCCGGGGCGGGTTGTTTCTTCGGGGGCGTCGGGGGCGTCGACTCGGGCTTCGCGATGGGCGAGGACGAGGGTGCCGGTTTCGCCTCGGGCTTCTTCGCGGGGGTGTGGGTGCTGCCGGCCAGCGCGAGGGCGATCGCCGCCGCTGCCGCCGTGGCGACCACACCGGCCGCGATGCCCGCCTTCACCGGGGCGCCGAGCCCCTCGGAGGCAGCCGCGCCCCCGGCACCGGCACTGCCGGACGAACTCCCGCCCGCAGCGGCCGCGGCGCCCGCGGCACCGGCCGCGCCCGCGCTCGCACCGCCGGCGATGAGCGCGACCGCCTTGGCGTACCCGGCGGCGCCGAACCAGCCGATGACCGCGACCGGGACGACCGCCGGGATACCGCTGGCGACCTCCTCGATCTGCAGCGCGGCCAGCCGGCACTTGGCGCACTCCTCCAGGTGCTTGCGCAGCCCCCGTTCGGCACGCGTGCGCAGCCGGCGGCGGGCGTAGGTGCCGAGCTGGTCGGCGTAGCGCGCGCACTCCTCGTCGTCGGTGAGGGTCGCGCTGACATGGGCCTGGAGATAGGCCTGCTTGAGACCCTCGCGGGCCCGACTGGCCAGCACGCGCGTGCCGTTGGCGTCGAGCCCGAAGAGCGTGGCGACCTCGCTCGGCGACTCGTCCTCGACCTCGGTGTGCCACAGCACGGCCTGCCAGCGCTCGGGCAGCGACCGGAAGGCCTGCATCGCCATCGACTGCTCGGCCACGTGCATGGCCCGGACATCGGCGCCGAGATCGATCGTGTCGTCGTCCGACACCTCCGACACCCGAGCGGACTGCGCGGCGAACACCGCGAAGTCGTCGACGAGTTGCTCCCGCTTCGCCGACTTCGTCCAGTTCGCGGCGACGCGCCGGACCGAGGTCAGCAGATAGGCGCGTACGGCGTGCTCGGGCCCCGAACCGCCGCGCACCGCCTGCAACATGCGGGCGAACACCTCGGCGGTGAGATCGTCGGCGGTGTGCCCGTCCCGGCAACAAGTCCGCGCATACCGGCGCACGGCGTCAGCGTGGCGCCGGTACAGCTCCTCGTACGCCGTGTCGTCACCGGCGCGCATCCGCTCGATCAGCGAGGCGTCGGCGGCCGGCATCTCCAACGGCGTCAGCGGCGGAGGCAGCACACTCCCCTCGCGCTGCGGCGGCACGCTGCCCTCGCCGGGTTCGAAACCCGGGGGGAGACCACTGGGCCCGCCCTGACTCGGCACCTGTGGTGAGGTCAGCCCACCGGCCTCCGGGTCACCGTCACCCAGTGACTCGTCCCGCCCGTCAACGCTCATCGCGGAAAGCCCCCGCCGCCTGCCAAGCCAGTCCAACCAGTCCCGAACACCGGGTCAGCGTAGCCATATTGGCTTTTGTTCAGGACCCCGTCGTACGGACCATCCACTCATCCGTGGGGACTTCCCGCACCGCAGTACTAGCGTTCACCCCTCCGGGGAAGGCTCAACTGTCGCGCCCGGAAAGGGAGTTGGTGACGGTGACTGAAATGCCCGGAACGTTCCCTGGCGTCACGAGGGGCGCGGGCGGTGCGGTACCCGCGCCCCACAGTCACCTATTCGAGTCACCGTGCCAACGCGGGCCGGCAAATTCAGCCTGTCCGGCACCTCTCAACGCAGGCCGGCATCAATCGGCCCGTCCGGCAGCTCTTCGACTCGGGTCGGCAAAATCCAGCCCGTCCGGCGTTTGAGGACGAGGCCCCTTCAGCGCCGACGGGGGTCTGGGGGCGCAGCCCCCAGAAGACGCCCGCACCGACACCGGGCGCCACTCCATCGCCCGCCGAGTCACCCCGCCGCCCTCACAACGGCCGCGACCGCAACCCCTCCAACAGGATGTCCAGCAACCGCGCCGACGCCGCCGCCTGCTGCGCGGCATCCGGCAACGAGGGAGCTGCCGTAGCGATCACCAGCAGCACATCCGACACCGAGACATCCGCCCGCAACTGCCCCGCAGCCCGCGCCCGATCGACCAGCTGCCCCACGACCTCCAGCAGCGCGGTCGCCCCGGCGTCGTACTCCGAGGACAAAGCCCCCGAGGACTCCTCCGGCACCAACCGCAGCTCACCCGTGCCCGGCTGCGTCCGCTGCTGCGGCACCCGCGCCTCGTCGAGGAGGGCAGCACCCTCACCCTCCTCGGCGACGCCGACCCGCAGCACCTGCGGCGGCAGCAGCCGCCCGGCGCCCGAGGCCACCGACGTCCGCAGGAAGCGCGACAGCGCCGACCACGGCTCGTCCTCCTGGCCGAGCGCCGAACGCGCCTGGTCGGTCAGTCGGGAGGTCTCCTCCTCGGCTATCCGGCGCACCAGGACGTCCTTGCTCGGGAAGCGCCGGTACACCGTGCCGACACCGACCCGCGCGCGTCGCGCCACGTCCTCCATCGGCGCGCCGTAGCCCAGCTCGCCGAAGACCTCACGCGCCGCCCGCAGCACGTGCTCCAGATTGCGCTGTGCGTCCACCCGCAACGGCGTCGTCCGCGAGGAGTCCCCGCGTCCGTTCGCCGCCGTTCCGACCGCGCCGCCGGATGCGACGGCTGACGCGGATGTCCAATGAGAATCCTGAATATGCATACACGTTCCCCCGGTTAATGACGTCTCCCCCCGGAGACTCCCCGCCATCGGCAGCCGGAGCATCGTGAGACAAGCCCGGTTCGCGAGCCCCGCTCTTCGCGGACTCGCTGAGCACATCCCCCTTCACCCCGTCGACACACGAACATAGTTGAGAGGGGGTCAATTCAGAAGGGGCAGGTTCCGCACGGAGCGCCCCCCGATCGGAGTACGGGTCGCATACGTCCCGATTGCACCCCGGGGCACCACCCCGATCACCCCCACTGACCTGCGAACCTGCCCGCCGCGACGGCAATTCCGGCGCCCGTGCGCGCCCTCCGTCGCCGGTCACACAATTTGTCGAGGCTGTGGACAAACTCAAGCGCCGGGTGCGTCATGGGATGGTGAAGGAACGCGCGCGCATTCTCGTTGTCGGTGGCGGCTACGTCGGGATGTACACAGCCCTGCGCCTTCAGAAGAAGTTGAAACGTGAAATCAAGCGCGGGCAGGTCGAGATCACCGTAGTCAGTCCCGACCCTTACATGACGTATCAGCCGTTTCTCCCCGAGGCCGCCGCCGGTTCGATCTCCCCCCGCCATGTCGTCGTCCCGCTGCGCCGCGTCCTCGGCCAATGCCGGGTCGTCATCGGCGAGGCCACCGCCATCGACCACGGCAAGCGCACCGCGACCCTCAGCACCCTCGCCACCGAGGAAGAGGGCACGGGCACCGAGGAGTTGGCGTACGACGAACTCGTCCTGGCCCCCGGCTCGATCTCGCGCACCCTCCCGATCCCCGGTCTCGCCGAGCACGGCGTCGGCTTCAAGACCGTCGAGGAGGCCATCGGCCTGCGCAACCACGTCATCGAGCAGATGGACATCGCCTCCTCCACGCGCGACCCCGCGATCCGCGACGCGGCCCTGACCTTCGTCTTCGTAGGAGGCGGTTACGCCGGCGTCGAGGCGCTCGGCGAGCTGGAGGACATGGCCCGCTACGCCGTGCGCTACTACCACAACGTCGACGCCGACGACCTGAAGTGGATCCTCGTGGAAGCCTCGAACCGCATCCTCCCGGAGGTCGGCGAGGAGATGGGCACCTACACGATCACCCAGCTGCGCCGCCGCAACATCCAGGTCCTCCTGGAGACCCGCCTCGAATCCTGCGTCGACCGCGTCGCCGTCCTCAGCGACGGCCAGCAGTTCCCCACCCGCACCCTCGTGTGGACGGCCGGCGTGAAACCCCACCCCGTCCTCGCCGCCACCGACCTCCCGCTCAACGCGCACGGCCGCCTCAAGTGCACCGCCGAGCTGACGATCGAGGGCGTCACGCACGCGTGGGCAGCGGGAGACGCGGCAGCCGTCCCCGACGTCACCGCCTCCGACCCCGGCACCGAGACCGCCCCCAACGCCCAACACGCCGTACGCCAGGCCAAGATCCTCGGCGACAACATCGCGCACTCCCTGCGGGGCGAGCCCCTTCGGACGTACGCCCACAAGTACGTCGGCTCGGTCGCCTCCCTGGGACTGCACAAAGGCGTCGCGCAGGTCTACGGACGGAAGCTGAAGGGCTACCCTGCCTGGTTCATGCACCGCGTCTACCACCTGAGCAGGGTCCCCACCTTCAACCGCAAGGCCCGTGTGCTCGCCGAATGGACCCTGGCGGGGCTCTTCAAGAGGGAGATCGTTTCTCTCGGTTCACTCGAACATCCCCGAGCGGAGTTCGAACTCGCGGCCGGTGGAAAGCCTCCACACGACCCGAAGGGGTCGAACTGACCGGACCGAGGAACTCCACCGGCCGCCGAGGCGTCTGACGAATGTCGCTCCGGTCGGTCACACTGCCAGACTGGTCCACGACTTCGGGCGGGCCCGCGCTCGCCCTTCTCACCCAAGAGGCTTTCCCCACTGTGCTGCATCCCCCGGGGGCCAACCCCCGGACCCCCGGCAGGGTCCGGAGCGGGCCGACAACACCTACACGAGGCAAGGATTCGTGAACTTCACGCGCTGGAGCGCCCGGCTCCCCGGAACGCAGCGCCGCGCCGCAGCGCGGACCGACCACACGGTCACCCCGGACCGGCGGGGAGAAGGCTCCGTGCCCGCGGCCCGCGCCGAGCAGCTCACCGACGAGCCACCGCCGGTCCCCGCCGTCGAGGACCTCCCCGTCCGCGAGGTCCTCGACCGCGTCCCGGCCCTCGTCGCCCTGGTGCACGGCCCCGACCAGCGCATCGCGTACGTCAACGACGCCTACGCAGCCGCCTTCGGCACCCGCCCCCTGGGCGCCCCGGCCCGGGAGGCCCTCCCCGAGCTGGACGAACTGGGCCTGCTCCCGCTCCTCGACCAGGTCCTGCGCAGCGGCAAGCCCCGCACCCTCAAGTCCCGCAAGGCACCCGGCGGCCGCTCGTACACGTTCACGTGCACCCCGGTCGCCGTGAGCGCCGACACCGCCGAGGGCGGCGTCCTGATCTTCGCCACCGACGTCACCGACCACGCCGAGGCCGCCGAACGCCTCCGCGCCAGCGAACGCCGCCAGCGCGAGACAGCAGTGACCCTGCAGCGCTCCTTGCTCCCACAGGAGCTGGAGGAGCCCGACGACCTGCGCATCGCCGCCACCTACCAGCCCGGCGGCACCGAGGCGGCGGTCGGCGGCGACTGGTACGACGTGATCACCCTCGGCGGCGGCCGCACCGCCCTGGTCATCGGCGACGTCATGGGCCGAGGCGTCAGGGCAGCAGCGGTCATGGGCCAACTCCGCACGGCCGTCCGCGCGTACGCCCGCCTCGACCTGCCCCCGCACGAGGTTCTCCAGCTCCTGGACGGCCTCGCCACGGAGATCGACGCGAACCAGATCGCCACCTGCGTGTACGCCATCTTCGACCCGAACGAGGGCCGCCTGGTCTACGCCTCGGCAGGCCACCTCCCGATCCTCGTCCGCGACGAGACGGGCGCGGTCCAGCGCGCCGACGAACCCACCGGCCCCCCGCTCGGCACCGGCGGCTGGATCCACTCCTCGGGCTCGATCCCCCTCAGCCCCGGCTCCACGGCGGTCCTCTACACGGACGGCCTGGTGGAACGCCGGGACGAGGACCTCGACGAGGGAATCGCCTCCCTGGAGCGCGCCCTGGCCGGCGCCACCGGCACTCCCCAGGTCGTCTGCGACCGCCTGGTCCGCTCGCTCGGCGTCACCGCCGACCACGACGACGACGTAGCCGTCCTGGTCCTCCAGCACCCGGCCCGCACCGGCCCGGCCGGCGACCTCTTCCGCAACGCGGCCCTGGAGCTGCTCGGCGGAGTCGAAGCGGCCCCACGCGCGCGTGCCTTCGCCTCCGGAGTCCTCACCAGCTGGCGCTTCCCCACCGAACTCCACGACCTGGGCGTCCTGGCGGCAAGCGAACTGGTCGCCAACAGCCTCCAGCACGGCACCCCACCCATGCGCCTACGCCTCCGCCGCACGGACCGCCGCCTCATCGTCGAAGTGACGGACGGCGACGACCACTTGCCCCGCCGCCGCCGCGCGGAACCGGCCGACGAGTCGGGCAGAGGCATCGCGATCGTCGCGACGATCGCCTCGAACTGGGGCTCCCGCCGCACACCGGGCGGAGGCAAGGCCGTCTGGTGCGAGTTCGTACTCCCCAAGACGCCCCCGGCGTGACCTACGCCTCGACCCCGACCGGCTCCACACTCCCGCGAGCGACGACCAGACTCCCCTTCGCCCGCCAAGGCTGATCCTGTACGGCGGTCAACTGCCGCCCCAGCTTCACGGCGAGCAGGCTGATCCCCAGCGAGAACAAGAAGAACGTCACGACATACGGCCCCGGCAGCGAAGCCCCGAGCGGCCCGCCCACCGCGGGCCCGACAGCCAGCGCGAGCTGCTTGACGAGGGCGAAGGCCGAGTTGTACTGCCCGGCCATCCCCTCCGGCGCCAGATCGGCCACCAGCGGAGCGACGGTCGGCGACAACATCGCCTCCCCCAGCCCGAACAGCGCGTACGTCGACACGAAGGCCGCCGTAGCCATCTCCTGACTCCCGTGCCCGAGCCCCGCGAACCCGGCCGTGACCCAGGCCAGCGCCCAGATCATTCCTACGGCCGCGATCACGCGCGAGCGCCGACGCCGCTCGACGAACTTCAGCACCGCGAACTGCGCGACGACGATCATCGCGGTGTTCGCGGCCAGCGCCGTCCCGAGCGCGGACGTGGAAATACCGGCGGCCTCGACCCCGTACGCACTCAGCCCGGACTCGAACTGCCCGTAGCAGGCGAAGAACAGCACGAAGCCGAGCACGCTCAGCTGCACCATGGCCCGGTTGCCGAGCAACTGCTTCCAGGCGCCCTTGGCGGACGACTGCGCGGGAGCGTCACCGATGACCGGCGAGTGCGGCATCCGTACGGTCGCCATCACACCGGCGAGCACCAGGAACATCGCCGACTCGATCCCGAAGAGCAGCGTGAACGAGGACGCGCTGGTCGTGTCGACCAGATGACCGCCGATGAGCCCGCCGGCACCGAGCCCGAGGTTCTGCAGAAAGAACTGCATGGCAAAGGCACGCGAGCGCGTGTCCGCCGTAGAACACTCCACGATCATCGTGGCGAGCGCCGGCTGCATCACGGCCTGCCCGGCCCCGAGCGCGGCAGCCGACAGCAACACAGCGGTCGCACTCCCCGCCAGCCCCAGACTCATCGACCCTACGGCGGCCAGAACCAGGGCGACGAGGAGAACCGGTCGGGGACCGCGCCGGACGATGGCTCGCCCGGCGAACGGCAGCACGATCAGCGCGGCCACGGCGAAGACGGCGAGTACGAGACCCGCCGTCATGGCTCCAAGGCCCCGCACCTGCGCCACATAGACGTACAGGTAGGGGACCGTGAAGCCGAGCCCGAACGCGCTGAGTGCGTTTCCCACGTGGATCCGGCGCATCGCTGCGCCCATCGCCCTGGTCACGTTCACCTCAATCATGTGAGTTGGTCAGTCTCGGTACTACTTAGAGCCGAAGACTTCGAAGCTAAAGTTAGAAGCTAAACAGTACACCTAGAAGGACTTCAACGCCAAGCAGCCCCGTGCCATACTGACGCCCATGGGCGACACCCCCAGCACCCTCGGCGAACCGACACTCGATGAGCAGATCGCCGCCTACCAGCGCGAGTTCCACGACCTCGACCCCCAGGTCGAGAAGATCGTCTCGGCCCTGGGCCGCCTGAACCGCCGAATGAACGTCGCGTACGGCCGCCAGACCGCGAACCTCGGCATCAGCAACGCCGAGTGGGAGGTCCTCAAGGCCCTCGTCCTTTCCGGTGCCCCCTACCGGATGGGCCCGAGCGACCTCGCGAAGCGCCTCGGCCTGACGCCGGCCGCGATGACTCACCGGATCGACCGCATGGTCGCGGAGGGTCTGGTCACCCGGGAGCGGGACGAGTCCAACCGCGTGCGCGTGATCGTGGAACTGACGCCCGAGGGCCGCGGCAAGTGGCTGGAGGCGATGCGGATGGCGACGATCTTCGAGGGCGAGCTCCTCCAGGACCTGTCCCAGGAGGAACGCGCCGCCCTCGGCGAGGTCCTCACCCGCCTGCTGCGCAGGGTGGAGCACGCTCAGCCGGACGCCGGCGGCCGACTCAGCGACCTCGACTGACCCCGGCTGACCCCGGCTGACCTCGGTCGATCCCTCGGCGGGTCTCGCCATAAAAGATCTTGACAGAGGATGCTTGACACGCCCCTGTTCGATCCGTAAAGTTCTTCGGGTTGCCGCCGAGCCGTAACGGTTCTCCGGCAGCACCTCCGCCGCGACAGCGGCAACCCAAACCAACCGCACGATCTCCCAACGGGATTGATTTCGGCGTGCCCGAATTCAATTCGATTTGGGCTCGGCTGTGTTCGATCAGGTCACTAGGACTCGATTGGAACTCCGCCGGGGGAATCGGCTAAGGTTTGAGACGTCGGAACGGCCCAAGGGCCGGGATGGCAAGCCCCGCTGACTGGGAGTCAGGCCCGAAAGGATCTGATAGAGTCGGAACCGCCGGAAAGGGAAACGCGGAAGCGGAAACCTGGAAAGCACCGAGGAAATCGGAACCGGAAACGGTCTGATAGAGTCGGAAACGCAAGACCGAAGGGAAGCCCGGAGGAAAGCCCGAGAGGGTGAGTACAAAGGAAGCGTCCGTTCCTTGAGAACTCAACAGCGTGCCAAAAATCAACGCCAGATATGTTGATACCCCGTCTCCGGCCATCACGGCTGGGGCGAGGTTCCTTTGAAGAAAACATACAGCGAGGACGCTGTGAACGGTCGGGCTTATTCCGCCTGACTGTTCCGCTCTCGTGTGTGTGGTCCCGATTACGGGAAAACATTCACGGAGAGTTTGATCCTGGCTCAGGACGAACGCTGGCGGCGTGCTTAACACATGCAAGTCGAACGATGAACCACTTCGGTGGGGATTAGTGGCGAACGGGTGAGTAACACGTGGGCAATCTGCCCTGCACTCTGGGACAAGCCCTGGAAACGGGGTCTAATACCGGATAATACTCCTGCACTCATGTGTGGGGGTTAAAAGCTCCGGCGGTGCAGGATGAGCCCGCGGCCTATCAGCTTGTTGGTGAGGTAATGGCTCACCAAGGCGACGACGGGTAGCCGGCCTGAGAGGGCGACCGGCCACACTGGGACTGAGACACGGCCCAGACTCCTACGGGAGGCAGCAGTGGGGAATATTGCACAATGGGCGAAAGCCTGATGCAGCGACGCCGCGTGAGGGATGACGGCCTTCGGGTTGTAAACCTCTTTCAGCAGGGAAGAAGCGAAAGTGACGGTACCTGCAGAAGAAGCGCCGGCTAACTACGTGCCAGCAGCCGCGGTAATACGTAGGGCGCAAGCGTTGTCCGGAATTATTGGGCGTAAAGAGCTCGTAGGCGGCTTGTCACGTCGGGTGTGAAAGCCCGGGGCTTAACCCCGGGTCTGCATTCGATACGGGCTAGCTAGAGTGTGGTAGGGGAGATCGGAATTCCTGGTGTAGCGGTGAAATGCGCAGATATCAGGAGGAACACCGGTGGCGAAGGCGGATCTCTGGGCCATTACTGACGCTGAGGAGCGAAAGCGTGGGGAGCGAACAGGATTAGATACCCTGGTAGTCCACGCCGTAAACGGTGGGAACTAGGTGTTGGCGACATTCCACGTCGTCGGTGCCGCAGCTAACGCATTAAGTTCCCCGCCTGGGGAGTACGGCCGCAAGGCTAAAACTCAAAGGAATTGACGGGGGCCCGCACAAGCAGCGGAGCATGTGGCTTAATTCGACGCAACGCGAAGAACCTTACCAAGGCTTGACATACACCGGAAAGCATTAGAGATAGTGCCCCCCTTGTGGTCGGTGTACAGGTGGTGCATGGCTGTCGTCAGCTCGTGTCGTGAGATGTTGGGTTAAGTCCCGCAACGAGCGCAACCCTTGTCCTGTGTTGCCAGCGTGCCCTTCGGGGTGACGGGGACTCACAGGAGACCGCCGGGGTCAACTCGGAGGAAGGTGGGGACGACGTCAAGTCATCATGCCCCTTATGTCTTGGGCTGCACACGTGCTACAATGGCCGGTACAATGAGCTGCGATACCGTGAGGTGGAGCGAATCTCAAAAAGCCGGTCTCAGTTCGGATTGGGGTCTGCAACTCGACCCCATGAAGTCGGAGTTGCTAGTAATCGCAGATCAGCATTGCTGCGGTGAATACGTTCCCGGGCCTTGTACACACCGCCCGTCACGTCACGAAAGTCGGTAACACCCGAAGCCGGTGGCCCAACCTCCTTGTGGGGAGGGAGCTGTCGAAGGTGGGACTGGCGATTGGGACGAAGTCGTAACAAGGTAGCCGTACCGGAAGGTGCGGCTGGATCACCTCCTTTCTAAGGAGCACTTCTTACCGATCCCTTCGGGGTGAGGTCAGAGGCCAGTACATCGGCGAATGTCCGGTGCTGGTTGCTCAAGGGTGGAACGTTGATTATTCGGTGTCGCCGTCCGTCTCGGACTGCAAGTACTGCCCTTTTGGGGGCGTGGAAAGCTGATCAGAGCGGTGGGGATGCCGGGCACGCTGTTGGGTGTCTGAGGGCACGGCCGAGAGGCTGCCTTCAGTGCCGACCCCGGTAAAAATCTGCTTCGGTGGGTTGTGACGGGTGGTTGGTCGTTGTTTGAGAACTGCACAGTGGACGCGAGCATCTGTGGCCAAGTTTTTAAGGGCGCACGGTGGATGCCTTGGCACCAGGAACCGATGAAGGACGTGGGAGGCCACGATAGTCCCCGGGGAGTCGTCAACCAGGCTTTGATCCGGGGGTTTCCGAATGGGGAAACCCGGCAGTCGTCATGGGCTGTCACCCTTGCCTGAACACATAGGGCAAGTGGAGGGAACGCGGGGAAGTGAAACATCTCAGTACCCGCAGGAAGAGAAAACAACCGTGATTCCGGGAGTAGTGGCGAGCGAAACCGGATGAGGCCAAACCGTATGCGTGTGAGACCCGGCAGGGGTTGCGTATACGGGGTTGTGGGATCTCTCTTCTGTCGTCTGCCGGCGACAGGACGAGTCAGAAACCGTTGATGTAGGCGAAGGACATGCGAAAGGTCCGGCGTAGAGGGTAAGACCCCCGTAGTCGAAACATCAACGGCTCGTTTGAGAGACACCCAAGTAGCACGGGGCCCGAGAAATCCCGTGTGAATCTGGCGGGACCACCCGCTAAGCCTAAATATTCCCTGGTGACCGATAGCGGATAGTACCGTGAGGGAATGGTGAAAAGTACCGCGGGAGCGGAGTGAAATAGTACCTGAAACCGTGTGCCTACAAGCCGTGGGAGCGTCGCGCATCAAGTTTACTTGGTGCGTCGTGACTGCGTGCCTTTTGAAGAATGAGCCTGCGAGTTTGCGGTGTGTTGCGAGGTTAACCCGTGTGGGGAAGCCGTAGCGAAAGCGAGTCCGAATAGGGCGGTTTAGTAGCGCGCTCAAGACCCGAAGCGGAGTGATCTAGCCATGGGCAGGTTGAAGCGGAGGTAAGACTTCGTGGAGGACCGAACCCACCAGGGTTGAAAACCTGGGGGATGACCTGTGGTTAGGGGTGAAAGGCCAATCAAACTCCGTGATAGCTGGTTCTCCCCGAAATGCATTTAGGTGCAGCGTCGTGTGTTTCTTGCCGGAGGTAGAGCACTGGATAGGCGATGGGCCCTACCGGGTTACTGACCTTAGCCAAACTCCGAATGCCGGTAAGTGAGAGCACGGCAGTGAGACTGTGGGGGATAAGCTCCATGGTCGAGAGGGAAACAGCCCAGAGCATCGACTAAGGCCCCTAAGCGTACGCTAAGTGGGAAAGGATGTGGAGTCGCAGAGACAACCAGGAGGTTGGCTTAGAAGCAGCCACCCTTGAAAGAGTGCGTAATAGCTCACTGGTCTAGTGATTCCGCGCCGACAATGTAGCGGGGCTCAAGCGTACCGCCGAAGTCGTGTCATTCATACAATAGGGCCAACGCCTGTATGGATGGGTAGGGGAGCGTCGTGTGCCGGGTGAAGCCGCAGCGGAAGCTAGTGGTGGACGGTTCACGAGTGAGAATGCAGGCATGAGTAGCGATACACACGTGAGAAACGTGTGCGCCGATTGACTAAGGGTTCCTGGGTCAAGCTGATCTGCCCAGGGTAAGTCGGGACCTAAGGCGAGGCCGACAGGCGTAGTCGATGGATAACCGGTTGATATTCCGGTACCCGCTGTGAAGCGTCAAACATCGAGCATCGTGATGCTAAGGCCGTGAAGCCGTTCCGGACCCTTCGGGGAATGGAAAGTGGTGGAGCCGCCGGCCCAAGCGGTTAGTAGGTGAGTGATGGGGTGACGCAGGAAGGTAGTCCATCCCGGGCGGTGGTTGTCCCGGGGTAAGGGTGTAGGACGTGGTCTAGGCAAATCCGGATCACACATAGTCTGAGACCTGATGCCGAGCCGATTGTGGTGAAGTGGATGATCCTATGCTGTCGAGAAAAGCCTCTAGCGAGTTTCATGGCGGCCCGTACCCTAAACCGACTCAGGTGGTCAGGTAGAGAATACCGAGGCGTTCGGGTGAACTATGGTTAAGGAACTCGGCAAAATGCCCCCGTAACTTCGGGAGAAGGGGGGCCATCACCGGTGAGAGGACTTGCTCCTTGAGCTGGGGGTGGCCGCAGAGACCAGCGAGAAGCGACTGTTTACTAAAAACACAGGTCCGTGCGAAGCCGTAAGGCGATGTATACGGACTGACGCCTGCCCGGTGCTGGAACGTTAAGGGGACCGGTTAGTCCAACTTCGGTTGGGCGAAGCTGAGAACTTAAGCGCCAGTAAACGGCGGTGGTAACTATAACCATCCTAAGGTAGCGAAATTCCTTGTCGGGTAAGTTCCGACCTGCACGAATGGCGTAACGACTTCTCGACTGTCTCAACCATAGGCCCGGTGAAATTGCACTACGAGTAAAGATGCTCGTTTCGCGCAGCAGGACGGAAAGACCCCGGGACCTTTACTACAGTTTGATATTGGTGTTCGGTTCGGCTTGTGTAGGATAGCTGGGAGACTGTGAAGCTTGGACGCCAGTTCAGGTGGAGTCGTCGTTGAAATACCAGTCTGGTCGTGCTGGATGTCTAACCTGGGTCCGTGATCCGGATCAGGGACAGTGTCTGATGGGTAGTTTAACTGGGGCGGTTGCCTCCTAAAGAGTAACGGAGGCGCCCAAAGGTTCCCTCAGCCTGGTTGGCAATCAGGTGTTGAGTGTAAGTGCACAAGGGAGCTTGACTGTGAGACCGACGGGTCGAGCAGGGACGAAAGTCGGGACTAGTGATCCGGCGGTGGCTTGTGGAAGCGCCGTCGCTCAACGGATAAAAGGTACCCCGGGGATAACAGGCTGATCTTCCCCAAGAGTCCATATCGACGGGATGGTTTGGCACCTCGATGTCGGCTCGTCGCATCCTGGGGCTGGAGTCGGTCCCAAGGGTTGGGCTGTTCGCCCATTAAAGCGGTACGCGAGCTGGGTTTAGAACGTCGTGAGACAGTTCGGTCCCTATCCGCTGCGCGCGCAGGAACATTGAGAAGGGCTGTCCCTAGTACGAGAGGACCGGGACGGACGAACCTCTGGTGTGCCAGTTGTTCTGCCAAGGGCATGGCTGGTTGGCTACGTTCGGGAGGGATAACCGCTGAAAGCATCTAAGCGGGAAGCCTGCTTCGAGATGAGTGTTCCCACCCCCTTGAGGGGTTAAGGCTCCCAGTAGACGACTGGGTTGATAGGCCGGATCTGGAAGGCGGGTAACCGCTGGAGGTGACCGGTACTAATAGGCCGAGGGCTTGTCCTCAGTTGCTCGCGTCCACTGTGTTGGTTCTGAAACCACGAACAACCCCATGTCCAGGGCCACTGGGTGTGGTGCGGTTGATGTGTTTCATAGTGTTTCGGTGGTCATAGCGTGAGGGAAACGCCCGGTTACATTCCGAACCCGGAAGCTAAGCCTTACAGCGCCGATGGTACTGCAGGGGGGACCCTGTGGGAGAGTAGGACGCCGCCGAACAAATATTGCGAAAACCCCCGTACCGTTAATTCGGTACGGGGGTTTTCTGCGTTTCGGCTACCGTGGCTGGCATGAACTACAAGATCCGGTCGATACGCGCCGACGAGTGGGCCGCGGCGAAGGAGCTGCGGCTCGTCGCCCTGCAGGATCCCGTCGCGCACCTTGCCTTCCTGGAGACCTACGACACGGCGCTGGCTCAGCCGGACTCCTTCTATCAGGAGCGGGCCGTAGGGGCTGCCGAAGGTGCTGAGAAGGCTCAGCAGGTCATTGCCGAGGGGCCGGACGGGGAGTGGGTCGGGACGGTGACCGTGCTGCTTGAGGAGGCCGGGACCGTTGACTGGGCCGGCTTCGCGGTCGAGCGGAAGCAGGGGCACCTCGTCGGTGTGTTCGTGCGGCCGGAGGTGCGGGGCATCGGGCTGACCGAGGTGCTCTTCGACGCGGCGCTGGAGTGGGCCTGGGGGCGCGGGGTCGAGCGGGTGCGGCTCATCGTGCACGAGGACAACGAACGGGCCCGGCGGTTCTACGGCAAGATCGGCTTCGTACCCACTGGCGTCACCGTGCCGCTCGGCGGGAACGCGGATGAGCGGGAGCTGGAGATGGTGGTCGAGCGGCCGTAGCTGTGGGTCTGTAGGGGGCGTAACTGCCCTTGCTAGACCGGTAGTTCGTGGTGGGGCCAGCGAGCCCTGGCCTGTTCTCTGGAGCGGAGGAGGGCCAGGGTCGGCAGGCCTCGGTCCGCGCCTGTGGCCAGGAGTTCCGGGAGTTGGGGGAGCGGGGCCACGGCGGCGACGTCGTCCAGGACAAGCGTCATTGGTGGGTCGAGGCGACCGGCCGATGACCGTTCGGCCATGTGCCGGCCGCGCTCGACCACGCTTGATGCGAGGGCGGTGAGGAGAGGCATCGCGCCCGGGTTCGTACGGGGGTCCTCGATGGATTCACCGACCAGATAAAGCGTGCCCCCTTCGTTCGCGAAGGAATCCAAGGAGAGGGCGTCAGTTCGGTTGGGTGTGCAGGCTTCGCGGATGTTGACCGTGAAGAGGGAGGAGAGCGCGCGGCTCGTCAACTCCTGGGCGATGTCCCGGCGTTCGGGGTGGGACGTGAGGGCCGCCTCCAGTTCGCCTGCCGCGCCGGGGGCTGCCTTGGGGTTGGTGCGGAGGATTCTCACCGCGTCCTGGACCTGGGTGCCCTGGGACCAGCGGTGGACGTGGCGGATGGTGCGGCCGTCGATGGCGGCGGCGTGCAGGTAGCTGCGGAGGAGTGTCTCGGCTGTGTCCGCTACCGCCTGGTCGATCTTTGCCGTGGGTCTTACCGGGGTGAGGAGGGCGGTGGCTCTTTTCACCGCTGTTTGTTTGTCCTCGCAGCCCGTTGTGGGGGACCAGTGGAGGCGGGCCGGGGTGTCGCAGAGGTGGGTGGGGTCGTAGAGGAGGACCGGGCCCAGTTTGGCTCGGGCGTCTTTGGTGTCCTGCCAGACCGTCTTGTTCGACGTGACTACCAGGGCTGGGCCTTCCGCGTCCCGTACGGCCTGGGTGGCTCTGGTCTGGCGGCTTTCCGCCGTTGCCAGAAAGACTTTTTCCCACTCACCCACCCGTTCGCCGTTCACTGGAAAGGCTGAGGAGAGGGGCGCTGCGGGCGGCGCCTGTTCGAGGGTGACCGTCGGCTGCGGCTGCGGCTGCGGCTGCGGCTGGGGTTCGGGTTCGGGGCGTTGTATCGGTACCTCGTTGACCTCTGGAACCGGTACCGCCCTGCCCCTCGCCCGTACCGCCCGCCATCTCGCCAGCGTGCCCATCACGAACACCGTCAGGACGACCAGGATCATCAACTGGCCGATGAACAGGCCCCAGAAGAGGCCGTAGCCGGAGAACTCGGCGGGTGGGGACTGGGGCCAGGCGCCGGCGATGTCGTGTGGTTGGGCGATCAGGTGGCGCATGGCCGTCGGGGTGCGGGCGAAGGTCACGCCGGTCGGCCAACTGCCCTTGGAGGACAGGGCGGCCAGGCCCGTCGCCGACCACACCAGCAGCGTCATGCCGATGAGGAACGCGAGCAGGCCCACCAACAGGCCGTCGGGGATGCCCCCTTGGCGCTCGCGTCCACCGTCGTCCGGTCTCATGTCATGCCACCGCCGTTCACGCCACCGTGGACTCGGAGGAGCCGTCGAGATCGCTCAACTGTTGTTCCATGAAGGCCGCCGCGCGTTCCTCGGCCTCCAACTCGGCGGCGCGCAGGGCGTCGTCCGTCACTTCCTGGTCGTGTTCGCGCGAGGACTGGGTCATCGCGCGGTCGGTGAAGACGAGCGGGCGTTCCGTCTCGGTGATCAGGTGTTTGACCACCTGGACGTTGCCGTTGACGTCCCAGACCGCGATGCCGGGGGTGAGGGTGGGGATGATCTCCACTGCCCAGCGTGGCAACCCCAACACCCGCCCGGTTGCCCGGGCTTCGTCCGCTTTTTGGGCGTAGATCGTTCGCGTCGAGGCCATTTTCAGGATCGCTGCCGCTTCCTTTGCGGCAGCCCCGTCAACCACGTCCGACAAGTGGTGGACCACCGCCACGAACGACAGGCCCAGGCGGCGGCCGAACTTCAGCAGGCGCTGGAAGAGTTGGGCCACGAAGGGGCTGTTGATGATGTGCCAGGCCTCCTCGACCAGGAAGATGCGCTTCTTCCGGTCGGGGCGGATCCAGGTGTGCTCGAGCCAGACGCCGACGATCGCCATCAGGATGGGCATGGCGATGGAGTTGCGGTCGATGTGGGACAGGTCGAAGACGATCAGGGGCGCATCCAGGTCGATGCCCACCGTTGTCGGGCCGTCGAACATGCCGCGGAGGTCACCGTCGACCAGGCGGTCGATGACCAGGGCGACGTCCAGGCCCCATGCCCGTACGTCGTCTATGGCGACGTTCATCGCCTCGGCCGACTCCGGTTCGGGGTGCCGGAGTTGCTCGACGATGTCCATGAGGACCGGCTGGCGTTCGACGATCGTCTCGTTGACGTAGGCGTGCGCCACCTTCAGCGCGAAGCCCGAGCGTTCGTCGAGGCCGTGGCCCATCGCCACCTCGATGATCGTTCGGAGCAGGGCGAGTTGGCCTGTCGTCGTGATCGCCGGGTCGAGGGGGTTGAGGCGGATTCCCATGTCCAGGGCGGCAGTTGGGTCCAGGCGGATAGGAGTTATCCCCAACTCCTCCGCGATCAGGTTCCATTCGCCGACGCCGTCCTCGCCCTGGGCGTCCAGGACTACCACCTGGCGGTCGCGGAAGCGCAGTTGTCGTAGGACGTACGTCTTCTCCAGGGCCGACTTACCGTTGCCGGACTCGCCCAGCACCAGCCAGTGGGGGGCGGGGAGTTGCTGGCCGTAGAGCTGGAAGGGGTCGTAGATGTAGCCCTTGCCGGAGTAGACCTCGCGGCCGATGATGACGCCCGAGTCGCCCAACCCGGGTGCGGCCGTGGGCAGGTAGACCGCCTGGGCCTGGCCCGTCGAGGTGCGGACCGGGAGGCGGGTGGACTCGATCTTTCCGAAGAGGAAGGACGTGAAGGCGTCGGTGAGGACGGACAGCGGATCCCGCATCTGAGCCCTACCTCCGGATGCCGGTGGCGAACGGCAGTGTGTTCACAAACGCGCGGTGGTGCTCGCGGTCGCACCACTCCAGCTTCAGATACGACTTGCCGGCGGACGCCCTTATCGTGCGCTTGTCGCGCGCGAGGGCCTCGGGATTGCGGGAGGAGACGGTGATGTAGCCGACCAGGTTCACCCCGGCCGCGCCGCTCGCCAGGTCCTCGCCGCGCTGGTCCATGCGGCCGTGGGCGGCCACGTCACGGGGGTCGACGGTGCGGTTCATCTTGGCGGCGCGGGAGGCGTCGGCCTCGTCGTTCGTCTTCTCGGTCAGCATGCGCTCGATGGCGATCTCGGTGGGTTCGAGGTCCATCGTGACGGCGACCGTGCGGATCACGTCCGGGGTGTGGACGAGGAGGGGCGCCAGGAAGTTGACTCCGACCGGGGTCATCGGCCACTCCTTCACCCAGGCGGTGGCGTGGCACCACGGCTCGCGGGTCGACGACTCACGGGTCTTCGCCTGGAGGAACGTCGGTTCCATGGCGTCGAGTTCGGCCGGCCAGGCGTTGCGCTTCGTCATCGCCTGGAGGTGGTCGATGGGGTGGTCCGGGTCGTACATGGAGTGGATCAGCGAGGCGAGCCGGCCCTGGCCGAGCGGCTGCCGTACGCGGATGTCGGCTTCCTGGAGACGTGAGCAGATGTCCGTCAACTCGCGCGCCATGACGACCGCGAGGCCCGCGTCGCGGTCCAGCTTGCGGCCCGCGTGCGGGCGGGACGCGCGGGCCATCGCGTGGGCCTCGGCGGAGAGCTCGCGGTTGAAGTGCATGCAGGCGACGAGGTAGGCGCGGTGCTGCTCGCTGCTGGTGGACACCATCGACTGCAGTTGGTCGTACGACTGTTGGAGCCAGGTCAGTGACTTCTCGTCGCCGCGCTGGGCGACGTCCTTGGCGTGGGCGTCCGGGTCGGCGGGGAGCGTGCGGGCGAGCATCTGGATGCGGGTGACGAAGCCGTCGCCGTTCGCCACGTGCTTCAGGAGCGTGCCGAAGCGGTCGACGAGGGCCTCCTGGTCCTCGCTGTCGCGCAGGCCGACGCCCGGGCCCTCGATCTCGATCGCCGCGGTGACCGTACGGCGGTCGGCGTGCAGCAGTACGGCGATCTCGTCCGGGCCGAAGGGGGCGGCCAGCCAGTTGATGCGGCCGATCCCTGGAGGCGGGCCGATCTCCACCTCGCGTCCGTCGAGGTGGACGCCGGCCTCCATGACGGAGGAGCGGTACGTCGTGCCGTTGCGCAGGGTTCGCTTGTAACTGCGGTTGATCTCGAACCACTTGTAGAACGTACGGCGCTTGTACGGCACGTAGACCGCCATCAGCGCCAGCATCGGGAAGCCCGTCAGGAGCACGATGCGCAGGGACAGGACGGGGACGAGGAGTCCGCTCATCATGCCGAGGAACGCGCCCACGATGATGAGCGCGATCTCGCCGGTCTCGCGATTCTTGCCGACGATCGCGTTCGGCCGGGCACGGCCGATGAGATATGTCCGGCGGGGCGTGATCGGATGGGACAGGTGGGACTCTGTCGTCAACGCCCTTCACCTCCCGTGCGGTTGTTGCGGGCGTTGCTGGCGTGCGGGGTGTTCGCCGGGCTCTGGCGGGGCGGGGGCGCGGCGGAGGGGACGGCTCCGCCGCCGCCGCTCGACGGGCGGCTGCTGTGGGCCGCGACGCCGCCGGAGACCGGGTTGGACGGGCGGGCGCCGCCGCCGGACGAGGACTGGCCGCCCCCGCCGTCGTTCGTGCGGGCGCTGTGGGTCTTGATGCCCTGGGCGACCATGGTGGCCGGGGAGCTGATGACCGCGGCGGCCTTGCCCTCGGCGCCCTGCATGATGCGGTTGTTGCGGCCGCCGGCGATCTCGTCGCCGAAGCCGGGGACGAAGCGGTAGATCATCGCGCTGGCGAAGATGGCGAGCAGGATGATCGCGAGGCCGGAGACGACGGCGGAGAACGAGTCCGGGCCGTCGGCGGTGGACAGCGCGCCGGCCAGGCCCAGCACGATCACGATGACCGGTTTGACCAGGATCACCGCGATCATGATGCCGGCCCAGCGGCGGACGTGGCCCCACAGGTTCTTGTCGACGAGGCCCGCGTAGACGACGGTGCCGAGGAGGGCGCCGACGTAGAGGAGGGCGGCGCGGATGACGAGCTCCAGCCAGAGGACGCCGGCGGCGAGGATGCTGACCAGGGAGACCACGATCAGCATGATCGGGCCGCCGCCGATGTTGTTGCCCTTGGCGAGGGCGCCGGAGAAGTTTCCGAAGAAGGTGTCCGTCTGGTTGCCGGTGGTTTTCGCTAGGACCTGGGTGATTCCGTCGGTGGCGGAGACGACCGTGTACAGGATCAGGGGGGTGAACGCGGAGGCGATGACCGTGAGCCAGAGGAAGCCGATGGCCTCGGAGATCGCGGTGGTGAGGGGGACGCCTCGGACCGCGCGCTTCGCTACCGCGAGGAGCCACAGGAGGAGCGTGAGGATCGTCGACGCGGCGAAGACCACGGCGTACTGCTGAAGGAACCTGGGGTTCGTGAAGTCGACGTTCGCCGTCTCCTTGACGGCGTCGCTGAGCTTGTCGATGGTCCAGGAGGCGGCTTCGGCGCAGCCCTTTCCCAGGGAGGAGAGGGGGTCGAGGGTGTCGGTGACCCCTGGGTCGGTGGTGGTGCTCTTCTGGTTGCCGCGTTCGCAGTACTTCTTGGCCTCGCCGACGATGAGCTTGCAGGAGTCGGCGCTCTTGGACGTGGTGGGCGACGGACTGGGGGTCGCGGCCACGGCATGGGTGGCCAGCAGCACGAGGGACGTCTGTACGGCGGTCACGGCTCCGGCGAGCCTGAGCACGCGTTGCGGGTTACCGGGCATACGTGAACCCTCCGTACTCGTCGATGGCCTTGCTGATCTCGTCCGAGGTGGCGGCCGTGTCGTCGCCGGGTACCGGGGCGGGGCCGTCCTTCTGGGAGTCCGTGACGATCTTCCAGTCGCCGTTGGACCACTGAAGGTCGAAGGTCCAGGTCTTCCACGAGGTGGTGACGGGGTCGGTCGAGGTCTGCCCGGACATGCCGATGAGCCCCACGTACCAGACCGCGACCCTCGCGTCGGTGTCGCTGTACTGCTGGACGGTCGTGCCCACCGGGATCGCGCGGGAGACGAACGTGCTGCCGGTCGGTGCGTTGCCGTTGGCGTCGAGGCCCAACTTGCCGAGAAAGTCGGCCGAGTAGGCCTGATCCATCGGACCCGTCAGCTTGCTCGCGGCAGCGGACGTGTAGAGGGAGTTCACGAGCGAGTGCCGGATCTCCTTCTGGAACATGCCGGTCGAGCCCAGCGACACGGAGTAGTTCGCTGCCGCCGACTGCGCCCCTTGTTGGGTGCGCGCGAAGCCCGACGGAATCCCCCCGGTCTTCGTCTCCACCGGCTTCGTCCCGCTCGCCGCCGTGGACGCCGCGTCCGGCTTCGAGCCGCTCGACGTGGTGCTGTCGTTCGACGACGACGTGCCGTCGCCGCGGTTGGCGAAGGCGATCGCGGCGATGAGGAGGACGACGACTCCGACGACCGTCACCAGGCTTTTCGAGGAGGAGGGTCTGCCGCCGCGGCGGGCGCCGCCGTAGACGTCGCCCGTTCCCTGGGGGTAGCGGGTGCGGGTCTGGCCGGTGCCGCCGTAACCGCCGGAGGTCTCGTGCTCGTCTCCGGGACTCATGCCGGGTACGCCCCTTCGCCGTCGTCCAGAAACACCTGGATGTACGACGGTAGCCGTGCTGGTTCCCGCGCGGGCGCGGAGTGGTGACTCGACATCAGGGAGACGCAACCTCAGCCGGTGGGCACGACGGATGGGTGGGGAGAGGTGAAGGGCTTCGGTCGGACGGCTACACGGCCATGCCGTACACGATCGTGAAGAGGGTGCCGAGGGAGCCGATGATGAAGACGCCGGTCAGGCCGGCGACGATGAGGCCCTTGCCCTGTTCCGCGCTGAACGTGTCGCGGAGCGCCGTCGCGCCGATGCGCTGTTTGGCCGCACCCCATACGGCGATACCGAGGCAGAGCAGGATGGCGACCGCCATCACGACCTCGATCATCACCTTCGCCTCGTTGCCCAGGCTGCCGAAGGGGCCCCAGTCCGGAGCGATCCCCCCGATGATGGTGTTGATGTCTCCCTTGTCGGCCGCAGAGAGCATGTAAGTCACCGCCCCTGGTGGGTAGTTCCGCGTCCCCTGCAGGTGCGCAGAGGTCAGGCATCATTGTCGCCGACAAAGGCGCCGTCCGATGTCGACTTGGCGTCATTGATTGGCGGGTTTCGTACGAATACCCCGTACGGTTACTCTGTGTATCACGGTAGGTAACGCCGGGCAACGATTCCGGTGCGGAACCTGTCCGTGGTTTGGTCGTTAGCCCCTGATTACCCGGTGGCGTTCGCGTTGATGTTCTCATGATGAACGGGCCGCGGCTGGATGCCGCGGCCCGTTCTCCCGTGCCAGGTGTGGCCCCCACGACCCACTGTGACACGACATGTGACTGGTGATCAGTTCAGGGTGGGGAGCAGGTCACCGTCCGTCAGTTGGCGAAGGCCGAGATGCCCTCCGGGGTGCCCCAGCCGGTCGGGCCGTCGTAGCCGGTCTCGGCGGTGCAGAAGTACGCCGTCGAGCAGGAGCCGTTGTAGCCGCTGGTCACGTCGTTGAGGGACGAGGTGCCCGCGTAGTCGTAGGGGTACTGCGCCGGGTAGGTGCCGCTGGCCGGGGTGCCGGCGAGGGCGTAGACGCCGGCGATGATCGGGGCGGAGACGCTGGTGCCGCCGAAGGTGTACCAGCCGGCGGTGACGCCGTAGGAGTCGTAGACGGAGACGCCGGTGGCGGGGTCGGCGACGGCGGAGACGTCGGACTCCATGCGCTTGGTGCAGCCGGTGTCGGTCTGCCAGGTGGGCTTGGCGTCGTAGGCGGAGCAGCCGGAGCCGGTGCCCTCGGTGCTGGAGGTGCGCCAGACGGCCTCGGTCCAGCCGCGGGTGGTGGAGGAGGTGGAGAGCTTGGTGCCGCCGACGGCCGTCACGTACCGGGAGGTTGCCGGGTACTCGGCGCCGTAGGCGCTGTCACCGGAGGAGACGGTGATGGCCACGCCCGCGTGGTTGTAGTACGAGGTGTCGTACGACGTCTGGGAGGAGGACTCGGAGCCGCCGTAGGAGTTCGAGACGAACTTGGCGCCCAGGGCGACGGCCTCGTTCTCGGCGGTGCCGAGGTTGGCGTAGCTGGCGCTGGTGGCCTCGACGAGGGTGATGTTGCACAGCGGGCAGATCGCGCTCGCCATGTCGAGGTCGAGGGAGATCTCCTCGGACCAGCCGGCGTCGCTGGTGGGGAGGGACGTCGTGGAGCCGGTCTGACTGACCTTCTTGAAGCAGCCGTTGGCCGTCGTGCAGGCCGAGAGGCCGTAGTACGAACGGTAGGTGGCGAGGTCGGCCTCGGCGTTCGGGTCGTTGTACGCGTCGACGATCGCGATCGTCTCGCCGGAGCCGTTGGAGGCGGCGGCGGAGGTCAGGCCGTAGGCGGACCGGAGGTTGGTCGGGCTGTAGCCGGAGGGGGTCGACGCGTCGGCCGCCTTGGGGGTGATGCCGGTCTTCGCGGCCTGCATCTTCTGGAAGGCGGTGAGGCCGCCGGTGACGCGGTAGGACTTGCAGGTGAGGTCACCCGTGTGCTTGGGGGTCGCACAGGGGGTGGCGGCGTAGGTCACCGCGGTGGAGGTGGTGGCGCTCTGTGCCGCGTCCGCCTGTACGGCGGTGCCGAGGCCGGTGAAGACAAGTGCGGCTGTGGCTATGACGACGGACCCTGTGCGGCGCCATCTACCGTGCGTGTGGGGGGAGTTGGGGGTCGTGGTACGCAAGGTGCAGCCTCCTGAGTCGGTGGAACAGGGGCGGTGCGGGTGCGTGCTGCCGGTACGGTTTCCCCGGCCGTGGGGGGCGGCCCGCGATGACCATCTCTTGTTGAGTACGCGACAACAAGGGGCTGCTGGAATCCTGACTTCCGGCTTACCGAACAGGGTCTGGCCCTTTACCAAACCCACAGGATTCTCATGGGAGTTGGGCCCCACGGCACGGCGAACGGGCCGCGGCTGGTTGCCGCGGCCCGTTGCCACTTGCTCCGCCGAGGGGACCCCACGTCCCCCTCTTGCCGGCGGCTCCCCGTGACCCGACGGGGAGGTTCTTACGGAGTGGAGTGCGGTCAGCCGGTGAAGGCGGACACGCCCTCCGGGGTGCCCCAGCCGGTCGGGCCGTCGTAGCCCGACTTCGCGGTGCAGAAGTAACTCGTCGAGCAGGAGCCGTTGTTGCCGCTCGTCACGTCGTTCAGGGCGGAGGTGCCGGCCGCTGCGTAGGGGTACGACGCCGGGTAGTCGCTGCTGCCGGGGGTGCCGGCGAGGGCGTAGACCGAGGCGATGATCGGGGACGAGGCGCTGGTGCCGCCGTAGGTGCCCCAGCCGGTGCCGTCGTCGCCGTAGGTGTCGTAGACCGAGACGCCCGTGGCGGGGTCGGCGACGGCGGAGACGTCGGAGATCATGCGCTTGGTGCAGCCGGTGTCGGTCTGCCAGCTGGGCTTGGCGTCGTACGCCGAGCAGCCGGAGCCGGTGCCCTCGGTGCTGCTCGTCTTCCACACGGACTCGGTCCAGCCGCGGGAGTTGGAGGACGTGGAGAGCTTGGTGCCGCCGACCGAGGTGACGTACTGCGAACCGGCCGGGTACTCGGCGCCGTAGGCCTCGTCGCCCGCGCTGGCGGTGATGGCGACGCCCGCGTGCTTGTAGTACGAGGTGTCGTACGACGTGTCGGAGGAGGACTCCGAGCCGCCGTAGGAGTTCGAGACGAACTTCGCGCCCAGCTTCACGGCCTCGTTCACCGCGGTGCCGAGGTTGGCGTCGCTCGCCGACTTGGCCTCGACCAGGAGGATGTTGCAGTTCGGGCAGGTCGCGCTGACCATGTCGACGTCGAGGGACTCCTCGCCGGCCCAGCCGCTGTCGGCGGTCGGCAGCGAGCTCGTCGAACCGGTCTGACTGACCTTCTTGAAGCAGCCGTTGGCCGTCGTGCAGGCCGAGAGGCCGTAGTACGAGCGGTAGGTCGCGAGGTCGGACTCGGCGTTCGGGTCGTCGTAGGCGTCGACGATCGCGACGGTCTCGCCGGAGCCGTTGTCGGCGGCCGCGTCGGCCAGGCCGTAGGCGGACTGGATGTCCGAGGGGCCGTAGCCGGTGGGGTCGTCCGAGGCGGCCTTCGGGGAGATGGTCTTCGGCGTGACGCCCTTCAGCGCGGCCTGCTTCTCCATGAAGGCGGTGGTGCCGCCGGTGACACGGAGGGCGTTACACGCGGCGAAGCCCTTCTTCGGCGTCGCGGCGCAGCCGATCTTCGCGTACTGCACGTGGGCCTTGGCGACCTGGGCGGCGATCGTCTTGGCGGTCGCCTTGTGGGGGGTGGTGGCGGCGCTCGCGTGGGCCGCGGTGCCGAGTCCGGCGAGCAGGAGCGCGGCGGTCGCGGTGGCGGCGGCGCCGAGTCTGCGCCAGTTGCCGCGTATGTGGGGGGAATTGGGGGGTGACGTACGCAACGTACAGCCTCCAGAGAGAGGTTGGCAGAGGCCTGCGGGTGGGGGGTCCACCGGTGAGGTTCCCGGTGGGGGCGGCGGCCCGCGACGACCATCTCTTGTTGAGTACGTGACAACAAGGCGGGTTCCGGAATTCTGACTTCCGCGTTACTCAAGGGGGTTGGGGGATTGCTGATCAGTGGCGGCGGGATGGGGTGGGGATGGCTCGGGCTTGACTCTCTCCACGGGAACTTCACAGCGGGACGCGCGTTGACTGGGGTCGCGGGCGGGTTCGGGGTGGGTGGTTCCGTTGTTTGCGGGGTGCGGGTGGGTGGGGGCTGGGTGCGCCCGCGCGGCGGAGCCGCATATCGACACAGCCCCGCGCCCCTGACGGCACCGGGGCGGGCGGGGTTGGGAGGTGCTGCGGAGTCGTGTGCCGGCGCAGCCCCGCGACCCCTGGGGCGTCAGGACTCGCGAGGGGTGAGGCCGTTCAGCAAGTGGTGGATCAAGGTGGGGATGTCGGATACCGCGGCCTCGGGGGTGAGGGTGCCCTGGGCTGCGAAGGATGCCGTGCCGTGGAGGGCGGCGCCGAGGACGAGGGCGATGGTCCAAGGGGGGCCGGGGATCATCTCGCCGCGCTCCTGGGCGTCGATGACGATCTGTACGAACTGGGTTGTCGTGCCGTCCACCGCTGCCCGGAGCTGCTCGGAGATGTCCGGGTCGTGCTTGCGGGAGTACATGACCTCCAGCAGTTCGGCGTTCGTGACCGCGAAGTGGACGTAGGTCCTGGCCAGTTCGGTGAGGCGGGCTTCGAGGGGGAGTTCGGGGCTGTCCGCGGCGGTCAGTTCCTTGGCCATGCGCTCGAAGCCGGTCAGGGCCAGGGCGTCCACCAGGGCCTGCTTGTCCTTGAAGTGGCGGCCGGGGGCCGCGTGGCTCACGCCGACGTCCCGGGCCAGTTCGCGCAGGGACAGCGCCGCGACCCCCTTCTCCAGCAGGGTGCGTTCCGCGCTCGCCAGGAGGGCTTGGCGCAGGTCTCCGTGGTGATAGGGGCGTACAGGCATGCGAACCATCGTATCCCGATGTTGTCGATGCCGACATTGTTGTCGCCGTCACCATTGTTGTCATTGACAGCATTGTTGGCGTTGCCTACATTGGGAGGCATGGACAACACGGACAGCACCATCGGCAGCAGTAGCAAGGGCAAGAGCAAGGTCAAGTGGGGCGTCGAGCGGATTCCTGATCTCTCCGGGCGTACCGCCGTCGTCACCGGGGCCAACAGCGGGATCGGGTTCGCGGCCGCCGCCGAGCTGGCCCGTGCGGGCGCGCGTGTCGTGTTCGCCGTACGGGACCTGGAGCGGGGGCGGGCCGCGGCGGCCAAGGTGAGCGGGAGTACCGAGGTGCGGCGGCTGGATCTCGCGGATCTGGCGTCCGTGCGGGAGTTCGCCGAGGGCTGGGACGGGCCGCTCGACCTGCTCGTCAACAACGCCGGCGTGATGATGCTCCCCGAGCGGCGGACGCGCGACGGCTTCGAGATGCAGTTCGGCACGAACCACCTGGGCCACTTCGCCCTCACGAACCTGCTGCTGCCGCACATCACCGACCGCGTGGTGACCGTCTCCTCCGGCGCGCACCGGATGGGCGACGGCTTCATCCACTTCGAGAACCTGAACCTGGACGGGATCTACAGCCCCCAGCGCGCGTACTCCCAGTCCAAGCTCGCCAACCTGCTCTTCACGCTCGAACTCCAGCGCAGGCTCACGGAGTCGGGCTCGCGCGTCCGCTCCCTCGCGGCCCACCCGGGCTGGGCGGCGACCAACCTCCAGAGCCATACGGCGAACCCGGTCTCCCGCGTGCTCATGGCCGTCGGCAACAAGGTCGTCGCCCAGGACGACAAGGGTGGCGCCCTGCCGACGCTCTTCGCGGCGACCCAGGATCTTCCGGGCGCGAGTTTCGCCGGCCCGAGCGGGATGGGCGAGATGCGGGGCGCGCCGACGCTGGTGGGGCGGAGCACGGCGGCGAGTGACGTGGAGGCGGCGGAGCGGTTGTGGGAGGCGTCGGAGGGGCTGACCGGAGTGGGTTTCCCGGCGCTGAGTCTTCCGGTGCGGGCGGAGTCGGGGCGGGCGTGAGGTTGCGGTGGATTCGAGGGGGAGCTGAGTTGGGGCGGGGGTTGGGGTAGGGCGAGGGCTGAGGCACCGGTCGGGGCGGGCGTGAGGTCGCGGTGGATTCGAGGCGGGAGCTTAGGCAGGAGGCGGGCGGGAGTTGAGGCAGGAGTCAGGTCGGCTGGGCGGTGTCGGGCAGCATCGGGCCGTGGCCGTGGCCGTGGCCGTGGTTGTGGCGGTATCGGTTGCTCGCCGGTCGCCGGTCGCCGGTCGCCGGTCGCCGGTCGCCGGTCGGGGATCGGCGGATCCTGGCCGCGGGGGTCGGACTCGCTCAGTGCTGCGGGGATCGGATTGGCGCAGCGTTCCGGGGACCGGATTCGCTCAGGGGCCCGGTACACCCCCGGCCCGCAAGGGATTCCCGGCGCACCGGCGGCTCATATCTCGGGGGAATCCCGGCGCACCGTCGGCTCATATCTCAAGGGAGTCCCGGCTCACCGCTGCCAGTCGCGGCCCGCGGCCGCCCTCACCCGGCCGTCGTCTCCGCAGGCCAGCAGGTCGAGCAGGAGGCCTCGGATCAGGGCCAGTGCCCGGGTCGCCCTGGTCTCCGCCAGGGCGGGTGGTGTGCCGGGGGGCTGGGCCCGTACGAGGAGGTCGAGCCAGTCCCGGGCCGCCTCGCCGGCGAAGCCCGCCCAGGGGCCGGGGTCGTGGCTGAGGGACAGCAGGAAGGCCTCGTACGTCAGCCTCACCATGGGGCGTTGCTCCGGTGCGGCGAGGAAGGTCCACAGGCTTTCCGTCAGGGCGTCGAAGCCGTCACCGGCCGTACCGGCCGCGTTGTCCGGCTCCGCCAGGACCGCTGCCATCATCCCGAGCTGCTCGTGGCGGGCCCGGGCGAGCAGTTGCCGTAGGAGCTCGTCCTTGCTGCCGAAGAGGTAGAGCAGGACGCGCGGGCTGGTGCCCGTGGCGGCGGCCAGGGGGCGCAGGGACAGACCGGTGAGACCGTGCTCGAGGAGGTAGCCGTAGCAGGCGTCGAGGAGTTCGGTGCGCCGGGGTGAAGGCGGTGAAGGCGGTGAAGGCGGTGATGGCTGTGACGGCGGTGATGACGGTGTCGTACCCACTGCGCTACCGTAACTGAAACGAGTGTTTCAGTGTCGGTCTCGGTGGAGGTCGCGGGATGGGTGGCCACGACGACTTCGCGCTCGGCGGGCGTACGGCCCTGGTGACCGGCTCGGTGCGCGGGCTGGGCCTGGAGATGGCGCGGGGGCTGGCCAGGGCGGGCGCGCGGGTGCTGGTCAACGGGCGGGATCCGGTCACCGCGGAGGCGACCGCCGCCGCGCTGCGTGACGACGGGCTGGACGCCGCGGCCGCCGTCTTCGACGTGACCGACCGTGCGGCGGCGCGGGAGGCGGTGGGCGGGCTCGGGGACATCGACGTGCTGGTCAACAACGTCGGGCACCGGGACCGGCGTGGCCTCGACGCCATGACGCCGGACGAACTGGCGCACATGCTGGACGTCCACCTGATCTCGGCGTACGCGCTGAGCCGGACGGTCGCCGAAGGGCTGGCCGGGCGCGGCACCTCGGGCCGCATCATCAACGTCTCCTCGGTCGTCGGCCAGTTGGGCCGCACCGGAGACATCGCCTACGCCACCGCCAAGGCCGGCCTCGACGGACTGACCCGGGCGCTGGCCGCGGACCTGGGGCCCAGCGGTACGACGGTCAACTCGGTGGCCCCGGGGACGTTCGCGACCGAGGTCAACGCCGGGCTGGCGGACGACCCCGAGTGGGGCCGGTGGCTCAAGAGCCGTACCGCGCTGGGGCGTTGGGGGCGGCCGGCGGAGATCGCCGGGATCGTGGTGTTCCTGGCGGGCGACGCGGCGTCGTTCATCACGGGGCAGACGATCGCGGTGGACGGCGGGATGACGACGACGTTCTGAGCCGCGCCCGCCAGCTCCCCCTGGTTTCCCCCGCTCCCCTCAACTCCAGGTGCGCGCCTGGGCGTTGAACACCGCCGGGTCGCTGTGCACCGGCAGGACGCAGAGCAGGTGGCCGCCGGGGGCGCGCAGCACTCGGCATTCCAACCAGCGGGCTGTCTCGGTCGCGCCGAGGGTGAGCAGGCGGGTGGTCTCCGCCTCCACCTCGTCGGTCTCGATGTCGATGTGGAAGCGCGGGTTGGGATCGTCGATCGACTGAACCGCCGTGACCAGGCCGGGAATTGCCTCGTGGAGCGTGGTGAACTGCTCCTCTCCGGGGACCGGTTCCGCGGGGGTGCCGAGTGCCGCGGACCAGAAGGCCGCCGCGACGGCGGCCTCCGGGCCGGGGGTGTCGATCAGGAGGGCGTAGACGCGGCTTCTATGCATCCGGCGTATCCGGCCTGATTCCCTTGGTTTCCAGGGGTGTTGTGTCCGCCGTGCCCTCCACGTTCTCCACGCCCTCCACGAAGTGGTCGAACTCGCCTGCCTGTACGCCGAGTACGAAGGCGTCCCACTTGCGGCGGTTGGTGGTGACTACGTTCTCCGGGTCGCTGGTCTCGCGGATGTAGACCGGGGCCTCGCCGTCGTCGCCGGGACCGAAGGCGAGCTCGATCCAGGGGCCGGGGCCCGTCGCGTCCGGCGGGGCGGCTCGTTCCCAGGTGAGGTCGGGGGGGATGTCGGACACGGGGGTTTCCTTCGTCGGGTGCCGGGGAGACGACGAGTATCGCGCAGGAGAGGCGGGAGGGGCGGACGGACAGTACGGTGGACAGACCGCCGGACCAAGCGTCGACCTGAGCGCGAACGCGCTGTTCACAGCGAAATTTCAGTAAACGTCGACGTCCTTTCTCACCTTCGTGGGACAGAGTGGGGCCCGATGAAGCGCAGCTCACGCATCTCCCGTTCCGCTCGCCTCGCGGGCAACCGCAGGTACGCGCTGTTCGTCGCCGTGGTGACGCTGGCGCTGACCTCGGCGTCCGTGGCGACCGCTGACGACGGTCCGGGGCCCTTCGGGGTGACCACCGTGACCGAGGTGAGCAAGCAGAGCCTGCGGGTCGGCGCCCTGTTCGGGGCGGCCCATGCCACCAGCCTTGCCGGCGGCCACCACTGCACAGCGTCCGTGGTGCACAGTGCGGGGCGCAACCTCATCGTCAGCGCCGCGCACTGCCTGGACGGGGACCCCGGTGACGTGTTCGTGCCGGGCTACCGGGACGGCAAGGCGCCGTACGGGGTGTGGAAGGTCGAGCAGCGGTTCCTGCCGGACGGGTGGTCCAAGGGGCAGGCCGAGGACAGCGACATCGGGTTCGCCACGCTCGTCGAGGTGGGCGGCAAGAACATCGAGGACGTGGTGGGCGCCGACCGGTTCACGACCGGGACGGCGACCGGGGCCACGGCGGTGACGATCACCGGGTATCCCTCCGCCACCGACCAGCCCATCAGCTGCACCAACAAGCCGACCCTGCACAGCGGCACCCAGCAGCGCATCGACTGCCCGGGCTTCACCGGCGGCACCAGCGGGAGTCCCTGGGTGAACGGGGACCAGCAGGTCGTGGGGGTCATCGGCGGGCATGAGCAGGGCGGGCTGACGCCCGACATCTCGTACAGCGTCGTGTTCGGGAAAGAGGCGGCCGAGTTGTACAAGGACGCCACGAGCGACCCGTCGTAGGACGGCTGATCAGTCGTAGGGCCGCTGGTCCGTAGTCGTATGGATCGTCCGTAATGAGGCGCTGTAAGGCGCGGTGTGTGGTGTACGCGACTCGTTGAATACGCGTCAGATGTGGTGGAAGCACGGCGAAATGCCGCCACCCTGCCCCGAAATGGCCTTGAACAGGGCTGACATGGGGGAGGGTTGAGCCGTGCGAAAAGTATGGGTGGCCGGTGGGGTCGCGGCTGGGCTGGGGCTCAGCTTTGTGATGCTGCTCGTCGTCGGGGTCTACCTCGTCGCCGGGAACCTCGTGAACGGGGCCGGCGGCGGGAGCGTCGCGCTCGCCAAGGGCGCGGTGCCGACGGCGTATTCGGCGCTCGTGCAGAAGTGGGGCAACCTCTGTCCCGCCCTCAACCCCGCGCTGCTCGCCGCTCAGCTGTACCAGGAGAGCGGGTTCAACCCGAACGCGAAGAGCCCGGCGAAGGCCGAGGGGATAGCGCAGTTCATCCCCGGGACCTGGGCCACGCACGGGATCGACGGCAACGGCGACGGCGTACGCAACGTATGGGACCCGAACGACGCGATCCCGTCGGCCGCGACCTACGACTGCGAGCTCGCCTCGTACGTGAAGGACGTGCCGGGGAACCAGACCGCGAACATGCTCGCCTCGTACAACGCGGGGGCGTACGCGGTCATCAAGTACGGGGGTGTGCCGCCGTACTCCGAGACCAAGAACTACGTGAAGACGATCACGACGCTCTCGCAGAGCTTCGCCGCGCCCGTCAGCCGGGTCGATCCCTCCGAGCAGGCCGCGACCGCCATCACCTACGCACAGGGCAAGCTCGGCACGCCGTATCTGTGGGGCGGGAACGGTACGGCCGACCAGGACGGGCGGTTCGACTGCTCGGGGCTGACGAAGGCGGCGTTCGCGGCGGCGGGGATCACGTTGCCGCGTGTCGCGAACGATCAGTACAACGCGGGACCGCATCCGCAGCGGGCCGAATTGCTGCCGGGAGATCTGGTGTTCTTCTCGGACGACCTGACCAATTCCCGGGCGATCCGGCATGTGGGGATTTATGTCGGCGGCGGGTACATGATCGACGCACCCCGGACGGGTGCTGTGATCCGTTTCGACCCCATTGACACCCCCGATTACTTCGGGGCCACCCGGGTCACCGAAGATGGCGCGAAAGCGCTCCCCACGACGGTGTGAACCGAGCGTGAACCCACCCCCTGAGCTGCGGCGATGAGTCTCTCTTCGATAACGTCTGAGTGATCATTCGGTGGAGGGTGGAACGTATTAAGCGGGACCGTGCGTTCCTGTTCAGTAATGCGCACGAGAGGTGCGCCCGGAACTACGACGAAGGAGCCGCAGCACCATGGCTGTACTCGCCGAATCCGGGTCGAATCCCGACGTCGATCTGCTCTACGACATCAATGGGCTCGCCAAGGACGCACCGCACTGGTTCGACCGGGGCATGGAGTTCGTCGGTGAGTACGGGTTGCTCGTCGCGATGGTGCTGCTCGTGGTGTGGTGCTGGTGGTCTGTGCGGCGGCGTGGGGGCGAGGACGCGGCGGGTTCTGTGGCCGGGCTCGTGTGGGCGCCGCTCGCCGCCTCGTTCGCTGTCCTCGTGAACGTGCCCATACGCGGGTTCGTGGAGCGGCCCCGGCCGTTCCTCGACCACACCGGGCTCGATGTGCTGATCTCCGGGAAGACCGACTACTCGTTCGTGAGCGATCACGCGACCATCACCATGGCGATGGGGGTCGCGTTGTTCGTCGCGGACCGGCGGTTCGGGGTGGCGGGGATCGGGCTCGCGCTGCTCGAAGGGTTCTGCCGGGTCTACATGGGCGTGCACTATCCGACCGACGTGATCGGTGGGTTCGCGCTCGGTACGGCTGTTGCTCTGCTTCTCTCTCCGGTTGCCATGGCTCTGCTTACGCCGGTGCTCAAGGCGGTTGAGTGGTCGGCGTGGGGTGGGTGGCTGGTTCGGTCGGCCGATGCTCGGCGGGTTCGGCGGGACGCCTTGATCCCGGGGGCCCGCACTGAGTCGTCCGGTACTGAAGAGCGGGACCTTGCGGCATAAAGGCTCCGCCTGGAGGTCGGGTCGTCGGCTGCGGGTGTCCGTTGTGGCTGGTCGCGCCCGCGCGGCGGAGCCGCAGTTGGATACAGCGCCGCGCCCCTGAGGGGGTTGCCGAACCGGAGCTGATTTCGTACCCCTTGCTTGGCCCCGCCTACAGCCCCTGCGGGTATGTGAAGAAGTGGGTCGGGTCGTACTGCTTCTTCAGAGTTGCCAGGCGGGTGGCCGCGTCGCCGTAGTACGCCTTGCGCCAGTTGGTGAGAGTTGGGTCTGTGTAGTTCTGGTAGGCCGCGCCGGAGGCGTAGGGCTTCATGGCGTTGTGGAAGGACGTCAGCCAGGACTGGGCCGATGTGCCGGCCGTGCCGGAGGGCCAGGAGACTATGTACTGGGCCAGGATGCGCGAGCGGCGGTGGACGAAGGCCGTCGCCGTGGGGGAGACGCGGTTGACCGCGCCGCCGAGGGCCGTCAGGGCGATGTCGCCGGAGTTGCCGCGGACCGCCTTCATCTGGTTGAGCATCGTCTGGATGCCCGTGGCCGAGATCGAGCGGTCGAAGAAGTCCGAGCGGCCGACGTAGGTCTCCCTCGCGAGTGCGCCCTGCGGGGAGCGGCCGGGGGTCGAACCCGGCAGATGGCACTGGGCGTCCGTCGAGAACGACGAGCAGCCCGCGTACGCGTCCATCGACTCCTCGTACGTGTGCCGCTTCAGCGAGACGCTCGACGCGTTGCCGCCGACCAGGTGGGCCAGCTTGTCGACCGCGTTCTGGAGTTCGTTGTAGGTGCCCAGGGAGAACGCGGCCACCGAGACCTTGGGGGTGCCGCCCGGCGTGTTCGTCAGGTGGCAGGACGACCAGATCTCGTCGGGCTGGTCCGGGCCCCACTCCTGCCATGCCTTCACCACGGCCGCCGCCATCGACGACGGCCAGGTCAGATAGCCCGATACGGCCTGGGGCGCGGGGTGGGTCTTGAACTGCAGCTCGGTCACGACGCCGAAGTTGCCGTTGCCCGCGCCGCGCAGCGCCCAGAACAGGTCTTTGTTCTCAGTGGAGTTGGCGACCAGCTGCTTGCCGTCCGCGGTGATCAGCGTGGCCTGGGTGAGGCTGTCGCAGGTCAGGCCGTACGCCCGGGAGACCACGCCGTGGCCGCCGCCCAGGGTGAGGCCGGAGACGCCGACCGTCGGGCAGGAGCCCGCGGGGATCGTCACGCCCTTCGCGGCCAGGCCCCGGTAGACGTCGATCAGCTTGGCGCCGGCGCCGACGACCGCGGAGGAACCGCTCGCCCGGATCTTGTTCAGCTTCGACACGTCGACGATGAGACGGCCGTCGCCGGAGGAGTAGCCCGCGTAGGAGTGGCCGCCGTTGCGGATCGCGACGTGGATGTTGTGGGCGCGGGCGTAGGAGAGGACCGAACGGATGTCGTCGGGGTTCGCGACGTACGCCACCGCGGCCGGCTTCAGGGAGTCGAAGCGGGTGTTGTAGAGCTGGTGGGCCGTCTTCCAGGAGGCGTCACCGGGGCGGACCAGGGTGCCGTCCAGCTCACGGGCCAGGGCGGCCCAGTTCGCGGCGGCGGCCGCGGTGGTGGTGCGCAGGCCCGATGTGCTCGTCGAGGTGGAGGCGTTGGACGCCGTCGCGGACGCGTCACCGCCGCCGGTGTTCTTGCCGTTGCACGCGGTGGTCGCGACCGCCGCTATCGCGGCCACGCCGCCGCCTATGAACGAACGCCGTTCCATTTCGCCTCCTGTGGGGTTCCGTCAAGTGAGATACGGGCCGGACCCCACAAGTTCTCGTGCGCATGTCACAGGTTCGGAACAGGCAGATGCCCCGTGGCATCCGTCCTGGCCTGGCTTCTCGCCCGTCTCGCCGGACCTCGCCAGCCGCAGACGCAACGGGCGAAGCAGAAAGGGCCCTGCTCGACCGTCGTCGTGCGATGTTCGGGATGTGCGGGGGGAGCCTGTCGTTCGTCCTGCTGCGCCACGTCGACCACGGTACCGAGCCCGGGTAAAGCGCTCGTATGGCGGTCGCGCGACGCCCATAGGGCGGTTGTACGGCCGCGACAACGCGTGACGGGCCCATCCACCCGTCGTTAAGCGGAACGACAGGGCCCGTGACGACGTACGGGGGTACGGCAGGCTATGGAGCGGCAGCAGATGGGGATCCCCCCGGCCGAGCGGAGCCGGGACCGGTGGACGGCCGGCGGGGTGGTCGTCGCGGCGGGACTCATGGTCGGGGTCTGTGTCGGCGCCGGTGGATGCAGCGCGGGTGACGGAGCGGCGACCGCGGACGCGCGCGGCGGTGGGGACGCGGTCGCGGCGGTGCGGCGCGCGGCCGACTCCCTTGTGGCGGCGGGGAGTTCACAGGCCCGTACGTCCATGGAGATGGCCACCGGCGGTACCCGCGTGACCATCCGCGGCGAGGGCGTCTACGACTTCCGGCGCCAACTCGGCCGGCTGAAGGTGCAGTTGCCGCAGGACCCGGCCGGCGCCAGCGAACACCGGCCGATCACCGAACTCCTCGCGCCGGGCGCCCTGTTCATGAAGAACCGGGGTGCCGGGGTGCCCGCCGACAAATGGGTACGGGTCGACACCGGGACGCTGACCGACGGCAACCTCGTGACCGGCGGGGCCACCGACCCGTACGCCGCCGCCGAGTTGCTGCGCGGGACGACTGGCGCGACGTATCTGGGGAAGACGGAGGTGGCCGGGGCCTCCGTGCGTCACTATCGGGGGGTCGCCGATCTCGCCGTCGCCGCGCGGAGCGCGTCGGCGGGGAACGAGGCGGCTCTGCGGTCGGCGGCGAAAGGGTTCGCCACCGCCCGGGTGCCCTTCGACGTCTACCTCGACGACCAGGGGCGCGTCCGCAAGCTGGGGCAGCGGTTCAGCTTCGTCAACGGGCAGCGGCACAACCCGGTGGCGGTCACCTCGACGACGTTGCTGTACGACTTCGGGGCCCCCGTGGACGTACGACTTCCGGCCTCGAAGGACATCTACGCCGGGCAGATCGCCGAGAAGTGACCTGAAACGGTCGGTGTGGGTCGGGGTGAGGACTAGCCCGTCCGTGCCATGCGCGTTGTGTAGACCGCTCCCTACTCTAGGAAGTCGGTGACGGCAGAGAAGAGGTGATGCACGTGGCTCCGGTCGGCGGTACGGCAGTTCAGGACCACGTGGCCCTCGCCGAGATCGAGCTGTGCGGAGACCTGATCATCGCGGCCTCGGCCGCTGAGGACCGGCTCAGCCTGGAGAGCATCGACGAGGTGCTGAAGGTCGCCGAGGAGCGGGATGCCCCCGGCGGGTCCAGGGGCTAGGTGCGGAGGAGTCGGGCGATCGCCTTCGTCGCCTCGTCGACCTTCGCGTCGATCTCCTCGCCGCCCTTGACCGCCGCGTCCGCGACGCAGTGCCGCAGGTGTTCCTCCAGGAGCTGCAGCGCGAACGACTGCAGGGCCTTCGTGGAGGCGGACACCTGGGTGAGTATGTCGATGCAGTAGACGTCCTCGTCGACCATGCGCTGCAGTCCGCGGACCTGGCCCTCGATCCTGCGCAGGCGCTTGAGGTGCTCGTCCTTCTGGTGGTGGTAACCGTGCGTGACCGGTTCCTGGGTCGATTTCCCGGCCGGCTCGTGCGCCGGTTCGGAGGGCGCTGCCGCCGCGCCGGCCTCGGTGGTCGTCATCGCGTCCATCGCGTCCTCCAGACATATACCCCTAGTGGGTATATCGTAACGAACTTTGCTGGGTATAGGGCCCTTGGTACGCCCCCGTGCGGATCACTGTGCCTGATGGGCGACACTGGGGGACGGCCCATTAGCCGTGGCCGGATGATGCACTTAGCATCAGCCTGACCGAAACCCATGCTTCCCGAGGACCCCTTGTGCGCTTTCGTCTGACCCCCAGGGAGACGAGCTTCTACGACATGTTCGCCGCGTCCGCGGACAACATCGTCACGGGCTCGAAACTCCTCATGGAACTGCTCGGGGCGGACACCGCCGGCCGGGCCGAGATCGCAGAGCGTATGCGGGCCGCGGAACACGCCGGTGACGATGCCACGCACGCGATCTTCCATCAGCTGAACTCCTCCTTCATCACGCCCTTCGACCGCGAGGACATCTACAACCTCGCCTCCTGCCTCGACGACATCATGGACTTCATGGAGGAGGCCGTCGACCTGGTCGTCCTCTACAACGTGGAGGAACTGCCCAAGGGCGTCGAGCAGCAGATCGAGGTGCTGGCGCGGGCGGCGGAGCTCACCGCTGAGGCCATGCCGAACCTGCGCACGATGGACAACCTCACGGAGTACTGGATCGAGGTCAACCGCCTGGAGAACCAGGCCGACCAGATCCACCGCAAGCTGCTGGCCCAGCTCTTCAACGGCAAGTACGACGCGATCGAGGTGCTGAAGCTCAAGCAGATCGTGGATGTGCTGGAGGAAGCGGCGGACGCGTTCGAGCACGTGGCGAACACGGTGGAGACCATCGCCGTCAAGGAGTCCTGACCTCTCCATGGACACCTTCGCTCTGGTCGTGACCATTCTGGTCGCGCTCTTTTTCACGTACACGAACGGTTTCCACGACTCCGCCAACGCGATTGCTACGTCCGTCTCGACCCGGGCGCTGACTCCGCGCGCGGCGCTCGCGATGGCCGCCGTGATGAATCTCGCCGGTGCGTTTCTCGGTTCCGGGGTCGCCAAGACGGTGAGTGAGGGGCTGATCGAGACCCCCGAGGGGTCGAAGGGGATGGGGATCCTCTTCGCCGCGCTGGTCGGCGCGATCACCTGGAACCTGGTCACCTGGTACTTCGGGCTGCCGTCGTCGTCCTCGCACGCGTTGTTCGGCGGCATGGTGGGGGCCGCGCTCGCGGGCGGTACGGATGTCATCTGGCACGGGGTCGTCGACAAGGTCATCGTGCCGATGTTCGTGTCGCCGGTCGTCGGTCTGGTCGGCGGTTATCTGGTGATGACGGCGATCATGTGGATCTTCCGGAAGGCGAACCCGCACAAGGCGAAGCGGGGGTTCCGTATCGCGCAGACCGTGTCCGCGGCGGGGATGGCCCTCGGTCATGGTCTCCAGGACGCGCAGAAGACCATGGGTGTCGTCGTGATGGCACTGGTGATTTCCGGCCACTCGACGTACGGCGATCCGATTCCGGTCTGGGTGAAGATCGTCTGCGCGTTGATGCTGTCGCTGGGGACGTACGCGGGTGGGTGGCGGATCATGCGGACGCTGGGGCGGAAGATCATCGAGCTGGATCCGCCGCAGGGGTTCGCGGCGGAGACGACGGGTGCGGCGATCATGTTCACCACCGCCTATCTCTTCAAGGCGCCGGTTTCCACGACCCATGTCATCACCTCGGCGATCATGGGTGTCGGGGCGACGAAGCGGGTCAATGCCGTGCGGTGGGGTGTTGCGAAGAACATCGTGCTGGGGTGGTTCATCACGATGCCGGCGGCCGCGGTGGTGGCTGCGTGCTCGTTCTGGGTCGTGGATCTGGCGTTCCTGTAGGCGCCGCTGTATGCCGGGGGCTGCGCCCCCTGGCCCCCTGTTTCCCACCCACCCACCCGTTTACGGTCGGCCAAGAGGGTGCCGTAGAAGCAGAGCGAATGGGCCGGGGTCTCGCGAGCGCTCCACCTTTCGACCTCGCGACCTGCCGTAAACGGCTGGGTGGGTACACAAGTCGAGACGCGGGTCGCTCACCTCTCGACCCACCGTAAACGGGTGGGTGGGTGGGTGGGAAACGCAAACGAACGGGCCCGCCCCCGGGAGCCAGGGGCGGGCCCTTTTCGTCCTCGCGGTGGCACCGCCATGCAGCACCGCGAGGGGTTCAGAGGAGGAACTCCCGGTTTAGCCGAAGCGGCCCGAGATGTAGTCCTCCGTGGCCTGGACCGACGGGTTGGAGAAGATGCGCTCCGTGTCGTCGATCTCGATCAGGCGGCCGGGCTGGCCGACCGCCGCCAGGTTGAAGAAGGCCGTACGGTCCGAGACACGCGCCGCCTGCTGCATGTTGTGCGTCACGATGACGATCGTGAAGCGTTCCTTCAGCTCGCCGATCAGGTCCTCGATCGCGAGGGTGGAGATGGGGTCCAGGGCCGAGCAGGGCTCGTCCATGAGGAGGACCTTCGGTTCCACCGCGATCGCCCGCGCGATGCACAGACGCTGCTGCTGGCCGCCGGACAGGCCCGAACCCGGCTTGTTCAGGCGGTCCTTGACCTCGTTCCAGAGGTTCGCGCCCTTGAGGGACTTCTCCACCACGTCCGACAGCTCGCTCTTCTTGTAGCTGCCGTTCAGGCGTAGGCCCGCCGCCACGTTGTCGAAGATCGACATCGTGGGGAACGGGTTCGGGCGCTGGAAGACCATGCCGATCTCGCGGCGGACGGACACCGGGTCGATGCCGTGGCCGTAGAGGTCCTCGTCGTCCAGGAGGACCTTGCCCTCGACGCGGCCGCCGGACGTGACCTCGTGCATACGGTTGAGCGTGCGCAGGAACGTCGACTTGCCGCAGCCGGAGGGGCCGATGAAGGCCGTCACCGAGCGGGGCTCGACCGTCATCGAGATGTCTTCGATTGCCTTGTGGGAGCCGTAGTAGGCGGTGAGCCCACTGACGTCGATTCGCTTGGACATGACTGCTTCACTTCCAGACTTCGGAACGGTCGCTGAGGGGGTCGCGGTCAGCGACCGGTCTTGGGGGCCTTCCAGCGGGCGATGCCGCGGGCCACCAGGTTGAGGATCATCACGAAGGCGATCAGGGTGAGCGAGGCCGCCCAGGCGCGGTCGTAGGCCGCTCCGGCGCCCGCGCTCTGCGCGAACTGCTGGTAGATGTACAGCGGCAGCGACGCCTGCGCCCCGTGGAACGGGTCGTTGTTGATGAACGGGTTGCCGAACACCAGCAGCAGGACGGGCGCGGTCTCACCGGCGATACGGGCCACCGACAGCATGATGCCGGTGGTGATGCCGCCGATCGCGGTGGGGAGGACGACCTTGAGGATCGTGCGCCACTTCGGGATGCCGAGGGCGAGCGATGCCTCGCGCAGCTCGTTCGGGACGAGCTTCAGCATCTCCTCGGTGGAGCGGACCACGACCGGCATCATCAGGATGGCCAGGGCGCAGGAACCGGCGAAGCCGAAGGGCTCCATGTCCCACATGAGCATCAGGGACAGGATGAACAGACCCGCGACGATCGACGGGATGCCCGTCATGACGTCGACGAAGAAGGTGACCCACTTGGAGAGGGCGCCGCGTCCGTACTCGACCAGGTAGATCGCGGTGAGCACACCGATCGGGGCGCCGATCAGGGTGGCGAGGCCGACCTGCTCCAGGCTGCCGATGATGGCGTGGTAGATCCCGCCGCCGGGCTCGGAGTCGGCGACCACACCCATCGAGTGGGTCAGGAAGTAGATGTCGAGGACCTTCACGCCGCGCGAGATCGTCGTCCACAGGAGGGAGACGAGCGGGACGACGGCGAGGAGGAACGCGACCCAGACCAGGCTGGTCGCGATCCGGTCCTTGGCCTGGCGGCTGCCCTCGACGCGGGCGGCGATGACGTACGTGCCGACGACGAAGAGGATCGCCGCGATCAGGCCCCACTGGATCTTGCTGTCGAGGCTGCCGACCAGTCCGATGAGGACGGCCACGACGATGGACCCGCCGGCGATCGCGTACGGCGACCACTTCGGGAGGGTCGCGCCCTGCAGGGTGCTCACGGGCTTTTCCGCTACGGCTGCGTTGCTCATGCGTTGGCCCCCGAGTACTCCGCGCGGCGGGCGATGATGAGCCGGGCCGCGCCGTTGACCAGCAGGGTGATGACGAACAGGACGAGACCGGACGCGATGAGCGCGTCCCGGCCGTCCGCCGACGCCTCGCTGAACTTGCTGGCGATGTTCTGGGCGAAGGTTCCGCCGCCCGGGTTGAGCAGGCTGGCGTGGATCAGGAAGTCCGGGGAGAGCACGGTGGCGACGGCCATCGTCTCGCCGAGCGCACGGCCGAGACCGAGCATCGAGGCGGAGATCACGCCGGAGCGGCCGAAGGGGATCACCGCCATGCGGATGACCTCCCAGCGGGTGGCGCCGAGGGCGAGGGCCGCCTCTTCGATCATCTGCGGGGCCTGGCGGAAGACCTCACGGCTCACGTTGGTGATGATCGGCAGGATCATGATCGCGAGCAGGATGCCGACGGTGAGCATCGAGCGGGGGGCGCCTTCGTCCCAGGAGAAGATCCCGGTCCAGCCGAAGTAGTCGTTGAGCCACCCGAAGAGCCCGACCATGTGCGGTACGAGGATCAGGGCGCCCCACAGGCCGTACACGATGGACGGTACGGCGGCCAGCAGGTCGATGACGTACGAGACCGGGCCGCGGAGCTTGCGCGGGGCGTAGTGCGTGGTGAACAGGGCGATGGCGACCGCGATCGGGACCGCGATGACCATGGCGATGATCGAGGACACCACCGTGCCGAACGCCAGGACGGCGATGCCGAACTTCGGCGGCAGCAGGTTGGTGTTCCACTCGAAGGTGGTGAGGAAGTTCGCGTGGTCCTTGCTGATCGCGAGCGAGGCGCGATAGGTGAGGAAGACCGCGATCGCGGCCATGATCACCAACAGCAGGATGCCCGACCCGCGGGAGAGACCGAGGAAGATCCGGTCACCGGGTCGGGTGGCACCGCGGGCCGTGCGCTTCTGCGCGGCGGCCGAGGGTGCGGGGGTGGGAGGCGGTGCCTCTTCGGGGTTCTTGGTCGATATGTCCATCGGGTTTCTCCGGTCTGCGGGTCCACACGTGCGGTGTGGGGTCCGTGGCGGCGGTGCACCGGACGGTGCGGCCGGGTCCCTGGTCCGGGACCCGGCCGCACACTCGGACTAGCTGATGCTCGCGATGGTGCTGCGAACCTTGGTGATGATCGCGTCGGGGATCGGCGCGTAGTCGATGGTGCTGAGGACCTTCTGGCCCTCCTCGCTGGCGATGTAGGTGAGGAACGCCTTCGTCGCGGGCAGCGTGTCGGCCTTGTTGCCCTTGTCGCAGACGATCTCGTACGTCACCAGGGTGATCGGGTACGCGCCCTCGGCCTTGGTGTTGTAGTTCAGCTTGAGCGCCAGGTCCGAGCCGGTGCCGATGACCTTGGCGTCGGCGATGTCCTTGGTGGCGCTGTCGGTGCTGGGTGCGACCGGGGCGGAGGCACCGGTGTTGATGCTGACGGCCTTGACGCCGTCACCGACGTAGGAGAGCTCGAAGTAGCCGATGGCGCCGGAGGTCTGCTTGACCCCCGCGGCCACGCCCGCGGAGCCGGCTGCCGACTGGCCGCCCTTGGCCTGCCAGGCCTTGCCGCCGGAGTACTTCCAGTTGGCGGCGGTGGTGGCGATCAGGTACTTGGTGAAGTTGTCCGTGGTGCCGGACTCGTCCGAGCGGTGGAACGCCTGGATCTTGAGGTCGGGCAGCTTGGCGGACGGGTTCAGCTTCTTGATCGCCGCGTCGTTCCAGTTGGTGATCTTGCTGTCGAAGATCTTGGCGAGCGTCGGGGCGTCCAGGACCAGGTTGTCGACACCCGGGACGTTGTAGCCGAGCGCGATCGGGCCGCCGACCATCGGGAGGTCGATGCCCTGGCCGCCGGAGCAGACCTGCTTCGAGGCGGTGACCTCTTCGGGCTTCAGCGCGGAGTCGGAACCGGCGAAGGCCAGCTGACCCTGGTTGAAGGAGGTGACACCGGCGCCGGAGCCGCCGCCCTTGTAGTTGATCTGGACGCCACAGGCCTGGCTGAAGGCCTTGACCCACGCGTCGATCGCGTTCTTCTGCGCGGACGAGCCGTCGGCGAGGAGCTGCTGGCCCTTCTTCGCCGTGCCGCAGTTGGCCGAGCTGGCGTTGGCCGCCGACGAGCTGCTGCTGCTGGAGGAGCCGCCGTTGTCGTCCGAGCCGCACGCCGTGAGGGCCAGGGCGCCGGAGACCGCGAGAGCACCGAGGGTGAGGGCCCGCCGGTTCATGCGCTGAAGCTTCACTTGAAAGAGTTCCTTCCGAGAGCCGCCGTCCTGAATTACGGCGGCGTGCGAAGACGGGGTGACGCGGGTGGCGACCCCCAGGTCGCGGCTCGCATCGCGTAAGGCCGAAATTAGGCAGAACAGGTGAAGGCGCCTATGGGCATAAGTGAACGGAGGGTGAACCCCTGTGGGCGGTGCGGTTAGGTCACGGAACGCTCACGTCGAGGACACGGGCTGATTCCGGACTATGCCAGGCGTGGACCGGTCGGCAGCGCGCCCACGAGGGTGCGGTCCCTCGGCTGGGTGAGACGGTTTCGGGCGGGTGGAGCGTCCTGGTCCGCCCGTTCGCAACGTAACGCACGGTGGGCGGGAAGGCACCGGCGGTAGCGTGCTCATCGCGGCTCCCGCCCGTCCTCGTCGGTGCCGACGGCCATGAGTGCGAGGGAGATCAGGTCGCGGTCCCGTTCGTAGGAGAGCCGCTGGTGGGCCTCGTCCGGGGTGAGCCAGAGCAGTACGTCGACCTCGTCGTTGGGTGCGAAGGCTCCGCCGGTCGCCTCCGCCGCCCAGTAGCGGACCTCTTTGGGCCGCCCGTGATGGTCGAGGTACTGGGCCGACGGGAGCCGTGTCCCCAGCCGGCACGCGTGGCCGGTCTCCTCCAGCACCTCGCGGCGGGCGGCCTCCTCGAACGTCTCGCCCCGCTTGAGCTTGCCCTTGGGCCACGACCAGTCGTCCCATTTGGGCCGGTGGACCAGCGCCAGTTCGAGGGCTCCGGCGGACGGGCGGCGCCACAGGACGCAGCCGGCCGCCTGGACGGTGGTGTCGTGCGTGGAAGTCACTGGTCGTTCACCGTCTCCTCCGTGCGGGTTCGTTCAGGGCGTCAGGGGGTGCCCACCGCCTGCTTCTGCCACGACTGCTGGAAGGCGAAGCGGGCCGCCTCCACCTCGTGGCGCTGGTCGGCGTGGAGCACGCCGAGCGCGTACGCGGTCGCCGGGGCGATGCGCGGGGTGCGGGCCGCCGACGCGGCGGCCGCCGCTGCCTCCGAGGCGTCCCGGTGCAGATTGAGGGCCTGGCCGGCCGTCAGCAGGCGTACGTCCATCGGCGCGCCGTCCGCGTGCAGGACCTCACCGGCGTAGCGGTGCAGCCGCAGCAGCAGGCGGACCTGGTGCCAGGGGCCGTCCTGGGGGTGCGGGGCGGGGTCGGGGGAGAGGCCGTGGATGAGGGCCTCCGCGTTGTACGGGTGCCCGGCGGTGACCAGGGGCAGCGCCGTGACGGCGTCGGTGAGGCGTTCCCCGGCGGCGGCGGCCAGCGGGCGCAGGTCGGCGGTGGCCGCGGCCGGGGTCAGCGGGACCTCGCTGGCCAGTACGGCGACCTTGTCGGCGACCGCGTGGAAGCGGGAGGAGCCGAGGGCCTGCAGCGCGGTGGAGTGGGCCCGGGTCCGGGCCAGGGTGAGCTGGCGCTCCAGCAGGGCGCCCGCCTTGGCCGCGCCCACGGTGAGGTTGCCGCGGTCGGCGGTGGCGGTCGGGGGCGTGGCCGGTCCGCGGCCGGCGGCGGTGGCGGGCGCGGGGATGCCGCGGCCCGCGCCGGTGACCCGGCCGCCCACCGCCGAGGCCGCCGACTGGGCGGGGAACGCCGCCGAGCCCGACAGCCGGTGCAGCGCCAGCAGCAGCCGCTCCAGGCGGGCCGCGCACGCGTGCTCCAGCGCCAACGTGCCCGACAGCCATGCCAGTTCGGGGCGCATCTCCTCGGACCAGTCGGCGTCCAGCAGCGGACGGAAGGTGTGCAGGCTGCCGCTGATCCGGCGGGCCGAGTGGCGCAGGGCGCGCGCCGCGTCGACGGAGTCCTCCGTGCCGTTCTGCCCGTTGCCGGTCTCCCGGTGCAGCCGCAGGGCGCGGAGGAACTCGGTGGCCTGGCCGCGCAGGTAGCCCGCGAGGGCGTCCCCTGTCACGGCCCGGGCCTTGGGATCCGTCGGGTCAAGGTGTTGCTGTGCCACGCCGGCGCCTCCGGGCGTCTATGAGCATCTCCTGGACGTTGCGCAGTGGTTGGCCCTCCGCGTCGGTCGCGTGCCGGGTCCACTCGCCGTCCGGGCCCAGGTGCCAGGAGGACGTGGTGTCCGACATACCGGTTTCCAGCATCCGGTTGAGCGCGGCGCGGTGGGCCGGGTCGGTGACCCTGACGAGGGCCTCGATCCGACGGTCGAGGTTGCGGTGCATCATGTCGGCGCTGCCGATCCACACCTCGGGCTCGCCTCCGTTGCCGAAGCCGAAGACACGGGAGTGTTCGAGGAAGCGGCCGAGGATGGACCGTACGCGGATGTTCTCGGACAGGCCGGGGACGCCGGGTCGCACCGCGCAGATGCCGCGGACCCACACGTCGACCGGGACGCCCGCCTGGGACGCGCGGTAGAGCGAGTCGATGATCGCCTCGTCCACCATCGAGTTGACCTTGATGCGGATGAACGCGGGGCGCCCGGCACGGTGGTGCTGGACCTCCTTGTTGATCCGGGCGATCAGGCCGTCGCGCAGGGACTTGGGGGCGACCAGCAGGCGGCGGTAGGTCTCGCGGCGCGAGTAGCCGGACAGCCGGTTGAAGAGGTCCGAGAGGTCGGCGCCGACCTGCGGGTCCGCCGTCAGCAGGCCGAGGTCCTCGTAGAGGCGGGCCGTCTTCGGGTGGTAGTTGCCGGTGCCGACATGGCTGTAGCGGCGCAGCAGGTCGCCCTCCTGGCGGACCACGAGCGACAGCTTGCAGTGGGTCTTGAGACCGACCAGGCCGTAGACGACATGGCAGCCCGCCTCCTCCAGCTTGCGCGCCCACTTGATGTTGGCGTGCTCGTCGAAGCGGGCCTTGATCTCGACCAGGACGAGGACCTGCTTGCCGGCCTCGGCCGCCTCTATCAGCGCGTCGACGATCGGGGAGTCGCCCGAGGTGCGGTACAGGGTCTGCTTGATCGCGAGGACGTCGTCGTCGTTCGCCGCCTGCTCCAGGAACCGCTGGACGGACGTGGAGAACGAGTCGTACGGGTGGTGCAGCAGCACGTCCCGGTTGCGCAGGGCGGCGAAGATGTCGGGCGCGGAGGCCGACTCGACCTCGGCGAGGTCGCGGTGGGTGCCCGCGATGAACTTCGGGTACTTCAGCTCGGGCCGGTCGAGGGAGCCGATGCGGAACAGCCCGGTCAGGTCGAGGGGACCCGGCAGCGGGTACACCTCGGCCTCGCTGATCTTCAGCTCGCGCACCAGCAGGTCGAGCACCTCGCGGTCGATGGACTCCTCGACCTCCAGGCGCACCGGCGGCCCGAAGCGGCGCCGCATGAGCTCCTTCTCCAGGGCCTGGAGCAGGTTCTCGGCGTCGTCCTCCTCGACTTCGAGGTCCTCGTTGCGGGTCAGCCGGAACGCGTGGTGCTCCAGGATCTCCATGCCCGGGAAGAGTTCCTCCAGATGGGCGGCGATGACGTCCTCGAGGGGGACGTACCGGCCCGGGGAGGACTCCAGGAAGCGGGAGAGCAGCGGCGGCACCTTCACGCGCGCGAAGTGCCGGTGGCCGGTGACCGGGTTCCGTACGACGACCGCAAGGTTCAGCGAGAGACCCGAGATGTACGGGAAGGGGTGGGCGGGGTCGACGGCCAGCGGGGTCAGCACGGGGAAGATCTGGTGCCGGAACAGGGTGAAGAGGCGGGCCTGCTCCTTCTCCGTCAGCTCGTTCCAGCGGACCAGGTGGATGCCCTCCTCCGCGAGCGCGGGGGCGATGTCCTCGTGGTAGCAGGCGGCGTGCCGGGCCATGAGCTCGCGCGAGCGGGCCCAGATCATCTCCAGCACCTCGCGCGGCTGCAGGCCGGACGCGGAGCGGGTGGCGACACCGGTGGCGATACGGCGCTTCAGTCCGGCCACCCGGACCATGAAGAACTCGTCCAGGTTGCTGGCGAAGATCGCGAGGAAGTTCGCCCGCTCCAGCAGGGGCGTGTTCGGGTCCTCGGCCAGCTCCAGGACCCGCTCGTTGAACGCGAGCCAGCTGCGCTCCCGGTCCAGGAAGCGGCCCTGCGGCAGCTGGGGCCCGTCGTACGGCGACTCCTCGTACTCGTCGAGGTCGGCGTCGATGTCGGGTTCCAGATCGGAGACCGCCGCCGACACGGTGTGCGGGCGGTGCGCGGCTATGGAGCCCACGGAGGGCTGCGCGTGCTGGACCTGTGCCTGGGCGTTGGGCTGGCTGCTCATGTGCCCATTGTTCCGCGCCACCGGCGATACAGGCGCGTCGGACAGCGCCGGAAGGAGCGGGACGACGGCCCCGTTGCTCCCGTTCACCTCGGGAGGCGGCGAAGGCTCTGGCACGACGGGCTTCATTCGCCGAGCCTCGCAAGCCCGTCTGAACCGTTGGTTACGGCGACATGGCGTGCGGGATATCGGGGGGCGGCTCCCGGACGTCTACGGCACGGAAACGAACGTAACGGATGCGTGGGAGCCGCGGGGAGGGGGGATCCGGTCAGGCCGTGCGGCGGCGCAGCAGGGCGAAGGCGGCGGCGGTCGCCAGGGCGGCGACGGCGAGGATCAGGGCGGTTTCGGTGAGCTGGAGGGGCCAGAACTGGGAGGAGGGGTGGTACTCCCGGTAGTGGCCGACGATGTCGTGGGCGGCCAGGCACGCCTTTTCGGCTGTGCCGCACGGGTCGGGGATGTGGGCGCCGGTGGAGGTGACGGCGCCTTCGCCGCCGTGGAAGGCCGCCTTCATCGGCGGGTAGCCGGCAGGCAGGGCACTGACGTCGGCCTTCCACGGCCAGAGGTGGGGGCTCGCCCGGAGAACAAGGCTCCTCGCGACCACGGTCGCCACGGCGGCGACCGCGAGGCCGGCCAGGGCGCGGCGTACGGCCAGACCCGTGAGGGCGCCGAGGGCGAGGCCGAGCAGCGGGAACGCGACAGCGATCGGCCCGTTGGTCTCGAAGGTGCCGTTGTCGGTCCAGTTCCAGCCCTTCGGTACCTGGTGCGCGTCGAACAGCAGGCGGTGCAGCAGGACGAGCAGGGTGGTGCCCGCGGTGAGCGGTACGGCCGGGGCGGCGAGCTTGGTGGCCAGCCAGCGGGCCGGGCTGACCGACTGGGTCCAGGCGAGCTCCGCGGTGCCGTTCTCCAGCTCGCGGCCGATCAGCATGCCGCCCGCCCAGACGGCGACGACGACCGGCAGGATGCCGATCGCGGCCTCGCTGAACCGGTAGGCGAGGTGGTACGTGTCCAGCGAGTAGTCCACGGTGCAGAGGTCGACGGTGCACTTCCGCCCCCACGCGGCACGGGCCGCGTTCCCTCCCGGGCCGTACGCCCACAGGAGCACCGCCGAGACCACGGCGACGAAGACTCCCCAGAGGACCAGGGCGGGCCGGTGCAGCCGCAGGACGGCGCGCCAGGCGCGGGCCGGTCTCGGGCGGACCGCCGGAGGGGTGGCCAGGGCGGTCATACGGCGGCTGCCTTGCGTGCGGGGGTCGACGGACCGGTCTGGCGCTTGAGGAGTCGGAACGCGGCCACGGTGAGGGCGGCGGTGACGGCGAGGATGATCGCGGTCGCGGTCAACTGGAGGGGCCAGTAGTGGGATTGGGGGTGGTAGTCGTTGTAGTAGCCGACGGCGTCGAGCTTGGTGTAGAGGGCCTGGCAGCTCGCCCAGCCGGAGCCCCCGCAGTGCGGGTCGGCGACGTGGGCGCCGGTGGTGGTGACCAGCCCCTGGTCGACGACGATGCCGGAGCCGGCCGGGGCGGTGTTCTTGAGGCTGCTGAGCTTGGTGACGGTGGGCCACAGATGCGGGGTCGCGATGGCCATGACGCTCCACAGGAACGCCGTGGCGGACAGTGAACCGACCAGCGAGGCGAGGGAGTTGCGCTTGAGCAGGCCGAACAGGGCGCCGATCGCCAGGGCGGCCAGGGCCATGGCGGCGGTGGCCGTGCCGTTGGCGGCGTAGGTCCCTATGTCGTACCAGTCCTTGGCCGAGTCGAGACGGCGGCCCTGGCCCGCCGACCAGGCCCAGTGGTGCAGCCCCACCAGCAGTCCGGAGCCGACGGCGACCAGGACGGCCGGGACGGCGAGCTTGGCGGCGAGCCAGCGCGCGGGGGAGACCGACTGGGTCCAGGCCAACTGTGCTGTGCCGTGCTCCAGTTCGCGGCTGGTCAGCGTGGCGCCCGCCCAGGCGGCGACCAGGAACGGGGCGGCGAGGACGGCGATGGTCGTGTAGGTGTACCAGTCCTTGTAGCGGCCGACCGCGCTCGGGTCGTACACGCAGCCGCCCGACGCGCAGGCGTGGTACTGCTTCCAGCCCTCGGCCGCGGCGTCGGTGAGCGGCCCGCCCACCCACAGCAGGAGGCCGGCGAGGACGAGCACGAACACGGTCCAGGCCAGCAGGGCGGTCCGGTGCAGGCGCAGCAGCCAGCGGAGCAGATGCGGCGGCGATCCGTTCCGGCGCACGGTGACCGGCGGTGTGGCGAGGGCGGTCATACGGCGGTCTCCGGGGTGTCGGTGGTGGGTGGGTGCTGGAGGCTGTGGGTAAAACTAACCACTGTCATGGCGTGTGAGTGGTTAGAAGAGGCACCGGCTTCCCGAGGGCGCAGGGTCGCCGGGGGCGACGCGGGGGCGGTCACGCGACGGTCTCCGGGGTCTTGGTGCTGCCGGCCTCGGGGTTGCGCAGATAGGAGAGGACCAGCTCCTCCAGCGAGGGCGTGCTGGTGCGCCAGTCGGTGTCGAGCGGGCTCAAGGGGCGGACCAGGGCGCTGAGTTGGCGGCCGGTGGTGCGCGACTCGACGACCGTGTGCGGGTCGAGGGCCGTGTGCGCGGGCGCGGACACATGGACGTGCGCGGCGAGCAGCTCGTCGATCTCCCCGGCGAGGCGGACCCGGCCGCCGCCGATCAGCAGCAAGTGGTCGCAGGAGTCCTCCAGCTCGGCCACGACGTGCGAGGACATCACGATCGTGGTGCCGGACTCGGCGGCCTGCGCCATGAGGAGGCCCATCATCTCGTGCCGGGCCAGCGGGTCCAGGTCGGCCATCGGCTCGTCCAGGAGCAGCAGTTCGGGCCGCTTGGCCAGCGCGAGGGCGAGGGCGACACGCGTGCACTGGCCGCCGGAGAGGGTGCGGATGCGGGACTTCGGGTTCAAGTCCCCATCGCCTACGACGCGTTCGGCGACCGAGGCGTCCCAGCGGTCGGTGTTCAGGTCGGCGCCCATGCGCAGCGTCTCGGCGACGGTGAGCTGCGGGTAGAGGGGCTTGTCCTGCGCGACGTAGGCGACCCGCTCGCGGGCGGTGCCCGCCGCCGTGCCCAGGACGGATATCGCACCCTCGGTGGGGGCGAGCAGTCCGGCGGTCAGGGCGAGGAGCGTGGACTTGCCCGCGCCGTTCGGTCCCACGACCGCGCAGACCCGCCCGGCGGGCAGCCGGAAGGAGCAGTCCCGCAGGGCCCACCCTCCCCGCCGGCCGAACCGCTTGCCGAGCGCGTCGGCCTCTATCGCGGCGGTCCCTGTCATCAGTCTTCTCCTTGGAAGTGCTTTTCGAGTACGGCGGTGAAGAGCGCGGCGACGTCGTCCCGGCCCAGGCCGGCCTCCCGGGCCCGCGCGGCCCAGTCGTCGAGCTCTAACCGCAGCGGCGAGTCGGCGGGCGTGATGCTCAGACCGCGGCGGACGAAGGTGCCCAGGCCGCGCCGGGCCTCGACCAGTCCCTCGCGCTCCAGCTCGCGGTAGGCCTTGAGGACGGTGTTCGGGTTGATGGCGGTGGCCTCGACGACCTCGCGGGCCGTCGGCAGCTTGTCGCCCGGCTCCAGCATTCCCAGGCGCAGCGCCTGCTTGGTCTGCTGGACGATCTGTACATAGGTGGCCACGCCGCTGTGCCGGTCGATGCGGTACTCGACCACTCGCTTCCACCACCCTTTCACTAATTGAGTAGTGAAAGGGTGGTGCAGGAGAGTCGTGAAAGTCAAGCGAGCTGAGAGAGTCGAGTGAGATCGATGTGCCGGTCCGTGAACCGATCGGCGGGGCTCGTGCGATGAGGAGATGTGAGCGATACGGGAAGCGACGGGGAGCTGCTGCGGGCCATCGCGGCGGACGGCGACCGGCGCGCGTTCGAGGAGCTGTACCGGCGGTACGCGCCCTGGCTGACCGCGCGGCTGCGCGGCCGGTGCGCCGACGCCGGGATGGTCGACGACGTCGTACAGGAGACGTTTCTCGCGGTGTGGCGGGGCAGCGCCCGCTACCGGGAGGAGGGCGATGTGGCCGGGTGGCTGTGGCGGATCGGGTCGCGGCGGCTGATCGACGTGCTGCGCGGCGACGGGGCGCGCGGCCGGATGCGGCAGGCGCTGGCGCGGCTGCGGCACCGGGACGAGGCGTCGGCGGAGGAACGCGTGCTCGCGGGAGTCGAGCACGGGGACCTCGCCGGCGCGCTGGTCCGGCTCTCGCCGGAGCTGCGGGCGGTCCTCCAGGCCACCGTCATCGACGGGCTGACCACCCGGGAGGCCGCCGTGCTGCTGGGCATCCCGGCCGGCACGGTCAAGACACGGGCCATGCGGGCCCGTAAGCAACTGCGGGAGGAGCTGGCATGACCTGGCATGTGGCCGAAGACGACGTACGCGCCTATGCGCGGGGCGAGTTGGCACCGCCCTTGCTCTGGTCCGCCGACGCCCATCTCGCCCAGTGCGCCGAATGCAGGGCCCTGTTGGCGTCGGTCACCGACCCGGTGGCCCTCGACGCGGGCTGGGAGCGCCTCGACGCCGAACTCGACGCCCCCAGAAGGGGGTTGGTGGAATCCCTGCTCGTGCGGATCGGCGTGGCCGACCACACGGCCCGCCTCCTCGCGGCGACACCGGTACTGCGCCGCTCATGGTTCGGCGCGGTGGCCCTGCTGCTCGTGATGACGGTCCTGGTGACCGACGCCTCGAACGTCGCGGCGCCCAACGTGTTCCTCGCCCTCGCCCCGCTGCTGCCGCTCGTGGGCGTGGCGATGGCGTACGGCCCGGTGCTCGACCCGACCTACGAGATGACCGTCGTGGCCCCGATGCACGGCTTCAAACTCCTCATGATCCGCACAACCGCCGTACTGGTGGCGGGACTTGGCCTCAACGGCCTCGCCACCCTGGCCCTGCCCGGATACGGCCTCGCCGCCCTGGCCTGGCTGCTGCCCGCGCTCGCCCTCACCACGACGAGCCTCGCGCTGACCCCGCGCCTGGGCCCGGTCCTCGCGCCGGGTGTGGTCGGCGGTGCCTGGACGGCCCTGCTGGTGATCGCCCGCGAGCAGGCGATGCACGGCGGCACGCTCGCCCCCTTCACCGCGACCGGCCAGACGGTGGCCGCGGCGGTGGCGGTCCTGGCCGCGGGCCTGCTCTACCTGGCCCGCGACCGCTTCGATACCAAGACCCCGGGTTTCCATCCAACTGCCTGATTTTTCACGCCACTTCACGCAACTTCGCACCACTAAAAGCAACTTCACCCAACTCAACGCCACTTCATGCCATTTTCCGACTGGAGTACGTCATGACCACCACCGTCTCCGCGGCCGGGCTCAGCCTGCGCTACGGCCTGACGACCGCCCTCGACGACGTGTCGTTGCGGCTCACCGAAGGCGTCACCGGCCTGCTCGGCCCCAACGGGGCAGGAAAGACGACCCTGTTGAGGGTGCTGGCCACCGCGGTCCCCGCCGACGAGGGCACCTTCACCGTCCTCGGCCACGACCCCCGCACCCCCGCAGGGCGTCAGGAGACCCGGCGCGTGCTCGGCTACCTCCCGCAGACGCCGGGCTTCCACCCCGACTTCTCGGCCTTCGACTTCGTCGACTACGTCGCGATCCTCAAGGAGTTGACCGACCGCACCGCCCGCCACAACGAGGTACGGCGGGTGCTGGCCGAGGTCGACCTGTCGGACGTACGCGGCAAGCGCATCAAGAAGCTGTCCGGCGGTATGCGCCAGCGGGTCGCGCTCGCGGCGGCGCTGGTGGGCGACCCGGGCTTCCTGGTCCTGGACGAGCCGACGGTCGGCCTGGACCCCGAACAGCGCATGCGTTTCAGGGAGTTGATCGCCCGCGCGGGGGAGGGGCGAACGGTTCTCCTGTCCACCCACCAGACCGAGGACGTGGCGATGCTCTGCCACCGCGTCGTCGTGATGGCCGGCGGCCGCGTCCGCTTCGACGGCACCCCCGCCGAGCTCACCGCACGGGCCGCGGGCCGCGTGTGGAGCAGTTCGGAACGCGACCCCGACGCGAAGGCGGGCTGGCGCACCGGCCTCGGCGTCTTCCGCAACGTGGGCGACCCGCCGCCCGGCGCCGAACTCGTCGAACCCACCCTGGAGGACGGCTACTTGCTCACCCTCGACGGCATGCACGCGGAGGCGACGGCATGAGCACCGTACTGACCCCGACCCCCACCGGGACGAGCACGGCACCCGCCCGCCAGTCATGGCAGGCGATCTTCGCCCTGGCCCGCTTCGAGTCCCGCAAACTCCTCCTCCGCATCCCGGTGCTGTTCATGCTGGCGGCCTACGTCGCCTGGATCGTGTGGCGCACCAGGGGTGACTGGAACGGCTATCCGGCCCTCCAGGACGTCGACCGCGCCACCCAGACGGGCCCGCTGCTGGTCGGCTTCGCGGTCCTCCTCTGCGTCAACCAGGCCGTGCTGCGTTCCCGACGGCACGACACGGAGCGGCTGTTCGGGGTCCTGGTCCTCGAACCCTGGCGCCGTACGGTCGCGCACGCGCTGTCGATCCTGCCGGTGACCGGACTCGTCGCGTTGGGCGTGGCGGTCCAGTTCGGCTGGCAGGCGGTCAAGTCGACGGCGGTGGGCCACGGTTCGGTGGGCGAACTGCTGGTGGGCCCCCTGTGCGTGCTGCTCTGCGGGGCGATCGGCCTGCTGATGGCGAGGCTGGTGCCGAAGCCGTTCGCGATCCCGGTGGCCGCGGTGCTGCTCCTCGTGTTCTCCGTCCTCGCGCCGGTCTCGATCGGCGGCGGCGATGCCACGGCCTGGCTGACCCCGATCGTCGGCGAGGGGAGCACCAAGACGATCCCCTCCGACCTGATCGGCCGCCCGGCCGCCTCGCACGCCCTGTACCTGACGGGCCTGGCGCTGGCCCTCGCCCTCCTCGCGGTACTGATCAGCAAGGGCCGCACGAAGACGGCGACGGCGGTACTGGCCGGCTCCCTGGCCGGAGCGATCGCCCTCGGCGTGGCCGGCGGAGTCGGCCAGGCGGCAGGCGTCTCGTCGGAGACGGTCGCGGCGCGCACAGTGGCCACCCTCAACCCGCAGAAGGTCCAGTCCTGCGTCCGGCACGGCCGCTCGACGTACTGCGCGTTCCCCGAGTGGGTCCCCAGGACGGTGACATGGGCCGACGTCACGGACCACGTGCAGTCCCTCACGGGCGGCACCGCCCAGACTCGGAAGCTGCTCGTGCAGCAACGCGTCGAGGCCCGCTACGGCATGGAGGCCGACGGCGCGATCGACCCGTCCACCACACCGAACCAGGTCACCGTCCGCACGATGTGGGGCGGACCCCGGACACCGGAGTTCTCCGCCGCGGTCGCCTCCGTACTGGTCCTCGGGAACGAGAAGGCCGGTGGTGACGTGTGCGACGGCCGCATGGTCACCATCATGTGGCTGGCCCTGGGCTGGACGTCCGACCCGGTGACCGAGCTCCGCGCGGTCCGCCTGAGCGACACCGTGACCGGCTCCTCCATCGTCCTGTCGCCGACCAACGGAATGACCATGACGGCCGGACAGACCAGCGTCGTAAGGGAGTTGCTCGCGGCGGGCCCGTCCACGGTCACCCCGAAGGTGAAGGCGCACTGGGCGGAACTGACTTCTCCGAAGGTGACGACGGCAAAGGTCGCTCAGCTGCTGGGCGTCAAGGCTCCCGGTGGGGCTGACAAGTGCGAGTGATGACGAGGGGGAGCGGGGAGACCAAGCAGGCGGGAGTTCAACCCCCTTCTACGGCAAGGGTGTTGGCGCAGCTGATCCGACCGGTCCTGCGCGCCCTGCCGGTACGGGCACTGGCCGCGACCGCAGCGGTGGCTTTGCTGATCGCGGCCCTGCCCCGCCTGCTCTCGGACGAACCGGACCAGTGGTCCGCACTCATCGCCCTGCGGGCCGCCGCCCTCACCTTCGCCCTGGGCCTGGCCTTCGTCCTGGACGACCCGACCCGAGACCTGACGAGCTCGGTACCGACCCGCCGCATCCTCCGCACGACCCTGCGGGTGGCACTGGTGGCCCCGTTCGCGGTGGCCTGGTGGACCGCGGCGGTCCTGCTGATCCCGTCGAAGATCCGCCCTCCGGTGGGCGACATGACCCTGGAGGCGGCAGCGGCGGCGGTCCTCTCCCTCGCTGCGGCGGCAGCGGCCCTCCGCTTCACGGCCGAACCCGAACCGGGCCAACGCGTCGCCGCCGGGTTCCTGGTCATCGCCCTGGTGTCCCCTCTCGCCCTCCCCAACGACTGGGGGATGTACGTCTCCCCGGTGGAGAAGCAGTGGGGGGTGGGGCACGATCACTGGGCGATGGTGTTGGTGGGGGCGGCGCTGGTGTGGGCGGCTTGTGGGCCGGAACCGGTGAGGAGGAGGGTGCTGGGGCGAAGGAGGGCGGTCACTTCTTGACCGGGCCGACAATCCTTGGCCCGTCCGTCACTTCCGGCGCAGGCCCGCAAAATCCAACCCGTCCGGCGTTTGAGGACGAGGCCCCTTCAGGGCCGATGGGGGTCTGGGGGCGCAGCCCCCAGGACCTTCAGCATCCCGACCCGCACCTCATGACCTCGGCCCGCACCTCACGACTCCGACCGGTACATCAGGTCCGTCTCATACGTCGTGAACCCCAGCCGCTCATACACGGACACCGCCGCCTTGTTGTCCGCGTCGACGTACAACATCGCCGTAGGCAACCCCTGCGCGGCCAGGTGCCGTAGACCAATCGTCGTCAACGCCTTGCCCAGCCCTCCACCCTGCGCACCCGGCAACACCCCGACGACGTAGACCTCACCGAGCTGCTCCTGCTCATGCACCTTGGTCCAGTGGAAGCCCACCAGCTCCCCACCCCGTTCCGCCAGGAAGAACCCCGCGGGATCGAACCACGCCTCGGACTTACGGTCGTCGAGGTCCCGCTGGGTGAGGGACCCCTGCTCAGGGTGGTGAGCGAAGGCCGCGGCATTCACGGCAAGCCACGCCGAGTCGTCGACGCCGGGCACGAAGGTCCGTACGGTCACCCCCTCCGCAAGCACCGGCTCCGGCAGCTCAAGGCCGGTCAACGGCCGCCGCAGCTGCCGGAGTTCACGGAACATCGTGAGACCGAGGACCTGCGCGAGATGACGCGCGGCGGCGTGCCCCCCGTGCGCCCACACCCGCAACCGCTTCCCCGACGCGGCCAGCAGCGCAGCGCCCAGCGCCCGCCCATGCCCGTGCCCCCGATGCGAGGGATGAACGACGAGTTCGGCGGCCGGCGCCTCCACCGGATCCGTGTCCTCCAACTGCGCGTAGCCCACGAGCTCTTCGCCCAGGGTCAGCAGCAGATGCGAGACCCCGGCCCGCTCACCTCCACGGATCCGCAAGCGCCCCTGCTCGGACACCGCCGGCTGCCCGTCGGTCCCGGCGGCCTCGCCGATCAGCGCGAGCACGGCCTCGCCCTGGTCCGGGGAGAGCGCGGAGTAGGTCTCGATGGATCGGGAGCCGGGCGCGGGCCGTACGGTGTCGTCGCTGGTCATGGGTATGAGGGTAAGCCGATCCCCCAGCAAAGTGGCGGCAAAGAAGAAACCAGGATGTAACCAAGAACCCCCTGCCGCGCTACGCGCGTTGACCCTAGGCTGCGCCGGAACGTGGTGACCTTCTCAGCCGACACACAGGGGGGCTCATGCCAGCCACAACCCAGCCGAACCGCCCGCGCAGACGCCGTACCGCCGCACTGCTCGCCGCCACCGTGAGCCTCGCCACGGCGGGCGCGCTGGCCGCCGCACTGCCCGCCGACGCCCACGGCAACCCCGGCGGCCACGGCCACAGCTCCAAGCCCAGCCGCTACCAGGACGTACAACTCCTCTCCTTCAACGACCTGCACGGCAACCTGGAGCCGCCGACCGGTTCGTCCGGCCGGGTCACCGAACTCCAGGCGGACGGCACGACGAAGACGATCGACGCGGGCGGCGTCGAGTACCTCGCGACGCACCTGCGCGACGCCCGCAAGGGCAACCCGTACTCGATCACCGCGGCCGGCGGCGACATGGTCGGCGCGTCCCCGCTGATCTCGGGCCTGTTCCACGACGAGCCGACGATCGAGGCGCTCAACAAGCTTGACCTGGACGTCACTTCGGTCGGCAACCACGAGTTCGACGAGGGTGCCAAGGAGTTGGCCCGCCTCCAGAACGGCGGCTGTCACCCCACCGAGGGCTGCTACACGGACAAGAAGTTCAAGGGCGCCGACTTCCCCTACCTCGCCGCCAACGTCCTCGACGAGAAGACCAAGAAGCCGATCCTGAAGCCCTATTGGGTGTGGAAGAAGAACGGCGTCAAGGTCGGCTTCATCGGCGTCACGCTGGAGGGCACCCCGGGCATCGTCTCCGCCGACGGCGTCAAGGGCCTGCAGTTCAAGGACGAGGTCGAGACGATCAACAAGTACGCCAAGGAGCTGCAGAAGCAGGGCGTCAAGTCGATCGTCGCGCTGATCCACGAGGGCGGCTTCCCGGCCTCCGCGTCGTACAACTACGACTGCGACGCGTCCGGCGGCGGCTCCGGCATCTCCGGCCCGATCGTCGACATCGCGAAGAACGTCACCCCGGCCGTCGACGCCCTCGTCACCGGCCACACCCACAACGCGTACGTCTGCACGATCGACGACCCAAGTGGCAAGCCCCGCATGGTCACTTCGGCGGCCTCCTTCGGCCGCCTCTACACGGACACCACGCTGACGTACGACCGCAAGACCGGCGACATCGCGCGTACGGCGGTCAAGTCGGCGAACCACGTGGTCACCCGGACCGTGCCCAAGGCCGCCGACATGACCTCCCTGATCAGCAAGTGGAACACCCTCGCGGCGCCCATCGGCAACCGCGCGATCGGCTACATCTCCGGTGACGTCAACAGCACCGGCACCGAGTCCCCGATGGGCGACCTCATCGCCGACGCCCAACTCGCGTACGGCAAGAAGCTGGACCCGGAGACCGACCTCGCGCTGATGAACCCGGGCGGGGTGCGGGCGGGCCTCACCTACAAGGCGACCGGTGCCGAGGGCGACGGCGTGGTGACGTACGCCGAGGGCTTCACGGTGCAGCCGTTCGCCAACACGGTGAACCTCCAGGACTTCACGGGCGCCCAGGTGATCCAGGCGCTCAAGGAACAGGTGAGCGGCACGAACACGGCGGCGCCGAAGGTGCTCCAGGTGTCGTCCGGGCTGACGTACACGCTGGACCTGACGAAGACGGGCGCGGACCGCGTGGTCACGGACTCGATCAAGCTCAACGGTTCCGCCATCGACCCGGCGGCCACGTACCGCGTCGCGACGAACAGCTTCCTCGCGGGCGGCGGTGACGGCTTCACGACGCTGGGGCAGGGCACCGGCGACCTGGTCGGCACGGACGACCTGACCGCGCTGGCGGACTACCTGACGGCGAACTCGTCGGCCACCGGCCCGCTGGTGCCCCCGGCGGCGAACCGGATCAACATCGTGCAGTAACCCATCTCTGACGAGGGGCCCGGAGCCGCAGGTCGGCGCCGGGCCCCTTCTGTTTTCCCGTTCTAAATTCTGTGTAAGACCCGGTTCAGTTCCGCAAATTCCATAAGAGTCTTCCATAGGGATTGCTCAGGAAGGTCTAAGCGGAAAAGGCTTTTTCTGCGTCAGGAGTCCAGTAGTGTTTTCCATGTCGAAAGCGAACAGCGCAAACGACAAGAAGACGCAAGAGACGAAGGAGACCACGATGAGCTTCCACAAGATCGCCCCGGTGAAGAAGGCCCACAAGCCCGCCCCGGCCCCCAAGAAGGCCCCGAAGAAGCCTGCTCCGGCCCCGAAGCGCCGCCCGGTCGGCCACAAGTAAGTCGCACATAAAAACTAACAACAGGGAGGGAATTAATCATGAGCTTCAACAAGATTCACCCCGTCAAGAAGACCTGTAAGCCCGCTCCGGGAGCCAAGAAGCCCGCTCCGAAGAAGCCCGCCCCGAAGCGTCGCCCGGTCGCCGACAAAGGCTGACAAAGAATTTACAGGCGTAATTCAGAAGTAAATCAAAGGCAGTTGCAGCAGATCGGTAGAGGAACTGTTGCAGAACCGCAGCAGAGCCGGCAGTAGCCGCGACAGAGAGGGACACAGACATGAGCTTCCACAAGATCGCCCCGGTGAAGAAGACCCGCAAGCCCGCCCCGGCCCCCAAGAAGCCGGCGCCGAAGAAGCCCGCGCACGCCCCGAAGCGTCGCCCGGTCGGCCACAAGTAAGCGGCTCGGCCACCCGCAGCAGACCCGCACCACCCGCAGTACTCGCACCACTCCACAACCCGCCGCACCAGCGCGGCACTTACAGGGAGGGACCCCACCATGAGCTTCCACAAGATCGCCCCGGTCAAGAAGCACCACAAGCCCGCCCCGGCGCCCAAGAAGCCCGCGCCGAAGAAGCCGGCTCCGGCCCCGAAGCGTCGTCCGGTCGGCCACAAGTAAGCCGCCAGGTCGGCCGTAGAAGACCCGCAGCACCCGCAGCACCACCCGCAGTACCCCACAACTCGCCGCGGCACAGCGGCACTTACCGGGAGGGAACCCGTCATGAGCTTCCACAAGATCGTCCCCGTCAAGAAGCACCGCAAGCCGGCCCCGGCCCCCAAGAAGCCCGCGCCGAAGAAGCACGCCCCGAAGCGCCCGGTCGCCCACAAGGGCTGATCCCGCACACCGTGAGGCGGGGCCACCGGTTAGCGAGCGAACTCGCTCCGGTGGCCCCGCCTCGGCCACGTCCAGGCCATGGACGCACATCGGCCATCCACTGAACCCGGCCTGCTCTGAAGGGAGTTGTTGACCATGAGGGAAGCTCGTGAGGCCTTCCGCCGTTTCTGGCCGCTGACCCGCGGTGACCGCAAGTGGCTCGCGGTGATCATCGCGTGCGTCGTCGTGTCGGCGCTCTCCGAGACCGCCGCGATCCTGCTGTTCGCGGACCTCACCGACAACGCCCTCAAGGCCGGTTCGCTGTCCGACTTCTGGGGCCCGGCCGCGGCCTGGCTCGGCGTCGCCGCACTGGGCGCGCTCGTCGGCTACTTCGGCAACTCCCTCGCCACCTGGACCGCCGAACGCTTCGTCCTGCGCCTGCGCGCGAACGTCTTCCGCCACGTCCAGGACCTCCCGCCCCACTTCTTCCAGAAGCACCGCCAGGGCGACCTGGTCGAACGCCTCACCGGAGACGTCGAGGCCATCGAGCAGATGGTCGTGTCCGGGGTCGTGGGCACCATCTCGGCAGCTTTTTCAGCCGTGTTCTACGCCTGCGCGGCCCTGTACCTCCGCTGGGACCTGGCCCTCGCGACCTTCGTCCTCGCCCCCCTCTTCCTCCTCGCGGCCCGCCGCTTCTCGGGCCGCATCAAGCAGGCCTCGCAGGACGAACGGGTCGCCGACGGCGCGATCACCTCGGTCGTCGAGGAGTCCCTCGGCAACGTGGTCCTCACCCAGGCGTACAACCGCCGCCGGGACGAGGAGAAGCGCCTCGACGTCGAAGCCCGCGCATGGATGAAGGCATCGGTCCGCGGCGCCCGACTCAGCGAGATGTACGAGCAGTTCGTGGAGGTCGTAGAGACGCTCTGCGTCCTGTCGGTGATTGGCCTCGGCGTCTGGGAGATCTCCGCCGACCGCATGACCCTCGGCGCACTCCTCGCCTTCGCGGCCTTCATCGGCTACCTCTACCCCCCGGTCCGCAACCTCGGCCAGCTGGGCCTCACCCTCACCGCCGCCACGGCCGGCGCCGCCCGCATCAACGAGATCCTGGACGCCACCCCGTCCGTCGGCGACCCCCGCGAACCCGTCCCCGCGTGGCCCGTCCACGGCTGGGTCAGCTTCCACGGCGTGACCTTCGGCTACCCCGGCGGGACCCGTAACTCGGTCGACGACGTCACCTTCAGGGCGAACCCGGGCGAGCTGGTGATCATCACGGGCGAGAGTGGAGCGGGCAAGTCGACCCTGTCGAAGTTGTTGACACGTTTCTACGACCCCTCGGCCGGCGTGATCTGCCTGGACGGCGTCCCCCTCCGTGACGTACCCCTCGAATTCCTGCGGGAGAACGTCGCGTTGCTCCCCCAGCAGACCCTCATTCTCAACGGCACGGTCCGCGAGAACATCGAGTGCGGACGCCCCGGAGCGACGGACGAGGACATCGAACGAGCGGCGCGATCGGCGGCGGCCCACGACTTCATCGCCGCACTCCCCGAGGGCTACGACACTCAACTCGCCCCCGGCACGGCGGCGTTGTCCGGCGGCCAGCTCCAACGGATCGCGATCGCGAGGGCGATGCTCCGCGAGGCCCCGGTCCTGGTCCTGGACGAACCGACCGCCGGCCTCGACTCGGTGGCCGCCCGCCAGGTGATCCAGCCCCTGCGCCGCCTGATGTCCGGCCGTACGACCATCATGATCACCCACGACCTGAGCCTCGCCCCGGACGCGGACCGCATCCTGGTCGTCGAGGGCGGACGCCTGGTGGAGACGGGCACGCACGCGGAGCTGGTGGCAAGGGGTGGCGCGTACGCGCGACTTGCGGGCCCGCTCCCCGAAATGGCGATCACGGGAACGGGACGGCATCGTTCGGAGGACACGATGACCCTGCGCCAGGTCCCGCCGCAGGCACCGGACGAGACGATGATCCTGCGGCTTCCCCTCAAGTAGGGATCATGTAGAGGGAGTTGCACGGAGGCTGTACCCGAGCCCCCGCACGGTGTGGATGAGCCGCGGTTCGCCGCGGCTCTCCAGTTTCCGGCGCAGGTACATGACGTAGACGTCGAGGGTGTTGGACGCGGGCTCGAAGTCGAAGCCCCACACCTGCCGGTGGATCTGTGACCGGGTGAGCGCGGCGCCCGGATGCCTCAACAGGTGCTCCAGCAACAGGAATTCGGTCCGCGTGAGATCGAGCGGCCGCCCGTCACGGGCGACGGTACGGGTACGCAGGTCCATCACGAGATCCTGGAAGACGAGCCGTTCGAGCTCGGGCAACGTGCCGACCACCGGGGTCTGTTGCGCACTGCGACGCAGCAACGCCCGTACGCGGGCGAGGAGTTCCTCGACGGCGAACGGTTTGCTGAGATAGTCGTCGGCACCGTTGTCGAGGGCGACGATACGGTCGCCGACCGCGTCCCGCCCGGTGATCATCAGGATCGGCACGGTGGAGCCGGAGGCGCGGATGCGGCGGGTGGCGGCGAGTCCGTCCAGCTCGGGCATGGTGACGTCCATCAGCACGAGGTCCGGCGCGGCGGCCTCGTCGGCCACACCGACCAGATCGATGACGGTACGCCCGTCCCCGGCGAGGACGGTCTCGTACCCCTCGAATCTGAGCAGCCGCCCAAGCCCTTCGCGTACGTCCACGTCGTCGTCGGCAAGCAGGATCTTCCGCGCCATCCGAACACGGTGTGACGGGCGGCTGTGCTGGAGCTGGCAGGGGGTTATGCGGGGGCTAGGGCTCGGATGTAGCGCCGACGGAAGAGAAACGCGAGGAGGGCGTAGACGGCGAGGGGGGCGCAGAAGAGCAGGAGGTTGAGGAAGGGGTGGGGATCGCCGTCGGCGGACATCTCCCACAGCAGGTACGGGAAGGCGGCGAGGAAGACGATCAGGGCCCCGGTGGTCGCTCGCTGCTGGGCCTTGCGGTACGCGGCCCGCTCGCGGATGCGCACCTCGACCGCCGGGCGCCGCTCCCAGGTCATGCCCCGGTGCCGGGCGGACGCGGTGTGCAGGTCGGCGACCTCGGCCCAGAGGTCCGGGAGCTGCCAGTCGTCGAGGTAGGGGAGGCGTGCCCTGCGGCCGTCGTTTTCGTAGAGGTAGGTGAACGACTTGATGTCGGCCCTGCGTTGGCCCGGATTGGTCTCTACGCGGAGATCGTAGATGTCGTGCCAGGCCCACCTGCGCACGCGGAAGGCTCCGCGCGTGGAGACACCGTCGGCCCCCACGGTGGTGCCTCCCCGTCGCGCGGTGAGAATCGCCCAGACACTCAGCAGTGCCATGAGCGCCACCGCGAGCAGCTTGTACCGGGCGGGGATGGTGTTGTCGGGCCGCGTCATCTGAAGAACGAAGTTCCCTTCGACGATGCACAGGGCGACGAACCTTCCCCGGGACATCTTTCTCCGCCTGCTGTACTCCCGCTCGATCCCACGCTCGTCGTCGCGGTCGTCCTCGTCGTCCCCGCCCATCGACCCTCCCCAGAACCGGTGTTGTTCGCTGGACTACGCCATGACCACGAACGCGGCAGTCGCGGCGATGACGGCTGTGACGCACACCGCGGCCGAGACCGTGCGGTCTCGCGCGCGGCGCCGTATCCGGTCCTCCACCTCGGGCCGCAGCTCCCAGGCCATGCCCCGGTGCAGAGCGGATACGGTACGCAGGTCGACGAGTTCGGCGTCGAAGTCGGGAAGCTGCCAGTCGTCGAAGTAGGGGAGGAGCATCCTGCGGCCGTCGTTGCCGTAGACATAGGTCGTCCACTGGGCCTTCTCGGTGCGCCCGCCCGGGTTCAGTTCGGCCCGGATGTCATAGACGTCGTGCCAGGTCCGGGTGGCTGTCCGTACGGCGTTGCGGGCGCTGATCCCCTGAGTGCCTACGACCGTGCGGCCCCGCTGCCGGTAGAGCAGGACCAGCGCGATCTTGCCCAGGAGGAGCGCCAGGATCACGATCTCGGCCCCGCGCCGGGAGACATAGGGGTTCGTCGACGCATCCAGGACGAGGTAGACGCCGACGAGCATGTTGACGCCGGCCTGCCACCACACGATGGCCAACGGTCTTCGCCGTCCGTACGCCCGCTCGATCCCGCTCATGGACCCTCCCCCGGTCAGCAGCAGAGGGGATCGTATGGCAGCAACCTGTGCACGTAAGGAGGGGGTGTCACCGTTCCCACTCCGGGATGCGTGCGCCTCGGCTGACGGCGATGCGGAGGATGTCGCCGAGGGATTCGGACGCCCTGGTGAGCGCGAACCGCACGGCCCGTTCGCCGGCCTTCGGGTCGGCTAGTACGGCCTTGGCTCCGGCCAACACCTGTTCCCCGGAGTCGAGTTGGGCCGCCTCGATGTCATCGGCGAGGAGGGAGAGACGGCTGTCGTGACTGTCGGCGCTGAGGTAACAGGGCTTGCCGTCGGGGGTGGTCCAGGGCAGCAACCGCAGTTCCCCGCGCGCCGAGTTGGGGATGTTGCTGGGGATGCTCATGCCCGCACCACCACCCCGTGGATACGACGGGGCCCGACATCGATGCCGTGCACGGCGAGCCAGAGGGCACGTCGCCGCTGCCGCTGAAGTCGCCGTTTGCGTCGAGCGCGACGTTGGGACGGGAGCAGGGTGTGCACGAGTGCCATCAGCAGTAACTCCCGGATTCCTACGACGCGTTCGCTCATTCCGCTGCGCTCCTCTGTCCTGCCGGGGTCCTGACGAGCGGTGATTACCGTTCGTGTCTCGATGGTCACCGGTGCGGCGTACGCTGCGGAAGAGGGTTGGCGTTGTCTGCGGGCCCAGGCAACGGGGAGGGGTGAAGTGACCGAACAGGTTGACACCGAGGGCGAGTCGGGGCGCGCGGTACTGGGACGGACGCTCCGGTATCTGCGGGAGAAGGCGGGGAAGTCGCTCGGGCAGTTGGCGGAGGACACCGGCTACGACAAGAACTACCTGAGCCGACTGGAGTCGGGGGAGCGGCTGTCCAAGGTGACGGTGATGGAGGACCTGGACGTCTACTACGAGGCCGGTGAGCTGCTGGTCAGCCACTGGAAGGCGGCTCGGCTGGACGCGTTCAAGGACGAGTACAAAGAGTTCATGGAGTTGGAGGCGACGGCGCGGGTGATGAGGGTGTTCACCCCCGCTCTGCCTGGCCTCCTGCAGACAGAAGACTTCGCTCGGGAGGTGTTGTCTGGGGGCCAGACAACAGCGGACGCCGACGAGATGGTCGAGGAACAGGTGGCTGCGAGGCTGGGTCGGCAGTACGTGCTCTGGCAGAAGCCCGCGCCCGACGTCCGGATCGTCATGGACGAGGTGGCGTTCCGGCGACCCGCAGCCCTTGCCAAGACCTGGCTAGACCAGCTGGTTCATCTGGAGACGGTCGCGATACTGCCCAATGTGACCCTTCAAGTGCTGCCGTTCTCGGCGGGTGTTCATCACCACATGACGGGGTCGCTGACGCTGCTCTGGCAGAAGGACGGCAGTGCCGTTGCCTACAAAGAAGGCGACGGATGCAGTCAGTTGGTCGAAGATCCGGACGATGTTCTGCGCCTCCGACTGTCCTACGATCGTCTTCGCGACCTGGCGCTGTCCCCAGGTGACTCGCTGGTGTTCATCCGGGCTGTACTGAAGGAGCACAGACGTCATGACGCACACCCCTGACCTCAGCACCGCTGTGTGGCGCAAGTCGAGCTACAGCCAAGGTGGAGCCAACGACTGCGTCGAGGTCGCCGACGGCTGCACCGGCCTCGTCCCTGTCCGGGACAGTAAGACCCCGTCGAGCCGTCCGCTGGTTTTCTTGGCCGGGTCCTGGGTCACGTTCGTGGAGTCGGTCCGGGGCCAGGAGGGCGCATGAAGTCCACCCTCGATCTCAGCGCCGCTGCTTGGCGCAAGTCGAGCTACAGCCAAGGTGGAGCAAACGACTGCGTCGAGGTCGCCGACGGCTACACCGGTGTGGTTCCCGTCCGGGACAGTAAGACCCCGTCGAGCCGTCCGCTGGTTTTCTCGGCCGGGTCCTGGGTCACGTTCGTGGAGTCGGTCCGGGGCCAGGAGGGCGCATGAAGTCCACCCTCGACCTCAGCACCGCCGCTTGGCGCAAGTCGTCGTACAGCGACGGGGGTGGCACGAACTGCGTCGAGGTCGCCGACGGCTGCACCGGTCTCGTCCCCGTCCGGGACAGCAAGGCCCCGTCGGGCAGTCCGCTGATCTTCGGCTGGTCGCCCTGGGGATCATTCGTCGAGGCGGTCAAGAGTTCCTCGACTTTGTGAGCGCAGGGCGGATCTGTTGCCACCGGCCGGTGTCGGAACAGATCCGCCCACCACCTCAAGGTTGTGGTCCTTGATGCGGGGCCGTAGATGCCATGGTCAGCTGGGAAGCAGTGCGGCCATGGTAGGGCTACGGGGGGGCCATGGCGGAGAACGCGACCATCCAGGTGTCCCGGCAGGCTCGTGACCATCTCGCCCAGGTCGCCAAGGAACGGGGGGTCACACTGGGGCAACTGGTCGAGCAGCTGGCGGCCGAGCAGCCCACTGCGGAGCAGATCGCGGAGCGGGTGGCCGCCGACCGGAAGGTCGTCCGAGATGTGATCGGCCTGGACATCAGCGACGAGGAGTTCGACAGAGCGCCTGACGTCCTCGGCAACATCTACAAGGTCGCTGCCGAGAAGGTCCGTAGGGCGCGAGGCGCGGCGGCGTGATCATTCTGGACACCGGTGCCACCCGTGCCCTCGCGAACGGGCACAAGACACTGAACCTTCTCGCCGCGAACATGGCCCACACCCCGGGCGACCGGCTTCGGATTCCCGCGCTCTGCCTCATGCGGGCGGAGTCCGAGGACGCGGGCGCCGGGGACCGTGTGCTCGCGTTCTCCTCGGTGGTCGTCGACGACTTGACCACGGTCTCCTCGGTCACCGTCGGCACCATGATCCGTGATGGGTACGGCGGCCCGGACACCTGTCACGCCCTGTACTGCGCCCTGCCGCGAGCCGAGTTCACTGGCATGTCGATTCTCCTGACCACCCGGGAAGAGGCTTACCCGCCGGGTGTGGTCACTGTCGACATCGACTCCCCCGGAATGCTCGTCTTCCACTGAGGGCGAATGCGACGGGCGCATGCTCAGACCCGCCGACCCTTCCCCCGCGAAGTGTGACACTTCCTGCCGAAGTGTCACACTTTTTCAACTCACCTACTGAGGGGTGGAGCTTTCGGGCGGTGCAGTCGGCGACCCCGGCATCCGTACCGTCGCCACCGTCCCCCCACCCGGCGCGTGCGCCAACGTCACCTCTCCGCCCGCCTGTTGGACCGTGCGGGCGACGATCGACAGGCCCAGGCCTGAGCCGGGGAGTGCGCGCGCCGACGGTGAACGCCAGAACCGGTCGAAGACGTGCGGGAGTTCGTCGGCGGGGATGCCGGGGCCGTGGTCGCGGACGGTGAGGACGCCGCGCGTGAGTTGGACCTCGATCGTGCCGCCCTCGGGGCTGAACTTCACCGCGTTGTCGAGGATGTTGACGATCGCGCGTTCCAGGGCGGACGGCTCCGACTGCACGAACCACGGCTGTACGTCCGCCGTGATCGTCAACTCCGGGCCGCGCAGGCGGGCTCGGCGGAGCGCGGCCTCGACCGTGTCCTGGAGCGAGACCACCTGGACGCGTTCACCCCGCTGGCCCTCCGAGCGGGACAACTCCTGCAAGTCGCCGATCAGGGACGCCAGTTCGGTCATCTGCGCCTTCACCGAGGCGAGCAGCGCCTTGCGGTCGGCCGGGGGGATCGGGCGGCCGGTCTCCTCGCTGCGGGTGAGGAGTTCGACGTTCGTGCGGAGGGAGGTGAGGGGGGTCCGGAGTTCGTGACCGGCGTCCGCGATGAGTTGCTGTTGCAGCTCGCGGGAGTTGGCGAGGGAGGTGGTCATGGAGTTGAACGAGCGGGAGAGGCGGGCGACTTCGTCCTCGCTGTCGTCGTCCACCGGGATGCGGATGGTGAGGTCCTCGGTCCGGGCCACGTGCTCCACGGCCTCGGTGAGCTTGTCCACCGGGCGGAGACCCGCACGGGCGACCGCGAGACCGGCCGCGCCGGCGCCGACCACTCCGATGCCGGAGACGAGGAGGAGGATGAGCGCGAGGTCGTTGAGCGTGTTCTGGGTGCTCTTGAGGGGAACCGCGACGAGGAGTGCGGTGCCCTCGTACAGCTGATTCGGGGCGGCCGGAGCTTGGCTGACGAGCAGAGGTGTGGTCAGCACACGGACGGCGTTGCCGTTCTTGTCGACACCGTTGCGGTAGACCCCCTTGAGGGTGGTGGTCGAAAACCGCCCGAGGTTGTCGGCGTCCTTGATCACGTTCTTGTCGGCGCCGGTGACCTTGACGACGCCGGCCGAGTTGGCGGAGATGCAGGCCTTCCCGTCCGACTCGACCAGTTGGATATAGCTGGTCTGCGACCAGAAGCTGTTGAAGTCGCTGACGTCGCTCTGATTCGGCTGGGGGGCCTGCGGGCAGCTGCTCAGGAACTCCTGTACCTGCCCGGCCCGCTGCGGTTGCGCCATCTTCCTGAGATCGCCGTCGACCTGGTCGTACAGCTTCCCCTGCACGATGAACCAACAGGTGACCGAAACCGCCGCCACCCCGAACGCCACCGCCGCCGCGACCAGCATCGCCAGCCGTGACCGGATCGGCAGGGTCCGGAACCGGTGCAGGAACCGCTCGAGGACGTTCTTCACTCCGCCCCGCCCTGCCGCAGCACGTACCCCACGCCCCGAACCGTGTGCACAAGCCGAGGCTCGCCCCCGGCTTCCGTCTTGCGGCGCAGGTACATCACGTACACATCAAGGGAGTTGGAGGACGGCTCGAAGTCGAAGCCCCAGACCGCCTTCAGGATCTGCTCGCGGGTGAGGACCTGGCGGGGGTGCGCCAGGAACATCTCCAGCAGCGTGAACTCCGTGCGAGTCAGCTCGACTTGGCGCCCGTTCCGCGTCACCTCACGCGTCGCGAGGTCCATGCGGAGGTCCGCGAAGGTGAGGGAGTCGTCCTCGGGCGCGGTACCGGCTGCCGCGGCCGCCGCGTACGAGCTGCGGCGGAGCAACGCCCGTACCCGCGCGAAGAGTTCGTCGAGTTCGAAGGGCTTGACCAGGTAGTCGTCCGCCCCGGCATCCAGTCCGGTCACCCGGTCGCCGACCGTGTCGCGGGCCGTCAGCATCAGGATCGGCGTCGTCGTACCGGCGCCCCGCATCCGGCGGGCCGCCGTCAGGCCGTCCATGCGCGGCATCTGGATGTCGAGGACGACCAGGTCGGGCTGGTACGCGGTCGCCTTCTCCAGCGCGTCCGCGCCGTCGACGGCGACCTCGGTGTCGTACCCCTCGAAGGCGAGGCTGCGCTGGAGTGCTTCGCGCACAGCCGGCTCGTCGTCCACGATCAGGATGCGCTGGGTGTCACGGTCGCCTTCGGCGGGGCTCATGGGCTGGATTCCTCGGGTGCGGTGGGACGGGGAGACAACGATCGGCTGGTCGCAATCAGCCTCGCATGTTTCCCGGCCGGTGCGTGAAGAGGGGAGGAAGTGAGAAAAAGGGTGAGATCCGCCTCGCCTCGTGGTGAGATCGGCTTCCCCCGTCTCCCACTCAGCCTCGCATCGTCTGAAGGCGGTTCAGCGGCACCTTGCGGTGGTGCGTGCGGGCCGCGCTGGTGCGCAGGCCCATCAGCTCCGGGACGGGCGCCACTTCCGGTGCCCGCGCGGCCGGCGCGTGCAGTTCGTACGCCACCCCGAGGGCCAGGCCGAGACCGGCCGCTCCGGTGTCGGTCACCGTGTGCGAAACCTGCTTGATCATGACGTACTCCCTACTTGGTTCGTGTGGGGCAGTGCTTAGCTGTCGGAACCGCCCGCCCGCAGCGAAGCCAGGTCCGCCTTGACGGTGTTGATCGGGATGGCGAAGCCGATGCCGATGCTTCCGGCCTCGGACGACGAGGACGAGGAGTCCGAACTGGACGAGTACATCGCGGAGTTGATGCCGATGATGTTGCCGTTCGCGTCGATCAGCGCGCCGCCGGAGTTGCCGGGGTTGAGGGACGCGTCGGTCTGGATCGCCTTGTACGTCGTGGTCGACGAACCGGTGTCACCGTTGAACTGCTGGCCGCCGAACTGGAACGGCCACTGACCGCTGCCGCCCGAATCCGAACCCTGGCTCTGGCTCTCGTCGGTGGAGACGGTCACGTCACGGTTCAGGGCGGAGACGATGCCGCTGGTGACCGTGCCGGTCAGGCCCTCGGGGGAGCCGATCGCGACGACCGTGTCGCCGATCTGGACGCCGGCGGAGTTGCCGAGGGTGGCCGCCTTCAGGCCGGAGGCGCCCGACAGCTTGAGGAGTGCGAGGTCCTTCTTGCTGTCGGTGCCGACGACCGTCGCGGTGTACGTCTTGCCGTTGCTCGTCTTGACCTTGACGGACGTGGCGCCGGAGATGACGTGGTTGTTGGTGACGACCTCGCCGCCGGCGGTGATGATCACGCCGGCGCCGGTCGACGAGCCGTTGCTGAGGGTGGCCTCGACCTCGACCACGCTCGGGCTGACGGTCGCGGCGATCGTGGCGACGTCGCCCTTCTTGCTGGAGGGCACGACGGCCGTGGTGGTGCTGGAGGTGGCGACGGTGTCCTTGCCGGTCAGCTCCTGGAAGGCGTACGCCGTGCCGCCGCCGACGGCCGCGGCGACGATCGCCACGGCGGCGAGCAGCGCGAGCGGACCCCGGGAGCGCTTCTTCGGCTTGGGCGCCTCGCCCTGGACGTGGGTGAGGAGAGCGGTGTCGCCGCCGCCGTGACCGCCGCTGCCGTCCGCGGCGAGAGCCCCGCCGTCACCGGCGCCGTAGCCGTCACCGCCGCCGTACGCTCCGCCGTCGGCGCCGAAGGCGGCCTGCGGGGCGGGCGAGGGGGCGGGCGTCTGGGCCGGCCACGCGGGTGCGGCCGGCTGCTGCGTCTGCTGCACGGGCTGAGGCTGCTGCACCGGCGGCTGGTAGGCCGGCGGGGGCGGCCACTCCGGGTTCACGGGAGAAGAGGCGTGCTGCTGCTGGGGGTACGCCTGCGGCTGGTCGCCCTGGGGGGTCTCGTACTCGCCGCTGCGGCGGAAGCTCTCGGTCATGGAACAGAGCCTGTCGCGCGATCATGAGAGGTACCTGAGTCCCCGCTGAGAAGCCCGACAGAACCTCGTATGCCCGATATAAAGACGCCGGAGCCCCGAAAACTCGGGGATTCCAGCGAACCGGGTGACAGCCGGGACGGGTGTGCTCAGCCGCCGCAGCCGGAGGACTTCAGCGCCCGCAGCCGCAGACCTCGCAGCCGAACGTCCTCATTCCCCGCACACGAGGACCTCAGCCCTCGCACCCGAAGACCTCAGCCCTCGCACCCGAAGACCTCAGCCCTCGCACCCGCACGACTGCCGTATGACCAGCCGCGACGGGAACACCTTCAGCCGCTCGCGCCGGGACCCCGCCACCCGCAGGCCGTCGTCGAGGACAAGATCCACCGCCGCGCGGGCCATCGCCGGGCGGTCCGATGCGATCGTTGTCAGCTTCGGGTCGGCCAGGGCCGCTTCCTTGATGTCGTCGAAGCCGATGACACCCAGCTCGCGCGGTACGTCGATGCGCAGCTCGCGCGCGGCCCGCAGCAGGCCGATCGCCTGGTCGTCGGTGGAGCAGAAGATCGCGGGGGGACGGCGGGGTCCGGAGAGGATGCCGAGAGCGACCTGGTAGGCGTCGTAGCGGTTGTACGGGGCTTCGAAGAGGCGCCCCTCGGTCGGCAGGCCGGCCTCGGTCATCGCGCGGCGCCAGCCCTCGACGTGGTCGGAGACCGGGTCACCGACGGACGGCGTCTCCGCCGTACCGCCCATACAGGCGACGTATTCGTAGCCGTGCTCGAGGAGGTGGCGGACGGCGAGCTGGGCGCCGCCGAGGTCGTCCGTGACGACGGCCACGTCGTCGATCGCCTCGGGGCGTTCGTGGAGGAGGACGACGCGGGCGTCCCACGCGTCGATCTCCGCGGCCGCGTTGTCGTTCAGCGCGTGGCTGACGAGGATCAGGCCGGAGACGCGCATCCCGAGGAACGCGCGCAGGTAGTGGACCTCGCGCTCGCCCACGTAGTCGGAGTTGCCGACCAGCACCATCTTTCCGCGCTCGGACGCGGCCTGTTCCACCGCGTGCGCCATCTCCCCGAAGAAGGGCTGGCGCGCGTCCGGCACGATCAGGCCTATGAGGTCCGTACGCCGCGACGCCATGGCCTGGGCCACCCGGTCGGGTCGGTACCCCAGTTCCTTGATCGCGGCGAGGACACGCTCGCGCGTGGCCGGGGCAACCGGCCGGGGTCCGTTGTTGATGACATAGCTGACAACGGCGGTCGAAGTACCCGCCAGCCGCGCCACATCATCCCGAGTCACCTTGGCCACGCGCGGAGTCTACGCGGATGGACCCGCTCTGGGCAGGGCGTTTCGAAGCTTCTCTCAGCTTCCGCGCACCATCTCCGCGCGGAGCCGACACCGAGAAGCGACGCCCTGCCCGGAACGATTACGCCTCGGCCGGGATCTCGGCGGCGTCCAGGGCGGCCGAATCGGCCGTACCGTCCGCATCCTCCGGCTTTGCGTCGGCGATGGCAGCGCTTGCCTTGAGCTTGGCCTCCTCGCCGCCCCGGTCACCCTTCTCAGGGGTAACGAATCGATAACCGACGTTCCGGACGGTCCCGATCAGCGACTCGTGCTCGACTCCGAGCTTCGCGCGCAGCCGTCGTACGTGGACGTCGACCGTGCGCGTACCGCCGAAGTAGTCGTAGCCCCAGACCTCCTGCAGCAGCTGGGCGCGCGTGAAGACGCGGCCCGGGTGCTGGGCGAGGTACTTGAGGAGCTCGAACTCCTTGAAGGTCAGGTCGAGGACCCGGCCCTTGAGCTTGGCGGAGTACGTCGCCTCGTCCACGGAGAGGTCGCCGTTGCGGATCTCCATGGGGGAGTCGTCGTTGACGATCTGCTGGCGGCCCATGGCGAGGCGCAGTCGCGCCTCGACCTCGGCCGGGCCCGCCGTGTCGAGCAGGACGTCGTCGATGCCCCAGTCGGCGGTGACGGCGGCGAGGCCGCCCTCGGTGACGACGAGGATGAGCGGGCACCCCGGGCCGGTGGACCGGAGGAGCTGACACAGGCTGCGCACCTGGGGCAGGTCACGGCGGCCGTCGATCAGGATGACGTCGGCACCGGGGGTGTCGACGAGAGCGGGGCCTTCCGCCGGTGCCACGCGCACGTTGTGCAGCAGCAGGCCAAGGGCCGGAAGCACCTCCGTAGACGGCTGGAGGGCATTGGTCAGGAGCAGCAGAGAACTCATATGTCTGGTTCCTCCTCGGTCCCTGCGAGGACGTGTGTCGTGCGGCACAGCGTTTGCGATCCCGAGGGCCCTGTATCACCGGCGGCCACCTGTGGTTTCCCGCGGTGTACCGCTTCGTATACAACGCTCCCGGAAGCACAAAAGGACCCGGGGGCTTCGCTGCCCGAGTCCTCTGTCGAGCAGAATAGCCCACATGAGCGCTGGTACGGCAGGTCATGTGGCACGATCCACCGTTCGTCCGAACTCTGAGACGATCAGACGTACACCTTTGCGGACGTTTCTGCACACCGACGACGGGGTGACGATCGATTCCGTATACGAACCGGGGGCGCCCGTATACGACGCCTCCCGGTCACCTTCCGGTGATCCCGTGTTCGTCGTGGCGCACGGTTTCACGGGCGATGTGGACAAGCCCCATGTACGGCGGGTTGCCGAGGCGTTCCTCCAGTACGGGGCGGTGGTCACCTTCTCCTTCCGGGGCCACGGCGCCTCCGGCGGACGGTCCACCGTCGGCGACCGCGAGGTCCTCGATCTGGCGGCGGCGGTCGCGTGGGCGCGCGAGCAAGGGCACGCGCGCGTGGTCACCGTCGGCTTCTCGATGGGCGGTTCGGTGGTGCTGCGGCACGCGGCGCTCTACGGCTCTCAGGCGCACGCCGACGGCCAGAGGCGCGAGGGGCGCACAGAAGCGCACACGGACGCGGTGGTTTCCGTGAGTGCGCCGGCCCGTTGGTACTACCGAGGCACGGCCCCCATGCGCAAGCTGCACTGGCTGGTGACCCGTCCCGAGGGGCGTCTGGTCGGCCGCTACGGCCTCAACACCCGTATCGAGCGCAGGGGTTGGGACCCGGTCCCGATGCCTCCGGTCGAGGCGGTCCCGCGCATCGCGCCGACCCCGCTCCTCATCGTGCACGGCGACCGCGACGGCTACTTCCCCGTCGACCACCCCCGCATGCTGGCCGACGCCGCCGGTGACCAGGCCGAACTCTGGCTGGAGCCGGGCATGGGCCACGCCGAGCACGCGGCCGCGGACGACCTGCTGGCCCGCATCGGTCGCTGGGGCAGTTCACAGGACAGCTAGCCTGACGGGTGTTGACGCCGGATCCGTCGACACCGGTCTACCGAGGAAGCAAGCACATGCCAAAGGTCACGGTGCGCTACTGGGCCGCCGCGAAGGCCGCGGCCGGCATCGCCGAGGAGCCGTACGACGCGGTCACCCTCGCCGACGCCCTCACCGCCGTCCGCGAGCGACACCCCGGGGAACTCGCCCGCGTACTGCTGCGATGCTCGTTCCTCGTCGACGGTGACCCCGTGGGCACCCGCGGACATGAGACGGTACGGCTGGCCGAGGGCGGCACGGTCGAGGTGCTCCCGCCGTTCGCAGGAGGATGAGCGAAGCGATGAGCAACCAGCCGTACGAGGGCTATGGCGAGGGCTACGACCCCTACGCCCAGCAACAGCAGCCCCAGCAGGCACAGTCGCAGGCGTGGCCCGGGCATCAGCAGCAGGCGTACGACGACACGCAGGGCGACCAGCAGTACACCCAGCAGTGGCAGGGCCAGACCTGGGACACCCAGGTCCAGCAGACCAGGCCCGCCGCGTCCGACCTGGCGTACTTCCCGCCGCAGAACTACCAAGCGGCAGCGCAGAGTTACGACCCCTACGCGCAGGCCGAGGCGTACGCCCAGCCGCCCAGACCCGAGGTGCCCGAAGCACAGGCATCCGTCGCTCCCTCGGCCGGAGACGGCTATGGCCCGCCCTCCATCGCGGGCAACGCCCGGATCACCGACGCCCAGCGGGCCCGCCTCGAGGGCCGTTCGCCGATCATCGAGCCCGGGATGCAGCCCGCCGGCCTCACCGCAGTCCTGGCGCTCCTGCTCTCCGTCACCGCGCAGGTCGGGTCGTACGCCCTCGTCGTACCGCTCGTCGTCCTTCAGGCGGTGACGGCCGCGGGCTGGTTCCGGCTGAACGGGATGTGGCCGGCCCGGCAGGGCATCGCGCTCGCCTTCGCGGGGGCGCTCGTCGCGGACGTGGCACTGCTCGCGGCCGGGCGGGAGAACGGTCCCGCCGCGATCCTCGGCACCCTGGGTGTCTGGGTCCTGCTCTCCCTCGTCATGCAGCTGCGCTCGCACGCCGACCCGGACACCCGGATCACGGGCCTGATGGCCACGGTCGCCTCGGCTGCCCTGGCCATCGTCGCGACCGGTCACCTCGCGGCCGACCCGGACGCGGTGACGGTGGGCGCGGCCGCGGTCGCCGTCGCGATCCTGGCCCGCGCGCTGCCGCTGCCGACCGTGGCGTCGGTCGTCGTCTCGCTGCTCGCGGCCGCCGGTGCGGGCATCGCCGTAGGAGGAATGACGGGCATGGGTGCGAAGGGCGCGCTGCTCGGCGCGGGCGCGGCGGTCTGCGCGCTGATCGGCCACCGGGTGGCGAGCTACGACTACCCGTCCCGCTTCGTCCACTTCACCGCCGGTGTGGCCCTCCCGCTCGCCGCGGCGGCCCCGGCGGTGTACGTGCTGGGACGGGCGCTCGTCTAGCCCGGGTGGCCAAGTGCCGTGCTGTGGGCGGTAGTTAAAAGATCCGTGATGGTTGTCTGAGGCAGTTAAGAGCACTGTCACAGCTGATCGACAATTTCGCGATACACGCGTCCCGCAGGACTACTCTCGCGCTGGGCGGCCACCAGGTCGTCGTACCGCTTTCGTCGACGACCACCAGGTGGGGATCTCCGTACATGCGTGGGCTACGAATACTTCTGATCGTCGTGGTGATTCTGGGAGCTCTGTTCGTGGTCGTGGACCGGGTCGCGCTCCACTTCGCCGAGGAGGAGGCCGCGTCCAAGGTGAAGACCAGCGAGAACCTGGCCAGCACCCCCGACGTCTCCATCAAGGGCTTCCCCTTCCTCACCCAGGTCGCCTCCGGTGAGCTGGACGACGTGGAACTCGGCGTCGGCCAGTACGAGGCCCCGACCGGCAACACGAGCGCCTCCGGCGGCGCCACCACGATCCGGATCGACGACCTCAAGGCCGACATGAAGGACGTCAAGTTCTCCAGCGGCTACAGCTCCGCCACGGCGGCCAGCGCGACGGGCACCGCGAGCATCTCCTACGACCAGCTGCTCAAGGCCGCCAAGTCCGCGCCGACGAGCGTCTTCACCGGCGTCACGGCCCAGATCGTCAGCCTCTCCGACGGCGGCGACGGCAAGATCAAGGCCGACATGAAGGTCACGGTCACCGGGGTCGGGACGACGACGTATCCGGTGCTCAGCACGGTCACCGTCGTGGGCAACACGGTGAAGGTGCACGCGGACAACCTGCCCAAGCTGGTCGTCGACCTCGCCGACTCCCGGGTCCGCTCGATCACCGACTTCCAGCAGACGCTCGACCAGCTGCCGGGCGGTGTGAAGCTGGACAGTGTGCAGGCCGCGAAGGGCGGTGTGGACATCAAGGTGAAGGGTTCGAACGTCAGGCTGGCCGGGTAGGACGGGTCCGGGCAGGCGATGACCTGTCCGAGGGGCGAGACGGCGGTGTCCGTACGGCAGGGGAATCAACGGCCGAGCGGGCTCGGATTCCCCGCCGTAGCGCCCCTGACGGCTTTCTCGTCTCACATCACGGACGATCGCGTCTCAAAATACGACACGCCGGTGACATGCCCCGCGATCCGTCCCTACGATCGACCCTATGCAGTGCACATTCAGCGCCCTCCGGCCGCGTGGCCAGGCGGACGACCTCACGAAGCGGCGGGCAGTAGACCTGTGCCGCGTCGCCGCCATGCTCTGTCGCACTGTCTGAGCGGAAGCGCAGGCTTCCGTCTTCCCCCCTCCGTGTCCCTGATCAGGGACACCCGCGCGAGCGCGCACCCTTTCTCTCACGCACCGCACCGCCGTAACTGCCCCGGAGGAGAAAAGCATGAGCCGCAGTGACGTCCTGGTCGACGCCGACTGGGTCGAGGCCAACCTCGACAACCCGAGCGTGGCGATCGTCGAGGTCGACGAGGACACCTCCGCGTACGAGAAGAACCACATCAGGAACGCGATCCGGATCGACTGGACGAAGGACCTCCAGGACCCGGTACGCCGTGACTTCGTCGACCAGGAGGGCTTCGAGAAGCTCCTGTCCGGCAAGGGCATCGGCAACGACACGCTGGTGATCCTCTACGGCGGCAACAACAACTGGTTCGCGTCGTACGCCTACTGGTACTTCAAGCTCTACGGCCACGACAACGTCAAGCTCCTCGACGGTGGCCGCAAGAAGTGGGAGCTGGACGCCCGCGAGCTGGTCGAGGAAGTCCCCTCGCGTCCCGCCACCGACTACAAGGCGAAGCCGCAGAACACCGCGATCCGCGCGTTCCGCGACGACGTCGTGGCCGCCATCGGCGCGCAGAACCTGGTCGACGTCCGTTCGCCCGACGAGTTCAGCGGCAAGCTGCTCGCGCCGGCGCACCTTCCGCAGGAGCAGTCGCAGCGTCCGGGCCACGTCCCGTCCGCGCGCAACATCCCGTGGTCGAAGAACGCCAACGACGACGGCACGTTCAAGTCGGACGACGAGCTCAAGGAGCTCTACGCCGACGAGCAGGTCGACCTGGCCAAGGACACCATCGCGTACTGCCGTATCGGCGAGCGCTCGGCCCTGACCTGGTTCGTGCTGCACGAGCTGCTCGGCGTCGAGAACGTCAAGAACTACGACGGTTCCTGGACCGAGTACGGCTCCCTGGTCGGCGTTCCGATCGAGCTCGGCGCCAACAAGTAAGCAACCGCACCACCGCTGCGACCTGAAGGAAACCAAGACATGTGTGGAGCGAAGGCCGGCGGCCCCGACGCCTCGACGATCAAGCCCGGCGAGACCACCATCCAGGGCCAGGTGACCCGTAACGGCGAGCCGGTGACGGGCTACGTCCGGCTCCTGGACTCGACCGGCGAGTTCACCGCGGAGGTCCCGACCTCCGCGACGGGCCAGTTCCGCTTCTACGCGGCCGAAGGCACCTGGACCGTCCGCGCCCTCGTCCCGGGCGCCACCGCCGACCGCACGGTCGTCGCCCAGACGGGCGGCCTGGCGGAGGTGGCGATCGCCGTCTGATCGCCGTATTGCTGTCGAAGGGCCGCACCTCCTGAGGTGCGGCCCTTTCGCATGCACGGGCCTACCCTGGAGAGATGCTGGCACGTCGCCGTCGCACCTACTTCGTCATGATGGGCATCTGCATCGGGCTCTTCATCCTGGCCTGGGGAGTCGTGCGGATCTGGTCGGTGCCCGCGGCCGTGGGGATGTGTGTGGTCGCGATGCTGATCCCGCCGGTCGCCGCGATGGTCGCCAACCGGCGCGGCCCCGACGACCGCTGGTGGGACGACCCGTCCGGCGACCCCAAGTCCGACGAGTGGTGGGACGAGCTGGACGGGAAGAAGCGGCGCCAGTAGGGCAGGGCGGCGGAGAGTGGGTAGAGGGCAGGCATGTCGCCTACGACCCTGACCACCGTGGTGCTGGACGCTCCTGACGCGCACGAGCTGGCCGACTTCTACTGCCGGCTGCTCGGTTACGTGGTGCGGGAGGACGAGCCCGACTGGGTGGTCATCGTGCCGCCCGCGGGAGGCACCGGCCTCTCCTTCCAGGCCGAGCCGGAGTACGTCCCGCCGGTGTGGCCCACCCGCAACCCCGGTGAGCAGCAGATGATGCTGCACCTCGACATCGAGGTCGACGACCTGGAGACCGAGACGGCGAGGGCGGTGGCGGAGGGGGCCACGCTCGCCGATCACCAGCCCCAGGACCACGTACGGGTCTTCTTCGACCCGGCGGGACACCCGTTCTGCTTGTGGCGACGGGAGTAGGGGCGCGACCGGGATAACCCGCGCCGAGAGGCGTCACGCGGCCGGGTCGTCGCCGGTCCGGAGCTCGTTTACCCACTCCCGCGCCACGGCCAAGTCGTCGGTGGCACCCACCAGTTGGTAGGCGAAGCCGTCCCACTCCTCCAGGATGCGCGGCCTGTCGTACGGCGTGAGCGGCTTGTCGGCATCGGCTCGACAGAGCCACCCGCTCCTCGACGCCACGTGCGACCGTGTCGCGGACCGCAGCGCCACCCGCCTCACCCGGATGCGGCGGGCAGACCGGGCGCCGGAGCGACCTTGTCGAGGCGTCGGCGGGTCTCGTCGGCGTCGAGGGGGCCGCCATGGCCGGGGAGCAGGCGCTGCGGGCGGCGGTCGAGCTCGGTCATGAGTGCCCTGCGCACTCCGGCGGCGTCCTCGGTGAAGAAGTGGCGCTTCGGGCTCCGGGGGCGCAGCACGCCACCGCGGACCAGGTCGCCGACGAGGGTGTCGTCGCCGACGCGGACGACGAGCGACCCGGGGGTGTGGCCGCCGAACCGCTCGGCGTGCGCGTCGACGCCGTAGGGACTGAGGTCGAACCTGTCCTCCACCAGGATGTCGGCTTCGACGGGCTGTGCCTTCGCGCGGAGGACCATGGGCTTCAACAGCGCACCGGCCGGATGACTGATCGGGAGTGCGCCGATGCGTCCGGTACGCAGGAGTTGTTCGTCACCCAGGCCGACCGCGATCGGCACCCCGGCCTCCGCGAACGACGCCGCCGTGCCGCTGTGGTCGTTGTGGCCGTGGGTCAGGAGGACCAGGGCGATGTCGCGAGGCTGAAGGCCCTGCGCGGCCAGCGCGTCACGCAGACGGTCGCCGTCCTCCGGTCCGCCCGCGTCCACGAGGATCGCCTGCTCGCCGCGCAGGAGGTAGGCGTTGCTGTTGCCCATGGACAGCGGGATGACGGTCGTGGCGCTCATGCGGTGTACCGCGATGCCTCGGCGCCGGCACCGACGTTCACGCGGCTGTCGACGCCGAGTATTCGAACAGAAACGTCCATGATCATCTTCCTTCGCGCTACCCATGTAACCTTACGGCCGTTAGTAGAGCATGAGAACTTACGCCTGTAAAGTCTTCGACATGGCTCCAGCACCAGCACGGAGGCGCAACCCCCGAGGTCAGGGAGGGCAACTCCGCGACGAGATCGTGACCGCAGCCCGCGAGCTGCTGGTCGAGACCGGATCGGACAGCGCGGTGACCTTGCGGGCGATCGCCCGCAAGGTCGGCATCGCGCCACCGTCGATCTACGCGCACTTCGACACGCCCGACCAGATCGTCGAGGCCGTGGTCACCGAAACCCGCTCACTGCTGGTGCGTCAGCTCGAGACCGCCCGGGCGGGAGCGGACGACGCGCGTGGACGGCTGCTGGCCGACTGCCACGCCTATCTCGTCTTCGGTGCCGAGCAGCCCGAGCTCTACGCCCTGCTGTTCTCCCGGCCGCGGCCCAGGGGCAGCACCATCACAGAAGAACGCGTCGACCAGGCGGTACGCCAACTCGCGCCCATCGTCGGCGAGTCCGTCGCGAGTCAGCTCGCGCCCGCCGAGGCGTTCTCGATACTGCTGCGCGACGTCGCCGACACGATGCACGACGGCACGTCCCGTGCGGAGGACGCCCTCGCCACGGCGACCGCTCTGTGGGCGGCCCTGCACGGCCTCATCCTGCTCCGCGCCCGCATTCCCCGATTCCCGTGGCCGGCCCCCGGTCCGCTGGAGGAGGAGATCATCACTCGGCTCGCGTTCCCGTACGGCCCTGCCCCCGGCTGACCGCTTGCCCGATCCCCCGGTGGTCCCAGCGACACCCCCGCATCCACGGTCTGGCCGCAGGGCGTCACGCGGTCACCGCACGCCGCGGGTCAACCGGAGGCGGGCCGCAGGTTGTTCATGAGCAGGCCGAGGGTGAACTCGAAGCGGTCGGGTCCGGTGCCGGAGATCAGCTCGGCGGCATGGAGTCGGGTCTGCGGGAATCTCTCGGCCGGCAGTGCCGTGAAGCGGTCCAGCAACTCCTCGTGGCTGAGCACCCATTCCGGATCCTGCTGCCGGCGCCGTTGCCGGACCAGCGACTGTTCCAGTGCGTAGGCGCTGACGTAGAGGGACAGCGCGTCGCGGGCCCATCCGGCAGTCCTCGGTTCGATGCCGCCCGCGAGCAGGATCGCCAGGATTCCCTCGCCGACCCGCAGCGTCTCCAGGCTGGTCGGCACCATGGCCAGCGCGGCGCGCGAGACTCCGGGGTACTTCAGGTACAGGTCGCGGATCTGCGTGTAGACCCCGAGCAGTTGCTCGCGCCAGGTGGCCGGGTCCGGTTCGGGGAGCGTGACCTCGGCGTAGAGCCTGCCGATCAGCAGGTCGTCGATGTCGTCCTTGTTGGCGATGTGCGCGTACAGCGACGACGGGCCGGTGCCGAGCACGGCGGCGACCCGGCGGATGGTCAGCGCGTCGTATCCCTCGGTGGCGACGACCTCCAGGGCGGCGTCGGTGATCCGCTCGACGGTGATCGGCTTCTTGCGGGCTGCGCGGCGTTGGCGGGGATCGGCGGGCATGACGGTCACTGTACCTTGACACGAACTAAGTTCGTTGAGTAGAACTTAGATCGTCAGAACGAACTAAGTTCGTCAAGGCGAACTCGGTTCGCGTCGATGTCGTCGATGTCGACGATGCCGTCCATGTCCCGGAGGTATGTGATGCGAGTTTCCGTAGTCGGAGCCGGTCTGGGAGGTCTCGCTCTCGCGCAAGGTCTGCGCGGTGCCGGCATCGAGGCAGACGTGTTCGAGCGCGACCCGGGGATCGTCGCCCGGTTCCAGGGCTACCGGCTCGTGCTGAACCCGACCGGTTTCCAGGCGGTGCGCGACTGCCTGCCGACGCGCTGGCACCCGCTGCTGGACGAGATCGTCATGGACGCCTCCGCCGAGCAGCTGGTCCTGGACCCGCGGCTGAACGAGATCGGCAGGCTCGGCGCGGGCCGGACCGGCATCGTGGTCGACCGGCAGGTGCTGCGGCACCTGTTGCTGACCGGCCTCACCGTGCACACCGATGCCGCGCTGACCGACTACGACGTGCTGGCCGACGGCCGTGTCCGAGCCCGGTTCGCCCACCGCGGCCCGGCCACCGCCGACCTGCTCGTCGGCGCGGACGGCGTCACCTCCGCGGTCCGCGGGGTGCTGTCGCCGCGGACCACCCCGACCGACACCGGCGTCCGGTTCGTCATCGGCCGCACCCCGCTGACCGACGAGTTCGCCGGCCTGTCCAAGGCGTACGGCTCGAAGATCACGGGCGACGCCGTCAGCCTGCTGCTCGGCGCGATGCGCTTCCGAACCCCGCCGAAGCAGGCCGCCGAGCAGCTGGCCCCCGACGTCACGCTGCCCGACATCGGCGACTACGTGCGCTGGGCCATGATCCTGCCGTCGAACGGCTCGCTGGAGGAGCTGACCGCGCAGGACGCCGTGCTGTCCAGGATGGAGGGCTGGCACCCGGAGCTGCGTGCGCTGATCGAGCAGGCCGACCCGGACAACAGCACGCTGCTGTCCATCCGGGTGGTCAAGCCCGGTGAGCGCTGGGCGTCCGGCCCGGTCACGCTGCTCGGCGACGCGATCCACGCGACCTCCCCGACCGGGGGCAACGGCGCGAACACCGCGCTGCGCGATGCGGACCTGCTGCGCCGCTGCCTGATCGATGTCGACGAAGGCCGCCGGGATCTGCTCGGCGCGGTCGGCGACTACGAGCGGCAGATGTTCGAGTACGGCGCGGAGGCCGTGCGCAGCAGCCTTGAGAAGCTGCCCGCGTTCGCTCCCGGAGCGAAACTGTCCTGAGGCGTTCCGGGTGTTGATATGGACGTCTGCGCACTCACGTCGTCGCGATGATCGCCATCAGCAATCCGCCGATGCACATCGCCGTGAGCGCGCCCGTCCAGAACGCGTCCTCGCGCAGGGCCCGGGGTGCGCGGAACCGTCGTCGGCGGCGGGCGGATACGGGCGTGGGTGTGGCTGCGGGTGGTGGTGTTGGGGGCTCCTGCCGTTCTACGACGGGCCAGGGTGCGGGCGGCATGAGCGGGGGCGGTACCGACTGGACCCACGGTGCCTGGATCAGCTGGTGAGGGAGTGGGCGCTTCATACGGGGTGGGCCTCGCTGCGGTGTTTGCGGAGCAGGACGTTCGCGTCGGTCTCGGCGCTGTAGTCACGCGCGGTGCGTGCCGCCGCCCGGACCTCGGCCAGTTCCGCGCAACCCGCGCACCCTGGCGCCGGCTGCGGTGGTACGGCGACCAGGAACGGGGCGTCGGTGCGGGCGCGATGGTTCGCGGCGCGGACCCCTGCGCTGATGCGTTCCGCGTCCGTGACCGGTCGAAGCGACCCGGGGTCGGCCTGCCATTCGCGCCCGCCGCCGACGGGGCGCAACAGGGCGTAGGGCCCTGCCTTGTCCTGGTACTCGCCGACCGTGTCGGTCGCCGAGTCGTAGAGCAGCGTTCCGGGTTCCATCGGCGCGTCCTCCTCTTCCTTTTTATGTAACTTCCATACAGAATGCGACAGTTGCACTACTCTGTGCAGTCCTGGGTGTGTTACGAGGATGGCCCAGGGCGGAGGCGAATGCAGCGGCAACGGGCTCAACTTCCGCGCGGGGCACGCCAAATTCCACAAATTCCACAGCAACGGGAGGTCGAGATGCCGCAACGGCTGGTGGTTACGGAGATGAGCCATGAGCCCAGGAAGCGGTTTGCCGAGGAGGTGCGGAGGCTGAGGGTCGAACGGGGCCTGAGCTTGCGGGACTTGCAGAAGGCGGTGGGGTGGGATTCGTCGTTGTTCGGCAAGATGGAGCGCGGGGGCACGTTGGGTGGGCCTGAGGTCGTACAGGCACTGGATCAGTACTACGGCACGGCGCCGCTGCTACTCACCCTGTGGGAGTTGGCAGTTGGCGACCCGACGCAGTTCAAGGAGCAGTACCGGCGGTACATGATGCTGGAGGCCGAGGCGGTCAGCCTGTGGCACTACGCGGTGAGCGCGCCGCCCGGCCTGCTCCAGACGGACGGGTACGTCCGCGAAGCGCTCGGGGTGGGCTGGCTCAAGAGCCACGAGGTGGATCAACAGGTCGAGGCGCGCGCAGGGCGACGGAGTTTGCTGGAAGGAGAGGACGCGCCCTCGTTCCGAGCCGTCCTCTCCGAGGCGGTACTGCGCACGCCCCTGCGTGATGTACGGGCATGGCGGGACCAGTTGGAGCACCTGGTGGCGATCGCGGAACGCCCGAACGTAACGATCCAGGTGCTGCCGTTAAGCATTGGCCCGCACGGCTTGATGAACACCGCCGTGATGTTCCTGCGGCTGCTCGACGGCCGCACGGTCGCCTACGCCGAAAACGACCTGCGTGGCGAACTGATCGAGGAAAACACCTCAGTTGAGGAGCTCCAACGTAGGTACGATTCGGTGCGTGACCTGGCGCTGTCTCCGGCCGAGTCGCGAACGTTCATCCTGAGGATGTTGGAGGAAGTCCCTTGCGAGCCATCGACCTAAATGGTGTGACGTGGCGGAAGAGCAGCTACAGCAACACGAGTGGCGGCGAGTGCGTCGAGGTCGCCTCCAACCTCCCCCTCGTCCCCGTCCGTGACTCGAAGAACCCCGACCACGGCACCCTGATCTTCGGCGTCGACGCCTGGTCGGAGTTCGTGGGCTCGGTCAAGGGACAGGCTCAATAGACCAACGCCTGCGTACCGTCGGCCATTACCTCCTGCACGAACACCTGCGCCCCGGCGATCCGCACGCCCCCGATGACATCCTTCTCGGAGATGTCCCGGCGGGCCGCGCACTGTGTGCACAGGGTGATGTGGCCCGCGGCCAGGATCGAGTCGATCAGGTCCGGCAACGGCGCGGCGTGCGGGAGTTCGAACTCGGCGGCGCGGCCCGGCAGGGCGAACCACGCGGACTCACCGGTGAGCCACAGGGAGACGTCCACTCCGCTGGCCACGGCGACCGCGGCCACCGTGAACGCCTGTGAGCAGCGTTCGGGGGCGTCGGTTCCTGCCGTCACCTTGATCACGAGCTTCTTCGACATGACCGAATCGTAATCAACTCCCTTACAACTCCCTGCGTTGGCCATGGGTCTCCTGTGCGCGCATATGGAATGCGCACGTCATGTTCCGTGGGGGACGTTGTGGAAGTACCCGAAGAAACAGCCTCGGAAGTACCCGAAGTACCCGAGATGCCCGAGGAAACAACCGATGAGGTGCCCCGGCAGCCGCGCCGCCGTGGCCGCACCACACTCCTGATCGCCGTCGCGGCCGTACTCGGGGTCGTAGCCGGTACCTGCACGGGTTACCTGGTCCAGGCGGACCGCGCACCCGACAAGCTGCCCTCGCTCTCGCAGGCGACGCTGACGCAGGCGAAGGGCCCCGCTCCGGAGCCCCTGTCCGCCGCCCAGGACCGCAGGGTCAAGACGGACGGCGACCTGCGCAAGCTGCTGCTGAAGAGGCCGAGCGGGGCCCGGGACGCGGGCTACGACGTCGGCGTCGACGGGTGGATGGACCTGGCCGAGTACGCGGAGACGTTCGACGAGCCGGCCGACGCGTTCAGCGGCCTCGTCGCCAGTGAGTTCCGCCGCGCGGCCGTCGCCAACTGGCGGGAGGGCAGCTCGCTCTTCGTCGAGATCCGGCTCGTGCAGTTCCGCCAGGAGGACGAACTCGTGGTCGCCGACGACTCGGACGACGCCTACTACTGGGCCGAGAAGAAGTCCGACACCGACAGCTGGCCCATCCCGGGCACGGGCGACGGGATGGCGTACGTCCACAACTCGCCGGACCGCGAGGCCGGTTACACGGACGTCTACAGCGCCGAGGCGCACGCCTGGCGTGGTGACGTCGAGATGGACATCTGGGTCTCCTCGTCGAAGCCCGTCCCGAAGAAGAAGATCATGGATCTGGCCGAGCGGCAGATGGAGCGGCTGTGACCACCGAGAACCCCACCGAGCGGGTGGAGCCGGAGCCGGAGCCGGGGCCTGAGGCGCAGCCAGTGACGCAGCCGGAGCCGGCGGACGTGCTCGTCCCCGAACTCGTCGGCAGCTCCGAGGAGTTGACTCCTGAGACTGTCAGGAAACCGGTGCGCAAGGGCCGTATCGCCGCGATCGCCGGAGCCGTGCTGCTCGTCGTCGCCGTGGTCGGCGCGGCCGGGTACACCGTCGTGACCGTGAACGGCGCGGACCGGGACGCGGGCGACGCCGTATGGAAGTTCCCGAAGGTGTCCACGGAGAAGGCGGAGGGCGCGGCCAAACCGACCGGGCTCGCCGCGGCGCTCGTGCCGTACGGCCCGGACGGCTGGAGCCAGGGGCCCGACCTCGCGGAGTACGGCCACGACGTGGCGTTCACCGGGGCGCAGGCCGCGGCGCTGCGCAAGGAGTCGCTGAAGGAACTGCCGGCCAAACAGCGCAAGCCGCTGGAGAAGGAGATCGACAAGCAGCACACCAAGGGCCTGGCGATGCGCAGTTACGTCAGCACCGACGAGCAGGCGTCCGTCTACACGGACAAGGCGTCGACGGTGAGCATCGTGCTGGCCCAGATCGCGGACAAGACGGCGGTACGGAACGCGTCCCGCTTCCAGAACGAGTTCTTCGACTCCCTGGGCATCTTCCGTCCCGGCCCGTCGATCAACGGCTACAAGAACGCCGAGTGCTTCCTCTCGCCGAAGAGCACCGACGAGAAGCTCGACACGATCTACTGCTCCGCCTACCAGGGGGAAGTCCTGGTCACCCTCACGGCGAAATCCGCCCGCCCGATGCAGACGTACGCCATCGGCCGCCTGCTCCAGGAACAACTCGACCGCATCAAGGACCCGGGGGAGGCGGTATGACCGACCAGCAGCAGGAGAACACGACACCCGGAGAGCCTGCCCCGACTCCGACCACCGCCGACGCCTCGACCACACCGACGATGACGAAGCGCGCGACCGCCCCGGCCGCCCCGGAGCCCTCGCTGGTTCCGGCGACTCCGGAGTCTTCGACGACACCGGCGGCCTCTGAGTCTTCGGTGGTTCCGGCGGCTCCGGAGCCTTCGGCGACACCGGCGGCCTCAGAGTCCTCGGTGGCTGAGGAGCTTTCGGCCACCCTTCCCGCCTCGGAGCCCGTGGCCACAGCGGCTGCTTCAGAGCCCTTGGCGACACCGGCCGGCAGGGAGCCCTCGGCGGCACGGGCAGCCGCTGAGTCTTCCGTGGTTCCGCCGGCTTCGGAGCCTTCTGTGACACCGGCGTTCTTCGAGTCGTCGGCCGCACCGGCAGTCGCGGAGCCTCCGGCCGTTCCGGCGGCCTCGGAGCCCTTGGCGGCATCGGCTGCTTCGGAGCCTTCTGTGACACCGGCGTTCTTCGAGTCGTCGGCCGTACTGGCAGTCGCGGAGCCTCCGGCCGTTCCGGCGGCCTCGGAGCCCTTGGCGGCATCGGCTGCTTCGGAGCCTTCTGTGACACCGGCGGCCTTCGAGGCCTCGGCCGCACCGGCAGTCGCGGAGCCTCCGGCTGTTCCGGCGGGCCCCGAGGCTCCGGCAGTCCCGGCGGCCTTCGTCGAGGCTCCGGTTGAGCCGGTGGGCGCTCGACCCCCGCTCGACCCGGGTGCTCCCGCAGCGCCGCCCCTTCCGGTCCTTCCGCCTGCCACCGAAGCGCTCAGCCCCATCACCGCCGGCAAGAAAGACCGCCGGGTTCTCCGCGCGGTGTTCCGCTGGACCGCCGCCGTGGTCGTGTTCGCGGTGGTCGGGGCCGGGACGGCGTACGGGATCACCGACATGAAGCGGTCGGACGTGCCCGGGCTCGGGACGGAGTCGGACGGGCGGTGGGACTACCCCGTGCTCACCAAGCCGCCACTGCCGAAGGGCAGCCCGGGGCCGTTGGCCGAGGCGAACCCGGCGGGGTCCCACTTCGCGGACCTGCGGGAGCTGGTGCTCCCGGCGCCGAAGGGGGCCACCGGAGACAAGGCACTCGACGGCAGTGACGGCTGGCTGGCCACGAAGGTGTTCCTCGCCGAGTTCTCCTCCGGCGACGACCGGACCGAGCTCGCGCAGAAGCTCACCGACGACGGCCTGCGGCACATCGCGGCCCGCGGCTGGACCACCCCGGACGGCACGCACACCCGGATCTACCTGCTCCAGTTCGACACGGCGACGGTCGCCGACGGCCTGGTCTCGGGGAGCCTGGGCGGATACTCGGCGCCCACCTACCCGGTACGCGGCGCCGACAGCTATGAGTCGGACGACGATTTCCCGGACGCGGCCAAGGTCACGGACATCTCGCTCCTGCCGTACGTCGAGACGAAGCCGTACGGCGCCGAACAGGTCCGTGAGGCGTTCCTCACGGCCGGCGACACCGTCGCGATGATCGTGCAGTCGAGGAAGGGCGAGGCGGAAGCCGTCCCGTTCCAGCAGACGGTCACCCTGCAGAGCCAGCTGCTCGCCTAGCCGTACCTCACCGTGAGCACCGGGCCCCAGCCGCGTAAGCTGGGGCCCGGCCCTGTGTACATATGCGTACCGCACCACGCTCATCCGAGGAGCACCCGTGGAGATCTTCTTCGAAACCCTGCTGGTCCTGGTCTGCGTCGGCGTCCTCGCCTTCGCCGGACTGAGCGTGAAGAAGCTGTACCAGGGCCAGCGCTGACCCCCACCGAGGAACTGCTGACGTCATGATCGAGATCCCGTCCGACCTCCACAAGGACCTGGTCCCCCTCGTCTTCCTGCTCGGCGAGTGGGCCGGCGCGGGCGTGCACGACTTCCCCGGCTCCGAGAAGTGCAACTTCGGCCAGGAGGTCTCCTTCACGCACGACGGCCGCGACTTCCTGGAGTACCGCTCCCACACCTGGGTCCTGGACAACGACGGCAACAAGGTCCGCCCCCTGGAGACCGAGTCCGGCTTCTGGCGCATCGACGCCGACCGCAAGGTCGAGGTCACGATGACCCGCGACGACGGAGTCGTCGAGATCTGGTACGGCGAACTCGCCAAGCAGAAGCCCCAGATCGACCTGGTCACCGACGCCGTCGCCCGCACCGCCGCCTCCGGCCCCTACACCGGCGGCAAGCGCCTCTACGGCTACGTCAAGAGCGACCTCATGTGGGTCGGCGAGAAGCAGACCCCCGAGGTCGAACTCCGCCCCTACATGTCCGCCCACCTGAAGAAGATCGTCACCCCGGACGACGTCGAACGCTGGGCGAAGGCCCTCCCGGACGACATGCCGGACGACGGGATCGCTTTCTTCAAGTAGTTCTAGACTCTGAGGTGTGGTGAGCACCCAAGGCATGGACCCAGGCACGGACTGGAAGAGTGATCTGCGGCAGCGCGGCTACCGGCTGACACCGCAGCGGCAGCTCGTGCTCGAAGCCGTGGACACCCTGGAGCACGCGACCCCCGACGACATCCTCATCGAGGTGAGGAAGACGGCGTCGGGGGTCAACATCTCCACCGTGTACAGAACCCTGGAGCTGCTCGAGGAGCTCCAGCTGGTCAGTCACGCGCACCTGGGGCACGGGGCGCCGACGTACCACCTCGCCGACCGGCACCATCACATCCACCTCGTCTGCCGTGACTGCACGAACGTCATCGAGGCCGATGTCGAGGTCGCCGCCGAGTTCCGGGCCAAGCTGCGGGACACGTTCGGCTTCGAGACCGACATGAAGCACTTCGCCATCTTCGGCAGATGCCGCGACTGTTCCATGAAGACTTCAACTACCGAGTCGTAGGCTTACCGGTATGAAGAGCCCCCTGTTGTCCCTGCCCGGCGCCGTCCCCGCCGAAGGAGTGGACGAAGGCGTCGCGGCCCACTACGGCGACCTGTTCCGTGAGCAGCGCACCCTCGCCGACGGCACCGGTTTCGTCGACCTCTCGCACCGCGGGGTCGTCGCCGTCACCGGTGACGACCGCCTGAGCTGGCTGCACCTCCTGCTCACCCAGCACGTCAGCGACCTCCCCACCGGCGTCGCCACCGAGGCCCTGATCCTCTCGGCGCACGGCCACATCGAGCACGCCCTGTACCTCGTCGACGACGGCACGACGGTCTGGATGCACACGGAACCCGACACCCAGGAGGCGCTGATCGCCTACCTGGAGTCGATGAAGTTCTTCTACCGCGTCGAAGTCACCGACCGCACAAGCGAGTTCGCGGTCGTGTACGTCCCCGCCGGCTCCATCGCCGAGGTCCCGGCCGGTGCCGTCGTACGCGAGACGCCGTACGGCCGCGATCTGTTCCTCCCGCGCGAGGACCTGGAGTCGTACGCCGAGAAGTCCGGCCCGCCGGCCGGGATCCTCGCCTACGAGGCGCTGCGCGTCGAGCACCACCGCCCCCGCCTCGGCTTCGAGACCGACCACCGCACCATCCCGCACGAGCTGGGCTGGATCGGTACGGCGGTCCATCTCCAGAAGGGCTGCTACCGGGGCCAGGAGACGGTGGCCCGGGTGCAGAACCTGGGCAAGCCGCCGCGCCGCCTCGTCTTCCTCCACCTCGACGGCAGCGAGGTCCATCTCCCGGGCCACGGCACGGAGTTGAGGCTCGCGGAGGAGGGGGCGGACGGTCGCAAGATCGGCTTCATCACGACGTCCGTACGGCACCACGAGCTGGGGCCGATCGCGCTCGCGCTGGTGAAGCGGAACGTGCCGCTGGATGCGCCGCTGCTGGCCGACACGACGGCCGCGGCGCAGGAAGTGGTCGTAGAGCCCTAGTTGTGGGGTCCTAGAGGTCCACGACCACCGTGAACGGGCCGTCGTTCGTGAGGGAGACGCGCATCTGGGCGCCGAAGCGGCCCGTCGCCACCGTGGCGCCCAGGGCGCGGAGTTGGGCCACGACCTCGTCGACGAGGGGCTCCGCGATGTCGCCGGGGGCGGCCGCGTTCCAGGTGGGGCGGCGGCCCTTGCGGGCGTCGCCGTAGAGCGTGAACTGACTGATGACGAGCAGCGGGGCGTCGATGTCACTGCACGACTTCTCGTCGTGCAGCATGCGGATCGACCAGAGTTTGCGGGCCAGTTGGGCCGCCTTCTCCTTGGTGTCCTCGTGGGTGACGCCGACGAGGACGCACAGCCCCTCGCCGTCGATCGCCCCGACCGTCTCGCCCTCGACCACGACACTCGCGCTGTCCACCCGCTGCACCACTGCTCGCATGGGTTCCATGATGCCGTGCGGGCGAGAACGGTTCGCAGGCGGCTGGAGGGGGCCGTAGGAGGGCCGATTTTTGATCCTTAACCCCCCATCTGGGGCCGTTCGGGGGCACTCGGTCACATAGCGGCCAGTTGGGGTGGCACGATGCTGTCCACACGCCGGTCGAGGGGACGGGTAGAGGCAATGAGCACACCGAGTACCGGGCAGCCCCCTGGGCCTGTCTCGCTGATCCGCGCGGGGGGACCGGCCACGCGCCGCCCGCCCGTGCAGCGCGTCGACAGCCCGCTGCTGCCCGCCGAACCGCCCGCACCCGACCTGACCGCGCTACGGCTCCCGGAGCTGCGCGCGCTGCGCCGCGACGCGCAGCGCGACGAGGCCGATCTGAGTTACGTACGACGGCTGCTCCAGGGCCGGATCGACATCCTGCGCGCCGAACTGGCCCGGCGTTCCCCGGCGGGCGCGGCGTCGGTGGTCGACCGGCTGTCGGAGATCCTCACCGACGCCCCCGCCCGGCACCGCTCCTCGGCCCGGCACGTCACGCTGGGCACGCCGCACAGCGAGGAGTACCGGCTGCTGGCCGCGGAGATGCTGGCCGAGGTCGAACTCTCCGACCTGGAGGCCCGCACCGATCTGGAGCTGACCACGGCGATGGGCCGCCTGGTCCGGTACGAACAGCAGGTGTCCCGCCGCCGTCAGCTCCTCCAGCACACGGCCGACGGCTGTAGCGCGGAGATCGCCCGCAGGTACCGTGAGGGAGAGGCACAGGTGGACGACCTGCTGACGTGAGTGACGTGAGGGGCCCGACGTGACGGCTGAAGATGCGCGTTTTGCGGCGGTTACCGGGTCTACGGGTGTTACGGGGGCTCTCGGCACACCCCCTCCGGTGCTCGCGGAGGTCGTCCGCTCCGGCTTCGTGGAGAGCCGGCACCGGGGCAGCCTGGTGGTCCTGGCGGCGGACGGTTCGGTGGAACTGGCCCTGGGTGACGTGACGACCCCCGTCTTCCCCCGTTCCTCCAACAAGCCGATGCAGGCGGCGGGCGTCCTGCGCGCGGGCCTCGACCTCACCGGCGAACGCCTCGCGATCGCCGCCGCGAGCCACTCCGGCGAACTCTTCCACCGCGATCTGGTACGCCGACTTCTCTCCGAACACGGCCTGGACGCAGGCCAGTTGCAGTGCCCGCCGGACCTCCCCCTCGACCCCGTCGAGCAGGAGACGTACCTGGCGTCGGGCGCCGTACGTGACCGCATCGCCATGAACTGTTCCGGCAAGCACACGGCCATGCTGGCGGCGAGCGCGCTGCGGGGCTGGCCGTTGGAGTCGTATCTGGACCCCGAGCACCCGCTCCAGAAACTTATCCACAGGGTTGTGGAAGAAGTCTCGGGCGAGCGGGTGGCGGCGGTGGGCACGGACGGCTGCGGCGCCCCACTCCTGGCGATCACCCTGACGGGCCTGGCCCGGTCCTTCCGTTTCTTCGTCCTGGCCGCCCCGGGTTCCGCGGAACGCCGGGTCGCCGACGCGATGCGGGCTCACCCCGAGTACGTCGCCGGCACGCGGCGGCCGGACACGTGGCTGATGCGGGCGGTGCCGGGTGTGTTGTCGAAGATGGGCGCGGAAGCGGTCCAGGCGGTCGCCCTTCCGGACGGGCGGGCGCTGGCGTTCAAGGTGGAGGACGGGGCGGGGCGGGCGCTGGGACCGGTGTTGGGGAGGGCGCTGGCGTTGATGGGCGTGTCGACTGAGGGGCTGGGGAGGGCGGCGGTGTTGGGCGGAGGCCGTGAGGTGGGTGAGATCCGAGCGGTGTTCTAGAGGCAGGGGTTGGACCACTCGCTTCTTGGCCAGTGTCGGGCTTCCGCGGCCCGAGTAAAGGGCGCTCCGCTGCGCTACGCGTCGCCTGCGGCGATGGCCCTGCGGGCCACCCTTGACACGGTCCGCTCCAGCCCGTTTCAGAAGCGAGCGAGCGGCCCGGAAGGATGGGTGGCCAGGTACGTATGCCCGTACCTGTACTGCGTTCCGGGCCGGTACGGAGGGGCGCGTTCGCGTCTCGACAGCACGCCGGGTCGGCTCAGCGTCCAACCCCGGTCGGGTGGTTGCTGGAAGCTGGGGGTAAATCTAACCACCGTAGCTGTATTTGACAGGTTAGAAAAGGCCCCAGCCTCCAGAGGGGCAAGGGCGGGAGCGTGCTTCCGCCTTTCATCGGGCCTGTTCACCCGTTCACCTTTTCAGCGAGGTCGGCATCACTCAGCCCGTCCGGCGTTTGAGGACGAGGCCGTTCAGGCCGATGCGGGGGTCTGGGGGCGGCAGCCCCGGGGATGGGACGGGTAGGGGCGGCGGGGGCGAGAAAAATCCCCGAGACACCCCGCCGCTCGTACACCTAGCGTGATCCCATGACCAGTCACCCCCAGGATCTCGCCGTCCGCCCCGTCACCGAGCCCGAGATCCCCGACTGGATCCGCGCCCTGAACACCGGTTTCCTGCGCACCCCGTCCGTCTCCGACGAAGAGATCACCGACCGCAGCAGTTACATCGACCCGTCCCGCACCCTCGGCGCCTTCGACGGCACCCGCTGCGTGGCGACCTTCCGCTCGTTCCCTCAGGAGCTGACGGCGGTGGGCGGCAGACCGGTCCCGGCCGACGCCATCTCGAACGTCACCGTCACGGTCACCCACCGCCGCCGAGGCCTCCTGACCCGCATGATGGCCCAGGACCTGGCCGCGGCGAAGGAGCGTGGCGACGTCGTGGCCACGCTCATCGCCGCCGAGTACCGGATCTACGGCCGCTACGGCTTCGGCCCGGCCACGTCGGCGACCCAGTGGGAGATCGACGTGACGAGGGCCGGCCTGGACCCCCGCTGGTCCGCCCCGGAGGACGGCGGCCGTATCGACCTGGTGGACGGCGAGGACGTACGCAAGCTCGGTCCCGAACTGCACGAGCGGCTGCGCCGCGTCCAGCCCGGTGCGATCACCCGCGACGACCGCTGGTGGCAGGTCAACACGGGCGCCGTACGTCTGACGCGCGCGCCGTGGACCGAGCCGTTCTACGCCGTCCACCGCGCGGCGGACGGCGAGGTGCAGGGCCTGGTCGCGTACGTCTGCGACGACACGTGGACCGACGCCAAGCAGCCGCTCGACACGGCCACGGTGAAGGGGTTCATCGCCACGACCCCGGCGGCCGAACGCGCGCTGTGGCACCACCTCTGCTCGATCGACTGGGTGACGAAGGTGAAGTCGGGCTGGCGTGCCCCCGACGACCTGCTGCCCCTGCTGCTGCCGGACCCGCGCGCCGCCACGATCACGACACAGGCGGACTGGCTGTGGGTGCGGGTCCTGGACGTCGTACGGGCCATGGAGGCGCGGTCGTACGAGGGGGAGGGCGTGTTGGTGTTCGAGGTCGTCGACGGGGCCGGACTGGCCGGTGGGCGCTACCGGTTGGAGGCTTCGGCGCAGGGGGCGTCCTGTACGCCGACGACGGAGAGTCCCGAACTCACCCTCGATGTAAGGGAGTTGGGGACGCTGTGGCTGGGGGACGAGTCGGCCGTACGGCTTGCCGCGTTGGGGCGGGTGCGAGAAGAACGAGCGGGCGCCGCCCGTGTGGCCGACGCCCTGCTGCGTACGTCCAGGCGGCCATGGTGCCCGGACATCTTCTGATCCTGAACGACCTTTCCGCTGGTGCCTGTTGATGGACTGGACTCATCCGTAGCTGTTCAGTTGTGGTGGTGCCGGCCGCCGGGCTCTCGGCTCCCCTCCAGGAGAGAGACCCAGGCGGCCAAGTTGGCCAAGTTGGCGACCAACTCTCTTCTAGTTATCTCCTCTTGGGTACGTCTCATAACCACCTTTCCTTGAACTGCCCAAAGATGGCGGGAAGTTGTAGTGTTTGGTCGTGGACCCGGAACACGCCACCGTCAATGGACGGACGAGGTCACCACGGCCGCAGTGGTCACACCGCGAGCTGGCCGACGAGCTGCGCACCCGGATCAGGTCCGGTGCACTGCGGCCCGGCCAGCGCATGCCCACCCAGGCCAAGCTGGCGGACGAGTTCGGCGTCGAGCGCGGAGCCGTACGACAGGCACTGCGCATCCTGCAGTCCGAGCGGCTGCTCACCAACGTGTCCAAGGGCAGCCCGGCGACCGTGGCCCCCGACCTCAATCTGGCGCTGACCGGCCCGGGAGCCCCGCCGCAGCCCACGATGGTGGGCCTGGGACCGCGCATATCGGAGGCCTTCGCGCAGCCGCACGTCGAGATCGAGGCCCTCTGCCTGACCGCGGTCTCGCTCACGCTGGCCATCGGCGAACCGCTGCGTCAGATCCACGCCGGACGTCTGAAACCGGCCAAGGTCGACGTCCGGGTGCTGCTGCCGAGCAGTGACATCGACCTCGCCTTCCCCTCCCGCGTGGACGCCCCGGCCGACAGCCGGCTGCAACGCCGCTGGCTGGCCCAACGCAACGCCCAGGGACAGGTGTTGAAGCACAACCTGCTCGCGTTACGCGCGACGCACGGCATCGACGTGCACATCACGTTCCGCGCGCTGCCCTTCACCCCGCCCGTGAAGCTGTACCTGCTCAACGGCTCGGAGGCGCTCTTCGCCTACTACACGCTGACCAAGGGCGAGGCGGAGATCGGCCACGAGCAGGTGGAGATGTACGACGCGGAGGGCACCCAGTCGATGCTGTTCGCCTTCGAGCAGGGCGCCGGCCTGCGGGACACGACGTTCGTGGAACAGTCGCACCTGTGGTTCAACGCACTGTGGGAGACGATCAGTTCGGAGCTCACGCTGACGCCCACGAGCTGATCGCCTCCCGCAGTGGCTGACCTGACGTGACCTTGGGGGCGGCCTTCGGGTCGTACGGTCACAGGGCCGGTCCGGTGACCAGCAGGGCCAGGACGACGGCCCCGATGGAACTGATGGCCGGGCTCTTGGCCTTGATGCCGATGGAGAGCAACAGCAGGCCGATGATCCCGGTGGCGCCGTACTTCCACTGGACGATCTGCTCGAAGCCGACGACGAAGACGGCGGAGAGGAGGGCTATGGCGGGCACGATGGTTCCCCCTTCGGGCTGTGGAAGCAAAACTTCCACCAACTTGGAGAAGTTGGCTGCCAACTCTGCTTAAGTTGTTCCCGATTGGCACCTACTCACACCTACTTACAATCAGGTTCCAAACAACTCCCCTTAGATGGGGCAGAGTTATACCGTTTGGTAGTGACCCAGGAGAACGTGGCAGTGAACGGCAGCAGAAGCTTCTCGCCCCAGGAGATCGCCGACGCCCTGCGCGACCGCATCCGCACCGGCGACCTCAAGGCAGGAGACCGCCTGCCCACCCAGGCCGACCTGGCGGAGGAATTCGGCGTCGAACGAGGCGCCGTACGCCAAGCACTCCGCCTCCTCCAGGACGCGGGCCTCCTGACGAACGTGAGCAAGGGGAGTCCACCGCGGATCGCCGTGCCGACTCCCGCGCCGGGTGCGCCCCAGCCGACGATGGTCGGGCTGGCACCACGCCTGACAGAAGCCTTCTCCGCGCCGGTCGTCCACATAGACGTGGTGTGCCACACCGCCGAGACCCTGATGGTGGCCATCGGCGAACCTCTCCGCCAGATCCACGAGGGCCGCCTGCGCCCCGAGTCGATCGCGGTCCGCATCCTCGTGCCTTCCAGGGAGATCACCCTCGCGTTCCCGGTCCCGGTCGACGGTGACGGCGAGGACAACTCGGTCCACCAGCGCTGGCTGTCGATGCGCAACGCCCAGGGCCAGGTGCTCCAGCACAATTTGCTGTCCCTGAGAGCCACGCACGGCATGGACGTCAAGGTCACGTTCCGGGCGCTCCCTTTCACTCCACCAGTGAAGCTCTACCTCCTCAACGGCCAGGAGGCGCTGCTCGGTTACTACATGCTCACCAGACGGGAGGAGGAATACGGCAGCCAGACCCTGGACATGTACGACGTACTCGGCGCCAAGTCCCTCCTCTTCTCCTTCCTCCGGCAGGCCGGCGAGCGGGACGCGGCGTTCGTGGAGCAATCACAGCTGTGGTTCGACGCCCTCTGGGAAACCATCACCACGGACCTGACACTCTCCTAGTGACTCCTGATACGGCGCAGACTGAACCGGTGACAGCAGAGACCGAGAAAGAGACCGAGAACCTGCGGAAACTGATCACGCGTGCACACGTGGTGCTCTGGGACTTCGACGGCCCGATCTGCCGGCTCTTCGCTGGACACAAGGCGGAGCGGGTGGCCGCCGAAGTGGTGGAGTGGCTGGCGGGTCGCGGTCTCCACAGCCTGCTCACGGACAAGGAACGGGAGTCCCTGGACCCGCAAGTGGTACTGCGAGCGGTGGACCGCCGGCATCCCGGCAGCGACTTGGTGGCGGAGCTGGAGGAACGGCTCACCCAGGAGGAGATGAGAGCCGCCGCCTCCGCGATGCCCACCGCCTACGCCGACCCCCTGATCCGCACCTGGACCGCGGTGGGATCCCGACTGGCGATCGCCACGAACAACTCCCCCCGGGCGGCCCGCGCATACCTCGCGAGCCGCGGTCTCCTCACCTGCTTCGCCCCGCACATCTACGGCCGCACCCAGAACCTCCACCGCCTCAAGCCCGACCCGCACTGCCTCAACCGGGCCCTGAGCGCCATGGGGGCCGCGCCGGGCGCCGCCCTGATGATCGGCGACTCCCCCTCGGACTTCGACGCCGCGCGTGAGGCCAGGGTCCCTTTCCTCGGCTACGCGCGTAACGAACGTAAGGCCAAACTCTTGAGGGAGGGCGGAGCGGAGCACATTGTGGGCTCTTTGGAGCCCCTGCTGCGGATGCTCCGGCGATAGACGGATTGGTGCGACTCTTTGTTCGCCTGACTGGAGTTGGTTTGCCGAACGACAGGGTGCGGTAGCCACGGCGCGTGACGGCGACGAGGACGGACGAAGGCGGCGGCAAGGAGTTCCTTCGGGTCGCGGAGGAGCTCCGGGGCCGGATGGTGGACGGGGCGTATCCGCTGGGCTCCTACCTGCCGGCGCAGTCGGCGCTCGCGACGGAGTTCGGGGTCTCCCGGAACACCGTGCAGCGGGTCATCGAGGAGCTGCGCAACGAAGGCTGGATCGAGTCCCGGCAGGGCACGGGTTCACGTGTCGTCAAGAACCAGCGCATACAGTCCTGGTCACCCAGGGCCAGCCGGTCACGCCAGGCACTGACGCTGGGTCCTCTCATCAGTGAGGCCTTCGAACGGCCCGAAGTCACCCTGGATGTCTACACGTTGACGTCCGAGTCCCTGGACGCGCACATTCGGCTCCAGGCGGAGCGGATCCGCACCAGGAACATCTCTCCGCAGCGCATCGCCCTGCGCGTGCTGCTGCCCACCGAGTCGATGACCCTGCCGTACCCGCGGGCCAAGGACGACAAGGACGATCCACGCTTGCAGGACCGCCTGCACCGCATCACCAAGCGGCACACGGAGTCCCTGCGTGAGGTGCTGATGGCGCTGGAGGCCGAAAACCTGGTGCCGTCCGTCGAGTTGGGGATCCGGCACACGCCGCTGACGCCGACCTTCAAGCTGTACGTGATCAACGGTGCCGAGGTACTGCACGGCGCCTACACGGTCATCGAGCGCGCGGTGGTCCTGGACGACGGGGACAGGATCACGGCGCTCGATGTGCTGGGCTACGGCGCCACCCTCACCCACCACGTGAAGGACGCCGACCCGACCTCGCCGGGGTCCGTCTTCGTGGAAGGCATGACGACCTGGTTCGAGTCCGTCTGGACGCGGCTCGCCGACTAGCTTTCCTAGGCCTGAGTCATCAGCAGGAAGAAGATCAGGGCTCCGACGGAGAGGCAGGCCGTGTTGCGTGCCCGGAGGCCGACCACGATGAGGAACATGCACAGGACGCCGAGTGCGCCGTAGCGTGACTGGAGCAGTTGGGCGAGACCCAAGTTGAAGATGACGCCCAGCAGTTGAAAGACGATCACGACTCCCCCAAACCACCGCTTCCCGAGAAGCGATCAACTACCCGTCCAATTGGACTGGTTGACGTAATTCTGTTGTTCCCTGGCCTGCTGATCCCTTAACCGGCAGTCAAGTTGGCGGGGTGATTTGACTGGAAGTGGTTTGTTCGGTGGCGATGAGAGGTACGGTCGCGGTGTGAGTGACGACACCCCGGGCGATGGCGGCGGCAGGGAGTTCCAGCGCGTCGTGGGTGAGCTGCGGGCGCGGATGAACGACGGCATCTACCCCGGGGGTTCGCTCTTGCCTCCGCAGCGTGAACTGGCCGAGGAGTTCGGGGTGTCTCGTGACACCGTGCAGAAGGTCCTCAGGGTGCTGAAGAACAAGGGCTGGATCGAAACGCGCCAGGGAAGCGGTTCCAGGGTCGTCCAGGGCCAGCAGGTCCAGTCCCCGACGAGCAGCGGGATGGTCACGCTCCGCCCGCTCATGGATCATGCCTTCGAGCAGCCCGAAGTGACCCTGGACGTCTTCACGTTGACGTCCGAGTCGCTGAACGCGCACATCCACATGCAGGCGGAGCGGATACGGGTCAAGGAGATCACCCCGCAGCGCATCGCCCTGCGCATGGTGCTGCCCTCCGAATCACTGGACATCCCGTACTGGCAGACCGGGCAGCCGGCTCAGGACAAGCGTCTGAAAGCGCGGTTCCTGAACATCGCAAGGCGGTCCACTGAGTCCCTGCATACTGCGCTGAGCGATCTGCACACGACGGGGCTCGTGCCCTCCGTGGATCTTCAGATCCGCTGGAGCCCGCTGGCACCGCAGTTCAAGCTCTATCTTCTGAACGGGGCAGAGGCGGTTTTCGGCCCGTACAAGCTGTACAAGCGGTCCATCGAAATGGAGGACGGTGAAGTGATCGAAGACGTCCTCGATGTCGAGGGCCTGGGTGCCGGTCTCACTCACCTTGTGAAGAACGCTGAACTCCATTCGCAGGGAACGGTGTTCGTGACGAGCTGGCAGGAGTGGTTCGACTCGATATGGGAGGGTCTCACCAAACAGGTCGGAGCTTCTCCGCAGCCGCGATGATCGAAAGATGTGTGGAGACCGCGGCGTCCGCACCGCTCTCTTCCATTTCCCTGGCCCGCTTCTCTTTCCGGGTGTATCCGATGAACCAGGTTCCGGCCGAACGAGCCGCTTTCAGATCGGTGATCTGATCGCCGATCAGGACGCACGAAGATGCGGGAATTCCGAGGTGTTCGAGGGCTCGGTCCACGCAATGGGGATCGGGTTTCATGCGGCGGGCATCAGACGGGTCACGGCCGAATACACCCTCGAACTTCCCGTGGAAATCCGGTTGTTCGAGATATCTGCGGATCGGGCCCTCGGCATTGTTGCTCACGACCACCATGGGCACGCCGAGTTCGTGCAGTAGGTCCACGAGGGTGACGATGTGCGGGGTTCGTACGGCGGTCCGGAGCGCCTCGGTCTCCTGCTCGGTGACGATCCTCTCCGCCAGCTCAAGCGGTTCCGGCGAGAGCTTCTTCGAGGCCGACTGCTCGTACATGTCCCTGAGCCGGCGGAGGATGTCGTGCGAGTCGTAGCAGGACTCGACGTCCGGATCCAACCGGCCCTGGTCCTCCGGATCGCGCCAGCCCCAGTACGGCCGCGCCGCCTCCTTGACCTGCTCCGCGACATCGGCCGTGGGTACACCGCGGAAGAGGTCGCAGACGGGTCCGTCGAAGTCGAACAGCACCGCACGGGTCTTGGCGAGCAGGCGCGGCAACACGTCCTGGTCGTCGGGCGCGTCGGCCACGTCGGTCATGGGGCTCCTAGTCGTCGCGACAGTCTGTCGCGGACGGGCCCGCGATTTCCACTGTTCCCATGTTCCAACGAGCGGGATCCGGCCCGGGGCACGTACCCCCGAGTCCGTCGTCGCGTCGAGTGAACGTACGTACCGTCGTCCGCGGCGGTTCAATGGGCGGGTTCTCCACCGGCGCTCGAAGTCGGTGGAGTAACGTGCCCCATCCCTTACCTCATCGGCTCCACCGGAACGGGCTGAACGCAGCGAATGACATCCCAACTCTCCGGCGTTCGGCGGCGAGCCGACGAACTGGGCGGCGTGAACGGCGTGGTCAGAGGCCCTCTCAAGGGCTATCACCATGAGACCTATGTGCTGTTCATGCCCGGTGAGACGCGCATCGTGAAGTTCCGGGAGCCGCGCGAGGAGATCCTGTGGTTCGACCGCAGATGCTTCCGCTCCGAGGAGGATCTGCTCCGCGCGCTGCAGGGGAAGGTCGGCCGCATCCCCGCCATTCACGACGTCGAGGGCATGGCGCTGCAGGGGTTCATCGAGGGCCGGACCCTCAAGGCCCGTCCCTGGGGCGACCGGAGAATTCCTGAGGCGGTCCTCGACCAGATCGTCGATCTGTTCCAGGAGATGGCACGGATCACGCCGGACATGCTCCATGTGGAGCGGCGCTGTGCGCCCGAGGACCGCGCCGAGGACGGCGACTGCGACGGCTTCCTGGAACGTCTGGTCGTCTTCGTCGAAGACCAGGTCTACAAGAAGAACCACGCGGATTTCGGGAGGCTCTTCGAAGACCTCGGTATCGGCGACGATGCGTTCGTCCAGCTGAGAAAGAACGTTTCCGGGCTGAGGGAACGTGACTTCTGTCTGCTGCACGCCGATCTGCACCGAGAGAACCTCGTCCTCGACCTGTTCGGCCAACTCTGGGCCATCGACTGGGAGTTGGCGATGTTGGGGGATCCGCTCTACGACTTGGCCACCAACCTCCACCTGATGTCCTATTCGGCGGTCCAGGAGCGCCGTATCGTCGAGGAATGGTCCAGAGTCGTCCACCGGGTACGACCCCGCAGCGCACAGGGCTGGGAAGAGGACCTGGAACGCCTTCTCGGTTTCAAGAAGGCGCAGTCGGTATTCACCGACGTCATTCGCCTGTCGCTCTTCCTGCGTGACGGGCCGAGAATCAACTGGGTCAGGCTTCCCTCGGTGGTCGGGAAACTGCAGGCCATTCTGACTGCTGCCGCAGGCCCGTTGGGGCTGGCCGAGGTTCCAAGCAGATCCCGGATCGCGGCGGCGCTCGTCCGCTAACATCAGAAGGCCGCGAGTCTGTGTCCGCGTATTGAGACCGCGAAGATCCTTCCTGAATCGTGCCTCTCTATCTGCTTCTATGTCTGTCCTGCTTCGTCAGCGGTACGAGCACACTCGGAGTATCCAGTGGGCATACCTCGTGATCCCCGCCGGCCTGACCTGGAGGCGTTCAAGACGAGCGCCGTGAATTTCGGACGGGCTGCGAACGGCCACCACAACCGGAACTACGTGCTGCCGGTGACGGACGGTGTGGCGCAGTTGGTGGGCCGCCCGGTCGGCACATCCGTGACCGTGCGGATACCGCGTACCGATGCCCTGTCGGTGGTGATCCGGACCTGGGAGAACGAGGCGGAGATCCTCCGGGCCATCAAGGGCGTGCTGCCCCATGTGCCCGAGTGCCTGATCGAAGGGGACGGTTTCGCTGTCCACAGCTATGTGGACGGCGTACCGCTGTCCAGTGTCTGCGGGAACGGAAAGCCGGTCGACGCGCTGCTCATGAAGGCGCTGATGGGTCTCCTGGCCCAGATGGCCCGGGTCCGCCGCGGGGCGTTGCCGCCCAGGCCGCCGTTCTGGCCTGCCAACCACACGGACAGCCAGGGTTTTCTGCGGACGCTGTCCTTGACGGCGGACAGCCAGATCCGCAAGCCCAACTGGCCCCGTTTCGGTGGCCTGTTCGCGGCCCTCGGTGTTGCCGAGGACGCCCTGGTCCGGCTGGCCGAACGTGTACCCGCCATGGCGCGGCGACCGTACAGCCTGCTCCACGCGGACCTGCACCGCGACAACCTGATCATGTCGTACGCCGGTGATCCGCCGCTCATCTGCGTCGACTGGGAACTGGCGACCTACGGCGACCCGCTGCACGATCTCGCGACCCACCTTGTCCGGATGCACTACCCGTCGTACCAGTGGGGAGAGGTGGTCGACGCCTGGGCGCACGCCATGCACGCCGTCCGGCCCGCGGCCGTCAAGGGTGTGGCGAAGGACCTACGGCACTACGTCGCCTTCGAGCGGGCGCAGTCGGTCTACCCGGACATCATGCGGGCCGCGAAGTCGCTGGAGGAACTGTTCGACCAGAAGAGCCTGGACGACGCGACGGTGGCGGTCCGGCGGGCCTTGGAGGCGGGTGCGGAGCCGCTGAGGCTCAGTCATGTGCCGGGTGAGCGCGAGATCGAGCGGATCCTGTTCCGCTGGCAGGTGTCCGCAGTGGCCCGCGGGACCGCACGGCCGCCCGGTACGGCCGACAGAACGGCGATCGCCTGGAAACCGGACCCGCGCGTCCCGGAGCACGCTGACTTCCCCTACACCGCCGTCAGGGACGCCTTGTTCCTGGAAGGCGCGGCCCCGGCCGGCCGGGTGTTCAAAGGCACCGCGCATCTCAATACCGCGGTCCGGGTACCAGGCACCGACTTCCCCGTCGTGGTGCGGCGCAGCGTGGGGAACGTCCACCGGCGAGAGCGCTGCTTTCTCAGCGAGCACGCCGTGCTGCAGCTCATCGAGCGGTCGAACGCGGAGGTGGCGGCACCGAGGGTCCTGGCACAGGGCGAGAGCCACTCCGAGACTGCCACCGGCATCCGGACGTACTCCAAGGACCTGTTCGCCATCCACACCTACGAGGGGCCGGTCGACCCCCGTCAGCAGCCCCGCCACCCGGTGCACGGGCTGCTGCCCCGCGAGGCGGACGGGCTCGTCGACCAGCTCCGCGCCCTGACCGAGGTGGACTATCTGGAGGTCGACCCGGTCGCCGACGGCGGTGGGTTCTTCCGCTGGCTGACCGAGCAACTTGTCGATCTGGTAGGGCGCTTGCCGAAGGAGTCGCAGCAACTTGCCCGGTTCGTGGGGCTCCCCGACGCGCCACGACTCCGGGAGATCCTCTCCCGGTACGCGGTGAGTCACCGGGCTGCTGCCCTGCTCCACGGGAACCTCAACCCGTGGAACCTGATACGCCGTGACGACAGCCTGGCGCTGACGATCATCGACTGGGACATGGCCATGGTCGGTGATCCGCTCTACGACCTGGTCCGGCACATGCACCTCACTCCGACAGGGCCGGAGATCCGCGACCGGATGTTCCGCCGCTGGCAGCGCGATCTGCCCGCCGCGTACACGAGGGACTGGGAGATGGACTGGCGCGTCTACCGGTGGATCGAGATCGTGCGGTCCGCGTACGTGGATCTCGATCGTCTCGTCACAGGGGGATCCCTGGATGCTCCCAACGTCCGTCGCGCGGTGGACTCGTACGCGATGACCCTGGCGGCGGCCACCGGTTCCCTCGGCCTGACCGTCCGCCGAGGAGCCAACCCCTATCTCGCCCGCGCACTGGCATAGGGAGACGATGACTCCACCGGAGGCCGGTCTGGACGTGGTCATGTGACGCCCCTGGAGGGCGGGGCCTGTCTCGGCGGCGCGCTGTTCGCCTTGGTCGGCTAGGGCGCGGCGTCGAACAGCGGCATCAACTCCTCCTCCTCGTACGTCAGATGGGCCTCCAGTGCCGACGTCAGCCGCTCCACCTCCGCGCGGACCGCCGCCGCATCCGTGGTCGACGCGAGGGCCTCGCGCAGCTTCTCCACCAGCTCCGCGATCCGTTCGTGTTCCTCGCGGAGGCGGGCCAGGGCCGGAGCGGATCCCGGGTGGCGTTCGGCCACGAGGGGAAACAGGGCCAGGTCCTCGCCGGTGTGGTGGTTGTGGAGGCCCTGGCAGAACGTGAGGCAGTTGACGCGGAGTTGGGCGCCGAGGGTTGTGGGGTTTGTGCTGGTGGTGAACTCGGCGCGGATCAGGGACAGTTCGCGGCGGAACGCGTCGTGGACCACCTTGATGGCCTCGCCGAAGGACGTCGCGTTGATGGTTCCCGGGCCGCCCTGCGCCAGGCTGTGGAGGGCTACTACCGGGATCACGCGGGTGGTTTTCTCCTGGTACGCGGCCCAGCCCGGGTCCGCCTCCACTGCTCGGGCGAAGAGCCGGTCGCGTTCCTCGCCGGTGAGGACCTCGGCCCGGGCCTCGTAGGTGAACGTGCCGCTCTCGACGGTGACTTGGGGGTGGGCGACGAGGTTGCGGAACCAGTCCGGGTGCCGGTCGGAGCCGGCCGCCGAGGCGATGACGAGGACCCGGTCGCCGTCGGGGAGGTAACCGACGGGGGTGGTGTGCGGGGTGCCGGTGCGGGCGCCGGTGGTGGTGAGGAGGAGCAGGCGGGCGCCTTCGAAGTAGCCGGTCATACGGCCCCGGTTGGCGCGGAACTCGTCGATGACCGGTTCGTTGAAGTCGTTGGGCATGCGGTGGTGATCTCTTCTCTCTGTCGCTGCGGCTGATGTGGTGACTCGACTCGACTCGACTGGACTCGACTCGAATTGACTTCGACGCAGTGACAGATGGCGGGCCTCTCGCCCGCCTCGGCCTCACTCGGAGGCCGGGTACCCGACTCGCTCACGGCACAGGGCCGACCCGGCAGTCATGAGGGGGACGGTAGCGTCCGGCGTATGACTGACGCCACCGAATTCGAGGACATCCCTACGACCACCCTCGCCGACCTGCTCGGCCACGAGCAGGTGTTGGACCTCGGCGTCCGGGCGCTGTGGGGGCCGATGTCGCGGCTCGCCGGGCCGGCCTTCACCGTGCGGTGTCCGCCCGGCGACAACCTCATGCTGCACGGGGCCATCTACCGTGCCGAGCCCGGTTCGGTCGTCGTCGTGGAGTCGGGGGATGTGGAGTACGCGCTCGCCGGCGGGAATGTGTGTGCCATCGCGCAGCGGCGCGGGATCGCCGGGTTCGTCGTCGACGGGGTGATCCGGGATGTGGGGGAGGTGCGGGCGGCCGGGTTCCCCGTGTTCGGGCGGGGGGTCGTGCCGATTCCGGGGGTCAAGAAGGCCGTACTGCCGTTGAACGAGCGGGTGCGGTGCGGGGGCGTCGCCGTCGACGCCGGGGATGTCGTGGTGGCGGATGAGGACGGGGTGGTGGTCGTGCCGGGTACGCGGCGGGACGAGGTGCTCGCCGGGGCGTTGGCACGGTTGGCCCAGGAGGGCGACGAGAGCCTTGACGACTGGGAGGCCGCGCACCGGGCCCGGGTCGACGAGATTCTGCGCGCGGGCGGGTTCGAGGGGTGACGTGCGTGGCGCAGGGGAGGATGGCGGCCGTGCGTGGCGTGGGAGCGGAATGGCGGCCGTGCGTGGCGTGGGAGCGGAATGGCTGACGGGCGTGGCGTAGGAGCGGAAAGTGTCCGATCCTGGTGGCGATGCTCCTCTTCCTCGATGTCGACGGGACGCTGCTTCCCTTCGGCGCGTCGCGGACCTACCCGGTGTACGAGCCGGGCTTCGCGCCGCCGGCCGCCGCCGCCCCTCCGCTCCTGACCCGGATCGACCCCTCGCTCGGGCCGCGGCTCGCCGCGTTGCGGTGCGAACTGGTGTGGGCCACGACCTGGATGGACGACGCGAACGTCTGCGTCGCGCCCTGGCTCGGGTTGCCCCAACTCCCCCTGGTGGACTGGCTCGACCCGGCCGAGGAGAGCGAGAGTGCGGCTGGTGGCCGCCTGCACTGGAAGACCCGGTCGCTCGTCGCCTGGGCCGCCGGGCGGCCTTTCGTCTGGGTCGACGACGAGATCCGGGACGCCGACCGCGACTGGGTCACCGCCCACCATCCCGAACGGGCCCTGCTGCAACGCGTCGACCATCGGTACGGGATCACGGGCGCGGACTTCGACGCCATGGAGGCGTGGTTGGCCGCCAACCGGTAGCGCCGGGTGGGTAGTTCGGGTCCAGGGGGAAGGGGAGCTGTTAGAACGGGGGCTCTTCGTACGACAGTTGACGCAGCCACCTCGCACTCTCCGTCGCGCCCGCCGCCCGCGTCTCGTCGGACGCGCCGGGGAAGTGCCGGCCCCAGGAGACCGCGCGGCCGATGACAGCGAGCCGTCCCGCCAGGGTGAGCGCATGGCGAAGTTCCTTGCTGGTACGGCCAGTTCCCGTCCAGGGTTCCAAGTAGGCGTCGCGCAGGCGGGGCAGCGCGTCGGGGCCGTAGCGTTCGGTGACGCGTCCGGCGGGGACCAGGAAGCTGCAGAACGGGTGCGACACGGCCGCGTCGCCCCAGTCGAAGAAGGTGAAGCGGCCGGGCTCCGGGGTGAACAACTGGCCGTCGTGCAGGTCGGAGTGGTCGAGGGAGTCGGGGATGCCCAAGTCGGCCAGTTCTTCGGACCAGTTGAGCAGGCGGGGGCGTAGGGCGTGCAGGGTGGTGGGGTCGACGTCGGGGGCGGGGTGTCGTAGTGGCGCTGCTGTTCTCTCCATGACCGACCCGATGAACTCCACTGTCTCGTCGAAGACTTGGGGGAGGGCTGTCGTCCTTGCGCTGGGGACGTCGAGTTGTTCGAGGTCCTTGGTGTACGGGACGAGGGCGCGCTGCATCGTGGCGTACTGGCGCAGGGGTTCTTCCCAGGCGCGGGGGTCGGTGGGGGTGCGGTCGAGGACCTGGCGGAAGAGTTCGCCGCCGTCGGGGAGCAGGGACCAGCCGTGGTCGGCGTCGACGGCGAGGGGTTCCAGGACGTACTCCGGGACCCAGCGGGCGAGCGCGGCGGCGAGCGGGGCCTCGAAGGCACTGGCGGGCGGATTGGCCTTCAGCCATACGGCGGCGGACGTGGCGGCAGCGGTGGTGCCGGCGCCCTCGACGGGGATGCGGACCAGGACGGACCAGGGGCGGAGGCGTACGCCCCGGCGGGCTGTCCCGCTCTCGCGCAGGCCCCTCGCCGCGAGTTCGCGGGCGGCCCAGCCGAGGGCCTCGTCCCGCCAAGTCGCCTGATCCCAGGGCGTCTTGGCGTCCTGGTGCCGGCCTCGGTCCATGATCACGGATGTGTCGTCGTGCATCGCGTCATTCCAGCAGCGGGGTCGCCCGGGTTCCATCGATTTCCGCGCGGTAACGTGCCGATCATGGCGGACTGGGAGCTACGGCCCGCGTCGGCGGCCGACGTCGAGGCGATCGCCGAGCTGCGTGCCGTCGTGCTGCGCGGCGATCTGGAACGGCTCGGGCGGTACGACGCGCGGCGGGTGCGGCAGCGGCTGCGGGACGGGTTCGAGCCGGCGTACACGTGGGTGATCGAGGTGGGCGGGGCGTTCGCGGGGTGTGTGGCGCTACGGCCGGACGCGGACGCCCGTTGCCACTGGCTGGAGCATTTCTATGTGGGCGCGCAACACCAGGGGCGCGGGGTCGGGTCCGGGGTGCTGGGTGAGCTGCTGGAGCGGTGCGACCAGGACGGTGTCCGCGTCGTACGGCTGAATGTGCTGCAGGGGAGTCCGGCCCGGCGGTTGTACGAGCGGCACGGGTTCGTCGTCGAGACCGAGGATGCGGTGGACGTGTTCATGGTGCGGGTGCCGTCTGCCTGACCTGCGGCTTCGGGCTCCGCCGTGACATTCGTGGGGGCTGTGTCGTCGTACGGGTATGAACACAAGAATCCGGTACGTCAGCCTCGGTCTGCTGGCCGTGGTCAGCCTGTACACAGGGCTGTGGGCCTACTTCTCGCCGACGGGGTGGTACGCGAACTTTCCCGGGCTCGGGCTGAAGTGGCTGCCTCAGTTGGGCCCCTACAACGAGCACCTCGTCAAGGACGCGGGGTCCATGTTCCTCGCGCTGGCCTGCCTGACGGTCATCGCGCTGCGTCAGGTGCGGAACACCCGGCTGGTGCAGACGACGGGTGCGGTGTGGCTGGTCTTCAACGTGCTGCACTTCAGCTATCACGTGCAGCATCTCGACATGTACGGGACGCGTGACCAGGTGCTGAATGTGGTGTCCCTGGGTGGGTTGTTGCTGTTGTCGGCGGTGCTGCTGGTGCCGGCGGGGGCGCGTTCCGAGCGGCAGGGTGACGACCGATGAAGGCGAGGGCCGGCATGCGGGTGGCGGTGGCGGGCGGTACCGGGCTGGTCGGGCGGTACGTGGTCGAGGAACTGGTCGCGGCCGGGCGGGAACCGGTGGTGCTGAGCCGGTCGCGGGGCATCGACCTCGTCTCGGGCGGCGCGGGGCTCGATGCCGCGCTGGACGGTGTGGACGCGGTCGTCGACGTGAGCAATGTGACAACCACGAGCGCGCGGAAGTCGGTCGCGTTCTTCGAGGCCGTCGCGCGCACTCTGCTGGACGCGGGGGAGCGGGCCGGCGTACGGCATCACGTGGTGCTGTCGATCGTCGGCATCGACCGGGTCGGGCTCGGCTACTACCAGGGCAAACTCCGCCAGGAGGACGTCGTGCGGGGTGGGGTGGTGCCGTGGTCCGTGCTGCGCGCGACGCAGTTCCACGAGTTCGCGGAGCAGACCCTCGAACGGGTGCCGGGGCCGCTCGCGGTGATACCCCGGATGCGGACCCAGCCGGTTGCCGCCCGCGAGGTCGCGCAGCACCTGGTGAAGCTGGCGCTGGGTCCCGCTCAGGGCATGACCCCGGAACTCGCCGGACCACGTGTCGAGCAACTCGTCGACATGGTGCGGCGGTTGCTGCGGGCTCGGGGGGAGCGGCGGTTGGTGGTGCCGGTGCGGATGCCGGGTGGGGTGGGGGCGGCGATGACGGGGGACGGGCAGTTGCCGGTGGGGAGTGGGGCGCGGGGGGTGCGGACGTTTGATGAGTGGCTGGCGGAGAGTGTGCGGGATGCGCGGGGCGGGCGGGAGTCGTCGGGCGGGCAGGGGCCGCGGGGCGTCCGGGACGTGCGGGATTCGCGGGATTCGAAAGACTCGCAGGGAGGATGATCGCCCCGTGCCGTCCGAGTCGTCGTGCGGATCGTCGTCCGGATCCGGCCAGGGCCCGGCTGTCCCGACTGTCCCGACTGTCCCGGCCATCGCGGCCATCGCGGCCATCGCGAACTCGCTGGATTTGCAGGGAGGATGAGCGCCGTCGTGCCTTCCAACTCGTCGTCCGACTCGTCGTCCGGGTCGGGCCAGGGCCCGGCGACCCTGCCGCGCACGGCTGTCCCGGCCATCCCGGCCATCGCGAACTCGCTGGATTTGCAGGGAGGATGAGCGCCGTCGTGCCTTCCAATCCGTCGTCCGACTCGTCGTCAGGATCGGGCCAGGGCCCGGTCACCCCGCCGCTCCCGGCCGACCCGGTCGTCCCGACCCTCGGTTCGCTCATGGCCGAGCGTCGGCGGTTGCTCAATCTCGGTTACCGGATGCTCGGTTCGGTGCAGGATGCCGAGGACGTCGTACAGGAGACGTACGCCCGTTGGTACGCGCTGTCCGAGGAGGGGCAGCGGGCGATCGACGCGCCGATGGCGTGGCTGACCCGGGTCGCGTCGCGGATCTGTCTCGACCAGCTGGGGTCGGCGCGGGTCCGGCGGGAGCGGTACACCGGTGAGTGGCTGCCGGAGCCGGTGCGGCACGGGGCCGGGTGGGCCAGTACGGGCGGCGGTGCGGGTGCCGAGGATCCCGCCGACCGGATCACCCTGGACGAGTCGGTCAGCATGGGGATGCTGGTGCTGCTCGACTCGATGACTCCCGCGGAGCGCGTCGCCTTCGTCCTCCACGACGTCTTCGGCCTGCCGTTCACCGAGATCGCCGAGACGGTCGGCCGTACGCCGGCCGCCTGCCGCCAACTCGCCTCCTCCGCCCGCCGCCGCCTGGCCCACCGCCCGCCCGGCAGCGCCACGGCGGCGGAACACGGGCGCGTCGTCTCCGCGTTCCGCGAGGCCTGCGAGACCGGGGACCTCGACGCGTTGGTCGCGCTGCTCGACCCGGCGGTGGAGTCGCGTAGCGACGGGGGCGGCAAGGTGCGGGCGGCTCTGCGTCCGGTCATCGGCCGGGACAAGGTGGCCCGCCTCTTCCTCGGGCTCATGCGGCGGGAGCCGGAGGTGGAGCTTGTCGAGGATGACGTCAACGGGATGCCGGGGGTGGCGGTGCGGATCGGCGGGACCACGTTCGCTGTGCTCGCGGTGGGGGTCGGGGGTGGGCTGATCACCGATTTGTGGCTGGTGGTCAATCCGGACAAGCTGCGGGCTTGGAACGGGTACGGCGATGGCGATGGGCACGGCGACGGCAATGGGTACGGCGACGGCGAGACTCCGTGATGCCTTCGCCGGTCGCTCGCCCGGTTCCTGCGGGACGCGCTGCCGTGGCCCTTCCGCCGCTCCAGGCGTTGTCAGAGCGGTCTGGCACAGTGCCGGCGTGGACATCGATTCCTTCTGGGGCCTCATCGAGGAGTGCCGGCGGCAGGCGCGGGGCCGGGACGGACGGCTCACGTGGTTGCGCGGCGAGCTGTCGCGCAGGCCGTTGACCGAGATCGTGGGGTTCCAGGTGTGCCTGGACGAGGTGACGTACGAGGCGTCCACCCGGGGGCTGTGGGCGGCGGCGGACCTGATCCTCGGTGGGCGGTGTTCGGACGACGGGTTCTGCTGCTTCGGGTTGTGGATGGTGGGGCTCGGCCGGGACGTTTTCCGCAGGGCGGTGACCGATCCCGACGCTGATCCCGATGCCTTGGCCGACGCCCCGGAGATTCACGAACTGGCCCGCCGCCCGCGGGAGTTGTGGAACGACGACTGGCCCGACTGGGAGTCGCTCGACTACGTCGCCATGGAGGCGTACGGCATCGTCACCGGCGTCGACGACGACGGCGACGCGTTCGATGACGCCGTCGAGGCGGAGAAGGGTGAGGGGAACGGTGGTTCAGGGCCTCTCGGCGAGCGTCGGGACGTGCGCGACGAGAGCGACGAGGGCGAGGCGGCTCACCGGCTGCCGAGACTGAGCGTGATGTTTCCGGCGCGGCCTCGCTCACGATCGGTGCTGTGACGGGCCGGATCGGTGCTGTCTGCCCGGACCGCACGGAGCGGGCGCCACTGAGGCCGGCTACGGCTGCCGGTCGGTGGCCTTCAGGTGGGGTGCCGGACGTTCGGTGGGCCGGGGCGCGGTCATGTCGAGCAGGAGCATGGCGTCGTGGTCGGGGGTGCCGGGTTCGGCGGTGTAGACGCCGATGCGTTGGCCGGGGGTGCCTTCCACGTGCAGGGACTGGGACGTGAGGGTGAGCGTGCCGACCTGCGGGTGCTGGAACGTCTTGTGGGTGGGCTTGCGGCCGGTCACCTCGTAGCGCTCCCAGAGGCCTGCGAAGTCCGGGCTCTTGAGCAGGAGTTCACCGACGAGGTTGGTCAGGTCGGGGGCGTCGGGGGCCGTACCGGCGATGGCGCGCAGGCGGGCGACGCAGCCGGTGATCTGCCGCTCCCAGTCGGGGTAGAGGGTCCGCGCCGCGGGATGCAGGAACAGGTAGCGGGCGAGGTTGCGCTGCTTGACCGGCCAGTCGTCGAGGCCCGGGTAGAGGGCGAGGCCGCCGGGGTTGTAGGCGAGCAGGTCCATGCTGCGGCTGATGACGTAGGCCGGGTTCGGGCGCAGGGATTCGAGGATCAGCTTCAGGTGCGGGCGCACGGTACGGCTGGGCGCGGGCGGTGGCTCGGAGACGTAACGGGCGGCGCGGGCGGCGAGTTCGCGCAGGTGCTGGTGCTCCTGGTCGTCCATGCGCAGGGCGCGGGCGAGCGAGTCGAGGACGGCGGGGCTGGGGCGGGTCTCCTTGCCGCGTTCCAGGCGCACGTAGTAGTCGATGCTGATGCCGGCGAGGGTGGCCAGCTCCTCGCGGCGCAGGCCGGGGGTGCGGCGGAGACCGGTGCCGACGGTGAGGCCGACGTGCCCGGGGCTGGTCTGGGTGCGGCGGGCGCGCAGATAGCGGCCCAGCTCGGCGCCCTCGCTGTGCGCGCTCTCGGTTGCCATGACTCCAGTCTCGCCCGTCCGGTCCGTGCCGCGCAGGTGGGTGAGGGGCCCTGTCGTTACCCCTGAAGAGCCCGCCCTGCCACGCCGGCGTGATCCGGGCGAAGGTGGGTGAGGAGGAAGCCGGTACCCCCCGGTCCCCGCGGGCACGATCTGCCGGGGAGATGCGTGAGGGTGCCGGGCGACGCCATGAACCGGAGAGGGCCCAATGCGCTACATCAAGCTGCGTGACGTGGAAGTTTCCCGGATCGGACTGGGCGCCATGGGCATGTCCCACGGCTACAGCGGCGCCGGCACCGACGACGCGGAGTCGATCAGGACCGTGCACCGGGCGCTGGAGCTGGGCGTCACGCTCATCGACACCGCCGAGATCTACGGCCCGTACACCAACGAGGAGTTGGTGGGCCGGGCGCTGAAGGGGCGCCGGGACCAGGTGGTGCTGGCGACGAAGTTCGGCATGATCTCCCACGGCGGCGACGGCCCCTGGAACCCGGATTCCGGGCCGGCCAACATCCGTACCGCCGTCGAGGGCTCGCTGCGGCGGCTCGGCACCGATCACATCGACCTGTACTACCAGCACCGGGTTGACCCGAACACGCCGATCGAGGAGACCGCCGGCGCCGTCGCCGAGCTGATCGCCGAGGGCAAGGTGCGCGCCTTCGGGCTCTCCGAGGCCGGCCCGGACACGATCCGCCGCGCGCACGCCGTCCAGCCGGTCACCGCGGTGCAGTCGGAGTACTCGCTGTGGACGCGGGGGATCGAGGAGCGCGTCCTGCCCGTGCTGCGGGAGCTGAACATCGGCCTGGTGCCGTTCTCCCCGCTGGGACGCGGCTTCCTGACCGGCACCGTCCGCTCCACCGACCAGTTCGACGAGGACGACTTCCGGCGGGACAACCCGCGCTTCTCCGGCGAGAACTTCCGGCGCAACCTCGCGATCGCCGACGAGGTGCAGGCCCTGGCCGCCGAGGTCGGTGCCACACCCGCACAGGTGGCCCTGGCCTGGCTGCTGGCCCAGGGCGACGACATCGCCCCGATCCCCGGCACCAAGCGGGTCGGCCGCGTCGAGGAGAACACCGCCGCCGACGCGCTCACGCTGACCGCCGGCCAACTCGACCGGCTCGCCGCTCTGCCGCCCGCGGCCGGCAACACCCACAGCGAGCCACAGGCCCGGCTGCTCGAACGCTGATCGTCCGGGCCGACCGGCACGACAGCCATTGAACCGGCACGGCCCCTGTTGGAGCGGGCCCGTCATGCGTGCGGCGGTGCGCGAACGCGGTTCAGTTGAACCGTCCGGCACTCCTCCTGTTGGAGGCACGCCCGTCATGCGCGTGCGGGGCTGACGAACGTTGATCGTCCGGGCCGACCGGCACAACCCTGTCGAAGCAGACCTGTCACGTGTGCGGCGGTGCGCGAACGCGGTTCAGCCGAACCGCCCCGCGCGACCCCCGTCGAAGCAGACCCGTCACGCGTACGGCGACGCACGCCAACGCTGATTCCCCGAACCACCCGTACGACCCCCGTCTGGAGCAGACCCCTCATGCGTGCAGCAGTGATGTACGGAGCCGGAGACGTCCGTGTCGAGGACCGGCCCGACCCGAAGATCGTGCGGCCGGGCGACGCCGTCGTACGCACCCTCGCCGCGTGCGTGTGCGGCAGCGACCTGTGGCCCTACGCGTCGATGCCCGCCACCGACACCGGCCGCCCCATGGGCCACGAGTTCCTGGGCGTCGTAGAGGAGACCGGCGCGGACGTGACCGGGCTGACGGCGGGTGACCTGGTCGTCGCCCCGTTCACCTACAGCGACAACACCTGCGACTACTGCGCCAAGGGCCTGCACATCTCCTGCCGCAACGGCGGCCGGTACGGCTTCGACGGCGTCGACGGCGGGCAGGGCGAAGCGGTCCGCGTCCCGTACGCCGACGGCACCTTGGTCAAGCTGCCGGTGGCCGCCGACTCCGCGCTGCTGCCGTCGCTGCTGGCGCTGTCGGACGTGATGACGACCGGCCACCACGGCGCGGTCACCGCCGGCGTCGGCCGCGGCGACGCGGTGCTGGTCGTCGGGGACGGTGCGGTCGGCCTGTGCGCGGTGATCGCCGCGAAGCGGTTCGGCGCCGAACGGATCGTGCTCGCCGGCCGCCACGAAGCGCGCACCAGCCTGGGCCGCGAGTTCGGCGCCACCGACGTCGTGGCCGAGCGCGGCGACGAAGGCATCGCCCGCATCCGCGAGTTGACCGGCGGTGTGGACAAGGTGATCGAGGCGGTCGGCACCCGCCAGGCTCTCGACACCGCCCTCGGCGCGGTCCTGGACGGCGGCACCATCAGCCGCCTCGGTGCCCCGCAGTACGAGCAGGGACCGCTCGGCCGGGACGGGTTCATGCGCAACCTCACCCTGACCGGCGGCGCCAGCCCCGCCCGCGCCTACATCGAGCAGCTGCTGCCCGACGTCCTCGACGGCACGATCACCCCGGGCCGCGTCTTCGACGAGACCTTCGCCCTCGACCGTACGCCGGAGGCCTACCGGGGCATGGCCGACCGCCGGGTCCTCAAGGCCCTCGTCCGCCCCTGAGCCCCGCCTGTACACAGCGAAGGCCTCGCGCCCATGGAGTTCGTCACCCTCAACCGGAGACTGATCCTCGTGTCTCCGGCCGTCTCCGGCCTGCGCCGTCCGAAGTGGTCTGTCATCCGATGCCTGACGCCTTGGTGAACCGCGTCACCAGGGAGACGAACCTGCCGGAGTCCTGGACGAGCATCGCGTGGCCGGCGTCAGGGAACATGACCAGTTCGGCGTGCTTGGCCCGCCGAGTGATGATGCTCGCGTTCTTGGGCGGGGTGATCTTGTCGAGGGAGCCGTTGGTGATCAGCATCGGGATGGTGCTGTCGGGCAGCTTGTCCCAGGTGCCCTCGAAGGACTCGTACGCCTGTCCGGCCTGGTACTGACGCAGCAGCGTCTCGTTGCCGACCTTCTCCGGCGGGATCAGACCGAGCTGCTCGATGTACGCGGCCCGCGCGGCGGTGGCGTCGGCGGGGAAGAGCAGGTCCATCATCTGCGGGCCCGTGGTCCTGGGGCTGTTGAGCTCCTTGGCCACGGCGGGCGGCGTGTTGACGGCCTCGCTGCCGCCGAGGTCGCCGCCGGTGCTCACGAGCGCGCCGATCGCACCCGGGTGGAGCGCGGCGACGGTCAGGCCGATCTCGCCGCCCATCGACCAGCCGAGCAGGGCGGGGTGCCGTAGACCCAGTGCCTTGATCAGACCGGCGGTGTCGTCCGCCATGAGCGGAATGGTGTCGGGGACCGAGGTGTCGTCGGTCGTGTAGCCGACGCCGCGGTTGTCGAAGATCGTGACGTGGTAGTGCCTGCCGAGCCGGCTCAGCAGGTCGACCGTCCAGTCGCTCATGGTGCCGGTGTCGCCCATGACCATGACGAGGTCGGGGCCGGAGCCGAACTGGCGGTAGCCGATCTTGATGCCGTCGACCGGGATCCGGCGCACCGGCCCGAGGAACGCGCCCGGCCCGCTGAGGGCGGTGTTCGGGACGATGGTCGACTCCGCTTTCGTAGCGGTGGTTGCCGTGGCCCGCGTGTTCGGCCTGCTGCTCGAAGCGCTGGTCGCGTGCCCGCCGCCGGACGAACAGGCGACCGCTCCGAGGGCCACCGTGGCGACGGCCGCGGCCAGCCGGGGCAGGGTGCGGGCACGCGGCGTGCGGTGCGATGCGGACATGGGGGACCTCCGTGCTGATCAGGTGCGGGTGGGGTGTTGAGCAGTGTTGAGCGAGATGAGCTGTGGGTCCGGTGCGCGGGTCGAGCGCCGTGCCGCGGGCTGTTCGTGGGCTGTTCCGCGGCTCAGACGTAGGCGCCCGGGCGGTGGGCCGGCTTGTTCGCGTCGCGGTCGGACCGTGCCTGGAGCAGCTGGCCGCGGACGACGATCGTGCCCAGGCGGACGACAACCTCGCCGACCGCCATCAGGAGCAGGGCGACGACCCAGGCCTGGGCGCTGGTGATGTCGTGCGCGGCGGAGAAGCTGGTCAGGTGCGCGGCGCCGGAGGAATGCGTGGACCACACGGCGAAGCCCAGGCGGAAGCCCATGCTGATGATCCAGAGTGCGGCCGCGCCGCGGGAGGCCTTGATCAGCACGTGCCCGTCGGCGTGCCGGACGCGGGTGAGCAGGCCGCCGGCGAGGCCGAAGGCGACCCCGGTGGCCGCGAAGATCACGGCCAGTGGGACGTCGTTGCCGGCGGTCGGGATGTCGGTCAGGTAGTTGCCGGCGGCCCAGGTGATCATGCCGAGCGGGAGGAGGATGGTGCGGGTGGTCAGCCGCTCCTCGCGCAGCTGGCGAAGGACGATGAGCAGGAGCGCGATGTCGATGAACCAGTCGGTCGTTGTCATGTCTGAGAGCATTCGCCGACGCGCCCCGAACTCCTTCAACCCAGGGGTGTAACCCGGGTTGAAGTCCGCGCCGCTACTGCTCGGTGTTGTCGACCAGGCCGAAGCGCCAGGCCCAGGCGATCAGCGCGCCGCGGTCCTCCAGCGCCAGCTTGGCCAGGACGTGGTTGAGGTGCGTCTTCACCGTCGCCAGGCTGACGACCATCTCGCGCGCCACCTGCCGGTTGTTCAGCCCCTTCGCCAGCAGCCGGACGACGTCGACCTCCCGCCTGGTCAGCCCCTCGGCCTCGGGAGGAAGCGCCGCCGGCGAGGACGCGGGCGCGGCGGCGGGCGCCTCGGGCTCCGTCACGACGAGCTGCACGAGCCGCCGCTGCACGGCCGGGTCGAGGACGGTCCGGCCGGCCGCCACCTCCCGGACCGCGGCCAGCACCGCCTCGCCGGTCGCGTCCTTGGTCAGGTAGCCGAGCGCGCCGGCCCGCAGCGCGGGCATCACCGCGTCGTCGTCGGCGAACGTCGTCAGGATCAGCACCCGTGTCCCGATGCCCGCCGCCACTGTCTCGGCCGTCACCTGCGCGCCGTCGAGCCCGGGCATCCGCAGGTCGACGAGGGCGACGTCGGGCCGCTCCGCCAGCGCGAGCCGCACCGCCTCGTTCCCGTCGCCGGCCTGCCCGACCACCTCGATGTCCTCCGCCGAGGTCAGCAGCAGCACCACCCCGTCCCGAACCACCGCCTGGTCGTCCGCGACCAGCACCCGAATCGTCACGCGTCCGCCTTCCCGTCTGTCGTCATGCCGCCGGTGTCATTGCCAGGTGCGACAGCGCCGCCCGCCGCGGCACCGTCCTCGGAAGCGGTGTCCGCCGCGGCGCCGGCGTCCTCCACGACCGGCACACGGAGCGCGATCCGCCAGCCCGGTCCCTCGGGCGCGGGTCCGGCGGTCAACGAGCCGCCGACGGCCTCGATCCGCTCGGCCATGCCGCGCAGCCCCGTGCCGCTGCCCTGCACTCCCGACGGGCCGCGACCGGCCGGCAGCCCGTGGTCCCGCACGACAGCGCGCAGCTCGGAGCCCTGCCACACCAGGTCCACGTCGATGGCACTCCCGGTCGCGTACCGCGCCGCGTTCGTCATGGCCTCCTGCACCGCCCGGTACACCGCGTGCCCGGCCTCGGGTGCGAGCCGACCGGTCCTGCCGCTGACGCGCAGCCGCGCCTCGCCCGGAAAACCCCTGGTCAGGCCGTCGATATCGGCCACGCCCCGGAGCGGTACGGAACGCAGCGCACCCACCGCCGCGCGGGCCTCCTGCACTCCGTCGCGCGCGAGCTCGGCGGCGCGGTCCAGCGGCTCGGTCAGCGTCGCCGGAGCACCGTCACGCCGCGCGATCGCCCTGACCGCCTGCAGCTGCATGGACAGTCCGGCGAGGCTGTGCGCGAGCACGTCGTGCATCTCGTGGGCGATGCGCCTGCGCTCCTCCAGGGCCGCCGCCTCCTGCCGGGACGCGCGGGACGCCTCCACTTCGGCCAGCAGCGCGACCGCGCGGTCCCGCTCGGCCTGGAGCGCGGCGTGCTCGATCGAACGGTCGGCGAGCAGCCACACGCCGACGGCCGACAACAGTCCTGCCACGCTGCCGAAGATCACCATGACCGCGACGCCGAAGCCGACCGCGAGCAGCGCGACGCAGGCGTTGCGCACCGGCCCGGCCGGGACGCACATCGGCAGCACGGCGGCGGCGGCCAGCACCGGAACCTCGCCGAGCCCGGCGGGCACGAGAGCCATGATGGCGAAGCCGGTCCCGATGGTCAGCGCGAGGCCGAACCAGGTCAGCGGCGTCGGCAGGGCCCGGCCGCTGAGCACCATGCCCAGCTCCGCGCAGAGCCCGAGCACGGCGACGACGACCTTCAGCGCCGCCCCGTCGGCCGCGATCACCGAGACCACCACGCAGGCGATCAGCGCGCCCGCGCCGATCACGTCACCACGCTCGAAGATCCGGCGGCGACCGGGACCGGCCGCGGACCGGATCGTGTCGGGCCACGTGCTCACCATTCCCGCGCTCCGTTCACCATCGGCCGGCTCCCGCCGTCCGCGCACCGCGCGTCCCCCACGTGACCACGGCTACGTCGAGCCCGACCGACGCGATGCACGCACGGCCGGCGGCGCACGGCGGCGAGCATATACGTGGCGTCGGCACGCGCCTTGCCGCGTCCGGTGACCGGCCCGGCACGTGGCACAGCACACTTTTGCAAGCAGGTGCTTGCAATAGTTAGCGCGGGTGGTGCAAGGTGGAGGCATGGCAACACTCAACGTCGGCAATCTCGGGGAGTACCTGCGTGAGCAGCGGCGCAACGCGCAGCTGTCTCTGCGGCAGCTCGCCGATGCCGCCGGGGTGTCGAATCCGTATCTGAGCCAGATCGAGCGCGGGCTGCGCAAGCCGAGCGCGGAGGTGTTGCAGCAGGTCGCCAAGGCGCTGCGGATCTCCGCCGAGACGCTGTACGTGCGAGCCGGCATCCTCGACGCCGAGCGGGACCGGGACGAGGTCGAGACGCGTGCCGTCATCCTCGCCGATCCCACGCTCACCGAACGGCAGAAGCAGGTGCTGCTTCAGATCTACGAGTCCTTCCGCAAGGAGAACGGGTTCGAGATCGCCGACGGGGACGCGGGCATCGGCCCCGGTGTTGCCGACGGCGGCGACAGTGCCGCGCCGCACGAGACCGCCGGCTGACCCGCGGACGTACACAACACAAAACCCTCAGCTGATAGCAACCGGGAGGACCATCACCATGGCCATCACCGATGACCTGCGCAAGACCCTGAGCGACCCCACCCCCCTCTACTTCGCCGCCGGCACCGCCGACCTCGCTCTCCAGCAGGCCAAGAAGGTTCCCGGCCTGGTCGAGCAGTTGCGTGCCGAGGCGCCGGCCCGGATCGACGCCGTGCGCGGCACCGACCCGAAGGCCGTGCAGGAGAAGGCCGCCGCCCGTGCCAAGGAGGCCAGTGCCAAGGCCAAGGAGGCGCAGGAGAACCTCCAGACCAAGGTCAACGAGTTCATCACCAGCCTCGACGGCGACTTCAAGAAGCTCAGCAGCACGCTCGACGCCGACTTGAAGAAGTTCGGCGAGTCCGCCCAGGACTTCGCGCTGCGCGGTGTCGGCGTCGCCGCCGAGTACGCCGTCAAGGCCCGCGAGGCGTACGAGAAGGTCGCCGAGCACGGCGAGCAGGCCGTGAAGACCTGGCGCGGCGAGGCCGCCGACGAGATCGAGGAGCTCGCCGTCGCGGTCGAGCCCGACCCGACCCCGGTGGCCGAGCCCGTCGTGGTGAAGGCCGAGACCCCGGCCCCGGCCGCTGCCGCGCCCGCCCCGGCGAAGAAGCCCGCCGCGAAGAAGGCCCCGGCCCGCAAGACCACCGCCAAGAAGACGACTCCGCCCGCCAAGTAACACGTACGGGTGATCGGTAACGGGTCGGGCACTCCATGAGTGCCCGGCCCGTTCTTCGGGTAGCGGGAACCCGGTTGCGGGTACGGTGACCGCTTAGGAACTAGCCGAGTCTGGTGGTGGACGTAGTGCTGATGCAGGGCTTCGCAGGGTTCATGTGGCTGTTGAGCACCGCCCTGATCATTTTCAGCGGCTTCGCACTCGTCGACGCCGCCACGCGTCGCGAGGACGCCTACCGCGCCGCGGACAAGAAGACCAAGCCGTTCTGGCTGATCGTCCTCGGGATCGCCTTCGTGGTGAACCTCATCTTCAACATCCTGTCGTTCCTGCCGATCATCGGCCTCGTCGCGACCATCGTGTACATGGTCGACGTACGCCCGGCCCTCCGCGGTCTCCCCGGCGGCGGCCGCAGTCGCAGAGGCGGCTCCAGCAGCGACGGCCCGTACGGCCCGTACAACGGCGGCCGCTGACCTCGTACAACACGCGGGGCGCCCCGCCGTACGACGACTGCGGCGCCGTGCGTTCCCCACTTCCGCTACGGCGCCTTCCGTCGCCCGCCTTCGCTACGGCGTCCGGTCCAGCATCAGTACCGCCACGTCGTCCGTCAGCTCGCCGCCGTTGAGGTCGCGGACCTCGTTGACCGCCGCGCGGAGCAGTTCCTCGCCCCGCAGCCCCTCGGCGAGCTGGCGGCGGACCATGGCCACCATGCCGTCCTGGCCGAGCCGTTCGCGGCGGCCCTCGCCGATCCGGCCCTCGATCAGGCCGTCGGTGTAGAGCATCAGGCTCCACTCGGCGCCCAGTTCGACCTGCATCCGGGGCCAGCGGGCGCCGGTGAGCAGGCCGAGGGCGGGGCCGTTGTTGTCGTAGGGGAGCAGTTCGGCCGGGCGGCCGGGGCAGGCGAGCAGCGGGGACGGGTGGCCGGCCAGGCAGAGGCCCGCGCGGCGGCCGTCGGGGGCGATGTCGACCGTGCAGAGCGTCGCGAAGATCTCGTCGTCGGAGCGCTCGTGCTCCAGGACCTGTTGCAGCGTGCCGAGGAGCTGGTCGCCGCAGAGGCCGGCCAGGGTCAACGCGCGCCAGGCGATGCGGAGTTCCACACCGAGCGCGGCCTCGTCGGGGCCGTGCCCGCAGACGTCGCCGATCATCGCGTGCACCGTCCCGTCGGGGGTGCGCACGGTGTCGTAGAAGTCGCCGCCGAGCAGCGCGCGGGAGCGGCCGGGGCGGTAGCGGGCGGCGAAGCGCAGCGGGGAGCCCTCCAGGAGGGGTGTGGGCAGCAGGCCGCGTTCGAGGCGGGCGTTCTCCTGGGCGCGCAGCTTGGACTCGGTGAGCTTGCGCTCGGCGCGGTCGGAGCGCTTGCGCTCCACGGCGTAGCGGATCGCGCGGCTCAGCAGCCGGCCGTCCAGCTCGTCGCGGAAGAGGTAGTCCTGGGCGCCGACGCGGACCGCCTCGGCGCCGCGCTCGGTGTCGCCGGAGGCGGTGAGGGCGAGGACGGCGTGGTGCGGCGCGATCCGCAGGACGTGCTTGAGCACGGCGAGCTCGTCGTCGGCGCCGTCCGCGGCCCGGGCGGGGGCGGGCAGCGCGAGGTCCAGCAGGATGCAGTGGACGTCGTCCGTGAGCAGCCGCTCGGCCTCGGTGAGGTTGCGGGCGGTGCGGACCCGGATCGGCTTGCCGGTCGGGTCGAGCAGCTCGGGCACGGCCGGCGAACCGCCGGGGTCGTCCTCGATCATCAGCAGGGTGAGGTGACCGGCCGGGGTGCCGTGGGCATGGGCGTGGCCGTGGGCAGCGCGGGGCGCGGCGTCGGCCGGGCGGTCGCCCGCCGTGCCGTCGTCGGCCTTGTCGCCCGCCTTGTCGGCGGCGGCGACCGTGTCGTCCTTGACCGTGTCCTGCGTGCGCGGAGCCTCCGTGGCTCCGGAGACGGCGGTGGAGGCGGCCGCGGAGCTGTCTCCGGTGATGCCTCCGGAACTGTGTCCGGAGGGGCCGCCGATCGCGGGCTCGGCCTGCGCCTGACCACTTTCCGCGGCCGGGACCGCTCTCTGCCGCGGTATGGGTGCGGGCATCGTCCTGGTTCCTTCCCTCCCCCCGAGGGCACGGTGGGGCGAGGGACCTCGACCCACCGACGGGGACCATAGCGGTAGTGGGCGCCGTAAAGGAATGGTGTGAGACAGGTCGCCTGGCAGGCGGCCACTGTCATATGCCGTGATCCGTACGGCAGTTGGGCAGGGTGGCTCTTACCCGGGGATGACGAAGGTCACGCCGGGCGGGTGTTTGGCGCGGAGGGTGCGTGCGCCAGGTCACGTGGCCCGGGTCACCGGCCGAACTTCGCCCATCAACCGGACGTATTACGCATCCGGGCGCACAACACCCAATATCGGCATCGAACCCGCCCCCGCGACTGTCACCGTCCGCCCCGGCCGCGGGGCGTGGATGATCGCGCCGTCGCCGATGTACATGGCGACATGGCTGGCGTCGTCGAAGTAGATGATGAGGTCGCCGGGCCGCATGTCCTTCACGGCGACGTGCGGGAGCTGCTTCCACTGCTCCTGCGAGGTGCGCGGGATCGGGTCGCCCGCGCTCGCCCAGGCCTGTGAGGTCAGCCCCGAGCAGTCGTACGTCGAGGGGCCCTCGGCGCCCCACTCGTACGGCTTGCCGAGCTGGGCCGTCGCGTAGGCCACCGCCGCCTTGCCCGCCGAGGTCGCCTTGCCGCTGACGTCCTTGAGGGCGCCGGAGTCGAGCCACGCGGTCTGCGCCTTCAGCGCGGCCTGCTGCTCCAGCTTCGCCAGCCGCTCCTTCTCCTGCTTCTCCAGCTGGGACTCGAGCTTCTCGGCCGCCGCGATCTGGGTCGTGACCTTCTTCTTGGCGGTGGCCTTGGCCTGCCGGTTCTTCTCCAACTGCTGCCACTGGGCGGAGGCGTCGGCGGTGTACTGCTTCAAGTCCTGCTGGGTGCGGGTCAGTTCGGCGATCAGGCCCTTGGTGGCGCGCTGGCCCTGGAGGACCCGGCCCGTACCGTCCAGGAACGCCTGCGGGTTGTCGCTCAGCAGCAGCTGCGCCTCGTCCGGGAGTCCGCCCGTGCGGTACTGGGAGCGGGCCGCGGCACCGGCGCGGTCCTTCAACTCGTCCAGCTTCTCCTGGCCCTTGACGATCTTCTTGGCCAGCTCCACGATCTCCGCGGACTGCTTCTGGGACTTCTCCTCGGCCGCGTTGTAGGCGTCCGTGGCGACGGCCGCGTCGTGGTAGAGCGCGTCGAGCTTCTCGCGTACGGCCTCAAGGTCCTTGTTGGTCACGGGGGTTGGGGACGCGGTGGCCGACGGGGTCGAGGTCGGCGTGGGCGCCGGGCTCGCGAACGCGATACCGGGTGCCGCCAGCACGGTGACCGCGCAGACGACCGTGACGGCCGTCGTGATCAGGGCTCGCCTGCCCGCTCCCATACCCCTGCCCCCACAATCCCGTATCTGATTGACCGTCAGTAACTTACGGACGCCTGGGGGATCGTGCCATGTCCGCACGTAAAACGACAGAGGCAGTACTTCTCGTACTTCTTCCCTTTCCTTCCAGGTCATGAGCTGTCACGACCGGGCATGACGGTCTCCCCGTCCGTGTGACGAACGGTCGCCGGGGATCGTTCCCCACGCGCCTCACCCGCAACCGGATTCACCCGCGTGGAGCCAACGCCCCCCAGGTCACGGTCACTTCGCCCTGCCGCCAGCGTGCCGGTCCGTCCGTCACCGGCCAGTCCGCGGTGAGGTCCCGCACCGCGCGGATCCAGCGCTGACGGGCGCCGTAGGAGGCGTAGGGCGCGGCCGCGGCCCACGCGCGGTCGAAGTCGCGGAGGAAGGCGTGCACCGGTTCGCCGGGGACGTTGCGGTGGATGAGGGACTTCGGGAGGCGCTCGGCCAGGTCGGACGGCCGCTCCAGGGAACCGAGTCGGGTCGCGAAGGTGACCGTGCGCGGCCCCTCAGGACCGAGCGCGACCCACACGTGCCGCCGCCCGATCTCGTCACAGGTCCCCTCGACGAGCAGCCCGCCCCGGGAGCCCCCGCCCGCCGGCGCCAGCCGCCCGCACAGCCGCGCCCACACGTCGGCGACCTGTGCCTCGTCGTACTGCCGCAGCACGTTCGCCGCGCGGATCAGCAACGGCCGCTGCGGTACCGGGATCTCGAACCCCCCGTGCCGGAAGGAGAGCCCCTCCCGCTCGTACGGCTTCGCCGCCGCGACCCGCGCCGGTTCGATCTCGACACCGACCACGCGCGCGTGCGGCGCGACGGTACGGAGGCGCGCCAGCAGCTCTACGGCCGTCCAGGGCGCGGCGCCGTACCCGAGGTCGACGGCGACGGGATCGACGGCCCGCCGCAGCTCGGCGCCGTGCGTCGCCGCGATCCAGCGGTCCATGCGGCGCAGCCGGTTGGGGTTGGTCGTGCCGCGCGTGACCGTTCCCACGGGGCGGGGGGTCGTCGCGCGGGCTGTCATACCTACGAGGGTAGGCGGCGCGGGACGAGGGGCGCGGCACGGGCCTCGGCCGACGTTGTCGGTGCCTTTCCCGTCCCGTTGTCAGTGCCGCCTGGCAGGATCGGAGATCAGGTTGACCGAGGGAGAGGCGGGACTCATGAAGGTGCTTGTCAGCGACGAAGTGCAGGTCGACTACGGCCAGATATTCGTGGAGAGCGGCGAGGACGACTGCGACCTGCACGATGCCTTCGCCGGGCAGGAGGGCGTCGGGCTCTGCGGCGGTGGGCAGGAGGGGATGCTGTTACTTCTGACCGGTCTGCGCATCGGCGGCGTCGACTTCACCGCCGAGCTGCACGACAGCCGGCCCGAGCTGGACGAGACGTGGGAGGAGATCGTCGAGGTCCCGTTCCGGCCGGTGTCGGAGGAGACGGTGCTGCGGCAGTGGAACGGGAAGAACCGGTGGGAGCTGGAACTGGGGGAGCGCGACTACCGCGTGCGGTACTCCGCCATCGGCATGGACGCGGGCCGCAGCAAGGACGTCCGGGAGGACGACGAGCCGCCGACCGACGACCGGTACCTCCTCCAGATATGGCCCGCCGCGCCCGAACCGGCCCGACTGCTCAAGCAGACCGGCCGCACGGCCGCGAACTGGCACGCCTTCGCGACGTCGCCGGTGGGCTGACCGGCGGACGGGAGCCAAGCTACGGGCGGGGGCCAACGCACCGCCCCCTCGAACGGTTGACCGACCCCCGGCAATGGCTGGGTAAAATCCTCATGCGCCGGAATGAGAATCCGGCCTCCCGATGTTGGCCTCCTTGGAGGGAACCCCACACCCTCCCTCAGGCATGCCCGCAGCGAGGAGGAACGCGACGTGAGCCAGTACGGCAGCAGGCTCGGACGGCGTTCCGCGGCCTCGTCCGCCCGGCTGCGGCTGCACCGCAAGCCCCGCCGGGTCGCCATGCTCTCCGTGCACACGTCACCGCTGCACCAGCCCGGCACGGGCGACGCGGGCGGCATGAACGTCTACATCGTGGAGCTCGCGCAGCGCCTCGCCGCGATCAACATCGAGGTGGAGATCTTCACGCGCGCCACCACGGCCGCCCTCCCCCCGACCGTCGAGCTGGCACCCGGCGTGCTCGTCCGGCACGTCGACGCGGGCCCGTACGAAGGCCTCGCCAAGGAGGAACTCCCCGCCCAGCTCTGCGCGTTCACGCACGGAGTGATGCAGGCGTGGGCCGGCCACCGCCCCGGTTACTACGACCTCGTCCACTCGCACTACTGGCTCTCCGGCCACGTCGGCTGGCTCGCCGCCCAGCGCTGGGGCGTCCCCCTCGTGCACGCCATGCACACCATGGCCAAGGTCAAGAACGCCAGCCTGGCCGACGGCGACACCCCCGAACCGGCCGCCCGCGTCATCGGCGAGACCCAGATCGTCTCCGCCGCCGATCGCCTCATCGCCAACACGGCGGAGGAGGCCGACGAACTCGTACGGCACTACGCGGCCGACCCCGCCAAGGTCGCCGTGGTCCACCCCGGCGTGAACCTCGAACGCTTCCGCCCCGCGGACGGCCGAGCCGCGGCCCGCGCCCGCCTCGGCCTCCCGCAGGACGCCCTGATCCCGCTCTTCGCGGGCCGCATCCAGCCCCTGAAGGCGCCGGACGTGCTGCTGCGCGCGGTGGCGGTGTTGCTGGACGAGCGACCCGAGCTGCGCTCGAACATCGTCGTCCCGGTCGTCGGCGGCCCCAGCGGCAGCGGCCTCGCCAAGCCCGAGGGCCTGCAGAAACTGGCCGCGCGGCTGGGTATCGCGGACGTCGTACGGTTCCGGCCGCCGGTCGGGCAGGAGCAGCTCGCGGACTGGTTCCGGGCCGCGTCCGTGCTGGTCATGCCGTCGTACAGCGAGTCCTTCGGGCTGGTCGCCATAGAGGCGCAGGCGGCCGGTACGCCGGTGCTCGCGGCCTCGGTCGGCGGCCTCCCGGTGGCCGTGCGCGACGGCGAGACCGGCTTCCTGGTGCAGGGCCACGACCCCGCCGCGTACGCGCGCGTGCTTCGCGATCTCGCCGACGACCCGCACCGTGCGACCCGCATGGGCGAGGCCGCCGCCCGGCACGCCCAGTGCTTCGGCTGGGACACCGCGGCCGCCGCCACGGCGGACGTCTACACGGCCGCGGCACAGGCCCACCGCCGTCACGTACGCTCGCACCATGGGTGAGGCAGCAGCGGACCAGGAGCGGGCGGCGCAGGTCATCGAGGGTTTCCTCAAGGGCGCCGAACTCGACTGGGAGAGCCCGGAGTCCGGCGCCTTCGTCGTCCAACTCCCCGGCACCCGCAAGCTGTCGACGACCCTCTCTCTCCTCGTCGGCCGCCACTCCCTCTCGCTCAACGCCTTCGTCATCCGGCACCCCGACGAGAACGAGACGGGCGTCCACCGCTGGCTCCTGGAGCGCAACCTCAAGCTGTACGGCGTGAGTTACGCCGTCGATCAGCTCGGCGACGTGTACGTCACCGGTCGGCTGCCGCTGTCCGCGGTCACCGAGACCGAGATCGACCGCCTCCTCGGCCAGGTCCTGGAGGCCGCCGACGGCAGCTTCAACACCCTCCTGGAACTGGGCTTCGCCTCCGCGATCCGCAAGGAGTACGCGTGGCGGGTGTCGCGCGGGGAGTCGACGCGGAATCTGGACGCGTTCACGAATCTGACCCAGCGGCCGACCGACTGATCTCGTACTGACCCCTTTCGCTGCGCGAGGGCGTCGTGGCATGCTCACCGCCAGCACATTTCTGAACGTCGTTCACATCCATGAAGAGCCGCGTGGGAGGACGTACGTACATGAGCCACACCCGTCTCACCAGACGAACCCTGCTCGGAAGCACGCTGGCCTTGGCGGTCCCCCTGCCGAAGCAGGGACCCGGAGGTCCCGGGGGCGAAGTCCCTTCCCTCTGGCGGGAGTTCACCCGCACCCCCTTCACCCACCCGCAGATCCCGTACATCGGGAAGGCGGGTGCGCGGCGCCACCCCCGGCACTCGCGCGTGCTGGACGTCCGCGCGTACGGCGCCGTGGCGGACTCCGCCGTCGACTCCGCCCCCGCGATCAACCGTGCCATCGCCGCTGTCGGCAGGGCCGGCGGTGGCACGGTGCTCATCCCGCCCGGCACCTTTCGCATCGACGACGTGATCCGCGTCGGCCACTCCGGGGTCGTCCTGCGGGGCGCCGGGAGCGACCGTACGAAGCTCTACGCGACGAAGAACCTGACGGAACTGATCGGCGTCTACGGCTCGCGCTACGGCGGCGACAAGTCGTCCTGGTCCTGGGCGGGCGGCCTCATCTGGCTTGCGCCGACGGCCCGTTGGGACTCACTGGTCGCCGCGATCAGGGCGAAGGCCTGGCCCTTCGAGGGCTGGACCGGCAACAGGCGTGACGAATGGCGGCAGTTGACGACCGTCGAACCGGCCCGGCAGGGCGCGTGGACGGTGACGGTGGCGGACACCTCCCAACTGAAGCCGGGCGCACTGGTGTTGCTCCGCCTCGCCGACGACCCCGGCCACACCCTCCTGGAGCACATGGCGGGCGGCGGCCCCGGCCCCGAGGCGTACTACTGGGACGACAAGACGAAGCTGTTGTCGTACGTCCCCTACGAATGGCCGGTCCGTATCGCGCACGTCCACGGCCGCAGGGTCACTCTCGAACGCCCGCTGCCCCTCGACATCCGCCCCGAGTGGAGCCCTCAACTCACCACACACGTAGAGGAGTTGACGGGCTCGGGAGTGGAGGGCCTCTCGCTGGAGGCGGTGGAGACCCCGCAACAACCCCACCTCCTCGACAAGGGCTACAACGGTGTCGTCCTCCAATGCGCCTACGACTGCTGGCTCGACGACGTGACGGTCCGGCACGTCGACAACGGCTTCGGCCTGGTGGCGGCCTCGGCGTGCACGCTGCGCGGTACGACGGTGGCGGGCCGCGGCTCCCATCACCCCTACTTCTGCCGCGAGGGCTCGCACGACAACCTCATCGAGGACTTCACGATCGAGGAGCGCACGGTCCCGGCCCCGGCCAACACCCAGCTCCACGGCATCAACGTCGAGGGCCTGTCGTCGTACAACGTCTGGTCGCGCGGCGACATGCGCATGGGCACCTTCGACAGCCACCGCGGCCTGCCCTTCGCCAACGTCCGCACCGACATCACGGTGAACAACGACGGCCGCCACGGCGGCGACGCGAACGCCGGTCCGCTCTTCGGCGCCCGCTTCACCCACTGGAACATCCGCGTCACGAACGGCCGCGCCGGCCTGATGAAGATCGACCAACTCGCCCCGTACAGCGCCACGGTGGGCCTCAACACGGTCACCGAGTTCGACCAGATCGACGTCCCCGACTTCACCGGCGATCTGCACGCACGGCTGGAGCTCTACGGCACGACGGGTGTCGTACGGCCGCGGAACCTGTACGAGGCGCAGCGGGAGCTGTGACTCACGCATGAGCTCACGCGTGAGCTCAGGTGCGCCGGAGGACGTCGTAGCCGATGAAGTCGAACATGCGGGTGCCGGTCGGGAGTTGGCGGGGTCCGCCGGTGAAACGGTGGGCGCCGACGGACTGGGGGATCGAGGGGTCCGACACCCACAGGCGCTCGAAGCCGCGCTCCTCCAGCCAGGCGCAGACCTGGGGGACGAGGTCGGGGGCGATGTCCCGGCTGCGCGTCCACACCAGCGTGCCGCCCGTCCGGCACAGGGCGGTGCAGTGGTCGAGGACGCGTTCGACGTCGGCGTCGGAGATGTTGCCGAGGAGGCCGCAGGCCAGGACGAGGTCGGCGGGGGCGAGTTCGGCGTAATGATCCGTCAACGAGGCGTCTCCGGCGATGACTTCGACGCCGGGGAGGTTGGCGGCGCGGGCCGCCTGTCTCGCTGTGTCCACGTTCCGCTCGTCCAACTCGACCAGCCGGGCGCGGACTTCGGGACCCCGGGGGTGGTCGGCCAGGACGCCGATCAGGTCGCGGCCCTGCCCGGCACAGAGGCTGATCGCGGTGAGCGGGCCCGGCGGGGCGGTGTCGAGGGCGATACGGAGGCGTTCCTGGATGAGGGCCAGGCGCCGACTCAGGTAGGAATCGGGGGAGTCGTAGGCGTCGTGCCACTCGTGCCAGTCCATGCGCGGAATCTAGCCGGGGCGTCAGTGCCTGTCGCGTGAATAACGCCCCGGCGTGACGCCCACCAACTTCCGGAAATGGCGGGTGAGATGGGACTGGTCGTAGAACCCGGTCACCGTCGCCACCTCGCCCGGCGGACGCCCGTCGAGGAGGAGCCGGCGGGCGCGGTCGACGCGGCGGGACATCAGGTACTGGTGCGGTGCGATGCCGTACGCACCGCTGAACGCCCGTACCAGATGGGCGGGATGGGCGTGCACGAGCCGCGCGGCCTCGTCGAGGGTGATGCCTTCGGTGACGCGCTCGTCGAGGAGTTCGCGGAGGTCGCGGGCGAGCGTGGGGGCCAAGGTGGTGGGGGTGTTGGGCGGCCGTAGATGGGCGTGCAGCCGTTCGGCGATGAGCGTGAGCCGGCTCTCCGCCTCCAGTTCGTCGCCGGGGTGGTCGAGCGCGGTGTGCAACTGGCCCACGCGCAGCCGGAGTTCGGGGTCACGGAGGTCCGGCTGGTCGACGGCGGAACCGATCAGGGTGTCCGCGAGGTGTGTGCCGTCGAGGTAGAGGACGCGCTTGCGGAAGCCGTGCGGGGTGGCGGGGGAGCCGTTGTGCGGGACGTGCGGCGGCAGCAGGGACACGGTGTCGTGCGGGGTGCCGTGCTCGTGCCGGTCGAGGTCGTACCGTACGGCTCCGTCGTCCACGATCAGCAGCGTCCACGCGTCGTGCACGTGCATCGGGTACGCGTACTCGGTGAAGTGGGCGTGGAAGACCTCGACGACACCGGGGATGCGGGGCCGCCAGGCGGAGACTTCCTGCCGGGGGTGACCTGGGCCGGGCTGGCCCGGGCCCTGTTGCGGGGCCATGCAAAGAACGTACAAGACGGGGGCGCGGGGCGGTCGGCAGTCTCGATGCATGAGCACTGACACGACCGCCGACACGACCCCCGGCACCACTGACGCCTTCACCGAACCGGTCCGCTTCGACACCAAGATCGCCGTCCTCCTGCGGGACGACCTTGAGCCCTGGCAGCGGCTGAACGTCACGTCGTTCCTGGTCAGCGGCCTGGGATCACAGGTTCCCGAGGTGATCGGGGAGCCGTACGAGGACGCCGACGGGGTGCGGTATCTGCCGATGTTCCGGCAGCCGGTGATGATCTTCGAGGCCACGAAGGAGGTCCTCGTGGCGGCCCACGGGCGGGCACTCGGCCGTGCGCTGCCCCGGTCCGTCTTCACGTCGGACCTGTTCGGCACCGGCAACGATCGCGACAACCGGGCGGCGGTGCGGGCCGTTGCCACGGCTGGGCTGGACGTGGTGGGGCTGGCTGTGTACGGGCCGCGGAACGGGGTGGACAAGGTGGTGAAGGGGGCGCGGATGCATCCCTGAGGAGCGGAGGGGCGACGGTGTCCGTGAGGGTCGTAGCCGGGTCTCCGGTGTTTGTAGTGTGCGGACATGACAAGAAGCGAGCGGCTCGCGGACCAGCTGGACTGGTACTGGCAGCAGAACCTGCGGCCGCGGCTCGACGGTCTTACCGATGACGAGTACTTCTGGGAGCCGGTGCGCGACTGCTGGAGCATCCGCCCGCGTGGCAGTGGCACGTCGGCCGCACCGATGTCGGAAGGTTCGGGGGAGTGGACGATGGACCTCGCGTCCCCTGGCCCGGTGCCGGCGCCGGTGACCACGATCGCCTGGCGGCTGGCGCACATCATCGTCGACTGCCTGGGCTATCGGGTCGGTTGGTACTTCGGCGGCCAGGACGTCGACTCCGGGACATTCGCCTACGCGGGGACCGCTGACGAGGCGCTGAAACAGCTCGATGAGATGTACGGGAGATGGAACGCGGGGGTCCGCGAGCTCTCGGACGCCGACCTGGAGCATCCGCCCGCGGTGGGTCCCGAGCGGTTTCCCATGGAGAACAGGGTCCTGCACGTCAACAGGGAGCTGATCCACCACGGCGCCGAGATCTCCCTGCTGCGCGACCTCTACCGCTGGCAGGACGGAGCGGTACCGCGGCGGGCATGACTTTCCGGTGACTGGGTCATCCTGGTTGTCGTGCGGGCCGAGGAAGCCGGGATCGGCGGTCCCGGTCCGGTCAGGAGCTGGCGGTGGTTTCCGTAGCGGGCCGAAGGACGGACGGCACGACGGCCTCCTCGGCGAACCCCTCCACCTCTACGTTCACTTCGGTGAACCCCTCCACCTCTACGTTCACCTCGGTGAACCCCTCCACGGCCTCCCCGCCCGGCTCCGCCGCCGGAACCCGCCGCATCAGCGCCCCGTACCCCACCGCGGCCCCCGTCCCCACGACCGCGCACAACCCCCACAGCCACTCCGCCCCGAACCGGTCGATGACGAACCCGGACATCAGCGGAGCGACCAGCGCGGCGACCGCCCAGGACAGGGTGTACATGCCCTGGTACCGGCCGCGCCCCTGGACCGGGGAGAGGCGGACGACCAGGCCCGTCTGGGTCGGGGCGTTGATCATCTCGCCGAGGGTCCACACGCACACTGTGAGGGCGAAGACACCGACCGAGCCGGCGAACGCGGTGAGCCCGAAGCCGTAGCCCGCGAGGATCGACGAGACCACCAACAGCCGCTTGGCGTCGCGGTGTTCGATGAGGCGGGTGACCGGGATCTGGAGGGCGACGATGAGGAAGCCGTTGACGGCGATCGCGGTGCCGTAGTCGGCGGGCGTGAAACCGGCCTCGCCCATCGCGACCGGCAGTCCGACCGAGCCCTGCTGGAAGACGAGGGCGACGAGGAAGGACAGTCCTACGACGCTCATGAACCGCCCGTCGCGCAGAACGGTCCCGAGCCCGACCGCGTCGGCCGCCCCCTTGCTGCCGTCCGCCGCGACGCTGGGCCGGGACTCGGGCAGCCGTAGGAACACGACGACCGCGCAGACCGCCGTCATCCCGGCCTCCAGCAGGAACCCGGCGCGGTAGCTGACCTCGGCGATGAACCCGGCGGCCATCGAGGAGATGGCGAAGCCGAGGTTGATGGCCCAGTAGTTGAGCGAGAACGCGCGGATACGGTCCTCGGGGCGCACGATGTCGGCCATCATCGCCTGCACGGCCGGGCGGGACGCGTTGCTGGCCGCTCCGACGAGGCACGCTACGGCGGCGATGGCGACGGGGTCGTGCATGAAGCCGAGCAGGGCCACGGACGCGGCGGTCGACGACTGCGCGATGAGGAGGGTGGGGCGGCGGCCGATGCGGTCGGTGAGCACGCCCGAGCCGATGGAGGAGACGACGCCGCCGAGGCCGTAGAGGGAGGCGACGAGACCGGCGTAGGTGGCGGAGTAGCCGCGGTCGAGGGTCAGGTACAGGGCCATGAACGTCGAGACGAACGCGCCGAGCCGGTTGACGAGGGTGCTGGTCCACAGCCACCAGAACTCGCGGGGGAGGCCGGAGACGGTTTCCCGGGCGGCGCGTCTCAGGGCGGCGAGTGACATGGATGGTTCCCCCACGGTCGGGCAGCTGGCCTGTAAGCGGCTACGGCCGCGAGCACAACTTACGAACGGGGCGACTCGGTGGACCACTCAATTAACAGAAGCCGTCAACTGTGGGGCTGGGAGGCAGGCGCCAGGCGGTGGCCCGAATGCGTGGATTACGCTCTGAGGCATGGCCGACGCACCGTACAAGCTGATCCTCCTCCGCCACGGCGAGAGCGAGTGGAACGCGAAGAACCTGTTCACCGGCTGGGTGGACGTGAACCTGAACGAGAAGGGCGAGAAGGAGGCGGTCCGCGGCGGTGAGCTGCTCAAGGACGCCGGCCTGCTCCCCGACGTGGTCCACACGTCCCTCCAGAAGCGCGCGATCCGCACGGCGCAGCTGTCGCTGGAGGCCGCGGACCGCCACTGGATCCCCGTCCACCGCAGCTGGCGCCTGAACGAGCGCCACTACGGCGCCCTCCAGGGCAAGGACAAGGCGCAGACCCTCGCGGAGTTCGGCGAGGAGCAGTTCATGCTCTGGCGCCGCTCCTACGACACCCCGCCCCCGCCCCTCGAGGACGGCACGGAGTTCTCCCAGTCGGACGACCCGCGCTACGCGACGATCCCGCCGGAGCTGCGCCCCCGCACGGAGTGCCTGAAGGACGTCGTCGTCCGCATGCTCCCGTACTGGTACGACGGCATCGTCCCCGACCTCCTCGCGGGCCGCACGGTCCTGGTCGCCGCCCACGGCAACTCCCTCCGCGCCCTGGTCAAGCACCTCGACGGCATCTCCGACGCCGACATCGCGGGCCTGAACATCCCCACGGGCATCCCCCTGGCCTACGAACTCGACGCGTCCTTCAAGCCGGTCAAGCCCGGCGGGACCTACCTGGACCCTGACGCGGCTGCGGCGGCGATCGAGGCGGTCAAGAATCAGGGCAAGAAGAAGTAGCCCCTCTTCTCCGCAGCGCCCCCCTTCCCGGCAAAGCCCCCCACCCGCGGATTCCCTCCGGTGGGGGGCTTTGTGCTGCGCGGGGGAGGTTGGCGGGAGGAGCCCCGGTGAAGCCCCTGGAACCCCCCGGAAGCGCATCGGAAGCGGATCGGTTCTGGTGGCGGAAGCGGAGCCGCTGGTGGCATGCAAGGGGTCAATCAGCCTTTCGCGGGGTTTTCCCGCCGACCTCTCCATGCGCAGCCCATCCCGTCCATGCCGTCGGAGCGTCCCATGAACGACCTCGGACCACCACCGTCCACCCCTGCCGCACCGAACCCGCCGTCCACCGCCGCCGTGCCCAGCCCCCCGGCGTCCTACCGGGCCGGCGGGCTGATACCGCCCGCCGGAGCCGCCCGAACCTGGGGGCTCACGGTCATCGGGGTTCCCCTGCTGGCCGTTCTGCTCCTGGGGCTGGTCGACGGGTCCTTCTCGAGCGGCGGCGGGGCGCAGGCTCAGCCGTACAGCCCGCCCACCGCGTCGTACGCGTACACCCAGTCCACCGCGCCGGATCCGTACACCCAGTCCACCGCGCCGGATCCGTACACCCAGTCCACCGCGCCGGACCCGTACAGCGCCTCCGACCCGGTCACCTCCGCGCCCGGGAGCGCGCTCGGCGACCCGACGGAGGAGGCGACCAGCGCGGCGGCGGAGCCGGAAGCGGTCGTCAACGCCTACTTCGCCGCGGTCAACAACCGTGACTACTCGACCGCTTGGGCCCTCGGCGGCAAGAACCTGGGCGACGCGGACTACGACGCGTTCGTCAAGGGCTACGCCAACACCCAGCGGGACAGCATCAGTCAGGTGTCCGTGCAGGGGACCTTCGTGCAGCTGGTTCTCAACGCCCGTCAGACGGACGGTACTTCGCGCTCGTACAACGTCACCTACACCGTCGAGGACGGTGTGATCACCCATGGCACGGCAACCCCGATCGGCTGACATCCCCGTACGAGTGGAGCGCTGAACCGTCGTGAGCACACAGGCACCGCACCGCTATCCGCCCGGCACTCCGCCCGGAGCGCCACAGATCCCCCGCGTGTACGCGCGGACGAAGGCCACCCGCCTGCTGTCCGCGGGCACGTACCTCGATCCCGTCTACCGCCGGGCCGTCATCCGGGAGTTGTTCAAGAACCGCTTCAGAGTGGTCGCGCCGTCGTACGGCTACGACGCCGTCTCGGTCCTCGCCCACGCGCTCGCGGCCCGCCGACTGCGCCGTATCCAATGGGGAGTTGTGGCCGGCTCGGCGGTCGCGCTCCTGCTGCTGATGAGCAAGGGGCCGCTGAGTGCCTTCGTCGCCGCCCAGTTGATGTTCTGGGTGCTGTGGGGCGCCGCCTATCTGCGCCGGGTCGTCACCCTGCACATCCTGATGACCCGCCTGAAGGAGGCCGGCCCCGCCGGCGGCTTCGACGGCTCCTACCCCGTCGCCGGCAGACTCACCGACGCCCTGATCGGCAAGATCGACCGCGAACAGGCCGGCCAGACCGGCCTGGTCTTCTACGGCGGTTTCCGGCCCTTCGTCGGTGCCGGTGAGCCCCTGCGTGACTGGGCGAACGCCCAACTCCTGCTCGGCGCACCGAAGAACCGCCTCGCCGCCCGCAAGGAGTTCGAGGCGTCCGGGGGCGACCTCGACGAGGTGGAGCGCAAGCCCGTCCTGCCGTTCACCGTCCACGACATCACCACGTACGTCGCCCGGAGGATGGGCGCGGAACTGCGCGACGAGGCCCGCTGGGACGAACGGATCGAGGGGCTGACCGTCGAGCAGCGCCGCTACACGACGGCGATCCGCACCAACGACCGTACGGTGGGCGCCGGTTGGTCCCAGCTGCCCGGCATGGACGATCTCCCGCCCGTCCACTGGCGGGAGGACTACGACTCGGCCCGCGAGTACCTGTGCATCCGCGTCGGCTCCTGGAACGAGGAGCTGGTGACCTCGATCTTCGTCGGCTTCGACCTCAAGGGCGACACCCTGCACACCGAGTTCTACACCTACGTACTCGGGCCGCTGGTAAGGGAGTTCCACCTGGTCGACCGGCTGCCCGACGCGTTCGACGGACGGCTGGCGGTACGGGTCGCGTGGGACATGGTCAAGGCCGTACCGCGCTGGTGCCTGGCGCTGGCGCTGTGGCCGCTGCGGCTGGTTCCCCGGCGCTTCCTGCCGAAGCAGGTACGGCGGTTCGTGCGGCCCGGGCGGGGCGGGTGGAGCACCGTCACGCTCACCGGCGGGAGCGCGGAGGTCGACACCAGCGAGTTCCGACTCGGGCGGTACGCCAAGCAGTCGGTGGACTGCGGCGCGCTCACCAGTGTCCGGGAGATGGCCACCAGCGACACCTACCACCACTTCTTCCAGAAGACCGACGCCCTGAAGTACTCCCAGATCGTCGAGCGCCGGCTGCTGCACACCATCCGGCAGTTCCTGAGCGAGCACCACGTGGATCTCGCCGACCACGACCGCGCGCAGACCAACATCCTCGTCGGGGACAACTCCCAGGCGATCCTCGGCGGTCACAACGAGAACTTCGGGTACAACTACCAGCCGCCGGGCCCGAGTTCGCCCGACAACCAAGGAGGTTAGTAGTCATGAGCGAGGGCCATACGTTCGGGGACAACAACCAGATCATCACCGGCGGGAAGAACAGGGGCTTCGGCTACAACTACCACGCGGCGCCCGAGACTTCGGCCGCCGAGCCGCAGACCGCCGAGCCGGGGACCTCCGGGCAGCCGTTCGTACCGCCGCCCGCCGGTCACGACCGCAGCCGTAGCGTCTTCGTCGTGCACGGCCGGGACGAAGAGGTGCGCGCGGCGATGTTCGGACTGCTGCGCCGGCTCGACCTACGGCCCCTGGAATGGGAGGAGTTGGTGCGGGCCACCGGCAAAGCCTCGCCCTTCCTCGGCGAGGTCGTCATGAACGCACCGGCGCAGGCACAGGCGGCCCTGGTTCTGCTCACCCCCGACGACGTCGCCAAGCTCCACCCGCATCTGCTCGGCAACCGCGAGCGGGACGACGAGACCCAACTCACCGGCCAGCCCCGGCAGAACGTCCTGATCGAGCTGGGCATGGTGCTGATGGCCTACCCCGAGCGGACCGTCATCGTCGAGGTCGGCCGGCTGCGGCACGTCGCCGACACCGCGGGCATCAACGTCATCCGGTTCGACGGCACGGAGGCCTCCCTCGCGAAGATCTCCGCCCGGCTGAGGCTGGCCGGCTGCCAACTCGACGACAGCGGACCGGAATGGCGCGACACCCGGCACTTCCGGAATCTCTCCGCGTATCGCAGGCTCGCCTAAACCGGAAGGAAACCGAAGAGAAAAGGGGACGGCCCTCGGGAGCCGTCCCCTCTTTTTTCACATGCCGACCGTCCCCCTTTTTTATACGCGGTCCAGTCCCGACGCCAGAACCCTCAGGAACGCCCCCACCTCCCGCAGGTCGATCCGCTCCAGATCGGCGGGCCGCACCACCACCCGCAACTCCCGGCAGACCGCGCCCTCCCGGGACCGCGCGACGAACGACATCAGGATCAGCCGCAGCAGACTGTCCTGGTCGAGATGGTCCAGCCGGGACAGCCCCGATCCGACCAACGGCATGGCCACCGCCTCCAGTTGGGCATGCCGGTGCAGCGCGTCCCACAGCCGGCCGAGCCCGAGCCAGAGGTCCTCCACACTGGACGCGGCCACACAGTCGTTGCCGATACGGCTGTACGCGACGCCGAACACCAACCTCGGCCGGGCACCCAGGACCGCCACCGTGCCGAGCGGATACCGGTCCAGTTTGCCCAGCGGCTTGCGGGCCCGCTCCTCCCGCCCGACCGGCGCGACACCGGCGAGCGCCGCGGCCAGTTCCGCGTCCAGGCGCCGTACGTCACCCTCGTACCGGCGGAGCAGCAACTGCCCTTGCACACTGGCCGCGTTGATGACCTCGCCGTCGGCCGACGCGGTGTCGAAGGTGTCGCAGAACCCGACGACGAGATGTGCCGGCTGGTCGAACACGTCGCCCGCCTCGACGACCACCGTGAGGTCGGGGCGCCGGAACACCTGCTCCACCCGCGGCACCGGACGCGCCTGGCCCAGCCCCCACAGCAGGCAGGCCGCCACGGACACCACCGTGACCGTGCCGGGATCGGGAAAGCTGCGGGGGAAGAACTGCCCGACGAACTGAAGGACCGCGGATATTCCGCCGAATGCCACCATCGTGCTGCGCGCGAAAATCCTGCGTGCACGTCCGGTGCCGTAGAACCGTAGAAATCGAGAAAACACGGTTCCTCCAGGACATCATGATAATCTGCTGGTCACTTATCGGTGACGCAGAGTGATGAAGCAGAGCGACACAGCGATACAGGAACGCGGCGGGGGCGACGCGGGTGGCCGATGGACAAGCGCGCATTCAGGTCAGAGTGCTGGGGCCGGTCCGGCTCGACGTCGACGGGATCCCGGTCCGGCTGACACCGTTGACCACCCGGCTGCTGGTCCGCCTGGTGGCCGCCGAGGGCGAGGCCGTGCCGGTGCGTCAACTGCGCCGGGACGTATGGGGGTTGGCGGACGGCCCGCGCCATCTGGACCAGCGCAATCGCAACGAGGTGCAGAAGCGCGTGCTGGAACTGCGGCGCGCTCTCGACCCCGTCCAGGACGGCACCGCGGCCCGTGTCCTGCGCACCGAGCAGCAGGTCACCGTGCACGGCCCGGAGACCGCCTACCGCCTGGTGCTGCGGCCCGAGGAGCTGGACAGCGCGCGGTTCACGGCGGTCGTCGGCAGCGCCCTCCTCGCCCCGCCCGCGACCGCCGCCCATGAGCTGGCCGAGGCGCTGGCCCTGGTCCGGGGGCGGCCGCTGGCCGAGGTCAACGGCGAGAACTTCGCGGACCCCTTCATCCGCCGTCTCACCGCCCTGCTGGACTCCGCCCGCCGCGAACTGGTCCGGGTCCAGGCCGACTTGGGCCGCCCCGACCTCGCGCTGCCGGTCGCCGAGCTGATCGTCCGCGACCATCCCGACGATCTCGACGCCGCCCGCGTCCTGGACACCCTGCGCGCCGCGCTCCGCGCCCGCCACGGTGCCGAACTGCTGCGCCACAGAGTCCCGTTGCCCGGTCAGCGGGCCGATGTCGTCCTGGTCCGGGGCGACTTGTTCGAGCAGACGGACTGCAATCTGGTGGTCGGCTTCACCGACACCTTCGACACGGAGACCGACCAGGACATCGTCATCAGCCGCGACAGCGTCCAGAGCCAGCTGGTCGACCGGCTCTTCGGCGGCCGACGCCGCCTGCTGGACGACAAGTTGAAGACCGGGCTGCGTACCGTGCGGGCCGTCGGCACGGAGAGCGCGCGGGCCAAGCCCCGCGGCCGGCGGGTCCGTTACCCGGTGGGGACGACCGTCGCCGTACCCGTCGACGGCCGCCGGATCTTCGCGGTCGCCTATTCGCGGCTCGGCAACGACCTCGTGGCCAGGTCCGGGAACGAGGATCTGCGCGCGAGCCTGGACCACCTCTGGGCCTCGGTGGCCGTGCACGGTCTGTTCAGACCGGTCGCCGTCCCGCTCGTCGGTTCCGGGCTGGCCCGGGTGACGGACCTCGACAGGGGCCAGCTCGTGGGCCTGATCGTCGACTCGTTCATCGCCGCGTGCCGTCTGCACCCCGCGCTCACACCCGAACTCCGCATAGTGATCCGCCCGGAGGACCTGGCCAGCACCGATCTCTCCCCGGTCGAACGGCGCTTCCACGAACTGGTCCCGGACCTGGACGACCGGCCGGAGTGACCAACTCCAAGGTGAGGCCGGGCAGTTGTGGGCGTCCAGCCCCCGTCCCGACAGGTTCCTCCGCATCTCCGGCTCCCCCATGCGGCCTCGCCCACCGGTTCCTGGCCCGCCACCGCCACCCGGCCTCACCGGACCTCAGTGCACCGCTCCCACCGCTTCCGCGGGTAGCCACCATCCGCTTCCGATCCGATTCCGACGAGGCGGAGCGGCTGCTCACGTGGTTATTTCTTGTCATTACGTAGATACGGGACGTGACCGAGCGGGAGGATGAACGTCCATACGCACTCTCGGGGGGAAGAGCACCCATGGCGAACCAGTACCCCGGACCACCTCCGGAACAGCCGCCCGGACAGCCCGGCCAGAACCCCTACTCCACCCCGCCCGGCGGTCCCTACGCCGAGGGCGCCTACGGCTATCCCGCGACCGCCCCGGCTCCCGTCTACGGCTACCCGCAAGCCGTGCCGCAGCCGTACGCACAGCAACAGCCCCAGCCCCAACCACCCATCGGGGCGCCGGTGTTGACCCTCGGCGACATCGCGGTCAACGGTGACACCATCGTGAGCCCCGCCGGGACGATGCCGCTCAGGGGCGCGGTGTGGACGGCCACGGACATGTCCCGTACGGAGGAGCGGATTCCGCCGCACGCGATCGTGCTGGCGATCCTGTTCTTCCTGCTCTGTTTCGTCGGGCTGCTGTTCCTCCTGATGAAGGAACGCGTCACCACCGGCTTCGTGCAGGTCAGCGTCAACAGCGGCGGTCGGCACCACGCCACGATGATCCCGGTGCAGTCCCGCAACCAGGTCGTGTACGTCCTCAACCAGGTCGGCTACGCCCAGTCCATCAGCGTCTGAGGCGTCTGAGGCGTCTGAGGCGTCTGAAACGTGTGAACAGGCGGACGGCCCAGGCGAGTTGCGCCTGGGCCGTCTCAAGACGGGATGGGATGGGACGGGTCAGCGTCGGCTGGCCCGCGCCAGCGCCGGGACGAACCGCAGCGCGTCCACCGTGCCCACGCCGGTCGCCATGTCGTAGCCGTTGACCGCGGTGTAACCGGTCACGCCCGCGTACGTGTTGTTCGTGCCGTCGTTCACGTCGACGATGCCGTTGCCCTTGGCGCCGTGCTTCGCGAGCGCGTACAGCGCCGAGTTGATGTTGCCGACCCGGTGTCCCGCCGCCTGGTCCGCGAGGGCGATGATGCCCGAGAAGAGCGGGCTGGCCTCGCTCGTGCCGCCGTAGACGTCCCAGCCGACGGCCGTCGGGTCGAAGCTGGAGTACGTCCACGCGCCGCCGTTGACCGCCGCGGCCATCGAGACGTCGGGGGTGGCGCGCTGGGTGCCGACGATGCTCTTCACGCCGTTCTGGAAGGACGGGCGGGCGAACACGTGGGACTGGCCACCGCCGCCCGCGCCGTAGTCGTTGTAGACGCTGTCCGGCGTGACGCGGTCGCCCTTGTCGTTCAGGTGCAGCTGCGTGCCGCCGATCGACGTGACCAGCGGGTCGGATGAGGGCCAGGAGTTGACGGGCTTGTCGTAGAAGGCCGAGCCGTCCGCGTTGTAGTCGGTGGCGCCGCCGTCGCCGGAGGAGGCGAGGACGGTCACGTGCTTGCGGTTGGCGGCCTCGAAGGCGTAGCGCAGCTTCTTGATGCTGGAGAAGTCGCCCTGGTCGAAGCCGGGGAAGGTGTTCTCGGTGGCGCCGAAGCTCTGCGTGATGACGTCGCCGACGCCGTGGTCGATCAGGTACTTCTCGGCGTCCATCATCTCCGGCAGCCCGGTGACGCCCTCGGTCTCGGCGACCGCCGTCTCCACCAGCACGATCTTCGCGTCGGGCGCGACCGCGTGCGCCATCTCGACGTCCAGGGTGGTCTCGCCCGCCCAGCCGGTCATGTCCGCGTTCGTCGGGTCGAAGACCGGGACCTTGCCCCACTTCACGACGTTCACCTTGGCGCTGTGCATGCCGAACTGCTTGCTGTACGTGTCGAGATCGTGCTGGATCGTCGGCGAACCGAACGAGTCCACGATGACGATCGTCCGCCCCTTGCCCGTGATGCCCTTCTTGTAAAGCGAGTTGAGGTTGTACGCGGTGCGGTACTGCAGCGGGTTGTAGCACGCGATCTGCCACTTGGCCTCGCACTCCGCGCTGGAGAGCGGGGTCGGCACGTCGCGCGCGAGGGTGTGCCCGGTGATCGCCGGTATCGCCTTCGTCCGCGGTACGGCGGCGGGCGCGGCGCCGGCGACACCGCCCAGCGGGGCGGTCGCCAGCGCGGCGACGGCGAGGCCTGCGGTGGCGGCCGTGGCAGCGGCGATGTTCAGTCTCGTGCGGGCTATGCGCATGAATCCCCCCAGAGTGCTGCGGAGTCCGCCCGGCCGTCAGCCGGGCGAAGTAGTCTCCGCGCATCTCATCGAGTGAGACATGCACAGGACAAGACTGTTGAACTGTCGATGCCGAACCCTTTGCCCAAACAGCACCAAAGACTCGAACACCCCTGCCGATCCGACCTGTTGACTCAGGCCGCGGCCGGCTGTCGGCCCTCAGATCGAGTACGGCACCGCGTGCACCTCGTCCGCCCGGTGCCCCGCGCGTTCGTGGACGCGCTGGACCGCCTCGGGCGACGGCGCCTCCGACAGGCAGTAGACGGTCCCGGTCTCCGGATCCGCCCAGGCCCGCTCGAAGTGGACACCCTCGTCCTTCTCCACGGCGAGATCCGCCTTGTGGGCCTCCATCAACTGGTCGGCCGTGATGCCCTTCATTCCGTGATGTACGTCCATGTACTGAGCCATGACCGCGCACCTCCTTCCGTTCCTTCCATGCTGCGCCCGTACGCCGCTCGCGGCACGACGAAGGGGCCCCGGCGCCGTAGCACCGAGGCCCCTCCGGGAGTCAGGCGGCGGTCAGCCGCACTGGCACGGATTGCCGGACTGGCACCCGCAGCCGCAGCCCGAGCCGCAACCGCAGGCGCCGAAGAGCGGGAGGCTCTTGATCTCGGCGGGCTGCTGCGTCTCGCGCTCCTGCGTCGGGTCCGGCGTCGTGGCGGGGGATTCGGCCATGGGTCCTCCTAGAGGCTGGTGCCTGTGCCCATTGGATGCCCGCTTCGCCGGGCGCATCAACGGCGCATTGAGGCTTCCCCGCAAGCCCCCGGTACCTTCCGCAGGCCGGGGTCTTTTCTAACTGGTCACAGGTCGTGACAGTGGTTAGAAAAGACCCCGGCTTCCAGCGACCCCCCGACCGAGCGGAGACGGAGAGCTACGCGCCCTCCGCACCCGTCACCGGCTGGATGTCCGGCTGCAGCTCGTCCGCGTGCTCGCCCGTCACCAGGAACACCACACGCTTCGCGACCGAGACCGCGTGGTCGGCGAAGCGCTCGTAGTAGCGGCCGAGCAGCGTCACGTCGACCGCGGTCTCGATGCCGTGCTTCCACTTGTCGTCCAGCAGGTGCTGGAAGAGCGTGCGGTGGAGGAGGTCCATCGCGTCGTCGTCCTGCTCCAGCTGGAGCGCGAGGTCGACGTCCTTCGTGATGATGACCTCGGCCGCCTTGGCCATCAGCCGCTGGGCGAGCTGGCCCATCTCCAGGATGGTCGCGTGCAGGTCGTGCGGTACGGCCCGCTCGGGGAAGCGGAGCCGGGCGAGCTTCGCCACGTGCTGGGCGAGGTCGCCGGAGCGCTCCAGGTCGGCCGACATGCGCAGCGACGTGACGACGATGCGCAGGTCCGTCGCCACCGGCTGCTGCCGGGCCAGCAGGGCTATGGCCCGGGCTTCGAGGTCGTGCTGGAGGTCGTCGACCTTCTTGTCGGCCTCGATGACGCTCTCGGCCAGCTTCAGATCGGAGTCCAGGATGGCCGTCGTGGCGCGTCCGATCGCCGACCCGGCCAGCCGGGCCATCTCCACCAGACCGTCGCCGATCGAGTCAAGTTCCTCGTGGTACGCGTCCCGCATCAGGGTTCCCTCTCCTACGTTGCTTCGGGGGCTCCGGGGCCCTGGGCCTGTCGGTGTGACTAAAAACCGGCCCTTCCACCCCACGCTCCCACGTTCCCGCTCCTACGCGACGGTTTACGCCACCCCAAATGAATCAATACTGGCTCCAAGGTGAACTCTGGGCGACGAGTGTTCGAGGTCGCACTCCGATGGCTGTGGCCAGGAGGTATCCCATGCCTAACCTGGGGGCATGGACGTGAACGCGGCGGTCGCCGCAGCGGCAGCGATCGCCGGGGTACTCACCGGTGTCATCGCCATGCTGGCGTTCCGCTGGAGCGAACGCGACCAGAAGCGACCGACCAGGACCTCCCTGCATACGGACCCGGTGCTTCCGCCGGGTGTGGACACCGTGCTCTCGGTGCTCCGCTCCTCGGCCGTCGTCCTCGACGAGGCGGACGCCGTGGTCAAGGCCAGCTCGGCGGCGTACGCCCTCGGACTGGTCCGCGGCGGGAAACTCTCCGTCGACCCGATGCTCCAGATGGCCCGGGACACCCGGCGCGACGGCGAGATACGCCAGGTGGAGCTGGATCTGCCCCGGCGCGGCACCGGCCGCGGGGAGGCCCTCGCGGTCTCCGCCCGGGTGGCGCCGCTCGGCTCCCGGCTCGTCCTGCTCCTCGTCGAGGACCTCACCGAGGCCCGCCGTATCGAGGCCGTACGACGTGACTTCGTGGCGAATGTCAGCCACGAACTGAAGACCCCGGTCGGCGCGCTCTCCCTCCTCTCGGAGGCGGTCATGGACGCCTCCGACGATCCTGAGGCGGTGGAGCGTTTCGCCGGACGGATGCAGATCGAGGCCACGCGCCTGACCAACCTCGTGCAGGAGCTCATCGACCTGTCGCGGGTCCAGAACGACGACCCCCTCGAAGACGCCGAACCCGTCCGCGTCGACGAACTCGTCGCCGAGGCCATCGACCGCTGCCGGCACCAGGCCGGCACCAAGCAGATCACCATGGCCGCCGGCGGCACCGCCGACCTGCATGTCTACGGGAACCGGGGCCAACTGGCCGCCGCCCTCGGAAACCTGGTCGAGAACGCCGTCAACTACTCGCCCGCCCGCACCCGCGTCGGCATAGCCGCACGCCGGGTCACCGCGGGCGGCGGCGACCACATCGAGGTCGCCGTCACCGACCAGGGCATCGGCATCTCCGAGAAGGACAAGGAGCGCGTGTTCGAGCGCTTCTACCGTGTCGACCCGGCCCGCTCACGGGCCACCGGCGGTACGGGTCTCGGACTGGCGATCGTCAAGCACGTGGCCGCCTCGCACGGCGGGGAGGTCACGGTGTGGAGCTCCGAGGGACAGGGCTCCACGTTCACCCTGAGGCTGCCGGAGGCGGGTGCGGCCCGCGACCGTGCCCACCAGCACCCCGACCTCGACGACGAGGTCGAGGCGTCCCCTGAACCATCCCCGTACGAACCGCTTCCCGCCCCGGAGGTCCTTCCGTGACCCGAGTGCTCGTCGTCGAGGACGAGGAGTCCTTCTCCGACGCCCTGTCGTACATGCTCCGCAAGGAGGGCTTCGAGGTCGCCATCGCGACCACCGGGCCCGACGGACTCGACGAGTTCGAGCGCAACGGCGCCGACCTCGTCCTGCTCGACCTGATGCTGCCGGGGCTCCCCGGCACGGAGGTCTGCCGCCAGCTGCGCGGCCGCTCCAACGTCCCGGTCATCATGGTGACGGCCAAGGACAGTGAGATCGACAAGGTCGTAGGCCTGGAAATAGGAGCCGATGACTACGTCACCAAGCCCTTCTCGTCCCGCGAGCTCGTCGCCCGTATCCGGGCCGTCCTGCGCCGCCGCGGCGAGCCCGAGGAGGTCACCCCGGCCGCCCTCGAGGCAGGTCCGGTCCGCATGGACGTGGATCGCCACGTGGTCACGGTCTCCGGCTCCAAGGTCGACCTGCCCCTCAAGGAGTTCGACCTGCTGGAGATGCTCCTGCGCAACGCGGGCCGCGTACTGACCCGCATGCAGCTCATCGACCGGGTCTGGGGCGCGGACTACGTGGGCGACACCAAGACCCTCGACGTCCACGTCAAGCGCCTCCGCGCCAAGATCGAGCCCGACCCGGGCGCGCCGCGCTACCTGGTGACGGTGCGTGGCCTGGGCTACAAGTTCGAGCCGTAAACCGACCACCAGGCCTTAAGCACTGCCTGCGTACGACGAAGGGCGGGACCTCTCCGCGAGGTCCCGCCCTTCGTCGTGTCGTACTACGGCTGCTCAGCCGGTGGTCGTGGCCGACTCCGTGGCCGTCGCGCTCGCGGAGGCCGCGTCGGTCGGGGTGGCCGACGTGCTCTTGCCCGGCTTCGGCGAGCCGGAGGTGGTCGCGGTGGCGCCCGCGGCCGGGGTCGAGGGGATCGAGGTCGGGCCCCACTTGGTGAAGTAGCTGTCGGCCGGGACGACGAACGCGCTCAGGCTCACGGCACCGGTCGTGCTGAAGGTGAAGGTGACCTTCTGGGCGTTGCCGTCCTGGAGGCTGTCGCCGGGGGTGGCCAGCGCCGCGGAGGCGTTGCCCTTGCCGCCCAGGACGAGCGAGCCGCCGGCCGGGACGACCAGCTTGCCCTTGCCCTTGGCGGGGGTGAGCGCGGCCGTGCCGGCGCCGTCGACGCTGACGGAGTCCAGGGTCTGGGCCTTGGCGCCGGTGTTGAACAGGGTCGCGGAGATCACCGCGGGGCCCGAGGCCGCGGCGCCGGTCTCGGCGAGGGGCTGGGTGATGACGAGCGCGTTCTGCACCTTGATGGTGCCGACGGAGACGGCCGCGTTGTCCGGCTTGACCTCCAGCGTCTGTGCGTCGTTGCCGGCACCGCACGCGGCGAGGGAGGCGATCGAGAACGCGATGGTGGCGGCGGCGAGGGCGCCGCGTCGAAGGCTGCTGCTCACGGCGGCGGCTACTCCTTGAACGTGGGCGGAGCAGGGCGACTCCCGAATAAAGCCGCCCTAAGTGTCTGTCAGCGGCCTTAGGTTACCGAGCCGTTCCCGCACCACCGCACCCGACCCTCCCTCAACCGGGTACCCATGTGCCTCAAGTGACTCGTGGGTCACTTGCGACCGGCACTCGTCCGGCATTCACATAAGCAGCTCAGACGTCCGTCGGCGGATTTTCGGTGAAGAATGCACGGCGCCCCGGATAATTGATCACCGGCATCTCGACGGGCTTCGGTGATCAATTCCGGATTCGTCTCGCACCGGGCTCCGGCCACCGAACGGAGTAGCGGAAGTCGAGCACTTGGAACCAGACATTTGGGGACGTTCGTCCGCTTGGAGGCGCCTTCGGATGTGTGTAACGTACGCGTTTCACCTCGCCCGGAGAGCCGCTCCGACCTGCGAATACCCTCTTCCGCTCGGCCTCCGCAGCACGTTCCTGTTGCTGTTGTCAAGCCCCGAGATGCGCTCTGACCTGCGAAAACGCCATTCAGAACCCGCAGTTTCCGTGTTACCCTGGATAGCCACGGAAGGGGTACCTGTCACATGACGTTCAAGGTTGGCGACACCGTGGTCTATCCCCATCACGGGGCCGCGCTGATCGAGGCTATCGAAACTCGCCAGATCAAAGGCGTGGACAAGACCTATTTGGTGCTGAAGGTCGCTCAGGGTGACCTGACGGTGCGTGTGCCAGCGGACAATGCGGAGTTCGTCGGCGTACGTGATGTGGTCGGTCAGGACGGGCTGGACCGGGTCTTCGAGGTGCTGCGCGCTCCGTATGCCGAGGAGCCCACGAACTGGTCGCGTCGTTACAAGGCAAATCTGGAGAAGCTCGCCTCCGGCGATGTCATCAAGGTCGCGGAAGTCGTCCGTGACCTGTGGCGTCGTGAGCGCGAGCGCGGACTCTCCGCAGGTGAGAAGCGCATGCTCGCCAAGGCTCGCCAGATCCTGGTGAGTGAGCTCGCGCTCGCGGAGAACACGAACGAGGACAAGGCCGAGGCCCTGCTCGACGAGGTTCTCGCGTCCTGACGCAGGCGACTGGTACGCCCTGCTCAGCACACTGAAATGCCGTGGTGCCCGATGACAGCTCCCTTGTCGCCGGGCGCTTCGGCATGTTCGGGGAAATTTTTCCGGCGCCGACACCGACTGTGACTTCGCCGAGGTCGAGAACTCCGACTCTGTGACTCTGTCGAACGCCGGAGAGACATCCCCCGATAATGGTGTGCCGGGCCCGGGCAGCTGGCTCGACCGGTGTCACGGAAGGGTCCGGTCAAGGCGTCGCGCCCGGCACTCCTGAGGCCATACCCACGTAGGTCGAGCACACAAACCTGACAGGAACCGATGTCTGACGATTCGCGCTCTTCGCAGGCGCAGTCCTCCGTCGCCGCCGTGATTCCGGCCGCCGGCCGGGGTGTACGCCTCGGCCCGGGCGCCCCCAAAGCGCTCCGCGCGCTGAACGGCACCCCCATGCTGATCCACGCGATCCGCGCCCTGGCCGCGTCCCGCGCGGTCTCCCTGGTCGTCGTAGTGGCCCCGCCCGACGGCGCGGCCGAGGTCAAGACCCTCCTGGCCGCGCACGCCCTCCCGGACCGCACCGACTTCCTGGTCGTCCCCGGCGGCGACTCCCGCCAGGAATCCGTGAAGCTCGGCCTGGACGCCCTGCCGCCCGGCTACGACATCGTCCTCGTCCACGACGCGGCCCGCCCGCTCGTCCCGGTCGACACGGTCGACGCGGTCATCGAGGCCGTACGCGACGGAGCCCCCGCCGTGGTCCCGGCCCTGCCCCTCGCCGACACGGTCAAGGAAGTCGAGCCGGCCGAGACCCCGGGCGCGCCGGAACCGGTCGTGGCCACCCCGGAACGCGCCCGCCTCCGCGCCGTACAGACCCCCCAGGGCTTCGACCGCGCGACCCTGGTCCACGCCCACGAAACGGTCACCGACAACGTCACCGACGACGCGAGCATGGTCGAACAGTTGGGCCTGACCGTCGTGGTCGTCCCGGGTCACGAGGAGGCCTTCAAGGTGACCCGCCCCCTGGACCTGGTCCTGGCGGAGGCGGTCCTGACCCGCAGGAGGCTGAACGATGGCTTCTGAGACGTACCCCTTGCCCCAGGTAGGCATCGGCACCGACATCCACGCCTTCGAGGAGGGCCGCGACCTGTGGTGCGCCGGCCTGAAGTGGGAGGGAGAGGGCCCGGGCCTGGCCGGCCACTCCGACGCGGACGTCGTGGCCCACGCGGCCTGCAACGCCCTCTTCTCCGCCGCCGGCCTCGGCGACCTGGGCCAACACTTCGGCACCGGCCGCCCCGAGTGGTCGGGCGCATCCGGGGTCACCCTCCTGACAGAGGCCGCGAGGATCGTCCGCGAGGCAGGCTTCACGATCGGCAACGTGGCGGTTCAGGTGATCGGCCCGAGGCCAAAGATCGGCAAGAGGCGAGATGAGGCCCAGAAGTTGTTGTCGGAGGCGGCAGGGGCTCCCGTCTCGGTATCGGGAGCAACAACGGACGGTCTCGGCTTCCCGGGGAGGGACGAGGGCCTCATGGCAGTGGCGACCGCCCTGGTGGTGAAACACGCTTGACTGGGTCGGCGTTTCAGGGGCGCGGGGAACTGCGCGACCAGCCCCCACCGGGCCCGCAGACAACAAACAACCCAACCGTCTGAGGCACAGGGCAACGCCCACTACCCTTGTACCGTGACCATTCGCCTGTACGACACCAGCGCCCGGCAGATTCGCGACTTCACCCCGCTCGCAGCGGGCTGTGTCTCGATCTACCTCTGTGGCGCCACCGTGCAGGCCGCCCCCCACATCGGCCACATCCGCTCGGGCCTGAACTTCGACATCCTCCGCCGCTGGTTCGAACACCGCGGCTACGACGTCACGTTCATCCGCAACGTCACGGACATCGACGACAAGATCATCACCAAGTCCCGCGAACAGGGCCGCCCTTGGTGGTCGATCGGGTACGAGAACGAGCGCGCGTTCAACGACGGTTACACCGCACTCGGCTGCCTCCCGCCGACGTACGAACCGCGAGCGACCGGCCACGTCCCCGAGATGATCGAGATGATGCGCGGGCTGATCGAGCGCGGTCACGCGTACGAGGCCGACGGCAGCGTCTACTTCGACGTGCGCTCGTACCCGGACTACCTGGAGCTGTCGAACCAGGACATCGACGACCTCCGCCAGCCCCCCGAGGACGGCATCACCGGCAAACGCGACCCGCGCGACTTCGCGATGTGGAAGGCGACCAAGCCGGGCGAGCCCGACTGGGAGACCCCGTGGGGCCGCGGGCGCCCCGGCTGGCACCTGGAGTGCTCGGCGATGGCGCACAAGTACCTGGGCCCCGCCTTCGACATCCACGGCGGCGGCCTCGACCTGATCTTCCCGCACCACGAGAACGAGATCGCCCAGGCCAAGGGCTACGGAGACGACTTCGCGCAGTACTGGGTGCACAACGCCTGGGTCACCATGAGCGGCGAGAAGATGTCGAAGTCGCTCGGCAACAGCGTCCTCGTCTCCGAGATGGTCAAGCGCTGGCGCCCGATCGTCCTGCGCTACTACCTGGGCACCCCGCACTACCGCTCGATGATCGAGTACAGCGAGGAGGCCCTGCGCGAGGCGGAGTCCGCGTTCGCGCGGATCGAGGGCTTCGTGCAGCGGGTCGTCGAGAAGGCCGGGGGAGTCGTCGAGCCCGCCGCCGAGGTGCCGCCGGCCTTCGCCGAGGCGATGGACGACGACCTGGGCGTTCCGCAGGCGCTCGCCGTCGTACACACCACCGTCCGGCAGGGGAATTCCGCCCTCGCCGCCGACGACAAGGAAGCCGCCGTGGCGCGGCTCGCCGAGGTGCGCGCCATGCTCGGGGTCCTCGGACTCGACCCGCTCGACCCGCACTGGATCGGCGAGGGCGGCGACCGGGGTGAAGACCTGCACGGGGTCGTCGACACCCTGGTCCGCATGGTCCTCGACCAGCGCGAGGCCGCCCGGGGCCGTAAGGACTGGGCCACCGCCGACGGCATCCGCGACCAGCTCAACCAGTCCGGACTCAACATCGAGGACGGCCCGCAGGGCCCGCGCTGGACCCTCGGCCCCCGCTGAACCCACCCCGATCACAACCCCGATCGCACCTTGATCGCACCCGGTCAACGAAGATCGACTGTGCCGCCCGGCCTCCCGGGCGGCACACTGCATAGACGTACGTATTCACCGCACTCCAAGACGGATCACACAGACAGGTAGGTCATGGCAGCCAACAACCGCCGCATGTCCGGCAAGAAGGGCGCGCAGGTCGGCAGTGGCGGCCAGCGGCGCAGGGGCCTCGAAGGCAAGGGCCCCACCCCGCCCGCCGAGGCGCGCAAGGGCCACAAGAAGAACCGCATCGCCAACTCCAAGGCCAAGCAGGTCCAGCGCCGTCCCGCGCCGCGCGGCCGTGGCGGCAAGGGCACGTCCGAGATGGTCGTCGGCCGCAACCCGGTCGTGGAGGCGCTGCGCGAGGGCGTCCCGGCGGTCACGCTCTACGTCCAGCAGTTCATCGACAACGACGAGCGGGTCCGCGAGGCGCTCCAGCTCGTCGCCGAGCGCGGCGGCGTCCACCTCATGGAGGCCCCGCGCCCCGAGCTGGACCGCATGACGAACGGCCTCAACCACCAGGGCATGGTCCTCCAGGTCCCGGCGTACGAGTACGCGCACGCCGAGGACCTCGCCAACGCGGCCTACGACAAGGGCGAGGACCCGCTGATCGTCGCTCTCGACGGGGTGACCGACCCGCGCAACCTCGGCGCGATCGTCCGCTCGGCCTCCGCCTTCGGCGGGCACGGCGTCCTCGTGCCCGAGCGGCGCGCGGCCGGCATGACGGCCGGTGCCTGGAAGACGTCGGCCGGTGCCGCCGCGCGTACGCCCGTCGCCCGCGCCACCAACCTGACGCGCGCCCTGGAGGCGTACAAGAAGGCGGGCCTCGCGATCGTCGGTCTCGCGGCCGACGGTGACACCGAGGTCGGTGAACTCGCCGCGCTGGAAGGCCCGGTGGTCATCGTGGTCGGCAGCGAGGGCAAGGGCCTGTCCCGACTCGTGGGCGAGACCTGCGACTTCAGGGTCCGGATCCCGATGCCCGGCGGCGGGGAATCCCTCAACGCCGGTGTGGCGGCGGGAATTGTGCTCTACGAGGCGGCACGCAAGCGCTCCTGAACGGACGTTCGGCACCGTCCCCCACTTGGGGCAATCTGGGCGCCGGGCACACGCTTGACGCGGTCCGGACACTTCCGGCGAGTCAAAGCAGTGTCCTAAACACACGTCACTCGGTTAGATGAGTGTGGACACCAGAACACCCCGCACACCCACGGGGGACGGCCCGTCGGGCTTCGACGACGCTCCCGCGCTGAGCATGGTGAAGGTGCCGAGCGATCCGGCGCAGATCATCGTCAATCATGCGAGCTTCCGCGTGCAGTTGGGCGCCTCGTCGCGTCCCCCGTCGCCGCGGATCGCACGGCACCTGAGCGCCACCGAGGCCCCCGGCCGGATCCCCGCCGCCGGCGCGCGTCGCCGGCCCGTCGTCTGGAGCGGCAAGTCCGCACCGGACGACACCGGCGCCCACCGGCTGCTCCAGGCCGTGCGCGGCACGGGCGTCCGCCACGGCGACGAGCCGGCCGGCGACGCCGGAGCCACGCAGGTCATCCCCCGTATCGACAGCGGCGGTTACGACGACGAGCTGACCGCGCAGACCATCGAGACCCCGGTCGTCGGCGCCCAGCGCGGCGGCGATCACGACACCGGCGAGACCCGACTCCTGCCGCCCATGCGGACGGTGGGCAGCGCCTACGACGAACCCGCCTACGGGGACCCGGAGTTCGAGGACTTCGAGAGCGCGGAACAGGAGCGCCGCACCCGGCGCAACTCCAACGAGCCCGTACGGCACGCCTATTACCCGGGCCGCCGGATGAACCTCGGGGTCGTCCTCCTCCCGCTCCGCATCTTCCTCGGCTTCATCTCCATCTACGCCGGCATGGGCAAGCTGTGCGACCCCGTCTACTTCGACGGCGGCAAGCGCGGCTCCATGGTGAAGTGGCTCAACACCCTCCACCCGTGGGAAGTCGCCGAGCCACTACGGCAGTTCGCGCTCCAGCACCCCGTCGGCTCCGGGCTCGTCATCGCCTTCGCACAGGTCATCGTGGGCGTCCTCACGATCCTGGGCCTGTGGCAGCGGGTCGCCGCGGTCTTCGGCGCGCTGCTCTCGGCGGCACTGATCGTCACGGTCAGCTGGAAGACCGTCCCGGCCTACGACGCCCCCGACATCATCTATCTCGCCGCGTGGTCCCCGCTGATCATCGCGGGCGCCCCCGTCTACTCCGTCGACGGCCGCCTCGCGGGCAGCGCCTGGCGGCGCCTCGGACCCCGCGCCGACATCTGGGAGCTGCGTCGCTACGTGCTGCGCCGCGGCGCCCTCGTCACGGCCGTCTCCATCGGCCTCACCCTGCTCGTCGGCTCCCTGCTCGGCGGCGCGGTCCGCGACTCCAGCCGCGTGGTCGTCCCCGGCCCCGGCGAGGCCCCGCGCAACGAACTGCCGGGCGCCCCGCTCCCCGGCGAACCGACCAAGAGCCACAGCAGCAGCCCCAGGGCGTCCAAGTCCCCGTCCCAGCACGCCACTTCGGCCAAGCCGTCGGGCGCCGCGACGACCCCGGGCGCGACCCGCTCCTCCTCCGGTACGGCCACCAGCGGTGCCCCCAGCCAGACCCAGGGCACCGCGGGCCGCACCCAGCCCCAGCAGTCCTCCCCGGCCGGCCAGGCCCCCAGTACCACCTCCGGACCCACGTCCAGCGGCGGTACGAGCGGCGGCACCGGCTCCAACGGCGGCTCCAGCACCGGGGGTTCATCCTCCTCCGGCCAGCCGGGCCTGGTGGGCGGCCTGTTGGGGTAACTGGGCCGGTGGGGGGCTTGTTGAAGCAGTCGCCCACCGGCTGACCTCCGGGAACACCAAGCGGGCCCGCACTTTCTAGTGCGGGCCCGCGGTTTTTTTTAGGGGCGCGGGAAACTGCGCGACCAGCCACAGCGGACCGGCACCCGAAACACAACCTGACCGACCGTCAACGCCCCAGCGCAGCAAGCTCCTTGGCGGCTTCCCGTAGATCCTTCGCGGTATCGATGGCCCGCCAGTAAGCCCCCTGCGGAATAGGGAACCCGGCCAACCGCCGCTCACGCGCGAGGTGAGGGAAAGTCGTCCGCTCGTGATCCCCCCGCTCCGGCAACAGCCCAGCGAACTCGGGCGAGAAGACGTACACCCCCGCATTGATCGCGTACTGCGTCGGCGGCGACTCGATGAAGTCCGTGACCCGCCCGAAGCCGTCGGTCTGCACGGCCCCCCAAGGAATCCGCGGCCGAGCCAGCGCGATCGTGGCGACGGCGTCGCGCTCGGCGTGGAAGTCCGCCATGTCGCGCAGCGAGAAACGGGTCCAGATGTCGCCGTTGGTGGCGTACCAGGCGCTGTCCGGCCGCGGCAGGTGCGCGGCGGCGTACTTGAGCCCACCACCACGGCCCAGCGGCTCCGTCTCGACGACCGTGGTCACCTCGACCGGCAGATCGGCCGACTTCAGCCAGTCCTGCAGCACCTCCGCGAGATGCCCGCAGCTGACCACCACGTCGGTCACGCCCTCCTCGGCGAGCCAGACGAGCTGGTGGCCGATGATCGGCGTCCCCGTGCCGGGGATCTCGACCATCGGCTTGGGCCGGTCGTCGGTGTACGGGCGCAGCCGGGATCCCTGGCCACCGGCCAGGATCACGGCTTGGGTGGGGCGCGACGCGGCGTTCGGATCGGTCATGACCCGAACTGTACGTGGCGGCCCCACCGCATCTTTCGGCTGCAACCGTTCCTTAATCAGCCGTTACCGACCTCCTACTCCGGGCACCGGCTCCGGTCAGCTGTGCGCGGCCATGACCCCGGAGGCGAACGCGGTGTCGCACACGGGGCGGGCGTAGGACTGGGCGCGTGCGGCGCCGTAGATACGGACCGCGGCGCGGCCCAGTGCGCGGGCGATGGAGGTGCAGTGCGTGGCGAGCGACGGGTGGCCGTTCACCGCCTCCTGGAGGTGCGTCAGGACGACGCCGGGGTTCTTGTCCTGGAGCTCGGTCATGAGCTGGTCGCGCAGGATGTCCTGCGGGGCGCGTGCGGCGGCCCGCGAGGAGGCTCCGGCCGCCGTGACGTCCGTCGCGGTGAGCATCGAGCTGGAGGGGCTCCCCGACCAGTTGACCCGGGTGACCGCGAGGGTCCCGGAGAGCACCATGACGACGGGCAGGACGAGGGCGAGCGTGCGGCCGACCCGGCGGGCGGGGCCCCGGCCGCGTCGCGGCTGTTGGTTATTGGAGTGCTTCACGCGTGTGAGGGTAGCGTCCGGTAATGATTTGGCGACATTTAGTCACCAATTCGGGGGATGGATTGGTGCCTCGGATTGGGTAGGGCGTTGACGAACACTGCTCGAAATGACCGCTGTGCCGGGGTATTTGTCGACACCGTCGGGCGCCTGCGGGCAACGGAAAGGGCCCCGCGGCGAACCGCGGGGCCCTTTCTGGGAACGTTTGATCAGTCGGTGAGAACCGATCAGTCGGTGAGGCGCTCGCCCGTGGAGGTCGAGAACACGTGGATCTCACCCGGACGCGGGACCACGTGGAGCGTGGCGCCCTTCTCCGGCACCGAGCGGCCGCTGACGCGGACGACCAGGTCCGTGAGGTTGTCGTCGACCTTGGCGCTGCCGTAGACGTAACCGTCGGCACCCAGCTCCTCGACGACGTTCACGGAGACGGCGAGACCGGCCGGGGCGTCCTCGGTGTCCTTGGTGAGGGTCTTCGCGGCCTCGCCGTTGTGCTCGTCGATGTCGAAGTGCTCGGGGCGCACGCCGACGGTGACGGTGCGGTCACCCTTGTCGGTGGCGGCCTTGAGGGCCTCGCGGTTGACCGGGACGACCGAGTTGCCGAACTTCACGCCGCCGTCGGTGATCGGGACCTCGATCAGGTTCATGGCGGGGGAGCCGATGAAGCCGGCGACGAAGAGGTTCTTGGGGCGGTCGTACATGTTGCGCGGCGAGTCGACCTGCTGGAGCAGACCGTCCTTCAGTACGGCCACGCGGTCGCCCATCGTCATGGCCTCGACCTGGTCGTGGGTGACGTAGACGGTGGTGATGCCGAGGCGGCGCTGCAGCGAGGCGATCTGCGTACGGGTCGAGACACGGAGCTTGGCGTCGAGGTTCGACAGCGGCTCGTCCATGAGGAAGACCTGGGGCTCACGCACGATGGCGCGGCCCATCGCGACGCGCTGGCGCTGACCACCGGAGAGGGCCTTCGGCTTGCGGCCGAGGTAGTCCGTGAGGTCGAGGATCTTCGCCGCGTCCTCCACCTTCTGGCGGATCTCGGCCTTGTTGACGCCGGCGATCTTGAGCGCGAAGCCCATGTTGTCGGCGACCGTCATGTGCGGGTACAGCGCGTAGTTCTGGAACACCATGGCGATGTCCCGGTCCTTCGGCGGCAGGTGCGTGACGTCGCGGTCACCGATGCGGATGGCGCCGGCGTTGACGTCCTCGAGCCCCGCGAGCATCCGGAGCGAGGTGGACTTGCCACAGCCGGAGGGACCGACCAGAACGAGGAACTCCCCGTCCTCGATCTCGATCTCGAGTCCGTCTACGGCGGGCTTCTCGGAACCCGGGTAGATCCGGGTCGCCTTGTCGAACGAAACAGTGGCCATGGTGAAGGGCCCCCTTCTACCGGCAGGAACGTGCCGGACGATCCGTTGTAGGAAGGTGGTGGTGTAGTCCACGCGAGTGAACTGGGTCAGGACGGTACCTGGCGTTTGCCCGGCTGTCAGTACCTCCGGGCATGTGAACTTCGCGGAAATTTTCGACAGGGGGCGGCGGGGACCTGGGTACACTGCACGGGCACGTGATCGCGCGCGTCGCCGCGCACACGCAGGCCTCCTTAGCTCAGTTGGCCAGAGCAACGCACTTGTAATGCGTAGGTCGTCGGTTCGAATCCGACAGGGGGCTCCATGGGAAACCCCGGGTCAGGCCTCTGACCTGGGTTTTTTACTTGCCGTTGGACTTTTAGTGGTTTAAGTCACTGCTTCTGAGGGGTGTTCGAGGGCCGGATGGGGCCCAGATGGGGCCGAGATCGCCTTGCGCATTGGTAATGCGTAGGTCTCAAGTTCGAACCCCTGGACGCAGCGCCAAAGTGATTCCCCGGGCTGATCGACAAGTTCAACGAACGCTCCGGCACCGAGTTCACCGAGCAGGACGTCATCCGCCCGTTCGAGGAGGCCAAGGCCGACCCGAAGGTGCGGGCGGCGGCCGTCGTCAACGACGAGGACAACTTCGGTCTCGTCTTCGACAACGTCTTCGCGGACAAGATGGCCGACCACATCGACACCATCGCGGGCATGGGCCGCCAGTACTTCGGCCCCGACAAGGGCTTCAAGTCCAGCCTGGACCGTAGCGCCCGCAAGGCCGCGTGGCGGATGATCCGCCGCGAGGAGGGCCTGGACGACGACGTCTGATGCGTACGCCCCGGCTGGACGTGCCGGCCGGGGCACCCTTCGGCCTTCGCTCTCGATTCGTCTCCGGCCTGACGGCCGTGGGTGATCTGGTGGATGCCCCTGGTGATTGTCAGTTCACCGGCTGACAGCGGCCGTAACCGAATACGCGAGCTTCGTACCATTCTTGTCGAACACCAACCACAGGCTGTTGTTGGAAAACAAAGGGAGACGATGACTGACGACCGCAAGACGACCGTGCCCGTGTGGACGCTGGCGACCGCTGATGTCCGAGTGCCAGGGTTGACTACGGGCGAGTCGATGACGGCTGAGCGCCTGGCTGAACTACGCGGAGTGCTGGCCGTCCTGGCCGACGAGCCGATCGTCACACTTGAGGTGCATCCGCTGCCCGACAAGATCGACCGCGGCCGTGGCATCCCGCTCGACGCCGCGAGTCCCCTGGCGCAGCACCTGTCACAGTTCATCACGCAATCGACGCGAAGTTCCCTTACGGCGGCCAGAGCGACCGCTTCCGGCGAGAGTCTGTATCGCATGGTGGTCCCGGCGAAGGTCGCCGCCCAGTTTGGGCAGGGCATCGTTTGCTCGATGCCGTCGAAGGCGGCGGCCGGTGGCATCCACGGTGCACTCATGAACTCAACGGGCATCGCTGCCAATGCGACGTTCGTGCCGGTCGGAGGAGCGGCAGCGGCGGGCGCACTCGGTGGAGCCGGTGCAACAGCAGGCGTCGCGGTCGCTGGCGGCGCGGCGCTCACCGTGGCCGCTCCACTCGTGCTCATGGCCGTGGCGGTGGGGGTGAGCGCGCATGCAGACCACCAGCGCCAGCAGGCCATCGCGCACATCACGGAACTGCTGGAGCAACTTCAGGAGGACAAGCTCGACGACGAGCACAGCGGACTCAACGGCTGCCGTGCCGCCATCGACAAGGCCACGGCCATCCTGCTCGATCAAGGCAAGCTCGGTGCCTCGCTGGGACTCGACTCGGCGGTGCACACCATCGACACGGCGCTGAGCAAAGCCGACATCCGCCTGGCCCGATGGCAGAGCGCGCTCGACAGACTCCCCGAGGGCGAGGCCGTCGAACTCGGCACGCTGACCAAGGCGTTCCCCGGCATTGACGACGACGGCGGCATGTTCCGCACCCACCTCGAACTCGCTTCCCTGGCCATCGCGCTGATGCGGCGGGTAGTCGTCCTCCAAGCCGTCGAGCACGCCCAGAGCGACCCCGGCAATCCGTTCGAGAACTTCACCCGCGCACTCAAGCGCGACCACCAGCGCCTCGGCGAACTGGAGTCGAGCATCGCCGGTGTCCTGCAACGCCTGTCGGCGCTGGAGCTGGCAAGCCCGCAACGTTTGCGGCCCGTCTTCACGACCGGTGAAGTCGATCGCCTGATGCGCGCGGCAAGCCGGATTCACAAGCTGGGCAACGGCGTCACGGTCAACAGCCGCACGACAGACGTGGCGATTGAGATCGCCCGCAGCAAGGACGGCTCGGTCGTCGTGTTCCCTGCGCTGCCCGTGTAGGTGTGGGCGCGCTCGCACTCACTTCGTGGCGTGGGGTGGCCCAAAACCTCAGTGCGGACGTCATCACCTTCGGTGTCCACACCTGCCCGCCGGTTGCTGCCGAACCGGCCGCCGCACCCTCCCACCCGTCGTCCACCGCCGCGCCCAAGCCCTGTCGCGCCGCGACCGCTGGACGGCAGATCGACACGGCGGTCACACTTGACCCCTGACCGTGACTGTTCATCACGCACACCGGGGGCAAGGTGCCGCAGGAGGCGATCTCCGACCGTTACGAACTCCTTGAGGAGCTCAGCCACGGCGCCATGGGGGACGTGTGGCGTGGCTACGACGCCGTGCTCGACCGGCCCGTCGCGGTGAAGCTCATCCGGCAGGCGTCGGTCACCTCCCCGCAGCTGGCCGAGGAGTTCGCCAAGCGCTTCCGCCGCGAGGCCCGCATCACGGCGCGCATCCAGCACCCCGGCGTGCCGCAGGTGTACGACGCGGTGCTCGACGCGTCGTACGAGCGTCTGTTCCTGGTGATGGAGCTCGTCGACGGCGTACCGCTGTCCGCCTACCTCGACCCCGGCCGGCCGCTGCCGGTCAGCTGGGCGGCGCCGTCGTCGCGCAGATGGCGACCGTGCTGTCGTACGCGCACGACGTGCCGGTCATCCACCGGGACCTCAAGCCGGGCAATATCCTCGTCGCACGCGACGGCACCGTGAAGGTCCTCGACTTCGGCATCGCGGCGATTCTGCGCACCGACGTCACCAAACTGACCGCCACCGGCAGCCCCATCGGCACCCACCAGTACATGTCGCCCGAGCAGGTCCGCGGCGGACGCATCACCCCGCAGACCGACCTGTACGCGCTCGGCTGTGTGCTGCACGAACTCCTCAGCGGGCGCCTCGCGTTCGAGGCGGAGAACGAGTACCTGCTGATGTACCAGCACGTCAACGCCGCCCCCACCCCGCTTCGACAGCTGCGGCCCGACGTCCCCCAGGCGCTGGAGGAGCTGGTCCTGCACCTGCTGCGCAAGGCGCCCGAGGCGCGGCCCGCCGACACGCAGGAGGTGTACGCGCGGCTGCTGCCGTTCCTCCCGCCACCAGGCGAAGAAACCGGCACATCCGATGCCGGGCCGGCCGGCACACCCGACCCGACAGGCGTATTCCGTCATCCTTTCGCGCCCCGCGCCCGCGCCCAGGCCCCCGCACCCGGCGGTTCGACGCCGACAGCCGTCCTCCCGGGGGCCCAGCCGGTGCCCGTCCCCGCCCAGCTGCGCGAGGACATCAAAGAGGCGTACGCCCACTCCGACGCCCTGCTGGAGGAGGAGCGGTTCGCGCAGGCCGCCGAGGTACTCGGCGAGGTCATCGAACCCGCGGCCCAAACCCTCGGCTCCGAGAGCAAGCAGGTTCTGGCGCTGCGCCGCCAGCGAGCGGCGATCCGCCTCCTCGGCGGCGACTACCGGGCCGCCCTGCCCGAGTTCGACGCCCTCGCCGACGCGTACGCCCGCATCGCCGGACCCACCAGCGAGCAGACCCGCGCCTGCCGCGCCCAGGCGGCCCGGTGCCGCGCCGAACTCGGCCATGTCACCGACGCGCTCGCCGCGCTCCAGGGCGTGCTGAACGTCGTTCGGGCCGTCGACAGCGACGTGAGCGAGGAAGCCGTGGAGCTGCGGCACAACATCGGGATGCTGCTGCTCGCCCAGGGCCGAGCCGTCGAAGCCCGGCAGGTCCTCGAACCGCTCCACCAGGACATGTGCATGGTGTTCGGCCCCGACGACGAGATGACCGTCGAGATCGCCGAGGCACTCGCGGTGATCCGCCTCGGCCTCGACGGTTCGGCTTCCTGATCCGCGTCCTCCAGAAGCAGCATCGGCCGAAACCATGCTGCTCGCACCGAGTTCGGATCCGCGCCGCATCGGTGGCCACGATTCTTGAGCCGGGCTTCCCGGATGAGTGACGGCCTGCCTGCGCATGAGCCCTGCGGGCAACTGTCCCTGACTCCTCACAGATCCCACTCGTCGGCCAGCAACCCCACGAGCCGCCGCTGCCGCTTCTGCAGCAGTTCCAGCGCCCACTCCTGATGCTGCAACACCTGGCTGGTCAGGGCGAATGTGGAAACGCCGTGCCTGCCGGTGAAGTACTTGGACTTCTTCTCTGTGAAGTCGTAGTTCTGGGCGTAGGCGTTCTTCGTCCGATTGAGCAGGACGAGGTTACCCAGCCGGTGCGTCCACTCCTTGCGCTGCTCGTCGGCGAATTGCCGCAGCCACTGCGACCCCTGCTTCGGATTCTGCGGCAGCACGTGCTCGACGGTAATCACGGTGTGGTCGTACGAGACTCCGGGCTTTCCCGCCAGCATCTCGTCCAGGCGCAGCAGGACGTACTTACGGGTCTTGGTGACGAGGTATATATCGCCGTCCAGACGTGCGAGAGTCTCGGCCTTCTCCGTGTCCGTCAGGGCGAAGGACGTCGCGTCCAGGCCCTTGCCGGCGTTGAGTTCGCGCAGGAGGTCCGCGTAACGCGTGACGCGGGGAGTGGTGTAAACGCGGCGGATGAACATGCTGGCTGCCAGCCGCTCAAGTGCGCCGAAGAAACTGTCGAGCCAGGCAGGGTCGTCGCCGTGGTTACGCAGCGCCCACAGGGTCGCAGGCCGCCAGTCGTTGTTGTCGATCTGCTGGAGGCGTTTGAACCATGCGTTGACCCGCTCGGCTCCAGAGGCCGCCGTATATCTGGCGTCGCGGATTTGCACGTAGGCGTCCGCGTACGGTACGACGACGTCGTTGACGAACGACTGGGCTTGGCCGGGCAGGTAGTGGTTGAGCACCTGCTCGGGAAACTCTTTGAGTAGTTCCCGCTCTGCCCGCTTCATGGCGAACACCATGCGCAGGTGAAGGAAGAGGTCGGCGAAGTCGTCCCGCCCCAGGGCCTCCTCCGCGTCTTCCCACTTGCGGGCGCACTCCTCCGAGGTCTTCTCATCCAGTGCACCGATGATGTGCGACTTGAAGATGTCCGTGGGCGAGAGGTCCATCCCCCGGGAGTTCATCACGCTGAAAATGCGGTGTGCGCTGTCCAGATCGGGGGTGCTGACGACCACCAGGAAAGTGCGTTCACCAAGCATCTGTACGAGGTCCAGCCGTCGCTCCTCCGACCAGATGGCGAGGATCGCGTGCAGTGCCTCCGCGTTACGCAGAACGGCCTTCTGCGCATCCGTCGGCAGCGTCTCCTCCTTCAGGGTCCGCAGCGCCTCAGTGGTTCCCGTCCTCTGGACGTACTGCTGGAAGAAGCCCGCATCGCGGATGCGCAGGGTGAGCCTGGGCCTGGGGTCGAGCCGGCGGACCTTGTTGCCGGGCTCCGTGACCAGCTTGTCAAGATCGCTGCGCAGGTCCGGGTCCTCCGTCAGGTCGCGAAGTAGGGCGAGCAGGATGGTCAGGGTAGTGAGGCGCTGCTGACCGTCGATGACCTCGGCGGGCGCGTTGCCCTTGGCCTTGACGAGGACGATGGAGCCGAGGAAGTACGGCTCGTCCGCCCCCCGGTCCAGCGACTCCTCCAAGTCGGTGAGCAACTGAACGGCCTGCTCGACGTCCCAGGCGTACGGCCGCTGGTAGTCCGGGATCCTGAAGTCGTAGTCACTGCTGAAAACCTTGTGCAGGGACACTTCCTGCGCCTCGAGTTGCTGCATGCCTCAATGATGTCGGAGCCGTTGACGCTGTGTCCCAGGAGTCCTACGAGCTGATTCCGTGCGTGGAGTCCTGGCCGGGTACAGCGACGTCACGGACGCCGCAAAGACCCGGCGCTGGGCGGCTTCGCTGAGTGCAAAATGCAGGCCCTCACTCCAGCGCTGTCCACCGGCAGCACGTAACAGGTTTGATCAAGCACCGACTTCTTCAGCCACGTCGAGCTGCTCGTACGGCAGGCGCGTACGCCCTTCGGCAATGTCCTCGGCGGACGCAACCACGGGTGTCAGGCCGACCGGAGGCGGCGTCCCGAGCTGACCGAGCATCGCTTCGGAAGGATCGACGCACAGAATGGGGTGGCGGGGCTGGAGCTGCTTGGCGACTTTCCTGGCGAACAGGCCCGTACCGGAGCCGATGTCGGCGATCCGGTCCGTGGGGCCGAGGCGCAGTGCCTCAGTGATCCGGCCTGACATCCAGGGGACGTAGTCTGGGCCGTAGACCCAATGCTCGTTGTACTCGGCCGCCAACTCCTCATAGTGCCCTCGCGCGTCGCGCCCCTCCACGATCCTCCTCGCGTGCCGCCGGTTGTGCCGTACAGGCACCAGGCGGGCTATCGCGGGTACTTGATCGGCAACAGGCTGCAACAAGACGTTGGCTAGCCGCTGTTCAACGTCCCTGCCGGGGGCGCCTTCTCATGGGCTGGCCAGCAGACCGAGCGACCGCCGCGGCCCGTTCCTCGATCTGGACAAGATCTGGGGCGGCAGCGGCCAAGATCGTGGCTTGAAATTGGACGCCATGATCCCGGCCGTCGTAGTGGGCGCGGAGCACCTTGGTTACCAGACGCGTGCGTCAGCTAGAGACGGGCGCGTCGCTCGACCAGAATGTCGACTTCACGTTGGGCGCCGGCAGCTTCTGCTTCGAGTAGTCCGGGCCGTTCGGCGTGCTGGTCGGCGGTGCGACCTCGGACTTTTCCACACACGGGGTGGTGACGCTCACGTGGGCCTGGCCGGTGATCCCGATCAGGACTTCGAGCTGGAAGCCGTCCTGGGTCTCGAAGTTGGCTGCCAGCCCGTTCTGACTCGTGGCGACAAGCTTGTAGCCCTTGCTCTTCCAGTGGCGTTCCAACACCCCAAGGAAGCTGCCACGCCGTTCGGTCGAGATGATCGTCATGACGGAACGATCACGGTCCACATAGCAGTCACCCGGCATTGAGTACGTGTGAGTCCACTGAACGGGAGGCTGGATGGCCGCAAACGTCTCGTCCAGAATCGCGTCCGCCTTGTCGGCCGCCTCTTGCATGTTCATCTTCGATTGGCTTTCCTTGCCTGAGGACGTGGTACCTGTCGAGCCGCACCCGGCCAGAAGCAGAACCAGCACTGTGGCCGCTGCAACTCTTTTCCTCATCGCGGCGTCTCCCTCGTTACGTATCCCGGCTGCCCTGCGACAATGGCGGCGATGTTTCGCGCAGAAACCTTGTCCTTCCCTTCCTCTGGAGAGAAGTAATTACTGTGGGCTTCGATGTCCAACTTCGAGTCCAATACGTCAGGGAAGGCAGGCTGGGCCAGCTCCGGTCCGGGCAACGTCTCGAATCTGTTGGCGCCGAACGCTTTGCTTGCCGGATCCTTGCCGAACCAGATGTCATCGTCACCCTGGTCTGCGATTTCCCCTCCGACGTACGCGCCAAGCGGCCCTCCTCCGAAGAATCCCATGGTTCCTGCCACAGCTTCCTTTGACGAAGGGAGCTTGGTGACGACGTCGTTCTCCGCCGCTCCCACCCAGACGTGGTCCTTGCCCACCCCCAGGTCCGCCGCCTTGTCAACGCCGACGCCGGGACTGCCGACGAGGATGATGTCATCAGCCCCCGGAATCCCTCCCGCCTCCTGTGTGGCGGCCCCCACCAGTCGGGAACCATAGGAATGTCCAATGGCGGTGATATGAGGATCGGCATGCTCGTTGGTTGCCGAAATTCCGCTCATGAAACTGTTGTACGCAGGGGCGCCGTGCTCGGCGTCGTCCGTAGTCATCACGTCGATCGATTGAGGAGCGTCGTAGCCGAGCCATACGATCGCGGATGAGGAGGGATCGATGCCCTGGGCGTCCTTAGCCGTATCGAAGGCGCGTTTCACCGTGCCGTCGGCAAAACCGGAATTTAGTTTAGTGCCCAAGCCAGGCACATAAGCTGAGACGTTCTTTGAGGTGTCGGGATTTCCGAAGGCGACGATCGCTCTCCCGTTTCCTTCGAGACCGACCCCCAGAAGGAACATCGGTGGCTGACTACCTGAGTTGAGCTTGGTCTGGATACCCTTCAGCCCGTCAAGCTTGTCTTTGGACGCCTCGTCGTGTCGGCCGTCCAACTGCGCGATGAGAAGCTGAATGTTCTCGCGGTTTGCTTCGTCGCGGACCACGGCCGGGATTCCGTCCAGGTTTCCGATGATCTCCGGGAAGGCGGCCTTGTACTCCTCGCGTTCCTCGTTGCTGAGGTTGTCCCACCACTTCTTGCGGTCGGCGGGCGACTTGTCCAACGGGATGTGGTCCGCGATGTAGTCAGTCGCGGCGGAGCTCACAGCATCGACGTCGGACGCCACGTCCGCCCATGTCTTGGTGCTGACGTTCAGGCCCGGCGCCGCGTTGAGCTTGCGCAGCGCCTTGCTGTACCGAACGTCGATCTCCTGGGCTTCCCGTACGGCGTGGGTGATGCGGTCGGCGATGTCCACGGCTTTGGCGTGATGCGGGTTCGCACTCTTGAGCTGAGGATCGTTCGGCGCCAGCCCCGGTGATTGGAATCCGGTGTTGTTGCCCGTGATCAGGCCATTGTTGGCCAGGACCGTGCCGCCGGGGATCGGCTCACCGGTGAGCTCGTTCTTACCGCCTGCGGGATACGTGATTGCGCCGTCCTCGCTGACGGTGTACGCCAGCACGGCCGCGTCGTCCAGCGCGTCAGTCAGGCGCCGCTTGGGGGCGGCGATTTCGGACGAGAAGCCGTCGAGGGCTCCGGTGATCAGACCGCACTCCACCTGGGAGTAGTGGAAGTTCTCCGACAGCTTCTCCAGCTGCTTGAGTGCCGCGTCCGCGGCCTCGCCCTCATTGGCCTTGCGCATGTCTGTGGTGATCTGTTTGTCGATGCGATCCTTGGCCGCGTCAGCCATGTCACTCACCGCGCGATAGCCGTCCGCCGCTTCCGCGTATTCAGACGGGTTGATGGCTTTGAGCGTACCGAGGTCCATGCCTCCAGATCACCGGCCCTTGCCCGAGTCGCCGGAAGTGGGCGTCTCCTCGGAGCGGACCTTCAGCTTGGCGATCTCGGTCTTGATGGCCTCGTCGGTCCTCAGCTGGTCGTTACCCGTCTTCTCCAGCACGCCGGCGAGCCCGTCGCAGAGTTCACCGATGTCCTTCAATCGGCGCTCCCAGGAGTCGTACGCACCCTTCTGGGCAGCTGCGGTAAGGCATCCGGAACCCTTATCGAGCCCTGTCTGGCCTTCCTCCAACTTCGCCAGCGCCTTGCCGGTGTTGTCCCGCAGATCGCCGACGCCTTCCCCCGCCCTGGACCACGCCGCCTTGTCGGACCTCAGCTTGCCGGAAGGAGTGCCGACACTACTCGTGCCGCCGCCTCCCTGATCGGCCGGCAGCTGGTTGAGCTGCATCCGCGCGGAGTGCCGATCGACCGCAGTGGCCTTGAGCTCCTCCCACTCCTCCCACGCCATGCGTGGCCCCTCCCCGTGTTTCGTCGTACGTCCGGAATGAACGTGACCGTGACCGTACGACCGGAACGTTGCAGATATTCGCAGCAGTCACATCGCAATGACCGAGACGTACGGTAGCGCCCCTTCACCGTGCGTCCCATCCGCTATCGCAACCAGGACGGCTGAGTGCCCGTACTCATGCGTGGCGAGTCTGCTGTGGCGTGCCTCCTTCAGTGAGTCGGTGGGTCAGGTTCGCTCTCCCTGGTTGGGCGGGCCACCGGTACTCGATGCGCTGGTGGGCGGCATGAACGTCGAGTGGGGGTGGGGCAGTTGATTCGCAGGGGCCGTGGACACCGACGGCGAAGCGAAGCGGCTCTGACGCCTGCGGGCGACGACGAAGGCCACGATCGCTCCTCCGAGGAGTACGGCGACACCGATGCCCAGCCCGATCCAGAGGGTGCTGTTGCCGTCATCGTCCTTGGACGCGGAGGCTGCCGCGGTAGAGCTGTCATCCTTTGCTGGCGCACCCGTGCCCTGTGCGTCGGAGGTGCCCGGAGAGGGGGAGTTGGCGCCCGCGGCTGCGAGGTCCGGGAGGGGGTACCTGTCCGCGGGCCCAGGGTCGCCGGGATCCGTCAGTGCGATGCGGGGGCGTACGGCGCCGTAGCCGAGGTAGTCGGTGCGGTCCTTGCCGCTCTTGGGTTTGCTCGCGGTGTTGAGCATGACCCGCAGGACCTGGTTGTTGGTCCAGCCGGGGTGCTTGGACCAGATCAGGGCGGCGGAGGCGGAGGCGAGGGCGGTGGCGTCGCTGGTGCCGCGCGTCTCGCACACCTTGGTGCTGGACTCGAGGCAGGCGGCGACGATGTCGGCTCCTGGCGCGACCAGGTCGACCTGGGGCCCGTGCTGGGACTCCTTCGTCGCCTTGACGTTTCTGTCGATCGCCCCGACGCCCACGACACCGGGAATCGCCGCCGGGTACTCGACTTCGTTGAGGGCATCTCCGGTGTTGCCCACGGCCGCGAAGATCAGCTTGCCCTTGGACAGGGCGTAGTCGACGGAGTCGGTCAGCTGCTGTGAGTGGGCCGTGCTTCCCAGCGAGATGTTGATGACCTTGGCGTCCGAATCCGCCGCGAACCGGATGGCCTTGGCCGTGCTGGTGGCGAAGTTGTCCTGGTTGCCGTCGGTACGGTTGCGCTCGACGAAGTCAGGTACGCGGATCGGCATGATCTTCGCGCCCGGGGCCAGGCCGTACGAGCCGTTGGTGGCGCCTCTGCCACCGGTACCGGCGATGATGACCGCCATGCTCGTGCCGTGGCCGTCATAGTCCCTGCGTTCGTCTCCGGCGCGTTTGGAGAAGTCCTTCCCCGCCACGATCTGGCCCTGTAGGTCGGGGATGTCGGCTTGGACGCCGCTGTCGATCAATGCGACGGTGACGCCTCTGCCCGTGCTGGTCTTCCACATCTGCTGGGCCTGCATGGCGTCGAGGTACCACTGCCGGCTGCGGATGGTGTCAGCGTGCGCGGGCGTGACGGCGACGCTCGCCAGCAGGACGCCTGCCACGGCCGACACGACCGGTCCGCGTCGTCTGGGCTGCTTGCTGCGGGTGCGCATGTTCGTCCTTCTCGTCGGCGTGTTCGTCGAGGCTGCTCGTGGTGCGGGCGATGCTCAGTCGGTTGCCGACGGGATGACGCGCTGGTCGCCTTGGTGCCGGTTGCTCCCGTCGCCTGCCTGGTCCTCCGAACGGTCGCGGGTGCGTTCACCGCGAGTGGAGCGGTCAGCGCGGCCCGGGGGAGCGGCAGAACCGCCGCGGGTCGTTCCGCCACCCTGCGGCACTGTGCCGTCGGCATTCGCGTTCGCTCCGCGTACGAGTCCCTCACCTCCCGAGGTGAACAGCGCCCTTCTGCGCTGCGGGGCCTGCTTCGGCTGCCCGCCGATGATCCCACCGGACTGGGCGGACGACCTCGGGCCGCCCCTCGCCGTACCTTCCCGACCTGGTACGCGTTCGCCGCTGCGCGCGGCCGGTGTTGCGCCCTTGCTCGTACCCCCTGCGACGCCGCCACGGCCCATCAGGGTCTGCTGCTCGTTCGGGGTGCCGCCGACGACCGTGCCCCGGGGAATCGCACCGGTGGATCGTCCGGCGGGAGAGACGGGGCGGCCGCTGGTGATGCGGTTGGTGCTCCTGGCCGACGTGGGACCGGGCAGTCCCCTCCCTGATGTGCGCGGGGTACCGGTACCAGCACCGGACATACCGGGGACAGGCGATGTGGGCAGCCCGCGGCCGGGTACGCGCGAGCTGCCGGAGGCACCTGGCTCGGAGGGCGTGCGCAGTGAACTCCGTGCGCCGTACGCGGGACGACCTCCGCCTGCCCCAGTACCGGGCGGCAACGTCGCGGTACCCCCGAATGCGGGTGGGAGCACACCGGTTGGCGACGATGTCCTGCCGTCCGGGTCGCTCACACCCGGGAGCGGAGGCGCGCCAGCAGCAGGTACTGACGGGGTGGAAGGAAGCGTTCCCACGCTGTCGATCGCCGTGTTCGTCGGGAACGTGGTGTTCGCCGGGTGCGTATGGCCGCCCGGGACCGTATCGGGCACGTGCGCCACGCTCGCGGGGTGGTGCGGCGCGGACACCTGAGGCGCTGAACTCGTCCCGCTCATACCGGAGTCGACGGCTGTCCTTCGCCCAGAGGTCTGCACTGGCGTGACGAACCCATGGCCAGTCGGAACGGAGACCGCGGTTTCACCACGGGCCTCGGGGACGAACCGCTCCGGCAGCTTCGGGAACTCGGGCGCCTCCAGCGCGTCGATCTGCTCCGTCGAAGCCGTGTACGACTGGGCGAGCTTGATCATCAGGCCGGCGGCGTCAGCACTGTCGTTGGTGTACCGGGTCTTGGCCATCTTCACCTCGGTGTCCGAGGGGCCGCCGTCGTGGTTGCCGACGTCCGTCGTCTTCGCCGCATGCGCGTTGAGCACCGACCGTGCGGTGGCGCTCTGCTTTCGTAGGATCTCCAATTGGGGCTTGACCTCGTGGAGCGTGTCCGCGGCGTGCCCGAGCCACTTGCCGGCGGACTCGCTGTAGTCGCCCAGGCCCAGGGTGGCCAGCGCGGCCTGGTTGCACCACGTACGGAACGCCTCGCCGCCCTCGCCGTCCCACTCGACCGTCATGCTGTGTGTGCGCAGGTCGCCGCCGATCTCCTTGATCGTCTTGGCGGCCTGGGTCAGCAGTTCGCCCAGCTCCGTGGCTGTCGTACCGTCCGCGGGCTCGACCATGGCCCACAGCTCTTCCGGGTCGTGGGCCACGAACCGGGTCTCCTTGACCATCTGCCAGGCCCGACTGCCCCAGTCAGACATGGAGTTGCCCCGCCTTTCCCGCTGCGGGCATCGTGCTGCCGCTCTTCGCCGACACGGACATCACAAGCCACCGGCTTGCTCATCCGCAGGCTGGGAGCCCTGTTGGTCGCGGGCCGATCCGTTCGACGCGCCGCTGGTGTGTGCCTTCGCCCCCGGGCCCGCCTCGTCGGCGATCAACTTGTCCGCCTCGACGCGGATCCGGCTCAAGCGGTCGCGGATGTCGTCGTCGAGGTTGTGATAGCCGCTCTTCGACGCGTCGACCGTGACGACCAACCCCTCGATCTGCAGCGCCAACATTTTGGACAGCTGCTCCAGGCGGGAGTGCACACGGGCATAGGAGGCGTGAAGCGCGTCGGCCTCGTCGAAACTCCCCAGCCGTCCCGTCGGCAGGCCACCACCGGCGATCCTTCGTGGGGCGGCCTTTGACTCCTCCAACTGGGTCAAGAGGTCATCGACCCGCTTCTTGAAAGTCGTCAGCGTCTCGCCCCCGACACGCAGCGCCTGCGCCACAGCGGCACCGACACCGGCGAAGGGCCCGATACCCGACGCGGCGATCGCACCAGCAGCCGCTTCCAGCCCAGCAGCAGTTACCTGCGGATCCCCCGTGCTGCCGCCTGCCACCGCTTCCTCCCCGTACGGCACGTTGCTCAGTGAGTACCTCGGCCGCTCACTGGCAGTGCCTCATCCGTAACAGATGCAACTCAGCAAGATAGCTGTGATCTTGCGTCTCTGTGGAATCTGGCTCCCACCAAGGCGTGAGGCTGGCTGAAAGCCGATCCTGTTGAGGCTCGGAGTCGATTTGCCGCTGCCACGTGCGACCTCCTGCACTGCGCCGGTTGAGCGAGAGTCGGCTGTCGACCGGACGAAGAGAGTGGGTTGTGAATGGCCGATGCGAGACGGCAGCCGACTGTCCGCTCAACGAGCCGTGCTGAAGGACCCCGCTGTGACCAATGTGCCAGCAGGGCACCTGCGGGGCCATGAGTACGAGTACTCAGCTGGGGTGGTGGATCGATCGGATGGATGTAGCGGGTTGAGGGTGATCGAAATCAGGCCAGTCTCAAGATCAACTCTGGCAGGCGGTAAGACCTGTGAAGAGGGGGCAGGCGGGAGTGGCTGGTGCGCGGCGCTACGTGACACAGAGCCGACGTTGACCAGCGTCCGTGGCGGCTGGTCTGCCTACTGGGGTTGGGATGTCGGGCTCGGGGGGTGTCTGCGTGTTTCGGGTGGACCTGCATGCGCTGCGTCACCTCGTCTGCCCGGAGGCGGAGGCGGAGGCGGAGGCGGAGGCGGAGGCCGGGCTGTGGACATACGTCAGACCAGCCTGTCGCGAAGCCGACGTTCACTTGGGGCTGCGCTACGCAGCGAATCAACTGCCTTATCCCTTATCGGTGTTCAATTGGCCACGCGCAGTTCGTCCGTCTTTGGGATGGAGCCGCAGGCATGACAGGCAGACATGGCGCGGCGATCGCTCTCGTCGTTGGTGGCGGCGCGGTGACCACGATGTTCGTGGGCCTGGTCACGAATGCCGTGTCAGTACAGTCGCACTGGCCTTCCTGGCTGGGCTGGCCGCAGTACGAAAGGGCAGCCAGGCCCGGGGCCAGACGACTGCCACGACTCCGGCGGCCAGCGACACGAAGAAGCACACGTAGATCCAAGTCCCTGCATCTGCAACGTCAAGGACGCCGCTCCTGCCGAGGCGGAGCCTCTTCGCGTCGCAAGGCTCGTTCGAGAAAGGGGGGATTTGCCGCCCGCCGCTGAGCTTGATATCAGCCCGACTGGTGCCGGGCCAGCGGGAGGCCAGCCCAAACCTGGGTCCAGGATCGGGCCGGAAGGACGGGGAAACCCCGTGAACGATCAATGAGCCCTGGGTATGCACATGCGGCCTGAGCTGCACAGACAGTGGAAACAGCGACGTTCAGTGAAGCATAGGGCAACGCTCTGGCGATCTTGTAATGCGTAGGTCGTCGGTTCGAATCCGACAGGGGGCTCCATGGAAAACCCCGGGTCAGGGCTCTGACCTGGGGTTTCTTGTTTCGAGTGGCCTTGGAATCCGGGTTTTTCGGGCACTTGTGGGCTACGCATCGCCATGCGTAGGTCCGAGATCGACAGCCAGTCGTGATTTCGTTTTGCCAGCCCGTGAACCGGTCTTTTGTCCCCTGCTGTTGGTCCGCTTCGATCTGTTCGGAGCGGAGCGGTGGCCATTTGGTGGCCGAGCGTGCGGCCACCGTGCAGATCGACTCCTGGTCCACCGTGTAGGCGGACGTGCACGTGAGGGCGATTGTTGTGGCACGCTGACGATTCGCGGTCAGTCTGCTGCTCGCTTCCCTAGTGGGGGGCCGCGCCGGCGAGGCCCATGGTCGCATCGCTTGATGCGACCACCGCCTGCCAATCACCACACCCACTCTGCCGCCACTCCGACAAGCGTCAGCAGTGGCTGTCCCGTGATGGGTAGTTGCCTGGTCCGGGCAGAGTGCCGTCTTCTACCCATCACGAGGTACGACTGCAGTTCGTCGGTGCGTCATGCCTCACCCCATTTGTACGACGACCATGCTGTTGCCGGGCGTCGTCGCGTCCGCCGGGGGCAGCGCCGTCGGGTAGAGGCGGACGTCGCTGAGGCGGCCGTTCGCGTACTCGGCGTAGGTGCCCTGGAAGAGGCGGCGGCCGAACTGGACGGGGCCGACGGCGTTCCAGTCGGTGCCGGTGTAGGACTTGGTGGCGGACAGGTGGCCGTTCACGTAGAGGAGCAGTTGGCCGGCGACGGCGTCGTAGACACCGACGAGGTGGGTCCATTTCGAGGCCGTGGCCTTCGCGCCGTAGACCGCGGTGAAGGCGGTGCTGGTGCTGTCGTCGTCGTGGCGGCCGAAGGCCCAGACCTGGCTGGCCGAGGAGTAGTAGAGCTGGAAGCCGTTGGCCGCGCCGACGGACGGGTCGTCGGACTGCGACACGAACGTCGAATTGGTGCCTGACAGGGAGTTCAGCTTCACCCAGGCCGAGACCGTGAAGCCGTTGGCGGTGTTCACGCCGGTAGCGGTGGTCGCGGCGTACGAGGTGCTGCCGTTGAGGTTCAGGACTGTGCCCCGGTCGGTGTCGGAGGTCCAGGCGGCACCGCCGGTCAGCGTGGCGGGGGCGTTGCCCGTCGGGTCGGCCGCGGTCGTGCCCGTACCGTCGGCGAGGTTCCAGCGGTGGGTGGCCGTGTCGGTGACGGTGCCGAGTGATGCGGAGTCGGCGAAGGTGGCGGTCGTGCCGGACGGGGTGGCGCCCGGGTATTCGGTCAGCTGGCCCGCGGTGTCCGTGGCGTAGAGGTCGGGCTTGCCGTCGGGGCCGCCGGTCGCGCTGTTGACGTCACCGGGAGAGGCGACCGTCGGGTAGTCGCGCTTGCGCAGGACCACGGAGAGGGCCGTGGCGGGGTGGGTGTTCCAGCCCGTGGCGGCGCTGCTCGTCCAGTTCTGGGCGGCGGAGGCGTTGCACGTGTAGAGGCGGACCTGCGTGCCGTTGGTCACGCTTGCGCCCGGGTCGTCCAGGCATTTGCCGGACTGCGGGTTGACCAGGCTGCCGGAGGCGCCCGCGGTCCACTTCTGGGAGCCCGCGCCGTTGCACGTGTAGAGCTGGAGCAGGGTGCCGTTGTCCGTGCCGCCGTCGGTGGCGTCGAGGCACTTGCCCAGGACACGCAGCGAGCCGTCGTCGTGCAGGACCCACTGCTGGGTGGCGCTGCCGTTGCAGGTGTAGATCTGGATCTTGGTGTGGTCGGCGGTGTGTCCGCTCGCGTCGTCCAGGCAGACCGTGCCGCCGGAGGACGTCTTGACGGCGGAGACGAGCGGGGTGCGCACCGGGGCGTGCAGCAGCCTCGGCAGGAGAGTGCCGCTGTCCACGTCGATCGGGAGCGTGTAGACGGTGCCGGAGACGTCGTCGCGGGCCCACAGCGCGGGCGTGCCGCCGGTGACCTTGCCGTTGCCGTCACCGTCCACCGAGAAGGTGCCGCCGACCCGGCCGGGGGCGATCAGCGTCAGGCCGGACCAGTCGCCGTCGCCGAGCAGCAGCGGGTGGCCGAGGTGGTTGACGCCGTATGTCTGGTACAGCCACAGCTTGTTGTTCTCCACCGTGAGCACGGCGGGGTGGTCGGCGTTGCCGTACACGTCTCCGTCGACGACCAGTTGGGAGATGTCCCAGGGCTTCGCGGGATCGTAGCCCGCGTTCGTGCAGCGGTCGGCGGGGACGGTGTCGGTGGCCTCGCAGTCGTCCTTGGTGACGACGTCGTAGCGGCGTCCGACGAAGCCGGGGAAGGTGGAGTAGGGCGTGCGCGGGAAGGCGCCGTCCTCCTTCGGATCGAGGTCGTTCTTCACCACGTACAGCTGCTGGGTCTTGGTGTTGTACGCGAACAGGTCGTCGTGGGTGTCACCGTGCAGATTGCCGCGGTGGGCGATCAGGTAGTCGCTCCACGTACCGGTGGGCGCGCCCTTCGGCGTCGAGACGATCACCGGGCCGGTGATCGCGGGCGGGTTGCTGCCGACGGGGCCGTCCTGCGCCGCCGCGGGCGCCTGGGCGGGGTCGCTGTCGCCGGGGACCAGCTCCAGGTCGCCGCTGCTTGTGGTGGCGAGCAGGTCGGGGCTGCCGTCGCCGGTGATGTCCCCGGGAGCGATCTTGGTCTTCGGGTCCCAGGGCGCGGTGAAGGTGTAACTCACCGGATTCTGGGAGAGGTTGCCGGCCCGGTCGACCGCGCCGACGTACAGGGTGTGCACGCCCCAGTCGGTGACATTGATCGTGACGGTCCCGGAGGCGGTGGCGCCGCTGGTGGACGTCACCTTGGCGGGTTGGCCGGTGGCGATGGTGGGCTGGCTGTCGAGCTGCCACAGGAAGTGGTCGATGCCGCTGGCCTGGCAGGCGGCCGGGGCGCAGGTGTCGGCCGGGGTGTTGTCGGCCGCGGAGACCGCGAAGTCCGCGTGGACGTCGCTGCCCGCGTAGGTGTCGCCGGTTCCGCTGCCGACCGGTGGGAAGTGCGGGTTGTCGGCGACCGTCGGTGTCTGTGGCGGCGTGAAGTCGGTGTTGAACCAGCAGTGGTCGCTGATCGGGGATGTCATCTTGATCGAGGAGTTGTCCTGGGCGTAGACGTCCCAGCCGTACCCGTGACCGTCCTTGAGGGTGAAGCCGATCGGTGCGTCCGCGTCCGCACCCGAGGCGACCATGCCGCTGTCCGGCGTGCCCTTGTCCGCGGCGTTTCCGTCGGCGTCGAGGTCGGAGCGGTCCCAGACGTGGTAGTGCGCTTCGGCGTGCTCGCCGGAGATGTGGGTCGTGACGGTGGAGTGCAACTGGATGTTGCTGCCCGCGCCGCTGTACGTCGTCGCGCCGATCCAGCCGGCCGCGCTGCCGGTGACGCAGTCGCCGTCCGTGCCCACCGGCTTGGGCGCGGTGCGCACCTTGGTGGGGACGTCCGGGGGGATGTCGAAGTTGGTGGTCAGGGCGAGCGTCTGGGACATGCGCAGGTAGTCGAGATTGGAACTGGTCCTGGACTCGTTGCCGAACAGGCCGATCGTCCAGGTGCCCTTGTTGCCGTCGGCGATCTTCTGGACCTGGTCGTCGACGCGGAAGGAGGCGGTGCTGTTGCTGCAACTGCTGTTGCCGTTCGCCCCGCTGGGCACGGTCGTCTTCGCGGCCGGATAGCCGTTGTCGTCGAGAGTTCCGGGCTGATTGCCCCAGTCGGTGTTCTCGTTGATCGTGCCCGTGGTGTGCAGGGTGATCGGCTGGTTGTGGGAGCAGTCGACGCTGGCCGCGTACCTGGTGCTGACGTTCACCTCGGCCTTGATGACCTTCATGGACGGGTCGAGGCCGGAGGTGTCGATCGCGTAGTACGACCGTTCGAGGCCGTCCCCGCAGGCGCCGCCCCACTGCTGGTAGCCGACACCCTCGCCGTTGGTCTGCGGCTTGTTGTACTGCGGGGCGTCGGAGCAGGCCGAGTTGGAGTACACCTCGTCGAAGGCGCCGGACTTGCTGGTCACCGGGTTCTCGAAGGGGTCGATGTAGACCGGGTAGTGCGTGTCCGGACCGTCGAGCACCGAGGTGTCGGGCGCCAGCGTGATGGCGTCGGAAGTGGTGGTCATCGGGACCTGGCCGACCTGGGCGCCGGAGCCGGGGCCTGCCGCTGAGGAGGAGATTGCGGGAGCCGTCGGTTCGTCACCGGCGGCGGAGAGCCCCGAGAAGGAGGCGGGTTTGACGACGCCGGCCGCGTGCGCCGTCGACGTGGTGGCCGTCGTACTGGAATCCCACATCAGGGGCGGTGGACTCGTGTACGACACCGAGCCGTCGGGGGCGGTCGCCGTCATGCCACCCGCTGTGGTGGCCGACAGGTCCAGGCCGTCGGTGTCCGTGGACACTGAGAGCTGTCGGACCCGCGCGTCGGCCGCCGCCTGCGCGTCATGGACGATCAGCACGTCGCTGAAGCCGCCCTGGTCCGTCACCGTCACCGACAGGTCGACGCCAGGCAGCACGGACGCGTACAGCGCTGTGTCACCGCTGACCTGCGGGGCGGGGAGGGCGAAGGGCATGGTCAGGCTCATGCTGTGCCCGGTGGGGTCGGTGAGCGTGGCCAGGGGGCCGCTGCCTCCGCCGGACAGGTGCACGCCGTTGGGCGTGGCCCTGGGCGAGTACGTGCCGTCGGCGCCGACGGCGAGCGTGGCGTCCACCGGAACCCAGGCGCCGTCCTGACGCACGCGCACCGGCAGAACTGCCGAGGTCGTCGTGAACGAACCGTCCGGATTGGCGGCCACGGTGTCCGTCTGGCTGGTCAGCGCGTCGACCGGTACGGAGGTGCCGTCGGCGACCGCCTGGGCCTGTGCGGCGAGCAACGGGTCGGCGGTGTCGGCGGGTTCGCCGTCGGCGAGCGCACCGGTCGGAACGGCCAGCGCCGTCAGCAGCAGTGCGCCGAGCGCCGGGAACAGCGCCAGTCTTCGGGCGGATGACGGCAGCACGGAACAACTCCTTCGCACGACGGACAGGGCAGACACGAGATCTGCGACCATCCGCGCCAGTGAGCGGCTCGCCGGACGACGGGTCAGGACGCCGGCGACGGCGTGCGGCGGTGATGTTCGCTCCCCCGGCACAAAAAGTACACAGGAAATGTCAAGGAAGATCACAACATTGTCATGGCATTGGCAAAAAGTATTGAGGTTCGGTCAAGGCCGTTCTTAACCTCCCAACCTGGATCACGCCGACCACGTGATCTTTCAGTCAACGGACCACCAAGTCTGTTTCATACGGGGGTAGGTCACACGTGGGTGTGCGAAGAACGCTGACGCTCGTCTCCGCTCTGCTGGCCGCGATGGCGCTCTTGGTGACGGGCGCCGTCGCGCAGAACGGCGTCGGGCCGTACGTCTTCGACGGCGACATCTGGAAGCCGAAGCCGCTGCCGGCGACACCCGCCGTGGGCGACCACGAGCTGACCCGCCCGACTGCCGTCCACCCCCGTGGCTACCGTGCGTTGACTCGCTACCAGGCGGTCAAGGCCGCCTCACCACAGGCCGGTTCACACACCGTCGCCCTCAAGGCCAAGCCGGCCAGGGCAGGTTCGCTGCCCGTGTGGGTGGCGTCGTCCGGAAAGGCGAAGTCTCCGCAGGCGAAGTCCGAGCAGGTCCGCGTCCGACTCGCCTCCCGCACCCAGGCGTTGCGGGCCGGAGCCGACACCGGTCTCCTGGTCGGACTGGACCGGGCCACGTCCCGTAGCGCCAAGGTCAGCGTGGTCGTCGACTACTCGTCGATAGCCAAGGCCTACGGCGGCGGCTACGGCGCCCGCCTCACCCTCACCCGCCTCCCCGCCTGTGCCCTGACGACTCCGCAGCGCGCCGAATGCCGCACCCGCACACCCCTGAAGTCCGTCAACCGCGCCACCGCGAACCAGCTCACGGCGACCACCACCGCGGACTCGGCGATCGCCGTCACCTCCGGCAGCCGGGGTTCGCAGGGCGACTACTCGGCGACCTCGCTGACCCCGGCGGGTAGTTGGCAGGCCTCCGGCACGGGCGCCTACTCGTACTCCTACCCCATCGACCTGCCGGCCGGGGTCGGGGACACCGGCCCCTCGGTGGAGCTGTCGTACGACTCGCAGTCCGTGGACGGTGAGACCTCGGCCCGCAACTCGCAGGCGTCGTGGATCGGTGACGGCTGGAGCTACCAGCCGGGTTTCGTGGAGCGGTCGTACCGCTCCTGCGGCTCGCTCCTCGATTCCGACGGCAAGGAGATCGTCAAGGGCTCCGGCGACGAGTGCTGGGGTGGCGCCAACGCGAGCGTCTCCTTCGGCTCGCACTCCGGTGTCCTGGTCCCGACCGCCTCCTCCGGACTGCCCGGTGAAATAAGGGAGTTCAAGCTCCAGGGCGACGACGGCACCGTCGTACAGGAACTGTCCGGGGCCGCCAACGGCCTGTACGACGGCACCTACTTCCGCGTGCTGACCACTGACGGCACCGCCGCCTACTTCGGTGCCGACCACTCACCGACCGGCCCCGGCACCAAGGGGCTCGTCTCCGCGGACTCCGGCGACGACTCCACGCACGCGGCCTGGGGCGTCCCCGTCCTGCACCCGCGGTCCTCCGACCCCTGCCACACCGACGCCGACGGCAAGAAGTCCCGCTGCGACAAGCCCGAGGGCTGGCGCTGGAACCTGGACTTCGTCGTCTCGCCGAGCGGCTTCGTGCAGCGCTACGACTACTCCACCGAGACCGGCTACTACGACCTCGGCGGTGGCCAGGCGGCCGCGACCGACGACACGGACGACACCGGCACCCTCACCTCGTACACCCGCGGCGGCACGCTCACCTCGATCTCCTACGGCTACAGCCTCGCCGACGAGCAGGCGGGCCGCACCCCGTCCGCGCAGGTCACCTTCGCCTCCAAGCAGCGCTGCCAGACGACGTCCACCTTCACCGACTGCTCGGCGGGGAACCTGGACGACAACACGGCACCGCACTGGCCGGACGTCCCCTGGGACCTGCACTGCGACGCGACCGACAAGACCAAACTGCCCGACGACGCCACCAAGGTGCCGACGGATGTCTGCGTCGTCTCCTCGCCCTCGTTCTGGTCGACCACGCGACTGGACAACATCACCACCAAGGTCCACGTCAAGGACGGCGACACCGACAAGCTGATCCCGGTCGACAGCTACGACCTGGGGCAGGTGTACTCCGACGCGGGCGGCGCCGTCGACCCGGTCAGCGGCACCACTGTCGACCCCAAGGACGCCGGCTCGCTCCAGGCCGTGATGTGGCTGCAGTCCATCCGGCACACCGGCAAGGACACCTACGGCAACGGCAACGGCGACCTCGCGCTCAACCAGGTCTCCTTCACCGGCACCGAGATCGACAACCGGGTCGACGACGACTCCCCGTCCGCCCCGCCGCTGTACCGACCGCGCATCTCCAACGTACAGACGGAGACCGGCGAGTCGATCACCGTCGAGTACAACCAGAACCCGTGCGCGGGCAAGTCGCTCGACATCAGGTCGGCCGACTCCAACACCAACTCCTGCTATCCCGCCTACTGGACGGTGCCCGGCGCCTCAAAACCGATCGCCGACTGGTTCAACAAGACGACCGTCCACAGCGTCACCGTCGCCGACCTCACCGTCGCCGGCCAGTACACCCCCGACGCCTCCAAGATCCCGGCCGGCTCCGAGGCACACGTCTCCACATACGCGTACTCAGGCGCCGCTTGGCACCGCGACGACTCCGACCTGACCGACGACCAGTACCGGACCTGGGACCAGTTCCGGGGCTTCCGCACGGTCACCGTGCGCACCGGCAAGGCGCCCGAGCCGGTCACCCAGCAGACCACCACCTACCTGCAGGGCATGGACGGCGACTACAAGGCCGACGGCAGCCGCCGCTCGGTCACCGTCGACGCCAAGGTCGGCGGCAACACCGCGCTGAGCGTCACCGACGCCGACCAACTGGCGGGCACCGCACTGCAGTCGGACACGTACACCGCCTCCGGTGGCACGGTGAATGCCTCCACCGTCAACGGACCGTTCTCCTTCACCACCACGGCACACACCGACCGAACCTCGTGGACGGCCTGGACCCAGGAGGACCATCCGGGGGAGACCGGGCCCGACAAGGCAACCCTGCCCGACCTCACCGCACGCCGGATCAAGTCCACCCAGTCGCACGGCTACGCTCTGCTCGCCGACGGCACCTGGCAGCACACCCGCACCGACACCGGCTACGACGACCAGGGCCGGGTCCAGTCCGTCGACGCGCACGGCGACGTCTCCGTGGCGGCGCAGGAGAAATGCGCCACCACGGATTACGCGGCGCCTTCCTCGTCGGCCGACAACACCATGCTGCTCGCCTACCCGGACCGCATCACCGCGGTCTCCGGCCCCTGCGGCACCAAGGCCGGCACCGACACGCTGCTCTCCGACAAGAAGATCTACTACGACGGCGACGGCTCCGTCAGCGCCCTCGGCGCCTACGGCACGGTCACCCACCCGCGCGTCACCGGCACCCAGGTCGGCACCGGCTTCGCCACCGACGGAACCGAGAACTGGCGCACCACCAGCGGCATTTCCTACGACGCCGCGGGCCGCGTCACCGACTCCCTCGACACGACGGGCCAGGGCACCCACACCGACTACCTGCCCAAGTGGAACAGTGCGGGCGGCAACACCAACCCGACGAGCATCGTCTCCACCAACCAGCAGCAGTGGAAAGTCACGTCCACCCTCGACCTGCTGCGTGGGGTGCCCGTCGAGAACGTCGACGCCAACAATCGCGTCACGGACATCACTTACGACGCCCTCGGCCGCCGCACCGCCGTCTGGCTGCCCGGACGCGACAAGGCGACACAGAGCGCGGACATGACGTTCGCGTACTCCGTGAACCCCGGTGCGGTCCCCGCCCCCGGCGGCACGATCACCCAGCCCGGCGACCCGTCGTCCGTCACCACCCGCACCCTGCGCGAGGACGGCACCTACTCGACGTCGACCAGCATCTACGACGGGATGCTCCAGCCCCGTCAGGTCCAGGCGACCGCGGACGGCGACTCCGACTCCGGCCGGATCATCTCCGACACGTTCTACGACTCCCACGGCTGGCCGAGCGCCTCGTACGCCCCCTACTCGGAGCCGGACCACTCCCCGTCCGCCACCCTGTACGCGGCCAACGAGAACGAGATCCCCGCCGAGACCACGACGACGTACGACGGCCAGGGCCGCGCCACCGGGAGCACCCTGTGGCACCAGGCCGTCAAGCAGTGGGGCACGAGCACGGCCTACCCCGGCGCCGACGAGACGGACACGACCCCGCCGGCCGGCGGCTCCTCGACCGCCTCCTACACCAATGCACTCGGCCAGACCGTGAAGTCGGTGGTGAAGAACACCGGCGCCACGGTCACGCTCAAGGGCGGCAGCATCATCCCGTCGGGCACCTCGCTGGCCTCCAACAGCGTGCGCCTGACCATGCAGGCCGACGGCAACCTGGTCCTCACCGCGCTCAACAGCGGCAAGACCCTCTGGTCCAGCAACACGAGCGGAAACCCGGGCGCGTACGCCCAGTTCGGTACCGACGGCAATCTCGCCGTCCTCACGGCCGCCGGCGCCTCCAAGTGGAACAGCGGCCTGACCGCGACCACGGGCGCCACACTCCAGGTCCGCGCCGACTCGACGCTCGCCGTCGTCGGTGGCGACGGCAGCACGGTCCTGTGGAAGCAGGGCACGGCAGGCGCGGTCCCGGCCGCCGACGCCACCACCCGCTACACCTACACACCCGCCGGCCAACTCGACTCGGTCAAGGACAGCGCGGGCAACACCTGGTCGTACAAGTACGACCTGATGGGCGAGCGGACCTCCCAGACCGATCCCGACACCGGCACGACGACCTTCGACAAGTACGACGCGGTCGGCAACCTGCTCCAGACCACCGACCCGCGCGGCCAGGTGCTGTCGTACGCCTACGACTGGGACAACCGGGCCACGGCGGAGTACGCGGCCCCCTGGTCGGCCACGCCCGACCCGGCCAAGCAGCAGACCTCCCGGGTCTACGACACGCTCGCCAAGGGCTACCCGACCTCCTCGACCCGCTACGTCGGCGGCGCGACCGGCAGCGCGTACACCGAGGCGGTCACCGGCTACAACACGTCCTACCAGCCGCTCGGTTCGACCCTCACAGTCCCCTCCGCAGACGGCTTCCCGGGCACGGCGGGCAGCGTCGGCGGCACGACCACGTACTCCCTGACGTCGACGTACACGCCGAACACCGGTCTGCTGGCCACCACCCAGTACCAGGCGGACGGCGGCCTCCCGGCCGAGCGCGTCGGCTACGGCTACACCCTGCAGGGCGCGTTGGACGGGTTCGGCGGCTACATCAACGCGGCCAACACGCCCTCGTACCTGGACGGCACGGTCCACGACCCCTTCGGCCGGGTCCTGCAGACCAACTACGGCCCCACGGGCAAGGAGCTCGCGACCTTCGCCCAGTACGACGCGACGACCGGCGCCACCACGCAGACCAGCAGCATGGTGCAGACGTCGACCACGGCCCTGGACGTCGTCAACTACCGCTACAACCAGGCCGGCGAGCTCACCGCGACGGACGACCTCCAGGACAACACCACCCACGACACCCAGTGCTTCGCCTACGACTCCTTCCAGCGGCTGACCGCAGCCTGGACGGACACCGCCGGCATCACCGACTCCGGCACCGCACCGGTGGGCGCCGTGGGCGGATGCAATTCGGGCTCCGTGCAGACCAGCGCGGCCCCGGTGAAGACGAAGACGGTGGGTGGGCCCGCGCCGTACTGGCAGACGTACACCTACGACCTGCTCGGCGACCGCACCGGCACGGTGAACCACGACACCACCGGCAACGCACTCGCGGACACGACCCAGTCGACCTCGTACGCGGGTGCGGACGGAACCGCCTCCGCCGCCCACCCCGACCAGGCGGGCGCGACCACGATCAGCAACCCGGGCACGGGTACGGCCACGCAGACCCCGTCGTACACGGACACGGCCGGGAAGAACGCGGGCAACACGGTCAGCCGGGCCACGAAGACCACGGGCCCGCTGACGACCGGCTTCACCCTCACCGGCGGCGGAAAGCTGTGCGTGGAGGAGACGGGCTCGGGCGTCAAGGTCGAGGTGAACACGTGCAGTTCGACGGCCGCGGCACAGAAGTGGACGGTCAACACCGACGGCACGGTGACCGCGGCGAATCTGTGCCTGGACACCGCGGGCAACGCGACGGCCTCCGGCACGGGCGTGGTGATGGACACCTGCTCGACCGACGCGACCCAGAAGTGGCGCACGACGTCGACCGGCACGCTGGTCAACGCGGCCAAGAGCACCCTGTGCCTGACCGACCCGAGCGCCAGCGCCACCAAGGGCACCCAGCTGACGCTCACGACCTGCGGCGGCAAGGGCCAGACCTGGTCGACGCCCACGTCCGGCGCACTGCCGGCCGGCCAGACGCAGACCTTCACATACGACGCCGAGGGCCGCACGGCGACGGTCTCGACCCCGTCCGGGACGACAACCCGTACGAGTAAGTACCTCTACGACGCCGACGGCAACCTGCTGGAACAGACGGCGACCATCGGTGGCACCGACAAGACCCGCGTCCTCTATCTCTTCGGCGGCGCCGAGCAGTTGACGCTCGACGTGGCGGCGAAGACATGCACGGCCCTGCGCTACTACGCCGGGCCGGACGGCACCCAGATCACCCGATCCAGCAGCGGCAGCGTCACCTACCAGGTAGCCACCTCACAGGGCACGGCGACCACGGCCGTCGACGCGACCACCCTCGCGGTGACCCGCCGGTACTACGACCCCTACGGCAATCCGCGCGGCACGGCTCCGTCGACGTGGGTGGCGGGGGACGAGAACCACGGCTTCCTGGGGAAACCGAGCGACTCGGTGACCGGGCTGGATCTGCTGGGGGCGCGGAACTACGACCCGACGCTGGGGCGGTTCCTCACCGCCGACCCGCTCTTCCAGGCGGGCGATCCGAACCAGATGGGCGGGTACACCTACGCGGCGGACAATCCGGCGAGCGGTTCGGATCCGACGGGGTACGACAACTGGGCGAACTCGCCGTCGAACACCTGCGCCGCGGGGTTCACCTGCAAGTCCAAGACCAAGACCCATTCCACGACCCCTTCGCCTTCACCGGGGTCTCCGCCCACCACCACCTCCAGTGGTGACACGGATTCCTCCTCGACCGTCGCGGCGGCACAGCAACTGCCCCAAGCGAACCTCGACGACAAGGCCACCCCGAACCTGCTGGACTCTGTCCTGGTGGTGCCCTTCGACTTCGCCAACTGCGAGTTCTGGATCAGCGGAGGTGGCCCGTCGCACGAGGCGTCCTGCGCTGTGGCAGGCGGCGTGTATTCGGGCGGCGAGGCCGGGGGCGGTGCCGCCGGCCTCGCGGAGAGGGGAGCGGAGGGCGGTGCGGGAGACCTCAGGGGCGCTGTCGGCGGCGACGCGGCCGCTGCGGCGGGGGCGGGCGCCGAGGCGACGGAAAACGCGGCGGCCGACATCGCGGACCTGGCGGCGATCAAGCGGGCGAACGCTCAGGCGCACTCTGAGGAGGCCGAGGCGGCAGCCGCCAAGCCGAGTTCACCGAGCACCGGGGCTTCGGGGACCAAGCCGTCGGCACGGGACTCACGGGCGCCCGTCCGGAACGGCCCAATCGGTTCCAAGGCGTCGTCGGCAGCGACTGTCAACAAGAGCCGTCTGCCACGGGGTACGCCCCTTGAGGATGGTCTCGCAGGGGCCCGGAACATGCGGGACCGGGTGGCGGACCGGACGCTATTCCCCGATCGCGATGGGATACCCGTCAACCGGAGCACCCTGCTGAAGACATGGACCGCAGGCTACAACGCGGAAACAGGTGAAATCGCTGTAGCTTCCTCAGGCTGCGGCTACTGTGCGGAGGGAAATGTGATCAATGCGCTCGGTGGCGACGCGAACCTGGTGATGCTGACACGGGCGTTGTACTGGAATCCGAAGGTGGGAGGCTGGGACGAGAAGCCGATTTGCCCGAACTGTCAGACCTTCCTCACGCCCGAAGACGTTGAGCCCGGTGCCTGGTACGACAGCCCAGGCCCATGGGACAAGAGGTGATCGTCGTGGCTCGTATACTCCACAGCGTCGCGGTGAGGAAAGTAGTCCCCGGGGGGCACGCGTGAGTAACAGGCCGTCTTTGATCCAGGCCGAGCGCGTTGACTGGTCGTCCCTGCGGTGCGGGTGCAGCAAGACGGGTGCCCACATACCCGAGACGTTCGCCAGGCTACTGGAGGCTGGTACACCGAGCGAGATCGCGGAAGCCACGCTTGAGGGGCATATCAACATCCAATCGCTCCTGTTCGAAGTGGCGGTCCCCGTAACCTCGATGATCATTGCTGCCTTGCAGGAGGACCTTTCCGAGCCGGTGCGTCTGGAACTGCTCGAACACCTTCTCGCATGTGTTGCGGGGGAGTCCCACTGGACCGAGGCGGAGGCCGGTGCGCCTGAAATCGACATCGACTGTCAGATCGCGGCCCGCGAGGGCATTTGGACGCTCTACCAGGAGTACGCGACCGGTCATGCGATGCTGGCTCGCTACATTCTCGAAGGAGTGGACAACGACCAGGAGCGATTTGCCTACTTCGACGCCAAGTTGATCGACCGGGTTAGGAAGAAGGCGAAGCGTCGCTGATCGGCCGAGAGCGCCACCCGACAACTCCTGGAGCAAGATCCCTTCGGGCCGGAAGAGCTGTTCGACGGAATCGACCCGAATACTTTCGCGGCCGTCCTGCTGGCGACAGCGTCAAATCACTCCCGCGCGTACGCGATTCTTACCCGCGCGAGGCCGCACAAATCGGCGGCGACGGATGTTGCCTCACTGCCGACTCCGCAGAATGGCCGAGATGTGACGTGTCGGAAACCTGGTTTCGCCCTCAGGGACTATGACTCCGAGGAGTACTCAGAGGTCGTCTGAAAAGCCTGCCCAGTGGGCAAGTTGCCTGGTAGCGGGGTGGTGCGCACTTTCGGGGGCTGGGGTGTGCGGGCTGCGTACCCGTTACTCGACGGATCTGTCTGATGCGGAGTGGGAGATCCTCCGTCCGTTGGTTCCGGCGGTCAAGTCCGGTGGTCGGCCGGCGAAACACATGCGGCGGGAGATCCTCAACGCGCTGGCGTACTGGCTGCGGGCCGGATGTGCCTGGAGACTGCTTCCGCATGACCTGCCGCCGTGGCAGACGGTCTATCAGAGGTCGTTTTCCTCTATAGATTACGTTTCATCCCAACAAGTCCCCGCGGCGGAGTGGGCCTTGAGATACCTCAGGGGTTGGAGCGATTGACGGGGCGCGAGGGAGGCCCACATTGCCCGTCTCATCCGAGGAAGCCCGTCTCATTCCAAGGGGAGTTGATATCAGCGATTACTCCCGCCGCTCTGCGCAGGAACCCGATACGTGAGAGACGCAAGCGCCTGCCTGTGGCGCGTGAAGTTGCACAAAATAGAGGAAAACGACCTCTCACTACTGGCGGCGATGGCAGCAAGAACGCGTGTGGGAGCAGATGTTGACGGCGTTGCGCGAACGCGAGCGGGTGCAGCTCGGCCGCGAACCCACTCCCAGCGCTGCCATCGTGGACAGTCAGAGCGTTCGGGCCAGTGAACGCGGTGGCCTGCACGGGTACGACGGTGGCAAGAAGGTCAGCGGCGTCAAGCGTCACCTGCTCGTCGACACCCGCGGCACCGTCCTGGTCACCTGCATGAGCCCGGCCAACGTCGGCGACCGCGACGGTGCCGCGGTGCTGTTCTCCCTGGCCGCCGATGCCTTCCCACGCCTTCGGCACGTATGGGCGGACCAGGGCTACCGCGGTGCCGACTTCCACGCCTGGGCCCGGGAAGCCACCGGCATCACCGTGGAGGTCGTGCAGCGCCGCGACGGAGGATTCCGCTCAACCTGGGCTCGGGTGGGAGCACCGCCTCCGGCAGTACCCCTCTTCGCAGTGGTCCCTCGCCGTTGGGTGGTGGAGCGGACGTTCGCCTGGCTGGGACGGTGCCGCCGCCTGTCGAAGGACTACGAGTACCTGCGCGTCTGCTCGGAGAACGCCATCTACCTCACCATGGCCGTGCTCCTCGTGCGCCGCCTCGCAAGACCAGCCAACTGACAGGCTTTTCAGACGCCCTCTACCAGACCAACAGAGAGCGGGGGCCCGTGCTCACCGGCGCCCTGGACAATGCGACGGGTGACATCACGTACGGTCACAACACGGGCATTCCCAACCCCCTTCACCCCACGTTCCAGGATCGCATCGACAACTTCGAGGGCGAAGGCGCAGATTTCAAGGGAGTGCCTGGAAGCCACTCTGAGATCAACGCCCTGAACGAAGGGATGCTGGCTCGTCCGGGGTCCACCCTCGAAGAGTTCACTGTCTACAATGTTCGACTCAAGGGAACTTTGAAGGGACAGCGCATCATTCGGTGCGACAACTGTCAGCAAATAACGGACGGGGTGCGGGAAATTGAATGAGGTTTCCGACGACGACCTCGATTTCGACGAGGATCTCATCTATACATACCGGGGCGAGCTGTTCACGGGGATCGGATACGAAGAGTCGGAAGGCCTGCGGATCTCCGAGATCCACTACGTGAACGGCAGGCAGGAGGGAGCCGCCCGCGGTTGGTACGCGGACGGGAGCCTGTGCGAAGAGACCTCCTACCGCCAGAACGTCCTGCACGGGAAACGTGTCCGCTATGACACTGAGGGGCGCGTGCGGCTGGAGGAGAAGTACGAGTACGGAATCCTGCTGTCCAAGGTCGAGAGAGATGCCGAAGGGGACGTGACGAGCAACTACGAGCTCAAGCGCGCGGATCCGCTCTGGAAGACTCTGAGCGACTTCCGGGAACGTTTCGAATGGTGAGACCTTGGCGAACTCCCTCACCAACAACGTCCTGCCGCTGAACCGGCCCCGCATCACGGGCATTGTGTCCGAAACCGGCACGATCTCCAGTGTGGCGCCGTCGGACCCGGAGTGTGTAGCAGGCTCGAACATGCCGTCGTCCGAGAAGCGATCACATCGGGGGAGGGAAATGACTATCAGGCCGTCGCTGATCCAGGCCGAGCGCGTGGATTGGGCTTCCCTGCGCTGCGGATGCGGTGAGACAGGCGCCCACATTCCCGAGACTTTTACGAATTTGCTTGACGCGAGTACCCCGGAGGAGATGGCGAAGGCAAGCCTGGAGGGACATGTCCATATCCAGTCCCTCCTGTTTGAAGTGGCGGTTCCTGTGACCTCCATGATTATGGCAGCGCTTGTTGAGGAGACCTCTGAAGCCATCCATGTCCGCCTCCTCGACGAACTCATTTCCTGTATCGGCGGAGAGTCTCACTGGACCGAAATCGAGGCAGGCGCTCCAGAACTTGAGATCGACTGCCAAATCGCGGCACGCGAGGGGATCTGGGCCCTTTATCAGGAGTACGCGACCGGTCGCGCATCGATGGCCCGGATGATTCTCGACGAGGTTGACGCCGACCGCGACCGGTTCGAGTATTTCGACGCCAAGCTGATCGACCGGGTCCGAAAGCGAGCGAAGCGCCCATGACCAGTTGATCTCGAATTCACTGGACCGGCAGGCCGGAGAAGAAGGTACGCGCGAGAGTGCGATTGATCGATATTGAGATAGGCCGGTACGCCTGGTCGGCGTATGCCTGTGGTTGCACGAGAACGGCTGCGCATCTGGCCGACGACCTGTGTCGGTTGGCGGCGGCGCAGTCCAGCAAGGAGGCTCGGGCGCTTCATATCGAGAACCACGCCATGATTCAGTCGATCCCGCAGGAGCCGGCGGTGCCCGTCGCCTCGGTACTCATGGCGGCACTTGCGGGCGACCTTTCTCCCGGCGCGAGATTCGTCTGCCTGGATCTACTCAGCGGACTGGTGTTCAACGACGACGACGACTCGTCGGAGCAGTGCCAGCAGATCGCGCGACAAGGGCTCTGGTTGCTGTACCGGGATCTTTGGTCCGGCACTTTGCCCGGGATCACCGCTGGCGCCTATGAGGTTCTGAGGGTGATCGAGGATGACGATGACCGCCTCCGCGCCTATCGGGATTCAGGGCAGGTCGATCTGCCCGACTACCTCGCCGACTGAAGACCCAGACGAGCCCAAGGCTCGGGGACGGCATGGCCGCGGTAGGAGGGATGGACGCGGTGGCTTGTGAATCGCGTGGGATGGCGCGAAATATCTGAAGAGGCCTTGCCCCGGCAACGCTGCGAGGCCATGGGAAACCTCAGACACAAGGCCGACCGACCCCGTCGGCAGCCGAATAGGCAATCCCCGCCGAGGGGCCGACATCTTCAGAAGAGCCCCGCCCGCTACGCCGTCGCAGGATCACGACAGTACTCCCACGCGGGAGAACGAGACTTGGAGCTGCTGCTGTCACCGTCGATGTCGCTCCCCTGCAAGTTTCGTAGGCCGGGCACCGGAGTGCGTCCCCTCCGAGACTTGTAGGGCTGCCACAACCCGTGTGGCGGGCACGCGAAGGCGGCACTGCTCGTGACAGTCGCGCTCACGGTGGCCGCCCGGTGGCCGGACGCCCTTGGACGACGTGAGACGAGGCGGCACAGGACAACCGGCCGTACAGGCTCTGATCAGGCTGAACGTCACTCAGCAGCACGGCGCGGCACCAGAGGGCATGATCGCTCGTGGTCTTGTAATGCGTAGGTCGTCGGTTCGAATCCGACAGGGGGCTCGTCCTGAAGACCAGCTCAGACCCCGTCTGAGCTGGTCTTTTTCGTTCAGCGGATGTGGCGGCGGGCACGGGGGCGGGCCGCGCGGCGGTCCCCGTGCCCAGTTCCGGTCTCAGCTGCGGGTGCGGGGGCAGGTTCCGGGGTGGCCGTGTCCCTCGCCCGCGCGGCCCTGGTTGCGGCCCGGCGACTCCGCTTTGCCGGAACGTTGCACTGTGAGTGAGTCAATAACTGTGTTTGTGAGGTGAGAGTTTGCCGGACCATGCAGCGAGAGTTTTTGTCGCAATGGGTGGAGTGGAATTGGTTAACCGGCGCGGGCCGTGGCGGCGTGCTACTGTTGATCTCAGTTGCAGTTTTGGTTCCCGAAACTTCAAGTGCTCCCTCTCGGCTTCGGCCGGGGAGAGCGCTTTTGTATTTCCGGTCGTTTTCCGGGCGGGGTAATCATTGCGGCGACACGGTGTCCGCACAGTGTGGATTCCGATGTACTGCCCCGAAGGAGATATGACATGGCTACTGGCACCGTGAAGTGGTTCAACGCGGAAAAGGGCTTCGGCTTCATCGAGCAGGACGGTGGCGGCGCTGACGTGTTCGCCCACTACTCGAACATCGCCGCCCAGGGATTCCGTGAGCTGCTGGAAGGCCAGAAGGTGAGCTTCGACATCGCGCAGGGCCAGAAGGGCCCGACGGCCGAGAACATCGTTCCGGCCTGACGCTGACGAGCGCTTTGTAGCTGGGGCCCGCATCCCTCGGGGTGCGGGCCCCAGCTACACCCGTTTTCCCGCAACGGTTTCACCTGCGGGACGGCTCGGAGAAATTCCCGGCCTCACCACGTGCGGCTCGTCCTTCAGAGATGCAGACGCAACCTGAAGAGCCGCACCGCGGCCGACGCCCGGATTGTGCGTCCCTGCCGTGTCACCCATTTCAGCACCTGCGCCCGCGTGGATTTCCGTCGGCCAGACCTGCTTTCTTTTGCATTTCGCTTTTTCCGTCGGTCCATATTTGTGGTTCTCCATGCTGCTCAACGCTGCGGGAATTCCTTGATATGTGCCACATCGAGGAAGGTTCCGCATGAACCGCACACGTACGAACGACCGCTTTGCCCGCACTCGTAATGGCAGCGCCGACGCCGGGAAGGGCGGCAGCCGCTACGGCTCGTCGGCACCGCGCCGTTCCGGTGGGCCTGTCCGTTCCGGCGGTTACGGCCGCCGGCCCGCCGCGGTGCAGGGTGAGTTCGCGCTCCCTGAGACGATCACCCCCGCGCTGCCTGCTGTTGAGGGCTTCGCCGATCTCGACATGCCCGAGCAACTGCTGGCCGAACTGGGCAGGCAGGGTGTGAGCGCACCGTTCCCGATCCAGGGTGCGACGTTGCCGAACACGCTGGCGGGCCGTGACGTCCTGGGTCGCGGGCGCACCGGTTCCGGCAAGACCCTCGCCTTCGGTCTTGCCCTGCTCGCCCGCACGGCCGGACAGCGGGCCGAGCCCCGGCAGCCGCTGGGGCTGATCCTCGTACCGACGCGTGAGCTGGCGCAGCAGGTGACCGACGCGCTCACTCCGTACGCCCGTTCCGTCAGGCTGCGGCTGGCCACGGTGGTGGGCGGGATGTCGATCGGCAGGCAGGCCGGCGCGCTGCGAGGCGGTGCCGAGGTCGTCGTCGCGACCCCGGGCCGGCTCAAGGACCTCATCGACCGTGGCGACTGCCGTCTGAACCAGGTGGGCATCACGGTGCTGGACGAGGCCGACCAGATGGCCGACATGGGCTTCATGCCGCAGGTCACCGCACTGCTCGACCAGGTGCGTCCGGAGGGGCAGCGGATGCTGTTCTCCGCCACCTTGGACCGTAACGTCGACCTGCTGGTGCGCCGCTATCTCACCGACCCCGTCGTGCACTCGGTCGACCCGTCGGCCGGTGCGGTCACGACGATGGAGCACCACGTCCTGCACGTCCACGGCGCCGACAAGCACGCCGCCACGACCGAGATCGCCGCCCGCGAGGGCCGGGTGATCATGTTCCTGGACACCAAGCACGCCGTCGACCGGCTGACCCAGGACCTCCTCAACAGCGGGGTCCGGGCCGCCGCGCTGCACGGCGGCAAGTCGCAGCCGCAGCGCACCCGCACACTCGCCCAGTTCAAGACGGGGCACGTCAGCGTGCTGGTGGCGACCAATGTGGCGGCGCGGGGCATTCACGTCGACCACCTCGACCTGGTCGTCAACGTCGACCCGCCGACCGACCACAAGGACTACCTCCACCGCGGTGGCCGTACCGCCCGCGCCGGCGAGTCCGGCAGCGTCGTCACCCTCGTGACACCCGGCCAGCGACGCGGCATGGCCCGCCTCATGTCGGACGCCGGGATCCGGCCGCAGATCACCGAGGTCCGCTCCGGCGAGGCCGAACTGAACCGCATCACCGGTGCCCAGGCTCCCTCCGGCATCCCGGTCGTCATCACCGCACCGGTGGCCGAACGCCCCAAGCGCAGCGCCTCCTCCTCCCGGGGCCGGCGCCGCCCCTCCTCGGGCGCCCGGCGCGGGCCCGTACGCCAGTCCGTCGCCGGTGCGGCGGCCTAGAACCTTCCTGATCAGGAAGCTGACCCATCTCTGCAGGAGGCATCTTTTGACGTTGGTTGAGACGCAGCCCCGCCCGGCGAACGCCGGCCCTGTGCGCAGGACGCCGGCTGAGGTCATGGAGGCGGCCGGACCGCAGGTCTGGGACGACATGAGCGTCGAGGTGGCGCTGTCCGTCATGACCGCCGCCCGCACGGGCCGACTGGTCGTCTGCGACCAGGACGGCCAGTGCACCGGCCTGGTCACCCGGACCGAACTCACCGCCGTGCGCGACAACTCCGCCTACACGGACCGCGTCCGCCTGCGCGACATCCTCGGCGACCATCGGTCGTTCACGGCACCCGTGATGACGATGGCCGAAGCCGAGCACGCGATGCGCTCCCGTCGACGGCTCGGTGCCCTGCCGGGGGCCGACGGGCAGGGCGCCGCCCTGGGCGTCCTCGCCCTCTCCCGCTGATCCGCCTCACCCTGGCCGGACCGTTCTCCCCTTCTCCCTGTGAGGCCCCATGCGCTGCGTCATCGCCCGTTTCCCCTTCGAGCTCACCAAGAGCGGTGTGCTGGAATCGATGAAGGGCATCAAGCCCGAGCAGGTCATGGGTGAGTCCGTGATCATCGGCCGCCGTCACTACCCCGTCAAGCAGGTCGGCCAGGTCATCACCCGCCAGGACCGCCGCGACTTCAGCGCCGACGAAGTCCGCCGGGCGATGACCAAGCTCGGCTTCACCTGCCGCGCCTTCCCCGAGGCCGCACCCGTAGGCGTCCTCGGCTCGCTCCGGCAGGCTTCCGCGATGCTCGGCACTCCCCTGTCCGTCTGATGTCCGTCTGACCGACGCGACAGGCACGCGCCGACACCTGAACAGCAGTGGGCCCGGCCGACGCGAGTCGGCCGGGCCCACTGCGTGCGACGGGTTCCCGTCGCCGTGGTTCCTCAGCGGCCGGAGTATCAGTGGTCGGAATAGCTGAAGTCGCCCACGGTCCAGGCGCTGACGTCGTCGATCGCGACCCGGTACATCCCGCCCGTCTCCGGGATCCCCACCGTGCCCTGAAGAATTCGGGCGACGTGGAAGTGCAGGTGAGTGGGTGGCCCGTCCTCCTTCGCGGGGGTGTCGAACACGGCGGAGAACTCTCCCAGGCGGGCGGAATCCGTCAGCACCTCCGACACCCTCCGCCTCCACACGGCTTCGGGAGCCAGCCGGCCGGTGATGACAGCGCCGCCGGTGACCACGGTCAGGGACATCTGGTTGCTCTGCCCGGACTCCACCACGGTGGCGACGTCAACGAGCAGCTCGTCATGCTTCGACATGGGTGAGATTGTATTTGCCGGCCGTCCGGTTGTATTTGCCGGTCTTCCGGCTGCTTCAGCGGTGGTGTTACCGGGCGAGGAGGGCGCTCACGGTCTTGCCGCCGGCCGCCCGGCGGGTGACAGCGGTGGTACGTGCGAGACGGTTGACCATGGGCCGGCCGAGCCTCCGGTGCCGTCCTTCAGGGCTGGGGTACGCATGCGCGGCATCTGGGGGCTGTGGTCGTGCACGGCCACCTCGGTGCTGTCGGGGTGCGCGGTCAGGTCCAGGGTGCAGGTGCCGCCGCCGTGACGCAGGGCGTTGGTGACGAGCTCCGAGACGACCAGGGAGCTCCGAGACGACCAGGACCACGGTGTCGGCATCCTCGGCTGCGATCGGACGTAGGAGACCTCCGAGGAAGTCCCGGGCGCTTTCACGTGCGTCGGCGACGGAGGTCACGGAGGTCACGGAGGTCATGGAGCGGACGGTCGCGACGTCGACCCTCGTCGTGTTCATCAGGTCTCCCCGGTCTCCGGATCGTCGATGTCCGGTTCTGCCTGCCGTGTCGCGCTGCCGTGTCGCGTTCCCCCGCCTGTGGCCCGTCAACCAGGCGCTGACAGCCCCTCCTCCCGCGCCGGCCCCTGTTCGAGGCCGATTGCCTCCCTGTCGAACGCGCGGAAATCTGTGTTTGTCGGAGTAGACATTGGCCCTGGTGCGTGGTTATGGTTCTCTCGTAGCCCAGAGAGACAGCAGGGCCTGGCAGACACGAACTGCCGGGCAGAGCAGTACATGCAAGTGCAGTTCGCAGGACGGTGCGGTGGTGGAGTCGCGAAGCCAGAGCGGTTGCAGGACGGCGACGCGACTGACGACCGGACCGGGTGGCCCGCAGTGATCAGGGGCCGCCGTCGGCAGGACCGAAGTGGCAGTACCGAAAGTGCAGTTCGCGGTACCCAGCAGTGAAGTAAGTGAGCAGCACCTCGGTGAAGGCGTCGGCTGCGGACGCGCGCACCGGGAGGTTCGGCAGTGGGGTTCCAAGCCAGGGCAGACGCAGGACGGGCGACGGGGCTGGCTGCCGGAGAGCGGTGCTGTCACAGGCCGCTGAGCAGTTCGCATCATCAGCAGTACGTATCACCAGCAGTGCGCAGTACCCCACTTGTAAGCAGTTGATCCCAGAGGGAAGAACGGAGGAGCCGAGCGCCATCAGGATCGCCCGGGCCGACATCTTGAACCCGGGTACCGCAGGACATCGATAGTGAGGTGGTCTCCGGTCAAGCAACCGCGATCCCAGCAGCCCCGGCAGCATGCCGGTCGGGTCTGCGGAAACAGAGGGCCGGCGCAGTACGAGGGCCGGCAGATGGTGTAGCAGTTCCTTCGGGGCCTTGGTGCCAAATGGCACCAAGGCCCCTCGACGCGTTCCACAGAGAGGTGCAAATGACAGCAGACGACTCCTTCGGCCGTATCGACGACGACGACTACCCCGCCTACACCATGGGCGGAGCCGCCGAGCTGCTCGGCACCACGCAGGGCTTCCTCCGCGCCCTCGGCGAAGCCCGCCTGATCACGCCGCTCCGCTCCGCCGGCGGCCACCGCCGCTACTCCCGCTACCAGCTGCGCATCGCCGCCCGCGCCCGGGAACTCGTCGACCACGGGACCCCCATCGAGGCCGCCTGCCGCATCATCATCCTCGAAGACCAGCTCGAAGAGGCCAAGCGCATCAACGAACAACACCGCCGCGCCGCAGAATCGTCGAACCCGACGACCACGGCCTGAGACGGGGCCCGTCGGCACCGGCGGGCACCCCCGTATCCCCCCGGTCCTGATGTTCGGAGTGATCGCTTTCCCTGGTGACGCGGAGTGTGGGCGTGTAGCGTCTGCGTCAGCTGTCGTGGTTCGGAGTTCCCTATGGCCCACGCTCTTGGCGTGGGCGTTTTGCTGTGCTGTGCCGCAGGGACCAGGGCGATCACCTCCGCCTTCCACACGGAGTGGGAGGTGTTCATCGACTGGAAGGCATGAGACATGGCTACGGGAACTGTGAAGTGGTTCAACGCGGAGAAGGGCTTCGGCTTCATCGCCCAGGACGGCGGCGGCCCGGACGTCTTCGCGCACTACTCCGCGATCAACTCCTCGGGCTTCCGTGAGCTCCAGGAGGGCCAGATCGTGACGTTCGACGTCACCCAGGGCCAGAAGGGCCCCCAGGCCGAAAACATCAACCCGGCCTGACCGCACAGCCCTGCCCGACGGGTCCCGCACGCCGCATCCGTGACTGCCACCGACTGCGCGTCGTGCTGCTCACCCGGACACAGGGAACGGCGACCGGACCTCAGGAACTCTGCGGCCGAGGTCACGCCGGCCCCGGATTCACTCAACAGATCAGGGCCGCCCAGCCGTTGCTGCGCGGCCCTGATCCTGTGCACCACAGATCCTGTCGACGCCCGGCACGGGACCCGGCCGCTTCGAGCGTCGTCCCGTGCTCGCACACCTCGCCGTTCGCTTTGCCGATGGGCCTGGCCACGAGGCGATCCTTGGACGTAGCCGGGCGGAATGCCCGTTCGGAAGTCCTGATCGTTCCCATGCCCGGCCGGTCTGCTCGGCCTCGGCAGGCCCGATTGACGGCAGTGTCGACGAGGGCCGGAGTTGAAACGGCTGCGGATCACCACGCCGACGACGTGGACGTCGGGTTCGCGACCGACCTCCCGGAATGGCGTTCAGGTGCCGTCTTCTAGCATGACCCCATGATCGCCGGTGACGCCCAGGAGTCCGAGAGGGGACGAGGAGCCGTGTCCCGCGACGCCGCTGAAGCCGAACACATTCACGGCGCCTCACGGAGCGCGGAGAGTCGGGAAGACCGGCCGCCGGTCGGACCAGACGGCGATGAAGCAGAGAAAGAAGTTCATCCGGTTGCCGCTCTGGTCAAGCGGGCGGCCGACCTGGCCGAACCGATCAAGCCGAGGCTGCGTGGCTGGCTCCATGCCGCGATGGTCCCCGCCTCACTGATCGCAGGCATCGTTCTCGTCTGCCTGGCCCGCACCCCGCAGGCGGCCCTGGCCTGCGCCGTGTATTCGGTCACCGCCTGGATGCTGTTCGCAACGAGCGCGATCTACCACCGTGGCACGTGGGGGCGGCTCGGCGAGGCGCTGCTGCGACGGCTCGACCACGCCAACATCTTCCTCATCATCGCCGGCACCTGCACCCCCCTGGCGGTGCTTCTCCTCCCGCCGGGCCGGCGGTCCCTGCTGCTGTGGATCGTGTGGGCGGGCGCACTGGCCGGTATCGCGTTCCGGGTCTTCTGGGTCGGAGCTCCGCGCTGGCTGTACACCCCGTGTTACGTGGCCCTGGGATGGGCGCCGGTGCGTTACCTGCCCGACTTCCTGCACACCGGGGGAGCGGCCGTACTCATCCTGATCGTGGCCGGCGGGCTCCTCTACAGCGCCGGCGCGGTGGTCTACGCCCTCCAGCGCCCCGACCCCTCACCCCGCTGGTTCGGCTTCCACGAGGTGTTCCACGCCCTGACCGTGGCGGCCTTCACCGCGCACTACATCGCCATCTCCCTGGCCGCCTACTGACCGCGACAGTGTTCCGACCGCGCCGCTCATCGCCCGCGCTGCCGCGCGCTGGACCGCGAACGGGCCGGGCTGTCGCCGAGGCATCGCGCCGCGCGTGAAAGTCGTCCGCCGTCCGGCCTACAAGTCGGCTGCTCTGAAGGGTGTGACGCTCCGTGGACAGGTAAGGAGGGAGGAGAACGTGACGCCAGCGGTCTTCAGCTGACCTGCGACAGAGGGGCTGCCGTGTTCGAGGCGCAAGACATCAGGGAATGGCGGGGCCACGACGTGGTCGACCACGAGCAGCACAAGATCGGCGTCCTGGAGGCGGTCTACGTGGACACGGCCACAGACCAGCCCGCGTTCGCGACGGTCAGGGTCGGCCTGCCGACCCGGCACCGGCTGGTGTTCGTCCCTCTGGGCGACGCGACGGTCGGTCCCGGCTATCTGAAGGTCGCCCACGACAAGAAGCAGGTCAAGGAAGCACCCTCGATCGGCACGGACGGCGAACTGCTCGCGGAGGACGAGAAGACGGTTTTCGCGCACTACGAGCTCGCCTACCGAACCGGTGAGGGCGGCGAACGTCGCCTCGCCCGCCGCTGATGCCCCCACCAACGCGCCCCACCATGAGGTGACAACGATGGCTCTCTTTCTCCTACTGGTCCTTGTGGCCGTCGTGCTCGGCATCATCGGTGTGGTGGCGAAGGGTCTCTTCTACCTGTTGGTCATCGGTGTGGTGGTTCTGGTCGCCGACTTCGTCCTCCTTGGCCTGCGCCTGGGCCGCCGCCGCAGGCATCTCCCCCGGTGACGCGGTCAGCCGGGCAGCTGCCCCGGGCCGCCCCGCCCGGGGACCGGACGCGGCGGGATGCCGGAGCAGGCATCCGGTCATCGCGCAGAAGGTGGCCGCCCTGTCCGTGACGGTGCGGAGGCATCGGTGAGGTCGGCGCCGGTGTTGGCGTCCCGCTCCGAGTGGTCGACGCCGTGCCAGTCCAGGAACATGACGGTCGCGTCGTCCTGCAGGTGGCCGTGGTTGGCGTCGACGATCGCCCCGATGAGAGTGCGGGCGGCCTCACGGGGGTGCAGCGCGTTGGCGCGCACGATCAGGTCCGACAGATCGCGGCTGTTGGCGTTGCGCTCCAGCATGCCGTCGGTCAGCATCATCAGCCGGTCGCCCGGCTGCAGGTCCAGCGACTGGACCCGGTAGGTGTGAGGGGCGTGGAAGCCGAACGGCATATCGATCTTCGGAGTGATCTCCTGCACTTCGCCGTTCCGCATGCGCAGCGGCCAGGGGTGGCCGGCGTTGACGAACTCGGTTGTGCCGTCGATCAGGCTGATGCGGAGAAGCCGGCCGGTGACGTAGCTCTGAGGCCGTGCTCACGCATGGCCTGGTCGGCCTTGCGGGCCTGTTCGGCGAGGTCGGCACCGGACCGCCGGGCCCGGCGCAGGGCGCCCACCAGGAGGGTGGCCAGCAGCGCGGCGTCGACATCGTGGCCCATGGCGTAGGTGACGGAGAGCTGGACGATGTCCCCTCGATGACGTAGTCGAAGGTGTCACCCCCCCCACGTGGTCGGCCGGCTCCAGCGCCCCGGCCACGGCGAACTGCGCGGCCTCGCCCGCCCGCGGGACCGGCCCGCTCTCCGCCGACCAGCGGCGGCTGTCGTACCTCCCCGGCAGCCATGCCAGGGCTACCAGGACTGCTTCAACGCCTTCGTGGCCGACACCTACGCCGCGATCGCCGGGGACAAGCCGACCGGACTGCCGACCCTGGAGGACGGGCTGCGCTCCGCCCGGATCGTCGACGCCGTACTCGACTCGGCGGCGTCGGGGGCCTGGACCCCGATCCAAAGGACACGGCCATGACCACCGGCACGCACCCGGTGACGCTCTTCACCGGTCAATGGGCCGATCTCCCGCTGGAGGAGGTGGCCCGGCTCGCCTCCGAGTGGGGCTACGACGGACTCGAAGTCGCCTGCTCCGGCGAGCACTTGGACGTATGGCGCGCCGCCGAGGACGAGACCTGCCTGCGTGGCCGGCTCGACATCCTCGACAGATACGGGCTCAAGGTCTGGGCGATCTCCAACCACCTGAAGGGCCAGGCCGTCTGCGACGACGCGATCGACTTCCGGCACCGGGCGATCGTCGGCAGCCGGGTGTGGGGCGACGGGGACGCCGAGGGACTACGCGGGCGCGCGGCCGAGGAGCTCGAGCTCACGGCGCGGGTCGCCCGCAGGATGGGCGTGGACACCGTCGTCGGCTTCACCGGATCGAAGATCCGGCAGTACGTCGCCATGTTCCCGCCCGTACCCGCCGCCGTCGTCGAGGCCGGCTACGAGGACTTCGCCGACCGCTGGAATCCCGTCCTGGACGTGTTCGACGGGGAGGGCGTGAAGTTCGCGCACGAGGTTCACCCCGGTGAGATCGCCTACGACCACTACACGAGCGTGCGGGCGCTCGAAGCGATCGGTCACCGCACGGCGTTCGGCTTCAACTGGCACCCGAGCCACATGATGTGGCAGCGCGTCGACCCGGTCGGCTTCATCGCCGACTTCGCCGATCGCATCCACCACGTCGACTGCAAGGACACCCGGATCCGTCCGGCCGACGGCCGCCAGGGCGTGCTCGGCTCCCACCTGCCGTGGGGACATGCGCGCCGTGGCTGGGACTTCGTCTCGACCGGACACGGCGACGTGCCGTGGGAGGACTGCTTCCGCGCGCTCCGCGCCATCGGCTACGACGGCCCCGTCTCCGTCGAGTGGGAGGACGCCGGCACGGACCGGCTCCGGGGCGCCGCGGAAGCGGTGACGTTCGTGCGCTCGTTGCTGTGGAAGGTCCCCGCGGCGGCTTTCGACGCGGCCTTCAGTAATCAGCGGTGAGATTACGGGGCTGAGTGACCGCCGAATCCGTTTCGCCCGTGCCCTGTATCCCGCTCAGGACGGTGTCGACGAGGCTGTCGAGGAACTCCGCTGTGGCGGGCTGCCGTACGAGCAGGCGGTAGAGCATCGCTCCGACGAGGGCCTCGGCGGCGGCGGTGGCGGACGCCGGTCGTGCCGCGGGTGCGGCGTCCCGCAGTCGTGCGGTGAGGGCGTCTTCGGACGCGGCGGTGACATGGTCGTAGAACCTGCGGGCCACGTCGTCGCTCTCGGCCGCCGCGGCGGTGGAGGCACGGATCAGCGCCGCGCTCGGCGGATCGGCGAGGTGGTCGGCGAAGGCTCCCAGCCAGTCACGCAGATCGCGTCGGACAGCGCCCGTGTTCGGGACGGGGGTCGTCGTGGGGAAGCCGTAGCCGTCGAGAACGCATTCGGCGACCAGGGCGCTCTTCGACGGATACCAGCGGTAGACGGTCTGCTTGCCCGCGCCGGCGGCGGCCGCCACGCGGTCGATCGACAACTTGTCGTAGCCGTGGGCCGCGAGCTCGTCGCGGGTCGCTTCGAGGATGGCCCGGCGTACGGCTTCGCTGCGGGTACGGCCGCGTCGCGTGTCGGACATGTTGACGAGCGTAGCGGGCCGCGTATGGTGAATATTAAGCGAGACAGAAAGTCTCGAATTAGGGATCGGGTGAGTGCCGTGGACGGACACGTGCTGGTCATCGTCGGGGCCGGCGGCATGGGCGAGGCCGTGGCCCGCCGTCTGGGCCAGGGCCGGACCGTCCTGCTCGCCGACATCGGAGAACAGACCCTCAAGCGCGCCGAGCAGGTGCTGAGCGGTGAGGGTCTGACCGTCGTGACGCACGTCGTGGATGTGACCTCGGCCGACTCGGTGGGCGAACTGGCCACCGCAGCCCGCGAATTGGGAGAGGTCACACAGGTCGTGCACACGGCTGGCCTGTCACCGGTGCAGGCTTCCGTCGAGGCGATCCTCGCCGTCGACCTGCTCGGCGTCGCGCTCGTGCTCGACGCGTTCGCGCCCGTGATCGCACCCGGCGGCGCGGGGGTCGTCATCGCCAGCATGGCCGGCCACATGACCGCCCCCCTCACCCCGGAGCAGGAGCGCGCGCTGGCCACCACACCCACCGCGGAACTCCTCCAACTGCCCTTCCTCGCGCCGGACTTGATCTCCGGCGCGGGCGTGGCGTACGGCATGGCCAAGCGCGCGAACCATCTGCGGGTCATGGCGGCCAGTACGGCGTGGGGGCAGCGCGGAGCGAGGGTCAACAGCGTCAGCCCCGGCGTCATCTCCACGGCCATGGGCCAGGCCGAACTCGCCGGTCCGAACGGCGAGTTCATGCGTCAGCTGATCGGCATGTCCGGGACCGGGCGACTCGGCACCCCCGGCGACATCGCCGGCGCCACGGCCTTCCTGCTGGGGCCGGAGGCGACCTTCATCACCGGTACCGACCTGATCGTCGACGGCGGTGTCGTCGCCGCGACCCGCACGCTCGCCCGCTGACCGGACTTCGGCGGCGGGTCGTTCTTCCGCGGAAGACGGCCGACCGGAGACCCGCATCCCCGACACGGGAGACCGACATGCCCATCAACCGCACCGCGATGATCGACCACGTCGATGCCCGTATCGCGAAGACGGACGACCCGAGGCACCTCGCACTGCTGGAGATGCTGCGCGCGCACATGATGGGCGAGGTCGACGAGGACGTGGACGCGCTCCTCGCGACGATCTCCCCGGTGCGCCAGCAGTACCGCAGCGGGGGTTCCCCGGAGGACATGCAGCCGGCCTCGCGCGAGGAGATCCGGGCGTTCTGCATCGAGCGACAGGCGCTGGGGCAGCTGTACTTCCAGTTCGACATCGACCGGCTCACGGTCGCCGACGACATCATCGTCACCGACGGGGTGATGACGTCGCTCTTTCCCGGCACGACGGTGGTGGGCATGGGCCTGCGGACCCCGCGCCCCGAGGCTGTCCACGAGGTGACGATCCGGACGATCATCTCCTGGCCGTTCGACGAGGCCGGTCTGATCGTCGGCGAGGAGAGCTACTCCGTGGTCACCGGCGCCCGCCCGCTCGCCGACGAGGAGATCCCCGCGGACTATCCCGCCGGACCGGTGGGCTGACATGCGCGCCGTGGATCCCGCGGACATGCTCGGAGTCGCCGCGGCACGGCACGGCACGGCGACCGCAGCGCGCTCGTCTGCCAGGGCCGGACCCTGAGCTACGCCGCACTCGACGCCGCCGCGGGCCAGGTCGCGGCAGGTCTGACCCGGCACGGGATCCGGCCCGGCGAGCGGGTGACCCTGTTCTCGGAGAACCGTTGGGAGTGGGTCGCGGCCTACCACGGCATCCTGCGGGCCGGCTGCGTGGTCGACCCCGTCAACGCGATGCTCACCGCACCTGAGCCGGCGGCCATCGTCGGGGACTGCGGCTCGGCGGCGCTCCTCGCCTCGGGGCCCTGCACCGAGCGGATCGGCTCCACGCTGCCGGACGGCGTCCGGCTCCGGGTCTCGTTCGACGACTCCCCGGCAGCGGTCGTACGGTTCGCCGAACTGCTCGGCGACGGCCCGGCAGGCTGGGACTCCGCCTCCGCCCGACCCCGGGACCTGTGCGGCATCTCCTACACCTCCGGCACGACCGGCCGCCCGAAGGGCGCCAAGCAGGCCCGCGAGGCGCTCCTGCTGAACTGGGCCTACACCGCCGCGATGCACGGCCGCTCCACCGCGGACGTCGTACTGACCGCGCTGCCCCTGCCACACGTCTACGGCAACTGCGCGGTCAACTCCGCCCTGTTGGCCGGAGCGACGGTGGTCCTTGAGCCGCGCTTCGACGCCACGCGCATGCCGGGACTCGTGACCGAGCACGGCGTCACCATGATCGAGGGCGTGCCGGCCATGTACGCGATGCCGCTGGACGCCCTCGCCACAACGGTCGCCGACTTCACGACGGTGACCCGCTGCACGGTTGGCGGCCAGACCATCTCCGACGCGGTCGTCGAGGCGTGGGAGAAGGCGACCGGCGCACCCCTGTTGGAGCTGTGGGGAATGACGGAACTGCCTTCTGGAACGCCACCGGCCCCGTTCGGATCGGCCGACGCCGCCGCCGCGTGAGGCGACAACCCTGTGGTCCGCCGACTCGACCGATCCGCAAAGGGCGTTCGGGCGCTCGGTGTTGAGGAGTCGTCAGGTCGCAAGCCGTCCGTACGGCGGTCCCAAGTGCCGTGTTGTCGGAGCATGTCACTAAAGTTCTCGATCACCCGACCGGCGAACCCGTGAACGGGCGGCGCATCCCGCACCTGCTTGACCTGGCACAGCGCTTCCGCTCGATCCTCGGACTCGCACTCACGCTCGAAGTCGGCTGATTCCCTGGGGGGACCATCTTGAGACGCACCACCTTCTTGGCGGCGGCCACGGCGACCGCCCTGTCCGCCACCCTGTTCACGGGCCTTTCCCCGGCCCGGGCGGACGACGCCACCACCGGCCCCGTCCTGTCCGGCGCGGACGGCTGGTACAGCCAGCCGGGGATGCTCTTTGTGACCGCGCACTCCGACAGCCCCCTCACCCACATCACGGCCCACTTCTATCCGCTGGACGCACCGGTGGGGGAGCCGGAGGTCGGATCGACCGAGGACTTCACCCAGTACTCCGGGCCGGACGCGACGTCAGGAACCTGGCGGGCGCCGGTCCACCTGCCCGATCTCGGCGACTACCGGGTGACCGTCGACCTCCAGGACTCCTCCGGCGCCACGGTCACCGGTGCCCTCTCCCCGTACACCCTGCAGTACCGGACCATCGTCACGATCCCCGACCTGACGGCCACCCCCACCACGCCGGACTACCTCCACCAGCAGGTCTCCGTCAGCGGCACCGTGCTCGCCGAGGACCCCCGCCACCCCGACGCCCCCGCCCTCGCTGCCGACGTACCCGTCGACATCGAGACCGGGCGCGGTCGGGTGCCCGCGACCACCACGGCCGACGGCCGTTTCACCGCCGCCTTCGTCCCCACCCGGACGTCCGTCGACCTGACCGCCGCGCCCGAGGCCTCCAGCGCCTACCCGGGCGCGATCGACGTGCTGACGCCCAAGCAGAACCTGCACACCACCCAGGCACCGGTCCGCTTCACGGCGAGCACCCACGCCCTGAACCTGAAGCAGGGCACCACCGGCACCGTCACCGGCCGCGCCGAGATCCAGACCGCCTCGGGCTGGCAACCACTGCCGCACACCGGCATCGAGCTCCTCGGCACCACGCCCACCGGTTCGGATGTCGTCGCCGGTCAGACCACCACCGACAGCCAGGGCGCCTACACGCTGCACGTCTCCTCCGAGAATGCCGCGCCGACAGCCCAACTCATGCTCGGCACCACCGGCATGCCCTTCCAGCAGTTCGCGACCGAACCCTTCAGCCTCCACGTCGCGTACACCACCCACATCGACACGAGCGCGCAGCTCAACGACGACTCGTCCCTGCACGTCTCCGGCTACGTCTACTACGAGGACGCCCGCGCGCACTGGCCCGCCAAGCCCACGGTCACCCTGCAGTACTCCAAGGACGGCAGGAGCGGCTGGAAGAACGCCACCACGATCCCCATCAAACTCCGCTACAACAAGCCCCTGTTCGAGGAGGACTTCGCCCGCACCCTCACCACGACGAACACCAATGCCTACTGGCGTGCCCAGTTCAACGGCAACCCCGACCTGGCGACCAGCACCACCAAGCCCGTTCACCTGGTCCGCTACGCCACCCGCGTCACCGGCTTCCACGCCTCACCCGACCCGGTCCGCAAGCATCAGCCGATCCGGTTCGACGGCACGCTCCAGTACAAGAACGGCACCACCTGGAAGCCGCTCAGCGGCGAATCGCCCGCCCTCTACTTCCGTCCCCGCGGCTCCTCCACGTACCGCTTCGTCGCCGACCTGGGCACCGACAAGCACGGCCACATCGTCGGCATGGTGACCGCCGAACAGGACGGCACCTGGGCCGTCGCCTTCGACCGCCAGACCGGAAGCCGGTACCTGAAGAGCGCCCGGGTCACCGACTACGTCGACGTCCGGTGAACGCCCGTCGGTGCCGCTTGCCACAACCGGCGCGGCGGGCACGCGAAGGCGGCACTGCTTGCGACAGTCGCCTGGTGGGTGCCGGCGGCGAGGGTCGGCTTGGCGGAGGTCGCCCTCCCCACCGCCGTGAGCGGCCAGAACCTCGCCGGCAAGAGCCGGGGCCCCGGCGAGCGGATGACCCTGCCCGCGATCCACGGCCACCGCGACAGCTGCAACACCCTGCGGCCGGCGGCACCATCTGGTCGTGACGCGTTCTACGCCCCCGCCGGCACCGTCCGCACGCCGGCCGCCGCCGGCCCTGTCACCGGCCTTACCCGCACACGCCCTCAAGGCCAACACCGAGGAGCCCGGCGACACGGGCACGGCCAACAACCTCGTCGTGAGGTTCTGAACCCCGAAGCCCCCGACGACGCCGGACGTGCGCGCCCCCGCGTCTGCCCCGGCGCCCGGGGCGCTCACGTCCGGTGGTGCTTGCGTCACCTACCCGCCTCGCTTATCGTTTCTCGATAACATCGAAAATCGATAACATCGAGAAACGATAAGCGAGGTGGCGTCACATGCCCGAAGACCGGAAGATGCTCGAACCCATGGCCACGGTCGTGTCCCTCGTCCTGCGTGCCGTGCTGGCCCTTCTGACGGTAGGGCTGGTCTTCAGCGTCGTCCGAGGCAGTTGGGGAGGCTCCTTCGTCTGCGTCACCGACGATTCGGGCAGCAGCTCGACCGCCCCCGGCGGTTTCCTCCCCGAGAAGGGTGCGCAGGTCCTCTCCGTCCCCCGCTACTGCGCCGACAACCCCGACGCACAGCTACGCCTCTTCGACGCCCTCGGCACGCTGCCCTCGACGCTGCTGCTGATCAGCGGCCTTTTCCTGCTGCACACGCTGCTGCAGGGAGCGGCGCGGGACGGCATCCACACCGTACGGACCGCGTCCCGGTTCCGTCTGCTCGGTTGGTGGCTGCTGCTCGGGAGCCTGGTCGTCGAGCTCGTCGAGTCCAACGCCAGAGCGGCCCTGCTCGCCGAACTCGCCAAGTCCGCGGACTTCACGGCCGGCGCCTGGCTGGGCTTGTGGTCAACCCCTTACCTGGCCGTACTGACCGGCCTCGGCCTGCTCACCTTCGCCCGGATCACCCTCGCGGGCGCGTCCATGCGCGAGGACCTCGAAGGGGTCGTCTGATGGCCGCGGGCGACGACCAAGAGGGCCACGAGATCGAGGTGCACCTCGACAGACTCCTCAGCGAGCGCGGCATGACCCTCACCGAGCTCGCCCACCGCGTCGGCGTGACGAACGTCAACCTGTCCGTCCTCAAGAACGGACGCGCCAAGGCGATCCGGTTCACCACCCTCACCCGGATCTGCGAAGTCCTCCAGTGCCAGCCGGGTGACCTGCTCGGCTACCGCCCCGGACCCCCCTCCGCGAACCCTCGGAAACCCTGACCCACCGCACCGCTCAAGAAGGAGGCTTTCGTACGGCGTCCGGGAGTTCCCTCAGGCTCGGGTCCGTGATGCGGGCCGTCAGGGCCTTGGTGAAGCGTTCGGCGTGCAGGACTCGGAAGGGTCTGGAGTGGTACGGCCGGGTGGTGGGGTCCACGCGGTCGGTCAGGTCGAGTTGGTTGTGGATGCCGGCCACCGCTTCGTAGGCGTAGGCGAGGTGTTTCTCCCTCGTGTGCCAGTCCGTCGCCGACAGGGCGGCCGTCAGGACCGGGACCAGACGGTGGCCGGCCGTCGTGCGGGCGAAGGCTGTGCCCAGCCATTTGTTGTACGGGGGATAGCGGCGGTCCATCAGCAGGCACAGGCGCATCAGGTGGCGGGTGAGGTGGGCGGCGACCGTCGCCGAGCCGAGTTCGTCGCCCACCTCGCCGCAGCGGCCCACGAAGGCCTCCTCCTGGGAGATGTGGTTCCACTGGTGGGCCAGGACGTGGAGCCAGACGTCCCGGGGGTACCAGCGGAGCGTGTGGCGGGCCGGGCCGAGTTCGTGCAGGCCGTCGTGGAAGACCGCGCCCGCCGTGACCTCGGCGAGGAGTTGGGTGGGGGTCGCCAGCCAGTCCGCCGTGGTGATGTCGTGCGTCGGGTCGAAGCCCAAGGTTGCCTTGAACCAGGCCGTGGTGTGGGTGACTTCGACCCTGTGGTGGACCGGGCCGGTTGTGCTCTTCATGACGCGGACGTCGCCGTCCGACGTCGCGGCGAAGTTCGTCGGGTAGCCGTGGAAGGTTTTCGGGAGGTGCTCGGCGAGGTGGTGTCTGATGCGGCCCGCGTGGCGGGGGACGTCCCGGGGGCGGAGGAAGAGCTGGAGACGCGGGCCCCATTCGTGGTCCGTCGAGCGGGGGGTGTCGTAGCCGAGGACCTCGGAGCCGCCGCCGATGCGGGCGGCGGAGTGCGGGATGTCGGGGGCCGCTTCCTCGAGGAGGGGGCGGACGGCTTCTGTGTAGAAACGGCGGGAGAGTTCGAGGCCCGGTAAAAAAGTTGGCATATCCGTGAAGCTCATGCCCCGACCCTGCCCAGTCTCCACATGATCGTGCGCGCGAATTCTCGCCGTCCGCCCTCAACTCCCGGCCACGGACGCCCAGTCGGGCCGGTGGGCCACCGATTACCGGTGCTGCCCCAACTCCCTCAACGCCCCGTCCGTCAGCCGGTACACCGTCCACTCGTCCTGCGGCCGGGCGCCCAGCGCCTCGTAGAAGTCGATCGCGGGGCGGTTCCAGTCGAGGACGGACCACTCCAGGCGTTCGTAGCCGCGGTCGACGCAGATGCGGGCGAGTTCCGTGAGGAGGGCCTTGCCGTGGCCGGTGCCGCGGGCGGTGGGGCGGACGTACAGGTCCTCCAGGTAGATGCCGTGGACGCCGCGCCAGGTGGAGAAGTTGAGGAACCAGAGGGCGAAGCCGACCGGTTCGCCGGTGGTGTCGTCGGTGGCGATGTGGGCGTAGGCGCCCGGGTGTTGGCCGAAGAGGGCCTCGTGGAGCTGTTCCGGGGTCGCCCTCGCCTCCTGGGGTTCCTTTTCGTAGGCGGCGAGTTCGCGGATCAGGGCGTGGATGACGGGGATGTCGGTGGGGGTCGCGGTGCGGATCATGGGGTGAGGCTAGTGGGGCTCGGGTTCCTGTCCTGCTCGGCGGGCGCGGTGTGCTCGCGGCGCGGGAGGAGGAGCGGGCTGGCCAGGAGGAGGGCCCCGGCCATTGCGATCGCCGTGCGTGGGGTCGTGGCCGCCGCCAGCACCCCCCACGCCGCCGTCATCGCCGCGATCGCCGCGCTGGTGCTGATGGACCAGGCGGTCAGGGTGCGGGCGACCCGGTCGGGGGCCGTGTGGTCGAGCCGGCTGGTGGCCAGCAGGGGGTTGAAGACACCGATGCAGGTCACCAGGCCGAGTTGGACTGCGGTGACGAGGAGCATCCCGGGCACTCCGGGGCGGACGAACGCCAGGCCGATCGGCCAGCACGCGCGCAGCACCCCGGAGACCAGCATCACCCTGTGCGCTCCGAACCGGGCCGCGAGCGGGCGCGCGAGGCGTGAGCCGACGAAGCCCCCGGCGCCGGAGGAGGCCGCGAGCACGAGTGCGTACTGCCAGGGCGAGAAGCCGAGGTGACCCAGCAGGAGTACGGCGAGCAGCGGTTCGGCGGCCATGATCAGGCCGTTGACCACCATCGCGTTGAGGAGCAGCGGGCGCAGGGTGGGGTGGGCGAGGATGTAGCGCCAGCCGTCGAACAGGTCGCCCGCGCGCAGCCTCGGCGCACCGCTCCGCTCGGGGCGCGGTTCCGTCCCGCCGATGGCACGGATGCCGAGCGCCGAGAGCAGATAGCTGACCGCGTCGGCCACCACCGTCGTCACCGGGCCGAACAGCCCGATCGCCGCCCCGCCGAGCGGCGGTCCGAGCATCGTCGAGGTCCAAGTCGTCGACTCGAAGCGGGCGTTCGCGACCAGCAGGTCCTCCCGTGGCACCAGCGCCTTCAGGTACGAGCCGCTCGCCGCGTTGAACGCGATGTTCGCCGCGGCGACGATGACGGAGACCGCGAGGAGCTGGGCGAACGTGAGCAGGCCGAACGCGAACGCCACGGGGACCGTCAGCAGTGCCCCGAACCGGGTCAGGTCCATCGCGATCATCACCGGCCGCTTGCGTCGGAACTCCACCCACGGCCCCAGCGGTACGGCGACCAGCGCGCCCACCGCCCGCCCCGACGCGGCCAGCACCGCGACCTGGGTCGGCCCGGAGTGCAGCACGAGGATCGCCATGAAGGAGAACGCGCCGAACCCGAGCCCGGTGCCGTACGAGCTGACCGCGAACGACGCCCACAGCCACCCGAAACGGCGCCCCAGCGCCCGTCTCCCCGCCATCCCCGCCCCACCCTCTCCGGAAAAGTGTGACACTTTCCGCGAAACTGACACACTTTTCCGGGACACCCACCCGCCGACCACGGCCACGACTTCGGCCACCGGCATCCAAGCGAATGCCGGACGCCGAGATCAAACAACCGACTCGCCGGGAAGTCACAACCCCTGGTTGTACCCGCTGATGGGCGGCGATTGTCAGTGGTCGCCAGTATCGTCGCCGACGTGGATCTCGACGCTGTGCGCACCTTCGTGGCCATCGCGGACGCGGGCCGTTTCCAGCATGCGGCCACGGAGTTGTCGATCACCCAGCAGGCCGTCTCCAAGCGGGTCGCCGCGCTGGAGCGGGCCGTAGGCGTACGGCTCTTCGCGCGGACCCCGCGCGGGGCCGAACTGACCGTCGACGGGCGGGCGTTCCTGCCGCACGCCCGCGAACTGCTGCGCGCCGAGGCACGGGCCTTCGCCTCCGTCCGGCCCGGCCATCGCGCGCTGCGCGTCGACGTGATCGGGCGCGGGCTCGCCCCGGCCGCGCTGCTACGGGACTTCCACCGCGCCCGCCCCGAGGTCGAGCTGGACGTCGTGACCCTCTTCGACGCCGACGCGGCGATGGACGCCATCCGCTCCGGCACGGTCGACGCGTCCTTCCGCGCCGTCACGACGACCGGGCGCCGGCTCCCCGACGACATCGAGGTCAGCCGGGCCTTCGACGAACCCGTCCAGCTCCTCACCGGCCCGGCCCACGCACTCGCCGCCGCCCGCACGGTCACCCCGGCCGACCTGGTCGGGCACCGGATCTGGATGCCCGGCCTCGTGCCCGGTACCGAGTGGGCCGCGTACTACGACGCGCTCGCCGCCGCGTTCGGGCTCAGCATCGAGAGCACCGGGCCCGACTTCGGGGTGGAGCCGCTGCTGGACACCATCGCCGGTTCGGGTTCGCTGGCGACCCTCGTCGGAGAGCAGACCCGCCTGGTCTGGCCCGCCGGCCACGACCTGCGCCGTATCGCCGTACGGGATCCGACGCCGGTCTACCCGCACTCGCTGGTCCGGCACCGGGACAATCGACATCCGGCGTTGGCCGCGCTCCGTGATCACCTCCACGAGGGCGGCGGGGCCGGTCACTCCGACGGGGAGACGTGGACGCCGGCGTGGGCGTAGGCGCGCCGGGTCAGTCGCGCAGGTGCCGTGCGATCTCCAGGTGGTGCGGCGCGGGCGGGCTCCCGTCCTCGATCGCCCACAGCGCGTTCTGCAGCACCCGGCCGAGCGTCCAGGCCCGCGCCCGTGCCCGGTCGAGGGCCATCACGTCCGTCATCGCGTCGAACCGCCAACGGATTTCGTCGGGGTCGAAACGGTTGTGCAGGGCCGGGAAGAGTTCGAACCCGGGGTCGCCCGACAGCGGCTTGGGGTCGATGGCGAGCCAGGGCCCTCGATCCGCGCTGTCGGCGCCGAGGACGTTGTCGTAGTGCAGGTCCCAGTGCAGCAGCCGGTCGCCGGGCTCGGCCGCGACCTCGCGGACCGCCGCCGCGCAGTCCTCGATCAGGCGTCGGTCGGCCGGGTCGGCGAGTCGGGGGAGGGCCGCGGGGACCCGTTCCACCATGGCCGCCGCCAGCGTGCCGAGGTCCTGGCGCAGCTCCGGCGGTGCGGATACCGCCGTCAGACGCGCGAGCAGGCGGGCGATGACGAGGGCCGCGGCGCGTGAGTCCGGCTCGTGGGTGAGGGCGCGGGACGCGTCGAGGTGTTCCAGGAGCAGGGTGCCGGTCCCGTCGTCGTACTCCAGAAGTTCTACGGCGCCGTCGCCCGCCCAGGTGCGCAGCGCGACCGGCTCGCCCGCGGTCTCCTCGTCGAGGTACTGGAGTTTCAGCGCGGCCCGGGTGCCGTCGGTGCGCAGGACGGGCAGGACCAGGGCGCAATTGCCGTACATCGAGGGGCCGTTGAGCCGTAGCGACCACTGATCGAGGAAGCCGGCCGCCCGCTGCGGAAGGTCCGCCACGAAGGCACGTCCGGCCGCTCCGTTGAATCTCTCCTGGGAGGCGACCAGTCCGGCCGGAATGTCGATCACGCCTCCGACGATACTTGCGTGCGTGAATCGGCTCATGCGAATTACCCGGGGCCTCCACAGGGTGTGGGCGTATGTCCGCAGCGCCCCCGGCACCTACGTCTGGCTGGGGATCCTCTTCGTCACCACGGTCGCCATGCACCACATGTCGCCGGAGTTCGAGCAGGAGTTCCTGCGGCAGCGGTCCACCAACATCCACGAGCTGTCGAACAACCCGGTGCGGGTGCTGTTCGCGAGCGCGATGTGGATGGACGGGGGGCGCTGGCTGCCGTACGCGGCGCTGTACACGGTGTTCCACGCGCAGGCGGAACGGTGGCTCGGGACGGCGCGGTGGCTGATGGTGTGCGTGGCCGCGCATGTGCTGGCCTCACTGATCAGCGAGGGCGCGCTGCTGGAGGCGATCAGGAGGGGCGTGGCGCCGCAGTCCGCGGTCAACACCCTTGACATCGGGGTGAGTTACGCGCTGGCGGGGGTGGTCGGGGTGCTGGTGTACCGGATCGCGGTGCCGTGGCGGTACCCGTATCTGGTGGTTGTGGTGGCGGTGTACGGGGTGCCGTTGGCCACCGGCCGGACCTTCACCGATCTCGGGCATTTCACGTCCGTGGTGATCGGTCTCGCGTGTTATCCGCTGGTCAGGGGCTGTGGAAAAGCATGGAATCCGAAGGAGACAGTCGCCGCCCTCAGGGGTTAGCGTCCGGTCATGAGCAGCTCGGTGAGCGGTGTCGCGAGTGGTGTCGTGAACGGTGGCATCTCCTTCTGGTACGCGGACGACGGCCTCCCTGTGCGACGGGAGCCCCTCTCGGGTGACGCCTCCGCCGACGTCGTGATCGTCGGCGGCGGATACACGGGACTGTGGACCGCGTACTACCTGAAGAAGGCGGCCCCCTTCCTCCGGGTCACCGTCCTGGAGCAGAAGTTCTGCGGGTACGGCGCCTCGGGGCGCAACGGCGGGTGGCTGTACAACGGGATCGCGGGGCGCGACCGGTACGCGAAACTCCACGGGCGGGAGGCCGCCGTACGTCTGCAGAAGGCGATGAACGACACGGTCGGTGAGGTCGTCAGGGTTGCGGAGGAGGAGGGGATCGAGGCCGATGTCTGTCGCGGGGGCGTCCTCGAAGTCGCTTGTACGCCCGCTCAGTTGGCGCGGCTGAAGGCTTTTCACGAGCATGAGTTGTCGTACGGCGAGACCGACCGTGAGCTGTACGGCGCGCGGGAGACCGGTGAGCGGATCCGGGTCGCGGACGCGGTCGGGTCGACGTGGACGCCGCACGGGGCGCGGCTGCATCCGGTGAAGCTGGTGAAGGGGCTCGCGGCGGTGGTGGAGGCGCTGGGGGTCGTCATTCATGAGTCGACGCCGGTGACGGAGATCCGGCCCAAGCATGCGGTGACGCCGTACGGCACCGTTCGTGCCCCTTATGTTCTGCGGTGCACGGAAGGGTTCACCGCGAGTCTCAAGGGGCAGCGGCGGACCTGGTTGCCGATGAACTCCTCGATGATCGCCACCGAGCCGCTGAGTGATGCGCAGTGGGAGTCGGTGGGGTGGAGTGGGCTGGAGACGCTGGGGGACATGGCGCACGCGTACATGTACGCGCAGCGCACCGCCGACGGGCGGATCGCGTTGGGCGGGCGTGGGGTGCCGTACCGGTTCGGGTCGAGGACCGACAACGACGGGCGGACGCAGGCGGCCACGGTCGAGGCGTTGCGGGAGATCCTTGTGCGGTTCTTTCCCTCGCTCGCGGGGGTGCGGGTCGCGCATGCGTGGTCGGGGGTTCTGGGGGTGCCGCGGGACTGGTGTGCGACGGTGACGTTGGATCGTTCTACGGGGCTGGGGTGGGCCGGGGGGTACGTCGGGTCGGGGGTTGCTACGACGAACCTCGCGGCGCGGACGTTGCGGGATCTGGTTCAGCTGGACTCGGGGCAGGCGGGGGCGACTGATCTGACCGGGCTGCCGTGGGTTGGGCACAAGGTGCGGAAGTGGGAGCCGGAGCCGTTTCGGTGGTTGGGGGTGCAGGGGATGTACGCGACGTATCGGGCGGCGGATCGGCGTGAACTGAGCGGGCACAGTGTGGAGTCGTCGCGGTTGGCTCGGGTGGCGGATCGGGTGGCTGGGCGGCACTGAGGCCCATGGCGGTCTGTCGTCCTCGGGTGCGCGTTGTGTGTGGCTGGTCGCGCCGTTCCCCGCGCCCCTAGGTGGTTTGGGGGTGCGGCTTTGTGTCCAGGTGCGCGTGCGTGGGTGGTTCGCCCGTGGTGCGTTGTGGGTCGGCGCCGCGCCGGGGGATATCCGTCCTCGGATCGGCGCGCGAACCGTCGATCACCGACTCACCCGTGTTGACGCGCCAACCGCTGCGGGCGGACACCCCCCGACACGTCGCCTTGCCGCCGTACGCGGGTGGCGGGCCCGTTCGGCTCAGGTCAGTGACTCGGTCGCCGACTCCGGGGCCGGTGACTGTGCCGTCGCCCCGTGCTTGGGTGCTCGCGCCGTCACCATCAAGCCCGCGACCAACCCGGCCATCAGCATGACGGCTACGGCCCACCAGATGGCGACCGTGTAGCCGTGGACGATGCCCTTGCTGGTGATGAGGGCCTTCTGGGCCGGGTTGTGGAGGTGGGCGGCGATGTAGGCCGTGCTGCTGGTGGTGGCGATCGTGTTGAGGAGGGCCGTGCCGATCGAACCGCCCACCTGCTGGGCGGTGTTGACGGTCGCTGAGGTCACGCCCGAGTCCTGCGGGGCGACTCCGGCCGTGGCGGTGGCGAAGACCGGCATGAAGATCAGGCCCATGCCGAGGCCCATCAGGATCAGGCCGGGGAGCAGTTCGGTCGTGTAGTCCGAGTGGACTGTCAGGCGGGTGAAGAAGGACATGCCGGCTGCCGCGAGGATCGCGCCCGGGACCATCAGGGTGCGGGGTGGGACGTGGTGCATCAGGCGGGCCGAGATCTGGGTCGAGCCGATGATGATCGCGACCGTGAGGGGCAGGAAGGCCATGCCGGTCTTCACGGGGGAGTAGTCGAGGATGACCTGGAGGTAGTAGGTCATGAACAGGAACATGCCGAACATGCCGATGACGGCGAGGCCCATGGTCAGGAAGCAGCCGGCGCGGTTGCGGTCCTTGACGATGTGGAGGGGGAGGAGGGGGCTGGGGGCCCTCGTCTGCCACCACACGAAGGTGGTGAGGAGGACGACTCCTGCCGCGAACAGGCCCAGGACCAGAGAGTCCGTCCAGCCTCGCGGCTCCGCCTCGCTGAAGCCGTAGACGATCGCGACCAGGCCGCCGCAGCCGAGCAGGACGCCGGGTACGTCGAGGCGGGCGCCGCTGTGGCCCGGGCGGTCGTGGAGGAGGGCGAAGGCGCCGAAGACCGCGATGATCGCGATGGGGATGTTGACGTACAGGCACCAGCGCCAGTTCAGGTACTCGGTGAGCAGGCCGCCCGCGATGAAGCCGATCGCCGAACCGCTGCCCGCGAGAGCGCCGTAGATCCCGAAGGCTTTTCCGCGTTCCTTCGGGTCGGTGAAGGTGGTGGTGAGGAGGCTGAGCGCGGAGGGGGCCAGTACTGCGGCGAAGACGCCCTGGAGGGCGCGGGCGCCGAAGAGCATGCCCGAGGTTGTGGCCGCGCCGCCGAGTGCGGAGGCGCCCGCGAAGCCGATCAGGCCGATGATGAACGTCCGTTTGCGGCCCACCAGGTCCGCGATCCGGCCGCCCAGCAGGAGCAGGCCGCCGAAGGCGAGGGTGTACGCGGTGATGACCCACTGCCGGTTGCCGTCGGACATGCCCAGGTCGCGCTGTGCGGAGGGGAGCGCGATGTTCACGATCGTCGCGTCGAGGACGACCATGAGCTGTGCGAGAGCGATGATCACCAGACCCCACCAGCGGCGGGGATCGGGACCGGTGGCCGTCGTTCCGGGTTCACCTGATTCACCTGATTGGGTGACGCTCATCTGCTCAGAAGACCATGAATCGGTATGTATCGCATCTGCGGGTGTGCGCTTCGATGGGCTCGTGGGGCTTATGGGGCTCATGGCTCCAGTACGACCTTTCCGGTTGTCCCGCGCGTCTCCAGCGCGCGGTGTGCTTCTGCCGCCTCGGCCAGGGGGAAGCGTTGTACGGCCGGTGCGAGCCGGCCTGCGGCGGCCTCGGTGAGGGCGCGTGACTCCAGGGTTCGGATGGGGCTGGGGCCGCCTGCCTTTCGCATCATCACGGGGCCGAGCACCTGTTCGGACAGTGCCGTCGCGGTGTACGGCTCGCCGCTCGACCAACCGAAGACGATGTGCCGACCGTTCGGCCCGAGCAGGTCGACGGACTCCCTAGCCACGACCCCGCCCACCCCGTCGAACACGACCGTCGCGTGCCGCCCGCCCAGCCAGGCCCGTACCTTCCGCGGCCACTCCGGGTCCGTGTAGTCGACGGCGAGATCGGCGCCGTTCGCCTGCGTGAGGGCGACCTTCTCCGGGCCGCCCGCGAGGCCGATGACCGTGGCACCGGCGTGCTTGGCGTACTGCACGAGCAGGGTGCCCAGACCTCCGGCGGCAGCCGGAACGACGACCACGGAGTCGCCGTCCAGCTCGCTGAACTGCACGATCCCCATTGCCGTACGCCCCGTCCCGATCATCGCGACGGCCTGTGCGAAGTCCAGGTTCGTCGGGATCTCGTGCACCCGGTCGACATCGGTCACGGCCAGTTCCGCGTACCCGCCCGGCGCGAACCCGAGATGCGCGACCACCCGCTTCCCGAGCCAGAGCGCGGCAACCCCGTCCCCGAGCGACTCGACGACACCGGCGACCTCGCGGCCGGGGACGGTGGGGAGGGCGGGGAGTTCGGGGAGCGGGCCCTGTTCCCCCGCGCGCAGAACGGTGTCCAGGAGGTGGACTCCGGCCGCGGCGACGGCGATACGGACCTGGCCGGGGGCGGGGGAGGGGTCGTCGACGCGTTCGTAGGTGAGGTTCTCGGCGGGGCCGAAGGTGTGGAGTCGTATGGCGTGCATGGGGTCACTCTTCGACCTCGAGCGCGCTTGAGGTCAAGGGTCGGCCGCCCTCGATGTCAGTGCTGGGGTGCAGGATGGGGGTATGGCGAGAAGAGCGGCAGGCGGGGTCAAGGGGGCGCGGCGGCCGGAGGTGCGGTTGCCCGCTCTGGAGGCTTACGGGGGCGGGGAGTTGGAGCCGGACGGGGACTACGACGGGCTCCAGTTCCGGGAGGAGGACTTCGTCGGGCAGGACGGCGGGGGTGCCCGTTTCATGGACTGCGCGCTGACGGACTGCGCGCTGGACGAGACGCGGCTGCACCACGCCCGTGTGCTCGACTCCGTCCTCACCGGCATACGGGGTGTCGGTACGGATCTCGCCGAGTCGACCCTGCGTGACGTCGAGGTGATCGACGCGCGGATGGGTGGGGTGCAGTTGCATGGCGCCGTGCTGGAGCGGGTGGTGGTCCGGGGCGGCAAGATCGACTACCTGAACCTGCGCAAGGCGAAGCTCCGGGATGTCGTCTTCGAGGGCTGCGTCCTTGTCGAGCCGGACTTTCTCGATGCCCGGCTGGAGCGCGTCGAGTTCGTGGACTGCGCGCTGAAAGGGGCGGACTTCACGGGGGTTACGTTCACGGACGTGGATCTGCGGGGGGCCGTGCAGTTGGAGATCGCGCGGGGGGTGGAGCGGTTGTCCGGGGCGGTGATCAGCATGGGGCAACTGCTGGATCTGGCGCCGGTGTTGGCTGTGCAGATGGGGATTCGGGTGGAGGGATGAGGGGGGGTTACTGCTTCGCCCGGGGTGCCGTCACCCAGCCTGTCCGGCGTTTGAGGACGAGGCCCCTTCAGGGCCGATGGGGGTCTGGGGGCGCAGCCCCCAGGGGCGGCGCCACGAGTTCAGGGCAACCGGGAAGCTCAGGGCAACCGATGGAGTTCAGGGCATCCGGGGTAGCTCAGGGCACCCGGGGAAACCTCGCCTGCAACGTCCAGATCGCCGGGTTCTCGCCGAGTGCATCGTGCAGATCAACCAGGTCGGCGATCAGGTCGTGCAGGAAGTCCCGTGCCTCGCGCCGGAGTTCGGCGTGGGAGAAGGTCAACGCCTCCTCGTCCCGCCGCATCCAGTCCGCCTCGACATCCACCCACCCGAACCGCCGCTCGAACAGCATCCGGTCGGTCGACTCCGTGAAGTCCAGTTCGGCCCGCTGTGGCCGCGCCGCCCGCGACCCCGCCGGGTCCTGATCGATCCGCTCCACGATGTCGCACAACGCCCACGCGAAGTCGAGCACCGGTACCCATCCCCAGGCCGTGGACACTTCCCGGTCCGCCTTGGTGTCGGCGAGATAGACGTCACCGCAGAACAGGTCGTGCCGCAGCGCGTGGACGTCCGCGCGCCGGTAGTCGGTCTGCGGGGGGTCGGGGAAGCGGTTGGAGAGGGCGTAGCCGATGTCGAGCACGTAGGAGATGGTGTCACGGCCGGCGAGAGAGCCGGCGGCGGCCGGAGCCACCCCTTCACCGGGGCCCGAGCCACCCCTTCACCGGGGCCGGAGCCACCCCTTCACCGGGGCCGGAGCCACCCCTTTCACCGGGGCCCGGAGCTACCCCTTCACGGGGCCCCGGTGTGCTCGTCACCGGCCCCCGCCCGCCCGGCGGCGGCAGCGTCCAGCAGGGCCCAGCCGTCGACCTCCACGGCCCGCGTCTCTCCGGGCCCCGGCACCCACCCCCGGTCCGACGCCGCGTCGAGGAGGGCGCGGACGGCGCCGGGTTCGTGGAGGTTGAGGGAGGCGCCACGGACGTAGCCCACATCCCCGGAACCGAAAGGGGCCCCGCCCGGGACGAACCGCCCCGGCCCCGCGACGAAGACGATCCGCAGCGCCCCGCCGGTGCCGGCCGGCTGGGGATTCAGGGTGAGGGTGTGGACACAGCCCACGGAGTCGCTGCTGCTGGGACGGTGACTGTGACGCAGCGACCACATGTACACGCGCCCATCGGCGACAAGTCGGCGGGGCTTCTTGGACGAGCGGGGCACGGAGCCGAGCGTACGACGGGCGAGGATCGAAGGGCGAGGGACTTTTGAGGTCCGGCTTCGAACTCCGGCTTCGAACTCCGGCTTCGGACTCCGGGCAGACGCCCCAGGGGCGACGAACCCCGGACTCGTAGGATCGCGCACGTGTCCCGATCCGTACCGCTTGTTCCCATGGTCACCGCGTGCGCGCTGGCCCTCGCCCTGACCGCGTGCAGTGGAACGCCGGGCGCACACGGCACCCCCGGCAGCGCGGGCGTGGCCGACCCGTACTTCCCCGAGGCGGGCAACGACGGCTACGACGTGACCCACTACGCGCTGACCCTGGCGTACACCCCGGGCACCTCAACTCCCTTGACCGGTACGGCGACGATCACCGCCCGGGCCACCCAGAACCTCTCCGCCTACGACCTGGACCTCAAGGGCATGAAGGTCGACGCGCTGACGGTGGACGGCAGGAACGCCCCCTGGACCCGCACCGGCCAGGAACTGACCGTCCGCCCACCCTCAACTCTCCCCGAGGGCAAGGCATTCAGGACGACCGTCCACTACTCCGGCACCCCCGGGACGATCACCGACCCCGACGGCTCGGAGGAGGGCTGGCTGCCCACGGCGGACGGCGCGCTCGCGCTGGGCGAACCGACCGGCTCGATGGCCTGGTTCCCCGGCAACGACCACCCCTCCGACAAGGCGACGTACGACATCACCATCACCGTCCCGAAGGGCCTCCAGGCGGTCTCCAACGGCGAGTTGAGGACGGAGACGACGACACGAGCGGGCCGTACGACCTACACCTGGCGCACCACACACCCCATGGCGACGTACCTCGCCACGGTCGCGATCGGCCACTACGACATCACCCGCACCACCACGAAGAACGGCCTCCCCGTGTACGTCGCGGTCGACCCGCAGGAGGCCGCGGCGAGCCGCAAGGTGCTGGCGAAGATCCCCGAGATCATGGAGTGGGAGGAGTACAACTTCGGCCCGTACCCCTTCTCCTCCACCGGCGCGATCGTCGACCGCCGCGGCGACGCGGGCTACGCCCTGGAGGCCCAGACCCGCCCGTTCTTCCCCGGCGCCCCCGACACCGCCACCCTCGTCCACGAACTCGCCCACCAGTGGTACGGCGACTCCGTCACACCCAGGACCTGGCGCGACATGTGGCTCAACGAGGGCTTCGCGACCTACGCGGAATGGCTCTGGAGCGAGGACCACGACGGCGACACCGCCCAGCAGACCTTCGACGCGCTCTACGACGGCACCTACTACGACGACCCGACCGACAACGAGGCGATCTGGGCCTTCCCGCCGGCCCGCCCCACCTCCGCCGCCCACATCTCCGACAGCCCCGTCTACGAACGCGGCGCGATGGTCCTCCACAAGATCCGCCAGGCGGTCGGCGACGCGCGTTTCTACGACATCGTCCAGGGCTGGGCAGCCGCACACCGCTACGGCAACGCGGACACCGCGGACTTCACGGCGTACGTGGAGAAGATGGCACCGGGGAAGGACTTCAGCGAGATCTGGAAGGCGTGGTTGTACGGGGACGGGAAGCCGGCCCGGCCTTGACCGGCCTGTTCCCGGCCGAGCGGGGACCCGGTGACCCCTACATCAGCCAGAGGGAGCTTCCGGTGGCGTCCGCGAGTTCCCGCAGGGCTCGCTCGCCCGGGCGGGCGGTGGCGAGGCGGATCATGGCGTCGTTCGCGCGCGGCGCGTCGTATGTCTTCATCGCGACGGTGAGCAGGGCGAGTTGGAGGCCGAGGTCGTAGGGGACGTGTTCGCCGGAGGCGAGGCGGTCGATGCCCCGTTCGACCGTGGCGTCGATCTCGTCCCGAGCGGCTTCGACGATCTCGTGGAACAGCAGCGAGGAGATGTGCCGGTCGAACCGGACCCGGTCCGCGAGGGAGAGCAGGGCGCGAGCCGCCACGATCCGCAGCTCGGCGGTGCCCCGTTCGTCGACCATGTCCCGACTGGCCCCGACCGCGTCGGCGAGCTGGCCGAAGGTGTCGTCCTGGCTGAAGAACCGGTCGGCGGACTGGCCGCGCCACACCACGTCGTCAGGGGCGGCGGCGGCCTGGAGGACGGTCTCGTAGCCGAGCGGATCGGCCCAGCTGGTGAGGGCGCAGCAGGCGAGGAGACGGGCGGCGGGGTCGGCGGCCCGGTCCTGGAGAATCGCGGTCAGGCCGGGGGCGCGTTCCAGACAGCCGTCGTCGTCCAGCGCGTCGGCTATCACGTCGTCGGGGTCCGCGGGGTTGCCGTCGAAGTCGGTGTAGAGCAGGGCCCGCAGCTCGGGGCTGGGCTGCCGGCGGTCCTTGGTGTCGGCCATGGGGTCTGCTCTTTCCTACGATCCGGAGGTGGGGAACGGTCCGGTGACGTACTCCTTGGGGACGGTCCCGCCGATCAGCCACTCGCCGTCGCGGCGGGTGTTGAGCAGGGCCACGACCCGGGCGCCGTCTGTCATGTCCTGGGGCCAGCCGTGCCTAGCGGCGCCAGAACGGGTCGTCGAAGGCGGAGATCGCCTCGCCCTTGTTGTGCTCGATGATGGAGCGGGCCGACTTGTTCGCGGCGGCGGTGACGTCCTCGATGTCGTCGGCGAAGTCCCGCCACGCCTTGGCCGCCGCCCGCAGCCCGTCCTCGTCGGCGTCCGGCCACCACATGCCGGTGACGTCCTGGACGATCTTCTTGGCCTTGTCGGCGACGCTCACCTGCCGTCGCCTTCGCTCTTGTCACCCTCGACGCTGATCCTGCCGAACACGGCACGGACCAGCTCGATCTGCGCCGCGTTCTCCAACTGCGTGACGTGAGGGCCGTAGGCCTTGTGGAAGGCGGTGCCCTGATCGTCGTCGCCCCAGGGCGAACCCGCCGCTCCGAGCGCTGTCCTGAGCTTGGTGAGCGCCTTGGCGAGATCGGTGCTGTGGGTCTGGAAGTGCGGAGCTGTCGCTTTGAGGTCGGCGATCTTGATGTCGAGTATCTCGCCCTTGTCGCCCATGGACGCGTGCTCTCCCCCGTGGTCGGCTCATCGGCCGTACGACCTTGTCCAGACTGTGCGATTCGCAACTGCGCCGAACGCAAAGGTGGAGCAAGACCGGTGCGGCGCCGAGGGGTGCCGTCGGCGGACCCGACCGGCCCTCTATTCCTCCCTCTTCTCCAACTCGTCCAGGAGTACGGCGAGTTCGGGCAGTCGGACGCCCTCGGTCGCCCCGCGCAGCTCCTCCCGCGTCCACCACCGCCAGGCGAGGATGCCGTCCTCGGCATGGGCGGCGGCGAGGCCGGGGCCGGTGGGTTCGCGGTGGGGGCCGTGGGTGACGTAGATGTGCTCGTGCTGCCGGATGTGGATGCCCACGCGGGTGAAGTCGCGTTCCCGGGTGCAGAGGAGGGGGCCCATGGTCAGGTCGGTCCAGCCGGTCTCCTCCCGCAACTCCCGCAGGGCGCCCTCGCGCGGGGTCTCGTCCCCCTCGATGCCGCCGCCGGGCAGCTCCCAGAAGGTGCCGTTCGCGGAGTCGTCGTGCTGGAAGAGGAGGACGGAGCCGGCGGGGTCGAGTACGGCGACGCGCGCGGCACGGCGGAGTCTGTACAGCTGCTTGCGCAACACGGCGCAGGGGCGGCCGAGTTGGCGGTCCTCGCGGTGGTCGATGACGTGGTAGCCGAGGGTGGTCCAGAAGGCGAGGCCGTCGGGGTTGTTGTCAAGGACGGCCAGGCGTACGGCGGTTCGGCCGGCCTCGCGGAAACGGTCCTCGACGAGGGACGCCAACTGCCGCCCGTGTCCCTGCTGTTGCTGTGCGGCGTCGATCATCAGCAGTCCGATCCAGGGGTCCTCGTCGTCCGGGTCGGGATGCGTACCGAGGGTGATCGCGATCCCGACGAGCCGCCCGGCGCTGCGCGCGAGCAGTACTTCGACGTCCGGGTCGGCCAGTTCGTCGGCCAACGCGGTCGCCACCTGCTCGGGCCGGATGTCCTCCGGGTCCGGGAAGTCACCGCTCAGGGCGTGGAACGCGTGGTTCGAGGCGTAGAGGGCGGTCAGCTCGGTGAGCAGCTCGCCGGGGAGCGCGCCGGCCTCGGTCGGCGTGAGCGGTTCGAGGAACATGGGGGCACGCTAGCGGCCGAGGGGTGCGCCGGGCTCGAACCGGATCTGTTCGGCGGGGGTGCCGTGTGCGGTGGCGCCGGGACGACCGGCTCCACACACGCGGAGAGACCGGGGCAGCAGGCGTCGATTCCTCCGCACCTGCCCGCAACTCACGGGCCCCCGGCGGGATTTCCCCCTGAAGCCGATCTCGCCGGGGGCCCGTGGGACAGAACGATGGCACGACGGCGCTGAAGGAACCCTGAAGGTTCCTGAGGCTCTTCAGGTTCTCCTCAGCCGTCGGCGGCGATGCTGGGGTGATGCGGATACTGGTGGTGGAGGACGACCGGCGGATGGCGGAACTGCTGCGCCGGGGCCTGGTCGGTGAGGGGTACGCGGTCGACGTCGGGCACGACGGGCGCCGGGGTCTGGAACTCGCGCTGGAGAACCCCTACGACGCGGTGGTGCTGGACGTGATGCTGCCGTACGTGAACGGCTACCGGCTGTGTGCGCTGCTGCGGGAAGCGGGGCGGTGGGTGCCGGTGCTGATGCTGACGGCCAAGGACGGCGAGTACGACCAGGCGGAGGGCCTGGACACCGGCGCCGACGACTACGTCGTCAAGCCGTTCTCCTTCATCGCGCTGGCCGCCCGATTACGGGCCCTCATCCGCCGCGGTCGGCCCGAGCGGCCCGTGGTGCTGCACATCGGCGACCTCGAGGTCGACCCGGCCTCCCACGGGTGCCACCGTGGAACGGTCCCCATCGCACTGACGGCCCGCGAGTTCGCCGTACTGGAATATCTGGCCCAGCGCAGCGGCGAGACCGTCTCCAAGGGCGAGATCCTCGAACACGTCTGGGACGACCGCTTCGACAGCGACGTCAACCTCGTCGAGGTCTACGTCAGCTCCCTGCGCCGCAAGATCGACGCACCGTTCGGCCGGCAGACCATCCGCACCGTCCGCGGCGCCGGCTACCGCCTCGACCCGGCATACGGGGGCCGACCATGACCCCGGCCGGTATCCGACTCCTGCTGCGCCGTCTGCGACCGGCCACCATCCGGATGCGGCTGGCCCTCCTGGCCGCCGCCATCACCCTCGTCCCGCTCACCGCGGCCGCGATACCCATCGCGCGCACGGAGCGCACCGCCCAGATGCAGAACGCCGACCGCAAGGCGGCCGGGACGAGCCCGGACATCGACACGATGATCAACAGTCTCCACGGCGGAAACCCACCCGACTGCACCCGGTCCTTCCAGCCGGCACCCGGGTCCGAGTACAAGGACACCAGCCTGTGCCGGCCCACGAAGAAGACGCGTGCAAGTCAGGGGAAGCTGTCACTGATTCCGTGGACCGACCCGGTTCGCGGGCCCGTACCCATCCGCCAGATCATCTACCGCGCCTATGTGCACGCGGGTGTCGACGACCTCGCCGTCACACAGTCCCTCGAGGCCGAACAGGCCCGGCTGAACACGATCGTCCGGCTCCTCATCTGCGGTATCGCGGGCATGACGCTGGTGGTGTCGGGCACGACATGGTTCGCCGCCGGCCGGGTACTGCGCCCGGTCGAGACCATCCGCGCCGATTTCGCCGACCTGAGCGCACACCACCTCGACCGACGTGTCCCGGTTCCGCGCTCCGGCAACGAGATCGCCCGCCTGGCCGTCACCATGAACTCCACGCTCGACCGCCTGCAAGCAGCTGTCGAACAGCAGCGTCAGTTCACCGCGGACGCCTCCCACGAACTGCGCACACCCCTGGCCTGTCTGCGCACCGAACTCGAACTCGCCCTGAACCACCCCGACACCGCCGACTGGCCCCGCGTCGTCCACGACGCCCACGACGACACCCTGCGCCTGCAGGCCCTCGCCGGCGACCTGCTGCTCCTCGCCCGGCTCGATGCCGGGGCCGCCGACCCGCCTCCGGGCCCGCCCTTCGACCTGACCGAGCTCGTCCGTGGTGAGACCGGCCGCAGGAGGCTGCCGTCCCACCTCACCCTGACCGCCCTCATCCATCCCGCGCCGATCCCCGTACACGGTCATCAGGCACTTCTGACCCGGGTGCTCGGCAACCTTCTCGACAACGCCGAACGCCACGCCGCCGGCACCGTCACGGTCGGCCTCACCTGCGACGCCGAACACGGGCAAGCCGTCCTCGAGATCCTCGACGACGGCCCGGGCATACCCCCGGAACACCACCAGAGGATCTTCGAACGCTTCAGCCGCCTCGACGACGCCCGCACCCGCGACAGCGGGGGCGCCGGGCTGGGGCTCGCCATCGCCGAACGCATCGCCACCACGCATCACGGCACACTCGCCATCGTCCCGAGCCTCCAGGGCGCCCACTTCGTCCTGCGCCTCCCTACCGGAACTCCTCCGCCGCGGGACCCGCTGAACACGGCGACTTCCTCCGACCCCACCGAGGCGAGGTGGACTCCACCGGGCACCGAGATGTGAAGCCCGCTCCGAGGCGACCCGAATCGGCCCGACTCCCCCTACCGAAAAGGAATGTTCAGCCAAGGACTCCCCGCCTCCGACATCAGGATCCGGTGCGCCGAGACCATGTCCTGGTACCAGTCGCCGAACTCCTCCTCGTCGAAGTGCAGGCAGCGGCCCAGGATGTAGCCGGCGGAGAAGTCGGGCCAGGAGCGGTAGGCGAGGGCTGCGGCCCGGCCGGTGCGGATGACGGCCGACTCTGTCTCCGGGAGGGTGGCGAAGCGGGCGCCCAGGCCCCAGCGGGCCATTTTCGAGGCTCGGCCGAGGTCCCAGGCCTCCACCGAGGTGACGTAGCGGTTCTCGTCGAGGATGCCGTCGGCCCGCATGCGGGCCTCGTAGCGGGTGATGCGGCCGATCAGGCGTTGGACGCCCTCGATGCGGGCCTCGGTCTCCGACGCCGGGCGCGGGTCCGTCTTGGTCACGCCGTCCTCCGTGATCACCGTGGCGCCCTCCGAGCTGGCTCGGATCACGGTGGCCACCGCCTGGCGCCAGTAGCCCGTGTCCACGTGGCCGCCGAAGTCGCGGGCGATCGTGCGGCGCAGGCTCAGCGCGAACTCCCATACGGAGCTGGACGCTTCGCAGGCGAGCAGGTTGCGCAGGTGGTGCTGCCACTCGGCGCGGGTGGTGATGCCCCACCACTCGCGCAGCCGCCGGCGCTCGCCGTCGTAGCCGTTGCCGTGCCAGGCCGGCGCGTTCCACAGGGAGCCGTTGCTGACGCAGAGGAGGGCTCCGCAGGCCAGGCCGTGGGCCACGGGGCCGTGGAGTACGCCGCCGACGTGGAGTGCGCGCAGGCGCATGGAGGTGTCGGGGGTGCCGATGTGTTCCGCCGCGCGGGACCAGTCCGTCGTGCCCGACGGGCCGTAGGGGAGAGGCAGTTCGCAGGGGCTGCCGGGGTTGACGAGGAGGGTGGGCGGGCACTGCGGGTTCCAGGCGTCCGCTATTCCGCGCAGTGAGGCGCGGGAGTACACCAGGTCGGGGCGTGGCGCGGGCAGCATGCCGTCGGTGAAGAGTTCCCAGCGTTCCGCGCCGGTGCGGGGGTCGCGGGTGAACGTGCGGTGCATACGCTCGGGTTGGGCGTCGTAGGCCTCGCGTGACATCACGTAGTAGAGGCGGACCCGGGCCAGTACGTCGTAGTACGCGGGCCGGTCGCCGCGCGCCCGTGCCTCGGCCAGTGCGCGTTCCGTCTCGGTCGGCGGGGTCCAGGCGGGAGGTGGGGGAGGCCCGAAACCGGCGGGGGACGGTCCGAACGACATAGGGCTCGCTGTCCTTCCAGGGGCCAACGGCTGTTGATCCCGGCCATTCTCGTCCGGGGATCCCGGCACATTCTCATACGCGGCTGAGACACCCCTGTGCGGCCCCCGCGCCGTGTTCCCTCAACTCCCGGTCCGCCGCGCCGTGTTCCCGCACATGCCGAAGCCCCCGGCCGCAACCGCGGCCAGGGGCCTCACACACGGCACTGCAGACAAGTGCGGCGGACGTCAGACGGTCAGACGTTGACGCCGAAGTCCTGCGCGATGCCGACCAGGCCCGAGGCGTAACCCTGGCCCACCGCGCGGAACTTCCACTCCGCGCCGTTGCGGTACAGCTCGCCGAAGACCATCGCCGTCTCCGTCGCCGCGTCCTCGGAGAGGTCGTAGCGGGCGATCTCGGCGCCGCCGGCCTGGTTCACGATGCGGATGTACGCGTTGCGGACCTGGCCGAAGTTCTGCGAGCGGGTCTCCGCGTCGTAGATCGAGACCGGGAAGACGATCTTCTCGACGTCGGCCGGGAGGCCGGCCAGGTTGACGTTGATCGCCTCGTCGTCGCCCGCGCCCTCGCCCGTGCGGTTGTCACCGGTGTGGACGATCGTCTGGTCCGGGGTCGACTTGTTGTTGAAGAAGATGAAGTGACCGTCCGAGTAGACCTTGCCCTCGGGGTTGACCGCGATCGCCGAGGCGTCGAGGTCGAAGTCCGTGCCGGTGGTCGTGCGGACGTCCCAGCCGAGGCCTACGGTGACGGCGGTCAGGCCCGGGGCCTCCTTGGTGAGCGAGACGTTGCCACCCTTGGACAGGCTTACAGCCATTGTTGGGAGTCCTTCCCTCGTTGCGGTGCGGGCTTCGTACTGAGGACGAAGCTACCGGTACCTGTATGAACGCCAAGAGGGGTACCGAAGGTTCCAGGTGACTTTACTTTCTTTACCCGGAACCTCCGGAGTAAATGGCGTGACGTGGACCGGACAGACACGCGACCATGGGGACATGTCCGGTCCCTATGCCATCCGCGGCTCCGTCTCCCTGCCCGAGGCCGAGCTCATGTGGCGTTTCTCGCGGTCGTCAGGGCCGGGTGGGCAGCACGTCAACACCAGCGACTCCCAGGTGGAGCTGCGGTTCGACCTGGCCAAGACCGAGGCGCTGCCCCCGGTGTGGAAGCAGCGCGCGCTGGAACGGCTCGCCTCGCGGCTCGTCGACGGCGTCGTCACCGTACGGTCCTCCGAGCACCGGTCCCAGTGGCGCAACCGCGAGACCGCCGCCGTACGCCTCGCGGCGCTGCTCGCGGAGGCCACCGCGCCGCCGCCGAAGCCGCGCCGGGCGACCCGTATTCCGCGCGGTATCAATGAGCGCCGGCTGCGGGAGAAGAAGCAGCGGTCCGACACGAAGCGGGGGCGGAACGGGCGGGACTGGGGGTAGTTCCGGCACCGGTTGTCACATCCTCGGCCCGTGCTTCGTCGAACCAGTGACGACGGACCGCGACGAGGAGCGTTTACCCATGGGCGACTTCGAATTCCCCCGACAAATAGACGGTGAATTCCGCGCCGCCCGTTTCGAATCCCACCGCGCCCGCCTCCGCGTCGGCCTGCCGGGCCGCCTTTCGGGCTCCTCGCCGGGTGGTGGCCGGGGCGCGTCGACTGCCCGTAACCGTCCCGGAAATGGAAGGGCGGCCCGCGTCTTTGTGCTCCGCTCCCGTGGGGTCTGCGCGACGCCCATTGCCGGCCTCTGTTCCGGAACTCGGCCTGCCGGCCTGCCCGTTGTGTTCCTTGGTCGGAGACGGCAGGCGCACGCCGGATTCGCCGGGGCGTCCGTGGTGTTCCCCGTCCGGGGGCGGCCGCCGTGGCGCCGACCGCCCGTGTCCGCCCCGCAGTTGGCCTGCCGCCCGCCCTTCGGGCTCCTCGCCGGGTCGTGGCCCGGGCGTGCCAACTGCCGGTAGCCGCCCCGGAGATGGGCCGTCACCCCACTAGCCGGGCTCCTTCAGCCGGGATGACCAATCTCACCCCAGTTGCCGTCACCGCCCCGCAGAGCCGGCACCTCAACCCCCGCCACCTACTCCAACTGCCGTCACCGGCCCCGGAAAGGCGTCCCCCGACCCCCGCCGCCTACCCCAACTGCCGGTACCTCCCCCGGAAGTAAGACAGCGGACCCCCCTCCGCACTGCCCACCTCCGCCGTAAGCACCCGCCCGATGACCAGCGTGTGATCCCCCGCCGGAACCCGCTGCTCCGTCCGGCACTCCAGCGTGGCCAGAGCCCCCCGTACCAACGGCGCCCCGGACGCCTCTCCGTGGACGTAGGGAATGTCGTCGAAGAGCAGCCGGTCGCTGATGCGGCCCTTCATCGCGAAGCGGCCCGCGATGTGGCGTTGGCTCTCGGAGAGGACGGAGACGGCCCACAGGGGCTGTTCGTCGAGGAGGTCGTCCATGCGGGAGCCGTTGCGGAGGCTGACCAGGACCAGGGGCGGGTCCAGGGAGACGGACATGAAGGCGGTGGCCGTCATGCCCACGTCCTCGCCGACCGGGGCCTGGGGGTCGTCCGGGTCGTAGGGCTCCTCGTGCGCGGTCACCAGGACCACGCCCGCGGCCAGTCGCGCGAGGGCGGCGCGGAACTCGTCGTTGCTCACCCCCACAGCATGCCCGGAGGGAAGGGTCTCGGTGATCGACGCGGTGTTCAGCACGCCCGAAACGCTAGCCTCGTACGTCCGCGCACCACATCGGACCTGCGGCCCACTCGGGTCCTAGGACCAACGGACCACGCGACGGAACATCGTCGTGCATCATGTCCACACACCCGCACAGTTTGCGTTCAGTTAACGCACAGGGAAAATGCAGAAACTCCACTCAATTGTTCATCTTCTGCTGTGACTTGAGTCACAAGGGGTAGTAATTGTTGACCCTGTGTACCGAGTGGGCAGCGCGCTGTGATTCAGTGGCGGGGAAGATGACCCTTGATTCACTGCGAGGTCTCGGGGGGAGGGCGAGTATGGAGACCGAGTCTGAACCCTACGTCCGTCTTGCGACCCTGCGACAACTGCACACGGTCATGGCGGACATGAACACCGCCCGCAGCCTGGCGGACACACTGCAGACCGTCGCCGACGGCGTCGTCAACGGTCTCGGGTACGAGCTGGCATGCGTCAACCTCGTACGCCCCGACGGCGACCTCGTGGTCGCCGCCTTCGCGGGCAACTCCGCCGCCGAGGCACTCATCACCGGCCGCGTCGGCTCACGCACCTCCTGGGAGCGCCGCCTCGGCATGGGCGAGTCCTGGGGCGACCTGCGGTTCATCCCGCACACCGAGGGCTGGGTCCTCGACGAGGACGACGTACCGCAGTGGTACACCGACGGCCCCGCACCCCGCTTCGAGGACGAGTGGCACCCGTCCGACCGGCTCTTCGCGCCGATGTACACCCCCGGCGTCTCCGGCGGCTCGTGCGGCGAGCTGATCGGCGTCCTGTCCGTGGACCGCCCGCGCAACGGCCGGCGGCCGGGCGCGTGGGGGCGCGAGGCGCTCCAGATGTACGCGTTCCAGGCGGCCATAGCGATCAGCAACGCCCGGCTGCGCGCCAACATGCAGCGCGCCCTGGTCCGCCTCGAGCGCGAGCAACAGGCCCTGCGCGCCAGCGAGGAGAGCTTCCGGCAGGCCTTCGAGTACGCCCCCTCCGGCATGGCGATAGCCGAGATGGGCGGCGACCAGCACGGCCGAATACTCCGCAGCAACGACGCCCTGTGCCGCCTGCTGGGCCGCCCCGCGTCCGCGATGCGCCGCTACTCCTTCTCGGACCTCGTCCACCCCGAGGACATAGGCACGCTCCTCAGAACCTCGGCGGAGGGCGGACGCGCGGAGCTCCGCCTGGGCCGCCGGGACGGCACGTACGTCTGGGTCTCGCTCCGCAACTCCGTCGTCGCGGACGCCGCCGACGGGCCGCGCTTCCTCCTCTCCCACGTCGAGGACATAGAGGACCGCAAGCGCCGCGAGCTGCAGCTCGCCCACCGCGCCGCGCACGACGCGCTGACCGGCCTGCCGAACTCGGCGGAGCTGCGCACCCGCCTCTCCGCCCGCCTCTGCCAGCGCCCGCAGGCAACCCACCCCGGCGAGATCGAGTCCATCGACGCCGCGTACGGACACGCGGCCTACGACGCGAACGGCCACGGCTTCGACTTCCGCCCCGGCGCCGACCTCCTCGACGCCTACGACCACCACGTCCACACCATCGCCCCCGAGGGCGAGCGGGACGACGGCACCAAGGGGCTCGCGGTGCTCTTCTGCGACCTCGACGGCTTCAAGTCGATCAACGACCGGTTCGGGCACAACGCGGGCGACGCGGTCCTCATCGAGGTCGCCCGGCGGCTCGGGCGGGCCGTGCGCGACGGCGACACCGTGGCCCGGCTCGGCGGCGACGAGTTCGTCGTCCTGGCCGACGGACTCGGCAAGGCCGACGCCGCCGACCTCGCCGTACGCCTGCGGAACGAGATCATCCAGCCCATCCGGGTCGACGGCCGGGGCATGCGGGTCGGGGCCAGTTTCGGTATCGGGTGGGCCCACTGCGGCATGACGGCGGACGAGGTCCTGAAGTCCGCTGACGAACGGATGTACATCGAGAAACGATCTCGTCCCAAACAGCACAGACGCGCGGGATGATCTCCAGGTCAGCGGTTTGATGCGGTCCGAGTCACCCGTTTGGACGACGTGGAGCGGGTAGGCTCGCAGTTCTCCAGACGTATCGAAGACGCATCTGAAGCTGACGTATCTGCACCCGCACCTGTTGAGGAGTACCTAGGGATGACGCCCGGCAACAACGGCGCGAGCACGCCCGAGGACGACGACCCGTTCGGCTACCTGTACGAGGACGGCCAGGCAGCCGGAGCCCAGCCGCCGTCCGGCGGTGGCTACGGCTACCCGGGTTCGGTCAACCGAGTGCGCCCGGTGGGCGAGCGCCAGTACGGCGGCCAGCAGGCCCCCGCGGCCCCCACCGCCCAGTACCAGCAGCCCTACGGCCAGACGGTCCCGCAACAGCAGCCCTACGGCGCCCAGCCCAACGCCCACTACCAGGCCCCGGAGACCTTCCCCGGCGGCCCCCCGGCCGGCCAGCAGCCCCCGTCCTACAACAACGGCGGCGGCAACGGCCGGGGCCGCGGCCCCAACACCAAGGGCCTCCTGATCGGCGCGATCGCGGTCGTCGCCGCGGTCGTCATCGGCATCAGCGTCGCGATGATGAACGGCAACGACGACAACAAGACCGGCGACCAGGCGGGCTCCACGCCGTCGGCTTCGTCGAGCGCCTCGTCGAGTCCGTCGCCGAGCAGCAGCGCCGGGGACGAGGCGGAACTGCCGAAGATCGACGCCAAGGCCCTTCTGCTGGGCGGCGGCGCCGTCACGGCGTCCGACGTCGACGGCGCCAAGGCCGCCGGCGGTGTCTATGTGTCGGGGTTCAACGCGGTGGGCGCGTCCGTGACATGGAACATGAGCGGCCTCGCGAAGAGCGGCAACTACCGGCTGTACGTCAACTACGGCGTGCCCGGCAAGGACGCCACCGCCACGCTCACGATCAACGGCACGGCCCAGACCCGTCCTCTCAACCTGGGCAACTTCGCGAAGGCCTCCGCGGGTGACTACGAGAAGGGCTGGACGGAGACCTGGGCATCCGTCCAGCTGAACAAGGGCTCCAACACCGTCAAGATCTCCTGCGAGCAGGGCAACCAGTGCGACGTCAACTTCGACCAGCTGTACCTGGTCAAGGCCTGACCTAGGCCGCGCTGACCTCCCCCGTCACCGCGACCCGCCCCAGCAGCTCCTCGTACGCCGCCCGGTCGAACTCGCCTGCCACCGGCGCCAGTACGGTCGCCGCCGACAGTGCTACGGCTCGGGCCAGGCGGTCCGGCCAGGGCAGCCGCTCCACGAGTCCCGACAGCAGGCCCGCGACCGCGGAGTCGCCCGCGCCGGTCGGGTTGCCGTGGATGCGGGACGGGGGTGTCGCGTGCCAGGTGCCTTCCGGGGTTGCTGCCAGGAGGCCTTTCGCGCCCAGGGAGGCGACCACCGTGCGGGCGCCCCGGCGGCGTGCGTCCTGGGTCGCGCGCAACGGGTCGTGGGAGCCGGTGAGTTCGGCGAGTTCGTCGGTGTTGGGCTTGAGGATGTCGGGGCGGGCGGCGACTCCTCGGCGGAGGGGTTCGCCGCTGGTGTCGAGGAGGACCGGGACGCCCGCTGTTCGCGCGGTGCGGATCAGGCCGGCGTATGCGCCCACCCGTAGCCCGGGCGGCAGGCTTCCGCACAGGGCCACTGCCGAGATTCCGCCGGTCAACAGGGACTCGTACGCCTCCTGGAAGGCCGTCCACTCCGCCGAAGTGACCGTCGGGCCGGGCTCGTTGAGTTGAGTCGTGTCGCCGGTGCGGTCGTCCACCACCGCTATCGTGCGGCGGGTCGCGCCGGAGACCGGGACGAGTGCGTCCAACACGCCTGGAATGCCCGTGAGTTGGTCCTGGACGATACGTCCGGTCGCGCCGCCCGTGAAGCCCGTCACCGTCACCTCGTGGCCCAGGGCGGCCAGGACCCGGGCCACGTTCAGGCCTTTGCCGCCGGGGCGTTCCGTCACCTCGGACACCCGGTGCGAAGCGTGCGGTCGCAACTCCCGTACCCGGTAGGTGATGTCGAGAGCGGTGTTCAGCGTCACCGTGAGGATCACCGGGCCGACCTCCCCCGAAGTGTGTGTATCCGCCGTCCGGTTCGGGCTCGATCATGCCAAAGAGGCGGCTGCCGGCCCAGTGTCCCGGGACGATCGCCGCCTCAACAGCAGTACATTTCAGTCCAGTTGGGGATCGACCACCCAAGTACCGCGCCGCATCACGCCCTTGAGGTCGAACGCGGAGTCCAGCAGCACCAGGTCCGCGTACTTGCCCGGCTCCAGCGAGCCGATCTCGTCGTAACTCCCCAGCAGTCGCGCCGGGTTGGCCGAGATCGCGGCGACCACGTCCTCGACCGGCAGCCGGTCGACCGTCACCGAGCGCTTGAAGGCCCGGTCCAGGGTGAGGGTCGAGCCCGCGATCGAACCGCCCTCCACCAGCCGTGCCACGCCCTCGCTGACCTCGACCTCCAGTGGGCCGAGCATGTAACGGCCGTCACCGAAGCCCGCCGCGTCCATCGCGTCCGTGATGAACGCCACCCGCTCGGCACCGGCATGGTGGAACGCCAACTCCAGTGCCGCCGGGTGCAGATGCGTACCGTCGTTGATCAACTCGACCGTGATGCGCTCGTCTTCCAGCAGCGCCGCGATCGGACCGGGGTCGCGGTGACCGAGCGGCGGCATCGCGTTGAAGAGGTGCGTGGCGACGGTCGCGCCCGCGTCGATCGCCTCCACCGTCTGCTCGTACGACGCGTCGGTGTGGCCGATCGCCGCGATGACGCCGTGTTCGGTGAGGAGGCGTACGGAGTCGAGGCCGCCGGGGAGTTCGGTCGCGAGGGTGACCATCTTCGCCTGGCCGCGGGCCGCGTCGACCAGCTTGCGGACGTCCGCGGGGTCGGGGTCGCGGAGCAGCGCCTCGGAGTGGGCGCCCTTGCGGCACGGGGAGATGAACGGGCCCTCGAAGTGGATGCCGGCGAGGTCGCCCTGCTCGGCCAACTCGGAGAGAAGGCCTGCGCGTTGGGCGAGGAAGTCCATGTCGCCGGTGACGGTGGAGGCGACCAGGGTGGTGGTGCCGTGTTGGCGGTGGGTGTGGATGCCGTTGAGGACGTCTTCGGGGGTGCCGGAGGTGAACGAGGCGCCCCCGCCTCCGTGGTTGTGGATGTCTACGAATCCCGGGACCAGTGTGTAGCCGGTGACGTCGAGTACCTGGGCGTTCTCGGGGGCGGCGCCGGTGATGCGGGTGCCGTCGATGATCACTCGGCCGTCTTTGACCGTTCCGGTGGGCAGGACCACTGTGGCGCCGGACAGGATGAGGGGCCTTGTACCGGTTGCGGGCTGCGGGTGCGTCGTGGCTTGTCGCGCAGTTCCCCGCGCCCCTGGGTCGGCTGCCATCAGGTGGTTACCTCCGTACGGTCGGTGTGGTTGAGGAGGTCCCAGGCCAGTAGGCCTGCACCTAGACATCCGGCGGTGTCTCCGAGGGCCGCGGGGACGATCGACGGCAGCTTCTGGAAGGTGATCCGGGTCCGGACCGCCTCCCGTAGGGGTGTGAACAAGACTTCCCCCGCCTCCGCCAGGCCGCCACCGATGATGATCGTGCGGGGGTCCAGGAGGGTGAGGGCGGTGACGAGGCCGTCGGCGAGGGCGTCCACGGCTTCCTGCCAGACCTTTTCCGCGCGGGGGTCCCCGGAGGCGACCGCCTTCGCGCAGTCCGCCGCGTCGGCGTCCGGAGCGCCGGAGACGGTCGCCCACGCCTCCGTCACCGCCGCCGCCGAGGCGTAGCGCTCCAGGCAGCCGACCTGGCCGCAGGGACACGGCGTGCCGCCCGGCCGTACGACGATGTGGCCGATCTCGCCCGCGAAGCCGTGCGCGCCCGCCTCCACCCGGCCGTCGATGCCGATCGCGCCCGCTATGCCGGTGCCCAGGGGGACGAAGAGAAACCGGTCGGCGCCCTTGCCCGCGCCGATGCGGCCTTCCGCGAGGCCGCCGGTGCGGACGTCGTGGCCCAGGGCTACCGGGACGTCGCCGAGCCGGGCCGCCAGCAGGTCGCGCAGGGGTACGTCGCGCCAGCCGAGGTTGGCCGAGTAGGCGGCGATGCCGCGCTCGGCGTCGACGATGCCGGGGACGGCGACGCCGGCCGCCGCCGCGGGCTCGCCGTAGTGCTCCTCGCCGTACGCGCGCAGCTCGGCGGCGAAGCCGAGGATGTGCTCGACGACCGCGTCCGGACCGCGCTCGCGGCCGGTCGCCCGGCGGGCCCGGTGCAGCAGCTCGCCCTCCGCCCCTACCAGGGCGGCCTTCATCCCGGTGCCGCCCACGTCGAGGGCGATGACATGTCTCACGGGGGACAGTGTGGCCCGTACACCCGCGAGAGGTCTAGTCCACTCACGTGGTGTAGACCTTATGGGTTCGCAGAGCGAACGTCACGACAGCAAAGGTTGGGGATTCAGCGGTGCAGCGGCGTAGGACAGGAATGATCGCGGTGGTGTCCGCACTGGGCATGACGGCGGTCCTCGGTGGCTGTGGCCTCGGCGATGACTCGGGTGAGGTCACCCTGAGACTGGTCGCGGCGGACTACGGCGACTCCGCGTCCAACAGTTCGCAGAAATACTGGGACGGAATCGTCAAGGCGTACGAGGCGAAGCACGCGAACGTCAAGGTCGAGGTCAGCGTCTACTCCTGGAACGACGTCGACCGCAAGGTCAAGGAGATGGTCGCGGCCGGCAGGGCGCCCGACATGGCGCAGATCGGCGCGTACGCGGACTACGCCGACGCGGGCAGGCTGTACTCCACCGCCGACCTGCTCTCCATCCCCGTAGAGGCCGATTTCATGGAGCCGCTGCTGGACGCGGGGCAGGTGAACCACATCCAGTACGGCATGCCGTTCGCCGCGTCCACGCGCGTCCTCTTCTACAACAAGACCCTCTTCACCGAGGCCGGGCTCACCCCGCCGAAGGACTGGAGCGAGCTGGCCGCCGACGCGGAGGCGCTGAAGGAGAAGGGCGTGAAGTACCCGTTCGCGCTGCCGCTCGGGTCCGAGGAGGCGCAGGCCGAGACTATGCAGTGGCTGCTCGGCGGGGGCGGTGGCTACACCGACGACATCGGCACGTACACCCTCGACTCCACGGCGAACATCTCCACCTTCACCTGGCTGCGCGACAACCTGGTCGCCAAGGGCCTGACCGGGCCCGTGGCACCGGCCAAGCTCAACCGCGCGGACGCGTTCGCCGCCTTCGCGAACGGTGACGTCGGCATGCTCAACGGGCACCCCACCCTCATGCAGCAGGCCGCCAAGAAGGGCGTCAAGTTCGGCACGGTCGCGATGCCCGGCCGCAACGGCAAGGCCAAGACCACGATGGGCGTCGCCGACTGGATGGCCGCCTTCAAGCAGAACGGCCACCGCGAGCAGATCGGCGACTTCCTCGACTTCGTCTACAGCGAGAAGAACGTCCTCGCCTTCTCCCGCGAGTACGACCTCCTCCCGGTGACCAACTCCGCCTCCGAGGCGATGCAGGAGTCCCAGCAGGACAAGGACCTGCGCCCCTTCCTGGAGGAACTCCCGCTCTCCACGCTCTACCCGGTCGGCAACACCTCCTGGGCCACGGTCAGCGCGGACATCAAGAAGCGGATAGGGCAGGCGGTGGCCGCGAACGGCAGCCCGGGGTCGGTGCTGGGGCAGCTGCAGGCGGCGGCGTCGCTGGCGGAGAGCGGGAAGTAGGGGCCGAGCAGCGTCCGGGGGCGTTGTCAGTGACGGGGTCTACGGTTCAGGGCATGGACGACGACCGGCCCTCGCGGCTCCCTTCGCTGAACCGGAGGGAACAGGACATCCTCGCGCTGGAGCGCCGCGGCTTCCCCGGCCCCGGCGTGAAGGAGCGCGCGATCCGCGAGGAGCTGGGCCTGGCCCCCGTGCGCTACTACCAGCTGCTCAACGCCCTGCTGGACGACGAGCGGGCGCTGGCCCACGACCCGGTGACGGTGAACAGGCTGAGACGGGTCCGCGAAACGAGGCGTACGGAGAGGTAGCAGCAGGTGTGGGTCCCGGCCCCGCCCGGATAGGGTCGTCGGCATGGGCAGCCCTCAGGACTCCACCGATCCCCTGCACGCACTGCCGACCCCCGTCACCCGCGCCGGACGCGAGGCTCTGGAGGCCATCCTCGCCAAACCGGCCTCCGCGGTGATCGGCCTCGACTTCGACGGCACACTCGCCCCGATCGTCCCGGACCCCGAGCAGGCCCGCGCCCACCCCGGCGCGGTACCGGCGCTCGCCGCCCTCGCCCCGAAGGTCGCGTCCGTCGCCGTGATCACCGGCCGCCCGGCCGGCGTCGCGGTCCGCAACGGCGGCTTCGCGGGCGTCCCCGGCCTGGAACACCTGGTCGTGCTCGGCCACTACGGCACGGAACGCTGGGACGCGGTGAGCAGTACGGTCAGCGCCCCCGCCCCGCACCCCGGGGTCGCGGCGGTCCGCGCCGAACTCCCGGGCTTCCTCGACCGGATCGGCGCCTGGCAGGGCACCTGGATCGAGGAGAAGGGCCGAGCCCTCGCGGTCCACACCCGCCGGGCGACCGACCCCCAGGCGGCCTTCGAAGCCCTCCGCGCCCCCCTCACCGACCTCGCCACCCGCAACGGCCTGATCGTCGAACCCGGCCGCATGGTCCTGGAGTTGAGGCCGCCCGGCATGGACAAGGGCGTCGCGCTCACCGAGTACCTCCGCGAGACCGGCGCCGAGTCCGTCCTCTACGCCGGCGACGACCTCGGCGACCTCCCCGCGTTCGCCGCCGTCGAGAAACTCCGCTCGGACGGCGTCCCCGGGCTGCTCGTGTGCAGCGGCAGCGACGAGGTCACGGAGCTGCGGGAACGCGCGGACCTGGTGGTGGACGGCGCGGCAGGGGTCGTAGAACTGCTGTCGGCGCTCGCGGCTCAGCTGGGCTGAGGGGGACCGGGGCTGTTCTGAAAAAGTGTGACACTTTCTCGAAAAGTGTCACACTTTTTCAGAGAAGGTCCCTCGGCGCTCAGCTCTGGAGCGCGTTCAGTTGTTCCAGGAACCACTGGGCCGGCGGGAGAGCCGTGGCCGCGGCGGTGAGTCGCTTCGTGCGCTCGGCCCGTTCCCCGGCCGGCATGGTCAACGCCTCGTGCAGGGCCGCGGCCGTGCCGATCACGTCGTACGGGTTGACCGGGATCGTGTCCTCGCCCAACTCCTCGTAGGCGCCCGCCTCCCGGGACAGGACCAGGACGCAGCCCTCGTCGGAGACGACCGGGACCTCCTTGGCGACGAGGTTCATGCCGTCGCGGATGGGGTTCACGAGGGCGACGTCGGCGAGGCGGTATGCGGCCAGGGAGCGGGCGAAGTCGTCCTTGACGTGCAGCACGACCGGGGTCCAACCGGGCGTCCCGTACTGGGAGTTGATCTCGTCGGCCACCCGCTGCACCTCGGCCGTGTAGTCGCGGTAGACGGCCAGGTCCTGCCGGGACGGGTAGGCGAACGCCACATGGACGACCTGTTCCAGCAACTCCGGGTGGTCGTCGAGGAGTTGGCGGTACGCCAGCAGCCCGCGCACGATGTTCTTGGAGAGTTCGGTGCGGTCGACGCGGACGATGGTCCTGCGGCCCTGGCCGATCTCCTCCCGGAGAGCCACGATCCGCTCCTCCACGTCCGGCTCGTGGGAGCGGGCGCGGAGGAAGTCGGCGTCGGCGCCCAGGCCGTGGACGCCGATCCGGGTGTCACCCGGGCCGCCCGTGAACTCCGTACAGCAGGCCGTGAACGCGTCCGCCCAGCGGTGGGTGAGGAAGCCGAGGCGGTCCGCGCCGAGCATGCCGGTGAGCAGTTGCTCGCGGATGTCGTCCGGCAGCATCCGGAAGTAGTCCACCGGCGCCCACGGCGTGTGCGAGAAGTGGCCGATCCGCAGGTCCGGCCGCAACTCCCGCAGCATCCCCGGCACCAGGCACAGGTGGTAGTCCTGCACGATCGCGACGGCACCCTCGGCCGCCTCCTCCGCCAGGGCCTGGGCGAACGCCCGGTTGTAGGCCTCGTACGACGCCCACTGGCGCCGGAACTCCGCGTCGAAGACCGGCTCCAGCGGGGTCTGGTACAGCATGTGGTGGACGAACCACAGCACGGAGTTGGCGATGCCGTTGTACGCGTCGGCGTGCACGTCCGCCGGGATGTCCAGCATCCGCACGCCGTCCTCGCCGACCCCGCGCCGCACGGCCTCGCGGTCGCCGTCGGACAGTGCCGAGCACACCCACAGCGCACCCGCGTCCGGGCCGATCGCCGACAGTCCGGACACCAGCCCGCCGCCACCTCGCTTGGCGCGCAGCGAACCGTCGTCGCCCACCTCGTACGAAACCGGGCCGCGATTGGACGCGACGAGCACCTGAGCGGCACCGGACGCGGGCGAGGGGGACGACGTAGAAGCCATACGGCACAACCTAGCCCGGCCCGGAAACGCTCAAACGTACGGACGGCCGTCGGCGGACTGTACGAGTCCGTATACGACCGTCCGTGAGCGTCTGTAACCGTGCGGTTATGCGACCTTGCGTGACTGGTACTCGGTGATGTCCGCCATCGGCGGGCGTTCCTCCGTGTCCACGGAGTACGTGCGCGGCTCGAAGCCGTCCGGACCTCGCTCGAACTGGGTGAGCGACGGCCGGATCAGATGCCCTCGGGCCAGCCGCAGCTGAGCCGTGCGGTAGATCTGCGCGGCCATCCGGCCCAGGGCCTGCCCGTCCTGGTGGCGGTGCTTGCGCACCCCGACGTCGACCTGGGCGAGGGCGTCGAGGCCCACCAGGTGCAGCGCGTCGACCAGCATGCCCAGTTCGACGCCGTAGCCGACCGGGAACGGCAACTGCTCCAGCAGCGAGCGGCGGGCCGCGTACTCGCCGCCGAGCGGCTGCACGAAACCGGCCAGCTGCGGCCAGTGCATGTTCAGCAGCGGGCGGGCCATCAGCTCGGTGACGCGTCCGCCCTGTCCGGCCGCGCCGCCGAGCGGGCGGTCGTACATCGCCTTGACGAGGTCGACCCCGGGGTCGGTGAGCAGCGGGCCCACGATCCCGGTGACGAAGTCCGAGGAGAACTCCTTCAGGTCCGCGTCGATGAACGCGACGATGTCGCCGCTCGTCACCAGCAGCGAGCGCCACAGCACCTCGCCCTTGCCGGGCACGGCGGGGATGCGGGGCAGGATGTCGTCACGGTGCACGACCCGGGCGCCCGCCGCGGCGGCCACCTCGGAGGTGCGGTCGGTGGACCCGGAGTCGACGACGACGATCTCGTCGACGAGCGGGACCTGCTGCATGAGGTCGTGACGGATGATCGCGACGATCTCGCCGACCGTCGCTTCCTCGTTCAGCGCGGGCAGCACGACGGAGACCGACTGGCCCGTGCGGTGCTTCGCGGCCAGGATCTTGTGGAGCGGCCGGTCGGTCATGGACCAGGAGCGGGTGCTCAGCCAGTGCTCGACTTCCTTCAGCACGTTGCGCGGCTCCTCTGCGTTCTCTCGGCGAGAGGCGATCACCCTGTGTAGGTGATCCGTCTCGCGGTTCGGACGGCTCACTCAACTGTCCTGGCCTTCGGTTACAGTCTTGAACAACGCTGATGACCATCGCATGTCGGGGGCCGTCAACGCTCACGCAAGTGACACAACCGCATACACAACTGAACACCGCTCATCCAGAGGGGCAGAGGGATACGGCCCGTTGAAGCCCCGGCAACCCTCCAGCCGGTCTTGTCACGTTGATGTGGCGAGGCTCCCGGCTCGGGAAGGTGCCAAATCCGTCTCATGGCGAAATGCGTCGTGAGGAAGATGAGGAAAGGGCCTCGCCTCCATGGCTGCGCAGACTGTTGCAAGCACCACGAACTCCGCGAACTCCGCCGACTCCGTCGATCTCGGCCCCGCCGCCGCGCTGTCCTGCCGCGAGTGCGGCCACCGCGTCCCGCTCGGTCCGGTCTTCGCCTGCGAGGAGTGTTTCGGCCCGCTGGAGATCGCCTACGACTTCTCGGCCTACGACACCGAAGAGCTCCGCAAGCAGATCGAAGCGGGCCCCGCGAACATCTGGCGGTACGCGCCCCTGCTGCCCGTCCCCGCCGACGTGGCCGACAAGCCGAACATCAACCCCGGCTGGACCAAGCTCGTCCAGGCCGACAACCTCGCCCGCGAACTGGGCGTCGACGCGGGCAAGTTGTTCGTCAAGGACGACTCCGGCAACCCGACGCACTCCTTCAAGGACCGCGTCGTGGCCCAGGCCATCGAGGCCGCCCGCGCGTTCAACTTCACCACCCTCTCCTGCTCCTCCACCGGCAACCTCGCGGGCGCGGTCGGTGCCGCCGCCGCGCGGGCCGGCTTCCGCTCCTGCGTGTTCATCCCGCACGACCTGGAGCAGGGCAAGGTCGTCATGGCCGCGATCTACGGCGGCGAGCTCGTCGGCATCGAGGGCAACTACGACGACGTGAACCGCTTCTGCTCCGAGCTGATCGGTGACCCGGCGGGCGAGGGCTGGGGGTTCGTCAACGTCAACCTCCGGCCGTACTACGCGGAGGGCTCCAAGACCCTCGCCTACGAGATCTGCGAGCAGCTGGGGTGGAGGCTTCCGGACCAGCTCGTCGTGCCGATCGCCTCCGGGTCGCAGCTCACGAAGATCGACAAGGGGCTCCAGGAGCTGATCAAGCTCGGGCTCGTCGAGGACAAGCCGTACAAGATCTTCGGGGCGCAGGCGGAAGGGTGTTCGCCGGTCTCCGTCGCCTACAAGGCCGGGCACGACGTCGTACGGCCGCAGAAGCCGAACACGATCGCGAAGTCGCTGGCGATCGGGAACCCGGCGGACGGGCCCTACGTGCTCGACATCGCTCGGCGGACCGGTGGGGCTGTCGAGGACGTCAACGATGAGCAGGTCGTCGACGCGATCAAGTTGCTTGCGCGGACCGAGGGGATCTTTGCGGAGACCGCGGGTGGGGTGACCGTGGGTGTGGCGAAGAAGCTGATCGAGAACGGGCTGTTGGATCCGACCCTGACGACGGTGGTCCTCAACACGGGCGACGGTCTCAAGACGTTGGATGCGGTTGCCGGTACGGGGCTCACCGCGACGATCCGGCCGAGTCTTGAGTCGTTCAGGGAAGCTGGGCTTGCGTCCTAGCGTCGTTCTTCGTCTGCGGGCCCGTGGGGGCTGGTCGCGCAGTTCCCCGCGCCCCTAAAAGACAAAAGCCGTACCTGACCGGAGGTCCTGAGCATGAGCGTTTCCGTCCGTATCCCCACCATCCTGCGCACGTACACCGGCGGGCAGGCCGAAGTCACCGCTGAGGGTGCGACCCTCGCCGAGGTCATCAGCGACCTGGAGAAGAACCACACCGGGATCTCCGCCCGGGTCCTGGACGATCAGGGCAAGTTGCGGCGGTTCGTCAACGTGTACGTGAATGATGACGATGTGCGGTTCGAGCAGGGGCTGGAGACGGCCACTCCGGACGGGGCCGGCGTCTCGATCATTCCGGCCGTCGCCGGCGGCTGATAATTACCCTCGGTAACGCCGATTACCAAGAGTTCATCGAATTGCCCCCTCCGTGAGAGAAGCGGAGGGGGCAATTCTGTAGGGTTGAGCGGGGTACAGTTGGGGAACCCGCTCCACTCCGCATGCCGGACGCATATGAGTACCCGCTCCGCGTGCGATGAGAAGTAGCCAAAGTGTGCATTCCTTTTGCGCGTTATGTTCCCTTTATCGGGCCCGACTTGCCCTGAAGTCGGACGAATTCTCCGTATATTCCCGACCGGTCCTGCCCGGAATTCTCGTCGGATTGACCTGTTGCAGACGGCAGTTGGACGGATACATTCGGCCGCGGTCGACGCGTTCCGGCGCACGCCCCCAATCCTGTGGGGGGTGAGGTCTGACCCGGATCCGCGAAGTGCGGGTCCGTGCAAGGGCCAGTAATAGGGGAGTTAGGCATGGCTCAGGGCACCGTCAAATGGTTCAACGCGGAGAAGGGGTACGGCTTCATCGCGGTCGACGGTGGTGCGGATGTTTTCGTCCACTACAGCGCGATTCAGATGGACGGCTACCGCACCCTGGAAGAGGGTCAGCGGGTCGATTTCGAGATCTCGCAGGGTCAGAAGGGGCCGCAGGCGGACATGGTCCGGCTCGCGACCGGCTGAAGCACGCGCCGACGAACAGCAGCGACGTTCTTCGTTCCTCACCGAAGGGCTCGTACTCCTGGGGGGTCACCTCCTGGGGTACGGGCCCTTCGGCATGCCCCGTGCGCACCTCGCGCGCCCCGCGAAGGAGGGGCCCAGAACCTGGGAGCCGCTTGCACTCGACCATGCCGAGTGCTAATCATTGGCGTTAGCACTCTGAAGGTGAGAGTGATAACGAAGGACCGGGTCGGTGAGGCCCGCAGGCCAGGTGGTGCAAGGAACCACGGGGCAGGCAGGCCGTCCGTCGCGGGCGCCAGCGCGGTCCGGAGCAATCCACCCCAGTCCGGGAGGACCACTTCACATGGCCAAGATCATCGCGTTCGACGAGGAGGCACGGCGCGGTCTCGAGCGCGGGATGAACCAGCTCGCCGACGCCGTCAAGGTCACCCTTGGCCCCAAGGGCCGCAACGTCGTCCTCGAGAAGAAGTGGGGCGCCCCCACGATCACCAACGATGGTGTTTCCATCGCCAAGGAGATCGAGCTCGAGGACCCGTACGAGAAGATCGGCGCAGAGCTGGTCAAGGAAGTCGCCAAGAAGACGGACGACGTCGCCGGTGACGGTACGACCACCGCGACCGTCCTCGCCCAGGCCCTCGTCAAGGAGGGTCTGCGCAACGTAGCCGCGGGCGCCAACCCGATGGCCCTCAAGCGCGGTATCGAGAAGGCCGTCGAGGCCGTCTCCGGTGCCCTGCTGGAGCAGGCCAAGGACGTGGAGACCAAGGAGCAGATCGCTTCCACGGCCTCCATCTCCGCCGCCGACACCCAGATCGGCGAGCTCATCGCCGAGGCGATGGACAAGGTCGGCAAGGAAGGCGTCATCACCGTCGAGGAGTCCCAGACCTTCGGGCTCGAGCTCGAGCTCACCGAGGGTATGCGCTTCGACAAGGGCTACATCTCGGCGTACTTCGCCACCGACATGGAGCGTATGGAGGCCGTCCTCGACGACCCGTACATCCTGATCGCCAACTCGAAGATCGCCAACGTCAAGGACCTGCTCCCGCTCCTGGAGAAGGTCATGCAGTCGGGCAAGCCGCTGCTGATCATCGCCGAGGACGTCGAGGGCGAGGCCCTGTCCACGCTGGTCGTCAACAAGATCCGCGGCACCTTCAAGTCCGTCGCCGTCAAGGCTCCGGGCTTCGGTGACCGTCGAAAGGCCATGCTCGGCGACATCGCCATCCTCACGGGCGGCGAGGTCATCTCCGAGGAGGTCGGCCTCAAGCTGGAGAACGCGACCGTGGATCTCCTCGGCCGCGCCCGCAAGGTCGTCATCACCAAGGACGAGACGACGATCGTCGACGGCTCGGGCTCGGCGGACCAGGTTGCCGGTCGCGTCAACCAGATCCGCGCCGAGATCGAGAACAGCGACTCGGACTACGACCGCGAGAAGCTCCAGGAGCGCCTCGCCAAGCTCGCCGGCGGCGTCGCCGTCATCAAGGCGGGCGCGGCCACCGAGGTCGAGCTCAAGGAGCGCAAGCACCGCATCGAGGACGCCGTTCGCAACGCGAAGGCGGCCGTCGAGGAGGGCATCGTCGCCGGTGGCGGCGTCGCGCTCATCCAGGCGGGCCACGTCTTCGAGAAGCTCGAGCTCGAGGGTGACGAGGCCACCGGTGCCGCGATCGTCAAGCTGGCGCTCGAGGCCCCGCTGAAGCAGATCGCCGTCAACGGTGGTCTCGAAGGCGGAGTCGTCGTCGAGAAGGTCCGCAACCTGCCCATCGGTCACGGCCTCAACGCCGCGTCCGGTGAGTACGTGGACATGATCGCCGAGGGCATCATCGACCCGGCGAAGGTCACGCGCTCTGCCCTGCAGAACGCCGCGTCCATCGCCGCGCTGTTCCTCACCACCGAGGCCGTCATCGCCGACAAGCCCGAGAAGGCCGGTGCCGGCGCGGGCGCCGGTGGCGGCATGCCGGGCGGTGACATGGACTTCTGATCGACCTCTGGTTGATCAACGGTCTTACCGAGGGCGGTACTTCCTGTTCCGACAGGGGGGTATCGCCCTCGGGCGTGTCCGGGGTCGGCGTGGCCGGGATCACAGGGTGGGGTGCCGGGTGGGTGGAATGAGGGGCTTGGCCGGGAGGTTGTCGTTGACGCATGATCGATGCATACGCACATACCGTCCGGTACCTGGTGCCTGATCCCCGGTAATCCTGAGGAGCCCCCACACGTGTCTACGACCGCCCCCGCCTCCCGAGCGGCCGACATCCTCGGCCGTCCGATCACCCTCAACGGCCTGACCGTCCCGAACCGGATCGTGATGGCGCCGATGACCCGGCAGTTCTCGCCGGGCGGCATCCCCGGTGAGGACGTGGTGTCGTACTACGCGCGCCGGGCCGCCGCGGGCGTGGGCCTCATCGTCACCGAGGGCACCTACGTCGGTCACGACTCGGCCGGGCAGAGCGACGACATCCCGCGCTTCCACGGCGCGGAGCAGCTCGCGGGCTGGGCGAAGGTCGCCGAGGGCGTGCACGCGGCGGGCGGCACGATCGTGCCGCAGCTGTGGCACATCGGCATGGTCCGCGAGCAGGGCCAGCCGCCGTACGCGGACGCGCCCGCCGTCGGCCCGTCCGGGCTGCGGATCGGCAGCGACGAGGTCACCGGCAAGGCGATGACGCAGCGGGACCTGGACGACGTGATCGGCGCGTTCGCCGAGGCGGCGGCCGCGGCGGAGCGGATCGGCTTCGACGGGGTCGAGCTGCACGGGGCGCACGGGTACCTCCTCGACCAGTTCCTGTACGCGGGCACCAACCGTCGTACGGACGCCTACGGCGGTGACGCGGTCGCCCGTACGAAGTTCGCGGCGGAGATCGTGGCGGCGGTCCGCGAGACCGTGTCCCCCGAGTTCCCGATCATCTTCCGTTACTCGCAGTGGAAGCAGGACGTCTACGGGGCCCGCCTGGCGGAGACCCCGGAGGAGCTGGAGGCGATCCTGACTCCGCTGGCGGCGGCGGGTGTTGACGTCTTCCACGCCTCGACCCGCCGTTACTGGCTCCCCGAGTTCGAGGACACCGGCTCCGACCTCAACCTCGCCGGCTGGACCAAGAAGCTCACCGGTAAGCAGACCATCACGGTCGGGTCGGTCGGCCTCGACGGGGACTTCCTCAAGGGGTTCCGGGGCGAGGGGGCTCCGGTCAAGGGCATCGACGACCTCCTCGACAGTCTGGAGCGGGACGAGTTCGACATGGTCGCGGTGGGCCGCGCGCTTCTCCAAGACCCCGAGTGGGCTGCGAAGGTCCTTGCCGGGCGGGTGGAGGAGCTGGCGCCGTATGACGCGGCGGCGCTGCGCTCGCTGAGCTGAGCTGAGCTGAGCTGAGTTGTGGGTGCGGGTCGGTGGGGGTGCCGTCCCTGGGGGCTGCGCCCCCAGACCCCCATCGGCCCTGAAGGGGCCTCGTCCTCAAACTCCCCTAGAGGGTCAAGCCCCGTCCCCTGTCCGCCGCCCCCCAACTCGGGCTAGCGTTCCCGAACATGAGGATCCTGCACCTGTCCGACACCCACCTGGAGCGCACCGACGCCCCCAACCGGCACGGGTTCAACGCGACCGACTCCCTGCGGCTGATGCTGGCCGAACTGCGGCATCAGCGCGGGCTGGACGCGATCGTCGTCACCGGGGACCTCGCCAATGACGGGGCGGTGGAGGCGTATGCGGCCGTACGGGAGCTGGTCGGAGGCTTCGCGCGGAGGATGGGTGGGGTGCCGGTCTTCTACACGACCGGGAACCATGACGAACGCGAGGCGTTCGGGAAGGTGTTGGGGAGCGGGCACCTGGCCGCCGACGGCACGGACCGGGTCGTGTCCGCCGTGTTTCCCGTGGAGTTCGCGTGCGCGGCCGTGAGTGACGTGGGCGGGTATCGGTTCATCACGCTCGACTCGCTGGTGCCGGGGAAGGTGTACGGGCGGCTGAGCGGGGCCCAACTGGACTGGCTGAAGGAGGAGTTGAGCACGCCGTTCGGGAGCGGGACCGTCCTCGCCTTCCATCATCCGCCGATCGCCCTCGACGTACCGACCCAACAGGCCTTCGGGTTGCGGAATCCCGGGGAGCTGGCGGACGCGATCCGGGGGAGTGACGTGCGGGTCGTCCTCACCGGGCACTTCCACCTCCAGCTCTTCGGCTTCCTGGAGGCGGCGCCGGTGTGGGTCACGCCCGGTGTCGTCAACCGGATCGACCTGACCACCGCGCCCGGTACGGAGCGGGCGGTGCGCGGGGCTTCGGCGTCGCTGGTGGAGCTGGGCGGGGAGACCGGGCCGATGTTCCACACCTTCCACGCGCGCGATCCACGGGCACACGAGACGGTGTACCAACTGGACGCGGAGCAGACCCGGTTGGTCATCGAACGGGAGCGGGAGCGGGAACAGCCGGACGGCTAGCGGGACTTGAACCAGGCGACCGAGGCGATCAGGGCCGCGCCGATCGCGGCGCCGGCGAGCTCGTAGGCCGCGTGGAAGGCCAGGTCGGAGCGGTCGGTCACGGCCCAGTCCCCGCCGGCGTAGAGCCGTATGCCCGTCACCTGTTCCTCGTCGTACTCGAAGGCCAACCCCGCTATCTCCCCGCGCCCCCGCTGTCCGCCGGGCAGGCTCCAGGTGCCCTCGCACCGGTCGTTCGACGCGCAGTGGACGTACCCTTCCGTGATCGTCCGGTCACCGTCGATGAACCGGTGGACGTTCCTCGCGGCGAACCACAACGGCAGCGCGAGCGCGCACAGGCACACGACCAGCACCACCCGCTGCCACCACCTGAGCCCGCTCACCACATCCGTGCTCCACGCCAACGGACCCACGTCAGAGGTTCCCCAGGGGCTCGATGTCCACGTGCACCGGGGTGCCCCAGACCCGCAGCACCTCGTAGTCCGTGAACTCGTGCACGAGGCGGTACGCCATCGCCGGGCGGGAGCCTCGGCGCGCGGCGTTGATGTACAGCTCGGCCTCGTGGCGGTCGCGGCGCGGGGTGCCGCAGAGCAGCCAGGCCTGGCCGTTCCACAGTTCGGGGAGCCAGCGCTGCTGGGCCTGCGGGCGGTCCTCGCGGACGCCGTAGCGGGAGGGTGTGGTGTCGGTGGGCCGGGGCACGGCGGGGCCGTTGAACTCGGAGCGGCGGGCCGAGCGGCGGCGGGTCTCGCAGAGCAGGCAGAGGTCGGGCGCGCTCTCGTCGACCGGGCCGTTCGGGTGCTCCGGGCAGCGGGTGGTCGGCGCGGCGCCGCTGACGCTGTCGTCCAGCAGGTCCAGGGCGCGCTTGAGGTCGGCCTTGACCTCGTGGAGCTTGCCGTCGGGGGTGTCGGACGTCAGGGCCTCGCCGTGCTCGCCGAGGAGGCGGAGGGCACGGCCTAGGGCGGTTTGCTGGGCGTGGTTCATGGTTCTTTCGACCATAGCCGGGTTTGGCTCTTCAGACGGCCGGGTGTCCCTCCCGTGGCCGGAGCGTGCGGGCGAGGCGGCCGAGCAGTACGGCGTTGGCCAGCCCGCACAGGGCCGTGGCGGCGGCGAAGGCCAGTGGGCTCGACGTCGGCAGGAGGAAGGCGAGGAAGCCGGCCGGTGCCGTGGCCATCAGCGGCCAGAGTCCGGCGAATGTCGGGTCCGCCAGGATGTGGTCGGCGCAGAGGAAGAAGGCCAGCGAGGCCGCGACCACGGCGAGGTATGCCCGCGCGGGCCAGTTGTCCACGGCGGGGGCGAGCAGGGTGCGTAGGCGAGCGTGGGTGCGGGCGCTGGTGCGGGTGGGAGGTGCCGTGGTTGTCGTCGTCGTAGATCTCTTCGCGAGGGCGCCGAGTACGGCGGCGTTCACGAGGGCGCAGAGCAGTAGCCATACCGTCCAGGAGCCGACCGCCAGCGCTTGTTGTGACCCCTCGGTGCCGGGGCCGAAGGGCAGGATCACGCTCAGGAGGGAGAGGGGCGCCGTGAGGATCAACGGGCCTGCGGCGACGGGGCTTTCCGGGGCCACGAACATCACCGCGACCGAGGCGCCCACGACGGCCAGGTAGGCCCGGGCCGGCCAGTTGTCCGTGGCGAGGGCGAGGAGTCGGCGCGGGCGGGAGGTCTGCGGCATCGAGGTGTCGTCCTTCGCGTCGGTCGGTCCGGGTCGGTGAGGACAACGGTGGACCGGGGGGCGCGTTAGGACATGAGTACCGGTACTCAGCGGGAGGGGCGGAAGGACTCACCTCCCGCCGTCCCTCAAGCTGCCGGGTGGGCGGTGAACGTGACTTCCTCGTGGTTGTCGTCGAGGGCGATGTTCAGTGAGGCGTTCAGGGCCAGGGTCAGGCGGCGCAGCAGGGGGAGGGTCGGCATGGTGTCGGCGCCTTCGAGGCGGGAGATCTTCGCCTGTGTCAGCCCGGCACGTTCTGCGAGCTGTGTCTGGGTCAGCCCCAGTTCCACCCGGCGGTCGTACACGGCCTTGGCGAAGGCCATGGCCAGCCGGATCTCCGCGCGCTCGGCGGCGACCTCGGGGGATTCGGTGTAGTCCTCGGCCGGCCTCCAGCGGGCATGGCTCATCGCGTGTCTCCTCCAGCGGTACGCAGCCGGTGACCTTGATGTCAGGCGTGCTTGAGGTCTTCGACGAACGTGGACCATGCGGCGGTCTGGAAGATGAGTTTCGGGCCGAGGGGGTTCTTGGAATCGCGGACGGGGACGAGGGCGGGGTGGCCGTCGGCGACTTCCAGGCAGTTGTCGCCGCTGCCGCCGCTGTGCGTTGACTTGCGCCAGCGGGCGACTTCGAGGCAGTTGCCGCCGCCTCCGCCGCTGTAGCTGGACTTGTACCAAGTGGCCGTGCTCAGGTCGAGTTCAGGGTTGTTCCTCATGGGCGCCCTCTCCGCGGGGGTGTTGGGAAACGGTCACCGCATGGAGTGATGCGCCGGGGTCAGGCGTGCTTGAGGTCTTCGACGAACGTGGACCATGTGGCGGCCCGGAAGACGAGTTTCGGGCCGAGGGGGTTCTTGGAGTCCCGGACGGGGACGAGGGCGGGGTGGCCGTCGGCGACTTCCAGGCAGTCGCCGCCGTCGCCGCCGCTGTGCGTCGACTTACGCCAGCGAGCTATTTCAAGGCAGTCCCCGCCGCTGCCGCCGCTGTAGCTGGACTTGTGCCAGGTGGCCGTGCGCAGGTCGGGTTCAGGGGTGCTGTTCGACATGCTCGTAATCCTGCGCCATCGCCTCGATCAAGGCCAGGGACTTCTCGGGGGAGAGCGCGCAGGCAGCGAGGAGTTCGTAGGTGAGGCGGTGGTGCCTGACGGTGCTCGGGTCGTCCTCCAGGCGTCCGGTGCCGACACCTTCGAAGTAGACCAGTGGCGGGGCGTCCTCGAAGTCCATGAGCTTGATGGAGCCCTGCATGGCCGGGTGCGCCCCCGCGTCGAACGGCAGCACCTGCACGATGACCCGGTTCCGGCGCATCAGGTCGGCGACGTGGTGCAGCGCTGCTGCCATGACCGCAGGTCCGCCCGACACCCGGCGCAGCGCGGCCTCGTCAACAATTGCCCACAACAGCGGTGCCGTTGGGTCGTCGAGGAGTTGCGTCCGCTCGATCCGGGCGGTCACGAGTTCCTCGATCACGTCGTCCGTTGCCGTGGGCTGATAGGCGCGGAACACGGCCCGTGCGTACTCGGGCGTCTGGAGCAACCCGGGAATGAGCATGGTCGAGTACTGCCTGATCTCCGTCGCCGAGGCTTCCGCCTCCGCAGCCTCCGCGAAGTGCTCGGGGTACTTGGACTTGGCCGCCGCTCCACAGTTCCGGGTGAAGAAGTCACCCGTGCCCAACTCCAGGTCCAGCATCCGCGCATACTCCGGCAACATCCGCCGCGTCCCCGCCTCCAACTGCCCGATGAACGACCCGCTCACGAACAGCCGTTGCCCCAGCTCGTCCTGGCTCAGCCCCGCTTTCTCGCGGGCGTGCCGGAGTTCGGCACCGAGCAGGGCGCGTGGTGACGACGACGGGTCGAGGTCTTTCTGTCCTGCCACAGCAACTCCCTGTCCTAACACCCGAGTTTGTTGGGACTCCCCGTATGGCCAGGTTAGACACGTTGCCACCACGCTGTGTTGCGAACAGCAAACTCTGTGTGGAGGTGCAAGGCATGCTGCGATCGACGGAAGAAGTCGTCGCCACGTTGCGGGAGGCGCTCACCGATGTCGGTGTCGTCCTGCCGTCCCTGTGCGCGGACCCGGTGACGGGTGCGAGCGACGAGAAGTTCGCGCTGGTCACGCTGGGGCGCTGCAACGTCCGTACCGCCGAGAAGCTGGCCTCCGTACTGCGCGGCGAACGGCCCCCGGTCGGGGCGTACGCCGTGGACGTACGGGACGGCCGGGTCGGCGAGGTGATGGGACACGTGGGCGGCAACGTGCAGTTGAGGCCGGTCGGCGGGGGCCGGGAGTGGGACTGCCCACCGGAGTCGACGGGACCCGCCGGGCAGGAGGAAGTACTGCGGGCGAGGGTCCGGGAGCGGAACCGCGAAGCCCGCCTGCCCTGAGCCGCCTGCCCTGAGCCGCCTGCCCTGGGCCGCCTGCCCTGGGCCGCCTGCCCTGGGCCGCCTGCCCTGGGCCGCCTGCCCTGGGCCACCTGCGCTGAGCCGCCTGCCCTGGGCCACCTGCCCTGGGCCACCTGCGCTGAGCCACCCGTCCCGAGCCACCCGTCCCGAGCCACCCGTCCCGAGCCACCCGTCCCGAGCCACCCGTCCCGAGCCACCCGTCCCGAGCCACCCGTCCCGAGCCACCCGTCCCGAGCCACCCGTCCCGAGCCGCCTGCCCTGAGCCGGCCGTCTCGAGCCGGCCGCCGTGATCGACTGGCCCCATGCCCCTGATCCCGCCCCGCCTCCTCCGCGCCCTGGAATCCTTCAACTCCGCCCACCCTTGGAGCCACAACGCCCACTACCACCCTTGGCTGCTACGGCAGTTGCCCCGCAGGTTCGGGCGGGCCCTGGACGTGGGTTGTGGGAGCGGGGACCTGGTGCGGCTGCTTGCCGTGAGGAGTACGGGTGGTGTGGAGGGCATCGACTCCGATCCCCAAATCATCGCCAGGGCAAGGGAGTTGACCCCGACCGGTGTCCCCGCGGGCTTCACCGTCGTCGACGCCCGGGCCGGAATCCCCGTCGGCCCCTACGACGTCATCACCTGCGTCGCCGCCCTCCACCACCTCCCGTTCACCGAGACGCTGACCCGCTTCCGGGACCAACTCGCCCCGGGCGGAACCCTCGTGGTGGTCGGCTGCGCCCGCGAGGCGGATGCCGTCGACGACGCCCTCGGCCTCGTCTCCGTCGCCCTGAACCTCGTCGTGGGCTGGGCGAAGAACCGGGACCGTAGGGCCGCGTCCCGCCCGGTGGCCATGACCGCCGTCACCCGGCCGCCGGAGATGACCTTCGCGGAGATCCGCCGCGAGGCGATCCGCGTCCTGCCGCGGGTCCGGCCACGGCGGTGGCTGTTCTGGCGGTACACGCTGGTGTGGCGGGCACCCCTGGCATGATTCCGTCCACCCGATGCGCCACCTGGTCGAGAGGGTCAACGGCAGCCGCTCCAGGCACTGGTGGGCCCGGCGGCGCGCCATCGCTATGCGCCCACGAGCGCGGGCGCCAGCTCCCGCCACGGTTCCGTCGGTACCTCGAACGGCGACTCCATCAGGGCCTGCACGCAGACATGGTCGGCTCCCGCGGCGAGATGCTCGCGCACCCGGTCGAGGATCGCCGTCTCGTCACCCCACGCCACGAGCGACTCGGCCAGCCGGTCGGAGCCGCCGCGGACCAGATCCGTCTCGTCGAAGCCGGCCCGCAGCCAGTTGTTGCGGTAGTTGGGCAGGCCGGTGTAGATGTCCAGGTGGGCGTGGGCCCGGCGCAGTGCGGTCTCGCGGTCCTTGGTGAGTACGGCGCCCATCTCGACGGCCACGATCCTGTCCGGGCCGAGAGCCGCCCGTACCTCGGCGGTCTGGGCCGGTGTCACCAGGTACGGGTGGCTGCCGTCGGCGAGTTCGCGGGCCGTCTCCAGCATCCGGGGGCCGAGCGCGGCGATCAGGACGGGCGGCCGGGGTGCGTCGGCCTCGGCGGCGTAGAAGGTCGCGCCCGCCATCGCCGTCAGGTACTCGCGCATGGCGGCGACGGGCTTGCCGTAATTCCCCCCGCGCACCCGCTCCACCAACGGCCGGTGGCTGACCCCGAGTCCGAGCACGAACCGGCCGCCGTACGCCGCTGACAGCGTGCGGGACGCCGCGTTCGCCGCGACCGCGTCACGTGCCCAGATGTTGGCGATGCCGGTCGCCACGCGCATGCGTGAGGTGGCGGCGAGCAGCAGCCCCGCCTGGCTGAACGCCTCCCGGCCGTACGCCTCGCCGAACCACAACGTGCCCCAGCCCTGTTCCTCCAGCTCGGCCGCGATCTCTCCGCCCGCCGCCGGGGGCACGGCATCCAGGCTCGCGGTCCAGATCCCCACGCGGCCGAGTCCCGCTTCTTCCACCACTGTCATGCGGGGACAGTAAGGGGAGGGGCGGGGCGGTTGCCGTGACCGTGCTGCTCAAGGTCCTTGACCCGGGCGTTCGCAAGAGGGGCGGTGGTTCAGTCGCCGGGCTGGTAGGAGCGGGGCGCGGAACCTGTCCAGCGTTTGAACGCGCGGTGGAAGGCGCTCGGCTCGGAGAAGCCCAGCCGCCGCGAGATGTCCTCGATGGAGACCGTGCCCGTGGCCAGCGCCGCGATGGCCACATCGCGCCGCAGCTGATCGCGGATCCGCTGGAACGAGGTCCCCTCCGCCGCCAGCCGCCGCCGCAGGGTCTGCGCGCTCACCGCCAGCCGGGCCGCGATGTCCTCGGGGTCCGGCATCCGGTCCGGCAGCGACTGCCCGAGCAGTCGGCGGACCTGGGCGGCGGCGGTGCTGCCGTAGTCCAGGCGGGCGAGTACGTCCCCGGGGGCGCGACGGAGAAACGCGCGCAGCCCCAACTCGTCCTGGAGCACAGGCAGTTCGAGCAGGGCGCGGTCGAAGACGAGGGCGGTGCGCGGGGCCCGGAAGGTGCACGGGGCGCCGTAGAGGAGGTCGTATTCGAGCACGTGGGGTGGTGCCGGGTGGCTGAACTCGACCCGGGTGAGGGTGATCCGGCGGCGGATCAGCCAGCCGGCGAAGCGGTGGGCGACGACGGTGGCGGACTCGGCGAGGTAGTGGTCGGGGTCGTCGAAGGCGGTGAGGTCGAAGACGAGCGCCGCCCGCTGTTCCAACTCGCCTGCCCCCTCTTCCAGTTGGAAGCGGGGGCCGCCGGGGAAGAGGCCGTAGAAGGTGCTGCTGCGGTTGATCGCGGTCCGGAGGTCGGGGCTGCAGTGCACCACCGCGTGGCACATCATCGCGAAGGTGCCCACCTTGAGGGGGTGCGGCCCGAGGCCCTGGAACTCGTCGTCGAGTGCCTCCCACACCGCCTTCGTGAGCCGGGCGAACTGCTGCGGTGACACCCGGGCGAGTGGGACGTCCAGCAACTCCGGTGGTACGGCGGCCTGTTCGAGGAGTGCGGTGATGTCCAGGCCGTGCCGCTCGGCTCCGCGCAGCGCGGCCCGTACGTGGTGGATGGCGACCGAGCGGGTCGGAGCGCTGTACGCGGGAGGCCTGGCCATGAGCGCCGATCGTACGGGACACACAGGTCAACGACCGTGAGCGCTGCGGTCATGACGGCCCGCCGTGCCGCGCGCCTACCGTCGGCCCGTGATCAGAAACGGATATTTCGACGAGGCCCACGACGCCTACCGGACGGCCTGGCGCGGCTTCGTCGAGCACGAGATCGTGCCGAGGCAGGCCGGCTGGGAGCGCGAGGGGATCGTGGGAAAGGACGTCTGGCGGCTCGCCGGCGCACAGAACCTGCTCTGCCCGTGGGCCGATCCCGCCTACGGCGGACTGGGCCTGGCCGATCTGCGGTACGAGCAGATCGCGATCGAGGAACTGGCCGACGCCGCCGAGTCCGGCTTCGCGGTTCCGCTGCATTCCGGCATCGTCGCCCCGTATCTGGCCGAGTTCGGCACCGAGGACCAGAAGAGCCGGCATCTCACCCGCGCGGTCTCCGGCGAGGCGCTGGTCGCCATCGCGATCACCGAGCCCGGGACCGGTTCGGACGTGGCCGCCATCCGTACCCAGGCGGTACGGGCCCCGGGCGGGGACGGCTGGCTGCTCAACGGGGCCAAGACGTTCATCTCCAGCGGCGTCAACGCCGACCTCGTCATCGTCGCCGCCCGCACCGGCGAGGGTCACTCGATCGGCCTGTTCCTCGTGCCCGCGGGCGCCCCTGGTTTCACGCGGGGCCGCAAGCTGGAGAAGCTCGGCCTGCGGACCTCGGACACCGCCGAGCTGTTCTTCGACGACGTCCATGTCCCGGACGCCGACGTGCTCGGCGATCCGGAGCAGGGATTCGCCCTGCTGATGCGGCAGTTCGCCCTGGAACGGCTGGTTGTCGCCATGGGTGCGGTGGCCCATGCCGGGGCCGCGCTGCGGGAGACGGTCGCCTACACCAAGCAACGCACCGCGTTCGGACGGCCGTTGGCGCGATTCCAGGACACCCGCTTCCGGCTGGCCGAGATGCGGGCCAGGATCACCTCCGCCCAGGCCTTCGTCGACGCCTGCGTCCTCGCGTACAACCAGGGCACCCTCACCGCCGACGAGGCCGCCGAGGCGAAGCTCGTCACCACCGAACTCCAGGGCCGGGTCGTCGACGACTGCCTGCAGATGTTCGGCGGATACGGCTACATGTGGGAGTCCGTGATCTGCCGCCGGTACGCCGACGCGCGCGTCCAGCGGATCTACGGCGGGACGTCCGAGATCATGAAGGAGATCATCAGTCGCGCGATGGATCTGTGACCAACTCGCCGCTGTTCCGGGCGACTTGGTCCCGGTGGGTGAGGCCGAAGGCGTACGTGGCCAGGAACCCGACCAGGTAGCCGGTGAGCAGGCCGCCGCCGTAGATCGCCACCGTCATCCCCAGCCCCCTGTTCCCCGCCAGCAACGGAAACAGCGCCCACCCCGACGGTCCGATCGCCGTCGCCCCCACCTTGTCGCCCAGCATCGCGAAGAACCCGACGAACGCCCCGCCCGCCGCCCCGCCCGCGCAGGCGGTCAGGAACGGTCGGCCCAGGGGGAGCGAGACGCCGTAGATGAGCGGCTCGCCGACGCCCAACAACCCTGCGGGGAGCGCCGACTTGATGGTCGTACGGAGTGAAGTGTCGTGGCGCATACGGAAGTACACCGCCACCGCCGCACCGACCTGGCCCGCGCCCGCCATGGCCAGGAGGGGCAACAGGACGGTGTAGCCCTGCTGTTCGATGAGGGTGGTGTGGATGGGGATGAGTGCCTGGTGCAGGCCGAGCATCACCAGGGGGAGGAACAGGCCACCGAGGATCAGGCCCGCGAAGGGGCCGGTGGTGGACAGGAGCCAGTTCGCGGCGGTGCCGATGGCGGTGGAGATCTCACCGGCCGCGTACATGAGTCCGTAGAGCGTCGCCAGGCCCGCGATCAGGACGGTCAGGGTGGGGGTGACGAGGACGTCGAGGGTCGCGGGGACCCAGGTGCGGCACCACTTCTCGACGTACGTGCCGAGGAGCGCGGCGGCCAGTGCGCCCAGTACTCCGCCCTGGCCGGGGGAGAGGGCGACCCCGAAGGCGGTCACCTTCGCGACCCCGGGGTACACCACGACCGCCGCCACCGCCCCGCCCAGCACCGGTGTCCCACCGAACTCCTTCGCCGTGTTGTAACCGACGAAGACCGCGATGAGGGTGAGAAACGCGGAGGGGATGACGGCGAGGGCGCCGGTCACCCCCGGGAGCCAACCCATGTTGATCAGCAGCCCGTTGAGGCCTGCCAGCACTCCGCAGCCGATGAGGGCGGGGATGAGGGGCACGAAGATGTTGGCGACGCGGCGGAGGAGCAGCTTGCCGGGGGTGGCGTTGCGCGCCCGCTGCTCCTCCTTCAACTCGGCGCCCCGCGCGGCCAGTTCACCCGCGCTCCCCACCAACTTCTCGAACTCCGGAGTCACCCGCGCCACCACCCCCGGCCCCAGTACGATCTGGTACGTGTCGTCGTCCACGACCCCGAGCACGCCGGGCAGCGCCCGCAGCGCCTCCTCGTCCACCAGCGAACGGTCGGCCAGGCCGAGCCGGAGGCGGGTCATGCAGTGGGCGACGGAGGTGACGTTCGCGGGGCCGCCGACTAGGGGGAGGAGGGCGGCGGCGGTGGCGGTGGGCGAGGGCGAGGTGTTCACCCTCCGAGCGTGCTGGTCAGTCGGCCGCCGCGGTCAGTGCCGCGCGCAGTCGGCCCCCGGACTCCTCCAGAAGGCGGGCGGCCGTCGGGCCGTCGACCCCGGCGAGGACCACGAGGATCGCGTTCTTCACCTCGCCGTCGGCGGCGGCGAGGGCCCGTTCGATCTCCTCGTCGTCCGCGCCGGTCGCGAGTGCGACGATCCGCCGGGAGCGGGCGCGCAGCTTCTCGTTCGATGCCCGTACGTCGACCATCAGGTTCCCGTACGTCTTGCCCAGCCGGATCATCGTGATCGTCGACAGCATGTTCAGGACGAGCTTCTGGGCCGTGCCCGCCTTCAACCTCGTTGATCCGGTGAGGAGTTCCGGGCCCACGACGACCTCGATGCCGTGTTCGGCCGCCGCGGCGAGCGCGCTGTGCTCGTTGCAGGAGAGGCCGATGGTCAACGCGCCGTCGCTCCGCGCGTGTTCTACGGCTGCGATCGCGTACGGGGTGCGTCCCGAGGCGGAGATGCCGACCACCGTGTCGTCGGGGGTGAGCGCGAGCGCGTCGAGGTCTGCCTGCGCCAACTCCCTTGAGTCCTCGGCGCCTTCGATGGACGTGACGAGGGCGTCCGGGCCGCCGGCGATCAGGCCGACTACCTGGGTCGGGTCGGTGTTGAAGGTCGGTGGGCACTCGGACGCGTCCAGTACGCCAAGGCGTCCGGCGGTTCCCGCGCCCATGTAGATGAGCCTTCCGCCTCTGCTCATGCGTTCCGCTACGGCGTCGATCGCCGCGGAGATCTCGGGGAGGCGGTGGGCTACGGCGGCGGCGACCGTGGCGTCCTCGGTGTTCATCAGGCGGGCGATGTCGAGGGTGGGGAGTTGGTCGATACCGGCGAGTTCCGGGCGGAAGGCTTCGGTGGTGAGTGTCTCCAACTCGGCGCGGAGATCACGGGGGTTGGACGTTGAGGTCATGTGAGAAGCGGCTCTTTCCGTTCGTTCTTGTCTGCCGGCCGGTGGGGGCTGGTCGCGCAGTTCCCCGCGCCCCTGAAAACGGTCGGTGTTCTCGTCGCGCACTTGAAAGTGCCGCTGGTGTCAATCCCCTAGGGGTGCGGGGAACTGCGCGACCAGCCACAACGCACCCGCAGCGAACAACGCACCTCTATCGCCTATGTCGATGCGCCAGCGCCTCATAAGACGCCGACAACGCGGGCGCAGCCTGCTCATACGTCCGTTGCGCAACCCCGATGAACAGACAGTCCACCACCAGCAACTGACTCGTCCGGGACGACATGGCCGCCGGCCGAAGCTCGCTCTCCCGAGCCGTGGACGTCGTGAGTATGTGATCGGCGTACTGCGTGACCGCCCCGTCCGGCCGCCCGGTGATCGCAACGGTCGTAGCCCCGTGCTCGAAGGCCACCCGCAACGGCTCGATGACGTCGCCGGTGGAGCCGGAGTGGGTGATCGCTATCGCCACGTCTCCCGCCTTCAGCTGCACGGCGTTCGTGACGGCGAGGTGCGGATCGCTGTGGGCGTGGGCTATGAGGCCTATGCGGAGCAGCTTCTGGGTGAGGTCCTGGGCGACGAGGCCGGACGCCCCGACGCCGTAGATGTCGGTACGGCGGGCGGAGGCGAGCGCGGTGACGGCGGCGCCGAGCTGGACGGTGTCGAGTCCGGCGGCGGTGTCCGCGAGGGTCTGCTGCTCGTCGTAGGCGAGTTTCGCGACGACATCGGCGATCGGGTCGTCGACGGCGATGTCGGTGGTGAGGGCGGGCGCGCGCCCGGACTGCTGCTGGGCCGCGAGCCCGGCGAGGGCGAGGCGCAGATCGCGGTAGCCGGGGTAGCCGAGGATGCGGGCGGTGCGGACGACCGTGGCCTCGCTGGTGCCGGTGAGTTCGGCGAGGCCGGTGACCGTGAGGGCCGCGCAACCGGCCGGGTCGGCGGCGACGGCCTCGGCGACGCGCTGCATGGAGCGGGTCATGGAGGGGGCGAGGGTGCGCACCTTGGCGGCCAGTGCGGCGGGTGGCGTACTCCCGGAGGCGCTTCCGAAAATTTCCTTCACGTCCTGGGTCACCTTTGAAAGATATTTTCGCGGCGGTGGTCCGGTCAAGAGTGCGCACAATGGGTGCATGGCATCATCCGACAGCACCCCCGACGACGACCCCGTTGACGCGCCTGCCCCCATAAGCCCCCTGGAGCAGGCGCTGCACGCCGCCCGCGCCCTCGTGCTGGCCGATCTGGCCGCGCGCGAGGTCGTCGCGGCGGACGTGGTGTCCATGGTGGAGGAGTCCGTCGTGGAGCGGCGATGGTGGGTGGAGCAGTGGCCGGAGGGGGTCGAGTACGTCGCCGGGCTGGTCGCGCAGGACGTGCAGGACGCGCTGCTGGAGGCGTACGGACGCTGGCCGCTCTGCCCGGTCTGCGCGTCCGGCGACCCGCACGCCCTGGAGGTCGAACCGGAACTGGGACCCGACCCGCACTGGGTCTGCCACCAGGCGGGCGTGAAGGTCGCGGCCGTGGGAAACCTGGGCTCCCTGTGACCGTGTACATCGACCCACCGACCTGGCCGGGGCACGGACGCCTCTGGTCCCACCTCGTCAGTGACGTCTCGTACGACGAACTCCACCTGTTCGCCGAGGAGTTGGGCGTACCGCGCCGGGCCTTCGAGCGCGATCACTACGACATCCCGTCGCACCGTTACGCCGACGCGGTGGCCGCCGGGGCGGTGGAGGTCAGGAGCCGGGAGGTGGTGCGGCTGCTGACGGCGGCGGGGTTGCGGAGACCCAAGGGGCGGGAGCGGTAAGGGAGTTACTCCTTGCGCCCGAGTTCGTAGGCGAACTCCTCGTCCTCCTCGCTCACCTTCCTGAACCCCGCCCGGGTGACGACGGCCTGTGACGCGAGGTTGTCGCGTTCGACCGTCGCGAAGACCGTGCGTACGTCGTCGCGGGCCAGCGCCCACGCCGAGAGCGCGCGGAGCGCCTCCGTCGCGTAGCCCTGGCCGCGGGCGCCCTCCGCCAGGTCGTAGCCGATCTCCGCGCGGCCCTCCTCGTCGGGGACGCCGTGGAAGCCCAGGCCGCCGACCGCGCGGCCGTCCTCGTGGCGGACGAGGACGAACACGCCGAACTCCGGGCGGTGGACGCCGGATACGTAGGCCTTGAGCAGGAAGGTCGCGGCCTCGCGGGTGCCCTCGTACGGGCCGCCCTCGATCCACTCGAACCCGCCGTCGCCACCCGCGACCAGGTCACCGGCGGCCGCGGGGGTGATGCCCTGGAGGGTGAGGCGGTCGGTGGTGTGGACGAGGTTGTTGTTCCACCGCCAGTCGGTGACGGGGGCGCGGCCGGGGAGGTCGGCGCGGCCGGTCGCCCACAGCAGGGTGCGCCAGAGGTCGGCGGCGGGGCGGACGTGCGGGAAGATCCGGCCGAGGACGAACTCGCTGAGTTCCGGGTCGGGTTGGTAGGTCAGGCCCAGTCCCTCGGCGATGTCGTGCGTGTGCAGCAGCACCTCGGCGGTGCCCATCGCGGCGAAGCCCTCGCGGTTCGCGCTGCGGAACGGGTACGGGTTGAAGGCGCGCACCTCGTGGGGTGTGGTGCGGATCGCGGCGGCGAGCAGGGCGCCGGTCGTCCGGATCACGTCCAGGACACCGGAGTTGTCGGTGCCGTCGTCGAAGGTGATGTCGAAGGGGACGTACGTGTGCTGGGCGCGCCCGGCCAACTGGCCCGCGTACGAGATGAGATCACCGGCGATGTGCTCGGCGGTGTACCGGCAACTCCACTCCAGCCGGCCCGCCTTGGTCTTCTCCCAGTCCCGGTCCGTCGCCGTCCTCAGCAGTGCGAGGCAGCTCGCGACGGCCTCTTCCAGCTGGTGTGCGCCTGCGTTTCCGCCCGTGGTCCCCATGCCGGGGAGCATAGGGCCACGGCCGGGACCCCGCATTGATTAAAGCATTCACCAATGGCACATGACGGTGATTTGATCATTCAGTCGCCCTGGCTTGGGGTTGGTCTGCCGGGCGGTACCGACAAACCGCGCATAGTGGGTGATCCGTGGGCGTCCTCAATGGCTTCTGAAATGTAACCGACAGGTAGGAATGGAATCCCCTTTGCTTTCCTCTCCGTTATTCCAGGGATGGAGAAAGGGGATGCTTGCCGAAATCCTCATTTCCGGGTGATCATTTCGTTGTCGCCGGGCAACCGGGGGCGGAAATGCACATCACCGAAATCCAGGAGGTTCCCCATGGAGAACACCGTCGCGGCCCAGGACATCACGGTCGAGATCGAAGAGGTCGAGTCCTACGAGCCCATGCTGCTGCAGGGCCCGAACGTCGACTAATTCTGTGCCCGCTCCGGCGCCCGGGGAATTCGCTTCCCCGGGCGCCGGAGCCCCAGTCCAGGGGTGACCGTGTCTGTGCAAGCGAGTGAGTCCGTACAAGCGACTGAGTCCGTACAAGCGACTGAGTCCGTCCAGGCGAGCGAGTTCGTCCGGCTGACGCCCCGACCGGGCGCGGTCGGCCAGTGGATCGCCGACGACCTGCTGACCAGGCGATCCTTCAAGCTGGGCGCCCAGGAGGCGGCCGTGCTCGTCCTCGCGGGCCGGGCGCGGGAACGGCAGCTGCTGGCGAAGGAGGCCGCCGCCGAACTCGGTGTGCCGCCCGAGCGGGCCGAGGCCGTCGTCGCCTCGATGGAGAAGGTCGGCCTGATCGTCGGCGACGAATACCTCGATTCCCCGCGCTACAAATGGGGTCAGGAGGTGTTCCGGAGGTGGGAGGCGAAAGGCTGGCGTATGGCGGCCGAATACCATCTCGCCGCGCATGATTTCCCCGGCGTCGATTACAGCAAGGGAATCGCGGTCGACCGGGAGCGAATTCACCGGTATCGCGACGAGGAAATCGACGACGACCGTTTCAAGGAGCCGGCGTCGGCGGAACGGATACCGCTGCCCGAACTCTCCCCGGATCTCGCGTCGATGCCCGTCGGCACGGACGCGGGCCGCACCCGGCACCTCGACCGGCCCGAACTCCTCACGATCGCCGCCCTCGCGCTCGGCATCGTGGAGACGACCCGCAGCCGCGCGCCCGGCTCCGCCGACTACCTCACCCGCACCAGCCCCTCCGGCGGCCGCCGCCATCCCACCGAGGGCTATCTCGCCGTCCTCGACGTCGACGGCGTCGAACCGGGCTGGTACCACGTTCACGGCGGACTGCACGCGCTGGTGAAACTCCCCGTCCCCGCGCCGGACCCGGACTCCGAGGAGTTCCGCCGCGTCTTCCGGGCCAGCACCACCCGCCCCGCCTTCGACGTGCGCTGCCTGCTCGTCCTCACCTCCGTGTTCCGCCGCAACATGTGGCGCTACCGCGAGCCCCGCACCTACCGCAGCATCCACATGGACGCCGGCCACATCGCCTCCACCGTGACCCAACTCGCCGAGGGCTTCGGCATCCCGGCCTTCCCCGCCTACGGCGACCTGGAGTCCGGCGTCGAGCGGATGATCGGCGTGGACGGGCTGGCGGAGGGGCTGATCGCGACGGTGGCCCTCGGCTGACGCCCTCGACTCCCTTGCCACGCGACCGAGTTGCCTCCGGCCGGCTTCCGTGTCGTGTGGTCGGAGTTGGACGTCTGCTGGTTCCGTGCCGCGCAGTCGGGGTTGGGCGTCCGCTGTCTCTCTTGCTGCGCGGCCGAGTTGGCCACCGGATGGATCTCGTGTCGCGCAGTGGGAGTCGGCCGTCCGCCGGCTTTCGCTCCGTGCGGCTGGAGTTGGCCCCCCGGCTGTCTCCCGCGTCGCACAGTCGAGTCGGCCTCCGGCTGGCTCCCGCGTCGCACAGTCGAGTCGGCCTCCGGCTGGCTCCGTGCCGCGCGGTCTGAGTCGGCCGTCCGTCGGCTTCCCTGCGGCGCGGTCGGAGGTGGCCTTCCGTGAACTTCCCTTCCGTGCAGTCCAGTTGTCCCCCGGCCCTGCGGCAAGGACCTGATCGGCCGTCCGTCGGCTTCCCTGCGGCGCGGTCGGAGGTGGCCCTCCACGAACTCCCCTTTCCCGTAGCCCAGTTTCCCCCCGCCCCCTCCCGCAAGGACCTGAAAGGAGCAGCCCCATGCCCGATCCGTCGGCTCCCTCCGCCCCTTCCGCCCTCCCACCCCTGCTGCGCATCGGCGGCGGGCTCAGTCCGCGGGACGGTGTGCACGTCCAGGACCTGGCCGGCCGTCGCCGTGGGTACGTCGACCGGCGCACCCTGGCCCGTACGATCGCCGCGGGCGCACCGCCGGACGGCTCCGGCGCCCTCGCAGCCTGGCTGGCCGGGGCCGGGGCCGCGCCCCAACCCGCGGAGGAACTGGTCGAGTTCTGGCACCGGCGGCGCTGGCGCCCGTCCCTCGAATACCACCTCCTCTCCCGCGATCTGCCGTACGCCGACTCGGGCCCCGACGCCGTGGACACCCGCCGGGAGGTGCTGTCCGGATACGGTGGCGGAGATCGACTCCCGCCCCGGATACGCCCGGAGGGCCGCCGCGTACCGCTGCCCGAGCCGGTGCCCGGTGACCCCGGCCGCAGCCTCGGCACGGCCCTGCTGACCCGTCGCTCGGTGCGCAGCTATCTGCCCCGGCCCACCCCGGCCGGCGCCCTCTCCGACATCCTCCGCACCGGGCTCGCGACAGTCGCCGCCAACCAGCGCCGTACCGGCGAGGACGACCCCTGGGAACTGCTCCGGTCCTTCGGTACGGCCTTCGACTTCTACGTCCTGACGTACAACGTCGACGGCATCGACCCCGGCGCCTGGCACCTCGATCTGGCCCCCGCCGAACCGGAGTTGACCGAGATCCGCCCCGGCGACCTCCGGGGCGCCATGCGGCAGGTGTTCTACGGCTCGCCCTGGCCGCTGACCGCCGGGTTCACGCTGGTGATGGTCGCGGACTTCGAGCAGTACCAGTTCCGGTACCGGCACGAACGCGCCCTGCGGAACCTGTACATCGAGTCCGGTCACCTGGCCCAACGGCTCCTGCTGCTCGCCGACACGCACGGGCTGGGCACGCTGGTCACCCCGGCGGTACGGGACGGGCTGATCGAGGACCTGCTGGGCCTGGACCCCGTCCGCCAGGCGACGATCTACACGCTGACCATGGGACCCGATCCACGGCACGGCACCCGGACGCGCGTGAAATGAGCGCCGCACCGGACACGGTGACGCCCGTCTCCCGGGGTGGCCGGCTACGCCAACAGGCCCGCCCGCTACTGGAGTTGGCGCTGCCGGCCGTCCTCGCGACCTCCGTCTCCCGGGCCGGTGACCTCATCAGCCTCGCGCTGACCGGGCACTACAGCTCGACGGCGCTGGCGGGGGTCGCCGGGGCGATCGTGGTCGTAGAACTGGCACTTGGGGTGCTGCTGGCCGGGGTGACGGGTTATCAGGTGCTGTGTGCCCGGCATCTCGGGGCGGGTGAACGGACCGCGGCGGTAAGGGCGTTGCACGCCTCGCTACGACCGGTCGGCGTGCTGGCGGTGCTGGTTTCGCTGGTCCTGGTGTTCGCGGCCCGCCCCCTGGTCGCGCTCACCGTGCACGATCCGGCGGCGGTCGCGGCGGGCGCCGCCTATCTCCGTGCCCGGGCGCCCGGCCTGCCGCTCGCGGTCCTCTCCGCCCTCGGCACGATCACCCTCCAGGCGGCGAAACGGACCCGGCTCACGCTCCTCACCAACTGCGTCGCCATGCCCGTGAACCTGTTGGTGAGCTGGGCGTTGACCTACGGCGTCGGCCCGCTGCCCGCGCTGGGCGCCGCCGGGAACGGCCTCGGGGTCACCCTCTCCCTCCTCTGTGCGGGCGCGCTCCAGATCGTCCTGCTGCGCCGAGCGGGCCTGTGGGACTGGCTGGGCACCTGGCGCGGAACTCCCTGGGACCGTCAATCGGCGCGGGAGAGCTGGGAGTTGGCGTGGCCGGCGATGGTGTCCATGGCGGTGGACTATCTCGCGTCCTTCGCCTTCTTCGCGGCGATAGGACTGCTGTCGCTCACCGAACTGGCCGCGTCCCGTGTGGTGTTCCAGCTCGTCCTCCTGATCTTCATGCTGTCCAACGCGTTCTCCGGGGCGGCGGGTGTCCTCATGTCCCGGGCGGCGGGCGGGGGTTGCCCGGGTGCGGTCCGGGGCCACTGGCGGACCAACCGGGTCCTCGTCACGGGCGTCCTGGCTCTGGCGGCGGGTGCGTTGGCGGTCGCCGTACGCCCGGTGCTGGGCCTGTTCACCGCCGATCCGGCCGTCGTATCGGCCGCCGTGGGCGCGACCCTGCTGGTCGCCGCGAGCCTCCCCCTCGTCGCGCTGACCGTGAGCAACACGGCCGCGCTGCGCGCCCTGCGCAACACCCGGGCCGACATGGTCGCCAACGCGGTGGCGTCCTGGGCGGTCCAACTCCCTTTGGCTTGGGTGGCGGTGCGGGTGGGGTGGGGGCTGACGGGGGCGTTCGGCGGGGTGTTGGGGTACTGGGCGGTCCGGGCTGCGGTCACGGAGTGGGCGGTTCGGCGGATGATGCGGGTGGGGTCATGAGTACGCCGGGTTGTCGTGTTCGCCCAGGAGCTCGGGGGTTCTGTTTCGAGGCGACTGCGGCTGGTCCGTGGCTGGTCGCGCAGTTCCCCGCGCCCCTGAAACTGCCCCGGCGTTCCAAGGCGACGCGAGCACCCGCAACGCACCCGCAGCCGCCCCGATGCGCAACCCCTCCAGGGGCGCGGGGAACGGCGCGAGCAACCACGACGCACCGGCAGCCGTCCCGATACGGAACCTCCCCAGGGGCGCGGGGAACGGCGCGAGCAACCACAGCGCACCGGTGGCCGCCCCGGTACGGAACCCCTCCAGGGGCGCGGGGAACGGCGCGAGCAACCACGACGCACCGGTGGCCGCCGCGATACGGAACCCCTCCAGGGGCGCGGGGAACGGCGCGAGCAACCACGACGCACCGGCGGCCGCCGCGATACGGAACCCCTCCAGGGGCGCGGGGAACGGCGCGAGCAACCACGACGCACCGGCAGCCGTCCCGATACGGAACCTCCCCAGGGGCGCGGGGAACGGCGCGAGCAACCACAGCGCACCGGTGGCCGCCCCGGTACGCAACCCCTCCAGGGGCGCGGGGAACGGCGCGAGCAACCACAGCGCACCCGCGGCCGCCCCGATACGGAACCCCTCCAGGGGCGCGGGGAACGGCGCGACCAGCCACAACGCACCCGCAGCCGCCCCGAAACAGCACCCCCCGAGCTCTTAGGCGGTGGGCATGATCACCCCCTCCCTCTCCCCGGACGGGCACTCCGTGGCCTACGTCGACGCGGACGGCACCGTCACCGTGATCGAGCCCGCCACCGGTACCGTACGCACGCTGCACCCCCTACCCCCCGGCGCCGTCCACGCCCTCCAATGGGCCCCGGACAACGCCCACTTGCTGCTCATCACGGAGACGACCGGCCGCGAGCGCTTCACCCCGCACGCACTGCGCCTAGCAGACCGTGCCCTACTACCCCTCGCCCCCGCCAACACCCTCCAGGTACGCGGACTATGGACCTCGCCCACCCACCCGCACGCCGTGGTCACAGCCGTCCGCCGCCGGGGCGACCGCGCGCTCCACCCCTGGTACCTCCCCCTGGACCAGACCGCCCCCGCCCGCCAACTCGCACACTGCGCCCCCGGCACCCGGGACTGGGCCTTCGACCCCCAACTCACCTGCCGCGCAAGCCTCGTGGGCCTCCCCGACGGCACCCTGCGCCTCCTCACCACGGAGGACGGTCACGACTGGCGGCCGCTCCTCGACCTCCCCCTCGACGACGCCCCGGACACCCGCCTCCTCGGCATCCACCCGGCCACCGGCGAGGTACTGCTGCTGACCGCGTACCAGGCGGACGCCGTCCGGACAGCCGCCGTCCACCCCGGCACCGGAGGCCACCCCCGCACCCTCCTCGCCGCACCGCCGCCGTACGACATCACCACCGCCTGGCTCGCCCCGGACGGCACCCCCCGCGCCGCCCTCCACCACGCGGCCCGCCGCCACCACACCTGCGCCGACCCCGCCTACGCCCGCGACCTCGCCCGCGCCGCCGCCCGCATTCCCGGCGACCTCGAACTCCTGGGCCACGACACCGCCGACACCCGCTGGCTCCTCGCCGCCCACGACCCGGCCCGCCCACCACGCCACCACGTCTACGACCGAGAGAAGGGGACGGCCGTAGCGCTGCGCCAGGAACCGGAACCCCAACACCCGCACGGTGCAGGCCCGTTCACCACCGACCTCACCCTCACCGCCTCCGACGGCCACCCCCTCACCGCCTACCTCACCCTGCCCCCGAACACCGTGGCCCCGCCTCCCCTCGTCCTCCGTGTCCACGGCGGACCGTGGGCCCGCGACCGTTGGCGCCACGACCCCGAGGCGGCCTGGCTCGCCGCCGCCGGGGTGGCGGTCCTGCGCGTCAACTACCGCGGCTCCAGCGGCTATGGGCGTGCCTTCCGTGATCTGGGAGACGGCGAGTGGGGCGCGCGGATGCAGCAGGATCTCTACGACGCCGTCGACGCCGTGGTCGGGCAGGGCACGTGCGATCCGGACCGGATCGCCATCTACGGCGGTTCCTACGGCGGTTACGCCTCCCTGCTCGCCCTCACCGACCCCCGCTTCCGCTGTGCCGTCGCCGTGAACCCGCTCGTCGACCTCGCCTCCTCCGACTGGGCGGACGGCCCCTACTGGCGCCGGATGCGCGCCCTGTGGGACAAGCAGATCGGCTGGAGCCGGTTGTCGGAGGGGGAGTTGAGGCATCGGTCGCCGTTGCATCGGGTTGCGGACATGCGCGGGCCGGCGTTGGTCGTACGCGGCGCGCATGATCCACGCGTTGACGCGGTCGGCATCGAGGCGTTCGTACGGGCCCGACGCGCGGCGGGCGGAGAGGTGGAGGAGCTGGTCCTCCCCAACGACGGTCACGCCGTGCGCAGTTCAGCCGGTCAGGACGCCCTCCGCCAAGCCCTCTCCGCCTTCCTCACTCGCCACCTGGACCTGCCGAAGCCAGCAACTCCAGCTCCGCCGCCAGGTTGTAACGCGCCGTGGCCTCCCATTCCGCGGCCCCGTACGGCGTCCTGAACAACCGTGGCAGGGAGAGCAGTTGCCGCAGGATCGCCGAACGACCGTCCCTGAACGCGTCGTTGGGGACGAAGTGGTACTCCTCACGGACGGCCGCCGTGTACGCGGCGTACGCCGACGGCGGCGCGGCCAGGATCGCGAGGTCGGCGTCGCACAGGACCTGGCCGTCGCGGTCGTCGTCGGCGGGATCGTGCGTGACGGTGAGCCGGACGAGGCGGGCGACTTCCGCGACCCGGTCCTCCGGCACGCCCGCCTCGGCCAGCGCCCGCTCGGCGAGCCGCGCGGACCGTTCCTCGTTCTCGGAACGGTCCGGGAGGTAGACCGCGTCGTGGAACCAGGCCGCGAGCCGTACGACGTCCGGGTCGCCGGCGTGCTTCTCCAGCACGTCGATGTGGTCGAGGACCGAGGTGAGGTGCGTGAGCGTGTGGTAGTGCCGCTGCGGCTCCTGCCAGCGGGCGAGGAGATTCTCGGCGTACGGCGAAGGGTCCGGACCGGCGTCGGGACCGCTGTCGGGTGCGTGGGCGGGCGTGCGGGCGCCTTCGAGAGCGCGGGTCCAGCGGGCGCGGAGGGCGTCGAGATCGGGCATGCCCCTTATTTTCCTCCCGCGGCCGCGCCCCTAGCGTGGAACGCATGACTTACGCCGACACAGCACACGACGTACGTGACCCCGAACTGCCCGGCCGCCTCCTCACCACCGAGCGCGACGCCCTGATCCCGCTGCTCCGCTCCCGCCCCGACGAGGACTTCGCGCTGGCGACCCTCGCGTGCCCGGGCTGGACCGTGCGGGATGTGCTCGCGCACTGTTCGGCCGCGCTGACGCGGGTGGTGGAGCGGCGCTTCGAGGAGGGCGTGTTCTCGCCGGAGGCCAACGACCGGGACATCGCGGAGCGGGCCGACTGGACGACCGCGCGGGTCGTCGACGAGCTGGAGCGGGGCATGACCGAGGCCGGGGCGGCGATCGCCCGCGCGGGTGGTGCGCTGGACGCCGTCGCGCTCGGGGAATGGGTGCACGCCGGTGACGTACGGGACGTTCTCGGCGTGCCCGGCGCCTACGGGGGCCAGGGGCTGGGGTCCGCTCTAACCCTTCTCGGCCTCGTGACCCGTCAGAAGAACCACCGGCCTCTGCACGCGGACCTCGACGACCTCGACGATCCGCTGCGCCTGGGCGACCTGTCGGGCGAGCTGACCCCGGCGCGCTACATCGGCGACGCGCCCACGCTCGTACGGCTGTACTCGGGCCGCCCGGTGCCGGCCGGCACGGGCTACGAGCTGGCCGGTGCGGAACCGGCGGAGCTGAACATCTACGGGTGACGGTGCGACGGTGTGCCGACACCTCGCCGACGGGGGCGATCTCGCGGCCCCCTGACCTCCCGCGTACCCTGGATATTGGACTAGACCTGTAGCCGCTCCAGGGAACACGACGGAAGGGGTCCTATGAGCACGCGTGCAGTCCTGGAGGTGATCGCCCTCGGCGCCGAGGACGCGATCGCCGCCCAGGCCGGAGGCGCGGACCGCCTCGAACTGGTCACCGACATCGCAGCCGACGGACTCACCCCGCCGGTGGAGACCTTCGCCGCGATCCGCGCCGCCGTCGACATCGACCTGCGCGTGATGCTGCGCCTCGCGGACGGGTTCGCCGCGGGTGACGTGGACCGGCTGGTCCGGGTCGCGGGGGAGCTGCGGACCGCCGGTGCCGACCAGTTCGTGCTCGGGTTCCTCGACCCGGACGGCCGCGTCGACCTGGACGCGGTGGAGCGGGTCGTCGCCGAACTGGACGGCTGCGCCTGGACGTTCCACCGCGCGATCGACCGCGCCGCCGACCGCGACGCCCTGCGCAAACAGCTCGCGGACCTGCCGGGCCTGGACGCCTACCTCACCGCCGGTTCCGCGGACGGCGTCGACGACGGCCTCCCCACGCTGCTCCGCGAGGCGGCCCTGCGCGGGGAACCCGGCTACGAGCAGCGCGTCCTGGTCGGCGGCGGCCTGCGCCTCGACCACGTACCGACCCTGCTCGCCGCCGGAGTCGACGCCTTCCACATCGGCGGGGCCGCCCGTCCGGAGGGCTGGGAGCGGCCGGTGTCGGCGGCGGCCGTGGGCGAGTGGCGGGCGGTCCTCGACCGAGCCTGAACCGCCCTTGCCGGTCAGGTAAGTTGGGTCGGCAGCGGGGCCGCGTGCGTGACGATCAGGCCCGACACCGCTCGGGTCAGCGACACGTACAGGCGCCGCAGGCCGGTGCGTTCGTCCGGTTCGCCGTCGACCACGGCCTGCGGCTCGTCGAGCACCACGTAGTCGTACTCCAGACCCTTCGCGAGCGACGCCGGGACGAGCGTCAGACGGGTCTCTACGGTCGTCTCCTCACCCGGGTCGATGTAGCCGATGCCCGCCGCGGTGAGGGCCTCCGCCAGCGCCGGGATCCTGGCGTCGGCGGCGATCAGACCCGTCGACCCCTCGTTGCGCAGCAACTCCTCGCAGGCGGCGATCACTTCGGCCGTGGCGGTCGTCTCCCGGAGGTCGAAGAAGCCCGGGTTCTCACGGACCGAGGCGACCGGGGTCAGGCCAGGAGCGATATGGGGGAGAAGCCGGGAGGCGTACGTGATGACGTCCGTCGGCACGCGGAAACCGGCCGTCAACTCCTCGATCACGCCGTCCGATTTGCCGAGGTGGGCCAGCGCCTCGTCCCAACTCCGCGTCGCCCAGGGCGTGGTGCCCTGCGCCAGGTCGCCGAGGACGGTCGCGGAACCGGTGGTGCAGCGGCGGCCGACCGCCCGGTACTGCATCGGGGAGAGGTCCTGCGCCTCGTCGAGCACGACATGCCCGAGCGAGTGCGTCCGCTGCACGAGGTCGGTCGCCTCGTCGATCAACACGGCGTCCGCGGCTGACCACTTGGCGGCCTTCACGCTCCGGACCGCCCGTTTTCCAGATCCAGACAGTGCCCAGAGGATCGTCTTCTGCTCGTCCTCGTCGAGGATTCCCTCTGCGTGCGCGGCGAGGAAGTCCGCGTCGCTGAGCAGCCGCAGCACGAGCTTCGCGGGCTCGACCGGCGGCCACACCGCCTTGACGGCCGCCTTCACCGCGGCGTTGCGGGCCACCGCGTCCTGCACCCGGTCGTCCGGTGCCTCCCCGGACCGCTCCATCTGCACCAGCACGGCATGCGCGATCCGCTGCGGAAGGGCCTCGCGGGCGGCGCCGTAGCGGATGCCGCGGTCGAGCAACTCCCGCACGATGGCCTCGAGTTCGTACGCCGGGACCCGCCAGCGGCGCGAGCCGCGCACCACCATCACCGGCTCGGTGGGCAGCGTCACGTGCGAGTAGATGGCCTTCCGCAGCACCTCGGCCATGCGGGCGTCGCCCTTGATGACGGCGGCCGGTGCCTCGTCCGTGCCGCGCACCTCGACGTGGGCGACCAGGTCGTCGACCGTGCCCTGGCGGACCGCCAACTCGCCCAGCGCGGGCAGGACTTGCTCGATGTAGTGCAGGAAGGACTTGTTCGGCCCGATGACGAGGGTGCCGGTACGGGCGAGCCGCTCGCGGTGGGCGTAGAGCAGGTAGGCGACCCGGTGCAGGCCGACGGCCGTCTTTCCCGTCCCCGGTCCTCCCTGCACACAGACCGTGCCGCCGAGACCGGACCGTACGATCTCGTCCTGCTCGGGCTGGATGGTCGCCACGATGTCGCGCATCGGGCCCACGCGCGGGCGCTCGATCTCCTGCTGGAGCAGCTTGCTGGTGGCGGCCGTCTCGGCCGGGTCCATGAGGTGCTCGTCCTCGTACGCCGTGAGGTCGCCGCCCGTGTAACCGAAGCGGCGGCGCAGCGAGACGTCCAACGGGTCCTTCTTGGACGCCCGGTAGAACGGCTGCGAGACCGGCGCACGCCAGTCGATGACCATCGGGTCGCCCTCGGCGTCGTGCACATGCCGGCGCCCGATGTAGAACTGTTCGCCCTCCGCGCCCTCGGCCTGCTCGGCGCCGGGTGAGTGCAGGTAGTTGAGGCGGCCGAAGAACAGCGGGGTGTCGCTCAGGTCGGCCAGCGCCTTGATGCGGTCGTCCATCTGGCGGGCGAGGATCGCGGCGTTGACCCAGTTCGCGGTGACGTCCTTGATGTCGAGCGACTCGACGTCCTCGCGCATGGCGCGCAGCGCGGAACGGGAGGAGGCCAGGTGCGAGCGTTCGCGGGCGAGCGGATCGTCGGTGGGCGTGGACAAGGGGGTGCCTCCGGAGGGCCTGCTGATGCGGCTGCTGGGTGTGTGCTCGGTGGGTACCGACCGGTTTCCGTCCGGGCGGTGGCACTCCCTGCGGGGAGGCGGGCAAGAGCGGGGATTCTAATGAGGCGGGCCCGGCGAGGGCCAATTGTTTTTCATCCCCTAGGGGACACCCCCTCCACCCAGGAGGGGAACGGGTCCGCCCGGAGGCGTAGAAGGGCGGCTCGGAGGTTGGCTCTCTGGACCGATGCCGACCTTATGTCCCGAGACGCACCATGGAGACATGAGCGCAGCAACCATCACCCCGGTCCCCGTCCGCCCGTCCGGTGCCACACCGGTCGCCGGCGGCAGCCACCCCCATCGCCTCGGCAATGCCCTGCGCGCGATAAAAGTGTTCGCGGGCGCCGCGTTCAGCGTGGTCGTCCTCGGTGAGTACGGCGAGGAAGCGGGCGTTCGCCGTAAGTGACCGCCCGCTCCGCCCGCTTGATCCGCCTCGCCGTGATGCTCAGTTCTCCGCGAGGATCTCGTCCGCGTCCATGATCCGGTAGGCGTACCCCTGTTCCGCGAGGAAGCGCTGGCGGTGGGCGGCGAAGTCCTGGTCGATCGTGTCGCGCGCGACGACGGAGTAGAAGTGGGCCTGGTGCCCGTCGGCCTTCGGCCGCAGCACGCGGCCCAGACGCTGAGCTTCTTCTTGGCGGGAGCCGAACGTCCCCGACACCTGGATGGCGACGGTCGCCTCCGGCAGGTCGATGGAGAAGTTCGCGACCTTGGACACGACGAGGACGCTGATCTCCCCCTCGCGGAAGGCCCCGAAGAGCTTCTCGCGCTGCGCGTTGGAGGTCTCACCCTTGATCACGGGCGCGTTCAAGTGCTCGCCCAGCTCGTCGAGTTGGTCGATGTACTGTCCGATGACGAGGATCTGCTGACCCGCGAACCGCCGCACGATCGCCTCGGTGACCTTGCGCTTCGTCGCGGTGGTCGCACAGAAGCGGTACTTCTCCTCGGCCTCGGCGGTGGCGTACGCGAGCCGCTCGGACTCCGTGAGATTGACGCGCACCTCGACACAGTCGGCGGGCGCGATGTACCCCTGCGCCTCGATCTCCTTCCAGGGCGCGTCGAACCGCTTCGGCCCGATGAGGGAGAACACGTCCGACTCGCGGCCGTCCTCCCGCACGAGGGTCGCGGTCAGGCCCAGTCGCCGCCGTGCCTGCAGATCCGCCGTGAACTTGAAGACGGGCGCGGGCAGTAGATGCACCTCGTCGTAGAGGATGAGCCCCCAGTCCCGGGAGTCGAAGAGCTCCAGGTGCGGGTAGACACCCTTCCGCCGCGTCGTCAGCACCTGATAGGTGGCGATGGTGACGGGCCGGATCTCCTTCCGCGTCCCGCTGTACTCGCCGATCTCCTCCTCGGTCAGCGAGGTCCGCTTGATCAGCTCGTGCTTCCACTGCCGGGCGGAGACGGTGTTGGTGACGAGGATGAGCGTGGTCGACTTGGCCTCCGCCATGGCGCCCGCGCCGACGAGGGTCTTCCCCGCCCCACAGGGCAGCACGACCACACCGCTCCCGCCGTGCCAGAAGTTCTCCACGGCCTGCTTCTGGTACGGGCGCAGCGCCCACCCGTCCTCGTCCAGCTCGATCGGGTGCGCCTCGCCGTCGACGTACCCGGCGAGGTCCTCGGCCGGCCAGCCCAGCTTCAGCAGGACCTGCTTGATCTGCCCGCGCTCGGAGGGGTGCACGGCCACGGTGTCGGGGTCGAGCCGGTTGCCGACGAGCGGGGCGACCCGCTTCGACCGCAGGATCTCCTCCAGCACAGGCCGGTCGGTGGTGGTGAGGACGAGCCCGTGCGCGGGGTGCTTGCTCAGCGTCAGCCGGCCGTAGCGGTCCATGGTCTCGGCGATGTCCACGAGTAGCGCGTGCGGCACGGGATACCGGCTGTACTCGACGAGCGCGTCCACGACCTGCTCGGCGTCGTGCCCGGCGGCCCGCGCGTTCCACAGCCCCAGCGGTGTCACCCGGTACGTGTGGATGTGCTCGGGCGCCCGCTCCAGTTCGGCGAACGGAGCGATGGCGCGCCGGCAGTCGTCGGCTCGCTCGTGATCGACCTCGAGGAGAAGGGTCTTGTCGGACTGGACGATGAGGGGGCCATTCACGCGCGACTGCCTTTCTGCGGGCCTCGGCCGGGCCTGGAGGACTCGGGACGGCCAAACGTCCAGTGTGCACTACCGGCCGATGATCACGGTGGCGCTCTGCGAGGCTGTGGCCCTGGGCGAGCGGAGGGTGTGGGGCAATGGGAGAACTGGTGGACCGGGTCGACGAACAGGACCGGGTGCTCGGGGTCGTGGACCGGGGTGAGGCCATCACGCACCACTGGCTGCACCGCGTCGCGACGATCGTCTGCCGGGACGGGGATGGCCGGATCCTGGTGCATCGGCGGGCGGCGGACATGTCCCGGTTCCCGGGGCAGTACAACTTCATGGTCGGCGGCGCCGCGGAGGCCGGGGAGTCCTACGAGGAGGCGGCGGCCCGCGAACTCACCGAGGAACTCGGGGTGCGGGTGCCGGTCCACTTCGCCTTCAAGTACCTGTGCCGGGGCGAGATCAGCCCGTACTGGCTCGGCCTTCATGAAGCAGTGGTCGATGAGGACATCACCCCCGACCCGGACGAGATCGCCTGGCACGCGTGGGTCACGGAGGACGAGCTGCGGGAGATGGCCCGGCGTCCGACGTTCGTGGCGGACTCCGTCGAGGCGCTGGCCCGCTACCTGAGCTGAAGCGAGCCGGTCCGGGGCACCCTCACCGCGAAAGTGTGACACTTCGCTGAGAAGTGTCACACTTTTTCAACCACCTACCCCTCCGCCAGCTCCGCGACCCCCGTCACCCGGTGCAATGGATACGTCCGTACCTCGTCCGCCGTGTGGTCGTACGCCGTGACGAAGCCGCCCTCCACGCGGATCGGGGCGATGACGCGCTGGCTCGCGGCGCCCTCGGCGTTGACGTAGCCGATCCAGAGGGTGTCGCCGGTGAGGACGGCGGCCTGCATGGTGGCGAGGGTCTCGGCGGAGCTGGTGCGGGGGAGTTCGCCGGTGGGCGAAGGGGTCGTCTTGAGGGGCGTCGTGGAGGCGCGGTCGCCCGCCCTGATCGCGCGGATCGCCGCCGACAGGAGGGTGGCGTCCGGGGTCGGCGGGCCGTCCGGTACCGGTTCGGGGGCCGTGCGGGGCGGGGTGCGGCGGGCGTGGGCCCGGGTGATGACGACGTCGCCGTCGGCGGACTCGGCGGCCGGCGCGAAGCCCATCGCGCGCAGCCCGTCGAGGAGCGCCGCCGGGTCGGCCTGTGCCGCCAGCACGGTCGGCGCGAGGCGGCGCAGACGCAGGCCGACGGACCGTTTGTCGGCCAGGATCTCGCTGAGCACCGCGTCGTCGTCGCAGCGCACGTACGCCGAGGCCGCGCCGATCCGCAGATGCCCGTGCCTGCGGGCCACGTCGTCGATCAGGTAGGCGAGGGGCTGCGGGACCGGCGTACGGGAGTGCGCGGTGAGGAAGTCGTGCAGGTCGGAGGCGGACCGCCCCGCGTCCAGCGCGCGGCGCACCGACCCCGGCGTGAAGCGGTAGACCGTCGCCCCGCCCTTCGACTCCACGTCCGCGAGCACGTCCAGCATGTCCGCCAACGGCCGCTCCAACGGGCCCGGCGCCACCGCCGTCAGGTCCGCCTGGAGGAGGACGTGGTCCAACGGCTCGGGCAGAAGCGGGGCAAGTAGCCGAGCGGCGGCGGCACTTGCGGCGGCCTGCTCGGCGGGGGAGAGGGGTTCGGGGGGAGTAGGCGGGCGGGGGTGGTGATGATGGACGGGGAGCTTGTCGCCGGGGCCGGAGGGGCCGGAGGGGCCGGAAGGGCCGGAGGGGCCGGAGGGGCCGGAAGAGCCGGAGGGGGTGGAGAGGCCGGAGGGGCCGGAAGAGCCGGAAGAGCCGGAAGAGCCGGAGGGGCCGGAGGGGCCGGAGGGGCCGGAGGGGCCGGAAGAGCCGGAGGGGCTGGAGACACCGGAGGAGCCGGCCGCCGCAAGCCTGCCGCCCCGGCCACCGTCCCTGCGCGCTGCACCCCCGCCGCCCCCGCCGCCCCTGCCCGCCGTAGCCCCGCCGTCCTCGCCCTCCGCACCTCTGCCACTACCACTACCGCCACCACTGCCACCCGCCACCGCACCCCGCGGCCCCAACAACGCCCGCCCCTGCGCCGACAAGGCACCCCGCCCCGTCACCCCCAACATCTCCGCCTCGCTCAAGGTCCACCGAGCAAGGCGACTGCGCAGATCGTCATCCTCCTGAGCACTCCCCGGAGCACCCGCCGGAGCGCCCTCTGCGCTTCTCTGCGCACCCCCGGCCCCCCGGACCGGCCGCTCCCACCGCAACCGGGCCAACACGGACTCGGCAGACGGCGAGGCGCCCTCCGGCAACCCGGCGAGCAGACCCAGGACCCGGTGCCGTACCTCCGGAGCCGCCGACCGGTCCAGCCCCGGCCCCAGCGCGGACAACGTCCGCTCCTTCGCGTCCCGCCCGCCCACCAGCCCCGACGTCCGGGTCGCCGTGAGCCACGCCTCCGCGAGCCGCGCCCAGCGCTGCGCGGCGGGCAGCTCCAGCCACTCGTCGTGGGCCGGGGTCGCCGCGTAGCGTTCGTCGGCGTCACCGTCGGAGGCCAACAGCCCTGCCCCATAAGCGAGTTCGACCCAGAACGCGGCAACGGGCTCCGCGACGTCCAGCGCGACCGCCGTCCGCTTCAGATCGCGGACGCTGAGACCCCCCGCCCGCATCACCGTCGGCCCGCCCTCGTCCCAGTCCTTCAGCAGCTCCTCGACCGTCGCGAGCGCGGTGTACGCCTGCCCGGCAGCCGTAGTGTCCACAACCTGTGGACGGTGCGTCGCCTTCGCCTCGACCGGCGGCGCCACCGGTTCCGTCTCGCGGTGCGCGCGCCCGGCCCGCAGATGCAGGGCCACTTCGCGGGGGAGTACGACCGTGCCGGGCGCGGTGGGCAGCAGCAGCCCCCGGTCGATGAGCCAGCGCAACCGGGCCGCAGGTTCGGCGGTCACCTGCCCGTAGGGCGGCCCCCAGACCAACCGGTTCAGCACCTCCAGGGACTCCTCGGGTGCGCGGCCGAGCAGCGCCTTCATCCGCCGCCGACCAGTGAACAGCTTGGTGAGCGAGGCCACCGCAGAAACGGAGTCATGGGTGGAGGACAGCCCGGCGGTCGTCACGATCTCCTGGATCCGCCCCGGCGACATCCCCGCCGTGGCCTCCGCGACCGTAGGACCGAGGCCGGTCGGCGACGGATGCTGCGGCGAAGGCGCCAGCAGCTCACGCGCCGTCCGCACCAGCCGCAGCCGGTCGTCCGCGCCCCACACCAGCGCCTGCTCGCGCAGGGTCGCGAGGGCGCGCGGCAGCGCGTGCAGGACGGCGGCATCGCGCGCGTCACCCGCCATCAGCCCGGCCAACTCGTCGTACGACGCCGGGTCCGCCGCCACGGCCAGTGCCTCCGCCGTCTGCAGCGTGAAACGGTCCAGCCGCTCCAGCGCCCGCACGACCGACCCGCGCGTACCGGCCCGGGTCGCGAGCTGGGTGAGGTCGGTGGGCACGGGCGTGATGAGGTCGGGTCGGCTGCGCAGCAGCGCGGCAAGGGAGGCGTCGTCCCTGGTTCGGAGTGCCTCCGCGAGCGAACGGGGCGGCGTGGCCGGGGTGCTCATCCGACCCACGGTAGCGGGTACGGGCGCCGGGCCGACGCCGCCCGCCCGACAGTGATCGCCTGACGACACCCCGCATCCACCCCGTGCGCGGGCAGCGACCACTCGGGCTCCGGGGCGACGACACGCCGCGCGCGCGGCGATCGCGGCCTACCGGGCCGCCGAGCACGACCCGCGCGCCTGCGCCGACCGCTCCCTCTCCGGTTGCCGGGAAGGACCCCCTCGTCTACAGCAGTCACTCTCTCCCCGGCCGGAGCCCCATGCCCGCACGGCGATCACCTCCCGCCCCGCCCGCGAGCAACCCGCCCGCATACCGCGCCCGCCCCACCCCGCACCCCCGATGCGCGGGCCGACATGACGCCCGACCTGCGCTACGGTCGTTCCGGCGGGGTATCCAACGCACCCGCCCCGGAGGGGACTTCGTGGGTATCGAGAGCGACCAGGTCGTCTACGAGTATCTGAGCCGCGTCGGCGACGTGGCGCAGCAACGGCAGCTGCCCTCGGTCACGCGCATGCGGCTCGTGTCCGAGCTGCGCAATGAGATCGACCGGCGGCGGGCCGGTTCCACCGTCGACACACCGGCCGCCGTCCAGCGCATCCTCAAGGGCCTCGGCACCCCGGACGAGATCGTCGCCGCGGCCGGCACCGGCGCCGGTGTTCCTCAGATGCCGACCGCCTCCGTCCCCGTACAACGGGACCACGAGGACGATCTACGGCCGAAGGGCCTGCGCCGGGTCGTACCGCTGCCGCGTACCCGTCTCACCAAGTCCGCACCCGCCCCCGCCCCCGAGCCCGACAACTCCGCCTCCTCGCCGCACCTCGCGAGCGCGTCCGACCTCGGCGCGAGCGTCATGCAGCCGGACTGGTGGCGGGTGGAGAACGGCAACGGGTTCGCGCTCGGCGACAGCGTGCCCGGGTTCACGGGCGGGGTCGAGATCCCCGAGCTCCTCAAGCCACCGCCGCCGAAGGAACCCCCGAAGGAGACGCCGAAGGCGCCGGAGCCGGTGGCCGTACCGGTGATCGAGCAGGCGGCGGAAACCCCGGCCCGCCGGCGCCGCATGGTCCCGCGCCTCCCGGCCGGACGCTGGTCCAACCCCCTCCTCCTGATCGCCGCCGCGCTGCTCGTCGTGGGCGCCGTACTCGGCAACTGGTTCGCCCTGCTGCTGGGTTGGCTCATCGCGTACGCGTCCCGGCGGCTGTCCGACGCCGAGACGAAGGCGGCGGTGATCGGTCTGCCGACGGCGGCCGTCGCGGCCGGGATCGTCTGGCTGTGGGGCAGGAACGAGGGCCGCTGGGGCACCCCCATCGCGCAGGGTCACATGAGCGACGCGATCGCGGACACCTGGCCGTGGGTGGTGCGGGGCGCGGCGGTGGCGTCGGCGCTGTATCTGGTCTGGCGGTCGCAGCGGCAGCGGTAGGGCGGCCGGGCGTTCAGTGGGCCCGGTGGGATTGTCGTAGCGACTGGGCACAATGGCCCATATGACCTCGTACGCTCGGAGCAGTGACCAGCCCGCCACCCCGCCCGCCCTGACCGTCGGCTTCGATCTCGACATGACCCTCATCGACTCCCGGCCCGGGATCCACGCCGCCATGCTGGCGCTGGCGGAGCGGACGGGGACGTACATCGACGCCGATCTGGCCATCAGCCGGCTCGGGCCGCCGCTCGGGGACGAGTTGATCAACTGGTTCCCGGCGGACGAGGTGCCCGCCGTGGCAGACCTGTACCGCGAGATGTACCCGTCGTTCGCCATCACCGCGACCCTCGCGATGCCCGGCGCCCCCGAGGCGATCGCGGCCGTACGGGCGGCCGGCGGTCGGGCGATCGTCGTCACCGCGAAGTACGAACCCAACGCGAAGCTGCACCTGGCACACCTCGGTATCGACGCCGACGCCGTGATCGGCAACCTGTGGGCCGAGCAGAAGGCGGAGGCACTGCGCGAGGAGGGCGCGAGCGTCTACGTCGGCGACCATGTCGGCGACGTGCGCGGCGCCCGTACCGCCGAGGCCCTGTCGGTCGCGGTGGCGACCGGACCGTGCGACGCGGACGAACTGCGCGCCGCCGGGGCGGACGTGGTCCTCGGCGATCTCACCGAGTTCCCGCGATGGCTTTCGGACTACCTTTCGGCGCGCGCCTGACGGCGGCCCGCGGCGACCGACTGGAGCACGCCTCCGGCGGCCAGCAGGAATCCGACGCCCATGAGCATGCTCAAGAGGTACATGTACGTCGGAAAAGGCGTCGTGTGGAGCAGCAGCGGTACCACGGTGACGAGTGTGGCCACCGCGCCGATGAAAAAGACGATGGCACCGGCACGGATCAGTCGGTCACCGGCCGCGGCGGAATTCGTTTGGGTTTTGTCACGCACCGGACCAGGGTAGTTCCCAGCGCGAAGGAACAAGCGGGCGACGTCTTGTCACCGGCCTGAAGACCATTAGCCTTGGTACCGGCGGGTCCCGACGACCCGCCGGTCTGCTATCCGAAGCAGTTTTCCGACGAGTACGAGGACGAGGACAGACGTGCCTACCGGCAAGGTCAAGTGGTTCAACAGCGAGAAGGGCTTCGGCTTTCTCTCCCGTGACGACGGCGGTGACGTCTTCGTCCATTCCTCGGTTCTGCCCGCCGGAGTTGATGCCCTGAAGCCCGGACAGCGCGTGGAGTTCGGGGTCGTCGCCGGTCAGCGCGGCGACCAGGCCCTCTCGGTGACCCTGCTCGACCCGACCCCGTCGGTCGCGGCGGCCCAGCGCAAGAAGCCGGACGAACTGGCCTCCATCGTCCAGGACTTGACGACCCTCCTCGAGAACATCACGCCCATGCTGGAACGCGGCCGCTATCCCGACAAGCCCGCGGGCGCGAAGATCGCGGGCCTGCTGCGCGCGGTCGCCGACCAGTTGGACGTGTAGATATCCGGGAGATCCGGCGGAGTTCGAGGATCCGGGGAAATTCGAGCGAGTCCGGGCCGAGGGGCGAACCAGCCTCTCGGCCCGCTTCTTGGCACCCCGGTTCAGGGCAACCGGGAAGCTCAGGGAAACGTGAGCGCGGCCGGTGCGAGTGCCGGCACCAGCCCCTCCGCCGCCGCCCGCGTCAGCAGACCCCGGATCGCCGCATACCCGTCGTCCCCCAGTTCCGCCGTGAACTCGTTGACGTACAGCCCGATGTGCTGGTCGGCGACGGCCGGGTCCATCTCCTGCGCATGCTCCATGACGTACGGCCGTGAGACCTCGGGGTCGTCCCAGGCGGCACGGACCGACGCCCGGATCGAGTCGGCGAGCAGGTTCAACCGCTCGGCGCCGAGCGACCGCTTCGCGATGATCGCGCCCAGCGGGATCGGCAGCCCCGTCGTGGCCTCCCAGTGCTCGCCCATGTCCGCGAGCTTGTGCAGGCCGTAGTTCTGGTACGTGAAGCGCGCCTCGTGGATGACGAGCCCCGCGTCGACCTTCCCGTCCCGCACGGCCGGCATGATCTCGTGGAACGGCATGACCACGATCTCCCCGACCCCACCCGGAATCGTGTCCGCGGCCCAGAGCCGGAACAGCAGATACGCGGTCGACCGCTCACTCGGCACGGCGACGGTACGACCGGTGAGGTCCACGTCCGCCCCCCGGGTGAGCACGAGCGGCCCGCACCCCCGCCCCAGCGCACCCCCGCACGGCAGCAGCGCGTACTCGTCGAGGACGTACGGCAGCACGGCGTACGACACCTTCAGCACATCCGACTCACCGCGTTCCGCCATGCCGTTGGTGATGTCGATGTCCGCGAAGGTCACGTCGAGCGCGGGCGCACCCGGCACCCGGCCGTGCGCCCACGCGTCGAAGACGAACGTGTCATTGGGGCAGGGCGAGTAGGCGATCTGCAGAGGCTCAGTGAACGGGGTCATACCTGTCTCCAACTCTCCAGTACGGGCGCGCACTTCCCGAATCCCTCCGTCAGGGCCGCGAGCGCGTCGCCGATCCGCCAGGCGGTGCGGTCACGCGGGCCGACGGGGTTGGAGACCGCGCGCAGTTCCAGGACGGGGATGCCGTGGGCGGCGGCTGCCTCGGCGACACCGAAGCCCTCCATCGCCTCCGCGAGGGCCCGGGGGTGGCGGGCGCGGAGTTCCGCGGCGCGGGCGGCCGTTCCGGTCACCGTGGAGACGGTGAGTACGGCTCCGGTGCGGGCTCCGGTCGCGGCCGAGAGCTCTCGTACGAGTGCATTCGGCGGACGGTGGGTGACGGTGCCGAAGCCGAGCTCGGTGACCGGAACGAAGCCGTCCGGGGTCTCGGCGCCCAGGTCGGCCGCGGTGATCTCGTCGGCGATCACGAGGGACCCGACGGGTGCCTCGGGCTGGAAGCCGCCGGCGATCCCGGCGGAGACGACGAGGGCGTACGGGCCACCGGCGAGCGCGACGGCCGTAGCGGCGGCGGCAGCGGCCGGACCCACCCCGGCGGCGATGACATCAACCGTGCTGTCGCCCGTGAACGCCCGTGCCACCGCGTCCCGTTCGGCGGGGACGGCGGTGGCGACGAGGACACGTGGAGAAGACGCGGAGGTCGTGGCCGTGGTCAGGAGTCCTTCTTGAACTTGAAGGACCACAGGCCCTTGACCGTCTTGTCGCCCTCCTTGATGGAGACGACGGTCGAGTTGCCGGTCGCGCCGTACTGGGTGTTGAAGAACACGCTGCCGGGGATCGTGCGGTACGTCTTCTTGCTGGAGTCGGTCAGCGGCTGACCGTTCATCAGGATCGTCCAGCCGTTGTCGGCGATCTTCGGGTCGACACCGAAGCGCACGGTGTCGTCCGGGTCGACCGAGATCGACGTCGAGGCCTTCAGGCACTTCGGCAGGTCCGCGGTCTTCACCGCGTCGCCGTCGTTGTAGCAGGTGGCCTCGGTGTGGACCGAGTTCCTCCCGACGGTGATCGTCGAGATCGGCGTCGGCTTGTCGCACGCCGACAGGACGAGCAGTCCGGCGGAAACGGCGCCGGCGGCGGCGACGGCGCGGCGGCGTCGCACAGCGGATTGCATGGTCATGGGGCGAAGGCTATCGGGCCCGTCCAGTCCTCCCGCCACGTGGGGTGCGGCGCGGCGGGCCGGGTGGTGCGGGTTACGCCACTCGCGGGCGTCCACCGGCCCCGTGCCGGGCCGAGGCGAGCAGCCCGCGCAGGGTGGTCAGCCAGCCCAGGGCGATGACCGCGGCGGCCAGGGTGAAGCCGAGGGCGCCGTTCAGCGGCATGACGATGCCGATCGCGCCGCCGAGCACCCAGGCCATCTGGAGCATCGTCTCGGACCGCGCGAACGCCGAGGTGCGCACCAGCTCGGGCACGTCCCGCTGGATCAGCGCGTCCAGGGACAGCTTGGCCAGCGCCTGGCAGAACCCGGCCGCGGCGGCGAGACAGGCCACCAGGGCCGCGCCGAAGAAGATCGCCGCCGTGATCGCCGCGCCCAGCACGACCGCCATCACCGTCACGATGATGAGTTCCGGGGCCCGTTGCCGCAGCCAGGACCCGACCGCCGTACCGAGCGCGTTGCCCACGCCGGCCGAGACGGCGACTATGCCGAGCGACACGGCCGCGCTCTGCCCGGTCATCGGATGCTCGCGCAGCAGGAACGCGAGGAAGAAGGTCAGGAACCCGGAGAGCCAGCGCAGGGCCGCGTTGGCGCCCAGCGCGTGGGTGACGGCGATGCCGACCGTGCGCAGCCCCGGCCGCTTGACCTCCTTGGGGTGCGGGCCGTGCAGATGGTTCTCGTCCGCCGCGAGCAGCGCCGTGTCCTCGCCCTTGGCCGAGTCGACCTTGGGGTCCAGGAAGAAACACAGGACCGTGCCCGCGACGAAGATCACGAAGGCGCCGTAGAGCGGCCAGGGGTCGCCGATGGCGTGCAGGCCGCCCGCGATCGGGGCGGCGACGCCGGTGGCGAGGAGCCCGGCGAGGGTGACTCTGGAGTTCGCCTTCACCAGCGAGATCCGGGGTGGCAGCAGCCGGGGCACCACGGCGCTTCTGACGACGCCGTACGCCTTCGAGGCGACCAGGGCGCCCAGGGCCGCCGGATACAGCTCCAGGCTGCCGCTGGCGACCGCGCCGGAGATGATCAGCGCGAGGAGGGCGCGGGCCAGCATCGCGGCGGCCATCGCGGCGCGCCGCCCGTGCGGAAGTTTGTCGAGAAGGGGCCCGATCACAGGAGCCAGGACGGTGAACGGAGCCATGGTGATCGCGAGATAGAGAGCGACCCGTCCCCGAGCCTCGTCGGTCGGTACGGAAAAGAAAACCGTCGACGCGAGGGCGACGGTGATCATGACGTCGCCGGCGCCGTTCACGGCGTGCAGTTCGATGAGCCGGCCGAGGCCCGACTCGCCCGCGCCGTGCGCGTGGGTGGCCTTGCGGATGCCGCGGGCGGTACCGGTGACGGGGAAGTGCAGGGCACGACCCATCGCGCGGACGGAACCGCTCACCCGGCCCGAACCGCCACCTCGGATGTTCCCCTTCGTGCCGCCGATCCCGGTGGCACCTTGGGGCGACCTCGCGGCTGCCACCCCGTCATAGTGCCCCGAGAACGGCGTGAGTAGTGCGGTTACCGCACGTATGGAGGCGTACGGAAGTGGATTCTGGGCCGTTCCACAGGTCCCGGGCCGGCCGTTCCACGCATCTCCGGGTGGCCGCCGCGCATCGCCCAAGAGGCCGCCGGTGTGGGCGCATGGCGCGGGAGAAGGTAGCGTGCGTAGCGCGCCGTGGCGATTGTTCTCGGCCGCGCGCCTCTCGGCCATCCCGCAGAATGGATGGTGTAGGCGTGCCCGAGCGCGATCGGGCGCGGACGTCGACGCGGCCCTCCACCAGTGCCCCCAAGGGCCTGGTACATGTCTTTCAGCCGCTCCGTCCGCTCCCTTCGCCACACCAGGCGCACCCGTGAGACGGCGTAGGAGAGAAGCGATACCTGTGAGCGCAGCGACCACGCGAAGCCGCACCCCCGACCGCCTGTGCGCCGAGGCCGTCGACCTCGCCCGTGCCGCAGCCGAGGAGGCCGCCGCGCCCGGCGTGGTCGGCGAGCACGCCGGCTTCGAATCCGACGGCGACCGTGTGGTCACGCACTTCTTCGAATGCAAGGAGTTCGGCTACCGGGGCTGGCGCTGGGCGGTGACGGTGGCGAGGGCGTCCCGCGCGAAGCTGGTGACCCTGGACGAGGTCGTCCTGCTCCCGGGCCCGGACTCGCTCCTGGCCCCCGAATGGGTCCCGTGGAGCGAACGCCTCCGCCCCGGCGACATGGGCCCCGGCGACCTGCTCCCCACCGACGCGGAGGACCTCCGTCTGGAGCCCGGCTACACGGGCGAGGACGAGCCCCCGCCGAACTCGGCCGTCTCGGAGGAGATGGCGGAGCTGGTGGAGTCGGAGGACGCGGAAGTGACGGCGGGCACCCCCGCCACGCTCCCGATGGCCCCCACCAGAGGCTCGATCGCCGCGGTGGCCGAGGAACTGGGCATCCGCCGAGCCCGGGTCCTCTCCCGCTACGGCCTCCACGTCGCCGCCGACCGCTGGGAGGACGGCTTCGGCCCGAAGACCCCGATGGCCCAGGCCGCGCCCGCGGCCTGCGTCAGCTGCGGCTTCCTGGTCGCGATCGGCGGCTCCCTGGGCCAGGCGTTCGGCGTCTGCGCGAACGAGTTCTCCCCGGCGGACGGCCACGTCGTGTCCCTGGCCTACGGCTGCGGCGGCCACTCGGAAGCAGCCGTCATGCCCAAACCGCCCCAGCCCCCGGCCCCGGTGATCGACGAGACGATGGTCGACCCGTTCCCGCTGCGGCCTTCGGCGGATTCGGGTTCGGTGCCGGTGGGGGCGGACGAGGAATCGGCGGAGTTGGGGCACTCGTAGAGGTGTGCCGGTCGGTTCACGGCTTGGGCTGGCCGGTGCCCCTGCCTTCCCCGTAGCGCGGGAGGTTGTCCGTGGTGATCGTCCAGTCGCCGATGGTGACGTCCTCGCCGTAGACGAAGTCCTTGCGGGTGGCGTAGCGGGGGCCGTCGGGGGTGGAGTGGATGTCGGTGAGGACGGCTCCGGTACCGGTGCGTGGGTCGAAGACGGCGTAGGTGGGGATCCCGATCAGGGGATAGTCGCGCATCTTGCCGACCCAGTCGTTGTCCGGGTTGGAGCGGGAGACCACTTCGATGGCGGCGATGAGGGTGTGCGGATCGATGGAGGCTTCGGTGTCGAGGTCGGTCCACGCGATCACCATCACGTCGGGGTGACGCATGATCCCCTCGGGCTCGTCCTCCACATCGGGAGTCCCGTTGTGAGCCAACAACTCGTCCGGCATGACTTTCTCAAGTCGCCGGCTGATGCGTGCTGCCGTGACCTCGTGCGGTCCTCCCGGCGACATCATGTCGTGGACGATCCCTTCCTTGGTGATCTCGAATTTGCCCGGGATGGTGTCGTCCATGGACTCAAGGAAGTCCCTCATGGCCCGGTACTGGTGGGTGGCGCCCTGTTGCGCGTTGTCCGGGGCGATGGTCATGGCGCTCGCTCCTCGTGGTCTGTGCCCAGGGGCAAGGATCGTCCCCTTCATGCTAGGCGGCCCCCGGAAGATCGGTTCGGCACTCATGGCAGAGCCCTGGGGTAGGCGAGCGGAAGGCGCGGTCGCAGCCTTCGCAGTTCTGGAGTGGGTGCCGTACGGCCGGTGGCGGGGCCGGAGCGCGGAACGGCGGCGGGGGCGGCAGTTGGGCCGTCAGACGGTGGGCCAGGAGGGCTGCGGGCCGACGTAGGGGGTCGGGCGGCAGGTCCGCGGTCAGTGCGTGGCGTACGGCTGTGGGGGCCACGTCCCGCTCCAGCCACGCGGCGACTCCCGGCGCCAGGTGGGCCGTGTCGCAGGCCGACAGAAGCAGGCGGGGATCGTGGCGGCGGAGGCCCGTGAGGAGATCCGTGGCCTGCTGGGTGAGCGCGGGGGAGGGGTAGGCCGGGCGCGGCACGGGCGGGAGTGCCTTACGGGGTGTGTGCTTCTTCGGCCTCTTCGGCCTCTTCGGCGTACTCGGCGTCTCCGGGGCATGGCTGTCCCTACGGCGGCTGCCGGGCTGGTTGCACGAGATCGTGCGGGTGACGATGCGGCCGTCGGGAACCCGGTGCCGTTCGCGACGAAGGTAGCCGTGGGTCTCCAACTCCCGTAGCGCGGCGGCGATTCGGGTCGTGCCCTCCGGGAAACGGGCCGCCAGCGACTTGATGTCGACGCGGGCCCCTGCCGGGAGCGACTGGATGTGAACGCCGAGCCCGATCGCGAGCCCCGACAACTCCGGGTGCTGGGCGAGGTGGTTGCCGATGACCGTGAAGCGGGCGGTGTGACGGGCGTTGTCGTGCGTGAGTCCAACGCCGGGCCGGCCGCGCCGCTGGTTCGTGTGGTTCGAGCGGTTGTCGGCGGCGTGCCGGGACTGGGCGCGCGGGGGCGCGGTAATGTCGTGCGTATCCATCGGGAAGGTCTTGTCTTCCTAGGTGGTCAGGCCCTCGCCTTGGGATTGCCGTCCCGGCGAGGGCCGTCGTATGTCCGCTGTCTGCGGTTGTGTCGCGCTGAGCGTAGATCACGCAACCTGCCCGGAATCCAGCCCAGTTGATGATGTTCACCCGGATGGGTGAATGGCGGGCCCGGCTGCCGGGAGGGTGGGGTGGGGCTTGGTGATGGTCCTTTCCCCGTCGTGGTCCTTGGGAAAAGGCGCCCCTTGCACCGGAGTTCGGGTTTCTGGAGACCGGTGCGAGATGCTGGGGGAGGGGCAGGCGGTCACGCTTCCGCGGCGAACGGATCACCCAGGACACCGGCCAGCCGGACGAGCCCGAGGTCGCCCCCGTCCGTCACCGCCGCATAGACGGTGTAGGCCCATCCCCGCTCGTCCGCGTACCGGGACGCCCACGCCAGGACCTCGTCGATGTCGACCTCGCCCAGAACCTCGTACTCGTACGCGGTCACCGCCCCCACGTCCCAGAAGTAGACGCGGTACCGGGCATGGTCCTCCTCCCAGTCGGTGTCACGAGGATCAATGCCGCGAATATCCATGAAGCGAGCGTAAGGGTCCATTTCATGCCCACCGCCGACTTGCAGACGAACAGACCGTCTGACAGCCCAACGCCACCTCCGGACGGCTCCTGAGGATGGGGTCCTCGCCCCGCACCCTGACACCGGCCTCACCACGCTTCGTAATCGGGTCGGTGCAACTCCAGATGGAAGAGCAGCCGGACAGCCGAGTCGGAGCCCCCACTCGCCACCCACTCGCCCGCGGCCGCCGACGAGACGGGAGCGGGTCGTGGCGGTACGGCGCAGCCCGCCGCGTACCCGGCACCAACCCGTCCAGCCGTGGTGACAAACCGAAGGGCTCCGCAAGCGGCGGGCTGGCCGTACCGCCACGACCCCGACCCCACCCACACACCTGCGGGCGAACCCACCACAACCCCCACCCACCTCCACCCCCACCCCCCTCCGCACCAGCCCCGCGCCACCCCCTCCCCTCCGCGCGGTACCTTCATCGCGACGTCGATGAGGAGAGTGAACGTACGTGAGTAAGTTCGTGCGGCCCGCCGCCGAGGGTGCCGACCCGTTCGGGACCGCCCGTCTGCGGCGTGGGGTGCTCGACGCCTGGGCGACCAGCCCGGCCAGGTTCCGGGAGGACGCCAACGCCGAGGAGGACCTCGTCCTCGGCGGGTACCGGGACCGGCTCGTCGTCGAGCTCGCGCAGAACGCCGCCGACGCCGCCGCCCGCGCCGGTGTCGCCGGACGGCTCCGCCTCACCCTCCGCGACGGCGTCCTCTGCGCCGCCAACACCGGCGCCCCCCTCGACGCAACCGGTGTCGAATCCCTCTCCACCCTCCGCGCCTCCGCGAAGCGCGACGCGGGCGACAGCGCGGTCGGACGGTTCGGCGTCGGCTTCGCCGCCGTCGTGGCCGTCACCGACGAACCCGCCGTCGTCGGACGGCACGGCGGCGTCCGCTGGTCCCTCGCCGAGGCCCGCACCCTCGCCGACGACACCGCCCGCCACAGCCCCGGCCTCGGCACCGAGATCCGCCGCCGCGACGGCCACATCCCGCTGCTCCGCCTCCCGTTCGCCGCCGAGGGCACCGCCCCCGACTCCTACGACACGGTCGTCATCCTCCCGCTGCGCGACACCGCCGCCGAGGACCTCGCCGAGCGCCTCCTCGGCGCCGTGGACGACGCGCTTCTCCTCGCCCTCCCGGGGCTGACCGAAGTCGTGGTCGAGGTCGGGGACCAGGAACCCCGCACCCTCACCCGCCGCACCGACCGCGCCGACACCGTCGTGGACGACAGCCGGGACGGAACCACCCGCTGGCGTACGGCCGCCGCGCACGGGGAACTCGCCAAGGAACTCCTCGCCGACCGCCCCGTCGAGGAGCGGCTGCGCCCCTACTGGTCCGTCACCTGGGCCGTGCCCGTCGACGAGGACGGCACCCCGGCCCGCCCCCGCACCAGCCCCGTCGTCCACGCGCCCACCCCCAGCGACGAACCCCTGGGCGTACCCGCCCTGTTGATCGCCTCCCTCCCCCTCGACACCACCCGCCGGCACGCCGCCCCCGGCCCCCTCACCGACTTCGTCGTGGAGCGCGCGGCCGACGCCTACGTCGAACTCCTCGCCGCCTGGCGCCCGGTGACCACCGGCATCATCGACCTCGTCCCCGGCCCCCTGGGCAAGGGGGAGCTGGACGGCACCCTCCGCCAGGCGATCCTCCAGCGCCTGCCGCGCACGGCCTTCCTCCCGCCCGCCCTCGAACCCTCCACCGATGACCCGGAGTTGCCCGAGGCGCTACGGCCCCGGGACGCCGAGGTCGTCGAGGGCGCCGGTGCCGACACCGTGCAGGTTCTCGCCGAGGTACTTCCCACCCTCCTCCCCGCCGGCCTCGAACGCCGCGTGGAACTACGGACGTTGGGCGTCGCCCGCGTCCCCCTCACCGACGCCGTCGACCGCCTGGCCGGCCTGGAGAAGGACCCCGGCTGGTGGCGGCGCCTCTACGACAGCCTCGCGGGCGTGGACCCCGACCGGCTCACCGGCCTGCCCGTGCCGCTCGCGGACGGCAGGACGACGATCGGGCCACGCCAAGTCCTCCTCCCCACCCCCGACTCCGCCCAGGTCGAGCCCGAAGTCCTCGCCCGCCTCGGCCTCAAGGTCGCCCACCCGGACGCCGCGCACCCCCTCCTGGAGAAGCTCGGCGCACTGCCCGCGACCCCCCGCGCGGTCCTCACGACACCCCAGGTACGGGCCGCCGTGGCCGCCTCCCTCGACGAGGAGGGCGGGGCCATGTGGGACGAAGTGGCGCCGGACAGCGACGAGTTGGCGGAGACCGTCCTCGCCCTCGTCCGGGACGCGGGCCTGGAACCCGGTGACGAACCCTGGCTCGGCGCCCTCGCCCTGCCCGACGAGGACGGCGAACTCGCCCCCGCCGGCGAACTGGTGCTGCCCGGCAGCCCGTTCGCCCAGGTGATGCGGGACGACGAACTGGCCTTCGTGGAAGCCGACTTGGCCGACCGCTGGGGCGAACAGCCCCTCGCGGCCTGCGGAGTCCTCGCCACCTTCGCCCTCGTCCGCGCCACCGACGTCGTTCTCGACCCGGACGAACTGGAGCCCCGCGACGGCGACTTCGCGGAACCCGACGACCCCGGCCTGCTGGACTCCGTGGACGTGTGGTCGGAGGACGTCCTCGACCGCTTCCCCGACAGCCCCGTCCCCCCGGTCGCCACCGAACTCGTCGCCGTACGCGACCTCGACCTGGTCGACGAAGACCGCTGGCCCCAGGCCCTCGCCCTCCTCGCCCGGCCCCCGCTCCGCGACGCGATCACCCAACAGGTCCGCGTCCTCCTGCCCGACGGCACACACGAGCTCGTACGGCCGTACACCGCTTGGTGGTTGCGCGGCCACCCGGTCCTCGACGGCCGCCGCCCGGCGGGCCTGCTGGCGGCCGGCGGCGACCCGCTCCTGCGCGGCCTCTACGACGAGGCCGACGCGACCGGCTTCGACGACGAACAGGTCCTGCGGGCACTCGGCGTCCGCACCTCGGTCGCCGCCCTCCTCGACGAGCCCGGCGGGGCCGCCGAACTCCTCGACCGCCTCGCCGACCCGGACCGCGAGGTCACCGGCGCCCAACTGCACGCCCTCTACAGCGCGTTGGCCGACCTCGACCCGGAACAGGTCACCCTCCCGGACGACCTGCGCGCCGTGGTCGACGGCGAGGTGACGGTCGTGGACGCGGCGGACGCGGTGGTCGTCGACTCACCCGACCTGCTCCCCTTCACCTCCGGCACCCCGCTCCTCCCCGTACGGCCGTCCAGGGCGGCCGAGTTGGCCGAACTCTTCCAGGTCCGCCGCCTCAGCGAGTCGGTCACCGGCGAGGTCACCTCCGAGGGCACCGAGCACGACGTACCGGAATCCGTCCGGACCCTCCTCGGCCCGCTCACCCCCGCGACCTACGTCGAACACGACGGGCTCGTCGTGGACGGCGTCGAGATCGACTGGCGCCGGACCCGCGACGGCGTGCTGCATGCCTCGACCCTGGAGGGCGTGGCGGCCGGCCTCGCCTGGGCGGCCGGTCAGTGGCCGCGCCGTTTCGAGGTGGCAGCACTGCTGGAGGACCCGTCCCGGACGGAGGAACTGGCTCGGGACCGGTGGTTCGACTGAGCGGAGCGGCGATCTTCACGACCGTTCCGAAAGAAGTTCACGAGTCGTACAACCATTCCCTTTCGTCGTGAATCTGATCAGCTGAGCCAGCAGGCTCCACGATCACTTCTCTACCTGGGGAATCCATGCGCATGCGTGCCACCCTCGGCGTCCTGACCGGCGCCCTGGCCCTCTCCGCTCTCGCCGTGCCTGCCGCGCAGGCCGACGGGGGCCGGGGGGACACCACGATCTCGACCGTCGTGGTCAACGGCGGCAAGCCGGTCGTCGTGGGTGCTACCGCGAAGAAGACCATCACGGTCAGCTTCACGGTCAAGGACGCCTCGGGCGTCGACTGGGCGCAGGCGATCCTGTACCACGGCGCCGACATCGAGTCGTCCGACAGCGGCGCCGTCGCCAACAGCAGTGACGGCCGCGCCACCTGCACCAAGGTCAACGCCACGACGTCGACCTGCAAGTCGACCTTCGACCTGAAGCCGCGCTCCAACCTGATCAACTCCGTGGCCGGCGGCTGGAAGGTCTGGGCGGTCGCCAGGGGCAAGGACGGCGACTACGTCCAGAAGGACAACGCGAAGACCTTCCAGGTCCAGCGCCTGTCGAAGCTGACGGTCAACGCCGCCCCGGAGCCCGTCAAGAAGGGCAAGACCATCACGGTCACCGGCAAGCTGACCCGCGCGAACTGGGACGCCGCCACCTACTCCGGTTACTCGACCCAGCCGGTGAAGCTCCAGTTCCGCAAGAAGAGCTCCAGCACGTACACCACGGTGAAGACCGTCAAGACCAACTCGGCGGGCAACCTGAGCACCACCGTCAAGGCGACCGTCGACGGCTACTTCCGCTACAGCTTCGCCGGCACCTCGACGACCCCGGCCGTCAACGCCGCGGGTGACTTCATCGACGTGAAGTAAGACCTGCCGCGGCCCGGCCGACCGGCGGAGTCTCCGCACTTCACCATCAGTTCGCAATACCCGCACAAAGTCTCGATTCGCCGTACAACCTGTCCCACCCGTCGCGAATCAGAACACGTGAGCCAAGAGGCTCCGCCATCACTTGGGCCCCGGCGCCGACGACGAGCCGTTCGGAACGACCAGCGCGTCGGGGCCCCCTTTCCCACTTGGGGAACGCATGCGCATAAGCGCCACCGTGGCCGCCGTCTCCGGCGCCCTGGTCCTCTCCGCCTTCGCCGTACCGGCCGCACAGGCCGCGGGCTCCGACGCCGGCTCGTACCGCTCGGACATCGCGAAGATCCGTGAGGCCGCCCACACCGCCTCCGGCAAGGCCACCCTCTCCGGCTCCACCGTCGCCACCCCGGCCGACGACCAGCCGTACGCCCTGAACGTCACCTTCTCCAACATCAAGGTGAACAGCGGCAAGCCGATCGTGGCCGGTGCCGCCGCCCACGTCTCCGTCCCGGTCACGTACACGCTGACGCACGGGACCGACGTCGACATCACCGCGTCGGACTTCTGGACCGACCTGTTCCTCTACAAGGGCTCGTTGGACGAGCCGAGCAACATGATCTTCGACGACGACCTGGCCAAGTGCACGGCCACCTCGGCGACCGTCGCCTCCTGCAAGGGCTCCCTCGACATCTACCCGGGCGAGGGCGACCTGTCGAACACCGACGCCGGTGCCTGGAAGGCCGGCGCCGAGGCCATCGCGTGGAACGGCCAGGACCCGACCAGCACCAGCATCGACATCACCAAGGTCGGATACGCCGACAAGGGCGGCTTCGCCTCCCCGAACGTGACCCGCCTGTCGAAGCTGACGGTCAACGCCGCCCCGGAGCCCGTCAAGAAGGGCAAGACCATCACGGTCACCGGCAAGCTGACCCGCGCGAACTGGGACGCCAACAACTACACCGGCTACTCCACCCAGCCGGTCAAGCTCCAGTTCCGCAAGAAGAACTCCACCACGTACACCACGGTCAAGACCATCAAGACCAGCTCGACGGGCGCCCTGAAGACCACCCTCAAGGCCACGGTCGACGGCTACTTCCGCTACAGCTTCGCGGGCACGTCCACCACGGCCCCGATCAACGCGACGGGCGACTACGTCGACGTGAAGTAACCAACACCGCCAGCCACCCGCGCCCCTGCTTTTAGGGGCGCGGGTGGCTGCGCGACCAGCGCCCCCACTCGGCCGCGGCGGACAAACGACGTACCGGCCGACCACTCAAGCCGGCACCCGCCGATCAACCACCCTCCACACCAGCTCCAGCACAACCCCCGCCACCACCGAGATCCCCACAGCGATCCACGGCATGGTCACCCCCACCAACTTCAGCGCGAAGAAATGCTGAAGCCACGGCACGACCAGCACCACCACGAACGCCGCCCCCATAGAGGCGACCAGAGTGATCCGCCACCAGGTGTACGGCCGAGCAATGATCGCCAGCACCCACATGGAGATCAGGAACAGCGTCAACGTCGCCGCACTGGTCTCCGCCCCCAACGCCCCCTTCCCCGTGTAGTGGTGACGAGCGATCAGATACGTGACGAAGGTCGCGGCCCCGGCGATCACACCCCCTGGGATCGAATACCGCATCACCCGCCGGACAAAATGGGGTTTCGCCCGCTCCTTGTTCGGCGCCAGCGCAAGAAAGAACGCCGGAATCCCGATCGTCAACGTGGACAACAGCGTCAAGTGCCGCGGCAGGAACGGATATTCAACCCGCCAGCACACCACCAGCACAGCCAGCAGCACCGAGTACACGGTCTTCACCAGGAACAGGGTCGCCACCCGCGTGATGTTCCCGATGACCCGCCGCCCCTCGGCAACGACCGAAGGCAACGTAGCGAAGCTGTTGTTGAGCAACACGATCTGCGCGACGGCCCGGGTCGCCTCGGACCCGGACCCCATGGAGACACCGATGTCGGCATCCTTCAGGGCGAGGACGTCGTTCACCCCGTCCCCGGTCATCGCGACCGTGTGCCCCCGGGACTGCAACGCCCCCACCATGTCCCGCTTCTGCTGCGGAGTGACCCGCCCGAACACCGTGCCCTCGTCAAGGGACTTGGCCATCTCCCCCTGATCGGCAGGCAGTTGACGGGCGTCCACGACCTGCCCGCTGAGCCCCAGCTTCCCGGCCACCGCCCCGACGGACACCGCGTTGTCCCCGGAGATGACCTTCGCGTGCACACCCTGCTCGGCGAAATAGGCCAGCGTCTCGGCCGCGTCGGGCCGCAACCGCTGCTCCAGCACCACCAACGCGGTCGCCGAGGCCCCCCGCGCCACCTCGGGATCGTCCAGTTCCCCCGAGACCCGCGCCAGCAACAGCACCCGCAGCCCTTGCTCGTTGAGCCGCCCGGTCTCCTCCAACGCGGGATCATCCGCGCCCAGCAGCACATCGGGCGCCCCGAGCAACCACGTACTCGACTCCCCGTTGCCCTCGCTGAACGACGCCCCGCTGTACTTCCGCGCCGACGAGAACGGCAGCGACTCCACGCACCGCCACTCCCCGCTGTCCGGATAGGCGGTGATGATCGCCTGCAACGACGCGTTCGGCCGCGGATCCGACTCCCCGAGCGCGCCGAGGACTTTGCGTACGTACGTTTCGTCGGCCCCGCCCAGCGGACGCAACTCGGTGACGTCCATCCCGCCCTCGGTGAGCGTGCCCGTCTTGTCGAGGCAGACCGTGTCGACGCGGGCGAGGCCCTCGATGGCCGGAAGTTCCTGGACCAGGCACTGTTTCCGGCCAAGCCGGATGACGCCGATCGCGAAGGCCACCGAGGTGAGGAGGACCAGCCCCTCCGGGACCATCGGGACGATCCCGCCCACCGTCCGGGCGATCGAGTCCTTGAACCCGTGCTGTTTGACGACCAGTTGGCTGATCACCAGGCCGATCGCGGTCGGGATCATCATCCACGTCACGTACTTGAGGATCGTGGAGATACCGGTCCGCAGCTCGGAGTGGACGAGCGTGAACCGGGAGGCCTCCTCGGCGAGTTGGGCCGCGTACGCCTCTCGCCCCACCTTCGTCGCCTCGAACGCGCCACCGCCGGCGACCACGAAGCTGCCGGACATGACCGCGTCCCCCGGCCGCTTGACCACCGGGTCCGCCTCACCGGTGAGCAGCGACTCGTCGATCTCAAGACCGTCGGCCTCGACGCACTCCCCGTCGACGACAACCTTGTCACCGGGCCCGATCTCGATCAGATCACCGAGCACGAGCTCGGAGGTGCTCACCTCCACCGCGGCCCCGTCGCGCCGTACCGTCGGCTTCGACTCGCCGATCACCGCGAGGGAGTCGAGGGTCTTCTTCGCCCGCCACTCCTGGAAGACCCCGATCCCGGTGTTGGCGAGGATCACGTACCCGAACAGGCTGTCCTGGAGCGGCGCCACGCCCAGCATGATCAGCCAGAGCACGCCGATGATCGCGTTGAACCGGGTGAACACGTTCGCGCGCACGATCTCGCCCAGCGAACGGCTGCTGCGCACCGGGACGTCGTTGACCTCCCCGCGCGCCACCCGCTCGGCGACCTCGGCGGTGGAGAGCCCGCGTGCCCGCGCCGCCGGGATGGGCACGGGGTGCACAGGATCGAGTTCGGCGCCCGCGTCGGTGTGCGTCATGCATTCGACGGTACGTGCGGTTTTACGGCTTCACCCGCCGAGTGCCCGGAAGATCCGACCAGGGGAGGACGGTGGGCGGGACGGGGTGATGCCTGGGGTGTAGGGGAGGCTCCTCACTCCGCAGCAGGGGAGTTCCTCACTCCGCGGCAGGGGAGGGGGTCTCCGTGGCCGAAGCGGCGGCATCGGCAGCCACGCGCTTGAGGGCGGCGTCGCGCCCCCGGACGTACCAGATGCCGATCAGCCCGAGCCCGCTCCCGGCCAGGCAGGTCCACAGCCACCACAGATGGCCGTGGTCGTCGAACCAGCCGTAGAAGGGGAGCTGTACCAGGAAGAGGACGAACCAGAGGATCGTGAGGCCGATGATCGTCGGGACGATCGGGCCCTCAAGGGGCTCCGGTGCCTCGTGTGTCGGTGTCCACTTCGCCATGCCCCCAGCTTACGAGGCGGCACAAGGCGCTCGGCGGACAGTCGGCCCCACGCCGGTCTACGCGCGGAGATAGCGCCTGACGTCTTCATATGTTCATACTGAAACGGTTTCCGTCTGTCCACTTCTGCTCGTAGGAACATCCAATGCAGACCGCCCTCGACCGCTACTTCAAGATCTCCGAACGGGGTAGCAGCCTCCCCCGCGAGATCCGGGGCGGGTTCGCCACCTTCTTCGCGATGGCGTACATCATCGTGCTCAACCCGATCATCCTGGGCAGTGCGAAGGACATGTACGGGCACCACCTCGACAACGGCCAGCTGGTCACCGCGACGGCCGTGACGGCCGCGTTCACCACCCTCCTCATGGGTGTCATCGGCAACGTACCGATCGCGCTGGCCGCCGGACTCGGCGTGAACTCCGTCGTCGCCCTCCAGCTCGCGCCGCGCATGACGTGGCCGGACGCGATGGGCATGGTCGTGCTGGCCGGTCTGGTCGTGATGCTGCTGGTCGCCACCGGGCTGCGCGAGCGCGTGATGAACGCGGTGCCGTACGGACTGCGCAAGGCCATCTCGATCGGTATCGGCCTGTTCATCATGCTGATCGGGCTCGTGGACTCCGGATTCATCTCCCGCATCCCGGACGCCGCCCAGACCACCGTCCCGCTCCAGCTCGGCGCCGACGGTCACCTCAACGGCTGGCCGGTGCTCATCTTCATCCTCGGCGTCCTGCTCACCCTCGGGCTGATCGTCCGCAAGGTGTCCGGCGCGATCCTCATCTCCATCGTCACGATGACCGTCCTCGCGGTGATCGTGAACGCGGTCGCGACGATCCCGTCCTGGGGCCTGACCACCCCGAAGTGGCCCGGAAACCCGGTCGCCACCCCGGACTTCGGCCTGATCGGCAAGTTCAGCCTGTTCGGCGGCTTCTCCAAGGTCGGCGTGCTGACCGGCATCCTGTTCGTCTTCACGGTCCTGCTGTCGTGCTTCTTCGACGCGATGGGCACGATCATGGGCATCAGTGACGAGGCCAAGCTGACCGACGGCGAGGGCAACATGCCCGGCATCAACAAGGTGCTCTTCGTCGACGGCATCGCGGTCGCCGCGGGCGGTGTCAGCTCGTCGTCCGCGACCACCTGCTTCGTGGAGTCCACGGCGGGTGTCGGCGAGGGCGCCCGCACGGGCTTCGCGAACGTCGTCACGGGCGCGCTCTTCGCCGTTGCGCTGTTCCTCACGCCGATCGCCACGATGGTCCCGTCCCAGGCGGCCACCCCCGCGCTGCTCGCGGTGGGCTTCCTGATCCTGGCGGGCTCCGTCAAGGAGATCGACTGGGCGGACTACACGATCGCCATCCCGGCCTTCATCACGATGGTGATGATGCCGTTCACCTACTCGATCACCAACGGCATCGGCATGGGCTTCATCACGTTCGTGGTGCTGCGGCTGGTGGCGGGCCGGGGTCGGGAGGTCCCGGTGCCGATGTATGTCGTCGCGGCGGTGTTCGGGTTCTACTACCTGATGCCGGCCCTGGGTCTCACGTGACCCCGTAGAACTTCTCGGTCTCCTCCACGGCGGTCTGGAACCGCTCGTCGAAGTCGTCCCGGATGAGCGTCTGGACCACGTAGTCCTGGACGCTCATTCCCCTTTTCGCCGCATGGTGTCGGAGCCGTTCGAGCAGCTCCCCGTCTATCCGCAGGCTGAGCACGCTGGTCCCCATACAGACGAGGGTCCGGGGCGGTTCCGGGCGGTGGGTGACGTTCCGCGCCGGGATCACTCATATGGGTGACGGAAGGGTTCAGTGGCCAGGGTCACGGGCATCTCGGCGTGTCCCCATTGGTCTTTAGCGAGAGTAATGAGTTACGCTAAAGAACATGCCGGACCTTACGCATGGCGACGACGCTGCCGCCGTGAACTCCCTGCGATCAGCCGTGATGCGGTTGTCCCGCCGACTCAAGCACCAGCGGGTCGACGAGTCACTCAGCCCCACCGAGATGTCGGTGCTGGGCACCCTGTCCAACTGCGGCAGCGCGACCCCTGGCGAGCTCGCTCGCAAGGAGCATGTGCAGCCGCCCTCGATGACCCGCATCGTCGCGCTGCTCGAGGCGAAGGGTCTGGTCCAGCTGGAGCCGCACCCCGAGGACCGGCGCCAGAAGGTCGTCACCAAGACCCCCCAGGCCGAGGCGATGCTCGAAGAGAGCCGCCGCAAGCGCAACGCGTTCCTGGCCGGCCTGGTCGACGGCCTCGACGAGGACGAGTGGGCGAAGATCGTCGCCGCCGCCCCCGTGCTGGAGAAACTCGCACACCTGTAAATCCCCCTAGCCTGGAGGCGACCTTTTGAGTTCGGGAACCGGAGCAGACTCCGCACCCGCGCCAGCCACCCCCGACTCCCCGCCCGCCCCACCTGGTAAGTCCTCGATGTTCAGCTCGCTGAAGATCCGGAACTACCGGCTGTTCTTCATCGGCCAGGTCGTCTCCAACACCGGCACCTGGATGCAGCGCATCGCCCAGGACTGGCTGGTCCTCAGCCTCACCGGCTCCTCCGCCGCCGTAGGCATCACGACCGCCCTCCAGTTCCTGCCGATGCTGCTTTTCGGGCTCTACGGCGGTGTCCTCGTCGACCGGCTGCCCAAGCGCCCCACCCTGCTCGTCACGCAGTCCGCGATGGCCCTCACCGGTCTCGCCCTCGCCTTCCTCACCATCTCCGGCCATGTCCAGGTCTGGCACGTCTACGTCGCCGCCTTCGCCGTGGGCCTCGCGACGGTCGTCGACAACCCGGCCCGCCAGTCCTTCGTCTCCGAGATGGTCGGACCCGAGCAACTGCAGAACGCGGTCAGTCTCAACTCGGCGAACTTCCAGTCCGCCCGCCTGGTCGGCCCCGCCGTCGCGGGCGTCATGATCACCGGCGTCGGCACGGGCTGGGCGTTCCTCTTCAACGGCCTGTCCTTCGTGGCGCCGTTGGCGAGCCTGCTCCTCATGCGCAACCGCGATCTGAAGGCCGTTCACCGCGCCCCGCGCGGCAAGGGCCAGCTCCGCGAGGGACTGCGCTATGTCGCCGGCCGCCCCGACCTGATCTGGCCGATCGTCCTCGTCGGCTTCATCGGCACGTTCGGCTTCAACTTCCCGGTGTGGCTGTCGGCCTACGCGGACGACATCTTCCACGCGGGCGCCGGCGCGTACAGCCTCTTCAACACCCTGATGGCGGTCGGCTCCCTGATCGGCGCCCTGCTCGCCGCCCGCCGGGGCACCACCCGCCTCCGCGTCCTGATCGCGGCGGCGGCGGCCTTCGGCCTCCTCGAGGTGGTGGCCGCGGTGGCCCCCTCCTACTGGCTGTTCGCCCTCCTCATGATCCCGATCGGCATCGCCGGCCTGACGGTCAACGTCACGGCCAACACCGCCGTCCAGATGGGCACCGACCCGGCCATGCGCGGCCGCGTCATGGCCCTGTTCATGATGGTCTTCATGGGCGGTACGCCGGTGGGCGCACCGATCGTCGGCTGGATCACCGACGCCTACGGCCCCCGGGTGAGCTTCGCCCTCGGCGGCGTCATCGCGGCCGTCGCCGCGGCCACGATCGGCGTGATCCTGGCCCGCATCGGCGACCTGCGTCTGTCGTTCGACTGGAACCACGGCCATCCGAGCGTGGCCTTCGTCCCGCGCGAACGGGAGCAACTGGCCGCGGCGGCCTGAGAGTTGTGCGGCGTGACCGGCCCGGAGGGAGTGTGTGCGCGTGTCACACCCTCCGGGCCAGCACCTGCCCCGGCCACCGGTCCTCACCGACGACGAACGCCTCGGTGGCCGTGAACCCGTTGCTCTCGTAGTAGGCGACGAGCTTGCGGTCGTCCCCCGCGTAACAGTCCACCCGCAGCAGGGAGACCCCGGCCCGCCGCGTCTCCTCCGCCGCGTGCGCGAGCAGCGCGCCGCCGACGCCGCGGCCCTTGAACCGGCGGTCGGAGGCGAGGAGATGGACGTACCGCTCGGGCTCGTCGACGGCTTCGATGTACGACCCGGGGGAGTCGGTGAGGGTGAGCGTGCCGGCGGGGACGCCGTCGACCTCGGCGATGTAGGGCGAGCCCTGCGTCACATACCGCTCCACCATCGCCACGGCCTTCGGGTTCTCCGACCACGGCGTGCTGCCCCACTGCCCGGTCCGCCCCTGTGCGACGAGCCACGCCACCGCGCTGTCGAACATGCCCAGTATCGCGGGGATGTCGTCGGGCCCACCGTCTCTGATGCCGATGCCGGCGTCGGTCTCCATGGCAGCAGGCTAGGGGTCCGAAAAGGCTGTGCCCTGAACTAACCGTCCAAGTGCGGTAGACCGGTTAGTCCAGGGCACACACCTTCGGCAGTGGTGGAAGGCTGCCCCCATGAGACTCTTCGCGGCGCTGCTGCCGCCCGAGGACGTGCTGGCCCAACTCGGCGCGGCGGTCGACGAGTTGCACACCCTCCCGGGCGCGGACGCGCTCCGCTGGACGAGCCGCCCGGGCTGGCACTTCACCCTCGCCTTCTACGGCGAGGTCGCCGAGGACGTCGTATCCGAACTGTCGGCCGGTCTGGAGCGGGCTGCGCGCCGGACCGAACCGTTCGGCCTCGCGGTGCGCGGAGGCGGGCAGTTCGGGGACGGGCGGGCGCTGTGGGCGGGCGTGGAGGGGGACGTGGCGGCCCTGCGGCGCCTGGCGGAGCGCTGCGAGGACGCCGCGGCGACGCAGGAGCACCGGCGGTACCGCGCCCACCTCACCGTGGCGCGTGGCCGGGAGGCCATGGACGTACGCCCGTATCTCGACCGGCTCGACGACTTCACGGGCCGTTCGTGGACGGTGGACGAGTTGGTGCTGGTGCGGAGCAACCTGCCGAGGTCGGGTGTGCCGGGGGAGCAGCCTCGGTATGAGGCGGTCGCCCGCTGGGGGCTCGGGGTGGCCGGTTAGGCTCGGGTACGTGGACCCGAAAACCCGGAACCGGATCATGGCCGGTGTGCTTGTGCTGTTGTTCGTCGTCGTGGGGCTTGCGGCTGCGCTCGGTAAGTGAGGGCGGGCGGGGCGTGGGGGACCGCGCGATCGTTGCCGGGTGCGGGCCGGATGTGGCTGGTCGCGCAGTTCCCCACGCCCCTGAAGGGGCGCCTGCCTCAACGGCGATTACCAGGCGAAGGCCTCCGGAGAGGGGCCCGGGCCCGGGAAGATCTCGTCAAGTGACCCGAGAAGTTCCTCGCTCAACTCCAGCTCTACGGCGCGCAGCGCGGACTCCAACTGCTCGGCGGTGCGCGGGCCGACGATCGGGCCGGTGACGCCGGGGCGGGTGAGGAGCCAGGCCAGGGCGGCCTCGCCGGGCTCGATGCCGTGCTTGTCGAGGAGGTCCTCGTAGGCCTGGATCTGGGCGCGTGAGGTCGGGTTGGCGAGGGTGTCGGCGGCCCGGCCGCTCGCCCGGCGCCCGCCCGAGATCTCCTTCTTGATGACCCCGCCGAGGAGCCCGCCCTGGAGCGGGGACCAGGGGATGACCCCGAGGCCGTACTCCTGCGCGGCCGGGATGACCTCCATCTCGGCGCGGCGCTCGGCCAGGTTGTAGAGGCACTGCTCGCTGACGAGGCCGATGGTGCCGCCGCGGCGGGCGGCGATCTCGTTGGCCTGGGCGATCTTGTAACCGGGGAAGTTCGAGGAACCGACGTAGAGGATCTTGCCCTGCTGGATGAGGGTGTCGATCGCCTGCCAGATCTCCTCGAAGGGGGTGGCCCGGTCGACGTGGTGGAACTGGTAGATGTCGATGTAGTCGGTCTGCAGCCGCTTGAGGCTGGCGTCCACGGCCCGCCGGATGTTGACCGCGGAGAGCTTGTCGTGGTTGGGCCAGGCGTCGCCCTCGGGGGCCATGTTGCCGTAGACCTTGGTGGCGAGGACCGTCTTGTCGCGGTGGACGGGGCTCTTGGCGAACCAGTTGCCGATGATCTCCTCGGTACGGCCCTTGTTCTCGCCCCACCCGTACACATTGGCGGTGTCGAAGTAGTTGATGCCCGCGTCCAGCGCCGCGTCCATGATCGCGTGGCTGTCCGGCTCATTCGTCTGCGGTCCGAAGTTCATCGTGCCGAGGACCAGTCGGCTGACCTTGAGGCCTGTGCGTCCGAGCTGCGTGTACTTCATGAGTATCTAGCCAACGACTTCGAGTGCGCTCTACGCAAGGGGAATCGGTCGCGGGGCCCGCGGTCAGCGCCGGGCCGACCGCCTCGACGAGGAGCGGGGCGCCCGGTGTTGGGTGCCGCCCGCCGCCGGTTCGACCTCGCCGTACTCCCCACCCACCCCCCACGCCTGATGCATCGCCCCCGCGAACGCCCCCGTGATCTTGTGCTCGCCGGCCGCGTTCGGATGTGTGCCGTCGTACGTGTCGTGGTCGACGTCGTACGACTCCGGGAGCGAGGCCAGGAGGAGCGGCGAGCGCGGGTCGTCCAGGTCGGCGACCGCCTTCGCCTGGAGTTCGTTGAAGAGGGCGACCTCGGTGGCGAAGGGCGCGTCCGTGCGGGCGCGGACGTTCGGGATCACCGGCAGGAACACCATGCGTACGGACGGCTTCGCGGCCCGGGCCTGCCCCACGAAGGCGCGCATGTTCTCGGCCGTCTGCGCCGCGTTCGTGTAGAAGCCCAGGTCGATCAGGCCGAGGGAGACGAGGAGTACGTCCGCCCGGTGCGCGCGCACCGCCTCGCCGATCAGCGGAGCCATGTGCAGCCAGCCCTCACCCCAGCCGGCCAGGTGGAAGTGCGGGAAGTCGGGGTCGGCGTACTCGTACGACGTGGGCGAGTCCGTCGCCTTGTCGTACAGCGTCTCGCGCGGGCCGACCACGGCGAACGGGCCGCCGTAGGTCGCGCGCAGGTGCTGCCACATCCGGTAGCGCCATGTGTGTTCGCCCGCGCTCCCGATCGTCATGGAGTCGCCTACGGGCATGAACCTGAGCATCCGCTCATGATGGACGATCAACCACCCGTCGACGGAACGGGCGGGGTGTGAGGCCCACCACGCCGACTGCCGGCCCACGGGGGATGGCAGGCTTGGGGCATGCGTCGCTTCCTCGCGTTCCTCGGCGCCGGCTTCCTCGTCGGCGCGCTCGCCCTGCCCGCAGCAGCGGCACCCTCCGACGACGGTGACGGCAAGGGCGACAAGGGGTTCACGATCACGGACTCCCGGATCACGGAGTCGAGCGGGCTCGCCGCCTCGCACCTCCACCCCGGCATCTACTGGACGCACAACGACAGCAACGACGGCCCGTACATCTACGCCGTCGACAGCAGCACCGGCAAGACGGTCGCCACGGTCACCTTCAGCGGCGTCGGCAAGCCGCGTGACGTCGAGGCGATCTCCATCGGCCCGGACAACGAGATCTACGTCGGTGACATCGGCGACAACCTCGACGGGACCTGGCCGTACGTCTGGATCTACAAGCTGCCCGAGCCGAAGGTGCTCAAGGACCAGACGATCCGGGCGACGCAGTACGTCGTGAAGTACTCGGACGGCGCGCGCAACGCCGAGTCGCTGATCGTCCACCCCAAGACCGGACGCGTGTACATCATCGACAAGAAGGAGGACGGCGGGCATCTGTTCGAAGGGCCCGCCAAGCTCTCCTCCTCCGGCACCAACTACTTCAAGCCCATCGCCGCCGTCGACCTCTGGGCCACCGACGCCGCCTTCTCGCCCAACGGCCAACAGCTCGCCGTACGCGGCTACTTGGGCGGCATCTACTACGACTGGAACGGCGGGAAGATCAAGCGCGAGGGGCGCCTCGACGTGCCGTTGCAGGGGCAGGGGGAGTCCGTCAGCTACTCCGCCGACGGGACCAAGCTGATGTACGGGAGCGAGGGCACCGACAGTCCGGTGCAGGCGGAGGACGCGCCCGGGGGCGGTTCGGATTCCTCCAAGTCACCCTCGGGCGGCGGGAGTTCGGCAAGCGGTGACAGTGACGGCGGCTCCGGGAGCAACGTGAAGATCGGTGCCGTGGCCGTCGTGGTCGTCGGCGGGGCACTGTTCGGACTACGGCGCCTCACGCGTCGTAGGAGCTGAACTAGCCGGTTTATCCCGACGGTTGGCCCTCGCCGCGCTGCTGGACCACGACCTCCAGCCCGTCCAGGATCCGCCCGAGCCCGAACTCGAAGTGGTCGAAGCCGGCGCTGAACGTGTCGGGGGAGAGGGACGCGAGCGTCGGGTACGCGCCGGTCGCCATCGCCTTCTCCAGCGCCGGGACCTGGGCGCCGTAGAACTCCGCGTCGGTCAGGCCGGTGCTGCGGGCCGCCTCCTCCTGGTGGACCTGGGTGCGGGCGGCGCCGACGACGTAGCCGTCGATCATGACGACCGTCGAGACGAGTTCCGGGTCGGTCAGGCCCATCGGGCGGATACGGCCGAGCAGGTGTTCCAGGGTGGCGAGGGCGCGGGGTCCGAGCAGCGGGCGGGACTGGTTGACGCGCAGCAGCCAGGGGTGCCGGCGGTGCACGGCGAGGGCGTCGCGGGCGGCGGTCTCCAGCGCCGCACGCCAACTGCCGCTGCCCGCACCGTCGTTGGGGCGGTCCGGGAAGCGGACCCGGTCCAGCATCAGGTCGAGGAGTTCGGCCTTGCCGGGGACGTACCGGTACAGGGACATCGCGCCGGTGCCGAGGTCGGTGGCGACCCGCCGCATGGATACGGAGTCCAGCCCCTCCTCGTCCGCGATGCGGATGGCCGCGTCCACGATCCGGTCGACGGACAGGCCCGGCTTCGGTCCGCGGGTGGGGCGGGGCCCGGTGTCCCACAGCAGTTCGAGGGTGCGGCCGATGTCACCACTGCCGCTGGACTCCGTCGAGGTCATGCGGGGGAGTCTAGGTCGCCGGGCGAAAACCGAGTACGCCGTACGCGCCATCGGATACGGTGCACGCAGTTCGAACGCCCGGTACAGGAGGGAGGGATGAGGCCCCATGAGCGGTGACACCTACGTGGTGGAGGCCGAAGGGCTGGAGAAGCGCTACGGCGACAAACACGCCCTCGACGGCTTCGACCTGGCCGTCCGCGAGGGCACCGTGCACGGTCTGCTCGGCCCGAACGGCGCCGGCAAGACCACCGCCGTCCGCATCCTCTCCACGCTCGTCCGGCTCGACGGCGGCCGGGCGACCGTCGCCGGTCTGGACGTGGCCCGGCAGCCGCGCCAGGTGCGTTCGCGGATCGGGCTCACCGGCCAGTACGCGGCGATCGACGAGATCCTCACCGGCCGGCAGAACCTGGAGATGTTCGGCCGCCTCTTCCATCTCGGCCGCAGGCGCGCCAAGTTGAGGGCGACCCAACTCCTGCGCCAGTTCGACCTGGAGGCCGCGGCGGACAAGGGCGCGGGCGGCTACAGCGGTGGCATGCGCCGCCGCCTGGACCTGGCCGCGTCGATGATCCTGGCCCCCGCCGTCCTCTTCCTGGACGAACCGACCACCGGCCTGGACCCGCGCAGCCGGGGCGAAGTCTGGGAAGCGGTAAGGCAGTTGGTGGCCGACGGCACCACGGTCCTCCTGACCACCCAGTACCTGGAGGAGGCCGACCGCCTGGCCTCCCGCATCACCGTCATCGACCAGGGCCGCGCCATCGCCGACGACACTCTCGACGGCCTCAAGAACCGCGTCGGCGGCGACCGTATCGAGGTCGTGCTGCGCGAACCGGCCCACATCCCCTACGCGCTGCAGGCGGTCGCGAGGGTCGCCCACGGCGGGCAACCGGAGGCGGACATGGGCGAGTTGCGGGTGCACGCGCCGGTGGCCGACCGGGTGGGGTCGCTGACCGAGGTCGCCCGGTACCTCCACCACTACGGCATCCCGGTCGAGGACATCGGCCTGCGCCGCCCGAGCCTGGACGACGTGTTCCTCCGGCTGACGGGCCGCCGTACGGAAGAAGAACCCGAGCCGGAGGGGGAGTTGGGGAAGGACCCGGCGCCGGAGACCGAGGGGGCGGCGGCATGAGCGGCGGCGCGACGACGGCATCCGAGGGAACCGGCCGCACCTACCGCAGACGCCCCCAACACGGCCGCCTCTTCTGGACGATCGCCGACTGCTGGAACGTCGTCCGCCGCGGCCTGACCCACTACCGCCGCCAACCGGTCAGCATCCTCTGGCAGTTGGGCTTCCCGATCCTGTCCGTGCTGCTGTACGGCTACGTGTTCGGCAAGGCGATGCGGGTGCCGGGCGGCGGCGACTACAAGGCGTTCCTGATGCCGGGCATGTTCGTGATGACGGTGGCCATGGGGTTCGTCTCCACGGCGACGATCTTCGTGAACGACGCGAAGAAGGGCGTCATCGACCGGTTCCGTTCCATGCCGATGGCGCCGTCGGCGGTGGTCGCGGGGCGCGGCGCGACCGATCTCATCGTCGCCTGCGCTGAGTTGGGCATCATGATGGCCACGGCGTACGGCATGGGCTGGCGCCCGGAGTTCGGCGCGGGCCCCGACCTGGGCGCGGGCCTCGGCATCGACATCGGCCTCGGCCTGAACTTCGTGAAGGCGGTGGCCCTGCTCCTGGCACTCCGCTTCGCGCTGATCTGGGTGGGCGTCTGGCTGGGGTTGCTGCTCCCGGGCCCCGAACAGGTGGGCGGCCTGTTCGCGATCGTCTTCCCCCTGACGATGATCTCCAGCATCTACGTCTCCCCGACCCAGATGCCCCACTGGCTCGGCCAGGCCGCGCTCTGGAACCCGCTCTCGTCCACGGCGGGCGCGACACGGGCGCTGTTCGGCGCCCCGACGGGCCAGGGCACGTCCTGGCCGGAACAGCATGCGTTGCTGCTGGCGGGGGCGTGGCCGGCGGCGCTGACCTTGCTGTTCCTGCCGCTGGCGGTACGGAGGTTCCGGAGGCTGAGCCGATAGGCGTGGACGACAGTCGGCGTCCGTTGTCTTGACGTGTCCACGTGGCGTGGCTTCCATGGGAGGCGCAGGGTGGTGGGAGCGCTCCCACCAGTTCCGGGCCCGCGCCTCCCGAGAGGAAGCAGCGACATGTTCCGCAGCTTGAGAAGAGCGCTGGGGGTTGTTGCAGCGGTGATCGTGTTACCGCTGGCCGGTGTGCAGACGGTGCAGGCGGCTGGTCCGGCGAGTGTGGCGGGTGCGAAGGAAGCGGCCGCCGACGCACCCGGAGCCGGCTACTGGCACACCAGCGGCCGCCAGATCCTCGACGCGGCCGGGCAGCCGGTCCGTATCGCCGGGATCAACTGGTTCGGCTTCGAGACCGCCAACTACGTTGTCCACGGCCTCTGGTCACGCGACTACAAGAGCATGATCGACCAGATGAAGTCGCTGGGCTACAACACCATCCGCCTCCCCTACAGCGACGACATCTTCAAGCCCGGCACGGTCCCCAACAGCATCGACTTCTCCAGCGGCAAGAACGCGGACCTCCAGGGCCTGAACTCCCTCCAGATCATGGACAAACTGGTCGCCTACGCCGGCCAGGACGGCCTGAAGGTCATCCTGGACCGGCACCGCCCGGACGCCTCGGCCCAGTCGGCGCTCTGGTACACGTCGGCGGTACCGGAGTCGACCTGGATCGCCAACCTCCGCTCCCTGGCAGCCCGTTACGCGGGCCAGTCGACAGTCATCGGCATCGACCTCCACAACGAGCCGCACGATCCGGCGTGTTGGGGCTGCGGCGACATCGCGACGGACTGGCGCCTGGCGGCGGAGCGGGCGGGCAACGCGGTGCTGTCGGTCAACCCGGACCTCCTGATCTTCGTGGAGGGCGTGCAGACGTACGCCGGCGTATCGGGTTGGTGGGGCGGCAACTTGATGGGCGCGGGCCAGTACCCGGTTCAACTCACCGTGCCCGACCGGGTCGTGTACTCGGCCCACGACTACGCGACGAGCGTGGCCCAACAGCCCTGGTTCAGCGACCCGACCTTCCCGGCGAACATGCCCGGGGTGTGGGACAAGTACTGGGGCTACCTCTTCCGGCAGAACATCGCACCGGTGTGGGTGGGCGAGTTCGGCACCACGTTGGCATCGACGGTGGACCAGAAGTGGCTTGCGGCGCTGGTGAGTTACCTCCGCCCGACGTCGACGTACGGCGCCGACTCCATCTCCTGGACGTTCTGGTCGTGGAACCCCAACTCCGGTGACACGGGCGGGATCCTGAAGGACGACTGGGTGACGGTGGACACGGTGAAGGACGGATACCTGGCGAGCATCAAGGCGGCGGGGTTCCCGAGTACGGGGACGGGGACGGGCGGGGGAGACGGAGGCGGCGGCGGAAGCGCGGCCGCGTGCACCGCGACCTACACCGTCACCAGCGACTGGGGCACCGGCTTCAACGCCGCCGTGACGGTGACGAACTCCGGCACCTCGGCCCTCAAGGCCTGGCAGGTGAAGTGGACTTGGTCCGCCACCCAGCAGATCACGAACATGTGGAACGCGACCTACACACAGACCGGGACGAGTGTCACCGCGGTGAACGCGGATCACAACGGGAGTGTGGGGGTGGGCGGTTCGGCGAGTTTCGGGTTCGGGGGAGCTCCGGGGGGCGGGAGCGCACCGAGCCTGAGCTGCACGGCGACGTGAGGGACTGGCCAAGTGCCCGGTCAACGTGAAGGGGCCGGGTGTTACTCGCGGGCGGGGAGGCTGAGGCTGTCGTACGGGAACTTCTGCCTCCCCTTCTGCGGTACTGATTCACGCCCCGCATGATCATCCGACGCGCGACCAAGTTCTACCGCTGGGTCCCCCTGGCCCGCGATCCGCTCACCTCGCGTTGCCAGTCGGCTTTCCTTCGAGGTCCCACGCGTAAAAGTCGGCAGAATTACTACTGAGCGTTACCGTAGTTGGTACTGGAAGCAGCCAGGCAAGGCGGTGGGCTCCGATGGACCCCAAGCATGACGTCACGCCCGAGGCCATAGCGGCGCGCAGGGCTGAGCAGGAGAAGCACTGGTGGGGTCGCCGTAGAGCCAGAGCCCGCGCCGAGAGCGATGAGAGGTGGGCCAACCGTGACCGGCCTGTCACGCGAGAGCGGTTCACCATTGAGGTGACAGAGAACCTGACCGGCCTGGGCGGCGCTCTAGGCCGCAGGAGAAGCCGGAATCAGCTTTTGCGGTATCGCGTCGTTGTAACCGACACCGCGACTGGCCGCCCGCAGTACGTCTCTCAGAGTTTTACGTACCGGACGGCCTTTGCGGTCGGGGAACGGTACGTCAGTGAGCTGGTCAGTGGTGGAAAGCGGGTGAAGTAGACCACCGCTGTCGCACCCACCGCCCACCCGCAGGCCAGGGCACGGCGCCTCATGGCGAGTAGGAGACGGCGTTCGAGGTGGAAGCCGTGCGCCGCGTCGCCTCCGGAGTTCAGCCGTTCGGCACAAGGGCGGGAGTCAGGGGGCGATTTCCGGGATCCCGGCGATGACGTCGATCTCCACCGCGGCGCCCAGGGCCAGTTCGGTGACGCCGACCGTGGTCCGGCTCGGCAAGGGGCCACGGAACCATGTGCGGTACGCCTTGTTGAAGCCGTCGAACTCGTCGAAAGAGGTGAGGTAGACGCGCAGCATCAGCACGTCGTCGAGGGTCAGCCCGAACTGACCCAACACCCCTTCGAGGTTGCGCCGCACCTGCTCCGCCTCGGCCACCAGGTCGCCGCCGCCGACCAGTTCGCCGGTCGCGGGATCGGTGGCCAACTGCCCGGAGAGGAACACGGTCGAGCCCCACCTCGTCGCATGCGAGTACGCGCCCGCCGGCGGCGGAACGGCATCCTCGGTGAAGGAAAAGGTCTCCTTCTGAACCGGCTCGCCCGGCTGAACCGGCGGTACTGGATGGGGGCCTGGAAGCGTCATACGGCAACCTCTCCAAAGCTGTCGACCATGGACCTGAGCTGTCGACCATGGACCTGCGCACGCTATCCGACCGCCGAGCACTTGATCCACAAGAAGCACGAAGGATCTCAACCGTCCAGGGGACAGGGCAGGTTGGGCCTGGCGCGGTTCGGTGTGCAGGTGGATGGGGCGGCGAGGTGGCCGGCGTCGCGGTGTGCTTCGTATGTGAACCGGGCTCGGTAGGCCGCGAGTTCCTCACAGAGCCAGGCTGCCGCGGCGGCCGACCCCGGCCAACCTCAGAGATCGCCCTCTACTTGAAGGCGTTCGAGCAGCTCCGGAGCATGGCCGTGTACGGGGCGGACGCCCGATCCCTGATCGTGAAGGCCATTGACGCGCTGCGCTGATCCGGGCGCGGTGCCCGCCCGACCACACCGGGCGCACCCCCTACTCCTGCAGCGCCCCGTGCCGCCACGCCAGCAGATCGATGCACTCACGCAGTTCGGGCTGCGGCAGGCCGGTGCGTTCGCGCATCGTCTTGATGGCCTGGATACTGCGGCCCGCGGCGATGAGCCCGTCCACCTCTGCTTGTGCCTCCGCCGACAGTCTGTTCCACAACGTGTCATCCACCGTCAGATCCAACCAGGCGAACGGCCTTGGGGCGCGGGATGGTTGATGCAACTCCGCGCCTTGTTGCCGTGGACGGTGACAAATCCACCGACCCGCGCCCCCTCGCGCAACTACCCTGCGGACGCGCCGCGTTACCCAGTGCGGCCGGCGGAGGAATCCCGTGTCAGTGTCCTGTGACCCCGCGTACGCCCCCGCCGACGATGTGGGCGCCGTGCTCATGATGGTCGACTCCCGGATCAAGACCGTCCACGCCGGAAAGTCCGCGACCGACCCCGAACAGCAGGCGCTGATGGACCAGTACCTGGCGTCGCTGGGGCCCGACGGGCTCGACGAACTGCTGGACGGTGCGTGCACGCTCATCTACATGTTCATGACGTGGCTGAGAAAGGCCCATGAGAGCGAGGGCAAGGACGTCATCGAGTACGTGGTGCCCACCCTCGTGGCCACGACGCGGATGATGCCCAGGAGTTGTCCCCCCGAGGTCATCCCCATGATGGCCGGCCTGGTGATCGCCGTGGGTACCGAACTGAGCCCCAACCTGTGGCGTCAGCAGTACGGCGACTGGACCAAGGAGGAGATGACTCCGCTGGAGGCCACGGCGTTCCTGCTCGCGGAACACATCAACCGCATCGCCGACAACCCCGACTTCGCCACCCGCATGATCGTGGACGCGCTGACCAACGTCGGCGGAGAGGGCTGGAAGCCACGGTCACGCGGTGGAATGGGTGTGCGCGCGGGCGCGGTCGAGGTAGGCGGTCAGGGCGTGCCAGGCGTCGGCCGGAACCGTCGGGTCGCCGGACATCGCGGCCGGCTCCTGCTGCCAGGCGGACCGCACCGCGGCCGAGACGCCGCTGTCACCCCCGGTGAACAGCGAACTCAGCTCGTCCATGCGTGCCACCAGCTTCCTCACCCGCGGTTCCGCCGGCTCCACCCCGGCCGTCCGCAGCGCCTCGGCCCTGCGGTACAGCTCCGGCCACTCGACCTCCAGGAGGTAGTGGGCGGCAGGGCCGAGTACCGCCGCCCGGTCGCGCAGGGTCTGCATCTGGTCGTCGTCGAGGTGGCGCCGCAGCGCCTGCTCGCTCTCCGCTCCCGCGCCGCCCGTCGTCCGGAGCGTGCCGATCAACGCGGAGATCTCCGGTGCACGCGCGGGATCGGCGGCCAACTCACCCTGGATGTAGGCAAGTCGGTGCCTCAGCGCGTCCAGGGACGCGATGGACTCCTCTACGGCGGCCAGGTGCTCGCTCACCAGCCGGACCGGGTCGACTCCGACGTCCAGGCAGGTGGCGATGGTCTCCAGTCCCAGCCCGAGACGGCGCAGCGCGAGCACCTGATACAGGCGGACCACATCCTGCTCGGTGTATTCGCGGTGCCCGGCGGCCGTACGCCTGGACGGACTGAGCAGCCCGATCCGGTCCCAGTGATGCAACGTACGAACAGTCAGCCCACTCGCCTCGGCGAGCGCTCCGACCTTCCACGTCTGGTCGATGCTCATGCGCCAACGATGCTCCCTGACGCCGTGTGAGGTGCAAGCCCGCGGTCGCGGCCTCTCAGGGGCGGCGAGTTCGCCTCGGCCGCCGTCCCTGTGCCGTACGTGCAGATGGCCCTCGCGGGGATACGCGGGAGGCGCCGCAGCCAGAACGGTGTCGAGGCGGTACCCGGTCTTGTGGGCCACGCGACAGGAGGCCGGGTTGTCGACCTGGTGCAGGAGTTCCAGGCGCTCCAACCCGTCGGGCCCCAGGGTGTCGAAGGCCCATTCGGTGAGGGACTCCAACGCGCGCGGTGCCACGCCTCGCCCGCGGGCATGCGCGGCGGTCCAGTAGCCCACCTCGGCCGACGGTTTGCCGGCGGCCGCTTCCTTGAGGATCACGTGGCCCGCCAACTGACCCTGAGTGGAGGTGTGTTGGGGTTGCGCTTCGAGGACCGCGAAAGCGAGGTGGTCTCCCGTCGCCCAGTTCCGCTCCTGGTCCCGTACCCAACGCAGCGCATCGGCCGCGTTCTCCACGCCTGAACTGGTCCAGTGGCGCAGTGTGGGATCCCGGAACACTTCGACGAGTGCGGCGACGTCCTCCGTGCGCCAGGGGCGAAGGACGAGGGTGGGAGCGGACGGTGTCGCGCTCGCATGCAGGATCACGGTCTCGTGCTCGTTCACCGGCCGATCGTATGCGGCAGCGTACGGCCCCGATGGACCGGTCGCGTGCCGGTGCCGGGATCTGCGGTGCGGGGCAGCCGTTGATCATGGCGAGCAGCTGCAAGTGCCGTTCCCGGCATGGGTCGTTCACGCCGTGATCGGACCGGTCATGCCCGCGCGCTGTTCCGGAGCCGAGCCGGCCCGGTCGGACACCGCACTGTCCCGCTTCGCCCCCACGCACAACCACACCGCGTACGTTCACTCCCACGCGAAGTTCAGCCCCGGCGCTACGGCAGGCATGGCGTACGTGCGCTCGCGAGGATGAGGGCGATGTCCGTCTTACGGAAGCGTGACGGGCGGTAGTCGCCATACGTAGGGGTCCGGCGTCCGGACTTCTTGTGCAAGTTCCGTGTCACTCAAGGGAGTTCGGGGCGCGAGCAGGCGGGCCGCCGCCTCATGAAGTCGCCGGAACATGACCCTGAACCCCCTCCAGGTCGAACCTCGCCCACACGCACTTCGCGTACGGCTCCTGTCGGCATCCCCAGTTGGCGGCCAGCGCGGCTACGAGCGCGAGGCCGCGGCCGCCTTCCTCATCCGGGGTCGAGTCGTGGGGTCGGGGGAGTCTGTCCCGGTCCGGGTCTGAGACCTCAAGGATCAACTCCGCGCCGTTGAGGGTGAGTTCGACCTTGATCTGGGAGTGGGAGACCCGGCAGTGGGTCACGGCGTTGGTGACGAGTTCGTTGGCCAACAGGGTGACTGCGTCGGCGAGTTCGTCGGTGATCCCCCAGTCCGCGAGGGTCTTGCGGACGCGTTGGCGGGCGACGGGGACGCGGCTTCGGTGCTTGGGGATGCGGAAGCGGGAGCTTTCGGACGCGGGCATGGGGGACTCCGTCCTGACGTGGCGTCAAGTTGGGCTGTGCTGCGGCGCCTTCATGAAGCTAAGGGTGGATTCCGGATCCGCGCAATGTGAATCGGCGAATATATTCGTAAGTGTCACTCGATCGAGTGATGTACCCCTGAGGTTGACGCTCGGTGTGGCATCGTTGCCGCAGAAGAGGGGAGGGCCCATGCCCGCAGGTGGACGGCCGACGGTGCGCAGTAGGCGCTTGGGGACGGCACTCAAGCAGTACCGGCAGGCTGCGAAGTTCGACCAGCCGCAGGCCGCCGATCTGATCGCATCAAGTCAGGCCAGGATCAGCCGCGTTGAGAGTGGCCACGCCACCCCGCGCGTGATCGAGGTGCGGTTGCTGCTGGATGCCTACGGCGTCAAGGACCCGGAAGTACGCGTCAAGCTGGAGGAGTTGGCCAAGAACTCGAAGAACCGGGGCTGGTGGCTTGAGCATGCCGCACACCTGCGGCCGGACTACGTCGACCACATCGCGTTGGAGGATGACGCGACCTACATCCGCGAGTGGCAGCCGGTTACGGTGCCCGGGCTCCTGCAAACTCCGGCCTACGCGGAGTCAGTTATCGCCGGCGGTCCCCACTACCTTGAGCCGGAAAGGGTCGACCAACTGGTGAAGGTGCGGATGGGGCGGCAGGCGAAGATCGACGAGGGCGGGGCGTCGTACACGGTCATCCTCTGGGAGGGCGTCGTCGTGCACCCGTTGGTGAGCGTCGGCGTCCATCGGGAGCAGTTGTCCGCAATCCTTGAGGTCGGAAAGCGGAAGAACGTCACCGTGCAGGTGCTGCCGTTCAGCGCGGGAGTTCTGGCTGGCTACTCCTCCGCCTTCTACTCCTTCAGCTTCGACGAGGAACCGACGGTCGAAGCCGTCGCCATGGACAACCTGCGAGGAACCTCGGTCCTTGAAGGGGCTGAGGATCTTGCCGCTTACGCCAATGCATACGACCTACTACGATCGTCAGCGTTGGCGCCGGATGCGAGCGCGAAGCTCATCCGGGGCGTACTGCGGAGCTTGAAGGAAGACACATCGTGACCAAGGTTGTAAGCCCCTTCTGGAAGTCCTCGTACTCCGGGCAGGAGAACGCCTGCGTCGAGGTCGCCGACACCGCAGCTCACGGCCGAGCTGTCCGCGACAGCAAGCGCCCGGAAGACGGCGCCCCCCTCCTCACCGTCTCCCGTGAGAGCTGGCAGGGCTTTCTCTCGCAGTTCTGAGACACGTCTGCTGCCCCCCCACCGCACCCTCCCCGCAAAAGTGTGACACTTCAGCGCGAAGTGTCACACTTTCACGCCCCACCCCTCCGGAGGCTGCGTCGGGAGGCTACTTGCGGGGCAACGACGTGTTGGTGATCGGCAGCTTCTGGACCGCCCCCGCCACGTACAGGTCCGTCGGAGCCGTGCGCAGCGTGAACGTGTCGTCGTAGGACGAGACACGTACCGACAGGACGAAGAAGCCGTCGTCCTCCGCGGTCACCTTCACGTGGGACTCCTGCTCCCAGTACGTCTGGAGGAAGACCTCCGTGCCCTGGGGCTCGACGCCCTGGGGGAGGGTGACCTTGCCCTGGACGGTGAGGATGTCGCCGGCCTTCACCTTCTTCTTGTTGACCGAGTAACTGACCGAGCTGGAGCGGGTCTTGGCGGCAACCGTGGTCTCCGCGAAGTAGCCGTCCTGCGGGGTGTTGAGGTCGCCGTCCTCGTCGTAGAGGGCGGTGATGTGCACATCGTGCTGGACGTTGAGCAGGCTGCTGCCGCCCGTGCGGTCGATGTCGACGTCCGGGATCGTGAACTTCCCGTTGGCGTCGGTGACCGGCTTGCCCAGGTCGCGGGGCTCGTAGTAGTTGGGGTCGATCGGGTCGCCCCACGGGTTCCAGGTCGTGAACTGGACTACTTCCTGGAGGGCGACGGGGATGTTCGCCGCCGGGGTGCCGTCCGCCTTGGTGACGGTGCCGGTGACGTCGACGTAGCGCTCTTGGTAGTTCGTGCTGGCCGGGTTCGTGGTCACGGTCACCACGTACGCGTCGCCGGGCTCGGCGTCCGAGGGGGCCGCGGAGGCGGCGGGCGCGGACAGGGCACCCGCGGCGAGGAGCAGCGCGGCGGTGGCGGCGAGCCGCGTCGGCAGGGACTTCCTGGGCATGGGGGCAACTCCAACTTCGGTCGGGAATCGAGGAGTTGCGCCGCAGGTGTGCGACGCAACGGGTTCGACCGGCGCGGTGGGGTGGGAGTTGTCCGCTGTGTGTTCGCTGTTACCTGGCTGTGGCGTGCGGGGGGTTTGTCCGGGTTCCTGGTTCACCCGGACTTCGGACGCAGGCTGCCGCGCATTGCCCTACGACGACAAAAGGCGCCCCGCAGATCAACCGCGGGGCGCCTTTCGCCGTCGTAGCCGAAGAACCTGAAAAGGCAGACAGGCCAGGGGAGTTGGAGAAGTCAGAGCTTCTCGATGACGTAGTCGACGCACTTGGTCAGCGCCTCGACGTCCGCCGGGTCGATCGCCGGGAACATCGCCACGCGGAGCTGGTTGCGGCCGAGCTTGCGGTAGGGCTCGGTGTCGACGATGCCGTTGGCGCGCAGGACCTTGGCGACGGCCGCCGCGTCGATCTCGTCGGCGAAGTCGATCGTGCCGATGACCTGCGAGCGCTTGGTGGCGTCGGACACGAACGGGGTCGCGCACTTCGACTCCTCCGCCCAGCTGTACAGGCGGCTCGACGAGTCCTTCGTGCGGGCCGTCGACCACGCCAGGCCGCCCTGGCTGTTGATCCACTCAAGCTGCTCGTTGAGGAGGAACAGGGTGGCCAGCGCGGGGGTGTTGTACGTCTGGTTCTTGCGGGAGTTGTCGATCGCCGTGGGGAGCGAGAAGAACTCCGGGACGTGGCGGCCGGACGCGTGGATGCGCTCCGCGCGCTCGATCGCGGCCGGGGAGAAGACGCCGATCCACAGGCCGCCGTCGGAGGCGAAGGACTTCTGCGGGGCGAAGTAGTAGACGTCCGTCTCGGCGATGTCGACCGGGAGGCCGCCCGCGCCCGACGTGGCGTCGACGAGGACGAGGGAGCCTTCGTCGGCACCCTGCACTCGCTTGATGGGGGCCGCGACGCCCGTCGACGTCTCGTTGTGCGTGTACGCGTACACGTCCACGCCCGCCTCGGCGGCCGGCTCGGGGTGCGTGCCGGGGTCGGAGGAGATGACCGTCGGCTCGGCCAGCCACGGCGCCAGCTTGGCCGCCTTCGCGAACTTCGAGCTGAACTCGCCGAAGGTCAGGTGCTGCGACTTGTTGTCGATGAGCCCGTGCGTCGCGACGTCCCAGAAGGCCGTCGAACCGCCGTTGCCGAGGACGACCTCGTAGCCCTCGGGCAGTGAGAACAGCGCGGAGACGCCCTCACGCACCTTCCCGACCAGGTTCTTGACCGGGGCCTGGCGGTGGGACGTGCCCAACAGAGACGTACCGGTGGCGGCCAGCGCGTCCAGCGCCTCCGTCCGCACCTTGGAGGGGCCAGCGCCGAAACGTCCGTCGGCGGGCTTGATGTCAGCGGGAATCTGGATATCAGCCACGAGCCGGAGCGTATCCCCTCGGTGAAACCGGACGGAAACGCGTCCGTTCGATGAGACGACCGACGAGATCACCGATGAGACGACCCGTCCGGCCCGTGGACAAGTGGATCAGTCGCCCGGCGTGAGCTTCACCGGCAGCTCGAAGATGTCGTTCTGCGTCACCACCGGCTTGTTGCGGAGCTCGCTCGCCGGGACCGCCAGGTCCAGGTGCGGGAAGCGCTCGTAGAGGGCCGGGAGCGCCACGTCCGCCTCCAGGCGGGAGAGGGCCGCGCCCGGGCAGACGTGCGGGCCGTGGCCGAAGGAGATGTGGCGGTTCTCGCTGGTGCGGGTGATGTCGAACTCGCTCGCTGTCGGCCCGTGGGCCTCCTCGTCGCGGCCGATCGCGGCGTACGACACGATCAGCGCGTCCCCGGCCGGGAGGACCGTGTCGCCGACCTGGACGTCCTCCGTGGCGAAGCGGATCAGGACGTGCGAGGTGGGCGTCGAGTGGCGCAGGGTCTCCTCGACCACCGAGGACCAGTCGGCCTCGCCGGCCAGCACCAGGGCGCGCTGGACGGGGTGCGTCGAGAGGTTGACGACCGCGTTGACGATCAGCGAGATGGTCGTCTCATGGCCGGCCGCGACCATCAGCTGGAGCGTGGAGACGATCTCCTCGTCGGTGAGGTGGTCGCCGTTCTCGGACGCCGCGATCAGCGCCGACGTCAGGTCGTCGCCCGGCTCCGCCCGCTTCGCCGCGACCGTCTGCGCCATGATGCCCGCGAGTTCGGTGAGCGTCGCGATGACCTCCGCCGGCGGCGTCTGCGTCGAGAAGAACTTCTCGAACAGCTCCTTCAGGCGCGGGAGTTGGGACTCCGCTATGCCCATGAGGTCGGCGATGACGTACATGGGGAGCGGGTACGCGAACACCGCCTTCAGGTCCACGACGTCACCCTCGGCGGACTCGGCGGACCCAACTCCGTTGAGCAGGTCCTCCGTTCGCTTCGCGATCCGCTCCCGCATCTGCTCCACCCGGCGCGGGGTGAGCGCCTGCGCGACCAGCGTGCGCATCCGGCGGTGGTCCGCGCCGTCCACGGTCAGCATCGAACGGCCCGGGTTCGCGAGCCCGATCAGCGGCCAGTCCGCGGGGATCTCACCGCGCTGCCAGGCACCCCAGACGTTGATGTCCTTGACCAGCCGCGGATCCGTGAGCAGCTGTTTCGCCTCGGCGTGCCGCGTCACCGCCCACACGGGCACGCCACCGGGCAGTTCTACGGCGGCCAGCGGACCGGCCGCACGCAGCCTGGCGCTCTCGCCGTCCAGGTCGCCGACGAAGGGGTCGAGGACGATACGGGTCTCTTCGGTACCGGTGCTCATACGGGGGTGCCTCCAAAGGCAGGGCTGGGCTCAGAGGAAGGGCAGGGGCAGGGCGCAGGGGTCGGAACTCAGAGCGCGGCGACGGGCGTGAACCGCACCGGCAGTTCCGTCAGTCCGCGCAGCCACGGCGAGGGCCTGCGCGTGAGGGACTCGGCCGGTACCGCCAGGTCGATGTCCGGCAGCCGGTCCAGTACGACCTCGATCCCCGTCCGCGCGATCACCTCGGCCACCTCCTGCGCCGGGAACGGACACCGGTGCTCCCCGTGCCCGAAGGAGAAGTGCGCGTTGTTGCCGCCGGTGAGCGCGGAGCCGTCGGTGCGGACCTGGGGGTCGGAGTTGGCACCCTGGAGACCGAGGAGGAGCAGGTCGCCGGCGCGGATGCGGCGGCCGCCGAGCTGGGTGTCGCGGGAGGCCCAGCGCCCGGCCACGTTCTGCGTCGGGGTGTCCTCCCAGAGGACCTCGTTCATCGCCTCGGCGACACTGTTGCGGCCGCCGAAGAGGGAGGCCGCGAAACGGTCGTCGGTCAGCATCAGGCGCAGCGAGTTGCCGATCCAGTCGGCGGTCGGCTGGTGACCGGCCGCCATCATCACCATCAAGTCCTGGGCGATCTCGATGTCGTTGAAGCCGGACTCGTGCGTCAGCATCCGCGACACGACGTCGTCGGCCGGCTTCTCCTTCCGGTCGGCCAGCAACTGCCCCATGGACGTGGCCAGATGGGTCTGCCCGGCGATCGCCCGCTCACGTCCGTCGATCATGTCGTTGAGCGCGGTCACCAGGCCCGGACCCTGCTCGTCCCGGAAGCCGTAGAGCCGGGCCAGGACCCGTACCGGCAGCAGCATCGCGTAGTCGCCGACGATGTCCGTCTCGCCCTTGGCGCAGATCCCGTCGATCAGTTCGTCCGCGAACTTCTCGGTGTACGACCGGAGTTCGGACGGGTCGACGGCCTCCAGCGCGTCGCTGATCATGCCGACGCGCTCGCGGTGCCGCTCGCCGACCGTGTAGAGGATCGACGGCTGCTTACGGCCGATCATCGGCAGCAGCGGCCAGTCGTCGGGGATGCCGTCCCACTGGTTCCACAGGTCGGAGTCACGGCTGAACAGCACCGGATCGCCGGTGACTTGGTGCAGCTCGCGGTAGCCGAGCACCAGCCAGGCCGGTATGTCGCCGTCGAGCACCACGGGGGTCACGGCGCCGTGCTCGCGCCGCATCTCCCGGTACAGCTGCGCCGGTTCGGTCTGGAACCTGGGTCCACTCAGCGGTACGGGCGCGGTCACAGGGACAACTCCTGGTGGGGGGCGGGGACTTGGGGGCGGGCGGGGACCTGGCCGTCGTAGCGACCGGGACCCTGGCCGTCGTAACGGGCCTTGGTCTGTTCGTTCTTGACGTGCTCGACCAGGGTGATCAGGACCTGTTTCGCGGACGCGCGGGAGCGGGCGTCGCAGTCCAGGAGGGGGACGTGCGGGTCGAGGTCGAGGGCCTCGCGGATCTGCTGCGGGGCGTACGTGGTGCCGCCGAAGTCGTTGCAGGCCACGATGAAGGGGGTGCCGTGGTGTTCGAGGCGGTCGATGGCGTACCAGGAGTCGCCGATCCGGCGGGTGTCGACGAGGACGACCGCGCCGAGCGTCCCGGAGAAGAGGCGGTCCCAGAGGAACCAGAACCGTTCCTGCCCGGGGGCGCCGAACAGGTACAGCACGTTGCGGGCGTCGAGCGTGATGCGGCCGAAGTCGAAGGCGACGGTGGTCGCGGACTTGCCGCGCACCTCGCTGATGTCGTCGACGGCCTCGCCGGCCTTCGTCATCGTCTCCTCGGTGTTGAGGGGACGTATCTCGCTGACCGAGCGGACCAGCGTGGTCTTGCCGACGCCGAAGCCGCCGACGACCACGATCTTCAGGCCGTTGTCGGCGGAGGCACCCAAGGGGGTGCGCGCGTCAGAGGTTGCGGAGTCCAACGAGCACCTGTTCCAGGACGTCGGGATCGAGATCGGCCTTGCGCGGATGGCGGGCGCTGACCCGGCCGGCCGCGAGAAGGTCGGAGAGGAGGATCTTGGTGATGCTCACCGGGAGTTTCAGCTCGGCCGCCAACTCGACGACGGCCGTGGGGTGTTCGGTGATCCGCAGGATCGCCGCGTGCTCCGACTGCATCCCGGTCACCGGATCGCACTCGGCGACCACGAGGGTCACCAGGTCGAACGGGCTGTCCGGGCCGGAACGGGTGCGGCCTCCGGTGAGCGTGTAGAGGCGGTCGGGGGAGTCGTCCCTGCCGGGGCGGGTCATCAGGTACGGGGTTCCGCGCGCAGGTGCTCGCCGAGCTGTTCGACCAGCTCGCTCATGTTGTGCCCGATCAGCCCCGCGTCCGCGTCCTCGGTGGTGACCAGGGCCAGGTGCGCCCCCTCACCCGCCTCGACGATGAACAGCACGCCGCCGTAGAACTCCGTCATCGCGGAGCGCACACCCCCGCTGCCGTCCCCGAACTCCACCGACGCGCCGTGCGACAGCGACTGGATCCCGGCGGCGATCGCGGCGAGCTGGTCGGCCTGGTCGACGGAGAGTTCGGGCGTCCGGCACAGCTTCAGGCCGTCCCGCGACAGCACGAGCGCGTGCCGCGCGCCCGGGGTGCGCTCCAGGAGGCCCTCGATGAGCCAGGTGAGCTTCTCGTCGGCGGTCGTCGTGCCGGTCATGAGGTGGGGTTGCCTTCCGGGTGGGAGAGGGAGGGGGTGGGCTCTGCAGATACGGGGCTGTCCGCTGATACAGGGCTGTCCGCGTCGGTGTCGGACGCGCGCGTGCCCTGGTCGGTCGCCGCCTCGCGCACGGCCTGGCGGAAGCTGTTGAAGCGGGCGGTGCGGACGAGGGTGTCGTCGGCCGAGGGGGCGGGGCGTGTCGTCTCGGGGGCGGCGGACTCGGCACGCGCGCGTGAACGCTCGGCCTCCGCGAGTGCCTGACCCCGGCGACGCTTGGGGAGGCCTTCGGGCAACGTGTTCGCCACGTCCAGCACGGCATCGGCAGGGGCGTCCCGGTCCGGCGACTCGTGCGTGGGCACCGGGTCCGGGTCGAGGTCGGCGAGGGTGCGTCCGGCGGCGTAGGACATCCAGGGATGGTCCCGGACGGAGGCCGCGGGCTCAGCAACTGCCTCCGGATCCCCCGGTGTTGACGGCGAGGGCTGCGGTGACGCCTCGGGGAGGTCCAGGGACACCTGCGGTGCCGGCGCGTCCTGGGGCACCAGGATGTCCTGCGGTACGAGCATCAGGACGCCGGTGCCGCCCCGCGCGGAGGGCCGGTACGACACCTTCAGGCCGTACTTGCGGGCCAGCCGCCCGACGACCGCGAGGCCCAGCCGGGTGCCGGTGAGGCCGCCCAGTTCGGTCGAGTCACCGGAGACGGCACGCTCGGCACGGCGCAGCTGGATGTCGCCCATGACCAGGCCGCTGTCCTCCACCGAGAGGATGACCCCGGCGGGCACTTCTTCTACGTAGACATGCACTTCGGCGCTCGGCGGCGAGAAGTTCGCGGCGTTGTCGAGGAGTTCGGCGAGCGCGTGCATCACGCCCTCGGCCGCGTGCCCGGCGACGGCGGTGTCGCTCGCGGAGTGCACGCGCACGCGTTGGTAGCCGCTGATGCGGCCCATCGCGCCCCGCAGGATCGACTCCATGGCGATCGGGCGCGCCCAACGGCGCCCGGAGCGCGCGCCCGTGAGGACGGCGACGGAGTCGGCGAGACGGCCCGCCTGCGCGGTGCGGTGGTCGAGGTGGAGCAGGTCGGCGAGGACGTCCTCGTCCGAGTGCCGCTCCTCCATGGCGCGCAGGTCGGCGAGCATGCCGGTGGCCAACGCCTGCATCCGGCCCGCCGCGTTGGCGGTCGCGGAGAGCGCGGCGGCACGCTCGTGGGAGTCGCGGCGGGCCCGCTCGGCCAGCTGCTTGTTCTCGGCGCTCAGCCGGGCGCGCTCCAGCTCGCTCTCCTCCGTGAGGCGGCTGCGCTCCTCCGCGAAGGAGGTGGTGAGCCGCATGCGCTCCTGGGAGAAGTCGGAGGTCAACCGGGCGCGTTCCTGCGAGAGTTCAGCGGTCAGCCGGGCCCGCTCGTGGGTCAGCTCCTCGGTCAGCTGCACGCGCTCCCGGTCGAAGTCCGTGCTCAGCCGGGCCCGTTCCTGCAGCAGGCGTCCCGCGTCCAGGGTGACGGCCTCGAGGCGGCGGCGGGTGATCCGGGCCGTCTGGTACGCGTGCGTGGCGAGCGCGACGGCCGCGCACAGCAGCAGCGCACCGGCCCCCGCACCGCAGGCGACCGCGAGCCGCTTCGAGCCGGGCGTCACATAGACCGCGCCGGCGACCGCGAGCCCGGCCAGTACGGCGGTGAACAGGGGGACGGGGGCGACGGTGCGGAAGGTGGGTCGTTCGCCGGGAAGTATGGGGGCGGTCATGAAGGGGGTCCTCGGTCGGGTCCTCGGGCGTCTTTGGTCGTGGTCCTCAGTCGTCCTCGGTCGTGTCCTCGGGGGGTGCTCGTCGGGTTCCTGGGCGAGAAGCGACACCGGGTGCTCAACTGCCGGTCACTATATGAGAATTAGTGATCGAACTGGGGAGGTTCTGGAGGCGTTTACGGAATCGGTGCCCTGTGGATGCGAAGTATCCCGGAACGTTTCGCCAGATGCCGGACGGTCACTGTCAGTGGTCGGGTGCATGCTGGGGACATGGCGGATCTTCAGGCGGAACTGGCGGGTGTGCGGGCGGAGCTGCGCAGGACCGTCCGGGGCGAGGTCGGTTTCGACGTCACGTCCCGGGCGCTGACGACCATGGACGCGTCCAACTACCGACGCGTCCCCCTGGGCGTCGTCGCACCCCGTGACGCCGACGACGTGGCGGCGACGCTCGCTGCCTGCCGGGCGCACGGGGTGCCGGTGGTGGCCCGCGGCGGCGGCACGTCGATCGCCGGCCAGGCGACGGGCACCGGTGTGGTCCTGGACTTCACCCGCCACATGAACGGACTGGTGTCCCTGGACCCCGCCTCCCGTACGGCGGTCGTCCAGCCCGGCCTGGTCCTCGACCGCCTCCAACAGGCCGCCGCCCCGCACGGGTTGCGCTTCGGCCCCGACCCCTCGACCCACAGCCGCTGCACCCTCGGCGGCATGATCGGCAACAACTCCTGCGGCTCCCACTCGGTCGCCTGGGGCACGACGGCGGACAGCGTGAGTGAACTGTCGGTGATCACCGCGCGGGGGGATCTTCTGCACCCCGGCCGCGACTGGACAGGCGCTCCGGAAGGCCTGCGCCCGCTCGTGGAGACCGAGTTGGCCCGCCTGCGCACCGGCTTCCCGGACCTCCCCCGCCGTATCTCGGGCTACGCGTTGGACGCCCTCCTCCCCGAGAACGGCGCGGACGTGGCCCGCTCCTTCTGCGGCAGCGAGGGCACGCTGGGCATCCTCACGGAGGCGGTCGTACGCCTCGTCGAGGCACCCCGCGCGCGTGCGTTGGCGGTGCTCGGTTACGCCGACGAGGGCGCGGCGGCGGAGGCGGCGGCGGGCCTGCTGGTCCACGGCCCGCTGACGGTGGAGGGCATGGCGGCCGACCTGGTCCGCTCGACGGCCGACCTCCCCCGGGGCGGAGCCTGGCTGTTCGTGGAGACGGGCGGCGACACGGAGGCGGAGGCACGCACGCGTGCGGAGACCATCGTCCGCGCGGCCGACGTCCTCGACTCCCTCGTGGTCACGGACCCTGCGGGTCAACGGACCCTGTGGCGCATCCGCGAGGACGCGAGCGGTACGGCGACGCGCATGCCGGACGGTTCGGAGGCGTGGCCGGGCTGGGAGGACTGCGCGGTACCGCCGGCCCGACTGGGCGCGTACCTACGGGACTTCAGGGGCTTGCTGACCGCGCACGGCCTACGGGGCACGCCGTACGGCCACTTCGGGGACGGCTGCATCCATGTCCGCATCGACTTCGACCTGTTGACGGAGCCGGGGGTGGCGCGCTTCCGCCGCTTCTCGGAGGAGCTGGCGGAGTTGGTGGCGGCGCACGGCGGCTCGCTCTCCGGCGAACACGGGGACGGTCAGGCGCGCGCGGAACTCCTCCCGAAGATGTACGGCGAGGAGATGGTGACCCTCTTCGAGCGCGCGAAGGGAGTCTGGGACCCGGACGACCTCCTCAACCCCGGGATGCTCGTGCGGCCCGCCCCGCTGGACACGAACCTCCGCTTCTCGGTGCTCCCGCGCAAGCCGGTGGACGTGGTGTTCGGCTACCCGTCCGACGGCGGGGACTTCTCGGCGGCGGTACGGCGGTGCGTGGGGGTGGCCAAGTGCCGTACGACAGAGGCGAACGGGCCGTCGGTGATGTGCCCGTCGTTCCGCGCGACGGGAGAGGAGCAGCACTCCACGCGCGGGCGTGCCCGACTCCTCCACGAGATGCTCGCGGGCGAACTGGTCACCGACGGCTGGCAGTCGACGGAGGTCCGTGACGCGCTGGACCTCTGTCTGTCCTGCAAGGGCTGCCGCACGGACTGCCCGGTCGGGGTCGACATGGCCACGTACAAGGCGGAGTTCCTGCACCACCACTACGAGGGCCGGCGCAGGCCCGCGGCGCACTACGCGATGGGGTGGCTGCCGCGCTGGCTACGGCTGGTGGCGCGCACCCGCACGGCATGGCTGGTCAACTCCCTCGCTTCCGTACGGCCGTTGGCGGCGCTGGCGAAGCGGCTGGGCGGGATCGCGGGGGAGCGGGGGATTCCGCGGGTGGCGGGGACGACGTTCACGCGCGGATGGCGACGGGAGGTGAGGGCGGCGACGCGGCGAAGCATGCGGGCGGGAGTGGAGTACTCGGAGACGCCCGCGCGGGGTCATGTCCTCCTCTGGCCGGACACGTTCACGGAACACCTCTCGCCGGCGGTCGGGCAGGCGGCGGTACGGGTGTTGGAGGCGGCCGGGCTGGGCGTACTCCCGGTCCTGCCGGCGATGAGGAGAATCAGCAAGCCGGTGTGCTGCGGCCTGACATACGTCTCGACGGGCCAACTGGACCGCGCCCGCGAGGTGATGCGCCGCACGCTGGACGTGATGGGCGAGCTCCCGGGCGCGGGGGATGTGCCCATCGTCGTCCTGGAACCGAGCTGCGCGGCAGCCCTCCGCACGGACCTCCCGGAACTACTCCCCGACGACCCCCGAGCAGCCCGCCTGTCCGCCTCGGTCCTCACCTTCGCCGCAGCCCTGGAACGCCTCGCCCCCGACTGGGCCCCGCCCCGCATCAACCGCCCCACGGTCGGTCAGACCCACTGCCACCAGCACGCGGTACTGGGCGACGCCCCCGACCGCCGCCTGCGCGAGGCGGCCGGCCTGACGGGTGAACTGGCGGGCGGCTGCTGCGGGTTGGCGGGCAACTTCGGCTTCGAGAAGGGCCACTACGAGGTGTCGGCGACATGCGCCGAGGAACAACTCCTCCCGGCGGTACGCCAGGCACCGGAGGACGCGCTGATCCTGGCGGACGGCTTCTCGTGCCGTACGCAGCTGGAGCAGTTGGCGGGCGTACGGGGTCGGCATCTCGCGGAGGTCCTGGCGGACGCGCTGGAGGGAGAAGCGAAGTGACCGACGAACTGGGCCGGGTCGCCGTCCTCTCCGACATCCACGGCGTGCTCCCCGCCCTGGAAGCGGTCCTGGCCGAACCGGAGGTGGCCGCCGCCGACCGCATCGTCCTCACCGGCGACATCACGGCGGGCCCCCAACCGGCGGAAGCAGTAGACCTGTTGAGAGCCCAGGCCGACCGAGTGCTGTGGATCTCGGGCAACGCGGACCGCGAACTGGTCGAGTACCGCAGAGGCGAACGCGCCGACATCCCCGACCCGATCGCCCCGTACGCGGCGACCGCCCTCCGCCCCGACCAGATCGACTTCCTGGCCACCCTCCCCAAGACGCTCACCCTCACGATCCGCGGCCTGGGCAAGGTCCTCTTCTGCCACGCAACTCCCCGGGACGACGAGGAAGTTGTCCTGGTCGACTCCCGCCCCGCCCGCTGGACGGAGGTCCTCACCGGCCTTGACGACGACGTCCGCACGATCGTCTGCGGCCACACCCACATGCCGTACGTCCGCCTCGCCCACGGCCGCCTGATCGTCAACCCCGGCAGCGTCGGCATGCCGTACGGCCGCCCCGGCGCACACTGGTGCCTCCTGGGCCCGGGCACGGACCTGCGCGTCACGCCGTACGACATCCCGGCGGCGATCACCCGCCTCACCCGCGAGTCCGGCTACCCGGAGATCGCGGAGTGGGCGGACTACTTCCTCAACGCGAGGGCGTCGGACACGGAGGCGATGGAGGTGTTCGGACCCCGGGACGGGCGCGGATGACTGCCTAGGCTGGCCGTTCGACCACGGTTTCGATCCGCCAGGGAGCCCGCGTATGACCAACCTCCGTCTCCGCCCCATCACCCCCGCCGAACACCTCGCGTTCATCGCCGCGCGCCCCTCCGCCAGCCATATGCAGGTGCCGTCGTGGGGTGCGGTGAAGCCCGACTGGCGGGCGGAGAGTCTCGGGTGGTTCGAGGGGAGCGGGGAGTTGGTCGGAGTCGGACTCGTGTTGTACCGGCCCGTGCCCAAACTCAAGAAGTACCTCGCGTACCTGCCCGAGGGTCCGGTCATCGACTGGCACGCCGCCGATCTCGACCGCTGGCTCGATCCGATGCTCGCGCACCTCAAGTCGCAGGGCGCGTTCACGGTGAAGATGGGCCCGCCCGTCGTCGTACGCCGCTGGAGCGCGGACGCGGTGAAGGCGGCGATCGCCGATCCCGACGCGCGCCGGCTGAAGGACGCCGCGCCCACGTCGTACGAACCCCGTGCCTACGAGGTCGCCGACCGCCTGCGCCGTGCGGGCTGGCAGCAGACGGAGCCCGGGGGAGAGGACGGGTTCGCGGCCGGGCAGCCCCGGTATGTCTTCCAAGTGCCGTTCGCTGGACGGTCGTTGGACGAGATCCACCGCGGGCTCAACCAGCAGTGGCGGCGCAACATCAAGAAGGCCGAGAAGGCCGGCGTGAAGGTGGTCCAGGGCGGCTACGACGAACTCCCCGCCTTCTACGAGCTGTACGCCGAGACCGCCGAGCGCGACCGTTTCATCCCGCGCCCGCTGCCCTACTTCCAGCGCATGTGGACCGCCCTCACCGCCGAACACCCCGACCGCATGCGCCTCTACCTCGCCCACCACGACGGCGAGATCCTCGCCGCGGCCACGATGCTGACGGTCGGCCGGCACGTCTGGTACTCCTACGGCGCCTCCACCAGCCGCAGGCGCGAGGTGCAGCCCAACAACGCGATGCAGTGGCGCATGATGACCGACGCCCATCAACTGGGCGCGGCCGTATACGACTTCAGGGGCATCACCGACACCCTGGAGGAGTCCAACCACCTGCTGGGGCTGCTGCGTTTCAAGGCCGGCGCGGGCGGAGAAGCCGTCGAGTACCTCGGGGAGTGGGACTTCCCCCTCAACCGGCTGCTGCACAAGGCGCTGGACCTCTACATGGCGCGCCGCTGAGGGCCGGACGGCCTCGGGCAGGCCCTCGCTTGAGGGCGGAAGCACAGGTTCATTAAGACTGCTCTCAGGTTTATCAGAGAACTCTCAGGTTGGCGGCCGTAACTCAGGATTCACAAAGGTATTCACAGCCCATGTTTGCCGTTCGGTCGACGACTTTGCTGCGACTTGGCTGCAGGGCCGTGTAAGTTTCTGGGTGTCGGGAATTCCCCGGGCGGTAAAACGCTCGACTTTGACGCACAAATTCGTCTGCACAACCAAGGAGTTCGGAATGGGCCTCAACAAGCTCGCCCCGCTGCCCAAGCCCAAGAAGCAGCAGCTTCCGCCCCCGCCGCCCCCGAAGCCCCGCAAGAAGCACGAGCCCAAGCCGCTGCCGAAGCCGCTGCCCGGCCAGGACAGCTGAACCGGCAGTAGAAGAGGGCCGACCCACGCAGTCGGCCCTCTTTTCTTTCCCGAATTCGAAAATCCAAAGAATTCTAATGACGGAAAGTGAAGGGGATCACGGGCGTGGATTCATATCCGGACACGGACGAAGAGGACCTCGAATACGACGAGGACTACGGAACTCCCACCATTCCCGCCCGCACCGCTTTCCGTCGTTTCTGGCCGCTGACCCGCGGTCTCAGACGCTGGCTGGTCCTCGTCTGGGTGTGCACGGTGATCGGCGCGCTCGCCGAGACCGAGGCCATCCTCCTCTTCGCCGACCTCACCGACCGGGCCCTCGCGAAGGGCTCACTGAGCGCGTTCTGGAGCCCGGCCGCGAAGTGGCTGGGCGTCGCGATCGTCGGCGCGCTCGTCTCGTACGCCGGCAACTCCCTTGCCGCCTGGGCCACCGAACGCTTCGTGATGAGACTGCGCGAGCATGTCTTCGACCACGTACAGCAGTTGCCCCCGCATTTCTTCCAACGGCATCGCCAGGGCGACCTGTTGTCCCGCCTCACCGGTGACGTGGAGGCGATCGAGACCCTCGTCGTCTCCGGCGTCGTCGGCACCGCCTCCGCGGTCTTCTCCGCCCTCTTCTACGCCGCCGCCGCGTTCTGGCTGCGCTGGGACCTCGCCGCGGCCACCTTCGTGCTCGCCCCCCTCTTCTGGCTCGCGGCCCGCCGCTTCTCCGGCTCCATCAAGGACGTCTCGCGCGAGGGCCGGGTCGCCGACGGCGCGATCACCTCCGTCGTCGAGGAGTCCCTCGGCAACATCGTCCTCACCCAGGCCTACGGCCGCCGCGACGCCGAACGCCGCCGCCTGAACGAGGAGGCCGGCGCCTGGTTCCGCGCCTCCGTCCGCTCGACGCGGCTCAACGAGGCCTACGAGCAACTCGTCGCCGTCATCGAGACCGTGTGCGTGCTCGCCGTCATCGGCATCGGCGCCTGGGAGATCTCGACGGGCCGCATGACCCTCGGCCAACTCCTGGCCTTCTCGGCCTTCTTGGGCTACCTCTACCCGCCCGTCCGCGGCCTGGCCCAACTCGGCCTGACCATCACCGCCGCCACCGCGGGCGCCGAACGCCTCATCGAGATCCTCGACGTACGCCCGTCCGTCGCCGACCCCGCCCACGACTCCGAGACCGGCCGCCCCGACGGCACGGTCGAACTCCGCGGCGTCACCTTCAGCTACCCCGGCACCGACCGACTCGCCCTGGAAGGCCTCTCGTTCACCGTCAACCCCGGCGAACTGGTGATCGTCACCGGCCCCAGCGGCGCCGGCAAGTCCACCGTCTCCAAAATGCTCCTCCGCTTCTACGACCCCGACGCGGGCGAGGTCCTCCTCGACGGCGTCCCCCTCCGTGACCTCCCCCTCGCCCGCCTGCGCGAGTACGTGACCCTGCTCCCCCAGGAGACCCTGGTCCTGCACGACACCGTCCGCGCGAACATCGCCTGCGGCCGCCCCGGCGCGAGCGAGCAGGCGATCATGGACGCGGCGATAGCGGCCGACGCCCACGAGTTCATCCTCCGCCTCCCCGACGGCTACGACACGAAGGTCGACCCCAACTCGGCCCGCCTGTCCGGCGGTCAGCTCCAGCGCCTGGCGATCGCCCGCGCGATCCTGCGCGACGCCCCGGTCCTGGTCCTCGACGAACCGACCACCGGCTTGGACTCGATGGCCGCCCGCCGTGTGGTGAAGCCCCTACGACGCCTGATGGCGGGCCGCACGACCATCATGATCACCCACGACCTCAACCTCGCCCCCGACGCCGACCGCATCCTGGTGGTGGACCGGGGGCGGATCGTGGAGACGGGGCGGCACGCCGAGCTGATGGCGCTGGGCGGGGCGTACTCGCGGCTGCACCGGTCGCAGAACAACGTGGCGATGGACACCGGGGAGTTGAGGCTGCCGTCGTTCGCGGAGGCGGGCGTCGGTTACGGGTATCCCGCGGCGCCGGTCTTCGTCGAGAGCTGGGCCCCGCAGACGTACGAGCCGTCGTACGAGCCGTCGTACGCGCCGACGTATCAGCCGACCTACCCGCAGACCGAGTACCCGGAGTACTCCGATCCCCTCTTCGGGCCCATGCCCACCACGCTCCCCGACGGGCGGCCCCTGTTCCGGGACTAGCCGCAATGACAGTTGCATAAAGGGTTCGCACACCTGTCGAAGTCCATTACCATGGACCGAGCAGTGCATCGTGATGGACGAATGCGCGCTGAACCGAGCCCTGGAAGCCCCCGTGAGCATCCCCAGTACGCCGCCCGCCGCCCCCGTGGCCACCCCGTCCGTCGGCCCGACCGCCGGTCCGGCCGTCGCCCCTAGTCGCAGGGGCTCGCTCGGGCCGGTGGGTCTGGTGCTGGCCGGGGGTATCTCGGTGCAGTTCGGTGGCGCGCTGGCGGTGACGCTGATGCCCCGGGTGGGGGCGCTGGGTGTGGTGACGCTACGGCTGCTGGTGGCCGCGGTGGTTCTCCTCGTGATCTGTCGCCCGAGCCTGCGCGGCCACTCGCGAGCGGACTGGGGCACGGTCGTCGTCTTCGGCATCACCATGGCCGCGATGAACGGCCTCTTCTACCAGTCGCTGGCCCGCATCCCCCTGGGCCCGGCGGTGACGCTGGAGGTGCTGGGCCCGCTGGCCCTCTCGGTCCTGACGTCCCGGCGTGCGCTGAACGCCGTGTGGGCGGGACTCGCCCTGGCGGGCGTCTTCCTCCTCGGCGGCGGAGGCTTCAGCAGCCTGGACCCTGTAGGCGTGGCCTTCGCCCTGGGGGCCGGCGCCATGTGGGCCACGTACATAGTCTTCAGTGCCCGTACGGGACGTCGCTTTCCGCAGGCCGATGGGTTGGCGCTGGCGATGGTCGTGGCGGCGGTGGTGTTTCTACCGCTGGGCGTCGCGGAGTCAGGCACGAAGCTGCTGAACCCGGCGACGATCGCCCTCGGATCCGCGGTAGCGGTCCTGTCTTCGGTCCTCCCCTACACACTCGAACTCCTGGCCCTGCGCCGCCTCCCCTCCTCCACCTTCGCCATCCTGATGAGCCTGGAACCAGCCGTGGCGGCGACCGCGGGCTTCCTGATCCTCCACCAGGCACTGTCCGTTCCCGAAGCCATGGCTATTGCGCTGGTCATCGCGGCGAGTATGGGGGCGGTGCGGACACAGGTGGGCCGGGGGAAGGCGAACGTAGAGCCGTAGGTGACCGTTGGGCCACTCGCTTCTTGGCCAGTGTCGGGCTTCCACGGCCCGAGTAAAGGGCGCTCCCTGCGGTCGCGTCGCCTGCGGCGATGGCCCTGCGGGCCACCCTTGACTAGGGCCGCTCCAGCCCGTTTCAGAAGCGAGCGAGCGGCCCGGAGGAACGGGTGGCCAGGTACATATGCCGTACCTGTACTGCGTTGCGGGCCGGTACGGAGGGGCGCGTTCGCGTCTCGCCGGCACGCCACCTCGGCTCAGCGGCCAACCCTGAGTGGGAGGTCGCCAGAAGCTGGGGGCAAATCTAACCACCTTCGCGACCTTTGACTGGTTAGAAAAGACCCTGGCTTCCAGAGAGGCCACGGTTCCGAGCGGCGGGGGCGGGGAGGGTATGCGGGTCTGCGAAACGTGACACTTCCCCCTCGACTGTCACACTTCGACGGGCCACGGCCCGGGCCGCCACCCGGGCCACCACTCGGGACGGGCCCGGAGCATCCTCCGCGTCCACGGGTCGGAACTGCCCATCACCGGCCGCCGAGCCTGCCGGGAATGTGGGGGAGGTGCGAGCGCGTCCCCTCGCCCCCTTGGTCTCTTGCGCAGCAGGTCCCCACCGGCCGACAGTCGCTAAGCCGACCCGGCGGGCAGGCAAGACGCCAACGCACCCCCTCGCACCCAACCCTGGACCCTGCCATCTCTGGAAGCTGGGGTCTTTTCTAACCAGTGATAGTGCGTCAGAGCGGTTAGTTTTACCTACAGCTTCCAGCAGCCACCCACCCTCACCCATCCACCGTTGGCCGCTGAGTCGAGGTGGCGTGCTGGCGAGACGCGAACGCGCCTCCTCGCCCGGCCTGGATCTGCCCCAGAGGGAGTCCCTGCCTGCGCGCCACCTCGCCCCCGACCCCGCCCTCTCCGGAAGCCGGGGCTCTTTCTAACCAGCAAAAGGGCATGAAAGTGGTTAGATTTACCTACAGCCTCCAGCAACCACCCATCCACCCACCCCCGATCCACCCACCCCCGATCCACCCACCCCCGCCCACTCCCCCATCCACCGTTGGCCGCTGAGCCGAGGGGGCGTGCTGGCGGGGCGGCAGCGCGCACCCTCGCACCTCACCGGCCGGTAGCCGCTAAGCCCGCCCGGCGTGCTGGCGAGACGCGAACGCGTCCCCTCCGCACCGGCCGACAACGCAGTACAGGCAAGGGGATTCCTACCTTGGCCACCCATCCCTCCGGGCCGCCCGCTCGCTTCTGAACCGGGATTGCGGGAGACGAGTCAAGGGTGGAGCGCAGCGGAATCGGCGCAGCCGACGCGACCGCAGGGAGCGCCCTTTACTCGGCTCCCGCAATCCCGACACTGACCAAGAAGCGGGCGGCCCACCCGTCACTTCACGACGCAGGGCCGCAGTAACCCGCCCACCCCACCCCATCCAGCCCACCCGAACTTAAATAATGCAAGCACGCTTGATTGTTTCTGGTGCCCCTGCCATGCTCCCCCCCATGTCCGATCCGACGCGCGTGTTCGACGACCTGCGTGAGGAGAGCGAGGAACTCGACCGGCTTGTGGCCGAGTTGAGGCCGGAGGGCTGGGCCTTCGAGACGCCCGCTGCCCGCTGGACCGTCGCCCACCAGATCGCCCACCTGGCCTGGACCGACCACTCCGCCCTGCTCGCGGTGACGGACGAGGAAGCGTTCCGCGCGCTGGTCGAGAAGGCGCTCGCCACTCCTGAGACGTTCGTGGACGAGGGCGCGCAGGAGGGGGCCGCGAAGACCCCCGCTCAGCTTCTCGCCGACTGGAGGGCCGGGCGGACGGCCCTGCTATCCGCCCTGTACGCCGCACCCACAGGAACCCGTTTCCCCTGGTACGGCCCACCCATGTCGGCCGCCTCCATGGCCACCGGTCGGCTTATGGAGACCTGGGCCCATGGGCAGGATGTCGCAGACGCGGTCGGTGTGGTTCGGCCACCTACAGACCGGCTTCGGCATGTGGTGCGCATCGGTGTGCGCGCACGTGACTTCGCCTTCGGTGTGCATGGGCTCACTCCGCCGAGCGAGGAGTTCCGTGTCGAACTCCGCGCTCCCTCCGGCGAGGGTGAGTTGTGGGTCTACGGCCCCGAAGACGCCCCGCAACGTGTCACCGGCCCCGCCCTCGACTTCTGCCTCCTCGTCACCCAGCGCGCCCACCGCTCCGACCTCGCGGTGGAGGCGGTCGGTGCCGACGCCGATCAGTGGCTCGACATCGCCCAGGCCTTCGCGGGGCCACCCGGCGCCGGGCGCCCGCCGAAGCCGAAGGAGGGGGACGGACAGTGACCTCCACCGTCGCCCCCCTCCGCATAGGCAACGCCTCCGGCTTCTACGGCGACCGGTTCGACGCCCTTCGCGAGATGCTCACCGGCGGTCGACTGGACGTCCTCACCGGTGACTACCTCGCCGAGCTGACCATGCTCATCCTGGGACGGGACCGGCTGAAGGACCCCGGCGCCGGGTACGCCCGTACGTTCCTCAAGCAGTTGGAGGAGTGTCTCGGGCTCGCCCAGGAGCGCGGGGTGCGGATCGTCACCAACGCCGGGGGGCTGAATCCCGCCGGACTCGCCGACGCCGTACGGAAGTTGGCCGATCGGCTCGGGATGGCCGTACGGGTCGCGCATGTCGAGGGGGACGATCTCGCCGGGCGGTATCCGGATGCCCTGGCCGCGCACGCCTATCTCGGTGGCTTCGGGATCGCCGCCTGTCTTGATGCGGGGGCCGATGTCGTGGTCACCGGGCGGGTCACCGACGCCGCCCTGGTCACCGGGCCTGCCGTCGCTCACTTCGGGTGGGCGGCCGACGACTACGACCGGCTGGCGGGGGCCGTGGTCGCCGGGCATGTGCTGGAGTGCGGGACGCAAGCGACCGGTGGCAACTACGCCTTCTTCACCGAGCACGCACCGGAGAAGCTCCGCCGGCCCGGGTTTCCGCTCGCCGAGATTCATGAGGACGGGTCCTGCGTCATCACCAAACACCCCGGCACCGGGGGAGTGGTGGACCTCGGTACCGTCACCGCGCAGCTCCTCTACGAGACGCACGGCGCGCGCTACGCCGGACCCGATGTCACCGCCCGCCTCGACACCATCCGGATCGGGGAGGACGGGACCGGGGGCGGGGACGGGGGCGATCGGGTGCGGATCGAGGGTGTGCGTGGGGAAGCTCCACCGCCGACTCTCAAGGTCGGGCTCAATCGGCTGGGGGGCTTCCGCAACGAGGTCACCTTCGTGCTCACCGGGCTCGACATCGAGCGCAAGGCCACTCTCGTCCGGGAGCAGATGGAGGCCGCGTTCGACGAGGGGAACGCCAAGTCCCGGCCCGGTGAACTCCGTTGGGATCTCGCCCGTACCGACCACGCGGACGCCTCCACCGAGGAGACCGCCAGCGCACTGCTGCGGCTCGTCGTGCGGGATTCCGATCAGGAGGTCGTCGGGCGGGCCTTGAGCGCCGCCGCCGTCGAGCTCGCACTGGCCAGTTACCCCGGCTTCCATGTGCTGACCCCACCTGGAAAGGGAGCGCCCTATGGCGTCTTCGATGATGTGTATGTCCCCCATGGTGACGTCGACCATGTGGCCGTCCTCCACGACGGGCGCCGGATTGCTGTGGCCCCGGCCCACCACACCCGCGTACTGGAAAACCTTCCGCAGCCGGCCCTCCCCGAGCCTCCGCCGGACGGGCCCACGACGCGGGCGCCCCTCGGTCTGGTCGCCGGGGCCCGTAGCGGTGACAAGGGAGGGAACGCCAACGTGGGGGTGTGGGCGCGTACGGATGAGGCGTGGCGCTGGCTCGCCCATGCGCTGACCGTCGAGAGATTCAAGCAACTCCTGCCGGAGACCGCCGAGTTGGTGGTCACTCGGCACGCTCTGCCCAACCTGCGCGCCCTCAACTTCGTCGTCGAGGGGATTCTCGGCGAGGGCGTCGCCGCCCAGCATCGTTTCGATCCGCAGGCCAAGGCCCTGGGCGAATGGCTGCGTTCCCGTCGTCTGGACATACCGGAGGTCCTCCTGTGACCGTCCTCCCGACCGCCCTGGACACCAACGGTCCCGACTACGCGGCCAACCGCGAGACCATGCTCGCCAAACTCGGCGAACTCGACGCCGAGCACGCGAAGGCGCTCGCCGGTGGCGGGCCGAAGTACGTCGAACGGCACCGTAAACGCGGCAAGTTGCTCGCCCGCGAGCGCATCGAACTGCTCCTCGACCCCGACACCCCCTTCCTCGAACTCTCCCCGCTCGCCGCCTGGGGCAGCGACTACGCGGTCGGCGCCTCACTCGTCACCGGCATCGGGGTCGTGGAAGGCGTGGAGTGCCTGATCACCGCCAACGACCCGACCGTGCGCGGGGGCGCAAGCAATCCCTGGTCGCTGAAGAAGGCCCTGCGCGCCAACGACATCGCCCTCGCCAACCGCCTCCCCTGCATCAGCCTCGTCGAGTCCGGAGGCGCCGATCTCCCCTCCCAGAAGGAGATCTTCATCCCGGGCGGCGCCATCTTCCGTGATCTGACCCGGCTTTCGGCCGCCGGCATCCCGACGATCGCTGTCGTCTTCGGCAACTCGACCGCCGGCGGCGCGTACATCCCCGGCATGTCCGACCACGTGATCATGGTCAAGGAGCGCGCGAAAGTGTTCCTCGGCGGGCCGCCCCTCGTGAAGATGGCGACCGGCGAGGAGAGCGACGACGAGTCGCTCGGCGGCGCCGAGATGCACGCGCGCGTCTCGGGCCTCGCGGACCACTTCGCCGTAGATGAGCAGGACGCGCTGCGGCAGGCCCGCCGCGTCGTCGCCCGCCTCAACCACCGCAAGGCGTACGCCGATCCGGCCCTGGCGGCACCTCCCAAGTACGACGAGGACGAGCTGCTGGGCATCGTCCCCGGGGACCTCAAAACCCCCTTCGATCCCCGCGAGGTCGTCGCCCGACTCGTCGACGCCTCCGACTTCGACGAGTTCAAGCCCCTCTACGGCACGAGCCTGGTGACGGGTTGGGCCACCCTGCACGGCTATCCCGTCGGCATCCTGGCGAACGCCCAAGGCGTCCTCTTCAGTCAGGAGTCCCAAAAGGCCGCCCAGTTCATCCAGTTGGCCAACCAGCGCGACATCCCGCTGCTCTTCCTGCACAACACCACCGGCTACATGGTCGGCAAGGAGTACGAACAGGGCGGCATCATCAAGCACGGCGCGATGATGATCAACGCCGTCAGCAACAGCCGCGTACCGCATCTGTCCGTACTCATGGGCGCCTCGTACGGCGCCGGCCACTACGGCATGTGCGGCCGCGCCTACGACCCCCGCTTCCTCTTCGCCTGGCCCAGCGCCAAGTCCGCCGTCATGGGCCCCCAGCAACTCGCCGGCGTGCTCTCGATCGTCGCCCGGCAGTCGGCCGTAGCGAAGGGGCAGCCCTACGACGACGACGCGGACGCGGCGCTGCGCGCCATGGTGGAGCAGCAGATCGAGTCCGAGTCCCTGCCGATGTTCCTGTCGGGGCGGCTGTACGACGACGGGGTCATCGACCCGCGCGACACCCGCACCGTCCTCGGCCTGTGCCTGTCCGCCATCCACACCGCGCCCTACGAGGGTGCGCGCGGTGGCTTCGGCGTCTTCCGGATGTGAGGGATCACGTGATTTCGACAGTACTGGTCGCCAACCGGGGCGAGATCGCCTGCCGCGTCTTCCGTAGCTGCCGTGAGCTGGGCATCCGGACGGTCGCCGTGCACTCGGACGCCGACGAGCACGCGCTCCACGCCCGCATGGCCGACGCGACGGTACGGCTCCCCGGTTCGACGCCCACGGAGACGTACCTGCGCGGGGAGTTGATAGTGAAGGCGGCCGTCGCGGCGGGCGCCGACGCCGTCCACCCCGGCTACGGCTTCCTCTCCGAGAACGCCGACTTCGCCCGCGCCGTCCAGGCCGCCGGCCTGCTCTGGATCGGCCCCCCGCCCGAGGCGATCGAGGCCATGGCCTCCAAGACCCGCGCCAAGCAACTGATGGGCATCCCGCCCCTGGAAAACGTCACCGAGTCCGACCTCCCGGTCCTGGTGAAGGCCGCGGCGGGCGGTGGCGGGCGCGGCATGCGTGTCGTACGCCAACTCGCTGACCTGGAAGCCGAGTTGACGGCAGCCCGAGCTGAGGCGATGAGCGCCTTCGGTGACGTCGAGGTCTTCGTCGAGCCCTACGTAGAAGGCGGCCGACACGTCGAGGTCCAGATCCTCGCCGACATCCACGGCACGGTCTGGTCCCTCGGCACCCGCGACTGCTCCCTCCAGCGCCGCCACCAGAAGGTGATAGAGGAGTCCCCGGCACCGGGCCTGTCAGACCAACTGGCGCAGGATCTGAGCGAGTTGGCAGTACGTGCCGCCCGCGCGGTCGCCTACGAGGGCGCCGGAACCGTCGAGTTCCTCGTCTCCTCCGACAACAAGGCCCACTTCCTGGAGATGAACACCCGCCTCCAGGTCGAACACCCCGTCACGGAGGCCGTGTTCGGCATAGACCTGGTGGCCCTGCAACTGCGGATCGCCGAGGGAGAGCCCCTCGAAAACAACCCGCCAAGCCCGCACGGCCACGCGATAGAGGCCCGCCTCTACGCCGAAGACCCCTCCCAGGACTGGACCCCCCAGACCGGCACCCTGCACCGCCTGGCCGTCCCACCCGGCGTCCGCCTCGACACCGGCTACACCGACGGCGACAACATCGGCGTCCACTACGACCCGATGCTCGCCAAGGTCGTAGCCCACGCCCCCACCCGCGCAGAGGCCCTCCGCAAACTGGCCGGGGCCCTCGAACAGGCAACGATCCACGGCCCGATCACGAACCGCCCCCTCCTCGTCAACTCCCTGCGCCACAAGGAGTTCACGACGGCCCACATGGACACGGGCTTCTACGACCGCCACCTCCCGGAACTCACCCAACAGGCCCCCGACCCGCACGCCCCCCTGGCCGCGGCCCTGGCCGACACCCACGCCCGCTCCCGCTTCGGTGGCGCCTGGCGCAACGTCCCGTCCCAGCCGCAGGTGAAGCGCTACGCCATGGGCGACACCGAGTGCGAGGTCCAGTACAGCCACACGAGGGCGGGCCTGACGGCGGAAGGGGCGCGGGTAGTACACGTCGACGCGCGTCTCGTCGTACTCGAAGTGGACGGGGTGCAAAGGAAGTTCGAGGTCGCGAGCTACGACACCGACCAGGTGTACGTGAACGCGACCACCCTGACAGCCCTACCCCGCTTCCCCGACCCCGCCGCCCAACTGGCCCCCGGCTCACTGCTGGCACCGATGCCGGGCACGGTGGTGAGGGTGGCGGAGGGCTTGGCCGTAGGAGCCCAAGTAACGGCAGGCGAGCCCCTGTTGTGGCTGGAGGCAATGAAGATGGAGCACAAGATCACGGCTCCGACCACAGGCACGCTAACGGCCCTACACGCCGAGCCGGGCCAACAGGTCCAGCTAGCCGCCCTATTGGCGGTAGTGAAGCCCACCTGAGGGGCGCGGGGCTGTATCTATTTGCGGCTACCGCCGCGCGAGCGCGACCAGCCACAACGAAGGAGCCACATGCCCACGACCGAAACAGACGAGCACAAGGCCCTACGTGCAGCCGTATCCGCCCTGGGCAAACGCCACGGCCGCACCTACGACAGGGAGCAACTCTGGTCCGAGGCAGCCAAGCTCGGCTACCTCGGCGTCAACCTGCCGGAGGCATACGGCGGCGGAGGCGGCGGCATCTCCGAACTCTCCATAGTCCTGGAGGAGTTGGGCGCAGCCGGATGCCCCCTCCTCATGATGGTCGTCTCCCCGGCAATCTGCGGCACAGTAATAGCCCGCTTCGGCACAGAAGCCCAAAAACAAACCTGGCTCCCCGCGTTGGCAGACGGCACCCGAACCATGGCCTTCGGCATCACCGAACCGGACGCCGGCTCCAACAGCCACCGCATCACCACCACAGCCCGAAAAGACGGCACAGACTGGCTGTTGACCGGCCGCAAGGTCTTCATCTCCGGCGTCGACCTGGCCGACGCGACCCTCATAGTCGGCCGCACGGAAGACTCCCGAACAGGCCGCCTCAAGCCCTGCCTGTTCATCGTCCCGCGAGACGCCCCCGGCTTCACCCGCCGCCGGATAGACATGGAACTCCAGGCGGTGGAGAAGCAGTTCGAGCTGACCCTGGACGACGTACGACTCCCGGCGGACGCACTCGTAGGAGACGAAGACGCGGGCCTGCTCCAACTCTTCGCCGGTCTCAACCCGGAGCGCATCATGACCGCCGCCTTCGCGATCGGCATGGGCCGCTACGCCCTCGCCCGAGCCATCGAGTACGCGCGCGACCGCACCGTATGGGACGCCCCGATCGGCGCCCACCAGGCCATCGCACACCCCCTCGCCCAGGCACACATCGACCTCGAACTCGCCCGCCTGATGATGCAGAAGGCGGCGTACCTGTACGACGCCGGTGACGACGCAGGCGCGGGTGAGGCCGCCAACATGGCCAAGTACGCGGCCGGCGAGGCCTGCGTGCGGGCCGTGGACCAGTCCGTGCACACCCTCGGCGGCAACGGCCTCACGCGCGAGTTCGGGCTCGCTTCGTTGATAACTGCCGCGCGCGTGGCTCGTATTGCTCCGGTGAGCCGGGAGATGATTCTCAACTACGTCTCCCACCAGACCCTGGGTCTGCCCAAGTCGTACTGAACAGAAGCCCGCGCCAGTACGGGCCAGGAGGAACCATGTTCCGCAGCGAGTACGCAGACGTTCCGGCCGTCGAACTCCCCATCCACGACGCGGTGTTGGCCCGGGCCGCCGAGTTCGGCGACGAACCCGCGCTGGTCGACGGCACGGACGGCACCACCCTCACGTACACCCAACTCGACGCGTTCCACCGGAGTATCGCGGCCGGCCTCGCGGACGCGGGCGTGCGCAAGGGGGACGTGCTCGCCCTGCACAGCCCCAACACGGTCGCTTTCCCCCTGGCGTTCTACGCCGCGACCCGCGCGGGTGCCTCCGTCACGACGGTGCACCCGCTCGCCACCCCGGAGGAGTTCGCCAAGCAGCTGCGCGACTCCGAGGCCCGCTGGATCGTCACCTTGTCCCCCCTCGTCGACACGGCCCGCCGGGCGGCCGAACTGGCGGGCGGCGTCGAGGAGATATTCGTCTGCGACAGCGCACCCGGCCACCGTTCACTCGCCGACATGCTCGGCTCCACGGCCCCCGAACCGGTGGTCGACATCGACCCGGTGACGGACGTGGCGGCCCTCCCGTACTCCTCGGGCACGACGGGCACCCCCAAGGGCGTGATGCTCACGCACCGCCAAATAGCGACGAACCTGGCCCAGTTGGAGCCCGCGGTCCCCACCGGCCCCGGCGACCGCATCCTCGCCGTCCTCCCCTTCTTCCACATCTACGGCCTCACGGCCCTGATGAACGCCCCCCTGAGGAAGGGCGCCGCGGTCGTGGTCCTCCCGCGCTTCGACCTGGAGACCTTCCTCGCGGCCATCGAGAACCACCGCATAACAGGCCTGTACGTGGCCCCGCCCATAGTCCTGGCCCTCGCCAAGCACCCCGCGGTCGCCCAGTACGACCTCTCGTCCCTGAAATACATCATCAGCGCCGCGGCCCCCCTCGACGCGAACCTCGCCGCCGCCTGCTCACAGCGCCTGGGCCTGCCGCCCGTAGGCCAGGCGTACGGCATGACGGAACTGTCCCCGGGCACCCACGTGGTCCCCGTACGGGACATGCCGACCGCACCCCCGGGAACCGTCGGCAAACTCATCGCCGGCACCGAGATGCGCGTCGTCTCCCTCGACGACCCCGACAAGGACCTCGGCATCGGCGAGGCGGGCGAACTCCTCATCCGCGGCCCCCAGGTGATGAAGGGCTACCTCGGCCGCCCCGACGACACCGCCGCGATGATCGACCCGGACGGCTGGCTGCACACCGGGGACGTCGGCTACGTGGACGACGGCGGCTGGACGTTCGTCGTCGACCGGGTGAAGGAACTCATCAAGTACAAGGGCTTCCAGGTGGCCCCCGCCGAACTGGAGGCCCTCCTGCTCACGCACCCCGGCATCGCGGACGCGGCGGTCGTGGGCGAGTACAACGACGACAACAACGAGGTCCCGCACGCGTACGTGGTCCGCCAGCAGACCGCTCCCGACCTCTCCCAGAGCGAGGTCCTCATGTACGTCGCCGAACGCGTCGCCCCGTACAAACGCGTCCGCATCGTCAGCTTCATCGACGCCGTCCCCCGAGCCGCCTCCGGCAAGATCCTGCGCCGGGAACTGCGAGGCCGCGCATGACGCTGATCGGCCGTACCCGCACGCGTGGCATCGAGACCCTGAGCCTGGACTCACCGGAGAGCAGAAACGCGCTGTCGGCGTCCCTGGTAAGGGAGTTGGCGGAAGCGCTGACGGAGTGCGCGAAGGACACCGACGTACGGGCGATCGTCCTCACCCACACCGGCAACACGTTCTGCGCGGGAGCGGACCTACGGGATCCTCCGCCTCCGGAGTCCCTGGTGACCCTGCTCCGCCAGATCGTCGAACTCCCCAAACCGGTCGTCGCGCGAGTGACAGGCCACGTAAGGGCGGGCGGCGTAGGCCTGTTGGCGGCCTGCGACATGGCGGCAGCGGCGACCACATCAACCACTTTCGCGTTCACGGAGGTACGGATCGGGGTGGCCCCGGCGGTGATCTCCCTCCCGCTCCTTCCCCGCACGGACCCGCGAGCACTGGCCCGCTACTACCTCACCGGCGAGCGTTTCGACGCGACGGAAGCGACCCACGCAGGCCTGCTGACGGTGGCGGGAGCGGACGTGGACGAGGTACTGGCACCGATCCTCGACGGCCTGCGCCGGTCCGCTCCCGAGGCCCTGGCCGAGACGAAACGGCTGCTCACGGCTAGGGTGCTGGAGACCTTCGACCGGGACGCGGCCGACCTGACCGCGCTCTCGGCACGGCTGTTCGGCTCCGCGCAGGCCCGCGAGGGGATGACAGCATTCCTCGAACGACGGGACCCCGCATGGGTGGTGTGAGCGCGACGACGGCGCCGGGCGCGGTCGACCGCCGACCCAAGCAGGACCGCAGCCGGGCCACCCGGCAACGCCTCCTGGAAGCCGCCGTGTCCTGCCTCGCCGAACACGGCTGGGCCGGCTCCACGGTCTCCGTCGTGGCCGAACGCGCAGGTGTCTCCCGAGGCGCCGCCCAACACCACTTCCCGACCCGCGAGGACCTGTTCACGGCAGCGGTCGAGTATGTGGCGGAGGAACGCTCGACTGCTCTCCGGGCGCTGTTCCCGGAGGGCGCGGCAGACCGACGCGCAGTGATCGAGGCACTGGTCGACCTCTACACGGGACCGTTGTTCCGCGCGGCCCTCCACCTGTGGGTGGCCGCCTCGAACGAGGACCAACTCCGGCCCCGGGTGACGGAGTTGGAGGCGAAGGTGGGCCGCGAGACCCACAGAATCGCCGTCGATCTGCTGGACGCGGACGAGTCGAAGCCGGGCGCAAGAGAGACGGTCCAGGGCTTCCTGGACATGGCGAGGGGCCTGGGCCTTGCCAACCTGCTCACCGACGACAGGGGCCGCCGGGAGCGAGTGGTGGCCCAATGGGCGGTCCTGCTGGAAACAAGCCTGGGCTGAGTGCCCTTGTCTTTCAGGGGCGCGGGGCGGTGTCCGTCCGCGGTTCCGCCGCGTGGGCGCCGCGTGTTCCCGCCGGCGGGTTGTCGGCGTTCCAGCCGGCCAGGAGACGGATCGCGTCGGCTTCGGGGGTACCGGGCCGTGGGGTGTAGACGCTGAGGATCTGGCTGGAGACGGCGTCGGCCCAGGGTCGTGCAGCGAACCGTCCTTGGACACCCGCGACGAGACATGAGTTCGCCGATGCGGCTCGGCCCAAGCGCCGCAACCATGGCCGGAACCCGTACCTCCGGCCCGTTCCGCGGTGAGGAGACCGGCACATGAGCGAGCAGCGAGTTGTCCAGCACCGGATCGCCGACCCGCCGACCGCCGCTCCGGTGCCGCCGATCCTGCCGCTCGTCGACGGCTTCCCGCTGTTGCACCGTGAGTGACGCCTCGCCACATCGCTTGCCGACGACCTGCCCGCAAGCCGGGTGACGTTCATGGCGGACTCCCAGCTCCCGCGCGGCGTCGACGCGCTCGCCTGCGCCGGCTGCGCGCCCGTGTGGGGGACCAGGCCGAGCGGGCACCTGGTCGCTGTCGCTGCCGACGACCGCATCAGCCGTCCACCACCCCGGTGAGGTCCAGCAGGGGCAGCGCGGCCCCCGCCGGCGCGCCCAGCGCCGCGCCCGCGCGCAGCCGGCCGCCGTCGCCGACCTGATCAAGAAGGCCGCCCGGCCGGTCGGCTGAGCCGGTCATCCGTCGCCTGTCGGTCCGTGTCCGTGATCGAGGCCATCGGCATCCCGGACGTCACGACCGGGGAGCTGATCCGCTTTCAGTGGGCGATATCCCCGATTCAGTGGGCGATATCCCCGAACCCCTCGATCTCCTGAGGCCCCCGCGTGGCAGGCCCCACATAGCGAGCGGACGGCCGCACAAGCCTCCCCGTCCGCTTCTGCTCGAGAATGTGCGCCGACCACCCCGCCGTACGCGCACACGTGAACATCGACGTGAACATGTGCGCCGGCACCTCGGCGAAGTCCAGCACGATCGCCGCCCAGAACTCGACGTTGGTCGCCAGCACCCGGTCAGGCCGCCGCGCATGCAACTCCGCGAGCGCCGCCTTCTCCAACGCCTCCGCGATCTCGAACCGCGGCGCCCCCAACTCCCGCGCGGTACGCCGCAGTACACGAGCCCGAGGATCCTCGGCCCGGTACACCCGGTGCCCGAAACCCATCAACCGCTCACCCTTGTCGAGCGCCTGACGGACGTACGCCTCCGCATCCCCGGTCCGCTCGATCTCCTCGATCATCCCGAGCACACGAGACGGCGCCCCACCGTGCAGAGGCCCGGACATGGCACCCACGGCACCGGAAAGCGCGGCGGCGACATCGGCACCGGTAGAGGCGATGACGCGAGCCGTGAACGTGGACGCGTTCATCCCGTGCTCCGCGGCGGACGTCCAGTACGCGTCCACGGCCGCGACATGCTTGGGATCCGGCTCCCCCCGCCACCGGATCATGAACCGCTCGACAACCGAGTGCGCCTTGTCGATCTCGCTCTGCGGAACCATCGCGTTCCCCTGCCCGCGCGCGGACTGGGCGACGTACGACAGGGCCATCACGGCCGCCCGCGCGAGGTCGTCGCGGGCCTGCTCCTCGTCGATGTCGAGGAGCGGCTTGAGGCCCCACACGGGCGCGAGCATGGCCAGCGCGGACTGTACGTCGACGCGGATGTCCCCGGAGTGCACCGGGATCGGGAACGGCTCGGCGGGCGGCAGCCCGGGGTTGAAGGCGCCGTCGACGAGCAGCCCCCAGACGTTGCCGAACGAGACGTGACCGACCAGGTCCTCGATGTCGACGCCCCGGTACCGCAGGGCGCCGCCTTCCTTGTCCGGTTCGGCGATCTCCGTCTCGAAGGCGACGACTCCTTCGAGTCCAGGTACGAAGGAGGGGTCGAAGTCGGACATCAGGCGGCTCCTCATGCTGTGGCTCCCCGGTCACGGAGGACTCGCGGGCCGAAGGTAGAGACATCAGCACCATAACGCCGAGTGCCACACAAGGGGAGGGCCTGCGGCACTGAGTGCCACCCGAACGCGAGACCGTACCCGCCCTCCCGGCGCCGTACGGCAGGATGACCGCGTGACCGACCGCGATGCCACCGCCGACCGTGATCCCCGCCTCGACCCGGCCGCCATGCGCAGGCAGTACCGCGTGGAGGGCCTCGACGAGACGGACCTGGCCCCCACCCCCATGGCACAGTTCGGCCGCTGGTTCGAGGAGGCGGCACTCCAGGAGCTCGTCTACGAGCCGAACGCCATGGTCGTCTCCACCGCCGACGCCGACGGCCGCCCCAGCTCCCGCACGGTCCTCATGAAGCACTACGACGAGCAGGGCTTCGTCTTCTACACGAACTACGACTCCCGCAAGGCCCGCGAACTCGGCGCCAACCCGTACGTCTCGCTGCTCTTCCCCTGGCACCCGATGGCCCGCCAGGTCCTGGTCACCGGCACCGCCCGCCGCACCGGCCGCGACGAGACCGCCGCGTACTTCCGCACCCGCCCGCACGGCTCCCAACTCGGCGCGTGGGCCAGCACCCAGTCCACGGTGATCCCCTCGCGAGCCGAACTGGAGTCGTCGTACGCGGACTTGCTCGCCCGCTACCCCGAGGGCGAACAGGTCCCGGTCCCCCCGCACTGGGGCGGCTTCCGTATCGCCCCCCAGACGGTCGAGTTCTGGCAGGGCCGGGAGAACCGCCTCCACGACCGCCTCCGCTACACAGCGGAACCGTCCGGCAGTTGGCGCCTGGACCGCCTGAGCCCCTGACCCACGGGCCCCGGGAAACGCAGCGACCCGCGAGCTCAGGTCCCTCCGCCTTGCGGCGAGGGAGCCGGCCGGACGTACCGGCGAGCTCGCGGGTCGGGTGACTGCGTTGGGTTAGGCCGGTTGCGCGCAACTCACACACGCTGGTCCGGCGCCGAACCGAGTACGACGGCGGGCCACTAGCCCGCAGTCACCTCTTCCGTCCGGTTTCCATACATCTGCCGAACCACCTCCTTTCCGAAGTACTCGCCACCCTAAGAACCCCTCGCCGACGGATCAACCGCTTTTACGAGTCCTGAACTCACTGGACGAGAATCCGCTGGTCACCTAGGTTCCGCCCCATGACCGACCTGCGCATCGACCCGGTGACACCGGACGCCGAGAACGCCCTCCAGGACTGGCGGCACGTCCACAACCTGATCGTGCCGCCCGCCGCGATGTCCCTGGACGAGGTCCGCGAGCGGAGCGGTCGGAACCGGCTGGAGAACGCATACCTGGGGGACGTGCTCGTGGGCTGCTCCACAGTGCGGCCCCCGGAGGGCGAGGACGCGGTGGTGACCGTCATCGCGCGCGTGCTGCCCGAGTTCCGGCGGCGCGGCTACGGAGCCGCGCTCTACGAAAACGGCCTCACGCGCGCGCGTGCGCTCGGTGCCGGCGCGATCGAGACCGTCGTCCTGGCCGCCAACACGGACGGGGTGCGGTTCGCCGAGGCGCGGGGTTTCGTCGAGACCGAGCGCTACGTACTGGACGGCGAGACCGACGAGTGGATCACTCTCCTCCATCTCCCATGACGTGTGTGTGGGGGACGGCCCGTCACCGTGATCCGGATTGTTTGGAAGGGGAACCCCGTGGTCAGGTTCCAGTCGACGTCGCGTGCGGCGCGATGAGTTGTCGGCTGTTCGTCGGGAGCGGGGTGAGCCGGTGTCGTACAACGATTCCCTCAATCTTGCGGGAACTCGGTGTGTGCTGCGTCACGTTCGAGTTGAATGAGGGGGAGTGAGTGAACCGACGCGTCGTGTCCGCGGACGCAGCCTGCAGGGGGTCCAGGTGAGTGCTTCCCGGCGTAGTGGGACCACCGATGAGTTGGGTCCCGACGAGCCCGAGCGGGACGGCGGGCCCGAAGGGGTCGGCGGGTCGGATCTGTTGGCCGCGTTGCTCGACGGGATGGACGCGGCGCTCTGCGCCTTCGACGCGGACGGCGTGCTGACCCACTGGAACCGCGAGGCCGAGCGCATCCTCGGCTGGACCGCCGCCGAGGCCGTGGGACGGCAGGGGCTGGCCGGGTGGGCCGTACGGAGTGCGGACGCCGAGGAGGTCGAGGGGCGGCTCATGTCCGCCATGCAGGCCCCTGGGCGGCAGGTCAATGAGTTCGCCCTCCTTACGAAGGACGGGGGGCGCGTGCTTGTGCGGACCCAGTCCGCCGCCGTGCGCGGGCCCGACGGGAAGCCCGCCGGGGTCTACTGCGCCTTCAGTGAGGTGCACGCCCAGATCGACCTTGAGCGGTCGATCGCCCTGAGTGAGGCGTTGTTCGAGGATGCCTCCTGGGGTGTTGTGCTTGTGGATGCCGATCTGCGGCCCGCTGTCGTCAATTCCCATGCCGCGCGTGCGCTCGGTACCGGGCGTACCTCCGTGCTCGGCCGGCCCCTCGGCGAACTGCTCGCCCAAGGCGTCGAGGAGCTGGAGGCCGCGCTCACGCACGTGCTCGCGGAGGGCGCGCCGCCGGCGCCCGCGGAGATCTGGGTGAGCGTCCGGACGCCGGAGGGCAATCTACGGCGCTGCTGGCGCAGCGGGTTCCTGCGGCTGGCCTCGCCGCTCACCGAGGAACCGGTGCCGCTCGGTGTCGGCTGGCTCTTCCAGGACGTCACGGAGGCCAAGCAGCTGGAGCAGGAGGCCTCGCTGCTGCGCTTCCGCGCCCAGCAACTGCACCGCGCCGCCCGCGCCGCCGCCGAGTGCGAGGACCCGCGCGACGCGGCGACCGTCCACCTCGACTTCGCGCTGGCCGGCTTCGCCGACCACGCCCTCATCGACCGGGTCGCGGGCGGATCGTTGAACGATGGTGACGGGGTACGCGCTACGGCCGTACGACTCATCCGGGTCGCCGCTACGCCCACGGGTGCACCGGGGCCGAGTCTCCTCTCCGGCGCCGCCGGGCTGCCCGTGCGCTACGGAGAGGGGCATCCCGCCCTCCAGTGCGTCGAACGCGTCGGCTCCGTGCGGGCCAGCATCGGCACCGTCCCGCCCGAACAGGCCCGCGAGTGGGCCCGGGTCCGGCAGTGGCCCACGGACGCCGTGCACGCCCTGTGCGCGGTGCTGCGCAGCCGGGGGCGCACCCTGGGCGTCGTGACGTTCCTACGGGGCGCCGGGCGCAGCCAGTTCGAACGGTCCGACTCGATCTACGCCGAGGACGTCGCCGTACGGATCGCGGCAGCCCTGGATCTGGCGGAGGCGGCGGGCGAGAAATGAGCCGCTGCCCCGTAGCGGGCGGCTACGTGGTGGTGGCTCAGTACTGGTAGAAGATCCGGTCCCGGTACTCCTCGAACACCCGGCCGTTCCACGCGTGGCCGCCGTCCACGTTCCCGGAGCGCAGCAGGGGCGGCTCGATGCCCCGGTCGGCCAGGGTCGCCGCCGCCGTCGCCATGACCGCCTGGAGGAGCGCGGAGGTGACGACCGTGGAGGCGGGGGCGAAGGGGGCCGGGATGGTGTCGAGGGTGAGTTCCGCGTCGCCGATCGCGATCTTCGAGTCGAGGACGACGTCGCAGTGGTCCTTGAGATACGTCCCCGAGACGTGCCGTGACGTCGTCTCCGAGGCGTACGCCACCGACGTCACGCCGATGACCCGCACGCCGAGGGAGCGGGCCTTCATGGCCATCTCCACGGGGAGCGCGTTCCGCCCGGACAGCGAGATGATCACCAGGGCGTCGCCGGAGCGCAGCGGTGACGTCTCCAGGACGACGCTCGCGAGGCCGTCGACGCGCTCCAGGGCGGAGCCCAGTGTCGCCGGCATGACGTCGACGCCGACGACTCCGGGGACGGTGAGCAGGTTCATCAGGGCGAGCCCGCCCGCGCGGTAGACGACGTCCTGGGCCGCGAGGGAGGAGTGCCCGGCGCCGAAGGCGAAGAGGCGCCCCCCGTCGGCGACGGTGTCCGCGAGGAGCGTGCCGGCCGCCTGGACGGAGTCGGCCTCTTCGTCGCGGACCCGCTGGAGGAGGGTGATCGCGGCGTCGAAGAACTGGCCGGCCGGCGTACGGTCGCTCATGCGGAAGCCCCTTCGGTACGGTTGCCATGCGGCTGTGTCGCGGATCACCGTGCGGTCTGGACCAGTGCGCTGTCAATACGGCGGGCAAGGCCGGGGAACCCGGGTGGCGGGCCGCCGCGCAGGGGCCCACAGGTGGCCGTAACCGGCTGGTTTCAGCGGCGCGGCACGGTTGTCAGTGGTATGCGTCAGAATTGAGTCCAGGGCCAGCGCACGCGCCGCGGAGCCGTCGAGCTTCGGGCAGAGGTAATCGAGGGGCACGTATGTCCGGACTGATCGACACCACGGAGATGTATCTCCGCACCATCCTCGAGCTGGAGGAGGAAGGTGTGGTCCCCATGCGCGCCCGCATCGCCGAGCGGCTCGACCAGAGCGGGCCCACGGTGAGCCAGACGGTGGCGCGCATGGAGCGCGACGGCCTGGTGGCCGTGGCCAGCGACCGCCATCTGGAGCTGACCGACGAGGGCCGCCGGCTCGCCACGCGCGTGATGCGCAAGCACCGGCTCGCCGAGTGCCTGCTCGTCGACGTGATCGGCCTGGAGTGGGAGCAGGTGCACGCCGAGGCCTGCCGCTGGGAGCACGTGATGAGCGAGGCCGTGGAGCGCCGCGTCCTGGAGCTGCTGCGCCACCCCACGGAGTCGCCGTACGGCAATCCCATCCCCGGGCTCGAGGAGCTGGGCGAGAAGGACGGGGCCGACCCGTTCCTGGACGAGGGCATGGTGTCGCTGGCCGACCTCGACCCGGGTGTCGACGGCAAGACCGTCGTCGTGCGGCGGATCGGCGAGCCCATCCAGACGGACGCGCAGCTGATGTACACGCTGCGCCGCGCGGGCGTGCAGCCCGGCTCGGTGGTGAGCGTGACGGAGTCGGCGGGCGGGGTGCTGGTGGGCAGCGGCGGTGAGGCGGCCGAGCTGGAGTCGGAGATCGCCTCGCACGTGTTCGTCGCCAAGCGCTGAGCTCCTCTTTTCCCCGATGGGCCGTCAACTCGTGGGGCGCATGGGGCAGTTGTGGCGTCCCGGCGGGGCTGTCGGCGAACTCGGCGAATCCGAGATTCAGTGCGCTGAATCGCAGCGCTCGGGCGCTGCGCGTGCCAGGCTGTCGCGTAAGGCATATGACCGTGAGGGGGACGGAGGATGTGCCGCAGACGTGGAGAGGGCCCCGGCGCCGCACGGCGCCGGGGCCTGTCCTCCCCTGTGCTGACCCGGAGCCCCGAGCTCTCAAGGTCATCCCCTCCGGACCGGTTTCCCCGAGCGGCCCGCCTCCCGCTGAAGGTCTCCCCTGGGCAGCGGCGATCATTCCCCGAGCCGGGTCACTCGAACGAGGGGTGTTGCGGCCGCGGACGGCATTTTCGAATCTGTATTCGATAACCTGTGGGTGATGAAACCCGCGGGGCATGAGCTGTAGGAAGAGACGAGCGAGAGAAGAGACGGAAGCAAGAAGAAACGGCACAGGCGGCAGAGCGTGGTTCACAGGACCGATGGGCTCGAAGCGGGAGCGAGCGGTCCGTGCGGAGCTAGGGGGGTGCCAGGACCAATGGCGCGGCGCATCGACGTGACCGGAGCAGGCGGCGTACGCCTGGCCGCATGGGAGTTCGCGGACCCGCCCAAGGCGGGGGAGATCGAGCGGGCACCCGGAGTTCTGTTACTGCACGGCCTGATGGGCCGTGCCTCGCACTGGGCGTCCACCGCCCGCTGGCTCTCCGAACGGCACCGCGCCGTCGCACTCGACCAGCGCGGCCACGGCCAGAGCGACAAGCCGCCCCAGGCGGCCTTCACCCGCGAGGCCTACGTCGAGGACGCGGAGGCCGCGCTGGAGCAGCTGGGGCTCGCTCCGGTCGTCCTCATCGGCCACGCGATGGGCGCGCTCACCGCGTGGCAGCTCGCGGCGAAACGGCCCGATCTGGTGCGGGGGTTGATCATCTGCGACATGCGGGCGTCCGCGCTGGGCGCGGCGTCGCAGCGGGAGTGGGCCGACTGGTTCAAGTCGTGGCCCGTTCCCTTCGCCACGCTCGCGGATGTCCGGAAGTGGTTCGGCGAGGACGACCCGTGGGTGGAGCGGCCGAACCCGTCCCGGGGGGAGTTCTACGCCGAGGTCATGCACGAGTCCGCCGACGGGTGGCGGCCGGTGTTCGAGCCGGAGCAGATGCTGAAGTCCCGTGAGACGTGGGTGTACGACGCGCACTGGGAGGAGCTGGCCCAGGTGCAGTGTCCTTCGCTTGTGGTGCGGGGGCTTGACGGGGAGTTGGGGCGGGCTGAGGCGCAGGAGATGGTGCGGGTCCTTCCCAGGGGGGAGTATGCGGAGGTCGCTGACGCCGGGCATCTTGTGCACTATGACCAGCCGTCGGCTTGGCGGGCGGCTATCGAGCCGTTTCTTGACGGGGTGCTGGTGTGAGTCGGGCGCCTAGGGGGGTGGGGGGTTCTGTTGTGTGGCGGGTGCTGCGCCGTTGTGGCTGGTCGCGCAGTTCCCCGCGCCCCTGAAAGAATCGCCCGAGCCTGAGCTGAAGAGTCACCCTTTGCTCACAGCCGCCAGGATCTCCGGCAGGCGCCTCGCCGTTCCCGGTGCCGCCAGGCGTAGGCCCGCGTACGTCAGCGCCGCCCCGTACCCCGCCCCCGCCGGTAGCAACATCCAGCTCCACTGGTCCCCGTCCGCGCTGACGTTTGACCAGATGGTGAGGGCGATGACCGGGGAGCAGAGGAGGGCCGCGGAGATCATGCCGCCGAAGATGGAGATCCAGGCGAGGCCGGCCTGGCCGGGGGCGACGTTCTTGTGGGTGCCCTGGGGGATGGAGTAGGGGAAGCGGGCCGAGGTCCAGGCGCCGGTGGCGAGCATCGCGCCGAGGAGGGCGAAGGAGAGGCCGAGGACCTCCGGGAGCCGGGACCAGTCGCCGAGCAGCGCTGTCGTCAGGACGGTCACGAGCGCCGCGTACGGCAGGGTGATCACCAGCAACGCCAGGGCACGCGCCCGGAGTTCGGCGTAGGCGTCCCGCGTCGTGGAGATCGTCATCGCGACCATCCAGAACGCGGACGTGTCCTGGCCGAACTGGTTGTACATCTGGATGCCGAGCATCCCGGCCGCGAAGCACGCGAAGTACACCGAACCGGTGCCCTGCAACGCGTTGAACACCGGCACGATCAGACCGATCGCCAGCGAAGTCACCCACGCCGCCTTGGTCTTGGGGTCGCGCCACACGTACCGCAGGCTGCGTTCCATGACCGTCCCCGTGCGCCCGGACGGGAGGAAGCGGGCCAGGCCGCCCGTGGATCCCCTGTCCTTCGCCGCCGGTTCGGCGGACTGGAGCGTCGAGCCGTCGGGTGCCGTCATCAGTTTGGTCAGGCTGCGTGACCAGAGGAGCAGCAGCGCCCCCAAGGCGCAGACGGACAGCACGAGTTGAGTTGCCGCCAGGCCGTACGAACCCCTGCTCACCGAGTCCACCGCGCCGACCGCCGAGGCCGGCGGTACCCAGCGCAACACCTGCGCTGCCGGGTCGAGTTGGGACAGCCCCGACGAACCCAGGCGCTGTACACCGAAGTTGACCAACTGCACGCCGACCGCGATCACCAGCCCGCTCAGCACCGCCAGGTCCCGGCCCTTGCGGCTGGTCAGCAGGCGGATGTTGGCCGCGGCGACCGCCCGCGCGAGGGCCACGCAGATCAGCAGCCCGAGGGCGACCGCCAGGACGGCCGTGACGTATGCGGCGGGTCCGTGCGCCACCGCGATCACGGAACCCAGCAGCAGCATCAGCGTGAACAGCGGACCGATGCCGACCAACGAGGCCGCCAGCAGCGCCCGTACCAACGGCTGGGGCCGAAGTGGCAGCATCACCAGGCGAGTTGGGTCGAGGGTCTCGTCGCCGGACGGGAAGAACAGCGGCATCACCGCCCAGCCCAACCCCAGTACCGCGACCAGGAGTACGACCACGGAGACCGCGTGGGTGTCCCCGCGCAGCGTGATCAGCCCGAGCAGCTGGAGCGCGGCGATCAACAGCACCACGACCGCCGACGCGACGTACGCGGCCCGTCGGCCACCGGACTGCCGTAGACCGTTCCGCAACAGGGACAGCTTCAGGCGTACGACGACGGGAGTGATCGAGGCCGCTGTCGTGGTGTCGCTCATCGGGTGCCGCCGCCCAGCCAGTCGAGGTCGGAGCTGTGGTCGCGGGCGCCCGCGCCGACGAGTTCGAGGAACGCCTGCTGGAGCGTGGGGGATTCGCCGCGGACCTCGGCGAGAGTGCCCTGGGCGCGGATGCGGCCGGCGGCCATCACGGCGACCCAGTCGCAGAGCGACTCGACGAGTTCCATGACGTGGGAGGAGAAGACGACGGTGGCGCCGGAAGCGGTGTAGCGCTCCAGAACGCCCCGGATGGTCTGCGCGGAGACCGGGTCGACACCCTCGAACGGCTCGTCCAGGAACAGGACTTCGGGGTTGTGGAGGAGAGCGGCGGCGAGCCCGATCTTCTTGCGCATACCGGTCGAGTAGTCGACGACGAGCTTGTGCTGCGCCCCGGCCAGGTCGAGCACGTCGAGAAGCTGCGTGGCCCGCTTGTCGACCTCGGCACCGGGCAGCCCCCGCAACCGCCCGCTGTACCCGAGGAGTTCACGCCCCGACAGCCGCTCGAAGAGCCGAAGCCCTTCCGGCAGCACCCCGATCCGCGCCTTGACCGCTACAGGGTCCCGCCACACGTCATGCCCGACGACCGAGACGCTCCCCTGATCGGGCCGCAGCAACCCGGTCACCATGGAGAGGGTGGTGGTCTTCCCGGCTCCGTTGGGCCCGACCAGCCCGATGAACTTCCCCGCGGGCAGCTCAAGATCGATCCCGGCCACGGCAACTTGTTGCCCAAACCGCTTCCATAGCCCGCGCACACTTACAGCCGACGTCATGGAAGCCAACCTAGGGGCGCGGGGCTGTGTTCGATATGCGGCTCCGCCGCGTGGGCGCGACCAGCCACAACGAACCCGCACCCGCAAAACTACCGATCCCGCCCACACGCATAGGCGAGCGGCGAGATCAACTCCTCCGCATCCGGCAGCCACCGGTTGGCAGCAGTCGGCCGACAAGCCCACTGCACAGCCCCCCGAGACCCGAACCGCGTAGGCGGCGCAGCCACATACCCACCCTCACCCAGCACCACAAGATCAAGGGACGCGGGCGCCCACCCGATCCGCCGCACCAGATCCGGCACCTTCACCGAAGCCCCGGGCAGCACGAAGAACTCCATCCGCCGCGCCGGCGTCAACGTCACAGGCCCGAGCGTCAACTCCATCCGCTCCATCCGGGCCAGCGCGAGAAACCCCGAACTCTCCGGAACGGAAATCGCGTCGAACGTCCGCCCCGTGGGCAGCAGAATCGAGGACGCCGGCTGCTTCTGCCACATCCGCCGCGCGACAGTCGCACTGCCCGTCGCCTGCGTCGCCCAGTCCTCACGCGCCGGGTGTGCGCCGGGTGCGGCGCACGCGGGGTCGCCGCAGGAGCAGTGCTGCACCCCGTCGACGGCTTCCAGCCAGGTGCCGGGGAAGACGTCCCAGTGGCGCTCCTCGGCGTAGCGTACGGCTGTCTCCAGCAGCGATTCCCCGCGCTGCTTCGGAATCTGAGCGGCTTCGGTGCCCGCGATCGTCTCTTCCACGCCCAACACAACTCCCGCACCCACCTGGAGTTACGGGGGTAGCGCGCGCGGGGGAGGGGCATCGATTCCGCAACTGGGGCGCATGGAGGCATGTGCGGGGGCGCGCGGGAGGAACGACGGCGGGAGTTGGGTAGCCACGTGTGGGGCGGGCACCAGCTTTTACCCCGGCATTCCTCGCATGCTTCGCATTTTCGCCATGTTCGCTGGGCATTGATCTTCACGGCCGGATCTTTTCGCTTCAGGGGTTGTTCCCAGGGGGTACGCCATGGCCGCAAGGCCACTTGTCGCGCGGCAGCCGAACGAACGGCTGCAGGCGCTCATCCAGGAGGCGGGGTGCTCGAACGCCGGGCTGGCCCGCCGGGTCAACATGTGCGGCGCCGAGCACGGTCTCGACCTGCGCTACGACAAGACGTCCGTGGCCCGTTGGCTGCGGGGACAGCAGCCGCGCGGGCGGGCTCCGGCGATCATCGCCGAGGCACTGGGCCGCAAGCTGGGCCGTACGGTCACGATCGACGAGATCGGCATGGCCAACGGCAAGAACCTCGCGTCGGGCGTGGGCCTGCAGTTCTCGCCGACCGTCCTCGGGGCCATCGAGCAGGTGTGTGAGCTGTGGCGCAGTGACGTGGGGCGCCGGGACTTCCTGTCCGGTTCGTCGGTCGCCGCGTCCGCGCTGGTGGAGCCGAGCCGTGACTGGCTGATCTCCTCGCCGGACTCGCAGGTCGCCCGTGCGGCGGGACCACGTGTCGGCCCGTCCGACGTGGCGGCGGTCCGCGCGATGACCCAGGCGCTGAGCGAGCTGGACCACCAGTACGGCAGCGGGCATGTGCGCCCGGTCGTCGTGCACTACCTCAACAGTGTCGTCTCCGGGCTGCTGGCGGGGTCGTACCGGGAGGCCGTGGGGCGTGAACTCTTCGCCGCCGTCGCCCGGTTGACGGAACTCGCCGGCTACATGGCCGTCGACACGGGTCAACCCGGCCTGGCGCAGCGCTACTACATCCAGGCCCTGCGTCTCGCGCAGGCCGCGGGGGACCGGGGATACGGCGGGTACGTCCTCGCCGCGTCCATGAGTCACCTCGCCGCGCAGCTCGGAAACCCGCGTGAGATCGCCCAGTTGGCGCGGGCGGCGCAGGAGGGGGCGCGTGGGCGCGTGACCCCGCGGGCCGAGGCGATGTTCTACGCGGCGGAGGCGCGCGGGCACGCCCTGATGGGGGACGCGCGGTCGGCGCAGCTCGCGTCGGGGCGCGCGGTGAGCGCGCTGGACGCGGCGGATCCGTCGACCGGTGACGATCCGGCGTGGATCGCGCACTTCGACGAGGCGTATCTCGCCGACGAGTTGGCGCACTGCCACCGCGACCTGGGCCAGGCCGAGGCGGCGGCCCGGTCCGCGCAGGAGTCCCTGGACGGGCACCCGGAGTCGCGGGCGCGCCGCCGGGCCATCGGATACGTCCTCCTCGCGAGCGCGCAGGTGCAGCAGCGCGAGATCGAGCAGGCTTGCAACACGGGCCTGAAAGCAGTGGAGTTGCTCGGTTCGCTGCGGTCCAACCGGGGCGCCGAGTACCTGGACGACTTCCAGCAGCGCCTGGAGCCGTACCGGGACGAGCCGGTGGTGAGGGAGTTCGGGGCGCGGATGGAGTTGCAGGCCGCCGCGTGAACGGCGGGGGGACCGGCAGGTGAACACCGCTCCGGTGCGGAAAGGAGTGCGGACAGCGGCACTTGGAGCGGATGCGGGTCAGGGACTGTTACCGCCGTCACAAGAGGGCAGGTCCAGTCCAGTGCTGCGTGGCACCGGGCTCGGGGTACCCGGTAGCGTGAGCCGACGATCCCGTAGGTCCCCCATTCGTAGGAGTCCCGGTGACGCAGAGTGGACAGGGCGAGGAGCCCTCGGCGCGGCCCGCGCGCGAAGGCATCGTGCTGCCCTCCGACGGAGGCGCACCCCTCCTGCCGGGTATGACGGGCGGACGCGGTGACCAGCAGTCGGGCGGGCAGCCGTCGATAGCGCCGCCGACCAGCGGCCAGTCCTGGGGCGGGCCATGGGGCCCGGACCAGCACGACGAGCAGCATCACCACCAGCACCGGACCCCGGCCCCGCCGCCGGGCCAGGGCTGGGGAGACCAGCAGCAACAGCAGCCGCAGCAACAGTGGGGCGCCGCCCCCGAGCAGCCCGCTCAGGCCCCGTGGGGCGCCCAGGACGGCATCCCCGCCCAGCCGGGCGCCCTGCCCCAGGAGAGCGCCCAGCACGCGGCCTACGGCGTGCAGCAGCAGTCGTACGCCCAGGAGTACCCGTCGGGTTACGCCCAGGAGCCCGCCGCCGGGTACGTCGGCGCGGGCTACGCGTCCGAGCAGTCGCCCGCGATACCCCAGGCCGCCGACCGGCTCCCGCAGGCCGGGACCGGCGCGCAGCCCTACGGGACGGACGCCCAGGCCTACGGCTACGGATACGGCGCTTCCGGCCCGGGTTCCGGCGCGCCCCTGCCGACGTCGTCCGCGAGCGCGTTCCCGAGCGCCCCGCTGCCGCCCGCCGACGAGGGCGCGACGCAGTACATCCCGGCGGTGGCCAACGTGCCCGGCGACGAGGGTGCCACCCAGTTCCTGCCGCCGGTGCCCGCCGCCCCCATGGACGAGGGCGCGACCCAGTACATCCCGCCCGTCGGCCCGGGGGCGCTGCCGCCCGAGATGCCCGCGGCCGCGGGCCCCATGCCGCAGGCCGCGCACCCCGACGCGCAGCCCACGCAGTTCCTCCCGCCGGTACCCGCGCAGGGCGCCGCTCCCGGGTACGGGGCGCGGCCGGGCGGACCGGACGACCGGCAGCCGCCCGCCGAGTTCGACAACCTCTTCCGCAGCGACGCCGGGGGCGAGCAGCCCGCCGCGTCCACGCAGCAGATGCCCCGCTTCCAGCAGCCGCCGCGTGCCGAGCAGCAGGGCCAGCAGGGCCAGCAGGGCTACGGCCAGGCCCAACCGCCCTACGCGCAGCAGGCGTACGCACAGCCCTCGTATGCCCCGCCGGGAGACGGCGGCGGCCGACGTGGCGCTCAAGGCGACGACGGTGGCCGGGGCGGGCGCCGTTCGCGGGTGCCGCTGATCGCCGGGATCGGGGTCGGTATCGCGATCCTCGGGGTCGGCGCCGGGGCCCTGCTCAGCGGGGGCGGCAGCAAGAGCGACGACAACAAGACGGTCGCCGCCACCTCCGCCGCCACGGACGGTTCCTCGGCGGCGGGCACCGATGCCGCGAAGGAACAGGCCGTCGCGCTGGACAAGTTGCTCGCCGACAGCGGCAGCAGCCGTGCCTCGGTGATCAGCGCCGTGGGCAATGTGAAGGCCTGCAACAAGCTCGGCGACTCCGCCTCCGACCTGCGGGACGCCGCCAAGCAGCGCGCCGAACTGGTCACCGAGCTCTCGCAGTTGACGGTGGACAAGCTGCCGGACAACGCGGCCCTGACGACCGCGCTCACCAACGCGTGGAAGGCGTCCGCGTCGGCCGACAACCACTACGCGAGCTGGGCCGACCAGGCGGCCGGCAAGAAGGGCTGCAAGAAGGGCCAGGCCCGCACCACCGGCCAGACCGCGGCGGGCAACGCGGCGAGCGGTGTCGCCAGCAACCAGAAGGCCAAGGCCGCCGCCCTCTGGAACACGATCGCGAAGACCTACGGCCTGACCCAGCGCCAGCCGACCCAGCTCTGAGCACTCCCGACAGGCACTCCCGACAGCGCGGGTCTCAGTCGAGGTTCGCGCTGTCCAGCGTCCTCGTCATATCGAAGAAGCCCTTCTTCGCGGACACCAGAACGCCCTTCCGTACGACCTGAAGGGTCACGTTCGCGTTGACCAGCCGGGCCAGGCCGACCGAGGCGAGGTTGTCGTCGCGGGGGCTCCACTGCAGCGTCGGCGTGAGCCCGCCCGTGTTGACCTTCACACCGTCGTCGAGGGCGCGGCGCACGGTGTCGGAGGTGATGTCACCGTTGCCGAGCGAGTTCACGACGGTCTTGAACGCGGTGTACGCGATCCAGGTGGTCTGCACCCCCGCGTCCGCCGGGTCGATGCGGTTGTCGCCGAAGGCCACCTCGTTGACGGCCTTCTTCATCGGGTCCCAGCGCGCGTCGCTCGCGACCGGGTACCAGCCCGTGATGTACGACCCCTCGTACGGCCCGGACTGGCCGCCCGTGGAGTTGATCTCGGTCTGGTCGACACTGCCGAGCACGGTCGCGGCGTGCACCGCGGGATAGTCCTGGCGGTCGCGCCGGAAGGAGTCCATGAAGGTGTCGGTACGGTCCCCGAGCGAGGGCACCACACAGCCCTCCTTGCCCGAGCCGCCGGTCGCGCTCGTGAGGGCGCGTGTCGACTGGCTCGAGTACTCGGTGGCGTCGTCGGCCGCGAGCTGGTCGGTCGCCGCCGCGTGGCCGCCCGCAGCGAGCCCGGCGTTCAGCAGCGGGGGCAGGTCGTCGCCGGCGATGGAGTCGGGCCGTACGAGGGTGACCGGGCCGCAGGTCGAGGCGAGTTCCTTGCCGAGGCCCGCCAGGAGCGCGGGCTGGCCGCCGTTGACGGGGTAGGACAGGGCGCGGGTGAACTCCTCGGTCGTCACGCCGTAGCCGCCGATGTACGGGATGCCGGCGCCCTCCAGCGGGGCGAAGTACGAGTCGCTGAACTCGCTGTAGGAACCGACGACCGCGACGACGTTCTGCTGCACGGCCTGCCGGGCGCACTTGGCTGCGGCCACGTTCGTGTTGTGGTCGTTGCAGGTCAGGACCTTGAGCTTGCGGCCGTTGATCCCGCCGTGCTTGTTGATCCACTTCGCGTACGCCGTCGCCATGGCGGGCATGCCCGGCTTGTTGGTCGCGTTGGTGTCCCACGGTGCCCACGTCATGACGGTGATCGAGCCGTCCCCGGAGCTCCCCGCGGTACCGGGGATGACCCCGCAGCCGGCCACGAGCGACGCGCACGCCCCCAGGGCGGCCGCCGACAGGACGGTCGCTCTGACGGGCCGGGTGAAGGTGGGGAGGAAGGTGCTGCGGTTGCGTCGCCTGCCTGTCATGGACAGACACGCTTCCGTCACGCCACTAACCGGGGTGTGACTCGGGGTCAACGGTTGGTGACGTGGAGGTGAATTACGGGGGGTGTTCCTGTGTGTGTGACGAGGAACGTACGATCGATGACCGTGCAAGGTTCGGAGAACTCTTCCCGTCGCCCCCGTCGCTCCTCCACCATGGGCGGCATGCCACTGAACGACATGCCCTGGTGGCGCTGGCGCAGCAACGTGCGTTCCGCGCTGCACATGCTCTCCGATCCGGCGTTCCAGCAGAACGTCTGGCTGGCCGGTGTCGACGGGTACGGGGACGTCACCGACGCCGTCTACCGCCTCGTCGAGGACACCTGGCTCGACAACTGGTCCGCCGAGAAGTACGTCGGCACGATCTTCCGGGACTCCCAGGAGGCGGCCCTCGTGGACACCGCCGTCCTGCGCGTCCTGCGGATCATGCACCAGGTCGGCCCCGACGCCCATGTCTCCGTGTACGTCGACCACGAGGCGTGGCCGGACGCGGTGCGGGCGGCGCGGGACGCGCATGTGCGGATGGCGGTGAGTGACGGGGACGACCCGGACACCCCGCCGCGGACGCTTGAGGTTTTGCAGATCATCACGCGGTCCGCGTAGGGCGGGTTCGCGTGCGCGGCTGGTCCGGGTAGGGCGGGCTGTGGGGGTGGGTTTCGGGTTCGTCGGCAGGTGCGGGTGAGTGGGGGCTGGTCGCGCCCACGCGGCGGAGCCGCATATCGACACGGCCCCGCGCCCCTTACCTAGCGCGCCGTGCGTTCAGTCGGTGTGGGTGGGGTCCGGGTGGCGGACGGCGATGCCTGGGCTCAGGGGGATATGGGACCCTGTCCTGCATGAACGCGCAGTCCACCCGAGCCGCGGCACTCGCCGACCAGTACGTCCTCACCCTGTCGTGCCCCGACAAGCAGGGCATCGTGCACGCCGTGTCGAGCTACCTCTTCATGACCGGCTGCAACATCGAGGACAGCCAGCAGTTCGGTGACCACGACACGGGACTGTTCTTCATGCGCGTCCACTTCTCGGCGGAGTCGCCGGTGACGGTGGAGAAGCTGCGGGCGAGCTTCGCGGCGATCGGTGACTCCTTCCACATGGACTGGCAGATCAACCGGGCCGCGGACCGGATGCGGGTCGTGCTGATGGTCAGCAAGTTCGGCCACTGTCTCAACGACCTGCTCTTCCGGGCCCGGATCGGGGCGCTGCCGGTGGAGATCGCGGCGGTGGTGTCCAACCACACGGACTTCGCCGAGCTCGTGGAGTCGTACCACATCCCCTTCCACCACATTCCGGTGACGAAGGACACCAAGGCGGAGGCCGAGGCGCGGGTCCTGGACCTGGTCCGCGAGGAGGACGTCGAACTCGTCGTCCTCGCCCGCTATATGCAGGTCCTCTCCGACGACTTCTGCAAGGCGCTCAGTGGGCGGATCATCAACATCCACCACTCGTTCCTGCCGAGCTTCAAGGGTGCGAAGCCGTATCACCAGGCCCACCTCCGGGGCGTGAAGCTGATCGGTGCGACCGCGCACTATGTCACCGCCGACCTCGACGAGGGCCCGATCATCGAGCAGGAGGTCGAGCGGGTGGGGCATGACGTGACCCCGGACCAGTTGGTGGCGATCGGGCGCGACGTGGAGTGCCAGGCGCTGGCGCGGGCCGTCAAGTGGCACGCCGAGCGTCGAATCCTGCTGAACGGGCGCCGGACGGTCGTGTTCGCCTAGGAGCTCGGGGGTTCGCGTTTCGGGGGCGGCTGCGGGTGCGCTGTGGCTGGTCGCGCAGTTCCCCGCGCCCCTTGGGGGGTTCCGTATCGGGATGGCTGCGGGTGCGTCGTGGTTGCTCGCGCAGTTCCCCGCGCCCCTGAAAACTGGGCCCGCGTTTCGAAGGTGCCCGGTTCCCCGCACCGCTGAAGCTGGGCCCGGGTTACGAAGGGGCGCGGGGAACTGCGCGACCAGCCCCCACTCACCCGCACTCGCCGACGAAACCGAACGCCCCCCTACATCCGGCTCAAGCTCGCCGTGGCGAACAGCACATCCCGGATCGCCTCCCGGTCACCGAGCTGCCCCGCGGCCGCCTCCTCCGGCGACACATGCCCCGCGGCCAAGTGACAGAACTCGACGCCGTCCAGGGCGATATGGGCAACCTCCCGCTCGGCCGACCCCACCGCCCCGGGCGAGTCGAGGGAGATCAACCACTCACCCCCGCCATGCCCCTCGATCTCCAGCCGCAGACTACGACCAGGCTCACCCGCCCCCACCAGATGCCGCCCACTCCCCGGCGAAGCCAACCCGTGCCGCCGCCGCTCGGCCAGCACCACCGGCAACATCCGCGCAGCGAGATCGATCATCCGGTTCAGGTAACGCGGGGACGGCGGATCGTACGGGTAGTCCACCGCTTCCGCGATATCCCCCGCGTGCACCCAGCACTCGAAGGCCCGGTCGAGCATCGCATCGTGCAAGGGAAGCTCGAAGTCGCCGTAGGAGACGGCCAGTTTGCCGGTGCTGCCACCCGTGAACGACACCGTGCGCACGATGTTGTGGCTCTGCTCGCGCCACGGCGAGCGGATGGACCGGGTCGGCGGGAAGTGCGACGACCTCCAGTACGCCTCGGTACGCGAAGCCGGCGTCATGGCCTTGGCGGCGGTCTCCCCGGTCAGCGGGTCGTCGAGCCCCAGCGCCGCCGCGACCAGCCCGTCGACGGTCAGCAGATGCGCGATGACCCCGGCGACAGTCGTACGACGGCTCGTCGGCCCGTCGCCCTCGAACCACCGCAGCCGCACGGGCGCGTGCCACTCGGCGTCACCTATGTCCTGGAGCAGCGCGTCCAGCCGCGCCGTCTCCGCGTCGTACGGCGTCGCCCACACCGGCACCGGAATGCGCGGCGGCCGGCGGTCGAAGGACCCCCTCAGGACGCGGGTGCGCAGACCGGGGTCGAGGTCGAGCGGCTCGACGGGGTGCAGGAGGCCCACCGCGCCGCGCAGCCGCAACGCCTCGTCCGCGCAGGCCCCGCACTCACCGAGGTGCTCCTCCACGGCCGCCGTCTCCGCCGCCGAACACGCGGCCAGCGCCCACGCGCCGAGCAGCGCCTTCAGCACCCGGTGCTCCAGAACCAGCGGCACGGCCCGGGACTCGGCCGCGCCCAGCTCGGGCAGCGGACGCCCGGTGTCCTCCACGGACGCCCGCGGCATCGGAATCCGCGGCGGCTCCCCCTCACCGCTCACGGAACCACGGTCTACGGAACCACCGCTCCCGGAACCACCACCGCGCGAGCGGTCACCGCTCCCGGAACTGCCGCCGACGGAACCACCGCTCCCGGAACTGCCGCCGACGGAACCACCGCTCCCGGAACTGCCGCCAACGGAACCGTCGTTCGCGGAACCGCCCGGCCCGCCCCGCATGCCGTCGTCGCCGTCACCGTCGTCGTTCACCGAACCGCCGTTCCCGGAGCCGTCGTTCACAGAGCGGCCGTCCTCAGAGCCACCAGGCCCACCAGCCCCACCAGCCCCACCAGGACCCCCGCTCGCCCCACCCTGCGCCGGCACGACCTCCTCACCTTCCCCGGCCCCTTCGCCGTACCCCTCGTACCTCTCGAAACCCTCCCGCCACGCATCGCTCACGCCGGACCCCCCGCCCCCGGCGGTGCGCCGGCGTCGTGGGCGGTGGAGAGGAGCTGGAGGCCGAGGCGCAGGCGGCGGCGGGCCTCGTCCTCGGTGACGCCGAGGTCGACGGCGGTCTGGCGGTAGTCACGGCGCTGGAAGTAGGCCAGCTCCAGGGCGGCCCGCAGCGGGGCGGGCATGGACGTGACGATGTAGTCGGCGCGGGCGGCGACGGAGGCACGGCGGACCTTGCGCTCCAGCTCCTCCGTGGAACCCTGGCCGTCGCGCGCGAGCGCGGCCGTCTCCGTGGCGCGCAGGCGCTGCACGGCGAGGCGATGCGTCAGCGCGGCCACCCAGGAACGCAGGGGGCCCTGCTTGGGGTCGTAGGCGTCGGGGTGTTCCCAGACGTGGGCGAAGACCTCGCGGGTGATGCCGTCGGCGGCGCGCTCGTCGCCCAGGACGCGGTGGGCGAGGGAGTGCACGAGGGAGGCGAAGCGGTCGTACAGCTCACCGAGGGCCGCCGCCTCGCCGCGGGCCAGCCGCTGCTGCATCTTGCGGTCCCAACGGGGCGGTGCGTCCTTCGTCGCCATGCGGCCCCCTCACCGTGCCTGTGCCCGAGTCAAGCGTGCGCTCACCGTCTCTTCGAATGTAGTGGGCACGTCTGACAGCGCACCCCCCATTCTGCAATTGCACGCCCCCGAAGGGCCGCGGGTGGTAACGGATCTGCGCCTACCCCACCCACATCTGATCGAACAGGATCGAAGGCGACTAAAACAAGCCTCTTCCGGCCGGTTTCCGTTTCTTCCCCCGTGTTTCAGGGAACGGCCGCTGGGCAGCCGCGCTGCAAGGAAGCGTAGGTACGGCTTCCGTTTCCGGACGGTCTCCGGGAGTTCCGGCTAGCGAAAGGCGCGATGGTGGCCTTCAAAGTGAACGACGGCGAGCGCGGCGGCTGGTCCGTGCTCCTCGTGTCCGGCGAACTGGACCTGGTGACCTCGCCGGTGCTGCGCCAGCGGGTGCACGACGTGGTGGCCGAGGGGCAGCACAGCCTGGTCCTCGACCTCTCCGAGGTGCTCTTCTGCGACTCAAGCGGCGTCGGCGTGCTGATAGCCGCCCGCCGCCTCATCCGCTCCTGCCAGGGCCACCTGCGCGTGGTCCTCCCCGCCCAGGGCGCGGTCGACGGCTCGCACGTCAACCGGGTCCTCGGCGCCCTCGGCGTGCGCCGCCTCTTCGACGTCTACCCCGATGTGATGACAGCCACAGAGGACGAGCCCGAGGACGAGGCGGACCCCCTCTCGGCGTGACGTGTCGGCTTCCGGCGTGACGTCGTTGTTTCGGAATTTCCCCGGTCTTGGTACAAGCGTCGTTTTCCGCTCCCGGACCCGCCCCGGCGTCGTACGCTCCGTCCCAAGCGCACCCCACATGAGTAAGGCGGCCCGAAAGACATGGTCAGCACCGAGTACGAGCGACGGATCGCGGCCCGTTTCGCCACCTTCGACCAGGACGGCAACGGGTTCATCGACCGGGAGGACTTCAACTCGGCGGCCAAGGCGCTGCTCGCGGAGTTCGGTACGGCGGCCCGCTCCGACAAGGGCCAGGCCCTGTACATCGGCGCGGAGGCGTTCTGGCAGGGCATGGCGGGCATCGCGGACCGGGACGGCGACCAGCGCGTCAGCCGCGAGGAGTTCGTCAACGGCGCGGTCAAGCGGCTGCGCGACAACCCGGAGCGCTTCGCCGAGATCGGCCGCCCCTTCCTGCACGCGGCCCTCGACGTCGCGGACCCGGACGGCGACGGCTCGGCCACCATCGCGGACACCGTGCGCGTCCTCAAGGCCCTCGGAGTGCCCGACGAGATCGCCGCGATGGCCGCCGACGCCCTCGACACGGACAGCGACGGCAAGGTCGGCGAGGCGGAGATCATCTCCTCCTTCGCCCGCTACTTCACCGTCCCCGAATAACGCTCCCGCAGCTTGTACTTGAGCACTTTCCGCAGGGTCTCGTTGCGTGGAAGGGCGTCCACGATCTCCAGCTGCTCCGGCAGTTTGTGCACGGACAGCCCTTCCGCGCGCAGATAGTCGGTCACGGCGGCCAGGCTCAACTCACCGGCCCCCGCCGCCTGTTCGACCACCGCACACACCCGCTCCCCCCGCTCGGCATCGGGCAGCCCCACGACGGCCACGTCCTCGACGTCCGGATGCGCGGCCAGCAGATCCTCGATCTCCTTGGCCGAGATGTTCTCCCCCTTGCGGATGATCACGTCCTTCAGCCGCCCGGTGAGAATCAGATGCCCGCTCGCGGTCACTTCCCCCAGGTCCCCGGTCCGCAGGAACCCGTCCCCGTCGAATGCCTCCGCCGTCTGCGCCGGGTCCAAGTACCCCTGACACACGGCCTCCCCGCGCAACCGCACCTCGCCGCCCGCCGCGATCCGTATCTCCATCCCGGCCGGCGGCCGCCCCTCGGTCGTCGCCAGATTCTCTACGGTGTCGTCGGGCGCCCCCATCGTGATCATCGGCACCTCGGTCATGCCGTATCCGTGGGTGAGCTGGACCCCCATCTCCCGTACGACGGAGTGATAGACCTCCGGCGGCTTGGGCGCACCGCCGCCGGCGAGCAGCCGTAGCGAGGGAATGACTTTCTCGCCGGGCTGTTTGCGCTGCTCGGCAAGGAACATGGAATAGAAGGCAGTTGAGCCGCCGGCCACCGTGACCCCGTGCTTGCGGTAGCCCTCCAGCGCGTCCGGCAGCGCGAACTGCTCGAACATCACGGCCGGGAAGCCGTACAGCAGCAGCATCACCGTGTAGTCGGGCCCCGCTATGTGCGCGTACGGGAAGGCCATCGAGCCCACGTCGTCCGCCGTGAGATGGAGCGCGTGCGCGAGGCAGGAGCCGCCCGCGATCAGTGAACGGTCCGTGTGCAGCACGCCTTTGGGGTCGGAGGTCGTGCCGGAGGTCCAGTAGATCCAGCGGACGGAGGTGCCGTCAGTGGGCGGTGCGGGAAGCAAGGCCGGGTCGCCGTCGGGGAGTTGAGAGCTGTCGTACGCCTCGAAGATCCCCTTCGCGCCGAGCCGCCGCGCCATCTCCCTGTAGTCGAAGCCGCGCCAGACGCCCGGCACCGCGAAGTACTCCGCCTTCGACTCCCTTAGCGCGAAGCCGACTTCGCGGTCGCGGTAGAAGGGGATCACCGGTGTCTGTACGGCGCCCAGGCGGGCCAGCGCGAAGGAGAGCAGGGCCGTCTCGATGCGGGTGGGCAGCTGCCAGGCGACGACCGTGCCGGGGCGGACGCCCATGCCGTACAGGCCCGCCGCCACGCGCTCCGACCGGTCGCGCAACTCGCCGAAGCTCAGGGCCCGGTCGTCCTGGAGGAGGACCGGGCGGTCGGGGGTCAAGTCGGCGCGGCGGGCGACCAGTTCCCACAGGGTGCGGGAGGAACTCAGGGAGTACGCGGTCTCGTTCATGGTCCCCTCCTTGGCTGACAACCCGTCAGGTGACATGCTATCTGACGGGTCATCAGATAAGTGCCGTCCCTGCGGAGGGGAACCCATGACCACCGAACTGCCCCGCATCATCAGCGTCGACGACCACGTGATCGAACCCGCGCACCTCTTCGAGACCTGGCTGCCGAAGAAGTACCGCGACCGCGGCCCCCAGCCGCTCACCGCCGGAATCGGCGAACTCGCCTACGTGGCGGGCAAATACCAGATCACGATGGACCCGGACGGCCCGCCCACCGACTGGTGGATCTACGAGGACCTCAAGTTCCCGTACAAGCGCAACATCGCCGCCGTCGGCTTCGACCGCGACGAGATGACCCTGGAGGGCATCACCCGCGAGCAGATGCGCCCCGGCTGCTGGGACCCGGCCGAGCGGCTCAAGGACATGGACCTCAACCACGTCGAGGGCTCCCTCTGCTTCCCGACCTTCCCGCGCTTCTGCGGCCAGACCTTCGCCGAGGCGCACGACAAGGAGGTCGCGCTGGCCTGCGTCCGCGCCTACAACGACTGGATGGTCGAGGAGTGGTGCGGCGACAGCGGCGGCCGGCTCATCCCGCTGTGCCTGATCCCTTTGTGGGACGTGGAGTTGGCGGTCGAGGAGATCAAGCGCAATGCCGCACGCGGAGTGCGCGCGATGACCTTCTCCGAGATCCCCACCTACCTCGGGCTGCCGTCCATCCACTCCGGTTACTGGGACCCGTTCTTCGCGGTCTGCCAGGAGACCGGCACGGTCGTCAACATGCACATCGGCAGCAGCTCCCAGATGCCCGCCGCCTCCCCGGACGCGCCCCCCGCCGTACAGGCCTCGCTCTCCTTCAACAACGCGATGGCCTCGATGATGGACTTCCTCTTCAGCGGGGTCCTGGTGAAGTTCCCGACCCTCAAACTCGCGTACTCCGAAGGGCAGATGGGCTGGATCCCGTACGCCCTGGAACGCGCCGACGACGTGTGGGAGGAGCACCGCGCGTGGGGCGGGGTCAGGGATCTCATCCCCGAGCCGCCGTCGACGTACTACTACCGGCAGATGTTCTGCTGCTTCTTCCGCGACAAGCACGGGGTCGCTTCGCTGGACGTGGTGGGCCGGGACAACGCGACCTTCGAGACCGACTACCCGCACGTCGACTCGACCTTCCCGCACACCAAGGAGGTCGCCCTCGACCATGTGAAGGGCCTCGACGAAGAGACGGTCTACAAGCTGATGCGGGGCAACGCGATCCGCATGCTGGGCCTGGACCTCGACCGGTAATGGACCTCTCGTACACGGCCGAGGAGGACGAGTTCCGGGCGCGCCTGCGGGAGTGGCTGGCCAAGGTGCTGCCCACCCTGCCCCCGAAGCCGTCGCCGGACGACTGGCCCGGCCGGCGCGCCTACGACCTCGGCTGGCAGCGGATGTTGTACGACGCCGGGTACGGCCATGTGCACTGGGACGCGTCCCCGACCACCCGGCTGATCTTCCTGGAGGAGACCGAGAAGGCGGGCGCGCCCTACGTAGGGGCCAATTTCGTCGGGCTGTTGCACGCCGGGCCGACGATCGCCGCGGAGGGCACGGCCGAGCAGCGGGAGCGGTGGCTGCCGCCGGTGCTGCGCGGCGACGAGGTGTGGTGCCAGGGGTTCAGCGAACCGGACGCCGGGTCCGACCTCGCGGCGTTGCGCACGCGCGCGTGGCGGGACGGCGACGACTACGTAGTCACCGGTTCCAAGATCTGGACCTCGCACGCCGAAGTCGCCGACTGGTGCGAGCTGTTGGTCCGGACGGATCCTTCGGCGCCCAAGCACCGGGGGATCAGTTGGCTCGCGATGCCGATGTCCACGGCGGGAATCACCGTACGGCCGTTGCGGACGCTGGCCGGGTCCGCGGAGTTCGCCGAGGTGTTTCTTGACGAGGTGCGGGTGCCTGTCGGGAATCGGGTGGGGGACGAGAACGACGGGTGGCGGGTGACGATGGTGACGTTGTCGTTCGAGCGCGGTACGGCGTTCGTGGGTGAAGTCGTCGCCTGTCGGCGGGTGTTGGGGGAGCTGGCGGTGGAGGCTCGGCGGAACGGGCGTTGGGATGATCCGGTGCTCAGGCGTCAACTGGGGCGGTTGAACGCGGAGTTCCGGGCGTTGTGGCGGCTGACTCAGTGGAACGTGAGTGAGGCGGAAGCCTCCGGCGGTGTCCCGGGTGTGGGCGGCTCGGTCTTCAAACTCCGCTACTCGCACGCCCGTCAGGAGCTGTATGACGCGGCGGCGGATGTTCTTGGCCCTGACTCCCTTGATCTGGAGCGGCCTTGGGTGCTGGATCGGTTGTCCTCGCTCTCCTACACGATCGCTGCGGGTACTTCGCAGATTCAGCAGAACATTGTGGCCGAGCGGATTTTGGGGTTGCCGAAGGGGCGCTGACATGCGGTTTCAACTCACTGATGATCAACGGGTGTTGCGGGCTGCTGTGCGGGATGTAGTTGGTCGTGCATCGTCTGCAGGTGCGTGGGGGCTGGTCGCGCAGTTCCCCGCGCCCCTACAGGGCGCTCCTCGGCTGGACCGGGGTTCGTGGAGGGCCCTTGGAGAGCTCGGGGTGTTCTCGTTGCGGTTGGCCGAAGCTGATGGTGGGGTCGGACTCGGGTTACCCGAAGCCGTGTTGGTGTTTGAGGAGCTCGGGTGGGGGCTGGTGCCCGGGCCGTTGGTGACTACGCATCTCGCGGCCGGGGTGGTGCCTGGCGCGGCCACCGGGGAGGCGGTTGTCGCCGCTGCTGATGGCAGCCTCGTGGAGTGGCTGGACGAGGCCGATGTCGTGTTGCCGGGGGCCGAGGGGGCCGTAGCCCTGCGGTCGGTCGATCCGTTGACGCCGTTGCATCGGGTGCCGGCTCCGGCGCGTACCGAGCCTGTTGCTGTTCTGCTCACTGCTGCCGAGCAGCTCGGTACCGCCGCGCGTGTGTGCGGGCTGGCGGTGCAACACGCCCGGACGCGGGAGCAGTTCGGGCAGCCGATCGGGGGGTTCCAGGCCGTCAAGCATTTGTGCGCGCAGTCGTTGGTGCGGGTGGAGGTGGCGCGGGCCGCCGTGTACGCGGCGGCTGTGACCGGGGACGCGGTGGACATCGCGGCGGCTCGGTTGCTCGCTGACGAGGCTGCCGTGCGGGGGGCCCGGGACTGTCTGCAGGTGCATGGCGGGATGGGCTTCACCTGGGAGTCCGAGGTTCATCTGCATCTGAAACGGGCGTGGGTGCGTGCTCGGCGTGGCGGTGGGGGCACGGAGAGTGAGGAGTTGCTCGCGGCCGATCTGGTGGCTCGCGTGGCCTAGCGGGGCGCCTGCCTGCGGGGACCGGGAGGGGGCCGACAACGGTGTCGCGGATCGTGGCATATCGAAATCACGGAGCGTTGATATCGGGTTGTGTCCTACGCGTGACTTGTCACGGCCTGGAGTCGTCTGTGGGCTCCGGTACCTTGTGTGGGATGCGAGTGGTTCAAGGTACGAGCCATGCCGGTGTTGCCCGTGAGGCGGCTCCGGATCGGGCGATGCGCACCCCCGCTCGCACGGCAGAACAGGCTTTCACCCCTGCCTGTTCGACTCCCCGCGGCGAGCGTCGCACAGTATCCCGCACTCGTACTCCTTCGCGCTGGAATATGCCCGAAGCGCTTGTTGGGGTGACTGAACGTCAACCATGCTGTCTCGCAAGGGATTCACGTTCCGTGACCCTTGTTCTGGCCGTTGTTCTGGTCATGCAGGAAATGGCTACGATCGTGGCCCTCGTGAGGCGCGAGGCTAAGTGTCCGCCGGTTCGGATGGTGTGAGCGGTGCAGGTGCTTCAAGTGCAGCTGGAGATCCGGCCCGACCCCGCTGAGGTGGGGCGAGCCCGGCGGTGGGCGCGTTCGCGGCTCGCGGGGTCCGGGATAGAGGCCGACGAGCCGCTCGCGGAGACGCTGATCCTGCTCGTCTCCGAGCTGGTCACCAACGCCGTGGTGCACACCGGCTGTCCGGCCGTGCTGCGGCTCTCCCTGCCGGACGTGGCGACCGAGTCGGCCACCGTGCGCCTGGAGGTCGCCGACACCAGCTGCAAGGCGCCCGTGCCGCGCTGCGCGGACGGCGACGAGACCGGCGGCCGCGGCCTGGCCCTGGTGGACGGCCTCGCCGACCGCTGGGGCTGGAGCGCCGAGGGCACCGGCAAGCGCATCTGGTGCGAGATCGACCGGGACAGTGAACCCCGGGAGGCCGCGTGCACGGGCGGTGTCGCGGCGTACGAGGGCTTCGAGTTCGAGGGCTTCGCGTACGAGGCCGTGTAGGGCCGTGTAGGTGCTGCCTGCAAGTGCCGGGCGGAGATGCGCCGGGCTGTGCTTCCGTGCGCGCCCTGTGACAAATGGCCCTTACGGAACAAATCCCCGGATGGGCGTTGACGCGACGTGACCATGTGGTCACGCTTGTGGGCAGCGATTCGCCGCGAGGGGACGGCGAGGGCTTCGGTGACGGGAGCCCTCGGCGAGTGTGGGTCGTGTTCGGCGTGGGCCTCCTCGGGGCCGGGGGTCAGGACGGGGCGCCGGAGTCGGATGGCGGCACGCGGTGCCGTGCTCGGGGCGGGCAGCAGCGCGCCGCCATCCGACCGTAAGTCCGGCCCTCGTCAAAACCGGACTGCCCTAGAGGATGGCGATCGGGGCCACCGGGGTTCCCGTTGCGCCCACGAAAGGTTCGGGCATCGCCGAGAGGAAGAACGTGTAGCGGTTCTCTTGTCCACAGGCTGTGGACAACTCTTCGAGATTCCAGTTCTGGCCCTGCAGCATGCCCATCTCGACCAGATCGAGCGCGTGCACCGGCAGCCACAAGTCGTCTATTTCCGGCGGAAATATCTCAAAGGTCAGAGTGTCGTTGGCGACCGCCGCGACATCCCGCGCGTGGAACCACTCCGGCGTACGGACCGACAGCCCGGGTGACGGATAGCCGTACCCGTGCTTGTCACCGGCCAGATACACCTGCACCTGCCCGGTCCGTACGAGCACGATGTCGCCCGCGCGGACACGCGTACCGCCGAACTCCTCGGCGGCTTCGAGGTCTTCAGGGGTGACCGCGTGCCCGCCCTCCAGTCGATCGACGCCCCGCGCGCGTGCCACGTCGAGCAGGACACCGCGCGAGACGATGTGCCGGGCCTTGTCGATCCCGCTGAACTCGGCGCCGCCGTGCGGGGTCACGGTGCCGGCGGGGCGGCCGTTGTAGAGCTTCCCGGAGTGCGAGACGTGGGTGAGCGCGTCCCAGTGCGTGCCGGCCTGCAGTCCCATGGTCACGGCGTCGTCGCTGCACGCGACCGTTCCCGGGCCGAAGAGTTCCTGGTTGATCTGCACCATCGCGTGCAGGGGGTTGATGCGGCCGGGGATCATCCCCGTCTGGACGCCGTCCTGTTGGAGGGGTAGCGCGAGGGGGATGCGGCGGCCGGTGCGGATCTCGGCGGCGGCCTTTCGGATCACTTCATCGGTGATCAGGTTCAGCGTGCCGATCTCGTCGTCCGAGCCCCAACGGCCCCAGTTGTTCACGCGCTTGGCGATGTCGTGGAACTCCGGACCAAGTGACGGCGGTGACGTCTGTGGTGACATCGGGGCCTCCCCGGGGCTTGTCCTCAGGTATCTGACGGGTCGTAGAATCTGAGTCGAATCTAACGGACCGTCAGAAACCGTGGGAGGGGCCGGACATGGGGAACTTCTTGGCTGGCAAGGTCATCGCTGTCACGGGGGCGGGGCGGGGGATCGGGCGGGCGGTTGCGCTGGCGGCTGCCGCCGAGGGGGCGCGGGTTGTCGTCAACGACTACGGGGTCTCTATGGACGGGGCGTCGCCTACGAGTGAGATCGCCGAGGGGGTCGTAAAGGAGATCTCGGCTGCGGGTGGGGAAGCTGTCGCTGTTGCCGATGACATCTCAACCATGGCTGGGGGGCAGCGGGTTGTTGATGTTGCGGTGTCTTCGTACGGGCGGATCGATGGGGTGGTGTGCGTTGCCGGGATTCTTCGGGAGCGGATGCTTTTCAATATGTCCGAGGAGGAGTGGGATCCCGTTCTCGCCACTCATCTGAAGGGGACGTTCACTGTGTTTCGGGCGGCTTCTGCGGTGATGCGGAAGCAGCGGGCGGGGACGTTGATCGGGTTCACCAGTGGGAATCATCAAGGGTCGGTTTCTCAGGCCAATTACAGTGCGGCCAAGGGCGGGATTATTTCGCTGGTGCGGAGTGCTGCGCTTGGGTTGAACAAGTATGGGGTCACCGCTAACGCGGTTGCGCCTGTTGCTCGTACGCGGATGTCTGCGAACGTTCCTATGGAGTTGGCGGAGATCGGGTCGCCGGAGGATGTGGCGCCGCTGGTTGTCTATTTGTTGTCCGAGCGGGCTCGGGAGGCTGGGATTACCGGGCAGGTTTATACCGTTGCCGGGGAGAAGATTGCGGTTTGGGCGCAGCCTCGGGAGTTGCGGGCGGCGTATGCGTCCGGGGGGTGGACGGCTGAGAAGATCGCTGAGCTTTTGCCGGGGTCTGTCGGGGTGGATCCGATGCCGATGCTTTCTCGGTTGCAGGAGATGGAGCGGGCTGCGCGGGATGGGAGTCGACCTAACGCCTAGTGGGGTGGGGTGGTGCGTTGAGTGGCGTGTGCGGGTGTGTTGGGGCTGGTCGCGCAGTTCCCCGCGCCCCTTGAGGGAGTTGGCCTGAGCGGAGTTTTTTTAGGAGCCCCTGTGGAATTTGGGTTTGCTGCCGAGGATGAAGTTTTTCGGGCGGAGGTTCGGGCGTGGCTCTCTGAGCATGCTGATTCGGATCCGGATCGGCGTGTGTGGGAACGGACGCTTGGTAAGAGTGGGTGGATTGGGCTGGGTTGGCCCGAGACCGGGTACGGGAATCGCAGTGCCACCCTCACTCAACAGGTCGCCTGGGCCGAGGAGTATGCGCGGTCGGACGCGCCGCCTCGGTCCGGGCATATTGGGGAGAACCTTCTTGCCCCTACCCTCATCGCGCATGGAAGCGACGAGCAGAAATCCCGTTTCCTGCCGGCCATCGCCGCGGGGGATGAGCTGTGGTGTCAGGGATACAGCGAACCCGGGGCCGGGTCGGATCTCGCAGGGGTGCGGACTGTTGCCGTGCGGGACGGTGAGGAGTACCGGGTCACGGGGCAGAAGATATGGACCTCGCTCGCCCATGAGGCCGACTGGTGTTTTGTGTTGGCTCGGACTGAGGTGGGGTCTCGGCGGCATCGGGGGTTGAGCTTTCTGCTCGTGCCGATGGATCAGCCGGGGTGTGTCGAGGTGCGGCCCATACGGCAGTTGACCGGGACGAGCGAATTCAACGAGGTGTTCTTTGACGGGGCACGTGCGCGTGCCGAGCATCTTGTGGGCGGGGAGGGCGAGGGGTGGACCGTCGCCATGAGCCTGCTCGGGTTCGAGCGGGGGGTGTCGACCCTGGCCCAACAGATCGGGTTCGCGCGGGAGTTGGGGCGAGTGGTTGAAACCGCCGTTGCCTCGGGGGCCGTTGGTGATCCCGTCCTGCGTGATCGACTCGTGCGGCAGTGGGCCGAGTTGAAGGCCATGCGGTGGAACGCCCTGCGGACCCTGGGGCGGGCCGGCGACGCGGGGGCTCCCAGTGTGGCCAAGCTGCTGTGGGGCGGGTGGCATCAGCGGCTCGGGGAGTTGGCGATGCAGGTGCGGGGGGCCGAGGCGACGGTCGGGCCGGTGGACTGGACGCCGTCCCTGTCGTACGAACTCGACCTGCTCCAGCACCTGTTCCTCTTTTCGCGGGCCGACACGATCTACGGCGGCTCGGACCAGGTTCAGCGCACGATCATCGCCGAGCGGGTGCTCGGTCTGCCCAGGGAACCCAAGGGGGTCGTCTGATGCGCGGTGTGGTCTTCGACGGCAAGCAGATCCAGGTCGTGGACGATCTGGAGGTCCGGGAGCCGGGCCCCGGTGAGGTGCTGGTCGCCATCTCGGCGGCCGGGTTGTGCCACAGCGATCTGTCTGTGGTGGACGGGACCATACCTTTCCCCGTTCCCGTGGTGCTGGGGCATGAGGGTGCCGGGGTGGTCGAGGCTGTGGGTGTGGGCGTCACCCATGTCGTGCCCGGGGATCATGTCGCTCTGTCCACGCTCGCCAACTGCGGGACCTGCGCCGAGTGCGACCGGGGGCGGCCGACCATGTGCCGGCAGGCCATCGGGCGGCCGGGGAAGCCGTTCACGCGGGGCGGGCAGTCGGTGTACCAGTTCGCTTCCAACTCCGCCTTCGCCGAGCGGACCGTGGTGCAGGCCGTGCAGGCCGTGCGGATTCCGAAGGACATTCCGATGCCCTCCGCCGCGCTCATCGGGTGCGGGGTGTTGACCGGGGTCGGTGCTGTTCTCAATCGGGCGCGCGTTGGACTTGGGGACAGTGTCGTCGTCATCGGGACGGGTGGGATCGGGCTCAATGTGCTTCAAGGGGCCCGGATCGCGGGGGCGTTGACGATCGTCGCCGTGGATGCGAACCCTGGGAAGGAGGCTGTGGCGCGGGAGTTCGGGGCCACGCACTTCCTTACGTCTGCCGAGGGTGTGCGGGAGATTCTGCCCAACGGGGCGGACCATGCGTTCGAGTGTGTGGGGCGGGTGGAGTTGATACGGCAGGCCGTGGATCTGCTGGATCGGCATGGGCAGGCTGTGCTGTTGGGGGTGCCGCCGGCTACCGCCGAGGCGTCCTTCCTTGTCTCGTCCATGTATTTGGACAAGTCGATCCTCGGGTGCCGGTACGGGTCGTCGCGGCCGCAGCGGGACATCGCCCTGTACGCCCAGCTGTATCGCGAAGGGCGGTTGCTGCTCGATGAGTTGGTGACCGAGACGTATCCCGTCGAGGACTTCGAGAAGGCGGCGGGGGACGCGGAGGCGGGGCGGGTGGCGCGCGGGGTTCTCACGTTCTGACGTTCTGGCGGTGGCTTCGGGCGTGCTTGACGGTTGCATGGCTGGAGTTATCCACAGGCGGGGGAAATTCCTGGGGCGTTGTCGGTCCCGGGCCTTAGCGTTTTGGCATGACTTACCGCGATGTGGTCTCCCGACAGGTGCTGACCTGGGCATGCACCGCCATAGGCGCCCGGATGCCGGTGGCCATGGCGCCGCTGGCCCTGGTCTTCCTGGTGCGCGAGCGGCCGGGGGGTTACTCGCTGGGCGCGATACTCGCGGCGGCCTATGTGCTGGGGGAGATAGGCGGGGCGCCGGTGCTCGGGATGCGGCTGCGGCCGGAGCGGGCCCGGGTTCAGCTGGCTGTCGGGCTCGCGGTCGGGACGGTGGGGTTTCTCGGGCTCGGGGTGTTTCCGGGGGCGCATCCTGTCGTGCTCGCCGGGTTCGCGTTCGTCGCCGGGGGTGCGCCGGCCGCCGCGACCGGTGGACTGCGCACGCTGCTCAGCGAGTTGGTGCCGGCGCGGTCCGTGGCGCAGGCCCTGTCCGTCGAGTCGATCCTTACGGCGGGCGTGTGGGCCGTGTCTCCGGCGGCGGTGGCCGGGCTGGCGCTCGGTGTCGCGCCGAGGGTGCCCTTGTTGCTTGCGGCCGTGTTGATGGCGTGGTCGGTCGCGGGGTTGTGGTTGCTGCCGGCCAGGTGGGGTGCGGGCGGTGCGGATGGCTCGGGCGGCGGGGAGGGGCCTCCGCTGCTCAGGGTGCTGGTCGGGGCGTGGCCGGTGTACATCGTGGGTGCGGCCAGCCTTGCCCTGCTCGGGCTGTCGGAGCTTGTCCTTCCGGCTCTGCTCGAACAGCGCGGCATCGGGGTCGGCTGGTCGGGTCCTCTGCTGACCGGGATGGCGGTGGGGGGTGGGCTGGGTGCGTTCGTCTACGGGCTGCGAGGCTGGCCGGGGCTGTTGCGCACCCGGAGTGCGGTGCTGATGGCGGGCACCTCGGTGTGCGTGGCGCTGGCCGCGGTGATACCGGCCACGGCGGGGATCGCGGTCGCGTTGGTCATGGGCGGCACGCTTCAGTCGGGGGCGATGCTCACCCGGAATCTCTCGCTGCGTGAGGTGTTGCCGCCGGGCGCGTTGGCCGCGGGGTACTCCGTGATGTACGCGGCGGCGGGGGCGGGGTATGCGGCGACGGGGTCGCTGGCCGGTGCCCTGCTCAGGGTGGCCGCACCGTCCACGGCGATTCTGGCGGGGGTGTGCCTGACCGTGGCGATGACCGGCGTGGGGTGGTGGGGAGAGGCGCGGCGGGCGAGACGGGTCGCGTGTGCGGAGGGGAGTGGTGAGGGCGCCGTAGAACTAGGGGGTGTTGGAGCTGGAGTGGGTGCTGAGGGCGTCAAGTGAGCTGTGGCGCCAGGTCAGTTGAGGGCGCCGACCGTGCCGACCGTGCTGTGGCGATCGGAGTCGGCGGTGGTGCGGGCGGGTTCGGAGCCGGCGTTGGCCCCTGTTGCTGCCGTGGCTCCTCCCGTGCGGAAGGTGCGGCGGTAGCCGGTCGGGGTGACGCCCAGGGCTGTCTGGAGGTGCTGGCGCATCGACTGGGCCGTGCCGAAACCGGCGTCGGTGGCGACCTGGTCCATGGAGAGGTCGGTGGACTCGAGGAGGTGGCGGGCTCGTTCGACGCGTTGTTGGGTGAGCCACTGGCCGGGGCTGATGCCGACCTCCTCGCGGAAGCGGCGGGTGAAGGTGCGGACGGACATCGCCTCCTGCTCGGCCATGTCCCGGAGCTGGAGGGGTTCGTGGAGGCGGGCCAGGGCCCAGGTGCGGGCGGCGGTCGTGGTCGCCACCTGCGGGTCCGGGACCGGGCGGTGGATGTACTGGGCCTGGCCGCCGTCGCGGTGCGGCGGTACGACCGTGCGGCGGGCGACGTCGTTGGCGACCGCGGTGCCGTGGTCGCGGCGGACCATGTGCAGGCACAGGTCGATGCCGGCGGCGACACCGGCGGAGGTGAGGACGTCGCCGTCGTCGATGAACAGGACGTCCGCGTCGACCTCGATCTGCGGGAACAGCTCCTGGAAGCGTTCGGCGTCGGCCCAGTGCGTGGTGGCGGGGCGGCCGTCGAGGAGGCCGGCGGCGGCGAGGACGTAGACGCCGGTGCAGATGGAGGCGAGGCGGGTGCCGGGGCGGATGTGGGCGAGGGCGGCGGTGAGTTCGGGGGTGAGGACGCCCTCCTCGAAGACCGGGCCGAGTTCGTACGACGCCGGGACGATCACGGTGTCGGCGGTGGCGAGGGCCTCCGGGCCGTTCGGGACGTGGATGGCGAAGTCGGCGTCGGTGTCGACGGGGCCTGGCGGGCGGACCGAGCAGGTGACGACCTCGTACAGCAGCCGCCCCTCGGTGTCCCTGGGGCGGCCGAAGATACGGTGCGGGATGCCCAGTTCGAAGGGGAGGAGGCCGTCGAGGGCGAGGACGACGACGCGGTGCGGGCGGTACTCCGGCTCGGGCTCTCGGCTCATGGCCCGATTCTAGCGAATGCTGTCCTTCGGGCCAGTGGCTCGGGAGGGGCGGGATGCCGGAAGCTCATTGACGTGACGCAGACAACCGATGCCACGCCCGGCACCGCAGACGAGCCCGGCTCCGGCACCGCCGAGGGGCCCGGCTCCGGACCCGCACCCAGCGGCCGTAGCCGTCGTAGCCGTACCCGGATCAATCGCGCCTGGTTCGTCGCCGCCGTCACGTTCGTGACGATCATCGGGGCGGCGGCGTTCCGTTCGCTGCCCGGGCTGCTGATCGATCCGCTGCACCAGGAGTTCGGGTGGTCGCGCGCCACGATCGGGGCGGCGGCGTCCATCAACCTCGCGTTGTACGGGCTGACGGCCCCCTTCGCGGCGGCGCTGATGGACCGCTTCGGCATCCGGCGTGTGGTCGCGGTCGCGCTGACCGTGATCGCGCTCGGGTCGGGACTGACGGTATGGATGACGGCGCCGTGGCAACTGCTGCTGTGCTGGGGCCTGTTGGTGGGTCTTGGCAGCGGTTCGATGGCGCTCGCGTTCGCGGCGACGGTCACCAACCGCTGGTTCACCGCGCGGAAGGGCCTGGTCACCGGCATCCTGACGGCGGCATCGGCGTCGGGCCAGCTGATCTTCCTGCCCTTGCTGTCCTGGATAGTCGAGGAGCACAGCTGGCGCCCGGCGGCGGTGACGGTGTCCCTCGCGGCGCTGGCCGTCGTCCCCTTCGTCTGGCTGCTGCTGCGGGACCATCCGGCGGACGTGGGTGCGAAGCCGTACGGGGCGACCGAGTTCGTGCCGAAGCCGGAACCGGTGACGGGTGCGGCCCGCCGTACGGTCGCGGTGCTGTTCAAGGCGGTGCGCACGGGCCCGTTCTGGCTGCTGGCCGGTACCTTCGCGATCTGCGGCGCGTCCACGAACGGTCTGATCCAGACCCACTTCGTGCCCGCCGCCCACGACCACGGCATGCCCATCACGGCGGCGGCCTCGCTGCTCGCGGTGATCGGAGTCTTCGACGTGGTCGGCACGATCGCCTCGGGCTGGTTCACCGACCGCTTCGAACCCCGCCGCCTGCTCGCCGTCTACTACGCCCTGCGCGGCATCTCCCTCCTCTTCCTCCCCATGCTGCTCGCCCCCACGGTCCACCCGCCGATGCTCTTCTTCATCGTCTTCTACGGCCTCGACTGGGTCGCCACGGTCCCCCCGACCCTCGCCCTGTGCCGCGAGCAGTACGGCGAGGACAGCGCGATCGTCTTCGGCTGGGTCCTCGCCTCCCACCAGATCGGCGCGGCGCTCGTCGCCTTCCTGGGCGGGGTGGCGCGGGACGCGTTCGGGTCGTACGACATGGTCTGGTACGTGGCGGGGGCGTTGTGCGCGGTGGCGGCGTTGATGGCGCTGGTGATCCGGCGGCGGCCGGTCGTGAGGACGGGCGCGGTCGCGGTGGCGTGACGGCTACGGGGCCGAGGTGATGTTCCCCTTCGCGTCCACGGTGTGGGTCTGCCAGTACGTGTCCCACTTGTCGTCGACGTGCTGCGGCACCTTCCCCTTCGGGTACCGCGTATAGCCGCTCGGCGGGTTGTCGCCGTTCTTCACGCAGGCGCCGCCCGCGGTGCTGCCCACGGCCAGGACCGGGTACTCGCCCCCACCGCACATGGCGTCCGCCGTGGAGAACGAACAGGCCGACAGCAGCCCGGCGGCGGATATCAGGACGGATGTCAGAACGGCGACTCGCGTGCGCTTGCTCATGGTTGAGGTCCCCCGGTCAGATGCTCGAATCGGTCTGAGAGCAAGGCTGCCGGAGGTGGAGCGGACCTTCATGAGTACGTGGGCTCAGAATCGGCGCGCGGGTTACTCAGGAGCACTCGGAGGAACCGTCGTCCGCACGGGCGTGCTGCTGCGCCCGCGGCCCCGGCCGCTGAGTTCGGCGTCGAACGTCTCCTGGGCGACGCGCATGACCTCGGCGTACTCGGGTTGCCGTAGCCGTTCCCACATCTCGTCCTCGGGGACGTCCTCCACGTGGGCGACCACCCACCAGATGTTGCCGAAGGGGTCCTTGATCCGCCCGCCGCGCTGTCCGAAGGCGTCGTTCGCCAGGGGTGTGACGATGCGGCCGCCGGCGTCGACGGCCCGGGTGAACGCCTGGTCCGCGTCGGGCACGAACACGCGGAGCAGGCTCGGCATGACGGGCCAGTCCGGGGCCCGGTCGAAGGCCAGCACGACCGTGTCCCCGACCCGGATCTCACCGTGACCGATCGCTCCGCCCTCGGTCACCACCCGCCCGAGCTCCTCCCCGCCGAACGCCACGGCGACGAAGTCGAGGAAGGCTCCCGTGTCGTCGGTGACGACCCAGGGGGCGACGGTGGTGTAGCCCGTCGGCGCGGAGTTGGTGTGCTGGGGCATGGAGGGTTCCCTTCGCCGCTGTTGGTGTCGGGGCGACGGTAGGGGTGGGGTAGGTCAGCCTCTGGCCTACTGGACCGCTGTCCTGCCGGCCGTTCCTCCGGCTGTGCGACCTGTGCTGTGGATCCGCGGGCCAGGAGGTGTGGTTCGAAGAGCATTTCCTCCGGAGGCCCGGTGCAGTCCGTGAGGGCCGAGCCGTCGAACCCGACGACAGAGACCTCGCGCGGTACGTCGAGGCCCCGTCGCTGCGCCGCGCGCACCGCGCCGAGTGCTTGGGGGTCGCTCGCGCAGATCAGGCCCGTGGCCCCGGATTCGATCAACTGGGCCGCCGCGGCCCGGCCGCCCTCGACCGAGAACAACCCGTGCAGCACATGCGCGTCCGGCAGCGAACCGCCTGCCGCCTTGGCCGCGGCGCGAGCGGCGACGAGCTTCCGCCGCGAAGACACGTGGTCGGCGGGCCCCAGGACGAGGCCGATCCGCTCGTGGCCGAGCGGGACGAGGTGGCGCCAACTCTGTTCCACGGCCGCGGTGTCGTCGCAGGAGACCGTGGGGAAGTCGAGATGCTCGATGGCCGCGTTGATCAGGACCACCGGGATGTTGCGGGCCGCCAACTCCTCGTAGTGACCGTGCGAGGCATCGGCCTCCGCGTACAGACCGCCCGCGAAGACGACTCCGGAAACCTGTTGCCGCAGCAGGAGTTCGATGTGGCCGGCCTCGGACACCCCGCCACTGCCCTGGGTGCACAGCAAGGGGGGGGCAGGCCCTGCCGCGCGAGGGCGCCGGCCAGGACGTCGGCGAATGCCGGGAAGATCGGGTTGCGCAGCTCGGGCGGAACCAGGCCCACGAGGCGGGGAGTTCGTTCGCCCCGTAGCCGGGTCGGGCGCTCGTAGCCGGACATGTCCAACGCGTGCAGGACCACTTGCCGTGTGGTCTCCGAGACGCCGGGCCTGTTGTTGAGCACCCGGCTGACCGTGGCCTCGCTGACCCCGGTCCTCTTGCCTGTGTCGGTTCAGGCGAGGGCGGCGGCCAGCAGGGCGAAGGCGGCGACGATGACGGCGAGGCGGACGTAGTGGTAGCGGTCCCAGCGGTTCATCTGCTCCTTCCAGTCCGCGGGCCGGTTCTCGGGGGTCCACGTCTTGCCCTGGTTGTTGATCGGGACGAGCAGCAGGATCGACATGATCACGCTCACGATCAGCAACGCGGCGGCGGTGACGACGAGGCCGGCGCCGGGGTGGTGCCGTTCGGCGACGGCCCAGACCGCGCTGAGCGCGAGCGAGCCGATGTACCAGAACGGCATCACGGCGCCGAGCATCCGGCCCCCGTGGGCGCGGCCGAGTTGGTTGCTGTCGTCGGGGAGGGCGTTGAGGATCCGGTTGATGACGAAGGCGACGGAGAACTCCACCCCCACCATCAGACCGACGACCACGGTGGTGAAGACCTCGAGTGCGTTGAGCATGACGACCCTCCCGGGATCTAGCGCTGCTAGCTGATGAGGCGACGCTAGACCTTCCGTCGCTCGATTGTCTAGCGGTGCTAGGATCGAGTCATGTCGGTACAGGAACGCAAGGAGCGCGAACGGGCGGGCCGCGAGCGCCTCATCGTGGCGACGGCCCGCGAACTCGCCGAGCAGCAGGGCTGGGACGCGGTCACCACCCGCCGGCTCGCCGAGCGCATCGAGTACAGCCAGCCCGTCCTCTACAGCCATTTCCGCGGCAAGCGCGAGATCATCGGCGCCGTAGCCCTCGAAGGCGCCGCCGAGATGGCCGCCGCGCTGCGGGCCGCGACCTCCGCGGCGACCTCCACCGCGACCTCCGCCGCGGACGCCTCTCGCGCCAAGGTCACGGCCCTGGCCCGCGCCTACCTCGACTTCGCCGCGCGCAACCCGGCGGTCTACGACGCGATGTTCCAGCTCGACGGAGGCCTGGCGTTCGCGCGCGAGGACACTCCGGAGCCGCTGAAGGATGCGTTCGCCGCCCTGCTGGAGAGCCTCGGTGAGGTCGCCGGGGACGGTGTCCACCCGGGACTGTTCACCGAGGTGTTCTGGGCGGCCCTGCACGGGCTGGCCACCCTGACCCGAGCGGGACGGCTGCCGCCGGAGGACGCCGCGCGGCGGGTGGAGCTGCTGGTGGACCGGCTCGCCGTGATCTGACCCACCACCGTCCCGGCGGGTGCGCGGCCGGGGTCCCCCGGGCCGTCGCCCGCTGTCGGCAGGCGCTCCTGCGTCGCTACGACACCAAGCGCGGCCTTCGGCCGTTCGAACGGACCCTCGGCCGGACCACGCCCGAGACTCCGCGCCCCACGCCCGAGACTCCGCGCCCCACGCCCGAGACTCCGCGCCTCACCGGCCGCCGGCCACCGCTGATCATCGCCGCCCGCACCCGACTCCGCCCGGCCGGACCGCTCGCCGTCGACCTCCGGCGGCCGTAGGAGAGGCCGCCCCCGCCGCATCGACTCACCCGGCTCGGGTACGGCGGGGGGGCCGGAATCCCCACGCGAAGACCGACCCTCTCGCCTACGGCGGCACCCGGACCCTCAACTCCCGGTCCCGGTCCGGGTCGACCGCCCGGCGCGAAGAACCGTCGCCCCGAAATCCGCCACGACGTGGGCCGCACCGCCGCGACCGGCGAGGCATACCGCGGACCACGGACCACGGACCACGGACCACGGACCGCGCCACCACGGCAAGGGCACCGAGCCCCGCCGAACCGGTCGCACACAAGCCGAACCGGTCGCACACAAGCCGAGCCGACCGTCAGAGGAAGCGGCCCCGGTGGAACAATAGCGGCGCCCCGTCCCCGTCGTCGGTCACGCCGAGCCCGTCCACCCGCCCCACCACGATCAGATGGTCGCCCCCGGTGTGCACCGCGTGGATCGTGCAGTCGACCCAGGCCGCGGCGCCGGTGAGGCGCGGGGACCCGGAGACGGGGGAGGTGTCGTACGGCACGCCCGCGAACTTGTCCCTGCCGCTCACCGCGAAGCCGCGGCACAACTCGCCCTGGTGGGCGGCGAGTACGTTGACGCAGAAGACGCCGGCGCGGGCGATGCGGGGCCAGGTCGTCGACGTGCGGCCGACCATGAAGACGACGAGGGGCGGGTCGAGGGAGAGGGCGGAGAAGGACTGGCAGGCGAAGCCGGCCGGGCCGGGTTCGCCGGTGGCCGCGGGGGCGGTGATCACGGTCACGCCGGTCGCGAACGTGCCCAGCACGCGCCGGAACTCGCCCTGGTCGACCGGCGCCCGCTCGTCGTCCGTGACGCACCGAAGCTCCGGCCGCGGCAGCGCCTCGACAGGCTGCGCGGCCGGAGCGCTTCCGGCCGACCTGAGGTAACGGACGGCGGCCGCTGCTGCCCCTGCGTGTCCCATCACATCACCCATTGAAGCTGACGGTTCATCAGATAGGAAGGGGTGCGGGACGTGCGGGTTCTGACGGCCGATTCACAGACTCCCGGCCAGAACATGGCAGTTACGTCGCCGCGCGGACCACTGCGAGTCACTCGCCGCACACCCACCGGCAGCAATGTTGCGCAACGACTGCCCCCGGTACCCACCGGTGGGCTGCCGTGACCCGAGGAGCACCCACCCGATGAACCGTCTCACCGCACGCGGCGGCGCCATAGCTGTCGCGGCCGGCCTCGCCATCGCGCTCGGCTCCGCCCTGCCCGCGCAGGCCGCCGACGCGACCGTGACCGAGTCCCAGTGGCTGACCGACGTCGCCGCCGTCACCGGCCCCGCGCAGACCTACATCGACTCCCGCGCCGCCGCCAACACCTCCGGCGCCAAGCAGGCGATCGTGCTCGACATCGACAACACCTCGCTGGAGACCTACTTCGAGGGCGGCATCACGGTCCCCGCCACCCCGCCGGTCCTCGCCCTCGCCCAGGACGCGCACGCCAAGGGCATCAGCGTCTTCTTCGTCAGCGCCCGCAGCAACCTCTTCAACGTGGTCACCAAGTCCAACCTGACGACGGTCGGTTACACGGTCGACGGCCTCTACGCCCGTACGGTCGCCCAGCTGCTGACCGAGTCCATCGCCGACTTCAAGACCTCCCAGCGCAAGGCGATCGAGGCGAACGGCTACGACATCATCGCCAACATCGGCAACAACACGACCGACCTCTCGGGCGGCTACGCCGACACGACGTACAAACTCCCGGACTACGACGGCCTGTTGGACTGACGACGACTCGGGCGCCCCGGGTCACCGCCCTCGGTACTCGGGGCTCCTGCGCTCCACGAATGCGGCCACGCCCTCCCGCGCGTCCTCCGTCGTCATGTTGATCTCCTGCGCCGCCGCCTCCGCCGCGAACGCGGTCGTACGGTCGCTGTCCAGGGACGCGTTCACCAACTGCTTGGTGAGGGCGAGGGCTCGGGTCGGGCCGGTGGCGAGGCGTTCCGCCCAGTCGCGGGCCGTTTTCTCCAACTCCTCATCCGCTACGACCCTGTTGACCAGGCCGAGTCGTTCCGCGTCCGCCGCGCTCACCGCGTCGCCGAAGAACATCAGCTCCTTCGCGCGCTGCGGGCCGAGCAGGCGCGGCAGCAGATACGCGCCGCCGCCGTCCGGGACCAGCCCCCGCCGTACGAACACCTCGATGAACCTCGCCGACTCCGCGGCCAGTACGAGATCGCAGGCCAGGGCCAGGTGGGCGCCGAGGCCGGCCGCCGTGCCGTTCACCGCGGCGATCACCGGTTTCTCGCAGTCCAGCACGGCGGCGATCAGGCGTTGCGCGCCCATGCGGATCACGCGGGCGACGTCACCGGGGATTCGATCCTCGGACGCTCCGCCTCCCCGCAGGTCCGCACCCGCGCAGAAGCCGCGACCGGTGCCGGTGAGGACCACCGCCCGTACGGAGGGGTCCGCCGATGCCTCGGTCAACAGGCCTATCAGGCGGTCCCGTTGGCCCGGGGTGATCGCGTTCAGCGCCTCGGGTCGATTGAGCGTGACGTACGCGACCCGGCCGGAGATCGTGTACACGATCTCAGTCATCGGCACACCGCCAGCGCGTCCAACGCCACCGCGCCCTGCCCCCGGGGCAGCACCATCAGCGGGTTGATGTCCAACTCCGAGAGCACATCGCCCAGTTCGAGGGCCATGCGCTGCACCCGGAGGATCACCTCCACCAGGGCGTCGAGATCCGCCGGGGGGCGTCCCCGTACCCCGTCCAGCAACGGCCGCCCGCGCAACTCGCCGAGCATGTCCCGCGCCGCCTCCTCCCCGAACGGCGGCACCCGCACGGCCACATCCCGCAGGACCTCCACCAGGACCCCGCCGAGCCCCACCGTCACCGTCGGGCCGAAGAGTTCGTCCTGGGTGACGCCCACGACCATCTCGACGCCCCGTTCGACCATCTGGCAGACGAGGACACCATCGAGGGTCACGTCCTCGTAGCGCGCGATGTCCGTCAACTCGCGGTAGGCGTCCCGGACTTGGCTGGCCGACGTCAGGCCGACCTTCACCAGGCCCAGCTCCGTCTTGTGCGCGATCTGCGCGCCGGACGCCTTCATCACCACCGGGTAGCCCACCAGCCCCGCCGCCCGTACGGCCGCTGCCGCGCTGGTCACCAACTGCTCGCGGGGGACCCGGATCCCGTAGGCGCGCAGGAGTTGTTTCGCCGCGTGTTCGCTCAGCTGCTGGCCCGGGCGCATCAGGGCCTGGGCCTTGCGGAAGGAGGGGGAGAGGGCGCGGGGGGCCTCGTCGAAGGGGGAGCGGTAGGCGTGGACGAAGCGGTGGTGGGAGAAGTAGGCGCGGAGCGCGGTGATGCAGTTCCCCACCGTGCGGAAGGTGGCCACCCGGGACGAGCCCAACAGCCGCTCGCGGTACGCCGGTTCGGTGCCCACCGGTGAGCCCCACACCACGCACACCAGCTTGTCGGTCTCCTCCGCGGCGGCCACCAGGTCCTCCACCAGCTTGTCGCTCAGCGGGGGGAACGGGCCCGTGACGGGGCAGACCAGCACCCCTACCTCCGGGTCGTCGAGGATCGCGTCGATGATCTTCCGGCCGCGCCAATCACCCACCGGGTGGCCGCCGTTGTCGACCGGGTTCGCCACACTCAGGTACGGCGGTATCCACTCGTGGAGTTCCGATTGTTTCGCCTCCGACAGTTGCGGGAGGCGCAGTCCCGCCTCGCTCGCCAGGTCGGCGAAGTGCGCGCCCGTGCCGCCGGAGATCGAGTACACGACGACCCCCTCGGCCACGGGAGGCTTCGCCCGCGCCAACAGGGCCGCCGTGTCCTGGAGTTCGTCCAGGCCGTCGACGCGGATCACGCCGTACTGGCGCATCGCCGCGTCCACCACCGTGTCGGCGCCGGTGAGTTTGCCGGTGTGGGAGGCGGCCGTACGGGCGCCGGTCTCCGTGCGGCCGACCTTCACCGCGACCACCGGGACCTTGCGGCGGGCGGCGCGGTCGGCGGCCAGGAGGAAGGAGCGGCCGTCCTTGAGGCCCTCCACGTAGCAGGCTATGGCGCCGACTTCGGGGCGCTCGGCGAAGTAGGAGATGAAGTCGGCGGTCTCCAGGTCGGCCTCGTTTCCGGTGGGGGCCCAGTGGGAGAGGCGGATGCCGAGTTCCTGGAGGGCGAAGACCGGGCGGCCCTGGTGGCCGGACTGGGTGATCAGCGCGATCGCGGGTCCGTCCAGGTCCTCGCGGAAGTTCTCGAAGGCGTTGAGGTTGGTGTTCGGGCCGAGGAGGCGCAGGCCCGATCGGCCTACGGCGGCGGCCAGTTGGGCCTGTGCCAGCGCCCCCTCCTCGCCCGTCTCCGCGAAGCCCGACGCGAAGGCGACCGCGAACTTCACCTTCGCCTCGGCGAGTTGCTCGATCACGGGGAGGGGGTCGGCCACCAGCACCACGGCCAGGTCGACCTGTTCGGGGAGGTCGGTGATGGAGGGGAAGCAGGGGACGTCGAAGACCGTCGCGCGGGTGGGGTGCACCGGGTGCAGACGGGCCCCCACCCTCCCTGCCCAGGCCATGAGTTGGCGGGTGATGCCGGTGTTCGGGCGGCCCTCCGCGTCTGAGGCGCCGATCACGGCGACCGACTCGGGGCGGAAGAAACGGTCCAGGTCGGGTACGCCCGCGTACAACGGCCGCCCGCTGACGTCGAGATCGTCGACGTCGGCGGGCCTGCCGTGGACGGCGGGGCCGGGTTGCTCACCGCAGGCGATGACCCGGGCCCGGCGGGAGTCGGTGGTGAGGGTGCCGTGGGTTGATCCAAGCATCGGTCCGCCCCGCTCCTGTGTGACGGCATAATCAACTGACGCACTGTCAGATTACTGAACTGACACAGCGTCAGGAACTGTCGTGCACGCAAAGAACGGACGGACCCTAGCTCACGGCACTTCTGCGGACGGCCTTGGCGACCGTCTTCGCGATCTTCTCCGCGTCGATGGCCAGTTCGCGGAGCATGCCGCTGATGGGGTTGGTGAAGCCGGTGAAGTACAGGCCGGGCGCGTCCTTCGACGTGCGGGCCCCGTTCACGACCGGCTTGCCGCGGGCGTCCAACACGCCGAGGTGGCCGACGAGTTGCTCAAGGGAGCGGGCGTAGCCCGTGGCCGCGATCACGACGTCCGGGCCGATGCGGTCGCCGCCGGCGAGGACGACCTTGCCGTCCTCGAAGCTCTCCACGGCCGGCACGATCTCGACCCGCCCCTTGCGCACGGCGTCGATGAGCCCGACGTCCTGCACCGGGATCGACCCCTCCTTGACCCGGCTGTACAGCCCGGTGTCGGGGCGCGGCAGCCCCTGCGCCGACAGGTCCGGCACGCTGACCTTGGACACCGGCCCCGCGAGCCGGTCGACCAGGCCGACCGGCAGCCGTCGTACGAGAACGCCTGTGTACTGGGTCGCCCAGCCCGCGGTCGAGCGGCGCAGGATGTGCGGGGCGGTGCGGACGGAGAGGCGGACGCGGGACGCGCCACCCTCGATCAGGTCCACGGCGATCTCCGCGCCCGTGTTGCCGATGCCGACGACGAGGACGTCCTGGCCGGTGTAGGGCTGGGCGTTGCGGTAGTCGGCGGCGTGCAGCAGTCGGCCGGTGTAGGTGTCGCGGCCGGGCCAGTCGGGGATGCGGGGGGTGTGGTTGGTGCCGGTGGCGATGACGACCGCGCGGCCGGTGAGCTCACGGCCGCCGGTGGCGTGCAGCAGCCAGCCGGTGCCGTCCGCCGAGCGCTCGATACGGGAGACCTCCACGCCGGTGACGATCTCCAGCTCGTGGACCTCGGCGTACTTCTCCAGATAGCGCACCACGTCGTCCCGCGAGACCCAGCGGCCGAACCGGCGCGGCATCGTGAGCCCGGGCAGGCTCGAAAGCCGCCGGGTGGTGTGCAGGTGCAGGCGGTCGTAGTGCCTGCGCCAGGACGCTCCGACCCGGTCCGACCGCTCCAGTACGACGGCACGGATGCCCTGCGCGCGCAGCGCGTACGCGGCGGCGAGACCGCCGGGGCCGCCGCCGATGACGTACACGGGACGGTCTGCGTGGTTCTGCGCCGCGGGGGTCGGGGACGCTGTGGAGTCGGCCATGAGCGCGAGCGTAATCACGTCCCACGTTGATGGGTCTCGGTCAAGCCCGGAATTGGTTGCGGATCGATCACGGGTGTGGAGGAGTGGGTGAGGTGGGTGGCGTAGGGGCTCTGGTTGTGGGAGCGGGATGGGGGGCGTGGTCATGGGTGTGGCCGCGGGTCCGGACATGCCACGACGCCGAGCCCGCGTCGTGCGCGAAGGGGCTCGGCGTCGTGTCGGCGGCGACCGGAATGTATGACGGGAAACCGGTGCCGCGTCCTGGGGGCCTACACGAGGCGGTCGGGGCTACTCGCCGCGCTTGGCCTTGTGGCCCGTCACCTGGGCGATCCACGTGATGAAGTCGCCCGGGTCGGTGTTGGCGCCGTGGCCCTCGTCCCAGTAGTAGATGTGGTTCACGTCGTCGCCCAGGTTGTCGAGGCGGGCGGCGAGGTTGGCGGCGACCGTCAGCGCGGTGTCCGAGTCCTTGGTGCCGAGGCGGATCCACCAGTGCTTCGAGCGGTTCGGGTTGACCTTCTCGACCAGGTGGTGCATCGGGTTCATCAGGTCGAGCTTGGCGGGGATGTCGCTCGGAACCCGCTTGCTGCTCAGGCCCGTTGAGTCGTTCTTCGCGCCGTACGCCGTGAAGTGGCGGGCCAGGGTGGTGCCCGTGCCGAACTCGTTGTTCTCGCCGGCCGACAGGTCGAAGGCGTCGAAGGCGGGGGCGTCCTTCTTGCGGGCGCCGACGTGGGTGAGGAAGTCGGCCCAGGTGAAGGTGGCCTTGCCGCCGGACCAGGTGATGAAGGTGTTGGCCTTCAGGTAGGTCGCGCGGGCGGAGTCGGAGAGGGCGGCGAGGTACGTGGTGGCCGAGGGCTCCAGGTACTGCTCGACCATGTACGCGTCGAGGTTGCGGGCGTTCAGCGGCCCGAAGCCGCCGAGGCCGCGCAGCTTCAGACCGGCCTGGTACTCGGCGAACTGTGCCTGCAGCGCCTTGGAGACCGTCTGGTCGACCGTCTTGCCGGTGCTGAGGTCGTTGGCGCCCCAGTTCCACTCGTAGGCGCCGTCCGCGTGCTCCAGGTCGGTGATCGGGCACCAGGCGCCGGTCGCGAAGATCGCGTCGGAGGCGTCGGCCGCGCCCAGCGCCTTCAGGTACTTGTCGTAGATCGGGCTGTCGCCGGACGCGCCGAGCAGGGACGACAGCGCGCCGCCCGCACTGGTCCCCGCGGAGACGATGCGCTCGACGTTGCCGGGGATGCGGCCCTTGTTGGACTTGATGTAGCGGACCGCGGCCTTGAGGTCGACGATCGCGGCGGGCGCGGTGCCGTAGTACTCGCCGCTGGAGTTCTTGAGCGTACGGCCGCGGGCGCCGGGCTCGATGACGACGTAGCCGGCGGCCAGCGCGAGGAGTTGGTTGCTGGAGGTGGCGCCGCCGGTGGCGTTGGTGTTGCCGTTGGCGCCGGGGGCGGAGGCGGATGCGCTCGGGGCGGCCGAACCGCTGGTCGAGCTGGTCGGAGCGCCGCTGGGGGCCGCGCCGCCGCCCATCGCGGAACCGCCGCCGCCGACCTCGGTGGCGGTCGCCACGGAGGCGGGCAGGTAGCCACCGACGGAGTTGGCGAGCAGGATCGGGGCGTTGCTCGCGTCGACCGCCTTGCCGTCGATCTCCACCGGGGAGCTGACGATCAGGGACTGGTAGGTGGCGTCCACCGGGTTGGCGACGTACGTGATCGCCTTCCAGAAGTGGTAGACGACCGTGTGCTTCGTGCCCGCGGTGTCCGTGATGGTCTTCGTGAGCTTCGTGTAGGCGTCCGGGTCGAAGACCAGGGTGTCCGAGGAGGACGAGGACGACGTTTTCGAGTCGCTCGCGTTCGCGCTGAGCGCGATGCCGCCGACCGCCGCGACACCGGCGGTCGCGCCGATGCCCATGACTACCGTCCTGCGCTTCACTGCCCTGTGCTTCACCGTGCTGCCTCTCGTCTTCCGACCGCGTCTTCCCGACCGCTCCTTGACCTTGCGCTTGCGAACGTAATCGGCGTCGAACAAAATCGTCAACAATCTGCGGGGATTCATGGCGGACCCACAGCGGCAGGGTCCGCGCACAGGATTTTCATGGCTCCCTCTCGGCTTTCTTCAGCTTCTGACGTACCGTCAGATTCATGGATGCGATCTGGCTCAGCGGAGCGGACTGGCTCGCGGTCCTCCGCATCGGACTCGGGCTGTGGTGGCTGGAGAGCTGGCGGCACAAGGACAAGAAGGCCTGGTTCGAACGCGGCACCGGCATCGCCTGGGCGGCCGACGTCGCCGCCAAACACCGCTGGACGGCGGTCCGTTCGGGCTTCGACGTGATGGTCGCGCCGCGCCCGCGCACGATGGCGTACGTCGTCGTCTACGCCGAGTTGGCGGTCGGCCTCGGCCTGGTCGTGGGCTTCCTCACCCCGGCCGCGCTCGTCGGGGGCCTGCTCCTCAACGTCCTCTACTTCACGCTGATGATCCACGACTGGGCGGAGCAGGGGCAGAACGCGATGATGGCGCTCATCTCCCTGGTGGCCTTCTTCGCGATGTCCTGGCAGGTGTGGTCGGTGGACGCGGCCCTGGGATGGTTCTCATGACCGCCTTGCCTCGCTACGACGTCCCCGAGCCCGACGCGTTCACCCGCACCTACTGGGAGGCGGCGGCGCAGGGCCGCCTGCTCCTCCGCCGCTGCACGGACTGCGGCCGGGCCCACCACTACCCCCGCGAGTTCTGCCCCCACTGCTGGAGCGAGCACGTCACCTGGGAACCCGCGACCGGCCGGGCCACCCTCTACACCTGGTCCGTCGTCCACCGCAACGACCTGCCCCCCTTCGGGGAGCGGGTGCCGTACGTGGCGGCGGTGGTCGATCTCGCGGAGGGCCCGCGGATGATGACGGAAATGGTGCAGGCAGGGCCCGCCGAACTGTGCGCGGGGATGGCGGTCGAGGTGGCGTTCCGGGACGGGGTGCCGGTGTTCAGGCCGAGGGAAAATGACGTACCCGGTGCGCGCGACGCTTGATTCAATGGCGCGATGGCCCACATACGCGAGCGGTCTCTCCAGCACCCCCTCCCCGAGCTGAACGGTCATGGACTTCGGCTGCGCCCCTGGGACGCCGACGACGACACCGATGTGACGGACTGGCTGCGCGGGGTGTCCGACCCCGAGTTCCAACGCTGGAACACCCCACTGCGGCCGATCACGGACGTCACCGGTGCCCGCAACTCGCTGCGCTCCCGCGCCGAGAACGCGGAGGACGGCGTCAGCGCGTCGTTCTGCGTCACGGACGCGGTCGGCGGTACGACGCTGGGGCACATCGGCGTCAACGACATCGACCACGTCATCCGCGTCGCCCGCGTCGGCTACTGGACGCTCCCCGAGGCCCGCGGCCGCAACGTCGCCACCCGCGCCCTCACCCTCGCCGCCCGCTGGGCTCTGACCGACCTGGGCCTGCACCGCCTCGAACTGGGCCATGCCCTCGGCCACGACGCGTCCTGCCGTATCGCCGAGCACTGCGGGTTCCCGGCCGAGGGGACGCTGCGTGGGGCGATGTTCGAGGCGGGCCGGCGGGACGCGTTCCGCGACGTCCACCTGCACGGCCGGCTGGCGACGGACCCGGAGGTCCAGCTGTGACGACCGACGACTGGCACATCACCGGGGACCTGGACCAATTCCTCACCCGGGCAGGGGAGTTCTTGCGTTCCCGCCCCGCCCTGCACACGGTTCACCTGACGGTGACGGCGGCGCTGCGCAGCCGAGGGCTGCGGATGTACGGCGAGGGCGACCCGGTGTTCGGCACCCTGGAACGAGACGGCGAAGTACGGGCCGCCTTCTTCCGCACACCGCCCGGCCGCCTGATGCTGACACCCCTCACCGCAGAGGAGGCCATCGAGCTGGCCGCCCAACTGGCCTTGCGTGGCGACGAGTTGCCGGGAACCATGGGTGAACTGGACACGGCATCGAGGTTCGCGGAGGCATGGGCAACCCGAACGGGTGCCCTCTCCAACCTCCACGCACGCCAACGCCTGTACCGCCTGGGCGAGTTGACGATCCCGAAACCCTCCCCACCGGGCCGCCCGAGAGTCGCGACGGCAAACGACCGCGAACAACTCATGCGCTGGTACGTCGAGTTCACCAAGGCGATCGGCGAGAGCGGCACCTCGCAGGACCCCGGCGAGTGGGCCGACTCCCGGATCGCGTACGGCGGGATCACGCTCTGGGAGACCCCGGACGGCACGCCGGTTTCCATGGCCGGGCTCACGACGAAGGTGGCCGGCCAGATCCGGGTGGCCCCCGTCTACACCCCGGCGGACCTCAGGGGCCGGGGCTACGCGGGCGCGGCGACAGTGGAGGTCAGCAGAATGGCGAGGGCGGCGGGCGCGGAAGAGGTACTCCTGTTCACGGACCTGGCCAACCCCACGAGCAACGCCCTCTACCAGCGCATCGGCTACCGCCCGGTGGAGGACTTCGCGGGCTATGACTTCCACCCCGCGCCGGCCCCGAGGTGATACTCACCCCATGGCAACGGGAACGGACCTCCACGAACTACTGAGATCACTACGGGTATGGGCCCCCGAGCTGACCAAGCTCCCACCCCTGGACCCGACCGCAACCCCGGACACCCCCCTCCCCTTCTTCACCACGTGGTTCGCGGAGGCGCTGGCGGCGGGTGAGCCCGAACCCCACGTGATGTCGCTGGCGACGCGCGACGGCGACCCGGCGACGGAGGGCGGCGGTCTCCCCGACGTACGGATGGTGATGCTGCACGGCGCGGACGAGGAGGGCTGGTCCTTCGCGACCCACTCCACAAGCCGCAAAGGCCACCAACTCAAGGGCTTCGCCTACGCGGCCCTCGCCTTCTACTGGCCCCGCCTCGGCCGCCAGGTCCGCCTGCGAGGCCCGGTCATCCCGGCAACCCCGACCGAATCCCAGTCGGACCTCCAAGCCCACTCGACGGGCGCCCTGGCAGCAGCCCTGACCGGCCACCAGAGCGAAGTCCTCCCGTCCTTGGGCGAGTTGACGCAGGCGTCGGAGGCGGCCTGGGAACTGGCACAACGAGACCCGCAAACCCCTGCCCCGTCCTGGACCCTGTACCGCGTGTTCCCTGACGAGGTCGAGTTCTTTCAGGGTGATGCGCTACGACGACACGTGCGCCTGAGTTATGTCCGGGAGGAGCGGGGCTGGTCGAAGGGGTTGCTCTGGCCCTGAGCCGTGTACTGGACGTTGGGCCACTCGCTTCTTGGCCAGTGTCGGGCTTCCACGGCCCGAGTAAAGGGCGCTCCCTGCGGTCGCGTCGGCTGCGCCGATTCCGCTCCGCTCCACCCTTGACACGGTCCGCTCCAGCCCGTTTCAGAAGCGAGCGAGCGGCCCGGAGGAACGGGTGGCCAGGTACGTATGCCCGTACCTGTACTGCGTTGTCGGCCGGTGCGGAGGGGACGCGTTCGCGTCTCGCCAGCACGCCGGGCGGGCTTAGCGGCTACCGGCCGGTGGGGTGCGAGGGTGCGCGCTGCCGCCCCGCCAGCACGCCGCCTCGGCTCAGCGGCCAACGGTGGATGGGGGAGTGGGCGGGGGTGGGTGGATCGGGGGTGGGTGGGTGGGTGGTTGCTGGAGGCTGTAGGTAAAACTAACCACCTTCATGCCCTTTGGCTGGTTAGAAAGGACCCCGGCTTCCGGAGGTGGCGGGGTCGGGGTTGGGGGCGTGGTGGCGCGCTGGCGTCTCGGCTGCATGCCGGGTCGGCTCGGCGGCTGTCGGCCGGTGGGGGCTTCCCGGCCGCCGGTTCTGGGCGACGGCCCGGGCGGTGGCCTAGGTGATGGCCTGGGTGATGGCGCGGGTGGTGACTCCCGCTTGCCAACCGCCCCTCCCGGGGGACCCGTCCGCGGAAGTGTGACAGTTGAAGCGGAAGTGTCACACTTTCCAGCCCCACCCCACCCCACCCCACCCGACCCCACCCCACCCCACCCCGCCCCTCCCCGGCCCTCGGCCTCGCACCCTCTGGAAGCTGGGGTCTTTCTAACCAGTCAACTCCCGTGGCGGTGGTCAGATTTACTCCCGGCTTCCAGCAACCACTCATCCACCCACTCGGGGTTGGCCGCTGAGCCGAGGCGGCGTGCTGGCGAGACGCGGACGCGCCCCTCGCACCGGCCGACAACGCAGTACAGGCATGGGCCTCCCCACCTTGGCCACCCGTTCCTCAGGGCCGCTCGCTCGCTTCTGAAACGGGCTGGAGCGGACCGTGTCAAGGGTGGAGCGGAGCGGAATCGGCGTAGCCGACGCGACCGCAGGGAGCGCCCTTTACTCGGGCCGTGGAAGCCCGACACTGGCCAAGAAGCGAGTGGCCCAACGTCCACTGGTGAGAGGGAGTTGGGCAGCAAGGGGAGGGTCGTAATCTCCTCGTCGTCGAGTCACAGGCAGGGGGTACGTTGATCCCCAAGCTCATCGGAGGGAAAGCGGGGAGACTGTGAACGGGCGTCGTCCGTTGAAGCGCGCGGCCGGCGTCGGAGCAGCCGTCACCTTCCTGCTCGCGGCGCTCACATCCTGTGGCAGCGGCGCAACCGACAAGGCCCCCTCGATCACCGCGCCCGAGATGTTCTACCTGCGCCCCGTCGGCGACAAGTCCGGCCCTCATGACAAGGACCCGTTCCACTTCTCCGCCGACGACGGCAAGGCGCACACCGGTGTCAGGGGGTCCGCCGATCACACCCTCACCGTGGACGTGCTGCCCGGTGCGAAGAGCGCGGTCGTGCTGCGTAAAGGCGGGAACTGTACGGGCAGCCCCACACATATGACGTGTGAGGTGCGTTCCGAGTACGACAGCAGGTCCGACGGCGGTGTCTCCCTGGTCGCGGCCAAGGGCAGTAAGCCGGGGGACGCCGGTGTGGTCCGGTACACGTACACGGACCGGAGTGGCAGGAAGGTCACCGCGCGGACGAAGGCCGTCGTAGGCGAGCCGGTGGTTGAGGTCCTGACTGCCAAGTCCCGTACGGGAGTTCACCCCGATGCGGAGTTGACCGAACCGATCGTCATCCGGAACACCGGCGAGGTGCCGGTCAGGGGACTGGCGCTCGAAGTCGGCCTAGAGCAGCTGGAGTTCGAGGAGCGGTACGCCAACTGCCGTTATCCGGGCTTCTACAAGGGCCACATCGCGGTCTGCGAGTTCCCGGATCTCCGCATCGCGCCCGGGCAGACCGTGACCGTCCAGCCCGCGCTCCGACTCCGTACACCCGAGACGAAGATGTACGCCTCCTTCAACAGCAAGGCCCGGGCGCTGGACATGGGACCGGAATACGGGGGTGTCATGGCCGGTGGGGACCACGGTGACGGTCCGGTTCTCCGTCCTGAAGCCACCACCGCCGAGAAGGGCACCTACGCCAAGGGCGGCGGCTGGACGAACGTGGTGCTCGACACCTACGCCGATTACTCGGTCTCCGATGTGGATCTGTACGGCGACCCTGGCACCAAGCGGACCTTCAAGCTCACCGTCCGCAACAACGGCCCCGCCGACGCCGGCGCCGCGGAGAAGCTCGTGTTCAGCCCGCCGCTCGGCATGGAGATGGTGAAGCAGCCCATGCAGGAGTACGACGAGGACGAATACGAGCCCTACTGCGAGAACGGCGCCTTCACTTACACCTGTGACATCAAAGCTCTGGAGCCCGGCAGGACCCAGACCTTCACGTTCACGATGCGCCTCGGCGAACCGGGCGAAGGCACCCTGACCCTCCAGGACAAGAAACCGGCCCAGGATTGGTACGTCGGCGACCGCGACCCGGACCCGAGCAACGACAAGGCCGTCATCACGGTCCACCCCGACCGTTGAACTGCCCGGCCGGACGCCGCGTACCACTCGCTGAGGGTGGCGTCGAAGGAAGGGCCGAGCGATTTCAGTTTCAGTGGATGTGAGAGCGAGCGCGGCACCCGTACGTCGGCAGGTGCTGGGGCTGGACGGTCTCCGCGGGCTGGCGGCGCTGTATGTGGTGCTGTTCCACTGCTGGTTGTACGCCTTCCCGGGGTATCCCAACAGTTCGGCACCCCGCGTGCTGGACGTGCTGATGTTCGGGCGTATCGCCGTCGTCTTCTTCCTGGTGCTGTCCGGCTTCTCGCTCGCCATCTCCCCGGCCCGGCACGGCTGGCGGTCGGGCGGTGTCGCCCAGTTTCTGCGCCGACGCGCCTGGCGCATCCTGCCGCCGTACTGGGCGGCGTTGGCCATGAGCCTCGTCATCTCGCTGTTCGTGGTGCCGGCTTCGCACTACGGGCCGCCTGATGGATCGTCAGTTCTCGTCTATGGTCTTGTCCTTCAGGATGTGTTCTTCGCCCCGACCCCGAACGGCGCGTTCTGGTCGATCGGGGTGGAGGCCGAGTTGTATCTCCTCTTCCCCCTCATCCTTCTTGTCCGGCGGCGGTTCAGCGCGGCCGCCGCGGTCGCGTGCGTGACGCTCCCGGTGATCGTCCGCGGGCTGATGGCCCCCGGCGCGAACCCGGTCGAGGGTGACAACTGGCTCGCCCCGCATCTCGCCCCCGTGTTCGTCGCGGGAGTGGTGGGTGCGGGAATCGTCGTCGCGTCGGAGCGGGTTCGACGTCTGCCGTGGGGGTGGTTCGCCGTACTGGCCGCCCTGCCTGTGCTGGCGCTCGGCTTCATCCAGGGTTCCGTCTGGACGGTGCGCCACTACTTCTGGATCGATCTCGCCATCGCTCCCGCCATGACGATGCTGATCGCCGCGGTCGCCACCGGCCAACCTGCCTTTCTTGTACGGCTGTTGACCACGCGGCCCCTTCAGCGCCTCGGTGATTTCTCCTACAGCCTCTATCTGATCCACCTGCCGATCGTCCTGGTCGTCATCCGCCGAGTGGCCCCCCATTTCGTCGCGCCCGGGCTGCACACCTTCTGCTTCACGCTTCTCCTGGGCCTGCCCGTCTCGGTGCTGACGGCATGGCTCTTCTCCCAGATCTTCGAACTGCCCTTCAAGCGGAACCGATCCTGGAAGTCCCTGATGGCTCAGTCCCGCCCCAGCACCACGGTCCCCGAGGAGCAGAACCAGCCCCCCGTCCCGGAGGCCACCGCCAGTCGCGGCAAGTCGCCGTCCGCCCCCGTCACTTGACGGGCCCCGGCATCCCCCCGCAGCTGCCGTACCGCCTCCACCAGCAGGAACAGCCCCCGCATCCCGGGATGTTGGGCCGACAGCCCACCCCCGTCCGTGTTCACCGGCAACTCCCCGCCGGCCACCCGCAACCGCCCCTTCTCCACAAAGGCACCCCCCTCGCCCTTCGCGCAGAAACCCAGATCCTCCAGCGTCACCAACGTCATGTAGGTGAACGCGTCGTAGATCTCCGCGAAGTCGATCTCCGATGCCGCAACTCCTGCTCGCTGGAAGGCCAGCCGCCCGCTCACCGCCGCCGGTGACACCGTGAAGTCCGGCCACTCGGACATCGCGGCATGCGACACGTGCTCCCCGGTGCCGAGGATCCACACCGGTGCCGTACGGCAGTCCCGTACGTACTCCTCGGCCGCCAGCAGGATCGCTGCCCCGCCGTCGGACCGTATGCAGCAGTGCAGTTTGGTGAAGGGGTCGGCGATCATCGGGCCGGAGAGCACGTCGTCCACGGTGATCGGGTCGCGGAACATCGCGTCGGGGTTCAGGGCGGCGTTCGCGCGGGCCTGTACCGCCACCTCCGCCAACTGCTCGATCGTCGTGCCGTATTCGAGCATGTGGCGGCGCGCGGCCATCGCGTACTTGGCGATCAGCGTGTGGCCGTAGGGGACTTCGAACTGGAGGGGGCCCCGCGTGCCGAAGGAGAGGTTGCCGGTTCTGCGGCCCGCCTTGATGTCGGCTCGGGCCGTCGAGCCGTAGACCAGGAGGACGGCGTTCGCGTGGCCCGCGGCGATCGCGTCCGCCGCGTGGGCCGCCATCACCTCCCACGTCGAGCCGCCGACCGAGGTGGAGTCGACCCAAGTGGGGCGCAGGCCAAGGTATTCGGCCACCTCCACCGGGGCCAGCGTGCCCAGGCCCGCCGACGCGAAGCCGTCCACCACCGCCCGGTTCAGGCCCGCGTCCGCCAGTGCGCGGCGGGCCGCCTGGGCGTGCAGGGCGTAGGGGGTCGTGTCGTCGACCCGTCCGCAGTCGGACAGGGCCACGCCCACCACGGCGACCTTGCGGCTCCCCACTGGCATGAGGGGCCTCCTCCCTCTGTGCATATCGTGCCCGGACTCCTAATATGACGGACCGTCAGATCTGGAGGGAAGTGCCATGGACGCCAGCTTCACCGCCGAGCAGGACGAGATCCGCCGTACCCTCCGCGAACTGCTCCAAAAGCGGTGCGGTTCCAACGAGTTGCGTGCCGCCGTCGACACCCCCACCGGACACGACCCCGCTCTCTGGACCGCCCTCGCCCAGCAACTCGGCCTGCCCGGGCTCGCCCTCCCCGAGGCCTACGGCGGTGTCGGCTGCTCGGCGACCGAACTCGCCCTCGCGGCAGAGGAGACCGGCCGTTTCCTCGCCCCCTCGCCGCTTCTCGCCACCGCCGTGCTCGTCGCCCCGCTCGTCCTCGCCCTCGGCACCGAGACCCAGCGCGCCCGGCTCCTGCCCCGCATCGCCGCCGGCTCCCTCACCGCCGCCCTCGCCGTACCCGGCACCGCCCTCACCACCGCCCTCACCCTCACCGGCGCCAACGACGGCGAGTGGGCCGGGGGCGGGCGCGCGGGCGGGGTGCAGGCCCGGCAGGTCGGAGACTCCGGGTGGCGGTTGTACGGGCAGGTCGCGCAGGTTCTCGACGGGCACAGTGCGGGGGTGCTTCTTGTCGCCGCCCATGCCGGAGGCTTTGCCCGGTCGCGGACTCTGCTGTTCCTGGTGGCGGGCGACGCGGAGGGGCTCGTACGCGTACGGCAGACCGCAGTTGACGCGACCCGGCCGCAGGCGCGCCTCGAACTACGGGATGTGGAAGCCGAGTTGCTCGGGGCGGACGACGGTCCTCGCGTTCTGCGGGAGCTTTCCGCCACCGGCGACACCGCCGCCGCCGTCTTCGCCGCCGAAGCCGTCGGGTCCGCCGATCGCGCGCTGGAGCGGACCGTCCAATACGTCAAGCAGCGTGAGCAGTTCGGGCGGGCCATCGGGTCGTTCCAGGCGGTCAAGCACCGGTTGGCCGATGTGTATGTGCAGGTGCAGGCGGCCAAGTCGGCTGCCTATTACGCCGCTTGGGCGACTGGGCAGGGGGAGCGGGCCGGTGGGCTCGCTCTTGCGCAGGCGTTGGAGGCCCTGAGGACCGCTGCCGCTGAAGGGATTCAGCTGCACGGCGGGATCGGGTTCACCTGGGAGCACGACGCCCATCTCTACTTCAAGCGTGCCGCCGGGGACGAGCTGCTGTTCGGGCCGGTGCACCGGCTGCGGGCGTACGCCGCCGAGGGTGCGCGCCTCTTCGAGAGCCGCGAGGTGACGGTGTGATCGGTGTGCGTGCGGTGCAGAAGGTTTCGTCGACGCGGGCGTTCGCGCGGATCGCCCCGCATGTCATCCCTGCCATGGACCGGACCGTGCACCGGCTCACGCGCGGGAAGGTGCTGCTGAGTGCCCAGATGCTGCCGGGGGTGATCCTGACCTCGACCGGGGCGAGGAGCGGGCAGGTGAGGCGCAGTCCCCTTGCCTGTATGCCGGAAGGGGATGGCTGGGTGCTCGTCGGGTCCAACTTCGGACGTGCCGGGCATCCCGCCTGGACGTACAACCTGATCGCCCATCCCGATGCCGAGATCAGCTGGAGAGGGCAGGAAATCCCGGTCATCGCACGGCTGTTGGAGGGGGAGGAGCGGGCCGAGGTGTGGAAGACCGCGCTCGTCTTCTGGCCGCCGTACGCCACGTACCAGAAACGGGTGGACCGGGAGATCCGGCTGTTCCGGGTCGTGCGGCGCTGAACTCGTCGTGGATGCAGGGCAGGCGGTGGTCCACCGGAGTGAACCACCGCCCGCGAGACAGGACTTGGGACCTGAGAAGTCAGAGCCTGGAAAGCAGGAACTCCTACTTCGTCGGCTTCTTGCCGGTCACGCCCAGGTGGACCAACAGCGCCAGGTTCGGCTTGAGTTCAGCCTGTTTGACGCCCCACGTCTGGAAACCCTTCTGGTGCGAGGCGACGGCCGCGAGCATCGCGACCAGTGAACCGGCGACCGCCGCCGGGTTCACGTCCTTGTCGACCTTGCCCTTGGACTGCAACTCGGCGACCGCGTCCGAGAGGGAGTTGTTCACGGAGTTCAGGATCTTCATCCGGATCTTGTAGAACCGTTTGTCTCCCTCGGCGGCTCCGAGGTCGACGACCCTGAGGATCGCGTCGTTCCTGCGCCAGAACTCCAGGAAACCGTCCACGAGTTCCTGAGAGGTCTGCCAACCCGCCTTGCCGACCCATGAACGGCCGGCGAGCAGTTCGGTCAACTGACCGCCCTCCGTGGCCATTTGCTCGGCGATCTCCAGGACGGCGCCTTCGACGTCCGGGAAGTACTGGTAGAAGGTCGCGGGCGAAGTACCCGCCTTCCGGGCGACATCGATGACTTTGACGTCCCGGTAAGGGGAGGAGCTGAGCATCTCGCTTAGGCAGTCGAGCAGCTTCTGCCGGGTCGCCTGCCCACGCCGGCCGGCCACGCGGCCGTCGACGGTACGCACTTGTCCTGTCATGCCGTCAGCTTACCGAGGGGTGATCGGAGCGCGATTCGGCCGACTGCAAATGGGGTGCACGAGGGTCCAGAGGGTGGTGTGCCTGGTCTGCGGGGTGCGTGCGGCGCCGTTACTTTGACGGTATGGCCGAAAACAGGGCATCCGCGAAGGAAAAGACCTACGGAGAGGGCGTCCCCTGCTGGCTGGACGCACAGCTTCCGGACCTGGCGGCGGGCAGGCGGTTCTACGGTGAGCTCTTCGGGTGGACCTTCGAGGAGGCGTACGGCGGCTCCGTATGGGCCCGCAAGGACGGCGAGGCGGTCGCGGCGCTCGCCCACAAGGCGGACGGGCGGATGCCGACCGTGTGGACGGTGTACTTCGCGACGCCGGACGTGATGCGGCTGAGCGGGCGGATCCGGGAGGCCGGCGGGCAGGTCGTCATGGCTCCGGTGGCCTTGGGGGAACTGGGCACCGCCGTTCTCGCCGCTGACACCGAAGGCTCTGTTTTCGGGTTGTGGCAGGCGGCCCGGCACCCCGGTTTCGGGACCCGGCACAAGCCCGGCACCTTCGGCTGGGCCGAGCTGTACGCCCGCGACACGGAGGCCGCGAACAATTTTTACGGCGGACTTTTCACAGACGCCCTCTTCGGACCGGATGCCGCCCCCGATTTCGGGCGCGCTCCCGTCTCCGACGTCTTCCCGGTGGAGATGCCGCCGCATTTCCTCGTTCACTTCCGGGTCGAGGACATCGAGCCTGTCCTGAGGGCCGTGCACCGGCTCGGGGGGCGGGTGCAGGTTCCGCTCTTCGAGACGTCGTACGGGAAAGTGGCGGTCGTCACGGACAATCAAGGGGCGTCGTTCGCACTGCTGCAACGCTGACACCTGGACGTTTGTCCGGAGATATGGCGAGACACCCCGATTAGTCGCCGGGTTCGCAACCTGTGGCCCGGCCAGGAAGAATCAGGGTGCGCGCCGTCATGGCGGTGCGGTGGTGAGACGCTGCACGGGGTCGCGTACATATGTGGGTGGCGTGGCCCGTACGGGGAGGTGGCAGGCAAGTGGTGGATCAGCTGACGCAGCACGATCCGCGGCGGATCGGGCCGTTCGAGGTGCTGGGACGGCTGGGCGCGGGCGGCATGGGGCTGGTCTATCTCGCGCGCTCGGCGTCCGGCCGGCGCGTGGCGATCAAGACCGTGCGGACGGAACTCGCCGAGGACCAGCTCTTCCGGGTCCGCTTCACGCGTGAGGTCGAGGCCGCGCGGGCCGTCTCCGGGTTCTACACGGCCGCCGTGGTCGACGCCGATCCGCGGGCCGCCGTGCCGTGGCTGGCCACCGCGTACGTTCCCGCGCCCTCCCTCGAGGAGATAGTGAACGAGTGCGGGCCGATGCCGGCCCAGGCGGTGCGCTGGCTCGCGGCGGGGGTCGCGGAGGCGCTGCAGTCCATCCACGGGGCCGGTCTCGTCCACCGTGACCTGAAACCGTCCAACGTGCTCGTGGTCGAGGACGGGCCTCGGGTCATCGACTTCGGTATCGCCTCCGGTGTGTCGAACACCCGTTTGACGATGACGAACGTGGCGGTGGGTACGCCCGCCTACATGTCTCCCGAGCAGGCGAAGGACTCGCGCAGTGTCACCGGCGCGAGCGATGTGTTCTCGCTCGGCTCGATGCTCGTGTTCGCCGCCACCGGACACCCCCCATTCCACGGCGCCAACCCGGTCGAGACCGTCTTCATGCTGCTGCGCGAGGGCCCCGACCTCCAGGGCCTCCCGGACGAACTGCGCCCCCTCATCGAGTCCTGCATGCAGATGGAGGCCACCGGCCGGCCCAACCCGGCCGATCTCCAGGCCCAGCTGGCCCCGCACCTCTTCGGCTCCGGCTCCGACGACAGCGGTACGGCGTCGGCCTGGCTGCCCGAGCGCGCGGTGACCCTGATCGAGACCCGGCGCGGCGGCCGCCCGCCCGTGAAACCGACGCCCACCGCCGGCCGCAGCGGTGGTGGCGGGCGCGTTGCCGTACCGCCGCCGCCCTCGCACGACCCCGTCGTGCCGGTCCCGGTCGGCGCCCCCGACACCGGGCCCGTACGGCTCGCGGGCGCGCCGGTCCCCATCGGACCCGGTCCCCGTGTCGCCGACGCCCGCGCCGCCGCCGTGAAGGCACCCCCTCCGGAGGCCGGCCTGGTCGCCTCCTGGTCCCGGCCCCGCCCCGGCGTCAACGGCGCCGACCCCGCCGCCGTACCCCCGCCCCCCGCGCTGCCCCCGGAAACGGCCTCCGGCTGGCGCCCCTGGCGGTTCCGTATGTCGAACGACGTCTGGGGTACGCCGACCGTCGCCGGTGACCTCGTCTACGTCACCTCCTTCGAGGTGCACGCCCTGGACGTGCAGACCGGCCGCCGGTCCTTCAAGACCCGGGACGTCGCCTGGTCGATGGCGGTCGCGGACGGCCGTATCCACGCCTCGGACGGCCCCACCCTCTTCGCCCTGGACGCCCGCGAGGGCGGTGACCTGTGGCGGCTGTCCACCGACGCCTGGGTGTACTCGCTCAAGGCCGAGCGCGGCACCGTCGTCACCGGCACCCGCGGCGGCGGAGTGCAGGCCTGGGAGGCGTCCACCGGGCAGAAACTCTGGCAGCTGACCGGCGCGCAGACCGACTTCGAGTCCCCGGAGGCCGGCCCGGCGCTGCACGACGGCACCGTCTACGTCTGGCAGGACGCCCGCCTCCGCGCCCTGGACGCCCGCACGGGCGACGAGCGCTGGGCGTACCCGATCGGCGACGCGGCCTCCTGCGGCGGCGTACCCGTACGGATCACCCCGGCCCCGGACGGTCAGGTCTACGTCTCCGCCGGCACTCGCGTCCTCTCCGTCGAGGTGGCGAGCGGCCGGGTCCGCTGGCACTTCGAGGCCCCGGCGGTCTTCCTCTGCCCGCCCACCTTCGCCCCCGGCCCGGCGGTCACGGGCGGCGGGATCTACCTCGCCGACTACCTCGGGACGGTCTACGCCCTCGACGCCGCCGACGGCCGCGACCGCTGGCGCATCGCGACCGAGCCCCGGGCGTCGATCGAACCGGTCCTCGTCGCCGCCGGGCACGTCCACGTCGGCAGCGGCAAGGGGCTCTACACGCTCGACGCGGTCACCGGTACACCCAAGTGGCGCTTCCAGGCCGGCGGCGACATCGTGGGCACCCCCGCGGTCGCCGAGGGCCGTATCCACTTCGGCTCCACCGACCATCTCCTCTACACCCTCAAGGCCGACGACGGCCGCCTCCGCTGGAAGCTCGCGACCGGCGGCGAGATCACCGGGGCGCCGGTGGTCCGGGACGGGGTCGTGTACGCGTGCAGCAAGGACCGCTGCGTGTACGCCCTCGATGCGGAGAAGGGCACGGGCACCGCGCGCACGGCGTGATCAGCGCCCGATTCACGTCGGTACGATGAGCGGATGCAAACGCGGGGGCGCAGGCTCAAACTCACGGCAGTACTGGCACTGACGGTTCTCACCCTCACCGGTTTCTCCACCGGACGGCATCACAGCAGCAGCCGTCATGGCCATGGGAGCGGCGGGGGCGGGTGCAGCAGTTCCAGCCAGGATCACGACACGTCGACATCATCGGGCGGTACGACGGGTGGTTCGACGAGCGGCTCGTCCGGGGGCAGTTCGTACACCCACCGCCCCAACTACCGCTCTACTCCCACGGCGACCTCGTCCGCCACCGCCCGGCCTCTGAAGGACGGCACCGCGGTGCTCAAGCGGTGCGCGAGCGTTGCCGACCCGTACACGACTGTCGAGGTCAGGAACCCGAACGGGCGCGAAGCGCTCTTCACCGTGAAGGTCGCGTACAAGGACAGGACCGGGTTCACCATGGCCGACGCCAGCAGCCAGGTGTCGGTGCCCGCAAACGGCAAGGCGACCCTCCGGATGGCCGCCGCCAGTACGGGGGCCCTGGACCGGCTCGATCACTGCGAGGTCGACCGCCTTGCCACCGCGCTGAGTTGACCCTCACCGGGTCCGGAAGCCGCCGTTCCTCCGGTCGGCGAACAACTCCGCCTGCCGTTCCGTCGGGAGGTTGCCGAGCGCGATCAACGGCGGCGCCTGCGCATACGCCTGCGCCCGCGCCGCCTCCTTCGCCGCCCACAGCGCCCGCACGGTCCCCTGGACCCCCTCGGTCGGATACCCGGCGATGACGGTCGCGCAGGCCACGGCGGCCTCCAACGCCCGCCCGGGCTCGGTGAGTTCGGAGACCAGTCCGAGCTCGTACGCCCGCCGTGCGGAGATCCGCTCCGCCGTCCCCATGAGCATCATCCGCGCGACCTCGCCGTACGGCATCCGGTGCGCCATCAGCACCGACTCGTACGCGCTGACCATGCCGTACGTGGTGTGCGGGTCGAAGAACACGGCGGTCGGGTCGGCGACCACGAACTCGCTCTCGCCCAGCAGGTAGAAGGCCCCGCCGCAGGCCATCCCGCGCACGGCGGAGATCACCGGCTTCCACAGGTCGTTCGCCTTCGGCCCGATGTGCAGCAGCGGATCGTCCTGCATGTAGGGCGAGTTGGGCTGCGGGACGACCGCGTCCCGGTCGAGCCCGGTGCAGAAGGCGCGCTCCCCGGCCCCGGTGAGGACGACGGCCCGTACGGAGTCGTCGAACCGCAACTCCCGCCACGTCGAGCCGAGTTCGGCGGCCGTGGTGAGGTCGATGGCGTTGAGCTTGCGCGGCCGGTCGAGGGTGACGACGGCGACGCCGGTGTCCTTGTCGGCGGAGACGCTGAGAGTGGTGGGAGTGGTCGGAGTCATGACCGCTCCAGGACCCACTGCGGAAGTCCCGCCTCGTCGAACACGACCTGCACCCGCGCCCCGATCCGAACCCGTTGAGGCGCAAGGGAGTTGAGGGCGGCCCCCGGCCCGGTGACCAGATTCCCGACCAGCCGGATCTGCGGGGCGTCCACCAACTCGACCACGACGACGTTGTACGGCGCGACGGCGGCGTAGTCGGGCAGGAGTGGCGGATGCGGGAAGACGTACGACCAGACCCGCCCCCGTCCGCTCACCTGCCGCCACTCGCTCGCGAAGGACTGGCAGTGGGGGCAGCAGGGGCGGGGCGGGAAACGGGGCTCGTCGCAGTCGGCGCAGGTCTGGACGCGGAGTTCGCCCTCGCGGGCGTACTGCCAGAAGGGGGCGCCGTCGTCGTCGGTGAGGGGAGTGAGCATGACGGGTCAACTCCTCAGTAGCAGGGCGGAGGTGGGGACGCCCTCGCCCGCTGTCACCAGGCAGGTGGCGGCGTCCGGGACCTGGGCGGTGCTGGTGCCGCGCAACTGCCGTACGCCCTCGTTGATCAGGTTGAAGCCGTGCACGTACGCCTCGGAGAGGCCTCCGCCGCTGGTGTTGAGGGGGAGTTGGCCGCCGATCTCCAGAGCACCCCCCTCCGTGAAGGCGCCGCCTTCGCCCCGGCCGCAGAAGCCGTAGCCCTCCAGGGAGAGCGGGACGAGGGCGGTGAACGCGTCGTAGATCTGGGCGACATCGACGTCCTGCGGGGTGAAGTCGGCGTGTTTCCACAGGTGTCGGGCGGCGGTCCAGGCGGGTCCGGTGAGGGGGTCGTCGTTCCAGTAGTTGACCATGCCGTGGTGCTGGGCGGGGAGGCCCTGGGCGGCGGAGTGGACGTAGACGGGGCGGCGTCGGCAGTCGCGGGCGCGTTCGCGGGAGACGACCACGCAGGCCAACGCCCCGTCCGTCTCAAGGCAGTTGTCGAAGAGGCAGAGGGGTTCGCTGATCCAGCGGGAGGTCATGTACATCTCGCGGGTGAGCGGGCGGTCGTACATGATGGCCGCCGGATTCTGATTGGCCCGGTTCCGGCAGGCGAGGGCGACGTTGAACAAGTGATCCCGGGTGGCGCCGAACTCGTACATGTAGCGGCGGGTGAGCATCGCTATCTCGTCGGCGGGGCGGAGGAGGCCGAAGGGGCGGGTCCACTGGGCGGGGGTGGGGAGTTGGCGGGTCGTGTTGGTCCACGGTCTCGCCCCGCTGCCGCGCTTCCGGGACCGCCAGGCCACGCCGACCGTCGCCTGCCCGGCGGCGATGGCGGTCGCGAGATGCGCGACGGTCGCGCATGAACCCCCGCCCCCGTACCCGACCTTGCTGAAGAAGGTCAGGTCCCCGAAGCCGACCGCCTTCGCGAGCTCGACCTCGTCGGTCTCCTCCATCGTGTAGGAGGCGAGGGCGTCGACCTCGCGCGGGGAGATGCCCGCGTCGTCGAGGGCGGCGAGTACGGCACGACAGGCCAAGGTCCTTTCGTCCTCGGGGAGTTGCTTGGCGAAGGAGGTCTGTCCGATGCCGACGATCGCGGTCGCGTCCTTCAGTCCCGCCATGCGCTGTCCGGCCATGCTCTGTGCACCTCCGCGTGACACCGGGGCTGCTGACAGGGCGTCAGGCTACAGCTAATCTGACGGGTAGTCAGCTAGTGGGTGTGGGGAGGCCGTTCATGCGCGAAGACGTGGAGTGGGACACCGTCCCGGGCCTGGTGCGCTCGGCCGCGGAACGGTACGCGGACGCCGAGGCTGTGGTGGAGGGGCGGACGCGGATCTCGTACGCCGAGTTGGGCGCGCGGGTGGAGCGGGCGGCGGCCGCCTGTATCGCGAGCGGCGTGGAAGTCGGCGACCGGGTGGGCATCTGGGCGCCCAACTCGACGGACTGGATCGTCTCGGCGCTGGGTGCGGTGTCGGCGGGCGCGGTGCTCGTGCCGCTGAACACGCGCTTCAAGGGGAGCGAGGCCGCGTATGTGCTGCGCAGTAGTGGGGCGCGGTTGTTGTTCGTGACCGGGACGTTCCTCGGGACGTCGTACGTGGCGTCGCTGCGGCGCGCGGCGGGGGAGGGGGCCGGGGACGGTCCGCTGCCCGGGCTTCCGGCGCTGGAGCAGGTGGTGGTGCTGGCCGATGACGCGCCCGCCGACTTCCGTACGTGGAAGGACTTTCTGGCGGGCGGGGAGGGGGTGGGGGCGGCCGAAGTCCGTGAGCGCGAAGGGCAGTTGGACGGTGCGTCGGTCTCGGACATCATCTTCACGTCGGGCACGACGGGCCGGCCGAAGGGTGCGGTGATCACGCACGCGCAGACGCTGCGGGGATACGAGATCTGGAGCGACCTGGCGGGGTTGCGGCAGGGCGACCGCTACCTCATCGTGAACCCCTTCTTCCACACCTTCGGCTACAAGGCGGGCGTGATCGCCTGCCTGATGCGGGGCGCGACGATGATCCCCCAGTCGGTGTTCAACGTGGACACGGTGCTGGCGAACATCGCGGCGGAACGGGTGTCGGTCCTCCCGGGCCCGCCCACTCTCCACCAGTCCCTCCTCGACCACCCCGCCCGCGACGCGCACGACCTCTCGGCGCTGCGGCTCGTGGTCACGGGCGCGGCGGTGGTGCCGTTGCGGCTGGTGGAACGGTTGCGGGGCGAGCTGGGCGTGGGGACGGTCCTGACGGCGTACGGCCTCTCGGAGGCCAGCGGCATCGTGACGATGTGCCGGCAAGGGGACGATCCGGCGGTCATCGCGTCGACGTCGGGGCGCGCGATCCCGGGGACCGAGGTCCGGGTGGAGGCGCCTCCGGGTACCCCGGGCGAGGTGCTGGTCCGGGGCTTCAACGTCATGCGGGGCTACTACGAGGACGCGGCGGCCACGGCGGAGGTCCTGGGCGAGGACGGCTGGCTGCGCACGGGCGACGTCGGCGTCCTGGACGACGAGGGCAACCTGCGCATCACCGACCGCATCAAGGACATGTTCATCGTCGGCGGCTTCAACGCGTACCCGGCGGAGATAGAACAGCTCCTCGGCGTCCATCCCGACGTCGCGGACGTGGCGGTGATCGGCGTACCGGACGCACGGCTCGGCGAGGTCGGCAAGGCGTACGTCGTACGGCGGCCGGGCGTGACACTGACCGGCGACGACCTGATCGCCTGGGCGCGGCGGGAGATGGCGAACTACAAGGTGCCGCGGGTGGTGGAGTTCGTGGGGGAGCTGCCCCGGAACGCCGGCGGGAAGGTGGTCAAGGGGGAGCTGCGGGGGCGGTGAAGGACGACCCCCTCGGTGCCTCCCGTCAGGGCGACGCGGCTCGGCAGCCCCGGACCGGGTCCGGACACACATCGGCCGCGACGGCTCCCCCCGGGGCCGTCGCGGCCGATCCCCCGTGCTGGGGAGATGGTCTAGCTGGGTTCGGACGTCACGTGGGTGTTGTCCGGGGTGTCGGTCCCGTCGTCCGCGAGCACGGTGACGTGGGTGTTCAGCGGCTTGATCGGGCTGCTGGTCACGTGGGTGTTGAGTGGAGTGATCTCCTCACCGGCGGGTTCGTCGGTGACGTGCGTGTTGTCCGGCGTGACCGTGTCGTTCTCGGTGTCGCTCATGGTGGTGCCTCCCCTGTTGGAGCAAGTCGGAACTGTGAGAGACCCGTCCGGTCACTCCCCCGAGGATGACCGGACGGGTACTCGGTCGCCCACCCTAGATGCAGGAAAAGGCGACCTCACCGGCGGTCCGTCTGCCCCCCGACGCGACGGATCGACTAAGGAAAGACTGCCGGGCGGCGATAAACGAACGATGAACGCCGCCCGGGTCCCCGGCTGGGGGCGGATGGGGCCCTAGGAAGCCGAGACCGGGGTGAGGAGCGAGCGCACCTGTGCGGCCTCCGGCGAGTCCAGCCCCTCGTAGATCTCCAGGGCTTCACGCCAGCAGACCTGGGCCCGCCCGGAGTGCCCGATCCCGTTCAGCGCCCTGCCCAGCACGGTGAGCACGTGCGCGCGACGCCATTCGCCGCCGATCCCCCGGAGGACGGTGAGCGCCATCTCGGCATTGCTCGCGGCGCCGGCCTGCCTGCGGGCGTCGAGGTCGACCTCCGCGAGCCGGCAGAGCGTCATGCCCTCCCACAGCCGCTGGCGGCTGGAGCGGAAGACCCGGAGGGCCTCCTCCAACTGCTCGGCGGCGTTGGCGTGTTGGCCCGTCTTGCCGAGGGCCATCCCGAGCGCGTAGTGCCCGTTCGCTCCCCGCAGGGAGTGGCCCAGGTTCTCGTAGATGTCGACTCCCTGCCGGGCGAGCTCGACCGCCGATTCGGCACGGCCCGTCGCGAGGTGGAGCCGGGACAGGTTGCAGAGGGCGGCCGCCGCTCCCGCCATGTCGCCGCAGTGCCGGAACTTCGTGATGGCTCGGCCGAAGTGGTCCTCGGCGTCCTGGTGCCGGTTCTGGTAGAAGGCGATGCCTCCGAGGATGTTCGCCGCCCAGCAGGACGGCAGCAGGTCGTCGGTGGTCTCCGCGAGCCGGAACGCCTCCTGCGCCTCCCGGTACGCCACGTCGAAGAGCCCGGAGAAGAGGCGCGCGTTGCTCAGGACGACCGAGGCGCGGCCCTCCGCCCGGACGTCGCCCTCGGCCCGCGCGGCATCACGCAGGGCCGCCGCGGCCGTCTCGTACTCCTTCGTGTTGGCCCCCGACTCGGCGAGGTCGACCGACGCCCACAGGAGGTCGATCGCGCGCCGCAGGGTGGACTTCTCCGTGGACTGCCGTACACACGCCAGCAGCGGTACGGCCTCCAAGTAGAGCCAGTCCCAGGCCGCTTGGCGGTTCGCGAACATCAGGCCCTCGACGGCGGTCGGCTCCAGGTGGTCCACCAGCCGGTCCCCGGGGCGTTCGATCGCGTAGACCCCCGCCGCCGTCGCCAGATAGAAGTCCAGCAACCGCGAGAGCGCGGCCCCCCGCTCCGTCGGCGACGACTCGTCCCGCTCAGCGCACGCACGCGCGTAGAGCCGCACCAGATCGTGGTACCGGTAGCGCCCGGGAGCCGCCGATTCGACAAGTGACGTGTCTACGAGGGATTCCAGCACGTCTTCCGTGTCCTCGACCGGAAGGTCCAGCACCGCCGCGGCCGCCGCGAGGGAGATGTCCGGGCCGTCCGCCAGGCCCAGCAGACGGAAGGCTCGTGCCTGGGCCGGCTCCAACTGGCCGTAGCCCAGCTCGAAGGTGGCCTTCACGGCGAGGTCGCCGGCCTGGAGTTCGTCCAACCTCCGGCGTTCGTCGGCGAGTTTGGCGGCGAGCACCGAGACCGTCCACGTACGGCGGGCAGCTAGGCGGGAGGCCGCGATGCGGATCGCGAGGGGCAGGAAGCCGCACGCCGCCACCACGTCCAGGGCCGATTCCCGTTCGGCGGCGACGCGTTCGGCGCCGACGATCTTCGTGAAGAGCTGGAGCGCCTCCTCGGGGGACATCACGTCCAGGTCGATGAGATGCGCCCCGGCGAGGTCAACCATCCGTACGCGGGACGTCACCAGCGCCGCGCAGCCCTCCATGCCGGGGAGGAGGGGGCGTACCTGGGCCGCGTCCCGCGCGTTGTCCAGCAGGACCAGCACCCGGCGGCCGTCCAGCACCGACCGGTACAGCGCCGACCGTTCCTCAAGGGAGTCCGGTATCGCGGAGTCCGGGGTGCCCAACGCCCGCAGGAACGCGCCCAGTACGGTCTCCGGCTCGGCGGAGCGGGAGCCCGCGCCCTGGAGGTCGACGTACAACTGCCCGTCGGGGAAGGTGGATCGGGCCTGGTGGGCCACGTGGACCGCGAGGGTCGTCTTGCCGACCCCGCCGATTCCCGCGAGCGCCGACACCGCCATCACGCGGCCCTCCGCCGACGCCAGGACATCGCTCAGCTCGGACACGAAGGACACGCGGCCGGTGAAGTCCGGGACCGTCGCCGGGAGTTGATGGGGGCGGACCGGAGCGGCCACGGTCTCCGCCGCCGGGGCGGAGGGCTCCGCGAGGCCCGGGTCGGCCTGGAGGATGCGGTTCTGGAGTTCGCGCAGGCCGGGGCGCGGATCCACGCCCAGCTCGTCGGCGAGCAGGCGCCGGGTGTCCGCGTACACGGCCAGGGCCTCCGCCTGGCGGCCGGAGCGGTACAGGGCGAGCATCAGCAGCTCGCGGAGGCGTTCACGGAGCGGGTGGGCCGCGGTGAGGGCCGTCAGCTCGCTGACGGCCTCCGCGTGGCAGCCCTGCTCCAGGTCCATGTCCAGCCGGGACTCGAGGAGTTGGAGCCGCCACTCCTCCAGGCGGACCCGTTGCGCCTCCGCGTACGGGCCCGGCAGCCCGGCCAGCGGCTCGCCGTCCCACAGCGCGAGCGCCCGGCCCAGCAGGTCCCGCGCATGGCACAGGTCACCTACCGACTTCGCCTTCTCCGCCTCGTTCGCCAGGTCGTGCACCTCGGCCACGTCCAACGCGCCCTCGGGCAGCCCCCGTACGGCATAGCCGCCCGACTCGCTGACCAGCACCCCGGCGTCCAGCACCTTCCGCAGCCGGGACGCGTACGTCCGCACCGCGGCCAGCGCCTGCGACGGAGGGTCGTCACCCCACAGGGCGTCGATCAGCTCGCCGGCGGTCGCCGTCCGGCCCTCGCGCAGCAACAGCGCGGCCAGCAGGGCGCGTTGCTGAGGCGAGCCCGTGTTCAGCGAAACAGGGCCCCGCCAGGCACGTACCGGACCGAGCACGCTGAAGCGCAGCGCGGTCGACTCCTCCGAGCCGGACCCGGGGCGCCGCTGCTCCGGTACTCGCGGTCCACCGTCCATCGCCGTTCCCCCTAGGCAAGCCTGTTAACTACGACAGTTTGCCTTGTCCGCGGCGGATGCGTCAGCTCTCGGAGACACCGCTCACACCTGGCCGCGCGGGATATCACAAGGCCCTCACACGGCCTGCGCACAAGTCCGCACAGAACCGAGCACCCCGAACCCGGATCCAGCTAGCTGACGGGTCGTCAGATCGGCGCTACCGTGAGCGCCATGGACACCCAGAACCCCCAGGAAACCGACCCGGCCACCCTCCCGCTGATCATCTCCGTCGACGACCACACCGTGGAGCCCGCCGACGTCTGGCAGCACCGGCTGCCCAAGAAGTACCTGGACACCGGCCCTCGCATCGTCCGCGCGCCACTGAAGGAAATGACGTTCCTCGGCGGCCGGTTCAAGCCCGTGATGGGCGAGCCCGGCGACGACGGCCCCATCGGCGACTGGTGGGTGTACGAGGATCTGCACCGCCCCCTCACCCGCCTCGACACCGCCGTCGGCTACAGCAGGGACGAGATCAAGCTCGAAGTCATCACTTACGAGCAGATGCGTCCGGGGTCGTACGACGTCCCGTCCCGGCTCGCCGACATGGACGTCAACCACGTCCAGTCCGCCCTGTGTTTCCCCACCTTCCCCCGCTTCTGCGGCCAGACGTTCACCGAGGCCGCCGACCGCGAACTCGGGCTGCTGTGCGTTCGCGCCTACAACGACTGGATGGTGGAGGAGTGGTGCGGCCCGGACGCGCACGGCCGCCTGATACCACTCCCCCTCATCCCCTTGTGGGACCCGGAGTTGGCCGCCGCGGAGGTCCGCCGCAACGCGGCCCGCGGCACCCGTGCCGTCGCCTTCTCCGAGATACCCCCGCACCTCGGCCTGCCCTCCATCCACACCGACGACTGGGACCCGTTCCTCGCCGCCTGCGCCGAGACCGGCACGGTCATCGCGATGCACATCGGCTCCAGCAGCCGGATGCCGTCGACCTCGGCGGACGCGCCGCCCGCCGTCGGCTCCACGATCACCTTCGCCAACTGCTGCTATTCCATGGTGGATTGGCTCATGAGCGGCAAGTTCGAACGCTTCCCGGACCTCAAGGTCATGTACGCCGAGGGCCAGATCGGCTGGATCCCCTACATCCTGGAGCGTGCCGACGTGGTCTGGGAGGAGAACCGCGCCTGGGGCGGCGTCGCCGACAAGGTCCACCGCCCGCCGTCCGAACTCTTCACCGAGCACGTCTACGGCTGCTTCTTCGACGACGCGTTCGGCCTCAAGAACCTCGACTCGATCGGCGTCGGGAACGTCCTCTACGAGACCGACTACCCCCACTCCGACTCCACTTGGCCCAAGTCGCGCGAGGTCGGCGAGGCACAGATGGGCCACCTGGCACCGGACGCGGTCGAACGGATCGTGCGGGGCAACGCGATCGAACTGCTGGGCCTGACGCCGGACGGACTGTGGGAGGGCCCCAAGTGACCGTCCTCGCCTACGGGATGCAACTCCCCGTCCAGTCGCAGAGCACCATCTACGCCGAGCCCTGGGAGGCCGACGCGGGGCCCGCCGACCTCGTCGAGATCGCGCGGGCCGCCGACCGTTCGGGCTTCGCCTACATCGCCGGCTGCGACCACGTCGGCGTCCCGCGCCGCCTCGCCACCGCCATGAGCACGATCTGGTACGACCCCGTCGCCACCCTCTCCTACCTCGCGGGCGTCACCCAGCGCGTCCAACTCCTCAGCCACGTAGCGGTCGTAGGCCTACGACACCCGCTGCTCACCGCCAAGCAGTACGCCACCCTCGACCATCTCAGCGGGGGCCGGCTGATCCTCGGGGTCGGCGCCGGGCACGTGCGGGAGGAGTTCGAGGCGCTGGGCGTCGACTTCGAGCGCCGGGGGCCCGTCCTCGACGAGTCGATCGACGCGTTGCGTGCCGCGCTCGGTCCGGACGAATTCCCCGAGCACCACGGCAAGTTGTACGACTTCGAGGGGCTCGGGCAGCGGCCCCGGCCCGCGCAGGAACACGTCCCCCTCTGGGTCGGCGGGTCGTCCCCCGCCGCCGTACGCCGGGCCGCGCTCAAGGCGGACGGCTGGCTGCCGCAGGGCGACCCGCGCGACAAGCTGCCCGCGCAGATCGAGCGGATACGGCGACTGCGCGAAGAGGCGTCCGTCCAGGGGCCGTTCGTGTTCGGTGCGATCACCGAGCCGCTGTACGTCGGTGAACCGGGGTGGGAGGTCGGGCGGCGCACGCTCACCGGGACGCCCGAGGTCCTCGCGGAGTCCCTCCGTGCCTACGGCGCGATGGGCGTGGACCAGATCCAGGTGCGGTTCCGCTGCCGCGAGCGGGCCGAACTCACCGACCAGATAAGCGAGTTCGGGACCGAGGTGGGGCCGCTGCTCTGATCACGACTCTGATCACGGCCTGTTTGAACACGGTTACGCCGAGCCGCGTATGTACAGACGTACGGACGTTCTGGCTCCGGTGGAAGGACCCCCGAAGTGCGATCCTCCGAGCGACTCGTAGTAGCCGTGGCCTCCGCCGGGGTCACCTGGCCGCACGAGAACTGGCCGGCACCGGACGATCCGTACGTGGACCGTGTGGTGCATGTCCCCCCGCCCTACCCCGAGTTGGCGGAGACCACGGCGGACGTCGTCGTGCTGCACTGCGAGGACCCGGCCGTGTCCTTTCCCGGGCTGCTGGAGGTTCTCCGCACCCGGAGTGTCCCGGCGGTCGTGGTCAGTCCGCGCCGGGACACCGAAGCGGTGGTCGAGGTGTTCCGGGCCGGAGCGGGCTATCTGGTCGAGGGTGACCACTGCCCCGAGATGATGTCCTCGGCGATGGTGGCGGCCACCGTCGGCCACACCTACCTCTCTCCGTCGGCATGCGACGCCCTGCGCGAGGGGGCCCGGCGGATGACCGCGAGCGACGAGACGATGGAGCGGCTGCGCGCCCTGCTCTCGCCGCGTGAGCAGCAGATCATGGAGCTGCTGTCGACCGGCCTGGGCGCGCAGCAGATCGGGCAGCGATTACGGCTGAGCGAGAAGACCGTGCGCAACAACCTCAGCAACATCTATGCCAAGTTGGACGCCAGGAGCGGCACGGACGCGGTCCTGCGCTGGCTGGGAGCCACGCCCGTGCTTCGCACCTGAGAACCACCGGGGAGCCCCGGCCGGATTCCCTTTCCCGGGATCAGGGTGCCGGGACCTCCGTCAGCGGTATTTCCACATCGGTGACATTGGCGCCGCCCTGACCGAATCCGGCCTCCTCGGACTGGAGGGCCTTCGTGGAATTCGGGACGGCGTCGGCCGCGGTCGTCTCGCATTTCACATTCCGCAGCCAAAGGCGCCCGTCGGGCGTTCCGTTGTTCAGGATCTGCGGATAGAAGACGTGCACGGTCGCCGCGCCCTCGCTCGGCGCGAAGAACACCGTCTGACCGTCTTGCGCCTCTTTGTAGGTCGCCTTCAGGAACCCGCTGACATCGGTGCGCTTGGCGGACCACATGAAGAAGGCGGTGCTGTCCGCCTGCACGGTGTCCGTCCGGTTGAACGCGAGGGTGGTCGTCTTGTCGTCGCGCGTGATGTTGATGGTCGACGTGCTGAATTCCAGACCGATCTCGAAGAGCGAGTTCCCGAGTTTCGTCCCGGCCTCGGTGACGGTTCCCTCCTCCACCTGAAGGGTTCTCGTCACCGACGTACTCACGTTGAAGGTCTTCGACGCGGTGCTCGTGGAACCGCAGTTGTCGGACACCGGGGAGACGCGTTCATTGGGCCCGAGGCTGTTCGCCTTGAACTGCACGTCCACGAACTGGCAGTCGGCCAGCTTGTCGGAGTCCGCGGAGCAGTCGGCGCTCACTTCGGACGGGGTGGCGGCGTTCGCCTGGTTCATCAGCGGGACGATCACCGCGAGCGCCGCGACGGGAGCCAGGGCGAGGGTGATGCGCTTCTTCTTGCTCCGGTGACTTCTCGTGCGGCCGTTCCGGGACATGGGTATCTCCTGTGAGGTGTAGGGGAGTTGAGCTGCGGGTTCCTGAAGGCGGCGGGGCTCAGCAGTCCTCCAGGACCGCCTTCGAGGTGCCGTCCACGACACCGGGAGCACCCGCCGCACCCGGCAGGATGACGGGTCCCTCGACGACGTCCGGCGCCACGAAGTTCTGCTCCGGGCTGGCCGGCAGGACGGTGGTCTGCTCCCGGGCGTCGATACGCACCCGCCATTCGCCGGTCATGCGCTGCAACTTGGGCGTGAACTCCATGTGGAGCACCTTGCCGACCGGTACGTCCCGCGCCTCCGTGTCACCGGCCGTCGCCGACTTCACGGTCATGTCGAGGGTGCCCTTGTGCTTGCTCCAGGACCCGCTCAGGAATCCGAAGAGGCCGCCCGCGGCGCCCTGTTGGGTGGAGACGTACTTGCCCTGTCCCTGGGCCGCGGTCGACGACCAGGTGATGGATACCTTGGCCGGATCGGTGGCGTTCGGCTCGCAGTTGGGGAAGTCGATGGACGCCTTTTCGGTGGGCCCGTCGAAGGTCTCGAAGTCCGTCTCCACGTAGTCGCAGTTGTCGGCCTGGAAACCGTCCGCGAAGGCGCCGCCGAAATCCTCCACGGACCGCTGTTCGCCATTGACCACCGCGGACCTCTCGCACATGGTCATGATCTGGTCCGGCGTCTTCGCGTCGGCCGCGTTCGCCGACGGCAGCAGTGCGACGACCACCCCGCCGGTGGCGAGTGCCGCGCCGATCGCCACGTACCTGACTTTCCTGTTGCGCAATCTCCGCTTTGCCATACCCGGCATTCTTGAAGCCAAGCAGAGGTATGGACAGAGTCAAATGTCCCTACTCCGCGGTCACTTCAAGTGTGCTTGTGCAAGGTCTCCCTCTGCATCTGACGCTTCGTCAGATACGGCGCTACGATGCCCCGCATCCACCGATCCCGAGGAGGCCCGCATGGGCAAGCTGGACGGGCGTGTCGTCATCGTCACCGGGGCGGCGCGCGGGCAGGGGGAGCAGGAGGCGCGGCTGTTCGCGGCCGAGGGGGCGAAGGTCGTCGTAGCGGATGTGCTGGACGAGCAAGGGGAGGCGCTGGCCAAGGAGTTGGGCGCGTCCGCGTCCTATGTCCATCTCGATGTCGGTGAGGAAGCTGACTGGGGTGCCGCTGTGCGGGCCGCCAAGGAGGTGTACGGGCGGATCGACGGGCTGGTCAACAACGCGGGGATCCTGCGGTTCAACTCCCTTGTGGACACGCCGCTCGAGGAGTTCATGCAGGTCGTGCGGGTCAACCAGGTGGGCTGCTTCCTGGGGATCAAGACCGTGGCGTCGGCGATGGAGGACGGCGGCACGATCGTCAACACGGCCTCGTACACGGCGGTCACGGGGATGGCGGCGGTCGGGACCTACACCGCCACCAAGCACGCGATCCTCGGGCTCACCCGGGTGGCCGCGCTGGAGCTGGCGAGCCGGCGGATCCGGGTCAACGCCGTCTGCCCCGGGGCCGTGGACACCGCGATGTCCAACCCGGCGCGGCTCGACCCGGACGCGGACCCGGAGGAGATGACCCGGGCGCTGGACGAGCTGTACCGCAAGCTCGTGCCGCTGGGCCGAATCGGGCGGGCCGACGAGGTGGCGCGGCTCGCGCTGTTCCTGACGTCGGACGACTCGTCGTACATCACCGGGCAGCCGTTCGTGATCGACGGGGGCTGGCTGGCCGGGGTCAGCGTCATCTGACGTCATCCGGCGCCATCTGACGAGGCGTCATCTATTGACGAATCTGACGCAGCGTCAGAAAGTCGTAGCACTCATAGGAACCATCTGGACTGGGACGGTGAACCTCCGTGGAATTCGGGCTCTTTGTACAGGGATACGTGGGCAAGCGCGCCGAGACGGACCCGCTGGCCGAGCACAAGGCGCTGATGGAGGAGACCGAGTACGTCATCCAGGCGGACAAGTCCGGCTTCAAGTACGCCTGGGCGTCCGAGCACCACTTCCTGGAGGAGTACTCGCACCTCTCGGCCAACGACGTCTTCCTCGGCTACCTCGCCCACGCCACCGAACGCATCCACCTCGGGTCGGGCATCTTCAACCCCCTCGCCCAGGTCAACCACCCGGTGAAGGTCGCCGAGAAGGTCGCGATGCTCGACCATCTCACCGGCAACCGCTTCGAGTTCGGGAGCGGGCGGGGTGCCGGGTCGCACGAGATCCTCGGGTTCATTCCGGGGGTGACCGACATGAACTACACCAAGGAGATCTGGGAAGAGACCATCGCCGAGTTCCCCAAGATGTGGCTCCAGGACGAGTACGTCGGCTTCCAGGGCAAGCACTGGCAGCTGCCGCCGCGGAAGATCCTTCCCAAGCCGTACGGGAAGGCGCACCCCGCGATGTGGTACGCCGCCGGGTCGCCTCCCTCGTACGCCATGGCCGCGCGCAAGGGTCTTGGCGTCCTCGGGTTCAGCATCCAGAAGGTGTCCGACATGGAGTGGGTGCTGGAGCAGTACAAGACGGCGATCGTGAACGCCGAGCCGGTCGGGGCGTTCGTCAACGACAACGTCATGGTGACCACGACGGCGATCTGTGCGCCGACGCATGACGAGGCGATCCGGATCGCCACGAGTGGGGGGCTGCACTATCTGCCCTCGCTGGTGTTCCGGTACCACGACACGTTTCCTCGGCCTGAGGGGTTCCCGGTGTGGCCGGAGACGCTGCCCGAGTACACGCCGGAGTTTGTCGAACTCCTCGTGGAGGAGGAGCTGTTGATCTGTGGGGATCCGGATGAGGTGCTCACGCAGTGCAAGCGGTGGGAGCAGGCCGGGGCGGATCAGTTGAGCTTCGGGTTGCCGGTGGGGGTGCCGAAGGAGGAGACGTTGCAGACGATTCGGTTGATCGGGGAGCACGTGGTTCCGAAGATCGACACGGATCCTGTGCATCGGACCACGCGGTTCCGGGAGACGGCCTGAGGTTTCGCTGCGGGGCGCGGGTGCGTTGTGGCTGGTCGCGCAGTTCCCCGCGCCCCTAAAAGCAGGTCGGTCAGCGCATCGCATGCTTGAGGAGGCAAGGCTCGTGCTCGATCACGTCATCAAAGGTGTCACCGTCGTTGATGGGACGGGGGCGGCCGGGTTTGTCGCCGACGTCGGTATAAGGGACGGGCGTATCGCCGTCATCGGTACGGTGGTTGAGGAGTGCCGGACGTCGGAGGACGCGAGCGGGCTTGTGCTCGCGCCGGGGTTTGTCGACCCGCATACCCACTACGACGCTCAGCTCTTCTGGGATCCGTATGCGACGCCCTCCCTCAATCACGGGGTGACTACCGTCGCCGCCGGGAACTGTGGGTTCACGCTCGCGCCGCTGATGCCGGAGGACGCCGACTACACGCGGCGGATGATGTCCAAGGTCGAGGGGATGTCGCTGGTCGCGCTGGAGGAGGGGGCGCCCTGGAGCTGGCGTGGGTTCGGGGAGTACCTGGACGCGCTCGAAGGGCGGATCGCCGTCAACGCCGGGTTCATGGTGGGGCATTGTGCGCTGCGGCGGTATGTGATGGGGGCGGAGGCTGTCGGCGGGCAGCCGAGTGACGAGCAACTCGGTGAGATGTTGCGGTTGTTCCATGAGGCGATGGATGCGGGGGCGTGGGGGTTCTCCACGACGCAGTCCAGTACTCACTCCGACGGGGACGGGAAGCCCGTTGCCTCCCGGCATGCGTTGCCCGCCGAACTCATCGCGCTGTCCAGGGCAGTTGGGGAGCACGAGGGGACGCAGATCGAGGCGATCGTCGCCGGATGTCTGGATCAGTTCAGTGATGCGGAGATCGATCTGTTCGTCGAGATGAGCGCGGCGGCCGGGCGGCCGTTGAACTGGAACGTGCTGACCATCGACGCCGCCGTGCCCGAGCGTGTGCCCCGGCAGTTGTTCGCGAGTGAGCGGGCGCGGAAGGCCGGGGGCCGGGTCGTCGCCCTGACCATGCCGATCCTCACGCCGATGAACATGTCCCTCGGCACCTTCTGCGCGCTCAACCTGATACCCGGGTGGGGGCCGATCCTGAGCCTGCCCGTGCCCGAGCGGATCGCCAAGCTGCGGGAGCCGGACGTACGCGTTGAGATGCTGCGGAGCGCCAACAGCAAGGAGGCGGGCGTCTTCCGGCGGCTCGCGAACTTCGGGCGGTATGTGATCGGGGACACGTACAGCGCGGCCAATGAGGGGCTCACCGGGCGGGTGGTCAAGGACATCGCCGCCGAGCGTGGGCAGGAGCCCTTTGAGTGTCTCGTCGAGATCTGCGCGGCTGACGAGCTGCGGACGGTGTTGTGGCCCATGCCCTCCGACAATGACCCCGCCTCCTGGGCGCTGCGTGCCGAGACCTGGCAGCACGAGGACGTGCTGCTCGGTGGGTCCGATGCGGGGGCGCATCTGGACCGGATGTGCGGGGCGCCGTACACGACCCGGTTCATCGGGGACTGTGTGCGGGGGCGGAAGTTGGTGGGGCTGGAGCAGGCCGTGAAGATGCTCACCGATGATCCGGCCCGGTTGTTCGGGCTGCGGGAGCGTGGGCAGGTGCGGGAGGGGTGGCATGCGGATCTGGTGCTCTTCGACCCGGAGCGGATCGACGCCGGCAAGGCCACCCTGGTGCACGACTTGCCGGGCGACAGTCCGCGTCTGGACTCCAAGGCGATCGGCATAACGGCCGTGTGGGTCAACGGAGTCGAGGCCATCCGGGACGACGTGGTGAGCGGGAACGTGCCGGGGCGGGTGCTGCGGTCGGGGCGGGACACCAGGACGGTGAGCACGAAGTGAGTTCCGAAGTTGGTTCTCAAGTCGCCGACGGGCAGCGGTTGTTCGTCGGGGGGGAGTGGGTCGAGCCCGACGGTGGGTACTACGCCGTGGTCGATCCGGCTACCGAGGAGGCCGTGGGATGGGCGCCGGAGGCCTCGCGGGAGCAGGTGTTCGCCGCTGCCGCCGCTGCCCGGGAGGCGTTCGGGGCGTGGTCGCGTACGCCGGCCGAGGAGCGGGCGGCGATTCTCGGGCGGGCGGCGGACATCATCCGCGGCGGGCTCGTGCCGTACGCCGAACTCGCCCAGGCGGAGACCGGAGCCACGACCGGGACCGCGCGCGCCATGCAAGTGGGCGTCGCGGCGGCCCGGTTTCGGCGCTACGCGACCGTGGAGCCGGCCGAGTGGGCGATCGTGCCGCAGGTCAACGAGGCGGGACCGTTCGGGCGGGCGGCTGTCATGGGCGCGATCGCCGTGCGGCAGCCGGTGGGTGTCGTCGCCTGCATCACGTCGTACAACAACCCCTGGGCCAACCCCGCCGGCAAGATCGCCCCCGCTCTCGCCATGGGTAACACGGTCGTCGTGAAGCCGGCGCCGCAGGACCCGCTGTCCGTCTACCGCATGGCCGAGGCGCTGGAGGCGGCCGGGGTGCCGCGTGGGGTCGTGAACGTCGTCAACGGGCAGTCGGTGGAGGTGGGGGAGGCCGCGGTCGAGTCCGGTGACGTCGACATGGTCAGCTTCACCGGTTCCACGGCTGTCGGGCAGCGGATCGCCGAGGTCTGCGGGCGGGGCATGAAGCGGCAGTTGATGGAGCTGGGCGGGAAGGGGGCGGCTGTTGTCTTCGACGATGCGGACCTTGCGTCTGCCGTGTCCGGGATCGGGACGACCTTTTCCTTCTACAGCGGGCAGATCTGTACGGCGCCGACTCGGGTGCTGGCGCAGCGTGGGGTGTACGACCGGTTGGTTGAGCAACTGGCCGCCTACGCGGGCCGGTTGAAGGTCGGTGACCCGCGCTCGCCGGACACGGTCGTCGGGCCGGTGATCTCGGCGGCACACCGGGAGCGCGTCGAGTCGTACGTCGAACTGGGCCGGAAGGAAGGGGCGGTGGTCGTCGCGGGCGGCGAACGGCCGTCCGACGGGCCGGGGTTCCTCGTCGCGCCCACCGTCCTCGCCGATTGCACCGCCGAGATGCGGGTCGTCCGTGAGGAGATCTTCGGGCCGGTCGTCGTGGTCGTCCCCTTCGACTCCGAGGAGGAAGGGATCGCCCTCGCCAACGACAGCGACTACGGCCTCATCGACTATGTGTGGTCGGGGGACGTGGCCCGGGCGTTCCGGGTGGCACGACTGCTGCGGGCCGGCGGGGTCGGGGTCAACACCGTGGGGCGCAATATGGAGGCGCCGTTCGGGGGGTTCAAGAAGAGCGGGGTCGGGCGGGACGTGGGGTCGTACGCGCTGCATGCGTACAGCGAGGTGCAGGCGATCGTGTGGCCGGGGTGACGTTCTCCGAGCCGGCTACTGGTACCAGTCGTCGCCCTCGGATGTGAGCGATCGGCCGACGTAGTCCCGCAGGTCCCGGGCCACCCACCGGCGGCTGTCGTCCTCGTGCTCCCATACGAAGACGTCGGGCCGCCCGTCGGGGACGCGCACGAACGCGAACTGGTCGCCGCCGCCGTTGTCACCGAAGAACAGCAGCGGCTCGAACGGCATGTAGAGGTCGGCGAACATCGGGTCCGACCAGAAGTGCAGGTTGTCCGTGACGATCCGTTTCAGGGGCCAGACGGTGGCGAGTCCGTAGGGGCCGCGGATGCCGTTCGTCTCCTGGAGCAGGTCCGCGAGCGCGGCGGGGAGCCGCCGACCGAGCCGCAGCTCCGCCGCGCGGAGGGCCGGAGCATCGACGGGGACGTCGAACTTGGTCTCCGAGCAGGCCTGTTGGGCGGTGTCTCTCCACATGTGTGCAGGCTAGGCGGGCTCAGTCCCTCAGATCCACCCGCACCGTCAGCAGGCTCGCCCCCATCGCCTTCACCGCCGCGCTGTTGAAGCGGGGCAGCGTGCGCAGGCGAGCCTGGGGGTCGTCGTCGGGGAGGAGGTGGGCCGTGCCGGTGTGCCAGCGGCCCATGATGCGGACCCGGACCTTCGGGTTCGCCTTGATGTTGCGGACGTACTGGGAGAGTTCGCCGAACTCCGATACCAGCCAGAACGTGTCGCCGACGCGGCGGCCGCCGAGCGGGGTGCGGCGCGGTTGGCCGGAGACCCGGCCGGTGGTCTCCAGGACGGTCTGGGTGGGGAGGTGGCGGGTGACAGAGTTCAGCACGCGTTGGATCCGGCTGATGCTGCGGTACTTGGCCTCGGGATTCGATGTGGGCATCGGTTTGCTGATCTCCTGTTGGTGGGCCGGGGGCGTGGACTTCAATGGTGCCGTGCGCGTCGTGACGTGGAACCTGTGGTGGCGGTACGGGCCCTGGGAGGCCCGGCAGAAGGCGATTCTCGCCGTGTTGCGTGAACTGCGGCCCGATGTCGTCGGGTTGCAGGAGGTGTGGGACACCGGTGGTACCGATGGCTCCAGCGGTGAGAACCTCGCCGCGTGGCTCGCCGGGGAACTCGGCATGCACTGGACCTGGGGAGCTTCTCACGATCCGGGGTTCTGGCAGCGGCGGCTCGGCGACCCCACCGTCGGCATCGGCAACGCCGTCCTCAGCCGCTGGCCCGTCGCCGAGCGGGCCGTACTGCCGCTGCCGCCGGGCGATGGAGACGGCGGTCGGCTCGCGCTCTACGCGGGGCTGGACGCGCCGGGGTACCGCATCCCCTTCTTCACCGCCCACCTCTCCTCCGCCACCGACGCCTCGGCCGTACGGTGCCAACAGGTCACCGCGCTCGCCGAGTTCGTCGCCGCCCACCGTGGTGACGGGCCCTTCCCGGCCGTTGTCACCGGCGACTTCAACGCCTGGCCGGACTCGGACGAGGTGCGGTTGTTCGGGGGGTACCGGACCGCGCCGGCCGTGGGTGGTCAAGTCCTCATCGATGCCTGGGACTTCGCCGAACCGGGGACGCCCTCGGCCACCTGGGACCTCGCGAATCCCTACGTCGCGGGCACGTTCGGGCCGAGCGTCCGCATCGACTACGTCTTCGTCGAGCCGACCGGGAAGGGCGCGCCGGGCCATGTGCGGGGCGTACGGCGGGCGGGGGACGGGCCGGTCGACGGGGTGTGGCCGACCGACCACGCGGCCGTGGTCGTGGATCTGAGCGATGGCGATGGCGATGGACCGAATGCCCGCTGAGAACCTGGACCGGGTGCCCGCTAGGGAACGATGGTTGCCGCGTCCCACACGATGAAGGTGCCGCCGCGGTCGTGGGTGATCAGGTGTTTTCGGTCGGACGACATACGGCAGTCGAGAACGTCGTCCGAGTGGTCCTCAAGGGTGCGCAGGAGCTCACCGGTGCTGGTCGACCGGATCTGCACATGTTTACGGCGAGGGACGGCCAGCCAGTTCTCGGTGGTGGCGAAACGTATACCGCTCTGCTTCAGCGTGAAGCGCTCGCGATGGGTGGGCAGTTCAAGAATCCGGAGGCTGCTCACGTCGCCGATCGCGATCCATGAGGCGTCCTGGGCCAGACCGAGCCGGTGGACTCCCTGCGGCTGGGTGGGCAACTCCGCGAGCAGTCGGCCGGAACGCGGGTCCCAGAGCAGGATCTGAGTGCTGCGGCCACGGGCGGCCAGGGTTGATCCGTCGGCAGCGAGCGCCAGATGCGACATCCCCTGTTCTGTGGGCTTCGTTCCCCGGCGTTCGTTGGTCAGCGGGTCGACGAAGCTGCCGGTGAAGGTGTTGTAGGCAACCCACATGCCGTCCGGACCGTGCACGGACTCACCCACGGTGCCGACCTTGAAGGGGAGCTTCTCCTCGCCGCTGACAGCGTCCCAGGCCTGTGCCTTCTCACCCACGGTGCTGGTCATGATGAAACTGCCGTCCGGAGAGACTCCACAGTGGTGGACCGTGTCGGACGGGCCGTGGATCACCCGTCGCAGGGCCTGGGTCTCCAGGTCGTACACGTGGATGACCCCCTTGCGTCCGACCACCACCAGCCAGGTGGCGTCCGGTGACAGGGCGAAGTCCCATGGAGACGACGGCAGTCGCAGCACCGCGTGGACCGTCGGCCGAGGCTGGGCACCGCGCTGCCCGCCGGAGGTGGGTTGCCCAAGGCCCAGGGCTCGCAGCAGCTCGGTCCGCTTCCCGGGATCCAGCCCGGAGCCGGGCTCCGCGCCGCCCATGACCTCGTTGATCACCGCGGCGGTGGCCCTGGCCTCCGGGGAGTCGACCACGGCCAGATCGGCCAGCAGGCTCTGCGCTCCGAACCGCTGGATCTTGTCGATCTGCCAACCTTGGGAAGCCACGAGTACGGCGGCCTGATCCGGGTCGAAGTGCTGCAGATGCCAGACCAGATGCCGCCACCAGTACCCGGCGCCGGCGGGCAGCGTCCGCCACGGGTCACCGGGCTTTTTCAGCAGGGCGAGGGCGTTGTGCGCGAGTTGTGAGTGCCAGTCGGCCGCTTCCTCCGCCGACCAGCGCGACTTCAGGCGCTCGTGCAGTCCCTGCGGGACGGTCAGCCAGCGCTTGCCGTCGTCGGTCTTCCTGATGCGCATGAGACCCGCGAGCTGGAGGTGCTCGAACAGGCCCAGGGTGTCGTGGATGTGGCTGTGCCCTGCGTGGCCCACTCTGTCCCAGGCCTCGGTGAGCTCCGTCACGTTCAGTTCGACGCCCGGGGGGACGGCCGACAGGCGCCGGAGGTTGAGGGCATCGTGGGTGTAGAGATCCAGGCCGTCCAGCGCCACCCCGATCCGGTCGTCGCCCCAGTCCTTGTGGCCCGTCTGCTGCTCCCAGTACTCCCGCCTGTAGCGCTCGTCCCGGCGCCGAGCCCATGGTGTTCTCATCAGCTGTTTCTCTCCCCCCGCCCGGACGCCCAGTGAAACAGCCCGAACGCCCGTACGCAGGCATTCCCGCCAAACCGCCCGGTTTAACGCCCGGTTCACCCTCCGGCGGCGCCCAGGAAGATCGGATTGGTGAACGCCGCCAGCGCCCCCGGTACCGTTCCCGCCGCTACCTCATGCCTCAACTCGGCCCGTACGTACGCCGCGTAGGCCGCCGTCGTACCCCACTCGACCACCCCCGCCCCACCCACCGGCAGCGGATCGCTGGTGAACAGCACCCCCTGGTCGGTCACGAAACGGACGGTGCAGCGCGGGGCGCCGGCGACCTCCAGCCGTACCGTGACCGGGGTGTCCGCGTCGACCCTCAACCGCTCGCCGATTCCCGCGTGTTGGGCCCGGCCGCCGGACGCGCTGAAGGTGAGGGAGAGGTTCTTGGACTCGGCGACATAGGAGTGGCCCGCGCGGATGCCGTCCTGGATCGCCTCCCGCGTCAAGTCCTCGGCCAGCACGACGGTTTGGGGCAGGCCGATCGCGTCGGGGTCGCGATGGGCGTCGCTGTTGCCCATCGCCGGGAGCCACTCCCGGTTCTCCCGTACGGAGGCCACGAGGGTCGCGTCCCAGGAGGCCAGGGCGATCTCGTCGTCCGGCGTGTAGGGGCCGTTCCACACCTCGACCGCGTCCGCCTCGCCGAAGCCGAACTTCCAGGCGCAGCCGATGCAGGTGGCGTGCGGGTGGGCGGGGACGACCAGGCCGCCGGCGCGGCGGATCTCGCGGGCGTACTTTCCGAAGCGGTTGTCGCGGGCCCGGTACCGCCAGTCGATGAACGTGCCGGGTTCGGTGCCGAGGGCGACCACGTGACCGTTACGCGTGGTGACTTCCTCCCCCAGCATGATCAGCAGGTCGTCGCCCGCCTCCGTGGCCCAATGGGGGTGCGAGGACTGGGTGTTGTGGTCCGACGTGTTGATGAAGTCCAGGCCCGCCGCCCGCGCCAGCGCCGCGATCTCGGCCGGGGTGCGGCGCCCGTCCGAGTACCAGGAGTGCAGGTGGCAGTCACCCCGGTACCAGGCCCGCCCGCGCCCCTTCGCCCGCTCCGGCGGGTACACCGGCCGCGGGGCGACACCCGGTTCGCCGTAGGTGAGCGTGATCGTGAGCTCGTACGACAGTCCCTGCGGGGAGACGGTGTACGGGCCCAGGGCGACGTGCCAGGTGCCGGCGCGCACCGGGCCGGGGAGGTAGCCGGGGGTCGCGTCGTCCACGCGGATGAAGAACTCCGTGCGGGCCCCGCCCGACCAGCCCCGGAAACCCCGGCCGCCCAGGTCCGTGCCGTGCTGGTCGAAGATGCCGATGTCGAGGGCGTTGCCCTGGGTGCCGGCCGGGACGGACGGCCTGTCGTACGTGTAGGCCACCTTGATCTCGGCGACCCCCGTGGGGACCTCGACGGGCACGTACACGTAGTCGGGCGAACCGGTCGGGAGCGTGCCCCGTACCGTCCGCGTCTCCTGGGCGCCACTTGCAGGGGTTGCCGCTCCGCTTGCGAAGGTCACACTTCCCAACGTAAGCGCGGCGGTGGCGCCCGTCACGATCAGTGCACGTCTGGTGGTGCCGTTTCCGTGATCGTCATCGCACATGCTGCTGCTCCCGGGGTGGCGTGAGTGACAGGGATGGTGCGGAGGTGACCCGTACGACTCTGATAGTCGGCTGTGAACTCCCGTGCAAGGACAGGGAATCGGCGGGTGTCGGGAAACCGGAGTCGGCATGGGGAGGGCGGAGTGCTCCCGCGGCCAGTCACACCGTGTAACGATCTGCGCTGCGGGATGAATTGGGCGTCCCTCTTTGGCCTGATCAGGCCGATCGTATGCTCGAAGGATGACGACTCCCGCGAGCTCCGGAACCGGCCCGACCGAGAACTCCATGCGTCGCGCCCTCAAACGCGCCCGTGACGGCGTGGCCCTCGACGTCACGGAAGCGGCGGTGCTGCTCCAGGCGCGCGGCGAAGCCCTCGACGACCTCACCGCGTCCGCCGCCCGGGTGCGCGACGCGGGCCTGGCGACGGCCGGCCGCCCCGGCGTGATCACGTACTCGAAGAGCGTCTTCATCCCCCTCACCCGCCTCTGCCGCGACAAGTGCCACTACTGCACGTTCGTCACGGTCCCCGGCAAGCTCCGCCGCGCCGGCCACGGGATGTTCATGTCCCCCGACGAGGTTCTCGACATCGCCCGCCGCGGTGCCGAACTCGGTTGCAAGGAAGCCCTGATCACCCTCGGCGACAAGCCCGAGGACCGCTGGCCGGAGGCGCGCGAGTGGCTCGACGCGCACGGCTACGACGACACGATCGCGTACGTCCGCGCCATCTCCATCCGCATCCTGGAGGAGACGGGCCTGCTCCCTCACCTCAACCCGGGTGTCATGACGTGGACGGACTTCCAGCGACTCAAGCCCGTCGCCCCGTCCATGGGCATGATGCTGGAGACGACCGCGACCCGGCTCTGGTCGGAACCCGGCGGCCCGCACTACGGCTCCCCGGACAAGGAGCCCGCGGTACGCCTGCGCGTCCTGGAGGACGCGGGCCGGTCCTCGGTCCCCTTCACGTCCGGCATCCTGATCGGCATCGGCGAGACGTACGAGGAGCGCGCGGACTCCCTGTTCGCGCTCCGCAAGATCTCCCGCTCCTACCACGGCATCCAGGAACTGATCATCCAGAACTTCCGTGCCAAGCCGGACACGGCGATGCGCGGCATGCCGGACGCGGAACTGGACGAGCTGGTGGCGACGGTCGCGGTGGCCCGCCACATCATGGGCCCGTCGGCCTGCATCCAAGCACCCCCCAACCTCGTCGACTCGGAGTACAAGCGCCTGATCGGCGCGGGCATCGACGACTGGGGCGGGGTCTCCCCTCTCACCATCGACCACGTGAACCCCGAACGCCCGTGGCCCCAGATCGAGTTGCTCCGGGAACAGTCGGCTGAGGCGGGCTTCGAACTCCGCGAACGCCTCTGCGTGTACCCGGAGTTCGTGGGCCGCGGCGAACCCTGGCTGGACCCGCGCCTGTTGCCGCACGTACGGGCACTGGCGGACCCGGAGACGGGACTCGCCCGCGAGGACGCGGTGGTCGAGGGCCACGCGTGGCAGGAACCGGAGGAGGCCTTCGTGTCATCCGGCCGCACGGACCTCCACACGACGATCGACACGGAGGGCCGCACGTCCGACCGCCGTGACGACTTCGACGAGGTCTACGGCGACTGGGGCGCCCTGCGCGAGGCGGCCGCGCCCGGCATGGTCCCCGAGCGCATCGACACGGACGTACGGCAGGCCCTCGCGACGGCGGCCGACGACCCCACCCGCCTCACCGACGCGGAGGCGCTCGCGCTGCTGCACGCGGACGGTCCGGCGCTGGACGCGTTGACGCGGATCGCGGACGACGTGCGGAAGTCGGTGGTCGGCGACGAGGTGACGTACATCGTCACGCGGAACATCAACTTCACCAACGTCTGCTATACGGGCTGCCGTTTCTGTGCCTTCGCGCAGCGCCGTACGGACGCGGACGCGTACACGCTCTCCCTGGACCAGGTGGCGGACCGGGCCCAACAGGCCTGGGAGGTCGGGGCAGTTGAGGTCTGCATGCAGGGCGGCATCCACCCCGACCTGCCCGGCACGGCGTACTTCGACATCGCGAAGGCGGTGAAGGAACGCGTCCCCGGTATGCACGTCCACGCGTTCTCCCCCATGGAGGTGGTGAACGGCGCGACGCGCACGGGCCTCTCCATCCGTGAGTGGCTGACGGCGGCGAAGGAGGCGGGCCTCGACACCATCCCCGGCACGGCGGCGGAGATCCTCGACGACGAGGTCCGCTGGGTCCTGACGAAGGGCAAGCTGCCGACGGCGACATGGATCGAAGTAGTCACGACGGCACACGAGTTGGGCATCCGTTCGTCGTCGACAATGATGTACGGTCACGTCGACCAGCCACGCCACTGGCTGGGCCACCTCCGCACCCTGGCCTCCATCCAGCAACGCACGGGCGGTTTCACGGAGTTCGTGACGCTGCCGTTCATCCACACCAACGCGCCGGTGTACTTGGCGGGGATCGCTCGCCCGGGACCGACGATGCGGGACAACAGGGCGGTGGTGGCGATGGCGAGGCTGCTCCTCCACCCGCACATCCCCAACATCCAGACGAGCTGGGTGAAGCTGGGTTCGGAGGGCGCGGCGGAGATGCTGCGCTCCGGGGCGAACGACCTCGGCGGCACGCTGATGGAGGAGACGATCTCGCGGATGGCGGGTTCGTCGTACGGCTCGTACAAGTCGGTACGGGACCTGGTCGCCGTAGCGGAACTGGCGGGCCGGCCGGCGCGACCGCGCACCACCCTCTACGGCGAGGTGACGGAGGAACGACAGCGGACCGCTTCCGTCTCGGACGGGCATCTGCCGGAGCTGTTGCCGGTGCTGGACTGAGGGGCGGGCGCGGGCGGAGAGGTCAGGCGTCGGGATGGGGGGCCGGTACGATGATCCGACCCCTGTTCGATCGGGATGTGGGGGCTGTGAGTAGCTGAGGAGATGCGTGCCCGTGCCTGCCTCCAAGGTCTGGGTGACCGGTCTGACGGTGGGAGCGATCGCCGCGGTCACGGTCCTGGCCGTCCAGGCCAACAAGGGCCCGCACCCGAAGGCGTCCGCCGCCCGCCCGAGCGCCTCGGCGTCCGCGCACGCCTCCACGTCCCCGAAGCCGCACGCGACGGCCGCCGCGGTACCGGCCTCCTCCGGTACCGGGCGGCGCATCGTCTACGCCGTCGGCCAGAAACGGGTCTGGCTGGTCGACGCGAGCGACAAGGCGGGCCGTACGTTCGCTGTCTGGCCGGGCACGGTGAGCCCGGATCCGGGCAGGTACACGGTGTCCGTCCGCAAGGACGCCACGACGGGCTCCGACGGCGTGCAGATCGAGAACATCGTCTACTTCGCCACCAAGTCCGGTCTCAACATCGCCTTCTCCAACGCGGTGGACGGTTCCTCGCCCCCGCCGGCGGCGGGCAAGGAGACGGGCGGCGTCCGCATGGGCAAGGCCGATGGCGCGGCACTGTGGGCATTCGGAACGACGAGCACGAAGGTGATCGTGGTCAAGTAGTCGCCGTCCGGCCCTCCGTGAGCTGCACGACGACCAGCACGACCCCGCTCAACAGGAACACCCGGGTCGCGGCCTCCAGCCCGTTCCAGTCCTTCGACTGCCACATCGCGAACCACTCACCCCCGACGGCGATGAACCCGGCCCCGAACAACACCATGAGCATGAGCAGCCCGTACGTGGAGAACCGCCGCGCCCGCTCGTCATCACGCCGAACCCACAACCAGGTCCCATAGCTGAGCACGAGAGCGGCAAGGGTCTCCCACACGATGATCACCACATAAGCCGCGTCCTGCAGCCCTTTACTGCTGACCGCCCGCCACATCAGATCGTCGTCCTTGAACGTCGTATCCATGGCCAACACATGCCGCACGAACTGCTGGTTGGTCCCGAAGTCGGTGATGTTCCCGAAGGCGACGAGGGTGATGTAGAGGGCGGCGGTGGCGGTGAGGAGGGTGGCGGCGAGGGTGGTTGCGGTGCGCGAGGTGGGGGTGGTCATGGCAGTTTCCTTCCCACCGCCGTGAGTTGCCACTTGCGTACGTTGTGAAGTGACGGGTGGGCCGCCCGCTTCTTGGTCAGTGTCGGGATTGCGGGAGCCGAGTAAAGGGCGCTCCCTGCGGTCGCGTCGGCTGCGCCGATTCCGCTGCGCTTCACCCTTGACTCGTCTCCCGCAATCCCGTTTCAGAAGCGAGCGGGCGGCCCGGAGGGGATGGCGTCCCGCCTCATGGTGTAGGCGATCAACCGTCCGTAGCGTTCGGGGTGTTGGGGAGCTCGCGGGTGGCGTGGTCGGCGTGTTCATCGGCGTAGATGGCGGCCATGCTGGCTTCGGAGAGGTAGCGGCGGGGGAAGGCGATCCACTCGTCGTGCATCTCGCTGAGCACGGCGGTGACCAGTCGTTCGAGTGCGGCCGGATTCGGGAAGACCTGCACGACGTCGGTCCGGCGCTTGATCTCGCGGTTGATCCGCTCCAGGGGGTTCGACGACTGGATCTTCTTCCAGTGGGAGATGGGAAAAGCGGCGAAGGCGGTCAGGTCCTCCTTGGCCTCCAGCAACATCTGTTTGACCTTGGGGAACTGCTGCCCGAGCATGTCCGCCACCGCGTCGAGCTGATGATGGACGGCATCCGCGGTGGGCTGGATGAAGATGGTGCGGATCGTCGCCGCGACCATCTCGCCGGACCCCTTCGGGATCACCGAGAACACATTCCTCAGAAAATGGACACGACAACGCTGCCAGGCGGCGCCGAGCATGACCTTGCGGATCCCGGCCACCAGACCGCTGTGGCTGTCGGAGATGACCAGACGGACCCCGCCCAGGCCGCGTTCGCGCAGGGAGCGCAGGAACTCGCTCCAGAACGCCTCGCTCTCGCTGTCGCCGACCATCACGCCCAGCACCTCGCGGCCGCCGTCCTCGCTGATCCCGGTGGCGATGACCACGGCCTGCGAGACGATCCGGTGGTTCACGCGGGCCTTGCAGTAGGTGGCGTCCAGATAGAGGTAGGGGAACCGGCTGTGATCCAGCGGCCGGTTGCGGAAGACCGCGAGCTGTTCGTCCAGGTCGCCGCAGATCCGTGAGACCTCGCTCTTTGAGATGCCGCTGTCCGCGCCGAGCGCCTTGACCAGGTCATCGACCGAACGAGTGGACACTCCGTGCACGTATGCCTCCATGATCACCGCGTAGAGCGCCTGGTCGATCCGGCGGCGCCGCTCCAGCAGGCTGGGAAAGAAGCTGCCACTGCGCAATTTCGGGATGCCCAGGTCCAGATCGCCGGCCTGAGTGGCCAGGGTCTTGTCCCGGTGGCCGTTGCGGAAAGCGGTGCGGGTCTCGGCATGCTCGTTCCACTGGGCACCGATCCGGCCGCTGAGTTCGGCCTCGATCAGTTCCTGAAGCATCCGCTCGGCGACGTTGCGGACGAGTTCGATCCCGTCCGCCGTGCGTAGTGACTCCAGCAGGCGTTGTAGGTCAGACTGGGACAAGGCCATCGGGCACCTCCCGGGTTGAACTGGCCGTTCACCAGGGAGATTTGCACGGTGGCCTGCCCTATGCGCAGGGAGCGGAAGCCGTCACCGGATGCACGCCCCGGGCACCCGCCCGCGCACACCCGCAACGTGATCGCCTACACCATCACGCGGGACGTCATCCCGGAGGGATGGGTGGCCCAGGTAGGAATCCCCTTGCCTGTACTGCGTTGCGGGCCGGTGCGGAGGGGACGCGTTCGCGTCTCGCCGGCACGCCGGGCGGGCTTAGCGGCTACCGGCCGGTGGGGTGCGAGGGTGCGAGGGTGCGCGCTGCCGCCTCGCCAGCACGCCCCCTCGGCTCAGCGGCCAACGGTGGATGGGGGAGTGGGCGGGGGTGGGTGGATCGGGGGTGGGTGGGTGGGTGGTTGCTGGAGGCTGTAGGTAAATCTAACCACTGTCATGCCCTTTGGCTGGTTAGAAAGGGCCCCGGCTTCCGGAGGGGTCGGGGTCGGGGTCGGGGTGGCGCGCTGGCGTCTCGGCTGCATGCCGGTTCGGCTCGGCGGCTGTCGGCCGGTGGGGGCTTCCCGGCTGCCGGTTCTGGGCGACGGCCCGGGCGATGGCCTGGGTGATGGCGCGGGTGGTGACTTCCGCTTGCCAACCGCCCCTCCCGGGGCACCTGGTCCGTAGAAGTGTGACAGTTGAAGCGGAAGTGTCACACTTTCCAGCCCCACCCCACCCCACCCCACCCCGGCCCTCGGCCCTGCACCCTCTGGAGGCTGGGGACCACCCGACCAGGGTTGGCCGCTGAGCCGAGGGGGCGTGCTGGCGAGACGCTGGCGCGCCCCTCCATACCGCCCGGCAAGGCAGTTCAGGCAAGGGTGTTCCTACCTGGCCACCCGTCTTTTCGGGCCGCTCGCTCGCTTCTGAAACGGGCTGGAGCGGCCCTAGTCAAGGGTGGAGCGGAGCGGAATCGGCGTAGCCGACGCGACCGCAGGGAGCGCCCTTTACTCGGGCCGTGGAAGGCCGACACTGGCCAAGAAGCGAGTGGCCCGACGGTCATGTCTCCAACACAGGCGGGTTCAACTCCGCGTATACCGATCCACCCCCTCAACCCACCGTCCCCGTTCGATTACAGTGCTGAACTGACTCGTACGTATGGACGGAGCCCGAGGAGGCCTTGGTGAGTACGGCAACCGCGGCCGTCTGGGGTCGGGTCGAGCAGCAGGATTTCCGTAGTCGGGTGCGGGGGACACTGCTCGGGGCCGCCGTGGGGGACGCGCTCGGTGCGCCTGTGGATCTGTTGGCGGGTGATGAGATCCGGGAGGCCTACGGTGCGGAGGGCGTCGTAGATCTCGTCTTCGGGTACGGGCGGCGGGGGGCCGTCACTCATCTCACGCAGCTCAGTCTGTTTACCGTCGATGGGCTGATCCGTGCTCAGGTGCGGCGCGATACCGGGGCCTGGCATCCGCCTACCGATCTGCATCGGGCCTATTTGCGGTGGGCCGCGACCCAGCATGATTGGGGGCCCGATGAGCGTCGTAAGGATGACGGGTGGCTCGCGCGGGAAGAGTGGCTTTATGCTCGGCGCGACCCAACTCGGGCCTGTTTGTTGGGGTTTGGCGATGAGCGGATGGGCACGCTTGACGCTCCCAAGAATCCCGGTGAGGTGGGAGGGGAAGCCGCCGCTCGGTCCGCGCCTTTTGGGTTGCTTGTGGGGTGGGAGCCGCAGCTTGTGATGCAGCTCGCCGTGGAGTGTGCCGCTCAGACCCATGGGCATCCAGTCGGGTATCTGTCTGCCGGTGCTTACGCCGTCATCGTGCATGGGCTTGCCCGCGGTGAGAGTCTCGATGCCGCCGTGCAACGGGCGCTTGGCCTGCTGGCAGCTAGACCCGGGCATCAACCCGTCTCCGTCGCACTTCAGCGCGCCCTCGGCGCCGTACGGCAGGGCATGCCCACCCCCGCGCGGGTCGAGGAACTCGTGGGGGAGGGGAACGCTGACGGGGCGCTCGCGGGGGCTGTCTACTGCGCGCTCGTCGGCGAGGACGTACGGCACGGGCTGTGTCTGGCCGTGAACCAGGGTGGGCCCTCCGGGACTGCGGGCGCGCTCACCGGTGGCCTGCTCGGTGCGTTGCACGGCGAGACGGCCCTCCCGCCGGCCTGGCTGGCCGAGCTGGAGGGCCGTCCCACCTTGCTTGTGCTGGCCGATGACTTCGCGGTGGAGATGACCCAGGGGCCCGCGTTGCACGGGCCCGCCGGGTCCGCCCCGGGGTGGATCGCCAGATATCCCAGAGGCGCGTAGCCGTAGCTACGACTGGCTGCCCACCACGTCGTCGCCCGCACCCGCCTGCGCCGGTACCGCCACCGCCGCCGCCTCTCCGTCGTCGTCCCCGCCCCCGTTGATCTTCTCGATCAGCGCGTCCCGCTCCGGGGTGTCCTCGGGCTTCACATAGCCGATGAGGATGTAGAGGACGAGGGAGACCGCCAGCGGTATCGACACCTGGTACTGGAGCGGGACTCCGCCGTCCACCTCCCAGTTGATCGGGTAGTTGACCAGCCAGAAGGCGAACAGGCCCGCCGCCCAGCTCGTCAGCGCCGCCGTAGGGCCGGACTTGCGGAACGGGCGGAGCAGACCCAGCATCATCGGGATCGCGATCGGGCCCATCAGGCCGGCGACCCACTTGATGACGACCGTGATGATGTCCTTGAACGTGGGCGAGTTGATCTGGGTCGCCACCGACATCGACAGGCCGAGGAAGACGACCGTCGTCACGCGGGCCGCGATGAGCCCCGAACGGTCGTCCCACGCACGGGCCTTGGCCGATACGACCGGCGCCACGTCCCGGGTGAAGACGGCCGCGATCGCGTTGGCGTCGGAGGAGCACATCGCCATCGTGTGGGAGAAGAAGCCGACGACCACCAGGCCCAACAGGCCGTGTGGCAGCAGCTGTTCGGTCATCAGGCCGTAGGAGTCGGAGCCGTCCGGCTTCTGCGCGTGGACCAGGAGCGGGGACATCCACATGGGGAAGAAGAGGACCGTCGGCCAGATGAGCCACAGTGCCGCCGACAGCCGGGCCGAACGCTCGGCCTCGTAGGGGCTCTTGGTGGCCATGTAGCGCTGGGCCTGGTTGAGCATGCCGCCGTTGTACTCGAAGAGCTTGATGAAGAGGAACGCGAGGAGGAAGACCGTGCCGTAGGGGCCGACCAGCGGTTTGCCGTGGCCCTGGAGGGCTGGTTCGTCCCAGGCGCCGAGGAAGCCGATGCCCTTGTCGTGCAACTTCAGGACGACGGCCACGAACATGGACACGCCGGCCAGCAACTGGATGATGAACTGGCCGAGTTCGGTCAGCGCGTCCGCCCAGAGGCCGCCGATCGTGCAGTAGACCGCCGTGATCGCGCCGGTGATGAGGATGCCCTGGTTCAGGGACACACCTGTGAACACCGACAACAGGGTCGCGATCGCCGCCCACTTGGCCGCCACGTCCACGATCTTCAGGAGCATGCCGGACCAGGCGAGCGCCTGTTGGGTCTTGAGGTTGTAGCGGTTCTTCAAGTACTCGAGCGGGGACGCCACATGGAGCCGTGAGCGCAGCCGGTTGATGCGCGGCGCGAACAGCTTGGAGCCGATGGCGATGCCCAGCGCGATCGGGAACGACCACGTGATGAACGACGTGACGCCGTACGTATAGGCGATGCCCGCGTAGCCGGTGAACATCACCGCGCTGTAGCCCGACATGTGGTGCGAGATGCCGGACAGCCACCACGGCATCTTCCCGCCGGCCGTGAAGAAGTCGCTCACGTTGTCGACGCGCTTGTGCGACCACACGCCGATCGCCACCATCACGCCGAAATAGCCGATGAGCACGGCCCAGTCGAGCCCGTTCATATGCGCCCTCCCACGATTGAGCCGGTTCAGCCCGGGGCTCATCGTGGGCGGTCGCGCGTGAGCACGACAAGTAAGCGTGCGGTCAAGGGGGAGTAAAATCGTTCGGATTGATGTTCCGAGTTCAGCTATGTGAACTCATCGCATCAGCTCACCGGCGTTGACCAGCAACGACTGTCCCGTGATCGCCCGCGCCCGGTCCGACGCCAGGAACACCGCCGCGTCCGCCACATCCCCGTCCGTCGCCAGCTCGGGCAACGCCATCCGGTCGGACAGCCGCTTCAGCACCTCCGCCTCCGGCACCTTCTCCGTGTGCGCGGTGAACTGCACGTACGCCTCCACCGGCGGCCCCCACATCCACCCCGGCAGCACGGTGTTCACCCGGATCCGGTACGGCCCCAACTCCCGTGCCAGCGAGTACATCGCGCTCGTCAGCGCCCCCTTCGACGCCGCGTACGCCGCCTGCCGCACCTGCGAGGGCGCGGCTACGGCCGACTGTGTCCCGATGAACACGACCGAGCCGCCGCCCACCTCCTTCAGTGCCGGCAGGCAGGCCCGCGTCATCTTCAGCGTCCCCAGCAGATTCACGTCGATCACCGACTGCCAGGTCGCGAAGTCCGCGTCCTCGACCCCGCCGAAGTAGCTGTCCCATGCGGCCACTTGGACCACCGCGTCGACCCGCCCGAACCGCTCCCGCGCCACCGCCACCAGCGCTTCGCACTGCGCCTCGTCCGTGATGTCCGTCGCCCGGTACGCCGTGTGCGTGCCGTCCGGATCGATCTCGGCGGCCGACTTGGCGAGATTCGCCTCCGTGCGCGCGCCGAGCACGGCGTTGCCTCCGTCCCGTACGACGGCTGCGGCGACCTGGTGGCCGAGTCCGGCCCCGACCCCCGAGACGACGACGGTCTTGCCCGCGAGCAGCGACATCCGATCCCTCCCGGGGTCTGGCGGTTTATCTGACGGGGCGTCAGAGTATGGGCGACCGGCGGAGGACGGAAGGGGAGCGACGTGAGCGAGGAAACCCGGAGCGACGTGTACGCCGAACTGGCCGCCGTAGGACCGTACGGAGTCCGGCCGGGGCATGCGCTGATCACCATGGTCGAACCGCGTCCCGGCCACGAGTACGCCTACAACCGCTGGTACGAGGACGACCACTACTACGCGGGCGCGATGGCCATGCCCTGGATGTACTCGGGCCGCCGCTGGGTCGCCACCCGCGACCTCCAACTCCTGCGCAGGCCCGAGAAGTCGGCCATCGCCGAGCCCGTCACCGCCGGCTGCTACCTCTCCACGTACTGGGTCACCGAGGGCCGCTACGACGACCACATGAAGTGGACCGTCGGCATCAACAAACGGCTCAACCGGGATGGGCGGGTGTACCAGGACCGTACGCACGTCTTCACCGCGTTCCAGGACCACGAGGCGACCGTGTACCGGGACGGCGCGGCAGGACCGAGGGACTTCCACGCCCTCGACCACCCTTACGCCGGGCTGGTGTTGGAGGTCGTCGACAGTGAATCGGCGGACCAGCGCGCCGAGTTGCTGGAGTGGCTCCGCTCCCGGCATCTCCCCAAGCGCCTCGCCGGATCACCGGCCGCCATGGTGACCGTCTTCCGGCCCACCCCGCTGCCGGGCGACCGCATGACCTACGTCAAGCAGGTCGAGGGGGTCGACACCCGGCTCACGTTGCTGTGGTTCCTGGAGGCGGATCCCCGGGAGTGCTGGGAGGAGCACTTCGGGGATCTCGAAACGCCGGTGGCCGAATCCGGCCTGGGGCGCGTGGAGTTGGTGGCACCCTTCATCCCGACGGTGCCGGGTACGGACAGGTACGTGGACCAACTCCGCTGACCACTACTTCAGTTCATCCGGACACGGAGTACCCCGAGGCAACTGGTACGGCGCCGCCAGCCGATACGTTCCCGTCTTCGGTGCCAGCAACATCGTCCACTTGTCGCCCTTCGAGTCCTCCTCCGTCTCCATCAGGCAGCCGTTGAGGTTGTCGTACGTCTTCGGCGTGCCCTCGGCGCGGTGCTTGGACGCGTCGGTCTCCTGCGGGGGCTTGAGGCTCTTGCCCTTCGCGTCGACGATGCTCAGCCACGGCGAGTACGGGATGCGGATGAGGATCCGCCCCTTCTTCTTCACCTCGATGGTCAACTCGCCCTGCTCCGCCCGGTCCACGACCGAGTTCGGCTCGGCGAGCGGTGTCGGGTCGGTGACCTGGAACAGCTGCCAGTTCGTGTCTCCCCAGACCTGCTTCAGATACGGCATCCCGCGCTGGACCAGGGCCCGTTCGCGCTCGCCGCCGTCGCCGTCCAGCTTGTCCTTCGGCAGCACGACGTAGTGGACGGCCCAGCGCTGGAGCCACTCGTGGTAGTTCGCCGAGTTGAGGGTGTCGTCGTAGAAGAGGGGGTTGCGCTCCATGTCGGCCTGGCGGTTCCAGCCGCGGGCCAGGTTGACGTAGGGCGCGAGCGCGGAGGCCTCGATGTGGGACGCGGCCGGGACGACCTCGACGCGGCCGCGCTCGGCGCCGACCGTCTGGAGTTCGTTGACGAGTGGCGCGAGTTCGTGCGACCAGGACGCGGCCGGGGCGGTGTTGACGACGTCGTCTATCGACTTGAAGCCGATCCAGCCGTTGAAGCCGACGAAGGCCAGCGCGATCGCGTACCACTTGCGGGAACGCGGCACCGCGAAGGGCAGTGCGGCGATCAGTGCCACGCCCGCGAACAGCATCGCCAGTCGGCTTATGTTCGAGCCGATCTGCGAACTGACCAGCCAGACGAGGATGACGCCGATGCTGTACACGGCCGCCGTGATCCGTACGGTCGTCCACTCGCGCGGCACCAGGAAGTAGACGATCACCCCGGACGCCAGCGGCAGGATCATCGAGCCGAACAGCATCGGCTGCGTGCCGGAGAACGGGAACAGCCAAGCGGATACGGCCACCACGGCGGCGGGCGCGAGGCCGAGGGCCCATGCACCCGGGCGTCGCTTCTGCAGGAAGAGGGCTACGGCGACCAGGCCCACGAACAGCCCGGCCACCGGCGACGACATCGTCGCGAGCGCGGCCAGCGGGGCCGCGCACAGGGCCTTCGCCCAGCGTTTGTAGCGCCAGCGGTAGGGCCAGCAGAAGACCACGGCCACCGCGCCGAGCCCGAAGACCAGGCCGAGGCCGTACGTCACGCGGCCCGACGCCGCGTTGCACAGCAGCGCGAAGACGCCCGCGAGCGAGGCCCACAGCGGGTTCCTCACCGAGCGGCTGCGGATCAGGATCATGGTGAGCAGGCCCGCCGAGATCGTCCCGGCGATCATCATCGTCGTACGGACACCGAGGACCGACATCAGATACGGCGAGACCACGCTGTACGACACCGGGTGCATGCCGCCGTACCAGGCGAGGTTGTACGCCGAGTCCGGGTGGCGGCCGACGAACTCCGCCCAGGCGTCCTGCGCCGCGAGGTCGCCGCCACTGTTCGCGAACGTGAAGAACCAGACGACGTGGAGGACACCGGAGAGAAGCGTGAAGCCGATCACCGGGTGGCGGAGGAAGGGGGCGCGGAGACGGTCGACGAACCGCGTCAGGCGTGTGCCGCCCGCACGGGTTCCGCCGTCGTCCGTGTGAGGGGCGCCGGTTGCCGCGTCATCTGTCGCGGTGTGCGCGGGCACGCGTATTCGCGGGCCGGTCACCGGGCCCGGATCGGCATCGTCGGCACGTGTCGGCTCCGCTGTGGCCACCTGAAGGCACTCCCCGTGTCCCGTCTTCTGTTCCCGGCCGCGTTCCGTCCCGTTCCCGGCCTGTTCGACGCCGCGTCCCGCTCGACCGGCGACGTGCCCCGATTCGCGACGCTAGCACGCACCCCGCCGACGGGCTCCCGGGTGGGGGCCCGCCGACGGGACGCGGTGACGTGCGCGGTGACGTGCGGCGCCTCGTGGGTCAGCCGAGGCGGGTCAGCTTGGACGTCAAGGCCGGTTCCGCGAGGTCCTTCTGGAGGGCGACCGGCACCTTGACGGCACCGCTCGAACCGTCGCCCACGGTGAGCGTGCCCACCTTGGTGCCGGCCTTCGCGGTGTGCGGTACGGCGTCGGGGGCGAAGGACAGCTTCACCTTCAGGCCCGCCCAGCCGACCGCCGCGACGTCCTTGGTGACGACGACCGGGGTGTGACCGCCGAGCTGGTCGTCGACGTACCCGACCACGGTCCCCTTCTTCAGGATCTTCGCCGAGGTCATCGCGTCCTGCGCCGCGAGCATCGCCGTCTTGCTGACCGCGTTCACGGTGTCGATGATCGGCGCGGTGTGCTGGCCGAGGATCGCGCCGACGACGACGGCCGTCTCACCGCCGACCTCCTTGGTGGCGGCGAAGAGCAGGTTGCCGCCGGCCGCGGTGGTGGTGCCGGTCTTGATGCCGAGGGAGTTGTTGTACGGCACCAGGCGGTTGTAGTTGGTCCACTTGTGACCGGACGGGTCGACCCAGCTCGGCAGCTTGGTGATGTCCATCAGCGCCTGGATCTTGACCAGTTGGTTGCCCAGCTTCACCTGGTCCTCGGCGGAGGAGACGGTCGTCTCCTTGAGACCGGACGCGTCGGTGTAGGTCGTGTTCGTCATCCCCAGTGACTTCGCGGTGTCGTTCATCTTCTTGATGAACGCCGCCTCGGAGCCCGCGTCCCAACGGGCCAGCAGGCGCGCGATGTTGTTCGCCGACGGGATCATGATCGCCGAGAGGGCCTGCTTCTCGGTGAGGACGTCGCCGGCCTTCACGGTGTTGAGCGTGGACTCGCCGTCCTTGTCGTAGCCGCCCTCCTTCTCGGCGGTCGCGTCGACGGTGATCTTCTCGCCCTCGGTGCCCGCCTTCAGCGGGTGGTCCTTGAGGACGATGTACGCGGTCATCGCCTTCGCGACCGAGCCGATGGCCACCGGGGTCTGCTTGCCGAAGTTGCCCATCGTGCCGATGCCGTTGACGTCCATCCAGCCCTGGCCCTCGCTGGGCCACGGGAGATTCGCCTTGCTGCCGGCGAAGGTGTACGAGTCGTCGGCGGTGAGGGCGAGAGAGGGGGTCGGTAGCGGGCGTACGGCCTGTACTACTGCAAAGATGATCGCCAGGAGGATGACCAGCGGGGTCCAGATCTTGACCCTGCGGATCGCTGTGCGGACCGGGGTTTCCGGGGGCGGCGGGGTGTTGGTCAGTTCGGCGAGGAGGTCCAGCGGGGGCTTCGGGGGGAGCGGTTGCTGGGTGGTGTGTTCCGGGCCGACCTGGGGGACGGGGCGGGTGGCGTCCGGGCGGGGGGTGTCCCTGCGGGGCGTGCGGGGTTCGTCGAGGGGCTTGAGGGCGACGAACTTGCTGGTGCGCTCGGCGGGGGTCTCGGGGGTTTTCGGGGCGGTTGGGGCCTTGGGGGCCTTGAGCATGGTGGTCGGCTGGTCCACCGCGGGCTTGGGCGGTCGTGGGGCCTTGAAGACGGCGGTGGGGTGATCGACGGCCTCGGCTTCGCCTTCGGCCGTCTTGGTGTTCCCACCCGCACCGCCCGTGCGGGTCTCGTCGTCGGGTGCGGGTGGCCCCTTGGGGGCGGGCTCGTCGTCGGCGGCTTTCGGTTGTGCGTCGGAGGGGGGAGCGGCGGGGGAGGCGTCCTTGGGGGCGGTGTCGGTGCCCGTGTCCGTGCCGGTGCCGGTGCCGGTGCCGGTGCCGGTGCCCATGGCGGTGGTCCGGGGGTCCGGGGCCTTGTCGCCTTCGGCGGCTTCCGAGTGGCTGTCGGTCTTCGGGGGCGTCGCGTCGGTGGGCGTCTTGCCTTCGGCGGACTCCGGACGGGTGTCGGTCTCCGGTCCGGTTGCGTCGGTGAACGCGCCGCCTTCGGTGGACTCCGGGCGGCCGTCCGGCTTCGCTCCGGTCGCTCGGGGGGACGTCTTGCCGTCGGCGGGCTCCGGGGTGGTGCCGGCGGACGCCTCGTCCACCTCGGCTTCCGCGGACCCGGCTTCAGCGGTCTCGCTCACCTTGGGGGCATCGCCCGTGGCGGGGTCGGGGTTCTCCGGGCGAGCGTCAGCATCCGCACCGGCTTCGCTGGCCGGCGAGTACGCGGGAGCCTTGTCCGCCTCGGAGGCGGGCTCGTCGGCGCTGGCATCCGGGCGCGCGTCAGCATCCGCGTCGGCCTCGTCGGCCGCGTCGGCTTCCGTGGACGTGGGAGTCCCGTCCGCCTCGGAAGCGTCCTCGGGGTCGGTGTCGGCGTCGTCCTCAGCGTCAGCGCCCCGCTCACCCTCGGTCACGTCGTCGTCGCCGGCGGACTCGCCCCCGGCGTCAGCCGCATCGCGTGCCTCGGCGTCCTCGGCGGGTTCAGCGTCCCCGGGGTCACCAGTCACCCCGGCACCCGCACCCTCGGCCCGCTCGCCCGCGTCGGTCTCCTGGGCGGTCTCAGCGCCCTTGGAGGCGTCCGCGACGGAAGCTTCCCCCGCGTCCTCGGCGTCCTCCGTCTCCGGGGCTCCAGCGGGCGTCTCCGCGTCCTCGGGACCCTCGACCGTAGCGGCGTCCTCCGCGTCCTCGGGACCCTCGACCGTAGCGGCGGCGTCGTCCTCCGACGCGTCAGACACGTCAGCCGTCTCGCCCCCGGCCGACTTCTCCGCGTCCTCCGCGTCCTCCGCGTCCTCCGCGTCCTCGGGACCCTCGACCGTAGCGGCGGCGTCGTCCTCCGACGCGTCAGACACGTCAGCCGTCTCGCCCCCGGCCGACTTCTCCGCGTCCTCCGCGTCCTCGGTGCCGGTCGGCCTCTCGCCCTCCGAGCCCGACGACACCCAGGCCGCCACGGCCGCACGCAACCGCGCATCGCCCTCGGAGCCGCCCGATCCACCCGACCCGCTCGACCCGCCCTTGGCGGAAGGGTTCTGCGTATCGGTGTCCCCGGAGGGGTCGGCCGCGTCAGCGGACCCGCCGGTCTCCGTCTCCTCCCGCAGCTCCCGGATCGAGAAGATCTTCGTCGCCGTGTCCACGCCGCCGCGCTGCCCCGTGGACGACGACGGTGCCGCGTCCTCGCGGGCCACCGCCAACCGGGGATCGCGTTCGCCCCTGGCCTCAGGAACCGGACTCGCGCTCCCCGGCGTCGGTTCTGCCGACGACTCGCGCTTCTTCGACCTGTCGGGGGACTCGCCCGCCACCGATGCCTCCTCCATGCGCCGCACGCGCCGCGTGCGTCAACCGAACCGACCGAGATAACCGAGTTAGCTACAAAAACAGCCACAAAATCAGCTGGAAGCCAGCTGGATGTCAGCTGGAAATTCTCTTACCCGCAGTCCGGACAGCGCATCAACACCGTTGTCCGAACCATGTACCAGTGTCCTGTGTGCGGGCTTAACCCCACCGGTAGACGAGAACGACATACCTACCGGTTCCACTACGAAGCGGTCACGCACCCTCGACAGACCAATGTGAGAGGGGTCACCCTGTCATTCATCCACGCGGGGAGGCATGGATGGGCAGGAGCCGCAGAACACTTCCGGAAGAGCTTCTGCTGCTGGCATTGGACCCGGCCACGGGTACCACTGCACAGCCGCAGTCGCTCGACCTCGGTCTGGCCGGAGCACAGCTAGTGGAGCTGGCGCTGGCCGGACGGATAGCCCCAGACGGGGATCGTATCGCCGTGGTGGTACCACGGCCGACCGGAGATCCGACTTTGGACTGCGCGTTGGAGTTGCTGCGAAGGCGTGGCGCTCCTGTACGTGCAGTGAACTGGATTGGCGGGCCCCGACTGGGACTTCGCCAGACCTACCTCTCGCATCTGGAGCGGTGCGGCATGGTGCATGCCGTGGCGGGACAGATGTGCGGGGTGCTGCCGACGACTCGCTATCAAGCGACGGACAACGAGATCAGCCGCGAGATCAGGGGCCGACTCGATTCCGCGATCCGCACCGGTGTGCCACCGGACCCGCGGACAGCCGCGCTCGCCGCACTGGCGCACGCGGTCGGTCTGGGCAAACACCTGTATCCGGGTAACGAGGGACGTTCGTCCCGCTCCCGGCTGCGGGACCTGATCAGGCACGACCCCATGGGCGGACTCGTGGCGCACGCCGTGATGGACGTCCAGAACGGAGTGGCGGCACAGCCACGCCGTAGCCCGGCCCCGGCCGGCCGTCAGGCCGCGCCCGGATCAAGGCCACCGGAACCGGCTCGTGGTGTTCCGATGCAGCCGCACCGCGGCAGCATGGCGCGCGCCGTGGCTCACTGAGCCGCAGTCCCACGGCACACGCCGGCACCGCGGAGGTACACCGCACGACCGGTACCGACGCACCACCGCACGACCGCAGTACACGCCGCACCGCAGTCCCCAAGACCCGGTTCGGGAGCCGCTGGTCCGAGCGGGGTGGAGTAGACGTAACGTCTCTCCACCCCGCTCGGCCGCATCTACGGACGCCTTCGCGGACGCCTCGGGCAACCCGAACCTGGCTCGTACCTGCCGCATATCCACCGTTTCCCAGCGGTAGAAACCACCTTGGTGGCAGTCTGCTCAACAGCAGATACGCAAAGTGGTCTGTACGTGGCAAGCAGTGAGCAGTACGCAGCAGTGAGCACAGCAGTAAGCAGTGGCAAGTAGAGGCATGCAGCCGGAGGTGCACGTTCCCGTGGCGTCAAGTGTCAATCCCACCGTCAGGAGACGCCGGTTGGGCCAGGAGTTGCGTCGACTCCGGGAGCTCAAGGGCATGACGGCAGAAGAAGTCGCCGAGCGGTTGCTGGTGTCGCAGTCGAAGATCAGCCGACTGGAGAACGGACGCCGCAGCATCAGCCAGCGCGACGTCCGCGACCTGTGCGGGGTCTACGAGGTCGAGGACGTCCGCATCGTCGACTCACTCATGCAGATGGCCAAGGACTCCCGCCAGCAAGGCTGGTGGCACTCCTTCGGCGACATCCCGTACAGCGTCTACATCGGGCTGGAGACGGACGCGGCGAGCCTGCGCGTCTACGATCCCCAGGTCGTCCCGGGGCTGTTGCAGACCCGGCAGTACGCCGAGGCGCTCATCACCGGGGCGTTGCCCGAGACCGCGCTGGCCGATGTCGAGAAGCGGGTCCAGGTGCGGCTGCGCCGGCAGGAACGGATCTCCGCGCCGGAGAACCCGCTGCGGCTGTGGACCGTGATGGACGAGTCCGCGGTGCGCCGGGTGGTCGGCAACCGCTCTTTGATGCGGGACCAGTTGGAGCATCTCGTCGAGCAGTCCCAGCTGCCGCACGTGACCGTGCAGGTGATCCCGTTCGACATGGGCGCCCATCCGGGGCTCAACGGGCAGTACGCGATCCTGGAGTTCCCCGACGCGGCGGACTCCAGCGTCGTCTACATCGAGGGCGTCACCAGCGACCTGTACCTGGAGAAGGCGAACGACGTCCAGAAGTACAGCGTGATGTATGAGCACTTGAGGGCGCAGGCCCTGAACGTGGACCAGTCCCGTCAGTTCATCGCGGACATCGCGAAGGAATACGCGCGCTGAGGGGCCCCGTTGGCGGAAGGTGCCGCAGACTACACCTTCCGCCGGTCGGGATGGAAGCACCAGGGGTATATGCCACCCGGTCGAGTGAATGGCCGCTTCGCCCGCCGATGTTGGCGAGTAGCGTCGATCACGCCATCGAGCAACAGGCTTTGGCGCAAACCGTGTTGTACGTCCGATGCGTTCGTGGTCGGACGTGACGCGCGGTGACAGCAACTCATCAACTGGCATAACCGGAGCAAAAATGGCAATTCGTCAGGGCGCCACGGACATGTGGACCAAGTCCTCGTACTCCACCGGGAACGGTGCGTGCGTCGAGGTCAAGTCACCGGTTCTCGCGGCCATGGCCGTACGGGACTCCAAGGTCGACGGGGGTCCGGCGCTGGCCTTCCCCGCGGACTCGTGGAACGCCTTCGTGGCAGATGTCGCGCGGGGGGCGCACGACCTTCACTGATGCGGCTGGTTCACCTTTCACAACTCCATAAGCAGCACAGTGCAGTTCATGCACGACATGCAGTACAGGCAGTGCAAGCGGTAAACGCAGTTCACGCAGTACAAGCACTTCAGAAGAGCCCTCTCGACTGGCCCGCCGTCCTGGCCGAGAGGGCTCGGCTTGTGCCCGCGACACGTCTGCCGGCGCCGCGTCACTCCACCGGAAACGCCACATCGCACACCGGATCCCCCGGCCCCGCCGCCTCCCAGTCCGCGAAGTACACCTCGCGGCACGGCCCGGCGTACCGCAGCCCCCGCCCGGCGACCCACTGCTCCACCGCCTCGAACGCGGCCAGGATCTGCGGATGCGCCACCTGCGCCTTGGTGATCCGGGCGTACGCCAGCGTCCGCGCCGGCTCCACCCGGACCGCCGTCTGCCGGGCCCGCCCCTGCCGTGCCGCCCACGCCCGCGCGGCCGCCTCGTCCGCGACCGGTACACAGGCCTCGGCCGGGCCGTCGCTCTCCATGGACACCTCGGCGTGGTAGACGACGAACGGCGCGGCGCTCACGCCCCCGCACTCCTCCGCCGCGGCCTCAAGTCGCCCCAGGGACGCGCCGATCCAGGCCGGCAACTCGTCCGCGAGGGTGTGCCGGGTCTCGGTGATCAGTACCTGTTCCGGTACCTCGACCGTCTCGACCACGAACGTTCCGTACATCTCGGAGCTCCTCCCCGACAGTCGTGCACGGAGGTACTCGGCGAGCGTGCGCTGCCCGGCGATCCGGGTCTCGACGTCCGTCCAGTACGCGGCGAGGAGTTCGGCCGCGTCCGGCCCGTCGGCCTCCACCACCGACGCGATCCGGGCCAGCGGCATGTCCAACTGCCGTAGCAGCGCCACGAGTCGGGCCCGCTCGACCTGGTCGGCGCGGTAGTAGCGGTAGCCGCTGACCTCGTCGACGCGCGACGGCGCCAGCAGCCCGAGCCGGTCGTACAGCCGCAGCGCCTTGGCCGAAAGCCGCGCCCGCGCCGCGAACGCGCCGATGGTCAGCAGTTCGTCGTCCACCTCAGCCATCCTCCGTCACCGGGCGGTTTCTGTCCGCCCGGCGACAAGGACGCTCAGCCCTGCCCCAGGGGCAAGGTCAACATCTGGCTACGACTGTCCTAGGCGACGGCCGTCTCCACCGCCGCCACGACCTCCGCCGACTCCGGCTCGGTCTGCGGGGAGAAGCGGGCGACGACCGTGCCGTCGCGGCCGATCAGGAACTTCTCGAAGTTCCAGCGGATGTCACCGGTGTGGCCCTCGCCGTCCGCGAAGCCGACGAGGCGGTCGTACAGCTCGTGCCGGTCGTCCCCGTTGACCTCGACCTTCTCGGTCAGTGGGAAGGTCACGCCGTACGTCGCCGAGCAGAACTCGGCGATCTCCTCGGCGCTGCCGGGCTCCTGCCCGAGGAACTGGTTGCAGGGCACGCCCAGCACGGTGAAGCCCTGCGCCGCGTACCGCTCCTGGAGCCGCTCGAGGCCCGTGTACTGGGGGGTCAGCCCGCACTTGGAGGCCACGTTCACCACGAGGACGGCCTTGCCCGCGTACTGCGAGAGGTCCGCCGAGCCGCCCTTGAGCGACCCGATCTCGACACCGAGGGGACCCGTGTTCTCTGTAGTCGTCATAACCGGATGCTAACTCCGGTAAATGTCGTTCTCCCCACGGGCCCAGGGACCCCAGTACTTACAGGCCAGCGGCCGCCCACAGCCCAGCCCCGGCCGCCTAATGCCCCGCCGCCTTCACCACGACCTCCCCCGCCGCCGTCCGCGAGTACAGCACCGACCGCCCCGCCCGCCGCCGCTCCACGAGACCCGCGTCCAGCAGCACCCGCAGATGCCGCCCCACCGAGCCCAGCGCCTGCCCGGTCACGGCGGTCAGCTGGCTGGTACTCATCGGTGACCCGAGCAGCATCAGCACAGCCGCCCGTGAGGGACCCAGCAGCGCCCCCAGGCTCGCGGGCACCGGCCGCCCGCCATGGTCGGCGAGGACGCCCGCGCACGGGTACACGATGGCGTACCGGTCCGGCGCCTCCCACGACACCCACCCGCTCTTCGGCGTGACGGGCATGAGGAGCAGCTCCGCGCCGGAGATCTCCCGCGGCGGATTCGCGTGCAGGTTGATCTGCAGCCGGCTCTCCCCGAGCCAGCGCGTCCGCCCCGGCTGCAGAGCGTCCAGCACGGCCGCCCAGCCGCCCTGGCTCACCTGTGCGGTCCGGGCGACCACATCGGCCTCCAGGACCCGCCGTCGCCGCGCCCAGTACGGCCGCACGGTCTCCTCCCAGACGTACTCCAGGAGGCCGGCGGCCCGCTCGGGCAGATCGTCGCGTTCCAGGGCGGCGGGGAGCGGCCCGGCGAGCGAGACGCGGAGGTTGTCCCGCGCGGCCTCGGGCCGGGTCTCCCGCACCCGGGCGACGGTCTCGGCGAACGACTCCCGGTCCGTCTGGGTCGGGCAGAAGAAGTCGGCGATCCAGGACCGCCCGAGCGCGGCCCGTACCAGCGCTCCGGTGACGGGGTCGGCCGCCGACAGCCCCTGGTACTCCGGCAGATGGTCCCGCAGCCACACCTGCTCACCGGGGTGCGCGCCCACCCCCGCGTGCAGCAGTTTCAGCGCGGCGAAGGTCTCCGCGAACGACGACAGCACGAACCGGCTCCGCGCGAGGGTGTCCGCGTTGAGCTGCCACAACCCCATTCGCCCACCCCCGTGTTTCGCGTCCGCGCGAAAGAATAGGACCCCCGCGCCCGCCCCCGCAGACTCCCCGGATGCGCAGCTACCGCGAGCTCTTCCGCACCCCCGAGTACACCCCGTTCTTCTTCTCCTTCGCCGCCCAGAACGCGGCCCTCACGATCAGCGGCCTGGCGCTCGCCACCCTCGTCTACAAGGCGACGGAGTCCCCCTTACTGTCGGCCGTGAGCATGTTCGGCCCACAGCTCGCCCAGATGCTCGGCGCGACCTTCTTCCTCTCGGGCGCGGATCGCCTGCCCCCGAGGGTCACCCTGACCGGCATCAACACCGCCTTCGCCGTCTGTACGGCCCTGCTGGCACTCCCCGGTCTGCCGGTCGGCGCGATCTTCGGCATCGTGTTCCTCCAGGGCCTGATCGCCTCGCTGGGCGGCGGGGTGAGCGGCGGCCTGCTGAACGAGATCCTGCCCAAGAACGGCTACCTGCTGGGCCGTTCGGTCTTCAACATGGCCTCGGGCCTGATGCAGGTGACAGGCTTCGCGACAGGCGGAGCATTGCTGGCCCTGCTCTCCCCAAGGGTCTGTCTCCTGCTCGCGGCGGCGCTGTACGCGACGACGGCCCTGGTCCTCCGCCTCGGCCTGACGGCCCGCCCACCCCGCGCGGCGGGCCGCCCGTCCATCGCCGCGACCTGGCGCACGAACGCCCTCCTGTGGTCCTCCCGCCCCCGCCGCCTCACCTACCTGGGCATGTGGGTCCCCAACGGCCTGATCGTCGGCTGCGAATCCCTCTACGTCTCCTACGACTCCGGTTCCGCCGGTGTCCTGTTCGCGAGCGCGGCCCTGGGCATGTTCGTGGGCGACCTGACCCTGGGCCGCTTCGTCCCGCGCACCCTGCGCGCCCGGCTGGACATCCCCCTCCGCCTCCTCCTGGCCACCCCGTACCTGTTCTTCGTCCTCCGCCCGGGCATGCCCTGGTCGGCGATCGCGGTCTGCGCAGCCTCCATCGGCTACGGCGCGAGCCTCGTCCTCCAGGAACGCCTGATGGAACTCACCCCCGGTGAACTCGCGGGCCATGCCCTGGGGTTGCGCTCCGCAGGCATGCTCTCCATGCAGGGCATCGGCGCGGCCCTCGCGGGCACGGTCGCCCAACTCACCTCCCCGGCAACGGCGATGACCCTGATGGCCGTTGCATCGGTCGGGGTGACGGTGGTGCTGGCGGTGCTGGGCCGACAGGTTCAGGGGGAGGTACCGGAGGTGCAAACGGCCTGAGAGGGCGGGGTGTTGGGGCGTCCGGCGGGGCGGGTGAGAACCGTGCCGGGCGTCCTGTCGTCTTCTCTACGCCGGTGATCGCATCGTCAGGTACGCGGAGGGACCCCGTTGACCCTTGAGCCGTCCCCGCCCCAACGCCCCGAGGCCGCCGCCCTGTTGGAGTTCCTCACGGCAGCCCCGGCACAGGCTCCCACCCCGCCCACCCCAAACCCCCAGGGGCGCGGGGAACTGCGCGACCAGCCCCCACCCACCGGCTCCCCGCACACGACCTCAGCCCCCCATCCCCTCCTCGGCCCTTGTCAACGCGCGTCCCACCGTGAGGTTTCCGTGGAGACAGTCCAGCCCGAGTCATCCTCACCCCGCCGACTCCGCCTGCCCCAAGGCCTGTTGATCATCGCCCTCGCCCTCTGGAACGTCATCACCCTCTGGACGGCCCGCGACCGCACCGCCTGGTTCGCCGACCTGGCGATCCTCGCGGCCTGCTACGTCCTCGCCGAAGGCATCGGCGCCCCCGCCCAGCAACCGCGCCTCCCGCGTCGTACGGTCGAGGCGGGAGTCGCCGTAGCCGCCCTCGGCTCCGCGGCCCGGCTGCCCGGACTGCCTTCGGGGGACGGGGTGTCGGGGCTCGTGGGCGGGGTCGTAGTGCTGGTGGCGCTCGTCGTGCTGGTCGCCGTCGCGCGGACGCATACTTGGCGCGCGCCCCTGTCCCGGCCGCTGCGGTTTCCGCTGGAGGGGGAGTGGTACGTCGTGCAGGGCGGCGGGCGGCCGCTCAATCATCACGCCCGGGTGCCCGAACAGCGGGGTGCGGTCGACCTGGTGGGGCTGGGGCGGTATGGCACCCGTACGCGCCGTGACCGTGAACCGACCGCGTTCGCCGCCTACGGGCGGGCCGTACGGGCCCCGTGCGACGGGCGGGTGGTCTCCGCGACGGACGGGTTCGAGGACCAGGACACGCGGCCGGGCGGGCGTGCCCGTTACCAACCCGCTTACGGGAACCACGTGTTCATCGACACCGGGCGGGAGATCGTCAAACTGGCCCATCTGCGGGCCGGTTCACTGACGGTGAGCCAGGGAGACGTGGTGCGCGTGGGTCAACTCCTGGGAGAGACGGGCAATTCCGGCAACACCACCGAGCCGCACCTCCACCTGCACGCGGAGCGTGACGGGGTCGGCCTGGACCTGCGGTTCACCGACGTTCCGGGGCGGCTGTACCGGGGGAGGGTGATCCGTGCTTTTCCGTGAGCACGGGCATTCTTGACAGCGTCCGTACTGTTTCGCGACGTTTGGGCCCTGCCGAACTGTTCGTGTCTCGTCGTACCTTGGGATACGTAGGCAGGGCGCGGACGACGCGTCGTGGGGGAAATGTGGGGGGACGGTCGCCCATGCGATCCATGCGATCCGCCGGCAAGGCGGACATCACGATCCACAGACCGGAGGAGCTCGGTACCACGCTCCGGCAGGCCTGGCACAAGGCGATGGACGAGTCGCCGGACTACGCGAACCCTTTCCTGGCACCGGAGTTCGCGGACGGCGTCGGCCGCCACCGCGGCGGCGCGCAGGTGGCGGTTCTGCACGAGGGCGGCGAGCCGGTCGGCTTCTTCCCGTACGAGCGCAACCCCGTCGGCGTCGGCCGGGCCATCGGCCTCGGCCTCTCCGACTGCCAGGCCCTGGTGCACCGGCCCGGTGTCACCTGGGACGTCCAGCAACTCCTGCGGGCCTGCGGCCTGTCGGTCTTCGAGTTCGACCATCTCGTCGAGGAGCAACAGCCGTTCGGCCGCTACGTCACCGGCACCTTCGCGTCCCCGGTGATCGATCTCAAGGACGGCGACGGCGAGATCCCCTACCCCGAGTGGCTGCGCGGCGCGTACCCGGGCATCGCCAAGACGACCCTGAAGAAGGAACGCCGCCTCGGCCGCGACCTCGGCGAGATGCGGTTCGTCTACGACGAGCGCGACCCCGAGGTGCTGCACACGCTGATGCGCTGGAAGTCGGCCCAGTACCGCAGGACCGGCCGCATGGACCGCTTCGCGCGCCCGTGGATCGTGGACCTGGTGGACCACCTGTTCCGCGTCCGCGAGGAACACTTCACCGGCATCCTGTCGGTCCTCTACGCCGGTGACCGCCCCGTGGCGGCCCACTTCGGCCCGACGTCCCGCACGCTGTTCGCCGCCTGGTTCACGGCGTACGACCCCGAACTCCGGTACTACTCACCGGGGTTGATCATGCATCTGCGGATGGCCGAGGAGGCGGGCCGGCACGGCGTACGCCTGATGGACCTGGGGCGCGGCGACAAGGAGTGGAAGGACTGGCTCAAGACCCGCGAGCTGCGCGTCGGCGAGGGCTTCGCCACCCGACCCCACCCGGTCGCGGCGGCCCACCGCCTGTGGCGCCGCCCGGTCCGCGGCCTGCGCAACACGGTCCTGGCCCACCAGTCCCTGCGCGACCCGGCGGACCGCCTCCTCAAGACGGTGGGCACGCTGCGTACGACGGGCAAGGTGTCGCCGAGGAAGTGACGATGCGGCAACACGTCGGCTCGGGGCCCTGGACCGGTGAGGTCGGGGTCCCTTCCGCGCTCTCCGGGCCGGCCCCGTCACCTGTACGACAGGCGGTCGTGGTAGACAACGCCGATGATGGTCGGGGCTGTTGATGCCCGGCCCGCGGGCGACCGCGCGACAACAGGAAGGGGCAACCCGTGCTTCTGAAGACCTTCCGCTGGTCGTTCGCGGTCACCGCGCTCGGCCTGGCCCTGGGAGTCTGGTACGGCGGCTGGACGGCGTTCGGCGTCATCGCGATCCTCGCCGTGCTGGAGATCTCGCTGTCCTTCGACAACGCGGTGGTCAACGCCGGGATCCTGAAGAAGATGTCGGCCTTCTGGCAGAGGATCTTCCTCACGGTCGGCGTCCTGATCGCGGTCTTCGGCATGCGGCTGGCGTTCCCGGTGGTGATCGTCGCGGTCACGGCGAAGAAGAATCCTTTTGAGGCGGTCAACCTGGCCTTGACCGACAAGGACCGCTACGAACAGCTGGTCACCGACGCCCACCCGGCGATCGCGGCCTTCGGCGGCATGTTCCTGCTGATGATCTTCCTCGACTTCATCTTCGAGGACCGCGACATCAAGTGGCTGGGCTGGCTGGAACGCCCGCTCGCCAAGCTCGGCAAGGTCGACATGCTGTCGGTCTGCATCGCCCTGATCGTCCTCCTGATCACCTCGATGACCTTCGCGGCCCACGCCCACCAGCACGGCGGGGCCCACGCGGACAAGGCCCAGACGGTCCTGATCTCCGGCATCGCCGGCCTGATCACCTACATGATCGTCGGCGGCCTCTCGGGCTTCTTCGAGGACCGCCTGGAGGCGGAGGAGGAACGGGAGCGCGAGAGCGACCGCTCGGCGGTCGTCCTGGCCGGCCAGGCAGCCTTCTTCATGTTCCTGTACCTGGAAGTCCTGGACGCGTCCTTCTCCTTCGACGGCGTGATCGGCGCGTTCGCCATCACCAACGACATCGTCCTCATGGCCCTCGGCCTGGGCATCGGCGCGATGTACGTCCGCTCGCTGACGGTCTACCTGGTCCGCCAGGGCACGCTCGACGACTACGTCTACCTGGAGCACGGCGCCCACTACGCGATCGGCGCCCTGGCCGTGATCCTGATGGTCACCATCCAGTACCAGATCAACGAGGTCATCACGGGGCTGGTGGGCGTCGTGCTGATCGGCTGGTCGTTCTGGTCGTCGGTGCGGCGGAACCGGGCGCTGGCGGAGGGCGAGGGGGCGACGGAGGACGTGGATACGGCGAGGGTTCCCTAGCCGCAGGCCAGGTGCTGGATCAGCGCTTCGAGTGGTACAGGCCGAGGAGGCCCGAGGTTCGGGACTGGCTTGAGTTGCTCCCGTTCCGCCTCTACCGGCGGGTGGAGGACAAGACGGACCGTCTCTTGGACGAGCCAACGACGGTGGGGAGCCGTACTCGCGTCACCTGGGTGGCAAGCTGCGTGAGCTGCGCTTCGAGCTGGACGGTGGGGCCGTGCGCATCCCGTACCGGCTCGCTTCCGGGCAGCGGATTGTTCTGTTGACGGTGTTCCGTAAAACGAGGATGCGTCAGGCTGCGGAAGGCGAGCGCGCGCATCAGGCACAGAAGGTCTGCGAGACGGAGCACGGCCGCGCCGAGCACACCTACGACCGGGGCAAGGAGAACTGATGAATCACAGCACGTGGAGGACACGCCGGACCCGGCAGCTCGCGGGTGGGACGGTGGAGTACGACCAGGAGTACGTCGACGCGCGGCTGGCTGGGGATCTCGGGCAGGCGGTCTACGACCGTCGGATCGAGCTCGGACTCTCCCAGGCCGAACTGGCCGAGCGGGCCGGGATGACGCAGCCCCAGGTGTCCCGAATGGAGGGCGGCGACACTGCGCCCGCTCTCCCGCTGCTGCGACGCCTGGCCAAGGCTCTGGACGGAACGCTGAACCTTGCCATCGACGAGGGTGACTCCCGCGTCGCCTTCATCCCGCACGCCGCCTGAAACCGAGCCGCCGGTTGATGCCGGTCCGGGTGGCATGTTCGTACTGGACAAAGCCACCGGGAAGGAGTGCGGCTCACCGAACCGAGCGGCGTTCGGCGTCACGCTCTCCCGGGACGAACAGGCGGTCTGGCTCGGCACCCTGGTCGCGGCGGCCTGAATCCGCTGGACCTGGCGTCCGTGAACGACCGGTTCCCGCTACGGCCCCTGCAGCCGCCGTGTGTCGCCGGGTAATCGGCCCGGCCGGTCGCGCCGGGATCGGACGGCGGAAAGTCGACTCCAGGTCATCGCCGGTCGGCGAGACGCAGACATGTCCGCCGGACATCTGCCGGGACGCCGCGGAGACACCAGAGGCCCTCCCGTCCACTGGACGGAAGGGCCTCTGAACAAGCATCGCGTGAACAAGCACCGCGCTGTGCCCTCGGCAGGATTCGAACCTGCGACACCGGCTTTAGGAGAGCCGTGCTCTATCCCCTGAGCTACGAAGGCGAGACAAACCCGCTGGTCAGTGCCGGTGTCACATCCCCTGCGCCGCTGCGGGAGCGGACGACGTGGCGTACCGACTACTGGCCAAGGACAGGGTAGCCGATGTGGGCGGACGCGGGTTGCCGGGATGGGCCCTGTTGCCCCTGGAGCCGATCCGCGCCCGCACCCCGGCCCGCGCCCGCACGCCCTCCGGCGAACCCCAGCCCCGGCAGCCGTGGGAGCGTGCCTCATGCCTGGAACTGTCCGCAGGGCAGCGGGAGTTCGAGCGACCCGCGCCGCACCTCTCCCGGCATCCCAGAGGCTGTGCAGGGCCGATGCGGGTCAAGATGTGACGCGGGTCACCGCAGCGCGGTCCCGGCGGCGGACAGGGAAGGGTGTGGAGAACTCACTGCGTGCCCGTGTGCGAGCCGGGGATCCGGACGCGTTCAGGCACCTCTTCGACGAGCACGCCGGAGTGGTCCACCGGCACGCCGTCCGGATGACCGGCAACTGGGGCACGGCCGACGACATCGTGTCGCTGACCTTCCTGGAGGCGTGGCGGCTGCGCGAGCGCGTGCTTCCCGGTGACGACAGTCTGCGCCCGTGGCTGCTGGGGATCGCGACGAACGTCACGCGCAACACCGCCCGGGCGGCGCGCAGGCATCAGGCCGCGCTCTCCAGGATTCCGCCGCCCGACCCCGTGCCGGACTTCGCCGACGAGGTCACCCGGCGCCTGGCCGACAGCGAGGAACTGGCCGCCGCGCAGCGGGCGTTGAGCACGATGCGGCGCGGCGAGCGCGAGGTGTTCACGCTCTGCGTGTGGGAGGGCCTGGACGCCGCCACCGCCGCCGAGGCCCTAGGCGTGGCCGTCGGCACCGTACGGGCCCGGCTCTCGCGCGCGAGAAAACGCCTGCGCAAGCTCACCGAACTCGAACTCCGGCGCGAGAGCGCCACGTTGAACAGCGGAGTGCAACGCCCGGCCGCGGCCGGACAGTCACCGGATAGCCGCCACCGGGCGGCTCGGTCCACGCAGGAGACGAAGCGATGAACACCAACCCGCTACGACGCGATCAGCCGCTCGACCACCACGAGTTGGCCGAGTTGCTGCCCGCGCCGGGCCGTCCGGTGCTCGCTCAGGACCGCCACCGCGTACTGAGGGAACACCTGATGCAGCACATCACCCGCGAGCACGAGTCCACCCGTGAGCAGTCCACCCACGAGCAGTCCGCCACGACGACCACCTCACGTCCGTCCCCCGCCCGCCGGCGCCTCGTTCTCGTCGCCGCGCCGCTGGCCCTGGCCGCCGTCGTGGGCCTGGGCGTGGTGGCAGTCGGCAGTGCGCAGGACGGCAAGCGCGGTACGACCGCCGCGGGCGTCACCGCCGCCGACCATCGGAAGGCCACCCAACTGCTGGGCCGGATCGCCCTGGCGGCGGCCGACCGGCCGGCGGTCACGGCCCGCGACGACCAGTTCATCTACACCAAGTCCCAGGGATCGGCGGCCGAGTTGGGCGTCGACTTCAGCAGCGCCGAGGAACTCGCCCGGCACAAGGGGACCTTCACGCCGAAGGCCTACAACGGGGCCGTCCAGCAGGAGCAGTGGAATTCCGTGGACGGTAGGCGGGACGGTCTGCGGAAGGGCGTGGCGCTCGCCGACCCCTCCCAGAAGATGGCCATGGACATGAAGGGAACCGGATACCTGACCTTCCGGCAGCTCCAGGCCCTGCCCACCGACCCCGACGCGCTGCTGAAGAAGTTCTCCGCCGACGCCGGGAACGTAACGGCGGTCCGCCGCACGGAAGTTGTGGTCGAGAACCTAGGCGCCGTCATCGACGAGGCCACCCTGCTCCCCGACCTCAGCGCCGCGATCTACCGTGCCACCGCCGAGCTGCCGGGGGTGAGTGTCGTCGACCACGTCAAGGACGCCTCGGGGCGCGAGGGCGTCGGCCTCACCTTCAAGGGCGCCCCGAAGGGCTACGCCTGGGTCTTCGACTCGTCCAGTCTCGTCTACCTCGGTACAACCGACGCCGCTCTCCTGGGAGTTGGCGTCACGGACAAGACGGGTGAGGCGCCGGTCAGCTCGTCCTGAGTGAACCGCCCGGGGTCAGGTCGCCGACACCCTGGTGAAGCGGCCCGCCACCCGTAGGTCCGCCTCGATGGCGCCCGCCGTCGCCGTCAGCTCGGGCAGGACGTCCCGGACGTACTCCGCGACCGTGCGGCCGGTCACATGGGTGGCCGTGTTCAGCGCGGCCACCACCCGGCCCGTACGGTCGCGGACCGGTACGGCGATCGAGCGCAGCCCCGCCTCCAACTCCTCGTCGACCAGGGCGTATCCCTGCGTACGGACCGTCTCCAGCGCCGCGGCCAGCGCCGCCGGGTCGGTCAGCGTGCGGGGGGTCAGGGGGCGCAGCTCGAGTTCCCTCGGCGGGGCGTCGGCCAGCAGCACCCGGCCCAGTGCCGTCGCGTACGCCGGGAACCGCGTACCCACCGCGATGTTCACGCTCATCACCCGGCTCGTGGCGACCCGGGCCGTGTACTGGATCTCGTCGCCGACGAGGATCGCGAGGGACGCCGACTCGTGGATGCGGGAGGCGAGGGCGGTGAGGTGGGGGAGCGCCAGGTCGGGGAGGGTCGTACGGGAGAGGGGCGGGAAGCCGAGGGACAGGACCCGGGGTGTGAGGGCGAAACGGCGGTCGCCGGACGGAGCCACCAGGCCCAGGTGTTCGTACGTGATCAGGGCCCTGCGGGCCGTCGCCCGCGCCAGGCCCGTCGCCTGGGCGACCTCCGTGAGGGTCAGTTCGGCACGGCCTTCGCCGAACGCCGTCAGGACCGTCAGACCGCGGGCCAGGGACTCGACGAACTCCCGGCCGAGCTCCTGCTTGGACGCTCCCGTCCAGGTCGCGAGCCCGGAGGGGGCGGCGACGGACTCGCCCCGCGGAGCCTCGCGCAGGTCCTCCGCCAGGTCCTCCTCCATCGTCCGCACCGCCGAACGCAGCCTGGGCAGAAGGGAGTCGCGCAGGTCGTCCGCCGTGTGCCGGCTCGTGTGGCTCACCACGCTCGCCACGCACGCGATCCCGCCGGTACGCGGGTCCCGCACGGGCACGGACACCGCCACCAGCCCCGGTTCGATCAACTGGTCGTCCAACGCCCAGCCGTCCTGCCGCACTTGTACGGTCCACCGCTCGAAGTCGGGCCCCGGCGACGCCCGTTCGGGAACGGCCGGGAAGCCCTCGTCCCTTGGGTCCGCCGCCCGCCGCTCCCGCCAGCGCCGCCACTCCAGGTCGGTCCACTCCGTCGCGAACAGCGGTCCTGGCGCGGTGCGTTCGGCCGGGAGCAGGTCGCCGATGCGGAAGCTGAGGGACATCGCACGGCGGCGGGTGGCCTGGTGGATGAAGCGGATGCCGTCCCGGTCGCCCACCGCCAGCGACACCGACTCGTCCAGCTCGTCGGCGAGGGCGTCCGCGCGGGCGTCCAGGACGGAGGGCAGGCGCAGGGCGGCGAGATAGGCGTTGCCCAGTTCCATCACCCGAGGGGTGAGAACCGCGTCCCGGCCGTCGAGACGGACGTAGCCCATGCGCGCGAGCGTCGCGGTGATCCGGTCGACCGTGGAACGCGCGAGCCCGGTGGCCCGTTCGAGCCCGCTGAGGCTCAACACCCCACCCGCCTCGGTCAGTTGACGCACCACCGCGACCCCCCGGATCAACGGCGCGACCGCCTCGGCGGGCACGGCAACGGCAGGGTCGACCAGCGTGAGGTCAGCGGCGTCAGTGGGCATCGATTCTCCGGTACGGCGATCTCGGCAGCCCTACGGTAAGCCCGCGCCCGACGCCCTGGTCACCGACGGCTCCGAGGCGGGTCCGGTCGCCGCGCCTGCACCGCCGCGACAGTCCTGTCCTACGGCAGGCCCGTGCCCGACACCTTCACCGGCGGGGGCTCAACGGCGCCGGGCGCCCGGTGCACGCCATCTCCGGCGGGCCTGCGCCGACGCCCCAGGGCAGTCCCGTGCGCTCACCGTTGCCGAACCAGCGACACCGGCTTTAGGAGAGCCGTGCTCCATCCACTGAACCGCGCCCGCCCACCTGCCCGCACCCCGCACCTCCACCCCCTACCGCTCTACCGCCGCCGTGTCACCGTCACCCGGTAGTTCCCCGCCGTGTCCGCCCCCGTCACCGCGATCCGGATCCCCCGCGTCGGGTCGTTGAAGCTCTCGCCCGCGGTGAACGGCGCGTCCGACAGCTCGGCCTGCACGTTCGGGCTCCGGGTGCAGCCGCCGCTGTCCCGGTGGGCGTCGTAGACCTTCACCGGGCCCATCCCCGTGTCCACGTCCGCTTCGACCTTGTAGATGAGGATGCCGGGGCGGCACACCGCCTCGTCGTTGCCCTCGCGGGTGCGCAGCTCCAGGGCGTAGCCCGTGCGGCGGGTGAGCGGGACGAAGACCAGGCGGGTGCCGTCCGTGCCCGGGCGTTCCAGCGGGGCCAGGGTGTACTCCGAAGTGCCCCTGCGCATCGCGCAGTTGACCTGGGAGGGGTCCAGCCAGCCGAGTTTCCACTTGTGCCAGCCGAGGAAGTCGTTGTCGGCGCCCCAGTCCTCGCTCATGATGTCCCAGTGGCCGACCGCGCCCCCGCCCTCCTGGGTGTAGAGGTCGGGCAGGCCGAAGACATGGCCGTTCTCGTGGGGGAGGACGCGGTAGCCGGTCTGGGAGTACGAGCCGGAGCCGTCGTCCTGGCGGGAGTAGACGAAGGACGCGTTGGAGACCGGGACGCCGTCCGCGACCGGGGCCTCCGTGTTGCCGGCGAACGTCACCGACAGGACCGTGTCCAGGGCGGAGGGGCCCGCGTTCGGGGTGACCAGGACGTTCAGGAGGTCGTACTGCCGGAAGTCCACCGTCGGGTCCGCCGCGGCCACGATGTCCTGGACGAGTTGCCGGTACCCGGGGTCGAAGGGCGCGCCGCGCTCTATGCCGTAGGACCTGAAGGGCTTGGGCATGCGGAGCCAGTGGGTGACCGGGGTCTCGGGGCGGTAGTCGAGGCGGCCGTAGGAGCTGGTGGCGAACCACTCCTGGGTCTTGGGGAAGAACTCGCGGTACCGGTCCATGGCGGTGCCCTCGCCGGGGGCGTCGGAGAAGTCGACCATCAGGGTCAGGGCGTGGACCGTGCCGGTGGAGCGGGAGTAGCCGCCCGGGGTGGGGATGCCCTCGGACATCTGGACGTCGAGGGGGCCGTTGATCATGCAGGAGCCGAGTGCGGAGGTGCGGGCGAGCGCGACCGGGCCCGCCGCCGTCATGGCGCCCGGGGTGAGGTGTCCGGTACCGGCCGAGGTGCTGACCGCGAGGGTCAGGACGGTCACGGACGCGAGGGCGGCCACGCGGCGCGGGCGTATCCGACGGCTGGGCTGCATGCAGGGACCCTTCGCGCCAACGGCAGCCGCCGGTCTCCGGCTGCACCCTTTCGATCACCCTGTGTCGTGTGCCGCGAGGGCGCGCGCTGGAGGAGACCGACCGTGTGTTTCTCGCTGGTAGGGGGCCGAATGGGCAGGTCCGCGGGAGTGCCGGGCGGAGATCCAAACCGGGATCCCGGCGAATGTGACTCAGGTCACATCAGAACAATCGCGGAGGTGGAAATAACCGGGGAGCGTCTCCCCGTTTAGCCATGTGTCCGAGCGAAACGGGGATTCGGTCCCCGGATCGCCTCAGCAGTCCAAGACCTTCAGGAGCAAGCCGTGACGACCGCGACCCCCGTACAGCGAAAGGTGACCCGGCCGCGCGCCGACGCTTTGCGCAACCGGGAGCGGATCGTCACCGCCGCCCGCGAGATGTTCGTCGAGTTCGGCCCCGATGTGCCGCTCGACGAGATCGCCCGCCGGGCCGGCGTCGGCAACGCCACGCTTTACCGCAACTTCCCGGACCGTGACGCCCTCGTTCGCGAGGTCGTGGTCTCGGTCATGGACCGTACGGCGGAGGCCGCCGAGCAGGCGCTCAACGAGACCGGCGACGCCTTCGCCGCTCTGGAGCGCTTCGTGCACGTCTCCGCGGACGAGCGGATCAGCGCGCTGTGCCCGATGATCTCCAGCACCTTCGACCAGTTCCACCCGGACCTGGAAGCCGCCCGCGAGCGGGTCGAGGAGCTCATCGACGAGGTCATGGAACGGGCCAGGAGGGCCGGGCAGCTCCGGTCCGACGTGGGAGTCGGTGACCTGATGGTCGCCGTGGCCCAGCTCAGCCGGCCCCCGGCCGGCACCGGTTGCCTCAGCGCCGACCGCTTCGTACACCGACACCTGCAGCTGTTCCTGGACGGACTCCGGGCCCCGGCCCGCTCGGTCCTGCCCGGCACGGCCGCGACGATGGAGGATCTCCGGCAGCCCTGACCGATCAGTTCAGAGCGTCACGCCAGTCTCAACAACAAGCTTTCCGGCTCTCGTCGACGTAGACGAGCCGTCCCCGACCACGTCCTTCTTCCGTATTTTTCCGTCACGAAGTCCCGAAGTGGGTACCACCATGTCTGAAACTGCTCGAAGCGCCCCAGGCGCTCTCGACAAGGCCTCCGAGGCCGAGCACGAAGCCCATTCCAACCGCTGGAAGGCGCTCGCGTTCATCGCGCTCGCCCAGCTGATGGTCGTGCTCGACGCGACCATCGTGAACATCGCCCTCCCGTCCGCCCAGACCGACCTGGGCATCTCCGACGGCAACCGGCAGTGGGTCGTCACGGCCTATGCCCTCGCCTTCGGTGGTCTGCTGCTCTTCGGCGGCCGTATAGCCGACCTGTGGGGCCGCAAGCGCGCCTTCGTCGTCGGTCTGACCGGCTTCGCCGCCGCGTCCGCGCTCGGCGGTGTCGCCACCACCGGCGCCATGATGTTCGGCGCCCGTGCCCTCCAGGGCGCGTTCGGTGCCCTGCTCGCGCCCGCCGCGCTCTCCCTGCTCGCCGTGATGTTCACGGACGCCAAGGAACGCGCCAAGGCGTTCGGCATCTACGGCGCGATCGCCGGTGGCGGCGGCGCCGTCGGCTTCATCCTCGGCGGTGTGCTGACCGAGTACCTGGACTGGCGCTGGACGTTCTTCGTGAACATCCCGTTCGCGATCGTCGCCGCGCTCGGCGCGTACTTCGTCATCCGCGAGCCGGCGGGCGGCCGCAACCGCAACCCGCTCGACATCCCGGGCGTGCTCCTGTCGACCCTCGGTCTGGTCTCGCTCGTCTACGGCTTCACCCGCGCCGAGTCCAACGGCTGGGGCGACTCCTCCACCATCGCGCTCTTCATCGCGTCGGCCGTCCTGCTGGTCTCGTTCGTGATCGTCGAGTCCAAGGTCAAGGCCCCGCTGCTGCCGCTGCGCGTGATCACCGACCGCAACCGCGGCGGTATCTACCTCTCGCTCGGCATCGCCATCATCGCGATGTTCGGCACGTTCCTCTTCCTCACCTACTACCTGCAGGTCGTGAAGGGCTTCTCGCCCATCAAGACCGGCTTCGCCTTCATGCCGATGATCGTCGGCATGATGGTCGGCTCGACCCAGATCGGCACCCGGCTGATGACCCGCCTGCCGGCCCGTCTGCTGATGGGCCCCGGCTTCCTGGTCGCCGCGGTCGGCATGCTCCTGATGACCCAGCTGGAGATCGGCTCGTCGTACGCCTCGATCATCCTGCCCGCGATGCTGCTGCTCGGTCTCGGCATGGGTACGGCGTTCATGCCGGCCATGTCCCTGGCCACCCTGGGCGTCGAGCCCCGGGACGCGGGTGTCGCCTCCGCGATGGTCAACACCTCGCAGCAGGTGGGCGGCGCCATCGGTACGGCCCTGCTGAACACGATCGCCGCGTCCGCGACGACCGCGTACATCAAGGACCACATCGCCGGCGCGGGCACCTCCAAGACCCAGCAGCAGCTCGTCGCGCTGCAGGGCCAGGTGCACGGCTACACCAACGCCATCTGGTTCGCCGTCGGCATGCTGGTGACGGCCGCGGTCATCGTCTCGGTCCTCGTCAACGCCGGCAAGCAGGGTTCCGACCCGGTCGCCTCCGGTGACGACATCGAGGACGAGTTCAAGATCCCGGTCGTCGCCCACTGACGACGCCCGGCCGGTCGTACCCCCTTCGCACCATCCGTGCCTACGGGGAAGGGGACGCCCCGTAGGTACGACTCCCAGGAACTGCCCTGGTTCTCCGTTGAGTTGAGCGGCTCAGCGGAGCCAGGGCAGATCCGCACCCGCTTCGTTCGGCTGAAGTCCCTCGGCGACGATCTCCATGATCTCGCCGAGGGACTTCTGCTGTTCCGGCGTCAGCCGCTCGAACAACGCCTGCCGTACGGCGGTCACATGGCCCGGCGCGGTCCGGCTGAGCACGCCGTAGCCCTCGTCGGTCAGCACCGCGAACTGGCCGCGCTTGTCGGAGGGACAGTCCTCGCGGCGCACCCAGCCGTTCTTCTCCAGGCGCGCGATCGCGTGCGAGAGGCGGGAGCGGGTGATCTTCGCGTTCATGGCCAGCTCGGTCATCCGCAGCCGGCGGCGCGGGGCCTCGGCGAGCTGCACGAGCAGGCCGTAGTAGATGTGCGGCATGCCCGCGTCGCGCTGGAGCTGGCGGTCCAGATGGTCCTCCAGCAGGGTGCTGGCGTGCATGTAGAAACGCCAGACGCGCTGCTCCTCGGCGGTGAGCCAGCGGGGTTCGTCGGAGGGTGCCGTCTCGTCAGCGGGTGCGGGTGCCGTGTTCATGCACTCCACTGTACGAGAGCTCTCCTTGAAGGTTAAACAAACGGGGCGTAAGCTCTGCTGGAGGAAGTTTGAGAGTTCAAGCATCCAGTCGAGCACACAGTCCGAACCTGGGGAGTGACCGTCATGTCCACCGCCGCACCGGAGCGCATGCCCGCCCTCTATCTCAGCCACGGCGCCCCGCCCCTCGCGGACGACCCGATCTGGCCCGGCGAACTCGCCGCCTGGTCCGCCGACCTCCCGCGCCCCAAGGCGATCCTCATGGTCTCCGCCCACTGGGAGGAGGCCCCCCTCGCCCTCGGCGCGGTCGACCCGGTCCCCCTGGTCTACGACTTCTGGGGCTTCCCCGAGCACTACTACCAGGTCCGCTACGACGCCCCGGGCGCCCCCGAACTCGCCGAGTCCGTACGGAAGTTGCTGCGTGCCCCGGGCATCCCGGTGCAGGACGTCCCGGGCCGTGGCCTCGACCACGGGGCGTACGTCCCGCTCGTCGAGATGTTCCCGGCCGCCGACATCCCGGTCCTCCAGGTCTCGATGCCGACCCTCGACCCGGCGAAGCTGATGGACATCGGCCGCAAGCTCGCCCCGCTGCGCGACGAGGGCGTCCTGATCGTCGGCTCCGGCTTCTTCACCCACAACCTCGCCGCACTGCGCCACACCGGCGGGGGAGTGCCCACCTGGTCCTCCGAGTTCGACGACTGGGGGAAGCGCGCGCTGGAGTCCCGCGACTGGGACGGCCTGCTGGACTTCCTCCACAAGGCCCCGGCCGGGCGCTACGCCCATCCGCGCACCGAGCACTTCGCCCCGCTGTTCGTCACCCTGGGCGCGGCGGAGGCGGGCGGTGACCTGGACGCGCGGGAGTCCTTCAACCCGTCCGTGATCGACGGGTTCTGGATGGGGATGGCGAAGCGGTCGGTGCAGTTCGGCTGAGGCTTTACAGGTCCTTCTCGTGCCAGGCGACGTCCCAGTAGCGGCCGAACTTGCGGCCCACCTCCCGGTAGGTGCCGACGTACCGGAACCCGAAGCGTTCATGCAGCCGCGTGGACGCTTCGTTGGGTTGTGCGATGCCCGCGTACGCCCGGTGCACGTCCTCGTCCGCCAGGGCCTCGAACAGGGCTTTGTAGAGCAGCGTGCCGATGCCCCGGCCGCCCGCGTCGGGCGCGAGGTAGATCGTGACCTCGACCGAGGTCGAATAGGCGGGCTTCGCCCGGTAGGGGCTGGATGTGGCGTAGCCGAGGATTCGCTGTGAGTTTCCTTGGAAGGTCCCGTCCACGGCAACCTTCAGGCGGTATGGCCCGTCTTCAGGGTGGGAGAGCAGCCAAGAGCGACGCTCCTCCGGCGTGAAGGGGACCGTGTCGAAGGTGATCGGGGTCTCGCGTACGTAGTGGTTGTAGATGTCCGTGAGGGCGTCGAGGTCGCTCTCGACTCCCGGCCTGACCTGCACCTCTGTATGTTCCGACAGCATCGTTACCCCCTTGTGGCCGGACAGGGTACTGCAAGATCAGAAAAATAGGGGAGCGGGTTGGGAATTCTGTCCGGATTCCAGTCGTTGTTTCCATCAGATGCAGGGCACACGAGAAGAGTCACCGGACAAGTGCCACAGCATCGGACGAACACCTGCTGACCCTCCCCCAGTGCCAAAGGGCCTGGGGGGACCCCCATTCGCAAGGGAGCACGCATGGCAACCCGTGCCGTCGCCCGTCGTAAGTCCGCCTCCGGCGAGACCTCCGGCGTGGCGCGCAGTGTTCGCGCCCATGGCGGCGAGATCGCCGACCGCGACCTGGTCGGCATGTATCTCGACGAAATCGCGCGCACACCGCTGCTCGACGCCGCCAAGGAAGTCGAGCTTTCACAGACCATCGAAGCGGGCGTGTTCGCGCGCCAGGTCCTCGAGGGCGAGGAGAAGTCCCAGGCGGACGCCTCCCACGCCGAGCTGGAGGCCCTGGTCGCCGAGGGGGAGCGTGCCAAGGACGTCTTCATCCGTTCCAACCTCCGCCTGGTCGTGGCCGTGGCCCGCCGTTACCCCCGTAGCGGCCTGCCCCTCCTCGACCTGATCCAGGAGGGCAACGCGGGCCTGGTGCGCGCGGTCGAGAAGTTCGACTACCGCAAGGGCTTCAAGTTCTCGACGTACGCGACCTGGTGGATCCGCCAGGCCATCACCCGCTCCATCGCCGACCAGTCCCGGACCATCCGCCTGCCCGTCCACCTCGTGGAGGAGCTGGGCCGGATCCGCCGGGTGCAGCGCGAGTTCAACCGCAAGAACGGGCGGGAGCCCGAACACGCGGAGATCGCGGCCGAGTTGGACACCACCCCGGAGCGCGTGACGAACGTCCTGGACTGGGCCCGTGACCCGGTCTCGCTGAACATGTCGGTGGACGACGACGGAGACACCCAGTTCGGTGACCTCCTGGAGGACACCTCCGCGGTCTCGCCCGAGCAGTCCGTCATGACCCTGCTGCGCAGCGAGGAACTGGACGACCTGATCGGCCGCCTCGACCAGCGCACGGCCTCCATCATCAAGATGCGGTACGGCATGGAGGACGGCCGGGAGCGCACGCTCACCGAGGTCGGCAAGGAGCACGGCCTGACGCGCGAGCGCATCCGCCAGATCGAGAAGCACGCACTGCTGGAACTGAAGAAGCTGGCCAGCCAGACCGGCTTCGACGCGGCGGCCTGAGCGGTCGTGAGCGCGGCGGGAGCCGTGCCGGGGGCGTGAGTCTCCGGCCTCCGGCCCGGCCCGGTGGACGCGGGGGCGCGTACGAACGAGGTGCGCGCCGGACCGCGTACGCGGGGTGGCGGGAGGCCGCGCGAACATGGCTGTGTAACGCCGCTTCAAGCTGCTGGGCCCGGGGAACAACACTTCAGGGCCCATGAGTTGGGGTCCGGGGCGGTGCCCCGAGATCCTCTGAGCCAAGTCCCGACGCACCACCCCCCCCCGGCGCCGGGACTCTCCCGAACCGGGCTTCGGCGCCTGTCCCCCCAGGCGTCGGGGCCCGGTTCTTCTCGTCTGCGGGGCGGTCGGGGCGTCGGCACACCGGGACGGCGGGGCACCCCGTACCTGAACTCCGGGGTGGCCCGCCGAATGGCAGATTGTGCCACAGCGGCATAGCCTGCCGGTGTGAGCAGCCCCACCCCAGCACCGGATTCCGGCCCTGGTTCCCCCTCCGGCCCCTCTGCCCCCTCCGCACCGCTCTCGCTGACCGAGCGGCGCAAGGCCGAGACCCGGATGGAGATCGCCCGGGCCGCTGCCGGACTCTTCGTGAGACACGGGCTGCGGGCCACCCGCGCCGAGGACATCGCCCAGAGCGCGGGCATCGCCCCCCGCACCTTCTACCGCTACTTCGCCACCAAGGAAGAGGCCGTCGCCCCGCTCTACGCGGCCGGCGCCCAGCGCTGGGTGGAGGCGGTCCGCGCGGCCCCGGCCGCACTGTCGGTACCGGAGGCCCTGGAACACGGGATCCGCCACACGCTGACTCCCGGGGTGGGCGTCTCCGTCAACTCCTGGACCTGGGTGCGCACGTTGATCGGCATGGCCGAATCCAGCCCTGCCCTGCGCCGGGTCTGGGCGGAGGTCTACCAGGCCTCGGAACGCACCCTGGGCGAGATCCTCGCGGAACGCCTCGCCAAGGGCGAAGACACCGACGTCGATCCGGCTCCGTCCGTGCTGTCCCCCGAGGTGCGCTTCGCCGCCGCCGTGGCAAGTGCCGCCGTGCGTACGGCTGTTGAGGGGTGGGCGTGCGGGGAGGGGCAAGGGGGTGCGAGTGCCGGTGCGAGTGCGGTGGCGGGGCCGGTGGAGCTGGCGCTGCGGAATCTGCGGGCGTTGCGGGACTTTCCCTGGGGGGAGCTGGGGACGGGACGGGGCGCAGGGCCGGGCACGGGGTGAGCTCCGCTCACACACCCTCCGAGGCTCAGGCCTGCGGCTCGGCCGCACTCCCCGCCCGGCTCAGCCGTTCCCCCAACTCCCTTACCTGCCGCACCAGTTCCTCCGGCTCGTGCACCGTGAACCCGTACCCCAGCATGGCCAGCCGTACGGCCAGCCAGTCCACCGCGTCGCCGGTCGTGGCTCGCAGGCGGCAACTGTGCTCGTCGAGCGGCTCCGGGGTGCCGAGCCAGGCCGGGATGCGGGCCGCGACGACCTCGGCGGGGGCGGCGAAGGTGACGGCGTACTCGTAGGTCTCCTGACGCCGCTGCATGGACTGCCGTAGATACTCCGCGGCGCTTCCGGTCGGCAGCTCGCGCGGGGTGAACCGGGCCCCGGTGGCGAAGGGTTGGCTCACCCGGTCGACCCGGAACGTCCGCCAGTCCTCGCGGTCGAGGTCGTAGGCGACGAGATACCAGCGTCGGCCGGTCGAGACGAGGCGGTACGGCTCCGTCCGGCGGCGGGACTCGGTGCCGTCCTTGGCGCGGTAGGCGAAGCGCAGCCGTTCCTGGCCGGCGATCGTCGAGGCGATCACGGTCAGCGTCTCGGGGGCGATGCTCGCGCCGTCGCCACTGGTCAGCGGGGTCGTGGCGGCCTGGAGGGTGGCGACCCGGTGCCGCAGTCGCGAAGGCAGTACCTGTTCCAGCTTCGCCAGTGCCCGTACGGAGGCCTCGTCCACGCCCTCCAGCGCGTGCCCGGCGCCCGCGCGCAGGCCGACCGCGATCGCCACCGCCTCCTCGTCGTCCAGCACCAGCGGGGGCATCGCCTTGCCCGCGACGAGCCGGTAGCCGCCGTCGGAGCCGAGCGTCGCCTGCACGGGATAGCCGAGTTCGCGGAGCCGGTCGATGTCCCGCCGGACCGTGCGCCGGGACACCCCGAGCCGGTCGGCCAGCTCGCCGCCGGGCCACTCACGGGGCGTCTGGAGGAGCGAGAGGAGCTGGAGGAGCCGGGCCGGGGTGTCCGTCGTCATGAGCCCTCCGTCGTAGTCATGAGCTCTCCGTCGTCGTCATGGATTCGAGGATGCCGTAGAACTAGGACACGATCTGACCTAATGAGGTCATAGCTTCGAGCCATGACCTCCACCGAAACCCTTGTGGACAGCCCAGCCCCCGAGGCCCCCGTGGCCGGCGCGGGTGACCGGCGGCGCTGGTTCGCCCTCGCGATCGTGATGACCGCGGCCTTCATGGACCTCGTCGACGTCACGATCGTCAATGTCGCGATCCCGTCGATCCAGCGGGACGCGGGCGCCTCCTTCAGCCAGATCCAGTGGATAACGGCCGGTTACGCGCTCGCCTTCGCCGCCGGGCTGATCACCGGCGGGCGGCTGGGTGACATCCACGGCCGCAAGCGGCTGTTCCTCGTCGGCATCGGCGGCTTCACGCTCGCCTCCGCGCTGTGCGGCTTCGCCGCGAACCCGGAGATGCTGGTCGCCTCGCGCATCCTCCAGGGCGGGATGGCGGCGATGATGGTGCCGCAGGTGCTGTCGATCGTGCACGCGACCTTCCCGGCGCACGAGCGGGGCAAGGTGTTCGGGCTGTTCGGCGCGATCGTCGGCCTGGGCGCGGTCTCGGGTCCGTTGCTCGGCGCGCTGCTCACCGAGTGGAACCTCTTCGGTCTTGAGTGGCGCCCGATCTTCCTGATCAACCTGCCGGTCGGTATCGCGGGCCTGATTCTCGGCACCCGCTTCATCACGGAGTCCAAGGCGCCGCGCGCCCTGAAGCTGGACCTCGTCGGCGTCACCCTGGTCACCCTCGGCCTGCTGATGCTGCTCTATCCGCTCACCCGGGGCGACGAACTGGGCTGGCCCGCCTGGGGGTTCGTGTCGATGTCCGGCTCGATCGGGGTCTTCGCCGGGCTGGTGGCGTACGAGAAGCGGAAGGCCGCGCGGGACGGTTCGCCGCTCGTCGAGCTGTCGCTGTTCGAGGTGAAGAGCTTCGCGGCGGGCATCGCCGTACAGACGGTCTTCGGGATCGGACTCGGCATCTTCTTCCTGGTCTGGACGCTGTACATGCAGATCGGGCTGGGCTGGAGCCCGCTGCGGGCGGGGCTGACCGGCGTACCGTTCTCGATCGCGGTCTCGGTGGCGGCCGGGATGTCCGTGCAGAAGCTGGTGCCGCGGCTCGGTGGACGCAATGTGCTGCAGACCGGCGCGCTGGTGATGGTCGCGGGCGTGCTGCTCTACCTCTGGGAGGCGGACCGGTACCAACTGGCCATCGCCTCCTGGCAGATGGCGCTCCCGCTCGTCGTGATGGGCGCCGGCATGGGCCTGATCTTCGCCCCGCTGACCGACACGATCCTCTCCGAAGTGCCGCGCGAGCACGCGGGTTCGGCGTCCGGACTCATCAACACCGTTCAGCAGATGGGCAATGCGCTGGGGCTGGGCTTGGTGTCGGTGGTCTTCTTCGGCTCGATCGGCGACCGGCTGACCCCGGCCCAGGTGGGTCCCGCGTTCGTCAACGCCTTCCAGAACGCGCTGGGTTGGGTGGCTGCCGTGATGGGCGTGATCTTCCTGCTGATGTTCGCGCTGCCGGGGCGGGCGGCGGGGCAGGTCACCGGTCAGGCGGCCAAGGAGGTTGAGCCGAGCGGGAGTTGACCCCGCCCACCGAAGCGCGAGATGTCGTACGACAGCGCCCCGCCCCGAGGCAGTACGGGGGCGGGGCGCTCGACGCAAACCGTCGGACGATGGCGTACGCCGGTGCGCGGGGGGAGGCGTACGCCGGGCAGGTCTGACGGCGTGGACGGCGTCGAACGTAACGCCGCGTAGTGCAAGGGTCGCTTACGGAGTGAACGCTCCACCCTCGTGGCGGTACGTGCAGCCAACTCGCCTGTCCTGCAGGAAAATTGACGGAGTGGGAGATGGTGATGGGAAGGGCGGGGTGGAGCGGGACCGGGTAATGATGTCCTTGTCCATTAGTCGATATTTTTTCATGTGCTGCAGTGAACCCCGGATTTCCCTACGGAGATATGTTTCCTGTGCGGATTCGCTGTATTTCTTTTCGGATCGAACTGCCTCTCGGAAATGAATTGCCGAGGCGTCGGTCGGTTAATTCTTTGGGTGCGTCGCCGGTCGATCGGATCGCCGGTCAGGTGGGGGCGTGTTGGCGGAATATGTTTGGTCTTGATCGATGGCTGTCATTTGAAGGTGCTGTCATACCTCGGTGGGCATGGGGGCGGTCCCGCCCTCATGTCTGCAAAAGGGATAAAGCGCGCGGCCGGGCGAGGTGTCCCGACGGCGTGTGCGGGAGAGTGTGCTGTCGGTGACAGCCCCGGGGCGGCGGTTCGGGCTGGCCATCCGGCGGCAGAGCGGCCTTGTCGCCCGATGGGGAGTGACCCTGGGGCGGGTCGTGGTGTTTACTGGGCAGCGGTCTGATCCCTGACGGGTCCGGGCCTTTCCGGGAGGTCCTGGGGGTGGTGCCCCAGGGCCTCTCGTCTTTGCCGCCGGTTCGTGTGGGCGTCATATGTCGCTCACCGGAGAAGCGTCCCGACATGCCTCTGAGAGGGTGCGGACTGCGGGGATAACCGGTTTGGTAATTGTGAAATTGGTGGTCACTTTTCCGTCCGGATTACGTGTGATCTTCTGTGATGAAGCCCCGCTGTGAGGGGTTTCGAGTCATGATCACTATTCGTCGCGGTACCTTTGGGATCGCGACTGGCTCTTCTCTTGCAACGAGCGGTACCGTTCTGTCTCGCTCAACTGTTTCCCCCGGCCTCACCACCCGGGCGTTGCCGCACCTCCCGGAGAGGGAGGCCGGACCCGTCACCCGTGACCCCGCTGACCGGCGGGGTCGCAGAGCTTCAACAGAACAGAGAAAGGGACTCGGACCCCAATGCGTACCGTGACACATCGTCACCACCGCGCGCTTCATGGCGCGTGCGCCGGGACACGCGCCGCCGCGGCATTTGGAGCCGGCGAGTGAGGATGCTCGCGACCGACGACACCGCCCGGCCGGTCGACCTTCTCCGGGGGCACGAGAGCAAGCCCCGGGGAAGCTTCCTGCGGTGCCTGGACACGGAGGACTGGCGCGCTCTGGTGGAGGCCGGCCTGCGCAGCCGCAGCTTCGCGCGGGACGAGCACCTGCCGATCGGGCCGGACGACGGGAACGTCTACATCATCTGGGACGGTGTCGTACGCCAGGACCGCTTCCCGCTCGGCGAGGGGGAGCATGTCCCCGCCGTCACGCGGTTCCGGGGTCGCGGACAGCTGGTCGGCGAGGCCAAGCTCGTGACCTCCGGCTCCGCCGTCCTCACCAAGTGTCTGGCCGAGACCGTGGCCATCCCCTGCCGTGCCCGCTACTTCAACGCCCTGCTGAGCAAGTGGCCCGATATCCGACTCGCCCTCCTGCGCAGCCTCGAAGACCGCAACCGCAGCGACGAACTCGTCTACACCATGGCCACCCGGCCACCCCTGGAGCGCGTCAGCAGGCTGCTGGCGCACCTGGCCGACACCGTGGGTTCCCCCGGCCCGAGGGCGAGCTCCACCAACATCATCGGTCCGGGGCAGAAGGACCTGGCCGCGGCCCTCCAACTCGCCGTCTCCACCACCGAGAACGCGATCCGGACCCTGCGCTACCACGGGATCATCGAAGCCCGGTACCGCCGGTTCGTCGTGCACGACGTCGACGCGCTGCGCCACCTCGCCGCCGGGAACTGACACCGCCCGGCGTACCGGACCCCCCACTCCGGCACCCCGGTCCCTCTGCCGCTCACGCTCCGCCCCCGAACGGATCACCGCATGATGACCAGCACCACCACGCTGGCGATCGGCACCAGTGCCGGCACCCTCCTCCTGACCGCCACCTCTGCCCTCGTCATGGGTCTCTTCGCCGGGTTGTCCCACCGGCACCAGAGGCAGTTCTTCGCCTGGACGCGGAAGATCCGCCGCAAGGACGAGACGAACACCGACTTCGACAAGCCGGCCGAATGGCTCGGCGACCTCTACAAGGCCCAGTGCGGCCTCACCCGGAAGCCCTGCGCCGCCGACGACTTCGCGGAGATCTCCTCGATCGGGAACATGATCGAGGGCATCACCGACCACACCGAGGCCGTCCGCCTCGAACTGACGAAGGTGGTCGAGTGCGTGCGGGGCTATGTCGCCACCGCCCTGCCCGAGCCCGGTCCCGTCACGCGCATCACCGTCCCGTACCACCGTGCCCAACTCACCCTCGCCATGCGCCAGGAGGCCGCCCGGGGTGAACTGGTGCGCGCCATCCTCGCCGCCCAGAAGAGGATCAAGGACCTGCGCCACAGCTGACCGCGGACTGCACACCGCAAGCAGCCCTCCCAAAATGATCCCTCTGCCCGTTCATGTCCACCTCATGCCCGAACCTGTTTACTTTCCGGAAATCCGGGCGTAGCCTCCGAGCGAAACCACAAGTTCGGGCAAAGGTCGGAGGCGAACGGACATGTACGCACCGGAGCGGCAGCAGGAGATCCTCCGGCTGGCCCGTGACGGCGGCCGGGTGGACGTCGTATCGCTGGCCGAGGAGTTCCAGGTCACGGCGGAGACGATCCGCCGGGACCTGAAGGCCCTCGACCGCGCGGGACTCGTCCGCCGGGTGCACGGCGGTGCCATACCCGCCGGGCGGCTGGACTTCGAGCCGGACCTCGCCGAGCGCGAGTCGACGGCGGCCGACGAGAAGGACCGGATCGCCAAGGCGGCCCTCGCCGAGCTGCCGATGCAGGGCACGGTGATCCTCGACGCCGGTACGACGATCGCCCGCCTCGCGGGCATCATCCCGCTGGAGGCCGAGCTCACCGTCGTCACGCACTCCCTGCCCATCGCGGCCCGCCTCGCGGACCACCCGGGCATGCAGCTCCACCTCGTCGGGGGGCGCGTGCGGCACCGTACCCGCGCCGCCGTCGACGCCTGGGCGCTGCGGGCGTACGGCGAGATCCGCGCCGACGTCGTGTTCGTCGCGGCCAACGGTTTCTCCGCCGGGCACGGGCTGACCACGCCCGACCTCGCCGAGGCCGCGGTCAAGCGCGCGGCGATGACCGCCGCCCGCCGCGTGGTGCTGCTCGCCGACTCCGCCAAGCACGGCCAGGAGCACTTCGCCCGCTTCGGCGCCCTGAGCGACGTGGACCTGCTGATCACCGACAGCGGGCTGAGCCCAGAAGACGCCACCGCCATGGAGCGCGGCGGCATGGAAGTAGTGCGCGCATGATCCTCACCGTCACCCCGAACCCGTCCCTCGACCGCACCTACGAGGTCCCCTCGCTGGACCGCGGTGAGGTCATACGGGCCACCGGCGAGCGCATGGACCCGGGCGGCAAGGGCGTCAACGTCTCCCGCGCGGTCGCCGCCGCGGGCCGCCGTACGGTCGCCGTCCTGCCGCTGGGCGGAGCGCCGGGCGCGCTGGTCGCGGACCTGCTCGACGCGCAGGGCATCGAGGTCGCGCCGGTCCCGGTCGCCGGGGCCACCCGCTCGAACATCGCCCTCGCCGAGGCGGACGGCGTCCTGACGAAGATCAACGCCCCCGGCCCCGAACTGACCGCCGCCGAACAGGAGTTGCTCCTGGAGACGGTCAGGCAGCAGTCCCGTGACGCCGACTGGATCGCCTGCTGCGGAAGCCTTCCGCGCGGCCTCGCGCCGTCCTGGTACGCCGAGTTGGTCGCCCGCGCGCACGCCGTCGGCGTCCGTATCGCCCTCGACACCTCCGGCCCCGCGCTCATCGAGGCCCTGCGCGAACGCCCCGACGTCGTCAAGCCCAACGCCGAGGAGCTCGCGGAGGCCGTCTCCCGCCCCCTCGCCACCGTCGGCGACGCGGTCAAAGCGGCTGAAGAACTACGGGAGTTGGGCGCGGGTGCCGTCCTCGCCAGCCTCGGCGCGGACGGGCAACTGCTCGTGGACGGCTCCGGTGCCTGGTACGGCAGCGCGCGCGTCGACGTCGTACGCAGCAATGTCGGTGCGGGGGACTCCTCGCTGGCCGGCTTCCTGATCGCCGGCGGCCACGGCCCCGAAGCCCTTGCCTCGGCCGTCGCCCACGGCGCCGCCGCCGTCCAGCTCCCCGGCAGCGTGATGCCCACCCCGGCCGACCTCGACCCGGCCGCGGTCACGGTCACGGCGGACGTCCCGGTGGACCGCGTCCTGACGGAGCCGGTGACATGAACGCGCTCATGGTCGCTACGACCGTCCGTCCCCGCTCCCCGTTAACCGCCGCCCCCTTCCGGCAGTCCCGCAGTACCCCCGTCCCCGTCCCCACCCCCGCCCACGGCAGTCCCCGGGCGATACGCGTGCGAAGGAGCCCGCGATGAGCGAGATGATCACCGCGGACCTGGTCGACCTCGACCTGTCCGCCGATACCAAAGAGGCGGCGGCACGTGCCCTCGCCGAGCGCATGGTCGCCCAGGGCCGGGTCACCGACCTGGAGGGCTTCCTCGCCGACGTGGCCGCCCGCGAGGCGCAGATGCCGACCGGCCTGGACGGCGGCATCGGCATTCCGCACTGCCGCAGCGAGTACGTCACCGAGCCGTCGCTCGCCTTCGGCCGCAGCGCCGACGGCGTCGACTTCGGCGCCCCGGACGGCCCCGCCGACCTGATCTTCCTGATCGCCGCGCCCGCCGGGGCCGACGACGCCCACCTGACGATCCTCTCCGCCCTGGCCCGCCAGCTCATGAACGCCGAGTTCACCTCCGCCCTGCGCGCGGTCGGCGACGCGGAGAGCGCGGCGGCCCTGATCCGCGGCGACGAGACCCCGGCGCCGAGCACTCCCGCGCCGAGCACTCCCGAAAGCTCCGCCGCGACGCCGGTGGCGGCCTCCGCCGGCGCCGCGGCGGGCAGTTCCCCGGCCGACGGTTCCCCGGCTGCTACGGCTGCTACGGCTGCTACGGCTGCTGCGGCGGCCGCGGACACCGGCGCCGGCGCGCAGCCGTTCCGTATCGTCGCCGTCACCTCCTGCCCCACCGGTATCGCGCACACCTACATGGCGGCCGAGGCGCTGGAGAACGCGGGCCGTGACGCCGGTGTCGAACTCGTCGTGGAGCCGCAGGGTTCGGCCGGTTTCACCCGGCTCGACCCGGCGGTGATCGCGGCGGCGGACGCCGTGATCTTCGCCCACGACGTGCCCGTACGGGAGAAGGAGCGCTTCGCCGGGAAGCCGACCGTCGACGTCGGCGTGAAGGCGGGCATCAACCGTCCCGCCGAGCTGATCAGCGAGGTCCGCGGCAAGGCGGAGCGCGGCGAGGTCACCGGCGGATCCGCGCCGACCCCGGTCGAGCGCGGCGGCGAGGCGGGCGAGGGCTACGGCTCCATGCTCCGCAAGTGGCTGATGTCCGGCGTCAGTTACATGGTCCCGTTCGTCGCGGCGGGCGGTCTGCTGATCGCCCTCGGCTTCGCGATCGGCGGCTACGAGATCAAGTCCGCGCCCTCGGTCATGCAGCACTTCGTGTGGACGCAGACCGACAGCTGGGCCGCGCTGATGTTCCAGATCGGCGGCGTCGCCTTCGGCTTCCTGGTCCCGGTCCTGGCGGGTTACATCGCCTACGGCATGGCGGACCGGCCCGGTCTGGTGCCCGGCTTCGTCGGCGGCATGATCGCCTCCACCATCAACGCGGGCTTCCTCGGCGGTCTGGCCGCCGGTCTGATCGCCGGTGGTGTGGTGCTGGCGATCCAGAAGGTGAAGATCCCCAAGGCGGTGCGCGGGATCATGCCGGTGGTGGTGATCCCGCTGATCTCCACGGCGATCGTCGGGTTCCTGATGTTCGTGGTCATCGGGAAGCCGATCGCCTCGGCGCAGAAGGGCATGACCGACTGGCTGAACGGCCTCAGCGGCTCGAACGCGATCCTGCTGGGTGCCCTGCTCGGCCTGATGATGTGCTTCGACCTCGGCGGCCCGGTCAACAAGGTCGCGTACACCTTCGCCACGGCGGGCATCGCGGTCTCCAACCCGAGTGACTCGGCGATGAAGATCATGGCCGCGGTGATGGCGGCCGGCATGGTCCCGCCGCTGGCGATGGCCCTGGCGACGACCGTGCGCGGCAAGCTCTTCACCGAGACCGAGCGCGAGAACGGCAAGGCCGCCTGGGTCCTGGGCGCCTCCTTCATCTCCGAGGGCGCGATCCCGTTCGCGGCGGCCGACCCGCTGCGGGTCATCCCGTCCGCGATGGTGGGCGGCGCGATCACCGGTTCCCTGTCGATGGCGTTCGGCGCGACCCTGCGGGCCCCGCACGGCGGCATCTTCGTGGTCCCGCTGATCGGCCACGCGTTCCTCTACCTGATCGCCATCGCGGTCGGCATGTGCGTCACGGCGGCCCTGGTCGTCGTACTGAAGGGCATGCGCAAGCCGGCCGCCGGCAGCACGGTCCCCGGAGCACCGGAGGACATGGCCGCCCCTGCGGCGGACACGAAGCAGCCGGTCGCCGCCTAGGGTCTTTCCGGCCTCCGTCCGGCCTCTTTTGGGCAGCTGTGAGGTGTTCACGGCAACTGCGAGATACGTCACGGTCCGGGACCACGGTCCCGGACCGTGGTGTCTACTGGAACGCATGCCTGAGCACGTCTCGATCCTCCAGCTGACCGGTGTGGCCGTTCTCGCCCTGGCGACCGTCGCCTGGGTGTTCGGCCTGACGCGCGTCCTGCGCCGCTCGCTCGTCGAGCCCACCACGTGGCACGCGGCCCACCCGCTCCACGGCCTCCCGAACCAACGCCACACCGCTCCCCACGTGGAGTCCGTCGAACTGACCCCGGCGGAGCGGGACGCCTTCGCGGGTCTCGTACGACAGCTCAGCGACGGGCGTTGAAGCCTTCCCCGTTCACCCCGGTCAGGAGACCTGCGCCGCCCGCCGCTCCATCGCGTCCCGCGCCGCGTCCTCGCTGACGTACACCTCGCACATGTGACGGCCGTCCGGTGTCGCCGTGTGCTCGACCTCCCACAGGGAGATCTCCGCGCCGTCCTGCAGCAGGAACGCGTGCTCGTAGAGCGAGAAGCACAGCGCGGCACGGCCCGCTCGGAACGGGCGGCCGAAGGCCTGCGTGATCTGGTGCGCGAACGCCGTCTCCAGCAGCGCGGCCGTCTCGTCGTCCGGCCGGTCCACGTTCTCCGCCCGGCGCAATAAACGGCGCGCGTGGTCCGCGGAGTCGTCCGCCAGATACGTGTGCCGGGGCTCCGGGATCGGCGACAGCTGCACCAGCACCGGCAGTTCGAAGTCCGGGGTGTCCGGCGGCAGCGGCAGCCGCACGGTCGCGGTGCGCAGCTCCTCCTCGTCGACATACACCTCGTGCTGGGTCTCGCGGCCCAGCACGGTGTTGTGGACGAGCTCCCACAGGGTGAGCGCCGAACCGTCGGCGAGCAGCCACGTGTGCCGGTACGTCTCCCGGTGCAGGCCGGCGCTGTGGTGCGCGGAGTGCAGCGAACTGTCGTGCGCCAGCGCGCAGTCGAGACGCCCTATCGTCTCGTCCGGCAGCTCGAAGGAGTTCAGGGCACGGCCGAGGAGTCGCGCGAGATGCTCTTGCGGAGACTCGGGCGACTCGGGTTGTTCGTACGCTGCCGTGTCGTACGGAACGCTCAAGGCTTCTCCCGGCGTTGCTGCATGTCACCTTGTGGGTGCATACCGTAGCCCCTCGGTCGGACATCATGTCTGTGAACCGAGAAAACGTCTGCCCGGAAAACGCGCGGGCCGCGCGAGATGTTCCCGCGCGGCCCGAAGTTCCGTCAAAACCCGCCGGTCAGGCGGCACTTCCGGCGGTCCACTCGCTCCACGCCATGTTCCAGCCGTTGAGCCCGTTGTCCGGGGCGACCGTCTTGTCGGGGGAGTTCTTCACGATCACGACGTCCCCGATGAGCGAGTTGTCGTAGAACCAGGCGGCGTTCGTCGCGCCCTGCGCGCCCTGTACGTCCGCGAGCCCGACACAGCCGTGGCTGGTGCCCGTCTGGCCGAAGGGCGGATTGGACTTGTTGTACCAGTAGTTGCCGTGGATGAACGTCCCCGACGAGGTCAGACGCATCGCGTGCGGCACGTCCGGGATGTCGTACTCCCCGCCCAGACCGACCGTCTGGCTGTTCATCCGGGTCTGGGTGAACTTCTCGGAGATCACCATCTGCCCGTTGTACGTGGTGTGTTCGGGGCTGCCGGACGAGATCGGCAGCGACTTGAGGGTCTGGCCGTCCCGTACGACCGTCATGGTCTGCGTGTTGACGTCGACCGTGGAGACCTGCGAGCGGCCGATGGTGAAGCTCACGGTCTTCTTCTGTACGCCGTAGACGCCGTTCGCGCCCTGCACGCCGTCCAGGTCGATCTTCATCGTGACCTTGGAGCCGGCCTTCCAGTAGTCCTGCGGCCGGAAGTCGAGCCGCTGCGTGCCGAACCAGTGACCCACGACCTGCTGTCCGCTGCTCGACGTGACCGTGATGTGCGACTGCACGGCCTTCTTGTCGCTGATCACCTTGTCGAAGTTGAACGACACCGGCATCCCGACACCGACCGTCGTCCCGTTGTCCGGGGTGTACGTCCCGATGAAGCTGTTGCTCGAAGTGACGGTGGTGAAGATGGAGTTGGCGGCGGCGGTCTTACCGCTGGAGTCCTTCGCGGTCGCCGATATCTGGTACTTGGTCCCGCGCTCCAACTGCTCCTTGGGCTTCCAGCTCGCGCCGTTCGCGGAGATCGCGCCGTCCACGGACTCCCCCGACCCGGAGACCGTCATCTTCACGTCGGTCAACGTGCCGTCGCTGACCTGTACGCCGGTGGAGTTGATGGACGCGTTCGTCGCGCCGTCCTTGGCGGAGATGGTGATCTTCGCGGTGGACGTCTTGGCGGTCGTGTTGCTGCCGCCCTTGTTGTCGGTGTTGGCGTCCGCGCTGGCGTTGCCACCACACGCGCTGAGGGTGAGGGTGCCGACCACCAGGGCGGCGATGGCCCCCAGTACGCGCCGCGCTGCTATGTCCGGCGTTGTCACTGGCTGCTCCAGGTTCGTGTGGTGTACGTGATGCGTGATGCGTGATCCGCTGCGATGCGTGGACAAAGAGGGGGCGCGTGGCTGTACGGGTTCCCTGCGTTCCTCATGGACTCCGTCCGGTGACAGAACCGGGACATATGCGGGGCGGGGCGGGGGGGGGAGGGGAGGGGGCTGGGGTGGGCCACTCGCTTCTTGGTCGGTGTCGAGCTTCCACGGCCCGAGTGAAGGGCGCTCCCTGCGGTCGCGTCTCGCCTGCACGCCGGGTCGGCTCAGCGGCCAACTGTGGGTGGGGGTTGCTGGAGGCTGTGGGTAAAACTAACTGGCTCGGCGGCTTTCACTGGTTAGAAATGGCCCACGCCTCCAGAGGTGACCGGGGCGGCGGACCCGCGTGCCTGTCGCCGCAGGTGTGAACGTGGGTGCCTACCGTCTTCCGTACAGCTCCTCGTACGACGGCCATGTCCCGCCCGGTCCGTCCACCGGCTCGGCGGCGCGTACCGCGCGCACGATCGCGCGGGTCACGACCTCCGCGCCGGCCGCGAGGACGGCGTTGAGGGCGAGGGGGTTCTCTGCGTCGAGTGGGCGGGTCCCGGTGGCGAGTGTGAAGACCGTGTCGCCGTCGTTCAGGAGATGCACCGGGCGTACGGCGCGCGCGATGCCGTCGTGCGCCGTGCCGGCCAGCTTCTGCGCCTGGGCTTTGGTGAGTTCGGCGTCCGTGGCTACCACCGCGAGCGTGGTGTTCAGTGGGGGAGGCGCGTTCTTCGCGGCGGCCTCGGCGAGGCGTTGCCGCGCGGCCTCGTGGACGTGCGGCTCGGGATACTCCACCCGCCCCCGGAACAACTCCCCGTACAGCACGCCCGTTTCGGGGTCCGTCGCCGAACCCGCCGCGTTGGCCACCACCAGCGCCGCCACCGTGATCCCCGACTCCAGCAGAAGGCTCGCGGTCCCGATCCCGCCCTTCAACGGCCCGACCGCAGCCCCCGTACCGGCGCCCACACACCCCTCGCGCACCCGCACCCCGGGCCCGCTGATCGCGGCGGCCTCGACCGCCGTTCGTCCGGTGGCCGCGTCCGGCCTGGCCCGGAAGGCACCGCCCCGCCCCAGGTCGAAGACACAGGCCGCAGGTACTACGGGTACGACGTGCGACGGATCGACGCCGACCCGGACCCCGCGCCCCTGCTCCTCCAGCCACGCCATCACCCCGGACGCGGCGTCGAGCCCGTACGCACTGCCACCGGTCAGCACGATCGCGTCCACCCGTTGCACCAGGTTCCGCGGATCGAGCGCGTCGGTCTCCTTGGTGCCGGGTCCGCCGCCCCGCACATCCACGGCGGCCACCGCCCCGCCCTCCGGCGCGAGCACGACGGTGGTCCCGGTCAGCCAACCGTCCCCCGACCGCGTCGCATGCCCCACCCGCACCCCGGCCACATCAGTCAACGCGTCAACTGTCATGGGGATCAGTCTCGCCCAGCTCCGTACCGATTCGGGGACCGTCGCCGCGCTGCGCACCGGTGATCCGGGGATAGTCAGCCCGCCTTGGGCCCCTGTTCCGGTAGCCGTCGACTGAGCTTCGTCGACTGTTTCGGTGGCGGCCGGCCCGGTCGGCCCGGTGGGGGTGGCGGACGCGGTGGTTCGGAGCACGGTCGGCCGCCCAGCATGTATGGGCGTTGCCGTGCCGGTCGGCCCAACAGGCTTGGTTGATCCGGGGGCGGCCCGACTCAGTACACGCCGCTGGTCCGGGGCAGTTGGGCCGGCGTGCTTGGCTGAGCCGACGGCGGGGGCCCGAGCGCGTGTGGGCGGTGCGGGGGCGGCCGACCCGGCGCGCGTGGCCGTTGCCGTGCCCGTCCGCCCGGCGTGCCCAGCCGATCCAGTGGCCGTCAGCCCGCCGTCGCCGTTGTCTCGGTCCCGCTCTCCTCGGCGGCAGCCGTCCGCGCCGTCAGTGTCACCCCGACCGCTACTGTCAGCGCCGACACCAGCCCGGCCGCCAGCACCGCCCACTGTCCCAGGAACGTGCAGCAGATCACCAGCAACGCGGCCACGGGGAGCACCAGTTGCTGGGTGATGCCCACCTTGTAGTGGCGGGCGTGGAGCGCCCAGACGCTGAGCAGGTACAGGGCAGTCGGCAGGGTCACCGCCGCGGAGGCCGCCAGTGTGGAGATGTGGGCCTTGCCGACCGCCTGTGTGACCGCCACCTCGAGGCCCGCGCCGATCGTGGCCGCCGAGGCGAAGATCAGGTAGTGGCCGTAACCCCACAGGAACGCCTGCTGGTTGGAGCGAAGGTGCCCGTGGATCGGTACCACGAAGTAGATCCACCAGGCGGCGAACACGATCAGCAATCCGCCGGCCGCGATGGGCATCAGCTCGCCCAGCGCGTCGTGCTCGTCCACCCCCGACTTCACGGCGACCGTCGCCGCCGCGATCGTCTCGCCCAGCACGATGATCGTGAACAGCCCGTACCGCTCGGAGATGTGGTGCGGATGCCAGGGCGTCGTGAAGTCCTTCTCCGCGTAGAGCGGCACGCACAGTTCCGCGATCACCATCACCAGGAACACCCACACCCGAGCGTGCTCCGGCAGGACCACCAGCCCCAGCCAGCCGACCAGGCACAGGAGTACGCCACCCGCATACCGCAGGGCCATCGTGCGCTCCGGGCCCCGGGCCGACCGCGCCGCTCGCAGCCACTGCGCGGCCATCGCCAGCCGCATGATCAGGTAGCCGAGCCAGACGACCACGTAGTCGTGCTGGTCGAAGGCCCGCGAGACCCCGGCCGCGAGGACCAGGACGCCGGCGATCTGCACCAGGGTGACGACCCGGTACAGCACGTCGTCGTTGTCGTAGGCCGAGGCGAACCAGGAGAAGTTCATCCAGGCCCACCAGATCGAGAAGAACTGCATCGCGTAGTTCAGGACGCCCTCGCCCGCATGCCCCTCCGCTACGGCGTGCGCCAGCTGGACGCCCGCCTGTGCGATGGCCACCACGAAACACAGGTCGAAGAACAGCTCCAGCGGCGAGGCGACCCGGTGCGACTCGTCCCGGCCCCGGGCGGTGAGCGGGCGCAGGGGTCGTAGGGGGCGCTGGGGACTGTGAGTCTCGGACGTCATGGGGCCAAGCACAGCAGATAACGTCCGCCGGGGGCCGTACCCTGGAGGCATGAGTACCGCTCCCGCCCCCGAGCCGCGCGATCCGAAGCCCGCGCTGGTCTTCGACGACCCGCTGAGCCGGCCGTCCTCGGACGACACGGACCGCGGGTGGGGCGAGCGGCCCGAGGGCGACAGCGCTGCCGATCTGAAGCGCTTCCTCGACGAGAAGCCGCCCCACCACATCTGAGCCGTCGGCCAGGTCTGAACCGCCGGTCGCCTCAGCGTCGTCGGCTACGGCTCCCGGTGCCCCTCGCCGCGCTGCGCGACCAGCGCGTCGCGGATCTCCTTGAGGACCTCCAGCTCGGTGATCTCCATGACCTCCTGCGTGCCCTCCTTGGCCTTGCGCTGGGCCTCCGCCCGGGCCAGGTACTTCGACATCGGCAGGACCATCAGGAAGTAGACGACCGCCGCGGTGATCACGAAGCTGAGGGCGGCTCCCAGGACGGAACCCCACATCAGCTGGATGCCCTTGTCGCCCGAGCAACTGCTGCTCAGGCACGAGCTGTAGGTGTCCAGGTTCTGTGTGCCGATCGCCCCGACGAGCGGGTTGATGATCCCCTTCACCACCGAGTTGACGATGTTCGTGAAGGCGGCGCCGATGACGACCGCGACTGCCAGATCGACGACGTTCCCGCGCATCAGGAAGGCCTTGAAGCCCTGCCAGACGCCCGGGTCCTTCTTCTTCTCGCTCAACTCGGAGCCTCTTCTCGCACGCGCAGGGGGTGGAACCGACAGCTCCGCAACCTACGTCAAGGCCCGGCCGCCCTGTCCAATTCAGTAACTCGAACGAGGGACTTGACAGCAAGTCGCCGAGAAGTCGAAAGGCACGGTTCACCCCACGGACCAGCCCCGAGACCCATCGGCCGATCAGCACATCGTCACCGCCAGCCGCGTCGTGGCGCTCGCGCCGGCCAGCCGCGCCGCCGTGGAGCGTGGCACCGACAGCACCACCAACGCCCCGCCGCCGTCCGCGACTTCGAGCGGCTCAGGCACCTTCGTCACCCGCGCCCCGCGCGCGACCACGTGAGCGTCACCGCCCGTCGCCGACTCCTCTGCGGCGATCACATCGATCCGGTCACCGGCCCGCAGCAGCCGGACCGTACCGGCGTCGGCGATCCGCACCGGCGCCGACACCCACTCGACCGCCCGGCGCTGCCGTACCGGATCGACCACCGGATGCCCGCGAGGCCGCTCGCTGTGCCGTGCCTCCGTCGCGTCACGCGGCCCCGCCGCCACGAGCGCGGCGGCGGTCAGCGCGAGCCCCGCGGCCACGGCCCGCCGCCGGTGCCGTAGCAACCGGCGCAGTTGACAGCGACCGCCGCGCACCCGCACCGGTGCGAAGTGCGGCACCTCGCACGTGGGCGGAGCGTCGGTGCCCAACGGGCGCGGGAAGGAATCCGTACCCGACGGGCCCGTGAAGGAGGGGAAGGAGGGAGGGGAGAGGGACATGGGGGACCACCACCTGCGACGAGGGATCGGCTTGCGGTCCCCACGATGAGGCCTCGCGCCGATGCCTGCCGGAGCCCGTGTGCTACCCGCCGGTTGTGGACAACTCCCTCACCCGAACGGGAAGTTCCGTATCCCGGCCCCTCTCCGTATCCCCAGCCGAGGCCGCTACGGCAGCACGAAGCCCGGGTCCATCCCGCCCAGCGCGTTCGCGCACAGGCAGTCCCGCGCCCCGGTCCCCGGCAGCGCGGCCACCGTGTCGAACAGCACGCCCCGCAGCCGGTCCACGTTGGCCGCGAACACCCGCAGCACCTCGTCGTGGGAGACGCCCTCGCCGGTCTCGGCGCCCGCGTCGAGGTCGGTGACGAGGGTCAACGAGGAGTAGCAGAGCTCCAGTTCACGCGCGAGCGCCGCCTCGGGGTGACCGGTCATGCCGACCACCGACCAGCCCTGCGCCTGGTGCCACAACGACTCGGCGCGGGTCGAGAAGCGCGGGCCTTCGATCACCACGAGCGTGCCGCCGTCCACCGGTTCCCAGTCCCGACCGCGCGCCGCCTTCAGCGAGGCCGCCCGGCCGGTCGGGCAGTAGGGGTCGGCCAGGGACACGTGCACCACGTTCGGCACCGCGCCGCCGGGCAGCGGGAGCCCGTCGAAGTACGTGCCCGTCCGGGACTTCGTACGGTCCACCAGCTGGTCCGGCACCAGCAGCGTGCCCGGCCCGTACTCTGGGCGCAGGCCGCCCACCGCGCACGGGCCGAGGACCTGGCGCACGCCGACGGAGCGCAGCGCCCAGAGGTTGGCCCGGTAGTTGATGCGGTGCGGCGGAAGATGGTGGCCGCGCCCGTGCCGCGGCAGGAACGCGACCCGTCGGCCGGCGATCTCGCCGAGGAAGAGGGAGTCGCTGGGCGGTCCGTAGGGGGTGTCCACCTGGATCTCGGTCACGTCGTCGAGGAACGAGTAGAACCCGGAGCCACCGATCACGCCGATCTCTGCGTTCGCCATGGCCAGCACCCTAGCCGCCGCCGGGAGGGCACAGGGGGGTGCTCCGGAAACGCCGAGGACCCCGTCGTCGTGGACGACAGGGTCCCGCGGTGAAGAGTCCTACGCGGCTGAGCTGTTGCTGGACGAGGAGCCCGAACTCGACGACTTCGACTTCGAGTCCGAGGACGAGGTCGAAGGGGTGGACGGCTTCGAGTCCGAGGACGTCGACGGCTTCGGGGTGGCCGGCGAGCTGCTCGACGACGAGCCGCGGCTGTCGTTCCGGTAGAAACCGGAGCCCTTGAAGACAATGCCGACCGCGGAGTACACCTTCTTCAGGCGGCCGCCGCAATTGGGGCACTCGGTCAGGGCGTCGTCGGTGAACTTCTGCACCGCCTCGAGGCCCTCGCCGCACTCGGTGCACTGATACTGGTAGGTCGGCACTGTTGTCTTCCTCCTGGCACTCTCACTCAATGAGTGCTAACGAGCGTCCATAGTGACGTATTCCCGGGGATCAGTCCACTGCCACCGGTACGCGGTGACCGACGCCACGTGCCACGGTGCGGCTGTGGGGCCGGGTCGCGAGGCGTGAGCGCAGGGCCAGCAGGGTCCCCAGGGCGAGCAGGGTGCCGACCATCGGCACCAGGAAACCGGCGCCGCCCCACAGGCGGTCCTCCAGCTGTCCGGCGACCGTGACGGCGGCGGCCTGGCCGAGGGCGACCGCGCCGGTCAGCCAGGTGAAGGCCTCGGTGCGGGCGCCGGCCGGGACGAGCCCCTCGACCAGCGTGTAGCCGGTGATCAGGGCGGGCGCGATGCACATGCCGACCAGGAGACCGAGGGCGGCCAGGAGCAGCACCGAGTGCGCGGTCCACAGGGCGGACGCGGTCAGTGCGAGCGCCGCGTAGCCGACCAGGAGACGGCGCTGCGGGGCGACCTTCCAGGCGACGGCACCGCAGACGAGCCCGGAGAGCATGTTGCCGGCGGCGAACGTGCCGTACAGGACGCCGTTCAGGCCGGGTTCGCCGATCGACTCGGTGAAGGCGGCCAGGGATACCTGCATGCCGCCGAAGACGGAACCGATGCCCAGGAAGGTCACGATCAGCACGCGCACCCCGGGGATGCCCAGTGCGGAAACGTGCTCCACGCGTGCGTGCCCGATGAGCGCCACCTTGGGCTGGGTGCTCTTCTGGGCGGCGAACAGCAGACCGCCGATCACGGTGAGGCCCGCCTCGGTGATCAGGCCGGCGGCCGGGGTCACGGCGGTGCACAGGGCGGTCGCCAGCAACGGGCCGAAGACGAAGGTCAGTTCGTCCGTGACGGACTCGAAGGCGGCCGCTGTGCTCAGCAGCGGGGAGTCCTGGAGCTTCACACCCCAGCGGGCACGCACCATGGGCCCGATCTGCGGCACCGAGGCGCCGGTCGGCACGGCCGCCACGAACAGCGCCCACAGGGGCGCGTGGCCGAGTGCGAGGGCCGTGAACGTGAGGCCCGACAGGGTGTGCACCAGGACGCCGGGGAGCAGGACGGCCCGCTGTCCGTGGCGGTCGGCCAGGCGCCCGCTGTAGGGCGCGAACAGGGCCATGGAGACGCCGGTGACGGCCGCGGCGGCGCCCGCCGCGCCGTAGGAGCCGGTGGTGTGCTGCACGAGCAGCACGATGGAGATGGTGAGCATCGCGAACGGCTGGCGTGCCGCGAAGCCGGGGAGCAGGAACGTCCAGGCGCCGCGCGTGCGCAGCAGCTGCCCGTATCCGGGACGGGATCCCGTCCCGGAGGTGACCGTGGATGCCACGGCCCGTGCCTTTCTGCCACCTGGTGGCGCGCCCCGTGCGGAGGTCGCCGAGCACTGTCCTCTTGCGCGGAACTGCGGTAGATACCGGTGCCCACGCGGAGAGGGATTCGGCCGCCATACGGTCGCGCCAGCACTGCTTCAGGCAGAGTTGGTTCGATCAGAATGTGCCTTCATCGTACAGGTGATCAGGCCTGCTGGGCCTGTGAAAACGGGCACCACGCGCGCGTTCACCTGTGATTGGTGAACGTGTGAACCTACGAAACATGCCCTTAACGACCGGCGCCGGTGGTGTCCGTGCCCAGCCACCCCGCCAGCTTGCCGCCGTGGCCCACCGCGCGCAGCCGATGTTCGGCCGCGTCCCGGACGGGGTCCGTGGCGACCACGAGGAGTTCGTCGCCGCGCCGCAGGACCGTCGAGGGCAGCGGGACAAACGATTTTCCGTCGCGTACGACGAGGGTGACCGCGGCCCCGGCCGGCAGCCTCAGTTCGTTGACCTCGACGCCGTGCATCTTCGACTCCTCGGGGATCGCGACGGACAGCAGATGTCCGCGCAGCCGCTCCAGGGGCGCCGATTCGATGCCGAGGTCGGCGGCCTCCGGGCCCTCGCCGAGCCGCAGCTTGCGGGCCAGCCAGGGCAGCGTCGGCCCCTGGACCAGGGTGTAGACGACGACCAGGACGAAGACGATGTTGAAGATGCGGCGGCTGCCTTCGACGCCGTTCACCATGGGGATCGTCGCCAGGATGATGGGCACGGCGCCGCGCAGCCCGGCCCAGGACATGAGGGTCTGCTCCTGCCAGGGCACCCGGAACGGTGTGAGGCTCACCACCACGCTGAGCGGCCGGGCCACCATCGTCAGCACCAGGCCGATGAGGAGCGCGGGCCAGACGTCGTCCCCCAGCTCGTGCGGGGTGACCAGCAGGCCGAGCAGGACGAACATGCCGATCTGCGCGATCCAGCCGAGCCCCTCGGCGAAACCGCGGGTGGCGGGCCAGTGGGGCAGCTTGGCGTTGCCGAGCACCATCGAGGCGAGGTAGACCGCCAGGAAGCCGCTGCCGTGCGCCAGGGCGCCCGCCGCGTACGCGGTGACGGCGATCGCCATGACGGCGATCGGGTAGAGACCGGAGGCGGGCAGCGCCACATGCCGCATCCCCCAGGAGCCGAGCCAGCCCACCGCGATGCCCATGGCCGCGCCGATGGCCAGCTCCAGGGCTATCTCGCCCACCAGCATGTACCAGTGCTCGACCGGGCCGGCCGTGGAGAAGGCGACGACCAGGATGACCACCGGGGCGTCGTTGAAGCCCGACTCGGCCTCCAGTGTGCCCGTCACGCGCGCGGGGAGGGGGATGCGGCGCAGCACGGAGAAGACCGCCGCCGCGTCCGTCGAGGACACCACCGCCCCGATGATGAACGCCTGCCGCCAGTCCAGACCGACCAGATAGTGCGCGCCCGCAGCCGTGACACCGACGCTCACCGCGACCCCCGCCAGCGCCAGTGTGGCGGCGGACGACAGGACCGGCCTGACCTCTTTCCACTTCGTGCCGAGGCCGCCCTCGGCCAGGATCACGACCAGGGCCGCGTACCCGATGACCTGGGTCAGCTCGGCGTTGTCGAAGTGGATGTCGCCGACGCCGTCCTGGCCCATGGCGACGCCGATCCCCAGGTACACGAGCAGGCTGGGGAGCCCGCTGCGCGAGGAGATCCGGACCGCCGCGACGGCGACGAGCAGGACGAGCGAGCAGACGAGCAGCAGCTGGTCGAGGTGGTGGACAGTCAGTGGCCTTCCCTTCCTCGGCTGACGCGCTTACAGAGCGGCAGCACATGTACAGGGGACGCGAGGCTGCGGCGCCATGCATCCAAGTACTTCGTTACCTTACCTAACTCTTGACGCTTTCTTGACACTTCGCGAGGCAAGATCGAACGCCCGTCCGCGCCGGTACCCGACTCCGCGTCAAGTCGCTCGGGACCCTGCGCCTATGGTTGCTCCAGCGCTCAGTCAAAAGCACAGCCCGCCCTGCCGCTCGCGTTAGGACAGCAAGGACAGCGATGCCCCCCAACACCACCGCCTCATCGGGTCATAAGCCCGGCAAGTCCGGCAGGAAAAAGGGGCGCAAAGCCCGTCTACTGGTGCTTGTTCTGGTAATGGCCATCATCGGGGGCATCGCCTACGGCGCGTACTGGTCGATCAGCACGGTCCGGGCCTCCCTCCCGCAGACCACGGGCTCGATCACGCTCGACGGCCTCTCCGGGCCCGTCGACGTCAAGCGCGACAGCTACGGCATCCCGCAGATCTACGCGTCCTCCGACGCGGACCTGTTCATGGCGCAGGGCTACGTCCAGGCGCAGGACCGGTTCTACGAGATGGACGTGCGCCGGCACATGACCGCCGGGCGGCTGTCCGAGATGTTCGGCAAGAGCCAGGTCAAGAACGACGAGTTCCTGCGCACCCTGGGCTGGGACCGGGTGGCTCAGAAGGAGTACGACACCAAGCTGTCGGCCTCCACGAAGAAGTACCTCCAGGCGTACGCCAAGGGAGTCAACGCCTATCTCCAGGGCAAGGACGGCAAGGACATCTCCCTGGAGTACGCGGCCCTCGGCTTCAAGAACGACTACAAGCCCCAGAAGTGGACCCCGGTCGACTCGGTCGCGTGGCTCAAGGCGATGGCCTGGGACCTGCGCGGCAACATGAAGGACGAGATCGACCGCGCCCTGATGACCAGCCGCCTCGGCCCCCAGCAGATCGCGGACCTGTACCCGGAGTATCCGTACAGCCGCAACCAGCCGATCGTCACCGAGGGCGAGTACGACGAGTACACCAAGACCTTCGACGGCGGCGACAGCTCCTCCAGCACGTCCACGACCGGCACGACGGGCTCGTCGTCGTCCTCGTCCGGTTCGGCCCTCACGAGCCAGCTGGCGGGCCTCTCGGACGTCCTGGACGACCTCCCGACGGCCGTCGGCGTGAACGGCCAGGGCATCGGCTCCAACTCCTGGGTCGTCGCCGGGAAGAACACCATCACCGGCAAGCCTCTCCTGGCCAACGACCCTCACCTGGAAGCCTCGCTGCCGTCCGTCTGGTACCAGATGGGCCTGCACTGCCGCGCGATCTCCAGCACGTGCCAGTACGACGTCAGCGGCTACACCTTCGCGGGAATGCCCGGCGTCGTCATCGGTCACAACCAGGACATCGCCTGGGGCATGACCAACTCCGGGGTCGACGTCACCGACCTCTACCTGGAGAAGCTCTCCGGCGACGGCTACCTGTACGACGGCACGACGAAGCCCTTCACGACCCGCACGGAGACCATCAAGGTCGCCGGCGGCGCCTCCAAGAAGATCGTCGTCCGGGAGACCAACAACGGCCCGCTGCTGTCCGACCGCAACGACGAACTCGTGAAGGTCGGCAAGAAGGCCACCGTCGACACCGCGGCCCCCGACAGAGGGGACGGCTACGGCATCGCCCTGCGCTGGACCGCAGAGGACCCGGGCACCACCATGGACGCCGTCTTCGCCATCGACAAGGCGTCCGACTGGAGCGAGTTCCGCTCCGCGTCCGCGAAGTTCGACGTGCCCTCGCAGAACCTCGTCTACGCCGACACCAAGAACAACATCGGCTACACGCTGCCCGGCAGGATCCCCACGCGCGGGAAGGGCGACGGCTCGCTGCCCGTGCCCGGCTGGGACTCCAAGTACGACTGGACCGGCTACATCCCGCAGGCCGCCCTGCCGTACGAGTACAACCCGAAACGCGGCTACATCGTCACCGCCAACCAGGCCGTGATCGACAAGGACAAGTACCCGTACACCCTCACCACGGACTGGGGCTACGGCACCCGCAGCCAGCGCATCACCGATCTGATCCAGTCGAAGATCGACGGCGGCGGCAAGATCTCCACCGACGACATGCGGCAGATGCAGCTCGACGACAGCAGTGAGATCGCCAAGCTGCTCGTGCCCAAGCTGCTGAAGATCGACGAGCCCGACGCCGACGTGCGCGAGGCGCAGAAGCTCCTGGAGGGCTGGGACTACACCCAGGACGCCGACTCGGCGGCCGCCGCCTACTTCAACTCGGTCTGGCGCAACATCCTCAAGCTGGCCTTCGGCAACAAGCTGCCCAAGGAGCTGCGGGTCGAGGGCCAGTGCCTGTACGTCTCGCCGGTCGACACCACCGGTCCCGCCGACGAGGACAACAAGAAGGTGCGCGAGTGCGGCGAGCGTGACGCCGACGAGGCCCAACCGGACGGCGGCGACCGGTGGTTCGAGGTCGTCCGCAAGCTCATGGACGACCCCACCAACGCCTGGTGGAAGACCCCCGAGTCGGGCAACCGCCCGGGGGCGAGCAACATGAACCAGCTGTTCAAGCGCGCCATGATCGACGCCCGCTGGGAGCTGACCGCGAAGCTCGGCAAGGACATCGACACCTGGAGCTGGGGCCGGCTGCACCGCCTGTTCCTGAAGAACCAGACCCTGGGCATCGAAGGCCCCGCCATCGTCCAGTACGCCCTCAACCGCGGTCCCTGGAAGCTCAGCGGCGGCGAGGCCACGGTCAACGCGACGGGCTGGAACGCGGCCGGCGGCTACGGAGTCGTCTGGGTGCCGTCGATGCGCATGGTGGTCAACCTGGACGACTTCGACAAGTCCAAGTGGATCAACCTCACCGGAGCCTCCGGACATGCCTACAGCGCGCACTACACCGACCAGACCAGCAAGTGGGTCAACGGTGAACTGCTGCCCTGGTCGTTCTCGTCCAAGGCGGTCGACGGCAGCACGAGCGACACCCTGGTGCTGAAGCCGTGACTCGTTGAACAACCGAACAACCTGAAATGGCCCTCCACGCACGCGTGGAGGGCCATTTCGGTTCCCGTTCAGTTCCCCGCGAACCGCCGCACACCCGACGGCGTCACCACCGCCCACACCGGCCGGTCGTGCGCCTCCGTAGGCACGTGCTCGACGACCTCGGAGTCGTACAGCAGCACCACCAGCGCGGGATGGACACCCGCCCGCTCCAGTCGCGCCAGCACACGGTCGTACGACCCCCCGCCGCGCCCCAGGCGCATCCCGCGCCCGTCGACCGCCAGACCGGGCAGCAGGACGACGTCGGCGGCGGTCACGGCGTCCGGGCCGAGCCGCTCGCCGGACGGCTCCAACAGGGCCATCTTTCCGCCGTGTCGGACCCGCGAGAGCGAGTCCTCGCCGTCGTAGGCACCCCAGTCCAGGTCGTTGTCCGGGAGGAGTGCCGGGAGCAGGACGTCGATGTCCCGCGCGCGGAGTGCGTCCAGGAGCGCGAGTGTTCCGGGTTCGCTCCCGACGGAGACGTACGCCGCCACTGTGCGCGCGTGCGTCAACTCGGGCAGTTCCAGGGCGCGATGGGCAAGCGCGACGCCGGTCGCCCGCACGTCATCGGCCGTCAACCTGTTCCTCACCGTGAGGAACTCTCGTCGCAACATTCGCTTGTCAGGCTCGGCTTCATGTCCTGGGTCCCGCACAGGTCCCACCCGTACCCTTCCTAATGTGCTCATATGAGAGCGTTTTAACCGGAGCCACAGATTCTGCACAAAGGCACCGGATAAGGTTCGGGCATGACTCAGTCGCACCCCAGGATCAGCAAGGCTGTCATCCCCGCAGCCGGTCTCGGCACCAGGTTCCTGCCGGCCACGAAGGCAACTCCCAAGGAGATGCTGCCGGTCGTGGACAAGCCCGCGATCCAGTACGTGGTCGAAGAGGCCGCGTCGGCTGGGCTCGACGACGTCCTCATGATCACCGGACGCAACAAGCGCCCCCTCGAGGACCACTTCGACCGCAACTACGAGCTCGAATCCGCCCTCCAGAAGAAGGGTGACGCGAGCCGGCTCGCCAAGGTCCAGGAGTCCAGCGACCTCGCGACCATGCACTACGTCCGCCAGGGCGACCCCAAGGGCCTCGGCCACGCCGTCCTGTGCGCCGCCCCGCACGTCGGCCACGAGCCCTTCGCCGTCCTCCTCGGGGATGACCTCATCGACCCCCGTGACCCCCTCCTCGCGCGCATGGTCGAGGTCCAGGAGCAGCACGGAGGCAGCGTCGTCGCCCTCATGGAGGTCGCCCCGGAGCAGATCCACCTCTACGGTTGCGCGGCCGTGGAGGCCACCGCGGACGACGACGTCGTCAAGGTGACCGGCCTGGTCGAGAAGCCGGACGCGGCCGACGCCCCGTCGAACTACGCGATCATCGGCCGCTACGTCCTCGACCCCCACATCTTCGACATACTGCGCAAGACCGAGCCCGGCCGCGGCGGCGAGATCCAACTCACCGACGCCCTCCAGCAGTTGGCCACCGACGAGAAGGTCGGCGGCCCCGTGCACGGCGTCGTCTTCAAGGGACGCCGCTATGACACCGGCGACCGGGGCGACTATCTGCGTGCCATTGTCAGACTCGCGTGCGAACGTGAAGACCTGGGACCGGACTTCCGGGCCTGGCTTCGCAGTTATGTAGCCGAGGAGATGTAGCAACGTTGAGCACCGCCGCGACCCGCACCGCAGGGCCCGACCACCTCTGGACGGTGGACGAGCACCTGGAGGACATCCTCGCGACCGTCCGCCCCCTGGAACCCATCGAGCTGCAACTGCTCGACGCCCAGGGCTGCGTCCTGGTCGAGGACATCACGGTGCCGGTCTCGCTCCCGCCCTTCGACAACAGCTCGATGGACGGGTACGCGGTGCGGGTCACGGATGTCGCGGGCGCTAGCGAGGAGTTCCCGGCTGTCCTGACGGTCGTCGGCGACGTCGCGGCGGGCCAGGCCGAGCCGCTCCACGTGGGCCCGGGGGAGACCGCCCGCATCATGACCGGCGCCCCGCTCCCGCCCGGCGCCGAGGCCGTCGTCCCCGTGGAGTGGACCGACGGAGGGCTCGGCGACGGCCCGGTCACCGGCATGCGGGCCCGCAGCCAGGCCCCCGAGGCGGCCACCGGGCACGTGCACGTGTACCGCTCGGCCGAGGCACGCGCGCACGTACGCGCGAAGGGCAGCGACGTGAAGGCGGGCGACCGCGCCCTGGACGCCGGCACCGTCCTCGGCCCGCCGCAGATCGCCCTGCTCGCCGCGATCGGCCGCGGCACGGTCCGCGTGCGCCCACGCCCGCGCGTGGTCGTCATGTCCACCGGCAGCGAACTCGTCCAGCCCGACGAGCAGTTGGGCGACGGCCAGATCTACGACTCCAACAGCTTCGCCCTCACCGCCGCCGCCCGCGACGCCGGAGCCATCGCCTACCGGGTCGGCGCCGTCGCCGACGACGCCGAGACCCTCCGCGACACCATCGAGGACCAACTCGTCCGCGCCGACCTCCTGGTCACCACCGGCGGCGTCAGCGTCGGGGCGTACGACGTCGTCAAGGAAGCCCTGTCCTCCGTGGGCGACGAGGATGAGGAGGGCGCCGGGATCGACTTCCGCAAGCTCGCCATGCAGCCCGGCAAACCCCAGGGCTTCGGCTCCATCGGCCCCGACCACATCCCGCTGCTGGCCCTTCCCGGCAACCCGGTGTCGTCGTACGTCTCCTTCGAGCTGTTCGTCCGGCCCGCGATCCGCGCCCTGATGGGCCTGGACGACGTCCACCGCCCGAGGACCCGGGCCACTCTCACCACGGACAAGGCGCTGACCTCCCCGAAGGGGCGCAGACAGTTCCTGCGCGGGAGGTACGCCGACGGCGAGGTGACCCCCGTAGGGGGCGCCGGATCACACCTGGTCGCGGCCCTCGCGCTCGCCGACGCGCTGATCGTCGTCCCCGAGGACGTCGAGTCCGTGGAGCCCGGCACCGAGGTCGAAGTGGTCCTGCTCGGCTGAGCAGTGCTGGTTGGCGGTACCGTGTCGCGCACAACACGCCCGGACCGGGAGCGCCACACAGCATGACTGAGCCTTTCCGAGGGAGCACCCCCGGACCCCCTGCGCACGACCGACTGACGCACATCGACGACGCGGGCGCCGCCCGGATGGTCGACGTGTCCGGTAAGGACGTGACCGCGCGCACCGCCACCGCCAGCGGACGCGTCCTCGTCTCGCCCCGCGTGGTCGAACTGCTCCGCGGCGAGGGCGTCCCCAAGGGCGACGCCCTGGCCACCGCGCGCATCGCCGGGATCATGGGCGCCAAACGCACCCCGGACCTCATCCCGCTCTGCCACCCGCTGTCGGTGTCGGGTGTGAAACTGGATCTGTCGGTCGCGGACGACGCCGTACGGATCCGGGCCACCGTGAAGACGACGGACCGCACGGGCGTCGAGATGGAGGCCCTCACCGCGGTCTCCGTCGCGGCGCTCACCGTGATCGACATGGTCAAGGCGGTCGACAAGGGAGCGGTCATCACGGACGTGCGCGTGGAGGAGAAGACGGGCGGCAAGTCGGGCGACTGGAGCCGGACATGACGCCCGACAGCACCCTGCCCGCGTCCTACCGCGCCCTGGTGGTCACGGCCTCCAACCGTGCCGCCTCCGGCGTCTACGAAGACAAGGGCGGCCCGTTGATCGCCGACGGCCTGAAGGGCTTCGGCTTCACGGTCGAAGGGCCGCAGGTGGTCCCCGACGGCGACCCGGTGGAGGCCGCGCTGCGGGCCGCCGTAGAAGCCGGTTACGACGCCGTCGTCACCACCGGCGGCACCGGCGTCTCGCCCACCGACCGCACGCCCGAGGCGACCCGCGCGGTCATCGACTACGAGGTGCCGGGCATCGCCGAGGCCATCCGGGCGTTCGGACGGGAGAAGGTGCCGACTTCGGCGCTCTCCCGGGGCCTGGCCGGAGTCGCCGGGTACACACTGATCGTCAACCTGCCGGGGTCCACCGGCGGGGTGAGGGACGGCCTCGCCGTCCTCGAGCCCCTGCTGGCGCACGCCGTCGACCAGATCCGAGGCGGCGATCACACCAGACCCGCCGACACCAGTGGGGGTGCGAGCTGAACAGCCCATCCTGGCCTGCCGTGCTGGTGGACGGCGACATCGTCCTGAGGCCGATAAAGCTGCGCGACCAGCGGGCCTGGCGCGATGTCAACCGGCGCAACCGGGACTGGCTGCGCCCCTGGGAGGCGACGATTCCGCCGCCCACCCCCAGCGGGCCGATCGCGCACCGGCCGACGTACCGGCAGATGGTCCGGCATCTCCGCTCCGAGGCGAACTCGGGCCGGATGCTGCCGTTCGTCATCGAATACCAGGGGCGCCTGGTCGGGCAGTTGACGGTCGCCGGGATCACCTGGGGCTCGATGTGCTCGGGCCACGTCGGCTACTGGGTGGACGAGTCGGTGGCCGGCCGCGGAGTGATGCCGACATCGGTGGCACTCGTCGTCGACCACTGTTTCCGTGCCGTGGGACTGCACCGCATCGAGGTCTGTATTCGCCCGGAGAACGGCCCCAGCCGCCGGGTCGTCGAGAAACTCGGATTCCGTGAGGAGGGGCTCAGACCCCGTTATCTCCACATCGACGGCGCCTGGCGCGACCACCTCGTCTTCGCGCTCACCGCGGAAGAGGTGCCCGAGGGGTTGCTGGCCCGCTGGCAGCGGGCACGCTCCCGGAGCACCCCGCACGACAATCCCGCATAACCCCGGAGGCGTGGAGTCAGGCGTAGAGGCGGGAAGTCCCGGGAGCCCGGAAATGGAATACGTGTTCGAAAGTGATCGACGGATGACCGTCTTGGGGCAATGAATTCGCCAACTCGGCGGCCTGTTGATCGCATCGGTCACAAAAAAAGCTCGAAATATCAGCCAGATCGTGCGACACACCGGCTCAATTGGCAGATGGCCTCACGCAAACCCCTCTACCGTGTGAGGCGTGAGCAGCAGCGGCCTCATCTACGCAGTCATTGTCGGGGCCTGGGCCGCCTACTTGGTGCCGATGTGGCTCCGTAGGCAGGACGAGCTGAACGAGGCCCGTCCGACGGAACGCTTCAGCACCGCCATCCGGCTGCTGTCCGGACGGGCGGGAATGGAGCGCCGGTACGCCAAGGACCTGCGGGCGCGCTCCACCGAGGAGGAGGAGCCCAGCGCCGTCGTGCCGGACGCCGTCACCGACTCGGTGGACGTCCGGGCCTTCGCCATGCCCCCGGCCCGTCCCCAGGTGCACGCGCCCGTCCGGCAGCAGAGCCAGGAACGGCCGGAAGCGGCGCGAGAACCGGAGCGTGGGGCGGCGCGTGAACCCGAGCGTGAGCCGGTCCGCGAACCGGCGCGTGAGCAGGCGTCCAAGCCGGTACCCCAGCAGGCCTCGGTGCCGGCCCAGTCACCCAAGCCCGCACCCGCCTCCGCGCCTGCGCGCAAGCGGGTCCCGGTCGCGCGGCGCAGCCCCGCCGAGGAGGCCGCGGCAGCGCGCGCCCGGCGGGTGAAGGTGCTCGCGCGCCGCAGACGGACCACCGTGATGCTCTTCCTCGCCTTCACGCTCGGCGCGATCGTCGCGGCGGTCGGCGGGCTCGCCCTGCTCTGGGCGCCCGGCGTACCGGCGGTACTGCTCAGCGGGTACATCGCCTATCTCCGCACCCAGGAACGCCGCCGCTTCGCCTACCAGATGGACCGGCGCCGGGCCGAGGTCGCCGCGCAGCGACTGAGGGAGCGTCAGCCGCGCAGGCGCGCGTCCGTGGACGCCGGGATCGACGACGCCGAGGAGGGCCCGGCACCGGAGACGGACCCCGGGCTGTCCGCACTCGCCGCCGACCGTCGCGCCCTCGTCGAGCAGACCGACCACGCCGAGTGGGTCGACCAGCAGCGCGAGCGGCAGCGCCGGCCGGGCCAGGGCGACAGCTGGGACCCGGTACCGGTACCGCTTCCGACGTACGTCACCGCGCCGGTCGCCCCGCGTGCCACGTCCGACGTGGACCTCGGGGCGCCGGACGCGTGGAGTTCGGCCCGCTCCAGCTCCGTGGCACCGGAGCAGGAGGCGCAGTCCGTGGCGCGGGACGACCGCGATGCCAGGGACAACCAGGACGCCCGGGACGAGGACGCGGAGGACCCGTCGGACGACAGGTCGACGCCGGACGGCCGCACCGACGCGCGCCGCGCCGCCTCCGCCCGGCGCGCCCGCGAGCGGGGCCGCACGCCCCTGTTCGACCAGTACGAGGACGGCGAACGGCCCCGCGCGGCCAACGAGTGACCAGGCAGGGAACGGATTTCCAAGCACCCTGACGGGGATGCTAGAGTTTCACTCGTTGCAAGGGCCTGTGGCGCAGTCTGGTAGCGCACCTCGTTCGCATCGAGGGGGTCTGGGGTTCAAATCCCCACAGGTCCACCGCAATGACTGTTCTTGAGCTGGCTCAGGGGTAGTTGACGAAGTCCCACCAATCTTCATGATTGGTGGGACTTTTGTCGTTTCTGGGGTCTGCTCTGGCCGGCTCTCCGGCGGTCGGCTCGGGCCGACCCGGGTTCAGTCCGCGGGGAGGGCGAACCACCGTAGATGGACGGCGCGGGCCCCGGGCGATGCGTCCTCCGGGCCGTGGGAGAAGCGGGCCAGGAGGTCCAGGTAGGCGTCGTGGAAGGCGCCGAGTTCTTCCTCGGTGAGATGGCTGAGGCTCCGTGAGCCGCGCATCCACCCCTTCGAGTTCGCCTGCTCCTCCATGAACCGGCGGGCGAGTTCGACGTCCTCTTCCATCCTCATCCGGTCGAGCGTGCTCGCGACGGCACGCTCGCCGTCCGTCATCTCGTCCTGCGCGGGCCTGCGCACGTCCAGCCCGCGCACCGCTTGCCACCAGCGCTCGCGTCCGCCGGGACGGTCCGGGGTGTCCTCGATGAACCCGCCCTGCTCCAGTCGGCGCAGGTGGTAGCTCAGGGTGCCGGTGTTCTCGCCGAGGGCGGCGGCGAGGGTCGTCGAGGTCGCCGGTCCGTGGATGCCGAGGTGACGCAGGATCCGCAGGCGCAGGGGATGGGCGAGTGCCTTGAGGGCTGCCGGATCGCTGACCGTGCGGCGGGCGTCGCCTGGTTCGGGGGCCGGTTCCGGCTCGGGGCTCGGCTCGGGGGGCTCCTGCGATTTGCTCACGGCTGTAGCCTACAGCCGATCCTCTGCAGATTTTTCTCTGCAGGCCTTTCTATGCAGAGAAAAATCTGCAATCCTGATGGTGGGAGGCAGCCGCTCCTTCAAGCCCCCTTCGATCCCCTTCAACTTGATCCACTCGACGCTTCATTCGGAGGTCGCCATGCTTCGTGTCGCTCGCACAGCCCGCCTGGTTCGACGTCTTGTCGTGTCGCTGGCCGCTCTGACTCTGGGGGCGGGCGTCGCGGCGGGGCCGGCCCATGCGGCTGGTGCTACGGCCACTGCACGGGGCGCCGACTTCGGTGCCTGTCCGGCCCTCTCCGCGCTTCCTGAAGGTGCCGATCCCGCGGCCTGGCGGTGCGAGGCGATGACTGCCGTCGGGCATCTGACCCTCGGCCGTATAGATCAGTCGCTCGGCAAGGCGGCCATGGCGATCACCTTCGCCGAGGGCACTGTGAACGGCGAATTCCACCAGGTCTTCGGCGGGATGACGGCTGTTCCTGTGCGGGTCCGGGGCGCGTCGCTGACGATCACGCCCCGGTACGCGGGCTATTTCGACTTCCAGTCGAACGACGAGCGGCGCGGAGAGCTGGACCTGACGTTCCGGCTCTCGGGGCCCGCGGTGCCGTCCGGGTGCTCCATCGGTACCGATGCGGATCCGATACGGCTGGTGCTCAAGGAGACCGAGGCGTCGACCGTCGTGTCACAGGATCCGCTGGTCGTTGCCTTCGGGGTGGCGGACGATCGGTTTGCGGCGCCGAGGACCTCCGGCTGCGGCCGACTGGGGCCGGTGCTCGACAGGGTGCTCCGGATACCGTCCCCGGCCGGCGCGAACAGCCTCGATCTGGATGCTCGGGTGTCCTTCCGCTCCTACGGTTCCACGGCCGAGATATCCCGGTGAGTCACTCCGCGGACCACCGGCCCTGAGCGACACCGACGAGGGGGTCGCGAGGTTTCACAGCCCCTTCGCGAAGCACCGGCTCTCATCGTAGGAGCGGTAATAGCCGAACTTCACGCAGGGCTCGTAGCCGCTGGACGTGTAGAGGGCGATGGCCTCCGGCTGCTTGGTGCCGGTTTCCAGGACCATGCGGGTGCGGCCGGCCGTGCGGGCGTTCTCCTCCAGGGCGGCCAGCATGCGGCGGGCGAGGCCCAGGCCGCGGGCCTGTTCGATCACGTACATGCGCTTGAGTTCGGCGTCGCCGTCCTCGTTGCCCTCGCCGTTGGCGTCCTGGGACCGCCAGCCGCCGGTGGCGACGGGGTCGTCGTGCTCGTCGTACGCGATGAGGTACACGCCGTTCGGCGGGGTGAAGTCCGACGGGTCCAGGACCGTGGCGTCCCCGCCGTCGCCGTAGCGGACGTGGTACTCCTCCTGGACCTGGTCGTTCAGCTTGACGGCGTCGGGGTGGTCGAACGGGACGGGGCGTATGTTCATGCCAAATATCGTACTTCTGTGCGTAGGGAGGGTATGCGGGGCTCTGTGCCGGTCCGTGAGGGTCCGCGCAGGGCGGATCCGGACTCCGTCCAGTGTGCCGGTATTGTGCGCGAGTGCTCACTGTGACCTCTGCCAATGTGAACGGACTGCGGGCCGCCGCGAAGAAGGGCTTCGTGGAATGGCTCGCGGAGACCTCCGCCGATGTGCTCTGTCTGCAGGAGGTGCGGGCCGAGCCGGAGCAGTTGCCGGAGCACGTCCGCGCCCCCGAGGGCTGGCACGTCGTGCACGCCCCGGCCGCCGCCAAGGGCCGCGCGGGCGTCTCCCTCTACACCCGCCGCGAGCCGGACCGGGTCCAAGTGGGCTTCGGATCGGCCGAGTTCGACGGGAGCGGCCGCTACGTCGAGGCCGACCTGCCCGGTGTCACCGTCGCCAGCCTCTATCTGCCCTCCGGTGAGGTCGGCACCGAGCGGCAGGACGAGAAGGCGCGCTTCATGGGCGAGTTCCTGGCCTATCTGAAGGGGTTGCGTGAGCGGGCCGCCGCCGACGGGCGCGAGGTCGTCGTCTGCGGTGACTGGAACATCGCCCACCAGCCCGCCGACCTCAAGAACTGGCGCGCCAACCAGAAGAACTCCGGCTTCCTGCCCGAGGAGAGGGCATGGCTCAGCCAGGTCTTCGACGCGGAGGACGGGGCGTATGTCGATGTCGTGCGCGGCCTGCATCCGGACGTCGAGGGACCGTACTCCTGGTGGTCCTACCGCGGGCGGGCGTTCGACAACGACAGCGGATGGCGCATCGACTACCACGTCTCGACGCCGGGCCTCGCCGCGAAGGCGGTCAAGGGATACGTCGAGCGCGCGGCCACGCACGACGAGCGCTGGTCGGACCACGCGCCCGTGACGGTGGTCTACGACCTCTGAGGTCACTGATGTTGGTCTACGACCTCTGAGGTCACTGACGTTGGTCTACGACCTCTGAGGTCACTGACGTTGGTCTACGACCTCTGAGGTCACTGACGTTGGTCTACGACCTCCGAGGTCACTGACACGTTGGTCTACAACCTCAGAGGTCGCTGACGTTGGCCTACGACCTCTGAGGTCGTGGCGTTGCTCTGCGACCTTTGTGGTCGGTGACGTTCGTCTACGACCCCTGGGGTCCCTGGCGGTGGTCTATGACCCCTGGGGTCCCCGGCGGTGGTCTACGACCCCTGAGGTCCCCGGTCGCCGCCCGCCTGCAGTCGGCGGTCCATCGCCATCGACAACTCCGCCTCTACGACGCTCTTCGCCAGCGGGCGCAGCCGTTGCAGGTCCTCTGCCGTGCGGCCCTCCGTGATGACCAGGCCGGTGAAGAGTTCGGCGAGGGCGTCCGTGTGTTCGCGGACGCGGCGGCCCGCGGCGAGGACGTCGGCGAGGGGGATGCCCTCGCGGACCAGCGCGGCCGTGACGTCGAGGAGGCGGCGGCTGATGTGGACGATCTCGCCGCCGTCGGTGCCGAGGTAGCCGAGTTCGAGTGAGGCGGCGAAGTTCTCCGGGGTCGCCTGGTCGCCGAAGTAGTCGGCGAGGGCCTCCGGGGTGAGCCGTACCGGCGTCTCCTCGGTGGGGGCGCCGAGGCCGAGCAACTCGCCCACGTTGCGGCCGTGGTCGAAGGCCTCGGCCAGTTCCGCGATGCCGTTGAGGGTGTGGCCGCGTTCCAGCAGCGCCGAGATCGTGCGCAGACGGGCCAGGTGCGTCTCGTCGTACCAGGCGATACGGCCTTCCCGGCGTGGCGGGTGGATGAGTTTGCGCTCGCGGTAGAAGCGCAGGGTGCGCATCGTGATGCCGGCCTCGTCGGCCAGTTCCTCCATGCGGTACTCGCGCTTCTCCGCCTGTTCCGCCTGTTCTGCCTTCTCCGCCACGCCCGCACCCTACGTCGTACCCCCGGTAACTTTCCTTGCCCCGACCCCTACCCATGAGTAAGAAGCTGCCCTACGCTCCGATTGCGCCAGTGTTCACTGGCGCGGTCGAGTGGGTCGTAGAGAAGGGCACGGGATGACCGAACACGAGCATGTGCGGGTGGCGGTGATCGGGTCCGGGTTCGGCGGGCTGGGGGCCGCGGTGCGGCTGCGGCGCGAGGGTGTCACCGACTTCGTCGTCCTGGAGCGCGCCGACAGCGTGGGCGGGACCTGGCGGGACAACAGCTATCCCGGCTGCGCCTGCGACGTACCGTCCCATCTGTACTCGTTCTCCTTCGCGCCGAACGCCGACTGGCCGCGCACCTTCTCCGGGCAGGAGCACATCCGCGCGTACTTGGAGAACGTCGCGGACGTCTTCGGGATCCGGCCGCACATCCGCTTCAACTCCGAGGTCAAGATGATGACTTGGGACGCGGAGCGGCTGCGGTGGGACATCGAGACCACCGGCGGTTCCTACTCCGCCGACCTTGTCGTCTCCGCCACCGGGCCGCTGTCCGACCCCAAGATCCCGGACATCCCGGGGCTCGACTCCTTCCCCGGCAAGGTCTTCCACTCGGCCCGCTGGGACCACGACTACGACCTGCGCGGCAAGCGCGTCGCCATGGTCGGCACCGGTGCCTCCGCGATCCAGATCGTGCCGGCGATCCAGCCCGACGTGCGGCGCCTCACCCTCTTCCAGCGCACCCCGCCCTGGGTGATGCCCCGCGTCGACCGCCCCATCAGCGGCGCCGAACGCGCCCTGCATCGCGCGCTGCCGTTCACCACCCAGGCCCGGCGCGGACTCCTTTGGGGCATAAGGGAGTTGCAGACCACGGCGTTCACCAAGCGCCCCAACGAGCTTGTCCTAGTTGAGCAGTTGGCCAAGAAGAACATGGCCCGCGCCATCAAGGACCCGGCGCTGCGGGCCAAACTCACCCCCGACTACCGCATCGGCTGCAAGCGGATCCTGCTCTCCCGCACCTACTATCCCGCCCTCGCCCAGCCCAACGTGGACGTCGTGGCAAGCGGGTTGAGCGAGGTCCGCGGTTCGACGGTCGTCGCGGCCGACGGCACCACGGCCGAGGTCGACGCGATCGTCTTCGGTACGGGCTTCCACGTCACGGACATGCCGATCGCCCAACGGGTCGTCGGCGCGGACGGGCGCACGCTGGCCGAGGCGTGGCAGGGCGGAATGCAGGCGCTGCGGGGGACCTCCGCGGCCGGCTTCCCGAACTGGATCACCATCATCGGGCCCAACACCGGCCTCGGGACCTCCTCCATGATCTTCATCATCGAGTCCCAGCTGAACTATCTCGCCGACTACATACGGCAGTTGGACGTCCTGGGCGGCCGCGTCGCCCTCGACGCGCGGCCGGGCGCGGTGAGCGCGTGGAACCGGCGCGTGCAGGACCGTATGAAGCGCACGGTGTGGAACACGGGCGGCTGTACCAGCTGGTACATGGACGCCTCCGGCCGCAACACCACCATCTGGCCCGGGACCACGGCCGAATTCCGCAAGGCCACCAGGCGAGTCGACCTCACGGAGTACGAGGTCGTGCGAGCGCGGGTCAACAAAAAGACCGAGCAGTCGGAGGTGGCGAGCGCGTGAGCCGTCTTATGCACGTCTCGTCCGGGCCGTACGCCCCGCCCGTCCCCGCCCGTGAACTCACCGTCACCTCGGCCGACGGCTCCCGGCTGCACGTCGAGGTGCACGGCCGCGAGGACGCGCCCGCCGTTGTCCTCGCACACGGCTGGACCTGCTCCACGGCCTTCTGGGCCGCGCAGATACGGGACCTGTCCGCCGATCACCGCGTCATCGCCTACGACCAGCGGGGGCACGGGCGCAGTCCGGTGGCCGTCGCGCACAGTACCGACGCGCTCGCCGACGATCTGGAAGCCGTACTGGAGGAGACGCTCGCGCCCGAGGAGAAGGTCGTGATCGCCGGGCACTCCATGGGCGGGATGGCCGTGCTGGCGGCGGCCGGGCGGGCGCGGTTCCGGGAGCACGCGGTGGCCGTACTGCTGTGCAGTACGGGGAGTTCGCGGCTGGTCGACGAGTCGCTCGTGGTGCCGTTGCGGGCCGGGCGGATGCGGACCCGGCTGACCCGGAAGATACTGGGGACGCGGGCGCCGCTCGGGCCGGTCACGCCGACCGCGCGGCGGATCCTCAAGTACGGGACGATGGGCCCCGGTTCGGCCCCGCACATGGTCGAGGCGTGTGCGCGGATCGTGCACGCGTGCCCGCGGGCCGTGCGGTACGCGTGGTCCCGGGTGCTCGATTCGCTCGATCTCGACGACGGAGTACGGGAGTTGGCGGTGCCGACGGCCGTCGTCGTCGGGACGGCGGACCGGATGACGCCGCCGGTGCATGCGCGGGCGCTGGTCGCCGCGCTGCCCAACTGTGTCGGGATCACTGAACTTCCCGGGCTCGGTCATATGACGCCCGTCGAGGCGCCGGAGCTGGTCGGCGCGAAGATTCGTGAACTGGTCGCTGTGTACGTGGAGTTCGATCAGGTTGAGGAGGGCGCATGAGCAGCAGGGTCAGCCTGGAAGGGCAGGTCGCGGTCGTGACCGGGGCCGCGCGAGGGGTCGGTGAGTTGCTCGCCCGCAAACTCTCCGCGCGCGGTGCCAAGTTGGCGCTCGTCGGGCTGGAACCGGACGCGCTGAAGCAGGTCTCCGAACGGCTGCACACCGACAGTGATCACTGGTACGCCGACGTGACGGACCACGAGGCGATGGCCCGGGTCGCGGCCGAGGTCAAGGAGCGGTTCGGGAAGGTCGACATCGTCGTCGCCAACGCGGGTGTCGCCAGCGGTGGGCCGTTTCTCGACTCCGATCCGGTCGCCTGGCGGCGGGTGATCGAGGTGAACCTGATCGGGTCCGCGGTGACCGCGCGGGCGTTTCTGCCCGTGCTGATGGAGAGCCGGGGGTATCTGCTGCAGATCGCCTCGCTGGCCGCGATGACGCCCGCACCGATGATGTCCGCGTACTGCGCGTCCAAGTCGGGTGTCGAGGCGTACGCGCACAGCTTGCGGGCCGAGGTCGGTTACAAGGGGGTGCGGGTCGGGGTCGGGTATCTGTCGTGGACCGATACGGACATGGTGCGGGGCGCCGATCAGGACGCGGTCATGCGGGAGTTGAGGCAGCGGTTGCCCTGGCCGTCGAACAAGACGTATCCGCTCGGGCCGGCGGTTGATCGGATCGTCGCAGGGATCGAGCGGCGGTCCAGTCATGTGTACGGGCAGTGGTGGTTGCGGGGGATGCAGGGGGTGCGGGGGTATCTGCCGGGGGTCATCGGGTCTGTGGGGCAGCGGGAGATGCGGCGGTTCGGGTCTCGGCTGGACGGGATGCGGTCGGGGCTTGTGGGTGCGGGTGGGGCGGCGGACGAAGCGGCTCGGGCTACGGCGCGTGTCACGGAGGGTGACTGATCGAAATGCGGGGTTTGTCCTGGCGTGTGAATCTGGTCGAGGCCCCACCGAGGGGCCCACGAATCCCCCCATCAGTACGGGAGTGAACCCACATGGGTATGAAGGACCAGTTCCAGGACAAGGCCAAGGACCTCGCGGACAAGGCCAAGGACCGTATGGACCAGGGCAAGGACCAGGCGCGGGACCGGGGTCAGCAGCGGGACGAGGACGTTGAGCGTACGGGGCAGGGTGCGCGGGAGCGTATGGACCGGGAGATGGACCAGGACTACGACGTGTAGTTGAGGTCTGGTTGCGTGGGGCGCCCTGTGTTTTGGGGGCGCCCCACGTTTCGTTGTTGGGTGCGGGTCGGTGGGGGCTGGTCGCGCAGTTCCCCGCGCCCCTTGGGGAGTTGGCCTTGCCTGTCTCGAGAGCGTGGCGGAGTTGCACTTAGGCACAGCCTCGCGGCCCTGAAAGAACGGGAGTCGGCCCCCTTCCCCTCTCAAGAACGTGGGGGGAGTTTCGGCCTTGAGCGGTCCGGTACCGCGCTGTAGTCCGGCGGGGTTGCCGCCGGGTGGATGGCCAGGAGGTCCAGGGCCAGCTTGATCGCGTCGTCCAGTTGGGCGTGGCGCCCCTCTGCCCAGTCCAGTGGGGTGCGGAGGATCTCCAAGTCCGGGGTTACGCCCCTGTTTTCCACGGACCAGCCGTACGCGTCGAACCAGGCGGCGTTCATCGGGACCGTGATCACCGTGCCGTCGCCGAGTTGGTGGCGGCCGGTCATGCCGACGACTCCGCCCCAGGTTCGTTGGCCCACCACCGGGCCGAGTTTGAGGAGTTTGAAGGCCGCCGTGATCATGTCGCCGTCCGAGGATGTCGCCTCGTCGGCCAGGGCGACCACCGGGCCCCTGGGGGCATTTGACGCGTACGACACCGGTTGGGCGTTGCGGGTCAGGTCCCAGCCGAGGATCGTGCGCGTGAGTTTCTCGACCACCAGCTCGCTGATGTGGCCGCCCGCGTTGCCGCGTACGTCGACGATGAGGGCCGGGCGGGACACCTCCAGGCGCAGGTCGCGGTTGAACTGGGCCCAGCCGGAGCCGCCCATGTCGGGGATGTGCAGGTAGCCGCAGTGGCCGCCGCTCAACTCCCGTACGACGGCCCGGCGTTTGGCCACCCAGTCCTGGTAGCGGAGGGGGCGTTCGTCGATGAGGGGGACCACGGCTACTCGGCGGGCCCTGCCCTCGCCCTCCGCCGGGGTGAAGGTCAGCTCGACCGTTGTGCCGCCCGCGCCTGCCAACAGGGGGTACGGGCCCGTGAGTTCGTCCACCGGGCGGCCGTCCACGTGGGTCAGGATCGCGCCCTCTCGGATGCCGGTGCCGGCCAGGGGGGAGCGGGCCTTGGAGTCCGAGGACTCGCCGGGGAGGATGCGGGCCACCGTCCAACCACCCTCCCTGCGTACGAAGTTGGCACCCAGCAGGCCCTGGCGGCGCTGGTAGTGGGGCGGGCCCTCGTTGCGGCGGGACGCGGTGACGTAGGCGTGGGACGTGCCCAACTCGCCCAGGACTTCACGGAGTAGGTCCGCGAAGTCGTCCGGGGATGCGACTCGTTCGACCAGCGGGCGGTACTGGTCAAGGACCCCGGTCCAGTCGATGCCGCACATCTGTGGATCCCAGTAGTACGCGCGGATCAGGCGGCCCGCCTCCTCGTACGACTGGCGCCACTCGGCGGGCGGGTCCACCTCGTGGAGGATGCGGCGGAGGTCGATCCAGACCGTGGAGTCGCTGTCGCCGGACTCGGTGGAGGGGACCGCTCGTAGTTCGTCCTCGTCGACCACGACCAGCCGGGTGCCGTCGCCGCTCACCGCGAACCAGTCCAGGTGCTCCACGAGTTCGGACTTCTTCGCCTTGCTGATGTTGAAGTACTCGAGGGTCGGGCGGCCGCTGGTGTCGTCCGGGTTGGCGAAGGTCTCGCCGAGCGCGCCCGAGATCGGCCAGCGCAGCCAGACCAGGCCGCCGCCCGAAACCGGGTACAGCGCCGAGTACTTGGAGGCCGAGACCGGGAAGGGGGTGACCCTGCTCTCCAGTCCTTCCACCTCAACCGTCACCGCGCCGTCCGCGCCCTCGTCGTCCTCCGCCGCGTCCAGACCACCGGCGGCCGGGCGGCCCTCCGGGGTCAGCGCGAAGGGGGAGGGCGTGGCCGAGGAGAGGGGGACGAGGTAGGGGCGGCAGCCGAGCGGGAAGGACAGGTCGCCGGTGTGGACGTCGTAGACCGGGTCGAAGCCGCGCCAGGAGAGGAAGGCGAGGTAGCGGCCGTCCCGTGTGAAGACCGGATTCTCGTCCTCGAAGCGGCCGTTGGTGACGTCGACGATCAAACGGTCCTTTATGCGCGCCATCTTGATCTGGCGGAGCGAGCGGCCGATGCCCGGGTGGGACCAGGTCAGCCAGCTGCCGTCGGGGGAGAAGGCCAGGTCCCGTACCGGCCCGTTGATCGAGCAAATGAGCTCCGTCACCTCGCCGTTGGAGTCCTCCGTGGCGTCCAGCAGGAGCAGTCGTCCGTCGTGGGCCGCGATCGCGAGACGCTCGCCCGCCGTGTCCGACACCAGCTCCAGTACACGGCCCACCTCGCCGGAGGCGAGTCGGCGTGGCTCGCGTTCGCCGGAGGCGCGGGGGAGGTAGGCGATCTCGATCGCGTCCTCGCCGTCCGCGTCCGTGACGTAGGCGACCTGCCCGCCCGAGCCGAGCATCTCGGGGAGGCGGACCCGTACGCCCGGGGTGTCGGTGATGGTGCGGGCGGGGCCGTCGCGGTGGGTGAGCCAGTACAGGCTGCCGCGTACGACGACGGCGCTCGCGCGGCCCGTGTCGTCGACCGAGATGCCGTCCACGTGCTGGGCGGCGGGGACCTGGTACGTACGGCGGCCCGCGCGCGGCCCGCTCAACTGCACGTCCAGCTTGCGCGGGACCGAGGCCGCCGACAGGTCGTCGACGATCCACAGGTCGCCGGCGCACTGGTACACGACCCGGGTGCCGTCGCCGGCCGCGTGCCGGGCGTAGAAGGCGTCGTGATCGGTGTGGCGGCGCAGGTCGGAGCCGTCGTAGGAACAGGAGTAGAGGTTGCCGATGCCCTCGTGGTCGGAGAGGAAGGCGATGCGGCCGTCGACGAACATGGGGGAGTGCAGATGGCCCTCGAGGTCGGCGAGCAGGCGGCGGCCGTGCAGCCAGAGGCGGCCCATCGCGCCGCCGCGGTAGCGCTTCCAGGCGGCGGGTTCGTGCGGCGGGGTGCCGGTCAGGAGCAGGGTCCGGCGTTCGCCGTCGACGTCGGCGAGCTGGATGTCGGAGACCGGGCCCCAGGGGAGCCGGCCGCCGGGGTCGCCGTCGGTGGGGACCTTGTGGGCCCAGGTGAAGTAGGAGAACGGCTCCCCGTGCGAGGCCACCGCGAGGATGTCGCCGTCCGGGGTCCAGCCGCAGACCTGGGTGTCGGCGCTGCCCCAGTAGGTGAGTCTGCGGCCCGGGCCGCCCTCGACCGGCGCGAGATGGATCTCCGGCACCAGGCTGCGCCAGCTCGTGTACGCGATGTGGCGGCCGTCGGGTGAGAAACGGGGGTGACCGACCTTCGTACGGTCGACGGTGAGCCGCCAGGCGCGGCCCCTGCCGTCGAGAGGGGCCAGCCAGAGGTCGTCCTCGGCCACGAAGCTCAGGAGGTCGCCACTGAGGTGCGGCAGGCGCAGATAGCTCACCTCCCTATGCTTTTCCGCGGGACGGACCGGAGCAACTTATGAAAAAACACCGGCGTGGCGGTGAAGCGGTCGGCGCCGTGACCCAGCACACGTACGAAACGGTTTCGTTTCTTTGGTGAGTGCGCTACATTCATGACGTACGAAGCAGGTACGAAACCGTGTCGTTCGGATCCGGAGAGGTGAGTGGCATGACTGAAGTCGCAACGGCGCGTCGCAGTCGCATCACGCCCGAGCGTGAGGCCGAGTTGTACGCGGCCGTGCTCGACCTGCTCCGGGAGGTCGGCTACGACGCCCTCACCATGGACGCCGTGGCGGCCCGCACCCGGTCCAGCAAGGCGACGCTCTACCGCCAGTGGGGCGGCAAGGCCGAGCTGGTGGCCAAAGCGGTGCGGCACAACAAGCCGGGCGCATCGGCCGCCGCCGTCGACACCGGTTCGCTCAGGGGCGACTTCCACGCCCTCACGATGCGGTCGGACGACTGCGAGATGGAGCAGAACTCCGCGCTCATGCGGGGCCTGGCCATGGCGATGCACGGCAGCCCGGACCTCCTCCAGGCATTCCGGGAACACCTCGTCGAACCCGAGATGGCGGAGTTCAAGACGATGCTCCAGCGGGCGATCGACCGGGGTGAGGTCCGTGCCGACAACCCGGCGATCGAGTACATCGTGCACATGATGATCGGCGGGTTCGCCGCCCGCACCATGATCGACGAGCAGCCGCCCACCCAGGCCTTCCTGCTGTCGTACATCGACGCCGTGGTGCTCCCCGCACTGGGCGCACCAGTACCCACCACCTGAGAAACCCCGCACACAACCCACAGCACGCCCACCTGACGTAACCGCTCACGTCGTCGGGCAGATCAACCGTGTCCCCAACCGGTCGATCACCCCTGCCCCGAAGAACCCCACGACCTGACCGGGAGTACGCCCTCGTGGCCACGTTCCTCTACAAAGTCGGCCGGCTCGCCTTCAGGCGACGGCACTACGTCGCCCTTCTATGGATCGCGCTGCTGACCCTCGCGGGAGTCGGCGCGGCCAACGCGCCCGCAGCGGGCTCCACCTCCTTCTCCATACCCGGGACCGAGGCCCAGAAGGCCTTCGACCTGCTGGACCAGCGCTTCCCCGGCTCCAGTTCGGACGGGGCCACCGCGCGGGTCGTCTTCAAGGCGCCGAGCGGCGAGAAGATGACCGACGCCGGCAACAAGGCGACCGTCGAGAAGACGGTGAAGGAGCTGGCCGACGGCTCCGAAGTCGTCTCCGTCTCCGACCCGTTCACCACGAACGCCGTGAGCAAGGACGGGACGGTCGCCTACACCTCGGTGAAGTACGACGTCGCCGGCATGGAACTCAAGGACTCCAGCAAGGACGCCCTGGAGGACACCGCGTCCGAGGCCCGGGCCACCGGGCTGACCGTCGACGTCGGCGGTGACGCGCTCCAGGCCGCGGCCGAGATGGGCGTCGGCGAGATCATCGGTGTCGCCCTGGCCGCCGTCGTCCTCCTCATCACCCTGGGCTCGCTGGTCTCGGCCGGCCTGCCGCTGCTGACGGCGATCATCGGGGTGGGGATCGGCGTCTCGACGATCACGGTCCTGGCGAAGACGCTGGACCTGGGATCGACGACCTCGACGCTGGCGATGATGATCGGGCTCGCCGTCGGCATCGACTACGCGCTGTTCATCGTGTCCCGCTACCGGGCCGAGCTGGCCGAGGGCCGCGAACGCGAGGACGCGGCCGGCCGGGCCGTCGGCACCGCGGGTTCGGCGGTGGTCTTCGCCGGTCTCACGGTCGTCATCGCGCTGGCCGGTCTCGCGGTCGTCAACGTGCCGATGCTGACCAAGATGGGTGTCGCGGCGGCGGGCACGGTCGTGGTGGCGGTGTTCATCGCACTGACCATGATCCCGGCGCTGCTCGGCTACGCGGGCCGCAGGATCAAGCCCACCGGCGAGAAGGCCAAGTGGCTGGGTGGCGGCAGCGCCAAGGAAGCGGCCAAGGCGGCCAGGCCGAACATGGGCACCCGCTGGGCGAGCTTCGTCGTACGGCGTCCCGCCGCCGTCCTGATCCTCAGCGTGCTCGGCCTCGGCGCGATCGCGCTGCCGGCCAGCCAGCTCCAGCTGGGTCTGCCCGACGACAGCTCACAGCCGACGTCCACCACCCAGCGACGGGCCTACGACCTCCTCGCGGAGGGCTTCGGCCCCGGCTTCAACGGCCCGCTGATGATCGTCGTGGACGCCAAGAACAGCGACGCGCCCAAGGCCGCCGCCACCACGGTGACCGACAAGATCAAGACCCTCGACGACGTGGTCTCGGTCAGTCCGGCCATGTTCAACAAGGCCGGCGACACCGCGACGATCACCGTCGTGCCCGACTCCAAACCGTCGTCGGTCACCACCGAGGACCTGGTGCACTCCATCCGTGACGAGGGCGCCGGCATCAAGGCGGACACGGACGCGCAGGTGCTCGTCACCGGAACCACGGCGATGAACATCGACTTCTCGCAGAAGCTCAACGACGCCCTGATCCCCTACCTGGCCCTGGTGGTCGGCCTCGCCTTCCTGCTCCTGATCGTGGTCTTCCGCTCGATCCTGGTCCCGCTGAAGGCGGCCCTCGGCTTCCTGCTCAGCGTGCTCGCCTCGCTCGGCGCGGTCGTCGCCGTCTTCCAGTGGGGCTGGCTGTCGGGCCTGATCGGCGTGGAGGAGACCGGTCCGATCATGTCGATGATGCCGATCTTCCTGGTGGGCGTGGTCTTCGGCCTGGCGATGGACTACGAGGTGTTCCTCGTGACCCGGATGCGCGAGGCGTACGTCCATGGAGAGAAGCCCAGCCAGGCCGTCGTCACCGGGTTCAAGCACGGTGCCCGGGTCGTCACGGCTGCGGCGGTCATCATGATGGCCGTCTTCGCCGGCTTCATCACCTCCAGCGAGTCCATGGTCAAGATGATCGGCTTCGGCCTGGCGGTCGCCGTCTTCTTCGACGCGTTCGTGGTCCGCATGGCGATCGTCCCGGCGGTACTGGCACTGCTCGGCAAGCGGGCGTGGTGGCTGCCGAAGTGGCTGGACCGGATCCTGCCGAACGTGGACGTCGAGGGCGAGGGCCTGCGCGAGCTGGACGCCAAGGACTCGGACCCCGACGAGGACCGGGAGTTGGTCCGGGCCTGAGGCGGCTGCCGCGAGGCACTGAGGCACCGGGCAACTGATCTGCCGCGTCACCGAGTTCGGGTGGCGCGGCAGATCGCGTCAGTGACAGGGTTACGGCCGTGACAGCACTGGATGACCTGGTGCGGCTGCTCGGCCCGTCGACGGTGACACGGCGGCCGTCGGCCGACGACTGGACCGAGACCGAGGCGTACGTCGCCTCGACACTGCCCACCGACTTCAAGACGTTCCTCGACATCTACGGCACGGGTGTGATCTGCGACGAACTCGTGGTCTTCCACCCCCGGGGCGCCGGCCCGCTCCTGGACAGAATGCGGCAGATCCACGAAAGATTCGCCGAGAGCCGACGCCGCAGCCCGGACTTCCACCCGTTCCCCTTCCACCCCGAACCCGGCGGCCTGCTCTCCTGGGGCTACGACCACTCCGGCAATGAGCACTTCTTCTGGCCCTGCGCCCCGGACCCGGACCACTGGAAGATCGTCACCCACAGCCACGGAACGGAACCAGAGGTCTTCGAGGGCACATTCACGGCGTTCGTCCTCGGCTTCGTCGAACACCTGCGGAACCTGGACCCGCACGACGAACTCGGCCCAGAGGAACTGGAGTTCCTGGAGCCGGAGGACCTGGCGGAACTGGTGGAGCTGGGAGAGACAGGACCGGTGAAGCCGAGTTTCAGCCCCCTGTGAACCGCTCTGAACCGCTCTGAACCGCTCTGAACCGAGCCGATGTCAGGGGGCGGGACTAGCGTGTTGAGCATGACCACACTCGCAGAACGCCCCAACACCGCACTCCTCGTGATCGACGTCCAGGTCGGAGTAGTGGCCGACGCGTACGAGCGTGACGCGGTCGTCGCCAACATCGCCACGCTCGTCGACAGGGCTCGTGAGGAAGGCGTCCAGGTCGTCTGGGTCCAGCACTCCGACGAGAACGTGACGGTAGGCAGCAAGGACTGGGAGTACGTCCCCGAGCTGCATCTCTGGGACGGGGAGCCCCTGGTGCCCAAGCACTACCCCGACTCCTTCGAGGACACCTCCCTGGAAGAGGTGTTGGCAGCCGCCCAGGTCGGCCGCCTGGTGATGGCGGGCGCGTCCACCGACGCGTGCATCCGCTCCACGCTCCACGGCGCGTTCGTACGCGGCTACGACGTGACACTCGTCGGCGACGCCCACACCACGTCGGACCTGAGCAAGTGGGGTGCACCGCCGCCGGAACAGGTCATCGCCCACACGAACCTGTACTGGAAGTACCACACGGCGCCGGGCCGTACGGCGGGAGTCGAAGAGACGAAGGACGTCGTACTCGGGGGCTGAACCTCACTCACGTCTTCACCTCGGCCCAGACCGTCTTGCGCGGGCGCGGGCCCGGGGTGACACCCCAACGGTCGGCCAGGGCGTCCACGAGAAGCAGCCCCCGTCCCGATTCGCCATACGGGTCCGCCTGTTGAAGCCGGGGCAGCCGGTCGCCGCGCGTGTCCGACACCTCGATACGGAGGGTTCCGGCGACGACGTACAGGGTCAGCCGGAAGTCGCGTCCCGTGACCCGTCCATGGGTCGCGGCGTTGGCCGCCAACTCGGCGACGATCTGAGCGGCTCGGTCCAACGGGAGCCCCCAGGCGCGGAGTTGCTCTGTGGCGAGGAGCCGGGCGAGACGTGTGCCTCTGGGGGTGGCGGACAGCAGGACGGTGAAATGGGGAGGGGCGGCGATTTCTTGATTCATGTCACTCAGCGTGGCGGGTTTTGCTTCCCTGGGTGAGTGATGGCATCGGTGCGTAGCGTTACTGTCTCGGCTTTGTCCCGCGTTGTCTCGACAGTCTCGGAGGTTGTACGGGTACGGAAGCGCGATGGAGGTGGGGCATGAACGAGGTTGAGGACGAGGCCGGTTGGGATGTCGAACCGGGGGACGAGATCGAGCCGTTGGTGCAGGCGGTCGGTCGGATGCTCAGGGTTTTCCGGGAGGCAGCGGGAATGCGGGTGGCCGAACTCGCCGAGGCGATGGGCTACGGCGAGGACATGATCCGGAAGATCGAGCGCGGGGTGCGGATTCCGAGGCCGGAGTTTCTGGACAGGGTGGATCAACTACTGAACGCCCAAGGGCACTTGAGGGCGTTCATGGAGGAGATGCGGAAAGCCCGGTACCCGAAGAAGGTGCGGGAGCTGAAGGAGATGGAAGACCGGGCGGTCGAGATGCTCCTCTACAGCAACCACAACATCCATGGGCTGCTGCAAACGCCCGAGTACATGCAGGCGTTGTTCGACATTCGGCAGCCTCCCTACCCCCAGGATGTGGTGGATCGGGACGTGGCCGCCCGTATTGCCCGGAAGTCCGTCTTCGACCGGTTGCCCGAACCCGCACTCTGCTTCATTCAGGAACAGGTGACACTGGAGCGCCCGATCGGTGGCAGGGCGGTGCTGCGTCGACAGCTCGAACACCTGCTGGAGGTAGGGAGGTTGCGGAACGTCGCCCTTCAAGTCATGCCTACCGATTGTGAGGAGCACGCCGGCATGAACGGCCTGATCGAGGTGCTGAAGTTCGGCGACGGCACAGCGATCGGACGGTCCGACGGAGCGTTCAGCGGTCGCCCGGTCTCAAACCCCAGGGATCTTCGGGTCCTTGAACTGCGCTATGGGATGATGCGGGCCCAGGCTCTCACGCCGAGAGAGTCGCTGGCCTTCATCGAGCAAGCGCTGGGAGCACTATGAGCACCTCGCAACTCCACTGGTTCAAGAGCAGCTACAGCAGCAGCAATGAATCCGGCGACTGCGTTGAGGTGGCTACTACCCCCACGGTGATCCGCATCCGTGACTCGAAGAACGAGCCGGGTGCGCAGCTCGCTCTCTCCGCTCCCGTTTGGGGCGAGTTCGTCACGTACGTTTCGAAGTGAACGTCGGGCCGCCCGCTTCTTGGCCAGTGTCGGGCTTCCGCGCCCCGAGTAAAGGGCGCTACGCGTCGCCTGCGGCGATTCCGCTTCGCTCCACCCTTGACTCGGTGCACTCCAGCCCGTTTGAGAAGCGAGCGGGCGGCCCCGAGGGATGGGTGGCCAGGTAGGGATCCCCTTGCCTGTACTGCGTACTGGGCCGGTGCGAGGGGGCGCGCTCGCGTCTCGCCAGCACGCCGGGTCGGCTCAGCGGCCAACGGTGAGTGGGTGGCTTCCCCCCCCGGGGGTACCCGGTCCGCAGAAGTGTGACAGTTTCGGCGGAAGTGTCACACTTTCCCGACCCACCTACCCACCCACCCACCCACCTCCCAGGCTCCGTTGCCAGCTTGCTGCCGACCCTGCCTTCTCCGCAGGCTGGGGTATTTTCTAACCGGTCGAAGCCTGTGATGGTGGTTAGATTTGCCCCCGGCTTTCAGTAACCCCCCGCCGGGGGTTGGCCGCTGAGCCGAGGTGGCGTGCTGGCGAGGCGCGAGCGCGCCCCTCAACACCGGCCGGCGACACGGTTCAGGCAAGGGGATTCCCACCTGGCCACCCGTTCCTCAGGGCCGCTCGCTCGCTTCTGAAACGGGCTGGAGCGGACCGAGTCAAGGGTGGAGCGCAGCGGAATCGGCGCAGCCGACGCGACCGCAGGGAGCGCCCTTTACGCGGGCCGTGGAAGCCCGACACTGGCCAAGAAGCGAGTGGCCCAACGTTCAGAACTCAGTCGCAGGCCCAGTACACCCGCCGCTACCGTGCCCCCATGACCACGAACAACACCGAAGACGACAACTCCGGCGCCAACCCCCGATTCGCCGAAGCGCTAAGGGAGTTGGGGCTCGGGGAGCTGGTCGCTCGTACTCGGCGCTTCCCGGACGCCACCCGTACCGCAGCCGAGGCCGCCGCCGCGATCGGGTGCGAGTTGAGTGAGATCTGCAAGTCGTTGATCTTCGCGGCGGACGGGGTTCCGGTACTGGTGCTGATGGACGGGGCATCGAGAGTGGACCTGGAACTCGTCCGGCAGGAACTCGGCGTCGAGAAGGTCACCCGGGCCAAGGTGGACGTCGTACGGGAGACGACCGGGTATGCCATCGGGGGCGTGCCGCCCTTTGGGCACCGTACGAAGACTCGTGTGCTCGCCGATCGGTCGCTGCTCGCGCATGACGTCGTCTGGGCCGCCGCAGGCAATCCGCATGCCGTGTTCCCCATGGAGCCCAAGGAGCTTGTCGCGTACGCCGGTGCCACCCTGGTGGATGTGCGCGAGCAGTCCTCGTGACCCCGGAGGTCGCCGCCGCTGTCCTGCTCGCCGCAGTCACCCACGCCTGCTGGAACGCCCTCGCACACCGCATCACGGACAAGCTGGTCGGGTTCACGCTCATCGCGGGCGGTGGGATGGTCATCGGCCTGGCGCTCGTGCCGTTCACGGCGTTTCCCGCGGCCGGGGCGTGGCCGTATCTCGGTGCCTCCGCGCTCATCCATCTCGCGTACTACCTGCTGCTGATGAAGTCGTTCCGGCTCGGTGACTTCGGGCAGGCCTATCCCATCGCCCGAGGTACCGCACCCCTCGTCGTCACCGTCCTCGCCGCCGTCTTCGCGCACGAGGTGCCCAACGGGTGGGCCACCGCCGGTATCGCGCTGTCCTGCGCGGGGCTGACCGGTGTCGCCCTGTGGGGCATGCGCGGGCACCGGCCCAACTGGGCGGCGATCGGCGCCGCGTTGGCGACGGGTCTGTCCATCGCCGCGTACACCGTGGTCGACGGGCTCGGCGTACGCGCCTCGGGCTCCTCGCTCGGGTACATCGCCTTGTTGATGGCCGTCCAGGGGTGGATGATCCCCGCGTACGCGCTGTATCTGCGAGGCCGTCAACTCGTCCCCGCTCTGCGGCCGTTCGTCTCCGTCGGCTTCCTCGGCGCAGCCCTGTCCGTGTTGGCGTACGGCCTCGTCCTGTGGGCCCAGACCCGTGCGGACCTCGCCCCCATCGCAGCCTTGCGCGAGTCGTCGATCATCGTCGGCGCGGCCATCGGAGCGGTCTTCTTCAAGGAACGCTTCGGGGCCCCGCGTATCGCCGCCGCCGCTCTCCTCGTCGCCGGTATCGGGCTGATGCTGCGGGCGGGTTGACCGGGCCTGTGCAGACTGTTCGTTTACCTGGCTTGCCGTCGGTTTGACGATCCGTTCCCTGGGTGTTCAGTCAACCACCTGTGTCCGGGATGTGTGTTGTCCCTAAGGTCCCTGAGGATTCAGGAAGAGAAGGGGCCTCATGGACGCACTCCACGCGGTCCGGGCCAGCGGGATCACCAGGTGCTTCGGCGAGGTCGTCGCACTCGACAGCGTCGACCTGGATGTGACACAGGGTCAGATCCACGGCCTGGTCGGACCGAACGGCGCCGGGAAGACGACACTGCTCGGCCTTCTGCTGGGGCTGGCCGTCCCCGACGGCGGTCGGCTGGACATCCTGGGCACGCCGGTGGAGCGTGCGCTCGCCGTGCCGGACGGTGTCGCCGGATTCGTGGACGCGCCCGGTCTGTATCCGTCGCTCACCGCTCGGCAGAACCTCGCCGCGCTGGCCGGGCTCCGGGGCGAGGACGTGCGGACGGCGGGCATCGACGACGTGCTCGACCAGGTCGGGCTCACCGATGTCGCCGACGACAGGACCCGCGGCTTCTCCCTCGGTATGCGCCAGCGGCTCGGGCTCGCCGCCGCCCTGCTCACCAGACCCCGGCTGCTCGTGCTCGACGAACCCGCCAACGGCCTTGATCCGGCGGGCAAGAGACACGTCCACCGGGTCCTCACCCGGCTCGCCGCGGACGGCACGAGTGTCGTGCTCTCCAGTCATCACATGGACGACCTGGAGGCGTTGTGCGCCGAGGTCACCATTCTCGACACCGGGCGGGTGGTCTTCTCCGGGCCGCTGAACAAGCTGGCCGCCGAGAACCGTGAACTCGACTACCGGCTGCGGACCTCCGATCCGGACGCAGCACGGCGGCAGGCCGACGGCACGGCCGGGATACGGATCGTCGACGGCGCCGGGGCACCGCAGGACAGCGAGGTGGTCGTCGTACGCGGCCTGGTGCCCGCCCTCGACGAACTGGTCGCCGGGCTCGTGCGGTCGGGTGTCGCGGTGCGCGAACTCGCCCCTGTCGTCTCACCACTTGAGGCCGCGTTCCTCGCCCTCACCGAGCAACGGGAGAACGGCGGATGACCGCGACCACCACCCCCGTCACCGTCACCGGACCCGTCGTCGCCCGCCGTGTCCCGGTCTCGCGCGCCTACCGTTTCGAACTGGTCAAGCTCGTCTCGCAGTGGCGGATCCGGCTGGTGGTCCTGGCCTGCTGGATCGCGCCGGCGCTCTTCGTCGCGGGGGTGAGCCAGCAGAGCACGCTGCCCTCCGACACGCTCTTCGGCCGCTGGATGCTCGCCACGGGGTGGGCCGGACCGCTGGTGGTGCTGGGTTTCGCGGGAATCTGGGCGCTGCCGCTGCTGACCTCGGTGGTCGCCGGTGACGTGTTCGCCTCCGAGGACCGGCTCGGCACCTGGCGTCATCTGCTGGTGGCGGTCCGCTCGCCCCGGCGGATCTTCCTGGCGAAGTCGCTGGCCAGCCTCACCGTGATCCTGCTGCTGGTGGCGGGGCTGGTCTGTTCCAGCGTGGTCGGCGGGCTGCTGGCGGTCGGCGACCGGCCGTTGGTCGGTCTCGACGGACACCTGCTGGCGCCGGGGGACGCCGCCGGCCGGGTGCTGCTCGCGTGGCTCTGCGCGCTCGCCCCGACCCTGGCCCTCGCCGCGATCGGACTCCTCGGATCGGTCGCGCTGGGGCGGTCCCCGATGGGGCTGCTGCTGCCTCCGCTGGTCGCGCTCGCGATGCAGGTCGCCCAGATGCTGCCGCTGCCGGTGGCCGTACGCCTCGCGCTGCCCGGCTATGCCTTCATCTCGTGGAACGGTCTGTTCACCGGCCCGGCGCAGCTCGCCCCGCTGTTCATCGGCGTCGCGGTCAGTCTGGTGTGGGCCGCGCTGGCGACCGTACTGGCCCTTCTGCTGTTCGTACGGCGGGACTTCACCAATCCGGCCTACGACGGGTCCGGGCGCCGTGCCCTCACCGGCGCCGTGCTGCCGTTGGCCGCGCTGACCGCCCTCACCGTCGGAGTGGTCGCCGTGGCCACTCCCTCGACGGGGTCCGGGATCGAGCAGGACAAGGTCCAGCGGTCGCTCGCCACGGCCTTCGCCCACCTGTACCGCATGCAGACCGAGCAGCTGCACCGGCCCGCCGTCACCGAGGCGCAGTTGCGGACCTCGGCGGCCTGCACCAAGAGCGACGGCCAGGCCGCCCAGGAAGGCGCGGGCAACGACTGGCGCTGCGTCGTGAGCTGGCATCTCCCCGGGGTCGCGGTCACGGGGACGGCGATCTACCAGCTCGACATCGGTCCGGACGGGCGGTACGTGGCCGACGGTGACGGGCCGAAGGAAGTCAACGGCTACTTCCTGGTGCGGACTTCGACCGGGGACACCCCGAACCCGCTCTGGCAGTTCGACGGCAACGTCGACCTGCTCGACACCCACTGAAGGGAACAGTTCCGTGCAGGTAACCCGCCGGCGTCGGATCAACGAGAAAAACCAGGTCAACCTCTTCGGCAGACATGTCGGCCGCCGGGCACTGCTCGTGACGGCCGGCATCGCGGTCGCCCTCGGCGTCACGGGCACCGCGGTCGCCTCCACCTATCAGTTCGGCACCCAGCAGGTAGGTCAGACCACCGCCAACGGTCAGGTCATCTCCAGCGACCAGTACATCAAGCCGTACGGCAGCCGCACCGTCATCAACGACGGCAAGATCATGTCGTCGACGGTCAGCCCGGACGGCACCCGTCTCGCGGCCTCGGTCACAGACGGCGACGCCTCCCTGGTGGTCATGGACCTGACTACCGGTCAGGTGAAGCAGAAGATCGGTACCAACGCGGCGGACGACCTGCGGATCAGCACCGCCGCCGTCGGCCAGGAAGGCCCGACCTACTCGCCCGACGGCAAACAGCTGTGGCTGGGGCAGGCGAACGGCTACACCAGGTTCACCGTCGCCGCGGACGGCACCCTCTCCGCCCCCACGGCCGTCCCGATCGCGGCCGACGGCACCAAGCAGGCCCTCGTCGGCGCGGCCGTGTTCTCGGCCGACGGCTCCACCGTGTACTCCGCGGTCAACGGCCAGAACAAGGTGGTCGCCATCGACGCGGCGACCGGAACCGTCAAGCAGAGCTGGGCAGTTGGCAACGCCCCGCGCGGCATCGCCCTGGTCGGCGGCAAGCTCTACGTCAGCAACGAGGGCGGCCGCCCGGCGAAGACCGGCGACACCACCATCAACTCCTACGGCACGGACGTGGTCGCCAACCCGAAGACCGGCGCCAGCACCACCGGCACGGTCAGCGTCATCAACACGGCCGACCCCTCCGCCGCCGTAGGAACCATCGACGTAGGACTGCACCCGACCGCCGTGTACGCGAAGAACGGCGCGGTGTTCGTCACCAACACCGCCGACAACAGCGTGTCGGTCATCGACACCCGCAAGGACAGGGCCGTCCAGACGATCGCCACCCAGCCGTGGCCCGAGGCGTCCGTCGGCTACGAGCCGAACGCGGTGACGCTCACCGACGACGGCCGGCTGCTGGTCACGCTCGGCCGCGCCAACGCGGTCGCCGTCTACCGCTACACCGCTCCGCAGCAGCCCGCCCGCTACGTCGGCCTGCTCCCCACCGACTACTTCCCCTCGGGAATCACGGCCATCGGCAAGCAGGTGGTCGTCGCCAACACCCGTGGCGTCGACGCGCTCCGCCCCGACGCCGCCGGCCACAACACCCACGACACGACGTCGAGCCTCACCCAGTTCACCCTGCCGAGCGACCTCACCATCAGGTCCCAGACCGCCAAGGTCTTCAAGCAGAACGGCTGGACGCCCGGCTCCGTCACCACGGCCAAGGGCAGGAGCCACGCGAAGGCCGTCCCGGTCCCGGCGCGCATCGGCGACCCCTCGACGATCAAGCACGTCTTCCTGCTCGTCAAGGAGAACCGCACCTACGACCAGGTCTACGGCGACCTCCCGCAGGGCAACGGCGACGCCTCGCTCACCCAGTTCGGCGAGAACGTGACGCCCAACCAGCACGCGCTGGCAGAGCAGTTCGGGCTGTACGACAACTTCTACGACATCGGCACCAACTCCGCTGAGGGCCACAACTGGCTGATGCAGTCGGACAACCCGGAGTACACCGAGTCCTCGGCCGGCGAGTACACGCGCAGCTACGACACCGAGAACGACGTGCTGGGCCACCAGAAGTCCGGCTTCATCTGGACCGGCGCGCAGGCGGCCGGGAAGACCGTCAAGGACTTCGGCGAGTTCCAGTCCCTGGAGACCAAGCCGGCCGGCGCGAACTGGCAGAACCTGTACTGCGACAGCAAGAACATGGCCGCGACGGGGGCCGGAACCGCCTACCCGATCAAGACGGGGTCGGCGATCCCCTCCCTCAACGACGTGTCGGTACAGGGCTTCCCGCTGTTCGACCTCGACGTCCCGGACATCTACAAAGAGCAGATCTGGCAACAGGACTTCGAGAAGAACGGCCCGGCGAACCTGAACATGTTCTGGTTCTCCAACGACCACACCGGCGGCCCCGCCAACGCCGCCGCCGAGGTCGCCGACAACGACCTCGCCGTCGGCCGGATGGTCGACCGGATCACCCACAGCAAGTACTGGAAGGACTCGGCGATCTTCGTCGTCGAGGACGACTCCCAGGCCGGCCTCGACCACGTCGACGGCCACCGCGCCCCGGTCCAGGTCATCAGTCCCTACGCCAACCACGGCACGGTCGACAACCACTACTACTCACAGATCACCATGGTGCGCACCGTCGAGCAGATCCTCGGGATCCACCCGATGAACCAGCTCGACAGCGCGGCCACCCCGATGTACGGGGCGTTCACGAAGAAGGCCGACAACACCCCGTTCACGGCGGTCCCCAACCGCACCTCGCTGACCCTCGGCGTGAGCCCACAGCCGTCCTGCGGCTCGGACACCCCGGCGGCCCAGGACACCAAGGCGGCCGCGGCACCGACGACGGTCTCGGTCCCGGCGGCCGAGAAGACACTCGCGGCCCAGTGGAAGACCTGGGCGTCCCACCAACGCCTGACCGGCCCGAACGCCGTACCGGACTACGCCAACCCCACCCAAATGAACCGCTACACCTGGTACCAGACCCACAACTGGACCAAGCCGTACCCCGGCGACAGCAAGATCTACACCCCGAACGACGTCCCCGGCGCATACCTCCCGTCCCCCGAGAACGACGGCTGACACCCGCCCCTGAAGGAGGGCCCGCAGGGCCTTCTTTAGGGGCGCGGGGCCGTATCGATATGCGGCTCCGCCACGTGGGCGCGCCCAGCCCGAACGGCGTAGCACCCAACCGACGACCCATCACTCAGGCAACAGACACCCCCAGCGACCCGACACCGGACAGGTCGTGGGCCCGAACGCTGTTCCGGTCCGTGGCCGCCCGCCCAAGCGCATGGTGCGGCCACAACCCCCCAGCCACCCGCCGCGACCGCTCCCCCCACTCACGCGCCTCGATACCGCCGGCCTTGTAGTGATTGAGGGCGTAACCCCCGGAGTGCACGCGCAGGAGCAGGAAACCGCCGGGATAGTCCTTCGCGGCGGTCACCTCCTGCTGGACCACGTGCGGGGCGCGGACCAGGAGGGTCCGTTTGTTCCGGTGGGTATGGCCCGCGTGGTGCAGAAAAACCCCCGGCGCCGAGGCGTACGCGTCAACGATCGCCCGAGCCTGCCGGCGGTCCAGTTGCTGGCCCCGCGTCACCGGGAACACAGAGTCCCGTACCGTCAGCGGATGGTGGCCGAAGACGACGGTCGGCCGGTCCGGTTCGTCCCTGAGCCGGCCCCGGAACCAGGACAACTGCTCCTCGCCGAGCCCACCCGCGTCACCCCCGTTGCCGGCCTTGGCATACGTGTCGAGCCCGATGATCCGCAGCCCGCCGAGATCGTGGGCGAAGTAACCGGGCCCGTCGCCGCCGAAGCCTTCACGGAACCCCTCCCGGAACGTGTCGGCGGAGCTCCCCGCACGGTCGTGGTTGCCGCGTACGACGAGGTAGTCCCGGCCGAGCGTGCCGAAGCCGTCCAGGATGCGTCTGGCCTCGGCCAGGTCCCGCGGCGACCCGCCCGCCGAGATGTCCCCGGCGGCGAGCAGGACGTCCGCCCCCCGCCGCTTGGCCTCCTCGACCAGCGCCCGGGTCATGATCTCCGGATAGGCGGCGAGGCCCACCGCCTGCGACACCCCGCGCAGCAGGGGGAAGCCCGCCATGCGGCCCGCGGTGGTCTCACCGAGGTGCAGGTCGTTGCAGAGGGCGATGGACAACAGGTGCCTGCCGGGCGGGGGCTGGGGCGTGGTGAAGGAGTACGTGCCGGTCAGGGAGCCGAGGCCGTGCCGCGAGGTGCCGACGGCGTTCCCGCGCACGTGCTGCAACGGCGTCGGCACGGCGGTCACGCCCCGTGAGCGAGCCCGGTAGTAGTACGTCTGCCCGGGTTCGAGGCCGGTCAGCTCCACGTGGTGGTGCGCGGTGGGCCGGTCCTCGGCGGCGATGCGGTTGAGGTGGGCCGGGTGGGTGCCGTAGACGACCTCGCCCTCCGTGACCGCGGGGAGCAGGTGGCCGAGGCCGTCGTCGGTGCCCGGGGTTCGGGTGTGCCAGGTGATGATGGCGCTGTCCTCGGTGAGGGTGACCAACTCCAGGTGGACGGCGGCCAGTTGGCGGTATCCGCCGCGCGCGGGACGAACGCGGGCGGCACGCAGCAGCGCCGGGGCGAGGAGCGTGCCGGAGCGCAGGACGTCGTAGGGAGTGGGGAGCGCGGCGAGAGCCGCGAGGGGAGCGGAGAGACAGCAGCGCATATCCCATTGTTGCCCCATGGCTGTGAACACCGGCCGTGGCGCCGACAGCCGTAGCCGTACCAGTGCGCTACGACAGGGCGGTGCGCACCGCCCTGACCAGCGCCTGCGCCCGTGGATCAGCCGTCACGCTCTTGCGGAACGAATTCGTCACATACCCGAACGCGATGCCCGACTCCGGGTCGGCGAAGCCCAGCGCGCCACCTCGGCCCGGGTGGCCGAAGGAGCCGTCCGACAGGAGCGGGGACGCGCCGCTGTGCAGCATGTAGCCCAGGCCGAAACGGGTGTTGATCACGAGGACGCGGTCGGGGCCCGAGGAGTGTTCCGTGCGGGCCAGCTCGGCCGTCTCGGGGGTGAACAGCCGTACCCCGCCGTCCAGTTCGCCGATCAGCGACGCGTAGACACGGGCCAGTCCGTCCGCCGTCGCGATGCCGTTCGACGCGGGGAGTTCGGCCGCCCGGTACGCCGGGTCGTTCTCGTCCGGCATCGGCGTGATCGCCCCGAACGCGCGTCGGGTGAGGGAGTCGGGGTTCGCGTACGCCTCGGAGACCGAGCGCTTGGGGCGGGTGCGGAGGACGCCCGGGTCCGCCGCTGCCGGGGTCTCCACCTGTGCCACCCGGCCCACCCGGGCCGTCTCGGCCGCCGGCAGGCCCACCCACAGGTCCGCCCCGACCGGACCCGCGATCTCGTCCGCGATCCACTCGCCGATCGTCCGGCCCGTCACCCGGCGGACGAGTTCGCCGGTCAGCCAGCTGTACGTCTGCGCGTGGTACCCGTGGTCCGTGCCCGGCTCCCACACCGGCGCCTGCGCCGCCACCGCCGTAGCACTGAGCACCGGGTCGGCGGCCTGCTCCGGGGTCAGCGGGCGGTCCAGTACCGGCACGCCCGCGCGGTGCGCGAGCAGGTGCCGGACGAGGGTGCGTTCCTTGCCTGCCGCCTTGTACTCCGGCCAGTACTCGCCCACCGGAGCGTCCAGGTCCAGCTCCCCGCGCTGCGCCAGCAGGAGCAGCGCGGCGGCTGCAACGCCCTTCGTCGCCGAGCGGACGATCTGGGCCGTGCCGTGCTCCCAGGGAGCGGTGCCGTCCACGTCCTTCGTGCCCGCCCAGAGGTCCACGACCCGGTGCCCGTGCCGGTACACCGTCACGGCCGCGCCCCGGTCGCCGCGCGCCTCGAAGTTCCCCACGAACGCATCCCTGACCGGCTCGAAGCCCTCGGCCACCACGCCGTTCACGTTCACGCCCGTGCTCCTCGTCCCGATGTTCCGGCGTTCCGCCGTACCGCTCTCCTCTTTCAACCAAGCAGGATCGTGACGTCGATGTTCCCGCGGGTCGCGTTCGAGTACGGGCAGACCTCGTGCGCCGCGTCCACCAGCTTCGCCGCGATGTCCTGGTCGAGGATCGGGAGGGACACGCTCAGGGCGACCGCGAGGCCGTAGCCGCGCTGCTTGTTGGGGCCGATGCCGACCTTCGCGGCGACCGTGGAACCGGTCAGGTCGAAGCCCGCCCTACGGCCGACCAGGACCAGCGCGTTGTGGAAGCAGGAGCTGTAGCCGGCCGCGAAGAGCTGCTCGGGGTTGGTGCCGTCGCCGTCGCCGCCCAGCGCCGGGGGCATCGCGACCTGGAGGGCGAGGTGGCCGTCCAGGCTGCTGACGAAGCCGTCCCGGCCGCCGTGGGCGGTGGCCTCGGCGACGTACATGATCTTCGTCGGGCGGGTGTCGACAGCGGTGTCGGCGGTGCCAGCGGTGTCGTCGGTCATGGCGGGACCTCCCCCGGGGACGGAAACACGAGAGCGCGCAATTACATCGTGCACAAGATACTCGCGAGTAGGCCGGCTCCGGTCGGCAGGGGGTGAGGACCGCCGGTAACCCGAGGTCAGCGGGTCAGCGGGCCCGGTCCGCCGCCGCCTCGGCGCGCTCCGCCAGCCGCCACAGCTCCGTCCGCATGCGTACGACCTCGGGCATCTCCAGCTCCGTCGCCGCGAGCAGCGCGCCGGGCACGCGGGTCGCACGTTCCCTGAGCGCCGTACCGCGCTCCGTGCACGCGACCAGCACCGAGCGCTCGTCGTGTGCCGCGCGCTCCCGGTGGACGAGACCCGCCGACTCCAGGCGCTTCAGGAGCGGGGACAGCGTGCCGTAGTCGAGGTGGAGGGCGGTCGCGAGGTCCTTGATCGGGGTCTCGCCGCGCTCCCACAGGACGAGGAGGACGAGGTACTGCGGGTAGGTCAGCTCCAGCTCTTCCAGGAGGGGGCGGTACGCGGCCGTCAGCGCCCGCTGGGCCGCGTACAGCGCGAAGCACAACTGCTCGTCGAGGAGCAGCGACCCGGCCGCAGTGTGGTCCTCGGGACCCTCGTTCGTCACGCGCCCATTGTCACGGACCGCGGGTCGAACCCGAAGGGCAACTCCAGGCGATGCGCCCGCATCAACGCGTCGTCGCCGAGGAGTTCGCCGGTCTTCCCGTCCGCCGCGATCACGCCCTCGCTGAGGATCAGCGCGCGCGGGCACAACTCCAGTGCGTACGGCAGGTCGTGCGTGACCATGAGGACCGTGACGTCCAACGACCGCAGGATGTCGGCCAGTTCGCGGCGGGAGGCGGGGTCGAGGTTGGAGGAGGGCTCGTCGAGGACGAGGATCTCCGGTTCCATCGCCAGGACTGTTGCGACCGCGACTCGCCGCCTCTGCCCGAACGACAGGTGGTGCGGGGGACGGTCCGCGAACTCCGCCATCCCCACCGACTCCAGTGCCGTACGCACCCGTTGCTCCAGCTCGGCGCCCTTCATCCCGGCCGCCGCCGGGCCGAACGCCACGTCCTCGCGGACCGTCGGCATGAAGAGCTGGTCGTCGGGGTCCTGGAACACGATCCCGACCCGGCGCCTGATCTCCGCCATGTGCCGCTTGCCGACCGGGAGTCCGGCCACCGTCACCGTCCCGGCGCCGGCCGTGAGGATGCCGTTGAGGTGCAGTACGAGGGTGGTCTTGCCGGCGCCGTTCGGGCCGAGCAGGGCGACCCGTTCGCCGCGCGCGACGGTGAAGTCGACGCCGAACAGGGCCTGTTGGCCGTCGGGGTAGGCGAAGGCCACCCCGGCCACTTCGAGCGAAGGCGTCACAGCGTCGTCCATCACAGCGTCCATCCCAGTAGACATACGGCAAGGGCGGCACAGGGGAGGGTGAGGGCATACGACCACTGCGCCCTGGACGCGGTCACCTCGTCGATCACCGGCATGGAACCCGTGTAACCCCGGCTCACCATGGCGAGATGGACCCGCTCCCCGCGTTCGTAGGAGCGGATGAACAACGCGCCCGCCGACTTCGCGAGCACGCCCCAGTGACGGACACCCCGGGCCTCGAAACCTCGTGACTCGCGGGCGATCCGCATCCGCCGCATCTCGTCGGTGATGACATCGCCGTAGCGGATCATGAAGGACGCGATCTGGACGAGGAGGGGCGGGAGCTTCAACCGCTGTAGGCCCAGGAGGAGTTCGCGCAGTTCGGTGGTCGAGGCCAGGAGGACCGAGGCGGCTACGCCCAGCGTGCCCTTCGCCAGGACGTTCCACGCGCCCCAGAGGCCGTTCACGCTCAACTGGAGGCCCAGGACGGTGACTTGGTCGCCCTCCGCCACGAAGGGCATGAGGACCGCGAACGCCACGAACGGGATCTCGATCAGCAGGCGGCGGAGCAGGAAGCCGGCGGGGACGCGGGCCGTGTACGCGACGCACGCGAGGAGGACGGCGTAGACGCCGAACGCCCACATCGCCTCGCGCGGGGTCGAGACCACGACCACCACGAAGGCGAAGACGGCGGCCAGTTTGGTGTGCGGGGGCAGCGCGTGGACGGGGGAGTGGCCGTGCCGGTAGAGACGGTGGGCGTGGCCCGCGCCCATGTCAGGCCACCTGCGAGGTGCTACTACGGCGCTTGCGGACCGCCCAGAAGACTCCGGTGCCCGCGACGACCGTGACACCCACACCGATCACGCCCGCGAGGCCGCCGGAGAGCCGGGCGTCGTCGACATCGCGCACTCCGTAGTCGGCCAGCGGGGAGTCCGCCGAGGTGTGTTCCTTCGCCTGACGGTCGATGCCGTGGTCGGCGGCCACCTTCTCCAGGCCGTCGGGGTTCGAGGAGGCGTAGAAGCTCACGAAACCGGCGAGGAGGAGGGACGCGACCAGGCCGGTCAGCCACAGTTTGCGGCGCGAGGTCCCGCGGGCCGCGACCGGCTCCAACTGCGCGGGCGCGTCGACCAGTTCGCCGTTCACCCGCAGCTTGAGGCGCTGCTCCAGGCCCCGCGCGCCGTAGACCAGATCCGGGCGTACGGCGATCACGGCGCCCACCGTCAGCGCGGTGATCGCTGCCTCGCCGATGCCGATGAGGACGTGGACGCCGATCATCGCGGTGGCGACCTTGGTGAGGGAGACGTCCGTGGTGCCGCCGAGGGAGTAGAGGAGCGTGAAGACGAGGGCGGCTGCCGGGACCGAGAGCAGGGCCGCGAGGAAGGACGCGGCGGTGATCGAGCGGCGGGTGCGGGGCAGGAGCTGCACCAGGCCGCGGAAGACGGCGTAGGCCACGACCGTCGTCGTGATCGCCATGTCGGTGATGTTCACGCCGAGCGCGGTCAGGCCGCCGTCCGCGAACAGGATGCCCTGCATGAGCAGGACGACCGAGACGCAGAGCACGCCGGTGTAGGGGCCGACCAGGATCGCGGCCAGCGCGCCGCCCAGCAGGTGGCCGCTGGTGCCGGCCGCGACCGGGAAGTTCAGCATCTGCACGGCGAAGATGAACGCGGCGACCAGGCCCGCCAGCGGCGCCGTTCGCTCGTCGAGTTCGCGGCGGGCACCGCGCAGGCTCACGGCGATGGCGCCGGCGGCGACCACACCGGTCGCGGCGGATACGGGGGCGTCTATGAATCCGTCAGGCACATGCACGGGATGATTTTAGATGGTTATTGCGACTGCTTTGCAAGAGCCAGACAGTCTCGCGCCGACATGTGAGATCTGTCGCCCCGGAGGGCGCTCCCGAGAAAATGTGCGACATTTGGGTAGTGGAAGCGGATGCATAGCTTTCACACAGGTCACTCAGCGTAAGGGGCCGCCCGATGTCCGTAGTCGAACAGTACGCGCGAGCCCATATCGTCACCGACGAGGACGTGGACCGGCTGGATGCTGACGCGGTCCCCGTCGTCCTGCGGTACGACCCCGACTCCGATCCCCGAGCCGTCCGTATCGGCCTGCCCGGACCGCACGAATGGACCTTCGACCGCGAGCTGCTGGAGCAGGGGCTGCGTTCCCCGGCCGGCAGCGGCGAAGTGCGGGTGTGGCCGTGCGGGCGGGTGCAGGCCGTGGTCGAGTTCCACTCCGAACAGGGCGTCTCCGTCGTCCAGTTCGAGACGAAGACGATCATGCGGTTCCTGCGGCGGACCTATATGGCCACCGCGCCGGTCGCGAGCTGACCCCCACGGAGGATCAGCCGAGCCCCACGGAGGATCAGCTGACCTCCACGGAGGATCAGCCGAGCCCCGCAGAGGATCAGGGGCTCAGCGGGCTCAAGCCGGGGTTCAGCCGCCGAGGCTGTCGCCCAGCTTGAGCAGGGCCGCCACGATCGGGCCCGCCGTGTCGCCGCCGTGGCCGCCCGCCTGGACGACGCCCGCGGCGACGAGGTCGCCCTTGTACGCGGTGAACCAGCCGTTGGGCTTCTTCTGGCCGTCGACCTCCGCCGAACCGGTCTTCGCGCCGTAGTCCGGACCGAGTCCGGACATCGCCTCGGCCGCCGTGCCGTAGTCCGCCGTGTACTTCATGACCTCCTTCAGCTCGGCCTGCGTCGTCGACGACATCGTGCGCGAGGCCTTCGCGATCGTGCGGTTGTCGACCGTCGGGGAGACCAGGTACGGCTGGTGGAAGGTGCCCGTGTCGACCGTCGAGGCGACCGACGCCATGTTCAGCGGGTTCATGCGGACCCCGCCCTGGCCGATCAGCGAGGCGCCCATCTGCGCGCCGCTCTGCACCGGGACCGAGCCGTCGAAGGTGGGGACGCCGATGGCCCAGTTGTTCATGCCGAGGCCGTAGACCTGCTGGGCCTCCGTCGTCAGGTCACTGTTGGACAGCTTGGGCGCGAAGTTGATGAAGGCGTTGTTGCAGGACGCCCCGAAGGCCATCTTGAACGTGCCCTTCTTGATCTCCGAGTCGTCGTCGTTGTGGAAGGTCCAGCCCGCCAGCTTGTACGTCTTGGGGCAGGGGTGGGACGCGTCCGGGGTGATCAGGTTCTTCTCGAAGAGCATCGTCGACGTCACGATCTTCATCGTGGAACCGGGGGCGAGGGAGCCCTGGAAGGCCACGTTGAAGCCGTGCGAGGCGTTCGCCACGGCCAGGATCTCGCCGGTCGACGGGCGCATCATCACGACCGACGAGTTCTTCTGCTTGTCGACCTGCGTCTCGGCCGCCGCCTGGAGCGTCGGGCTGAGCGTCGTCTTCACCTTGCCCGGGGTGCCCTTGCTCAGCTCCACGAGCGTCTTGTCCGACTGCTTGGACTTCTTGCCCCGGATCACCTGGAGTTCGATACCCGCCTTGCCGCCCGCCTTCTTGCCGAACTTCTCCCGCAGCCCGTCCAACACCGGCCCCAGCGACGGGTACTTGGCCACCGTCAGCTCGCCGCCGTCACGGTCGTACGCCTTGATCGGCGGGGTGCCGGACTCGCCCGTGACCAGGGTGTCGCCGTCCGCGAGGTCCGGGTGGACGACGGAGGCGTGCCACTGGACGTACGGCTTGCCGTCCTTCGCGCTGCGCACGACCGTGAGTGAACTCGCGTACGACATCGGCTTGTTGATGCCCTTGTACGACACCGTGCACTTCACGGAGAAGGGGACCTTGGTGCCGGTGGGGGTGCCCTCGGTGACGGTGATGCCCTTCATGTGGGCGTTCTTCGTGTACCCGGTGAGCAGGGCGGCGGCCGCCGTCGACTTGTCCGTCGTCGCGGCGGCCTGGGCGACCTTGCCCTGCTGCCAGTCGGCCAGGTACCGCTTCGCGGTCGTCTGCACCTCGGTCGCCGACAACGGGCCCGTCTTGATGGCCTTGTGGTCGGCGGTCGTCGACGTGCGCGCCTCGGCGGAGGCCCCGCCGTCGTACAGCGCGTAGGCGCCGACGCCCGCGCCGACGACGGCCACGGCGATCACCCCGCCGACCACGGCCGGTCTCGCCTTGCGCTTCTCGGGTACGCGCCTTCGCTTGCCCCTGGTGCCCACAGTTCCCGATCCTCCGCGAATCCCTTTGGGCCCCCGTCGTTCTGGCCCTCAGCCCTCACACACCCCAACGACGGGGCACAGCCTAGAGTCCCGTCCTGTGCGGGTGAGTTCACTTTCCCCGCGGAGTGAGATCAGCCACCTGCCGCCAGTACCGCCCGGACGATCGGGCCGGCGGCGTCGATGCCGTGGCCGCCGTCCTGGGTCATGGCCGCCGCCGCGATGTCATTGCGGTAGCCGGTGAACCAGCTGTTGGACTTGGACTGGCCGTCCACCTCGGCGGAACCCGTCTTCGCGCCGATGCTGCCGCCGAGCCCGGCCATGATGCCGGCCGCGGTGCCGCTGGTCGCGGTGCGGTTCATCATCGCCCGCAGCTGGGCCGACGTACTCGCCGACAGGCCCTGGGCGGTGGCCAGTTGGCGGTCGTCGAGGCTCTGCGCGACGAGCACCGGCTGGCGGAACGAGCCCGTCTTCGCCGTGGCCGTCACCGACGCCATGTTCAGCGGGCTCATCTGCACCTGGCCCTGGCCGATCAGGTTCGCCGCGGTGTCCGGGCCGCCGGACGCGGGGACCGAGCCGTCGAAGGACGGGATGCCGGTCTTCCAGTTGTCCCGGCCGAGCCCGAAGCGGTCCTCGGCCTCCTTGGTCAGCGAGTCCACCTTGACCGAGTCGGCGAACTTCACGAACGCCGTGTTGCAGGAGCGGGCGAAACTGTCGGCGAGCGTCGCGTTCTCGTCCGGCGACAGGCCCGTCAGGTTCTTGAAGGTCTGGCTCTGCCAGGTGGCGGTGGGCGGGCAGGGCGCCGCGCCGCTCATGCTGGTGATGTCGTTGTCGATGAGCGTGGCGGCGCTGATGATCTTCATCGTCGAGCCGGGCGCCAACTGGCCCAGGAACGCGGCGTTGAAGCCGTCGTTGCGGTTGTTGGCGACGGCCAGGATCTGACCGGTGCTCGGCTGCACGGCCGCGACGGACGACTCCGAGTACTTCGTGACGGCCTTCTCGGCTGCGGCCTGCGCGCTCGCGTCGAGCGTCGTGCGCACCTTGCCCGCCTTGCCCTTCTCCAGGGTCACCAGCGTGGTGTCGGCCGAGTCCGCGACGGCGTGCTTGATCGCCAGCTCGATACCGGGCGTACCGCCCGCCTTGTCGCCGTACTTGGACCGCAGCTCGTCCAGGATCGGCCCCAGCGACGGGTACTTCTCCTTGGTCAGCACGGCCCCGTTCCGGTCCACGGCCTCGATCGCCGGGCTCGCGGACTCGCCGGTGACGAACGTGTCGCCGGTCTTCAACTCCGGGTGCACGACGGCAGGTTGCCAGTCGACGAGGGCCCGCCCGGTCGTCTCCCCGCGCACGACGGTCAGCTGACTCTTGTAACCGAGCGGCTTGTCGATGCCCTTGTACGACACCGTCGCCCTCACCGTGAACGGCACGGTGGCCCCGGTCTTCGTACCGGGCGTGATCTTCACCTTGGTGATGTGACCGGCCCCGCTGTAGGACTCCAGCACGGCGTCGGCGGCGGCGTCGTTGTTCGTGTACGACGCGGCGGCCACCGCCTGCCCCTTCTCCCAGGCCGCGAAGAACTTCTTCGTCGTCTCCTCGACCTCACCGCTGCTGGGCGGCCCGGTCTTCTTGGCGGCGGGCCCACCGACCCCGGCCACCCCGTCCGAACCCCCCAACGCGGACACGACGTTGAACGCCCCGTACCCCGCCCCGCCCACCATCACGGCGAACACACTGCCGATGACGGTGGCCTTTACCCCCTTGCGCATGCCCCTGTCCCTCCCCGTTATCAGTCCTTCGAACTGTAGGTGGCGTGGGGGAAAGCTGTGAGGGGTGTTGCCTTTTGTTGTCCGAACAGAGATCAGCTGACTGAATTGCGCCGCCCAATGGGCCACGTATGTGAACGTACGGCGAACGGTGGGGGATACCGGGCAACCGGGGGTGGGGGTCGGGGGTCGGTCGTGGTGCCGGGTCCGACACCCCGGCTCACGGAGGTAGCGCGATGTTCTCCCGACTTGGCGGGCACCGGGTGGTGCGGGTCGCGGTGGTGGTAACTCTGGTGCTGGCTCTGGGAGTTGTGGTGCGGGTCGCGATGACCTCGGGACCGGCGCCGTACAAAGGGCCGCCGGCGACGGCCGCGGTGCGCGGCAAAGTCGTCTACACGGCCGCCCGCCACCAGGCCAACCACGTGACCGTCACCGAGACGTCGGACAGAGGCGGGAGCGTCGTCAGGTACCTGATAGACGACGTGGTTCCGATCAGGCCGTCGGGGCCCGGCTGCGTCTCCCCCGACGCCGAGGACCGCACCAAGGTCGCCTGCACGATCGTGATCGAGGAGATGGCGACGGACCCCTACCCCACGCTCCTGCTGAACCTCGGCGACGCGAACGACTCCGCCGTCGTGCACAACAACATCCCCGGTGACGCCTATGGCTATCTGGGCTACAACGTGGTCCACCTGGGCGCCGGCAAGGACACCTGGACCGGCACCGCCCGCGAGGCCCAGGCCGTCTACGGCGACAACGGCGACGACACCATCACGGTGCGGACCGGCGAGTACGTCGAGGGCGGCAAGGGCGACGACACGATCCACGCGGTCGGCGAGGGGGCCGGCGGAAGAGGCGGCCCCGGCGACGACGTGCTCCGCGGCAGCGCGGGCGACCAGAGCCTGAGCGGCGACCAGGGCGACGACACGCTCTACGGTGGCCCCGGCGACGACCAGCTGTACGGAGGCGTCGGCGCCGACGTCCTCTACGGCAACAGCGGCGCCGACACCCTCTACGGCGACAACCGCGACGGCGGCAGATTCGACGGCGGCAAGGACAGGCTCTACGGCGGACCCGGCACGGACAAGCTGGACGGGGGGCCCGCCGACGACTTCGTCCAGCAGGACTAGACCCAGGTGTCGAGCCACATCCTCGACCGCCACTGGTCGATGGGGATCGCCGTCCCCGTGTACAGCGGCCAGAAGTAGATGAAGTTCCACGTGACCAGCAGGACCAGTACGCCCGCTCCCACCGCGCCCGCGACCCGGCGGGTGTCGCTGGAGCCCGGTGGGCCGATGATCGCGCCGATCAGCATGGCGACCGCGAGGCAGAGGAACGGGAGGAAGACGATGGAGTAGAAGAAGAAGATCGTGCGGTCCTGGTACATGAACCAGGGGAGGTAGCCGGCCGCGACGCCGCAGGCGACCGCGCCCGCGCGCCAGTCGCGGCGGAACGCCCAGCGCCACAGGACGTACAGGAGGGCGAAGCAGGCCGCCCACCAGAGGAGCGGGGTGCCGATGGCCAGGACCTCGCGGGCGCACTTCTCGCCGGCGCTCGCCGGGCAGCCGTCCGAGCCGGGGGACGGGGACTCGTAGAAGTACGAGACCGGGCGGCCGTCGACCAGCCAGCTCCAGGGGTTGGACATGTACGTGTGCGGGGAATGCAGGCCGACGTTGAACTCGTAGACCTCGTGCTCGTAGTGCCACAGGCTGCGTGCCCAGTCGGGCATGAAGTGGCTCCAGAAGCCGCCCTTGCCGTCGGTCGCGGCCCAGTTGCGGAAGTAGCCGCCGGTGCCGTTGGCCGGGGAGAGGATCCAGCCGAGCCAGGACAGGACGTAGACCGAGATCGCGACCGGGGCCATGACCACGACGAGGAACAGGTCGTACCTCAGGGCCGCGACGTACGGGCGGCTGGCGCCCGCGACCTTGCGGGAGCCGACGTCCCAGAGCACGGTCATCACCACGAAGGCGGCGGCGTAGAACATGCCGTTCCACTTGGTGCCCATGGCGAGGCCGAGCAGCAGGCACGCCGCCCAGCGCCAGGGGCGCAGCCCGAGGAACAAGGTGTTCGCGATGTGCGCGTCCGGGCGGACCCGGCCGTCCGCGTCGACCGGTAGTGCTGCCGCGAGTTTCGCCCGGGCCCTGTCCCGGTCCAGGAGGAGGCAGCCGAACGCCGCCACCACGAAGAACATCAGGACGCCGTCGAGCAGCGAGGTGCGGGCCATCACGAAGGCCAGGCCGTCGAGCGACATCATGACGCCCGCCACGCAGCCCAGGAACGTGGAGCGGAACAGGCGGCGGCCGATGCGGCACAGCATCAGGATGGCGAGCGTGCCGAGCAGCGCCGTCATGAAGCGCCAGCCGAACGGGTTGAAGCCGAAGATCAGCTCGCCGAGGCCGATGACGTACTTGCCGACCGGCGGGTGCACGACGTAGGCCGCGTCCGTCGGGATCGGGACGTGACCGTTGTGCTGGAGGATCAGGTCGTTGGCGTTCTTGTCCCAGTTGACCTCGAAGCCGCGGTGGACCAGCGCCCACGCGTCCTTCGCGTAGTACGTCTCGTCGAATATCACCGCCTTCGGACTGCCCAGGTGGTAGAAGCGCATCACGCCGGCCATGAGCGTGACCAGCAGCGGACCGCCCCAGCCCGACCAGCGGGTGATGCGGTCGACGAGCCCCGGCGAGAAGCCCAGCGCCGCCCACAGCCGGGGGCTGGGCTCCGCGTACGGCGGCACCAGCCGGTCGCGTACGTCGCTTCTGGGCCCCGCCGTGTAGCCGAATCGGCGCAGCCGCTGCTGCCACGACGGCCGCTGGTCTTGCGGGGCCTGCCCTTGCCGGGTGTCCATGGAGGACGCGGTACTGGTCACCGCGCCATCGTAGGGAACAGGGCTGTGTGAGTCCCGCCTCTCTCCCCTGAGAGGATGGAAACGTGACAGTTGCTCCCGGAACTCTGGTCCTTGCCGGCACCCCCATCGGCGACATCGCGGACGCTCCGCCGCGGCTCGCCGAGGAGTTGGCGGGTGCCGATGTGGTCGCCGCCGAGGACACGCGACGGCTGCGGCGGCTGACCCAGGCGCTCGGGGTGCAGCCCAAGGGGCGGGTCGTGTCGTACTTCGAGGGCAACGAGGCCGCGCGGACACCGGAGTTGGTCGAGGCGCTGCTCGGCGGCTCGCGCGTGCTGCTGGTGACCGACGCCGGGATGCCGTCCGTGTCCGACCCGGGGTACCGGCTGGTCGCCGCCGCCGTGGAGAAGGACATCAAGGTCACCGCCGTACCGGGACCGTCCGCCGTGCTCACCGCGCTCGCGCTGTCGGGGCTGCCGGTGGACCGGTTCTGCTTCGAGGGGTTCCTGCCGAGGAAGGCGGGCGAGCGCCTGTCGCGGCTGCGGGAGGTCGCCGGTGAGCGGCGGACCCTCGTCTACTTCGAGGCGCCGCACCGGCTCGACGACACCCTCGCCGCGATGGCCGAGGTGTTCGGCGCCGAGCGCCGGGCCGCCGTCTGCCGCGAGCTGACGAAGACGTACGAGGAGATCAAGCGCGGCCCGGTCGGCGAACTGGCCGAGTGGGCGGCGGAGGGTGTGAGAGGGGAGATCACCGTCGTCGTGGAGGGCGCCCCCGAGAAGGCCGAGGAACTGAGCGCCGACGAGCTGGTACGGCGGGTGCGGGTGCGCGAGGAGGCGGGGGAGCGGCGTAAAGAGGCGATCGCGGCCGTGGCCGTCGAGGCGGGCGTTCCCAAGCGCGAGGTGTTCGATGCGGTGGTGGCGGCGAAGTCTGCGCAAAAACCCCTGTGAGCTTGCGCAAAAACCGCTCTGACCTGCGAGAAAGGTTCCTCTGAGCGGGGAGCTGTTCCTATGAGCGCGCGCCCCATGGCGGGGCAAAGCGCGGTCACGAAATGCAAAGCCCGGACCGCCTTGACGGGGTGATTCGACAAGGAAAGTCCAAATCGCCTCCAACAGTCGACAGGACTGATGCATTCGCCCTGCTGGAGGCGTCCACTGGATGAAGGGACGCACCCGTCCCTCGCCTCCAACGGGATTCCGGGGGGAATCCCCTCGCCGGGGGCGCTTGTCCAGCGGAAAGCAAGCAGGAGCTGGCATGAGTGAGATCGCAGGGCAGACCGGCCTCCGTGGCGCTGCCACAGCCGTGGTGAACGAGTCGTACTCCTTCGCCTGCATGCGGTGCGGGCACGGCTGGGAGCAGTCGTACGAGATAGAGCACCACGTCGACACCGACGGCCACCAGTTCGTGATGTACGTGGCGGAGGGTCAGGTCGTGCCGTCACCGCTCAGCCGGCCCGCCTGCCTCAACTGCGACGGGCATGTCGTCCGCATCATGCGCGCGGGCCAGGTGTCGTCTGTACGGGAGGCGGCACAGCGGCAGTACCAGGCGCCGCGGCCCCGCTCGGCGGCGGCAGCGGCGGACGCCACGGCACCGGAGGACGGCGACGCCGCCGTGACCCCGCTGCCGGAGCACAGGGACCACCACTGGCATCTGTCGGACCTGCTGCACCCGTTCCACCGCAAGGCGAGCTGACCGGCTCCGGCGACCGGGCGGGCATGCCCCTTTCGTAGGATCGGGGCATGCCTTCCTCCAGCGACAGCGCCGGCGCCCGCGCACGCGGCAGCGAGAAGAACGCGGCGCCGCCGCTCCCGGAGCCCCTCAGGGTGCCCGTCGCCGACTCCCACACCCACCTCGACATGCAGTCCGGCACGGTGGACGAGGCTCTCGCCAAGGCCGCGTCGGTCGGTGTGACGACGCTCGTGCAGGTCGGCTGCGACCTCAAGGGCTCCCGCTGGGCCGCCGACACGGCTGCCCGGTACGACGCCGTCCACGCGACGGTCGCCCTGCACCCGAACGAGGCCCCGCGCATAGTCCACGGCGACCCTGACGGCTGGTCCCGGCAGGGCGCACGGGTGGCGGGCGGCGACACGGCCCTGGAGGAAGCCCTCGCGGAGATCGACCGCCTCGCCGGACTCCCGCAGGTCAAGGGCGTCGGCGAGACCGGCCTCGACTACTTCCGCACCGGCCCCGAGGGCAAGGCGGCCCAGGAGGAGTCCTTCCGCGCCCACATCGAGATCGCCAAGCGGCACGGCAAGGTCCTGGTCATCCACGACCGCGACGCCCACGCCGACGTCCTCCGCGTCCTCAAGGAGGAAGGCGCCCCCGAGCGCACGGTCTTCCACTGCTACTCCGGCGACGCCGACATGGCCGAACTCTGCGCCCGCGCCGGGTACTTCATGTCCTTCGCCGGCACCGTCACCTTCAAGAACGCCCAGAACCTGCGGGACGCGCTGGCGGTGGCCCCCCTGGAACTGGTCCTGGTGGAGACGGACGCCCCGTTCCTCACCCCGGCCCCGTACCGCGGACGGCCCAACGCGCCCTACCTCATTCCGGTCACGGTCCGCGCGATGGCCGCCGTACGGGGCATCGAGGAGGACGAGCTGGCGACGGCGCTCGCGGCCAACACGGCCCGGGCGTTCGGCTATTGAGAGTCCTGACGACGCTTCAAGGCTTCATCGAACACAACTCTGGGTAGCCGCGTCGCTTTGGAGAGTGACGGTCACTCCGCTAGGTTCTGTTGGCCCGATCCGGACCCCCGTGGCCTTCTGGAGCGTGTCGGCGTGAGCAACTACGAGACCTACGAGACGTACGACCGCGGTGTGCGCGCCGACGCGTACACCGACGGGCCCACCGAGGTGTACGGGGACACGTACCGCCCCGCCTACGAGGCGTACGAACCCGTGTTCCCCCGCCAGGCGGGCACCACCGAGCCGGAGAGCGAGCCGGCGGCACGGCACGGCCGGCGGCGAAGAGCGGACCGCCCGGACTCCGGCTCCGCGATGCGCAGGCTGGTGCCACAGGCGCTGGTGGTCGCCTTCCTCGCCGGCGGCACCACCGCGTTCGTCGCCAAGGACAAGGCGATCGAGCTGAGCGTCGACGGCAAGCCGCGCACGCTGCACACCTTCGCCGACGACGTCACCGAACTCCTCGCCCAGCAGGGCGTGGACGTAGGCGCGCACGACGTGGTCGCCCCCGGCCGCGACGCGACCCTCGCCAGCGGCGACGAGGTCGCGGTGCGCTACGGCCGCCCCGTGCGGCTCACCATCGACGGCCACCGGCGCGAGGTGTGGACCACGGCACGCACGGTCGACGGCGCCCTCGAACAACTCGGCGTACGGGCCGAGGGCGCGTACGTCTCCACCTCGCGTTCCCAGCCCATCGGCCGCGCCGGACTCGCCCTCGACGTCCGCACCGAACGCACCGTCACGATCATGGCCGACGGCCGCGCCCGCACGATCCGCACCAACGCGGCGACGGTCGGCGAGGCGGTCCAGGAGGCGGGCATCGGCCTCCACGGCGAGGACACGACCTCGGTCCCGCCGGCCGGCTTCCCGCGCGACGGCCAGACGATCACGGTCCTCCGCGTCACCGGCACGCGCGAGGTCCGCGAGGAGGCGATCCCCTTCAAGGTCGAGCGCACCGACGACCCCACCCTGTTCAAGGGCACGGAGGTGGTGGAGCGAGCGGGCCAGCCGGGTATGCGCCGGGTCACCTACACCCTCCGCACGGTCAACGGCGTCAAGGAGAAACCGCGACGGGTGGACGACCAGCTGGTCCGCGAACCCCGCTCGCAGCTGGTGAAGGTGGGCACAAAACCGATGCCCACGTCGGTCCAGGGCGCCGACCAGCTCAACTGGCACGGCCTGGCGACCTGCGAGTCAGGCGGCCGTCCCGGCGCGGTGGACCCTTCGGGCACGTACGGCGGCCTCTACCAGTTCGACACCCACACCTGGCACAGCCTGGGCGGGAGTGGCCGTCCACAGGACGCAAGCGCGGAGGAACAGACGTTCAGAGCGAAGAGGCTGTACGTGCGGCGGGGCTCAAGCCCGTGGCCACACTGCGGAACAAGGCTGCACGGCTGAGTGATGAGGGACAAGGGGTAGGGGGCGCAGCCCCCACCCCTTAGGGGCGCGGGGAACTGCGCGACCAGCCACGACGGCGCGGCAGCCGAAAACGGCCCCGTAACCTAGGAACGTGAGCAGCAACCCCGACGCCCTCCTGGGCCCCGCCGAGATCCGCGAACTGGCGGCAGCCCTGAACGTCCGCCCCACAAAACAACGCGGCCAGAACTTCGTGATCGACGCGAACACGGTCCGCCGCATCGTCCGCACCGCAGACGTCCGCCCCGACGACGTGGTGGTGGAGGTAGGCCCCGGCCTGGGCTCACTCACACTCGCGCTGCTCGAGGTAGCCGACCGCGTCACCGCCGTGGAGATCGACGACACCCTCGCGAGCGCGCTCCCGGCGACGGTAGCGGCGCGGATGCCGGACCGGGCGGACCGTTTCGCGCTGGTGCACTCGGACGCCATGCAGGTGACCGAGCTGCCGGGCCCGCCCCCGACCGCGCTGGTCGCCAACCTCCCCTACAACGTGGCCGTACCGGTCCTGCTCCACATGCTGGAACACTTCCCGACCATCGAACGCACCCTGGTGATGGTCCAGGCGGAGGTCGCCGACCGCCTGGCCGCCCCGCCCGGTTCCAAGGTGTACGGCGTCCCGTCGGTGAAGGCGAACTGGTACGCCGAGGTCAAGCGGGCCGGTTCCATCGGCCGCACGGTCTTCTGGCCGGCCCCGAACGTGGACAGCGGCCTCGTGGCCCTCACCCGCAGGCCCGAGCCCCTGAAGACGACAGCCACCCGTCGCGAGGTCTTCGCCGTGGTCGACGCGGCCTTCGCCCAACGCCGCAAGACCCTGCGGGCGGCACTCGCGGGCTGGGCGGGCTCGGCGGCAGCGGCGGAGACGGCACTGGTGGCCGCCGGGGTGTCCCCGCAGGCACGCGGCGAGTCACTCACGGTCGAGGAGTTCACGCGCATCGCGGAGAACAAGGTGGGTGCCGAAGAGGTCCAGCACAAGGAGCCCGGCAAGTGAGCGTCACCGTCCGCGTCCCCGCGAAGGTCAACGTCCAGCTCGCGGTGGGGGCCGCGCGCCCCGACGGTTTCCACGACCTGGCCAACGTCTTTCTCGCGGTCGGCCTCCACGACGAGGTCACCGTGACCCCCGCCGACGAACTCCGCATCACCTGCGCGGGCCCGGACGCGGCCCAAGTCCCCCTGGACGGAACGAACTTGGCGGCGCGGGCGGCCGTAGCACTCGCGGAGCGGTACGGCCGTAGCCCCGCCGTGCACATCCACATCGCCAAGGACATCCCCGTCGCCGGCGGCATGGCGGGCGGCAGTGCGGACGGCGCGGGCGCGCTGGTGGCGTGCGACGCGTTGTGGGGGACCGGGGCCTCGCGGGCCGAACTGCTCGACATCTGCGCGGAGTTGGGCAGCGATGTGCCGTTCAGTCTCGTCGGCGGGGCGGCGCTCGGTATCGGGCGCGGCGAGAAGCTGACCGTCCTGGAGACCGGCGGCACCTTCCACTGGGTGTTCGCGATGGCCGAGCGCGGGCTGTCGACTCCGGCGGTGTTCCGGGAGTTCGACCGGCTCGGGGAGGGGACCGGCGTCCCCGAGCCCGTCGCCTCCCGGTCACTCCTCGACGCGCTCGCGAAGGGCGACCCGGACGCACTCGCCGCCGCCGTCTCCAACGACCTTCAGCCCGCGGCCCTTTCGCTCTTCCCGGAACTCGCCGACACCCTCGCCGCGGGCCGCACCGCGGGCGCCCTCGCCGCGCTCGTCTCCGGCTCGGGCCCGACGACGGCGTTCCTCGTCCGCGACCCCGGTTCGGCGGCGAAGGTGGCCGAGGCATTGGCGGGCTCCGGAACATGCCGAACGGTACGTACGGCGGCGGGTCCGGCGGCCGGGGCGACCGTGATCGACCGACCTTCACACGAGGTCCACGGAACACCCGCCTGACCTGCAAAAATGCGCATGTTCGGTGTTATCCAAACCACATGGATTTATTGTTCGCCAATCGACCTCAAGGTCCCTTTCGCGCCCTATGTCACAGGGAAAGGGCTGTCATGATCAGCCGACCCCGGTCCTCGTTACCGGCGGTACTCCCTGCGCGCGCGGTCTCGCCGCGCCACGCCCGAGAGGAACCTCCCCATGGGCCACATGGATCACTTCAGCGCGGGCTGGGTCACCCCGGTCCTCTCCTACGCGATGGCCTGCGTCGGCGCCGCCCTCGGACTGCGCTGCACCGTAAGGGCACTTGAGGCGGACGGCGCCTCCAAACGGAACTGGCTGACCCTCGCCTCCGTCGCCATCGGCTCCGGCATCTGGACCATGCACTTCGTGGCGATGCTCGGCTTCAGCGTCGAAGGCACCCCCATCCGCTACGACGTCCCGCTCACCGTCCTCAGCCTGTTGATGTCCATCGGCGTGGTCGCCGCCGGCGTCTTCACCGCCGGCTACGGCCGCTCCCGCGTCACCTCGGTCGCCTTCGGCGGCATCGGCACCGGCCTCGGCGTCGCCGCCATGCACTACACCGGCATGGCCGCGCTCGACCTGCACGGCACGATCGACTACGACCCCCGGCTCGTCATCGCCTCCGTCGCGATCGCCGTCGTCGCCGCGACCGCCGCACTCACCCTCACCCTGGTCGTCCGCGGCCCGGTCCTGGCCACCCTCGCCGCCCTCGTCATGGGGCTCGCGGTCAGCAGCATGCACTACACCGGGATGTACGCCGTGAGCGTCGCCCTCGCGCCCAGCGGCGCGGCCCTGTCCGGCGCCACCGCCACGGAGTTCATCTTCCCGCTCGCGGTCGTGCTCGGCTCGTTCCTCTTCCTGGCCTCCGCGTACGTCGCCCTGTCCCCGACCGGCAAGCGCCACGAGTCGGCCTTCGCGGCGGAGCTGCTGCGCGAGGTCGAACTCGCCACGGTCTGAACCGACTTCGGCCGCCCCACGGCGAACACACCCGCCGCCACGACACCCCGGCACAGGCTCCCACCCCGCCGATCCCCACCCCCACCCGACGCCCGGGCGCAGGCTCCCACCCCGCCCACCCCCACTCCCCAGGGGCGCGGGGAACTGCGCACCCAGCCCCCACCGACCCGCACCCCGCACACAACCCAAACCACCCACCCCCACCCCGGTCCAGGCCGACATCGACTCGCCGCTCTCCCCAGGACGCCGCCCCCCGACTCCCCGGGACCAGGCACCGAACCCCCGCGCGAGGCCGAACTCCGCGTGACCCGAGCCGACTTCGCCACTCCCCGCACCGCTGCGGCACGCGGCACCCCGGTCCACGGCCGCCGTACGAACACCCCCGCACCCCCCGGCACTCACCCCGCACTCCCCCGAACGAGGTCCCCATGCGTGTCCTCCGCACGCCCGCCCGACTGCGCCCCAGATCGGTCCGCGCGAAGATCGTCGCCCTGCTGATGCTGCCCGTCGTGTCCCTGATGGCCCTGTGGGGCTTCGCCGCGGTCACCACCGCGTCGAGCATCGCGGCCACCGAGACCGCCAAGGACGTCAACTCCGAACTCCTCACTCCCGTGGCCGAGTTCGTCACCGCGGTACAGGGCGAACGGGCCGCCGCCCTGCGGCACGCGGACGCACCGGGCGCCTTCACGAGCGCCACGAAGGCCACCGACAGGGCCGCCGCCGCGCTGCTCGACGGTGTCAACGCGTCCAGCTCCGACGCGGCGCTCATCGACTCCACGCTGCCCGGCCGTATCGACAAGCTGGAGACGGACGCCAACGGCCTCGCGGCGCTGCGCGCACAGGCCACCGCCAAGGGCGCCAAGTCGACGGCCACGTATAGCGGTTACTCGGCGATCGTCGAGCACGGCTTCTCCGTCACCGGCGCGCTCACCGGCGACAAGACCGCCGCCGACGCCTCCGAGGCGCGCGTGGTGCTCGAACTGTCCCGGGCCCGCGAGGCCGTCGCCCGCGAGGAGGCGCTGCTCGGCGCCGCCCGCACCGGGGGCGAGCTGACGAAGGAGCAGTACGCGCTGTTCGTCGGCGCCGTCGCCACCCAGCGCGAACTGCTCGCCCCCGCGGTCGCCGACCTCAGGGCCGAGCACCGGACGGCGTACCGCACGGTCCTCGACGGCAGCGGATACAGCCAACTCCAGGCGATCGAGAACCGGGTGAGCAGCGCGGGCCCCGGCACCCCGGCCGCGTCCGCCGGTTTCCTCAAGGGCTGGGACGCCACCGTGGGTGGAGTCCTCAAGGGGCTCGGTACGGCCGAGACGGAGGCCGGTACGGGAGCCACGGCCGCCGCCGACCCGTTCGGCTGGGACACGCTCGGCGCCTCCGGGGTCGCCGTCGTGCTCGGCCTGGTCGGCGTGCTGCTGTCGCTGCTCGTCTCCGTGCTCGTCGGCCGCGGCCTCATCGTCGAACTCCTCGACCTGCGCAACTCCGCCCTCGAAGTCGCCGGCCGCCGCCTTCCGCAGGCCATGCGCCGACTGCACGCGGGCCAGGGCGTCGACATCGACGCCGAGGCTCCCATGCGCCGTCTCGCCGGCGACGAACTGGCCCAGGTCGGCACCGCGTTGACCGCCGTCCAGCGCGCCGCCCTCAAGGCCGCCTCCGAGCGCGCCGAACTCCTCAGCGGGATCTCCGGGGTCTACGTCAGCCTGGCCCGCCGGAGCCAGGTCCTGCTCCACCGCCAGCTGGACCTCCTCGACGCGATGGTCCGCAGACAGCGCGACCCGGCCGAACTCCAGGAGCTGTACCGCGTCGACTACCTGGCCACGCGGATGCGCCGGCACTCCGAGAGCCTGCTGATCCTGTCGGGGATCGCGCCCGGGCGCGGCTGGCGGGACCCGATCCCGCTGTCCGACATCCTGCGCGCGGCCGTCGCCGAGATCGAGAACTCGGCCCGCGTCCAGATCTGGGCCGTACCGAAGGTGTCGCTGTCCGGCGGTTCCGTCGCCGACGTGATCCATCTGCTCGCCGAACTCGTCGAGAACGCGACGGCCTTCTCACCGCCCAGCACTCAGGTGCAGATACGCGCGGCCCGGATGCGGGAGGGCGTCCTCATCGAGGTCGAGGACAGCGGCTTCGGCATGAAGGACGACGCGATGGCGGACGCCAACCGCAAGATCCAGTCCGAGAAGGTCGACCTCCTCGACGCCAAGCAGATCGGCCTGTTCGTGGTCAACCGGCTGCGGGAACGGCAGGGCCTGCGCGTGGAGGTACGGCACTCGTCGAGCGGCGGGGTCACGGCCGCGGTGCTCATCCCCGAGACCCTGATGCGCGACGACATGCCGGTGGGGGATCAGCAACAGGCGCCCGGCGGACGGGGGTTGGCGCCCGCGTCGGCCCTGGTCCCGAAGCAGCGACTGCGCGGAGCCGGCGCCTGAGATTGCACTCTTCGCACCATCTCCACACAGATGTACCGCAATCGCTGTACAGGTGGGGCGGATGGGACGGATAGGTTCGTTTGATACTTCAAGTGCACTGCTGGAAAGGTCCGTTCCGTGTCCGACGCCCCCACACCGTCCTCCCCCGCCCCGTCCCACCGCCGGAAGCGCTCCCTCTCGCGTCGCGGCGCGATCGGCGCCGCCGGAGCCGTGGCCGCCGGGGCCGCCCTGACCCCGGTCGTGTTCGCGGCCACCGACTCGGGCTCGGACTCCGCCTCCGACGCCACGAACACCGATGCCGCCCCCTCCGGCACCAAGCCGGAGACGTTCCCGGCAACCCGCACCGCCACCGCCACCGGCACCACCCCGGCCACCACGACCTTCGCCGCGTCCTACGTCGGCCTGCGCTGGACCGGCACCCAGGACGGCGTCGGCATCCGCCTCGCGGACGGCGACTGGCAGCAGACCGGCACCGGTTGCGCGACCGTGGACAACGGCGGTACGGCCCTGATCGCGGCCGACGAGGCCACCGGCTACCAGGTGAAGGCACCGGCCGGCGCGACGGACGTACGCTCGGTCGCCATCGACTGCACCCGCGGCCCGGGCCACACCTTCCACGTGCCGTCCGAGGCGACCCGCGTCCGCGGCGTCCGCTACCTCTCGCGCCCGGCGTGGGGCGCCGACGAGTCGAAGCGGTACAAGGACGGCAAGGTCAACTCGCCCGAGGCGTACTACCCGTTGCAGTCGATCACGGTCCACCACACGGACACCCCGAACGCCGACCCGGACCCGGCCGCGACCGTCCGCGGGATCTACGAGTACCACGCGATCACCCTCGACTGGGGTGACATCGGCTACCACTTCCTCATCGACGAGGCGGGCGTGATCTACGAGGGCCGCTACTCCGGCGACGACCTCGTCCCGGCCTTCGACAAGAACGGCAACCTCGTCACCGCCTTCCACACCGCCGGCTTCAACTCCGGCAACCTCGGCATCGCCCTCATCGGCAACCTCGTGGCCCAGCCCCCGACCGATGCGGCAAAGGCCTCCCTGATCCGCCTCATCAAGGTCATCACCCGCTTCAAGGGCCTCGACCCCCAGGCGAAGATCACCTACACCAACCCCGTGAACGGCGTGAAGAAGGACAACGAGACCATCAGCGGCCACCGCGACTGGCTCCAGACGGACTGCCCCGGCCAGACGATGTACGACCTGCTGGGAGAGGTCAGGACGGCAGCAGCAACCCGCTGACCTGGCAACGGGGGGACGCGATGCTTTTAGGGGCGCGGGGCTGTATCGATTTGCGGCTCCGCCGCGTGGGCGCGACCAGCCACAACGGCGCCGCAGACGACCAACGCACCCCACCTGACCTGCCCGGATCGTCAGCCTCCCCCCGCGCATTACCCTGGGAGGCTGACCGTCCCCCCTGTCAGGAGAGAAATGGCCGTCAACCTGGTCAATGTCGAGAACGTCAGCAAGGTGTACGGCACCCGTGCCCTGCTCGACGGCGTCTCGCTCGGTGTCTCCGAAGGGGACCGGATCGGGGTCGTGGGCCGCAACGGTGACGGCAAGACCACCCTGATCCGGATGCTCGCCAAGCTGGAGGAGTCCGACACCGGCCGCGTCACCCACTCCGGAGGACTCCGCCTCGGTGTCCTCACGCAGCACGACTCCCTCGACCCGGAGGCGACCGTCCGCCACGAGGTCATCCGGGACATGGCCGACCACGAGTGGGCGGGCAACGCCAAGATCCGCGACGTACTCACCGGACTCTTCGGCGGCCTGGACATGCCGGGCTTCCCGCAGGGACTCGACACCGTCATCGGCCCGCTCTCCGGCGGCGAGCGCCGCCGTATCGCCCTCGCGAAGCTGCTCATCGAGGACCAGGACCTGGTCGTCCTGGACGAGCCCACGAACCACCTCGACGTCGAGGGCATCGCCTGGCTCGCCCAGCACCTGCGCGAGCGGCGTTCCGCGCTCGTCTGCGTGACCCACGACCGCTGGTTCCTGGACCAGGTCTGCACGCGGATGTGGGACGTGCAGAAGGGCGACGTCTACGAGTACGAGGGCGGTTACACCGACTACGTCTTCGCCCGCGCCGAGCGCGAGCGCATCGCCGCCACCGAGGAGACCAAGCGGCAGAACCTGGTCCGCAAGGAGCTGGCCTGGCTGCGCCGCGGCGCCCCCGCCCGTACGTCCAAGCCGCGCTTCCGCGTCGAGGCCGCCAACGAACTGATCGCGGACGTACCGCCGCCGCGCGACACCAGCGAGCTGATGAAGTTCGCGTCGTCGCGCCTCGGCCGTACCGTGTTCGACCTGGAGGACGTGACCGTCCAGGCCGGGTCCAAAGTCCTTCTGAAGCACATCACTTGGCACCTCGGCCCCGGTGACCGCGTCGGCCTGGTCGGCGTCAACGGCGCCGGTAAGACCTCTCTCCTGCGTGCCCTCGCCGAGGCCGCCCGCAGCGACGGCGACACCCAGCCCGCGGCCGGCAAGGTCGTCGTGGGGAAGACGGTGAAGCTCGCCTACCTCTCGCAGGAGGTGGCCGAACTCAAGCCCACGCTGCGGGTGTTGGAGGCCGTGCAGCAGGTGCGCGAGCGCGTCGACCTCGGCAAGGGGCGGGAGATGACCGCCGGGCAGCTGTGCGAGACGTTCGGCTTCAACAAGGAGAAGCAGTGGACGCCGGTCGGTGACCTGTCCGGTGGTGAGCGGCGACGGCTGCAACTGCTGCGGCTGCTCATGGACGAGCCCAACGTCCTCTTCCTCGACGAGCCCACGAACGACCTCGACATCGAGACCCTGACCCAGCTGGAGGACGTCCTCGACGGCTGGCCGGGGTCGATGATCGTGATCTCCCACGACCGGTTCTTCGTCGAGCGCACCACCGACAAGGTGTACGCCCTCCTCGGCGACGCGACGCTGCGGATGCTGCCGCGCGGCATCGACGAGTACCTGGAGCGGCGCCACCGTATGGAGGAGGTCGCCGCCGCTGCCGTCCCCGTGGTGGAGAAGACCGCGGCGGCGGTGAGCGCCGCCGACCAGCGGGCCGCGAAGAAGGAACTGCAGAAGATCGAGCGGCAGTTGGACAAGGTCTCCGAGAAGGAGGCCAAGCTGCACGCCCAGATCGCCGACAACGCCACGGACTTCGCGAAAGTGGCCGAACTGGACGCCCAGCTACGGGACTTGAGCGGCGAGCGGGACGAGCTGGAGATGCGGTGGCTGGAACTCGCCGAGGACGCGTGAAGGGTGAGTGAAGGCGCATAACGGCGGTATCACGGGCCGGTCCTCCCTTGGGAACAGGGGTGAACCGGCCCGTTCTTCATGGACAGCCGGGTGATAGAAAGAGCCGTCTGAGACCTGCTTGAACGCGCCTCCGGATCCTTCGCGAACCTCGGGGCGTGGCTAAAAATCAGTGAACGAGGGGGAGCCGCTGATGACTCAGCCGCCCGAACAGCCGCCGTCCGGCGGTTACGGAGCGCCGCCGAACCAACCGCCACAGCCACCGTCCGGCGGCTTCGGGGCTCCTGTTCCGCCGCAGCCCGGTTACGGCTATCCGCAGCAGCCACCACAACAGCCCGGCCCCTACGGCTATCCCCAACAGCCGCCGCAGCAACCCGGCCCCTACGGCCAGCCGCAGCAGCCGGGGCCGTACGGTCAGCAGCCGCCCTACGGCGGGTACGGATACCCGCCGCCCGCGCCGCCGCAGTTCACCCCGCCCCCCTCCGGTCGCGGCCCCTTCAAGGGGAAGCCGGCGCTGGTGATCGCGGCCGCGGTCGCCGGACTGCTCGTCGTCGGCGGCACGGTGTGGGCGGTCACCAGCGGCGGTGACGACAAGAAGCCGGTGGCGGAGCAGAGTGACAGCCCGTCGCCCTCCGCCAGCGGTACGGCCGACGACCCCGCCAACCCCGGTGACGGCAGCGGCGACGGCGCCAAGGACCCCGAGAACCTCAACGAGGGCCGCAAGTCCGGTGAGGCGAAGGTGCTCTGGTACAAGGAGGCGCCGGACGCGCCCGGTTCCGGCGCCGACGCCCCCGGCATGTGGATCACCGGCAAGACGGCGGTGAAGGCGGCGTACAAGGAACTCGTCGCCTACGACGTCGGCAACGGCAACCCGACCTGGCCCACGGTCACCTTCCCGCAGAAGATCTGCGCGGTCACCTCGCAGCAGTCGTCCGACGGCAAGATCGTCGTGGCGTACGAGAGCGGTGTCAGCGACAACGCCAAGTGCAACCAGCTCCAGCAGCTCGACCTGAACACCGGGGCGAAGGGCTGGACGGCGGTCGTCCCGGACGGCGACCTCTTCGACAGCGCGCTCAGCATCGGGCTGTCCGTCACCGGCAAGACGCTGATGGTGGGCCGCTCGGAGTCCGGGATCGCGTACGACATCGACAGCGGCAAGAAGCTCTACGAGAAGAAGAAGTACGGCGCGGCCTGCTTCCCGGGCGCGTTCGCGGGCGGCGCGAAGCTGATCTCGGTCGCGTCCTGCGGGGCGGGCTCCTCCACCGAGCACGACGAGGTGCAGGAGCTGGACCCGGCGACCGGCAAGGCCAGGTGGACCAAGTCGATACCCAAGGGCTGGACGGTGGACCACGTCTACTCCGTGGACCCGGTCGTCCTCTACATGACCGACTCCGACCACAAGCACTGGAACATCTCGACGCTGAAGAACGACGGTTCGGTCCGCTCGCAGGTCGACTCCAAGGCCGCGTTCGCGCCCACCTGCGGTTCGTCGTTCGTCGACAGCGACCTCCAGGGCTGCCAGGGCGTCGCGGTCGACGCGAGCACCCTGTACCTCCCGACGGACGTGACGACCGGCGCCAACCAGATCGTGGCGATCAACCTCGCCACCGGCAAGGAGGAGTGGCGCGTCAAGTCGCCCGCGTCCGTGTCGATGCTCCCGATCAAGCTCCAGGGCGGCAAGCTCCTCGCCTATGTCGAGGCCTCCTACGGTGCGGGCGGCCAGGTCGTGTCCATCCCCACGACCGGCTCCGCGCACACCCCGACGAAGCTGCTGCAGATGCCGTCCGGCACCGCGCAGATCGAGTCGAGCTTCTACTCCCGGGACATCGACTACGTCGACGGACGCTTCTACATCTCGTCGACCCGGCTGAACGGCAATGACGACACGAAGGAGAAGTTGATGCTCGCGTACGGCAAGTGAGACCCCGACTTCTTCCCGTCCCGCCGTCCTCCCCGAGGTACTCGTCATGACCCAGCCCCCGCCGCCCCCGCCGAACCAGCCCCCGCAGGGCGGCTTCGGCCCACCTCAGGACCAGCCCCCACAGACCCCGCCGGGCTACGGCTACCCGCAGTCGCCTCCGCCCCAGCAGCCGGTCTACGGCTACCCCCAGGCACCCCAAACCCCGCAGCCGCCCCAGGGACCCCCGCAGGCCCCGCCCCCCGGCTACGGCTACCCGGGCCAGCAGCCGAACCCGTACGCCCAGCCGCAGCAGCAACCGCAGCCGCCGTACGGTCAACAGCCCAACCCCTATGGCCAGCAGCCGGGTTACGGCTACCCGGGGCAGCCGACCATGCCGTTGCACCCGCAGCCGGGCCAACCAGGCGGTGGCGGGCGGAAGTTCGGGGCACCCGCGGTGATCATCACCGCCGCTGTCGTCGCGATCGCGCTGATCGTCGGCGGCGGGATCTGGTACGCGTCCTCGTCCGGCAACAAGGACGACGACACGAAGAAGACCGCGACCGCCGGCGGCACCACGGGCGGCACGAACGGCAAGGGCGGCACCGGCGGCACGACGTCGGGCGGCAAGGAGAAGGTCCCGGCCGACCCGGCCTCCAAGGTCCTCTTCGAGGTCCCGATGCCCAAGGTCAGCGACACCATGGTGACCTCGGGCTCCTGGCTCACCGACAAGGTGTACGCCAAGACCGGCAGCGCCGAGGTCGTCGGCTACAACCGCGACACCGGCGCCAAGCAGTGGACGATCAAGCTCCCCGGCCCGGTCTGCCAGGCGACGAAGCACACCACCACCGACGGCAAGACGGCCATCCTCTACGAGCCCGCCATGCCGACCAAGGACAAGCCCTCGCACGGCTGCAGCCAGATCGCCGCGATCGACCTCAACGCGGGCACCAAGCTGTGGACGAAGACCGCCGACTCCGGTGACCAGCCGATCAGTTTCGGGAACGTGACCGTCAGCGCGAACACGGTCGCCGTGGGCAGCACCGACGGCGGTGCCGCCTTCGACATCTCCACCGGCAAGGTCCTGTGGAGCCCGAAGGTCGCCGACTGCTACGACGCCGGTTACGGCGGCGGCGCCAAGCTGGTCGCGGTGCGCCGGTGCGGAACGTACGACTCGCCCGTGCTCCACATCCAGACCATCGACCCGGTCTCCGGGAAGGTGCTCTCCGACTACAAGATGGCCCAGGGCATCGAGTACGCGAGCATCGTGTCGACCGACCCGCTGGTCGTCGCGGCCGACGTCGGCGACAGCGCGGGCGACGGCAGCGGCATCTCGGACTTCTTCTCCATCGACAACAAGACCGGCGCCCTGCGCTCGCACATCCCGGCACCGGGCAAGCAGTACGCGGCCCGCTGCGACGGCATCACCCGGGTCGAGTACTGCACCGAACTGGCCGTGGGGAACGACCGGTTGTACGTGCCCACCGAAGAACACGACGGTTCCGGCGACTCCTACAGCCAGACCAACGAGATCGTCGCCTTCGACCTCGCCACCGGCAAGCAGACCGGGCAGCGCGCCGACGCGGGCGACGGTTACACGATCACCCCGCTGCGCATGGACGGCAGCAACGTCATCGCGTACAAGTCCCCGCCGTACAACAAGGGCGGCCAGATCGTCAGCATCGACGGCACCTCCTTCAAGGAGACCAAGCTGCTGGAGAACCCGAGCACGGAGACGGTACGGAGCACGGAGACGACCTTCCTCCCGGACTACGCGGAGATCCTCTACGGGGAGGGCCACCTCTACATGTCGGCGGTCTACGCGGACAAGGCGTCGACGTCGTCAACGGGCGACAAGGACTTGGCGATCGCCTTCGGCACAACGAGCTGACTTCACCCCCATTACCCCCACCACCCCCATCACTCCCGAATGCCAGGAATGCGAAAAACTCCGTCGATCTGGGGCACTTCTCTCCAGTAGGGGCAGCGCAACGTCGAACAAGCGTGTAGCTTCCGGGGGCATGAAGAGCGGGGGTGCTGGGGGCCCTCTGTTCTTGGGGACCGGTGGGCATCCATAGTGGGCATCCATTGGGGGGACTGGGGGGTTGCTCAATGGGAGTGCGGCTGATGGTGGTCGACGACCACCGATTGCTCGCCGAGGCACTGGCCTCGGCACTGAAGCTGCGGGGACACCGGGTGCTGGCAGCGGCGGCACCGGCGGCGGGCGCGGCGGAGCTGGTGATCACGCGCGCCCCCGAGGTGTGCCTGATCGGCACGGCGACACCGGCGGAACCGGGCATCTTCGACCCGGTGGTGAAGATCAAGCGTGAGCGTCCACAGGTCGCGGTCCTCGTCCTGGGCCCGGTTCCGAGCCCCCGAGGCATCGCGGCGGCCTTCGCGGCCGGCGCCTCGGGCTATGTCCGTCATGACGAGCGCATCGAGGGCGTGGAGCGGGCGATCATGAAGGCGAGGGCGGGCGAGGCGGCGGTGGCCCCGCAGCTGCTACAGGGCGCCTTCAGTGAGCTGTTGAACCCGGCAGCCCAGCCGGACGACGAGGGCCAACGGCTGCTGCAGATGCTCACGCCGAGGGAGGTGGAAGTCCTGGTCCGGGTGGCAGACGGCGAGGACACCCGCCTGATCGCGGCGGGCATGGGCATCGCCCCGTCCACGGCTCGCACCCATGTGCAGAGGGTGCTGATGAAACTGGGCGTGGGGTCGCGGCTGGAGGCGGCGGCACTGGCGGCGCGGACGGGGCTGCTCGACAGGGCGGGGCCGGTGAACCATTCGGCGGGGCCGGACCTGTAGGGGATGCTGTCGCCAATCCCGTCAGTGGGCTTGGGGTGCCGGGTATCGCTGAGGAAGTGTGACACTTTTGGGGAGAGTGTCACACTTTTTCGGGTGGGTGGTCTGGGTGGGGTGGGTTCGCCGACAGCGTCCTGCAGAGGCCGCGCTTACGCGGGAGGGGACGGCGGCGTTCAACTGGGCTTCTCTCAGGGCGAGTCGGGCAGGCGGGCGCCACGCCCCTCTAGGGAGAGGCCGGCGGACCGTATGCCGTCGAGGAGGGCGGCGAGGGCCGTGGGGGTGGTGGTGAGGTGCGTGGTGGGGGCGTCGCTTTCGCGGAGGTGGAGGGTGGTGGGGGCTGCTGCGAGTTCGAGGCAGGCGTTGCCGTCGCCGCTTCCCGAGAAGGACGACTTCTGCCAGTTCACGGGGGTGGTCACGGTGCGCCTCACAGTTCCTTCGCCAATCGGTTGATGAAGTCGCGCGATCGTTCAGGATCGAGCGACGCGGCCTCCATTCTACGGAAGAGTGTTCGAAACGAGCCGAGTTGGGCCTCGGAGTCGATGAAGCCCGTCCCCTGGGGTGTGTCGCGTACGGCCGTGTCCAGTTTGGGTACGTTGCCGCCCGCGTACACCATGGCGCTGTCGGCGCCGGCGAAACCGTCGAGGTCGAACGGAATGACGCGTACGGTGATGTGATCCGCTTCCGAGGACTCCAGGAGACGGGTGAGCTGAACCCGGGACGCGGTGCGGTCGCCGACCCGGATGCGCAGCGCCGACTCATGTATCACGGCCTCGTACGGGGTGGGCTGGCGTCCCTCGAAGATGACGCGCCGTTCGAGTCGGTGCCGGACCCGCAAGTCGAGTTCGTTCTTGGGGAGTTCGGGCACTCTGTACCCGAGAATCCCGCGGGCGTAGTCCGGCGTTTGGAGAAGGCCGGGGACATGCAGGAAGTCCACGTCCCAGCGGTAGGTGGCGCGATGCTCCAGCTCGGAGAGGTCCAGAAACGACGTAGGCAGCAGGCCCCGGTATTCCTCCCACCAGCCGCGTGTCCGATCGGTGGCCATCGCGACCAGGGCATCGATGAATGCCTCGTCCGTGCACATGTAGTGGGCCGCCAGGCGGCGCAGCCGCTTCTCGCTCACGCCGCTGAGGCCGGACTCGATCTGATTGATCTGGACGGAACTCACCCCGAGTAGCGCTGCCGCCTCGCGGCCGGTGAGGCCTGCCGCGTCACGAAGCCTGCGCATTTCGGTGCCCAGGCGCATCTGACGTGCCGTTGGTTCGCGCCTCAATGCCATGAACTGCTCCTCGGTTCAACGCGCTTGCGGAGTCAGATTACGCGATCGACTTGCTGAACCTGTAAATAAAGGCCTACCGTTGGTGATGCGACGCACACGCTGCGGAACCCGGGGCCCCGGAAGCGCACCACCCCGTCCTGCCATGACGGCGTGGCAGGCCACTGCCCGTGAACCGCATCAACTCCCCACACCAGCAACGGAGTTCACGCATGCCCGAAACCGAAGCCGAACCCTGGGAGTACTCCCTCTCCGTCCCGCACGATCGCCGTGCCGTCACCGTCTGTCGCCGCACTCTCCGCCTCGTCCTCACCGCGCACGGCCTCATCCGGGTCGTGGACACCGCCGAACTCCTCGCGACGGAGCTGGTGGCCAACGCCGTATTGCATACCGAGGGGCCGGTGATGCTCCGGGTGCGGTTTTCGGCGGGGGTGCTGAGGGTCGGGGCGTGGGACGCGGACCCCGAACCTCCCCAGCCCCCAGGCCAGTTGGCGAACCTGTTGGACGCCGAGGCGGGGAGAGGCCTCGCGTTGGTGCGGGCCTGCGCCGACCTCTGGGGCTGGCAGCCGTTGTCGAGGAACGGGCAGCGCGGCAAGTACGTGTGGTGCGAACTGGGGGTGGCGTAGCGACCAGTTCGTCCCTGACCAACTAAGTGGTCGGCTCCGGAAGTCCTTCGGGGGTCGACTCCGGAGCCGGTGCCGTGGCTGACGTTCGTCAGATGGCTCCCTTGGCCGGCGGTTGACCCTCGACTTGGTGGAGGGCTCAGAGTTCCGGGTGTGGAGAGCGAGATGCGCAGTATTGGTGAGATGGCTCGGGACAGTGGACTGAGCGTGAGCGCCCTGCGGTTCTACGACGGTGCCGGCGTGCTGGTCCCGGCCTGGGTGGATCCGGTGAGCGGCTACCGCTGGTACGGCCCCGAGCAGCTTGAAGAGGCCCGGTTGCTGGCCCGGCTGCGCCGGGCCGGTATGCCCTTGGCGGACATTCGGCTGGTGCTGGCCGGCTGGTCCGGTGAGGACACCGACCTGGTGCGGAAGCTGCTTCAGGCGCATCTGTGTCGTCTTGAACTGGGGCTGTCCGATGCCCGCATCGAGTTCTCCACGGTCCGAGCGCTACTCGAACGCAGGGAGAATCCCATGGCTTCGCTCCGCACCGCCACCGTCCGGTTGGCTGTCTCCGCGCCTGAGTTGGCCGCGGCGTTGGACGCGGTCCGCTTCGCCGCCAGTACCGACCCGGAGCTGCCGATGCTCGGCGGTGTCCTGTTCGACATCGAGGGGGAGACGCTCCATGTCGTGGCTACCGACCGGTACCGGATGGCAGTCGCACAAGCCGGTACCACCGGACATGGCGGGCCCCGTGTGCAGGTCATCGTGCCGTCCCCACTCGCCGACGCGATGCGGGCGCTGCTGAGTGACGATGCATCCGTCCAGCTCACTGTGGACGGTGACCGCGTGGCCTTGGAGGCAGGGGACCGTCAGGCCGTTGGGCAGCGTCTCCATCACGACTTTCCTGATTACCGTCGCCTCGTCCGCCTGCCGGCAGGGCACCGTGCCCTCGTCGATGTCCCGGCTTTCCGGGCGGCGGTGGAAACCGGCTCCGTCCGCGTCAGCGAGGTGCGCGAGCAGGACGGCCTGTCCTGTGACCTCAGCGTGCTCAAGGTGGCGGGCGACGGCACGGTGTGCGTCTGTGAAGACGGTGACGAAGGCCAGGGCAACATCGCCGTCAATCGCGAGTTCCTGCTGCATGCCCTCGCCGCCGGAGCCCGGGACCAACTGATTCTGGAGTTCGGCGCCCCTACAGCGCCCCTGGCGATCCGCCGGACCGACGGCGAGGGCACCTTTTCGATGCTGATGCCTGTCCGCCTGGAAAATTAACCGGTCGGCTTCGGAAGTCCTTCGAGGGTTGACTCCGGAGCCGGGTGCTGTGTGGCGTTGGTCAGACGCCCCAGGTGGTAACGGAGCCGCCGTAGTGCAGGCGCATGAGCCTGATGCTTTCGCCGGCGGCCAGTTCGCCCTCCACGTGGGCGAACTGGCCGCAGTGGCGGACGTGCGCGGCGGCCAGCTGGGGCCTCCGCCGCGCGGGCGCGACCAGCCACAGTCCACCCGCACCCGGCACTCGACCTAAGCCCCCTCTTCCTCCTCCGCGACCTCCGCCACTTCCACCGGAGGTGTCGGCCGCAGTTTCAGCCACCCCAGGAAGAAGATCCCGAGCAGCAGCATCGCGATCCCGGTCCAGAGGTTGATGTTGACGCCCTCGGCCTTGTCCAGCGTGGCCTGTGACGGACTGATCCCGGCGATCGTGACGATGACGCCGTAGACGACGAACAGGCCGCCGATGATCAGCCGGAGGTCGAACAGGCGGGACGCCGTCGTGGACTTGCCCTCCAGGTCGCTGACCTCGCGCTGGACGTCGTGCCCTGAGTGTTCGGAGTGTCCTGAGTGTTCAGACATGGTTTCTCAATCCTCCCGCGGCTAGAACGAGAACGGGATGTAGCAGAGGGCGGCCAGGATCACCGCGCCCCAGCCGAGGAGTGCGGGCCGGCGGTACCACGCGTCGTCGCCCGCGGCCGGCGCCTCGGTCATACCGGGTGACGTCGTGCCGTAGACGAGCCCTTGGAGCTGTTCCGCCGACTTCGGCTGGGTGAACAGGGAGACGGCGAACATGACCACCGCGCCGGCGACGAAGCCCGCGATCGCGGAGACGAAGTTCGCGCCCTGGTCGGAGGGGATGGAGATGATCCCCTGCTTGTAGATCCAGAAGTAGTTCACCATCGCCGTCACCGTGCCCGCGAGCAGGCCCCAGAAGCCGGACTTCGGCGTGGCCTTCTTCCAGAACATGCCGACGATGAAGACGACGAACATCGGGACGTTGAAGAAGGAGAAGAGCGTCTGGAGGTAGCTCATGATGTTCGAGAAGGACGAGGCCAGGAACGCCGTGCCCACCGACGCCGCCACGCCGATCACCGTGATCAGGCGGCCGAAGCGCACGTAGTACGCGTCCTCGCGGTCCTTCACGACGTACTTCGCCCAGATGTCGTTCGTGAACACCGTGTTGAAGGACGACACGTTGGCCGCCATGCCTGCCATGAAGGCGGCCAGCAGGCCCGTCACCGCGATGCCCAGCACGCCGTTGGGCAGCAACTCCTGCATCAGGTACGGGATCGCGTCGTTGTATTGCAGGTCCGAGCCGCTGGTGCCGATCTTCGGGACGAGCGCCGCGGCGACCAGGCCCGGGATCATCACCAGGAACACGATGAAGACCTTCGGGTACGCGGCGATGAGTGGGGTGCGCTGGGCCGCGGACAGGTTCTTCGCGGAGAGGGCGCGCTGGACCTCGGCGAAGTTGGTCGTCCAGTAGCCGAAGGAGAGGACGAAGCCCAGGCCGAGGACGATCGTGAGCCAGTTCGCCCCGAGCGGGTTCACGCTGCCGATGCCCGTGCCGCCCCACGCGGTGGTGAAGTTGTGGCCGTGGGCCGCGTCCAGCTTGTGGGTCAGTCCGTCCCAGCCGCCGACCTTCTTCAGGCCGAGGTAGGAGATCGGGATGAGGGCGGCCAGGATCACGAAGAACTGGAGGACCTCGTTGTAGATCGCCGACGACAGCCCGCCGAGGGTGATGTACGCGAGCACGAAGGCGCCGGCGACCACGATCGCCACCCACTGCGGCCAGCCCAGCAGCGCCTCGACGACGATCGCGAGGGCGTACAGGTTGACGCCCGCGATCAGGATCGCGGCGAAGGCGAACAGGATCGAACTCAGCAGGTGTGCGGCCTTGTCGAAGCGCAGCAGCAGGAACTCGGGGACCGAGCGGACCTTCGAGCCGTAGTAGAAGGGCATCATCACCAGGCCGAGGAAGACCATGGCGGGGATGGCGCCGATCCAGTACCAGTGGACGGTGTAGGCGCCGTACTGGGCGCTGTTGGCGGCCATGCCGAGGATCTCGGTGGCGGCCAGGTTGGCCGAGATGAAGGCGAGACCGGTGATCCAGGCGGGCAGCGAACGCCCGGAGAGGAAGAAGTCGAGGCTCGTCTTCACCGATCTGCGGGCGGCCAGGCCGATGCCGAGGACGACCACGAAGTAGATCGCCAGGATCGTGTAGTCGAGCCCGTTGGTGGGGAGCCGTAGCTCCGCGGCGAGAGAGGTGGGGGTCTGCAGGGTCTGCATCAAGCGCTCACCTTGGTTGATGTCTGGTTGATGTCTTTGGTTGGTGTTCTTTGTTTGATTTTGATGGTGACGACTGGGGGGATTGGTGGTTTGATGTGTTTAGTTCTGTGTGAAGCCCGGATGCGGCGTGGATGTACGTACGGATGGAGAGCCCGGCGTGAAGAAGACCTCGACCCGGTTGGCCGACGGTCGTGAGCTCATCTACTACGACCTGCGGGACGACACCGTGCGCGACGCGGTGGACCGACGCCCGCTGGAGCGCACGGTCACCACTTCGGAGGTACGGCGGGACGTGCTGCTCGGCGACTCGGTGGCGATCGCCTCGCACCGCCAGGGCCGCACCTACCACCCGCCGGCCGACCAGTGCCCGCTCTGCCCGACCACGGGCGACCGGCTCAGCGAGATCCCGGACTCGTCGTACGACGTCGCCGTGTTCGAGAACCGTTTCCCCTCGCTGGCCGGCGACTCCGGGCGCTGTGAGGTGGTCTGCTTCACCTCCGACCACGACGCGTCCTTCGCCTCGCTGACCGAGGAGCAGGCGCGCCTCGTCCTCGACGCGTGGACCGACCGGACGTCGGAGCTGTCGCATCTTCCCTCCGTCGAGCAGGTCTTCTGTTTCGAGAACCGCGGCGAGGAGATCGGCGTGACGCTCGGTCATCCCCACGGCCAGATCTACGCCTACCCCTTCACCACCCCGCGCACCGCGCTGATGTTGCGTTCACTCGCAACTCATAAGGAGGCGACGGGCGGTGAGAACCTCTTCGACTCGGTCCTGGAGCGCGAACTCGCCGGCGAGCGGGTCGTCCTTGAGGGTGAACACTGGGCGGCCTTCGTGCCGTACGCCGCGCACTGGCCGTACGAGGTCCACCTGTATCCCAAGCGCCGGGTGCCCGATCTGCTCGGTCTCGACGAGGCGGCCCGCACAGAGTTCCCCAAGGTCTATCTGGAACTCTTGAGGCGCTTCGACCGGATCTTCGGTGAGGGCGAGCCTCCGACGCCGTACATCTCCGCCTGGCACCAGGCGCCGTTCGGCACGCTGGAGGAGTTCGACGGGGTGAGCCGCGACGACTTCGCGCTCCACCTCGAGCTTTTCACCATCCGCCGTACGTCCGGCAAGCTGAAGTTCCTCGCGGGTTCCGAGTCCGGCATGAGCGTGTTCATCAACGACGTGCCGCCGGAGTTCGCGGCACAGCGACTGCGAGAGGTAGCGAGTTGATGAGCGGTAAGTACCTGGTCACGGGCGGCGCGGGATACGTCGGCAGCGTGGTCGCCCAGCACCTGCTGGAGGCGGGCCACGAGGTCACCGTCCTGGACAACCTCTCGACGGGTTTCCGCGAGGGCGTCCCGGCGGGTGCCACGTTCGTGGAGGGCGACATCCGCGACGCGGCCAAGTGGCTGGACTCGTCCTTCGACGCCGTGCTCCACTTCGCCGCGTTCTCCCAGGTCGGCGAGTCCGTCGTCAAGCCGGAGAAGTACTGGGAGAACAACGTCGGCGGCTCGATGGCCCTCCTCGCCGCCATGCGCGAGGCCGGTGTCCGCAAGCTCGTCTTCTCCTCCACGGCGGCCACGTACGGCGAGCCCGACGAGGTCCCGATCGTCGAGACCGCCCGCACCTCCCCGACGAACCCCTACGGCGCGTCGAAGCTGTCGGTCGACTTCATGATCACGAGCGAGGCGGAGGCCCACGGCCTGGCCGCCGTCTCCCTCCGCTACTTCAACGTGGCGGGTGCGTACGGCAGTTGCGGCGAGCGGCACGCCCCCGAGTCGCACCTGATCCCGCTGGTGCTCCAGGTCGCGCAGGGCAAGCGGGACGCCATCTCGGTCTTCGGCGAGGACTACCCGACGCCGGACGGCACCTGCGTCCGCGACTACATCCACGTGGCGGACCTGGCCGACGCGCACTTGCTGGCGCTGCAGGCGGCGACCCCGGGCGAGCACCTGATCTGCAACCTCGGCAACGGCGAGGGCTTCTCCGTCCGCCAGGTCATCGAGACGGTCCGCCAGGTCACCGGGCACCCGATCCCCGAGGTCGTGGCCCCGCGCCGCGGCGGCGACCCGGCGACCCTGGTGGCCTCGGCGACCCGGGCCAAGGAGCGCCTCGGCTGGAACCCGTCCCGCGCGGATCTCGCGGGCATCGTCGCGGACGCGTGGGCGTTCGCGCAGAACGTATCGAAGGGTTAGGAGAGAACACGTGGGTGTACTTGAGGGCTTCGAGGAGCTGTACGGCACCGCTCCCGAGGGCGTCTGGGCGGCGCCGGGCCGGGTCAACCTGATCGGCGAGTACACCGACTTCAACGAGGGCTTCGTGATGCCGCTCGCCCTGCCGCACACGGCGGTGGCGGCGGTGTCCCGCCGCACGGACGGCGTCCTCCGCCTCCACTCGGCGGACATCGAGGGCCCGGTCGTGGAACTGCACGTGGACGAGCTGGCCCCGCGCACGAACACGAGCTGGGCCGCGTACCCGGCGGGCGTGGTGTGGGTGCTGCGCGAGGCGGGCCACGAGGTGACAGGCGCGGACATCCACCTGTCGTCCACGGTCCCGACGGGCGCGGGCCTGTCGTCGTCGGCGGCGCTGGAGGTCGTCACGGCGCTCGCTCTGAACGACCTCTTCGAACTCGGCCTGACGGGACCGGAGTTGGCGCGTTTCTCGCAGCGCGCGGAGAACGACTTCGTGGGCGTCCCCTGCGGGATCATGGACCAGACGGCCTCGGCCTGCTGCGAGGAGGGCCACGCGCTCCACCTCGACTGCCGGGATCTGTCGATCCGCCAGATCCCCTTCGACCTGGCGTCGGAGGGGCTGTCGTTGTTGGTCGTCGACTCCCGCGTCAAGCACGCCCTGGGCGACGGCGCGTACGCGGAACGCCGGGAGGGCTGCGAGGAGGGCGCGCGCCAACTCGGCGTCCCCTTCCTGCGGGACGTGGCGTACGAGGACCTGGAGTCGTCGTTGGCACGCCTCTCCGACGAACGGATCCAGCGCTACGTCCGCCACGTGGTGTCGGACGACCACAGGGTCGACCAGGTCATCAACCTGCTGGACGCGGGCGACGTACGGGCGATCGGCCCGGTCCTGACCGAGGGTCACGTCTCCCTGCGCGACGATCTCCGCATCTCCTGCCCGGAGTTGGACCTCGTGGTCGACACGGCGGTCGGCGCGGGTGCGCTCGGCGCCCGGATGACGGGCGGCGGCTTCGGCGGCTCGGCGGTCGTCCTGGTCGAGGCTTCGGACGCGGACACGGTGACGAAGGCGGTCGAGGAGGCGTTCGCGGCGGCGGGTTACACCGCTCCGCGCGTGTTCCCTGCGGTGCCTTCGGCGGGGGCGCGGCGCCTGAGCTGACGGGTCACGGCGAGGACGCCCCGGGCTGCCGGGGCGTCCCGCTCACCCGGGGACGTCGTCGCAGACGGGATCGTCGGCGGTGACGCTCTCGACCAGTCGGTGCAGAGCGCTGTGGGCCAGTGCGCGGAGCCGTGCCGCCGTCAGCGTGGACGCGTCGTCGTAGGTGAGGATCCGCACCACGTCGACCTGCAGTCGGTCGGTCTCGCCGAGGGCGGGGAGGCCGGCGAGGAGTTCGTGATCGGGCCGCTTCGTCACCGTGTGCGCCACGGCGGCCAGCCGGAACCGACCGATCATGGCCGGTGTGTACGGCTGCCCCTGGGCCACGGAGTCCAGTACGAGGGAATGGATGCTCAGCGTGAGCAGCGTCCGCACCACCGCATCGGCCGAATCCGGGTGCACCCACCAGTCCTCGTGGCGTCGCTGCCGGTCGTGACGGTAGCCGGAGAGCCGGTCGGCGGCGGTCAGGATGCGGCGGCTCCACGTGGAGCAGTCCGACCAGATGTCCACGGCGCCGGCCTCCTCCGTCACGGGGTGCTGCGCAGCCCCCGTACCCCAGGAGCCAACAGTGCCGCGACCGTGGCGAGGACCACCAGTGCCGCGCACCCCGCGAGGGTGTGACCCAGGCCCACCGTCGCCGCCAGTGGGCCCGCGATGAGCAGTCCCAGCGGGGCGAAGGCCAGGGAGCCGAAACCGTCGTAGGAGCTGACCCGGGAGAGGGCTTCCTCGGGGATCTCGCGGTGGATGGTGGTGGCCCACAGGACGCCGAAGACGTCGCTGGAGATCCCGGCGGTGAACATCGCGGCGGCGATCAGCCAGACCGGGGCCCGCACGGCGAGGAGCGCGATCGGGACGGCCGTCGGGAAGGTGGCGAGTACGGCCACCAGGATGGGGCGGTGGACCCGGACCCGGGCGGCCAGGCCCGCGCCGGCGATCGTGCCCAGGGCCTGCGCGGCGACGATGACCGACCAGGCGCGGGCCCCGCCGAGGTAGCGGTCGGCGGTCAGGGGGCCGAGGACTCCTACGTTCGCGTTGAGCGCCGCCACCACGATCGACCACTGGGCCACCACGGCCCACAGCCACTGGCGGGACGCGAACTCCCGCCAGCCCTCGCGGAGATCGGCCCAGCCGGTGGACTTCCTGGGCGGGCGTGCCGGGACCGGGAGGCGGGCGGTCAGGGCCGCGCTGACGGCGAAGGAGGCGGCGTTCAGGGCCAGGGCCCAGCCGGGGCCGAGCAGGGCCACCGTCACGCCCGAGAGCGACAGGCCCAGGAGCAACGCGCTGTTGGTGCCCACCCGCAGAAGGGCGTTCGCCTGCTGCAAGCGGTCCGTGGGGACCACCAGCGGCATGATGCCGTTCATCGCCGGGGCGAACAGCGCGGTCGCCGTGCCCGCCGCCACCGCCAGCAGACACATCGCCGGGAGCGGGGCGTGCCGGGTCAGCACCATCGCGGCCAGGGCGGTGTAGGCCCCGGCCCCCAGCACATCCGCCAGCGCCATCAGACGGGCGCGTGACATCCGGTCCGCGATCACCCCGCCCACCAGGATGAACACCAGTTGCGGCAACGCCTGGCAGGCCAGGACCAGCGAGAGCCGGCCCGGTCCCGCGCCGGGCAGCGCCAGCACCGCGAAGGCGAGGGCCACCCGGGCGAATCCGTTGCCGAGTACGGAGACGGTGCGGGCGGAGGCGAGCAGCACGAACGGCCGCTCACGCCACAGTGCTGGTTTTCCGGCGCCCTGCGTTGAAGTGACTGTCACGGCCAGGGACTTTAGGCGAAGCACGTCAACGCGCGTCCACAACCGGCCACTTCACCTAGAGATACCCCCACGCCCGACACATCGGCCGCAGCACCTCCGGGATCTCCTCCGACGCCGGTGCCGGGCGGTCCGGTTGGACCTGGCCGGAGCGGATCTTCTCGTTCCAGTCGCCGAAGCCGCCACCGAGGACCGCGCCCTCCAGGCTGCTGCCGTAGTCCGTCATGCCGGGTTCGTAGGGGAGGTCCAAGTAGGCGCAGAGGGACCGGAGTTCGGCGGCCGGGTCGGTGGTGAGGTCCTCGTAGCGGAGGGTGTGGCCGCCGAGTTCGGCCTGGGCCTCCTGCATGGACTCCATGTATTTCAGGACGCGTTCGGCCGCTTCCTCGCGGGTGCGGTCCGGTACCGCCTCGTGCCAGGAGCGGGCCACCGCGCCCGGGTGTCTGCGCAGGAAGACGAAGCGGGCGTCGGGCCAGGTCTCGGCGATGCGCTGCCACTGGAAGGCGTTGCCGGGTGTCTTCTCCACGATGAACTGCTTGCCGGACTTGACCAGTTCACGGTGCAGGGCGCGGTCCCAGAGCAGGCCCTCCAGCTGTTCGTGGCCCAGGCCCAGGGTGCGCAGCGAACGTTCCGTGGGGGTGCCCGGCTTGAAGTAGACCTCGATACCGGTGAGATGGAGTTCGTGCGCGGCGTGCAGCCGGGAGTGCGCCCCCAACATCATGCGCAGCAGCGTCGATCCGGAACGCACCGAGGTCAGGATGAACACCGGTCGCTCCAGCAACCGGTCGACCGCCGGATCCACCGCCGGCGTCCGGGGCACCACGGGATCGGGGCGCGCGGGACGGGAACCGCGCGGCGTGGGGATCACCCCGAGGGAGCCCGCGGTCGTCGCACCGGGCGGCGGGGGCACCCGGCGTATCTGGTAGCCGGTCGTCTCGGCGAGCTTGGAGTTCAGCTTCCGCAGCATGCTCATGCGGGGCACGGTAAGAGGAGAGTATGAGACTGGGCTGAGCTTCTCGTTCGCCCCGGATGTGTTCACCCGAGGTTCGCTCGGCCCAGCCTCTTCGTCAGGGTGTACTCGGTGAGCCCCGGCGGGTAGTCCGGGATCACGCACACCACCTCGTACCCCTGCTTCTTGTAGAACTCCGGAGCCTGGAAGTTCCACGTCTCCAGGCGGGCCGCCCCGCAGCCGCGCTCGTCGCGGGCGATGCGCTCCGCCTCGGCGAGGAGCCGGGAGCCGAGGCCCGTACCGCGGTGCCGGCCGTCCACCCACAGGTACGTCACATGCAGCCAGTCCGCCCAGCTGTGCCCGACCAGTCCGCCCGCGAGATCACCGGCGGCGTCCAACGCCCACACCTGGAGCGGAACTTCACGTTCGCGAGGGGTTCCGCGCAGGGCGCGCAGCACCGGGGAGGCGGCCGTGTTGGTTTCGAGCAGCCGGGCGCGGAGCAGATCGCGTCGCTCCTTGTCGACTTCCGTCTCAATACGAAACATGCGGCTCACCATAAACGCGCCGGACAGTCAGTTCTGCAAATTGGGTTCCCCTGCTGCGCCCCGGCCGTACGCTGTGAACAGCACCGGTGGGGGCCGGTGCTGTTCAGGGGGCGAGACAAGTCGGGTACGACGCCCGATGTGGGGGTAGCAGTGTCTGCACGGCGGCGGCCGTGCGACGCAGGCCGCTCCCGGGCGTCGTACCCGCAATCATCGCTTCGTCTCCCGACGATGAGGTATCCCCTGCTCCACCAGGAGCCTGGGGAAGGGGGTTTCGTGGTTCGCATCCGAGTCCTGGTCGTCGACGACCATCGCATCTTCGCCGAATCGCTCGCCGCGGCACTGGCGGCCGAGCCCGATGTCGACGTGTCCGCGGCCGGCAGCGGTCCCGCCGCGCTGCGCTGCATGGAGCGCGCGAACGCCGAGGGCCGCAGATTCGACGTCCTGCTCGTGGACGCCGACCTGGGCGGCAACGTGCCAGGTGTACGGCCCGCCGTGCCTGTTCAGGCGGGCAACGAGGACGGGCTGGTGGACGGGATCTCTCTGGTCGCCGGGGTCCGTTCCGCCCAGCCGAGCGTACGGATGGTCGTGCTGGCCGAGAAGGACGATCCGCGCCGGGCCGCTCTGGCCCTGCAGGCCGGGGCGTCCGGCTGGGTCGCCAAGGACTGCTCGCTGTCCAGGCTTTTAACCGTCATCCGAGGTGTCCTGCGCGACGAGACGCACCTGCCGCCGGCGCTGCTGACCGGCGTCCTGCGGGAGTTGACGGCCGCGCGCAAGCACCGCACCGAGAGCGAGCGGCTCGTGGAGTCGCTGACTCCGCGGGAACGGGAAGTACTGCGCTGCATGGTGGCCGGGCTGGGGCGCAAGGCGGTCGCCGAGCGGCTCTACCTCTCCCCGCACACAGTCCGGACGCATATGCAAAACGTGCTCGGCAAGCTGGGCGTCCACTCGACGCTCGCCGCGGTGGCTCTCGCCCGGCGCGCGGGTGTGGGTCCGGTCGACCTGGCCGGGGATGTTGTCGAACGGGGCGGTCAACTGGCGTAGGAGACCTGCTGGTTCGCCTTGTTGGGGTGCGAGGGAGGGTTCCGCACGCGTTGGGCAGGGTGGGCGTCCACTCCACCCTCGCCGCGGTGGCTCTCGCCCGGCGCGCGGGTGTGGGTCCGGTCGGCCTAGCCGGGGATGTTGTCGAACGGGGCGGTCAACTGGCGTAGGAGACCTGCCGGTTCGCCTTGTTGGGCGCGCGGGAGGGTTCCGCACGTGCTGGGCCGGTTGGGCGTCCACCTCACCCTCGCCGCGGTCGTACTGGCGCGCCGCGCGGGCGTGGGGCCCGTCGACCTAGCCGGGGATGTTGTCGAACGGGGCGGTCAACTGGCGTAGGAGACCTGCCGGTTCGCCTTGTTGGGCGCGCGGGACGGTTCCGCACGCGTTGGGCAGGGTGGGCGTCCACTCCACCCTCGCCGCAGTTGCACTCGCCCGGCGCGCGGGGGGTGGTCCGGTCGACCTAGCCGGGGATGTTGTCGAACGGGGCGGTCAACTGGCGTAGCAGGCCCGCTAGTTCGCCCCGCTGGGCGCGGGAGAGTTCCGCGAGGATCGCGCGCTCCTGCGCGAGCAGTCCGGCCAGGGCCTGGTCCGCGCGGTCCTGGCCCTCCTCGGTCAGGCGGACCAGCACGCCCCGGCGGTCGCTGGGGTCGGGGAGCCGCTCGACGAGGCCCTTCTGTGCCAGGCGGTCGATACGGTTCGTCATCGTGCCGGACGTGACCAGGGTCTGTGTCAGCAGCTGGCCGGGGGAGAGCTGGTAGGGGCTGCCCGCTCGCCTGAGCGCCGTCAGCACGTCGAACTCCCAGGGCTCCAGGCTGTGCTCGGCGAACGCCAGCCGACGGGCCCGGTCCAGATGGCGGGCCAGCCTGCTCACCCGGCTGAGCACCTCAAGTGGCTCCACGTCGAGGTCGGGGCGCTCCCGGCGCCACGCTGCGACAAGCCGATCGACCTCGTCCTCCATGACGATCAGTGTAGTGGTTGTGTCGACATGAAGTCTCTTGATATCAAGCCTCTTGGCTCGAAGTCTCTTGACGTCAAGATATGCGGGCGGGGAAGGTAGAAGCCATGACGACTTGGGACCCCGCTCAGTACCTCCGCCACGCCGGCCACCGCGCCCGCCCGTTCGCCGACCTCCTCGCCCGCGTCACCGACCTCCCCGGCGCCGCGCCCCGCATCGCCGACCTCGGCTGCGGCCCCGGCAACGTGACCACCGTCCTCGCCGACCGCTGGCCCACCGCGCACATCACCGGCTACGACAACTCGCCCGAGATGCTCGCCAAGGCCGAGCCCTACGCCGGTCCCACCCCCGGCGGCGGCCGGCTCGACTTCGCCCACGCGGACGCCACGGAGTGGACACCGGCCCAGACGTACGACCTGATCGTGTCGAACGCGGCGCTCCAGTGGGTGCCGGGTCACCTGGACCGGTTCGGCGACTGGGTGGCCGCGCTGGCCCCCGGCGGCACCTTCGCCTTCCAGGTGCCGGACAACATCGACGCACCCCTGCACGCCCTGATGCGCGAACTGGCGGCCAGCGCCCGCTGGAAGGCACGGCTGGGCGAGGTGCTGCGCCGCGAGGACTCGGTCCACGCACCCGGCGTCTACCTCGACCACCTGGCCCGCCTGGGCTGCCCGCCCGACGTCTGGCAGACGACGTACCAGCACATCCTCCCCGGCGAGGACCCGGTCCTCGACTGGGTCAAGGGCACGGGCCTGCGCCCCGCCCTGGCCGCTCTGGCGGACGACCCGGAGGCGCGGGACGCGTTCGTCTCCGAGTACCGCGACCTCCTCCGCGAGGCGTACCCGACGGCCGACTACGGCACGGTGCTCCCGTTCCGCCGGCTGTTCGCGGTGGCCCGCAAGGAGGTGTGAGGGGTGCTCGCGGCCGTGGACCACGTGCAGTTGGCGGCTCCGGCGGGGGCGGAGGACGCGCTGAGGGCGTACTACGTCGACATCCTCGGGATGGTCGAGATCCCCAAGCCGCCTGTGCTGGCCGCGCGGGGCGGGTGCTGGTTCGGGGCGGGGGCGGTGCAGCTTCACTTGGGCGTGGAGGACGACTTTCGTCCGGCGAAGAAGGCGCACCCCGGGCTCCGCGTGACCGGCATCGAGGCGTACGCGGACCGGCTGAAGTCCCTTGGGGCGTCCGTCACTTGGGACTACGACCTGCCTGGGCACCGGCGTTTCTACTCCGAGGATCCGGTGGGCAACCGGCTGGAGTTCCTGGAGCCGGAAGCCTGATCGGTGTTTGCCCCTCGCCCTCGCGGCTACCCGGTCGGTGGCGCCGAGTACCGAGTTCCGATCCGACCGGGAGTTGATGAACCGTGGCGAAGGACGAGAAGGCCAAGGCCAAGAAGGAACAGGCCAAGGGCAAGGCCAAGGAGACCGTGGGCCGGGCCGTGGGGAACGAGACCATGAAGGCCAAGGGCCAGGCCGAGAAGTCCAAGGGAGACGCTCGGCAGGCCAAGGAGAAGGCCAAGGACGCCTTCAAGCGCTGATGTGCCGCCTGTGGACGACAGTGGCGGGGCCCCTGCTGAGAAGCAGGGGCCCCGCCACTGTGTCCGCACTTGCGGGCTCTGTACTTACGGGTTCAGCTTTTCCGGCGCCCTATCAAATGCGGCTTCGACTCCAGCCCGTCCAGACCGTGCCACGCGAGGTTCACGAGATGGGCGGCGACCTCCGCCTTCTTCGGGCGGCGGACGTCAAGCCACCACTGGCCGGTCAGGGCGACCATGCCGACGAGGGCCTGGGCGTAGAGCGGGGCGAGCTTGGCGTCGAAGCCCCGGCTCTTGAACTCGCGGCCCAGGATGTCCTCGACCTGGGTCGCGATGTCCGAGATCAGGGACGCGAAGGAGCCGGTGGACTGGGGGATGGGGGAGTCGCGGACCAGGATGCGGAAGCCGTCCGTGTACTCCTCGATGTAGTCGAGGAGGGCGAAGGCCGCCTGTTCGCAGAGTTCGCGGGGGTGGCCGGCCGTCAGCGAGCTGGTCACCATGTCGAGGAGGCGGCGCATCTCGCGGTCCACGACCACCGCGTACAGGCCCTCCTTGCCGCCGAAGTGCTCGTAGACCACTGGCTTGGAGACCCCGGCCTTCGCCGCGATCTCCTCCACCGACGTGGCCTCGAAGCCCTTCGTCGCGAAGAGCGTGCGACCGACCTCGAGCAACTGCGCCCGGCGTTCCGCTCCCGTCATCCGGGTGCGGCGCGCGCGTCGGGGCTTCTCGTTGCTCGGGGTGCTGCTGGGATCGGTCGCCACGGCGTCAATCATGCCGCCTCCGTCGACTCCTTCCGGGGCTGGGAGCCGTCCGTACCGGAGATAAGGCGCGAATCGATACGCGAGCGTGACGGCCAGCGCACGTCATAGGCCCAGCCGAGCTGCTCGCACCAGCGGATGATCCGCGCCGAGGAGTCCAGCTGGCCGCGCATCACACCGTGCCGCGCGGACGTCGGGTCGGCGTGGTGCAGGTTGTGCCAGGACTCGCCGCAGGACAGGATCGCCAGCCACCACACGTTGCCCGAGCGGTCACGGGACTTGAAGGGGCGCTTGCCGACCGCGTGGCAGATCGAGTTGATCGACCAGGTGACGTGGTGCAGCAGGGCCACCCGGACGAGCGAGCCCCAGAAGAAGCCGGTGAACGCGCCCCACCAGGACATCGTCGCCAGCCCGCCGATCAGCGCCGGCAGCGCGAGCGACAGCATCGTCCAGTAGATGAAGTGGCGGGAGATCGTCCGGATCGCCTTGTCCTTGATCAGATCCGGCGCGTACTTGTCCTGCGGGGTGCGCTCCTCGTCGAACATCCACGCGATGTGCGCCCACCACAGGCCCTTGATCAGGGCCGGCACGGTCTCGCCGTAGCGCCACGGCGAATGCGGGTCGCCCTCGGCGTCGGAGAACTTGTGGTGCCTGCGGTGGTCGGCGACCCAGCGCACCAGCGGCCCCTCGACCGCCATCGACCCGGCGATGGCGATCGCGATGCGCAGCGGGCGCTTCGCCTTGAAGGAGCCGTGCGTGAAGTACCGGTGGTAGCCGATCGTCACGCCGTGGCAGCCCAGGTAGTAGAAGAACACCAGCAGGCCGAGGTCCAGCCAGCTCACCCCGCCCCAGCTCCACGCCAGCGGCACGGCCGCGAGCAGGGCCAGGAAGGGGACGGTGATGAAGAGGAGAAGAGTGATCTGTTCCAGCGACCCCTTCTTCTCGCCGCCCAGGGTGGCGGCGGGGAGCGGAGTGCCGTCGTCGTTCGCCCGCGGGGCGTCGTCGATCACATCGGAGCTCGTGGTCATGGGCGTCCCCTGTGGGGTTCGGAGGTGGAGGCGGAGCGTCGGACGGCGGGAGCCGGGCAGCAACAGTTCAGCATGGACTTCCCTACGGTTCCGTAACCTACGGCGACGTAAGTATGGCAGCGCGTCGACCGGTGGACGAAGCCCGTGAGACCGCGCGTCAGAGTGGACACCTATCCTGGGTGTCGGTCGGACAGCGCGGTCCGCTCTGTTTCTTCCCGGATGTCCGTCCCCTATGCGGCAGCCGCCGCGGGACCGCCGTCCGGGTTCCCTCCAGACGAGCTTCAAACACTGCAAGGAGCCGCACCTGTGAGCAGTGCCGACGACCTGACCACGAGCACCACCTCGACCGGCAGTGCGCTGCGCGCCGACATCCGGCGCCTGGGCGATCTTCTGGGCGAGACCCTCGTCCGGCAGGAGGGCCCCGAGCTGCTCGAACTGGTCGAGAAGGTCCGCCGCCTCACCCGGGAGGACGGCGAGGCCGCCGCCGAGCTGCTGCGCGGCATAGAGCTGGAGACCGCCGCGAAGCTGGTCCGCGCCTTCTCCACCTACTTCCACCTGGCCAACGTCACCGAGCAGGTGCACCGCGGCCGCGAGCTGCGCGCCCGGCGTGCCGCAGAGGGCGGTCTCCTCGCCCGTACGGCCGACCGCCTCAAGGACGCCGACCCGGACCACCTGCGCGAGACGGTCAAGAACCTGAACGTCCGCCCGGTCTTCACCGCGCACCCCACCGAGGCCGCGCGCCGGTCGGTCCTCAACAAGCTCCGGCGCATCGCCACGCTCCTGGAGACCCCGGTCATCGAGTCCGACCGCCGTCGCTACGACACCCGTCTGGCCGAGAACATCGACCTGGTGTGGCAGACCGACGAGCTGCGCGTCGTACGCCCGGAACCGGCCGACGAGGCCCGTAACGCCATCTACTACCTGGACGAGCTGCACGCGGGCGCCGTAGGCGACGTCCTCGAGGACCTCACGGCCGAGCTGGAGCGCGTCGGCGTCAAGCTCCCCGACGACACCCGCCCGCTCACCTTCGGCACCTGGATCGGCGGCGACCGCGACGGCAACCCGAACGTGACCCCGCAGGTCACCTGGGACGTCCTGATCCTCCAGCACGAGCACGGCATCAACGACGCCCTGGAGACGATCGACGAGCTGCGCGGCTTCCTCTCCAACTCCATCCGCTACACGGGCGCGACGGAGGAGCTGCTCGGCTCCCTCCAGACCGACCTGGAGCGGCTGCCGGAGATCAGCCCCCGCTACAAGCGCCTCAACGCCGAGGAGCCGTACCGCCTCAAGGCCACCTGCATCCGGCAGAAGCTGGAGAACACCAAGACCCGCCTGGCCAAGGGCACCCCGCACGAGGACGGCCGCGACTACCTCGGCACCGCCGAGCTGCTGCACGACCTCACCCTGATCCAGACCTCCCTGCGCGCCCACCGCGGCGGCCTCTTCGCCGACGGCCGCATGGACCGTACGATCCGCACGCTCGGCGCGTTCGGCCTCCAGCTCGCGACCATGGACGTACGCGAGCACGCGGACGCCCACCACCACGCGCTCGGCCAGCTCTTCGACCGGCTCGGTGAGGAGTCCTGGCGGTACTCCGACATGCCCCGCGAGTACCGCGCCAAGCTGCTCGCCAAGGAGCTGCGGTCGCGCAGGCCGCTGGCTCCGACTCCGGCGCCCGTCGACGCGGCCGGTGAGAAGACCCTCGGCGTCTTCGAGACCGTCAAGAAGGCCCTCGCGGTGTTCGGGCCCGAGGTCATCGAGTCGTACATCATCTCGATGTGCCAGGGCGCCGACGACGTGTTCGCCGCCGCCGTGCTGGCCCGCGAGGCCGGGCTGATCGATCTGCACGCCGGGTGGGCGAAGGTCGGCATCGTGCCGCTCCTTGAGACCACGGACGAGCTGAAGGCAGCCGACACCATCCTTGAGGACATGCTCTCCGACCCGTCCTACCGGCGGCTCGTGGCGCTGCGCGGGGATGTGCAGGAGGTCATGCTCGGCTACTCGGACTCCTCCAAGTTCGGTGGCATCACGACCTCGCAGTGGGAGATCCACCGGGCGCAGCGGCGCCTGCGTGACGTGGCCCATCGGTACGGCGTCCGGCTCCGGCTCTTCCACGGTCGCGGCGGCACGGTCGGCCGCGGTGGCGGCCCGTCCCACGACGCGATCCTCGCCCAGCCCTGGGGAACCCTGGAGGGCGAGATCAAGGTGACCGAGCAGGGTGAGGTCATCTCCGACAAGTACCTCGTGCCGTCACTGGCCCGCGAGAACCTCGAACTGACCGTCGCGGCAACCCTCCAGGCCTCCGCCCTGCACACCTCGCCCCGTCAGTCCGACGAGGCGCTCGCCCGCTGGGACGCGGCCATGGACCTGGTCTCGGACGCGGCCCACGACGCCTACCGCAGGCTGGTCGAGGACCCGGACCTCCCGACGTACTTCCTCGCCTCCACGCCGGTGGACCAGCTCGCCGACCTGCACCTGGGCTCGCGGCCCTCCCGCCGCCCCGGCTCGGGCGTCTCGCTCGACGGACTGCGCGCCATCCCGTGGGTGTTCGGCTGGACCCAGTCCCGGCAGATCGTGCCCGGCTGGTTCGGCGTCGGCTCCGGCCTGAAGGCGCTGCGCGAGGCCGGCCTCGACACCGTGCTCGACGAGATGCACGGGCAGTGGCACTTCTTCCGCAACTTCATCTCCAACGTCGAGATGACCCTCGCGAAGACGGACCTGCGGATCGCCCAGCACTACGTCGACACCCTCGTCCCGGACGAGCTGAAGCACGTCTTCGACACGATCAGGGCCGAGCACGACCTGACCGTCGCCGAGGTCCTCCGCGTCACCGGCGAGGCCGAACTCCTCGACGCCACCCCGGTGTTGAAGCAGACCTTCACCATCCGCGACGCCTACCTCGACCCGATCTCGTACCTCCAGGTGACGCTGCTGAAGCGCCAGCGCGACGAGGCGGCGGCCGGCGCCGAGCCCGACCCGCTGCTGAGCCGCGCCCTGCTCCTCACGGTGAACGGTGTCGCCGCGGGCCTGCGCAACACCGGCTGACCCACCGGCCGATCAGTAGAACCAGGGGTGCCCCCGAGCTGTCGTAGAAGCTCGGGGGCACTCTCATGTCGTACGGCGGACTGGCGTCACAGGGCCAGGAACGCGGCAGTCAGCAAGGCGATCCCCGACCCGGCCAGCACCCACGCGGCCCGGGTCAGCCGCAGGCCGCCCGCGACCACCACCGAGGCGAGCAACAGGGCGCCGCCGAGAGGCACCCAGGCGTACAGGACACCGGCGGGACCCGACCGCATCACCTCGTCGGTGCCGGGCTTCACGACCACGGTGTACGTCTGGCCCTTCTTCACCGCGACCGTGTGCTCGATGACGACCTCGGCGCGGGCCTTCGACCCCGTGGAGACCGGTGTGTACGGGCCGGTGCAGGTGTCGTCGCCGCACGCGGTGACCTCGATCGTGCCGCTCTCGCGGCCCTTGGTGAGCATCACGTTGTGCGCGGTCGGCCACGAGCCCCACACCCCGGCGATCAGGATCAGCACGGTGACCGTGCCCATCGCCGCGAGCCGTCCGAAGTTCAGGGCGGCGAAGGCGCCGGGGGATGCGGAGGCTTCGGGTGACATGGCGGGGATCATTGGCCATACCCGCACGCGCGGTCAACTCCCGCGCGGGACAAGCCGGTTAAGCCGGTTAAGCCGGTTAAGCCGGTTAATTCAGGCAAGCCGGGCAAGCTGGACGGCTCAGGAGTTGTACGCGCTCTGCGCCCGCTCCAGGCCCTCGCTCACCAGACACTCCACGGAGTCCGTCGCGCGGTCCACCAGGAAGTCCAGCTCCTTGCGCTCCGTAGAAGAGAAGTCTTTCAGGACGAAGTCGGCGACCTGCATCCGGCCCGGGGGGCGTCCGATGCCGAACCGCACCCGGTGGTAGTCCGGGCCCATCGCCTTCGTCATCGACTTCAGGCCGTTGTGGCCGTTGTCGCCGCCGCCGAGCTTGAGGCGGAGGGTGCCGTAGTCGATGTCGAGTTCGTCGTGCACGGCGACGACGTTCGCGAGCGGCACCTTGTAGAAGTCGCGCAGCGCGTTGACCGGGCCGCCCGACAGGTTCATGAACGACGTCGGCTTGACGAGGACGACGCGGCGGCTCGCCGGACCCGGCGCTCCGATCCGGCCCTCCAGGACCTGCGCCTGCGCCTTGCCGGCCCGCTTGAACTTGCCGCCGATCCGCTCGGCCAGCAGGTCGGCCACCATGAAGCCCACGTTGTGCCGGTTGTTGGCGTACTCGGGGCCGGGGTTGCCGAGTCCCACGATCAGCCAGGGGGCGTTGGCGTCGGTCGTCACGTCCATGTCTCCATCGCTGTGCTTGTCGGGGGACACCCCCCGGACCCCCGGGCAGCCAGCCGCTGCTCCCGGTGGGAACAGCGGCTGACGAAACGGTGAGCGGTGAGGATCAGGCCTCGGTGGCCTCGGCCTCGGCGTCCGCGGAGGCCTCCTCCGCCTGGGCGGCCAGGACCTGGAGGACGACCGCGTCCTCGTCGATCGCCAGCGTGGTGCCCTTGGGCAGCGGGATGTCCTTGGCGGCGATGGAGGCACCGGCCTCCAGGCCCGCGATGGACACGGTGACCGACTCGGGGATGTGCGTGGCCTCGGCCTCGACGGTGATCGTGCTCAGCACGTGCTCCAGCAGGAAGGAGCCCGGGGCCAGCTCGCCCTCGGTGTGGACGTAGACCTCGACGGTGACCTTCTCGCCGCTCTTCACGGTGAGCAGGTCGACGTGCTCGAGGAAGCCCTTGATGGCGTCGCGCTGGACGGCCTTCGGGATCGCGAGCTGGGTCTTGCCCTCGATGTCCAGGGTGAGCAGGACGTTCGGGGTACGCAGGGCGAGCTGCAGCTCGTGGCCCGGCAGGGTGATGTGCAGCGGGTCGACACCGTGGCCGTAGACCACGGCGGGGACCTTCTTGTCACGGCGGATACGGCGGGCGGCACCCTTGCCGAATTCGGTGCGGGTCTCGGCGGCGAGCTTGACGTCGGCCATGGTCACTCCTCGTAGAACAGTTGGGGGTGGGGGTCCCCCCGCTCGAGCGAAGTCGAGAGTGGGGGAGGTCACCCGGCCGAACATCGGCCTGCTACGAAGAGCGCGTCGATAACGGACCGCCGTACCGAAACCGGTACGGCCTCCCTCGCCGAGCAACTGTGGCAGCTTACTCGGCGGGGAGGCCGTAACAGAAATCGATCTTTTAGAAGCGCCGGTCGGTCAGCGCCCTGAAGGGGCGCGGGGCCGTGTCGATATGCGGCTCCGCCGCGTGGGCGCGACCAGCCACGACGAAGCCGCAGACGATCGACGGCACATCGCGGCCCTTCCAGCGGAGCGCCTAGTGCTCGTCGAAGAGGCTCGTGACCGAGCCGTCCTCGAAGACCTCGCGGACCGCGCTCGCGATGGTCGGGGCGATCGACAGGACCGTGATCTTGTCGAGGTCGGCGCCGACCTCGCCCGGGGTGGGGAGGGTGTCGGTGAGGACGAACTCGCTGACGCGGGAGTTCTTCAGGCGGTCCGCGGCGGGGCCGGAGAGCACGCCGTGGGTGGCCGTCACGATGACGTCCTCCGCGCCGTGCGCGAACAGGGCGTCCGCGGCGGCGCAGATCGTGCCGCCGGTGTCGATCATGTCGTCGACCAGGACGCAGACGCGGCCCTTGACCTCGCCGACGACCTCGTGGACGGTCACCTGGTTCGCCACGTCCTTGTCGCGCCGCTTGTGCACGATCGCCAGGGGCGCGCCCAGGCGGTCGCACCAGCGGTCGGCGACGCGCACGCGGCCGGCGTCCGGGGAGACGACGGTCAGCTTGCTGCGGTCGACCTTGGAGCCCACGTAGTCCGCGAGGAGCGGGAGGGCGAAGAGATGATCCACGGGCCCGTCGAAGAAGCCCTGGATCTGGTCGGTGTGCAGGTCGACGGTGAGGATGCGGTGCGCACCCGCCGTCTTCATCAGGTCAGCGATCAGGCGGGCCGAGATGGGCTCACGGCCGCGGTGCTTCTTGTCCTGCCGGGCGTAGCCGTAGAAGGGCACGATCACGGTGATGGAGCGGGCCGACGCGCGCTTCAGCGCGTCGATCATGATGAGCTGCTCCATGACCCACTGGTTGATGGGAGCCGTGTGGCTCTGGATCACGAAACAGTCCGCACCGCGCACCGACTCCTCGAAGCGGACGTAGATCTCGCCGTTCGCGAAGTCGAAGGCCTTCGTCGGGACTACCCCGACACCCAGCTGCTGGGCGACCTCCTTGGCAAGCTCGGGGTGGGCGCGGCCGGAGAAGAACATCATCTTCTTCTCGCCGGTCGTCTTGATCCCGGTCACAGCACTGTCTCCTCAGAGGTCATTCAACTGGGTGTGCGTTTATCACGGTACGCCGTGTTCGACGCGCCCGTTTCCGGTCAGTTCTCGCTCTCGCCCTGGCGGGAAGCCGTTTCCGCGGCCTTCGCCGCCGCGCTGCCGGGACGCTTGCGGGCCACCCAGCCCTCGATATTCCGCTGCTGGCCACGGGCCACGGCCAGCGAACCGGGCGGTACGTCCTTCGTGATCACGGAGCCGGCGGCGGTGTACGAGCCGTCCCCGACCGTGACGGGTGCCACAAACATATTGTCCGAACCCGTGCGGCAATGCGATCCCACGGTGGTGTGGTGTTTGTCCTTGCCGTCGTAGTTCACGAAGACGCTGGCGGCACCGATGTTGGTGTACTCGCCGATCGTCGCGTCACCGACATAGGAGAGGTGCGGGACCTTCGTGCCCTCGCCGATGGTGGCGTTCTTCGTCTCGACGTACGTGCCGATCTTGCCCTTCGCGCCCAGCCGGGTGCCGGGGCGGAGGTAGGCGAACGGGCCGACGGACGCCTGCGGGCCGATGTGCGAGCTGACGGCGACGGTGTTGTCGACGCGGGCGCCGGCCTCGACGGTGGTGTCCGTCAGGCGGGTGTTGGGGCCGACCTCGGCGCCCTCGCCGATGTGGGTGGTGCCGTGCAGCTGGGTGCCGGGGTGGACGATCGCGTCCTGGTCGAAGGTGACGGCGACGTCGATCCAGGTGGTCGCCGGGTCGATGACGGTGACCCCGCCGAGCATGGCGTCGGTCAGCAGCCGGTCGTTCAGGATGCGGCGGGCCTCGGACAGCTGGACGCGGTTGTTGATGCCGGCGATCTCGCGGTGGTCGCCCGCGACGGAGGCGCCGACGCGGTGTCCGGCCTCGCGCAGGATGCCGAGGACGTCGGTGAGGTACTCCTCGCCCTGGCTGTTGTCGGTGCGCACCTTGCCGAGCGCGTCGGCGAGCAACTGCCCGTCGAACGCGAAGACTCCGGAGTTGATCTCGCGGATCGCGCGCTGCGAGTCGGAGGCGTCCTTGTGCTCGACGATCGCGGTCACCGCGCCGGAGGCGCCGTCGCGGACGATGCGGCCGTAGCCGGTGGCGTCCGGGACCTCGGCGGTCAGGACGGTCACCGCGTTGCCGTCGGCGGAGTGGTTGGCGGTGAGGGCGCGCAGGGTCTCGCCGCGGAGGAGGGGGGTGTCGCCGCAGACGACCACGACGGTCCCGTCGATGCTGCCGAGCTCTTCGAGCGCCATGCGTACGGCGTGCCCGGTGCCGTTCTGCTCGGCCTGGACCGCGGTGCGTACGCCGGGGTCGGTCTCGCCGAGGTGGGCGGTCACCTGCTCCCGGGCGTGGCCCACGACGACGACCAGGTTCTCCGGCTCCAACTCGCGGGCGGCGGCCAGCACATGACCGACGAGGGTCCGGCCGCAGAGCTCGTGCAGGACCTTCGGTGTGGCCGACTTCATACGGGTGCCCTCACCCGCTGCGAGGACGACGACGGCTGCCGGGCGAATGGCGCTCACGGGTTTGCCCTTCGGCTTCGGAATGCTGGGGGGTGGACATTCGCAGGATACCGGGGCGTTTCATGGGTGACATGAGAGTGGGCCCTGACAGTGCTGTCAGGGCCCGAACAGGATTGCTGGGGGAGGGGGTTGCTCAGTTGTTGCTCATTTTTTGCTCCCCCGCCAGGACTCGAACCCGGACAAATGGCACCAAAAGCCACGGTGCTGCCAATTACACCACGGGGGATCAAACTCGTGAGAACCGGACATTTAGCCTGGTCGCCGAGTGGGCACAGAACACTATGCCGTACGTGATGCCCTCCGTGCGACGGGACTTGTCCCGGGTGATCGGTTTCGTGGCTGTTCGATTACGGGCCGTGGTGTGGGTCGGTACCTGCTGTGGTGTGGGCCGGTCGTCGGAAACTCACCGGAAAACCCGGCCCCGGCGCCCGTAGGCTGGAGGCATGACCACGACGGGGGAAGACCATGCCACGGCCCGGGGAGGGCCGTGGTGGTGGACCAGGTGGCGCAGTGCGGTGCTGGACACAGGGCTCGCGGCGGGGTCCGCCGCGGAGTGCGGGGCGGAGGGGGTCCGGTTCGCGCACGACGCGGGGATCCCGGCCGCGGTGGGAGTCGTCTTCGGGGTGCTGGCCGGCTCGGCGCTGATCGTCCGGCGGAAGTGGCCGATCGCGGTCGTCCTCGTCTCCATCGCCATCACCCCGGCCCAGATGGGCTACCTGATGGGCATCGTCGGCCTCTATACCCTCGCCGCGTCCGAACTGCCGCGCCGGATCATCGGATCGCTCGCCGGGATGTCCTTCCTCGGCATGCTCATCGTCATGTTCGTCCGCGTACGGCAGGACATGCAGCGCGGGACCTGGGAACTCGGGGACTGGTTCCTCCCCTTCGCCTCCATCACCACCGCGGTCGGCATGACCGCGCCGCCCGTGCTGCTCGGGATGTACGTCGGCGCCCGGCGCCGCCTGATGGAGAGCCTCCGGGAGCGCGCGGACAGTCTGGAGCGGGAGCTTCAACTGCTTGCCGAACGCGCCGAGGAGCGTGCCGAGTGGGCCCGGGGTGAGGAGCGGACCCGGATCGCGCGGGAGATGCACGACGTCGTCGCGCACCGGGTGAGTCTGATGGTCGTGCACGCGGCGGCGCTTCAGGCGGTGGCTCGGAAGGATCCCGAGAAGGCGGTCAAGAACGCGGCGCTCGTGGGGGACATGGGTCGCCAGGCACTCACCGAACTTCGGGAGATGCTCGGGGTGTTGAGGAGCGGCGACAGCCGGGACGCGCGCGAGCGGGCGGCCGTACCGCTCGTCGCGGTGGGGGTGGCGGCTGCGGCCGCGGCGGCGGCTTCGCGGGCCGTCGACGACGAGGGTGCGGGTGACGGGCCCTGTCTGTCGGACGTGGACGAGTTGCTCGGGCAGTCGGCGGCGGCGGGGATGGCCGTGGACCTGTCCGTGGAGGGGGAGACCCGCTCGTACGCGGCGGAGATCGAGCAGACGGCGTACCGGGTGGTGCAGGAGGCGTTGACGAACGTCCACAAGCACGCGGCCGGTGCGAAGACGCATGTACGGCTCGCGCATCGGGTGTCGGAGATCGCGATGCAGGTCGAGAACGAGCCGCCGCCCGAGCTGGCGTCCGCGTCTGCGGCGCGGTTGCCCTCTGGGGGGAACGGGTTGGTGGGGATGCGCGAGCGGGTGCTTGCGTTGGGCGGGGTGTTTGTTTCCGGTCCCACGGATGCCGGGGGGTTCCGGGTGTCTGCGGTGATTCCGGCGGCTTGAGTCGTCGGGTGCGGGCCCGGTGGGGGCTGGTCGCGCAGTTCCTCGCGCCCCTGGGGGGTTTGGGGTGCGGCTTTGTGGGTGGGTGCCGGTGCGTTGTGGTTTGCCCGCGGTCGTTGTGGGGCGGCGCCGCGCCGGGGGATGTCCGTCCTCGGATTGGCGCGGGAGCCGTTGCTCACCGGCTCGACCGTGCTTGACGCGCCAACCGCTGCGGGCGGACACCCCCCGACACGTCGCCTTGCCGCCGTACGCGGCCTGCGGTCCGTCAGCCCGCTGTGAGTCGGACCGGCTCTGTGCCCGAGACCAGGGTGGCGAGGGCCTGGTCGATGTCGCCGCCCAGGTACCAGTCGCCGGTGTGGTCCAGGGCGTAGACGCGGCCCTCGGAGTCGATGGCCAGGAGGGACTGGGTGTCCGGTTCCTCGCCCAGGGGGCTGACGTCGGTGTCCAGGGCGCGGCCGAGGTCGCCGAGGGTGCGGGCCATGTGGAGGCCGTGCAGGGGGTCCAGGTGGAGCGCGACGGGGGAGATCTGGCGGCCTGGGCCGGTGGGCGTGATGTGCAGGCCGCCGAACTCGGCCCAGGCCTCCACCGCCGCCGGGAAGACGGCGTGCTGGTGTCCCGCGGGCGAGGTGTGGTCGCGCAGGGTGTCCGCCCAGATCTCGGCCTGTTTTATGTCCCAGCGGCCGGGCTGCCAGCCTGCGGCGCGCAGGGCGGCGTCCACGGGTACGGAGAAGCGCGTGGTGGAGTGGCGGTCGGCGTGCATCTGCCCTTCGATCGTCGGCGTCAGGGACGGTGGTGCGGTGGTGCGGTGGTGCGGTGGTGCGGTGGTGCGGTGGTGATGTCGTGCGGTGGTGCTGAAGTCCTGTGGTGCTGCGGGGGTGGGGTCAGCCGGATTCCGTCGCGAGGTCGACGACTCGGACGCCGAAGTGGGCGCTCAGGGCTGTGCAGGCCCGGCAGGGGGTCGCGAAGCTGCCGTGCAGGGGGTCGCCGTCCTCGCGGATGCGGCGGGCGGTGAGCTTGGCCTGCTTGAGGGTCTTGCGGGCCTCGCCGTTGGTCATCGGCTTGCGCGCGGCGCGCTTGCTGCGGGCCTCGTCCGCGGCGGTGATGTGCCGGGAGATGAGGATCGCCTCCGCGCAGCGGCCGGTGAACCGGTCGCGCTGGGCGCTGGTGAGGGTGTCGAGGAAGTCCTGCACGAGCGGGTGCAGCGCGGGCGCCTGGTCGCCGCGGGCGGCGGTGCCGGTGAGGGTGGTGGCGCCGCGCACGGAGAGGGCGGCGGCGACGGTCGGAAGTATGCCGTCACGGCGGTGGTTGAGGGCCGGCGACTGCCGGGTCTCGGTGGCGCTCCAGCCGACCCGGGGGTCGCCTGAAGGTCCGGTGTGCGCCCCGGTGTGCGGTCCCGTCTGCGTCGCGTTCATGATCGTCATCCCCTCCCGAGCATCCCCCGGCGGGTCACAGAGTGCCAAATGCCGTGGCTGGTGCGGTAGCTGGGGCGGTGCGACACGCCAGGGCTTCGGCGGGCTGTCACGGCGGGGTGACGGCAGGTCACGGAAGTGAGGGTTCGGTGACGGGTGCGGTGCGTTCGGTGATGGGTGCGGGGAGCGGGTGCGGCCGACCGCTGCCGGTGACCGGTGTCGCCGTACCGCATAGGCTGTCCGCACCGCGATCCACGCGGTCGACGCGTGGAGACACGCGGGGAGACGGTCGAACTAAGACGTCAAGAAGACGAGACAGTCGATACGGGGCACAGTGGGGCGAGTTGGACATTCGGCCGCTGTGAATCGTACTGAATGCCGCAGGGGGCAACCGCCATGACGACAGGTCGGCTCGGGCAGCGAGCCGCGCCACCGAACGCGGCCTACGCCGGGCAGGTCGTGCACTTCCCGGACCCGGTCCGGGCGGCCCGTCACCCCAGAGGGGTGCGGATGGACGAGCACGGCTACCCCGACTTCTCGCCGTACGCGCGCGCGGCCGCGGAGATCGCCGAGCCCCCGGAGGGCTTCGGCGTCGACGAACTGCGCCTCACGGACTACGTGTCGGCGAACGCGGCGCTCGCCGCGACCGGGCACGAGCTGTGGGACACCGTGCCCGCGGTGGCCACCCCGCACGGCTGGACCTGGCACCACGTGGTCGGCACCCGGCGCCTCGAACTCGTCCCCGTCGACGTGAAGGCGCTGCTGCGCCACCACGGCGGGATCGCCACGGCCGCGGTCGCCCACGACAAGCGCGGCACCCGCCCGCTCCAGGAGACCCGCCCCGCGCACTTCGGACTGCCGAAGTCGACGGTCGCGGTGACCGAGGCGCAGGTGCAGGGCGTCGAGGAGGACCTCGGCTACCGACTCCCGGGCGCCTACCGCTCGTTCCTCAAGGCGGCCGGCGGCTCCGCGCCCATCGGCACCGCCCTGGACGCCGAGTTGGGCCTGCTGATCGACCAGCCGTTCTTCACGGTCCGCGACGAGGCCGCCGTCAACGACCTCGTCTACATCAACAAATGCCTGCGCGACCACCTCACCAAGGACTACCTGGCCGTCGGTTTCGTCCAGGGCGGCCTGCTCGCCGTGAAGGTGAAGGGGCAGCAGATCGGTTCCGTGTGGTTCTGTGCCTATGACGACGCCCGCGACGTCGACCCGTCCCAGGCACCGGCCGACCGTGTGGAACGGCTGCTGCTGTCCGCCGGGGACGACTTCGACCAGTTCCTGGCCCGACTCGCGGGAAATCCCCCGGAGTTGGAGACGGTGGCGAATCTGATGGTGGACGGCGGGTTCGCGACCGTGGTTCCGGTGCCGGCGTCTTCCGCGTCCTCGGTGGGGGAGTGAGCTGACCATGGTGACCTTCGCACAGGCGCAGGAGCGCGCCGAGGAGTGGATCAACGGCGACGTGCCGTCGTACCAGCATCGCGAGGTGCGGGTGCGGGAGTTCGAACTCGGCTTCGTGATCTGGGCCGAGGACCGCGCCGACGGACCGCGTTCGGACGGCGGCGCGCAACGCATGGTGCTCGCCCGCGACAGCGGCGAGGCCACGCTGTGGCCCGCGCTGCCGGTGGGTGAGGTCGTCCGCCGCTACGAGGAGGAGTACGGCCGCCCGGACGAGGTCGCCGACGCGGTACCGGCGGCTCCGGCTGCCCGGGTGGACCTCAACCAGACCTCGTTCCTGCTGAGTCCGCCGGAGTGGCTGCAGGAGGCGGCGGACAAGCTGGGGATCCCGGACCGGCGGGCGGAGTCGGGTTCGGCTTCGACTCCGGCCGCCGGCGCGGGAGTTGGGGCGCAAGGGTCAACTCCGGGTGCGGGTGCGGGAGTTGGCGCTCCGGGGCCGTCGGTCCACGGTTCGTCGCGGCGTGCGCTTCCGGAGACCCAGGCGGGGGTGCCGGCCGCTTCGGCCTGGCCCGATGCCGGAGGATCCGGGGTGCCGGACGACGCGCCCGCCGTGCCTGCCGGGGCGACTCCCTGGGCGGGGACCGACACCAACGCCGATGCCGGCGAGGACCGTTCGGTACCCCTGCCCGCCACCGTCTTCGCCCCGCCGCTGCGGGAGGCCGAGGACAACACCCCGTCCGACGCCAAGACCGCGCTGATCTCGGGGGGCAGCCAACTTCCGCGTACGGCACTGTCTCCGGCGCTGGACGAGTCCAACTCAAACTCCAACTCCGGTGGTGGGGTGGGGGGTTCGCAGGGGCCTGGCGGACCTGGTGGTGCGGCTCAGGGCAACACACCGCCGTCGTACGGGTATCCGCAGGGTGCGCCTCAGCCGGCTCCGCCCTCGTACGGCTACCCGCAAGGGTCCGGTGCTCCGGGTGCGCCTCAGCCGGCTCCGTCGTCGTACGGGTATCCCCAGGGGGCCGGCAACGCGCCTCAGCCTCCTGGTGGGCCCGGGGTGCCGGGGCGGGCCCTCGCGCCCAACGCCGGGGACATCGCCGACGCCGCGACCAGCAAGGCGGCGCCTCCGCCGCGCCGGGGCGGTGGGTCGACCACGCCCCCTCCGCCGGGTGCGCCCGGGACGCCGGGTGCGCGGCCGGGCGGTGCGCCTGCGTCGCCTCCGCCGCCGCCCGGTGGGTATGTGGCGACGCAGATGGTTTCGGGGCTCGGTCCTGAGGGGCCGGGCGGTCCGGGTGCTCCGCAGCCGCCTGGTGCGCCCGGCGCGCCTGGTGCTCCGAACACTCCCGGGGGTACGCCTCCGGGTGGGGTGCACCATGCCGCGACGATGTTTGCCGATCCGGGGCCGGGTGGGCCCGGTGCGGCGGGGCCGAGGCCTCCGCAGCCGCCGGGTGCCCCTGGTGTACCCGGGGTTCCGGGTGCGCCCAAGCCGCCCGGCGCTCCCGGAGTTCCCGGTGGCCATGGTGCCCCCGGTTCTCCCGGCGCGCCCCAGCCGCCGAACGCCCCCGGGATGCCCGGTGCTCCTGGCGCTCCCGGCAGCCCCGGTTCCCAGGGCGGTGCCCAAGGTGCCGTGCATCACGCGGAGACCATGCTCGCCGGGCCGCCGGTGGGTGGGCCCGGTGTGCCTCCGCCGCCGCAATTCCCGGGCGCGCCCGGTGCGTTGGGCGCCCCCGGTATGCCGCCGGGTGCTCCGCCGCAGCAGCAGCCGATGCCGCCGGGGCAGCCCGTGCCCGGTCAGGGCATGCCTCCCATGCCCGCGCCCGGGCAGCCGTTCCCCGGGCAGCAGCAGCCCGCCTACGGCTATCCGCAGCAGGGGCAGCCGACCGTGGGACCCGGCTATCAGGCCGTGTTGCGGTACCGCGCGCCGGACGGGTCCGAGCAGCAGCTGATCCGGCGGTCCGCGCCGGGGACGCCGCACCCGGAGTGGCAGATCTTCCACGAGCTGCGCGGCATGAACATCCCGCCGGACCAAGTACTCGAACTGCACACGGAGTTGGAGTCCTGCGAACTGCCGGGCGCGTACTGCGCGCGGATGATCCGCGAACAGTGGCCGCAGGCCCGCATCGCCAGCATCGCGCCGTACGGCACGGATCACGCGAGCCGGCAGCAGGGCATGCGCGAACTCCTCGCCCACCAGGGCGAGTTGCACCAGGTCGCCGACGGGCCTGCCCGACTCGCCCCGGTGCGGGCGCCGTTGCCGCAGGTGCAGCCGACGCCGCCGATCCCGCCGGAGGCGATCGCGCAGGAACTGGCGGGCGCGTTCGGGCCGGGCGTGTTCCGGTTCGAGCAGGCGGCGGTGTCCCGGCAGGGCGTGCCGCCGGTCGTCGCGCACACGCTGGTCGCGGCGGGACTGCCGATGGACATGGGCCCGTTCTTCTGGGCGCAGGCCCAACCGGGGCGCCCCGTACCGACGTTGGCCGAACTCGCGCAGGAACGCGGGGTGCGGCCGTCCGCCGACGCGGGCTCGTACCTCGTCATGGGCAGCGACTTCGGCCGCGCGATCTGCGTCCAGTACGGCACGGCCAACATCGTCGCCGTGCCTGTGGAGGCGGGGCCGGGCGGAGCGCCCGTACCGCCGCAGTTCGTGAACACGGGACTGCCCGAGTTCGCGCGCTGCCTGGCACTGCTCGGGCGGATGTGGCGACTGCGGTACGGGCTGAACCAGGAGCAGGCGGGCCGCTGGACCGTCGACTTCCAGGCGCAGCTCGCTTCGCTGGATCCGGCGGCGCTCGGGTCGCCGGAGAGCTGGTGGTCGGTGTTGCTGGAGCAGATGTGGGACGGGTTGTTGTGACCCCGATCCGCTGAACAGGCTGTATTGAGCTGTATTGAAGGGCCGGACCCGGTCGTGTGATCGGGTCCGGCCCTTTTGTGTCGCGTGATGCCCGTGACCTGTCTGCGGAGTGTCGCGTTATGAACACTTACGCCCTATCCATCAAGATATGCGGCAAATCATCATGTCGTGTCCGTCGGATGGAGAGGGGTTCCAGGATGAGCAGCGCATCGGTGTCACCACGTGGCTTCGTGGCCGTACGGGGGCGCGGCTACCGCCCCGACCAGGTCGACGCATACGCGGCGGCGATCTCGCAGTACCGGGACGTGGCCTGGGAGCGGGCGGCACGGCTGACCGTGCTGGCCAGGGACATGGAGGCGGAGGCCGAGCGGATGCGGGTCGCCGTGTCCCGGCTCGCTCCGCAGACGTACGAGGCGCTGGGGGAGCGGGCTCAGCGGCTGTTCCAGTTGGGGGTGGAAGAAGCCGCTGCGCTACGGGAGTCCGCGCGGCGTGCGGCGGAGGAGCAGGTCGCGGAGGCCGAGGCGCGCGCCGCGGGTGTGCTCCAGGCTGCGCGGGAGCATGCCGACGCGCTGCGTGCGGAGGTCGAGGAACGGGCTAGGCAGCGGCTTCTCGCCGCCCGCGCCGAGGCCGACGACATTCGGATCGGGGCTCGGCGGGAGGTGAAGGAGGGGCGGACCGAGGCGCTTTCCGCGTTGCGTGAGGTGCGGCAGCGGACCGCCGGGATGTTGGGGGAGCAGGCCAAGGAGCAGGAGGAGCGGTGGGCGTCGGCCGAGCTGGAGGCGTCGTCTCGGGCGGCTGCTCTGGACGCGGAGTACGCCGAGCGGGTTGCTCTTGCGGAGGCTGCGTTGGGGGAGGCTCAACAGGCTTTTGCCGAGGCGGAGTTGGCGGATCGGCGGCGGCAGGACGAGGCGGCCTCGCGGGCGGCTGAGGTGGTGGCGGAGGCTCGGGTGCGGGCGGAGCGGGTTGCTCGGGATACGGAGCGGGTGCTGCGCGAGCATGGGGAGACGTGGGATGACGTGCAGGCGCATATGGATCATGTGCGGAGTAGTTTGACGGCGCTTACGGGGCGGGCTGCGGCGGAGTGATGTGAACGGGGGCGCGGTTGTGGTTGTGTGCGGGCCCGGTGGGGGCTGGTCGCGCCCACGCGGCGGTAGCCGCAAATTGAACACAGCCCCGCGCCCCTTAGGTGGGCCCAGTCACGGGTGATCTGCGCAGCACGGTGTTGGGTTGGGGACCTCGAAGGGGGCCAGGGTGTTGCCCACCGCCGGGACCAATGCCAGGACCAGGTGGCCCTCGCGCCACTCGGGGCGTACGTGGTCTTGGGTGAGGACCGGTGTGGTGGGGTCCGGGGTGGCCAACGGGGCGCCTACTACCGTCAGTTGGTCGATCGCCGTTGACTCCAGTAGGTCGGCCACGGTGACTGTGCCGGTGAGGCGTTCTACGCCGGCGTAGAGCACCGCGCGGCCCGATCGTCGTGCCGTGTGTTCGGCCGCGGCCAGGGCGGCCGCCTCGGCGGGGCCGTGTCTACGGTCGCCCAGGGTCGCGCCCATCTCCGTCGCCGTGAGCCGTTGCCAGACCTCCTCCGCTGAACCCTCCTCCGGCAGGGCGAGCGATATCGCCGTCCCCCTGCGCGTATCCGTCCGGATCAGGTGAGTACAGGCGACCGTGCCCGCTGGAAGCCCGAGCGTGGTCGCCAGGTCGCGGATCAGGTGGTCCGCCTCGCGGAGGGTGGTCGTGCCGGCGTCCACCCCGATGACGGGGTGGACGCCGGACGGGTCGTAGGGGGTGGTCATGCGGGGAGGACCCACATCGGGTTGGAGTAGAACCAGAGGTCCTTCCACGGGTCGGCGTCGCCGAGGACGTCCATCGCGGGGCCTACGGGGTCTACGGACGGGCCGTTGATGCCCACGGCGGAGCGGTTGCCGTCGGTGCCGCGGAGGCGGACGTAGACCGGCTTGTCGACGTGGCCGAGGGAGTACGTGAGGCGGACGGTGCCGGTGGACCTGTCGACCTCGAAGGACTTGACGACCTTCGTCTTCGGGGTGGCGAACGTGTCCTTGTCCGCGACCGGGCCGGTGACGTCGCCCTGGATGACGTCGACTCGGGCCAGAGTCGGTTGGAACTGGGCCCAGTTGGGGCCGTTCGCCAGGCTGATCTTGATGGTCAGGTCCACCTGGGCGCCGCGGCGCACGTGCAGTGCGCCGCCGAGGGTGACCTCGCGGCCGCCGTAGGACAGGCGGGCGTCGAGGCCGCTGATCAGGCCGCCGTGGTCGACCCAGACGCGGCCCGCGCGGATGCCGTCCATGACCGCCTTGTACGCGAAGGACGACGCGCCGACGTGGGTGCGGGAGTACTGGCCGGGCCAGAAGTCGGTGTCGGTGAGACTGACGCCGGTGCCGTAAACGGGGTCCTCGTAGCGGCCGTTGGCGTTGAAGTCGCCGCCCGGGCTGCGAACCGCCGTGTCCGCGTAGACGTTGTGGGAGTCGGAGTTGGCGGTGATCCACCAGGGCTTGCCCTCGGCGAGGAGGCTGTCCCACAGGCCGCCGACCGTGGCCGTCATCCAGTCGAAGCCGCCCCAGGTGCGGTAACTCTCCAGCGGGTAACCGGGGAACGAGTCCGCGCTCGGGCTGCCGTCGTAGATCCCGCGTCCGCCGCCGGGGCCGTTCGGCTTGGGGATGCCGCCCGCCTGGTGGCCGGGGGCGCCCTCCATGCCGACCGCGATCGTGGGCTGCGCGTCGCGCCAGCCGCGGATCTCGTGCGGGGAGTCGATGCCCTTGCGCGCCGGGTGGTTGGCGAGGAACAGGGCGTCCTTGACCTTGCGGCGGCGGACCTGGTCGGCGAGGAAGTCGACGCCCGCGATGGCTAGGGCCTCGTTGGCGGGCGAGTTGCCGCTCGCGTTCTTGACGCTGCCGTCGAAGGAGTTCTCGAACTCCTTCAGTACGGCCACCTCGTTGGAGCCGGGGTGCACGAAGACCGTGCCGTGCTCGGCGCCCGGGATGTTCCACTCCAGGCCCTGGAACACGAGGGTGTCGTCGGTCTTCTCGCGGGCGTCGACGATGTCCGGATTGACCTTCTCCACACCGATCTTGGCGTGCGCGACGCTGCCGTGGTCGGTGATGACCATCCAGTCCAGGCCGTGCGCGTTCGCCTGGCGTACGTGGTCGATGACCCGGTACTTCGCGTCGCTGCTGTACTGCGTGTGGATGTGGTGGTCGCCGGCCAGCCACAAGTAGCCACCGCCACGCGACTTCTGGGACGACTGCTGCTGCGCCGCCCGTGTGGACGCGGCTGCCTCCCCCGCGCCCGCGAGCACGCCGCCCGCCGCAAGTCCCGCACCCAGCAGGCCAGTTCGGCGCAGCATGCCTCTCCGGGACAGCTGACTTGGCGTCAACTCGGCGTCCGGTATGGACGTGTCGAGGGCGGGCGGCAGGGACGTGCCGTCGCCGTCGCCGCTGTGGTGGTGATGGTGGTGACCGTGATCGCCGTGACTGTGGCCGTGGCTCATGTTCAACTCCCGCTGATGCAGGGACCTTCACGCTCGGACGTGCAGAGTCTGGAAAGGAGCGGTGAACAACGGGAGTCGAGGTGGTGGTGTGGCAAAGAACGAGTCATGCACGGCTACAACATCGGTCATGCGCGGCTTTTGCGTCGGTCATGCGGTGTCTCTCCCTGTGTCCCGTCGCTGTCTCTCCGTACCGCGCCCGCCAGGATCCAGCCCTCCATCGCGTCGTACCGGCGCCGCTGTTCCTCCTCCTCGCGGCGGCCCGAGGCGACCGTGCCCAGCCAGCCGAAGGCGAAGCCGAGGGGGATCGTGACGAGGCCCGTCGTGGTGAAGGGGAACCAGTTGAAGTCGGCGTTCGGGAAGGCGGCGGTGGGCGAGCCGGAGACCAGGTTCGTGCCCGGCATCAGGAGGAGGACGGAGAGGGTGCCGCCAACGAGCGTGCTGAGCAGGCCCGTTCGGGTGTAGCGGCGCCAGAGGAGGCTGTAGACGAGGGCGGGCGCTATGGCCGAGGCGCCCAGGCAGAAGGACAGGGTGACGAGGGGTTGCAGGCCCCGGTGCTGGATCAGCGTCGCGAGCACGATCGCCGGAACGCCCACCGCCAGCGCCGAGTAGCGGGCCAGCGTCATCTCGCGGCGGACCGGCATCTCCTGGACGCGGGTCGCGAAGACGTCGTGGGCAAGGGAGTTGGCGCAGGCGAGGATCATCCCGGCGACCGAGGCGAGCAGGGTGAGGAAGACGGCCGTGGTGACGGTGGTGAAGAGGAGGGTCTCCGTCGTCGACAGGCCCGTCCCGAACACCGCCCGTGAGCCCAGGAGATAGGCCGTGTTGCCCTGCGGGTCGGCCCGGGCGATCGCCGCCCGGCCGAGCAGCGCCGTCGCGCCGAACCCGACGACCGTCAGGATCACCACGAACAGCGCCACGCCCGACACCGCCCACGACATCGACCGCCGCACCTGCCGGGCGCTCGACGCGGTGTACATGCGCATCGTGATGTGCGGCAGACACGCGCCGCCGATCACCACCGTCAGCTCTGAACTGATCATGTCCAGCCGGGGAGTCGGGCCACCGGCGAACTGAAGTCCCGAGTGCAGGAAGGCAGGTCCGGCCCCGCTCTGCTTCGCCGCCGTGTCGAAGAACGAACCCAGGTCCCAGTGGAACCGGTTCAGCAGGAGTACGGCGATCACGGCTCCCGAGCCGAGCAGCATCACGATCTTCAGGATCTGGATGAGGGCGGTGCCCTTCATGCCGCCGATCGCCGCGTAGCTGATCATCAGCGCGCCCAGGCCGATGATGCAGCCGGTCTGCAGGAAGTCGCTGGAGAAGCCGAGGATGAACGCCAACAGCTGTCCCGCGCCCGCGAGTTGGACCAGCATCAGCGGCAGCAGCGCGATGACGGTCACCGCGCACGCGACGATCCGTACGGAACGCCCCGGCATCCGGCGGGCGAGCGCGTCGCCCATTGTGAACCGGCCCGCGTTGCGCAGCGGTTCGGCCAGCAGGAACATCAGCAGCATCAGCGACAGGGCCGTGCTCAGCGCGAGCACCACGCCGTCGTAGCCGTACAGGGCGATCACCCCGCCCGCGCCCAGCACGCTCGCCGCGGAGATGTAATCACCGGCTATGGCAAGGCCGTTGCGGAGCGGGGAGAGGGAGCCGTAGCCCGTGTAGAACTCGTCGAGGTCGTCGCGGTCCGGGCCCGTCATCACGCAGAGCAGGAGGGTGATCGTGGCGACGGAGGTGAAGGCCACCAGCGACATGGTCTGGGAGGAGTCCCTGAGACCGGTCATCGCGGTCAAGCTGGTCAGCGAGGTCGTTGCGGTCATCGTGCCGCCTCCCGTCTCGCGTCCAGTTCGGCCTGTCTGCGGAAGCGGTCCGCGAGGGGGTCGACGCGACGCCGGGCCGTGTGCTCGTAGAGCGCTGTCGCCAGCCAGGTGATGGGCAGTTGGGCCAGCGCGAGCAGCAGCCCGGTGGGCACACCGCCGGTGCCGGTGCTCGTCATCAGCGCGGGCGCGAACGCGGAGAGCCCGAGGAAGAGACAGAAGTAGCCGAGCGCGGCGGTGGTCGCCACCCGCCGCTGGCGCCGGTACGCGCCACGCAGGATGCGCAGATCGCTGTGGTTGCCGAGCGCGGGCCGACGGGGCAGGCGGCGGCGCTCGGGCGGGGGCGGGGGCGGCTGCCAGGGGTAGGTGACGGTGGGCGGGGGTGGAGTCGGGGGCGGTGCGTGGTCGTACGGGGTGCAGGGGACGGAGTCCGGGTCGTACGGGGTGTAGTGGGCGGACTCGGGGTTGTGCGGGGCGTACGGGTCGGCGTCAGGGTCGTACGGGGTGTACGGGTCGGGTGACGAATGCACATCATCCGGGCGGTACGAATCATGCGGAGGGTACGGGTCGTAGGACATCCCGTGCTCCTTGCGTGGCTCGGGTCCGTGGCGGCGGACCGCAGGGAGTGGGCGGCGCGAGCCACGCACGTTACTCGCCGGTTGGGGGATGTGGGTGGTTTTCGCCGAACTGGGCGGTCGGTATGGGGTTGTGGCGTCAACCGGGTGGCTGACCTTGGGTGTTGTCGAGCGGGACGCGGGTTTTCCGGGAGGCCTCTGGGGGCGGTGCGGCGGACGTTGCGTAACGGTGTATCAGCAAACACGGCTCCCGACAGCCGGTGTTGGGCCATCATGTATCCACTCTCGTGGTGCGCTGCAAGGCAAGGGGGAGGCCACATGAGTGCAGAGCTGCCGCCGGTTCGGGTGTTCGTGTCGTACGCCCACGACGACCAGAAGCATGTCGACCAGGTCAGGGCCTTCGCGGACTTCCTGCGGTCGTGCGGGATCGACGCCCAGCTGGATCTGGCGGCCGGCGAACGCCGTCAGGACTGGGCCCTGTGGATGCTGCGGGGCATGCGAGCCAGCCGACACGTGATTGTCGTGGCCTCCCCGGAGTACAAGCGGCGTGCGGAGGGCGACGCACCTGCCGGCGTGGGGGCCGGCGTGCAGTGGGAGGCCCTCCTGCTGAGAGAGGTCGTCTACAAGGATCATGCCGCGTCTCTCGACTGGATCGTCCCCGTCGTCCTGCCCGGCGGGTCGGTCGACGACCTGCCGCTGTGGCTGGAGCCTCACACCACCTCGCACTACCCCGTCGAGGACTTCACCGTCCCTGGCGCGGAGGAGCTGTTGCGGCTGTTGACCTGCCAGCCGCGCGAGTTGGTGCATCCGCTGGGGCCTCGGGTGGTGCTGCCGCCGCGCGGACAGGCCGGACCGGTGCCGGGCACGGCACCGCTGGTGCTGCCCCCACGGGTCGTCGCGGCGAGCCCGGTCGAGCCTCCGCAACCCCCGCCCGCGACCTTCGTGTTCCCCGACAAGAAGGTCCTGCTCGATGCCCTGATGGCCTGCGAGGCGCTGCACCGGCTGGCCGCTCGTCACGAACTGGTGGCCCTGATGGGTGAGACCCTCGGCCTGGGCCACCCGTTCGACGTTGCCGAGGACTCTCAGGCCCGCACCCATCTGCGGGCACTCGTCCGCCGCACGGCCAGCACCCTGACGCGTGACGCGGCGCTGACGGCCATGTACTTCGCCCTGGCCGACATCGCGCCGGACGACATCGGGACCGAGCGGGTGCGCGTCCTGCTCGTGGCCTCCGGACTCACGCTCAAGGAGGCGTGAGTGTTCCGTTGGAGTCGGCGGTTCGGCGGGGGAGCCGGGCACTTGGCCGACCCGCGCACGAGACGGGCGACGATCCGGCTGCTGGTGCAGTCGCTGGCCGGCATAGAACGGCTGCAGTCGGTGGACGGCCGTCGCGAACTGCTCGGCGAGGCCGGTCCCCCACTCCGGGACGCCGTACCGGCGAATCCGGTCACCGCGGACCATCTGCGGGCGATGGTCCACACCGCTCGTCGCAAGGGGAAACTGCCATTGCTGCGGGACGCGCTGCTGGAGCTGGAAGGGGACGACATCGGTGCCGCCTGGTTCGCCCTCGCGGTCACCATCATGACCGAGCCCGGCCCGCTGCCCAGAGCGTCCATGCTGGAGGTGGTCGCCGAACTGCAGCTGCACGAGCCGGAGTTCGGGTGGAGAGCGCGATCACGCTACGCGTCCGAGCACCGCGGCGACGGCCCCCCGTTGGAGGGCGGCCCCCTCCCGAACGTCCTGTCGCGGCTCTACGACCCCATGAAGGACCCTGCCGACCCCGACGCCCCGCGCCGACGGCTGCTGCGCTTCCTCGAACTACTCCGTGAGGAGGCCGTGGAGGAAGGGGCGGGTGGCGACAGGCTCGCCCGTCAACTGGCGCGGATCCAGGACCGGTACGGTGCCACGGCTCCCGGCGGCCACCCGACGAGACCGACACCGGAGGGCGCGGAACGGCAGGTCATCATCCAGATACGGGTCGAGGAGGCGGGTGCGCCGAGCGATCTGTCGGCCGCCGAGCGCAGTTACTCCCTGCACGGCTTCCTCTACGAGCTGGTCGGCACCGATGGCCCGGTCTTCCGGGGCTCCCGGACGGCGCCCGGCCGCATCACAGGCAGTGAACTCACGGACCGTGGACGCAAGTTCCTTGCCGAGTGGCGGGAACAGGTGGAGGCGGTCCGGGGCGTGCACAGGCGACGCGTGGAGTTCCTTCTGCCGCACTCGCTGCTCGGGTACCCCGCCGAGCTGTGGCCGAGCGGGTCGGCCGAGGTTCCGCTCAGCCGCAGCTGCGAGGTCGTCGTACGGTCCCTGACCCGCTACAAGGACAGCACGATCCACGGCGAGTGGATCCGCCGCTGGGAAGCGCTCGACCGCGACTGTCCACCCGGTGACGCCCTGGAGCGCATCGGCTGGCTCAGCAAGGACGCGCCGGGGGAGTCGGCCGAGGGCCACAACCCGCCCAAGGAGCGGTGGAGTTGCCCGCAGGGGCAGTTCCCGCCGCTGCGGCTGACCCACCCCGCGGACATCGAGGACTGGCTGCGGACCAACGCCGACCTGGCCTGCCTGGGCCTGACCATGGCGTACGACCACCATGACGACCTCGTCCGGGACGCCGTACGCGACGCACTCCTGGAGGACGGCATCCCCGTCATGGTCTGGCGGCGGGACAAGGGCGACCCCGACCTGCTGCTGGACGCGCTCCGCAGCGCCGAACCACCCGCCCTGCTGGCGGATCTGCCGCGCAGCGTGCACGAGGCGCGCAAGCGCGAGCGCAGTGACTCCCTGAGCGTCGGCAACAACATCAGCCTGCTGTGGGACGACCCCACCTGTGTGTTCAGCGGCCAGGACCCCCAGATGTCCGGTATCGGCGGCGCCGAAGAAGGAGCGACATGACGCAGACGCAGGACTGGTGGGTCTACCGGGGCACCGGCACCCCGCACGACGGGATCCGGGACCTGCCTCCGGCACCCCCGTGGCGGGCCTTCCGGCAGGGCACCACGGCGCCCGAACGGGTGCTCCCACCGCCCGACACACCCGACGGCGACGCCGTCCAGCGCCACCTCGGCCGGGCCGACCTGGGCGCCCGCTACCAGGCCGGCGAGCGGGAGATCCACCTCGTCAACCTCGCCCTGCACCTGCGCCGCCCGCTGCTGCTCACCGGCAAACCCGGAACCGGGAAGTCCACCCTCGCCTACGCGGTCGCCCACGAACTGAAGCTCGGCCCCGTCCTGCGCTGGGCCATCACCAGCCGCTCCACCCTCAAGGACGGCCTGTACGAGTACGACGCCATCGGCCGCCTCTACGACGCCGGGCTGCGCAACGCGGGCTCCCTCACCGGTCACAACACTCCGGCACCCGAACCGCCCGACATCGGCAAGTACTTGTCGCTCGGCCCCCTCGGAACCGCGCTGCTGCCCTGGAGCCGCCCCCGGGTCCTGCTCATCGACGAGATCGACAAGAGCGACATGGACTTCCCCAACGACCTGCTGAACGTCTTCGAGGAAGGCGAGTTCCCCATCCCTGAACTGGCCCGGCTCGGTGGGAAGCCGCAGGAGGTGACCACAGCCGACCGCGCAAGGGTGACGGTCCGCGGCGGCGAAGTGGCGTGCGCGGAGTTCCCGTTCGTGGTGCTCACCAGCAACGAGGAGCGCGAGTTCCCGATGGCCTTCCTGCGCCGTTGCATCCGGCTGGAGATCAAGGCGGCCGACGCGAAACGGCTGGCCGGCATCGTCGCCGCCCACCTCGACCCGCCCGGCACACCCGTGCCCGAACCGACCGGTGCGCGGGCCAAACTCATCGGCGAATTCCTCACCCGGCAGCGGGAGTTGGGCCCCCTGGCCAACGACCAGCTGCTCAACGCGCTGCTCATGGCCGAACGCGGACTCTGGGACGACGACACCGGCCAATCCCTGCTCCGCGACGACCTGCTGCGTCCGCTGGACCGGGGCTGAGCCGGCCGTGCAGGACGACATCCTGCGCGAGGAACTCGCCCGCCTGCTGGGCACGAGCGGCGAGCCGGAAGCGGGTGACGCCCTCGACGCGCTGTGGATCGCCCGGCTCAGCGGTCTCGCCCCGGTGGACTGGTCGCTCGTGGGCAACGGCGAAGACCCGACGGCGGCCCCGCCGACCGCCGATCCGCCGCCCACACCGACGGACCCCGACCCCGGCCAACTCCCGGGTCCACCACAGCCGTCGGCTCAGCTGCACCTGCCAGGCGGTGGGAACGGCAGCGCCTTGGCCCGCCCCGGCAGGGCACACACCGTCCGCGTCCCACAACCGCGCGCGATCCCCGACGCCCTGTCCCTGAACCGGGCACTGCGCCCCCTGCGCCAACTGGTCGCCTCCACCCGGGTCCGCACGCTGGACGTCCAGGCCACGGCGGCGGCCTCCGGCGACAGCGGCCTGCTGCTGCCGGTCCTGCGTCCCGCCACCGAACGCCGCTTCTCCGTCGACCTGTTGATCGACACCGGCGCCACCATGACCGTCTGGCACCGCCTAGCCTGCGAACTCCGTGCCCTCCTCACCCGGCACGGCGCTTTCGCCGACGTCAGGGCATGGGCCCTGCACACGGACGGCCCCGAACCCCGGCTGGCACCGTTCCGGCGAGGCGTCCAGGCCGCTTCCCCCACCCGCCGCTGGAAGCAGAACCTGGCGGATCCCACGGGGCGACGGGCCGTCCTGATCCTGACGGACGGCGTCGGCCCGGCCTGGTACGGCGCCGAACTGACCCCAGCCCTCGCCGACTGGTCGCGTGAACGCCCCGTCGCCGCACTCCAGGTCCTGCCCAGCCGCCTGTGGCACCGTACGGCGCTGCGCGCCTCCCCCGTCCGGGCCCGCGGCACCGAAGCCGCCCGGGCCACGATCGAGGTCCGCTCCTCCGGCCGGGTACCCGGTATCACCCGAGGCCACGCGGGCGCCGCCGACCGGGCACGCGTCCGCTGGCTGCCCGTGCTGGAGGTCTCCGGGCCGTGGCTGCAGCCGTGGGCCCGCCTGGTCTCGGGCCGTACGACGGACTGGACCCCGCTGCAGGCGGCCCCCCTCACCGTCGCCGCCAGGCCCCGCCCGGCCGAACCCTCCGCCGAGCCCACCACACCGGCCACCTGGATCGCCCACTTCGAGGAGGGCTACTCACCCGAGGCCTTCCGCCTGCTGCGCCTGCTCGCCGCCGCACCGCTGAGCCTGCCGGTGATGCGCCTGGTCCAGCGCAGCATGCTGCCGGAGTCCACGCCGATGCATCTCGCCGAGGTGTTCCTCTCCGGCCTGCTGGTCCGCCGTACCCCGGCACGGACCGGTGAGGACCCGGACAGTGTGCTCTACGACTTCCGGGACGGCGTGCGGGAATCCCTGCTGTCCCGGCTGACCCGCACGGAATCCCTGCGCGTGCTGCGGGGCGTGATCAAGGGCGTGAGCGAGCGGGTTGAGGCGACGTTCGGCGGGGTGACGGACTTCCAGGCGTTGGTCGCCGCCGCCGGGACGGCCGGGGGACTGGACGGCCTCGAACTCCCCGAGGACAGCCAGGCGTTCGCCGAGGTCGCGCTGGCGGTGATCAGGGGGACGGGCGGCGACTACGCGGAGGTGGCGGCTCGGCTGGTGGACGGGGTGGGGGCTCCGGTGGTCGAATCCACGGTTGATCAGGCCGAGTTGATGGCCGATGAGGCCGAGAGCGGGCCGGTGGGGCGGGAACGGGGGGCGTGGCGGCGGCTTGTCGAGCCGCGGCTGGACCGGTTCCGGTTCACCTGGGGGCAGGCGATCCCGAACGAGAGTCCGTTGCCGTCTGGGGACGACGGGATGGCGAGGGTACCGAGTCGGATTCCTGAGCTTCCGGACCATCATGAGCGGCGGGGGCTGACGTACTCGGTGCTTGAAGTGCTTCGGCGAGGTAGCCCGAGGGCTGTCAAGCGCTACCCGGTTTCCGGTCCGACAGTGTGTGTGGTCGAGGGGGCTCCGGGAGTGGGCAAGACCTCGTTGGCTATCGACTGTGCGCGGGAGTTGGGGGCGGAGTTCAGTCTGGTGCGATGGATCAGGGCCGACAGTGCTGAGGCGATGTCGAGCGATCTCGCGGCCCTTACGATCGAACTCGGGGCGCCTGACCCGAGCTTTGCCCCCTCATGGCTTCGCGCTTATTTGCGTGACCATCCGGGCTGGCTGCTGATCTATGACGGTGTCACCCCGGAAACCACATTGTGGAATCCGGAGGTGGGCTACGGCAGCCTGCTGATGACCGTCTCCGAAGGCGCTGAATTGCCGCGCGGCCCGCACGAGACCGTGACCCTGGACGACTTCAGCCGGGAATCGGCCCTGCGGTATGTCGAGAAGGCGCTCCCTCGCGGGGAGTTGTGGGCCGAGAGAAACGACCTGCTCGACCTGTTTGAGGTCACGGGAACACATCCGCGCACCTTGGCAGAGGCCGTATCGAGTATCGAGTCGAACCACCGGCCGGTCATGGCCTATGTGATGGCCGAGCTGGTGCGGCGAACGGAAGTCGCACGGTTCATGCCCCTGCTCGTCTGGATCACCCGCAACGGTGCCTTTCTCGGCCTCGGGGTCGCTGTGAAACCCGACGTGGTGGTGACGACCGCTGTCGATGGGGTGGTCGGTGAATTCCGTGTCCAACAAATCGATGGTCGAGATGCTCGCGTGGTGCGAGTGGAGCCCTCCGTCGTATCGGGGCTGACCCTGCTCACGCTCTCGGAGGTGGTTCTCTCCCCAGCGACCTTGGCCGACCCCGATAGCGTGCCGGCCGTCGCCGTGTGGGCTTCGCCGCCGACCGCGAACTTGGGGCCACCAGCCTTCAGGCTGCGTCCGATCACCCCGGAGACTCGCCCTCTTCCGCCGAACGCCGCACTGATCGACGCGGACGGCAGGTTGTGCTCCCTGGTCACCAACTCCGTCGACAGACCGGAGGCGATCGCTGTCACGCCTCAACGCGTTTTCCGTTCCGCGCGTGTGAAACAACAGGTCCCGTTGTTCTACCTGAGCCACGCCCCTGGCCCATCCGCTTCCGGCACGCGCGACAATCGCCTTGTAGCCGAATTCGTCAACGACCTGACCACCGCGCTCGTGGACCTGACCGGGCTCGGCTCGGCCGGAGTCACCTACTTCTCTCTCCACGAGTCAGTGCCCTCGGGCGTGGATTGGCAGGAGGTCTCGAAAAGCGCCTTGGCCCGTGCCCAGGTCTTCGTGCCCCTCTACTCACCCAGCTACTTCCGCAGTGCCTGGTGCGGCAGGGAATGGGGGGCTTTCAATCTGCGTCAACAGCGACAAAGCGTCCTCTCCACGAGATCCGCGATCGTGCCCGTGCTCTGGGACCACATCGACCCCGAGCAGCTGCCGCCGGTCGTCCGGAGTCTGCAGTACACGGCCGGCGACATCGGTGAAGGACATGTCCCCGAGGGCTTCTACGGGTTGTTGGCCTCCAGGCGCCCTTCCGCGTACAGGCGTGCGGTCCACCAACTTGCCACTGCCATCGCGGACGTTGCCACGACCACCCGCCTTCGCCCCTGCGACCCCTCCCTCTTCGACAACGTCCCCAACGCCTTCGAGGCGGACGAATCCTGACAGTTCACCGTGACGTCATTCCTTGAGCACCGGAAACCGTCGCGGTGCCAGGAACAGCAGTACCAGGAACGCCACCGCCGCCGCGCACCCCGCACCGATGTACACCGCGTGCACCGCGTCCGCGATCGCGCGCCGGGTCGCCTCGGGGACGGCACCCCCGTCGAGGCCGCGCGTCACCGAGTCGAGGTCGCTCGCGCCGCCCAGCCGGGACGCCAGCACCCCGTTGGCGACCGCCCCGAAGACGGACGCGCCGATCGTCTGGCCGGTCTGGCGGCAGAAGAGGACGGACGCGGTCGTCACGCCCCGCTCCTCCCATCCGACCGTCGACTGCACCCCGACGATCAGCGGGAGTTGGAAGAGTCCGAGGGCCGCGCCGAGCATCAGCATCAGCACCATCGGCTGCCAGGCCGCGCCCGGATACGGCAGGAACGGGAACGCGAACAGGATCAGCGTCGCCGTCCCGATCCCGAGCATCGCCGTGTTGCGGAAGCCGATCCGCCGGTACACGTGCTGGCTCAACGCGGCCGACACCGGCCAGCTCAACGTCCATACGGAGAGGACGAATCCGGCCGCCACGGGTGCCAGGCCGAGCACCGACTGCGCGTACGTCGGCAGGAACACGCTCGGTGCCACCATCAGCAACCCCAGTGCGCCCAGGGTCAGGTTGACGGCCGCGATCGTACGGCGTCGCCACACCCACCCCGGGATGATGGGCTCGGCCGCCCGGCGTTCGATCGCGACGACCACTCCGGCCAGCCCAAGTCCCGTGGCGAACAAGGCCATTGAGGGTGCCGAGAGCCAGTCCCACGCGACCCCGCCCTGCACCAGCGCGGTGATCAGCACGCCCCCGCACGCGAACACGGCCAGCGCGCCCGCCCAGTCGATGCGGGGGCGGGAGGTGCGGGCGCGTTCCGGTTCGTGGAGGTGGCGGACGATCAGCCACAACGCCACCGCTCCGACAGGGAGGTTGACGAGGAAGATCCACCGCCAGCCGGCGTACGCGGCGAGCAGGCCGCCCACACCGGGGCCCGCGACCGCCGACACCGCCCACACCGTGGACAGCTTCGACTGGATCTTGGGGCGCTCCTTCAGCGGGTACAGATCGGCGGCGAGCGTCTGCACCGTGCCCTGCAACGCCCCGCCGCCCAGGCCCTGTACGACCCGGAACGCGATCAGCGCGCCCATGTTCCAGGCCACCGCGCACAGCAGTGAACCGGCGAGGAACACCGCCGCCCCGACGATCAGCACCGGCTTGCGGCCGAAGGTGTCGGAGAGCTTGCCGTAGACGGGCAGCGTGACCGTCACGGCCAGCAGATAGCCGGAGAACAGCCAGGAGAAGACGGAGAAGCCGCCGAGGTCGCCGACGATCTGCGGTACGGCGGTCGAGACGATGGTGGAGTCGAGGGCGGCCAGTGCCATCGCCAGCATGAGGGCGGCGACGACCGCGCGCTTGCGGCGGTCGGGAGGGGCCGGTGCGGGTTGCTCGGGAGGCGTCGGCGTGGGCTGCTCGGCCGCCTCGGGTCGTATCTCGGTGTCGCTGTCCCTGTCCCCCTGGTCCACAGGATTCCTTTCCCCTTGCATCTATCTGCCGCGCACCAGCTTCCCACTTGACCCTCACGTCGCGGCAGGGCGGAACCTGGTCGGGTCACTGGGTGGACCGAACCCCGAGATCGACTCCACCCGGCGGTGGAGAGCCCCTAGGGGTCTCTCCGTACTACGACCCGGGGAGGGTTCGTACCGGCGGAGGAGGAGAAGGGCGAGGGGTCGTCCTTAACCTGGCTTTATGCCGCTGGGGGGCGGCAGGCCGAACCCAGGAGGGTGGGGTTTTCCCCCGGGAAAGACTGCGCTGAGCACCAGCGCGCCGGACCCCCTCCCGCCGACAGAATCATCGTCGTAACCAGTTGACGTAACCAGTTGAACCGCATCGACCGGGCACCGGCACGCTCTGCTGCCGACCGACTTAGGAGACATACCGTGACATCGGCTGTGACCATTCCCAGGCACGGGGGCACTGGAGGGCGTACGGCCGTTGCCGCGCGAGCGCGGCAGGTCGTCAAGGCGTACGGAGCCGGGGAGACCCGCGTCGTCGCCCTCGACCATGTCGACGTGGACATCGCCCGCGGCCAGTTCACCGCGATCATGGGCCCCTCGGGGTCCGGCAAGTCCACGCTCATGCACTGCCTCGCCGGGCTCGACACCGTGACCTCCGGGCAGATCTACCTGGACGAGACCGAGATCACCGGCCTCAAGGACAAGAAGCTCACCCAACTCCGCCGGGACCGGATCGGGTTCATCTTCCAGGCCTACAACCTGCTGCCGACGCTGAACGCGCTGGAGAACATCACCCTCCCCATGGACATAGCCGGCCGCAAGCCCGACAAGGGGTGGCTGGCGCAGGTCGTGGAGACGGTCGGTCTGTCGAGCCGGCTCAAGCACCGGCCCAACCAGCTCTCCGGCGGTCAGCAGCAACGCGTCGCCGTGGCAAGGGCGTTGGCGGCCCGCCCCGAGATCATCTTCGGCGACGAGCCGACCGGAAACCTCGACTCCCGTGCGGGAGCAGAGGTGTTGGGCTTCCTGCGCCGCTCCGTGGACGACCTCGGCCAGACCATCGTGATGGTCACGCACGACCCGGTGGCAGCGTCGTACGCGGACCGCGTCCTCTACCTCGCGGACGGCCGGATCGTCGACGAGATGTTCAAGCCGACCGCGGACACTGTCCTCGACCGCATGAAGGACTTCGACGCGCGGGGGCGTACGTCATGACCGTCCTCAAGACCTCGATGCGCAACTTCTTCGCGCACAAAGGGCGGATGGCCCTCTCGGCGATAGCCGTGCTGCTGTCGGTCGCGTTCGTCTGCGGCACGCTGGTGTTCACCGACACGATGAACACGACGTTCGACAAGCTCTTCGCGGCCACCGCGTCCGACGTGACGGTCCTGCCGAAGGCGGCCAAGGCCGACGGCAGCACCCCGCAGAACGGACTGCCCGAGTCGCTGCCGGCCTCCACGCTGGCGCAGGCCGCGAAGGCCCGGGGCGTCAAGTCCGTCGAGGGCGGCGTCAGTTCGATGAACGTGACCGTCGTCAACAGCGCCAACAAGAACATGGGGTCCTCGACCGGCGCGCCCACCATCGCGGGCAACTGGACGAAGAACGACCTGCGTTCGATGGAGATCACCTCCGGCCACGCCCCGCGCGGGCCGACCGAGACGATGGTCGACGCCGACACCGCCGACAAGCACCACCTGAAGCTGGGCGACTCGCTGCGCACCATCTCGCAGACCGGTGACTTCACCGCGAGGATCGTCGGCATCGCCACCTTCAAGGTGACCAACCCCGGTGCGGCCGTCGTCTACTTCGACACCGCCACCGCGCAGCGCGAACTCCTGGGCGCCACGGGCCGGTTCACCCAGATCGGCATCACCGCCGCGAGCGGTGTGACGGACACTCAGCTCGAGCAGAACGTGGCACAGACCCTCCAGTCGTCGGGGACGTACAAGATCCAGACGGCCAAGGAGAACGCCGACGAGAACCGCCAGGGCGTCGGCCAGTTCATGAACGTCATCAAGTACGCCATGCTCGGCTTCGCCGGGATCGCGTTCCTGGTGGGCATCTTCCTGATCATCAACACCTTCTCGATGCTGGTCGCCCAACGGACCCGCGAAATAGGCCTGATGAGGGCGGTCGGCTCCTCCCGCGGGCAGGTCAACCGCTCGGTGCTGGTCGAGGCGACCCTGCTCGGGATCGTCGGCTCGATCCTCGGTGTCGGCGCCGGTGTCGGCATCGCCGTAGGCCTGATGAAGCTGATGAGCGCGGCGGGCATGGACCTGTCGACCCGGGACCTGACGGTCAAGTGGACCACCCCGGTGCTCGGTCTTCTGCTGGGTGTCATCGTCACGATCCTCGCCGCCTACCTCCCGGCCCGCCGGGCCGGCAAGGTCTCCCCGATGGCCGCGCTGCGCGACGCCGGTACACCGGCCGACGGCAAGGCGGGCTGGGTACGGGGTCTGATCGGCCTGGTACTGACGGGCGCGGGTGTCGCGGCTCTGATCGCGGCGGCCACGGCCAAGAAGGCGACGGACGGTTCGCTGGTACTAGGGGCGGGCGTCGTACTGTCCCTGATCGGCTTCGTCATCATCGGCCCGCTGCTCGCCAACGGGGTCGTACGGGTCATCAGCGTCGTACTCCTGCGGGCCTTCGGACCGGTGGGGCGCCTGGCGGAACGCAACGCGCTCCGCAACCCCAGGCGTACGGGTGCTACGGGTGCGGCCCTGATGATCGGCCTCGCGCTGGTCGCCTGCCTGTCGGTGGTCGGCTCCTCGATGGTCGCCTCGGCGACGAGCGAGCTGGACAAGTCCGTCGGCGCCGACTTCATCGTCCAGGGCAACCAGCGGATCGTGCCGCAGGCCGAGAAGGCGATGGAACAGGCGCCGGACCTCGTCCACGTCACCCGCTACAAGGACATCGACGCCACCCTCACCTCGCCCGACGGCCAGAAGGACACCGACGGCATCACCGCCGCCGACCCGTCCTACGCCCAGGACCTGCGCCGCGCCACCACGGCCGGAGACCTGTCCGCGGCCTACGGCACCAATGCGATGTCGGTCGGCTCCAAGTACGCCAAGAAGCACGGTGTCCACGTCGGCGACACGATCAGCGTCGCCTTCAAGGGCGGCTCGACGGCGAAGCTCAAGGTCGCGGCCATCACGGACGACGACGTCGCCATCGACCAGGGCGCCCGCTACACCAGCCTCGCGACCATGCAGAAGTACCTCCCCGCGAACAAGGTCCCGCCGAACGAGATCATGTTCGCCAAGGCCAAGGACGGCCAGGAGAAGCAGGCGTACGCGGCCCTGAAGAAGGCCATGGACCCGTACCCGCAGTACCAGGTGCGCGACCAGACCGACTACAAGCAGGAACTGAAGGACCAGATCGGCCAGCTGCTCAACATGGTCTACGGTCTGCTGGCTCTGGCGATCATCGTCGCGGTCCTGGGTGTCGTGAACACGCTGGCCCTGTCGGTCGTCGAGCGGACCCGCGAGATCGGCCTGATGCGAGCGATCGGCATGTCCCGCCGGCAGCTCCGCCGGATGATCCGCATGGAGTCGGTCGTGATCGCCCTCTTCGGAGCGCTGCTCGGCCTCGGCCTGGGGATGGGCTGGGGGGCCACGGCTCAGCAGTTGCTCGCCCTGGAGGGGCTGAAGGTCCTGGAGATCCCCTGGGGCACGATCATCGCGGTCTTCATCGGGTCGGCGTTCGTGGGCCTGTTCGCCGCCTTGATCCCGGCGTTCCGGGCGGGCCGGATGAACGTCCTGAACGCGATCGCCACGGAGTAGCCAACCGGGCCACTGTCCAACGGGGAACGGGGGAACGGGGCAGGCCCGGCGCCGAGAAGTCACGGGGGACTTCTCGGCGCCGGGTTTGTTGTTGTCTGTGGGGTGACTTCTTGGTTGCCAGTAAACGGGTGGTGGGTGGGCGTAGGCCCGGGGGTCCAGGGGGCGGAGCCCCCTGGTACGTCGACACCAGTGCGGGGTGCCGGGAAAGCGGGGTTATCCACAGCCCCGGCGCCGGCCAGCGCACCGACGTACGCTGGATACCCCCCGGCCCACCACCCGCGTCGGGCCCTTCGTGTTGCCCACCCCCAGACGGAAAGCCCTCCATGAGCCTGCACGGTCTGCTCGACGCCGTAGTCAAGGACCCCGCCCTCGCGGAAGCCACCAGGGCCGCGACCGACGGCAACCGCATGCACGTCGACCTGGTGGGCCCCCCGGCGACCCGCCCCTTCGCCGTGGCGGCGCTGGCCCGCGAGACCGGCCGCACCGTCCTCGCGGTGACCGCGACAGGGCGCGAGGCCGAGGACCTGGCGGCAGCCCTGCGCTCGCTGCTCCCGCCGGACGGCGTCGTGGACTACCCGTCCTGGGAGACCCTCCCGCACGAGCGCCTCAGCCCGCGCAGCGACACCGTGGGCCGCCGCCTCGCCGTCCTGCGCCGCCTGGCCCACCCGAGGGAGGACGACCCGGAGACGGGCCCGGTCTCCGTCGTCGTGGCGCCCGTACGGTCCGTGCTGCAACCGCAGGTCAAGGGGCTCGGAGACCTGGAGCCGGTCGCCCTGAGGACGGGCCAGACCGCCGACCTGAACGCGATCGTGGACGCGCTCGGCGCCGCCGCGTACGCGCGCGTGGAGCTCGTCGAGAAGCGCGGCGAGTTCGCCGTACGAGGCGGCATCCTGGACGTGTTCCCGCCCACCGAGGAACACCCCCTGCGCATCGAGTTCTGGGGCGACGACGTAGAGGAGATCCGCTACTTCAAGGTCGCCGACCAGCGCTCCCTGGAGGTCGCCGAACACGGCCTGTGGGCACCCCCCTGCCGTGAACTCCTGTTGACGGAAGACGTCCGCACGCGTGCGCGTGTCCTCGCCGAACAGCACCCCGAACTGGGCGAGCTGCTCAACAAGATCGCCGAGGGCATCGCCGTAGAAGGCATGGAGTCGCTGGCCCCGGTGCTCGTCGCCGACATGGAGCTGCTGCTCGACGTGCTCCCCAAGGGCGCGATGACCGTCGTATGCGATCCGGAGCGGGTACGCACGCGTGCGTCCGATCTCGTCGCCACCTCGCAGGAGTTCCTCCAGGCCTCCTGGGCCGCCACCGCGGGCGGCGGTGAGGCGCCCATCGACGTCGGCGCGGCCTCCCTGTGGGCCATCGCGGACGTACGGGACCGGGCGCGCGAACTGGACATGATGTGGTGGTCGGTGTCACCGTTCGCGGCGGACGAAGAGCTCGACGCGGACACCCTGAAGCTCGGCATGCACGCCCCGGAGACCTACCGCGGCGACACCGCGAAGGCCCTCGCCGACACCAAGGGCTGGCTCGCGGACGGCTGGCGCACGGTCTTCGTGACCGAGGCCCACGGCCCCGCCGCCCGCACGGTCGAGGTCCTCGGTACCGAGGGCGTCGCGGCCCGCCTGGAGACGGAACTCGGGGAGATCGCCCCGTCCGTCGTGCACGTGGCGACCGGTTCGATCGACTACGGCTTCGTCGACACGGCGCTCAAGCTCGCCGTCCTCACCGAGACCGACCTCTCCGGGCAGAAGGCCGCCGGCAAGGACGGCGCCCGGATGCCGGCCCGCCGCCGCAAGACCATCGACCCGCTCACCCTGGAGGCGGGCGACTACATCGTCCACGAGCAGCACGGTGTGGGCCGCTACATCGAGATGGTGCAGCGCACGGTGCAGGGCGCCACGCGCGAGTACCTGGTCGTCGAGTACGCCCCCGCCAAGCGCGGCCAGCCCGGCGACCGGCTGTACATCCCGACCGACCAGCTGGAGCAGATCACCAAGTACGTCGGCGGTGAGTCCCCCACCCTGCACCGCCTGGGCGGCGCCGACTGGACGAAGACCAAGGCGCGCGCCAAGAAGGCCGTCAAGGAGATCGCGGCCGACCTGATCAAGCTGTACTCGGCCCGGATGGCGGCCCCGGGGTACGCGTTCGGCGCGGACACGCCCTGGCAGCGCGAGCTGGAGGACGCCTTCCCGTACGCGGAGACGCCCGACCAGTTGACGACCATCGCCGAGGTCAAGGACGACATGGAGAAGTCGATCCCGATGGACCGGCTGGTCTGCGGCGACGTCGGCTACGGCAAGACCGAGATCGCGGTACGGGCCGCCTTCAAGGCCGTACAGGACGGCAAGCAGGTCGCCGTCCTCGTCCCGACGACCCTGCTCGTGCAGCAGCACTTCGGGACGTTCACCGAGCGGTACGCGCAATTCCCGGTCAACGTACGGGCGTTGAGCCGCTTCCAGACCGACACGGAGGCGAAGGCGACCCTGGAGGGCCTGCGCGAGGGCTCCGTGGACCTCGTCATCGGCACCCACCGCCTGTTCTCCTCCGAGACCAAGTTCAAGGACCTCGGCCTGGTCATCGTCGACGAGGAGCAGCGCTTCGGCGTCGAGCACAAGGAGCAGCTGAAGAAGCTCCGCGCGAACGTCGACGTCCTGACGATGTCCGCCACCCCGATCCCCAGAACCCTGGAGATGGCGGTGACCGGCATCCGCGAGATGTCGACGATCACGACGCCCCCGGAGGAGCGTCACCCTGTGCTGACGTTCGTCGGCCCCTACGAGGAGAAGCAGATCGGCGCCGCGATCCGCCGTGAACTCCTGCGCGAGGGCCAGGTCTTCTACATCCACAACCGCGTCGAGTCGATCGACCGTGCGGCGGCCCGGTTGCGCGAGATCGTCCCGGAGGCGCGCATCGCGACCGCCCACGGCCAGATGTCGGAGCAGTCCCTGGAGCAGGTGGTCGTCGACTTCTGGGAGAAGAAGTTCGACGTCCTGGTGTCGACGACGATCGTCGAGTCGGGCATCGACATCTCCAACGCGAACACGCTGATCGTGGAGCGCGGTGACAACTTCGGCCTGTCCCAACTCCACCAGCTCAGGGGCCGTGTCGGCCGAGGCCGCGAGCGCGGCTACGCGTACTTCCTGTACCCCCCGGAGAAGCCGCTGACGGAGACGGCCCACGAGCGCCTCGCCACGATCGCCCAGCACACGGAGATGGGCGCGGGCATGTACGTGGCGATGAAGGACCTCGAGATCCGAGGCGCGGGAAACCTCCTGGGCGGCGAACAGTCCGGCCACATCGCGGGCGTCGGCTTCGACCTGTACGTCCGCATGGTCGGCGAGGCCGTCGCGGACTACCGCGCCTCCCTGGAGGGCGGTGTCGAGGAGGAGCCGCCCCTGGAGGTCAAGATCGAGCTCCCGGTCGACGCCCACGTCCCGCACGACTACGCCCCCGGCGAGCGCCTGCGCCTCTCCGCCTACCGGTCCATCGCCTCCGCCAACACGGAGGAGGACATCAAGGCCGTACGCGAGGAACTCGTCGACCGCTACGGCAAGTTGCCCGAACCGGTGGAGAACCTGCTGCTGGTGGCGGGCCTGCGCATGCTCGCCCGCGCGTGCGGCGTCGGCGACATCGTCCTCCAGGGCACCAACATCCGCTTCGCCCCGGTGGAGTTGAGGGAATCCCAGGAACTGCGCCTCAAGCGCCTCTACCCGGGCACGGTCATCAAGCCGGCCGCCCACCAGGTGCTGGTACCCCGCCCGAAGACGGCGAAGGTGGGCGGAAAGCCGCTCGTCGGGCGGGAGTTGCTCGGGTGGGTGGGGGAGTTCCTGGCGACCATCCTGGGGTCGTAGGCCGAGTGACAGTGCGTTGGTGAAAGCCGGGCATTGAAACACGGGCCACGCGCCTCCGTCCTCGGGCAGGATGTCGGCCATGGCCGACAGGGGGCGCGCGAGCGTGATCGCGTGGACGGGGGCGACGACCTGCGCGTTGGTCGCGGGCGCCCTCGTCTTCGTACTGGGGTCGGCGCACGCGCCGCTGGGCGTGTCCGACCGCAGTGGTCTGGTGTCCATGGTCGCGGCCCTGCCCGCCCTGGTAATCGCGGTCCTCGCGGCCGTCTGGGCCCGCCCCGGCGGCAACGAGGACGAGGCGGCCGCCGTCGCCCGGCTGGCCCGCGAGGTGCGCGCCGTAGGAGAGCCGCAGTGGGCGCACAGCCTCGGCGGGGACCTGACCGCGATCGATGTGACGTTCACCTTTCGGCCGTACGCACACGAGCGTGCCGCGGCCCCTCCGTCCACGCCGGCGGGGCAGTTGGAGCGCGCGGTCGAGGACTACCGTGCGCTCAGGCCCCGGCGGTTGGTGATCACGGGGGAGGCGGGCGCGGGGAAGACCGTCCTGGCCTGGAAACTCGTCATGGAGCTCAACAAGGCCCGCACCGAACGTGAACCCGTCCCCGTCCTGATGGCCCTGGCCGACTGGGACGAGGAAGAAGCCGTGAGCGACTGGATCGCCCGCCACCTGGAACGGGACTACGCTCTGCCGCCCCGTTCTGCACGCCGGATCGTCGAGGCCCGTATGGCCCTGCCTGTCCTCGACGGCCTGGACGAGATGGACGCGGCGGACACCACCGTCGGCGACTCCCGTGCGAGCCTCGCACTGGACGCCCTGGCGCATTACCAGGACGGCACGGATCCCGCGCCCCTGATCCTGACCTGCCGCACCCGCCAGTACGACGCCCTGGAGGCCGACGCCAACCACCTCCTCGACGCCGCCCGCATCGAGATCGACCCGGTGACCCCCGATCGGGCCCTCCGCTTCCTCGAACTGCGCGGAGCCGCCCGCAGACCTGCCCTCTGGCAGCCCCTGCTGGACGAACTCCGCTTCGCGCCCAGGGGCGTGGTGAGCCGGGCGCTGTCCACACCGTGGCGCCTGACCCTCGCGGCGACCGTGTACGAACGCGACGGCGATCCAGGGGAGTTGCTGGCCGCGCACACCATGGGCGAGGCCGCGGATCTGCTGCTGCGGAGGTATGTCCCGGCGGCGGTGAGCGGGGCGGGGGGCGCGTCGGAGCGGCGGGCCGGGGCGGCGGAGGTGCACCGAAGACTCGCGGTGCTGGCCCGGTCGTTGGATTCGTCGGGGGGTGCGCAGACCGATCTGCGGTTGCGGCAGGTGAGCCGGCAGCTGGGCGGGTACTGGCCGAGGGCCGTGCTCTGGGCCCTGATTCTGGGGTGTGTGACGGTGTCGATCTGGCTCCAGGCCGACCCCTGGCCGGATGGTGCCGAACTCCCGCTGTTCGTCTTCACCGTGGTCGTCGGTGTGGTGGCGATGGTGAGCGTGCTGTCCGTGCGGGTGAGGCAGCAACTGCGGCTGCACATGTCTTGGTACATCCCCGGACTGCGCAGTTCCCTGTGGCGGGTCGGCCCCAGACTCGCTGTCAAGGGCGGCACACGGCGCCTGCAACTCGTCATGTTCGGCGGGATGGTGCTTGCCGGCGTGGCGCTCACGGTTCCCCGGCCAGCGGGTGGGCTGGGGATGTGGAGGTTCGCGTTGGCCTATCTGCCGCTGCTCCTCGTGGTGGCGGCCGTCATGGCGACACAGTGGATCAACGTGGCCGCTGTCGGGCCGTCGGGTTGGGCGCGCGGCGGGGTGCTCGGAGCGGTCGCTCTGGGCTGCGCCATCCTCGTCATGGTCACCACGTGGGGACCGGTCAACAGGGACCTGGTCGGCATGGTGGCAGCGATTCTCGCCGTGGCCCTCGCGGGCGGCTGCGAGTGGATGGAGTACGCCGTCTTCCTCCTCTTCGCTCCCCGACTCCCTTTCCGCCTGGCCAGGTTCCTCGACTGGTCCGTCGCCGCGGGCCTGATGCGCACCTCGGGCGTCACCTACCAGTTCCGCCACCGTGAGTTCCAGGAGTGGCTGGTACGGCACCCCGTGGCGGTACCGCTTCCCTGAGCGCCATCAGTCGGCCGCCACGCGGAACAACATCGACGCCAGCACCCGGAACACCTCCTCCGGGTCCCGCTCACCCACCGCCCCGTCCAGGTTGTGACCCAGCAGCAGGGTCGCGAAGCCGTGCGCCAGGGACCAGGCGGCGACACCGGCGAGGCGGTCGTCGGGGCCGCGGCCCTCGGGGGGTACGGCGGAGACGGCGTGGCGCAGGGCGTCGGTGGCCAGGGCGCGGGCCGTGGTGAGTTCGAGGTCGCCGTCGCGCAACAGCTCGGGCGCGAACATCACTTGGAAGTGCGCGGGATGCTCGCGCGCGAAGCGTACGTAGCGGACGCCCGCGTTCTTCAGGTCCGCCGCCTCCCCGATCGCGCCCGCCAGCAGCCCGAACCCCTCCGCCGCGATCGCCGTCAACAGCCCGGTGCGGTCCTTGAAGTGATGCGCCGGCGCCGCGTGCGAGACACCGGCCCGGCGGGCGAGATCCCGCAGGCTCAGCGCGGACGGGCCGTCGGCGGCGATGACGTCGAGCGCGGCGGTGAGGATGGCGCGGCGCAGATCGCCGTGGTGGTACGGGCGGCGGGTGCCCTCGGAGGCCTTGGCGCTCTCTGCGCTCCCGGCGGTCTCGTCCGTCTTCGCGGGCTTGGCTGTGCTCATGGTCAGCAGCGTACGCCGAATCTAGGCATTGACAAGTTTGGGCGGGTGAGGCAATCTAGTCAGTGTCAAGTTATGGAACGACCGGGACGCGCCGAGGAGTTACGTCATGCCGGAAAGCGTGCGTGGAGTGGAGACCGCGAAAAGCCTGCCCACCGTGGAGCTGAGCCGCGTGCGCCAGCTCTGGCATCTGCTCGAACCCCTGCACGCGGTGGTGTACTACGCGCCGGAGGTCTTCGACGAGGCGGCCGCACTCGGGTACGACACCGGGGAGCGCTGGCCGAGCTACTTCCCGCTGCGTGCCGCGCCGTTGGGCCCGGTCGGCAGTGAGCGGGTGACCTCCGCCTTCTACAGCTTCAGCCCCCGCATGGTCGCCGAGCACATGGACTCGGCGTGGAGCACCGCGAGCCCCGACGCCGTGCTGAAGGCGCGGCTGCGCGGCATGGACCGGGCCTACCGCGCGATATTCGGCGACCGCGTCGACAGCCCCGAGCTGGCGGAGGCAGCCGCCCTCGCCCGCCGCGCCGCCGAGGCGGCGAACACCGCCGGCCGCCCCCTCGCCGCGGCCAACGCCGAGTTGCCCTGGCCCACGGAACCCCACCTCCAGCTGTGGCAGGCGGCCACGGTCCTGCGCGAACACCGGGGCGACGGCCACCTCGCCGCCCTCCTCGTCGCCGGCCTCGACCCGGTCGAGTCCCTGGTCTCCTTCGCCGCGATCGGAGCCGCCTCCGTCCAGCGCTTCGAGAGCCGGGGCTGGAGCCGGGAGGAGTGGGCGGCGGCACGCGAACGGCTGGTCGCCCGAGGCGTCATAGACGACAGGGGTACGGCGACGCGGGCGGGCCGCGATCTGCGCCAGGAGGTCGAACACCGCACCGACCAACTGGCCGCAGCGCCCTGGGAGTTCCTCGGCCGGACCGATGCCGACCGACTCGCCGACCTGCTGGGGGAGTTCTGGGTCGCCGTACTCGGGTCCGGGCTGCTGCCCTCGGAGTCGACGCTGGGCATCGGCAAGGTCTGACGGGGTGAGGGCCTGACGGCCTGACGGCCTGACGGTCTGACGGTCTGAGACAGCGTGAAATCCGGGGCGGAGTAAGGGGAGTAAGGAGAGGGGGTGAGGGAAGCCGGTACTTCGGCCTGTTCCACCACTGCGATACAGGCGGGTTGCGAGCCATGCGGGCTTAGGTCCTGTATGCCCGTGACGCGTGCGCCGCTACCGTGGGGACCAGGCAATATCCGCCCCTGCAGGGGCGGGGCCGGGTGAGCAAGGGGAGGGGCGCACGTGATGCGTCTGAGGGGTGGGGCGGCCATTGCCGCCCTGGTCATGTTGTCGGTCGCCGGATGCAAGACGGACACCACGGGAACGGGCGACTCCGGGCCCCAGGCGACGGCCGGTGGAGGTGCCGGCACGGGTTCCGGCGGGGGCGCGGCCCTGACCGCCGCCGAGGCCCTGCCCGTGAAGGGGCGCGCGCCGAAGACCGGTTACTCCCGTGAACGGTTCGGCACCGCCTGGGCCGACACGGACTCCAACAGCTGCGACACCAGGGACGACATCCTCAAACGGGACCTGAAGCAGGTGAAGTTCACCGACGGCGACTGCAAGGTGTCGTACGGCGTCCTCGAATCCGATCCGTACTCCGGCAAGGAAGTCGTCTACAAGCGCGGCGCCAGCCTCGTCGACATCGACCACCTGGTCGCCCTCTCCGACGCCTGGCAGAAGGGCGCCAAGTACTGGGACGCCAGCAAGCGCATAGCTCTCGCCAACGACCCGCTCAACCTCCTCACCGTCGGCGCCAGCCCCAACCGCAGCAAGGGCGACGGCGACACGGCGACCTGGGTGCCGCCCAAGGCGTACCGGTGCACGTATGTCGCCGCGCAGGTCGCCGTGAAGAAGAAGTACGGGCTGTGGGTCACCTCGGCGGAGAAGGCCGCGATGGTGAAGGTCCTCTCCGCCTGCTCCAAGCAGGCCCTGCCGACCGGCGGCAACCCGACGAACGCACCGGCGAGGTTCCACGCGAACTGAGGTGACACGGCCTCGACCTGACGAACCCGACCCGCGGCTACGGCACACCCCGTGAACGTGCCGTAGCCGCGCAGGAGACTTGGTGGCTCAGTGGTTCAGCTGCCCAGCTTGTCCAGGTCCAGGATCTTGCCGGTGGGCTTCTTCGCCGGTACCGGCTTCTCGTACTCGCCGAACGTGAGCGTCCCCGGGTCCTTCGCGGAGACACTGACGATGCGCAGCACATACGGCTTGCCCTCGGTCGCCACGTACAGCGTGTAGCTGTCCTTGCCGTCCTTCTCGTGCAGGGCGATCGCCGGGGTGCCGTCGAGGGTGGTCGTCTTCCCGCGCGTCGCGTCGGACTTGCCGTCCGCGGCGTCGCCGAGCATCGAGTTCAGGTCGCAGAAGCTCGCGATGTCCTTGGCGTCCGTGCCCTTCGCGGACATCTTGGTCCACTTCCCGGCCATCATGTCCACGACCGCATCGGTGTCCGCCTTGGACTCACCGTCGCTCTGGGCGCGCAGGAACGCCTCGTCGTACTTCATGTAGATGGTGTCGTCGACCTTGATCATGTCGGCCTTGCCCTGGCCCTGCATGCTCAGGGTGCCGGCGCACTCGCCCTTCTTGTTCAGCGCCATGTCGATGAGGATCGTGCCGCCGCTCTCGTCGTCGGGTATGTCGCCCTTCAGCCGCAGCGACGAGGCGTCGGTGGTGGCGGTCAGGGACCTGTCGGCGATCTCGCCACCGGTCAGCCCGGCGAACGGTCCCTTCGGCTTGCTGTCCGCCTTGTCCTCACCGGGCAGACACCCGGTGAGTCCCGCGGCGGCCACGGTGGTGAGGCAGAGAGCGGCAAGTGCGGTACGACGCATGGCAGTTCCTTGGTGGTGTGGTGAGCGGTGACGAGATGAGGGGGCGCCCCGAAGCGAGGTCCGGAGAGGCGCCGGGCAGATCGGCGGGCAGAGATGGGCCCACGGCGGGATGGGCACGCGTGTGGCAGACGGACAGCGTTGACCTGACCTGACCTGACCTGACCTGACCTGACCTGACCTGATCAGGACGTCAGGCCGTCTTCGTCCAGTCCTTGCAGCCGGTCGTCTTGAAGTAGGCGTCCTTGGTGCTGATCGTGACGACGGCCGTGCCGGTCACGTTGTCGTTCGCGAGGATCGAGTCCAGCCCGTGCTCGGCGTCCTTCGCGCGCTCCCAGTAGCAGAGGTCGTCCGTGTTGCCGGTGGACCTGTAGGTGCCGGGGGTGATGTCGACGCCGACCTTGAACATGCCGCCGTCGCCGGCCATCTGCGTGGCGGGCGAGCCCTGCGCCTTCGCGTCGACGGCCTCCCAGTCCTTGCAGCCGCTGGACTTGAAGATCTTGTCGGTGGCCTTGACGGTGACGTAACCGGCGCCGCTCACATTGTCGTTGGCCAGCAGCGAGTCCGTGTCGCCCGAGGCGTTCTTGGCCCGCTCCCAGTAGCACATGCCGTCGGTGTTGCCGCTGGTGCGATACGTACCGGGCTTGATGTCCGTGCCGACCCGGAAGTCGCCGTCCCCGTCGAACGCGGTCTTCTTCTTCGCGGCGGCCTCGGTCGGGCCCGGGTTCTTCTCGGTGGCGGTCCTGTGTTCCGCGGACGCCGAAGAGCCCTTGGCGCCGCTGCCGGAACCACTGCCCGAATTGCCGCTCCCGCCACTGGTGTTGGCGTTCGCCGACACGACCCCGATGACGACGACCCCCACGACAGCGCCCAGCGTGAGCCTGCCCTTCATCCCCATGGCTGTCCCCTCCCCGATGCGGCGACCGCCTCCCTCGGGCGGTCGTTTGTTCGCTGGGTCAATAAGAGCAGAGGCTGTGAACCGAGTCAACACGATTCACGTGATGCAGTGTGTACACGGCCGTGAAGGGGTAGATCTTGTCTGCGTCGGTATGCTCGGCGTCACAGATGGGCGGCAGGCGTAACGCGGACACAGTGCAGAGGCAGCGCGGGCGGGACGAGGCCGGTGCGACGAGGGGAGTGGGGCGAGTGCAGGACAACGCGACAGAGGTGACCGCCGCCGGTATCGCACGGCTCGCCGGCGTCGGCCGTGCCGCCGTCAGCAACTGGCGCCGCCGCCACGCGGACTTCCCCAAACCGGTCGGCGGCACCGAGACCAGCCCCGCCTTCGCCCTCGCCGAGATCGAGTCCTGGCTCCGCAAGCAGGGGAAACTCGCCGAAGTCCCGTTGCGCGAGCGGGTCTGGCAGCAAGTCGTCGGCCACCCCGAGGGCCCGGTCACCGCTCTGGTGTACGCCGGTTGCGCCCTGCTGCTCATCCATGAACGCCCCACCGTCTGGCTGGACGTGAGCGCCGGTTCGGACGAGCGGATGGCCGCGATGCTGCCCGGCGCGCTGGAGCAGGTGATCGTGCCGCGCTTCGGTGTGGTGTGCGGCCGCGGGGTTCACAGGGGGCGGGAGGGGAGCGCTGCGGCGGCTGTGAACACGCCGAACACCCACGCCGCCCCGAACACCCCGAACGCTGTGAACGCCCCGGCCGACTCGACAACACCCCCGGCCCCTGTGAACACCGCACCCCCTGTGAACACGGCCCGGGTCGCGAACAGCGCCCCCGCTGTTCACACATCGCCAGCCGTTCACACACCGCCCGCCGCGAATCTCGCCCCCACCCCGAGCCCCATCCCCGCCGTTCACACCCCCACCGGCCCCCAACTCCTCCCCTCCGCCCTCCTCCTCCGCGGCACCGCCGAACTCGCCGCCGAGCTGGGCGCACGCCAGACGTTCGAGTTCCTGCTCGGTCGGCATCTCGACGCCAACCCGCGCCAGTACACGCTCACCCCGACCGAACTCGCCCGCCTGATGGCCGAGTTGGCAGAGGTGGCGGGCCCGGCCGGTACCGCGCTCGACCCGGCCTGCGGCACCGGCGCCCTGTTGCGCGCCGTCACCCCCCGCCCCGGCCAGGAGCTGTACGCCCAGGACGACGCCCCCGACCTCGCCGCGCTCACCGCGCTCCGGCTCGCCCTGCACGCGCAGGTCACCGTGCGCGCCACGACCGGCGACACGCTGCGCGCCGACGCGTACCCGGCGCTGCGGGCCGACGTCGTCCTGTGCCATCCGCCGTTCAACGAGCGGAACTGGGGCCATGACGAACTCGCCTACGACCCCCGCTGGGAGTACGGCTTCCCGGCGCGCAACGAGTCCGAGCTGGCCTGGGTGCAGCACGCGCTGGCCCGGCTCAAGGACGGCGGGACGGCGGTGCTGCTGATGCCGCCGGCCGCGGCCTCCCGGCGTTCCGGCCGCCGGATCCGCGCCGACCTGCTGCGGCGCGGGGCGCTGAAGGCGGTCGTAGCGCTGCCGATCGGGGCGGCGCCGCCGTACAACATCCCGTTGCACCTGTGGGTGTTGCGGCGGCCGGAGCGGGCGGCCGGGCAGCCGGAGGTGCTGCTGGTGGACACCGGGCGGTTCGCCACCGAGGGGCGGGGCGGGCCGGACTGGCAGGCCGTGCGGGGTGCGGTGCTCGACGCCTGGAAGATGTTCGACCGGGCGGGACGGCCGGCCGACGAGCCGGGGCTGGCGCGTTCCGTGCCGGTGATCGAACTCCTCGACGACGACGTCGACCTGGCCCCCGCCCGGCACCTTCCGCCCGCGACCGCGGCCGAGGGCGCCGACGAGCTCACGGCCGTCCGCGAGCGGCTCGGCGAGACGCTCCGGCTGACCGCCGACCTCACTCCACCACCCGTGGAGCACTCCACCGGCGCCGAGCGGCCCACCCGCTGGCCGCTCACCACGATCGGTGAACTCGCGCGCGGGGGCGCCCTGGTGATGCGTACCGGCGGAAACGGCGGCCACGCGCGTGTGCCCGTTCTCACCGACCACGACGTCCTCGCCGGAACGGCCCCGTCCGGCCTCCTCCCCGAGAGTGACGAGGTCGCCGTCCTCACGGAGCCGGGCGATGTCGTCGTCCCGGTGCTAGGCGGCGGTTCGATGGCGCGCGTGATCGACGACACGACCGCGGGCGCCGCCCTGGGGCGCAGCCTCGTCCTGCTGCGGCCCGATCCCGGCGCGCTGGACCCGTGGTTCCTCGCCGGCTTCCTGCGCGGCACCGCCAACAACCGCCAGGCCAGCAGTTACGCGTCCACGGCGACCCGACTCGACGTCCGCAGGCTCCAGTTGCCGCGCCTCCCCCTGGACGAACAGCGGCGCTACGGTGCCCGGTTCCGCGCCCTGGAGGACTTCGAGCGGGCGCTGCGGCAGGCGGGCCGGCTCGGCGAGCAGCTCGTGCGCGGGATGTACGACGGCCTCACGGACGGCACGGTCACGCCTGAGTAGGAGCTCGTACCCGCCTGAGTAGGAGTGTGTACAGGTCTGAGTAGGAGTGCGCACCCGTCGGCACCTGCGACGTCGTACGGGAGCGAGCACTGTGTGATCGGCACGACAACGGTTCGGTACAACCCGGGACCGCTTGTCGGTGTCGGCCTATACGCTCGAAGCGACAATCGGACGACCGGTGTTGCCCGTATCCCGGAGCGCACCGGCCGCGAACCCGTACGCCCTCTGAAGGCACCAGGAGCAGCCATGCAAGGCCACGGCTACCCGCAGCCGGCGAAGCCACCGCCGCCCACCGGGGCGCTGGTCCTCGTGCGCGTGCTGTTCGTGGGGATCTCGGTGTTCTGCATCGGGTTCCTGGCCTGGACGATGCTGCTGCGGCTGGCCATCGTGACCCGCAAGTCCCTGGACTGGGGCCTGTTCGTGGCCGCGCTGGCGGCGGACGTCCTCAGCGTCGTGCTGCTCGGCTCCGAGCCCGGCGAGGACGTCCACACCGCCGGCGGCTATCTCGGCATCACCCTGCTCCTGGGCACCCTGGTGGCGTCGATCGCGTACTACCTGGCGGCGGACATACGCCACTTCCAGCAGCTCCGTGAGGGCGCCTACGGCGGGCAGCCGGCCCCGGCCTACGGCTATCCGCAGCCCGCGCGGCCGGCCCAGCCCCCGTCGTACACCGCGACGACCTCGCCGCAGCACACCCCGCCCCCGATGCCCCACACGCCCGTGCCGCAGCAGCACACCCCGCCGCCCATGCCGCACACGCCCGTGCCGCAGCCGCCGATGAACACCCCGCCGCCGCAGCGCCCCGCGCCCGCCCGGATCGACCAAGTGCGGGCCGAACTGGACGAGTTGAGTGACTACCTGCGCAAGCACGACGAGGGCGGAAAGTGACCGCGACGGCAGGACGGGTCGTCGCGGACCGCTATGAGCTGTCCACGCTGATCGGACAGGGCGGCATGGGCCAGGTCTGGACGGCCTACGACCGGCGCCTGGACCGGCGCGTGGCGGTGAAGCTGCTGCGCCCCGACAAGGTGGCCGGCCAGGAGGCCGACGAACTGCGCCGCCGCTTCGTGCGCGAGTGCCGGGTGACCGCCCAGGTCGACCACCCCGGGCTCGTCACGGTGCACGACGCGGGCAGCGAGGGCGAGGAGCTGTTCCTCGTCATGCAGTACATCGACGGCGCCGACCTCTCCGACCACCTCGCCGAGCAGGACCCGTACCCATGGCAGTGGGCTGTCTCGGTCGCGGCCCAACTGTGCGCCGTACTCAGCGCGGTGCACGCCGTGCCGATCGTCCACCGCGACCTGAAGCCGCGCAACGTGATGGTGAAGCAGGACGGCACGGTCACCGTCCTCGACCTGGGCGTCGCCTCCGTCATGGACGCCGACACCACCCGCCTCACGCACACCGGCACACCCATCGGATCGCCCGCCTACATGGCGCCCGAGCAGGCGATGGGCGGCGCGGTCGGCCCGTACACCGACCTGTACGCGCTCGGCGTGGTGCTGCACGAACTCCTCAGCGGCGACGTCCCGTTCGCGGGCTCCACGGCCCTCGGCGTACTGCACCGGCACCTGTACGAGCCGCCGGTGCCCGTCCGTCACATCCGCCCCGAGGTCCCCGAGTCCCTCGAAGCGCTCGTCCTGCACCTGCTCGCCAAGGACCCGCAGCACCGCCCCGGCTCCGCGCAGGAGGTCTACGAGCGTCTCGCGCTGCTGCTGCCCGCGCGCGGGATGCCCAGCGGGGCGCCGCTCGACCCCACACGCCCGTTCCTGCGCCCGCACGCCCCCTGGCCGGACCGCGCCCGCACGCCCGCGTCGCAGCCGGCCCCGCTCGCGCCGCCCGCCGCCGAGAAACGCGATGTCGCCGCCGCCGTCGACGAGGTCAAGCGGCTGCTCGGCGAGGGCCGCATCACGCAGGCCGTCGACATCCTCGGCGCGATCCTGCCCACCGCCGCGGAGCAGCACGGTGTGCACTCCCCGGTCGTCCGCACCCTGCGCAAGCAGTACGCGGCCACGCTGATGGACGACGGCCAGTACCGGCGCGCACTGCCCGAACTGCGCCGCCTCGCCGACGAACGCGCCGCCGAGGCCGGCCCGTCCGACCCGCAGTCCCTGCGCTACCGCTACGAGGCCGCCCAGTGCCTGGAGTCGCTCGGCGACCCGGCGGCGGCGCTCACGGAGTACCGTGCGCTGCTGCCGTACTACGAGAACCAGTACATGGCCGGCGACCCCGAGCTCGCCCACGAGGTCCGCCGCCGCATGGGCCACCTGCTGCTCGCCCTCGGCGACCGGGGCGCGGCCCACGAGACCCTCGCCCGCCTCCTGGTCGACGTCGAACGCCGCCACGGCCCCGGCCACCCGCTCGCGGCGGACATCCGGCGGACCCTGCAGTGGCTGGGGCAGGTGCGCGGCTAGTTTTTGCCGTTCCCTGGGAGAACGTTGTGACCTTCTGGGGGCGGAGTTTCCCGAACGCATGAGCTGCAACGGATACGTTGCGGTTCTCTTTTGCCAGAAACGTACGAGCAAGCACGTGTACACCAGGGGTGGGGTCTTTCATGTCCGAGCATCGGCAGTCGAAGAAGCGCAGATACATCGCCTGGGGCGTCGCCGGTGCCGCCGTCGTCGCCGGCGGCGGTATCGCCGCGACGAACTCGATGGCCGCCACCACCTGGCCCGCGCAGAAGACCTACACCGGCCGCGCCTTCGACACCTGCGCCGCGCCCTCCCTCGCCGCGATGAAGGCCTGGCACACCGACGGCGCCTACGGTGCCGCCGCCGTCTACATCGGCGGCAAGAACCGCGGCTGCAGCCAGCCCAACCTCACCGCGTCCTGGGTCAAGTCCCTCAGCACGGTCGGCTGGAAGTTCATCCCGCTCTACGTCGGCTCGCAGCCGTCCTGCGGTTCCGGCGGCTCGGTGAAGATCAGCGCCTCCACGGCCGCGGCGGTCGGCAAGTCCGAGGCGGACGACGCGGTCGCCAAGTCCGCCGCGCTCGGCTTCAAGGCCGGCAGCCCGGTCTACCTGGACATGGAGTCGTACGACATCACGAACACGGCCTGCAACAACGCCGTGTTGACGTACGTCCGCGCCTTCGACAAGGAACTGCACGCCAAGATCTACCGCAGTGGCCTCTACGGCTTCTCCAGCTCCAGCGCCAAGGCGATCGCGACCGCGACCAACAAGACGGACCTGCCGGGCAACCTCTGGTACGCGCTGTGGGACAAGACGTACACGACGACCTCGGACTGGCCGTGGGGTTCCACCCAGTTCACCAGCCACAGCCGCGCCCACCAGTACATGGTCAACAGCAAGGAGACCCGCGGCGGTTACACGATCACCGTGGACCGCGACACGTGGGACGCGCCGGTCGCCATCACCGGCTGAGGACGGGGAAGCCCGAAGAGGCTGACTACGGGGAGCCCGCGGAGCCCACGCGTGCGTGCCGGTGCCCGAAGTCCTGGTGAATCGTTGGTCGAATGGGTTGGCCACAGGCGACCCACTGCCTACCATCGATCACCGCAAGACTTTGTGCACCGTCGCACAATCTCCAACGGGAGGCTCCCTTGCACCGCCGCCGTCGCACCGCGCTCGTCCTCACCGCCGTGATCGCCGCCGCGGCCCCCGCCCTGACCGCCTGCGGGAACGAGGCGCATCCGGGCGCCGCGGCCGTCGTGGGCGGGCAACGCATCACCGTCGCGCAGCTGCAGAGCAGGGTCAACGAGGTGCGCACGGCCCAGCGGTCGTCCGTACAGAACGAGGCACAGTACGAGCGCGCCATCGCCACCACCGGCGGCCTCACCCGCGAGACGCTCTACGGCATGGTCTTCGACCAGGTCGTCCACCGCGCCGCACAGGACGCCGGAGTCACCGTCACCCGCAAGGACATCCAGGACATGCGGACCGCCCTCGCCCAGCAGGCGGGCGGCTCCAAGGCCCTGGAGGCGACCTGGCTCGCCCAGTACGGCGTCCCCCCGCAGCGCCTCGACGAGAACCTCCGCCTCCAGGTGGAGGGCCGCAAACTCGCCGCGAAACTCGGCACCGACACCACCCAGCCCGCCTTCTGGAAGGCCCTCTCCACCGCCTCCAAGGAACTCCACGTCGACCTCAACCCGCGCTACGGCACGTGGGACGTGGCCAAGAGCAGCCGGGTGGACGCGAAGACGCCGTGGGTGCGGGAAGTCACTGCGACGCAGACCCAGCAGCCGGCGTAACGGTACGGCGGGGGCGCTGTCCGCAGAGCTCTCACCCGGCCTGTGGATAACTCCGGGGCTGTCGGCGGCGTGGGTTACGTTCGGTGGGTGAACGCAACCAGCCCCGCCCCCGAGGGCAGCCCGGCCTCCACCCCCGGCCGCATCGTCCTGCTCACCACCAGCCACCGCGTCGCCCCCGGCCTGCTGTCCTGGCCCGCCTGGCAGGCGCTGCGCGACGCCGACCGGGTGCTGTGCGCGGACGGCGCGCATCCGCAGCTGCCGTATCTCCGCGAGGCGGGGATACGGGTGGACGAGGCGTCCCCGACCGCCGAGGAACTGGTCGCGGCCTGCGCGGACGGCTCCACGGTGGTGATCGTGGCCACGGGAGAGGGCGAGCCGACCTTGACCGACGGCCTGGCCCGCCTGGCCGGCTCCGGCCGTGTCCAGATGCCGGACCTGGAACTGCTCCCCGCCTCCTACGACCTGCCCGGCGCCCGCCTCCTCGACCTCGTCCAGGTCATGGACCGCATCCGTGCCGAGTGCCCGTGGTCCTCCCAGCAGACCCACAAGGGCCTGGCGAAGTACGGCATCGAGGAGGCGTACGAACTCGTCGAGGCGATCGAGGAGGGCGACCGCGACGAACTGCGCGAGGAGCTCGGCGACGTCCTCCTCCAGGTCGTCTTCCACGCCCGCATCGCCGAGGAGGACCCCGACACCCCCTTCTCCATCGACGACGTGGCCGCCGGCATCGTCACCAAGCTGATCCACCGCCACCCGCACGTCTTCGGCGACGAGACGGCGTCAACTCCCGAAGAGGTCAAGGCGCACTGGCTCCGCACCAAGGCCGAGGAGAAGCGCCGCACCTCCATCACCGAGGGCATCCCCATGGGCCAGCCCGGCCTCGCCCTCGCGTCGAAGCTGGCATCACGCGTGCGCACGGCGGGACTTGAGGTGCCGTTGCCTACGGGGGACGACGGCATCGGGTACGACTTGCTGGCGCTGGCTGTGCGGGCGGAGGCGGCCGGGGTGGATCCGGAGGCCGCGTTGCGGGCGGCGGGGCGGGCTTACCGGGATGCGATCAAGGAGAAGGAGACCGGGGTTGGGAAGGGGACCGGGAGTGTGACCGAAGGCTGACTCGGCGGCCCTCCGACTCAGTACCTTTGACGGGGAGTCGTTGGAGTGTGCGCGGGGGCGAGTGTGGCGACGGACGTTGAGCGGCTGGCGGTGGACGGGGCGGGTCTCCTCGCGGAGGGGGCAGCCTCAACTGCGCTGTGGGTCCCGGTTCGTGACGGCTTCGCGGAGTGGTTCCGCCGCCATGCGTCGACCTACCGCTCCTTCGGCGACCTGGCCGAGCTCAGCCCGAACACTCCTGAGAGGCAGTGGTACCTCAAGCTCCTCCATGTGCTCGTGAACGCGCCCAGACCCGTCCTGGCCGCCGCTGAACTCGTCTCTCTCATCGATGAGTTGACCCCCTACTTCGCAGCCGGCCCGCACGAGCCGTACTCGTCCCAGGACCACCTCGACTTCCGGGGCAGCACCTTCAACGGGACAGTGGCGGCCGTCCAGCACAACCACTACGGCACCGGCACCCTCCATGACCCCGCAGGATGGTCCACCGTGGAGGCCGCCGACCCCATCGGCCTGGGCGTCCGCAGAACCCGTCGGCTGGACAAGGACCCCGAACTCCCGGCCTACGTAGGGCGGGACATCGACGAACGGCTCCGCGCCCTCGTGAGCGGTGGCGGTCTCGTCGTGGTGACCGGCGAACCTCTCTCGGGCAAGAGCCGTACCGCATGGGCCGCCGTACTCGGCGCACTGTCACCGAAGACCAGGGTCCACAGCCCCTCACCGGGTGCCGATCTGCGCGCGCTGCCCGGTGTGCTGCGGGACCGGGACGGTTCGTACGTCCTCTGGCTCGACGATTTGGACGGGCATTTCGGCGAACGAGGCCTCGATTCCGCCCTGTTGGCCCAGCTCGCCGAACTGCGGGTGCCGGTCGTGGCGACGATGAACGACGAGGCGTACGACGCGCGGCGCTTCGGCGGGGGACCTGCGGCTCGCGTGCTCGCCCGCGCCGAGCCGCTGGAGTTGACGTGCCGTTGGAGCGAGGCGGAGCTGACGAGGCTCGCCCGGGAGCGGGACCCGCGCCTCGCCGATGCCCGCGAGTGGCGCGGGAAGCGCGGTGTGACCGAGTACTTGGCGGTCGGCCCGGAGCTGTGGGACGAGTGGTGGCGGGCGCGGCGGGCGACGGCGCATCCGCGGGGGCATGTGGTGGTGCGGGTGGCGGCCGACCTGGCTCGGCTCGGAGTGGACAAGGGTGTGTCACCGGACGTTCTGGAGGAACTGAGCGCCCACTACGAGCTGTTCGAGGGACTCGACCCGGAACGCGAGTCACGGGCGGACGCCTTCGCCTGGGCGACCGAGGTTCGGCACGGTGTGACCGGGATGCTCGTCGAGGACGGTCCGCGAGGCGAGCTGCGCGCCTTCGGTTCGCTGGCGGCGGATGCGCGGCGGTCGTCGCAGACGCGGAAGGTTCCCTACGGCGTCTGGGAGGCGGTCAGAACACTCGCGCTCGACGAGGGCGAGGGGTCCGCGTTCCACCTGCGGTTCGCGAAGGCGGCAGCCGCGTACTTCATGCCCCATGCGGCGGCCGGCAGCCCGGAGGCACTGTTCCGTCTCGGCAGGTACGACCACGGTCTCGGCACGATCGATCAGGAGTACTGCTTTCGCAAGGCTGCGGACGAGGGCCACTTCCGGGCAGCCGCGGCACTGGCCGAACTCTTCGTGGCCCGCGGCGACACGGCCGGGGCCGAGCCCTACCTGGAGCAGGCAGCCGAGGCGGGCGACGCCGAGGCCGCCGCCACACTCGGCACCCTCCTCCGCGACCGTGCCGAAACCTGGCTGTGCCAAGCCGCCGAAGCCGGTGACCCCGCAGCCGCCCATGAACTCGGCGACATGCTGGTCGGCACCGGCCGAGAGGACGAGGCGCTGCGCTGGTACCGCAAGGCTGCGGCGGCCGGTCGTCGCGAGGTGGCCGCGAGTCTCGGCACGCTCCTCAGAAGCTGGCGGGATCCGGAGGCGGACAGCTGGCTGCGTTATGCGGCCGCATGGGGCGATGCGCGGGGCGCGGGCGAAATGGGTATTCAGCTCTCCTGGGTGCCCGGCGGGGACGAAGCGGAGATGGGGCGCTTCTTCCGGCAGGCAGCGGACGGCGGAGACGCGAACGCGGCACGCAACCTTGGCGTGCTGCTGGAGGAGTCGGGCCGCTTCGAGGAGGCGATGGCCAGGTATCACCAGGCCCTTCAAGGAGGCGTCGTCGACGCGGAGAAGTCCATCGGGCAACTGCTGTACCGGCAGGGCGAAACCGCTGAAGCCGAGGTGTGGCTCCGCAGAGCTGCCATCGCGAACCCCACGGGCCTCCCCGCTGCCCTCCCTCCGCCACCGCCACAGCCCGAGGCCGACCCGGCCCCCACCCCGGATACCGTCAAGGAGTGACCAACCAGCCCAGCCACCCCACCCCGCCGAACCCCGCGACTCCCACCCCCGAACTCTTCACCTGGGAATTCGCCACCGACCCCTACCCCACCTACGCCTGGCTCCGCGAGCACGCCCCCGTGCACAGGACGCGGCTCCCCAGCGGGGTGGAGGCATGGTTGGTCACCCGTTACGTCGACGCAAAGCACGCTCTCGCCGACCCCCGGCTCTCCAAGAACCCCGCGCACCACGACGAACCGGCGCACGCCAAGGGCAAGACCGGTATCCCGGGTGAGCGCAAGGCCGAGTTGATGACGCATCTGCTGAACATCGACCCGCCCGACCACACCCGCCTCCGACGACTGGTCAGCAAGGCGTTCACACCCCGGCGGGTGGCCGAATTCGCGCCCCGGGTGCAGGAGTTGACGAACGATCTGATCGACCGGTTCGCCGCCGACGGCTCCGCCGACCTCATCCACGACTTCGCCTTCCCGCTCCCCATCTACGCCATCTGCGACCTCCTCGGCGTCCCCCGCGAGGACCAGGACGACTTCCGGGACTGGGCGGGCATGATGATCCGGCACGGGGGTGGGCCGCGGGGCGGAGTCGCACGGTCCGTCAAGAAGATGCGCGCCTATCTCGCCGACCTCATCCACCGCAAGCGCGAGGCACTCTCCGACACTTCCGCCCCCACCCCCGGCGAAGACCTTCTCTCCGGCCTGATCCGCGCCTCCGACCACGGCGAGCACCTCACCGAGAACGAGGCCGCCGCCATGGCCTTCATCCTGCTGTTCGCCGGGTTCGAGACGACCGTCAACCTCATCGGCAACGGCACGTACGCCCTCCTCACCCACCCCGAGCAGCGTGCCCGCCTGGAGAAGTCCCTGGCCGCGGGGGAGAGCGACCTCCTCGAGACCGGCGTAGAGGAACTCCTGCGCTACGACGGCCCGGTGGAGCTCGCGACCTGGCGCTTCGCCACCCGCCCGCTCACCCTCGGCGGGCAGGACATCGCGGCCGGTGACCCCGTGCTGGTCGTGCTGGCAGCCGCGGACCGGGATCCGGAACGGTTCGCCGATCCCGATGTCCTCGATCTCGGGCGCCGTGACAATCAACACCTCGGCTACGGCCACGGCATCCACTACTGCCTCGGCGCCCCGCTCGCCCGCCTGGAGGGCCAGACCGCGCTGGCCACCCTCCTCACCCGCCTCCCCGACCTGCAACTCGCCGGAGATCCGGCCGACTTGCGCTGGCGCGGCGGCCTCATCATGCGCGGACTGCGCACCCTCCCCGTGGAGTTCACCCCGGAACGCCGTTGAACAGGCGGTCCGGGGCGCCGTTGAACAGGCAGTCCGGACCCCTAAACCCGAAAGTGACAGTTCTTCAACTCTGTGATCTTCACGTGATCTCCGTGGCATTAACTTGTGACAAGTGATCGACTGTGGATACGTTCACCTACCAGCGCGGCGCCCCGCACCACCCCTTGCCCCACCCGCCGCGCGGTCCCCCCGCTGTCACGCGAAAGGCCTCCGCATGCTCTCCGGGAACGGTCGTCACCGTCGCCCCCGCCAGGCTCCGGCTCTCCTCGTCGCGGCCGGGGTGACCGGCTCCGCCATCGCCATCCCCCTCCTCGGGGCCGCCGCCGCGAACGCCGCCGACGGCACCACCTGGGACAAGGTGGCCAACTGCGAGAGCGGCGGCTCCTGGAGCATGAACGACGGCAACGGCTACTACGGCGGCCTGCAGATGACCCAGGACGAATGGGACAAGTACGGCGGCCCCGACTATGCGCCCAGCGCCGACCTGGCCAGCCGCTCCCAGCAGATAGCCGTCGCCGAGAAGATCCTCGCCGACAAGGGCACCTCCGCCTGGACCACCTGCGCGCTGCTCTCCGGGCTCACCACCACCTCGGGTTCGACGGACGTCGACACCGGCCTCGCGAGTGACTCCCCGTCGGCCACCCCGGCCGACTCCTCCGACTCCGGCTCCGGTTCCGACTCCGACTCCGGCTCCGGTTCCGACTCCGACTCCGGTTCATCCGACTCGTCCGCTTCCTCCGGCTTGTCCGACTCCGGCACCACGGACTCGACTTCGTCCGACGCGTCCGGCGGCGACTCGTCGACCGACAGTCCCTCACCGACCGCGACGGACAACTCCAGCAAGTCCGACAAGTCCACCACTCCCGCGGCCGGCAACGACTCGGCCGCCGCCTCCCCGAAAATCGACGAAACGGACAACTCGGCCCAGGCGGTGGGCAAGTGGAGCCTCGTCGACACGGGCGCGCTCGGCGATTCCGACGACCAGCAGGGCGAGCAGCAGGGCACTCGGCAGAGTGCCGGCAAGCATCGCGGCGCCAGTGCCGAGGAAAGCGTGTCGCCGCAGACCTACACCGTCCGCGCCGGCGACTCCCTCGCGTCCATCGCCGACTCCCTTGGCTACGACGGCGGATGGCGCGCGCTCTACGCCGAGAACAAAAAGGTGATAGGCGCCGATCCGACCCAGATCGCCGCCGGTCAGACCTTGGACGTCGGTACGGAAGTGGACGAAAAGTAGCAAGAGGGCAGCGGGAGTTCACGTCACGCTTCGCTCGGGAATGTCCGGTTTGATCAAAGTGTGGGATGAGTCTCAGAAGGCCTGATCGTCTTTGGAATTCCGTGGATTCCGTGTCTACGGTCAAGGCCGCTCGTCACCACGAGCGTCCGGTTGCCGCAACGCCGAGTCCTGCCAGCGGCCTCCGGGAACAGTCGTCGCGTAAAGCGCCGTAGGCAGGAGCGGGGGACCCAAGGTAAGCGCCGGGCCCGGGAGTTGAGAGACGACCGGAACCGGCTTGGGGTGAAGTCGCGCACCGAGAGGTGTGCGGCCGGGCAACTCACACGGCCCGAACCCGACAGCTCACCTCGCAGGCGTCGGTGAGGGGATTGGGATTTTCCATGCTGTTTTCCAGCAAGGGCAAGCACCGTCGTCCGTCCAAGGCCACCCGCGTCGCCACGCTCGCCGGCGTCACCGGTGTCGCGATAGCCGCCCCGCTCATGGCGACGGGCAGCGCCTCCGCCGCCACCGCGTCCGAGTGGGACACGGTCGCCAGCTGCGAGTCCGGCGGCAACTGGTCCATCAACACCGGTAACGGCTACTACGGCGGTCTGCAGTTCTCCGCCTCGACGTGGGCCGCGTACGGCGGCACCGCCTACGCCTCCACCGCGAACCAGGCCTCCAAGTCCCAGCAGATCGCCGTGGCGGAGAAGGTTCTCGCCGCCCAGGGCAAGGGCGCCTGGCCCAACTGCGGCACCGGCCTGTCGGGCGCCTCCTACTCCGGCGGCAGCTCCTCCAGCTCCAGCGGCAACAGCTCCTCCTCGAGCAGCGGCTCCACCAGCGACCGCTCCACGAGCGACACCACCGCCTCCCGCTCCGCCGAGCGCCCGGCCGCCAAGAAGACCGTCACCACCCCGACCGGCAAGAAGGTCAAGAAGGGTGACGGCGAGTACAAGGTCGTCAAGGGCGACACCCTCAGCTCCATCGCCGAGAAGCACAAGGTGAAGGGCGGCTGGCAGCAGCTGTTCAAGCTGAACAAGGACATCATCGACGACGCCGACTTCATCTTCCCGGGCCAGCAGCTCCACCTGAAGTGACCTACGCGGCTCGTAGCTGAACCACAGCGCCCTCACATCCGTGGTGTCCATGATGGAGACCCCGTGAGGGCCACCCCCGTCCCCCACGGGCTCCCCGCTCCGGTGCGTGTTCCCCCGTACGCACCGGGGCGGGGCTTTTTTGCGTCCCCGCCCGTGTTCCCGCACTTTTGCCGAACTCTTTGTTCCGTTCGGAAACAATTTACTCTCGGTTCTGTCCATCAGGCGGCCGACCGGATGGCCAATCGCCCCGAGCCGGTTAGGCTCGTCTCGCAGAGCCGCTGCGGTGTTGCCGTAGCCGCGTCAGATCCCAAGAAGGAGATGCTCGTGCCGTCCATCGACGTCGTCGTAGCCCGGGAAATCCTGGACTCCCGAGGCAACCCCACGGTCGAGGTCGAGGTCGGCCTCGACGACGGCAGCACGGGTCGTGCCGCCGTTCCGTCCGGCGCCTCCACGGGTGCCTTCGAGGCCATCGAGCTGCGTGACGGTGACCCCAACCGCTACGGCGGCAAGGGCGTCGAGAAGGCCGTCCTCGCCGTCATCGAGCAGATCGGCCCGGAGCTCGTCGGCTACGACGCCACCGAGCAGCGCCTGATCGACCAGGCGATGTTCGACCTGGACGCCACCGACAACAAGGGCTCGCTCGGCGCCAACGCCATCCTCGGCGTCTCCCTCGCCGTCGCGCACGCCGCGTCCGAGGCCAGCGACCTCCCCCTCTTCCGCTACCTCGGCGGCCCGAACGCGCACCTGCTGCCCGTTCCGATGATGAACATCCTGAACGGCGGCTCGCACGCCGACTCGAACGTGGACATCCAGGAGTTCATGATCGCCCCGATCGGCGCGGAGTCCTTCTCCGAGGCGCTGCGCTGGGGCGCCGAGGTCTACCACACCCTCAAGAAGGTGCTGAAGACCAAGGGCCTGTCCACCGGCCTCGGCGACGAGGGCGGCTTCGCCCCGAACCTGGAGTCCAACCGCGCCGCCCTCGACCTCATCATCGAGGCCATCAAGCAGGCCGGTTACATCCCCGGCGAGCAGATCGGGCTCGCGCTCGACGTCGCCGCGTCCGAGTTCTACAAGGACGGCAAGTACGAGTTCGAGGGCAAGTCCCGCTCGGCCGCCGAGATGACCGAGTACTACGAGGAGCTCGTCTCCGCGTACCCGCTCGTCTCCATCGAGGACCCGCTGTACGAGGACGACTGGGCCGGCTGGAAGGTCATCACCGACCGCATCGGCGACAAGGTCCAGATCGTCGGCGACGACCTCTTCGTCACCAACCCGGAGCGCCTCGCCCGCGGCATCGAGGAGGGCACCGCCAACGCCCTGCTCGTCAAGGTGAACCAGATCGGCTCGCTGACCGAGACCCTGGACGCCGTCGAGATGGCCCAGCGCAACGGCTTCAAGTGCATGATGTCCCACCGCTCCGGCGAGACCGAGGACACCACCATCGCCGACCTCGCCGTCGCGGTGAACTGCGGCCAGATCAAGACCGGCGCCCCGGCCCGCTCGGACCGCGTCGCCAAGTACAACCAGCTGCTCCGCATCGAGGAGATCCTCGACGACGCGGCCGAGTACGCGGGCCGCAGCGCCTTCCCGCGCTTCAAGGGCTGACCCCCAGCGATCCACCGGGTCAATCCTTAGCCAGTCGTACGTACGTCCCCGCACCCGGTCCCGTACCGTGTGCGGGGACGTACGCACGTGTGAAGGGGAGGCGGGACATGGCCGTGAAGGACCGGGACCGGTTCTCCACCGCGACCAGGCTCAAGCTGCTCGGCGAGCAGACGGCGGCCCGTGTCTACCGCTCCCAGACCAAGCGGCAGGCCCGCCGCTCCCGGCTCACCGGCCGGGCGGCCCTCCTCGCCCTGGTGCTGTGCTCGCTGATCGTGGCGCTCGCCTACCCGATAAGGCAGTACGTCTCCCAGCGCGCCGAGATCTCCGATCTCCAGCGGCAGCAGGAGCAGGCGCGGCAGCGCGTCGAGCAGCTCCGCGACCTCAAGGCGCGCTGGCAGGACGACTCGTACGCGGAGCAGCAGATCCGGCAGCGGCTGCACTATGTGATGCCCGGGGAGACCGGCTACATCGTGATCGACCCGGACGCGGCCAAGCAGTCGCGCGCGGAACTGGGGGCGGCCGACCGTCCCTGGTACGCGAACGTCTGGGACGGCGTCGACAAGTCCGACGCCTCCGACCAGTGAGAACCACCAGCGAGCCAGTGAGAACCACCGGCGAGAACTGACCCATAGAAAGACGTCCTGAAGACAGTCATGGAAACGCCCCCGCCGCCCACCCCGCGCACCGAGCCCACCGACGCCGACGTCGAGGCCTTCAAGCAGCAGCTCGGGCGTCCGCCGCGCGGGCTGCGCGCGATCGCACACCGTTGCCCGTGCGGACAGCCGGACGTGGTGGAGACGGCGCCCCGCCTCCCCGACGGCACCCCCTTCCCGACGACGTACTACCTGACGTGCCCGCGCGCCGCCTCGGCGATCGGCACGCTGGAGGCGAACGGCGTCATGAAGGAGATGACGGCCCGCCTGGAGACGGACCCGGAACTCGCCGCCGCGTACCGCGCCGCCCACGAGGACTACATCGCGCGCCGTGACGCCATCGAGGTCCTGGAGGGCTTCCCGAGCGCGGGCGGCATGCCGGACCGCGTGAAGTGCCTGCACGTCCTGGTGGGCCACTCCCTGGCCGCGGGCCCGGGCGTCAACCCGCTGGGCGACGAGGCGATCGCGATGCTGCCGGAGTGGTGGGCGAAGGGGCCGTGCGTGAGCGTGCCAGGGGTGCCGCCGACCGGCGAGGGCTGGCAGACGGAGACGAACGAGGACGGGACGGGCTACTTCGCCTACAAGCCCGTCGAGAAGCCCGCTGAGCCCGCCGAGACGAAGGAGGACGACCAGTGACCCGTGTCGCCGCCGTCGACTGCGGTACGAACTCGATCCGCCTCCTCGTCGCCGACGTGAACCCTGCGACGGGTCAACTCGTCGACCTGGACCGGCGGATGACGATCGTCCGGCTCGGCCAGGGCGTGGACAAGACCGGCCGCCTCGCCCCCGAGGCGCTGGAGCGCACCTTCGCGGCCTGCCGCGACTACGCGGCGATCATCAAGGAACTCGGCGCCGAACGCGTCCGCTTCGTCGCCACGTCGGCCTCCCGAGACGCCTCGAACCGCGACGACTTCGTCCGCGGGGTCCTGGACATCCTCGGCGTCGAGCCGGAGGTCATCTCCGGCGACGAGGAGGCGGAACTCTCCTTCACGGGCGCGACAGCGGAACTGACCGGCCGGGACGACCTGGCCCTCGCCAAGCCCTACCTGGTCGTGGACATCGGCGGCGGCTCGACCGAGTTCGTGATCGGCGACGACACCGTCCGCGCCGCCCGCTCCGTGAACATCGGCTGCGTCCGCATGACCGAGCGCCACCTGGTCCGCGACGGCAAGGTCACCGACCCGCCCACCCCGGACCAGATCACGGCGATGCGCGCCGACATCGAGGCCGCCCTCGACCTCGCCGAACAGACGGTCTCCCTCCGCGAGGCCCGCACCCTGGTGGGCCTGGCCGGCTCGGTCACCACGGTCTCGGCGATCGCCCAGAACCTCCCCGAGTACGACACGGAGGCCATCCACCACTCCCGCGTCTCCTACGACCGCGTCCGCGAGATCACGGAGTCCCTCCTCCGCTCCACCCACGCCGAACGAGCCGCCATCCCCTCCATGCACCCCGGCCGCGTCGACGTCATCGGCGCGGGCGCCCTCGTACTCCTCTCGATCATGGAGCGGGTCGGGGCGAGCGAGGTCGTGGTGAGCGAACACGACATCCTGGACGGCATCGCGTTCAAGGTCGCGGAAGAGGCCGGGGGCGCCGACTAGGGCTACGACGATGAGGAGGGCGGTGCCTTCGTCTCCACCTGGGACGAGCGGCCCGAGTCGCGTGAGACTCTCGCCCGACTCCGTTAGTTCCGCCGGGCTTTCGGGTGCCGGCGCGACCGGGTCGGCCCTCGGCCCGGCGGCCACACCGTCCCCGTCCAGGCCCCGCCGGTCATGCGGTGCCGGTGCTAGTGCCGGACCCGGACCACCAGCTTCCCCGTGGCCCGGTCGTGCTCCATGTCCTCGTGGGCCTGCGGTACTTGCTCCAGGCCGTCGTACACCCGGTCGACAGGGAAGGCGAGTTGACCGGCGGTGACCGCGTCGAGGATCTCCTGGAAGACCGCCGGGGGCAGGTCGGACGCGTCGCCGAAGTAGCCCGCCAGGCGAACTCCCCTCGGCAGGTACTCGTTCGGGGAGAAGTCCCGCACCGTCCACTGGTTGGAGAGGCTGCCGCCGAAGCAGGCCGTGCCGTGGACGCGTACCGCGCGCAGGGTGTCCGGGAGGGTCGGGGTGCCGACGAGGTCGAGGGCCGCGTCGACGCCGGCCGGGTACAACTCCCGTACGGCGGCCGCGACTTCGCCGGTGTCGAGGAGGGGGTGGTCGACGCCGTGTTCCTTCAGCGCGGCGAGTCGGTCGGGGCGGCGGGTGGTGGACAGCACCGTGGCGCCACGCCAGCGGGCCAGCGCGGCGGCGGCCAGGCCCACCGAGGAGGTACCGCCCCGGATCAGCACGGACTGCCCGGGCCGCAGATCCAGCCCGACGGTGAGCGAGCCGTAGGCCGTCTGCACCATCTCCGGCAGCGCGCCCAGCACCTCCCAGGGCAGCTCGGTCTCGACGGGGATCACCTGCGCCAGCGGCACCGACGTGTACTCCGCGTACCCGCCGTCGTAGGTCCGCCCCATGTCGCCCATCATCGCGACGACCTTCTGCCCCCGGACCAACCCGCTGCCGGCCGGGGCCGCGTCGACCGTGCCGGTGGCCTCGATGCCCGGCACCCGGGGGAAGCTGACGCCCTCGCTCACCCCCAGCCGCAGCTTCAGCTCCGACCGGTTGAGCCCGAACGCCTCGACCCGGATCCGCACCCACCCGTCCCGCTCGGGCGGCAGCGGGAGCGTGGTCAGCCGGAGGTTCTCCACGGGGCCGGGTGCGGAGAGCCGGACGGCGCGCATGGTGCTCGGCGAGGACGTCATGGGGCTGCCAACGTGCGGCCGGGGCGGCTTCATTCCCGACTCGCCCTGTATTTACGGCCGTTGGTGTCCGTGTGGGTCAGAAGTCCGCCACCAGGAGCCGGTAGCCGACGTCGACGGTGTCGAGCGCGAGCAGATCGGCGTACCGGTCGTGCCAGCGGCCCGTCCTGAGGTCGTCGGCGAGCGCCGTCAGGCCGGGCGCGAGGGCGTCCTCGCCGGTCTGGGCGAGCATCGAGATGCCGGCACGCACCTGGGGGTCGAGGTAGGCGTGCGGGCGGCGCCAGTAGGCCGCGCCGAACCCGTCCGTGCAGTCGTGCGGGACCGGGACGGTCTCCACCCGCGCCCCGCCGAGCAGCGCGGCCGGCCGTTCGGGCGGGACGGCGCGGGTGTCGTCGTAGGCGGCGGCCTGGGGGAGGTAGTCGCGCACGAGCCAGAACCGTTCGCGGAAGACCCGCTGGTCCCAGGTCAGGACGACGACGCGGCGGCGCGCGACCCGGCGGAGTTCGGCGAGACCGGCCGCGAGGTCGGTCCAGTGGTGGACGGTCAGCACCGCCATGACGGCGTCGGCCGCGTTGTCGCGCAGTGGAAGGCGTTCCGCGACCGCGCACACGGCGGGTGCGGAACCGGGCGGGCGCTGGGCGAGCATGGTCCGGCTGGGTTCTACGGCGAGAAGCGTGTGCGGTGGCTCGTAGGAGCCGGTGCCCGCGCCCACGTTGATCACGTCCGTGGCGTCCCCGAGCGCGGTGTGGATCCGCGCGGCGATGCGGGTGTCGGGGCGCCGGGTCCTGGCGTACGTCGTGCCGAGCGTGTCGTAGACCGCCATGCTTCTCAGTATGGCGAGAAGCGGCTGAACCGGACCCTCGCGACCCCGAATTATTACTGGCCGGTATTAAACTCCTGAGCAGCCCATATAACGTATGAGCGGTTGCAGGGGCGCTCGCCGACCCCCTTCGGAACGCGTCCGTAAGAAAGTTCGTGAAGTTCTTCACAAGGAATTCTGTCCTGTTGGACGACGAGACTGCCCCGGTTGGCCCTTCCGGGGTCTCGGCGGGCCTGGGAGCGTGTTCCGCGGGGTGGTGCGGGAGTGATTCGGGGGAGTTTCGGGAGGGTGTCGTGGAGGTGTGGTCCAGGAGGGCCGAAGGGGTAGAGCGGCAGCTCACGCGGCCTTGACAACGGGGCGAACCGCACCGTGGTTCCCAGCCCGCGGAGTGACCTGGATCATGCGAGTCGCGGAGGATAACACACCCCCCACCGATGCTTGTGAAGGGGCGCACGAGCGACCCCCCTGGGGCAGGTGGATACTCGATGCCATGAGCACCACGGAGCGTCCCAGGATCCTCGTAGTAGGCGGTGGGTACGTAGGCCTGTACGCAGCTCGGCGCATTCTCAAGAAGATGCGCTACGGCGAGGCGACCGTCACGGTCGTCGACCCCCGGTCGTACATGACCTACCAGCCCTTCCTCCCCGAAGCCGCCGCCGGCAGCATCTCCCCTCGGCACGTCGTCGTCCCGTTGCGACGCGTCCTGCCGAAGGCGGAGGTCCTCACCGGCCGGGTCACCACCATCGACCAGGACCGCAAGGTCGCCACGATCGCCCCCCTCGTGGGCGAGGCGTACGAGCTGCCTTTCGACTACCTCGTCATCGCGATGGGCGCGGTCTCCCGCACCTTCCCGATCCCCGGCCTCGCCGAACAGGGCATCGGCATGAAGGGCATCGAGGAGTCCATCGGCCTGCGCAACCACGTCCTCGAGCAGCTCGACAAGGCCGACTCCACCACCGACGAGGAGATCCGCCGCAAGGCGCTCACCTTCGTCTTCGTCGGCGGCGGTTTCGCCGGTGCGGAGACCATCGGTGAGGTCGAGGACATGGCCCGGGACGCGGCCAAGTACTACACCAACGTCTCCCGCGAGGACATGCGCTTCGTCCTCGTCGACGCCGCCGACAAGATCCTCCCGGAGGTCGGCCCCAAGCTCGGCCTCTACGGCAAGGAGCACCTGGAGAGCCGCGGGATCGAGATCTACCTCTCGACCTCGATGGACTCCTGCGTCGACGGCCACGTCGTGCTGAAGAACGGCCTCGAGGTCGACTCCAACACGATCGTGTGGACGGCCGGCGTCAAGCCGAACCCCGTTCTCTCCCGCTTCGGCCTCCCGCTCGGCCCGCGCGGCCACGTCGACGCCCAGCCGACCCTCCAGGTCACCGGCACCGACTACGTCTGGGCCGCCGGCGACAACGCCCAGGTGCCCGACATCGCCAGCCGCAAGGCCGGCGTCGAGAACGCCTGGTGCCCGCCGAACGCCCAGCACGCGCTGCGCCAGGCGAAGGTTCTCGGCGACAACGTGATCTCCGGTATGCGGGGCTTCCCGCAGAAGGAGTACTCGCACGCCAACAAGGGTGCGGTCGCCGGTCTCGGCCTGCACAAGGGCGTCGCGATGATCGTCATGGGCAAGGTGAAGATCAAGGTCAAGGGCCGTCTCGCCTGGTACATGCACCGCGGCTACCACGGTCTGGCCATGCCGACCTGGAACCGCAAGATCCGCGTCTTCGCCGACTGGACGCTCGCGATGTTCCTCAAGCGCGAGGTCGTCTCGCTCGGCGCCATGGAGAACCCCCGCGAGGAGTTCTACGAGGCCGCCAAGCCGGCGCCGGCGCCCGCCGCGGCCGCGAAGACCGAGGAGAAGGCCAAGGCCTCCTGACCCCCTCCGGTCATCGCTGACCCGTAGTACCCGTAATACCTGTTACGCCCGAAGGGGCCGTCCGCCATCCGTGGTGCGGGCGGCCCCTTCGGCGTGCTGCACGTGTCACCTTCATGGCCGCTACATCTATTTTGCCTACTCGTAACGCTCAAGCAGGACTGCGATCGGGCCTGGCCGGTGTTTACGTAGTGATGGACAATTCCGGGATCCGCGTCACGGAGGTGTGCGCCATGGCTGATGCCGCGCTGCGGCTCAAATCCCTCTTCGAACAGCTACTGGGGACCCCTGTCCCGGTGCGCATCCGCGCCTGGGACGGTTCCGAGGCAGGGCCCCCCGATGCGCCGACCTTGGTCGTACGCAATCGCCGTGCCCTGCGCCGACTCCTGTGGAAGCCCGGCGAACTGGGCATGGCCCGCGCCTGGGTCTCCGGGGACCTGGGTGTCGAGGGCGACCTGTACGCCGCCCTCGACGCGATGTCCGAGCTGGTGTGGGAGCGCGGCGAGGACGCCCGCACCCTCGCCCAGGCCCTGCGAGACCCCGACGTCCGGTCCGCCGTACGCGGACTGGTGAAGCTCGCCGGACTCCCGCTGCCGCCCGCCCCGCCCCCGGAGGAGGTCCGCCGCAGCCGGGCCCACCTCCACACCAAACGCACCGACAAACGCGCCATCAGTCACCACTACGACGTCGGCAACGACTTCTACGAAATCGTCCTCGGCCCCTCGATGGTCTACTCGTGCGCCTACTGGGAGTCCCCGGACGGCACGTTGGAGGACGCGCAGCGCGACAAGCTCGAACTCATCTGCCGCAAGCTGGAGTTGACGCCGGGTCAGCGACTCCTCGACGTCGGCTGCGGCTGGGGTTCGATGGCGATCCACGCGGCCCGCGAGTACGGCGTGAGCGTGGTCGGCGTGACCCTCTCGCAGGAACAGGCGGCCTACGCCCGTAAGCGCGTCGCGGGCGAGGGACTCACCGACAAGGTGGAGATCCGGGTGCAGGACTACCGGGACGTCACCGACGGGCCATACGACGCCATCTCCTCCATCGGCATGGCCGAACACGTGGGCACCGAGCGCTACTTGGAGTACGCCAGGGACCTCTTCGCATTGCTCAGACCGGGCGGGCGGCTGCTGAACCACCAGATCGCCCGCCGCCCATGGCAGGACGAATCGGCGTACGACATCGACGAGTTCATCGACGCGTACGTCTTCCCCGACGGTGAACTCGCCCCGATCGGCACCACCGTGACCCAGTTGGAGCGCGCCGGGCTCGAGGTGCGCGACGTCGAGGTCATCCGCGAGCACTACGCGCTCACCCTGCGCCGCTGGGTCGCCAACCTGGAGGCCGAGTGGGCGCGTGCGGCCAAGCTGGCCGGGGCAGGGCGGGCCCGCGTCTGGCGCCTGTACATGGCGGCCTCCGCACTCGCCTTCGAGCGCAACCGCATCGGCGTCAACCAGGTCCTGGCCGTCCGCACCCCGGACGGCGGGAACTCCGGGATGCCGTTGCGCGCCCGTACCTGGAACTGAGCAACGTTTTTCCGAGAACAGCAAGGGGCCCCGTTCCGATCCGGAACGGGGCCCCTGCCTCTTGGCCGTCAACTCCTCTACGGCTACTCGGACTTGATGGCCGACAGCATGTTCAGCTTCGCCGCGCGCCGGGCCGGCCACAGCGCGGCCAGGACACCGACCGTGCCCGCGAGGAGGAGGAAGAGCGCCATCCGGGCCCAGGGGATGACCAGTTCGTAGGTCGCCATCTTCGTGCCGAGCAGTTCACCGGCCGCCCAGCCGAAGAACACGCCGAGACCGATGCCGAGCACCCCACCGAAGAGCGAGATGACCAGGGACTCCAGCCGGACCATCCGCTTGATGCCCTTGCGGTCGAGGCCGATCGCGCGCAGCATCCCGATCTCCTGCGAGCGCTCGAAGACCGACATGGCAAGGGTGTTGATGACCCCGAGCACCGCGACGATCACTGCCATGGCGAGCAGTCCGTAGACCATGTTGAGGATCAGGGTGAAGACCTGCGCGATGCTGTCGGACAGGTCCTTCTTGTCCTGGACCTTGACCGCCGGGTTGGAGCCGAGGGCCTTCTCCAGCTTGTCCTTCGTCGAACTCGACGCGCCGTCAGCGGTCTTGACGAGGATCTGCATGTCGGCCGGGTCGGTCTGGTGCGGGGCGAGCGTCGCGTTGTCGAGCATGATGCCGCGGATCAGCTCGTTGCCCTCGTAGACCGCGGAGACGGTGAGCTGCTGCGCCTTGCCGTCCTCGTAGTGCGTGGTGAAGGTCGAACCGGCCTTCCAGCCATAGGACTTGGCCGTGTCGTCGTCCACGACGACCTGCGTGCCCGCGACCTTGAAGGTGCCGCTGTCGACCTTGAGGTCGGTGAGCTTGCCGATGGCGGAGCCGTTGACGCCCGTCAGGAACTCGGTCTTGCCGTCGATGCGGGACGGGGCGTTGCGCAGCGGGCTGCTGGCGGTGATGCCGGAGGTGGTGGTGAGGGTCTTGTCGACGTCCGGGGACAGCGGGTTGCCGTTCGCCATCGAGACGATGTAGTCGGCGCTGATCGCGGACGAGGCCATCTTGTCGATCGCCTGCTGCAGGCTGCCCGCCACCACCGTCATGCCGGTGATGAGGGTGAGGCCGATCATCAGTGCGGAGGCGGTGGCGGCCGTACGGCGCGGGTTGCGCACCGAGTTCTGGCGGGCCAGCTTGCCGGAGATCCCGAAGATCCGCAGGACCGGTGCGGAGGCCGCGATCAGCGGGCGGGACAGCAGCGGGGTCAGGATGAACACACCGATGATGAGGAGTACGGCACCCACACCCATGGGCGCCTGGCCGTCCGAGCCGCTCATCGTGGTGGCGGCGATGACGACGGCGATGCCCGCGCCGGAGAACAGCGCGCCGAGCGTGTTGCGCAGGACGAGCGACTTGGTGGTGGCCGTCGCGTGCAGGCTGCTCATCGCGGCGACCGGCGGGATCTTCGCGGCGCGGCGGCCGGGCAGCCAGGCGGCGAGCATGGTGATGAGGACGCCGACCGCGAGGGCGCTGAGGACCGTGTTCGAGGTGATGACCAGCGGGCCGTCCGGGACGGTCGCGCCGATCGTGCCCATCAGGGCGCGCAGCCCGGCGCCGATGCCGATACCGGCGACCAGACCGGCCACCGCGGCGATCGCGCCGACCACGAACGCCTCAAGCAGCACCGACCGCGTGACCTGCCGGCGCGAGGCACCGACGGCGCGCAACAGGGCCAGTTCCTTGGTGCGTTGGGCGACCAGCATGGTGAAGGTGTTGGCGATGATGAACGTGCCGACGAAGAGCGCGATCCCGGCGAAGACCAGCAGCCCCGACTTCAGCCCGCTCATCGAGGAGGCGATCGCCTCGGCCTGGTCGTCGGCGAGCTTCTTGGCGGTGGTGGTCTCGGTGAGGCCCTTCGGCAGGGCGCTGTCCAGCTGCGCCTTGAGCGCGGCCTGGCTGGTCCCGGCCGTGGCCTTCACATCGATCTCGTCGTACGTCCCCGCCTTGCCGAACAGCTTCTGCGCGGTCGCCGTGTCGAAGAGGGCGAGGCTGCCGCCGGCGGCGACATTGCCGTCGTCGGTGGTGAAGATGCCGGTGATCTTCGGGGTCAGCACCGGGCCGTCGACCGAGATGCGCACGGTGTCGCCGACCTTGTACCCGGCACGCTTGGCGGTCTCGGCGTCGATCGCGACCTGGTCGCTGCCATGCGGTGCGGCACCGGAGGTGAGGGGATAACGGGCGTCCTTGCCACCCCAATAGTTCCCGCCCTCGGACCGGAAGCCGCCGCCGATGAGCTTGCCCTTCTTGTCGGCGATGGCGGTGAAGCCGTTGACGACCCCGGTCGCGGACGCGGCCCCCGGCACCTTGGCGCTGGTGTCGAGCATGGCCTGGGTCAGCTCGGGCGTCTTGCCGACCGTGTCGCCCGTGTCGTCCTGGGACTTGGCCTGGACGGCCACGTCGACCTGGTCGAAGCCCTTGGCCGAGCTGTTCTGGAAGGCGTTCGAGATGGTGTTGGTGAAGACCAGGGTCCCCGACACGAACGCGACGCCGAGCATCACGGCGAGCACGGTCATGAGGAGCCGGGCTTTGTGCGCGAGTACGTTGCGCAAGGCGGTACGGAACATGGGTTGTCTCAGTCCAGGTCTACGAGGGGCTGGCCGGGCGGTGGAGGTGGGTACCGGGGCGGTGAAGCCGGGGCCGGGCTTTGAAATCGCGGCCGGTGCAGTGGAGTTGGGCACTGGGGCTGCGAAGTCGGTTGCCGGGGCGGTGAGGTCGGGCGGCCCGGTGGTGAAGCCGGGGGCGGGGCGGCGGAGTTGAGGGCCGGGGCGACGAGGTCGGGGCCCCGGACAGCGGAGTCGAAGCCCCAGTGGTGAAGCCGGGGCCGGGGCTCTGACATCGCGGCCAGGGTGGTGGAGTTGGGCGTTGGGGTTGCGAAGTCAGTTGCCGGGACGGTGTGGTCGGGTGCCCCGGGGTGAAGCCGGGTGCCGGGGTGGCGAAGTCGGGTCTGGGGCGGCGGAGTTGAAGGCCGGGGCGACGAAGTCGAGGTCCCGGGCGGCGGAGTCGAAACCCCGGCGGTGAAGGCCGAGGCCCGGGCGTCGATGGCGGCTGTCCGGGTGGCGAAGTCGACGGCCCGCACGGCGAGTTGACTGACCGTCATGAGGGTCAGCCGAAGGTCCGCCGAACGTCAGCTGGTGCGGCCCTTCGCGTCGAACTGCTTCATGCGGTCCAGTACCGAGTCCGCCGTCGGCTCGTAGACCTCGTCGACGATGCGGCCGTCCGCGAGGAAGACCACCCGGTCCGCGTAGGCCGCCGCCACCGGGTCGTGGGTCACCATGACCACCGTCTGCCCCAACTCCCGTACGGAGTTGCGGAGGAAACCCAGCACCTCGGCGCCGGAGCGCGAGTCGAGGTTTCCGGTCGGCTCGTCGCCGAAGATGATGTCGGGGCGGGAGGCCAACGCCCGTGCCACGGCGACGCGTTGCTGCTGGCCGCCGGAGAGCTGGGAGGGCCGGTGCTTCAGCCGGTCGGCGAGACCGATCATCGTGATCACCGAGTCCAGCCACTGCTTGTCCGGCTTGCGGCCCGCGATGTCCATCGGGAGCGTGATGTTCTCCAGGGCCGTCAGCGTCGGCAGCAGATTGAACGCCTGGAAGATGAAACCGATCTTGTCCCGGCGCAACTTCGTGAGCTGCTTGTCCTTCAGGGAGCCCAGCTCGGTGTCACCGATGCGCACGGAACCGGACGAGAACGTGTCCAGGCCGGCCACACAGTGCATCAGCGTGGACTTGCCGGACCCCGAGGGGCCCATGATCGCGGTGAACTCGGCCTGCCGGAAGGCGATCGAGACCCGGTCGAGGGCGACCACCTGGGTCTCGCCCTGTCCGTAGATCTTGGAAAGATCCGTGGCACGCGCGGCCACGGAGGTGGTCCGGTCGGCGATGGGGGTGGTGGTCACGGAGGGCGCTCCTGTCGGGACGACGGTATTGCTGGATACGCCACCCATCCTCTCGGCCCCATCGCGCCGTGTAGTCAGCCGCTGTTCCGGTTCCGGGGGCAGCCTTCAGTCGGACTGCGCTCAGCGGTGTCATACCTGGGGATGACGACCACCCCCGAGACGGCCCCCAGGACAACCTCTGGACCCGCCTCTGTGAACGATCACGTCAAGAACCGGTGGAGCACCCTCGTTCGGGCGGTGAAATTCCGTCATTCCGCATACGAGGCCCCAGATCGCACGCAAGGCTGTTGGCAAGTGCTGATGGCGCATTCCGTGGTCTGATGCACCCTCAGACATCAATAAAATAAGACAACATCGGTCCGCCTGCCCGCTGTTGGGGACGCGCGTCCCGATAGGCTCGTGACCTCGATGCGGAGCCCACGGCCTGCCCGGATGGTGGAATGCAGACACGGCGAGCTTAAACCTCGCTGCCCCTTCGCGGGCGTGCCGGTTCAAGTCCGGCTCCGGGCACCATCGCAGTTACTCGGCGTGACGCGCGGGAACAGTGAGTTGCCGCAGTGTCTCCTCGACAGTCCCCGCCACCCCCTTCCCGACCGTTGACAGGTGACCCGTGCGGTCGGAGACTTGAGGCGCACCGATCAGGTGAAGAGAATTTCACCAGGCGAACATACGTGACTGTCGCCCGCTCGAAGGGAACGTCCGATGCGTACCACCGTCGGCATCATCGGAGCCGGCCCCGCCGGGCTCCTCCTCGCCCGGCTGCTGCACAACGCCGGGATCGACTCCGTCGTGCTGGAGAGCCGGGACCGGGAGTACGTCGAGCACCGGCAGCGGGCCGGGATCCTGGAACAGGGCACGGTCGACGTGCTGCGGGCGGCCGGCGCCGGTGAGCGGATGGACCGGGAGGGACTGCGGCACGACGGGATCGAGCTGCGGTTCGACCGGAAGCGGCACCGGGTGGACTTCCCGGCCCTCACCGGCGGCCGTAGCGTCACGGTCTACGCGCAGACCGAGGTGTGCAAGGACCTGATCGCCCTTCAACTCGCCGACGGCGGGCCGCTGTTGTTCGAGGCGGAGGCCTTGGAGGTGGAGGGCGCGGACACCGACCACCCCCGCGTCCGCTTCCGGCACGCGGGCCGCGAGGACGTCCTCGACTGCGACTACGTCGTCGGGTGCGACGGCTTCTGGGGCGTCGCCCGCAACGCGATCCCCGCCGAACTGACCCGCGTCTTCGAGCGCTCGTACCCCTACGCCTGGCTCGGCATCCTCGCCGACGTCGCGCCCTCCCACGACGAGCTGGTCTACGCCCGCCACGAGCGCGGCTTCGCCCTCCTCTCCATGCGCTCCCCGTCCGTCTCCCGTCTCTACCTCCAGGTGGAGGAGGGCGCGGACGCGGAGGGCTGGAGCGACGACGACATCTGGGCCGAACTGGAGCGCCGGTTCGAGACGGAGGACGGCTGGAAGCTCGACCGCGGTCCCATCACCCAGAAGTCCGTCACCCCGATGCGTTCGTACGTCCACGAGCCCATGCGGTACGGGCGGCTCTTCCTCGCCGGGGACGCCGCGCACATCGTGCCGCCGACCGGGGCCAAGGGGCTCAACCTCGCCGTCGGCGACGTCGTCACCTTCGCGAGGGCGCTGACGTACAAGAAGGAGACGGGAAGCGAGGAACGGCTCGACGGGTACTCCGCGACCTGTCTGCGGCGGGTGTGGCAGGCCGAGCGGTTCTCCTACGACATGACGAGCCTCCTGCACCGCGCGCCCGACGCGACGGCCTTCGAGGGGCGGCTCCAGCTGGCCCGGCTGGAGCGGATCGCGACCTCGCGGGCGGCCGAGACGGATCTTGCCGAGGCGTACACCGGGTTCCCCCTGGACGAACGGGGGGACGGGCGGGGATAAGGGGGCTCCAAGAGGGGCGTCACGGCTTGGTACCAGTGTTCGCACGGCGTGCGATCCACCGCGTACCTTGTCAGGACGAGGGGAAGATCCTCCCCAAGAGGTAGGGTCAATCCTTTGCCTACCTATTACTCTTGAGCCCAAGGCCGCGCGAGGCGGCCATGGAGGAGTGAAATGAGGAGCAGAAACCCGGTCTTCTCGCGACGGGGGTTCAGCCGCGACAACGGCTACGCGGGCTTCAACACCGCGCCGCAGGCCGGGGGCCCCGCCGTGGGCACGCAGGGCAACCCCTACGCGGGCGGTAACCCGTACGCGCAGAACCCGTACGCCCAGCAGGACCTTCAGCAGGGTGCACCGCCGCAGGCCCCGGCCACCACCGGCCGGATGACCATGGACGACGTCGTCCTGCGTACCGGCACCACCCTCGGCACGCTGATCGTGACGGCCGCCCTCGCCTGGGCGCTGCTCCCGGTCGACGACGCCAACATCAACCGTTCGTACGGCATCGGCATCGGTGCCGCGCTGATCGCGATGGTCCTGGCGTTCGTCCAGTCCTTCAAGCGCAAGCCCGTCCCGGCGCTGATCCTGTCGTACGCCGCACTGGAAGGCGTCTTCCTCGGCGTTGTCTCCAGCGTCGTCGACAACCGCATCGCGAGCGGCGCGGCCATGCAGGCCGTGATCGGCACGATGGCGGTCTTCGCCGGCGTGCTCATCGCGTACCGCGCGGGCTGGATCCGCGTGAACCGCCGGTTCTACGGCTTCGTGATGGCGGCCGCGCTCGGCTTCGTGCTGCTGATGGTCGTGAACCTGCTGTTCGCGGTGTTCGGCGGCGGTGACGGCCTCGGCTTCCGCAGCGGCCCGCTCGGCATCTTCTTCGGCGTCGTCGGCATCATCCTCGGCGCGTGCTTCCTCGCCCTCGACTTCAAGCAGGTCGAGGACGGGATCGCCTACGGCGCGCCCAAGGAAGAGGCCTGGCTCGCGGCCTTCGGGCTCACGCTGACGCTGGTGTGGATCTACATGGAGTTCCTGCGACTCATCTCGATCCTGAACAGCAACAACTAGCGGCGGTACGGCGGTAGTTCCGCCCGCTTGCGCGAAAGGGCCCCGGGTTCGTTCCCGGGGCCCTTCGTCATGTTCGTGTCCGTGATGGGTCGGTCTGTGGTGCGCGCCTAGAGCAGTTTGCGCGCGGCCCTCCTCAGGTCGTACTCGTGAATGATCGCCTTGGCGTGGCCGTACGCGAGGTCGTGCTCGGCGCGGAGCCAGCTGACCTTCTCCTCGAAGCGGAAGAGGGCGGGGCCTTCGTCGACGGTGCGCAGCCAGTCGGACACTTCACGACCGGTGCAGTGGGGGATGCGGGCGAGCAGATTACGGTGGGTCTCCTGGGAGAACACTTGGGACATCGGCGCCTCCGGACGCATGGGGTGTAAGCCGGTCCTTCAGGTCACCGTGCCTGAGCGTTCGCCCGTTGGCAACAGTCCCGGTACGGCGCGTAGTCTCGCGGCGTGGTGGATACGACGCGGTTGACTCAAGCGGTGGATCACTTCGCGGACCGGCTTCGGGCTGCGCCGCAGAGTCGTTTGCAACGGGGTGCTGCCGGCGAGGCGTTGGGGCTGGCCAGGGAGTTTGCCCTGTGGGCGCAGCGGGTTGAGGATCCCTCGGGGGAGCCTCGGGAGATGCCGGACGCGGGGATGTTCGCCGCGGCTGATCAAATCACCGTGGCTGTGCATGACTTGGCGGTTGTCCTGGTGAGCGACGCCGAGGTCGAGCAGGCGCTCGGGCTGGTCGCGGAGGCGCAGAAGAGGGCGGGCGTCTGAGGTGCGTCGGCGGGTGCGGGTGCGTCGTGGCTGGTCGCGCAGTTCCCCGCGCCCCTGAAGATGCTGGCCCGCCGTCTGTGGCTTGCGGTCCGTCGTGGTTGGTCGCGCCCGCGCGGCGGAGCCGCAAATCGACACAGCCCCGCGCCTCTAAAAGAACACGGCTGGCCTGCGCTTTTAGTCTTTAGGGGCGCGGGGAACTGCGCGACCAGCCCCCACTCGCCCGCACTCGACGACGCACCCTGACGTCCCCGGATTCAAAGGGACGCTATGACCCTGTCCGCCAGGATGTACACGTTTTCCTCGCCGCACGCGAACGTGAGGGTGTAGGCGCCGGAGACTCCCGAGCCGCCCAGGAGGAACGGGGTTTCGCCGGCGTGGAGGGCTGCGGCGAGGCGTTCGGCGGTTTCGCGGTGGCCGGGGGTCATGCAGAGGGTGGTGCCGTCGGCGAAGACGTAGACGTCGAGGGTGCCCAGGGGGCCGGGGCGGACGTCGGCCAGTTCGACCGCCGACTCCGCGAGTTCCTCCAGCGTCGCCACCGTGCGTTCGTGGTCGTTCGCGACGGGTGACTGGGCCGGGACGAAGTCCGGGTGGGACGGGTGGCGGCGGCGGGCCGCGGCCAGTTCGGGGGACTCGCCGGCGAACTCGTCGGCGTCCGCGGAGAACTCGGTGACCGGCTCCAGCGGTTCGAGGCCCACGAAGTCGCTCTGGCGGGGCAGGAACAGCTCACTGTCGGGCAGACCCAGCAGGGTCGGCACCTCGGTGTCGCGGGACTCCTGGGCGGCCCAGAAGGCCCGTGCCTCGGCCAGTTCCCGTTCCCGCTCCTCGGCCAGCGCCTCGGCCACGGCGGCGCGTATCTCATCCGCGTCGGTGTGGTTGCGGGCGGCGGGCACGAGCGCCCGTACGGCGGCGGCCCGGCCCTCGGCCAGTTCGGTGTGCAGGGCTGCTACCTGGCGACGGAGCACCAAGAGGGTGCGCAGGACGGCGACGCCCACGGCGCCTGTGGCGGCCGTGGTGAGCAGCAAAGCGATCGGCATGGCGCTCACTGACGTACTCCCGGTTCAAAGTCGACCCCCGACTTCCTACATCAGCTTGAAGGGCGGACTAACCAGCTGTCAGTGCGTAACGTCACGAAACGGGCAGGACTTTGGGCCCGATGTTTGGTGGTGAAACGTGCCTGACCTGGGGAAATCCCTCTTCGAAGGGAGATAGGTCACATCCTGGGGGAGATTGGATCACAAATCGGCCCAGAACCCAGGTGGTTACTGGGTTCCGGGCCAAGAGGTGACGCAAAGTTCCCGCGCGATTACGGGGAGTTGGTCAGCTGAGGCGCTCGATGACCATCGCCATGCCCTGGCCGCCGCCGACGCACATCGTCTCCAGACCGAACTGCTTGTCGTGGAACTGGAGGGAGTTGATCAGCGTGCCGGTGATGCGGGCGCCGGTCATGCCGAAGGGGTGGCCCACGGCGATCGCGCCGCCGTTCACGTTCAGCTTCTCCAGCGGGATGTTCAGGTCGCGGTAGGACGGGATCACCTGGGCGGCGAACGCCTCGTTGATCTCGAACAGGTCGATGTCGTCGACGGTGAGACCGGCGCGACCGAGGGCCTGCTTCGACGCCTCGACCGGGCCGAGGCCCATGATCTCGGGGGAGAGGCCGGAGACGCCGGTCGACACGATCCGGGCCAGCGGGGTCAGGCCCAGCTCGCGGGCCTTCGTGTCGCTCATGATGACGACCGCCGCGGCGCCGTCGTTCAGCGGGCAGCAGTTGCCGGCCGTGACCAGGCCGTCGGGGCGGAACACCGGCTTCAGGCCGGAGACGCCCTCCAGGGTGACGCCGGCGCGCGGGCCGTCGTCCTTCGACACGACCGTGCCGTCGGGCAGCGTGACCGGGGTGATCTCGCGCTCCCAGAAGCCGTTCTTGATGGCTTCCTCGGCGAGGTTCTGCGAGCGGACGCCGAACTCGTCCATGTCCTGGCGGGTGACGCCCTTGATCCGGGCGAGGTTCTCCGCGGTCTGGCCCATCGCGATGTACGGGTCGGGGAGCAGGCCGTCCTCGCGCGGGTCGTGCCAGGTCGAGCCCTCGGACGTGGCGGTGGCGGCGGTGCGGGCCTGCGCCTCGTCGAAGATCGGGTTCGTGGTGCCGGGGATGCCGTCCGAGCTGCCCTTGGCGTAACGGGAGACCATCTCGACACCGGCCGAGATGAAGACGTCGCCCTCGCCGGCCTTGATGGCGTGCAGGGCCATGCGGCTCGTCTGCAGCGACGAGGAACAGTAACGGGTGATCGTGCAGCCCGGCAGGTGGTCCATGCCCATCTGTACGGCGACGATCCGGCCGAGGTTGTAGCCCTGCTCGCCGCCGGGGAGGCCGCAGCCGAGCATCAGGTCCTCGATGAGCTTCGGGTCCAGCTCGGGGATCTTCGCGAGGGCGGCCTGGATGATCGTGGCGGTGAGGTCGTCGGGGCGCAGGTCCTTGAGGGAGCCCTTGACGGCGCGGCCGATGGGGGAGCGGGCGGTCGAGACGATGACGGCTTCGGGCATCACGGCTCCATTGGCGTACGTACGGTGATGTGCGGGGCTTCTTGGGAAGTTACCCGTACGTATGGTCTGGGTCACGGGGATGACCGTGTGACCCTGACCGCAATTTCTAAGCGCTTGCTTGGCCCGCTGACCCTCCCAGGGGGCTCCGCCCTCTGCACCCCCGGGCCTATGCCCACCCACCACCCGCCTCGGTACGCCGAGAAGTCACCGAAACAGACGAGTGAACCGGCGAGGCCTCCTGCACCCGGCGCCTCTTCCGCCGCTTCAGCAACGCCCACGGCCCCCGCGGCCCGGTCGGCATCGCCGCCGTGACCTCCGTCCCCGCCTCCGAAGCCGCCTCCGCCGCCGCTCGCGCCACCGGCAGGAACCCCTCGCGGCGGGACGCGTCCGGGCGGTCCTCCTCGGCCGGCCAGAGGCCCAGGGCCGCGCACACGGTCGGCAGGACGGCCATGGCCGCCGTCGCGTACCCCTCCGCCGAGGGGTGGAAGTTGTCCGGGCCGAACAGCTCGCGCGGGTTCGCCGCGAACTCGGGGCCCAGCAGGTCGCCCAGCGACACCGTGCGCCCGCCCTGCTCGACCGTGCCGATCGTCTGGGCCGCCGCCAGCTGTCTGGACGCCCGGCGGGCCAGCCAGCGCAGCGGCTGCTGGACCTGCTCCACCGTCCCGAGGTCGGGACACGTGCCGACGACCACCTCGGCACCGGCCGTGCGCAGCCGTCGTACCGTCGCCGACAGGTGACGCACCGAGCGGGTCGGGTGCATGCGGTGGGTGACGTCGTTCGCGCCGATCATGATCACGCAGACGTCGGGCACCCGGGTGGTGTCCGCGAGGGCGAGCGCCACCTGGCGGTCCAGGTCGTCGGACTGGGCGCCGGGGAGGGCCACGTTGTGCAGCTCGACCGGGCGTTCCGAGACCGCCGCCAGGCCCGAGGCCAGCAGCGCGCCCGGGGTCTGGGCCGCCCGGTGCACACCCTGGCCCGCCGCCGTGGAGTCGCCGAGCATGGTCAGCCGGATCGGGGGTTCACCCGGGGTGTCGTAGACATGTCCGTACCGGCCGTCCGCGCTCGGCACATGGTTGCTGCCCGGCGCATGGCCGTTGCCCACATGGCGCTTCACGAAGCGGACCTCGGCCAGCACCAGCCCGATCGCCGCCGCGCCCACCAGTCCGACCCCGCCACCGCCGTACGCCGCACCGGCCGCGATCCGCCGGGCCACCCGCGCCCTCGACATCCTCGTCATACGCCGCCGCCACCTCCTCTAAGCCGTCATCCACTCCTTGCCCCGAACAGCACGTCGCCCAATCTCAACAGGCGGTGAACGTGGATTTCGGGTGCCCCGGGGTCCGCCCGGCGGATCCTGCCGCGGGCGAGGGTTCCGGCACGCGCTCCCCACGGTCGTCAAGGCGCCGACGTGCCCTCCGCCTTGCGGCCGCACGCACCGGACCCCGCTCACCGGTACCCGCCGGCCCCGCGGATTCCCTGCGTACCGACCCCCCGAACGGGCCTTACGCTGACAGGACCATTCACGACACTTCTTTGCAGCAACCGGAGACAACGGTGCAATTCCACGACTCGATGATCAGCCTCGTCGGCAACACCCCGCTGCTGAGGCTCAACAGCGTGACCGCGGGCATCCAGGCGACCGTGCTCGCCAAGGTGGAGTACTTCAACCCCGGCGGATCCGTGAAGGACCGCATCGCGCTGCGCATGATCGAGGCGGCCGAGAAGAGCGGGGAGCTTCAGCCCGGCGGCACCATCGTCGAGCCGACCAGCGGCAACACCGGCGTCGGCCTGGCCATCGTCGCCCAGCAGAAGGGGTACCACTGCATCTTCGTGTGCCCCGACAAGGTGTCCACGGACAAGATCAACGTGCTGCGCGCGTACGGCGCCGAAGTGGTCGTGTGCCCGACCGCCGTCGACCCCGAGCACCCGGACTCGTACTACAACGTCTCCGACCGCCTGGTCCGCGAGACGCCGGGCGCCTGGAAGCCCGACCAGTACTCCAACCCGAACAACCCCCTCTCCCACTACCACTCGACCGGCCCCGAGCTCTGGGAGCAGACCGAGGGGAAGATCACCCACTTCGTCGCGGGTGTGGGCACGGGCGGCACCATCTCCGGCACCGGGCGCTACCTCAAGGACGCCAGCGAGGGCCGGGTGCAGGTCGTCGGCGCCGACCCCGAGGGGTCCGTGTACTCCGGCGGCTCCGGGCGGCCGTACCTCGTCGAGGGTGTCGGTGAGGACTTCTGGCCGACCGCCTACGACCGGACCGTCGCCGACGAGATCGTCCCCGTGTCCGACAAGGACTCCTTCCAGATGACCCGCCGGCTGGCCAAGGAGGAGGGGCTGCTCGTCGGTGGCTCCTGTGGCATGGCCGTCGTCGCCGCGCTGCGGGTCGCCGAGCGGCTCGGGCCGGACGACGTGGTCGTAGTCCTCCTCCCCGACAGCGGGCGCGGCTACCTCTCGAAGATCTTCAACGACGAGTGGATGGCCGACTACGGCTTCCTGGAGGACGAGGGGCCCAGCGCCCGCGTCGCCGATGTCCTCAACGACAAGGTGCACGGCGCCATCCCGTCCCTCGTGCACATGCACCCGGAGGAGTCGGTCGGCGAGGCCATCGAGGTGCTGCGCGAGTACGGCGTCTCGCAGATGCCGATCGTGAAGCCGGGCGCCGGTCACCCGGACGTCATGGCGGCGGAGGTCGTCGGCTCGGTCGTCGAGCGGGAGCTGCTGGACGCGCTGTTCACCCAGCGCGCCTCGCTGACCGACCCGCTGGAGAAGCACATGTCGGCCCCGCTGCCGCAGGTCGGTTCCGGTGAGCCGGTGGGTGACCTGATGACCGTGCTGGGCGCCGCCGACGCCGCGATCGTCCTCGTCGAGGGCAAGCCGACCGGTGTCATCAGCCGGCAGGACCTGCTGTCCTTCCTCGCCAAGGGCGGGAAGCAGTAGCAAACGTCCGGTGAACGGGCCGTGCCGACGGCGACTTTGCGGTTGCCCACCGAAACGGTGGACTTCGCGGAAGTGGTACGAGGGCGTCACGTCCACGCAGCACACGCTTAACAAGCGTCGGGCAGATTAGTGGGTGTCGGCAGGGCGGGAGCGGCTCCCCGCCTCGCCGACACAAAAACGGCGTCACGGACCTCCGGAGCGGCTCCCGGACCTCCACCGACGCCTAGGACGCGCACGCCCGGCCCTGACCCGGCACGCGTCCCTCGCGGGGACCGCCGTCGTCCCGCCCTCCCGGCAACGGGGGGTGCGGCGGTCCCCGCGCATAGCTTTTCTACGGCCCTGTAGTGGCCCAACTCCCCAGCAGCGCAAGGCGCTCCGCCGTCTCCGAACCCGGCTCCGGCGTGTAGACCACGATCGTCTGCGCCAACTCCCCTGGTACCACCAGTGTTTCGTACGGCAGGGTCAGCAGGCCCGCGACCGGGTGCCGGACGCGCTTCACACCGTAGGCGCACTCCTTGACCTCGTGGTCGGCCCACAGGCGGCGGAAGTCCTCGCTGCGGACGGAGAGTTCGCCGACGAGCGCGCTCAGCTCCGGGTCGTCGCCGTCGCGGCCGGAGGTCACCCGCAGGTTGGCGACGGCCTGCGCGGCGACCGCGGTCCAGTCGGGATAGAGGTCGCGCGAGGCCGGGTCGAGGAAGACGTGGCGGGGGATGTTGCGCACGGCCGGGGGCATGCGGCTGAAGCCGCTCAGCGCGTCGGCGAGCGTGTTCCACGCCAGCACGTCCATCCGCGGGCCCAGTACGAACGCCGGCATGCGGTCCATGCCGTCCAGCAGCACCTGGACACCGGGGCGGACCGCGGGCGCGGGCGTCCGGTCCTTCTTCCCGCGCCGGGGGCGGGCCACCGTACGCAGGTAGGCGTGTTCCGTGTCGTCCATGCGCAGGACGCGGGCGATCGCGTCGAGCACCGCGTCCGAGACGCTGGGTCCGCGGCCCTGTTCGAGCCGGATGTAGTAGTCGACGCTCACCCCGGCCAGTTGCGCCACCTCCTCGCGGCGCAGCCCGGGGACGCGACGGCGTCCGTGCGAGGCCAGCCCCACCTCCTCGGGCTGGATACGAGCACGGCGTGAGCGCAGGAAGTCTCCGATGTCCCCGTCCATGGGTTCGATGCTAGGCCGTCCGCCGGTTTCCAACCTGGTACTGCCAGACCCAGGAAAAACGCATCCCTGGGTAGCCCCCTCGCGCCGGACCAGTGTGGTGGGTGTCGCCGGGGAACCGCCCCGGTGGCCACCTCACCGAGGAGCACCTCATGTCGTACGAGAATCTGGCCGGCCGTACCGCCGTCGTCACCGGGGCCGCCAGCGGGATCGGTCAGGCGACCGCCGTTCAACTGGCCGCGAACGGGGCGCGGGTGGCGCTGCTGGCCCGGCGCGGGGAGCGGCTGGAGGCGATCGTCGGGAAGATCCGGGCCGACGGGGGACAGGCCCTCGCGGTGGTCGCCGATGTCACCGACGACGCGTCCGTGGAGGCGGCGGCCGCGCGCGTCCACGACACGTACGGGACCGTCGACCTGGTCGTGAACGCCGCCGGTGTCATGCTGCCGAACCCCGTCGACGACGGGCGGATCGACGAGTGGCGGCGGATGCTCGACACCAACGTGACCGGAGTGCTGCGGGTGATCCGTGCCTTCACCGGGGACCTGGTGTCCGCGGCCGGGGAAGGCCGTACCGCTGACCTGGTCAACATCTCGTCCATCGGCGCGCACGTCACGTTCCCCGCCTACGCCGTCTACGGCGCCACCAAGGCCGCCGTCACCTACATCTCCCAGTCGCTGCGCTCCGAGTTCGGACCCCGTGACGTGCGGGTCACCAACATCGAGCCCGGACTGACCGACACCGAGCTGGGGACGCACGTCGACAGCGCCGAGATGACCGCCCAACTGGACCAGCTGTTCGGGGCGTTGGGCGGACTGGCCCCCGAGGAGGTCGCCGACGTAGTGGCCTACGCGGCGAGCCGCGCCCGGCACGTCAACCTGCGGCAGATCGTGGTGCTGCCGACCCGCCAGGCGTGACCGGGACGGTCAGTCCTCCCACGCGTCGTCTGAGGACTGGGAGGACTTGTGGCGCCGGCTGCCGAAGAGCCCGGGGTTGGTGCGGGCGGCCTGGACGGCGTTGACGCCGACGATGCCCGCCCAGGCCACCAGCAGGCCGGGGAGGTGGGCGATGCCGCCGCCGATCGCGGACAGCGGGATCGCCAGGACCATCGAGACGATGCCGAAACCGAAGCGTTCGCCCCAGGAGTCGGTGGCGGCCTTCGGCCCGCGGGAACCGCGCGCGACCACCATCTGCTGCTCGGCCATCTGCCGGCGCACCCGGCGCTCCACCGCGCCGTCGATACGCTGGTCGACCTTCTCCAGGAACGAGTCGACCAGCGCCGACTCGTACTCGTCGCCGAGTTCCCTGCGCGCCTGCAGGGTGGCGTTGAGTTCCTTCTTGAGTTCGACGTCGTTCGCATCCATTCCCGTCATGCGACTCAGATTAGGGAGCCGCCGCGCCCGCTGCACTGGGGATAGCCCCCCTGTTGGACGTCGGGTTCACCGGGAGCACCCCGAGCGACTCCAGCACCCGGCGATGACCACCGTGCTCGACGCCCGTGATGCTGACCTCGATACCCCGGTCGCGCAGCTCACCGACCGCGTCCCTCAGCGCGAGCGCACCCGTCGCGTCGACCGCTGTCAGCCCCGACAGCCGTAGGTCCACGGCCGTCACGTCCTGGACGTCGGCGAGGCTGCGGCGGAAGCGGTGGGCGGCGGCGAAGAGGAGCGGGCCGTCGAAACGGTAGGTCACCGTGCCTGCGGGGGCGGGGAGTTCGTCGGTCGTGGCCGGGGTGAGGCGGGTGCCGCGCATCGCCGCGCGCAGGGCGAGCAGGACCGAGACGCCGAGGCCGATCAGCACCGCGCGCACCAGGTCGAGCGCGAGGGTGCCGGCCGCGGTGAGGACCAGGACCAGGGCGTCGCCGTGCGTCGAGCGGGCCATCGCGCGGACCGCGTCCGTCTCCACCATGCGGATCGCCGTCGCCAGCAGTACTCCGGCCAGCGCGGCCAGCGGGATACGGCCCACCAGCGGCGCCGCGACCGCGACGATCCCGGCGAGGATCACGGCGTGCGCGAGCGCGGCCAGGCGGGAGGTGGCGCCGGTGCGGACATTGACGGCGGTGCGGGCGATGGCACCCGTCGCCGGGACACCGCCGAAGAGCGGGGCCGCGAGGTTGGCGATGCCCTGGCCGAAGAGTTCCTTGCCGGGGTCGTGGCGCTCACCGGGGCGCATCGCGTCCGCGACCGAGGCGGACAGGAGGGATTCCAGGGCGGCCAGTGCCGCCACCGCCGCCGCGGGGAGGAGGAGGGACGGGACCCGGGAGACGTCCAGGAAGGCGAGGGACGGGGCCGGGATCGAGGCCGGGAGCGTGCCCAGGCGGGTGACGTGCAGGTGCAGCGCCTCCGAGACGACCGTCGCCACCGCAACTGCCGCCAGGGAGAAGGGAATTGTCGGCTTCCAGCGCGCCCCGGCCAGCATCAGCGCCGCCGAACCGAGGGCCAGCAGCAGCGCGGCCCAGTGCGGGGTCGCGTCGAACTCCTCCGCCGCCCGGGCCGCGACCACCGCGACCTGGTCACCGCTCGGGGTGGGCACGCCCAGCGCCGACGGCACCTGCTGGAGTCCGATCACACACGCGATGCCGATCGTGAAACCGGCGATCACGGGTGCGGGGACGTACGCCATCGCCGCCCCCGCGCGGGCGAAGGCGAGCACGAGGAGCATGAAGCCGGAGATCAGACCGACCGTCAGGACGCCGTTCGCGCCGTACTCGTGGACGATCGGGACGAGGACGACGGTCATCGCGCCGGTCGGCCCGCTGACCTGGCGCGCGGAGCCGCCGAACAGCGCGGCGAGCGAGCCCGCGACGATCGCGGTGATCAGGCCGGAGGCCGCGCCGAGACCGGACGTGACCCCGAAACCGAGGGCCAGGGGGAGGGCCACGACGGCGACCGTGAGGCCGCACAGGAGGTCCCGGCGCGGGGCGCGGGTCATGGTGCGGAAGTCGGCGGGGGAGGGCAGGACGGAGAGCACGCCGTTCATGTTCATGAGCTTCTTCGCGTCAGGAGCGTGGGGGGTGAAGTGGGCTTGCCGCAGCGGGAGTTCGGGCTACGGCAGCAGGGTCACGAGGCCCGTGTCGAGGTCGAAGCGGGCCGCGACGACATGCGCGGAGGTGAAGGCGGGGTCGGCGCGGATCGCGTCCCGGACCCAGGCCGTGTGGGCCCGCATGGTGTGTTCGGCCCAGTCGCCGGGCAGGGCGCGGGTGCGGCGCGCGGCGGGGCTGATCTCGTCGACCAGGAGCGCGAGATGGCCGGGGACGGGGGCGCCGGTCTCCAGGTGCGCGAGGGTCGCCGCCACCGCGCCGCAGCGCTCGTGACCGAGCACCAGCACCAGGGAGATGTGCAGTTCCTCCACCCCGTACTGGATGGACGCGAGCACCGCCTCGTCCAGGACCTCGCCGGCCGTCCTTATGCACAACAGGTCGCCGAGGCCCTGGTCGAAGACCAGCTCCGGCGGCACCCGGGAGTCGATGCAGCCGACGATCACCGCGAACGGGTGCTGTGCGCCGGCCAGTTGGCGGCGCAGCCGGCGGCTCTCGTCCGGGTGGCGGGAGTGGTCGGTGGCGTAGCGGCGGTTGCCGTCCAGGAGTTCGGCGAGCGCGGCGGGGGCGGTGGTTGGGTGGGGCTGTGGGCCGACGGCGGCGGTGGCGGTCGTAGGGGCGGTGGCCAGCGCGCCGACGGCGGTGGCCGTCAGAAAGGCCCTGCGGTTCGAGGCCATGCGTTTCCTCAGGTGGTGAGCGTGAAATCACCCTACGCATGCGATCAGTTACCGAGAGTGCCGGTTTAACGACACTTGACTGATCCCTCGTCAGATCATCAGCGTGCCATTACTTCGTGATGCCGTGCTGCTTCGCGTACGTGTTCGCCACGTCCTCCGGGTCCTTCTTGTCCTTGTCCACCTGGCGGTTCAGCTCGGTGAGCTGGGCCGTGGTGAGGAGGTTGCCGAGCCGCGCGAGCGCCTTGCGGACCGTCGGGTCGGCCACGCGGTCGGCGATGAGCGGGACGATGTGCTGACTGGGGATCAGGGTCTTGGGGTCGGTCAGGACCACCCAGTCGTTGGCCTTGATGTCGGTGTCGGTGGTGAACAGGTTCGCCACGTCCACATCGCCCTTCTTCAGCGCGCCCTTCACCAACGGCCCGTCGGAATCAAGGGACTTGAACTCCTTGAACTCCACGCCGTACACGTCCTTCAGTCCAACGACGCCCACCTGACGGGTCTTCACCTCGGCGGAGGCGCCGATGGTCAGCTTGCCGTTGTGCTTCGCCAGGTCGGCCAGCGAGGTCAGGCCGTACTTCCTGGCGGTCGCGCGGGTGACGACGAAGCAGTCCGCGTCCTCGGCGATGCCGTACGGCAGGACCTGGAGGCCGGAGGGGAGGGCGAGGGTGAGGGCGTTCTGCATCTCGCCCGCCTCCGCGACCTTGGACTTGGGCTGGAGGTAGGTGAGCAGGGAGCCCTGGTACTCGGGGAGGAGGTCGATGTCGCCGCTCTTGAGGGCGGGGAAGACGATCTCGCGGGTGCCGAGGTTGGGGCGGACCTTGACCTTCACGCCGGCCGCTTCGAGGGCGGCGGCGTAGAGGTAGCCGAGGACCTGGTTCTCGGTGAAGTTGGCGGTGCCGATGGTGACGCCGTTCTTGCTGGAGGCGCTGCCACCGCCCGCCGAGCCACCGCCGTCGAGCGAGGTGACACCGCTGGAGCAGGCGGACAGGACGGGCACGGCGACGGCCGTTCCGGCGAGGGCGCCGAGGAGGGTGCGACGGTTCATTTCGGGTTCCCTGGTCGGGTCGGGTGAAGTCTGTAGTGCCCCGAGGGGCAGCGCGCCCTGAAGGGGCGCGGGGCCGTGCCGATGTCCGGCCACCGCCGCGTGGGCGCGACCAGCCACGACGAAGCCGCAGACGATCGACGGCATATCGAGCGAAGGGCTCACGCCGTGCGATGACGGAAGAGGAAGCGCTGAAGCCCGGAGAGACCGAGGTCCAGCACGATGGCGACAACGGCAACAAGCACCGCCCCGCCCAGCACTTGCACAAGATCCCGCTGGGCGAGTCCGTCGAAGACGAAGCGGCCGAGGCCCCCGAAGGAGACGTACGCGGCGACGGTGGCCGTGGAGACCACCTGGATGAGCGCGAGCCGCAGGCCGGTCATGATCAGGGGAAGCGCGAGGGGCAACTCGACCTGGAAGAGGACCTGGTGGCCGCGCATGCCCTGGCCGCGTGCCGCGTCCTTCACGTCCGGATCCACGGCCGTCATCCCGGCGTAGGTGTTCGTCACGATCGACGGGACCGCGAGGGCGACCAGCGCGATGTACACCGGCCACATCGACAGGCCGCTGGCCAGGAAGACGAGGACGACCAGGCCGACGGTCGGCAGCGCGCGGCCGAAGGAGGCGAGGTTGATCGCGAGGAACGCGCCCTTGCCGGTGTGGCCGATCAGCAGACCGAGCGGGAGGCCGATCGCGGCCGCGATGAGGGTCGCGAGGAGCGAGTACTGGAGGTGCTCGGCGAGGCGGTGCGCGATGCCGTCCGAACCGGCCCACTGGGAGCCGCTGGTCAGCCACTTGCCGAGGTTCTTGAAGAGTTCGAACATCAGGCTCGCCGCCTCTTCCACGGGGTGAGTACGTACTGGAGGGCGACCAGGGCCGCGTCCGCGACCACGGCGAGCAGCAGGGTGAGGACCACGCCCACGATCACCGGGGTCGGGAAGTCGCGCTGGAAGCCGTCGGTGAAGAGCTGGCCGAGGCCGCCGTCGCCGATGTAGGTCGCGACCGAGACGAGCGAGATCGACATGACCGTGGCGATACGGACGCCGGCCATGATCACCGGGAGCGCGAGGGGGAGTTCGACGGTGAGGAGCGTGCGCAGGGGGCGCGAGCCCATCGCCTTCGCGGCCTCCTTCGTCTTCGCGGGGACCGAGTCGAGGCCCTCGACCGTGTTCCGCAGCAGCACGACCAGCGTGTAGACCGTCAGGCCGATGACCGTGGTCGTGCGGGTGAGGCCGCTGATCGGGAGCAGGAGCACGAAGATCGCGATCGACGGGATCGTGAAGAGGACGTTCGACAGGCCGAGCAGGAAGCCCCGGAGCGGGCGGACGCGGTGGGCCACGACCGCCAGCGGGAGCGAGATCAGCAGGCCGAGGAAGACGGCGGTCATCGCGGCCTGGAGATGCGAGAACGTGAGGCTGGTGAGGTCGTCGGTGTGGTCGCCTATCCACGACCAGTCGATGGTCATGCGGCGGCCGCCTCGGTCTCCGTGTGCGTCCGCGCGTCTGCGTGCGCCTGGCCCGCGTGGGTGTGGATGTCGTCGCGGGAGGAGACGCCGGTGAGGACGCCGTCCGCGTCGACGCGGGCGATCAGGCCGTTCGGGGAGGCGACGGACTCGTTGAGGGCGGCGAGGAGGGAATCGCCGTCCTTGAGCGGTCGTACGGGGATCTCGGCGTCCTGCGCGGCCCAGTGCAGGGGCTTGCGCGCCTCGTCGAGGACGAGAGTCCAGGCGGTGCCCTCGGGGGCCGGACCCTGCGGGACCTCGGCGAGGGTCGTCAGGGAGAGCAGCTTGAGGCCGCGTTCGGCGCCGAGGAAGTCGGCGACGAAGTCGTCGGCCGGGCGGGCGAGGAGTTCGGCGGGGGCCGCGCACTGGACGAGGTGACCGCCGGTGCGGAAGATCGCGATGCGGTCGCCGAGCCGTACGGCCTCGTCGATGTCGTGCGTGACGAAGACGATGGTCTTGTTCAACTCCTTCTGCAGGCGCAGGAGTTCGTCCTGGAGCTGGGTGCGGACCACCGGGTCCACGGCACCGAAGGGCTCGTCCATCAGGAGCACCGGCGGGTCGGCGGCGAGCGCGCGGGCCACGCCGACGCGCTGCTGCTGGCCGCCGGAGAGCTGGTGCGGGTAGCGCTTGCCGGCGTCGGCGGCGAGCCCGACGGTCTCCAGCAGTTGGGCCGCGCGGGCCCGCGCCTTCTTCCGTCCGTGGCCCAGGAGCAGCGGCACGGTGGCGATGTTGTCCAGCACCGTGCGGTGCGGGAAGAGCCCCGACTGTTGGATGACGTACCCGATGGAACGGCGCAGTTCGGCCGCGTCCTGCTGGGTGACGTCCTTGCCGCCGACCTTGATGACGCCCGAGGTCGGGTCGATCATCCGGTTGATCATCCGAAGGGTGGTCGTCTTGCCGCAACCGGAGGAACCGACCAGTACGGTGACCCCGCCTTCCGGCATCTCCAGGGAGAGGTCGTGAACTGCTGTCGTGCCGTTGGGGAAGCGTTTGTGGACCGCGTCGAACTGGATCATGAGTTGTCCCTTGCCCGGCTGTATAACGTCATGCAGAGTTCTCGGTGTCTGAATAGTTTGTCAATGTCTCCGCGTTAATCCGAGGTAACGGATGACCGGCAGGCAAGATCGAGTGTCCTGATTGAGGGGAGTTCGTCGCCTTATGTCGTCTCAGATCGTGGACGCCTCCGATGTGGCGCTGTCCGGAGGCACCGATCTGGTCGTCCTCGACGGGGTCGGCTTCGGGGTCACCGACGTCGTACGCCTCGCCGACGGGGACGCCCGCCCGGTCCCCGGCACCGACGCGATGAAGCGCGCGACGGAGTCCTGGGACGCGGCCCGCCAGATCGCCGCGACGGGCCGCGTCTACGGCCGCTCTACCGGCGTCGGCGCGAACCGGAACGAGGACGTGCCCACCGAGGCCGCGGCTGAACACGGGCTGCGGTTGCTCCGCAGCCACGCCGGCGCGATCGGCGACGAGCTCCCGGCGCGGGAGGTGCGGGCGATGCTTGCCGTCCGGGCCAACCAGTTGCTGGCCGGGGGCGCGGGGCTACGGCCGACCGTCGTCACGGCGTTGTGCGAGGCGCTGGAGAACGGGGTGTATCCCGTCGTCAACGAGTTCGGCTCGGTGGGGACGGGGGACATCGCCGCGCTGGCTCAGGTGGGGTTGGCGTTGGTGGGGGAGCATCCTTGGCGGATTGCTGGGGATGTTGCCGGGCCGGGTGTGGCGGGTTCCGGCGGGCGTGGCGCCGGGGATCGCGACGGCGGGGGTTTCGTCGGCCGTGGCGCCGGAGCTTCTAGGGGGCCCGGCGCTGGTGATGCCGAGGGCTTTGGGGGGCGTGGCGCCGAGGGTCTCGATGGCCGTGGCGCGAGTGTTTCCGGTGGCCGCGACGCCCGGGGTTTCGTCAGCCGCGATGCTGAAGGCTCCGGTCCTGGCGGCGTCGAGGGTTCCGGCGGCCGTGGTGCCCTCGCCTCAAGTGCCCACATCCTCAATGGAGTTCAGGGACCCCGTGCCCTCACCGGAGTTCCCGAGCCCCAGCCTCTCGACAACAATGACGCGCTTGCGCTCATCAGCAGCAACGCCCTCACCCTCGGCCAATCCGCCCTCGCGCTACACGAGTTGAGGGGGCTGATCGGGGCGACCCAGGTCGTCGGCGCGCTCTCCCTCCTCGCCGTCGACGGGTCGCACGAGCCGTACGCAGCGCCCGTGCACGCCGCCCGGCCGCACCGGGGGTCGATCGAAGTCGCCCGGCGCATGCGGGAGTTGATCGGGGCCGCCGATCGGCCCACTCCTCCGCTCGGGCGGATTCAGGACCCGTACGGGTTCCGGTGTCTGCCGCAGATTCACGGGCCCGCGCATGACGCGGCGGACGCGTTGGAGGAGGTGCTGGCGATCGAGATCAACGCGGCCGCCGAGAACCCCTTCATCTCCGCCGAGGACATGACCGCCTACCACCACGGCGGCTTCTACCAGGCCCAACTCGTCCTCGCCCTGGACCACTTCCGGCTCGCGCTCACCCAGGTCGCCCGGCTGTCGACGTCACGGCTCTCCTCGCTGAACGAGCCCGCGTTCACCCGGCTCAAGCCGTTCCTCGCGGACAACGAGGCCGCGTCCTCCGGGGTGATGATCCTGGAGTACGCCGCCGCGGCGGCCCTCGGCGACCTGCGGGCCTTCTCCGCTCCCGCCTCGCTCGGGCACGCTGTACTCTCCCGGGGCGTCGAGGAACAGGCCAGCTTCGCCTCGCTCGCCGCACGTCAGACACTGCGCGCCTGCCGCGCGTACCGTCTCGTCGTCGGCTGCGAACTCGTCGCCGCCGTACGGGCGTTGCGCCAGCGTGGTCTGCGGCCCGACCCGGAACTCCCGGTCGGCCGCGCGCTGGAGCTGGCCGAATCGGTGCTCGACGACGAGACGGCGGACCGGCCGCTCACGGACGATGTGTCGGCGGCCGCGGGACTGCTGGACCGGTTCACGGAGATCTGGAGGGGGAGCACGTCATGAGCGCCGACAGGAGTATGGACGGGATGGTGGAGGGGAGCGCGGATGCGAGCGTGGACTCGGCCGTGGACAGGAATGCGGGCGTGACCGACAGCCCGGCCGCCCGGCTGCAGGCGCTCTTCGAGGGGCACCGGCTCACGCCGACCCAGCGGCGCATCGCGCACAGCATGGTGCGCCGCGCCGCCGACGTGCCGTTCCTCTCCAGCGTCGAACTCGCCGAACTCGCCGGTGTCAGCCAGCCCTCCGTGACCCGCTTCGCGGTCGCCCTCGGCTTCGACGGCTACCCGGCGCTGCGCAAACACCTCCGCGAGGTCGCGCCCTCCGAGTCGGCCCCGGACACGGCGTCGTACAACGAGTACCAGCAGGCCGTAGAGGCCGAGATCGAGAACCTCAAGCACCTCGCGGAGATACTGGCCGACCCCCGCCCGGTCGCGAAGGCCGGCCGCCTGCTCGCCGCCTCGCGCCCGCTGCCCGTGCTCGGGCTGCGCGCGGCGGCCTCCCAGGCGTACGGCTTCGCGTACTTCGCCGCGAAGGTCCATCCGGACGTACGGCTGCTCAACGAGGGCGGCACGATGATCCACGACCGGATCGACGCGGCCGTCCGGGCCGGCGCCACCACCCTGCTGTGCTTCGCGCTGCCCCGGCATCCGCGCGAGGTCGTCGACACCCTGGCGTATGCGAGGGAGGCGGGCCTGACCGTCGTCACCGTCGCGGACTCGGCGTTCGCCCCCGTCGCCAAGGTCTCCGACCTTTTGATCCCGGCGGCGGTCGGCACGGGCCTTGCCTTCGACACGGCGTGTGCGCCGATGTTGCTCGGGCGGGTGTTGTTGGAGGCGATGTGCGACGACCTGCCGGATGCGCAGGCGAGGCTTGAGGAGTTCGATGCGCGGGCGGCGGCGCGAGGGTTGTTCGTGGAGTGACGGGCGTTGGGCTGGCGGAGGCGGAGGCGTAGTTGTCGGGTGCAGGTGCGCTGTGGCTGGTCGCGCCCCGCGGCGGAGCCGCCGATGTCACAGCCCCGCGCCCCTGGGGTGTCCGTGCTTGCCCAGCTGTTGAGTGGGCCTCTTCCGCCCAGCCGGAAAAACCGTCCCCGCTGCCGTGCTCTCAGACTCGTCTCACGTTCGCTCACTAGTCTCCCCGCACTACGGAACTGTGCCGGGACGACCAGGAGGCGGGACGTGGCACGCGGAGATCGGAGAGTCCAGGGGCTGGCCCGAGTGGCAGTCGTCGTACGGGCCGGGGCCGCCCCGATGTGGTGGTTCGGGGTGCTCGCGGCGGGTGTCGGGGTGTTGCTCCCCGGCATCACCGGGCGCCGGATCGGGGTGATGGCCGGGGCCGCGCTGTTCATTCTCGCGGCGATCGTGGTGGCGTACACGCGGCGTCGGCGGTACACCGCGCTGGCCCGTGGCGCCGCCCGGGCCGGGAAGCACGACGTGCTCCAGGACCGCGCGGTGAGCACCCGGAACTGGCGTCGCGCCCACCGCTGGTGGCTCGTCCTCGCCTTCGCCCTCGCGCTGGCCAGCGGGTTCGCCGTGCCCGCGGCGGGCGGGATGCTGCTCGCCGGTGCCGGTACCGGGCTGCGCCTCAAGGCCGCCTGGCTGGGCCGCCGCGAGCGCGCCGACGACGTCCTGCTGTGGATCCGCGTGGACTGGCTGAACAAGCGCGACGGCGCCCCGGCCGGCAAGCCGGTCAAGGGCTACCGCTCCACCGGCATCGCCGCGGGCGACGCGACCCCGGGCGGGGCGCGCCGCCGTAGCGACGTCTTCGCGTAGCCGGGTCCGGTCAGACCTCCAGGTCCGCCTCGATCTTCTTCAACTGGTGCCTGGCCATGGCCAGGTTGGCGCGGCCGGCGTCCAGCACCAGGTAGAGGAAGAGGCCGTTGCCGCCGCGGCCCTTGAGCAGGCGGATCAGGTGGTACTGGCTGGACAGGGTGATCAGGATGTCCTCGATCTCGCCCTTCAGCCCGAGGTGCTCCATCGTGCGCAGCTTGGAGCGCACGACGTCGGTGTTCCCGGCGGCGGCGACGCCGAGGTCGAAGGTCTTGCTGCCGCCCATCGTGCCGAGCGCCATACCGCTGGTGTAGTCGACGAGCGCGACCCCGGTCGCGCCCTCGATGGAGGTCAGCGCCTCTTTGAGAGAGGTTTCGGTGTTGGCCATGACAGTGCTCCTTTGGTTCTGTTCAACTTTCCGTGGTGGTCCGCGCGTTGGTGCCTGTGGTGGTGCGTGGTGCGCGCGGTGTTCTCGTGCGTGCGGTGGTGGTTTTCGGGGGCGCCTTGGCGGGCGGCGCCGGGTCGGTCCGCTCCTCGGCCACGACGGCTTCGGCCTCGGCCGCGACCGCCGCCTCGGCGTCGATCAGCTCGCCGATCCGGGCCCCCGCGCGGCGGCCCTCCAGCAGCAGCCGGCCGACGTGGACGCGGTCCTGGGCGAGCACGGTCAGCACGGCGCCGCGGCCCGCCGCGTAGGTCGCGACATAGCCGTAGACCCCGCGCACGATCAGCTCGCGGAAGTCGCCCTGCCCGGTCGCGTCCGCCATCCGTACGGCCACGCCGAGCGCCGTCACGGTGAGCGCGGCCACCCGTTCCGGCTCGACGCCCGGGGTGTCCTGGGCCAGGACGAGACCGTCGATGCCCGCCGCCAGCGCCCCGGTCAGCTGGGGCACGCGGGCTCTCAACCGGCGCAGCTCGTCGAGGATCTCTGCCTCGGAGGCCATCGGCTCTCTCCTCTCGGCGCGTGTTCGCTGCCACTCAAAGGGCCTCCAGCGCATCTCTGAGCCTCTTCAGCAAGGTGATGTCGGGATCGGTGACGTCGGGCAGGGGAGCGACGGCGGGCGCGGGCGGCCGGGGCGACACGAGCCCCGCCGACACCAGCCGCCGGACGTCCAGCAGCGTGGGGTACGCCCGCCGCCCCAGCGCCCGCGCGATGTCCGGCGCCGTGCGGACGCCGTCCACCCGGGCCAGCACCGCCGCCTGCCGGGCCGTGACCGGCGCGGGCGCGACGGGGTCGGCCCGCACCAGCGGCGCGCCGTCCGTCGCCGCGTCCGGCCACACCCGGTGCAGCAGATCGCGGCGGCGCAGCGTCTCGCGCTCCAGTGCGGCCACCGGAACCGGCCGCACGGAACCGAGCGGATGCGTGACGCCGTAGCGGAACCGGCCCGGGGTGCTGCTCGGGGCGAGCACGAAGTACGCCGCGTCGTACAGGGCCCCGAGATGGCACAGTTCCAGTGCGCCGGGGCTCAACAGGCCGCCGTCCAGCAGGAGTCGGGTCGTGGCGTGCCGGTCGTCGCTCGCCTTGGCCGCGGCCTCCCAGGCCTCGGCGCGCAGGGTGCCGTGCGCGGTGAGGAGGAGGTCGAGGCCGGGGGCGGACGGGCTCTCGGCGTGCGCGACCCGGCCGTCGACGAGGTGGAGGCTGCCGCGCTCCCGGACGAGCACACCGGTGGCCTTCTCGGCGGCGAGCCGCGTCAGCATCGGGGAGACCCCGCCCCAACCCCGTTCGCCGGCGTCGGCCTTGGCCCGCACGGGCAGCCGGGGCGGCGGGGTGGTGGGCGTGGCCTTGACCGCGGTCATCCCAGCACCAGCCGTCCGGCCATCTCGCCGAGCCGGATGCGGGCCAGCGCGAGATTGCCCTCCGCGCGGGCCAGCCACAGGTGCAGGAACACGCTGCTGTCGAACGACGTCGGCACGAACCGCAGCACGTGATAGCTGTCGCGGTTGCTGACGATCAGGTCCTCCAGCGGAGGATCGCCGGCGGCCGTACCGTCCTCCCCGACGGACGCGAACGCCCGGTGCTCCGCCGCGAGCCGCGCCAGCTCGGCGGCCTCGGCGGCACTGGCCTCCTGGTCACCCCCGGGCGACTCTCCTACGACGCCCAGGGCCAGCCCGCTCGTCCAGTCGACCAGCGCGGCGCCTCGGGCACCGGGCAGTCGCATGGCCTCAAGTAAGCACTCGTCGATTCCGGGCACCGTGGCTCCCCTCCCGCCTGCGGTTCGGCTGAGTGACGACGAAGCTACGCACCGTGTGGCCGAGGGGTGAGGGATCTGGCATTTTCCAGTGGAACATGCCCTCGAGTGACTAAGGTGGGTCAACTGACCCCGTTTTCACACGAGTTGCATGGGTCAGTTGAACCCTGCTCGCACCGGTGTGCGTCAACGGCGCCCAGGCGCCCGCAGGGTGGTGAGCGCGGCGGCGTGCGCCCCGCCGGATTCGGCCACGATCTCCGCGACCGTCTGCGGCTTCCGCACGGTCGCGAACGACATGCCCCCGGCACCGTCCCGCACGAAGCCGTAAATGCCGGGCCGGGCAAGGGAGTTGTAGGCGTAGTGCGCCGCGAAGTAGTACGCCCCGGTGTCCAGCGCGGCCGCGTAGTCACCCTGCTCCAGCAGGGGCAGCGCCTGCCCCTCGGCCAGCAGGTCACCCGCGAAGCACGCGGGGCCGGCGACGTCCTGCACCACGTCCGCCCCCGACTTGGGCCGCCCCTTCCCGTCGTAGGCGGCGATCCGCAGTGGCCACGACTGCGGCGCGTACACCGTCCGCGTCGCCACCTGCACGCCCGCGTGCGTGATCGCGATCGGCCGTCCCCCGGCACTCTTCGCGTACTCGACCCGGGCCACCACGGTCCCCTGCTTGGCCAGCATCGACCGCCCGAACTCGGTCACCAGCCCGTACCGCCCGTCGAACAGCCCCGGCACCGCTTCCTTGAGCAGCCGCGCGTACTGCGCGTACGTCGGAGTCGTCGCGTCCGAGCCGAAGTTCACCCCGAGGCCGCCGCCGATGTCGAGCGTGTCGATCTGCGGCCGCCCGAGCCGCGCGTTGATCTCCTCCGCCAGTTCGTACGTCTCCGCGACGCCCCGCGCCAGCAGCGACAGCGGGATGCCCTGAGACCCGGTGTGCGCGTGCAGCCGGGTCAGCCACGGCCGCTCCGCGAACGCCCGCACCACCCACTCCCGCGCCCCCTCGTCCCGCAGCGCCACCCCGAACTTCGAGGTAGCCGTCGCCGTGGAGAGCGCGGCGATGGACCCGCCGCCGATCTGCGGATTGACCCGGATCCCGAGCGGGGAGCGACTGGTCGCCGACCGCATCAGCGCGTCGATCCGCTCCAGCTCCTGCGGGTTGTCGGCATTTACGGCGATCCCCAGCGCCAGCGCCTCCCGCAACTCGGCCGGCGTCTTCGCGGGCGCGTCCAGCACCGTCCGCTCCGGCCGTACGCCCGCCGCCCGCGCGAGGGCCAGCTCACCCGGGCTCGCCACCTCCGCGCCGATGCCCTCGTCGTGCAGCAGCCGCAGCACCGGTACGAGCGGACTCGCCTTCACGGCGAACGCGTGCAGCACGGGCGTCCCGGGCGCCGTCACCTCGTCGAACGCCGCGCGGAGTGCAGCCGCGGACTCCCGGATACCGGTGACGTCCAGCAGAGCGGCGATGGGGGCGCCGGGCCCGAGCAGCCCCTGCTCCACGGCGGCCTGCACGGCTTCGTCCCGGCGGGCGGTGCGTTCGGCGCCGGGATCCATGCCGGGATCGATGCCGTCCGTGTGACCCTGGGTTTCGTCGTTCACTGCAGCCCCCGTCGTGTCGTCGCCCATGATCGGTACATCCAGCCAAACATTCAGAGCCTGCCCACAGAGACGCCTCGATGTATTGACTAGTTCTATTCACGAAGACAGGATGTGAATAGCAACAGTAAAAACGCGTAACGCAGATCCGCTGAGAGCAGTCCGCTAGGAGGCAGACCATGTCAGGACCCCGCCCCGTACGAGCACCCCGCGGTACGGAACTGAGCGCCCTGGGATGGCAGCAGGAAGCCGCCCTGCGGATGCTGCAGAACAACCTGGACCCCGAGGTCGCCGAACACCCCGACAAGCTCGTCGTCTACGGCGGCACCGGCAAGGCCGCCCGCGACTGGCGCTCCTTCGACGCCATGGTCCGCACCCTGCGCACCCTGAAGCAGGACGAGACGATGCTCGTCCAGTCCGGCCGCCCGGTCGGCGTGATGCAGACCCACGAGTGGGCGCCGCGCGTCCTCATCGCCAACTCCAACCTCGTCGGCGACTGGGCGAACTGGGAGGAGTTCCGGCGCCTTGAGGCCCTCGGCCTCACCATGTACGGCCAGATGACGGCCGGTTCGTGGATCTACATCGGCACCCAGGGCATCCTCCAGGGCACGTACGAGACCTTCGCCGCCGTCGCCGCGAAGAAGTTCAACGGCACCCTCGCCGGGACCATCACCCTCACCGCCGGCCTCGGCGGCATGGGCGGCGCCCAGCCCCTCGCGGTCACGATGAACGACGGCGTCGCGATCTGCATCGACGTCGACCCGCGCGCGATCGAACGCCGCATCGAGCACCGCTACCTGGACGTCCGCGCCGACTCCCTCGCGCACGCGCTCCAGCTCGCCGTCGAGGCCCGCGACGCCCGCCGCCCGCTCTCCATCGGCCTCCTCGGCAACGCGGCGGACCTGCTTCCGCAGATGCTGGCCGAGGGCGCCCCCATCGACATCGTGACCGACCAGACCTCGGCCCACGACCCCCTCGCGTACCTCCCGGTGGGCATGGCCTTCGAGGACATGGCCGACGAGGCAGCCAAGGACCCGGCGGGCTTCACCACCCGCGCCCGTGAGTCCATGGCGAAGCACGTCGAGGCGATGGTCGGCTTCATGGACGCCGGCGCCGAGGTCTTCGACTACGGCAACTCGATCCGCGGCGAGGCCCAACTCGCCGGGTACGAGCGGGCGTTCGCCTTCCCCGGCTTCGTCCCCGCCTACATCCGCCCCCTCTTCTCCGAGGGCAAGGGCCCCTTCCGCTGGGCCGCGCTGTCCGGCGAGGCGTCCGACATCCACAAGACCGACAAGGCGATCCTCGACCTCTTCCCGGAGAACGAGTCCCTCCACCGCTGGATCAAGCTGGCCGGCGAGCGCGTCCACTTCCAGGGCCTCCCGGCCCGCATCTGCTGGCTCGGCTACGGCGAGCGCGACAAGGCCGGCGAGCGCTTCAACGACATGGTGGCCTCCGGCGAGCTGGCGGCCCCTCTGGCCATCGGCCGCGACCACCTCGACTGCGGCTCCGTCGCCTCCCCGTACCGCGAGACGGAAGCCATGCTCGACGGCTCCGACGCGATCGCCGACTGGCCCCTGCTGAACGCCATGGTCAACGTCGCCTCCGGCGCATCCTGGGTCTCCATCCACCACGGCGGCGGCGTGGGCATGGGCCGCTCCATCCACGCGGGCCAGGTCACGGTCGCCGACGGCACGGCCCTCGCCGGCGAGAAGATCCGCCGCGTCCTGACCAACGACCCCGGCATGGGCGTCATCCGGCACGTGGACGCGGGCTACGACATCGCGGAGCGGGTCGCGGACGAGCGGGGTGTGCGGGTGCCGATGCGCGAGGGTGGAGACGCGTGACCCTTCCGGCAGATGAGCGGGGCGGCGACGGTCCGGTGGGGGCGGGTCCTTCGTCGCCGGGTGCGGGTCCGACCGTGCCCACCCGTTCCGCAGGGCGGAACGATTGCCCACGGTCTGTGGCGGGTGACGGCGGCCTGCGGCCTGGAGCGGGTGACGGCACCACGTCGTCCGCGACCGGCGGCGCTCAGCCTCAGCCTGCCGAAGGTGAAGGCCAGTCGCGCCCGTCGGCGAGTGACGGCCGGGCTCAGCCCGCGCGGCCCGAAGGCGCGGCTGCCACCCCGACCTCCTTCCACGAGATGTGGCGCGAGCTGCGTCCCATCGGGCGGCACGCCGACTCCGGTGGGTATCGCCGCTACGCCTGGACCGGTGCCGACACCGAGTGCCGGGCCTGGTTCGAGGAGCAGGCAAGGTCGCGCGGCCTGGCCTACGAGCTCGACCGCAACGGCAACCAGTGGGCCTGGCTCGGTGATCCCGCCGCCGGGGACGCTGTCGTCACTGGCTCGCACCTCGACTCGGTACCCGACGGTGGGGCCTTCGACGGTCCCCTCGGCGTCGTGTCGTCCTTCGCCGCCCTCGACGAACTGCGGGGCAGGGGAGCGGAGTTCACCAGGCCGCTCGCCATCGTGAACTTCGGGGACGAGGAAGGCGCCCGCTTCGGGCTCGCCTGTGTCGGGTCGCGGCTGACCGCCGGGCAGCTCACCGTCGAGCAGGCGCACCGGCTGACCGACGGCGACGGGGTCACGCTGCCGCAGGCCATGGCGGCGGCCGGTTACGACGCCGACGCCATCGGCCCCGACCCCGAACGGCTCGCCCGCATCGGCGCGTTCGTCGAACTCCACGTCGAACAGGGCCGCTCGCTGGACCTCTCCGGCGACCGGGTCGGCATCGCCAGCGCCATCTGGCCGCACGGGCGGTGGCGGTTCGACTTCCGGGGCGAGGCCAACCACGCCGGTACGACGAGGCTGGTGGACCGGCGTGACCCCATGCTGTCGTACGCCGAGACCGTGCTCGCCGCCCGCCGCGAGGCCCAACTCGCGGGCGCCGTCGCCACGTTCGGGAAGATCGCCGTAGAACCGAACGGCGTCAACGCCATCCCCTCCCTGGTGCGCGGCTGGCTCGACTCCCGCGCCGCCGACCAGCAGACCCTCGACACCGTGGTCACCGGCGTCGAGAAGGCGGCCCGCGAGTACGCCGAGGCGCACGGCATCGACCTCGACATCGTCCGGGAGTCCTTCACCCCGGTCGTCGAGTTCGACCACGCCCTGCGCGACGAACTCGCCCGGGTCCTGGGGAAGGGGAGGGAGACGGAGCTGACCGTCCCCGTCCTCGGCACCGGTGCCGGACACGACGCCGGAATCCTCTCCGGGAGCATCCCGACCGCCATGCTGTTCGTGCGCAACCCCACGGGTATCTCGCACTCCCCGGCCGAGTTCGCGGCCGAGGACGACTGCGTGGCCGGGGTGACCGCACTCGCCGACGTACTGGAAGGGCTGGCCTGCAGGTGACGCACCCCACCACGCGGACGTACTGGCTGGAACACGCCTGGCTCGACACCAACGTCGAGCCGGGCGTCGCCCTGGAGGTGACGGACGGACGGATCGCCGCCCTCCTTACGGGAGTTGACACCCCACCCCCGGGCGCCGAGATCCTCCGGGGCCTCACCCTCCCCGGGCTCGCCAACGCCCACAGCCACGCCTTCCACCGCGCCCTGCGCGGCACCGTCCAGGTCGGCTCCGGCACCTTCTGGACCTGGCGTGAGCTCATGTACTCCTTCGCCGACCAGCTCACCCCGGACACCTACCACGCCCTGGCCCGCGCGGTGTACGCCGAGATGGCGCTGGCCGGGATCACGGCGGTCGGCGAGTTCCACTACGTGCACCACGCCCACGGCGGCACCCCGTACGCCGACCCCAACGCCATGGGCGAGGCCCTGATCGCCGCCGCCTCCGAGGCCGGTATCCGCATCACCCTCCTCGACACCGCCTACCTCTCCTCCGGCTTCGGACAGCCCCCCAACCGCCACCAGCTCCGCTTCTCCGACGGAAGCGCGGACGCCTGGGCCGAACGCTGTTCACTTCTCAAGGAACGGGATCACGCGAGGATCGGTGCCGCGATCCACTCCGTACGGGCGGTACCCGCAAGGGAGTTGGCGACGGTGGCGCGCTGGGCCGAGGAGCGCCGGGCCCCGCTTCACGTCCACCTGTCCGAGCAGACGGCGGAGAACGACGCCTGCCGCACGGCCCACGACTGCACCCCGACCCAACTCCTCGCCGAGTACGGGGTGTTGGGCCCCCGCACCACCGGCGTCCACAACACCCACCTCACGGACGAGGACATCGCGCTGCTGGGGCGCTCGGGCACCGGCACCTGCATGTGCCCGACGACGGAACGCGACCTGGCGGACGGCATCGGCCCGGCGGTCGCCCTCCAACGAGCCGGCTCCCCGCTCTCCCTGGGCTCCGACAGCCACGCGGTGATCGACCTGCTGGAGGAGGCCAGAGCGATGGAGTTGAACGAGCGCCTCCGCACCCGCACGCGAGGCCACTGGACGGCAGCGGCCCTGCTCCGGGCAGCGTCGGCGGACGGCCACGCGGCGCTGGGCTGGCAGGACGCGGGCACCCTCGAACCGGGCGCCCTCGCCGACTTCACGACGATCGCGCTCGACTCGGTCAGGACAGCGGGGCCGGTGCCCAGGCTCGGCGCCGAGACGGCCGTATTCGCGGCGACGGCAGCGGACGTACGGCACACGGTCGTGGGCGGTCGGCACGTCGTACGAGACGGGGCGCACGCGCTCGTACCGGACGTACCGCAGGCGCTCGCCGCAGCTGTCGAAGCCCTGCGCGCGTAAAGCCGATCGCCGCCCCCCGCACCCACGAGGACACAATGAGCAGCACTGTCATCACCAACATCGCCACGCTGGTCACCAACGACCCCTCCCTCGGTGACAGATCCCCTCTCGGTCTGATCCAGGACGCGGCCGTCGTCATCGACGGCGACCGCATCGCGTGGACCGGTGAAACAAGCAAAGCACCCGCCACTGACAACCGGGTCGACGCCGGTGGGCGGGCGGTCCTGCCCGGCTTCGTGGACTCCCACTCGCACCTCGTCTTCGCCGGCGACCGCACCCAGGAGTTCAACGCCCGCATGTCCGGGCGGGCGTACAGCGCTGGCGGCATCCGTACGACGGTCGCGGCGACGCGCGCGGCGAGCGACGCGGAACTGGAGGCGAACCTCACCCGTTACCTGGACGAGGCCCTCCGCCAGGGCACCACCACCTTCGAGACGAAGTCCGGCTACGGCCTGACGGTCGCCGACGAGTCCCGCGCCCTCCGGATCGCCGCCGCGCACACGGACGAGGTGACGTACCTCGGTGCGCACATCGTCTCGCCGGACTACGCCGACGACCCCGCCGCGTACGTGTCCCTGGTCACCGGCGAGATGCTCGACGCCTGCGCCCCGCACGCCCGTTGGATCGACGTGTTCTGCGAGAAGGGCGCGTTTGACGGCGACCAGGCGCGCGCGATCCTGACGGCGGGCAAGGCGAAGGGCCTGCACCCGCGCATCCACGCCAACCAGCTCTCCTACGGCCCCGGGGTCCAACTCGCCGTAGAACTGGACGCGGCGAGCGCGGACCACTGCACGCACCTCACGGACGCGGACGTGGACGCGCTGGCGAGCGGCGCGACGGTCGCCACGTTGCTCCCCGGCGCGGAGTTCTCGACGCGCGCGGAATGGCCGAACGCGCGCCGCCTCCTGGACGCGGGCGTCACGGTCGCGCTCTCGACCGACTGCAACCCGGGTTCGTCCTTCACGTCCTCCGTCTCCTTCTGCATCGCGCTGGCGGTACGGGACATGGGGATGACCCCGGACGAGGCGGTGTGGGCGGCCACGGCGGGTGGTGCGGCGGCGCTGCGACGGGACGACGTGGGCCGGATCGCGGTGGGGTCGCGGGCGGACCTGATCCTGCTCGATGCGCCCAGCCATGTGCATCTGGCGTATCGGCCGGGGGTGCCGCTGGTGACTGAGGTGTGGCGGCGGGGGACGCGGGTGGTTGCTGGAAGCCGGGGCTAGATCTAACCACTGTCGGGCGCTGTGACTGGTTAGAAAAGACCCCAGCGTTCAGAGGGTGCAGGTGTGCGTCGGCCGGTTCTGAACCTTTACGGATCTTCGGGCACTCGGGCGGACATACTCCACGCATGGCCTTCTACATACTCGCGGGCATGCTGGTGGCCCTCGTCCTGACGGACTGGACCATCGCGTTCTCCAGCAAGCGCCGCGGCAGTTGGGCCTTCTGGGAGGACTGGACCTGCTTCGTCTACGGCCCGCTCTTCGTCCTCCTCAACCTGGCGCTGGCGGCGGACATGTGGTGGTTCCAGACGGACTGGTCACCGAGGGCCCGCCTCGACTTCGCCATCGGCGGCCCGGTGCTGGCCATGTGGATCGGCTTCCGCTGGTTCCGCTACTCCCGGGTGCGACTGCTTGCGCTGGTGCGGGGAGAGCGCGGCAAGCCGGGCGGCGCCGAGGAACCGGGAACGAGTGTCCGGTAGCGAAAGCGGTTGGTACCGCGGCGACTGCCACGTGCACTCGGTGTGCTCGCACGGCGGCGAACTGACGCCGCAACGCCTTGCCGACGAGGCCCGTGCGGCGCGGCTGGATTTCCTGGCGGCGACCGAGCACAACAACGCGGACACGCACGCCACTTGGGGCCGGTACGCCGGTGACGATCTCCTGGTGATCCTGGGGCAGGAGGTCACCACCCGTACCGGCCACTGGCTCGCGCTGGGCGTTCGCCCCGGGCAGGTCGTCGACTGGCGCTACGGCGTGCAGGACGGAGTGATCGACCGGCATCTCGACGAAGTCCGTCGCGGCGGCGGGTTGTGCGTGGCAGCCCATCCGCATGCACCGTACGACTCGGGCACGTTCCTGTACCCGTACGAGGGGTTCGACGTGGTCGAGGTCTGGAACGGCCCGTGGAGTTCGGACCTGCCCTGGCAGGCGGACAACGAGGCGGCGTTGGCGGAGTGGGGGCGCGGGCTCGATGCGGACATCCGGCGACAGGGCGGGTGGCGGCCGGCGATGGGCAACAGTGACGCGCACCTGTCGGGCCAGATCGGCGTTCCGCACACCGTGGTACGGGCCGAGGAGTTGAGTATGGGCGCGGTGCTCGCCGGGATCCGCGCCGGGCGGAGTTGGATCGCTGAGTCTGCCGCCGTCGAGTTGTCGTTCACGGTTTCTGCTGGCGCTCAACAGACGTGTGTCGGTGGGCAGTTGAAGAGTTGCGGTGGACCGATCGTGGCTCGGGTGGGTGTGCGTGGTGTGCCTTCAGGGGTGGTCAGTTTTCACACCGGGGAGGGGAAGGTCCACGTTGCTTCGCTGTCCGCTGCGGGAGTGGGCGCGGTCGAGTGGCGTACCAGTGCGCGGGAGTCGCCGTTTGTCCGTGTTGAAGTACGTCATCCGGGAGGGCGGATGGCGGCGCTGAGCAACCCGGTAACTCTGCTCTGATCACCGTCTGCAGGCCGGTGGTCATTGCCAGCGGGCCGCCCTGATCACGGACAGGGCGATGTCGGTGACGGAGCCTGCGCCGGTGTCGATGGTGAAGTCGTCGACAGCGGCTTGGTCGAGGATGCCGTCCAGTTCACCGGACCGGTTCAGGTGCCATTGCAGTGCCTGAGTCCCGATGTTGTGACGGTGGGTCAGACGATGGTGGATGACCGGCAGTTCGGCCCGCAGCCGACACACCGTGAGGTCAACGCCTACGGCGTCGGCCAGTTCCTTCCGCTCGTCCTGTCCCTCGATCACACCGGCGAGTACGAGGCGCCTGGCTCCCGCGTCGAGGTAGTGACCGGCGATGCTCCGCAGGTTCCGCAGCAGCATGCCGAAGTTGAACCGGTCACCGGGAGGCGCGGGCCACGAGTTGCTCAGCCAGTCGAGGTCCAGCACGGCATGAGGGACCCCCGCGTCAGCGAGCAGGCCGCCCACCGCCTCGGCGACGGTTGTCTTGCCCACGCCGACCGTGCCGTTGATCAGGAGGGCGCGAGCGTTCCGGGGGTTGTCCGCGTGCATTTCGGCATCGTATGGCGACCCTGAACAAGCGGACGTTCAGAATTCAGCCGGAGCTGCTGACAGGGTCAGGTTGCGTGGAACAGGCCCGACTTCAGGGTGCGTATGAGGTGCGCCAACGGGGTTCCAGTGGTGGTGAGTTCGGTGTCGGGGGTTTCGCTTTCGCGGAGGTGGAGGGTGGTGGGGGTGGCGGCGAGTTCGATGCAGGTGTTGCCGTCGCCGCCGTCGGAGAAGGTGGACTTCTGCCAGTGGAGAACGTGGTCCATGGTGTGCCTCACAACTCCTTCGTCAGGCGGTGGATGAAGTCCCGGGATGTCACGGGGTCCAGCGCCGCCTTCTCCACTTTACGGAAGAGCGTTCGAAGCTGAGCCAGTTGGGGTTCCGCATCGATGAACGCGGTGCCGGTGGGGGCGTCACGCAGGCCCGTGTCCAGGCGGGGGACCGCGCCGCCCGCGTACATCATCGAGGCACCGGCGCCGGCGAAACCGTCCTGGTCGGTGGGGATGACGCGGACGGTTGCGTGGCCCTGCTCGATCTGGTCGAGGATCTGACGGAGTTGAGCACGGGACGTCTGTCGATCGGCCACGCGGATGCGCAGGGCGAACTCGTGGATCAGGGTCTCGTACGGTGTCGGATTCTCGCCCTCGATGACAGTGCGCCGGGTCGTCCGGTGCTCAACCCGAGGGGCCAACTCGGTCTCGGGCAGGCCGGGGACCATGTACGTGTACACGGCGCGTGCATAATCCGGCGTTTGCAAGAGGCCCGGCACGTGCGTGATCACCACCTCGCGCAGGAATGCCGCGTGGTGTTCGACCTCGGCCGTGTCCAGGAAGACGGGGGGAAGCACACCCCGGTACTCCTCCCACCACCCCCGCGTGCGGTCGGTCGCCATGGTGACGAGGGCTTCGATCAACGCCTCGTCCGTACAGGCGTAGTGGGCCGCCAGGCGGCGGACACGTTCAGCGCTCACGCCTGCGACGCCGGACTCGATCTGGCTCATCTGGACGCTGTCGGCCCCGAGTAGCGCTGCGGCTTCCCGGGCTTTCATTCCCGTCGCCTCGCGTAGTTTGCGCAGTTCGGCGCCGAGTCGCAGCCTGCGGGCCGTGAGATGCCTCTTCGGCGGCAACCGGCACCTCCTCGTCTCAACTGCCCTGTGCTCGTAGCTCGTTCGAGGGTCAGAATACGGCAATCACTTGCGCCTTCCTAATCTTAGGAAATACCGTCGGTGATGCGACGCACACGCTGCGGAAGTGCACCGCTTCGTCCTGCCATGACGGCTGCGGCAATGCCACCGCCCGCGCCCATCACCCACCTCACCCCGTCCGGAGCTGCCGCATGCCAGAAACCGAGCCCGAACCCTGGGAGTACTCCCTCTCCGTGCCGCACGATCGCCGTGCCGTCACCGTCTGCCGCCGCACCCTGCGCCTCGTCCTCACCGCGCACGGCCTCATCCGGGTCGTGGACACCGCCGAACTCCTCGCGACGGAGCTGGTGGCCAACGCCGTACTCCACACCAAGGGGCCGGTGATGCTCCGAGTGCGGTGGTCGGTGGGCGTGCTGCGCGTCGGGGCGTGGGACGCGGATCCCGAACCCCCTGAACCGCCGGGGCAGTTGGCGAACCTGTTGGACGCCGAGGCAGGGAGAGGGCTGGCACTGGTGCGGGCATGCGCCGACTCCTGGGGGTGGCAGCCGTTGTCGAGGAACGGGCAGCGCGGCAAGTACGTCTGGTGCGAATTGGCGGTGGCGTAGTGCCCAGCTCGTCGCACGAGGCGCTGCACCGGATCTTCCAGAAAGATCCCGCGCTTCTGACCCGCGCCCTGCAGAGCGTGTTACGCATCCCCTTCCCCGAACCGCGTGAGTTCGCCGCCATGAACGTGGACCTCACCGAGATCGAACCGGTCGAGAGGCGCGTGGACACGTTGCTCCGGGCGGAGACCGACGAAGGGGACTACCTCCTGGTCGTCGAATCGCAGGGCGATATCGACAAGAGGAAACGCGGCAGCTGGCCGTACTACCTCAGCTACCTGCACGAGAAGTACCGCTGCGAACCGGTGCTCATCGTCATCACCCAGAACAGCGCCACGGCCCGCTGGGCGGCGGAGCCCATCCATCTCGGGGTGCGCGGATGCCCTTCGCTTACGGTGCGCCCCTTCGTCCTGGGCCCGGACAACGTGCCGGTGATCGTGGACGAACGCGAGGCCGAACGGGACGTACCCCTCGCGGTGCTTTCGGCGATGACACATGGCCGTGGCCCGCAGGCCGCCGCCATACTGGAAAACCTGGCCACCGCCCTGCGGACCATCGACCCGGACAGTGCCGCGGTCTTCGTGCAGTTCGTCGACTCATGCCTGGCAGACCGCCAGGCCCAGCAGATGTGGAGGGACCTGATGACGGCGATCCAGTACTTCTGGCGGCACCCGCTGGCGGAGCAGGTGAGGGGTGAAGGCCGGGAAGAGGGCAGGGAGGAAGGGCGCGCTGAGGGGTGGGCCGCGGCCATTCTGCGTACCTTCCAGCGGCGTCAGATCGACGTCCCCGCCGACGTCCGCGACCGCATCCTCGCCTCCACCGACCTCGACGAACTCGGCACCTGGTTCGACCGCTCCCACGAGGTCGTCGACGCGCGGGAGTTGTTCACCGAGGGTTCCTGAAGCGGAAGGCCGATCCGCCGGGCCTCACCCCGTTGTCGGCCGCCCGGCGGACGCCCGATCCATCGCCCCGTCCAGATGCGCAATGACCGCCGGTACGTCCCCACTCTCCGTCCCCCGGATCAACTCCAGCGCAGGCCGGACGAGAAGGCCCGGCCGGGCGATCAACCGCGCCAGCACCGCAGCCCGCACATCAAGCCGTTCGATGGTGGCCGTGCGTTCCGCCTCGCTCTGCCCCGCCAGCAGCACCGCGTTGTACCAGGCCTCCTGCCGGGACTGGACGACGCTGAAGTCCAGGATCTCCTCGTCCGTGCGACCCCCGACCTTGTCCAGCAGGGACAGGAGAGGGGATACGGCGCCCACCGAGTCCTCCAGCACCAGCACCACCCCCGCGAGGATGTCGTTGACCAGCAGGAAGTCGTGCTGAAGGGCGTGGATGTCCTCGCCGGGGCTCGTTCGCGCGGCGGCGACGGCCAGGTCGAGGTTGATGTGGGCGTTCACGCCGAGGATCAGGTGCTGGACGATCACCGTGTCGGCGTCGGACAGCAGCCCGAACGTCTCTCGCCAGCAGCGCGGCCCGCTCCGGTCGCGGCGCCAGGCGTTGTACGCGTCGAAATAGCGGTTGCCGAAGAGCGTGTCGAAACGGTCCATCCGGGGACCGTCCTCGAACTGCCCGGCGTGGATGGCCTTGCGGATCTCGACGGTCACCTGCCGGTACAGCGTCGCGAAGTACCCGACCCGGTCACCCGCACCGGTCGCCTCCCGCACGATCCCCGCAAGCCCGTCCACGACCTCGTCGATGTTCTGCGCCTGTGCCTGTGCAGCCATGCCCAACTCCCCTTTGGCGGAGCCACAGTTCGGACCACTCAGTCTCACCGAGAATGACAGCTCCGGTACGGCTCACACCCACACCCGGCCGACGGGACCCCGCTTCACCCCGCCCGCCACCGCTGCTCCGCACCCCCGCTCAGCGGCACGAGTGACACCCCCTCCTCCCCGTCCGGCGTCATCCCCGTCAGGATCGCGATCGCCGGGCGGATCACCCCGTCCGCGTCCACCGTGAACCGCAGGTTCTCGCCATGGCTCCCGTCCACCGAATCGCACTCCCAGATGCCGACGCCCTTGTCCACGGACCCCCGGCTGTCCAGGCACAGGTCGGAGTCGGCGGACGACTGCACCACCCCGCGCCCGGAGTCGACGCGCCACAGCTGGGTGTCGGACGAGGTGCAGGGGGCCGTGATCACATCCGTGCCCTCCGTCAGGTCGCCGTCGCGGATGTCCAGGCAGCGGCCCGTGGAGACGTTCACGACCTGCGCGTAGGTGCCGTCGGGCGCGTGCGTGGCCGGGGACGGGGACGAGGAGGGCGTGGCGCTCGCGGAGCGCGTCGGCTTCGAACTCCTCGTCGGGGACGGTGACTTGGCGGCGGACACCGACGGCGTCACCGGGACCGTCGCCGTCACCGTCACCTCGGACGGAGTCGACGGAATCGCCGCCGCGCCCGCCGCCGCACCCGGATGCGACGTCGCCCCACCCGGCCGCAGCAGAAAGAACAGCAGCGGCACCAACGCCACCCCCAGCGCCGCCGACGCCAGCACCAGCCGACGCCGCGAAGGTGCCCAACTCGCCTGAGTCCCGAGGGCGTTGTCCCTCGCCTCCTCGCGGTCCCGCATCGCGTACGACGCCCCCGCCCACGCCAACAGCCCCTCCGCCAGCGTCGCCCGCGGAGCGTCCCGCAGCGCCGTCAGTTCCTCGTACGCGCCCGTGCAGTGGGCGCACTGCGCCATGTGCGCGTGCAGGTCGGCGCTGTCGCGGGGGTTGTCGGGGCGTACCGACTCCTCGATCAGACGCCGGAAGTCACCGCAGCGCGGGTCGTCGGAGGCGGCCAGGCGGGACTTCAGGCAGGCCTGGGCCATGGACTGGAGGGCCGGTCCGGTGCCGTGGACGACGTCCTCGGGGGTGAGGCCCAGGAGGGAGGCGGTCACGGTTTCCGGTTCCCGGTCGACGATGCCGTACCAGACCAGGCCCTGTGTCCGGGAGGGGAGCGAGCGGAACGCCGGGAGCATGGAAGGTGCCGGGTCCGTGGTGTTCAGGAGCAGGAGGAGGCCGGCGTCCAGGCCGGTCGAGCGGTCGTCCCGGGACCATGAGGCGGCCACCCGCCCTGTCAGCAGCAGGAGTTGGTGCCGCCAGGGGACCGACGGGTCCACGCCGCGTGCCGTCTCGCGGGCCGCGAGGGTGAACGCCTGGGCCGCCAACTGCCGTGCCGCCGAGTCGCTCGTCGTGCACAGGCGGGCGTAGGAGAGTACGGACGGCTGGTGCCGGGAGCGGAGTTCCTGCAGGGCCGTGTAGACCGTGGACGGTTCGGCGCGCAGTGACTCCGTGAGCCGGGCGTCGGACGCTCCGGGGATGCCGTCGTCCTTCTCGGAGCGAACCATTCACCCGCCTCCTCGCGCCCGTCCTGACGGACCAGCCAGTTTGTCGGGTGACCATAGTGGTGGAAGGCGCCCGGTGGGGAAAGAGGTTTCTGTGGGTAACCCCGGACGTGGTGCGGGAGCGTCCGGGAACGCCTGAGCGCGGCGCACACGCGCGCGCCGCGCTCAGCACAGGCGATACGGGCGTACGGCCAGGGGAGTTCTACTCCTCGACCGTAAGTCCCTTCCGCAGCCGCACCAGCGTCCGCGACAGCAGCCGCGACACATGCATCTGCGAGATGCCCAGCTCGTCGCCGATCTCCGACTGCGTCATGTTGGCGACGAAGCGCAGGGAGAGGATCTGCCGGTCCCGGGACGGGAGTTCGGCGATCAGCGGCTTCAACGACTCGACGTACTCGATGCCTTCGAGTCCGTGGTCCTCGTAGCCGATGCGGTCCGCGAGGGCGCCCTCGGAGTCGTCCTCCTCCGGCTGCGCGTCAAGTGAGCTGGCCGTGTAGGCATTTGACGCTGCCATGCCCTCGACGACCTCCTCCTTGGAGATCTTCAGGCGCTCCGCCAACTCGGCCACGGTGGGGGCGCGGTCGAGTTGCTGGGCCAGTTCGTCGCCGGCCTTGGCCAGGTCGAGCCGGAGTTCCTGCAGCCGGCGCGGGACGCGCACGGACCACGAGGTGTCGCGGAAGAAGCGCTTGATCTCACCGACGATGGTTGGCATCGCGAAGGTGGGGAACTCGACGCCGCGACTGAGTTCGAAGCGGTCGATCGCCTTGATCAGGCCGATCGTGCCGACCTGGATGATGTCCTCCATCGGTTCGCTGCGCGAGCGGAACCGGGAGGCGGCGAACTTGACCAGCGCGAGGTTGAGTTCGACGAGGGTGTTGCGGACGTACGAGTACTCGTGCGTGCCTTCCTCGAGCGACTCCAGCCGCTCGAAGAGGGTCTTGGAGAGCGCGCGTGCGTCTACGGCGCCGATCTCGTCGTACGGGGGGATCTCGGGGAGCCCCTCGATGGCATTGGGATCCAGTTGTGCCGGTGGGGGTGTCGACGTCGCTGTCGGGGTAGGCGATGCGTCGAGCCGGGGTGACATGGCGTCCTCCATCGTTCTCGGCATATGGCTGCCGAAGCCGGTGCGTGCACTGCGGAGTGCGGCGCCTCCAAAGCCGGTCGTGTCGGTCGGTCGGTCGTTTCGACAGTCGGGGCGAGAACCGGTCGGTTGCCGGACTTGTCCGTCGTATCGAATGTCCAAATACTTGTCTCTACTAGCCCTACCCGTTTTCCGGAGCTCGCCGCAAGTGCGTTGCGTACCCATATGTCCACTTGTGGGCGGTTGTTCGGGTGTCGGAGAGTGTGAGGAAGGCGTAGTGTTCCAGGGCGAACGTCAACAGCCACGACCTCGGGAGAGAGAGACGGCATGGACCGCGGGACGGTCGGCAGCGCACAGTCTGGCCGGCTTCTGGTCGAGGTGCGGAAACAGGGCCTCAGCGCAGTCGTGACACCGGCGGGTGAGTTGGATCACCACACCGCCGATCTGTTGCGGGAACCGCTGGAGGACCTGCTCGCCCATGGGTACGCACGGCTCGTCGTGGACTGCTCACGGCTGGAGTTCTGCGACTCCACGGGCCTGAACGTGCTGCTCGGCGCACGCCTGAAGGCGGAAGCCGCAGGTGGCGGAGTGCACCTCGCGGGGATGAAGCCCGCGGTGGCGCGCGTGTTCGAGATCACAGGGGCGGAAGCGGTCTTCACCGTCCACGACACCCTCGGGGCCGCCCTCGCCGACGAGTCCGGCTGAGCCCTGTTCTCCCCCGTGTGACCGGCGGATTCCCCGTGCCTCGTCTTCCGTGCCGAGTAAGGGGTGTTTTGCCGGTTCGCTCGGGCAGGAGAACATCTGAACCTGTCGAGACCCCGAGCGACCAAATCGCTCCTGATCCACGTACTGACTCTTGAACACGTACCGACTCTTGAATCGTGAACCGGTGAATCGGTGAGGTGAAGCGCTGATGAGCACCACCCGGCCCTACCCGCCGGGCGACCGCCCGGAGTCCGGTGGCGCCGCGGAGGCGCCCGCCGGAGGCGCTTCCGTGCCGTTCGTCGGGGACGACGCCGAACCGGCCGTCGGCCGGAACACCCGCAGGCTCAGTTTCGCGGGCGAGAGCGGGGTCGTACCACTGGCCCGCGACTTCGCCCGCCAGGCCCTGTACGCCTGGGGCTGGCTGCCCGCCGAGGGCGCCGACCGGCGCGCCGCCGCCGAGGATGTGCTCCTCGTCGTCTCTGAGCTGGTCACCAACGCCTGTCTGCACGCCGAAGGCCCGGACGAGATGTGGATCACCTGTGAGAACAAGGTGATCCGGGTCGAGGTCTCCGACCGCGGCACGGGCCAGCCCGCCCCCAGAACCCCGCACCGCGCGGGCCGCCCCGGCGGCCACGGCATGTTCATCGTGCAGCGGCTCTGCCTGGACTGGGGCGTCGTCCGCGCCCCAGGAGTCACCGGCAAGACGGTCTGGGCGGAGCTGGGCGCCCCCGCCTAGCCCGCCCGCACGGGGCTGATCCATGGGGCGCTGAGAAATTCGTTTCCCCGCCCCCCGACCCGGCCCTACGCTCGTCCCAACGCGCTGACGGAGACGAGTACCCCGGGTCCCGCGAGCCGAGAGAGCCGCCGACGCTGTGAAGGCGGCCTCGCACCCCGGGCGAATCCCCTCCCGAGCGCGGGGAGGAACGGCCTGTCGCTGTGACGGGCCCCATGCCCCGCCGGCCGGCCCCCGTCATCGGGCCAGAACGAGACCGTTCTACGGCGGTACGCGACCGTTTCCACGGCCGTGCGGCCCGCGACCGGTGAAGGCGTGGTGGCACCGCGAGCACCCTCTCGCCCACGCCCCGAGGGATCACCCCCGGGGCGATTCTTGTGCCCCGGCCGACGCGAGGCGAGCCGAAGGGGCGCGTCGGTGTCGAGAGGTCGAGCGCGCGGAGGCCCGAAGGGCTGAGCACGGTCGGGCTCTCGACACCGACTTGGGCGCTCCGGAGGTGAGCCGCGCCGATGTAGCGAACGGAGCATGCACGATGCTCGACGTCACCCTCATCCGACAGCAGCCCGAGCGGGTCCGCGAGGCCCTGCGCAAGCGCGCGGTGGACGCCGACCTTCCGGCGTTCCTCGCCCTGGACACCCGCTTCCGGGACACCCGTACGGCCGTGGAGCGGCTGCGCGGCGAGCGCAAGCGGATCTCGGCGGAGATCGCGGCCCACCGCAGGGCGGGCACCGCGGCGGACGAGCTCCAGGCGACCGCCTCGACCCTGGCCGACCAGGTCACGAAGGCCGAGGGCGAACTCGCCCGACTCGCCCGCGAACACCAGCAGTTCCTCGACGCCCTGCCCAACCTCCCCGACGAGGACGTGATCGCGGGAGGCAAGGAGAACAACGAGGTCGTACGGACCGTAGGCGCCCCGAGCCCCGATTTCGTTCCCCGCGACCACGTCCAACTCGCCCAGGATCTCGGCCTGGTGGACTACCGGCGCGGCACCGCTCTCGCCGGCAACGGCCACTGGATCTACCGGGGCGACGGCGCCGCGCTGGAGTGGGCCCTGCTCAACCACTTCCTCGACAGCCACCGCCGGGCGGGCTACGAGTTCGTGCTGCCGCCGCATCTGCTGACCTACGAAGCGGGTTATACGGCGGGCCAGTTCCCGAAGTTCGCCGACGAGGTGTTCGTGGTGGAGGAGGGCGAGGGCGGGCGCCCGGAGCGGTTCCTGCTGCCGACCGCCGAGACCGCGCTGGTCAACCTGCACCGCGGGGAGACCCTCGACGAGGCCGAGCTGCCGCGCAAGTACGTGGCGTACACGCCCTGTTACCGCAAGGAGAGCGGCAGCCACCGCACCGCGGACCGGGGCACGCTGCGCGGCCACCAGTTCAACAAGGTCGAGCTGTTCCAGTTCGCGCGCCCGGGGGACTCGGACGCGGCCCAGCTCGAACTCCTCGCCCGCGCCGAGGAGTTGGTGGCCGGCCTCGGACTGCACTACCGGGTCACCAAACTCGCCGCAGGGGACACCAGCCCCGCCCAGGCGAAGACGTACGACGTGGAGGTCTGGCTGCCCAGCCTCGGCGCGTACACGGAGGTCAGCTCGGTGTCGAACGCCCGCGAGTACCAGGCCCGGCGCGGCGGCATCCGGTACCGCCCGGCGGGCGGCGGCAGGGCGGCGTACGTGCACACGCTCAACGCCTCGGGGCTGGCGACCAGCCGTCTCCTCCCCGCGATCCTCGAACAGCACCAGCGGTCCGACGGCACGGTCGTGGTGCCCGAGGTGCTGCGCCGCTGGGGCCTGCCCGACCTGCTCGGCTGACGCCCACCTCGGGTTACCCCCGGTCACCCTGTCCACTTGTCGACCTCTTCGCGCACGCCGGATCGTCACAACTCCGGCGTGCGCCTTGTCTTCCCTCCTCACGACCCCGGGCGTACCTTGACGGCCGATCTGATGTGCCGTCAGGAATGAGGGGACCGTGTCGTACCAGAAACGAACCGCAGCGCTCGCGTCCGTCGCGGCCCTGGCCGGCTCGGCGGTATTCATGGCCGCCCCCGCAGCCCGGGCCGATGTGGTCGACGTCAACTACAAGTGCCAGACGCCCATCGGCGTCAAGACCGCCGTCTCGCCGATCGACATCAAGGGCGTCAAGAGCGGCAGCGCCTACAAACTCACCATGTCCTGGCAGAAGGGCGTCTCGTCCAGCCCCGTCGAGCTCGGCAAGGGCGCGATGAGCCCGAGCGCCACCATCAAGGTGGGCGGCGCGGACAGCGGCACGGTCGCGGTGTCGGGCCCGGCCAACCAGGCCGCGATCCCCGCCAACACCCCCATCAAAATCAACGACTTGACGGGCACGTACACCCCGAAGGCGTCCGGCAAGGTCACGTTCACGGCGGCCGTCCTCACCATCAAGGCCCTCGGTACGACGACGACGTGCACCCCCACCAACAGCCCCGGCCCGTCCCTCACGCTGGACGTCACGGCGGCGGGCGGTTCGTCGGGATCCAGCGGCTCGACGGGTACCAGCGGCACCACCGGCTCCGGTACCGGCACCGACTCCAGCGGCACGCTCCCGAAGACCGGCCCCGACGACTCGGTCATCGCCCTCGGCACCCTCGGCGGCACGGTCCTGCTCGCGGGCGCGGCGGGCACCCTGTGGCTGACCCGGCGCAACCAGACGGCCCACGCCCGCCGCTGACAGCCCCCCCCCGCAAGCACGCTGGAGCCGCCCATGCTGTCGTCGACCGCCCGCGTCCTGTGCCTGTCCCTCCTCGCCCTCCTGGCGGCCACGCCGACCGCAACGGCCGCCGGGGGATGGACCGTTGCGCCCGCGGGCGGCGGACGCCCGACGTTCTACGCGGAGGGCGAGCCAGGCACCACCCTCCAGGACACGGTGTCGGTGACCAACCCGACCGGCCGCCCGATCACGGTACGACTGCAGGCCACAGGCGTCCCGATCACCTTCGCCGACACGGGAGTCGGGGTCCCGGCCCGCACCCGGGCGGACATCCCCTTCACGGTGAACGTCCCGACGGCCGCGTCCCCCGGCGACCACACCGCCACGATCACCGCACGGGACGCGAAGGGCGGAGAGGCGACGGTACGGCTCCAACTCCACGTACGCGGCCCGGCGTTGTCAGCACTCACCATCGAACACATAACAGCCCACGACAACGGCATCACCTACGACCTGGTCAACCGCGGCACCACACCCCTCACCCCGAAACTCGCCGTCCACGCCACCGGCCTCTTCGGCACCCTCCTGAACCGCGCCCCCCGCACCCTCCCGGTCCAACTCCCGCCGGGCCAACGCCTGAAGCTCACCGAACCCTGGCCCGGCCACCCCACCCTGGACGCGGTCGACGTACGCCTCACGGTCACAGCGACGGGCGGCGCCCACGACACGGCGAACGTGTCGACACGGTTCGTGCCGTGGGGAGCGGTGACGGGCATCGGGGTCCTGGCCACGGCGGGGACCGCGCTGCTCCTCGTACGCCTACGCCTACGCCTACGACGTCGGACCGAGTTGACGGGAGCGGTGATGTGAGCGGCAAGGTGCGGATTCCGGCGCTGGTGGCGGTACTCGCGCTGCTCCTGCTGCCGTTGGCGGGGACGACGTCCGCCGCGGCGGCGGTCGGCCCGAGTGTGAAGCTCTCCAAGTCGCAGGCGGGAACGGGCGGTTCGATCACCGTCTCCGGGAGCGACTGGCGGCCGCACGCCCTGCTGATGATGCTGATCTGCGGACAGGCGACACCCGCGCGTGGGGTGATCGGCGGCACCAACTCCTGTGCGAACGCGGACGGCAGAGCCGTGACGACGGACGCCAAGGGCATCTTCAGCAAGAAGCTGCCGGTGTCCGAACCGCCGGTGCCGTGCCCGTGCGTGGTGCATGTGGCGACGGTGACGGGCGCGAGCGCGTCGGCGGACACGGTCTTCCAGGTGGCGGGCCACGCGGTCGAACCACTCCCCGCGGAGTCCTCGGCCGGCCGTCTGTCGGTCCTCTCCGACACCCGGCTGGACGGTTCGAGCGGGCTGCTGACCTGGTTCGGGGCACCACCGTCCCGCACGCTGGTCTTCACCGTGGGCAACGCCGGTTCGTCCCCCGTCAAGAACCCCGTGTTCAAAGTCGGCACCTCCCACGGGGTGTTCGCGCCGCAGTGGGACGACCAGCAGTTCAGCGGCACGATCGCGCCCGGCGGAAAGGCGGAGATCAAACTCCCCGTCGAACTCTCGGCCGGAGCACACGGCGACTACTCCGTCTCGATGAAGTACGGCGGCCGGGTGCTCGCCGAACAGCCATGGGGAGTCGGCCGCCCCTGGGGCGTGACCCTGTTCTGGGTCCTGGTCTGCGTGGTCGTACCGGCGGCGGTGTTCCGCATCGGAATGGCCGTGGTGGACCGCCTACGGCCACGCAAGGCGGCCCGCAGCATGGGCCCGCCCCGGCACAGGGCTCTGCACATGCCCTCCCAAGTCACGCTGCGCATGCCGAAGTTGGGCAGGGCGGCCGCGTCCCGGGAAGCAGCCGCGGCCGCCCCTACGACCTCGACCCTGCCGTGGTTCACCCCGGACTCCGATCCGGGCACGGCGGCCGGTCGACTCTCCGCACCGCACGACGACAGCCCGACGAGTCCGACGACTCCCACCAGGAAGGGACTTACGTGAGCAAGCGAAGGAGAGTCATACCGGCCGGCGGAGGCGGTGTACGGAGAGCGGGCGCGGCCACGTTCGCGCTGGTCCTCGGCAGTGCGGGCCTCGCGCTCGGCCTGACCGCCGGGACCGCGCAGGCCGCCGAGGTGTCCTACGCCACCCACTGCGTGCCGCCCGCCGGCATCGACCCGGTCGACGGCACCACCAAGGTCGAGATCACCGCGCCCGCCACGGCGAAGGTGGGCGACACGGTCGACGTCGTCTGGCATTTCACCCAGGCCGCGTCCAAGAACCCCGACATCATCGACCTGCCCGCCAACTCGGTCCAGCCGTCCGGGATTCTGAAGGCGGCCGGCGCACAGACCGCCGACATCGCGATGCAGGGCCCGCGCACGAACCCGGCGATCCCCAAGGGTGCGGTGATGACCCTGTCCGACATGAAGGGCTCGTTGAAGCTGACGACGGCGGGGTCGGTGACGCTGACTCCGGACGCGTACACGGTCAACGCGTTCTCGACGGACACGAAGTGCACACCGACGGCAACGGTCTCGCCTTCGGCGACGATCAATGTGACGGCGGGTGACGGCAGTTCGTCCAGCACGTCCCCGACCCCATCGGACTCGACGTCGGCCTCCGCATCGGCATCGGAATCAGCCTCGGAGTCTGCATCGCCCAGTGATTCGACATCGGCGTCCGCGAGCCCCAGTGACGGCACCGGGACCGGCCAGACGGACTTCACCGGCAAGGAGGTCTCCGTCCCGTACGCGTGCAAGACGCCGATCGGTGACAAGAACGCGACCTCACCTGTCCAGATCAACGCCACGAAGGACGGCGGGAGTTACGACCTCACCGTGAAGTTCAACGGGTCGGTGATGGACAGCCCGGCGGACATCCCGGCGGACTCAGTGAAGCCGTCGATGGAGGTGGTCCTGGGCGGCGCCGACAAGGGCACGGTCCACGTGGAGGGCCCGACCAACTCCGCTGCCATCAAATCCGGCGACCCGATAGAGATCCCGGACCTGACCGGCACATACAAACCGGGCGCGAGCGGTACGTCGACGCTGTCCCCCGGCGTTCTGACGGTCAACGCCCTCGGCACGACGACGACTTGCACCCCCACGAAGTCAGAGGTCTCCCTGACCCTGGACACGACGGAACAGGCAAGCGGCGCGTCCGGCGGCTCCTCAACATCGGGCGGTACGTCAACGTCGACATCCACTTCAGGGGGCTTGGCGGAGACGGGCTCGGACAGCCACGGCGGCCTGAAAGCACTCGGCCTGGTCTCCGGTACGGCGATCCTGCTTGGCGTGGCGGTGTTCACGTTCATGCCGGGACGGAGGCGACTGCGCTGACAAGTACGGGTGGGCCGCCCGCTTCTTGGTCAGTGTCGGGATTGCGGGAGCCGAGTAAAGGGCGCTCCCTGCGGTCGCGTCGGCTGCGCCGATTCCGCTGCGCTTCACCCTTGACTCGTCTCCCGCAATCCCGTTTCAGAAGCGAGCGGGCGGCCCAGGGGGATGGGTGGCCCAGGTAGGAATCCCCTTGCCTGTACTGCGTTGCGGGCCGGTGCGGAGGGGACGCGTTCGCGTCTCGCCGGCACGCCGGGCGGGCTTAGCGGCTACCGGCCGGTGGGGTGCGAGGGTGCGAGGGTGCGAGGGTGCGAGGGTGCGAGGGTGCGCGCTGCCGCCTCGCCAGCACGCCGCCTCGGCTCAGCGGCCAACGGTGGATGGGGGAGTGGGCGGGGGTGGGTGGATCGGGGGTGGGTGGATGGGTGGTTGCTGGAGGCTGTAGGTAAAACTAACCACTGTCATGCCCTTTGGCTGGTTAGAAAGGACCCCGGCTTCCGGAGAGGGCGGGGTCGGGGGCGTGGTTGGGGGCGTGGTGGCGCGCTGGCGTCTCGGCTGCATGCCGGGTCGGCTCGGCGGCTGTCGGCCGGTGGGGGCTTCCCGGCTGCCGGTTCTGGGCGACGGCCTGGGTGATGGCCTGGGTGATGGCGCGGGTGGTGACTTCCGCTTGCCAACCGCCCCTCCCGGGGTACCCGGTCTGTAGAAGTGTGACAGTTGAAGCGGAAGTGTCACACTTTCCAGCCCCACCCCACCCCACCCCCACCCCACCCCGGCCCTCGGCCCCGCACCCTCTGGAGGCTGGGGTCATTTCTAACCAGTCAAAGGTCATGACAGTGGTTAGTGTTACCTACAGCCTCCAGCAACCACCCATCCACCCACCCCCGCCCACTCACCGTTGGCCGCTGAGCCGAGGTGGCGTGCCGGCGAGACGCGAACGCGCCCCTCCGTACCGGCCCGCAACGCAGTACAGGTACGGGCATACGTACCTGGCCACCCGTTCCTCCGGGCCGCTCGCTCGCTTCTGAAACGGGCTGGAGCGGCCCTAGTCAAGGGTGGAGCGGAGCGGAATCGGCGTAGCCGACGCGACCGCAGGGAGCGCCCTTTACTCGGGCCGTGGAAGCCCGACACTGACCAAGAAGCGAGTGGCCCAACGTCCACTGTGAAGCGCCGGGAATGCGAAAGGGCCGCCGTACCCCGAGGGATACGGCAGCCCTTTGTTGTGTCGCCGTAGGCGCGTGTCAGTGGACGTCGCCCATGAGTTCCCTGACCTTCTTGCGGTACATCCAGACCGCCGCGCCCGCGAGGACCGCGAGGGCGGCTTCGAGGGTGACGATGCCCGTCTTGTTCAGGTTGACGCCGGCGATGGACAGGAGGCCTGTCGTGGCGTCGCCTGCCGTGACCGCCAGGAACCAGACGCCCATCATCTGGGAGGCGTACTTCGCGGGAGCCATCTTCGTGGTGACGGACAGGCCGACGGGGGAGAGGGTCAACTCGCCGACCGTCTGGACGAAGTAGATCGCCACGAGCCACATCGCCGCCGCCTTGTGACCGCCGTCGGCGATCGCGAGCGGGGCCAGGAAGAGGAAGAAGGACGCGCCGATCAGGACCAGACCCATCGCGAACTTCGTCGCCGTGCTCGGCTCCTTGCCCCGGCGGGCCAGGGCCAGCCAGGCCCAGGCGAAGACCGGGGCCAGGGCCATGATGAGGACCGGGTTGACCGACTGGTACCAGGAGATCGGGAAGTTCCAGCCGAAGACGGTGTTCTTCGCGGAGGAGTCGGCGAACAGGGACACCGTCGAGCCGCCCTGGTCGTAGATCATCCAGAAGACGGCCGCGGCGACGAAGAACCAGATGTACGCGGACATCTTCGACTGGTCGGCGCGGTCGAGGTCCTTGTCGCGCTTGATGCGGGCGATGACCAGGACGGGGATCAGCAGGCCGGCGACGGTGATCGGGACCAGCAGCCAGTTCAGCGTGTAGTGGCCGGAGAGGCCGACGATCGCGTAGAAGACGACCGCGACGGCCGCCCAGAACGCCGACTTGCGCAGCGTGGCCGCCTTCTCCTCGGCGGACAGCGGCGTGGGGACGATGTCCGAGCGGGAGCTGAGGTGACGCGTGCCGAGCAGGTACTGGGCGAGGCCGAGGGCCATGCCGACCGCGGCGAGCGCGAAGCCGAGGTGCCAGTTGACGTTCTCGCCGACGGTACCGATGGCCAGCGGCGCGGCGAACGCGCCGATGTTGATGCCGATGTAGAAGAGCGTGAAGCCACCGTCACGGCGCGGGTCGTCCGGGCCCTCGTAGAGGTGGCCGACCATCGTCGAGATGTTGGCCTTGAGCAGACCCGAGCCGATCGCCACCAGGCCCAGGCCCGCGAAGAACGTGCCCGAGGACGGCAGGGCCAGGGTGAGGTGGCCGAGCATGATGATCACGCCCGCTACGGCGACCGTCTTGCGGGGGCCGAGGACGCGGTCCGCGAACCAGCCGCCGGGGAGGGCGAGCAGGTACACGAGTGACAGGTACACCGAGTAGATCGCGGTCGCGGTGGCCGCGCTCATGTGCAGGCCGCCCGGTGCCACCAGGTACAGCGGGAGCAGAGCCTTCATGCCGTAGTAGGAGAATCGCTCCCACATCTCGGTCATGAAGAGAGTGGCCAGTCCGCGGGGGTGGCCGAAGAAGGTCTTCTCGGAACCGGGGGTGCCCGGAGTCACCGAGTCCTTCGTCAGGCTGGACGCCATGGTCGATCCTTGCTGGTTCGGGACGCGCGTGCAGGAGCGGTCGCGCGCCCGGTGGGGGGCGGCCGGCACCGGCGGGATCGGCACGTCCGTCCCCACGCCCTCGGGGAGTCCGCCCCGGGTCACGGGACGGTGGACGGCGACCACCGGGATCCACGCCCTGCGCGTACTGCGCTCGGGCCCGGCCACAGGTCATTCCTTTCAAGGCTGGCGACAGCCAGCCCGCACACAAAAGAGACCTTCAGCTGTAAATGCTCGCCAAAGGTCACCGGTGTTGCTACAGGCGTTCAGGTCACCATACGGCAGGACACCGCCGGAAATGGAAGGACTTGAGACATCGATCACAGGGATAAGTGGAACCGTGGTCGATCTTTTGAAGGTGAATACAAGGATGGCATCCCACAGACACAGGTTCGGACCAGATTCTTCACCGCTGCGAATCCGACTTGCCCCAAGGTAAGAATCACTCGTGGCGATCACACCCCGACCGCTGTCCGAGGCGGACTACCATCACCTCATGACCCGTGTACTGCTCGCCGAGGACGACGCGTCCATCTCGGAGCCGCTGGCCCGCGCTTTGCGACGGGAAGGTTACGAGGTCGAGGTGCGCGAGGACGGACCGACAGCGCTCGACGCCGGCATCCAGGGCGGCATCGACCTGTGTGTCCTGGACCTGGGCCTGCCCGGCATGGACGGCCTGGAAGTGGCCCGCCGACTGCGCGCCGAGGGCCACACCGTCCCCATCCTCATCCTGACCGCGCGCGCCGACGAGGTGGACACCGTCGTCGGCCTCGACGCGGGCGCCGACGACTACGTCACCAAACCCTTCCGGCTCGCCGAACTGCTCGCCCGCGTCCGGGCCCTGCTCCGGCGCGGTGCGGCCGAGCCCGCGCAGCCGCCCGCCACGCACGGCGTCCGTATCGACGTCGAGTCCCACCGTGCGTGGATGGGCGACGAGGAACTCCAGCTCACCGCCAAGGAGTTCGACCTGCTGCGGGTTCTTGTGCGGGACGCCGGGCGAGTGGTGACTCGTGACCAGTTGATGCGCGAGGTGTGGGACACGACGTGGTGGTCGTCGACCAAGACCCTCGACATGCACATCTCCTGGCTGCGGAAGAAGCTCGGTGACGATGCCGCGAACCCCCGGTACATCGCGACGGTGCGGGGTGTCGGTTTCCGGTTCGAGAAGAGCTAGCCCGGTTTACGCGCGTCATCGCCATGGTGGCTTGGGTGGGTGTGCGGGTGCTGGCTGCGTGTGGCTGGTCGCGCAGTTCCCCGCGCCCCTGAAGCGCCCCTAAAGGGGCGTTGACGTCACCCTTTCTCGGAGAGTCCCGTGCGTCGTCGTCTTATTCAGTCCACCCTCGCCGTCGTGCTCGTGGTGATCGCTGTCTTTGGTGTGTCTCTTGTCATCGTGGAGACGCGGACCATCAGCAACAGCGCCCAGGAACGGGTGGATTCCGAGGCGCTCAGGCTGGCCAGCATCGTGGACAGCCGGATTCTCGGGGCGGAGATCGTCGACTCCGAGGTGTTGCGTACGCAGGTCACGGAGGACCGGTACGCCGTGATCCGGATCCCGGGTGATCCGGTGATCGAGGTCGGTACCAAGCCGGCCGGTGACGTCATCCGCTCCACCGCCAAGGGCGAGGAGGGCGAGACGGTCACCGTGGAGGAGCCGCGGTCGACCGTCACCCGGGAGGTCGGGCGGACGCTGCTCATCATCGGCGCCGTCGCCCTGCTCGCCGTGGTCGCCGCCGTACTGCTCGCCGTACGGCAGGCCAACCGGCTCGCCTCGCCGCTCACCGACCTCGCGGAGACCGCGGAGCGGCTCGGTTCCGGTGACCCGCGGCCCCGGCACAAGCGGTACAGCGTGCCGGAGTTGGACCGGGTCGCCGACGTCCTCGACTCCTCCGCCGAGCGGATCGCCCGCATGCTCACCGCCGAGCGACGGCTGGCTGCCGATGCCTCACACCAGTTGCGTACGCCGCTGACCGCCCTGTCCATGCGGCTGGAGGAGATCACCCTCACCGACGACCCGGACACGGTGAAGGAGGAGGCGACGATCGCGCTGACGCAGGTCGAGCGGCTCACTGATGTCGTGGAGCGGTTGCTCACCAACGCGCGTGATCCTCGTACCGGGTCCGCCGTCTCCTTCGACCTCGACGAGGTCATCCAGCAGCAGCTCGCCGAGTGGCGGCCCGCCTACCGCAGCGAGGGCCGCGCGATCGTCAGCTCGGGCAAGCGGCATCTCCAGGCCGTCGGCACCCCGGGCGCCGTCGCGCAGGTGCTGGCCGCGCTGATCGAGAACTCCCTGATGCACGGCGGCGGCACGGTCGCTCTGCGCACCCGCGTCACCGGCAACCAGGCCGTCGTAGAAGTCACGGACGAGGGGCCCGGGGTCCCTACGGACCTCGGTGCGCGCATCTTCGAGCGGACGATCAGTGGCCGCAACTCCACGGGGATCGGGCTGGCCGTCGCGCGGGATCTCGCGGAGGCGGACGGCGGGCGGCTGGAGATGCTGCAGGCGCAGCCGCCGGTGTTCGGGCTGTTCCTGTCGCGTACGCCGCCGACGAAGCGGCTGCCCGTGGACGAGGACGAGCCCACGGTCCGCTAGGGGCCGGAGGGGGTGGGCTGTTCAGCTCACGTGCTGCTTGGGGCGGGGCAGCGGCTCACGCTGGGGCTCGATGAGGGGGGCCTCCGTCTTCGCGACGGGTTCCCCGGCCTCACCCTCGTCCTCCACCGGCAGCGCCTTGAACACCCAGCTGCGGTACGACCAGAAGCGGAACAGCGTCGCGATGCCGATGCCGAGCACCTTGAAGACGTTGCGCTGCAGCGAGCTGTCCCAGCCGAAGCCGTAGATCGCGGCGAACAGGATGCCGTTCTCGATCACCAGGCCGACCAGGCTGAACGCCAGGAACAGGCTCAGTTCCTTGGTGCGGGCGCTCTTGTCGCGGTCACGGTAGGTGAAGTACCGGAAGCCGACGTAGTTGCACGCGATGGCGACGATCGTCGCGATCACGTTGGCGCGCACGGCCTGCAGGCTGGTCAGATGCCACAGCAGGTTGGAGACCGCGAAGTTCACCACGGTGCCCACCACGCCCACCGCGCCGAACTTGGCGACCTCGCGGGCGAGCCGTTTGAAAGGCCCTTCGGAACCAGGCTCCATGGTTGTGCAGGCCCCCGTCTTCTCGGATTCTCGACCCAGCCATGCTAACCACCGCTTTCCCCCGGCGCCCGTGAAGCCGCTCACAGGTCGGGAAGAGACCCGGAAAAGAACGGTAAGAGGTACGGAAATCAGGCCGCCGTGGCGTGACCGATACTCTGGGGGAGTGACGTTCCCGGTAGTCGGCATGGTCGGCGGGGGGCAGCTCGCTCGTATGACACACGAGGCGGGCATCCCGCTCGGCATCAAATTCAAGCTCCTCAGTGACACCCCTCAGGATTCCGCGGCGCAGGTCGTCGGCGATGTCGTCATCGGCGACTACCGCGACCTCGACACGCTGCGTGACTTCGCGCGGGGCTGCGACGTGATCACCTTCGATCACGAACACGTACCCACCGAGCATCTGCGCGCTCTGGAGGCGGACGGCATCCCCGTGCGCCCCGGCCCGGACGCGCTCGTGCACGCCCAGGACAAGGGCGTGATGCGGGCGAAGCTCGTCGAGATCGGGGTGCCGTGCCCGCGGCACCGGCTTGTCAGCGATCCGGTGGATGTCGTCGCGTTCGCGGCCGAAGGGGACGGCTTTCCCGTCGTCCTCAAGACCGTCCGCGGCGGTTACGACGGCAAGGGCGTGTGGGTCGTCGACTCCGCGGAGGAGGCCGCCGAGCCGTTCCGCGCCGGTGTTCCGGTCCTCGCCGAGGAGAAGGTCGACTTCGTGCGGGAGCTGGCGGCGAACGTCGTACGGTCCCCGCACGGGCAGGCCGTCGCCTATCCCGTCGTCGAGTCCCAGCAGGTCAACGGCGTCTGCGACACGGTCATCGCGCCCGCCCCCGACCTGGACGAGTCCCTCGCGCTCCGGGCCGAGGAGATGGCGCTGCGCATCGCCAAGGAACTCGGGGTCGTCGGCCATCTCGCCGTCGAGCTGTTCCAGACCCGCGACGGTCGCATCCTGGTCAACGAACTCGCCATGCGCCCGCACAACTCCGGTCACTGGACCCAGGACGGCGCGATCACCAGCCAGTTCGCCAACCACGTCCGCGCGGTCCTCGACCTCCCGCTGGGCGATCCGCGGGCACGTGACACATGGACCGTCATGTGTAACGTTCTCGGCGGCGACTACCCGGACATGTACTCCGCGTACCTGCACTGCATGGCCCGGGACCCCCAGCTGAAGATCCACATGTACGGCAAGGACGTGAAGCCCGGCCGCAAGGTGGGCCACGTCAACACCTACGGCGACGACCTGGACGACGTCCTGGACCGCGCCCGTCACGCAGCCGGCTATCTGAGAGGCACGATCACCGAATGAGCCCCGTCGCAGGACCCGTCGTAGGAATCGTCATGGGGTCGGACTCCGACTGGTCCGTCATGGAGGGCGCCGCGAAGGCCCTCGACGAGTTCGAGATCGCGTACGAGGTCGACGTCCTCTCCGCGCACCGCATGCCCCGCGAGATGATCACGTACGGCGAGCGCGCCGACGGCCGCGGCCTCAAGGTGATCATCGCGGGCGCGGGCGGCGCCGCCCACCTCCCCGGCATGCTCGCCTCGGTGACCCCGCTGCCGGTGATCGGCGTCCCCGTGCCGCTGAAGTACCTGGACGGCATGGACTCGCTGCTGTCCATCGTGCAGATGCCGGCCGGTGTCCCCGTCGCCACCGTCTCGGTCGCCGGCGCGCGCAACGCGGGCCTGCTCGCCGCGCGGATCCTGGCCACGCACGACGACGAACTCCTCGTCCGCATGCGGGACTTCCAGCAGGAGCTCAACGACCAGGCCACCGAGAAGGGCAAGCGCCTGCGCGCCAAGGCCGAGGGCACCGGCAGCGGCTTCGGCTTCGGGAAGTGACGGCGATGACGTCACTGGACCAAGCCCGGGAGCTGCTCCGCGAGTTCCCGGTCGTCGACGGGCACAACGACCTGCCCTGGGCGCTGCGCAAGCAGGTCGATTACGACCTCGACGCCCGCGACATCGCCGTCCACCAGAACGCCCATCTGCACACCGACATCCCGCGCCTGCGCGAGGGCGGCGTCGGCGCGCAGTACTGGTCGGTGTACGTCCGCTCGGACCTGCCCGACCCGGTGCCGATGACGCTGGAACAGATCGACTGCGTACGGCAGTTGCTCGCCCGCTACCCGCAGGACCTGGCGCCCGCGCTGACCGCCGCGGACATGGAGTCGGCGCGCGGGGAGGGCCGTATCGCCTCCCTGATGGGCGCGGAGGGCGGGCACTCGATCGCCAACTCCCTCGGCACGCTGCGGGGGTTGTACGCCCTCGGCGTCCGCTACATGACCCTCACCCACAACGACAACGTGGCGTGGGCGGACTCGGCGACGGACGAGCCGGGGGTCGGCGGACTGTCGGCGTTCGGGCGTGAGGTCGTGCGGGAGATGAACCGCGAGGGCATGCTCGTCGACCTCTCGCACGTGGCGGCGACGACCATGCGCGCCGCGCTGGACACGTCGACGGCCCCGGTGATCTTCTCCCACTCGTCGGCGAGGGCGGTCTGTGATCACCCGCGCAACATCCCTGACGACGTGCTGGAGCGGCTGCCGGGCAACGGCGGCATGGCGATGGTGACGTTCGTGCCGAAGTTCGTGCTCCAGGCCGCCGTCGACTGGACCGCCGCGGCCGACGACAACATGCGCGCGCACGGCCTGCACCACCTGGAGACCACGGAGGAGGCGATGAAGGTGCACCGCGCCTTCGAGGAGCTCCACCCGCGCCCGGTCGCCACGGTCTCCACGGTCGCCGACCACCTCGACCACATGCGTGAGGTCGCGGGCGTCGACCACCTCGGCATCGGCGGCGACTACGACGGCACGGCCTTCACCCCGGACGGCCTGAACGACGTCTCCGGCTACCCGAACCTCATCGCCGAGCTGCTGGACCGCGGCTGGTCCAAGGCCGACCTCGCCAAGCTGACCTGGAAGAACGCGGTACGGGTGCTGGGCGCGGCCGAGGACGTGGCGCGCGGGATCCAGGCGACGCGGGGGCCGTCGAACGCGACGATCGAGTCGCTGGACGGCTGATTGGCGCGGCGCGGGAGCGCCCACTCCCGCGCCGTACCCCGAACGCCCCGCCCACCAGGTGGCCCCCTTGCGGGCGTGCGACGGTGACCGTACTGCCGTAACGACGTACGGAGCCCGCCATGGCCGACCTCCAGGACCAACTGCACGCGACGACCGAGGTCGGCGAGCTCGACGACTTGGTCCACGAGCCCTTTCCCGGCGGGCCGTTCCCGCCGGACACCGCGGAACCGTACGACCCCGTCTCCGACCCGGCCGCCGCCCCGCTGGAGCGCGCGCACGCCATCCTCGCCGCGCACCCGGTCGCGGACGGCTACAGCGGGCTGCCGTGGGCGCTGCGGCACCTGCCGTGGTTCGACCTGGAGCTGGGGGAGAGTTCCGTGGACACCGATGTGCCGCGGCTGCGCGAGGGGCATGTCGGCGCACTGTTCTGGTCGCTGCACCTGCCCGAGGGGCTGGCCGGCGACCGGGCGGTCGGCGCCACCCTGGAACAGCTCGACCTGGTGAACACGGTGGTCCGCGCCCACCCCGAGGGCCTGCGCCTCGCGTACACCGCCGGTGAGACCACCGACGTGCGCCACTGCGGCCGTATCGCCGTGCTGCTCGGCCCCGCCGGGGCCACCGCGCTCGGCGACTCCCTGGGCATCCTGCGCTCCCTGCACGCGCTGGGTCTACGGGTCCTCACACTGTCCGGGGTGTCCTGGGCGAGCGAGGCCGGGCTGACCCGGTTCGGCGAGGAGGTCGTCCGCGAGATGAACCGCCTCGGCGTGCTCGCCGACCTCTCGGGCGCCTCCGACGGCACGATCCGCCGCACCCTCGCGGTCTCGAAGGCGCCGGTGCTGTTCACCCGCTCCGCCGCCCGCTCGCTGCGCCCGCACCCGGCCAACCTCTCCGACGAACTCCTCGCCGCGGTCGGCGCCGCCAAGGGCCTGTGCATGGTGCCGCTCACCGCCGAACAGACCGGGCCGTCCGTCCGGGACGTCGCCGACCACCTCGACCACGTCCACGAGGTCGCGGGCCGCGAGTGCGTCGCCCTGTCCGGCACGTACGACGCCGGCACGGCCCACCCGCAGGACCTGGCCGACGCCTCCTGCTACCCGAACCTCATCGCCGAGCTCCTGCACCGCGGCTGGTCCGAGCCCGACCTGGCCCTCCTCAGCTGGGGCAACGTCCAACGCGCCCTGCGCAGCGCCGACTTCACGGCCCGCGCCGCCCAGCAGCGCCGCGAGCCGTCGACGGCGAAGATCGCCGAGCTGGACGGGTAACACGCGGTTCCACGGGTTCTACGGGTGGTCGATCCGGCAGAGGCAGAAGGGATGCCCTGCCGGATCGGCGTACACCCGGAAGTCCTCCTTGTCCTCCTGGTGCAACGGCCGAGCGCCGAGCGCCAGCGCCTTCGCCTCCGCGACCTCCAGCTGCTCCCAGGTCGGCCCGGAGTCGAAGTCGAGATGGAACTGCTGCGGCCGGTCCGCGCGCGGCCACTGGGGCGGGACGTACTCCGCCACCCGCTGGAAGGCGAGCCGGGGCCCGTCCGGAATGTCGAGTACGACCCACTCGTCGTCGGCGGCGCGGGGCGTACCGCCGAGGATCCCGGCGTAGAACGCGGCGAGCGCGAGCGGGTCGGGGCAGTCGAGCACGGTGGAACGGAAACGTGCCACGGCGGACATGGTGACCTCCAGAGTCTCGGGGTACGGGGGCTGGTCAGCAGGCGCAGAGGCAGAACGGGTGCCCCGCCGGGTCGGCGTACACGCGCCACGTGCGCGAGCGGTCCTCGGTCTCCAGCGGCGTCGCGCCCAGCGCCAGGACGCCCTTCTCGGCCGCGTCCAGGTCCGTGACGGTCAGGTCGAGGTGGAACTGCTGGGAGTCGCCGGCCGCGGGCCACTTCGGCGGTACGTGTCCGGGGGCCTCCTGGAACGCCAGCGTCCGCCCGCCCGGCAGTTTCAGGTCCACCCAGTCGCCGCCGTCCTCGTCCTCGACGGTGCCGCCCAGGATCCCGGCGTAGAAGGCGGCGAGCGCGCGCGGATCGGGACAGTCCAGGACGACGGCACCCAGTTCGGCGATGGCCATGACGGACTCCTTCGGGTTACCCATACATGCCGTTAGGAGGTAACGGTTACTGCATGCTCTCGCATTGGAGGTAACGTCGCAAGCATGAAGTGGTCGCAGCCATGAGTGAACGAGGTCCCGCCCCCGGCGGCCTGGCCCTGATCGAGGCCCTGGTGAACACGCTGGACATCGAGGCGGGAGCCGACGCGCTCGACACGGAGGACGGCCGGACCCCCTTCGGGCTCACCGCGCACCAGGTTCCGCACGCCCGCGAACTCCGCGAGTCCCTGCGCGCCACGTTGCTGGCCCACGCGGGCCACCCCGCGCACCAGGACGTGACCCTGCTCGGTGAACTCCTCGCCCGGGCCCCGCTGTTGATCGAGTTCGACGCCCACGACGGCTCCGCCCGCCTCACCCCCGCCGACGCGGAACCCCTGCTCTCCCGCGTGGCGGCGGCGATCGCCGGGTCGCTGGTCGAGGGAACCTGGCCCCGCCTCAAGGCCTGCGAGGCGCCGACCTGCCATTGGGCGTACTACGACCGCAGCCCGGCGGGCCGGGGCCGTTGGTGCTCGATGGCGGTCTGCGGTTCGCGCGCGAAGATGCGCCGCTACCGCGCCAAGTAGCCCTCAGGGAAGGCGACTTGAGCGGTCCTGACGCCCAGCACGGTCCAGTGGTGCAGAATGCAGCCAGACGCCGGTCCGGCCGACTGAGCCTCGGCCGGACCGGCGTCGTCCGGCCGACCGCGTGCTATGCCGTGGGGCGCCCCATCGCGCGGAACGTCCAGCCCGCCTTGCGCCACAGTGCCGGGTCGAGTGCGTTGCGGCCGTCCAGGACCACCCGGGCGCGGACGGCCTCGCCGAGGGCCGCCGGGTCCAGTTCGCGGAACTCGCGCCACTCCGTCAGGTGCAGGACGACATCGGCGCCGCGCACGGCCTCGACGGCGGTGTCGGCGTAGCCCAGCGTCGGGAAGAGCCGTAGCGCGTTGGGCATGCCCTTCGGGTCGTACACGGTGACCTGGCCGCCCTGGAGGTGGATCTGGCCGGCGACGTTCAGGGCGGGGGAGTCGCGTACGTCGTCCGAGTCGGGCTTGAAGGTCGCGCCGAGTACGGCGACCCGCTTGCCCAGGAAGGACCCGCCGCCGAGCGCCTCGCGGGCCATCTCGACCATCTGGCCGCGCCGCCGCATGTTGATGGAGTCGATCTCGCGGAGGAAGGTCAGCGCCTGGTCGGCACCCAGTTCACCTGCCCGCGCCATGAACGCCCGGATGTCCTTCGGGAGGCAGCCCCCGCCGAAGCCGATGCCGGCCCGCAGGAACTTCTTCCCGATCCGCTCGTCGTGCCCGATGGCCTCCGCCAGCTTCACGACATCGCCGTCCGCGGCCTCGCAGACCTCGGCCATCGCGTTGATGAAGGAGATCTTCGTGGCGAGGAAGGAGTTCGCGGCCGTCTTCACCAGCTCGGCGGTCGGGAAGTCCGTCACGACGAACGGCGACCCGGCCGCGATCGGCGAGGCGTACACCTCGCGCAGCAGCCTCTCGGCCCGCTCGCTCCGTACGCCGACCACGATCCGGTCCGGGTGCAGCGTGTCCTGGACGGCGAAGCCCTCGCGCAGGAACTCCGGGTTCCAGGCCAGCTCGGCGTCCGCACCGACGGGCGCGTGCTCGGCGAGGTAGGCGGCCAGCCGGTCCGCCGAGCCGACGGGCACGGTGGACTTGCCGACGACCAGCGCGGGCCGGGTGAGGTGCGGGGCGAGCAGCTCGAAGGCCCGGTCGACGTACGACATGTCGCAGGCGTACTCGCCGTGCTTCTGCGGGGTGTTCGTGCACATGAAGTGGACGTCGCCGAACTCCGCGACCTCGGCCCAGTCCATGGTGAAGCGCAGCCGCCCGGTGGAACCCTCGATCCCGGCGACGTGCTTGCGCAACAGCTCCTCGAGCCCCGGTTCGTACATCGGGACCTCACCCCGCTGGAGCATCTCGATCTTCTCGGGGACGACGTCAAGGCCCAGCACCTCGTAGCCCAGCTCGGCCATGGCCGCGGCGTGCGTGGCGCCGAGATAGCCGGTGCCGATCACGGTGATCTTGAGGGCCATGAGTGCTCCAGAAGGGGTACGGGGGCGATGCGCGCCCGAGCATAACCGGCGCTCTCACCGGGCACCTTTCGCCCTGTCGCCAAGCTCACGTATCCCTCCCGTGGGCGGGCCCCTAAAATTTGGGTTACTTAACGGTAATTAGCACTGTGATCACAGCGTCCTTGGAGCGTGAGAGACCTTGGCCGGATCGGCTGACTTCGACCTGTACCGCCCGTCGGAGGAGCACGACATGCTCCGCGACGCGATCCGTTCCCTGGCCGAGGCGAAGATCGCGCCGTACGCCGCAGCGGTCGACGAGGAGTCCCGCTTCCCCCAGGAGGCCCTCGACGCCCTCGTCGCGAACGACCTGCACGCCGTCCACGTCCCCGAGGAGTACGGCGGCACCGGCGCGGACGCCCTTGCCACGGTGATCGTGATCGAGGAGGTGGCACGCGTGTGTGCGTCCTCCTCCCTCATCCCCGCGGTGAACAAGCTGGGCTCGCTCCCGGTGATCCTCTCGGGCTCCGAGGACCTGAAGAAGCGGTACATGACCCCGCTCGCCAAGGGCGACGCGATGTTCTCGTACGCCCTCTCCGAGCCGGACGCGGGCTCGGACGCGGCCGGCATGAAGACGAAGGCCGTCCGCGACGGCGACCACTACATCCTCAACGGCGTGAAGCGCTGGATCACCAACGCGGGCGTCTCCGAGTACTACACGGTGATGGCGGTCACGGACCCCGAGAAGCGCTCCAAGGGCATCAGCGCCTTCGTCGTCGAGAAGTCCGACGAGGGCGTCTCCTTCGGCGCCCCGGAGAAGAAGCTCGGCATCAAGGGCTCCCCGACCCGCGAGGTCTACCTCGACAACGTCCGCATCCCCGCCGACCGCATGATCGGCGCCGAGGGCACCGGCTTCGCCACGGCGATGAAGACCCTGGACCACACCCGCATCACCATCGCGGCCCAGGCCCTCGGCATCGCCCAGGGCGCCCTCGACTACGCCAAGGGCTACGTCAAGGAGCGCAAGCAGTTCGGCAAGCCGATCGCCGACTTCCAGGGCATCCAGTTCATGCTCGCCGACATGGCCATGAAGATCGAGGCCGCCCGCGCCCTCACCTACCAGGCCGCGGCGGCCTCGGAGCGCGGCGACAAGAACCTCACCTTCCAGGGCGCGGCGGCCAAGTGCTTCGCCTCGGACGTCGCCATGGAGGTCACCGTCGACGCCGTCCAGCTCCTCGGCGGCTACGGCTACACCCGCGACTACCCGGTCGAGCGCATGATGCGCGACGCCAAGATCACCCAGATCTACGAGGGCACGAACCAGGTCCAGCGGATCGTGATGGCACGCAACCTGCCGTAGCCGACGGGCAGTTACGAGCGGCATCGAGGGCACCCCCGGTCTCCCGGCGGGTGCCCTCACCGTTTCGTCGGGCATGCTGCGGCCATGACCGACCCGACACAGCGCCAGACCCAGACCGCCTTCGACACCGCCGAACGCACCATGTGGTCCGGCCGCGCCCACGCCTACGCGGCGAGCTTCGCCCGGCTCTGTGCACACCCAGTGGAGCGGCTCCTGGACGCCGCCGGGATCCAGACGGGGACGTACGTCCTCGACGTCGGCACCGGGACCGGTACGGTCGCCCTGGCCGCGCTGGCGCGAGGCGCACGGGTGTCCGCCGTGGACGCCGATGCCGGGATGGTGGCGGTCGCGCGGGCGGGGGGTGTGGAGGCGCGGGTCGCCGCACTGCCCCAACTGCCTTTCCCTGACGGCGAGTTCGAGGCGGTCGTAGGCAACTTCGTCATCAACCACGTCGGCCGCCCCCGCGCCGCCCTCACCGAACTGCGCCGCGTACTGAAGCCCGGCGGCCGGGTCGCGCTGACCTTCTGGGGCGCGCGGCGCGGTGCCGGGCAGGAGCTGTTCGGGCGGGCCTTCGCGGCGGCGGAGGCCGTGATCCCCGCGGATCTGCCGCGACTCGATCCCGCCGAGGACTTCGCGCGTACGGCGGACGGGTTCGCGGAGCTGCTCCGCGAGGCGGGCTCGGGCTTCACGGACGCCCGGGCCGTCGAGCTGGAGTGGGACCACCGCACCACCCTCGACGAGTGGTGGGGCGGGCCCGCCGCCGGTGTCGCCACCGCCGGGCTCGTCGTCACCTCGCAGGACAAAGGGACGGTCGTACGGATCAGGCGGGAGTACGAGCGGCTGGCGGGTGAATTCGCCGTAGGGGGACATGAGTTGGCCCTGCCGCACATCGCCGTGCTGGCGTGCGGCAGGGCCGACTGACAGCTTCTCAGTTACCGGAGACCGTGATCTTCTGGTCGTTGTTCAGCTCGTTCACCAGCGTCTTCACCTTCGCCTTGTCCCAGACGAGGTTGCCGCCGGTGGAGCCGGAGATCGGCATGTTCATGGAGGTGCCGTCGCCGCCGCTGACGCCCTTCATCGCCCAGAACATGGACGCCAGGTCCCAGAGCGACATGTCCTTGTCGACGCTCAGCGAGTCCAGGCCCGCGCCCAGCGTCGGGTAGAGCTTGAAGGGGTTCAGGAGGGTGCCCGGGGTCGCCACCTGGTGGGCAAGGGCCGACAGGAACTTCTGCTGGTTCTTCGTGCGCTGGAGGTCGGAGGCCGCGAACGCGTGCCGGGTGCGGACGAAGGCCAGGGCCTCCTCGCCGTTCAGCGTCTGCTTGCCCGCCTTGAAGTCGGCGCCCGAGTACGAGTCCTTGAAGCCCTTGTCGATGTCGATGGTGACCCCGCCGACCGCGTCCACGATGTCCGCGAAGCCGTTGAAGCCGATCTCGACGTAGTGGTCGATGTGCAGGCCCATGTTGTACTCGACGGTCCGCACGAGCAGCGTCGGGCCGTCCTCCGCGTACGCCGCGTTGAGCTTCGTCTGGCGGCCCGTGTTCTGGTACGTCTTGCCGGAGGTGGAGCCGACGTACGAGGGGATCGTCACGTTCGAGTCGCGCGGCAGCGAGATCAGGGTGTCGCCGCTGTCGCCCACGTGCAGGATCATCATCGAGTCCGTGCGCTTGCCCTCGGCGGAGCCCGTGTGCAGCTTCTTCTTCTCGGCCGCGGTCAGCCCCTCGCGGCTGTCGGAGCCGACGATCAGGTAGTTCGTGCCGTCGCCCGCCTCCGGCCGGTCGATCACCTTCGACAGGTCGACGTCGCGGTTCAGCTTGGAGTCGGCCCAGAAGTAGGTCGCCACGGAGGTCACGACCAGCACGGTGACCAGGGTGATCGCGGTCCACTTGATACGGCGGCGCCAGTTCGGGGGCCGGCGCGGGCCGCGCCCGTCGGGGCCCTCGGGGCCGCCCGGTCCGCCACCGCCGTAGACCTGGCCGGTGTTGTAGCCGTCGTACCCGTTGTTGTCGTAGCCGCCCTGGCCGTAGCCGTTCTGGCCCTCGTCATAGCCCTGGCCGTCCGTGTACGACGGCTGCGGCGGGACTCCGGCGCCGTACGGCGGGGCCTGCGGGCCGCGTCGTACCTGGCGCATCACACGTGCGCTCTCCGGCTGTGCGTTCGCGCTACCGCGTCCGTACTCGTTGCCGCGGTTGCCGCCGGACCATCCCTCGGGCCAATCGTTCATGGGGCCCAGTGTGCAGGTTGCGACCTGGTCCATTACAAGGGTCGTAGGAAAATCAGGGCACTGCTGTTGCGAAGCCAACACAAAGTCCGCAGATGTCCCCTCACATAGGGTGGCGTCCATGACAGATCTGCCGGGCAAGCCGACGTCCGCCTCCCGGACCACCCTCAGCCACATCATGACGAACGCCGACACGAACCTGCTGGGGACGGTGCACGGCGGGGTCATCATGAAGCTGGTCGACGACGCGGCGGGCGCCGTCGCCGGGCGGCACAGCGGCGGACCGGCCGTCACCGCGTCGATGGACGAGATGGCGTTCCTGGAACCGGTCCGCGTCGGCGACCTCGTCCATGTGAAGGCCCAGGTCAACTGGACCGGGCGGAGCTCCATGGAGGTCGGCGTGCGGGTCATGGCCGAGCGGTGGAACGAGTCGACCCCGGCCACCCAGGTCGGCTCCGCGTACCTCGTCTTCGCCGCCGTCGACGCCGACGGCAAGCCCCGCGCGGTGCCGCCGGTCCTCCCGGAGACCGAGCGCGACGAGCGCCGCTACCAGGAGGCCCAGATCCGCCGCACCCATCGCCTGGCCCGCCGCCGCGCCATCATGGAACTGCGCGAGAAGCGGGCCGCGGAGGGCCTCGACGACTGACGAGGGGGGACCTACCCTCCTGAAAAAAGTGTTACAGAATTCGCCGAAGTGTCACACTTTTTCAGGAACACCCCACCTCGTCCCCGGTCACCACCCCGAACTCGCCCTGCTGCACATCCGTCGCCCGCACCCGCGTGACCTGCTTGAAGTCACTCCCGGCGATCACCTTCAGCACCGGCCCCTGTCCCTTCACCGCGCGCAGCTCGCTCCCGGGCAGCGCCGCGGAGAGGGACTTCGCGGAACGGTCCCAGCGGGGGTCGTAGGCCACGACCGTCCGTCGTACGCCGTGGTCGGCCGCGCTCGTCGGCAGGTGCGTCGTACGGAAGCCGGTCGCCGCCAGCGCCGCGTCGACGCGCTTGCCGAGGCCGCCGGTCGCCGTGCCGTTCTCCACCTGGACCTGGATCTGCTGCGGGGCCACGTCCACCTTCACGGCGTTGGCGCGCGCCGCCTTGTGCACGGCCAGGGGCTTGTCGTCGCGCAGGGCCTGGAAGAGCTTCGCCGCCTTCGCCTGGTCCCATTTCAGGGTGGAGCCGATGCCCTTCACGACGTATCCCATCTGACCGATCGGGACCGTGGTGAACTCGGACGAGGAGGGGGAGAAGTTGCGCATCGCCCGCCCCAGGTCGAGGAGTTCGTCGGTGCCGAAGCCCTTGTCCGCGCGGACCGAGCCGAGCACCGCTCGCGTCACGTCACGGAACTTCAGCGGGTTCAGCAGTACCCCGGACGAGGTGGCCTGGTCGATCAGCGCCGCCAGGAAACGCTGCTGGCGCTTCATCCGGCCGAGGTCGGAGGCGCCGTCGACGTGCCGCGAGCGGACGTACTGCAGGGCCTGCCCGCCCATCAACGTGTGGGTGCCGGCAGGGAGATCGAGACCCGTGTACGAGTCCTTGAGCGGCTCGGCGGTGCAGATCTTCACGCCGCCGAGGACGTCGACGGTCTTCATGAAGCTGGTGAAGTCGACCTCCAGGTAGTGGTCGATCTTCACGTGGGTCATGGACTCGACGGTCTGGACGGTGAGGTTGGGGCCGCCCTCCGCGTACGCCGCGTTGATCTTGATGGGGTGCGGGCCGTGGTGCTCGCCGGTGGTCTGGTCGGTGTGCGGGGGCGTCATGGCGTAGGAGTCGCGGGGGAGGCTGACGACGCTGGCGCGCTCCCGGTCCTCCGAGATGTGCACGATCATGATCGTGTCGGTGCAGTGGCAGGGGGCGCCGCCGAGGTGGTACTGGCGCCGCTCCGCCTCGGTGATCTTGTCGCGGCCGTCGGTGCCGACGAGCAGGACGTTCATGCCGTGGCCCGCGCGCGGGCGGTTCTTCATGTCCTTGAAGGGGTCGACGCGGGCGATGTCGGCGTCGAGGCTGGTGACCACCGCGTGCCCGATCCCGGCGGACGCGAGCACCACCACGGACAGTGTGGTCGCCGCCCGCATGGCCCAGCGCGGCTTCTTCTTCGGTCGTACGGGGGGCCGTGGGCGCCGCTGAGGGGGACGGGCGGCGGGGGAGCGGCGGGGCGGCGTGGGCATGGGGGACACCTCCGCGAGGGCCGTACGTGGGATCTTGAGCACCGTAGGCCGATACGATCTGATACGACGGCAGACGCCCGGGCGGGGCGCGTCCGTGTCCCCCGTTCGCGGTAACGTGAGCCCCCTATGAACGCCAAGCCCGACGTGCGACTCCCCGCCGTTTCTGTGATCATGCCCGTCCTCGACGAGGAGCGGCATCTGCGCGGAGCCGTCCAAGCGATCCTCGCGCAGGAGTACGACGGCGAGATGGAGGTCGTGATCGCCATCGGTCCCTCGAAGGACCGTACGGACGAGATCGCGGCCGAGCTCGTAGCCGAAACTGCATCTTTTAAGAGCAAGCGCGTGCACACCGTCCCGAACCCCACCGGCCGCACGCCCGCCGCCCTCAACGCCGCGATCAAGGCCTCCCGCCATCCGATCGTCGTCCGCGTCGACGGCCACGGCATCCTCTCGCCGAACTACATCGCCACCGCCGTACGGCTCCTGGAGGAGACCGGCGCGCAGAACGTCGGCGGCATCATGCACGCCGAGGGCGAGAACGCCTGGGAGGACGCGGTCGCCGCCGCGATGACCTCGAAGATCGGCGTCGGCAACGCGGCCTTCCACACGGGAGGGGAAGCGGGGCCCGCCGAGACGGTCTACCTCGGGGTGTTCCGCCGCGAGGCACTGGAGCAACAGGGCGGCTACAACGAGGAGTTCATCCGCGCCCAGGACTGGGAGCTGAACTTCCGCATCCGCGAGGCGGGCGGCCTGATCTGGTTCTCACCGGAGCTGCGGGTGTCGTACCGCCCCCGCCCGTCGGTGAAGGCCCTGGCCAAGCAGTACAAGGACTACGGCCGCTGGCGCCACGTCGTCGCCCGCTACCACGAGGGCTCCATCAACCTCCGCTACCTCGCCCCGCCGACGGCGGTCTGCGCGATCGCGGCGGGCATCGTGGTCGGCGCGGCACTGACACCCTGGGGCTTCCTGATCCCGGCCGGCTACCTCGCGGCGATCGCCCTCGGCTCCCTCCCGGCAGGCAAGGGCCTCTCCCTGAAGGCCCGCCTCCAGATCCCGGTCGCCCTCGCCACCATGCACATGTCCTGGGGCTACGGCTTCCTCACCAGCCCCAAGTCCCTTGCCCGCAGGGTGATCGCGTCCCGCCGACCCGCGGTACTCAGCTCGACCAGCAGCTGAGCTGAGCACCGCCGCGACGACGACCCGGACTGCTACCAGACGTAGTTCGGGTCGACGTGCATGCACGCCGTCGTGTCCGAGCCGTTGAGGGCGTCCGCCGAGGTCGGGGTCTTGTCGTCCTCGGCCGGGGCCTTGTACTTCGTGCCGGTGGTCCAGTCCGCGCCGACGACCAGGGTGACGCCGGAGACGCTCGTGGACTTCTTCACCGCGCTCGTCGGGATGCCGAGGGCCTTGGCGACCCGCTGGGCGTCGCCCTCGAGGTCGGCGCTCGGGTAGCGGACGAGCGTCGTGGCCTGGCTGGGGGTCGTCGAGGAGTCGGCGACCGCCTCCTTGAAGCCCTTGTCGACGAGGAGCTGGGCGATCGAGGTGGCCCGGCCGCGGACCGCGCCGGTCGTGTCGGTGCGGGTGCCGTTCTCCACCTGTACGGCGATCTTGTCGTCGGCGGCGGCCGGATCGGTGGATGCCTTCACCGTCGTAGTCGACTTCTTCTTGTCCTTGCCGTCCAGCGCGATGTCCTGGCGGACCAGCCGGAACAGCTGGTCGGCGTCGGTCGTCTTAGGGACCACCCGGCCGCTGCTGCCGGAGTACTCCCACGGCATCGTCGTCATGGTGATCCGGTTCGTCGGGACCTTCTTCAGTTCCTTGCTCAGGTCGTACAGCTTGGCGACGGTCCCGAGGCCGTTGTCGACCGTGAGCGCCTTCGTGGCCGTCTCGGCGAGGCTGCGCAGCTTCGTCGGATTGCTCAGCGTGGCGTTCTCGCGCAGCTGGCGGACCATCGAGTTCATGTACTGGTGCTGCGCCTTGGTCCGGGCGATGTCCGTGTCGTCCTCGAAGCCGTAGCGCGTGCGCAGCCACTGCAGGGCCTGCTTGCCCTTCACCGCGGTGGTGCCCTTCTTCAGCTTCAGGCCCGAGCCCTTGCCGGAGGAGGTGTGCGAGTAGATGTTGGCGTCCACGCAGACCGGCACCCCGCCGATCGCGTCCGCCATCGACACGACACCCGAGAAGTCGACCATCATGAAGTGGTCGATGTGGATGTCGGTCAGTTTCTCCCAGGTCGCCACCGTGCAGCCAGGGCCGCCGCGGCCCAGGGAGTCGTTCGTGATGACGTCGGTCTCGGCCGCGTACGTCTTGCCGGTGTCCGGGTCCGTGCACTTGGGGATGTCCGTCAACGTGTCGCGCGGCATGCTCACGACCGACATGTTGCTGCGGTCCGCGGAGACGTGGAGCAGCATCTGGACGTCGGCGCGGGCCGGGGTGTCGAAGGTGTCCTTCGCGCCGCCGAGCTTCTGGTTCTCCGCGGAGTCCCGCGCGTCCGAACCGATCAGCAGGATGTTCAGCGGCTTCTGCCCGGCCGCGTTGGCCTTGGACTCGGCCGCCCGGTCCTTCTCGTCCCCGATGTTCAGGGGGTCTTTCTTTATGTTGTGGTTGAGGTGCTGGTAGTACAGGAATCCGGCGCCGGCCGTCCCGAGTATGACCAGCACGAGGACACTCGCCGACCAGCGCAACGCCCGTCGGCTACGGCCCTTGGGTCTGCCCCCGTCCGCGTCCCCTTTTCCGTCCGACGGTCTCTTCCCGTCCGCCGGCGTGAGCGACATCGTGTCCTCGGTCGCCGGCACCTCCCCACGCACGCTGCTCTGCGTCACGTCCCCACCCCTCCCACCCCACGCCCTGACGCACGGGTCCGCCCCGCGCCCTGTTAGACGCGGAACGGACCCGTGTGGTCACTTACTTGGCGCACTCAACCTTGTCCGCCGTGGACTTCTGGACCCCCTCCGGCGTCGACCCCGCGGTCGAGGTGAGCGGGACGCCGGCTCCCTTGAAGTCCTTGCCCAGGGTCAGCGTCATCGCCGGCAGCCCCTGGGAGTTCTGCACACTCTTGCCCGGCTTCATCGCGGACCCCGAGAGACCCATGATGTCGGCGAGCCGTCGAGCCTGGTCCGCCTGGTCGGGTGCGTACTCGAGGGTCGTCTTCGCGAGCGCCGCCGGAGCGTTGCCCGCGTTCTCGGACTTGAGCACGCCCTCATCATTCTGCAGCCACGTAAGAGTTTCCTGTGCGCTGCCGGCGACGGCCCCTCCGTTGAGGATCCGCACCCGCACCGCGGAGGCGGCGGACTTGGTGCCCTTGAGCCGGGCGGCCACGGCGGCCTTCTCCTTCGCGGCCTGCTGCTTGACCGCGGTGAAGGAGGTGTCGCTCTTGATCAGGGAGAAGACCTGCGGGGCGGTCGTGTTGTTGAGGACGACCGTCACCGGGGTCTTCTCCGCCGGGTTGTCGACGACCGGCACGGTGGTGAACGTCAGGTTCTTCGGGTTGAGCTTGCCCAGCTCAAGACCGAGGTCCTTCAGCTTGCCGATGGAGTCGAGGTTGTCGTCGACGGTCAGCGCCTTGGTGCCGGCCTCGGCCAGCTTCAGCATCTTCGAGGGGCTGGTGAGCGTGGAGTTGGACTTCAGCTTCCGCATCAGCGCGCTCAGGAACTGCTGTTGCAGCGTGATCCGGCTCAGGTCACCGCCGAAGCCGACCGAGTGCCGGGTCCGTACGAACGCCAGCGCCTGCTCGCCCGAGAGGTTGTGCGTGCCCTTGGACAGCTTCAGATGCGAGTCGGCGTCGTCGATGTTCTTGGCCAGACAGACCTCGACCCCGCCGACCGCGTCCGTCAGCGTCTTCACGGCGTTGAAGTCGGCCACCATGAAGTCGTCGGCCTGGATCCCGGTCAGCTCGGTGACCGTCCGCACGGTGCAGCTCGCCGTACGGCCGTCCTGGCCGAGGCTGGTGTTGAAGCGGACGCTCGTCGTGCCCGGGATGACCTTGGTCGTGCCGTCCGACTGGGTCGTCTGGCAGTCCGGGACGTCGGTGATCAGGTCACGGGGGATGCTGAGCGCGGTCGCGTTGGAGCGGTCCTTGGACACGTGCAGCAGGATCGTGGTGTCCGCGTGGCCGACGCTGCCGGCGTCGCCGTAACCCTCGTTGCCCGAGCCCGTGCGCTTGTCGGTGCCGATGACCAGCAGGTTGATGGCCTTGCCCTTGCTGAAGCCACCGGTGCTGGCGCCGTCGTCGGACACGGCCGTGATGTTGTCGTTGAGGTGCTTGATGTAGAGGTACCCGGCCGCGGAGACGGCGACCAGCACGAAGGCCAGCCCGCCGCCGGTCCACATCAGGACCTTCTTGCCCTTGGCCTTCTTCTTCACCGGCCGGCGCCCGCGCCGGGCCGGTGGCTCCTCGGGCGCGCCCCGCCGTCTGCGCGGCGGCGGCACCTCACGCCCGGGACTCCTCGGGACCGTCTCCCGCTCCGGCGCCGCGACACTGCGGTTCTGCGCAGTCGCTCTACGGGGCCCCGGCACCGCTGACTGCGGTGTGGAAGGAGTCAGTCGCAGTTCGTATTCACCAGTGTTCGGATTGAGTACCCACTGGTCTGCGGGGTCGATGTTGTCCGCCCGCCCACGGCCTTGCGCGTCCACGGTTTACCGAATCCTCCGTCGGGGCCACGCGGCGCCTTCCCCCTCCAGGCGCTCGGGTCTCGTTCATCCAGTGCGGCAAGCACACCGGATCGCTCACACTATCCGTCCAGTTGAGCGGCAAGTGACTGCGGTGACAAATTCCACGTCCCTACAACCGGTCAATCCGTCCTATTTTTCGGAACAAAAGTTCGTCGACTTGGCGATCGTTTTACCCGCAGGTGTCCTCGGCGGCGGTGTTCCCACGAAACGTGGGCGCGGGCGAGACCCCTGAACCGGGCGCCGTATTAAGGGCGTTTGCGACGGAATCCTGCGGAACCTGCTTCCGCACGGCGACGGTCGCGTCCGCCCGCAGCCGGGCGAACAGCTTTTCGGCCTCGGGCTCCACGAGCTGGTCGCGATTCGCGTTGTAAATGTACGACTCCCGCGGAACGGTGAGGAATTGCACATGTTCGGTGGGGATGTTCCGCAGCCCGCGCACCAGTTCGTACAAACCGCGCAGATTCGCCAATTCCGGATCGGTGGTGAGCGACGAGGTGGCCGCGTCCAGCACGGGGTACAGCTTCACCGGATTGAACAGCACGTCGTCACTCTGCACCTTGTTGACGAGCGCCCCCAGAAACCCCTGCTGACGGTCCATCCGATCGGTGTCACTGCCGTTCCCGAGCGACTTCCGCGCCCGCACGTACCCGAGCGCCTGCTCCCCGTCGAGGGTGACGCGCCCAGCGGGCAGCTTCAGCCGGGCGGCCTTGTCACGAATGGGACTCCTCAGACAGACCTGAACCCCGTCAACAGCGTCGACCATGTCCTTGAACCCATGGAAGTCGACGACCATGTGATGGTCGATCCGCACGTTCGTCAGCTTCTCCACGGTCCGGATCGTGCACCCCGAACCCCCCACCTGGAACGCGTAGTTGAACATCGCGAACATCGGCTCGGTCCGCGTCCCGTCCGGCCGCAGACACCCCGGTACGTCCACCATCAGGTCCCGCGGCAACGACACGGCGGTCGCGCTGCGCCGGTCGGCCGCCAGATGCAAAAGGATCGTCGTGTCCGACCGCTCGGTCCCCGAGTCCCGCCCGTACTCCGCGTTCCCGTCCCCCGACCGCGAGTCGGACCCGATCAGCAGAATGTTCTGCGCCCCCTTCACGAGGGCGGTGGGCCGCTCCTTCTCGTACCGGGCGAGCTCGGCGGCGGCGGCGTTGTCGGGCGTGATGTTCGAGTCGAGCTTGGCGTAGACGCCCCATCCGACACCCGCGGCCGCTACGACGACCAGTCCCACCCCGGCCCCGACCCCCCGCACCCACCGCCGACGCCGCCGACGTATGAGCCCCGTCCCGGAAGCGGAAGCCCCCGCACCCGGCCCGAGAACGCCTCCTGCGGTGTCGTCGAACACGTGCGGTTCCACCCCTCATGGCCGTCGTAAGAGTGTGTGGTCCTGCGGTGGTTCTGCTCTTACGACCATGGCGCGGATGGGGCGGGGGAGGTGGGCGTTGCTGACCCATTCGGGTGACTGACGCTCTTTGCTTTTAAGGGGCGCGGGGAACTGCGCGACCAGCCCCCACCGGCCGTGACGCGCCAAGCAACCCTCGCCACCCCCTTCAGAGGCGCGAAACGGTCACCCGCTCACTCTCAACCCGCTTCGCCAGAGCACCCTCACCCAGCTGATCCAAATTCCGGCACAACACCACGGACCCCCCAGAGGCAAGCGGCGCATACAACCCTGAGCTCAACCCGCCCCACGTGTCGTACGACAGCCCGGACAACACCCGACCCCCCGCATCCACACCCCCGTCGGCAAGGGCCCGCTCAACAACCTCCACCCCGGTCAACTCCACCCCACCCACGACCAACGCAGGCTCCTCAGGATCCACCGGCGAGAACGCAACAAACCGATCCCCCTGACTCGGCACCTCAACGGCATAGTCGACAAACCCGGCCGGAGTCTGCGGAAACCGCCCCCCGAGCGGCCGCAAGGCAAGAGCAACCCGCTCCCCGCCACACGCCCGCGCCGCCTCCAACGACTCCGGCCCACTGACAACCACGTCGGCCCCGGAGGGATCCCCACCCACGTCCGCGACCACCCCCACAGACGAACACGCCAGCAACCACACCGCCGTCTGCCAGTGCGCCGGCAACAACACGACGACCCGATCACCGGGCCCAGCCCCAAGGTCCCCCTGAAGCAGGTTCGCGGTCTTGGCCACCCAATTGGCGAAGGTGGCCACGGACAATTCGACACGTTCCCCCGTGGCGTCGTCGTAGAAGGTCACCAGGGGGCGGCCGGGATCCGCGGCGAGCGCGGAACGCAGCAGGTCGGCAGGGGTGCGATCGGTGGCGTTCACCCGCGCAAGCGTACGCGGGCGCCCACCACCGCACGCCCCCGCGTCCGGCGCCGGACCACCGGTTCGGACGAACGGCAGCCGACGGTCCGTCAATTCCCGGATGGGCAGATATGTATGACTATGTTCAGAATCAGGGGCATGCGTGGATTCCTTGCTTCCTCGATCGGCGTCACCTGCGCGGCCGCACTGGCCCTCCCGCTCACCCTGCCCGCGGCCGCGGCACCGTCCGCGGCGTCGGCGACGCAGTCGACGAGCGGCGCGAGAACCGCGTCGACGACCGCCGCACCGGACCTCCCCGGCAGCACCCAGTCGCTGCCCCTCACCCCCCGTACCCGCGACCGCACCCTGGGCGCGGCCCCCGAACAGGGCCTCACCCGCGACGACGTCCACCGCTTCTCCCTCGTCGGCGTCACCTGGACCGACCCCGACACCGAACTGCTCGGCCGGGTCCAGGTCCGCACCCGGGCCACCGCCACCGGTGACTGGTCCGGCTGGCAGGACGTCGACACCCACAACGAGGACCACGGCGCCGACCCCGGCACCGCCGAACGCGACTCCGGCCACGTCCACGGCTCCACGGCCCCGCTGTGGGTGGGCGACTCGGACGGAGTGGACGTACGCGTAAGAGCGGACACGGCGACGACACGGACCGTAGGAAACACCGACGAACAGCCGTCCCGCCTCCCCGCCGGCCTGCACCTGGAACTGGTGGACCCCGGCGCGGCACAAGCCCCGCTCGCGGGCGCCCGAGCGACCACCAACGGCAACCGCACCGCCACCCCCCGCCTCGCCGCCACCGAACTCCCGGCGCTGAGCAGGCAGGCCACGGAACGGGAACTGGTGGCCCAGGGCGCCAAGGCGCAGCCGTACATCGGCCCGCGCCCACGCATCGTCACCCGGCACGGCTGGGGTGCCGACGAGAAGCTGCGGGAGAAGGGGTTCGTGTACACGAAGAAGGTCAAGGCGGCCTTCGTGCACCACACCGCGACCGGCAACAACTACCGCTGCTCGCAAGCGCCTTCCGTCATTCGCGGTATCTACCGCTACCACGTCAAGAGCAGTGGCTGGCGTGACATCGGCTACAACTTCCTCGTCGACAAGTGCGGGACCATCTACGAGGGCCGCGCCGGGGGAGTGGCGAAGGCGGTCATGGGCGCCCACACCCTCGGTTTCAACACCGACAGCATGGGGATCGCGGTCCTCGGAACCTTCGGCAGCGCCAAACCGTCCTCGGCGGCGGTGACCGCGATCGCCAGGCTCACCGCGTGGAAGCTCGGGCTCTACGGGGTCAATCCGCGCGGCAAGACATACCTGAAGTCCGGTGGTGGCAATCTCTACCGAAAAGGAAAGAACGTACGACTCAATGTGATCTCCGGCCATCGGGACGGGTTCGCCACGGAGTGCCCAGGACGGCAGCTCTACGGCAAGCTCGGCTCGGCCCGTTCCACGTCGGCCCGGTACCAGGGCCGCTGACAGGGGCGGACCGACAGGTGGGGGGGCCGGGGAAGGGTCTGCGGAACACCTGCGCAGCCGCACAGAGACGCGCGGCTGCGCAGATCCACGGTCTGCATACACTGGCCGGCCGAAAAAACACCTCGGCCGGTCCCGGCAGGAAGCAGAGACGACAGGTGACAGAAGCGATCCTCCTGGTCGGCGGCAAGGGCACCCGGTTGCGCCCGCTCACGGTGCACACCCCGAAGCCGATGGTCAGGGCGGCGGGGGTGCCGTTCCTCACGCATCAGCTGGCGAGAGCGAGAGCGGCGGGCGTGGACCACATCGTCCTGGCCACTTCCTATCTGGCGGAGGTGTTCGAACCGCACTTCGGTGACGGTTCGTCCCTCGGCCTCCACATCGAGTACGTCACGGAGGACGAGCCCCTCGGCACGGGCGGCGCGATCCGCAACGTGGCCTCGCGCCTCCACTCCGGCCCCGACGACCCGGTCCTGATCTTCAACGGCGACATCCTGACGGGTCTGGACATCAGAGCCCTGGTCCACACCCACGAGACAACGGGCGCGGACGTCTCCCTCCACCTGACCAAGGTGACGGACCCGCGCGCGTACGGCCTGGTCCCCACCGACGAGACGGGCCGGGTCCTGGCCTTCCTGGAGAAGCCCCAGACCCCCGAGGAGATCGTCACCGACCAGATCAACGCGGGCGCGTACGTCTTCCGCCGCTCGATCATCGACACGATTCCGGCGGGCCGCCCGGTGTCGGTGGAACGGGAGACGTTCCCGGACCTCCTGGCTGCCGGCGCCCACCTCCAGGGCCTGGTGGACTCGACGTACTGGCTGGACCTGGGCACCCCGGCGGCCTTCGTCCGAGGCTCGGCGGACCTGGTCCTGGGCCGAGCCCCATCGCCTGCGATCCCGGGCCGCTGCGGCGACCGCCTGGTCCTCCCCACGGCCCGGGTGGCCGCCGACGCCAAACTGACGGGCGGCACGGTGGTGGGCGAGGGCGCGTTCGTGGCGGAGGGCGCGAGGGTCTTCGGCTCGACGATCCTCCCTGGCGCCGTCATCGAACCCGGCGCGGTGATCACCGACTCCCTCATCGGCACCCGGGCCCGAGTCGGCGAACGCTCCGTCCTCACCGGCACGGTCATCGGCGACGGCGCGATCATCGGCGCCGACAACGAACTCCGCGACGGCATGCGGGTGTGGTGCGATGCGCGGATTCCGGCGGGGGCGGTGAGGTTCTCTTCGGATCAGTGAGGTCGGATCAGTGAGGTCGGGTCAGTAGGGGGACAGGGGGGGTCGGGGTGGGGGTGGGCGACTGTTGGCCTGCCTCCAAGCCTGCCGGGTCGGGTGGGGGTGCGCTTGTGGGCGTACAGGGCCGGTGAGGGTGCGCTTCTGGGAGTTACCGGGCTGGTGGTGCCGCGCTTTTGGGCGTAGTGGGCCGGTGGTGCCGCGCTTCCGGCCCATCGAGTCGACTGTCGGTGCATCTCTTGGCGTGCCGAGTCGACAGCCGGTGTATTTCTTGGCGTACCGAGTCGGGGGTGCGGTACTTCGCGGCGTAGGGAGTCGGCGGTGCGGCACTTCTTGGCGTACCGAGTCGACTGCCGGGTGTATTTCTTGGCGTAGGGAGTCGGCGGAGCGGTACTTCGCGGCGTAGGGAGTCGGCGGAGCGGTACTTCGCGGCCTACCGAGTCGGCGGGTGCGGTACTTCTCGGCGTACTGAGTCGGTAGTGCGGCACTTCTAGGCCTACCGAGTCGGGTGGTGGGTGGGCATAGGCCTGGGGGTCTGGGGGCGGAGCCCCCAGGGACGGCAGTTGAAGCCTCCCGGGCAGCTGAAACCCCCGGCAACCGAAACACCCCCGGCAACCGAAGCCCCCCGCACGTCACAACGCCCCGATGTCACCCCGCGGCATCTTCGGCGCCCGCCTCGCCGGAGTCCGCCCGCTCAGCAGAATCAACCGAGCCGCCCGATGCCGCTGCCCCGCATACGGCTCCAGCAACGACAACATCACCGAGTCGTCCGCGTCCCGGTCCCCGGCCAACGCCCACCCCACGATCCCCGGCAGATGCAGATCCCCCACGGTCACCGCATCCGCCGCCCCATGACTCCGCTGCACGGTCTCCGCGGACGTCCACACCCCCACCCCCGGCACGACCTCCAACCGAGCCCGCGCATCCTCCGCGGACATCGCCCCCGCCTGCTCAAGCCGCGCAGCGACTCGTACGGCACGCAGAATCGTGGAGGCCCGCTTGTCGTCGACCCCGGCGCGGTGCCACTCCCACGACGGAATCAACGCCCACGCGCGCGGGGCCGGCATCACCCACATCCGTCCGCCGACAGGACCGGGCCCGGGCGCCGGCACCCCGAACTTCCGTACCAGCAACCGCCAGGCCCGATACGCCTCGTCGGTCGTCACCTTCTGCTCCAGCACCGACGGAATCAACGACTCCAGCACCAGCCCGGTCCGCATCAACCGCAACCCGGGCCGCCGATGCTGAGTCACGGCCAGAAGCCGATGCCGAGGCACAAACGCGCCAGGATCATCAGCGGCGCCAAGCATCTCCGGCAACCGCTCCAACAACCACTCCGCCCCCGGCCCCCAGGCCTCCCCCCGCACCTCACCCCCGTGCGCGGACACCCGCAGGGTCCCCGGCCCGACCGGCGTAAGACTGGCCCGCCACACAGCCCCGTCCGTGTCCACCCGAAAGGTGGGATCCCCGGGCCCCCGCCGCAACGGCCCGAGCACCAGCCCGAGATCAATCACCCCGCCCGGCACCCAACGCCGAACCCGCCCAGCCTCCGAGTCCTGCCGAGGCACACCCCCAGGCACGACAACATCCCCACCCCGCACAGTCGTACGAGTGGGCCGAGGAGCAAAACGTCCGGCCACAGTGAGATTCCAGGGTGATGTGAGAGGCCTGAAGAGTCCTACGAGCCTAGGTGTCAGCGCCCCGACAGGGGCGCGGGGAACTGCGCGCTCAGCCACAAGCAACCCGCACCCGCAACCGAGACGAGCCCCAACGGCGATTCACCGCACCTCGATAAACGCCCCCGCATCCCGCTCAGCCCGAGCCGCAGGCGCCCCGGCCGCATGCCCCACAGCCACCGCCCCCATCGGATCCCACCCCGAAGGCAACCCCAGCACCCCCCGCACAACATCCCGGCAGAACATCGTCGACGAAACCCACGCCGACCCCAACCGCTCCCCGGCAAGCGCCACCAGGAAGTTCTGCACACCCGCCCCCGCCGCCACCACGAACATCTCCCGCTCCGCCCCGTCCCGCCGCACATCCCCATACGTGTGCGACCCGTCCATGACGAGACACGGCACCACGAGATACGGCGCCCCCCGCAACACATCCCCGCGCCGTACCCGCTTCGCGATGGACTCCTCGGACCTCCCGTCCCGCCGCAGATCGGAGATCCACGCGTCCCGCATCGCGTCCAGCAGCGCAGTCCGAGACTCCGCGGACTCCAGCAGCACGAACCGCCACGGCGTCGTGTGATGCGGCGCCGGCGCGGTCACCGCAGCGGCCACGGCCCGCCGTACGGCACCGGGGTCGACCGGCTCGTCCGTGAAGGCCCGCACCGTACGACGCTGGGTCACCGCCTCCCGTACCGCCTCCGACGTCCCCAGCCGGAACATGTCGTCACGCCCGCCCCGCACCATGGCCCGCGCGCCCAACTCGTCATCCTCAGAGGTCACGACATGCGGCAACCCACGCACCACGGCGACAGGCAGCCCCGCGGCCTTGCCCTTGACGAGATCACCGGCGGCGGCCAGTTCGTCCGCCGTGGCCACGACGGTCGCGCTCAGCGGATTGCCGTAGGCATCCGTACCCCCGCGCAGATCGTCCAGCACACGCACCCCGGCGGCGCCGATCGCGACGTCCGTGAGCCCCGTGCGCCACGGTCGCCCGAAGGTGTCGGTGACGACGACGCCGACGTCGACGCCGAGCGCGTCCCGCAGCCCGTCGCGGATCGCGCGCGCGGACGCGTCCGGGTCCTCGGGCAGCAACAGCACGGTCCCGGCAGGGGTGTTGGAGGCGTCGACGCCGGCCGCGGCCATGATCAGCCCCTGCCGGTTCTCCACGATCCGCAGGGCTCCGCGCCGCGCCACGACCCGTACGGTCTCGGCGTCGATCGCGGCCTCCCGGTCGGTCGCCTCGACGATCCGCCCTTCCGCCTTGGACACGATCTTCGAGGTGACGAGGAGCACGTCCCCGTCGACGAGCCCGGGCTCGGCCGCGGCGATCAGCTTGGCCAGATCGTCCCCGGCCGCCACCTCGGGCAGGCCGGGCACGGCCCAGACCCGGTACCCCTCCACCGGTGCCACCTCGCTCATGCCGCCCGCACCTCCTCCGCCAGCGCCAGCGCCTCCCGCGCCATCCGCGCGGTCGCCTCGGTGTCGGTCATCATCAGCGGTACGGCCCGGCAGCGGATGCCGGCCGCCTCGACGTCCGGTACGGCGGCGGCGTCCACGGTGTCGACGAGCCAGCCGTCGAGCAGCCCCGAGCCGTAGTGCTCGGCGACCGCCGTGGCCGTGGACTCGACGCCCACCGCCGCGAGGACCTTGTCGGCCATCCCGCGCACGGGCGCGTTCCCGACGATGGGGGAGAGGCCGACCACGGGCACCCCGGCCTCGGCGATCGCCTCCCGGATGCCGGGCACGGCAAGGATGGTGCCTACGGAGACGACCGGGTTGGACGGCGGGAAGAGGATGACGTCCGCCTCCGCGATCGTCTCCAGGACCCCGGGCGCGGGCTTGGCCTGCTCGGCCCCGACCGGCACGACGGCCTCGGCGGCGACCGACGCGCGCAGCCGTACCCAGTACTCCTGGAAGTGGATCACCTTGCGCTCGCCGTCGACCTCGACGGCGACATGCGTCTCGACGCGGTCGTCCGTCATGGGGATCAGCCGCACCCCGGGCTTCCACCGGTCGCACAGCGCCTCGGTGACCGCGCTCAGCGGGAACCCGGCGCCGATCATCTGGGTCCGCACGATGTGCGTGGCGAAGTCCCGGTCGCCGAGCCCGAACCACTCGGGCCCGACCCCGTACGCCCCGAGCTCCTCCTTGAGGTGGAAGGTCTCGTCGGCCCGCCCCCAGCCCTGCTCCTCGTTGATACCGCCGCCGAGCGTGTACATCACCGTGTCGAGGTCCGGGCAGACCTTCAGCCCGAAGAGGTGGATGTCGTCCCCCGTGTTGCCGATCACCGTGATGTCCGCGTCCGGCACGGCCTGCTTGAGACCGCGCAGGAACCGGGCACCACCGATACCGCCTGCCAGAACCACAATGCGCATGGGGACAAGTCTTGCAGGCGGCTCTGACAACGCGGCAGCCAGTCTCAGGCAGTCACGGCGTCGACCGCTTCCGACCCGGTGCGCCGCGCGCAGGCCGTGTGCATCGGCATCTCGGTCAGACCCGGGAAGTAGACGTGCAGGCTTATGGCCGGTTCGAGGGTGTCGTTGACGACCTCGTGGACGTACCCCGGCGCGAACACCCGCTGCGCGCCCGCCCCCAACGCGCGCGTGCCCCGCTCGGTGCGCTCGGTCAGCGTGCCGTCCAGGACGGTCAGCACACCGGAGGAGCGGCCGTGGTCGTGCAGCCCGCTGCCCTGTCCGGGCACCCAGGACAGCAGCCACACCTCGTAGCCGGGGCCGGTGCGCAGCCGGTGGTACCAGCGGGTCGTCGCGTCGTACTCGACGAGGTGTTCCCACTGGGCGCGGTCGGCCGCGACGGAGCGCGCCAGGCCGACGAACTCGGCCACGGTGGCCGGGTGTTCGCGCGGCGGCTGGAGGAGGTGCGGGACTTCGAGGATGTCGCCGGCGATCTGGAGGTCGCTGTCGCTGTTCATGGGGGTGCGGTGGTTCCTCGGCGTAAGAAGTAACGGCGGGGGCTGGGTGTCACCAGAGAGACAGGCAGGTAAGGCCGGAGCGCGTGGGGCTCAACAGCCGGAACAGCAACAACAGCTACAGCGAGCGTGGGCAGCACCGAGGGACCCGGCGGTGCGGGTCGAGGTGAGTGCCGAGTTCGCGAGCATGCCCACAAGAACAGCGGTTCACACCCGCACTGTCAACTCGACGCCCGGCATGTGGGACATGTTTCACCTCATCCGGTTCATCTCCGAGGTGAAAGGTTTGTTCAGGTGTCTACCGGGACACATGGCGCACAACCGGGCGCACAAACCCCAGTGGAACGAGATCGAACTGCTGAGCGTCCTCCCCCGTACAGGCTCCGTCTCGGGGTAGGAGGCGCTCGGAGGGTCTCTTCTGCTTGTCAAGGTTTATGCCGATTTGAACACTTTCCGCTAGCCCTTGGTTCCGCAGAGTGAATAAGGGGCCCAATAGCAGATCTCGGCTTGACTCGCCCGGAGCAGCACACTTGTAATTTCACTCGTGTCGTTCAGCCGACATCGGTAACGGCGGCCACATCACGGGGACGCGAAAGACAGACGAGGGGCGCACATGACCGAGCTGGTGCAGCAACTGCTGGTCGACGACGCGGACGAGGAACTCGGCTGGCAGGAGCGCGCGCTGTGCGCCCAGACCGACCCCGAGTCCTTCTTCCCCGAGAAGGGCGGCTCCACCCGCGAGGCCAAGAAGGTCTGCCTGGCCTGTGAGGTCCGCTCCGAATGCCTCGAATACGCCCTCGCCAACGACGAACGCTTCGGCATCTGGGGCGGCCTCTCCGAGCGGGAACGCCGTCGGCTCAAGAAGGCCGCCGTCTGAAGCCGGCCGACATACCTCGGGACGTACCGAACGGCCCGTCGCAGCTGGGTTATCCACAGGCGGCGGGCCGTCGTCATGCCCAGCCGATAGTGTGGGCGCTCGTCCGAGACGTACCGCGGTCCCCTCGGGACACGGGCGTCCACCGCAGTCCATCGAACCGGGGCCCGTACCTCGATGTCCGTGCACAGCCACACGGCAGGCCAACACGACGCTGCCACTCCTGAGTTCCCGCGTCACGTGGTGACCGCGGTGCTCGTCTCCCACGACGGCGCCCGCTGGCTGCCCGACGCGCTCGCCGGGCTGCTCGGCCAGGAGCGCCCCGTGCAGAGCGTCATGGCCGCCGACACCGGCAGCGCGGACGACTCCGCGCAGCTGGTCACCGACGCCCTCGGCGCCGACCGCGTGCTCCACCTCGCCCGGCGCACCGGCTTCGGCCAGGCCGTCGAGGAGGCCAACCGCACCGCGCCCCTGCTGACCCCGGACGAGCTGCCGTACCTGAAGCGCCCCAGCGGCTGGGACCCCGTCACGCGCACGTGGCGCGACGACGCCTACGACCTGCCCGAACTCCCGTACGGCGAGCCCGTCCAGTGGCTGTGGCTGCTGCACGACGACTCCGCCCCGGAGCCGGACGCCCTGGCGCAACTGCTGCGGGTCGTGGACCAGGAGTACGAACTGGGCCGCGAGGACGTGGCCGTCGTAGGCCCCAAGCTGCGCGGCTGGTACGACCGGCGGCAGCTCCTGGAGGTCGGCGTCACCATCGCCCACTCCGGGCGCCGCTGGACCGGCCTGGACCGCCGCGAACAGGACCAGGGCCAGCACGACCACGTACGGCCCGTGCTGTCCGTGTCCACCGCCGGCATGCTCGTCCGGCGCGACATCTTCGACGAACTCGGCGGCTTCGACCGCCGATTGCCCCTGATGCGCGACGACGTCGACCTGTGCTGGCGCGCCACCGCCGCCGGCCACCGCGTCCTGGTGGCCCCCGAGGCGGTCGTCCGGCACGCCGAGGCGGCCTCCCGCGAGCGCCGCGCCGTCGACTGCGCGGGCCGCACCGTCGCCTCCCCGCACAAGGTCGACAAGGCCGGCGCCGTCTACACCCTGCTCGTCAACAGCCGTACGGCCGTGCTGCCCTGGGTCCTCTTCAGGGTCGTCGTCGGCACACTGCTGCGGACCGTCGCCAACCTCGTCGGCAAGGTCCCCGGACAGGCCCTCGACGAGATCCGCGGCCTCCTGGGCACCCTGCTGCGCCCCGAGCGGATCCTCGCCGGCCGGCGCAGGCGGGCCGGCGCCCAGATCGACAAGGCCGAACTGCGGCCCCTGTTCCCGCCGCCGGGCGCGACCGTGCGGGCCACCTTCGAACAGGTCGCCGGAAGCTTCGTCGACACCTCCGACCCCGAGATCACCTCCGGAGCCGGGCGGCACGGCGGCGCCGTCGAGTCCGGACCCGGCGGCGACGACGCGGACTTCCTGGAGATCGAGCAGTTCGCGCGCGTGAAGCGCATCGCCCGCAAGCCGGGCCCGGTGCTGTTCCTGGTGCTGCTGCTCGTCTCGCTCGTCGCGTGCCGCGGCCTGCTCGCCAGCGGCGCGCTCACGGGCGGCGCGCTGCTGCCCGCCCCGGGTGACTCCAGCGAGCTGTGGTCCCGCTTCCTGGACTCCTGGCACCCGGTGGGCGTCGGCGGCACCCCGTCCGCGCCGCCGTACCTCGCGTTCGTCGCGATGCTCTCCTCGCTGCTCTTCGGCTCGACCGGCCTCGCGGTCACGGTCCTCCTGGTCGCATCGGTCCCGCTGGCCGGGTTCACCGCCTACTTCGCGTCCCGTCCGCTCGTCGAATCGCGCCTCCTGCGCGCGTGGGCGGCCGTCGTCTACGCCTTCCTGCCCGCCGCCACCGGCGCCCTCGCGGGCGGCCACATCGGCACCGCCGTACTCGCGGTGCTGCTCCCGCTGATGGCCCGCGCGGGCATCGCGGCCAGCGGCCTCACGCACGCCTCCGGGGCCCGTGGCAGCTGGCGCGCCACCTGGGCGTACGCGCTGCTGCTGACGATCACCACGGCCTTCACGCCGATCATCTGGCCCATCACGCTGCTCCTGGGCGTCGCGCTGCTGGCCGTGCGCCGCGGCGACCTCGTCGGCTACGGACCGCGCTTCCTGGCCCAGTACGGCACCCCGCTGCTGATCCTGGCCCCCTGGTCGCTGACCCTGCTCCCGTTCGGCTTCTTCCAGCAGGCAGGACTGGAGTACGGCTCCGGGTCCGCGTCCCCCCTCGACCTGCTCGGCGCCAGCCCGGGCGGCCCCGGCACAGTCAGCGGCCTGATGCTCATCGGCATCGTGCTGGCCGCGCTCGCCGCCCTGCTGCGCAGTGAGCGTCAGTTCGGAATCTGGACGGCCTGGGGCGTCGCCCTGGTGGGCCTCGTCTTCGCCGTCCTGTCCAACAGCTCCACCTGGGCGGGCCCCGCGACCCTCGTCTACGGCCTCGCCCTCCTCGCCGCCGCCGCACTCGGCGCCGACGGGGCACGCGCGCGTGTGGCCGAGCAGAGCTTCGGCTGGCGCCAGCCGGTCGCCGTGCTGATCGCCTTCGCCTCGGCCGCGGGCCCGTTGCTCGTCGCCGCCGGCTGGATGATCCGCGGCGCCGACGGCCCCCTGGAGCGCCACGACCCGACCCAGGTGCCCGCGTTCGTCGCCGAGGAGAGCGGCACCCGGGACCAGGCCCGCACCCTCGTCCTCGACAGCGACTCCGCCGCCCACGTCGGCTACATGCTGGTGCGCGGCTCCGGCGCCCGCATGGGAGACGGCGAGTTCGCCGCGGCGGACGGCGAGAACACCAAGCTCGACAAGGTCGTCGCCAACCTCGTCGCCGGCTCCGGCGCCGACCAGGCCGACGAACTCGGCGGCTTCGCCGTGCGCTACGTCCTCGTCCACAAGGGCGCGCCCCGCGAGGTCAGCCGCGTCCTGGACGCCACCCCCGGCCTCAGCAGGCTCAGCCAGGCCGACGGCAGCGCCCTGTGGCAGGTGGACGAGGAGGTCTCCCGCGCGGCGATCGTCGCCGGCTCCGCCACCCCGAAGCCCGTCGCCGCCGGACCCGTCGACATCCACACCAAGATCGCGTCCGGCGCCACCGGCCGCGTCCTGCGCCTCGCCGACTCCGCCGCCGCGGGCTGGACGGCCACCCTGGACGGCAGGCCGCTCACCCGCACCACGGTCGACGGCTGGGCCCAGGGCTTCGAACTCCCCGCTTCCGGCGGCACGTTGGACGTCACCTACGACGACCCGATCGGGCACACCGCCTGGCTGTGGACCCAGGGCGCGCTCGCCCTCGTCCTCGTCGTGCTCGCCCTCCCGGGCCGCCGCCGTGAGATCGACGACGACCTCCCCGAGGAGGAGCTGATCCCGGCCCAGGCGGTCGCGGGCGAGGGCCGCAGGGCCCGCCGCCTGCGCGCCCAGGCGGAGGCCGAGACCACCGACCAGACCGACGAGACCGCGGACACCGGGCAGTTCGACGCCTTCGCGACGAACACCATGCCTCCTCCGGAGGAGGAGGCCGTCGCCGCGATCCCGCAGCAGCAGTCCTACGGCGAGTGGGACGCGGCGAGCTACGCGGGCGCCGAGTACGGCACCTACGGCGGCGAGCAGCAGTACCAGGCCAACGAGCAGTACCCGGCGGGTACTTACGACCAGTCGTACCAGGCGGACCCCTACCAAGACGGTCAGGTCGGCCAGTACGACCCGTACGCGTACGGCGGCCGGCCCGCGACTCCGGCGTACGACCCCGCGTACGACCCGGGCTACGACCAGAACCAGGGCTACGACCCGAACTACGACCCCGCCTACGACCCGACGTACGACCCGGCCCAGCAGCAACAACCGCACGGCGACGAGCGCCCCGACGGGAGCCAGCAGTGAACCGCCCCACCCTGTCCTTCCTCGCCGGCGTGGTAGCGCTCGCCGCCGTCACCGGGTTCGCCGAGATGAAGGCACCGGCCGCGTCCGGCACAGGCACCGCCAAGGCGGCGGCCCAGCTGCCCGTGGAGCGCACCAGCCTGCTCTGCCCGGCGCCCAGCACCTCGGACCTCGCCGACACGTCGTACACGTCCTTCACGCCCGTCACCGAGGGCACGGACAGCGACGGCAAGGCCGAACTCCAGTCCGCCACCGAGGAGTCGGGCGACGGCACGAGCAGCAAGAAGAAGCCCGCCAAGCCCGTCCTGGAGCCGAAGGCCCCCGGCACCCCGGCCACCGGGGACAGCTCCGGCGCCGACTCACCCGCACTGCTCGGCACCGCCGAGGGCAAGTACGCGCCCGGCTGGACCGCCCAGGAGACCACCGAGGTCGCCGCGGGCAACGGCCGCGGCCTCCAGGGCGTCAACTGCACCGCCCCGGACACCGAGTTCTGGTTCCCGGGCGCCAGCACCGCCACCGGCCGCACCGACTACGTGCACCTCACCAACCCGGACGACTCCGCGGCCGTCGTCGACATCCAGCTCTACGGCAAGGACGGCGACCTCAAGTCGACGGTGGGGGAGGGCATCACGGTCGAGCCGCACGCCAGCGAGCCGATCCTGCTGTCCACGCTCACCGACGACCAGGAGACCGACCTGACCGTGCACGTGAGCGTGCGCAGCGGCCGGGTCGGCGCGTCCGTGCAGGCCCTCGACTCCAAGCTCGGCGGCGACTGGCTGGCCGCGTCCACCGACCCGGCCGGCAGCCTGGTCATGCCGGGCATCCCGAAGGACGCCACTTCGGTGCGGCTGATCGCCTTCACGCCGGGCGACTCGGACGCCGACCTGAAGGTGCGGCTGTCGTCACCCACGGGGATGATCACGCCGGCCGGGCACGAGACCGTGCACGTGAAGGCGGGCATGACGACCGCCGTCGACCTGGGCGACGTCACGCGCGGCGACCCGGGCTCCCTGGTCCTGACCCCGACCGACCAGTCCGTGCCGATCGTCGCCGCCCTGAAGGTCGTACGCGGCAAGGGGAGCAAGCAGGAGACGGCGTTCATCCCGGCGACCGGCCAGGTCGGCACGCGCGCGACGTCCGCCGACAACAGCGCCAAGGGCTCCACCCTGTCCCTGGTCGCCCCCACCCGCACCGCGACGGTCAAGGTGACCGCGTCCGCGGGCAGCGGTGGCGGCACGCCCTTCTCGAAGACGTACACGATCAAGGCCGGCACCACCGAGGACGTCGAACTCCCGGTCCCCGCAGGCCTGAAGGGCACCTACGCGCTGACGCTCGAACCGCAGTCGGGCGGCCCGGTGTACGCGGCCCGCACCCTGTCGGCGACCGAGGAGGGCGTACCGGGCTTCACGATCCAGACCCTGCCCGACGACCGGGGGACGGTGTCGGTGCCGCAGACGGACGAGGACCTGTCGGTGCTGCAGAAGAAGTAGGAGCAGGGGGCACGCGCGCGTGGGGAGGGTTCAGTCCTCCCCATAGCGCGGATCGACCGTCTCCGGGGTGAGCCCCAGCAGTTCGGCGACCTGCTCCACGACGATCTCGTGGACGAGGGCGGCCCGTTCGTCGCGCCCCTTCGTGCGGATCTCGACCGGGCGCCGGTAGATGACCACGCGCGCGGGCTGTCCCTCGCGGGCGGCGATCGTGCCCCCCAGGGGCACCGACTCGTCGTTCCAGCCCTCGCCCGCACCACCCAGTCGAGGGACTTCCAGGACGAGGAAGTCGATCTCGGACAACTGCGGCCAGCGTCGCTCCAGGCGCTCCACGGAGTCCTGCACCAGGTCCGCGAACGCGTCGGCGCGGCTCGCGGCGAGCGGAACCTGGGGCGGCGCGATCGGGCCGCGCATGCCCCGGCCGTGGCGATCGCGGCGGCGGGGCCCGGGGCCGGCGGCGGAGGGCGGTACGGAGGTGTCCATCACTGGTGAAGCGTAGTCCCCGCCGGGTCCGCCCGCCCGCCTCCACCCACCGCCGGAGCTCCGCACGGCATGTCGCCGGATGACCATTCCGGCCAAGGTCGGGCTCGAATCCGTATGTCTCGAAGACCGTCCCTCTCAAGGCAATTGACGGTGTTTGTGCCGAGTGGTGACCGGGTCCGACCCCGTTCGAGATCTCGGGAAGGGGTGTCCATGCAGGTCAGAGGTGTTTTGCCGGTGGGGTGTGTGGGGTGTTTCACAGCCCGACACGGTGGGGTGACCTGGGGGAGAGTCGTCGCGGCCCGCTCAAGAGTGCGGTACCGTCCAACGTCGTGAGCCCTGTACGTCGCTGTTCGCGCACCGCTTGCGGCCGCCCCGCCGTCGCGACGCTGACGTACGTCTACGCCGACTCGACCGCGGTCCTCGGCCCGCTCGCCACCTACGCCGAACCCCACTGCTACGACCTGTGCGCCGAGCACTCCGAGCGCCTCACCGCGCCCCGCGGCTGGGAAGTCGTCCGCCTCCTCGACAGCTCCGCCCCGGCCCGCCCGAGCGGCGACGACCTGGAAGCGCTCGCCAACGCCGTGCGCGAGGCAGCTCGACCCCAGGAGCGGGCTGCAGGCGCCGGCGGCGGAGGCGGGGCCCGCACGGCGGACCCGATGGAGGTCGCACGCCGGGGTCATCTTCGGGTGCTGCGCTCGCCGGACAACTGACGGCGTCTGTCGCGGAGTTCGTTGCGGGAGTTCGTTCAACGGTCCCGTTGTTCAGCGGGTCGATCGTTCAACGATCGGGTTGCTCAATGAACCCGTCGTTCAACGATCCGCTCGCTCGGTGATCCAGTCCTTCAACGATTCGCCTGGCCTGCGGGCGAGTTGTTCAACGATTCACGCGGCCCCTCGCCCAACCACCCTGTGCCGCTCGGGTAGATGCCGCCCTGAGCTGAGGTAACGGTGTGTGGACGGCTCGGTTGCCGCACGTCGCACGGCGGTCCTGGCGGGTAGTTTGAGGCGACCGATGGAACTTTCTGGAGGGTTGGCCGTGTCTGCTGATCTGTCGCAGCTCGTGAAGGCGTACGACGTACGGGGCGTCGTCCCGGACCAGTGGGACGAGTCGTTGGCCGAGCTGTTCGGAGCGGCCTTCGTCCAAGTGACCGGCGCGAGCGCGATCGTGACCGGGCACGACATGCGGCCCTCGTCCCCCGGCCTGTCCGCGGCCTTCGCGCGCGGGGCGGCGGCGCGCGGCGTCGACGTGACCGAGATCGGCCTGTGCTCCACGGACCAGCTGTACTACGCGTCGGGCGCGTTCGACCTCCCCGGCGCCATGTTCACGGCCTCGCACAACCCGGCGAAGTACAACGGCATCAAGATGTGCCGGGCGGGCGCGGCCCCCGTGGGCCAGGACACCGGCCTCGCCGAGATCCGCCAACTCGTCGAGTCCTGGCTGGACTCGGGCACGCCGGAGGTCTCCGGACCGACGGGAACGATCACACAGCGGGACACGTTGGAGGACTACGCGGCGCACCTCCGCGGCCTCGTCGACCTGACCTCCATCCGCCCCCTGAAGGTCGTCGTCGACGCGGGCAACGGCATGGGCGGCCACACGGTCCCGACGGTGTTCGCCGGCCTGCCGCTCACGCTGGTGCCGATGTACTTCGAGCTGGACGGCACGTTCCCGAACCACGAGGCCAACCCGCTCGACCCGGCCAACATCGTCGACCTCCAGGCACGCGTGCGCGTGGAGGGCGCCGACCTCGGTATCGCCTTCGACGGAGACGCAGACCGCTGCTTCGTGGTCGACGAGAACGGCGACCCGGTCTCCCCGTCCGCGATCACCGCCCTGGTGGCTTCTCGCGAGCTGGCGAGGAACGGCGGCAAGGGTGTGATCATCCACAACCTGATCACCTCCTGGTCGGTCCCCGAGGTCGTCAAGGAGAACGGCGGCACACCGGTACGCACACGCGTGGGCCACTCCTTCATCAAGGCCGAGATGGCGAAGGCCGGCGCGATCTTCGGCGGCGAGCACTCCGCGCACTACTACTTCAAGGACTTCTGGAACGCCGACACGGGCATGCTGGCCGCCCTCCACGTCCTCGCCGCGCTCGGCGGCCAGGACGGCCCCCTCTCGGCCCTCGTCGCCCAGTACGACCGCTACGTGGGCTCCGGCGAGATCAACTCCACGGTCGACGACCAACAGGCCCGCCTCGCGGCGATCCGCACCGCCTACGAGAACCAGGCCGACCTCACCCTCGACGAACTCGACGGCCTCACCGTCTCCTCCGCCGACTGGTGGTTCAACGTCCGCCCGTCCAACACGGAACCGCTCCTGCGGCTCAACGCGGAGGCACGGGACGAGGCGACGATGGGGAAGGTGCGGGACGAGGTGCTGGGGATCATCAGGGGCTGACGGCGCTTGGGCCCGCGGTTCGTCTCGATGCCGGTCGGTAGATCCAGCGCACCCGGCATCTGAGGCCCAGTTCATCGTCCCGCCCACCAGGAGGGGCGAACATCTCCGGCACCGGTCGGCATTCTCAGCCGGCCCGGTGTCCGAGGCCGAGCGCACCGTTCCGCCCTCCCCCAGAGGGGGCGCGCTTCTGCGGCGCCGGTCGGCATTTTCGACCTGCCTCGCGCGGGAGGCCGAGTTCACCGTCCCGAACCCCCACCCACCCCGGAGGGGGGCGCCTTTGCAACGCAGGCCCGCAATTTCAACCCGTCTGGCGTCGGGGGTCGAGCCAGCCGTCTCGCCCCCCACCCACCCGGGAGGGGGTGCATCTCCCGAACACAGGCCCGCATTTTCGACCTGTCTGGCGTCGGGGCCGAGTTCACCGTCCGAACCCCGCCCGCCCAGGCGAGGGGTCACACCTCTCCAATGCAGGCCGCCATTCTCAGCCCGTCCGGCGTTTGAGGACGAGGCCGCTCAGGCCGAAGGGGGGTCTGGGGGCGCAGCCCCCAGGGACGTCGGCCCCAACCCCGGCAAGCCTTCTCAAGCGGCGGTACCCTGACCAGGCACATCCGCCCGCGCGTCGCAGACACCCCCTCGGAGGGACACCTCATGCCGCTCGAAGCCGGCCTCCTGGAGATCCTGGCCTGCCCGGCCTGTCACGCCCCCCTCAAGGAGCAGGACACCGAGCTGATCTGCACCGGCGAGGACTGCGGCCTGGCCTACCCCGTCCGGGACGGCATCCCCGTACTGCTCGTCGACGAGGCCCGCCACCCCGCGTAACCGACGACGACGCGATCGGAGGCCGCCGCCCATGCTCGACGAATCGCTGCTCGACACCCCGGAGGCACTGGCCGAGGCCGACCGCAGAGCCCTGCTCCGCGGTGCCGCCGAAGCCGGTGCGCGGGTGCGCACAGCCGCCCGGCACGCCGCCGAGGCCGGCGTCCACGACCTGAAACCGGACGGCCGCCCCCGCGCCATCCTGATCGCAGGCCCCGGTGCCGCCGCGACCTGCGTAGCCGACCTGCTCGGCACCCTCGCCGGCGCCAGCAGCCCCGTCACCCGCCTCGCGCCCACCGGCGTAGCCCCCGCGGCCGGCGCCCTGCGCTGGGAACTCCCGGGCTGGGCAGGCTCCGTGGACCTCCTGCTGATCACCACCCCGGACGGCACCGAACCCGGCCTGTCCCTCCTCGCCGAGCAGGCCTACCGCCGCGGCTGCACCGTCGTAGCCGTAGCACCGACCCGCAGCCCGCTCACCGAGGCGGTGGACGGCGCGCACGGCCTCTTCGTGCCGATGGCGACCGCGCCGTACGAGCACGACGAGCCCCTGGCCGCCTCCGCCCCCGGAGTCCTCTGGGCGCTGCTCACCCCGCTGCTCGCGATCCTGGACCGCACCGGACTGCTCAGCGCGCCGCCCGAGGCCCTGGAGAAGGTCGCCGACCGGCTCGACCAGGTCGCCGAGCGCTGCGGGCCCGCCGTCGCGACGTACAGCAATCCCGCGAAGACCCTGGCCTCCGAACTCGCCGACTCGCTCCCGGTGATCTGGACGGAGGGCACGTCGGCCGGTCCGGCGGGCCGCCGGTTCGCCGCCGCGCTCGCGGAGTTGGCCGGCCGCCCCGCGCTCGTCTCCGAACTCCCCGAGGCGCTCGCCGAGCACAACGCGCTGCTGGCCGGCCCGCTCGCCGCCAGCGCCGACCCCGACGACTTCTTCAGGGACCGCGTCGAGGAGGCACCCGCGCTGCACGCACGCGTGGTGCTGCTTCGGGACCGTCCCCTCGGCGGCCTCACCGCCGCGCCCACCGCCCGTGACCTGGCCCTCAGCCACGACACGCCGATCAGCGAGCTGGAGCCCGAAGAGGGGGGCGAGTTGGAGACCCTCGCGGAGCTGATCGCCATGACGGATTTCGCCGCCGTTTACCTGGCGCTCGCCTCGGGCGCCTGATCTTGTCGTCGAAGCCCTGAGCCGCCGTACAGCGTCGTACGGGGCGCGAAGCCACGTCGTACCCAGGTCGTCCTCGGGTCGTACGCAGAGAGAACCGGTAGAGAGCCACATGGACCGCCTCGACAACACGATCCGCCCCTACGCCTGGGGTTCCCGGACCGCCATCCCCAAGCTGCTCGGCGTCGAGCCGAACGGCGAGCCGCAGGCGGAGATGTGGATGGGCGCGCACCCGGGGGCACCCTCGCGCACCGCGCGCGGGACGCTCGTCGAGGTCATCGAGGCTTCTCCGGAGCGGGAGTTGGGCGACAAGGCGGTCGCGAAGTTCGGCCCCCGGCTGCCCTTCCTGCTGAAGATCCTCGCCGCCGGCGCCCCGCTCTCCCTCCAGGTGCACCCCAACTTGGAGCAGGCGAAGGAGGGTTACGCCGACGAGGAGCGCCGGGGCATCCCCGTGGACGCCCCGCACCGCAACTACAAGGACGCCAACCACAAGCCCGAACTGATCTGCGCGCTTACGGAGTTCGACGGCCTGTGCGGCTTCCGCGACCCGCTGCACGCCGCCGACCTGCTCGCCGGCCTCGGCGTCGACTCCCTGAAGCCGTACGTCGATCTCCTGCACGCACACCCCGAGGAAGCCGCCCTGCGCGAGGTCCTCACGGCGATCCTCACCGCAGACCCCGAGGAGATGCGCCACACGGTCACCGCGGCGGCGACCGCCTGCACGCGCCTGGGCGGCGACTACGCGCCCTACGCCGACATCGCGCACCACTACCCGGGCGATCCCGGCGTCATCGCGGCCATGCTCCTGAACTACGTCCGACTCCAGCCCGGCGAGGCCCTGTTCCTCGGCGCCGGAATCCCGCACGCCTACCTAAACGGCCTCGGCGTCGAGATCATGGCCAACTCCGACAACGTCCTGCGCTGCGGCCTCACCCCCAAGCACGTCGACGTCCCCGAACTCCTGCGCGTCGTCCGCTTCGAGGCGAGCGACCCCGGAGTGCTGCGCCCCGAGGCGTCCCCCGACGGCGAGGAGGTCTACGAGACCCCCATCGACGAGTTCCGGCTGTCCCGGTACGTCCTCCCGGAAGGCGCCGGCGCCCACGACCTCACCCTCGACACCCCGCAGATCCTGCTCTGCACGGCGGGTGCGGTGAAGGCGGGCGAGTTCGAACTGGCGCCCGGCCAGTCGGTCTTCGTCCCGGCGGGAGACAAGGCCGAGGTGTCCGGCGTGGGCACGGTCTTCCGGGCCACTGTGATCGTATGACCGGGCCTGTGGATACCTGACGAGCCGTCGTCGGGCAGGGCTGCAAGAATGGCCCACCGGCAAAGGACGGGCAAAGAGGCTTGGACGCTCCATCCGGGGCAGACGTCCGGCGTAGACGTACGAAGGCGAAGGGACACCGCGAACACATGAGCGCGTCAGGCGGCACCAGGGCGATCGTGGCGGCACTCGGCGCCAACCTCGCGATCGCGGCATCGAAGTTCGTCGCGTTCGCCTTCAGCGGCTCGTCCTCGATGCTCGCCGAGGGCGTCCACTCCCTCGCCGACTCCGGCAACCAGGCCCTGCTCCTGATCGGTGGCAAGAAGGCCCAGCGCGAGGCCACCCCGCAACACCCCTTCGGCTACGGCCGCGAGCGGTACATCTACGCCTTCCTCGTCTCGATCGTCCTCTTCTCCGTCGGCGGCATGTTCGCCGTCTACGAGGGCTACGAAAAGATCAGGCACCCGCACGAACTCGAGCACTGGTACTGGCCGGTGGGCGTCCTCGTGTTCGCGATCATCGCCGAGGGCTTCTCGTTCCGTACGGCCATCAAGGAGTCGAACGAACTGCGCGGCACGCACTCCTGGTCGCAGTTCATCCGCCGCGCCAAGGCCCCCGAACTGCCGGTCGTCCTCCTGGAGGACTTCGGCGCGCTCATCGGCCTCGTCCTCGCCCTCGGCGGCGTCGGCATGGCCCTGCTCACCGGCGACGGCGTCTGGGACGGCATCGGCACGCTCTGCATCGGCATCCTGCTCATCCTGATCGCGCTGGTCCTGGCCGCCGAGACCAAGTCCCTGCTGCTCGGCGAGTCCGCCGGCATCGAGGACGTCAAGAAGATCGAGGCCGCGATCGTCGACGGTCACACGGTCACCGGCATCATCCACATGCGCACGCTCCACCTCGGCCCCGAGGAACTGCTCGTCGCCGCCAAGATCGCCGTCCAGCACGACGACACGGCCACCGAGGTCGCCACCGCGATCAACGCCGCCGAGTCCCGGATCCGCGAAGCCGTCCCGATCGCCCGCGTGATCTACCTCGAACCCGACATCTACAGCGAGTCCGAAGCCACGAAGGGTCCGGACCGCGAAGCCACCCCCGGAGGCCCGGCTCAGCACCCCGCCGAGCACTGAGCCCCTCCGCCGCTACGACAGCGGGGCCCGCCGGACGTCCGACGAGCCCCGCGGCTCCCGCTAGCCCTGCTGAACGGGCCACGGCGCCACCGGCACCGCCCTCCGCCGCCGTACGAACGCGGCGATGCCCAGGCCGATACCGACCAGGACGAGGATGACCCCGCCGATGACGGCCGCCCCGATGCCGGAGGCGACCGTACGGTCGTCGGTCACCCGGCTCCGGACGGCGGAGTCGGCCACCGTGCCGTCGTGGTCGCTCGCGAAGAGACGCGAGTCCCTCGAGTTCGCCCGGTTGTCACCGAGCAGGAACAGCCGGCCCTTCGGGACCGTCACGTCGTACGTCTTGTGCACGCCGTCGACATCGCCGTGCTTCACATAGGGCTCCGCCAGCGGTTTCCCGTTCACGGTGATCCGCGCGGCCGTGCCCGATCCCGTGCAGCACACCACGCGGTCGCCACCCACCCCGACGACCCGCTGCATCACGCTCGCGCTGAACCCGTAGCGGTCCGGCGCCGAGAACAGCACGACGTCACCGCGGTGCACCTCGCCGCCGTCGACCTGCTCGTAGATGATCCGGTCGCCCGGCTCGTACGTCGGCGCCATGCTCTGGCTGCTGATGGTGGAACTGCCGTAGGAATTCAGCGCGTACGCGAGCCCGCCGACCGCCAGCACCACTCCCAACAACCCCACCACGACAGCCGCGACCCCAAGTCCCCGCCCCTTGCCCGACATCGTTTCCCTCCCCATGCGGCACTTCCGCGGGCGCGAGGGTAGCGGGTCTCTGTGAACGGTCTGTGCGGGCCCGCGACCTGCGACAGCCGCGGGCCCGCAGCGGCTAACCGACCTCGCTCAGTACACCGAGCACCGCCGACTCGTCCTCGGCCGCCAGCAGCCGCTCCCGGAACCCGGCATCCATCAACTTCCGTGACAGCAACGCCAGAATCCGCAGATGCTCATCCCCGGCGGCCGCCTCCGGCACGGCGATCATGAACACCAGCCGCGCCTTCGTACCGTCCAGGGAGCCCCACTCGACCCCCTCCGCCGACCGCGCGAACCCGACCACCGGCGCACTCACCGCATCCGTCTTGGCATGCGGAATCGCGATCTCCTCCCCGAGCCCGGTCGTCCCCTGCGCCTCCCGCCGCAACGCGGTCGCCACCAACTCCTCGACGTCCACGACCTTCCCGGTCCGCGCCAACAGCCCGGCCATCTCCCGGATCGCGGCCTCCTTGTCGGATGAGTCGAGCCGCACCTTCACGGTTTCCTGGGTGAGGTAGCCGGAGAGGATTTCGGGGGGAACTTCAGGGAGAGCCTCGGGGAGAATTCCGGGGTGGATCTCCGGGGCGGGGCTCGTGGCGGGGGAGCCGGAACCAGGGGCGCCTTCGGAGTCGGCCGAGCCGGTGTCGGCCGAGCCGGAGTTCGCTGAGTCGATGCCGGCCGTGCCAGCGCCGACCGTGGCCTCAACGGCAGCCGCAGCATCCGCACTTGACCCGGCCGACCCGACCGCACTGACCGTTGCCGTGCCCGTACGCGAAGCCCGCTCTGCTACGACGCCCCCGGCGCCCTGCGCTCCAACCCCGGCCCCGACCAACGCAAGCTCGGGTTCGTCCGGGCTGACCCCGTGCCCGACGGGCTCTCCGCGCCGCTTCCGCTCGCTCACGTCGACCAGCGCAACCGTCGTCACCGCGGTGACCGCCGTGCCGATCGCCACCGCCACGAAGAACATCGGTACGCCGCTCACCGCGCCCAGCACCGCCACGATCGGCCCGCCGTGCGGCACCGCGTCCTTCACCCCGGCGAGCCCGGCGACCGCACCGGCCACCGCGCCACCCAGCATGTTGGCCGGGATGACCTGCGCCGGCCGCGCCGCCGCGAACGGGATCGCGCCCTCGGAGATGCCGAAACAGCCCATGAACAGCGAGGCCAGACCGGTCTCCCGCTCCTGCTCGGTGTAGAGCCGCTGCCGTATCAACGTGGCCAGGCCCTGGCCGAGCGGCATCACCGGGATCGCGGCGGCGCACATGCCCATGACGGCCTGGTTGCCGGTCGCGATGAGCCCCGCGCCGAACAGGAACGCCGTCTTGTTGACCGGCCCGCCCATGTCGAACGCGATCATCAGCCCCAGGATCGTGCCGAGCAGGATCGCGCTGGTGCCGGTCATCCCGCCGAGCCAGCTGGTGAGGTGCTCGAACACCCAGGAGATCGGCTTCCCGATCACGTTGATGAAGAACAGCCCGAGCGCCGTCGTCGCCGCGATCGGGATCACGATGATCGGCATGATCGGCTGTACGAACTTCGGGACCCTGACCTTCTTGATCCACAGCACCAGATACCCGGCGAGGAACCCGGTCACGATCGCCCCGATGAACCCGGCGCCCGCCTTCGAGTCGTACAGTGAACCGGTGTTGGCGATCCACCCGCCGATCATGCCCGGCACGAGCGCGGGCCGGTCGCCGATCGCGTAGGCGATGTAGCCGGACAGGATCGGCACCATCAGCGTGAAACCGATCACGCCGATGTTGTTCACGTCCATCCAGAAGGAGTCCTTCGGGATGACCAGACCGCCGGAGGGGTCCGGGTGGCCGCCGAGCGACAGCGAGATCGCGATCAGCAGCCCGCCGACCACGACGAACGGGATCATGTAACTGACCCCGTTCATCAGCGCCTTGTACGCGACGCTCCGCTCCCTGCCGCCCGGCGCCGTTGTCGCCGCGGCCGTACCGCCCGCCGTGTGCACGGGCGCGGACCGCACCTGCTCGATCAGCCGCTCGGGATGCCGGATGCCCTCGGCGACCCCGACCACGAGGACCCGCTTGCCGACGAAACGGCTCAGGTCCACGTCCTTGTCCGCGGCGACGATCACACCGTCCGCGGTGCTGACATCGTTGTCATCGAGGACGTTCTCAGCTCCGATGGAACCCTGCGTCTCCACCTTCATGTCGATACCGCGGCTCGCGGCGGCCTGCGCGAGCTTCTCCGCGGCCATGTACGTGTGGGCGATGCCGGTCGGGCACGCGGTCACCGCGAGCAGCCTCAACCGCTGCCGCTCACCTTCGCCGCCGCCCGTGGGGGGAGGGCCGGCCGTAGTCGTCACGTCGTTCTCCTAACACCTTCGTCGTGCGGAACGCCGTCCCGGACGTCCCGCAAGATCGATCAGAGGTTCCTGATCTCCGTGCATCCTGCAACATCCGACGGCCGACTCAAAGACGCGGAAGTCCCTGGTCGCCGTCGTCCGCTCCTCTCCGCCCACCGGTCGCGGGCCCCCTGTCGCAGCTCCCCCGGAAACCCGACTCGACAACGGACACCCGGCGGAGTTCGGCTGGATCCGTCCCGAGGTGGGCTGGGGGCGGCCGGGTCCACCGGTGTAGCTTGGGTGGGAGCCAGACGTCGCTGCTGATGGCGGTCGGGCGGTCCCACCGCGGACCGACCGAGGGAGAGAGGGCCTCCGACGGACTGCGCTGCGCGTACGCGGGCATTCCTGTGCCCTCCTTCGGGCACCCCTGTGTCCGCCGCCGCGCAGACCAGCCGTATCCACCTCGCCCCAATCCCGAGGAGCACCTCTCCATGACGACTGTCGACAACCGACAGGACTTCAAGGTCGCCGATCTCTCCCTGGCCGAGTTCGGCCGCAAGGAGATCACCCTCGCCGAGCACGAGATGCCCGGCCTGATGTCGATCCGCCGTGAGTTCGCCGCCGGCCGGCCGCTGGCCGGCGCCCGGATCATGGGCTCGCTGCACATGACCGTGCAGACCGCCGTCCTGATCGAGACCCTGGTCGCTCTGGGCGCCGAGGTCCGCTGGGTGTCCTGCAACATCTTCTCCACCCAGGACCACGCGGCCGCCGCCGTCGCCGTCGGCCCGGACGGCACGCCCGGGAACCCCCAGGGCATCCCGGTCTTCGCCTGGAAGGGCGAGACCCTGGAGGAGTACTGGTGGTGCACGGAGCAGGCGCTGACCTGGCCGAACACTCCCACCGGCGGTCCGAACATGATCCTGGACGACGGTGGCGACGCCACGATGCTTGTCCACAAGGGCGTCGAGTACGAGAAGGACGGCAAGGTCCCCTCCCTCGACACCGCCGAGTCCGACGAGCACCGCGTCGTCCTCCAGGTCCTGCAGCGCACCATCTCCGAGGGCTCGCAGAAGTGGACCCGGCTCGCCTCGGAGATCCGTGGCGTGACCGAGGAGACCACGACCGGTGTGCACCGTCTCTACGAGATGCACCGTGACGGCACCCTCCTGTTCCCGGCGATCAACGTGAACGACGCCGTCACCAAGTCGAAGTTCGACAACAAGTACGGCTGCCGCCACTCCCTGATCGACGGCATCAACCGTGCCACCGATGTCCTCATCGGCGGCAAGACCGCGGTCGTCTGCGGCTACGGCGATGTGGGCAAGGGCTGTGCGGAGTCGCTGCGCGGGCAGGGTGCCCGTGTGATCGTCACCGAGATCGACCCGATCTGTGCGCTGCAGGCGGCGATGGACGGCTATCAGGTCACGACGCTGGACGAGGTCGTCGACAAGGCCGACATCTTCGTGACCACGACCGGGAACAAGGACATCATCATGGCCGCGGACATGGCCAGGATGAAGCACCAGGCGATCGTCGGGAACATCGGTCACTTCGACAACGAGATCGACATGGCCGGTCTCGCGCAGATCCCGGGCATCGTCAAGGACGAGGTCAAGCCGCAGGTCCACACCTGGACGTTCCCCGACGGCAAGGTCCTCATCGTGCTGTCCGAGGGCCGTCTGCTGAACCTGGGCAACGCCACCGGCCACCCCTCGTTCGTGATGTCCAACTCGTTCGCGGACCAGACCCTGGCCCAGATCGAGCTGTTCACCAAGCCCGAGGAGTACCCGACCGACGTCTACGTGCTGCCCAAGCACCTCGACGAGAAGGTCGCCCGCCTCCACCTGGACGCGCTCGGCGTGAAGCTGACCACGCTCCGCCCCGAGCAGGCGTCGTACATCGGCGTCGAGGTCGAGGGCCCGTACAAGTCGGACCACTACCGCTACTGATCCGGCGACCCCGCTGGCTGTGACCCCGCCCGCTGTGACCGCGTCCGTGCACTGACGCGGCCTCAGCGGCAGGTACTCAGCAGCAGATCCTCCGAGGCAGGCCCCCGCACCCCCGTGCCGGGGGCCTGCCCCTTTGGCTCCATCGGCCGGACCGGCCCGTCAAGACCCAGGACCCCGATGCCCCGCGGCCGTTATTCGCTCCACGATCCGCACGATCACACCCCCCTCGCTGACGAACACTTCCAGTGCGCCCCCGGCCCGTCCGGCTGGCGTTATGTCTCCCAACTCACCACCCCCTCGGGCGACCACAGCGGTTCCGTCGACCTCACGCTCGACGAACTCGGCCGCCCCATCCGGCTGGAACTCCACGCCGCGAGCTGGCAGGTGCGCGGCGCCGCTCTCGACGGCGTCACTTGGGTCCGCACCGACCCCACCGGCGCCGATGCCACCGAAGGCAATGTGCGCGCCCACGCCTTCACCGGCACCTCCCCCGCGTTCCTCATCGCCACCACCCGTCTCCTGCGCCTCACCCCTTCCCCCACCGCGACCCGCGTCCGCCTGGTCAGCCTCACGGAACCGGTCCTCGCCCCCCGCACCGTGGACCAGTCCTGGGCCTTGCTGAAAAGAGAAACACACGGCACTGACAACGGCCCCCTGACCGTGGACGAATACCAGGTCACAGCCCTGGATACGGGGGAGCAGCACGCCGTGCACATCGCCGGAGACGTGGTGCTCGCAGCCCCCGGCCTCGAGCTGGAGGAACTGGAGTCGCCGCCGTCCGCCTTCGGCTGAGCGGCGGTGTTCCGGGGTGCTCGTGGGAGGTCAGGCGGGCGGCGCGAATCCCGTGGAGGGCCGAGGTTCGACGGGCGCCGGGGGCTGGGCACTGGGCGCGGCCGGATCGGGTCCTGTTCCGCCCGCGGCCGGAACAGGGGGAGCGGCAGGGGCCGGCCAAGAAGCAGGTGCCGGCGGGGGAGGGGAACCGTACGGCTGCTGAGGAGCCGGCGCCGGCTGGAGCGCCGAGTTGCCGAAGGCGCCCGGCACACCCGCCCCGGGCCCGAAGCCGCCGGCCGGTACGCCCCCGACCGCGCCGTTCCCGAAGGCCCGCCGCACATCACGAGCCTGCCGCTCCTGCACCACCGCCGCCAGATACGCGGCCGACGGAACACCCTGCGGAGCCGGCGCGCCCGTACGAGCCACGAGATCCGCGGCGAGCCGCTCGGCCATGGCCCAGCCGACCTGCGGATCCAGTTGCTGCATCCGTGTCAGGTACTGCCGGATGGCCAGCCACAACCCATCGGGAACGGCGGACAGATCAAGCTCGGCGAAACGTCCCGTCAGCCACGGCGGCGGAGGAGGCACAAAGGCCGTCTGCCCGGCGGACACCCTTTCCCGTACGACCAGAGTGCCCGCGAACACATCCCCGAGCCGCCGACCGCGCGCCGAGACGAGCGAGGCGACACAGGCGACGACACCGACCGTCATCAGGATCTCGATCACACCGATCGCACCCCGCACGAGCGCGTGCCGGAACCGGATCGGCCCACCGTCGTCCCGCACCACGCGCAGCCCGAACGCCAGCTTCCCGAGTGAACGCCCATGACTCAGCGTCTCCACCGCTATGGGCCCGCCCACCAGCACCAGCACAAAGGCCGCGATCGACATGGCGACCTGCGCCGCGACGTCCAAAGAGGCCGTGGAAAACATCAGTGCCACGGTCACGGCGGTGTAGGCGGCGATGGCCACCATCAGGTCGAGCAACACCGCCAGCGCCCTGCTGGGCAGCCTCGCGGGGCGCAACTCCAGCGCCACCGCCTCGCCCGTCACCAGCTCACTCACGCCTGCCGCCCTTCCCCTGCCCTGCCCCTGGAACAGCCAGTCTGCCAAGCTGAGGGCACATCGCGCCCCAGTACGACAAGCTGATCCCCGACCAGCAGTCGACGAGCAGCCGAGGAGCAGGCAACCAGATGGACCTCGACGTCTTCGTCTCGGCCCACCGCGCCGAGTGGGACCGCCTCGACGCACTGCTCCGCCGTCAGCGTCGCCTCAACGGCGCCGAGGCCGACGAACTCGTCGCTCTGTACCAGCGCACGGCCACTCACCTCTCCCTGATCCAGTCCAGCGCGCCGGACCCCCAACTCACCGGTCGGCTCAGCCAACTCGTGGCACGCGCGCGTAGTGCGGTGACAGGCACCCGTCGTGCCTCCTGGCGCGATGTCACACGCTTCCTGGGGCACAGTTTTCCGGCCGCGGTGTACAGAGCACGCCACTGGTGGGTCCCCACCGCGCTCCTGTCGACCGTGGTCGCGATTCTCCTGGGCTGGTGGATAGGCACCCACCCAGAGGTCCAGTCCTCCATCGCGGCCCCGAGCCAACTGCGCGACCTCACCCGCCCAGGCGGCGAGTACGAGACCTACTACTCCAGCCACCCGGCGGCGGCCTTCGCAGCACAGGTCTGGACGAACAACGCCAAGGCCGCCGCGATGTGCCTGGTTCTGGGCATCTTCCTGGGCCTGCCGGTCCTCTGGATCCTCTTCGAGAACATGCTCAACCTGGGCGTAGGCATCGGCCTGATGTCGTCGGCGGGCCGACTCGACACGTTCCTCGGCTTGATCCTCCCGCACGGCCTGCTCGAACTCACGGCGGTCTTCGTGGCCGCCGGCACAGGGATGCGCCTCGGCTGGACCCTCATCGACCCCGGCCCACGCTCGCGCCGCACGGCCCTGGCCGAGGAAGGCCGAGCAGCCGTGGGCATGGCCATCGGCCTGGCCCTGGTCCTGTTCGTCTCCGGCGCCATCGAAGGCTTCGTCACCCCGTCAGGCCTCCCCACTTGGGCCCGCATCGGCATCGGCATCGTCGCCGAAGGGGCCTTCCTGACCTACGTCTACGTCCTGGGCGGTCGTGCCGTTCGCGCCGGTGAGACGGGTGACGTCGAGGCGGCCGAACGCAGCTCCTCCGTCCCCACCGCTGCCTGATGTGCGGGCACTCCCGCTGAGCTGCTAGTCTCCTCTTCGCCCCACAGGAGCCGTTGACACGGACCGGTCGGGGAGGTAGATTCGAACAGTTGCCTAGAACTGGATCTGATCCGGTCGGCGACAGTGAGTGTCTGTCTGCTTCTAGAAACGTCGATGGAAACCTCGATTTCAAAGAAGCCACACTCCCGATGAACTCGGAAAAGAGCGGCCGGTAAGTCCGGCCCTGAACTTCTGATAAAGTCGGAACCGCCGGAAAGGGAAACGCGGAAGCGGAAACCTGGAAAGCACCGAGGAAATCGGGACCGGAAACGGTCTGATAGAGTCGGAAACGCAAGACCGAAGGGAAAAGCCCGGAGGAAAGCCCGAGAGGGTGAGTACAAAGGAAGCGTCCGTTCCTTGAGAACTCAACAGCGTGCCAAAAATCAACGCCAGATATGTTGATACCCCGTCTCCGGCCATCACGGCTGGGGCGAGGTTCCTTTGAAGAAAACATACAGCGAGGACGCTGTGAACGGTCGGGCTTATTCCGCCTGACTGTTCCGCTCTCGTGTATGTGGTCCCGATTACGGGAAAACATTCACGGAGAGTTTGATCCTGGCTCAGGACGAACGCTGGCGGCGTGCTTAACACATGCAAGTCGAACGATGAACCACTTCGGTGGGGATTAGTGGCGAACGGGTGAGTAACACGTGGGCAATCTGCCCTGCACTCTGGGACAAGCCCTGGAAACGGGGTCTAATACCGGATAATACTCCTGCACTCATGTGTGGGGGTTAAAAGCTCCGGCGGTGCAGGATGAGCCCGCGGCCTATCAGCTTGTTGGTGAGGTAATGGCTCACCAAGGCGACGACGGGTAGCCGGCCTGAGAGGGCGACCGGCCACACTGGGACTGAGACACGGCCCAGACTCCTACGGGAGGCAGCAGTGGGGAATATTGCACAATGGGCGAAAGCCTGATGCAGCGACGCCGCGTGAGGGATGACGGCCTTCGGGTTGTAAACCTCTTTCAGCAGGGAAGAAGCGAAAGTGACGGTACCTGCAGAAGAAGCGCCGGCTAACTACGTGCCAGCAGCCGCGGTAATACGTAGGGCGCAAGCGTTGTCCGGAATTATTGGGCGTAAAGAGCTCGTAGGCGGCTTGTCACGTCGGGTGTGAAAGCCCGGGGCTTAACCCCGGGTCTGCATTCGATACGGGCTAGCTAGAGTGTGGTAGGGGAGATCGGAATTCCTGGTGTAGCGGTGAAATGCGCAGATATCAGGAGGAACACCGGTGGCGAAGGCGGATCTCTGGGCCATTACTGACGCTGAGGAGCGAAAGCGTGGGGAGCGAACAGGATTAGATACCCTGGTAGTCCACGCCGTAAACGGTGGGAACTAGGTGTTGGCGACATTCCACGTCGTCGGTGCCGCAGCTAACGCATTAAGTTCCCCGCCTGGGGAGTACGGCCGCAAGGCTAAAACTCAAAGGAATTGACGGGGGCCCGCACAAGCAGCGGAGCATGTGGCTTAATTCGACGCAACGCGAAGAACCTTACCAAGGCTTGACATACACCGGAAAGCATTAGAGATAGTGCCCCCCTTGTGGTCGGTGTACAGGTGGTGCATGGCTGTCGTCAGCTCGTGTCGTGAGATGTTGGGTTAAGTCCCGCAACGAGCGCAACCCTTGTCCTGTGTTGCCAGCGTGCCCTTCGGGGTGACGGGGACTCACAGGAGACCGCCGGGGTCAACTCGGAGGAAGGTGGGGACGACGTCAAGTCATCATGCCCCTTATGTCTTGGGCTGCACACGTGCTACAATGGCCGGTACAATGAGCTGCGATACCGTGAGGTGGAGCGAATCTCAAAAAGCCGGTCTCAGTTCGGATTGGGGTCTGCAACTCGACCCCATGAAGTCGGAGTTGCTAGTAATCGCAGATCAGCATTGCTGCGGTGAATACGTTCCCGGGCCTTGTACACACCGCCCGTCACGTCACGAAAGTCGGTAACACCCGAAGCCGGTGGCCCAACCCCCTTGTGGGGAGGGAGCTGTCGAAGGTGGGACTGGCGATTGGGACGAAGTCGTAACAAGGTAGCCGTACCGGAAGGTGCGGCTGGATCACCTCCTTTCTAAGGAGCACTTCTTACCGATCCCTTCGGGGTGAGGTCAGAGGCCAGTACATCGGCGAATGTCCGGTGCTGGTTGCTCAAGGGTGGAACGTTGATTATTCGGCACTGTCGGTCATCTCATGGCTGCGAGTACTGCTCTTCGGGGCGTGGAAAGCTGATCACGAGTGGCGATGGTGCCGGGCACGCTGTTGGGTGTCTGAGGGCACGGCTGTAACAAGCTGCCTTCAGTGCCGACCCCGGTAAAAATCTGCTTCGGTGGGTTGTGACGGGTGGTTGGTCGTTGTTTGAGAACTGCACAGTGGACGCGAGCATCTGTGGCCAAGTTTTTAAGGGCGCACGGTGGATGCCTTGGCACCAGGAACCGATGAAGGACGTGGGAGGCCACGATAGTCCCCGGGGAGTCGTCAACCAGGCTTTGATCCGGGGGTTTCCGAATGGGGAAACCCGGCAGTCGTCATGGGCTGTCACCCTTGCCTGAACACATAGGGCAAGTGGAGGGAACGCGGGGAAGTGAAACATCTCAGTACCCGCAGGAAGAGAAAACAACCGTGATTCCGGGAGTAGTGGCGAGCGAAACCGGATGAGGCCAAACCGTATGCGTGTGAGACCCGGCAGGGGTTGCGTATACGGGGTTGTGGGATCTCTCTTCTGTCGTCTGCCGGCGACAGGACGAGTCAGAAACCGTTGATGTAGGCGAAGGACATGCGAAAGGTCCGGCGTAGAGGGTAAGACCCCCGTAGTCGAAACATCAACGGCTCGTTTGAGAGACACCCAAGTAGCACGGGGCCCGAGAAATCCCGTGTGAATCTGGCGGGACCACCCGCTAAGCCTAAATATTCCCTGGTGACCGATAGCGGATAGTACCGTGAGGGAATGGTGAAAAGTACCGCGGGAGCGGAGTGAAATAGTACCTGAAACCGTGTGCCTACAAGCCGTGGGAGCGTCGCGCATCAAGTTTACTTGGTGCGTCGTGACTGCGTGCCTTTTGAAGAATGAGCCTGCGAGTTTGCGGTGTGTTGCGAGGTTAACCCGTGTGGGGAAGCCGTAGCGAAAGCGAGTCCGAATAGGGCGGTTTAGTAGCGCGCTCAAGACCCGAAGCGGAGTGATCTAGCCATGGGCAGGTTGAAGCGGAGGTAAGACTTCGTGGAGGACCGAACCCACCAGGGTTGAAAACCTGGGGGATGACCTGTGGTTAGGGGTGAAAGGCCAATCAAACTCCGTGATAGCTGGTTCTCCCCGAAATGCATTTAGGTGCAGCGTCGTGTGTTTCTTGCCGGAGGTAGAGCACTGGATAGGCGATGGGCCCTACCGGGTTACTGACCTTAGCCAAACTCCGAATGCCGGTAAGTGAGAGCACGGCAGTGAGACTGTGGGGGATAAGCTCCATGGTCGAGAGGGAAACAGCCCAGAGCATCGACTAAGGCCCCTAAGCGTACGCTAAGTGGGAAAGGATGTGGAGTCGCAGAGACAACCAGGAGGTTGGCTTAGAAGCAGCCACCCTTGAAAGAGTGCGTAATAGCTCACTGGTCTAGTGATTCCGCGCCGACAATGTAGCGGGGCTCAAGCGTACCGCCGAAGTCGTGTCATTCATACAATAGGGCCAACGCCTGTATGGATGGGTAGGGGAGCGTCGTGTGCCGGGTGAAGCCGCAGCGGAAGCTAGTGGTGGACGGTTCACGAGTGAGAATGCAGGCATGAGTAGCGATACACACGTGAGAAACGTGTGCGCCGATTGACTAAGGGTTCCTGGGTCAAGCTGATCTGCCCAGGGTAAGTCGGGACCTAAGGCGAGGCCGACAGGCGTAGTCGATGGATAACCGGTTGATATTCCGGTACCCGCTGTGAAGCGTCAAACATCGAGCATCGTGATGCTAAGGCCGTGAAGCCGTTCCGGACCCTTCGGGGAATGGAAAGTGGTGGAGCCGCCGGCCCAAGCGGTTAGTAGGTGAGTGATGGGGTGACGCAGGAAGGTAGTCCATCCCGGGCGGTGGTTGTCCCGGGGTAAGGGTGTAGGACGTGGTCTAGGCAAATCCGGATCACACATAGTCTGAGACCTGATGCCGAGCCGATTGTGGTGAAGTGGATGATCCTATGCTGTCGAGAAAAGCCTCTAGCGAGTTTCATGGCGGCCCGTACCCTAAACCGACTCAGGTGGTCAGGTAGAGAATACCGAGGCGTTCGGGTGAACTATGGTTAAGGAACTCGGCAAAATGCCCCCGTAACTTCGGGAGAAGGGGGGCCATCACCGGTGAGAGGACTTGCTCCTTGAGCTGGGGGTGGCCGCAGAGACCAGCGAGAAGCGACTGTTTACTAAAAACACAGGTCCGTGCGAAGCCGTAAGGCGATGTATACGGACTGACGCCTGCCCGGTGCTGGAACGTTAAGGGGACCGGTTAGTCCAACTTCGGTTGGGCGAAGCTGAGAACTTAAGCGCCAGTAAACGGCGGTGGTAACTATAACCATCCTAAGGTAGCGAAATTCCTTGTCGGGTAAGTTCCGACCTGCACGAATGGCGTAACGACTTCTCGACTGTCTCAACCATAGGCCCGGTGAAATTGCACTACGAGTAAAGATGCTCGTTTCGCGCAGCAGGACGGAAAGACCCCGGGACCTTTACTACAGTTTGATATTGGTGTTCGGTTCGGCTTGTGTAGGATAGCTGGGAGACTGTGAAGCTTGGACGCCAGTTCAGGTGGAGTCGTCGTTGAAATACCAGTCTGGTCGTGCTGGATGTCTAACCTGGGTCCGTGATCCGGATCAGGGACAGTGTCTGATGGGTAGTTTAACTGGGGCGGTTGCCTCCTAAAGAGTAACGGAGGCGCCCAAAGGTTCCCTCAGCCTGGTTGGCAATCAGGTGTTGAGTGTAAGTGCACAAGGGAGCTTGACTGTGAGACCGACGGGTCGAGCAGGGACGAAAGTCGGGACTAGTGATCCGGCGGTGGCTTGTGGAAGCGCCGTCGCTCAACGGATAAAAGGTACCCCGGGGATAACAGGCTGATCTTCCCCAAGAGTCCATATCGACGGGATGGTTTGGCACCTCGATGTCGGCTCGTCGCATCCTGGGGCTGGAGTCGGTCCCAAGGGTTGGGCTGTTCGCCCATTAAAGCGGTACGCGAGCTGGGTTTAGAACGTCGTGAGACAGTTCGGTCCCTATCCGCTGCGCGCGCAGGAACATTGAGAAGGGCTGTCCCTAGTACGAGAGGACCGGGACGGACGAACCTCTGGTGTGCCAGTTGTTCTGCCAAGGGCATGGCTGGTTGGCTACGTTCGGGAGGGATAACCGCTGAAAGCATCTAAGCGGGAAGCCTGCTTCGAGATGAGTGTTCCCACCCCCTTGAGGGGTTAAGGCTCCCAGTAGACGACTGGGTTGATAGGCCGGATCTGGAAGGCGGGTAACCGCTGGAGGTGACCGGTACTAATAGGCCGAGGGCTTGTCCTCAGTTGCTCGCGTCCACTGTGTTGGTTCTGAAACCACGAACAACCCCATGTCCAGGGCCACTGGGTGTGGTGCGGTTGATGTGTTTCATAGTGTTTCGGTGGTCATAGCGTGAGGGAAACGCCCGGTTACATTCCGAACCCGGAAGCTAAGCCTTACAGCGCCGATGGTACTGCAGGGGGGACCCTGTGGGAGAGTAGGACGCCGCCGAACAAATATTGCGAAAACCCCCGTACCGTTAATTCGGTACGGGGGTTTTCTGCGTTTAAGGGCCTCTGAATTCTGTAAAGGGCTCTGCTTTTTCAAGCAGGGCCTGCTGGATTACAGACGGCCCGCGCTCTTGAGGGCCAGATATGCGTCCGCGAGTGCCGGTGCGAGATCGTCCGGTGTCGCGTCGACGATGGTGACGCCGGCTCGGCGGAGTTTCTCCGCGGTGCGGTCGCGTTCGGTCTGGGCGCGTGCCGCGGCCGCCGCCTCGTAGACCGCTTCTGTGTTCCCACGGGCCGTGCGCATGCGGGCGATGTGCGGGTCTGCCACGGACGCCACCAGAATCGTATGGCGCTGGGTGAGTTGGGCGAGGACGGGGAGCAGGCCCTCTTCGACCGGGGCTGTGTCGAGGCTTGTCAGCAGGACGATCAGGGAGCGGCGGGGGGCCGTGCGGATCGCGGTGGCTGCCAGGCCTCGGGCGTCTGTTTCGACGAGTTCCGGTTCGAGGGTCGCCATCGCGTTGACCAGTGACGGGAGTACGTCACGTGCTGTGCGGCCCTGGACGAGGGCGCGGACCCGGCGGTCGTAGGCGAGGAGGTCCACGCGGTCGCCGGCTCGGGATGCCAGGGCTGCGAGGAGCAGGGCGGCGTCCATGGAGGCGTCGAGGCGGGGGGCGTCGCCGACGCGGCCGGCTGAGGTGCGGCCGGTGTCGAGGACCAGGAGGATGTGGCGGTCGCGTTCCGGGCGCCAGGTGCGTACCGCGACCGTCGTTTGGCGGGCGGTGGCGCGCCAGTCGATGGAGCGGGTGTCGTCGCCGGGGACGTACTCGCGCAGGCTGTCGAATTCAGTGCCTTCGCCGCGGGTCAGCACGCTGGTGCGGCCGTCGAGTTCGCGCAGGCGGGCAAGTTTCGACGGGAGGTGCTTGCGGCTGGTGAACGGGGGCAGGACGCGGACCGCCCAGGGGGCCGTGTGGGTGCCCTGGCGGGTGAGGAGGCCGAGGGGGCCGTAGGAACGGATGGTCACTCGGTCTGCGTGGCGGTCGCCGCGGCGGGTGGGGCGCAGGCGGGTGGTGAGGCGGCGGCGTTCGCCGGGTGGGACCGTCAGGCGGTGGCGGGAGGCGGCGAATTCGGTGCCGGGGAGCCAGCTGCTGGGGGGCCAGGCGTCGCGGATGCGGGCGCGGAGTGGGCGGCCGGACGGGTTGGTGACCGTCAGGGTGACGTCGGCGGATTCGCCCAGGCGTACGGAGGTGTCGCCCGAGCGGGTCAGGCTCAGGCGGCGTACCGGGGCGGCCAGGGCGAAGTCGCAGGCGCAGGCCAGTGCCAGGGGGGCGTTGACGGCCAGGATGCCTGTCCAACCGGGTTCCCAGATGCCTACGGGGAGGGAGCCCAGGGCGGCGAGGAGGGCGGCGCGTCCGGTGAGGGCCATCAGCGGGGGACCGGGACGTGGGCGAGGATCGCGTTGATGACGGAGTCCGCCGTCACGCCCTCCATCTCGGCCTCGGGGCGCAGCTGTACGCGGTGGCGGAGGGTGGGGAGCGCCAGGGCCTTCACGTCGTCCGGGATGACGTAGTCGCGGCCTGTGAGCCACGCCCACGCGCGCGAGGTGGCCAGGAGGGCGGTGGCGCCGCGCGGGGACACGCCGAGGGTGAGGGACGGCGATTCGCGGGTGGCGCGGCAGATGTCGACTACGTAGGCGGTGATTTCGGGGGAGATCGTCGTCTTGGCGACGGCCGCGCGGGCTGCTTCGAGGTCGGCGGGGCCGGCCACGGGGCGTAGGCCGGCGGCGTGCAGGTCGCGTGGGTTGAAGCCCTCGGAGTGGCGAGTGAGGACGTCGATCTCGTCCTGGCGGGAGGGGAGAGGGATCGTCAGTTTGAGGAGGAAGCGGTCGAGTTGGGCCTCGGGGAGGGGGTACGTGCCCTCGTACTCGACAGGGTTCTGGGTCGCGGCGACCAGGAACGGGTCGGGGAGCGGGCGCGGGGTGCCGTCGACCGTGACCTGGCGTTCCTCCATGGCTTCCAGGAGGGACGACTGGGTCTTCGGAGGGGTGCGGTTGATCTCGTCCGCGAGGAGCAGGTTGGTGAAGACCGGGCCGGGCTGGAAGCGGAACTCGGCGGAGCGGGTGTCGTAGACCAGGGAGCCGGTGACGTCGCTCGGCATCAGGTCCGGGGTGAACTGGATGCGCTTGGTGTCGAGTTCGAGCGCGGATGCGAGGGCGCGGACGAGCAACGTTTTGGCGACCCCAGGGACTCCTTCTAGGAGAACGTGTCCGCGGCAGAGGAGGGCGACTACGAGACCGGTCACGGCGGGGTCCTGGCCGACCACGGCTTTGGCGATCTCGGCTCGCAGGGATTCGAGGGAGGCCCGGGCGGTGCCCGCGTCCCCCGTGTACCCGGCGTTGTCAGTGGTCGGGTCCATCATGAACGGCGTACCTCTCTTTCGAGGGCGTCGAGTTGGTCGGCAAGTGCGATGAGGGCCGCGTCGTCGCTGGGCGGCGGGCCGAAGAGGAGGGTGTGCAGGGTCTGTCCGTCGCCGTGGAGGTGGGCGGAGAGCGCGGGGAGCAGGGCTTCGGGCGCGTGCGCCTGGGAGACGGGGACGCCTACGAGGGGGGCGAGGCGAGTGCGGGTGGTGGAGCGCAGGGCGTTGGCCGCGCGGTCGCGGGCGTTGGCCTTGCGGTAGAGGCGGGCGCGGCCTTCGACGGTCTCGGAGGCGCGGATCGCCACGGGGAGTTTTTCGGGCACCAGTGGGCCCAGTCGGCGTGCCCGCCACAGGGCGGCGACGGCTCCGGCGATGAACAGCTGCAGGGTGCCCCAGAGCCAGCCCGAGGGGAGCAGGTCGAAGAAGCTCTGGCTGCCGGAGTCGGTGGCCGTGGTGTCGGACAGCGAGGGGAGGTACCAGACCAGATGGGGGCGGGAGCCGAGGAGTTGGAGGGCGAGCGAGGCGTTGCCCTGCTTGTCGAGGCGCTTGTTGAAGAAGATGTCGGGCGAGCCGATGACGACGGTGTCGCCGCCCCCGGACGCGGCCGGGAGCCGGAGCAGGGTCGGCATGCCGTTGCTGGCGTAGCACTCGTCGGCGTCGGCGGCTGTGGTCGTGTACCTGTAGTCACCGGTTTCCGCGTCGCCCGCGCGCTGGGCGGCGGGCAGGGAGCAGTCGGGGGACAGCAGTGTGTCGAAGCTGGTTCCGGCGTCCGCGGTTACTCCGGGGGCGAGCCGGGGCAGGGACGCGGGACCGGGGGCGACGAGGACCGTACGGCTGTCGGAGTCGGTGAACGCCGAGTGCAGGCCGGACTGTTGGCGCTCGGTCAGCAGGTCGGGGACGGCGACCAGGAGGGTGGTGTCCGGGCCGGCCGCGGCGCGGGCCTGGGCCAGGGTGGTGACCACGCGCGTGGACACGCCCCGGTCGCCGAGGAGTTCGGCGACGGCACGGCTGCCGTAGGGGTCGGCGGAGCGCGGGTCGAGGTCGCCGTGCCGTTCGTCGGAGCGGATCGCGGCGATTGCGACGGCGGCGGCCAGGAGGATCACGAGCGCGAGGAGGATGCCCCGCGCGCGGGTCCACACCTGACGGGCGGTCGGCGAGGCCGAAGTGGCGGGAAGCGTGGCCTCCGAGGTCATTCGGCGGCCCCCTGGCTGGTCTGGTGGGCCGTGCTGTGGGCGCTGCTCGTGAGGACGGGCCTGGTGCGCTCCAGGGTGCGGTCGAGTTCGGCCATGCGGTGGTACGACTGCTCGCTCGCGCCGCGACCGCCGTACGTCACGTCGTCGAAGTGGGCGGCGGCGGCTCGGAGTTCGGCGGTGTGCGAGGGCAGGGCGCGGCCGGCTTCCGCGACGGCTTCGTCGGCTGTGCGGCCGGGGCGGACGTCGAGCAGGGCCCGTTCCTCCAGGGCGCGGACGATGGCACGCATGCGTTCCTGCACGGCCGGGTTCCAGTGTCCCTGGGCGGCGTGTGCCTCGGCGGACGCGCGGTGTTCGGCGGCGCTGCGGGGGCCGTCCTCGAACAGGGCGGCGGCGGAGACGGGTTGGCGGCGCGGGGTGCCGAGGCGCCACCACAGGGCGGCCCCGACCACGAGGACGGCCAGGATGACGACGACCAGGCCGAGCGTGCCGCCGGGTGCCGCCTCCGATGCCCCGCTGAACAGTTTGTCGATCCAGCGCGAGACGGCGTCCAGGGCCCGCTGCACCAGGCTGGGGTCGTTCTCGTGGTACATCTGCTTGGACAGTTCACGCCGGGCCGCCTCCCGCGCGGGGTCGCGCGGGATCGTCACCGGCGGCTCGTCGCCCGAGAGGGCTGATGACCGTACGACTGTGCCGTGGGCGCGCAGCAGTGCCCCCGCGGCCGATTCGACGGCGCGCGGCAGTGCCGTGGGCACCGCTGTGAGAACTCCCCCCGCCAGGCTCACCGCATCAGCTCCCCGGAGTGGGGCCGGGGGCGGCTGTGCCGTAGTCCTGGACGCCGGCCGCGCGGGCCAGGTCGAGGTCGAGGGCCTCGCGGCGGATGCGCTGGTCGATGTACAGGAGCACGGTGACGCCCGCCGTGATCGGGAACGCGATCATGCGGCCGATCACCGAGCCGAGGCCGCTGATGATGAGGAACGTCCAGCCGAGGCCGCCGGTGCCGTCGACGAGGCCGCCGAGGCCGTCGCCGCTGAACAGTCCGGCGATGAAGGCGAACGGGATGACGAGGATGGACGACAGGATGCTCGCGATGATCTGGGCGAGCAGCTGGATGCCGAAGATCCGCCACCAGGAGCCGCGCACCAGCTTCGCGGAGCGGCTCATCGACTTGATGATGCCCTGCTTCTCGAGCATGAGCGCGGGCGAGGCCAGGGAGAAGCGGATCGCCAGCCACAGGGTGACGACGCAGCCCGCGAGGCCACCGAAGACGGCGAGCGCGATGCCTCCGTCCTGCGACCCGGTGACGGCCACGATGATGCCCGGCACGGTGGGGACGCCGATCAGGACGACGGCCATGAGGATCAGCAGGCAGATCAGGCCGAACAGCCTGAGCACCTGGGGGCGGGCGTCGCGCCAGGCCTCTCCGGCGGTGACCGGCTTCCCGAGCACGGCGCGGCTGGTGACCGAGGTGAGCAGGGCGGTGGCGACGACGGTGCCGATGAGGACGACCAGGTAGACGACGCCGGTACTGAGGAAGGCCTCACTCATGGCGCGGGTCACTTCGGAGGCGCTGGCGTTCGGGTCGTCGAGGGCGTTGGTGCTGGCGAGGTCGTTGAAGGCGAAGCCCTGGACGAGGACGACGATGGTCTGCATGACGACGGCGACGGTGAGCGAGATGCCCAGGACCGTGCGCCAGTAGGTGCGCATGGTGGAGACGGCACCGTCGAGGATCTCGCCCACGCCGAGCGGGCGGAGCGGGATCACGCCGGGCTTGGCCGCTGGCGGGGGGCCGCCCCAGCCGGTTCCCCAGCTGCCGGGAGCGCCGTTGCCGCTGGGACCGCCGTACCCTCCGTAGCCGCCGTATCCCCCAGGGCCTCCGGGGCCGGCCGGGCCGCCGGGGTGGCCGCCGCCCCAGCCCGGGCCCGGCGGTGGGGGCGGGGGTGCCTGGCCCTGGCCCGGGGCGCCGGTGGGCGCGGACCACTGGGCGGCCGGCGGCTGCTCCTTGGACCACTGTGGGCCGGGGCCCGACGGGTCGGTGCCCTGCTGGTCCGCGGGCTGTGCGGGGCCGGGGCCGTCGGCAGGCTCGGTGGTACCGGACGCGCCGGGCTCGGGCCCGTCGGGCGGGGCGGATCCGGGCGAGGCCCAGCCCGGAGTGTCGTTCATCGTCGCTCCTTCACGGTGCCCGTCCGCGGGCGCGGCGGCAGGTTGGCAGCCATCGTGCCATGGGGTGGTCGAGCGGTGACCGGCCGCGGTATGGGCTGCACACCTTCAATTGTCCGCCGGATACGGGGCAGACTGACCGCATGGCTGATCAGTACGCGCAATCCGGCGAGGACGGCCGGCCGACCGAGATACCCGCGATCCGTTGGGACGAACCCCCCGAGGGCCCTGTGCTGGTCCTTCTCGACCAGACGAGACTGCCGGCCGAGGAGGTCGAGCTGGTGTGCACCGACGCGTCCGCGCTGGTGGACGCGATCCGCTCGCTTGCGGTGCGCGGGGCGCCGCTGCTCGGCATCGCGGGGGCGTACGGCGTCGCGCTCGCCGCCGCGCGAGGCTTCGACGTGGACGAGGCCGCGATCGCGCTGGCGGGCGCCCGGCCCACCGCGGTGAACCTCTCCGTGGGCGTGCGCAGGGCCCAGGCCGCGCACCGGGCCGCGCTCGCCGAGGGGGGTGGCGCCGAGCGGGCGGCGGAGGCGGCGCTGGCGGCGGCCAGGCGGTTGCACCGGGAGGACGCCGAGGCCAGCGCGCGGATGGCCGCGCACGGGCTGGCCCTGCTGGACGAGCTGCTGCCCGGCGGCGGGCACCGGATTCTGACCCACTGCAACACCGGGGCGCTGGTGTCGGGCGGCGAGGGCACGGCCTTCGCGGTGGCGCTCGCGGCGCACCGGGACGGGCGGCTGAGGCGGCTGTGGGTGGACGAAACGCGTCCGTTGCTGCAAGGTGCTCGCCTGACGGCGTATGAGGCGGCACGCAACGGAATGGCGTACACCTTGCTCACGGACAACGCGGCGGGCTCATTGTTCGCGGCCGGGGAGGTGGACGCGGTACTGATCGGGGCGGACCGGATCGCCGCCGACGGTTCGGTGGCGAACAAGGTGGGGAGCTATCCGCTCGCCGTGCTCGCCCGGTACCACCATGTGCCGTTCATCGTGGTGGCGCCGGTGACGACGGTGGATATGGACACGCCGGACGGGGCGTCCATCGAGGTGGAGCAGCGCCCCGGCTTCGAAGTGACGGAGATCACGTCACCCCAAGTGACGGTGTCGGGAGCGGGAGGCGGGATTCCGGTGGCACCGCTGGGGACTCAGGCGTACAACCCGGCGTTCGACGTGACGCCTCCCGAGCTGGTGACGGCGATCGTCACCGAAGAAGGCGCTGTTTCGCCCGTGACGGCGGAGGCGCTGGCAGAGCTGTGTGACAGGTCACGACAGGTAACGATTTAGTTAATGGGATGATGTCGTTTATGAAGGGACGAGTCCTTGTCGTCGATGACGACACCGCACTGGCCGAGATGCTCGGCATTGTGTTGCGTGGTGAAGGTTTTGAGCCGTCTTTCGTAGCCGACGGCGACAAGGCGCTGGCCGCTTTCCGTGAGAGCAAGCCCGACCTGGTGCTCCTGGACCTGATGCTGCCCGGACGGGACGGCATCGAGGTGTGCCGCCTGATCAGGGCGGAGTCCGGGGTGCCGATCGTGATGCTCACGGCGAAGAGCGACACCGTCGATGTCGTGGTGGGCCTGGAGTCGGGCGCTGACGACTACATCGTGAAGCCGTTCAAGCCGAAGGAGCTGGTCGCCCGGATCCGGGCGCGGCTGCGGAGGTCGGAGGAGCCGGCGCCCGAGCAGCTCGCCATAGGCGATCTGGTCATCGACGTGGCCGGTCACTCCGTGAAGCGGGACGGGCAGTCGATCGCGCTGACGCCGCTGGAGTTCGACCTGCTGGTCGCGCTGGCCCGTAAGCCGTGGCAGGTGTTCACGCGTGAGGTGCTCCTGGAGCAGGTCTGGGGCTACCGGCACGCGGCGGACACCCGGCTGGTGAACGTGCATGTCCAGCGGCTGCGCTCCAAGGTCGAGAAGGACCCGGAGCGGCCGGAGATCGTGGTGACCGTCCGCGGGGTCGGTTACAAGGCGGGACCGAGCTGACATGTCCAGGGACAGTGCCGCTTCGGCGCCCGGGGGGTCCGGGGCCCGCGCGGGGCGGCCTGTCGGCCGGACGGCGGCAGGCTCCCGCTGGGGACGCCTGTGGGAGGGCGTGCTGCTGCAGGGCGGGGTCCAGGGCAGCCCGGTCCTCCGCCTGTTCATGCGCTGGGTGCGCCGGCCGCTGCTGCCGGTCATGCGGCTGTGGCGGCGCAATATCCAGCTCAAGGTCGTCGCCACCACCCTGCTGATGTCCCTGGGCGTCGTCCTGCTGCTGGGCTTCGTCGTCATCGGGCAGGTGCGCAACGGCCTGCTGGACGCCAAGGTGAAGGCCTCGCAGAGCCAGGCCACGGGCGGTTTCGCCGTGGCCAAGCAGCGGGCCGACGAGGCGGGCAGCGGTGCCGCCGCAGACGGTTCCACGACCGACGACGGTTCCTCCCAGAACGTCATCTCCTGGATGAGCGACCTCGTGTCGTCCCTGTCCAGCGGCGGACAGGGCGCCTTCGACGTGGTGACACTGCCCGCCGGCATGGACAGCGGCAGCGGACGCAGCCCGCGCGGCTCCGGGTACGTCGACCCGTCCGCGAGCGTGCCCGAGGACCTGCGCGCGCGGGTCAACGACCGCACGACGGCGGCCCAGAGCTACACCCGCATCATCTACAGCAACGGCAAGGAGTCCCAGCCGGCGCTCGTCGTGGGCAAGCAGGTCAACGACCCGAACGGCGATCCCTACCAGCTGTACTACCTCTTCCCGCTCACCCAGGAGGAGAAGTCGCTCAGCCTGGTCAAGGGGACCCTCGCGACGGCCGGGCTCTTCGTCGTCGTACTCCTGGGGGCCATCGCCTGGCTCGTCGTGCGGCAGGTCGTCACGCCGGTGCGGATGGCCGCCGGGATCGCCGAGCGGCTGTCCGCCGGGCGCCTGCAGGAGCGCATGAAGGTCACCGGTGAGGATGACATCGCGCGGCTCGGCGAGGCCTTCAACAAGATGGCGCAGAACCTCCAGCTGAAGATCCAGCAGCTGGAGGACCTGTCGCGGATGCAGCGGCGGTTCGTGTCCGACGTGTCGCACGAGCTGCGGACGCCGCTGACGACCGTACGGATGGCCGCCGATGTCATCCACGACGCGCGCGTGGACTTCGATCCGATGACCGCGCGGTCGGCCGAACTGCTCGCCGACCAGCTGGACCGGTTCGAGACGCTGCTCGCGGACCTGCTGGAGATCAGCCGCTTCGACGCGGGCGCGGCGGCCCTGGAGGCCGAGCCGATAGACCTCAGAGAGGTCGTACGGCGGGTTCTCAGCGGCGCCGAGCCGCTCGCCGAGCGCAAGGGCACGCAGATACGCGTCGTCGGCGACCAGCAGCCCGTGGTGGCCGAGGCCGATGCCCGGCGGGTGGAGCGGGTGCTGCGCAATCTCGTCGTCAACGCCGTGGAGCACGGCGACGGCAAGGACGTCATAGTCAAGCTCGCCACCGCGGGTGGGGCGGTCGCCATCGCGGTGCGCGACTACGGAGTCGGGCTCAAGCCCGGTGAGGCGACCCGGGTGTTCAGCCGCTTCTGGCGGGCGGACCCGGCACGCGCGCGTACCACCGGTGGTACGGGACTGGGGCTGTCCATCGCCCTGGAGGACGCGCGGCTGCACGGCGGCTGGCTGCAGGCGTGGGGTGAGCCGGGCGGCGGTTCGCAGTTCCGGCTGACGCTGCCGCGGACCGCTGACGAACCGCTACGGGGCTCGCCGATACCCCTGGAGCCCAAGGACTCACGCCGTAATCGTGGACTTAATGACGCCGGTCTGCCGAGCGGGGGCGGTGACAAGCGCGCGACGGTCCCGGTGCAGCCGATGGGTGACCAGGGGACGCCGATACCCTCGCGGACCCCGATCGCCCCCAGGATGCCCGCCACGGCGGACCCGACAGCGCTGCCCGGAAACGGCGCGCGCGTGGTGCCCAGGCCGACTGGCGGCACCCGGCGCCAGGAGGACCTGTCGCCCGCGGATCCGGCCCGGAGCGAGGCCGCGGGCAGCAGGGACCCGGCCGGCGTACCGGAGGACTCGAACAAGCAGGGGGAGGCATCTCGTGGGCGCTGACCGCGCGGGGGGCGCCCGGCGGAGGCCGGCACGCGCGGCGGCGTACGTCGCGATGGGTGTCGTAGTGCTGGCGGGGTGTGCCTCGATGCCCGACAGCGGGGATCTCCGGGGGGTCGAGTCGACGCCCCGACAGGACACCCAGGTGCGCGTTTTCGCGATGCCGCCCCGGGAGGACGCGTCGCAGGGGGAGATCGTGCAGGGCTTCCTGGAGGCGTTGACCAGCGACGATCCGAACTACAAGACGGCGCGCATGTACCTGTCCGCGAAGGCCGCGCGGGACTGGCAGCCGGAGCTGTCCACCACGGTGCTCGCCGACGGGCCGAGCACGGAGCCCGTACGTCCCCCGGTCGGCCGGGAGGACACCGGCACCTTCACGTACACCCTGACCGGCGACCGGGTCGCCACGGTGGACTCCCAGCAGGCGTACGCGCCGGCGGACGGGCAGTACAGCAAGGCCGTACACCTGACGAAGGACGCGAAGAGCGGCCAGTGGCGTATCGACGACCTGCCGCAGGGCGTCGTCATGGGCGAGTCGGACTTCCAGCGCAACTACATGTCGGTCGACAAGTACTACTTCGCGTCGAACACGTCGGCCGGGACGAGCTCGCAGCCGATCGCGGTCGCCGACCCCGTGTTCGTACGGCGGCGGGTGGACCCGATGACGCAGATGGTGCGGTCGCTCCTGGGCGGGCCCACCAGTTGGCTCGGGCCCGTGGTCAGATCGAGCTTCCCCACGGGGACGGCGCTGCGGAAGGGCGTCACCTCGTTGACGCCCGACGACCAGAACAAGCTGACCGTCCCGTTGAACCAGAAGGCCTCGCGGGTCGGGCCGGCCCGGTGCGACGAGATGGCCACGCAGATCCTCTTCACGCTCCGGACCATGACGCCCACGGTCGACAAGGTCGAGCTGCAGGCCGCCGACGGCGCGCAGTTGTGCATCTACAACGAGAGCAACGCGGACACCCTCGCGGCACACGGTGCCGTGAACCGGCCCGCGTACCTGTACTTCCTCGACGACAAGCACCGCGTGGTACGGATGTCCAGCGCCGGCATGCGCGCCGATCCGGTGCCGGGCGCGCTGGGCGAGGGCGAGACGCAGCTGCGGTCGGTGGCGGTGTCGCGCGACGAGGAGACCGGAGCCGGCGTCGGCCTCGACGGGAAGTCGCTCTACGTCGGGTCGATGGTGTCCGGTGCCTCGCTCGGGGACCCCGTGCTGACCAGCCAGGGCAAGACGGAGGCCGACCGGCTGACGGCCCCCAGCTGGGACGCGCAGGGCGACCTCTGGGTGGCCGACCGGGACCCGAAGAAGCCCCGGCTGCTCCTGCTGCAGAAGGGCGCGGGGCAGCCGATAGCGGTGGAGATGCCGGGTCTTGACGGCCGTATCGAGTCGGTGCGGGTGGCTGCCGACGGGGTGCGGATCGCGCTCGTCGTGGAGAAGAACGGCAAGCGGTCCCTGCTCGTCGGGCGGATCCAGCGGAGCGGGGCGGCGGGGGAGACTCCGGTGATCTCGGTCCTCGAACTGCGGTCCGTCACCCCGGACCTGGAGGAGATCACGGCCATGTCGTGGGCCGGGGACAGCCGGCTCGTGGTGGTGGGGCGCGAGCACGAGGGCGTGGTGCAGATGCGGTACGTCCAGGTCGACGGCTCCACGCCGGAGGGCCCGGCGCCTGCGGCCCTGACCGGGGTGAAGGAGATCGCCGCGTCCGAGGACGACAAGCTGCCGCTGGTGGCCTACTCGGAGGACGGGATCGTGCGGCTGTCCAGCGGGGCGCAGTGGCAGAAGGTCGTCAAGACGGGGTCGGCGCCGGTCTATCCGGGGTGACGGGTCGACGCCTTGACGCGTCGGGCATCGACGCGTCGAGGTATTGAGGTGGCGGACTGAAAGCGGCCGTCTCCGGTCGGGCTGAGGCCCGGTGGAGGCGGCCGTTCGCGTGTTCCGGGATGGCCTCGCACTCGTGTGGGTGATGGCTGTTGACGGTTGCGCGGAGTTGTCCACAGGCCGTTGTCCACAGGGGTGGCCGGTCGGCCGGGGCGTTGGCACAGTGGTGGGCATGCGGGGCTGGTGGCGGGACCTCACGGATCTGGTGCTGCCGGCCGAGTGCGGAGGCTGCGGCAGGCCTCGCACGGTGCTCTGCCCGGAGTGCCGTGCCGCCCTGAACGGGGTCGCACCGAGCCGGGTACGACCGATGCCCGAGCCGATGGGGCTGCCGGCGACGTATGCGGCGGCTCCCTACGCGGACGAGGTGCGGGCGGCGCTCCTCGCCCACAAGGAACGGGGTGCGCTGGGCCTTGCGGGGGCATTGGGCGCGGCTCTGGCGGGGGCTGTGCGGGTGGGACTCGGGGAGTGCGGAGTGGTGGAGGGTTATGGGGGCGTGGCGGGGCGGGACGCGGGCTTGCTGGGGATGGACGGGGGTGTGGCAGGGCTGGGCGGGGGCTTGACGCAGGTAGGTGGGGGGCTGAGGGAGGAGGCCGACGGGGGCGATTGGGCGCGGGGCGTGGCAGAACGGGCGGGGCGGGATGCGGGAGATCCTGGCTCTGGTGGGCGGGTCGCGTGGTCGGGGGTGGCCGGGTCTGGCACGGGAGAGGTGGGACAGGCGGCGGCAGGGGCTGCGGGGTCTGGTGCAGGGCTTGGCGCGGCGCCGAGTGGATGGGATCAGGCAGCTCAGATACAGGGCGGGCAGGGTCAGGTACGACAGCCGCAGGCACGACAGGCCCACGCTGCGGAAGCCGCGCAGGCTCGGGCAGGACATCGACAGGCTCACGTTGGGCAAGTCCAGGTGGGGATGCGCCAGGCTCAGTTCGGGCAAGTTCAGGCGGGGCTTCACCGGCCGCAAGCCGGGTGGCACGTGGATGCCGGTCGTGGTCCGTCCCGGAGCCACGGGCACGGTCAGGCGCCGGTGCTGCTCGTCCCCGTGCCGTCTGCGCGTAGCACCGTGCGGGCTCGGGGGCATGATCCAGCGCGGCGGATCGCGCTCGCGGCGGCGGGGGAGTTGCGGCGGAGCGGGACGCCGGCCCGGGTGGTGGCCGTGTTGCGGCAGCGGCGGTGGGTGGCCGATCAGTCGGGGCTCAACTCCCGGCAGCGGCTGGACAATCTCGCCGGTGCGCTGGAGGTGGTCGCGGGCGGTGCCAGGTTGCTCGCGAGCGGTCCGGTCGTGCTCGTCGACGACCTGATGACGACCGGGGCCTCCTTGAGGGAGGCGGCGCGTGCCGTGCGGGAGGCGATCGCGGGTGGCGGAGAAGTTGGCGCGACTGCTGCTGTGTATGCGCGTGCGTCCAGGGAAGGCAGAGAGGAACAGATCGACAGATCAAACGGCAGACCAATGGAGAACGGGAGGGACATGGCACTCAGTGCACCGGGAATCGTGAGTGTGAACGGCCCCGCTGACCTGATCTGCGCCGCGGTGATCGCGGCGTCGCCAGATTCCTTCGAAATAAACCGGAACTGACTGCGAACTTGCGTCGTTGCAGGTAATGACAGGGGCAATTCACCTGAACGGAGGTACACCGCGGTAGAGGGTGACGACATCCGTCCGGGCGAGATATGTTCGGTTGTGAGAGAAAGGCGCAGGCCGCACCTCTCCTATCCGAATGCCGTGCTGCGGGTTTTCTGCAATCACCCGCGGCCATGGGGTGGAGATCTTGCCCATGGGGGAGGAGGAGGTGGAAGTCACCGAGTCCGAGGGTCCGGGGTGACCGGAGCCTGGTGCGAAAGGGAGACGCTCCGCAGCGAAGCGGAGCGATCCGGGAACGGAGTTCTGCGTGGACATCGTCGTCAAGGGCCGCAAGACCGAGGTGCCCGAGCGGTTCCGCAAGCACGTGGCCGAGAAGCTGAAGCTGGAGAAGATCCAGAAGCTCGACGGCAAGGTGATCAGCCTCGACGTGGAGGTGTCCAAGGAGCCGAACCCCCGACAGGCCGACCGCTGTGACCGAGTGGAGATCACGCTCCGCTCCCGCGGTCCGGTGATCCGGGCGGAGGCATCGGCCAACGATCCGTACGCGGCGCTCGACCTCGCGGCGGAGAAGCTGGACGCCCGGCTGCGCAAGCAGCACGACAAGCGCAACACGCGACGCGGCGCCCGCCGGCTCACCGCCGCCGAGGTCCCCGACCACGTCCCGGGCGCCGCGACGCTCAACGGCAACGGCCACGCCGTCCCGGACGAGCAGTCGGACGGTGTGCCCACCAAGAAGATCGGCTCGCTGGAGGTCAAGGGCGAAGGCCCCCTGGTCGTCCGCGAGAAGACCCACGTCGCCTCTCCGATGTCCCTCGACCAGGCGCTCTACGAGATGGAACTGGTCGGACACGACTTCTACCTGTTCGTCGACTCCGAGACCAAGGAACCGAGCGTCGTCTACCGACGGCACGCCTACGACTACGGCGTCATCCACCTCAGCACGGACCCGATGGTCACGCAGGCGCAACCGCCGGCGGCCGGCGGCACGCTGGGCGGCTGACCCACCCGGCAGACAGCTGAGCCGGTGCCCCTGGAGCGCGTGTGCGCCCCCAGGGGCACCGGTGTGCGACCACTTCGCGCCCCGCTCCGTGACCGCACTGTCGTCCGGGCATGGAATCATGGCCGTACAGGCCCAACCGGTGGGCCGCTGCCTTGGGTTGGCGATGGCACAGGACCACAGGCCACAGCCTTCAGGGGGAGGAACGATGGCGGACAGCTTCGGACCGATGCATGTCGGGGATGCCGACGGCGGCGTCGTCGGCATGGGCCCGGAAGCGGACTCGACACGCAAGGAACCGATCAGAGTCCTTGTCGTGGACGACCACGCCCTCTTCCGCCGCGGCCTGGAGATCGTGCTGGCGGCCGAGGAGGACATCCAGGTCGTCGGCGAGGCCGGTGACGGCGCCGAGGCCGTGGACAAGGCCGCCGATCTGCTGCCGGACATCGTCCTGATGGACGTACGGATGCCGAAGCGGGGCGGGATCGAAGCGTGCACCTCCATCAAGGAGGTGGCACCCAGCGCGAAGATCATCATGCTCACGATCAGCGACGAAGAGGCCGATCTCTACGAGGCGATCAAGGCGGGCGCGACGGGTTATCTCCTCAAGGAGATCTCGACCGACGAAGTGGCCACCGCCATTCGCGCCGTGGCCGACGGACAGTCGCAGATCAGCCCCTCCATGGCGTCGAAACTCCTCACCGAGTTCAAGTCGATGATCCAGCGCACCGACGAGCGACGCCTGGTGCCCGCGCCCCGGCTCACCGACCGTGAGCTGGAGGTTCTCAAACTCGTCGCCACCGGAATGAACAACCGTGATATCGCCAAGCAGTTGTTCATCTCCGAGAACACCGTGAAGAACCATGTGCGCAACATCCTGGAGAAGCTGCAGCTGCACTCCAGGATGGAGGCGGTCGTCTACGCGATGCGGGAGAAGATCCTCGAGATCCGCTGACCCGCACCGCCTCGCCCCTCATCTTTCACGCCAGGAGACGGACGAGTTCCCTGGCGAGGGGTGCGCGCAGCTCGGGGGCGTCCACCCGCTCCACGCGTACGTCCGTGCAGTCCACCCAGCTCGCGGCCTCGACCAGGGCCTGGGCGACGGACGGGACGGCCTTCACGCCGTCCAGGGTGACCTGCTTCGCCACCAGGGTGCGGCCCTCGCGCGCGGGGTCGACGCGACCGACCAGCCGGCCCCCCGCAAGCACCGGCATCGCGAAGTAGCCGTGGATCCGCTTCGGCTTGGGGACGTAGGCCTCCAGGCGGTGGGTGAAGCCGAAGATGCGCTCCGTGCGGGCCCGCTCCCAGATCAGGGAGTCGAACGGGGACAGGAGTGTGGTGCGGTGGCGGCCGCGCACGGGTGTCTCCAGGGCCGCCGGGTCCGCCCAGGCGGGCTTGCCCCAGCCTTCGACCGTGACCGGGACCAGGCCCGAGTCGGCGATCACTGCGTCGACCTGCTCGCCCTTGAGGCGGTGGTAGTCGGCGATGTCCGTGCGCGTGCCGACGCCCAGGGAGGCGCCCGCCAGGTTGACCAGGCGGCGGAGGCACTCCGTGTCATCCAGCTCGTCGTGCAGCAACGCTGGCGGGATCGCGCGCTCGGCGAGGTCGTACACCCGCTTCCAGCCTCGGCGCTCCACGCACACCACCTCGCCGTACATGAGCGCGCGCTCGACGGCGACCTTGGCGCCGGACCAGTCCCACCACTCGCTGGTGCGCTTGGCGCCGCCCAACTCCGTTGACGTCAGCGGGCCTTCGGTTTGGAGCTGCTTGATGACCTGGTCGTAGGTGCCGTCGGGGAGGTCGTGGTTCCAGTGCGGGCGGCTGCGGTAGGCGCGGCGGCGGAAGGCGAAGTGGGGCCACTCCTCCACGGGGAGGATGCAGGCGGCGTGGGACCAGTACTCGAAGGCGTGTGTCTCCGTCCAGTACGCGTCCTCGACCGTTTTGCGGGGGACGGCGCCGAGGCGGGCGTACGGGATGAGTTCGTGGGAGCGGGCGAGGACCGAGATGGTGTCGAGCTGGACCGCGCCGAGATGGCGGAGCACCCCGCGCACGCCCCCGCGGCGGTCGGGGGCGCCGAGGAAACCCTGGGCGCGCAGGGCGATGCGGCGGGCGTCGGCTGCCGACAGGTCGGTCGTGGGGCGCGGGGCACTCGTCATGTCTCCGCACGATAGAGGGTGGCACTGACAACGCGGGCTGAGCTGGGGATTCGTCCCGCTACGGATGCCCTACGGCTGAGTGGGCAGGTATGGCGCCGTCGACGGCAGGCCCAGGTCCGACGGGAGCAGGGAGCCCACCCAGCAGTCCCGTCGTACGCCCTTGTTGTTGATCGCGGAGCGGAGCGTGCCCTCGATGGTGAAACCGGCGTGTTCGGCCACCGCGCGGGAGCCCTTGTTGCCGACCTCCGCGCGCCATTCCACACGGTCGACCGACAGGCGGGTGAAGGCCCAGCGGGAGACGGCGACGGTGGCCTCGGTGATGTAGCCGTTGCCGCGGTGCTCCTTGGTGGCCCAGAAGCCGACCTCGCCGACGCCCAGGGAGCGCATCGTGATCGCGAGCATGCCCACCAACTCCCCTTCGGGGAGTTCGGGGAGAAAGACACCGAAGGTGAACATCGAACCGTTCTCCCAGCCCTCCGGGACCAGTTGTTCGGTGAAACTCTGCGCGTGCTCCAGGAGGTAGGGCGAGGGGATCGTCGTCCAGCGCTGGATCTCGGGGTCCTGGGCGGCGGAATACACGACGTCGGTGTCCCGCGGGCCGACGGCGCGCAGGAGGAGACGGTCGGTCGTGAGCGTGACGGGTTCCATCGGCCGATTCTGCTCGGGGGCGCACAAGGACGCCATACTTTTGCGCTGCGTGAGCGGGTGATCACAATTCGCGCAATTCCTCGGAGGGGCGCGGCACCATCGGCGACCCCCGGCCGTTGTCCCCTTTGAAGCAGATTTGAAGGAGTGGGCGGTCGGCGTCCCCGGCAGGCTCCCGGCGTGGCGGGGTCCTCGCATACGATGGCCGTTGCTCAGTCATGTCATTGGTAACCGACCGTCCCAGGCCCGACCGGCAAGGAGACCAAGCCCCGTGTCCGTCCTCTCGAAGATCATGCGTGCAGGCGAAGGCAAGATCCTGCGCAAGCTGCACCGCATCGCGGACCAGGTCAAGTCCATCGAAGAGGACTTCGTGGACCTCTCCGACGCCGAGCTGAAGGCCCTCACCGAGGAGTACAAGCAGCGTTACGCCGACGGTGAGACCCTGGACGACCTGCTGCCCGAGGCGTTCGCCACCGTCCGCGAGGCCGCCAAGCGCGTCCTCGGCCAGCGCCACTACGACGTCCAGATGATGGGCGGCGCGGCCCTGCACCTGGGCTACGTCGCCGAGATGAAGACCGGCGAGGGCAAGACCCTGGTCGGCACCCTGCCCGCGTATCTGAACGCCCTCTCCGGAGACGGCGTCCACATCATCACGGTCAACGACTACCTGGCCGAGCGCGACTCCGAGATGATGGGGCGCATCCACAAGTTCCTGGGCCTCGAGGTCGGCTGCATCCTGGCCAACATGACCCCGGCCCAGCGCCGCGAGCAGTACGCGTGCGACATCACGTACGGCACGAACAACGAGTTCGGCTTCGACTACCTGCGCGACAACATGGCGTGGTCGCAGGACGAACTGGTGCAGCGCGGCCACAACTTCGCGATCGTCGACGAGGTCGACTCCATCCTCATCGACGAGGCCCGTACGCCGCTGATCATCTCCGGCCCGGCCGACCAGGCCACCAAGTGGTACGGCGACTTCGCCAAGCTGGTCACCCGCCTGAAGAAGGGCGAGGCAGGCAACTCGCTCAAGGGCCTGGAGGAGACGGGCGACTACGACGTCGACGAGAAGAAGCGCACGGTGGCCATCCACGAGGGCGGCGTCAGCAAGGTCGAGGACTGGCTGGGCATCGACAACCTCTACGAGTCGGTGAACACCCCGCTGGTGGGCTACCTGAACAACGCCATCAAGGCGAAGGAGCTCTTCAAGAAGGACAAGGACTACGTCGTCATCGACGGCGAGGTCATGATCGTCGACGAGCACACCGGGCGTATCCTCGCCGGCCGCCGCTACAACGAGGGCATGCACCAGGCCATCGAGGCGAAGGAAGGGGTGGACATCAAGGACGAGAACCAGACGCTCGCCACGATCACCCTTCAGAACTTCTTCCGCCTCTACAGCAACCTCTCGGGCATGACCGGTACGGCGATGACCGAGGCCGCCGAGTTCCACCAGATCTACAAGCTCGGCGTCGTCCCGATCCCGACCAACAGGCCCATGGTCCGCAAGGACCAGTCGGACCTGATCTACCGCACCGAGGTCGCGAAGTTCGAGGCGGTCGTCGACGACATCGCCGAGAAGCACGAGCAGGGTCAGCCGATCCTCGTCGGTACGACGTCGGTCGAGAAGTCCGAGTACCTCTCGCAGCAGCTCGCCAAGCGCGGCATCCAGCACGAAGTGCTGAATGCCAAGCAGCACGACCGTGAGGCGCCGATCATCGCCCAGGCCGGCCGCAAGGGCGCCGTGACCGTCGCGACCAACATGGCCGGCCGCGGTACGGACATCAAGCTCGGCGGCAACCCCGACGACCTCGCCGAGGCGGAGCTGCGCCAGCGCGGCCTCGACCCCGAGGAGCACATCGAGGAGTGGGCGCAGGCCCTGCCCGCCGCCCTGGAGAGGGCCGAGCAGGCGGTCAAGGACGAGTTCGAAGAGGTCAAGGACCTCGGCGGCCTCTACGTCCTCGGCACCGAGCGGCACGAGTCGCGCCGTATCGACAACCAGCTGCGCGGTCGCTCCGGCCGACAGGGAGACCCGGGCGAGTCCCGCTTCTACCTCTCCCTCGGCGACGATCTGATGCGGCTGTTCAAGGCCCAGATGGTCGAGCGCGTGATGTCGATGGCGAACGTCCCGGACGACGTGCCGATCGAGAACAAGATGGTCACGCGCGCGATCGCGTCCGCGCAGTCGCAGGTCGAGCAGCAGAACTTCGAGACCCGCAAGAACGTCCTCAAGTACGACGAGGTCCTCAACCGCCAGCGCGAGGTCATCTACGGCGAGCGCCGCCGCGTCCTGGAGGGCGAGGACCTCCAGGACCAGGTCGTGCACTTCATGGACGACACGATCGACGCGTACATCACCGCGGAGACCGCCGAGGGCTTCCCGGAGGACTGGGACCTCGACCGGCTGTGGGGCGCGTTCAAGCAGCTCTACCCGGTGCGGGTCACCGTGGAGGAGCTGGAGGAGGCGGCCGGGGACCGGGCCGGTCTGACCGCCGAGTTCATCTCCGAGTCCATCAAGGACGACATCCACGAGCAGTACGAGGGACGCGAGGAACAGCTCGGCTCCGAGATCATGCGCGAGCTGGAGCGCCGGGTCGTGCTGTCGGTCCTGGACCGCAAGTGGCGTGAGCACCTCTACGAGATGGACTACCTCCAGGAGGGCATCGGCCTGCGCGCGATGGCCCAGAAGGACCCGCTGGTCGAGTACCAGCGCGAGGGCTTCGACATGTTCACCGCCATGATGGACGGCATCAAGGAGGAGTCCGCCGGCTATCTGTTCAACCTGGAGGTCCAGGTCGAGCAGCAGGTCGAGGAAGTCCCCGTCGAGGACGACAAGCCGTCGCTCGACAAGGAGGACACGGTGCCCGCGCAGGCGAGCGCCCGTCCCGCGATCCGCGCCAAGGGGCTAGACGCCCCGCAGCGGCCGGACCGGCTGCACTTCTCCGCGCCGACCGTGGACGGTGAGGGCGGCATCGTCGAGGGCGACTTCAGCAGCGACGACGACGAGCCGGTGCGCTCCGAGGCGGACGGCCTCACGCGCGCGGAGCGCCGCAAGCAGGGGCGCCGGAGCAGCCGCCGCAAGAAGTGACGGTCGCTCCGCGGGTCGAGCGGTGAGTTGTGGCGGGCGGCCCCTCGAGTGAGGGGTTGAGCTTGCCGGGGGCGCCGCTCTCCGGTGGAGGACGTGGAGGACCTTGAAGGGCCGGGCATCGTTAGGGTGCCCGGCCCTTCGGCGTGTGTGCGGGCGGGAGGGCGGGTTGCGGGCGGGTGCCGGTTGCCGGGGTGCCGGGGGTTCGACGGGGTGTCGAGCGGCGTGGACGGGACGACCCGGCGTAGCGGATGGTTGCCCTGCCCGCCTGCCCGCCTGCCCGCCTGCCCGCCTGCCCGCCTGCCCGCCTGCCCGCCTGCCCGCCTGCCCGCCTGCCCGCCTGCCCCAGCCCCACAGCCGCAGTAGGCCCGGTCCGCCGTCAGCCCTGCTCAGTCGTCGTCCGGGTGCGGGGCGCGGGTGCCGCCCAGTTCCACCGCGGTGCAGCGCCAGCGGAGGTCCGCGCCCCGCTCCAGGCGGAAGGCCATGGCCCGCACCTGGTCGCCGGCGCCGATGCGGGCGAAGGCCTCCACGGCGCCCTCGCGGGCGACGTAGTAGCCGATGTCCCGAACCACCGGGCGGGTGCCGCGGGTGGCGCGCAGGGGGCGGTGTTCCGCGAGGCGGGCCAGTTCGTCGTAGGCGCGGCCGGCGGTGTGCCGGAGCATCCAGTGGACGGGCCGCTGACCGCTCAGCACGGCGAGGAGACGGTCGGCGAAGAGGTCGGTGGGGCGGGGCTGCGGGACGCGGGTGCGGGCGGCCTGGGCGGGGACGGTGCCGGGTTCGGCGTGAGGCGGGGTGTGGGGTTCGGCTCGGTCCGCCACGGGAGTTGAGGCCGTAGGGGCTGTGCGGTGGCTCGGCGTCCGCGTGAGGGCCGTAGGGGCTGCGCCCTGGCCTGTCGTCCGAGCGGGCGCTTTACGGGCTGTGCCCTGGCCGGAAGCCGCAGTTGGGGTGCCCGCGCCCGTCGCCGGAGCCGCGCTCTCCGACGCGGCCTCGGCCGCAGGGGTCGTACGGGACGTTCCCCCGCCCTGTCCGCGAGGCGTGCCCGTGCCGGGGCGGCGGGGGTCGCGGCGGGTCGGGGGGCGGGTCGGGGTGTGCTGGGCGGTCCTGGTCATGACCTTGTGCATGGGGTCCCCGTTGGGTCGGCCCGGGATGTACCGGGAAGTAACTTGCTGGTTGGGGATCTTGTACGGGGCCAAGGGCAGGGGGAGCAAGGACGTGGTGGTACGGGTCGGAGGGGCCGGAGTGTTCACTTATCCGAGTGATCTGGAGGGCTCCAAGGCCATCGCCGCAAGGGCATGGAGGGTGAATCCTCGGCGCGAGGTGGACGCCCTCAGCGGTCCGGGTGGGGACTCGATAGGGGACCCGCGCACGTATCCTGGAGGCCCTCTTGGAGGCGCGGCACCGTTCGCGGAACCGTCTCCCCGAGGCACTCTCCGAACTACGAAAGCGGTCGGCCATGCGCGTCTACGTCCCCCTGACCCTCCCCGGTCTCGCCGAGGCGTACAAGACGGGTGAGCTGGGGACGGGACCCTTCGTCGCGTACGCCGTGACGCCCGCGCTGCGCGAGTGGTACCTCTCCGACGACATCGAGGAGCTGGAGTACGCGGCGCTGAACCGGGCCGCCCTCGCCTCGCTGCGGCTGCTGGCGGTCCACCCCGACGCGCCGCGGCGCCGGGTCGTGGTCGCCGTCGACGTGCCCGACGGCACCGCGCAGGGTGACCCCGACCGCGGACTCGACCCCGCGGCGCTCGGCGAGGTGCGGGTGACCGGAACCGTGGCGCTGGCCAAGGCGGCCGCCGTGCACGTGGATCTGGACGACGCGGAGGGTGACGTGAGCGCCGCCGCCGACGCGCTCGCGGCGGCCGATCACGGGGACGACGACGCGCAGTTCGTCGTGGACGGGGCCGAGGACCACGAGCTGCTCTGGTACGCGACGCAGGAGATCCCGAACCTCGTCGGGCTGGCCGACTGAGCCTGCTCGGCCGCGGTCGGACGGCCGTATATGCCCGTTGACCTGCGATTATCTTGATTGTCAGTGGTGGCGGGTACGTTTTTGGCATGGGGATGCAAGGAAGCGCGCACATCGTCTGGGACTGGAACGGCACGCTGTTCCACGACAATGACGCGATCATCGGGGCGACGAACGCGGCGTTCGCCGAGCTGGGGCTGACGCCGATCACGATGGAGGAGTACCGGGCGCTGTACTGCGTGCCGGTGCCCAAGTTCTACGAGCGACTGCTCGGGCGGCTGCCCACCGACGCCGAGTGGGAGGTCATGGACGTGACCTTCCATCGGTACTACACAGAGCACCGCGTCGTCTGCGGGCTCACCGAGGGTGCGGCGGACCTGCTCGCGGGCTGGCGGACCGCGGGTCGCAGCCAGTCGATCCTCAGCATGTACGGCCATGACGAACTCGTTCCGCTGGTAAGGGAGTTCGGGATAGAGCCGCACTTCATACGGGTCGACGGGCGCACCGGTCCCTCCGGCGGCAGCAAGGCCGAGCACATGGTGCGGCACCTCGGGGCGCTGACCGGCGTGGACCCCGCGCGCACCGTGGTGATCGGGGACGCCGCCGACGACGCGGTGGCCGCCCTGCACGTGGGCGCGCGGGCCGTGCTCTACACCGGCGGTTCGCACAGCCGGACGAGCCTTGAGGTCGTGGGCGTACCGGTCGTGGACTCGCTGGCGGAGGCCGTCGCGGAGGCGGAGCGGCTGGCGGCGTGACGGTGACCTGCCGGCCGGTGTGACGAGGCGCGGTGCCTCAAGGAGACCGTGCCTTCTGAAGCGCCACGCCTCAAGGGCTCTGTGCCTCGGAGACACGGCGCTTCAGAGACACGGCTCAGGAGAAGCCGCACACCCCGTCCCGTCACGCCGACCGCCGCAACGTCAGGCCGACCGCCAAGGTCACGTCACCGGCGCCTTAGCCCGCAGCACCGTCAGGAACTCCCGCATCCAGCTGGAGTGATCCGGCCACGCCCGCGCGGAGACCAGCGTGCCGTCGACCACCGTCTCGGCGTCCTGGAAGGTCGCGCCGGCGGACTGCATGTCGAGTTCGAGCGCCGGGTACGCCGTGACGCGCCGGCCGCGCAGGCCGTCGATCGCGGCGGTGAGCAGGGGGCCGTGGCAGATCTGGGCCACCGGCTTGTCCGTGTCGAAGAAGGACTTGAGGATCTTGCGGAGTTCGGGATCGTTGCGGAGGTACTCGGGGGCCCGCCCGCCGGGGATGACGAGGGCCGCGTACTGGCCGGGATCGACCTCGGAGAAGGCGAGATCGGCGGGCCACGTGTAGCCGGGCTTCTCGGTATATGTGTCGAAGCCGGGTTCGAAGTCATGGACGACGAACTGGAGCTTCTTGCGCTCGGGGGCGGCGATGTGGACCTCGTAGCCCTCCTCGCGCAGGCGCTGGTAGGGGTAGAGGACCTCCAGCGACTCCGCTGCGTCGCCGGTGACGATGAGGATCTTCGCTGTCATGTCGGTGCGCTCCTCTGTGGCCGTGGCAGGCGTCTCCGCCGGGCGTCGTGGGCTCACGGGCTCGTGGACTCATGAGCCCATGGGCAACGTGCCGCGCGCCGGGGTTCCTGCCAAGGGGCCTCGCGGCTCGGACTCCGTCACCGTCCCGACTGCCCGTGAATACGACGATTTCATGCTCTGCGCCCCTGTGCATAACGTCAAAGTTCCACCCTCTGTTTTGTACACAACCGGCTCATGACGAGCCCCCGGTGAGGAGAGATAGCCTTGTGGCGTGATCAGCGCGATATTTCGCGGGGGCATCGTCGCCCCTGCTTCGCGCCCGGCGACCACGGACCACATCCGTGACCGGGCGGCGGTCGCTGGTCCTCTCAGGGCCTGTCCGACAGGCCCGCGCGGGCGGGACGGAGCTCCAAGGGCTCCCAGGACGCCGTGCACACCCCCGGTACCGGCGCGACAGAGAGCAGCGTCACATCCGTCGGGCGTGCCGAAAATGGCTGATAACCCACCGCTCATCTCACCTTGCGGCATAGCGTCAGAGCAGACCGGAGAACCCGGGCCGTGGCGTCGAGCCGCAGGGGAAGACACCGTACTTCCTTCTACGTCACGCAACGGCGCGCGACAGGAGCCAGAGGACAATGCAGACCAAGCTGGACGAAGCCAAGGCCGAGTTGCTCGAGAGGGCTGCTCGGGTAGCTGAGAACAGCCCGGTCGGGGGGCACCTACCCACCGGGACGACGGACGAGAGCACTCCGGACCAGGAGACCGTGCTCGCGTTCCTCCAGCGCTACTACCTGCACACCGCCCCGGAGGACCTCGCGGACCGCGACCCGGTCGACGTCTTCGGTGCCGCCTTCTCCCACTACCGGTTGGCCGAGACCCGACCACAGGGCACGGCCAACGTACGGGTGCACACCCCGACGGTCGAGGAGAACGGCTGGACGTGCAGCCACACCGTCGTCGAGGTCGTCACCGACGACGTGCCCTTCCTCGTCGACTCGGTGACCAACGAGCTGACCCGCCAGGGCCGCGGCATCCACGTCGTCATCCACCCGCAGGTCGTCGTCCGCCGCGACCTCACCGGCAACCTCATCGAGGTGCTCACCACCCCGCCCGCCGGCGAGCTGCCGCACGACGCGCACACCGAGTCCTGGATCCACGTCCAGATCGACCGCGAGACCGACCGCGCCGACCTGAAGCAGATCACCGCCGACCTGCTGCGCGTCCTGTCCGACGTCCGCGAGGCCGTCGAGGACTGGGAGAAGATGCGGGACTCGGCGCTGCGGATGGCCGACGAGCTGCCCACCGAGCCGACCGCCTCCGACCTGCCCTCCAGCGACGTCGAGGAGGCCCGGCAGCTGCTGCGCTGGCTGGCCGCCGACCACTTCACCTTCCTCGGCTACCGCGAGTACCAGCTCCGCGAGGACGACTCCCTCGCCGCGGTCCCCGGCACCGGCCTCGGCATCCTGCGCTCCGACCCGCAGCACGGCGGCGAGGACAGCCACCCGGTGAGCCCGTCCTTCGAGCGGCTCCCGGCCGACGCCCGGGCCAAGGCCCGCGAGCACAAGCTCCTCGTGCTGACGAAGGCCAACAGCCGTTCCACGGTGCACCGTCCGTCGTACCTCGACTACGTGGGCGTGAAGAAGTTCGACGAGAACGGCGAGGTCGTCGGCGAGCGCCGCTTCCTGGGCCTGTTCTCCTCCGCCGCCTACACCGAGTCCGTCCGCCGGGTTCCCGTGATCCGGCGCACGGTCGACGAGGTGCTGGAGGGCGCCGGCTTCTCGCCCAACAGCCATGACGGGCGCGACCTGCTGCAGATCCTGGAGACGTACCCGCGCGACGAGCTGTTCCAGACCCCGGTCGACGAACTCCGGTCCATCGTCACGTCCGTGCTCTACCTGCAGGAGCGCCGACGACTGCGTCTCTACCTGCGCCAGGACGAGTACGGCCGCTACTACTCGGCCCTCGTCTACCTCCCGCGCGACCGCTACACCACGGGCGTACGCCTGCGGATCATCGACATCCTTAAAGAAGAGCTCGACGGCATCAGCGTCGACTTCACCGCCTGGAACACCGAGTCGATCCTCTCCCGGCTGCACTTCGTGGTCCGCGTCCCGCAGGGCACCGAGCTGCCGGAGCTGTCCGACGCCGACAAGGACCGCATCGAGGCCCGCCTGGTCGAGGCCGCCCGCTCCTGGGCCGACGGCTTCGGCGACGCGCTGAACGCCGAGTGCGGCGAGGAGCGCGCTGCCGAACTCGTGCGCCGCTACGGCAACGCCTTCCCCGAGGGCTACAAGGCGGACCACTCCCCGCGCGCCGCCGTCGCCGACCTGGTCCACCTCGAACAGCTCACCGAGGAGCAGACCTTCGAGCTGAGCCTCTACGAGCCGGTGGGCGCCGCCCCCGACGAGCGCCGCTTCAAGATCTACCGCAAGGGCGCCCCGGTCTCCCTCTCGGCCGTACTGCCGGTCCTCAGCCGCCTCGGCGTCGAGGTCGTCGACGAGCGGCCGTACGAACTGCGCTGCTCGGACCGTACGACGGCGTGGATCTACGACTTCGGGCTGCGGATGCCCAAGTCGCAGAACGGCAACGGGGATTCCCTCGGCGAGAACGGCCGTGAGCGGTTCCAGGAGGCGTTCGCCGCCACCTGGACCGGGCAGGCCGAGAACGACGGCTTCAACGCGCTGGTGCTGAGCGCCGGGATCGACTGGCGGCAGGCGATGGTGCTGCGGGCCTACGCCAAGTACCTGCGGCAGGCCGGTTCGACCTTCAGCCAGGACTACATGGAGGACACCCTCCGCAACAACGTCCACACCACCCGGCTGCTCGTCTCCCTGTTCGAGGCGCGGATGTCGCCGGACCGGCAGCGCGCCGGGCGCGAGATCGTGGACGCCCTCCTGGAAGAGGTCGACGCGGCGCTCGACCAGGTGGCGAGCCTCGACGAGGACCGCATCCTGCGCTCCTTCCTGACCGTCATCAAGGCGACCCTGCGCACCAACTTCTTCCAGGAGGCGCTCGGCGGGCACGCGCACGCGTACGTCTCGATGAAGTTCGACCCGCAGGCCATCCCGGACCTCCCGGCGCCGCGTCCGGCGTACGAGATCTGGGTGTACTCGCCGCGCGTCGAGGGCGTGCACCTCAGGTTCGGCAAGGTCGCGCGCGGTGGTCTGCGCTGGTCGGACCGGCGGGAGGACTTCCGTACCGAGATCCTCGGCCTGGTCAAGGCGCAGATGGTGAAGAACACCGTCATCGTGCCGGTCGGCGCCAAGGGCGGCTTCGTCGCCAAGCAGCTGCCGGACCCGAGCGTGGACCGGGACGCGTGGCTCGCCGAGGGCATCGCCAGCTACAAGATGTTCATCTCGGCCCTGCTCGACATCACCGACAACCTGGTGGCCGGCGAGGTCGTCCCCCCGGCGGACGTCGTCCGGCACGACGAGGACGACACCTACCTGGTCGTCGCCGCCGACAAGGGCACCGCGACCTTCTCCGACATCGCCAACGGGGTCGCCGAGAGCTACAACTTCTGGCTCGGTGACGCCTTCGCCTCCGGCGGCTCGGCCGGCTACGACCACAAGAAGATGGGCATCACCGCGCGCGGTGCCTGGGAGTCCGTCAAGCGGCACTTCCGGGAGCTGGGCGTCGACACCCAGAGCGAGGACTTCACGGTCGTCGGCGTCGGCGACATGTCCGGTGACGTGTTCGGCAACGGCATGCTGCTCAGCGAGCACATCCGCCTGGTCGCCGCCTTTGACCACCGGCACATCTTCCTGGACCCGACCCCGGACGCGGCCGTCTCGTACGCCGAGCGCCGCCGCATGTTCGAGCTCCCGCGCTCCAGCTGGGCCGACTACAACACCGACCTGCTGTCGGCCGGCGGAGGCGTCTTCCCCCGTACGGCCAAGGCGATCCCGGTCAACGCCCACGTCCGCGAGGCCCTCGGCATCGAGGACAAGGTCGCCAAGATGACCCCGGCCGACCTGATGAAGGCGATCCTCAAGTCGCGGGTCGACCTGCTGTGGAACGGCGGCATCGGGACGTACGTCAAGGCCAGCACCGAGTCCCACGCGGACGTCGGCGACAAGGCCAACGACGCGATCCGCGTCGACGGCGCCGACCTGCGCGTCAAGGTCGTCGGCGAGGGCGGCAACCTGGGCCTGACCCAGCTCGGCCGGATCGAGTTCGCCCAGCAGGGCGGCAAGATCAACACGGACGCGATCGACAACAGCGCGGGCGTGGACACCTCCGACCACGAGGTGAACATCAAGATCCTGCTCAACGGCCTGGTCACCGACGGCGACATGACCGTCAAGCAGCGCAACAAGATCCTCGCCGAGATGACCGACGAGGTCGGCGCGCTCGTCCTGCGCAACAACTACGCGCAGAACACCGCGATCGCCAACGCGCTCGCCCAGTCCAAGGACATGCTCCACGCCCAGCAGCGCTTCCTGCGCACCCTGGTCCGCGAGGGCCACCTCGACCGGGCCCTGGAGTTCCTGCCCACCGACCGCCAGATCCGCGAACGGCTCGCCCAGGGACAGGGGTTGACCAGTCCCGAGACGGCCGTCCTGCTGGCGTACACGAAGATCACGGTCGCCGACGAACTGCTGCACACCACGCTGCCCGACGACCCCTACCTGCGCACGCTGCTGCACGCCTACTTCCCGACCGCGCTGCGCGAGAAGTTCGCCGAGCAGATCGACACCCACGCGCTGCACCGCGAGATCGTCACCACGGTCCTCGTCAACGACACGGTCAACACGGGCGGTACGAGCTTCCTGCACCGCCTCCGCGAGGAGACCGGTGCCTCCCTGGAGGAGATCGTCCGGGCGCAGACCGCGGCCCGCGCGATCTTCGACGCCGCCGAGGTGTGGGACGGCGTGGAAGCACTCGACAACACCGTCGAGGCGCCCGTACAGACCCGTATCCGGCTGCACTCGCGCCGCCTGTGCGAGCGCGGCACCCGCTGGCTGCTCAACAACCGGCCGCAGCCGCTCCAGCTCGCCGAGACCGTCGAGTTCTTCGGCGAGCGCGTCGAGCAGGTCTGGTCCCAGCTCCCCAAGCTGCTGCGCGGCGCGGACCTGGAGTGGTACCAGGAGATCTACGACGAGCTGACCGGCGCCGGCGTCCCGGCCGAACTCGCCACGCGCGTGGCCGGGTTCTCCTCCGCCTTCCCGGCGCTCGACATCGTCTCGGTGGCCGACCGCACGGGCAAGGACCCGATGGACGTCGCCGAGGTCTACTACGACCTCGCCGACCGCCTCCACATCACCCAACTCATGGACCGCATCATCGAGTTGCCCCGCGCGGACCGCTGGCAGTCCATGGCCCGCGCCTCCATCCGCGAGGACCTGTACGCGGCCCACGCGGCGCTGACCGCCGACATCCTCGCGGCGGGCAACGGCACGTCGACCCCCGAGCAGCGCTTCGTGTCGTGGCAGGAGAAGAACGCGGCGATCCTGGGCCGGGCGCGTACGACTCTGGACGAGATCCAGGGCTCGGAGACGTTCGACCTGGCCAACCTGTCGGTGGCGATGCGCACGATGCGCACGCTGCTGAGGACGCACTCGTAGTCCCCAGGTCGTAGTTACTGCGACTCTTCTTTAGAAGTCGCCACGACGCTACGACGACGAGGGCGCCCCGGGCTGTGACGGCTCGGGGCGCCCTTTTCACGGAGTGCCTTAGGGGTAATCAGGGGGAGGGCTTACTCTGCCGGGCTAAGCCTGGTGACGTGACTCTGAACCTCACCGAGGAACGCGTGACCGAGCCCGTCCGACCGGTGCGCAAGGTCGTCCTGGAAGTCGTGAAATTCGGGATCGTCGGCGGCAGCGGCGTCCTCGTCAACTTCGCGGTCTTCAACGCCCTGCTGCACGGCCTGCGTTGGCCCGCGATGCTCGCGACCGTCCTGGCCAGCTGCGTCGCGATGGGCGCCAACTACCTCGGCTTCCGCTACTACACCTACCGCGACCGCGACGCCCCCGGCGCCCGCCGGATCGCCCTGTTCTTCGTCTTCAGCGTCATCGGCGTGGCCATGGAGAGCGGCCTCTTCTACGTCGGCTACCACGGACTGGGCCTCCACGGTCCGCTCGAGGCGAATGCCGTGAAGGCCCTGTCGATCGTGCTCGCGTCCGCGTTCCGCTTCCTGGTCTACCGCACGTGGGTGTTCCAGGACGAGGACCTCTGACGGCTGGTTCTCAGGCGACCTTGCCCGCCGGGGTCGGCGCCGGAGCCGCGTCCTTGGGCTTGTCGGCGCCGCCCGTGAAGGCCTCGTACGCCTCCAGGACCTCCTCGGTCGGCCCGTCCATCAGCAGCTCGCCGCGCTCCAGCCACAGCACGCGGTCGCAGGTGTCGCGGATCGACTTGTTGTTGTGGCTGACGAGGAAGACCGTGCCCGCTTGCTGGCGCAGCTCGCGGATCCGCTCCTCGGAGCGCCGCTGGAAGGACCGGTCGCCCGTCGCCAGCGCCTCGTCGATCAGGAGGACGTCGTGGTCCTTGGCGGCGGCGATGGAGAACCGCAGCCGGGCGCCCATGCCGGAGGAGTACGTCCGCATCGGCAGCGTGATGAAGTCGCCCTTCTCGTTGATCCCGGAGAAGTCGACGATGCCCTGGTAGCGCTCCTTGACCTGCTCCCGGGACATGCCCATGGCGAGGCCGCCGAGGTACACGTTGCGCTCGCCGGTCAGGTCGCCCATCAGGGCCGCGTTGACGCCGAGGAGGGAGGGCTGGCCGTGGGTGTAGATACGGCCGTTCTCGACCGGGAGCAGGCCCGCGACGGCCTTGAGGAGGGTGGACTTGCCGGAACCGTTGGTGCCGATGAGCCCGATCGCCTCGCCCTTGTAGGCGACGAACGACACCTTCTTGACGGCGTGGACCTTGCGGACGCCCGCCGCCTTCTCGGTCTTCTCGCGACGCATCATGCGGTTCAGGGCGGCGGTCGCGGAGCCGCGTCCGGCGCCGGTCCCGTTGACCCGGTAGACGATGTCCACGCCGTCGCAGACGACGGTGGGGATGGTGCTGTCGGCGGCCACGCGGGTCCGCTCGGTGTGGTACTCGATGGTCTGCTCAGCCACGGCCGTACGTCTCCTCAGCCTTCCAGAAGTAGATGAAGCCGCCGACTCCGGCGATCAGCGCCCACGCGGTCGCCGCCGGCCACACGTGCGGGGGGAGCTGGCTGGAGTGGAAGCTGTCGATCAGCGAGTAGCGCATCAGGTCGATGTAGACGGCCGCCGGGTTGGTCTCCAGGGCGAGCGTCACGATGTGCGGCAGGTGGTCCTTGCTGGTCAGCTTGTCGATGCTCCACATGACGCCGGAGACGTACATCCAGGTGCGCAGGATGAACGGCATCAGCTGTGCGATGTCCGGCGTCTTCGCGCCCATCCGGGCCATGATCATCGATACGCCCGCGTTGAACGTGAACTGCAGGAACAGCACCGGGACCGCCATCAGCCAGGAGAAGCTGATCGGCACACCGAAGCAGAGCAGGATCACGACCAGGGCGGCCATCGAGAACAGCAACTGCTGGAGCTGCTGCAGCGCGAACGAGATCGGCAGCGCGGCCCGCGGGAAGTGCAGGGCCCGGACCAGGCCGAGGTTGCCCGAGATCGCCCGGGTACCCGCCATGATCGAGCTCTGTGTGAACGTCCAGATGAACACGCCCGTCACCAGGAACGGGATGTAGTCCGGCACGCCGCGCTTGGTGCCCAGCAGGATGCCGAAGATGAAGTAGTACACCGCCGCGTTCAACAGCGGCGTCATCACCTGCCAGACCTGACCCAGCTTCGCCTGGCTGTACTGCGCGGTCAGCTTGGCGGTGGCGAACGCGGTGATGAAGTGCCGGCGCTCCCACAGCTGCCGGACGTACTCGGTCAGCGAGGGGCGGGCGCCACTGACCGTGAGGCCGTGGCGTGCGGCGAGCGCCGCGAGGTCGTCTTCGTCGGCCGGGGCCGGCGAATGGGGCGGTGTGTGGAGGACCTGGCTCACATCCGCTGCTTTCGCTCGGGGGGAGGGGGTGCGTGCGTCCGGCTGCCGTGTCCCGTCGCCCGGCGTTTCCTTACGCTTCTCTTTACGTTCTCTTACGTCGGAACGGGACCGTATCGTCGCAACGTGAGCGTAGGCGGATTCGGCGTCGGAACGCAACCGTTTCGTCGTGACGGATGTGATGAGGCCGTTAGGTTTTGGGCCGGGACGGGCCTGTTGCGTCGATACGGTCTGGGTAGGCGGGGCTGGACGGTGGGGGCGGGCGTCGCGTCGGTACGGTTTCGGCGCGGGGACGGACCGGGTTCGTCGTCGGGTCGGGCCGGTTCCGTCGCGAGGACGGATCGGTTGCGTCGCGGGGACGAACCGGTTCCGTCGCGGCGACGGGCCGGTTGCGTCCCGACGTACCGCCCGCCGCGTGCCGTCCGCGTTACGACGAGCCCGTTTCGTCGCAACGCACCACACGCGCGCCGCGTCGGAACGCAACCGTTTCGTCGCAACGCCCCTATGCTTGGGCTATGACGACGAACGCCGACGAGCCCCAGACACGTCAGCGCCGCCGCACCCCCGCCGGGGCGGCCGTACTCCGCGAGGATGTGACCGAAGCCATTCGGGCGGCGGTCTTCGAGGAGTTGGCGGCGGTCGGGTATGCCCGGATGTCGATCGAGGGGATCGCGCGTCGCGCGGGAGTGGGCAAGACGGCGGTGTACCGCCGCTGGCGTTCGAAGCTGCACCTGGTGCTCGACGTGGTGTCGGCGATCGCGGTGATGGGACTGCCGACGCCGGACACCGGTTCGCTGGAGGGCGACCTTCGGATGCTGTACGAGGTGACGTCACGGGCGCTGCGTCATCCCGTCGCCTCGCAGATCATCCCGGACCTCCAGGCCGAGGCGGCCCGCAACCCCGAGATCGCCGACGCCATGCAGAAGGCGCTCCGTGAGGGCCAGGAGGGCGTGGCCAGCAAGATCCTCGCGGCCGCGGAGCGACGTGGCGAGATCCGCCCCGGCATGGACGAGGACCTGGCCCTGGACCTGATCTCCGGCCCCCTGTACTGGCGCGCAGTGGTGATCCGCAGCCCGAAGCTGCCGAAGGGCTACCTGGGCGCGCTGGCCCGGGCGACGACGGAGGGGCTCAAGGCGCTGTAGGGCTCCGCCGTGCCCGTCGGCCAACTGGTGCCCCCGTGCTCCAACCGCCGCGCCAGTTCACCGAGTTCGGCCGCACGCAGCACCCGCCCGCCGAACCCCGGCAGCGGTACGTGCACGGCCTCGACCCAACGTTCCGGGATCGCCGCGCCCCCGTACACCGCCCCGGCGAGACCGCCCGTCACGGCGGCGACGGTGTCCGTGTCGCCGCCGAGGTCGATCGCGGCGCGTACGGCGTCCTCGTAGGAGGCCGTGGTCCGCAGGGCCCAGACGGCGGAGGCGAGGCAGGGCCACACGGCGCCGTTGAACTCCGTCGCCAGGTCGGGGTGCCAGTCCGGGGCGAGGACGACGCCGTAGCGCTCCTGGTGGTCGGGGTGGACGGACCGGAGCGTCTCCTCGACGGCATCGAGCGGGTCGCCGCCGTCCAGTGCGACGCGGACCAACTCGTGGAAGACGGCGGTGCCTTCCCAGGCCGCGCGGTCTCCGTGGGTGAGTGCGGCGATGCGGCGGGCGGCGTCCATCGTGGCATCGCGTCCCGCGCGCGCGAAGTGGACGGCCGACGGGGCGGCACGCATCAACGCACCGTTCCCGGCGCCCCGTTGGCTGGTCTGGAAGTGCAGGGCGGCGGCCAGGTCCCAGGGATCGCCGCTGCTCAGCACGGCCTCGGTCTGCAGGCCGATGTCCTTCGGTTCGGCGGCGGCCCAGCGCGTGAACCGTCCGAACACGTCCGGGAGCTGGAGCCCGCCGCACTCCAGCAGCGACTCCGCGACGAGTACGGCCATCTGCGTGTCGTCGGTCGCCTCGCCCGGGTCCCAGCCGCCGCCCCCGCACATCTCACCGCCCTGACCGGGCACCGGAAACCGGGCGGAGAACGCGCCCTCGGGACCGAACTCGAAGGGCGCGCCGAGAGCGTCGCCGACGGCGGAGCCGAGGACGGCACCCAGGGCGCGTTCCGAACGCGAACAGCCGCCCACCGGACCGGAGTTCACCGGACCGGAGTTCATCGGACCGGAGTTCATCGGACCGGAGGTCACCGGATCGCGCTCATCAAGACCGTGCCGCCCCCGGATGCAACCGCACCCATCCCTCCCAAGCCGACGCGATCATGTCCTGGACGTCGTGCTTGGCCTTCCAGCCCAGTTCGGTGGTGATGCGGTCGGCGGAGGCGACGACGCGGGCCGGGTCGCCGGGGCGGCGGGGGTGGACGGTCGGGGGGCGGTCGTAGCCGGTGACCGCGTTGATGAGGTCGATCATCTCGCGGACCGAAACGCCTTCCCCGCGGCCGATGTTGAGGGTGAGGGCACGGCCGGGGGAGGCCTGGAGGGCGCGAGCGGCGGCGACATGGGCCTCGGCCAGGTCCACGACGTGGATGTAGTCGCGGACACAGGTGCCGTCCGGGGTGGCGTAGTCGTCGCCGAAGATGCGCGGGGGCGCGTTCTCGGTGAGCTTCTCGAAGACCATGGGGACGATGTTGAAGACGCCCACGTCGGCGAGTTCGGGGGCGCCGGCGCCGGCCACGTTGAAGTAGCGCAGGGAGGCCGTGGACAGGCCGGTCGCCTTGCCCGTCGCGCGGACGAGCCACTCACCCGCCAGCTTGGTCTCGCCGTACGGCGACATCGGGACGCAGGGCGTCTCCTCGGTCACCAGCTCCACGTCCGGCATGCCGTAGACGGCCGCCGAGGACGAGAAGACGAAGGACGGGACGCCGGCCGTGGTGACCGCCTCCAGGAGGACGCGCAGGCCCTCGACGTTCTCCCGGTAGTAGTGCAACGGCAGGTCGACCGACTCGCCGACCTGCTTCTTCGCCGCCAGGTGGACGACTCCGGTGACGTCCTGGTCGGCGAGGGTGCGGGCGACCCGTTCCGCGTCCAGGGTCGAACCCACCACCAGGGGCACGTCGTCGGGCACGCGTTCGGCGATGCCGGTGGACAGGTCGTCGTAGACGACCGCCTGTTCGCCCGCCTCGGTCATCGCCCTCACGACGTGCGCTCCGATGTAGCCGGCGCCGCCGGTGATCAGCCAGGTCATGTGCGGCCGTCCCCTCCGTCACTCGATCCGTGGTGGTGCGTCCCTCACGCGCTTCAGGTCTCCGCGCGTCGCGGCCCACAGTCAATCAGGCGCCGGAGTGCGCCGAGGTCAACTGCTGAGCCTCCCCGTAGGGGCCAGGAGACTGCACGCGCGTGTGCGTCGTCGCCGGGAGCGGCCTCGACGACCGCCACAGGCGGACGAACGACAGGACGGCCGCGGCGGCCAGCAGACCGTTGCGTACGACCATCAGGGCGCAGCCCGTCCAGGTGCTGTGGATGACGTCGACGTACAGGACGGGAAACTCGACGGAGCTGACGGCGCTCGCCGCCACGATCAGCGCGGCCACCGCGCGCTGGGTGGTGTGCCGCGAGGTCAGACAGACGGCGGCCAGGCCGAGCAGCCAGATCATGTACTGGGGGCTGATCACCCGGCTGGTCACGGTGAACAGCAGGACGGCGCTCAGCGCGGCATCGTACGGGGTCGCGTCGGTCCAGCGGCGGGCCCGGATCCGCCACAGCAGCAACAGCCCGAAGGCGACCGCCGTGAGCGCGAGGGAGGCGTCGGCGACGGCGGAGACGTACGGCCCCGTGAACTCCATCGCGCCGTACCGATAGTGCACCTGGCCCGGCCAGCCGACGTGGGTCGCCAGACCGAGGGCGGTGCCCCCGAGGGACTCGATCTGTACGCCCCGGCCGCCCTGTTGGCGCAAGAAGGCGAAAGGATTGTTGAACAAAACCACGAGAGACATGAGCGACAAGACCCCCGTCCCCACCGCCCACGACCACACCGACCGCGTCGTCCGCCCCCTCGGCATCCCCACCAGCACCAACGCCGGCCACACCTTCACCAGCGCGCCCAGTGCCGCGAACGCGCCGCACACACGCGTGGAGCGCGACAACGTCAACAGGGAGATGACGGCGAACGCCGTGACCTGCACGTCGTAGCGGACGAGGGGCATGTGCAGGAGGAGAGGGAGGCAGCCGATCCAGTACGCGGCGCCGCGCAGGCTGTGGCCGGGACGGGTGCCCGCGCGGGCCAGGACCAGGGTGATCACGGCATCGGTCGCGAGGGTGAGGACGACGAACGCCTGGAAGTACGTCAGGTCCGGCAGCAGCGCGGGGGACAGGAGCACGGGCCCGGCGCCCGGCGGGTACTGCCACAAAGGGTCGTGCGCCGGGAACGCGCCGTGCGACAGGACGCCGTACCAGTGGTGGTAGAGGCGCCACACCTCCCGGGCGACCCCGCCATGGCCGAGCAGGGGGAGGCCGTTGTACGTGAGGAGGAGCAGCATCCCCGCGCGGGTGGCGAGCCAGGCGAGGGTGAGGGCGAGGAGGCGGTGTCTGCGGGCGGCGTTCATCATGGCGGATCGTAAGCCGGGTGAATGCCGCAGGAATGCTAATACACCGTCAATCGTCGGTAAGAGCTTGCTAACAGTACAAAATCAGCCAGGTGGACACCCAGGGTGAGGACGAGAACAAGCGGCGATTCCGGTGGACCAGGACGGAGACCTTGGCCGTGGTCGTGCCGGTGGCCGTCATGCTCGCGCTGGGGCTGTGGGGGCTCGACCGGGGCGGGATGTGGGGCGACGAAGGCGTCACGTTCCTCGTCGGGCGGCGCACGGTGCCGCAGATCTGGCACCTGCTGCACGGCGTGGACGCGGTGCACGGCGTGTACTACCTCCTCATGCACGCCGTCCTCGCCGTCCATCCCGGCGAGGTCACCCTCCGCCTGCCGTCGGTCTGCGGAGCGGCGGCGACCACAGGCTTGGTCGCGGCCCTCGGCGTCCGCCTGGCCCGCCCCCGCGTCGGCCTCTGGGCCGGCCTCCTCTACGCGATCACCCCACTGACCGGCCACTACGCCCAGGAGGGCCGCTCGTACGCCCTTGTCGCGGCGGGTGTGGCCGGGGCGACGCTGCTCCTGGTGCGTGCACTGGAAGGACGGCCCTGGTGGCCGTACGGCACCGTCCTCGCCGTGACCTTTCTGCTGCACGAGTTCGCGGTCCTGGTGCTCTGCGCGCACCTGCTGACGCTGGCGGCGGCGCGGGCGCCCAGGGCGACATGGCTCGGCTGGGCCCGTGCGGTGGGCGTGGCGGCGGGTGCCCTGTTGCCCCTGGCCTGGGTGTCCCAACGCCAGTCCGCCCAGGTGGCCTGGCTAAGGGTGCCCGACTGGGACACGACGGAACGCCTCGCCCGCGACTTCCTCGCCGTCACCCCGACCGGCCTCGTCTTCTGGACCTCCCTCCTCCTGATCCTCCTCGGCCTCGGCTCCGGCCGCCTCACGTCGGTCGCCCTGCCATTGCTCCTGGTACCGCCGGTGCTCCTGCTGACGGTGTCTCAATTCCGGCCCTTGTTCCACGAGCGGTACGTCCTGTACGCGCTCGCGGGGGCGCCGCTCCTGGTGGCGGCGGGGGCGGATCGAGTGGCGGGGGCGATGAGGTGGCTGTGGCTGGAGGGGCGGGGGGCGCCGAGTACCAGTCGTGCGGAGGCCAAGCGGGTGGTGGCTGGGGCTGGGAGCCACCGCGAGTTGGTGGGTGCGCTGAGCGGGGGTGATCACCGGCTGCGGGGCGACCGTAGGACCGGAGCCGGAGCCGGAGCCGGAGTCCGAGGCAGAGCCGGAGGCGCAGGCGAAGCCGGAGCTGGAGGCGGGATCCAAGCCGACACCCGGGACGGAGCCCCAGACGGAGCCCCAGCCGCAGCCCCAGCCCCAGCCGCAGTCGAAGCCCTAGCCGGAGCCGGGGCCCGAGCCGACGTCCGAGACAGAGCCGGAAGCGGAGGCGAAGCCGGAGCTGGAGGCGGCGTCCGAGTCGCGGCCGCAGCCGGATTGGGAGCCGGGACCCGAGGCGAAGCCGGAGCTGGAGGCGGTGTCCGAGTCGCGGCCGCAGCCGGACTGGGAGCCGGGACCCGAGGCGAAGCCGGATCTGGAGCAGGGGGCCGAGCCGATGTCCGTGGCGGAGCCGCTTCCGCTTCCGCTGCCGCAGTCGGAGCCCGAGCCGCAGCCGGACTGGGAGCTGGGGCCGCAGTCGGAGACGGAGCCGGAGCCCGAGACGGAGCCGGAGCCCGAGACGGAGCCGGAGGCGGAGCCCGAGACGGAGCCGGAGCCCGAGACAGAGCCGGAGCCCGAGACAGAGCCGGAGCCCGAGACAGAGCCGGAGCCCGAGACGGAGCCGGAGGCGCAGGCGAAGCCGGAGCTGGAGGCGGGATCCGAGCAGCAACCGCAGCCACAAGCCACCCATCTCTCACCGGAGTTGACCGTACGACCCTCCTGCGGTCCGGCACCAGCCGCCCCCCGACCACCGCTCCCACGACCGACCGCCGCCCACCCCGCCGCACCCCCTTCGCCAACCTCGCCACCCGCGCCAACCTCATCACCCTCGCCGGCGTCCTAGCCGCAACCGCCCCCTTCCTCCACGGCCTCCCCGCCTACCGGAGCGACCGTGACGCGGCCCGCCGCCCCGAGAATCTCGCCGCCGTATCCGCGCTAGCCGGACGTGAACTACAGCCTGGCGACCCGGTGTTGTTCCTGCCGTCGTTCTGGCGGGTGACGGCATTGGCGTACCCGGGGCCGTTCGTCGGGGCCCGGGATCTCGCGTTGGGGGAGTCGGGGGCGAGGTCGGGGACGCTCAGTGGGCGGGAGGTGGGGCCGGGGGAGTTGCGGGCGCGGCTCGCCGGTGTGGACCGGGTATGGATCGTCGCGCAGTCGAACCTGCTGCCCTCGCGCTGGGTACCCGGCGACCCGACCGACCGGGTCAAACTCGACGTCGTGGACGGGGAGTTCGCGCGAAGACAGCAGTACGTACGAGGGCGAGTGAAGCTGGCCCTCTACATCCGCCGGATGCCCCCACAGCCGACGCAGCCGCCACAGCCGACGCAGTCAACGCAGCCGACGCAGTCAACGCAGCCGGTGTCCCCGCCTACGACTCATCCAGCGTCGCCGAATCCAACGCCCCCGTGAGCTGGTCAAGCCGCTCCCGCAACGCACGGATCTCATCAAGGTCGAACCCCGTCGCCCCAAGGATCCGCCGAGGCACCTCGACCGCCCGCTCCCGCAGCGCAACCCCCTCCTCGGTGAGCCGCACCTCCACCGACCGTTCGTCACGGACGCTGCGCTCACGCCGTACAAGACCCGCCGTCTCCAGCCGCTTGAGCAGCGGGGACAGCGTGCCGGAGTCGAGCCGCAGATGTTCGCCGAGCTTCTTGACGGGCAGCTCGCCGTGCTCCCACAGCACCAGCATCACCAGGTACTGCGGATACGTGAGCCCGAGATCCTTGAGGATCACCCGGTACACACCGCCGAAGGCGCGCGACGCGGCGTTCAGGGAGAAGCAGATCTGCTGGTCGAGGCGGAGCCAATCCGTGGTGGGCGCGGCGGCGGGAGTGGTGGTCATGCCCCCAGGATAGCGCGAGCGGGCCATTTAGTTGTGGGCAATTGAATTGTGTGCTCTACTTGTCGTCGTGAGGCGGTCCGGACACCCGGACCGGTCACCCCCACCAAGACTTCCGAGAGGGATGGTTTCCAATGGACGCGATCTACACCGCCGTAGCCACCGCCACCCACGGCCGCGACGGCCGCGCGGTCAGCAACGACGGCAAGATCGACCTTCAGCTCGGCATTCCGGTCGAGATGGGCGGCAACGGCCAGGGCACCAACCCTGAGCAGCTCTTCGCCGCCGGTTACGCCGCCTGTTTCGGCAGCGCCCTCGGCCTCGTCGGCCGCCAGGCCAAGGTCGACGTCACCGACGCGGCCGTCACCGCCGAGGTCGGCATCGGCAAGCAGGGCGAGGGCTTCGGCCTCAAGGTGACCCTGCGCGTCGAGCTCCCCGACACCGTGGACGAGGCGACCGGCCGCAAGCTGGTCGAGACCGCCCACCAGGTCTGCCCCTACTCGAACGCCACCCGCGGCAACATCGAGGTCGACCTCGTCGTCGAGTAGTCGCTACGACCCTCCCCTGACCCGGCACAGAGGTGGCCGGCGGCATACAAGCCGCCGGCCACCTCTGTCACGCCCCGCCCCGCTTCACCTCACCTCACCTCACCTCACCGACTGAGCGTGCTCCCCAAACCCGGTCCCAACTCCCTGCCCCGGAACCGGTGTTGACACGGAGCCACCCACACCCACAACCGCCTTCCCCCGCACCACACCCTCCAACAACAACGGCACCCCCACCACCGGCAACAACCACACCAGCACGATCAACCGCCCACCCCACACACTGATATCGGGATGCGCGGCCTGAGTAAGAACCCCGGTGAACGCGGCCCCGATCAGAAACACCCCGAACGCCGGCCGCCGCACCGCACCCCACACCCCCGCACCCAGTGCGGCCACCAGCATCGGCTGCCACAACTGCTGCCGCGTCCACTCCACCCAGAAGTTCGCCTCCAGGTGCAGGAATTCGGGCCACAGCCGCGTGCGGTCAGGACGGGCGTAGTGATCGGTGAGCAGATCCTGAAGGCTGTCGGTCTGGGACGGGTAATGGAGGACACTCGCCAGAACCAGCGTGCCCAGCGCGGCAGTTGCCCCCAACGCGGCGACCGCCACCAACGCCCGACCCGGAGCCCGCCCACGCCGCGTTCGCCCTACGGCGACCACCGCACCCGCACCGCCCAGGCACAGCCCGAGGAACAGGGACTGCGAGTGCTTGACGGCGAAGAGGAGCACCAACGAACCGCCGACCAGGGCGAGTCCGGCACGCGTACGCCGCCCCTTCAGCACCAGCGCGCAGCCCCACACCGCCGCCAGCGTCAGGGCCGTCATCAGCCCCTCGGTCATCGGCCGCATCGAGGTCGTCCCGCACGGCAGGACGTAGTACAGCGCCTGCCCGGTCAGCGCGAACGGCACCGACACGGACAGCGTGCGCAGGATCAGGAAGACAAGTACGCCACCCCCGACCGTGAGGACGACACTCGCCGACCACATCCCCCACACCGGCCCGAGCAGCGTCACGAACGGCACCAGGAACACCGGGTATCCGGGCCGCACTTCGAAGATCCGCATGAACCGTTCCGATGTGAACGGCGCGATGAACCCGCCCGTCTGCCCGGCCCGCAGCCGCGCGTTCACCCCCCGCCACTCCGCGTCCCGGCACTTCTTCGCGACCCGAGCCGCGGGGTCCTTGCCGTGGAAGTTCAACGGGTTCACGCTCTGTTCGCGCCGCGCGTTCGCCCCCTGGCTCGCACAGCTGTAGTCGATGGCGACAGCCGCCGACTCCCGCTCGCTCGCACCACGCAAACTCATCGCGTACGACAGGTAGTTCTTCGTGTCGGGAGTCGCCCGCCCCGTGACATTGGCGAGTTGAAGCACCGCGAACACGGCGGCCAGCACCAACACCCACGTACGCGGCCTCATGAGGACGCCAACTGGCCGTGACCGCTGGCAGGAGAGGGCACCCGCGTACCGGACCCGGTCTGCGGCAGCCAGTCGACGTCCCCCAGAAGCAGCGTCCGTACGACCCTCTCGGCCGCCCACCCGTCGTCGAACTCGCAGTACCGCGACCGGAATTCACCCCGCAGCCGAGCCGAGTCGTCGTCCCGCCAGGCACCCGACGCGAACAGCCACGCCAACTCCCGGTAGGAGCTGGACACATGACCCGGTGGGGCGGCGCTGACGTCGAAGTAGGTACCCCGACTGGCCGCGTAAGCCTCCCGGTCATCGGCGTGCAGCACGATCGGCCGGTCGAGATTGGCGTAGTCGAACATCAGGGCCGAGTAATCAGTGACGAGCGCGTCGGACGCCAACATGACGTCCTCTACGGACGGTTCGTCGGTCGCGTCGACCAGAACACCGCGCCGGTGCAGATCCGCGAGACCCATGCCACGCGCCGGGCCGGTCGCCAAGGACGGGTGCAGCCGTACGACGAGCGTGTGCTCCGGACCGAGATCCTCGGCGAACCGGGCCAGGTCCAGCCGGTCGACATGCCCGCCCCGGACATACTCGCGGCGGGTCGGTGCGTACAGCACGACGGTGTTCCCTGCGGGGATACCGAGCCGCTCCCGAACTGCCGCCCCCGCTCCCGGTGTTGCGCCGACGAGGACGTCATTGCGCGGGCTCCCCGTCCGCGCCGACGCGAAGTGACACGGATACGCCCGCTCCCACACCAGCTCCGAGTGCCGGTTGGCGACCAGACTGTGGTCCCAGCGGTCGGCGCGGCGCAGCATCTGCGGTACGTCGACGCCGTAGCGGCCGCCGGGCTTGTCCAGCAGGTCGGCCGCCATGTACTTGAGCGGGGTGCCCTGATGGGTGTGGATGTGGACGCTGCCGGGGCGCTTGGTGAGGGTGCCGGGCCAGTTGACGTTGTTCACGAAGTACGTTGCCCGCGCGGTGAGTTGGCGGTACCGCAGGGTGTTGAGGAGGACGTGCTCGACGTCCGGCGGCAGCAACGCGGCCTGTTCCGCGTCCTGTACGACCCACACGCCCCGGAGGTGCGGGGCGATCTCCTTCGCCTTGTAGTACACGGCGGCCGGGTCGCCCAGGACCCCACGGTGCGAAAACGCCGAGTACACAACGAGGTTGGGGTCCAGCGAGCGCCGGGCGTGCAGCGCGCCCCAGCCGCCCTTGACCCGCCCGGCCGCCGACTTACGGGCCTGCATCGCCCGGCGCTCCAGCTGCCGCCCGCCCCGCCCCGCCTGCCGCCGCACCCGGTACAGCGCGTAACTGCCTTCCAGCGCGCGGACTTCGGCGTCCACCTTCATCCCCGCCGGCTTGTGCCTGGCGAACAACTCGGCCGTACGACGGAAGAACTCGGCCTTGTCGGACGGAGGAAGCCGGTCCGGCTTGCCGAGGATGTCCAGACAGTGCTCGCCCATCTTCCGGTGCAGATACGGCAGCCAACTCGTCAGCTCCGGGCGGGAGTCGACGAACGCGAAGACCCGCTCGTACTGGTCGTGGATGTCGAAGTGCTTGCGGCTGGTGGTGGACAGGATGTTGCCCTGGCGCCGCTGCCGGTAGTTGAGGCAGATCCGGTCGAGGGTGGCGATCCGCTCGGCGCTGAGCAGCACCGGGAACGTCCAGGGCGTGTCCTCGTAGTAGCCCGGCGGGAACTCGAAGGCGTGCTTGTGCACGAACTCCCGGCGGTACACCTTGTTCCACACGACCATCAACAGGTCGAGGATCTCCGGGTGTTCGGCGACCGTGAAGGTGCCGTCGACCTCCGTCAGGACGTGCGCGAGGACGTTGCGCCGGGTGCCGCCCCACCAGTAGGTGCGCGCGTAGTCGAAGACCAGGACGTCCGGGTCGCCGCTCGCGTCGAGCCGGTCGGCCATCGCGCGCAACGCGCCCGGGGTGAGGGTGTCGTCGCTGTCGAGGAAGAAGAGGAAGTCGCCGGTGGCCAGGGGCAGTCCGGCGTTGCGGGCGCGGCCGAGGCCGACGTTCTTCGGCAGGTGCAGCACCTGGACGCGCGGGTCGCGGGCCGCGTACTCGTCGAGGATCGCGCCGCAGCCGTCCGGCGAGCAGTCGTTCACGGCGATCACCTCGATGTCCCGGTAGGACTGCTCCAGAACCGAGTCGAGGCACTCGCGCAGAAAGCCCTGCACCTTGAAGACGGGGACGATGACGCTGAAGCGGGGCACTTCGGGTTCAGCTCCTTACGAGGGTGGCGGCGGGGGCCGGGGCGCGTTCCGCGAGCGGGATCACGGGCGGCACGGTCTCCGGCGGCTCGCCGAGGAACACCCGGCGTACGACCCGCTCGGCGGCCAGCCCGTCGTCGAACTCACAGAAACGGGACCGGAATTCGGCCCGCAGAGCCGTGGACTCGGGCCCGGCGAACGAGCCGTCGCGGAACACCTGCGCCAGCTCCTCCGGCGTCCGCGCGACGGGGCCCGGCGGCGCCTCCATGAGGTCGAAGTAGACGCCCCGCGTCTCCCGGTAGACCTCCCAGTCGTCGGCGTACACGACGATCGGCCGGTCGAGGTTGGCGTAGTCGAACATGATCGACGAGTAGTCCGTGACCAGCGCGTCGGCGGCCAGGCACACGTCCTCGGAGGAGCGGTGCGCGGTCACGTCGATGATCCGGCCGCTGCTCTTGGCCCGGCCCTGGTCGTAGAAGTAGTGGGCGCGCAGCAGCACGACCACGTCCTCGCCGGCCGCCGCGCAGAAGGCCTCCAGGTCGAGGCCGGTGTCGAAGCCGGTCTGGTAGTCGCGGTGGGTGGGCGCGTACAGGACGGCCGTCTTGCCCTCCGGTACGCCCAACTCCCCCCGGATACGGGCCACTTCGGCGGCGGTCGCCGTGTAGTAGACGTCGTTGCGCGGATAGCCGTACTCCAACGCCTCGTACGAGCCCGGGAAGGCGCGCTCCCACATCTGGGTGGAGTGCCGGTTGGAGGAGATGTTGTAGTCCCAACGGTCCACCCGGCCCAGCAACTTGGCGAAGCTGCCGGTCGCGGCGGCCACCACCGGGTACGTCGACTGGTCGACGCCCATCTTCTTCAGCGGGGTCCCGTGCTGGGTCTGGACATGTACGCTGCCGGGCCGCTTGACGACGCCCTCCGCGAAGTTGGCGTTGTTCACCAGGTACTTGGCCCGTGCCAGCACCTCCCAGTACTTCCGGCTGCCGATGACGGCGTGCTCGACGCCCTTCGGTACGGCGTCCACCGCGTCCGGCTCCACCAGGAACACCGAGCGGATGTGCGGGGCGAGTTCGCTCGCCTTGGCGTGGATCGCGGCCGGGCTGCACGCGTAGCCCCGGCCCCAATAGGCGCAGTACACAGCCAGGTTGGGGTCGAGCGGGCGGCGCAGGTCACGGGCGTAGCGCAGACGGGTGCGGAGCATCCGGGGACGCGGGACCCGCTCGGCCGCCCCCGACGCCGACCGGTTGGCACCGCGCAGCGCCTTGAACGCCGTGTACGCCCCCGACGCCAGCAGCCGGTGCTGCACCCCCAGACTCCCGCCCGGAGCACGGAAGTCGGCGGGCCGGTGCGCCCGGTACAGCCGCCCGGCCCGGCGGAAGAAGGCACGGTGCCCGGACGGGAGCCGCTCGGGCCGCGAGGCGGTCTTCAGCACCACGGCGAAGAGCTGCTCGAACAGCGCGTGCGATCGCTCGGGAGCCAGACCTTGCGCCGCCGCGAGCACCAACTCCACCTGGTCGAGGAGCTGGTGGTGGTGCTCGCCGGGCAGGTTGAGCCGGCTGCCCTGCCTGCGCAGTAGATGCCGTACGACGACGGAGCGCAGGACCGCCACCCGCTCGGCGGCGACCGTGACCAGGCCGCCCCAGCCGAGGTCCGTGAACCGGCCCTCGGGGAAGGTGAGTTGTTGATCGCTGAGGAAGGCGCGGCGGTAGGCCGCGCTCCACGCCGGGAGCTGAATGCCCGTCAACTGCGGGGCCTGGGCGGGAGAGAAGGCGCCCGCCGGGGTCTTCGCCAGCAGCGGGACCGCCGGGTTGGTGGGCTCGCCCTCCCACCACGGGGTGCGCTCGTGCTCGAAGTACAGGGCGTCGATGTCACCGGTCTCCGTCAGCCGGGCGTCCAGTGCGGCCAGTGCGCCCGGGGCGAGGGTGTCGTCGCCGTCCAGGAAGAGGACGTAGGAGCCGGTCGCTGCCCGGAGACCGGTGTTGCGGGCCCCGCTAAGCCCTGCGGACGGTGGGGAGTTGACCGGCGCCACCCGGGAGTCCTGCCCGGCGTGATCGGCGGCGACGTCGGCGGCCGGGGAGCCGGGGCTGTCGCAGACCGGGATCAGCTCGAAGTCGCCGTAGGACTGCGCGAGGACCGAGTCCAGGGCCAGGGGCAGCCGGCCGGCGACCCCGTGGGACGGGACGATGATGCTGAAGCGGGGCATTCTGTTCTTTCTCCAGTGGTCCGGAGGGGTCCGGTGTCAGTGCGCGCGACAGGCCCTGGGGCGTCCGGTCGGGCGGCAGGTGGACGGGCGGGTCGGGGTGGGGCGCGAGGGGCTCGAGGGCATGTGAACTCCCGGATGTGGGAACGGCGTTCAGAGTCGGTCGGTGACGGGCAGGGACGTCGAGGGCTGCGGCACGGTGGCGAGCGGGGAGCGCGTGAGGCTCGCGGCGGCCGACGGCACCGGGTGGCGGTCGGCGAGCGGCACGACCGGCGGGAGGTCTCTCTCGCCCAACACCACGTGGCGTACGACGCGTTCGGCGGCGCGGCCGTCGTCGTAGGGGCAGAAGCGCTCGCGGAACGCGGCGCGCAGTTGGGCCGAACGCGAGCCGCGCCAGTGGTCGGTCGCGAAGATGTCGATCAGTTCGTCCTCGCTGCGGGCGACCGCGCCCGGCGGGAAGGCGCGCAGGTCGAAGTAGGTGCCGCGGGCCGCCTCGTAGGCCTCCCAGTCGTCGGCGTGGATGACGATCGGGCGGTCGAGGTTGGCGTAGTCGAACATCAGGGACGAGTAGTCGGTGACCAGCGCGTCCGAGGCGAGGCAGAGCGACTCGACGCTGGGGTGGTCGGTGACGTCGATGATCCGGCCGGACGCGGACGCTGCGAGGGGGCCCTCGTGCCAGTAGTGGGCGCGGGCCAGCACGACGAAGCGCGGGCCGAGGCGGCGCAGGACACGGTCCAGGTCGAGGTGGGCGCGCTGAACGCGGCGGTAGTCGCGGTGAGTCGGGGCGTAGAGGAGGGCGATGGTGTCCTGGGGGATGCCGAGGGACTCGCGCAGGCGGGCCACGTCGGCCGAAGTCGCCTGCTGGAACACGTCGTTGCGGGGGTAGCCGTAGGCGAGCGTGGTGTAGCTGCCGGGGTAGACGCGCTCCCAGGTCAGGGTGGTGTGGCGGTTGGGGGACAGGACGTGGTCCCACTTGTCGACGCCCTTGAGGAGTTCGGCGAAGTCCATGTCCCTTGCCGCTGCCGGGCGTTCCTGGAGGTCGAGGCCCATGTGCTTGAGCGGGGTGCCGTGTTGGGTCTGGATCATGACTTGGCCGGGGCGCTTGACCAGCCTGCGGTCGAAGTTGACGTTGTTCACCAGGTATTTGGAGCGGGCCAGCGCCGTCCAGTACGAGGCGGTGTTCGGGCGCAGTCTGCGGGTGGCGGCCGGGATCGTGTGGTGGTGCTCGGGGCGGGCGATCCACGCGGTGCGGATGTGCGGGGCGTGGGTGCGGAACGCCGTCTCCAGCGCGCCCGGGTTGCAGCTGTGGCCGCGGCCCCAGTAGGCGGCGAACACCGCGCGATCCCTCAGCGGGAGCCGGAGTTGGACGCGGTAGTGGAGCTGGAGGACCGCCGCCCTGAGTGCGCGCAGCGCCTTCGCGGTGAGCTTGACCGCGCTGCGGCGCCAGCTCATCGCCTTCTGCACGGCCCGGAACGTGCGGTGGACGCCGAAGTGGACCAGCGTGTGGCGCGTCCGGGTGCGCAGCGGGACCGGGGTGCCGGGGATGCGGTAACGGCGGTAGTGGGCACGGGCCTTGCGCAGGAACTCGGCGCGGGTGCCGCGCGGGAGGCGGTCGGGCTTGGTGAACACCGTCGCGAGGTGGTCGACCATGCGGCGGAACAACACTGGTCGCCACCCGGCGAGTTGGGGGCGCGCGTCGACGAACGCGAAGACCCGGTCGTACTGGTCGAAGACGTCGAAGTGCTTGCGGCTGGTCGTGCCGAGGATGTTGCCCTGGCGGCGCTGGCGGTAGTGGACGCAGACCCGGTCGAGGGTCGCGATCGTCTCCGCCGTCATCAGGACCGGGTAGGTCCACGGGGTGTCCTCGTAGTAGCCGGGCGGGAAGGCGAAGCCCTCGCGCTCGACGAACTCCCGTCGGTACGCCTTGTTCCAGGCCACCATGATGACCCGCAGGAGCCCGGGGCGGTCCTCCAGCCGGAAGGGCGCCGGGCCCTGTTCGGTCAACTGGACGGCGACCTTGTTGCGTTGGGCCTCACCCGACCAGAAGGTGCGCGCGTAGTCGAAGACGAGGACGTCCGGCTCGCCGGTCTCCTTCAAGCGGTCGGCGATCGCGCGCAACGCGTCCGGCGTGAGCGTGTCGTCGCTGTCGAGGAAGACGAGATAGTCGCCGGTCGCCTGTTCCAGACCGGCGTTGCGGGCGCGGCCGAGGCCCTGGTTCTCGGGGAGATGGACCGCGCGCACCCGGGCGTCGCGGGCCGCGAACTCGTCGATGATCGCGCCGCAGGCGTCCGGCGAGCAGTCGTCGACCGCGATCAGCTCAAGATCGGGGTACGACTGGGAGAGCACCGATTCCAGGCATTCGTGCAGGTACGCCTGCACCTTGTACGCGGGGACAATGACACTGAACCTGGGCAAGGGACATCCATGGGTCGGTCGGCGCGGGCGTTCTGCCCGGGAACGGCCGATGGAGTGACTTGGTTACGGCGCGTACGGCATACGGGGGACGCACGGTGAACGAAAAGGGGCGGGCCGGTGACGGCCCACCCCTTCGAACTATGTGTCGTTTGCGGCTATTTGACCGCGCCCGCCATCACACCGGACACGAACTGCCGCTGGAACGCGAAGAACACGGCCAGCGGGATCACCATGGAGATGAACGCACCGGGTGCCAGCACGTCGATGTTGTTGCCGAACTGGCGTACCTGCGTCTGGAGTGCGACCGTGATCGGCTGGGTGCTCGACTTGGTGAACACCAGCGCGACCAGCATGTCGTTCCACACCCACAGGAACTGGAAGATGCCCAGGCTCGCGATCGCGGGCCCGCCCAACGGCATCACGACCCGCGCGAACAGCCGCAGTTCACCCGCGCCGTCCAGCCGCGCCGCCTCCAGGAGTTCGCGCGGGATCTCCGCGAAGAAGTTCCGCAGCAGGAACACCGCGAACGGCAGCCCGTATCCCACATGGAAGAGGATCACCCCGAAGATGGTCCCGAACAGGCCGATCTTTCCGAAGAGTTCGGCGATCGGGATCAGCGCCACCTGCACCGGCACGACCAACAGGCTGACCACGCCCAGGAACCACCAGTCGCGGCCCGGGAACTCCATCCACGCGAACGCGTAGCCCGCGAGCGCGCCGATCACCACGACGAGGAGCGTCGCCGGGACGGTGATCAGGACCGTGTTCCACAGCGAGTTGGTGATGTCGCTGTTCTCCAGCAGCGTCTTGTAGCTGTGGAAGGTGAGTTGGGACGGCTGGCTGAAGACCTTCCACCAGCCGCTCGCGCTCATGTCCTCCGGACTGCGCAGCGACGACAGCAGCAGCCCGAGCGTCGGTACCATCCAGAACAGGCCGACGAGGATCAGGAACACCCGGACCAGACCGCCGCTCGCCGCCGCCGCGAGCCGCCCACCGAGCGACTCCCGCGCCTTGACGACCTCAACGGGCCCTGTTTTCCCCAGAGTTCCGGCATCGGTGGTCATCGCCGCACCTCCCGCCTGAGCCGCCGCACATTGAAGAGCATCACCGGGATCACCAACAGCAGGAGGAACACCGAGATCGCGCTGGCGATCCCCGGCTGGTCCTCCGAGAAGCCCTTCCGGTACAGCTCCAGGGCCAGTACGTTCGCGTCGTCCTGCGAGGAGCCCGGGGCGATGATGAAGACCAGGTCGAAGATCTTCAGCACGTTGATCATCAGCGTGACGACGACGACCGCGAGCACCGGCGCCAGCAATGGCACCGTGACTCTCCGGAACACCTGCCACTCGTTGGCCCCGTCGACCCGCGCCGCCTCCAGCAACTCCCTTGGTACGCCCGCGAGTCCGGCCGCGATCAGCACCATCGCGAACCCGGCCCACATCCAGACGTACGACCCGATGATGGCCGGCGTCACCAACGACGGGCCCAGCCACTCCACTCCGTTGTAGGGCGCCTTGAAGTTGCTTGACGGGAGCCGGAGTTGAGCCCCGTCGGCCTTGGCGGGCAGGGTGAAGGTGCCGTCGCCCGCGGCCTTCGTCGAGGCGACCACCTTGCCGTTCTTGACCGCCTCGATCTTCATCCCGCCGTAGCCGAGTTCGGACGGGTCGACCCCGCCGAGCTTGCCGACGCCCTTGCCGCGGGTGAAGTCCTGCCAGGTCGTGCCGGTGATCTTTCCCGGCTCGGCCTTCGCCGCTGCGGCCTTCTGCGCGCTGTCGGGCATCTGGTCGGGGGCGACGCCGACCAGGGGGAGCGTGACGGTCTGGCCCGTGTGGACCGTCGTACTGGTGATGAAGCCGCCGTGGTCCGCCTTCAGCGGCGACTCGCGGCCCGGGTGGGCGTTGGGGAACGCCGACGACGAGGCGAACGTGTCGTGGATCCCGACCCAGACCGCGTTGGCGACGCCCTTGTGCGGGTCCTGGTCGTAGACGAGGCGGAAGATGATGCCGGCGGCCAGCATCGAGATCGCCATCGGCATGAAGACGACGAGCTTGAACGCCGTTCCCCAGCGCACCCGTTCGGTCAGCACCGCGAAGATCAGGCCGAGGGCGGTGGCGACCGTCGGCGCGAAGATCACCCAGATGACGTTGTTCTTCAGGGCGGTGCGGATGCCGTCGTCGGTGAACAGGGCCTTGTAGTTGTCGAATCCGGCGAAACCGTCACCGGCCTGGTTGCCGAAGCTGCGGACCAGCGAGTACCCGATCGGGTAGACCACGAGCGCGCCGAGCAGCACCAGGGCGGGCAGCAGGAACAGCACTGCCACGGTCCTGCGGGTGCCGGTCACGCTCTTGCGTTTGCGGGGAGGGACGGAGGCCCCGGTGGCCTCCGCCGCTGCCGATGCCACTGGGGCTCAGCTCCCGCTCGCGTACGCCGCCGCCGCGTCCTTCTCCAACTGCGCCTGCGTGCCCGCGACATCCGTCGGGTTCTTCAGGAAGTCCTGGAGGTCCTTCCACTCGCCCTTGCCGGGGGTGCCGCCGAAGGACTGCGGAGCCTGGTCGGACATGTCGAAGCGGAAGTCGTCACCGGCCGCGATCAGCGACTTGGCGATCGTCCGCTGCACCGCGTTCGGGTACGCGGAGTCCGGCACGTTCTTGTTCGGGGAGAGGTAGCCGCCGAGCTTCGCCTGGATCGTCGCCGCGTCCGGTGAGGCGAGGAAAGTGGCCAGCGCCTGGGCCGCCTTGGAGTCCTTCAGGATGACGGCCGCGTCGCCGCCGGAGACCACGGGCGCGGTCGAGCCCACCGCCGGGAACGGGAACACCTTCGCGTCGGTGCCCACCTTCGCCTTGGTCTCACCGATGTTGACCTGCACGAAGTCGCCCTCGTAGACCATCGCGGACTTCGGCTGGTCGCCGCCGTTGAAGGTCTGGGTGACGGACGCCGGGAACTCCGTCTGGAGCGCGCCGTTCTGACCGCCCGCGATGTACGCCTTCTTGCCCCAGATCTGGGCGAGCGTCGTGAGGGCCTGCTTGACGGAGGGATCGGTCCACTTGATCTTGTGCTGGGCGAGCTGGTCGTACTTCTCCGGGCCCGCCTGCGACAGATACACGTTCTCGAACCAGTCCGTCAGCGGCCAGCCGTCCGCGCCCGCGATCGAGAACGGGGTGACCCCGGAGTCGTAGACCGTCTGCGCGGTCGTCAGCAACTCCGCCCAGGTCTTGGGCTCCTTGGCGCCCGCGTTCTCGAAGACCTTGGCGTTGTACCAGATCAGCGACTTGTTGGCGGCCTTGTAGTAGACGCCGTACTGCTTGCCGTCGACCTTGCCGATGTCCTGCCAGCCCTGCGAGTAGTTCTTCTGCAACTCCGCGAGCGCGTCGGCGCCGAGGGGCTTGGCCCACTTCTTGTCGACGGCCTGTTTGATGGCGCCGGGCTGCGGGAGCATCGCGACGTCCGGCGGCTGGCCGCCCGCGACCTTCGAGCCGAGGAAGTTGATGATCGGGTCCTGGGCGGGCACGAAGGTGACCTTGGCCCCCGTGCGCTTCTCGAACTCCGCGAGGACCGCCTTGAAGTTCTTCTGCTCGTCACCGGTCCACACGGCGGCCACTTCGAGGCTCGCGCCGTTCAGTTTCGGGAGGGTGACGGTTCCGGCGGTCTCCGAAGGACTGCTCGACTTGCCGCTGTCGCTCTTGTTGTCACTGCCTCCACAGGCGGCGAGCGAGAGCGTCAGTGCCCCCGCGGCGACAACTGCCGCTGTACGTACGGTGGTACGTGTCCGGTGTGTGCTGCTCGTGCTGCGCATCACTGCCCCGTTCTTCGTTCCTCGTCGAACGCTCGAACGCTTCCGTGCGCACTGGTCTACGCCCGGTACTTGAACGCGGCAAGATGGCGTCCGCTGTCAAGTACGCGATCGTGATTGGGTCGTGACGTGGGGTTGTGTGGGCGACCTGTGAACGATCAGAGGAGCGACGGCACCTCCACCGCCGACACCGAGCGCGTGGCCCGCTCCAGCGCGCTGGCCAGGAGCGCCAAGTCCGTTGGCCCGTTGCCCAGTTCGCGGACCGGCCGGCGCGCCGGGGGGTCACCCATGCGCTGCCACTCCAGCGGCACGACCGTGGGGCGGAGCGTCGCGGTACGCGGGATACGGCCCGTCACGCGCCCACCCTGGAACGGGGTCGCCCGCCCGTCCGGCAGCGTCAACCGACCACGCCCCGGGGCGGGTTCGTCCGGACCCTGGGTCGTCGCGTCGAGGGCGACCCGCAGCGTGATGTGCCGCGCGGGCTCGGCCTCGGACGTCCGCGCCTCTACGGCGGCAGCCGCCACCAGGTGCACGCCGAGCCGCTCGCCCGCACGGGCCACCGCCTCCAGTGCGCGTATCACCGAGCCGGCCGCGGGACGCCCGGGGGAGCCGAGCGGGGGTTTCACCAGCGCGTCCAGATCGTCGACCACCACGACGAGCCGGGGCAACGGCGGTGCCGCCTCGGTCTGTTGACGAGCCGCCGCCGACGGGCGCAGCCGGATCGTCGAACTGGACGGCGACTCCAGATCCCCGGCACCGGACGTGCCGCGCTGGGAGATGATCCGCCCCGACACCTCGTGCCGCGAGTGCCACTCGACGAACCCGATCCGGCCAAGCAACTCGGCCCGCCGCTTCAGCTCCGCGCTCAGCGACTGCGCGAACTCCCGCATGCGCACAGGGTCGTTGGCGGTGAGATGGGTGGTCACATGCGGTACGTCGGTGCAGACCCGCAGGCCCTCGCCGTGCCCGCCTCCCCCAGAGGGGGTACCCCCAGCGCCGACGCTGTCCCGCCCGTCTATCAACACGATGCCGAGCCGGTCGGGCCGCTCGGCGGCGGCGAGGGACGCGACGACCGCCCGCAGCAACTCCGTACGGCCACTGCCCGGCGGGCCCTCGATCAGCAGATGCGGTCCCTCGGAGGCGAGGTCCGCGGTGACCGGCCCGCGCGGCCCGGCCCCGAGCACCGCCCAGGCCCGCCCGCCGACCGCGTCCTTGTCGTCCCCGGCATCCGCCCAACGCGTCAGCAACGACGCCGGGGTGGCCCGCGCCAGCCCCAACTCGTCCAGCAGGCGTGCCGATTGAGGCAACGGCGCCGACACGCGTGCGTGCCGCTCGTTCGCGGGCCCGTCCGCCCTGAGCGGCGCCAACGCTCGCGCGAACCGCTCGGCCCACGCGAGGGAGACGGCGTCCACGGCGGCGATGGTGCCGTTGCCTACGGGGCCGGGGCCAGTGGGGTCGGGGTCGGACGGGTTCGGGTCGGCTTGGCCGAAGCCTGCCTGACCGAGGTGGGCGTGGTCGGGGTCGTTCTGGCCGGGGCGGGACGGTTCCGTACGGAGAGGTGACGTCGCTGTGCCGGGTCGGGATGCCTCCGTACCCGGTCGCGTCCCGCCCGTACCGCCGGTCCGAGACGCCCCCGTACCGCCGTGCGCGACCCGCAACAGCCGTAGCGCCGTGGCGACATCACCGCTCAGCAGGGCGACCGCCCCGCACTCCCGGAACGTCGGCGCCGCCGCGCAGGCCGCCTCGTAGGTCTCCGTCACGGGGGACACGGGCGAGGCCGCTTCCGTCTCGGCGAGGCACACGACGTGGATACCGGCCCGGGGCCCGTCGTGGGCCAGCCGCGCCACCGCCTCGCGCACATCGGCCCCACCGGGGTCACCGTCCACCACGAGCACGGTGTACGGCCCCACGAAACCGTCCGCCGAGCCGTCACCGTCGTCGGTGCGGGCCCACGCGGGGCGGTGGGCGGCGCCGCGGAGGGAATCGTCGGAGCCGGCGGGCCGGGGCCGGGTGGCGCCGGAAGCCGGGTCGTCGGAGGTGCCGGAGCGGTGGTGGTGGGCGTCGTCGGTGGTGTTGTACGCGGTCGGGGTGGCGGAGGTGCCCGTCGCCCCGCGCTGATGACGGTCGTCGGCCGTGTGCCGTGCGGCGGCACTCAACTGGCCTTCGGCTGAACCGTGTTGTGAGGCGAGTGAACCGTGTGGCGAGGGGAGGCCCGACCGCCCCTCCGCCGAGCCGCGCTGCGCGCCGATGCCCGGAGTGCGACGGACGGAGGCGCTGGAGGCGCCTGAAAGGACACCCGGTCGCCCCCCACCCCGCGCGTCCATGGCGTGGTCCTCAAGCCGCCGCAGCAGCTCGTCCGTCCGGGCCGTCGCCTGTTCCCGGTCGTAGGCGAGCAGCAAGCGACAGTCCTGGCCGTGTCCCGGGCGCAGGTGCGGCAGCCAGCCGAGCCAGGACCACTCGGCGGTGCGCTCGGCGACCGTACGCGCGCGGTCCGTGCTGATCAGCACGATCTCCAGGGCGTCGGGGGAGTGCAGCGCGGCGAGTTGGGCCACCACCGCGCGGGCCAGCCCCGAGAGCCGCGCGCGCGGACCGGCCAGGCCCAGCGCGCCGACCTCGCGCAGCCCGGAGGTCACCGGCACCGCGGGCAGCAGCGCCGAGCCGTCCGGGGTCGCCCGGTCGGCCGTGCCGAGCCGCACCGTGAGCGCCTCGGGGTGGCCGGGGGCGCGCTCCCACAGGCGGGGGCCCGGGCCCAGGGCGGTGAGCAGCAGGGCCGCCGGGTCGGGCCAGGTGTCCGGTTGCTGGAGGACGACGGGCGGGGGCGGCACGCTCTCGTCGGCGACCTCCTCGTCGTAGGACGACTCGGGGCCCTCGGCCGTCGACTCGCCGCGGCTGCCCGTCAGACGGCGTGCCCACTTGCCGATGCCGCCGCGCCTGCGCACGCCCTGGGGGACATCGGTGCCCCGGAGCGGGGTGCCCTTGCGTCCGGTGTGGGCGTCGTCGGTGTCGTCGTACGGGGGGATGCGTGAGGTCGTCGTAGGCGCGGAGAACACGTCCTCGGCGCCCTCCGACCGTTCGTCGCCGAGAGGCTCGCCGAAGACTCCGAGGTGGCCCGCGTGGGTGTCGCCGCCCTCGTGGACGAGGCGGTGCTCGATGCTCGGGGCGCTGCCCTGGCCCGGCACCACGAGGGGTTCGCTGCGGGCGGCGGACGCGGTGCCGGGGGACACGCGCACGTGGCCCTCGCCGTCGGGGGCCGTCTCGGCGCGCGCTCCCGGGCCGCCGGACGGGGTCAGCCGCAGGGCCGACTCGCCGATACGGAGCAGCGCGCCCGGGGCGAAGCGCACCGGACGGGTGCCCACGCGCGTGCCCGCCAGGGTCGTGCCGTTCGTCGAGCCCAGGTCGGCGACCGAGACACGGCCTCCGGGGTCGACCGTCACCGCGCAGTGCAGCCGGGACACGTCCGGGTCGTCCAGCGGGACGTCGGCGTCGGCGGAGCGGCCGATGTGGATCTGGCCGCCGTGCAGGAGGTGCACCCCGCCCGCGTCCGGGCCCGCGACCACGTGCAGCTGGGTCGGGGCGTCGTCCAGCTCGGGGTGGGCCTCGGGCTCGGCGGGGGCGCCCAGGGACAGCACCGCGCCGTCCGTCAGTGGCGGCTCGCCGAGCGTGCAGCGCTGGGTGTCGAGGCGCTCCACGCCCGCGTACAGCACGATCGGGCCGCCGGACTCGCGGCTCCGCTCGGACTGCGACGCGGCCGCGTCGGCGGAGACCGCCGAGGCCAGCGCGGACGCCACCGCGGCCAGGGCCGTGCCGGCGGGCGCGGTGACCAGCACATCGCAACTCGCGGAGCGGCCCCGCGGCTGCGCGGGCGGCCCCAACGGGTCTACGACGGTCAGCCGGATCTGCATCGCCGTCAGCGGTCCCTTCTGCCCGGACACGGAATTTCCCCCACCCCGCGCGAGCAATCGGCCAGTACTGCACGCATCCTCGCACCTGCCACTGACAACTCGCCCGGGGCCCGGCAGCAAGTGATCTTGATTGGTCAGCTCTGTCCCCAAAAGTGCCTGACCAGTGCCGCACCGGTGATCGAGTGAGACCGGTCATGTCCGCCTTCGGTGACCATTGGGGCAACCGGGAGACCGGGGAGAGCGTCTTTCCTTCGAACATGTACGGCGATGCTTACGTAGGTAGCCGCAAGAGGGGCGGCACTACAGTGGACCGGAACACAGGCAAGCAGCAGGGAGCGCAGACGTGCGGCCGGTAGGCAGCAAGTACCTCCTGGAGGAGCCACTCGGACGCGGCGCCACGGGCACCGTCTGGCGGGCCCGCCAGCGTGAGACCGCGGGCGCCGAGGCAGCCGTACAGGGGCAGCCCGGCGAGACCGTCGCGATCAAGGTCCTCAAGGAAGAACTCGCGAACGATCCCGACATCGTGATGCGGTTCCTGCGCGAGCGGTCGGTGCTGCTGCGCCTGACGCACCCGAACATCGTCCGGGTCCGCGACCTCGTCGTGGAAGGCGATCTCCTGGCGCTCGTCATGGACCTCGTCGAGGGCCCCGACCTGCACCACTACCTCCGGGAGAACGGCCCGTTCAGCCCCGTCGGCGCAGCCCTGCTCACCGCGCAGATCGCCGACGCGCTGGCCGCCAGCCACGCCGACGGCGTCGTCCACCGCGACCTGAAGCCGGCGAACGTCCTGCTCAAGCAGGGCGGCGGCCAGATGTACCCGCTGCTCACCGACTTCGGCATCGCCCGCCTCGCCGACTCCCCGGGCCTCACCCGCACCCAGGAATTCGTCGGCACGCCCGCGTACATCGCGCCGGAGTCCGCCGAGGGCCGTCCGCAGACCTCCGCCGTGGACATCTACGGCGCCGGCATCCTGCTGTACGAGCTGGTCACCGGCCACCCGCCGTTCTCCGGCGGCTCGGCCCTCGAAGTCCTCCACCAGCACCTCAGCGCCGAACCGCGCCGCCCCTCGACGGTCCCCGACCCCCTGTGGACGGTCATCGAGCGCTGCCTGCGCAAGAACCCGGACGAGCGGCCCAGCGCCGAGAACCTCGCCCGCGCCCTGCGCGTCGTCGCCGAGGGCGTCGGCGTGCACGCGAACTCCGCGCAGATCGCCGCCGCCGAGAGCGTCGGCAGGCTGCTGGCCCCCGACCCGGCCCCCGCCGCCGTACCGACCGTGCCCGGCGCCGCCGACCCTACGCAGGTCCTGTCGCACAGCGCGGGCGCCTACGACCCGAACGCGGCGACCAGCGTCCTCCCGCACACCAGCGGTCCGGTGGGCGCCGCCGACCCCACCACCGTGATGCCGAACCGCGGCGCGGCCGACCCGACCACGGTCATGCCGCAGAACCAGGCCGGTCAGTACGGCCAGCAGAACCAGCAGAACCAGTCCGGCGGCGGCCCCGAGCAGCCGCACCCCTGGCAGAACCAGCTGCGCGCCGCCCGCGACCGCAACGAACAGACCCAGTACCAGCCCTACCTCGACCCGGGCGAGGACCCGCTGCGCCGCCGCCCCCAGCGCCAGGTCTCCCGCGCGCAGCAGCCCCAGCAGCAACCCCGCCAGGCCGCCCAGCAGCGCCCGCAGCAGCGGCCGTCGCAGCGTCAGCAACCGCAGCAGCAGGGCGGCGGCTACGGCCATCCGCAGCAGCACCAGCCGCAGCAGTACGCCCCGCCGAACCGCCAGCAGCCCCAGCGGCCGCCGGAGCCCGCGCGCGAGCCCCGCCAGCCGCGGCAGCGCAGCGCCAACCCGATGAAGATCCCCGGACTCGGCTGCCTGAAGGGCTGCCTGTTCACGATCGTCCTGCTCTTCGTCGCGGGCTGGCTGGTCTGGGAGCTGACCCCGCTCCAGGACTGGATCGGCACGGGCAGGAGCTACTGGCACGAGATCAGCCATGTCGTCGGACAGATCAGCGGCTGGGTCAAGGACCTGAGTTCCGCGACCGGCAACTGACCCTCGACGCGACTGGCAACCAACCCTCGGCACGACCGGCCACAGACCCCCGAATCGCCCTTGTCGGACGCTGGGTTGGGGATTTGTCGACACCCAGTGGGTGATTTCCGCCTCGGCGGTGAAGGTTGGCTCATCCGACGCGTAGTTTTAGCGACACACGCGTCGGTAGGAGCAGCCTTGGCACGGAAGATCGGCAGCCGGTACACCGCCAACCAGATCCTGGGGCGGGGCAGTGCCGGCACGGTGTGGCTGGGCGAGGGACCCGAGGGTCCCGTCGCCGTCAAGCTGCTGCGCGAGGACCTCGCGTCCGACCAGGAACTCGTCGGCCGCTTCGTGCAGGAGCGCACGGCCCTGCTCGGCCTGGAGCACCCGAACATCGTCTCCGTACGGGACCTCGTGGTCGACGGCAACGACCTCGCCCTCGTCATGGACCTGGTCCGGGGCACGGATCTGCGCACCCGCCTCGACCGGGAACGCCGGCTCTCCCCGGAGGCCGCCGTCGCGATCGTCGCCGACATCGCGGACGGACTCGCGGCGGCCCACGCGGCCGGCGTCGTCCACCGGGACGTCAAACCGGAGAACGTCCTCCTCGACATGCAGGGCCCCCTCGGCCCCGGCGGCGCGCACCCCGCCCTGCTGACCGACTTCGGGGTCGCCAAACTCATCGACTCCCCGCGCCGCACCCGCGCCACGAAGATCATCGGCACGCCCGACTACCTCGCCCCCGAGATCGTCGAGGGACTGCCCCCGCGCGCGGCCGTCGACATCTACGCCCTGGCGACCGTCCTGTACGAACTCCTCGCCGGATTCACCCCGTTCGGCGGCGGTCACCCCGGCGCTGTCCTGCGACGGCACGTCACCGAGACCGTCGTACCGCTGCCCGGGATCCCCGACGAGCTGTGGCAGCTGATGGTCCAGTGCCTGGCGAAGGCCCCGGCCTCCCGCCTGCGCGCCTCCGAACTCGCCGCCCGCCTGCGCGAACAGCTCCCCCTGCTGGCCGGCATGCCCCCACTGGACGTCGACGAGCCGGACACCGAGGAGGAGGCGGCGGAGCAGGAGGAGGTCCCGGAGGCCACGCCCGCGCGCAGCGAGCGGGTACGCCGGGGCGCCGTACCGCTGGTACCGGGCGCCAAGCCCGCGGACTCCAACCGGGACACGCATACGTCGATGCGGGTCCCGGCGCCGGACGAGCTGGCGGGCGGGCCGCGCGGTACGGCCCGCGCTCCGCGCCCGGCGGGTGCCCCGCGTCCCGGCTCCGCCCGGCACCGGGCGGCGACGCGACGGCGGCGGCTGACGCTGGCGGCGGCGGGGGTCGTGCTGGTCGCGGCGGTCGGGGTCGGTACGTGGGCGGCGACGTCGGGCGACTCCAGCGGGGACTCCCCGGACACGAAGAACTCGGCACCGGCTTCGCCGTAGGTTTTCTCGCCCCCGCCGCCCCTACCCGTCCCATCCCAGGGGGCGCTGCCCCCTGGACCCCCGATCGGCCTGAACGGCCTCGTCCTCAAACGCCGGACGGGCTGGGGGGTGCACTTCTCAGCCGACCGAGACGGGTGGTGGGTGGGCAAAGGCCCGGGGGTCTGGGGGCGGAGCCCCCAGGGGCGCCCGCCCCAGCGCGGGGGAACAGAGACCGGATTCAGGCCCGGCACTCCCCGCTTGGCGGAGCCGTTACGCTGGAGGCGTGGCAGTCGTCGATGTATCCGAAGAGCTCAAGTCCCTCTCCTCGACCATGGAGTCGATCGAGGCCGTCCTGGACCTGGACACGCTGAGGGCAGAAGTCGTCGTCCTTGAGGAGCAGGCGGCAGCGCCCTCCCTGTGGGACGACCCGGAGGCGGCGCAGAAGGTCACCAGCAAGCTGAGCCACCTCCAGGCCGAGATCCGCAAGACCGAGGCCCTGCGCAGCCGGATCGACGACCTCTCGGTCCTCTTCGAGATGGCCGAGGAGGAGGACGACCCGGACACCCGCGCCGAGGCGGAGAACGAACTGACCGCCGTCAAGAAGGCGCTGGACGAGATGGAGGTCCGCACCCTCCTCTCCGGCGAGTACGACTCCCGCGAGGCCGTCGTCACCATCCGCGCCGAGGCCGGCGGCGTCGACGCCTCGGACTTCACCGAGAAGCTCCAGCGCATGTACCTGCGCTGGGCCGAGCGCCACGGCTACAAGACGGAGCTCTACGAGACGTCGTACGCCGAAGAGGCCGGCATCAAGTCGACCACCTTCGCCGTGCACGTGCCGTACGCCTACGGCACGCTCTCCGTCGAGCAGGGCACCCACCGGCTCGTCCGGATCTCGCCCTTCGACAACCAGGGGCGCCGCCAGACCTCCTTCGCCGGTGTCGAGATCCTCCCGGTCGTCGAGCAGACCGACCACATCGAGATCGACGAGTCCGAGCTGCGCGTCGACGTGTACCGGTCCTCCGGCCCCGGCGGCCAGGGCGTCAACACCACCGACTCCGCGGTGCGTCTGACCCACCTCCCCACCGGCATCGTCGTCTCCTGCCAGAACGAGCGCTCGCAGATCCAGAACAAGGCCAGCGCGATGAACGTGCTCCAGGCCAAGCTGCTGGAGCGCCGCCGCCAGGAGGAGCAGGCCCGGATGGACGCCCTCAAGGGCGACGGCGGCAACTCCTGGGGCAACCAGATGCGTTCGTACGTCCTGCACCCGTACCAGATGGTCAAGGACCTGCGCACGGAGTACGAGGTCGGCAACCCCGAGGCCGTGTTCAACGGCGAGATCGACGGCTTCCTGGAGGCCGGAATTCGCTGGCGCAAGCAGCAGGAGAAGTAAGTTTGTCGACAAGGCAACTGCCGCCCGGTGGGCGGCAGTTGCCTTTTGTTTTCCCGCCCGTGATCCCTGATGTCTGGGTTTTACATCACACTCACAGGTTCCATCCCCCAGCAAAGAACCCGTAGTTGGACATTGCGCTCGCAACGGCCTTGACGTTGCTGTGAAAACTGGGAAGGGTGAAGCGTGGCATGCGTGTCTGCGGGGCGCATGTGAACCGGGGGACATGAGCTTTCGCCAGCTGCCACCCCCCGTCGATCACGGCCCCGGACACCGACGCGCCACCCTGACGACGAGCTACTGGGGGTAGCAACCTAATGACCAAGAAGACGCGGATCCGTGTCGCGCGCATAGCGGCCGGCGCGATCATCGCCGCCGGCGCCTCGCTGACCGCCGCGGGTGCCGCATCGGCGCTCGACCTGGGCGTGACGCTGAGCGCCAGCACCACCGACGACGGGCCCCTGCCCGGTGACGGGACCGACTCCTCGTCCCCGACCGACACCGGTCTCCCGACCGCCCCGGACACGAGCGAGCCCCCGACCTCGCAGCCGCCCACCTCGGAGCCGCCCACACAGCAGCCGCCGACCTCGACGCCTCCCACCGACGAGCCGACCGAGCCCACCGGCAACCCCACCGAGCCGACGGACGAGCCCACCGACAGCCCGTCGGACGGCAGCACCAGCGGCTCCGGCTCCACCGGCGGCAACAACACCGACCCCGACGGCGGCTCCTCCGCCCAGGAGGCGGGCACCTCCGCGCTCACCGACACCGGTTCCGACACGACGGCCCAGGGCAACGGCGGTGAGCTCGCCGAGACCGGTGCCGGCCAGACCGCGTTCCTGCTGATCGGCGCCGCGACGATGATCGCCGGCGGCATCGCCTTCCGCGTGCTCCCGCGCCTCGCGAGCAGCAACCGCGGCGGCACGGTCGCCTGACGGTAGCCGTCCCCGTACGGACCGTACGCACGTCGTACGACGAAGGGCCCGGAGCGTGTCGCTCCGGGCCCTTCTGCATGTCCTTGTACAGGCCGCTTACGCGGTCTGGTGCGCCACCAGCGCCAGCGCCGCGATCAGCACCGCGAGCAGGGCGATCAACGCCATGGGGTTGAGATTGCCCCACGGATTCTCCTGCTGCAGCCGCTCGCGGTTCGCGCGGCAGACGGGACAGCGGCCCTCGTTCACGGGCGCCGCGCAGTTCGCGCACACCAACCGGTCGTACGTCATGCGCTCGCCCTCCTTGCACCGGCTATCACAGACACAACGCCGCGGGACACGAGAACGTTCCCGAACGTTCCCCTCCACTGTGCCAGGTTCCGCGGGATTCGGCGCGGCTCGCCTTATCCTGCCCCGACCTTGTACGTTCCAGCCCTTCAAATCCGCGACAAAACGTGCAAGCCTCGCGCAACCCCGGACGCCGACTGCGCGGGCACACCCGGGTCGCGTATGGTCACGCTCACCTACCCCCGGCTACCCGTGGTGCACCCGTGATCCGATTCGACAATGTCTCCAAGGTCTACCCCAAGCAGACCCGCCCCGCTCTCAGGGACGTCTCCCTGGAAGTGGAGAAGGGCGAGTTCGTGTTCCTCGTGGGGTCCTCCGGCTCCGGAAAGTCCACCTTCCTGAGGCTGGTCCTCCGCGAGGAGCGGTGCAGTCAGGGCCAGGTGCACGTGCTGGGCAAGGACCTCGCCCGCATCTCCAACTGGAAGGTGCCGCAGATGCGCCGTCAGCTGGGGACCGTCTTCCAGGACTTCCGCCTGCTGCCCAACAAGACGGTCGCCGAGAACGTGGCCTTCGCGCAGGAGGTCATCGGCAAGTCCAAGGGCGAGATCCGCAAGTCCGTGCCCCAGGTGCTCGACCTCGTCGGGCTCGGCGGCAAGGAGGACCGGATGCCGGGCGAGCTGTCCGGTGGTGAGCAGCAGCGCGTGGCCATCGCGAGAGCCTTCGTGAACCGCCCCAAGCTCCTCATCGCGGACGAGCCGACCGGCAACCTCGACCCGCAGACCTCCGTCGGCATCATGAAGCTCCTCGACCGGATCAACCGGACGGGCACCACCGTGGTGATGGCGACGCACGACCAGAACATCGTGGACCAGATGCGCAAGCGCGTCATCGAGCTGGAGAAGGGCCGCCTCGTCCGTGACCAGGCACGCGGCGTCTACGGCTACCAGCACTGACCGCCGACCGACCGCCGTCTGATGTCCGTCCACGGAAAGGCCTGAAAAAGCCGCCATGCGCGCCCAGTTCGTACTCTCCGAGATCGGTGTCGGTCTCCGCCGCAACCTGACGATGACCTTCGCGGTCGTCGTCTCCGTAGCCCTGTCCCTGGCCCTCTTCGGAGGCTCGCTCCTGATGAGCGACCAGGTGACCACGATGAAGGGCTACTGGTACGACAAGGTCAACGTCTCGATCTTCCTCTGCAACAAGAGCGACGCCGAGTCCGACCCCAACTGCGCCAAGGGCGCGGTGACCGACGACCAGAAGAAGTCGATCGTCTCCGACCTCGACAAGATGTCGGTCGTCCAGAAGGTCGTCTTCGAGTCCCAGGACGAGGCGTACAAGCACTACAAGCAGCAGTTCGGCGACTCCCCGCTGGCCAGTTCCCTGACGCCGGACCAGATGCAGGAGTCGTACCGCATCAAGCTCAAGGACCCGGAGAAGTACCAGGTCATCGCGACCGCCTTCGACGGCCGTGACGGCGTCCAGTCGGTGCAGGACCAGAAGGGCATCCTGGACAACCTCTTCGGCCTCCTGAACGGCATGAACTGGGCCGCCCGCGCGGTCATGGCCCTGATGCTGGTCGTCGCCCTGATGCTGATCGTCAACACGGTGCGCGTCTCGGCGTTCAGCCGCCGCCGCGAGACCGGCATCATGCGCCTGGTCGGCGCGTCCGGCTTCTACATCCAGGCCCCGTTCATCATGGAGGCCGCGGTGGCCGGCCTGATCGGCGGCACGGTCGCCTGCGGATTCCTGGTCGTCGCCCGGTACTTCATCATCGACCACGGCCTGGACCTGTCCCACAAGCTGAATCTGATCAATTTCATCGGCTGGGACGCCGTCCTGACGAAGCTTCCGCTCATCCTCGCAACGAGCCTCCTGATGCCCGCGCTTGCGGCGTTCTTCGCGCTGCGCAAGTACCTGAAGGTGTGACACATGCCAAGAGGGCCGTACGGGCAACCGCCCGTGCGGCCCTTCTCGTTGTCCTAGACTCACCGCCATGTCAGGTCGTGACCTGTTCTGTCAGCCCCGCCGCATCCGCCGCGGGGCCGCCCTGACATTGGTGTTCGCGAGCGTGCTGGTCGCCGGTGCGGCGACCGGGTCGTTCGACGAACCCGACCGGTCCGACCGGAAATCGGCGGCCGGTACGACCCGTTCGGCGCCGCTCGCCCGTACCGAAGAGGTCGCGAAGGCCGCCGCCGAGGCCAAGGCCGACGGCAAGTCGCCCATGGAGGCCGCCGAGCGCGCCGTCAGCCGCAGCGGGGACCGGTGGGGTGCCGTGTACTCCCAAGGGGAGTACGAGGAGTTCGAGGAAGCCCTCGACGGCCAGTACACCGGCGTCGGCCTCTGGGCCCGCCGGGAGCGCGACGGCCGCATCGAGGTGACCCGGGTCCAGTCCGGGTCGCCCGCCGCCACCGCCGGGGTCCGCAAGGGCGACCGCCTCCGCAGCATCGACGGCGAGAACGTCGACGGCCAGCCCGTCACCGAGGTCGTGTCCTTACTACGGGGCGACGCCCAGGACGCCGCCGCCGGCACCGCCGTCACTCTCGGCCTGGAACGCGGCACGCACGCGTGGAGCGAGACCGTAAGGCGCGCCCGCCTCTCCACCGACTCCGTGACCGTCCGCAGGCTCGCGGGCGAGGTCACCGTCATCAAGATCGCCGCGTTCACCAAGGGCGTCGGCGACCTCGTCCGCACCGCCGTACGGCAGGCCCCGGCCGACTCCGCGTTCATCCTCGACCTGCGCGGCAACTCCGGTGGCCTGGTCACCGAGGCCGTCACCACCGCCTCCGCCTTCCTCGACGGCGGCCTCGTCGCCACGTACGACGTCGACGGCCGGCAGCGCGCCCTGCACGCGGCCACCGGCGGCGACACCACCAGACCCCTGGTCGCGCTGGTCGACGGCGGCACGATGAGCGCGGCCGAGATGCTCACCGGCGCCCTCCAGGACCGCGGCCGCGCGGTCGTCGTGGGCTCCAGGACCTTCGGCAAGGGCTCGGTCCAGATGCCGAGCAAACTCCCCGACGGCGTCGTCGCCGAACTGACCGTCGGCCACTACCGCACCCCCTCCGGCCACACCGTCGACGGCCGGGGCATCACCCCCGACCTCGATGTCACCGCACAGGGACAGGCCGCCGTGGAGCGCGCGGAGACGGTGTTGAGCGGGCTCGGGGACGCGTCGTAGGCGTTCCGGACGCCCGTCTGTAATCGCCTTTCCCTCGGACCCCCCTGTAGTGCGAAAATGGGCAGCACTATGAGCAAGGGAATGTACGTACCCAAGGAGTCCCAGCCCAAGCAGGGCGGCGGGGCCGCCGGCGGCAAGGCCAGGGACGGCGAGAAGGGCGGCAAGCGCAAGATCGTCGCCCAGAACAAGAAGGCCCGGCACGACTACGCGATCATCGACACCTACGAGGCCGGGCTCGTCCTCTCCGGCACCGAGGTCAAGTCGCTGCGTGAGGGCCGGACCTCGCTGACCGACGGCTTCGTCCAGATCGACGGGGGCGAGGCGTGGCTGCACAACGCCCACATCCCCGAGTACCACCAGGGCACGTGGACCAACCACTCCGTGCGCCGCAAGCGCAAGCTGCTGCTGCACCGCGAGGAGATCGACAAGCTGGAGGCCAAGACCCAGGAGACGGGTCACACGATCGTGCCCCTCGCCCTGTACTTCAGCAACGGCCGGGCAAAGGCGGAGATCGCCCTCGCCCGAGGCAAGAAGGAGTACGACAAGCGGCAGACCCTGCGCGAGAAGCAGGACCGCCGGGAGTCGGACCGCGCGATCGCGGCAGCGAAGCGGAAGCAGCGCGGCGAGTAGCGAGCGGTCGCCGGGAATACGGTGGCATCGCCGCTCGTTGTTCACGTACGATGGCTACTGCACCCCACAGCGGGTGTGTAGCGGTTTGAAAAAACAACATGGGGATGATCGGTTTCGACAGCGGCTGTCGAAGCAGGTGAAGCGTGTCGAGGAAGCGGCAATGATCTCGTTAACCATATGTCGCAACCAATAATCGCCAATTCCAAGAGCGATTCCCAGTCCTTCGCCCTCGCTGCCTAATAACAGCGACTGAAGGACCCTAAAAGGGTGTCAGCCCGGGGGTGTTCCCGACCCGGACCCTGGCATAATCTAGGGAACTAAACCATCGAGCCCGGTCACGGGGTTCGATGGGAAATCAAACAGTGACTGGGCCCGTCGGCGACTTGTTCGCGTGATCACCGGGGCCGAGAAAATCACAGCGAACTGCACACGGAGAAGCCCTGATTCTGCACCGGTGGACGCGGGTTCGATTCCCGCCATCTCCACTCATCCCATGTGGGTAAAGCCCCCGCTGCTTCGGCAGCGGGGGCTTTTTCCTGTCATTGAACAATGAAGGTCGCCATTCGCAACCCGTTGCTCAAGATCAGATACACGTCCGTAGGGCCCTTCGCCGCACTCGACAGGTCGGCGGTCACGGTCTCGTAGTCGTACGACGATGCCGTCCCGCCCGCGTGTGCCGTACCGGCGAGCTTGCCGGTCGGAGAGCCGAGCCGGACCTCGATCGTGCCGGCGCCCGTACTCGCCACCCGGGCCGTGAACTTCCTCGCCCCCGTGCCCAGTTGCGCGTCCGCGAACTTCAGCCATGCCCCGTCCGCAACCGCCCCTACCGCTGTACCCCTCGCCTTCGACTCGTCCACGAGGTGAATGCCGGAGTAGTCGTCGAAGTTCTCGGCGCGGGTGGTCTTCGACAGGTTCCGGGGTGGAATGGTCTCCCCGTGGACCCGCCAGGTCGTACGGGCGCGGATGTCGGCGGAGGATGCTCCGGCCATGACGTCGTACGTGCCGCTTTCCACCGTCCATTTCGAGCGGGTGACGTCCCAGTGGGCGAGGTCCTTCTGCTGGATTTTCAGGCGGACCGTTTTCGTCTCGCCCGGTTTCAGGGAGACCCGCTGGAATGCCTTCAATTGCTTCAGGGGTTCTTTGTCGCGGGATGTGCGCTGATGTGTGTAGAGCTGTACGACCTCGTCGCCGGTCCGTGTGCCCGTGTTCGTCACCGGGACCTCGTAGCCGCCGGAGACGGGTTTCAGGGTGCCGTAGCGGAAGGTCGTGTACGAGAGGCCGTAGCCGAAGGGGTAGAGCGGGGTGCCCTGGAAGTACTCGTAGGTGCGGTCGGACTTGATGATGTCGTAGTCGAGGATCGACGGGAGGTCCGACTCCGACTGGTACCAGGTCTGGGTGAGGCGGCCGGAGGGGTTGACGTCGCCGTAGAGGACGTCGGCGAGGGCGTTGCCTGTTTCCTGGCCCGCGTGGGAGGTCCAGAGGAGGGCCGGGACCTCTTTCTGCAGCGCTCCGAGTGTGGTCGGGTAGCTGTTCTCGACCACGACCACCGTCTTGGGGTTGGCCTGGTGGACCGCCTTGACCAGGGCCTCCTGGGAGGGGGCCAGGGACATGTCCGTGCGGTCGTGGGCCTCGCGGCCGTTGATCGACGGCATGGAGCCGACGACCACGACCGCCGTGTCCTTGCCCTTCACCGCTGCCACCGCGTCGGCGACTCCGCTGCGGACTACGTCCTTCGCGTAGTGCGCGGCCTGGTCCTTGGGGACCAGGCCCAGGGTGCCGTTCGCGTCGGTCGGGCCGAGGTAGAGGGGGCTCGACCACCAGGACTCCGACGTCTCGTAGCCCGCGTACTTCAGCAAGTACGTTCCGTCGTCCTGGTGTTCCAGCTTGAACTGCTGCTGGACGTACCAACCATTGGGCTGTGTCTGGTCGTTGACGAAGTTCGACCAGTTGTAGCCGACGTACTTTCCGTTGGCGGCCGAGCGCAGGGTCACGATGCCGGAGCCCCAGTCGAAGGCGTCGAACTGGGCTGCTGTTGTGGGGGTGTTCGTGGTCTCCTGCAAGGGTGCGCCGGTGTCGCCGGTGCCCGCAGTGACGTACTTGCCGGTCGCCGTGTCGCGCAGGGCGATGCGGTCCACGCCCTCGCTGGTCGTGACACCGGTGCCGAGCTTCGCGGCGATGCCCTGTGCGGGGGTGACGGCGTAGGGGAGCGTGCCCGAGTACCAGTCGGTGTAGAGGGTGTCGGCGAGGGGGCCGACCACTGCCACGTTTTCTTGTGACACTTTCAGCGGAAGTGTCACACTTTTCTTGAGCAGCACCATCCCCTCGGCCGCAGCCTTGCGCGCCAACTGCTGATGTGCCGGGCTGTTGATGACGGACGCGTCGATCGAGCCGTACTTGCCGCCGCCCGGGTCGAACTCACCGAGGCGGACGCGGACGGAGAGGATGTGGGAGACGGCCGTGTCGATGTCCGAGGTCTTCAACAGGCCTTGCTGGAGGGCCGAGTTGATGGCCGTCGTCGTCGGGCCGGGGTCGGCACTGTTGTCCGTGAAGCTGTCGACGCCGGCCTTCAATGCCGCCGAGTCGCCCTCCGTGACAGTCGGGTAGTACTGCTGCGGGGTGACGAGGTTGCCGGGGGCGAAGGCGTCGGTGACGTTCAGCAGACTCTGGGCGGTCCACTTCCGCACGACGTCGTTCAGGTCCGGATTCACCGTGCTGGGGCGGCCGTTGACCAGGTTGTACGAGGTCATCACGCCCGTCGCCGCGTCCGCCTCGATCGCCGGTTTGAAGGCGGCCTCGTCGTACTCCTTCTCCACCCGGGGGCGGAGGTCCGAGGACGTGGTGGCGCGGTCGACCTCGTTGTTGTAGGCGAGGTAGTGCTTGAGGGTGGGGGCCGTCTTGAGGTGGTCCGGGTCGCCGCCGGTGAGGCCCTCGCCGTAGGCCGTCGCGAGGGCGCCGGTGAGTTCGGGGTCCTCGCTGTAGCCCTCCTCGTTGCGGCCCCAGCGCGGGTCGCGGAGGAGGTTGACCACCGGGGCCCAGAGGTTCAACCCCCAGCCGTCCGGGCGCTGTTGCTGGAAGCCGCGAGCCTCGTCGCCGACCGCCGAACCGACCTGCTGCATCAGCGCCGGGTCCCAGGTCGAGGCCAGTCCGATGGCCTGCGGGAAGACGGTGGCCCTGCCGAGCCAGGCGACGCCGTGCAGGGCCTCGGTGCCGGTGCGGAAGGACTGGATGCCGAGGCGGGGGATCGCGGGCTCGTACTGGTGGAGGAGGGAGATCTTCTCGTCGAGGGTCAGACGGCCGAGCAGGTCGTCAACGCGCTTGCCCACCGGGAGAGTTGGGTCGCGGAAGGGGTACGGGGTGTCGGCCGTCGCGGGGACCGTCGCTCCCAGGCCGGCGATCAGGGCGAAGGCGACGACGAGCGTGGTTCTGTGTCTTCTTCTCTTGCCTTTCATGTCGCGGCTCCTTCAAGTAGGGCCTTGCATACGGGCGTTACGGATCTCGGTGGCGCCTCAGGGCGCGTTGCGCGGTGCCGTGCTCGCGCGTTCCGTCAGCCGGGGAGACAGGAGCGTCGCGTCGGGCACGGTCCTGCCGCCCAGCTTCCTCATCAGCAACTCGACCGCCCCGGAGCCGAGTTCGGCGGTCGGCAGCGCGACCGACGTGACCGGAACCCGTACGGACTCGGCGAGTTCGTCGGGGCAGATCGCGGTGATCGACAGATCGCCGGGGACGCGCAGCCCGAGCTGCTCGAAGGCGTCGATGAGGGGTTCCAGGAGGGGTTCGTTGTGGACGACGACTCCGGTCAACGCAGGCTGCTCACGCAGCAGTTGTTCCGCTACGGCGGCTGCGGCGCCCGGTGCCGCCTCGCACGGGTGGACGGAGGAGGCGAGCCTGTTGCGGTCGGCGGCGGCCGTGAAACCCTGAACGACCCGCTGGGCGAAGGCCGTTCCGCGGACGTACACCTCGGGCGGTGAGCCGACGAGGGCGACGACCCGGTGCCCGAGGCCCGCGAGCCGTTCCACGCACAGCTCGCCGGCCGCCTTGAAGTCGAGGTCGATGCAGGTCAGTCCGTCGGCCTCGGCGGGGAAGCCGATCATCACCGACGGACGGTCCAGGGAACGCAGCAACGGCAGCCGGGGGTCGTCGAGTTGGACGTCCATCACGATCATCGCGTCGACGAGTGCCGTGTCCGCGACCCGCCGCAGGCCCTCCTCGCCCTCCTCCTGGGTGAGCAGCAGGACGTCGTGGTCGTGGCGGCGGGCGGTGGTCACCACGGAGACGGCGAACTGCATGACGACCGGGACGTGGATGCCGGTCCGTAAGGGGATCACCAGGGCCAGGACGTTGGACCGGCTGCTGGCCAGGGCGCGGGCGCCGGCGTGTGGCCGGTAGCCCAGCTCGCGGATGGACGCCTCGACGCGCAGCCGGGTCTCCTCGGAGATCGGGCGCTTGCCGCTCAGGGCGTACGACACGGTGCTGGGGGAGACGCCCGCGTGCCGGGCCACGTCCGTGATCTTCACCATCAGCCCAGCTCCAGGGTCAGGAACCCGCTGCCCGACTTCGACCGCGAACCGGCGGCCAGCGCCCACGACAGGGCCGGATCCGTGCAGGACGCCCGGAGCGTGTCCCCTTCCCGTACGACGGTGAAGGTCGCCTCGCCGACCGCCACCGTCACCTGCGCGCCCCGCTCCAGGGCGTACGCCCGCAGAGTTACGCCATCGGCGTGGTCGTAGTCCGGCCGGTCGGCCACCGCGCCGACCGGGATCACCGCGCCGGGCCGGACGAGGAGCGGCACGCTGTCGAAGCCGTGCTTCTCGCGCACCCAGCGCGGTCCGGTGACCGTGCGGCCGGTGAGGTAGTGGGTCCAGGTGCCCTCGGGGACGTAGTACGAGACGTCGCCGTCGTCGCTGAACACCGGCGCGACCAACAGGTCCGGGCCGAGCATGTACTGCCGTTCCAGGTGCGCGCACCCGGGGTCGTCCGGGAACTCCAGCACCATCGCACGCATCATCGGCACGCCCTCGGCGGAGGCGGTGCGCGCGGTCTCGTAGAGGTACGGCATGAGGCTCAGCTTCAGGCGGGTGAACTGCCGTAGTACGTCTACGGATTCCTCGTCGAAGAGCCACGGGACGCGGTACGACGAGCTGCCGTGCAGGCGGCTGTGGGAGGACAACAGGCCGAAGGCCAGCCAGCGTTTGAAGAGGGCGGGGGTCGGGGTGCCCTCGAAGCCGCCGATGTCGTGGCTCCAGTAGCCGAAGCCGGACAGGCCGAGGGAGAGGCCGCCGCGCAGCGACTCGGCCATCGACTCGTACGTCGCCTCGCAGTCGCCGCCCCAGTGAACGGGGTACTTCTGGCTGCCGGTTGTGGCCGAGCGAGCGAAGACGACCGCCTCGCCCTCGCCGCGGTGTTTGCGCAGCACGTCGAAGACCGTGCGGTTGTAGAGGTAGGTGTAGTAGTTGTGCATCCGCTCGGGGTCGGCGCCGTCCGCGTAGGCGACGTCGACGGGGACGCGTTCGCCGAAGTCGGTCTTGAAGCAGTCGACGCCCTGCGCGAGCAACGCCTCCAGCTTTCCGGCGTACCAGTCGCGGGCGGCCGGGCTGGTGAAGTCGACCAGGGCCATGCCGGGTTGCCACAGGTCCCACTGCCAGACGCTGCCGTCCGGCCGGCGGAGGAGATGCCCAAGTGCCTTGCCCTCGGCGAAGAGTGGGGAGCGCTGGGCGATGTACGGGTTGATCCAGACGGAGATGTGCAGGCCCTTGGCCTTGAGCCGGGTCAGCATGGCTTCCGGGTCGGGGAAGACCCTCGGGTCCCACTGGAAGTCGCACCAGTTGAACTCGCGCATCCAGAAACAGTCGAAGTGGAAGACGGAGAGCGGGAGTTCACGCTCCCGCATGCCCTCGATGAACGACGTCACCGTCTCCTCGTCGTACGAGGTGGTGAAGGACGTCGACAGCCACAGGCCGAACGACCAGGCGGGCGGGAGCGCCGGGCGGCCGGTGAGGGCGGAGTACTTGCGGAGGATGTCCTTGGGGGTCGGGCCGTAGATGACGTAGTACGTCAACTGCTGGCTCTCCACGCTGAACTGGACCCGGGAGACCGCCTCCGAGCCGACCTCGAAGGAGACCTTTCCGGGGTGGTCGACGAAGACGCCGTAGCCCGCGTCGGTGAGGTAGAAGGGGATGTTCTTGTAGGCCTGTTCGGTGGCGGTGCCGCCGTCGGCGTTCCACATGTCGACGACCTGGCCGTTCTTGACGAGCGGGCCGAAGCGTTCGCCGAGTCCGTAGACGGAAGTGCCCACTTGGAGTCCGAGCTGCTCGCGGAGGTAGTGGGCGCCGGTCGCGTCGCGCATGATGCCCATGCCCTTGGGGCCGCTGCTGGTGAGGGTGTGGCCGTGGGCGAGGAAGTCGACGTGCCAGGGGCCGGTGCGGGCCACCTTGACCGAGAGCGCGCCGGAGGTGAGGGTCGCGTGCTCGTCGTCGTAGGACGTGTGAACCGCGAACTCCTCTTTCTGCACGTCGAATTGGGGGCCGCGCGGCTGTTCGCCCTCGAAGTGGGTGAAGGTGACGCCGATGACGTCGGGCATCGGGGCGTGGGCGCTGATCGTCACGACCGGTCCCTTCAGCAGGTCGCCGCGGTGGCGGATCGGCATGGTCGGGGCGTGGATCTCCAACGCGCCTTCCGGGGCGGTGACATCGAGGACCTCGACCGGGTGGGCGGCGGTGACGCCCTCGCGCAGCAGCCAGTAGCCGTCGGTGAACTTCATGTGGGGGTCCCCTTACTACTTGACGGCACCCACGGCGATGCCGCGCGTGAGGGTCCGCTGGAAGACGAGGAAGAAGACGATGGCGGGCAACACACCGAGCAGGGCAGCCGCGTTGGTCATCGTGGCGTCCATCAGGCGCTGGCCCTGGAGGACGCCGAGGGCCACCGACACGGTCTGGTTGTCGTTGGAGATCAGCATGACCAGGGGGAGCAGGAACTCGTTCCAGGTCCAGATGAAGAAGAAGACCAGGAGGACGCCGATCGTGGGGCGGCTGACCGGGACCACGATCCGCCACAGCACCTGCCACTTGTTGGCGCCGTCGATCCGGGCCGCTTCGAGGATCTCACGGGGGAACTGGCCGAGCACGGAGGAGAGGAGATACGTGCCGAACGCCGCCTGGATCACCGTGAACACGATGATGACGCTCAACCTCGTGTCGTACAGGCCGACTTGCTTGCTCAGGTAGTAGATCGGGTAGACCAGCGCCTCCTGCGGCAGCATGTTGGCGAGGACGAAGAAGGCCAGGACCCACGTGCGGCCCTTGATACGGCCGATGCCGATCGCGTACGCGTTGAGGACGGAGAGGGCGGCGGCGAGGAGGGCCACCGAGCCGCTGATCAGGGCCGAGTTGAAGAGTTTCTGGCCGTAGTCGACGCGCTGCCAGAAGTCCTTGAGGCCGTCCAGGTAGAGGCCCTTGGGGAGGCTGAGGGGGCCGTGTTCGGAGTACTCGGCGGGTGACTTCACGGCGTTGACGACGACGATCAGGAACGGCACGACCATGAAGAGAGCCGCGATGCACAGGGCGATCAGTACGGGGTAGCGGCGCAGGGCGGTCGTCATGCGCGGTCACCTTCCTCCGCGCGGGTCTGGAGTTTCAGGAAGGCGAGGGAGAGCACGAGGATGATCACCGTCAACACCGTTGATATCGCGGCTCCGTAGCCGACCTGGGTCTTCTCGAAGAACGTGGTGAAGGAGAAGTAGGACGGCACGTCGGTCGCGCCGCCCGGGCCGCCCTTGGTGAGGACGTACACCGCGCCGAACACCTTGAGCGCGGCGATCGTGCACCAGGTGAGGACGACGTATATCTCCGGGCGGATCTGCGGCAGCGTGATGTGCCAGAAGCGGCGCCACCAGCCGGCGCCGTCCAGCTCGGCGGCCTCGTAGAGCTGGGGGTCGACGCGTTGCAGCCCGGCCATGAACACCACGAGCGGGAAGCCGAGTTGGACCCAGACCATGACGCCCATGACGCTGTAGAGCGCGATGTCGGGGTCGCCCAGCCAGTCCTGCTGCCAGGAGCCCAACCCGACTGCTTTCAGCAGGGCGTTGAGGGAGCCGTTGTCGGGGGCGAGGATCCAGCTCCAGACGATGCCGGCGACCGCGATCGGGAGTACCTGCGGGAGGTAGAAGCAGGCGCGGAGGATCGCGGCGATGCGGGTGCCGAAGTGTTTGGCTATGTAGTCGAACAGGGCGGCGGCCAGGACGAGTCCGACGATCGTCGGTACGGCCGCCATCGCCACGACCATGAACAGGCTGTGCCGGAAGGACGCCCAGAACTCCGAATCGTCCAGCAGGTCACGGTAGTTGGCGAGGCCCGTCCACTTCGGGTCGCCCACGCCCTGCCAACTCGTGAAGCTGACCGCCGTGTTCATCAGGAACGGGACGACGATCACGGCGAGGGCGGCGACGGCGCCGGGGAGGAGGAAGAGGACGTAGGAGTTGCGGGGGTGGGGGCTGCGAAGGGTGCGCGGGCCGGGGTGCCGGCTCTTGCGGGTGGCCCGCGCGCCCTTCTCGACGGTGACCGTCATGTCGACGGGACGCCCTTGTCGTACGCCTTCTGCAGGTTGCTGAGATAGGCGTCCGGCTTCTCGCTGTTCGTGATCAGCTTCTGGGTCTCGGAGACGAGGACGTCGTAGAAGCCGGGTACCGGCCAGTCCGGGTAGAAGGCGAGGCCGTCACGGGCGGAGACGGTGTTGAAGTTGGCGATGAGTTCCTTGGACTTGGGGTCGGTGATCGCGGAGGTGTCGGCCGCGACCGGGATGCCGCCCTTGTTGCCCATCAGGTTCTGGATCTTCTTCGACAGGGTGATGTCGATGAAGTCGTAGGCGAGTTGCTTGTTCCTGGCGCCCTTGGGGACGACCCAGATGTTGCCGCCGGAGCCGAGGGTGAGGTTGGAGCCGGGCCAGAGACTCGTGTCCCAGTCGAACTTGGCCTCCGTCTGGAAGCGGCCGTACCACCAGCTGCCGGAGAAGAGGATCGGGGCCTTGCCCTGTATCCAGGAGACTCCGGCGTCCTCGGCCTTGGTTCCGCTGGAGGTCTTGGCGATGTAGCCCTTCTTCACCCAGTCGGCGAACGTCGTCGCCGCGTAGGTCCAGGCCGGGTCGTGGAAGTCCGTCTTGCCCTTGTACAGCTCGTACTTGTCGACCCAGGCGCGGTCGGCCTTCGAGAGGGCGAGTTGGTAGAGGTACTGCTGGGCCACGTACTCGGCGCCGGCGTTGGCGAGCGGGGTGATGCCCTTCGCCTTGAACTCGCCCAGTGCGGTGGTCAGTTCGTCGAACGTCTTCGGTTCGGCGATCTTGTACTTCTTGAAGAGGGCCTTGTTGTAGTAGACCATCGTGTACTCGCCGTAGTCGGTGACGCCGTACCACTTGCCGGAGCCCATCACCCCGTTGGCGTTGTAGACGTCCGTCGTGCCTACGCTCGCCGGGATCTTCTTGTCCCAGCCGCGCTTCGCCGCCTCGGCGGTGAGGTCGGTGAGCAGGCCTTGTTTGGAGAGCAGGCCTGCCGTCGCGTTGCCCTTGTTGTACTCCATGATGTCCGGGGCGTCGGATGAGTTGAGGACCATCGGGGCCGTCTTCTGGATCTGCTCGAAGCCCTTCTCCTCGAACTTCACCTTCACGCCCGGGTGTTGGGCCTCGAACTCCTTGATCGCCTCGTTCCAGGCGACGCCCATCGCGCTGTCGGGGCCCTCGTAGTGCCAGAGCTTGAGGGTTTTGCTGTCCGAGGAGCTGCCGTCGTCGCTGCCGCCGCAGGAGGAGAGGAGCAGGGATCCACTCAGGATCACTGCGGCGGCGGTTGCGCGCCTTCGTGCCGTCAACATCCAGTGCCTCCAGGGGAGTCGGATGGGGGTCGAATCGATTCGACGGGGAGTGTCGAAGCGCTTCGATGGAGGAAGGTATGTAGGGGCTGTGAGGGCGTCAATGGGTTGGGCGGAGATTGGCGCAAGCGGTTCGATGGGTTGTGGGTTGGGTGCGGGTCCGCTGTGGCTGGTCGCGCCCACGCGGCGGAGCCGCAAATCGATACAGCCCCGCGCCCCTGGGGAGTTGCCCTTAGGGGGTTGGTCTGCCTGGTACGCCGATCAGGAGGGCCGTTGTCGCCGCCGCGACCGGTACCAGGAAGCCCGCCGTCGGTGATGCGTGCTCCGCCACCCAGCCTCCCGTCGCCGAGCCGCACGCGATTCCCAGCAGCAAGCCCGTCACCGCCAGGCTCATGCCCTCGTTCAACCTGCCCTCGGGGGTGCGGTGTTGGAGCAGGGTCATCGTGGTGATCATCGTGGGGGCCGTTGCCGTGCCTGCCAGTAGCAAGGCCGTCGCCAGTGCGGGAAGGGAATCCAACGTGCTTGCTGCCAGCAGGGGCAAGGACATCAGGGTGCTCATCGCCAACAGACAGCAGCGCAGGCGGTGTTCCGGTGGGCCCGTCGGTTTCCGCTTGCCGTAGAGCAGGCCCGCCGCGCAGGAGCCTGCCGCCTGGAGAGCCAGCACCGCGCCGCCCGCCGTGCGGTCGCCCGCCGCGTCCGCGTAGGCGAGTGTGGCCACCTCCATCGCGCCGAACACCGCACCGGTTGCGACGAAACCGGCGATCAGGGGTGGGATGCCGGGGGTGCGGAGGGGTGAACTGCCCTTCGGGGTTGGGCGCGTTGGGGGCTCCGTCCTGCGTTGGGCCGTGAAGATCAGGGTGCCCGTGATCAGCAGCACGGCCCCCGCCAACGTGCCCGCCTCCGGGAAGAACGTGCCGCAGAGGAAGGCCGCCAGTGCCGGGCCCAGCATGAAGCAGAGTTCGTCGGCCGCCTGCTCGAAGGAGTTTGCCGTGTGGAGGGACTCGGGGGCGTCGGCGAGGAGGTGGGCCCAGCGGGCTCGGGACATGCCGCCGGTGTTGGGGGTCGTCGCGGTGGCCGCGTAGGCGGCGAACAGGGTCCAGTCGGGGGCGCCGTAGTGGACGCAGAGGAGGAGTGACAGCGAGCCCAGGACCGCAACTGCCGTTGCCGGTACGGCTGTTCGGGACTGGCCGTGTCTGTCGATGAGCCGGGCGATCCAGGGGGCGGTCACCGCGGTCGCCGCCAGCCCCGTTGCCGTCACCGCGCCGGCGAGGGCGTACGAACCTCGTGAACCGGCGATCATCACGACCGCGCTCACGCTGAACATGCCTGCGGGGAGGCGGGCGATGAGGTTGCCAGTGGTGAAGGCTCGGGTGCCGGGGATGGTGAACAGGCGGCGGTAGGTGGTGCGTTGGGGCATGCGGCAAGCCTCGACCCGAGTGGATCACCGGGTCCAACACCTGGTCAGGGGTGATTCACGCACCTGCGTTGTAGGTTCGCCGGATGCCCTGGACGCCCTTGATGTCAGCCCACGTGGACCCCCGACTCCTCCGCGCCTTTCTCGTCGTGGCCGAAGAACTGCACTTCACCCGTGCGGCCGCCCGCCTGTATGTCGCCCAGCAGGCGCTCAGTCGTGATGTGCGGCGACTGGAGCGGGAGTTGGGGGTCGAGCTGTTCGTACGGACCACTCGGCAGGTGACGTTGACGGCGGACGGTGAGCGGTTGGTGCCGTATGCGCGGCGGGTGCTCGGGGCGCAGGAGGAGTTGCTTGCCGCGTTTCGGGAGGGCGGGGCACGGCCGCTGCTCGTCGATCTCAACTCGCCGGGGCTGGGCACCGGGCGCCGCGTGCTGCACCGGGCCCGTGAACTCGCCCCGGAGCAGGAGCTGATGGCCCGCTACGAGAGTGGACTGGCGGGCGCGGTGGGGGAGTTGACGGCGGGGCGGCTCGATGTGTCGTTCGGGCGGTTCGCCGGGCTGGAGCCGGGGTTGCGGGCCGGGCTCGATCATCAGCTCGTGCGGTACGAGCCGATGGCGGTGCTGTTGCCCGAGGGGCACCCGTTGGCGGCGCTCGCGGAGGTGCCCGTCGACGCGCTCGCGGGGGAGGTCGTGTACGCCGGGGCCGGGAATCCGCGTACCCCTGAGTGGACGGATCTCGCGCGCCGGTTGTTCGACGGGCGTGACATCGAGGTTGCCGCGCCCGCACCCATGGCCGTAGGCGAAGAGGAGTTCGAACGGGTCATGGCGAGGACGGGGACGCCGGTTCTCGCCGTGGTGGATTTTCCGGCCATGCCCCGGACGGTGTTGAGGCCACTGGTGGGCCCGGTGCCGGTGTCCGTCGTGTCGCTCGTGTGGCGAAAGGGGCTGGTGCACCCCGGATTCGATGCGCTTCGACGTGCTGCGGTGGAGATCGGCAACGCCGACGGATGGCTGCGTCGGCCGGTGAACGGATGGATTCCAGCCATCGACGTGGACATGCTAAAAAGGAGAAAATGACGCATCCCGGCACATGGAGTGCTCCCCGTGCGCTACCTTCAGGGCCTGAGCACGGTGTGGTAAGGGGGGCGCGAGAACCGGGTGGGGGCCCGGTTCGGCGGCGTGTGCTCAGGGTCGTTTGCGCACCCGGAACAGTCCCGTGGGGGGATGTGCGTGCGCATGGAAAAGTGGCGAGAAGACGCCCAACCGGAATGGCCCCAAGCTGCATCCGCGACCAGAGACGTACCGGTCATAGGCGGAGAGGCCGAGGAGGCGTTTCCGGACACCGAAGCGACCGGAACAGCCGGAGAAACCAGAGGAACCAGAGGACCAGAAATCCTGGAGGGCGGCCGGCATGCCGCCAAGGTCGGTCGAAATATCGGCTCGGACGGTCGGCATGGCGGCACAGATGGTCGACATGCGGGCAAGGACAGCCGTCGTGCCGCCAAGGACGGTCGTCGTATACGGACCGGGTGGCCCGAGCCGCCCGCCGGTAAGGACGTAGCCGCCGTCGGCGCGGGAATCCTCGCCGATCCCTGGGGCGCGTCTCCGGAGACGGGGACGGGAACCGGGGCGGCAGCGGGAGTGGGGGCGGCCGATCCCGACGAGGTGACCGTCCAGCTCGACGGGCCCGCACCGCAGGGGGAAGCCGGGAGTAAGCCCGGCGCCGGCAACGACGGTTCCGACCGGCCCGTCTTCGTCGACGAGTCCGGGCGTCGCAGCCGTAGGTACCGGCGGTTCGGTATGGCCGTCGGCATCGCGTGCGCGGTGTACGCCGTCGTCATCGTCATCACGCTGCTGTCCGGGAGTTCGGACGCGCCGTGGCTGCCGGTGCCGGGGCAGAAGGACGACGCGCCCGCGGGCAAGGTCGACACCTCGCCGCTGCCCGCCGAGTCGGGGCACCCTTCCGGTGGCAGCGGCAGCGTGGCGCCGGGGAACATCCCGACGGCGAGCGACGGTACGACGCCGTCGCCGGGCGCGAGTGCGAGCGGCACGACCGCTGCGTCCGCGAAGCCCGGCAGCAGGACGAGCGCGTCCGCGTCGCCCGGGGCGTCCGCGAGCAGGAGCGCCTCGGCGCCGACGGGTGGCACCGCGACCAATCCGGTCGTACAGCCGTCGCGGTCCTCGACCGCGCCGTCGTCCGATCCGTCCCCGTCCACCAGCGTGAGCGCGCCCGTCGACACGACGCCGAGCCCGAGCGCGACGACGGGCACCGGCACGGTCGCCGACGCACCGAGCACCCCGTCGCCCGTGGCGCAGGGGCCGGCCGCTCCTTCCGAGCCGGCGCCGGCCCCGTCCAAGACTCCGGAGCACATCCTCTGATGGCATCGCACAACCGCCGCCCCAAGGCCACGCACCAGGCCCCGGGCGGCCGTCACGGAGCAACTCCGGTCGTCGCAGGTGCAGTTGGGAACCACGCTCGGAATGGAGCCGGGCCCGGCAGCCGGAACGGAGCTGGGCCGGGCGACGGGAAGGGAGCTGGGCCCAGCGGCCGGAAGGGAGGTGGGTCCGGCCCCGCGCCGCGCGCCGCGCGTGATCCCCGGCGCCGCCGGCTGTCCATGCGGTTCCTGCTGCCGATGCTGCTTCTCGTCGCCCTGCTGGCGATGCTGATGCTGCGCGGCTACGTCCACAGCGAGATCCTGGCCGACCACCGCATCCGCCCCGAGGCGGCGACCAACAAGGTGCCGGACAAGATCCTCGACGGCGGCCCGGTCATCGACACCCGCAGCGGCCGTACGACCAGCCTGGACGTGCCGGACCACGACATCGTGCTGACCTTCGACGACGGCCCCGACCCGACCTGGACGCCCAAGGTCCTGGACGTGCTCAAGAAGCACCACGCGCACGCCGTCTTCTTCGTCACCGGCACGATGACCTCGCGCTACCCGGAGCTGGTCAAACGCATCGTCGCGGAGGGCAACGAGGTCGGCGTGCACACGTTCAGCCACCCCGACCTCTCCTTCCAGTCGAAGAAGCGCATCGACTGGGAGCTGTCCCAGACGCAGCTCGCGATCACCGGCGCGGCGGGCATCCGGACGTCGCTGTTCCGGCCGCCGTACTCGTCGTCCGCCGACGCGATGGACAACCTGTCCTGGCCGGTGACCGAGTACATCGGCACCCGCGGGTACATCACCGTCGTCAACAACACGGACAGCGAGGACTGGCAGAAGCCCGGTGTCGCGAAGATCATCAGCAACGCGACCCCGCGCGGTGGCAAGGGTGCGATCGTCCTGATGCACGACTCGGGCGGCGACCGTCACCAGACGGTCCAGGCGCTGGACAAGTTCCTGCCGGAGATGCAGGCCAAGGGCTACAAGTTCGACAACCTCACCCAGGCCCTCGGCGCGCGCAGCGCGCTCACCCCGGTGGCCGGCGTCAACCTCTGGAAGGGCAAGGCGTGGATCTTCCTGGTCCAGGCCTCGGACAGCATCATGGACGTCCTGGTGGTGGGTCTGGCGATCACCGGCTCGCTCGTCATCGCCCGCTTCGCGCTGATGCTGCTGCTCTCCGTCATCCACGCCCGCCGGGTGCGCCGCAAGAACTTCGCCTGGGGCCCACCGGTGACGGAACCGGTCACGGTCCTGGTCCCGGCGTACAACGAGGCCAAGTGCATTGAGAACACGGTCCGTTCACTCATGGCGAGCGAGCATCCCGTCGAGGTGATCGTCGTCGACGACGGCTCGGCGGACGGTACGGCGAGAATCGTGGAGGCGATGTTCCTGCCGAACGTCCGGGTCGTACGTCAGGTCAACGCGGGCAAACCGGCCGCCCTCAACCGCGGCCTGGCGAACGCCAGTCACGACCTCATCGTCATGATGGACGGCGACACGGTCTTCGAACCGGCCACCGTACGGGAGTTGGTCCAGCCCTTCGGCGACCCGCGCGTCGGCGCCGTCGCGGGCAACGCCAAGGTCGGCAACCGGGATTCCCTCATCGGAGCCTGGCAGCACATCGAGTACGTGATGGGCTTCAACCTCGACCGCCGTATGTACGACATCCTCCGCTGCATGCCGACGATCCCGGGCGCCGTGGGGGCCTTCAGGAGAAGCGCGCTGGAGCGGGTCGGCGGCATGAGCGACGACACGCTCGCCGAGGACACCGACATCACGATGGCGATGCACCGCGACGGCTGGCGGGTGGTCTACGCCGAGAAGGCGCGGGCGTGGACGGAAGCCCCGGAGACGGTCCAGCAGTTGTGGTCCCAGCGCTACCGCTGGTCCTACGGCACGATGCAGGCGATCTGGAAGCACCGGGGCGCGCTGCTGGACAGGGGCCCGTCCGGCCGCTTCGGGCGGGTGGGCCTCCCCCTGGTGGCCCTCTTCATGGTGATCGCTCCGATCCTGGCCCCGCTGATCGACGTGTTCCTGCTCTACGGCCTGGTGTTCGGCCCGACGGAGAAGACGTTCCTGGCCTGGCTGGGCGTGTTGGCGATCCAGGCGTTCTGCGCGGCCTACGCCTTCCGCCTCGACCGCGAACGCATGACCCACCTCGTCTCCCTGCCCCTGCAACAGATCCTCTATCGCCAACTCATGTACGTCGTACTGCTCCAGTCCTGGATCACCGCGCTCACCGGAGGCCGCCTGCGCTGGCAGAAGCTGCGGCGGACGGGGGTTGTGGGGACGCCGGGGGGTGCGGTGCCGGGGGCACGCAGCGGTAGCGGTAGCAGTAGTGACCGGAGGACTGTGGCATGACGCACGGATACACGGCGGGTACGGGCACGAACCCGGATCCCGAGTCGACGCCGGCGTACGGGATTCCCCAACAGCGGCAGCAGGAACCAGAGTTGGCGCCGGAACCGAAGAAGGCCAAGGGCGGCGGCCGGGACCGTTACCTCGACCTCCTCCGCTCGATCGCCCTCGTCCGGGTCGTCGTCTACCACCTCTTCGGCTGGGCGTGGCTCTCGGTCCTGTTCCCTTCCATGGGCGTGATGTTCGCGCTGGCGGGCTCCCTGATGGCCCGCTCGCTGAACCGTCCCGCGCTGGGTGTGATCAGGGGTCGGCTACGGCGACTGCTGCCCCCGCTCTGGGCGTTCAGCGCGCTGGTGCTGGTGATGATGTTCGGGATGGGCTGGAACCCGCTCAAGGACCCTGACATGGGCGGCACTTGGTGGGGCGCGGCGAAGGTCTTCGACTACATCGTCCCGTTCGGCGCGCCGCCGTATCCCGAGCATCTGGGTTCGGAATCGGGCCTGTTGGAGAGCACGTGGGCGGACCAGGCGGCGGGCCCGTTGTGGTACTTGCGGGCGTATCTGTGGTTCGTGATCGCGTCGCCGTTGCTGTTGTGGGCGTTCCGGCGGGTTCCCTGGGCGACGCTGCTGGCGCCCTTGGCGCTGACGGCAGTTGTGGGCACGGGCCTGGTGACCATCCCCGGTGAGACGGGCAACGCGGTGTCCGACTTCGCGGTGTACGGGGGCTGTTGGGTCCTGGGCTTCGCGCACCACGAGGGCGTACTGAAGAAGGTCCCGCGCTACCTCGCGGTGTCGGGCGCGACCCTGATCATGGGCTTCGGGTTGTGGTGGGCGTCGGGTCATCTGGGCCCGGACGGCTGGGACTTGAACGACATCCCGCTCGCCCAGGCGACCTGGTCCTTCGGCATCGTGGTGATCCTGCTCCAGTACGCGCCGTCCTGGCAGACGTTGCCGGGGCGGTTGGCGAAGTGGGACAAGCTGGTGACGCTCTCCAACAACCGTGCCGTCACGATCTACTTGTGGCACAACCTCCTCATCATGGCCACGGTCCCGATCATCGACCAGCTGTACAACGTGCCCTTCATGGAGAGCGACGCGGCGACGTCGTTCCTCGACAAGGCGGACACGTTCCTGATGTTCCTGCTGATCTGGCCGCTGATCGCCCTGGCGATCCTCGCGTTCGGGTGGATCGAGGACATCGCGGCCAAGCGGGGGCCGCGGTTGTGGCCGGACGGGCGGAGCAAGGGGAGCAACGGGAGCAACGGGAGTAACGGGGGGTCTCGGCGGAGGGGCTGACGTCGGCGTGTCCCGCGCGACTGCCCTGCCGTAGGCCGGACGTGCGGCGCGCTGTCTCGGGTTGCCGGTCGGAACGCCGGCGACACGTCATGCCCCGCGGGCATCACAGCGCACGAAACAGGTCTTGGACAGGACCGGTGATCAGGCCGCACGGTGGAGTCGAACCTGATCAACGGCGAGGAACGGCACGAGGATTTTCCGCGCGCCGGGGCCGTCGAGGCGGCAGACCTGCAGGGACGTCGATGATCATTGGTGCCAGCGCCCTAAAACCCCACAAGCGATACAAAGAGGACTCCTGATGGTTGACAGGACTACACCCCTTCTCGTGTCCGAGTCGGTCGACTACGGCGTCTTGATCCCCCTGGACGTCTATTTCGACGACCTCGACCCATACGGGATGCTGCACAACAGCCGTTACACCGTGATGGTCGAACGTGCCTGGAACATGTACGCCTTGAGCCTGGGCTTCGGCGCATTCGAAGAGGCCAAGCCGACCCATTACGTCGTCAAGGCGGTGACCATCGTGTTCGACCTCCCCGTGACCGGCAAGGGGGAGATCGCCGTCCACCTCTGGACGGAGCGGGTGGGCCGCACATCGGCGACGACCGGCTTCCGCGTGTGCAGCCGTGATGGCAGCACCACGTACGCACACGGGACGCGGACCATCGTGAATCTGAGCGGGGAGACGATGCGCCCCGCCGAGTGGTCCGAGGACCACCGAGCGGGGTTCGACCGAATCCAGGGCCCTGAGGCCTGAGCCCCTGCTTTCGAGCCGGGGAGTCCTCATGAACCGCAACCGGCGCACACCTACGGCATTTTCATGCGCCGACGCGGTCACCACGACCTCACCGCGCCCACTCCCCGCCCGTGAGAGCAACGTTCCCTTCCGGTGACTCACAGCCACAGCGTGGAAACGCCCCCTGCCTACCTTCGGGATGCATCACCGCTCGTTACCCCGTAGTGCACCGTGGAGGCGTCATGACAGCCACTGGCAAGTGGATCGAGCACTGGGACCCGGAGGACGAGACCTTCTGGCGGGAGACCGGTGAGAAGGTCGCCCGGCGCAATCTCGTCTTCTCCGTACTCTCCGAGCACATCGGCTTCTCGATCTGGACCCTGTGGTCCGTGCTGGTGCTCTTCATGGGCCCGGAGTACGGGCTGACCCCGGCCGACAAGTTCCTGCTGACGTCGATGGTCACGCTGGTCGGCGCGGTCGTGCGGGTGCCGTACACCTTCGCGGTCGCCGTCTTCGGCGGGCGGAACTGGACGATCGTCTCCGCGAGCCTGCTGCTCATCCCGACCATCGCCGCGTTCGTCGTGATGAAGCCGGGCACGTCCTTCGACACCTTCCTCTGGATCGGCCTGCTGGCCGGCATAGGCGGCGGCAACTTCGCCTCCTCCATGACCAACATCAACGCCTTCTTCCCGTTGCGGAAGAAGGGGTGGGCGCTAGGGCTGAACGCCGGCGGGGGCAACATCGGCGTGCCCGTCATCCAGCTCGTCGCCCTCGCGATCATCGGCGCAAGTGGCGGGCCGCGCGTACTGCTCGGGATCTACATCCCGCTCATCCTCGTCGCCGCCGTCCTCGCCGCCCTCTTCATGGACAACCTCACCTCCGTGAAGAACGACACCGGCGCCGCCAAGGACGCCGCGCGCGACTGGCACACCTGGATCATGGCGTTCCTGTACATCGGCACGTTCGGGTCGTTCATCGGGTACGCGTTCGCGTTCGGGCAGGTGCTTCAGGTCCAGTTCGGCCGTACGCCGTTGCAGGCGGCGTATCTCACCTTCATCGGGCCGCTGCTCGGCTCGCTCATCCGGCCCGTCGGCGGGTGGCTCGCCGACCGTTACGGCGGCGCCCGGATCACCCTGTGGAACTTCGTCGCGATGGCCGCCGCGACCGCGATCCTGGTCGTCGCCAGCATGCAGAAGTCACTGCCGCTGTTCGTCACCGTGTTCATCGTCCTGTTCGTGCTCAGCGGGCTCGGCAACGGGTCGACGTACAAGATGATCCCCGGCATCTTCCAGACCAAGGCGCTCGCGAAGGGGCTCGAGGGGGATGAGGCCGCCGCTTACGGGCGGCGGCTCTCCGGTGCCTCCATGGGGCTCATCGGGGCGGTGGGCGCGCTCGGCGGGGTCGGCATCAACCTCGCCTTCCGGCAGTCGTTCCTGTCCTCCGGCTCGGGGACCGGCGCGTTCGTCGCCTTCCTCGTCTTCTACGGCCTCTGCTTCGGGGTCACTTGGGCCGTATACCTTCGTCGGCCTACCGCCCAGGCTCGGGCCAAAGCTTCCGCATCGGAGGCGAAGTCGCAGCTCAGCTATGCCGAGGTGTGACGTAACACCGGCGACATAGAGCCGAACCGAGCCTGTCACGCGCCGTTGACAGGCTCGTCCGGCATGTAGGCACCGGGTCATTCCATGTACGACTGCGGGTACGACTACGTTCGGGACGAGAGCCATGCACGAGGAACAGCAGCCAGCGGAGCGCGCGCAACACGGGCCCCTCTCGGGGTTCACCGTGGGCGTCACCGCCGCGCGCCGTGCCGACGAGCTGGGGGCACTGCTCCAGCGGCGCGGCGCGGTGGTCGTGCACGCGCCCGCGCTGCGCATCGTGCCCCTCGCCGACGACAGTGAACTGCTCGCCGCGACCAAGGAGTTGATCGACCAGGTGCCCGACACCGTGGTCGCCACGACCGCGATCGGGTTCCGGGGGTGGATCGAGGCCGCCGACGGGTGGGGACTCGGGGAGGCGCTCCTGGACCGGTTGCGGGGGGTGGAACTGCTCGCGCGCGGTCCCAAGGTCAAAGGGGCGGTGCGTGCGGCCGGGTTGACGGAGGAGTGGTCGCCGTCGTCCGAGTCCATGGCGGAGGTGCTGGACCGGTTGCTGGAGGAGGGGGTCGAGGGGCGCCGGGTCGCGATCCAGCTGCACGGCGAACCGTTGCCCGGGTTCGTGGAGTCGTTGCGGGCCGGGGGAGCGGACGTGGTCGTCGTCCCGGTGTACCGGTGGATGCCGCCCGAGGACATCGCCCCGCTGGACCGGCTCCTCGATGCCGCGGTCTCCCGCGGCCTGGACGCGCTGACGTTCACCAGCGCACCGGCCGCCGCGTCGCTCCTCTCCCGCGCCGAGTCCCGGGGCCTGCTCCCCGAACTCCTCGCCGCCCTCCACCACGACGTCCTCCCGGCCTGCGTCGGCCCCGTCACCGCGCTCCCGCTCCAGAACCACGGCATCACCACGGTCCAGCCCGAACGCTTCCGCCTCGGCCCCCTCGTCCAGCTCCTCTGCCAGGAACTCCCCGCCCGCGCCCGCACGTTGCCCGTCGCGGGCCACCGCATGGAGATCCGCGGCCACGCGGTCCTGGTCGACGGCACGCTACGACCGGTCCCACCGGCCGGCATGTCCCTCCTCCGGGCGCTGTCCCGCCGCCCGGGCTGGGTCGTCGCCCGCGCGGAACTCCTCCGCGCCCTCCCCGGCGCCGGCCGCGACGAACACGCCGTGGAAACAGCAATGGCCCGCCTCCGCACAGCACTTGGATCTCCGAAGCTGATCCAGACGGTGGTGAAACGGGGCTATCGGCTGGCGCTGGATCCGGCGGCCGACACGAAGTACGCCGACGTGTGAGGTGCCTCAGGCGATGACCTCGATCGTGCACCGCGCGGCCTTGCAGCGGCTGAGCCGCGCGTCACCGGTGATCAGGGGGCAGTCGAACGTCTCGGCCGCCGCGATGTACGCCGCGTCGTAGCCCGACACGTTCTGGCGCAGCTCCCACATGCGGGGGAGGAGGCGCTGTACGTCGACGGTTTCGACCGACAGCGCGGACAGCGCGGAAACGGCCGCGTCAGCGCGCGCCAGGGTGATCTTCTTTCCCAGGAGCCGCCCGCGAACCGCGTGAAACGTCTCGGCAACGAGGTGTTCCGGGGCCGCCCAGTGGTTGTCGCGCATGAGCCGCGCGCGGGCGGCCTTGCCCGCCGTACCGTCACCGGTCAGTGCCTCGGTGAGTGCGGAGGCGTCGACGACGATCACCAGGTTCGCTCCGTCCGGGCCGCCTCGATCTCCGCCACTGTGTCCTCCGCCGAGCTGTCGACGCCGTCCGTGCGGCTTTCGAACGTACGGAGCAGCGCGATGTTGTTCGCTCGCGCGGCCTCGTCCGTCACCAGGTGCAGAAGATACGCCTGGAGCGACTGCCCCAGCTGCTGGGCGCGGTCGGCCAGTATGTCGCGGACCTCGTCGGGCACATCCCGAATCTGCAGAGCAACCATGCATGCAGTGTGCATGCGTGCACATCGGCTGTGCAAGCCTGCACAGTGCGGCCCTGCACAGATCAACCCCTCGGGGGCAAGGCCGCCCCCGAGGGGTTACGGCCACGCGAGCGGGCAGGCACTGTAGAGAGAACGGTTCCCCGCGCCCCCACCTCTCCTCTCCCCGCTCCTCCCTCCCTCGCTGGCAGCCCACCGACTCCCGACGACCGACACAACCGACGACCGGGGTAATCCCAAGGCGGTGACAGGCACATGGCACTGGGTTCGACCATGGCCCCGTACGAGCTGCGTTTCGACGCCGGGCGGATCTGTCTGGATCTCCTCGCGACCACGCATCCCGAGGAACGGCTCGACGCGCCGGAGCCGCTCCGCGCGTGGATCGTCCGTTCCGGGCTCGTCCCCGCGGCCACCCCGCTCGCGCACGTCGATTCGGGCTGGCTCGTCAGGTTTCGTGAACTACGCGCGCAGATCGGGCAGTTGGTGCGCAGCAGGCCGTCGGCTGACACCCGGCCCTACGACCTCGCCCTCGCCCGCGTCAACGACCTCGCCCGCGCCGCGACCCCCGCACCCCGTGCCGTACGGGATGAAGAGGGCGCGCTGGTGCGGCAGTTGGACGGGGCGCCGGGGTGCGGTGCGCTGCTCGCGGTCGTTGCTCGGGACGTCGTGGAGCTGCTCACCGATCCCGTCGCGCGGGCCTCGCTCAGGGAGTGCGAAGGGGACAACTGCCCGATCGTTTATCTGGATTCGTCCCGGGGGCGGCGGAGGCGTTGGTGCTCCAGTGAGGTCTGCGGGAACCGGGAAAGAGTGGCCCGGCATCGGCGGCGTGCCGCGCTCGCCCGGGCCTGAGAATCCCATATGCGGCTTCTGTGAACTGACCGGACGTCAATTGGCGAAGTGATTTCGACAACAGTGCGTTTCACTCCGGCGCGGCCCGGGCAGCTCACGTGATCTTGCTCGTGTGGTGGAAATGTAAAGATCGTACGGTGGGAATGTGCACTCATGTCCCGCTCGTCACGTCACTTCCAAGAAAACTGTCGCCTCACGTTGAACACTCGCCCACCCGCTCGCGTACCTCTCCATGAGCGACCGACCGGGGGAACCCCCGGACACCGGAGGTGGGCGTGCGCAAGGATTCCGTCGTGGCCAATGAACACGCACCGAGGGCCCGACATCGCATGTCCCAGTCCTCGGAACCTGATGAGGAGCTGATGCGTGCCCTGTACCGAGAGCACGCCGGACCCTTGCTCGCCTATGTGTTGCGGCTCGTCGCCGGGGACCGGCAGCGTGCCGAGGACGTGGTGCAGGAGACGCTCATCCGGGCCTGGAAGAACGCCGGCCAGCTCAACCGGGCGACCGGATCGGTACGACCCTGGCTTGTGACGGTGGCACGGCGCATCGTCATCGACGGTCACCGCAGCCGGCAGGCCCGGCCGCAGGAGGTGGACCCGTCGCCGCTGGAGGTCATCCCCGCGGAGGACGAGATCGACAAGGCGTTGTGGCTGATGACACTGTCGGACGCGCTGGACGACCTGACCCCGGCCCACCGGGAGGTGCTCGTCGAGACGTACTTCAAGGGGCGTACCGTCAATGAGGCGGCCGAGACGCTTGGCATCCCCAGTGGCACGGTGCGCTCAAGGGTGTTCTACGCCCTTCGATCGATGAAGCTTGCTCTGGAGGAGCGGGGGGTGACGGCATGAGCATTTACGGGGGATACGGAACGGGTAGTCCTGGTTCCATGCAGGGATCTCAGGGCTCGAACGAACACGAGACCGTCGGCGCCTACGCCCTCGGGATTCTCGACGACGCCGAAGCAACCGCTTTCGAGGCCCATCTCGCCACCTGCGAATGGTGCGCCCAGCAGCTCGACGAGCTGGCCGGGATGGAGCCGATGCTGGCGGCGCTCGCGGATCTGCCGGGCACCGGCACCCCCGCGATCGCGGAGTCCCTGGCCGCGAAACCCAGTCCACGACTGGTGGAGCGGCTGGTCGACGACGTCGGTGAACGTCGGGCCCTGAAGCGTCGGCGCAGCTTCTACATGATCGCCGCCGCGGCGGCCCTGATCATCGCCGGACCGCTGGCCGTCATCGCGGCCAACGGTGGCAACGACTCGGGCGGCAGCAACAACGTGGCCGTGTCCACCGCCAAGACCACCTTCGACACTTTGTCCGACAAGGTCACGGCGACGGACGCGAGCACCAAGGTCACCGCGACCGTGGCGATGTCCAAGAAGGACTGGGGCACCCTCGGGGTCGTGGAGCTCAAGAACGTCAAGGGCCCGCTGAAGTGCTCCCTGATCGCCGTCGGCAAGAACGGCGAACGCGAGACGATGAGCTCCTGGTCGGTCCCGGCCTGGGGTTACGGCATCGCGAACGCCACCAAGACGGAGGCCAAGAACCCGCTCTACGCCCAGGGCGGCGCGGCCTTCACGCCGAACGAGATCGACCACTTCGAGGTCATGACCTTCGACGGCAAGAAGCTCGTGGCAGTGGACGCGTAAGCACCTGTACAACCGGCCGGTTGTGGTGTGTGGGGCCCGGAACGCGGAAGGCGCGCGTGCCGGGCCCCGCGTTTTTGTCAAGATCCACCGGGCAGGCCCCTCACTACCGAGGCCTTTTTTCGCGTACGGTTGACGGCTGCCCAGCACGTCAGAAGGGGGCCCGGTGGCCGCACAGGCTCAACAGGAGACCGCGCTCGACACGGTGTCCGACAAATCCGCCCAGGATTCGCTACGGGACCGGGAGATCAGCGTCGAACAGGCACACCTGGACCGGGTGTACCGGCGGCTCGAAGAGAAGATCCACGAGGCCGAGTTCCTCATGAACGACGCGGCCAAGCGCGGCCAGGTCGGCACGCCCGGCGCGCTCGCCGAACGGGACGCACAGGTGTTCCGCGCCGGTATCCACCTCAACCGGCTCAACAACGAGTTCGAGGACTTCCTCTTCGGCAGGATCGACCTCCTGCTCGGCAAGGATGGCAAGAAGGGGCCCGACGGCGCCTACACCGCCGTAGAACCGGCTGAAGGCGCTGTCCGGGACGACAGCACCGCCGACATCGCCGAGACCCTGCACATCGGGCGGATCGGGGTCCTGGACTCCGAGTACGCGCCGCTGGTCATCGACTGGCGGGCGCCCGCCGCCGCGCCCTTCTACCGGTCGACGCCGGTCGATCCGGGGCGGGTTGTGCGCAGGCGCGTCATCCGGTCCAAGGGGCGGCGGGTCCTCGGGGTCGAGGACGACCTGATGCGGCCCGAGTTGAGCGCTTTCCTCGACGGCGAGCAACTGGCCGTCATCGGCGACGGCGCCCTGATGGCCGCGCTCGGCCAGGCCCGCAGCCACACCATGCGCGACATCGTGGCGTCGATCCAGGCCGAGCAGGACCTGGTGATCCGCGCCCCCGCCGCCTCGGTGACGTACGTCGAGGGCGGCCCGGGGACCGGCAAGACGGCCGTCGCCCTGCACCGCGCCGCCTACCTGCTCTACCAGGACCGGCGCCGCTACGCGGGCGGTATCCTCATCGTCTCGCCGACCCCGCTGCTGGTCGCGTACACCGAGGGCGTCCTGCCGTCCCTCGGCGAGGAGGGCCAGGTCGCGATCCGGGCGATCGGCTCGCTCGTCGACGGCGCCGAGGCCACCCTGTACGACTCCCCGGCCGTGGCCCGCGCGAAGGGCTCGTACCGCATGCTGCGTGTGCTGCGGAAGGCCGCGCGCGGCGCCCTGGAGCTGAACGATTCGCCGACCCGGCTCAGAGTGGTGGCGTTCGGCCGCCGGCTCGAACTGGAGGCCGCCGACCTGGAGCGCGTCCGGCAGAGCGCGCTCAGCGGTACGGCCCCGGTCAACATGCTGCGGCCGCGCGCCCGCAAGCTGCTCCTGGACGCCCTGTGGGAGCGCTCCGGTTCGGCAGGACGGCACACCGACCCCGAACTCGCCGCCGAACTGCGCTCGTCCTTCGACGAGGACATCGCGAGCGAGGACGACTTCATCGCGTTCCTCGACGCCTGGTGGCCCGAACTCACCCCGCGCTCCGTCCTGGAGTCCATGTCCGACGAGCGCAAGCTCGGCCGCTGGGCCCGGCGCATCCTCAACCCCGGCGAGGTCCGCCGGGTCGCCCGCGCCCTCAAGCGGGACGGCCTCTCCGTCCACGACGTGGCGATCCTCGACGAACTCCAGGCGATCCTCGGCACCCCGGCCCGCCCCCGCAGGCGGCGCGACCTGGACCCGCTGGACCAGCTCACCGGTCTGGAGGAGCTGATGCCCGTACGCGAGGAGTCGCAGCGCGAACGGGCCGAGCGGCTCGCCCAGGAGCGCACCGAGTACGCGCACGTCATCGTCGACGAGGCCCAGGACCTCACCCCGATGCAGTGGCGCATGGTCGGCCGCCGCGGCCGGCACGCCACCTGGACGGTCGTAGGAGATCCGGCCCAGTCCTCCTGGTCCGACCCCGACGAGGCCGCCGAGGCCCGCGACGAGGCCCTCGGCTCCCGCCCCCGCCGCCGCTTCACCCTCACGGTCAACTACCGCAACCCCGCCGAGATCGCGGAGCTGGCGGCGAAGGTCCTGGCCCTGGCGATGCCCGGCTCCGAGTCCCCGTCGGCGGTCCGTTCGACGGGCGTCAAGCCACACTTCGCCGTCGTACGGAACTCGCTCTCCGAGTCCGTCCGCGCGGAGGCCGCCAGCCTGCTCGACCGGGTCGACGGCACGGTCGGCGTGGTCGTCGCCATGAACCGCCGCGAGGAGGCCCGCCGTTGGCTCACCGGCCTCGGGGACCGCGTGGTGGCGCTGGGCAGCCTGGAGGCCAAGGGCCTGGAGTACGACGCGACCGTCGTCGTCTCGCCCGCGGAGATCGCCGACGAGTCGCCCGCCGGACTGCGGGTCCTCTACGTCGCCCTCACCCGCGCGACCCAGCAGCTGACGGTCGTCTCGGCCGAGCGGGACGAGCCGGACGCGAACGGGGTGCCGGACCTTCTCAGGGACTAATACGGTGAACCTTCGGGATGGGAATGGTCTTACGGGATCTGTTTGTTAGCCTGGACGTGACACCGGCCCGATCCAAGCCCCCGGGCCCAACCTTCGTCGCTCAGAGCGACCACTTGCCGCGAGGCGAGCATGGCGGGTCGGTGTCATTGCTTGTCAGAGAGGTCCCCGTCACGGGAAAAGTGACGGGGGCCTCTTTTTCTTGCGAACAAAACGTTCGCAATCGGGGGTGGCTAACGCCTACCGGGCAGTAGGTGCGACCATCGGAACGCGTACTCAGCTCAACGGTGAAAGCAGAGGAAGTCGGCCATGGCTACGGCGCCCAGCGTCTCCTACTCGATCACGGTCCGTCTGGAGGTGCCCGCCAGCGGAACGGCGGTATCCCAGATCACCACGGCCGTGGAGTCCCACGGAGGCTCGGTGACCGGCCTCGACGTGACCGCCTCCGGTCACGAGAAGCTCCGGATCGACGTCACCATCGCGGCGTCCTCGACGGCCCACGCCGACGAGATCGTCCAGCAGCTGCGCGGCATCGAGGGCGTCACCCTGGGCAAGGTCTCGGACCGTACGTTCCTCATGCACCTCGGCGGCAAGATCGAGATGCAGTCCAAGCACCCGATCCGCAACCGTGACGACCTCTCCATGATCTACACCCCGGGTGTCGCCCGCGTGTGCATGGCGATCGCGGAGAACCCCGAGGACGCGCGCCGCCTCACCATCAAGCGCAACTCCGTCGCGGTCGTCACCGACGGCTCCGCCGTCCTCGGCCTCGGCAACATCGGCCCCAAGGCCGCTCTGCCGGTCATGGAGGGCAAGGCGGCCCTGTTCAAGCGGTTCGCCGGCATCGACGCCTGGCCGCTGTGCCTGGACACCCAGGACACCGACGAGATCGTCGCGATCGTCAAGGCGATCGCCCCGGGCTTCGCGGGCATCAACCTGGAGGACATCTCCGCGCCGCGCTGCTTCGAGATCGAGGCCCGGCTGCGCGAGGCCCTCGACATCCCCGTCTTCCACGACGACCAGCACGGCACCGCGATCGTCGTCCTCGCCGCGCTGACGAACGCGCTGCGGGTCGCCGGCAAGGGCATCGGTGACATCCGGGTCGTCATGTCCGGCGCGGGCGCGGCCGGTACGGCCATCCTCAAGCTGCTGATCGCCGCCGGCGTCAAGAACGCGGTCGTCGCCGACATCCACGGTGTCGTGCACGCCGGCCGCGAGGACCTGGTCGACGCCAAGCCCGACTCGCCGCTGCGCTGGATCGCCGACAACACCAACCCCGACGGCCTCACCGGCACCCTCAAGGAGGCCGTGCGCGGCGCCGACGTCTTCGTCGGTGTCTCCGCCCCGAACGTCCTCGACGGCGACGACGTGGCCGCGATGGCCGAGGGCGCGATCGTGTTCGCGCTCGCGAACCCCGACCCCGAGGTCGACCCGACGATCGCCCGTCAGACGGCGGCCGTTGTGGCCACGGGCCGCTCGGACTTCCCGAACCAGATCAACAACGTGCTGGTCTTCCCGGGTGTCTTCCGCGGACTGCTGGACGCTCAGTCCCGCACCGTCAACACGGAGATGATGCTCGCCGCGGCGACCGCACTCGCGAACGTGGTGACCGAGGACGAGCTGAACGCGAACTACATCATCCCCAGCGTCTTCAACGACAAGGTCGCCGGCGCGGTCGCGGGCGCGGTGCGGGAAGCGGCGAAGGCGGCGGGGGTCGCGGCGGCCTCGGCGGCGCCCTCCGCGTCGTAGAACCCCTCGAACGGCGGGTGTGGGGCGGTTGTGAGGATCGCCACGGCCGACCGCGCACCGGCGCGTCGCGGAACCCGGGGCCTTCGGCGGCCGTTTATCGTGGCGGCCAGGTTTCGGGCCTTCCAGGCCCGGCCCTCGCTGCCAGGAGCCGACGGAGCGTCACCACGCAGAGGACGTGGCGCTCTTCGTGTGACTCCCAAGGGTGTTCTCGCGACTCCTACGGGTGCCGGATTGGCTTTCCCGCCGCAGGTAGGGGCAGGATGCGTCTTCGGGCGCGAGGGTCTGGACGACGGACCCGGGTCCGGGGACTCACCGAGGACCCTGGCAGCATCGGCTTCACCGTGCCCGATATGCGGCTCCGCCGCGTGGCACGCCTCAAACGGCAAGAAGAACACGGGAGTAACAACATGAACCGCAGTGAGCTGGTGGCCGCGCTGGCCGACCGTGCCGAGGTGACTCGCAAGGACGCCGACGCCGTTCTGGCCGCGTTCGCCGAGACCGTCGGCGAGATCGTCTCCAAGGGTGACGAGAAGGTCACCATCCCCGGCTTCCTGACCTTCGAGCGCACCCACCGTGCCGCTCGCACCGCGCGCAACCCGCAGACCGGCGACCCGATCAACATCCCCGCCGGTTACAGCGTCAAGGTGTCCGCGGGCAGCAAGCTCAAGGAAGCCGCCAAGGGTAAGTAGTCCTTCGCGTACGCGACGGGATTGCGTACGAGGCTCAAGTAACGCGAATGGGGCGGCCACCCGGTCAGGGTGGCCGCCCCATCGTCGTAGGAGCGCTTCTTCCTTACGGCTATCCCAGCGCCTTGCCCGGCAGCTCCACCTTCGCGCCCAGCTCCACGAGCTTCTCCATGCTGTGCTTGCCCGGGGGATAACCCCCGGACCCCCAGCAGAGACCCAGCGCGGCCCTGGGGCCGAGCGGCCGGGCGGCTGTCAGTCAAAGGGGCCTTCACCCGGGAGTTCGGCCCTCACGCCCAGCGGGTGGCGGTCAGCCGAGCGCCTTGCCCGGCAGCTCCACCTTCGCGCCCAGCTCCACGAGCTTCTCCATGAAGTTCTCGTAGCCGCGGTTGATGAGGTCGATGCCGTGGACGCGGGACGTGCCCTGGGCCGCCAGGGCGGCGATGAGGTACGAGAAGCCGCCGCGGAGGTCGGGGATGACCAGGTCGGCGCCCTGGAGGCGGGTCGGGCCCGAGACGACCGCCGAGTGCAGGAAGTTGCGCTGGCCGAAGCGGCAGTGGGAGCCGCCGAGGCACTCGCGGTAGAGCTGGATGTGCGCGCCCATCTGGTTGAGCGCGGAGGTGAAGCCGAGCCGGGACTCGTAGACCGTCTCGTGCACGATGGAGAGGCCCGTCGCCTGCGTGAGGGCGACGACCAACGGCTGCTGCCAGTCCGTCTGGAAGCCGGGGTGCACGTCCGTCTCGAGCGCGATGGACTTCAACTGGCCGCCGGGGTGCCAGAAGCGGATGCCCTCGTCGTCGATCGCGAAGGCACCGCCCACCTTCCGGTAGGTGTTGAGGAACGTCATCATCGAGCGCTGCTGCGCGCCCTTGACGTAGATGTTGCCCTCGGTCGCCAGCGCCGCCGACGCCCAGGACGCGGCCTCCAGACGGTCCGGCAGGGCCGCGTGGGTGTAGCCGCCGAGCGAGTCCACACCGGTGATGCGGATCGTGCGGTCGGTGTCCATGGCGATGATCGCGCCCATCTTCTGCAGTACGCAGATGAGGTCCTCGATCTCCGGTTCCACGGCCGCGTTGGCGAGTTCGGTGACGCCCTCCGCCAACACCGCCGTCAGCAGCACCTGTTCGGTCGCGCCGACGGACGGGTACGGCAGCTGGATCTTCGTGCCGCGCAGCCGCTGCGGGGCCTCCAGGTACTGGCCGTCCGCCCGCTTCTCGATCTTCGCGCCGAACTGCCGCAGCACCTCGAAGTGGAAGTCGATCGGCCGGCCGCCGATGTCGCAGCCGCCGAGCCCCGGGATGAACGCGTGCCCGAGCCGGTGCAGCAGCGGACCGCAGAACAGGATCGGGATGCGCGACGAGCCCGCGTGGGCATCGATGTCGGCGACGTTGGCGCTCTCGACGTGCGACGGATCGAGCACCAGCTCGCCCGGCTCCTCACCCGGACGGACCGTCACCCCGTGCAGTTGCAGGAGTCCGCGTACGACACGAACGTCACGGATGTCCGGAACGTTGCGCAGTCGACTTGGCTCACTGCCCAGCAGGGCGGCGACCATGGCCTTGGGTACGAGGTTCTTCGCACCACGGACACGGATCTCGCCCTCGAGCGGGGTTCCGCCGTGGACAAGCAGTACGTCGTCTGAGCCGTTGACGGTCATGAATCTCGCGTTCCGTGGAGTTGGGCAGGGGCCGAAGAGACAGAGTAATCGCCGCCCACCCCCCTCCTGTAAGCCCAAGGAGTACCCAGCTACGTCATAGCTGTGTCACAACACGAACCGTTCCCAATCGGGCACATGGGGTCACGGGGCGGGGGTGTGCGCGTAGGACGCTTCGGTGCGCCCTGAGCTGCATGCACTCTGGTACCCGCATTGCCTCCCCCATCACGGGGAAGATGCGGGATCATGTCAGGCATGACCGAGGTGTCCTCGCTCACAGGGCGGTTGCTCGTGGCAACACCCGCCCTGGCGGACCCGAACTTCGACCGCGCGGTGGTGCTCCTCCTCGACCACGACGAGGAGGGCTCCCTCGGTGTCGTCCTCAACCGCCCGACTCCCGTGGACGTCGGCGACATCCTGGAGGGCTGGGCGGATCTCGCCGGTGAGCCGGGCGTCGTCTTCCAGGGCGGCCCGGTCCAGCTGGACTCGGCCCTCGGCGTCGCCGTCATCCCGGGCGGCGCGGCCGGCGAGCGCGCCCCGCTCGGCTGGCGGCGCGTGCACGGCGCGATCGGACTCGTCGACCTGGAGGCACCGCCGGAGCTGCTCGCCTCGGCGCTCGGCTCGCTGCGGATCTTCGCCGGGTACGCCGGCTGGGGCCCCGGGCAGTTGGAGGCCGAACTGGTGGAGGGCGCCTGGTACGTCGTCGAGTCGGAGCCCGGTGACGTGTCCTCGCCGTCCCCGGAGAGACTCTGGCGCGAGGTGCTGCGCCGCCAGCGCAGCGAGCTGGCGATGGTGGCGACGTATCCCGACGACCCTTCCCTGAACTGATCTCCGAACTGATCCCTGGACTGATCCCCGAACGGAACGCCCCTTCGCGGAACTGATGCCGGTGGGCTTCAGTACCCTTGGCACTATGAGCACTCTTGAGCCCGAGCGCGGGACTGGTACGGGGACCCTCGTAGAGCCGACGCCCCAGGTGTCGCACGGCGACGGGGACCATGAGCGCTTCGCCCATTACGTCCAGAAGGACAAGATCATGGCGAGCGCCCTCGACGGCACTCCCGTGGTGGCGTTGTGCGGCAAGGTCTGGGTGCCGGGCCGCGACCCGAAGAAGTACCCGGTGTGTCCCATGTGCAAGGAGATCTACGAGTCCATGGGCTCGGGCGGGGACGGCGACAAGGGCAAGGGCGGCGACAAGTAGCCGCTCTGCCGGTCCGACTTTCTGAGGCTCTCGGTTTCTGAGGCCCTCGGGGTGCGCTTAGGCGCGCCCCGAGGGCCTTTTGCATGTTTCGACGACTTTTCGGCGGGCTTTCGCGTGTCACGAAGTGGTTGAGACCTCTTGTGGCCGCGTTCATCTACTCCTTAATCTCCGTGGTGTTGTGCAGAGCGAAACGCCCATTGCATATGTTGCAACGCACGCCCGGAATCCCGGAGGAACGCTCCATGAAGCTCGCCCCCCGATTCGCCGTACTCCTGGCGGCCGCCGCTGTCGTCGCCGGCTGCGCGCCCCAGACCTCCGACAACTCGTCCTCCGACAAGGACGACCAGAGCGGCACCCTGCGGGTGTGGCTCTTCCAGGAGGTCGGCAACGACCCGAAGGCCAAGGTCGTCGACTCTGTGGTCGCCGCCTTCGAGAAGGCCCACAAGGGCACCAAGGTCGACGTCGAGTACATCCCGATCGACACCCGCGCCCAGCGCGTGAAGGCCGCCTTCAACGACCCGAAGTCCGCGCCGGACGTCATGGAGTACGGCAACACCGACACGGCCGGCTACGTCCACGACGGCGGACTCCTCGACGTCACCAAGGACTTCGGCGCCTGGAGCGAGGCCAAGGACACCGACCCGACCGCGAAGCAGTCCGTCACGGTCGACGGCAAGATGTACGGCTCCCCGTTCTACGTCGGCGTCCGCGCCCTGTACTACCGCACCGACGTCTTCAAGGACCTGGGCCTCCAACCCCCCAAGTCCATGGCCGAGTTGGCCGCCACCGCCCGGAAGATCCACAAGGCGAAGTCCGACCTCTACGGCCTTGTCGTCGGTGGCGCGTACACGTACGGCGCGATGCCGTTCGTGTGGGCCAACGGTGGTGAACTCGCCACGGCCAAGGGGGGTTCGGGGGGTTCGTACACCTCCGCGATCGACAGTGCGGCCGCCCAGAAGGGCATCAAGGCGTACACCTCGCTGTTCACCAGCGACAACTGTCCCGCCGCCAAGTGCGCGGTGATGGGCGGCAACGACACGATCACCGCGTTCGCGGCGGGCAAGGCCGGGATGGCGATCGGGGGCGACTTCAGCCACACGGCTGTCGAAGCGGGCAAGGTCAAGGGCAAGTACGCGGTGGTTCCTCTTCCGGGTGTCGCGTCCGGGTCTGTCGCTCCCGCCTTCGCCGGGGGCAACAACATCGGTGTCCTGAAGAGCACTTCGCACCGCACGCTCGCCGTGGACCTGATGGAGCAGCTCACCTCGAAGGCGACGCAGGCGTCCATGTTCGACGCGATGGGGTTCCTGCCTACGTTCACCGATGTGCGGGATGCGGCTGCGGCGAAGGTGCCGTTCGAGAAGCCGTTCGTTCAGACCCTGGCTGCCGGCACGAAGTTCGTTCCCGCGTCGCCCGGTTGGTCGGAGATCGACTCTTCGCTGGTGCTGCCGACGATGCTGCAGGAGGTCATCAGCGGGAAGAAGGACGTGGCCGCGGCTTCCAAGGACGCGGCTAAGAAGATGAACGCGGCGTTTAGCTCTGCGGGTTGATCCGGTGGCGCCCAATAGCTCGGTTGTTGTGGAGCGTTCGCGGGTGCGGGGCCGTCGTGGCTTGTCGCGCAGTTCCCCGCGCCCCCAAGGAGGTTGGGGTGTGCCCTGGTTGTATCTGGCCCCGGCTCTCGTCGTTCTGGGTGGGCTGCTCGTTTACCCCATCTATCAGCTTGGGTTGATCTCGTTCTTCCAGTACACGCAGGCGCAGGTCAGTGGTGGGGAGCCGACGACCTTTGAGGGGTTCGGGAACTACTCGGCGTTGTTCTCGGACAGTCAGTTCTGGCAAGTGCTGGTGGCCACCGTGTTGTTCGCGGGGGCGTGTGTGGTGTCGACGTTGGCCGTTGGGTGTGCGCTTGCGGTGTTGCTCACGCGGGTGCGGGCCTTGCCGCGGCTGGTGTTGATGCTCGCCGCGCTCGGAGCGTGGGCGACTCCGGCGGTCACTGGGTCGACCGTCTGGTTGCTGCTCTTCGACCCTGACTTCGGGCCGGTGAATCGCATCCTCGGCCTCGGGGATCACTCCTGGACCTACGGGCGGCTGAGTGCGTTCTTCCTCGTCCTGCTCGAAGTGGTGTGGTGCTCCTTCCCGTTCGTGATGGTGACCGTCTACGCCGGGATTCGTGCCGTGCCCTCCGAGGTGCTGGAGGCCGCCGCTCTGGACGGGGCCTCGCAGTGGCGGATCTGGCGGTCCGTCCTCACGCCGATGCTGCGGCCGATCCTGACCGTCGTCACCATTCAGTCCGTCATCTGGGACTTCAAGGTCTTCACCCAGATCTACGTCATGACCAACGGCGGCGGCATCGCGGGGCAGAACCTCGTGCTGAACGTGTACGCCTATCAACAGGCGTTCGCGTCCTCGAAGTACAGCCTCGGCTCGGCGATCGGTGTCGTCATGCTGCTGATGCTGCTCGCCGTCACGCTGGTCTATCTGCGGCTGCTGCGCAGGCAGGGGGAGGAACTGTGAGTCCGCTTCGCGGTCTTGACGGCTTTGTACGACGACCCCGGCGGCCCTGGCGGCTCGCTGCCGAGGCCTCGGCGCTGCTGATCGCGGTCGTCGTCGCCTTCCCCCTCTATTGGATGGTGCTCAGCGCCTTCAAACCGGCCGGGGAGATCGAGTCGAGCGAGCCCCGGCCGTGGACGCTCGCGCCCTCTCTGGACTCGTTCCGGCGGGTGTTCGGGCAGCAGGAATTCGGCCGTTACTTCGTCAACAGCCTTGTCGTGGCGTGCTCGGTGGTCATCGTCTCCGCGTTGATCGCCTTTCTCGCCGCGACCGCGGTGACGCGATTCCGGTTCCGCTTCCGGACCACCCTCCTGATCATGTTCCTGGTGGCCCAGATGGTGCCCGTGGAAGCGCTGACGATCCCCCTGTTCTTCACCATGCGGGGGCTCGGGCTGCTGAACACCCTGGGGTCGCTGATCCTGCCTCAGATCGCGTTCTCGCTGCCGTTCGCGATCTGGATGCTGCGGGGGTTCGTGAAAGCGGTGCCGGACGCGCTGGAGGAGGCCGCGTACATCGACGGGGCGAGCCGGTCGCGATTCCTGTGGCAGATCCTTTTCCCGCTCGTCTTCCCGGGGCTGGTGGCCACGAGCGTGTTTTCCTTCATCTCGGCCTGGAACGACTTCCTCTTCGCCAAGTCCTTCATCATCAGCGACACTTCCCAGTCGACCCTGCCGATGGCCCTCCTCGTCTTCTACAAGCCGGACGATCCCGACTGGGGCGGGGTCATGGCGGCCTCCACGGTGATGACGATTCCGGTGCTGGTGTTCTTCGTACTCGTACAGCGACGTCTGGTCTCGGGGCTGGGCGGAGCGGTTAAGGACTGACGTGACCGATCTGATTCCGCTGCCCCGGTACGCCCATACCTACCGGGGGCACTTCGAACTCGGGCCCGACACACGCCTGGTGGCGGGCGAGGACGCCGGCGCGAGCGAGCGCTGGCTGCGCGGCACGCTCGGCGCGGCCACCGGCTTTCCGCTCGCCCCGGGGGACTCACCCGAGAACGGCATCCAGCTGTACATCCACCCCATGGTGACCAAGGACCTCGGCCCGGAGGGCTACCGCCTGATGGTCCAGCCCCACACCGTGCACGTGGTCGGCGGCGGCCCCGCGGGTCTCTTCTGGGGCGCCCAGACGCTACGTCAACTGCTGGGCCCGGACGCCTTTCGTCGCGCCCCGCTGCCCGGCCGGGAATGGCGGCTGCCCCTGACCCACGTCCAGGACTCCCCCCGTTTCCCCTGGCGCGGCCTCATGCTCGACGTGGCCCGGCACTTCATGCCCAAGGAAGGCGTCCTGCGCTACCTGGATCTCATGGCGGCGCACAAACTCAACGTCTTCCACTTCCACTTGACGGACGACCAGGGCTGGCGGGTGGAGATCGAGCGGTACCCGAGGCTCACCGAGATCGGGTCCTGGCGGGCGCGCACGAAATTCGGCCACCGTGCCTCACCGCTGTGGGACGACAAGCCCCACGGCGGCTACTACACGCAGGACGACATCCGCGAGATCGTCGCGTACGCCGCCGAGCGGCATATCACCGTGGTCCCGGAAATCGACGTACCGGGACACTCGCAGGCCGCCATCGCCGCGTATCCGGAACTCGGCAACACCGACGTCATCGACACCAACTCCCTCTCCGTCTGGGACAACTGGGGGATCAACCCCAACGTACTGGCCCCCACTGACAACACCCTGCGGTTCTACGAGGGGGTGTTCGAGGAACTCCTGGAGCTGTTCCCCTCGGAGTTCATTCACGTCGGCGGCGACGAATGCCTCAAGGACCAGTGGAAGCAGTCGGCGACCGCGCAGGCGCGCATCGCGGAACTCGGGCTCGCGGACGAGGACGAGTTGCAGTCGTGGTTCATCGGACACTTCGACAAGTGGCTCTCCGCGCGCGGGAGAAGGCTCGTCGGGTGGGACGAGATCCTGGAGGGCGGGCTCGCGGACGGGGCGGTCGTGTCGTCCTGGCGTGGGTACGAGGGCGGGATCACCGCCGCCCGCGCGGGGCACGACGTCGTCATGTGCCCTGAACAGCACGTGTACTTGGACTGGCGGCAGGCCCCCGGCGAGGACGAGCCCGTGCCGATCGCCCATGTGCGCACCCTGGAGGACGTCTACCGCTTCGAGCCGGTTCCCGAGCAGCTCGGCGAGGCCGAGGCCCGTCATGTGCTGGGCACGCAGGCCAACGTGTGGACCGAGGTGATGGAGGACCACGCACGCGTGGACTACCAGACGTTCCCCCGGCTCGCGGCCTTCGCGGAGGTCGCCTGGAGTGCCCTTCCGGCGCCCGCGGAACGGGACTTCGCCGACTTCGAGCGCCGGATGACCGCCCACTACCCGCGCCTCGACGCCCTGGGTGTCGCCTACCGTCCGCCCACGGGACCACTGCCGTGGCAGCGGCGCCCCGGCGTGCTCGGACGACCCAAGGACGGCCCGCCCCCGAACGCATAGAACCCGTAAGGGAGAAAGCCCTCAGGAGTCACCGTTGAGTGGCAATCCGCGCGTACCGGTGATGCCGTACGAAAACGGACCATCTCCCGGATGAGACGGGCGAATGCCTCCTAGCGGACCCCCGCGCTCGGGTCTTGCGAAGATGTGCCAGAGTTGCCACGTCCGCCCTGTCAGCACGTACCGTACGGCAGCAACAGGTGGGACCAGGTGGGGCAGCGGGAAGGGGCAGCCGGTTTGACCACGCACGCACCGCAGGCGGGGCAGTCCGTCACGCTGCCCACAACGCTGGACGAGGCCGTGGCAGCGCTCACGGCCCTGCCCACCGCCGTCCCGGTGGCCGGTGGCACCGACCTCATGGCGGCCGTCAACTCGGGCCAGCTGAGGCCCAGCGCGCTGGTCGGTCTGGGCCGGATCAGCGAGATCCGCGGCTGGCAGTACCAGGACGGGCACGCGCTGCTCGGCGCGGGCCTCACGCATGCCCGCATGGGCCGCCCCGACTTCGCCGCGCTCATCCCGGCGCTCGCCGCCTCCGCGCGTGCCGCGGGCCCGCCGCAGATCCGCAACGCGGGCACCCTGGGCGGCAACATCGCCTCGGCCGCGCCCACCGGTGACGCGCTGCCCGTACTGGCCGCCCTGGAGGCGACGCTGATCATCGCGGGCCAGGACGGAGCCCGCCGGGAGATCCCGGTGTCGCACCTCCTGGCCGGCGTGGAGATGCTGCGCGGCGGCGAACTCATCGGCTTCGTGCGCGTGCCGCTGCTGCACGCCCCGCAGGTCTTCCTGAAGGCCACCGGCAGGACCGGCCCCGGGCGCTCGGTCGCGTCCGTCGCGGTCGTCCTCGACCCCGCCCGGCGCGGGGTCAGGTGCGCCGTCGGAGCCATAGCGCCGATGCCGCTGAGACCGCTGGACGCCGAACAGTGGGTGGCCCGGCTGATCGACTGGGACAACAGCCGCACGATCGTCCCCGAGGCCCTGAGCGCCTTCGGGGAGTACGTCGCCGCGGCCTGCATCCCCGACCCGGTACCGGCCGAGGACGGCTCCGTGGAACAGCTTCCGCCCGCGGTACTGCACCTGCGGCGCACCGTCGCCGCACTGGCCCGACGAGCACTCGGGAGGGCGCTGTCGTGACCGACGACCAGCACGGAGAGGGCACACCTCAGGGCGGCGGACGCTGGGACCCGCTGCCCCAGGGCGACTACGACGACGGCGCCACGGCCTTCGTGAAACTCCCCGAAGGGGGCATCGACGCCCTCCTGGCCGCCCCGGGGCACGGCTATGTGCCGCCGCCCATAGAGGCCGCCCCGGACGCGGACCCGTCGTCGACCGGCTCCTGGGCGGTATCCGCCGAGGGTGTCCGGTGGCCCGACCCGAACGCCGTACCGCAGCAGGGGACGGCCGGGAGCGACCAGTTCTCGTACCACCCCGGATCCACCGGCCAGTGGACCTTCCAGGACACCAACGCCCCGGACGCGGGCGCTGCTCCCGGCCGCGATGTGACCGGCGAGTGGTCGATCCCCGTCGCCGGGGGTGATCTCCCGGACGAATCGGGCGAGTTCACCACCTCGGCCCTGGTCGAGCAGTGGGGCGGCACCCCGCCGGCCACCCTCCCCGGCGGCGCGCCCGCGCCCTGGGCGACGGACGGCGCGGGCCAGAACTGGGCGCAGCAGGCGTCGGACACCGGAGTGGTCGAGCGGCCGGGCGAGCACACCGACGGACGCGGCCTGGAACACCCGGCCGACCGGTCCGGCACGCACCCGACCGGCGAGGTGTCCGCGCAGGCCGCCACCCGCCCGCCCGCCGAGGCGACCCGGCAGCCCTACGGCGAGCCCGGCGACCCGTACGCGCACACCCGTTCCGAGGCCCCCGGCGACCCCTACGGCGACGCGCGCGCCGACCGCCACGACGACAGTGCCGCCGAACTCGCCGCGACCGACGCACAGTCGGCGCACGGGAACGATGGGGCGAGCGCCGACGGGGAGGGCGCCGAGGAAGCCGCTGAAGGGCCCGCTGAGGCGTCCGCGGCGGTCGACGCGGTCGAGGGTGCCGACGACGCTCCGGATGCCGCTGAGGCGCCCGTGACGGCCGTCGAACCCGACGCGCCGGACGAGGCCGCCGAACCGGCCCCGAAGATCCCCGGCGAGGAACACCCGCTCGCCTCCTACGTGTTGCGCGTCAACGGCGCCGACCGGCCCGTCACCGACGCCTGGATCGGCGAGTCGCTGCTCTACGTGCTGCGCGAACGCCTCGGCCTCGCCGGCGCCAAGGACGGCTGCTCACAGGGCGAGTGCGGGGCCTGCAACGTCCAGGTCGACGGACGGCTCGTCGCCTCCTGCCTGGTGCCCGCCGTGACCGCCGCCGGCTCCGAGGTCCGTACCGTCGAGGGTCTTGCCGTCGAGGGACAGCCCTCCGACGTGCAGCGGGCGCTCGCCAAGTGCGGTGCCGTGCAGTGCGGTTTCTGCGTGCCCGGCATGGCGATGACCGTGCACGACCTCCTGGAGGGCAACCCCGCGCCCACCGAACTGGAGGCGCGCCAGGCCCTGTGCGGCAACCTGTGCCGCTGCTCCGGCTACCGGGGTGTCCTGGACGCCGTCCAGGAAGTCGTCGCCGAACGCGAGGCGCACGCCGCTGCCGCCGAACCTGAGTCGGACGGCGACGAGGCGCGTATTCCCCACCAGGCGGGTCCCGGGGGCGGTGGCGTCCACCAGTCGGCGTTCGAGTCCCCGCGCACGCAGGACCAGGTGTACGGCCAGGACGGAGGTCAGGCGTGAGCAACGAAGCCGCCACCGCGACCACGGAGGCCGCGCCCGCCCCGGAGCTGCCGGGCCACGGCCTGGGCGCCTCGCTCCCGGCCGCCGACGCCCGCGCCAAGACCGAGGGCACCTTCCCGTACGCGGCCGACCTGTGGGCCGAGGGCCTGCTCTGGGCGGCCGTCCTGCGCTCACCGCACCCGCACGCGCGCATCGTCTCCGTCGACACGTCCCACGCGCGGGACATGCCCGGCGTCCGGGCCGTCATCACCCACGAGGACGTCCCGGGCCGGGACCGCTACGGCCGGGGCACCGCCGACCGCCCGGTGTTCGCCTCCGAGGTCGTGCGCCACCACGGGGAGCCCATCGCCGCGGTCGCCGCCGACCACCCTGACACCGCGCGGATGGCCGCCGCGGCCATCATGGTCGAGTACGAGGTACTCGACCCGGTGACCGATCCCGAGCAGGCCTTCGAGGCCGAGCCGCTGCACCCCGACGGCAACCTGATCCGGCACATCCCGCTGCGCCACGGCGACCCGGACGCGACCGCCGACATCGTGGTCGAGGGCCTGTACCGCATCGGCCGCCAGGACCCCGCCCCCATCGGCGCCGAGGCCGGTCTCGCCGTGCCCCGCCCCGACGGCGGCGTCGAGCTCTACATCGCCTCCACGGACCCGCACAACGACCGCGACACGGCCGCCGCCTGCTTCGGCCTGGACTCCGACCGCGTGAAGGTCGTCGTCACCGGCGTCCCCGGAGCCACCGCCGACCGCGAGGACCAGGGCTTCCAACTCCCGCTCGGACTGCTCGCGTTGAAGACCGGCTGCCCGGTCAAACTCACCGCCACGCGCGAGGAGTCCTTCCTCGGCCACACCCACCGCCACCCCACGCTCCTGCGCTACCGCCACCACGCGGACGAGGACGGCAGGCTGGTCAAGGTCGAGGCCCAGGTGCTGCTCGACGCGGGCGCCTACGCCGACACCTCCTCGGAGGCCCTGGCCGCCGCCGTCTCCTTCGCCTGCGGCCCGTACGTCGTCCCGAACGCCTTCATCGAGGGCTGGGCCGTGCGCACCAACAACCCGCCCTCCGGGCACGTGCGGGGCGAGGGCGCCATGCAGGTCTGCGCCGCCTACGAGGCGCAGATGGACAAGCTCGCCAAGAAGCTCGCCATGGACCCGGCCGAGCTGCGCCTGCGCAACGCCATGGCCACCGGGGACGTCCTTCCCACCGGCCAGACGGTGACCTGCCCGGCGCCGGTCGCCGAACTCCTCCAGGCCGTACGGGACTTCCCGCTGCCGCAGCTCCCCAAGGACACCCCCGAGGACGAGTGGCTGCTGCCCGGTGGCCCCGAGGGCGCGGGCGAACCGGGCGCGGTGCGCCGGGGCGTCGGCTACGGCCTCGGCATGGTGCACATGCTCGGCGCCGAGGGCGCGGACGAGGTCTCCACGGCCACCGTGAAGGTCCACGACGGCATCGCGACCGTGCTCTGCGCCGCCGTCGAGACCGGCCAGGGCTTCACCACCCTCGCCCGGCAGATCGTCCAGGAGACCCTCGGCATCGACGAGGTGCACGTCGCCCCTGTGGACACCGATCAGCCGCCCGCCGGCCCTGGTTGCCGAGGACGTCATACCTGGGTCTCGGGCGGCGCGGTCGAACGGGCCGCGAAAATGGTCCGTACCCAGCTACTCCAGCCCCTGGCGCACAAGTTCGGGATGTCGACCGAGCTGCTCCAGATCACCGACGGCAAGATCACCTCGTACGACGGCGTCCTCTCGACGACCGTCACCGAGGCCCTGGACGGCAAGGAACTGTGGGCCACCGCCCAGTGCCGCCCGCACCCGACCGAGCCCCTGGACGAGGCGGGCCAGGGCGACGCCTTCGTAGGGCTCGCCTTCTGCGCGATCCGCGCGGTCGTCGACGTCGACATCGAACTCGGCTCCGTACGGGTCGTCGAGCTGGCCCTCGCCCAGGACGTGGGCCGGATCCTGAACCCGACCCAGCTGGTCGCCCGTATCGAGGGCGGTGTCACCCAGGGCGTCGGCATCGCGCTGACGGAGAACCTGCGCACCGCGCGCGGGTTGATCCGCCACCCCGACCTCACCGGCTACGCCCTGCCCACCGCCCTGGACACCCCCGACATCCGCATCGTGAAACTCGTCGAGGAACGCGACGTGGTCGCCCCCTTCGGGGCGAAGGCGGTCAGCGCGGTACCGGTGGTCACGTCCCCGGCGGCGATCGCGTCCGCGGTGCGCGCCGCGACGGGCCGCCCGGTGAACCGCCTGCCGATCCGCCCCCAGGCTGCGGTGGTGACGGCGACGGCCGAGCAGTACGGCCAGTACGGCCACTGAACGGCCGGCGCGTGACGGTGTTCGAGGGGGTCGTCCTCATCACCGGCGTGATGGCCTCCGGCAAGTCGACGGTCGCGCAGGCGCTGGCGGAGCGGTTGCCCAGGGCGGCGCATGTCCGGGGTGACGTCTTCCGGCGGATGATCGTGTCGGGGCGCGAGGGGTACGTCCCCGGTGCGGGCGGCGACGGGGAGTCCCAACTCCGGTTGCGGTACCGCCTGTCGGCGGCGACGGCGGACGCTTACGCGGAGGCCGGGTTCACGGCGGTCGTCCAGGACGTGGTGCTGGGCGCGGAGTTGCCGGCGTACGTCGACCTGATCCGCACCCGCCCCCTGCACGTGATCGTCCTCGCACCGACCCCGGCGACCGTGACGGCACGGGAGACGGGCCGGGCGAAGACGGGATACGGCGCGTGGACGGTCGAGGAGCTGGACCGCGCGCTGCGGACGGAGACCCCGCGCATCGGCCTGTGGCTGGACAACTCCCGCCTGACGGTGGGAGAGACGGTGGACGCGATCATCGAGGGACGGGAACGTTCACGGGTGGGTTGAGCGTCTGATGAGGTGAGGACGTCTCGGACGTTTCGCGTCCTCCGGGCCCTGTGAGGCGTTCTCGCTGGTCAGGGCCATTGTCAGTGGTGCCGCGTAGTGTTCTGGGCAGTGGGGACGACAGCGGGACAGCGGTGCCACACGGGGAAGATTCATGCACGGGGGAACAATGAGCAGGACCGACGCCGGTTCCACGGCGACCATGATCACTTTGACCGAGGACGACCTCGATCCGTACATCACGCACGAGTCGACGCGCCGCTGGCTGACGGGTCCCGGACTGCCGGGCGACAGCGGCCTGTTGACGTTCGAGGAGCTGCGCAGGGAGGGCCTGCGGACGGTGGCGGACTCGTTGGGCGACGCCGCCCCGCTGGCGGCGGAGCTCCGGGACCAGCTGGTGATAGGCGCGCTCTGGGGACCCGACGGCGGGGAGGCGGAGTCGATCCTGCTGGACGGCGAGACGGGCGAGATCGCGACGACGTACTTCTTCCAGGACCGCCCGGACCTGATGGAGTCCGGCCCGCTGGCCCCGTCGATCGAAACGCTGACCCGCTTCACGACGACCACGGACGAACTGACGGACCTGCGCGGTCAGTTCGCGTCCTACGAGGGCCGTCACGGCACGAAGACAGCGGCGGAAGCCTCGCGCCAACTCCTCGCGGTGTTCGAGTCGGGGACTGACGGCCAGGTGCCCCCGTTCTGGAAGGCGGCGGCACTGATCCGCCCGCTCGCCCTGGTGGCGGGTCCGGGCACGACGTCAGGGCTGACGCTGGACATCCCGGCCCGCCTGCTGGACCAGGAGTTCGGCCAGGGCACGGTCGCCCGCTTCGAGGAGGTCGACTTCCCCGCCACCCTCACCCACGAACCGACCCGCCGCTTCCTGCGCGAGACCGGCCTGCCCGAGGACGCGTTCCTCTTCCAACTCGACACGGACGTCCCGCTCCCCACCCTCACCGAGTTCTACGAGGACGAGCCGGCCGAGGAACTCCCGCCCCGTGCCGACCAGTTGATCCGCCTCGGCTACCTCATGGAGGACAACAGCCTGGTGGTGGACGGCGCGACGGGCGAGATCCTGACGTGGAGCGAGCCGGAAGCGACGCTGGCTCCGATCAACACGGACGTCTCGACCCTGGCCTTCACGCTCTGGCTGCTCCACCGCGAGAAGGCGATAGACGCGGACCTCTCGGGCGAGCTGACGGCGGAGGCGTACGACCAGTTGGCGACGACGATGCTCCAGACGCTGTCGACGGTGGACCCGACGGTGGCGGGTCGCCGGGCGGCCGACCGCGATCACCCGCACTACTGGACGGAGGCGTTCCAGGACGAGGCGGGCGGGGTGCTGTGACGCGAGCGTAGGCGGCCGAGGAATTCGTTCGCGCCGGGTGGGCCGAGCCGTTACGGTCCGCCTGACCGCACCGCGGTGAGTGGGGGCGGGGTGCGAGACGGCACGGGCGAGGGGACCACACATGGAGACCGAGCGCATACGGACCGACCGACTGGGCCTGCTCCTGGAGCAGTTCGACAAGGCCCGGGAGATGGCCCAGGTCCGGCTGAAGGGCCTCGGCGACGAGGAGTACCGCTGGGAGCCGGCACCCGACTGCTGGTCACTCCGACGCCGGAGCGAGGCGGTGACACCGAGGGCGTTCGGACCGGGGGAGTGGGTCCTCGACCTGGGCGCGGCGGACATCCCGGCGAGCGAGTACACGGAGGTCGCCCGCCAGGCCGCCGACGGCATGACCGTCGCCAAGATCGCCGACGACTGGAGCGTGAGCGTCGAGCGGGTCGAGCAGATCCTCGCCCACGAGGGCGAGCCGGAGCCCGACACGACCCCGATCACGACCATCGCGTGGCGCCTGGGGCACCTGCACTTCCAGTTCGCGGGGGCGTGGGAGTGGACGTTCGGTGAGCGCCGCCAGGACCCCAAGCAAATGGTCGACTTCAGCCCCTCGGCGGCCCTGACCCTGGACCGCTTCTGGCCGGTGATCGACCGCTGGCGAGCAGCCGTAGCCACGGCCACGGAGGACCAGCTGGACGTGGTCGGGTTCTCCCAGTACCCGTACGGGTCCGACCCGGACGACCCGTATGTCGCCGTACTGGCGGGGGCGAACCTGGAGTTCATTCACCACATGGCGGAGATCGCGCTGTTGCGGGATCTGTGGCGGGCGCGGGGTGCGAGTGAGGGCTAAGTCCGAGGCGCCTTGGGGGAGTTCAGGCGCCTTGAGGTAGTTCAACCGAGGGAAGGGAAGGGCGGCACCTCAGGCCTGGGCGAGGGGCTCGGCGGGAACGGTGGTGCTGAGTGCGGCGTTCTGCAGAGCCGTGATGCGCTCGATCACGAGCCCCGCCAGTACGGCCGCCGCGATCATGAGTGCCTCCTCCACCACCAGGAAGGCCATCGAGCCCGGGGCCACCCGGCTCGCGACCGTGAGCACCAGCGCGTGCCCGACCCAGGCGGCCCACCAAGCGTTCACCAGGGCCGTGTCCCGCTTCTCCGCCCAGGACGCGGAGCTCGCGCGCCCGATGGCGAGGACGATCCCGCGAGGGACAACGAGGTTGACCAACGGAACGAACCACATGCCGACTGTCCGGCCCCGGCTCGGAACCGAGGCCTCGGGCGTCAACTCCTGCGCATTGCGCCGGGATTGGGTGAGCCATACGAGGAACAGCACGATCGCGAGAGTCGTCAGATAGACGAAGACCATGGAGATGAGGCCCGACTCGGATGTATCCGAGTGGTGCAGGTATTGATCCCGGACCGCCGCCGCACGGAACACGTCCGCCACAGCGGACACGGCTATCGCCACCTGTGCGGAACGGACAAGGATCCGGGGAGCTCTGCGGGCGGTACTCGTCATCGACTTCGGCCTGTCTCGGAGGCGGGTGCGGCCGCGGCGGACACCGGGGCTGAGTGATCATAGGGTCCGATCGCCGCACGCGCGTACGATTTCCGGGTCCTTGGCCTCGGCGGGTTCTCCCTTGGCGGCGAAGTCCCTCCGTCCGGGGATCCTCGCGGCACGCGGCGCACGGCACGGCAGCGCTGTCGGGGCCATCGGCCGGTGACTTCGGCCGGTCAGCCGGCCGTCGGGCTCCGCGGATCCCGCGCCCGCACGAACCCGTGACTCCGCTCCACCTTCGCCACATGCGGCGTGCAGCTCTCGTACCACTGTGCTTGCCCGCGCTTCTGCGCCACACGGTGCTCGTGCTCGGCGTTGGTCCGCCACTCCGTGAGGGCGTCGGCGTCGCGGAAGTACCCGACGGCGATGCCCAGCCCGCCCGGAGTCTGAGTGTGGTCCATCCCCAGGTACCCGGGGATGTCCTTGACCAGCTCCTCCATGCGCGCGTCGGTCTCGCCGTAGCCGCTCGGGCCCTGGGTTCGCACCGTGGTGAACACAGCTGCGTAGTACGGGGGTTCATAGGCCTCGACGGGCGTGATCCGGTTTCTGGTCAGGACAGTGGGTCCTGAGTGCTGACCCGGCTCTCCTCGGGGCGCATGCTCGGCAGCCTCCACGGCTCCAGCACGCCACTGACCAGATCGGCCAAGAACTGGACCGCCCCGCCCGCGTAGTGCCACCACCCGCCGTTCCGGGAGGCGACGGTGCACGTTCACTCCCGGGGACCGGCCGGGCCTGTCCTCCAAAGGAAGATGTCGCCCTCGTTGGAAGTAGCCCAGGGCGGCAGCCCATCTGCGGCCGGATGCGGCAGCGACCCAGGAGCGGGGCGTGTTGGTGTGATTCACGCCCCTGCAGCAAGGTGAATTGGCCCCACTTCGATCGTGTGGTTCCGCTTCTTGATCGTCTTGGGCTTGCGGCCGGCTCGTCGGCGCCGCCAGGATCGGCCGCATGATCAAGGGTGTGATGTTCGACTTCTCCGGGACGCTCTTCCGGATCGAATCGGCCGCGCAGTGGTTGCGCGGGGTGGCAACGAAGGCCGGTCTGGACGTGCCCGAGGGTGAACTCGACGCGTGCGTCAGCCGGCTGGAAGAGTTCGGGGCTCAGCCCGGAGGGGTTCCTCCGCGCACAGTGCCGCCCCATCTGGAGGCGCTGTGGCGGGAGCGCGATCTGACCGCCGAACGACACCGGGCTGCCTTCACAGCCCTTGCCCGGGAAGCGAAACTGCCTGCGGCTGACCTGGCCGAGGCCCTGTATGAACGTTCCCAAATGCCCGGGGCATGGCTGCCTTATCCCGACACCGAGGAAACCCTCCGCGCCCTGCGCGGGCGAGGTATCCCGGTCGCTGTCGTCAGCAACATCGGCTGGGACATGCGCCCTGTCTTCCGCGACCACGGTGTCGATGACCTCGTGGACGCCTACTTCCTCTCCTTCGAGCGCGGGGTGAAGAAGCCCGATCCCCGGATCTTCCAGATGGCGTGCGACGAGCTCGGTGTGGCGCCCGACGACGCACTCATGGTGGGAGACGAGCCTGTTGCGGACGTCGGAGCCGCCACGCTGGGATGCCGGGTCCACCTAGTCGATCCCCTGCCCGTTGACCAGCGTCCCGGCGCGCTGGCCGAGGTGCTCCAACTCCTCTGACGTGGCCCGACAGGGGCGACTTTCGGCGCGATGTCGAGGGCCCGGCGACCGAACGGCGTCCAGTCCCCGGGCTCGATACCGCGCAAGCGGACCCGCTTACCAGTCCGGAACGAAAGAAGCGGTTGAGAGCAGGCACGTCACATGCGGTGAAGTCACCATCCATGCCGCTCTCGGTCATCCAGTTGTGGAGAGCGACACCAGCGAACTTGCACGCGTTGATGGTCTTGCGCTGGAACGGCCGTCCGTACCTGTTGGTGATCGTGCTCAGGTGGAGGTCGAGTTCATCGAGCATGGCCGTGCGCGCATCCGTGGCTGAGCATCCGTCGATCACTCTCAGCGGTGCCACGTGCTGGCACAGTGGCTCCCTCTGCGCCATGTGGCGCTCTGGAGCCAGGCAGTCGGCAGTGGACCAAGCGACTGACCTAGCCCTGTCTGGTGGGGGAGTCCCAGACGTTGGAAGCACTCCGCAACGTGTGAACGTACAGGTCATCCATAAAGGTGGAGGCCGTGGCGGGAATCGAACCCGCGTAACTCGCTTTGCAGGCGAGTCCCTGAACCACTCGGGCACACGGCCGTGTTTGGTGAGTTGACCGTAGGGCCGGGGGAGGGGCCCGGACAAGGGGGCCCGGGGTGGTGCAACGGGACTGCCATACGCCGTTCACGAATGGGAGAGCGCCCCCGGGGAGTCACCCCTGGTACCTCTGGTCGTACGACCAAGGTCTCAGCCCTCGACCGTCCTCCGACAGGGGTCAACCCGGCCCGTGGACCTTACGCTGTCGGGCATGACCGCCCTTGAACCTCGTGACGCCGCCGTCACGAACACCGCCTCCGACCTGGCCGACGAGTGTCGTGACTCCGTGTTGGGGCGGTCGCATAGGGCGCTCAGTGTCGGGATCGTGTCCGTTGTTCTGCTGATCGCCTTTGAGGCGACGGCAGTTGGGACGGCGATGCCGGTTGCCGCTCGGGAACTGGGCGGGGTGTCGTTGTACGCGTTCGCGTTCTCCGGGTACTTCACCACCAGTCTCTTCGGGATGGTGTTCGCCGGGCAGTGGTCGGACCGGCGGGGGCCGCTCGGGGCGTTGACCAGTGGGATCGGGGCTTTCGCCGCCGGGTTGGTGGTGGCGGGGACCGCTCAGGTCATGTGGGTGTTCATTCTCGGGCGGGCCGTGCAGGGACTGGGGGGCGGGCTCGTCATCGTCGCTCTGTATGTCGTCGTCGGGCGGGCTTACCCGGAGCGGTTGCGGCCCGCCATCATGGCCGCGTTCGCCGCGAGTTGGGTCGTGCCGTCCGTCGTCGGGCCGCTCGCCTCCGGTGCGGTGACCGAGCATCTGGGGTGGCGGTGGGTGTTCCTCGGGATTCCGGTGCTTGTCGTCTTTCCGCTCGCCCTCGCCCTTCCTCAGATACGGCGGCGGGCGGCCGGGCCCGTGAGCAATGCCGGTGAGCCGTCCGCCTCCTTCGACCGGCGTCGTATTCGGCTTGCCCTCGGGATCTCGGTCGGCGCCGGGCTCTTCCAATACGCCGCTCAGGACGTGCGGTGGTTCTCCCTTCTCCCCGCTGCCGCCGGCGTCGCGCTGCTCGTGCCCGCCGTGCTCGGGTTGTTGCCGCGCGGGACGTACCGGGCGGCGCGTGGGCTGCCCTCCGTCGTGTTGTTGCGTGGGGTGGCCGCCGGGTCGTTCATCTCGGCGGAGTCCTTCGTGCCGTTGATGCTCGTCACGCAACGGGGGCTGTCGCCGACCCTGGCCGGGTTCTCGCTCGCGGCGGGCGGCGGGACGTGGGCGCTCGGGTCCTGGGTGCAGTCCCGGGCGCGGGTCGAACCGTACCGGGAACGGCTGATGACGTTCGGGATGGTGCTGGTGGCCGCCGCCATCGCCGGGGCGCCGAGCGTCCTCATCCATGCCGTGCCCGTGTGGATCGTCGCCGTCGCGTGGGGGTTCGGGTGTTTCGGGATGGGGCTGGTGATCTCCTCCACCAGCGTGCTGCTCCTCCAGTTGTCCGCGCCGGAGGAGGCGGGTTCCAACTCCGCCGCGCTGCAGATCTCTGACGGGCTGTCCAATGTCGTGCTGCTCTCCGTCGGCGGGGCCGCGTTCGGGGCGCTGGGCGGTGGCACGGTGGGGCATGTCGTCGGGTCGGCGGGCGGCGGGGGTCATCCGGGGGCGTTCGCCGCGGTGTTTCTGCCGATGGCGGGCGTGGCGTTGGCGGGGGCGTGGGTGAGCACGCGGGTGCGGACGGAATCGCGGTGACGTCGGGTGGCGTCGCGTGGTGCCGCTCGGTGCCGTTGAAGGACGGCTGGACTGAATCTGCGGTTCACGGACGAGGAGCTCGACGCCCCTGCGCGACGGCTCCCTCGGTGGGCGGCGGCGCCCATCCAGGGGCGTCGATGACCACCCGGGTACGGGGCAACAGCGAGGAGCAGTGAGGCGTGGAGCAGAACTCCGGCGATATTCCGTCGCCCGCCGGTGATCGCCCCCCTACCCTCACCCCATGCACCAGCCGACCTCCCAACCTCAACCTCAACCGCACCACCCCCACCCACACCCCCACCTAAATCTCGCCCCCACCCTCCGCCAGGCCCTCGACGACCTCGCCGACGCCACCGGCCGGTCGCCGGAGGACCTCGTGCGGGACGCCGTAGGCAGGTATCTGGATGAGGAGGGTGCGCCGGTGCGGGCGGCTGCTGAACGGCTTGCCGTCGCGCACGCCGGTCTGTTGAGGAGGCTCGGCGAATGACGCACGGCTACGGCTCCAGCGACGCCGGCCGTCGTCACCTCACCGTCGGCGAAGTGACCGACGTCGCGCGGATCGCCTTCGGCGGCCGGGCGCCCGAGGTGCGTGAGCCGGGGCTGTTCGCCTCGGCGGTGCATCGGCCGCGGGCTCGTATGTTCGGTACGGCGGCCTATACGGATCTGTACGAGCAGGCCGCCGCCCTTCTCCACGCCCTCGCCACGAACCACCCCCTCGTCGACGGCAACAAGCGCACCGCGTGGCTCGCCGCCGCGGTCTTCCTCGCCGTGAACGGGGTCGATCTCGCCGGCGTGGACCAGGACAGTGCGTACGACCTGGTCATCGACGTGGCCTCGGGGGCGGAGGGGGACGTAGAGGCGATCGCGGAGGTGCTGCGGGGTCTCGCCGGGCAACCGGTGTGACCTCGGTCCCATCCCCCGCCACCCTGGCGCAGTCCGCACGGAGACGCCCCGGCCCGGGGGCGGAGGGGGACGTAGAAGCGATCGCGGAGGTGCTGCGGGGCCTCGCCGGGCAACCGGTGTGACCTCGGTCCCATCCCCCGCCACCCCGGCGCAGTCCGCACGGCGACACCCCCGGCCCGCCGGTAGGGTGGCCCGGTTGTCATACGTAGCCGACGTGACCGAGCCGCCCTACTCCCGAACCCGGAGACCGTGACTACCACCGCCGCCTCCTCCGCCAGCTCCCACCACCTCTCTCCCGCCTTTCCCGGCCGCGCCCCCTGGGGCACCGCCGGCAAGCTGCGTGCCTGGCAGCAGGGGGCGATGGAGAGGTATGTCCAGGAGCAGCCGCGGGACTTCCTCGCGGTCGCGACCCCCGGTGCCGGCAAGACGACCTTCGCGCTCACCCTCGCCTCCTGGCTGCTGCACCACCATGTCGTGCAGCAGGTGACCGTGGTCGCGCCGACCGAGCACCTGAAGAAGCAGTGGGCGGAGGCGGCCGCGCGGATAGGGATCAAGCTGGATCCCGAGTACAGCGCCGGGCCGCTCGGCAAGGACTACCAAGGTGTCGCCGTCACCTATGCCGGTGTCGGCGTACGGCCGATGCTGCACCGCAACCGTGTCGAGCAGCGCAAGACCCTCGTCATCCTCGACGAGATCCACCACGCCGGTGACTCGAAGTCGTGGGGCGAGGCCTGCCTCGAGGCCTTCGAACCGGCCACCCGGCGGCTCGCGCTCACCGGTACGCCGTTCCGGTCCGACACCAATCCCATTCCCTTCGTCACGTATGAGGAAGGGAACGACGGGATTCGGCGGTCCTCCGCCGACTACACCTACGGCTACGGCTCCGCGCTCAGCGACGGGGTCGTGCGGCCCGTCATCTTCCTCTCCTACAGCGGCAACATGCGCTGGCGGACGAAGGCCGGTGACGAGATCGCCGCGCGGCTCGGCGAGCCGATGACGAAGGACGCGATCAGCCAGGCCTGGCGTACGGCGCTGGACGCGCGCGGTGAGTGGATGCCGAGCGTGCTGCGCGCCGCCGACCAGCGGCTGACCGAGGTCAGGAAGGGCATCCCGGACGCCGGTGCCCTCGTCATCGCCACCGACCAGGACTCGGCGCGCGCCTACGCCAAGCTGATCCGCGAGATCACCGGCAGCAAGGCGACCGTCGTGCTGTCGGACGACACCGGTGCCTCCAAGCGCATCGACGACTTCGCCGCGAGCAACGACCGGTGGATGGTCGCCGTGCGGATGGTGTCGGAGGGCGTCGACGTGCCTCGGCTCGCCGTCGGGGTGTACGCCACCACCATCTCCACCCCCCTCTTCTTCGCCCAGGCCGTCGGCCGCTTCGTGCGGTCCCGGCGGCGCGGCGAGACCGCCTCCGTGTTCCTGCCGACCGTCCCCGACCTCCTCACCTTCGCCAACGAGATGGAGGTCGAGCGCGACCACGCCCTCGACAAGCCGAAGAAGGAGGGCGAGGAGGACCCGTACGCCGAGTCCGAGAAGGAGATGGAGGAGGCGAACAAGGAGCAGGACGAGGACACCGGCGAGCAGGAGCAGTTCTCCTTCGAGGCCCTGGAGTCCGAGGCCGTCTTCGACCGCGTGCTCTACGACGGCGCCGAGTTCGGCATGCAGGCGCACCCGGGGAGCGAGGAGGAGCAGGACTACCTCGGCATCCCCGGACTCCTCGAACCCGACCAGGTGCAGATGCTGCTCCAGAAGCGGCAGGCCCGGCAGATCGCGCACAGCCGCAAGAAGCCGGACGAGGAAGCCGACCTGCTGGAACTGCCCGCCGAGCGGCGGCCCGTCGTCTCCCACAAGGAGATGATGGAGCTGCGGAAGTCGCTCAACACCATGGTCTCCGCGTACGTCCACCAGACGGGCAAACCGCACGGCGTCATCCACACCGAGCTGCGCCGCACCTGCGGCGGCCCGCCGAGCGCCGAGGCCACGGCCGGTCAGCTGCGGCAGCGCATCGCGAAGGTCCAGGAGTGGGCCACGCGCATGAAGTGATCGCAGCAGGTCACCCTGGCGGTCATCTCTCCAAACGATCCGCACATCTGTGCGGAATCTGCGCAGGCGCGATCCACAGGTCAGGACATATCGACATGAAGGGAACCGGTCCGTACCAGTCGGTGCCCGGATTCTGGACGGAGACTTCCGCTCAGCGAACCGCCTTCGCTAGTGTCCCGCTACGCACACGCCCCGTGGCAGCGCCGCCGCGGAGCGCAGCCGTGAAGCGACTGGGCCCGGACACGCCGGGCCGCCTCGCCGATCGGCGGCCTCTGAAGCGCGTCACTGACGGGACTCGGTGACGCATCCGTCGCTAAGGAGCCGCCGACCTCACCACTTAAGGAGTGGGCGTCGTGACCGCGGAGACCTCCCAGACGCTCGACCGGGGACTGCGCGTCCTCAAACTGCTGGCCGATACGGACCACGGGCTGACCGTCACCGAACTGTCCAACAAACTGGGCGTCAACCGGACCGTCGTGTACCGGTTGCTGGCCACCCTCGAACAGCACGCACTCGTACGCCGTGATCTCGGCGGCCGGGCCCGCGTCGGGCTCGGCGTGCTGCGGCTCGGCCGCCAGGTGCATCCCCTGGTACGGGAGGCGGCGCTCCCCGCGCTGCGCTCGCTGGCCGAGGACATCGGGGCGACCGCCCACCTCACCCTGGTCGACGGGGCGGACGCCCTCGCCGTCGCGGTGGTCGAGCCGACCTGGACCGACTACCACGTGGCCTACCGCGCCGGCTTCCGTCACCCCCTGGACCGGGGTGCCGCGGGCCGCGCGATCCTCGCCGCCCGGCACCAGGCCGAGGACGAACCCGGATACACCCTGACGCACGGCGAGTTGGAGGCCGGGGCGAGCGGCGCCGCGGCTCCGCTGCTGGGCGTCACGGGGGTCGAGGGCAGCGTCGGCGTCGTGATGCTGGCCGACGCGGTGCCCGAGCGGGTCGGCCCGCGGGTCGTGGACGCGGCGCGCGAGGTCGCGGAAGCGCTGCGCTGAGGCCGTTGATGGGTGCGGGGTGACCGGCGCCCGGCCGGAAGTGGCCGTCGCGTTAGATTGATCCCGTGCTCCTCTCTCGCCTCACGCGCCCCCAGGCCGTAGCCGCCTGCGCTCTGCCCGTCGTGGCGCTGCTCGCCACGGCGGGCTTCGCGCCGCTGCCGTTCTCGCTGGCGCAGCCCGGTCTGACCGCGAACGTGCTCGGCGAGAACAAGGGCACCCCGGTGATCACGATCTCCGGGGCGCCGGTGCGCACGACGAGCGGTCAGCTGCGCATGACGACGATCGAGGCGACCGGACCCGATCAGCATGTCTCGTTGAGCGATGTGATCGACAGCTGGTTCCGCACCGACCGGGCGGTCATGCCGCGTGACTCGGTCTACCCGAGCGGCAACAGCGTCAAGGAGATCGAGCAGCACAACACCGAGCAGATGCAGGAGTCGCAGGACGACGCGACCACCGCCGCGCTCAAGTACCTGAACCTGAGCGACAAGAAGGTCAAGGTCACCCTCAAGCTGGCCGACGTCGGCGGCCCCAGCGCGGGCCTGCTCTTCACCCTGGGCATCATCGACAAGCTGAACGGCGACGGCAGCGGCGGTGACCTGACGGGCGGCCGCACCATCGCCGGTACGGGGACGATCGGCACCGACGGCACGGTCGGCGCGGTCGGGGGAGTGGCCCTCAAGACCCAGGCCGCGCGTCGTGACGGTGCGACGGTGTTCCTGGTCCCGAAGGCCGAGTGCTCGGACGCCAAGTCCGAACTGCCCAAGGGGCTACGGCTGGTCGCGGTGACCACGCTGAAGGGCGCGGTGAGCGCGCTGGAGGCGCTGGAGACGGGGAAGGGTTCCGTGCCGGGCTGTTAGGCGACGGCGGGCTTGGTGCCGTTGGGTGTTGCGGCCAGGCGAAGGCCCAGTTCTACGAGGGTCCAGCCGACGCGGGTGCGGAGTTCGCGTCGGGGCGGCTTGGCCTCGGCGGCGAGGCGGTGGGCGTCGGCCTGGGCGTGGAGTTCCGCGGCTCGGGTGTGGTGCAGCGCGAGGTGGGTTTCCGGATGCATCGGGGTTGCCTCTTCTCACTCTGATTCGGTCGGGAAGGCATGCAGGTGGAAGCGCACCTGTTCTGCGTCGGGCGCTTCCTCGTCCTCGTAGGTTTCGAGCAACTCGTGGATCTTTCCCACGAGTTCACGGGTGCGTTCGGGTGTCAGCCGTACGGTCCAGTCGCTCATGTCGGTCGAGTGGGACCACGTGGGCAGCCAGTCCTCCCGGGTGCCGACCCAGGTCGACAGCTCACGGGCGTGGGTGGTCGCCACCTCGTGCAGGAACAGGTCGGCCGCGCCGCGTACCGCCGGGTCGGCGTCGACGAGCAGGTTCTCGTCGAAGCCGATGCCCTGCTCGACCGCCTGCCACCAGCGCTCCCGGCCCTTGCCGCGTTCGGGGGCGTCCTCGACGAACCCGTGCGTGGCGAGTTGGCGTAGGTGGTAGCTGGTGGCTCCGCTGGACTCGCCCAGCCGCTCGGCGAGCATCGAGGCGGTGGCCGGTCCGTACCGGCGCAGCGCGTTCAGCAACTGCATCCGGAGCGGATGGGCGATCCCGCGCAGTGAACGGGCGTCAAGATTGCGGTACTTGGACGGCTCGGGCTCGTACATGCGTACAAAGATAGCGTTGCAAAGGACCAGTTGCAACACCTTCTTTGCAACTGGTCCTTTGTAACTCGCCCCCCACAGGCCCTACTTGACCAACCCCTCCGCCTTCATCCAGTCCAGCGCCACCTGATGCGGATCCTCCCCGTCGACATCCACCTTCGCGTTCAGCGTCTGCGCCACCGTGTTGTTCAGCTTCTTCGTGACCGGGGCCAGGACCCTCGCGATCGCCGGCCACTTCTTCAACGCCTTCGTGTTGATCTCGGGCGCCGCGTTGTAGTTGGGGAAGAACTTCTTGTCGTCGGCCATCACCGCGAGGTTCATCGACTTGATGCGCCCGTCGGTGGTGAAGACCTCGCCGTACGTGCAACTCCCCTTCTTCACTTGGGTGTAGATGATCCCGGTGTCCATCTGCGTGATGTTCTTCGCGGGGAGGTTCATCCCGTACGCCTTCTCCATGCCCGGCAGTCCGTCCGCGCGGTTGGCGAACTCGCTCTCCACGCACACCGTCACCGCACCCGGGTCCTTCTTCGCCAGCGCGGCCACCTCGGACAGCGTCTTCGTGCCGTACTTCTTGAAGTTGGCCTGGTTCATCGCGAGCGCGTAGGTGTTGTTGAGGGCGGAGGGAGGCAGCCAGGTGATGCCGTTCTTGAGGTCCGCGTCCCGTACCGCCTGCCACTGCTTCAGCGGGTCGGTGATCGGCTTGCTGTTGCCGAGGTAGGTGATCCACGCGGTGCCGGTGTACTCGTACATCCCGTCCGCGTCACCGGACTTGACGGCCTCCCGTGCTCCGATCGAACCCTGGATGCCGGTCCGGTCGAGGACATCCGCGCCGGCCGCCTCGAAGGCGATGCCCATCATCGCGCCGAGGATCAGCTGCTCGGTGAACTCCTTCGACGTGACGGTGAGATGGGCGCCCTTGAGAGGCTCGCCCTTGCCGACGGTGCCGGGGCTGACGTCGTCGACCATCGGGGAGCCGCTGGTCAGTCCGCAGCCGGCGGCGGCGACCAAGGTTCCGGCCAGCAGGAGACAGGTGCGTTTCATGAGCCCGCCTCCAATCCCCTTGGACGCAACAGGAGTTCGGCAAGTGAGGCCAGCCAGTCCACCAGCAGGGCGAGGCTGACCGTGAGGATCGAGCCGAGGACCAGGACCGGCATGCGCTGGGTGGTGATGCCGGTGGTGATCAGGACGCCCAGGCCGCCGCCTCCGCCGAAGGTCGCCAGGGTCGCCGTACCGACGTTGAGGACCAGGGCGGTTCGGACCCCGGCCAGGATCAGCGGGACCGCGAGGGGGAGCTCCACCTTTGCCAGGACGCCGAGTTGGGACATGCCGATGCCTCGGGCGGCTTCGAGGAGGGTCGGGTCGTTGGCTTTCAGGCCCGCGATCGTGTTGGAGAGCACGGGCAGGACGGCGTAGATGATGATGCCGATCAGGGCCGCCTTCTCGCCGGTGCCGAGCCAGATCACCAGTAGGGCCAACAGGCCGATCGCCGGGGTGGCCTGTCCCATGTTGGCGAACGTCATCGCGACCGGGGCGGCCTTGCGGAACGCTCCGCGGGTCAGCAGGATGCCCAGCGGGATCGCGATGATCAGCACGAAGAACGTGGAGATCACGGTCAGCTGGACGTGCTGCCAAAGTGCCTTGGAGACCTGGCCGTTGGAGAGCGCGTTCTTCGAAATGGCGTCCAGGTGGGCCTGGTTGAACCACAGCCAGGTCGCCAGCAGGATCGCCACCAGGGCGGCGGGCAGGAAGGTCAGCTTCTGCCAGGTGATGCGTCGCTTCGGGGGAGTCGGGGGCGGTGGCGCGGCCTTGGCCTCGGTCCCGGTCTCCTCGTCCTCCAGCTCGGGAGTCGTCACGCCTTCTCCTCCCCGCCGGCGCCTTCCTGCTCGGCGTGCGTCTGGAGGGCCCGGGCCTCCTCCAGCTCGTGCTGGGCCTCCATCGCCTCCAGCCGGTCGGCCTCCAGGAGTTCGTGCACGGAGTTCATCAGCGTCTCCATGTCGACGACGCCGGTGTACTCCCCGCGCCGCCCGGTGACCGCGACCCGCCCCGCGTTGTCCGTGAGCACCGCCTCCAGCGCGTCCCGGAGCGTCGCGTCCCGGGTCACCGTGTCGCTGACCAGCGTGCCCGCCCGGGCCAGCGACCCCTTGGCGCGCATCATGTCGCCGCGCCGCAGCCACTTGTAGGGCCGGCCGCGCTTGTCGAGCAGCAGGATCTCGTTGGTGCCGCTGTCCCGGAGCCGGTTGAAGATGTCCTGGAGCGGGTCGTCGACGGTGACCGTCGGGTAGTCGGTGATCTCCACGTCCCGTACGCGGGTCAGGTTCAGCCGCTTGAGGGCCGCCCCGGCGCCCACGAACCCGGACACGAAGTCGTCCGCCGGGTTGGTGAGGATCGCCTCCGGGGTGTCGAACTGCGCGATGTGCGAACGTTCGCGCAACACCGCGATCCGGTCGCCCAGTTTGATCGCCTCGTCGAAGTCGTGGGTGACGAAGACGATCGTCTTGTGCAGTTCGTGCTGGAGCCTGATCAGCTCGTCCTGGAGGTGATCGCGGGTGATCGGGTCGACCGCGCCGAACGGTTCGTCCATCAGCAGCACCGGCGGGTCGGCCGCCAACGCCCGTGCCACGCCCACGCGTTGCTGCTGCCCGCCGGAGAGCTGACGCGGATAACGGCCCTGGAACTCACCGGCGTCAAGACCGACCAGGTCGAGCATCTCCTCCACCCGGTTCCTGATCCGGGACTTGGACCAGCCGATCATCTTCGGGACGAGCGCGATGTTCTGGGCGACGGTCATGTGCGGGAAGAGCCCGCTCGACTGGATCGCATAGCCGACCTTGCGGCGCAGCTTCACCGGGTCGATGTCGGTGACGTCCTCGCCGCCGATGCGGATACGGCCGCCGGTCGGTTCGATCAGCCGGTTGATCATCTTGAGCGTCGTGGACTTGCCGCAGCCGGACGGCCCGACGAAGACGACCAACTCACCCGCCTTGATCTCCATGTTGACGCTCTCGACGGCCGGGTCGGCGCTGCCCGAATACCGCTTGGTCAGGTTCTCCAGCTCGATGGAGGCACCGGAGGTCGCGGTCTCTGCTGGCTCAGGCACGGATCCCCCTGGGAATGGTCAGCCGTCCGAGAAGGACGTACGCGGCGTCGAACAGCAGCGCCAGGACGATGATCCCGAGCGTGCCCGCGAGCACCTGGTTGAGGGCGTTCTTGCTGCCCAGCGACCCGATCCCGCGGAAGATCTCGTTGCCGAGACCGGGCCCGGAGGCGTACGCCGCGATGGCCGCGATGCCCATCAGCATCTGCGTGGAGACCCGGATACCGGTCAGGATCGGCGGCCAGGCCAACGGCAGTTCGACCCGCATCAGCCGCGCCAGCCGGGACATCCCGATGCCCTTCGCCGCGTCCACCAGGGACGGGTCGACCCCGCGCAGGCCCACGATCGCGTTACGGACGATCGGCAGCAGGCCGTACAGGGTCAGAGCGATCACTGTGGGCGGAACGCCAAGCCCGACGATCGGAATGAGCAGACCGATCATGGCGAGCGACGGAATGGTCAAAATGGTCGACGTGGCCGTGGTGGCGAGGTTGCCCGCCCACTCGCTCCGATACGTGACGACCCCGATCACCACGCCGATCAGCGTGGCGACGACCATGCACTGGAAGACCGCGCTGGCGTGCTGATAGGCGTCGGTGAGCAGCTGCTGGTGCCGGTTGCCCAAGTACTCCCAGAAGCTCACATGCCCACACCCCTACGTCGGCCGGCTCGTCGTCCCTTCCGGGTCTTCCGCCGCCTGTTTCACCAGCGGGATGATCCGCAGCGGAACGGGGTTCTCCATGACGATGGCGGTGGCGGCCCGGACAATGCCATCAAAACCGACAACCCGGTCGATGACCCGCTGGAGATCGGCGTTCGACCGGGCCACGAGCCGGCACAGCATGTCCCCACTGCCGGTGGTGGTGTGCAGTTCGAGGACCTCGGGGACGGTCGTCAAGTGCGCCCGGACGTCCGGGCCTTGCCCCTGCCGGATCTCCAGCGTCGCGAACGCCGTGACCGGATACCCGAGCGCCGCCGGATCGACCTGCGGGCCGAATCCCCGGATGACTCCATTCGACTGAAGCCGGTCCAGCCGCGCCTGCACGGTCCCCCGGGCCACGCCCAGCCGCCGGGACATCTCCAGCACCCCGATGCGCGGCTCCTCGGCCAGCAGCACGATGATCCGGCCGTCCAGACGATCGATCCCCATGCGCCCGCCTCCAACGATGGTCATCCTGTACAGAAAGCCCGCCGAAACGGTCGTAGTACTGAACAGAATGCCCAGCCAATACGCAAACTATTGCGCACCTTGCCGGGGAGCGGGAGCCTTCGCCCATGACGCAGACCACTCACCACACCCCCGACACCGCCCGGCAGGCCGACCCCTTCCCGGTGAAGGGAATGGACGCGGTCGTCTTCGCCGTGGGCAACGCCAAGCAGGCGGCGCACTACTACTCCACGGCCTTCGGCATGACGCTGGTCGCCTACTCCGGACCGGAGAACGGCAGCCGCGAGACCGCCTCGTACGTGCTCACCAACGGCTCCGCCCGCTTCGTGTTCACCTCCGTCATCAAGCCCGCCACCCCCTGGGGCGAGTTCCTCACCCGGCACGTGGCCGAGCACGGCGACGGTGTCGTCGACCTCGCCATCGAGGTGCCGGACGCGCGCGCCGCGTACGCCTACGCCGTCGAGCACGGCGCCCGCTCCCTCGCCGAGCCGCACGAGCTGAAGGACGAGCACGGCACGGTCGTCCTCGCCGCGATCGCCACCTACGGCGAGACCCGCCACACGCTCGTCGAGCGCACCGGCTACGACGGCCCGTACCTCCCCGGCTTCGCCCCCGCCGACCCCTTGGTCGAGGCCCCCGCCCACCGCACCTTCCAGGCGATCGACCACTGCGTCGGCAACGTCGAACTCGGCCACATGAACGAGTGGGTCGGCTTCTACAACAAGGTCATGGGCTTCACGAACATGAAGGAGTTCGTGGGCGACGACATCGCGACCGAGTACAGCGCCCTGATGTCGAAGGTCGTCGCCGACGGCACGCTCAAGGTCAAGTTCCCGATCAACGAGCCCGCCGTGGCGAAGAAGAAGTCGCAGATCGACGAGTACCTGGAGTTCTACGGCGGTGCGGGCGTCCAGCACATCGCGCTCAACACCAACGACATCGTGCAGACGGTACGGACGATGCGCGCGGCCGGGGTGAAGTTCCTGGACACCCCCGACTCGTACTACGACACCCTCGGTGAGTGGGTGGGCGACACCCGCGTCCCCGTCGACACCCTGCGCGAGCTGAAGATCCTCGCCGACCGCGACGAGGACGGATACCTTCTCCAGATCTTCACCAAGCCGGTCCAGGACCGTCCTACGGTGTTCTTCGAACTCATCGAGCGACACGGCTCGATGGGCTTCGGCAAGGGCAACTTCAAGGCGCTGTTCGAGGCGATCGAGCGGGAGCAGGAGAAGCGGGGCAACCTGTAACGCACGGGTCCCGCAAGGGACTTGGGAGGACCGTGGCCGTCGCGCCGATCGACCTGAGCGCACCGGCGGTGCGCTGGCTCTGGCAGAAGGCCACCCTGCACGAGCCCACGGTCCTCCAGTCGTTCGCCCTCGACGAGGTCCACCAGCGCCTGTACGTCCTCCAGTTGAGAACGGGCGGCGCCGACGCCGGCAACCTCTGCCTCAACCAGCTCGACTACACAGGCAAGTTGCTCGGCCACATGCACCTCCAGGGCTTCGGCCACGGTGTCAGCATGGGCGTGCAGAACACCGCCGACGGCGACGTCTGGATCTGGACCGAGGCCGCCGCGAAGGCCGGTTCGGGCGGTGCCTACGGCCAGGCCGTCACCCGCTTCCACTTCGCGAACGGCGCCACCCGCACGGCCGCCGACGTCGCGATCCGCAAGCCGATCGCGAACTCCACCAACAACCAGCCCACGGTCTGCATGACCTCGAAGCGCATAGCGATCCGCTACCGCCTGGCCAACCAACCCCGGTACAGGATCTGGGACTTGGACGCCTTCGTGGCCCGCGACTACTCCACTCCCGTCGCCGACATCGCCCAGACCGGCGCCCACCCGGACCCGTCGATCCCGTTCCAGGGCTACGCCCTCGACGGCGACTACCTCTACCAACTCGCGGGCTCCGCCTACGACTCCACCACCAACCCACCCGCGAAACACGGCAACACGTACGTCTCCTGCCTCGACATCCGCACCGGCGCCCTGGTCCAGCGCTCCCGCACCGAGGCCGGCTACACCCTCACCCACCGCGAACCGGAGGGCCTCGCCGTCCGCACCAAGCCCCGCACCCGGCTGTGCGTCGGCTTCGCGTCCGGGGAGGCGGGCGCACGGAAGTTCTCCCTCTGTTACAAGCCGTAGCCGTAGCCGCAGTTGTCCGTGAGAGTCCTCAACTCGTCTTGTCCTGCGGTTCCTTGTCCGCAGGCAAACCCTCCTCCGGTGGCTCGCCCAGTGTCGCCAACGCCGCCTGGGCCAGCGGCATCCGCAGCGGTGAGAAGTACGGGTTGATCTGCAACGCCTCCTGGAGATGCCGGCGCGCGGACGCGTGCTTCTCCAACTCCTTCTCGATCATGCCCCGGTGGAACGCGTACAGCGCGTCCCGCACCCCGCCCCCGTGCACCTTGTCCGTCGCCGCCGACGCGAACTTCAGCGCCTCCTCGTCCTGCCCGGCCTTGTGCAGCGCCCACCCGAGCGCGTCGGCCACCGGGATGCCCGGCTGGCGGGTCCACTCGGCGCGCAGTCGGCGTACGGCGTCGTGTGCGTCGCCGTGGTCCGCCTCGAAGACGCCGAGGACCAGTTCGTCGTCGACGCCCGCCGCCGCGTCCTTGGCGGCGAGGGCGCGCAGAGTGTCGTACTGGACGCGGGCGGCCTGGGTGAGGCCCAGGGACTCGTACAACTCGCCCAGTTCCAGGGCGTATTGCGGGGTCGGCTGCTTGGCGAGGGCGACCTGGTAGGCGTTCAGGGCCTCCGAGGTGCGGCCCAGGGCGGCCAGCGCGCGACCCTCGCCGGCCAGGGCCTCCCGCTGGTCGGGGTCCAGTCGTACGGCCGCCTCGAAGTGCCGTAGAGCCACCTCGCGGTCCCCGCGTTCCCAGGCGAGCTCACCGGCGCGTTGCAGCCAGGCCGCCTGCTCCGCCGGGGCCGTGGCCTTCGCCGCCGCGTCGGCGAGCTGGGCGGCGGCGTCCTCGCGCCAGCCGCGGTCGCGGTAGACGGCGGCGGCCCGGGCCATCACGGCGGGGCCGGTGTGCAGTTCCAGCAGCTTTTCGAGCGTCCGCTGGGTCGCCTTGTAGTCGCCGAGGCCGGTGTACGCGTCGATCAGCAGCGGATACGTCGTCCAGCGCCTCGGCGCCGCCTTCACCGCGGCCTCGCCCCAGGTGCGCGCCGCGCGGAAGTCCCGGCGTTCGTTCGCGAGGGCCGCCAGGCCGTCCATCGCCACGGCGTTCGCGTCGTTGCCCCTCGCGCGGACCTTCAGCGCGGTGCGGAGGGCCTCCTCGGCCTTCGGGTAGTACAGGGTGTCCCCGGTCCGCCGCCCCTGCTCCACATAGGCCGAGCCGAGCACCGCCCAGGACCGCGCGTCCCTCGGACGGACCCGTACCCGCGTCTCCCGGTCGCCGATCAGCGCGGCCAGGTCGGGCAGCGCGGCCGGCACTCCCGCGGTGACCGCGGTCAGCGCCTGCGCCTTGGGTCCCGGCGCGGGCGGCGGCGCGGGGCGCGGCTCCTCGGGCAGTAGCCACAGCAGCCCGCCGACCACGGCGCACCCGGCGACCGTGGCGATCAGCACCCGCCGCAGAACGGGGGAGCGGCGCTTGCGCGGTTCCGCCACCAGGGACGTACCGGGACTCCGCTGTTCGTTCTCCATGGCGCTCACTGTGCGTCAGTACGACGACCACATCCCGGCACCCAAAGCCACGCGCGGACGGGGTTCACACCGATGGCCGCGAGTGCGACGCTGTGATCATGAGCCGTATCGAAGCGCCTCGCGACCAGGACACCGGGACCCTCGTCGACCGGCTGCTGGCCGGGCTGCCCGCCGAGGCCGTCCTGGCCGACCCGGACGTCACGGCCTCGTACGCCAACGACATGGCGAGCTTCTGCCCGTCCGGCACCCCCGCCGTCGTCGTGCTGCCCCGCACGGTCGAGCAGGTCCAGCACGTCATGCGCGTCGCCACCGAACTGCGCCTCCCGGTCGTCCCGCAGGGCGCCCGCACGGGCCTGTCGGGCGCGGCCAACGCGTCCGAGGGCTGCATCGTGCTGTCCCTCGTCAAGATGGACCGCATCCTGGAGATCAGCCCGGTCGACCGCATCGCGGTCGTCGAGCCCGGCGTCATCAACGCGACTCTCTCCCGCGCGGTCAACGAGCACGGCCTCTACTACCCGCCGGATCCCTCCAGTTGGGAGATGTGCACGATCGGCGGCAACATCGGCACGGCCTCCGGCGGCCTGTGCTGTGTGAAGTACGGGGTGACGGCCGAGTACGTCCTCGGCCTGGACGTCGTCCTCGCCGACGGGCGGCTGATGAGCACCGGTCGGCGTACGGCGAAGGGTGTCGCCGGGTACGACCTGACGCGGCTGTTCGTCGGGTCGGAGGGCTCGCTCGGGATCGTGGTGAAGGCGATTCTGGCGCTGAAGCCGCAGCCGCCCCAACAGCTCGTGCTGGCCGCCGAGTTCGGGTCCGCGACGGAGGCCTGCGACGCCGTGTGCCGGATCATGGAGGGCGGGCACGTGCCGTCCCTCCTCGAACTGATGGACCGTACGACCGTCAAGGCCGTCAACGACCTCGCCCACATGGGACTGCCGGAGACGACCGAGGCGCTGCTGCTCGCCGCCTTCGACACGCTGGACCCGGCCGCCGACCTGGCCGCCGTGGGAGCCCTGTGCGAGGCGGCCGGAGCCACCCAGGTGGTGCCCGCCGAGGACGCGGCCGAGTCCGAACTGCTGCTCCAGGCGCGGCGGTTGTCGCTCACGGCGCTGGAGGCGGTCAAGGGCACGACGATGATCGACGACGTGTGCGTGCCCCGGTCGCGGCTCGGCGAGATGCTCGAAGGGGTGGAACGGATCGGCGAGAAGTACCGGCTGACGATCGGCGTCTGCGCGCACGCCGGCGACGGCAACACGCACCCCACCGTCTGCTTCGACGCGCAGGACGCCGACGAGTCCCGGCGCGCCCGCGAGTCCTTCGACGAGATCATGGCCCTCGGCCTGGAACTCGGCGGCACCATCACCGGCGAACACGGCGTGGGTGTGCTGAAGAAGGAGTGGCTGGCCCGCGAGATCGGCCCGGTGGGCGTCGAGATGCAGCGGGCGGTCAAGGCGACCTTCGACCCGCTGGGGATCCTCAACCCGGGCAAGCTGTTCTGACGCGGGCGCGGGACACCTTGTCTGAAAAAGTGTGACACTTTCGCCGAAAGTGACACACTTTCTGAACTCACTCCCCGTCCCTCGACTCGTCCGACGGCCACGGGTCGCGCAGCCACAGATCGTCGGCCGGGGTCGGTGCGAGCAGCTCGGCCAGGCCGGCGTCGATGCCGAGCTGCTCGGCCTCAGAGCCCGGAGGGACCACCCGCAGGGTGCGCTCCAGCCACGCCGACACCTGCGCCGCCGGGGCCTCCAGCAGGGCGTCCCCGTCGGGTGAACTCAGCGCCATCAAGACGACACTGCGCCGCTCCACCTTCGTCGGCCACACCCGCACGTCCCCGTGTCCGCACGGCCGGAACACCCCCTCGACGAGCAGTTCGCGGGCGAACGTCCAGTGCACGGGGTGCTCGGAGTTGATGTGGAAGGAGATGTGGACGGCGTACGGGTCGTCGGTGCGGTAGCTCAGCCGGGCCGGGACCGGAATGCTCCGCTCCGGCGACAGGACGAGTTTGAGCTCCAACTCCCGCTCTACGACTGTGTGCATGACGTGTCTCCTCTCGCTGACCGGGCCCCGCGGTGGGCCCGTACGAGTGGAGAGGGCGTGCGGGCGGAAGCATTACGCGAGTTCGGGAAACTTTTTTTCCGCCCGGCGTCACGAAGGCTTCGCGGGGCTTCGGGGCGTGTGGACTCCGTGCACGAGGTTGCCCGGAAAGGGGTGGGTCCGGCGGGACGGGCAGTGGTGGTCGCACGGGTCTGATAAATGTGGACACCCCCATTTGACCTCCGAGCAGATACGGGACGACGGACATGAGCGCCCCAACCCCGGCACCCGGTGACGACAGGCCCCGCGAGGGGTACTACCCGGACCCGTCCATTCCTGGCTATGTCCGGTACTGGAACGGCGCGGCCTGGGTGCCCGGCACCAGCCGCCCGGCACCGTCGGACGGCCTGCCGCCCGGCGCGCCGGGCGCGTCCGTCGAGGAGACCGGCCCGCACTTCTTCGACGAGGACCCGGTGAGCCCGGCAGCCGCCCAGCACGGCAGCCGCCCCGAACCGGCCGCCGCGTGGGGCGCGGACCGCGCCCACCAGAGCGGCTTCGGCGGCGACCAGGACCGCCGCGTCTCCTGGGGCTCCCCGGACCCGAGATCCGGCGCCGACCCGAGAACCGGCACGGATCCGAGGGTGCCTGCGGACACCCCGGCCCACGTCCCCGCTACGGACGGCTCGGCCCCGGCCTCCCCGGAGGAACCGCCCAACCCCGGCACCTTCGTCTTCCGCCGCCCCACCCCGGGCACGGACATTCCGTCCCCGTCGGCCCCGGCCCCCGACGAGGGCACGACCACTTTCCGCCGCCCGACCCCGCGCACGGCGCAACAGGGCGGGGGGCTGGGGGCGCAGGGCGGGGGCGCGGGCGCCGGGGGCGCCTTCGGCTCACAGGGTCCGGCGGGGTCCGGTTCCGGAGGCGGCGCTTTCGGCGGACAGGGCTCGGCCGGGTCCGGTGCGGGCGGCGGGTATGACTCGCAGGGGCCGGCAGGCTCCGGGTCGGGTGCCGGCGGTTTCGGCCCGCAGGGCTCGGCCCGGTCCGGCTCCGCCGTCGGGGGCAACTCCGGGGGTTCCGGTGTGCAGGGTCCCGTGGGGACCGGCTCCGCCGGCGGTGGCTTCGGGGCCAACAACCCCGCCGGCACCACCCCCTCCACCGACCCCTCCGGCCTCGGTTTCGGTGCCGGAAAGGCGGCCGCCGCCCGGGCCGCGCAGGCTCAGGGGGGCACCGGCACCGGGGTGCCCGCCTCCGCCGCTCCTGCTCCCTCCTCCGCCGCTTCTACGGCCCTTTCCGGGCCCCAGCAGGGCGCCCCCGGCGTCCCCCAACAGTCCGGTCCGGCGCAGCCGCAGGGTGCCGGCGTAGGGACGCCCATGGCCGCCGGGCCCGGGGGCGGGCAGCCCTCCTGGGCGCAGCAGGTGCATCGGCTGGCGGGGGACGAGGACGGGCCCGTGGCGCCCTGGAAGCCGCCCGTCGAGGACGTGTTCCAGGCGGCGGCCCGGCGGCAGTCGGCGGCGCGGCCCGCGGGGCTCGGCAGGCGGCTGGTCGCGCGGCTGATCGACACCGTCGTGCTCGGCGCGGTCACCGCCGTAGCCGCCGTACCGCTCGGGACCAAGGCCGTCGACCATCTCAACGAGAAGATCGACGCTGCCAAGCTCTCCGGCCGGACCGAGACCGTCTGGCTGCTGGACGGCACCACGTCCGCCTACCTGGGCATCGTCCTCGCCGTCCTCCTCCTCTTCGGTGTCCTCTACGAGGCGTTGCCCACCGCCAAGTGGGGCCGCACCCTCGGCAAGAAGCTCTGCGGGATCGAGGTCCGCGGCATCGAGAGCCACGAGCCGCCCGGCTTCGGCGGGGCGTTGCGCCGCTGGCTCGTCTACAGCGTCCCGGGGCTGCTCGGCATCGGGATCGTCGGTGTCGCGTGGTGTCTGTTCGACCGGCCCTGGCACCAGTGCTGGCACGACAAGGCAGCCCATACGTTCGTAGCGGCATAGGCGCATACGGCATCCGGGGTACCCGATTCCGTACCCCGGACGGCCGCTCGCCGGATGCGGGGGCGGGCGGTTCGCGGTCGACTCGGCCCATGAGTACCGAACCGCCTCCGGGCTCCGGCCAGCAGCCGCCGGAAGACGACCCGTTCAGGAAGCAGCCCCCTCCTGGCCAGGGATCGGGCTCACCGTACGACCAGTCCTACGGGAACCAGCCTCCGCAGCCCCCTCCGTACGGCGGCGGTGGCGGTGACCCCTACGGCGGCGGCTCCTACCCCACCGACCCGCTCGCCGGCATGCCCCCGCTCGCCGACAGCGGCCGCCGCACGCTCGCCCGGATCATCGACCTGATCCTCGTCGGCATCATCGTCTGGCTGGTCACCTGGGCCTTCGGCGTCCACGAGTACGACGTCGGCTCCAACGGCGCGTCGTACGCCAAGTCGCTCGGCCAGTCGCTCATCGCGGCCGTGCTCTACATCGGCTACGACACCGTGATGATGGCCAAGTCGGGCCAGACGCTGGGCAAGAAGTGGCTGGGCCTGCGCGTGGCCAACCTCGACAACGGGTCGACGCCGTCCGTGCAGACCAACCTGATCCGCGCGGCGGTGCTGTGGATCCCGTTCGCGTTCTGCTGCGCCTGCATCTGGACGGCGATCTGCGGTGGTTGGAGCTTCTTCGACAAGCCGTACAAGCAGGGGCTGCACGACAAGGCCGCCAAGACCGTGGTGGTCAGCACGCGTTGACGTGACCGGGGGGCAACACCCGGGGTGCACACAGCGATCGGCGGGTCCGTGGTCAACGGACCCGCCGATTCGCGTGCTTGAGCCGGGGCTTGTGCTTGGTCTAGGGAGTGCTCCGCTCCCGTACCGGCTCCGCGGACGCGGACGACGCGGCGGCGGACACGGTCTCCCGCCGTACCGGCACCCGCTGCGGAGGAGCGGCCGGAGCCGTGGTCTGGGGGGCGGCCTGGGCGGCTGCGGCGGCGCGGGTCTTCGGCTGCGGCACCGTCAGGGAGACGAGCAGCCCGAGGGCGAGTGCCGCGCACGCGATGACCGCGATGCCCAGACCCGAGTTCGTCTGTGACAGCAGCAGCATGGCGAGCGTCGAGAAGATCACGGTGAACGAACCGTAGGCGAGCTGTGCGGCGGTCGGACGAGGCATGGCAATCGAGTCCTCGTTAGGCGATGGAGGGGAGCTGTGAAAGGGGGGTGCGACAAGGATGTCGGCCTGGTTTTCCGCCGGTTCCTGGCGTTCCGCCAAGCGACTCTATTCGCCTGCATGCCCGAGTGGAACGTGCAGTAAGCATGACCTAACACACAGCTCCGGAGCATGGGGGGCGCACGGAGTCATACCGTCCACCAAGTGGACGGATGCACGCGCCCGTTGAGCGATGGACAAGTCGGCCGTGCGTGTCCGTAAAGCGGACCCCGGCTTCGCATAGTGCACTTGTCCTGCTCAAGTCAAGGTCTGTCTTTTCCCGTAAACCTCTAGTCAAATAACGTCACTTGACTATCACGCGTTCACCGCGCGCGGACCTTCCATGACTCCAGGACCCCCCCTTCCGCGCGGTCGAGTGTGCGCAGGGGAGGACCTCAAGTGACCAGCAGACCCTGGACGTTCAGAGCGGCCGCGGTGGGCGTGGCCCTCGCGGCGGCCACCGCCACGTTCTCGACGTTCGCCGTGGCGGAGGCCAACACCTCGGCCAAGGCCACCACTGTCGACCGGCACGACCCGGCACCGGTCGCACAGAAGGAGCACGACCTCGACGGCCCGCTGAGCAAGACGCAGGACGCGCAGCGCCAGGAGGCCCTGAACGAGGTCATAGCCGGCAAGGCCTCGGTCAAGGACCGCAACGGCTCGAAGGTCGTCCAGCTCAAGAGCAAGGGCGGCAAGAGCAAGTACGTCGAGCTGAGCCGGGAGAAGACCGACAAGATCTTCACGATCCTGGTCGAGTTCGGCGACCAGGTCGACACCCGCTACGGCGGCACCGTCGGCCCGCTGCACAACCAGATAGCCGCGCCCGACCGGGCGAAGGACAACTCGACGGCCTGGCAGGCGGATTACAACCAGGCGCACTTCCAGGACCTGTACTTCGGCACCGGCAAGAACACCGAGTCGCTCAAGAAGTACTACGAGAAGCAGTCCTCGGGCCGCTACTCGGTCGACGGCGAGGTCACCGACTGGGTCAAGGTCCCCTACAACGAGGCCCGTTACGGCTCCAACAAGGCCTCCACCGGCGCCTGGTACGCGGTGCAGGACGGCGTCAACGCCTGGGTCGCACAGCGCGAGGCCGCGGGTGACACGGCCGCCGAGATCAAGACGGAGCTGGCCCAGTTCGACCAGTGGGACCGCTACGACTACGACGGCGACGGCAACTTCAACGAGCCCGACGGCTACATCGACCACTTCCAGATCGTGCACGCCGGTGAGGACGAGTCCGCCGGCGGCGGCGCGCAGGGCGAGGACGCGATCTGGGCCCACCGCTGGTACGCGTTCGGCACCGACGCCGGCTCCACAGGGCCGGACACCAACAAGCTCGGCGGCACCCAGGTCGGCGACACCGGCGTCTGGGTCGGCGACTACACCATCCAGCCGGAGAACGGCGGACTCGGCGTCTACGCCCACGAGTACGGCCACGACCTCGGCCTGCCCGACGAGTACGACACCGCGGGCGGCGAGAACTCCACCGGCTTCTGGACGCTGATGTCGTCCGGCTCCTGGCTCGGCACCGGCAAGGAGGCGATCGGCGACCTGCCCGGCGACATGAACGCCTGGGACAAGCTCCAACTGGGCTGGCTGGACTACGACATCGCCAAGGCCGGCACCAAGTCGAAGCACACGCTGGGCGTCGCGGAGTACAACACCAAGAACCCGCAGGCCCTCGTGGTGCAGTTGCCCGAGAAGGCGGTCACCACCGACGTCATCGCCCCGGCACAGGGCGCCACGCAGTGGTGGAGCGGCAGCGGCAACAGCCTGAGCAACACCCTTTCCCGCACAGTGGACTTGACGGGCAAGTCGTCCGCCGCGCTCACCCTGGACGGCTGGTACGACGCCGAGGCCGACTACGACTACCTCTACACCGAGGTGTCCACCGACGGCGGCACGTCCTGGACCCCGATCGACGGCACCCTGGCCGACGGCTCCGCAATCCCGCGTGACGGCAGCGGCAACCCGGCCCTCACCGGCACGGCGGCCGCGTACCAGAAGCTGACGTACCCGCTGGACGCCTACGCGGGCAAGAAGATCGACGTCCGCTTCCGCTACCAGACGGACAGCGGGGTGGCGCAGAAGGGCTTCACGGCCGACGAGATCACCGTGACCGCCGACGGCACCGCCCTCTTCTCCGACAACGCCGAGAGCGCCGACCCCGCGTGGACGGCCAAGGGCTTCACCCGCATCGGCTCGTCCTTCACGGACGACTACGCGCAGTACTACATCGCCGAGAACCGTCAATACGTGTCCTACGACAAGGTGTTGAAGGTCGGCCCGTACAACTTCGGCTTCTCGACGACCCGTCCGGACTGGGTGGAGCACTACGCCTACCAGAACGGCCTGTTGATCTGGAAGTGGGACACCTCGCAGGCGGACGACAACACCAGCGAGCACGCCGGTGAGGGTCTGATCCTGCCGATCGACTCCCACCCGACGCAGCTGAAGTGGTCCGACGGCACGCTGATGCGCAACCGCGTGCAGGCCTACGACTCGCCGTTCGGCCTGGACCGGACGGACTCGATGACGCTGCACAACGCGGACGTCGCCACCAGGATCAAGTCGCAGCCCGGCGTCCCCGTCTTCGACGACGGCAGGTCGACCTACTACGACACGTCGAACCCGACGGCCGGTGTCAAGATCACTGACACCAACACCCGGATCAAGATCGTCAAGGAGTCGCACGACGGCTCGACGGTGAGCCTCCAGGTCGGCCCCTCGGCGAAGTAGTCGGTAAAAGCGCAGGTCAGAAACGTATCGGCGGTGACCCCCTGGCGGGTCGCCGCCGATCCGTGTTTAGGTGCGTCCTGTGCTCGGCTTATTGACACCGACCTCGACTACGACCCGCCAGGGGGTGTGACCGCATTGTCCGCAGGAGGTTTCTGCAGGCTGCCGACCGGCAGCGTGGTGGTGGCGTTGAACCTGCCCAGACCCAGCGCCCAGGGTGACGGCTGCGTCCGCGTTCTCGTCCACGCACGCAACCGCGCCCGGGCCCTGACCCGGCTCCGCAACCTCGGAATGCGGGCCGTCTACCTGCGCGGCAACGCGGAGCCGCCGACCCCGGACGAGATCACGGCCGTCCTGCACCACCCCGACGGCCTGATATGGCGCACGGCGCCGGCCCCTGACAACGCTGTCGTGATCCCGGGCCCGGAACTGCCGCAGGAGCTGTGGCATCCGATCCGGGCGCTGCTACGGAGGCCGGCGGCCTCGGCGTAGCGCTCCGCGGGAGGAGCGGTGTTTTTTCTGCCGCCCGGTGGGGGCTGGTCGCGCAGTTCCCCGCGCCGCTTCAGGGCGCGGCTGGCGCCGCGACAGCGTGATGCGGCCCCGGCGTAGCGCCCCTCGCGGCACGCGCCCCTTTGGGGGCGCTAGGAACTGCGCGACCAGCCCCCACCGAGCCGCAGACAAGACACGGCCCCTCAAGGGGCGCGGGGAACTGCGCGACGAGCCCCCACCGGGCCCGCAGACGACCCCCGACAGGCGGACCAGGCCGATCGCCCCCATCCTGGGATGGCTCGGGGCACCCTAGACCGCAGCGGAGGCCCGTCCGTGGCTACCGTCCTCTACCGCCTGGGGCGTCTGGCCTTTCGCCGGCGCTGGTACGTGACCGTTATCTGGGTCGTGATCCTCGCGGCCCTCGGCTTCGCCTCCAGCAAGGCGGCCGAGGCCCCCGCCACGACCTTCTCCACCCCGGGTGTCGAGTCCCAGCGGGCCTTCGACCTGATCCAGCAGCGCTTCCCCGGAGTGCAGGCGGACGGCGCCGTGGCCCGTGTCGTGTTCGTCGCCCCGGACGGCCAGAAGATCACCACCGGCAAGGATCGCGCGGCCGTCGTCCGGCTCGTCGACGAGGTCTCCGGCGGACCGCAGGTCGCCAGCGCCGTGAACCCCTTCCAGGCGGGCGCGGTCAGCAAGGACGCGACGACGGCGTACTCGACGATCACGTACACGGTGCAGGCCAACGACCTCACCGACGCCGCCAAGAACAACCTCAGGAACGCCGCCCAGCAGGCCCGCACCTCCGGCCTCACCGTCGAGATCGGCGGCACCGCACTGGCCGCACAGCCCGCGGCCGGCGGCGTCGGCGAGGTCATCGGCGTCGGCATCGCCGCCGTAGTGCTGCTGATCACCTTCGGATCGCTCGCCGCCGCCGGACTCCCGCTGCTGACCGCGCTCCTCGGCGTCGCCATCTCCATGACCGCGATCACCACGCTGGCCGCCACCCTCGGCCTCTCCGACACGACCGGCACCCTCGCCACGATGCTCGGCCTGGCCTGCGGTATCGACTACGCGGTGTTCGTCGTCTTCCGCTACCGCGAGGAACGCGCCAACGGCCACACCACCGAGGAAGCGGCGGGCCTCGCCGTCGGCACGGCGGGCTCGGCGGTGGTGTTCGCCGGCCTCACGGTCGTCATCGCCCTCGCCGGCCTCTCGGTCGTGGGCATCCCGCTCCTCACCAAGATGGGCCTCTGCGCGGCCGCCGCGGTCGCCCTCGCCGTGCTCATCGCGCTGACCCTCGTCCCCGCCCTCCTCGGCTTCTGGCCGCGCGCCGTCCTCTCCCGCCGCTACAAGACCACCGGCCGCCGCATCCAGGGCGTGGCCGGCAACATGGGCAGCCGCTGGGCCGGGTTCGTCCTGCGCCACCCCTGGCCGGTGCTGTTCGGCACGGTCGCCGGCCTGGTGGTCCTCGCGCTCCCCGTGCTGGGCCTGCAACTCGGCCAGTCCGGCGACGAGGCCAAGTCCACCGCGACCACCGAACGCCGGGCCTACGACGACCTCGCCAAGGCGTTCGGCCCCGGCTTCAACGGCCCGCTGACGGTCGTGGTGGACGTAACCGACTCCGCCCACCCGAAGGCGGCCGCAGCCACGGTGGAGCGACGGATCGCGGCGGTACCGGGCGTGGTGTCAGTAACCCCCGTCCGCTTCAACTCCACTGGAAACACAGCCCTGTTCACCGCCGTACCCGCCGAGGCACCGACCAGCGAGAAGACCGTCGACCTCGTCCACACCATCCGCGACGACCGCCCCGCGATCGTGGCGGCGGCCCCCGGCACGACCTTCGAGGTCACCGGCACCACCGCCCTCAACATCGACGTGGCCCAGAAGGTCAGCGGCGCCCTGGTCCCGTACCTGATCGTGGTCGTGGGCCTGGCGGTACTGCTCCTGCTCCTGGTGTTCCGCTCGATCGTCATCCCGATCAAGGCGGCCGTGGGCTTCCTGCTCTCGGTGCTGGCCGCGCTCGGCTGCGTCGTCGCGGTCTTCCAATGGGGCTGGGGCGCAAGCCTGTTGGGCGTGGAGACCACCGGCCCGATCATGAGCCTGATGCCGATCTTCCTGGTGGGCATCGTCTTCGGCCTCGCCATGGACTACGAGGTCTTCCTCGTCTCCCGCATCCGCGAGGCCTACGTCCACGGCAGCGCGGCCCACGCCTCGATCGCGACCGGGTTCCGCTACAGCGCCCGCGTCGTCACGGCCGCGGCCCTCATCATGATCTCGGTCTTCGCGGGCTTCATCACGGCCGGCGACTCCATGATCAAGATGATCGGCTTCGGCCTCGCGATAGCCGTCCTCTTCGACGCCTTCATCGTCCGCATGGCCTTCGTCCCGGCCGTCCTCGCGATCCTGGGCGACCGCATCTCCTGGCTACCGGGCTGGCTGGACCGGCTCCTGCCGAACGTGGACATCGAGGGTGAGAGCCTGAGCAGCCAGCACCCGGTGAGCGAGAGCGCCCCTGAAGGGGCGCGGGGAACTGCGCGACCAGCCCCCACCGGCCCGCGGACAAAGAGCCACTAGACGACCGGCTTCCCCGTCAACTCCACCCCGGCCGAACGCAGTTCCTCCAGCGCCCGGTCGGTCGTCTCCTTCGCCACCCCAGCCGTGAGATCCAGCAACACCTGCGTACGAAACCCTTCCCGCACGGCATCCAACGCGGTCGCCTTCACACAGTGATCGGTAGCGATCCCGACCACATCCACCTCGTCGATCTCGCGCGCCCGCAACCACTCCCCGAGCGGAACCCCGTTCTCGTCCTGTCCCTCGAACCCGCTGTACGCCGCCGCATACGCCCCCTTGTCGAACACCGCGTCGATCGCCCCGGAGGCAACCGCAGGCGCGAAGTTCGGATGGAAGCCAACCCCCTCCGTGCCCGCGACACAGTGCGCGGGCCAGGAGTGCGCGTAATCGGGGTTGTCGGCGAAGTGGCCGCCGGGCGCGATGTGGTGGTCGCGGGTGGCCACGACATGCCGGTAGCCGGCGGGCGCCTGCCCGATCAGCTCGGTGACGGCGGCGGCCACATCCGCACCCCCGGCCACCGCGAGACTGCCTCCCTCGCAGAAGTCGTTCTGCACGTCAACGACGATCAAGGCGCGGCGCATGGTGGTGTCCTTCGACGAAGAGTGAGATTCGAGCCTAGAGACTCCGGCGGTACTACGGGAGGGCGCACCCGGGATTTTCGGGCCTGTCTTACCTGTCGGTCCTGTCGCGGTCGGCGGACCTGTCTTAGCTACCCGACCGCAGATGCACGTACTCCGTGGGAAGCACGGCCTCACCGCGCGACAACTGGGCCGCCGACAAAGGCAGGTTGGCCCGAGCGACCGCATGCCGGTCCCGTACGACGTCCAGCGGTTCGCGCGCGACGACCTCGCCGCCCTTGACCAGCTCGACGAGCAGCTGCCGGTCGGCCAGTTCGGCCGGGACCGCCCCGGTGCCGATGACCTCGGCCTCCGCGACCCCGTCGCCGTCGAGCCGCCGCGCCGCCCACTTGCGCCCGCCGATCGACGTCTTGCCCCCGCTGGACTTCTTCGCGACCGGCACCAGCGGCGCCTTCGGGTCGGCGGACTCGGCACGGGCGACCAGCTTGTAGACCATCGAGCAGGTCGGGTGCCCGGACCCGGTCACCAGCTGGGTGCCGACGCCGTACGCGTCCACGGGCGCCGCCGCCAGCGAGGCGATGGCGTACTCGTCCAGGTCGGAGGTCACCACGATCTTCGTGTCGACGGCGCCCAGCTCGTCCAGCTGCTGCCGCACCCGGTGCGCGACGAGCAGCAGGTCGCCCGAGTCGATGCGGACGGCGCCGAGTTCGGGCCCGGCGACCTCGACTGCCGTACGGACGGCCTCGGTCACGTCGTACGTGTCGACGAGCAGCGTCGTGTTGCGGCCGAGCGAGTCCACCTGGGCCTGGAACGCGTCGCGTTCGTTGTCGTGCAGCAGGGTGAAGGCGTGCGCGGAGGTGCCGACGGTCGGGATGCCGTAGCGGAAACCGGCCGCGAGGTCGGAGGTGGTGGCGAAACCGCCGACGTAGGCCGCGCGGGAGGCGGCGACAGCGGCGAGTTCGTGGGTGCGGCGGGCGCCCATCTCGATCAGCGGGCGCTCCCCGGCGGCGGAGGCCATGCGGGAGGCGGCGGCCGCGATCGCGGAGTCGTGGTTGAGGATGGAGAGGATCACCGTCTCCAGGAGCACGCACTCGGCGAACGAGCCCTCGACCCGCATGATCGGCGAGCCCGGGAAGTACACCTCGCCCTCCGGGTAGCCCCAGACGTCACCGCTGAAGCGGTACGCGGCGAGCCACTCCAGGGTCTCCTCGTTGACGACGTTCCGCTCGCGCAGGAAGCCGAGGACGTCCGCGTCGAACCGGAAGTTCTCCACCGCGTCCAGGACGCGTCCGGTGCCCGCGACGACGCCGTAGCGCCGGCCTTCGGGCAGCCGGCGGGTGAAGACCTCGAAGACCGAACGCCGGTCGGCCGTCCCCGCTTTGAGGGCGGCCTGCAGCATCGTCAGCTCGTAGTGGTCGGTGAAGAGCGCCGTCGAGGGAACGTCCACCGGCAGCCCAAGGTCCGCTACGTCCACTGAACTCTCCTGGTCGTGAATTTCAAGGTGCCCCCAGGTCCGCCGGGGGTCCGGGGGTTGTCCCCCGGTGTGTGCCGCATGGCAAGGGATCGTACTCCCATCTCGTCACTCTGACGATTTGTGGGGTCCATTTGTGCGGGGGCCCCCTTGTGGTGGCAGCATGGGCCGTGTGACGTCACCCGCACCCCTGGAGATCGAACGCACCGAGTCGGCGGAGGAGGTCTTCGCCGTACCCGAGCCGGACGTCCCCTGGGTCACGATCGTGCACAACGACCCGGTCAACCTCATGAGCTACGTCGCGTACGTCTTCCAGACGTACTTCGGCTACTCCAAGGACAAGGCCCACAAGCTCATGCTCGACGTCCACCACAAGGGCCGCGCGGTCGTCTCCAGCGGAAGCCGCGAGGAGATGGAACGCGACGTGCAGGCGATGCACGGCTACGGTCTGTGGGCCACCCTCCAGCAGGACCGGAAGTAGCGACCCATCCCGATGCCAGGACACTTCGAACCAATTCGCGGCGGCGGCGCGGCCGTCGCGCTCGACGACGTCGAGATCTCCATCATCCGGTCGCTGGCCGTCCAGCTCCTGGAGCTGATCGGCCCAGGGCCGGGCGAGGACGCCTCCGACGACCCGCTCGCCGAGCTCTTCGCCGAGGGCCCGAGCGAGCCGCCCGCCGACCCGGTGCTCCGGCGCCTGTTCCCGGACGCGTACACCGACCCGGAGCAGGCCCCCGACTCCCCGCAGGACGCGGAGGAACGGATGGCGCACTCCGCCGAGTTCCGCCGCTTCACCGAGAACGACCTCCGTGCCGGCAAGCGCGAGAACGCGCTCGCGGTGGTCCGCACCCTCGACTCGCTCACCCCCGGCGGCGACGGCGGCGCGATCCTCAAGCTCACCGCCGAGGAGTCCCGGCAGTGGCTCGGCTCGCTCAACGACCTGCGCCTGGCGATCGGTTCACGCCTCGACATCACCGACGAGGACGACACCGACGACCTCTACCGGCTCCCGGACGAGGACCCGCGCAAGCCGATGGTGATGGCGTACCTCTGGCTGGGCGGCCTCCAGGAGACCCTGGTCAACACCTTGCTGCGCTGACCGGAGCAGCCGTCGTCCGGTCCCTCTGAGTTCGGCGGTAGTTCGCTCAGAGGACGCTCAAATCCGAATAACGATCACGTCACCGCGACGGCCAGGAATGCTGGCCGTCGCTCCTTTTTGTCCGCTTCTTCCTGTGGTGTGCGCCACAGACGCCCCCCTCGATCAAGATTGCGACCGTGATAAATCTTCACGACCGCCCGGCGGACGCCACCCATGTCCCGCCGGGTTCGCCGTACGGCCGACGGACCTCGGCCGGGCAGCTCCAGTCCATGGGGGGATTCGGAGAAAGGCGCACCACACACATGACCTCCGCTCAGGTCGACGAGACGGACAAGACCCCCGAGGAGGGGTACGAGCGCGGGCTCGGCAGCCGTCAGGTCCAGATGATCGCGATCGGCGGCGCCGTCGGCGTCGGACTGTTCCTGGGAGCCGGGGCGAACATCGCCAAGGCAGGACCCAGCCTCATCTTCATGTACGCCCTCGCGGGCGTGATCATCTTCTTCATCATGCGGGCGCTCGGCGAACTGCTCCTGTACCGCCCGGTGTCGGGCTCCTTCGCGGAGTACTCGCGCGAGTTCCTCGGCCCGTTCTTCGGCTACTTCACCGCCTGGACGTACTGGCTGATGTGGGTGGTGACCGGCATGGCCGAACTCACGGCCGCCGCCATCTACGTCAACTACTGGTTCCCCGCCGTCTCCCAGTGGGTGACCGCGCTCGCCTTCCTGGTCATCCTCTTCGTGGCCAACCTGATCTCGGTGAAGCTGTTCGGCGAGATCGAGTTCTGGTTCTCGATGGTCAAGGTCACCGCGCTCATCGGCATGATCGTGATCGGCCTGGGCGTCCTCACCTTCGGCTTCAGCAGCGCCGGTGACACCGCGTCGGTCGCCAACCTCTGGCAGTTCGACGGCTTCTTCCCCAAGGGCATCGGCTCCTCCCTGATGACCCTCCAGGGCGTCATGTTCGCCTACCTGGCGGTCGAGTTGGTCGGCGTCACCGCGGGCGAGTCCGAGAACCCGGAGAAGACCCTCCCCAAGGCGATCAACACCCTCCCGTGGCGCATCGCCCTCTTCTACGTCGGCGCCCTCACGGTCATCCTCTGCGTCGTGAAGTGGACCGAATTCGCGCCCGGCGTCAGCCCGTTCGTCGAGGCGTTCGCGAAGATCGGCATCCCGGCAGGCGCCGGAATCGTCAACTTCGTGGTCCTCACGGCAGCCCTCTCCTCCTGCAACTCGGGCATGTACTCCACGGGCCGCATGCTCCGCACCCTCGCGGACAACGGCGAGGCCCCGAAGGTCTTCAGCAAGCTCTCCGCCTCGAAGACCCCGGCGACCGGCATCACGATCTCCGTCGCCTTCATGGGCATCGGCGTGGTCCTCAACTACGTCGTCCCGGAGAAGGCGTTCGGCTACGTCACCTCGGTCGCCACCGCCGCCGGCATCTGGACCTGGCTGATGATCCTGATCAGCCACGTCCTCTACCGCCGCGCGGTCGACGCGGGCCGCCTCCCGGCCTCGTCCTTCCCGGCCCCCGGCGGCGCGAAGTGCAGCTGGATCGCCATCGCCTTCCTCCTCTTCGTCACGGGCCTCATCGCCTACGACCCGGACTCCCGCGTCTGTCTCTACGTCATGGCCGGCTGGACCATCGCCCTGGCCGCAGGTTGGTTCGCCCTCAAGTCCCGCAACCCGCAGGTCACCGAGCGCCGCGACCCCGAGTTCGAAAAGGTCGGCTGACCCATCCGATCCCGGCATATGGGCCCCGTCGTACCACCACTCGGTACGACGGGGCCCTTCTGCTTATCCTGACGACCATGCCGACCCTGACCATCACCCAGGCCCTCTTCGACCAGATCGTCGCCCACGCGCGCGCGGACCACCCCGACGAGGCGTGCGGAGTCGTCGCGGGCCCGGTGGGCGAGGGGCGCCCCGAGCGCTTCGTCCCGATGCTGAACGCGGCCCGGTCGCCCACGTTCTACGAGTTCGACTCGCAGGACCTGCTGAAGCTCTACCGCGACATGGACGACCGCGACGAGGAGCCGGTGATCATCTACCACTCCCACACCGCGACCGAGGCCTACCCCTCCCGCACCGACATCGCCTACGCCAACGAACCCGGCGCCCACTACGTCCTCGTCTCCACCGCCGACTCCGACGAGGCGGGACCCTTCCAGTTCCGCTCGTACCAGATCCTGGAAGGCGAGGTCACGGAGGAGGACGTCAAGGTGGTGGAGTCGTACTGATCCGGGCCTGATCTCGTACTCCGGATGAAATCCGTCCGAAGTGTGAGATCCCCTACCGAGGACCGGACAGGGAATCGATACGATGAGCCCATGGTTCTTCTCGACGTGAGCGACAAGGCGCCGGGCACACTGCTCGTGGCGCGGCTGCACGTCGACCTGTGCAGGCTCAGCAGCGCCATCTGTTGACCCGCGCGCAGTCGTCGTACGGCCGTGCGCCGAGGCGCGCCCATGATCGTGCCGCGCGCCCACCGAGACCAGACCCCTTCCGCTTCCGACAGGAGCCCCTTGCCATGGCCATCGAGGTCCGCATCCCCACCATCCTCCGCACCTACACCGGCGGCGAGAAGGCCGTCGAGGGTGCCGGTGAGAACCTCGCCGCGCTCTTCGCCGACCTCGAGACCCGGCACGCGGGCATCCAGGCCCGCATCGTGGACGGCGGCGAACTGCGCCGCTTCGTCAACGTGTACCTGAACGACGAGGACGTCCGCTTCCTCGACGGCATCAACACGAAGCTGTCGGACGGCGACAACGTCACGATCCTGCCGGCCGTCGCCGGCGGCATGCGCTAAGGCCCGCTGACCGCTGATGCGTTACGACTCCCCGCTGGCCGCGGTGGGCAACACCCCTCTGGTGCGCCTGCCGCGGCTCTCGCCGTCCACCGACGTCCGCATCTGGGCCAAGCTGGAGGACCGCAATCCGACCGGTTCGGTCAAGGACCGCCCGGCCCTGCACATGATCGAACAGGCGGAGAAGGACGGCCGCCTCACGCCCGGCTGCACGATCCTGGAACCGACCTCCGGCAACACCGGCATCTCCCTCGCCATGGCCGCCAAGCTCAAGGGCTACCGCATGGTCTGCGTGATGCCCGAGAACACCTCCCAGGAACGCCGCGACCTGCTCAACATGTGGGGCGCGGAAATCATCCCCAGCCCCGCGGCGGGCGGCTCCAACACGGCGGTCCGCGTGGCCAAGGAACTCTCCGCCGAACACCCGGACTGGGTGATGCTCTACCAGTACGGCAACCCGGACAACGCGGGCGCCCACTACGCCACGACCGGCCCGGAGATCCTCACCGACCTCCCGTCGATCACCCACTTCGTAGCGGGCCTCGGCACGACAGGCACGTTGATGGGCGTAGGCCGCTACCTCCGCGAACACAAGCCGGACGTGAAGATCGTCGCCGCGGAACCCCGCTACGACGACCTGGTCTACGGCCTCCGCAACCTCGACGAGGGCTTCGTCCCGGAGCTCTACGACGCCTCGGTCCTGACCACCCGCTTCTCGGTCGGCTCGGCCGACGCGGTCACCCGAACCCGCGAACTCCTCCAACAGGAGGGCATCTTCGCCGGCATCTCCACAGGCGCGGCCCTCCACGCGGCAATCGGCGTCGGCAAGAAGGCCGTAGCAGCGGGGGAGACCGCGGACATCGCCTTCGTGGTGGCGGACGGCGGCTGGAAGTACCTGTCGACGGGCGTCTACACAGCAGCAACAACAGAGGAAGCGATCGCAACGCTCCAGGGCCAACTCTGGGCATGACGAAAGCGCCCTAGGGGCCGACACCTTGGGGGCGCGGGGAACTGCGCGCCCAGCCCCCACGAGCCCGCAGTCAAAGAACAACCTTCATCCGCTGAGGTGACGGACCTGATCCCATAGGACCGGGTCCACCACCCCAACCCGCCGCCGAAACCCAGACACCGGCACCCTCCGCACCTCGTCGGTCTCCAGATAGCTGGCCCGCCCCCGCGCATCCCCAACGGCCCCCGGCGGCAAGGGAATCACCCCACCCCGCCCATCGTGATACTTACTGGTGATCTTCGCGACGGTGACCTTCCGTCCCCGCACCGCCAGCACCAGACAAGGCCGATCCTTCGCAGCCCCGGGTTGATCCTCATAGGGCACGTTCGCCCACCAGATCTCCGCGGGCCGAGGCCGATTCCCCCGAACCCGTCGGGACGACCCCCGCCCCCACCCGTCGACGAGCGTGGCGACCAACGCCAGCAACACCACAGCCGCGAGCCCGAGCCACCAGTACGTGTTCATACGGACGACCGTACCGGCGCGCAATCCAAGCCGCGCGCCCTCTTACAGACCCCACGCGCCCCGGTTCCAGCCGAACCGGTGACACCACAGGTGAGTTCCCCCACAACAGCCCTTGGCGGAGGAGCGACCGGCCCTTTTGCGCCTTACGCTCGACGGACCGCACGACCCCCGTCACCCAACTCCAGAAGTTCCCGCCAGCGGAGGTTTCTGCTTTATGAAGCTCACCGTCGTCGGCTGCTCGGGGTCGTTCCCGTCCGCGGAATCGGCCTGTTCGAGCTACCTCGTAGAGGCCGACGGCTTCCGGCTGCTCCTCGACATGGGCAACGGCGCCCTAGGCGAGCTGCAGCGCCACTGCGGTCTCTACGACCTCGACGCGATCTTCCTCAGCCATCTGCACGCCGACCACTGCATCGACATGTGCGCGTACTTCGTCGCGCGCTACTACCGCCACGACGGCGGCCGCTGCGACCCCATCCCGGTCTACGGCCCCGAAGGCACCGAACACCGTCTGACCACGGCCTACGCCGACACCCCCACCGCCTCCTCGATGAGCGAGGTCTTCGACTTCCACACGGTGAAGCCGTCCACGTTCGACGTCGGCCCCTTCACCGTGCACACCGAGCGGGTCCGCCACCCCGTCGAGGCGTACGGCATCCGCGTCGAACACGGCGGCCGGTCCCTCACCTACTCCGGCGACACGGGAGTCAGCGAGTCCCTGGACGAACTCGCCCGGGACACCGACCTGTTCCTGTGCGAGGCCGCGTTCACGCACGGCAAGGAGAACATCCCGGACCTCCACCTCAACGGCCGCGAGGCCGGCGAGACGGCCACCCGCGCCGGCGTCCGCCGCCTGGTCCTCACCCACATCCCCCCGTGGACCGACCCCCAGGCCAACCTGGCCGACGCGCGCGAGGTCTATGCCGGCCCGGTGGAACTGGCGGCGCCGAGAGCGTCGTACGAGATCTAGTTCTACGCATGTGAAGGCCCCCGGTACCGAAAGGTGCCGGGGGCCTTCGTCACGCTGGTTTCACGCTGCCGCGAGGATCACGCCTTGGTGAGGTCCTCGACCTCCTCCTCGGGCTCGCGGCCCGGGGTGGGGAGGTTCCACTTGGTGATCGCGAAGCGGAAGATGAAGTAGTAGAGGGCGCCGAAGACCAGACCGATCGGGATGATCAGCCAGGGCTTGGTGGCGAGGTTCCAGTTGAGGGCGTAGTCGATGAAGCCCGCGGAGAAGGTGAAGCCCGCGTGGACGCCGAGGGCCCAGGTGATCGCCATGGAGAGGGCGGTCAGCACCGCGTGGATCGCGTAGAGGACCGGGGCGATGAACATGAACGAGAACTCGATCGGCTCGGTCACACCGGTCACGAAGGACGTCAGCGCGAGCGAGATCATCATGCCGGTCACGGCCTTGCGGCGCTCGGGGCGGGCGGTGTGCGCGATGGCGAGCGCGGCGGCCGGGAGGCCGAACATCATGATGGGGAAGAAGCCCGACATGAACTGTCCGGCGGTCGGGTCACCGGCGAAGAAGCGGGTCAGGTCACCGTGGACGACGGCACCGGTGGAGTCCTTGTAGTCACCGATCTGGAACCAGGCCACCGAGTTGACGAACTGGTGCATGCCGACCGGGATCAGACCGCGGTTGATCAGACCGAACAGACCGGCACCGAAGGCGCCGAGACCGGTGATCCACTCACCGAAGTTCGAGATGCCCTCGCCGATCGGCTTCCAGATGAGGCCGAAGAAGACACCCATGATCGTGCCGACGAACGCCATGATGATCGGGACGAGACGGCGGCCGTTGAAGAAGCCGAGCCAGTCGACCAGCTTGGTCCGGTGGAACTTCTGCCACAGCACCGCGGAGAGCAGACCCATGATGATGCCGCCGAGGACACCGGGGTTGTTGTAGGTCGCGGCGATGTCCGCGCCCTTCATGATCTTCGCGTCGGTGACGGGGAAGGCCTTGAGCACATTGCTGTAGACGAGGAAGCCGACAAGCGCCGCGAGGGCGGTGGAGCCGTCGGACTTCTTGGCGAAGCCGATCGCGACACCTATACAGAACAGGAGCGGCAGGTTGTCGAATATCGCGCCACCGGCGGTGGCGAAGACAGCCGTCACCTTGTCCGGCAGGTGCAGCTTGTCGTGGATGTCGGCCTGACCGAACCGGAGCAGGATGCCCGCCGCCGGAAGCACAGCGATCGGCAGCTGTAGGCTGCGACCGATCTTCTGCAGGCCCTGGAACAGGCCGGATCCCCACTTCTTCGTGGGTGCCGCCGTTGGCGCGGTGGCAGTGCTCATGGACTTCCTCCATCGGGTGGTGGTCTACACCACTCAGTGGTGTAGACCTGTTGTAGCAGATGAAGTCCGCATAAAGGAACCCGCGAATCCTGCGACCGAATCGCTACGCGACGTACACGACGAGGCAATCCCCGAGGGGCACGCCAAAGGGCCCCCGGACCGATGGTCCGGGGGCCAACTCGCGTACTCGGCCTGCCTGTTCCGTCAGGCTTTCGTGACGTCCTCGCGCTCGTCCTCCGGCTCGCGCCCCGGAGTCTTCAGGTCGAACTTCGTGATCGCGAAGCGGAAGACGACGTAGTACACCGCCGCGAAGCACAGCCCGATCGGAATGATCGCCCACGGTTTCGTCGCCAGGTTCCAGTTGATCGCGTAGTCGATCAGCCCCGCCGAGAAGCTGAAACCGTCGTGCACCCCGAGCCCCCAGGTCACCGCCATCGACACCCCGGTCAGCACCGCGTGGACCGCGTAGAGGACCGGCGCGATGAACAGGAACGAGTACTCGATGGGCTCGGTGATGCCGGTCACGAACGAGGTCAGCGCGACCGAGAGCATCAGGCCGCTGACCTCCTTGCGGCGGCTCGGCTTCGCGCAGTGTGCGATCGCGAGCGCCGCCGCGGGCAGCGCGAACATCATGATCGGGAAGAACCCCGAGGTGAACTGCCCCGCGTGCGGGTCGCCCGCCAGGAACATGTTGATGTCACCGTGCACCACCGTCCCGTCCGGCTTCGTATAACTGCCGAACTGGAACCAGATGGGCACGTTCAGGAACTGATGCAGCCCCACGACCAGCAACGCCCGGTTGGCCAGACCGAACACCCCGGCACCCAGCGCACCCCGCGCGCTCAGCCAGTCGCTGAAGTGCTCCAGGCCGGTGCCGATCGGCGGCCAGATCCACAGCGCCACCGCCGCGACCGCGATCGCCACGAACGACATGATGATCGGGACGAGACGGCGGCCGTTGAAGAAGCCGAGCCAGTCCACCAGCTTCGTACGGTGGAAGCGCACCCAGAAGAACGCGGTCAGCAGCCCCAGCACGATCCCGCCGAACACCCCGGGATTCTGGTAGGTGAACGCCGAGACCGAGTGATCGAGGGCCTGGCAGCCGATGCCGGGCACCACCGTCGTGGCGCCCGTGCAGTCCTTCGGGAACTGGCGCAGCACGTTGTAGTAGACGAGGAACCCGACGAGCCCGGCCAGCGCCGTCGACCCGTCCGACTTCTTCGCCATCCCGATCGAGACACCCACACAGAACAGCAGCGGCAGCCCCAGCTGCCCGTCGAGCAGCGCCCCGCCCGCACCCGCCATCACCTTCGAGACATTGGTCCACCCCAGGCCGTCGTCCCCGAACACGTCCGGCTGCCCGAGCCGGTTGAGGATGCCGGCCGCCGGCAGTACGGCGATGGGGAGTTGGAGACTGCGGCCCATCTTCTGCAGCCCCTGGAACAGGCTGCCCCAAAGGGTCCGCCCAGGACGGGCGGCGGCACTGTCGGCACTCATGGACGCCCCTCGGTAATGTGGTGTAGACCAGTTGGCGACGTGATCGTCACCATCATTCGGCACGCACGACATGACCGCTCGCGAAGCTGGGCCAACTGTGGGTTACTGCGACAAAGCGGTTCGGATCAGGGAGAGAACAACATGGCCACCAAGGCTGAGAAGATCGTTGCCGGGCTGGGCGGCATCGACAACATCGAAGAGGTCGAGGGCTGCATCACCCGCCTGCGCACCGAGGTCAAGGACCCGGCCCTCGTCGACGACGCCGCCCTGAAGGCCGCCGGCGCCCACGGTGTCGTCAAGATGGGCACGGCCGTCCAGGTCGTCATCGGCACGGACGCGGACCCGATCGCGGCGGACATCGAAGACATGATGTGAAGCGCGGGGATCGTTCCCGGCTTCGCGTACTAGGCGTATTCGCGTACTAGGCGTACTGGTACCAGGTGCACCGAGGGGCTCCTCCCGCCGCGGGAGGAGCCCCTTCCCCCATGTGCGGGGCGGACCTACCACTAGGCTCTTCGCCATGTCTCGAATCGACGGCCGCACCCCCGAACAGCTCCGCCCCGTCACCATCGAACGCGGCTGGAGCAAGCACGCCGAGGGCTCCGTCCTCGTCTCCTTCGGCGACACGAAGGTCTTCTGCACCGCCTCCGTCACCGAAGGCGTCCCCCGCTGGCGCAAGGGCAGCGGCGAGGGCTGGGTCACCGCGGAGTACTCCATGCTGCCCCGCGCCACCAACACCCGCGGCGACCGCGAGTCCGTCCGCGGCAAGATCGGCGGCCGCACCCACGAGATCAGCCGCCTCATCGGCCGCTCGCTGCGCGCGGTCATCGACTACAAGGCCCTGGGCGAGAACACCATCGTCCTCGACTGCGACGTCCTCCAGGCCGACGGCGGCACCCGTACGGCGGCCATCACCGGCGCGTACGTCGCGCTGGCGGACGCGGTGACCTGGGCCCAGGGCAAGAAGCTCATCAAGGCCGGCCGCCAGCCGCTGACGGGAACGGTTTCGGCGGTCTCGGTCGGCATCGTGGGCGGAGTCCCGCTCCTGGACCTCTGCTACGAGGAGGACGTCCGCGCCGAGACCGACATGAACGTCGTCTGCACCGGCGACGGCCGCTTCGTCGAGGTCCAGGGCACGGCCGAGGCGGAGCCCTTCGCGCGCGACGAACTCAACGCCCTTCTCGGCCTCGCGGTCGCCGGCTGCGACGAGCTGACCGCCGTACAGCGAAAGGCACTTGAGGCCGCGCTGGAGAAGTAAGAGGCTTGGGCGGTCAGGTAAAGGGCGCGCCAAGGTCGTACCAAGAGAGGCGGGCTGCGGGGGCAACCCGGCGGCCCGCCCCCGCGTCCCTACGCATACGGAACGGAAACGGGGAGTGGCCGCCGAGGCCCGCCCCACGGGGAGGAAACCGAACCATGGCCGCCGCAAGCCGACGAAGCCGCAGCAGTCGCCGTCGTATCGCCATAGCCGCCACCGTGGCGGCGATCGGCCTCACCGCCGGCCTCGCCACCGGCTGCGACGCCGTCGACAAGGCCATCGACTGCGTCCAGACCGCCGACACCATCGCCGACAGCGTCACCGGCCTCCAGCAGGCGGTGGAGAACGCGGCCAACGACCCCACCCAGACCGACCAGTCCCTCAACTCCATCGAGAAGGACCTCGACAAGATCGGCGACAAGACCGACAACGCCGACGTCAACAAGGCGGTGGACGACTTGAGGACGGCCGTCGACAACGTCCGCACGGCGGTCAAGAACGGCGACAACACCCCCGACATCAGCCCGGTGACGGACGCGGCGGGCGAGCTGACGAAGGTCTGCACGTCGTAGTCGTACGGCGGAGGTTGGGATACTGAGCGCCATGACACGCCTGATCCTCGCCACCCGCAACGCCGGCAAAATCACCGAACTGAGGTCCATCCTCACCGCCGCGGCCCTGCCCCACGACCTCGTCGGCGCGGAGTCCTACCCGGACATCCCCGACGTCAAGGAAACGGGCGTGACGTTCGCGGAGAACGCCTTGCTCAAGGCCCACGCCCTGGCCCAGGCAACGGGCCTCCCGGCGGTGGCCGACGACTCGGGCCTCTGCGTGGACGTCCTGAACGGCGCCCCCGGTATCTTCTCGGCCCGCTGGTCCGGCCGACACGGCGACGACCAGGCCAACTTGAACCTCCTCCTGGCCCAGCTGTCGGACATCGCGGACGAACACCGGGGCGCCCACTTCGCGTGCGCGGCGGCCCTGGCTTTGCCGGACGGCACGGAACGGGTGGTCGAGGGCCAGCTGCGGGGCGTACTGCGCCACGTACCGGTCGGCACGAACGGCTTCGGCTACGACCCGATCCTGCAGCCGGAGGGCGAGACGCGAACCTGCGCGGAACTCACGGCGGACGAGAAGAACGCGATCAGTCATCGGGGGAAGGCGTTCCGGGCGCTGGTGCCGGTGGTTCGGGAGCTGCTGGGCTGAGCGAGACACGAAAACGGCCTGCGAACCAATCCTTTGATTCGCAGGCCGTTCATGTGCGGCGGAAGGGATTCGAACCCTCAAGCCCGATCAAGGGCCACAGATCCTAAGTCTGCTGTGTCGCCATTGCACCACCGCCGCTAGTGCCTGACATCGTACCGGGAGTCGCCTGTCGCCCGGAACGAAGGCTATGCTGTGGCCTGCTGAAGCCTTCCAGACACGGACCCTTGTCCGCCCGGGAGGCTTTTTTCATGACCTCTTTTATGGGAGCAGCAGAAGTAGCAGTAGACGTACGACCAGCCACCCCCGCCGATCGCCCCACCGTCGAGCGACTCTGGCTGATGTTCCGCCATGACCTGTCCGAGTTCGCGCCCGCGGGGCAGCTTCAACTGCCCAACCCCGACGGCACGTTCCGCAGTGAGCGGGTGGACGCGGCGTTCGACGAGGGGGACGGGGACTGGGCGCCGTATCTCTTCTGGAGTGGGGAGCGGCCCGTTGGGTTCGCCTTTGTGCGGGCGGTCGGGGCGCCCACCCGGGTTCTCAACAGCTTCTTCGTCGTGCGCGGTGCCCGGCGGGCCGGGGTCGGGATGCGGGCCGTGCGGGATGTCGTCGCGCGGTATCCGGGGGACTGGGACGTCGCGTTTCAGGACGCCAATCCGGGGGCCGTGGCGTTCTGGCGGCGGGTCGGCGAGGAGCTTGCCCCGGGGGAGTGGGGCGAGGAGCGCAGGTCGGTGCCCGGACGGCCCGACCTGGCTCCCGATGTGTGGATCTCGTTCAGGTACGGAAAGGCGGTTGGGGCGGCCTAAATACCCAGGTCCTTGATGATCTTCGCCACGTGGCCCGTTGCGCGCACGTTGTACAGCGCGTGCTCGACCTTGCCGGACTCGTCGACGATGATCGTGGAGCGGATCACGCCCATGTAGGTCTTGCCGTAGTTCTTCTTCTCGCCGAAGGCCGCGTAGGCGTCGAGGGTCTTCTTGTCGGCGTCCGCGAGGAGGGTGACCTTGAGGTTCTCCTTCTCGCGGAACTTGGCGAGCTTCTCCGGCTGGTCGGGGGAGATGCCGATGACGTCGTAGCCGGCGCCCGTCAGCAGCTCCAGGTTGTCCGTGAAGTCGCAGGCCTGCTTGGTGCAGCCGGGGGTCAGGGCCGCCGGGTAGAAGTAGACGATGACCTTGCGGCCCTTGTGGTCGGCGAGGGACACCTCGTTGCCGTCGGCGTCGGGGAGCGTGAAGGCGGGGGCAACGTCCCCGGGCTGGAGTCGTTCACTCATCGCGCTAGCGTAACCGGGGGTGCTGACAGTGCACTCCGCGCGAGAGCTGACAGACTGTCCGGCACAAGTACCAGCAGACTTCGGAGGCCGTACGGTGACGGACACGTCGAACACGCCGGACACCAGAACCCCGGCGCAGATCGAGGCGGACATCAAGCGCCGCCGCGATGTCCTCGCCGACACGCTCGACGAGATCGGGGTGCGGGTGCACCCGAAGACCATCGTGGGCGACGCGAAGGCCAAGGTCGCGTCCAGCATCGATCACACCCTCGGCAGGGCGTACGTCGGCGTCAACCGGGTCGTGAGTGACGTCAAGGGTCAGTTCGTGGACGAAGAGGGCGCGCCGCGCGTCGAACGGATCGTTCCTGTGGCTCTGGTCGCCGTCGGTGTCGTGGGCCTGTTCGTCCTCGGCTCCCGGCGCCGCAGTGGTCGTAAGGGCTGAAACCGTGGGTCACCCGGCCGCGTACGGACGGGTCCTGGGCAGGTAGGTTCGTGGGTGTGAGCGCCAAGAGAGACGAGCAGAGCACCCAGCACGACAAGCTGCCCATCCGGATGCTGCACGACCGTGTGCTCGTGCGGCAGGACAAGAGCGAGGGCGAGCGGCGTTCGGGTGGCGGGATCCTGATTCCCGCGACGGCGGCCGTGGGGCGCCGGCTGGCCTGGGCCGACGTGGTCGCCGTAGGCCAGAACGTGCGGACCGTGGAGCCCGGCGACCGGGTCCTCTACGACCCCGAGGACCGTGCCGAGGTCGAGGTGCGCGGGGTCGCCTACGTCCTCATGCGGGAGCGGGATCTGCATGCCGTGGCCGCCGACCGGTTCGAGGGGTCCGAGGACTCGACCGGGCTGTATCTGTAGGACGCGTATCGGTAAGCGGCAAGCCTCGAAGGGGCTGGTGACCGTCGTCACCAGCCCCTTTTGCCGTCCCTTTGCTACGTTGGAATGCAACCCGACGAGACGCGCCGTACCGGGACAGCGACACGGAAAGACGACGCACCCCCGTTCAGTACGTACGTCTCGGAGGTGCCTGTCATGGCCTGGGTCCTGCTCGTCGTCGCCGGTCTGCTCGAAGTCGGCTGGTCTGTCGGCATGAAGTACACGGACGGGTTCAGCCGCCTTGTCCCCAGTGTGTTCACCGGCGCCGGAATCGTCGCCAGCATGCTGCTGCTCTCGTACGCCGCGAAGTCGCTGCCCATCGGTACCGCCTACGGCGTGTGGGTCGGGATCGGCGCGGCCGGGGCGGCGGTGCTCGGCATGGTGGTGCTGGGGGAGCCTGCTACCGCCGCCCGGATCTTCTTCGTGTGTCTGCTGCTGGTCGCGGTCGTGGGGCTGAAGGCGACCTCCGGTCACTAGCCGGGGGAGTTGGTCACTCCTTCTTGCGGCCGGTGCTCTGCGGGCCCGCCGTCGTCCCCCCGGTCGTCGTGCCACCGGTGGTGCCGTCCGTCGTGGTCCCCGTTGTGTCGCCCGTCGTCGTGGTCCCGCCGTCCGTGGTCGTGCCCGTCGTGCCGCCGGTGGTCGTGGTGCCGCCGTCGGTCGTCGTGCCGCCCGTGGTGGTGGTGCCGTCCGTCGTGGTGCCCGTGGTGCCGCCGGTCGTCGTGGTGTCGCCGCCGGTGGTCGTCGTGCCGCCGTCCGTCTGGCCGCCCCGCGTGCCGCCCTGGTCGCCCTGGCCGCCGGTGGTGGTCGTACCGCCGTTGTCCTGGTCGCCCGTGGTCGCCGGCTGGCTGGGCTGGAGGCTCGGGGGTGCGACGGTCTCGGCGCCGTCCTGGAGCTGGAGGTCGAAGTCGCTCGCCTCGGTGCCCTTGAGGGCGGACTTGGTGTACTGGGCCCAGATCTCGGCGGGCGCGCCGCCGCCGTTGACACGTTCGAGGCCCATCGCGCCGTAGAGCGACTTGTGGGCGGCGGTCGTCGGGTCCTGGCCCATGACCGAGACGACCGTCGCCAGGTCGGGGGTGTAGCCCGCGAACCAGGCCGCCGTGTCCTCCTCCGCCGTGCCGGTCTTGCCGGCCGCCGGGCGGTCGGCGCCCTGGGCCGCGGTGGCCGTGCCGTTGTCGACGACGCTCTGCAGGACCGAGGTGGTGGTGTCGGCGGCCTCGCGGCTCACCGCCCGGGTCGTCTTGTTGGCCGGCAGCTTGACGTCGTTCGTGCCGTCCTTGGTGATCTTCGAGATCATCGTGTACGTGTGCCGCTGACCGTGGTTGGCGATCGTGGCGTACGCCTCCGCCATGTCGAGGACGCTCGCGGTGGACGGGCCGAGCGCGATCGACGGGGTCGCGGTCAGGTCGGGGGTGTCGGACGGGATGCCCAGGTCGACGGCGGTCTGCTTGACCTTCGTGGGGCCCACGTCGACCGCCATCTGCGCGTACACCGAGTTGACGGACTTGTCCGTCGCCGTACGGACGGTGATGTCGCCGTAGGAGGCCTGGTCCTCGTTCTCGGGCGCGTACGAGCCGCCGTTCCAGCCTTCCACGGGGCGCTTGTTGGTGCCGTCGTAGTAGGTGTTGGGCGTGATGGTCTGGCCGTCCTGGGTCTGCGAGTCGTTCTGGATCGCCGAGGCGAGGACGAACGGCTTGAAGGTGGAGCCGACTTGGAAGTCGCCGCGGGTCGCGCCGTTCGTGTACTGCTTCACGTAGTCGATGCCGCCGTACATCGCGACGATGCTGCCGGTCTTGGGGTCGACCGAAGCGCCGCCCGCGCGAACGTAGTTGTCGACCTTGCGGCTCTTCTTGTCGAGCTTGGACATGACCTGGTCGTTGACGGCCTTCACGAAGGCGTCCTGCTTGCTCTTCTGGAGCGTGGTGGTGATGCGGTAGCCGCCGGCTTCGAGGGTGTCCGCGTCGATGATCTTGTTGGTGGTGAGGTAGTCCTTGATCGCGCCGACGATGTAACCGCGCTGTCCGGACATGCTCGTTGAGGCGGTGGCCTCCTTCGGCATGGGGAACTTCATGCCGGTGCGCTCGGACTGGCTGAGCCAGCCCTTCTTGACCATGCCGTCGAGGACGTAGTTCCAACGGGCCACCGCCGCGGCCTTGTTCTCGGGATGCGCCACGACGTCGTACTCGCTCGGCGCGTTCAGCAGCGCGGCGAGGTAGGCGCCGCGGCCGGCGTCGAGGTCGGTGGCGTCCTTGCCGTAGTAGGCCTGGGCTGCGGCCTGGATGCCGTACGCGTTGCGGCCGAAGTAGCTGGTGTTGAGGTAGCCCTCCAGGATCTCGGCCTTGGACTCCTCGCGGTCCAGCTTGATCGAGATGAAGAACTCCTTCACCTTGCGGGTGACGGTCTGTTCCTGGCCCAGGTAGTAGTTCTTGACGTACTGCTGGGTGATCGTCGAGCCGGACTGGGTGCCCTTGCCGGTCGCGGTGTTCCACGCGGCGCGGACCATCGCCTTGGGGTCGACGGCGGACTCGGTGAAGAAGTCCCGGTCCTCGGCGGCGAGTACTGCGTGCTGGGCGTTCGCGGAGATCTGGTCGAGGCCGACGTTCTCGCGGTTGACCTCGCCGTCGCGGGCGAGTTGGGAGCCGTCCGCGTAGAGGTACACGTTGGACTGCTTCATCGCGAGGGCGTTGGCGGGCGGGATCTTGACCAGCGAGTAGCCGAGGAAGAACGCGCCGATCAGCAGCGCCGCGAGCACGACGAGCCCGCCGAGCGTCATCCGCCAGGTCGGGATCGCCCGCCGCCATCCGGTGCGCTTGGGCCGCTTGGCCTTCTTGGGCTTCTCGCCCCCGGCCGCCCCGGGCGCCCCAGGGGCCTCGGGTGCGGCAGCCGCTTCCGGCTCTCTCGGTGCCCAGCCCTGGTTCGGCTGCTGCGGCTGCGGCTGGTCGCTCATGTCGTGCACGGACTCCTGTTTCGCGTCGTACGTTCCCCTACGCCCTCGCGTACGTTCCTGTACGGCCTTGTGCGCTTCTGCGCCCCCAGACGAAGACTCTCGCACCATGCGTTCCGTTCCCGCCGATCGGCACGCACTTGCCCGGAAAATGCGTGGCGTGCGTCACCACCTGCGGACTAGGCTCCTGCGCTTCGGTGTCAAGAGGCGGTGGAGGGTGGTTTCTGTGGGCGGTGGGCGGTTGTACGCGGCCGTCGCGGCGGGGGGTTTCAGGCGGTACGCGACGTACCGGGCAGCGACGCTCGCCGGGGTCTTCACCAACACCGTCTTCGGTGTCGTCCTCGTCTACACGTACCTGGCGCTGTGGGACCAGCGCCCGCATCTCGGGGGGTACGACCAGGCGCAGGCGGTGACGTACGTGTGGCTGGGGCAGTGCCTGTACGCGACGCTGGCGATCCAGGGCGGCGGGTTCGAGAAGGACCTGATGGAACGGATCCGCACGGGCGACATCGCCGTCGACCTGTACCGCCCCGCCGACCTCCAACTCTGGTGGCTGGCAAGCGACTTCGGGCGGGCCCTGTTCCAACTCCTGGGCCGGGGCGTGATCCCGTTCACGTTCGGCGCGCTGTTCTTCCCGATGGCGCTGCCCACGGACGTCGGATCCTGGGCGGCTCTCCTGGTGTCCCTGCTGCTGGCGATCCTCGTCAGCTTCGGCATCCGCTACCTCGCGGCCCTGAGCGTGTTCTGGCTGATGGACGGCACGGGCATCAACCAGGCCATGATGATCCTGGGGATCTTCTGCTCGGGCATGGTGCTCCCGCTGAACGCCTTCCCGGGCGCGCTCGGCGATGTCGTCCGGGCGCTGCCGTGGGCGGCGCAGATCCAGATGCCGGCGGACGTGCTGATGGGGAAGACCGATCCGCTCCACGCGTACGCCTTCCAGGCGACCTGGGCGGTGGTGCTGCTCACGGCGGGGCGGCTGATGCAGTCGGCGGCTACGCGGAGAGTGGTGGTGCAGGGTGGCTGAGACGACCCGAACGAGTGAGGGGACAACCTTCAAGTACACGAGTGACGGTGAACTCCCGCGCTGGCGCGAGGGGTTGCGCGCCTACGGGATGATCGCCGGGATGTGGATCCGGTCGAGCATGACCTACCGCGCGTCCTTCGTCATCACGGTGTTCGGCAACCTGCTGGTGACCGGCCTGGACTTCGTCACGATCCTGCTGATGTTCTCGCAGGTCCACTCGCTGGGCGGCTGGTCCCTGCCCGAAGTCGCCTTCCTCTACGGCCTGTCGGCGACCGCGTTCGGCATCTCCGACCTCGTGCTCGGCTCGATGGACGTGCTCGGCGCCCGCATCCGCGACGGCTCCTTCGACACCCTTCTCGTGCGCCCCGTGCCGGTGCTGGCCCAGATCGGCGCCGACCGGTTCGCGCTGCGCCGCCTGGGCCGGATCACCCAGGGCGGCCTGGTGCTGGGCTACGCGCTGCTCCACATCGACGTCAACTGGACAGTGGGGAAGCTGCTGTTGGTGCCGATGATGCTGATCTGCGGCGCGGCGATCTTCGGGGCGCTGTTCGTGGCGGGCGCGGCCTTCCAGATCCTGGCGCAGGACGCGGCCGAGGTGCAGAACGCGTTCACGTACGGCGGCACCACGCTGTTGCAGTATCCGCCGGCCGTGTTCGGCAAGGACTTCGTGCGGGGCGTGACCTTCATGCTGCCGCTCGCCTTCGTCAACTGGGTGCCCGCCTCCTACGTGTTGGGGCGGCCGTACCCGCTGGATCTGCCGCCGGGCGCGGAGTTCGCGTCGCCGCTGGTGGCACTCGGCTTCTGCGCGCTGGCCGCACTGGCGTGGCGCGCCGGGCTCAAGTCGTACCGAAGCACTGGGAGTTGAGGGTGACAGAGCAGGCGTTCATCGAACTGGACCGCGTCGAGAAGGTCTTCGACGTACGCAAGAAGACCGGGTTCATGAAACGGGAACGGCGGCAGGTGCGCGCCGTCGACTCGATCTCCTTCACCGTGGCACGCGGCGAGATGGTCGGCTACATCGGCCCGAACGGCGCCGGGAAGTCGACCACCATCAAGATGCTGACCGGCATCCTCACCCCGAGCGGGGGCCGGCTGCGGGTCGCCGGTATCGACCCGTCCCGCGAGCGCACCCGGCTCGCACACCGCATCGGCGTGGTCTTCGGCCAGCGGACCACCCTCTGGTGGGACCTCCCGCTGATCGACTCGTACAAGCTGATGCACCGCATGTACCGCATCCCGGACGCCCGTTACGCCGAGAACCTCGACCGCTGTGTCGAACTCCTCGAACTGGGCGCCCTGTTGGACGTCCCCGTACGACAGCTCTCGCTCGGCCAGCGGATGCGCGGCGACATCGCGGCGGCCCTGCTGCACGACCCCGAGGTGCTCTACCTCGACGAACCGACCATCGGCCTGGACGTCATCTCCAAGGCCAAAGTCCGGGAGTTCCTGCGGGAGTTGAACGCCGAACAGGGCACCACGGTCCTCCTCACCACCCATGACCTCCAGGACATCGAGCAGCTCTGCTCGCGCGTGATGGTCATCGACCACGGGCGCCTGATGTACGACGGCCCGCTCACCGGTCTGCACGAGGCGGGGGAGAGCGAGCGGACGCTGGTGGTGGACCTGGAACGGGAGTTGCCCCCGATCGAGGTACCGGACGCGCGGGTGGTGAAGGTGGAGGGACCGAGGCAGTGGCTGGCGTTCCCGGCGTCGGAGTCGGCGGCTCCGCTGGTCGCGCGGATCGCGGCGGAGTACCCGATGGTGGACCTGTCGGTGCGGGAGCCGGACATCGAGGCGGTCATCGCCAAGATGTACGCGGAACAGGCCGAGAAAGCGGTCTCGTAGACCGGGGTGAAGTCACCTCATGGCCCTGCGCGGAGTGACCTCGTAGGCTGCTCTGTATGACCGACGACGCAGTCCCGGAACTCCGCGCATCCGACGCCGACCGTGAGCGGGTCGCCGAGGTGCTGCGCGACGCCGTCGCGGAGGGCCGCCTCGACATGGAGGAGTTCGAGGAGCGTCTGGAGGCGACGTACAAGGCGCGCACGTACGGCGAACTGACGCCCATCACCCAGGACCTGCCGGTCGCCGGGGTCACCCCGCCGCCGGTGAACATGGTCAAGGAGCCGGTGGACAGCGGGAGTTGGGCCGGGCGGATCGTCGGCGGCGAGGGGTCCTCGACCGCCGCCGTGGCCATCATGTCCGGGTTCCAGCGCAAGGGACGCTGGACGGTCCCGAAGCGGTTCACCGCCGTCGCCTTTTGGGGCGGTGGCGAGATCGACCTGCGCGAGGCGAACTTCGCGGACCGCGAGGTCGAGATCAACTGCATCGCGATCATGGGCGGCGCGCAGATCATCGTGCCGCCGGGCGTCGAGGTCGTCGTCCGCGGCATCGGCATCATGGGCGGCTTCGACCACAGCCAGGAGGGCGTGCAGGGCGACCCGGGCGCCCCGCGCGTGATCGTCACGGGCTTCGCCTTCTGGGGCGGCGTAGGCGTGGAACGCAAGGTGACCCGCGCGGAACGCCAGCGCCTCAAGGAGGAGCGCCGCCAGGAGAAGCTGGAGCGCGGCTCGTCCGCCAAGCAGCTCTACGGCTCCCACCGCGACGCCCTGTCCGGCCTGAACGACGCCCACCGCGAGGCCATGGAGGAGCACCGCGAGGCGATCCGACGCCGCCACGAGGAGCGCAGGGAACGGCACGATGAGCGCCGCGAGCGGCAGCGGGAGCGGCGGGACCGCAGGCACCGCGACTGGGACTGACGTTTCTCCAGGAAGCGGACCGGCTCACAACTGGGCGGGGACCGCGCCCTTCAGGTCCGCCAGGTCGATCGTCGCGGCCATCCTCCGGTAGCCCCGGTCGCTGGGGTGGAGATGGTCGCCCGAGTCGTACTCGGAGGCGAAGCGGCGCGGGTCGTACGGGTCGCGGAGCGCCTTGTCGAAGTCGACGACGGCGTCGTAGACCGTGCCGTTCCTGATCGCCGCGTTGACCTGCCGGCGCACCGCGTTCCGGCCCGCCGAGTAGCGGGGGTGGCCACCGAAGGGCATCAGGGTCGCGCCGATGACCTTGATGCCGCGGGCGTGGGCCTGGCGGACCAGGGTGCGCAGGCCGGTGAGGACCCGGTCGGCGGTGGCGCCGTGCAGGACGTCGTTGACGCCGAGGTCGATGACGACGGCCTTGACGTTCGGACGGCCGAGCACGTCACGGCCGAAGCGGACGAGGCCGCTCTGGTTCTCGGCGGGCCGGCCGGCGAGGCTCGTGAGTATCTGGTTGCCGCTGATGCCCTCGTTGACGACGCTGTAGCGCGGCACGTCCTGCCCGGCCGCGACGGCCGCGCGCAGCCGCTCCGAAAAGGCGTCCGGCCAGCGGCGGTTGGCGCTCTCCGTCGAGGTGGACCCGTCGGTGATCGAGTCGCCGAACGCGACGACCGTGCCGTTCGCCTGCTCGCTCAGTACGTCCACCGCGGTCAGGTAGCGCCAGATCGCGGTGCGTTCGCGGTACGGCGTGCCGGTCGCGTCCTCGGCGTGGTCGCCGTCGGCGAGATAGGAGATCTGCCGCGCGTACGGGTGGTAGGTGACCGGTCCCGACGCGGTGGGGGAGTAGGTGGTGACCAACAGGTCGGCGCCCGCCGGGACTTGGAGGCGCACGGCGTCGCTGAGGGTCTGTCCCCCGGCCGGGATCGTGACCGAGGTCGCGCCGCCGCCGAAGGTGAGCCGGCGCATGGTGCCCGCGGCCGCGGCGGAGCTGTTGCGGGCGGCGGCGACGGCGATCGAGGCGTGCGTGATGCTGAGCGGGGCCCGGCCGTAGAGGTTGGAGAGGGTGATCCGGGCGCCCGCGCCGCCGGCGCTTGTGTGGACGATGTTGCGCACCGAGCGGCCCGCCATGCCGGTCTGCTCCGTGCCGGTCTCGGCGCGCACCGGGGCGGCGGCCCAGGCGCCCACCCAGGTGCCGGCCGAGGCGGGGGCGGCGGAGTTGCCGCCGGAGCGGGAACCGGAGGAGTTCTTCCCGTCGTCGCCCCGGCTTCCGTCGCCCGCGGCGGCCCCGACGTATATGCAGACGGAAAGGACCGCGATCAAGGTGATGATCGCGGTAAGCAGGGCATAACCACGTCGCTTGGTCACGCGGTACGGATCTCCTCGGGTGAGTGGCAGGGCCCTGCCATTTTGCCCGATCGGGTGACTGCGGGAACTCCTGTTCCGTTCTGGGAGTCGGTCAGGAAGGGACAATATGTACGGTACCGGCGAACGGGTGGAGCGGATGGAACGGACAGAAGCGGGGCTGGGGGCGGCGACCGAGCGTGACGGGTCCCGCCGCACGATGACCACGTTCAGCGCGGCCGACCAGGAGCGGCAGCGCGGCGTCCGCCGGATGAAACTGACGGCGCTGGCGTTGTTGCTCTTCGTGGCCGTCGTCTACGTGCTCGCGAAGTGGGCGTCGCACTCGGGCGCCGGTCCCTGGGCGGGCTATGTCGCCGCGGCGGCCGAGGCGGGCATGGTCGGTGCGATGGCCGACTGGTTCGCGGTCACCGCCCTCTTCCGCCACCCGCTGGGCCTGCCCATCCCGCACACCGCGATCATCCCCACCAAGAAGGACCAACTGGGCGTCTCCCTGGGCGAGTTCGTCGGCGAGAACTTCCTCTCCGAGGAGGTCGTACGGCAGCGCCTGCGCGCGGTCGGCATCGGCAGCCGCCTCGGCGCCTGGCTCGCCGTACCGGAGCACGCGGACCGCGTGACGGCCGAACTGTCGGCCGCCCTGCGCGGTGCGCTCACCGTCCTGCGGGACTCCGACGTCCAGGCGATCGTCGGCGAGGCGATCACCCGCCGGGCCGACGCCCAGGAGATCGCGCCGGGCATAGGGAAGACGCTGGAGAAGATCGTCGCCGACGGCGGTCACAAACGGGTCGTGGACCTGATCGTGGCCCGCGCGCACGACTGGCTGGTCCTGCACGACGAGCAGGTCATGGACGCCGTCGAGGGCGGGGCCCCCGGCTGGACCCCGAGATTCGTCGACAAGCGCATCGGCGAGCGCGTCTACAAGGAGCTGCTCCGCTTCGTCACCGAGATGCGCGACATGCCGTCCCACCCGGCCCGCGGCGCCCTGGACCGCTTCCTCGGCGACTTCGCGGCCGACCTCCAGTCCGACACGGAGACCCGCGCGCGCGTGGAGCGCCTCAAGGGTGAGGTCCTCGGCCGCGGCGAGGTCCAGGACCTGATCGCCAGCGCGTGGACGTCCGTCCGCTCGATGATCGTGTCGGCCGCCGAGGACGAGCGCAGTGAGCTACGGCTGCGGGTGCGGGCCTCGCTGCTGTCGCTGGGCGCGAGGATGGCCGTGGAGCCGAAGCTCCAGGCGAAGGTCGACGGCTGGGTCGAGGGCGCGGCGGTGTACGTCGTCACGACCTACCGCAAGGAGATCACCTCCCTGATCACGGACACGGTGGCCGGCTGGGACGCCGAGCACACCACCCGGAAGATCGAGGCGAACATCGGGCGTGACCTGCAGTTCATCCGGATCAATGGCACGGTGGTGGGGTCGTTGGTGGGCTTGTTGATCTATACGGTGACGCGGCTGGTGGGGGTGTAGGGGCGGGTGCGGGCGCGGGTGTAGGGGCCGATTCCCGGGGGCACCCGGAGGGGGTTCGCTCGACGAGGAGGAACCCACATGGCGAGTGCGAGTGCGAGTGAGAGCGCGGGTGCCGGGACCCCGGCAGGGAGCGGTGGCCGGACGATCACCTCGTCCATTCCCGCCCGGCTCGACCGCCTTCCGTGGTCCCGCTGGCACTGGACGATCGTCATCGGCCTCGGCACCGTGTGGATCCTCGACGGCCTGGAGGTCACGGTCGTCGGCAACATCGCGAGCCGCCTCTCCGAGCCCGGTAGCGGGCTGCCGATCAGCTCCGGCCAGGTCACCGGTATCGCGGCGGCGCTGTATGTGGCGGGCGCGTGCGTGGGCGCCCTGTTCTGGGGGCACCTCACGGACCTCTACGGCCGTAAAAAGCTCTTCATGATCACGCTGGTGGTGTACCTGGCGGCGACTGCTCTGACCGCGGCCTCCTTCTCCACCTGGTGGTTCTTCACGTTCCGCTTCCTCACCGGCTTCGGGATCGGTGGCGAGTACGCGGCGATCAACTCCGCGATCGATGAGCTCATCCCGGCGTACTGCCGGGGCCGCGTGGATCTGATCATCAACGGCAGTTTCTGGGTGGGCGCGGTGGGAGGTTCGTTGTTGTCGATCGTCGCGCTGAACACCAACATCTTCGCGGCGGACGTGGGTTGGCGGCTGACCTTCGCGCTGGGCGCCGTGCTCGCCCTGGTCATTCTTCTCGTACGACGGCATGTGCCGGAGAGCCCGCGCTGGCTGCTGATCCATGGCCGGGACCGGGAGGCGGACGAGGTGGTGACGTCGATCGAGCGCCGGATCGAGGCGGAGCAGGGGCACGAACTGCCGCCCGCCGAGGGCGAGATCACCATCCATCAGCGCAAGAGTGTCTCGTTCGGGGAGATCGCCCGCACGATCTTCCACGACTATCCGAAGCGCGCGACGCTCGGCTTCTCGCTTTTCATCGGCCAGGCGTTCCTCTACAACGCGATCACCTTCGGCTTCGGCGCGATCCTGACGAAGTTCTTCAACGTGCCTACGGGGAACACCGGTTACTACTTCGCGGTCATCGCCGTCGGCAACTTCATGGGCCCGTTGTTGTTGGGCAAACTGTTCGACACGGTCGGGCGCCGGGTGATGATCTCGTCGACGTATCTGCTCTCGGGGCTGTTGCTGTTCGGTACGGCCTGGCTGTTCGACCGGGGTTCGCTGAGCGCGACCACGATGACGGCGTGCTGGTGCGCGGTCCTGTTCTTCGCGTCGGCGGGTGCGTCCAGCGCGTATCTGACGGTCTCGGAGATCTTCCCGATGGAGACCCGGGCGATGTCGATCGCCTTCTTCTACGCGCTGGGTACGGCGGCGGGTGGGATCAGTGGGCCGCTGCTGTTCGCGGACCTCACGGGGACGGGGAAGGTCGGCGACACGGTGCTCGCGTTCCAGATCGGGGCCGGGTTGATGTGTGCGGCGGGGCTGGTGGCGGCGGTGCTGGCGGTGCGGGCGGAGGGGCGGTCGCTGGAGGATGTGGCTACGCCGTTGACTGCGGTGAAGTCGCCTTCGGTCGGTGGTGCGGCGGGGTAGGCGGGGGCGACGGGGTAGGCGGGGGCGGCGGGGTCGGCGTAAGGGGGACGGGTCTGGTGGATCTGAGTACTCGTACTCTGTCGTGGCCCCGCCTCACGGATGACCCTCGTACGTATGACCGAGAAGCTGCTGAGCCCCCTGCGGACGCGCCCCTGGCCGGAACGTTGGCTGACCCGGATGCTCGGTGCGGGGATCGCGACGGCGGCGTACGTCGTCTGCGTTCCGTCGGGATCGGTGCCGGTGCCGGTGCCCGCGTCGGACGAGGTGCCCGGTGGCGGCGGGGTGGCACTCGCGGTGATCCTGGTGGTGCTGGCGGGCTACTTCGGCCGCAGGGACGACCTGGCCTGGCCGTTGCTGGTGGTGGCGGTGCCGCCCGCGGTGCAGATGTACGTGTCCTTCGAGTCGGAACAACCGCTGGCGTGGGCGTTCGCGACGCTGGTGATCGCGGCGGGGTCGCTGATCGCGGCGACGGTGGGACGCTGCTTCAGGCCGCGCGGCGCGGAGGATTCGACCGACGGTGTGGTGTGCGGCGCCGCCCAGCGATCGTGAGGAGCCGTAGCTGATGACCATTCGCAGGATCGTCCCCGACTTCCAAGTGGCGGGAGAGGGCGAGGACTTGATGAGCACGAACGCCGACTTCTACGGCCTGCTGGGCTTGGAGGAGGTCATGAACCAGGGCTGGGTCATGACCCTGGCGTCTCCCTCGAACCCCACCGCTCAGATCAGCTTCCTGACGGAGGAACGCACTGCCCCTGTTGTCCCCGATCTGAGCGTGGAGGTCGAGGACGTGGACGCGGTGTGGGCGGCGGTGGTGGCGTCCGGTGCGGAGATCGTGCGGGAGTTGCGGGACGAGGAGTGGGGGGTGCGGCGGTTCTTTGTGCGGGATCCGGGTGGGCGGGTGGTGAATGTGCTGGGGCATCGGCGCTGAGGCGTCGTCTTCGGGTGCGGGCTGGTGGGGGCTGGTCGCGCCGTTCCCCGCGCCCCTGGGTTGTGGGGGGTGCGGGTCCGTGTGTGGGTGCGGGTGCGTTTCGGCGCGGGGGTGCGTTGTGGGGCGGCGCCGCGCCGGGGGGTATCCGTCCTCGGATCGGCGCGGGGACCGTTGCTCAGCGACTTGCCCGTGTTGACGCGCCGACCGCTGCGGGCGGACACCCCCCGACACGTCGCCTTGCCGCCGTACGCGGGCGACGGTCGTCACGCGTGGCGGTCGGCTACCGCCCAGGATGCGAGGGCTACGGCGCCGGCGACCCCGAAGACGGCGGGCCAGGCGCCGACCTTCTTGGCCAGGGGGTGGGAGCCGGCGAACGCGGCTACATAGGCGACCGTGAGTGCCCCGGCTGCCTTGCCGCCGGCCTGTTGCCTCCACTGCTGTGCGGCAGTTGCTCCGGCCGCGGCCAGGACGACTCCGCCGAGTTGCCGCTTCCTGGTCCAGCGGGCCACGCCGTACCCACCGACAAGCCCGCTCGCGGCGACCACTGCGCTGGGAACGTTGCGGACGCTGGGGACCTTGGCCATGACGTGCCTCCTGGAACTGACGGAACCGAGCTGACCGGATATCGCCATCGAGGCTAGCGCGCGGTTCTACGTCAGCCTCGATGGCCTACGGCTTACACCTCAGGTCTACGGCTCACGGCTCACGAGGAGAGCCACTCCGTGGCGTTGAGGGCGAGGGCGGCGTTGGTGGCGCCGGTGTCGTTCCAGCCGTCGTAGAGCGTGTTGCCGGACTGGCCGGTGCCGTCGTCGATCGGCGAACTGTCGCCCCAGAACGCGACCTTGCCGCTCCCGAAGGTGCTGGTGGCGAAGAAGGCGCCGGTGTTCCCGGAGTAACCGGAGCGGTAGAGCAGGCCCTTGGCGGCGGAGTTGTCGGCCGGCTTGATCGTGGCCGTGGTGCCGTTGGCGATCAGGCTCTTGGTGACGGTGCCGAAGGAGCCGTGCAGCACCGGGTTGCTGCTGTCGCTGATGGCGGCCGGGTAGCCGGAGGCGATGTTCAGCGAGTCGATGGAGAAGCCGAACGGGTCGGTCGAGTCGACGCTGTTGTTCGTCATCAGGTCGTTGAGGATCTGGACCGCGTCGTAGCCGTCGTTGTTGCGGTCGGACCCGGTGTGGTCGGAGATCATGAACAGCCCGCCGCCGGCCTTCACGAAGTTCATGATGGCGGTCTTCTCGGCGGTCGTGAACTTGATGTTCGGCTCGGGCAGCACGAGCGTGTCGAAGTTCGACAGGTCGGTCGCCGACGAACCCCCGTAAGTGAGCGCGCTGGTCGCGGTCTTGAGGCTGTAGTCACCGGTCTTCTGCAGGGCGATGCCCCACGAGGAGAGTGCCCCGGTCCAGTCCTTGTCGGAGGAGGGGGAGGAGTCCTGGGACAGCGGGTCGGGCTTGCTCGTGGAGATGATCCAGTCCGCGTTGCCCGCCTCCTCGGCGTGCCCGTCGTCGAACAGCACGCGGTGCGTGGTGGCCGCGTGCGCGGGGGTGACGGTGGCCGCCTGGACGGCAGCGCCTGTGGCGAGCATGCCGAGGACGGTGAGGGCGGTGGTGAACCTGTGGCGTGACGTGAAGGCGCTTGTGCGTGTCATGGACTTGCCAAGGCTGAGCATCCGGTGAACCTCCGTGAGTGGGGGGATTCCATCAGTGGGGGTGGAATGAACAGGGGTGCGGGTGCGGGTGTGTTGGGCGTTGCGGGTGCTGCTGGTGTCGCTGACTGCGGTGAATCTTCGCGCGTAGAACGGTAGTTGAGTGATCACCGATCGACACAAGGGAGGACGGTACACAGAGGGGCGGGGGTGTTGGGAGACCCTCTTGGCGGTTCACGTAGATCTCTTACTCGGCGATACCGGGGGCGGGGAAATGGTGCGGTGCCGGGCGCGATGACGCATGGCGACCCGGCACCGAAGTGCTGACGTAGTGATGCTGAGGTGCTTCCTAGCCGCTTACCGGACGTCGACGAAGTCGCCGGGTGCTGTCGCCGCGGCGGTGGTGGCGGTGCCGGCGAAGACGTAGCGGTAGTAACCGTCGACCGTGGCCTTGGTGGTGGTCTTCAGGACGCCGGTGCTGTTGGTCTTGACCGTCTTGAGGGTGGTGTAGGTGCTGCTGCTCTTCTTCCGGAACTGCAGCTTCACGGGCTGCGACACGTACCCCGCGTACTTGCCCGTCGACCAGTTCGCGCGGGCCAGCTTGCCCGTGACCGTGATGGTCTTGCCCTTCTTGACCGGCTCGGGCGTGGCGTTGGCGGTCAGCGTGGAGGCCTTCTTGATCGAGGCGGTGGCGACGTCGTCGTTGTAACTGGCGTTCGCGTACAGGTCCCAGGCCCCCAGGAACAGCTTCCAGGTCCCGGCCACACCGTTGTCCTTCATGTCGGTGGCGGGGTGGATGTTGAAGACGGCCTTGCAGGTGTACGTGCCCTGCGTCGCCGTCTCCGTGCAGGCAGGGTCGTCGTCCGTCCCCAGCCCACCGGTGATGCCGTCCGTGGTCGAACTGTCGGTCCCCTGCCACAGGAAGGCCTCGGTGAGGGCGATGCCGCTCGCGTTCTGCGCGGTGTACGTGACGGTGACGGACTTCGTGCCGGTGGTGCCGAGGACGATGTCCTTGCCACCGTTGATGACGGCGTGCGAGAACTTGGTGTTGCCCAAGGAGTCTCTGGGCTGAACGGCCTTGGCGGCGAAGGAAGTCAGCTTCGCCGCCGCCCCCGTACGCTCCGCTGCTTGGGCGGCCACCGGAAGCGCGAGCGCGGACAGGACGACGGCACCGGACACGGCGGCGGCAGCCGCAACACGTATACGCATGAAACCCCCACTGGAACCCGAGAGGCCCGCCCAAGTGTCGCCTTGGCCGGGCCTGTTGATCTCCGCATGATATGGACCCAGGTCGGAAATAGTGAAGATCTCTTGTGCAATAAGTGCGTAATGGACAGTGGGGGGTGGGGAGTTGGTGTCGACCAGGTTTCATCGACCGCGAACTGGACGACGCCAAGGAGGCCTTGAAGTGACCAGCCCTGTCCGCCCCTCGACTCCCCACGCCGACGGGCAAGCGGACCGGCCCCCGCGCAACCGCACAGCGCCCGCGCTATGCGCCCTCGTCCTCACCCTGGGCCACCTGGCGACGGCGTACATGACGCTCCTGGCATACGCGGCCACCCCCGTAGGCCCCTGGGACAGCGAAACGGCCGCCCACTCGAACTTCGCGTCAGGCACGGCCCTGGCCCTCACCGCCGTTACAACGGGGCTGAGTTGGGTGTTCGTCAAGGCGGACTGGCTCCGCAGGTGGTGGTACACGGTCCCGCCGGCACTGGCGGTCACGGCGCTGCTACGGCTGACGTTGTTGGCTCCGGAGCTGTGACCTGCGGGGCGGAACGGGTGGCGTCCTCGGCGTTCTCCGCGGCCGGCTCATGGGTTACGCACCACGGGATGACGCGGGCAGCGAAATTCGACCGGTGAGCAGGATGTCGTGGTTGGCGAAGGGCACGTCGAGGTCGATACATCGGGCGACTCAGGACACTAGGACCCGTACACCGCCTTGTTGTAGGCGAGGATTTTTTGCGCCTCGGCCATCTTCTTCGAAGGTTCGATCGAGCTCATGTGCTGCGCCCTGGCTGCCGGATCCTGCACCTTGAGAAGGAACTCGGCCATCTCCTCCTTCTTGACCACCTCGCGGAACTCCCCCTCGGTCAGCGGGGCCAGTTTCTCCACCCCCTGGTCCTTCCGCTCGATCCCGACGATGTCGTAGGGCGCTCCCTGCCGCGTGATCCAGCCGCGCTCGCTACCGGTCGCGCCCTTCGCCAGGAACTTCCTCTTGATCTTGATGGTGAGCACGATGCCGAAGGAGGCTTCCGAGGCGAACCCGGTGGCGATATCGGACTTCGTCGAGAACTCGATGAGCTTGGCGACATCGTCGTTGCGCTCCTGGTTCACGTATCCCCGGACATGCTCGGGATCGGGCTTCGTGGCATCCTCGTCGGGTTTCGCCGTCATCTTCGAAAGGCTGATGAAGGAGCCGCGGATGACCTCCTTCACCATGGCCTTGCGCTGCGTGGGCGTGACGCCGCGCTGGAGGATCACTTCTTGTTCGCTGTCCTCGGGCAGCGACGCGATGTGGTCCTCACCGCTGAGTCCCAGCGGACCGTCCTGGAGGGCGATCCGCCGCCCCTCCTCCGACGACTGTCCTTCCTCGGGCATCCGCTGCACGGGCCCGGCGGAGGCGTTCGCCCCCGTCTGCGACGCGATGAGGGACGGGGCGGTCCGCTGACCGGTGGCGTAGGCGTTACCGTCTCGCTCGGCGGCCCGTTCGGAGTCCTGGCGCGGGTTGGTGACGGTGACTCCGGCGCCGCTGTCGTGGCCCGTCTCGGGCACGCCCTTGAGGTTCTTGTCGACGTGGCTGAGTTCGTGGCCGATCAGCTCCTCGCTGGCGGCGGCCCCGGCGGAGAGGAAGATGTGGTTGCCGACGGTCATGGCCGCGGCCCCCATGGCCTCCGTGGCACGCTGGGCCACCACGTCGTGGTGGACGCGCGTGGAGGCGAGGGCGTCGTTCTGGTAAAACGCCCCGGCCTTCGCCACAACTGACGAGGGCAGCGCCTCGCTCGGCGACTTCATGGCGGCGGCCAACAGCGCGCCCTGCCCCTCCGGCCCGGTGTCATGACCGTGCGCATGCTCGTCCTCGGCCCGCGCCACGGTGACATCGGCCGCGGACCGCTGCACCGCCGCCTGCGCCCGGTGCCCGCACGCCGGACCGTGCTGATGGGGCGCCTGCGCCTCCGGCAGCCCGCCACGCCGCACCATCTCGGCCACGGCCCTGTTCCCGGCGGCGCTCTGGAGGGCGAGCATCCGTTGCACGGTCGTTCCGGCGGAGGAGGGAGCCACTTGCGGCCGCTGGGGTGCCTTCCCCTTCACCGTCGTGCTGTCCTTGTCCCGGGCCAGGCTCATACCTTTTCCTCCAGCGGTTCGAAGGTCATTGAGCGGCTCACCCTGGCACGGCCGATCGAGACACCACCAGAGCCTTTTGGGCAGGGTTGAGGCCCTGCGGGGAACACTGTTCACAGCCGTCGAATAGCCCCGGTGCGTGGGCGTGGGCGTGGGCGTGGGCGTGGGCGTGGGCGTGGGCGTGTGCGTGGGCGTGTGCGTGTGCGTGTGCGTGTGCGTGTGCGTGGGCCTGGGCGTGGGCGTGGGCGTGGGTACGGTCACGCCGGCGGCCGGCGAGAGGAGAAGCCCGGCTCGGAGAATGACCGAGCTGGGGTTTGACACGGCAGCTTCAAGTCTTGATCCACGGGCTTCGGTCACGTGGTCGCTGCGACTTCCCCTCCAGACCAGTGTCCTGAGTCGCCAATTCATCGGCGGTTGTGCGTGGACGGCACCCGTCCGCGCCTCAGGGTTGCAGCAGATTGCGCATCTCGTGCGGTGCGCTGAGATTGCGTGCAAGCAGGAGAACGCAGTGCCGATGCGAAGATGCTGCACGACCTCTCCCCCCGGTGCGTGCGGGGCACGACTGACTGATCAACAGCTCCCGGCGTTCGGTGAGTTCGTGGCAGGATCTGCGGACATGGAATTCTCCGAAGTGGTCCGCCGGCGACGCATGATCCGTCACTACACCGACAAGCCGCTGACCCCGGAGGTGACCGAACGCATCCTCGCCTCCGCGCTACGAGCCCCGTCGGCGGGCTTCTCCCAGGGCTGGGCGTTCCTCGCCCTGACCACCCCGGCCGACCGCGCCCGCTTCTGGCCGTTCGTCCCGACTCGGGTCGAGAACACCCCGACCATGCAGGACGCCCCGCTGGTCGTCGTACCCCTGGCGCACAAGGCCGCTTACTTGGCGCGCTACGCCGAACCCGACAAGGGCTGGGAGGACCGCGCCGAAGCCCGCTGGCCCGCGCCGTACTGGTACATCGACACGGGTATGGCCTCCCTGCTGATGCTCCTCACCGCGGTCGACGAAGGCCTCGGCGCCTGCTTCTTCGGGATCATGCCCGAGCATCTGCAGCCGTTCCGGGCGGAGTTCGGGGTGCCGGAGGAGTACGACCCGATCGGGGGGATCACGGTGGGGTACCGGGCTGAGGATGTTCCTGAGCAGGGCGGGCGGGTCGCGGAGCGGCGGCGGGGCGTGGGGGATGTTGTTCACCGGGGGCGGTGGGGGCGGCACGCCTGAGAGAGGGGATCATCCGCTTCGAGGCGACGGAAGCCCGCGGCGCGAGCCGTGAACAGAGTCCGGGACCGGGAACGGAGCGGCGGCCGCGGCCCCGTTCCCGACCTGGTGACTCCGCGGCCGGCCGGGTGTCACTGTTCCAGTGCGTCCGCGAAGAAGCCCAGGTGGGGGTCTTCCGGGGTGCCGACGAGCAGCGCACGGTCCAGCAGGATGTTGTTGTGCTCGCAGCTTGTCTCGGGAAGCATCACGCAGGCGTGGCAGGCGGCGAGGTTGGTGCCACCGGTGCCGGACGCCTCGGACTCGACGCAGAGCGGGTCGGACGAACACCATGAGGTGCGGTGGACGGCCGAGTGGAGGGTTCGGGCGAGGTTGTCCGGTTCGCCCTGGGCGACGAGCCCACCGAGGCTGCCCGCGGAGTCGCTCGTCGCGGTGTAGACGAGGATCCCCGCCATGTCGTCGGCGGCGTACAGGCGCTCCCGCAGGGCGGCGGCCGGATAGCCGGCCTCCAGGCTCCACTCGTTGATCAGGACATGGGCCAGGGTGTGCAGCAGCACCATGCGGGGAGTGGCGGGGGAGGGGGCGACGCGGCTCGCATCCGCGGCGCGTTGGTCCAACGTCCTTTGGTGGGCGCTGCGCATCCTCTCGACCCGAGCTGCCACGGCAGGGGCCTTCTCCCATGAGCCGAGACGGTCCTCGTCCAGGCGCAGGAACACTCCCTCGCCGTGCACCTCCATGGCGGGGAGCCACCGCATGTCGGAGTCGGAGAGCGGGACCTCGTTGGACTCGGTCGTGGAGTCGGGGTCGGTGAGGCGGGTGAACGCCTTGAGCGCGCGTACCTCGCGGAGTTTCTTGACGAGCATCGGGCCCGTGACACCGAGCGGGTGGAGCGCGGTCGAGTCGCCGAGCGGGGTCTCGCAGATGAACTGTTCGTTGCGGGAATGCTCGCGCTCGTCGTTGCCCGAGCGGAGGCGCTCGTACTCCTTGTTGCGCAGAGCGCGGTAGCGGTGGTCGAAGGTAGGGGTGTCCTCGCCGTTCGGGTCCTCCTCACGTTCCGCGTCGAGGAGTGTCATCACCTCGTCGATCGGGACCGGACTCCCGCCCTCGAACACGTAGTTGAGGATCATCTCCACTTCCTCGCGGCTGTTGAGTCGACGCAGCCTGTCCCAGTGCTCGGCGAGCGGGTCGGCGCGGCCGTCGCTCCACGGCGGGATGGAGAGCGCCGACTTCAACACCGGCTGCCACACGGTCGAGGAACCGCGCTGGAGGGTGCGCGGGGTCAGAGCACAGGTATGGGCGGGCACGGACGTGCCGAGCCAGGGGCGGGTGCCACGGCAGCGGAGGCCCAGATCCTTGAGGGCACGCTTGCGGAAGGAGCCCTCCATCGACGCCTCGGGCACTCCGCAGGTGCAGGAGACGAGGATCGAGCGGAGTGAGGAACTCCGGCCGGTGGAGCGCAGCTTGAGGGTTCCGCCGCACTGTCCGGCGGTCGTGATGCCGCGTCCGGCGGCGCGATGGACCCAGTGCCAGTAGGGGAACTCGTCGAGGTGCCCTGCCTCGCAGGCGATCACGAAACGGGAGGGCACGAGGTCGACTTCACATGTGCCGCAGACGCTCCGACCGGGCGGCGGATTGAAGTCACGGTGCCGGCGCAGGTCGTCGCACTCGGGGCAGGAATGCATGAGGGGGAACCGGCGGACACGGAGGCCGTCCCTGCTCGAGTCGTCCGACGCGGGCGGCAGCCGGAAGTGCTGGACGCCCAGGAGGCGGGCGAGGCGCCGCTCGTGGATCCGGGGGGACTCGTCTAGGCTCCAGTGTTCGTCTGCCCCGTCGAGGCCGGAGACGATGAAGGACTCCTGGTCGACGGCCACGAGTGAGCCGACCCCGTACGTGGTGATCGCCTGGGCGCGACGGACCGAACCGCGGCGGAGCAGATTGCGTGCGGGCGCGGAGCGTTCCGCGCCGGTCCGGCGGCGGCGTGCGGGGGGCGGGGTCATCGGGATGCCTCCATGAACAGGGCGGACTCGGCGTCGACGTCGCGCAGGCTCCACAGGGTGCGCCAGGCCTCGGCGTCCTCGGACTCGTCGTCGTACGACTTCAGGAGCGAGGGGGTACGACTTCCCCTGCGGGGCTCGAAGAGCAGGCCGCCGTGTGTGTCGGCCTCGTCGCACCACCACTCGACGAACTCGTCGAAGGCGCGGGCCACCGCGTCGGCCTCTTCGTCCGTGACGGCACGGACCCGCTCCAGGAGAACGGGTTTGATGACCTCGCGGAGAAGGTGTTCGTAGGAGTCGACCCGGCCCGCCGCCTCGTTGGGGCGGGCAGCCGGGATGAGGACGCGGGCCAGGGCCACGATCACCGCGTGCAGGCCTCGCTCACGGGCCCGGGCGGAGAACGGTGTGACGGAGGTGGATTCGACCTCGCGGTAGAGGGCGGAATGGAAGTGCAGGAAGTTCTCGTAGTGGGAGCGGTCCCTGGATCGGGTCGCGTTGAGCATGACGGCGACCAGTCCGGGACGGGCGCGGCCGACACGGCTGGTGGCCTGGATGTACTCGGCGGTGGTCTGCGGCTGACCCATCACGGCCATGAGGCCGAGACGCTCCACGTCGACGCCCACCGCGATCATGTTGGTGGCGAGGAGGACGTCCACGGTGTCCTCGTCGGGGAGCTTCTTCTCGATGCCCTTGAGACGGGCGGGGATCTCGCTGGCGTCGATCCGGCTCGTCAGCTCCGAGTAGTTGGCGATGGAGCGCACCGCCACTCCTTCACGCTCGGCGAGCAGTTCGAGGTAGGCCACCACGTCGTCGTGGACCTGGAGTTCGGCGGCGGACAGCAGCCGGAGGCTGTTGAAGTAGCCGACGAGGCTCCAGTACGCGTCGCGCACCTCGTCCGTGGTCCGCGCCTGTCCGGCCCGGTGCAGCAGGGTGGCGTAGGTACGGATCAGCAGGGTGGACTGGCTGGTGCCGGGGGCCAGGAGACCGACGTAGCGGCGGCTCGCCTTCTCCTCGCGTGGGGTTTCCACGGCGAACCAGGAATCGCGGGAGTCCAGACCGGCGGGCGGGAACTGGCACACCTCGCGGGCGAAGAGCCGGCGACCCTGGTCGGCGGCGCGACGGATGGTCGCCGTGGAGGCGATCACCTTGGGGCGGTCGGCGAGCGCGTCCACGGCGGTCTCGTAGAGCCCGGTGAGTGTGCCCAACGGGCCCGAGATCAGGTGGAGTTCGTCCTGGACGATCAGCTCCGGGGGCGGAGTGCCGTCGTGCGGGTCGTCACGGTTGAAGAGCGCGGCGGTGGCCGGGCGCCAAGGCATCGACGCGAACTTGTCGACAGTGGCGATCACCAGCGTCGGTCGGGCGTCGTACACCGTCTCGTCCACCAGGTGGACCGGCAGACCGTCCGCGAAGTCGCAACCGGTACCGGGGCAACGGACGCGCATCCGTACGGCGTCCTTGTCGACCTCGTAGGCGCGTGCGTCGAGGCGGGTTCCGCACCAGGGGCAGGCGTGCAACTGGACGGGGTTCTCGGTGGCGAGGCGTCTGTCGAGATTCCCGCGGAGCTCGGCGAGCTTGTTCTCGGCCTCCTCCAGGGTGTTGGGCGTGGCCGAACGGCCCACCCACATGCCGATGGAGAACTCCTCCCCGCCCAACTCGGGCGTGCCTCGACGCATGCACTCCATGGCGCAGAGCAGGATCGCCGCACGCTCGAACTGCTGGAGCGTGAGGAGTCTCAGGGTGTAGCGCATGAGCACGGTGACGCCACCGCCGGCCGAGCCCTTGCGGATGCGCCGGAGGAAGGAGGTGAGGGCGATCAGGCCGAGGTACGCCTCCGTCTTGCCACCACCGGTGGGGAACCACAGCAGGTCGGAGATGCCGCGATCACGGTGCTCGGGGTCGTCGATGCCGGCCAGACAGAGCAGCAGGAACGCGATCTGGAAGGGGCGCCAGCGGCCCTTTGCCAGGTCGGGGCGACCGGTTCGACCGCCCTTCACCCAGTCGCTGCGGGCGCGCTGGTCGGCCATGGCGCGGTTGGCGAGCCGGAACGCCCGCATCAGATCGGGCTTAGCTCCCAGCAGGTCGATGCCCTCGCGGACACGGCCGAGCGCCTCACGGCAGGCCACCACCTGATCCAGCGCGGGCTTCTCGTACGGGTCGCCCGCCAGCGCGCCCGCCTCGGTCTCCTTGCGTTCGATCCAGCGCTCGTAGCCGTCGGCCAGTGCAGCCAGGGCGGCCAGGACCTCCGCGTCGGGGCGCTCCGCAAGGCCGATCATGGACAGGGCGGAGCTGTCGATCTCCGGGTTGGAGTCGGTGAGCAGCACCTCGACGGTGGGCACGAACTCGCTCCGCACCTCGGTGACCGCGGCCAGGACGGTGTCGGTCATGCCGATCGGCGGCGGCGTCCAGTCCCATTCGGCGGCGCAGCCGTGACCGACGGCGAAGGTAGGGGCGTGGCGGTGCAGCAGCCTGCTGGTGGCGACCTCGGGATCGTGGGCGGCGGACGGTGCAGGGCGTTCCACGAACGCGGTGGAGCCGTTGGTCGCGCGAACCGTGAGCCCGCACTGGAACAGCGCGGACGCGTCCTGCAGTTCCCGCTCGTCGACCTGGTGGGTGTTGACCAGCGTGATCGTGATCGTGACCGTACCGGTGCTTCGGTCGGGGCGTCGTACGTTGACGCGCAGCTCGGCCCCGGTGCCGAGGTCGACCCGCCTGTCCGGATCGGGCCTGGTCACGTCGATCGTGGTGTCCGGCAGTGAGAGTTCCTTGCGCCGCCACCGCTCCCGCTGGTCGGAGGTGGTGCGAGCCTCGGCACGACGGGCCGGGATCGGCCTGCCCTCCTCGTCGGTGGCCTCGTAGACGGCGGCGCGCGCCGACACCACGATCGCCTCGCCTATGGCCGGGGCGACCGCGAAGGTGAGGCCCATCGAGGAGGGGCGACGGGACCCCGCAGCGCCCACCTCCTGCGCGGTACCGGACTCCTCGACGCTGTCACCGGTGCGCAGCGGGGCGATGTCCAGGCCGTCCTGTTCCGCCTCGTCCTCGCGGATCCGTTGCTCCGCGCTCGCGTTCGCCGATCGCGGGTAGAGGACGCCGGTGAGATAGCGATCGATCGGTGCGTCCTGGGTGAGGACTTCGTCCCGGTCGCCCGCCGCCGCGCCCGGAGCGGGACCGAGGAGCTCACGGCGGAGCCCCACCAACAGCTCGTCGTCCCGGACCCGATAGTGCTCGGAGTGCTGACCCGCTCCGTTCGTCATGCGCTCTGCTCCTCGTCGTTCTCGGCCCGTCGGTACCTTCCGATGCCGGTGATCCGAGGGACGATCCACACGCCTCGGTCTCCGAGTCCGGCGTTGGCGCCGGCGGCACTGCTGCCCGTGACGGTCTCCAGGGTGTCGACCCGGATGCCGTGGATCTCGTCGGGCCACCACGGATCCCAGGTCCGGTTCACCTTCTGCACCTGGAACAGCTCTTCGCGGAACCGCTCCGACACCTCACCGATCTCCCGCCCTTCGTGCACCAGGGAGTACGGCGGACTCTGGAACTCGCCCATCTGTAGATCGTGGCGCTTGCGCAGCACCAGTTCGGCCCCCGGACCGACCTGATCCAGGAGATAGGTCTGGGTGGCCACGGCATCGGTCCCGTGACCCGGCGGACTGTCCCGGCCGACGTCACCTGCCTCGGCGACGATCCCGAATCTGTCGTACGGCCGCCACCCGCCGACGTACCGACGGCCGTTCCGCCTGCCGCCCGCCCTCTTGACGATCGGAAGTTCGGGAGAGTCCATGTGGTACAGGTCCTGGCGAGCGCGTGTCATCGCCACATAGAGGGCGCGGGCCTCGGCCGGGAGGTCCGACTCGTCCTTGTGCTGTCTGTACAGATCGGCGACGGTCGGTGGGGTCAGGACGATCACCCGGTCGAACTCCAGGCCCTTGGCGCGGTGCACCGTGGAGACGACGATCCGCGTGGTCTCCGGGTCGGCCGCCTCGTCGGGGAACCTGCCGTCGGCGACCGAGCGGCGCAGCCGCTCCAGATCGAGCACGGCGCCCCCGGGCCCGCGTGCGACCCGACGCAGCACCGTCCACAGGGCGGTCGCGTTCGGTTCGTAGGCCAGTGGGATGTCTGTGATCAGGGAACGGAACCGGTCCTCGGCGAGGCCGGTCGCCTCGGTGCGGCGCAACAACTCGGCCACCCAGTACGGCACCGGCCGCTCCTCGAGGGGGCGCCGCAGCCGGTGCTCGACGCCGTGCTCGTGGAGCAGCCCGGAGACCACCAGAGCCTGGCGGTTGTCGCGGGTGAGGATCGCGCAGGTGTCGGAGAGGTTCCGCAACCCGTCCAGGGTGAACGGATCGCTGAGCTCACCCATCCCGTTGGCCGGAGCCATGAGCAGGTCACGCAGTTCCTCGTAGTACATCGCCGCCTCGTCCGCGTCGGTGACCTGCTGCAGCCGGGGCCCGTGAGGCAGCGCGATCCGGGCCTCCGGAGTGACGGCCCGGAAGTTCCGCGTGAGGTGCAGTTCCACGAGGTCGTCGGGGTACGAGCACCGCAACCAGTCGAAGAACCGACCGGTCTCGTCGGCGCGTTCGGTCGGGTCCTCGATCTGGAAGCCGTAGACGGACTGGGCGGCGTCGCCGACAACGGTGAAGCCGCAGCTCTCCTGGTACCGGTCGAGAAGGGCCTCCACCAGCTCTCGGCGTCTGCCCAACAGGTCCTGCACCTCGTCGATCACGACATGCGCGGGCGGAACGGCATCGCCGGCCTCCAGCGCCCCGTTCTCGATCGCCCGGATCGCGGCGTTGATCCGCTCGTCGAAACCGGCCCCGGCCCACTCCCCGTCCGGATACGCCTGGAGGAGAACCCCGTACGCCCAGGCGTCGAAGGTCTGGGCACGCACCCGGCGGGCCCGTTCCCCGTGCCGGACGATGCGTTCGCGCAGCTCGCGGGCGGCGGCCCGGGAGAAGGTGAGCACCAGGATCTCGGCGGCCTCCAACGCCCGGTCGGGGTCCTCGTGACCGCACAGCGTGTCGAGCCGGCGCACCAACGTGTGCGTCTTTCCGGCCCCGGCCCCGGCGGTGACCAGGACGCGTGCGTCCCAGGGTTGTTCGACCACGACCCGCTGCTCGTCGGTCAGCGGCGGGTTGTCGAGGTAGGCGTCGGTCACGTACGGCTCCAGAGATGCTCGAACTGGGTGAAGGCGAGCCGGGTGTCGAAGTTCGCGATGTTGTCGCTGACGTTCAGGATGAGGCAGGTGTCCTTGCCACCGTTCCCGGGACCGCGCAGGCCACGACCGATCATCTGCTGGTAGACATTGGTGCTGTAGACCGGGCGGGCCACCACCACGACCCTGGTGGCGGGGGCGTCGAAGCCCTGGGTGAGGACACCGTAGTTGGTGAGCACCTGGATGCCTCCCGAACGGAAGTCCTCGATCCGGCGGCGGCGGTCCTGGGCGCTGGTGGTCGAATCCACGGCGGCGGCCGTGACACCCCGGTCGTTCAGCCTGGCCGCGAGGTACTTGGCATGATCCACCGAGGTGGCGAAGAGCAGGGTCGGCGAGTTCTCCGGGAGAGACACCACCTCGTCGACGATGCGTCGGCTGCGCGCATGGTCGTCGGCGAGACGCTGCTCGGCGGCTCGGGAGAGCGTCGCCATCCGGTCGGCCTGCGCCTTCTCGTCCCGGGTCAGCTCGATCCGACCGCCTTCCAGGGTGCGGTGCTCGACCTGCGCGAGCATTCCCCATTCCTGGAGATCTCCGTACGGATCTCCGGACGGGAAGACGCCCTCGTCGAGCCGCCGGTTGCCGAAACGGCTGACCAGACGGCTGGTCTCCTCCTCGTTGGTGTTGCGGAACGGAGTGGCCGTCAGACCGAGCAGATGCCGCTCGGTCGTGTATTGGGTGAGGCCCAACTGGCCGAGAATCCCGGTGTACCGCTTCGAGACGGCGGTGTGCGCCTCGTCCACGATCACCAGCACCGCCCCACGCAGCCACGCGTACGCGTCGGTGCCCAGACAGCGCTCCAGCTTGGCGTCCGTGGCGACGACCAGGTGCGGATGGTCGACGACATCTCCCACCTCGTTGCCGGCCCACAACCGGCTGATCGTGAGCGGTCGTTCCGCGCCCACCTTGCTCCACACGAACTTCCAGCTCTGCACGGCCTGTTCGCACAGCTCATCGGTCTGCGCGATCCACAGGATCGGGCCCTCCAGATCGCCAACCCGCTTCACCCACCGGATCACCGCCTCGGCGGTGACCCGGGTCTTCCCGGCGCCGGTGGGCAGCGACAGCATGCCGCGTTGCGGGGCCAGTCGGTCGAGCAGGGTGGTGACGTTCCGGACCAGATCCTCCTGGTAGGCGTGGAGCCTGGGGAAGTCCCGGGGGCCGTCCACGGTCTCGAAGGCGGGTGGGGACGGCGTCCTGGAACCGGCGAAGGAGACGGGCAGCTTCAGGTCCGACACGAAGGCGACGGCGGCCGATGAACCGCCGTAGGCGACCGGCGCGTTGGGGAACGTGGCCTGGATGTCGCGGGCATGCTGCTGGAGCACTCCGTCGCCGTGTGCGTTGAAAGCCATCTGTGCGACCCGGTGACCGGAAGGCTCCGCTCCGTCGGTCTCCTGCAGCTCGGCCTCCATCAGCCCTTCGGGCAGCCCGGACCGCAGGGCCTCCGGGCCGATCAGCAACTCGATCTTGGTGACCACGTCCTCGGCATCGCGTACGGCCTTGAGCGCAGCCCTCGTCTCGCTGTCCCGAGCCATGCGCTCCTGATGCTCCAGCACGGCCCGGCAGCCGTCCGCACCGAGCCCGAGTTCCAGCTCGCGGTCGATCAGCCGCAGCATGGGCTCCGGGTCGAGCGGGACGCGGACCTTGACCGTGCTTCCCTGACGTACCGCGTCGAGAGGAGTGGGCTGCGTGCCGTTCGGGGTACGGGTCACCTCCTCCAACTCGGTGCATCGCTGCACGAGGCTGTTCCGGGCGGCGTTGTTCAGCCGCTGGCGCAGCGCGGGGTACAGCTCCAACAGGGCCACCGGATCGCCGTCCGGGACTTCACGGGTCTCTCTGCTGATCACGTCGGCGTACCGGAGCATGCCCCACTTGTCGACCATCAGCTCGGCGTCCTCGGGCCTCGCCACGAGCAGTGCGGGAAGCTGCTCGGCGCGGAGCGCCCGGTACTCGGCGGCGCCGACCGCGACGGTGATCTCGTCGTCGGCGCGGGTGCCCCAGACGTCGCCGATCCGGCAGCGGGTCAGGGAGTCCTCGGGGAAGTCCGCGCCGAACCGGGTCAGCATCACGTAGGTGGCACCGACGAAGGTGTCGTCCTCGCTTTGGGACACCTCGGAGAGGAGGGTGTTCCAACGGTCGGCCGGGACCTCGTCGACCGTGGTCGGCAGACGAAGCTTGCGAGCCTTCTCCGGAGAGATGTCGGCGACCGGCAACACGTCGCGGTAGGCGGCCAGTTGCGGCCCGACGGCTTCCCTCAGCGGCTTGATCCCCTGGGAGGTGGCGACCCTTCCGTGCTTCCTGAGCATCCAACGGATCGGCGATTCCACGGCCTGACGGGTGCTCGACTGCGTACCGATCTGGCGCGTCCAGTTGTCCACCACGGCGTCGTCCGGCAGCGCCTTGAGGAAGGCCGCGCGGGACTCCTCGGACAGCGACGGGAACAGATGCAGCGGGCCGCCGATCGCGGAGCCCTCCACCTTCATCCTGGTGAGGGAAGGCCGGGGCGCGCGCTCGTCCAGTCCGCGCAGGTACACCGAGTGGACCGCTTGCCGGTACTCCTCGAACCAGGCCTCGTCCTCCGGCCGTACAGCGGTCGAGGGCCGCTCCCGCAGGCCGATCTCCGCGAAGAATGAGAGGTCGTCGGAGTGGAACGCCTTGTCGACGGCGATGCTCGGGTCCCGTCGCGCGTCGACCACTGCGCCCGGCACCATGCAGTCGCGCATCGGCCGGAACCTTCCGTCCGCGGTCCGCACGCGCAGTGTCTCGCGCGGATCGGCCACCCGCTCCAGCACCTCGTGTGCCAACCGACGCCCGCCGGCCTGGCGGAACAACTCCCAGAACCGTTCCCACTGGGCGTCGCCGTAGCCGTCGAACCCCTGGTCGAGAACGCTGATGAACCGGCCCTCGACGTCCGCCTCCCGGATGCCGAGGGCATTGAGCGCGTGGGTGAGCGACGGGTCCTGGGCGATCTCCCCGACCACGTACACCAGGGACTCGCGCAGCCCGCCTTCGTCCGCCCGGCGGAACACCCGGCCGGGCACAGGGGCGACGAGGCCGTGCTCCTCGGTGAGCACGATGTGTGCCTTGCGGGCCTCCTGGGCGTAGGGGGAGCGGATCTCTACCATGTCCGCGAGGATGCGGATCGCCACCGCCGACGCCTCGGCGGTGCCGCACTCGACGAGTGCCTCCAGCCACTCGCGGACCTCGGTCCGCCCGTGTCCGGCCGCGCCGAGGATGTGCTCGACCTTCCCGGACCGCAGCCCGTCGGCCTCGACGCCGGGGTGCAGCCAGTCCGTGGGACGTCCGGGGCACTCGTGCCACATCCGCAGCCAGCCGGAGAGGCGCTTCAGGTCCTTGTCGAAACGAGGGTGGACACGCAGATCGGTCGGGACGCGCAACACCCCTTCCTGGTCCGGCAGCGAGGGGCGGACCGCTGTCTGTGCCCAGATCTCCCGCGTCAGGAACTCGTCCGCCCAACTGATTGACTCCTTCACGCGGCCTGGCAGCAGGGGAAGGTAGGCGGCGGGGTCCTCGGCGGGGGCCAACCCGGGGAGGGAGTCGACCACCAGCACCGCCGAAACCCGGATCATCTCCTGGTTGAAGGGCGAGGAGTCGAGCAGGTTCTGTCGGTCCTCGTTCGTCTTCCAGGCCCCGTTGAGGATGCCGCTCAGCGACATCTCGTACTTGGTCGGGAAGAAGGACCAGAAGCGGCCGCGACCGCGCGCCCTCTGGCTGAGGTACAGGCCGCTCTCCGGGTCCTTCTCCAGCGCCGGCACCGCCCAGGCGAGGGCCAGCGAGAGACGGTCGTGCAGCTCGCCGGCGTCGGCCCGGGCGGCAGGTCCGGGCTCGTGCGCGGTGGTGAAGACCCGCCAGCGGCCGGTGGCGGTGGGCTTCCCCGTCCGTTCCTCGACCACGGTGTGCAGGTCGCCGGTCTGCTCGGTGGTCAGTACCCGACGGACGAGCGGCCGCGGCCGGCGGTCCTCCAGGACGACCCTCGCCACATGGGGGGAGAAGAGCTGGAAACCGAGCGGGAACTCCTCCCGGACGGAGCCCGCGGTCGTCCGCCCACCGTGCATGTCCTGGGCCAACTTGTTTGCGGCGTCGGGGAGCAGGGGCAGGCGGACGACCGTGGTGGCCCAACCGAGCAGCTCGTCCAGGACGGGGTCCTGGGCGCGCTCGGCGGCCATGTCGAGGGGGCGTGCCATGCGCAGCACCGGCGCCTCGAAGCCGGCGCCCAGGTGTTCCTCCACACCGGGCACCGACCGGATCCGCTCGTAGGCCCACACGCGGTCGAACCCGAACGAGCCGGTGCGGCTGAAGAACTGAGGGGTGTCGGTGACGACCAGGACCGACTTCACGCCCACGCCGAAGCGACCGATCTGGCCACCGCGTTTGCGCGACATGCTCATGCGGAGGATGGTCTCCGCGCCCTCGGGGGTCACGGGGGCGCCCTCGTTGGCGCAGTAGAGGTGCGTGTCGGTCAGGACGACATGGGCGGAGCCTCCCGGCTCGTCGGCGATCTCGTCGGCCGCGTTCTGCACGAGTTCGAAGAGCTGACGATCACCGTAGCCACCCTGGGTGATTCGCCGTTCACTGTTGGCGTGTTCCGGAATGAGGCCGGGGTCGACCTCGTAGGTCTGCAATACACGAGAAGACTGTTCGAGAACGGTACGAACGACCGGGGACGTTTCGGCGGACACTGTTCGGGCTCCTGAAGTCGAAAGAGGTGACGAAGGAGGGTGCGGGGACCTTGTGCAGGTCAGTCGCCGGTAAAGTCGACAATTCCGAATCCGTAGGAGCTGAAGTGCTCCTTGGCTTCCTCGAACGTCATTCCGGCCTCGTCGACGATGTGCTTCTTGTCCGCGTCCGTGGGTGCCTTCATCAGGCACAGGAGCAGGGAATTCAGCTCTCGCTGCGAGTACGGAGGCGCGTGGTACGACGTCTCCCCGTCGCCCTCAGGAGGGTCTTCCATGATTCGTTTCCCCCGATTCATTCGATTCCGAAGTGGGTAAAGACAGAGCTTTCCCCCGGCCGCTTCGGAATCTCCGACGAGGAGTTCCGGGCGGGATGGCTGATGCATCGTCACGAGCGTAGGGGGAATCCAAGGGCTCGCGCTACCCGGTTCGCGGACTTCGGTGAGTGGAATAGGAATTCCAGGTTCCGAAGCATTGTGCAAAAGCGAATATCTCTAGCAAGTCGACCAAAAGGTACATCTCGGTCGATGGGTGACCGGGCCGGTCGGGTGCGGCTCATGTCAAGCAGAAATTGACGTCGAGCCTCATGTCAAATTAGCCTGTCGGTGTCCGCAGGCGCAACGGAGGATCGGGTGGATTCACGTGGAGACCGGTGAGGAGTTCGGGCCCTGGCTCGCCCGTCAACTCAAACTGACGGGCAGGACCCAGGCGGAGCTGGCGGAGGAACTGGGGCTGACCAGGGCCGCGGTCTCGGCATGGATCACGAGGAGGTCGGTGCCTCGTCCGACCGTGATGGCGGAGATCGCCAAGGCGCTCGGAACGGACGTCGGTACGGTGCACATGCGCACCACCGACACTCAGATCGGTCTCCCCGTCACCTGGTACCACCGGCCCGGCTACTCCGACGGCGGACGCGACGGCGGCAACGCGGCGGCCTTCGCCTTCGACGCGGACGTCCAGGTGCTCGCCCGTGAGACCTGCCAGAACAGCCTCGACGAGCGGCTCGCGGAGAACGGGCGTCCGGTCCGTGTGCGGTACACCCTCCATGAACTCACCGGCGAGGCGCTGGACGCCTTCCGTCAGGCCGTTCTCTGGGATGATCTGCATCCCCACTACCTGGCGGTCTCGCAGGCGGCGTCCCACCAGAAGGTCGGACGTGTCGTGGACGCCGGTGTCCGTGACATGTTCGAGAAGGGACGCCTGGTCCTTCTGCGCATCGACGACTACAACGCCTCGGGTCTCACCGGCGACGACTACGAGGACGGCAAGTTCGCGGCCGTCGTCCGTCGTCAGCTGGAGAGTCTCAAGTCGGGGCGGGGTGCGGGCGGTTCCTACGGCCTGGGCAAGGCGACGCTCTGGGCGACCAGCGCTCTCGGCATGGTTCTGATCAACTCCACTCTCTCCGTCCCCCACGAGGGTCGCACCGAGCGCCGTGTCATCGGACGACTGGAGCTGCCGTGGCGTTCCGTCGACGGCCGCGACTACGCCGGCCCCGCCTGGCTGGGGCGGCCCGATCCCGACACCCAGGGTGCGGAGGTGGCCCGCTCCTGGTGGGCCGACGACGAGACGGTCGAGCGCCTCCACCTCACCCGCGACAGCGACGAACCGGGCACCTCCTTCCTCATCGTCGGCGCCCACGACCTGGCGAGCCTCGACCAGTCCGGTCCCGGCACCGACGACGAGGACGCGAGCGACGACGGCACCCGTGACATCGGAGCCATGCACCGACGGTTGGTCCAGGCACTGGAGCGCGACTTCTGGGCGGCGATGACCGGTGGCGGAAGCCGACTTCCTCTCCTGGAGACCTCGGTCCGCACACTGCGCAACGGCAAGGTCGTCATGGAGGAGCAGAAGGTCGACCCCACCAACACCCAACCCGCCCGTACCCGGGCACTGCGCGCCTTCTACGACGGTACGACGGTGGACCGGCTCACCGAGGCCGGTCAGGTCGCCCTCCGCACGGTCCCGCTCCGGCTGCCGCTCTCCGGCGAACGCCGTGGCACGCTCGGCACCCACCCGGCGGTGCTCCTGGTCACGGAGGCTGAGGACGCGGACGGCGCCCCGAACCAGGTGCACTCGTTGCGCGGCAATCGGATGACCATCAAGAAGTCCGGTGTCGCCGGCCTGCCACTGGGTGTCAACGACTTCCAGGCCGTACTCCTGGTGGGACAGGCTGCCGGAGAATCGGTTCCCTTCGCCGAGGAGGCGGAGGAGTTCCTGCGCGCGGCGGAGCCGCCCGAGCACGACCGCTGGGGCCAGACCGAGGAGTTGACCCTCCGTTGGTCGCACACCGCGCACCACCGCATCGCCAGGTTGACCACCGAGGTCAACGCCGCCGTGAAGGAACTGGTCGTCCAGCCGAAGCGCTCGGGCGGTCAGGCTGGGGGGGCGAAGCTGCGGAAGGCGCTCACCGTCCCGCGCAGGACCGCGCCCACACGCGGCTCCGGGCCTGTCCTGCCGGAACTGGACGGGCTCGACGCCCGGATCGGCGAGGGCGGGGAGTGGCAGATCACCGCCGAGGTGAAGCTGCCCCGCGGTGACGAACTGCACTCCATGACACCGGTGGTCCTGCTCGACGTGCGGTCGGGCAGCCGTCCCAGACTCGACTGGGCGGAGCTTGTCGCCGTGGACGGCTGCGAGGTCGAGGACGGTGTGCTCCGCTTCGCGCCGACCGCCCGACGGGCGGTCTTCCGAGGCTCGACCGATGTCGCCGGTCATCCGGTCCGGGCCGCGCTCACCCGGCTCGTTGTCGAACTGCGTGCCGGTACGGGGGAATGACGACGTGAAGTTCTATCCGTACAAGCGGCTCAACCGACCGATCGCTCTTCGGGTGACCTCGGTGTCCCTGAGGCTCGCCGACGGCTCCCGGGACCGTCTGGACACCTCGGCGTACTCCACCCGACAGCGGACCGTCGCCCTTGGCGTGGCGCAGCGCGACGACTGGGTGTCGGCCAGGGTCGGCCTGTCCGCCACACTGCCGCCCGGTGCCGACGCCCCTGACGCGCCGTGGAGCGAACTGCGTGTCCTGGCGGTGCTCACCGACGGCGAGACCAATGTGCGTACCGCCGTAGTTCTCCGGCAGGACGCCCCCGGGAGCAAGGAGTGGTCCGGCGACATCGAGGTGCTCCGCGACGATCACGTGGGCCGTGCCGGCCTCGCGGTCCAGGCGGTCGCCACGGTCGACGGCGTACTCGGCCGGGCGATCGCCGAGACCGGCGACGACTGGACCGTCGACGTGGTCGCGGATGAGCCGCTCGGCGGTCTGCGCCTCGACGTGAAGCAGATGGGTTTCTCGAAGAGTGCGCGTGAGTGGCTGCACTCCTACGCCGACGCGCCCTGGATCGTGGACGCCTCGGGTCGTGTGCCGACCGTGCTGGTCAACACCGACATCGAGGGATTCTCGGACCTGCTCGGCGGTGAGAGTGGGGGCATCGAGAGCAAGGTCCACGAACTGTTGGTCTCTCAGATGGCCACCGATGTGTGGACCGCGGTGTTCCACAGCTCCGTGGGTGATCTGGAGGTCGAACCCGACGGCACGCCGGTCTTCCCGACCGACTGGCAGGGCGAAGTGCTGCGGGAGATGCTCCCCGACGTGGTACCGGGTGTCCATGTCGAGGAGGCGCTCCGCCAGGTGCACCGTCGCCGCACCGGGGACGCGGGGTGGGTGGAGCTCCAGACCCGCATCCACTACGCCGCCGTACGGCGTGCCGGGGCGGGCAAGGCGCTCGCCGGCGCCCTACGCGGACTGCACCAGATGAACCGAGGGGACAGCGCATGATCGAGAAGCCGTACCGACTTCCGCAGCGACTCGGCCTGTTGTCCGCGACGGCCGCCGACCCCTTCCTCACGGAGGATCTGCTCAAGGGGGTCCAGGGCCATGCGGGTGTCGATCTCGCCAGGACCGTCGAACCGTTGTCGCCGGACGACCCCCGGTGGGAGGTCGAACCCCTCAGGGAACTGGTGGAGGACGCGATGCACGAGTTCAGGGACAACAGGACCCGAGCCGACGGCTGGCTGGCGCCCCGGCTGCACGCGACGCTCCGAATCACCCGGCGCGAGGCCGCGGACCGAAGGCTCTGGACCCATCTCGCGCTGGGCGTCGCCCCGGACTACGTGGCCTGGCGGCACCCCCCGGTTCCCGCGCCGGGCCGGAGCGAGCCGCGCATCAACCCGGCCCGGTTCAGGGGGGCGCTCGACCGACAGTGCTTCTCGCGCCTGTGGTGGGCGGCGGAGATGTTCCGCAACGGCAAGGACTACTCCCCGGTGGTGGCGGCCTGCGCCAACCAGGATCTGATCCACAGTGCGCTGCGACGGGATCTGATCGACCACCGCCCCACGGCCCAGGCACTGGTACGTGTCCTGGGCCGGGGGATCGCCACCACCGGCCGGGAGATCGAGGGCCTGATGACGGCGATCAACGCCGCCGGCGCGACCCTGGTCTACGACGCGCTGGCCACGGACGAGCCGCGCGATCCCGAGGTGTTACGGCAGTGGATCGCGGAGGCGGAGTCCGCCCTCCCGGTGCCGCGGCACTCCCTGCCGGCCGGGCCGGACGAGGAGCCGGTACCGGAGGTCGCGGTGGTCGCACTCACCGACTGCTTCGCCGAACTCTTTGAGACGGCCCCGGTCAGAGGGCGCGCGCTGCAGGGCTGAGCGGAGGGTCATCTGCCGGTGAGCGGATGCCCCTCCCATCCGCCGTGCTCGCGGATCTCCACCGGCCTGCCGGGCTTCCACCTCTCCAGCTTCGCGACGGCTCGATCCAGCCGGGCCCCGGCCTCGTCGGCGCTCAGCCCGGGTTCGAGCACCTGCCGCAACACGTGCAGAGCCAGTCTGGGCGGTACGGCGTTGCCGATCTGCTGCGATACGTCGTTGCCCCGCCACGGGTACGCCACGGGGAACGTCTGGAGCACCCCCGCCTCGGCGTTGTTGAAGCGGTTGAAGTCGACGAGATCCTCTTCGGTGCCCTTGTGGACCACGCGGTTCCGCGACACCTTCCCCGTGATCGTGGCGGACGGGGCGTCGTGGTCCCGTCGGCCGCGAGCCTCGGGAACGCCACCGGTCCCGTAGTTGGAGATGACGGTGAAAGCGGGGCGATCACCCACCTTGCGTGAGATCTGCCGTGCTTTCTTGAGGGCTGTCTCCATGGAGACCCATGATTTTTTGGAGGCGCCCAAGGGGAGAGTGTCCGCGTGACCCGTCTTCGACGACCGGACGGGAGAGTCGCCCCGGTGGTACAGCTCGTGGGTCTCGGGCACCCTCGGGAGACGACTGGCTTCGGTGCCGTTCAGGACGACGGCCCGATCCAGACGGGCCATAAGAACCGCGCGTCGTCGGGTCTGCGGAACGCCGAATGCCTCGGTGTGCATGAGCTGGGTCCGGGTCCGGTAGCCGAGGGAGGCCAGCACCTCGGCGTACTTCTCCCACACCGGCATGACCGCCTGCACCTGCTCCAGGACGACGGCCTCGTAGGGAGTGCATCCGGGGCGCCGGCTCCGCTCGATCACCCACCACAGGGGTTGCAGGACCAACCCCGTGCGCTCGTCGCCCAGTTCCTCCAGCTGGATCTTCAACTTGCCGAGCTTGTTGTTCAGGTCGCTGAACTTCTTGACCAGATCCACGAGTTCGCGATCCGCGCAGTCGATCTTCTGTGGGGTCTTCAGCTGTTTCACAAACTTCTTGACCTCGTCCGGCGAGGCCCCCAGTTGGTCCAGCCTGTTCCTCATGGTCTTGCGGATCTTGGCTCTTAGCTCCTCGACCTCGCGCTTCTCGGCCTTGACCCCTTTGGCATCGAGCTCCCGCTGCCTGAGTTCCTCGGAGATCTTTCGCCAGGTCCGGAAGATCTGCCGCCAGTCCTGCTGGTTCTCGGGTCTTACGGCCGTGTGCAGACGCTCGATGTACTGCAGAACCTCGTCCAGCGCCCTACGGCCCGCACCGTGCCCGGCCACGGTGAAAGTCTGACAAGGAGGGCCGCCGGTCAGCACCTGGGCATGAGGGAAGAAAGCCGCGCGGTACTGCCGGACATCGCCCTGGAAGGTGTCCATCCCCGCCGCACTGCGGGTGGCGCATGCCCCGGGATCCCATTCGATGCCGGTGACCTGATACCCCAGCACATCTGCTGCCACATCCAGTCCACCCGGTCCCGCGAACAAGTCCAGGATATGGAAATGCGCAGGTGGAGAGTCTACCTTCTCGATGTGGCTCATGGGCCTGAAGTTTAGACGGCGCTTCCGGGGCGTCGTGTGTGTCTTGCCGAGGTGCGACCGGAGGAGTTCAGAGCGGTCGCGATGGCGGCCCCGAGCGCCCCTGCGACCGGTGGGGGAGTCGCGTGTCCGATCTGCCGGTACCTGGCCGTCTTCTTCCCGGTGATACGCCACTCAGGGGGGAACGACTGGAGCAGGGCCGCTTGGTCCACCGTGATCTTCAGCATCTGCGCGGGATCTGCCGAGCGCGGCCATCGATACTCCGTCCCCGGTACCTCGTCGGCCAACGAGCCCGCGTTCACCCCCATCCGCGCCCAAGCCCGCTTCGTTCCGGACGGGCCGAGATCCGCCCCGCCGCGGTTGTCGGAACCTCCGACGAGGGTGGGCGCCACGGACAGCGCCTGGGCAGCCCAGGCGTCGGCGTCGCGCCAGCCCCGAGCGCTCATCGACCGTCGCAGGGCCCGACCGACCGGGACATGTACGTCCACCGTGGGTTCGGGCGGGGTGAAGGCGTCGAGCCACGGTTTCTTGAGCGCCACGAGAATGCCCTGCCTGCGCTCCTGCGGCACACCGAAGTCGGCCGCGTTCAGCACGAACCAGCGGAACCCGTAGCCGAGATGCGTCAGTTCGGACTGGATGAAGTCGCGAATGCCGGCGTAGGCCGGGGACTCGACGAGCGCGGGCAGATTCTCCAACAGCAGGGCCCGGGGCTGGATCGAGTGGACCAGATAGACAGCGGCGGTGAGAAGGCGAAGCTCCTGGTCGCTGTCCGAACGCCGCACCGCGGCCGAGGACTTCACGCGAGGCAGGCCTGCCGACAAGAGGTCGACATCGAGGGTCTCCGGGTGCTCCTCCGGAAGGAAATCGACCAGGTCCTCGCGGACCACGCTCCAGTGCGGCCTGTTGGCCAGGAGCGTCTCGCAGGCCTGGAGCTTGTTGTCGAGCAGAAGCACCGGCGAGAAGCCCGCACTCTCCAGCCCCGAAGCCAACCCGCCCGCGCCGGAGCAGACGTCCACGAATCGAAGTCGGTCAGCCACTCGTTCCCTCTCGGTCCGTCCGGCCGTCCTGTTCCGGCGTCCGCTGTGTCTGCCGGTCCACCGTTGCGCGCACAGTGGCCGCGACCTCCTCCGCCGGCATGTGCTCCCAGAACCGCAGCACGGTCCACCCCGCCGTCCGCAGATGCTCGGTGGTCTCCCGGTCACGGGCCATGTTCCGGTTTAACTTGGTGCGCCACCAGTCCGCGTTGGCCTTCGGGCGAGTGGCGTGCTCCGGGCAGCCGTGCCAGAAGCAGCCGTCGATGAGGACCGCGACCTTGGCCCGGGTGAAGGCCACGTCGATCCGGCGTCGGGGCATGCCCGGCACGGGGTACTCCACGCGATATCGCAGCCCGCTCGCGTGCAGCAGCCGCCGCACCGCCAGTTCGGCCTCCGTGTCCTTGCTCGCCTGTCTGCTCATACGGGCCGATACGCCCGGAGAGGAGGGCGTCACACTGTTCACTGTCGTCCAGCCTCACGAACCCATGGTCCACGTTCCGGGGTGTCAACCTTCGAAGCAGGGACACCGTCAGGCCTGCGCGGCCCCGTGACACTCCCCGTACGCCTCTCCCGACCCACACCAACAGCCGGCCCCCCGCTGAGGCGGCCAAACCACAGCCCGCCCCCGAGCCGCAAGCGTCGTCGCATACTGCGGCAACAGATCAACATCCCCCGGCGAGGCCCCTTCGGACGCAGCGAACGCCTCATAAGAAGGCACCGTCCCGGTCACGATCCCAAGGTTCGCCGTCCCGCTCGCCGCCAGCTCCCGAAGCGACCCCTCTATCGTCGCGAGGTGCTCCTCATGCGAGGGGTACTCCACGGCCAGCGAGGCATACGCCCCCACCAGCTCGGCCAACTCCCCCTCGGGCCAGTGGAGTACGGCCACCGGGAACGGACGGGACAACGCCTCCCGGAACGCGCCCAGCTCTGCCCGCAGTCGCGAGATCTCGGCCTCAAGCTCCGCCGGGTTGTCCGACCCCAGCGACCACACCCTCTTCGGATCGTGCAGCTCGTCCAACGACACCGGTGACGACGAGGACGCGTGGGCCGAATGCAACGTGTCCGCCAGCGTGTCCCACTCGTCGTGTGACACGCCCAGCATCCGACGCACCCGGTGCCGGCCGTACAGCAACGGGTGGGTGGAGTACGGCGGTTCGGGGACGTCGGTCAGGAGCAGCGTCACGCCCTCCGTGAACGTCTCCTGCGCTGCCTCCAGCTCGTCGTGGGACTCCAGGGACTCCGCGACGATCACCCAGGGGGCGGGATCGCGGGGTGACGCGGTCCGTACCCCGTCGATGATGGCCCTGGCCTCGGCCTCGTGGCCGTACTCCCAGAGGTTGGAGGCCTTGAGGGCCCGTACCAGATGCGGGGTTTCCAGGGCGTCCGCCGATGACAGCAGGCGGTCGTAGAGCGCGGTGGCGGCGGGGCGGTCGCCGGCCAGTTCCAGGTGGGCCGCGGCCTGGAGGAGCAGGGCTTCGGCGTCCTCGGGGTAGCGGGCGGCGGTCCGTTCGAGGCGGGCCGCTTCGGCGGAGTGGTCGACGTTCTCGGCGGGCGTGTCGGGGCGCATGAACGACACGGTACTGCCGATGCCGACACAGATGGAGGCAAGGGCAGAGATATGCCCAGGTCGGCCGGTGAGGGTGGCGTGGGGGAGCGGTGAGGGGGCCGGCGTGGGCCGCCCCGCGGGGAACACCGGGTGGCTTCCCGGTTTCCGCCAGTTTTACGGCCACCTCGTTCCTACAACCCAGGCGTTCCTACAATCGCGGCGTTTCTGCAACCCCGGTGTTTCTACGACTCCCGTGCTTCTACGACCTTCACCTCCCGTTGCCCGCCCGTCCCCGTCCCACTCCCGCCACCCAAAGAACCCCACGCCGCAACCCCCATGACGACCAACCCCACCCCCACAACCCCCGCCCCCACAAACAACGGAGCCGCATACCCAAACCCGGCGCTGATCACCAAGCCCCCCGCCCAAGCCCCCACCGCGTTCCCCACATTCGAAGCCGACACATTCGCGCTTGCCGCCAACGGCACGCCCCCCGCCGCATCCGTGACCCGCGTGATCATCCCCGGCACCGTCGCGAACCCGAACACACCTAGGAGGAAGACCAGGATCACGGAGGCCGGCCGGCTGCTCGCCAGGAGCCCGAAGATCACCAGCGTGGTCGCCAAGCCCGCCAGCGACACGAGCAACGTCACGTCCCGGTTGTGGTCCGCCCCCCGCCCGCCCGCGATGTTGCCGACGACCAGCCCCGTGCCGTAGACCACCAGCAGCCAGGCCACGTCAGTCGTCGAGAAGCCCGCGACCCGCGTGAAGGTGTACGCGAGATAGCTGAACGCGCCGAACATGCCGCCGTAGCCGAGGGCCGTGGCCGTCAGCGTCAGCCAGACCTGCGTGGAGCGGAAGGCGCGCACCTGTGTACGGAGGTTCGCCCCGCCCCGCCTCGCTCCCGCCCACGCCGGTACCAGTACCGCGATGGCGACCAGCGCCACCGCCCCGATCGCCGTGATCGCCCAGAACGTCGCCCGCCAGCCCCACCGTTCGCCGACGAGGGCGCCGAACGGGACTCCCAGTACGTTCGCCACCGTCAGGCCCGCGAACATCAACGCCACTGCCCGCGAGGCCCGTTCGGGAGGAACCAGGCGGCGGGCGACGAGGGAGCCTATGCCGAAGAACGAGCCGTGGCACAGGGCCGCCACGACTCTGCCCAGGAGCATCACCGTGTAGTTGGGAGCCAGCGCCGACAGCAGGTTTCCTGCGACGAACAACGCCACCAGGCCTACCAGGACCGGCTTTTGGGGCAGCCCCGCCGTTGCCGCCGTCACCGCTATCGCGCCCACCGCGACCGTCAACGCGTAGCCGGAGATCAGCCAGCCCGCGACGGCCGTGGACACGTTCAGGCTCCCGCTCACCTGCGGGAGCAGCCCGGCGATCACGAACTCGGTGAGACCGATTCCGAAACCGCCGAGCGCCAACGCCGGAAGGCCGAACCGTCCGCCGCTGTACCGGAGTTGGGGCGCCGGGGTCAGATCACCACCCCGTCGATCTGCAGCGTCTGCACCGCCCCCGCCGCGAATGTCGCGCTCACCGTCTTGCCGCTCAGATACGTGTCCGAGTGGGAGGCGTACAAGTCGCCCCCGCCACCCGTCACCGTGTTCCAGCGCGGGACCAGACCGCTCGAACCGCCCGCCACCGTCGTGAACTTGGACAGGTCGAAGGTCAGTTTCGTCGACGACGAGCCCGTGTTGGCGGCGACGATCACCAACCGCTTCGCCGACGCGTCGTAACCCGCCGCCGCGTAGCTCACGCCCGTGTCCAGGATCGTCATGCCGGGGCGGATGTGGCGGCTGAACTGGGCCATCACGTAGTACTTCGTCTGCACCGCGCCGGCCGTGAGCGTGCTCTGGTCGTACGCGATCATCGCCCAGCCGGACGACGGGTCCATGACCTGCCAGTACGTCCACGCCGTGGGGTGCAGCCAGCGGAAGTCGTAGAGGAGGTTGCTCGCCATCGTGAGGCCCGTTGAGTCGCTGTCGCCCGTCTCCGAGTTCCAGAGGGCCTTGCCCGCCGTCGTCACCACGTCCGTGTACAGCAGGTCCCTACGGCCGCCCGAGCCCTGGTAGCCGTGGACGTTGACGCGGTTCACGTACCCCTTCGTCGTCGAGCTGAAGGCGCTCCACGTCGTGCGCGCGAGGTCGTAGCTCGTCTCGTCGGACGCCGAGATCTTCGTGCTTGTCAGGCCGCGGCTGTCCAACTCGCTGCGGACATACGGCAGTACGGCCGCCTGGACCGTCGAGTCCATGTGGCAGCCCTCCTGCGTACCCGTCGCCGTCCACCAGCTCGACGAGGGTTCGTTGAAGGCCTCGACCGTCGCGAAGTTCACTCCCCAGTTGTTCTTCGCGTAGAGGGCGACGGACGCGAGGTGGGAGGCGTGCTGGCGGTAGTTCCAGGTCTGGAGGTTGTTGCCGCCGCCCGAGGCGCCCGACGGGTTGTGGTTCGAACACATCCACCACATGGGGGAGTTGGCGAAGAGCTCGGTGGTCGCGCCCCGCGAGGTGGCCTTCACCAGCATCGCCCGCTGGGTCGCGTCCGCCGTCCAGTCCCAGGCCGAGGAGGTGGGGTCCTCGTTGTTCCAGTCCTGCCAGTAGCCCTCGATCTGCTTGAACGCCGGGATGTTGGCGGAGGCGACCATCGACTCGCCGTTCACCGAGTTCCAGCTGCACGCGCCGAGGTTGTAGCGGGCGATGTTGAGGCCCAGGCCCGGCAGTGAAGTGCCGTTGTACGTCGTCGACTTGGTGGTGAAGAAGATGTCGGCGAAGTCGTCCCGGGCGCCGAAGACGTTCGCCCACCAGGCCAGCGAGGTGCCCCAGCCCTCCCAAGTGCCGTACTTCGTCGCCGGGTTGACCGCGATCGTCGCGTCGGCGCGTGCGGTACCGGTCGCCAGGGCGGTGCCGAGGAGACCACCGCCCGCCGCGGCCAGCAGGGTTCTGCGTCGGATCATCTCTACTCCCGATTCGCTCAACCGCCGGTCGTCCCACCGGCGTCGGCCATCCCCCCGGCTCGTGCCATCAGGAAGCATCGGGCGTGGTGCGTGAGGTTGTCGAGGGTTGTGACACCCCTTTCTAAAACCCGTGTACGAACCGGTACGAAGGATCGAACGGGCACCCTTTCCGGTAATCGGAGCCATGAGTCTGGTGAGTTCGCGAACCGGCCCTTATCGTGCGGCCCATGCGGGTTCCCGTCGTGCAGCACCGCAGCCGTCGACGCCGTGCGCTGGGCCGACGCGCCCTGTGGACCGGTGGGGAGTTCCTCGTCACCGCCGGGGTCGTACTGCTCCTCCTCGTCGTCCACGAGCTGTGGTGGACCAACCGGGAGGCCCGTCAGGGCGCCGAGCACCAAGTGCGGGCCCTGGAACGGCAATGGGCGACACCGGGTGGTGCGGGGAGCGGCGGCACCCCGTCTGCCGACACCGGTCCGGCGGGCGGCAGTTCACCGAACCGGAGTACCTCGACCGATGGCTCGGCCACCACGGTCACCGGTTCCGCCGCCACCCCCCGCCGTTCCCAGGCCTACGCCATCCTCACCATCCCCCGCCTCCACCTCCGCGTCCCGATCGCGGAGGGCGTCAGCAAGCGGAACGTGCTCAACAAGGGGTACGTCGGCCACTACCCCGGCACCCAACAGCCGGGCCAGGCAGGGAACTTCGCGCTCGCCGGGCACCGCAACACCCACGGCGAGCCGTTCAGGTATCTCCCGCGTCTGCGCCTCAAGGACACCGTGCAGGTCGAGACGAGCGCGGCCACCTTCACCTACACGGTCGACAAGATCCTGCCGCAGACCTCCGCGTCCGACTCGGGCGTCATCCGGCCGATCCCGCGCTCGATCGTCAAGCCCGCCTACGGCTACAGCCGGCCCGGGTACTACATCACCCTCACCACCTGCACCCCGGAGTACACCTCCCGGTACCGCATGGTCGTGTGGGGCACGCTCACCTCCACGCGGCCCCGCACGTGACACTGGGGGCCGTGAACCCGATCCGTGAACCCGATTCCGGTCAGCTGGCAAGTACTGGGTGAACGCTGTCCCTTTCCTCTGACCACACGGACCGTCGATGACCGATTCCGATCCACTGTGCCGCTCCTCCTGGGGGAGTGGCACCGCGAGAGCGGACACCGCGAGAGCGGAAACCGCACAGCCGGACGCCCTGCTGATCGCGGCGTCGCTCGACGAACCCGAGCGCTTCGCCGTGCTGTTCGACCGCCACGCGCCCACCATCCACCAGTACGTCGCCCGGCGCCTCGGCCGTGACGCGGCCGACGACGTCACCGCCGAGACCTTCCTGACGGCCTTCCGGATCAGGGCCCGCTACGACAGCGGTCTTGCCGGTGTCCGCCCCTGGCTGCACGGCATCGCGGCCAAGCTGATCAGCCGGCACCGCCGTGAGGAGGTCAAGGCGCTGAAGCTGCTCGCCCGCACCGGTCGCGACCCGGTGGCCGAGACATGGACCGACTCCGCCGACGACCGCGTCACCGCGCAGGCCGCGTCCCGGCCCCTGGCCAAGGCGCTGGCCGCCCTCTCCGCGGGGGACCGGCACGCCCTGCTCCTGTTCGCCTGGGCCGACTTCAGCTACCAGGAGATCGCCGAGGCCCTCGACATCCCGGTCGGCACCGTCCGGTCCCGGCTCAACCGGGCCCGCAGGAAACTCCGCGTCACGGCGGGACCGTACAGCCCGTTCGGCGAGTCCGGCGAGAGTGCCGGTGCCGCCGTCCCACCGCTCGAACCGCACGTATCAGAAGGTGATCCCGCATGAACGAGCCGGCCGATGCACGTGCCCTGCGCGCCGACGTCCCTTTGCGCGCCGATGTCCCCCTGCGTACCGACGTCCCCCTGCCCGACAGCGACCGCCTCGCGCCCCAACGCGCCCTGCTCACCGAGGCGTTCCGTCAGGAGGTCGCCGCCCGGAACCGGCCCACCACGGCCCGGCCCACCACGACTGTGCTGCCCCGCCGCAGGTTCGTCCTGCTGACCGCGGCGGCCGCCACCGGCCTCGTCGTCACCGGCGGGGCCGTGGTCTCCCTCACCCACGACACCCCGGGCGCCGCCCCCACCCCGTCCGCCGCCTCCGGCGGCCGTCAGCTGCTGTCCGCGCAGGCCTCGGCCGACACCCTCGAACTGGCCGCCGCCACCGTCGAGAAGATCGGCGCCACCGAGCCCGGCCCCAAGCAGTGGGTCTACGAGAAGAACACCTCCTTCGACCAGGGGAAGCCCCAGAGCGGGGAGCAGTGGACCCGCTGGGACGGCACGGGCTCCGCGCGCCTGCCCGGTTTCCCGCGCCCGGGAGACACCTCGGACTTCGACCCGAACAAACTCCAGGTCTGGTACGGCCCCAACCAGGAGGAGAAGTGGAAGAAGGAGGGCTACGACGACCGGTCCCAGCGCCAGTTCTACCGCTTCCTCGCGACCCTCCCGAGCGACCCCGAACGCATGATGGCCGCCATCCGCAAGGAGCACGCCCTCGGCGACATCAAGGGGGAGACCGCGGCGCAGCGCGACTGGCGGGAGATCGACGTCCTCTACCGTTCCGTCCTAATCCCGCCGAACGCGCAGGCCGGTCTGTTCCGGGCGCTCGCCAAGATCCCCGGCGCCCGGGTGGAGAAGGGCGTCAAGGACCCCCTCGGGCGGACGGCCATCGGCGTCACCGTGACCTACGCCAAGCCCACCGCCTCGGGCTGGCAGGGCAAGCAGGAACTGTTCTTCGACCCGAAGACGTACGCGTACCTGGGGGAGACCAGGCACGCCGCGCCGGCCGAGATCCCCAAGGGCGCCGACGGCAGCCCGTACGCGATGGCGTCGCCCGCGCCGGGCACGGACCCCGACGAGATGACCACGGCCCGCGCAGCCTGGGGTGTCGTGAACAAGCCGGGGGAGCGCCCCTGAGATACATCGGGGGGTGCCCCTGAGACACACCGGGGTGTGTGCGGGCGTACAGACAGACGTTTCACGCCCGCTCCCGCAACACCCCCACACTCACCGCGGCCACCACCGCGAGCCCCGCCGACACCACCATCGCGATGTCCGCGCCCCGCGCAAGCCCACCGCCCGCCGATGTGGCGATCGCGATCGTCAGCGCGACCCCCGCGCAGGAACCGATGTACCGGAACGTCTGCTGCGCGCCCGACCCCATCGCGGCGCGCGCCGCCGGTACGGACTCCACGGAGAGCAACGGCAGCGCGGCGTTCAGCAGGCCGCTGCCCACGCCCGCGATCACCAGTCCCGGCAGCAGTCGTAGCCAGGAACCGGAGTCCAGCGCGCCCAGCATCGTCAGGACGCCGGCCGCGTGGAGGAGGAAACCCAGGGCGAGTTGGTGCCGGGGCGAGACGCGGCCGGCGAGGCGGCGGGCCTGGAGGGCGACCGCGAAGGACAGGCCCGACCAGAGGAGGAACAGCCAGGCCGTGTCCATCGCGGACAGCCCGAGTGTCTGCTGCAACAGCGCCGGCAGGAAGCTGAACAGGCCGATCACCGCGAAGCCCGTGAACAGGCCGCCCGCCGAGGACGCCAGGAAGAGACGGTGGCGCAGCAGGCTCAGGTCGATCATCGGGGTCGTACCCCGGCGCTCGACCAGCGCGAAGACGCCGACGAGCACCACGGCCGCCAGCGCCAGCAGGCCCACCGGCGCCCGCAGCCAGCCGTCGCGGCCCAGCGTGAGGGCGGCGACGAGGGCGACCAGGGCCAGCCCGAAGGTGACCGCTCCGGCGAGGTCGGGGCGTCCGCCGCGCGGCGCGCGGGACTCGGACAGCGTACGGACGCCGAGGGCCGCCACGACGATCGCCGCCGCGCCGAGCACGACGTAGATCATCCGCCAGTTCGGCATCGCGCCCGCGACCAGTGGGCCGACCGCTATGCCGCCGCTGACGAACGCGCCCCAGACGCCGGTCGCGTGCAGGCGGCCGCGCGGGGTCGGGAAGGCGTGCACGATCAGGCCGAGGCTGCTGGCGAGGAGGGCCGCGCTGGACGCGCCCTGCGCGATCCGGGTCAGCGTGAACAGCCAGGTCGAGGACGTGAGTGCGGAGAGCGCTGTCGTGATGCCCAGCGCGAAGGTGCCGGCCAGGAAGATCCGGCGGCGGCCGTAGTCGTCGGCGAGGCTGCCGGCGACCAGGAGCAGCGCGGCCAGGCCGAGCGGGGTGCCGTTCAGGAGCCAGGCCTGGGCGGAGAGCGGGGTGTGCAGGGCGGCGGCGATGTCGGGGAGCGTGACCATCGGCGCGGTGTACGTCATCAGCGCCACGGCGGTGGCCGCGCTGGTCAGGGCGAGGGTGGCGCGGGGATGCGGCACGCTCCGCCCGGAGACCCGGGATGTCTCCGGGGCCTTGGACGTCTCGGGAACCTCGGCGAGGGTTCGTTCACTGAACCTAGTCATGTGGAGCACCGTAGCACCTTAGGTTCGTTCATTGAACTTACTGTCGGAAAGTGGCTACAGTGGACGGCATGTCACTAGGCAAGGACTACGCGGGACAGGACTGCTCGATGGCCGGGGCGCTGGAGGTGGTCGGGGAGCGCTGGACGCTGCTCATCGTCCGGGACGCCCTCTACGGCGTCCGGCGCTACAACGACTTCCTCGTCCACCTCGGCATCCCGCGCGCAGTCCTCGCCGCCCGCCTCCAGGCCCTCACCGCCGAGGGCATCCTCGAGAAGCGCCGCTACCAGGAGTCACCGCCGCGCGACGAGTACGTCATCACCGAGCGCGGGATCGCCCTGTGGCCGGTGCTGCGCTCGCTCGGCCGGTGGAAGCGCGAGCAGTACGACGAGACGCAGCTGCGCTACTTCCGGCACGCGGACTGCGGCACCGAACTCGGCTCCTACGGCGAGTGCCCCACCTGTGCCGTCGTCGTCCCCGTCGCGGATGTCATCATGGACCCGGGCCCCGGTCTCGATCAGGACCCGGCGGATCCGGTCAGCCGGGCGTTCCTCAAACCGAGGCGACTGCTCCAGCCGATCGAGCCGGATCCGGTATAACGGACGGTACGAGAACGGCAGTTGAGGGAGGGGGCGGACCATGAACCAGCGTCGGGCGAGCGCCCTGCTGCTCCTCTTCCTGCTCCCGATCGTGCTGGTGGACACGGCGAGCCTCCCGGCCGCCGTCGCACTCGCCGCGACCGGTACCGCCCTCGCCGTCTGCGCCCTCCTCACCGCGCGCAGCGCACCCGCCGTACCGCCCACCCGGGTCCGTACGGCCATTCGCGACCGGGCCCGCCGTACGGCGTTCCTGCCCCAGCGCGACCCCGACGCCTCGGGCCGCCCACGCCCCCGAGCCCCCGGACACCCCCTCCGGACGACCACCGCGTAGGCAACTCCCTCTGTTGCCCCCGTGCGGGGTCGTCCCGTCGCCATGCCCACTCCCGGCACGACGAGACCCACGGAGGGCTCACCCATGTCCGTTTTCGCTGCCCTGGTCGACCAACTCGCCGACCTGCTCCACCCGTTGTTCGGCACGGCCGCGGCCGCCGCCGCGATCGTCCTGTTCACCGCTCTCGTACGACTCCTCGTGCATCCCCTGTCGCGGGCCGCGGCGCGTGGCCAGCAGGCGCGGGCCCAACTCCAGCCGCGCGTGGCCGAGTTGCGGAAGCGGTACGCGAAGCAGCCCGAGAAGCTGCAGAAGGCCGTACTCGAACTGCACACCGAGGAGAAGGTGTCCCCGCTGTCCGGTCTGCTGCCGAGCCTGCTGCAACTGCCCGCGTTCTTCCTCCTCTACCGGCTGTTCTCCGGCGGCGGTGACGGCCTGCTCTCCCACCAGCTGTTCGCCGCGCCGCTCGGCGGACGCTGGGCCGACGCGCTCGCCGGGGACGGGATGTTCGGACCGGCCGGGCTCGTCTACGTCGGGCTGTTCCTCGTCGTCGCCGCGGTCGCGACCTTCACCTACGTCCGCACCCGGCGCACGGCCGCCGTCGCCCCGGCCGGCACCGGCACCGGCGCCCTCGGCAAGGTGCTGCCGCTCCTCTCCTACGGCACGCTGATCACCGTCGCCGTCGTGCCGCTCGCCGTGGCGCTGTACGTGGTGACCAGCGCGGCCTGGAGCGCCGTGGAACGGGCCGTGCTGTACACCTGACCGGCCGTGGTTACGGTCCAGTCCGTGAACCAGGTATTGCGGACTGGACCGTGAGCTTGGAGGATCGACCAGTCCTCCGATGGCTGCACCCATCGGTCGACCGTCCGCGATCGATGGAGATGGTGAACATGAAGCTGCTGCGAGTCGGTACGGCGGGGGCGGAGCGGCCCGCGCTGCTCGACGCCGAGGGGACCCTGCGGGACCTGTCCGGCATCGTCCCGGACATCGACGGGCCGCTGCTCGCCGACACCGCCGCGCTGGGCCGGATCCGGGCCGCCGCCGACGCCGGGGAACTGCCCGCGCTGGACGCCGACGGGCTGCGGGTCGGGCCGCCGCTGGCACGGATCGGCAAGGTCGTGTGCATCGGGCTGAACTACCACGACCACGCCCGCGAGACTGGCGCGGAGCCGCCCGCCGAGCCGGTCATCTTCTTCAAGGCCGCGGACACGGTCGTCGGGCCGTACGACACGGTGCTGGTCCCTCGCGGGTCGGTGAAGACGGACTGGGAGGTCGAACTCGCCGTCGTCATCGGGCGTACGGCCCGTTATCTGGAGTCCCACGAGGAGGCGCTCGCGCATGTCGCGGGGTATGCGGTCGCGCATGACGTGTCCGAGCGGGAGTTCCAGATCGAGCGGGGCGGGACGTGGGACAAGGGGAAGAACTGCGAGACGTTCAATCCGCTCGGGCCGTGGTTGGTGACGGCGGACGAGGTGCCGGATCCGCAGGCCTTGTCGCTACGGCTGTGGGTGAACGGGGAGTTGAAGCAGGACGGGACGACGGGGGAGCAGATCTTCTCGGTGGCTGAAGTGGTGCGGTATGTCAGCCAGTTCATGACCTTGTATCCCGGGGATGTCATCAACACCGGTACGCCTGCGGGGGTTGCTCTTGGGCAGCCTGAGCCGAAGCCGTTCTTGCGGGCCGGGGATGTTGTGGAGCTGGAGATCGCGGGGTTGGGCAAGCAGCGGCAGGAGTTCAAGGACGCCTAAGGGGTGGGGGCTGCGCATTGTTTGCGGGTGCGCGTGCGCTGTGGCTGGTCGCGCCCACGCGGCGGAGCCGCAAATAGATACAGCCCCGCGCCCCTTAGGGCATCACGGTCAGGCCAGTAGAGAGGCGAGCCTGCGCCAGGACTCTCGTGGGAGATCCTCTCGCGCGTTGCCGTCCACGATCTGTAGGGCTACGTGGTCTGCGCCTGCCGTTAGGAAGGCGTCGATCCTGGCGCGGATCTGCGACTCCTCGCCCCAGGCGAAGACCGCGTCCACCAGGCGGTCGCTTCCGCCGTCCGCGATGTCGGACTCGGTGAAGCCGTTGCGGAGGAAGTTGGCGGTGTAGTTCGGGAGGGCGAGGTAGGGGGAGAGGGTCTCGCGGGCCAGGGCGCGGGCCCGGGTCGGGTCCGTCTCCAGGACCACCTTCAACTCCGGGGCCAGCAGCGGGGTTTCGCCGAGGAGCTCGCGGGACTGTGCCGTGTGCTCCGGGGTCACCAGGTACGGGATCGAGCCGGCCGCGCGGTCCCGGGCCAGCTCGATCGTCCTCGGGCCCAGCGCGGCGAGGAGGCGGCGCCCGGCGGGTACCCCGGCCGTGTCCAGGGCGTCCAGATGGGCGACCAGGGCCGAGTACGGACGACGGTACTCGGCCGTGTTCTTGGCGTGCGCCACCCCGAGGCCGAGCAGGAAGCGGCCCGGGTGAGCCTGCTCCAGTTCGGCGAAGCTCGCCGCGCTCTCGGCCGCCGAGTACTGCCAAATGCTCTGGATGCTGGTCCCGACGGCGATACGCGACGTCGCCTCGATGAGCGGGACGGCATTGCGGGCGGCGCTGCTGCCGCCCAACCAGACCGCGCCGTACCCGAGTTGCTCCAGCTCCGCCGTGGCCTCCGCCAACTCGCCGCGCCGGGACGGATCTTCCGAGCGCAGACCCACGCTCCAGATGCCGTACCGGCCGACCGTTTCCTTCAGGGTGCTGCTCATCGGTCCCGTTCCCTCCGGTGTCGGACGTGTCGGTCAGTCCCAACCGGAGGGAGCCGCGGGTTAATTCCGATCGTCGTCCAGGAACTGCTCCAGCGCCGCCACCACGAACCGGTGGTCCTGCAACTGCGGCAGACCGCTCACCGTCACCGTGCCGATCACGCCGACGCCTTCGACCCTGATCGGGAACGAGCCGCCGTGTGCCGCGTACTCGTCCGGGTCGAGGCGGGAGGAGTCCTCGAAGGTGCTGCCCTTGGCGCGGAAGCGGGTGCCGACCAGGTAGGAGGCGGCGCCGAAGCGCTCAACCACCTTGCGCTTGCGGTCGATCCACGCGTCGTTGTCGGGGGAGGAGCCCGGCAGCGCCGCGTGGAAGAGCTGCTGGCCGCCGCGCCGGATGTCGATGGCGACCGGGGCCTGGCTCTCGCGGGCCAGTTCCACGAGGAGTGAACCCAGCGCCCACGCGTCGTCGTAGGTGAAGCGCTGGAACACCAAGTGCCGTTCCTGCGCTTCGAGTTCCTCCACCGTCGGGGTGATCTCGGGGGCGATCCGCTGGGTGATCGCGGGCTTGTTCTGGGTCACAGGGTCACCGTCACTCCGTCGCGGGCGCTGCGGCGCGCGGCTTCCAGTACGTCGAGGGTGGCGGCCGCCTCCAGGGCGGTCACCGGGTTGGGGGCGCCGTCACGGAGGGCGGCGGCGACGGCCGCGTAGTACGCGGGGTAGTCGCCGGGGACGGTCGGCTCGGGGCGGCCACCGCCGGTGAGCGGGGACTCGCCGGCGCCGACACGGCCGTAGAGCGACTCGGGTTCCTGGCCCCAGTTCTTCTCGGTGCCCGGGCGCTTGCCGTCGCGCAGGTCGGCCTCCTGGGGGTCGAGGCCGTACTTCACGTAGCCCGCCTTGGAGCCCAACACCCGGAAACGCGGGCCGAGTTGGGCGGTCGTGGCGGAGACGTACAGGTGTGAGCGGACGCCGTTCGTGTGGGTCAGGGCGAAGAACGTGTCGTCGTCCGTCTCCGCGCCCGGGCGGCGGATGTCCGACTCGGCGTACACGGAGGCGACGGGGCCGAAGAGGGCCAGCGCCTGGTCCACGACGTGGCTGCCGAGGTCGTAGAGGAGACCTCCGATCTCTGCCGGGTCGCCGGACTCGCGCCAGCCGCCCTTGGGCTGCGGGCGCCAGCGCTCGAAACGGGACTCGAAGCGCCAGACGTCGCCCAGTTCGCCCTCGGCCAGCAGCTTGCGCAGGGTCAGGAAGTCGTTGTCCCAGCGGCGGTTCTGGAAGACGGAGAGGAGGAGGGAGTGTTCCTCGGCGAGGGCCGCCAGCTCGCGGGCCTCGGCCGCCGTGCCGGCGATCGGCTTGTCCACGACGACCGGGAGGCCGGCCTTGAGGGCCGTGGTCGCGAGCGACACGTGCGTCTTGTTCGGGGACGCGATGACGATCAGGTCCAGGTCGTCGGCGCGGGCGAACAGTTCCTCGGGGCTCGCGGCCGTGCGGACGTCCGGGAACTCCGCGCGGGCCTGTTCCTGCCGCTCCGGGTTCGAGGTGACGACCGTGTCGAGGGCGAGGCCCTCGGTGGCGGCGATCAGCGGGGCGTGGAAGACGGAGCCGGCGAGGCCGTAGCCGACGAGGCCGACGCGGAGGGGTGTGCGAGTGGTGCGTCCAGTCATGCCTTCCACTTTCGCAACGCTGTTGCCAAAGTGCAAGTGGTGGGGACAATGGGGGTGTGGACAACAGTGCGCGGGGCGGGACGAGGGCAGGAACGGCCGTAGGGACGGGCGGCCGTTCGGTGAGTGTGGTGGGCGCGAATCTGCTTGCCGTGCGCAGTCACAACACCGCGCTGGTCCTGGACCTGCTGCGGACGGCCGGCGCGGACGGGATCAGCCGGCTCGAACTCGCCGAGCGCACCGGGCTCACCCCGCAGGCCGTCAGCAAGATCACCGCCAGGCTGCGGGAGTCCGGGCTCGCCGCGGAGGCGGGTCGGCGCGCGTCCACGGGCGGGAAGCCGCGCACGGTCCTGCGGTTGGTGCCGGAGGCCGGGCATGCGGTGGGGGTGCATCTGGACCGGGACGAGCTGCGGGTGGTGCTTGTGGATCTCACCGGTGCGGTGGTGGGGGAGCGGGGCGCTTCGCTGGACCTGGGGGCGGGGGCCGGGGTTGTTGTGGAGGCGGTGGCTCGGGAGGTCGAGGGGTTGGTGGGGGGAGGGGGTTTGGCGGGTGGTGTGGGTGCCGGTGTGAGTGCGGGTGCGGGTGCGAGTGCCGGTGTTCGTGCTGGCTCGGAGGTTGCCAGTACGGAGGTCGCTGGCACGGAGGTTGTTGGTGCGGCGGGTGCGGGTGTCGAGCGCCGCCTCGCTGACGCCGCGCGCCCCGCCGATCCTGAGAGCCCCGCTGGCCTGGTGCCTCCCGGGAACCCGGCGTCCGGACGTCCTGCTGGTTCTGGGCGCCTCGCCGACGCTGTGCGCTCTGCTGACGCCGCGCACCCCGCTGGCCTGGTGCCTCCCGCGACTCCGGCGTCCGGACGTCCTGCTGGTTCTGGGCGCCTCGCCGACGCTGTGCGCTCTGCTGACGCCGCGCACCCCGCTGGCCAGGTGCCTCCCGCGACTCCGGCGTCCGGACGTCCTGCTGGTTCTGGGTGCCTCACCGATCCTGCGCGTCTCGCTGACCCCGCCCGTCCCACTGACCCGGCGGGTTCCGCGGCCCCGGCGTCCGCACCGCACCGCACCCCCGCCACCACTCACCTCCTCGGCGTAGGCGTAGCCCTCCCCGGTCCCCTCGATCATGCCCACGGCATCCTGCACCGGGTCACCGGGTTTCCCGAGTGGGACGGGTTTCCGCTGCGGGACGCGCTTGCTCGGCGGCTCGGGGTGCCCGTGGTCGTGGACAAGGACACGAACGCCGCCGCGCTCGGGCTGGCCGTCGGCGGGGAGGGCGGGGCGTTCGCCTATCTGCATCTCGGGACCGGGCTCGGCGCCGGGCTGGTGATCGGCGGGGGCGTGCACCGGGGGGCGCGGACCGGGGCCGGGGAGTTCGGGCATCAGGTGATCCAGCTGGACGGGCCGCCCTGCGACTGCGGGAACCGGGGCTGTATCGAGGCCCTGTGCCTGGCCGCCGTAGCGCGCGGTGATGTCGATGAGGCGGCGCGGGTGCTCGGTGCCGGCGCCGCGAATCTCGTGGGTCTGCTCGACATCGACCTCGTGCTGCTGGGCGGCCGTACCGTCGCCGCCGACCCGGAACCCTTCGTACGCGGAGTCGCCGCCGTTCTCGGCGAACGCGCCCGGCGCGAGGGCGCTCGCGAGGCCGCCGTACCCGTACGGGTTGCCCCCGGCGGGGCGCGGGGTGTCGCGGAGGGGGCGGCGCAGTTGCTGCTGGGGCCGCTGTTCGGACGGGCGGACGGGTAGGCGGGCGGGTAGGTGGTCCGGAGAAGTGTGACACTTTCGCCGGATCTGTAACACTTCCGCGGAACAGGTGTCCTGTCGCGGCCGTTCGAGGCGTTCGCGCGGCGGACTGACTGGCGGGCGGGTAGGTGGTCCGGAGAAGTGTGACACTTTCGCCGGATCTGTAACACTTCCGCCGAACAGGGGTCCCGCCGCGCCCGTTCGAGGCATTCGCAGCCCGCGCTCGGCACGGCACCCCTGATCGGCAGCGCCCGTCCGGCACGCTCATGTGTTTATGCGACTTCCCCTGAGTCCACGCACCCCACTGCGCACACCCCTGTCCCTCTGCCTCGCCGCAGCCGCCCCCCTCCTCGTCACCGCCGCCCCACCGGCCCACGCGGCGGCGGCCGCCCCCGCCTGCGCAGCCCCCGACGCCCGAGCCTTCCCCTTCACCACCCGCATCCACGACGGCCCCGATACCTACACGGCCGGCGGCGGCTACGGCACCTGGTACCTCGACCTCACCAACACCACCACCCGCCGCTGCACCGCGATCCACCCGGTCGTCGTCCTCGTCGATCAGCAACGCGCTCTGAAACCGTCCCAGCCCAAGCTCGAGTTCTACGACGGCATCCGCCCGCGCCCGCACCCCGTCCACTTCGACAGGACCGACGAGGCCGAACTCGTCGGCGCCTTCGACGACGGCTTCCCGGGCTTCACCGTCGACCCCGGCAAGACCCTCACGGTGAAGGTGCGCCTCGCGCTCGCCCCGGACGCCGTCGCGAACGAGATCACCGCCGACGCGGCCGTCGTACAACGGCATGCCGACGACGGGGACTGGATCGGCCAGTCGAACGACTACCGCTTCGACATCGAGGCCGCCGACCCCGCCGACCTCGAAGCCGTCCCCACCGGCTCGGCCAGCTCCCCCGCCACACCCGCTCCGTCCGCCGCGACCTCGCCCCCCGCCGAGGACCTCTCGTTCACCGACGAACTCGCCAGCACCGGAATCGGCCCCGCGCACCTCGTCCTCGCCGCCGTGTCCGTCCTCCTCGTCACCAGCGGCGCCCTGCTGCTGGCCCGGAGGCGCCGATAACCCCGGCCGCAACCTCTGCGACGATCTACGCGTGGACTACCCGAACGACCAGGCCCCCGGCGCCCCCGTCCGCTCCGGCATCCCGGAGCACGGCCGCATCCCCAAGTACTACGCGGTCAAGGCCCAAATCGCCGTGCTCGTCGACGAGTTGGGGGAGGGCGGCCTGATCCCGACCGAGCGCGACCTCTCCGAGCGGTACGAGGTCGCCCGCGAGACCGTGCGGCAGGCGCTGCGCGAACTCGTGCTGGAGGGCAGGCTGCGCCGGCAGGGCCGGGGCACGGTCGTCGCGGGTCCCAAGCTGGAGCAGCCGCTGTCCCTGGCCAGCTACACCGAGGGCGTACGGCGGCAGGGGCGCACCCCGGGACGCAGCCTCGTCACGCTCGACCGTTTCCCCTGCACCGACGCCCTCGCCGCCGAGACCGGGCTGACCCGCGGCGAACCCGTCTGGCACCTGGAGCGCGTCCTGCTCGCCGACGACGAGCGGGTCGGCCTCGAAAGCACCTATGTCTCCGTCGCCCGGGTCCCGCACCTCGACACCGACTTCGAGCCCGACTCCTCCTTCTACGGCTATCTCAACGCCCGCGGCATCCACTTCGGCGACGCCGACGAACGCATCGAGACCGTGCTCGCCACCCCGCGCGAGGCCCTCCTCATCGGCACCCCGCCCGCCCTCCCGATGCTGCTGATCCACCGCGTGTCACGGGACACGGAGGGCCGCCCGCTGGAACGGGTCCGGGGCCTGTACCGGGGCGACCGCTTCTCCTTCACCACGCACCACGCAGGCTGAGGAACACGCCCCGGAGGCCGATGGGGACATCCGTCGCAACGGGCTTCAATTATCACGGGTAGATAACGGGTCTAGCCCAAACGTGATGGGTCGTTCACGCTTTCGTTGGGAGCCGGACCTTTCCGGTTCCCGGATCCCGAGGAGCGTGGCCGTCGTGAGAGTGACAGTCGTCGGAGGCGGCGTGGTGGGCACCATGCACGCCTGGCAAGCAGTGGAACGCGGCCATGAGGTCGTACAGATCGAGCGCGAGGCGGAGGCTCGCGGCGCTTCGTTGCGCAACTTCGGGCAGATCTGGGTGAGTGGCCGCGCGGGCGGCGAGGAACTCGAAACCGCCCTGCGGGCAAGGGAGTTGTGGGAGGAGATCGGCGCCCGCGTCCCCGGACTCGGCTTCCGGGCCAACGGTTCGCTGACTCCCGTCCGGGGTGACCGCGAACTCGCCGTCGCCGAAGCCGCGGTGGCCCGCGAGGACTCGGCCGCCCGCGGCTACAAGCTCCTCACCCCGGCCGAGGCCCGCGCCATGAACCCCGCTCTGCGCGGCGACTTCACCGCCGCCCTGTACTGCGAGCGGGACGCGGCCGTCGAACCCCGCACCGCCCAACTCGCCCTGCGCGCCGCGCTGTCGAAGTCCCCGAACTACACCTTCCTGCCGGGCCGCGAGGTCCGCGAGGTCGTCGGCGGGCACGCGGTGCGCGACGACCACGGCGACGTGCACGCCTCGGACGCCGTCGTGCTGTGCACGGGCGCCTGGCTCGGCGGGCTCGTCCGCGAACTCGCCGGACCCGAACTCCCCGTCCGCCGCGTCCGGTTGCAGATGATGCAGACCGACCCGCTCGGCGAACCGCTCACCACGTCGATCGCCGACGCGGACAGCTTCCGCTACTACCCGGCCTACCGCGGTCAGGCCCTCGACCAACTCAACGCCGAGCAGCCTCAGTTGCCGACACCGGCCGCGCACGCCATGCAACTCCTCATGGTGCAGCGCGCCGACGGCGGACTGACCATCGGCGACACCCACGAGTACGAGCACCCCTTCGCCTTCGACACCACCGAGGACCCCTACGACCATCTCGCCGAGGTCGTCGAGTCGTTCCTCGGCCGCCCCCTCCCGAAGATCCGCCGCCGCTGGGCCGGCGTGTACGCGCAGTGCACCGACCCCGCCCGTGTCGTCCACCGCCAACAGGTGCGCGACGGCGTGTGGTTGGTCACCGGGCCGGGCGGACGCGGCATGACCTGCTCCCCGGCGATCGCCGAGACCACCGCGAACGAACTGGACTGGTGACCCCCATGACCTCCCTCATGAACCCCACGACACCCGACATCCGTCTCGTCGTCCTCGACATGGCCGGCACGACCGTCGCCGACGGCGGTCTCGTCGAGGAGGCGTTCGCCGCTGCCGCCCGGCACCTGGGCGCCGAACCCGACTCGATGGTCGACTACGTCCGCGCCACCATGGGCGAGTCCAAGATCTCCGTCTTCCGCCACCTGTTCGGCGAGGAGGGCAAGGCCCAGGACGCCAACAAGGCCTTCGAGGCGGCGTACGCCGAACTCGTCGACGGTGGCCGGGTCGCCGCCCTGCCCGACGCCCGCGAGACCATCGAAACGCTCAAGTCCCAAGGCCGTACGGTCGTGTTGACCACCGGTTTCGCCCGCGCCACCCAGGACGCGATCCTGGCCGCGCTCGGCTGGCAGGACCTCGCCGACCTCACGCTGTGCCCCGCCGACGCGGGCGGCCGGGGACGCCCGTACCCGGACATGGTGCTGACCGCCTTCCTGCGTACGGCAGTTGCCGACGACGTACGGCAGATGGCGGTCGTCGGTGACACCTCGTACGACATGCTCAGCGGGGTCCGTGCGGGGGCGGGGCTGGTCGCCGGTGTCCTGACCGGCGCGCACGACGTGGACGCGCTGCGGGCGGCCGGGGCGACCCAAGTCCTCGACGGTGTCGGCCAGTTGCCCGGAGTCCTCGCATGACGAACGGCATCCGCTTCGACTCCGTCACCGTCGCCTACGACGGCACGGTCGTCCTCGACGCCCTCGACCTCACCGTCGAACCCGGCGAGGTCATGGCGCTGCTCGGGCCGTCCGGCTCCGGCAAGACCACGGCGCTGCGGGCGGTCGCCGGGTTCGTACGGCCGGTGTCGGGGCGGGTGTTCCTCGGCGGGCGCGATGTCACCGACCTGCCGCCGTACCGGCGGGGGGTCGGGATGGTCGTGCAGCAGTACGCGCTGTTCCCTCACCTGCGGGTCGAGGAGAACGTGGCGTTCGGGCTCAGGGCGCGGAAGGTGGCGCGGGGGGAGATCCGTACCCGGGTCGCCGAGGCGCTGGAGATGGTCGGCATGGGGGAGTATGCGCGGCGCCATCCAAGGGAGTTGTCCGGCGGGCAGCAGCAACGGGTCGCGATTGCACGTGCGTTGGCCATCCGGCCCGGGGTTCTGCTTCTGGATGAGCCGCTCTCCGCGCTCGACGCGCAGCTGCGGTCCGGGATGCTGGCCGAACTTGCCCGGCTGCACCGGGAGTTGCCTGATGTTTCGATCCTCTATGTCACCCATGAGCAGGTCGAGGCGCTGACTCTGGCCGACCGGATTGCCGTCATGGATCGGGCTCGGCTTCAGGAGTGCGGGACTCCGCGGGAGTTGTACCGGGCGCCCAAGAGTGAGTTCACGGCGTCGTTTGTCGGCAGCGCGAATTTGTTGCCGGTGACCGTGGGGGAGCGGGGGGTGTTCTTCGGGGAGCAGCGGGTTGAGGTGCGGGGGGTTGTTTCCGGGAGTGAGGCCACGTTGTGTGTTCGGCCGCATCTCGTCGGGCTGGGGCAGGGGCCCAATCAACTCGCGGGTGTCGTACGGGAGATCCAGTGGCGCGGGGCCACCCACAGGCTCTACGTCGATGTGGACGGGCAGCGGGTCATGGCTGATGTGCCGGAGTTGAAGAAGCCGCCTGTGCATGGGGATGCGGTGACTCTTCATTTCGCTCCCGATGATGCGGTGTTGCTGGGTGCTGGAGTTGGCGATGAGTGAGGTTGTTCGTCGGCCTAAGGCCGGTGGGGGCTGGGCGCGCAGTTCCCCGCGCCCCTGGGGGGTGGCCCTGCTGCCCGTTGCATTGCTCGGGCTTTTCTTCCTTTACCCGCTTGCCCTTGTTGTTCAGCAGTCGTTTCAGCCCGACAGCGGAGGCACCTCCCTCCAGCCCTACGCCGACGTCTTCGCCTCGGAGTTGTTCCGTACCGCCCTCTGGACCACCGTCTGGATCGCTGTCGTCTCGACCATCGGGTGTCTGGTCCTCGGGTTTGTGCTGGCGCTGATCATCGCCTTTGTCCCCTTCCCCGGGGCCAAGACGGTCGCGCGGTTCATCGACGTCTACCTCTCCTTCCCCTCCTTCCTGATCACGCTCGCCCTGCTCTTCATCTACGGCACCACCGGGATCGTCGGGTCGTTCCAGTTCCTCGCGACGCCCTGGGGGGTGTTGCTCGCGGAGGTCACCTACTTCACGCCGTTCGTGATGCGGCCGTTGCTCGCCGCGTTCTCGCAGCTGGACACCGCGCAGTTGGAGGCGGCTTCGAGTCTCGGAGCCCGGGCGCCCCGCATCGTCCGGCAGGTCATCCTGCCGGAGGCGCTGCCCGCGCTCGCAGCCGGCGGGAGTCTCGTACTCGTCCTCTGTCTCAACGAGTTCGGGATCGTGCTGTTCACCGGGGCCAAAGGGGTCACGACGCTCCCGATGCTCGTCTACAGCAAGGCGATCCTGGAGTCGGACTACCCGGGCGCGTGTGTGGTCGCCGTCGTCAACGTCCTTATATCCGTGGGGCTTTATAGCCTCTACCGGGTGGTGAGCCGTCGTGTTGGTGCATAGCCGTAGGGCGAAGTGGGCTGTGTGGCTGGTCTTCGCCGTTCTCTTCCTGCCCCTCTTCGCGCTGCCCCTTCTCGTCGTCCTCGGGGCCTCCTTCGCCACCAACTGGTCCGGCGTTCTGCCCTCCGGTTTCACCACCTCCCACTACTCCGCCGCCACCCGGGGTGAGGCCCTCCAGGCGCTCACCACCAGCCTGGTCACCGCCCTCACCGCGAGCCTGTTCGCGCTCGGCATCGGGACCTGGGCCGCGCTCGCCGCCGCCGGGCTCAAGAAGCGTCAACGCCGGGTGATGGACGCCCTGTTCGTGCTGCCGGTCGCCGTGCCGTCCGTCGTGGTCGGGCTCGCGATCCTGGTCGCGTTCTCCAAGCCGCCGATGCTGCTCAACGGCACCCGGTGGATCGTGATCCTCGCCCACACCGTGCTCGTGACCGCTTTCGCCTACCAGTCCGTGTCCGCGGCGATCGTCCGACTCGACCCGGCCTACGAACAGGCCGCCGCCTCCCTGGGCGCCCGGCCGCTGTACGTCCTGTGGCGCATCCGGCTGCCGTTGCTGCTGCCCTCGCTCACCGCCGCCGTAGGACTCTGCTTCGCCCTGTCCATGGGCGAGTTGAGCGCCACGATGATGCTCTATCCGCCCGACTGGACCACGCTTCCGGTCCTCATCTACTCGGCCACCGACCGCGGCGCCCTCTTCGCCGGTTCCGCGCTCGCCGTGGTCCTGATGGCGGCGACTCTGCTCGTCCTGCTCGTCGTCTCCCGGGTCCGCAACCGGGCCTCGTACCGCTGATTCGCAAGCCCCGCCTCAACTGACCTCACCACGCCAGGAGTTGGCCTCGCCATGCCCAGAACCACACTCAAGATCGCCGTAGCCGTCTCGCTCTGTGCCACCCCGCTGCTCACCGCCTGCGGCGGCACCTCCGCCGCCTCCGACGCCAAGGTCGTCACCGTCTACAGCGCGGACGGGCTCAAGGGCGAGAACGGCGACGGCTGGTACGACCAGATCTTCAAGGACTTCCAGAAGCAGACCGGCATCAAGGTCAAGTACGTGGAGGGCGGCTCCGGCGAGATGGTGCAGCGTGCCGTCCGCGAGAAGAGCAACCCGCAGGCCGATGTGCTCGTGACCCTGCCGCCGTTCATCCAACAGGCCGACAGCAAGGGGCTGTTGCAGAAGTACACCCCGGCCGGCGCAGACCAGGTGAGCGGGGCCGACAAGGCCACCGACGGCACCTGGACCTCCGTCGTCAACAACTACTTCGGGTTCGTCTACAACAGGAAGCAGCTCAGCCAAGCGCCCACGACCTGGGACGAGTTGCTCGACGGCAAGTACAAGAACAAGCTCCAGTACTCCACGCCCGGAGTCGCCGGCGACGGAACCGCCGTACTGATCAAGGCGATTCACGACTTCGGCGGGAAGGACGCGGCGCTCGCCTATCTGAAGAAGCTGCAGTCCAACAACGTCGGGCCGTCCGCCTCCACCGGCAAGCTCGCGCCCAAGGTCGACAAGGGTGAACTGCTCGTCGCCAACGGCGATGTGCAGATGAACTACGCCCAGTCCAAGACCATGCCGAACCTCGGCATCTGGTTCCCGGCGAAGCAGGGCGGCAGGCCCACCACCTTCGCCCTGCCGTACGCGGCCGGTCTCGTCACCAAGGCCCCGCACAGTGCCAACGGCAAGAAGCTCCTCGACTTCATGCTCGGCCTCAAGGCCCAGCAGCAGGTCAGCTCGATCGGCGGCGGCTTCAGCGCCCGCCAGGACGTCAAGGCCACCGACGCCAACGCCACCGCGCTGACCAAGCTCATGACCGGCGTCGAGGTCTTCGAGCCGGACTGGTCGGACATCGACAAGAACCTGACGTCGTACGTCGAGGACTGGCAGTCGGCGACGAACAGCTGATCCCCCTGGGTGGGATCAGATCAGGTCGACCAGGTCCGCGATGGACTCCACGACCGTCGTGGGCCGGTAGGGGTAACGCTCCACATCGCCCCTGGTCGTCAGCCCGGTGAGGACGAGGAAGGTCTCCATCCCGGCCTCCAGCCCGGCGAGGACGTCCGTGTCCATACGGTCGCCGATCATGGCGCTGGTCTCCGAGTGCGCGCCGATGGTGTTCAGCGCCGACCGCATCATCAGCGGGTTCGGCTTGCCGACGAAGTAGGGCTCCTTGCCGGTCGCCTTGGTGATCAGCGCGGCCACCGACCCTGTGGCCGGCAGGGCGCCCTCGGGCGAGGGCCCGGTGTTGTCGGGGTTGGTCGCGATGAACCGGGCGCCGTCGTTGATCAGCCGGATCGCCTTGGTCAGGGCCTCGAAGGAGTAGGTCCGGGTCTCACCCAGGATCACGAAATCGGGGTCGGAGTCGGTCAGCACGTACCCCGCGTCGTGCAGCGCCGTCGTCAGCCCGGCCTCGCCGATGACATAGGCGGTGCCGCCGGGGTGCTGGTTGTCCAGGAAGGCGGCGGTGGCCAGCGCCGAGGTCCAGATGTTCTCCACCGGGACGTCGAGACCGATCCGGTTGAGGCGGGCGTGCAGGTCGCGCGCGGTGTAGATCGAGTTGTTGGTGAGGACCAGGAACGGACGCCCCTTCTCGCGCAGCGTCTTGATGAACGCCTCCGCGCCGGGCACCGGGACGCCCTCGTGCATCAGCACCCCGTCCATGTCGGTGAGCCACGATTCGATGGGCTTGCGCTCTGTCATGGGTGGGCACTCCTGCGGTACGCGGGCATGTGAGGTGACCATGCTATGCACCTTCCGGCGCCGTCCCCCATACGGAGCAGCGGGGCGTGGCTGAGGATGCGGCCGTCCGCTGTGAGGAGGAGTCTCCAGATATCTGGAGGTTCACGATGGGTTCACTGAAAGTCACACTCTGTGCGGGTGCCGCGGTGGTCCTCGCGGCGCTCACCCCGACGGCGTACGCGGCGGACGGAGGCGCTGTCTCGGTGACCCCCGTCTCCCCGGCCCCCGGCGCCGACGTAGCGCTGAAGATCAGCGGCTGTGCCGGTACGACGGGCTCGGCGGCGTCCGCCGCGTTCGTCGCCGACGCCAAGCTGGTCGGCGCGTCCGGGACCCTCGCAGGCGAGACCCGGGTCCGCACCTCGCTGGAGCCGGGCAGCTACGACGTGAAGATCACCTGCGGGAGTCTGACGGTGAAGGGCGCGATCAAGGTCGTAGCGGATACATCGCAGTCGCCCTCGGCGCCTCCCTCCGTCCCCGCCTCGCCGGTCGCTCCCGTCCACGCGGGCGGCGGCGGTGCGACGGCGCACCTCGCGGCCGTGGACGCGCGTGCGGCCGGTCCCGGGACCGCGCACGCGGTGGTGGGTCTCCTGCTGGCCGGTGTCGCCGCGGCGGCCGTGGCGCTGCGCAGCGCCCGCCGGAGCCGCAGGACGGGCTGACCGGCCATGTTCGATCACGACAGGCCCGCCGAGCACGAGCGTTCCTCCGGCACCGGGCGGCTGCTGACCGGGGTCGCCTGGGCCGTGCTGCTGCTCGGACTCTGGCTGTGGGGGCAGGACCTGACCGACATCCGGCTGGGCATATCCGCGCCCACGACCGGTGGCGTGGCGGCGGTCGGACGCCCCCCGGAAGCCGAACTCCCGCCCGCGGCAAAGCCGTTGGGCAACGCGCTGCCGCAGCGCATCGACATCCCCCAACTCGCCGTACAGGCACCGGTGGTGGCCCGCGGCCTCGACACACAGGGCGCGATCGACCCACCGCCGTTCGACCAGGCGGGCGTGGTCGGCTGGTACGGCAGCGGAGTACGACCCGGAGCCGTGGGCACCGCCCTGATGGTCGGGCACGTCGACACCGAGACCCGCCCCGCCGTCTTCTACAAGCTCAGCACCCTCCGCCCGGGCGGCACGATCCGCGTCATCCGCGACGACGGCAAGGTGGCCGAGTTCACCGTCGACGACGTCCGCGTCCTGACCCGCGCCCACTTCGACGCCCAACAGGCATACGGCACACGGCAGTCGGGCCGCGCCGAACTCCGTCTCATCACCTGCGGCGGTACCTTCGACCGCGCCGGCCGCAGCTACACGGCGAACGTGATCGTGTCCGCCTACCTCACCGGCACCGGACTCTGACAGGACAACCGGGCCCGGCCGACGACCTGCTCCCCCCTGAAGCCGCCGACCGGGCTGGTCCTCAACCGCACGCGCACGGGCTGCGGGAGTAACCCGGCGAACGGCGCGGGAGGTCTGGAAAACCAGTGGTGGAAGGTGTGCACTTGGCCGGGGGCCGGGGCCGTCGAGAAAGACTCTAGAACGAATGGGCGTCCGGGCCTAGAGGGCAAATAACGCCATGCCTCACAGTAGTTGCTCACTGTCATATGCACTGGTCACAGTCGGTCCACAACTCCCCCCTCGATCACCGCCCGCGCGACCCGGTCCAGCGTCATCCGGCGCCGCCGCGCATGCCCGCGCAGCGCGATGAACGCCTCGTCGGTACCGACCTGCCAGCGCTCGGCGAGCATCCCCTTGGCCTGCTCGATCCGCACCCGGCTCGACAGCGCCTCCTGCAACTGCCCTGCCAGGGAACGGGATTGGGCGTACGCGCGGTGATTCTCCAGCCCCAGACCGGCGGAGTCGGCGAGCGCCTGCGCCACCACCAGCTCCGAACGCCAGCTGTCCGAGGCGCAGTTGGGCAGCGTCGGCACGAACACGTTGACTGCGCCGAGGAGAGTGTCCCGCCGCCGCACCGGCACCGCGAAGGTCGCCACGACACCGTGCCGCAGGGCCCGTTCGGTGAACTCCGGCCAGCGGGCATCCGCATGGGCCGCGCTGATCGACACCGGCGGTACAGGCCGCCCGGAGCGGTAACTCTCCAGACAGGGCCCGCCGTTGCGCTGGGCGGCAAGCAGTTCGAACGCGATCTCCTCTCGGCCACCGTACGTACTCCCGCCCAGTGCCACCGCCTCACCACCGTCGATCAGCACGATCCCGGCAGCCCAAGCGGACAGCAGTTCCACGCAGTGATCAGCGAGCCGCCGCAGATAGTCCCCGGTGTCGAAGGTCTCCGTCAGGGTGTCGGCAGCCTCCATCAGCGCCGCGGTGAGTCGGCCCTCCCGGGTCGTGTGGTGCATGACGGCCACCTTCTCCCTGCCCCGGAACCGAGCGCGCCGGGCAGACCCTAGGCCGCGCATCTACCCGCAAGGGCGGAGGTGTAACAGCCCGCCGACAACACCCCGGGCGTTCTCGTGGGCGGCACGCCACGTATGTCACGATTAACCCTTGGATCGGTACAGCCAAGGGGGAGTTGGATGTACGGCAGCCAGGGGACCTCGGTCTCCTTCGGCACGCGGACGTCGGCGCTGGTCCTGGGGGCGGCACTGCTGATGACGGGGTGCTCCTCCTCCGGGGACGGAGACAAGAAACCCGACGTGAGCGCGAAGGTCACCCAACAGCCCGACGGAGCCGACCCGATCTGGGTCAACCCGGACACCAACGCGGCCCGCCAGCTGGCCACTTACGTCAAGGCGGGCAATTCCGCCGACGCCGAGCAGATCCGAAAGATCGCGGAACAACCCACCGGCGAATGGATCGGCGCGGAGAACCCGAAGGCGGAGGCCCAGGGCTTCACCGAGGCCGCCGACCGGGCCGGCCGCACCGCACTCCTGGTCCTCTACAACATCCCGCACCGCGACTGCGGCCAGTACTCCCAGGGGGGAGCGGGAGACGGCGACTCGTACCGCGAGTGGATCGACGCGGTGGCCGAGGGCATCGCGACCCGCTCGGCGACGGTAATCCTCGAACCGGACGCGCTCCTGCACCTGGTGGACGGCTGCACTCCCACCCAATTCCAGGCGGAGCGCTACGACCTGCTCGCCTACGCGATCACCAAGCTCAAGTCCCTCACCCACGCAAAGGTCTACCTGGACGCCGGAAACGCAGGCTGGGGCCACCCGGACGAGATCTACCAACCCCTCGAACGAGCCGGCCTGGCGAAGGCCGACGGCTTCGCGGTCAACGTCTCCAACTTCTACTCCACCCAGGATTCCATCGCCTACGGCAAACAACTCTCGGCAAAGACCGCCAACAAACACTTCGTCATCGACACCAGCCGCAACGGCAACGGACCGTATACGGACGGCGACTCGGACGAGAACTGGTGCAACCCGCCGGGCAGGGCCCTGGGAGAAACCCCCACAACAAAGACGACGGACCCGCTCGTGGACGCCTACCTGTGGATCAAACGCCCGGGGGAGTCGGACGGCGAGTGCAAGGGCGGCCCCAAGGCGGGCGATTGGTGGCCAACCTACGCTCTGAATCTGGCCAAGACTTCAACCCCCTAGGGGCGCGGGGCTGTATTGATTTGCGGCTTCGCCGCGTAGGCGCGACCAGCCACAACGCCCCTGTTTTTAGGGGCGCGGGGAACTGCGCGACCAGCCCCCACGCACCCGCACCCCCAAAAGCGGCCCCTACGGAACTTTCACCCAGAGCGCCTTACTCGGCGTCCCCTGATCGTCATCCACAAACAGCATGTACCACCCCGACTGCACCAGATTCCGATCCTTCGGCACAGTCACCGTGACCTTGTCCCCCGCAGTCTTGAAGTCCAGCGCGATGGACCGCTGATCAACATCCGTGACATGCGTGGACGCACTGGGCCGAATCAACCGCACCTTCTTGATCGAAGAAGCATGCGCCGACGTGAACGTCCCCGAAGCCCCCCGAGCGATAGACTCCGGCCCCCCAGAAAGATCCGGCCGAGAATCCCGGTAAAGATACGGCGGCGTATAGATCTCGATCCGCTGCTCAAAAACCCCCGGCTTCGTGTCCGCCTTGTCCGCATACAGCGGATTGGACCCGAAGAACATCACCCGCCCGTCCGGCAACAGAATCGACCCGGAGTGATAGTTCCGCCCCACCAGTGGATCGGCGACCTCCTCGAAACTGTTCGTGTCCGGGTGATAGAGCCGAGCCTGAAGGATGTCGGACTCACCGCGCCCCCGATAATCCTCGGACCCACCCGACACCAGCACCGTGTCATCAGGCAGGATCGAGGTCTGCGGATACCGAGTCCCCTTCTCCAGCGAGGGCCCGTCCACGAACTTGGGATCGGCATCCTTCAGATCGACCAGCCGAGTCTTGTTGGTGGACAACTTCGACTCACCAACACCCCCACCCCCAATGACCATGTACTTCTCGTCCTGCGCCGGCGCCAACAACACAGTCGCCGAGGTCTCCAGCATGTTCGGATCACTGAGCCCCGGCACCTTGGTGAACGCGTTGGTGTCGACGTCCCAAATCCCAGGATCCCGCCCCACGTTGTCCGGCCCGTACCCCGCGTTGGACCCCGAGTAGAACAACTTCCCGTTCTCCATCAGGAACAGCGCCGGATACGTAGGGAACTGCCGCTTGGCCTTCGTGTACGTCCACTTCTTGGTGGCCGGATCAAAGACCTCGTTCTTCCCCGGCACCAACTGCCCGATGTCATCAAGCCCGGAAACGCTGAGCACCTTCCCATCGCTCAGAGTCGTCAGCGTCGGATACCACCGAGCCTCGTTCATCGGATCGACCTTGATGTACTTCTCGGCGACGGGATCGAACTCGTACGCGTTCTTGATCCCCTCGAAGTCCCGCTTGTCCAGTCCGAACTTGTTCCCGATGCCATACGTGTTGCGCTCGTCGACCCCGGTCAACCCCTGGATCCGGTAGTTGTCCTGGGTCCCGGTCTCGTACTTGGTGCCCTCCTTCGGCGCCTCGACGACGACCCGGGCGTAACCGGGGTTGTTCCGCAGGAACTTGCCGGTGCTCTTGTCGAACACCTTGGTCGCACGCGGGATGAGAACCGAGTCGGTAGAGACGAACGACTTACCATTCGCCTTGCCCGTGAACTTCGTGCCCTGGGGCAACGTCATCGGCTTGTCGGGATTCTCGTTGTAGAGAATCATGACGCCACCCGCCTTCTTGACGTCACCCTTCAGCTTCTCGTACTTCTTGGTGCCGCCCGCGATGAGGATGTTGCCGTTGGCGAGTTGGGTGTGCCCCGTGCAGAACAGGTCGGCAGGAGTCGGGATCTTCTTGATGGTCCCCCTCACCGGGTCCCAGATCCGAGACTCGAACTTCTTCGCGTTGAAGTTGTCCTGATTGTTCCCCGAACCCGCGACGAGCAACACCTTCCCGGTGTGCAGCAGCACCGCGTGAATGGTGTCCTGCCGGTACTCCTTGGGGAACTGGATGATGTCCCAATGCCCGTTCTCCGCTTTGTACTCGGGCTTGTTGATGACGTACTGGTGGTATCTCTCGGTTCCGAATCTGTACAGCCAGGGTCCGTTCATCCCGGCCAGGGCAAGTACGACCACCGTGCTGATCGCGAGTCGACGGGCACGGCGCCGGCCGGCTTCCTTCATTCCTTACGACCCCCCGGTCCACCGAGCGCGATCTGCATGGTCTGCTCACCGCTGTTCGAGGCCGCCCAACTGGGCTTCTGCTGCGGGCCATGGGCGATCGGCGGGGGCGGAACGGCATCCTGCGGCTCGGCCGGGAGGCCAGCGGACGACCGCTTCCTCTCCTGCCGCACCATGTACCGCCAGGCAAGAATCGGCGAAGCGGTGATCAGCAGAGCGAACGTCGCCCAGGTGACCATCGCCGGATGGGAGTGCCCGTTCTCGAACCCCGCCATCAGCGACCCGGCGAAGACCAGGATGAAGAACCAGTGCACCCGGAACGTCCCGAACAGCGTGTCGGGGCTTGCCGAGTCGCCCTTCGGCGTGACCACGAACCTGCTCTTGCGCCGCAGCACGGCGTCCAGCAGCGAGCGGGCGTATATCGGCGCCGACAGCGCGGACATCACCATGCCCGCGACCCCGCCCGACCCCTCCGGCTCGTGCGGCGAGACATTGTGCCGCCGGTTCCAGATGTAGAGCCCGATCTGCAGCGCGGACGCGTTGCCGTAGAGCATCAGCCACACCGTCGGGTCGATGTTCACGCCCGAGGCGCCCAGGCCCAGGAACAGCGCGCAACTCAGCGCCGCCAGTATCCAGTTGAGGGCCGACATCGGGTAGAAGATGATCATCATGGTGTAGTTGAAGAGCTTGCCCGGAGGCATCGAGAAGAAGCCCTTCCAGTACTGCTTGAGGATGGTCTCGTACGTCCCCCGGGACCACCGGAGCTGCTGCGTGAAGAAGTCCGTCCACGCGCTGGGCCCTTCGCCGACCGCGAGCACGTCCGGGGTGTAGACCGACTTCCACTTCTTGCCGGTGACCGGGTTCTTCGCCCGGTGCATCTCGAAGCCGGTCGCCATGTCCTCGGTGATCGAGTCGTACAGGCCGCCGATCTGCCGAAGTGCCTTGATCCGTACGGCGTTCGACGTGCCGACGAACATCGGCGAGCCGTAGCGGTTGCCGGCGCGCTGGATCAGGGCGTGGAAGAGGAACTGCTGCGACTCGGCGGCCTTGGTGACCGGGCCCTCGTAATTGCCGTACACCTGGGGGCCGATGACGAAGCCGACGTCCGGGTCGCGGAAGAAACCCAGCATCCGTTCCAGGTAGTTGGGCAGCGGCACGTGGTCGGTGTCGACGGAGGCGAAGTAGTCGTACTCCTCGCCGTGCGCCTCCAGCCAGGCGTTGTAGTTGCCGTGCTTGGTCTTCGCGCGGTGCGGCCCCTTGGGCTGGTTCCAGCGCTCAACTCCCTTGCGGGTGAAGTGATGTACGCCGAGCCGCCCGCACACCGCCTTGACCTCGGGGTCGTCGCCCTCGTCCAGCAGCCAGACATGCAACAGCCCCCGGTGGCGCAGCCGTACGGCCGCCTCCAAGGTCTTGGTGACCATCTCCAGGGGCTCCTTGCCGGGCACGAACGTCGTGATGAACGCGACTCTCGTGCCGGTCTCCGGCACCACCGGGACCGGGTCGCGGGCGACCAGCGTGGCGTGCGCGTTGGACAGCACGTTCATGCAGCGGAAGAACTCGATCAGGCCGATCGCGACCAGCATCACGATGTCCAGCGCGGGCAGGAAGTCGTAGGCGGGATAGTCGCGTTGGGTCCAGTGCTCGGGCTGCATCAGCCAGCCCAGCAGGATCAGGGAGAGCAGCGGCGCCGCGCCCAGCACGAGGGCGGCGCGCAGGCGGTGCGTCTCCTGCGACAGCAGCGACCGGTACTGGACCTTGTACGGCTTGCCCGGGTCGGGCTGCGTGAGGGGTCCCGCCAGGCGGCTGTAGTGCTCGTAGTCGTATCTCGGCAGTGTGCTCTTGATCCGGCGGAGACTGCCGGTCCGGTGTCCCGGGGCTCTGAGTTCGGTGGTTTGTGTTTGTGTTTGTGACGGGTCGAGGTCGTGCCGGGCGCCCGTCGGCGTCGACGTCATGAGTCATCCCCCCACACGCGAAAACGCGCGTGTCTGTTTGTCTCGGCCGCCCGCCGGCGTCCCCCTCGACCCTCGACGGGCGTGTCAGTGACGGCCGCGGTGACCACACAGTCCACTCACGGAGATGTGCGACTGCGACCGTCCGGTTGCGCGATGCCCCCTCCGACATCTGTTCCAGGGCGGGGCCCCTCCTCCCCGCGAAACCGCGCGACCGGTTCCGTACGTACCCCCTCAACTGCCGTGTACCGACAGCTTCTTCAGAATCAGGGTTCTACGGTGCTCAGCTTGATCGCAAGACACGAAACGCGGTGTTAACCGGTCATACGCGTTCATTGGGGCGCGTGTGGGGATCATGTGGAGCCGTTGTGGACAGTCTTGTGCGCACGTTGTCGAAGTGCTCTCTTATGGCGTTCTCGGCACGTTTCGCATCCCCGGACCGGACCGCGTCGAGGATCGCCCGGTGCTGACGGCAGGTGACCTCGGGGTCCTGCGGGCCGGCCGCGAGATCGGTGTGGACGCGGTGGAAGGCGTCCCAGAACGCCTCCAGGACCTCGCTCAGCAGCGCGTTGTCCAGACCCCGGTAGAGGGTGGCATGAAAGGCGCGATCGGTGGCCGCGAGCCCGACCCCCTCGGCGGCCTCGCGCTCCATCTGCCGTACCAGCGCGTCGAGTTCGACGAGGTCCCGCTCGGGCAGCCGTCCCGCGAGCCGGGCGACGAGCCCCGACTCCACGGCCTCCCGCAGTTCGAGCAGTTGCAGCAGACTGTCCTCGCCGCGGTAGTGCCCGACGACGGTACGGAACGCGAGCCCCTCGACCATCGGCGCGAGCGACATCGGGCCGACGTACGTCCCGAACCCGTGCCGGATCTCGACGATCCCCATCGCCTGCAGCGCCTTGAGCGCCTCGCGCACCGAGTTCCGGCTCGCACCGAGAAACACCATCAGCTCGGGCTCGGTCGGCAGCGGGGCCCCGGAGGACAGCCGACGGTCGAGGATGAGCTTCTTGATCCGCTCCTGCAGGTAACGGGCTGTCATGGCCAGAGGGTATCCGGCCAAACGGGGGGCGAGCTGTGTTCCGCCCGCACGGATGTTCCGTCCGGGCGGATGCCCCGCCCATGGGAAAGGCCCCCCGCGGTGCGAAGGGCCTCCGGCGTCGCGGGGGGATTTCGGGGGCCGGGCTTTTCGGCCGCGGTCAGCGTGATGCCGGGGCAGGGGGTGTGGGTGGCGGAGCCCCCACCGCGCGCGGCGAAGCCGTGCAAAAACGACGATGGCGAGACAGGTTCGCGCTTTCTGCGAACGTGCCTCGCCATCGTCATCGTGCGCCGCCAGGGACTCGAACCCCGGACCCGCTGATTAAGAGTCAGCTGCTCTAACCAACTGAGCTAGCGGCGCGCGTGTTGACCTGCACAACTCTACCGGATGCCCGGGGGTGCTCCCGACCACCCCCGGACGGGTCCCGGTGGGCCGCTGTACATCATTCGGACCGTCAACATGCGAGTCCGGAAGACAGTTGAGAAGCTGGCGGATGTGCACGAGCGCGGATATTTCCACCTGGAGTGTGAGGGGCGTCGCATGGAGACTCCGGTATTCGAGGAATTCGATCCCGCGAGCGATTGCGACTGTCCCGGATGTGTCGACCGGCGGCGCCGCCGGCCGCATTCCCCGACCGGCCGCACCGGCGGCCACCCCGCCGCCCAGCGGGTCCTCTTCGTGGCGGCCGCGGCGTCCGCCACCCTCGCCGCCGGGCACGCCGTACCGGCCGCCGCCGCTCCCCACGCTCCGGCTCGCCCCGGCGTTCCCGCAGGTGACACGGGTGACGAGCCCGCGACCCCGCAGGGGAGCAAGGCCCCGCTGCACGGCCCGAGCGGGAAACCGGCGAAGCCGGCCGGCGCGGTCAAGGCGCCCACGACCACCCGCGCGGAGATCATCAACCGGGCCAAGACCTGGATCGCGGCGCAGGTGCCCTACAGCATGAACGCGTACTGGTCGGACGGTTACCGGCAGGACTGCTCTGGGTTCGTCTCGATGGCGTGGGGGCTGCCGGGGAACGAATGGACCGGGAGTCTCGACCAGTACGGGGTGCGTATTTCCAAGGACGAACTGGAGCCCGGCGACATTCTCCTGTTCCACAATCTCGCGAACCCCGAGAAAGGCTCGCACGTCGTCATTTTCGGCGGCTGGACCGACTACACGCACACCTACTACATCGCCCTGGAGGAGACCCCCTCGCACGCCCGCCGCCAGTCCACGCCGTACGCGTACTGGAGCCACTCGGACAGCTACGTCCCCTACCGCTACAAGGGCGTGACGGGCGGTACGGAAGGGGTGCCCCCCGTGACCCCCGTGGCTCCGGTGACCCCGGTGGACGCGGGCAAGACGAACACGCCGTATCCGGGAGCGTCGTTTTTCGGCCCCGGAGCCAACAACAAGTTCGTCACCCAGCTCGGCACGATGCTCGTCGCCCGGGGCGCCGGCTCGTACTACACCTCGGGTCCGGGCCCGCGCTGGTCGGACGCGGACCGGCGGGCCACCCAGGCGTTCCAGCTCGCCCAGGGCTGGACCGGCGCGGACGCGGACGGCCTGCCCGGCCCGCAGACCTGGCAACTCCTCGTCACCGGCAAGGGCAAGAACGTAGGCGGCGCGGCCGTGGGAGCGGCGGGCCCGCCCGCCCCCGCCTCGCACGGCGTCCCGGGCTATCCGGGCAAGGCCGTGTTCCGCCTCGGCGCGAACAACAAATACGTCACCGAGCTGGGAAAGCAGCTGGTCAAGAAGGGCTTCGGCAAGTACTACACGACCGGCCCGGGACCGCGCTGGGGCGAGCCGGACCGGCGCAACGTCGAGGCCTTCCAGCGCGCCCAGGGCTGGCGCGGCGGCGCGGCGGACGGCTACCCGGGCCCGGAGACCTGGCGCCGACTCTTTTCCTGACGACCCATCCCCACCCGTTGTGACGCATCTGGCGCGGAGGCTGGAGGCACCTATGAGTACGACGACCACTTCACAGACGCCCGAGAACGAGGGGCCGCCCGAGGGACCGACCCGTCCCGCGCGGCTCATCCAGAACGAGGCCACCACCGAGATCCCCGTCCACCTGCTGTTCCGCGACGACCCCGACCCGGTCTCGGTACCGCTCAGGCCCGCCGTCGTGGCGCGCCGCCAGGGCACCGGCGAACAGCCCCGCTTCCGCCGCCCGGTCCCGGCCAAGCCGCGCCCGGCACCGGAGGTCGACCCCGAGCTGGTGGAGCGCCCGGCTCGGGTGCTCCCCGGCTCGGCGGGCGTGCTCGCCGGTTCCTGCGGACTGGCCGGCTGCCTCGCCACCTCGTGGTGGGCGGGCGTCCTGCCCCCGCTCGCGACCGAGGCGCTACGACTGCCGTTCTACGCCGGTGCCGGACTCGGCCCCGCGCAGTGGGCCGCGTACGCCGGGGCCGGCGCGCTCGGGCTGTTCGGCTTCGGGGGGCTGGCCCGGGGTCGTACGGGACGGGCGTGGGTGCTGGGCCTGTTCGGCCGCTACCGGGGGACCGTCCGGCGCACCGGGCTGATGTGGGTCAACCCGTTGCTGCTGCGCCGCCGCGTCGACGTACGGCTGCGGCACTGGCGCAGTGAGCCGATGCCGGGGGCCGACGCGAACGGGGTCGCGCTGCGGGTCGTGACGCTCGTGGTGTGGCGGGTGCGGGACACCGCGCGGGCCACGCTCGGGGTCGAGGACCACGAGACGTATCTGCGCGAGTGCGTGGAGGCGGCGCTGGCCCGGGTCCCGGTGGAGCCGCCGGGCGGGGGCGCGAAGGGCGCGGCCGATCTGGCCGTCGACGCGCTGACCCGGCTGGTCGCGGCGGACTCGGCGCCGGTCGGCATCGAGGTGTTCTCGGTACGGCCGGTCCGTGTCGAGTACGCCCCGGAGGTCGCCGCCGCGATGACCCGCCGCCGTATCGCCACGCTGGACGCGCAGCAGCGGGCGACGATGCTCACGTCGGTGGTCGACTCCGTGGAGGACACGGTGACGCGGCTGACCATGCGGGGTCTGGTGGAGCTGGACGACTACGAACGCCGGGCGCTGGTGAAGGACTTGACGGTCGCGTTCTGCTCGGGGCGCGGGGAGTCGGCGCCGTGATGAGGAGTGCGACGGGGATGGACGCGTCTTTGATATAGACACGGTCAAGTAGGGGCAATAATCTGGGACTTGGTCTAGACCTGCACGGCTCACGGAACTTCCCCACACGTTCTCCAGGAGCGGCAGCATGCGCAAAAAGACCAAGTGGTACGCGGGCGTGCTCGGGCTCACCACGGCCGGGGCCATCGTGCTCTCGTCCGGGGCCGCGAGCAGCCACGGCTACACCGACCTCCCCATCAGCAGGCAGAAGCTCTGTGCCAACGGCACGGTGACGAACTGCGGTGACATCCAGTACGAGCCGCAGAGCGTCGAGGGCCCCAAGGGCTTCCCGGCGGCCGGCCCCGCCGACGGCCAGATCTGCAACGGCGGGATCAGCCGCTTCGCCCAACTCAGCGCACCGAAGGCCCCGTCGGGCGCCGCCTGGCCGACGACGAAGGTGACGGGTGGTCAGTCGTACACGTTCCGCTGGCAGTTCACGGCGATCCACGCGACGACGGACTTCAAGTACTACGTCACCAAGGCGGGTTGGAACCAGAACCACAACCTCGCCCGCTCGGACCTCAACACCACCCCGTTCCTCACCGTCCCCTACAACGGTCAGCGCCCCTCGTCGTCCACCATCTCCCACACCGGCACCCTCCCGTCCGGCCTCTCCGGCCACCACGTGATCGTCGCGGTGTGGACGATCGCGGACACGACCAACGCGTTCTACTCCTGCGATGACGTCACGTTCTGAGCGTGATGTTCTGAGCATTGCTTGAGACAGTTCGGCATCCCCCGGGGGTAGGTTCCCTCCACCAAGCGGCACTTGACCTCGGGGGACACCATGGAAGCGCTGTTCTACGTCGCACCCGTACTCATGATCGTGCTGGTGCTGTTCGGCGCCGGCGCCGTGATCCGTCGTTCGCGGCGCGTCAACAGCGCCTGGAGCAGCGGGCTCACGGCCGAGGGCCGCTGCCTGCGGACGTACACGACGACCAGCGGCGGCGGGGACACCATGGTGTCGACATCACTGCACCACGTGTACGAGTTCACGACGCGCGAGGGCCGGATCGTCCGGTTCGAGGAGCGGGGCGGGCCGGGGACGACCCTGGTGGGCGACATCGTCACCGTGTACTACGCGGCGGACCACCCCGAGCAGGCCACCGCCCACGCCCCGTCCCGCGGGAAGCTGGCGGCGGGCGCGGGCTGCGCGCTGGTGTTCTTCGGCGTGATCGTCGCCTTCTGTGTCGTCTTCATCATCGTGGCCCACAAGATGTTCGACTTCATGGGCTCGTAGTCTCCATATCTGACGGTACGTCAACTACCCTGCGCCCCCATGGAGTCCAGGAGGCGCACCGTCGCGGAACTCGTGCAGGCACGGTGGGGGGACCACCGCCCGGGGTTGTGGTGCGGGCAACGGGTGCTCACCCACCACGAGACGGCGTCCGGCGCGGCGGCCAGAGCGGCGCTCCTCACCGACCTGTTGCCACCCGGCGCCGAGCCCCACGTGGGCGTGCTGCTCGACAACACCCCGGAATATCCCCTGTGGTTGAGCGCGGCGGCCCTCGCGGGCGCGGCGGTCGCCGGTATCAACCCCACCCGCCGGGGCCCCGAACTGGCCCGGGACATCCTGCACACCGAGTGCCGGGTCCTCGTCACGGAACGCGCCCACCTCCCCCTCCTCGAAGACCTCCAACTCCCCGACGTACGACTGCTGGTGACGGACACTCGGGCCTACGACGACCTGCTCGCCCCCTACGCGGACGCGCACCCTTCCGCCTTCGCCCAGGCCACCCCGGACGACCGCATCCTGCTCTACTTCACCTCCGGTTCGACCGGCGCCCCGAAGGCCGCGATCTGTACGCAGGGCCGACTGGCCGCCGCCGGGCGGTCGTTGGTCGACAGCTTCGGGGTTCGCCCGGACGACGTGCACTACATCTGCATGCCGATGTTCCACGGCAACGCGGTGATCGCCGACTGGGCACCGGCGCTGGCGGCCGGGGCGGGGGTGGCGCTGCGGCGGCGGTTCTCGGCATCGGGGTTCCTGGACGACGTACGGGCGTACGGGGCGACGTACTTCACCTATGTGGGCCGTGCCGTGCAGTACGTCCTGGCCACCGAGGAACGCCCCGACGACCGGGACAACCCACTACGCATGGGCTTCGGCACGGAGGCGGGGGCGGTGGACGCGGCGGCGTTCGAGCGGCGGTTCGGGGTGCGGCTGGTGGAGGGGTACGGGTCCTCGGAGGGCGGGGCGGCGGTGCAGTGGTCGCCGGGGACACCGGCCGGGGCGGTCGGGCGGGCGGCGCCCGGGCTCGCCGTACTCGATCCCGGAACGCGGACCGAATGCCCGGCCGCGGCCTTCGACTCGGCGGGCCGGCTGCTCAACGGGGAAGAGGCGATAGGGGAGTTGGTGAACCGCGCCCCCAACCCCTTCGAGGGCTACTGGCGCAACCCCGAGGCGGACGCCGAGCGGCGCCGCGAGGGCTGGTACTGGACCGGCGACCTCTTCTACCGCGACACCGACGGCTATCTCTACTTCGCGGGCCGCACCGACGACCGCCTCCGCGTCGACAGCGAGAACCTCGCCGCCGCGATGATCGAGAACATCCTCGCCCGCTACGAGGGCGCCGACGCCGTGGCGGTGTACGCGGTACCGGACCCGGTGACCGGGGACCAGGTGATGGCGACGATCGCCGGGCGCTTCGACCCCCTCGACTTCGCGGAGTTCCTGCTGGCCCAGCCGGACCTCGGGACGAAGATGGCACCCCGGTTCGTGCGGGTGGTGGAGCGGATGCCGGTGACGGCGACCAACAAGATCCATCGGGCGGGGCTGCGGCGGGAGGGGGTCCGGTGTGCCGATCCGGTGTGGTGGCGGCCACCAGGGGAGGCCTCCTATCGACCGCTGACCCCCGAGGACGCCGAAGGGTCCCTCGTCGGAACGAGAGGCCCGGCTTGAGGGGTGTGGGTGGCGAAGCCCCACCGCGCGCGGCGAAGCCGTGCACAAACAGCGAGGGCGAGGCAGGTTCGCGTTTTCCGCGAACGTGCCTCGCCCTCGTCATCGTGCGCCGCCAGGGACTCGAACCCCGGACCCGCTGATTAAGAGTCAGCCGGACGACGAGCCGGATGATGCCGAATGAGTCCGGAATCGTTCGTTCTCGCAGGTCAGCAGCTATCTGACGCTACCGGCCTCATACGGGGTAGTTCAGGATCGTCCGGTGTCGCCGTTAGCCCCGCGCTAGCACGACAGGTCCGAGCATCGTCATGAAGACCACGTTGATCGACCTGTACGCGGTGCTCGGGCTCTCGAAGGATGCGAATCCGGACACCATCCGTAAGGCCTTCCGCGCGCGCATGCGGCAGACCCATCCTGATGGTCGACCGCCCGAGGACGCTGAGGCGGCCCACGAGGAGATGGTCCTGCTCAACCTGGCGTACGAGACGCTGAGGGACCCCGGCAAGCGGGCTGCCTATGACCTCGACCGCCGGACAGCAGGCAACGCGAAGCGCGAGCAGCACCGCGAGCCGACTCCACCGCCAACTCCGCAGCCGCGAGTCATCGTGCTCGATCCCGAGGCAGTGGATTTCGGGTCCGTCTTCAGCGGCGAGACGCCGCACGACCAGATCATCACGGTGAGGCTCAGCGACAACGCGACCATCCGTTACGCGTGGGCACTGACAGACTGCGGCGACTTCTGGCAGGTGGTTGAGCCGCAGCCGTATCGCGACGTCTCAGCGGTGAGACTGCGACTCCGAGTCCGACCGTTGTCGGCGCACGATGCGCTTGGCCTTCGCAGCGACCGGCTCCGGATCATGGTGGACGATCTCATAGTGGTGGTGCTGGTCCGCATCAACATAGTGGCAGCGCCTTCGCCGCCTCCTCCGGCGCCACCGCCGAAGCCGCGTGCGATCATCCTCAACCATCGATACATCAACCTGGGGTCGGTGTGGCCGGGCGGCGAGACACAGGAGCAAACAGTAGAGGCCCGATTTGACGACGGCTCGCCGATCCGAGTCGCGCGAGTCCTCAACACGACGGGTTCGTTCTGGCACGTCACGTCTCAGCGCAGCATGCGCGACACCACCTGCCTGACCATCCGCATCAAGGGCGGGCCGGTCGCGACTGACCGTGCGCGAGGCCGGTTTACTGAGCGATTGCAGGTCCAGCTGGACGGCATCACCGAAACCGTGGGCGTGACCGCCTTTATTACGACGCCACCTGCGCCTCCGCTGACGCTCGCCAACTGGCAGAACTTCCGCCTGACGTGCCTGGGCGTGATCATGCTGCTCAGTCTCTTGGTGCTGGTTGGATCCCTCTTGTTCGCCGGCGCGTACGAGCTGCTGAACGGTTGAGCCCGTGCCTCAGATCAGCATCATGCGGCCAGTACGCCTTGAACCTGGAGACCTACCTTTGGCAACGGACGGTCTGGCTCCAGGCTGATCAGGCATGACTTCGATGCCGCCTGTCGCAATCAGCACCCACGGATGGCAGTGGGTTGGGGTTCAGATCCCGAGGGCCGGCAGCATCTGGCTCAGGACGAAGCCTGCCGTCTCTTCGGCAGTCTCGTTAGGTCGGGTGAGAAGACGCAGTAGCAAGCCGTTGCCGTGGTAGGCCCCTACCTCCTTGGCGTCGAGCTGGGTGTTGAAAATGTCAAGGTCTTGGCCGTACTGGATGAGCTGAATCAGCGGCGCCGTAGTCGGTACGAGGTTACGAACGTCGCCCGGGTCTGTCGGCGCGCCGACGCGTGCGGTCTGGTCGCTCACGGCTGACACCAGGGCCGCGGTGAGGGCTTGGTGGGCACGCATGATGGTGCACATTTGGTGGATGAGTTGCGTTATGGCCTTGAGGGGGTCCCGCAGGGTCGTGATGGCGGCCTCGACGGCTTCGAAGAACGGCTCGATCAACGGTGCGTAGGCCACCCCCATGAGCTCCTGCTTGCCGCCAGGGAAATGGTTGTAGGCCGTCGGCACGCTCACGCCCGCGGCTCTGGCGATGTCCTCCAACCGGGAGCCGTGCCAGCCGCGCTCGGCGAAGACCGTGATTGCGGCGTTGACCAGGGCGTTTCGGCTGCGCTCCCGTTTAGTCTGCCCGCTCCGTTGACGCGGGTCGACATGAACCCGCCTACCCAGTGACATACGCAGAACTATAGCCGAGGCCAACTTGTAGTTGACTTCAACTCGAAGCAAGTTCAAGATGGTGATGGAGGGGAGAGCGAAGGCCAGGGCAACCAGCTCTGGTGGGGGGCTCACCAAAGGAGGACTGCCATGACGGCAGCACTCGGAGTCGCCACCGAGCGGCTCAACTTCGAAACGACCTCGGACTACCGACAGCTCGTGTCGCCTGAGCTGTTCGATCGACTAGTCGGCCGCATCGTCAAGGATGAAGACCTTGAGCGGGGCCTCGCTGAGCGGATCATGGAGTCCGCTCTTGGATTCCTGCACCTCAGTACGACTCAGCCCGGACGATCCTTCTCGCCGTCGCCACTGGTGGACATCGGCTGGCACACGTTCATCCTCTACACAAGCTCGTACGCTGACTTCTGCCAGCGGCTGGCGGGCAGGTTTATCCACCACGAGCCGAACGACAAGCCTGACGCCCCGCAGAAGCCTGGCGGCATTAAGCGCAGTATCGACGCCTTCCGGGCGGCCCGGTTGCCTGTCGATCAGATGCTCTGGACCGGGCATGTAACCCGAAAGAAGTTGGCTGCGGTGCTCGCCGACGGTGCTGACATCACGCTGAACGGCGGCTGCAGTGTGGACTGCGACGACGGACAGGGCGGCCCCGGCGACGAATGCACTTGTTCCTGAGAAACCACTTCCTCCGGTCGGGCTGCGACCCGGCCGGGGACCATTTCAAGAATACAATTTAATCAGGTACTAAATGAATGCCCGCAGATTGGAATGCCCCATATAGTGACGGCCGCGATTACTCGGTAATGAGTCATATTCTGCTTGAGAAGGTGCTACTCAAAGCTCAAGCCGGCGTACCCGGTGCAGTGCTGGATATAGGTTGCGGCACTGGTGATCTCGCCGTGAAGTTGGCTCTCCGGGGATTCACAGTGACAGGAATAGACCTGTCGGAGGTTGCCATCAGGAAGGCCAAGGAGCGGGCCCTCGGCAACCAAGTCGCCGATAAGGTCAAGTTCCTGGTCCAAGATATTGAGAGCGGGAAAGGTCGAGGCCACTTTGCTGGTCAACGATTCGACCTGATCACCTGTAAGCTTGTTTACTCGTTTCTGCGAGACGGACCGGCGGTTCTGGGATGGGTCAGAGATCGCCTGACGCCTGACGGCTGTCTGGTGTTGATAACGCCAGTCACGCGGCAAGGGAAAGAAGTGACGCCTCGACTTCGAAATATTTCCGTCGACTACGATCAACTGCTCTCTGAACTTCATTCCACTTTCACTCATGTGGTGAACGTCCACACGGAATACTTCGACGATTGGGGAGAGCGAAAGACTTTCATCCTCCGTCCTTAGCGCTGCACAGATCCGCTCGTCGAGTTGAGCTAGGTGCAGCCTCATGAATCGAGGAAACGCCAGTGGAAGACCATTCCGTTGCCGGAAGTGGCGACTGTATCGCTGAACTCAAGGCCGCCATCGCCTGGTATGACGCCTTGCGTGAATCGGCCCACGCCGACGCTTCCGCAGTCATCACGGCTGGATGTCGCCTGCGTGCCATGATCATGGCCAAGCAGCTCATCAACATAGAACCGAGCGAACTGCTGGAAGCGGCTTACGCAGAAGCCACCCTCATCATCAGCCTCCTCGAAGGTCTGACGGAAGCCCTGTCTGCTTTCCAAGGCCAGGTGTGACCAGTGATGTCACCGCACGAAAAGACCGCTATCCGTATTATCGCGGCTGCCTTCGCCGTCATCGTGGTTGGTCAGTTCCTCCGCGGAATCTTCGGATACCTCGTAGCCCTGGTAGTGCTCTGCCTGCTAGCGATTCGCTTCCTCGGCCGTCGCTAGACGTTCGCAAAGGCTGTCGCTAATTAGTCCGAACGTGACGGAATCAGCGCGCCAAAACAGCACTCCAAAAGCCCACTCGCACCAGATACAGGGCCTTAAAGTAATTGACTTTTTGGCCCTGCCGTGCTATAATTGATGGGTGAAGTTGCAATGGAACTACTTGCACTTCGCGTAACCGCCACCAAATTCGCCTTGGCGGGTTTTTGTGGCCAAGGGGGGTGGATGCTTCGTGAAGCATCACACAATCTCTGGCTCGTCTCGACCGTAGGTGTCCCTTATCCGCTGCCTCCGCACACTGGAGGCCGTCCATGAGCGACACGACAAGGCTCGCCGCAAGCGCCGCACTTTTCAGCGCCACCATCGCAATTATTCTCATCTTGCGCTTTCGCGACCAGCTAACCCGAGACACCGCCCGAGTAACGTACCGGCTCGGCTTTCCACGTGACCTGACCATCGGGCAGGTGACGGCCTTCTTGCACGCCCTGACCCGGCTGCGGCCGTCTCGCGGTTGGCTCTTTGGCCGCGACAGCGTCGTGTTCGAGTCGGTCGGCCGACCCGGCCGCATCGAGCACCGACTCCGGCTGCCCGAACACCAGGCGGACGTACTGCTGCGCCAGTTGCGCGGCATCGTGCCCAACCTGCGCACCACCCTCATCGACAATCCGGCACTGCCACCGGCCCGGTGGCTGCGGCGTATCCGTCTGACCACGACCGCTCGGCCGTTGCGAACGGATGCCCCCGAGGCGTTCACCACTGGCGTGCTCAGCGCCCTGCAACCACTGGCCCGGGACGAAGCCCTCATCTACCAGCTAGTGGTCTATCCCGTCCGAACGCCGCAGCTGCCACTGGCAAGGCGGCGCACCTCGGGCTCCGGCTTGGTACCGCCCTGGCTGCAAACCCTGAGTCAGTGGCTCACGGCCGCACCGCCCGCAACTCTGGACAAGCAGGCCGCGGCTGACTTCAAGGCGAAGACGGCTGAACCCTGGTTCGCCGTCATCGGAACCGTCGGCGCAGCGGCGAGCGACCGGCCGCAGGCTCACCTCTTGGTTGGCCGGCTCATGTCCTCGCTGCACCAGCTAGACCAGAACGGTGCGGCCTTGGTCCCGCGCTGGCTGTCCCAGCAGGCAGCGGACTGGTTGGCTCGGGGTGCCACCGGCAATACGGCGACCCCGGTCTACGTCAACGCCCGTGAGGCCGCCACGATGCTGGGCTGGCCGTTGGCCGGCCCGACGGTGCCAGGCCTGGCGCTAACCGGAGGCCGCTCGTTCCCACCCGTGCCCGAGCTGCCGTCGTACGGCCGCATCCTCGGTACCGCCACCTACGACGGACTCCAGCGGACCATCGCGGTGTCAGCGGCCGACGGCCTGATGCACCAGTTGGTGACCGGGCCGACCGGTTCTGGTAAGTCGACGCTCCTGCTCAATCAGCTCACGCAGGACATCCAGGCTGGCCGAGGCGTCATCCTGCTCGACCCCGGCGGCGACCTGGCCCGCGACGTGGCCGACCGAATCCCCGAGGCCCGCATCAGCGACCTCATCTACCTCGACGCCAGCGACGACCGACCTGTGGGCATCAACCCACTGGCCTGCTCCAAGGACGACGCCGAGCTGGTGGCCGACCAGGTCATGGAACTCATCAAGGCCAACGCCGACAGCTGGGGACCACGGCTGGAGGAAGTGCTCAAGGCCGCGCTGGTGCTGTTGGCGGCGACTCCTGGGATGACGCTCGTGGAACTGCCGGCTGTCCTGACCGACGAGGTTTTCCGTGCCTCACTGCTATCCCGCCTCGATTCTGCCTTCGCTCCGACTGTGGGAGCCTTCTTCGCTCGCTTCAACAGCTGGAGCGAAGGTGAACGCGGACAAGCCGTCTCGGCCGTGATCAACAAGATTTCGCCGCTGACCGATCGGCGACAGCTGCGGGCCATGCTCGGCCAGGCGAAGCCCGCCTGGACCATGCGAGAGGTTATGGAGCAGCGCAAGATTCTGCTCGTGGCCCTGCCGTCCGGCCTGGCCGGCTCGTATGCCGTCGACCTGCTCGGTGGCCTGCTGGTCAGTATGGTCTGGAACGCCGCCATGCGACGAGCCGCCGTCACCCGCGACCAGCGTCAGCCGACGTTCCTCTACATCGATGAAGCTGCCCGCTTCCTGCGCAGCGGAGCCGACCTGACCGACATGCTGGCCCGTGCTCGTGGCCACTTCCTCGGCATCATCGCTGCCCTCCAGCACATCACTCAGGTACCGCCCAACCTGCGAGCCGCCTTGCTCAGCGAGGCCCGCACCAAGGTCGTCCTTCAACCTGGTGCTGACGATGCCGCGACTCTGGCCCGTGCTCTCGGCCCACTGGTCAAACCGGAAGACCTGCTCACTCTGGAGCCCCGCTCCGCCGTGGCGGCCGTCGTCACCGGTGGGCAAGTCAGTCCACCCGTGACCCTCGCGACCAGTCCGCCACCCGAGACATCTGGCTGGGGCCCGACAGCTCGCGCTGCCTCCCGACTGGCGTATGGCCGAGACCGGGCCGAGGTCGAGCAGGAGATCGCCGATCGACGTCAGGCCAGCCGACCTCGTAGCGGTGCTCGCGGAGCCCGGCCCGCCGACTGAGCCCGTCATCAGACCTGTCGCTATATGGCACGAGTTGCATGCCTGTTTTCCCTGCTCAGACCGCCTTTTTGACTCATCCCCGTGTATGAATCTCTACCCCTTTCCGTACACATCTTTTGAAAGGAGCCCTACCGCTATGCCTCCGCCCACTCGCCCCTTCACCGGTGGCCGTCTTGCCCAGCTGGCGGTCGATCTGACCACCCGTGAACGCCAGTTCCTCGCCGAACTCGCTACCCTCCACGTCGCCACGACGGCCCAACTTGGCCGTCTCGTCTTCGGCGATTGCAAGCCGGCCACGACCGCTCGCCTGGGCCAGCGGCACGCTGAACGCCTGGTTCGGTTCAACCTGATCCAGCGCTACGCCAACCGCTCGCGCGACCGCAAGGTTGGGGCACCTGGGTATGTGCTCACCCTGACCGACGCTGGCTGGTCCCTCAGCGGGGCTGATACTGCCGCCCGTCAACGCCAGCGTCGCAGCTGGCTGCCGTCCGACGCCTTCCTGGCCCACCGCCTGGCGATCTCGGAGCTGTACGTCCGCCTGATCGAACAGGGCCGTGACGGCGGCCCGACGCTACGAGAGTTCAAGGCCGAGCCCGACAGCTGGCGGCGCTACCTCGGTCTGGGCGACGAGCCCTTGGTGGCCAAACCAGACGCCGTAGTGCGCCTGGTGACAGGCGGCCTGGAGCTGTCTTGGTTCATCGAGATCGACCGGGGCACCGAAGGCCAGCGCCACATCGCCGACAAGTGCGATGCCTACCGCCGCTTTGAACTCTCCGGCGTCGAGCAGCAACGCTTCGGCATTTTCCCCGGCGTCATCTTCATCGTCCCCACCGACGCCCGTCGCCTGGCAGTGCAGCGCGTCATCGACCGGCAGACGGCAGCGGCTCGCGGCTTGTTCGTCGTCACCACGGAGGCCGACATGCTGACCGCCCTCGCGTCCCCTATCACGTAAATCTGCACAACTGAATACGTCCAGCTCGAATCACTGAACGAGAAAGGAACTCGGTAAATGACCACATCAGTAAAGGAGGAAGCGCTCACGGGTGCTACCGACATCATCGCGTACTACTACGGCGAGAAGACCGTTTGCCCGGATTGCACCAAGGACCTGGCTGCCCCGTATTACCTCATCGACAGTCCAGAAAGCTTCAGCACTGAGCAAGTGCTCGATGAGGCGGCCAAGACGGTCGGGATCAACTGCCATGACGAGGACAGCTACACGTCGTACGAGTTCCCCAAAGTTCTCTACATCGATGACTTAGGCGACGGTGAGAAATGCTTCGTCTGCGGCCGAACGCTGTAGCCCCAGCTCTGGCCGACGCCCACCTGACTAGCCGCATTTGTTTCATCTGCGGGCTGGTCGGGCGGGCGTCTGCCCGGGGCCCCTTGAGCGTCTGAGCCTCACTACCGAAATCAGCGCTCGCACTTTTCACAAAGGAGGTCAGCCATGTCAGAGCTGACCCTTGAGATGCTGCGCAGCCTCGCGCCGCAGGATCTCGCCACCCATCTGCCGGCCCCCGTCTACACCGGGGACCAAGCAGGTGTCGTCCTCCGACTCGTCGACACCGACCTGGTCGAGTTCTACTTCGCCGGCCGCATCAGCACACACAGCACTCAGGTGCTTCAGATCCGGCCCATCACCGATCCGGCCGTTCGCGAGGCCACGCTGCGCGAAACCATCGAGGCCCTGGCCATCTGCCGCAAGGTAGCCATCGAAAAGCACGCCGAGCAGCACCGCTCGCACGGACTGATGTTGGACGCCATCCGGCAGTACGCCATCGACCGGCACGAAGACGGAGACATCTGCCACGAAGGCCTGGACGACTTCCTGGCCAAGTTCAGTCTCGCCTCATACGAGACCCGCGTCCGGGTCGCGTACACCATCACCGGCAGCTACGAGGTTCATCCCAGCAGCGGGGACGCTGCCGAGGACGACGCCCTTCAGTACCTCCAGCCCGACCTGTCGGGCCTGGACGACGTCGATGGCGACACCTCCACCTATGAGATCTCGGGGATTCACGTCTCGGAGGTCTAGGCCGCCCTGGGCTGCTCCCCAGGTGGCGCATCTGATGCTGGCGGCGGGCAGCTCCGCCTGCCGCCGGTGTCTCTCCCCAGTTCCCTGGCATCCCCACAGAGAGGAGCCATGCCATGGACCTCACCCTGAAGATCACCTTCGAGCCCGAGGACGGCTCTGACGTACTGCTGGCCCGGTGCTGGCTGGCTGAGCAAATCCGGTTCTTCACCGGTCTGCCCATCACCGGCTACGCCGACGCCCTCCACCCAGCAGCCAGCTTCCACATCACCGAGCTGACGTACGTCGACAGCGACTGACCACCCCTTCCACATCCCATCCGGGGAGTCCGGGCACCACCAGGTGCTTGGGCTCCCCGGTCCCATTTCTCGACCTACGAAAGGACGGGCGTCATGCCTGCCAACGTCGAGTCGATGTTCTCCGTCAGGGAGATGCCCTGGCACCGCGAGGGTCTGGTCCTGGACCAGCACCCCACTACCTGGGACGAGGCACGGCAGCTCGCCGGCCTCACCTGGGACCCCATCACCGAAGCCGTCTACGAGCTCCGCGGCATCGACGAAGCCGGCCAACCGCTGTACGAGCCGATCAAGGGCTGGCAGCGCATAGCCCGCTCCGACACCAGCGCCACCCTGTGGATCAACCGCGACTCCTACGCCGTCATCGATCACGGCGAGATGGGCGAGATCGTAGAAGCCGTTCTGGCTCAGCCGAACGTCAAGTGGGAAACCGCGGGCGTCCTCGATGAGGGCCGCTCCGTCTGGTGCCTGGCCCTGCTGGACGAGCCCATCGTGTTGCCCGGCGACGACACCGTCACGTTGCCCTACCTCGGTATCACCAACCGGCACGGGCTACCGGGAGGCTGTACCGCTCGCGCGACCGCCGTCCGCATCGTCTGCGGCAACACCTTCCGAGCCGCCGAGCTAGAAGGCGACCGTACTGGCACCACGTTCTCGTTCGTGCACAAACACGGCTGGCGTAACCGCGTCGATGAGGCCCGTGACGCTGTCACTGGAGCTCGTCGCGAAATGAGGGCCTACGAGGAACTGGCCCGCGAACTGCTGACGCTGCCCGTCACTACCCGGCAACGCGAGCTGTTCGTCAGGGAGTTCATCCCCATGCCGCCCGACGGCCTCGTTACCGACCGAGTCGCCAACAACGTCGAAGAAGCCCGACAGGCTATCCGCGCCATCCTGGCTTCCCCGACCACCGCTCCTGTCGCCCACACCGCCTACGGGCTCGTACAGGCCGCAGGAGAGTACCTGGACCACGTCCGACGTTCCCGCACCTGGGAAACCAAGCTCAACCGGACGCTCATCAAGCCCGAGCCACTGAAGTCTCAGGCGCTGAAGTTGGCGCGGGAGGTGGTGCTCGCCTGACGAATGCTTGACGCTCAAATCTGGCCCGGACCCGCTTCTGCTGGTCCGGGTTTTCTCATTACTTTATCGAGGGTTTTTATCATGCCAACCAACATGCGGACTCAAGCTCAGCGACTGGACGACCTCCAGTCCATCCTCTGTGAAGACTACGGCCAAGACTTTGATCTGGCCGAGGTCACGGAAATTGCCGACTGGCTCGGACGGTTCTACACCGCCTTAATCAAGCTGGCCGTGCAACGTCGAGTAGCTGAGCATGAAGCCGCCAAGGGTGGCAAGTCTTGACTAATTCCTGGGAGGTTACATAATAGCCGGGCGGGGAACCCATTAACTATCCGGCCTGGTCCGGAGAAGGAGGTTCTACGAGCAAGAATTTAAAACGAGCCGTCATCCTGGTCAGGGTGTCGAGCAAAGAGCAGGAACAAGAGGGCTACTCGCTGCAAGCCCAGGAGCGATTTCTGAGTGACTACTGCGAGCGAGTCGGTCTGGGAGCTGTTAAGTCGTTCCATATTTCCGAGACGGCCTCGAAGGTCGATCAGCGCAAGACGTTCAATGAAACCATGGTCTACCTGAAGAAACACCAAATCTTGCACTTCGTCTGCGAGAAGGTGGATCGCCTGCTGCGAAACTTCAAGGACACGGTCATGGTGGAGGAGTGGCTGGAGGGCAACGACACTCGCCGGCTGCACTGCCCCAAGAACTCGCTCGTGCTGCACAAGAACTCGTCTTCCCAGGACAAGTTTGTCTGGGGCATGCACGTGGTGGTGGCTAAGAACTACACCGACAACCTGAGCGAGGAAGTACGCAAGGGTCAGCTGGAGAAGATCCGCCAGGGCTGGTTTCCGGCAGCCCCGCCACCCGGGTACGAGAACGTGCTGGATGGCGGTAAGCGGGTTCAGAGGGTCGTGCCGACTGTAGCGCCGCTCGTGGTTGAAATGTTCAAGCTTGCCAAGACGAAGCGCTTCACGGTGAAGTCCTTAGCGCGAGAGATGACCAAGCGCGGGCTGCTGATTGACGGTAAGCCGATCAAGGGTGACCGGGTCTTCCGGATGCTGCACAACCCCTACTACGTCGGCGTGATCCGCTGGAACGGCAAGCAGTACCCCGGCAGCCACGAGCCGATTGTCCCGGTGGAGCTGTTCGAGCAGGTGCAGCGCACGTTGTCTCGCAGCGCCACGCAGATTCAGCACTATCGCAAGCACCATCCTCTGTTTCAGGGGTTCGTGACGTGCGCGGCGTGTGACGGATTGCTGGTCTGGGAGACCGCCAAAGGCTACTGGTACGGCAAGTGCCCCAAGCCGCGGTCGTGCAGCCGACGGCGCTTCGTCCGGCAAGAGGTGATCGAGGAGCAGTTGGCTGGTGCCTTGAGCCGGCTCAAGGCACCACGGCCTCGTCTGACCACGTGGCTCAAGAACGAACTTGAGGCCGGTCTGCGGTCTCAGCTCTCGCTGCAAGAGGCTGCTGCGGAAGGTCTCAAACAGGAGGGGGCCCGCATCCAGGCCAAGCTGACCATCCTGTACGACGACCGTCTCGAAGGCCGTATCAACGCTGGTGAGTACGACCTGAAAGCGGTGTCGCTTCACGCCCAGCAAGCCGACCTTGCCCGGCAGCTCAGGTCGTTGGAAGCGGAGGACACGTCATACCTCGAAACTGCCTTCAGCTTCGTTGAGATGACTCAGCGGGCGGCCGACGAGTTCGCAAAGTCCACGGACGGCGAGCGGAAGCGCGAGCTGATTAGTGAGCTGTTCGACAAGCTCATCCTTAACGGAGAGCAGCTCCAGCCGCACTACAACCGCCGCGCTGCCTGGCTGCTGACCGAAATATTGCCAATCACAGGCTCCGGAAACGATAAATTCGGACAGAGTGATTCCGGCTCTAGAGAGACGAAAAAAGCCCCTGTTGGGGCTTCTCGTTACTCTTGGCGGGCAGTCGCTAACAGCATTCGTACTCTGTTCGACCAGTAATGTCAATGGCTAATTAGCCTTTCAGGCTGCATCTCCCCAGTTTCCCCGCCTGGAGGAGGTGCAGTCTAGGGGCCACCTCCTAGGATTTCTTCGCGCGAGTCAGCCAGGGTCCGATGACCTTACCGGCAACAGTTAGGCCACTTATTGCCATTGCCGCCGCAGTTGCCAACCAGATGCCGGAAAGGAAATCTTGACTTTGGTATTTCTCCCTCTCGATTTGATTCTCAATTTCCCAACTCATCTCAGTCTGCTTTGATAGTCCACTCCAGTTCCAACTTAGCTTTCGAGAATCAGGGAGTGCGGGGTCAGAGTGCATGACTGACGCCTCCGGAATCAAGACTCCTTGCGAGTCCGTCCAGTCGTTTATGACTGTTTCTTGCACGTTGAGGGAGCTCGCCGCCACGGTGAAATTAGACTCGGGTTGGTGGGTTCCATTTTTCGCATCCGCATCCGCATCCGCATCAGCCATAAGTGCAGCAGTCATCAGTGAAAGTGCGTCCCGTCCGCCAATCATTCCTGCGCGACCTTGGATCCGGCCAGCTTGCGCGAATTCTGAGACGCGAGCTACAGCGCCTGTTAGTTGTAGCTGGAGATCATTGGCTGTAGTGTCATTGACACTTCCTGTGTGTATGGCAACGTTCGCGGTAATTGCATCAGGGTTAGGGTTGGATGCCAGCTTCGCTGAGCAAACAACGATATCCGCAAGCTTTTTCTCCTCCTCGGACCTTATAAGGCTGTGCTTAAAGTTTTTCGGGACGCAAGAGTTCCTATCAATGTTGGATGCCAGCACCATGCCTCCAGAAGTCTCTTGACCTTGAGCCTCTGTACCCGACATGGCTGTAATGAATGGCAACAGTTTGAGCGGCCCAGAAGAGAGGACGGCCCATTGTAATGGAGATGCGTGTTGCTTCCTTTGGATGTGCGCCGTGATTGTGATTTGAGCGCAATATTTAATACAGGTTACGCCAGAGCCGTCCGGTTCACCAATCTGACTCATTTGAGTCATGGTGCGGCGCGTGCTGTCATCCAAAACTATATCGACTTTACCTGAAACCGGCTGATTGAAGACGAGAGCAATATTGCCCGCTCCTAAAGCGCTGCGTGCTGCAGCGGGATCACCGGTCGCCTGCTTATGGGAACCGTAGGCGTAAGCGAAAAGAAAGTACGCAGCAATCAAAAAAATCGATGCGCCAGTAAGAAGCCAGCGGGATCCGATGTCCGCTGCGCTCGTAGTATGGACCCGCACTTCTACTATCTCTCGCGGTTGCTCTCGCTTGCGTGTTCGACTCCTTGCTCGGTGAACCAGGATCATCGAGATAATGATCAAGGTAATGCATCTGATCACTCGTCTGACGGCCACGAGAGCAGTTTCGCGCCTGCCGCAGCTTCGTGCCCTGGGAATGATTGGATTTGCGTCGAAGTCGCAGATAGGGATTCAGTGACGTTGGGCTCTTCGATGTGGGATGGCCGACCAGCCCGGTGTTCTGGTAGCGCAGCAGGGCTACAACCCGGACTTCCTCGGTGAGCAGATCGACATCCCGCGGCTCACCGCAGAGATCAGCAACGATGCCGTGCGACGAGGCCGTGTGGGACCGGTCGGCCTCAGTTCGGTAGTCGCAGGAGGTCCGTGATTCGGGCGACGATGTCCTCGGCGTTCGTGTGTACGTGACCGGCCATGCCGCACGTCTCGGTGGTGGCGGCGTGACTAGGAGTGTCGTCGATGAAGAGAACATCGGCAGGGTCGGCGTCGAGGGGTTGGAGCGCGACCGTGTAGATGCGCGGGTCGGGTTTGGCGTATCCGACCTCGCAGGACAGGACGATGGTGTTCACGATGTCCAGGGCTTGGACGGACGCGATGAGCTTGCAGACCATGGTGAGGGCTGCGGCCGGGCTGCCGGCGCCGCGCGGGTGGAGACTTCCGCACGGTTGCTCGGACTCGCTGTGTGCGTCGGTGAAGCAAGTCTGTGCTCTCGCGGTGAACCCTTTGCTGCCGTCATCTGGGGCACCAGGGTGTCGTTGGAAACCTGCCTCAGAGGCCCCATCGAGCTTCCGACGTCGGATGATGCTGAAAATCTAGCAGAGGATCTTTCCTCGCTTGCGAAGGCGGCCAATTACCTACGTCGAGAGATGCAGGCGGAATAAGAGGTTCAGCCAAGGGTACCTGCGCAAGCTCGTCGTGGCATTTCTCGCTTCCGGCTCCGCCAAGGACAAGGTCAAAAAGACGAGTGAAAGGTGTAGACACCCTTACGCCGAGGTAGGACATTTCGGCCCGGTCGAGTTACTCGGTCTGGCAGACATATCCGGTGTCCAGTGCCTAATATGGGCTCATACGTTAAAGGTGGTGAGGGTGTTGGGTGAACTGGGGGCAGATGGGCCACGGCTGATGACGCGGTTGCAACTGGACAATGCGGCCCGGCATGCGCTGCGTACAGCCAGGGAGGTGCAGGCGGTACTGCGCGACCCGAACCGGGAAGCAGAGGTTGAGGGGGTCCTGGCTGAGCTGCTTCTGGATTTCGGGGAGATGACGGGCTCCTCCGGCCTGCTGCAACCTGCCGTCCGGACGCTAGGCGAGGCGGAGAAGTTGGCCCGACTCGTGGTGGAGGCGGCCGTGTTCGTCCGGGCGCACAACTGGGCTACATCCCATTTGCAGGAGATCCTCCATAAGGCGCGGGAGGGGCAGGGACAACCTCACGCCGGCGAGTGCCTCGTCGCGGACTTCCTGGAGGGGCTCGGCACACTGCAGCTGGTTGCGTCTAGCGACGGGACTGCTTGGGAGCTGCGGATTCTCAAGGAGGTGTCGGCGGGTGATGAGAATCTGTCGGCGATCCTCAAAACGGCGCGCTACCTCCTGAACCCGTCCTTCCTGATGATCTTTGGAGACGTCACGGAGATCCTCGGCAAAGCCGTGTACGTGACGAACGTTAAGAGGTTCGCTGTGTGCGTAGCCAGCATCCAGGCGCTCACGACGGAGTGCCTGCCCCGCCAGGCCCGGTACGTGAAGATCTTGACGGGCCCGGATCTTCCTTGTGGGAGCCGCTTGTGCCCCCTATTGAAGAACTGTTCCCTGAAGAGTTCGGACACGGCGGCCTTTGGAATCCGGACGATGGTGTCGATCCGTTCGACGACCCGAGCGGCCCCAGGGGTCTCGGAGGACCGGGCAGACCACCACGGAAAGGGCCACACCTCGGCCTGTAACACCCGAAGAAACAGTCAAAGGACGGTGTTATTTGGCACAGGACCACCGACCCGTTATCTGGATCGCCATTGGATTCGGATAAGAAGGAGTGTTCCAGCCGAGAGTACCTGAGGTAAGCCCAGGGTCGAATTGTTGGTTCCGTAGGACAAGGAGTCGCCACTTTGCAGCGAAAACGCCTTCCATGGGAGCCCCCTGAAAACTTCAGTGATCCGCTGGAAGTGTGGACAGCTGCTCGTCAGTTGTCCGATGAACCTGAAGCTCAATGGTGCTTCCCTGAATTCACTCATAGACTACTCATCGGCGCAGAGAATGGCCTTGATTTCGCCTATGAAGACCTCGGTTCTTGGGATCAAGCTATCAGTGTTCTCCTCTTCTCAGGATTGCTTCGCCAGCGCGGCATCTTCGGGTCACTTGGAGTCAACGTTGGACTAGGCCTTGAAACGTTTGACGCGGTGCTCAGATCGAGGACCGGACGTTTCAATCTGCCGGAGACTTGGGAGCGCTTCCGGGGACGGCATGTCGTCGCAGCCGACTCCTGGCACGATCGGCGCGACGAGATTGTCATCGCTAATAGTTGGGGACGCGGTTGGGGAGACCATGGCTACGGATACATTTCACGGGCCTACTTCGAGGCTCACGTTGACGCCGCCACAGCCGTTCGTCCCGCCTGGGTGGGGCCCTCCCCTGTGATGGACAGAGCCAAGAAGGAGATCGCGTGGAAGCGAGGCATTCCGAACTCGGCCGATCTGACGCCGATTCTGGACGCCTGGATGACACCCAACCCGATCAAAGCCAAGATCGTCCAACTCCTCGGCCGGCAGCACGACGTGCGGCGCCGCATGCTCTATACGGTCTGGGATGCCATGCCGTTTGACATCGTTGAGATCCGCGAGGGCGCCGAGTTTCGGGGCAGGCTTCACATAGTTCACGATCGTCGGCAGGCAGTCAGCACCTTCACAGAATTCTGGGTTCCCCCGGGGTGTCGACGACAGGGGTACGGCCGGTATCTACTCCGTATCGGGGAAGACCTCGCCTCGGACGCTGGGACTACACAAGTGCGTCTGCCGCTCCGTGAGGCGGATGCGAGCGCTGTGGGACGATCCCGCGCTGAGGCTTTCGCGACAGCGTGCAACTACATGTGGGCGTGGGGTTCCTCGCGTCGACCGAACATAGTAGGCATCGGCGCAAAACACCTTAATTAGGAGTTCAAGCTGACACATCGCGAGTGAAGCACTAGGTTGCGTACATGTCTGAAATCTCCCTTAGATCAGCGAACCCGTACGACTTCAGCCAAGAGGAGCTTGAGCAGGTCGCTTCACTCCTCCGCGAAGAACCTGAACTCGAAGTCACTGTCGACGTTCAACCGGAGCGTGGCTACGGCGTCACGCCAATCGAGGTGGTTGTACTCGCCTTTATCGGCAAGGCGCTCGCCGGAGGAGCCATCGGAGCAGTCGGCGAGATGGCCGTAAAGAAAGTGGCCCACTGGGCTCGTGCCCGATGGAGGCGAGAGAAGGAGGCGCACCCAGAATTTCCGCCGCGACCCACAATGATTCAGGTTCTATACGGTCCCGGTGGCGACGTGCTCAAGGAGATTCTCATCGACCTGCCAGACGGAGAGCCCCGAGAGAAGACGCCCGGGGAGAATTCTGACGGCGACTGAAGTAACTTGCTGGGTCGCAGTAACTGCTCCACCGTGGCTTCAGCTCAATCATTTTCCCCTCAATCGATCTGCGTAGTACCGGACGGTCCTCGTTATGAAGTTGAGGAATGCTGGCCATGTCGGGCCGTGATGCGCGACGAGGACCAGGCCACCGGCGAGACGAAGGAGACCGGGGTGCAGTGCACCCGGAGCTGCGCAGTTCCTCGTCGAATCAGAAGCCCCATGATCAGTGGGCGGCCTCGTATTTTTCGATGACTTCGCGCGGCACCCGGCCGCGGGCATTGACCTCAATGCCTTGACTCTTTGCCCACTCGCGCACCTTGATGGGGTCCGGACCGTCAGGTCGCTTGCTGGTGCTGCGGCGCGGAGAGCCAGCGCCTTCCTTGCGGCCGACCTTGAGGAAGGGTGCCAGGGCGTCCAGCAGTAGCTGGTGGCTGTCAGGATTGAGGTCGATTTTGTAGCTGACGCCATCGAGACTGAAAGTGTGCGTGGCGATGTCCTCACCCTCGGTGTCCGTCAGGTCGTCGGTGAAGACAGTTACGGTGCGCTGAACCATAGCAATTTCCTCTTTCTAGTTGGGCTACAAAGAGTAATAGCCTCGGTAGTCGCAATCTGTCAATGTGCTGAGGGTGACCTGCTACCCCTGGTCGATGCGTCGCGCATGCAGTAGGGGGAGGAAGGCGCCCATTCGTTATGGGCAACTGCTTCAATCTGGACTGTATTACAGACGAACATGTGGATGACTTGCACGCCATGCTGGCTGTCAGGGGAGGATACGACGCACGGTACCTGCTCCGAATTCTGCGATGTACAGCGTCCCGTCGAGGCCAGCGGCCAGCTGGCCAGGGTTGATGAGACCGTCGGCGACTGTTAGAAGGTCTTCTGTGCCTTGAGGCGGCAGGCGCAGGACGCGACCTCCGTCGAAGTCACTGATGTAGATGGCGTCGTTAATGCAGGCCAAGCTATTGAGCCCGGCGAGGCGTTGGCCCGCCAGTAGGTTTGTGGGCGCGGTCTCGTTTTGGGCAATTCGCCACAGCGAGTAGCAGCGGTCCGGCGGTACAGCAGCGGGGCCGGGGGCGCACAGCACCAGCAGCGCATCCTTCGTGTGTGCAATAGCTACGGGGACGCCGTCGACGGAGGTGAGCTGCGTCGCTGTGCTATCCATGGCTACGTAGTGAATCGCGCCGCTATCCATCGCGACGATGAGGGCTTCGTCGGACCAGGCCAACGCCATCGGTGTCCCGGAGCACTCAGGGTCGACGATGTGGCTGCTGCAGTAGTCGTCAGCGTCCTTCTCGGCGTGGTGGAGCACCAGGATCCCGCGGTTGCCGGCCAGCCGCACTGCCAGCTCGCCATCTTCTCGGGCTGCGAGGGTGTCTGTTCCGAGGTATTCCGCTGATAGCCGGGGCGTCGCGGCGATCAGCCGATACACCCCATCTTTGCCAACCCGCCACAGGTCAGTTCCCTGTGTGCTGACCACCAGGCCCTTGCCCGTGTAAGCGATGCCAGCCACGGGCGGCAGTCCCGTCAGCAGCTCGGTCACGGTACCGCGCGGGTGGGCTGCGACCTCTACGGCGGTTTCGGCAGAGCAGCTGGCGTACAGGCACCGTAGGGTGGTACTGCCCGGTGCTTTTGCGATCGCCGCGCCGCCCGTGAAGACGACCGTGCTCTCGTTGCCAGTTTCTACCTGCGGGTTGTTGAGCGGTTCGCTCCAAGTCGCGGTGCCGTCAGTGAAGTGCGCCAAAACGCGCAGCGGAGCCTTTTCGCCTTTGCGTAGACGTAGTTGACCGGGCTCCATGCTGATGTGCATCAGACGCTGGGGGTGGGCTGGCGCGACGGGCTGTCCATCAAAGAGCAACGACTGGTCCCACACCTTGCGCAGCGAGCCGCCGACGCGGTCGCGTGCCCACGCTGCGTCTGTCGACGCCGTGGTCGACCAGTGCCAGTCGACGTAGTGCCCTACTTGGTAGACCTCGCGTGTCGGCACGACTCGGTTGCTGGTGACACCTGACTCCAGGGCAGCAAGCCGTACGCCAGCGGTATCGAGCTGCTTTTGGCCCAGGGCGTCCCCGTAAAGTGGGAGGTTCACCTCGACAACCCGGTACCACGAGGAGAGGCCGGGCTCGCTAGTGAGCCATACCGTGTGGGCGGCACCCTGCCGGTATCCCTCGACGAGATGGATGCGGTGTTCGCCAGGGGAGACGCCTGTAACGTCGACAACGAGTTTTCCAGGTTGGAAGCTGATTTTGTCCAGCCGGATCGTCTCGTCCAACCAGACATCGGCCTGAGAGCTCGCGCGGTCCGCCCAGAGAGCGAGAGTGCTGCCCTGGTGATGCTCGTAGCCGCGGACGGCCGGTGCCCGGTCGATGTCGCGGTCCAGCAAGTCCAGCAGGGTGCTCGCATGGGCCAGGAGACGAAGACACTCGTGGCGCGACCGGCATGGCAGCAAGGGCCGGTCCTTGTGCGACCGGTCTCCCTTGAACAGACCGATAGCGCCGCCGAACAGCTCGACGAGTCGGTCCTTGTCCATCTCACGTTCGGTGATCTTGATCGGTTTCCTCTGGTCTACAAAGGCAAGCTTGATCAGGGCGTTGCCGATCGAGGGGTTCCCGGTTCGTTGCTGGAGTTCGTGTTCGACGCGGCGGAAAGCCGCGAAGATAGCGTCGTCGAAGCGACTCGCGTGCACCAGGTCTGCACTGGCCTCGGCGATCTCCTCACGCATCATCGTCAGAAGGACATCCAGGTCGGTGCCTCTCGCCGGAGCAACGACTCCAGCTTCGGCAAAGACCGGGCTATCAAACGCAGTTGGATGGTCGGCTGCGGCGGACGCTGTGCGCTCGCGTTCCTGAGATTCGACATACTCCAGCAGCCCATCAGCCCCTCCCTCCACATGACGGTAGGGGCGCAGGCGTCGACGATCGATTGTGTAGTGCCACCGCCACGGCTCGTCCTGCTGCCAGCCGGCACTTCCCCAGAAGTGGGGAAGGAGATCAGCCAGCACCCGGACTCTCGACAGCGTCACTCGTGCCGCCAGGACTTCCTGCGTCAGGTCGGATTCCTCCGCCGTGGCAGGTGCTTCGGTGGACGATTCTGAGCTGGCCCTGCCGAGAGGTGACCGTCGCAGCGGCAGCTCCAAGTAAGCGGCGAAGTCTTCGCTCTTCGCCAAAAGCGAGTTCTCGACGTCGCCGGTGTCCTCGCCTTCGATCTTTACAACCCAGACAATGAGCTTCGCCAACAATGCCAGATCCTCGGCGCCGCCCTCGCAGGCAGCCACACCCCGTAGCGTAAGCCGGACTTCGTCATTGTCGGAGAAACCGTAGGTCTGCCACGGTTTGGAGAGATAATCGGCTGGAATGGCGGCCAATGCTGCCTGAGCATCTTCGATCCCGAGATCACGATCGGCCCGTAGGTCCACTGCGGTGAAGGTGGGCCAGGCCCCGCGTTGACCCATCATGTTGTAGACCAGCTGAAGAAGGCGTTGATCAGATTTGCTCACACTGGATGCTTGGGTCACACCGTGATTATTCCGTTTCCCTGCCGGAGGTGCGACGCCTTTACTTCGCGCGACTAAAAATGATGATTTCTGATCCGTTTCGTGCCAGCAGCACAGTGCGGTGCTGCCAGGCGGCCGATCTGGTCAGCGCTGAACGGGATGTCCATGGCGTGAGCGTGATCATGCCGAGGCCGAGTCAGTAGAGGCTGAGCGTGCCGTTCTCGCGAGCTTCGTTGAGAGACTTGTTCAGTGGCCAGGCGTCGTAGTCGATGGCTGCGCGATGGCGCTGCCGGAGTCTTCGCTGCGCCAAGCAGCCTCTTCTGTACGGTCCGTGACAGGGCCGCCCTGCTACAAGTCCGGCCTGACTGGTTGGGAGTCACCCTTGACTCCCGCCCTCTGCCGGGCCGCGAACGAGAGTGCATCGGTCAGATGGCCCAACGCGAACTATCCACTGATCTCCATCAGGGCATACGCGAAGTCAGGGAGCGCCTGGCGATATGATCCAGACGGTCCTCGAAGATCTTCTGTGCCTCGGGAGTCAGAGTGGACAGCGCGACCATGGACGTGAGGATCACGTCACACAGTTCCTTTTGTACATCTTCCCAAGTGTGACTATTCCCCTTGCGGGGGTTGGAGCCGATGGCTCCGTGGACGGCTTCGGCGACTTCGCCGGCCTCCTCCGTGATCTTCATAACGCGCAGCAACCGCGCCATCTGGGGCGGCACCGGGCTCTCCGCATCCAGCCATTGCACTAGCTGGCCAACGGTGTCCCAGGTGTGATCCATGTGTGCTGCTCCGTGCTGCGGGGATTTTGGTGCCAAGGCCAGCGCGTGGGTTTGGTGCGATCACGTCAGCATCAGAACAACACGTCTGGCTCCGGCACAACGGTCGGATCGGAGACTACCAACCGTTCTAGATCGGGTAGTGCCAAACTCAGGGATAGTCCCGAGTGGTCACTGATGCGGACAGTGGTTCGAGGTTCGTGTACATAGGAGGAGGAGATCATGAGGGAGTCCAATGTCTGCGAGACAAACGCGTGGTCGTAGCGGTAGCCGTCGCCTGTCCGACCGACCCAGGAATACTCCTGATCATCGGGGTGCAGGTGGCGATAGGCATCACGGTAGCCGTGCCGCTCGAACCACTGGTAGAAGCCGTACTCGAAGGGTCGGAAGATCGGGTAGCGGGGCTGATGATTGGGCTCCAGGATGTTGAAGTCACCCAGCACCACACGGCCGACTGCCGAGGCGCCAGAGGGCAAGCAGCCCTGGCAGGTATCGATGAATCGCTGCTTTCGTTCCGTTTTGGCGGGGGTGGCATCTCGTGAGGGAACGTACAGGCCCACCACGTCAAGTGGCCCCTGCCGGGTCTTGACCGCCACGGACACTGCCCGATAGGGCAGGTACCCGATCTCGACGGGTGAGTCTGCCTCGGCTAGAGGTAGCTGGCTGACCAGCATCACGCCTCGCTCACCCTTCCCGGGTACGGGAAAGCTCACCGCATAGCCAGCATCCGAGAAGCGCTCAGCGAGGAAGTCACACCCCTTGCTGGCTGCTGTCTCGGTCAGCACCAGGATCTCCTCCGGGCGCTGGGCCAGCCATTTCAACTGCCGCTCAGCACGTTCTCGCGAGGGGTTGCCGATGTTGAATGTCAGCAACCCCAGCGATTGTTCAGTTGGCATGTTCATTCCTCGCTGACGGTCTGGTGATCTCCGCCGCGATGATGTCGGCTGTTTCTGCTGGCGTGCGGCTGGTGCAGTCGACGACCAATGTGGCGAAACCGGCCTCCTGCAAGAAGGTAGCGGCTTCGGCGAACAGCGTGGTCTCCTTCTTCGAACCATCCGGCATCTTCTCGAAGCGGCTGTGAGCGCCGCGCGCCCGAAGGCGTTGGGCGATGACGCCGGGTTCTGCGGTGAGAATCACAGACAGGTCTGGGCGGCGGGCGTGGCTGTTGAGGGCCCATACCGTCTCAACTGGCACGTCGTCCAGACGCTGCAAGACCAGTGATGAGGCGATGTACCGGTCGCACAAGACGATCTCGCCGCGCTCGACAGCGGGCTGGATCTCCGTCTCGATGTGGTGGTACCGGTCCGCGGCTACCAGGCATGCAAGGGACAGTCCCCGATAGGTTTCCGTGCCGTGCCGGGCCAGCTCGCCCAAGGAGGTACCTGATGGTTCCCTCGTGGAGTGGACCCGCAGACCGTGACGGGTCAGTCGGGCGCGAGTGTGCTCCAGGGCGGTGGACTTGCCGACGCCCCCAGGTCCGTCGATGGTGACGAACAAGCCCTGATCATTCGCGGTCATGATGTGGTCACCAGCGGCAGCAGACGACGCTCGCCGGAGGTAACGGGACAAACTTCCGCGTCCACGGCCCCGATGCGCTCTCCGGCCGCTACCACGGCAGCTGGGCAGCCCTTGCCACACCCGTCCGCCATGGCGCAGGCGCCACAGGTGGGGTTGTCGCCTAGGACGTAGCGCTCGTGGAACTTGTAAGCATCCAGACGGGCGGCCAGGTCCTCGTCCTCAAAGATGTTGCCGACGATGAATTCGGTGTCGGCATGCTGAGACTGTGGTGTCCGGGCAGCAAAGACCAGGTAGGGACAGACGGTCACCTCGCCAGGGGTGAAGACGTAGATGATGGTGCCGGCCTCACAGCCAGCCAGCGGTTTGGAGTCATTGGGAAAGCGGATGTGGACGATGTCGAGCTGGTCATTCTCGAACGGATCGGTCAGCTCGTGGATGTGACGCATGTGGTCGTCCGATCGAGCCAGTTTGCGCTGACTCTTGACCCCGCGACCCATGCTCGACAGCGGGTTCATCAGCACATACCTCGCTCCTTGCTCACGTGCGAACTCACACAGCTGGGCGTACTCCTCGTCCTCAGCGAGGTTGTTCGGCGTACACAGCAGTCCTTGCAGCAGACCAGCGGCAGCGAACTTCTTGACCGTGGTCACAGTGGTGTAGAAGGACTCTCGGTTGCCCCTGAACTTGCCGTGCGAGTCGGCCGCGAACCCGTCAAGGCTGATGTTGATGTGGGCATCGAGTCGAGCCAACGCCTCGATTTGCTCATCGGTGGCCATAGTGGCGTTGGTGCACAGCCCCACCTCCATGTCCACCTCACGAAACGCGGAGACGATGTCGAGCAGGTCGGGGTGGGCGAAAGGCTCGCCACCCGTGAGCGTCACGCGATTCACCCGGCAGTCGGCAAGCCGGGGTATGACCTTTGTCTGGATCTGGTCGAGCGGCATCCGTGGACCGTACTGCCCGGCGGACACGAAGCAGTGGGCGCAGCCGAGGTTGCACCACTCCTCGATCTGCACCAGCGCCTTGCGATACGGGTGCTCGACCGTGGTGCGGAAGTAGCAGGACCATGCCTGTTCTGCCGAGACGATGGTGCGTGCATTCATGGGCCGACCTCGATTCAGCTTGATGATCTCGGGATCGCGCTGTTTGGGGTACGGGCAAGGGGGCATGCAAAAAAACCCTAATTATATCTCTATTCTACTACTTTCATTGAAAAACCATCTAGTACTGTCCGCTGTCGCGCGGAGGAATCCAATGCGCATTCAGGCCCAGTTCTGGACGTCAGCAACGATCACGGACCGTTTGTCATACACCTCGGCCGGTTCCAGGCCCACACTCGCCCGCGCGAAGCCGAGTTTGGTCGGCTCGCGTATCAGGAGCGTCGAGTCGGCGGCCTTGCCGTCGAGGTCAAAGCCCCAGGCCTCAGCTGCGGTCTCCGCTAGCCAGTCCGGCACGCAGTAGTCGGGACCGGCCCGCTGCCGCAACTCCTCGTAGTGTTTGGCCTGGCAACCGAACACAGGTGGGGCTCCCTGGTCGAACGGCCAGGTAGCCGTCGAGGAACGGGCTGACGATCAGCTGGTGCATCCGATACCTCCTGGGGTTGAGCCCCACCCCAGCTCGTACGGGGGAACCGAGCTGGGGTGGGAGCTACATGGCAGGGCGCGTATCCCACTGCTGGTGGTAGGAGCGGACGACGTGGCGACACCACTCGCAGCAGTCGCTACAAGCGAAAACCGGGGCCGATAGGCCGCCTACCTCGACCGGGCCGATGAAAATCACGGGTTGATCGGGACGACGGCAGAGCAGACAAGTGCCGCTGACCCACTGGCGACAGGTCATGCTCCGGCCTCGATGCGCTCCTGCCGAGTCCGCGTCACAACGAGTTGGTCTGGATTGTCGGCCAGCCACTCGGAACGAGCCGGAGCCCGGAGGACAGGCACACCACGGCTGAGGTCCGTCACGATCGCTCGGCATCCGGGTTTGTACTCGACCTCGTCTCCGACGCCAGGCCGCTTGCTGTCGTTCATCGCGGTACCTCGCCGTTCCTCTCGACGTAGACCCACATCAAGCGCTGGGCGAGGTTGGCTACGTCGCGCATGAAGAAGAAGGCCGTGAAGCTCGGCGCCTGTCTGCCGGGACGGTTGGTCAGCTCCAGCAGCTTGTACGCCTGACGGAACAGATCCATGACCTCCACGTCGTCATCGACGCCCAGGTCTTCGGCCAGGAGCAGACTCAGGAGACCGACGACTCTCGTCGTCTTGAAGTCCATGTCCTTGCGGGTCGACGTGCTCAGCTCCATTTTCAGCACGCCATCTGTTATGTCCGAGATCAGCTCGACATCGATGGGCAAGTTGTCGACGCCGGCCTCGGGTTCCTCGGTCACGCTCGCCACCACGCTTCTCCCCTCGATGCCGCCTGCGCGGACTTGGGTTCGAGAACGAACGTAGAGCGGCCCGTGCCCAACTCCCAAGGAGATTGCGCGAGTTTGCAGCAAGTCGATTGACGGGCTCGAACGGCTCCTCGACGATCGACGTGACGCGCAAACCTGCGCAAGGCAGCGGACGGGAGAGCAACCATGAAGCTACGGTTCCTTGGTAAGAACTCCACCCCCGGGGACAGCCCCACCCTGTACGCCAGTGACCAGGACAGCTACGTCATCCAAGGCTGGAAAATCTTCGCCAACGACCTACTCGCGCAGCTCGACGTACCGGAAGGACAGACTGCCGTAGAGGTGCCGACCGAGCTGTTCGAGCACCTGACCAAGGACGGCCAACTGTCCTGCGAGATCAGGAAGTTCACCGCCCCGATCATGCTCGTCACGGAACAGGGAACATGCGTACTCCAAGGCCCGGAAATGCATGATGCTGAAGCCTTGAGCCAGATGCGCATGCCCGACTATGAGACCTGCATCGAGGTTCCCAAGTCCTCGATCATGGCCCTGCTGGAGGAAGACAGTGGACCTGATCAGCCCCGCACAACGTGACGAGCTGTTCCGCAGCTTTGAACGTGATGCCTTCCACCTGGAGCTGCGGGACGACTATGGGTCTCCCGTCGAGGACACGCCGTACGCCAGGTGGCAGCGGGGTGAGCCGGACGACTACGTGTGGCTCGACCCGTGGATGACGCTGATGAAGCGCGTCACGGGTGAAGGCAAGACCGTGAGACGTGTCCGGGTGATCACGGAGCCACACTCCGAGTACGTCGGATGGGAACACTCGCTGACCCACCTCAACCTTGAGGCCGGCGAGGACATCCGATGGCTTCCGCGGCATCGGTTGCCCGAGGACGTCACCTTCCCGCTGGACGGCAACGACTGGTGGCTGTACGACGATCGTCTCCTTGCGGTCGGCCACTTCGATCCGGAGGGCCGTGTCCTGGGCTCCGAGATAGTCGAGGACCCTGACACGGTGGCCGCCTGCATCCGTGTGCGCGACCTGCTCTGGGCCGACGCCATCCCACACGCCGAGTACAAGCCCTGACCTATCAGTGAGCAACCAAGCACAAGAAGCACGAGAGGCACTGGGTGCCCGGCTACGTGAGTTCCGCAAGGATGCGGGGTTCGCGAGCGGCCGGGCATTCGCCGTGGCCACCGAGTGGGCGGAGTCGAAGGTCTCCCGGCTGGAAAACGGCAAGCAGAACCCCAGCGAAGACGACATCCGCACCTGGTGCATGAAGACCGACAGGCAAGAGCACCTCGCCGACCTGATCGCCACAGTGCGGCACATCGACGAGCTGTGGCTTGAGTGGCGTCGGCAGTTCCAGACCGGCGCGGAGCAGCGGCAGAAGAAGGCTCTGCCGGTTTACGCAAAAACCAGGGTCTTCCGTATCTGGCATCCGACGCTGGTGTGGGGAACGCTCCAGACGGCAGAGTACGCGGCCGAGACCTTCCGGCAGGTCGTCGACTACTACGAGATCCCCGACGACGCGGAAGCCGCCACCGCCAAGCGGCTGGAACGACAGCAGTACCTGTACCGAGGTAACCGAATCTTCAACGTCGTGCTCGGCGAGCAGGCGCTGTACACGAACTTCGGAGGACCGGAGGTGATGAAAGGGCAGCTCGACCGGCTGCTGGCGGTGATGCGGCTGCCCCGGCTGAGCCTGGGCATCATCCCGCGCTCCGCGTCCATCGGTATCTGGCCCGGCAACTCCTTCTCGATGTTCGACGACAAGCTCGTCCTCGTTGAGACCTACTCGGCGGAGTTCTCCGTCACGCAGCCACGAGAGATCGAGCTGTACACCAAGGCCTTCTCCCTTCTGAAGCAGTCAGCGGTCTACGGCACCGCCGTCCGCGACCTCATCCTCACCGCCAGCCACCACTTCGATCAGATGCCGAGCGACTAGGAGAGCACCATGCAGCCTGTGACTCCGAACTGGCGTACCAGCACCTACACCGGGACCGAGAACTGCGTTGAAGTAGCCGACAACGAACCGGCACACGTAATGATCCGGGACACGAAGGACCGCAGCTGCGGAACCTTGGCCGTCAAGCCGGCCACCTGGGCGGCATTCGTGGAGTTGGCCAAGGCCGGATGGTGATCGACCGCCGTAAGGTCGGCGTCACCGGCGGCCTGGTCCTGGCCAGCCTGGGCGTGCGAGCCAGGCTTTCCCCGACGGATAGGCGAGCTTACCGTTAACGCAGTCCACATAGATGGCTCTCACGACACCATAGGCTTGGCATCGTTACTTCTAACGGGGATTTGAGTCGATCGTAGACCTCCTCACGCCGAGGTTAACCTGTCCTGTCGAGCCCCTATCAGACCCAGTCACGTTGTCCGGGGTCGTGCGGTCTCAGTGGTCAGCCGCCTGATTGAAAAGACTGATGTCGAGCTTGCATTCTTCTGCCACAGATAGATCAGGTACTGCACTGCAGTTTGGAACATACAGCGACCAAGAAGGTTGAGTATCTTGCACGGGGCGAGGGAATACCGCTACAGCTCGGCCGAGTACATAAGTGATGCCGCCTTGGTCAGTCACTGGCTTGCCTTCAAGTAGCCGTGGAAGTGTCTCGATGTCCTTACGCGACGCGTCGAACTCCTTGAAGAGCCGGATAGTCACGGGAGCCGAATGGCTTCCGTATTGGCTATGAAACCCGTCTCCCATCGTTTTCTGCAGTCTGGAGTAGTCCCGCTGGCAGGCGGCCTCATAGATCTCTTCAATAAGGTCACGTTGAGGATCGTCGCCTGTATCGTCGATCCAGCCAATAGCTGAGCAGCTTCGCGCTGGCGCCACAGGCGGCTGTGCTGGTCTATTTCCTTTGACACTAGAACCGTTGCCGCTGCAAGCAGCTAGTGCAAAGAAGTACATTCCTGGCAACAATAGAGTTATCAGGAATGTGAAACGGATCCGGACTGCCGTGTATCTGGTATGCCTTCCCTCTACCTCGCCCTGCCGACGCCAGCTCACACGCCTATGCCCCATCCCGGCGCCAATCGGTGCCAGCATAGAAGAAATGCGGATCTGCTTTAGGATCGCCTGTCACTGTGAACGGTCCATTGTCACTATCTGCCAGTGGAAGTTGGTATGGCTTATTGTTGATGGTGTATTCCAAATCGCCGCGCCACTTGACGGTGCTGCCATCTGACCATGCAGAAATATCGAACGCCACAGTGTCGTTCTGGGTTAGCACGAGCGAGAGGTTATCCGTGAAATCACTGTCGCCATTTCGATATCGAACTTTCGCCGCATGATTACCTAGTGAAATCTGCACTTCGATTCGGTAGCTCGCTCCTCCTCCAAGAGTCAGCACGTTGCCGGAGTCGGACCTTTGAACCGACAACTCTTGTACATCAACGTGACCAAACGTCACCAAGGCGTCTTTGGCTACGTGTGCTGTCCAGAGCACCCGATTGACTGTTGATACTGAATCGACCGTTCTGGCGAAGTCCTGGTACTTTGCGTACGAGGTGAGTTCCGGTTGTGCTGGCCAACTCTCTCGTGGCGTGTGAGTCACCACGTTCTTTGGTGGCATGTACTCGTGCGTCCAGACGATGGTTTGGCGGCTGTTATCAGCTTTCTCAAGATCGCCGATGTCTGCCGCACACGAGGACTTTTTTTCGCATGTCTGGTTATATTTGCCGGTCTGATTGATCGTGGTGCCGCCACATGCGGCCGTGGTTATTGCCAAACAGCCCAACAGGAGAGCGCCAGATTTGAGCCGCCACGACTTCAATCTTTTCGAGGATGCACTTCCGTTAAATCCGTTGTGATCCATTACTTGCCGCCGGCAGAGCACGAGCTTTTCGAGGTGCAGGCTTGGTTAACGCCGCCGCTGTCACCTGAATGCTGACTGATCTGGGGATCCGAATGGATCAGACCGAATAGGCCTGTCACCAGTGCCGCTATAATCACTCCTGCAGCAGCAATCCCTGCTGCCCAAATCTTCACCTTCTGCCCAGCCGTCATGGCTCCCCCGTCTGGTACGAGAACTCGACCGGCAGGCCAGAAATGGCAGCGGTCGATAGCCAAGGAAGGTACTCCCGGTTGGGGCTCGCTGTCAGGTGGTGGGCGGAAAATCGACCGCACCGTTACCTGCCGTCAAGTCTGCGCCGCACGAGAGTTCGATAATCGCAGTAACGCCTTTTCCGTGCGACATTGGAACGACGGCCTCAAGTGATGGGGGGCTTTTGCCGGAAATGCGCGCCCTATCGTACGCCAGTTCTATTGGTTTCAGCGGGAGGCCGCGGATCGCCGATTTGGAGTTCAGGCCAGAAATTTCCGCTCCGTGAAGAGCGAGCTACGCCATCTCTCGGTGGTCCCGCGGTCACGGGTGCACAGGGTCGCTTCTCGCGTCCTTCAGCGACGCGGTGCAATGCCGTGGGCTATCGTGGCGCCGGTCGTGGCGGTTATGCCAAGCATTCCGAGCAGGGGTGCGGTGGGCACACGCCACGTCGACCCGACGCGCAGTATGGGCACCGGGAACTCGCCTCGACGGACCAACTCAAAGGCTCGCGTGCGCCCGATACCCAGGGCGCGGGCGGCGGTGACGAGGTCTATGACGACTGGTAGCTCCAGCAGCTCGGTCTGACTCATGCCGACCATGCGGCTCACCTCACCGGCAGTGGTGTGCTCTGTTCTGAGAGCAGATGATCCGCCCTAGTTTGTTACAAGTCAACCGCTCTTGTTCATGAGCAGACCATGACGTACCGTTGAGACACCTTTCTCCCCGAGGTGACCTCATGGAACACACGCCACACACGCTGCGGCAGGTACTCGGAGCCGGTCTACGCGAGATCAGGAAAGCCCGTGGCTTGAAGCAGGAAGAGGCCGCCGCGCTGCTTCAGCGGCACGGTCTGACGACCTGGATTCGGGGGACCGTCGCCCAGGCGGAAGTGGGGGCTCGGCGTATAGCGCTGGAGGAAGTGCTCCTGCTGGCCTTCGCCTTCGAGGTGCCGCCGGCCAACTTTGTGGCCGGAGCGCCGGATGACCTTGTTGAGCTGTCGCCTGGCGTGCGGCTCACGGTCGGCGCGGTGAAGGCGTTGTTGTCCGGCAATACGGCTGCCGTGCAGGCCATACCCGCACAGGCGGTTGAGATCACCGAGTCGCTGGCGCTGGCCAATCGGACGTCTGACTTCCTGGCTGAGGTCCAGCGATCCGGGCGGGCAGACCCTGCTCTAGTCGAGCGAGCAGTCGCCAGTGTCGGTGAGGCCGAACGGCACGTAGCCCGCAAGATCGGAACGTCGCCGGAGTGGGTCAATCTGGTGGCGTTGCGACGGTGGGACCGGACTTTGTCGCAGGAGCGAGACCTGCGACTCCAGGAGCGTCGGCCCGAGGCATCCAAGGGGCAACTGGCCACGTTGCGCGGCCACATCACCCGGGAGTTGCTGACCGAGCTGGAACACGACCTGCGCGGGGTCCATCCTGACGACGCGCGGACCGCAAGGTAAGGCGTGCGTCATGCAAGGCACCACCTATAAGCGATGCAAGTGTCCGGTTCGCCGCAACGCGGCCGGCAAGCGTCTGGCCTGTCCGAAGAAGCACGGCACCTGGTCCTACGTCGTCGATGTGCCACTGTCCGATGAGGGTCGCCGGGAGCATGGGCGGCAGCAGATCACTCGTGGTGGCTTCGCCAGCCAGACCACCGCTGCCGTGGAGCTGCGGCAGGCAATCCAGCTCTTGGAGATACCCAGCACGGACGACGATGCGGGTCGGCTTGAGATCGTTTCCTCCATCCGCGACCACTACCGCCGCTATCAGCAACTGCCAGACCATGCCGATGTACGCCGCCGTTTCAGCGCAGGCGTCTCCCTCACGATGGAGCAGACCACCGGCGAGTGGCTGGATGAATGGATGGGTGGCAAGCGCAAGCTGGCGGCCAACACCCGCCGTTCGTATGAGGGGTTCATCCGTCGCTATCTCAAACCCCAGCTCGGTGACATCCCCCTGGAAAAGCTCCGGCCGGCCCAGATTCGGACCGCGTACGACGCCATCGTGGCGAGCGCCGCCACCACTCCGCGACCGATCGGTCCGGCAACGCTTCAACGTATCCATGCCACGCTCCGGGCAGCGCTCAATGCCGCTGTACGTCAGCGCCGCATCATCGACAACCCGGCCCTGGCAGTCGAAGTTGAGAATGCGCCCCGACCGAAAGCAGTCATCTGGACCGCCCCGCGAGTCATCGACTGGATGGCCTCGGGTCGACGCCCGAAGGTCGCCGTCTGGACGCCCGAGCAGACCGGCTCCTTCCTCGGCCTCATGACGGCCGACCGGCTCTACGCCTACTACCACCTGTTGGTCTTCCGAGGACCACGCCGAGGTGAGGGCATCGGACTGCGCTGGCCGGATGTGGACTTGGACGCGGGCGCGCTCGCCATCGTTCAGCAGATCGTCCAGGTGGGCTGGGAGACCGCCGTCACCCGGCCCAAGGACGACAGCGACGGCATCGTCGCGCTCGACTCCATGACCGTCACGGTTCTACGGGCGCATCGGCAACGGCAGTTGGAGGAGCGAGAGCTACTGGGGCCGGCCTGGACCGACACCCACTTCGTCTTCACTACCGAAACCGGCAAGCCACTGCATCCCGACTACGTCAGCCGCCACTTCGTACGGACGATCAAGCGAGCCAACACCCTCCGCGAGGGAGATATCGGCCCGGCCGTCGAGGATGTCCAAGCAACGCTCGGGCTGCCAGTAGATGGGTTCTTCGGGCCACTGACGCGGCGGGCTGTGACCGGCTTCCAACGAGTCCGCGAGCTCAAAGCCAACGGCATCGTCGACCCACACATCTGGTACCAACTCTTTCCGGAGCATCCGCTCCGGCCGTATCCGCACCCTGGCTATCTGCCGCCGATACGTCTGCACGACCTGCGGCATCTGGCAGCCACCCTGGCGCTCGCCGCCGGAGCCGAAATGAAAGTGGTCTCCGCCATGCTCAGACACTCGACGATGCAGATCACGGCCGACACCTACACCTCGGTACTGCCGGAGATCGCCCGCCAGGCTGCTGAGGCCGCTGCCGCGCTCGTGGCCCAACCGCCTGCCGTGCAGCCGGATGACGGTGGCGTTAGCCCCTCGCTAGCATCCAGCCCCGAAAACGACCAAGGGCACCCTTCCGAAGAGAAGGATGCCCAGGTCACACACAGTGCGCCGCCAGGGACTCGAACCCCGGACCCGCTGATTAAGAGTCAGCTGCTCTAACCAACTGAGCTAGCGGCGCGTGACTCACGCCTTCCGCTGGATCAGAGTCTCGCGGAGGGCGACGAGAAAAATACTACCTGGTCCGGAGGGGTGCTTCGGACCAGCCCTCCCAGCCCTCAGATCGCGAGGGACAGCAGTACCGGCCCCGCCTCGCGGTTCAGCGTGTCTGCCGCCTGGCGCAGGCGGTGGGCGTGTTCGACCGGGAGGGAGAGGGCCAGGCAGCCGACCGAGGCGCCGGCCGTGATCGGGACCGCCGCGCAGACCGTGCCCACCGCGTACTCCTGGAGGTCGAGGTGGGGGACGGTCGGCGGCTGGGTCTCCAGGCGGGAGAGCAGCAGCCGGTCGCTGGTGATCGTGCGCGAGGTGAGGCGGGCCATCTTGTGCCGGGAGAGGTGGTCGCGCCGGCCGTTGTGGTCGAGCTGGCCCAGCAGGCTCTTGCCGAGCGCGGTCGCGTGCGCGGAGACGCGGAAGTCGACCCACTCGTTGACCGCCGGGGTGGTGGGCCCGGCCGCGTACTGGGTGATCGTGACCTCGCCGTCGACGTACCGGCTGACGTAGACCGCCGCGCCCAGGGAGTCGCGCAGCCGGTCCAGGGTCCGCTGGATCTGCTCGCGCACCGCCTGCTCCCGGCCGGCCGCCGAGCCGAGGCGGCTCAGGGAGTCGCCGGTGATGTACGCGCCGTCGGTGAGCTGCTCGACGTAGCCCTCGCGGCGCAGGGTCCGCAGCAGTATCGTCAGGCGCTCGGCGCCGACGCCGGTGCGACGGGCGATTTCGGTGTCCGTGACACCGGTGGAGTGTCCGGCGACTGTCTCCAGGATGCGCAGTGCGTCCTGTACCGAGTGGTAGGGAGCGGTCGGCTCGTGCATCAGCGCCACGGTGTTTCTCCCTGCGCTCGCTTTTTGGGCCGTGATACCGGACAGCGAATCCCCTCCACGATAGCTGTCAAACGGCCGATGTGGAGCGGCTGTTGGCGAGATTGTGGCCTTCCTTATGGCCTCCGAACTGCGGCGCGAATCCTTTGGCATATTCCTTTGTCATGCCACGTGACGTGGACCTTGGGTGTTCGAATGCTCACGTGTCGTAATTGAATAAATGTCAAAGAATGGCGCCGAGGAATTCCCGGGTCCGTTCTTGTTCCGGATCGCCGAAGATCTGCTCCGGCGGGCCCGATTCGATGACCCTGCCCGCGTCGAACATCAGGACTTGGTCTGAAATATCACGGGCGAAATTCATCTCGTGGGTCACGCAGAGCATGGTGATGTCGGTGGTGCGGGCGATGTCCCGCAGGACGTCGAGGACGCCCGCGACGAGTTCCGGGTCGAGCGCGGAGGTCACCTCATCCAGCAGGAGGACCTGCGGGCGCATCGCCAGCGCCCGCGCGATCGCGACGCGCTGCTGCTGGCCGCCGGAGAGCTGGGTCGGGCGGGCGCCGGCCTTGTCGGCGAGGCCGACCAGGTCGAGCAGTTCCAGCGCGCGCGCCTCCGCCTCGTCCTTGGGCAGGCCGAGGACGGTGACCGGTGCCTCGGTGACATTGCGCAGCACGGTCATGTTCGGGAACAGGTTGAACTGCTGGAACACCATCCCGATCTTCTTGCGGATCTCCCGGATCTGCTTCTCGGGCGCCGGGAAGAGCTGCTCCCCGTCGACGGTGATCGTGCCCTCGTCCGGCTTGGTCAGGGTCATCAGCAGTCGCAGGATCGTGGTCTTGCCGGACCCGGACGGACCGATCAGGGTGACGTGCTTGCCGGACTCCACGGAGAAGTCGAGGTCGTCGAGCACGGTGTTGGACCCGAAGCGCTTGGTGACGTGGTCCAGGCGGATCAACTCGCTGCCGTCCACCGGGGGGTTGGCGTAGGCGTCGGTTTCCTTCGTCAGGGGCGTGTCAGCGGACAAGGCGTCGCTCCAGGGCTCGGATCAGCAGGGAGGCGGGATAGGAGATGAGGATGAAGGCCACACCGATGACCGTGATGGGCTCGGTGAACTGGTAGTGGTCCTGGGAGAACAGGCGGGCCTGGCCCATCAGTTCGAGCACGGTGATCACCATCAGGATCGGGGTGTCCTTGAGCATCGCGATCACGTAGTTGCCCAGCGCCGGAACCACCCGGCGGATCGCCTGCGGCAGGATCACGGCCGTCCAGGTCCGGTGCACCGGAAGGTTCAGCGCGGTCGCCGCCTCCCACTGGCCGACGGGCACCGCCTCGATGCCCGCGCGGTAGACCTGCATCGTGTACGTCGAGTAGTGCAGCCCGATCGCGAAGACACCGGTGGTCAGCGCGGAGAACGTCAGACCCCACTCGGGCAGCACGTAGAACAGGAAGAACAGCTGCACCAGCAGCGGGGTGTCCCGCACGAACTCGGTGACGACTCCGACCGGCCAGCGCACCCAGCGCGACGGCGTCCGCATCAGCAGCGCCCACACCAGCCCGAGGACGAACGAGATCAGCGATCCGAGGACCAGGATCTGCAGGGTGACTTTCAGGCCGTCCCAGAAGTACGGCAGGAAGTCGTTCACGGCGTTCCAGTCCCACTTCACGAGACCCCACCTCCGACACCCACGGTCTGGACCCGCTTGGACTCGGTGCTCGCGGGCCCCTTGCCGATCCCGGCCTTCAGCTTCTTCTCCAGTCCGCGCATCAGCCGGGTGAGGGTGAAGGCGATCACGAAGTAGATCAGCAGGATGTACGTGTAGATCTCCGCGCTCTGCTGCAGCGCGAGCCGCACCAGGTTGGCGCTGAAGGTGAGATCGCCCATGCCCATGACCGAGACCAGGGCGGTGCCCTTGAGGAGTTCGATCAGCAGGTTGCAGAAGGACGGGATCATCTCCGGCACGGCCTGCGGCAGCAGGATCAGCCGCATCCGCTGCCAGGGCGTGAAGCTGAGCGCGACCCCGCCCTCCTGCTGGGCCGGGTCGACCGCGTTCAGGGCGCCGCGCACGATCTCCGTGCCGTACGCGCCGTAGGTCAGGCCGAGGGCGAGCGTGCCCGCCCACAGCGGGACCAGCTGCCAGCCGAACGCGACCGGGAGCACGAAGAACACCCAGAAGATCATGACGAGGGCGGAGGTGCCGCGGAACACCTCGGTGTAGAAACCGGCGAGGAAGCGGACGATCCACAGCCGGTGGGTGCGGGCGATGCCGACGACGAAGGACACGACTGTCGCCAACAGCGCGCTGAGGACGAGGAGTTGGACGGTGGTCCAGATCCCCTTGAGGACGAGTTCCCAGAGTCCGGAGGTCATCCGCTGCAGAGCTCCTTCGCGGTGAGGTCCGTCATCTCGGCCTTGGTGAACCCGAAGGGCCGCAGGATGCGGAACAGCTCCCCGCTCTTCTTGAGCTTGTGCAGCTCGACGTTGAAGGCGTCGCGCAGCTTCGTCTCGGTCGGCCGGAACGCGAAGGCGCCCCCGTCGATCCGCGGTTTCCCGTCGACGAGCGGTGCGAAGGGCGCGGTCGACTCGGCCTTGGCGGACTTCTTCACGACGGCACGCGTGGTGAGCGCCGTACCGGCGAAGACGTCAACTCGCCCTGCCTCTACGGCGTTCAGCCCGGCGACCTGGTCCGGGACGATCAGGATGTCGCTCTGCTTGTACCCGGCGTCGACGACGTGCTGGATCTGCGCCCACCCGGTGCCGGTGGCGAACTTCGCCTTTTTCTCGACGACATCCTTGTAGTTGTGGAGCCCCTTCGGGTTGCCCTTGCGGACGACGAACGAGTCGAGCACCTGATAGTCGGGGTCGGCGAAGATGACCTGCTCACAGCGTTGCGGGTTCACGTACATGCCGGCGGCCACGACGTCGAACTGCTGCGAGTTCAGCCCCGGTATGAGCGAGCCGAACTCGGTGGGCACGGGCTGCACCTTGTCGACGCCGAGCCGCTTGAAGATCGCCTCGGCCAACTTCGGTGCCTCACCGGTCAGTTGACCGTCCGTGTCGATGTACCCGAACGGGATCTCACCCGAGATCCCCAGCCGTACGACGCCCTGCGCCTTCAGCCGGTCGAGCAGTTCACCGCCGCTCGTGGTCGACGCGGTGGCCACACGACTGCAGCCGGCCGCGCCCAGCGCACCTGCCGCCGCCACCCCGGCGAGCAGTGCCCGACGGGTGTGACCCGGCGTGTGACCGGATGTGTGTCTGTCGTTCCCAATTGGTGGAGCCATGGGCGCGCAGCTACCCGACCGCCCCCGGGTTATGCACCCTGGAAGACATGACGGATCACTTCATCGAGGTCTCACTCGCAAAGCGGAACGTCCACTGCCGGGCAAAACTGCTGGTGGAACGCGCCCCGCTGACCTGCGCGGCCATCTGGGACGCACTCCCGCTAATCGGCGACGTCTACCACGCCAAGTACGCCCGCAACGAGATCTACGCCCTTTTCCCGCCATTCGCAGAAACGGAACCCCCGCTGGAGAACCCCACAGTCACCCCCATACCGGGCGATCTCTGCTATTTCGCCTTCGCCGGCACGGAACTCGGCACGAAGGCCTACGGCTACGACCGCGAGGTCCGCGCCGGCACGACGGTCGTCGACCTGGCCCTGTTCTACGAACGCAACAACCTCCTCCTCAACGGCGATGTGGGCTGGGTGCCCGGCATCGTCTGGGGCCAGGTGGTCGAGGGCCTGGAGGAGATGGCGGAGGCCTGCAACGACCTGTGGCGGTCAGGGGCGGCGGGGGAGAGCCTCAGCTTCCGGCGGGCCTGACCCCGGAGATCCCGGCGGCGAACAGCGCGTGCGCCGCCCGCAGCACCAGATCGTCCCGGTGCCGCGCCCCCACGATCTGCAACCCGACCGGCAGCCCGTCGCCGTCGTTCCCCACGGGGACGGTGGCGGCGGGCTGCTGCGTCAGATTGAAGGGGTACGTGAACGGGGTCCAGCCCGTCCAGCGGCGGTACCCGGAGCCCTTGGGTACCTCGACTCCCGCTTCGAACGCGGTAATTGGGAGCGTGGGCGTGACGAGGAGGTCGTAGCGCTCGTGGAACAGGCCCATCCTGCGGCCGAGTTCCATACGGGCGTCCACCGCCGCCAGATAGTCCAGCGCCGAGAAACCCGCTCCCGTCGCACAGATCTCCCGCAGCCCCGGGTCGAGCAACTCCCTTTGCTGCGGCGCGAGTTTCTGCGTCACCCGGGCCGCGCCGCTGAACCACAGGGTGTGGAAGGCGTCCACCGGGTCGCTGAAGTCGGGGTCGGTCTCCTCGACGTACGCGCCGAGCGCGGCCAGCCGTTCCACGCCCCGCCGTACCGCCGCCGCGACCGCCGGACGCACCGCGACCTGGCCGCCGAGGGACGGGGAGTACGCGATCCGCAGGCCCTGTATGCCGTCCGCGAGCGCCTCCGTGAAGGAGCCCTGCGCGCGGTCGAGGCCCGACCAGTCGCGGGCGTCCGGTACCCCGATCACGTCCAGCAGCAGCGCCGCGTCCGCCGCGTCCCGGGTCATCGGGCCGACGTGCGACAGCGTGCCGAACGCGCTCGCCGGGTACAGCGGCACCCTGCCGTACGTCGGCTTCAGGCCGAAGATCCCGCAGAAGGACGCGGGGATACGGACACTGCCGCCGCCGTCCGTGCCCAGCGACAACGGGCCCGCGCCGAGGGCAACGGCCGCCGCGCTCCCGCCACTTGAACCACCGGCCGTGCGCGAGGGGTCGTGCGGATTGCGGGTGATCCCGGACAGTGGGGAGTCGGTCACGCCCTTCCAGCCGAACTCCGGGGTCGTCGTCTTGCCGATGAACACCGCGCCCTGCTCGCGGAGCCGGGCCACGGAGGGCGCGTCCTCGTCCCAACTGCCCTGCTCGGCAATGGTCTTGGAGCCGCGCAGGGTCGGCGTGCCGCGCTGCAGCAGGATGTCCTTCACGGTGACCGGTACCCCGTCGAGGAGTCCGGACGGTTCCCCGCGCTGCCAGCGTGCCGCGGACTCGGCCGCCGACGCCAACGCGCCCTCCGCGTCGAGCCGTACGAACGCGTTCACGGCGGGCTGGATCTCCTCGGCCCGTTCCAGGGTCGCCCGGGTCGCGTCCACGGGACTGAACTCCCTTCTGCGGTAGCCGTCGAGGAGTTCCACGGCGGTCAGCTCGGTGAGTTCGGTCGTCATCCGGCCCTCCAGAGTGGGGAGTTCAGTGCCCCGGTACGTACCCACGCTTCTTGTCGACCACGTTCGGCAGCGGCTTTCCCGCCTCCCATCTCTCGTACGCCGCGACGAACTGCGTGCCGAGTTCGTCCCGCCAGCCGACCGTGTCGCCGCTCATGTGCGGGGAGATGATCAGCCCCGGTACCTGCCACAACGGGCTGTCCGGGGTGAGGGGTTCGGCCTCGAAGACATCGAGGGCGGCGCCCGCGATCCAGTGCTTCGTCAGCGCTTCCGCGAGCGCGTTCTCTACGACGAGTTGACCCCGCCCCACGTTGATGAAGCGCGCCGAGGGCTGCATGCAGCCGAAGCGGCGGGCGTCGAACATGCCCCGCGTGTCGTCGGTGAGCGGGGCCGCCGAGATCACCCAGTCGGCGCGGGCCATCAGCCGGTCGAGCTCGCCGGGGCCGTGGATACCGGTGCGCGGGGTGCGGCCGACGAGCGCGGTCGTCACGCCAAGTGCCTTGAGGGTACGGACGATTGCCCGCCCGATCGGCCCGGAGCCGACCACGCACGCACGCGTTCCGGCCACCCGCTGCGCCTCGCGGTGCCGCCAGGTCCGCTCCCGCTGGAGGTCCAGCGTCCTGGGCAGATCCTTGGCCATCGCGAGGACGAGGGCGGCGACGTACTCGGCGATCGGCTGGTCGAAGACGCCCCGCGCGTTCGTCACCACCGTGTCGGAGTCGGCGAGTTCGGGACACATCAGGTGGTCCACGCCGGCGCTGGCGGTATGCACCCAGTGCGGTCGCGGGCCCTCACCGGGCCAGGCGGCGCGGACCGCGTGCGAGGCGAAGTCCCACACCAACAGCACGTCGGCGGAGGGAAGTTGATCAGCGAGTGTCGCCTCACTGGCGTGCTCGACACGCACCCGCCCGGTCAGCTTGCCGAGCCGGGGCAGCGGTTCGGCGTCCAGGACGAGAAGGGTGGGCAGGGCAGGGGGAGTTGCGGTCATGCGAAGCCGTTTCTCGCGGGAGGTACAGCGTGAAGCACGGCGGGAGGCACCGAGCGCGGCCGTCTGACATGCACGGATTGACCACGCTCGCACTCGAACCTACCTTCGTCAACACGGACGCCCGCACGGACCGTTGTCACCCCGTTTCTCTTGGTGAGGCCGGTGTAGCCATGCATGTTTCCTTCCTGGGCGGACCCCGCCCGCAGCGCGGTGTCGGTGTCGTCGCCCCCTTCGACTTCGCGCTGGACCGCGAGTTGTGGCGTTGGGTCCCCGACGACATCTCGCTGCATCTCACGCGGACGCCGTTCGTGCCCGTCGAGGTCAGCCTCGACCTGGCCCGGCTCGTCAGCGAGCACGAGACGCTCCACGACGCGGTCCGCACGCTGAACGCGGTCGCCCCCGAGGTCGTCGCGTACGCCTGCACCTCCGGCAGCTTCGTCGGCGGGGTCGCCGGGGAGCGCGCGATGTGCGAGGCGATGACCCGGGCCGGCGAGGTCCCGTCCCTGACCACCTCGGGCGCCCTCCTGGCCGCCCTCACCGAACTGGGCGCCCGCCGGATCGCCCTGGTCACCCCCTACACCGTGTCCGTCACCCAGTCCCTGGAGGAGTACCTCGCCGAGGCCGGCGTCGAGGTCACCGGCCGCGCCTTCATGGGCCTGACCCGGCACATCTGGAAGGTGCCGTACCGCGACGTGGTCGACATGGCCCACCAGGCCGTCAAGGGCGCGGCCGACGCGCTCTTCATCAGCTGCACCAACCTCCCGACGTACGACGTGATCCCGCAGCTGGAGGCGGAACTGCGCATACCGGTGATATCGGCCAACCAGGTCACGATGTGGGCAGCCCTGCGCCGACTGGGTACGCGTGCCGTGGGCCCCTATCAGGCGCTGCTGGACGAGTCCGCCCGCCGCCAGGGGCCGGTACTGCCGGAAGAACACCAGGAAGGCTGGTCATGACCGCACTCGGATTCCTCTACCCGGGCCACTCCGCCGAGGACGACTACCCCCGCCTCGAACAGCTCCTCGGCAGCGACGTCCGCCTCGACGTGGTCCACACGGACATCGGCGAGGACGCACACCGCGTGGACGCGCTCCTGGAGATGGGCTCCCCCGAGCGGCTCACGGCAGGCGTCGAACAACTCCGCATGTCCGGCGCCGAGGCCGTCGTCTGGGCCTGCACCAGCGGCAGTTTCGTCTACGGCTGGGAGGGCGCCCAGGGTCAGGTCCGCGCCCTGGCCCGGGCGGCGGGCCTGCCGGCGTCGTCGACGTCCTTCGCCTTCGTGCACGCGGCGCAGGAGCTGGGGGTGCGGCGGGTGGCCGTAGGGGCGACGTATCCGGACGACGTGGCGGCCCTGTTCGCGGCCTTCCTGCTCGCCGGGGGAGTGGAACCGGTCACGGTGCGCGCCTCCGGCATCATCACCGCCGCCGAGGTCGGCACCTGGGGCTACGACGAGGTGCTCGCCCTGGCCCGGGCGGTGGACGGCCCGGACGCCGAGGCCGTCCTCCTCCCGGACACGGCCCTGCACACAGCCGCCCACATCCCCGACCTGGAGAAGGAACTCGGCAAGCCGGTCCTCACGGCCAACCAGGTCACGGTCTGGGAGGCCCTGCGCCTGGCGGACCGCAAGGTCAACGCACCTGATCTGGGCGCCCTGTTCACCAAGGAGCCGCTCGTGCAGGCGTGACCTGTAAGGGAGTCGGGCTCGGCCGTGCGGGTCGGCCGAACCGCGGAGGGGCGCGATGGGCCCGGTGGGTCGGGCGCGACGTCGCGCCGGGGCCGCCGGGTTTGATGCGGGCGACAAGAGAAGTCGGCGGTCCGCCGCGCCGGGTGCGCCTGTGGGCGCGGACGTGCCGGGGCGGGCTGTTGCCCTGACCCGACCTTGCCCTCGCTGACCGGGCAGGGCGGCCCGCTTTCGGTTCGCCGTTTTCCGCACGGCGCCCGGCGCGTCAGTCGGCCGGCTTCAGGAGCGCGTCGAGCCGTTCCAGCAGAGCCAGGGCCTCGGCCGGGTCGGTGGTGGCGGCCGCGAGCGCCGGGGCGATCGGGGCCTCGCGGACCGCCCTCATCCGCGCCGACGGCTCGGGGCTGCCGCGGAGCAGGGTGCGGCGGCCGTCCGTCGGATCGGGCTCGGTGACGAGCGCGTCGGCGGAGCGCAGCCGGGAGACGCAGTTGGAGACCTGGCTCTGCACCAGTCCGGTGCGCCGGGTGACCTCGGTGACCGTGGTGCCGGGGTGGTCCCGGATGTCGGCGGCGACGATCAGGACCGTACGGGTGCTGGTGGGGTGGTCGCCGATGCCCTCGGCGGGGATGGCGGACTCCGCGATCTTCTGAAGGCGGACGCCCAGCAGGAACAGGTCGTCGACGTTCATGACGCCAGGTATATCAGAAAGAGATGCATCTCATCTTGATGCATCTAGATCTGATGGATATGTTTCTCGTCATGACACGGATGACAGGCATGACGAAGGCGGGCACGCCGAAGCTGCGCGGAAACCCCTGGGCCGTCCTGGCCACGCTCTCCCTCGGGTTCTTCATGACCCTCCTCGACATGACGATCGTCAACATCGCGATCCCCGACGTGATGCGCTCCCTGCACGCCGGCCTCGACCAGGTGATGTGGATGGTCAGCGGGTACACCCTCGTCCTCGCCGCCCTCCTGGTGACCTCCGCCCGGCTCGGCGACATGAAGGGGCAGCGCACCCTGTTCGCCATCGGAACCGCCCTGTTCACCCTGGCCAGCGCGGCCTGCGGCCTGGCCACCGGGCCTACGACGCTCATCGCGGCCAGGGTTGTGCAAGGGCTCGGCGCGGCCCTGCTCACCCCGCAGACCATGGCGCTGATCGTCGCCACCTTCCCCGCCGCCCGGCGCGGTACCGCACTCGGGATCTGGGGCTCGGTCGCCGGTGTGGCCACCCTCTCCGGCCCCACCCTCGGCGGGCTCGTCGTCAGTACGGTCGGCTGGCGCTGGGTGTTCTTCGTCAACGTCCCCGTCGGCCTGCTGGTCCTGGCGCTGACCTTCCGCTGGGTACCCGACCTGCGCACCGGCCGCGCCCACCGCCTCGACGTCCCCGGCGTCCTGCTCTCCGGCGCCGCCCTGACCGGCCTCACCTTCGCCCTGATGGAAGGTGACCGCTACTCCTGGAACCCCGGGATCTGGACCCTGGCCGCCTGCTCCCTGGCCCTCGGCACCCTGTTCCTCCGCCGGCAGGCCCGCCGCCAGGACGCCGAACCCCTCATCCCCTTCGCGCTGTTCGCCGACCGCGGCTTCACCGTGATGACCGCCTTGATGGGCGCGATCGGCGCCGCCCTGATCGGCGCGGTCCTTCCGCTCGGTCTCTTCCTCCAGCAGCAGCTCGGCCTCAGCGCGAGCCACGCCGGACTCGCCCTGGCGCCGTCCCCGCTCGTCTCCCTGCTCGTCTCGCCGTACGCGGGCCGCCTGAGCGACCGGATCGGCGGCCGTCGCGTCCTCCTCGCCGGGCTCCTCTCCTTCGCCGCGGGCCTCACCGCGGCCCTCCTGCTGTCGACCCCCGGCGCCCACGCCCTGACCCTCACCCTGCCCCTGATGTTCATGGGCCTCGGCACCGGCTGCATGATCGCCCCGCTCTCCACCGAGGCCATGCGCAACGTCCCGCCGCGGCTCGCGGGAGCGGCCTCGGGCGTCAACAACACGGTCCGGCAACTGGGTTCGGTCCTGGGGGCGGCGGCCGCGGCGGCCCTGATGGCGGCCGGTGCGACCCCGCTGGCCGGTATCCACCTGGCCATGGCGCTCCCGGTGGTCCTGCTCGCCCTCGCGGCCGGAGCCCTCGTGCTGCCCGGGCGCCGCCTTCTGACACCCGTACCCGGGAATAAAGCGGAGACAGCCTCCTGTTAGGCCGGAAAGGACACCGCACAGCTCACAACAGGAGGCACCCACCGTGGCGGCAGACGACGAGGTCCGGGGCGCGACCGACGAGATCAGGGGTGACGAGATCCGGGGTACGGCGCAGGGCACCGCCCCCGTCCCCCTCTCCGTACTGGACCTGGTGACCGTGGGCGCCGGCCGCACCGCCACGGAGGCGCTGCGCACCAGCGTGAAGATCGCCAAGCTCGCCGAGTCGCGCGGCTTCCACCGTTACTGGGTAGCCGAGCACCACTCGATGCCGGGCGTCGCCTCCTCCTCGCCCGCCGTGATCCTGGCCCACCTCGCCGCGCACACCGAGCGCATCCGCCTCGGCTCGGGCGGCGTCATGCTCCCGAACCACGCCCCGCTCGTCATCGCGGAGCAGTTCGGCACCCTCGAGGCGCTCGCCCCGAACCGCGTCGACCTCGGCCTCGGCCGTGCCCCCGGCACCGACGGCGCCACCGCCGCCGCCCTGCGCCGCACCGACCGCCTGAACGAGGGCGCCGACGACTTCCCCGAGCAACTCGCCGAACTCACCCGCTTCTTGGACGACGACTTCCCCTCCGGCCACCCCTACGCCCGCATCCACGCGGTCCCCGGCCCGATCCAGTCGACCTCGCCCGGCGGCGTGCAGTCCCCGCACCGCCCGCCGGTCTGGCTGCTCGGCTCCTCCGGCTTCAGCGCCCGCCTGGCCGGCATGCTCGGCCTGCCGTTCGCCTTCGCGCACCATTTCTCCGCGCAGAACACGATCCCGGCGCTGGACCTCTACCGGGAGTCCTTCCGCCCGAGCGCGGTGCTCGACGCGCCGTACGCCCTGATCGGCGTCTCCGCCCTCGCCACCGACGACGAGAAGGAGGCCCGCCGCCAGGTGCTGGCCGCCGCCCTCAACATGGTCCGGCTGCGCACCGGCCGCCCCGGACTCGTGCCCACCCCGGAAGAGGCCGAGGCGTACGAATTCAGCCCCATGGAGCGGGAGTTCATCACCTCCTGGAACGCCAACGTCATCCACGGCACCGCCGACGAGGTCCGCGCCGGACTCGACGACCTCCAGAAGCGCACGGGCGCCGACGAGTTGATGCTCACGTCCCACGCCCACAACGGCGACCTGCGCCTGCGCTCGTACGAACTGATCGCGGACGTCTACGGGTTGACGGGCCCCCAGAGTTGATGGCTCATCAGGTCTGCTGACAGGCCGTCGTCCCCAGCAGCTCGGAGATACGATCCGGCGCCACCGGACGGGAGTACAGCCACCCCTGTCCGGTGTCGCAGCCGATGCGGCGCAGCCGGGTGGCCTGTGCCGAGGTCTCCACGCACTCGGCGGTCACCGACAGGCCCAGCCGGTGGGCGAGTTGGATCATCGCCTCGACGATGACCTCGTCCGCCGGGTTCGGCGCCACACCCTCGCCCTCGTACTGGAAGCCGCGCACGAACGAACCGTCCAACTTCAGCACGGAGACCGGCAGTCGGCTCAGGTACGCCAGGTTCGAGTAACCCGTGCCGAAGTCGTCGATGGCGATGTGCACACCCATGTCGCTCAGCGCCTGGAGCGTCTGCAACGGCCGCCCCGCCGACCCCATCACCGCGGACTCGGTCAGCTCCAACTGCAGCAGCCGCGGGTCCAGTCCGGTCTCGGCCAGCGTCTCCGCGACGTCCGCGACCAGGTCCGAGTCCCACACCTGCCGTACGGCCACGTTGACGCTCACGAAGATCGGCGGCTCGTCCGGGTGGTCCAGCTGCCAACGGCGGGCCTGGCGGCAGGCGGTGACCAGGACCCAGTGGCCGAGCTGCACGATCGAGCCGTCCTCCTCGGCCAGTCCGATGAACCGATTCGGCGTCAGCATGCCGAACTGCGGGTGGTTCCAGCGCACCAACGCCTCGACCCCGCGCAGCCGTCCGTTCTCCATGCCCACCAACGGCTGGTACTCCAGGGTGAATTCACCCCGCTCGATGGCCGGACGGAGCGTTGAGGCCAGCGCCTGGCGGGTCATGCGGTGCGCGTTGCGCTCCGGATCGAACAGCGTCCAGCGGGACTTGCCGTCCGCCTTCGCCCAGTACAGCGTCGTGTCGGCGGCCTGCATCAGCCCGGTGGCCGTCGTACCGGACGCGTGCCGCTCGACCACACCGATCGACGCCGACAGCGACAGCCGCTGCCCGGACAGGTCGAACGGCGCCTGCAGGGCCTTCAGCACCGACTCGGCGAGCTCGGCCAGTTGGTCGGTCCCGGTCGAGTCCTCGACGAGCAGCGCGAACTCGTCCCCGCCGAGCCGCGCCACCAGCGGCGAACTCGCCCGCGCGTAACCGGCTTCGTCCGCGCACCGCGTCAACCGCTCGGCCACGGCGGCCAGCAGCCGGTCGCCGACGCGATGGCCGAGCGTGTCGTTGACCGCCTTGAAGCCGTCCAGATCCAGATAGCACAGCCCGATCCGCCCGGTGCCGCCCTGCTCGTACGACTCCGCCTCCAGCGCGGCGGAGAGCCGCTCGAAGAACAGGGTGCGGTTGGGCAGCCGGGTCACCGGGTCGTGCATCTCCAAGTGCCGTAGCCGCGCCTGGAGTTCACGGCGGGCGCTGATGTCGGTGAGGGACAGCAGCACACCGTGCTCCTCGGCCGGCAGCGGCGCCACGGTCACCTGCACCCACAGCACATGCCCGTCGGGGTGCTTGACCCGGCGGGTGCAGCTCAGCTTGGCCTGCCGGCCGCGCAGCACCTCGCGATAGGCGTGCCAGGTACGGGCGTCCGACTTCAGGTCCATCAGCTCGGCCGCGACCCGCCCGGTCAGCGCGGTCCCCGCCTTGCCGAGCAGCGCGCCGAACGAGTCGTTCGCGCTGACGACCAGACCGTCGCGGTCCACGACGGCCATCGCGAGCGGGGCCGCGGAGAAGGCCGACCCGAGACGGCCGCCTTCGAAGGACTCGAGGGACCCGGGGGACTGATGGGACTCGTGAGGATCCGGGAACCCGGTGGAATCGGGGACATCGGTACGAGGCGATGCCTCGCCATTACTCTCTGTTACGGCTGGCCGGATGAGGTCTGCCGCGGGCGCCGGCCCTTCGGACGTTCCGCTCACCGCTCGCTCCCGCAGTGCACTCGATCTTCGGATGGGTCTCGTCGGGATGGCCGACCGGGTGGGGGGCCGCCGTGCCGTGTCCGTGCAGGAAAGTGTGCCGATCATAGAGGTTGGCCCCCGGCCCTTCCAGCCACTGTCCAGTGTCCCGGAACAACGGCCGGTTCCGTCAGATCGTTTCCGCCCGCACCTGGACGGGTTCTTCAAATGGCCGACCACATGTGACGTTCCGTGAGTGTTTCCGGATGTGGGCCCGGGCGTGTCCCGGCTGCCCCCTCACTCATCTGGTGCAGATAAACAGGGCGTACCCCAACAAACCATCACAGGCTGGGTGTCGGTGTCCCGTGAACCCGCTCCCGGAGGTCCAACGTGCCGTGTCAGCTCCCCCTGAAGGGGCTCTCCCGTACGGCGCTCAAGGGGCTCGCCCAGTGGCGTACCCGACCCGGACTGCGCGGCACCGCCGCCGTGTTCACCACGATGTCCGCACTCGCCGCGACCTCGATCATGTCCAGCCAGTCGGTCGCCGAGCCGTTCTCGACCACACCCTGTGCCCTCAAGCGCACCGACGCCCACCACTCCGAGGGCCTCGACACCTGGAACACCGCCTACCCGCGCCCCACCCGCCGGCTCGACGCGGTGATGATCTTCCTCTCCTTCCCCGACGCGACCCCGCGGACCACCCCCGCCGAACTCGCCGCCGACCACTTCCCGGCCACCACCCGCTTCTACGAACGTGCCTCCTACGGCAGGTTCACGCTCCGCCCGCACCCGCTGCGGAACTGGATCCGCATGCCGCACGCGTCGACGTCGTACGCCATACAGCGCGACTGGAACCCGGTGAACCGCGCCGCGTACCTCCGCGACGCGCTCGCCGCCTCCGATCCCGAGGTCGACTTCTCGCGCTACGACATCGTCTACTTCGTGGCCGATCCGGACGCGCCCGGCGTGGACTCGGACGCGACGAAGGTCGTCAACCTGGACGCCCCGCTGCGGGCCGACGGCACGGACGTCCGCCGGGTCGTCACGGTCTTCGAGAAGCACCCGCCGGACCGGCTGGTCCTCGCCCACGAGACGGGCCACGTCTTCGACCTCCCCGACCTCTATCACCGGCCGGTGGACGGCAAGGGCGACTGGGACACGTACGTCGGCGACTGGGATCTGATGGGCAGTCAATTCGGCCTGTCGCCCGACCTGTTCGCCTGGCACAAGTGGAAGCTGGGCTGGCTGGATCCGCGCCAGGTGGTGTGCGTACGGGGCACCGCGCCGAAACGGCTGACCCTGGAACCCGTGGCCGCGGGGCCCGGCACGTCCGCGGCCGGCAGCACCGCGGGATCACCGGCGTTCGGCCTCGGCCTCGGCGCCAAGCTGGCGGTCGTGCGCACCGGGACCGACAGCGCGCTGGCCTTCGAGGCGCGCAGCCCCGTCGGCAACGACAGCACGGCCTGCAAACAGGGCATCCTCGTGTACCGGGTACGCGACGGCGCGGCCTCCGGGAACGGCCCGATCGAGGTCGTCGACGCCCACCCGCACACCGAGGCCTGCTGGGAGACCTCGGTCTACCCGCCGCTCGCCGACGCGCCGGTCTCCCTCGGTGAGAGCTTCACCGTGCCGGGCGACAACGCGAAGGTGGAGGTGGAGGGGCGGACGGCTTCGGGGGCGTGGACGGTGACCATCACGCCGGGGGAGCCGACCGAGGCGGGAGGCTGATCCCTCCCGGACACCGGGCACGTCAAAGGGCCCCTCGTTCTCACGAGGGGCCCTTCACAGGTGCGCCGCCAGGGACTCGAACCCCGGACCCGCTGATTAAGAGTCAGCTGCTCTAACCAACTGAGCTAGCGGCGCCTGCTGACGTCGTAGACCTTAGCATCCTGATCCGGGGGAGGAAAAATCGATATCCGCACGGTCGCGCGGGCCGCCCGCACGGCCGCCCAGAGCAGGATCTCGGCCCCGGGAAGCCAGGGCCGACGGGTGTCCGGGGCGACCAGCCAGCGCGAGTCGAACGGGGCCGGCGCGGCCCCGCCGACCAGCGCCGGGACGGTCACCGCGTCGCCCCTGCCGTGGCACAGCAACGGCGGGACGGCCCCCGTACGGCTGCGTTCCCCGGGGTGCGCGCCCCACTCCTCCCACCCCATCAGTGACGGCAGCCGCTGAGCCGTACCCGGGCTGGCGAACAGGAGCATCCGCCCCCGGTGCGTCGCGACCGGTCCGGACCCCGGCCCCTCGTCCCACAAGCGGTCGACCATACGGCGCCCGAAGACCACCGGGGCGCTCACCACGTCGAAGGCGGACCCGCAGGGCAGAACGACCGGGGCGTCCGGCCGCTCCCGCCAGAGGGCGAGAGTGCTGCGCGGATACGTTCCTGCCGAGGCGAGCCAGGCGGCACCGTCCGAGGTGACACCCGAGATGTCGAAGCGGTCGGCGAAGGGCTCATCCTGTGTGCGGCTCATGTCCCCTAGATCTACCGGCTGTGAGCACCCGCTCTCCGAGGGTTGCCAGAAATCGGGACAGGAGGGGGCGGGAGGGAGTATCTTGCCCGACCGGCATATGCCAGAAGTTCTTTCTGGGGGCGGGTGGGGTTTGGGGGAGTTGCGGGGGTGTGGGGTGCGGCGGGGGTTGTCAGGTGCTGCGGGGATTGTGAGCGGGGTGGGAGTTGTGAGGCGCTGCGGGAATGGTCGGCGCCGCAGGAGTCGGGGGCGTAGGCGGATTTGTGGACCCCGGTCCCGGGCCCTCTAGCCTCGAGCTTCCGGCCCTGAGCCCCTGACCCTTCGGCTCTCCGGCCCCGAGCTCCCGGCCTCCGAGATTTCTAGCCCCGAGTCCCCCGTCCTCCGAGCTCTCTAGCTTCGAGCCCTCGGCCTGCGAGCCCCGATCCCCGGCCCCGAGGTCACACCGGGTCGGCACCCCCGCTGTCCCTGCCCTCCGTGCCGCGCAACAGGTCACGGCCGAACTCGACCATCTTCTTGGCGTAGTCCTCGGTCCACTCGGCGCGCTCGGCGATGTCTTCCGGTGTCAGCCGGTCGAAGCGGCGGGGGTCGGCGAGTTGGGCCGCGGCGATCGCCTGGAACTCCACCGCGCGGTCGGTCGCGGCGCGGAACGCGTGGGTCAGCTCCGTCGCGCGGGCCAGCAGCGCGCGGGGGTCGTCCATCGACTCGAGGTCGAAGAAGTGCTCCGGGTCCTCGGCCGCCTGCGCGGGCTCGAAGAGCAGGGGCGCGGGGCGTAGCCGCGATTCGTTGCGACGCGGCGTGTGCTCCGCCATGTCTTCTCCTCCTCGTAGGTCACGGATGACCCGCCTCACGAGCGGACCACCGTCCATTGTCCCCCGACCGCGCAAGGGGCCCCGGGCATAGTCCCGAGGCACCGATCCCGCACCGCATGAGTGGCTGCCCAGCCGCCCGCCCCGGTATTCATCACCCCGCAGACCGAACCACGAGGAGCCGCAGGTCAAGGTCCCGCGCCACCCGGCGTTCGCACAGACGTGCCCGACGCCGGGCGCCCCCGACCGGCATCGATGCGTCGGTTCCGCTCGGTGTTCAGGCCGGCGGCCCGGTCAAGGTCTCCACACCACCCGGTGTTCCGCCAGGTGCGCCAGTACCGCGTGGTTCGCCTCCCACCCGTCAGGGAACTTCACCGTCACTCCCAGCTGCACCGGTTCCGTCGACGGATGGTCGTCCAGCAACTCACCGACCCCCGCCCGGCAGACCACGATGCAGGCGTGCCGGTGGCGGGAGGCCAGGACGCACAGGCGGCCCGTCTCCAGGTGGAAGGCGGTGGCGTCGGGGCGGCCGGAGAGGGGGTGGAGGACCACCGTGACGTCGAACTCCCGCCCCTGGAGCCGGTTCGCCGTGTCCACCGTCACATCCGTGACGCCCAGCTCCGCCAGCGCGGCCCGGACCGCCGCCGCCTGGTCCCGGTGCGCGGTGCCGATCGCGATGCGGTCGGCCGTCAGGGGAGCGGGGTCCGGTGAGCGTTCTGACGTGGCCGCCCCGCCCCGGTCCAGCAGACGTCGTACGACCGTCGCCACCGCCCGCACCGCCTCCGGGTCCGTACGAGGGGTGTGGCGGGCGGGCAGTTCCAGCAGGCCCCAGCCCGACTCCGCGGCCTCGTCGATGACCCGGTCCGGGCCCGAACCGTCCGACGGGACACCGAAGTTGAGCCGCCGGTCCCCGTGGCCCGTGCCGCTGCGGAAGCGCGTGTACGGGTAGAACGCGTCCGAGACCAGAGGGGCCGCCGATGCCGGGAGCCGCCAGGACACCGGCAGGCGGTGCTGCGGCAGTTCGGGGTTGTGGGCCAGCAGCGTCGTCACCGCCGAGGCCGAGGGGTCGTACGACAAGCCCGCCCACTGCTCCGCGCCCACGATCGCGAACGGGTCCAACTGCCCCGGGTCGCCCACGAACAGCGCCCGCTCGAACAGCCCGGCCACGGCCAGCAGCGAGTCCGAGCGCATCTGGTACGCCTCGTCGACGATCGCGTGCCGCCACGGCTCGTCGACCTTGACGTGGGCCCACTTCGCCGCCGTGGAGATGACGACCGGGAGCCCGGCGAGTTCCCCCGCCTTGGCCGACTTCCGTACGTTCGGCAGGTCGTCCAGCGCCTTGTCGTACGGGTCGGCGTCACTGCTGTGGAGGCGGCCGACCGGCAGTTCGCCGTTCTTCTCGGCCAGCCGTACGACGAGGTCGTCGACCTGCGCGTTGGTCTGCGCGACCACCATCAACGGGCGCCCGGCGTCGGCCAGTTCGAGTGCAGCGCGGACGACGAGGGTGGACTTGCCGGCGCCCGGCGGGGAGTCGACGACGACTCCGCGAGCGGTGCCGTGCAGGGTGTCGCGGAGGATCGCGTCGGTGGCGCGGCCGGCCTCGGCACCGGGGTCGAAGACGGTGTCGGCGCTCACAGGACGTCCTCCTCGGTCACCGGGTCGGCGGACTCCTGCACGGCGCTCTCCTCGCCCGGCGGACCCCCGTGCGTCCACGGTGTCTCCTCCTGGTCGGGCAACTTCGCGCCGCCCCGCTGCTCGTGCTCGAACAGCGTGAAGCAGATCCGGTCGCCCTTCTCCGGCAGCGAACCCGTCTCCGGCTCCTTGCCGCGCCCCATCTTGTCGACGACCCGGAGGACGACGAGGGCGCCCTCCTCCTCGTGGCCCACGAACTCCGCCGACTGCGGCTTCCCGCCGAGCGACCGGAACACCTTCACCCGCTCCCCGAGATGCGGCCGGTCGTCCGTGCGCACGGTCACCAGCGGGCGCGGGCGGGGACTCTTGCCCTCGCTGTACGCCATGACGACATCGATGACCTCGCCCGCGAACGCCTCCCCGGCGAGCCGCCGCCCGGCCATCACCAGCGGGTCGTCCAGGGCCTCTTGAGCATCCAGCCGGGCCTGTTCACGCTCGCGCGTGGCGAGCTTGTTGGCCGCGGTGACCGCGTCGTCGCGGCGCGGCTGCGGGGGCTCACCGGCGACGATCCGGTCCCGGTGACCGGTGAACGACCAGCGGTCCCGGGTCCACCGGTCGACGGCGTGCGCGCCCTCCGGCAACGCCCGCAGCAGGTCGAGCCCGTGCCACACCGCGTCCCAGGTCGGACGGGTGATGCCCTCGACGAGGGACCTGATCTCCCGCTCGGCGGCGGTGAGTTCACCGAGCCGGTCGTCCGCCTCCAGTCCGTCCTCGGCGGCGGCGAGGGCGGTACGGGCGCGGTCGTAGCGCTCGATGGCGGGGGCGAGCAGCTTGTTGTCGAACGCCGGGTCCGTGGCCGGGCCGGCCGGCGGGCACACCAACTGGCCCCGCGCGTCCCGCCGTAGCTCCGCGTCGAGCGCGGCCTCGGCGCCCGAGACCCCGTCCGGCGGGTCGATCCACGCGAGCAGCGCGGCCAAGTGCTGGTCCTCCAGGCTGGATTGACCCGTGGCCCAGTGCCGGCCGAGCACCTCGGTGAGCGCGAGCAGCAGCGCGGAACCGGGCACCCGGGCCCGCTCCCCGTAGTGGGTCAGCCAGCGCCCGAGCAACGGCACGTGGGGCGGCGCGGGGTGCGGGGTCTCCGGGTCCTGCTCGGCGGTCCGGCGAAACCGCATCGAACGCCCCAGCAGCCGTACGAGTTCGATGCCCGCGCGGCTCGGCACGATCAACTGCGGTGCGTCCGCGCACAGTTCGACCTCGACCTTGACCCGCTTGCCGGTCTCCGGATCGGTCTCGTTCCGCTCGGCGGCCTCGACGTCGTCCGCGAACGTGTCGATGTACGGCAGGACCACGTCCGCCAGCTGGGCGAGAAACGCGAACCTGAGGTCCCGGTCCCGCGGCTGCGGTACGACGAGCAGCCGCGGGGCGTCTCGATCCGTACCGACCAGCGCACCGAGCGGCGCCCCGGCCTCCCCGGCGGTGGTCAGCGGCACGAGGACGAGGGGGCGCGCGGAGAGATGCCGGTGCAGGACAGTGGCGGAGGGCTGGGCACGGCCGGTCTGAACTGCTTCCAGCCGAGCGAGAGTTGAGATCAGCGACACGGGGTCCCCTTGGGGTGGGCGACCGGGGGCGGGGTGCGGTGGTGCGGGGCGTGAGGTGTCGGCTGGTGGGGCGTTGCCGGCGCGTCGGGGGCGTGCGGGATCGGGCTCGTCGCGGGTCGCGCCCGGTCGGCGACGGTGGCGTCCACGTTCGCGGTCATCGGGTGTCGTGTCGCGGCGGCGACGGCGCACGGGCTCGTGGCCATCATGCGTTGCGCCGCGGTGGCGGGGGTGCCGCGCGGGATTGTGGTCGTCGCATGTCGCGCCGGGACAGCGGTGACGGCGCACAGGTTTGCCGTCATCGCGTGTTGCGTCGGCTCGGCGACGACGGCGCACAGGTTCGCGGCCATCGCGGCTCGCCCCTCGGCGGCGACCATGCCGAACAGGATCACAGTCACCGCACCCCACCGCCCGTCGCGCTCCCCAGCGCCTCCATCGGCAACTCGGCCGCGCTTCCCGGCGTCTGTCCGCGCAGCGCAGCCGCGTCCCTCAGTGCCGCCGCGTTCTCCAGGGCCTCGGCCCGCAGTTCCGCCGCTCTGCGCAGGGCCGCCACCGCCGGGTCGTCCGGGTCGCCGGACTCTCCGTGGGCCGCTGACAGGACCTCGTCGACCGTGGTCAGGTCGCCGAGGTCGGCGCGGAGGGAGCGGCCGAGGGTGGTGACCGCGCCGGACGCGCGGGAGTGGTCGCGGCAGTGGAAGGCCAGCTCGCAGGCGGCCAGGCACTCCGGGGCGTAGGCCGCCGGGACCGACTCGACGGCCGCGGTCAGTTCGGCGGCGGGGCGGTCGGGGGCGAAGCAGGTGCCCTCGGGGAGGGTGTCGGCGATGTCCTCGATGCGGGTGAGACGGGCCAACTGGCGGCCGGTGACCGCGCGTTGCTTGCGGACGTCGACGGCGGACGCGGTGGGCAGGTTCGAGAAGTCCTTCGGGCAGACCAGGAGGATGCGGTGGCGGACCCGGGGAGCGGGATCCAGCTTGGCCGCGACCTCTTCCAGCGCCAGCACGTACACCGCCGACTGCCGGGCCGCCGCGCCCACCTTCGCCGGGTCCGCCGAACCGTCCAGCATCGGGAAGGACTTGATCTCCACGACCGTCCAACTGCCGTCCGGGTGCACGACGACCGCGTCCGGCTCCAGGAACGCGGGCGAACCCGCCACGTCGAGGGCGAGCATCGGATGGTCGAGCAGGGTCCAGGCGGCGGCCTCGGAAGCCTCGCGCAGCGCCAGCGCCGTACGGGCCGCGCGCCCCTCGGGGCCGATCGCGGCCAGCTCGGGCACCCGCGCGCGGGTCGGCGGTTCGGCGCCCGGGTCCAGCTTCTCGTGCACCAGCCGCAGCAGCTCCGCGCCGCCGTCCGCCTTGACCCGGGCCTCGAACGCGTTGCCCCGCATGAAGGCGAACTGGGACTGCCCGAAGGCCGACGGCGAGCCGAGCGCGTCGGCCAGCACCGCCTTGTTCACCCCCGCGCCGTCCAGGATCGCCCGCCGCTTGCAGCCCGGGTTCGCCGCCAGCGCCGCGAGGGCGCGCGCGTCCAGCGCCTTGGCCGGGACGTCCGGGCCGCGCAGCTCAGCGAGCCGTTGCCGGAGCGCCGTCCCCCGCGTCCGTGGGGGAGGCACCCGGCTCGGCTCCGGTACCGAGCTGTGACTCGCGCTGCCGTGGAATTCGCTCACCCGGCGAAGTCTGGCATCCGCCACTGACAATTGAGGTTTCTGAGCCACGAGAGGCGTCACGAGAAGCATCACGGGAGGTGCCGGCGGCGGTGTCACGCGACCGCGCCGCGACGAGCGAGCCGCGCCCCTCGAACGCCACCCTGATCCGGTCCGCGGCCTTCATCACCCGCGGCGCCAGCAGGAACCCGAGCCCCATCACGACCACGCCCGCGACCGCGTCGAGGAGATAGTGGTTCGCGGTGCCCATGACCACGATCGCCGTCAGCAGCGGATAGGCGACCCCGACGACCTTGGTCAGCCGGGTCCCGCCGTAGCGCCAGAGCATCACACCGCACCACAGCGCCCAGCCGCAGTGCAGGCTCGGCATCGCCGCGTACTGGTTCGTCATGCCGCCCAGGCCGCGCGGCGCGCTCGCGTCGCCGCCCCACCAGCCGTACGAGCTGTACTTGGCCATCGTGTCGACGAAGCCGTAGTCCGGGGAGAGCAGGCGGGGCGGGCAGGTCGGGAGGAGGGTGAAGCCGATCAGGCCGATGAACGTGGACGTCATCAGCCAGGTGCGGGCCGCGCGGTAGATGTGGGAGCGCGACCTGAAGAGCCAGATCAGGATCGCGGGCGTGATCAGGTAGTGCAGCGACGCGTACCAGAAGTCCGCCGGGACGCCGAGCCAGGACTCGCGCGTGAAGAGGCGGTTGAGCGGGTGCTCGGCGTTGATGTGCAGGACCTTCTCGATGCGCAGGATCGCCAGTCCGTGGTCCACGGCGCTCGCCGTGTCACCCCGGGCCAGCAGCCGGCCCGCCGAGTACGAGGCGTACACCATGAGGATCAGCGGCAGCTCGGTCCACCAGCGCAGCCGGCTTCGCCGGTCCGCCTCGATGCCTGGTGTCTCGGTCTGCGGCATCCGATCGCCCTCCCCCTTCTGTTCTGGTGCGCTGTCCCGTGGTGCGGCTTCCCAGTAGCCCGGTCGGGACACTTTACGGCGTATGTGAGCGCCGTGTTTCCGGCGCCCCCGGACCTCAAAGACGCAGAGATCGCCCCCCGGGTTGCCCTTCTCAAGGGTGAGCGATGATGGAGTGACCCGCCTCTCGTTTTCTCCCGGAAGGGTCCCTCATGGCACCGCGCATCCTGCTGGCCCGGCACGGACAGACGGAGTGGTCGCTGTCCGGGAAGCACACCGGCAGGACCGACGTCCCCCTCCTCGAAGAGGGCCGACGCGGCGCCAAGGTCCTCGGCGAACGACTGCACCGGCCTCCCTTCGACGGCCTCCCCGGGGTGGAGGTCCGCACCAGCCCACTGGCACGCGCGCGTGAGACCTGCGAACTCGCCGGCTTCGGCGACCGCGCGACCCCCTGGGACACCCTCATGGAATGGGACTACGGCGCCTACGAGGGCCTGACCCCGGAGGAGATCCGTTCCGCCCGCCCCGACTGGCTGATCTGGCGCGACGGCGTCCCCGAAGGGGAGACCCTAGCCGAGGTCACCGCCCGCGCGGACGAGGTCGTCACCTGGGCCCGGTCCGAGGACCGCGATGTCCTGGTCTTCGCCCACGGCCACATCCTCCGCTCGATCGGCGCGCGCTGGCTGGGCCTGCCGATCGACTTCGCGGCGCGGATACGGCTGAATCCGACATCCCTGTCAGTACTGGGCTGGGCCTACGGAGACCCGGCAATCGAGAGCTGGAACGACGTGGGCCATCTAGCGGCCTAGGCGTTCTGCTTTTAGGGGCGCGGGGAACTGCGCGCCCAGCCCCCACCGGCCCGCAGACGAATCACAACGCTTCCCTCGTAGCAACTAAGCCGCAGTACGAGGCAACCCCGAGTGCCTCTCCAGAAACGTAGACACCCCTGATGCCCGCCGATGAGGCAACAGCACCCGCGCAGTCCCCGCCAACATCGTCTGAATCCGCGACGACTGCACCAGATCCAAAAGATCAAGCACCCGCATCCCCGCAGTCGCCGCCTCATCGGGACGGCCTCCCCGCGCGAGATCGTCGGCGAGCTCAGCCATGTACAGCGCGATGTTCCGAGCGAAATGCGGATCCTGGAGATGCGCCGCCCGCCGCGCATGCCGCGCCGCACGAGGCCAGTCCCCCAGAGTGGACCAGCACTGCGCCTCGAGCCCCTCCAACTCGGCCTCTCCGTAGAAGCTCATCCACTCCGGATCGGCATCCGAGTGCCCCCGCTCGAAGAGCGCCTGCGCCCGGGCCAGCGCCTGCTCGCACCCGGTGCGATCCGCGAGCCCCGCCCAGCCGCCCGCCTCGCGCAGCGCGAGCAGCGACATCAGACGGGCGGAACCCAGCGGCCGCCCGACGCGCTGCGCGGCCTGCGCGGCGCGCACCGCCTCGCGGGGGCGTCCGGCGTCCCGCGCGAGGAACGCCGTATTGCAGAAGGCGTGTGCCTCAAGGCCGGCATCCCCGGTCATCCGGGCTGTCGCGAGCGCCTCCGCGTAGTGCGAGCGGGCGTCGTCGAAGCGGCCGGAGTCGTGGGCCAACCAGCCCACCGAGATGGCGAGTTCACCGGCGCCGGAGTGCAGTCTCTCGGCGACCGACTGCCGGGTGGTGCCCGCGTCGAGCAGGGCGTAGGCGGCGCGCAGCGGGGCCGCCGCGCGCCGGTAGAGGCCGTCGGCGCCGTGCCGGTCGTCGAGCAGCCGGATTCTGCGGACGGCCTCTTCCAGGGCGCCCGCCTCGCTCGTACCGGGGCGGCGGACGGAACGGTCCGCTGCCACGGCGTCGTAGGTGAGCCCGAGCGGGCCCAGCGTGCCGGCGGCCACCGTGACGGTGCCGCCCCTCATGAATGCGCGACGCAGCACGTCGCTCTCCTCGTGGTTCTCGTGGTTCTCGTGCGTGTCGTACGGGTCCTGCGTGTCATACGGCTCGTACACGTCCCGCGTCTCACCCGTCCTGGCCGCTTCATCCGTGGCGAAGGCCGGGCTTGTGAGGCGTGCGGGGGGCGTGTCCTCGGCGGTGCGCGCCCCGCGTCCGCGTACGGACGAGCGGGGCGCGAAGCCGAGGTCGGCGAGCGTGCGGCCGGGGAACATGTGCAGGAACACCCGTTCGTACGCGTAGTTGGGGCAACGGATCTCACCGGCCTCGACGCGGCCCACGTAGCGCGCGTCGCAGCTGACCCGCTCGCCGATCTCCCGCGCGGACCGGCGTACGGCCGCGGCGAACTCCGCCGGTGAGCGCTGTCCGCGCAGCCGCCGGAAGGCGAGATTGGGTCTCGGTGGTGGGGGGAACGGGGACGGGGTCACCATTGACGACGCCATGGCCGGGTCCTCTCGTGCGAACCGTCGAACCATGCCGGATTCAGGGTGACTTGTTGAGTGACGCCCTGTTTCCAGCGGGCAAGAACGTACCTGCTGTGCATGACCCGCCACGCAGGGTTTGGCTACAAACCGGATATCTCATCCGGGATCTGCCATGAACTGCCATCCTTTGCGGCTGACTTGTGCCGTAGCTGTTGACGCTTCAACGCGTTGAACTCCATGGACCGGGAGCCACCCGACTCCCGTCCCGCTCGTCCAAGGAGGGGTTCCGTGGTGGAGACCGGGATGGAGACCAGGCAGAGCGTCGATCCTCGAATGCCGAGCGCGGAGTGCAGTGCGCCACCGTTCGCGGACTCGGCCTGCGACCTGGTGACGGTGCCGACGCGACAGGGGCTGGAAGCGGTCGACATCCTGCGGCGCGGCGCGTGCGACGGGGTCGGACCCGTCCTGCACGACGACGGCGACGACACACTCGGCTTCCTGGTCCCGCCGGGCACGGCGGCGGCGTGGGACCTGCCGGGCAGCACGTGTACGGAGACGAACGGCCGGGGTCTGCGCCTCGCCCCCGACCCCGAGCCCCCGGTCGAGGGCTCCGACTGGCTCCTCCCACCCGGCGACGCCGATCTGGCGACCGACCCGGAGGTCCTGCGGGCCGCGCTGGGTGAGGCGGCTCGGTTGATCGAGGCGGCGGACGGCTGCCGGTAGCTCCGCAGGGGCCGGCGATCAATCTGCGGGTCGGTGGGGGCTGGTCGCGCCCACGCGGCGGAGCCGCATATCGACACAGCCCCGCGCCCCTTTGGGGCGCGGATGCCGCGCCGGACCTTCCCCGTCCGCCGATAATGGGCCAATGGGAAAGTCCAGGAACATCCGGCGCGGTGCCGGCACCGCCGAAGCCGTCGTTGAACCCGTTGACGGTGGGCTCGCCGAGCTCATACCCGATCGGGAACGCGCGCGTGCCTGGACCTTGCTGATCGACGGGGCGCCGCAGTCGTACGTCGATCTCGACGACCCGGCGTATCTGTCCTTCGAGTACCAGCGTCGGCTCGGCCACGTCATCGACCTCGTCGCGCCCGCCGGGAAGCCCGTCCACGTCGTGCACCTGGGCGGCGGGGCCCTCACGCTCGCCCGGTATGTCGCCGCGACCCGCCCCCGTTCCACCCAGCAGGTCGTCGAGTTCGACGCGGCGCTGGTCCAACTGGTCCGGCGGGAGCTGCCGTTGGACCCGAACGCGCGGATCAGGGTGCGGTCGGCCGACGCGCGCGCGGGGCTCGCGAAAGTGCCCGAGGGGTGGGCCGATCTCGTCGTGGCGGATGTGTTCAGCGGAGCCCGTACGCCCGCCCACCTCACCTCCACCGAGTTCCTCGACGAGGTGCGTCGCGCGCTCAAGCCCGGTGGGTTCTACGCCGCGAACCTCGCCGACGGGCCCCCGCTCGCGCATCTCCGGGGCCAGATCGCCACCGTGGCCGCCCGGTTCGCGGAACGCGCGCTGATCGCCGACCCGACCGTGCTGCGTGGGAAGCGGTTCGGCAACGCGGTGCTCGTCGCCTCCGACCACCCGCTGCCGCTCGCCGAGCTGACCCGGCGCGCCGCCTCCGACCCACACCCGGGCCGGCTCGAACACGGCAAGGAACTCACCGACTTCACCGGCGGCGCCGTACCCGTGACGGACGCCGCGGCGGTCGCCTCACCGGCACCGCCCCCGTCCGTGTTCCGCTGAGTGGTCACCCGGGTCTAGTAGTTACCGACATCCACCCGCGGCGCCCCGTCGTGCCACGTGCAGATCACCGACACCTTGTCCGTGCCCTTGGTGAACTCCACCCGGAGCCACGACTCCGTCTTCCACACCTGCATCGACCAGCCCGTACCCGGCGTCGCCGACACGAGCGCCACATAGGCCGGCGCGGTGTCGAGTTCGAGCACCACCCGCCCGCCGTCCGTGGCGTAGCTCTTGACCTGGCCGGAGGGGGAGGTGCTGGGGGACGGGCTCGTGGTCGCCGTCTTCGTGGGGCTCGGGCTCGGGCTGCGGGTCGGGGTCGGGGTGCTCGACGGGCTCGGCGAGGACTCGGCCCGAACCGGTGCCGAGGACGGTGGCTGAGCCGCCTGCGCGCTCGCGCCGGCCGCCGTGATGGGCAGGGCGCGCGGCGGGTCGTAGGCCGTGCCGGTCATGACGGTGTGGACGCCCCACCAGGACAGCGTGACGGCCGCGCCGGTGGCGAGTGACCAAGCCAGCACGTGCACGAATCCGTTGACGAGTCCTCTGGGCATCGCCGCCATACTGCCTCACGCGCCCCACAGGTGTCCCGTCGATGTCCCACCGGTTGTCCACAGACGGGAGTTGTCCACAGGCCCGGATACGGGTCGCCCGCATGGCGTACGGTGCGGCGCATGGCAAGTGTGCTCGTGGTCGAGGACGACCAGTTCGTGCGCTCGGCCCTCATCCGGCATCTGACCGATGCCGCGCACACGGTGCGCAGTGTCGGGACGGCCCTTGAGGCCCTGCGCGAGGTCGCCCATTTCCGTTTCGACGTGGTCATCCTGGACCTCGGACTGCCCGACCTGGACGGGTCCGAGGCGCTGAAGATGCTGCGCGGGATCACGGATGTCCCCGTGATCATCGCCACCGCTCGGGACGACGAGACCGAGATCGTCCGGTTGCTCAACGCGGGCGCGGACGACTACCTCACCAAGCCCTTCTCGGTCGACCACCTGTCCGCCCGCATGTCCGCTGTCCTACGGCGTTCCCGCGCCACCACCGGCGAGGCGCCCCCGTCGACCGTCATCAGCGTCGGCGGCCTCACCGTCGACCCGCTGCGCCGCCAGGCCGAGCTGGACGGCGTCCGACTCGACCTCACCCGCCGCGAGTTCGACCTCCTCGCCTTCCTGGCGGGCCGGCCCGGTGTCGTCGTACCGCGCAAGGAACTCCTCGCCGAGGTGTGGCAGCAGTCGTACGGCGACGACCAGACCATCGACGTCCATCTGTCGTGGCTGCGAAGGAAGTTGGGGGAGACGGCGGCCCAGCCGCGCTATCTGCACACCCTGCGCGGTGTCGGCGTGAAGCTGGAGCCACCGGGAGCGGAGTCGCTGCGATGAGGTGGGCGCTGGTCAGGGTCTGTCTGGCGATCGCGGCGATGGTCGTCGTCGCCTTCGCGGTGCCGCTCGGCCTGGTCATCAAGGAGATGGCCCGCGACCGCGCCTTCTCGAACGCCGAGCGGGAGGCCGCCGCCGTCGCCCCCGCGCTGTCCATCACCACCGACCGGGACCAGTTGGAGAAGGTCGTCGCCTCCGCGGGCGCGGACTCCGGAATGGCCGTCCACATACCGGCGGGGGAGGGGAAGGCCGCCCTCGACATCGGGCTGCAGCGCGCCGCCGGCAAGGACATCGCCACCGTACGGAAATTGGGCCGCGCCTCCACCACCGAGGTGCCCGGCGGCTCCGTCCTGCTCCAGCCGGTCGCGCTCAGCTCCGGCGAGATATCCGTCGTCGAGGTCTACGTCCCGGAGTCCGAGGTCAGCAACGGCGTCGGCACGGCCTGGGCGGTGCTCGCCGGGGTCGGCCTCGCGCTGATCGTCGGGTCCGTCGCGGTCGCCGACCGGCTGGGCGTACGGATGGTGCAGCCCGCGCAGCGCCTGGTCGAGGGCGCGCACGAACTGGGGGAGGGGAAGCTGGGGGCGCGGGTGCCCGAGGAGGGGCCGACCGAACTGCGGCTCGCGGCGGTCGCGTTCAACTCCATGGCCGACCAGGTCGTACAACTGCTGGCGAACGAGCGGGAGTTGGCGGCCGACCTGTCGCACCGTTTGCGTACGCCGCTCACCGTGCTGCGGCTCAACGCGGCCTCGCTCGGGGACGGGCCGGCCGCCGAGCAGACGCGGACCGCCGTCGCGCAGCTGGAGCGGGAGGTCGACACGATCATCCGGACCGCGCGCGAGGCCAAGCCGCAGACCGTGGCGGCCGGGCCCGGCGCCGGGTGCGACGCGGCCGAAGTGGTGCGCGAGCGGATGCGGTTCTGGTCCGCGCTCGCCGAGGACGAGGGCCGCAAGGTGCGGGTGGCCGGGGTGGAGCGGCCGGTGCGGATACCCGTCGCCCGGGCCGACCTCGTCGCCGCCCTGGACGCCCTGCTCGGCAACGTGTTCCGGCACACCGCCGAGGGCACGGCCTTCGCGGTGGACGTGCACAACAGCGAGGACGCGGTGATCGTGCTCGTCTCGGACGCGGGCTCCGGCATCCGCGACCCCGAGGCGGCGATGGCCCGCGGGCGCGGCTCCGGCAGTGCGGGATCGACCGGGCTCGGCCTGGACATCGTGCGCAGGCTCGCCGAGTCGACCGGCGGGGACGTCCGCATCGGCTCCTCGATGCTCGGCGGCACCGAGGTGCGGATCTGGATCCAGCTGGACGGGCGGGTGCCGGAGCGCAACGGGCATCGGGGAGCCGTACGACGACGCCGGCGGGGGAAATTGGTCTCTACCTTTAACCGTTCCCGATCCCTCCCTTAAGCGCACCCTAAGATCGCCAACCCCCGCCCGGATCAGGGTATTTGCCCGGTTCCGGATCGCTAGCGTGCTGCCGCACCCCACCCCCGTACGGCGAAAGCAGGCACGCGATGAGCATGCACCGGCGCAGGATCAGCAACAGGAACAAGGTGATCGGCGGAGCGGTCGCCGCCGCGGTCGTCGGTGGCGGCGCGATCATGCTGACCGGCATCGCCCAGGCGGCGAGCGTCGGCGCGGCCTACACGAGAACCAGCGAGTGGTCGACGGGGTACACCGCGCAGTACGTCGTTACCAACACGACCGGGGCCACGAAGAAGGACTGGACGCTGGAGTTCGACCTGCCGTCCGGTTCCAAGCTGAGCTCGCTCTGGAACGCCGAGTCGAGCGTGAGCGGGCAGCGCGTCACCGTGAAGCCGCCGAAGTGGGACACGGACGGTCTCGCGGCCGGTGAGTCGGTCACGGTCGGCTTCGTGGTCAACGGCACGGGCCAGCCGACCAGTTGTCTCATCGACAACGCCCAGTGCTCGGCGGACGGCACCGCGACCCCCGAGCCGAGTGGCCGCCCGACGACCTCGTCGCCGACGCCCACCCCGACCGCCACCCCCAAGCCCACGGCGACCCCCACCCCCACCGCCTCGCCGACCACGACCACCGGCACCGGCACGACGGCCGGCAGCGCGGGCTTCGCCCCCTACGTCGACACCTCCCTCTACCCCGCCTTCGACCTCCTCGCCAACGTCACCGCGACCGGCGTGAAGAACTACAACCTCGCCTTCATCACCGACGGCGGCGGCTGCACCCCGAAGTGGGGCGGGGTCTCGGACCTCGGCAGCGACGGCGTGGCCTCGCAGATCGGCGCGCTGCGTGCCAAGGGCGGTGACGTGCGGGTGTCCTTCGGCGGCGCGTCCGGCTCGGAGCTGGCGACGACCTGCGGTTCGGCGAGCGCGCTGGCGACGGCGTACGGGAAGGTCGTCGACGCGTACAACCTCACCAAGGTCGACTTCGACATCGAGGGCGGCGCGCTGCCCAACGCGGCGGCGAACACGATCCGCGCCCAGGCGATAGCCGAGCTCCAGCAGCAGCACCCGAACCTCGACGTCTCCTACACACTCCCCGTGATGCCCGAGGGGCTGACCCAGGACGGGGTGAACTTGTTGTCCAATGCCAAGTCCAACGGCGTCAAGATCAACACGGTCAACATCATGGCGATGGATTACGGACCGGCGTACTCCGGAAATATGGGAACGTACTCACAGCAAGCGGCTACTGCGACACAAGCGCAAGTCAAGAGTGTTCTCGGGCTCTCGGAAGCTGCTGCATGGAAAGCGGTTGCAGTGACCCCGATGATCGGCGTGAACGACGTGTCATCGGAGGTCTTCACGGTCGAGGACGCGAACGGATTGGCGGCCTTCGCGAAGGCGAAGGGTCTCGGTGGCCTCTCGATGTGGTCCGCGACCCGTGACAAGCAGTGCCCCGGCGGCGCCAAGCCCAGCGCGGACGCGACCTGCAGCTCGGTCGTCCAGGCGCCGTCCGCCTTCACCAAGGCCTTCTCCGCCTTCCAGTAGTCGCCCCACGGGCCCCAGGGACCCCTCGTGGACCTCGCGACCCGGCCGCCCCGGAGCGGACGTGTGGCCACTCGGCCGCACGTTCGCTCCTTTTGCTCGTGAGTGTCGATTACGTTTCGACAAATGAAGGCAGCGGGTGTTGACGCATGACCAGACATAGGACTGTTATTACGCCACCGTGTTTGGTCGCGTTGGTTTCTGGTCGGTTACGACGACCTGGGGCGTGGCGCATTCCGGCCGAACCCTGTCCGTCAGGAGCCGTTCATGCCCGACTTCTCCCTCCCCGCCGCCAGTCGCCGCTCCGTCCTGCGCGGCATAGGCGGCGCTGCCGTGCTCGGCGCCGGCATACCCCTGCTGAGCGCGTGCGGCAGCAGTGGCAGCTCGTCCGACCCGAAGACCGTCACCGTCGGTTCCAACGCGTCCGACGCGGTGCCGAAGAAGGCGTTCGCGAGCGTCTACGCGGACTTCAAGAAGACGTCCGGCATCACCGTCAAGGTCAACACGAAGGACCACAACACCTTCCAGGAGCAGATCAACTCCTACCTCCAGGGCACGCCGGACGACGTGTTCAACTGGTTCGCCGGGTACCGCATGCAGTTCTTCGCGGCCAAGAAGCTCGCCACGTCCATCGACGACGTGTGGGCGAAGATCGGTGACAACTTCCCCGACGCGATGAAGCAGCTCAGCAAGGGCGAGGACGGCAAGTACTACTTCGTGCCGATGACCACGTACCCGTGGGCGATCTTCTACCGCAAGAGCGTCTTCACGGCGAAGGGCTACACCGTCCCCACCACGTGGGACGAACTGGTCGCCCTCTGCAAGAAGATGAAGAGCGACGGCCTGGTCCCGATCGCCTTCGGCGACAAGGACGCCTGGCCGGCGATGGGCACCTTCGACCAGATCAACTTCCGCCTCAACGGCTACGACTTCCACAAGTCCCTGATGGCGGGCAAGGAGGCGTGGACCGACCCGAAGGTCAAGGCGGTCTTCGACCACTGGGCCGAGCTCCTCCCGTACCACCAGGACGGTTTCATGGGCCGCACCTGGCAGGACGCGGCGCAGGGCGTGGTGTCGAAGAAGTCCGGCATGTACCTCCTCGGCTCCTTCGTGGCCCAGCAGTTCACCGTCAAGGCCGACCTCGACGACCTCGACTTCTTCGCCTTCCCGGAGATCAACTCCGCGTACGGCCAGGACACCGTCGAGGCGCCCACCGACGGCTACATGGTCAGCAAGGCCCCGAAGAACCACGACGGTGTCGTCAAGCTCCTGGAGTACCTGGGCACCCCGGCGGCCGAGCAGCTCTACCTCAAGACCGACCCGAGCGTGGTGGCCGCCTCCAGCAAGGCCGACACCTCCGCGTACTCGCCGCTGCAGAAGAAGGCGTTCGACATGATCGGCGCCGCCAAGAACCTCACCCAGTTCATGGACCGCGACTCCCGGCCGGACTTCACCTCGACGGTGATGCAGCCCGGTCTGCAGAAGTTCCTCCAGAACCCCAAGGGCGTCGACAGTCTGCTGACCTCGATCGAGCGCCAGAAGAAGACGATCTTCGCCTCCTCATGATCTCCGAGACGACTACGACGAGCCCGGAGGCGGACGCCGTTCCGCCTCCGGGCCCCGCGCCCGAGAAGAAGCGGGTCCCGCAGGGCGCCAAGCGCCTGCTGACCCGCCGTGACCGCATCACGCTCGCCTTCATGGCGGGCGTGCCGACGATCCTGCACGTGGCCCTGGTCTGGGTCACCGCCCTCGCCTCCATCCTCCTGGCCTTCACGTCCTGGGACGGCATCGGCTTCAGCGCCATCAAGTGGGTGGGGCTGGCCAACTTCAAGGAGCTGTTCAACGACAACCCGCAGTTCTGGCCCGCGCTCGAGCACAACGTCATCTGGTTCGTCGTGCTCATCCTGCTGCCGACCCCCTTCGGCCTGTTCCTGGCCGTCCAGCTGGACAAGAACATCCGCTTCAGCCGCGTCTACCAGACCGCGTTCTTCCTGCCGGTCGTGATGTCGCTGGCGGTCACCGGATTCGTCTGGCAGCTCATCTACAACCCCGACACCGGCCTGATCAACAGCCTCATCGGGGCCAACAAGCCCGGCCACTACATCGACTGGATCGGCGATCCCAAGCTCAATCTGTGGGCCGTCCTGATCGCCGCGTCCTGGCGGCACGCGGGCTACATGATGATCCTGTACCTGGCGGGCCTGAAGGGCGTCGACCCATCGCTGAGGGAAGCCTCGGCCCTCGACGGCGCGAACGAGTGGCAGACGTTCAAGAACGTCATCTTCCCGACCCTTCGCCCCACCAACACGGTCGTCCTGGTCGTCACGATCATCGAGTCGCTGCGCGCCTTCGACCTGGTGTGGGTCTTCAACAAGGGCGCCCAGGGCACCGAGTTGCTGTCGATCCTGATCACCAACAACATCATCGGCGAGTCCAGCCGGATCGGTTACGGGTCGGCGATCGCCGTCGTCCTGCTGGTCATCTCCCTGGTGGTCATCATTCCGTACCTGATCTCGACCTTCCGGAAGGAGCGGCGCGCATGACCACCCCCACCGCCGCACTCGGCGTGAAGCAGCGCACCCCGCTCCGCCCGGCCCGGGTCCTGCTGCACACGTTCCTCGTCGTGACCTCGCTGGCCTGGCTCGCCCCACTCCTGTGGGCGGTCTACGCGGCCCTGCGCCCGTACTCCGAGACCAGCAACAAGGGGTACGTCTCCTGGCCGGACACGCTGAACCTCGACAACTTCAAGAACGCGTTCGAGCAGTCCGACATGATCCACTACTTCGTCAACACACTGATCATCGCGGTCCCGGCCGTGCTGCTCACGCTGCTGCTGGCGTCGATGGTCGCGTTCTACGTCAGCCGGTTCGACTTCCGGCTCAACATCTTCCTGCTGCTGGTCTTCACGGCCGGCAACCTGCTGCCGCAGCAGGTCATCATCACCCCGCTGTACCGCATGTACCTGCTCATCGACCTGCCCGGCATCACGATGAGCGGCAAGCTCTACGACTCCGCGCTCGGCCTGGTCCTCATCCACGTGGCGTTCCAATCGGGCTTCTGCGCCTTCGTGTTGAGCAACTACATGCGGATGCTGCCGGACGAGCTGACCGAGGCGGCGCTGGTCGACGGGGCGTCGGTGTGGCGGATGTACTGGCAGATCGTGCTGCCGCTGTGCAAGCCGGCGATGGCGGCCCTGGCGACCCTGCTCTCCATCTGGATCTACAACGACTTCTTCTGGGCGATCGTGCTGATCTCGACCGGCGAGAACATGCCGATCACCTCCGCCCTGAACAACCTCTCCGGCCAGTACTTCACCGACCCCAACCTGGTCGCCGCCGGCGCCCTGCTCACCGCGATCCCCACGCTGATCGTGTACTTCGCACTCCAGCGCCAGTTCGTCAGCGGCCTCACACTGGGCGCCAACAAGGGCTGACGGGCGGGGGTTTCAGAAGGGACCCGGCCCGCCGAAGCCCCCGAACCCGCCGGGTCCGCCCGGCCCACCGCCGAACATCCCACCGTGCGGCCCGTGATGGTGGAAGCCGTCGAACAGCGCGTCCGCGAGCAACATGCCCCCGACCCCGGCGGCACCCGCGACGAGCGCGGTCTTCCACCAGGGCGTGCTGTACCAACCCCCGGCCATGGAACGGCCGTTGACGACCCCGCCAGGGTAGTAGTACGGCGTGCTCGCGCCGGGCCGCGCTGACGCGGTGTACGTCTGCCCACCGACCGTGACCTGCCCGCCGCCACCCTGCGCGGGCAACTCGGGCCCCGGGTCGAGTCCCAGCGCACCACGGGCGGTTCGGATGTGGTGCAGCCCCTCGACGGCGGTCTGCGTCACGAGCCCGTACTGCATCGGCGAGTAGGCGACGGCGAGTTGCCCCTCGGCGGCCCGGAGCCGCTCGGTGGCGTCGGCGAGCGCCTGCCGGGCGGCGGTGCTGTTCCCGGCGTCCAGCGTCGACAGACTCCCGCCCAGCCGCTCCACCCAGCGGGTGGCCTCGGCACCGGCGTCGGCGTCGTAGGACCGCGAAGCGGAGCCGGAGTTGTGGCCGCTGCCGCCGAACCGCGAACTCCCGCCCCCGGCCTGCCTCTTGCTGAAGGCGACCGCACCGCCGACGATCAGGGCCAGCAGCACCAACACGATGAAAAACATGACGTCCTCCCGTCCGCGCCGGGATCGGATCACCCCGTACAGGAAGATCAGACGCCTCGGGGCTGAGAGGCCGCTGGACGGGGTCTGAGGGGCGGCTGTGAATGGCCGGCGGGGTTCCTGGCCCTTTGGTCCGGTCTCAGCGGCGCAGCGCCCCCACGACGCCTTCTACGACCCTCAACACATCCCCGCCGCGCACGAGTTCGGCGATGTGCTCGATGTCCGTGTGGAAGACGCGGTCCTCGTCGACGGTCGGTACGGTCTCCCGGATACGGGCGCGCAGCGCCTCCGCGGCAGGTGAGGGCGCGAGCGGGGCGAGGAGGTCGAGGGCCTGGACGGCGCACATCAGCTCGATGGCTATGACGTAGGCGAGCTTGCGGGTCGCGCGGTAGGCCTTCAGGGCCGCCAAGTAGGCGTTGCTGACGGTGTCTTCCTGGTTGGCGGAGGTGGTGACGTTGTCCGCGGACGCGGGCACCGCCAGGCCGCGCAGTTCCATGGTCAGGGCGGCGGCCGTGTACTGGGCGATCATGTAGCCGCTGTTGAGCCCCGGCCGCTGCCGGACCAGGAAGGCGGGCAGTTCGCTGAAGTTGCTGTTGACCAGGCGGTCGGTGCGGCGTTCGGAGACCTTGGCCAGGACGGTCATCGCGTTGACCATGGTGTCGGCCTGGATGCCGACGTACGTGCTGTCGCAGTTCGCCCCGCTCAGCGCGACCCCGTCCTCGCCCTCGGGGTGGATGACCGGATTGTCGCCCACGGAGTGGAGTTCCTCGACGATGACCTCCCGGGCCTGCGCGAGCGCCCGCTTCGCACCGCCGTGCATCTGCGGAACGGCACGCAGGGAGAGCCCGTCCTGAAGCCGGTGATCGATGAACTCGGCGCTGATGGCGCTGGATTCGGTCAGCCGTCGCAGATTCTCGGCTACGGCGGCCTGCTCGGGGTGCCGCTTCCGCTCCTGGATCCGGGCGTCGTAGGCGCGGATCGTGCCCTTGAGTGCCTGTACGGAGAGGCTCGCGGCGACGTCGGCGGTGGTTGCCGCGACCTCGGCGTCGTGGGCGGCAAGGACGGCGATCGCGGTGACCGAGTGCGTCCCGTTCGTCAGCGACAGCCCCTCCTTGCAGGCGAGTTGGGTCGGCCGCTCGCCGATCCGGGCCAACGCCTCGGCGCCGGGCAGGAGTTCGTCGCCGTACCAGGCCCGTCCCTCGCCCAGCAGTACGAGCGCCATGTGGGCCTCGGGGGCGAGGTAGCCGACGGAGCCCTCGCCGGGGACGTGCGGGGTGACCCCGGCGTTGAGCATCCGCCGGATCAGCTCCAGCGTCTCGAACCGGATACCGGAGAACCCTTCCCCGAGCCCGACCAGTTCCATGAGCGCGATGGCCCGGACGACCTCGACGGGCAACGGCTCCCCGACCGACACGGCGTGCGAGCGGACGATGTTCCGCTGGAGCTGCTCCGCGTCCGCCGGGTCGATGACCTCCGTGACGTTGTCGCCGAAGCCGGTGGTGACGCCGTAGACCAAGCGGTTCTCGGCGAGGAAGCGCTCCACCAGTGCGCGTGACTTCCGCACCCGGTCGACATGGACCGCGTCGAACTCGACCCGGGCGCCGTGGCGGGCGACCGCGACGAACTCCTCGACGGTGATCGGCTCCCGGCCCAGGGTGACGGCCACGGACATCTCCTCGCGCTTGACGTGTATCCATTCACTTGCGTGATGAATGAATCACTCCATTTAGCGCTTGGCAAGGCCCCGCCGAGGCCCTCGCAGTACCCCGCCCCCCGCAGCACGCCGAGGCGCGGCACGCCCCCCATGGCATGCCGCGCCCCGTTCCCCGTCCCCCGGTTTCCCCGTGGGTCAGGCGCCCTCCGCCGAGGGGAGCGTGCCCGTGCGGGCCGCCTCGCCGTACCACCGGGCGCTCGACTTCGGTGTGCGGGCGAGCGTCGCGAAGTCGACGTACACCGCGCCGAACCGCTTCTCGTACCCGTACGCCCACTCGAAGTTGTCCATCAGTGACCACAGGTAGTAGCCGCGCACGTCCGCGCCGTCCGTGATCGCGCGGCGTACGGCGGAGAGGTGGCCGTGGAGGTAGGCGATCCGCTCGGGGTCGTGGACGTTGCCCTCGGGGTCGGGCTTGTCGTCGTAGGCCGCGCCGTTCTCCGTGACGTAGAGCGGGAGGCCCGGAGCCTCCCTGGCGTAGCGCATGATCAGGTCGTAGAGGCCCGTCGGGTCGATCGTCCAGCCCATCTCCGTGCGCTCGCCCGGGGTCTGGAGGAACGCCACGTCGTCCGCGCCCGGCCAGGGGGAGAACGCGCTCAGGCCGTGGCCGTCGGCGCGCGGACCCACCGGGGCCGCCTCCGTCGCTTCCACCAGCGCCGGTGTGTAGTAGTTCAACCCCAGTGCGTCCAAAGGCTGGTGAATGACTGTCAGGTCACCGTCCCGGACGTAGGACCAGTCCGTGATCGACCGCGTCGCGTCGAGCAGCGACCGCGGATACGTACCGTGCAGCATCGGCCCGTGGAACACCCCGTTGGCCAGGTCGTCGATCTTCCGGACCGCCGCCATGTCCGCCGGGGACAGTGAAGCGGGCCTGACCACCGCCGAGTTGAGGCTCACCGCCACGGAGTTCCCCGCCGGCATCGACGCCCGCAGCGCCGAAGTCGCCAGCCCGTGCGCCAAGTTGAGGTGATGCGCGGCCCGGAGCGACGCGCCCGCGTCCGTACGGCCCGGCGCGTGCACCCCCGAGCCGTAGCCCAGAAACGCGCTGCACCAGGGCTCGTTGAGCGTGGTCCACTGCTCCACGCGGTCGCCCAGCGCCTCGCCCACGATCTGCGCGTACTCGGCGAAGCGGTACGCCGTGTCGCGCTCCGGCCAGCCGCCCGCGTCCTCCAACTCCTGCGGCAGATCCCAGTGGTAGAGGGTCAGTGCCGGCTTGATGCCGTGCGCGAGCAGCTCGTCGACCAGGCGGCGGTAGAAGTCCAGGCCCACCTGGACCGCCGGGCCCCGGCCGGTCGGCTGCACCCGCGGCCAGGAGACCGAGAAGCGGTACGCCGTCAGGCCCAGGTCCGCCATCAGCGCCACGTCGTCGCGGTAGCGGTGGTAGTGGTCCACGGCGATGTCACCGTGCTCACCACCGGCCGTACGGCCCGGCGTGTGACTGAACGTGTCCCAGATCGAGGGCGTACGGCCGCCCTCCCGCACCGCCCCCTCGATCTGGTAGGCGGAGGTCGCGGCTCCCCAGAGGAAGGCAGGGGGAAAGGCCGCGGTCGTCAGGTCGGGCATGGAACCGCTCCCATGAGTCGATTGGCGCCCATTATGCATGGGAGCGCTCCCATGGGAAAGGGGGTCGCTCCTCCCGGCGTCTTCCGCTCGTGCCGCGTACGCGGCCGGCGAGAACACTCCTCAGGCGGACTCCCGCACCACCAGCCGCGTAGGCAGCACCACTTGCCGGTGACCGCCGCCGCGCTGGGCGATCTCGTCCAGCAGAATGCTCGCCATGGTGCGGCCCATCTCCTCCAGCGGCTGACGGACGCTGGTCAGCGGGGGATCGATGTGCCGGGCCACGATCGAGTCGTCGAAGCCGACGACGGCGACGTCATCGGGCACCCGTCGGCCCGACGCGCGCAGCTCCAGCACGGCACCCGACGCCATCACGTCGGACGCGGCGAAGACGGCGTCGAGGCCGGGCCGTCTGCGCAGCAGCTCCCGCATGGCCGCGCGTCCGCCCTCCTCGCGGAAGTCGCCGTACGCGATCAGGTCCTCGTCGGCGGTGATGCCCGCGCCCTCCAACGCCTCGCGGTAGCCGTCGAGTCGGGCCTGGGCGGCGTCCATGTCCAGGGGGCCCGTGATGGTGGCGATGGTCCGGCAGCCCTTGGCCAGCAGGTGCTCGACCGCGATCCTGGCGCCGCCGCTGTTGTCCGCGCGGACGTGCCCCAGTGGTTCCCCGTGGCCGCGCCGGCCGGCGAGCACGGTCGGTACGGCGAGTTCGTGCAGCCGGTCGGGGAGCGTGTCGCCGCTGTGCACCGCGAGGATCAGCACGCCGTCCACCCGGTGTGCGGACAGGTACGTGGCCAGCCGCGCGTACTCCTTCTCGTCCGGCGTCAGGACCAGCAGCAACTGCATCTGGGCGCTGGCGAGTTGGGCCGAAACGCCGCGGATGATCCCCGAGAAGTAGGGCTCGGAGAAGAGCCGGTCCTCGCCCTCGGGGACGACCACGGCGACCGAGTCGGTACGGCGGGTCGCCAGGGAGCGGGCGGCGGGGTTCGGGACGTAGCCGAGTTCGTCGATGGCCCGCTCCACCGCCGCGCGGGCGTGGGCGCTCACCTTGGGGGAGCCGTTGATGACCCGGGAGACCGTGCCGCGGCCGACGCCGGCGAGCGCGGCCACGGCGTTGAGGGTCGGGCGCCGGACGTCCGCGCGCGGGGGCGGCTGCTCGGCAGGGCTCATCGTTCACCTTCCGGCGATCAGCGGGGACTTGCCTCATTCTTGCCCAGAAATTCGGGCGACGGCCCGGCCGGACGACGCCGGCCCAGTGCCCGTGCGGCGACTCCTTGGATCACCTGCGTGAATCCTGTGCGGGACCGGTCCGTGTCCGGTCGGTGACGCCTGGTGGAGCGACACATTCACGTGACGTGCGGAACACGCTTGCGCAACAACGCCGTTTTCAAGTCTTGACACCCGGCCCGGCACGAAGGAGTCTTCCGGCATGCCGCGTGGGAGCGGTCCCACGGAACCTCGGGGGCTTCCTTCCGTGTGGACGAAACCACCAACGGCCCGTCCCTCTATCTCGCATGGCACACCGTTGACCAGCACCTTTTCACCGCACGACCCGTGCTGTGGGCTGGCCGCTGCTCGAAACGAGAGGACAGGTCCGGATCGCCGAGCCTCGGCGGTCCGATTCCTGAGACCCCGTTCCCCACTGGAACAAGGAGTAGTGGAATGCGCATCACCCGTACCGGCGGCGGCCACGGCCGCAGAGCAGCGGCCCTGACCACGACGGTCCTGACAGCCTCCGCCCTGTTGCTGACCGGCTGCAGTAGCGACAGCTCCTCGGACGCCAAGGACTCGAACGGGAACATCACTCTCACGGTGGCCGACTACGGGCAGTTCGGTTACAAGGAAGCCGGCCTGTTCGCCCAATACCACAAGCTGCACCCGAACATCACGGTCAAGGAGAACGTCACCGCCAACGAGGCGGACTACTACCCGAAGATGCTTCAGCAGCTGAACACGGGCAGCGGCCTCGGAGACGTCCAGGGCATCGAGGTCGGCCGGATCAAGGAGGTCGTCGACACCCAGGCGGCCAAGTTCACCGACCTGAGCAAGTCGATCAACGTGAGCGACTGGGTCTCCTGGAAGGAGAAGCAGGCCACCGCATCGGACGGCTCGGTCATCGGCGCCGGCACCGACATCGGTCCGATGTCCCTGTGCTACCGCTCGGACCTCTTCAAGGCGGCGGGCCTGCCGAGCGACCGTGACTCGGTCGCCAAGGCCGTCGCGGGCGGCTGGGAGGACTACCTCAAGCTCGGCGAGAAGTTCAAGGCGAAGGCGCCCAAGGGCACTTACTTCATGGACTCCGCGAGCGCCATGTACAACGCGGTCGTCAGCTCCTCCGCGGAGCAGTACTACGACGCTTCCGGCAAGGCGATCTACAAGAACAGCCCGGCCGTGCAGCAGGGCTGGAACCTGGCCGCGGAAGCCGCGTCCAAGAAGCTGACCGAGGGTCTGCCCCAGTTCACCGACGCCTGGACGGCGGCGCTGCGCAAGGGCACCGTCGCCACCGTGGCGTGCCCCGCCTGGATGGCCGGCCAGATCTCCATCAACTCCGGTGACGCCTACAAGGGCAAGTGGGACATCGCCCGTGCGCCCGGCACCAGCGCGGGCAACTGGGGCGGCTCCTTCCTGGCCGTGCCCAAGAGCGGCAAGAACGTCAAGGCGGCCACCGACCTGGTCAAGTGGCTGACCGCTCCCGCGCAGCAGGCCGCCGTGTTCAAGGCGATCGGCGTCTTCCCGTCGAACAAGGGCGCCTACGACCTCGCCAGCGTGAAGAACGCGACGCTGCCGTACTTCAACAACGCCCCGATCGGCCAGATCTACGCCGACGAGGCGAAGGCCATCCCCGAGGCCGTGCTCGGCGCGAAGGACGGCACGATCAAGGACACGATCTCCACGCAGATCAACAACATGGAGCAGCGGGGCACCAAGCCCGCCAAGGCGTGGAAGGCCGCGACCGACTCCATCGACAAGGTGATCGGCTGACACAGGCCGCGGTGCGGGCGGCCCGGCGGCCGCCCGCACCGCGCCACGTGCGTGGGGCCGCGCGGCGGCTCCCGCCGTAGGCGCGGGGCCGTCCGCACCGGCCCCGGTCGTCAAGTGCCGGTCTTCTCCGCGGTGTTCGGCGCACACGCACCGGACGCCGCCGCACCGCGCCCGCCGGACCGACTGCGACGACGTGTCCCGGGCCGGGTGCCCGGCCCCGCGCCCGCCCCCTGCCCGTACCCGGCCGAGATCCAGGGAAGGACTCCCTCCGTGGCAACCACAACCCCCACACGGGGCGCCCCCACCCCGCCACCCGGCGGGGTCGGCGCCGTGTCGAAAGAACCCGGCGTGTGGCGCACCCGCCTGTGGCGCCTCGACGACAAGGCGTCGCCGTACGCGTACATCGCCCCCTTCTTCCTCATCTTCGGTGCCTTCGGCCTCTACCCGATGCTGTACACGGGCTGGATAGCCATGCACCGGGTGGAGATGACGAGCCTGAACCAGTCCGAGTGGGTCGGCTGGGACAACTTCGCCAAGATCCTCCAGGACTCCGAGTTCTGGACCGCGGTCACCAACACCTTTGTCATCGGCGTCATTTCGACCGTCCCGCAGCTCCTGATGGCCCTGGGCCTGGCCCACCTGCTCAACTACAAGCTGCGCGCGAGCACGTTCTGGCGGACGGTGATCCTCACCCCGTACGCCACCTCGGTCGCGACCGCGGCCCTCGTCTTCGCCCTGGTCTTCCGGGCCGACGGCGGGCTGCTCAACTGGGTGCTGCACTTCGTCGGTGTCGGCAACACCGACTGGGGCAACGGGGAGTGGACGTCCAAGTTCGCCATCTCGGCCATCGTGATCTGGCGCTGGACCGGCTACAACACCCTGATCTATCTGGCGGCCATGCAGGCCGTGCCCACGGACCTGTACGAAGCGGCCTCGATCGACGGGGCGACGCGCTGGCAGCAGTTCCGCAAGGTGACCATCCCCTCGCTGCGGCCGACGATCCTCTTCACGATCGTCATCTCGACCATCGGTTCCATGCAGCTGTTCGGTGAGCCGCTGCTGCTGCAGGGCGGCACGCTCGGCTCCACCGGAGGCAGTGAGCACCAGTACGAGACGCTCAGCATCTACCTCTTCAACTACGGCTGGAAGCTCGGGCACTTGGGCCCGGCCGCGGCCGTCGCCTGGGCCATGCTCGTCCTGCTGCTGCTCATTGCCCTGATCAACCTGATCGTCGGCCGGGTCCTGCGCAAGAGCGCGGCGTGACGGGAGCGAAATCGATGACCACGACCAGTCCCACCCCCACCGCGCCGGACCTCGATCCCGCGCCCCTCCCCGTCACCCCGGGCACGGGCCGCCGCCGTTTCAAGATCGGCGCCGGCCAGCAGCTCAAGGGCGGCCCGTTCACCTACGCGGCCCTGATCATCGTCGGCCTCGGCTCGGTCTTCCCGCTGTACTGGACGCTGGTGGCCGCCTCGCACGACCAGCAGCGGGTCCTCGACAGCCCGCCGCCGCTGCTGCCGGGCGGCCGGCTGTGGAGCAACCTCCAGTCGGCCTGGGACCAGGCCCACCTGGGGAAGGCCATCGTCAACACCGTGATCGTGGCCGGCTCCATCACCGCGGCCACGCTGTTCTTCTGCACCCTCGCCGGCTACGCCTTCGCCAAGATGCGCTTCCGCGGCCGCGGCGCCCTGATGACCGCGGTCATCGCGACCCTGACGATCCCGCCCCAACTCAGCGTCGTACCGCTGTTCATGATGATGGCGGACATCGGCTGGGGCGGAAAACTGGAGTCGGTGATCTTCCCGACCCTGGTCGGTGCCTTCGGTGTCTTCTTCATGCGGCAGTACCTCCTGGAGGCCCTGCCCTACGAGCTGATCGAGGCGGCCAAGGTGGACGGCGCGACCAATATCCGCATCGTGTGGAACGTGGTCCTGCCCGCCGCCCGCCCCGCGATGATGGTGCTCGGGATGCTCACCTTCGTGCAGGCCTGGAACGACTTCTTCTGGCCCTTCCTCGCCCTGAACCAGGACAACCCCACCATCCAGGTCGCGCTCGGCCAGCTCAGCGCCTCCTACACCCCCGACCAGAGCATCGTCATGGCCGGGGCGCTGATCAGCACCCTGCCGCTGCTGCTGGTGTTCGTGATCTTCGGCAAGCAGATCATCGGAGGCATCATGGCGGGCGCCGTCAAGGGCTGACGCGGGGTCGCCAACCGCCTTTCGCGCAAGCCCAGTTCACCCTCCCGTACGGCCCGCCCCGCTCGCGGGCCGTACCCGGCCGGGCGCCCGCCGTCGTGCCCCGTCCGCTTCCCCCCTCATCGCCGGACCACCGTCCGGCTTTTACCCACTCCACTTCGGGAGCGCTCACATGACCGCCGTACGACATGAGACCAAGGCCGCGTCGGCGTCCGCGACCTCCTTCCCCCCGGGCTTCGTCTGGGGTGCCGCCACCGCCGCCTACCAGGTGGAGGGCGCCGCCGCCGAGGACGGCCGGACCCCCTCCATCTGGGACACCTTCAGCCACACGCCGGGCAAGGTCCGCAACGGCGACACCGGTGACATCGCCGCCGACCACTACCACCGGTACCGCGACGACGTGGCGCTGATGAAGGACCTCGGCCTGAAGGCGTACCGGTTCTCCATCTCCTGGTCCCGGGTCCAGCCCACCGGCCGCGGACCCGCCGTGGAGCGCGGTCTCGACTTCTACCGCCGGCTCGCCGACGAACTCCTCGCGGCCGGCATCACCCCCGTCGCCACCCTCTACCACTGGGACCTGCCGCAGGAGCTGGAGGACGCGGGCGGCTGGCCGCAGCGCGACACCGCGCACCGCTTCGCCGAGTACGCCGAGATCATGGGCCGGGCCCTGGGCGACCGCGTCGGCCTGTGGACCACCCTCAACGAGCCCTGGTGCAGCGCGTTCCTGGGCTACGGCTCCGGCGTGCACGCCCCCGGCCGCACCGACCCGGCGGCCACCCTCCGCGCCGCCCACCACCTCAACCTGGGGCACGGCCAGGCGGTCGGGGCGCTGCGCGAGGTCCTGCCGGCCACCGCGCAGACCTCCATCACCCTCAACCTGCACCAGGTGCGCCCGCTCACCGGCAGCCCCGAGGACGCGGAGGCCGCACGCCGTATCGACGCGGTCGGCAACCGGATCTTCACCGGCCCCCTGCTCGACGGCGCCTACCCCGAGGACCTGCTCGCCGACACCGCGCACCTCGTCGACTGGGCGGAGCTGGTGCGGGACGGCGACCTGGCCGAGATCTCCCGGCCCATCGACGTGCTCGGCGTCAACTACTACGCGCCGACCGTCGTCTCGGCCGGCTCCGGCGACGGCGCCACCAAGAACGACGGCCACGGCGCGAGCGACCACACACCGTGGACGGGTTCCGAGAACGTGGACTTCCACCTCGCCAACGACGACCTCACGGCCATGAACTGGGCGATCGACCCCAGCGGCCTGCACACTCTCCTGACCGACCTGGCCGCCTCGCACCCCGGGCTGCCGCTGATGGTCACGGAGAACGGCGCCGCGTTCGACGACTACATCTCCCCCGAGGGCCTGGTCAACGACCCGCAGCGCATCGCCTACCTGCACGCCCACCTCGACGCCGTCCGCCGGGCCGTCGCCGACGGAGCCGACGTGCGCGGCTACTTCCTGTGGTCCCTGCTCGACAACTTCGAGTGGTCCTACGGCTATTCGAAGCGCTTCGGCGCCGTCTACGTCGACTACTCCACCCAGCGCCGCATCCCCAAGGCGAGCGCCCACTGGTACGCCGGGGTGATCCGGGGGAACGCCCTGCCGCCGGCCGGCGAGGACGGGTGAGTCCCGGGGGGCCGGGACCCCGGTCGACGAGGGACGATGGAGGGCGGGGCGTCCGGGCCTCGGCTGTTACATTCCTGGCCTGAAAGCTGCGAACGGAAGGCGGCGACCATGGCGGTCAGCGGTGGGCGGAACCGGGGCGGCAGGCGGCCGACCCTGGAGGAGGTCGCCGCCCGTGCCGGTGTGGGCCGCGGCACGGTCTCCCGGGTGATCAACGGCTCGCCCCGGGTCAGCGACGCGACCCGCGCCGCCGTCGAGGCGGCGGTCGCGGAGCTCGAGTACGTCCCGAACACGGCGGCCCGGGCGCTGGCCGCCAACCGCACGGACGCGATCGCCCTCGTCGTCCCCGAGCCGGAGACCCGCTTCTTCGCGGAACCGTACTTCTCGGACATGCTCAAGGGCGTCGGCACCCAACTGTCCGACACGGAGATGCAGTTGCTGCTCATCTTCGCGGGCAGCGACCGGGAGCGGCAGCGCCTCGCCCAGTACCTGGCCGCCCACCGGGTGGACGGCGTCCTGCTCGTCTCGGTCCACGCGGACGACCCGCTGCCTGACCTGCTGGCCGCGCTGGAGATCCCGGCGGTGATCAGCGGCCCCCGGTCGGCCACCGAGCCCCTGACCTCGGTCGACTCGGACAACTACGGCGGCGCCCGCTCGGCCGTCGAACACCTCCTGTCCCGCGGCCGCACCCGCATCGCCCACATCACCGGCCTCCTGGACGTGTACGGCGCCCAGCGCCGCGTCGACGGCTACCGCGAAGCCCTCCTCGACGCGGGCCACGAACTGGACGAACACCTCATCCAGCCGGGCGACTTCACGGAGGAGGGCGGCCGCCGAGCGATGAAGGAGCTGCTGACCCGCCGCCCCGACGTCGACGCGGTCTTCGCCGGCTCGGACGTCATGGCGGCGGGCGCCCGCCAGGTCCTCCGCGAGGAGGGCCGCCGCATCCCGGACGACGTGGCCCTCGTCGGCTACGACGACTCGGCCATCGCCCGCCACATGGACCCGCCCCTCACCAGCGTCCGCCAGCCGATCGAGGAAATGGGCCGCGCGATGATCGACCTGCTCCTCGCGGAGATCGCGGACCGCCGCCCGCCGACACCCCGGGGCCCGGAGCGACAACATGCCGTACTGGCAACGGAGTTGGTGACGCGGGCGTCGTCGTAAAAGTGCGGCGAAAGGGATTTCCTCTCCCCACCCGGCCGTTCGCGGTCCAGGCTGGTTCCCATGACCACCCGCCCCCACCACCCCCTCCTGGCCGTCGACGAGATCCCCGCGACCGAGCCCTACCTCCACACGGTGGGCAAGGTGTTCCGAGCCTTCCGCGAACAGGACTCCGGGTGCGTCTCCTACGGCGTCCAACTCCCGGACGGGGAACGCTGGTTCGTGAAGGAGGCGACAACTCCCGCCGCCCAGACCTCACTTGACGGCGCCTGGGCCTTCCACCGGGCCGTACGGCACCCGGCGATCGTCCCGCAACTGCACCGGATCGCTGTCGCGGACAGCGGCCGTACGGCGGCCGTCATGCCCTGGCGCCACGGCGAGTCCCTCTACGGCCCCGCCCGCGCCCGCTTCCGCGCCCTGCCCCTCGCCTCCGTCCTCCGCGCGGTCGACCGCGTCCTGGACGCGCATCTCGCCGTGGAGGCCGCGGGGACGGTGGCGGTCGATCTCTACGACGGCGCGTTCCTCTACGACTTCGGCGCCGACGTCCTCCACCTCATCGACCTCGACGAGTACCGCCCCGGCCCCTTCGTCCTCCAGGGCGACCGGCTCCCGGGCTCGGCCCGCTTCATGGCCCCCGAGGAGTGGCACCACGGCGCCCGCATCGACATCCGCACGACGGTCTACGCCCTCGGCCGCACCGCCCGCCTCCTCCTCGACGCCGGGGAGGGCGAGCGCGCCTGGCGGGGTACCTCGGGTCAACTCGCCGTACTGGAAAGGGCTACCCGTGCCGATCCCGCCGAACGGTTCGCGGGCGTACGGGAGTTCACGGACGCGTGGCGCGCCGCCACCTGACCTCGCCGTCTCGGTGGCGTGCTCCGTGCAGAGGGGGAGGCTCCGGAAAACGAATCAGCCGGTGACCTCGTTTCCGAAGTCACCGGCTGATTACTCAGGGTGAGTGACGGGACTTGAACCCGCGACTTCCTGGACCACAACCAGGTGCTCTACCAGCTGAGCTACACCCACCATGCCCGGTCGTTCACTCTGTAAGTTTCCGACCGGCCGAGAAAAAGTGTACAGGGTCCGAAGGGGTGCTCGCGCACGCCTTTTACGAGGTGGGCAGGACGTGCTTCGCGGCGATCGTGCGGGCGGTCTCCGAGTCGGGGCCGGGCTGCGGGACGAAGATCGCCTCGCGGTAGTAGCGCAGCTCGGCGATGGACTCGCGGATGTCGGCGAGGGCGCGGTGGTTGCCCTTCTTCTCGGGGCTGTTGAAGTACGCCCGCGGGTACCAGCGGCGCGCCAGCTCCTTCACCGAGGACACGTCCACGATGCGGTAGTGGAGGTACTCCTCCAGCGTCGGCATGTCACGGAGCAGGAAACCGCGGTCGGTGCCGACCGAGTTGCCGCACAGCGGGGCCTTGCCCGGCTCCTTGACGTGCTCCCGGATGTACGCCAGGACCAGCTCCTCCGCGTCGGCCAGCGTCGTACCGCCGGCCAGCTCGTCGAGCAGGCCGGATGCGGTGTGCATCTGGCGTACTACGTCCGGCATCGTCTCCAGCGCCCGGTCCGGCGGGCGGATGACGATGTCCACCCCTTCGCCGAGCACGTTCAGCTCGGAGTCGGTGACGAGGGCGGCCACCTCGATGAGAGCGTCGTCTGACAGCGAGAGGCCGGTCATCTCGCAGTCGATCCACACCATGCGATCGTTCATGTGTCTAACCTTAAGGTGCGTGCCGCCCGGCTGAGCCGACCGTGCGCTGACCTTGTGCCACCGGTACATGCGGAAACCCCCGGAGATCTCCTGCGAGAGACCTCCGGGGGCGTGCGGTTGCTACGTCGCGCTCCGCTGGCCGGGCAGACTTGCGGCCCGGCTTGTGGCGTACGCCTCACGGCCGTTCTCCGCGGCGGCGGCCGACGCGGACGCCGTCGCCGACAGCGCGCTCGCCGCCGTACGACGCGACTGCATCGGGACCGGGCCGTCCGGGTGCAGCGCGGGTGGCAGCCCGGCCGGACCCAGGGACGCCGGACCGCCGGGCTGGCCGGGGGCGCCGTCGCCGTCCACCTGCTTGTCGCCCTGGGGCCTGCGGGCGCGGTACGCGGCCCGGTAGGCGGCGGGCGACGAGCCCAGCTGGCGCCGGAAATGGCCGCGCAGAGCCACCGGCGAGCGGAAGCCGCAGCGACCCGCGACCTCGTCCACCGAGTAGTCCGACGTCTCCAGCAGACGCTGCGCCTGGAGCACCCGCTGCGTGATCAGCCACTGCAGGGGAGCGCTCCCGGTGAGCGAGCGGAAGCGGCGGTCGAACGTACGCCTGCTCATGTACGCGCGTGCCGCCAGCGTCTCCACGTCGAACTGTTCGTGGAGGTGCTCCAGCGCCCAGGCGACGACCTCCGCGAGCGGGTCGGCGCCGATCTCCTCTGGTAAAGACCGATCGAGGTAGCGCTCCTGGCCGCCGCTTCGGCGCGGGGGGACCACCAGGCGCCGGGCGAGCGCGCCGGCCGCCTCGTTGCCGTGGTCCGTCCGCACGATGTGGAGACAGAGATCGATTCCGGCCGCCGTACCGGCGGATGTCAGCACGTCTCCGTCGTCGACGAAGAGTTCCCTCGGATCGACGTGCACCGACGGATAGCGCTTGGCCAGCGTCGGCGCGTACATCCAGTGGGTGGTCGCGGGACGGCCGTCCAGCAGGCCCGCCGCGGCCAGCACGAAGGCGCCGGTGCACAGGCCGACGATGCGGGCCCCTTCTTCGTGCGCCCGGCGGATCGCGTCGAGTGCCTCCTCCGGCGGCGGCGAGGTGATCGACCGCCAGGCAGGCACGACGACGGTGCCCGCCCGTGAGATCGCCTCCAGGCCGTGCGGTGTGGTGAGTTCCAGCCCGCCGGTCGTGCGCAGCGGTCCTTCTTCGCCACCGCACACAAGAAGGCGGTAGCGCGGAACCCCGGCGTCCTGCCGGTCGATTCCGAACACCGACAGCGGTATGGAACTCTCGAAGATGGGGCCGCCGCTGAACAGCAGCACCGCGACGATCTCCTTGCGGCGTCGCCCGGAAAGTTTCCGGGCCGCGGCTTCCGGCGCGGCAGTGGAGTCGTGGCTCATACTGCTAAGCCCCCCTCGGTGGTCGCGTCGCCCCTATCTTGTCGGGCTTGTCGCTCCAGCACGTTTCCCCTCGGTCCTGCACGAGTCCCCCGCCGTAAGACGTCAAGATCGAATCTACTGTGTCCAGTGGTGCCGGGGTGACCAGTTCGGCAACCGGCACATTGTCGACATGGCAACTTGGCGTGAAGCATTCGATCACGAAGCGTTGCACTCGTGGGCCGTGCAGGGAAGTGCGCCTCGTCTTAGTGGCCAATCCCCGTAGGGTGCGCAAGGCCCCCCAGACCCTTTCGGTGCAGGTGGAACGGGGGTTGGGGGGTGGTTCGGACAACAGATGCGCGGTGGCCGGAAGTTGGCTGAAAAGCGTCGGGCGCGTGCGCTGAAACCGGTCAGTCGACCGGTGTACTTCCCCCGGCGTGCCGCCCGCCCCTGTGCGCCCCCGCGCCGGCCCGGTGACGGTGGCCGCGGTGCGAGGAGTGTTCTTCGGCCAGCAGCCGGGCCGCGCCCTGTTCGGAACGGCGCAGCAGCACCCGGCAGGCGGCGGTGACGGCCGCGAGGCCCAGGGCCGTACCGGTGGCGCCGGCGAACGAGGTGCCGTACCAGAGGAGGACCACGGGGACGAGGACACAGCTGAAGACCGCCCAGCGGACCACGTCGGTGGCGGTGTCGTGGCTGGGGTGTGCCTCGGAGGTCGTGCGGTGTCCGGACATGGCGTGCTCCCTGGGGCGGCGGCTCGCCGGGTTCAACGCGTGTTCGATGCGTCGGTCACTGTAGGGCAGTCCATGGAGGGACATGGACGCCCGCGGATAAGTGAATCCTGTGCAAACCGCCTGTACGGGGCAGCAACCATTGCGTTACGGGCGCCCCCTCGTGCATGCTCCGGGGAACTCCGCCGGAGCATGTGCGGGATATGGGCTAAGGAGGAGTGCCGCCGTACCCTTGGGGGTATGGGGTTGGGAAGATGATTCCCGGACACAGCTCCGCCGCATCCTGTTGTCCCCTCCCAAGAGGATCAAAAAGCCGAGACACCCATGGCCGGTCACGAATCTTTCGAACCAGCGGACCGCAAGCGCCCCGTCGCCGATCCCACGGCGGCCGAGCCCCTGGCGGCGGAACAGCCACGTCATTCCTGCGATCCAGCCTTCAAGCACGGAGTGGTCGTCGGCTTCGACGGCTCCACATCCAGTGAACGTGCCCTCGCCTACGCGATCGGCATGGCCCATCGCTCGGGCTCGGGCCTGGTCATCGTGCATGTCGCCAACCGGCTGCCCACCACGGTGTGGGCGGGCTGTGAGCCACCGGTCTTCGTCGACGTGCCGGACCACCGCACCGAGGTGCTGGGTCTGGAGCTGGCGTGCGCCGAGTACTTGGCGGAAGTGCCCTGGATCCTGGTTGAGCGGGGTGGCGACATCTGCCATGAACTCGAAGAGGTGGGGCGGGAGTACGAGGCGGACGCGATCGTCGTGGGCTCGACCCACGGGATCGTCGGGCGCATCTTCGGCTCCGTCGCGGGGCGGTTGGCCAAGCGGGCTCAGCGGCCCGTCGTCGTCATTCCCTGACGCGCCATCCCGCAACTCGTAGGTCGAACTCACCGGTCGGCTCCGAATTCCCTGTTGTGCAGAGGTGTTTGTGTCCTTGTGAAGGGCATATATCGGTCACACCGCACAAACGCACATGCATGAAGGGAGCCCGCCGTGGACAATGACGTCTCTGCGGGAAGCACCACCTCGATCGTCGGCCGACTCGCCCTGGGAATCACCCTGTTGGCCTTCGGGCTCGGGTACACGAATGTCATCAACGGGGTCTCCACAGCTGACGCCGTGTCAATCGCCCACTACGTGGGCGGAGTTGCCCTCTTCCTCGTCGGACTGCTCGCGTTCCGCGACGGCGACACGGTCAGCGGTACGGCGTTCTCGGCGTTCGGCGCGCTCTGGTTCACCTGGGCCGTCTCCGCGGGTAACTCCGTGTCTGACAACGCGGCCGGGTTGTTCCTGGTCCTGTTCGCCCTCGTCGCCCTCTCCGTGACGCTCGCGGGTGGGGATCAACTCACCCAGGGCACCTACGGGTTGTTCTTCGTCTCCCTCGTGCTGCTCGCGATCGCCCAGTTCGCCGGTAACGACGGGCTGAGCAAGGTTGGTGGGTGGTTCGGTGTCGCTGCGGGGGCTGTTGCCTGGTATTCGGCGACGGCTGCGCTCGCTCACTGGCCGACGGTTCTTCCGCGGCGGGCTGCGGGTCGGGGCGTGACGGCTACCGGCTAGCGGCGCAGGCTGGGGGTTTCAACTCCCGGCGATATGAACGAACCCCCCGTGCATTGAGGCTGCACGGGGGGTTCGTTCTGTTTCGTCGGCCGCTGCGGGCGCGTGGGGGCTGGTCGCGCAGTTCCCCGCGCCCCTAAAAGACAAAAGCCCTACTCCACCGTGACCGACTTCGCGAGGTTCCTCGGCTTGTCGATGTCCCGGCCCAGTGCCAACGCCGTGTGGTAGGCGAGGAGTTGGAGCGGGATGCCCATCAGGATGGGATCCAGTTCGTCCTCGTTCTTCGGGACCACGATCGTCTGGTCGGCCTTTTCCTGGTGCTGGTGGGCCACCGCGAGGATGCGGCCGCTGCGGGCCTTGATCTCCTCCAGGGCGGCGCGGTTCTTCTCCAGGAGGTCGTCGTCGGGGACGATCGCGACCGTGGGGAGGGCCGGCTCGATCAGGGCGAGGGGGCCGTGCTTCAACTCCGAGGCGGGGTAGGCCTCGGCGTGGATGTACGAGACCTCCTTGAGCTTCAGGGAGGCCTCGCGGGCCACCGGGTAGCCGCGGACCCGGCCGATGAAGAGCATCGAGTGGGCCTCGGCGTACTCGGCGGCGAGCTTCTTGATCTCCTCCTCCTGGTCCAGGATCTCGGTGATCTGGGCCGGGAGCTTGCGCAGGCCCTCGATGATGCGCTTGCCGTCGCGGACCGAGAGGTCGCGGGTGCGGCCGAGGTGCAGGGCCAACAGGGCGAAGGCGACTGTGGTGTTGGTGAAGCACTTGGTCGAGACGACGCAGACCTCGGGGCCCGCGTGGACGTACATGCCGCCGTCCGCCTCGCGGGCGATCGCCGAGCCGACGACGTTCACGACGCCGAGGACGCGGGCGCCCTTGCGCTTCAGCTCCTGGACCGCCGCCAGGACGTCGTACGTCTCACCGGACTGCGAGACCGCGATGTAGAGCGTGTCGGGGTCGACCACCGCGTTGCGGTACCGGAATTCGGAGGCCGGCTCGGCGTCCGCGGGGATGCGGGCCAGCTCCTCGATCATCTGGGCGCCGATCATGCCCGCGTGGTAGGAGGTGCCGCAGCCGAGGATCTTCACGCGGCGGATCTGCCGGGCCTCGCGGGCGTCCAGGTTCAGGCCGCCGAGGTGCACGGTGGAGAAGCGGTCGTCGATGCGGCCGCGCAGCACGCGGTCCACGGCGTCGGCCTGTTCGAAGATCTCCTTGTGCATGTAGGTGTCGTGGCCGCCCATGTCGTAGGAGGCGGCCTCCCACTCGACGGTGGTCGGCTCGGACGTGGTGCGGGTGCCCTCGGTCGTGTATGTCCGGAAGTCGTCGGCCTTGAGGGTGGCCATCTCGCCGTCGTCCAGGGTCACTATCTGGCGCGTGTGCGTCACCAGCGCGGCGATGTCCGAGGCTACGAACATCTCCTTCTCGCCGATCCCGAGGACCACCGGGGAGCCGTTTCGAGCCACCACGATGCGGTCGGGGAAGTCGGCGTGCAGGACGGCGATGCCGTACGTCCCCTCGATCACCCGGAGGGCGTCGCGGACCTTGTCCTCGAGCTTCTCCTGCTGCGAGCGGGCGATGAGGTGGGTGAGGACCTCGGTGTCGGTCTCGGAGAGGAACTCGACGCCGTCCGCCTCGAGCTTCTTCCGGAGGTCGGACGCGTTGTCGATGATGCCGTTGTGGACTACGGCGACCTTGCCGTCGGCGGACAGGTGCGGGTGGGCGTTCACATCGGAGGGGGCGCCGTGCGTGGCCCAGCGGGTGTGGGCGATTCCGGTGGTGCCCTTGAAACGTGCCGGGACCTTGGCCTCCAGGTCACGGACCCGGCCCTTGGCCTTGACCATCTTCAGGCCGGCCGTCTTGGGGGTCGTCACGACGATGCCCGCCGAGTCGTAGCCGCGGTACTCCAGCCGCTGCAGGCCCTCCAGCAGAAGCGGAGCAACGTCACGCCTGCCGATGTATCCGACAATTCCGCACATGTATGGGTATTCCTAGCCGTAGACGATCCGGCGCAGCTGTCGGAGCGTCAGCTCCGGCGGGGCCACGGCCCGGTATTTCAGGTCCGCCTCGATCCGGTCGAAGATCGTCGCGTTCACCAGGCCCTGGGCCTGGAGTTCGCGGTGGCGGCGACGGACGTACTGCTCGGTCGTCTCGTCGAAGTAGGCGAGCACGTCCTGGATCACCCGCAGTGCCTCGCCCCGGTTGAGGGGTGAGGAGCGCGTCAGATGATCAACGAGTTCGTCGTGCACTTGGTTGATCCTGGGGTACCGAAGGGAGGTTTGCAAGAATCCTGCCCGATATCGGGCAACAGCCTGTTGAAAGTCTTATGGGGCTCTGTTCGTAAGCTGTCCATCCTGTGTCTTGCGCACCGTTGCTCATGTCGACGAGTTTCAGACGCCATGGACATTCCTCGTATGGGAGTACCCGCGGAGCTCGCAGAGCGCATGAGCATGGCGGAGCAGCACGAGTACCTGCGCGCGAGATTCTCGCGGCGCACGATGGTCAGAGGCGGTGCCGTGACACTCGGCGCCATCGCGGGTGGCGTGTTCGTACCGGGCGCGGTCGCCCAGGCGGCCGTCCCCAGCCAGGCCTCCGCCACCTACGCCTCCACCTCCACCGCGTCGACGGTCGACGGGGCCCTCGTCTCCCCGTTCGGCCGGCACCTCGCCTTCGGCAACGACCCGAGCACGGAGGTGACGGTCTCCTGGCAGGTGCCGATCAACGTCAAGAAACCGTTCGTCCGGATCGGCGCGCACCCCTGGGACCTCTCCCGCAAGATCGAGGCCGAGGTGCGCACGCTCTACACCCCGGCGGGCGTCGGCGCGAGCGGTGACCACACCCAGTACTACCTGCACGCCAAGCTGACCCACCTGCGCCCGGGCAAGACCTACTACTACGGTGTCGGCCACGCGGGCTTCGACCCGGCCGAGGCCCACCTGCTCGGCACGCTGGGCACCTTCACCACCGCCCCCGACCACAAGAAGCCGTTCACCTTCACGGCCTTCGGCGACGAGGGCGTCGGCTACCACGGCCTGGCCAACAACAGCCTCCTGCTGGGCCAGAACCCGTCCTTCCACCTGCACGCCGGCGACATCTGCTACGCCGACCCGGCGGGCGCGGGCCAGACCGCCGACGCCGGCTTCGACTCGCGCACCTGGGACCAGTTCCTCGCGCAGACCGAGTCGGTCGCCAAGTCCGTGCCGTGGATGCCCGCCTACGGCAACCACGACATGGAGGCCTGGTACTCGCCCAACGGCTACGGCGGCGAGGACGCCCGCTGGAACCTGCCGGACAACGGCCCCGACAAGAAGAACCTGCCGGGCGTCTACTCCTTCGTCTACGGCAACACGGCGGTCATCTCGCTGGACGCCAACGACGTGTCCTTCGAGATCCCGGCCAACCTCGGCATCTCCGGCGGCACCCAGACCAAGTGGCTGGAGGCGCAGCTCAAGAAGTACCGCGCGTCCAGGGACATCGACTTCGTGGTGATCTTCTTCCACCACTGCGCGTACTGCACCTCGACCGCGCACTCCTCGGAGGGGGGAGTGCGCAACGAGTGGGTGCCGCTGTTCGAGAAGTACACGGTGGACCTGGTCATCAACGGCCACAACCACCAGTACGAGCGCACCGACGTCATCAAGAAGAACGCGGTCGTCAAGAAGCTGCCGATCGGCGGCACGGCGTACCCGGAGACCGAGGGTGTCGTCTACGTGACGGCGGGCGCGGCCGGCCGCAGCCTGTACGCGTTCTCCGCCCCGGACTCCTACGAGGGTCACGTCGCCGACGTCGACTCGGTCGCCGCCTTCGTCAACACGAAGGACGGCAAGGTCAACGAGACGGTCGCGTGGTCGCGCGTCCGCTACCTCAACTACTCGTTCCTGCGCGTCGACGTCCAGCCCGCCTCGAAGGGCCGTACGGCGACCCTCACGGTCCGCGGCATCGCCGAGACCGGAGCCGAGATCGACCGCTTCACGGTGGCCCGCAAGGCCAAGTAGCTCTGAATCAGCCCGAGTTACGCCCGGAAGGCAGGGCGCCACTCATCCCGCAGGCGGTCCTCCCCGGATGGTCACATCCGTTTGAGGACCGCCTGTTTGGCCATCGCGAACTCCTCGTCCGTGAGCACCCCGTCCCGGTGCAGCTCCCCGAGTTCCCGCAGCCGCCGCAGCAGCGCGTCGTGGCCGTCCTCCGCCGCGGCCGCCAACTGCCGTACGGGCTCGGGTTGTTCAGGCCGTACGTCCGTCTCGGCGGCCGGGTGCGGCAGGCGCGCCTGTACGGCCGCGGCGACCAGGGCCATCAGCGGGTCCTTCTTGAAGCCCCACAACTCGACGGAGTTGGGGTCGTACTTGGGCGGTGCCTTGGTCGGCGCGTTGCGCACCGAGAAGCGGATGTAGCCGTTCTCAAGCCCGGCCGACGGGCGCCACTCCACGCCGACGAGGTCCGTGACGGCGAGCGTGCGGGCGCCGGCGGCGGACTTGGCGTCCTCGGTCTTCCAGTTCCACTCCAGCCGTACGCGCTCACCGTCGAAGCTCGCGGTGCCGTCCCCGGCGGACACCGAGAGCGGTACGGCGGGGCCCGGCAGCAGGAACTCGTCCACCGGGTCGGCCGGTACCCGGTCGAGCAGCAGGGCGTTGCGCACCTCGTCCACGAAGTACTCGGCGACGCCGTACCGGTCCGATTCGACGGGGAGTTGGTAGGGGTCGTCGCCCTCGGTGAGCCGCCCGCCCGTGGCGTGCAGCAGCGGGTCGGCGCCGTCGCGCAGCCGCAGTCTCAGCCGCCCCGACTTTCGGCCCTGCTCGAAGGAGACGCCCGCCAACGCGCCCAGGGGGACCACGAGTTCACCCAGGGTCTTGCGGAACAGGCCGACGTTCTTGTCCCGTCCTGGAGTCAGCCGCAGGGCGTCGCCGTCGAAGATCCAGGTGCCGTCCTTCTGGATGATTTCCGCCATAGGAAGGATTGTTCCATCGCTCTGCCGACAGAATGGTCTGTACCTGTCCGGGCTCAAAGGAAGTTCAAAGGAAGGGACCGCTCGTGAGACGCCTTGTGAGACAGCGCCACAGAACGACCCGCCTCCTCGGTTCGCTGCTGCTCGTCGCCGCCGCGAGCGTGTCCGTCGTCGGCGCCGCACCGCCCGCCGGAGCCGCCGCCATCACCCCGCTGGGCCGGGTGGTCCCGGCACCCGCCAAGGTCACCCCCGCGGGCCATCCGTACCGGATCACGAGCGCCACCAGGATCCGCGTCGACGGCACCCGTGAGTCGCGCCGGATCGGCGAGTACCTCGCGGGCATCCTGCGCCCCTCCACCGGCTACCGGCTGCCCATCACCTCGAGCGGCAAGGGCGGCATCCAACTCCGCCTGGCCAAGGGCACGTTCGGCGCCGAGGGCTACCGGCTCGTCAGTGGGGTCTCGGGGGTCACCATCACTGCGAGCAGGCCCGCCGGACTCTTCCACGGCGTACAGACCCTGCGTCAACTCCTGCCCGCCGCCGTGGAGAAGGCCTCCCGGCAGCCCGGCCCCTGGCAGATCGCGGGCGGCACCATCGAGGACTCCCCGCGCTACGCCTACCGCGGCGCGATGCTCGACGTCTCCCGGCACTTCTTCACCGTCGCCCAAGTCAAGCGCTACATCGACGAGTTGGCGCTCTACAAGATCAACACCCTGCATCTGCACCTCAGCGACGACCAGGGCTGGCGCATCGCGATCAACTCCTGGCCCCGCCTGGCGACTTACGGCGGCTCAACGGAGGTCGGCGGCGGCACCGGCGGTTACTACACGAAGGCCGACTACAAGGAGATCGTCCGCTACGCCTCCTCGCGCTACCTGGAGGTCGTACCGGAGATCGACATGCCGGGCCACACGAACGCGGCCCTCGCCTCCTATGCCGACCTGAACTGCGACGGTGTCGCGCCCCCGCTCTACACGGGCACGGACGTCGGCTTCAGCTCCCTGTGCGTCGGCAAGGACCTCACGTACCGCTTCGTGGACGACGTGATCCGTGAGCTGGCCGCGATCACCCCGGGCCGCTACCTCCACATCGGCGGCGACGAGGCGCAGTCCACCAGCCACGAGGACTACGTCAAGTTCATGGACCGGGTGCAGCCGATCGTCACCAAGTACGGCAAGACGGTGATCGCCTGGCACCAGATCACCGGCGCCCACCCCGTGAAGGGTGCCCTCGCCCAGTACTGGGGTCTCGACGACACCGACGCCGCCGAGAAGGCACAGGTCGCCGAGGCCGCGAAGAACGGCACCGGGCTGATCCTCTCGCCAGCCGACCGGGTCTACCTCGACATGAAGTACACCGAGGACACCCCGCTCGGCCAGGACTGGGCGGGCCTCGTCGAGGTGAAGCGGTCCTACGACTGGGATCCGGGCAACTACCTTCCCGGGGTGCCGAGTTCGGCGGTCAAGGGGGTCGAGGCTCCGCTGTGGTCGGAGACGATCGTGACCGGCGCGAACATCGAGTACATGGCCTTCCCGAGGCTCCCGGGCGTGGCCGAGCTGGGCTGGTCGCCGGCCTCGACGCACGACTGGGACACGTACAAGGTCCGGCTCGCGGCACAGGCCCCGCGCTGGGACGCGCTGGGGATCGACTACTACCGGTCGCCCCAAGTTCCCTGGCCCGCGAGCTAGTTGAGCAGTTCCTGTAAATGGGGCGGGCACCCCGGGGGACCGTACCCCGGGGTGCCCGCCTGCTTGTGGTGTCAGAACCCGGCGATGGGGTTCTTCAGGGTGCCGACGAGCTGGAGCGCGCCGGACGGGTCCGCCAGGTCCACCATCTGCTTGTTGTTGCGCAGTTGAAGGCGGTTGAGGCAGGACAGCGAGAACTCGGGCGCGAACATGTCGTACTGCCGGAACCTGTCGGCGAGTTCGGGCGCCGCGTCCTGGTACTCACGGGTGACGTCCGCGACCGTGCGCCAGAAGTCGTCCTCCTCCAGGACGCCCTCGGCGGCCAGGTTGGAGGCGAGGAAGCGGAAGAAGCAGTCGAAGACGTCGGTGAAGATCGAGAGCAGTTTCTTGTCCTCGGGGACCTCGACCCGCAGCCGCTCCACCGTCGGCGGCAGCACCGCGTCCGGGTCCATGACGGCGATCTCCTCGGCGATGTCCTTGTAGATCGCGCGCTCGACCACACCGTCCTTCAGGACGAGGATGACGTTCTCGCCGTGCGGCATGAACACCAGGTCGTAGGCGTAGAAGCTGTGCAGCAACGGGGTGAAGTACGCCCGCAGATACCGCCTTAGCCATTCCACCGGGGCGAGCCCCGACCGCTCGATCAGCGCGCCGGCGAAGGACGCGCCCTCGTGGTCCAGGTGCACCAGCGAGGCCATCGTCGCGAGGGACTCGCCGTCCTGGAGCGAGGAGACCGGGCTCTCGCGCCACAGCGCGGCGAGCATCTTGCGGTACGGCGAGTAGCGGTCGGTCGCGGCCTCGTACTCCAGGTGCCGGTAGCCGACGGCCGCCTGCTCGCGGATGATCGACAGGCCGGTGGACTTCAACACCGGGTCGTTGTCGATGAGTTGGGCGAGCCAGTCGTTGATCGCCGGGGTCGCCTCCATGTAGGCGGCCGAAAGCCCGCGCATGAAGCCCATGTTGATGACGGACAGGGCCGTCTTCACGTAGTGCTTCTCGGGGTGCGACTTGTTGAAGAAGGTCCGGATGGACTGCTGGGCGAGGTACTCGTCGTCGCCCTCGCCGAGGCACACGAGGTGGCCGCGGGCGATCTCGGCGGCGAAGGTGACGCTGAGCTTGTTCCACCACTGCCAGGGGTGGACGGGGATGAGGAGGTAGTCGTCGGGGTCGAGACCCTGCTCGGAAAGTGTTACGCGGAAACGGTTCAGCGTCACACTTCCCAGCTCCTCCCTCAGGAAGGACTCGTACTCGATGCCCACGCCCGCCGTGAACGCCGCCCGGGAGCGGTGCGCGGCCAGCCACACCAGGCGGACCGGGCTCGCGGTCTCGGGGGCGTACGAGAGGTACTCGTGGATGCCGAAGCCGAGCCGGCCGTTGTTGGCGACGAAGCAGGGGTGCCCCTCGGTCATCCCCGTCTCGATGGCCTGGAAGTCGCTTTTGACCAGCTCGGCGACCGGGATCTGCGGCTTCGTGAGCTTGTAGCAGGTGCCGGAGAGGGTGGAGGAGATCTCCTCCAGGTAGACCGGCAGGATCTCCTCGCTCAGCCCGAGCGCCTGCTTCAGCTCGATGAAGAAGTCCAGGGCGGCGAGGGGGAGTTCGGCGCCGTCGCGGTGCCGGGTGATCGAGTCGGCGTCGACCTGCCAGTGGTCGAGGGCGTGCCGGGTGGCGGCGAACCGGTAGCGGGTCAGACCGTCGTCGCTGCGGACGACGTACAAGTCGCCGTCCCGCTCGACGAGTTCGGGGGTGAGCAGCCGCTCGTGCGCGAACTCGGCGAGGGCCTTGCGGATCAGGAGGCGGTTGGCCTTCTCCCAGCGCTCGGGGGAGAGGTGGGCCACGGCGTCGGCGAGGCTCATGCGGACACCGCCGTCGCCGCTGTCGCCGTCAAGAACTGTTCCCGTGTGCAGAAGCTCAACAAGGCTTTCTTCTCCGGCTTTTGGATCTCACGCTCGGGCACGAACCCGACCGCCTCGTTCAGTGCGTGTACGGCGGTGTTGGACACGTCCGGTTCCACGACGACACGTTCGACGGCCGGGTCCTCGAAGAGCCGGGCCAGCACGGCGGTGATCACCGCACGGGTGAAGCCGTGGACGGGCGCCTCGGTGGCCGGCGTCAGGAAGTGCATGCCGACGTCACCGGGCAACGGCTCGTACAGGCCGACGAGTTCGCGATGACGGGGGTCGTAGTACTCCATCAGGAAGGCAGGAACACCGTCCTGGAGCCCGAGCAGCGCGTGCTGGTGCTCGTCGGCCGCGATCTCCATGTACGCGCGCTCGACGTCCTCCAGTTTCGCGTCCTGCATCATCCAGAACGCGGCCTTGGGGTGCGTGAGCCACCGGTGCAGCAACTCGGCGTCCTGGAGCGGGTCGAGGGGGCGGAAGGTGAAGGTGCCTGTGTCGGTGAGGGCGGTCATACGGCGAACTCCTGGAACGCGATGGTCTGTTCGACCGGGTAGTACTCGGTGCCGAGCAGCTCACGGATGATGTACGAGTTGCGGTACGCGCCCATGCCCAGGTCCGGGGACGTGATGCTGTGCGCGTGGACCCCGGCGTTCTGGAGGAAGACGCCCCGGCCCGTGGTGTCGATCGAGTAGTTGCGGGCGATGTCGAAGTTGCCCCGACTGTCGTAGCGCAGCCGCTCGTGGACGGGCTTGAGGAACTCCGGCTCGGCGTACTTGTAGCCGGTCGCGAGGATCAGACCCTGGGAGCGCAGGGTGTAGTCCTTCTCCTGCTCCTCCTGGCGGAGGCCGAGTTCGTACACGCCGTCGCGGTAAGTGGCGCTGTCCAGCGAGGAGTTGGTGAGCAGTCGGGTGGGGACGGGCCCGCCGACCTTCTTCTGGTAGAGCAGGTCGAAGATCTCGTTGACGAGGTCGCCGTCGATGCCCTTGAACAGGCCCTTCTGCTCGGCCGTGAGGCGGTAGCGGGTCTGCTCCGGCAGCGCGTGGAAGTAGTCGATGTACTCCGGGGAGGTCATCTCCAGCGTGAGTTTCGTGTACTCCAGCGGGAAGAAACGCGGCGAGCGCGTCACCCAGTTCAACTCGTAGCCGTGGACGTCGATTTCGGCGAGCAGGTCGTAGTAGATCTCGGCGGCGGACTGCCCGCTGCCGACCAGCGTGATCGACTCCTTGGCCTGCAACTCCGCTTTGTGCTGCACGTAACGGGAGTTGTGGATGAAGTCGCCGCCCAGACCGGCGACGGCCTCCGGGAGATACGGCGGGGTGCCGGTGCCCAGGACCAGCTGCCGGGCGCGGAACACGTCACCGGCCTCGGTCCGGACGACGTAGACCTCGGCCTCGTCCTCGTACGTCACCTCGCTGACCGTCGTGCTGAAGCGCACGTTGGTGAGCTTGTCGGCGGCCCAGCGGCAGTAGTCGTCGTACTCGACGCGCAGCGGGTAGAAGTTCTCGCGGATGTAGAAGGGGTACAGACGCCCCTTCTCCTTCAGGTAGTTGAGGAAGGAGTACGGTGAGGTCGGGTCGGCCAGCGTGACCAGGTCCGACATGAACGGGGTCTGGAGGTGGGCGCCGTCGAGGAACATGCCGGCGTGCCACTCGAAGGCGGGCTTCGAGTCGAGGAAGACGCCGTCGAGTTCGGCGATGGGCTCGGTGAGGCAGGCGAGGCCGAGGTTGAAGGGTCCGAGCCCGATGCCCACGAAGTCGTAGGTCTTGTTCGAGGCTTCAGGAAGCGCGGTCAAGGGACTCTCCCAGGTACTGCTCGGCGTGGCCGGCGATCAGGTCGAGGACGGCGGCGATGTCGTCTGTCGTCGTCTCGGGGTTGAGCAGGGTGAACTTCAGGTAGTGGCGGCCCGCGACCTTGGTGCCCGCGACCACCGCGGCACCGGAGGCGAACAGGGCCTTGCGGGCGTACAGGTTGGCGCGGTCGATCTCGGCCGGGTCGGTGACGGCGGCCGGGATGTAGCGGTAGACGAGGGTGGAGAGCGAGGGCTCGACCACGACGTCGAAGCGCGGGTCGGCGGCGAGCAGCTTCCACCCCTCCTCGGCCAAGTCGCAGACCTCGTCGAAGAGTTGACCGACACCGTCGGCGCCCATCACGCGCAGCGTCATCCACAGCTTGAGCGCGTCGAAACGGCGGGTGGTCTGCAGGGACTTGTCGACCTGGTTGGGGATGCGCTCCTGCACCATGCGGCGCGGGTTGAGGTACTCCGCGTGGTAGGTCGCGTGGCGCAGGGTGTCGGCGTCGCGGACCAGCAGGGCGGACGAACTCACCGGCTGGAAGAAGGACTTGTGGTAGTCCACCGTGACCGAGTCGGCGCGCTCGATGCCGTCGATCCGACCCCGGTACTTCAGCGAGGCGAGCAGCCCGCAGCCGTAGGCCGCGTCCACGTGCATCCACACCCCGAACTGCTCGCACAGGGCGGCGACTTCGGGCAGTGGGTCGATGGAGCCGAAGTCGGTGGTGCCGGCGGTGGCGACGACGGCCATGGGGACGAGCCCGGCGCTCTTGCAGCGCTCCAACTCGCGGGCGAGCGCGACCGTTTGCATGCGCTTGTCGGCGCCGACAGGTATCGACACGACGGCGTCCTGCCCGAGACCCAGCAGTTTCGCCGACTTCTTCACGCTGAAGTGGCTCACCTCGGAGGCGAAGATACGCAGCTTGGCGAGACTGTCGGTCTTGGCCTCCTCGCGGGCCAGCAGCAGCGCCTGGAGGTTGGACTGGCTGCCGCCGGAGGTGAACACCCCGTCCGCGTGCGGCCCGAGGCCGATCCGCTCGTTCGTCCAGTCGATCAGTTTCCGCTCGATGAGGGTGCCGCCGGCCGACTGGTCCCAGGTGTCCAGGGAGGAGTTGACGGCGGAGAGCACCGCCTCGCCGAGCACGGCCGGGATGACGACCGGGCAGTTGAGGTGGGCGAGATAGCGGGGGTGGTGGAAGTAGATCGCGTCACGCAGATAGACCTCGTCCAGCTCGTCCAGCACCGCGGCGGTGTCGTGGAGCGGACGGTCGAGGTCGATCCGGTCGATGAGGGGGGAGAGGGCGTCGACCGTGACGCCGGTGAACGGCCGTTCGGTGGTGGCGAGTTTGGCCGCCACCCGCTCCACGCCTTCCGTCACGGAGCGGCGGTAGTGCTCCGCAGTCGTGTCATTGAGCAGGTGCGAGCGCATGTGGGGGTCCTCCGGTGGGGAAGTCCGTGCGGGACAGGTGAGCGGCGGGGTTCCGCAACATCAACTTAGGTAAGCCTAACCTAACTTAACGTCCATGAAACCCACCGCTCCCGTGACAGCCGTCACTCACGCCCCAGCTGCCCCTCGCGCCGTCACCCGGCGTCGCGCAACTGCTCCTCGCTGAGCCCCCGCCGCCAGTACCCGACAAAGGTCACCCGCCGCCGGTCGAACCCACGCTCACCCACGAAGTGCCGCCGCAGCGCCTTCACTTGACCGGCCTCACCCGCGATCCACACGTACGGCCGCTCTGTAGGCGGGAGTTGGGCATCCCGAAGGGCGCCGAGGGCCATGGGGGACCCCTCGACGCCCTGGCTCTCACGCACCAGCCAGGTCACTTCGGCATCGGCGTCGGTCGCCAAGTCCTGGATGTCACCGGGGTGTTGGACCTCCAGCCACACCCGCGCACGAATGCCGGCCGGCAAAGCTTCGAGAATGGCGGAGACGGCCGGCACGGCGGTCTCGTCCCCCCACACGACCACGAGATCTGCATCCTCCGGCGGCCGGAACCGAATCGCCCGATTGTCCGCGACGGCCGGCCCGAGCAACACGACCCGATCACCGGGGGCGGCGAGGGAGGCCCAACGGGAGGCGGGCCCGGCAGGTTCGTGCAACACGAAGTCGATGTCGATCTCGTCGGGGTCGCGGCGCAGGGCGCGAAGTGTGTACGACCGCATCACCGCCCGCACGCTGTCGGGGAGTTCACGCCACCCCTGCCACCACCCGTCACCGAGTTCGAACGGCACGGCGGGCTCCAGCTGACCGGGCTGGGGGAGAAAGAGCGACAGGGACTGATCACACCCGTCGGAGAAGAAGTACGCCAGATCGTCCCCACCAAAGGAGACCCGAACAAGAGACGGCCCAAGCCGCTCCGTCCGCACGACCTGGAGTGAAAAGAAGCGGAAGGGCGCGGCAACGGCCGTAGTCATGGGGCAACTCCTAAAACGGAGGTAAGGGGCAACTCCCTAGGGGCGCGGGGAACTGCGCGACCAGCCACACACGGCCCGCAGCTCCCCACAAAGCGAAACCACCCCTAAATCAGCTGACCTTCTTCGCGCTCTCGATCGCCTTCGCGAGATCCTCAAGCAATGGCGCGCACTTGGCGTAGGACAGAATCGGCTCAGGGTTACGCGCGATGACCTGCCCCGCCTTCACAGCCGGCAACTTCTTCCACGTGCCCTCAGTGATGTCAGCGGGCTGAATCGCCGACGTCCGGTTGTCCATCATGATGATGTCCGCCCCGTACTTGTCGACGTTCTCCCAGCTCAGATTCTCGAACCACCCACCACTCGCCTTCAACGCGGCAGCGGACGGCTCGACGAAGTTCACGCCGAGAGCCTTGTAGTACTCGAGGTCGGCGGAGAGATTGGACCCGGAGACGTAGAAGATGTCCTGGCTCGCGGAACCCGCGAGGATCTTGATGTCCGGCTTGGCCTTGGCCGCGGCACGCAGCCGGGCGGCCGCATCCTCGAACCGCTTCTTCGCCGCGGTGATGGTGGCCGAACTCGTGTCCGCACCAAGGGACTTGGCAAGCTCCAGCATCCGCCCGAGCGGCGTCGGCAGCTGGATGTCGTACACCGAGATGCCGACGGTCGGCGCGCCCACGGCGAGGATCTTCTTCTTCGACTCCTCCGGGACGTACCAGAGGGTCCCGGCCGAGTCGAACATCGTGGTGATGAGGACGTCGGGGGAGAGGGCCGCGTACTTCTCGATGTTGAACTGGCCCCACTCGTTGCCGAGGATGGTGACCTTGCTGATGTCGAGGTCGCCGGCCTGCACGTCGGCCTTGCCGTTCTTCAGCTTGGTCGGCCCGAAGACGCCCTTGGACTCGATGCCGTAGTCGTGCAGCGCGGCGGCGACACCGATGAACGAGACGATGTTCGCCGGGATCTTGTCGGCCTTCGCGGTGGTGCCGCGGTCGTCCTTGAAGGTCCAGGGGCCGGACTTGGCGGCCGCCGTCTCCTTGTCCGAGCCACCGCTTTTCGCGTCGTCGTCGCCGCAGGCCGCGAGCGCGGCACCGAGGCCGAGGGCGCCGCCCGCGGCGAGGATGCCGCGGCGGGAGAGGTGAGTGGCACGGGCGTTGGACATGTGTGGCTGCTTTCGAACAGGGCGGGAGCGCCCGCCGGACAATTCGAAGGTAGGTTAGCCTAACCTCACTATCTGTCCAGTGGGCGGGGTGATCGCCGCCCGGGTCCGTACGCGCCCTGTGGCTGTCCTGTGCCGGGCTTATGAGCCCATGTCCTATGCGATTTGGCTTTCAACCGCCTTGTCTCGTCCGGCCGTTGTGATCACGCTCCTTCTACGGGGATCTGCGCACTGCTGTTCGGTCGTCTGCGGAGGTGGAGTGGCTACCACGATGGATGTGACGGACGTGGAAGCGGTCGTACGGAGCGACGCGGCCCTGCTGGAGGACGACCTGGCCGAGTTCCTCGACGCGCTGACCGCCCCGGCGCGGGCGGCGGGGGTCTCCGTCCACGACACGGCCCTGCGCCGAGCCCTGTACGAACCGGTCGCCGACGCCCTCGGGTCGAAAGTGGGCCAGCAGGCGCTGCCCCCCACGGCCGGAGCACCCGGCGGCCGGGCCCCGCTGCGGCCCTCGATGGTGTACTGGGCGTACCGGAACTACCGGGGGTTCCCCGAGGAGACGGAAGGGTTCCCCGAGAAGGCGGACATCGTTTCCGACCTCGCGGTGATCCGCCGCACAGCAGTTGCCGTAAGGATTCTGTTGAAGGCCGCGGTCGCCCTCGACGACATCCAGGACGGCAGTGACGTCCGCTACGGCGAACCCGCCCTCCACGCCACCCACGGCACCCCGCTCGCCCTCAACACCGGCGCCTGGCTGATCATGTCCGCGCTGCGGCACGCGGCCGACCCCGCCGTCGTGGACAGCCTGCTGCGCTCGGTCGGCAGCGGCTTCACCGGACAGGCCGTCGACCTGTCCTCGCGTACGGCGCTCACGCGCGCGGAGTTGCTGGCCGCGCCGCGCGCCACACGGATCGACTTCTGGGAGTCGACGGCCGCGCTGAAGACCGGAACCCTGTTCTGGATGCCGCTCGACGCGGCGGTCGCCGGGCTGGGAGTGGTCGAGGACGACCGGTTCGCCCTGGACGGCGCGATACGTCAACTGGGCCTCGCCAGCCAGCTGTTCAACGACCTGACCGACTTCGTGCCCGAGTTCGGCGGCGCCAACACACACGAGGACTTCGACGGCCTGGGCAACCGGGTCTTCCTGGAACTCCTCGACGAGGAAGGCGGCGCACCGCCCGCCGAGGACTTCAAACCGTACGTTCTCGGTCACCCGAAACTGGAGGGCACGCTCCTCGCGCTCGCCGAGGAGGCCGTGGCCCTGAAGCGCGCCGCGAAGGACGCCGTGCACGGCGTGTGCCGCTCCGAGCGCAGCGCCGCCTACTTCGACGTGACGATCGAACGCAAGGGCCACCTCATCGACCGTCTGCTCGCGACGGTCCGGCAGCGGAGCGGCGTATGACGGACCTGCTGAGCGGACGCCTGAGGAACGGCACCCGCGCCTGGCACCAGGCCCTGGAGACCACCGGGTTCGCCACCGCGATGCTCTCCGGCACCCTGCCACTGGACCGCTACGTCGGCCAACTCGCCGCCTACCGAGTGGTGTTGGAGGCGCTTGAGGGCGAACTCACTCGTGTCACCTGCCCGTCCGTCACGTCGGTGTGGTCACCCGACCTCGTGAAACTGCCCCTCATCGAACGCGACCTGCACTACTTCGCAGCCGCCCGGGGTGCGCTCCCCGGACTCGGCCCGGCCGCCGAGGAGTTCGTCGAGGAGATACGCCGCACCGCCGCGACCGAACCCCGCGAACTCCTCGGCTTCCTCTACGTGTTGGAGGGCTCCACCCTCGGCGCGATGTTCCTGTGCCGGTACGTCACCGAGGCGTACCGGCTCACGGACGGGAACGGTGCCTCGTACTACGGCAGCGGCGACCGCGCCCGCTGGGCGGGCTTCACCGAGCGCCTCGATCGCGCGCTAGGTGAACCCGCCGTACAGGAAAGGGTGTTGGCCGCCGCCGAACGGGCCTACCGCCATATCGCCCTGATCTCTGGGGAGTTGTCGGCAGGCCTGGGCGTCTCGACACCTGAGACCGTTTAACTGTGGCTGTCAGCCCGTGAGGCCCAACTCGCGGGCGATCAGCATCCGTTGGACCTCGCTGGTGCCCTCGCCGATCTCCAGGATCTTGGAGTCGCGCCACATGCGGGCCACCGGGTACTCGTTCATGAAGCCGTAGCCGCCGTGCACCTGCGTGGCGTCGCGGGCGTTGTCGACGGCGATCGTGGAGGAGTACAGCTTCGCGAGGGCCGCCTCCTTCTTGAAGGGTTCGCCGGCGACCAGGCGGGAGGCCGCGTCGCGCCAGGAGAGCCGTGAGGTGTGGGCCTTCATCTCCATGTCGGCGATCTTGAACTGGATGGCCTGGTTGGCGCCGATCGGCCGCCCGAACGCGTGCCGTTCCTTGGCGTACTTCACCGACTCGTCGACACAGCCCTGCGCGAGACCCGTCGCGAGCGCCGCGATGGCGATGCGGCCCTCGTCGAGGATGCGCAGGAACTGGGCGTAGCCGCGGCCCAGTTCACCGAGCAGGTTCGCCGCCGGGACCCGGACGTCCGCGAAGGACAGCTCGCGGGTGTCCGAGGCGTTCCAGCCGACCTTCGAGTACGGCGCCGCGACCGTGAAGCCGGGTGTCCCGGACGGTACGATGATCGCGGAGATCAGCGGCTTGCCGTCGGGCTTGCGGCCGGTGACCGCGGTGACCGTCACCAGGCCGGTGATGTCCGTACCGGAGTTGGTGATGAAGCACTTCGAGCCGTTGATCACCCATTCGTCGGTGTCCGGGTCCAGGCGTGCCGTCGTCCGGGTCGCGCCCGCGTCGGAGCCGCCGTCCGGCTCGGTCAGGCCGAAGGCGCCGAGGATCTCGCCGGAGCAGAGCCGGGGCAGCCACTCGGCCTTCTGCGCGTCGGTGCCGAAGAGGTGGATCGGCATCGCGCCCAGCGACACCCCGGCCTCCAGGGTGATCGCGACCGACGAGTCGACCCGGGCCAACTCCTCGAGGACCAGGCCGAGCGCGAGGTAGTCGCCGCCCATCCCGCCGTACTCCTCGGGGAACGGCAGTCCGAACAGGCCCATGCGGCCCATCTCGCGGACGATCTCGTACGGGAACTCGTGCCGCTCGTAGAAGTCGCCGATCTTCGGCGCGACGACGTCGTGCGCGAACTCCTCGACCGTACGGCGGAGTTCTTCCAGCTCGGGGGAGAGACGGTGGTCCATGGCGGTCACTGCTCCTTGTGGGGCTGTGCTGTTTTACCGAGTGCGCGGACGGTGCGGGACGGGCTGGGTCGGCCCAGTTGTTCGGCCATCCACACGCTGGTGGCGGTGAGACGGGTGAGGTCGACTCCGGTGTCGATGCCGAGACCCCGGAGCATCCACACGAGGTCTTCGGTGGCGAGGTTGCCGGTCGCGGACTTGGCGAACGGGCAGCCGCCGAGGCCGCCGGCGGAGGCGTCCACGGTGGTGACGCCGTGCTCCAGTGCCGCGTAGGTGTTGGCCAGTGCCTGGCCGTAGGTGTCGTGGAAGTGCACGCCCAACACGTCGGTGGGGACGCCCTGTTCATTGAGCGCGGCCAGCAACTCCAGGACATGCCCGGGAGTTGCGACCCCGATCGTGTCGCCGAGGCTCAGCTCGTCGCAGCCCATGTCGACCAACGCCCGGCAGACCCGCGCCACTTGGGCGATGGGGACCGCGCCCTCCCAGGGGTCGCCGAAGCACATGGAGACGTAGCCGCGCACATGGGCGCCCTCGTCCTTGGCGCGGGCCACGACCGGGGCGAACACGGCGAGCGACTCGTCCACCGTGCGGTTGAGGTTGGCCTTGGCGAAGGACTCGGTGGCGCTGGCGAAGACGGCGACGCGGGTCGCCTTCAGGGTCAGGGCCCGGTCGAGCCCGCGGCCGTTCGGCACGAGGACCGGGAGGTGTACGCCCTTCAGGTCCCGTACGAGCGGGAACAGCTGCTCCGCGTCCGCCAGTTGGGGCACCCACTTGGGGTGCACGAAGCTCGTCGCCTCGATCGTGGTCAGGCCCGCGTCGGCCAGCCGCCGCACGAACTCGGCCTTCACCTCCGTGGGCACGGTCGCCTTCTCGTTCTGCAGCCCGTCCCGCGCGCCCACCTCGTGGATGCGCACCCGGGCGGGCAGATCGGGGGCCGGTACGACCATCGGGAGTGTCTCCGGTCCGAGTGTCACTGGTCCTCCTCCACGGGTGTGACGACCGCCAGCACCTGGTCCATGGCGACCGTCGCGCCCGGCGTCACATCGAGTTCGGCGACGGTGCCGGCGTGCGGCGCGGAGACGACGTGCTCCATCTTCATCGCCTCCACCACCAACAGGCTCTGCCCCGCGGCCACTTGATCCCCCACGGCGACCTTCACCACGGTCACCGTCCCCGGCATCGGCGCGGTCAGCGAACCGGCCCCGGACCGGTCGGCCCCGCTGAGCGAGGCGGCCACCGGATCGTGGTCCCGCACCTGCCAGGCGTCCCCGTCCCGGCCCAGCCAGGTGCCGTCCGGCAGGGCGGTGAAGGTGTGGACGAGTCCGTCGAGCCGCACGACGAACCGGCCGTCGGGCCCGGGCCGGCCGGACCCGTCGAGCGGCTTCTCGGCGCCGTCCGGCAGTAGTTCGGTCCCGCCCTCGGGCGTGCGGCGTACGCGTACGGTCACCGGGTCGTGGCCCGGCACCTGGAGCGGATGCGCCGTCCAGGCCCGCTCCCCGCCCAGCCGCCAGCCGTCGGTGGCGGCGAACGGGTCGGCCCAGCCGGAGCCCCGCCCGGACGCGAGCGCCGCGTGCCGTAGCAGCGCCGCCGCCGCGTAGACCTCCACCGGTACCTCACCGGGCACGAGCCCGTCCGCCTCCCGCTCGACGAGCCCGGTGTCCAACTCGCCCGCCACGACCGCCGGATGGGCCAGCAGCCGCCGTAGGAAACCGGCGTTCGTCGGCACGCCCAGGGTCACCGTGTCCGCGAGGGCCGCGCGGAGCTTCCTGAGCGCGGTCGCGCGGTCGGGGCCGTAGGCGATGACCTTGGAGAGCATCGGGTCGTAGAGGCTGCCGACCTCGGTGCCTTCGGAGAGGCCGGAGTCGGTGCGGATGCCGTCGCCCTGGGGTTCGTGCAGCCGGATCACCGTGCCGCCGGAGGGGAGGAACCCGCGCGCGGGGTCCTCCGCGCAGACGCGGGCTTCGATCGCGTGCCCGGTGAGCGTGATGTCGTCCTGCGTGAAGGGGAGTCGCTCGCCCGCCGCCACCCGCAGCTGCCACTCGACGAGGTCGAGGCCGGTCACCAACTCCGTTACCGGGTGCTCCACTTGGAGGCGGGTGTTCATCTCCATGAAGTAGTACGACGAGGGGTCGCTGCCCGGCACGATGAACTCGACCGTGCCCGCGCCCGCGTACCCGCACGAGCGGGCCGCCTGGACCGCCGCCTCGCCCATCGCCGCGCGGGTGCCGGAGTCGAGGAGCACGCTGGGTGCCTCCTCGACGACCTTCTGGTGCCGGCGCTGCAAGGAGCACTCGCGTTCGCCGAGGTGGACGACGTTGCCGTGGCCGTCGGCCAGGATCTGGATCTCGATGTGGCGGGGGCGGTCGACCCAGCGCTCGACCAGGAGGGTGTCGTCGCCGAAGGAGGCGCGGGCCTCGCGGCGGGCGGCGGCGATCTCCTCCTCCAGGAGGGTGAGGTCGCGGACCAGGCGCATGCCCTTGCCGCCGCCTCCGGCCGACGGCTTGAGGAGGACGGGGGCGCCCAACTCGTGTGCCGCCTTGGCCAGTTCGGGGTCGCGGCCGCCGGGGACGACCGGGACCCCGGCCGCCTCCACCGTCTCCTTGGCGCGGATCTTGTCGCCCATGAGGGCGATCGCGTCGGCCGGGGGACCGATGAAGACCAGCCCGGCGTCGGCGCACGCGCGCGCGAAGCCCGCGTTCTCGGCGAGGAAGCCGTAGCCCGGGTGCACGGCCTGCGCGCCGGAGCGGGCCGCCGCCTCCAGGAGTCGGTCCACCGACAGATAGCTCTCGGCGGCGGGCGCCGGACCGAGCCGTACCGCCGTGTCGGCCTCGCGCACGTGCCGGGCGTCCGCGTCGGCGTCGGAGAAGACGGCCACCGAGCGCACGCCGAGCGAGCGCAGGGTGCGGATGACGCGGACCGCGATCTCGCCCCGGTTGGCCACGAGGACCGTGTCGAACATCGCGGGTACCTCGGGCATCCCGGGCGTCTCAGGAGTCTCGAATGTGTCGACCATCTCGGGCACCCTCATCACATCCGGAAGACGCCGAACTGGGGGTCTCCCAGCGGCGCGTTGGCACAGGCGGTCAGGGCGAGACCCAGCACCTGGCGGGTCTCCGTCGGGTCGATGACCCCGTCGTCCCAGAGGCGGGCGGTGGCGTAGTAGGCGTTGCCCTGACGCTCGTACTGCTGCCGGATCGGGTCCTTGAAGGCGTCCTCGTCCTCGGCCGGCCAGGACTCCCCGCGTCCCTCCAACTGGTCCCGCTTCACGGTCGCGAGGACCGACGCGGCCTGCTCGCCGCCCATCACGGAGATCTTGGCGCCGGGCCACATCCAGAGGAAGCGGGGGGAGTAGGCCCGGCCGCACATCGAGTAGTTGCCCGCGCCGTACGAGCCGCCGACCACCACCGTCAGCTTCGGCACGCGCGCACAGGCGACGGCGGTGACCATCTTGGCGCCGTGCTTGGCGATGCCGCCCGCTTCGTAGTCCTTGCCGACCATGAACCCCGAGATGTTCTGGAGGAACACCAGGGGGATGCCGCGCTGGTCGCACAGCTCGATGAAGTGGGCGCCCTTCTGGGCGGATTCGGAGAACAGGATGCCGTTGTTGGCGACGATGCCGACCGGGTGGCCGTGGATGCGCGCGAAGCCGGTGACCAGGGTCTGCCCGAACTCGGCCTTGAACTCGGCAAAGCGCGAGCCGTCGACCACGCGCGCGATGATCTCCCGTACGTCGTAGGGGGTACGGGAGTCGACGGGGACGGCGCCGTAGATCCCGTACGGGTCGACCTTCGGCTCCACCGACTCGGTGACCTCCCAGGGGAGGGCCCCGCGCGCGGGGAGCGTGGCGGCGATGTTCCGGACGATGCGCAGGGCGTGCGCGTCGTCCTCCGCGAGGTGGTCGGTGACGCCCGACACGCGTGCGTGGACGTCGCCGCCGCCCAGTTCCTCGGCGGTGACGACCTCGCCGGTGGCGGCCTTCACGAGGGGCGGGCCGCCGAGGAAGATCGTCCCCTGATTCCGGACGATCACGGCCTCGTCGCTCATGGCGGGGACGTAGGCCCCACCGGCGGTGCAGGACCCCAGCACGGCGGCGATCTGCGGAATCCGTGCCCCCGACATCCGGGCCTGGTTGTAGAAGATCCGCCCGAAGTGCTCGCGGTCCGGGAACACCTCGTCCTGCATGGGCAGAAACGCGCCCCCGGAGTCGACGAGATAGATACAGGGGAGGCGGTTCTCGAGGGCGATCTCCTGGGCGCGCAGATGCTTCTTCACGGTCATCGGGTAGTACGTCCCGCCCTTGACCGTGGCGTCATTGGCGACGATCACGCACTCGCGCCCGCTCACTCGCCCGATCCCGGCGATGACGCCGGCGGCGGGGGCGGCTCCGTCGTACATCCCGTCGGCAGCCAGCGGGGCCAGCTCCAGGAAGGGTGAGCCGGGGTCTAGGAGGGTGTCGACGCGGTCGCGGGGGAGCAGCTTGCCGCGCGCGGTGTGCCGGTCCCGGGCGCGCTCGCCCCCGCCGAGCCGGGCCGCGGCCAGCTTCTGGCGCAGCTCCTCGCCCAGCGCGCGGTGCGCCGCCTCGTTGGCCCGCCACGCCTCCGACGCGGGGTCCGCCGCGCTCGTCAGCTCCGGTGCCTCTTGCATTCTGCGGTCCCCTCGCACAGCGATCGGCTGCTCTCGACTGTTAATGAGCGTTAACCATTTCCCTCAGGTTAACGACCGCTAACCTCCCTGTCTAGAATTGCTTCCATGACCACGAGAACCGACGCCCCCACCCGCCGCGAGCAGATCCTCAAGGAGGCCGCGCGGCTCTTCGCCGAGCGGGGTTTCCACGGCGTCGGGGTCGACGAGATAGGCGCGGCCGTCGGCATCAGCGGCCCCGGCCTGTACCGCCACTTCCCGGGCAAGGACGCGATGCTCGCGGAGCTGCTTGTCGGCATCAGCGGCCAGCTCCTCACGGGCGCGAAGCGCCGCCTGGCGGAGGCGCAGGGCGTGACCTCCGCGGAGCCGCTCCTCGACTCCCTCATCGAGGGCCACATCGACTTTGCCCTCGACGACCGCCCCCTGATCACCCTTCACGACCGCGAGCTGGACCGCCTCCGGGACACCGACCGCAAGCTGGTGCGCCAACTCCAGCGCCAGTACGTCGAGTTGTGGGTGGAGGTCGTACGGGAGGTGTACCCGGACCTGGCCGAACCCAGCGCACGGTCGGCGGTCCACTCGGTGTTCGGGCTGCTGAACTCGACCCCGCATCTGGGGAGGCCGGGGTCGCTGCCGGGGCGGGGGGCTACGGCGGAGTTGTTGCATCGGATGGCGCGGGGGGCGTTCGCGGCGGCGGGGGCGTGATGAGCGTTACGTGCCCGTTCCACTGGACGCCTCCGCCTACCCGCCGGTACGCTCGATTCTGAGCAAGCGCTTAGCCATGCGGGCCGCAACCATCAATTGAGGAACCCCAACGGCGAGCGACCACATACGCGAGAGCGGCGCCGGTTTAGGCGCAAAGGAGGTGCGGCGGTGCGCCGTACGGTGTTTGACGAGGACCACGAGGCGTTCCGGGAGACCCTCCGGGCCTTCATCGAGGCCGAGGTCGTCCCCGTCTACGACGAGTGGTTCGCGGCCGGCCAGGCGCCGCGCGACTTCTACTACAAGCTCGCCGAGCTCGGCGTCTTCGGCATCCGCGTCGACGAGGAGTACGGCGGCGCGGGCATCGACTCGTACAAGTTCGAGGCCGTCCTCTACGAGGAGACCGCGCGCGCGGGTGTCTCCTTCGGCGGCTCCGGCGTGCACGTACTGCTCGGCCTGCCCTACATCAAGCTGCTCGCCACCGACGAGCAGAAGAAGCGCTTCCTGCCGAAGTTCGTCTCCGGCGAGGAGATGTGGGCCATCGCGATGACCGAGCCGGGCACCGGCTCCGACCTCGCGGGCATGAAGACCACCGCCAAGCTCTCCGAGGACGGCACGCACTACGTCCTCAACGGCGCCAAGACCTTCATCACCGGCGGCGTGCACGCCGACCGCATGATCGTCTGCGCCCGCACCTCCCCCTCCACCAAGGAGGACCGCCGCCACGGCATCTCCCTCTTCGTGGTGGACACCAAGGCCGAGGGCTACTCGGTCGGCCGCAAGCTCGACAAGCTCGGCCTGAAGACCTCCGACACCGCCGAGCTGGCGTTCGTCGACGTGAAGGTCCCGGCCGAGGACCTCCTCGGTGAGGAGAACAAGGGCTTCTACTACCTCGGCCACAACCTCGCCTCCGAGCGCTGGGGCATCGCCTTCGGCGCCTACGCGCAGGCCAAGGCCGCCGTCCGGTTCGCGAAGCAGTACGTGCAGGAGCGCGTGGTCTTCGGCCAGCCCGTCGCCGCGTTCCAGAACACCAAGTTCGAACTGGCCGCCTGCCAGGCCGAGGTGGACGCCGCCGAGGCCGTCGTGGACCGCGCGACCGAGGCCCTGGACGCCGGTGAGCTGACCCCCGCCGAGGCGGCCAGCGCCAAGCTGTTCACCACCGAGGTCGCCCACCGCGTGATCGACCGCTGCCTCCAGCTGCACGGCGGCTACGGCTTCATGAACGAGTACCCGATCGCCCGCCTGTACGCGGACAACCGCGTCAACCGCATCTACGGCGGCACCAGCGAGATCATGAAGACGATCATCGCGAAGGACATGGGCCTGTAAGGTCCCCGAAATTACCGGCCCGTAGAAAAGGTGCCATGAGCAAGGCACTTCAGGGACTCCTCGATCTGCTCGACCTTGAGCAGATCGAGGAGAACATCTTCCGCGGCCAGTCCCAGTCCGCCGTCGTCCCCCGCGTCTTCGGCGGACAGGTGGCGGCCCAGGCGCTGGTCGCCGCCGGCCGGACGGTCTCCGCGGACCGTCTCGCCCACTCCCTCCACGCGTACTTCCTGCGCCCCGGCGACCCCGGCGCGCCCATCGTCTACACCGTCGAGCGCATGAACGACGGCCGCTCCTTCACCGCGCGCCGCGTCGTCGCGGTCCAGCACGGACAGCCGATCTTCGCCCTCTCCGCGTCCTTCCAGCGCCACGAGGACGGCCTCGAACACCAGGCCCCCATGCCGTCCGCCCCCGACCCGGCCACCCTGCCCACCTCGCAGGACCGGCTGCGCGGCTACGACCACATCGCCCCCGAGGTCGTGGAGAAGTTCCTGGAGGCGCGCGAGGCCATCGACCTGCGCTACGTCGAGGAGCCGCCGTACGGAAAGTTCGGCACACCGCGCGAGCCGCACTCGCAGGTGTGGTTCCGCACCAACGGCAAGCTCGACGGCACCGTCGACGAACCCCTGCTCCACGTAGTACTCGCGACCTACGTCTCCGACATGACCCTCCTCGACTCCGTGCTCCTCGCGCACGGCCGCGGCGGCTGGGCCGTAGGGGATGTCGTAGGGGCCTCGCTCGACCACGCGATGTGGTTCCACCGGCCGTTCCGCGCGGACGAGTGGCTGCTCTACGACCAGGAGTCGCCGTCGGCGTCCGGCGGGCGGGGGCTCGGGCAGGCGCGGATCTACACGCAGGACGGTCAACTGGCCATCTCCGTCATTCAGGAGGGCGTGGTCCGGGTTCCTCGGGAACACTGAGGGCATGGCAGAAACAGAGGAGAGCGACGGCGGCGGCGAGTCCACCGGCACCGTAATCGTCGCGGCCGTCGCCAACTTGGGCATCGCCCTGGCCAAGGCGGTCGCCGGCGTCATCAGCGGCTCCAGCGCGATGCTGTCGGAGGCGGCGCACTCGGTCGCCGACACCGTCACCGAACTCCTCCTCCTCACCGCCCTCAAACGCAGCAGCAAACCCGCCGACGAGGAACACCCCCTCGGCTACGGCCCCGAGCGCTACATCTGGGCGATGCTCGCCGCCGTCGCGACCTTCGTCGGCGGCGCGGTCTTCTCGATCTACGACGGCGTCCACACCCTCGTCGCAGGCGAGGAGCTCGGCGACCCGCTGATCTCCTACATCGTCCTCGGCGTCGCCTTCCTCCTGGAGGGCTACTCCCTGCGGACGGGCGTACGCCAGGCGCGCGGCGAGGCGGCCCGCTTCGACGCCTCCTTCAAGCGCTACCTCCGCTACACCCCCGACACCGCGGTGAAGGCCGTAGTACTTGAGGACTCCGCCGCGCTCGTCGGCCTGGTCCTCGCGGCGGGCGGCCTGCTCGGCGGCCAGCTCACGGGTTCCGGCGTCTGGGACGGCATCGCCTCGCTCTGCATCGGCGCCCTGCTGCTCTACGTCGCCTGGGTGCTCGGCCGCTCCAACGCCGAACTCCTCATCGGCCGCCCGCTCCCCAAGGCCATGCGGGACCGTATCCGGGAGGAGCTGCTCGGGGTCGAACACATCGAGGCCGTACTGGAGTTGACGACCCTCGTGCAGGGCCCGCGCGAGGCGCTGGTGGCCGCGAAGATCGACTTCCGGGACCGGTCGAGCGCCGCGCAGATCGAGTGGGCCTGCGAACAGGCCGAGCAGCGACTGCGGGAGGCGTTCCCGTCGGTGAACCGGGTCTATCTGGACCCGACACCGGGGTACGCGCAGCGCCGGGCCGAAGGGCTCAACCCCTGGCCGTGACAAGGGAGTTGAGTTCCGCCCTTTAGCCGAGTCCCGCCTCCGCCAGCAGATACGCCGTCATCGGGTCGTAGTACCTGGGGCTGACGACGTGGTCGTCGAGGGGGACCGCCACCTGTACGGTGCCCTCGGACTCGGCGAGGAAGAGCGCCGGGTCGTTCGAGTCGGCGTACCCGACGGAGTCGACGCCGTGGCGGCCCGCGTAGCCCGCCCAGCCGTGGTCGGCGACGATCAGGTCGGGCAGCGGGCGGCCCTCGCGCTCCAGCGCGGTGAGGATCGCCTTCATCGGCTCACCGGAGTGCGTGTGCCAGAGCGTCGCGCCGTGCTCCAGGACGGCCACGTCCGCGAACTGCATGACGTACCCCTCCTCCGTCTGCAGCCCCTCCGGGATCACCACGATCTCGCAGCCGGCCGTGCGCAGGGCGGCGGCCGTGGCACGGTGCACGTCCAGCAGACCGCCCGGGTGACCGGTCGCGAAGAGCACCCGCTGCTGCCCGTCGGCCGCCTTGCGCAACCGCGCCGCCAGCCGGTCGAGACCCTCGACCGTCAGCTCCGGGTCGATGGTGTCCTGGCCGTAGCGGTACTCGGGATCGTCGTTCACCCCCACCCGCTCCGCCATCACCGCGAGCACGTCCTGCTCGTCGGTCCAGCGGCTGCCGAGCTCCAGGCCGAACCAGTAGTGGCGGTCGCCGTTCGCGAGCTTGCGGTAGTGCGAGAGGTTGTTCTCACGGGGCGTGGCTACGTCGCCCGCGATACGGGTCTTCACAAGGTGATCGACGAGCTCGGCGCGGCTGGGGGTCCCGGGTATCGGCATGCCTCCCATTGTGAAGCAGAGAGATGTGCGTCCGCCCGACGTCCCGAACGCTGGGATGTGGATCACTCGCACTTGGTTACTCAGAGATGACGCAGGCCGAACCACAGCTCCATCCGTACGTCCGGATCGTCCAGGTCCGCCTCCAGCAGCGCCGCGCACCGCGCGATCCGCTGCCGCACGGTGTTGCGGTGCACGGCCAGCGCGACCGCCGTACGGTCCCAACTCCCGTGCAGGGAGAGCCAGGTGCGCAGCGTCTCGGTGAGCGCGGGGTGCGCGCCGAGCGGGGCGAGCAGGGTACGGGCGTGCGCCTCGGCCTCGTCGTGCGGTACGAGTTCGTCGAGCCCGGCGCGACCCGAGGAACCGTGTCGTACCAGCGGGGTACGGGTCGCACGGGCGCGGGCCAGGGCACGGGCCGCCTGGGTGTCGGCGGCGGCCCAGTCCCCGGGGGCGACGGGGGCGCTGACCCCTAGGGTCCAGCCGGGTTGCGGGGCGGGTTCGCGATCGGCGGGGAGGAGTACCCGTACGACGTCCGGCGCCAGGTCGATCAACGTGGAACCGAGGGCGGTGCCGAGCGCGGAGGCCGCGACCGGGTCGGGGGCGTGTGCGTCCGGTCGTGCGTGCACCACGACCCATCGGTCCCCGCCGAGCAGCGACGCGACGTCCTCCGGCGGGGCACCCAGCAGCAGCCGTACGAGCGCCGACGAACGGTCCGCTCCCGTGCGGCTCTGGTGTTCGCCGGTGAGGAGGGAGAGGAGTACGGCGGCGACCGAGGCGATGGTGTGGTCGCCGGGGGCGCGCTGCGGAGCGGCGACACCTAGGACGAAACCCTGACCGGTACCGAGGGCGTACGCGGCGAGGTGTGCGCCGGGGACGGTGTCGGTGGCGGACGTGGGGGCGGGGCGGTTCGGGGGCGTGCCGTCGAGGGAGGTGGAGGTGGAGGTGGAGGACTTAGGGGGTGCGGTGGGGGACGTAGGGGATGAGACGGGGGACCTACGGGATGAGACGGGGGACGCGGGGGACGAGGTGGGAGCGGCCGGGGGCCGGACCACCCGGGCCAGCTCCGCCAACGCCTCCCGCACCTCCGCGCCGCTCGCCTCCGCGCCGACCACTCCCGCTCCGCGTCCCACCCTCGTACCCGTCGAACCCGCCCTACCTCCCGCCCCCGTACCCGTCGAGCCCGCCCTACCTCCCGCCCCCGTACCCGTCGAGCCCGCCCTGCCTCCCGCCTCCGCCCCCCTCGCTCCAACTGCCCCGGCACCCCGCCCCGCCCCCGCGATCTCCGTCCCGTCCGGCCCGAACAACACCGCGCGCCCGCCGACCCGCTGGGCGAGTTGTCGTAGCACCGAAGGGACCGGATCCGGGCGGGAGGCCGCTGCGGCCAGGCTTTGCTGGGCCTCGGTGACGCGGCGGAGTTCGGCCAGGCGGGCCTGGGCCATCAGTTGCCAGACCGCGCGGGCCACGCGGGAGAAGGGGGTGGGCGGGGGGACCTCCAGGAGCGGGAGGTCGTAGTGGTCGCAGGCCGCGACCAGGGCGCGCGGCACGGTGTCGTGGACCGGTGCGACGCCGAAGCCGAGGGCCACTCCGCCCGCCTCGACGATCCGGGCGACGTAGTCGTCGAAGTACGTGCCCGAGCCGGCCGCGTCCGGGATGTGCACGCCCGCGGTGAGGAGCAGCTCGCCGCCCAGCAGGTACGGATACGGGTCCGGCATCTCCGACGTGTGCGCCCAGTGGATCGCGATGTCGGGGTCGGACGGCCCGGCGATCTGCCGCAGCCCCAGGTCCTCGCGGGCCAGGAGGGCGGAGAGAAACACGGGTGGTGTGGGCGGAACCGTGAGGTCCGGCATGGTGGACGTTTCCTCCATCGCCTCGGGCTCGGATGGATGAAACGTACACTTCGCAGCCGCTTTCCGGCCACCTAGGGTCAGTCGCGAAGCAAGCCCCCCGAGACACCGGGACGACCCCTAGAACCCGGAGACGGACCCCTAGAGCGCGCGAAGGAGGCCCCCGTATGGCCGTCGACTACACCGTGATCGTCGTCTACCTGGCCGGCATGCTGGCCATGGGCTGGTGGGGCATGCGCCGCGCCAAGTCCAAGAGCGACTTCCTGGTCGCGGGCCGCCGCCTGGGCCCGGTCATGTACTCCGGCACCATGGCCGCGATCGTTCTGGGCGGCGCGTCCACCATCGGTGGAGTCGGGCTCGGCTACCGGTACGGCCTCTCCGGCGCCTGGATGGTCTTCACCATCGGCCTCGGCCTGCTCGCCCTCTCCGTCTTCTTCTCCGCCCGCATCGCCCGCCTCAAGGTGTACACGGTGTCGGAGATGCTCGACCTCAGGTACGGCGGCCGTGCAGGGGTCATCTCCGGCATCGTCATGTGGGCGTACACCCTGATGCTGGCCGTCACCTCGACCATCGCCTACGCCACGATCTTCGACGTCCTCTTCGACATGAACCGCACCCTCGCGATCATCCTGGGCGGCTCGATCGTCGTCGCGTACTCGACGCTCGGCGGCATGTGGTCGATCACGCTGACGGACATGGTGCAGTTCGTGGTGAAGACGATCGGCGTGCTCCTGCTTCTGCTGCCGATCGCGGTCGTCAAGGCCGGCGGCTTCAGCGAGATGAAGGCGAAGCTGCCGACCGAGTACTTCGACCCGCTGGGCATCGGCGGCGAGACGATCTTCACCTACGTCCTGATCTACACGTTCGGCATGCTCATCGGCCAGGACATCTGGCAGCGCGTGTTCACGGCGGGCAGCGACAGGACGGCCAAGTGGGGCGGCACGGTCGCGGGCACGTACTGCCTCGTCTACGCCGTCGCGGGCGCCGTCATCGGCACGGCGGCCAAGGTCCTCTACCCGAACCTCGGCAGCCCGGACGACGCCTTCGCGACCATCGTCAAGGACGAACTCCCGGTCGGAGTACGGGGGTTGGTGCTCGCCGCCGCCCTGGCCGCCGTCATGTCGACGTCGTCCGGCGCGCTGATCGCCTGCGCCACGGTGGCCAACAACGACATCTGGTCGCGGCTGCGAGGTGCCGTACGGCGGGAGGAGGGCGAGGAGCACGACGAGGTACGGGGCAACCGCGTCTTCATCCTCGTCATGGGTGTCGCGGTGATCGTCACGGCGATCGCGCTGAACAACGTCGTAGAGGCGCTGACAGTCGCCTACAACCTCCTCGTCGGCGGACTCCTCGTCCCGATCCTCGGCGGCCTGCTGTGGAAGCGCGGCACGGCACAGGGCGCGCTCGCCTCGGTGATCGTCGGCGGCCTGGCGGTCGTCGGCCTGATGGCGACCTACGGCATCCTCGCCAACGAGCCTGTGTACTACGGCCTGTTGCTGTCTCTGGCCGCCTACATCACGGTGTCCCTGGCGACGCCGGCGACCGACGCGGCCGTACTCGCCGCGTGGCGGGACCGGCTCGCGGGGCGCGGCGCACCCGAACTCGCGTCCGAGCCGGTCGCCGCCCACCAGTAAAGTCGTAGGCAGGCGTACAAACCCGCAGGAAAAATCCCATACGCGACGAAGCGTAGGAAAGAAGGCAGTGCCCATGACCAGCAACGAGACGCCCCGCGGCCCGGTCGACTCCTCCCGCACCCCGCGGTACGCCGGACCCGCGACCTACGCCCGGCTGCCGCGCCTGGACGAGGTCGGCACCGCGGACGTGGCGGTGGTCGGGGTGCCGTTCGACGCCGGTGTCTCGTACCGGCCGGGCGCGCGCTTCGGCGGCAACGCGATCCGTGAGGCGTCGCGGCTGCTGCGGCCGTACAACCCGGCGCAGGACGCGTCCCCGTTCGCGCTCGCGCAGGTCGCGGACGCCGGGGACATCGCGGCGAACCCGTTCAACATCAACGAGGCCGTCGAGACCATCGAGGCCGCGGCGGACCAACTCCTGGACACCGGCGCGAGGTTGATGACCCTGGGCGGCGACCACACGATCGCGCTTCCGCTCCTGCGCTCCGTCGCGAAGAAGCACGGCCCGGTGGCGCTGCTGCACTTCGACGCCCATCTCGACACCTGGGACACGTACTTCGGGGCCGAGTACACCCACGGGACGCCGTTCCGCAGGGCAGTCGAGGAGGGCATCCTCGACACGGAGGCGCTCTCGCACGTCGGCATCCGCGGTCCGCTGTACGGCAAGCAGGACCTCAAGGACGACGAGAAGATGGGCTTCGGCATCGTCACGTCGGCGGACGTGTACCGCCGGGGCGCCGACGAGGTCGCCGACCAGCTGCGCCAGCGCATCGGTGACCGACCCCTGTACATCTCCATCGACATCGACTGCCTCGACCCGGCCCACGCGCCCGGTACCGGCACGCCCGAGGCCGGTGGCCTGACCTCCCGCGAACTTCTGGAGATCCTGCGCGGCCTGGCATCCTGCAACCTGGTGTCGGCGGACGTCGTCGAGGTGGCACCGGCGTACGACCACGCCGAGATCACGTCGGTGGCCGCGTCGCACACCGCGTACGACCTGATCACGATCATGTCCCGGCAGATCGCCGAGGCGCGCAACTCGTAACGCCGGCCGGGCAATTGGTGACTCGTAGGGAGACAGAGAGCAAGTGACGCACGACCACGACCTGGAACTCCGCCCGACGGCCGCGCAGATCTCCGCCGCCCTGAACCCGCCCCCCGGGCGCAACGGCGGTGACCTGGTCGTGGAGACCCTGGCGGGCCTCGGCGCGACGACGGTCTTCGGCCTGCCGGGCCAGCACGCGCTCGGGATGTTCGACGCGCTGCGCCGTTCCGACCTGCGCTATATCGGCCTACGGGTGGAGAACAACGCCGGGTTCGCGGCGGACGCGTACGGCCGCATCACGGGCGAGGCGGCACCACTGCTGCTGTCGACGGGCCCAGGTGCGCTGACGTCCTTGGCGGCACTCCAGGAGGCGAGGGCGGCCTCGGCCCCGGTGCTGGCGATCAGCAGCCAGATCCCGACGGCGGGCCTGGGCGGCGGCAGGCATGGGTATTTGCATGAACTGCCCGACCAGTCGGCCTCGTTCAGGGGAGTGGTGAAGTCCGTCCACACGGTCCGCACCCAGTCGCAGATCCCGTCGGCGATCGCGGAGGCATGGAAGTCGGCGCTGACGGCTCCGCACGGACCGGTGTGGGTGGAGATTCCGCAGGATGTGTTGCTGGCGGAGACGTTGCTCCCGGTGGTGACGGCGGTGGACGCGACACCGGAGGACTTGATCCCGCGCCCCGAACTGACCGCCGTGGCAGCCGACTTGCTGTCGAAGGCGGCCCGCCCGGCGATCATCGCGGGCGGGGGAGTCGTACGGGCGGACGCGTCGAAGAAGCTGCGGCAACTGGCGGAGAAACTCCATGCGCCGGTGGTCACGACCCCCGGCGGCAAGGGCGCGTTCCCGTGGACCCATCCGCTGTCGTTGCAGTCGTGGCTGGAGGACCGCCATACGACGGACTTCCTGGAGGACGCGGACGTAGTACTGGTAGTCGGCTCGGGTCTGGGCGAACTCTCCTCCAATTACCACACGTTCAAACCACGAGGCCGCGTCATCCAGATCGAGGCGGACCTCGGCAAACTGGAGTCGAACCACCCGGCGTTGGGCATCCACGCGGACGCGTGGCACGGCTTGCAGGCACTGCTGGAGACGGTGACGGAACGGGCGGACACTTCGGCGCCGGTGCGGGTGGCGGAGGTGCTGGACAAGGTCCGGGAACGCATCGCGTCCCAGGAACTGACCCTGGAACAGGGCGTGTTGGATTCGGTACGCAGGGCCCTGCCGCCCAACTCCCCGTCCTTCTGGGACATGACGATCCTCGCCTACTGGGCCTGGTCGGCCTTCGACGCGAAGGGCCCCAACCATCTCCACTCCGCCCAGGGCGCCGGCGGCCTCGGTTACGGCTTCCCGGCGGCACTGGGCGCGGCCGCGGCGGATCCGACGCGTCCGGTGCTGGCGGTGTCCGGGGACGGCGGTGCGCTGTACTCCATCGCGGAGTTGGCCACGGCCAAGCAGTACGACCTGAACGTCACGTGGCTCATCGTCGACGACGGCGGCTACGGCATCCTCCGCGAGTACATGACGGACGCGTTCGGCGAGGCCACGGCGACGGAGCTGACCCGGCCGGATTACGTGGCGTTGGCGGAGTCGTTCGGGGTGCGGGGGGTGCGGACTTCGCCGGAGGCGTTGGAGACGGACCTCGCGAAGGCGTTGGCGGAACCGGGGCCTTCCGTGGTCGTACTTCCGGCTGTGTTGCGGATGTTCGCGGCCACGCATTTGGGGTGACGGGCGGTTCGAGGGCGGTGGTGCGTGTCGGGGCTGCGGCTCAACGGTCGGTTTCCGCAGCTCCGTTGCGTCTTCGCATACCTTCGTACCCTGGCACTCCCCGGTCAACGGTATGAAGCGCGCCGTTCAGGCCACTGCTATCGTCCGCGGCGTGACTCGCGACGAAGCAATCCTGGACTCGATACGAGGAGACTCCGGCCTTGCCGAACTGCTGTGGCGCGTCTGCGAGTTCGATCTCTCGCGGGGCGATCACGGGGAGCCCGTCCGGCTCTCCTCCGGGCTCGCTCTGGAGGTCGTTGCCGGCGACTTCACCGGCGGGACGTTCTTCCTCTGTGGTGACGGCGGCAAGGACCGACCTGTGCTGTATGCCAGCTCCGAAGGACAGGCCGGCCTGATTGGCCAGAGCCTGACCGAGGCGCTGGAGATCATGGTCGGGTTGCCGTCCTGGTGGGACTGTCTGAAGTTCTCCGGATCCGGTGATTTGACGGTCATGCGGACGGCGGCCGACCACCTTCGCCACGACGAGCTCGAGGACCAACCCGAGATCGGCGCGCATCGAGTACGCCTGGCTGCGGCACTGGGCTTGGAGTTCGGGTCTTTCCCGGCCCTGTTGGCTCGCCTGCATGCTGCGGTCTCTGCCACGACGCCTGACTTCGTCCTCGCCGACGAGACGGGCGAGGCGTACGAACCGCTCTTCGGCCCCTGGCTGCCGAGCCGGAATCCCGCCTGGCGGTGAAGGACCGAGCAGGCCTCGGTCCCTTGGGGTCGGTGATCAAGGCCGCCTTTCCGATCCCCTGTGGTGCAGGGGACCAGGGCCCTGTCCGGCCCGGGGTGCCGGGGCTTCGGACTCACATCCGCGGATCCGGCGTCAGCAGGGCGAACGCCGCGCCGAACGGGTCCCCGAGCCAAGCCATCCGGCCGACCTCCGGTACGTCCGTCGCCGGCATGAGGACAGAACCGCCGTTGGACTGGGCCGTCGTGATCGTGGCGTCGACGTCCGTCGAGTGGAAGTACGGTACCCAGCGCGGGAGTTCGCCCTCGCCCGCGTTCAGTGGCGCGACCCCGCCGAAGGAAGCCTCCTGCTGGTCGCCCTCGTTCGTGCTCAGTACCCGGTACGTCATCCCGGGCGCCGACATGTCCTGGCTGCGCCAGCCGAACAGGCCCTGGTAGAAGGCGATGTCCGCCTCCGGGTCGGGGGCGTGCAGCTCCGCCCAGAGCAGGGTGTTGGGGGCGGAGGTGAGTTCCAGGCCCGCGGTCCTGCCGGGTTGCCAGAGCGCGAACTGGGCGCCCTGCGGGTCGGTGGCCTGGGCCAGCATGCCCTCGCCCATGACGTCCATGGGCTCCATGGGCTCCATGCGGACGGTCCCGCCGCCTGCCGTGACAGCCTGGACGGTGGCCGTGATGTCGTCGGTCTTGAAGTGGAGCATCCAGGCGGAGTTCGCCCCTTCCTCGGTGAGCGGCCCGAGGGCGGCGACGGTCTTCCCGTCCACCTGGAAGAAGCCGTATCCACCCGTGTCGGGACCGGCGGAGACGAACCGCCACCCGAGGACGGCGCCGTAGAAAGCGGCCGCCGCCTCGGTGTCGGGGCTGCCGAGGTCGAGCCAGTTGGGCGATCCGGTGGTGAAGTCGGTGCCGAGCATGAAGTCCTCCTGGACGGGGGGTGGGCCGGGACGGGAGCCACGATGCCGTCCCGACCGGCGCCGTCCGCGTACGAGCACTGACAGGACTCCGGTTTCCACCGAACGGCCGAACGTTCGCCAGTGCCGGCGCCGCGCGCGCTGACAGACTTCCCGCCATGGGTGGACACGAGGTGGGCGAGGGCGGCCGGGCGGTCGAAGTCGGTGTGACCTTCGGGCTGTTGGCCGCGTGGGCGGTACACGATCTGGAGGAGGTGGCCGCGATGCCGGGCTGGGCCCGAGGGCAGGTGCCCGGGCTGCGGCAGCGGTATCCGCGGGTGCCGGAACGGGTGTGGCGGCGGCTAGAGGCCACGGACGGGCGGGAGTTCGCGACGGCCGTCGCCGTGATGGGCGGGGTGGTCGCGATCGCCGCCGCTGACGGGCACCGTACCGGTGGACGTTCCAGCTTCTACCAAATGGCCCTCAACGGATTCGGGCTGCACGCCCTGGCGCATCTGGGCCAGGCCGCCGCCATCCGTGGATACACGCCCGGGGTGGTCACCTCACCCCTCGTGGTCATCCCGTTCACGCTGTGGGCGCGAGGTCGGCTGCGGCGGGCCGGTGTCCTGCGTCCCGCGCGACCGCGTGACGTGGCACAGGGGCTGGCGCTCGCCGCGGCGGCCACGGTTGGGACGCATGTGGTGGCGCGGCGGTTGCTGGGCCGGGGGTGAACGGTGTCCCGACTCGATCGGAGTGGTTGAACTCCTCGCGGTACTGCGGATGTTCGCGTCAAGGCGGAAAACGCGCTACTCGACTGCTGGGAGCACGTGCAGCGGAACCTCGGCCCTGGTCCTGGGCGCAATGACATCCCGGTAATGATGGTCGAGGGCGAGGACAACCGGCTGCGGCAACGCCCAGGCCAGAACGGCGTTGACTGCGTCGGTCATGCCGATGGCGTCATGATCCGCGTACGTACGCATCAGACGCTCGGCCTCGCTCAGGATCGGCCAGCCCACCGTGGCGAGCGTGAGCCGATCCGTGCTGGCCCAGGCGCGCATGCTGGCCAGGGCGTCCGCTGCGGCCTTGCCGCTGATCTTCGTCGTGAGGTGGTAGTCCAGTTCCGCCAGGACCATCGGTGACACCACGAGTCGGTCGACCAGGGAGAGGGCCTGTACGGAGGACTCGTGGTGGGCGTCCTTCCGGTTGTAGACGGCGAGGAGGACCGACGTGTCCGCGACGCCGAACAGATGACGCTTCAACGGCCCCGCTCCTCGAAGAGGTCCTCGCCAGATCGAGCGGCCAGGTCGGAAGGGCCGTCGAACATCGCCCGCGCCAGAACGGCCATCGCCTCCGAGTCCTCTCCCAAGGAGGACGAGAAAGCCAGCGGGACGCCACGCGCAATGTGGTCAAGCGCCACTTCCTCGGGCGTACGTCCCTCCAAGAGGGCCAGGGTGCGCAGTACTTCGGCCTGGTCACCGGTGTAGGTGAGTGTCACCGTGACGGCGTCGTCCGGCGTGGCCGGTCGGTCCGGCGGGGGAACGGAGGCGTCGGCCACGGGGATCTCCTCGTATGCGCTGCGAGATGCGGTGTACGGCGATTTCAACGGTATCGGCCGTATCGCTGTGTTGCGTGTGTTCATCGTGGCAGGGACAGTTCCGCCCATGTCGCCTTTCCGATGCCGTGCGGGCGAGGGCAGCATCCCCAGCGTTCCGCCAACGCCTGCACGAGGGTGAGCCCGCGACCCCCTTCGTCTTCGAGGGCTGCTTCCCGGGGTCGCGGCCGACGGTCGCTCGCGTCGGCGACCTCGACTCGCAGCCGCCGGTCGTACGTGGCGAAACGCAGACCGATCTCGCGGCCGGGCGGAGTCCGCGCGTGCCGGATGGAGTTGGTGACCAGCTCCGAGAGCAACAGCTCGGCGGTGTCGGTGACTTCGCCGGTGATCTTCCATTCGATGAGCTGTAGGCGAAGCAGCGCGCGGGCATGGCCGGCGCTGCGCGGGTCGCGCGGGAGTTGCCACTGGGCCTCCCGCATGTCGGGCCTTGCGGGCTGTGCGGGCGCGGTATGGGCTGACATGAAGACCTCCACGGCAGGCTGCTGGCAGGCTCACATCTCTAGAGATGTGAGCCGCGTCCAGTGAAGCCGCTTGCCCGCGGGCGCGTCAATAGATCTCTAGAGATGTGTGAATTTGCTCGCCGGGGACCGATGGTCGGCTGTCAGGGTGTGGCGGCTGGTGCCTAGGATGTCTAGAGATGACCGGAGGAGAGGCCTGGATGAGCGGCGGGGACACGGGGCGTCAGCCGAAGTACCAGCGCATCGCGGCGCAGTTGCGGGCGGCCATCGAGGCCGGGGAGTACGGGCCCGGTGAGCGGCTTCCCGGTGAGAACGACCTCATGGCCGAGCATGGTGTCGCCCGTATGACCGCTCGGCAGGCGCTCGGTGCGTTGCAGGCAGAGGGGCTCGTCGAGGCGCGCAAGGGCGCCGGCGTCTTCGTCCGGGACTTCAAGCCGATTCGGCGGCGCGGGCTCGAACGCCTCGCGCACGCGCGGTGGGGCGAGGGGCGTTCCATCTGGGCGGCCGATGCCGGGAACCGTGAACTCGTCGTCGACTCGGTCGAGGTGGGCGAGGAGGATGCCCCGACCGTGATCGCGGGTGTGCTGGGACTGGGTGACGACGGGGCACGGGTCTGCGTGCGCCGCCGCCGGTACGTTCTCGACGGCAAGCCGGTACTGCTGTCCACCTCGTACCTGCTGGCCGAACTGGTCGCCGGTACGCGGATCACGCAGCCCGACACCGGCCCCGGCGGTATGTACGCCAGGCTTGAGGAACTCGGCCGTAGGCCCGTCCGCTTCCGCGAGGAGATCCGCTCCCGCATGCCGAGCGCGGACGAGGCCGACCGGCTCGCCCTCCCGTCCGGTGTGCCGGTGGTGCTGGTCGTCCGAACTGCCTTTGACGCGGCGGGAGTTCCGGTCGAGGTGAACGACATGGTGCTGGATGCGGCGTCGTACATCTTGGAGTACGACTTCGAGGGTTGAGGGCGGCTCACGCGGGTGTGTGGTGTTGGATTCCTTCCTGCTCTGCTGGCCCGGCATGGGGGGGTGCGGGGTATGCATGAACTTCCCCGGTTGTACTGAGCTGTCGTGTCATTGGCTTGGGAAGCTGTGATCATTCCGGAATGCTTTGACCATTGACCTGCATGAATGGCCGGGCTGGTGTCGCATCGGGCGTGGCCGCTTTCATTGTGGTTCTCCGTTGTTCCTCGCACGATCTGGCGCGCTTGTGGCGGCGATCGTGTCTTCACCTGGCGCGGTCGAACCGTTGGTTTTGTCACGGAGCTGACGGAGGCGCAGTTTTGCGGCTTCGAGCTGCGGAAGCGTGACTCGTCTTCGAAGAAGATCTATGCGTCGAGCGCCAGTCTCCTTCCCCAGTCGGTGACCTGCTCTTCGTCACGTTCGACAGGCCGTCTGTCCGGGATCGGACAGGGGAAGCCATGCCGGATCAGCAGCTTGCGTACGCTCTGCAGGGTGTAGCTCTTGTGGAGCGCGCCCCGATCGCGGGCTTGATTCTCGACAGCGTCCATCGCTGATCCGGCGAGCCGTGTGCGATCGGCCTCTTGGTCAACTCCCGCTCCAGTACTACGAACTTGGCCCCGGTCGACTGTGGCAGCGAGGCCGAATCCGCCGAACGCAAGGCCTGCGGTCCATCGCTGTTTCAGGACCGCGCTGCTGTACCGACTGGACGCTGACTCGTAACTCCTCCGCGACCACCGAACTCGGCTCGCCCAAGCGAACCGCGCGGAGGCCATCAGCCGGATGCCCTCACAGAACCGCCGACGCTCATCGTTCACGCCCTGCACACACCTCATGCCAACGGCATATCGCCTGCGGAGGGTCCTGGGTTGTGACGAGCGATGAGAGCGCCCGCTCGGTCAGTGGCCTGTTGTCGGCGGGGCTTCCTTCTACCTGATCTCGACTTGGCAACGGGCTCGGGGAAACCTAATGTATGGGTGGAGGTCCCTAGCTATAGTGATCTATGTCACTCCCGCAGGGAGCCGACAGTCCGAGTCTCTTGCCGTTGCTCAGTCGCAATCGCCAGTCCACGTCCGAAGCGCAGGCCGAAACGCAGTCGACGTCCCAATCAGAGTCATAGTTAAAGTCGTAGTCCCAGTCGCCCAAAAGCAACCCTTAGGGGCGAACGTGGACCGCGAAAGCATAGTGCTTTTCTTTGCGGCGATGCTCGCTGGGATGGTATTGGCCGCGAGGGAGTTCCCGGAGCAGACTTTCAGTCTTGCTTGGGCGCTTCTCGCTGGCGCTATCCTAGCTTGGGCGCTTCGCAAGCGGGATTGATCCGCAGATGACTTACGTTGGGGGTCTCGCATCCGTTTAGGTCGAGGCCCCCAACCTTCAATGGAGGGGTCTCAGGGGTGCATTACATCGCCGATCTCACTAAGTGTCATCCCGGGACCGAGGGTCCTGTACTCGAAGGGCTCCTGCAAGCGAGACCGCAACAGAGTGATGACACGCTCGAAGTTCTGCTCTTGTCATCCCAAGAAGAGCCGAAGGCTCCTGGTATTGATTTTACGTCACTGGAAGCAGGCGGGGGATCAGAAGATTCTCAGGTGAGTGCTCATGTTCTCAGGGCGATCACCGAATTCAGGCAAGCTGAAACCGCGGTAGCTGTTGCCTCTTTCCGTCCGGCCGTCAAAAAGGTTGCGGAGGCTATTGAGGCCGCATTCGGCGATGTTGAATACATTTACCTTAATCAGTTTTCTCCTCCTTCGGGGAACGGCTCTGCCGTGGAGTCGTACTCCTGGGACGACGACTTCATGCCTCGCGATGAGGCCGTCGATGCCTTGGTTCGAGCGCTAAATAGGGCGAAAATTCCTGTCCGAATGACTCAGCTCAGGAAGTCGCTGCAAGCTCATGATGCACGCTTTCAGAAGGCAGCGGGGTCATTCAGTTCCCGGCCACGGTTTCTGTCCGTCTTGATCTCGCTCGCGGAGGAAAGGGGGCTTGTCGCTCACAGGGAGAGCCTGTTGGGGGATGGCAATAACTTTATTGAGCTTACGGAGCGAGGTCTAGCTTACGTAGCAGAAAAAGAGAGTGGCACTAGCTATGCGCAGTCCGTGCCCCCATCTGCTGCAATAGCTGAAGGTGAATCTCGTTCTGACCAGTTCATCACGACTTTGAGGAAAGCGAGCCTGGGGCCATTTCAAGAGGTTCGGTGGGCGGTATACGAGGAGATTGATAAACTCGCGCAGGCCGGGGAATGTTCCGCTGCTTTCTTGATTCGCGATGCTGTCTCGTATGTCCGCGATCATAAAGCGTCCGAACTGGTCAAAACGAACAAGCCGTTTCCGTGGGCAAGGGTTCGTACTTTCATTTCTAATCTGGCAAGTATGGCGCCAGTTTTCATAAGTCGTGGCGAACTCGTGCAGAATCTCCTGCTGCAAGGCGACCGTCAAGTCGACGAGCTGTCCCCTAAATGGAAGCTGGTGCTCGATGGTGAGCTTCTCTGCTTCCTTCTCGCTCAGGGTATCGAGATTACAACTGACGATATTCCTGCACTCGCGGGTGCCCTCTATAATAGTCGCCGAGACGAAGCCTACGACCGAACACTTGAGATGATCGGCTGTCTCGTGCAGTCCAACCGCATCACTACAGCAGGTATTCATCCTCCGAGGCTGGTCCTGAAGGCCGCTGGCTAAGGGCTCGCAGAGGAGAAAGGCGTTGTTTTCAGCCTTGAACCTCCTTGGGGTGGACTGCGCATCGCGGATGAGACTCGTACCGTGGTCGTGGATCTTGATCCGGGCTGAGATCGGCGCTGGTTGACCCCGATGCGCGGGGCGGCCGAGAGGCGGGTTCTGAGTGTGCGGCCGGGCCGCTCACTCGCCGGCGTTTAGGCTGGGCCAGCCGACTTGTTGCCCTCAGCTTGATACCCACAGGTTCGGCCGCAAGTAAGCTCCGGTCAACTCCGCTTGGTAGCCTTTCAGTTGGCTGAGGCTCTCGACAATGATTGGGCTCCCCGCAGATCGCAAGGAGCCCAACCCGGCACGCAGACCTACCAGATCGCCTCGACCCACTCCGGGTGGTCGATGAACGGGTTGCGGTTGTGCTGGTAGGTGTCGTAGATGACCTGGTTGCGCTTCTCCTCGAAGGCGCTCGGCGGGTCCGCCGCGCTCCAGGCCTTGAGGACGGAGAGCTTGCCCATGTAGGGGTTGCTGCCGTTGTTGACCTTCTCGTTGGGCTCCAGGTCGGCGAAGCCGTCGTCGCCCTCGTAGCGCACGGCCATGTAGAGGATCATGCGGGCCACGTCGCCCCGGTCCGCCGCGCGCGGCGCGAAGGAGTCGGAGTCGACGGTGCTGCCGCCGCCGTTGGTGACCGCGCTGCCGCCGTTGTCGAAGTCCAGGTTGCCGCGGATGCTGTTGACCTGGACGTCCGCGGGACGCAGGTGGTGCAGGTCGGTGCCGGGACCGGTCACCTCGCCGAAGTCGCCGTGGGACTTGGCCCAGGTGTGCTCGCGGTTCCAGTCGCCGACGTCGCCGCCGTTGAGGGACTTGGCGCGGGAGACACCGCTGTACAGCAGGATCACGTTGTTGCTGTTGTTCGGGTCCTGGTCGGTGGCCATGAGGGCGTTCCAGACCGCCGCGTACGAGATCTTCGTGACGTTGGTGCTGATGATCGTGTGCAGCGAGGACTTGAGGCTGGTGCCCGTCTTGCCGACCGCGTTCTTGTAGTACGTCGCGTCGTACGCCGTGGTCGTGGCCGACGCCGGGGTCGCGGTCAGGGTCGGGGCGGTGAGGCCGACCAGGACGGCCACGGTGGCCAGCGCCACCGATTTCCAGCGGTGCATGCGAGTCGCCAACATAAAGAGTGTCCCATCTACGCGGGTTGAATGGGGCGGCAAACGGGAGCGTGACATGTTCATGCGGTCGAGTAAATAAACGGGACGTGTCGATCCGGTGACCTGAAGCGACAATTTGCCCTGTGTCTACGCGAGTTGACAGCGTGACGGGGCGGGTTGGCATGCCAAAACTGCCCCCGACCTTGTGGTCGGGGGCAGTTGGCCGTTCGGCTACGTCGGTGTCGTCACTTCACGTCCGACGGGTCCAGCCGGTACAGCGTCGACGTGTTGGTCGTAGCGGTCGAAGAGGTCGAAGAAGTGGAGCCGGACTCCGAAGTCTTCGAGGACTCCGAACTCTCCGTCGCCGCCGCGCTCTTGTCGTACGCGCTCTCCTTCACCGCCGTCGCGTTCTTCTGCACCCACGCGGTGATCTCGGTGTTCAGGGTGCTGTTGCCGCCCATCCCGCCGCCGCCGAGCTGGATGTAGTGCAACTCGCCCTTCTTCACCAGCTCCTTGAGCTTGGCGAGGGTCATCGCCTTGTCGGAGCCGGTGAAGCCCCACATGGAGATGACGGGCTTGTGGGTGCTGAGGATCAGCTGGCCCGCGCTCTGCGAATTGGACACCGCGAGCAGCCACTTGGCGCCGTCCTGGTGCTTCTCCAGGTACGAGACGAGCGCGCTGGACGTGGTGCCGCCCATGCCGCCCCCGCCGCCGAAGCCGCCGCGCGTACCGGTGCCGCCGGGAGCCGTACCCGTGCCGGTGCCGCCAGGAGCCGTACCGCCGCCGGGGAACTCCCCGGTGGTACCGCCCTGTTGACCACCGGCCGTGCCGCCGGTCGGCGCCCCACTCGGAGCCCCGCCGCCCTGCGGTATCTCACCCGTGCCGCCGCCACCCGGGGTCATCCCGCCGGGAGCCGTGCCGCCGCCCGGCATCTCGCCGCTCGCCGTGCCGCCGCCCTGCTGGGTGCCGCCGGTCATCTCGCCGGGACCGCCCTGGCCGCCGCCGAACCCGCCACGACCGCCGCCGCCCCCACCGGGGCCGCCCATGCCGCCGCCGGTCGACGGACCGGCCGTCGGATTGGTGCCGCCCATGCCGCCGCCCGTACCGCTGGACGCGGCAGGGGTCACGGCGTACGCCGTCGGACCGGCCAGGGCCGCGATGATCGCCGCCGCGATGGACGCGGTGAGGAGCCGGGTCCGGTTGCCGGAGCGGAAGACGAACAGGCCCACGATCGCGAGGACCATCAGCACACCGATCGTCGGCCACAGCCAGGTGTTCCAGCCGGAGGCCCGGCGCAGCACCACGATCGCCCAGATCCCGGTGACCCCGAGACCGGCCGGCAGGACCCACGACCAGCGGGCGTCACCGCCACGGAACGCGCGCCACAACATCACGCCGCCGCCACCGCACAGGGCCGCGATGCCCGGCGCGAGCGCGGTCGTGTAGTACGGGTGCATCGTGCCCTGGGCCATGCTGAACGTGACGTAGTGCAGCAGGGTCCAGCCGCCCCACATGACCAGCGCGGCGCGTGTCGGGTCGGTGCGCGGGGCGCGGCCGACCAGGGTCAGGCCGGCGATCAGGGCGATGGCCGAGAAGGGGAGCAGCCAGGAGATCTGGCCGCCGAGGATGTCGTTGAACATCCGGCCGAGGCCCGCGGTGCCGGCGAACGTACCGCCGCCTCCGCCACCACCCCCGCCTCCGCCGCCGTTGCCCTCGCCGCCGAACACGCGGCCGAAGCCGTCGTAGCCCATGATCAGGTCCCAGGCCGTGCCGTCCGTCGAGCCGCCGATGTAGGGGCGGTCGGAGGCGGGGACGAGGGAGACGGCCGTGGCCCACCAGAAGCTGGAGACGGCCAACGCGACCGTGGCCAGGGCGAGTTGGACGACCTTCTTCTTCCAGCCGAGCTTCGACGCGAACAGGTACACGGCGAAGACGGCGGGCAGGGCGATGTAGCCCTGGAGGAGCTTGGTGTTGAACGCGAAGCCGAAGCAGACCGCGGAGCCGATCAGCGGCAGCAGTCGCTCGGTGCGCACGGCGCGCAGACCGAGGGCCGCGCCCGCCACCATCAGCAGGACGAGGATCGTGTCGGGGTTGTTGTCACGGTTGATGGCGACCGTGATGGGGGTGAGGGCGAGGACCAGCGCCGCGATCGCCGCGGCCACGTGGCCGAAGTACCGCTTCACGGAGGTGTGCAGGATCCAGATCGTGCCGAGCGCGGCGGCGACCTCCGGCAGCATCATCTGCCAGGTGCCGAAGCCGAAGATCCGGCACGACAGGCCCATCACCATCAGCGAGAAGGGGGGCTTGTCGACCGTGATGAAGTTGCCGGCGTCCAGCGAGCCGAAGAACCAGGCCTTCCAGCTCTGCGTGCCGCTGTAGATCGCGCTGCTGTAGAAGCTGTTGAGGCTGGAGCCGGAGAGGTTCCAGGAGTACAGCACCGCGGCCAGGACCATGACGGCGATCAGCGCGGGCAGCGACCAGCGGGGCGCCTTCTCGGGCGGCGCGTCGGCGGGTGGGGCCGGCGGCGGCCAGTCGGCGGACGCGGGTTCGGTGTGGGGGTGTGGATCGGTGGCAGATGTCACCCACGCATCGTGCGAAAGCAGGGTGGGTGACGGCTGTGCCGAACCTGGCGGCCGGCTGTGAATTCGCAAAGGGAGGGGTAATGCGTCGCACAACCGTTCTCCAACCCGTACAACCTTTCACGCCTTCCTGTGAGTCAACTCATGCATGACTCAGTCTCTTTGGACATCCCGCCGAGCCAGAACGGTGGCCGTCGGCGTGGGCGCCGGCCTCCTCATACCCGTGCTGGCCGCCGCGACGCCCGCTGCCGCGGCCACCCCGACGGTCAGCTGTACGTCGGCCAAGGCGGGCCTCGCCGCCAAGCTGAAGAAGGACATCACCGCGGCCCTCGCGACCCGTAAGGGAACCGTCGCCGTAGGCCTCTACGACCGCACCACCAAGACCACCTGCACCCTGCGGGCGACGAGCGCCTACGACTCGGCCAGCACGGTCAAGGTCACCGTCCTCGCCACGCTGCTGTGGGACGCGAAGAAGCACAACCGCCTGCTGACGTCGCGCGAGACGACGCTCACCAAGGCCATGATCACCAAGTCGGACAACGACGCGACCTCCACCCTGTGGAGGCAGCTGGGCCTGACGAAGATCAAGGGCTTCCTGTCCGCCGCCGGCATGACCCAGACCAAGCCGGGCGCGAACAACTACTGGGGTCTGACCCAGGAGACGGTCACCGACGAGCAGAAGCTGCTCAAGCTGGTCACCGCCAAGAACACGGTGCTGAGCGACAACTCCCGTGCGTACATCCTGAAGTTGATGAACCAGGTCATCTCCAGCCAGCGCTGGGGCACCCCGTCCGGCGCCCCCTCCACGGTCACCGTGCACGTCAAGAACGGCTGGCTGCAGCGCTCCACGCACGGCTGGCGCGTCCACAGCCTGGGTACCTTCAACGGCGGCGGCCACGACTACATGATGTCCGTGCTCACCCAGGACAACAGCACGATGAGCTACGGCATCACCACGATCCAGGGTGTAGCGAAGGCGATCCACAAGGACCTCGCGTAGAGCCGGCCCCTGCCCGATCGCCCAAAGCCCCTGCTCAAGGGCATCGCTTTACTGCGCGGTCTCCCGCACGTCATCCACCCGTCCTACGGTGACGCCCATGCGCCTGAGAACCGTAATAGCGACCGCGACCGCCGGCCTGGCGGCGGCCACCTGCCTCACCGCCGCCGGGCCCGCGACCGCCGTCAGCACGACCGGCACGACCGGCACCACCAACTCCCTTACCACCAACGCCTGTTCGTCCTCCGTCTCGATCGACCGCTTCTCGGACGCGCTCGACAAGACGACGTACGACGGCACCTTCGTCGGCAACTTCTCCGCGCTCGCCGTGGACAAGGACGGCTCGATCGCCGCCCTGGAGGACCGTTCCTCGCTGTTCGACCTGAACGCGAAGACCCTCCAGCCGAAGCGCGTCGTCCCGCTCGCCGACGAGAACGGCGCCGCGCTCGACTCCGAGGGCCTCGCCATCGACCGCGACGGCACGCGCCTGATCACCTCCGAGACCGAGCCGTCGATCCGCCGCTACTCCCGCGACGGCAAGATCCTCGACCGCCTCCCGGTTCCGTCCTCGCTGCTGGTCGCCCCGGCCGGGCGGGCCGTCTCGAACCTGACCTTCGAGGGCCTGACCCTGCTGCCCGGCGGCCACACGCTGCTCGCGTCGATGGAGGGCCCGATCGCCGGGGACACCTCGGGCGACGTCCGCTTCCAGACCTGGACCCGGACCAAGGGCGACCACTTCAAACTGGCCGCGCAGTACGCGTACAAGCCGGACGCCTCCTTCCTCGGCGTCCCCGAGGTGCAGGCACTCCCCGACGGCCGCCTCCTCGTCCTGGAACGCGGCTTCACCAGCGGCGTAGGCAACACGGTCCGCCTCTACCTGGCCGACCCCCGCCACGCGACGGACACCAGCAAGATCGACACCCTCACCGGCCAGCCCGGAGTCCGCCTGATCAAGAAGACCCTCCTCGCGGACATCGCCGACTGCCCGTCCCTGGGCGCCACGGCGAAGCAGCCCCAGCCGAACCCCCTCCTCGACAACATCGAGGGCATGGTGATCACGGGGAAGGAGAAGGGCCGCTACAAGGTGCTGCTGGTGAGCGACGACAACCAGAACGCGGTCCAGACGACCCGTTTCTACTACCTCCGGGTACGTGTCTGACGGCCTCGCCTGCCGACGGTTTGTTGCGGAGGGATGAAATCCGCTCCGTTTCACGTTGGTGCCTTCCGTAAGACCAGCTGATCAGGGGCGAACGGAAGGCACCGCGTGGCAGCGAAACAGGGGGAAACACAGGGCTGGGCAAGAAGGCTCGCCGCATACGCCTGGCGCTACCCCAAGGACGTCATACTCGCCCTCGGCGCCTCCCTGGCGGGCATGGCGGTCATGGCCCTGGTCCCCCTGGTCACCAAGGTGATCATCGACGACGTGATCACCGGCCACACCCGCACCATGGCCCCCTGGGCCGCCGCCCTGATCGTCGCCGCGATCCTTGTCTACGTCTCGACGTACATCCGCCGCTACTACGGCGGCCGCCTCGCCCTGGACGTTCAGCACGACCTCCGCACCGAGATGTACGGCACGATCACCCGCCTCGACGGCCGCCGCCAGGACGAACTGTCCACCGGCCAGGTCGTCGGCCGCGCGACCAGCGACCTCCAGCTGATCCAGGGCCTCCTCTTCATGCTCCCGATGACCATCGGGAACGTCCTGCTCTTCGTGATCTCCCTCGCGATCATGGCCTGGCTGTCCCTCCCCCTGACCCTGATAGCCCTGGCGGTCGCCCCCGCCCTCGGCTTCATCGCCCGCCGCAGCCGCAGCAAGCTGCACCCCTCCACCTGGTACGCGCAGGCCCAGGCCGCCGCCGTGGCCGGTGTCGTCGACGGCGCCGTGAGCGGCGTACGCGTGGTGAAGGGCTTCGGCCAGGAGGACCAGGAGACGGGCAAGCTCCGCGAGGTCGGCCGCCGGCTCTACGCGGGCCGCCTCCGCACGATCCGCCAGAACGCCAAGTACACCCCCGCCCTCCAGGCCGTCCCCGCCCTCGGCCAGGTCGCGATGCTGGCGCTGGGCGGCTGGCTCGCGGTGCGCGGGCACATCACGCTCGGCACGTTCGTCGCGTTCTCCACCTACCTCGCCCAACTCGTCGGCCCGGTCCGCATGTTGGCGATGGTCCTCACGGTCGGCCAGCAGGCCCGCGCCAGTACCGAACGCGTCCTGGAACTCATCGACACCGAGCCCTCGATGACGAACGGCACCAAGGAACTCCCCGCCGACGCCCCGGCCACGGTCGAGTTCGACGACGTCTCCTTCGGCTACGACCACGAGCGCCCCGTCCTCAACGGCCTCACCTTCGAGATCCGCCCCGGCGAGACCCTCGCGGTCGTCGGCTCCTCCGGCTCCGGAAAATCCACGGTCTCCCTCCTCCTCCCGCGCTTCTACGACGTCACCCACGGCGCGGTCCTCATCGGCGGCCACGACGTCCGCGAACTCACCCTCGACTCGCTGCGCGCCGCGATCGGCCTGGTCCCCGAGGACTCCTTCCTCTTCTCGGACACGGTCCGCAACAACATCGCCTACGGCCGCCCCGATGCGACCGACGAGCAGATCCTCACCGCCTCCCGCGCCGCGCAGGCCGACCGGTTCATCGCGGAACTCCCCGACGGCTACGACACGACGGTCGGCGAGCAGGGCCTCACCCTCTCCGGCGGCCAGCGCCAGCGCGTCGCCCTCGCCCGCGCGATCCTCACCGACCCGCGCCTGCTGGTCCTGGACGACGCGACCTCGGCGGTGGACGCGCGCGTCGAGCACGAGATCCACGAGGCGTTGAAACAGGTCATGGAGGGCCGCACAACTCTCCTCATCGCGCACCGCCGCTCCACCCTCAACCTCGCCGATCGCATCGCCGTCCTCGACGGGGGCCGCCTCGCCGACATCGGCACGCACGACGAACTCCAGCAGCGCTCACCCCTCTACCGCCGCCTCCTCACCGACCCCGACGAACTCGGCGGCGTATCGCCCGGCCACGCCCTGCCCGCCGCGGAACCGGCCGAAGACACCTCCGTACGCGACGAGTTGGACGCGGAGTTCGACGCCGAGCGCGGACTCACGCCCCGGCTGTGGACCGGCGACCGCGAGCCCAAGGACACCGCGCTGTCCGGGATGCCCGCCACGCCCGAACTCCTCGCCCAGGTCGACGCGTTGCCCCCGGCGACCGACGTCCCCGACATCGACGAGGCGGGCGCGGTCCGCGCCGAGGACTCGTACGGCCTGCGCAGGCTGCTGCGCGGTTTCGGCGCCCCGCTGCTGATCAGCCTCGGCCTGGTCGCCGTGGACGCGGGCATGAGCCTGCTGCTGCCGATCATGATCCGGCACGGCATCGACCAGGGCGTCACCAAGATGGCGGTCGGCGCGGTCTGGTCGGCGTCGATCCTGGCCCTGCTCGCGGTAGTTGTGCAGTGGGCGGCCCAGCGCGGCGAGACCCGCATGACGGGCCGTACCGGCGAACGGGTCCTCTACACCCTCCGCCTCAAGATCTTCGCCCAGCTCCAGCGTCTCGGACTCGACTACTACGAGCGGGAGTTGACGGGCCGGATCATGACGAGGATGACGACGGACGTCGACGCGCTGTCGTCGTTCCTGCAGACAGGCCTGGTCACGGCCTTCGTCTCGGTCGTCACCTTCTTCGGCATCATGGTCGCCCTGCTGGTGATCGACGTGCAGCTGGCACTGGTCGTGTTCGCGACCCTGCCTCCGTTGGTCATCGCGACCTTCTTCTTCCGCCGGGCGAGCGTGAAGGCGTACGAACTCGCCCGTGAGCGTGTGTCGTTGGTCAACGCCGACCTCCAGGAGTCGGTGTCCGGGCTGCGGATCGTGCAGGCGTTCCGGCGCGAGAAGGACGGCAGCCGACGCTTCGCCGAGCGCAGCAGCAGCTACCGCGAGGCCCGCACCCGGGGCCAGTGGCTGATCTCGATCTACTTCCCCTTCGTACAACTGCTGTCGTCGGTGGCGGCGGCGTCCGTACTGATCGCGGGCGCGGGCCGGGTGGACGACGCGACGCTGACGACAGGCGCGTTGGTCGCGTACCTCCTCTACATCGACCTGTTCTTCGCCCCGGTCCAGCAGCTCTCCCAGGTCTTCGACGGCTACCAGCAGGCGACCGTCTCCCTGGGCCGCATCCAGGAGTTGCTCCAGGAACCGACGTCCACCCGAGCCGCCGACGAACCGCTCGAAGTCCTCTCCCTCCGCGGCGAAATCGCCTTCGAGGACGTGCACTTCGCGTACGGCGACGACGAAGAGGCCATCGGGGGCGTGCAGTTGAGCATCCCCGCCGGACAGACGGTCGCCTTCGTCGGCGAGACCGGCGCGGGCAAGTCGACGCTCGTGAAACTGGTCGCCCGCTTCTACGACCCGACCGGCGGCCGGGTCACGGTCGACGGCACCGACCTCCGCGCCCTCGACATCACGTCGTACCGCCACCACCTCGGGGTCGTCCCCCAGGAGGCGTACCTCTTCCAGGGCACCGTCCGCGACGCCATCGCCTACGGCCGCCCCGACGCCACCGACGCCGAGGTGGAGGCGGCATCCCGTGCGGTCGGCGCCCACGAGATGATCGCCACGCTCGACGGCGGCTACCTCCACGAGGTCGCCGAGCGCGGCCGCAACCTCTCGGCGGGCCAGCGCCAGCTGATCGCCCTGGCCCGCGCGGAACTCGTCGACCCCGACATCCTCCTCCTCGACGAGGCCACAGCAGCCCTGGACCTGGCCACGGAAGCCCAGGTCAACCAGGCCACCGACCGCCTCGCAGGCCGCCGCACCACCCTCGTCGTGGCCCACCGCCTGACGACCGCGGCCCGCGCGGACCGGGTCGTGGTGATGGATCACGGCCGGGTCGTCGAGGACGGCACGCACGACGAGCTGCTCGCGCTGGACGGGTACTACGCCGAGTTGTGGCGCACCTTCGTCGGGGCGCCCGAGACGGAGGAGCCGGTCGCGGCGCCCAGCTGAGGGTCGCGCAACCATGCGACATACGTCTTGCGTCCGTACATCAGTACGCTGTTCGGCTGCTGTGCTGTGCGGGAGGGATGACTGTGGACATGGGTGCGCTTCGACGGCGGGTGGCGCTCGGCATGGCTGTGCTCAGCACGTCCGGGCTGCTCGCGCTCGCGGCTCCCGGCACCGCCCAGGCGGCCGCGGTCTGCCCGGGGCGCAAGGCCGCGACGCTTCCCTTCTCCACCGGTACCGTCCACGTCTTCCGGCGGGGCGGGTACGTCTGCGCGTACACCGCCCCCAAGAACCCCGGCGCCAAGCGCACGATGTCGGTCAGCGTGCAGGCCCGCGGCAACCGCCCGGTCGTGGACAGGGGCCGGTACACGCGCCGGGCCGGCCCGGTCACCGTGCACGCCGGTCACCGGTGCGTCCTGGTGAAGGGCGCGGTGGGCAGCGGCTCGGTCAGCTCGGGCTGGATCCTCTGCTGAGTCCTTGAACCGCAGGTCAGCGCGGTGGACGCACAACCACCCCTGGTGTGACGGGAGTTGCTCCGATAGCTTCCCGTTCACAACTGCCTCACAGGGGAGATTGCATGCGCAAGGCGCTCAGATGGCTGCTGGCGCTCACCGTGCTCATAGGCACGCTGGGCACGGCCGGGGCGGCCACCGCCGCCCAGGCCGGCCGGACCGGTCAAGTCGCGGACATCAAGGACCAGTTGCTGGCGATACCCGGCATGAGCCTGATCCAGGAGAAGCCGTACACCGGCTACCGCTACTTCGTCCTGAACTACACCCAGCCGGTCGACCACCGGCACCCGTCCAAGGGCACGTTCCAGCAGCGGATCACCGTGCTGCACAAGGACGTCTCGCGCCCGACGGTCTTCTACACCGGCGGCTACAACGTCTCCACGACACCCAGCCGCAGCGAACCGACCCGGATCGCGGACGCCAACCAAGTCTCCCTGGAATACCGCTACTTCACGCCGTCCCGCCCGGCCCCGGCCGACTGGTCCAAGCTCGACATCTGGCAGGCGGCCAGCGACCAGCACCGCGTCTTCAAGGCCCTCAAGCCGATCTACACCAAGAACTGGATCGCCACCGGCGGCTCCAAGGGCGGTATGACGGCCACCTACTTCGAGCGGTTCTACCCGCGTGACATGGACGGCGTGGTCGCCTACGTCGCCCCCAACGACGTGGTGAACAACGAGGATTCGGCCTACGACCGCTTCTTCACGAAGGTCGGCACCAAGGAGTGCCGCGACCGTCTGGACGCCGTGCAGCGTGAGGCGCTGGTGCGCAGGGACGCGCTGGAGAAGAAGTACGCGGCGTACGCGGCCGAGAACGGCTTCACCTTCACCACCGTCGGCAGCCTGGACAAGGCCTACGAAGCCGTCGTCCTCGACTACGTCTGGGGCTTCTGGCAGTACAGTCTGCTCTCCGACTGCGACAGCATCCCCGCGAACGCGGCGACCGCCACCGACGACGAGATCTGGACCTCGGTCGACACGATCTCCGGCTTCTCCTTCTACACGGACCAGGGCCTGGACCCGTACACCCCGTACTACTACCAGGCGGGCACCCAACTCGGCGCCCCCACCATCAAGTTCCCGTACATCGAGAAGAAGTACCTCCGCTACGGCTACCAGCCGCCCCGCAACTTCGTCCCCCGCTCCATCCCGATGAGGTTCCAGCCGGGCGCGATGCGGGACGTGGACAGCTGGGTCCGCCACCACGCCGACCACATGCTCTTCGTCTACGGCCAGAACGACCCGTGGGGCGCCGAGCGCTTCGCCGTCGGCAAGGGCTCGAAGGACTCGTACGTCTTCACCGCGCCCGGCCTCAACCACGGCGCGAACGTCGCCGGCCTGACCGCCGACCAGAAGGCGCTCGCCACCGCCCGCATCCTGGCCTGGGCCGGCGTCCCGGCCACGACCGCGGCACAGGCGAAGCCCCTCGCACCGTACGACGCGAAGCTGGACCGTCAGGACGTGCAGCGCGAGCCGACGCTCCGGCCGTAGGCAACTTCCCTACTGCGCCCGGCTGTTGGTGGTCACCCGACTACACCGGCCGGGCGCAGCCCACGGGTTGTTCGCCGCCGAGCTGCACATACAGGGCGGTCGACGCGGGGCAACTCGCGCGCCGGAGCACGGCCTTGACCACCTTGTACTGCGGCTTCTTCAGCCCCGAGCCGTCGCACGCCGTCTCCCGGACCTGCCCGCTGCCCGAGCCGTAGACACAGTCACCGACGATCGTGCGGGGCCCGCCCCCGCCGCCCGGGTCGCCGGGGTGCGGCGGCTCCAGGTTCCGCATACAGGCGTAGCCCTTGGGTACGACACCGTCGCCGCCCGCGCCCGACGACCCCTGGGCGCTGATGTGCAGCACGAAGTCGGTGGTCGCCGGACACACCGGACCGTCACTCACATCACCGTCGTAGCGGGCGATGACGCGCGCGGCCGCCCGCTCACTGGTGCACGGCGCCTCGGTGAAACTCGTCGTACCGAAGGAACTGCACTCGCCGACGCCGAGGAACACCGCGCCGTAGCCGGAGGGTTGAGTGGTCGCGGACGAGGTCGCGGCGGCCTTCCCGCCGAGCCGTCCGTCACCCTCGCCCGATCCGGAGCCGTGCGCGGCCTGGCAGCCCGTCGGCAGGGCGGCGAGCAGCACCGCGCACACCGCCCCCACGCACCATCGCTCACGCATCGATCCCCCCGACTGCCCCCGCCCAGCGTGACCCGCGGCAGCGGGCGCACGCCAGACGTGCGGGGGGCTTTGGGCCAGTTGGCGGGGGTGGGGCGGGTGGGGAACGTACCCCTAGTACGACAGCCCGTGCCCTACGGGATACAGCACCTGCGCCGGATCATCCGCGCGCTGCACCGCGACCGGGAGCTTCCCGCGCGGCCGGACCCGGCCCGCGATCACCCGTGCCGCCGCCCGGAGTTCGACGTCGGTCCAGGAGTAGGCCGCCAAGTAGGCGGTGACCGAGGGCAGTTGGGCAACATCGTAGGGGTTGCGGACGGCGACGGCCACGACCGGCTTCCCGGTGGCGACCAGTTGCTCGACCAGCGTCTTCTGCGCATCGGCCGCCGTGACGTTGTAGGTCGCCACAACCACCGCATCCGCCTCACGCGCCGCCGCCACTGCCTTCGCGACGGTCGCGGCGGAAGGTGCCGTACCGGTGGAGAGGGCGGTCGCCGTGAACCCCAGCTCCCCGAGGGCCGCCGCGAGCACACCGGTGGGTGGACCCGTGGTACCCGTAGGGGAGGCCGGATCGGCGCCGACCACCAGCACCTTCCCGTGCGTACGACGGGACAACGGCAGCAGCCCCGCCGAGTTGACCAGCAGGGTGGTGGTCCGCTCGGCGATCCGGTCGGCGGCGGCGAGATGAGCACCGGTCCCGACCGTGCGGTCGACGCCCGCCCGGCTGACGTAGACGTCCTCGAACAACCCCAGCCGCTCCTTCAGCCGCAGCACCCGCAGGATCGACTCGTCGAGCCGCGCCTCCGTCAGCTCCCCGCCCTGCACGGCCTTGAGCACGGCGTTCCAGGCGACGTCCAGGGAGGGCGGGTTGAGGAGTTGATCCACCCCGGCCTTGAGCGCGAGCACGGGCACCCTGTCGTCCCCGTACTTCTGGCGTACGCCCTCCATGCCCAGCGAGTCGGTGATCACGACGCCGTCGTAGCCGAGTTCGCCGCGCAGGATGCCGGTGAGGATGGGGTGGGAGAGGGTGGCCGGGTCGCCGGAGTCGTCGAGGGCCGGGACCATGATGTGCGCGGTCATGATCGAGTCGATGCCCGCCTTGACGGCCGCCCGGAAGGGGACGGCGTCGAGCGCCTCCCACACCTCGCGGCTGTGGGTGATGACGGGGAACCCGAAGTGGCTGTCGACGGCCGTGTCCCCGTGCCCCGGGAAGTGCTTGGCGGTAGCGGCCACTTGGCTGCTCTGATACCCCTTCACCTCGGCGGCGACGAGGCCGGCCACCGCGTCCGGGTCGGCGCCGAAGGACCGTACGCCGATGACCGGGTTGGCCGGGTTGACGTTCACGTCGGCGTCGGGGGAGTAGTCCTGGTTGACGCCCATCGCGCGCAGCTCGGCGCCGGAGATCCGGCCGAGGGTGCGGGCGTCGCCGCGGGAGCCGCCGGCGCCGATCGCCATCGCGCCCGGGAAGAGGGTCGCGGGCGCGCCGATACGGCAGACGATGCCGTGTTCCTGGTCGGTGGCGACCAGTACGGGCAGCCCTCGGGGTCGGCTGAGGGACGCCTTCTGGATGCCGTTCGAGAGGTCGGCGATCTGGTGGGGGTCGCGGGTGTTGTGGGCCCAGGTGAAGTAGATGATGCCGCCGACGTGGTACTTGGCGATCAGCTCGGCGGCCGTGCGGACGCCGATCTCGCTCAGGTTGGCATCGATGTCGGCCTGGTCGGGGGCGGTGGCGGAGTGGCCGTAGACCCGCATCACGAAGAGCTGGCCGACCTTCTCCGGCAGTGTCATGCGGGAGATCAGCGAGCGGAGTCTCTTGTCGTCGGCGTGGGCGGTGCCGCCGACCGCGAGGGACGCGGTGACGCCCATGGTCGCGGCGAGGACGGTACGTCTGGAGGGCACGTGCGCTCCTTCCGGAGGTGTTCCACTTCGGATCATCGGATCCGCTGAAGGAAACTTCCAAGACTTCACGAATATCCGGGAAGTTTCTGCCAGTCAAGGGAACGCACAGTACCCAGCGAGGGAGCCGCCATCGGCGCAGTTGGAGGGGGGCGCGCCGATGACGGCTTGCTGCCGGCCGCGGCACGGAGGAGAGGGTTTGTCAGCTTTCGCAGCCAGCAGCGAGGCCGACGCCGTACCGCGGAGACTCATCCGGCAGCATGCCGGTTGGACGGAGGGGAGGGGATGCGGGTTCCCTCCTGGTGGCCGATTCCGGAAGTTGGTGAACCCGTGCACAACGGGACGGATGCGACCGCTCACAGGGACGCGCGGGCGAACGGTGGTCGTCCATCCCGTGGACGTCCCGGCGGGGTGGCCGACCACCGCCCGATCATGAGGGCATGCCCGTAGTCGACATCCCCGGTTCCAAGTCCATCACCGCCCGCGCGCTGTTCCTGGCGGCCGCCGCCGACGGCGTCACCACCCTCCGGCGCCCCCTCCGCTCGGACGACACCGAGGGCTTCGCCGAGGGCCTGACCCGGCTCGGCTACCGCGTGGGCCGGACCCCGGACGCCTGGCAGATCGACGGCCGCCCGCAGGGTCCGGCGGTCGCGGAGGCGGACGTGTACTGCCGGGACGGCGCGACGACGGCCCGCTTCCTGCCGACGCTGGCGGCGGCCGGGCACGGCAGCTTCCGCTTCGACGCGTCGCCGCAGATGCGCCGCCGCCCCCTCCTCCCGCTCACCCGGGCCCTGCGCGACCTGGGCGTCGACCTGCGCCACGAGGAGGCGGAGGGCCACCACCCGTTGCGCATCGAGGCGTCGGGGGTGGAGGGCGGCGAGGTGGTCCTGGACGCGGGCCAGTCCTCCCAGTACCTGACCGCGCTGCTCCTCCTCGGCCCCCTGACCAGGAAGGGCCTCCGCATCAGGGTCACGGACCTGGTCTCCGCGCCGTACGTCGAGATCACGATCGCGATGATGCGGGAGTTCGGGGTGGAGGTACTACGGGAGGGGGACGGCCGTGTGTACGTCGTCCCGCCGGGGGGCTACCGGGCCACCACCTACGGGATCGAACCGGACGCGTCGACCGCGAGCTACTTCTTCGCGGCGGCGGCCGTGACGGGCGGCGAGGTCACGGTCCCCGGCCTCGGCACGGGCGCGCTCCAGGGCGACCTGGGCTTCGTCGACGTACTGCGCCGGATGGGCGCGGAGGTGGAGACCGGCGCGAGCGGCACCCGGGTGCGCGGCACGGGCGAGCTGCGCGGCCTCACGGTCAACATGCGGGACATCTCGGACACCATGCCGACACTGGCCGCGATCGCCCCCTTCGCCTCGGGCCCGGTCCGCATCGAGGACGTCGGCAACACGCGGGTGAAGGAGTGCGACCGCCTTGAGGCCTGCGCGGAGGGTCTCCGACGGTTGGGCACGGAGGTGGCGACGGGCCCGGACTGGATCGAGATCCGCCCGGGGTCAACTCCCGCCCCGGACACGGAGATCAAGTCCTACGGCGACCACCGCATCGTCATGTCCTTCGCGGTGACCGGGCTGCGGGTACCGGGTATTTCGTTCGACGACCCGGGGTGCGTGCGGAAGACTTTCCCGGGGTTCCATGAGGCGTTTGCCGCGCTGCGGGGGCAGTTGCCGGGAGAGGGAGTCAGCGGGTGGGTTTCGAACTGAAGGCGCCCGTCCTGGCGGGCGAGTTGGTGCGCCTGGAGCCGCTCGAGCAGCGGCACGCGGCCGATCTGGGGGAGGCGGCGGAGGAGGACCGGGGTTCGTACGCGTTCACCTGGGTGCCGAGGGCGAATGAGGTGCAGGCCTATATCGACGCCCAGTTGGGCAGGGCGGCCACGGGCCGACTCGCGCCGTACGCCCAGGTGTCGACGGCGACGGGGAGGGCCGTCGGTGTCACGGCCTACTGGGAACCCCGCTCCTGGCTGACGGACGACCGGCTCGACGCCGTGGAGGTCGGGTTCACCTGGCTGGCGGGTTCGGCGCAGGGCACGGGTGTGAACGCCGAGGCCAAACTCCTGTTGTTCCGGCACGCGTTCGAGGAGTGGGGCGTCTCCCGGGTCGACCTGAAGACGGATGCTCGCAACGACCGCTCCCGCGCGGCGATCCAGAGCGTGGGCGCCCGTTTCGAGGGCGTACTGCGCAACTGGTCCCGGTCCTGGGCGCCGGGGGAGGAGGGGCGATTGCGTGATTCCGCGATCTACTCGATCACGGCGGCGGAGTGGGGGGAGTGCGGGGCGGGGTTGGAGGCGCGGGTGCGGGCGCGGTCGACGCGGGGCAACTCAGGCGCGCACGGCTTGAGTTGATCGCTAGCCTCAGCCGGCCCCGTCTCAGGCGTCGGTGGCGACTTCGCGCAGGGATGTCCAGGTACGGCCGGCTGGACCGATCGGCCGGTGATCGGAAACCATCGCCCTCATGAACTCCTACCTCATCCTCCACGGCTGGCAGAACCATCGCCCGAAGGAACACTGGCAGCACTGGCTGGCCGACCGGCTCGGGGAACTCGGGCACCACGTCGTCTACCCTCAGCTGCCCGACCCCGACGAGCCCGACCTGGACGTGTGGCTGGGTGAACTCGGCCGGTATCTCGGCGAGTTGCCGGGCGGTGCCGACTCCGAGCGGGTCGTTCTCGCGCACAGCGCCTCCGCGCTGCTCTGGCTGCACGCCGTCGCCCGCGGGCTGGTCAAGGGCGGTGAGGTCGACCGGGTGCTGCTGGTCGGACCGCCGTCCGCGTCCGTCGTCGCCGGATATCCGGAGGTCGCCGGATTCGTCCCGCCCGCCGCGGACTTCACCCTCCCCGGGAACGTCCGTCTCGTCGCCGGTGACGACGACCCGTACTGCCCGGAAGACGCCCGCACCGCCTACGGCGATCCGTTCGGCATCCCCACCGAACTCATCCCGGGCGCAGGGCACTTGGACCTGGTCGCCGGCTACGGCTCGTGGCCCGCGGTACTGGACTGGTGCCTGGACGGGACGGCGCCGCTCACGGCTCGTCCGGTGTGACCCCCGCCCCGGCCCGCAGTTCAGGCGTGCTCGCCCCCACCCCCGCCACCGCCAGCACACACAGCAGCCCGCCGGTGAACAGGGCCGTCGCGCCCGAGGTCCAGCCCGCGACCAGGCCGCTGCGGAGGTTGCCCAGGTTGGGGCCCGCCTGGCCGACGATCTGTTCGGCGGCGGAGACGCGGCCCCGGAGGGCGTCCGGGGTGTGGGTCTGGATGATCGTGCTGCGGGAGATCACGGACGTGGAGTCGGCGGCGCCGGCCAGGACGAGGAACGCGAGGCCCGCCCACGGGTTCGTCATCAGGCCGAAGGCCGCCAGCGTGGTGCCCCACGTGCTCGCGCCGAGCAGCATCACCAGCCCCGGGCGCCCGAGCCGGGTGACGGTGCCGGAGAAGACGGACGCCGTGATGCCACCGACCGAGATCGCGGAGAGGAACAGGCCCAGGGTGCGCGGATCACCGCCGAACCGCTCGGAGTTGATCAGCGGGAACAGGCTGATCGGCATCGCCAGGACCGTCGCCGCCAGGTCGGTGAGCAGCGCGCCGCGCACCACCCGGTGGCCGGCCAGGAAGCGCAGGCCGTCCAGGACACCGTGCAGTCCGGCCCGCGACGGCTCGCCCTCTGGCGGCAGCGCGGGCAGGCCGAAGGCGCCGTAGAACGCGAGGAGGAAGGTGAGCGCGTCGGCCAGGTAGCAGGCGCCGATGCCGGCCCAGCCGATGAGCAGGCCGCCGAGCGCGGGGCCGACGAGCATCATGGTCGTGAACGACATGGTGTTGAGGGCGAGACCCGCCGCCACCTGGTCCTTCGGCAGCAGCCGGGGTATGAACACGCCCGACGCCGGGCCGCCCACCGCGCCGAAGCACGACTGCGCGGCGACCAGCGCGAGCACGCCGAGCACCGGGACGTGACCGGTGAAGCCCTGCACGGCGAGGAGGAGCGAGCAGACGGCCTGGCCGACCGTGTTGAAGAGGTAGATGCGCCGCCGGTCACCCCGGTCCACCCACGAACCGGCGAACAGCCCGACAACCACCATGGGCACCGCGTTCGCCAGCCCGACCGCACCCGTCCAGACCGTGCTGTGGGTCATGTCCCAGACCTGGTACATGACCGTCACCATGGTCATGAACCCACCGAGCAGGGACACCGTCCGCCCGATCAGCAGCCGCCGGAACACCGGGGACGTCCGCAGGGGCCGGACGTCGATCAACGTACGGGTGAAGCTCATGAGGGCATGACGGGGCGCGGGGCGGGGTGAGGAGGCACCGGGGGACCCTAAGCCGCGGCCTGCCGGAGCCGCCAGTCGTTTACGCGGAGTCGTTGAGCAGCCGCGCCAGGTGATCGTGACCGGCGGCCAGCAGCCCGGGGAGCGGGGCGGCGGTCTCGTACCAGCGCTTCTCGTACTCCCAGCACAGCCAGCCGTCCCACTCGTGCCGGGAGAGGACCTCGACGCACTCGGCGAGCGGGAGGACGCCGGAACCGAGGGGCAGCGGGGTGGTGTCGGCGGCCGAGGCGATGTCCTTGACCTGGACGTATCCGAGATACGGGCCCAGCGCGGCGATTGTCTCCGAGGGCTGTTCGCCGCCGAGCCAGGTGTGCATGACGTCCCACAGCGCGCCGACCTGCCGATGCCCGACCGGGCCGAGCACGCGGAGCGCGTCCGCGCCGGTGCGGTGCGAGTCGTGGGTCTCCAGCAGGACCCGTACGCCGAGGTCGGCACCCCACTCCGCCGCCGTACCGAGCCGCCGCGCGGCCGTGGCGTCGGCCTCCTCCACGGACTGCTCGGTGCCGCCGCCGGGAAAGACGCGGATGAAGGGCGCGCCCAAGTCCCGTGCCAGCTCCAGCAGTTCACGGATCTCGGCGAGTACGGCGTCGTCGTCGCCCGGTGCCGCCACCCGCGCATACCCCGCGAGGCCCAGGACTTCGACCCCGGCCGCCTTGAACTCGGCGACCACGTCGGCGCGTTGGCCGGCGTCGATACCGGGGTGCACGGGCTCCTCGGGATGCGCGCGCAACTCGACGCCGTGGTAGCCGTGCGTGACGGCGAGGTCCAGGACGTCGGTCACGGGGAGGCCGGGGACACCGAGGGTGGAGAAGGCGAGCTTCATGCCACGGACCCTACTCGTCACCGCTCACTACTGCCGCTGGTGCAGGTCGAGCCGCCAGTCCTGGCCGACGAGATCCTGGCCGAAGGAGCGGTGCGGCTTCTCGGCGCTGAGGACGAAACCGTGCCGCTGGTAGATCCGGCGGGCGGCACCGAGGATGTCGTTCGTCCACAGCACGAGGTCGCGATAGCCGACCCCGCGCGCGAACTCGACGACAGCGGCGACGAGTTGATCCCCGATGCGCAGCCCGCGCGCGTCGGGCTCGACGAGCAGCAGCCGCAGCCGGGCGGTACCCGGGGCATCATCCCGCACGCACATCACACACCCCACCGGCCGCCCGTCCAGCTCGGCGATCCACACCCGCTCCAGATGCGGATCGTGATCCTCGGCGAAATCGGCGACGATCCGCGCCACGAGCCCTTCGTAGTCGGCGTTGAAGTCGTACTCGGCGGCGTACAGCGCCGCGTTCCGCTGCACGATCCAGCCGAGGTCCCCGGGGCCGGGATCCCGCAGCACGACGTCCTCGGGCCGAGATCGCCGTACGTCATCCGAGCCCCCCGAGCCCTCCGTGTCCCCCGACAGGATGGTCCGTACGGTGTGCAGCGCCTCGGCGAGCCGTGGCCGGTCGGCCTCCGGCACGGTCGCGAGCAGCGCCCCGACGGATTCGTCCGCCCGCTCGGCCAACAGCGCGGCGGTCTCCCGCCCCCGCACGGTGAGCGTGACCTGCCGCCGCCGCGGATCCCGCTCCGAGGGCGCCCGCTCGACCAGCCCGTCCTGCTCGAACCGGTTCAGGATCCGGCTCAAGTACCCGGCGTCGAGGGAGAGTTCGGTACGGAGATCGGCGGCGTCCGTACGCGGGGAGTGCGCGAGTTCGTACAGGACGCGGGACTCGGTGAGGGTGAACGGGGCGTAGAGGTGGCGGCTGTAGTCGAGGGCGCCGATGACGTTCGTGTAGAAGCGGTTGAAGGCGCGGATGTCCTGGACGGTCATGATCGGTCCCCGGTGCTCGCTCAGGGTAGTTGACTCAGTCAGAGGTATTGCGGTTCTGACGGTAGTACCGGGAAGGGCCGCGCGTCCATGGTTCTGGACAGCCGACGCGGCTGTCCGAGCAGCGGCCTAGTCCCACCAGAAGCGCCACTGACGCCGCCCCACCAGCCCGTTCGCGTACTCGGGGAACGGTGTCGGCGGATCGTCCACGATGTTGTCGGCGGTCGACAGCACATGTTCCAGGGCGAGTCGCTCCGCGTGCGGGACATCGAGCGGCGGCCGGGCGACCGACACGGTCAGCGCACCCCCGAACCCCGACACGACCCGCGCCCCGAACCGCTCCTCCCAACTCCGCAACAGCGCACACACCAAGGGAAGCGGCGCCTCGGCCGCCCACCCGACGATCGCCGGTACATCGGCGCTGCGGCGCGCGGGCACAAGAGCCAACTGACAAGTGCGCACGAAGGGTTCGTCCCCGAGCAGCTCCTCTACGGCCCACTGGGCGGCCTGCGCCGCGCTCACCCCGGCACCCGCACCCGTGTCCGGCCCGCCCGCAGCGAGACCGGGCCAGCTCTCGAAGGGTGGCCCCGGGTCGTGCGGCCAGGGTTCGAAGTCCTCCGGATCGTCGTCGTCCGGCAGTGCATCCCGTGCATCGCCCGCCGCCGGATTGGACCAGTACGGCAGCCGCCGGCGCCGATATTCGGCGAAGTCCGCCGCGAGCACGGCATCGAGCCGAATCGCGTCGACCTCGCTCAAGTCCTCGGGCTGGTGGGGATCATCCCGCCAGCAGATGAACGGATACAGCCCCGTGACGTCGGCGGACTCCAGCAGCCGGGGCCACAACTCGACGAGATCGTCGGGCAGTTCGTCGGAGAACCACACCTCCACGTCCCCTCGCGGCTCGAAGCGGCCGGAGGGCAGGGGCAGTTCGGTGGGAAGGGGGAAGGCCATGGCGGGACGATAAGGGGAGGCACTGACAACGGCGCCGGGGGAGTGGCGGATCCGGGATCTCCAGCCGTCATCAAGGACACCGGGACAAGGCGGACGTCCTCTCTTCCCCGCCTCTCCCCCTCCCTCGTCCTAGCCCGTCACCGCCCCGGCCGCCCGACCCGTCCCGCGAGAAAGGCGTCCTCGGCCGCGTAGTCGAAGTACTCCGCGAAGTAACCGTCGTCGACGGGAGGTTGGCCGTTCCTGGCCGCTTCCACCAGCCGGTCGAGTGCGGGCGCGATCGCGGTCGCGTAGGTACCGGCGGGCCGGTAGCCGAGTGCCGTGGCGGCGGAGGTGTCGAGGACGATCGGGTGCGGGGAGTCCCAGGGGGTGCGGCCCAGGCCGGCCGGTGCCGTGTCGTCCAGCAGGACCTCCTCCCACTCATGGCCCAGGTGTCCCGCGATCGCCCGGCAGATCTCCAGCGCGCTGGGCGCGTCCGGATCGGCGCAGTTCAGGACGCGGGTGCCCGGCCGCTCGGCGACGGTCTCGATGAGCGCGGCGAGATTCGCGGCGGCGGTGGTGTGGACGACTCCGGCGCCCCGACCGGCCAGCAGCAGAGCCGTACGCCCGTCCAACACCCGCTTGACCACGGCCCATTCACGCGCCGGGGACGCCCCGACCCCGTGGATCTGCGACGCCCGCAGCACGCTGATGGGCAACCCGCTCTCCAGCAGGACGAGTTCGGCGGCGACTTTGTTGGCGCCGTACCCTTCGCGCGAGCGGTAGTCGATGTCGGTGGTCGGTGCGAGCGTCGGCTGGGTCTCGGTGATCGGCGCGGTGAAGTACGGCGGGACATCCGAGTTGACGTGATGGCCCGCCGCGTCGACATACACGGCCCGGCTCGAAATCACCACGGTGGAACCGGAGTTCGCGGCGAGCGGCAGCAACGACCGTGCGTCGGCGGCGGTGAAGCAGAGACAGTCGACGAGCAGATCGGCACCGGCTCCGAGGGCGGCCTGTCCCTGTCCCGGGTCAGCCCGGTCCGCCGCGATGAACTGCCCACCGGCGCCGGTCAGTTCGGCCGGCATCCGCGCCGGGTCCCGCCCGGTCACCTCCACCTGCCAACCGGCCTCCAGCAACCGCTGTGCGGTCGCCCGTCCGACGAGTCCGGTTCCACCGAGGATGAGGGCACGAGGCATGAAGGGATCGTAGGCCAGGGCCGGGTACGGGAGTTGGCGCGTCCCGGAGCCCTACGGCCGTGAGGACGGTGGCGGCGCCGCGGTGACGTCGTACTGCCAGAACGGCCGGACCAGCAGTGCCCCCGCGATGACGACGATCACGCACAGCAGTGAACTGCCCGTCCACGCGAGGCCGAGGCCCGTGGTGGAGGCCATGGCGCCGGCGCGCAGGTCGCCGAGGCGGGGGCCGCCCGCGACGACGACGGTGAAGACGCCCTGGAGGCGGCCGCGCAGGGCGTCCGGGGCGTAGGTCTGGAGGATGGTCTGGCGGTAGACCGCGCTGACCAGGTCGGCCGCTCCGGCGGCTGCCAACAGGGCTGCCGCGGCGAGGAGTTGATGGACCGTACCCGCGAGGGCGACGGCCGCGGCCCAGGCGACGACGGCGACGGCGAGTGCCCGGCCCTGGCGGCGTACGCGTCCGATCCAGCCGCTGAACAGGCCCGCCGCGACCGAGCCGATCGCGATGGACGAGTACAGCAGCCCCACCCCGCCACCGAACCGCGTCTGTGCCGCCTCCGGGAACAGCGCGGTCGGCATGGCCAGGGTCATCGCCGCGATGTCGACCGCGAAGGACATCCAGAGAACGGGCGCGACGGCGATGAACCGGAGCCCGTCGAGGACCGAGCGCAGCCCGCCCGTGTTGCCGGCTCCCTCGCCGGTCGGCTTGACCGAGGGCAGGCGCAGGGCCGAGTACAGCAGGAGCGAGAACAGCACGGCGTCGGCGCCGTACGCCCAGCTGTAGCCGTTCGGGAGGGAGATCAGGACGCCCGCGACCAGCGGGCCGGCGACCTGTCCGACGTTGCCGGCGGTGAAGTAGAGCGTGTTCGCGGCGGGCACCAGCGGGGGCGGCACGATACGGGGGATGATCGCGCCCCGAGCCGCGGACGATACGGCGAAAGCGCCGGCCTGCACGGCGACGAGGCCGAGGATGAGCGGCACCGAACGCACGCCGGCGACCGCCTGGAACAACAGGGCGAGCGTGATCACCCAGGTCAGACAGGCCGACGCGAGGTACAGCGTACGGCGGTCGAACCGGTCCGCGACGGCACCGCCGTACAGCCCGAAGACCACGAGCGGTACGAGGCCGGCGACCCCCGTCAGCCCCACGAACAGCGACGAGCGGGACAGCTCGTACACCTGCACCGGGATGGTGACGTCGGTGACCATGGTCCCGACGTAGGCCGCGCTCTGCCCGATCAACAGGCGCCGGAACACGGGGTGTTGGAGCGGGCGGGTGTCGAGCGCGACACCGCGCATCCCATCGGCGAGGCGGGTCTTCAGGGCGGGCGGGGAGGAGGCGGGGGGTGTCGTGGGCATGTCCTCACGCTGGCAGGACGGCCAGGTGCGGCGCTTCCGTTATTCTGCCGAGGTATGTCGGAAAACGGTCAGCCGGACGCGGTGGACGAGGCGGCGACGGAGCCCAGGGACACCACCCACGCGCACCTCGCGGGTGACGTCATCGGCCGTCACCAGCACGGCTACCACCAGCTGCTCTACGTCAGCGCCGGTGTGCTGGCGGTGCAGACGGGCGAGGCATCCTGGGTAGCGTCCAGCGCGCGTGCCGTCTGGCTTCCGGCGGGCATCTGGCACCAGCACCGGGTGCACGGGCACAGCTCCGTGCACACCATCGGTTTCGCCGCCCATGACGTGCTGCTGGACTCCCGGACGCCGGTCGTGGTGGCCGTGGACGCCCTGGTCCGCGAACTGATCATCGCGTGCAGCGAACGGGGCCTCCCGCAGGAGGAGTCCCGCCGTCTGCGCGCGGTCCTGCGGGACCGGCTCCGCCGCGCCCTGGTGGAGCCGCTGACGCTCCCCACGCCCACCAACTCCCTTCTCCAGCAGGCATGTTCACTGGTGACGGACGACCTACGGCAACCCCGCACAGCCACCTGGCTGGCCCGCCGCATCGGCGTGAGCGAACGAACCCTGGCCCGGCTGTTCAGAACCGAGTTCGGCATGACGTACCCGCAATGGCGGACCAACGTCCGCGTCTTCCACGCGATGGTCCTCCTGGCGGAAGGAGCGACGGTCAGCGAAACGGGCCGTCAGTGCGGCTGGTCCACGACCAGCGCGTTCATCGACACGTTCAGCCGCACGATGGGCCAGACACCGGGCACGTACCGGATCGGACCCGGAGGATAGGCGTAGTCAGGCTCATCGCAAAGGGGGTCTGGCCTGGCGAGCAAGGCGTTACAAGTGGGCGTTGGGTCGCCCGCTTCTTGGTCAGTGTCGGGCTTCCGCGGCCCGAGTAAAGGGCGCTCCCTGCGGTCGCGTCGCCTGCGGCGATTCCGCTGCGCTCCACCCTTGACTAGGGCCGCTCCAGCCCGTTTCAGAAGCGAGCGGGCGACCCGGAAAGACGGTTGCCCAGGGAGATGGCCCGCTACGGCGGTTGCGTGGCCGGCCGGTGTTGAGGAGCGCGCTCGCGACTCGCCAGCACGCCACGTCGGCTCAGCGGCCAACGCCAAGTGGGTTGGCGCGCCCACGGCTTGGCGTCCTGCCGGGTCGGCTCAGCGACTGACGCCGAGTGGTGGGCGTGTGCGTGTGCGTGTGCGTGGGTGATGTGGAGGGCGGTGGGTGGCGAGTGGCGAGTGACGAGTGGTGGGTGGCGAGTGGTGGGTGGGCGGGTGGCAGGTCGGGCCTGTCCGGTCACGAGTGCCCGGGAAGCTGTGTGTCTTTCTAACCAGTCAAAGGCCGGTTAGGGGGTTGATTTACGGACAGCTTCCCGACACCCCCCGGCTCGGCCCGGTCGCGCGTCCGCTCGCTCGCAGCCGCGAAGCCCCCACCACCCACCACCCACCACCCATCACCCACCACCCACCACCCATCACCCACCACCCATTACCCACCACCCATCACCCACCATCGACCACGCACACCACTCGGCGTCAGTCGCTGAGCCGAGGTGGCGTGCCGCCTTCCTGCCGACGCGCCACCCCACTCGGCGTTGGCCGCAAAGCCGACCCGGCGTGCTGGCGAGGTGGGAGCGCGTTCCTCGGTGCCGGGTGAGGGCATGACAAGGCCGAGGGTTTACGCGCCTGGGCAACCGTCTTTCCGGGCCGCCCGCTCGCTTCTGAAACGGGATTCCGTGAGCCGAGTCAAGGGTGGAGCGCAGCGGAATCGGCGGAGCCGACGCGTAGCGCAGCGGAGCGCCCTTTACTCGGCTCACGGAATCCCGACACTGGCCAAGAAGCGGGCGGCCCACCGGCCACACCCGACCCCGGCTCCGTGCGTCTACTTCCGCGGCACCCCAGAAGACCCCCGCACCATCAACTCCCCCCGAACCGTGGCGATCCCACCCGGCGGCGGCTCCTCCCGCCCCATGGCGATCCGCCCCGCCCGAGCCCCCGCCTCCGACAACGGCAACCGCACCGTCGTAAGCGAAGGCACCGCGTCCACACTGAACGGCAGATCGTCGAACCCGGCGACCGAGACGTCGTCCGGAATCCGCCGCCCCGACTCCCGCAGCGCCGCACACGCCCCCACCGCGACGGAGTCGTTCGCCGCGACCACGGCCGTCAGCGACGGATCCCGCCGCAGCAGTTCCAGCGTCGCCTCGTACCCCGACCGCCGGTCGTAGCGGCCATGAACAGTCCACCGCGGATCCTCTACGATCCCGTGCGCGGCCAGCGCCTCCCGGTGACCCTCCAGCCGGTGCCGCGTCGTCGTCCGTTCCTCCGGCCCCGCGATGTATCCGAGCCGCCTGTGCCCAAGCCCGATCAGGTGCTCGGTCAGTTCCCGGCCACCGCCGCGGTTGTCGAAGGTCAGCGCGAACGCCCCCGTGTCCGGCGCCGGCGGCCGCCCGCACAGCACCACCCGCGTCCCCGCCTCGCCCAGCTTCCGCAGCTTCGCCGCGACCGCCGCCGCGTGCGGCGCGTTCTCCATCGCCCCGCCGGTCAGCACCACCGCAGCCGCCCGCTGCCGTTGCAGCAGGGTCAGATACGTCAGCTCGCGCTCCGGGGAGCCGCCCGTGTTGCACACCACCGCCAGCCGTTCGCCGCCCGCACGGCCCCCCGGCCCCCCGATCTCGCCCTGGATCGCGCTCGCCATGATCCCGAAGAAGGGGTCGGCGATGTCGTTGACCAGGATGCCGACCAGGTCGGAGGTGGCCGCGGCCAGCGCGCTCGCGGGACCGTTGAGCACGTAGTCCAGCTCGTCGACCGCCCGCAGGACCCGCTCGCGCGTGGTGGCCGCGACCGGATAGTTGCCGTTCAGTACGCGCGACACCGTCGCGGGGGAGACCTGGGCGCGGGCCGCCACGTCCGCCAGGGTCACCGTCATGTTGTTCGTCCTCCGGTCGCGCATCTTGTCGTACGCCGTTGTACATAGGCTGCTCAAAGGAAGCCCCCGTCCGAGCAGACCATAAGGCCACCTGCCCCGGTTGTTCGCCCCCTCGAACAACTCGACCCCATCACGGTCTTGTACAGACCAGTGGGCAAAGGCTAGCTTCTGCATATATAGAAAGCGCTTGCTGCGTTCTTGAGACGTACGTGGAAACGTGCGTGGACGAAGGGAAACACGTGACACGCAAGACGGTGCGTATCGCCATGAACGGCGTGACCGGGCGCATGGGCTACCGACAGCACCTCGTCCGCTCGATCCTCGCACTGCGCGAGCAGGGTGGTCTAGACCTCGGCGACGGTACGGTCCTGTGGCCGGAACCGATCCTCGTCGGCCGCCGCGAGCACGCGCTGAAGGCGCTTGCCGAGCAGCACGGGCTGGACCCCGAGAACGTCTCCACGGACGTCGACGCGGTCCTCGCCGACCCGACCGTCGAGATCTACTTCGACGCCCAGGTCACCTCGGCCCGCGAGGAGGCGCTCAAGAAGGCGATCGCTGCGGGCAAGCACATCTACACCGAGAAGCCGACGGCCACCGACTTCGACGGCGCCCTCGAACTGGCCCGCCTCGCCGACGCCGCCGGCATCAAGCACGGCGTCGTCCAGGACAAGCTGTTCCTCCCGGGCCTGCTGAAGCTCAAGCGGCTCATCGACGGCGGCTTCTTCGGCCGGATCCTGTCCATCCGGGGCGAGTTCGGCTACTGGGTCTTCGAGGGCGACTGGCAGACCGCCCAGCGCCCGTCGTGGAACTACCGCTCGGAGGACGGCGGCGGCATCGTCGTCGACATGTTCCCGCACTGGGAGTACGTCCTCCACGAGCTGTTCGGCCGCGTGAAGTCCGTGCAGGCCATCGCCACCACCCACATCCCGCAGCGCTGGGACGAGAACGGCAAGCCCTACGACGCCACCGCCGACGACGCCGCCTACGGCATCTTCGAGCTCGACAGCGGCGCCATCGCCCAGATCAACTCCTCCTGGGCCGTCCGCGTCAACCGCGACGAACTCGTCGAGTTCCAGGTGGACGGGACCGAGGGGTCGGCCGTCGCCGGTCTGCGCAACTGCCGTGCCCAGCACCGCAGTTCCACCCCCAAGCCGGTCTGGAACCCGGACCTGCCCGCCACCGAGGTCTTCCGCGACCAGTGGCAGGAAGTCCCCGACAACACCGACTTCGACAACGGCTTCAAGGCCCAGTGGGAGCTGTTCCTCCGCCACGTCTACGCCGACGCCCCCTACCACTGGGACCTCCTGGCCGGCGCCCGCGGTGTCCAGCTCGCCGAGCTGGGCCTGAAGTCGTCCGCCGAGGGCCGCCGCTTCGACGTTCCGGAGATCACCCTGTGACCATCCAACTCCCGGACAGCAGCGGGGCCTTGAGGGCGTACGAGCCCCGACAGGAACCCCTCGCCGTCACCTCCGGCACCCCCTTCACCTCTCGTACGGTGTTCTCGGCGGCGCACGTCGTCGCCGATCCCTTCGCCGACACGAGCCCGGACTCGGCCGCCGCCGTCGACTGGGACGCCACCCTCGCCTTCCGTCGTCACCTCTGGTCCCACGGCCTCGGTGTCGCCGAGGCGATGGACACCGCCCAGCGCGGCATGGGCCTGGACTGGGCGGGCGCGGCCGAGCTGATCCGCCGAAGTGCCGCCGAGGCCAAGGCAGTTGGCGGCCGTATCGCGTGTGGCGTCGGCACCGACCAGCTCACCGGCCCGGCGTCCCTGGCCGACGTGCAGGCCGCGTACGAGGAGCAGTTGGCGCTCGTCGAGGCATCGGGCGCGCAGGCCATCTTGATGGCGTCCCGCGCGCTCGCGGCCGTGGCCAAGGGCCCCGAGGACCACCTGGAGGTCTACGGCCACCTGCTCCGCCAGGCCACCGAGCCCGTCGTCCTGCACTGGCTGGGCCCGATGTTCGACCCGGCGCTGGAGGGCTACTGGGGCTCGTCGGATCTCGACGCGGCCACCGACACGTTCCTCGAAGTCATCGCGGCCCACCCCGACAAGGTGGACGGCATCAAGGTGTCGCTCCTGGAGGCTCAGCGGGAGATCGACATCCGGCGCCGACTGCCGCAGGGCGTGCGCTGCTACACCGGCGACGACTTCAACTACCCCGAGCTGATCGCGGGCGACGACCAGGGCTTCAGCCACGCCCTGCTCGGCATCTTCGACCCGCTCGGCCCGCTGGCGGCGGAGGCGGTCCGCGTCCTGGACACCGGGAACACGGCCGGGTTCCGTGAACTCCTCGACCCCACCGTCGAGTTGTCCCGCCACCTGTTCCAGAAGCCGACCCGCTTCTACAAGACGGGCGTGGTGTTCCTGGCCTGGCTGGCCGGCCACCAATCACACTTCACGATGGTCGGCGGCCTCCAATCGGCCCGCTCCCTCCCGCACTTCGCCCGCGCCTACGAACTCGCCGACGGCCTGGGCCTGTTCCCCGACCCGAAGCTCGCCGAGGAACGGATGAAGAACCTGCTCGCCCTGTACGGAGTGACCCAGTGAGCAACCCCGACCTCGCCCGCTTCTCCATCAACCAGATGACGGTCAAGCAGCTGTCGATGCCCGAACTGGTCGACGCCTGCCTGGAGTTGGACGTCCCCGGCGTCGGCCTCTGGCGCGAGCCCGTCCAGTCGTACGGCCTGGAGGAGACCGCGAAGCTGGTCCGCGACGCGGGGCTCACGGTGACAACGTTGTGCAGGGGCGGCTTCTTCACCGCGATCGACCCGGACGAGCGCGCCCGAGCCCTCGACGACAACCGCCGGGCGGTGGACGAGGCGGCAACTCTGGGCACAGACACCCTCGTGCTGGTGTCCGGAGGTCTCCCCGTCGGCTCGAAGGACCTGCACGGCGCGCGGGAGCGGATCGCCGACGCGCTGGGGGAGTTGGGGCCCTACGCCGAGGAGCGGGGCGTACGGCTGGCCATCGAGCCGCTGCACCCGATGTTCGCCTCCGACCGCTGCGTGGTCTCCACGCTCACGCAGGCCCTCGACCTCGCCGAGCGCTTCCCCGCCCAGCAGGTCGGCGTCACGGTGGACACGTACCACATCTGGTGGGACGACCGGGCGCCTGAGCAGATCGCCCGGGCGGGTGCGGGCGGCCGTATCCACACCTTCCAGCTCGCCGACTGGACCACCCCGTTGCCCGAGGGCGTGCTCAACGGCCGCGGGCAGATCGGTGACGGCGCGATCGACATGCGGGAGTGGCTGTCGTACGTCGAGGCGGCCGGGTACACCGGGTCCATCGAGGTCGAACTGTTCAACGACGGGCTGTGGGCGCGGGACGGGCGCGAGGTGCTGGCGGAGACGGCGGCACGGTTCGTGGAACACGTGATCCGGTAGCGGGTCCGGTGCGTGCTCGGAATGTGAGAGTCACCTTCACACAGCTCGTTTTTATAAATGCAGATCAGGGTCCGTGCGGTGCGCGCTATTCCTGTGACCAGCCTGTCGATTTAGGTTTTTCGGAGCTTTCCGGAACCGTATCTCCCCAGGTCATGTCTGTAGGATCGTGCTCGCCGCGGGGCCGGGAGAAAGCCCGGAAGCGCGGTCTTCCGGGCTTTCTCTTGTATGAGAGAAGCCTGAGAGGTGCATAAGAGAAGTAATTCGAGAAACAAAACAAGGAGTTATCTGTGAACGTGCGTATCGCCGCCGTCTCCGTGGTCTCCGCGGCACTTGTCGCCGTCGGCGCCACCTCCGCCGTCGCCGCGCCCGCCCCGGCGAGCATCACCCTCAAGGCCAACCACAGCACCGTGAAGCTCGGCGACGTGGTCACCTTCACCGGCAAGTCCACCGGTCTCAAGGAGGGCAGCAAGGTGACGCTCCAGGTCAAGAGCGGCGCGACCTGGAAGTCCCTGCCGGTGACCGCCAAGGTCAACCACAGCACCTACAAGCTGACCGACAAGTTCCAGAAGAAGGGCGTCCAGGTCCTGCGCGTCAAGGACGGCGCCGCCGTGTCCAAGGCGGTCTCGGTCACCGTCCGCTGACGACGGCCGCATCCCTGACACACCCCTGAGCCCTGCCCCACCCCGTTCGATCCGGGGTGGGGCAGGAGGTCAGGAGTATGCCGTACCGACCGCCCAACACCCGCACCGCACGGGTTACTTCTTCTTCGCCGCCCGCTTCGTGAGCACCGCGAGCACGGCCGGGATCAGCATCTCGACGACCCGCACGACGGTCGCCGGCGGCAGCCCCGTCTTCTTGGCCACCGCGTTCGCCACCGGCCTGGCCGCCTTCGCCAGCACCCCGGCCATGAGCCCGCCGGCCGCGAAACCGCCCAGCGTGGCCACGCCCTGGAGCGGAGCCTCCTGGGGCGTCTCGACAGCCGAGGTGTCCACGGCCGCCGCCTCGCCGGACAGCGCCGAGACTGTCGTCCCGACGACCTCCCGAGCGCCCGCCTCGTCGGTGCCCAGCAGCCCCGCGATCTCCTGGACCTTGTCGCCGCCCAGCTCGTCGAGGACGGCGCCCTGGAAGGTCGTAGCCGAGTCTTCGCTCATGTCTGAAACGCTACGTCCGCCCGGATTCGTCGGCACCCGGAACCCGTCTTGAAGAATTCTCAAGATGTCGTACAACCCTCCCCGTAGTCCGTGGGTCGTACTTGGCATCAGGACTCTTGGAGGGGGATCTGGGGGGATCGCGGGGGTTCTGATGTGGAGGGGAAAACCCGAGGGGGCACGGTCGACGGACCGGGCCCCCTCGAATTTGTCCGGCATCTGTGTGCGGGGTGTGCGTTCGTTGTGACGCAACGGAGCGGCTGAATCCGTAGGTTGCCCCCGTGACGGTCGTCGCCCACGCTCCATCCTGTGCTGCGGATCCACTTCACTCCCCAGGACCTGACGCGCCTCCACCTCGCGAGCGGCCCCGACCCGCTCTGGGAGCTCGTCTGCACCCTGCACCGGCTGCAGACCACCCAGGGCCGCTGGGCGTACGCCGACTGGCACCAGGGAGCCCGGACCACCCTCGTCGGCACCCCGCTCGGCGCGGCCGTACGCCGCGTGCTGGTCCCGCTGCTGCCCAGGGCGCGCTACCTGCCCGACTTCCTCACCCCCGCCGAGTCCGCCGACGGACTGGACCGCGGGCTCGCGGCGGTCGTCGACACCCCGCCCGACCGGGTCGCCCGGGAGCTGAGCCTGCTGCGTGGTTCGAGCGGCGCCCCCGCCTGGGCCGCACGCCTGGTGGAACGTCCGGCGCGGGAGGAACTGGCCAAGGTCCTGCGCGCCTACTACGACGCCGTCGTCGCCCCCCACCACGACCGCATCCACGCGGAACTCACCGGCGAACGCGCCCTGCGCGCCCACGAGGTCCTCGCCACCGGCGTCGGCGGACTGCTCTCCGGCCTCTCCCCGGCGATGCGCTGGTGCCCGCCGGTGCTGCACGTCGACTACGTAGAGGACCGGGACCTGTATCTCGACGGACGCGGACTGCGCCTGGTCCCCACCTACTTCTGCTGGCAGTCGCCGGTCTCCATGGCCGACCCGCAGCTACGGCCCGTGCTGATCTACCCCCTGCGGTACAAGCGGCAGCCCGCCCCCGTACGGCCCGCCGACGCCTCCCTCGCCGCACTGCTGGGCCGGACCCGGGCGGCGGCGCTGCGCGGCATCGCGTCCGGCGCGACCACCTCGGAACTGGCGCGCGGCCTGGGGGTCTCGCCCGCCACCGCGACCCACCACACCACCGTCCTGCGCGACTCCGGCCTGACCACCAGTCATCGCGTCGGCAACACCGTGCTGCACACCCTCACCCCGCTCGGCGCGGCCCTGCTCCGCCGGCCGGTCCCGGCGGCACCCGCCCTGCCCGCCGAGCCGTAGTCCCGTATCCCGCGCAGTCGCTTTCGCGTCACCCGGCCCCCTCGTGCGACGAACACCACCCGTCCCCTTCGTCCCGCCCGCCCCACCGACCCCGCACGCACCGGTGGAGCAACGGCCTCCGCCGCCCGGCCAGCGACTTTCGAGCCAGGTCGAAGGTGCTCGTGCGCGGCGGGCCCGCGCTGTCAACGTGTGCGGCGAAGCACCGGCAGGGCGATGACCAGTCCCGCCGGTGACCACCGTCGAAGGGGGAAACCCATGAAGAACGCCATCGCGGCCGACGCGCTCGCGCTCGCCGCCGCGGCCACCTGTGTGGTCCTCGCGCCCGCGGCGTCCGCCGCACCGGCCGCGCCGGCCGCGTGTGCGACCAACACGCTGACCACCGGACCGCGCGAGGGCGTCGGCACCCAGGTGCGGAAGTCGGCGACCAGCAGTTGCAGCGACCTCAACCTCGTCTACGTCGACGACAAGACGGTCTACGGCTACGACGGCTACGCCGGCCGTCTCTACCACACGTCCACCACCTCCTGGAAAACCTGCGACGCGGGCTACATCTGGCTCTACGACGGCAGTTACGCCGTCGACAGCGAGCTGCTGTGCACCAACGTCGCCGACAACACGCTGTTCACCGTGGCCAGTGCCGCGAACGGTGGCGACACCGTCAAGGTCGTCCACTGACCCCGGTCCCGTGTCCGCCGGGGGCCGTCCACACCGGACGGCCCCCGGTCGGCGGGAGGAGAGGAGTGCCCCGGATGCTCCGGCGCCCGGCCCCGGTGCGTACGGCCCTCGCGGTGGCCGTCGCCCTGCTCGTCACCGCATGTTCCGCCCAGGCCGCCGACGTCGTCGGCCGGCCGTCCGGCACCCGGGCCGCTCCGGTGACCCCGGCCCGACTCGGCCGTACCCTGCCGGCCGACCCGGTACGCATGGTCCTGCCGGCCACCGGCGCCGAGACCCGCTGGACCCAGGGCCTGTACGTGTTCGGGCAGCAGGTGGACCGCGCGGCCACCGCCGACTGCGCCCGCCGGGGCGGATTCGCGCTGCCCGCGGAGATCCCCCTCGCGTTCATCCGCTTCTTCGCCCTCCCCGACCTGGACTTCATCGCCCAACACGGGCTGAGTGCCGGCGCGGAGCTCCCGGCCCCCGTGAGCGCCCCGTCCACGGCCCGCTCCGGCACCGCGGCGGAGGTACGCCGCTGCCGCGCCGAGGGGGCGAAGGCCGCGGCCGTACTGAGCGACTTCTATCTGCCGGTGGAGCAGCGCTGGTTCGGCGAACTCGGCCCGGTGGACGGCGCTCCCGCCACGGTCCGGGCCCGCCGCGGACTCTCCGGCTGCCTGTCCGCGCACGGCGTCGAGGCCCGCGACGAGCAGGCCTTCATAGCGGCGGCCGAAGCCCGCGAACAGTCTGCCACCGCGGCCGAACTCCCGGCTGTGGAAGCCGAATTGGGCCGCGTCTACGCCACCTGCATGCGCCCCGTCGAGGCCGCCCGCACCCCCGCCCGCCTGCACCTGCGCACCGGCTTCCGCACCGCCCACACCGCCGAGATCCGCGCCCTCCGCACGAAACTCCTCCCGGCCCTGCGCGCCGCCGAGCACCGCTACGGCGTGCCCCTGGTGTTCCCCGAGCCCTAGAAGAACACCCCGCACCGCAACAGCACATTCGCGTACGGCCGCGCCTCGCCCGTCCGTACGATCAGCCGCGCACCCGCCGACAGCTCCTTGAGCCGCTCGTGGGAGACGAGGTCCAGGCCGTCGGGGAAGCGGGCGTCGAGCAGGGCCGTGGCCGCGCGGTTGGCGCCGCGCACCTCGCTCGCCGCCGTCGCGCCCTCCACCACCAGCTCGGCCAGCAGCCCGTCCAGCACCTCCTCGAACGACGGCACCCCGGCGCGGAACGCCAGGTCCACCACCCGGGGACCCTTGGGGATCGGCATCCCGGCGTCGCACACCAGCACCCCGTCCCCGTGCCCCAACTCGGCCAGCGCGCCGGAGAGATGACGGTTGAGAATCCCTGCCTTCTTCACGGGGATTCGCCTCGCACGGGTGTCCCGGACAGGCTGCCCGACTCGTCTTCGCTGCCGGGGGTCCGGGGGTTGTCCCCCGGGCCGGCACTGCACAGTGCGGCGACCTCGTCCGCCGTAGGGAAGGAGTCCTGCGCACCCTTACGGGTCACCGCGACCGCGCCGACCCTGGCCGCGTACTCCGCCGCCTCGGCCAGCGACAAGCCCGCACCCAGCTTCCATGCCAGCGCCGCGGTGAACGCGTCGCCCGCGCCCGTCGTGTCCACGGCGTCCACCTTCACGGACGGTACGCGGGTGATCCCGTCCTTGGACGCGACCAGCGCGCCCTCCGCGCCCAGCGTCACGACCACCGAACGCGGTCCCTTCGCGAGCAGGATCCGGGCCCAGTCCTCGGGCCGCTCGCTCACACACGCGTCCCCGAGGATCACCTTCGCCTCGTGCTCGTTGACGATCAACGGGTCGCAGGCGGCCAGGACTTCGGCCGGGAGCGGCCGGGGCGGTGACGGGTTCAGCACGAAGCGGCTGCCGTCCGCGAGATTCCGTACGACCTCCACGACCGTCTCCAGCGGGATCTCCAGCTGTACGGAGACCACCCGGGCGGCCTGGAAGAGGCACCCGGCGGCCTGGACGTCCACGGGGAACAGCTTTCCGTTGGCGCCGGGCGACACCACGATGCTGTTGTCGCCGGACGGGTCCACCGTGATCAGCGCGACCCCGGTCGGCGCCCCGCCGACCAGGACGCCCACCGTGTCGACACCGGCGGCCCGCTGCGAGTCGAGCAGCAGCCGGCCGTGCGCGTCGTCGCCGACTCGGGCCAGCAGGACCGTACGGGCTCCCAGCCGGGCGGCGGCGACCGCCTGGTTGGCGCCCTTGCCGCCGGGGTGGACGGCGAGGTCGGAACCGAGGACCGTCTCGCCGGCGCCCGGCCGCCGCTCGACGCCGATCACGAGGTCGGCGTTGGCCGATCCCACGACCAGGAGGTCGTAGTCGTACATCAATTGACTCCCCACAGTGGTGACTTGGAGTGTTGATCCGGTCGTTGTCGGGCGGTGGTTGTCAGCCGGTGAACCCGGCCACGTTCTCCTTGGTGACGACCTTGACCGGCACCTTCACCGTCGTCTCCACCTTCTTGCCCTGAGCCGCGCGCAGCGCGTTGTCCACGGCAATCTTGCCGAGCTGGCTGGGCTGTTGTGCCACGGACGCGTACAGCGTGCCCTGCTTGACGGCGGTCAGGCCGTCCGGCGTGCCGTCGAAGCCGACGACCGAGACCGACTTGCCGGCCTTGGAGCCGAGCGCCTTGATCGCGCCGAGCGCCATCTCGTCGTTGGCGGCGATGACGCCCTGGACGTCGGGGTGCGCCTGGAGCAGGTTCGACATCACGTCGAGGCCCTTGGTGCGGTCGAAGTCGGCCGGCTGCTGGGCGACGACCTGGATGCCGGGGTAGGCCTTCAGCCCCTTGGCGAAGCCCTCGGCACGCTCGCGCGCCGCCGAAGTGCCCGCCTGGCCCTGGAGGATGACGATCTTGCCGGTGCCGCCGAGCTTCTCGCCGATGGTCTTGGCGGCGAGTTCACCGCCGACGACGTTGTCGGAGGCGACCAGGGTGTCCACGGCCGCGTTGTTCACGGCCCGGTCGACGGCGATCACCGGGATCTTCGCCTTGTCGGCGGCCTTCACGGAGTTGCTCGACGCGTCCGAGTCCACCGGGTTGACGATGATCGCGCCGTAGCTCGAACTGGTGAAGTTCTGCAGCTGGTTGGCCTGCTGGGAGGCGTCGTTCTGCGCGTCCGTGACCGTCATGTCCAGGCCCAGCTTCTTCGCCTCCGCCTGCGCACCGGCCTTCAACTGCACGTAGAAGGGGTTGTTGAGCGTGGAGAGCGACAGACCGAGCTTGGGCTTCGTCGACGTGGAGGAGTCGTTGTGCAGGAAGGAGGTAGCGCCGACGATCGCCACGGTGACGACGGCCGCGAGCGCGTACGTCGTCGCCTGCTTGCCCTTGTTGCCACCGCCCGTACCGGAGGCGGGAGTTGCGCCCGCCTTGCGGCGCACGGTGTCGAGCAGGACCGCCAGCGCGATCACGACACCGATGACGACCTGCTGCCAGAAGGCCGACACGGAAAGGAGGTTGAGGCCGTTGCGCAGCACCGCGAGGATCAGCGCGCCGATGAGCGTGCCGGACGCCTTGCCGGTGCCGCCCGCGAGGGAGGCGCCGCCGATGACGACCGCCGCGATCGCGTCCAGCTCGTAACCGTCGGCCGCCTGCGGCTGCGCGGAGGAGAGCCTGGAGGCGAGGACGATGCCCGCGGCGGCTGCGAAGACACCGGACAGGGCGTAGATCGCGAGCTTCTGCTTGGAGACGCGCAACCCCGAGAGGCGCGCGGCCTCTTCGTTGCCGCCGATCGCGTACATGGACCGGCCGATGTAGGTCCGGCCGAGGACGAAGGCCGCGATGAGCCCCATCACGATCATCACCAGGACCGGCACCGGCAGCCAGCCGCCCAGCGTGTCACCGAGGTGCGAGACCGAGTCCGGGAAGGCGATCGGGGAACCCTGCGAGATGACCAGCGACAGACCGCGCGCCACCGACAACATCGCCAACGTCGCGATGAACGGCGGGAGTTTGCCGTAGGCGATGAGGAAACCGTTGATGAGACCGGCCGCGATGCCCGTGGCGATCGCGAGGATCACGGCGAGGAAGACCGGGACGCCGTGCTGCGTGGCGCTCCAGGCGAGGACGGTGGCCGACAGGGCCGCCACCGAACCGACCGACAGGTCGATGCCCGCCGAGACGATCACGAAGGTGACGCCGAAGGCGAGGATGGCGGTCACGGCCGCCTGGACACCGACGTTGAGGAGGTTGTCGGTGGTCAGGAAGTCGCCGGACAGCGCCGACATGGCGATGACCAGGACGATGAGCGCGGTCAACGCCCCGTTGTCCAGGAGCAGTCGGCGGATCCCCGAGGCGCCACTCGCGCCCGGCGTGCTCTTGAGCGTGTCAGTGGCCACGGTGGCCCTCCACAGCGGTAGTTGCTTGAGCGGTAGTCGCTTCGGTTGATGTGCCGGGTGTGCTGACGGCGAGTGCCATCACGGAGTCCTGCGTGGCCTGTTCGGCGGAGAGTTCGCCGGCGATGCGCCCCTGGGCCATGACCAGCACCCGGTCGCTCATGCCGAGAACTTCGGGCAGATCACTGGAGATCATGAGCACGGCGGCACCACCGGCGGTGAGTTCATTGATGAGTTGATAGATCTCGACCTTGGCGCCGACGTCGATGCCGCGCGTCGGCTCGTCGAGGATCAGCACCTTGGTGTCGGCGAGCAGCCACTTGCCGATGACGACCTTCTGCTGGTTGCCGCCGGACAACGTCCGCACCTGCTGGCCGAGTCCGGCCATCCGTACGCCCAGTTGCTTCGCGATCCGCGCGGCGGCGACCCGCTGCCCCTTGAGGTCGACAAGACCGCCCTTGGTGGCGGCCCGCATGGTGACGAGCCCGAGGTTCTCCTCCACGGACTGGTCCAGGACAAGCCCCTGCCCCTTACGGTCCTCGGGGACGAGCCCGATCCCGGCCGCCATGGCCGCGTTGACGTCGTGCCTGGGGACGAGCCCACCGGAGACGGTGACGGCACCCTGGTCGTACGGGTCGGCCCCGAAGACAGCCCGTACGACCTCGGTACGACCGGCCCCGACGAGTCCGGCGATACCGACGACCTCACCGGCCCGCACCTCGAAGCTGATGTCGTGGAAGACCCCGTCCCGGGTGAGCCCCTCGACGGAGAGCAACGCGGCGCCGGCGTCGGCCCGTTCACGCGGATACTGCTGCTCGATCGACCGCCCGACCATGAGCCGTACGAGCTCGTCCTCGGGCGTGGAGGCAGGCACCTGCCCGACGGACTTCCCGTCCCGGATGACGGTGACGCGGTCACCGATGGCGGCGATCTCCTCCAGGTGATGGGTGATGAACACCATCCCGACCCCGTCCGCGCGGAGTTGGCGCACAATCGCGAACAGCTTCTCGACCTCTTCCGAGGTGAGCACGGCGGTCGGCTCGTCCATGATCAGCACGCGCGCGTCGAGACTGAGCGCCTTGGCGATCTCGACCATCTGGAGCCGCGCGATACCGAGTTCACGGACCCGAGCGCGCGGCGAGACGTTCACACCCACCCGCTCCAGCAGGACGGCGGCATCGGCCTCCATCCGCTTCCGGTCGATCATCCCGAGGCGACGCGGCTGCCGCCCCAGAAAGATGTTCTCGGCGACCGTCAGATCGGGAACGAGGTTGAACTCCTGGTAGATCGTGGCGATCCCGAGGTGCGCGGAGTCCTGCGCGCTGTGGATACGCACCTCCTCGCCACCGACCACGATCCGGCCGCCGTCGGGGCGGTAGGCGCCGGAGAGCATCTTGATGAGGGTGCTCTTGCCGGCACCGTTCTCACCGAGCAGCACATGGACCTCACCCCGACGCAGATCGAAGTCGACGCCGTCCAGCGCGACGACACCGGGGAAGGTCTTGCGGATGCCCTCGATGCGCAGCAACTCGTCCTGGTTGCTCACGACTGGCTCCTTCGAACAGGTTGAACTGGGGGGTGGTCGGGGTTCGGCTCGGGAGGGGATGAGGCGAGGTCGGGCCGCGTGGGGGAGTGCGCGGGGTCCGACCGGGGAGCGGGCGAGGCGGGGTTGGGTGGGCCGGGAGGTTCGGTGGGGTCCGGCCGAGAAGGTGATGAGGTGAGGTCGGGCGGCCCCGGGGGTTGGGCGGGGTCCGGCCGAGCAGGAGGTTGGGCGGGGTTCGGCAGGGCGGGGGACCGCGCGGCAGCCGGCTCGCCGCAGGACCGGCGTACGACGAGCCGGGCGGGAAGGGTGACGGACTGCGGCGCCCGCCCCTCGATCCGGTCGACGAGCGCACGCACGGCGGCCCGCCCCAGGTCACCGGTCGGCTGGGCGATCGCGGTGATCGGCGGATCGGTGTGCACGAACCACCGGATGTCGTCGAACGCGGCCAGCGCGAGATCCTCCGGAACCCGCAGCCCACGCGCGCGTACGGCGTCCAGGGCACCCAGGGCCATCAGGTTGTCGGCGGCGAACACGACCTCGGGCGGCTCGGGCAGATCGAGGAACCCTTCAGTCACCCGCCGCCCGCTCTCGGCCTGGAAGTCGCCCTGCCCGATGTAGACGTCGGGGAGCGGAATCCCGTACTCGGCCAGCGCGTCCCGGAAGGCGGCGACGCGCTCACTGCCGGTGGTGGTGGCAGCGGGGCCGCCGATGATGGCGAGCCGGCGATGTCCGAGCCCGTGCAGGTGGGCGACGAGATCCCGGATGGCGGCCCGTCCGTCGGCCCGCACCACGGGCACGTCCAGGCCCGGGATCCACCGGTCCACGAACACCATCGGGGTCCCGGCGCGGGCGGCGTCCAGCATGCCGGGGGAGCCGCCGTCGGCGGGGGACACGAGCAGTCCGTCGATACGCCGGTCCAGCAGCGTCCGCACGTGGTGGTCCTGCAGCTCCGGCCGCTCGTCGGCGTTGCCGATGATGACGCTGTACCCGAGCGCCCGGGCCTCCTCCTCGACGGAGCGGGCCAGTTCGGTGAAGTACGGGTTGAGCACGTCGCTGATGACCAGGCCGAGGGTGCGGGTCTGATCGGTGCGCAGCGAACGGGCGACGGCGTTCGGGCGGTAGCCCAGCGCCTCTACGGCGGCCAGCACACGCGTGCGTGCGTCGTCACTGACCGACGGATGGTCGTTCAGCACCCGCGACACCGTGGCCACGGAAACCCCGGCCTCGGCGGCGACGTCCTTGATGCTCGCCATCGCCGTTCCACCTCCTCGTGGAATCGATTACACGGAGGATTGGAATCGATTACACGGGAGTAAATCAAGCCCCCGGCCGACCTCTGAGACCCGATCGTGATGAACCCTGCTCATCGGAGCGTCGGGTGTGCGGCGGCTGTTTCCACCCGTGCAGGACCGCTGCCGGTCATACGTCGCTCACGTGATCGGCCTCCCGTAGGGGCTGGTCAGGTGGGCTGGTCAGGTCGTAGGACGCGATGCCGGTGCAGCCGACCTCCGACGTGAACCCGTGGTCCGTGCCGGCCGGCGCCGACAGAGAACCCGCGAGCGTCGACGCCATCGTGCCCGTGACGGCCCTCTGGGCCCGGACGCTGTCAGGACCCCGGCAATGGGTCCTGGCCGAGCATGCGCCGTCCGTTGTCGGCCGAGGTGCGCACCGCGTCGAATCCATATCCGGTCATCACGGATTCGTAGTCGGCGAGCGCGTCGATGACCGGCCGGCCATGGGCCGCCTTCCCCAGCGCGGCGGCGAGCAGGCCGGCGTCGCGCAGGGCGGTGTTCGCGCCGATCCCGCCTGCCGGGCTCATCGCGTGGACAGCGTCTCCGAGCAGCGTGACGCGGCTCGGGTGCCATGCGGGGATGGGCACGCTGGTGCGCAAGGTCAGGGGGAAGACGCTTTCGGGAATCCAGTGTTCGATGATCCGGCGGACCTGCGGGTGCCATTCCTCGATCAGCCGGAGGGTTGCCCGCTGCAGTTCGGATCCGGTCATTGTCCGCAACTGGGCGTCGTCGTACGGGAGATGATCCCGGTGGGAACCGAAGGAGACCGTCATGTAGTCCGCGCTGTCGTCCAGGGCCGCCATCGGCGCGAGACGGCCGGCTGCCCGTCTCGGCGGCTCGGGAAATTCGACCGGGGCGATGCCGACGAACTGCCTTTCCGGTCCGATGACCGGCGTGAACACGGCAAACATCTCCTCCCGGAAGAGGGGCCTGGTCGTCTTCGTGAGGGGCACCTTCCCGTACAGCTGCCGCAGGCCCGTGTCCACCACCCGTGCGTGCGGCAGATGCTGACGGCGTACAGGGGAGTTGACCCCGTCCGCGGCGACGAGCACATCGCCGCTCGCCTCGGTCCCGTCGCCGAAGCAGGCCACGACCCGGCCGTCCGCCCCGGTGCGGTAGTGGGTGAATCTTTTGCCGAACGTGACGGCGTCCTCCAGCCCCGTCAGCAGTATCCGACGCAGCGTCAGCCGGTCGACCGCGAGATGAGTGCCTCCGTCCCCCTCCAGTACGGCCAACTGCCGCAGCCGGCTGTCGAATACGGGCGTGCGCGGCAGTGGCACCCCGGCCGTGGCCCGGAACAGCCGGTGCAGCTCCGGGGGCAGGGAGTCGGCCAGGGAGCTGTCCCCGTGGGTGTCGATGTGGATGCGATAGCCCTGTTGACGGGACACCAGGTCGACGTCCCGTTCGTACACCGAGAATCCGATGTCCCGCCGGCGCAGGCCCTGTGCGAGACAGAGCCCGCCCAGCCCCGCGCCGATGACGATCACGTGTGGATACGGCATGCCGGCCGTCCCTTCCTCGCGCAACGACAGAGAAAGGGACACACAGGTCACACCTGGCGTTGGCAGTCCCGTACACGGAGGCCGCCGGCGAAGTGAGGTGTTCGGCGCGTTTCGGCGCTGCCCGGACTAACCCGTACCGGGCCGTGTCTTCGCGTGTCCTCGACCCGCACGCTAACAAACGTGGCGCCTTGATCTCCATGCCCACAGAGATGCCAGGCATCCCGACCACAGCCCGAACACGGCCACGTGAGCGGTGCGGCCCTTGGCCCGTCCCCGCCGGAGAGGACCCTCCCCGCAGAAGTGTGACACTTTCCGCAGGAGTGTCACACTTCTGCGGGTTACCTCTCCTGAGGCTGGGCGCCCCGCACGTCACTCAACGTCGAAGCCCCCTCAAGCCGCTGCGAGCTCGCACCACACGAGCTTCCCCCGCCTGCCGTTCCGGGACAGCGGCTGGGAGATTGCGAACACCCCCACCCAAGTAGCGGTCCGCGACACGAAAACCCCCTCCAGAGCCACCCTCACCTTCCCCACCCCCACTTTCACCACCTTCGTCGAAGCCCTGAAACACCACTCCCACCCCTGACCCCACCCCCCTGTCACACCCGGCCGGTACCGTCGAACCATGTCCACCCAGGCGGCAAATCGAGGTAACCCCACAGGCGAGCGCCAACTCGCCGTCCTGGAAGGCGTCCTGGAGCGCATCACCTACGCCAACGAGGACAACGGCTACACAGTCGCCCGAGTCGACACCGGACGAGGCGGCGGCGATCTCCTCACCGTCGTAGGCGCGCTCCTCGGTGCCCAGGCCGGCGAATCCCTCCGCATGGAGGGCCGTTGGGGCTCGCACCCCCAGTACGGCAAGCAGTTCACCGTGGAGAACTACACAACGCTCCTCCCCGCCACCATCCAGGGCATCCGCCGCTACCTCGGCTCAGGCCTCGTCAAAGGCATCGGCCCCGTCTTCGCCGACCGCATCACCCAGCACTTCGGCCTGGACACCCTGCAGATCATCGAGGACGAGCCCAAGCGCCTCATCGAGGTTCCCGGGCTCGGCCCCAAGCGGACGAAGAAGATCGCCGAGGCCTGGGAGGAGCAGAAGGCGATCAAGGAGGTCATGCTCTTCCTCCAGACCGTCGAGGTGTCCACGTCGATCGCGGTGCGCATCTACAAGAAGTACGGCGACGCCTCGATCTCGATAGTGAAGAACCAGCCGTACCGTCTCGCCTCCGACGTCTGGGGCATCGGTTTCCTCACCGCCGACAAGATCGCCCAGTCCGTCGGCATCCCGCACGACAGCCCGGAGCGCGTCAAGGCGGGCCTCCAGTACGCCCTTTCGCAGGCCACCGACCAGGGCAACTGCTATCTCCCCGAAGAGCGCCTCATCGCCGACGCGGTCAAACTCCTCCAGGTCGACACCGGCCTCGTCATCGAGTGCCTCGCCGAACTCGCCCTGCCGGACGAGGAGTCGGGCGACCCCGGTGTCGTACGCGAAAAGGTCCCCGGTCCCGACGGCAGCCCCGACCCCGTCACCGCCGTCTACCTCGTCCCCTTCCACCGCGCCGAACTCTCCCTCGCCGCCCAGCTCCGCCGCCTGCTCCGCGCGGACGCGGACCGCATGCCCGGCTTCCACGACGTGGCCTGGGACAAGGCACTGACCTGGCTCAAGGCCCGTACCGGCGTAGAACTCGCCCCCGAGCAGGAGGCCGCCGTCAAGCTCGCGTTGACCAAGAAAGTGGCCGTCCTCACCGGCGGCCCAGGCTGCGGCAAATCCTTCACCGTGCGCTCGATCGTCGAGCTGGCCCGCGCCAAGAAGGCCAAGGTCGTCCTCGCCGCCCCCACCGGCCGCGCAGCGAAACGCCTCGCCGAACTCACCGGCGCCGAGGCCTCAACTGTCCACCGGCTACTGGAACTCAAGCCCGGCGGCGACGCGGCGTACGACAAGGACCGCCCCCTGGACGCCGACCTGGTCGTGGTCGACGAGGCCTCCATGCTCGACCTGCTCCTCGCCAACAAGCTCGTCAAGGCCGTGCCCCCAGGGGCCCACATCCTCTTCGTCGGAGACGTGGACCAACTCCCCAGCGTCGGCGCCGGCGAGGTGCTGCGCGACCTGCTGGCCGACGGCGGCCCGATCCCCGCCGTACGCCTCACGCGCGTGTTCCGCCAGGCCCAGCAGTCGGGCGTGGTGACGAACGCGCACCGGATCAACTCCGGCCAACACCCCGTCACCGACGGCATGAAGGACTTCTTCCTCTTCGTCGAGGACGACACGGAGGAGACGGGCCGGCTCACCGTGGACGTGGCGGCGCGGCGGATTCCGGCCAAGTTCGGGCTGGACCCGCGCCGGGACATCCAGGTGCTCGCGCCCATGCACCGGGGACCGGCGGGCGCGGGCAACCTCAACGGCCTGCTGCAACAGGCGATCACGCCCGGCCGCCCCGACGTCCCCGAGAAGCGGTTCGGCGGCCGGGTCTTCCGCGTCGGCGACAAGGTCACTCAGATCCGCAACAACTACGAGAAGGGCGCGAACGGCGTCTTCAACGGCACGGTAGGCGTCGTCACCTCACTCGACCCGGTGGACCAGCGCCTCACGGTGCTGACGGACGAGGACGAGGAGGTTCCGTACGAATTCGATGAACTGGACGAGTTGGCGCACGCGTACGCGGTGACCATTCACCGTTCGCAAGGCAGTGAATATCCGGCCGTCGTGATCCCGGTAACCACGAGCGCGTGGACCATGCTCCAGCGGAACCTGCTGTATACGGCCGTGACCCGGGCCAAACAGCTGGTCGTCCTCGTAGGTTCGCGCAAGGCGATCGGTCAGGCGGTCCGTACGGTGTCGGCGGGCAGGCGCTGCACGGCACTGGACTTCAGACTCTCGGGCCCGTGAGCGCAGGTGTTCGGGCTCGCCGCCGGACTCATCACAAAAAATGATCGATCAAATGAGTCAGGAAGGTCACACAGCACTTCCAGATGCCGGGGTGGAGGGGGCAGGATGAGCAGGTTGGCGGCACTCAGTGCCGCCAATAGGCCCAATGGTCGACCCCGAGTGCACTCTCCTGCGCCAAATGGGGGATGGTAGAGACAGTCAGGGCAACCTCGAAGAAGAGGCACAACGTCGGTGAGGGATGACGTGAGCGACAACTCTGTAGTACTGCGGTACGGCGACGGCGAGTACACCTACCCGGTGATCGACAGCACCGTCGGCGACAAGGGCTTCGACATCGGGAAGCTCCGCGCCCAGACCGGTCTGGTGACGCTGGACAGCGGCTATGGGAACACCGCCGCCTATAAATCCGCCATCACCTACCTCGACGGTGAGCAGGGCATCCTCCGGTACCGCGGCTACCCGATCGAGCAGCTGGCCGAGCGCTCCACGTTCGTGGAGGTCGCCTACCTGCTGATCAACGGCGAGCTGCCGACCGTCGACGAGCTCACCGTGTTCAAGAACGACATCACGCAGCACACCCTGCTGCACGAGGACGTCAAGAACTTCTACAAGGGCTTCCCGCGCGACGCCCACCCGATGGCGATGCTGTCGTCGGTCGTCTCGGCGCTGTCCACCTTCTACCAGGACAGCCACAACCCGTTCGACGAGAAGCAGCGCAACCTCTCCACGATCCGGCTGCTCGCCAAGCTTCCGACGATCGCGGCGTACGCGTACAAGAAGTCGATCGGCCACCCGTTCGTCTACCCGCGCAACGACCTCGGCTACGTCGAGAACTTCCTGCGCATGACCTTCTCGGTGCCGGCGCAGGAGTACGACCTCGACCCGGTCGTCGTCTCCGCGCTCGACAAGCTGCTGATCCTGCACGCGGACCACGAGCAGAACTGCTCCACGTCCACGGTCCGCCTCGTCGGCTCCTCGCAGGCCAACATGTTCGCGTCGATCTCGGCCGGCATCAACGCGCTGTGGGGCCCGCTGCACGGCGGCGCCAACCAGTCGGTCCTGGAGATGCTGGAAGGCATCCAGGCCAACGGCGGCGATGTCGACTCCTTCATCCGCAAGGTGAAGAACAAGGAGGACGGCGTCCGCCTGATGGGCTTCGGCCACCGGGTGTACAAGTCCTTCGACCCGCGCGCGAAGATCATCAAGGCGGCGGCGCACGACGTCCTCTCGGCCCTCGGCAAGTCCGACGAGTTGCTGGACATCGCGCTGAAGCTCGAGGAGCACGCGCTGTCGGACGACTACTTCGTCTCGCGCAACCTCTACCCGAACGTCGACTTCTACACCGGCCTGATCTACCGGGCCATGGGCTTCCCGACCGAGATGTTCACGGTCCTGTTCGCCCTGGGCCGCCTCCCGGGCTGGATCGCCCAGTGGCACGAGATGATCAAGGAGCCGGGTTCTCGTATCGGCCGCCCGCGCCAGATCTACACGGGCGTCGTCGAGCGCGACTTCGTGCCGGTCGAGGGTCGCTGAAGCGCTACGCCAAAAACCCCGCTGGGTCCGTTGTTCGTTTACCGCGGGCCCGGTGGGGGCTGGTCGCGCCCGCGCGGCGGAGCCGCACATCGATACAGCCCCGCGCCCCTAAAAGCAGCAGTGCCCGGCGTCCCGAAGGGAACGCGGCGCTGCTGCACAGCAACAACTCCGGATCACTGCACCACGGCAAAGCTCCGGACCAGAGCAAGACCGCGCCCTTTCGACCCCCTCGCCCCACGTCGGCGAGTGAGCCGAAGGGGCGCGCCTGTGTTGAGAGCGCGAACGCGCGGAGGCCCGAAGGGTCGAGCACGATCGCGCTCTCAACACAGGCTTTGGCGCCCCGGAGGCGAACCGAGCTCGAAAAAAGAGGGGAAGAAGGCGCCCTGCCGACGGTCCCCCCACGGGCCGGCGTACAGGGCGCCTTCCCATGTCCCGGTGCGGATTCCCCCCACGGGATCCGGCCGGGCGTCTTAGAGAACCAGCGCCTGAATCGCTGTACTGCGTACTGCCGAGGCTCGATCAAGCTGAGCCTCGTTGAGTAGAACGAGCAAAACTCCTCGTACTACTGGGTGGAGCCAGTGATGTGTGCGATCTGCCGGGACATCGCACGTCGGGAGGGCCGCTCAAAGCTCCCCGTTGCACGTGCCCCGGCAACGCATCTCTGAGGAAGTCCCCCAAGACATCCTCAGATGCCAGTTCGCGCCCCCCAAGACGCTTGCTGACATCGTCAACTTAGACCTTCGAACCCCTTCGATGGTTACGTTCACATCACTGTGATCTGCGTCTCTTGCATATGTCCGTTAGGTGCGCAAGAGCCCCGATGTCGTGGTCGGGGCCCCAGCGTAAGGATGATGCGCGAGCCTTGTGAAGAGCTTATGTGAGGCCGTCCTCGGTCTCTAGGGGGACTCTTACTTCAGCTTCCCGTAACTCCCGGTAACTTTGCGGAACTTCAGCGAAATGTCCGGAGTCGCAGGCTGTTGGAGACCACGAACACCGACGAGAAGGCCATCGCGGCCCCGGCGATCATGGGATTCAGCATTCCCGCGGCGGCCAACGGAAGCGCCGCCACGTTGTATCCAAAAGCCCACACGAGATTGCCCTTGATGGTGCTGAGGGTCCGCCGGGACAGCCGGATCGCGTCCGCGGCCGCCCGCAGGTCCCCGCGCACCAGCGTCAGATCGCTCGCCTCGATCGCCGCGTCCGTCCCGGTGCCCATCGCGAGCCCGAGATCGGCGGTGGCGAGCGCGGCGGCGTCGTTCACGCCGTCGCCGACCATGGCGACGCTCCGCCCCTCGCTCTGCAGCCGTCGTACGACAGCGACCTTGTCCTCGGGCAGCACCTCGGCGATCACGTCCCCGGGGTCGATCCCGACGGCGGCGGCCACGGCTTCCGCGACCGCTCGGTTGTCGCCGGTCAGCAGTACCGGGGTGAGTCCGAGGGCCCGCAGCCGCCGTACGGCCTCCGCGCTGGTCTCCTTGACCGCGTCGGCGACCGCGACGACTCCGCGCGCGGTTCCGTCCCAGCCGACCACCACGGCCGTACGTCCGCGGCTCTCGGCCTCGGAGCGGGCGCGGGCCAACTCCTTCGGGAGATCGTCGTAGAGGCGCCCCACGGCCACCTCACGGCCCTCCACGCGGCCGCGGACGCCGCGCCCGGGCACGTTCTCGAAGCGCTCGGCGGACGGCAGCGGTCCGACCCGCTCCTCCGCGCCCGCCGCGACGGCCCGCGCGACCGGGTGCTCGGAGGCGTGCTCCAGGGCGCCCGCGAGCCGCAGCAGCTCCCGCTCGTCGGTGCCTTCGGCGACGTAGACCTCCTGGAGGGTCATGCGGCCGGTGGTGATCGTGCCGGTCTTGTCGAGGACGACCGTGTCGACGCGGCGGGTGGACTCCAGGACCTCGGGGCCCTTGATCAGGATGCCGAGCTGGGCGCCGCGGCCGGTGCCGACCATGAGGGCGGTCGGGGTGGCCAGGCCCAGCGCGCACGGGCAGGCGATGATCAGCACGGCGACGGCGGCGGTGAACGCGGCGGCCACATCGCCGGTGACTCCGAGCCACACCCCGAACGTGCCGACCGCGATCAGCAGCACCACCGGCACGAAGATCCCGGAGATCCGGTCCGCGAGCCGCTGCACCTCCGCCTTGCCGTTCTGCGCGTCCTCCACCAGCCGCGCCATCCGCGCGAGTTGGGTGTCCGACCCGACACGGCTCGCTTCTACGACGAGTCGCCCGCCGGCGTTCACCGTCGCGCCGGTGACCGTGTCACCCGGTGCCACGTCCACCGGTACCGACTCGCCGGTCAGCATCGACGCGTCGACCGCCGAGGTGCCCTCGACGACGGTGCCGTCGGTCGCGATCTTCTCCCCGGGACGTACGACGAAACGGTCGCCGACCGCCAACTCGGCCACGGGCAGCCGTACTTCACGACCGTCCCGCAGTACGGCGACGTCCTTGGCGCCCAGTTGCATGAGCGCGCGCAGGGCCGCGCCCGCACGGCGCTTGGAGCGGGCCTCCAGATAGCGGCCCAGCAGGATCAACGCGACGACTCCGGCGGCCACTTCGAGGTAGATCGTCGAGGCGCCGTCCGTACGCGAGACGGTGAGCCGGAACTCGTCGTGCATGCCGGCCATGCCCGCGTCGCCGAAGAACAGCGCCCACAGCGACCAGCCGAACGCGGCCAGCGTGCCGACCGAGACAAGGGTGTCCATGGTCGCGGCGCCGTGCCGCGCGTTGGTGAACGCGGCCTTGTGGAACGGGAGTCCGCCCCAGACGACGACCGGCGCGGCGAGGGTGAGCGCGAGCCACTGCCAGTTGTCGAACTGGAGGGCCGGGATCATCGAGAGCAGCACGACGGGCACGGCGAGGAGCGCGGAGACGCTCAACCGCTCGCGCAGGGAGGCGAGTTCGGGATCCGGGGCGTCCTCGGGAGTGTCCTGGGTCTCCGGTTCCGGCGGCGCGGGTTCCTCGGCGGTGTACCCGGTCTTCACCACGGTCGCGATGAGATCGGCGATCTGGATACCCGCCGGGTAGCTGACCTTGGCCTTCTCTGTCGCGTAGTTGACCGTGGCGCTGACGCCGTCCATGCGGTTGAGCTTCTTCTCGACACGGGCCGCGCAGGAGGCGCAGGTCATCCCGCCGATGAGCAACTCGACCTCGGCCGCGGCGGATTCGGGGGCCGCGGCTATGGGTGTCTCGGCGGTGGTACCGATCGTGGTGGTGCTGGTCATGTCCGGACTCCAGACATCGGACCGGACCGCACGGAGCCAGTATCAGCTGGTCGGCACGGCCCGGTCGAAAAACGGAAGTGTCGTGCGGGGGCGTTCCACTGGGAGTGCCGCGATGTGCCGTCGGTCGTCTGCGGCGCCGTCGTGGCTGGTCGCGCAGTTCCCCGCGCCCCTTAGGGGCGCTGGTGATTCAGGCCTGGCCGACGAGCTCGAAGCCCGCCTCGTCCACGGCCGCGCGGACCTCCTCGTCGGTGAGCGGGGCGGCGGAGACGACGGTGACCTCGCCGGTCGACGCGACGGCCTTCACCGAGGTGACGCCGGGCAACCCGGAGATCTCGCCGGAGACGGAGCCCTCGCAGTGTCCGCAGCTCATCCCGCTCACCTTGTAGACGGTGGTGACGGAACCCTGGGTGTCGGTCTGGGCGGTCATGTCGTTCTCCTCGTGGAGGCGTGCGGGGTGGGAGTGGCCCACGGTGGCTCACTCTGCCCCCAGGTTATACCCCTAGGGGGTATTTCTCCAAGAGGGATCGCGCCGGGCCAGCGACCGCACCCAGGTGATGCCGTACAGGGCCACGAGCACCATCCCGCCCACTGAGAACAGCGTGAACAGATGCTCCTGCTGGTCGGTCGGGCTCGGGATGTACCCCTGGGCGAACAGCTGCTTGTCCAGGCCCGTGCTCGACAGCCGGGCCACCAGCCAGATGGCGATGCCGTGCGTCGAGTCCCACAGGGCGTGCAGCAAGGAGACGCCGACATACGTGCCGACGACCGGGGCGGTGAAACGGAAGCGCCCGTTCAACTGCCGGTACGTGAGCAGGACGCCACCCGCGATCGCCGTCCACAGGCCGTGCCCGAAGGGGGCGAGGACCCCGCGCAGGATCTCGGTCTCCAGGAGTGCCCGCAGGTCGATGCCCTTGGTGGAGACGGCCGCGTTGAACGCGTAACCGGCGCTCTCCAGGGCCGCGAACCCGAAGCCGACCGTCGCGCCCAGCACCAGCCCTGCGCGCATCCCGTGCAGCCGGGGCTGTCGGCGCAGCACGAACATCAGTGCCCCCAGCTTCACGGCCTCCTCGATGAGGCCGACGCCGACGAACATCCACAAGGAGGGGTGCAGCAGGTAGTACTCCATTACCGAGGCGCCCAGCACCCCGAGCGTGCCACCGGTAAGGAAGCAGCCCAGGATCACGCTGACGCCGAGGTCCCGCCCGTGCCGCTCGTACGCCCACAGGACGAAGGTCACCGGCACCAGGAAGCTGCCGAGCAGGATCAGCGTCGGCAGGAGGGTGGTGTTCTTGGTCGCGTACGTGACCAGCGCGGTCAGCACCCACAGCGCCAGCCCGCCGCCCAGGCAGTGCTTCCACAGGCCGGTGCGGATCTGGGGGTACGTCGGCGGCGGCTGCTGCGGCCCGGGGATGCGGGCCCGGGGCGGACCGGGCGGCGGAGAGTAGGTCACGGCAAATCCCCTCGTACTCCTACAGGGCAGATTTACCGGCACTTTATGGTAGATACGCCGCATGCCGCAGTCCGGGACGGCCGTCCTGGCCATGGCCATCGGCGTACGGGTGATCGGCGACCTCTACGGCGTAAGGCTGGGGGTGCGGGGCGGGGCCGTGGTGCGAGGGGTCGGGGTTCGCGCTTCAGGTCGTGCCCTGCTACCCCTCAGGGTCGCCCCCTGCTGTCCTTCACGCCGTGCCCTGTGCCGCCGCGACCATCGGTGCCAGATAGCGGATCAGGACGTTCTTCAACTCCCGGACGTAGGCCTCGCGCTCGGCGCCCTCGTGGGAGAGGACGAGTTCGAGGCCGGCCTTGTAGAGGCCCAGGCACATGCGGGCGGTGCGGGTGACGTCGGCGGCGGGGGCGCCGGGCAGGAACGCCGCGATCACCGTCTCTATCCCGGCGAGCAGGTTCGCGTGCAGCGCGTCGTGCTCCTCGGCGAGCCGGCCGGGGATGTCCGGGCCGTGCATCAGGGCGAAGAACACCGGGTGTCGGCAGTTGAAGGCGGTGAAACGGTCGACCACCCCGCCGACCGCCTCCTCCAGCGGGGTCGCCGGGTCGACTGGGGCGAGCGCCTCGCCGTACATGTCCCGCATCTCGTGCAGCAGCCGGTCGCCCAGCTCGATCGCGATCGCTTCCTTGTTCGGGAAGAACTGGTAGAGCGTGCCCGGTGAGACGCCGGCCTCGCGGGCGATGGCGTTGGTGCTGGACGCGGTGTAGCCCGTTGTACAGAAGACGGAGGCGGCGGCCTCCAGCAGCTGGGCGATGCGGCGCTCGCCGCGGGCCTGGCGGCGGGGGCCGGCCTTCTCCTGGTCCACGGACACGAGTTATCCCCAGCTCTCCGAACGGCGTTGACAAACGCGAGTGGTCGCTCGCATTCTGGTGCTCCGGCGAAACGCGAGCGGTGTCTCGTGTTTCCCATTCTATTGCAGTGCCGACCTATGCCACCGCTCTGCGCGGAGGCCGGGTCAAGGTGAAGGGGAGCACCGCACGATGACCGAAGTCAACAGCCCACCGCGGCTCGGGGGATGGACGCGTTTCGTGACCGCCCGCCCCCGGTTGTCGCTGCTCGTGGCCCTGGTGCTCACCGCGCTCGCCGTGGTCGCCGGCAGCGGAGTCGCCGACCGGCTGGGCAGCGGCGGCTGGGAGGACCCGACCGCCCAGTCGACGTACGCGACCAAGGCCCTGGAGCGGGAGTTCCCGGCCTCGCAGCCCAACCTCCTGCTGCTCGTCGACTCGGGCAGCGCCTCGGTGGACGACCCGGCGGTCATCGCCGAGGCCGACCGCCTCACCGCACGGCTGGAGAGCGAGCAGGGCGTCACAGGTGTCGGTTCGTACTGGCGGACCAAGTCCCCCGCCCTGCGCGCGAAGGACGGTCACGAGGCGCTCATCGCCGCCCATCTCACGGGCGACGAGAAGGCGACGAACGACACCCTGGACCGCATCGCCCCCACCCTCCGGGGCACGCACGGCCCGGTAAAGGTGAAGGTCGGCGGCATCGTCGCGGTCCGCCACGAGATGCAGACGATCATCAAGGAGGACCTGGCCCGCGCCGAGATGATCGCCCTGCCGGTGACCCTGCTCCTGCTGGTGATGGTCTTCGGCTCCGCGATCGCGGCCCTGCTGCCCCTGGGCATCGGCATCGTCGCGATCCTCGGGACGAACGCGGTGCTGCGCGGCCTCACGGAGTTCACGGACGTCTCGGTCTTCGCGATGAACCTGACGACGGCCCTGGGCCTCGGACTGGCCATCGACTACGCCCTGTTCATCGTCCGCCGCTTCCGCGAGGAACTGGCCACCGGCGCCGACCCGTTGACGGCCATCGCCACCACCCTGCGCACGGCCGGCCGCACGGTGCTCTTCTCCGCCCTCACGGTCGCGGTCTCCCTGGCGGCGATGCTCGTCTTCCCGATGTACTTCCTGCGCTCCTTCGCCTACGCGGGCATCGCCGTGGTGCTCCTGGCCGCGGCGGCCGCCCTGATCCTCCTCCCGGCGGCCCTCCTGCTGCTCGGCCACCGGGTCAACTCCCTCGATCTACGGGGCCTGTTCCGCCGAGGCCGACCGGCGAAGGTCTCCGGCGAGGAGGGCACGGGCTGGGCCCGCACAGCGGGCCTGGTGATGCGCAGGGCCCCCTTCTTCGCCCTTGCCACCGCAGCCGTGCTGGTCCTCCTCGGACTGCCCTTCCTGGGCGTCAAGTTCGGCACCGCGGACGACCGCCAACTGCCCTCGGGCGCCGAGTCGCACGTCGTGCAGCAGCACATCCGCGACGGCTTCCCGGGCAACCCCGGCGGCGGTCTCGAAGTGCTCGCCGAGGGGAAGGCGACACAGGCGGAGTACACCGCGTTCAAGTCCCAGATCGCTCAACTCCCCGAGGTGGCCGGGGTGGACGGCCCCCTTGTGAAGGGCGACTCGGCGTACTTCACGGTGCTGCCCAAGGGCGAGGCGGTCGACGCCGCGGCCCAGCGCCTGGTCGGCGACCTGCGCGCCACGGACGCCCCCTTCACGACCAAGGTGACCGGCACGGCGGCCGTCCTGGTCGACTCCAAGCACGCGATAGCCACCCGCCTGCCCTGGGCGGCCGCCCTCATCGCCGTCGTCACCCTGCTCCTGGTCTTCCTCCTGACCGGCAGCGTCCTGATCCCGATCCAGGCGGTCCTGCTCAACGCGCTCAGCCTCACGGCGATGTTCGGCGCGGTGGTCTGGGTCTTCCAGGACGGCCACCTCTCCGGCCTCCTCGGCTTCACCAGCACCGGCTCCATAGAGACCACCCTGCCGGTCCTGATGTTCTGCGTGGCCTTCGGACTCTCCATGGACTACGGCGTGTTCCTGCTCTCCCGCATCAAGGAGGAGTACGACCGCACGGGCGACCACAACGAGGCGGTCCGCCACGGCCTCCAGCGCACGGGCGGCCTGATTACCGCTGCCGCCGTCATCCTCGCGGTGGTGATGATCGCGATCGGCACCTCCCGGGTCACCAACACCAAGATGCTGGGCCTGGGCATCGCCCTCGCGGTACTGATGGACGCGATGATCGTCCGCAGCCTGCTGGTCCCGGCGGTGATGAAACTGACGGGCAGGGCGACTTGGTGGGCACCGGGCCCGCTGCGACGCTTCCACGACCGGTTCGGTCTGAGAGAGGCTGAGGAGGAGCGCCCCTTCAGGGGCGCGGGGAACGGCGCGACCAGCCACGACGTACCCGCAGAAAACAACGGCGATGGGAGCCCCAATGAAAGCGGTGGTGTTCGAGCAATACGGTGAACCCGCCGAAGTACGTGACGTACCCACCCCCCACCCCGCGGACCACGGAGTAGTCGTCCGGGTAGAAGCCACCGGCCTCTGCCGCAGCGACTGGCACGGCTGGCAGGGCCACGACCCGGACATCACCCTGCCGCACGTACCGGGCCACGAACTCGCCGGCGTGGTCGAAACGGTAGGCACCCGGGTGACGAACTGGCACCCCGGCGACCGAGTCACCGTCCCGTTCGTGTGCGCCTGCGGAACCTGCCCCGCCTGCGCCGCCGGCGACCAGCAGGTGTGCGAACGCCAGACCCAGCCAGGCTTCACCCACTGGGGTTCCTTCGCCCAGTACGTCGCCCTGGACCACGCCGACGTGAACCTGGTGGCGATGCCGGACGAGATGACCTTCGCGACGGCGGCCTCACTGGGCTGCCGGTTCGCGACGGCGTTCCGCGCGGTGGTGCAGCGGGGCAGGGTCGCGCCGGGGGAGTGGGTGGTGGTGCACGGCTGCGGGGGAGTCGGTCTGTCGGCGGTGATGATCGCGGCGGCTGCGGGCGCCAAGGTCATCGCGGTGGACATCTCCCCCCAAGCACTCGCGCTGGCAAGGAAGTTCGGGGCGGCGGAGTGCGTGGACAGCGCGAGCACCCCGGACACGGCACAGGTGGTACGCGAACTGACAGGCGGTGGCGCCCACTTGTCGCTGGACGCCCTGGGCTCCCCGGCGACCTGCGCCGCCTCGGTGAACGGCCTGCGCCGCCGGGGCCGCCACATCCAGGTCGGCCTCCTGCCCTCCCCGTCGGGCACGACCCCCGTCCCCATGGCCCGCGCGATCGCCCTGGAACTCGAACTCCTCGGCAGCCACGGCATGGCGGCCCACACCTACCCGCCCATGCTGGAGCTGGTCCGCTCGGGAGTACTCCGCCCCGACCTCCTCGCCACTGCCACCATCACCCTGGACGAGACACCGGCCGCCCTCGCCGCGATGGGCACGGCACCGGGGGCGGGGGTGACGGTCATCGAGCCGTGGAGTTGAGGGCGGGCTCGGGATACCCGCGATGCACGCTCCACCCGCGATCCAGTACGACCATGACCACCTCGTCGACCCACTCACCGTCCCGCAACTGAGCCTCGCGCCGCACGCCTTCGACCACGAACCCGACCTTCTCGTACACCCGCCGGGCCCGGTGATTGTGGCCGTAGACCTCCAACTGGACGCGGTGCAGGCCCAGTTGCTCGAAGCCGTAGCCGAGGATCAGGCGGGTCGCCTCCGTGCCGATGCCCCGGCCGCGGCCACGGGGCCCGATGAGGGTGCGGAAGGTGCAGCTGCGGGCGGCGGGATCCCATTCGAACAGGACGACCTCGCCCAGAAGTTCACCGGTGGCGGGGTCCGTGACGGCGAGGTCGAGGCGGTCGGACTGGGTGGCCCGGGCACCGTAGACGGAACGCAGCCGCTCCAAGGTGAGCTCGGTCGACGGCCCGAAGGTGAAGCGGACGACCTCCGGGTCCTGGATCAACCGCCACATCGGATCGGCGTCCGACGCGGTGAAGGGACGGAGGACGGTCTTCTCGCCGGTGAGGACGGGTTTGGCGGAGAGGTTCATCCGGGGATCCTCGGCCGCGCCCGGTCGTACCGGCAACCGAATTGACCGCCCGCGGACGCGACCGGAGGGACGGACGCGGTACCGGGCGCCCGGTACCGCGTCGGCGTACCCGCTCGGTTCAGTCGTCTCTGCGACCCCGGTTGCCGGGCCGGGAGGCCACCCACGCCCGGACCGTGTCCGCGTACCAGTACGGCTTGCCGCTCTCCACGTGGTCGGGCGGGGGCAGCAGGCCGTGCTTGCGGTACGAGCGGACGGTGTCGGGCTGGACGCGGATGTGGGCCGCGATTTCCTTGTACGACCAGAGCCGTCGGTCGGTCATGAGTGCACCTCCCTGCGCGCGCCGCGGCGGCGGCCGGGGGCGGCCGTCGGGGGAGCCGTGCGCTGCGCTGGCGATCACAAGCCTGTGCCGGGTGAACGACACACAGTGAGGGACGGGAAGCGCCTGTCGACCGGGTGTGACGCAAAACCCGCGTACACGCGATATGTGTGACACGAGGGGGGCTTTTGTGACACAGGTGACGCAAAGGCGCACGCGGGCGCAAGGGCGCGGCGCGTTGACTACGGCGCCCGTAGGGGCGCGGGGCTGTATCGATGTGCGGCTCCGCCGCGTGGGCGCGAGCAACCACGATGGACCCGCACCCGACAAACGCTGTCATGGCACTCACAGTGCAAGCCCTTACCCTCAACCCGCCCATCTCTCGTCCGAATGTCTGGACAAAACATTGACAGGGCTCGGCCACCGGGACTACAAACCGTGGAGAGCCGAAACGAAGCCGCTCCGCATCCGGTCCTCAGGGGGACCGCTCGCGCGGGCGCGAAGGGAAGTCGATGGCGTACGACCTGATCACCATGGGGCGGCTAGGGGTGGACCTCTATCCGCTGCAGACGGGCGTGCCGCTGCCCCAGGTGACGACCTTCGGGAAGTTCCTCGGCGGCTCGGCGGCGAACGTCGCGGTCGCCGCCGCCCGGCTGGGCCGCGAGGTCGCCCTGGTCTCGCGCACCGGCGACGACCCCTTCGGCACCTACCTGCACGAGGCGCTGCGCGACTTCCGCGTCGACGACCGCTGGGTCACGCCCGTCGCGGACTACCCGACCCCGGTCACGTTCTGCGAGATCTTCCCGCCGGACGACTTCCCGCTGTACTTCTACCGGCAGCCCAAGGCCCCGGACCTGGAGATCGACGCCCACGACCTGGATCTGGACGCGATCCACGAGGCCGGCATCTTCTGGATCACCGGCACCGGCCTGAGCGAGGAGCCCAGCCGTACGGCCACGCTCGCGGCCCTCGCCCATCGCGCCAAGTCCGGTACGACGGTCTTCGACCTCGACTGGCGGCCCATGTTCTGGTCCGACCCGAGCGCGGCCCGCCCCTTCTACGAAGAGGCCCTGCGCCACACCACCGTCGCCGTCGGCAACCTCGACGAGGTGGAGGTCGCCACCGGCGTACGCGAACCGCACGCCGCCGCCCGCGCGCTGCTGGACGCCGGTGTCGAACTCGCCGTCGTCAAGCAGGGCCCCAAGGGCGTCCTGGCCGTGCACCGCGACGGCACGACCGCCGAGGTGCCCCCGCTGCCCGTGACCGTCCTCAACGGGCTCGGCGCCGGTGACGCCTTCGGCGGCTCGCTCTGCCACGGCCTGCTGTCCGGCTGGGACCTGGAGAAGATCATGCGGCACGCGAACGCGGCCGGCGCGATCGTCGCCTCCCGCCTGGAGTGCTCCTCCGCGATGCCCACCGTCGCCGAGGTCGAGGGCGCGATCGCCGCCGGAGCGGTCCTGTGAGGGCCGGCCGCGTGGCGGGCGCCGAGCACGAGCACGAACACGAGGGCGGCGACGGTCTCACCGGCCCGTCGAGCCCCACCGATCCCTCACGCCCCTCCGGTCACGAGGGCGGCCCCGGCCCCCGCGTCGACATCTCCGAACTCGTCCGCGTCCGCGCCCGGCACCCCGAGGCGATCGCCGAGGCCGCCGCACGCCGTGTCCGGCGCCCGCTGCTCAACGACGCGGGCCGGCTGATGATCGTCGCCGCCGACCACCCGGCCCGCGGCGCGCTCGGCGTCGGCGACCACAAGTTCGCCATGGCCAACCGCGCCGAACTGCTCGAACGCCTCTGCCTCGCGCTCTCCCGGCCCGGCGTCGACGGCGTCCTCGCGACCGCCGACATCCTCGACGACCTGCTCCTCCTCGGCGCCCTCGACGGCAAGGTCGTCATGGGCTCGATGAACCGCGGTGGGCTGCAAGGCGCGAGCTTCGAACTCGACGACCGCTTCACCGGCCACCGCGCCGAGGACATCGAGCGCCTCAACTTCGACGCGGGCAAGCTGCTCCTGCGCATCGACTACGACGACCCGGGCTCCCTCACCACCCTGGAGTCCACCGCCCGCGCCATCGACGACATGGCCGCGCGTCGACTCCCGCTGTTCGTCGAGCCGTTCATCAGCCGCCGCACCGACGAGGGCAAGCTGAAGAACGACCTGAGCGCCGAGGCCGTCATCAAGTCCATCGCCATCTCCTCGGGCCTGGGCGGCACTTCGGCCTACACCTGGCTCAAGCTCCCCGTCACCGAGAACCCGGACGACATGGCTCAGGTCATGGAGACGTCCACCCTCCCCGCCGTCCTCCTCGGCGGCGAGGTCGGCGACGACCAGGACGGCGCCTACGAGAAGTGGCGCGGCGCCCTCCAACTCCCCACCGTGCGCGGCCTGGTGGTCGGCCGCTCGCTGCTCTACCCGGCGGACGGAGACGTCGCAGCCGCCGTGGACACTGCCGTAGGACTGCTGTGAGGGGCGCGTTATGACGACCGCCGAGCCGTACGTCCCCGAGCTGTACGTCCCCAAGGGCTCGGCCGCCAACGCGCAGTACGCCGTGGACATCGACCCCAAGCGGGCCGGCTGGACCCACAGCAGTCTGCGGGTCGTCGAGCTGGAACCGGGCGGGACACACCACTTCACCACCGGTGACAGCGAGTGGATCGTGCTTCCGCTCAGCGGTGGATGTACCGTGCGAATTGCGGACGAAGAGTTCCAACTCCTGGGCAGGGAAAGCGTGTTCGCCGGAGTCACCGACTTCGCGTACGTGCCCCGTGACGCCCAGGTCAAGATCGCCTCCGGCGCGGGAGGCCGCTTCGCCCTGGCAGGAGCGAAGTGCGAGCGACGACTCCCCGCTCGCTACGGCCCCGCGCCGGAGGTTCCGGTGGAACGACGCGGCGACGGCACCTGCCTGCGCCGCGTCCGCAACTTCGCCTCGGCCGACGCCTTCACCTGCGACAAGCTGATCGCCGTCGAGGTGATCACTCCCGGCGGCAACTGGTCCTCGTACCCGCCCCACAAGCACGACGAACAACGGGCGGGCGAGGAAGCCGAGTTGGAGGAGATCTACTACTTCGAGATCGACGGCCCGAACGGGTTCGGCTATCAGCGCGTATTCCCCTCCCGTGAGGGCGGATCCGACGTCCTCGCGGAGGTCCGCTCCGGCGACGCCGTGCTCGTGCCCGATGGCTGGCACGGCCCGTCGATCGCCCAGCCGGGTCACGACATGTACTACCTGAACGTCATGGCGGGGCCGGGTGGAACGAGGGAGTGGCGGATCTGCTTCCACCCGGACCACGTTGAAAGCACAGGTGGTTACCGATGACCTCGACGACGAGGCTGACGGTCGCACAGGCACTCGTACGGTTCCTGTCCGTCCAGTACACCGAACGCGACGGCGTACGGCGGAGGTTGATCGACGCGACCTGGGGCATCTTCGGCCACGGCAACGTGGCCGGCCTCGGCCAGGCCCTCATCGAGTACGCCACGGCGCCCGATGAACAGACGCTCCCCGCCATGCCGTTCCACCAGGGCCGCAACGAACAGTCCATGGTCCACGCGGCAGTCGGCTACGCGCGTCAGTCGAATCGCCTGTCCGCACACGCCGTTACGACGTCCATCGGCCCCGGCGCCACCAACCTCGTCACCGGCGCCGCCCTCGCCACCGTCAACCACCTCCCGGTCCTGCTCCTCCCCGGCGACACCTTCGCCACCCGCGTCGCCGACCCGGTGCTCCAGCAGCTCGAAGTCCCGTACGCGGGCGACGTGTCGGTCAACGACTGTCTGCGCCCGGTGTCGAAGTACTTCGACCGCATCTCCCGGCCGGAAGCGCTCGTCCCCGCCGCCCTGAACGCCATGCGGGTACTGGCCGACCCGGTCGAGACCGGAGCCGTAACTCTCGCTCTCCCGCAGGACGTTCAGGCCGAGGCCTACGACTGGCCGGACGAGTTCTTCGCCGAACGCACCTGGCACGTAAGGCGACCGGCCGCCGACCCGGCCGAACTCGTCGAAGCGGCAAGGGCAGTTCGCGCGGCCAAGAGGCCGCTCATCATCGCGGGCGGCGGAGTCCACCACAGCCGCGCCGAAGAGGTCCTCGCGGAGTTCGCGTCGGCCACCGGCATCCCGGTCGCCTCCACCCAGGCCGGCAAGGGCTCCCTGAACCACGACCACCCCCAGGACGTCGGCGGCATCGGCCACACCGGTACCGCGACCGCCGACGAACTCGCCCGCCTGGCCGACCTGGTGATCGGCATCGGCACCCGCTACACCGACTTCACCACCGGCTCCCACACCCTTTTCGAACGCCCCGGCGTCCGCTTCCTCAACCTCAACATCGGCGCCTACGACGGCCACAAGCTCGCCGGACAGCCGCTGATCGCGGACGCGCGGAGCGGACTGGCCGCGCTGGCGGGGGAGTTGGGCCAGGACGCGTACCGGGTCTCCCCGTCGTACATCGCCGAGTACCGCGAGGACAAAGAGCGTTGGGAACAACGCGTCGATGCCTGCTACGAGGCCGAGGAACCCGACGTACGCCCCACACAGCCCCAAGTCCTGGGAGCGCTGGACGAGATCGTCGACGAGTCCGACATCCTGATCAACGCGGCCGGTTCGCTCCCCGGCGATCTGCACAAGCTGTGGCGGACGCGGTCGTTCGACCAGTACCACCTGGAGTACGGCTACTCCTGCATGGGCTACGAGATCCCGGCCGCGATCGGCGTGAAGCTGGCCGCCCCGGACCGGCCGGTGTGGGCGCTGGTCGGCGACGGCACGTATCTGATGATGCCGACGGAGATCGTGACCGCCGTACAAGAGGGCATCGCGATCAAGGTCCTGCTGATACAGAACCACGGGTACGCGTCGATAGGCGGCCTGTCGGAGTCGGTGGGCGGTGAGCGCTTCGGTACGGCCTACCGCCACCAGGCGGACGACGGCACCTACACCGGCGCCCCGCTGCCCGTCGACCTCGCCGCCAACGCGGCCAGCCTCGGCATGCGCGTGCTGCGCGCGAAGACCGTCAGCGACCTGCGCGAGGCACTCGCCGTGGCGCGGGCGGCCGACACTCCCACATGTGTCTACGTGGAGACCGAAACCGCAGACACAGTGTCGGGCGCGCCTCCCGCGCAGGCCTGGTGGGATGTACCTGTGGCCGCGACCGCGACCCGATCGTCCGCGGTCAAGGCGCGTGAGCTGTACGAACGGCACGTCTCCACCCGACGCCGCCATCTGTGAAGGAGCAACTGGGCATGACGAAGATCGTCAACCACTGGATCGGCGGCAAGACCGTCGAAGGCGCCTCGGGCAACTACGGGCCGGTCACCGACCCGGCGACCGGCGCGGTCACCACCAAGGTCGCCTTCGCGACCGTCGACGAGGTCGACGCGGCCGTCGCCGCCGCCAAGGACGCGTACGCGACCTGGGGCACCTCGTCGCTCGCCAAGCGCACCACGATCCTGTTCAAGTTCCGCGCGCTGCTGGACGCCAACCGGGACGCGATCGCCGAGCTGATCACCGCCGAGCACGGCAAGGTGCACAGCGACGCGCTGGGCGAGGTCGCGCGCGGCCTGGAGATCGTCGATCTGGCGTGCGGGATCACCGTGCAGCTGAAGGGTGAGCTGTCGACGGAGGTCGCCAGCCGCGTGGACGTCTCCTCGATCCGCCAGCCGCTGGGCGTGGTCGCGGGCATCACGCCGTTCAACTTCCCGGCCATGGTGCCGATGTGGATGTTCCCGATCGCCATCGCGACCGGCAACACCTTCGTCCTCAAGCCGTCCGAGAAGGACCCGTCGGCGTCCCTGAAGATCGCCGAACTGCTCGCGGAGGCAGGCCTCCCGGACGGCGTCTTCAACGTCGTCAACGGCGACAAGGTGGCCGTGGACCGCCTCCTGGAGCACCCGGACGTGAAGGCGGTGTCGTTCGTCGGCTCGACGCCGATCGCCCGCTACATCCACACCACGGCCGCCGCGAACCACAAGCGCGTCCAGGCCCTGGGCGGCGCCAAGAACCACATGCTGGTCCTCCCGGACGCCGACCTCGACGCGGCGGCGGACGCGGCCGTGAGCGCGGCCTACGGCTCGGCCGGCGAGCGCTGCATGGCCATCTCGGCCGTCGTCGCGGTCGGTTCGATCGGCGACGAGCTGGTCGAGAAGATCCGCGAGCGCGCCGAGAAGATCAAGATCGGCCCCGGCAACGACCCGACCTCCGAGATGGGTCCGCTCATCACGGCCGTCCACCGCGACAAGGTGGCGTCCTACGTCACCGGCGCGGCGGCCGAGGGCGCCGAGGTCGTCCTCGACGGCACCGGCTACACGGTCGAGGGCTTCGAGGACGGCCACTGGATCGGCATCTCCCTGCTCGACAAGGTGCCGACGACGGCGAAGGCGTACCAGGACGAGATCTTCGGCCCGGTCCTCTGCGTCCTGCGCGTCGACACGTACGACGAGGGCGTGGCGCTGATCAACAGCTCCCCCTTCGGCAACGGCACCGCGATCTTCACCCGCGACGGCGGCGCCGCCCGTCGCTTCCAGCTGGAGATCGAGGCCGGCATGGTCGGCGTCAACGTCCCGATCCCGGTCCCGGTGGGCTACCACTCGTTCGGCGGCTGGAAGGACTCCCTCTTCGGGGACCACCACATCTACGGCAACGACGGCACCCACTTCTACACCCGAGGCAAGGTCGTCACGACCCGCTGGCCGGACCCGGCCGACGGCCCGTCGGGCGTGGACCTGGGCTTCCCGCGCAACCACTGATCAACACCGAGCAGCACCGAGTGGGGCCGTCCGTATCGCGGACGGCCCCATTTTTTCGCCTACGACGGCTGCGGTTCCCGTACCGACCCGAACCGGGACCGGCACTGCGTCCGAGTGTCGAATTAGCCACTCCAGCCGCTCTGGATCAACGGATTCCGTAGGTGAACACCCATTGACGTGATGGTTTCCGTCAATGTTCCATCAGCGCGTGACCGACACCCTCCCCACTGCCGAGGCCGCCGTTTCCGAGGCGACGTCGGACAGCTCCCAGAGTCAGCGCCCGCAGCAGCTGAAGCGTTCCATCGGCATCGTCGGCGGCACGCTCCTCACGCTCTCCTGTGTGACACCGGCGTCCACGCTCTTCGTGGTCGTCCCCGACCTGTTCGGCTCGCTCGGCACCGCGACCGCCCTCACGATCGCGATCGGCTCGGTCCTCTGCATCGCCGTGGCGTTCTGCTACTCGGAACTGGGCACCCTCATCCCCAGCGCAGGCGGCGAGTACGCGATGGTGTCGACACTGGCGGGCCGCCTGGCAGGCTGGCTGGTCTTCGTCCTCTCGCTCCTGGTCGTGATGATCGTCCCGCCGGTGATAGCGATGGGCACGGCGGACTACTTGGCCCCGACAGCCCACCTGAACCCGTCCATGACCGGCGCTGGCGTGATGCTCCTGGCCACGCTGGCAGGCCTGTTGGACCTGCGCGCCAACGCGTGGATCACGGGCATCTTCCTGGTCCTGGAGGTCATAGCGGCGGGAGTCGTAGCGCTCCTCGGCTTCACGCACAGTCAGCGCGGCCTCGGCAGCCTGACCTCGATGCAGGTAGCGGGCACGGGCGGCCACACGGACACGGTGACGGCGATGCTGGTGGTATCCGGCCTGGCGATAGCCCTGTTCGTCACGCAAGGCTTCTCGACGGCGGTCTACCTCTCCGAAGAACTGGAGAACCCGCGCCGCAACGTGGCCCGCACGGTCCTCGCCACCCTCGCGATCTCGACGGTGATCATCCTGGTCCCGGTGGTGGCGATCACGATGGGCGCGAGCGACCTCTCGACCCTGACCGGCGGAGACATCAGCACCATGGTGACGGCGTGGTCCAACTCCGCGGTGGGCACCTTCGTCAGCCTCTGCGTAGCCCTAGCGATCATCAACGCCGGCATCGTCATGGTCATCCAGAACTCCCGGGTCCTCTTCGCCTCGGCCCGCGACAAGGCCTGGCCTGACCCGGTCAACACGGTCTTCTCGAAACTCGGCCGCTTCGGCTCCCCTTGGGTGGCCACGCTCGCCGTGGGCATCCCCGGCGCGATCCTCTGCTTCGTCAACCTGGACACCCTGTACGGCGTGACAGGCGTCTCGGTAACCGGCATGTACCTCCTGGTCGCGGTAGCCGCCCTACTCTCCCGACGAGGTTCACACCGCCACACGCACGCGTGGCGCATGCCGCTATGGCCCGCAATGCCGATCCTGCTGATCGCGGTCCTGGCCTACATCCTCACCCAGCAGGAAACGACCTACTTGCTGTGGACAGGCGGCATAGTCACGGCAGCAACTCTCTACTGGGCCCTGTACTTGCGCCCGCGCAGAGAAACCCGCTGGCTGATCTCCCTCCCTGAGGAGGACGAAGCCCCGAAGGGGCAAGTCCTCTAGGGGCGCGGGGAACTGCGCGACCAGCCACGACGAGCCCGCACCCGGCAATCCACAGAAGCCCCCACCCCCGAGGCCGTACACCAAGCGCGGTACACAGCCATCCCCGGTTCACCCCAGGGTCTGCCCCAACTGTCAGAGACGCCCCGTACCGTTGAACGCATGGATCTTCGACTGCCCGGGCTGCAAGGCCTACGACGACTACGACACCCCCGGCGCTGGCTGGCAGCCACCGCAGCCGTCGTCGTGCTCGCCGCCGCCGGCACCTGGACGGCCGCAGCCTCGGACACCGCACCCCCGGTCCACCAGACAGACCGGACCATGGCGATCGACGGCGTAAAGCTGGACACCTCGTACTTCACGACAGGCGGATCAACCCGCCGCCCAGCAGTACTCCTTGCCCACGGCTTCGGCGGCAGCAAGACCGACGTACGAAAAGAAGCCCAAGACCTGGCCAGGGACGGCTACGCGGTACTGACCTGGTCCGCCCGCGGCTTCGGCAAGTCCACCGGCAAGATCGGCCTGAACGACCCGTCCGGCGAGGTCAAGGACGTATCGAAGCTGATCGACTGGCTGGCGAGACAACCGGACGTCCAGCTCGACAAACCGGGCGACCCGCGCGTGGGCATGGCAGGCGGTTCCTACGGAGGCGCGATCTCCCTCCTGGCCGCCGGCTACGACGACAGGGTCGACGCGATCGCCCCGGCGATCACGTACTGGAACCTCGCGGACGCCCTGTTCCCGAACGGCGTCTTCAAGAAGCTCTGGGCCGGCATCTTCATCAACTCCGGTGGCGGCTGCGCCAAGTTCGAGCCCGCGCTGTGCCAGATGTACGACCGCGTCGCCGAGTCCGGCACACCGGACGCCCAGGCCCGCGCACTCCTCGAAGCCCGTTCACCGTCCGCCGTGGCCACGCACATCAACGTGCCGACACTCCTGCTCCAGGGCCAGACGGACTCCCTCTTCCCGCTCGGCCAGGCCGACGCCGCCGAGAAGGCGATCCGCGCGAACGGCGCCCCCGTGGACGTCGACTGGATCGCCGGCGGCCATGACGGCGGAGACATGGAGACGAGCCGCGTCCAGGCACGCGTGACGTCCTGGTTCGACCGGTACCTGAAGGACGACAAGAACACCGACACCGGCCCCGCGTTCCGCGTCACCCGCACCGGAGGCGTCGACTCCACGGACGGCGCGGCCCTGCTGCGCGGCGCGAGCGGCAGCGCGTACCCCGGCCTGGAGAGCGACCCGCGCACGATCGACCTGACCGGCCGCCGCGAGCAGTCCTTCACCAACCCGGCCGGCGCCAGCCCGCCAGCCATCTCGGCCCTGCCAGGCCTCGGCAGCACCGGCGGCCTCTCGCAACTGTCCTCCCTGGGCATCGGGGTCTCCCTCGACTTCCCCGGCCAGTACGCCGCGTTCGACTCGGCCCCCCTCACCACCGGCCTCCGCATCACCGGTTCGCCCACGGTCACCGTCCACGTCAAGTCGACCAGCGACGACACCGTCCTCTTCGGCAAGGTCTACGACGTGGGCCCCGGCGGCACCCAACAGGTGCTCCCCTCCCAGCTGGTGACCCCCCTCAGGGTCGACGGCACCAAGTCCGGCAAGGACGTCACGATCACCCTCCCGGCCATCGACTACGACGTCCAGAGCGGCCACCACCTGCGCCTGGTCCTCGCCTCGACGGACCTCGGCTACGCCTCCCCGGCGGCCCCGGCGACGTACACCGTCACCCTGAAGAGCGACCTCAAGGTGCCGACGGCCCCCGGCGTCACGACCGCGGCGGCGACCCTGCCGTCCTGGGTGTGGTGGCTCCCGCTCGCGGGCGCGGCGATCGCCCTGGCCCTGCTCCTGACCGGCCGCCGACGCACCGCGACGGCACCCCCCGCACCCGAACTGTCCGAAGTCCCGCTCCAGATCACCGACTTGAGCAAGCGGTACGCGAAGTCGGCGGACCGGTACGCGGTACGGGACCTGTCCTTCCGCGTCGAGAAGGGCCAGGTGCTCGGCCTCCTGGGTCCGAACGGCGCGGGCAAGACGACCACCCTGCGCATGCTGATGGGCCTGATCAAGCCGGACGCCGGCGAGATCAGGGTCTTCGGGCACGCGATCCGCCCGGGCGCACCGGTGTTGTCCCGCGTGGGCGCGTTCGTCGAGGGCGCGGGCTTCCTCCCGCACCTCTCCGGCCGCGAGAACCTGGAGCTGTACTGGCAGGCGACCGGACGTCCGCAGGAGGACGCCCACTTGGAGGAGGCCCTGGAGATCGCGGGCCTCGGCGACGCGCTCGCCCGCGCGGTCCGCACCTACTCCCAGGGCATGCGTCAGCGCCTCGCCATCGCCCAGGCCATGCTCGGCCTCCCCGACCTCCTCATCCTCGACGAACCGACCAACGGCCTCGACCCGCCCCAGATCCGCGAGATGCGCGAGGTGATGATCCGCTACGCGGAAGCCGGCCGTACGGTCATCGTCTCCAGCCACCTCCTCGCGGAGGTCGAGCAGTCCTGCACCCACCTGGTGGTCATGGACCGCGGCCGCCTCGTCCAGGCGGGCCCGGTCGCCGAGATCATCGGCTCCGGAGACACGCTCCTGGTCGGCCTCGCGGCGGACATCCCCGATCCCTTGGTGGAAAAGATCGCGGCCCTCCCGGACGTGGAGTCGGTGGCACGCGCGGAGGGCGGCCTGCTGCTGCGGCTGGCGCCGGGTGACGAACCGGTGCCGGGTGAAGAGTCGACACCGGGTGATGAGCTGGTGTCCGCCAACTCCCCGACGAACGGGGCGAGTACGGCCGCCGGCGCGGCTGCCGCAGCCACAGCGGGTGGGGCAGTCACCCCGGCCGGTACCGCCGCCGAGGGCACGGTGTCCCCACTTCCCGCCCGAGGTTCGGGCACCGCAGCCCGTCTCCTCGTAGAACTCGTACGACTGGAAGTCCCCGTCTCCTCCGTCGGCCCCCACCGCCGGCTCGAAGACGCCTTCCTCACCCTGATCGGAGGTTCCGCATGAGCACGCTCGCCGAGCCCGTCGAGGTGGCCTCCGGCTACCGGGCCGGCCGCACCCTGCCCCTACGGGTGGAGCTGGTCCGGCAGTTGAAGCGGCGCCGCACGCTGGTCATGGGCGGCATCCTCGCCGCGCTGCCCTTCATCCTGGTCGCCGCCTTCGCGATCGGCGGCACCCCGGGCGACCGCGGCTCCCAGCTGACGCTGATGGACACGGCCACCTCGTCCGGCGCCAACTTCGCCGCGGTGAACCTGTTCGTGTCGGCGGGCTTCCTCCTGGTCGTCCCGGTCGCCCTGTTCTGCGGGGACACGGTCGCCTCGGAGGCCAGCTGGTCCTCCCTGCGCTATCTGCTCGCGGCACCCGTGCCGAGGGCCCGCCTCCTGTGGTCCAAGCTGGTCGTCGGCCTGAGCCTCAGCCTCGCCGCGATGATCCTGCTCCCGCTGGTCGCACTCGCAGTCGGCACCGCCGCCTACGGCTGGGGCCCCCTGGAGCTGCCCACCGGCGGCGCGATCGGCGCGGGCACGGCGGCCGAACGCCTGCTGGTGGTCGTGGCGTTCATCTTCGTGTCCCAACTGGTCACCGCCGGGCTCGCGTTCTGGCTCTCGACCAAGACCGACGCACCCCTCGGCGCGGTCGGCGGCGCGGTCGGCCTGACCATCGTCGGCAACGTCCTGGACGCCGTCACGGCCCTCGGCCACTGGCGCGACTTCCTGCCCGCGCACTGGCAGTTCGCGTGGGCGGACGCCGTACAGCCCCATCCCGAGTGGTCCGGCATGATCCAGGGCACGGCGGTCTCCGTTACGTACGCCATCGTGCTGTTCGCCCTGGCCTTCCGGGGTTTCGCCCGCAAGGACATCGTGTCCTAGGTCACCGGAGGATCTCCCACCGGTCTCGACGGGCCATGATCGCGACCCCTTCGAGACGCTTCCGCAACTCCCCGTAACGCACATTCCCGCCCCCTCCGCCGTCACAGTCGCAAGAAGCCGACGTCAACGGACCGAGGGGGCACGGGAGATGAAGACCCACCAGACCCACCGAACACGACCGAGGCAGGAGCACGCGCACCACCGCCCCCGGCGACTGCGCACGGCCCTGCTCGCCCTCACCGCCGCGAGCGGCCTGCTCCTCACCGGCTGCGGCGCGGGCGGCAGCAACTCCGGCAACTCGAACGCGGCGAACCGCACCGGTTTCCCGGCCCCGGCCCCGCCCGTCGCCACCGGTGGTGACAACAGCAGCGAACAGGACGGCGAACAGACCGGCACCCCCGCCGACAAGATCGCCCCATCCCCCGACTACCTCTCCACCTTCGCCCTCGACGTCGACACCGCCTCCTACGGCTACGCCCGCCGCGTCCTCGCCGACGGCCAGCGCCCCGACCCGTCGACGATCCGCCCCGAGGAGTTCGTCAACAGCTTCCGCCAGGACTACGACCGCCCCGACGGCAACGGCTTCACGGTCACCGTCGACGGCGCCCGCACCGACAGCTCCAACTGGTCCCTCGTCCGCGTGGGCCTCGCCACCCGCACCGCCGACTCCACCGACGAACGCCCGCCCGCCGCCCTGACGTTCGTGATCGACGTCTCCGGCTCGATGAGCGAGACGGGCCGCCTGGACCTCGCCAAGAAGTCCCTCGACGAGATGACGGACCGCCTCCGCGACGACGACTCGGTCGCACTCGTGACCTTCAGCGACGAGGCCGAGACCGTCCTCCCGATGACCCGCCTCGACGGCCACCGCGGCCAAGTCCACGAAGCCATCGACGAGTTGGAGACCCAGTCCTCGACCAACCTCGGCGCGGGCGTCGAGACCGGCTACGCCACCGCCACCGAGGGCCTGCGCAAGGGCGCCACCAACCGCGTCGTCCTCATCTCCGACGGCCTCGCCAACACCGGTGACACCAGCGCCGATTCGATCCTCGACCGCATCGCGCACGAACGCCGCGACCACGGCATCACCCTCTTCGGCGTCGGTGTGGGCAGCGACTACGGCGACGCCCTGATGGAGAAACTCGCCGACAAGGGCGACGGCCACACCGCGTACGTCTCGGACGACGCCGACGCCCGCAAGGTCTTCGTCGACCAACTCCCGCAGAACATCGACCTCACCGCCCGCGACGCCAAGGCCCAGGTCGCCTTCGACCCCGAGACGGTCGCCCAGTTCCGCCTCATCGGCTATGAGGACCGCAAGGTCGCCGACGACGACTTCCGCAACGACAACGTGGACGGCGGCGAGATCGGCCCCGGCCACACGGTCACCGCCCTCTACGCCGTCCGCACCAGGCCCGGCGCCGACGGCCACCTCGCCACCGCGAGCGTCCGCTGGCTCGACCCCGACACCCGCGCTCCGCACGAGGATTCGGGCCAACTGGAGACCGACGCCCTGCACCACTCCCTGACCAGCGCCCCGAACACCTTCCAAGTCACCGCCGTGGCCGCCTACTTCGCCGACACCCTCCGCTCACCCGAGGACAGCGCGGGCACCCTGCCCGGCAACCCCGGCCTCGCCGAACTCGCCTCCCGAGCCCACACGTTGGCGAAGAAAACGGAAGACGCGGACGTACGACAACTCGCCGAAGCGATCGACGAGGCACGCCGAATGAACTGAACCCACCGGAACCGCACAGACCCCATTGACCTTCCCCTACTTGCGAGTAGGTTGACGTCCCAGTCACCGTCGACCGGGAGTCGTCATGGGCGTACGCAAGGACCTGAAGCGGGCGCGGCAACGCACCGACCTGGCGGCCCGCACCCGGGTCCAACTCACCCGGGACGAGCGGGGCGTCGTACGGGAGGCGGCCACGCTGCCCCTCGCCCCGCGCCCGACGACCGGCAGCACCGCCGACCTCCCGTTCACCAACGCGGCGGAGGCCCCCGACACCGTGGTCCTCCGCCGCGAACAGGCCGGCACCTGGCACCCCGTCACCGCGACCGCCTTCGCCCGCGAAGTCACCGCCACCGCAAAGGGGTTGATCGCCGCAGGCCTCGAACCGGGCGGCCGGGTCGCCGTCATGTCCCGCACCCGCTACGAGTGGACGGTCCTCGACTTCGCGATCTGGGCGGCCGGCGGCCAGACGGTACCGATCTACGCCACCTCGTCGGCGGACCAAGTGGAGTGGATCGTCAGGGACTCGGGCACCCGCTTCGTCGTCACGGAGACCGCCGAGAACACAGCCACGGTCACCACCGGCACGGCCCGCCACCCCCAACCCCCGCGCGTCTGGCAGCTGGACGCGGGCGCCATGGCCGAACTCGTAACCCTGGGCGAGGAGTTGCCCGACGACGAGATCACCAAGCGCCGCGCCTCCCTCACCCCGGACACGATCGCGACGATCTGCTACACCTCCGGCACCACCGGCCGCCCCAAGGGCTGCGTCCTCACCCACGCCAACCTGCACGCCGAGGCCGCCAACATGGTCGAGCTGCTGCACCCCCTCTTCACGGAGGTCACCGGCCAGGTCGCCTCGACGCTTCTGTTCCTCCCGCTCGCGCACATCATGGGCCGCACCCTCCAGATCGCCTGCCTGATGGCCCGCATCGAGATCGGCCACTGCCCGAGCATCAAGCCCGACGAACTCCGCCCGGCACTACGGGAGTTCAGGCCCACGTTCCTCGTCGGCGTGCCGTACCTCTTCGAGAAGATCCACGACGCCGGCCGCGCGACCGCCGAGAAGATGGGCCGCGCCGCCTCCTTCGACCGCGCCGACCGCATCGCGGTCCGCTTCGGCGAGGCCTACCTGAACAAGTTCCTCGGCACCGGCAAGGGCCCCACCCCCGCCCTCTACGCCGCGTGGGCCCTCTACGACCTGCTGGTCTACCGCCGTATCCGCAAGGAACTCGGCGGCCGTCTGCGCTACGCGATCAGCGGCGGCTCCCCGCTCGACCGCGACCTCAACCTCTTCTTCTCCGCCGCCGGAATCATCGTCTACGAGGGCTACGGCCTCACCGAGACGACCGCCGCCGCCACCGTCGTCCCGCCCCTGCGGCCCCGCCCCGGCACGGTCGGCCTCCCGGTGCCCGGCACCACGATCCGCATCGCCGACGACGGCGAGGTGCTCATCAAGGGCGGGGTGGTCTTCGGCGCGTACTGGAACGACCCGGCGGCCACCGACGCCGTACTGCGGGACGACTGGTTCGCGACCGGGGACCTCGGCGCCCTCGACGAGGACGGCTATCTCACCATCACCGGCCGCAAGAAGGACATCCTCGTCACCAACGGCGGCAAGAACGTCTCCCCGGCCGTCCTGGAGGACCGCCTGCGCAGCCGCGCCCCGGTCGGCCAGTGCCTGGTCGTCGGCGACAACCGCCCCTTCGTCGCCGCCCTGATCACTCTCGACCCCGAGGCCCTCGCCCACTGGCTCGCGGTCCGCAAACTCCCCGCGGACACCCCGCTCGCCGACCTCGTCGAGGACCCGCGCCTGCGCGCCGATGTCCAGAAGGCCGTCGACCACGCCAACGAAGCCGTCTCCCGCGCCGAGTCCATCCGCGCCTTCGCCCTGATCGAGGGCGAGTTCACCGAGGACAACGGCCTGCTCACCCCGTCCCTGAAACTCAAACGGCATGTGGTGACGGCGGCCTACGCGGAGGACATCGAGGCCCTGTATGCGAAGTCGAAACGGCCGTAACACGAAAAGCGGGCCGCCGAAGTGCTCGGCGGCCCGCTCTTGTGGTGCGTGGTGCTGACGTCAGCTGCCCACGGCGCCGTTGCCCGACAGGACCGGGATGTTGTCCAGGATGTGCGACAGCGGCTCGTCGCCCTTCGCCTGGGTCGAGTTCTCGGTGCACTGCTGGTTCTGCGGGGCCGAGAGGATCGGCACGTCCTGCAGGACGGTGACCGGCACGACGCCGACGATCGAGGCGAGGTTCGCCTTGACCGGCAGGCCGACACAGGGCTTGTTCAGGGTGCCCTGGACGAGGGAGAGCTGGGGGCTCATGTCGCCCTTGGTCTCCTGGTTGCCGTACTTCTGCACGGCGCCGTTGCCCTGGGTGGTGGTGACGCCGTCGTCGTTGCCGATCGCCATCGCCGGGGTGGCGACAGCGGCGGTGGCACCGGCGAGGGAGGCGGCAACAGCCGCGGTCGCCCACAGCTTCTTCATGTTCAAACCCTTTCGGAGGACGGACTCCCGTTGCGGAGCCGCGCGATGATCAACTGGGCGATGGCCGGTTTGGTTGCGGCCTTTGCCCTGAATGGAGCAATAAGTCGGCTCGCGTGTAAGCAAGTTGGCTTCCTCGCGCGGGGACGCGGCGGGTGATCCGCGGCGGGTCGCTCGGCAGGGGCTGCTGTCCGCGGGGGGACCAGCGGACGGGCCGCGCGCAGCTTCCCGAACTCCTCGGCCGCCTTCCGCGCGTCCCGGCGAGGCAGGCCAACGGGCCGCCGAGAGATCGGCGGCCCGCTGTGCGCGTCCGCGAGGTCAGCTGCCCGAGGCGCCGTTGCCCGACAGGACCGGGATGTTGTCCAGGATGTGCGACAGCGGCTCGTCGCCCTTCGCCTGGGTCGAGTTCTCGGTGCACTGCTGGTTCTGCGGCGCGGAGAGGATCGGCACGTCCTGCGCGACGGTGACCGGCACGAGGCCGACCAGCGAGGCCAGGTTCGCCTTGGCGGGCAGGCCGATGCAGGGCTTGTTCAGCGAGCCCTGGATGAGCGCCATCTGGGGGCTCATGTTGCCGTACGTGGCCTGGTTGCCGTAGACCTGCTCGGCGCCGTTGCCGTTCGCCGTGGTGACGCCGTTGTCGTTACCGATCGCCATCGCCGGGGCGGCGACGGCAGCCGAGGCTCCGACGACGGAAGCGGCGACAGCCGCAGCAGCCATAACCTTCTTGATCACTTGCGTGGTCCCTTCTGGAGTAACCCCGTCCACCGGAGCGACCTGAACAACTGGCACCGGGCCGCATGGTTGCTCCGATTCACTCCAATGGCCCAGATGAATCCAACCGGGTGAAGCCACGCAACCAATCCGGCCGACCTCTGTTGATGGGGGAGCAGGAATTGTGTCTCTGCCAGGAAAGGACCGCAGAAATGCTCAAGAAGGCAATGGCTGCGACGGCTGTCGCGGCTTCCGTCGTCGGCGTCTCGGCGACGGCCGCCCCGCAGGCGCTGGCCATCGGCAACGACAACGGCGTCACCACGGTCAACGGGAACGGTGCCGAGCAGGCCTATGGCAACGCCAAGACGGCCGGCGACATGAGCCCCCAGCTCGGGCTCGCCCAGGGCGACCTGAACAAGCTCTGTGTCGGCCTGCCGGCCAAGGTCAACGCGGCCTCGATCGTGGGCGTACTGGTGCCGGTCACCGTCCTCCAGGACGTCCCGGTCCTCTCGGCCCCGCAGAACCAGCAGTGCGCCGAGAACTCGACCCAGGCGAAGGGCGACGAGCCGCTGTCGCACATCGCGGACAACATCCCGGTGCTGTCGGGCAACGGCGCCATCGGCAGCTGACGACCGTACGCCTGAGAGTGACCCGGGCGGCCCGCCGGATTTTCCGTGCGGGTCGCCCGGACTGCTGAATAAAGCTGTCTTCCCTTGAAGAGAAGCGTTTCTGCTCGGCTGCGTCCATCCTGTCAATTCGGTGCGGACGATCGAGTGAATTGTCAGGTGACACGCGTTCTTGAGTTTCTTCCTGCGTCTATCCCTCGTTTTACAGGCTGCAGGTCATGGTGGGCATGACCGCAGAGAAGGGAACGTTCATGAAGAAGAGCGCTGCTGTTGTCGCTGGTGCGATCATGGCTCTCGGTATGGCCGCCCCGGCCTTCGCCGACGCCGGTGCCGAGGGCGCGGCCGTCGGTTCGCCGGGTGTCCTCTCGGGCAACGTGGTCCAGGTTCCCGTGCACATCCCCGTCAACGTGTGCGGCAACTCGATCGACGTGATCGGCCTGCTGAACCCGGCGTTCGGCAACACGTGCGTCAACGACTGACGACGTAACGCACCAGCCGTTCCGGCTGTGTCATGGCCGGCCTTGGACAGGTTTCCAAGGCCGGCTTTTCCCACTTCAAGCAGGAAGACAACGAGATTGCGACAGACCCTGGGTAAGGGAATGGTCGCGGCGGCCGCCGCGACGAGCATTCTGTCCCTGTGCGGCAGCCCCGCCCTGGCCGATTCGTACACCGGCGGCGCTGCCAAGGATTCGCCGGGCGTCCTGTCCGGCAACAGCATCGACGTCCCGATCGACGCACCGGTCAACGCGTGTGGCAACACCGCCGACGGGGTGTCCGGACTCAACCCGACGTTCGGCAACTCCTGTGCCGGCGGCAAGGACGAGCACCGGCACAGCGAGCACCACCGGTGGGCCGAGCCGTCGTACGGGGACTCCGACGACGATTCGGGTTACGGCGGCTACGGCCACGACCACGGCTCCGGCTACGGAGACGACTCGGGCTACGGCTCCGGCGGTGACTCGGGTTACGGGCACGGGGATCACACGGGCTACGGCCACGGGGATCACACCGGGTACGGCCACGGGCACCACCCGGGCTACGGCACCCCGGAGGACTGCGAGGAGACACCGCCGCCTCCCACGGGCGGGCACCACCACACGCCGCCCCCTCCGCACACTCCGCCCCATCACACCCCGCCGCCTCACCACACCCCGCCTCCCCCCACGGGTGGGCATCACACTCCGCCCCATCACACCCCGCCGCCTCACCACACCCCGCCTCCCCCCACGGGTGGGCATCACACGCCGCCCCCTCATCACACCCCGCCTCCCACCGGTGGGCACCACACCCCGCCTCCGACCGGTGGGCATCACACTCCGCCTCCCACCGGCGGGCACCACACCCCGCCTCCGACCGGTGGGCACCACACCCCGCCGCCCCCCACCGGCGGGCACCACACGCCGCCGCCTCCTACCGGCGGCAACCACACCCCGCCCCCTCCCACCGGTGGGCACCAAACGCCTCCGCCCACCGGTGGGGAGCACACCCCGCCGCCCGTTCTGGCGCACACCGGCAGTGAGGCCATGCTGGCCACGTCCGGTGTCAGTGCCGCGCTGATCGCGGGTGGCACGATCCTCTACCGACGAGGCCGAGCCGCGTCCCGTAGGTAAGACGCACGGGGTGCCGGACGTCACCGCCCGGCACACCCGCGCCGTCAGCGTCGTACGAAGGCCGGCGTGCTCCGTCGGCCCGGTGCCGGGATCATGCCGCCGCGCGGCTCCGAGTGCAGCCGGCGCTCGACTCCCCGCACCAGCGCGCCCGCCGTGTACGTGGCGCCGTGCACGAAGCGCATCGCCGGGCCGAAGCCCGAGGCCGTCACCAGGCCCGCCATGAAGAGGCCCGGGTGCGAGGACTCGAAGTCCCGGCCGATTTCCGGGGAACCGTCGGCGACCGAGGTCAGGGAACCCCTCAACTCGCTGGAAAGCAGCCCGAGTCGGTGGGTCGTCGCCTTGAACCCCGTTGCCGCGATGACGTGTTCGGTGTCCAGGGAACGTGTTCCGCCCTCCCGGCTCACCGTCTCCAGGCGTACCCCGCCCGGCACCACATCGGCCGCCGCGATCTCGTGGCCGAGGAGCACCTCCACTGCCGGTTCGAACCGGTCCCGTACCCACCAGGCGCCCGCAGGACCAAGGGCGTTGGCGGCGATCCTGGCCCGGGTCGACTCCGGGAGACGGCGGAAGAGGTCGGGGCGCTCCGAGTAGAACCAGTTGCGCCAGCCGGGGCCCAGGCCGCTGTGCGGGGAGCGGGCCGACTGCCACCACGGGCGCTCCCACGCGGGCGGCACGTCGTTCCAGAAGAGTTCGTCGGCGCGTGCCAACACCCTTACCCGCGTGCCCTGTTCGGCGAGCAGGGCCGCCGTCTCCAGTGCCGCCTGGCCGCCGCCGATCACCGTGACGTCCTTGCCGCGGAACTCGTCCAGCGCACTGTGGTGGCTGCTGTGCGAGACGAGGGACCGGCCCAACCCCCGTAGCGCGGAGGGGATTTCGACGAACGGCATGACACCGACCGCGAGCGCGACGGTCCGGGCGTGCAGCACCGTGCCGTCATCGGTGACCGCCTCGAAGCCGCCCGGCACCGGCGCGATCCGCTCGACCGTCCGCTCGTCCACCTCCGGCACGGCGTTCCGCGCGAACCACAGGCCGTACGAGGCGAACATCTCGACCGGGATCGGCTCCCCGTGCCGGGCCTCCACACCCTGGCCCGCGCAGTACACGTCGAGCGGCCAACGGCCCTCAGGGTCCGACAGGTTGGAGGCCCAGGGCTCCGACTTGAGGAACATGCCCCGGGGCATGTGGTCGCGCCAGGACGCCATCGGCCGGCCGAAGACGCGCAGGTTCAGCCCGGCGGCCGCGGCGTGGGACGCGATGGACAGGCCGTACGGGCCCGCGCCCACCACCAGCAGGTCGTGCATCAGCAGCTGCTCGCTTTCTCGTCATCGCTCAACTCGGTCACTTTCGTCAACTCGGCTGGTTCGACAGGTCTGTTGGGGTGGCTCTCGCCCGCCTGCCGGACCACCCGCACCTCTGCCGTGCGCGCCGCCGGGGCCGTCCCGCCCAGCCGGTCCCGCACCTTGCGCAGCACATGCAGGCCCCACAGGCCCCACATCGCGCGGCCGGGCCCCGGGTCGTCCGGCGCATGCCAGGCCAGCTCACGTCCGCCGAGCGCCGGCCGCAACGCGCTGAGCGGCGCGTAGTTCTCCACCACGAACGAACGCCCTGGTCGCGGCGCCCCGTCCGGCAGCGGACGGTGGGTCAGGTCGAGGTGCAGCGCGCGTACGACGTCCAGGCCCGCGGAGTCGGCGAAGAGCCGGAACTGGGCGCCGGGCCGCGGGTTGAAGTCGAGCAGGTGATAGCGGCCGGTCGAGCCGCAGCGGCGGAAGTCCAGGTCGAGGATGCCCCGGTAGCCGAGCGAGGCGATGAGCCGCTCGGCCAGTGCCTGCACCTGCGGGTTGGGCGTCCAGCGGCCCACCGCCGTCAGCCCCGCACCGCGCGGCCAGGCGCGTTGCTTGCGGCCGGTGCCGCCGCCGCGCACGGCACCGGACCGGTCGGCGTACCCGTGGAAGAACCAGTCGCGGTCGGGCCCGGACGGCAGGAACGCCTGCAACAGCAGTTGGCTGCCCGCCTCGTCGGCGCGCAGGAACAACTCGCGTGCCTCCTGCGCGCTGTGCACCACCACCGTGCTGCGCAGCCCGGTCCCGGCCGGCACCAGCCAGGGCCGGCTCCACTTCGCGACCACCGGCAGCCCCAGTTGCCACGCGAAGCTTGCCGCCTGCGCCGGGCTCTCCGGGATCAGTGTCACCGGGTGCGGGATGTCCGCTCCCGCGCACACGGCGGCCAGTTCGGCCTTGTCCGCGACCCGTTCGGACAGTGCGCCGGGCTGCTGCGGCAGCAAGTAGGAGGGCGCGAGTTCGTCGCCGAGGCGGCCGACCGCGACGGCGCTCGCGTCGTCCATCGGGATCAGTACGGCGGGACGCGCGATCCGCGCCGCGACCCGCCGGAGCGTGACCGCGATCTCGCCGGGGGACGCGCCGGGCGGCGGCGGGGGATGCATCTGGCAGACAAAGCGGGAGCTGCGTACGGGACTTCCGGCGGAATCGGCGACCACATGCACCTCCACTCCCGCCCGGCCCAGTGAACGCACGGCCCCCAGCGTTCCGTGGTGAAAGGGATTCCGGTCGATCCGCAACAGAACTGCGGGAACACGGATGTCAAGCAGCGACACGGACTGTTTCCTTCGGTTCGTTTCACCCGTGCGGGCGATAGGGGAACTCGGAAGCCGTAATGGCGGTGGCGTAATTCATATTCATATGACTGAGTGTCAGTAGAAGGAAAAGCAAAGTCGGAACAGCACACGAGAGTGGAGAGAGGAGCAGGCATGGCCCCACAGCAGCGACGGTCCCGGACCGGACGACTCGCCTTCATCGCGGCCACGGTCGCCGCGTCGGCGGCTTTCGCGTCGGGTCCCGGGTTCGCGGCGGGGGTGACGCGGGTCACCGATCCGCCTGCTCCCGTAACCACCGCACCCACGACCACCGCATCCCCGACCGCCACACCCACGCCCACCGCATCCACGCCCACCGCACCCGCGAGCCCGGCCTTCGGTGCCTTCCTCGACTCCGGTGCCCGGGGCGTGGCCCGCATGGCCGCGCTGAGCAGCTGGCTGGGCGGGGCCGAACTGCGCGTCGGCCACACCTACCTGCCGGGCAATCACTGGAGCGACATCGAGGGCGCCCCCGGTCTCCTCGACGTGTGGGCGGACTGGCGTACCGAGAAGTCCGACCGGATGCTCGTCCTCAACGTGCCGATGCAGGAGCGCAACGAGGACGGCGTCTCCGACTGGCAGGTGCGGCAGCTGCTCCAGCAGGGCGCGGCCGGTCAGTTCGATCAGCACTTCAAGGCCCTCGCCGAGCGGCTGGTCGACCTGAAGGTGCCGGACACGGTGATCGTGCTCGGCTGGGAGATGAACGGCACCACGTACACCTCTCGCTGCGGGCCGGACCCGGAGGCCTGGAAGAAGTACTGGAACAGGATCGTCACCACGATGCGCTCGGTGCCGGGCCAGAAATTCCGGTTCGACTTCGATCCGAGCCGCGGCCGGGACGCCGTTCCCTGGACGCAGTGCTATCCGGGGGACGACACGGTCGACATCGTAGGAATGGACTCCTACGACCAGCCTTCCGGGCTGACGTTCGACGAACAGGTGAAAGAGCCCTACGGACTTCAGGCACATGTGGACTTCGCCAAATCCCACGGCAAGCCCATTTCCTATCCTGAATGGGGACTCTTCCGAAACGGCGACAACGCGGAGTACATGACGCGCATGCTCGCCTGGATGGACGAGCACAAGCCGCTGTACAACACGGTCACCGACTACTGCCCGCACGGTGTGTGGCAGTGCTCCCAGAACCCGAAGTCGTCCAAGATCTACCGCTCGGCCCTGTTCGGCCGCACCGAGGACCCGACCGCGACCGCGACCCCGACCACGCCCACGACCCCGGTCACCCCGGAGCCGCCCAAGCCGACCGCACCCACCACACCGCCCACTCCGACGCACCCGGCCAACTGCTCGCCGGTCGAGCTGGGCGACTGGGTGGAGTACTGGCTCGGCGGGAAGCTGTGCGTGAAGTTCGACTGGTGGCAGCGCGACCGCTGAACCAGAGGTGGCGGCGGGCCGCTCACGGTCCGTCGCCACCGCGTTCCCTCCACTTCCGCAGGAGCACCTTGCCCCGCCGGCGCGCGGCCACATCGCAGGCGACCGCCGACATCAGCGGCGCCGTGCGCCGCCGGGCCAGCAACAGCCGCTGGTTGACGACCGGTTCGGGCCGCCAGTGATGCTTGTACGGCTCGTCCCCGCGCAACAGGCTGAGCGTGCGCGGCTCGTCGGCGCCGGTGTGCTCGGCACACGCGTCGAGCAGCATCACCGCCACATCCGCCTTCCGCTCCCGCAGCCGCGGATGCGCGCCGTAGAGATAACCTCCCGCGAGCCGCCGCGACAACAGCGTCAGATCTACGGCGACCACGTCCTCGTCCAGCCGGAACTCGGTGACGACGGCGTCCCCGGAGCGCACCATCGGCCCGACCGAGCGGACCAGGTGTTCGCAGAACCGGGTCTGGAGATGCTCGGACGTCACCTTCCGCCCCTGCCACTGGAGTTCGTGCAGTTCCAGCAGCCGCCGTAGCGCCGAGTCCACCCCGTCCGGCTGTACGACGTGACGCTCGACGCCGAGTGCGGTCAGCTTGCGGAGTTTGGCGCGGACGCGCTGGGCCTTGGAGGAGGGGAGACGGGCGACCAGGTCGGCCATCGGGACGGCGGGCAGCTCCAGGCACAGCGAGTCGTGGACGCGGCGGCGGGGGCCGCGCCAGCGGTCGTAGACGCGCTCGACCGCGCCGCCGGGGCGCACCTCGCGGAAGTCGATCAGCGCGGTGCGGGCGGCGGACGCGAGGCCCTCGGTCAGCGCGGCGACAGCCGGGTCGCCGTGGTCGTCGTCCAGCAGGACGTCCCCGTAGTCGGAGATCGCCCCGCCGAGCGGGACCAGCGAGGGAACCGGACTCCGTACGAGCATCAGGGGTGCCGCGGCGACGAGTTCGCGGCCGTCGCGGACAACGAGCAGGCGCAGGCGGCCCGTTCGGCCGTACGACAGCCACCAGGAGTGCAGCCAGGCGTGGGACTGGAACGGGGTCGCCGCACCGCACCTCTGGTACAACCGGCCCCAGGCCGGGGCGAGTTCGGCGAACTGCTGGGCGTCGGTGACGAGTTCGGTCGAGTACACCGGTGTCACAGGACGTCGGCCGCGGTGGCCGGGCTGGGGACGGAGGCGGGGCGGCCGGTCTCGTCGGTCGTACGGCGGGGACGGACGAGCAGCAGCAGGCCGCCGAGGAGACCGCCGGCGCTCGCGCCGACCAGGCCGGTCACCGCGGCCGAGGCCGAGGTGGGCGCGGCCGGCTTGATGGCGCGGGCGAAGGTCTGGAGTTCGACGTGCGTCGAGGCCTTCGCGTCGTTCGCGTGCACGGTCAGCGAGCGGGACACGGCGTTGGCCATGTCGGCGGCGAGGTCGGCGCGCGAGGAGGTGGCCGTGACGGCGACCATCGGCGCGTCCGGCGAGGTCGCCGTCTGCACGCTCGACTGCAGCGTCTTCACCGGCACGCCCGCCCACACCTGCGCGTCCCCGAGCACCGCGAGCTGCGTGGCGACCCGGCCGTAGGCCTGCGCGAAACCGAGGGCGGTCGAGGAGTCGGCCTTGTCGGTGGGGACGGCGATGACGTAACTGGTGGCCGTGTACGTCGGGGTCTTGACGACGCCGTACGCGCCGCCGAGCAGGCCGCCGGTCACGACGCCGGCCGCGAGGAGGGACCAGGCCGGGAAGGCTTTCGCGCGGCTGAGGGGGAGGTGCTGTCGGATCTCGGTCATGAGGAACTGGCTCCCTGGGGTGCGGGGGACGGCGACGAGGTGGAGACCGCGGCCGCGTACACGTCCATGAGTTGGGCGGCGCTGCGGGTGATGCAGTAGTGGTGGGCGGCGTCCGGTGCGGTGCGCGGCCGCGGGCCCTGCGCGCGGGCCGCCGCCAGCGCGCGGGCGAAGACCTCGGGGCCGCCCTGCACACGCCGGGCGGCGGCCGCGGCCTGCGGGGGGAGGTCCTCGATGGCGGGGCAGGAGGCGTAGAGCACGGGCAGCCCGGACGCCAGTCCCTCTACGACCGCCAGGCCGAAGGCCTCCTCGGGGGACGGCGAGGCGAGCAGGTCCATGGCGGCGGTCAGGGACGGCAGGTCGGGGCCCGGGGTGCCGTCGGGTGTGTAGGGGCGTTCGCCGGTGAACAGCACCCGGTCCGCTACCCCGTAGTCGTGGGCCGTACGGCGCAGGAGGTTCTCCTCGGTGCCGCCGCCCACCAGCAACAGCCAGTAGTCATCAGGGAGTTGGGCCAGCGCGCGGACCAGGACGTCGAAGCGTTTGCCTGCCGCGAGGCGGCCGATGCCGCCGACGACGTACGCGCCCTCGGGCAGGCCGAGGCGCTGGCGGGTGCGCAGGCGCTGTACCGGGTCGAAGCGGAAGCGGGCCAAGTCGATGCCGTTCGGGACGACTTCGATGCGCGGGCCGGGCACGCCCCAGCGCTTGAGGCGTTCGGCGACCGTGGGGGACACGGCGACCGTGGAACGGCCCAGGCGCTCGCTGGCGAGGTACAGGGCGCGGACCCCGGTGCTGAGGCCGCGGCCCTCCATCTGCGAGTCGCCCAGGGAGTGTTCGGTGGCGACGACCGCCTTCACGCCCGCGATCCGGGCGGCGAGCCGGCCGTAGACGCAGGCGCGGTAGAGGTGGGTGTGGACGAGGTCGTAGCCGCCGGTGCGGATGAGGCGGACCAGGCGGGGGAGGGCGGCGAGGTCGCGGTTGCCGGTCATGCCGAGGTGGAAGACGCGCACCCCGTCGGCGGTCAGGCCGTCGGCGACCGCGCCCGGGTTGGTGAGTGTCACGACGTCGCAGTGGACCGGCAAGTGGCGGATCAGCAACCGGAGTTGCTGCTCGGCGCCGCCGACGCCGAGGCCGGTGATGATGTGCAGGGCCCTCATGCGAGCCCCTCCACCGGACGCCGGCGCAGGCGGTGCAGCCGGTACTTGAGGAAGAGGCGTACGGCGGTGTCGTTCTGGCCGATGTGGACGCGGGGGAGCGCGTGCGGGCCGTTGAGGTCGCCGGGGTCGATGGCGCACGCGTAGGTGTAACCGGCCCCGCGCACGGCGTCCATCGCGCGGGCGTCGATCGTGCCGTAGGGGTAACAGAAGCCGTTGACGGGGGAGTTGAGCAACTCCTGGAGCCGGGAACGGCTTTCGGCGACCTCGGCGCGCAGGGTGGGGTCGTCCGCCTTCGTGAGGTCCACGTGGGTCAGGCCGTGCGAGCCGATCTCCACGCCCTCGGCGGCCGCTTGGCGGATGCCGTCTGCGGTGAGGAGAGGCTTGCGGGGGCCCAGCGGGTCCCAGGCGTTGTCGCCGCCGAGGCGGCCGGGGAGGACGAAGAGCGTGGCGCCGCAGTTCCAACGATCCAGCAGGGGAAGGGCATTGGTGAGGAAGTCGGCGTAGCCGTCGTCGAAGGTGAGACCGACCAGACCGTGGCCCTCGCCCCGGGCGCGGGCGGCGAGCAGGTCGGCCATGGACACGCCCCGCAGACCGCGCCGACGCAGCCAACTCAGCTGCTGTTCAAGGCGGTCGGGGGTGACCGTGATGCGGTAGGGGTCGTCGGAGCAGTCGCCTACGGAGTGGTACATCGCCACCCACGGGACCGGGCCCGTGGCGCGTCTGCCGGTGGTCGGGGAATCAACGGGAGCGGCCATGGATGAGCCTTCGTGTGACGGAGCGTACGGTTTCCAGTGCGGGTGCGAAGCCCTGGGCGCCCAGGGCCCAGCCGAGCAGGACGAAGACGACGGTGACGGTCGTGCAGCCGACCGTGAGACCGAGCAGCGGCGAGGGCAGCGCGTGGGCCACGAACGCCCCCGCGATCGTCGCGACCACGGCCGCGCGCACCGGCCGGCTCAGCTCGATCAGGACCTGCCGGGTGTGGAGCGGGACACTGCGCGGGCCCGATCCGTAGAGCAGGAGCAGGGCGGTGAAGGTGATGCCGGTGGCGTTGGCGACGGCGATGCCGATGACGCCCCAGGGGCCGACCGTCCAGGCGCCGATCCAGGTGGTCACGACGATGCCGGCGGCCATCGCGCCGACCGGGTACCAAGTGGGGCGGCCCGCCGAGAAGTAGGAGCGGACCAGGACACCGACCAGCGTCTGGCCGAGCAGTCCGAGGGCGTAGACGCGCATCACGCCGGCCGTGGCGGCGGTGTCGTGGGCGGTGAACGCGCCACGCTGGAACAGGAGTTGGATGATCTGCGGGGCGCAGGCGATCACCGTGGCGGCGCCGAGCAGTACGAGGCAGGCGGCGAGGGCGAGGTCCCGCTCCACTCGGTTGCGGGCCTTTTCCGTATCGCCTTCGGCCAGCGCCCGCGCGACCACCGGGAAGGTGACCGTGCACAGCATCAGCGAGAGCACCATCGGCATCTGGGCGACCTTCTGCGCGTAGTTCAGATGCGAGATGGCGCCGGCGGGGAGGTGCGAGGCGAGGAAGCGCTCGATGAGGACCTGGGACTGACGGCACAGTGCGAAGAGCAGCACGGTGGCCATCAGGGCGAGGTTCATCCGGCGGGGTTCGGCGGGGCCGGTGTCCGCGTCCAGGGTGGTGGGCTTGTGGCTCGTCAACTGGCGCCACAGCGCGGGGAGTTGCGTCAGCACCATCAGGACGCCGCCGGCTGCGACGCCGAGGGCCGCCGAGCGTACGCCCCAGTGGGCGCCGAAGGCGTACATCCCGGCGATGATGCCGATGTTGTACGCCACGTAGATCGCCGCCGGGGCTACGAAGCGGCGGTGGGCCCGGAGGGCCGCGCTGCAGTAGCCGGCGAGGCCGAAGCTGAGGACGCAGGTTGCGGTTAGGCGGGTGCAGCTGATGGCCAGGGCGGGGTTGGGGAGGCCGGGGGCCAGGGCTTCTACCAGGTAGGGGGCTGTGCCGATGAGTAGCGCCGATACCGCGATGAAGGCCAGGGTCAGGCGGGGGAGGGTGGTTGCCACGAGGGTGCGGACCGGGTCGCCTGGGGTGCCTTGGGCTCTGCGGGCCAGGGCCATGCTGAACGCCGGGATCAGGGCGAAGGCGAGGCCGTCCTCGATCAGGAGGGTGGCTGCGAATTCCGGGATCGTCCAGGCGATGAGGAAGGCGTCTGTTTCGCTGCCGGCGCCGAAGAGGCGGGCCAGGGCCTGGTCTCGTGCGAGGCCTAGGAGGGAGCCGGTGATGGAGAGGACGGCGGTGATCAGGGCGGCTTTGGCCAGGAAGCCGCGGGGTTCTGGGGTGGGGGTGTCTTCGGGGGTGCGGGCCGGTGGCAGGAGTGGGGTGGTGTCGGTTGGTGTTTGGGTGCTGCGCCGTGGGGGCTGGGCGCGCAGTTCCCCGCGCCCCTTTAGCGGGTTGCCCTGCTCGGTGTTGCCCGTCACCGTCATTGGGACATGGCCCCTTCGGGGGTTGCGCGTACCGGAGTCGCCACACGTGGCTGCCCCTCCGCGTTTGCGCCCACCAAGGACCACCACGCCGCCAAGCCGAAGACCACCGCCGTGAGGACTGTTGACGGGCCGCCGATGTCTGCGTAGACGAAGTCGATCAACTGCCAGGTCAGGAGGCCGGTGGAGACCAACGCGCAGTCCAGGCCGGGGAGTTTGGTGCGGTGGACTCGGAACAGGCCGCGCAGGGCGCAGACCAGGAGGGCCAGCCAGCTGCCTGCCAGGGTGATGAGGCCGAGCAGGCCCTGTTCGCTGAGGACCAGGAGGTACATGTTGTGGGGGGAGAGCAGGGGTTGTTTGAGGAAGGCCGCGCCTGCGCCCTCCGTGTCGCTGCCTGAGGACAGTGCCAACGAGGCGTTGCCGTCCCGGTGTTCGGGGAAGCCCTTCAGACCGACGCCGGTCAACGGGTGTTCGCGCCACATCGCGGTGGCCGCCGCCCACATCGTGTAGCGGTCGATCACCGACTGGTCGGGGGCATCGGTGACTTGGGTGATGCTGTCGATCCGCTCCTGGAGCATCGCCGTACCGACGCCGAAGCCGCCCACCAGGACGATGCCCGCCGCCGTCACCGCCGCGGCCACCTTCAGGGCGCGGCGCAGGCCCGCCAGTGCCAGGAGCACCGCGCAGGTCGCGGCCGTCGCGATCCAGGCGCCTCGGCTGAAGGAGAGGGCGAGGGGCACCAACAGGGCGAACGCACAACCCGCCGCAACTGACCGCTGTCGTACGTCGTTTCGGCCCAGGGCCAAGGACAGCGCGCAGATCAGGCCGAACGACACCACCGTCGCCATGCCCATCACGTCGGTCGGGCCGAAGGTGCCCACCGCGCGGATGTCCTCGCCCTGGTACGAGGCGCCGGTCGCGGTGACGTACTGCTTGACGCCGATCGCCCCCTGCCACAGCGCGAGGGCGACGAACGACCAGGCCAGGAGGCGGAAGTCGCGGCGGTCGCGGATCAGGAGGACGACTGCCGCGGGGACCAGTACGAAGATCTGGAGGTAGCGGCCCAGGCCGCTCAGACCCGCGCCCGGTGAGGACGCGCCCATCGCGGCGATCGACAGGCCCAGGACCGGAAGTCCCATGACCGCCACGGCAGTTGGGGTCAGGGGGCGGCTGCGGTCGCGGAGCAGCCGGATCCCGCAGTACAGCACCACCAGGCCGGAGACCGCGTCAGCCGGGCCCGCGCCGCCCTCGCCCGGAGTGAGCGGCAGGCCGAGCAGAGCGATCACGGCGATGACCGGGAGGACGGGGGCGAACGTGTGGACGCGGCGCAGCACGGTTCAGCTCCCCGTCGGACGAACAGGCGGGACAGGGGCGTTCATGCGGGCTCGGTGGTTCACGGCTCAGCTCCCGGTCGGACGTACGAGCGCGGTCACCGTGCGGGCCAGGATGCAGATGTCCTGCCACAGCGACCAGTTGTCGATGTACGCGTTGTCGAACCGGCAGCGGTCCTCGATCGAGGTGTCGCCGCGCAGCCCGTGGATCTGGGCGAGGCCGGTGATGCCGGTCTGCATCCGGTGGCGGGCCGCGTAGCCGGGGTAGGTCTGGCTGAACTGGGCGACGAAGTACGGGCGTTCGGGGCGCGGGCCGACCAGGCTCATGTCGCCCCGGAAGACGTTCCAGAGCTGGAGCAGTTCGTCCAGAGAGGTCTGGCGCAGGAAGCGGCAGAAGCGGCTCATCTGCGGCTCGCGCGCGATGTTCCAGCGGGTCGCCGCCTCGTGCTCGTCGACCGGGCGGTGCGTGCGGAACTTCAGCAGGGTGAAGGGGCGCCCGTCCTTGCCGATGCGCTCCTGGCGGAAGACGACACCGCGTCCGTCGGTGAGACGGAGGACCACCGCGCACAGCAGCAGCAAGGGGCTGACCAGGAGGAGCAGGGTGCCGGACGCCAGTACGTCGAGTGCCCGCTTGCCGAAGCTGCCGGGGTGGCGCGACCCCAACTCCAGTCTGCGGCAGGCGAATCCGGCGAGCTGGTCACGCATCTCGTACGACGGTGAGTCGGCGTCGACCTCCCAGACCACGCAGCCCGACTCCGCCAACGCCCGCAACAGCGGCCCGCGTTCGGACCGTACGGAGGGGTGCACGGTGAGGACGGCCCGGACGCCGTTCTGGATGAGGGCGCGTTCGACCTCCTCGCCGGTGGTCAGGACCGGCAACCCCTCGGCGCCGTCCGGGTGTTCGGCGACGATGCCGATGGGCTCGATCCCGCACTTCGGGTGTCGTAGCACCGCTGCCGCAACGCGTTGCGCGGTCGTCGCCGGGCCGATCACGAGGGCGGCGCGGGGGCGGTTGAGGAGGGCCTTGCGGCGGCGTCGGTGCACCGCTCCGCGGGCCACGCAACTCGCCGCCGATTGAAGGGCGAAGCCCAGGAGCAGGGTGCGCGGGGAGAGGGCGCGGTCGGGGGCGTAGGCCGCCGTGAGCGTGCCGAGGGCGAGCCAGGCGACGGCGATCCGGCCGCAGACGGCGGGGAGTTCGTCGAGGACGCGCGGTACGGCCCCGGGAAGGTTCGGGCGCAGCAGTATCGACCCGGCGATCAACAGGGCCACCAGGAGCGGTCTGCGCTGGCTGCCGGTGAGCGCGAGGGCGCCGACCAGCGCGGCGGTGAGGTCCGCGCCGAGCAGCGGCAGCGGCGAGGCCGGTCGCGCGGGCGGGCGGCGGACCGGGAACCGGAAACCGCCGCCGGTGCGGCGGGGGATGACCGAGACGTTAGAGAATCCGTGGTCCCGTGGCTGTCCGCCGGGGGAGGGGACGGTGCTTTCCGCAGTCACGAGTGGATGGACTCCCTGCACTCGGTGGGCACGACGGGTTTGCCGCCGAGGAGATCGCGATAGACCTCCGCGACCGCCTCGGCGGAGTGCCGCACGTCGTGCGTGGACTGGACGTACCGGCGTCCCTGGTGGCCGAGGGACTCGCGCAGCAGCGGGTCGAGCAGCAGCTCGGCGATCGCCCCGGACAGCACCGCGGGGTTCTGTGCCGGGACCAGACAGCGGGGTGCGAGTCCGGGGGGCAGGCTCTCGCGGGCGCCCGCGACATCCGTGACGACGACGGGCCGTCCGCAGGCCATCGCCTCCAGCGGGGCGAGCGCCATGCCCTCCCAGCGCGAGGGCAGGACCACCAGGTCGGCGGCCTGGTACCAGGGCACGGCATCGTCGACGGCACCCGCGAACAGCACGGAATCCGGGGCGAGTTGGCGCAGTGCGGCCCGGTCGGGCCCGTCGCCGACGAGCACGAGCCGCGCCTTCGGTACCCGCCGGACCACCTCGTCCCACGCGTTCAGCAGGACGTCCTGGCCCTTCTGCCGGCACAGCCGCCCCACGCACACCACCAGCGGCGCGGCCGGACCGACCCCGGCGAGCTGCTCGATCCCGGCCCGTACGGTGTCCACGGCCGCGGGGTGGAAACGCTCGGTGTCGATGCCGTTGGGGATCACGCTCCAGCGGCTCCGGACCCCGGCCCGCAGCCCGGTCGTCCGCTCCGCCTCGCTCACGCACACCGTCCGGGTGGCCCAGCGCGCACCCCACCGCTCCCAGCCGGTCGCGAGGGTGGCGGTGACCCCGCCGACCGCCTCGAACGACCAGGCGTGCGGCTGGAACACGGTCGGGATCCGGCCCCGCACGGCAAGACGTCCCGCGAGTCCGGCCTTCGCGCTGTGCGCGTGCACCAGATCGGGCCGCACCTCCGCGACCACCCGGGCGAGCCGCCGTACCTCGGAGACGAGCCTCGGACCCGGGGAGCGGGTCGCCTCCCACCGTCGTACGTCGGCGCCGAGCGCCCGGGCCCCGTCCGCGAGGCTGCCGCCGGCGGGGCAGGCGACCGTGACGTGCAGGCCGGACGCGAGCTGGGCCCGCGTCAGATCCAGGACGACACGGGCGACCCCGGCGTCCACGGGCTGGGCGAGGTGCAGGACCCGTGGCCGAGGGTCGGTTGCTGGCTGGTGCATTGCGCGGTTTCCTCGCTCACGGGTGGCGCTCGGGACTGCGGGCGGGAACGCGCCTCACTGCTGGGCGTCGACGGCGACGAAGAGCGCCCCGAACCACGCCGCGTCCCGGTGGGAAACGAGCCGGAAGGCCAGCTGGTCACCGCCGGGACGCAGCGCCTTGCCGAGATCGAACACATCGGAGTCGTAGCCGAGGGTGTTCGCATACGCGGGCGCACGCTCCGAAGGCGCCGCCGCCGGGTCGCTGATCGTGGAATTCAGCACGTCGTCACGGGGGTTGGCACCGTCACCGAGCGCGGTGGCGTTCGTACGACCGGTCGAGAACGTGAGCGAATCCCCGGTGCGGCCGCGATCCCCGTTGTACGCCACCACGCCCGCGCGTCCCCCGGCGTGCGCGGGCACACGCACCCCGCGCATCCGGATCTCCGCGCCGGTACGGGAGTCCAGTGCGCCGAAGCCGTCCCACAACTCCAGCCGGCGCAGCGGCTCCTGCGGCTTCTCGTACGCGACGACGAGCGTCCAGCCGCCCCACGCCCCGGCCGCCGACTTCCCCATCGCCGTGTTGATCTGGGCCACGGTGTAGAGGCCCGAACCGCTCTCCCGGACCAGCTTGGTGACGTCGGCCGAGGCCTGGAACGCGTCCGCGCCGCCCGCCACCCGGTGCCCGACGACCGTGTCCGCGAGCACCGCCTTGTACTCGCCGCCGGGCTCCGCGATCAGCACCCGCCCGTTGTCCTTGGGCGGCTTCTGCTCGCCGACGCGGAGGTTGCCGCCCCAGTACAGGCGGGCGTACGTGGCCCGGGCGCCCTCGGGCAGCCGGACCTCCGCGCGGGAGGAGTTGTAGGTGTTGGGGTCGCGGTCGACGTCTACGTAGAACATGTCGAAGTCGCCGTTGGCAGCGTTCGCGGTCTGTCCTTCTCGTACGGCCGGGCAGGCGGCCGAGTTCGCGCGGCAGCTGATGGAGGTGTTGGCCGCGCGCACGATGCCGCCGTGCTGGAGGGCGTGATAGCGCTGGGCGAACGGGACGCGCTCGGCCTCGGTGGGCGGGGCGGATGCTCCGGAGGCGGCGGGGGCCCAGATCGAGACGAGGGCGAGCGCGCCCGTCGACGCCCGGCGCAGCAGCGGACCCAGGGAATTGCGCATGACCGGAGATGCCCTTTCGGGAAGTACGGCCCCTATGTGCGATCTGATGGCTATAGGGGTACTTCGGGAGGTGCGCAACTCTAGTGGCTATCCGTATTAATCCGGCGAAACCCGACAAGTGTGTCGGAATGGTGAAGTTCGGCCTCTGGGAGATCACCCCATTGGCGGCACAACCCCTTTGGGTGCCGCGCGTTGACACAGCGCCGGGCATCCCCGCCCGTCTGTTTGTTTCAACCCCAAGGAGCACCTCTCCATGTCGCGTATCGCGAAGGGCCTGGTCCTGACCTCCGTTGCCGCCGCCGCCATGGCGGGCACCGCCGGCATCGCCGCCGCCGACAGCGACGCGCACGGCGCGGCCGCCCACTCCCCGGGCGTGCTGTCCGGCAACGTCGTCCAGGTTCCGGTCCACATCCCGGTCAACGTCTGCGGCAACACCGTCAACGTCATCGGCCTGCTGAACCCGGCCTTCGGCAACACCTGCGTCAACGACTGACGTCCGCGCGCATCACTTCGTCCGGCCGTTCTCCCGTGGGCTCTCCACGGGGGACGGCCGGTCGGCGTTCGGGGGTGTTGCCCCGAATGGGCGGTAGCGGTCCCGGTCCGGCGCTTCGGTCTTGACATGGCCCTCACCAGGCACGACGTCGACCGTACGGCTGACGGACGGTCACCCGGCGCGTCCGACCGGTTGCAGATGGTGGTGAGCGCTTTCACGGTGGGCTCAAGATCCGAAGCACCACCGAAAGGAAACACCCATGCGTGGTCTGCCCGCACGGCGCGTCGCGTCCTCCGTGCTCTGTGCCACTGTCCTGATCGGAATCGCCGGCCCCGCGGCCGTCGCGGCCGACAACGACTCGGCGCGGAAGCACGTCCACGCCGCGTCGAGCGCGCCGGTTCCCAACGCCGACACGCTGCTCGCCCCGGTCAAGAGCCTCGGCGGCCTCGGCAGCGTGCTCACCCCCGTCACCGACCTGCTGACCCAGGCGCTCAAGGCCGACAACGGTCAGCTCTCCGCCGACCAGGCGAAGACGCTGGGCGACGCGGTCACCGCGGCCGTCGCCAAGATCACCGCGGCGGCGCCGGCCGCTCCGGCGGTTCCGGCGGTCCCCGCGGCGCCTGCCGTGCCCGCGGTTCCCGCCGTGCCCGCGCTGCCCTCGCTCAAGAGCGCCGACGACTCCAAGGCCAAGGCGCCCGCCGACCTCGCCGGTGACGCGCTCGCCTCGCTGCAGAAGGCGGTCACCACGCTGCTCGCGGCGGTCACCTCCGGCGATGTCGCCGGCGTCGTCCCGGCGGTCACCGGTGTGGTGACGGGCCTCGTCAACGTGGTCGCGGCCACGCTGCTCGGCGGCGGTCTGCCCGCACCGAGCCTGCCCGGTCTGCCCGCGCTGCCGTCGCTGCCGTCGACGTCCTCGCTCCCGGCGGTGCCCGCGGTACCGGCGGTTCCGGGCGTCTGACGCGAGCAGCCGCAAGGCAGTCGTAGAGCAGTAGTAGAGCAGTCGTAGAACGGCCGTCGGGTCGGTCCCTTTACGGGGGTCGGCCCGGCGGTCTTTCCGGTTTCACGGCCTTTTCATATGAGGATGGGAAACGCCGATGAGACACACGCCGCATTCGGGTGGGCAGCAGAAAGTTTCTGCGCACGGGGTTTCCGCCCCGACCGGAACTCGTTACACACGGCGACAGAATTCGCTCTGGTGACATGAGTTGCCGAAGAAAGGAACACGATGAAGTCCCTGAAGGCTGCCGCTGTCGTTGCCGGGTCCCTCGCCATCGCCGGTGCCGCCGCGCCCGCGTTCGCCTACAGCCCCGCCGACGTGACGCCCACCAGCCTCACCGGCGCCGTCAACACCCTCACCAGTGGTCAGCTCCAGCCCGCCGACGTGATGCCGCTGCAGCACCAGTCGGACGCGCTCGACACCGAGAACAAGGGCTCCGCGCTCAACACCCTCAAGGGTGCGACCGCCGCGCTGAACCAGCACAACCCGCTGCTCGGTGGTCTGCCGCTGCAGAGCTGAGTCTCTCCGGTGGTGTTCGAGGGGCGTCGCGAGGCGTCCCTCGTTCGTGTGGCGGGGCGCCCGCGCCATCGGCCGGACGGGTGAGAACGCGTCCGGTGGCCTTCCGGCCCGTCGATAAGGTCGCGCGGTGACCTCAACCTCAAGCGAAACGCGCCCCTTCCGCGTCGCCGACCTCGGCACCCTCGTCGTCCTGGCGTGGAGCGGCGAGGCCCCCGACGGGGACATGCCCTACCTCCTCGCCTACACCCTGGGCGACGCCGCGGACGGCCCCGAGGCCGCCACCGCCGCCGTGGAACGGCTGCTGACCGACAACGGGCTCCCGGTCGGCGGCAACGTCGTCGACGGCGCCACCAAGCCCAGCCTGCCGATCACGATGCTCGTCGAGTCGGGGCAGGCCGTCCTCAACATGCCGCAGCTCAACGCCCAGTGCGTGCCGCCGCCCGAGTGGCTCGCGGCGGTCGGCGAACGCGGCTTCGCCTACCTCGTGTTCACCACCCGCCCCTGGCCCGAGGCCGAGCCGGGCAAGCCCGTCACCCCCGAGGCGCTGGCCGAGTTCGCCGGCTCCGAGGACACCCTGAACGCCGCCGCGCACATCATCCTGCCCGCCCGCAGCCTGCGCGGCTGAACGACCGGACAGCGGGCGGGAATCGCCGGTTCCGGCCCGCTGGCGGGAAGCAACTTCCGGCCCGCTCACGGGAATTCCGGAAAGCTGATTACTACGGCACCCGGGGGAATCTTGAACTGATGCCCTGCCCGGCCTCGTTACCCGGTCAGCACGCAGAGCCTCCGAATTCCGAAAGGGACCGTACTCGAGATGAAGTCGACCACCCGAGGAACCATCGCCGCCGTCATCACGGCCGTGGCGGCCGCGACCGGCGCCGCCGTCGCGACCCCCGCCGCCGCGATCGGCGCGGTCCCCGTGCCCGTGCCGCTCGAGGGCGCGGAGAACGCCCTCGGCATGGAACTCCCCAAGCTGGGCGGGGAAATTCCGGTGCCCATGCCGGGCTCGCCCGAGGGCCCGCGGTACGTCGAGGGCCGGCTCATCCCGGAGCGGGCCGTGCCCCAACTCCCGGTCCACGGCGGGCTGCCCGGCCTCGGCCTGCGCGCTCCGCTGCCGCACGTGCTCGGCGACGGCTTCGACCACGTCGGCGTCAGCACGCCGGCCTCCGACCTGCGCACGATGGCCCCGGGCCTGGCGCTGGACGTGCCGCTGACCCCGCCCAACCCCGACAACTTCGGCCTCCCGGACCTGAAGGCGCCCCAGCTGGGCGTCCTGGCCCCGGTGCTGCAGACCGTGCCGGGCGCGGACCTGGTCACGGGCGCCGGCCTCTAGGCCGTAGCGCGGGAAGAACGAAGGCGGCCGCAGGGCCGGAGCGGACGAGGGCCCGGGTGGTGCGACCCGGGCCCTTCTGTCTGCCCGAGCCCTGCGGAGGGTGACCGCACGGGCCGCCGGACGGTTAGCCCCTCGAACAAGCCGTACCGGACGAGGGAGTTGGGCCATGAGCGTGAGCGTCGGTGGAGTACCCGTGGGCCGGGAGTCGGTCAGACCCGGGCCGGTGCGCAGGACGCGGCGGGAGGCGCTGCGCGGGGCGTTCGGTGCCGTGCTCGCCGTGGCTCTCGTGCCCGTCGTCGCGGCCTCGCGGCCCACGCGCTCCGGCGAGGACCCCGGGGACACCGCCTTCGACGAGACGTACCGGGGCCGTCGTATCCACGGTGTGCTGAAGGACGGGTGGCAGGTCACTGTGGACGGCAGGCCGCTGCATCTGATGCGGCGCGCGGACGGCACCTGGCTGAGCATGGTCGACCACTACCGCTCGTATCCCACCGCCCTGGAGGCGACCCGCGCGGCGGTCGACCAGCTGAGCCCGGGCCGGGAGTTGAGCGAGGCAAAGGGGCCGATGCACATGGGGGGAGACCATGGCGTACACGCGTAAGGATGTCAGCACACTCACGAGCGCCGAGAAGCGGCGGTTCGTGGCGGCGCTGCTGGAGGTCAAACGGCGGGGCGAGTACGACGAGTTCGTGCGCACGCACATCGAGTTCTTCGTGCCCGACGGGGAGTACGGACTGCGCTCGGCGCACATGGCGCCCTCCTTCCTGCCCTGGCACCGGCAGTTCCTGTTGGACCTGGAGCGGGCGCTGCGCCGGGTCGACTCCTCGGTGACGGTGCCCTATTGGGACTGGACGCGCGAGCGCTCCGCGACCTCCACGCCCTGGACCAAGGACCTGCTCGGCGGCACCGGGCGGCGCTCCGACCACCAGGTGACGACCGGGCCGTTCGCGTACTCGGCGGGCAAGTGGAAGATCACGGAGAACATCACCGACGAGCCGTACCTCACAAGGGACTTGGGCCGCGCCGGCGCCCCGATCGCGCTGCCGACGAAGAGCGACCTGGACGGGGCGCTCGCCGACCCGGTCTACGACGTCTCGCCCTGGGACTCGACCTGCCGCACGGGCTTCCGCAACCGGCTCGAAGGGTGGGGCACCGGCTCCGGCAGCGCGTCCTGGCGCAACCACAACCGGGTCCACAAGTGGGTCGGGGGCGTGATGCTCGGCGGCGCCTCCGTCAACGACCCGGTGTTCTGGCTGCACCACGCCTTCATCGACCTGCAGTGGTCGCGCTGGCAGAGCAGACACCGGGGCGCCCGCTATCTGCCCGCGAAGCCGCCGGGCGCGGGTGACGACCAGGAGGGGCGGGTCGTGGCACGGCAGGAGCGGATGCCGCCGTGGGACGTGACGCCGGAGCAGCTGGAGGACGTCAGCCGTATCTATCGGTACGCGTGACGCCGGTCCGCCGCTACGGCTGACCGGTCGCGGACATGGGGAGAGCCCCGGCGCCTGAGGTGCCGGGGCTCTTCGCGTACGTCCGTCCGCGCGTGCGGTCGAAAGCGCGCGGTCGAATCAGTGGCCGTAGCCGTTGCCGCCGTAGCCCGGGCCGGGGTGGCCGGGGTGGCCGTGGCCGCTCACGTTGGCGCAGGTGTTGCCGAAGGCCGGGTTCAGCAGGCCGATCACGCTGATGGTGTTGCCGCAGACGTTGACCGGGATGTGGACCGGGACCTGCACGACGTTGCCCGACAGGACGCCGGGCGAACCGACGGCCGCACCCTGCGCGCCCGCGTCCGCCATGGCCAGGCCGGCGCCACCGAGCGCCACGGCACCCGTGCCGAGGGCGACAACGGCCACCTTCGCGATGCGAGACATCACGTTCTCCTTTGGTTCGATGAGTGCGACGGCACGACTCGCCACCGCACTTGGAGTTCAACGCGGCGGCGCATGGCTGGTAACGGCGCGGACGCGGGGATCACTCTTTTTGAACACGACTTCGAGCGCCGGGCGCGGATGTTCGACGGGCGGAAATTCGGTGCCCCCGACGGGTGGGTGTCCATTAGCCTCCGGACATGGCAACCGACCAACTGTTCCGTCTGTTCGCCGAGCAGAACCGTGTGCGCGCCTTCGCGGCGGTGGCCCTGGGGGCCGAGACCTCCGAGCAGGTCGCCGAGGTGGCGGGGCTGACCCCGAGGGGCACGGCCGTCGCCCTGCTGCGGCTGCGCGAACAGGGCGTGGTGAAGACCATGGACGACGGTGAACTCCGCGTCGACTACGACCTGTTCAAGAAGCTGGCCCGCGAGGACGCCGAGCCGGTCGAGGCCGGCCCGGTCACCGGCGACGAGCACACCGACATGATCCTGCGGACCTTCGTCCGGCGCGGCACGCTCATCCGCCTCCCCGCCCAGTGGACCCGCAAGCAGGTGGTGCTCCAGTACATCGCCGAGCAGACCTTCACGCCCGGCGTCGAGTACCCCGAGCGCACGGTCAACGAGAAGCTGCGCGCCTGGTGCGACGAGGGCGAGGTCGACCATGTGACGCTCCGGCGCTACCTGGTGGACCTCCACCACCTGCGCCGGAGCGAGGGCGTCTACCGGCGGCCGGCAGCGGCAGCGTGACGCGTGGGTTCGGCGTCAACTGTCGTACGGGCCTCGGGTTCTACGGCAGTTGTCGTACGGGCGAACCCGCCAGGTAGGCCTGGATGTTCTCGACCGCCTGGCCGTAGTACGTCGTGTAGTTGGCCCGCGACACATAGCCGAGGTGGGGTGTCGCGAGCAGGCGCGGGGCCGTGCGCATCGGGTGGTCGGCGGGGAGGGGCTCGCTGTCGAAGACGTCGATCCCGGCGCCGGCGATCCGGCCCTCGCGCAGCGCGGCGAGCAGGGCGTCCTGGTCGACGATCGCCGCGCGTGAGGTGTTGATCAGGTACGCGGTGGGCTTGAGCAGGGCGAGTTCGGCGGGGCCGAGGAGACCGCGGGTGCGGTCGCCGAGGGCGAGATGGACCGAGACGAAGTCGCTCTCCGCGAGCAACTCCTCCTTGGACGCGGCGCGTTGTACGCCGACCTCGTCCGCGCGCTCCTCGGTGAGGTGCTGGCTCCACGCCGTGACGCGCATGCCGAAGGCCAGGCCCACCTGCGCGACACGGCTGCCGATCTTGCCGAGCCCGAGCAGCCCGAGGGTACGGCCGTGCAGGTCGGCGCCGACCGTCTGCTGCCAAGGCCCGCCGCCGCGCAGGGAGTTGGCCTCCTCGACGATCCCGCGGGCCAGGCCCAGCAGCAGCGCCCAGGTCAGTTCGACGGGCGGGGTCGAGGAGCTGGCCGTACCGCACACGGTGACGCCGTGGGCCTTCGCGGCGGCGTAGTCGATGACCGTGTTGCGCATGCCGGAGGCGATGAGCAGCTTCAGGCGGGGGAGCCGGGCGAGGAGCGAGGCGGGGAAGGGGACGCGTTCGCGGAGGGTGACGACGATGTCGGCGGTGGCGAGGGCGGCGGCCAACTCGGCCTCGTCGTCGAGGTGTTCGCGCAGGCTGACGACCTCCACGGTGTCCTTGAGCGGTGACCAGTCGGCGAGGGCGGTCGCCGCGTTCTGGTAGTCGTCGAGGACAACGCAGCGCAGGGGCACGGGAGTTCCTTCCGGTGTCTGCCGGGGGGCTTGCCTGGCCCTGCCCGGCGGAGGGGATCGACCTTACGTCGTGACACGCCGCCCGGTGCCGATGGTTTGTCATGCCCCCTATCGGGCGGCAGGGGGGATGCTCCGGTCCCGTCACGATGAAGCGGCATCTGGCCGCCGGGCCATCCCGCCGCCACCCGTGCCGAGATCTACGCGACGGTTCTGGAGGAGCGGTCGCTGACCCGGGTGCGACCGGCGGACGGTGGGGACGGCCCGCCGGTCGACCTGTGAGGGTGCCTCTCGGGCGGGTTACTTCTCGGCGAGGGACGGGCCGTCCGCGGCCGCCGTGCGGGTCGGCTTGCCCAGGGCCCAGAAGAGGACGCCGAGGAGCATGAAGCCGAGGAGCGGGACGAGCTCCGTCAGCAGGTACTGCCCACGCTCGCCCTGGGTCCAGCCGTCCGGGGCGTAGTCGGCGCCGAACCAGTGGTCGCCCGCACCGGGCGCGACCAACTGCACACTCGCGAACACGATGAGCGCGGTGAGCACCACGCTGAGCACGATGGGGACGGGCGCCTTGTAGGGGCGGGGGACGTCCGGGGCCTTGTAGCGCAGTACCGCGAGGGCAGGGAAGATGCCCAGGTAGCTGACCAGCGTGGTGGACACGGCGAGACCGAGGACGGCGCCGAAGAGTTTCGCCGCGCTGCCGTTCGTGAGCTGGTGGGCCAGGACCAGGACCAGGGTGGAGACCAGGCCGCTGAGGATGTTGACCCGGACCGGGGTGCCGAAGCGGCTGGAGATGACGCCGAGGAAGCGCGGCGCGGCGCCGTCGTAGCCGGAGACGGCGAGGGCGCGGTCGGAGCCCATGACCCAGGTGACGCCGGAGGACAGCACCGTGAGGATGAACAGGACCGCGGCGATGTCCCCGAGGACCGTGCCCGCCCCGCTGCTGGTGACGGTGCCGTCGGCGGCCACGTCACCGCCGTAGACGGTGAAGACCTGGCGGATCGCGTCGAGGAAGCCGCCGAGGCCGGTGATGGCCTTGACCGGGAGGACGAGCAGGATGCCGAGGATGGGGAGGGCGTAGAGGAGTACGGCGAGTCCTGCGCTGCGGAAGATCGCGAAGGGGACGTCCTTCTGGGCGTCGGTCATCTCGTCGCCGGCGGTGTTGGGCAGTTCGAAGCCGACGTAGTTGAACATCAGGACGGGGACCAGGCCGACGAAGCCCGCGTACGTCGGGGAGAAGTCGCCGGGGCCGAAACCGTGCAGGCCATGCTGGATGCCGTAGATGACGACCGTGATCGTGAACAGGCCCAGGAGGACGAAACGGCTCCAGGCGCCGATGGTGGGGATCCACTTGCCGACGTCGAAGGAGAGGATCGCGGCGAGGACGCCGACCCAGATGAAGACGAGGGCGAAGACGTAGAAGGCGGGGGTGCTCAGGTCTTTGCCGTCGTTGAAGAAGGTGGTGTACGCCGTGACGGCGGAGACGGCGAGGGTGCCGCCGAGCCAGACCGGGTTGGTGATCCAGTACAGGAAGTTGTTGACGGCGCCCGCGAGGCGGCCGAAGGCCCGGCTGGTCCAGATGTAGGGGCCGCCCTCCTCGGGGAACGCGGCGCCGAGCTCCGCGATCAGCAGGGCGGAGGGGATGAAGAACACCGCGGCCAGCACGATGAGCCAGGTGAACGCCTCGGCGCCGGACGAGGCGACCGTGCCGATCGTGTCCACGCCGACGATCGTGCAGAGGAGGAAGAAGAGGATGTCGAAACGGCCGAAGTGCTTGCGCAGCTTCTGCCGCTCCACCTGCGCTGCGGCCGGCGCGCCGGCCGGCTCTGAGGCGATCTGACCAGCGGCCACCGGGGCTCCTGCGGGTTCGGGGGGAGGAGGGGACACTAACGGGGACGGGGGCGGGATTCGGCCAATGATCCGCCGTCCTCGCGAAATCCCACAAGCGTTCGGGGCTAATTCTTCACCATTACGTATCCATCCGGACGTAGCGGAAACCGTGCCGAAACACGGGGGCGGTTCGGCGGTCGGCGGTCGGCGGCCGGTGTGCGTCCGGGCGTGGTGAGCGGCGCAGGTCGTACGGGTGGCGGCTGCGGCATAGTGGGACGTGTAACCGTCACTCTTACGCACCCTTCGCACTCCGGGACCGCAATGCCCACCAGCAGTCGCTTCGTCGTCGCCGTCCATGCCCTGGTCGCCCTCGCGGTCAGTGGTGACAAACCCCTGCGCTCCGAGGACCTCGCCCACTCGGCCAACACGAGCCCCGTCGTGATCCGCGGCCTGCTGTCCCGGCTGAGCGCCGCGGGGCTGACCAGGTCCCAACTCGGGGCGGGTGGCGGCGCGTTGCTTGCCAGGCCGGCTGAAGGGGTACGGCTGCTGGAGGTGTACCGGGCGGTGGAGGACACCAAGCTGTTCACCCTGCACCGCACCCCGCCGCCGCCCGACTGCGCGGTCGGCAGCAACCTCGTGGACGCCCTCCAGCCCGCGTTGATCCGTGCGCGCGAGGCGTTCGAGGCGGAGCTGGACCACACCACGATCGCGGAGATCGCCGACGAGGTCGCCCGCCTCGGGAAGTTCACGATGCCGCTCGAATGGTGACCGTCCGAGGGGTGGTCCGTGACGCCTCTCTGGATTAAGTGTCGCTGTGTCGCTTACACAGTGCTAGTGTCGGGACGTCCGCTCGTTCGGGCATCACCCACGACAGGAGCGCAAGATGAGCGACATCCCCAGCGGCATCGCCGGCGACCTCGGCGGCGGCACCCCCTCGGCCGTCGACCTGCTGCGACGCAGCCTCGACGTCTTTCTCGCCAAGGACATGAAGGCCTGGACGGACCTGTGCGCCGACGACGTCGTCGCCGAATTCCCGTTCGCCCCGGAGGGGGCACCGGCCCGGATCGAGGGGCGCGAGGCGCTGTACGAGTACCTGCGCGGCTACCCTGACGTCATCGACGTACGGGAGATCCCCTCGGTGAGCGTCTACGCGACCGCCGACGAGAACGTGGCGATCGCGGAGTGGAACGTGGTCGGCAGCGTGGTCTCCAACGGCAATCCCTACAACATGAGTTACGCGACCTTCGTGACCTTCCGCGACGGCCTTGTCGTCAACTATCGGGAGTACTGGAACCCGAAGGTCTTCCTGGAGGCGCTCGGCGGGGGCGGGTTCTGAGGGTTCGTTCGCCCGGCCGGTTGTGTTTGTTGCTTGCCGGGGCAATTTATTGAGCTTTTCATTGCTCCGGCAAGCAAGTGACTGGAGAGGATTTCTTGGCCCGCTCGGTCTTGCGGCCCGTGTGCCGTCGCGGCGTCCGGGGTGGCCCGGGTGAGGGGCGGACCGCTGGTGCCGGGAGCCGCGTTGATCTGGCGCGGGCCGTGGGTCGACCGTTCCGAAGGTGGCCGGGCTGTCGACGGCCGCGGCGACTACGACCTTGCGGGTCGCGGGTCGCGGGTCGCGGGTCGCGGGCGGCAGGGCCGCGAGGTCGAGGGCGATGGTCTGTTCGGCGGGCCCGCCGGTGAGGAGCCGCACCGCGCCGGGCCGGGCTCTCCGGGGCGCCGTAGAAGATGAAGTGCTCGTCGAAGGTGACCTGTTCGTCCTCGTCGAGGATGAACGCGACGATGTCGATCTCGCAGGCGGACCGCGGAGCCCAGCTGACGGTGAGGTGCCACTCGGGCGCGGGCCTTGGTGCGGGTGTGCCGGACGGCATGGGCGGTCGATGACGCCGCCCCTCGGCATCACATGTGGTTCCTTCGGCCGGGACGGCTGTCGTGTCCGCCGCGTCCGCAGCGGTCGCGGTCGGGGAAGTGGGCCAACTCGCTTCGTGCAGGGGGAGTTCGAGGGCGACGACGCGGCTCCTACGGCGGTTCTGCTCGCCGTCGGCCAGGACGACGACGTCGGTGACGCCGGCGGACAGGTTGACCGCCGCGGAACCGCCCAGTTCCACGACGCGGGTACGGGGCGCGGCGGCGTCGGTGTGGTCGCCGCCAGGTATCAGCACGCGGCGGCCGGTCAGAGGTTTGGCCAAGTCGCGGGCTGGAGCGCCGAGTTGGCGGGGTGCGGGGGCGGTCGTCGTGTCGGGGGAGGGCGGTGACGGGACGGGTGCCGGGGTGGATGGTTCGGGCTCGGTGGCCTGAACTCCTGTCGTCGGCGGCGCGGTTGAGGCGGAAGCGGTTGTCGCTTCATGCGCCGTCCCGCCCCGTACGTCGGTCAACAGCCGTAGAAACGTGGGCTCGTCGATGACCGGTACGCCCTCGGCGGCCGCGCGTCGCGGCTTCGTGGACCCGGACGTCGGCTCGTTGGTGACGAGCACGCTGGTGTGACGGCTGACGGAGGTCATCATGTTGAGTCCGGCGGCGACGGCCCGTCCGGCCAACTCCGCCCGGGCGTAAGTGGGTTCACCGATGATCGCGATCTTCATGCCCTGCAGCAGCGGGCCGCCGGGGGCATCCGCCCCGGATTGCGGTACGCGCACGGTGTCTTGGGCGGCTTCGGCGTGAACGGCGATTCCGCGCGTGGCGGGCAACTCGCCAGCGGTAACGGCAGATCGAGCCGTGCCGCCTCGCGCAGTGAGGCCCGCGGGATGCCGGCGAGCACCCGGGTGTCGTCCAGGGCGTCGTGGGCGTGCTGTTGCGGTACGCCGTAGCGGTCGGCCGGTGTGCCCGGTTTCATGTCGTCCGTGGGCGGGTCCGCCTGACGATTTAAAGCCAATGTGCAGAGCCGCCGGGGCACCGGCGGCCGCATCCGCGCACGGGCGAACGCGTGGGCCAGGAAGTCGTAGTCGAACTGGGCGTTGTGGGCGACGAGGATCCGGTCCTGGAGCGTCGCCCCGATCCGCCCGGCGACCTGGCCGAGGGTCGGAGCGCCCCGCAACCGCTCGGCGGTCGGCCCGTGCACCTCCACGGGTCCCGGGTCGTATCCCGGGGCGAGCAGGGTGGAGAACTCCCCGGTCCGCTCGCGGTCGGGCCCGATCGTCAGGACTGCCGACCTCGTCACCAGGGCGTCGGTCCGGCCTTACGTCACCGCTACCCCGCGCTCGCTATCATGCGCCTGACCAGCAAAAACGCCCTCCCGGAGGGAGGGCGGACACGGGATGTACGCGAAGCGCCCCCGGCAGGACTCGAACCTGCGGCCAAGCGCTTAGAAGGCGCCTGCTCTATCCACTGAGCTACGGGGGCCGGGTGTGTGGCCTCGGTCGTGGTGTGCCCGGGTGTGGGCCGGTCCGTGACGTTGCCGGGGACAAGGATAGGGCTCCCGGGTCCTTGTCCCTGTTGCTTCACCTCCGTGGCTCGATGTGGAGGTTCAGTGAAGCGGTCCTGATAATCGCAGGCAGGTACGAATCGTGCATCGCTTTTGGTGCCCCGGGCCACGGGTGTTGTGCACTCGTTATGCCTGGACTGTGCCCATGCCCCAGTCATCCCTTCCGTCCGTTGTGTTCCGTCGGCGCGCAGACATGCTCATATGCTTCAGAATTCCCCCAAAATTGGGCATTCTTCACATGTGGTGACCTTGGACGTACGGCCTCAGCTGCTCGACGCACTCTCCGCCCTGCGCGACCGTGTCGCCGCCGCACGCTTCCCGCTGCCCCTGGCGGGGGCTCCACGCGCGCGTGCCAATCGCGATGAACTGCTCGCCCAGCTCGACGACTATCTGGTGCCCCGCCTGAAAGAACCCGAAGCACCCCTGCTGGCTGTGGTCGGCGGTTCCACCGGTGCGGGGAAGTCGACGCTCGTCAACTCCCTTGTCGGGCGCCGGGTCAGCGAGGCCGGCGTGCTGCGGCCGACGACCCGTACACCGGTGCTCGTCTGCCACCCGGAGGACCATCACTGGTTCAGCGGCATGCGGGTGCTGCCCGACCTCACGCGCGTGTGGGTGCCTCATCAGGACCCGGGGGACGAGTTGCTCCTCCCCGGTGAGGACGGTATGCGTGTGCTGCGGATCGAGACCGCCGACACCCTCCCGCGCGGGGTCGCCCTCCTGGACGCGCCCGACATCGACTCCCTGGTGGCCGACAACCGGGTGCTGGCCGCCGAACTGATCTGCGCGGCCGACATCTGGGTCATGGTCACCACCGCCGCCCGCTACGCCGACGCCGTGCCCTGGCATCTGCTGCGCACGGCCAAGGAGCACAACGCGACCCTGGTCACCGTCCTCGACCGGGTGCCCCACCAGGTGGTGTCCGAGGTGTCGCGGCAGTACGGCGCCCTGCTCGCCAAGGCCGGCCTCGGCGACGTCCCCCGCTTCACGGTGCCCGAACTCCCCGAATCCGCCTGGGGCGGCGGGCTGCTCCCGGCCAGCGCCGTGGCGACACTGCGGAGTTGGCTAGTCCAGCAGGCCCAGGACCCGGGCGCCCGGCACCAGTCCATGGCCCGCACGGCCTACGGCGTCCTCGACTCGCTCAAGTCGCGGATGCCCGAACTGGCCAGTGCCGCCGCCGCCCAGTACGCGGCCGCGCTCCGGCTCACGGCCGCCGTCGACGGGGCCTACGACAGCGAGCACGCGCGTGTGCGGGGGCGGTTGCAGGCCGGGGCCGTGCTCGCCGGGGACGCGCTGAAGCGCTGGCGCGCCTTCCCGCTCGACTGCTCCGCGGGTGAACTGCTCGACGCCCTCGCGGAGAGCCTCGCCGCACTGCTGCTGTGCGCCGTCACGGCCGCCGACGAGCGCGTCGACGACGCCTGGCGCCGCGAACCGGCCGCGGGCGCCCCAGAGCTCACCGAGCGCGATCCGTCGCTGGAGAGCGCCGAGCACCGCATCGGGATGGCCGTACGGCGGTGGCGGCGCGAGCTGGAGGAGTACGCCGAGGAGGAGGTGGCCGACCTCGACCGGAGCATCGCGCCCGATCCCGAGGTGGTCGCCGCCCTGGTCGCCACCGCGCTCCTGGGCGGCCGCAGGGCGCGGTCCGCGGGCGAGGGGCTCGCCGAACGGATCGGCGCCCACGGCGCGTTGCGGCTGCGCGACCGGGCCGGGCGGCTCCTCAACGAACATCTGGACCGGGTCGTGCACACCGAGCGCGAACGGCGGCTCGCCCCGCTCGACGCCCTCGACGTGCACCCCGAACCCCAGGCCGAACTCATCGCCGCGCTGTCCGTACTGCAGAAGGAGAGGTGACCGGTGACTGCCGTCACTGACCAGGACCACACGGACGAGATGGACCACGCCACGCACACCGGGGACGCGGTCGCCGCCCAGGACGAGCACCCCGAGAACACCGCCTCCGTAGAGGGCGATTCCGAGGCGGCTCCCGCGAACGGCCTTCCCGTGGAGGACGCGGAGAAGGCGAGCGCCCCGGAGGACGCCGACGACCACGCGCGTGTGCGGGCCGACGCCGACACCTCGGGTCGTACGGAATCCAAGGCGTCCGCGGACACGACGGACCCGGCGGACCCCGAGGAATCGACCGGTTCCTGGGACGACGGGCTGATCGCGCGGCGGGTCAACGAGACCACCGCGGCGCAGCAGGCCGCCGCCGTGGAGATCAGGGCGTCCCGCGCGCAGGCCGCGCACAGCGCGCACGCCGCACAAGCCGCCCACGTCCCGGCCCCGTTGGCGTACGACGGGCCGCTACGGTCCCGTCTCGACGCGCTGCGCGAACTCGTGGGGCTCTCCCGCACCCGGCTCGACAGCGGGACCCTCGCGGAGGCGGGGCGGGTGCTCGACGAGGCGGCCGCGCGGCGCAGGCTCTCCGGGCAGCACACCGTCGTCGCCATCGCGGGCGCCACCGGCAGCGGCAAGTCGCAGCTCTTCAACGCGCTGGCCGGAGTGGCCATTTCGGAGACGGGCGTACGACGGCCCACCACCGCCGCGCCCATCGCGTGCAGCTGGAGCGACGGCGCGGCCACCCTCATCGACCGGCTCGGCATCCCGGGACGGTTGCGCCGACGCCCCCTGCAGAGCGCCGAGATGGAGGCCCAGTTGCGCGGGCTCGTCCTGGTGGACCTGCCCGACCACGACTCGGCGGCCGTCGCGCACCGCGAACAGGTGGATCGGGTGCTGGCCCTCGTGGACGCGGTCATCTGGGTCGTCGACCCGGAGAAGTACGCCGACGCGATCCTCCACGAGCGCTATCTGCGGCCGATGGCAGGCCACGCGGAGGTCATGTTCGTCGTCCTCAACCAGATCGACCGCCTCCCCGGAGAGGCCGCCGACCAGGTCCTCGACGACCTGCGCAGGCTCCTCGACGAGGACGGCATCGCCCTCGGGGAGTACGGCGAACCCGGCGCCACCGTGCTCTCCCTGTCCGCGCTCACCGGGGACGGCATCCCCGAACTGCGCGAGGTTCTGGGCCAGTTCGTGGCGGATCGTGGAGCGGCGGCACGGCGAATCTCGGCCGATGTGGACGCCGCCGCGTGGCGACTGCGGCCCGTCTACGCCACCGGACGGCGCACCGGGCTCAGCGAGGAGGCGCGGGACGAGTTCGCCGCGCGGCTCGCGGACTCGGTGGGCGCCACCGCGGCGGGCGAGGCCGCCGAACGCGCCTGGCTGCGCAACGCCAACCGCGCCTGCGGCACACCCTGGCTGCGGCTGTGGCGCTGGTACAACGACCGGCGCGAACCCGTCACCGGCCGACTGCCGATCCGCGCGCAGGCCGACGAGGAGGCCACGGCACGCCAGCGCGTCGAGCAGGCGGTCCGTACCGTCGCCGACCGGGCCTCCGGGGGGCTCCCGGCGCCGTGGGCGCAGGCGGTGCGCGAGGCGGCTGTACGCGGGTCGCAGGGGCTGCCCGAGGCGCTGGACGAGCTGGCGGCGCGGGCCGGGCTGCCGGTGGGGCGGCCACCGCGGCCGGGCTGGTGGCCCGCTGCCGTCCTGGCGCAGGCGTCCATGACGATCCTCCAAGTCGTCGGCGGGCTCTGGCTGGTGGGCCAGATCATCGGCTTCATGGCACCGAACCTGGGCGTGCCGGTGCTGCTGATGGTGGCCGGCATCATCGGCGGCCCCCTCGTCGAGTGGAGCTGCCGCCTGGCGGCCCGCGGGCCCGCTCGGCGCTACGGCCTCGACGCGGAACGCCGCTTGCGGGAGGCCGCGGCGGGATGCGGACGGGCGCGGGTGCTCGATCCGCTGGCCGCGGAGCTGCTGCGGTACCGGGAGGTGCGGGAGCAGTACGCGCGGGTCACGGGGGCGGGGGTCGGGTGAATCGGGTTGCGTGAACGGGGTCGCGGGAACGGGGTCGCGGGAACGGCAGGTTGACCCCGGACGCGATTCCCTCGTGCGGGTGATGAGGTTTTCCACAGGTGGGCGGTGGTCCACAGCGCTCGGCGGGCCCGGCTCGGCGGAGGCAGTCTGACTGCAGCCGTACGGGACGGGCCCGTACGCGTTTCCGCCCGGCCCCCGCGGGGCCGGGTCAGGGAGGGACGAGCGATGAACGACACCACGATCTGCGCGGTCGGCAATGTGGCGACCCAGCCGATGTACCGGGACCTGGCGACGGGACCGTCGGCCCGCTTCCGGCTGGCGGTGACCGCGCGGTACTTCGACCGCGAGAAGAGCGTGTGGACGGACGGCCACACCAGCTTCTTCACGGTGTGGGCCAACCGTCAACTGGCCACGAACGTGGCGGCGTCGCTGTCGGTCGGCGACCCCGTCGTCGTCCAGGGCCGGCTGAAGGTGCGGGCGGAAGTGCGCGAGGGACAGCCGAACTGGTCCTCGGCGGACATCGACGCGGTGGCGATCGGCCACGACCTGGCACGCGGTACCTCGGCCTTCCGCCGGGCCAACAAGCAGGAGCCGGCGGCCTCTCCACCCCGGCCCGAGCCCAACTGGGAGACACCGGCGGGGGATTCGGCCGACTCGACCGCCGATTCCGCCGACGGCGCTGTTTCCGCTGGCGGGCAGCATTCCGACCAACAGCTCGCGGAAAGCCTCGCGATGACGTGATGTCAGTGAATGCCCCGAGCTGATCGAACTGCGGCTTATCGATGAATGCGCTCCGAAAGACCCGGTGGATTTGTCGATAAGCCCTGCTCGCAGGCGATCTTGGGGATAACGATTCCGAGTCGGATCGGTTATCGGATGACCCGACTGGAGAAGGCGGTGCGCCCGCGTCCCTAGGATGCCGGGCATAGCTCGGGCACAGTTCCCGGCGCTTTGATTCTGCTGGTGGGACCGCACTCCCACGTCGACGGGTCCTGCTCGAAGGGGAATTCCGTGTCACCTGCGTTGTCTGTGTTCTCCGCGCTGTCCCTGCGCGGCCGAGGCGCCGTGCGCTTCGTCGCCGCGACCTGGGCGTGCGGACTCGTCGCCGCCGGAGTGCTGGCCGGTGCCGGCCCGGCCGTCGCCGACGAGACACCGCAGACCCAGGGCGGGGCGACGGCGACGATAGGCGGGCTCAAGACCTACGGGTCCGCCGTGATCCACGAGGACGGCGCCGCCGATGTGCAGGTCTCCGCGGGTCTGTTCGAGATGTCCGTGGACGGCGGCGGAACCCTGCAGACGTACTGCGTGGATCTCCGCAACCCCACCCAGCGGGACGCCAAATACCACGAGACCGCGTGGAGCGGCACGTCACTGGGCGCCAACAAGAGCGCGGGCAGGATCAGTTGGATCCTGCAGCACTCCTACCCGCAGGTGAACGACCTCGCGGCGCTCTCCGCGAAGGCCGGCACCAAGGGCCTGACCGAGAGCGACGCGGCGGCCGGCACCCAGGTGGCCATCTGGCGCTACTCGGACAACGCGGACGTCGACGCGGTCGACCCGCAGGCGGAGAAGCTCGCGGACTATCTGGAGAAGAGCGCGCGGAACGTGGCGGAGCCGAAGGCCTCGCTGACCCTCGACCCGCCCGCGGTCTCCGGGCACCCCGGTGAGCGGCTCGGCCCGGTGACCGTGCACACGAACGCGACCGGGGTGACGGTGACACCGCCCGCCGACGCGGCCACGACCGGCGTGCGGATCGTCGACAAGGACGGCAAGGTCGTCACGTCCGCGGCGGACGGCAGCCAGGTGTTCTTCGACGTGCCCGAGGACGCGGGGGCCGGGTCGGCCGACCTGACCGTGCAGGCCTCCACCACCGTGCCCGTCGGCCGGGCCTTCACCTCCGAGAGCAGAAGCCAGACGCAGATCCTCGCCGGTTCCAGCGAGTCGACGGTCGCCGCGGCCGCGAGCGCGAACTGGGCGGAGACCGGTGCCGTACCGGCACTGTCGGCGCAGAAGAACTGTGCCGAGGGCGCCCTGGACATCACCGCCACCAACCAGGGCGACGCGACGTTCACCTTCGAGCTGATGGGCATCGAGCACGCCATCGACGCCGGGAAGTCCGCGACGGTGACGGTCCCGCTCCAGGAGGACCAGGCGTACGACTTCACGATCACAGGACCGAACGGCTACGAGAAGCGGTTCACCGGGGTCCTCGACTGCCGGACGCAGAGCGACGCGGGCGGTGCCGTGACACAGACGCTCAGCGAACCGAGCCCCGCGACGGTCGGCGGCACCAGCGTCGACACGAACCTCGCCGAGACGGGCGGCTCCGGCATCACCCCGATGATCACGGTCCTCGCCCTCGGCCTGGTCGGCATCGGCGCCACGACCCTGATGCTGCTGCGGGACCGGAAGCCCGGGCAGGGCTGAGGAAGCACCGGCCGCCCGGCGGTGTTCCGGCTCCTTGGCGCAACTGTCGCCGCGTCCGGGGAGTCGTACCCGCCATGACCGGAACAGGAATACGGCACGGCGAGGGATTGTCGCCCGGCGCCTTCGCGGCGGCGGGCGTCGGGAGCCTGGCTCTCGCCGCCTGGGCCAGCTGGAGCGACCTCCTGCTGCTGGTGCGGGGGCACGTGGTCCCCGGCTGGGAGGTGAGCGGTGGTCTCTTCGTGCTCGCCCTCGTCCTGTGGTGGACCTTCCTCCGGGCCGCCGGACGGGCGGAGGCCGCGCGGCTCGTGGGGACGCGAGCGAAGTGGGTGTCGCCGGTGAGCGCCGTGCTGATCGGCGTGGGGACACTCGGCATCGCCTGGGGAGCGGTGGGCGACCTGGGCGCCCGGTACTACGTGCTGCGCCCCACGGGCCCCGGCGGCTGTACGGCCGTAGTACGGGAGACGTCGTTCCTCATGATCGGCAACGGCGAGGCGTACGCGGTGGGGCGCACCGGTCTGGCGCTGGGCGAGGCGGGCGCCTGGGTGGTCGACGACGGGTACCGTCCCGTCGCCGGTGGCACGTACGAGTTGGACTGGGGGCGGGACGGCGGTCTGCTGCTGATCAGCGGTACGAGTACCGATCCGGTGCTCCGAGGAGGTATGACCGACATCGACTGCGGATGGTGAGACGGGGCACCGGCCGAACCCCCAGCTCACAGCCTCCCGACCAAACGGGTTACCACCCAAGCCGGGACCTCAGGCAAGATGGATACGTCTGCCCACTCCAGATTTCAAGCTGCCGGACGGTTTCTCTTGGCTGAGTACATCTACACCATGCGCAAGACGCGCAAGGCGCACGGCGACAAGGTCATCCTTGACGACGTGACGCTGAGCTTCCTGCCCGGCGCGAAGATCGGTGTGGTCGGGCCTAACGGTGCCGGTAAGTCCACCGTTCTCAAGATCATGGCGGGGCTCGAGCAGCCCTCGAACGGCGACGCGTTCCTGACGCCCGGTTTCAGCGTCGGCATCCTCATGCAGGAGCCGGAGCTGGACGAGACCAAGACGGTCCTGGAGAACGTCCAGGACGGCGCCGCCGAGATCATGGGCAAGCTCAACCGCTTCAACGAGGTCGCCGAGCTGATGGCGACCGACTACTCGGACGCCCTGATGGACGAGATGGGCAAGCTCCAGGAAGACCTGGACCACGCCAACGCCTGGGACCTCGACGGGCAGCTGGAGCAGGCCATGGACGCGCTGGGCTGCCCGCCCGGCGACTGGCCGGTCGTCAACCTCTCCGGCGGTGAGAAGCGCCGCGTCGCGCTCTGCAAGCTGCTGATCGAGGCCCCGGACCTGCTCCTCCTCGACGAGCCCACCAACCACCTCGACGCCGAGTCGGTGAACTGGCTGGAGCAGCACCTCACGAAGTACGCGGGCGCCGTCGTCGCCGTGACTCACGACCGGTACTTCCTGAACAACGTCGCCGAGTGGATCCTCGAACTGGACCGCGGCCGCGCGATTCCCTACGAGGGCAACTACTCCACGTACCTCGACAAGAAGTCCACCCGCCTCAAGGTCGAGGGCCGCAAGGACGAGAAGCGCCAGAAGCGGCTCAAGGAGGAGTTGGAGTGGGTTCGCTCCAACGCCAAGGGCCGTCAGACCAAGTCCAAGGCGCGCCTCGCCCGTTACGAGGAGATGGCGGCCGAGGCCGACAAGATGCGGAAGCTGGACTTCGAGGAGATCCAGATCCCGCCGGGCCCGCGTCTGGGCTCGATCGTCGTCGAGGTCCAGAGCCTTTCCAAGGCGTTCGGCGACAAGGTCCTCATCGACGACCTGAGCTTCACGCTCCCGCGCAACGGCATCGTCGGGGTCATCGGTCCCAACGGCGCGGGCAAGACCACGCTGTTCAAGATGATCCAGGGCCTTGAGACCCCGGACTCCGGCTCCATCAAGGTCGGCGACACCGTCAAGATCAGCTACGTCGACCAGAGCCGCGCCAACATCGACCCGAAGAAGACGCTGTGGGCCGTCGTCTCCGACGAGCTCGACTACATCAACGTCGGCCAGGTCGAGATGCCGTCGCGGGCCTACGTGTCCGCCTTCGGCTTCAAGGGCCCGGACCAGCAGAAGCCGGCCGGTGTCCTCTCCGGTGGTGAGCGCAACCGCCTGAACCTGGCGCTGACCCTCAAGGAGGGCGGCAACCTGCTGCTCCTCGACGAGCCCACCAACGACCTCGACGTGGAGACCCTGTCGTCGCTGGAGAACGCGCTGCTCGAGTTCCCCGGTGCGGCCGTGGTCATCTCCCACGACCGCTGGTTCCTGGACCGGGTCGCGACGCACATCCTCGCGTACGAGGGCGAGTCGAAGTGGTACTGGTTCGAGGGCAACTTCGAGTCGTACGAGAAGAACAAGGTCGAGCGACTCGGTGCGGACGCGGCGCGTCCGCACCGCGCCACCTACAAGAAGCTGACCCGGGGCTGATCTTCTTGCGCCACATCTACCGTTGCCCGCTGCGCTGGGCGGACATGGACGCGTACGGCCACGTGAACAACGTGGTCTTCCTCCGCTACCTGGAGGAAGCCCGTATCGACTTCCTGTTCCGCCCGGACAAGGATTTCCAGCAGGGGTCGGTGGTGTCGCGCCACGAGATCGACTACAAACGCCAGCTCGTCCACCGCCACGCGCCCGTGGACATCGAACTGTGGATCACGGAGATCAGGGCGGCGTCCTTCACCATCGCCTACGAGGTGAAGGACGGCGACCTGGTCTACGTCCGGGCCTCCACGGTCGTCGTCCCGTTCGACTTCGAGGCGCAGCGCCCGCGCCGGATCACCGACGCGGAACGGGAGTTCCTGGAGGAATACCGGGACGACGCCGAGGACGAGGCCGTCGCCGCATGACCCTCCTCCACCTCGCCGACGAAGGGGAGGCGGCGGATCTCGCGGCCTTCCTCACCCGGCTGCTCCACTACGACCGCGGCGCCGCGGTCCGCCTCCAGGCGGCCGGCACGGCACTCGCCGTCTTCGGCCGGCCGCCGTCCTTCGAGGTCCTCGCCATCCGCGCGGTACGCCTCGCCAAGCCCTACGAGAACGGCCTCGACGTCACCCTCGACGTGACCGTCTCCGCCGGTGAACTCCTGGAACTGCTCGACGAGTCGGCGGCCACGGCCGGGGTGCCGGCCGCGGTGACCGGCCCGCCCTGGGCCGGCGTCCTGCCGCCCCGGCGCGGCTGGACCCCCGAGTCCGGCCTGCCCGGCCCGCAGGCACTGAGCGGGATGATCGCGGCCGGAGTCGCCGAATTCCGCTCCCGTACCCAGGAGTTGACCCCCGAGACCCGCACGCGCACCGAACTCGACCGCATAGGACGGGAGATCTGGTCCCGCACGGTCGGCGAGACCTCGCTCCCGGTGCGCGCCGTACACGCGGCGCAGTCGCTCGGATTCCTGCGCCCCGGCGGGGAGTCGGGCCTGTTCTCGTCGGGCGCGTGGCTGCGGCTCCGCACCCCGTACGGCTCGATCGCCGTCCGCAGGGCGGGACTTGGGACGCTCGGCGTCAGCGTGCGCTGAGCGCGGTCACCGCTGCTCGCTGTCGTCGGGCCACACGCCGATGTGGTCCGCCTCCAGCTCCAGGGCCACCCGGTCCCGCATGTCCAGCGATTCCGTGTATTCGGCGGGGAGTTGGAGCCGCCCCGCCCGGTCCAGCATCGCGTACTCCCGCGCCACGACCGTCTCGTGGCCCGTTGTCGAGTCGACCTCGCTGCGCCGCAGGACCTCCGTGGAGGTGCGGCCGTCGCGGATCGCGACCGTGCGGCGGACCTCGCTCGCCACGGCCTGGTCGTGGGTGACGATCACGATGGTGCTGCTCAACTGCTCGTTCACGGTGCGGAACGCGGCGAAGACCTGTTCGGCGGTGTGGGAGTCGAGTTCGCCGGTGGGTTCGTCGGCGAGCAGCACGGCCGGGGCGTTGGCGAGGGCCACCCCGATCGCCACCCGCTGCTGCTGACCACCCGACATCTCCCGCGGCCGCCGGTCACGGCAGTCGGCGACCTCCAGCAACTCCAGCAGTTCCAGGGCGCGTTCGGCCTTCGCCCGGCGCCCGGAGCGGACACCGGACAACTGCATGGGCAGGGCGATGTTCTGAGCCGCCGTCAGATAAGGGAGCAGATTGCGGGAGGTCTGCTGCCAGACGAACCCGACGACCTCACGACGGTAGGCGAGCCGGTCCTTGGCGGTCATCGTGAGCAGATCCCGGCCGGCCACCCGGGCCGCACCGGCGGTGGGCGTGTCCAGCCCGGCCAGGATGTTCATGAGCGTCGACTTGCCGCTGCCCGAGGCCCCCACCAGGGCCATCAACTCGCCCTCCCGGACCAGGAGATCGAGCCCCTGCAACGCCTGCACCTCGACCCCGTCCGCGGTGAAGATACGGACCAGCCGGTCGCAGGTGATCAGCGCGTCATGACCGTAGGCGGGCCGGTTGCGGCTCTCGGCCGCGCGGGTGGCCAGGTCGGCGAGGGTGGGGTTCGTGGTCATCGACGCTCTCCTCGGTCACAGCCGACTGCTCGGCGAAAGCCTGCTTCACGAACACCGTGCCCATGAACGTCTTCTCTACGACTCACCGCGCGTCCCCCGCTCTCAACTCCCGTACGGATCCCCGCCGTCCGGACCACCACGCCTGCACCCCCGCGACCCCCACCGCCACCAGCAGCACCCCGATCGCCGGGACGGCCAGTGACACCGGGTCGATTCTCAACCTGGCCTCCCCGACCGGGTTCTGGGCCGACGCGAGAGCCACCGACGTCAGGTCCATGCCGGGGGCGAGCAGACGGATCGTCGCCCAGCCGGTGAGCGCGCCGCCCGCCGCCGCCAACAGGGCCTGGGGCAGCGACTCCAGGACGAGCAGGCGGCGGCCCTGCGCTCGGGTGAGGCCCATCGTGCGAAGGCGGGCCAGGAGCGCGGCGCGTTCCGGGGCCGCGCGCAACAGGGAGAGGAGGAGGGCCAGTACGGCGTAGCCGGCGCCCGCCGCCACCGCCGCCGTGTAGATGCGCTCGGCGCCGGACTGGAGGGGCGAGTCGACGTACCGGGCGCGTTCCTCGGCCCGTACCGTCACCCCGGCCGAGGACCCGGCCGCCTTGCGCAGCGCGGCCCCGCTCACCCGGTCGCCGGTCACCAGGAGCGAGCTCGGGCGGGCCGCCGTACCGGACAGCCCGGCGCGGTCCACGACGAGGAAGTCGGCGCCGGACACGGCCGGGGTCACGTCCCGGACGAGCACGATCCGTACGGTGACCGCGCTGGTGTCCGGCAGCCGGACGAGGAAGGGGCGGGTGCCGTACGCGGTCGCCACGGAGGGGGAGGCGAGGGCCGGGAGGACGACCTCCGAGCCCGAGGGACGCTTCAACTGCCCCTCGGGGAAGGCTCCCAGGCCCGTGCGCCCCGCCAACTCCGCGTAATCACCGGGGTTCACGCCCACCAGCGGGACCGCGTCCAGACCGTCCAACGGTTTCGCCTCGTCCGTGATGCTCACCTCGGCGAGACCGCGCACCCCCGGCAATCGGCTTGTCTCGCCGGGGAGTTGGGACGGCAGGGGAGCGGTCGCGTCGAGGCGGGCGTCCGCGCCGACCGCGAGGAGCGCCGCGTGGTCACGGGCGTCGCTCACGCCCGCGAGGACCGAACCGCCGAACGCGGCCGTGGTGAGCGCGGTGAGGAGGGCCAGCAGGGGCAGCACCGCGGAGACGGACGTACGGCCCGCCCGGGCCAGCGACAGATGGCCCACCGCGCCCCGCAGTCGGCCGGCCGGGCGGGCCAACTGGCGCAGCAGCAGCGGATAGACCCGCACCAGCACCAGCGCCGCGATCACACCCACCAACACCGGTGCCAGCGAAACCAGTTGATCCCCCGCCGAACCGGACGTGCCGCGTCTGCGCAGGGCCTCCACCGCGCCGGACGCCACCACCAGGAGGGTGAGTTCGGCGACCGTGCGGCCCAGGGACGGACGTACGGCCGTCACGTCCTCGCGCGGGCCGTGGACGCCCACGGTCCGATGGGTGAGCGCGGCGCGCACGGGCAGGGCTGCGGACGCGGTGAGGGCGACCGCGAGGGCGGCGGCGACGGCCTGGGCGCGACGGCCCTCGGGGGCGGCCAGCAGCGCCACCGTCAGCCCGACCGCGCCCGCCGGTACGGCGATCACGGCCGTCTCGGCGAGCAGGCGGGCGGTGAGGCCGCGCAGCGAGGCACCGCGGGCGCGCAGCAGGGCGAGTTCCGTGCGGCGGCGGTCGGCGGTGAGGCCGCCCGCCATGAGCAGGACGACGAGCGCGACCGTGCCGGTGCCGAAGGCCGCGACGGCGGTCAACGGGCGGATGCCCGAGCGGAGTTCGCCGTAGGCGGTGAACATGTCGTCGAGGCCGGTGCTCACTTGGGTGTCGGGGGTCGTGTAGGTACGGGCCAGTTGGAGGCCGGGACCCGATTCGACGGAGGCGACCGCGGTCTTCAGGCGGTCCAGGTCGTGGGCGTGCAGGGTGGTCAGGTCGGGGGCCAACTGCCAGTACGGGCCCGGCTGCGCGGAGGTGCCGAGGAGGGCCGGGGCCGCGTCGGGGGCCAGCAGCAGGGCGCCGAGCCAGTACTTCGGCCGGTCCGGCGTCGGCAGGGCCACCAGGGTCGGGGTGCGCAGCAGCGGCTGGGCCGACCAGTAGGCGCCGGCCGGGTCGCGCGGGGTGAGGACGCCGGTGACGCGGACGGCGAGCGGGCCCCGTCCCTCGCCGGGCACGTGGATCACCGAACCCACCGTGATGTGCAGGCTCTCGGCGGTCGCGGCGGTGACGGCGGCCTCGACCTCCGGGGTCTGCGCGGTGACCGATGCGGAGGCGCGCGGCAGTCTGCCCTCCCGTACGGTCGCGTGCCCGGCGAGGTCGCTCTGGGTCGCCGGGTAGACATGCGCGGGCAGGCCGTTCGGGCGCGGTATCCAGGTGTCCGGCACGGCCGGTTCGTCGGCCGGGCGCACGCCGTACGCGGACTGGGCGGTGTCGACGACAAGGGGACGGCCCACCACGGTGCGCGCCCGCTCGTACCCCGAGCGCAGCACGTCGGGGCGCAGGGCCGCCTCGCGCTGGTCCGGCGGGAGCATCGGGTCCGGCTGCTCGCCGGAGAGCTGGACGGAGGTCCGGTCGGGGCCCGCCTGCACGGCGGCGCGCCGCAGCCCGGCGTCCTCGTACCGGTCGAGGGCCCGCGGGAACACGGCGGCCAGACACGCGGTCACCGCGACGAGCAGCGCCAGCGCCCAGGCGGTCCCGGACGCGGAGCGCAGATGGGTGCGGATCCAGGGGGCGGTCACGGAGGCGTGCGGGGCGCTCATCTCACTTGCCTCCCGGGGCGGTCACGGAAGGGCGCGCGGGTGTTCATCACTCGCCTCCCTGCTCGCGGAGCGACGTCGCGGGGTCGGGCCGTCGTAGAGCGAGCTTCGCCGGCACGGGCAGCGGTGCGACGGCCACGGCGGCGAGCACCGCCCGGGCGGTATCGGGGGCGGTCACGGAGGCGTGCGGGGCGCTCATCTCACTTGCCTCCCGGGGCGGTCACGGAAGGGCGCGCGGGTGTTCATCACTCGCCTCCCTGCTCGCGGAGCGACGTCGCGGGATCGGCCCGGCGCAGCGCGAGCGTCGTCGTCACGATCAGCGGTGTCACCGCCACCGCCACGAGGAGCAACGCCACGTTTGCTACGGGGAGTTGGACCAGGACGCCCGGTACCGGGCGGGTCGCCTGGGCCGTGAGGACGATCAGGGGGATCACCGCGCGGGTCAGCAGGGCCCCCAGGGCGACGCCCACCACGAGGGCCAGGGCGACCAGGACCCCCTGCTCGGCGGCGATCATCCGGGCCAGCTGGCGGCGCGAAGCGCCCAGCGCGCGCAGCACGGCGAACTCGGCATCGCGCTCCCGCAGCGAGCCCGCCGCGCTCACCGCGAACCCGACCGCCGCGAGCGCCGCCGCCACCAGCGCCGCCGCCGCGAACGCGGCCTCGGGACCGGCGCCGAACGGGTCGTTGCGCAGGTCCTGGGCGATCTCCTCCCGCACCACGACCTCCCCGGGATCGACGTCGGGCAGGGCGCGCACCGCCGCGGCCACCGCCGGCGCGTCGCCCGGCGTGGTCCCCAGCCACCACTCGGTGGGCGTGACGCCATCGACGAAGCGCGTTCCCAACACCCGGTTCACGGACCGGAGATCGACCAGCAGCGCACCGCCGTCGCCCTCCTCGACACCACCCGTCGTCGGCAGTCCCCGCACCGCCGCCACGATCCGCACCGGCAGGTTCTCGCCGCCGAGCGTCACCTGCACCCGCTGTCCGGTGCGGGCACCCGCCGAGGTCAGGAAGCGGTCGGTGGCGACGGCCGTGATCTCGGGCGCCGGGGGCTGTGCGACCCGCAGCCGCACCGTGACGGAGGAGATCGTCCAGATGTCCTTGCCTGGGATGTACCCCGTGCCGTAGTCGACGGTCAGCGGCTTAGCCGAACGCACCTTCGGAGTGGGCGGGTTGGAGCGCGGACCGTACGACTCACTGGTGGAGGCCCGCGCCGTCCAGGCGGCGGGCAGCGGCAGCGGCCGGACCTTTCCCCGGGCGTCCGTGGCGGTCAACCCGCTGACGGTGAGCCGGTGTCGGGACGAGTGCTCGCCGGGCTGGGGCAGGTCGAGCTGAAGTCCGGTGAGGGTCAGCGGGCCGGGTGACGCGGAGACGTCCAGCTTCAGGTCGTACTGCCTTCCGTCGGTGGGGAGTTGGCCGAGCGGCTCCTCGTACGGCGTGCCGTAGCGGTCCTCGACCGTGGCCGTGACGGCGGCGGTGGTCCGCGGGCCCGTGCCGCCGATGCCGGCCCGTACCGTCAACCCGGCCGTTCCCGCCGGGATCTCGGTGCCCCCTGTGCGTCCCTTCGGGCCCAGGCCGGCCAGCAGCGGTCCGGCGGGGTGCCCCGAAGTCAGGTCCTGGCGGATCAGTACAGCGTCCGACGCGTGGGCCGTGTCCAGGGCCAGCACGGTCGCCGTGCGGTCGCCCGAGAGGGACAGGGTGGTGCGGACGGCGGGGGCGGCCTCCCGCACGTGCGGGAGGTCCGCGTAGGTCTCCGTGCGGCCCAACCCGCCGTCACCGGCGGCCAGTACGCGGACCGGGACCCCGGCCTGGAAGTCGGCCTGGTCGCTCTGCGAGCGGTTCCAGGAGGCGCTCTGGCCGATGGCGAGCATGCCCAGCGCCAGGGCGAGCACGAGCAGCAGCACCGGCCCGGCACCGCGCGTCGGACGGCGGCTGAACTGCCAGCCCGCCAGCGCCACCGGCAGCCCCCGCCCGGCGGCGGCCCGGCGCTCGGCCAGCCGTGCCACCGGCGGCAGCAGCCGTAGCGTCAGGACCGTGCCCGCGAGGAGGGCGAGGGCGGGGGCCGCGACGAGCAGCGGATCGATGCCCAGCGTCCCGGAGTTGTCGGTGCTGACGGCGCCCGAGGTCTGCCGGTTCAGCTGCCAGTAGGCGACCCCGGCCACGACCAGCAGCCCGATGTCCGCACCCGCGCGCAGCGGAGCGGGGACCGCGCGGGCCCGGCTGCCCTCGAAGGACGACGTGAGCGCGGGGAGTGTCACCGCCAGCGCACAGCCGAGAGCGACGGCCGCCGCGACCAGCCACACGCCGGCCCGGCCGCCCGCCGGAGTGTCCAGGTGCAGGCCGATCCGCGCCAACGCGCCGTGTCCGGCGAGGAGTTCGGTGAGCGGACCCGCCAGCAGGGGCGCAACCGCCGTCGCCGGTACGGCGAGCAGCAGCGCCTCCACCGCCGACAGGCCCGCGATCCGCGCCCGGGAACCGCCGCGTGCCCGCAACAACCGGCTCTCGCCCGCCCGTTCGGCGCTCAGCAGCCGGGCCACCAGCAGCAGGGCGTAGCCCGCGAGCAGCGCGAGCTGGAGCGCGACGATCAGCAGGGTCGAGCGGGAGACGAGCAACGAGCGGTCGATGCGGTCGAGTACGTCCGGCAGTGAGGTGGTCGCGGTGGTAACTCCCTTGACCGCACCGGACTTTCGCAGCGCGGCGCCGCCCGCCCCGGCGCTCGCGCGCAGGGTGCCGATCCGCCCGGTCGTCAGCGTGGAGAAGTCGGCCGACGCGAGCCACGCGGACGGCCCGGCACTCAACCCGGCGAGACTCGCGGGATCGGTGAGCAGCGGGCCGTAGGTCGTGAAACCGGCCGTGCTGAGGCCGCGGCCGCGCAGGTCGTCGAGGAGCCAGTAGGCGGCGCTCGCGACGGCGGGCCGGTAGACGCCCGTGACGAGGATGTGCGCCTTGGGCCCGCTGAGCCGGTTGTCGAGGGTGAGCCGCGTGCCCGTCCGTACCCCGAGCCCCTCGGCGGCGGTGCGGGGCAGCGCGACCTCGATGTCCCCGGAACCCGTCGCGCGCGGGAAGCGGCCCGAGACCAGCCGCACCTGCGACCGGTCCAGGGCCCCGAAGTAGGTGAGATCCGGATCGCCGGACCGCTCGGCCCGCGGCTGGAGCGAGCGCGGCAGCGCGTACGGCCCCGAGCGCACCAACGTCCGTACGGTCACCGGCAGTTGGTCGAAGGTCCGCCCCGCAGCCTTCCGTACGGCGGTGTCGGCGGCCGCGCGCTCGGCGGGCGGGACGTCGGCCTTGACGAGCAGGGCGGTGTCGGGGGTGTTGCGGGTGTCGTTCAGGGAGTGCTGGAGCGCCGCGTCGCCGATCGCGCCCGAGTAGGCGGTGAGCGTCGTGAGGACGGCCGTGGTCAGCAGCACGGTGAGCAGGGCAGCGGCGAGCAGCAGGCGATGCGCCCGCGCGCGTACGAGGACGAACCCCACCCGGCCCCCCGCCGTCGTCCGGATCTTCCCCGGCGATGCTGCCAGAGGGGACCGGCGGCGAGTAACCGTTTGCGACCACTGCTTGACCGGATCGTGACCGGATACCGGCGCCGTACGACCGGAGTCCGACGTTCAGTGAGCGGCGGTCAGCCCGCCGTGTTCACCATCGAAGCCGCCGCGTACGTCAGGTAGTTCCACAGCGTGTGCTCGTGCTCCTCGGACAGACCGAGTTCGTCGACGGCGACGCGCATGTGCCTCAGCCAGGCGTCGTGCGCGGCCTGGTCGACCTGGAACGGGGCGTGGCGCATGCGCAGGCGCGGGTGGCCGCGGTTGTCGCTGTACGTCGTCGGGCCGCCCCAGTACTGCATCAGGAAGAGGGCGAAGCGCTCCTCGGCCGGACCCAGGTCCTCCTCCGGGTACATCGCCCTCAGCAGCGGGTCCTCCGCGACGCCCTCGTAGAAACGGTGGACGAGCCGACGGAAGGTCTTCTCCCCGCCGACCTGCTCGTAGAAGGTCTGCTCCTGAAGCGTGCCGCGCCGAATCTCGTTCACACTCCCCATGGTCTCAGACGGGGCGGCCGACGACTTGAGACTTAGGACCGCTCGCCTCCCGGCCGCCACGGCAGGACAGTGGACGTATGAGCGCGCACGCTCTCGACAAGGACCTGGACGCCGTCGCCGTCTCCGCGCGGGCGGAACTGGTGCGGGCGATCGGCCTGAGCGGTGCCTGGGACGCGGACCCCGGCTGGCGGGCGGTGTTCGCGGCCGTACCGCGGCACCTCTTCGTGCCGTACTACTACGCCGCTGCAGCCGACGGGAACGAGCGGCTGTGGAGGGACAGCCCCGACCCGCGCACCCGCGAGCGCTGGCTGCGCGGGGTCTACGCCGACGTACCGCTCGCCACGCGGCTGCGGGACGGGGAGCTGGTGTCGTCCAGCAGCCAGCCGTCCCTGATGGCGCGGATGCTGGCCGAGCTACGGGTGACGGACGGCGACCGGGTGCTGGAGATCGGCGCGGGGACGGGCTACAACGCGGCGTTGCTCGCGGAGCGGCTCGGCGACGAGCAGGTGACGACCGTGGACCTGGAACCGGAGATCACCGACTCCGCCCGCACCCACCTCGCCGACGCCGGCCACCACCCGACCGTCATCACCGGCGACGGCACCCGCGGAGTCCCCGAACACGGCCCCTACGACCGCATCATCGCGACCTGCGCCCTGACATCGATCCCGCGAGCCTGGCTGGCCCAGTGCAACCCCGGCGCCCGCATCCTGGCCCCCCTGGCCACCGGCCTGATCGCCCTCACCGTCCAGGACACGACCCACGCGGAGGGCAACTTCCTGGACACGGCCGCGTACTTCGTCCCCCTACGCGGCACCGAACCCGCAGTACAGGACGAGATCCCACACCACCCCGGCGACCACGAACGACTCCGCTTCCTGCTGACCCTCACCCACGGCGCGCTTGATCCGCGGGACGCCCGTGAACTGTGGGAGCGCGAGGGGAGACCCGGGCGGGAGCGCTACGGCGTCACGGTCACCGGTGAGGGGGCACGGGCGTGGCTGGACGCCCCGGAGAGCCCGCACACTTGGTCACTCCCCTAGCTGCAACGCCCCTGCAAGGGGCGCGGGGAACTGCGCGACCAGCCACGACGGCGCATCAGACGACAAACGACGCTGCGGGACCTTTTGATCAACCCCGCCGCACAGTGATCGTCGTCCACGCCCCCACGTGCACCCGATCCCCATCCTGCAACGGCACCGGCACAAACGGCTGAATAGGCTCCTCGCCACCATTGACGGTCGTACCGTTCGTCGAGTTCTGATCGACGACGGCCCAACTCCCGTCCGGCTGCTGCACCAACACCGCATGCTGATGCGAGACACCCGGGTCCTCCGGCGGCACCGACAGGTCGATGTCGGGGGATTCCCCGGTGGAGTGGCGGCGCCGGCCGATGGTGATCTGGTTACCGGTGAGCTGCCGCTGCTGCTCGGGCGAGTACGCGGGCAGATTGAGCCCCGCGGCCTCCGGCCCCGAACGCTGCATCATCGCCATGAAGTACTCGCGGTCCGGCCCGATCGTCGCCATCCACGTCGTCGACTGCTGCTGGTACGCAGGACGGGGCGGGGCCTGGTTCGAACCGGGCCCCGGATAGCCGTAGCCACCGCCACCCTGACCGGGACCACCAGGACCCCCTGGACCACCGGGACCGCCCGGCGAGCCGGGGGTCGGCGGGGAGATCACCCAGTCGTCGTCACCGCCGCCGAAGGGCGAGCCGCCCTGCTGAGGACGGTTCGTCTCCTGCGGGAACCCGGGCGGGGCCGGCGGAGCGGACTGCTGGAAGGCCTGCGGGGCGCCGCTCGTCCCACCGGGACCCGCGGGCGGGGTCGGTCCGGGCGGCGGCGGGATCGGCCGCGAGGGGTCGGGACCGAAGCCCGAGGGACCCTGCGGGTTCGAGGGCTCGTTGCCGAACGGTCCGGGCTGACCCTGCCGCTCACCGCCGAAGGTGCCGGGGCGGCCGCCGCCGAAGTCACCCTGGCGGGGGCGCTCGTTGCCGAACTGGCCGCCGGGACCGGGGGGTTGCTCATTGCCGAAGGAGCCGGGCCGGCCGGACGCCTCGTTGCCGAAGGGCGGCGGAGGGGGCGGGCCGGAGGGGTCGTTGCCGAACGGCCGGGGCGGACCGGACGGGTCGTTGTTCCCGAAGGCCGCGGGACCGCCGCCCTGCCGCTCGCCGCCGAAACCCTGCGCGCCGGGTCCGCCCTGTCCGCCGGGCCCACCCTGCCGCTCATTGCCGAAACCTTGCGAGCCGGGGCCACCGGGGCCGCCCTGCCGCTCGCCACCAAAGCCTTGCGCGCCCTGGCCACCGGGACCGCCAGGTCCACCCTGACCGCCGGGACCGCCGCCCGGACGCTCACCGCCGAAGCCTTGCGCGCCGGGTCCACCCTGACCGCCGGGCCCACCCTGCCGCTCGTTGCCGAAGCCCTGCGAGCCCTGACCACCGGGGCCACCAGGTCCGCCCTGACCACCGGGTCCACCTTGGCGTTCGCCACCGAAGCCCTGCGGGCCGGGGCCGCCAGGACCGCCCCCGGGTCCACCTTGCCGCTCGTTGCCGAACCCCTGCGAGCCGGGACCACCCGGTCCACCGGGCCCACCCTGCCGCTCGCCGCCGAAGACACCGGGACCGTTCGGCCCACCAGGCCCACCGGAACCAGGTCCACCAGGCCCACCAGGACCTCCAGGCCGCCCCGTCGGTTCACTCCCGAAGGGGGGTATGGGCTCCGCGGGCCGGTTCATCTGTGAGGGCCGCGACCCCTGGTACTCGTAGGGGTCACCGCCGTACGTCGGACCGGGACCAGGACCGGGCGGCGGGGACTGCTGCTGGAAGCGGGACGCCGGGCTCGGGCCGGGGCCCGAGGTCGAGGGGCGCGGGGCCGCCGGGGTGTACGACGTCGCCGTGTTCGTGAGGAAGTTCCACCGGCACTCCTCGCAGAACGGCGCACCGCCCTCGCGGGGCGTGCGGCACTGCGGGCAGAGCTCCGCCTCGGCGGACGGGGCGCGGCCGGGCGCGGGCGGCGGGAAGCCGTAGCCGCCGCCGGGCGGCGGGGGAGGGGGCGGGGGTACGGCACCGGCCATGCGGTGACCGCAGACCTCGCACCAGTCGTCGGAACCCGACTGGTGTCCGTTCGGGCAGGTCGGCATGTCGGCGCGTCCCCCTTTCGCACAGGGTCGTTCTCGGTCTCACGGAGTCGTGCTTGCTATGTCACTTCTTTACACGAACAGTCTTTGTGGACCGGGTCTCGAGAGTCATCTCGTCGGCCTCCGCGACCTTCGCCTTCAGTCGCACAGTACCCGCCGCGGCATCGACCACGTCCACCACCTTCGCAAGCAGTTTCGCAGTATCCGCGTTTCCGGAGACGCTGGCGAGCTGAACGGCCCGTCCCAGTTTGGCCGTTGCTCCGTCGACATCTCCCGATTTGCGGAGATCGAGCCCTTGTTGGATGACTTGTGCCAGTTCGGCCTGGCCGGTGTAGTGCGCGACCTGGGGGTTGATGGACGTGGACGCCACCATGTCGTCGGTCCACACGGCCTTCACCAGGCCTTGGGCGCCCAGGTTCTGGGTGCTGCCGTCGGGCTGCGGGACGACCAGCGAGACCCGGGCGGCGAGCATCTCCTGGCCGATGCCGGCCTCGGGGACCTCGACGCACACGTGGTAGTCACGGGACTCGTCTCCCCAGGATCCGGTGGGGTAGTCCCCGGCGCGGGGGCCCGCCTCGGTACGGCGGTCGGTCAACTCCTCGACCCGGGGCGCGACTTGCTTGACGAACTTGATGGCCGTGCCCACCGGCGTCCACAGTCGCAGCGCGACGTCCGCGACCTCCTTGCCCATCGCCGTCTCCATCATCTTCGTGAAGTCGGCGGCGAGATGGGCCGGGTCGGCGACGATGTCGGCGGTGCCGAGCAGCGCGGAGGCGATCCCTGTGACTTCTTTCACTTCCCAGTCGGTGCCGACGCCCCGCGCGTCACAGGTGAACCGTCCGGCGCAGGACCCGAGCGCCGCCTTCAGGTCCTCCGGTGCCTCGTGCTCGTTGCGGCCGTCGGTCAGCAGGATGCCGTGGCGTATGGAGACGTCCGCGGAGGACAGCAGCCGGTCGGCGAGGCGCAGCCAGGTGCCGATCGCCGTACCGCCGCCCGCGCTCAGCTTGCGCAGCGCCTGCTTGGCCTGGTCGCGGGTCCGGGCGTCGGCCACCGCGAGCGCGCCGCCGCCCGGATAGACCTCCTTGGCGACATGCGTGCCGCCGATCACCGCGAAGTGCACGCCGTCCCGCAGGGTGTCGATCGCGGCGGCCGTGGCGTCGCGGGCGTTGCGCATCTTGGTCGGCGGGTAGTCCATCGACCCCGAGCAGTCGACCATGATCGCCACGGCCGCGTCCGGGCCCTGTCCGGCCGAGTACAGATGGGGCGCCGCGACCGGGCTCCCGATGGTGCCGCCGCCGGTGGAGGTCACCGTGACGATCGCGTTGACCTCACGCCCGCCCTCCGGCAGGTACTCGTTCTGGTACACGTCGACCGAGAACTGTGGCACGTTCGACTTCGAGAAATTGGCCATGCCTGCTCTGATCCCCCTCAAGTGCCCCACCTGGATGGGGCGATGACTATATGCGGACCGGTCCCCACCGGTCCGAGGCCGCCCCCGTTTGTACGGCCTCAGCCGGATACTGCCCCTTGCGGCGGGGCGGGGAACGGGACGACGGCCACTGTTACGTTGTCGTGGCCCCCGCCGTCCAGCGCGTGGCCCACCAACACCTGGGCGCTGTGCAGCGGGCGGACCGCCGCGTCGGCGGGGACGATCTCCGCCATCTCCTCGGCGGACTCCGCGTAGTTCCACAGCCCGTCCGTGCAGACCACCACCACACCGGGGCGGTCCGGCTTGAACGAGGCGGTGTGCGGCTCCAGTTCGTACGCGTCCGCGCCGAGCCAGCCGGTGATCGCGTGGGCGCGCTCGTCGGCGTAGGCCTCCGCCTCGCTCATCAGGCCCGCGGCGACCATCTGCGCCGCCCACGAGTCGTCCTCGGTGAGCCGGGCCGGCGGTGAACTGCGGTCCACCGGGATCCAGTAGGCGCGGCTGTCGCCGACCCAGCCGACGACGAGGAGGGTCGGGGTGACGATCGAGCCGACCAGCGTGCAGGCCGGCGCGTTCTGGTGCGGGGTGTGCTCGCGGGCCGTGGCGGGCTCCTGGGCAAGGGAGTTGACCGCGTGCGAGGCCGCGATGATCGCCTCGTGCATCGCCGCCTGCGGATGCGTCCCCTGCGGCAGCGCGGCCAGCAGCGCCTCACCGGCCTGCTGCGAAGCGGCCAGCGAGGCCGCGTCGGGCCGCGTCGCCGACGACACCCCGTCACACACCACCGCGACCAGCGCGGGCGCCCCGTCGGGCAGCAGGCACTGTCCTACGGCGAAGGCGTCCTCGTTGCGGTGGTGGCGCAGCCCGCGGTCGCTGACCGCCGCGAGCGGGCCCAACTCCTGTTCCATGTGGTCGCGTTCGCGGGGCTGGGCGTGCCCGCAGTTCTCGCAGTAGCCGTCCGGGTCGACCCGGCCCGAGCGGCAGGCCACGCACACCTTCACGCCCTCGCCCGCGGTCGGCGGGTCGGCGGTGACCCGCGGGTCCGGCGCCTGCAGGGGGTACTCGTCGGGCTCCGGCGGCCGGTCGAACCGTACGCCCGTCGCCGCCGTGACCGGTGAACCGGCGGGCGGGAGCGGGGCGTTGGAGGGCAGGGGGGTGCCGCCCGAGTCGGTGCCGGGCAGGTCCGTCGGCAGATGGACCGTCGGCGGGGTCTCGGAGTTCCCCGGCTGGGGCACCACGGGCCAGTCCACGTCCGTGGCCTCCTCGGGCGGGAGCGGCACCGCGCCGTTCATGGTGAGCGTCGGATGGTCGTCCGGCGGCGCGGGCACGGCGGACAGGTCGTATCCGCAGGCGCCGCAGAAGCGGTCACCGGACTCCAGGGGCTCTTCGCAGCTCGGGCAGGCGGAGAGCTGGGGCATCTGCGACATCAACTACACCCACGTCCGGGGGCGGTAACGGTTGGCTCGTTCCACCAGGTCGATCCTCTCCTCGCCGTCCCGTGCCAGCCGGGCCAGCGTGCGGTACGAACGCTCCAGGCCGAAGCGGAGTCCCCGCTCGTCCAGTTCGCTGCCGAGCAGCTCCCGCCGCGTGAGCGGCACGGAACCCTGGCCTCCGGAGAGTATCCAGTCGAGGGCGCGGCCGAGGACCTCGGCCGACAACCGCTCGCGCCGGACCGCGTCCAGACCGTATCCCTCCAGCGCTTCCACCTGTCCGGCGGCCGCGGTCAGATCGTCCAGGAACGGCGTGTCGTCCGCCGTCGCGGCCCGCTCCCGAAGCCGCGCCCGTACGGCGGCCACGCGCGCGGCCGTGTAGTGGATCGACGCCTCGGGCACCGACTCCAGCGTCCGTACGGCGCCGGGCCGGTCGCCGGTCGCGAACTGGACGCGGGCCAGGCCGAAGGCCGCGCTCACATAGCTCGGGTCGGTCGACCACACCAGGCGGTAGTACTCGGCCGCGTTGTCCAGCTGCCCCAGCACCTCGGCGCACAGCCCGAGCGCCAGCTTCGGCGCGGGCTCGCCCGGGAAGGCGTCGTAGATCGCGTCGAAGGACAGTGCGGCGGCTTCGTAGTCGAGGGTCGCCAGCGCGGCCACGCCCGTGTACCAGACGACCCGCCAGTCGTCGGGCCGCTCGTCCTCCAGCTTCGCCAGGGCGTCCAGCGCGGTGTACGAGTCGCCGTTCTCCAGCCAGGCGCGGATCTGCCGCAGCCGGGTCTCCACGGAGGGCGACGGCGCCGACGCGAGCGCGCCGAGCAGCTCGGTCGCCGCGGTCGTCATCAGACCCGCCAGGAAGCCCGCGTTGGGGTCGCTCGCGTCGACATGCGGAACGGGCAGCGCCAGTGCCACGGCGGGGGAGTCGACCTGCTTGACGATGCTCGGCGCGCTGCCGTTGAGCGCGGTCAACACCGGGCCGCCGTTGGGGCGTTCGGCAAGTGCCGTGCCGGAGCGGGCACTTGGGATCCGCTTCGGCGGCTGTACCGCTCTCGCCCCCAGCAGGGACACGTCCCCGTCCAGCTTCGGGAACAACTCCGTGTCCGTGACCTTGAGTTCGGGCCCGAACAGGGTGGACAGCGACGGGCGGGCCCGCCCGGTCTGCAGCGAGACGACCTCGCGCAGCACGCCTGTCAGCTGCTCGGCCATCTCCTGCGCGGAGGCGAACCGGCGGGCCGGGTCGGGGTCGGTGGCGCGGACCAGGAGCCGGTAGAACGACTCGTAGCGGCGGAAGACCTCGATGTTGTCCGGGTCGGGCAGGGAGTCCACGAAGACGTTCGTGTAGCCCTGGAAGTCGAAGGTCATCACCGCGAGCGTGCGGGCCACCGTGTACAGGTCGCTCGCCACCGACGGGCCGACCTCCGCGACCTCCGGCGCCTGATAGCCCACCGTGCCGTAGATGGCCGACTCGTCGTCGTCCATCCTGCGCACCGCGCCCATGTCGATCAGCTTGAGCTGGTCCTCGGTCTGGATCGCGTTGTCGACCTTGAAGTCGCAGTACAGCAGGTTGCGGCTGTGCAGGTGGCCGAGCGCCTCCAGGGCCTCGATGCCGTACGCGCACGCCTGCTCCACCGGCAGCGGATCGCGCTTCCCGCTCTCTGTACGGCGGTCGTTGGCGATCTCCTTGAGGGACTTGCCGCCGACGTACTCCATGACGATGTACCCGTCCAGCGAACCCGTCCGCTGGTCCAGGTGCTCCACGAAGTTGTAGATCCGCACGATGTTGGCGTGCTCGATCTCGGCGAGGAAGCGCCGCTCGGAGATCGCGGCCTCCATCGCGTCCTGGTCGCCGGTGTCGAGGAGTCCCTTGAGGACCACCCACCGGTCGGAGACCGCGCGGTCCACCGCGAGATAGACCCAGCCGAGGCCGCCGTGCGCGAGACAGCCCACGACCTCGTACTGGCCGTGCACGATGTCGGCGGCTTCCAGCTTGGGCGTGAACGAGTACGGGTTGCCGCACTTGGTGCAGAAACCCTCCGTGCGCCCCGGGCTGTCGCCGCGGGCCCGGCCCACCGGCGCACCGCAGTCCGAGCGCGAGCAGAACCGCTTCCGCTCGGGCACCTCCGGGTTCTCCAGGACCATCTCGCGCGGGTCCGGCCGCGGCACCCCCGGCACCTGCACCAGACCGACGCCGAGCCGGCCGCGGCTGGAGGTCCCGGACGACGAGCCGGAGCTGCGCACCGACACCGAGCGGCTGGAGGCACGGCCCGACTCCGAGCGCGAGAGCCGCCCCGACACCGAGCGCCGGGACTTCGACGACTGCGACGACGTACGCGAACTGCGGCTGCTGGTACGGGAACTGCCGCTCCCCGTGCCCCGCGAGCCCTTGCCACTGGTCATCCCGGTGGGCGGTGAGCTGATCGCGCCCTTCGCCGACACCACCGGCGCCAGACCGCACGTGTCGCAGTACAGCTCGCCGCCGCCGACGTCCTCGTACGACCCCTCGCAGCCCGGCCGTTGACACTTCTGCTGTGTCTCGCTCATGACCGACCCCGCTTCTTCCTCGTCACTCACGCGCCCGGCCCCCTCTGGTCCTCGGGACCGCCCTGCGGCTGTGTCCGCGGAGCGTTGAACTGCTCGGCGGCCGCGTGCTGGTAGCGCAGCACCGCCTGTTCGGCGACGCGCAGGTCGCAGGGCGCGCTCCACAGCATGCGGCGGGCCGCGTCGTACCGCTCGATCAGCAGCGGGTCCTCCGCGAGGCCGTGCCGGGCGACCTTCGCCTTGTACGCGTCGAGGCGGCCGCGCAGCTCCGCGCGGACCGCCAGCGGCTGGGTGACCGCGGTCAACGACTCGCGGGCGCGCAGCAGTTCGTCCTCCGCCTTCTGCTCCAGGGACTCCAGGAGCGGGGACAGACGGTGCCACTGGGCGTGTCTGCGGTACTCGGCGGCCGTCGACAGCTGTTCCTGCAGCACGGTCGGCGGTCCGCCGACGACCGGCACCTCCGTGGCGGCGATCTTCGCGAGGACCTCACCGCGCGCGGTGCGCGCCTCGGCGAGCGTGCGGTCCGCGCGGGACAGCACGTCCCGCAGCTTCACCAGCCGTGCCTCCGCGTCCTGCCGGACGGTCAGCACGGCGTCGATCTCGCGGCGCACGTCCTCCAGGGCGCGCGCCTCCCGGTCGTAGACCGTGGTGTCCGGGCGGCCGCCGCCGGGGGCCGAACTGCCCTGTGCCCGCACCCAGTAGGCCAGCGGGTCGGAGATGACCCGCTCGCGCAGCTCGGTCAAGGTGTCGGTGATGCGCTCCAGGTCGTCGCCCGCCGGGTGTTCGCCCGGGCGGACGCCGACGGAGTGGGCGAGCTGCCGGGTGCGCTGCAACTCCGCGGCCAGTAAATCGATCCGGGCGGGCAGCGCGGACCACACCGCGTCGGAGGTGACGACCATGTCCAGCGAGTTCGCGTACAGGTCGTTCATCTCGTCGACGAGCCCGCTCAGCGAGAACTGGTGGCTCAGCTTGCTCGAACCCCCGGTCAGCGTCGGCATGTTGGCCGTCGCCGTGGTCGAACCGGCGACCGTGACGGACTCGCCGCGCAGCAGCTCGGTCAGCTCGACCAGGTCCTCACGGCTGGACCAGCGGCGCCGGGAGCGGATGCTCTGGGCGGCGTGGAACGCGTCCGTGTAGGCGTCGAAGTACGCCCACAGCAGCGTGATCGACGCCTCCGTGGACACCCAGCGCTCCTTGGTCGTGCCGGTCAGCTCGGCGCCTTCGAGGAGTCTGCGGCCCGCGTGGTCCTGCAGGGCGAGGAGCGAGGTCTCGATGGCCTCGTGCTCCGCGCCGAGCCGCGCCAGCGCACGGTCCACCTCGTCCCGGTCCATTACCGGCCCGGGGGGTCCCGTGACGCCCATCGATCACCTCTCGCTGCGTTGTGTTCCGTGGAAGGTCCGTTGTGCCGTTCGGTAGTTGATGGTCCGTCACGTGTAGTGCGGGGGCGGCGGGTCGGCCGACTCCGAGTTCTTACCCAGGGTGGGCAGCAGCCATTTCGTGTACGACGCCCGCCAGCCGTCCGGGTCGGTGCGGTAGGTCTCCAGTATTCGGTTGACCCGGCGTACCAGGTCGGTGGCGTCGTTGTTCATCGCCACGCCGTAGTACTCCTTGGTGAAGGCGGTGCCCTTCAGCTCCACCGTCGGGTCCTGCGCGGCCTGGCTGGCGGCGAGCGCGCCGTCGGTCACCACCGCGTCCGCCTCGCCGAGTTGGAGCTCCACCAGGCAGTCCAGCTGGTTGGCGACGGGGGGCAGGATCTTCACGCTGGCGGGGAGCTTGCCGCTCGCCCTGTCGTCGGTCAGCCGGTCGTTCGCCGTGGAACCCGACGCGGAGCAGACGCGCTTGCCGGCCAGGGACTTGTCGTAGCCGGTGATCGTCGACGCCTTCGGGGCGAGGACCTGCTGGCCGGTGAGGAAGTACGGGGCGGAGAAGGCCACTTGACCGGCGCGGTCGCAGTTGATCGTCATCGTGCGGACCACCATGTCGACCTGCTTGCCCTGGACCGCCGGGATGCGCTGGTCGGTCGGGATGGCCAGCATCTGGACCTTGTTGGGGCTGTAGGAGCTGCCGAAGATGTTCTTGGCGATGGCGGTGACCAGGTCGATGTCGAAGCCCTCCAGGTCACTGGAGGCGCTGTTGGGGTTGCGGTAGCCCCAGCGGTAGCTGTTCTGGTCGACGCCCACCTTCAGCACACCGCGCGCCTTGATGGCGTCGATGGTGCTGCCGTCGGCGTCCGACGGGGACGGGCTCTGGTCCTGGACGGTCGCCTCATCGCACTTGGGCGCCCTGGCCTGGGTGCCCTGGACCGTCCGCTGACCGCCGAGGGCCGTGCCCGCCTCGCCGCGCGACTGGGTGAGCGGCAGCAGCAGGACGAAGGCGACCGCGAGGACGCAGACGGCCGCCATCGCGCCCACCCCGCCCCAGCCCTTCAGACCGGTCCGCAACCGTCGCACCGCGCTCAGGCGGCGAAAGAAGTCACTCCGTGTCCGCATCGTCACGCCCCCTTTCACCGGTACTCCGACAGCCTGCGACCGATGCCCAGTACGGCACCGGCCGCACCCAGCACCGCGAGCACAGCGGCCCCGACGGTGAGGCCGGTCATCGCGTCCAGGCCGTCACCCGCGGACTGCTTGAACTCGTTCGTCTCGTGCGTCAGCGCCTTGTCCAGCGAGGCGTCCACGGTCCTGAAGCACTCGGCCGTCGACTCCTTCGTCGAATCGTCCGTGCCGATGACACCGGCACGGGCATCGTCGTACTTGCCCAACTCGTTGTCCTTCTGGACCTGCTTGTGGCGGGATATCCACACCGTCATCGAGCTGTTGGCGGCGGCGACGGGCTTGCGGCCCGCGGAGTCGTCGGCGAGCGAGTCGGCCAGTTTCAGGCCCTTGCCCAGCGCGGCGATCTCGTTCTCGTATCCCCAGGCGTAGGTGTCCACGACCTCTTTGTTCGCGAGTTTCTTCGTCTCCGAGCCGCGGCTGACGAGGGTGAGGTTCTCGTCGCTGCGCGCCCTGAGGGAGGCGATACGGGCGTCGTGCAGCACGTTGATCGACTTGACCCCGTGGTCGTACGAGTCGTCGAGGCCCGCGCGGGCGACGGTGTGGCCGACGACCACCCACAGCAGGACGACGGCGGTGGTGGCGGAGGCGGCGACCAGGCCGTGGTTCAGGACCCGGTTCGTGCGCTGGTAGTTGCGCCGCTGGGCGTAGGCCAGGCCGGCGAGCGCGAGGACCCCTAGACCGATCGCGAACCAGGGGTACGGAGTCGCGTCGCCGTAGTCGGCGCTCAGCCGCTGGTTCTCCGCCTTGTAGAGGTCCTGGGCCTTCGGGAGCATCTTGTTCTGCATCATGTCGTTCGCGGCACGCAGATAGGCGCCGCCCACCGGGAAGCCCTGCCGGTTGTTGGCGCGGGCCGACTCGACCAGGCCCTTGTACTCCGGCAGCCGTTCGTTGAGCTGCTTGATGAGGTTCGCGGACGTCGTGCCCGGGTCGGTGTTGGCGGCGGCGGTGACGAGCTTCGCGGCGGCGTCGCGCACGTCGTCCTCGTACTGCGTGCGGGTCGCCGGGGTCTCGTCCGGGCCCGCCAGATAACCGGTGGCCGCCATCGTGTTGGCGTCCGCGAGCGAGCGGTAGATGTCCGCCGCGTCGGAGCTCAGCGGCTGGCTGTGGTGGAGCACGTCGTCGGCCGCCGTGGCCCGGCTGTCGGTCTGCCAGGCGGCGACCGCGCCGAACGCGATCACCAGCACGGCCAGCAGCGCGCCGAGCGCCCGCAGCCGGCCCGGCTCGGTCGTGGCCGCCGCGCGCAGCCGGTCGACGCCCTCGGCGATCGCCGTACGGCGCGCGGGCGCCGCGTCCGGCGTACGCCGGGGCGCGGGCGCCCCCGGCCGGTCCGACTGCGGCGGCAGCGCCGGCATCGTGGGCACGGCGGTGCCCGGTGGCGCCGTACTGCTCTGCTGCGGTTGTGTCACTGCTGACCTCCCCCAGGGTCATCCCGTCGCGGCAAGTATCGCCGCAGGGACTGACATTCCGCACCGGCCTTCACTGGATCTTGATCGGATCGCAGCGCGGTCACCGGATTTCCGGCACCACACAACGCCCCGCACCGCCCCCTGTCCATGAATACGCAGTGGGAATCTGTTCGGTTCCCGGGTGTCAGTGCTCGTAATAGGCCCTGGCCCGCACATGTGCCCCGGCCGCGGCGCCCACATGGTCCAGACCGAGCAGGACGGCACCGAGGACCGGCCGCGCGGTGACGACCGTCGCCACCGCCTTGGGCGCCTTGGCCGCCAGCAACTCCCTTATACGGTCGTCCAGTTGGGGATGCCGGGCGGCGAGGACGCTGCCGCCGAGCAGTACCGGCGCCTCCTCGTCGAGCAGGTCGAGGCGGGTCAGCGCGACCGTCGCCATCGCCACGACCTCCTCCGCCATCCGGTCCACGATCGACCGGGCCACCGGGTCGCCGTCCGCCGCCGTCGCGAACAGCACCGGTGTCAACTCGTGCCGCCGCTCGTGCGTGACCTGTTCGAGATGCAGCGCCTCGATGAGGTCGTACATCGAGTCCAGGCCGAAGTACGCCGGGAGCGTACGCGCCAGGGCCGTAGGACCGCCGCGGCCGTCCTCCGCGCGGGCGGCGTGCCACAGGGCCTCCTCCGCCAGGCCCCAACCGCCGCCCCAGTCACCGGAGATACGGCCGATCGCCGGGAAGCGGGCGGTGCGGCCGTCGGGCCGCATGCCCGCGCAGTTGATGCCGGCCCCGCACACGACGGCGACGCCGCGCGGTTCGGGGATGCCGGCGCGCAGCACCGCGAACGTGTCGTTGCGGACCTCCACACTCGTGCCCCACGCGCGCGCGTGCAGCGCGGCGGCCAACTGCTCCTCCTCCACGGGGAAGTCGGCGTTGGCGAGACAGGCCGACACATGGTCGACCGTGCTCACCCCCGCCTCCGCGAAGGCGCGGGCGACGGCTTCGGCGACGTTGTCGACGGCCGTCCCGATGCCCACGACCGGCGGCCGGAACCCGCCGCCGCGGGCCGTGGCGAGGATCTCCCCGTCGGCCGCCACGACCGCGACGTCGGTCTTGCTGTTGCCCGCGTCGACGGCGAGGACACTTGCGGTCAGGCCCACGCGAGGTGCTCCCGGTTGTGCGCGATCAGCTGGTCGGTCAGGGCTTCGGCGTACTCGTACTGGCCGATCAGGGGATGCGAGAGCAGCGCCCGGAACACCCGGTCCCGGCCCCCGCGCAACGCGGCCTCCAGAGCGAGGTCCTCGTACGCCGTCACGTTGGCCATCAACCCCGCGTACAGGGGATCAACTTCCGCTACGGCAAGGGGAGTAGGACCCTTCGCGCCGACGGCGGCCTGCACCTCGATCACCGCGTCGTCCGGCAGGAACGGCAGTGTGCCCTTGTTGTACGTGTTCACCACCTGGTAGGGACTTCCGCCCCCGCCGAGCAGCGCGGCGGCGAGGTCGACGGCGGCCTCGGAGTAGTAGGCGCCCCCGCGCTTGGCGAGCAGCGCGGGCTTCTCGTCGAGGGCCGGGTCGGCGTACATCTTCAGCAACTCGCGTTCCATCTCGGCGACTTGGGAGGCCCGGGACGGCTTCGTCCGTAGTTCCCGTACGACCTCGTCGTGCGCGTAGAAGTAGCGCAGGTAGTACGACGGGACGACGCCGAGCCGGTCGAGCAGCACCCGGGGCAGGCTCAGGTCGGCGGCGATGTCGTCGCCGTGTTCGCCGAGCAGCTTGGGCAGGACGTTCTCGCCCTCGGGACCGCCGAGCCGCACAGCGGTTTCCCACGTGAGGTGGTTGAGGCCCACATGGTCGAGGTGCACATCGGTCGGGGTGACCCCGAGCAGCCCGGCGAACTTCCGCTGGAATCCGATCGCCACGTTGCACAGGCCGACCGTCTTGTGGCCGGCCTGGAGCAGCGCGCGGGTGACGATGCCGACCGGGTTGGTGAAGTCGATGATCCAGGCGTCCGGGTTCGTCCGGCGGACCCGCTCGGCGATGTCGAGGACCACCGGTACGGTCCGCAGCGCCTTGGCGAGGCCGCCCGCGCCGGTCGTCTCCTGGCCGACGCAGCCGCACTCCAGCGGCCAGGTCTCGTCCTGCTCGCGGGCCGCCTGGCCGCCGACACGGAGCTGGAGCAGCACCGCGTCGGCGCCCTCGACACCGGCGTCCAGGTCGTCGGTGGTCACGATCCGGCCGGGGTGCCCCTGCTTGGCGAAGATACGGCGGGCCAACCCGCCCACCAGTTCCAGGCGTTCGGGTGCCGGGTCGACGAGGACGAGTTCCTCGACGGGCAGGGTGTCCCTCAACCGGGCGAAGCCGTCGATGAGTTCGGGTGTGTAGGTCGAGCCTCCGCCGACCACGGTCAGTTTCACTGGAGGTTTCCTCGCTTCCGGGCGCCGGGGACGGTTTTCATTTGCCGGGGGTCCGGCCCGCCGCGGAGCGGCAATTGGGGGCAGCGTCCCCCGGGAAGACACCGCATACCTGGTTAACCCTTCACTCCGGTGAGCGTGACGCCCTCGACGAACGCCTTCTGGGCGAAGAAGAACACGAGGATCACGGGGGCCATGACCAGCACGGTCGCGGCCATGGTGAGATTCCAGTCGGTGTGGTGCGCGCCCTTGAACGACTCCAGGCCGTAACTCAGCGTCCAGGCACCGGGGTTCTCGGACGCGTAGATCTGCGGACCGAAGTAGTCGTTCCAGGCGTAGAAGAACTGGAAGAGCGCCACGGCCGCGATGCCGGGCTTGGCCATCGGCAGCACGACCCGCACGAGTGTCTTGAACTCGCCGCAGCCGTCGACCTTCGCCGCGTCCAGGTACTCGTTCGGAATGGTCATCAGGAACTGCCGCAGCAGGAAGATCGAGAACGCGTCCCCGAACGCCATCGGGATGATCAGCGGCCACAGCGTGCCCGAGAGGTCCAACTGCTTGGCCCAGAACAGGTACATGGGGATGATCACGACCTGCGGCGGCAGCATCATCATCGAGATGACCAGCATCAGCGACAGATTCCGGCCCCGGAAGCGGAACTTGGCGAGCGCGTACGCCACCGGGATCGACGACACGACGGTCAGGACGGTGCCGAGACCCGCGTAGATCAGCGTGTTCTTCCACCAGGTGAGGAAGCCCGGGGTGTCGAAGACCTTCTTGTAGTTGCCCCACTCCCAGGTGTGCGGGATCAGGTCGCGGCTCAGGGCCTGGCTGTCGCTCATCAGCGAGGTCAGGAACACGAACACGAAGGGCAGCGTGAAGAAGAGCGCGGCGGCGACGCCGAGCGAGTGGACGGCGATCCACTCCATCAGCGCCTTGCGGCGGGCGGTGCGCTCGGCGGGGGTCACCGGCGCCCTCAACTCCACGGGCTTGTCGAGTACTTGGGCCATGGTCAGTCACCTGCCAGGTTGAGGCCGCCCCGGCGCCGCATCAGGAACGCGGTGAACACCATCGACAGGGCGAACAGGACGAGTGCCACCACGCAGGCCGAGCCGTAGTCGAAGCGCTGGAAGCCGAGGTTGTAGACGAGCTGGGGAAGGGTGAGCGTGGACTTCTCCGGGTAGCCGGGCTCGAACTGCGTGCCGGCGCCCTGGATGACGCCGGACGCGACCTTCCCGGCGATGAGCGGCTGTGTGTAGTACTGCATGGTCTGGATCACGCCGGTGACGACGGCGAACATCACGATCGGCGAGATGTTCGGCAGCGTGACGAACCGGAACCGCTGCCAGGCCGACGCACCGTCCAACTCGGCTGCCTCGTACTGCTCTTGGGGTACGTCGAGCAGCGCGGCCATGAAGATGACCATGAGGTCGCCGATGCCCCAGAGGGCGAGCAGGGTGAGCGCCGGCTTGGACCAGGTCGGGTCGTTGAACCAGCCCGGGGCCGGGATGCCGACCTTCTCCAGGAGCGAATTGACGGGCCCGGTACCGGGGTTGAGGAGGAACGCGAACGCCATCGTGGCGGCGACCGGCGGCGCGAGATACGGCAGATAGAAGAGGGTCCGGAAGACGCCGGTCGCCGTCTTGATCTTGGTGATCAACAGCCCGACGCCGAGGCCGAAGACAACCCGGAGGCTGACCATCACCACGACCAGCCACAGGGTGTTGCGCATCGCGGGCCAGAAGTACGGATAGTTCTTGAAGACGTACGTCCAGTTCTTCGTCCCCACCCACGTCGGCGGCTTGAAGCCGTCGTAGTGCATGAACGAGAAATAGACCGTCGAGATCAGCGGATACGCGAAGAAGACCGCGAAGCCGATCAGCCAGGGCGACATGAAGGCGAGGGTGCGAAGCGCTTGTTTCCGCTGTTTCGCGGCGAGGCCGGGCGGGCGGCGCTTCTTCGCCAGGGTGACTGTGCTCATTCCGGGGCTACTTCGCCTGCGCGATGTCGGTGTCGATCTGCTTGGCCGTGCTCTTCAGAGCGGAGTCCAGGTCCTTCACCTTGCCGCTCTCGTAGTCGTAGCCGAGGTTCTGGATCGTCGTCAGGTACACACCGCCGTTGATGGAGGCGGGACTTGTCGTCGAGTACTGGTTCGACGCGATGTCCAGGAACGTCTTGAAGCGCGGGTCGTACTTCAGCTTCGGGGACTTGAGGGCGGCGAGGGTGGAGGGCACGTTGTGGATGCCGTTGGAGAAGTTCACCACCGCGTCCGTGTCCGTGGTGATGTACTTGACGAACTCCCAAGCGGCGTTCTGCTTCTTGCTGTTGGCGGCGATTCCGGTGATCGTGCCGGTGATGTAGCCCTTGCCGTACTGGGCGACCTGGTCGTCCGGCACGGGCAGCGGGGCAACTCCGATGTCCAGCTTGGGATTTGCCGCCATGGCCATCCCGAGCCGCCACTCGCCGTCGAGCTGCATCGCGACCTGACCGGTGTGGAAGGGGTGCTTGTCGCCCCACTCGTCACCGAGCGTGGAGCGGTAGCTCTCCAGCTTCTTGAAACCGCCGAGTTCGTCGACGAGCTTCTTCTGCAGCGTGAAACCGGCCTTGAACGCGGGGTCCGTGGCGAGCGCCGACTTGCCGCTCTTGTCGAAGTACGTCGGCGAGAACTGCGCGAAGATGTGCTCGGTCGTGGTCTCCCAGCCGTGGTAGTCCGGCATGAACCCGAGCTGCGAGTACGAGTCGCCCTTGGAGATGGTCAACTTCTTCGCGTCGGCCTCGAATTCGGACCAGGTCTTGGGCGGGCTGGTGATGCCCGCCTTCGCGAACTCCGTCTTGTTGTAGTAGAGCCCGTACGCGTCGCCCAACAGGGGCGCGGTGCAACGGTTTCCGTCGAACTGGGTGTACTCGTTCATCGCCTTCGGGAACGTCGTCTCCGGGTCGATGCCGTCCTTCTTGAAGAAGGGGTTGAGATCGACCAGAGCGCCCGACGAACAGAACTTGCCGACGTTGTTCGTGGTGAACGACGAGATCACGTCGGGGGATTTGCCACCACCCGTGCGCAATGCCTGGTTGATCTTGTCGTCGGTCATGTTGCCGACGACGTTCACATGGATGTTGGGGTGCGCCTTCTCGAACCCGGCGACCAGCGACTTCACGGCGCTCAACTCCGAGGCGGCGCTCCAGGCGTGCCAGAAGTTGATGGTGACGTCCTTCGAGGCGTCGTCGGAGGCACCGGACGAGGACTGGCCCGTACAGGCGGTCGCGAGAAGGGCGAAGGAGGCGGAGGCGGCGACTGCGATGACCGCTTTCCGGGATATTCCGGGCATGGCGAGGTCTCCCAAGGGCAGGGCGGGGCGAGGTGGTTGGGGAAGCCGGGTGGTTCGAGGTGGGCCGAAGCCGGTCTGGGGGAACCGGAGTCGGCCGTGCGGGAAGTGGGGTCAGCGCGAGGTGTCGAAGACCTCGTCGCGGGTGGTTGCCAGCGCGCTCTCCAACGCGCCGCGCAGCACGGGGTGTTCATGGACGTCGCCGACGACGAGCCGGGGCCGCGACGCCGCCAGCTCCTCCAACTCGGCCTGGACCAGGGCGCGGAGAGGTTCGCCGCCGGCGGCCAGTGAGGCACCGCTGAGGACGACGAGTTCGGGGTCGAGTACGGAGACGAGCGAGGCGAGACCGGTCGCGAGGTGGGTCGCGTAGATCTCCAGGAGCCGCCGCTGAGGACCGCTGGTGTGGTCGGCGGCGGTCGCGACGAGGGCGGCGGCGACCTCGGCGTAGGGACCCGTCGGGATCTCGGTGATGCCGAGTTCGCGGGCGAGTTGGGGCAGGGCCTGCGAGCCCGCCAGGGCCTGGTAACCACCGCTGTTGGCCTTGGTCACCTGGCGGACCAGGGGCGCGCCCGGCACCGGCAGGAAGCCGACCTCGCCCGCGCCGCCGGTCCAGCCGCGGTGCAGCCGGCCGCCGAGGACGAGGGCGGCGCCGAGACCGCCCTCGTTCCACAGCAGCACGAAGTCGCCGTGCCCGCGCGCCGCACCGAGTCGCTGCTCGGCGATGGCGACGAGGTTGACGTCGTTCTCGTACTCCACCGGCATCGGCAGCGCGGCGGCGAGTTCGTCGAGCAGGGCGGGGGAGTGCCAGCCCGGCAGGTGGGAGGCGTAGCGCAGCCGACCGGTGTTCGGGTCGAAGGCGCCCGGGGTGCCGATGACGAGACGGTGGACGTCGTCCCGGGCGAGCCCGGCGGCTTTCACCGCACCGTCGAGGGCGTCCGTCACCTGCCGTACGACGGGCTGGGCGGGCCGCCGACCAGGAGTGGCGAGCTCGAATTCCCCCACCGTCCGGCCGGTGACGTCGGCGACGGCGGCGCGGATGCGCTCCGGCGTGACGTCGAGTCCCGCGGCGTACGCGGCACTCGGATTGACCACGTACAGCTGGGCGTTGGGCCCCGGCCGCCCCTCGCTCGTCCCGGTGGCGAGCACGAGCCCCGCCGCTTCCAGCCGGGCCAGCAACTGCGACGCGGTCGGCTTGGAGAGGCCGGTGAGCTTGCCGATCCGGGTGCGGGAGAGCGGGCCGTGCTCCAGGAGGAGGTCCAGGGCGGCGCGGTCGTTCATGGCGCGCAGGACGCGGGGGGTGCCCGGGGTGCCGGTGCCCGGGGTACCGGAGGTTCCTGCCATGTCTTACGCCACCTGCCTTTCGAACTCCCGAACCACACAGCGTGTCACGTGATCACTGTTAGGAAAGTTTCCAATTGGGTGGGAGGAACGTAAGCCCGGGGCGAAGGGGGCGTCAATAGACACCGCCCCCGAGGCAACAGACTCGTTACCTGCGGGGGCGGTGAGGGAGGGGGGTGCTACCCGGCGTCCTACTTGACGTCGATGAAGTCACCGGCGGCCGTGGCCGCGCCGGTGGTGGAGGTGCCGGCGAAGACGTAGCGGAAGTAACCGTCCTGCGCGGCCTTCACGGTCGTCGTCAGGGCACCGCTCTTGCCGGTGGTGACCGTCCTGACGGTGGTGTAGGTGCTCGAACTCTTCGCCCGGAACTGCAACTTGGCGGGCTGGGACACGTAGCCGGTGTACTTGCCGCTCTCCCAGTCCGCCCGGGTCAGCGCGCCGGTGACCGTGATGGTCTTCCCCTTCTTCACCGGCTCCGGAGAGGCGTTCGCGGTGAGTTTCGCGGCGCGCTGGATCTTGACCTTGCCCTTGTTGCCCCAGGCCGCGAAGTCGGTGGAGTAGCTGATCCGGTCGTCCGAGTCGTCCAGGTCGGCGTCGATGTAGGCGTAGACGCCGGCGACGTTCCAGGTGGTCGCGTCGGCCGTCTCGTACAGGCTGTCCCCGGGTTCGATCGCGATCGTGTCGGAGCAGGACTCGGTGACGGTGGTGTCCGTCGTCGCGGTGGTCGTGCAGGTCGGAGACATGTCGGCGTCGAGCTCGTTGTCGAAGGCTGCGAGTGAGCCGCGGTAGAGCATGACCCCGGCGAACGTCTTCTTGTAGTCGATCGTCACGTCGGACGGCCGCGTCAGCGTGTACGTGATCGGCACCTTCACCGTCGCGGTCGTCCCTACGACGACCGCCTTCCCCTTGTTGACCGTCACCCCGCTGAAGACCAGCGCCGGTGTCGCGGCCTGCGCGAGCGGCGCGGCCAGACCGGTCAGAGCCAGGGCACCGGTCAGGGCGGCGCCGATGGCGAGTTTTCTCATTCTTGTCCCCACATTCGAAACGGGCCCCTGGGCGTTGCGCTCCAGAACAAGGGCCCGTCGTAGGGCGACCTTAGGCGTGGTGAGACTGCGATGAAAATGAGTTGAGCCTGTGAAGGTGATCGCATCACGGCTTCGTCACGATGAACAAAGCCGCAGGTGGGAGCGGGTGGCGTAGATTCCCCCGATCTGCCGGAATTGCGAGTCCTGTTGGGCGCTTTTCGGCCGCTACGGTCCCACCCTCGAGGCCGATTCGTGATGTGGACGGACCTGTCCTGCCAGCCGCCTCACAGATTCCTGACTTTTGATCAACCCCGTTTGCGGGCGGCGGAGAACGGGGTGCGGGGCATGAAGGTGTGGGCGGGGTGCTGGCGTGAGGCGGCGTGCGCGGTCGCCGTACCCGTGGTGATCCGGGTCGGCTTCGAGCTCTGGGACCGGGGCGGCCTCGCCTGGAGCACGGCGGGCGAGCTGGCGGCGACATGGGCCGCCGCGAGCGTCGTATGGGCCGCCGTGGCATGGCAGTCGCTACGGCACCGGGCGCGCAGGTCGGGCATCACCCTCACCCCGGACGCCCTCGCCGCCCGCCAGACCCGCCAACTCCGCGCGCTACGGCCCTCGGTGGGCTGGTCGGACCGGATGCGCACGGAGCTGAAGGCGTCGGATCGCGCGTCGGTCACGGCGGAGAAGGGCAGCGAGGAAACCTGGTTCCACTGGCGCCCGGGCCGCCGTAATCGCACGGTCTGGGGTTCGATCGCCTTCGACGAGGTGTCGGGGACGGTGGTGCTCGACCTGCGCGACGAGGAGATGTCCGCGGGGCTGCGGAAGGGGTCGTCGTTCGTGGCAGTGTGCCAAGTGGCCGGGGTTCTGGGGCTGGTGGGCGTGGAGGGGGAGACGCTCACGCCGTAGATGTGAAGGGCGAGACGTTCACGCCGTAGATGTGAAGGGTGAGGCGCTCGCGCCGCGCATCCCGTCGATCGCGATGTCCAGGAGTCGACCTGCCTGTGTGTCGTCGTCCTGGCCCTCTGTCGCGAGTGAGATGGCGCTGATGAGCGTGAGCATGTCCTCGGTGCGGATGCCGGGGCGTACCGCGCCCGACTGCTGTGCCTCGCGCAGGAGTTGACCGGCCGCGGTGGTGATCGTCGCTACGCAGTCGTCGTCCTCCTTCAGCAGGTCGGCGTCCCGGCCGTCGTGCAGCAGTGAGGCGGCGAGGCCGCGGCTGGCCGCCGCGTAGGCGTTGAAGTCCCGTAGCCAGGAGAAGAGCGCGGTGCCTGGTTCGCTCGCGCGGGTGTGCTCCTCGGCTCTTGCGCAGAGCGCTTCGACGCGGTCGCGGAAGACGGCCCGCAACAGGGAGGCCCGGGAGGGGAAGTGCCGGTGCAGAGTCGCCGACCCCACGCCTGCCCGGCGGGCGATCTCCTCCAGCGAGGCACCGGCTCCGTGTGCCGCGAACGCCTTCTGGGCGGCGGCGAGGATGAGGTCGTAGTTGCGCTGGGCGTCTGCTCGCAGGGGTCGTCGCGCCGCCGTGTCGACCACGTTGACCTCCTGCGCTTGTTAAGTGGGGTGGTACTCCGGTTATCGTAGCGGACGGGAAGTGGGGTGTCACCCCACTTATGGCCCCGAGAGATGTCCATGCCCATGACCAGGGGAGATCGATCATGCGTGCTGTGCAGTACGACCGTTACGGCCCGCCCGAGGTGCTACGTGTCGACGAGGTGCCCACGCCGAGTCCCGGGCCGGGGGAGGTGCTCGTCGAGGTGTACGCCGCGAGTGTGGACGCGGGGGAGATCGCGTTCCGGGCGGGCAGGATGCGCTGGATGACTCGCGCCGGGTTCCCCCGCCGCACGGGCGGCGACTTCGCCGGCCGGGTGGTGGAAGCCGGGGCGGGGGTGAGCGAGTGGCGGACCGGGGACGCGGTGTGGGGACTCATGCCGCACCTCACCTTCGGGGCCGTCGCGGAGTACGTCGCCGTACCCGAGCGGCGCCTCTCCCACGCACCGAAGAACCTGAGCCTGCTGGACGCCGCCGCGCTTCCGGTATCGGGCACAACCGCGCTGACCGCGCTGACGGACAAGGCTCAACTCGCGCCCGGTGAACGGCTCTTGGTCCGGGGTGCCGCAGGGGGCGTGGGCAGCATCGCCGTACAACTGGGCAAGGCGTTGGGTGCGCATGTCACGGCCCTTGCGGGGGCGCGGAACGTCGACTGGGTTACGGAACTCGGTGCGGATGTCGCCCTGGACTACCGCACGACCCGGCCGGAAGACCTGGGCCGCTTCGACGTCATCGTCGACGTGGTCGGTACGGACCTAGGCGCCTACCAGGCCCGGCTCGCTCGGCGGGGCCGCCTGATCGCGCTGGCCTTCGACCCGGATCACATCGTCACGTCGATGCTCGGCACGGGGTTGCGGGCCGCGGCACGGCCCCGCCGGGTGAAGCTCTTCAGCAATGATCCGTCGGCCGACCGGATCGCTGAACTTGCCCGGTCCGTCGAGGCGGGGGATGTGCGGCCCACGATCGACACGGTGTTTCCGCTGGCCGGCATCGCGGAGGCGCACCGGAGGCTCGAAAAGGGCGGCGTGCGGGGGAAGTTCGTGATCGAGGTGCGGGGGGCGTAGAGGGACTGCCTGGGGGTGGGGGTGGGGCGTGGAAGTGTGACACTCGGTGCGAAAGTGTCACACTTTGGCGGGGAGGGTGTGCTGTGGCGGGGGGGCCAAGGCGCGCGGTGGTCGGTGCAGGGTTGCGGTGAACTTCGTCCAGGGCCGTCGGGGGTCTTGGAGTGGCGGATGGCTATGGTGCCGGGGATGTTGCGGGCGACTTCGACGCATTCGTTGGATGGCGTGCTGTGACTGGACTTCGTGAAGTTGAACTCGGGCACGGTTCACATCTCCTTGCGCAGGCTGTCGATGAGGGTCACGGAGTCGCGTGGGGCGAGGCTCAGCCGCGACGTGCGATCGAACAGCACGCTGTAAGCGTTGCTGTCCACCTCGTTCTCCACCCACACCATGCCGGTGATGGTGTCGCTCTGGACCACGTCGAGGGTCTCGTCCTCCGCGAAGGAGATGATGCTGAACGGGCCCGCGATGCACGGGTGCGCGCCGGCTCGGAACGGGAGTACCTGAAGGCGTACGTTCGGCAGCTCGGTCAGTTCGAGCAGGCGCTCCAGCTGGGCGCGCATGACTGCGGGGCCGCCAACTTCCTGGCGCAGCGCGGCTTCCCAGATCACCGCGTACGACTGGAGCGGACGTTCGCCCAACAGTCGGCCTTGGCGCTTCTGCTTGATCTCGGCCATGCGCTCGATGTCGTCCGGATCATCCCAGGTGCCCTCGGCGCTTATCTGTGGAAGGGGTACTCCGGCGGACGTGGGGCACGAGCCCTCTCGGCGCCCACCGCTCCCCGTGAGTCCTCGTTCGTTTCGGCACGGTTGTCATGGGTGCTGGTCACTCGCTCAAGGGCGTTGTCAGTGGGGCCGTTGGCTTCCGTGGCAGAGATGAGCCGGTTCGATGATCTTCAGGGGCTGGGGTCACGAAGCGGAGTCCAGTCCTGCTCCGGCAGACGCGTCCGACGCCCGGCACGTCTACGATCCACTGCTGTGGGGGAATCGAACACTGGGCATGCGGCAGCAGGAGTTGTCCTGGCCGGCGGCCGTACCCGGGTATGGGTGGAGCAGGGCGCACTGCACTGGAGGCGGGGGCGAACGACTGTCGTTGTGCCCGGGACGCGGATCCGCCGGGTCGAGGCCACTGAGAAGTCGCTGGCCGTGCTCCTCTTCGAGGACGCGCAGGTCGACACGGCCCTGACGGTCCGGCACCGAAACAGGGACATGGTCGCCGCGCTCGGCGCGGAGATCGAAGCGATCATGAGCGACGCCGACCCGTCGGGGAACCGGCGGCCGCTGCAGCGGCATTCGGTGCGGGTGTGGCCCCTGCGTACGCTGGCCGGTCTTCGTGATCGGGTGCTCTACGGCAACCCGTGGTGGCGGCGCGCGCTCTGGTACGTGGTCCTGGGGCTTCCCTTGGCCGTGTTGCTGCCGGTGGAGCCCGTCCTGGGGTTCTTCGCCTGGCTGTTGCTGCCTGCGGGTGTGGTCTTCCTGCGTATGTGGGTGGGCATGGCCGAGTTGGACACGTGGTGGGTGATGAGGCGGCGAGGCATCACCGTCCGCGCGAGGTACGAGGCGGACCCGGACGCCGAGGGCACCAATGACTGCGTCGTCCACTTCCGCACGCTGGACGGCCGGAAGGTCACGGCGCGTCCGTCACTGCGAGGACGCCGCGACGAGATCAGGTACGACCCCCAGGACCCCTCACGCGTACTCGCGCCGACCCGTGTGGCCTGGCTGGGGGTCGCCATGGTCGCATTCGGGGTGACGGGTTTGTGGGGCGTTGTCTTCAGCATCCCGGCGATTCTCTGGCTGATTGAGCTGTTGGCCCTGCCGTTCTAGAGATCTTGGGTTGCGGAGATGCCGCGGGGGCAGGGCCGAGCCGGGTCTTCACCAGCGCGGTGAGCTGGCCCGGTGCGTGCGGCGGCAATTGGTAGACGGTCCCACACCCTTGAAGATCCGGGGAGACCGGCATGGGGATTCAGCGGATGGGGTCGAGGGACTGGTCGCCGATCAGTGCCGGGTCGCGCGACCGTCCGCACAACATTCCGGGCACGCACCGCGTGATGTTCGCCGTCGACGACATCGAGGACACCGTTGCCCGCCTGGGCCCGCACGGCGCCGAACTCCTCGGCGGGATCGCCCGGTTCGAGGACAGCTGTCTGCTCTGCTACGTCCGCGGCCCGGAGGGCATCATCGTCGGACTGGCCGAGCAACTGCGCTGAGAAGATCGTGGTGGTTCAAGTGGGACTGGTCGGACAGCGCTTCACCGGCCACGCGGCGGTGAGTTGAGGGGGCACAGGTGAATGAGCAGTCCTGGTACGGCGTCCGGTGTGTGTTCCGGCATCGCGAACTCGGCGTCTACGAGGAGCGGTTGACCCTGTGGCGGGCCACGTCGCTCGGCGAGGCCATCAGCCGTGGGGAGTTGGAGGCGCACGAGTACTGCGCCGACCTCGACGGCGTCGAGTACGCCGACTTCGCCGAGGCGTACCGGATGTTCGACGAGCCGGGGGAGGGTGCCGAGGTGTTCTCCCTCATGCGGGAGAGCGGGTTGCCCGCCGACGAGTATGTGGGGCGGTTCTTCGCTACGGGTGCGGAGCGGGCGGAGCGGGCGGAGCGGGCGGGGACCTGAAGGGCACCCGTTGCCTCGGCCTCAGTTCTCCAGGAACGGTGCCGTGTCCAGGATGGGATACGGGGCCGGGAGGACGAGGGGATTGCCCAGGCCGACCTTGGACTCGGCGTCGTAGTACGCCTCTTTGGGATCGTCGCCGGGGAGAACGGGGGCGGTGTGGCAGTGGGCCGTCTTCGTGTTGCGGTTGATCAGGACGTAGATCGCCACTCCGGCGGCGGCGTAGGTACGGAGCTTCGGGCCGGTGTCCGTCTCGTGGTTGCTGGACGTGACCTCGCCGACCAGGGCGATCATGTCGATGGGGTACCAGCCCCTGTGGGCCTTCAGGCATGAGTCGTCGAGCTCGCTCGGCCTGCGGCGACGGACGTAGCAGTCAGGGATGAGCAGGGCCCATCGTGGTGCCGTCCTTGTGGGCTGCTCGGTAGCCGTTGCCCATGCCCACGAGGCGGTGTCCGGCGGCGCGGAACTGGAAGGACAGCTCGAAGGCGCCGTCATTGTGATTGTCGTTCGGTGCCGGTGGCACGATGGCCATCCCCTCGACGTACTCGGGTCGAATCGGCGTCGTCGACGCCTCCTCGATCGCGATCAGCAGATCGATGGGGTCCTGCTGCGTCATGACCGGCTCCAACATGGGTTCGGCGCTCATCGATGCTTCTCCCTCGTCACGCTGCTGCCAGGCTACGCCCGTGCCGGGTGCCCCGGCAGAGCCATGGGCCGCCGGGAAGGCCTGTGACCTGGGTTTTCGCATGGGTTCACTCGAACGGGTGTGCTGAACCGTTCCGCCCGACCTTGGCCCCGCCCCCGGCCCCGTACACCCTCGGAACGCCAGCCCCTACAACTACCGCCCCGTAGGCCGCTGCGAAGCAATAGGCGAGGTATTCGCCACCTGAGGCGAATCCGAGTTCGAGTAGACCGACGGCGCAGCCACCGCCTCGGTCGGGTCCGCCGCGTCCTCCACCGGATCCGCGGTCGCACCCCCCACGATGCGGATGTTCGCCTCGTCGAAGGCCCGCTTCACCCGCCACCGCAGCTCCCGCTCGACGCTCACCGACTTGCCCGGCATCGTCCTCGCGGAGAGGCGGACGACCATCGAGTCGATCAGGACGCTGTCCAGGCCGAGGACCTCGATCGGGCCCCAGAGGAGCTCGTTCCAGGGTTCTTCCTTGCTCATCCGCTCCGTGACCGCGTCCAGCGTCGCCTTCACCCGGTCCAGGTTCTCGGAGGCGCGGACGGTCACGTCCACGCCCGCCGTCGCCCACCCCTGCGACAGGTTCCCGATGCGCTTGACCTCGCCGTTGCGGACGTACCAGATCTCGCCGTTGTCGCCGCGGAGCTTGGTCACGCGGAGGCCAACCTCGATGACCTCGCCGGAGGCGACGCCCGCGTCGATCTGGTCGCCGACGCCGTACTGGTCCTCGAGGATCATGAAGACGCCGGAGAGGAAGTCCGTGACGAGGTTGCGGGCGCCGAAACCGATCGCCACGCCCGCCACACCGGCGGAGGCCAGCAAAGGGGCGAGGTTGATCTCGAACGTCGCCAGGACCATCAGGGCGGCTGTGCCGAGGATCACGAAAGACGCCACCGAGCGGAGGACCGAGCCGATCGCCTGGGAGCGTTGGCGGCGGCGCTCGGCATTCACGAGCAGGCCGCCCAGCGCCGTGCCGTCCACCGACTCGACCGTGCGGTTCATCCGGTCTATCAGCTTGGTGATCGCCCGCCGTACCGTCATTCTCAGGACCGCCGCGATCACCACGATCAGCAGGACCCGGAGACCTATCGCCAGCCATGTGGACCAGTTCTGCTCGACCCAGCTCGCGGCGTTGGTCGCGCTCTCCTGGGCGTCCTGGAGCGAGGGCACGGTCACCGCGGTCTCCGAGGGGCTCGGGGACGGCGACGGCGTGGCGGCGGCCAGTAGGACGGCGGACAAGGACACGGCAGGTACCTCCAGGTGCTGCGTCCGCCCTCCGGCATGGTCCGACAGGGGCAAGGTCACGAATAGGTCACCAAGAGGGCGGGCTCACCACACTATCGGGGCATCGTGTGTGGATCGTTGCCATGTTCAGGGGAGAGGCTGTGCTCAGCCGGGAATGAACAGGTGGGACGAACCCACACCCGTCCCGGCCCCGCATCACATGTGGTCGAAAACACTCCCAGCCCGTTACCGGGACATGGTGGCGCTTCCACCAGGCATGAGGGGAGACTGACTACAGATCGTCCCGGCACGAGCCACGTGCCGCCGACGCACAAGGAGGCATCCGTGCCGCATGTCCTGGTCCTCAACGCGTCGTACGAGCCACTCGGCGTCGTACCGCTCCGCCGCGCGCTCGTCCTCGTCCTGGAGAACAAGGCAGTCTCCCTTGAGGAATCCGGCGCCTTTATGCACAGCGCAACCGTCACAGTCCCCGCACCCAGCGTGGTCCGGCTCAAGCGATTCGTACGGGTTCCCTATCGGGGGCCCGTTCCTCTTACCCGCCGGGCGCTCTTCGCGCGCGACGGGGGCCGGTGCATGTACTGCGGTGGCGTCGCAACCAGCGTCGACCATGTCATTCCGCGCAGCCGCGGGGGCAAGCACGCGTGGGACAACGTGGTGGCGTCCTGCCGCCGCTGCAACCACACGAAGGCCGACCGACACCTCTTCGAGATCGGCTGGCGGCTGCGCCACAAACCCGCCCCACCCACCGGCCTGGCCTGGCGCATCATCGGGACAGGTCATAGGGACCCGCGCTGGCTGCCGTACTTGCAGCCGTACGGCGCGGAGGACGCGATGGCCCGGATCGACGGCATCTCCGCCTGACGATCCGGGCTTTTGTGTACGCCCATGTACGGCGGTACGGAGTCGTCCGCCCCGGCAGCCCCCCGTGCTGCCGGGGCGGACCGTCATGCGTAGCGGAGCTCGCCCGGCCGCACCGACCGCCGTAGCAGCGGCAGTGATGTGGCGGCCGCCAGCACGCAGGCCGCGTACACGCCGACCGGCACCAGCAGCGCCGCGTACGGCAACGGCACGTCGGTGTGCGCGGAGACGGCGGCGCCGTACCAGCCGCTGATCACCGTGCCGCCGAGGCCCGCGACCGCGATCGCCGGGAACAGCGGCAGCGCGGTCTCCAAAAGCAGCGCGCGGGCCAGTACGGCGTGCGGCACCCCGGCCGCCGCCTGTGCGGCCAGGCCCCGGCGCCGGGTGGCGAGGGACTCGGCGGTGCCCACGGCCAGGGCGGTCAGCACGAGGGCGAAGGCGACGAGGATCGCGGCGGCCGTGAGGTCGATGCCGGTGGTGTAGTAGGACATGCGCGTGCCGAGGTGGCCCCTGCGGCGCATGTCCTCCAGGCCCGCGAGCAGGATCTGCCGTACGCCCGCGAAGCCCGACCCCACGACCGTCACCAGCAGCAGTGCCGCATGGGTGCGGGCGGTCGACCAGGGGTCCTCACGCATCCGTTCCGCCGCGATCAGCAGCGCGGGACGCGAGGTGCCGGCCGCGAAGCCCTCACCCAGTTGGCGGGACGAGGCGCCGGAGAGCCAGATCGCGATCAGGCTGAACAGCACCGCCAGGACCAGCACCGCCACCGGGCCCAGCCCGAACGAGACGGGGCTGCCGAAGACCGGGGTCAGCGCGATGAACACCGCCGTCGCCGCGAGCAGCCGGGTCGCCGTGCCGAACCACCGCCCCGGCCCCCGCACCGGCCGCACCCGCCGCACCCGGCCCAGCGGATCCGCCACCACCCGCCGCAGCGCCACCGCGCTCACGACCGCCCCCAGCACCGGCACAGCGACTACGACGACCCCGGCCCAGGCCGTCGCGTACGGCAGCAGCGGTACGACCACCGCGGTCGCCACCACCGCGCCCGCCAGGCACGCGAGCCCCGACTCCAGCGCCGCGATCCGCCGCACCTGCCACGGCCCGGCCCCCGCCAGCCGCAACGCGGCCAGCCGCCGGTCCCGGTGCACCGCCCCGATCCGCGCACACTGCCCGAGAAACCCCAGCACGGGGATGAGCAGCAGGCCGAGTGCCAGGCTCACGTTCTGCCGGTCGCTGGGGGAGTCGAACAGCCCCGACCCGAAGGACACGGAGTAGAACCCGTCCAGTGACAGCAGCGCTACGACGCCCAGTCCGATGCCCGTCGCCAGCGCGGCCCCGACCGCCGTGAGCCCGACCCGCCACCACTCCCGCCGGTCGGAACCCCGCGTGAGCAGCCAGGCCAGCCGCAGATCCGCGAGCAGTGTGCTCATACCGCCACCCCCGCCGTCGCCACGGTCCCGTCCGCCAGCCGGATCTCGCGGTCCGCGTACGCCGCGACCTGCGCGTCATGGGTGATCAGCAGGACCGCCGTACCGGACTCGCGGGCGGTGCTGACCAGGGCCGTCATCACCTGCTCGCTCGCCAGGGAGTCCAGCGCGCCCGTCGGCTCGTCCGCGAAGACGACCTTCGGTGACGTGACCAACGCCCGTGCCAGCGCGACCCGTTGGGCCTGGCCGCCGCTCAGCTCGCCCGGCCGCAGCTCGCCCTGCCCGCGCACCCCGAACCGCTCCAGCCACTCCCCGGCCTCCGCCCGGGCGTCCGTGCGCGAGGTGCCTGCGAGGAGGAGAGGCAGCGCGACGTTGTCGACGGCCGTCAGCTCGGGTATCAGCTGGCCGAACTGGAAGACCACTCCGAACTCCGTGCGCCGCAGCTCGCTGAGTCGCTTCTCGGGCAGGTCGTCCAGCCGCTGCCCCGCGTATGTCACCGTCCCCGCGTCGGGGCGGACGATCCCGGCCAGGCAGTGGAGAAGGGTGGACTTGCCGCTGCCGCTGGTCCCCGTCACGGCGAGGATCTCGCCGGTGTGCAGGTCGGCCGAGGCGCCGGTCAGCGCCCTCGTCCTGCCGTGCGTCTTGGCGAGGTCACGGGCCGCGAGGAGCGGCGCCGCCGTACCCCCGTTGTCGCTCATGCTGTGTCGACCTCCGCGGTCAGAGTGGTCAGCCGGGCCGCCGTCGTCGCCATCCAACGGAGGTCCGCGTCAAGGTGGTTGAGGGCGTAGTCCGCCGAGAGCACGGTCGCCAGGTCGGTGCCCTTGGCGGTCTTGACCGCCGTGAGCTCCCTCATCCGCTCCATGTGGGCGGCGCGTTGGGCCCGCAGATACGCCTCAGGGTCGCCGTCGGCCAGGATCGAGACGACGACCTTGGCGAAGATCTCGTTCGTCACGAAGGGCGCGGGCGGCGCGATCTCCCCTGCCCAGCGGACGAGTTCACGCGAACCGTCCGCCGTCGCGCGGTACGCCGTCCGCTCCGGGCCGCCGTCCGAACCGGTGCCGTCGACCTCCGCGAGACCGTCCCGGACCAGGCGCTGGAGGGTCGTGTAGACCTGCCCGTACGCCAGTGGTCGGGCCTGCGGGAAACGTTCGTCGTGGCGTCGCTTGAGGTCGTAGCCGTGGCTCGGTCCTGAGGCGAGCAGGCCCAGCAGGACGTGGCGGGTGCTCATGGCGCTCAGTATGCACCGGATACATGTACTGAGTGAATAGTGATCAGCGGGAAATTTGGGGGGAGTGGGGGCGGGAGTGGCCGCAGTGCCACCCGTACCCCAACCTGGAGGTCTGCCGTCGCGTCCACTGGGTAGGGCTTGCGGTGACCATCTCCCACGCTCGCCCGACACGACAAGGAGGCCCCCGTGGCCGCAGCATCGGCATCACTTCCGCGCCCGGCCCGCTCCAAACGCACCCCGGAGCCGGCCGCCGACCTCACACCCGACCTGTTCTTCCTCGACTCCGAGGGAGCCTGGGCCGAGACCCCGCTGACCAGCGAACCGCCACTGGCCGACGCCGAACCCCTCACCAGCGAGCCCCCGCTCGCCGACGCCACCCCGCTCACCAGCGAGTCCGCGACCATGGACGCGCCGCTCACCAGCGAGGCCGGCCTGATCGACGACCCGATGACGACGAGCGGTGAACTCGCCGCCCTGGCCGACCCGTTCGCCGCCCCGGACTCGACGAGGCCCTAGATGACCGCACCCCGGCCGGCCGACACCCTCGGCGAGGACCTGTCACAGCTCGCCGAACTGCACGGCGTCGCCACCGCCTACAGCCCCTCACCGGACCGCGCGGTCCCCGCCTCCGCCGTCGCGGTCGTCGCCGCGCTGGCCGCCCTCGGCGTCGACGCGAGCACCCCGCAGGCCACCGCCGCCGCGCTCGCCGCCCGCCAACAGGAGCTGGCCGCACGGCTGTTGCCGCCCACCGTCGTGGGCCGGTACGGCAGCACGCCCGCCGCGCTCGACGCGCTGCCCCAAGGCACCGTGCTGCACATCGAGACCGAGCAGGGCGAGACCCGGGCGAGCACCGAGCAACTCCCGCTCGGCGTCCACCACTTGACCGCCACCGCGCCGGACGGCCGCAGCGCCGAGGCCCAACTCGTCATCGCCCCGGACCGGTTGCCCACGCCCGCCGACCGGTCGTACGGGCTGATGGTGCAGGTGTACTCGCTCCTCTCCCGGCGCTCCTGGGGCATGGGTGACCTCGGCGATCTCGCTGAACTCGCCGCCTGGGCCGGGCGATCGCTCGGGGCCGGGTTCGTGCAGGTCAACCCGCTGCACGCGGCCGTGCCGGGCGCGCCCACCGACCCCTCCCCGTACCGGCCGTCCTCGCGCCGCTTCCCCGACCCGGTGTACCTGCGGGTCGAGGACGTCCCCGAGTTCGCGTACGTCGAGGAAGCGGAGCGCGAGAGACTGCGCGGGCTCCTCGAACGGGCCGGGCGGCTGCGTGAATCCGTCCTGGACAAGGACGCGTTGATCGACCGCGACGCCGTATGGGAACTGAAGCGCGAGGCGCTGGAGATCGTCCGCGAGGTCCCCCTCGGACCCGGACGACGGGCCGCCTACGTCGACTTCCTCGCCCGCGAGGGCGAGGCGCTGGAGGACCACGCCACCTGGTACGCCCTCGCCGAGGTGCACGGCTCGAACTGGCGGGAGTGGCCGGCTGCCCTGCGCGACCCGCGCTCACCCGAAACCGCCCGCGCCCGGGGCGAGTTGATGGACCGCGTCGACTTCCACTGCCGCCTCGCCTGGCTCACCGACGACCAACTCACCGCCGCCCAGAGGGCCGCACGGGAAGCGGGCATGCCGATCGGGGTCGTGCACGACCTCGCCGTCGGGGTGCACCCGGACGGTGCCGACGCGTGGGCCCAACAGCGGTACTTCGCCGCCGGCATGTCGGTCGGCGCGCCCCCGGACGCCTTCAACTCCCTCGGCCAGGACTGGGGTCTGCCCCCGTGGCGCCCCGACCGCCTCGCCGAGTCCGGCTACGCCCCGTACCGCCGCCTGCTCCGCGCGCTCTTCCGCTACGCGGGCGCCCTCCGCATCGACCACGTCATGGGCCTGTTCCGCCTGTGGTGGGTCCCACAGGGGCATCCGCCCACCGAGGGCACCTACGTCCGCTACGACGCCGAGGCCATGCTCGCCGTCCTGGCGCTGGAGGCCTCCCGCGCCGGGTCGGTGGTGATCGGCGAGGACCTGGGGACCGTAGAGCCGGGTGTGCGCGAGACCTTGCAGGAGCGCGGGGTGCTCGGGACGTCGGTGCTGTGGTTCGAGCGGGACTGGGAAGGTGACGGGCGTCCGCTCGCGCCCGAGAAGTGGCGCGCGGACTGTCTCGCCACCGCGACCACTCACGACCTGCCGCCCACCGCGGCCCGGCTCACCGGCGAACACGTCGAACTCCGCGACCGGCTCGGCCTGTTGACCCGGCCGGTGGAGGAGGAGCGGATCGAGTCCGCCACCGACGTGGGGGAGTGGCTCGCCCTGCTGGCCCGACTCGGCCTCTACGAACACCCCACGGGCGGCGGGCGGCCCGCGTCCGAGGAGGAGGCGGAGATCCACGCCGTCCACCGTTTCCTGCTCCGGACCCCGGCCCGGATGATCGGCGTCTGGCTGCCCGACACCGTCGGCGACCGGCGTCCGCAGAACCTGCCCGGCACGTGGGACCAGTATCCGAACTGGCGCCTCCCCATCGCCGACGCGGAGGGGCGGCCGGTGACGCTGGAGGAGCTGGCCGCTTCGCCGCGGCTGCACGCGCTGGTGGATGTGCTGCGGGTGGGGCTGGGGGAGGGTTCGGGGGACATGGAGGCGGGTTCAGGGGACGGTGGTGAAGGGGGTCCGTGAGGGGCGTACGCCCCATACGGCACCCCCGGGCGCGCGGGCCGTTCGGACGTTCGCTACTTTTGCGGTGTGGACAAGAAGAACGCCCTGCGCGCCGGTGCCCTGGCTGCCGGTACGACGCTGATGATGCTGCTCATGACGTCCCCCGCGCTCGCGCTCACCCGCGACGACGGTGACGACCCGGGCCACGGCCTGAGCGTCGCCGAGACGCTGGGGCTCTATGTCCTGATCCCGCTCGCCCTGTTCGCGATCATCGCGGGCCTGGTCATGGCGCTGGACAAGTCCAAGGACCGCGCGCCGAAGGCCAAGTCCGGCAGGACCGGCACCGCCGTCGACGCCAAGGTCTGACCTCACCTTTTCCGGAAGGCGCCCACATCACCCACAGCGGTGAGGCGGGCGCCTTCGGCATGTCCTGCGGCGGGCACCCTCTGCCGCTGAACAGACCTGTACAGAGCGGTCATCGCTCGGTCGAGGCCAGCAACTTCCTGAGCAGGTCGGCCAGTTGGGAGGCCTGATCGGCGTCGAGGCCGGACAGGGCCGCCGTCTGCGTCGCGAGCCCGGAGCCGACCGCCTCGTCCATCAGCGCCAACCCCTTCTCCGTCAGGGTGACTTGGAGACCCCGGCGGTCGTGCGGGTCGGGGGAGCGGCGGAGCAGGCCGGCCCGTTCCAGTTTGTCGAGGCGGCCGGTCATGCCGCCCGTGGTGAGCATCAGGGTCGCGGAGAGCTCGCGCGGCGAGAGCGTGTACGGCTCGTCGGCCCGGCGCAGGGTCGCGAGGACGTCGAACTCGCCGCGCGAGATGCCGTGCGGGACGTACGCCTTCTCCATGCGGTCGCCCATGGCCCGGGCGAGCCGGAAGATCCGCCCGAAGACCTCCATCGCGGCGGTGTCGAGGTCGGGCCGCACCGCCGCCCACTGCTCGACGATCGCGTCGACGGGGTCCTTGTCGTTCATGGGGCGAGTATCCGCCGGTCAGTGGGTCGGTCGCAAGAAAGTGGATCAATGGTCAGCGGATCGTCAGTTAGTGGCTTGACGGTAACTAACTTGAGGCTAAGCTAGTTACCAGTGACCTACCTGAAGGGTGCGTCCATGCCGACCACCAGCCGCCCCGCCCTCATACTCCTCACCGCCCTCGCCCCCGTCTCCTGGGGCACCACCTACGCCGTCACCACCCAGTTCCTCCCGCCCGACCGCCCCCTCTTCACCGGCCTGATGCGTGCCCTCCCCGCCGGTCTTGTGCTCCTCGCGCTAGCCCGGGTGCTGCCGCGCGGCGCCTGGTGGTGGAAGTCGGCGGTGCTCGGCGCACTGAACATCGGCGCCTTCTTCCCGCTGCTGTTCCTGTCGGCCTACCGGCTCCCCGGTGGCATGGCGGCGGTCGTCGGATCGGTCGGGCCGCTGATCGTCGTAGGCCTCTCGGCGGTGCTGCTCGGGCAGCGGCCCACGGCCCGGAGCGTGCTCACCGGTGCCGTCGCGGCCTTCGGTGTCAGTCTCGTCGTACTGAAGGCGGCCGGAGCGCTCGACCCGGTCGGCGTGCTCGCGGCCCTCGCGTCCACCGCCTCGATGTCCACCGGCACCGTCCTGACCAAGCGGTGGGGCCGCCCCGACGGCGTCGGCCCGCTCGCCCTCACCGGCTGGCAGCTCACCGCGGGCGGGCTGCTGATAGCCCCCGTCGCCTTCCTGGTCGAGGGGGCGCCGCCCGCGCTCGACGGCCGCGCGGTCGGCGGTTACCTGTACCTCGCGCTGGCCAACACGGCGATCGCGTACTGGCTCTGGTTCCGCGGCATCGGCCGGCTCTCCGCGACCCAGGTCACCCTCCTCGGCCCGCTCTCCCCGCTGACCGCGGCCGTCGTCGGCTGGGCGGCGCTGGGGCAGGCGCTCACGGCGGTGCAGGTGGCGGGGATGGCGCTGGCGTTCGGGGCGACGGTGTTCGGGCAGATCGGTCCGCGGACGCCTCCTGTTCCCGTTCGGGGGGTAGCGTCACGCGGGAACACCGTGACGCAACGCCGGAGGCGCTCGTGGCCGAGGAGTCCTGCCCCAGTTGTGGCAAGCCGCTCACCGCGCGGGCGGGCCGTACCGGCCGGCGTTCCGTGTACTGTTCCGCCGCCTGCCGGCAGAAGGCCTACCGGGAGCGGCAGGGCGGTGGCGGCGAGGTCGGAGTCGACGGGCTGATCAAGGAGATCGGCCGGCAGGTGGAGCAGCTGGTGCCGCAGCCGCCCTCCGTCTTCTACTCCGGCGTGACGGAACTGTCGTCGTCCGTCGCGCGGTTGAGACGGGTGGCGCGCACGGCGCGGGACACCGCTCAGGAATCCGTCACGCACGTACCCGTCACGGAAGCCTCACCCCCTGCGGAAGTCCCGCTCGACGAAGGGGACTTCGCCGCCCTCGTCGAGTCCCACCGCCGTGAGATCCAGGTCCACTGCTATCGCATGACCGGGTCGTACGACGACGCCGAGGACCTGGTGCAGGAGACGTTCCTGCGGGCCTGGCGGGCCCGGGACACCTTCGAGGGGCGGGCCGGTGCCCGTACCTGGCTGTACCGCATCGCCACCAACGCCTGCCTGGACTTCCAGCGCCGTACGGCCCGTCGCCCCAAGCGCTACGAACCGTTGCCCGGCATGAACCACGGCGGCGGCGAGCCGCCCGCCCGCATCACGTGGCTACAGCCCTACCCCGACGACGAGTTGCCCTCCGCCGAGGAGCAGCCGGAGGCCGCCGCGGTCTCCCGCGAGACCCTCGAACTGGTCTTTCTGGCCGCCGTGCAGCATCTCCCGCCGCGCCAGCGCGCGGTGTTGGTACTGCGTGACGTGCTCGGGCTGACAGCCGTGGAGACCGGCGAGGCGCTCGGCATGACCGTGGCCTCGGTCAACAGCGCGCTGCAACGCGCCCGCCCCACCCTGCGCGACCGCCTGCCCGGCCCCCGTGCGGACTGGACGACTTCCGAGCCCACCGAGCACCAACGCACCCTGGTCAAGCGGTACATGGCCGCCGCCGAGCGCCTCGACCTGTCCGAGGTCGCCGCCCTGCTCAGCGAGGACGTCACCCTCACCATGCCGCCGAACCCGTTCTGGTTCACCGGCCGCGACGCGCTCCTGGAGTTCCTGAGCGTGAGCCTCGACGCCAACTCGCCCATGTTCCTCGGCCATTGGCGCCACCTGCCCGCCCGCGCCAACGGCCAACTGGCGGCCGGGGGTTACGTCCGCCGACCCGGTACGACGGTCTACCGCGCCCAGGTCCTCGACGTGCTCCGCTTCGGCGCCGACGACCGGATCGTGGAGATCACGTCCTTCGAGCCGCACCTGTTCCCGGCCTTCGGACTGCCCCTGCGCCTGTGACCGACGAGGGGTGACCGATGAGTGGCGGGCCCCGCGTGCGTCTGTACGGCCGACTCGAACGACACACGACCCGCAAGGAGTTCACCATGCTGCTCACCGACAGGACCGCGGTCGTCTACGGCGCCGGAGGCTCGATCGGCGGTGCGGTCGCCCGCGCCTTCGCCGCCGAGGGGGCCCGCGTCCACCTCGTGGGACGTACCCGGGAGACGCTGGAGGCCGTGGCGAGTGACATCAAGGACGCCGAGGTCGCTGTCGTCGACGCCCTCGACGAGACGGCGGTGGAGGAACACCTCGCCCGTGTCGGCGACATCGACGTGTCCTTCAACCTCGTCTCGCGCGGTGACGTCCAAGGGCTGCCGATCACCGACATGCCCGTCGACGCCTTCCTCGCGCCGGTGATCAACGGCACCCGCGCCAACTTCATCACCGCCCGCGCCGCCGCCCGCCGGATGGCCGAGCGGGGCAGCGGTGTCGTCCTCACCCTCAACAGCGGTTCCGCGCACGGCAGTCCGATGATGGGCGGCACCGGTCCCGCCGACGCGGCGACCGACAGCCTCGTGCGCAACCTGGCGATGGAGCTGGGCCCGCGCGGGGTGCGCGCCGTGGGACTGTGGGCCGCCGGGATCCCCGAGACCCTCACCGTCGAGAAGCTCGGCAAGGTCAACCCCGACCTCAACGAGGCGGCGATCCAGGGCATCCTCGACCACCTGTCGAGCCTGCGCATGACCCGCCGCAACCCCACCCTCGCGGAGATCACCGCGACCGCCGTGTTCCTCGCCTCGGACCACGCGGCGAGCATCACGGGCACGTTCGTGAACGTCACGGGCGGGATGTTCCCGGGCTGAGGACGGCCTGGACGGGGCCGTCCGTCCCCGGGGTCCCTCTTGACACGCCGTACTCCTGGAGCTCCCATGAGGAATTCAACAGCCCTACGGGCAAGGGGAGTTGGCGTGACGACGAAAGGGAGGGCCGGCGTGCGGGCACCGCTCTTCCCGGCCGCGAGGTATCCCGGTGTCGACGAACTGGAGCGGCAGGCCCGCGCGTTGGTCGCCCTGGCGCCCGGGGTGCTGCGGCTGCGTGCCGTGGGGGAGAGCCGGGCCGGGCGTCCGTTGTGGCTGCTGTCGGCCGGGTCCGGGGACCGGCAGTTCCTGACCGTCGCGGGCGCGCACGCCAACGAACCCGTGGGCGGGGCCTCCGCACTCCGCCTGGCTCGGCTCTTCGCGCGCCGGCCGCGATATCTCCAACTCCTCGGCTGCACCTGGCACTTCCTGCTCTGCCTCGACCCGGACGGGGCACATCTCGCGCAGGGTTGGCAGCCGGAGGAACCGGAGCCGTCCCTGGAGGAGTGCCACCGCTCCTTCTACCGGCCCGAGTTCGCCTGCCAGCCCGAGTCGATGCCGGCCCGGGGCGAGGGGCGGCAGCCGCTGCCCGAGTCCGCGGCGCTGGTGCGGCTGCTCGACGAGCTGCGGCCCGCCGCCCAATTCACCCTGCACGGCATTGAGTTCGGCGGCGGCTTCGTCATGCTGACCGAGGACGTCCCGGGTGTCGCCGAGGCCTTCCGGCACACCGCGGCCCGGCTGCGCGTCCCCCTCGTCCATCACCCCCTCGACGGCCTCGACTGGCGCCCGGAACCGCCCGGCGTCCTGGTGCTGCCGTCGGACCGGGGCACGGGCGAACGCGACCAGAGCGGCTTCGTCGCCGAGAGCACCTGGCTCCATCCCCGGCGCTACGGCACCCTCACCGCCCTCGTCGAGGCGCCCGCCTGGGCCGTCGCCGCGACGGGCGACCCGAGACCCGCCGCCGACCCGGCCGGGGAGACCGCGCGGGTGAGCGAGCTGCTCCTCGACCGGACCCGGCAGCTCACGGCCGTACTCGACGGGCGGGCGCTCGACGATGTGCCCGAGGAGCTGAGACCGCTGCGGGACGCGGGGCTGGAACTGGTCGACGTCTCGCCGTCCATCGCCGGCACCTGGGCCGCCGAGGAACTGCCCGCGCACGAGGGCCACTTCGCGACCCTGGGTGTCTCCGCCCGCCGGGTCCCGCTGCGGGCGGCGGCCATGCTGCGCCGCGCCCTCGCCCGCACCGACCCCGACGCCGCCGAGACCCTCCGGAACCTGGTGCACGAGTGGTGCCAGGAACTGCGGAAGTCCTACGACCCGCAATGGGTGCCGGTGGCCGTGCAGACCGGGCTGCATCTGAGGACGATGCTCGACACCGCCCGTCTGCTGTGCGCGGAGGGCGGGCGTACGGAGGGTGGGCACACGGAGGGCGGGTGACCCGGTCGGTCACCCGCCCTCCGTGCGGCCCTGCCTAGTGGTCGGCGGCCGCGTCCGCGGCCTGTGCCTTGAGCGCGCGCTCCACGCCCGAGCGGGACTCCGAGACCAGGCGGCGCAGGGCCGCGTTGGGCTCGGCGGCCGTCAGCCAGGCGTCCGTACGGTCCAGGGTGTCCTGGGAGACCTGGATCGACGGGTAGAGGCCGACCGCGATCTGCTGGGCGATCTCGTGCGACCGGGTGTCCCAGGCCTCCTTGACGGCGGCGAAGTACTTCTCCGTGTACGGCGCCAGCAGTTCGCGCTGGTCCGTCTGGACGAAGCCCGAAATCACCGCTTCCTGCAGGGCGTTGGGGAGCTTGTCGGACTCGACGACCTGTGCCCAGGCCTCTGCCTTCGCCTCCTCGGTCGGACGGGCGGCACGGGCGGTCGCGGCGTGACGCTCACCGGCGGCCGTCTTGTCCCGCTCGTACTCGCCGGCGATCTCCGACTCGTCGAACCGGCCCACGGACGCGAGGCGCTCGACGAACGACCAGCGCAGCTCCGTGTCGACGGCCAGGCCCTCGATCGTCTGGGTGCCCTCCAACAGGGCGTCCAGCAGGTCGAGTTGCTCCGGGGTGCGGGCCGTTGCGGCGAATGCCCGCGCCCACGCCAGCTGGTGGTCGCTGCCCGCCTCGGCGGAGCGAAGGTGCGCCAGCGTGGCGTCCGTCCACCGGGCGAGCAGGGTCTCGCGGGCGGCCGGGTCGGCGTACAGCTCGATCGCCAGCTTCACCTGCCGCTGGAGGGACTGCACGACGCCGATGTCGGACTCCTTGCCGATGCCCGACAGGACGAGCGACAGGTAGTCACGGGTGGCGAGTTCGCCGTCCCGCGTCATGTCCCAGGCCGAGGCCCAGCACAGGGCGCGGGGCAGCGAGGACTCGAAGTCGCCGAGGTGCTCGGTGACGAACGCGAGGGACTGCTCGTCGAGGCGGACCTTCGCGTACGACAGGTCGTCGTCGTTGAGCAGGACGACGTCCGGGCGACGCTTGCCCACCAGCTGCGGTACGGCGGTGAGTTCGCCGTCAACGTCCAGCTCGACGCGCTCGTCGCGCACCAACTTGCCGGTGTTCTCGTCGAGTTCGTACAGGCCGACGGCGATGCGGTGCGGGCGGAGGGTGGGCTCGCCCTTGGCGCCCTCGGGGAGCGCCGGGGCCTGCTGCCGGATCGCGAAGGCGGTGATGACGCCGTCGGCGTCGGTCTCGATCTCCGGACGCAGGATGTTGATGCCGGCCGTCTCCAGCCACAGCTTCGACCAGGTCTTCAGGTCACGCCCGGAGGTCTCCTCCAGCGCGCCGAGGAGGTCGGAGAGCCGGGTGTTGCCGTATGCGTGCCGCTTGAAGTAGGCCTGCACGCCCGCGAAGAACTCGTCCATGCCGACGTACGCGACGAGCTGCTTCAGGACGCTCGCGCCCTTGGCGTACGTGATGCCGTCGAAGTTGACGAGCACGTCGTCGAGGTCGTTGATCTCGGCCATGATCGGGTGGGTGGAGGGCAGTTGGTCCTGCCGGTAGGCCCACGTCTTCATGGAGTTGGCGAAGGTCGTCCAGGAGTGCGGCCAGCGCGACTGGGGGGCGTACGCCTGGCAGGCGGCCTCGGCGTAGGTGGCGAACGACTCGTTCAGCCACAGGTCGTTCCACCACTCCATGGTCACGAGGTCGCCGAACCACATGTGGGCCAGCTCGTGCAGGATCGTGGAGGCCCGCACCTCGTACGCGGCGTCGGTCACCTTCGACCGGAACACGTACTGGTCCCGGATGGTGACGGCACCGGCGTTCTCCATCGCGCCCGCGTTGAACTCCGGGACGAACAGCTGGTCGTACTTCTTGAAGGGGTACTGGTAGGCGAACTTCTCCTGGAACCAGTCGAATCCCTGCCGCGTGACCTCGAAGATGGCGTCCGAGTCGAGGAACTCGGCGAGCGAGGGCCGGCAGTAGATGCCCAGCGGCACGCTCTGCCCGTCCTTCTCGTACACGCTGTGGACGCTGTGGTACGGCCCGACGATCAGGGCGGTGATGTACGTCGAGATACGCGGCGTCGGCTCGAACACCCAGGTGTCGTCCCGGGGTTCGGGCGTCGGGGAGTTGGAGATGACGGTCCAGCCGTTCGGCGCCTTCACCGTGAACTGGAAGGTGGCCTTGAGGTCGGGCTGCTCGAAGGAGGCGAAGACCCGCCGAGCGTCCGGCACCTCGAACTGGGTGTAGAGATAAGCCTGTTGGTCGACGGGGTCGACGAACCGGTGCAGTCCCTCACCGGTGTTGGTGTAAGCGCAGTCGGCGACGACCCGGAGGACATTGGGCCCCTCCAGCAACCCGGCGAGTGCGATCCGCGAGTCCTTGAAGACCTCGTCGGGCTCGAGCGGGTCACCGTTCAGCGTCACCTCGTGGACGGCCGGGGCGACCAGGTCGATGAAGGACTCGGCGCCGCCCTCCGTCACGTCGAAGCGCACCGTCGTCGCGGACCTGTAGGTCCCGCCCTCCTGCGCGCCGGAGAGGTCGAGATCGATCTCGTACGAGTCAACGGTGAGCAGCGTTGCCCGCTGCCGCGCCTCTTCGCGAGTCAGGTTTGTGCCAGGCACGCGGTCATCTCCTCGTTATGTGTGGGTTGCGCCATCCTTCCACGGGACCTGCGGGAAGCGCGATGTCCGGTTCCCGCCGGTGAGCGGGGCGAACGAGCGCGAGCCTGGGGACATGACGACGAACACGGCACGACCCATCGACCCGACGGCCCTGAAGGAGCTGCGCTCTGCTGACGATGCGGGGCGCGGAATGGTTCCCTTCCTGGATGAGGAGGGCGGCGCTCCGCTCCGCTGCTGCCTGCGCCGCAGCGAGCCCGGCGAGCGGGTCGCCCTGGTCTCGTACGCCCCGCTGCGGCGCTGGGCTGCGGAAACGGGCGCCGAGCCCGGGGCGTACGACGAGCAGGGGCCGGTGTTCATCCACGCGGAGGAGTGCGGGGGGCCCGCGGCGGGGTCCGGGTATCCCTTCGCGGGGTCGCACCGCACGGTCCGGCGCTACTCGGCCGAGGGCCACATCCTGGGCGGCGAGCTGGTCGACACCCTCGACGACGACGCCTTCGCCCGGGCGTTCGCCGATCCGTCCGTGGTTCTCGTCCACGTCCGGGCGGTGGAGTACGGCTGCTTCTTCTACGAGGTACGCCGGACGGGCTGAGGGGTGCGGCCGGCGCTTGAAAGTTCCGGCCGGCAAAACCTCAGCCCCTCCGGCGTTTGAGGAGCGGGGTCTGGGGCGGAGCCCCAGAAGGATGGGGCGGGTAGGGGCGGCGGGGGCGAAGTGAGCCCGTCAGCCGTTCAGTTCCGCCGCCACCAGTTCCGCGATCTGGACCGCGTTCAGCGCAGCGCCCTTGCGGAGGTTGTCGTTGGAGATGAACAGCGCGAGCCCGTGCTCGACCGTCTCGTCGGCGCGGATGCGGCCGACGTAGGACGGGTCCTGGCCGGCTGCCTGGAGGGGGGTCGGGATGTCGGTCAGGGCGACGCCCGGGGCGCCGCCGAGCAGCTCCGTCGCGCGCTCGACCGAGAGGGGCCGGGCGAAACGGGCGTTGACCTGGAGGGAGTGGCCCGAGAAGACCGGGACGCGGACGCAGGTGCCGGAGACCTTCAGCTCGGGGATCTCCAGGATCTTGCGGGACTCGCTGCGGAGCTTCTGCTCCTCGTCGGTCTCGTGCAGGCCGTCGTCGACGATCGAACCGGCGAGGGGCAGCACGTTGAAGGCGATGGGCCGCTTGTAGACCTGCGGCTCGGGGAAGTCGACCGCCGAACCGTCGTGGGTCAGCTTGTCCGCGTCGGCTACGACCTTCAGCGCCTGCCCGTGCAGCTCGGCCACACCGGAGAGCCCGGAACCGGACACCGCCTGGTACGTGGCGACGACCAGCGCCTCAAGACCCGCCTCCGCGTGCAACGGCTTCAGCACCGGCATCGCGGCCATCGTCGTGCAGTTCGGGTTGGCGATGATGCCCTTGGGCCGGTCGACGATCGCGTGCGGGTTCACTTCCGAGACGACCAGCGGGACCTGCGGGTCCTTGCGCCAGGCGGAGGAGTTGTCGATGACGACAGCACCCTGCGAGGCGACCTTCTCGGCCAGCGCCTTCGACGTCGCGCCGCCCGCCGAGAACAGCACGATGTCCAGCCCGGAGTAGTCCGCGGTCGCCGCGTCCTCCACCGTCACGCCGTCCAGGACCGTCCCCGCCGAACGGGCCGAGGCGAACAGACGCAGCTCGGTGACCGGAAAGTTCCGCTCCACGAGGATCCTGCGCATGACCGTGCCGACCTGACCGGTGGCTCCGACGATTCCGACCTTCACGGCGACTCCCTTTGCGTGCGTTCTACGTGGTCCAGCGCTTCCATGATGCGTCTCACCCGTGCCCGCGTGTCCAATCCTTTCACCGCCCGGCCCGAGGAGTGGGACGCGCCACTGGACCGCCCCCGGCCCGATCCTGCGGCGACGGCTCCGCGCGCTGCGAGAAATCCGCCCCGCACCGGCCCCGGACCGCAAGCCGTCCCGCCCGCCGGTGTGATCCACGCCTCCGCCCGCCGCCGCGGAAAACTCCTCCTCGCCCGGCCGAACGTTTCCGCCCCCTCCCGCGTCGTAGAGGAAACGCGGTGAGGGGGTGGCTTGTGCTGCGCAGAATGGCCCGCCGGGTCCAGGAGGACGACGATCCTCTGGACGCGGCCCAGGAACGCCGGGTACGGGCGGTGCTCGCGCTCGGCGGGGTGCCGCAGGCGGATCTGCCGGACGGCGTCCAGCAGGTACGGCTGCGGCTGCTGGAGCGCGCGGCGAAGGGCGACGAGGCGCCGCGCGACGTCTCGGCGTGGGCGGCGGTCGTCGCCTCGAACCTCGCCATGGACTGGCACCGCGCCAAGCGCCGCCAGGAGCGGGTGGGGGAGCGGCTGGCCTCCCTGCGCCAGCTGGAGCACCCCTCCGGCGAGGACACGAGCGTCCTGTCCCTGGCGGTGGCACAGGGCCTGGACGAACTGCCCGACCAGCACCGCCAGGTCCTCGTCCTGCGCTTCTTCGCCGACCTGCCCGTGCGCGGGATCGCCGAGGAACTCGGCATCCCGGAAGGCACGGTCAAGAGCCGGCTGCACTCCGCGGTCCGCGCCCTGCGCGACCGCCTGCACGAGGACGAGGTGGTGTGACGTGACCGCCGAACGGGACGAGAACGAGTACGACGGCGACGAGTACGGCGGCATGGACGCGCTGATGGCCGCGATCCTGGACGAGCCGCTGCCGGAAGCGGCCCGCGCGGACGCCGGGTTCATGGCCGAGCACCGGGTCGCCACCGCCGAAGTGGCGTTGCTGCGCGAGCAGTTGGGGATCATCGGGGAGGCACTGTCGGCACCCCCGGCACCGGAACCCGTGACCAGGGCCCGCCCGGCCCGACGCCGCCGTCCCGCCCTGCGCGTCCTCGCCTACGGCACGCTCGCCACGGCCGTGATCGCCGGGATGGTCACCGGGCTCGCCTGGCTCGGCGCCCACAACGGCGGCGCCAGCGCCGACTCCTCGTCCGCCCAGAGCAAGTCCGATGCCCCCGCCAAGATGTCCGGGGACGGCCTGCCGCCGTCCGACCCGGAGGAAGCGCTGGCCTGCGACCGGCTCGTCGTCGAGGGCACGGTGGCCGAGGTGGAGACGCACCTGGACGATCCCTGGAGCCGGATCGTGCTGACCGTGATCCGCTCCTACAAGCCCGCCAAGGGCCCCTCCCAGGTGTCCTTCCTCCTCGACGGCGGAGCGGACCCGAAGCCGCGCAAGGGCCAGCACGTGCTGGTTGAGGTCGGCCGGGGCCAGCAGAACGCGAGTCTCTGGGCCGTCGGCGACACCCGCGTCGCCGTGAACCGCGCCTGGATCCTCAAGGCCCTGCCCGGCTCCCGCACCACCACCTGCCCCGCCGACTGAACGCGAGAGGGGCGGGCGCCCGCACGGACGCCCGCCCCCTCACCGCCGTATCCCTGTCAGGGCTACGACGTGACCTTCTCGATCTTCACGCTGCCCAGCCCCGCGACCGTGCCGCGGGCGTTGACCAGCTGGACCTGGCCGAAGAACTCGCGTCCCTCGGGGGCCGGGGCCAGGGCGGTGACGCTGCCGGAGACGGTCGCCGAGGCGCCCGTGGCGAGCTTCACCGGGGTGGAGGCGTCGACCGTGACCGTGCCGAGCGCCGGGGAGAAGAACACGTCCCGGTAGTCGTACGCGGTCGAGCCGGACGGCACCGAGTAGCCCACGACCTCGACCGTGTACGTACCGGCGGCCGGGTTGGCGATGGAGACCGACTCCTCCGAGTCGCCGTCGGCGGACTGGCCGACGACGGTCCCGGCGGCGTTCTTCACCGTCAGGTCCAGGTCCGCCGCCGTGTCCGACACGTTGCCGATGGCGACGTCCAGGGACGTGGCGCCGGCGGGCACGTCGACCGTGGTGGTCTGCGTGACGCCCTCGGTGATGGTGGGCCGCGCGGTCAGCGAGGAGCCGAGCGGGCCGCCCTTCAACGTGCCGGTGAGGGCCGCGTAGTTGTTCGTCACCTTCCAGGAAGCCGTGGCCGGGACGCCGACCTTGGCCTCGGGCACGGTCACGGTCTCCGGGTCGAAGGCCGCGCCGAGGACGGTGGCGTCCAGCTTGTACGGGTTGTCGAGCAGCGGCGAGGTGCGGCGCGCCTCGACCTCGATCTCCCAGACACCGGCCTGCGGGTCGGCGTACGACCGTACGTCGGGCTTGCAGCCGTTGCCGTCGAGGTAGTTGTTGTAGCAGTACGGGGTGCCCGTGTCCTCGACCGGAACGCCGTACGGGTGGATCGAGATGAACCGCGTCTGGCTCTTGTCCTTCAGCCCGCTCATCGCGACCTCAAGGGCCTTGGCGCCCGCCGGGACGGTCACGAAGTACGACTGGGTGCTGTTGCGCTGCACCGAATTCGCCGTGGAGTAGGTGAAGTTGACGGGCGAGGCGACCACGACCGTGGTGAGGATCTGCTTGTCGAGGCCCTCGGTCTTCGGGTCGTCGACCTCCAGGATCGCGCTCTTGATGCCCGAACTCTTCGGCGCCGCCTGCACCTTGACCGTCACCGGCTGGTTCAGCGGGAGCTTGACCTCGTCCGAGCCGACGATCTTGAAGGTGCCGCCGGCGTTGTTCTCGAAGTGCAGCTCGTGCCGAACCGCCTTGTCCGCACCGGTGGTTCGCGTGATGGTGATGTCGTACGTCTTCTTCGCGCCGGCCTTGAGGCCGCCCTCGCGGTCGTACAGTCCCGTGCCGAAGCCGGGGGTCTTCAGCGCGTAGTCGATCGCGGTGTCGACCGGAGCCTTCACCGTGTACTCGTGGGCGCCGGCGCCGTCCTTGATGGACTTCCACGCGTCCACGATGTTGATGAGGCCCGCGCCCTCCTCGTACGCCTGAACACCCTTGATGTGATCGGCGGTTGAGGTCAGCGCCGTGCGCAGGGTCGCCGGGGTGAGCGCGATGTGCTTCTGCTTCGCGGCGCTCAGCAGCAGCGCCGAGGCGCCCGCCGCCTGCGGGGAGGCCATCGAGGTGCCCTGGAGCATCGAGTAGCCGGCCGGCAGCGTGTAACCCGCCTCGGCGACCGGGGAGCCCGGCAGCCAGGTCTGGGTGGAGTTGATCGCGGCGCCGGGCGCGACGAGCGTCGGCGTGAAGCCGCCGTCCTCACGCGGACCGCGCGAGGAGAACGGCAGCAGCTGGTACGAAGTCGACACCTGCGAGCCGTAGTTGGCCGCCCAGGTCTGCTTCGAGATCGAGGCGCCGACCGAGATCACCTTGTCGGCCAGGCCGGGGTCGCCGATCGTGTTGGCGCCCGGACCGGAGTTGCCGGCCGAGATCACGAGCTGCACGCCGTAGGTGTCGATGAGGCGCGTGTACAGCTCGGCGCGCGCGTTGTTGCCGTCGTTCAGCGCCGGCAGGCCGCCGATCGACATGTTGACGATGTCGACACCGCGGTTCGCGACGAGGTCGATCATGCCCTCGGTGAGCGCCACGTTGGTGCAGCCGCCGGTCCAGGTGCAGGCACGCGAGGAGACGAGCTTCGCGCCCGGCGCCTCACCGTTCATCTTGCCGCCGAACAGGCCGTTCGCCGCGGTGATACCGGCGACGTGCGTGCCGTGCTCGGACTCGATGACACCGATGTTGACGAAGTCGGCCGTCTTGCCGACCCAGGACCCGCCGTACGGGTCCATCGGAACGTCCTTGCTGATCTGCACGACGAACGGCTGCCGCTCGACGACGTCCGTCGCCGGGTTGTCCGTCCCGAAGTAGCCGATCTGGTAGCCGTCCTTGTACGGCTTCATCGGGGTGTCGTCGCTGAAGTTCTGGTTGTTGTTCAGGTCGACCGTCACCGTGCCGGCCGCCGGGTCGTACAGGACACCCCACGCGTCGGTGGTGTCACCGTCACGGTTCGCGTCACCCGCCGCGTCACCGCCGGTGGTGTACGACTCCTTGAACGTGCTGATCTCGTACGACCCCGCGGGCGCCGTCCAACTCGTGCCGCCGTAGGTGAAGTTGGGGCCGGACACGGCCGTCACCATCGGGCGCCAGGTCTGGTCGCCGTCGACGATCGGGTCGGTCGAGGTGACCCAGTCGACGATCTTGCGCTCGCCGGTGGTGGTCTTCTGCAGCGCCGGGTGGCCGAGGTCGACGCCGGAGTCGAGGATGCCGATGGTGATGCCGCGGCCGTCCGCCTTCGGGTTCTTCTTCACGAAGTCGACGGCGCCCGTCTCGAAGGACGGGTTGTACGGGTTCTCGGCAGGGGTGCTCTTGCTCGGCCCGGAGTAAGTGGCCTTGCTCGTCGCCTTGTCGGCGCCCTTGGCCGTGTCCGCGCTCGGCGTCGGATCGTCGAGCGCGATCTCCTGGCGGAGGTCGATGGCCTGCACCGAGGACAGCTTCGCGGCGGCGGCGATCGCCGAGTCGGCCCTGCCGGTCGGGACGGTGGCGCGGACGTAGCCGAGCTTGTCGTAGGTGCGGCCCACGGAGCCGCCCTTGACCGCGTCCAGCTGCTGGGCGACCTGCTCGGTCGCGCCCGGCGCGGTGGCGATCATCATCGTGACGTTCTTGTCGCCGTCGGCCTTGGCCGTGGCGAGCAGATCGGCGTCGTCCGAACCGAGCTTGGCGGCGGCGGACTTGACCGTGCCGTCCGCGGGAGTGGTGGCGGACGGCGAGTCGGCGGAGAAGGCCATGGGTATCGGCCCGGCCGCGGAGAGCGCGGCGACGAGACCGGCGGCCACGGATATTCGGGCCACGCGTCTCTGGTGGGAGAGGGTCATCGGCATCCCTTGTAGGTGAAGAATCCAGTGCCGGACGAGGGCACAGCTTTACCCAAGGGACGGTTGTTTGGGAAGTGTTGACCGAAACCCTATGAACGTATGGGGAAAACCCCCTATTCGTTCCCCGGGTTCGAACGTGCGTAGTGACGGGACGCCTTCGCGCGGTTGCCACAGGCCGCCATCGAGCACCAGCGGCGGGTGCCGTTCCGCGACGTGTCGAAGAAGCGCAGGACGCACGCCTCGTGGGCGCAGCGCCGGATGCGGTCCGGGGCGGTGGAGAGCAGCTCCAGATAACTGCGGGCGGCGAGCCAGCCGGGCCCCCACCTGGGGTCCTGGAACTCGGGCACCTCGCCGGGCCCGTCGGCGGTGAGGGTGGCGCGGATGCGTCCCATGCCGAGTACGACGTCGAGGTCGCCCGTGCGGCCGTCGTCCAGGGCCAGCTTCAGCGCGGTGCGCGTGCTGTTGACGTACGTCAGGGTGATCGTGTCGGCCGCGAACCGCCCGTCGAGCCCGTTCGACCCGAGCCACACGGCGAGCCCGCCCGGGACCGCGAGCAGATCCTGTACGGCCCCGTCCCGCGTCCACCACGTGTTGAGCAGGTCGAGCGCGAGCGGCTCGCCGATGAGCGGCCGGGGGTCCTCGATGAGGGGCGTCGGCTTCGACTTGGGCTTCGGCATATCGGGTGCCTCTCTTCTGATCTAACCGGTCAAGAGTACGTGACCGGTTGACCGTCTCCGATCCTAACCACTAAAGTCATCGACAACGGTTATATCGGAGAAGGGCTTCCCATGACCCCGCACCTCGGCCACATCGGCCTCAACGTCACCGACCTCGACCGCTCCCTCGCCTTCTACCGCGACGTCCTCGGCTTCGCGGTCCTCACCGAGGGCAAGGACGACGACCGCCGGTACGCGTTCCTGGGCGACGGCGACGACGGCCGCCCCGTCCTCACCCTCTGGCAGCAGGCACAGGGGCCGTACGCCGGCGACCGCGCCGGCCTGCACCACCTCGCGTTCGCGGCCGACTCGATCGAGCGCGTCCGTCACTACGAGGAGGCGCTCAGGTCCTACGGCGCCGAGTTCGCGTACGAGGGCGTGGTCGCCCACCGCGAAGGCGCGGCCTCGGGCGGCATCTTCTTCCACGACCCGGACGGCACCCGCCTGGAGATCTCGGTGCCGACCGGCGCGGAGGACGCCCCGGTCCCCAACACCGAGGCCCCGACCTGCGGTTTCTTCTAGTCATGGGCGCCTATCACGAGGGCTCCCGCGCCGTGCAGGACCGGGTCGGGGTGCGTGAACTCGCCGACCACGTCGGCCAGATCATCGGCCAGGGCATCAAACCGGTGGCCGCCGCCTTCCTCGAACTCCAGCCGCTCCTGATCCTGGGCGCCGCCGATCCCGCGACGGGCCGGGTATGGGCCTCCCCGCTCACCGGCACCCCCGGCTTCGTCCGCGCGACGGGCCCGCACCAGATCTCGATCACCGGCACCACCCGCCCCACCGACCCCCTCACCCCGGCCCTGGCCGACGCCCACGACCTCCCGGTCGGCACGATCGCCCTCGACCCCCGCACCCGCCGCCGTATGCGTGTGGACGGCCAACTCCGGCGCACGGCACGGGGTTTGGCGATCGAGGCGGAGCGAGTGTTCGCCAACTGCCCCAAGTACATCCAACGGAGGGAGTCCTACGAGACGGTCGCCGACCGCGAACCCGCACAGCCGAGGCGCGACATCCAACTGACGTCCACGCAGGCCGAGTTCATCGCGGCGGCCGACACCTTCTTCCTCGCCACCGTCCACGAGCACGGCGCCGACGCCAGCCACCGGGGCGGCAACCCCGGCTTCGTACAAGCGACTTCACCCCACGAACTGACCTGGCCGGACTACACGGGCAACGCCATGTTCCTCAGCCTCGGCAACCTCCACACCGACCCCCGCGCAGGACTCCTCTTCATCGACTGGACGACGGGTACAACACTCCAACTCACCGGCGAGGCAAGGACGGAGTTCGACGGTGAGGGAAAGCGCAGGGTGCGTTTCACTCTGACCGAGGTAGTGGAGACCCCCGCAGCACTCCCACTCCGATGGTCCGCCCCCGAATACTCCCCTGCCAACCCAACCCCGGCTCGCTAAGCGCCCCGTCAGGGGCGCGGGGAACTGCGCGACCAGCCACGACGGCACGAAAGCCGAACGAATTCACATTGCGGCCCTTCCGACAGAGCACTTAACGTCTCCGGATGCGCCAAAAGCTGAGGGTTGCCGCCTACGCCGTCTGCGTCAGGGACGGCCACCTCCTCCTCGCCCGGTCACCGGCCGAGCGCGGAGGCCACGAGTGGGTGCTCCCCGGCGGCGGCATGGACCACGGCGAGCACCCGAACGACACGGTCGTACGGGAGCTGGAAGAGGAGACCGGCTACCACGTCGAGGTCACCGGCTTCCTCGGCATGGACTCCATCCACCACGTCATCCCGTGGAGCTACCGCCGCAAGGTGGACCAGCACGGCCTCCGGCTCGTCTACGAGGCCAGGGTCGTCGGCGGGGAGCTGCGCAACGAGATCGGCGGCTCCACCGACATGGCCGCATGGCATCCGCTGGACGACGTGTCCGGGCTCACCCGGGTCGGGTTGATCGACGTGGCGCTCAGGCTGTGGCGCGAGAGGCCGGCCGTAGGACGGGTCGAACGGGTCCCGGAATAGCTTCAGTACCCCGGCAGATGAACACGGAGTAGCCGCCTCCCGGCGGCTCGACGAGCGTTCACGAACGCACAGGGGTCTTCAAGATCGACGTACGGTGATCGGCGCTACGCGTTGCCGTCTCGTTTACGCGCAGGTCATCCCCGATGCCAAGCATCCAGTACGAGCGGGAAGTTCGCGACCGCGATCGAAAACCGATCGCCGCGAACGCCCGCGACCACTGCCGACGCAGTTCGTACTCGGGGAGATCGCGCCATGTCGCGCACACGCTCTGTCGCCAGCTCCGCGCTGGGGGTCAACCGCCGTACCGTCCTCGCCGCCACCGCGGCCGTGTCCGTCTCCGCAGGCGTCGGGTACGCCCTACGGCCCACCGACAGCCAGGCCGCCACAGCCACCGCCGATGCCGCCAACGCCGCCGCCGAGGCGCCCGTCGCGCACTCCCGCGTGGCACCGGCCGCCCCCCTCACCCCGTACACCAAGGGCACCACCCTCGCCACGGTCGCCGCCCCGCGCACCGGCTCCGGCTACCGCCGCCTCGGCGACGGCGCCGGCTGGAAGCGCGTGGTGCGCGGCGACCTCGCCGACGCCAAGTCCGGGCGCGAGGGCCGCCGTACGGCACTCGCGTCGTTCGTGCAGTTCACCGACCTGCACCTGATGGACACTCAACACCCGCTGCGTCTCGAGTACTTGCGCTCCACCGACAAGCACGCGTGGCGCCCGCACGAGGCGCTGACCGTGCAGGGCGGGATCTCGCTGGTCGAGCGGGTCAACGCACTGCGCGGCGCCCCGGTGACCGGCTCCCCGCTGCACTTCGTGATGACCACCGGCGACAACACGGACAACAACGCGAAGTCCGAGCTGGAATGGTTCATGAAGATCATGAGCGGCGGGCGGTTCACCCCCAACACCGGTGACCCGCGCCGCTACGAGGGCGTCATGAACAGCGGCCTCAAGCTGTACTGGCAGCCCGACTCCACCCTGCGCGACGGTGACAAGCAGGTCGGCTTCCCGCACCTCAAGGGCTTCCTGGCCGCCGCGATCCGCGAGGTCCGCAGCCCCGGCCTCAACCTGCCCTGGTACTCGACGGTCGGCAACCACGACGCGCTGCCGCTCGGCTGCTTCGGCTCCCACGCGGACCCGTACCTCACCGAACTCGCCATCGGTGGCAAGAAGTTGATGACCGCGACGGCGGCCGAGGCGAAGAAGCTGCAGAACTCGATCCGCGACGCCAAGGACCCCAAGGGCACCGGCTACCGCGACTTCCTCAAGGCCCACGCCCGCTCCGCGCGCTCGATCACGCCGGACGAGAACCGTGCGCCGTACACCTCCGCCGAGTACCTCAAGGCCCACCTGGACCCGGCCTACCAGGGCCTCGGCCCGGTCGGCCACGGCTACTCCTCGGCGAACGTCGACGCGGGCACGCAGTACTACGCGTTCCGGATCGCCGACGACGTGATCGGCATCAGCCTCGACACCACTGACGCGGGCGGCCACTACGAAGGGTCCATCGGAGCAACGCAGTTGAGGTGGCTCGACAAGACACTGCGCGACAACAAGGACTCGTACGCGGTGATCTTCAGCCACCACACCAGCAAGACGATGGACAACACCCGCCCCGACCCGGCGCACCCCACCGAGCGCCGTTACGAGGGCTCGGCGGTCATCGCCCTCCTCGGCAGCCACCCGAACGTGCTGGCCTGGGTCAACGGCCACATCCACCGCAACGTCATCACCCCGCACTCGGCGCCCGACGGCCGCAGCTTCTGGGAGATCTCGACGGCCTCGCACGTCGACTATCCCCAACTCGCCCGTGTCATCGAGCTGGTGGACAACAAGGACGGCACGCTGTCCCTCTTCACCACGCTGATCGAGTCCGCGGCCCCGCACCGCACCGACTTCTCCGACCTCACCCAGACCGGCCTCGGCGCCCTGTACCGCGAACTGTCGTACAACGCACCTGGTTCCAGCACGGTGTTGGGCGGCGCAGCGAGGGACCGCAACACGGAGCTGCTCCTCAAGAAGGGCTGAAACTCACTCAACTGGCGTACATCCGGGCAACCTTCGCACCGGACGACTGTGTCCATCCCCTCGACCGGGCTGAACCGGGCTCAACAGAGGGGGAAGGCATGGCAGTTCGTGCGGCAGTGATGGGTGCGACGGCGGTGGCGCTGTCGGTGGCGCTGGCGGGTCCCGCGACGGCGGCGCCCGCCGGAGGGGACCACGCGGCGACCCGGCAGGCGATCAAGGCGGCCGTGAAGGACGGCGTACCCGGCGTCACGGCCACCGTGCGGGACGGCGGCACCGCCTGGTCGGCGACGGCCGGAGTCGGCAACCTCCGTACCGGGGCGCCGCGTTCGGCCGACGACCGCTACCGGATCGGCAGCATCACCAAGACGTTCGTGTCGACGGTGCTGCTCCAACTGGAGGCGGAGGGACGCCTGTCACTGGACGACAAGGTGGCGAAGTGGCTGCCGGGCGTGGTCGAGGGCAACGGCAACGACGGCGGCAAGGTCACCGTCCGCCAGCTCATGAACCACACCAGCGGCATCTTCAACTACACGGCGGACGACGACTTCGGCCGCACGTACTTCCTCAAGGACGGCTTCTTTCAGCACCGTTACGACACGAGGACCCCGGCCGACCTGGTGGCGATCGCCATGTCCCACAAGCCGGACTTCGCACCGGGCACGTCGTGGAACTACTCCAACACGAACTACGTCCTGGCCGGCATGGTGATCCAGAAGGTCACGGGCCACTCGTACGCGACGGAGATCCGCAACCGCATCATCAACCCCCTGAAGCTGAAGGCGACTTCACTCCCGGGCACGAGGGTCATGGTCCCGCAGCCCAGTAGCCGCGCCTACAGCAAACTGGCGGAGGAGACGACGGGCCCGACGTACGACGTCACGAACCTGAACCCGTCCCTGGCCTCCTCGGCAGGCGAGATGATCTCCGACTCCGCCGACCTGGACCGCTTCTACAGCGCCCTGCTGGGCGGGAAACTCCTCCCGCCGAAGCAACTGAACGAGATGAAGACGACGGTACCGGCGGGCGACAGCCCGACCACGCGCTACGGCCTGGGCATCTCCGACATCACCCTCCCCTGCGGCATCCACATCTGGGGCCACGACGGCGGCATCCACGGCTCGTCGTCGGCGGTGGTGACAACGCCGGACGGCCGCCATTCGCTGGCGTTCAACTTCAACGGGGACTGGTCGGGGGATGCGGGGGCGGTGGTGGTGGGGGAGTTCTGCGGAGAGTGAAGCCTCCGCGCTCGTACCGATTGACGAGCAGCATGCCGGAACAGCCGAGGCAGCAGGCCAGCCCCGCGTACCACAGGGGCGTGGCCCAGAACCAGACGATCTCGGTGTTGTACCCGCTGTTCCAGTGGCATGTGACGGACAGCGGAAAGCTGCCCCGGCTCACGGATGTGAGGGTGAAGTCCCGCCCGATGTCCATGTACAAGCCGTCACCGGTCCTGTCCGCACACAGATCGAGCGGATGCGTGAAGGCGAGCCCGTAGCCGGTCCCGGCCCCGTAGGCGATGACCGCGGCCGCACCCCCGATCACCGCCCAACGGGCCAGCCACGAGGGCTTCTTCCTGGTCACCCACAACCCGTACGGAACCGCTCCGACGGCAAAGAGAAAGACGGTGATCACAGGCGGACCGAAGATCGCGAACATGAACCCCATGCGCCGACGTTACGTTGCGCGGAGGAACGGCTGCTGGATACGCGGGAGTTGAGGTCGGGTCAGCGCCGTTGGACGTGCGTGATGAAGGGGGTCCAGGCGGACGCGGGGAGGAGCAGGGCGGGTCCGGCGGGGTTCTTGGAGTCGCGGACCGCTATCCCGGTGGGGGTGAGGTGGGCGGCTTCGATGCAGTTTTGGCCCGTGCCGTCGCTGTACGAGGACTTGAACCAGGCGTGTTCGGGGCGATCTCGGGGTTCATGGTGCTAGAACTCCCTTTCCAGTCGGTGCAGGAAGTCGGGGGTGTCTTCGGGCGGCAGTGCCGATGCTGTCATGGCGTCGAACCGGCGGATGAAGCGGTCGACTTCACGGCGCTTGTCCGAGGTGTGGGTCGCGCCCCAGGCGCTGTCGATCTGGACTCTCGGTGGGAGGTCGTCGCCGAGGTCGAGGATCGCGAAGTCGTTGGTCGAGCGGTAGCCGGATCTGAACGGCAGGATCTGGATGGCGATGTGGTCCCAGGACGACATCGTCACGAGCTTTTCGAACTGGTCGCGCTGCACTTCGGCACCTCCCACCGGGTAGCGCAGGGCGGCCTCGCCGAGGATGACGCGAAGTTTGACCGGGTCTTCCCTGGTGAGCACTTCCTGGCGTCTCATCCGCAACTCCACGCTACTGCGCACGAATTCGGCGGTGTTCTCCTCGACCGGTTTGTGCGCTTCGAGGAGCGCGCGTGCATAGGCCTCGGTCTGCAACAGGCCGTACACCAGGGTCGGGTGGTACGCCCTCATACTGCGCGCCTCCGGCTCAAGCCCTACGAACGTCGGCATCCCGGTGGGCATGGGGAACTGGGTCAGCCAATCCCGTTGCCCCGACTCCCGGTTGAGGTTGGTCAGCGACTCGATGATCTCCTCATCGGTGACGCCGTACTTGTCCAGCAGCTTCCTCGGATCGCCGACGTTTCGGAAGTTCAGGGCGCCGGTCTCGATCCTCAGCAGGGTTGCCTCGGAGACGCGCAGTCCTTGCACCGCCTGCTTCCGAGTGAGGCCGCCCCCGCGGTCACCGAGACCGCAGCCTTCACGTAACTGACGTAGCTGAAGGCCAAGTTCGAGTCGCTGACCGGTCCGCCCGCGCTTTGCCGCCATGTGCACCGTCCCCGTGCAAGCCGTGCAGGTACTTGTGCAGATCCGGGCATAGTCCAATTCCGACTTCCCTGAAATTTCTGAGGAGTTTCGATTGCAGCTCGATGCGCAGTCTCGCCACGGTGGTCGGGCACCCCCCACCCGAAGGGAACCCTCCATGCCCCCACCCTCCTCACCCCCGACTGGTCCATGAGCTACCCCATGCCCCCCGCAGCGTCCGCCTCGCCCGCACCCACACCCGCCGCCGCCTCACCCTCTGGAACTGGCCCGGCGACATCGAAGACGCCGTCCTCGTCACCTCCGAGCTCGTCGCCAACGCCGTACGGCACGGCAAGGTCCCCGGACGCGAGGTCTGGCTACGAGTCGCCGTAGACGAAGAGAACGCCGCGCTGACGATCGACGTGTCGGACCCGACCCCGGTGTTCCCCGTGGTCAGGAAAGCCCCGGAGCAGAGAACGGCCGCGGGCTTCTCGTCGTCTCCGCGCTCTCCGAATCCCTTGATTGGTTTCTGCGCGGAGACATCGGAAAGACGGTTCGCGTCCAGCTCGCCGTAGGCCCCCGTACCAATTGACCCCCGGATAACCAACCGGACCCAGACACGAGACACCGAGTTCATTCGGACGAAATGTCCGTGCCGCCTCATAACGGCTAACCCGCTGTTCACGGGGATGGCTCGATTCATATGCAAGGCGGGTGGTCGTGTGCGCGCTAGACACGAACTGCACGTGCTGTCGGTCTACGAGGGGTTCTTCTCCGGAGGAGCCCGCATCGTCCACAGCGACGTCGTTCTGGGACTGGTGGAGGGCGGCCAGCACCATACGGTGCTCAGCATCCACGGCGAGGTTCATCGAGAAGCAACCCGGCAGGCCATGGAGAACGACGCCTGCTACCAGCAACTGACCGCGGCCGGCGTCGGCGTCTCGACCCTCGGCCGCAGCTTCGGCGGCGACCGGGACCCGGACGGGACCGTCACCGGCGGATTCACCGGACCCGAGCTCGCCGACGCGGCCCGCGCCCTCGCGGACGCCGACGTCGTCCTGTCGCTCAAGGAGCAGCCGCTCTCCCTGCTCAACCAGGCGGGCCTGCCCCGCCGCCCCGTCGTCGTGAGCCTGCACCGTTCGGACCCCGAACATCAGGGCCCCGCCCTCGACGAACTGAAGACCGCCATCGCCGACGGCAAGGTCGTCGCCGCCGTCTGCTGCGCGGAATCCACCCGCGACGCCTACCAGGCCGCCGGCATCCCGCCCGAGGTCCTCCACGTCATCCCCAACGGCGTGGACCTGTTCCGCTTCCGGCCCGACCCCGCCCGGCGGCTCGCCCTCCGTGCCTCCCTCGGCATCCCGGACACCGCACCCGTCGTAGTCTTCGCCGCCCGCTACGCCACCATGAAGAACATCCCGCTCTTCCTCCGCGCCGCCCACGAGTGGCTACGGCGCGAACCCGCCGGCCACGTCCTCATGTGCGGCACGGGCATGACGGACGACCAGCCCGCCCTCTCCGCCGACATCGACACCGCCTTCGGAGGGGACAGAGAACAGCTCGCCGACCGGCTCCATCTCCTCGGCGTACGGCGGGACATGGAGACCGTCTACGCAGGGTCGGACGTGGTCGCGCTGACGTCGTCCTTCGGCGAGGCCGCACCCCTCTGCCTCATCGAAGGCATGATGTGCGGCGCCGTACCCGTCGCCACCGACATCGGCGACAGCGCCTCCATCGTCGCCGGGCACGGCATCGTCACACCCCCCGACCCGGACGCCGTCGCGTCGGCCTGGACCGAGGCGGTCATCGGCCGCGCGGAGTTCGCCAAGGCCCACGCCCGCAGCCGCGAACGCTTCAGCCGTACGCGCATGATCGCCTCCTACGCCGCCCTCATCGACGGCCTCCACGCGGGCCACACGACGACCAGTGCCACCCCGCCGCCGCTGCCCGAGCCCCTGTAGGACAGACATGAGGAGGGGCCACCGACCCCCGGTGGCCCCTCCTCTCCCCTCCTGATCCCGCCCCGGTCCGTCACTACCGGGGCAGCACCACGACATACGCGGCCGGATCGCGGTCCGCCGACGCCATGAGCGCCGTACGGACCACCGCCGCCTGTTGCTCCATCCCGTCCCGGAGCTTCTTCGGGGTGATGTGGACGACCGTGATGCCCAGCCGCTCCAGGGTTTCGCGCTTGCGGGCGTACTCCGACCACAGGGCGTCCTCGTCCTGGCGCGGGGCGCGGGTGTCCAGTTCCACGGCCACCGCCTGCTCCGGCCAGTACGCGTCCAGGCCGCCCAGGTGCGGGCCGCCGGGCAGGCGCAGGTCGACGTTCCACACCGGGTCGGGGAGGCCGTGCTCGCTCACCATCCGGTAGAGGCGGTCCTCCGCGATCGCGCGGCCCTCGGCCAGCAGCGAGTCCACCGCGTCCACCACGTGCGGGCGGCTCAGCAGCTTGGCGCTGTTCAACTCCCGTACCACCGCGGCCGGTTCGCAGTGCCCGCCGCGTACCGCCTCGGTGAGCAGTCCGCGTACCGCGTTCGCGTCCGACAACTCGGCCACCGCGTCCGCGAGGGCCCGCGGCACCGGGGCCACCGGTACGCCCTTCACCTGCTGAGGGGTGGGGAGCGAGGCCGTACGGACGATCCGCGCGCCGCCCGTCGAGCGCAGTCGGCGCATCCGCGGGACCAGGACGTCGATCTGCTTCAGGGAGGCCAGTTCCGGCGCCGACGTGAAGCCGTGCAGGGTCAGTGCCGCCAGGCCCGTGACCATCGTCTCCGTGTACGTCGGGCGGTGCGGGCCCTCCGCGCCGGGCTGGACCGGAACCCCCGCCGTCCGCTCCCGCGCCGCGTACATCAGCACCGCGTGCAGCCGCTCCTCGCCGGTCGGCGGGCCGGAGTGCAACAGGACGACGCCGGGGAGGAGTTGCTGCCACGGCCCGTCGGGACGGCACTGCTCGTTCACCTCGGCGGCCGGGACGCCGTGGGCCCGGAGCTGTGCCGTCGTCAGCACGCGGCGGTGCACCTCGGTGAGGTGGCTGAGGGGGCGGGGGGAGAGCGGGGTGTTGTGGTTCATGCAACGGGGTTTCCCGCGCCGGATCCGGTCCCTAACCGCTGTTACACGCCCGTCGACAAATCCGGACAACATGGCACTAAAGGACAGGCGTTCGGATGCCGAGTAGGCGCCGAAAACCCCTGGTCCGGATGGGGTGGACCAGGGGTTACGGGGTGGATTACCTGTATTCAGTAACGGTGACGGAGAGGCCAATCGCAGGCCAAAGGTCAGCCCTGAGCGCCCCGCCCCTCGTTGTCCGCCGCCTGCGCCCGCAGTGCCCGCGCCAGGTCGTCCCGCGACTCCAGCACCAGCCTCCGCAGCGCCGGCGCCGCCCCCTCGTGGGACGTCAGCCACGCGTCCGTCGCGTCCAGCGTCGCCTGCGCGTCCTCGGCGGCCGGGTACGACGGGAACAGCCCCCGCACCACGTCCACGCCGATCTGGATCGACCGCTCCGACCACACCCGCTCGATCGCCGCGAAGTACTTCTCCGTGTACGGCGCGAGCAACTCCCGCTGCGACGGCTGCGCGAACCCCGCGATGGTCGCCTCGACGAGCGCGTTGGACAGCGCGTCCGACTCCACGACCTGCGCCCACGCCTGCGCCTTGACGGCGGCCGAGGGACGGGCGGCGAGACAGCGGACCTGGTGGCGCTTGCCGGACGCGGTGTCGTCGCGGGCCAGTTCGGCGGCCACGACGGCCTCGTCGGCGGCACCGTGCGCGGTCAGCGGCTCCAGGAACGCCCAGCGCAGCTCCTGGTCGACGGCCAGGCCCTCGATCTTCTCCGTACCCTCCAACAGGGCGTGCAGCAGAGCCAGTTCCTCCGGCGCCGACGCCACCGACGCGTAGAAACGCGCCCACGCCAGCTGCTGCTCGCTGCCCGGCTCCGCGTCCCGCAGATCCCGCAGCGCGATGTGCGCCAGGAGCTTCGCGCCGGTCTCGCGCCACCACGGCGGCGAGTAGTTGACCAGCGCCGAGTTCGCCCAGGCGTGCAGCATCTGCAGGACACCGATGTCGGTCTCCCGGCGCCCGAACTGCATCACCAGGTCGATGAAGTCGGGCGCGAGCAGCAACGCGTCCCGCGTCATGTTCCACAGCGCCGACCAGCACAGCGCCCGCGCCATCGGGTCGGTGAGCGCGCCGAGATGGTCGCGCAGGGTCGCCAACGACACAGCGTCGAAACGGGTCTTGGCGTACGTGAGGTCCTCGTCGTTCACGAGCACCAGCTCCGGCGCGTCCGCACCGGCCAGCTCCACCACGACCGTCCGCGCGCCGTCGACGTCCACCTCGGCCCGCTCGTACCGCACGAGACGGTTGTCCTCCATCCGGTAGAGGCCGATCACCACCCGGTGCGGGCGCAGTTCAGGGTGCGACTCCGCCGCCTCCTGAAGCACCGTCAGCTCGGCGATACGGCCGCCCTCCACGTCCAACACCACCTGCGGGGTGAGGGAGTTGACCCCGGCCGTCTGCAGCCACGACCGCGACCAGGACGCCATGTCCCGCCCGCTCGTCTCCTCCAGCACCGACAACAGGTCACCGAGGCGCGTGTTGCCGTACGCGTTCCGCTTGAAGTAGCGGCGCGCGCCCTCCAGGAACGCGTCCTGGCCGACGTACGCCACCAACTGCTTCAGTACGGAAGCCCCCTTGGCGTACGTGATGCCGTCGAAGTTGAGCTTCGCGTCCTGGAGGTCGCGGATGTCGGCGGTGATCGGGTGCGTGGAGGGGAGCTGGTCCGCGCGGTACGCCCACGCCTTGCGGCGGTTGGCGAAGCTGATCCAGGCGTCGGTGAAGCGGGTCGCGCCGACGTTCGCGAACACGCCCATGAAGTCGGCGAAGGACTCCTTCAGCCACAGGTCGTCCCACCACTCCATGGTGACGAGGTCGCCGAACCACATGTGCGCCATCTCGTGCAGGATCGTGTTCGCCCGCCCCGAGTACGACGCCTGCGTCACCTTCCCCCGGAAGATGTACTCCTCGCGGAAGGTGACGAGCCCCGGGTTCTCCATCGCGCCGAGGTTGTACTCCGGCACGAACGCCTGGTCGTACTTCCCGAAGGGGTACGGGTAGTCGAAGTGCTCGTGGAAGAAGTCCAGGCCCTGCTTGGTGATCAGGAAGACGTCGTCGGCGTCGAAGTACGGCGCCAGACCCTTGCGGCACATCGCGCCGAGCGGGATCTCCAGCGTCGTACCGTCGTCGAAGGTGCGGGAGTAGGAGTCCGTCACGTAGTGGTACGGGCCCGCCGCGAACGCAGTGATGTACGTCGAGATCGGCTTCGTCTCCGCGAACTTCCATACGCCGTCGGTCAGTTCGCCGACGCCGTTGCTCCACACCGTCCAGCCCGCGGGGGCCCGCACCTCGGCGCGGAACGGCGCCTTGAGGTCCGGCTGCTCGAAGTTGGCGAAGACCCGGCGCGAGTCCGCCGGCTCGTACTGGGTGTAGAGGTAGACCTCGCCGTCCTCGGGGTCGACGAAGCGGTGCATGCCCTCGCCGGTACGGGAGTACGCGCACCGCGCGTCGACGATCAGCTCGTTCTCGGCGGCCAGGTCCTCCAGCTGGATGCGCGTGCCGTCGAAGACCGCGCCCGGGTCGAGGTCCTTGCCGTTGAGCGACAGGGCGGTCACAGCCGGTGCGATCAGGTCAGCGAAGCTCGCCGCACCCGGCTCGGCGCAGCGGAACCGGATCGTGGTCACCGACCGGAAGGTCCGCGGCCCCTCCCCGGCGTCGTCACCCACCGCCGAACGCAGGTCGAGGGACACGTCGTACCCGTCGACGGACAGCAGGGCGGCCCGCTCACGGGCCTCGTCGCGGGTCAGATTCTCACCGGGCACGGAGGCACTCCCTCGGATGGTGTTCGATCAACGGCGTTCGCTATGCGGTCAGGGCCGATCCTGCCATGTGCCCCTGACGGCAGGTACCCGGGAATGAGGTGGGGAGGGGCGGTGTTGCCGTGGGGAAACGGCCGTATTCCGAGGAGCGTCATGTCTGAGACCGCCAAGACCCCCGTGGACTTCTGGTTCGACCCCCTGTGCCCCTGGGCCTGGATGACCTCCCGCTGGGTGCTGGAAGTGGAGAAGGTCCGGGACATCGAGGTCCACTGGCACATCATGAGCCTGGCGGTGCTCAACGAGCCCCGGCTCGACGAGCTGCCCGAGGAGTACCGCGAGCTGCTCGCGACCAAGGCGTGGAAGCCGATCCGCGTGGTCACCGCCGCCTGGCAGAAGCACGGCTCGGACATCCTGGGCCCGCTCTACACCGCGCTCGGCACCCGCATCCACAACAACGGCGAGGGTCCGACCGTCGAGGCCGTCGCCGGCGCGCTCGCGGACGTCGGCCTGCCCGCCGACCTGATCGACTACGCGGACCAGGAGGACTTCGAGTTCGACGCCGAGCTGCGCGCCTCCCACAAGGAGGGCATCGACAAGGTCGGGCAGGACGTCGGCACCCCCGTCATCGCCGTCCCCGGCCCCGACGGCGAGCAGATCGCCTTCTTCGGCCCGGTCGTCACCCCCGCCCCCAAGGGCGAGGAAGCGGCCCGCCTCTGGGACGGCACCGTCGCGGTCGCCTCGGTCCCCGGTTTCTACGAGCTGAAGCGCACCCGCACGAAGGGCCCGGACTTCAGCAACCTGGTGTAAGCACGGCGGCGCTCACTCCGGGGCGGCGGCCTTCTCCTCACGGAACTTCTCGGGGAGATCGCCGCCGCCCCGCGCGTTGTACGCCGGCTGGTACCGCACACAGCCCTTGACGGCGCAGCGCCACAGATCGCCCACGTAGTGCCGGGGCCCCTTCTCCGCACGGACGGCGGCCTTCTCGGCGGCGGCCATCATCTGGAAGTCCTGCCACCCGAGACAGTTCGGGCACCACCGTCGAAGCACCGTCATGAAGTCCTCCTCGCCACACGGCCAGGCCGGTAGTACACCGCGAATCGCGGGCGCCCGCCCCCGAAATCACCGGCTCCGGTGCCGCGCAGCCGCCAGCCGCGCCAGATGGTCCTCGAACCCCTTGGCGTAGAACGCGGCCCGCCCCGCATCCGGCTCCACGATCTCGGTCGGCCGCGTCCACACCCCCGCGTCCAGCGGAACCCCGTAGCGCTCCGCCGCGGCGAGCACCGCGCCCCGCGCCCCCACCTCCCCCTCGACGACCCGCAACGGCCGCCCCAGCACATCCGCGAGCAGCCGCATCCAGGCCGGGCTGCGCGTACCGCCACCGCACACCGCGAGCGACCCCGTCAGCCCCGCAGCCTCCAGACAGTGCCGGGCCGCGTAACCGATGCCCTCGCAGGTCGCGCGGATCAGGTCGGCGGGCGTCGACTCCAGGGAGACACCGGTGAGTTCGGCGCGGAGCCGGGGCTCGACGAAGGGCGCGCGTTCACCGGACGGCGCGAAATACGGCAGCACCCGCACCCCGTTCGCCCCGGCCGGGGTCGCCGCGAGCAGCCCGTCCACCTCCTCGTGCCGGACGCCGGTCGTCGACAGCACCCAGTCCAGCGCCGCCGTACCGACCATCGCCGGCATGGCCCGCAGCCAGTGCCCCGGCCAGTCGAGGGAGATGTACAGCCCGGCCGGTTCACCGCTCAGGTCCAGCTCGGTGGTCGCGACGAGACTCGCGAGACAGGTCCCGACGATGAGCAGCCCGTCACCCGGTTCCGTCACCCCCGCACCGAGCGCGCAGGCGGGCAGGTCGTACGGCCCGTTCGCGATCCGGGTCCCCGCCGGCAGCCCCTCGCCACGCGTCTCGGCCGTGGCGACGGGATCGCTGACCGGCGCCAGCAGCCTCCGCCGCCGGGTCAGCCCGAGAAGCTCGACGACACCGTTGTCGTACGACCGCGTCCGGGGGTCCAGGAACGGCATCGACGCGTCCGAGACATCGGTGGTCGCCCGCGCCCCCGTCAGCCGCTGGAACACCATGTCCTTGCAGTACAGGGCGGTGGCGGCAGCGTCGAGCGCGGCGGGCTCGTGGGCCGCGAGCCAGGCCAGCAGCGGCCCCGGACACCCGGGGAACATCGCGCTTCCGGTCCGCCGGAACACCGTCTCGAAGGTCCCGTCCGCCAGCCACTGATCGAGCAGTTCATGCGCCCGCCCGTCCATCCAGGACGCCGCCGCCCGCACCGGCCGCCCCTCGCCGTCCACCAGCCACACCCCGTCGCCCTGCCCGGTCAGCCCGGCCAGCTCGAACGGTCCCTCGACCTCCGCCGTGAGTTCGTCCAGTACGGCGACGACCGCGCCGTAGACCTCGTCCATGTCCTGCTCGACGAACCCGCCGTGCATCGACAGCTCCACCGGCCGTGCGGCCACGGCGAGTTCACGTCCCGATCCGTCGAAGGCGGCGGCCTTCACCGTGGACGTGCCGACATCGATTCCGACGTACATGTGGGGGCCTCCTGGGGGTGGGTGATGTGGGGTGGGGTGGAGGTGGGGCGGTGTTGGGTGGTGGCGCGTAGGGGGGCCGGTGTTGAGTGGTGTCGCGTAGGTGGGCCTGTGCTGTCAACGCACCCCGCGCGCACCTCTTTTGGTTCGGTCGCCTGCGGGGCGCTGGGAGCCGGTGTCGAGAGACCCACCGTGCTCGACCCTTCGGGCCTCCGCGCGCTGGGTCTCTCGACACCGGCGCGCCCCTACGGCTCCCTCTCGGCCGTCCACGTGGGGACAGTGGAACTTGGTGGGCGCTCACCCGAGTTGGTGCGACAAGCGTTCACCTCGTGCCCACCGTCCCACCTCCGCCGCCGCGATCCGCGCCGCCTTCTCGGCCACGGCCCGGGAGGCACCCCCGAGATGGGGGGTGAGGGTGACCCGGTCGGCGAAGCCGAACAGGCGTGCCCCGGCGGGCAACGGCTCCCGCGTGTAGGTGTCGAGGGCGGCCGCCGACACCTGTCCGCTCTCCAACGCGTCGCACAACGCCTCCTCGTCCAGCAACGGACCCCGCGCCACGTTCACCACCACCGCGCCGGGCCGTAGCAGTGCCAGTTCGCGAGCGCCGATCAGACCACGTGTCTCGGGGGTCAACCGGGCGTGCAGGGTGATGACTTGGGCACGCCGGAGGAGTTCGTCCAGCGTCGCGACGCGCAGCCCGTGGATCTCGCCGTGCACATACGGGTCGTACACCATGACGCGCGCCCCGAAGGCGCAGAGCACCCGCGCGACCCGGCTGCCGACGGCCCCGTACCCGACCAGCCCGACCGGCAGATCCTCCAGCTCCAACCCGCTGTGCTCGTAGGTGTAGTAGGCCGCCCCCGCCTCCCAACTGCCCTGCCCCGCAAGGAGTTCATGGGCCTGCGGGATCCGGCGGAGCGCGGCGAGCATCATCCCGACGGTGAACTCGGCGGTCGCGGCGGCGTTGCGGCCGGGCGCGAAGCACACCCGTACGTCGTGGGTCTTCGCCGCGTCCAGGTTGACGTTGACGGGTCCGCCCCGGCACACGACGACCAGCCGCAGATCGGGACAGGCATCCAGTACGCGTTCGGTGACTGGGCCCATCTGAGTGACCAGCACGTGGCCGCCGCTGCTCCGCAGGGTTTCGATCACCTCGTCCTCGGCATCGCTCGCTTCCTCCACCTCGGCGACGGATCCGAAGGGTTCCAGAGGCCAGCCGAGCGTCAACTCTCTTACGCTGAAGGGGTGTTCGCGCAGTTCCTCGGTGATGGCCGCGGTGATCAGCGAAGGCAGTACGAAATGGTCACCGGCGGCGACGACACGCAGGGTCTCGGTCATCGTGGGGCTCCCTCCCTCTCCGCCACGATGAACGGGGAATGCCGAATGCGTAACCCCTGAGGGAGGTCCGGATGATGTTCGAGGGCGAAGCGGAAGCGTGGCTGGGGATCGACCTGGGCACGCAGAGCGTCCGCGCACTGCTGGTCACGGCCGACGGCACGGTCCTCGGCGCGGGCACCGCCCCGCTGACCAACCACCGGGACGGCGTACGGCACGAACAGGACCCGGGGGAGTGGTGGGAGGCGGTGTGCACGGCGTCCCGGGCTGCGATGTCCTCGCTGAGGGGGCGGGGGGCTGGGTCGATCGGTGGCCTCGCGGTGTGCGGCACCTCCGGGACGGTCCTGCTGACGGATGCCCAAGGCCGCCCGTTCACACCGGGGTTGATGTACGACGACGGGCGCGCCGTGGAGGAGGCGGCGCGGGTCGGAATGCAGACGAGCTGGGCGCTGCCGAAGGCGTTGTGGCTCCTGGACACGTACGGGTGGAAGGAGGGGAGGGAGGGGAGGGAGGGGAGGGAGGGGAGGGGGCAGGCAGTCCGAGTGACGCATCAACCCGACGTGATCACAGCGCGGTTGACGGGAGAGGTGATCCCGACCGACTCCAGTCACGCCCTCAAGACGGGCTACGACGCGGAGCGCGAAGCCTGGCCGCCCCAACTGGCCCACTTGGGCGAGGTGTTGCCGGACGTGGTCCGCCCCGGCACCCGGCTGGGCGAGGTCTGTTCGGCCGCCGCCGAAGCGACCGGCATCGCCGCCGGCACCCCGGTCGTCGCGGGGATGACGGACGGCTGCGCGGCCCAGATCGCGTCGGGGGCGCTGCGCTCCGGCGCCTGGAACTCGGTACTGGGCACCACCCTGGTCCTCAAGGGAGCGTCCGCGAAACCCGTCCGGGACGACGCCGGGGTGGTCTACAACCATCGCGCGCCGAACGGCAGTTGGCTACCGGGAGGGGCGTCGAGTGTGGGGGCGGGCGCACTGCCGACGGTGGCGGACCCGGCAGAGCTGGACAGCCAGGCGGCGGCCTACGAACCGTCGGGCGCGCTGACGTACCCCTTGGCCTCACCCGGCGAACGCTTCCCCTTCCTGGCCCCCGATGCCACCGCCTTCACACTCGGCACTCCGGCGTCGGAGGCGGACAGTTGGGCGGCGGTGCTGCAGGGCGTGGCGTTCACGGAGCGCCTGTGCCTGGACTACCTGCACCACCTGGGCGCCCCGATAGACGGCCCCCTCACCTTCACGGGCGGCGCGGCCCGCAGCGCGTACTGGAACCAGCTCCGAGTCGACATCCTGGGCCGCCCGGCGCGGGTACCGGAACAGATCGAACCGGCGCTGGGGATGGCGGTGTTGGCGGCGTACGGAACGGGTCCGGTTGGCAGGGCGCTCTCGGATGTGGCCGACGGCATGGTCCGCATCCGCACGCTCCTCGAACCCCGCGCGTCCCACACGGCCCGCTTCGTCGAGCCGTACGCTCGCCTGGTGGACGAACTGGAGACCCGGGGCTGGCTACCGGCCCCGCTCGCGACCCACACCCGCACCCGGCTGAACCAGGACACGATCGACTCATGAGCGCCACCCTCCTCCTCGCCCGCCACGGCCAGACCGTCTGGCACGCCGAGAACCGCTACGCCGGCATCAGCGACGTCGCCCTGACGGACACGGGCCTCGCCCAGGCGGAAGCCCTCGGCCGCTGGGCGGCAGCCCACCCGGTGGACGCGATCTGGACGTCCTCGTTGTCCCGAGCGATCCTCACGGCAGCCCCGGCCGCCCGCGCTCTGAACCTCACCCCCCACACCGAACCCGCCCTGCGCGAATGCGACTTCGGCGTGGTGGAGGGCCGTACGCTCACGGAGTTCGAGACGGAGAACCCCGAGGCGGCGGAGGCCTTCCGGTCCGACCCGGTGGCGCACCCGTTCCCGGAGTCCGAGGACCCCTTGACCGCCGCCGAACGAGGCACCGCGGCCCTGCACCGCATCGCGGCCGCGCACTCCGGCCAACGAGTCCTGATCGTCGCCCACAACACCCTCCTCCGCCTGGTGCTGTGCCGGTTGCTGGGGATTCCGCTCGGCGAGTACCGGCGGGTGTTTCCGCAGTTGCGCAACGCGGCGGTGTCCGAGATTCGGATGGCGCCGGGTGGGACCGCGTTCCTCTCGCTTAACGTGCCTGTGTAATCGACGGCCGAAAAGGGTGGGGACGATGGGGCAGGAGAAGCGGGCGGCACGGCGTGCCGCGGGGACGCTGACCGGGGTGGACGTGCTGCTGCGCTGGATGTGGATCCGACGGCGTACGTCCGCGCAGGACATCGAGGACTTCGAGAACGGGCAGGCGCTGCTTGTCGCGGGGTTCACGAAGAGCATCGGCGGGGCAGCCGTGTCCTCGGTCGGCAAGGGCAAGCAGATCGCGCGCCTCAGATCGGGACAACTGCGCCTGGCCCCGGGGGAGGAACCGGTCTGGACAGACCGGCGCGGAGACCGGACCGCGAGCCTGAGACCGCCCTTCTCCCTCAAGCCCACCGGTGTGAAGCTGCCGTTGGGCCCGAAGTTCGAGCGCTACGAACTCGTCACCGCCGACGGCACGTTCGACCTGGCGCTCCCCAAGAAGGACCGGGAACTCGTGAGGCACGTCTTCGAGGCGAAGTGAGATGAGGAAGACCCCCGCGAGTCACGTCCTCGCGGGGGTCTTCCTCATCATCCGCCCGCCCGCGTGAAGGTTGAGAAGACGATCACGAGGCAGGACGATTCATTTGGGTCCATGGGTCAGACGGGCAGGATTGTCTCCCTGGACCTCGCCGCCTCGTAACGCCGTGCCACGTCCTGCCAGTTGACGACCGCCCACATCGCGTCGATGAAGTCGACCTTCTGGTTCCTGTACTGGAGGTAGAAGGCGTGCTCCCAGGCGTCGAAGACGAGGAGGGGGGTCGAGCCCTGGCCGACGTTGCCCTGGTGGTCGTAGATCTGCTCGACGATCAGGCGGCCGCTCAACGGTTCGTGGGCGAGGACGCCCCAGCCTGAACCCTGTGTCGTCGCGGCGGCCTTGGTGAGCTGGGCCTTGAAGCCGGTGAAGGAGCCGAAGGACTCGGTGATGGCGTCCGCCAGGCCACCGAGTCCGTCCGCGGCCAGGGGTTCGCCGCCGCCGTCGCCCGTCATGTTGTGCCAGTAGATGCTGTGCAGGATGTGGCCGGAGAGGTGGAACGCCAGGTTCTTCTCCAGGCCGTTGACCGAACCCCACTGCTCCTTGTCGCGCGCCTCCGCCAACTGCTCCAGCGAGTCGTTGGCTCCCTTGACGTACGCCGCGTGGTGCTTGTCGTGGTGCAGCTCGATGATCTCGGGGCTGATCACGGGGGCGAGCGCGGAGTAGTCGTAGGGCAGGTCGGGCAGCGTGTAGACGGGCATGGCGGATCGATCCCCTCCGGACTTCTTATTGCACATAGCTTGCAACTACAACCTAGCAGCGAAAAGGTGCCGTGTGGCTACTCCGCCACCGACGTGTAGTGCGACGCGTCGCCCTCGATCGAGTAGCTCTCCTTGCCCTCGATGCCGACCGGGATGTCGCCCGCGACGGTGACGCGGTTGAGGCGGCGGGGCTGGTTGTCGTAGTTGTCGATGGCGTAGTGCTGGGTGATGCGGTTGTCGAAGAGGACGAGCTGGTTGGGGGACCAGCGCCAGCGCAGGATGTTCTCCGGGCGGGTGACGTAGGACTGGAGGAGGTCCAGGATCTTGCGGGACTCGGTTGTTGAGAGTCCGACTATTCGCTGCGCGAACCCGCCTATGAACAGGCCGCGTTCACCGGTCAGCGGGTGGACGCGGACGACCGGGTGGACCGTACGGAACTTGATGGACGTGAACTGGGCGCGCTGGGCGGCCCGTTCGGCGTCGACCGACTCCTCCGGTACGGCGTAGTCGTAGTCGTTGGTGTGCTCCGCCCAGAGGGTGTCCGCGAGGACGCGCAGCGGCTCGGGGAGGTCGCGGTAGGCCGCCGCCGAACTGGCTATCAGGGTCTCGCCGCCGTACGGCGGGATCGTGATGCTGCGCAGGGTGCTGGCCTGGGGCGGGTTGAGGACGAAGGTGACGTCCGTGTGCCAGTGGTTGGCGCGGCCGCGCTCGCTGTCGACGGGCAGGACGTTCGGGGCGCCGTCGACGGCGGGCACCGTCGGGTGCGCGGTGGTGAGGTCGCCGAAGTGGCGGGCGAAGGCCTCCTGGCCCTCGTCGTCGAGGTGGACGTCGTCGAAGACCAGCGCCTTGTGGACGTTGAGGGCCTCGCGGATCGCGGTTGTCTGTTCTTCGTTCAGGGGCTTGTTGATGTCCACGCCCGACACGCGGGCGCCGATGTTCGCGGTGACCTTCTGGATCTCGATGGACATGTGAAGTCCTTTCAGACGAGGGCGGGTTGGGCGTACTGGTTGGCGGGGCGGGGGAGGCCGTAGCGCTCCCGGAGGGTCGTGCGCGGGCCGTACTCCGTGCGGAGCAGGCCGCGGGCGCGGAGGAGCGGGACGACGTGGTCGACGAACGCGTCGAGGCCGGAGGGCAGGACCGCGGGCATGATGTTGAAGCCGTCGGCGGCGCCCTGCGTGAACCACGACTCGATCGCGTCGGTGACCTGCTCCGGCGTACCGGCGAAGGTGAGATGCCCGCGTCCGCCGCCGAGCCGGCCGATGAGTTGTCGTACGGTCAGTCGGTCGCGGCGGGCGAGTTCGACGACGAGTGTGTAGCGGCTCTTCGCGCCCTCGATGGCGTCCTCGGGCGGGAGATCGGCGGGGAGCGGGGCGTCCAACTCCAGTGTGTTGGAGGGTAGTTGGAGGAGTCGTTCCAGGCGGTCCACGCCGTGCGTGTACACGATGTGGTCCTCCAGGAGTCGTTCGTTCGCGTGCGCCTCGGCCTCCGTCGAGCCGAGCACCGGGACGATGCCGGGCAGCACCTTGATGTGCTCGGGGTCCCGACCGGCCGCCGCCGTACGGGACTTGAGGTCCTTGTAGAAGGCCTGGGCGTCGGCGAGGGTCTGCTGCGCGGTGAACACCGCCTCCGCGTACCGCGCCGCGAACGTCTTGCCGTCCTCGCTCGAACCCGCCTGCACGAGCAGGGGGTAACCCTGCGGTGAGCGGGGGACGTTGAGGGCGCCCGCGACGCTGAAGTACGTCCCCTGGTGGTGGGGCGGGTGGATCTTGGTGTCGTCGCCCCACACGCCGGCCGCCTTGTCGGCGACGATCGCGTCGTCCTCCCAGCTGTCCCAGAGCTTCAGCGCCACATCGAGGAACTCGGCGGCCCGCGCGTACCGTTCGGCGTGCGCGGGCTCGTGCTCCAGACCGAAATTGCGGGCCGCCTCGGCGCCGGCGGTCGTGACGATGTTCCAACCCGCCCTGCCGCCGCTGATGATGTCGAGCGAGGCGAACTTGCGGGCCAGGTTGTAGGGGGAGTTGTAGGACGTGGATGCCGTGGCGATGAGGCCTATGTGTTCGGTGGCCGTCGCCAGTGCGGTGAGGAGGGTGAGTGGTTCCAGGGCGCCTGCCGGGCGTTGGGCGAGGTTGCTCCACAACTGCGGTCCGTCTGCCAGGAAGAGGGAGTCGAAGGTGCCGCGTTCCGCGATCCGGGCGAGGTGTGTGTAGTGGTCCAGCTCGACGTGGGCGTAGGGGTTGCTCTCCGGGAGACGCCAAGAGGCCTCGTGGTGGCCGGTGTTCATGAGGAAGGCGTTGAGGTGGAGTTGGCGGGGCATGGGAGGTCCTTTGGGTGGGAGTTCGGGTGCGTGAATCAGCTCGTCGGGTGACTTCTCAACGCGGGCCGCACATCAGCCCGTTGGGCGACCTCTCGACGCAGGCCGGCATTACCCAGCCCGTCCGGCGTTTGAGGACGAGGCCCCTTCAGGGCCGATGGGGGTCTGGGGGCGGAGCCCCCAGAAGGCGCGCACGAACAGCCGGCGCTCAGCGGGAATCCGACGTCACACCGAGCGCCGCCAGCAACCGCTCCCGATACTCCGCACGCGGCACCTCAGGGTCGATGACCAGGTCCAGCCCGATCCGCCCCTCCTCCAGCACAAGCACCCGGTCCGCGAGGACAATCGCCTCGTCCACGTCATGGGTGACCAGCAGCACCGAGGGCCGATGCCGCTCCCACAACTCCCGGAGCAGCACATGCATCCGGATCCGGGTCAGGGCGTCCAGTGCCCCGAACGGTTCGTCCGCCAGCAGGAGTTCGGGCTCACGGACGAGCGACCGGGCCAGCGCGGCCCGCTGTGCCTCACCGCCGGACAACTCGTTCGGCCAGGCCCGTTCCCGCCCGGCGAGCCCCACTTCGGCGAGGGCCTCGCGGCCCTTCGCGGCGGCTTCCTTGCCCTCCGTCCCCAGCAGCACGTTGTCGAGAACCCGCCGCCACGGCAGCAACCGGGAGTCCTGGAACACCACCGACACTCTTTCAGGCGCGGCGAGTTGACCACTCCCGACGACCTCGTGGTCGAGCCCCGCGATGGCCCGCAGCAACGTGCTCTTGCCGGAACCGCTGTGCCCGAGCAGGGCGGTGAACTGTCCGGCCGGCAGATCCAGATCGACGTGGTCGAGGACCGTACGCCCGTCGAACGACCGCGTAAGCCCACGGAGTTGGACCGCGGGAACCGCGGGACCCGCAGGGACGGCGGGCGCGGTGGTCAGCTGCTGAGTGTGCGGCGCCATGACAGCACCCTCCGTTCGACGAGACGGACCGCGCTGTCGGAGATCAGACCGAACACGCCGTAGATCAGCAGGCCGACGAGGATGACGTCCGACTGGCCGTAGTTCTGGGCCTGGAACATCATGTAACCGAGGCCGCTGGTGGCGTTGATCTGCTCCAGGACGACCAGGCTCAGCCAGGAGCCGGTCACTCCGAGGCGCAGGCCCACGAAGAAGCCGGGCAGGGCGCCGGGGATGACGATCTGGCGGACGAACTGGAGCCTCGACAGGCCCTGGACCTCGGCGAGTTCGACGTAGCGGTGGTCGATGCCGGACAGCGCGGCGTGCAGGTTGAGGTAGATCGGGATGTAGACGACGATCGCGATGATGGCGATCTTGAAGGTCTCGCCGATGCCCAGCCAGAGGATGAACAGCGGGATGAGGCCGAGGGTGGGGATGGCCCGGTTGAGCTGCACGGTCCCGTCGATCAGCGCCTCGCCGACCCGGCTCAGCCCGGCGGCCAGCGCGAGGACGACTCCGGCGGTGAGGCCGAGCGCGAAGCCGTAGGCGGCGCGTTCCAGCGAGGTCAGCATGTCCGTGGGCAGCGTGCCGGACGTCCACAGCCGGCCGGCGGTCCGCAACACCGTCCAGGGCGCCGGGATCGCGGCCGGGTCCAACTGCCCGGCGGCGGAGGCGACGGCCCAGAGGGCGAGGAAGAGAGCGGGGCCGATGATCCGGGAGGCGGGCAGCCGTTTGCCGGGGGCGAGACCGCGCCGCCGCCTGCGCGGAGCTTCGACGGCACCCTCAACAGCGGTCACCGGCAGGGCAGTTGCGGCAGACGTGTCCACAGCCTGGGAGGTGGTCATGGCCGTCACCTCCGGTACTCCGCCGCCACGGCCTTCGCCGCGATCCCTTCGAAGCGCCGGTCGAAGAGCGAGTCCACCGTGAACTTCTTCACGAAGCCACCCTCCGCGAGCAGATCGGCGGTCTCCTGCTCCCACTTCACGGCCTCGTCCCAACTCGGCGGGAACAACGGCTTGTTGGCGAGCGCGGTGACCGACTGGGCCTGCGCGAGCGTCAGGTTCTGCGTCTTGACGTAGAACTCCTCGTTCCAGGCGTCCGGGTGCTCGTACTGCCAGACCTGGCCTTGCGCCCACTGCGGGATGTACGCGGCGATCGCGGCGGCCTTCGCCGAGTCGGCCAGCACGGCGGACGGCGCCCACAACAGGTTGAGCAGGTCTACGACGTCGGTGGTGATCGCGCGGGCGCCCTTCGCCTCGTACTGCTTGAGGTACGCCGGTGCCTGGCTGTTGGCGAGCGGGGCGATGTCGACCTGGCCCGACTGGAGGGCGGTGAAGAACTGGTTGCTGGTCAGCGGGACGAGTTTCACCTCGTCGTACTTCAACCCGGCCTGCTTCAACGCCCGTAGCAGTACGACTCCTTGGGCCTGCCCCTGCGAGAAGGCCAGCTTCTTGCCCTTGAAGTCGGCGACGGTGCGGATGTCGCTGCCGGGCTTGGTCGCGAAGAGGTAGTTCGGCTTGCGGGTGACGTCGATCGCGACGATCTTCGCGTCGTAGCCCTGGTAGTGCGCCTGGATCGGCGGGATGCCCGCGTTGTTGGCGAGGTCCAGGGACTTGGCGCGGAACGCGTTGATGACATCGGGACCGGCGCCGATGTTCACCCAACTCGACACCGTGAACGGCAACTTGGGCAGTTTCGCCAGCTTGAACTGCAACTGCTGGGTGTTCAGGTACGAGGAGATCTTCAGGCTCGTGCCGGACGGGACCTTCTCGGCGAGCGGGGCGGACAGACCGGCCCCCGACTTGGCGGCCGCGGCACTGCTCGTGGCACAGCCGCTGAGACCGGCGATGCCCGCCGCGGCACCGAGCACGGAGGTGAGGAAGAGCCGCCGGTCGACGCCGGGCGCACGGGAATGAGGCATGGGAGGACTCCCTGATCAAAAGGCAGTGGAACGCGGGAATGCGCGTGGAATTCACGGACGGCGAAAGACGGAGCAGTCCGGAGAAGGAAATTCAGGCAGGATGAGACCGGCGCCCGGGGCGCGTCAACGGGTCAGCAACAAGAAGTGCGACAACTCATCTGCAGGCTCATGACCAGGATGTTCCCGGTCATGCGTGCCCCCTGTCAATATTCCGAGTTTCTGAATTAAATACGCCCCGGTGAAACGCTCGGTCACACGCTCAACGGATCCCGGTACAGCACATCGAGCATCACCGAACCGCCCGCCACCGCCAGTACGGAATCCGGGAAACTCGTCGGTACGACGGCCGACGCCCGTGCGTCCCCGACCTCCTCGCGCAGCGCGCGCAGGCAGTCCTCCCGCCGTATGACCCCCAGCTCGGTGACGACCACCGTCTCGGGGTTGAGGATGTCGAGCAGCAGCCCGACCGCCCGCCCCACCATCCGCGCCCGCTGCGTCAACAGCCGTACGGCGACCGGGTTTCCGCGCTCGGCCGCCGCCACGACGTGGGTCGGGTTCACGCCGTCGACGATCCTTGCCTCCCGGGCCCGCCTGCACAACGTCCGTTCGCTCAGCTCGACCTGGAGGCAGCCGACGCGTCCGCAGTCGCACGGCTCCGTGCCGCCGCGCAACGGCAGATGGGCGATCGCCCCGGCCTGCGAGCGCGGTCCGTGGTGCACCTCGTCGTTGGTGGCGAAGGCCGCGTCGACCACATTGCCGACGAAGAGATGCAGCACGCTACGGCTGCCGCGCGCCCGCCCGAAGAGCCGCTCGCCGTTCACCAACGCCCGCGCGTGGCCGTCCACATGGACCGGCAACCCGGTGCGGGCGCCGAGCAGTTCGCGCACCTGCACGTCCCGCCAGTCCAGCAGCGGATGGTCGACGATGGTCCCGGAGTCCCGGTCGACCCAGCCGCCGGCGGCGACCCCGACACCCAGCGGGGTGGTCCCGGCCGCCTCCGCGAGCAACGCGTCCAGCCCCTCGGCGGCCCGCGCCAGCACCAGAGACGGGTTGGTGCCGTCGTGGCCGATGCGCCGCTCGACCACCACCCGCCCGCGCAGATCGAGCAGCGCGACCGTCGTATAGGGCACCGCCACATGGACTCCGCCCACAACGAACCGTGATGCGTCCAGGTCGACGGGTACATGGGGCCGGCCCACACCTTTCGAGCGTTGGGGTGTGGCGGACTCCCGTATGAGCCCGAGTTCGGTGAAGCGGGCGCAGTAGTCGGTGACCGACGCCGGGGACAGCCCGGTCAGCCGGGAGATGGTGGAGCGCGCCACCGGGCCGTGTTCCAGCACCGAGCGCAGGACGACGCTCGCGTTGGTGCGCCGCCGGTCGCTGTCGGCGGCGCGCGGGACGGGGGAGTTGGGGGAATGGGAGGCGAGAAGGGGTGCCGCGGTACGGGGCATGGGGATCTTCCTCGGGAACGGGTCCGACAGTGCGCCGTCTCGAATGGGAGGCGTACCGGATCCGCTCCGCCCGCCTCAGGGGCGGTAACAGGTCGCGGCGGCCTGGCGTCGCAGGTCGACATAGCGACGCGACGCGAAGTTCCGGGCCTGGGCAACCATGCGGTCGAAGCTAGCAAAACGGCCCACGGCTGCCCAGACGGTGACCGGTGTGCGAGACGGCACGGCGGCCGGTGGGCGAGATGGCACGGGTGTCGGTGTGCGAGACGGCACGAGGCCCGCGTGACCGGCATCACGCCCTGGCGCGTGTAACGGGCATCCTTTGTCCGGAGCCCACCAAGTCCTCGTCGAACCCTTTGTCGGACGCTGACGGTGATCGGCCCGAGGGCCCTGGGATAGCGTCACAAAGTCCCCCTGTACCCCCGTCAACCTGCGGAGTCCCCTTGAGTACCGCCGTCGCCACCACCCGCCCGGGCCAGGTCCTCGCCGACCTGCTGCCCGCCTCCCGCGTCCGGGACATCGCCCTCGTGCTCGGCGGCGCCGCGCTCACCGGCCTCGCCGCCCAGCTCGCCGTGCCCGTGCCGGGCTCCTCGGTCCCGGTCACCGGCCAGACCTTCGCCGCGCTGCTCGTCGGCACGTCCCTCGGCGCCGGCCGCGGCTTCCTCTCGCTCGCCCTCTACGCGCTGCTCGGCCTCGCCGGCGTCCCGTGGTTCGCCGAGGGCACCTCCGGGAGCGGCGCCTCCTTCGGCTACATCGTCGGCATGCTGCTCGCCTCCGCCGCCGTCGGTGCCCTGGCCCGCCGCGGCGCCGACCGCTCGGTCCTCCGTATGGCAGGCACGATGCTGCTCGGCGAGGCGATCATCTACGCGATCGGCGTCCCGTACCTCGCGCTGAGCCTCGACCTCTCGACGAGCGCCGCGCTCGCCGCCGGCCTCACCCCGTTCCTCATCGGCGACGCCCTGAAGGCCGCCCTGGCGATGGGCGCGGCTCCGACGGCCTGGAAGTTCGTCAACAAGCAGCGCTGACAAGGCAGTTCCTGCGGAAGAGGTTCGCCGGGTCGTACGTCGACTTCAGCTCGGCGAGCCTCTTCCGCGTCTCCGTGTCGTACAGCCCCTCGGTCCGATCACCGGCCCCGAACGCGAAGTTGACCGCCCGCCCGAGCGTCGCGGGCGCGAGCAGCGCGAAGGCCGGGTCGAGTCGCGCACGGGCGGCCTCCCGCTCCCCGACCGCCAACATCCGTACCAGGAACCGCCCTTCGCGATACGGCACCGAGTTCGGCGCGGGCCGCGCCAGCGCCCCGCCGAGATGATTGACCTGTACGACACACATGCCGTCGGCCGCGTCCGGCCCGGCGAGCGCCAGCACCTCGTCCATCCGCGCCACATCCAGCTCACTCACCACCGCGCTGTCCCCGTAGTACGTGTGCGGGGTGGGCGGGTCGCTGTGGATCGTGTGGCTCTCGGTGTACGGCATCTCCCGCAACGAGTCGGCCAGTACCGGCCCGAACTCCCTGAGCGGCGCGACGAGTTGGGCGCCTTTATCGCCGCTTCCCGTGTAGGCGACGCGCACGGAGAGCACGTACCGCCCGCGCAGATGCGGCGGCAGCGCCGGGATGTCCGGGTACGGTACGGCGGCGAAGGACGAGGTCAGCTCGTCCGGTACGGTCCGCGTCCACTCCTCGTACGCCCGCAGCAGGGCCGTGGGATCGACTTCCCGCCCGTCGAAGGCGAGCGAACCGCCGTAGAGCGTGCGCACGGGGACGAGGTCGATCTCCAACTCCGTGACGACCCCGAAGGCGTGACCGGCGCCGAGCAGGGCCCAGTACAGGTCGGGCTCCGACTCCCTTGTCACCCGGCGGAGTCGGCCATCGGCGGTGACGACGTCGAGTGAGCGGACGTGATCGGCCGCGTATCCGAACTCCCTTGCCAGGATGCCGAGTCCACCACTCAGCGTGTACGACACGGCACCCACACTCGGCGCGGATCCGTTGAGGGGAGCTAGGCCGTGGGGTTGGGCGGCGGCCACGACCTGTCCCCAGCGCACGCCCGCCTGGACGCGGACGGTACGTGCCTCGGGGTCGACGCTCACCCCGTCCATCCGCTTCGTCGTGATCAGCACCCCGCCCTCCGAGCCACCCGGCAGCCCGTGCCCGGTGGCCTGGACGCCGACCGGCAGATCCTCGGCGGCCGCGTACCGTACGGCGGCGATCACGTCGTCGGCCGAGCGCGCGCCGTGGATCACGGCGGGGCGCTGGGTGAACCCGGTCTGGAAACCGGAGAGTTCGTCCTCGTAGCCGGGGTCGGTGGGGCGGAAGGTGAGCGGCTGGGTGTGGTTCATGGGGTCATGCTGGCCGCATAACCTGACAGGTGCCGTCAGGCTTTCCGGCGGGAGCGAGTGAGAGGGGGAGGGCCGGGTGCTCCCGCTCCCCGGCCCTCCCCCTTGCACTAGCTTTCCAACGGCCGCTGTCCCGGCCGCCGTTGGGACCAGTACACACCCGCCGCGCCCACCGCGATCAGTGCCGCGCCGGCCGCGCCCAGGGGCAGGACGTCATCGCCGACCCCCGTCTTGGGCAGCGTGTCGCCGCCCGGTGCCACCGGCTTGTTGTCGGTGCCGAGCAGCAACGGGGTGGCCGGGGCGTTCGGCGACGGGTTCGTCGTACCGAACGGGACCGGGCCCTGCTGCCAGAACGTCTTCTTGCCGTCGGCGGACGTCACCGGCAGACAGATCTTCCCGGCCTTGCTCAGGTCGTACGTCGCGTCGACGGCGTACGACTTCGACTTGCCCGCGGCGAGAGCGCCGACGGAGCACTTGAATCCGCTGTTCGAACCGGGCGGCAGATCTTTTTCGGCGATCGCCGAACAGCCCTGCACGCTCTTGACCTTGAGGCCGTCGAAGCCGACGACCAGGAGATTGAGATCGCCGCTCGCCTTGGTCCCCTCGTTCTTCACCGTGGCGGTGATCGCCGTCTTTTTCGAACCGTTGTCGACCGAGATCTTCTCCGGCAGGAGCGTGGTCAGTTTCACTCCGGCGGGAGCCGCGTCCATCGCCTTTCCGCCTTTACTGCTCCCCGGTCCCTGGTCGTCCGCCGAGGCGGTGAAGGAAAGGATCATCACCGCCGAGAAAGATGCCGTGAGCAGCGATCCTGTGATGGTCTTGGCCACGGCCGCGGTCATGGTCGTAGCACGACGAGAACTCATGTTCGTCCCCCTTGTGTTCCCCTGTATCCCCCTGCGACTGTGCCTGAATTCGCAGTACTTGAAGAGGTACCACAAGATTTCTCCGCACTATGCTGGTACGGCATGAAGTGTGACCATTGTGGGGGTGCAGCGGATTGCCGGGGAATACGGGAAATTCGGGGAACGTGAGGGATGGCGGAGTTCCGGGACTCCTGGTGACCGGACGCTATCGGCTGGTCGAAAGTATCGGCCAGGGGGGAATGGGGCGGGTGTGGCGAGCCGCCGACGAAATGCTCGACCGGCAGGTCGCGGTCAAGGAAATGCGCATCGACGGCCTCGACGCGGAGGACACCCGCACCCGCCGCGAGCGCACCCTGCGCGAGGCCAGGGCGACGGCCCGCATCGACCACCCCAACGTCGTGCGGGTCTACGACGTCGTCGACGAGGGCGAACGCCTGTGGATCGTCATGGAGTTGGTCGCCGGGCGCTCCCTGGAACGCATCCTGACGGACGACGGCGCGCTCGCCCCGCGCGAGGTCGCCCGTATCGGCCTCGGCCTGGTTGCCGCCCTGCGCCAGGTGCACGCGGGAGGCGTCCTGCACCGCGACATCAAGCCCGGCAACGTGCTCGTCGAGAACGGCGGCCGACGCGTCGTGCTCACCGACTTCGGCATCGCCGCGATCCAGGACGCCACGGCGCTGACCGTGGTCGGGATGCTGGTGGGCTCGCCCGACTACATGGCACCCGAGCGGATCTCCGGCCATCCACAGGGACCGCCCTCGGACATCTGGTCCCTCGGCGCGACACTCTGCGCCGCGCTCGGCGGCCGCTCACCGTTCTCCCGCGACACAACACTGGCCACTTTGCACGCGGTTCTGTACGAGGAGCCCGAACTTCCGGTGGCTGCGGGGCCGTTGCGTGACATCCTCGCGGCGTTGCTGCGGAAGCAGCCTGAAGCTCGGCCGGGGTTGGGGGAGTTGGAGCGGGTTCTGGGGCCGGTGGCGGTTCCGGGAGAGGGGTCTGAGGAGCCTGAGGGGGATGAGGGGCAGGGGAGTGAGGAACTGGCCTCTGGCGAGGCGGAGTTGGAGGAGTCGCCGCCCGAGGTCTATCGGGAGTCCCCGACCCCCGCCTTCCTGGCACCGTCGCTTGTCCGCGCGGCACGCGATCCCCGGGTCTACGAACCCGACCCTGTCGAGGACGCGATACCGACGCAGCGTCCCGCCGTAGAAGAACTGGTTTCCGCAGCCGAAGGAGCGTCCGAGGCCGCCTCCGAAGCCGCCTCCGAGCTGAGCTCCGAGGCCTCGGCCAACAACTCCCCGCGCCCTGCTCCACGCAGGACGGGCGTCTCCCTCGACCGCGCCGATCAGGGTGAGCGCGCCGTACAGGCCGAGCGCGGCGAAGAGGACCAACTCGCCGAACGAGCCGCGGCGTTGACCGAGCGAAAGCCCGTGCCCCTCCCGGCCCACCCGCCGGCCCCACGCCCGGCACCGCCGCACCCCGGCCTCGGCGCCGAGGCCGTTCCCGGCTCCCGCTCACCCCGCCCGGCGCCACCGCGCCTCGCTCTCGGCCCGCACCCGGCCCGCTTGCCTCGCCCCACCGTCGGCCCGTCGCCCGGGGGTGAACTCCCGGGATCTGCCCAGCCGTTGACCCCTGACCGGACGCACCGCACCCGTCGCCGTGTCGGACTGATCGCCGTTGCGGCAGTGGTGGTCGCGGGTACGGTCATCGGGTCGATCCTCGCGAACTCCGGTGGCTCGTCCGGTAGTTCGTCGACTGCTTCAGCGAAGTCGACCGAACCCTCGGCCTCCCCGTCCTTGTCCCCGTCCCCCACAGCCGCCTCCCCGTCCCCCACGGTCGAGGGCACCTCCCGCCCCCCGACCCTGCCCCCGGGCACGCACCGAGAGGCGGGTGGGTTCGCGTGGGCGACGCCCAGCGGCTGGCGGCGGGATCTGAAGACGGGGGCCGAGGTCCACTACACATCACCCGACGGCACCCAGGAACTGGTCGGAAAGTCGTCGCTCGCGCGCGGTGACCTGATGGAGACCTGGGAGGCCTCGGAGCGGAGCGCCCATCAGGGGGAGAGCTACCGGAAGATCAGGCTCGACAGGACGACGTTCCGCGGTTATCCGGCGGTGAGTTGGGAGTACACGTTCACGCTCAAGGGCGTCCCGTGGCACGCCCGGCTGCTCGGTTTCGACGAGGACGGGAAGTCGTACCAGATCAACACCTGGTACCAGCCGGGCGTGGAGACCCAGGCCCTGGGGACCTACGACAGGGTCAAGAACGGCTTCGTCGTGCTGTGAACGTCCTGAGTTAACTCCCTTGCGAACGCCCTTAGTTCACAGACACCTTGTCCGCGTCCGTGTCGGAGACCGCGGTCGTGACCGCCTTTCCGCCCCGCACCCGCTCCTTGACCACCGAGACCGCCACGACCGCCAACGCGACCAGGAGGGACAGCAGAACGGTCGTACGGCCGCTGCTCTCGCCCTCGGTGTCGGTGAGCATGTAGCCGAGGACGAAGACGATCAGGGCGATCGTCGCCCAGGTCAGATACGGGTACAGCCACATCCGCACGACGAGCTTCTCGGGCGACTCGCGCTCGATGATCCGGCGCAGGCGCAGCTGGGACGCGCAGATGACCAGCCACACGAACAGGGCTACCGCGCCTGATGAGTTGACGAGGAAGAGGAAGACCGTGTCCGGGAAGGCGTAGTTGAAGAAGACGGCGACGAAGCCGAAGACGACGGAGGCGATGATCGCCGCCATCGGTACGCCGCGGGACGTGGTCCGGGCGAACGCCTTCGGGGCGTCACCGCGGCCGCCGAGCGAGAAGGCCATGCGGGAGGCCGTGTAGAGACCGGAGTTGAGGCAGGACAGCACCGAGGTCAGCACGATGAAGTTCATGATCTGGCCGGCGTGCGCGATGCCGAGGGAGTCGAGGGCGGCGACGTACGAGCCCTGCGCCTTGATCGACGGGTCGTTCCACGGGAGCAGGCAGACGACGATGAAGATCGAGCCGAGGTAGAAGACGCCGATGCGCCAGATGATGCTGTTGGTCGACTTGGTGACCGCGCGCTGCGGGTCCTCGGACTCACCGGCGGCCAGCGTGGCGATCTCGCTGCCCATGAAGGAGAACACGACCAGGAGCACACCGGTCAGGATCGCGCCGGGACCGTTCGGCAGGAAGCCGCCGTGGTCGGTGAGATTGCCGAGGCCCGCCTTGTCGGTGCGGGCGCCGGGCAGCACGCCGAAGATCGCCAGCGCGCCGACGACGATGAACGCGCCGATCGCCACGACCTTGATCCCGGCGAACCAGAACTCGAACTCGCCGTAGGAACCGACCGATACGAGGTTCGTGGCGGTCAGCACCACCATCACGAGGAGCGCCCAGCCCCACTGCGGTACGGCCGGTATCCATCCTTCGAGGATCTTGGCGCCGGCGGTCGCCTCGACGGCGAGGACGACGACCCAGAAGAACCAGTACAGCCAGCCGATCGAGAAACCGGCCCAGCGGCCCAGCGCGCGGTCGGCGTGCGCCGAGAACGAGCCGGAGGTGGGGTTCGCGGCCGACATCTCGCCGAGCATGCGCATCACCAGCACCACGAGCGTGCCGACGAGCGCGTAGGACAGCAGGATGCCGGGGCCCGCGGTCGCGATGCCCGAGCTGGAGCCGACGAACAGGCCGGCGCCGATGACACCGCCGATGGCGATCATCGAGAGATGTCGGTTCTTGAGTCCTGCCTGAAGGCCAGAACCAGAAGTCATGGGGGGAGTTCCTTTACGCCGGTTGGGATGCCGGTGGGGGGTGCCCGTACGAGCGGCGTACGAGTCGGTCCAGTGAATCGGAGGTAAAGGAATTCCTGAACCTTTGAATCCAGATCGTTACTTGAGGTTTCCTTGAGGTTGCGAGGTGTTGCCTGTATTTAACGTGGTCGGGCCCCGGAGCTGCTTCCCGGAAACAGCCGTGTCACACTCGACGCATGCGCGTGTATCTCGGCTCCGACCATGCGGGCTTCGAACTCAAGAACCACCTCGTCGAGTGGCTCAAGGAGGCGGGCCATGAGCCCGTCGACTGCGGGCCGCACATCTTCGACGCCCAGGACGACTACCCGCCCTTCTGCCTCCGCGCCGCAGAGCGCACCGCCGCCGACCCCGAGGCCCTCGGCATCGTCATCGGCGGCTCCGGCAACGGCGAGCAGATCGCGGCGAACAAGGTGAAGGGCGTGCGGGCGGCCCTCGCCTGGAGCGAGGAGACCGCGTCGCTCGGGCGGCAGCACAACAACGCGAATGTGGTGGCTGTCGGGGCGCGGATGCACACGGAGGAAGAGGCGACGAAGTTCGTCGAGGTCTTCGTGGGTACGCCGTTCTCCGAGGATCCGCGGCACATTCGTCGCATTGACATGCTGACGAAGTACGAGGCGACGGGGGAGCTGCCGGAGATTCCGGCGCACCACCCCAACCAGTAAGCAGAATCAGCCCCTCCGGCGTTTGAGGAGCGGGGTCCGGGGCGGAGCCCCGAGGTCTTTCGAGCGCCCACCTGTCAACTGACCGAGACAGGTGGGCGGGTGGGAAAGGAAGTTCGTCAGGTGCCAGAGGGGCACACGATTCATCGGCTTGCGCTGGACTACGGCGGTCACTTCACCGGCGGCCCCGTACAAGTCACGAGTCCCCAGGGCAAGTTCGCAGACTCCGCCGCGCTGCTCGACCGCACTGAACTCACCCGCACGGAAGCCCACGGCAAGCACCTGTTCCTCGGTTTCCGGGACGAGGAGTGGATCCACATCCACCTCGGCCTGTTCGGCAAGGTGACCTTCGGCGGAGCCCCCGCACCCCCGCCCACGGACACCGTCCGCCTGCGCCTCGCGAACGACACGTCGTACGTCGATCTCCGCGGCCCCACCACCTGCGCCCTGATCACGGACACCGAGAAGCGGGCGATACACGACCGCCTCGGCCCCGACCCCCTGCGCCCGCCGAAGGACACCGACCCGAACGCGGCGTACCGGCGCATCTCCCGCAGCCGTACGACGATCGCGGCCCTGCTGATGGACCAGAAGGTTGTCGCGGGCGTCGGCAACGTCTACCGCGCCGAGGTGCTCTTCCGGCACGGCATCGACCCGTACCGCGCGGGCAAGGACCTCACGCCCGCCGAGTGGGACGCGATCTGGACCGACCTCGTCGCGCTGATGCGCGAGGGCGTCCGCAACAACCGCATCGACACCGTCCGCCCCGAACACACCCCCGAGGCGATGGGCCGCCCGCCGCGCGTCGACGACCACGGCGGCGAGGTCTACGTCTACCGCCGGGCCCACCAGCCCTGCCACATCTGTGGCGGCGAGATCCGCACCGCCGACCTCGCCGCCCGCAATTTGTTCTGGTGCCCCAACTGCCAGCAGCCGTAAGGGCGTTCAGCGGTACCGCTAGAACCCGTGCGGCAGCCAGGGCGCGACCGTCGACCCGAACGCCAGCGACGCCTCCGCCAGCGCCCCCGCCCGCAGCTCCCGCACCCGACCGGCCCCCGCGAGCGATACGAGGGACACCCCGCCGAGATACGCGGACCCCAACTCCCGTACGGACAGGGCGAGATCGGCCGGCTCCTCGGTGCGCTTGCAGGACGCGCCCTTCGCGTCGCCGGTGAGCCGCCAACGCCCCTCGTTCCAGGGGCAGAAGGCGTCCGCGACCTCGAACACGACGTCCACGGGCGCCTGGTAGGTGCGCGCCTCCAGCGAGGCGCCGAGGTCCACCAGCCGTACGTGCAGCGAGTCCGACTGCTGGATACCGCACCGGCGGATGTCGGAGACCAGATGCTGCCAGGCGTCGTCGACGGGACGGCTGCGTACCGTGATCTTCCGCGTCAGGTCGATGTCGAAGAGGAACCGCCACAGCGCCGCGTACGACGTCGGGTCCAGCGCCTCCAGATCACGCAGCAGGACTGTCCCCTTGGGGCCCTGGGCGTCCCACTCGGGCTTGACGAAGTACCGCGTGTAGCCGACGACTTCACCCTCCCGCTCCGCCACCACGCACCGCAGCGGCGAGGACCCCTCCCGCTCGCTCTCCGGGTCCAGCAGCGGCAGGTCCTCCCACCCGGGCCGCCGCGCCGTCATCCCCGGCCGCCCGGCCACCAGCCGCGCGTACACCGCCTCGCACTGGTCCCGTACGGCGGCGGGTTCGGCGAAGCGCAGGCGTACATCGTCCGTGCCCGGCGGCACCGAGAGCCGTACCCGGTCGGTGTCGATCTCGGCGGTCGTCCGCATCGTCGCGACGCCGTACCCGAACCGGCCGTAGATCGCCGGCTCGGAGGCCGTCAGCACGGCCAGCGGTTCGCCCCAGGACCGTACGTCGTCCAGCTGCCGCCGCATCATCGACGTCAGGATGCCCCGGCGCCGGTGCGTCGCGGCCACGCTGACCATCGTGATGCCCGCGGCGGGTACGGAGGCGCCGCCGGGCACGGTGAGCCGGAAGCTGAACGCGCCCGCCGTCCCCACGCACGTGTCCCCGTCCCAGACACCGAGGGAGCGGTCGAACTCGGTGAGCCGCTGCCAGAGCTCGCGCTCCTCGGGCGACTCCGGGACGCCACCGAAGGCGTTGACAAGGTTGTCGTACCAGGTGTTCCACTCGTCCTGGCGCAGTACCCGCAGCTCGGTCGGCCCGGCCGGTGTGTTTCTCGCGTCTGTCCCCATGGACCATGCCTACCAGCGCATTGCGGGACGAGCCAGGGAATTTCCGCTCGGCGCCACCGCGAGGGCCTCCGGTGAAGTTCACTGTGAAGTTGAACCTCGCAGGGGGGACAAGTGGGACCTCCCGTGCCAAGCGGCTGGTCGGATGGATAGGGTCCCGAACTAATGGCAGCAGGACGAGAGCGGCGCGCGGAGGCCGACACGTTCACGGCCCGGTTGAAGAAGCTGGTTCACCGGGTCCGCACCGGCCTGCGCAGAAGTGCCGTCGACTACTTCCGCGGGGACGGTTCGGACTGGGTCGCGCTGGCCGGGCTGCTGATCACGATCCCGGTGATCGTGGCCATGACCCTCGCCAACGCGGTGTGGTTCTCGGCGGCCGCGCTGGTCCTCCCGATCGTCGCGGGCGGCCTGCTGCTGCGCCCCGCGAGCCTGCTCGGCCTGTACGCGGCGGCGGCCACCGGCCTGATCGTGGAGTCGGTGAAGCTCGGCCCGTACACCGAGGGCCCGGCGCGGGTGACCCCGGGCGTGGTGCTCGTGGTGGCCGCGTGCGGTTTCTTCGGGCTGCTGATCGCGCAGTTCCGCAGCCGGGTGGGCGTGCCCTGGCGGCGCGGCGGCACCATGCTCTTCGACCTGCGCGAGCGGATCCGGGTGCAGAGCAAGCTGCCCCAACTCCCGCAGGGCTGGCACCGGGAGATGGCGCTGCGGCCGGCGGGCGGCCAGTCGTTCTCCGGCGACTTCGTGGTCGCGGCCCGGACGAACGGTGGTCGGACCATGGAGGTGGTCCTCACGGACGTCTCCGGCAAGGGCATGGACGCGGGCTCCCGCGCCCTGCTGCTGTCCGGCGCCTTCGGCGGCCTGCTCGGCTCGCTGCCCCCGCACGCGTTCCTGCCCGCCGCCAACGGCTATCTCCTCCGCCAGGACTGGGACGAGGGCTTCGCGACCTCCATCCACCTCGTCCTGGACCTCGACTCCGGCGACTACGAACTCTTCTCCGCGGGCCACCCGCCGGGCCTCCAGCTCAGCGCGGGCAGCGGCCGCTGGGAGGAGAAGGCGGCCGATGGCCCGCTGTTGGGTGTGTACGACGGCGCGCAGTTCGACCCCGTGAAGGGATCGCTACGGCCCGGGGACGTGTTGATGCTGTTCACGGACGGTCTGGTGGAGACCTCCGAGCGCGACATCGTCGAGGGCATCGACCGCCTCACCGGCGAGGCCGACCGCTATGTCGCCGGCGGCTTCCACGGCGCCGCCTGGCACCTCATCGAGGCGGTCGCCAAGGACGTCAACGACGACCGGGCCCTGCTGCTGGTCTGCCGCGAGGGCCCGACGGCCCAGGCGGGGCGCTGACGTCGGCGACGGGCGAGGCGGTTCCCCCCCATTACCGTCTTCGTAGCCCCGCAATGGGGTTACCGGCCTTCGGAGTTGGCATGACTACCTCCCCTTGTCGAGTGCATGGCCCGGGGGGTGGTGTCACCAGCTCCGAAGGCACTGACAGACCGCTGATTAGGGGCATGACCACCGGCCTTTCCGCAGGTCGGGAGGCTCTTCGTAATGTGGATGTGGCGATCAGTGCCGTGGCAGGCCGGGTGAACAGCACCGAAGGAACCACGACGTGATCGATACCAGCGACATCGACGTCTACCTCGGACTGGACGTCGGCAAGGGCGAGCACCACGCCACCGCACTCACCCCGGCCGGGAAGAAGACCTTCGACAAGCGGCTGCCCAACAGCGAACCCAAACTCCGCGAGGTCTTCGCCAGGCTGCAGGCCAAACACGGCACCGTCCTCGTCATCGTCGACCAGGTCGCCTCCATCGGCGCCCTGCCGCTGACCGTCGCCCGGGACCTGGGCTGCCACGTCGCCTACCTGCCCGGCCTGACCATGCGGCGGATCGCCGACCTCTACCCCGGCGAGGCCAAGACCGACGCGAAGGACGCGTTCATCATCGCCGACGCGGCCCGGGCGATGCCGCACACGCTGCGCTCGGTCGACCTCGACGACGAGACGATCGCCGAGCTGTCGATGATCGTCGGGTTCGACGACGACCTCGCCGCGGAAGCGACCCGTCTGTCGAACCGGCTGCGGGGCCTGTTCACCCAGATCCACCCGCACCTGGAACGGGTCCTGGGCCCGCGCATGCAGCACCCGGCCGTGCTCAGGTTGCTGGATCAGTTCGGCTCGCCGGCACAGATCCGCAAGGCCGGACGCCGACGACTCATCGCACTGATCCGTCCGAAGGCGCCCCGCATGGCCGAGCGGCTGATCGACGACGTCTTCACCGCACTCGACGAGCAGACCGTCGTCGTTCCGGGCACGGATGCGGCCGCACTGATCGTCCCCAGCCTCGCCTCCTCGCTCCAGGCAGTGCTCGACCAGCGCAAACTGCTGGCTCACCGGATCGAGGAACTACTGGAGGCCCACCCTCTTTCCCAGGTCCTGATGTCCATGCCCGGCATCGGCATCAGGACCGGCGCCCGCATCCTCATCGACGTCGGCGACGGCACCTCGTTTCCGTCCGCCGCCCACCTCGCCGCCTATGCCGGCCTCGCCCCGGCGACCCGAAGTTCCGGGTCCTCCATCCGCGGCGAACAACCTTCGCGGAGAGGAAACAAGCAGCTCAAGCGAGCCTTCTTCCTCTCGGCGTTCGCCGCGCTGGCCGACCCGGCCTCCCGCACCTACTACGACAAGAAGATCGCCCAGGGAAAGCACCACACCCAGGCCATCCTCTGCCTCGCCCGCCGCCGAGCCGACGTCCTCTTCGCGATGCTCCGCGACGGCACCTTCTACCAACCACCAACCCCGATCACCCCTTGACCGAAGTCATAGGGGCACCCCCCCGGGTTTCGGTGAGCGTCCGGGTTTCGGTGAGTCCCCGGGTTTCGGTGAGAAAAGTTTGCCGACTTTGTGATGGTGAAGACCCCGGGTTGCCCGGGCGATTCGCGAGTTGATATTGATGAATCCGTATGCGACACGAGCGGCACACGCCGCGTGAGCCTGTACGGGGGAGCCGACATGAAGTTCGACATGGGTGCGCAGGCGCTGTCGACGCTGATGCGTGACTCGCGTGGATCGAGTCAGGATCTGGGCACGCTGATCCAGCGGTTGGTGCAGGCGGCGGAGCCGCTGGAGGGCAAGTTCAACGGCGGGGGCCGCGCGGCCTTCGACCAGTTCAAGGCGCGGGCGGACGGGATCACGAAGGAGCTGAACTCGTCGTTGGCGGCCATTCTGGGCGGCCAGTCCGGGATGGACAGTGCCTTCGGCACGGGTGACGACGAGCAGCGTGACAACGCCCGGCAGCACATGGGGTCGGCCAATTTCGACGCGGCGCGGTTCTCGGGCCGCTGAGGGTCCGGTTCGTTCCGGTTGTTCAGGGTGTTCCGTTTGTTCAGGGTGTTCAGGGTGTTTTCGGGGAGTGGTGTGTGATGGCGGGTGCGGGTTCGGATCGTCGTTCCTACGACACGACGGCGTCGGGGGACGTGCAGGGGAACCTCGCGGGGGTGATCGCCCAGCTGGAGGCGGTGATCTCGGCGCGGGACAAGCAGGTGAAGAAGGCGATGTCGGACTTCACGGCCGATGGCGTGGCGGACGAGTACCACGGCAAGGAGCACCGCTGGAACCAGGCCTCGCAGGAGGTCCGGAACATCATCCAACTGCTGAAGACGACGATGGAGAAGAACGACTCGACGGCGCATTCGACGTTGGCGAAGGCGAAGTCGGCGGTGGACAACATCGGCTGAACGGTGCCCAGTTGGCGGTCGGTCGGTGGTTCACCGGGGGCTGCCGCGGCTGTTGTGGTTCTTGATGGTTCGTGACGGCCGGGTGCCGGGTTCACGGGGGTTGGTATGACGGGCTGGGACCTGCGTCCGCAGGGCATTCAGCATGTGCTGACGACGACGGGCACGACCGCGTCGCATCTGGAGACGTACGCGAAGGACTACGGCGCGCATCTGCAGTCGGCGGCGTCGAGCGCGGGCACGATCTCCGCGGACGGCGGATCGGGCGGCGCGTCGGGCGGTCAGGGCGGCAAGGACGGCGGGAAGGCACAGGGCGGCCTGGTGGCGCTGGCGCTCTCGCAGTACGCCGAACACGCGATGAAGGACCTGCAGTTCATCGCCGCGCGGGCGGGCAAGTCGATGCAGGGCGCGGTGGACGCGACGACGGCGTATCTGAACGGCGACGACGCGATGGCCGCTGAGGTGCAGCGCAAGGCGTCCACGCCCGGGGTGTCGATGCCGGGAGTGGGTCAGTCGTGATCGATCCGCAGGAGATTCCCGAGTTCACCGGTGACCTGGAGCAGCTGGAGAAGGACTACGGCGATCTGAAGAAGGACGCCGGACACATCCGTTCCACGGGTGCGGACGTGCACGCGCAGTTCCAGGGGTTGTCGGCGTACTACCACGCTCCTGAGGCGGAGACGCTGTTCGCGTCGACGAAGCCGGTGTCGGATCGCTCGGACACCTTCGCCACGGATCTGGAGACGGTCTCCTCGGCGCTGTCGGGGTACGCGACCGAGATCCGTCCGCTGGTGGCGAAGCTGAAGCAGCTGAAGACCGAGGCGACGGAGTTCGTCGCCTCGGTCAAGGGGGACGACGACTGGGAGTACGACGGGGACAAGGTCGACAAGCACAACCGGATCCGGGATGACATCACGGCGGCGGTGGCGGCGTTCTGGGCCGCCGAGCGCACGTGCCACAACGAGATCACGGCCTTGTGGCACGGCACGCAGATGGTCGCCGGTGACGGTTCGGACAAGAAGAACCAGTACGGCTACAACGCGTCGGACCTGAAGGACGCGAAGCTGCCGTGGGGCGACCCGGTGGAGGAGAAGCACCACTGGTACGACGTCGGGCACTGGGCGAAGTCGTTCGTGTGGGACGGCCTGATCGTGGACGGCGTCTGGGGCACCATCAAGGGTCTGGGGACGCTGGTCGGGTTCGGCGGCTGGGACGCGATGGGGCAGGCGTGGAAGGGCCTGGCGCAGCTGGCGACCGGGCTGACGCTGTCGATGATGCCGGGTGCCCAACTCGCTTTCTGGGCGCTGCCGGACAAGGCGCTGCCGTCGTGGTTCCGCGAGTCGCGCAACACGATGAAGCAGACGGGGAAGGCGCTGTTGGCGTGGGACGAGTGGGGCAAGAATCCCGCGCGTGCGGCGGGTGCGGTCACCTTCAACGTCGTCACCACCGTCTTCACCGGCGGAGAGGGCGCGGCCGTGACCGGGGCCGGCAAGGCGGGCGCGGTGGCCAAGGCGGTCTCCCTGGCCGGGAAGGCCGGCAGGATCATCGACCCGATGACGTACGTCATGAAGGGCGCCGGCGCCGGCCTGTCCAAGGTCGGCGACATCGCCAAGAACCTGAAGGGCGTCGGCAAGATCGACATCCCGACCCTCCCCGACGGCTCCGTACACCTCCCCGACGGCCGGCTCCTGGAGCCGAACGGCAACCTCCTCGACCACGCGGGCAACGTCGAGACGACCCCGATCCCGAAGGAAGCGGCTCCTGGACTTCCGGCCCATTGGACGGTCCCGGCGCCGGAAACGGCGCCTGTGGGTGTGTCGCATGCGGCGGGTAATGGGGCGCATGGGGCGCTTCCGCATGTGGGGAACGGGATTCACGGTGGCATTCCGAAGTCCGTGGGGGACGGTGTCCATGGCGGGATTCCGCACTCTGCGGGCAATGCCGTGCATGGTGGCACGCCGCATGTTCCTGGGAACGGGATCCACGGTGGTATCCCGAAGTCCGTGGGGAACGGGATTCACGGTGGCATTCCGAAGTCCGTGGGGGACGGTGTCCATGGCGGGATTCCCCACGCTGCGGGCAACGCGGTGCATGGTGGCGCCCCGCATGTTCCTGGGAACGGGATCCACGGCGGCATTCCGAAGTCTGTGGGTGACGGGATCCACGGAGGTATCCCGAAGTCTGTGGGTGACGGGATCCACGGAGGTATCCCGAAGTCTGTGGGTGACGGGATCCACGGAGGTATCCCGAAGTCCGTCGGTGACGGTGTCCATGGCGGGGTTCCGCACGCCCCGGGCAACGCCGTGCATGGCGGTGTCCCGCACGTCCCTGGCAGCGGCGTTCACGGAGGCGTCCCGCACGGCACGGGCGACGCGGTCTCGGCGGGCGGGCACGCCGGTACGACACCTTCGGCTTGGTACCACGAGACCCCGACGACCCCGGCGCACGAGGTACCGCACACCGGCGGCCACGACCCGCAGACGCCGCATGAGCCGGGCCACGACGCGCCCGCGCACGACAGTGGCCATGACGGTCATGGCGGGCACGATCACGACGGCGACGTAGGGCATGTCGATCCGCACGGCGGAATGGACACCGCCCTGCACGGCGCCGACGCTGGTCACCCGGGCACGGACGTGCCGGGGCACCGGGACGGGGAACCGTTCGAGTACAAGCCGACCATGTCGAACGAAGAGTTCGAGGCTCTTACGCCCGAACAGCAGCACGCGGTGGCCGCGGCCGAACTGGCGCACGGCACGAACCCAGCGCCCAGCGTCAGCAACGCGGCAGGGCTGGAGTACGGCCACGCGCACTGGAAAGAGTTCATGGACGGCCTCGACCCCGAGAGGAAGGAAGGGCTGGTCACCTACACCGGCTCCGCCTACGATCCCATCAACGACCATCTTCGTTATGACACCGAAGTGCCCGATTCGATCTTGCACACCATCGACGAGATGGACAAGGTCATGGACGCTCGCCCCGTACCCGAGGACATCATGGTTGTCCGCGGCACCGGCATCGGTCACTTTGGGCTCGATTCGCCGATGGAGTTGCAGGGCGGCGTCTGGGACGACAAGGCGTTCACCTCCACTGCCATTGGCAAGACCCCGCCACCACCTTTCGACGCCAAGCCGGTGTGGATGCATCTGCGGGTGCCGAAAGACACGCCTGCCCTCTGGCTGGAGTCCATCACCCTGGTCAAGGGAGAACGCGAACTACTCCTCGCCCGCGGTACCGAGTACAAGGTGACGCGGGTCTTCGTGGACGAGGCGGGCAAGTGGCATGCGTACGGAGAGGTTCTGCCGAGGCCGTAGCTTCGTTGCGGAGCAGGGAGTGGCAAAGGAATGTGGACATCATGAGCACTGAACGACCGATCAACCCGCGTTTTGACGATGACCTGCACTTCAACCTCGTGAAGCCGGGCCCGCCGAGGTACCAGACCCGGACCGAAAAGCCGGTGCGGTACTTCGAGGTGGCAGACAGAGAGAACGGTTTGGTTCTCGGATACGTGTGGGCCGCTAACGAGGACGACGCCGCCGCGTGGGAACCTCGGCAGGCCGCCGGACCTCGGGCGTTGATGGAGGGCCTCGGTTGGTTCAACCGTCTGGAGAAGGCCAAGGGACGGGGTATCCGACCCGCCCAGGCCATCGAGGAGATGCTGGCCGAACCGGCGACAGGCAAATTCGGCCGGGCCCTGCCGGACTCTCTCACCGACGCCCCGAACGCCGCGGCGGTCAAAGCCCTTGCCAAGGGTGACTAGGAGTCATACGCGCCACCATGAGCAGTGAACGACCGGTCAACTCGCGCTTCGCAGAAGACCTCCAGCTGAAGCAGGTGGCAGGTCCGGCGATGTACGGCCGGAGCACCGATGGCCCGGTCGCGTACCTGAGCGTCGCCGACCGGACCGGCAAGGTCATCGGGTACGTGTGGGCGAACGACAAGGACGACGCGGCTGGCTGGCTGGTGCCGCCAGGGCTTTCGGCCGACGCCGTCAACGCCGGCGCGAGGTGGCTGCGGGCCCTCCGCGCCGGCAAGGCCCGGGAGCTCGCCCCGACGGCCCTGCTCGCGGAACTGGCGCGGGGCACCAACGACAGCGAGCCGAGCCACGCCGTCCCCGGCTCGCTCACCGAGTCCCCGACGCTTGCCGCACTCAAGGAAATGGCCTCTGGTGGCTGAACCCGCGCCGATCAACCGGCGCTTCGACGAGGACGTGCACTTCAACCTCGTGTCTCCAGGGCCGCCGAGGTACCGGACCCGGACCGACAAGCCGGTGCGGTACTTCACGGTTGTCGACAAGCAGAACGGTGCGGTCCTCGGATACGTGTGGGGCGGTGACGAGGACGACGCCGCCGCGTATGTGCCGAGGCGGGCCGCTGGTCCCGTGGGGGCGAACGAGAGCATCTCCTGGATCAGCAGGCTGCGTGAAGCCAAGGCGCGGGGCATCCGCCCGTCACAGGCTGTCGCCGAGTTCCTGGCCGGACCGGAGCCCGGCGGCAGAGGCCGTCCTCTGCCCGGTTCCCTCACGGACGCGCCGAACACCGCCGCAGTCAAGGCCGTCGCCCAGGAGGCCTGACCCCGCATGCAGCACCAGCACCCCGTCCAGTACGTCGCCGTAGAGAGCCCCGACGGCGAAGTCGTCGGATACGTCTGGGCCGACTACGCCGCAGGCACCCTGGAGTGGTCGCGGCGCGCCGCGACCGGTGTCGACGGGTATCGCCTCGGCGAGACATGGGCGGCCAAGGTGGCGGAGACCCGCGAGCGAGGCATCCCCCTGGCCGGCGCGCTGACCCAGCTCGCCCGCGACGCCGGCACCGGGCCCCCGGTCGGCGTCCGCGGCCCCGAGGCCTTGGACGAACTCGCCCGCGCCGTCACCGAGGCCGACGACCGGCGCCTGCTGGCCCAGCTCGGCCACGACGACGTCGAAGCCTGGCAGGAGCTGGCCGACGCCTACGCCGCCCTCACCGACGACGACCGTGACGTCCGCTGGGGCGGCGGCGAGAAGAACGCGAACGGCGCGACACAGTGGCCGTATCCGGTCTACAGCAAGCCGCTGTGGCGAGTCGTCAAGGCCCTGTGGGGCATCGGTGCCGTCACCCCGGAGTACCGCTGGAGCTCCGCTCCGCCTCCCGCGGTGCCGCCCCACGGACGGCTGCGTCCCGCGGACGCCATACGCGCCGCGACCTTCCTCGCGGTCGGTGAACGCGTCAACGAGGGGTCGGTGGACGAAGCCGTCCAGAGCGGCCTCTTCGACGCCATGGTTGTCGCGCTCCTGGACCGGCACGCCGCGCATGCCGCGCACCCCGCCCAGTGAGCCGGATTCGACATAGGGAACGCCAGGTGTGCAGGTTCTGCGGAGGTTTCGGCGCCGTTCCCGGCAGCCCGGGCTCCCCGGGTACGCCGCCCGCGCGTCCATGTTTTATGTTGCACGGGCGAAGTCACGGGGACAGGGGGGATGCGCTATGCCGTACGACGGGTCGTCCGCTCCGGTCATGACGCTCGCCGAGGTCGAGTCCGTAGCCCGCGCCGCGCACGCCGCGCAGCGGGACAAGGCCGGCCGGCCCTACGCCGAACACCTGGAGGCCGTCGCCGAAGGCGTGCGCGCCCGTGGTGGCGGTCGCGAACTCATCGCCGCCGCCTGGCTGCACGACGCGATCGAGGACGGTGTGCTGAGCGAGGAGTGGCTGACGGCGGCCGCGCTCACCCAGCGCACCAAGGACGTCGTACGGGCCCTGAGCAAACGGCCGGGCGAGGAGCCGCGGGCGTACGCGGATCGGATCCTCGCCACCGAGGGCGCGCGGCTCGTCAAGGCGGCCGACCTCGCGCACAACGCCGACCCGCGCCGGCTGGCCGTACTCGACGAGCCCACTGCACGGCGTCTGACGCGGAAGTACGCCGACATGCGGGAGTACCTCGGCATCACCGCAGAGAACCCCGAGAACTCCGAAAACCCCGACATCCCTGACACCCCCTCGCGTCCCTGAAACCTCCACGACCTCCGACGACTGACGACCGCACAGAGAGCACAGGCACAGGACCAACTCAATGGCACGGGACTACGACAGCCAACTGCTGGAGTCGGTGGCGGTGCGCCGGCGCCGGATGCGCGACGCGCTGCTCTTCGGCGCGCAGCGCACCCGGCGCTCGGCCGACGAGCGGCTCGGGAAGGTGTTCGCGGGCATCGCCATCGCGGCGGTCCTGTGCGCCGGGTGCGTCGGGTGGTCCTTCCTGCAGGCCACCCTGGCCAAGCAGAAGCAGCAACAGCAGCAGGAGCAGCAGCAGTACGGCGGCACCTCCGCGCAGCCGTCCGCCGCATCCTCGGCCACAACTTCGCGATGAATGGGTTCCGGTAAGTGGTGAGTACAGCAACGACGTCCCGGACACAACTGAGCCGGGTCACGCTGGTCGGTGAGCGCCGGCGCGTCGACATCGTCCTGCCGTCGGACACCCCGATCGGGCAACTCCTGCCCGACATCCTGCAGTTGCTCGACGACCGCGCCGCCACGCGGCCCATGACCCGGCAGCTGATCACCTCCGACGGCTCGGTGCTGCCGCACGAGGCCACGCTGTCGTCGTCCGAGGTGCCCGACGGCGCCGTGCTCCAGCTGGTGCGCGCCCATGCCGCGCCGCCCGCACCCGTCGTGCACGACGTCACCGACCAGGTCGCCGACGACCTCGATCTGCGCGCCTGGCGCTGGCGGCCCGCCGCACGCCGGGCCAGTTCCGGGGTGGCCACCGTCGTGTTCGCCGTGGCCGCGGCCCTGCTGGCCCGGCGCGAGTTCGCGCTCGAGTCCGTCACCACCGCGCTCGCGGTCGTCACGGTCGTGTTCCTGGTCGCGGGCGCGCTCGTCTCGAAGATCGGCGACGGCAACCGCGGGCTCGCCACGGCGCTGCTGCTCGCCTCCGGGGGGCTCGGACTGCTCGCCGCCTGGACCGCCGCCGACGCCTACGGCTGGTCAGGACCGGCCCGGCTGGCCGGTGTCGTCGCGGCGCTGGTGCTCACTCTCGTACTGCTCGCCTACTTCTCCCCGCTCGGCCGTGGTGCGCTCCTCGGGGCCGGCGCCGCCGCCTTCATCACCCTGGTGTGGGAGGCCGTCGCCGCCGTGCAGGACCGGCCGGACCGGCTCGGTGCGGTGATGGCCGTGTTCTCCGTCGTGCTGCTCGGCATGCTGCCGCGGCTGGCGCTGATGGCCTCGGGGCTGACGGGACTCGACGACCGGCGCTCCGCGGGCGCTTCGGTCAGCCGCCACCAGGTCGCCAACGCGCTCGCCGCGACGCACCGCGGGCTCGCGCTGATCACCATCGCCACCGTCGTCTCGGCCGCCGCCGGCGGCTGGCTGCTGACCTCGGCCGGGCGGCCCACCGTGTGGACGGTGACCCTCACCTCGCTCACCGCCGTGGTGCTGCTGTCCCAGGCCCGGGCCTTCCCGCTGGTCGCCGAGGTCGTGGCGCTGTTCAGCGGCGCCGCGCTGCTCGTCGTACGGCTCGCGGTGGAGTGGGTGGACCACGCGGGCGGCGCCGGGGCACTGGTGCTGCTGTGCGTCGCCGGAGTGCTGCCGCTGCTGGTCCTCGCGGTCCAGCCGCCCGAGCACGTGCAGGTGCGGCTGCGGCGGATCGGCGACCTGATCGAGTCCCTCGGCGTGATCGGGCTCTTCCCGCTCGCCGTCGGGGTGTTCGGCATCTATGGGCAACTGCTCAACAAGTTCTGAGGCCAGGGCAGGAGTGAAGGGCGACATGCCGAACGGGGACAACTGGCAGAGCGACGTGCTGCGCGATCTGAGAGGCGCTACGCCTCAGCATCAGCGTCAGCAGCCTGTGCCGCCACAGCAACAACAGCTATCGCCGCAGCAACAACAACCGCTACCGCAGCAGGGACCCGGCGCCCCGGCGTACGGCTACCCACAACAGCAGGCGTACGCCGACCCGCCGCCTCCTCAACACCAGCAACAGGCCCACACCTACCAGCCGCAGCCCCGCGCACCGCACCGCGTCACCCCCGACTCCCGCCCCGTGCTCGACAAGCGGCTCGCCGCCGCCGCGCTCAAGCCGCGCCGCGGTGAGGCGCTCGGTACCCGTGCCCTGCGCGCCGTACGCCGTACCGTCTCCTCCTCGGCGGCCCGCGAGGTCGCCGACAGCGCGGCGACCGCCGAGGTGCTGCAGCAGGCGGTCACCACCGGGCGGCAGATCGCGGTGACGTCCATCCGCGGCGGCTCCGGCAAGACGACGGTCGCCGCGCTGCTGGGCGCCACCTACGCCCACTACCGCCAGGACCCGGTGCTCGTCGTCGAGGCCGACCCGGCGCTCGGCTCGCTGCCGCTGCGGCTCGGCGCGGAGACCCTGCGCTGGACCACCGGCGACCTCGCCGGACTGGTGGAACCGCAGATGTCGCTGCTCGACGTCACCGGCTACCTGGTCCAACTCCCCGGCAACGCCTGGCTGTTGCCCGGCAGCCAGGGCCAGGTCGGCGCCATGCTCGACACCGCGGGCTACGAGCGGGTCATGGTCTCGCTGCGCCGTTTCTTCGGGGTGACCGTCGTCGACTGCGAGACCCTGCCCGCCGAGGTCGCCCGTACCGCGCTGTCCGCCGCGCAGGCCCGGGTGCTCACCGTGCCCGCGACGCTGGAGGGCATCGCCAGCACCCGCGCCGTCCTGGAGTGGATGCGCAACCTGCCCCCGCACGTGCTGGCCTCCACCGTCGTCGTCCTCACCGAGCTCGCACCGCACCCCGGCGTCGACCTCGCCAGGGCGACCCAGGAGCTGACCGGGGCCGGAGTCACCGTGCGCGTCCTGCCCTACGACCGCCACCTCGCGTCCGGCGGCACCATCCGTACGGATCTCCTCGCCCGGGCCACCCGGCAGGCCGCCACCCGGCTGGCCGCCGACGTCTTCCAGCTCTCCCAGAAGCAGCGCTGACCGCCCGACAGGAAGGGACCGAGGAATCCAACCCGAGGACCAGGCAACGTAGATGAGCACCCGACTGATCCACCGTCCCGCGCGCACCACCCGCCCGCCGGCCGCCCCCGAGCCGCGCGCCATAGAGGCGCCGCCCAACCTGCCCGAGGGCAAGGCCGGTTCCGTGCTGCACTCGCTGCTGCCCGTCGCCGGGGTCATGTCGTCCGTCGTGATGATGACCTTCGTGCGCAACAGCCAGTTCGCCGGGCTGGGCGCGATCATCCTCGTCGTCACCCTGGCCGGTTCCCTCGCCATGGCCTTCTCCCAGCGCGGCAAGGCGCAGCGCGTCCGCCGCACCCAGCGCGAGGCCTACCTGGCCTACCTGGAGGACCTGCGCGAACAACTGGCGACGGAGGAACGCGAACGGCGCGAGCGCGCCCAGGTGCTCAACCCGCCGCCGGACGCGCTGTACGACATCGTGCGCGACCCCGCCCGCCTGTGGGAGCGGCGCCGGACGGACGGGGACTTCCTGCGGGTACGCGTCGGCACCGGTCAGATGCCGGTGCGCGATCTGCAGGTCGCCCAGCAGGGCTCCTCCGCGCTCACCCCGCCCGACCGGTTCATGCTCAACGAGGCTTCCGCGCTGACCTCCCGCTTCAGCACCGGCACCGAACTGCCGCTCACCGTCCCGCTCGACCGGGTCGGCAACATCAGCGTCATCGGCCCGCGCGAGGACACCCTGCGCGTCGCCCGCGCCCTGCTCGTCCAGGCCGCCGCCACCCACGCGCCCGACGACGTGGCCCTGGCCGTCGCGGCCCCCGGCGACCGGCTGGCCGACTGGGAGTGGGTCAAGTGGCTGCCGCACCTGCTGGACACCGAGCAGTTCGACGGCCCGGTCGCCGCCCGCCGTATCGCCCCCTCGCTGCCCCAGCTCGCCCGGCGGATCGGCGGTGAGCTGCGCCGCCGCGCCTCCTACGCGGCCGAGGTGCGCCGCGGCATGGCCGGCCGGGACGCGCTCGCCATGACCTCCCGGCTCCTCGTCGTCGCCGACGCGCACGGCGACGACGCCGTCGACCTGCCGCGCCCCGACGACGCGGTCGGCCTGCGGGACATGGGCGTCACCGTGCTGCACCTGCTCGACGAGCGGGTACGGGAGCCCGGCAGCGTCGGTGTGCGCATCACCGTCGACGGCGCCCGGATCGACATCGAGGACCTGCGTGAGACCGAGCCGATCAGCGCCCACGGCACGGTCGACGAGGTCGGCACGGCCCTCGCCGAGGGCCTGGCCCGGATGCTCGCCCCGCTGCGGCTGTCCGCGGAGTCCCTGGTCGGTGCCCCGCTGACCGGTCCGGTCGACTTCGCGGAGCTGCTCGGCATCGACGACGTCGCCGACCTCGACCTGGACCGGCTGTGGGCGCCCCGCGCCGAACGCGCCTTCCTGCGCGTCCCGATCGGTGTCGGCGACAGCCACGAACCCGTGCTCCTCGACCTGAAGGAGTCCTCCGAGCTGGGTATGGGCCCGCACGGCCTCTGCGTCGGTGCCACCGGTTCCGGCAAGTCGGAGCTGCTGCGCACCCTCGTCCTCGCGCTGCTCGCCACGCATCCGCCGGAGGACCTCGCGCTGGTCCTCGTCGACTACAAGGGCGGCGCCACCTTCGCCCCCTTCGCGGACGTCCCGCACGTGGCGGGTGTGATCACCAACCTGGAGAACCAGGCCGGTCTCGTCGAACGCGTCCACGCCTCGCTCGCCGGCGAGGTCAAGCGCCGCCAGCAGGTCCTCAAGGAGGCGGGCAACGTCGCCGACATCGGTCACTACGCCGCCCTGCGGGCCGAGAAGCGCCCCGACCTCGAACCGCTGCCCCACCTGTTCGTCGTGATCGACGAGTTCGGCGAACTCCTCACCGCCAAGCCGGACTTCATCGACCTGTTCCTGTCCATCGGCCGCATCGGCCGCTCCATCGGCGTCCACCTGCTGCTGTCCAGCCAGCGCATCGAGGGCGGCAAGCTCAAGGGCCTGGACACCTATCTGTCGTACCGGCTCGGCCTGCGCACCTTCTCCGCCGACGAGTCCCGTACGGTCCTGGACACCACGGACGCCTTCCACCTGCCCCCGCTGCCGGGCTTCGGCTACCTCAAGGTCGACACCAGCCACTACGAGCGGTTCAAGGCGGGCTACGTCTCCGGCGCCTACCGCGGCCCCGTCCGGCGCGAGACCGAGGACACCGGGCCGCTCGCCCTGGAGTACCCGGCGTACAACACCCTGGGCCAGGGCGAGAGCACGGGGCCCGAGGAGCCGCAGATGCGGCGCCGGGAGACCGGACTGACCGAGATGGGCGTCATGGTCCGGCAGATGGAGAACGCCGACACCCGGCCCGTACGCCAGATCTGGCTGCCCCCGCTGCCCGCCGCCGTCGCCCTCGACCAGGTCGCCGGACCCGTCGAGGTGGGCACACGCGGCATGCAGCTCGCCCGACGCCGGGGTCCGCTCCAGGTCCCGCTGGGCGTCCTGGACGATCCGGCCCGGCAGTGGCAGGGCCAGTGGTACCTGGACCTCACGGTGGCGGGCGGACACGCGGCGGTCACCGGCGGCCCCCAGTCCGGCAAGACCACCCTGCTGCGCACCCTGGCCCTGTCCCTGGCGCTCACCCACACCCCGCAGGAGGTCGGCGTCTACGGCCTCGACCTGGCGGGCGGCGGTCTGCAGGCGCTGTCCGGCCTGCCGCACGTGGGCGGGGTGGCCGGCCGGGCCGACCGGGAGCGGTGCGCCCGCACCGTCGACTCCGTGCGCGGCATGCTGGACCAGCGCGAGGAGCTGTTCCGCCGCCACCGCATCGACTCCCTGGAGCAGCTGCGCACCCTGCGCGCCGCGGGCCGCGTCCCCGAACTGGCCTCCACGGAGATCGTGTTGCTCGTCGACGGCTTCGGTGCCCTGCGCGACGACTTCGAGGAACTCGACGAAGGGGTCGGCGACATCCTCAAGCGCGGCAGCGGCTACGGCATCCACGTGGTCGCCGGCATGCTGCGCTGGAACGACGTGCGCATCGCCGCCCAGTCCCAGTTCGGCACGCGGGTGGAACTCAGGCTGAACGACGCTGGCGAGTCCAGCATCGAGCGCAAGCTCGCGCAGACCCTCTCGCCCGACGAGAAGGGCCGCGTCCTCACCGACACCAAGCTCTTCGCCCAGGTCGCCCTGCCCCGCACGGACGGCGTCGCCGACACGGCCGACCTCGGCACGGTCCTGGAGCGCACGGCCCGTACGATCCGCGCCACCTGGTCCGGCGAGACAGCCCAGCCGGTCAGGGTGCTGCCGCACGTCCTGGAGCCGCATCTGCTGCCCGGCCCGGCGGCCGAACCGCGCCGGGTCCCGATCGGCCTCGACCAGACCCAGCTGGCGCCCGTCCTGCTCGACCTGTTCGAGCACGACCAGCACCTGCTGATCATGGGCGACAGCGAGTGCGGCAAGACCAACCTGCTCAGGGCCGTCGCCCAGGGCCTGATCGAGCGCTACAGCGAGGACGAACTGGTCTTCGGCGTCATGGACCCGCGCCGTGGACTGCGCGGCGCCGTCCCCGAGGAGTACCGGGGCGGCTACGCCTACAACGCCAAGCTGTGCGCGGGCCTGTCCGCGGGCATCGCCGGCGAACTGGAGAAGCGGCTGCCCGACGAGAGCGCGGACGGCGCGGACCTGGAACCCGGCAGCTGGGGCTCGGGCCCGCGGATCGTGATCCTCGTCGACGACTACGACGTCCTCACCACCGCCGGCCAGCAGCCGCTCGCGCCCTTCCTGCCGTACATCCCCTCGGCCCAGGACATCGGCCTCCACTTCGTCCTCACCCGCCGGGTCGCGGGCGCCTCCCGGGGCCTGTACGAGCCGCTGCTGCAGAGCCTGCGCGAGTCAGGCGCCTCGGCGCTGGTGATGGCGGGCGACCGCAGCGAGGGCCAGCTCTTTCCCGGGGTGTACGCCGGCCGGCAGCCGTCCGGTCGCGGCGTCCTGGTCCGCAGGGGCGAGCCGAACCGGCTGATCCAGACCGTCCACGCGGGAACCAGGTAGGACCGGGTGGGAACAGGCAACGGGACGAGGTACCCATGACGAAGGATGCCGTCGCTCTCACCAGGACGATGCCCGACCCGCTGAGCGTGCTCGCGGGGCTGCTGGCCGGTGGCCCGGACCTGCTGGCGGGCGTCGAGGGGGACGGCGCGGTGGTGCGGCTCTGCGACGGGCGGGGCCGTCCCCTCGTCTCCGTCGAGGCACCCCTGCTGGTGCGGGTCAGGGGAGAGGCGACGCGGCTGCTCGGGGCGACCGAGCCCGAGGTGCCGTACTGGTGGACCGAGGCCCGTGCCACCACCGGCGTCAAGGAGGCCGAGGAGCTCGCCGGTGCCTTCGCGGCCCGCGTCGCCACCTTGGTCGGTGGCACCGCCTGGCCGCCGCAGGCGGCGCGGTCGCTGGCGGTGGTCGACACCGACGGGGTGCGCGCGGTGCCGGCCCCGGCCGCGGCGCAGCCCGCCGTGGACGTGCTCACCGACAAGGTCGCCGTGGTGATCCAGGACCGCCCGGTGGTCGCGATGACCGCCTGGCTCTCGGACGCCTTCAAGGCCGTCGCCGACGCCGGACTGGGCCTGCAGATCGTCACCCCCGCCGGCACGCGCCTGTCCCCGGCGGTCCGCGGCAGCCTGCCGGGCTGGCCCTCGCGCTGGGTGGTGCAGGACAAGAAGGACGGCTACTACGACGGACTGTCCGGAGCCGTACTGCGCTGGGACAACGGCCTGTTCGTGACGGCCGGGTCCCCGGACGCGACGCCGGAGGACCCCCGCACCCCCGTGGCCGAGTCGTTCACCCCCGAGACCGCCGACGACGGCGAACGCCAGCTGGCCGTGTCCTTCCGGGCAGTCCACCCGGCGGACGAGCGGCTCGTGCTCGGCGGCGCCCTGGAAGCCGTATGGCGTGAGCTCACCGGTGAACCGCCGGCCGGCTGGGGCACCGAGGAGCCCGCCAACCTGCCTTGGTCGCTACGACAGTTGACCGACCTGGCGTACGAGCGGGCGCCCGAGCCGACCTGGCTGGTGGTCGTCGGCAGTCCGGAGCGCCCGGGCCTCGCGACGGTCCGGATCAGCCGTACCGAGGGCGGTGTGGAGGAGGACGTCACGCTGGCGTTCGGTTACGGCCCGGGTGAGACGGTGCCGACGGACGCCGCCGTGACCCGGGCGGCGGAGGTCCTCGCCACCCGGCACGATCTGCAGTCGATGCTGGTCCAGGTCCGCCGGGCCCGCCGTGACCTGTCCGTACCGCCGCGCTTCGAGGGGCCCGGCGTCCCGTACGCCTTCGTCCTCGGTGCCGAGGAGGTGCGCGAGCTGCCCGGCGACCGGGCCAGGCGCACCCCGCTGCCGCGGCCGCCGCGCGAGTTGGGCCCGAAGAGGCGTCCGGCGTTGTACTACCCGTTCCCGGGCGACCCCTCGGACCTCGCGGGATGGACGGACTTCGAGCGGCTGATGAGGCACCTCAAGGGCGCCTGAGACACCCCGGCTGCTCAGCCCACCAGTGTGCTCTGCCGTTCACGGGCGACTTCGGCCGCGTCGCGCTTGAACGCCCACTCCATGCGGGGCTCGATCACGAAGCGGAACACCCGGCGTACGGGCGGGGTGCACAGCAGGGTGACGCCGGTGACCGCGAGGGCGGTCACCAGGGCGACGCCGTACGGCCGGTGCAGCCAGGCGTGGTCGTACAGGCCCGCGTAACCGGCGCCCTTGATCAGGAAGCCGTGCAGCAGATAGCCGTACAGCGTGCCCGCGCCGAGCGCCGTGAACCAGGTCGTGCGGCTCGGTACCCAGGAGTAGAAGGCGGCGGTCAGCAGCAGCGAGCAGCCGAACATCGCGAGCATCATCACCGGCCCGACCCACCAGGGAGCGGCGAACTCCTGCGCGGAGTCGTGGTGGTAGAGCCAGCTCGCGTTCATCCGCGGCACCGCCCAGTAGCCGAACACCAGCGCGCTCACGAACACCGGCACCGCCAGCTTCCGCATCTCGGGCCGCCGAACCAGCTGGAAGTGCTCGGGCTTGAGGACCAGGCCGAGCACGAAGTACGGCAGGAACTGCGCCGTCCGCTGCAGATCGAAGTCGTCGGTGATGGCAGGCGTGCAGGAGGCGAGCATGGCGATGCCGAGGGCGATCGGCAGCGGGTGCCGGACCAGTTTCCAGATCGGGGTGGTGAGCCGCCAGATGAACAACGAGCAGAGGAACCAGGTGAGATACAGCGGGTCGAGCAGGGTGATCTGCTGGTGCGGGTCGTCGTTGGCGTAGCGGCTGAAGAGCGAGTACGCGATCTCGAAGACGATGTACGGCAGCGCGACACCGGTGAGGAGCCGCTTCAGCCGGGCGGGGCTCATGTCGAAACTGCGGGAGAAATAGCCGGAGATGACGATGAACGCCGGCATGTGGAAGGTGTACACGACCATGTACAGGCCCTGGAGCACTCTGCTGTCGCCCTTCAGGGGCTCCCAGGAGTGCCCGATGGCGACCAGCAGGATCGCCAGGTACTTCGCGTTGTCGAAGAACGCGTCGCGCGATGTGGGCTGTTCGTTCTTTTCGTTCTGTTTGCTCTGTTCGTTCTGGCCCGGGGGCGTGTCAACGTGGAACATCTGAGGCACCCTAGCGTTGCCCTCGGGAATCGGTGAAACCATCGGACGCGCGTCCGGAATCTGTTCACGATGTCACGATTCATCCCGATCAAAAGGCGCAAAAGGGTACACGGGGAAGGCCTGTTCATGTGCGCATGCCAATAATGCGAACGAACTGCGAACACATCCCTGCCGAACCTTTGCGACCAACGATCCGTCACCCGCCGCATACGTGGGCCGCGTTGGTGGCACGATGGTTCTGGCGGGGTGCGCGGGTTGCGTCCCCGGGCCGGGAGAGCGGACCGACCGAGGGTGTGATCAGTTGTGGCCATTTCACTGTCTGTGGTGCTGCTGTTGGCGATCATCCTGGTGGTGTTGATCCGAGGGGGATCGATCAAGGCCGGCCCAGCCATAGTCGCGATCCTCTTCGGCTTCTTCCTCGCCTCGACCGGGATGGCTCCGTCCATCAACCGGTTCATAAACTCGCTGGCGGAGACGATCAACTCGATCAGCTTCTGATGGAGGCGCGCGTGCCGCAGCGCACGGCGAGGGGTTCGACACCGACGCGTCGACGGTTCACCAAGGAGTCGGCGGGCGCCTTGTTCGCGGCGTTCGCCGCCTTCCTGTTCGCGCGCGATGTCACGTTCGACTACTTCCGGCACGCGCTGCCCGACTGGGCGTACACGGCATCGGGCCTCGTCGGCTTCGCCGCGGCGCTCGCCGCCTACGGTCTCGCCACACTCTGGCTCCGACGGCTCCCCTGAAGCCTCCCCTTTCCGGCCAAAAGGCGGGGAACGCATCAGGGCCAGACCGAGGAGTGATCCTCCGGCCTGGCCCTGAGATGCCTGGAGCGGGCGACGGGAATCGAACCCGCGTAGCTAGTTTGGAAGACTAGTGCTCTACCATTGAGCTACGCCCGCACACGACGCGCCGCAGGTCAGACGACCGCGGCACAGAAGGCATCGTAGCGGGTCGGGTGCCCTCCGCGCACACCGCATTCCCCATGCCCCCTCCGGCACCCCGGCGCTCGTGAAATGCGGCGGCTTCACCGCCTGCGGGCATGTACCCTACGTGTCGCACCAGACGGGGTGTGGCGCAGCTTGGTAGCGCGTCCGCTTTGGGAGCGGAAGGCCGTGGGTTCAAATCCCGCCACCCCGACCACCTGCCGGACCTTCGGGTCCGGTATCACACCAGTACCTCGCGGGATCGCCTTTTGGGGGGTCTCGTCGCTGCGGCTACTATGCAAGCTGCGCGCCCGTGTGTCTCTCACACTCTGAAGTCCTCCGGGCGACCAGAAACCGCCGGACCTGTCTGGGTCCGCAAACCAAGAAGTCAGCCCCCAAGGAGACCGAACCGTGAAGAGCGCCGTGGAGACCCTGAACCCGACCCGGGTTCGGCTCAGCATCGAGGTGCCCTTCGAGGAGCTCAAGGACAGCCTCGACGCGGCGTACAAGAAGATCAACCAGCAGGTCACGGTGAAGGGCTTCCGGAAGGGCAAGATCCCGGCGCGCGTCATCGACCAGCGGTTCGGCCGCGGTGCGGTCCTGGAGGAGGCGGTCAACGACGCGCTTCCGAAGTTCTACACCGAGGCGGTCAACGAGGCGGAGCTCAACCCGCTCGGCCAGCCCGAGGTCGACATCACGGAGCTGAAGGACGGCGAGACGCTGAACTTCACCGCCGAGGTCGACATCCGCCCGACCATCGAGATCCCGGACTACTCGGGCATCGAGGTCGAGGTCGACGCCGTCGAGGTCAGCGAAGCGGACATCGACGAGTCGGTCGAGCAGCTCCGCGAGCGCTTCGCGGCGACCTCCCCGGTCGAGCGCGCGGCCGTCGACGGTGACGTCGTCACCCTCGACCTGGAGGCCAAGGTCGACGGAGAGGTCCTCGAGGACGGCGTCGCCGAGGGTGTCTCCTACACCATCGGTTCCGGCGAGCTGCTCGAGGGCATCGACGAGGCCGTGACCGGCCTGGAGGCCGGTGGCGAGGCCACCTTCGCCTCCGAGCTCAAGGGCGGCTCCGCGGCCGGCCAGGAGGCCCAGGTCACCGTCAAGGTCACCCAGGTCGCCGCCCGCGAACTGCCCGCGCTGGACGACGAGTTCGCACAGCTCGCCTCCGAGTTCGACACCCTGGAGGAGCTGCGCGCGGACAGCCGCAAGCGCCTCGAGAACATGAAGCAGTACGACCAGGCCACGCAGGCCCAGGAGCGCGTCCTGGAGAAGCTGCTGGAGCTCGTCGAGGTGCCCGTCCCCGAGAAGCTGCTCGAGGACGAGATCAACACCCGCAAGCACAACCTGGAGCACCACCAGCTCGGCCAGATGGGCCTCGACCTCGACAAGTACCTGGAGATCCAGGGCAAGACGGCCGAGGAGTTCGACACCGAGACCAAGGAAGCCGCGGTCAAGGGCATCAAGACGCAGTTCGTCCTCGACGAGCTCGTCAACAAGGAGAAGCTGAACGTCAACCAGGAGGAGCTCACCGAGCACCTCATGCGCCGCGCGGCCTCCTCCGGCATGTCCCCCGACCAGTTCGCCCAGGCCGTCGTCGAAGGCGGCCAGGTCCCCCTCCTGGTCGGCGAGGTGGCCCGCGGCAAGGCCCTGGCCGTAGTGGTCGAGGCCGCCACGGTGAAGGACACCAACGGCGAGATCGTCGACCTGGACGACGAGGACGAGACGGCGGAGACCGTAGAGGCCGCCGCCGAGGAGCCCACCGAGGCGTAAGCAGCCACACGAGGGGCCCTGGGGTTTGCATCGAGCCCCGGGGCCCTTTGTCGTACCGCTCACCGGAGCGCCCCTGAAGGGGCGCGGGGCTGTATCGATTTGCGGCTCCGCCGCGCGGGCGCGCTCAGCCCCCACTCACCCGCAGCCTCGCCACAGACCGCACCCACCCCACCGCGAGGGATTCCGCTCAGGCCGGCGCAGCGCATGCGCTGACAGCGAACAGTTCCCTTTGCGGGATTCTCCGAAGGGACCCGCGCGTTAGGGTCCATGAATACGAGGGCAGGGGAGTCCCCGTTGCCCCCGGCAGTACACGTGAGACGGCCCGGCGCCGTCGTAAAGACGAGCAGGTGGATACGTGACGAATCTGATGCCTACAGCCGCCGGCGAGCCCTCTATCGGTGGCCTCGGCGACCAGGTCTACAACCGGCTGCTCGGTGAGCGGATCATCTTCCTCGGCCAGGCGGTCGACGACGACATCGCCAACAAGATCACCGCGCAGCTCCTCCTCCTTGCCGCCGACCCCGACAAGGACATCTACCTCTACATCAACAGCCCCGGCGGCTCGATCACGGCCGGCATGGCGATCTACGACACCATGCAGTTCATCAAGAACGACGTGGTGACCATCGCCATGGGCCTCGCCGCCTCCATGGGCCAGTTCCTTCTCAGCGCGGGTACCCCGGGCAAGCGCTTCGCGCTGCCGAACGCCGAGATCCTGATCCACCAGCCCTCCGCCGGCCTGGCCGGTTCGGCCTCCGACATCAAGATCCACGCGGAGCGGCTGCTGCACACCAAGAAGCGCATGGCCGAGCTCACGTCCCAGCACACGGGCCAGAGCATCGAGCAGATCACCCGCGACTCGGACCGCGACCGCTGGTTCGACGCGCTCGAGGCCAAGGAGTACGGCCTCATCGACGACGTGATTCCCACGGCCGCCGGTATGCCGGGCGGCGGCGGTACCGGGGCCTGAGGCCCCAGACAGCCCCCAGCCGACCGCCTCAGCCCCTAGGAGAGAGACAGTGAACGACTTCCCCGGCACCGGCCTGTACGACCGCGCACGCGCCGAATACACGGCTCCCGCCGCCGAGTCCCGTTACGTGATCCCGCGTTTCGTCGAGCGCACCTCGCAGGGTGTCCGTGAGTACGACCCGTACGCGAAGCTCTTCGAGGAGCGCGTGATCTTCCTCGGTGTCCAGATCGACGACGCGTCGGCCAACGACGTCATGGCGCAGCTGCTGTGCCTGGAGTCGATGGACCCCGACCGCGACATCTCGATCTACATCAACAGCCCCGGTGGCTCCTTCACCGCGCTGACCGCGATCTACGACACGATGCAGTTCGTGAAGCCGGACGTCCAGACGGTCTGCATGGGCCAGGCCGCGTCCGCCGCCGCCGTCCTGCTGGCGGCCGGTACGCCGGGCAAGCGCATGGCGCTGCCGAACGCGCGCGTGCTGATCCACCAGCCGTACAGCGAGACGGGCCGGGGCCAGGTCTCCGACCTCGAGATCGCGGCCAACGAGATCCTCCGCATGCGTGCCCAGCTGGAGGACATGCTGGCCAAGCACTCGACGACCCCGCTGGACAAGATCCGCGAGGACATCGAGCGCGACAAGATCCTCACGGCCGAGGACGCCCTGGCGTACGGCCTGATCGACCAGATCATCTCCACCCGGAAGATGAACAACGCCGACGTCCGCTGACCCGGACCTGTATCGTCCACCACCCCTCGGCACGGTCCACGTGGAAGTGAACCGTGCCAAGGGGGGCCCGAACGGGGGGCCCGGCAAGGTACCGTCGGACATAAGGCAGCACCAGGAGTCGCTGGACCTAGGCGTCTCCCAGGCGAAGGGGAAGCACACCGTGGCACGCATCGGTGACGGCGGCGATCTGCTCAAGTGCTCGTTCTGCGGCAAGAGCCAGAAGCAGGTCAAGAAGCTCATCGCAGGGCCCGGTGTGTACATCTGCGACGAGTGCATCGACCTCTGCAACGAGATCATCGAGGAAGAACTCGCGGAGACGAGCGAGGTCCGCTGGGAGGAACTTCCCAAGCCCCGCGAGATCTACGAGTTCCTCGAGGGGTACGTGGTCGGCCAGGAGTCGGCGAAGAAGGCACTCTCGGTCGCGGTGTACAACCACTACAAGCGCGTCCAGGCCGGTGAGAACGGCGGCGGCCAGAGCCGCGAGGACGCCATCGAGTTGGCGAAGTCCAACATCCTCCTGCTCGGCCCCACGGGCTCGGGCAAGACCCTCCTCGCACAGACCCTGGCCCGCATGTTGAACGTGCCGTTCGCGATCGCCGACGCGACCGCGCTCACGGAGGCGGGCTATGTCGGCGAGGACGTCGAGAACATCCTGCTGAAGCTCATCCAGGCCGCCGACTACGACGTCAAGAAGGCCGAGACGGGCATCATCTACATCGACGAGATCGACAAGGTCGCCCGCAAGAGCGAGAACCCGTCGATCACGCGCGATGTGTCCGGCGAGGGCGTCCAGCAGGCCCTGTTGAAGATCCTGGAGGGCACCACGGCCTCGGTCCCGCCGCAGGGCGGCCGTAAGCACCCGCACCAGGAGTTCATCCAGATCGACACGACGAACGTCCTGTTCATCGTGGGCGGCGCCTTCTCGGGCCTGGAGAAGCTCATCGAGTCCAGGGCCGGCGCGAAGGGCATCGGCTTCGGCGCGACGATCCGCTCGAAGCGGGAGCTGCAGGCCAAGGACCAGTTCGAGGACGTCATGCCCGAGGACCTGGTGAAGTTCGGCATGATCCCCGAGTTCATCGGCCGGCTGCCCGTCATCACCTCGGTCCACAACCTGGACCGCGAGGCCCTGCTCCAGATCCTCATCGAGCCGCGCAACGCACTCGTCAAGCAGTACGAGCGCCTCTTCGAACTCGACGGCGTGGAGCTGGACTTCGAGCGCGAGGCCCTCGAGGCCATCGCCGACCAGGCGATCCTCCGCCAGACCGGCGCGCGCGGCCTGCGCGCCATCATGGAGGAAGTCCTCCAGGGCGTCATGTACGAGGTCCCGTCCCGCAAGGACGTGGCCCGGGTCGTCATCACGGCGGACGTCGTCCTGTCGAACGTCAACCCGACCCTGATCCCGCGCGACGCACGCGGCCGCGGCCCGGGCGAGCAGAAGACGGCGTAGCCGCTACGACTGCTTCCTTGTACGACACGAAGGGCGCCCGGTCAGTCAACTGACCGGGCGCCCTTCGTGGTCGAGGCCTCCGGGCCTCCGGGGTCAGGTCTTCACCCGGACTTCCTTGCGGAGCTTGGTCGTCATGGAGACGGCGGTGTCCTTGGACACATCGGCCGTGTTGTCACCGGGGGAGACCATCGCGATGGTGCTGTAGTCGGCCCAGGCGCAGAACCAGTCGGTCTGTGTCTTCTTGGTCACCTGGTTGGTGCCCTTGGCCGCCTGGCACTTCATGACCGCGCCGTTGACGTCGACCGACTCGGGGTCCCCGACCAGCTTGCTGCCGCCCGACGAACTGCTGGAGGAGCCGCTCTGGTTGACGTCCTTCTGGATGTCCGCGAAGAACGCGTCCAGGGCCTTCTGCGGATCGGCGATCTTGCCGTAGGCGCCGATGAGCGAGATGCCCTTGGCCGTGAGCAGCTCCGCCGCGCTGGGCGCGGTGGAGGGGTCGCTCGGGTTGTAGCCGCTCAGGTCGGCCGTGGTGTAGGCGCCGAAGACGGCGGTGCCGTTCTTGACGCCGCTCTTCTCCAGGTCCTTCACGGTCGACGAGCCGCTGTCGCTGGTGTCGCCATCCTTGGTGGCCCGGTTGTAGTCGCCGAGCACCTTCGCCGGTGTCGTCAGCTTGTGCGGACCGTCGTCCGCGAGACCGGACGACCCGGTGTAGCCGAGCACGAAGTACACACCCACGCCGATCGCGGCCACGACCGCCACCGCGCCGATGATGAGCCCGGTCTTCTTCTTCCCGCCGGGCGGCGGCTGCGGAACGCCGTACGGGGGCTGCCCGTAAGGAGGTTGGCCATAGGGCGCCTGCTGGCCGTACGGCGGCTGCGGCTGTCCGTAGGGGCCCTGCGGCGGGACGCCCTGCGGGGGCTGCTGTGCCGGATAGCCGTAGCCGGGCTGGGCGGGGGGAGCCTGCTGGGGGTAGCCGTAGCCGGGCTGGGGGGCGCCCTGCGGCGCCTGCTGGGGAGGCTGGCCGTAGGGGCCCGGCTGACCGTACGGACCGGGCTGCTGGGGCTGCCCGCCGTACGGGCCCGGCTGGTTGTAGCTCATTTCTGGGTTCCCCTCCAGATGTTTATGTGATCCCGACATCCTGGCCCAGTCACAGGAAGCGCAGAGCATCGGGGGGCGCACCGTTACAGAACAAACGCGTTTCGGGACACCGCCGCGACACCCCTAAACTGGGCCCGTGACCGAGAACGCTCAGCAGCAGCCATCAGCGCCCGACTCCGAACTGCCGACCCAGTACGCGCCGGCCGATGTAGAGGGGCCGCTGTACGAGCGCTGGGTGGAGCGGGGTTACTTCGAGGCCGACGCGAAGAGCGAGAAGCCGCCGTACACGATCGTCATCCCGCCGCCGAACGTCACGGGCAGCCTGCACCTCGGGCACGCCTTCGAGCACACGCTCATCGACGCCCTCACGCGCCGCAAGCGCATGCAGGGGTACGAGACGTTGTGGCAGCCCGGCATGGACCACGCCGGCATCGCCACGCAGAACGTCGTCGAGCGCGAGCTGGGCAAGGAGGGCAAGTCCCGCCACGACCTGGGCCGTGAGGCGTTCGTCGAGCGCGTCTGGCAGTGGAAGGGCGAGTCCGGCGGGCAGATCTCCGGCCAGATGCGCCGCCTCGGCGACGGTGTCGCGTGGTCGCGCGAGCGCTTCACCATGGACGAGGGCCTTTCCCAGTCCGTCCAGACCATCTTCAAGCGGCTCTACGACGACGAGTTGATCTACCGCGCCGAGCGCATCATCAACTGGTGCCCGCGCTGTCTCACCGCGATCTCCGACATCGAGGTCGAGTACCAGGACGACGACGGCGAGCTCGTCTCCATGAAGTACGGCGACGGGGACGAGACCATCGTCGTCGCCACAACTCGCGCCGAGACCATGCTCGGTGACACGGCCGTCGCCGTTCACCCGTCGGACGAGCGCTACAAGCACCTCGTCGGCAAGCTCATCAAGCTGCCGCTGACCGACCGTTCCATCCCGGTCGTCGCGGACGAGCACGTCGACCCCGAGTTCGGCACGGGTGCCGTCAAGGTCACCCCGGCCCACGACCCGAACGACTTCGAGATCGGCCAGCGGCACGACCTCCCGGCCATCACGGTCATGGACGAGCACGCCGTCATCACCGTCCCCGGCCCCTTCCAGGGCCAGGACCGCCTCGAAGCCCGCTCCGCGATCGTCGCCGCCCTGCGCGCCGAGGGCCGGATCGTCGCCGAGAAGCGGCCGTACGTCCACTCGGTCGGCCACTGCTCGCGCTGCAAGACGACCATCGAGCCGCGGCTGTCCATGCAGTGGTGGGTCAAGGTCGCCCCGCTCGCGAAGGCGGCCGGCGACGCGGTCCGTGACGGCCGGGTCAAGATCCACCCCCAGGAGATGGAGAAGCGCTACTTCGACTGGGTCGACAACCTCCACGACTGGTGCATCTCACGGCAGTTGTGGTGGGGCCACCGCATCCCGGTCTGGTACGGCCCGAACGGCGAGGTCGTCTGTGTCGGCCCCGACGACGAGGCCCCGACCGGCGAGGGCTGGCACCAGGACACCGATGTCCTCGACACCTGGTTCTCCTCCGGCCTGTGGCCCTTCTCCACCCTCGGCTGGCCCGAACAGACCGAGTCGCTCGCGAAGTTCTACCCGAACTCCGTCCTGGTCACCGGCTACGACATCCTCTTCTTCTGGGTCGCCCGGATGATGATGTTCGGCCTCTACGCGATGGACGGCACCCCGCCGTTCCACACCATCGCCCTGCATGGCATGGTCCGCGACCAGTTCGGCAAGAAGATGTCCAAGTCCTTCGGGAACGCGGTCAATCCGCTCGACTGGATGGACAAGTACGGCTCCGACGCGCTTCGTTTCACCCTCGCGCGCGGCGCCAACCCGGGCGTCGACGTCCCGATCGGCGAGGACTGGGTCCAGGGTTCGCGCAACTTCGCCAACAAGCTCTGGAACGCGACCCGCTTCGCGCTCATGAACGGCGCGACGATCGAGGGCGAACTCCCGGACGCCGACCGCCTGTCGGCGACCGACCGCTGGATCCTGTCCCGCCTCAACTCCACGGTCGCCGAAGTCGACGCGCTCTACGAGGACTACCAGTTCGCGAAGCTCTCCGACGCGCTGTTCCACTTCGCGTGGGACGAAGTCTTCGACTGGTACGTCGAGTTGTCCAAGACGACGTTCATGGCGGGCGGCGAACCGGCCGAGGTCTCCAAGCGCGTCCTCGGTGAAGTCCTGGACGTCACCCTGAAGTTGCTGCACCCGATCGTCCCGTTCGTCACGGAGACGCTCTGGACGACCCTCACGGGCGGCGAGTCGATCGTCATCGCGGACTGGCCGAAGGACTCCGGCTTCCGTGACGCACCGGCCGAGAAGGAGATCGAGACCCTCCAGCAGGTCATCACCGAGGTCCGCCGTTTCCGCGCCGACCAGGGCCTCCAGCCCGGCCAGCGCGTCCCGGCCCGCCTCACCCTGGACGGCACGGCCCTGGCCCCCCACGAGGCCGCCATCCGCCAGCTCCTCCGCCTCCAGCCCGAGGGCGACGCCTTCGCGGCCACGGCGACCCTCCCGGTCGGCGGTGCCACGGTCGCCCTCGACCTCTCCGGCACGATCGACATTGCGGCGGAGCGGAAGCGCCTCGCGAAGGATCTGGCGGCGGCGGAGAAGGAGCGCCAGCAGGCTGAGGCGAAGCTCGGCAACGAGGCGTTCCTGGCCAAGGCCCCGGACAACGTGGTCGACAAGATCCGCGGCCGCCTCTCCAAGGCGGACGAGGACATCACCCGCATCAAGGCCCAGCTGGACGGCTTGCCGGAGGCGTAGGGGTTTGTGGTCAGGTGGGGCCCCGGTGTGTATTCAGCACCGGGGCCCTTCGCCTGCCTTTGGGGCGCCCGGGGCCCTTTCAGCGCCGGGCGCCCTCCCGTACCCAAGGGGCGCGGGGAACTGCGCGACCAGCCCCCACCGGGCCCGCAGACGAAAGACCACCCCAACCTCCGTAGACTGACCCACGTGACTGACAGCGACCCGTTCGACGAGATCATCGAGGCCGAGACCGACCGCGACCCCGACCTCGCGGTCATCGAGGCCGGCAGCCGCACCCTACGAGCCCAAGGCACCGGCGCCCCCCAGGCAGACGTCCCGGGCCGTCCGGAAGACCCCGCCCTGGACAAAGCCCTCCGCGCCGTAGAGGCCGACCTCGCCACCCGCTGGGGCGAGACCAAGCTGGAGCCGTCGGTCAGCCGCATCGCCGCGCTGATGGACGTCCTGGGCGACCCCCAACGCTCGTACCCCTCGATCCACATCACGGGAACGAACGGCAAGACCTCCACGGCCCGCATGATCGAGGCGCTCCTCGGCGCCTTCGAACTGCGCACCGGCCGTTACACCTCCCCCCACGTTCAGTCGATCACCGAACGCATCAGCCTCGACGGCGCCCCGATCTCCGCCGAGCGCTTCATCGAGACGTACGAGGACATCAAGCCGTACATCGAGATGGTCGACGCACAGCAGGAGTTCCGCCTGTCGTTCTTCGAGGTGCTCACGGGCATGGCGTACGCCGCGTTCGCGGACGCGCCGGTCGACGTGGCCGTCGTAGAGGTCGGCATGGGCGGCAGCTGGGACGCCACCAACGTCATCGACGCAGCCGTCGCCGTGGTCACCCCCATCGATCTCGACCACACCGAGCGCCTCGGCGGGACGACGGGCGAGATCGCCACCGAGAAGGCCGGCATCGTCAAGCAGGACGCGACCGTGATCCTGGCGCAGCAGCCGGTGGACGCGGCGCAGGTGCTGCTGAAGAAGGCCGTCGAGGTGGACGCGACCGTGGCCCGGGAGGGTCTCGAATTCGGGGTCGTGTCCCGGAACGTCGCGGTCGGCGGACAGCTCATCAACCTCCGCGGGCTCGGCGGCGAGTACGAGGAGATCTACCTCCCCCTGCACGGCCCGTACCAGGCGCACAACGCCGCCGTGGCGCTCGCCGCCGTGGAAGCGTTCTTCGGGGTGGGGGCGCAGCGGCCCGATCCGCTCGCGATCGACACCGTGCGGAAGGCCTTCGCGTCGGTCACCTCGCCCGGGCGGCTGGAGGTGGTGCGGCGGTCGCCGACCGTCGTGCTGGACGCGGCGCACAACCCGGCGGGCGCCCGTGCGACCGCCGAGGCCGTGGCGGAGGCGTTCGACTTCAGCAAGCTGATCGGGGTCGTGGGCGCCAGCGGCGACAAGAACGTGCGCGGGCTGCTCGAAGCGTTCGAGCCGATGTTCGCCGAGGTCGTCGTCACGCAGAACTCCAGTCACCGCGCGATGGACGTGGACGAGCTGGCCGGCATCGCCGTCGAGGTGTTCGGCGACGAGCGCGTGCAGGTCGAGCCGCGGCTGCCCGACGCGCTGGAGGCCGCGATCACGCTGGCCGAGGAGGACGGCGAGTTCGCGGGCGGCGGTGTGCTCGTCACCGGTTCCGTCATCACCGTGGGTGAGGCCCGACTGCTCCTGGGGAGGGGCTGACCTTCCGTGCGTACGCTCTGTTCTTCCACGCTGATCGGCGAGTTCTTCGTGATCGGTTTCGCCGGGCTCGTGGCCATGAAGGACCCGGACCTGGCCACCTCCACCGTGTGGACGGTGTGCGGGATCGCGATGTTCCTGTCCGTCGCGCTGTGCGGCGTGGTGACCCGGCCGGCCGGCATCGCGCTCGGCTGGGCGCTCCAGATCGCGCTGATCGCGTCGGGCCTCGTCGTACCGTCGATGTTCTTCCTCGGGGCGATCTTCGCGGCCCTGTGGTGGGCCTCGGTCCACTACGGTCGGAAGATCGACGAGGCGAAGGCGCGGTTCGCGGCGCAGGCCGCGCAGACCGACTCCACTACACCTGACGCTGCGTAATGGACGCATGGACACGCCCTGTAGCCTCGGCCTTGTCGTGAGACGACCGTGACACGACCGTGAGCCGTCCCGCACCATCATGATCAGAAGGAGTCCTGTCGTGACCCAGCGCACCCTCGTCCTGCTCAAGCCCGACGCCGTACGTCGTGGCCTGACCGGCGAGATCATCAGCCGCATCGAGCGCAAGGCCGGCTGGCAGATCACCGCGCTGGAGCTGCGCACCCTGGACCAGGACACCCTGGAGCAGCACTACGGCGAGCACAAGGGCAAGCCGTTCTACGAGCCGCTGATGGAGTTCATGGCCTCCGGCCCGGTGCTCGCCCTGATCGTCGAGGGCGACCGGGTCATCGAGGGCGTACGCCAGCTGGCCGGTCCGACCGACCCGATCGCCGCCGCGCCGGGCTCCATCCGCGGCGACTTCGGAGTCATCGTCCGGGAGAACCTGATCCACGCCTCGGACTCGGAGGAGTCCGCCGAACGCGAGGTGAAGATCTTCTTCCCCGGGCGCGGCTGAATCTCCATCAGTAACCCACATGCCTGACCAGGGGCGGCCGTGTTTTTCCGGCCGTCTCTTGGCATATGCGTGCCGATCGGGGGAACGAGTGCCCCCGTTGGGCCGTCTCCACAAGCGAGGCCGCGCCTCACATGCTGACAATGGCGAAGACCCTCGCGCAGTGTTCGTGATGGCGCGTCTACGATGGAAGCCTTCACGTCACAGCACCCACTTCGCCGACCTGAAAAGCCCTCAAAAGCTCCCAGGAAGGCCAGACGAATCCTGATGGGGAACTCAATGTCGTTCATCGGCCGTGACATGGCTGTCGACCTCGGGACCGCCAACACGCTGGTGTACGTCAGGGGTCGCGGGATCGTACTCAACGAGCCGTCCGTCGTCGCGATCAACACCAACACCGGTGGCATTCTCGCGGTCGGCTCCGAAGCCAAGAAGATGATCGGGCGCACGCCCGGCAACATCGTTGCCGTACGTCCGCTGAAGGACGGTGTCATCGCCGACTTCGAGATCACCGAGCGCATGCTCCGCTACTTCATCCTGAAGATCCACAAGCGGCGCTATCTGGCCCGCCCCCGCGTCGTCGTCTGTGTGCCCTCGGGCATCACGGGCGTCGAGCGCCGTGCCGTCATCGAGGCGTCGTCCCAGGCCGGCGCCCGCCAGGTGCACATCATCGAGGAGCCCATGGCCGCGGCCATCGGTTCCGGCCTGCCGGTCCACGAGGCCACGGGCAACATGGTGGTGGACATCGGCGGCGGCACCACGGAGGTCGCGGTCATCTCGCTCGGTGGCATCGTCACCGCCCAGTCCATCCGCGTCGCGGGCGACGAGTTGGACAACGCGATCATCCAGCACATCAAGAAGGAGTACTCGCTCCTTCTGGGTGAGCGGACGGCTGAGCAGATCAAGATCACGATCGGTTCCGCGTACGACCTCGACGACGACCAGCACACCGAAATCCGCGGCCGGGACCTGGTCTCCGGTCTGCCCAAGACCGTTGTCATCTCCGCCGGCGAAGTCCGCAAGGCGATCGAAGAGCCCGTCAACGCGATCGTCGACGCGGTGAAGACGACCCTCGACAAGTGCCCGCCGGAGCTGTCCGGCGACATCATGGACCGAGGAATCGTTCTGACCGGCGGCGGAGCCCTGCTGAAGGGTCTCGACGAGCGGCTGCGCCGGGAGACCGGCATGCCGATCCACATCGCCGAGGACCCGCTCGACAGCGTGGCGCTCGGCTCCGGCAAGTGTGTGGAGGAGTTCGAGGCGCTGCAGCAGGTCCTCGACGCCCAGCCGCGCAGATGACGTAACGCTTCGATTCCGCCGTACGGGATGATCTCCTCTCGTGCGGCGGATCGTTGATACGGAGGCATAGGCTCCGTCATAAGCCTCCGTATCCATCCGCACGGACAACTCCCGCTCGTACAACACCTGCATACCTGAACCTCTGCACATTTCTATGAGGAAGGCACGGCCGCCGCACGTGAGGGACACACGAGAGAGCCGGCTGCTCCTGGTGCTGCTGATCGCCGTAGCGTTCGCGTTGATCACGGTGGACATCCGGGGAGGGCAGGACTCGCCGGTCGACGGAGCCCGCCGGGCCGCGGCCACCGTGTTCGGCCCGATCGAGAACGGCGTGTCGTCCGCCGTCGACCCGGTCGGTGACGCGGTCTCCGCGGTCCGCGACTCCGGTGAGCGGCACGACCGGCTCGCGGTCCTGGAGAAGGAGAACGCGGCCCTCAAGGCGAAGCTCGGCAGCGACGACCGCAACCGCAGCCGCCTGACCCAGCTCGACAAGATGCTGAAGGTGGCCGGCGAGGGCCAGTACGGCATCAAAGGCGCCCAGGTCATCGGGATAGGAGCCGCCCAGAGCTTCTCCTGGACGATCACCATCGACGTCGGCGCCAACGACGGCATCAAGCGCGACATGACCGTCCTGAACGGCAACGGACTGGTCGGGCGTGTGACGACCGTCGGCCCGGACGCCTCCACCGTCCTCCTCGCCAACGACCCCGACTTCACCGTCGGCACTCGTATGGAGGGCAGCGACGAACTCGGCTTCGCCTCCGGCGAGGGCGACGGCCCGCTGCGCGTCGAACTCCTCAACGGCAAGGCCGAGGTGCAGAAGGGCGACCGGCTCGTCACCTTCGGCTCGCAGGGCGACAAGCCGTTCGTGCCCGGCGTCCCGGTCGGTGTCGTCTCCCGCGTCGACCCCTCCGGCGGCGGCCTGACCCGCACGCTGTACGTCACGCCGTACGTGAACTTCACCAAGCTCGACATCGTCGGCGTGGTCGTGGAGGCCCCGAAGAAGGACCCGCGTGACACGGTCCTGCCGGCGAAGCCCAAGCCGACCCCGATCCCGACGGTGACCGTCACGGTCACCCCGTCCGCGAACGCGCCGGTCGACGGCCAGCAACAGCAGTAGGAGCCCTTCCCCATGCGTGTCAACCGGATCCTGCTCTCCGTGCCGCTGGTCGTCGTCGCCCTCGTGATCCAGGTGAGCGTCCTCGCCCGCCTCCACCTCCCGGGCGCCGTCCCCGACCTGCTCCTCCTCACGGTCCTCGGCCTCGCCATGGTCTACGGCCATGTCACGGGCGCCCTCATCGGCTTCGGCGCGGGCCTCCTCGCCGACCTGGCCCCGCCCGCCGACCACGCGGCCGGCCGCTACGCCCTCGTCCTGTGCGTCATCGGCTACCTCGCGGGCCTGGCCAAGCCGGAGAACGGCCGCCTGAAGTCGGCCACCGGCCCGATGGCCGTCGTGGTCGCCGCCGCGATCGGCGCCACCCTGCTCTACGCCGGTGTCGGCGCCCTCGTCGGCGACACCGCCGCCCGCCATGTCGGCCTGGGCAGCCTGCTGTTCACGGCCTCGCTGTACGACCTGCTGCTCGCCCCGTTCGTCGTCCCCGGGATCATGGCGCTGGCCCGGCGCGCCGACAACGACCCGCTCGCGGAGACCAACGCCGCCAAGTCGGCCGACATCTCGTCGGGTTGGCTCTCCTCCGGCACCGGCCTGAAGATCGGCGGCCAGCGCGGCGGCCTGAAGATGAAGTCCGCTCGCGCCCGCGTGGCCCGGGCGGGACGTATCAAGGGGGTCAAGAGGCTTTGACCACCGGGGAGTTGGGCCACGGACTCACAGGTCCGTCGTATATGACTCATACACGCATCGTGTACACGCACTGAGAGGGGGAGGCAGCACAAGTGACCAACGCCCACCCGTCTCCCACCACCACCCTCAAAGGGATGGGCTTCGCCCATGACTAACATTCCCGAGACCGGTCGGACTCCACGGGTTCAGATCAGGCTCGTCGTCATCCAGATTCTCGTCCTCTCCCTCCTCGGCACCCTCGGCGGGCGCCTCTGGTACCTGCAGATCCGTGAGGGCTCCGCCTACCAGAAGGAAGCGTCCGGCAACCACGTCCAGCAGGTCGTCGACCCCGCGGTGCGCGGTTCGATACTGGACGCGCGCGGTGTGCCCCTCGCCGACAACGAGACCCGGCTCGTGGTCTCCGCCTCCCGCACCGACCTGCTGAAGCAGGCGGACGACGGCAAGGCCGTTCTCACCAAGCTGGCCGGCGTGCTGGGCCTGAAGCCCGCGGACGTCATCCAGAAGGTCCGGCTGTGCGACGCGAAGACCCCGCAGCCCTGCTGGAACGGCTCGCCCTACCAGCCCATCCCGATCACCGACGAGGCCACCGCCAAGCAGGCCCTGCAGATCCGCGAGCGCGCCGAGGACTTCCCCGGCATCACCGCCGAGCCCGAGGCCGTCCGGCGTTACGCGGCTCCCGGTGACGCGAACGCGGCCCAGGTCCTCGGCTACCTCTCGCCGGTCACCGACGACGAGATCACCCAGGCCAAGGACAGCGACTCGCCGTATCTGCGCTCCGACCAGGTCGGCCGCTCGGGCCTGGAGCGCGAGTACGACAAGGAGCTGCGCGGCAAGGCCGGCGTCACCCGCTACGAGGTCGACAACCTCGGCCGCGTGATCGGCAAGGCCAAGTCCGATGCGCCGCAGCCCGGTTCGAACCTCGTCACCAGCATCGACGCCCGGGTGCAGCGCGTCGCCGAGTACCAGCTCGACAAGGCGATGAAGGCGGCCCGTCAGCAGTACGACAAGATCACCGGCGAGAACTACAAGGCCGACTCCGGTGCCGTGGTCGTGATGGAGGCCAAGACCGGCCGCATCGTCGCCATGGCGTCCGCGCCGACGTACGACCCGAACGTCTGGGTCGGCGGCATCTCCGCCAAGGACTACAAGCAGCTCACCGGCAAGAACTCCGACTACCCGCTGCTCAACAGGGCCATACAGGGTCAGTCGGCGCCCGGTTCGACGTTCAAGGTGGTCTCCACGGCCGCCGCGGTCGAGGCCGGCTACACCTGGGACGGCGGCTACCCCTGCACCAGTTCGTACTCGGTGGGCGGCCAGGTCTTCAAGAACTTCGAGGGCGAGAACTTCGGCCCCATCTCGCTGGGCCGCGCGCTGGAGGTCTCCTGCGACACCGTCTTCTACGGTCTCGCCGACGCCCAGTGGAAGAAGGACGGCGGCATCAACCCGAAGAAGGGTGAGCCGAAGGACTACTTCTACAAGGCGGCCCACCAGTTCGGCCTCGGCAAGGTCACCGGCGTCGACCTTCCGAACGAGGTCACCGGCCGGATCCCGGACCGCAAGTGGAAGCAGGAGACCTACGAGGCCAACAAGGCCTACTGGTGCAAGACCGGCAAGAAGGGCGGCACGTACGTCCAGCAGATCGCGTACGAGAACTGCCTCGAAGGCAACAAGATGCGCGAGGGCGACTCGATCAACTACTCCATCGGCCAGGGCGACACCCTCGTCACGCCGATCCAGGAGGCCATGATCTACGGCGCCCTCGCCAACGGCGGCACCGAGTACGTCCCCACCATCGGCAAGGCGATCGTCAGCGCCGACGGCAAGACGGTCCAGGAGATCAAGCCGAAGGTGAAGGCCAAGCTGCCGATCAGCGCGGCCACGCACAAGGGCATCGACAAGGCCCTCGCGGGCGTGGTCACCAGCGGTACCGCGGCCTGGAAGTTCCAGGGCTGGCCCCAGGACAAGATCGAGCTGCACGCCAAGACGGGTACGGCGGAGGTCTACGGCAAGCAGACCACCTCCTGGTTCGCCACCTACACCAAGGACTACACGGTCGTCATGACGATCGCGCAGGCCGGTACGGGTTCCGGCGCCTCCGGTGAGGCCGTGCGCAACATCTACAACGCGATGTACGGCGTCCAGGCCGACGGCTCCATCGACAAGAAGAAGGCGATGCTGCCCACGCCGCAGACGAGCCTCCCGAAGGTCCGCGCCGACGGCACGATCGCCTCCCCGAAGATCACCGCCGACCCGGCCAAGGAGCTGGAGAAGCAGCAGGAGAAGGCGACCGAGGGCGGCGTCACGCCCGCGGACGACACCCAGCAGCCGGCCATCGCGCCCTCACCGTCCACCAACAGCAACACCCGTAGGCGTCCGCGCAGAAGGGGTAGCCGGAGGATGCTCACATGACCGGCAACAGCTTCTCCGTCTCCGGATACGGGCCCGACCGGGCCGGCTGGACACGGGTCTTCGCCCGTGACTCGCTGGCCCGCCGGCTGGACTGGCCGATACTGCTGTCGGCGATCGGCCTGTCCCTGATCGGCTCGCTGCTCGTCTTCTCGGCGACCCGCAACCGCACCGAGATCAACCAGGGCGACCAGTACTACTTCCTGATCCGGCACCTGATGAACACCGGCATCGGCATCGCCCTGATGATCGGCGTCATCTGGGTCGGCCACCGCACCCTGCGCGTCGTCGTCCCGTTCCTGTATGGCGCCTCGGTGTTCGGCATCCTGCTGGTGCTGACCCCGCTGGGCTCCACGGTCAACGGCGCGCACTCCTGGATCGTGCTCGGCGGCGGCTTCTCGCTCCAGCCCTCGGAGTTCGTGAAGATCACGATCATCCTGGGCATGGCGATGATCCTCGCCGCCCGGGTCGACGCGGGCGACAAGCCCTATCCCGACCACCGCACGGTCCTCCAGGCCCTGGGCCTCGCCTCGGTCCCGATGATGATCGTCATGCTGATGCCCGACCTCGGCTCGGTCATGGTCATGGTCATCATCGTGCTCGGCGTCCTGCTGGCCTCCGGCGCGTCCAACCGCTGGGTCTTCGGCCTGCTCGGCGCGGGCACCCTGGGCGCGATCGCCGTGTGGCAGCTGCACTTCCTGGACGAGTACCAGATCGCCCGCTTCGCCGCCTTCGCCAACCCGAGCCTCGACCCGGCCGGCGTCGGCTACAACACCAACCAGGCCCGCATCGCAATCGGCTCCGGCGGCCTCACCGGCGAAGGCTTGTTCCACGGCTCGCAGACAACAGGCCAGTTCGTCCCGGAACAACAAACAGACTTCGTCTTCACCGTCGCGGGCGAGGAGTTGGGCTTCGTCGGCGCGGGCCTGATCCTCGTCCTCCTCGGCGTGGTCCTGTGGCGCGCCTGCCGCATCGCCCGCGACTCGACCGAGCTCTACGGCACGATCGTCGCCGCCGGGATCGTCGCCTGGTTCGCCTTCCAGGCCTTCGAGAACGTCGGCATGACCCTCGGCATCATGCCGGTCACCGGTCTGCCCCTGCCCTTTGTGTCCTACGGCGGCACATCGATGTTCGCCGTGTGGCTCGCGGTGGGGCTGCTCCAGTCGATCCGGGTGCAGCGGCCCATGTCCGCTTGAACCGTGCCTTCGCCCGGCCGCCACCTCCGTATTCGCCTGGGTTTCCCGGGGGTTCATTTGGGACGCACCCTGCCATCCCGGCCGGTCAGCAACTAGATTCAGGTCATGGCGGACACAAAGCGGGAGATCGAGCGTAAGTACGAGTCCGACGAGAGTGGTCTGCCCGACCTGACCGGCGTCGCCGGGGTGAAGGCCGTCATCGACAAGGGCGTCATGAGTCTGGACGCCGTGTACTACGACACGGCCGACGAACGCCTCGCCGCCGCATCGCTCACCCTGCGCCGCCGCACCGGCGGCTCCGACGCGGGCTGGCACCTGAAGGTGCCGGTCGCGCCCGGTGTCCGCGACGAGATCCGGGAACCGCTCTCCGACACCGTGCCGAGCACCCTCGCCGCGCTGGTCCGCTCCCGCGTCCGCGAGGCCGAGTTGCTGCCCGCCGTCCGCCTGCGCTCCGAGCGCGACGTACGCCACCTCGTGGACGCCCAGGGCAAGCTCCTCGCCGAGGTCAGCGTGGACGCCGTGCGCGCGGAACGCCTCACCGAGGGCGGCGGCACCGCTCAGTGGACCGAGATCGAGGTCGAACTCGCCGACGACGGCGACCCGGTGTTCCTCGACAAGGTGGAGAGGCGGCTCCGCAAGGCGGGCGTACGGCCGTCCTCGTCGTCCTCCAAGCTGGCGCGGGCACTGGCGGAGACGCGCCCGGCGGGGCCGGGAAAGAAGAAGCGCAAGACGCCGCCCGTCCCCGCGGAGCCCGCGGCTCCGGTCACCGCCGGCGACCACGTCCTCGCCTACGCCCGCGCCCAGCGCGACGCGATCCTCGAACTCGACCCGGCCGTACGGCAGGACGCGTACGACTCGGTGCACCGGATGCGGGTCGCCACCCGCCGGATGCGCAGCACGTTCCGCTCGTACGGCAAGGTCCTCGACCGTACGATCACGGACCCGGTCGGCGAGGAACTGAAGTGGCTGGCAGGGGAGTTGGGGGTCGACCGGGACCGCGAGGTCATGACCGAGCGGCTGGCGACTGTCCTCGGCGAACTGCCCCCCGCCCTGGTCTCCGGCCCGATCCGCACCCGCCTGGACACCTGGGCGAACGCCCGGCACGGCGGATCACGCAGCCGGCTGATCGGCGTCCTGGACTCCCAGCGGTATCTCGCGCTCCTCGACACCCTGGACCGGGTGATCGCCGAGCCGCCTCTCCTGAAGGACGCGGCCGGCAAGCCGGAGAAGGCGGTCGGCAAGGCCGTACGCAAGGACTTCGGAAAGGTCTCCGCGCTCGTGGCGGAGGCGATCGAGGCGCCGCCAGGACCGGACCGCGACCTCGCCCTGCACGAGGCCCGCAAGAAGGCCAAGCGCACCCGGTACGCGGCGGAGGCGGCGACACCGGCTCTCGGTACTCCGGCCCGGGCGCTCGCCAAGTCGATGAAGTCGCTGACCAGCCTGCTCGGTGAGCACCAGGACAGCGTGATGGTCCGGGTGACCCTGCGGGAACTGTCCGCGGTGGCGCACGCGGCGGGGGAGAGCTCGTTCACGTACGGGGTGCTGTACGGGCGCGAGGAGCAGCGGGCGGCCGGGGTGGAGGCGGCGTTGCCGGAGGCGTGGGAGGGGATCGTGGCGGAGGGGTCCGTCCAGGTGTGACGGCTGGTGCGTACGGGTGAGGCCCGGGATCGCGTTAGTCTGGATGGTCACCCGTCCGTTCAGTCCCGCTCACGAAGGTTCGCGAGATGCCTGCCGAAGTCGCTGCGGCCGCAGAGTCCGTGTTTCCGCAGCTCGAAGCCCTGCTCCCGCATGTGCAGAAGCCGATCCAGTACGTCGGCGGCGAGCTCAACTCCACGGTCAAGCCGTGGGAGTCGTGCGATGTCCGCTGGGCGCTGATGTACCCGGACGCGTACGAGGTCGGCCTGCCCAACCAGGGCGTCATGATCCTCTACGAGGTCCTGAACGAGCAGGAGGGCGTCCTCGCCGAGCGCACGTACAGCGTGTGGCCGGACCTGGAGGCGCTGATGCGGGAGCACAAGGTCCCGCAGTTCACGGTCGACAGCCACCGCCCGGTGGGCGCGTTCGACGTCTTCGGCCTGAGCTTCTCCACCGAGCTCGGCTACACGAACATGCTCACGGCCCTGGACCTGGCGGGCATCCCGCTGGAGTCGAAGGACCGGACGCTCGACGACCCGATCGTGCTGGCGGGCGGCCATGCGGCCTTCAACCCCGAGCCGATCGCGGACTTCATCGACGCGGTGATCATCGGCGACGGCGAACAGGCCGTACTCGACATGACGAAGATCATCCGAGCCTGGAAGGCGGAGGGCCGTCCCGGCGGCCGCGAGGAGGTCCTCTTCCGCCTGGCGAAGACGGGCTCGGTGTACATCCCGGCGTTCTACGACGTCGAGTACCTGCCGGACCACCGCATCGCGCGCGTGGTCCCGAACAAGTCGGGTGTCCCGTGGCGGGTGAGCAAGCACACCGTCATGGACCTCGACGAATGGCCGTACCCGAAGCAGCCGTTGGTCCCCCTGGCCGAGACCGTCCACGAACGCATGTCGGTCGAGATCTTCCGCGGCTGCACGCGCGGCTGCCGTTTCTGCCAGGCGGGCATGATCACGCGCCCGGTGCGCGAGCGGTCGATCACGGGCATCGGCGAGATGGTCGAGAAGGGCCTCAAGGCGACGGGCTTCGAGGAGGTGGGCCTGCTGTCGTTGTCGTCGGCGGACCACTCGGAGATCGGCGAGATCGCGAAGGGCCTGGCGGACCGCTACACGGACGACAAGGTCGGTCTCTCCCTCCCGTCGACCCGCGTGGACGCGTTCAACGTGGACCTGGCGAACGAGCTGACGAGGAACGGCCGGCGCTCGGGGCTCACCTTCGCGCCGGAGGGCGGCTCTGAGCGCCTCCGCAAGGTCATCAACAAGATGGTCTCGGAAGAGGACCTGATCCGCACGGTCTCCACGGCGTACGGCAACGGCTGGCGCCAGGTGAAGCTGTACTTCATGTGCGGGCTCCCGACGGAGACCGACGAGGACGTCCTGCAGATCGCCGACATGGCGACGAGGGTGATCGCCGAGGGCCGCAAGGTCTCCGGCCAGAACGACATCCGCTGCACGGTCTCGATCGGCGGCTTCGTCCCCAAGCCCCACACGCCGTTCCAGTGGGCCCCGCAGCTCTCGGCGGCGGAGACGGACGCCCGCCTCACGAAGCTCCGCGACAAGATCCGCGGCGACAAGAAGTACGGCCGCTCGATCGGCTTCCGCTACCACGACGGCAAGCCGGGCATCGTCGAGGGCCTGCTCTCCCGCGGCGACCGCCGCATCGGCGCGGTCATCCGCGCGGTCTACGAGGACGGCGGCCGCTTCGACGGCTGGCGCGAGCACTTCTCCTACGACCGCTGGATGCGCTGCGCCGAGAAGACGCTGCCCGCCTTCGGTGTCGACGTCGACTGGTACACCACCCGCGAGAAGACCTACGAGGAGGTCCTCCCCTGGGACCACCTCGACTCCGGCCTCGACAAGGACTGGCTCTGGGAGGACTGGCAGGACTCCCTCGACGAGACAGAGGTCGAGGACTGCCGGTGGACGCCGTGCTTCGACTGCGGGGTGTGCCCGCAGATGGACACGTCCATCCAGATCGGCCCCACGGGCAAGAAGTTGCTCCCGCTGACGGTGAAGCAGCCTGCGGGGAGCGGGCACACGCACTGAGCGCGTCGGTCAGCTGACGGGGTCCGAGGGGCCGTAGGCCGCGGCGATCTCCTTGGACCCCGCCCATCGGCTGTAGGTGGGCGACTGGGGCCAGCCCTCGGGTGAGTCCTGCCATTCCTCCTGGCGGCCGTACGGCAGGAGGTCGATCAGGGCGAAGCTGTGGCTGAGCTGCTCGGTGCCCCGGCCGTTGGTGTGCCAGGTGCGGTAGACGGTGTCGCCGTCGCGCAGGAACACGTTGACCGCGAATCCGCCGTCGGGCGGGGCGCCGACATCGGCACCGAACGGGCTGTTCGCGGTCGAGTACCAGGACATCCGGTTGCCGACCCGCTCCTTGTAGGCGAGCGCCTCGTCGATCGGGCCCTGGGTGACGATGACGAACCGGGCGTCGTAGCTGTCCAGGAACTCCAGGCGCGTGTACTGCGAGGTGAACCCGGTGCAGCCCGGGCACTGCCATTCCTTTCCGGCGAACCACATGTGGTTGTAGACGATCAACTGCCGCTTGCCGTCGAAGACTTCGGCCAGGCGGACGGGACCGTCCGCGCCGTCGAGCGTGTAGTCGGGCATCTCGACCATCGGCAGGCGGCGCCGCTCGGCGGCGATGGCGTCGAGTTCCCGGGTCGCGGCCTTTTCGCGGGCGCGGAGGGTTGCGAGCCGGGTTTCCCACGTCGCGGTGTCCACGACGGGGGGCAGGGCGTCGGTGGTCGTCATGGTTCCTCGTTCCTCACGGAGCTTGTGGGCGTGGCTGTGCCCTTGTGCGGGGGTAGACCTCGTCGGGCTCCGGAACTCATCGGTCGGTGTGCCACGGGGTTGCCCGGAGGTCGGTCGGCGGACCTCCGGGCACCCTTGGCAAGTGGTTGGTCACACCCCGCCGTTGACGGCCCCCGGGGACGGCTGCCGCGTCACCTTGGTCCAGGGGATGGGGGCTCCTCTTCGAGTTCTCGATCACCGCCTACTGGGTGGGCGAGTTCGCGGCCTCGGTCGAAGCGTGCGACCAGTTGCTGGCCCTGCCGGACCTGCCCACCGCCATCCGCCGTCAGACCGTGACCGACCGGGAGTTCTCCGCCCCGCACGCTGCCGCGGTCCCCCGACCGTCGAACCCCGCACGCAGGCCGAAGGCCTCCCGGGCGGGCAAGGCGGCCAGGAGCAGGAAGAAGTAGGCGATATGCCGACCCGCTCGCCGTGAGGGTCAGTCCGACGTCAGCCACACACCGACCCCCGCCAGCGTCCCCTCCCCGGAGTCCGACTCCACGTCGCGGGCCAGGTCGGCGATCGTGACGGAGCGGAGGGCTTCCCGGCGGGCCGACTCGGCCGCCGCCATCGTGCGGGCGATCGCGCACGGCGTCGTACAGGCCTCGGGCGGGGTGGCCATCGGGCCGCGTTGGCGGATCTCCGTGCAGACGAAGGCCGGGTCGGGGCCGTCGATCGCCTCTACGACGTCGAGGACCGTGATCGAGGCCGGGGAGCGGGTCAGGACGTAGCCGCCCGACTTTCCTTGGACCGATCTGACCAGGCCGGAGCGGGAGAGGGCCTGGAGCTGTTTGGCGAGGTAGGTCGGGGACACGTCGTGGAACTGGGCCAGGCGGGCGGCCGGGACCGGGGCCTGGGTCGAGGTCAGGACAACGCAGCAGTGCAGGGCCCACTCGACTCCGCCGGACATCTTCACCCACTCATTTTACTCAGAAGCCGATTGACTCGGACATCTATTGTCCGGGTATTATCTCGGATAGAAAGTGTCCGAGTTTGGTCTCGGGGTGCCGTCGCGATCGGGCGACGGTACATATCGGACGTCAGTCATCTACGGAAGGCGTAGGTCATGAAGATCGCAGTCATCGGCGGTACCGGGCTGATCGGGTCGCAGGTCGTGAGGAACCTCAACGCGGCCGGGCATCAGGCCGTCCCGCACTCGCAGTCCACCGGCGTGGACATCATCAGCGGTGAGGGGCTGGAGGAGGCCGTCTCGGGTGCCGACGCCGTCGTCAACCTGACGAACTCACCGACCTTCGACGACGCCTCGATCGGCTTCTTCCAGACGTCGATGGACAACCTGCTCGCCGCGAGCGAGAAGGGCGGGGTCGGACACTTCGTCATCCTGTCCATCGTCGGCGTGGACCAGGTGCCGGGGCTGGACTACTACCGGGCGAAGGTCCTCCAGGAGGACCTCCTCAAGGGCGGGGCGGTCCCGTACTCCATCGTCCGTGCCACGCAGTTCATGGAGTTCATGGGCGCGACCCTCGCCATGACCACCGACGGCGACACCGTCCGGCTGCCGCGTACGCCGATCCAGCCGATCGCCGCCGCGGAGGTCGCCGGTGTCGTCGCCGAGGTCGCCGCGGGCGCTCCGCTGAACGGCGTCCTCAACATCGCAGGACCGGACGTCTATCCGCTCGACGAACTCGGCCGGCTCACCCTCACCGCCAAGGGCGGCGCGGGTTCCGTGGTCACCGATGACGCCGCGGGCATGTTCGCCGCCGCCCCCGGTGACGTCCTCACCGCCCCGGACGGCGCCCGTATCGCCGCCACCCACTACACGGACTGGCTCGCCGGGCACTGACTCGCTTACGGCAGGGATGCCTTGGGGGTTCCGGCCGCGTGCGTGGACGCCAGCCGGGCCAGTGCCGCCGCGTCCTCCGTGTCCGGCTCCGCCGTGCCGACCAGGAGGCACTGGCCGGGGGCGCTCTGCACGTCGAACGTCTGGTACGTGAGGGTGATGCGGCCCACGGCCGGGTGGTCGAAGGTCTTGGACTGGCGGCCGGGGCGGCTGACGCTGTGGTCCTGCCAGAACGTCGCGAACTCCTCGCTCCCGCCGAGGAGTTCGGCGATCAGCGAGCCGAGTTCGCGGTCGTCCCGGTCGTGGCCCGTCGCCAGGCGCAGCGCCTCTGCGGAGCAGCGGGCCACGTGCTCCCAGTCGGCGAACAGGTCCCGGGCCGCCGGGTCCAGGAACAGTGAGCGGACCATTCTGCGGCGGTCGCCCAGGGGCGCGAGGAGCGCGTCGGCGAGTGCGTTCGACGCGAGGACCTCCAGGCGCCGGTTGATGACGTACGCCGCCGCCGTAGGGAACGCGTGCATCAGCTGGAGCAGCGCCGGGTCCACCTCGTCGGACGGCTCGGCGGGGACGGGCCTCGGGACCAGGCCGGCCAGGCGGTACGCGTGCCAGCGGGCGTCCGTGTCGAGGCGCAGGGCGCGGGCGATGGCGTCGACCACCTGGCCGGAGGGGCTGCGCTCGCGGCCTTGCTCCAGCCGGGCGTAGTAGTCGGCGCTGACCCCGGCCAGCACGGCGACCTCCTCGCGCCGCAGCCCGGCCACCCGGCGCGGCCCGGAACTGGGAAAACCCACCTCGGCGGGCGTCAGCCGGGACCGCCGCGCCCGCAGGAAGTCACCGAGCGCGTAGCCGTCCGTACCGTCCATGCCGTCCATTCCAAAAGCCTACGGCGGTCCCGCTTCTCCGCTCCCGCTTCCTAGGAGTGGCACACCCCGGAAGCCGCGTCCTGCCTCATCGGGCCGATCCCGCCGATGCTCGGAAAGCACGGAAGACGCGGTGGATCACCGCCGCGCGATCGGCTTTCCTCCAAGGGGTTGCACATGACCACCACCGTCCCGTCCAAGGCCGTCCTGATCACCGGCGCGAGCAGCGGTATCGGCGAGGCCGCGGCCCGGCTGCTGGCCGCGGCGGGGCACCGGGTGTTCCTCGGCGCCCGGCGCACCGACCGCCTCGCCGCCGTCGTCAAGGAGATCCGGGCGGACGGCGGCACGGCCGACCACCGCGAGCTGGACGTGACCGGCCTGGAGAGCGTGCGGGACTTCGTCCGGGCCGCGCGGGAGTCGTACGGCCGGGTCGACGTGCTCGTCAACAACGCGGGGGTGATGCCCCTGGCGATGCTGGAGGCCCTGAAGGTCGACGAGTGGAACCGCATGATCGACGTGAACATCCGCGGTGTGCTGCACGGTATCGCCGCGGTGCTGCCCGTCATGCGCGAGCAGGGCGCGGGGCACATCGTGAACGTCGCCTCCGTCGCCGGGCACCGCGTCGACCCCACCGCGGCCGTCTACTGCGCCACCAAGTACGCGGTCCGCGCCATCTCCGAAGGCCTGCGGCAGGAGAGCCGCGATTTGCGCGTCACCGTGGTCAGTCCCGGCTTCACCCGCACCGAACTGACCGACGGCATCGGCGACTTGGGCATGCGCGCGGTCGCCGAGGACATGATGGGCATCGCGATCCCGGCCACCGCGATCGGCGAGGCGATCGTCTACGCCGTCAACCAGCCCGCCGAGGTCGACGTCAACGAGATCGTGGTCAGGCCTACGGCGCAGGGCTGAAGTCCGGTAGAGATCAGGGGAGTTCAGTGCGCGGCCACCCAGTCCGCCACCGTCGTCACCTCCGCCTGCATCGGGAACACCTTCTCCGTGAGGACGCGGTGGACCTCCGGGTCGTTGTCGAGGCAGGCGTCGGACAGGACGGTGAGGGTGAAGTCCAGGTCGGCGGCCTGGCGGAGGGTGGACAGGACGACGCCGCTGGTGGCGATGCCCGTCAGGACCAGGTGGTCGATGTCGTTCGCCCGCAGCACCATGTCGAGGTCGCTGCCCGCGAACGCGCTGACGCGGCGCTTGGTGACGAGGATGTCGTCGGGGCCGGGGGCTACGTCCGGGTGAATCTCGTTGGCCTGGGCGGCGGCCGCCGGCAGGGTGACACCCGCGAGCCTGCCGAAGAGCTTGTTCCGGGGGCTGATCTCCGGGGCGCCGGGGCGGAAGCCGACGGTCACGTAGATCACGCGGACGCCGTTCGCACGGGCCGTCTCGATCGCCTTGCGCAGGCGCGGCAGGTAATCCGGGTCGGGGTAACGGTCCACGATCACGCGCTGGACGTCCATGACGAGGAGGGCTTGCTGGGACACCGGGGTCCTTTCGTACGGGGGACGTGACAGGGGAGGGGCGGGCTAAGTCATCAGGTGATTACTTGCCTAACGTAACCATGCCCTGTAGTCATGTCAACGAGTGATTACTTGAGCTGGTCGAGGGAGGTCGCCTGGTGGCGGGTGACGTGGATGAGGCCGACGGGCGCCGACGGCGGGACGCTGCGGCGACCCGGCAGGCGCTCTTGGAGGCCGCGAGCAGTCGGTTCACCCGACTCGGGTACGACCGCACGACGTTGCGGGACGTCGCCGCCGACGTCGGGGTCAACCTGGCGCTCATCAAGCGGTACTTCGACTCGAAGGAGGGATTGTTCAAGGCGGCCCTGGCCTCGACTCCCCGGTTCCTGGGCCGGGATGAGGAGTTCCCGCACGACCGGGCCGGTCTCGCCGAGGCACTCAGTCACCAACTGTCCGCCGGTGCCTGGCCGGAGTTCGGCGAACACCCCGTCCTGATGCTGCTGCGCGGCTCCGGCGACGAACGCGTGGACGCCCTGCGCCGCAAGGCCCTGGACGAGTTCAGCCGCCAGATCCTCGAAGCGTCCGGCGAGGGCCCGGCGGGGGAGGACGACGAACGCCTGCTGCGCGCCGAACTCCTCGTCGCGCTCGGTGTCGGCGTCGCCGTCGTGCGGTCCGCCGTAGGCCTGCGCCCTCTGCGGGACGCGACCGCCGCCCAACTGGCCGCGCCACTAAGGGAGATCGTCGACGCGCTGCTGGCGCCCCCTGCCGACGACCGCTGAACTGCCGCACAATGCACGGGTGGACGACATCACGATCCGCCCCGCCGAACCCGCCGAGCTGGACGTCGTCGCGGGACTCCGGTGGCGCTGGATTCTCGAGAACGGGGATCAACCCGTCACCACCCGCGAGGAGTTCGTCCGGCACTTCGTCGACTGGGCCGCGGAGAACGGGAGTTCGCACCGGTGCATGGTCGTCGTACGGGACGGCGTGCTCATCGGGACGGCGTGGCCGGCCGTGGTCCAGCGGGTGCCGGGTCCGCAGGCCCTGCGGCCGGCCAGCGGCGATCTGCAGTGCGTGTACGTGATCCCCGGCGAGCGCGACGGCGGTGTCGGCGGACGGCTGGTGGAAGCGGTGCCGGCCCGCGCTCAGGACCTCGGGCTCGAACGCGTCACCGTCCACTCCTCGCCCCGGGCGATCCCGGCGTACGCCCGCCGCGGCTTCGCCCCCTCGCCCCGGCTCCTGCACGCCCGGGTCTCCCGCAGCGACCCCTACCCTTGACCGATGCCTCAACTGATCCTGCCCGACGCCCGGTTCCGGGTCTCCTTCCTGGACGCCGTGCACGAGCACCTCGTCGAGGACGACTTCTTCGGCGGCACCCTCGCGCGCGAACTGCGGGAACACGGCAGCACCTGGCGGCAGTCGGCGGGGTTCGCGCGGTACGTGGAGTCGGTGCGCGAGGAGGAGTCGGAGGACGGGCGCCGGCCCGAGGGCTTCGTGCCGAGCACCTGGTACTGGTACGTCGACGGCGACACCTACCTCGGCCGCATCCAGATACGGCACCGCCTCACCCAGTGGCTCCTCGACTACGGCGGCCACATCGGCTACGGCGTCCGGCCGGGCGCCCGGCGCCGCGGGCACGCGACCGCGATGCTCCGTGACGTGCTGCCGTACGCTCGGGCGCTCGGCCTGGATCCGGTCCTCGTGACCTGTGATGCCGCCAACATCGCGTCCCGCAAGGTGATCGAGGCCGCCGACGGGAAGTTCGAGGACGCGCGGGACGGGAAATTGCGGTACTGGATCCGGACCCGGACGGGGAGCTGAGGCGTCTTGCCCGGTATGGACGCCCCCAGGAAATTCGAGAAGCCGCCCGCGCGGCCGTCCCCGCAGTCGCCCGAGGGATGTCTCGCCGTCGCGATCCGCGTCCCGGTGCGGATCGTCGTGCTCGTGCTGGTCGTGCCGGTGCGGCTGGTGTGGGACGGGCTGGTGGTCGGCGGACGGTTCCTCTACCGGACCGTGCTGCGGCCGCTGGCACGCGCGGTGTTCGTGTGGCCGTGGGTGGCGCTGTGGCGGTACGTCGTCGTGCCCCTCGCCAAGGCGCTCGGCTGGCTCACCAACCTCCTTCTCGTCGTGCCGCTCGTCTGGTTGTACCGGTACGTGCTCACCCCGGTCGGGCACGGCCTCGCCCGGATCGCCCGGCAGGTCGGGAGCGGGCTGGCGTGGGTCTACGCGCGCGTGCTCACTCCCGTCGGGCACGCGTGCGCGTGGGTGCTGAACGGGGTGGCCGCCGGCGTGGCGTGGGTCGTCGGCGGGGTGGCCGCCGGCGTGGCCTGGCTCGGGCGGTATCTGCTCGTCGTGCCCGCCGGGTGGCTGTACGCCTGGGTCCTCACGCCGGTCGGGCACGCGATCGCCTGGTGCGGGCGGGGGTTCATGTGGCTCGTGCGGGCGGTCGGTACCGGGATCGGTTTCGTCCTGTACTGGGCTGCCCGGATTCTGCTCGTGCTGCCCGCGATCGGCCTCTGGCGCTGGGTGCTGACACCCGTCGGGCGTGTGCTCGCGGTCGTCGGGCGGGAGGTGTGGGACGCCCTCGGGCACGCCTGGCGGATCGCCGGGCACATCTCGCTCGCCGTGGGGCGGGTGCTCGGGACCCTCTTCCGGTGGATCTTCGTCGAGCCCGTGAGCTGGGTGTACCGGACGATCCTCACCCCGGTCGGACACGTCGTACGGGACCTGGTGCTGCGGCCCGCCGCAGAGGCCGCGCGGGCTGTGGGACGGGTCACCCGGCAGGTGCTGACCGCCGCGCGCGAGTCCGCCCGGCAGGCCCGTGCCGACTTCCGGCGGATGGTTTTCGGCGAGCCCCGGCAGCCGGAGCCGGTGGAGCTGCGGGAACCGATGGGCGACGACACACGTACTCTTGGTAGAAGTACGACCGTTCTCACGAAGGACTAGGACACTGGGCAAGCGACAGCCCGAAGGCCCGCCGCCCGCACCCGCGGTGCAGCGCATCCGACTGCGCTACACCAAGCGCGGCCGCCTCCGGTTCACCAGCCACCGAGACTTCCAGCGCGCCTTCGAGCGTGCGCTGCGCCGCGCCGAGGTGCCGATGGCGTACTCGGCGGGGTTCACGCCGCATCCGAAGGTGTCGTACGCCAATGCCGCACCCACCGGCACGGGCAGTGAGGCGGAATACCTGGAGATCGCGCTCACCGCCGAGCGCGACCCCGACAAACTGCGCGAGCTGCTCGACGAATCGATGCCTGTCGGCCTCGACATCGTCGACGCGGTCGAGGCCCGGACCTCCGGGCTCGCCGACCGGCTCACGGCTTCCGTGTGGGAGCTGCGGCTCGACGGGGTGGCGCCCGAGGACGCCGAGCGCGCGGTGGCCGCGTTCAACGCGGCCGAGAGCGTCGAGGTCCAGCGCATGGCCAAGAACGGCATGCGGACGTTCGACGCCCGCTCCGCCGTAGCCAGTCTTGAGACGCTACGTCCACAGGCTGATAGGCCTACCGACCAGGCCTGTGCGATACTGCGGCTGGTTGTTCGGCACGTGACGCCTGCCGTTCGACCCGACGACGTCCTGTCCGGTCTTCGCGCCGTGGCCGACCTGGCGCCGCCGGTCGCCGCAGCGGTGACCAGGCTGGCGCAGGGGCTGTTCGATGAAGAGACCGGCACGGTGACCGACCCGCTCGCGCCCGACCGCGAGGCAGCAGTGACCGGAAATTCCACGGTCGCCGAAGCTGCCGCCGCGAAGGCGCCGGCGTAGGGAAGGTTCCGCGTAGGGACCGATGTCGTAGCGCCGCCCTCGGACTCGGGAGCCACCTGGGTCGGGCAGCGCACCGACCACAAGACTTTCGCCAGGCCGTCCGCATCTGGGCGTACGGAACCGGCGAGACAGGACACAGAGAGCTCCCGTGCGGCGCCCGCGCCCCGGACGGCGGCACCGCGCAACGCGCGAGCCGCGGACGTCACCGGCATCCCTGCCGGACCAGGCGCGGCGCCCGGGAGCCTGACGGGAGAAACGCCCGCATGCTCGAACCGACCGAACCCGCAGAGGGTTCCGAACTGAACACCCCGAGCGACACGCTGCCGCCGCGCCGTAGGCGCCGCGCCGCGTCTCGCCCAGCGGGACCGCCGACCGGCGCCGAGGGCGCGGTCGAGAACAGCGCTCCGGCCATACCGGCCGAGGTGAGCGAAGCAGAAGAGAAGAGCGGGGCCGACGAGAGCGTCGATGCGCCCGCTGCCGTAGAGGCACCGGCTGCCGTAGAGACGCCTGTGGCGGACGAGGCGGCGCCTGCCGGGCGTCCTCGTCGGCGTGCCACCCGGCGGGTGTCCGCGCCCGCCGGTACGCCCGAGGCGAGCGAGGTGCCCGAGGCGGCCGAGATCGTGGTGCCGGCCGTTGCCGCCGCCGCGCCTGCCGCCGTTGAGGAGGACCCGGCGCCTGCCGTGTCCGACGAGGATGCCGCTCCGCGCCGCAGCCGCCGTCGGGCCACGCGCCGGGTGACCGCGCCCGAGACCGTTGCCCCGGCTGCCGTGGCCGAGCCGGTGGAGGAGCCCGAGGCCGCGCCTGTCGCCGCCGAGGCGCCCGCCGCCGTGGCCGTCGTGGAGGAAGAGGCTGCCGCGCCCGCCGGGCGTACGCGCCGGCGTGCCACCCGGAAGGTGTCCGCACCCACCGGTGCGCCCGAGGCCGCCGAGAGCGTTGAAGCCATCGCAGTGACCGAAGAAGTGACCGAAGGTTCCGCGGCTGCCGCGTCCGATGAGGATGCCGGGCCGCGTCGGAGCCGTCGTCGCGCCACGCGCCGTGTGTCCGCGCCTGCCGGGACGCCCGTGGGCGAGGAGGCCCCTGTGAACGACGAGAACACTGCGGAGACGAACACCCCTGCCGAGGCTCCCGCCGAGGACTCCGGACCGCGTCGCCGGCGCCGGGCCGTGCGGACCGCCGCCGGAGGGTTCTCCGCGCCCGCGCCCAAGAACGGGAACAGCGCCGAGGAGGAGGACGGACCGCGTCGGCCGAGGCGGCCCGCGGTGGCCGTGTTCCAGGCGCCCGTCTTCACCGAGCCGATGTTCCAGACCCCGGAGCGGGCCGCCGCTGCCGCGGCCGCCGAGGCCGTGGAGGACGACGAGGAAGAGGTCGTCGTCGTAGCGGAGCTCGTCGTGGCCGAGGTCGTCGAGGAGGAGACCGGCGGGCGTCGCCGGCGTCGTCGTCGCGGTGCCGCCTTCGAGGCCGAGCCCGAGCCCGAGGCGCCCGCCGTCGTCGAGGCCGTCGTCGTGGAGGAGGAGCCCGAAGAGGCCGACGAGGCCGAGGACTCCGCCGACGGTGACGAGGCCGAGGAGACCGGTTCGCGCCGCCGCCGTCGGCGTGGTGGCCGGCGTCGTCGCCGTGGCGAGTCCGCCACCGGTGAGGACGACGGCGACGACAGCGAGGAGTACGCCGCCGAGCAGGTAGCGCAGGACTCCGAGGACACCGCCGAGCAGGTCGAGGAGGACGCCGAGGAGGCGGACGACGACCAGGGCGGTTCAGGGTCGAGCAGCAGCCGTCGCCGGCGCCGTCGGCGTCGTCGCGCCGGTGACTCGGGCGGCGAGAGCGAGTCGCCCGCGTCGTCGGACGACCCCGAGCGCACCGTCGTCAAGGTCCGCGAGCCGCGCGCCAAGAAGGACGAGCACCCCAGCGACGAGGTGCAGTCCATCAAGGGCTCGACGCGTCTCGAGGCCAAGAAGCAGCGCCGCCGGGAAGGCCGCGAGCAGGGGCGTCGGCGCGTCCCGATCATCACCGAGGCGGAGTTCCTGGCCCGCCGCGAGGCCGTCGAGCGCGTGATGGTCGTCCGGCAGAGCGGTGAGCGCACACAGATCGGCGTCCTGGAGGACGGCGTGCTCGTCGAGCACTACGTCAACAAGGAGCAGTCGACCTCGTACGTCGGCAACGTCTACCTGGGCAAGGTCCAGAACGTGCTGCCCTCCATGGAGGCCGCGTTCATCGACATCGGCAAGGGGCGCAACGCCGTCCTGTACGCCGGTGAGGTCAACTTCGAGGCGCTCGGCATGGCCAACGGGCCGCGCCGCATCGAGTCCGCCCTCAAGTCCGGCCAGTCGGTCCTCGTGCAGGTCACCAAGGACCCGATCGGGCACAAGGGCGCGCGTCTGACCAGCCAGGTCTCCCTGCCGGGGCGCTACCTCGTGTACGTCCCCGAGGGCTCCATGACCGGCATCAGCCGCAAGCTGCCCGACACCGAGCGGGCCCGGCTGAAGACCATCCTCAAGAAGATCGTCCCCGAGGACGCGGGCGTCATCGTGCGCACCGCCGCCGAGGGCGCGAGCGAGGACGAGCTGCGCCGTGACGTCGAGCGGCTCCAGGCGCAGTGGGAGGACATCCAGAAGAAGGCGAAGAGCGGCGGCGGCTCGAACGCGCCGACCCTGCTCTACGGAGAGCCGGACATGACCGTCCGCGTCGTGCGCGACATCTTCAACGAGGACTTCACCAAGGTCATCGTCAGCGGTGACGAGGCGTGGGACACCATCCACGGCTACGTCGCGCACGTCGCCCCCGACCTCGCCGACCGGCTCTCCCGCTGGACCTCCGAGGTCGACGTCTTCGCGACGTACCGCATCGACGAGCAGCTGATGAAGGCGCTGGACCGCAAGGTCTGGCTGCCCAGCGGCGGTTCGCTGGTCATCGACAAGACCGAAGCGATGATCGTGATCGACGTCAACACCGGCAAGTTCACCGGTCAGGGCGGCAACCTCGAAGAGACCGTGACCAGGAACAACCTGGAGGCGGCCGAGGAGATCGTGCGCCAGCTGCGGCTGCGCGACCTGGGCGGCATCGTCGTCATCGACTTCATCGACATGGTCCTGGAGTCCAACCGGGACCTGGTCCTGCGGCGCCTGCTCGAATGCCTGGGCCGCGACCGTACGAAGCACCAGGTCGCCGAGGTCACCTCGCTGGGCCTGGTCCAGATGACCCGCAAGCGCGTCGGACAGGGCCTCCTTGAGTCCTTCTCCGAGACCTGCGTCCACTGCAACGGCCGCGGTGTCATCGTGCACATGGAGCAGCCGACCTCGGTCGGTGGCGGCGGCAAGCGCAAGCGGCGCGGGCGCGGTGGTGACGGGAACGGGCAGGACGTCCACGACACGCACGAGCACGACCACGAGCACGATGTGGCCGACGACGAGGTCGAGACCGAGGCCGAGGTGGCCGCCGAGGTCGCCACGCCGGTGCCCTTCGCCGAGCCCGAGTTCCGGCCCGACGAGGACCTGTACAGCAGCGCCGCCGAGGCGGAGGCCGCGGCCACCCGTGGTGGGCGTTCGCGGCGCCGGACGAGCCGGCGGGCGTCGGCTCCGGCCGGTGCGCCGAGGGGCGAGCGGCAGTCGCGCGAGGTGCGTGAGGAGGCCGAGCCGGCCGCCGTCGTGCAGGCCGAGCCCGTTGCCGTGGAGGACCCGGTCGTCGAGGCTCCGGTCGCTGTCGAAGCGCCTGTGGTCGACGAGGCTCCGGTGGTCGACGATGCGGCGCCCAAGGGGCGTACGCGCCGTCGTGCGACCCGTAAGGCGACCGCACCCGCCGGTTCGCCGGCCGGGTCCGAGGAGGCCGCCGTGGTGACGGTCACCGAGGCCGCTCCGGTGGTCGTCGAGACGCCGGTTCCTGCTGCGGCTCCGGTCGAGCAGGCCGAGGCGCCCGTCGAGAGCGCGGCTCCGGCCCGCCCCCGGCGTCGTGCCGTGCGCAAGGCGACCGCGCCCACCGCGTCCGAGGAGGCGGCCGTGACGGTCGTACCGTCGGCCGTGGTGGAGGAAGCGCCGGTCGCCGAGGTCGAGGCGGACGCTCCGGCCAAGAAGACGGCTGCTCGCAAGGCCGCCAAGAAGGCTCCGGCGAAGAAGGCGGTCGCCAAGAAGACGGCGGCCACCAAGACCGCGGCCAAGAAGACGGCCGCCAAGAAGACGACGGCCAAGAAGGCCGCCAAGACCACGTCGAAGAAGACCGCGGCGGCGGAGCAGACGAACCCGTCCTCCGTCACCGCCTCCACCGACGAGGGCTGAACCCCGGGCGGGTGCGGCTGGTCCATGTGACCAGTCGCACTCCCCACCGGGCCCGGTTTGACCCGTTCGGCTGCGGCCCCGTAACCTTGACTGTCGGCGTGTCCACTGGTGACACGCCACATCCCCGTAAACCTCTTCCTCCCGGGCGTGTTCCGCCGGGAGAGGCCGTCTGCTCCGCAGGGCGGCTGGACTGCGGGGGTGCCGTCCCTGAGCTAGAGAGTGAGATCAGCGTGTACGCCATCGTGCGCAGCGGTGGTCGCCAGCACAAGGTTGCTGTCGGCGACATCGTTGAGGTTGACAAGATTTCCACTGCCAAGGTTGGCGACACGGTCGAGCTCTCGACCCTGCTCGTTGTCGACGGCGACGCTGTGACCAGCGACCCGTGGGTACTGGCCGGCATCAAGGTCCAGGCCGAGATCGTGGACCACCACAAGGGCGTCAAGATCGACATCCTTCGGTACAAGAACAAGACCGGTTACCGCCGTCGTCAGGGCCACCGCCAGCAGTACACGGCGATCAAGGTCACTGAGATCCCCGCGGCTGCGAAGTAAGGGACTGAGGAGAGATGGCACACAAGAAGGGCGCATCGTCCACCCGGAACGGTCGCGACTCCAATGCCCAGCGGCTCGGCGTGAAGCGCTTCGGCGGTCAGGTCGTCAACGCTGGTGAGATCCTGGTCCGCCAGCGCGGTACCCACTTCCACCCCGGTTCGGGCGTCGGCCGTGGCGGCGACGACACGCTGTTCGCGCTGAACGCCGGTGCGGTGGAGTTCGGTACGCACCGTGGCCGCAAGGTCGTGAACATCGTTCCGGTCGCCTGAGGCACCTGAACGGAAGCTTTCGCGAGGCGGACCTCACTTCCCGTACGGGAAGCGGGTCCGCCTTTCGCGTGTTTCTACTGGTAGGGCAACACCTGGCTGACAGCACCTGGCTGTAGCCACAAGACTTTCTTGTACGTAACTGGAGGCACATCCCATGACCACCTTCGTGGACCGCGTCGAGCTGCATGTCGCCGCGGGTAACGGAGGCCACGGCTGTGCCTCCGTCCACCGTGAGAAGTTCAAGCCGCTCGGCGGCCCGGACGGCGGCAACGGCGGAAGGGGTGGGGATGTCATCCTCATCGTCGACCAGTCCGTGACCACGCTGCTCGACTACCACCACTCCCCGCACCGCAAGGCCACCAACGGCAAGCCCGGTGAGGGCGGCAACCGCTCCGGCAAGGACGGTACGGACCTGGTCCTGCCGGTGCCGGACGGCACGGTCGTGCTCGACGGCGCGGGCAATGTGCTCGCCGACCTGGTCGGCCACGGCACGTCGTACATCGCCGCGCAGGGTGGCCGGGGCGGCCTCGGCAACGCGGCGCTGGCCTCGGCCCGCCGCAAGGCCCCGGGTTTCGCGCTCCTCGGCGTCCCCGGTGGCCTCCAGGACATCGTCCTGGAGCTCAAGACGGTCGCCGACGTGGCCCTGGTCGGCTACCCGAGCGCCGGCAAGTCCTCGCTGATCTCCGTGCTGAGCGCGGCCAAGCCGAAGATCGCCGACTACCCGTTCACGACGCTGGTCCCGAACCTCGGCGTGGTGACGGCCGGCGACACGGTCTACACGATCGCCGACGTGCCCGGTCTGATCCCGGGTGCGAGCCAGGGCAAGGGCCTCGGCCTGGAGTTCCTGCGCCACGTGGAGCGCTGCAGCGTGCTGGTGCACGTCCTGGACACGGCGACGCTGGAGTCCGAGCGCGACCCGATCTCCGATCTCGACACGATCGAGGAGGAGCTGAAGCAGTACGGCGGCCTCGACCGGCGTCCGCGCATGGTCGTCCTGAACAAGATCGACGTACCGGACGGCAAGGACCTGGCCGAGATGGTGCGGCCCGACCTGGAGGCGCGCGGCTACCGCGTCTTCGAGGTGTCGGCGGTAGCGCACACGGGACTCCGCGAGCTCTCCTTCGGGCTCGCCGAGGTGATCGCCGCGGCGCGTGCGGCCAAGCCGCAGGAGGAGGCGACCCGGATCGTCATCCGCCCGAAGGCGGTCGACGACAGCGGCTTCACGGTCGTACAGGAGGAGGACGGCCTCTTCCGCGTGCGCGGCGAGAAGCCCGAACGCTGGGTCCGCCAGACCGACTTCAGCAATGACGAGGCCGTCGGCTACCTCGCCGACCGCCTCAACCGCCTCGGCGTGGAGCAGTCCCTGATGAAGGCGGGCGCCCGCTCCGGCGACGGCGTCGCGATCGGCCCCGAGGACAACGCGGTCGTCTTCGACTGGGAGCCGACGGTGATGGCCGGCGCGGAGATGCTCGGCCGCCGCGGCGAGGACCACCGCTTCGAGGCCCCGCGCCCGGCGGCACAGCGCCGCCGCGACAACCAGGCGGAGCGGGACGAGGCGACCCAGGAGTTCAACGACTTCAAGCCGTTCTGATCGACCCGGCCGGCGCCTCCTGCGCGCCGGTGATCGTCCGTCAGGCGTGAAGATCATTCGCCGCCGTGACCAAAGTGGCTGAGACCCGTTGCTCTCGGAGTAACGGGTCTCTTGCTGTGCGCTCATTTGTCATGGACGCGATACTTACTGTTCAACGGGCGGGACTCCGCGCACTGTGAGGCTTCCAAGTGACCCAAGAGGCCAACGTCGCAAGGGAGTTCACCGATGACCGGAGCCGTATCACCCGATCGACGACGTTTTCTCGCGGCCGGTGCGGCGGTGCTCGGGGCCGCCGCTTCCGCTCAGCTCTGGCTGCCCACCTCCGCCCAGGCTGCCGAAACGCCGTTGCCCGACGGGGTGTTCAGCCTCGGTATCTCCTCCGGGGACCCGCTGCCCGACGGCATCGTGCTGTGGACGCGGCTCGCCCCGGACCCGCTCAACGGGGGTGGAATGCCTGATCGGGTAGTTCCCGTGGAGTGGGAAATCGCCGAGGACGCGCGGTTCAGAAAGACCCTGCGCCGCGGGATTGCCCCCGCCCGGCCCGAGTACGGGCACAGCGTTCACGTGGATGTACGGGGGCTGCGGCCCGGCCGTGACTACTGGTACCGCTTCCGCGTCAGCGGGCAGATCTCCGCCACCGGCCGCACCCGCACCGCGCCCCACGCGAACAGCTCCGGCGGCCGGCTCCGCGTCGCGCTCGCCTCCTGCCAGAACTGGCAGAACGGCTACTTCACGCCGTACGCCGACATGCTGGCCCAGGACCCCGACTTCGTGCTCTTCGTCGGCGACTACATCTACGAGTCGGCACCGGCGGCCGGGGGAGCTCGTCGGCACGAGGGGACCGGGGAGCCGTACAGCCTGGTGCAGTACCGCAATCGGTACGCGCAGTACCGCACCGACCCGGATCTGCTGGCCATGCACGCCAACACCCCCTGGGTCGTGACCTTCGACGACCACGAGGTCGACAACGACTGGGCGGGAGAGGTCCCGCAGGACCCCGACAAGCAGTCGCACGACGCGTTCGTCGCGCGGCTGACCGCGGCCTTCCAGGCGTACTACGAGCACATGCCGGTGCGCGCGACCGCCGTACCGAACGGGCCGCACATCCAGATGTACCGGCGGCTCGAGTTCGGCCGGCTGATGCGGCTCAACGTCCTCGACACCCGGCAGTTCCGCAGCGACCAGGCGACCACCCAGGCCGGCGCCGAGGACCCGTCGATGACGATGATGGGCGCCGAGCAGAAGGCGTGGCTGCTGCACGGGCTGCGGCACTCGCCCGCCCGCTGGAACGTCATCGCCTCGCAGATCATGATGGCCGAGACGGACATCCTGCTCGGCGCGGGCAAGCAGTGGTTCTACGACGCCTGGGACGGCTACCAGGTCGAACGCAACGCCCTGCTGGAGGACTTCAAGTCCGTCCGCAACCCCGTGGTCCTCAGCGGCGACCGGCACCTCACGATGATCAGCGATCTGAAGGAGGACTTCACCGATCCGGACTCCGACGTCGTCGGCGCCGAGTTCGTGGGGACGTCCATCTCCAGCAACGGAGACCAGGACCAGGCCGCCTTCCACGCCCAGTGGGACCCGCTGATGGCGGACAACCCGCACTGGAAGGTGATCGACGCCCACCGCGGCTACCACCTGTTCGACATCCGCAAGGACGGCATCGACGCGAAGGTGAGGGTCGTGGACACCGTGCTCAAGCCCGCGGCGACACCGAGCACGTACGCCTCGCTCCGGGTGGAGGCGGGCCGACCCGGGGTGGAAAAAGTGTGACACTTTTCGTGAAAGTGTCACACTTTTTGGAAACATGACCCCTGTGTGACCGGAGCCTGGGACTCATCTGCGTCCCAGGCTCCTCTCAGGGCAAACTCAGGAACAACTCTTACCGTCCGTTAACCATGGAGACGGATTGTATTAAGGAAGCGCTGCCCGTCGGGACCCGGCTGCTGCACATCGGCCCGCACAAGACCGGGACCACCGCCATCCAGGGCGCGCTCTTCGCCGCGAAGGACACGATGCCCGAGCACGGCGTCGACTTCCCCGCGCACAGCAGGCACCCGATGGAAGCGGCCCTCGCCGCCTGCGCACGGCCCGCGATGATGGGCGACACAGTGCCCACCGACAAACACTGGACGCGCCTCCTCGACGCCGTGCGCGCCACCGGCGACCGCACCTCGGTGATCAGCAGCGAGTTCTTCGCCGACGCCCAGGACGACGAGACCCTGGCCAGGATCGTGGAACAGCTCGGCGGCGAGCGCGTGCACATCCTGATCACCCTGCGCCCGCTGGCGCGGATCATGCCCTCGCAGTGGCAGCAGTACGTGCAGAACGGCCTGCGCATGGGCTACGACAACTGGCTGGAGCACATGCTCCGCAAGGCGCCGTACGAGCAGCCCAACCCCAGCTTCTGGCGGCGGCACCGGCACGACCGGCTGGTCGAGCGCTGGGCCCGGGTCGTCGGTCCCGAGCGCGTCACCGTCGTCGTGGTCGACGACAGCGACCGGGACGGACTGTTGCGCACCTTCGAGACGCTGCTCGGCTTGCCCGCGAATCTCCTGCAACCGGTTCCGGACGCGGCCAACCGTTCTCTTACCCTCGCCGAGACCGAAATGCTGCGGAAGCTCAACGTGGAATTCCGCGGCAATGGACTCCCCGACGAGCTGTATTCCAAGCTCGTGCGCAACGGCGCGGTCATGCATATGAAGAATGCGTGCAGCCCGACCCCGCAGGACGTGAAGATCACCACGCCCCAGTGGGCGGTCGAGGCCGCGGGTGCGATCGGCGCCGAGATGGCCGGGACGATCGCCGCCACGGGCGTACGGGTCGTAGGGGACACGGCACTGCTGTCGGCCGTACCCGAGGCCGCGTCGGGGGGCGCGGGGAAGGCGGCCGGGGTGCCGCGGATCGCGCCCGAAGTGGCCGCGCAGGCGCTCTACGGGGCGCTCGCGGCGGCCGCGTCGGCGCCCGTGCGGCACAGTGCGCCGGCGAAGGCGCGGACGGTTCACCAGACGTCGTCGAAGGAACTCGTGCGTGTTCTCGGACACCGTTGTCTGAAGAAGCTCCGTCGCCGCTGAACGCGTCATCACCCGGTTACCAGCAGTGCAAGATGAATGACAGGTGTCGCGCACCTATGCGGTGGAGGTCACTCGCCTTGCACTGCGGTAACCGCGAGTGGGACCATTTGCGAGTTCCCCCGTTGTCCCGAGGTAGGTCAAGGTCACCTGTGTCGCACATAGCCAAGCCCCGCACCACCGCAGTGATCCTGGCCGGCGGTACCGGCCAGCGGGTGGGTCTCTCGATCCCCAAGCAGCTGCTGAAGATCGCCGGCAAGGCAGTCATCGAGCACACCCTGACCACCTTCGAGAACGCCGACTCGATCGACGACATCATCGTCCTGATGGCGCCGGGTTACGTCCCGGACATCGAGAAGATCGTCGCCAAGGCCGGCTTCCAGAAGGTCACCCGGATCATCGAGGGCGGCTCCACGCGCAACGAGACCACCGAGCGCGCCATCGCCGCGCTCGGTGAGGGCCTGGCCGAGGGCGAGGACCGCAACGTCCTCTTCCACGACGCCGTGCGCCCCCTGCTCTCGCGGCGCGTGATCGACGACTGTGTGATCGCCCTGGAGCGCTTCCAGGCCGTGGACGTGGCCATCCCGTCCGCCGACACCATCATCGTGACCCGCACCCACGGCGACGACGGCGAGTTCATCACCGAGATCCCGGACCGCTCCCGGCTGCGCCGCGGCCAGACGCCCCAGGCGTTCAAGCTGTCCACGATCCGCCGCGCCTACGAGGTCGCCGCCGGTGACCCCAACTTCCAGGCCACGGACGACTGTTCGGTCGTGCTCAAGTACCTGCCGGACGTGCCGATCCACGTCGTCGCGGGCGACGAGTACAACATGAAGGTCACCCAGCCCGTCGACGTCTTCATCGCCGACAAGCTCTTCCAGCTCGCCTCCACGGCCGCGCCCGAGCAGGTCGACGAGGCCGCCTACCGCGAGCTGCTCACCGGCAAGACGCTGGTCGTCTTCGGCGGTTCGTACGGCATCGGCAAGGACATCGCCGAGGTCGCCGAGGGCTACGGCGCCACGGTGTACGCGCTGGGCCGGTCGACCACCGGCACGCACGTCGAGAACCCCGAGGAGGTCGACGACGCGCTGTCCAAGGCGTACGGCGAGACCGGGCGCATCGACTACGTCATCAACACCGCGGGCGTGCTGCGCATCGGCAAGCTGGCCGAGACGGACAACGCGACGATCGAGGAAGCGCTGAAGGTCAACTACCTGGCGCCCGTGCAGATCGCCCGTTCCGCGTACAAGTACCTGGCCGAGACCAAGGGCCAGCTGCTGCTCTACACGTCCAGCAGCTACACGCGCGGCCGTGCCGAGTACAGCCTCTACTCCTCGACCAAGGCCGCCATGGTCAACCTCACGCAGGCCCTGTCGGACGAGTGGGCCGGCGACGGCATCCGCGTGAACTGCATCAACCCGGAGCGCACCGCCACCCCGATGCGCACCAAGGCCTTCGGCCAGGAGCCCACCGGCACGCTGCTGTCCTCCGAGGCCGTGGCCCGTACCTCGCTCGACGTACTGCTGTCCGAGCTGACCGGCCATGTCATCGACGTCCGCCAGCAGGACCCGACGGCCGGCGCGGCCAGGGCCTCCGGCTTCGAGGCCGCCCTCGCCTCGGTCCTGGACGTCCAGGACGGCGTTTAATCAAGCCTGACTCTGAGCTCCGGTAAATTACTCGAAACCCCCAAGAGCAGGTTTATCAGTGATTTCCACCGCTATTCGCGTGGCCCGGGTGGGCAGCGCGGCTGAGCTGGCCGCCGCCGTCCTCATGGTGCTGGGATACCCGGCCCTCATGGTGGCCGCCCTCATCCCGAGCGTCCCCGCCTTCGCCGCCGCGGCCGTCGTGACGTACGTCGCGGACCACTACCTCCACCGCCAGGCCAGCTACCTGATCAATCGCCTCAGCAAGGTCAGAGCGGGCCTCTCCATCCGCTTCCTGATCCGCCAGCTGCTGCTGATCCTGCTGCTGGCCCGCATGGACCTCTCCGACCACCTGATCTTCTACGGCGCGATCGCCTGTTTCATCGCCTTCTACGGCCTCCAGGCCCCGCACGGCGCGGTCGTCACGCTGATCCGCAACCGCCGCCGGATGCCGGTCGCCACCCGCAACGTCGACCTCGGCTCCCGCATCCACATCCCGGACGCCCCGAAGTTCGGCCTGCTGGAGCGCTCCGCCGAGAAGATGCTCCACCTCGACCTGTTCGCCGTCGTCGGCCTGCTGATCTCCGCCCAGCTGGACTCGGCCGTCGCCGCCTTCGTCGGTATCGGCGTCACCCTGTTCCTGGGCACCCTCTACGTCGCCGCGCTGCTGCCGTACATAAGGGGTACGAAGATCCCGCCGACGCCCGAGGTCATCCTCGCGGCCGTCGACGACTGGCTGCACGAGTACAAGCCGCAGACGGTGCTCTGCTTCTCCGGCTCCAAGGACTCGGCGTACCAGGTCAACATGTGGCTGGAGACCATGGAGCAGCTGGACACCCGGCCGCTGGTCCTGCTCCGCGAGCGCGTCATACTGCAGAACCTCGCCCCCACCAAGGCCCCCGTCATCTGCGTGCCCGGCGGTGTGCACCTGATGAACATGGACCTGTCGAGCGTGCGCGTCGCGCTGTACGCGGCCAACGTCGGCAAGAACATCCACCTGCTGCGCGTCCCCACCATGAAGCACGTCTTCATCGGCCACGGCGACAGCGACAAGCTGGCCAGCGTCAACCCCTTCAGCAAGGTCTACGACGAGGTGTGGACCGCCGGCCGCGCGGGCCGCGACCGCTACGCCATCGCCGACGTCGGTGTCCGCGACGACGACATCGTCGAGGTCGGCCGCCCCCAACTCGCCCCGATCCAGACCTGGCAGGGCGTCCCCGAGGGCCGTATCCCGACCGTGCTCTACGCGCCGACCTGGGAGGGCTGGGACAACGACCCCGGCAACACCTCCCTCCTGCTGGCCGGCGAGAACATCGTGAAGAAGCTGCTCAAGGCCGACCCGCCGGTCCGCGTCCTGTACAAGCCGCACCCCTTCACCGGCACGGTCAGCCCCGCGGCCGGCTCCGCGCACCGCAAGGTCACGGCGCTGGTCGAGAAGGCCGCCATCGAGCGCGCGAGCGACCCGCGCTTCCAGGCCGACGCGACCGCCCGGACCAAGGCCAAGGCCGACCTGGCCCGCATCGAGGCCCGGATCAGCGAACTCTCCGGCGGCCCCGCCGACAAGGGTGACGAGGCCGAGCTGACCCGCGACGGCGTGGTCGACCTGGCCAAGTACGAGGAGATCGCCCGGCTGCGCGCCGAGTGGAACGACGCGTACTGGACCTCCGTCGGCACCTTCGAGCACCGGGTCATCTCGGGCGCCGAGCCGCGCCTGTACGATTGCTTCAACGTGTCCGACGCGATGGTCTCCGACATCTCCAGCGTGGTCTCCGACTTCATCGCGAGCGGCAAGCCGTACGCGGTGACGGACTCGGCGAAGCTGGGCGTGGAGGAGTTCAAGCGGCAGAACACGGCGGTGCGCGCGGCCGTGATCCTCTCCAACAAGGCGTCGGAACTGGGCGAGTTGCTCGCGGCGGTCCGCACCCCGGACGCCGACCCGATGGCCGAGGACCGCAAGGAACTCAAGGAGTACCTGCTCGGTCCCGACGAGCCCACGTCCATCGAGCAGTTCAACACCGCGGTGGAGAACCTCGCGCTCAAGTCCGAGACGCGGAACGTCGGCCAGGAGCGGGCGGCGGCGAGCGGTGAGGCGGCGAGTCCGCCTTCACCCGAGGCGCATCTGTCGGCGGACCCCACGGTCGGCTGACCTGCACGAGTCAGAACTTGGTCAAGAAGAGCCCGGTTTTTGGGGAGTGATCCTCGAAAACCGGGCTCTTTTGCGTATCCCCTGCTGACGGAGGACAACCGATCCACTCGGTCGGCCGTCTTGTAGATGGCGGTTCAATGGACAAAGGGGGGGCGCGTGACCGTGACGCAGCCTGATGTGACCGTGGTCGTCGGGGCGTACGAGGCGATGCCGTACCTGGTCGAGTGCCTGCGCTCGGTCGAGGCGCAGACGCTGGACGCGGCCCGCATCGAGGTCATCGCCGTGGATGACGGTTCGACGGACGGCACGGGGGAGTACCTGGAGGAGTTCGCGGCCCGCGCCGCGACCCACGTCACGGTGATCCACCAGGCGAACTCCGGCGGCCCCAGCTCCCCGCGCAACGTCGGCCTCGGCAAGGCGAGCGGGCGCTACGTCTTCTTCCTCGACGCCGACGACCGGCTCGCCCCGGAGGCGCTGGAGCGCATGGTCGCGATGGCCGACCGCAACGGCACCGACGTGGTGCTCGGCAAGGTCGAGGGCATCAACAGGGTCCCGCCCAAGGCGGCTTGGGTCGAGACGCTGGAGCGCACCGACGTCTTCCACTCCAACATCAAGTTCACGCTGAGCGCCCAGAAGCTGTTCCGGCGGGCGCTGTTGGAGCGGCACAGCATGCGGTTCGACGAGTCGCTGTTCACCGGCGAGGACGCGCTGTTCACGATGGAGGCGTATCTCCGGGCCGACGGCGTCTCCGTGATCGCCGACCACACCTGCTACTACCTGGTGGGCCGGGACGACGGCAAACACGTGACGAAGAGCGGGAGTTACACCCTCCGCTTCGACTCCGCGCGCGCCCTGATGAACCTCATCGCGGAGATGGTCCCGCCGGGCGTGGAACGCGACAAGCTGATGGTCCGGCCGTTCCTGGTCACCCTGTTGCCGCAGTTCGGCCCGAAGTACGTGGGGGACAGCGAGCGGGTACGGCGCCACAAGTTCGAGTTGGCCAAGCCGTTGATGGCGGCGCACTGGACCCCCGAGGTGGCCCTCCGCCTCAAGGTCAACGAACGGCTGCGCCTGCACCTGGTTGCCGAGGAACGCCCCGAACTCCTCCTGGACGTGGTCGAGTTCATCAAGTCGAAGAAGCGTCCTGACGCAGTCCTGGAGAGGGGCGGCCGGCGTGTGTACCTGGCGTATCCCCACTTCCGCTCCGCGTCGGCCGGGCTCCCTGACTCCCTTTACTTGGCGGAACCCCGGGAGGCGCGTGGGGTGGAGGGGTACCGGGAGGGGGCGGTTCTCCTCCGCCGGGTGATGAGGAAAGCGCGTCGGATGTTGAGGGCGGGTCGGTAGTCGGTCGGGTGCAGCCCGGTGGGGCTGGTCGCGCAGTTCCCCGCGCCCCTAAAAAGACCCGGGCCGACCTGCGTCTTCAGGTCGCGTCCACGCGGCGGAGCCGCAAATCGATACAGTCCCGGGCCCCTAAAAGACCCGGGCCGACCTGCGTCTTCAGGTCGCGCCCACGCGGCGGAGCCGCAAATCGATACAGTCCCGGGCCCCTAAAAGACCCGGCCCGACCTGCGTTCTCAGGTCGCGCCGACGCGGCGGAGCCGCAAAAGACACCGGTCGGCCCGAGTTTTTAAGGGGCGCGGGGAACTGCGCGACCAGCCACGACGCGCCCGCACCCGGAACTCGACCCGTCTGTCCGCGACCTGGACCAACGTGCACAGGGCAACCCGGTTCGCGTAGATTGCCACCCCGACCTACCCGAGGGGACCGCGCACGTGGCAGGGGCAAGGCAGGCCGTGACCGAGGCCCGCAGGATCGTCGTCAAGGTGGGTTCCTCCTCGCTGACCACCGCGGCCGGCGGCCTGGACGCCGACCGGGTCGACGCACTCGTCGACGTCCTCGCCAAGAGCCGCAGCGGTGGAGAGAAAGAGGTCGTCCTCGTCTCCTCCGGCGCCATCGCCGCCGGACTCGCCCCGCTGGGCCTGCGCCGCCGCCCCAAGGACCTGGCCCGCCAGCAGGCCGCCGCCAGCGTCGGCCAGGGCCTCCTCGTCGCCCGGTACACCGCCTCCTTCGCCCGCTACGGCATCCGCGTCGGCCAAGTGCTGCTCACCTCCGACGACATGAGCCGCCGCTCGCACCACCGCAACGCATCCCGCACCCTCGACAAACTCCTCGCCATGGGCGCCCTCCCGATCGTCAACGAGAACGACACCGTCGCCACGGACGAGATCCGCTTCGGCGACAACGACCGGCTCGCCGCCCTCGTCGCCCACCTCGTCCACGCCGACCTGCTGGTCCTGCTCTCGGACATCGACGGCGTCTACGACGGCGACCCGAGCAAGCCGGGCACCTCGCGGATAGCGGAAGTCCGGGGGCCGCAGGACCTCGCGCACGTCGAGATCGGCAGCGCGGGCAAGGCCGGTCTCGGCACCGGCGGCATGGTCACGAAGGTCGAGGCCGCGCGGATCGCCGCCGCCGCGGGCATCCCCGTCGTACTGACCAGCGCGGTCCACGCGGCCGACGCGCTCACCGGCGGCGACACGGGAACGTACTTCCACGCCACCGGGAAGCGGTCCGCCGACCGGCTGCTCTGGCTGCAGCACGCGTCCACGCCCCAGGGCTCGTTGACGCTCGACGACGGTGCCGTGCGCGCGGTCGTCCAGCGCCGGATGTCACTCCTGCCGGCCGGAATCGCCGCCGTCGAGGGCGAGTTCAGCGCGGGCGACCCCGTCGAACTCCGGGACGGCGAAGGGCTCGCGGTGGCGCGGGGTCTCGTCAACTTCGACGCCAAGGAGATCCCCCAGCTGATCGGCCGCTCCACCAGGGAACTGGCGCGGGAGCTGGGACCGTCGTACGAGAGGGAAGTCGTACACAGGGACGACCTGGTGATCCTGCACCCGTAAAACAACCGAAACGTCCGCCTCCCCGCGGTGGACCTTCCGTAAAAGCGCCACGCGGACGCCTCCGGCCTGCTCAACTTTGTCTCGGGGACAAATTCCGCGCGAGCACCGCAGCTCGACCATTGCGTAAGGAGGCCGTCGTGAGACGAGTGCGCCCTGGGGCGGCGGCGTCCCGCGGTGGTACCACCTCCCGCGCGCCCGGCGAGGAACGCACGCTGACGAGCGTCGCGGCCGGCGCCCGGTACGAGGGCGAGGAACCCAAGGACCTGCCCCGGCTGTGGCATGTCACCCTCAGCGTCTCCGGCGGCGAGGCCCCGCTGAAGGAGGTGCGGCGCGGTCTGGAACAGCTCGCCCACGACCACCCCTTTCTGCTGACCAGCCGCTACGCCAACGACCACGCGGAGATCCGCTACTGGGAAGAGGCCCGCGACCTGCACGACGCGGCCGCCGTGGCGCTGCGCCTGTGGGGCGAGCACCGCCAGACCGCGAAGCTGCCGCCGTGGGAGATCGTCGGCCTGGAGGTCATCGACCGCGAGACCTACCACCAGCGCATCTCCGAGGGGTACGGCCCGCTGCCCGCGACCCCGGTCGGCGTCCATCCGTTCTGACGTCTGGTTTGAGCCGTCTTCGGGGCCTTCCGTGCCTGTCTCGCGGTTTGGGATAGCCGGTGGACGCCCTCGCAGGGCGCACTACCCTTCCCTCATGACCACGCTCTCGCCGTACGACTCCCTGTCCCCGGTCACGCAGGCCGCGTACCGCGCCAAGTCCGCCGCCGCAGACCTCGCGCCGCTGCCGCGCGCCGAGAAGGACGACGCGCTGCTCGCCATCGCGGACGCGCTGGAGGTCCGTACGAGCGAGATCGTCGAGGCCAACGCCAAGGACATCGCCAAGGCCCGCGCCGCCGGCACCAGCGAGACGGTCATCGACCGGCTGACGCTCACGCCCGAGCGCGTACGGGCCATCGCCTCGGACGTACGGGACGTCGTCGCGCTGCCCGACCCGGTCGGTGAGGTCGTCCGCGGCTCGACCCTCCCGAACGGCATCGACCTGCGCCAGGTCCGCGTCCCCCTCGGCGTCGTCGGCATCATCTACGAGGCCCGCCCGAACGTGACCGTGGACGCGGCCGCGCTCTGCCTCAAGTCCGGCAACGCGGTGCTGTTGCGCGGCTCGGCCTCCGCGTACGAATCCAACACCGCCCTCGTGCGCGTCATCCGCGACGCCGTCGGCGGCGCCGGACTGCCCGCCGACGCCGTGCAGTTGGTGCCCGGCGAGAACCGCGAGAGCGTCCGCGAGCTGATGCGCGCCCGGGGTCTCGTCGACGTGCTGATCCCCCGCGGCGGCGCCTCCCTGATCCAGACCGTCGTCAGCGAGTCGACCGTCCCCGTGATCGAGACCGGCGTCGGCAACTGCCACGTCTATGTCGACGCGGACGCCGACCTCGACATGGCGATCGACATCCTGATCAACTCCAAGGCCCAGCGGCCCAGCGTCTGCAACGCCGCCGAGACCCTCCTCGTCCACCAGGACATCGCCCCCGAGTTCCTGCCGCGCGCCCTGGACGCCCTCGCCGAGGCCGGCGTCACCGTCCACGCCGACGAGCGCGTCCTCGCCTACGCCAAGGACTCGGAGGCCACGGTCGTCGAGGCCACGCCGGAGGACTGGGACACCGAGTACCTCTCCTACGACATCGCCGCAGCTGTCGTCGACTCGCTCGACAAGGCCGTCCAGCACATCCGGCTGTGGAGCTCCGGCCACACCGAGGCGATCGTCACCAGCTCCCAGCAGGCCGCCCGCCGCTTCACCCAGCTGGTCGACTCCACCACCGTCGCCGTGAACGCCTCCACGCGCTTCACGGACGGCAGTCAGTTCGGCTTCGGCGCGGAGATCGGCATCTCCACCCAGAAGCTGCACGCACGGGGCCCGATGGGCCTGCCGGAGCTGACGAGCACCAAGTACATCGTCACGGGCGACGGGCACATCCGTCGCTGAGAGCCCGCCGTTCGGCATATGCGGTGGGCATAACGCCTCGTCGGGGGAGAGTCGTCTCAGTCAACGGATGAATTTCCCTACCGTCTGCCCAAATTGACCCCCCAGGTCTACTCTGGAGAGGTGCCGGAGGACGTGGGGGGCAGGCCGTTTCCCGACGGCTGGGAGCCCGACGACGACCACGACCGCGGAATGTCGGACGAAGAGTTCGCATCCGTGGTCTTCGACGAGGCCTTCATACGGGCGGCCGTAGTACACGAACCGACCGCCGTCGAGCGCCTCCTTGCCGCCGCGCAGGCGAGAGCGGAGGCCTCCGAGGCCGAAGCCCGCCGCGCGCAGCACGGCAGACGCGGACGAGGCGACGACGATCCGTTCGAGGACGCCTACGGACGCGAATTCGGCCATGATCCGGAACTCGACGACCTGGACGACGCCGATCTCGTCGAGGGCCGCTACGGCGCCCCGGGGACCTACGGCAAACAGGTCCGCTGGCACCGCCCCGTCGCCTGGCTGCTCGCCCTCGTGATGGGCATCGGCATGGTCGCCCTGGCTTTCTCGGCGGTCTACCGCGGCGCGTCCTCGGGCGGCAGGGACCGCGTCCCGCCCCCGGCCTCCACCGGTGTGGAACAGGGCACGGCGGCGGCGCCCTCCGCTTCCGCCGACAACTCCCAGCCACCGCTGTCCGCCGTACCGCGCACGCCCTGAGCGAGCTGTGACGGGCTCGGTGAGAACCTGTCAGAACTTGTCGTGTAGCAGGGCGTTTACCTGAGGCTCCGGAGACCTACTCTGAAAGTATGGGCGGTCCAGGAGACCCACCCGAGGGGATGCCCGAGGGCGCTCCCGGTGGTGGTGAGGACGAGTACCGATCCGTCGTCTTCGACGAGTCGTTCGTCCGCGCTGCCCGCCTCCAGGAGTTCTCCGCGCAGGAGCGCCTGGCCGACCACGCCCCCGCCGTCCGCCGCCGCCCGGCCCTGCGCCGCGGTCTCTCCCGCCAGGCCCTGATCCTGGTCATGCTGATCGCCGTCGCCTTCGGCACCGCGATCTACATGGGCGTACGGCACCCCTACACCACCCCCACGGCCCAGCAGCCCGTCGAACCACTGCGGATGACCGTCATCCCGCTGTCCCCCCAGGGCGCGGTGCCGGGGGCGGCCGACGCCGAGGACCTCTACGCGCACAGCCCCGCCGCGCAGTTCGGCGTCGGCGCCGAGGGCGTACCGCTGCCGGCCGCGCGGCGCACCACGCACTTCTCGGACAGCCAGGTCATCGCCGCCCTGAGCACCGCCAAGGACTACATCGTGGAGTCCTCGCTCTACCCGGCGGTCCTCACCGGCGGACAGATCCGCCCCGCGCGCGTCCTCGTCGACCCGGACCAACTCGACCAGTTCGACCAGAGTTTCGAGCACCCGACCGCCGACGGCCGGCACGAACCCACCGGATGGCTGGTTCGTTTCGACCCGTCACGGGTCCAGCTGGCCGACCGCAAGATCCGCGTCCAGGGCACCCTGGAGGCCACCGAGACCGACTCGTCCACCCTCGAAGTCACCGCCGACGGAACCTTCGTCTACGCGCTGCGGCCCACCGGCACGACGGCCTCGGCCGGCTCCGGCGACAAGGCAGCCCAGGTGTCCCTGTTCACCGTCCGCCGCGAACTGCACTTCCGCTTCGACCGCGACGACCTGCGCATGCACCAGGCCCAGCTCGTCGTCTCCTACGTCCAGGCCGGGCCCTTGTCCTGCGCCGAGGACTCCGTGACGTATCTACGCCCCCTGCTCGCCGGCCAGACCGCCAAGGCGGGCGGCCCGGCCGGCACGGACCCGTACGCGACGGGCAGCGCGACGGCGCTGTGCGGGACGCTGGCGACGAGCGCGCAGCCGAAGGTGTGAGTTTCCTGAATTTCCGTGCGGGTGGCCGGGCCCAGCAGGGGGTTTTGTCGCTGTTGCCGCCTAGGCAGAGGAGGCCGCCGTCGCCCGCAGCCGTCGAGGTCGCAGAGGTCGCCGTGCCTGACGCCGTACGTGAGCGAGGCCGGCCCCGTCGCGGTCGCGAGGCCGGCCCCGTCCGGAAGGCTCTGCCGGTCCTCAGTCGCGCGGCGGTGTGTCGTCCGTCGGCGGCTGCTCCGTGCCGTTGGCCGAGTCCGACGGCGGTCCGTCCTGCGGGGTGGAGCTCGCGAAGCCGCCGAAGCCGCGCCGCACCCGGCCGCCGAGGTCGCCCGCGCCGCCGGCGAAGTCGCTGACCAGCTTCATCAGCGGGTCCTTGGAGTTCTTGACGTTGCTCGCGTAGCTCGCCGCCGACTCGCGGAACGAGTCCGTGACCGAGGTGTCCTTGTCCTCGCTGCGCCGCGGGTAGTGCCCGTCCATGATTCGCTGGTAGTCGCGGGACTCGGCCCACTTCTTCAGCTCGGCCGCCCGCACGGTGGTGAACGGGTGGGAGCGGGGCAGCACGTTCAGGATCTTCAGCACCGAGTCGCGCAGGTCGCCACCCGACTCGAACTCCTCGGCCTGCTTGAGGAAGGCGTCCACGTTCATCTCGTGCAGATGGTTGCCGCCCGCGATCTTCATCAGGCCGCGCATCGAGGCCCGCAGGTCCTGGCCGACCAGCAGACCCGCGCGGTCGGCGGACAGCTCCGACTTGCGGAACCACTCGCGCAGCGCCGTCACGATCGCCAGGATCGCGAGGTTGCCCAGCGGGATCCAGGCGACCTTCAGGGCCAGGTTGGTCAGGAACAGCAGGATCGTGCGGTACACGGAGTGACCGGACAGCGCGTGGCCCACCTCGTGGCCGACGACGGCCCGCATCTCCTCCTCGTCGAGCAGCTCGACGAGGCCGGTGGTGACGACGATGATCGGCTCGTCCAGGCCGATGCACATCGCGTTGGGCTGCGGGTCCTGGGTGACGTACATCGGCGGGACCTTCTCCAGGTCCAGGATGTAACAGGCGTCCCGCAGCATGTCGTTGAGGTGCGCGAACTGCTGGTCCGACACGCGCACCGAGTCGGACAGGAACAGCAGCCGCAGACTGCGCTCTGGAAGCAGCCCGCTCAGCGCCTTGAACACCGTGTCGAACCCGGTCAGCTTGCGCAGCGCCACCAGGGCGGAGCGGTCGGCCGGGTGCTCGTAAGCACGCGAGGAGATCCCGGGGAAGCGCCTGCGCTGCCTGCTCGGCACGTTCTCGTGCCCGTTCTCCTCGTGGCCGTCTTCGGACATGTGGTTCCCCCAAGTGCGTGTGTGTGCCCTGAGTGCCCCCGAAGCAGAGCCCAGCCTAGGCGGAGATACCGTGGACGGGCAGTACAGCGAAGGAGTCAACGCATGGAGCCCCATTCCGCAGCCGCCTGGCTCGCAGAGGCCGCGAACGCCGCCCCCCGGCAAGGATCGGGGGACCTGCTCAAGGTCGTACTGATCGTCATGTTCTTCGGCTGCATCCTGACCGCGTGGTTCCTGCTGCGCGGGTACAAACAGAAGGACGACTGAGACGCCCGTCGAGTTCCCTGCCGCGTCCAGGTCGGTCGCCCATCGGGTTCCGGTCGGCTGCCCGTCGGCTTCCAATGGCGGAGTCGGCGTGATCGTCGCCGGGGTGCCCGCTTACCATGGGCCGACATCTTTATCCCGCCCACACCGGATAGGTTCTGCTGAAGATGAGCATCCACGGCACTGCTGCCCAGTTGGTCACTCTTGCCGCCGAGGGGGAGGGCGGGGGCAACCACGAGAGCCTCCAGCCGATCATCACCGGTGGCGGCGCGTTCATCGTCCTGATGCTCCTGCTGTGGATCACCACCCGCTTCAACCGCGACCGCTAGGGTCTGTCCGTTCTGTCCGCCGGACGGGTCTCGGGGCCTTCACACCGGGCCGGTAGGGTCTGCACGCATGGGAGAGCAGGACATGCCTACCGGTCCGGCGAACGACACGACGCGCGGCACGGAGATCCGAATGGCGAACGGCCCGCGCAACAACGGCCCGTCGAACCCCGGCAAGCGCCGTCTCGGCGTCATGGGCGGAACGTTCGATCCGATCCACCACGGGCACCTCGTGGCGGCCAGCGAGGTCGCCGCGCAGTTCCACCTGGACGAGGTGATCTTCGTCCCGACCGGCCAGCCGTGGCAGAAGACCGACCGCAAGGTCGCCCTGGCCGAGGACCGCTACCTGATGACGGTCATCGCGACCGCCGAGAACCCCCAGTTCTCGGTGAGCCGTATCGACATCGACCGCGGCGGACCCACCTACACCACGGACACCCTGCGTGACCTGCGCGCGATCAACCCCGACGCGGATCTCTTCTTCATCACCGGCGCCGACGCCCTCGGCGCGATCCTGACCTGGCGGGACGCGGAGGAGCTGTTCTCCCTCGCGCACTTCATCGGGGTCACCCGCCCCGGCCACACGCTGACCGACCCGGGCCTCCCGGAGGGCGGCGTCTCGCTGATCGAGGTTCCCGCGCTGGCCATCTCCTCAACAGACTGCCGTGCGAGAGTCGCGAAGGGAGACCCCGTCTGGTACCTGGTGCCCGACGGAGTCGTGCGCTACATCGACAAGCGCGAGCTGTACCGCGGCGAGTGAGCCGAGAGGGGCACCGGTGAACGACCGATACGACGCCGGGTACGGCGGCGACCAGTACGAACTCGTCGGCTACGACGAGTACAACCAGCCTGTCTACCGTCAGGTCCCGGCCCAGCAGACCCAACAGCCCCCGCAGCAGCAGCCGTACGACCCGTACGGGCAGCAGCAACAGCAGGGCTACGCCTACGACCCGTACACGACCGGCACCCAGCAGCAGCCGCCCCCGTACGACACGGGTACCCAGCCGCAGACCCCGTCGTCCTACGACACCGGTTCTCAACAGGCCGCGGCCCCTTACGACATGGGTCGGCAGGCGCCCCAGTCCGGCTACGACCCGTACGCCACCGGGACGACTACGGCCTACGACCCCTACGGGCAGACCGCGAGCAGCGGACAGCAGCCCCGGGTCGCCGAGCAGACCGCCTACATCCCACAGCAGGGCGGCCCGGCCGAGGACACGGAAGCCCCGAAGGCCCCGGAGGCGGGTGAACGGGACTACCGCACCGAGCAGTTCGCCTTCGTGGAGGAGCCGACCGACGACTCCGAAGACGTCATCGACTGGCTGAACTTCACCGAGAACCGCACCGAGCGCCGCGAGGAGGCCAAGCGCCGCGCCCGCGGCCGCATGGTCGCCCTCGTCGTGGTCCTCGCCCTGGTCGCATCCGGCGGTGTCGGCTACCTCTGGTACGCCGGGAAGCTCCCCGGAGTGTCCTCGTCATCCTCGAAGTCGGCCACCACGACGGCCGCGGGCGCCCAGAACCGCGACGTGATCGTCGTCCACCTGCACAACACCTCGAAGGGCGGCACCTCTTCGGTGCTGCTCGTCGACAACACCACCCTGAAGCAGGGCACCACCGTGCTGCTGCCCAACTCCCTCGCCCTCACGGACGACGACGGCAACACGACGACCCTGGCCAAGTCGGTCGACGACGACGGCACCTCCGGGACCGTCGACCAGCTCAACACGGTCCTCGGCACCGACATCGAGGGCACCTGGCGGCTGGACACCCCCTACCTGCAGAACCTGGTCGACCTCGTCGGCAACATCGACCTCGACACCAACGCCGACGTGCCCGACCCGGACGCCACGAAGAAGAACGCCGCGCCCCTCGTCCACAAGGGCAAGGACCAGACCCTCAGCGGCAAGATGGCCGTCGCCTACGCCACCTACCGCGCCTCCGGCGAGGCCCAGAACGCCCAGCTGGAGCGGTTCGGCCAGGTCATGCAGGGCGTGCTGCGCCAGCTGACCTCCGACCCGACGGCGGCGACCACCACCGTGCAGACCCTGGCCCAGATCCTGGACCCGCCGCTCACCGACAAGGACCTCGGGACCTTCCTCGCGAAGCTCGCCGACCTCGCCAAGAGCGGCGACTACAAGACGGCCCTGCTGCCCGTCCAGAACGACGGCACCCTGACCGCGCAGGCCTCCGCCAGCGTCGTCAAGGACATCCTGGGCGGCACCGCGAAGAGCCCCGACGAGGGGTCGGCGGTCCGTGTCGCCGTCCAGAACGCCACCGGCGTCAAGGACGACACCGAGAAGGCCCGCGTCGTCCTCCTCAACGGCGGCTTCACCTTCCTGGAGGCCGGCACGGCGTCCGGGAGCTCGGCCACGTCCAAGATCACGTACTCCGACGCGGCCGACAAGGAGAACGCCACCGAGGTCGCCAAGACCCTGGGCCTGCCCACCAGCACCGTGACCAAGGGCACAGTCGCCGCGAACGCGGATGTCTCGGTGGTCCTCGGTACGGACTACAAGCCGTCGTCGGCGTCATGACGCCGTAGCCGTGTCGTCGTGACGGAGAGCATGCCCCGGAGGCCGGAGCCGGTGTCCCGACCGGCTTCCGGGGCATGATCCGTTATTCACGTGGGGTGCCGTCCGCGGTCCGTGAGACCCTTGAGGTCTGTTGACCGCCGACCGAAAGCCGCGTAGTGACCGCCACTGACCGCTCCATCGAGCTCATCTCCGCCGCCGCCCAGGCGGCCGCCGACAAGCTCGCGCACGACATCATCGCCTACGACGTCAGCGATGTGCTGTCGATCACGGACGCCTTCCTGTTGGCCTCCGCTCCCAACGACCGTCAGGTCAAGTCGATCGTCGACGAGATCGAGGAGCGGCTCAACAAGGAACTCGGCGCCAAGCCGGTGCGCCGCGAGGGCGACCGCGACGCCCGCTGGATCCTGCTCGACTACGTCGACATCGTCGTCCACGTCCAGCACAGCGAGGAGCGTGTCTTCTACGCCCTGGAGCGGTTGTGGAAGGACTGCCCCGAGCTGGATCTCCCGGTCGAGGCCAAGGCCACCCGCGGCAAGGCTGCCGAGCACGCCAAGCTGCAGGCCGAGGAGGACGCCTCCGAGTTCGGGGAGGTGCGGTGACCGCCGGGGCCGACGGCCGCAAGGCGGGCCGGGGCCGACGCGTCATCCTGTGGCGGCACGGCCAGACCGCGTGGAACGTGGAGCGCCGCTTCCAGGGCACCACGGACGTCGAGCTCACCGAGACGGGCATCGGCCAGGCCCGTCGCGCCGCCCGGCTGCTGGCGTCCCTCAAGCCGGACGCGATCGTCGCCTCCGACCTGAAGCGGGCGGCGAACACGGCCGCCGAGCTGGCCGCCCTCACCGACCTCGACATCACCCACGACGAGGGCCTGCGGGAGACCTACGCGGGCGTCTGGCAGGGGCTGACGCACGAGGAGATCATCGCCCGCCACGGTGAGGAGTACGCCGCGTGGAAGCGCGGGGAGCCGGTGCGCCGCGGCGGCGGCGAGCTGGAGACCGAGGTCGCCGACCGGGCCGCTCCCGTCGTGCTGCGGCACGCCGAGAAGCTGCCCGAGGACGGCACCCTCGTGGTGGTCAGCCACGGCGGCACGATCCGCACCACCATCGGACGTCTCCTCGGTCTGGAGTCCCAGCACTGGGAGAGTCTCGGCGGCCTCTCCAACTGCTGCTGGTCCGTGCTCGGCGAGGGCGCCCGCGGCTGGCGCCTGCTGGAACACAACGCCGGCACGCTCCCGGAACCGGTGCTCGGCGACGACGACTGAGCGGCCCTCCAGGGCCCCGACCCCGGATTTCACTTTCCGGCAGGTCGCAGGCTAAAGTTCTTCTTGTTCGCCCGCCGAGCGGGAAGAACACACGGGGCTATAGCTCAGTTGGTAGAGCGCCTGCATGGCATGCAGGAGGTCAGGAGTTCAATTCTCCTTAGCTCCACAGATCGACACTCTTGAGTTGTCAAAGATCGAGAGTCGTCCACGATCGAATCGATGAGATCCCATCCCTTTCAGGGGTGGGATTTTTTCGTCGCTGTCAGCGCCTCCGCGCGGAGCCGAGTCTCCTCGTCGGCCGGGGTGTAGACCACGATCCGGCACTCCGGCATGCCGTTGACCGACAACGACACCGAGGTCATCCGCATCTCGCCCACCTCCTCGTGCCGGAACGTCTTCACCCGCCGCCCCGGCTCCGCCACGTCCCCGCTCTTCCACAGCCGCGCGAAGAGCGGACTCGCCGCCGACAGCCCGCGTATGAACTCCTCCCAGGCGGGCTCGCCGGTGTGCACTCCGTAGGCCGAGCGCAACGTCGCCACCATCACCGGCAGCTCCGTCTCCCGGTACAGCAGCGGACACTCCTCCTCCGGGACCGTGAACAGCTTCCACAACGCGTTCGGCATCGGGCCCGGCGGCAGTGGATCCAGCCAGAACACCGTCCGGTAGGGGGAGTTGGTGGCGAGGATGTCGTACCGCGAGTTGTAGACCACCGCCGGACGTGGCTCCAGGGCGTCGAGGATGCCCTGGATCTCCGGTCCCACCGTCTGCGCGATCGCTTCCGGAGGAGGCGCGTACGGCACCTCGGCCAGGTGGTACAGATGCTCCCGCTCCGGCGCGTCGAGCCGGAGCGTGCGCGCCACGGCGTCCAGCACCTGCGCGGACGCGTTGATCGGGCGCCCCTGTTCGAGCCACGTGTACCAGGTGACGCCCACACCGGAGAGCTGCGCGACCTCCTCGCGGCGCAGTCCCGGCGTACGCCGTCGGAAGCCCGGCGGCATGCCGACGTCACGCGGTGTCACCCTGGCGCGCCTAGTGCGCAGAAACGCGGCCAGCTCGGGCCGGCGGCGCTGTGTCGTCCCCATCCCCATCGTCACATCCCCCATACTCGACGCCCGACTTGGTCCCTGCCAGGTGCTGCCAGTACCAGCATCAGCGGGCTCTCGGCACCCGTACCGGAGCGCCCCCACGCTCGACCGCATGACGACAACACCCCGTACGGAACCGGATTCCGCACCCGTTCCAACTCCTGCCACCAGTAAAGACCCTGGCACTGACAATCGCCGTGGGCCGATGCTCGCGGTGCTGCTCGCGGCCCTGTTCATGGCGCTGCTCGACGTGTTCATCGTGAACGTCGCCGCCCCCACCATCGGCACCGAACTCCACGCGTCCGGCGCCGACTTGCAGCTCGTGATCGCCGGCTACACCATCACGTACTCGGTGCTGCTGATCACCGGTGCCCGGCTCGGCGACCGGCTCGGTCACGCCCGGGTCCACCTCGCCGGGCTCGCTCTCTTCACCGCCGCCTCGCTCGCCTGCGGCCTGGCGCAGGGCTCGACCGAGTTGATCGTGTTCCGCCTGATCCAGGGCTCCGGCTCGGCGCTGATGATCCCGCAGGTGCTCAGCCTGATCCAGCGGCACTTCGTCGGCGAGGCCCGGATGCGGGCGCTCGGCGTCTACTCGGCGGTCATCGCCGTCGGCGCCGCGGCCGGACAGATCCTCGGCGGCATCCTTGTCAGCGCCGACCTGTTCGGGACGAGCTGGCGGCCGGTGTTCCTCGTCAACGTGCCCGTGGGCGTCGTACTCCTGTTCCTCGGCAGGCGCGTGCTGCCGCGGGACGGCAGGGCGGAGCCGGAGCGCGCGCGGGCCTTCGACGTGCCGGGGTTGGTGCTGCTCGCCTCGGCGGTCTCGCTGCTGACGGTGCCGCTGGTGCTGGGGCAGGAGGAGGGCTGGCCGTTGTGGTCGTGGCTGTCGCTGATCGCGGCGGCCGTTCTCTTCGTGTCGTTCTGTGTGTACGAGTCCCGGCTCGCCCGGCGCGGGGGAGCCCCGCTGATCGCACCGCGTGTGCTGCGTCACCCGGGCATGGGTCTCGCCGTCTTCCGGATCCTGGCCGTGATGGCCGTCAACGCCGGTTTCCTGTTCGCGCTCACCCTGCACGTCCAGGGCGGCCTCGGCTTCAGCGCGCTGCGCGCCGGTCTCTCCTTCGCGCCGACCGCGGTCGTCTTCGGGGTGGTCGGCCTGACCTGGCGCAGGTGGCCGGCGGCCTGGCAGCGGGCGCTGACCCCGCTCGGATTCGTGATCGCGATGCCGTCCGTCCTGGGAGTCGGGCTGGCGTTCGAAGGCGGCGACCGCGGCGGGGCCGTACTGTACGTGGCGTACGTCGGCGTGGGGGCCGGGCTCGCGCTCGCCTTCAGTCCGACGCTGACCCGGGCCCTCGCGACGGTGCGGCCCGAGGACGCGGCGGACGCCAGCGGTCTGCTGTCCACGGTCGCGCAGCTGGGTCAGCTGCTCGGGGTCGCGGTTTTCGGCACACTGTTCTTGAACCGGCTTGAGTCACTTGGGGCCCCGGGGGCGTATACCTCTGCGGAGGCGCTTTTGGCGTGCATGTTCGCGCTGGCGGGGACGGCCGCGGTGGGGGCCGTGTCCGGACTGGTACTGAGGCGTCGCTGACCGTATTGGTCCGGCCGTGGCAGAATCAAACGGCCGGAAGGGGGCGCGGCCCGACGGGAGGGAGTAGCGATGCCTGCGAGCATCATCGAGGAGGTCGACCACCTCTTCGATGCGGCGTTGATACGGGATACGATCACCCGCCTGAGCTGCCCTTCCTGCGGTTCCGCCCACGTGGCCCAAGTCCTCGGTGACAACGGCGGAGTTTCCTACGTGTGCACGGCCTGCGGCCACAGCTGGAGCTGATCGATGGGTGCACACAGGCGAAAGTGCGACTGGTGCGGCAGTGGTACGCCGATCGTCCGTGACATGGAACCGGTGAATCCCGACTACCAGTACTGGTGCGAGGAGTGCGCGCGGGCGCTGATCATAAAAGGCGACCCGATCGAGACGTACCGCGAACTCGAGGGCGAGCCGATCTACGGTCGACTCCTGGAAGAGCACTGCACGTTGAAACGGTTCTATTCCTTCGTCACCGCTTGACCCCGGCCGGGACCCCGCGAGGAGGTCCCGGCGATCACGGTCACGGTGGCGGGGACGGAAACGATTTGGTGGTCCAGAGGGTCCACCGGTAATGTTGGCGTCGCCGCCGGGGAGACCCGGTAGGACACGGCACGGGGCTATAGCTCAGTTGGTAGAGCGCCTGCATGGCATGCAGGAGGTCAGGAGTTCAATTCTCCTTAGCTCCACAGAAGTCGAAGGCGGGTCATCCCACAGGATGACCCGCCTTCGGTGTGTTCAGGGGCAGTTGATGCCGTTCATGGAACAGCGGGCCGCACCCTTCTTAAGAAGAGGGCGGCCCGCTGTCCGTGTGCTCAGCGGCCGAGGGCCCGCCGGCCACGGCCCTGGGAGAGGACCGGCAGGTTGCGGGACGGTCCCTTGTCCCGCGCGGTCTCCTCCTCCAGGCGTAGCGCGAGCGCGGGGCAACGGCGCACCGCGCGGAGCGCCTTCGCCTCCGCGTAGCGCGGCACCTGGGCCTGCGCGACGGTGGGGAAGCCGTCGGCGCCGAGTTCGAAGACCTCGGGAAGGATGTCCGCGCACAGACCGTGGCCCCGGCACAGCGTCCAGTCGACGTAGATCTTCTGACGGCTGGGACCGTTGTCCTCCGGCTCCGCGCCGCTGGTGATGCCCGCCGGGAGCTGGCCGCCCTCGAAGAGCGGCAGAACGCCCTCCACGGGCCTTCCGCAGCCGTTTCCGAGGACGTGGGCGGCGAGGTCGTCCGTGAACGCCTTGATGGTCGACTCCAGGAACATCGCGGAGCCGTCCGGGTGCGAGCACGCGCCGCGCCGCTTCACGGCCTTGGCGACCTGCTTGAGCGCCTCCAGGGCGGCCGGGCCGCCGCCGTTGAGGATGTCCTCCATGCCGCGCGCGGCGGCGGGCAGACCGAGGTAGCAGGGACCGCACTGTCCCGCGCTCTCGTCGGCCAGCCACTGGGCCACGCGCAGCGACTCGCCCAGGGGGCAGGTCTCCTGGGTGATCGGCATGATGGCGCCCGCGCCGAGCGCACCGCCCACCGCGTCCAGGGAGTTGCGGGAGACGATCGCCTCGTTGACCGTCGCCGCGTCGATCCACTTGCCGTGGTAACCGCCCGTCAGCACACCCTGGGGGACCGGCGGGGCGCCGGCCAACTGCAGGACGTAGCGCAGCGGTACACCGGTGGGGACCTCGATCACCATGGGGCGCGCGACCGCCCCGGAGACCGTGAGCATGACGGTGCCGGGCTCGTCGTAGAGGCCGGTGTTGCCGTAGCGCTCGGGGCCGATGCGGGCGGCGATGGCGAGTTGGGCGAACGTCTCGGCGTTCGACAGCAGGGTCGGGACGCCGCCGACGCCGTTCTGGGAGGCGCTGACCTTGCGGCCGGGCGGGATCGCCGGGCCGCCGTCGATCGAGCGGATCAGCGACGCCGCGGCGCCGGTGACCATGCGGACCGGGTTGCGCTGGACGAACGCCTTCAGGGCCGAGCGGCGGGTGTTGCTCAGGCCGCGTTCCGAGAGCGCGGCCTCCATGGAGCGCTGCGTCGACTCACGGGTGACCCCCACCACGAGCGTGCGGGCACCCAGGGCCTCGGCGACCAGGAGGGCGCCGTCCAGGATGAGGTGCGGGGCACGGTTGATGAGCACCGTGTCCTTGCGGCAGGCCGGCTCGTCCTCACTGCCGTTGACGACGACGACCGGTCGTACACCGCGTTTGATCGCCGCCTCGGCGACCGACCGCAGCTTCTTGTGGAAGGGGAAGCCCGCGCCGCCGCGGCCCTTCAGGTTGATGGCCTCGGAGAGCTTCGCGAGCTGCTCCCCGCCCATCGGTTCGAGCGGCCCGTGCACCTTCAGGTGCATGGGCAGGTCGAGTCTCTCGACAAGGTCGAAGCCTGACGTGAGCTGAGGAAGCCCGACGACGCGGACTTCTGGGACGTCGGGCAGGGCCTCGTTCACCTGTAGCCTCCGGAAGGCGTGTTCCAAGGTTCGCCCGAGCCGCCCTGCGCGTCGAAGTCGTACGAAGCGTTGGGCGTTTGATCAGTGGCGGGACCGCTGTTGTACGTGTCATTGGGGTTGTACGTACCGGAGGCACCGTTCGACTCACCGGTGTCGTACACGTATCCCTCGCCGTACCCGCCCGTGTTCGCGTTGTTGTTGTACGTCGGGATGTTGTACCCGGTGTCCTGGAGCGGGTCGTAGGCCGACGGGGGCGCCTCGCCGACCGGCGGCGGCGACGGGACCGGCCAGCTCCCGGAGGTGCTGCCGCCGCTGTCCGCGCGCGGGACCGCCTGCGTGTTCTGCATGTCCATCGGCACGTTCATCCGCGAGGTCTGGTCGGTGACGTACGGCATCTGACCGGTGGACTCCGGCGTGGCGGTGCGGTAGGCGGCCGCGAAACTGTTCGTGTCGACCTCCGGGGTCATGGACCTCGTCTCGTACGCGCCGGCGGGGTCCACGCGCGGGACCGACCCGGTCTCGGTGAACGAGGGCTGCCGCGCGGCCCGTCGGCCCTCGGCCGGACGCCGGTTCTCGAAGCCCGGCAGCGCGGACTCGGCCGCGCGGCCCCGGCTCGCGTCGAGTTCGTCGAGACCCGGCCGCTCCTCGTTGCCCAGGAGCATGGCGACCTTGTTGGCGAACTTGCGCTTGAACGGGCGCGGCGCCGAGCGCAGGGCGAGGGCCGCGGCGACCCCGACCAGGCACAGCTCGTACGAGATCATGAAGAACGGCTTCGCCGCGCGGCCCGCGAACAGGCCGTGGACCAGCGCCGCGCACCAGGCCGGGTAGGCCAGCATGTGCATCGCGCGCCAGCGGGCGGCGACCGGCGCGGGGGACGCGAACTGGTTGCGCAGGGCGCCGGTGATGCCCACGAAGATCATGAGCAGGCCGCCCAGGGAGCCGAGGCCGATGAGCCCGGCGCTGCCCTTCACGCCGAGGCTGAAGGGGATCAGCGCGGCGATCAGGACGGTGTGGTCGAGCGCCAGCTTGACCGTGATGTGCACCACGAGGAACGCGATCGAGCCGACGGCGGTCACCCGGTGGATGCCCTGCGCCACGATCCGCTGGCGGATGTTGAGGATGACCCGGTCCTGGGCGACGAGCCCCCAGATCACCGAGCAGGAGAGGGAGACGAGCGACAGAACGCCCGCACCGAAGTTGAGGAAGTCCTGTACCTGGCTGCCTCCGGCCAGCACGAACACGGGTATGAAGATCAGGACGACGAGGCTCACCACGCCGTAGGCCGAGCGGCCCGGCTTGGGGAGCGAACTGGTACTACGACGAGCGTTCATGGGGGCAACTCCGAGCAGTATCGGGAAAGCGGTCCCGCTGCCGAACTCTAAGTGGCTCCATACCGGTGGGTACGAGGTTTGAGTTATTGCGTTGTTATCAAACGACAATGCGCTTGCTGTGATGTCCCGTAGTGGGTGGTACGCGAAGGTAATCCTTGAACCGGGGTCAGTCCACGCCGGTGTGGACAGGGTGCCAAGGGTGATACGGAAGCGCGTCGCGTTGTGCTCAAGGGCTGCGGTACTCTGACGCCATGCGTGCCGTACGCCTTCTGCTTAGCGAGCCGCGCTGATCAGTCCCGACCACCGGTGAACGGTGAGGTCGGAATCAGTGCGGCGCCCCCTCCTGTGCGAGGGGATTTTTCATTTGGTGGATGTCACACCCTGAATGTCGCAGCCGCTGGCAGAGACGATCGATGGAGCTTTGAGGATCATGAGCGAGACGAACCCCGCTGCCGCCGCCGAGGTGGTCGCCCCGCACCGCTACACGGCCGCGATGGCCGCGGACATCGAAGCACGCTGGCAGGACTTCTGGGATGCCGAGGGCACCTACGAGGCGCCGAACCCGACCGGTGACCTGGCCGGCGACCCCGAACTGGCCGCCCGCCCCAAGAAGTTCATCATGGACATGTTCCCGTACCCCTCCGGTGCGGGCCTGCACGTCGGCCACCCCCTGGGCTACATCGCCACCGATGTCTTCGCCCGGTTCCAGCGGATGACCGGCCACAACGTGCTGCACACCCTGGGCTTCGACGCCTTCGGCCTGCCGGCCGAGCAGCACGCCGTCCAGACCGGCGAGCACCCCAGGATCACCACTCTGGCCGCCATCACCAACATGAAGTCCCAGCTGCGCGCGCTGGGCCTGGGCCACGACAAGCGCCGGTCGTTCGCCACGATCGACCCCGAGTACTACAAGTGGACCCAGTGGATCTTCCTGCAGATCTTCAACTCCTGGTACGACGACGAGGCCGACAAGGCCCGCCCGATCGCCGAACTGATCGCCCAGTTCGAGACCGGTGAGCGTGCCGTACCGGGGCACACGCGCGCGTGGCCCGAGCTGAGCGCCACCGAACGTGCCGACGTCCTGGGCGAGTTCCGCCTGGCCTACGCCTCCGACGCGCCCGTCAACTGGTGTCCGGGCCTGGGCACCGTGCTGGCCAACGAGGAGGTCACCGCCGACGGCCGTTCCGAGCGCGGCAACTTCCCCGTCTTCAAGGCCAAGCTGCGCCAGTGGAACATGCGCATCACCGCCTACGCCGACCGGCTGCTGGCGGACCTGGAGGAGCTGGACTGGCCCGAGGCCATCAAGCTGCAGCAGCGCAACTGGATCGGCCGCTCCGAGGGCGCCCGCGTCGACTTCCCCGTGGACGGCGAGAACATCACCGTCTTCACCACCCGCCCCGACACCCTGTTCGGCGCGACCTACATGGTGCTGGCACCCGAGCACCCCCTGGTCGACACGTTCACCCCGGACGCCTGGCCCGAGGGCACGCGCGACGCGTGGACCGGCGGCCACGCCACCCCGGCGGAGGCCGTCGCCGCCTACCGCGCGCAGGCAGGCACCAAGTCCGACGTGGAGCGGCAGACCGAGGCCAAGGAGAAGACCGGTGTCTTCACCGGCGCGTTCGCGACCAACCCGGTCAACGGCGAGCGGCTGCCCGTCTTCATCGCCGACTACGTACTGATGGGCTACGGCACCGGCGCGATCATGGCCGTCCCGGCGGGCGACCAGCGCGACTTCGACTTCGCGCGCGCCTTCGAGCTGCCGATCACCTGCATCGTCGAGCCGACCGACGGCCGCGGGACGGACACGTCCACGTGGGAGGACGCCTTCGGGTCGTACGACGCGAAGATCATCAACTCCTCGAACGACGACATCTCCCTGGACGGACTGCCCGTCGCCGAGGCCAAGGCCCGCATCACGGAGTGGCTGGCCCGCAAGGGCATCGGCGAGGGCACCGTCAACTTCCGCCTGCGCGACTGGCTGTTCAGCCGCCAGCGCTACTGGGGAGAGCCCTTCCCGATCGTCTACGACGAGGACGGCATCGCGCACTCGCTGCCCGAGTCGATGCTGCCCCTGGAGCTGCCGGAGGTCGAGGACTACTCGCCGCGCACCTTCGACCCGGACGACGCCGACACGTCCCCGGAGACGCCCCTGTCCCGCAACGAGGACTGGGTCGCCGTCACCCTGGACCTGGGCGACGGCCGCGGCCCGCAGAAGTACCGCCGCGAGACCAACACCATGCCGAACTGGGCCGGTTCCTGCTGGTACGAGCTGCGCTACCTGGACCCGCACAACGACCAGAAGCTGGTCGACCCGGCCATCGAGCAGTACTGGATGGGCCCCCGCGCGGGCATGCCGCACGGCGGCGTCGACCTGTACGTCGGCGGCGCCGAGCACGCCGTACTGCACCTGCTGTACGCGCGCTTCTGGTCCAAGGTGCTGTTCGACCTGGGGCACATCTCGTCCCCGGAGCCGTTCCACAAGCTGTTCAACCAGGGCATGATCCAGGCCTACGTCTACCGGGACAGCCGCGGCTTCCCGGTGCCGGCCGCCGAGGTGGAGGAGCGCGACGGCGCCTACTACTACCAGGGCGAGAAGGTCTCCCGGCTGCTGGGCAAGATGGGTAAGTCCCTGAAGAACGCGGTCACTCCGGACGAGATCTGCGACGAGTACGGCGCCGACACCCTGCGCCTGTACGAGATGGCCATGGGCCCGCTGGACGTGTCCCGGCCGTGGGACACGCGCGCGGTGGTGGGCCAGTACCGGCTGCTGCAGCGGCTGTGGCGCAACGTCGTCGACGAGACGACCGGTGAGGTCACGGTCGTCGACACCGAGCCCGACGAGGACACGCTGCGTGCGCTGCACAAGGCGATCGACGGGGTGCGCCAGGACCTGGCGGGCCTGCGGTTCAACACGGCGATCGCCAAGGTCACCGAGCTGAACAACTACCTGACCAAGGTGGGCGGCGCCCTGCCGCGCCCGGTCGCCGAGTCGCTGGTGCTGCTGATCGCGCCGCTGGCCCCGCACGTCGCCGAGGAGCTGTGGCGCAAGCTGGGCCGCACCGACACGGTCGTCCACCAGGACTTCCCGGTCGCCGACCCGGCGTACGTCGTGGACGAGAGCGTGACCTGCGTCGTGCAGATCAAGGGCAAGGTCAAGGCCCGCCTGGAGGTCTCGCCGACGATCTCCGACGCCGAACTGGAGAAGGTCGCGCTGGCCGACGAGAAGGTCGTCGCCGCGCTGGAGGGCGCGGGCATCCGCAAGGTCATCGTGCGGGCGCCGAAGCTGGTCAACATCGTTCCGGCGTAGTTCTGCGAGGCCCTTCGCCGGGGTCGGGGCGGCTGTCTCGGGGTAGTCCCCTACGGGCAGGTCCAGGGTTCCTGTGGAACTCCGGACCTGCCCGTAGCGTTTACCGTTGAAGAGCGGCGCGGCATGTGCCGCCCAGGAGCCGGTGGAGGAGCGTTGGAAGCCGTGATCACAGTCTTCGCCCTTCTCTTCCTGCTGTTCGTGGTCGTGGGCAGCTATGCGGCGATCAAGGCGGTCGGTGCGGCCAAGCGCGGCGTCGACCGTACGGTCGCGCAGGCCCGCCGCTCGGTCGAGGACCACACCCTGCGCGCCAAGTCCTTCGCCCAGCCCGGCCCGCAGGGACAGGTGGCTCAACTCCGGCTCGCACTGCGGACGTCGATGCGCGCGACCCAGGACGCGCTGCGCGCGGGCGTGCCCGAGGACGAGTCCCTCAAGGAGTCCCTGGGCCTCTTCGAGCGGCTCAGCGCGCACGGCCGTGAACTCGACGGCGAGCTCAGGCGCCTGGAGTCGGAGCCGGACCGTAAGACACTCACCGAGCGGCTGCCCGCCCTGCGCGAGCGCACCGAGCGCATCACGAAGTCGGCGGACTCACTGCGCTGGGCGGCCCGGGACCGCGCCGGCCGCTTCGCGGAGGACGACCTGGACACCCTGAGCGCCCAGATAGACATGGAGGCCGGCGCCCTCCGCCACTGGACGAAGTCGGAGCACACGACACCGCCGTGGCCCGACCCCCCGCCCGCCGACGCCGCAGCCGGCCGGCAGACCTGGCCGGAGCCCCCGCGCTCCCGCCCCGCCGACGAGGAGCCCGCCCCGTCCGCCATCACCCCGCCGGGACGGCGCCCCAGCTACCCCTGGCAGAAGAAACCCCGCCCCGAGAGCACGACTTGACCGGGCGGCACGGTGTACGTGTGCGACGTGTGGTGATCCGGCCGGTTCCGGCCCAGGTGAAAGGGGTCGGGCTGCCGCCCGGCCGCTACGGCAGGTAACCTCCAGCTCATGTCCCGCCATGTCGCGATCGTCACCGATTCAACGGCCTACCTGCCGCCGCTGACGATGGAGCGCCACGGCATCACAGCGGTGCCGCTGACCGTGGTCCTCGGCGACCGGGCGCTCGAAGAGGGCACCGAGATCTCCACCCGCTCCCTGGCCCAGGCCCTGCAGAAGCGCCGCCCGGTCACCACCTCGCGCCCCAGCCCCCGGCTCTTCGCGGAGACCTACCGCAAGGTCGCCGAATCCGGCGCCACCGGCATCGTCTCCCTCCACCTCTCCGCCGAACTCTCGGGCACCTACGACGCGGCGGTCGTCGCCGCGCGCGAGGCACCGGTGCCGGTGCGGGTCGTGGACACCGGGATGGTCGCGATGGCGCTCGGCTTCTGCGCACTCGCCGCGGCCGAGACGGCGGAGGCCGGCGGCACGGTGGACGAGGCGGTCACCGCCGCGGAGAAGCGGGCCGCCGGCACCTCCGCCTACTTCTACGTCGACACCCTCGACTATCTGCGCCGGGGCGGCCGCATCGGCGCGGCACAGGCCCTGTTGGGCTCCGCGCTCGCCGTGAAGCCGCTGCTCCAGCTGGAGGGCGGGCGCATCGAACTCCTCGAGAAGGTACGGACGGCGTCGAAGGCGATCGCCCGCCTTGAGGAACTCGCGGCGGACCGGGCGGGCAGTGCGCAGGTCGACATCGCCGTCCACCATCTCTCCGCGCCCGATCGGGCGTCGGCGCTCGCGGACCGGTTGCGGGCGCGGGTGCCGGGGCTGGCCGATCTGCATGTGAGCGAGGTCGGGGCGGTGATCGGGGCGCATACCGGGCCTGGGTTGTTGGGGGCTGTGGTTTCGCCTCGGTGACGGGGTTTGCCGGGGCGGCGCCGGCGAGGGGTGGTTCGCGGGCTGGCGCCTTGGGCGAGTGACACTCGTGTGGGTGACGGAGTTATCCACAACTGGGCCGTCGTCCCCGGGAATTGACCAAGATCATCGCGAAGTTGCGGAATGTCCGATCCTCGGCGCATGGCACTTCGATCACGCTCACACACAGCGACTGCGACCAGCGGCCCGGGCCGCGCCCCGTCCTCCGACGGCCGAACTCGGCAGCGCCGCGCGCCTGCACGGGGGCGGGCACATCGTCAGGCTTCGGCGGAGGAACTTCGGCGACGGGCGGAACTGCTCTTTGGCGAACCTGGTGAACGTGCCGGGGAGCGGGGGGAGTTGGGGAATGGGCCGCCGGGTGGAGGGCGGAGCGGGGGTGAGGCTGTAGAGCCTCCTGCTCTGCCGGCAGTTGAGGCGAGGGGGCAGGCTGCTCAGCCTGTGCCGTCTGTGCCGCCGGAGGTCAGGGCGGCGGGGCTTCGGTTTCCTGCTCCTGTTGATGCCGGTCCGTGGACTGCTCGGGAGCCGGAGCAGCGGGTGGTCCGGGTGGGTTCGCCGGTGCGTGCTGCCCTGGAGCCTGACGGTTTGTTGTACGTCGGAGGGGCCGAAGTGGCCGGAGACACTGGGGAGTTCAGCGGCACCGGCGAGGTCGGCATCGGGCGGGATCGTGCTGCCGGGGCCTGGCGTGGGAGGGCCGGGGCGGCTCTGCGGGAGCGGATGCCGGTGTGGGTGCAGACGCGGTGTGGGCTGGAGCGGCGCAACGTGGTCGCGCTCGGCGTGCTGCTCGTGGTCGCTGCGGTCTTCGCCGTACAGCACTTCTGGGTGGGCCGGACCCAGCCGGTGCGTGCTCCGGAGGTGGTGGGGGCGGCCGCTCCCTACGGAGATGGGGTTGGAGGCAAGGGCGGCCGTGAGGGCGGTGCTGTGGGGAAGGGGGCCGAGCCGCGTGCCTCGTCGGTCGGAGCGCAGGGCGCTTCGGGTGCTGCCGGTACCGAGATCGTCGTGGACGTCAGTGGCAAGGTCCGGGAGCCCGGGGTTCATCGGCTTCCGGCCGGTTCGCGGGTGACCGATGCGTTGCGGGCGGCGGGTGGGGTGCGTCCGGGCACGAACACCGAAGGGCTCAACCGGGCTCGGTTCCTTGTGGACGGGGAGCAGATCGTCGTTGGCGGTCCGGCCCCCGCGGCGGTGCCTGGTGCGGGCGGCGCGAACACGGCGGGGGCAGGTGGCTCGGCTGCGGGAGCCGCTCCGACTGCCCCGATCTCCCTCAACACGGCCACCGCGGATCAGCTCAACACCCTGCCCGGCGTGGGACCGGTGCTGGCCCAGCACATCATCGACTACCGCACCCAGCACGGCGGTTTCCGCTCGGTGGACGAGCTGCGTCAGGTCAACGGCATCGGAGACCGCCGCTTCGCCGACCTGCGGGACCTGGTACAGCCATGACCCACATCTCCTCACCGGCCCGCCGAACCGTGCACGCCGACTCCGGGAGTCGGCGGGGTGCCGCACACCCCCAACAGGAAGGACCGACGGACCTACGACTCGTACCGCCCGCGCTCGCGGCCTGGGCGACGGCGGCACTGGCGCTGGACGCGTCGCCGGCCTGGGTCACAGGAGTCGCCGTCGCCTCGCTGACCGTGGCACTCGTGCTGCTGCTGGTGACACGGCGGCGGGACAGGGCAGGCGGCAGCCGCACCTCGTCACAGCCGGACGCCGACCTCTCGCTGGAAGGCGTTTCACCGGAAGATGTTCGCCCCGCACTCCCATGGCGGCAGGCCGCATGGCCCCGGGTCTCGATCGCCGCCCTGCTCCTTTCCATCGCCGCGGCTGCCGCTTCCGCCGGGCTGCACGGGGCGGATCTGCGGCGTGGGCCGGTACCCGAGCTGGCGCGGGAGTACGCGACCGTGACCGCGGAGGTGGAGGTCGGTTCCGATCCGCGGTTGACCCGGCCCCGGATCAGCGGGGATCACGCGGCTCCGGTCTCCGTGCTGGCCGACGCCGAGGTGCGGCGGGTCGAGGAGTTGGACGGGACGGTCGTGGAGACGCGGGCGCCGGTGCTGTTGATCGTCGACCCGGGTTCGTCTTCCAAGGGAGGGGGCCGGGCAGGGGGTTCCGGTGGGCCGGAGCGTTCGCCCTGGCTCGGGCTGCTTCCGTCGACGCGGGTGAAGGTGACCGCGCGGTTGGCGCCCTCGCTGACGAGCGGCGACCGGGTCGCGGCCGTGCTGCGGGTGCGGAACCAGCCCGTGCCGGAAGTGGTGGAAGAACCGTCCGGAGCGCAGCGGTTCGCGGGGCGGTTGCGGGCCGGGTTGCGTGCGGCGACCGAAGGGTTGCCGGCGGACGCGCGGGCGTTGCTGCCGGGGCTGGTCGTCGGGGACACCGCGCGGATCACACCCGAGTTGGACGAGGCGTTCAAGGATACGGACCTCGCGCACACCCTCGCCGTCTCCGGAAGCAACCTCACCATCCTGCTCGCCCTCCTCATCGGGCCGCCCGGTCTCGCCCAGCACATCGAACGCCGGGGCCTGGCACCGCGCTTGGGCATCTCCCTCCGGGCGACCGCACTGCTCGGCGGGGTGCTCACGCTCGGGTTCGTCGTCGTGTGCCGCCCCGACCCGAGCGTGCTGCGGGCCGCCGCCTGCGGTGCCGTCGCGCTGCTCGCCCTGGCGACCGGGCGCCGCAGATCACTGATCCCGGCGCTGGCGACGGCCGTACTGCTGCTGGTGCTCTACGACCCGTGGCTGGCCCGGAGTTACGGCTTCCTGCTCTCCGTGCTGGCCACCGGTGCCCTGCTCACGCTCGCGCCGCGCTGGTGCGAGATGCTGCGTCGGCACCGGGTTCCGCCGCGGCTGGCCGAGGCGTTGGCCGCCGCTGCCGCCGCGCAGGCGTTGTGCGCGCCGGTCGTGGCCGTGTTGTCGGCGAGGGTCAGTCTGGTGGCGGTGCCGTGCAATCTGCTCGCGGAGATCGCCGTCGCACCGGCCACGGTGCTGGGCTTCGCGGCGCTGGCGACGGCACCGTTGGCGATGCCGGTGGCCAAGGTCCTGGCCTGGGGCGCGAGTTGGCCTGCCGGCTGGATCGCGGACGTCGCTCGGACCGGCGCGGCGCTGCCCGGTGGGGGAGTGGACTGGCCGGGCAGTTGGACCGGGGCACTGTTGCTCGCGCTCGCTGTCGCGGCCTTGGTGCTGGTCGGGCGGCGGCTGTTGAAGCACCCCTGGTTGTGCGGTGTCTGCGGGTTGTCGCTGCTGCTGATCGTGGTGGCACCGGCGCCGTTGACCCGGGTGATCACGGGGTGGCCGCCGCCGGGTTGGAGATTCGCGATGTGTACCGACTTCCCTGTTTGATCTACGTGTTGAAGCGGATCGAACAAGGGCTGGCCAGTGGCGAGTTGGCAGGTTTACTGGGTGCCGAGGCATTCGGTCGCAGTACCCGACGGGGTGTCAGTATTGACGGGGTATGGGGACCTGTCTGAGCGGGAGGAGCGGGTCGGGATCCATGTTGGAGATCCCATCCTGCTGTCGCCGGACTACCGGATTGATGAATGGCTGAGCCTGTACCTGTGCCGTTCGTCATTCGTACGGCTGGCTCCAGAGACCAAGCGGAACTACACGGACGACTACTGCCTTCTCTTCGATTTCCTGTGGGCACGAGGGAAGACCTGGAACAAAGCGACCGCGGATGATCTGTGGGACTTCGAGGACTGGCGGACACGGTCAGCACGCAATCCCCGGAGGATCGGGGGCTCGCGGTGGGATCGTGGGCTCGCGGCGTTCACGCGGCTGTACGCGTGGGCGGTCCGCAAGGAGCTGATGGCGGTCAACCCGATCGTGATGCGGACGGTCGGCGACCGACATGGGCAGCTGGTCGAGGTGCCGGAGGCCCGCTCGAAGAACTCCAGGTCCAGCAACGTGCACTGGCTGACCCCGCGGGCTTTCCGGCTGTGGGTGGAGGTGGGCCTGCGGGGCTACACCGCCGAGGGTCTGCCCACGCCGGGGTGGGCGGGGCGGATGGAGGACCGCAATGTGGCCTTCGCCGAGCTGCTGTTCTCCTCCGGGATGCGGCTGACGGAGGCCGGCTCGCTGCTGACAATCGAGATACCGCGCTCGGCCTTGCAGTCCCGCCGCTACTACTCGGGTCGGCTGGCGAAGGAGGTCACCAAGTCGAAGAAGGCGAGGACATACTACGCCGCGGCCCCGGTGGTGGGCCTGGTCGAGGGCTACGAGGAGTCGACGCGAGCTGCAGCAGTACGGCGCGCGCAGGCCAAGGGTCGGTACGACAGCCTGCCCGAGCGGAAGCTGGTGACCCGGATCACCGGGCTGCGCAAGCGGGTGCTGCACTGGGTCGACCAGGACGGCGTCATCGGGGAAACTGCGCTTAGCGATGCCACGGTCGAGGAACGGATGACGCTGTTCACCGAGGGGCCGGCCGGGCCGGAGCCGTTGTGGCTGTGGTTGAGCGAATCGGGTCTGCCGTTTCGTCCGCAGTCCTGGGAGAACGTCTTTCGGGCCGCGTCGCAACGGTGCCAGGACGTTCTGGCGGGGGTGGTGGCGGAGCCGCCGTTCTGCACGCCGCATATGTGCCGACACTCGATGGCCCTCTACATGCTTGTCGTGCTGCACCACGTCGTTGACCTGCGGATGGGGCTGACGGCGGAGGAACGCCGGGATTTCCGTCTCCTCTACGGGGATCCGTGGCGGATGGTGCAGGACCTGTTGGGTCACTCAGAGCTTGAGACGACACGGTCGATTTACCTTGCGCCCGTGTCTGACCTGCAACTTCGCTCCCTGCTGGCTGATCCGGACCCGCTGGATGAGGCGGTGAGTGTCGCGGTCACGCAGCATCGGGTGACCACGTTGCTGTCCCGTCTCGCTCAGGAGAGCGAAGGCATCCAGGACCTAGACGAGAAGCTGGTGGTGGGTTCGTGAGCCGGCGCGGGCGCAAGGCGTCCTTGCCTGCCGGACCCCACCACCGGCCCGTCGTCCTGGCCGAGGACGGCCTGCGGATCTGCCACCGCGACAAGCGGGGCGTCGTCCGCAACTACGACTTCGGGGTGCTGCCGGTGGCTCACGCCTTGCAGCGGTCCTTGGCGGCCACGTTCGCCGCGCGATGCGCCCCCGGCGGCGGCTGGGATTCCGCCGACACCGGGTTCAACATCTGGGTCCTGGTGCGGGCGTTCGCGAAGTTCCTGTCCGAGCAGGAGAACCCGCCGGGAGATATCGACGAGATCACCGCGGCCCTGTGGTCGTCCTGGCGGCTCAGCAGGCCAGCCACCAATACCGGATACCGGCAGGTCAAGACGCTGTCGAACTTCCTGCTGCGCAACGAACGGCTCCCGCAGCCTGTCCGGGACGGCATGGCCAAACGGCTGCTGAAGGTGAAGGCCCAGGAGAAGGCCTACCAGCCGGGGGAGTTCACCGAGATCCGTGTCACGGCGCGACGGATGTTCCGGGCCGCGCTGCTGCGGATCCGGGAGAACACCCAGCATCTGGAGGCATGGCGGAACGGGGCCTTCGAGCCGGGCTGCCGGGACTGGCTGGTCGGGGAGGCCTTGGACAGTCTCGCCCGGACCGGGCACATTCCCCGCTATCCGCAGGTCAGCGGCAAGATGGTGGTGGTCAACCGTTACCGGTTGGCGTTGGGCGGCGCGAAGCCGGAAGTGACCTGGCAGCGGCTCTACTTGAGCCGGATGGAGTGCACCTCGCTCGCGGTGCTGCTGGTGGCCGAGCAGGGGCTGAACGCCACGACGGTCGCCGAGCTGCCGGTGCCCCGGGCGACCCCGGATTCTGGGGAAGGCGGCGGATTCCCGGTCTATCGGCTGGAACTGGAGAAACGGCGCCGCGGCGGCGGCCAGCACTTCGAGACGCGCAACCTCACCGACTTCGGCGCTGATTCTCCGGGCCGTCTGATCACCGAGGCACTGGAGGCGACTGCTCACGCCCGCGCGTTCGTCGCCGCTGTCGGATCAGGTCCGGACCGTCTGCTGGGCTGGCACGAGAGATACGCCAGCAAGGGACGCGTCGACCCGGAGACGCCCCGAGTCGGGCCGTTCGCCTTCGGATTGGCGAGGAGCGCCGGCACCCACTGGGCCATCGAAGTCGGGCTGGCGGGATCGCCGATGCGGCGCACCCGCAAGACCGTCAACGTCCTGCACCGGCGTGAGCCGGGGCAGAACACCCAGGACACTCACGACCGCGTCTACGTCATGAATGAACCCCAGGTTCAGGAGGCAGCAGGCCCGGTGATCGCGGACGGCGCGACCGCAGCGCTGGAAGCTGCCCGCCGGACGGTGTTCCGGGCCCGGCTCAGCGACGGCCCGGAGGCAGACGAGCGACAGACCGCGACGGCGGGCTGCGCGGAGTACGACAACAGCTTCTTCACCCCGTCGGGTTCGGGCTGCGGGGCGTCGTTCCTGCTCTGCACAGCCTGCCCGAACGCCCGGGTCCACCCTGGTCATCACGCCCGGCTCGCCTACCTGCACCTTGCACTGGAAAGCCTGCGCACGGTCTTGGATCCCGGCCGCTGGGACGCGGACTGGTCCGATGCTCACGCCCGGCTGGAAGACCTCAAGGGCCGTCTGGGGACGGTCCTCTGGACGGTAAGGCTCGCCGAGGCCACTGCTGAGGACCGAGAGGTCGTCGACCATCTCCTGAACGGACACTACGACCTGTGACGACTGCGTACACCGAACTGCCCCTGGTCCCGGGCCCGGACAGCCCCTCGATCGAGTCCGTGCTGGTCGTGGCCGGCTATCACGGCACCGTCAACCGTTACGGCGCCCCTTCCTGGCCGATGGCACCGCTGATCGACAACCCCAGCGCGCCTCGCCACACGATCCACTGGACGGAATTCCCGGACGGCACCCGCGAGGAGTTCCGGCTCATCGCCTGGCACATGGTCAACCGCGCGTTGCCCGACACGTTCCTGGTCGGCAAGGTCCCTTCGTGGCGGACTCGGCAGAGCCCGAGCGCGATCTACCAGGCCTCCCTGGCCTGGAGGCACTTCGCGCATTGGCTCGACAAGCGCGGCATCACCGGTCTGGACGGCTGCACCGAGGAGGTCTTCCACGACTACGGCCTGCGGCTGAGCCTCCAGCCGGGCGTCGGACGATCGACCACGGGCCAACGCCTGACCGCGTTGACCCGGCTCTGGGCCTTCGACGAAGGCTGCGTACTCCCGCGCGGCATCGCCGAACCTCCCTGGAACCGTGAAGGCCAGGACGACTACCTTCCGGCGGCGACATCCCTTGGCGGGGAGAACGGCACGGAGCCGATTTCACCCGACACCATGGGGCCCCTGCTCATCTGGGCCCTGCGGGTGGTCGAAGACTTCGCCGACGACATCCTCGCGGCCTGGACCGAGAACCGGCGTCTGACCGCGCGAGTTGCCCAGGCGAAGGCGACGCCCGCAGCACGGGCCCAGCTCAAGACCTACTTCACGGGCCTGATTGAGAGGGGCCAGCCCATCCCCACCCACGACAAACCCGGCGGCCGACGGTTCGCCCTCACCTACATCGCCGGCATCAACGGCGCCCCTCAAAGTCAGACTAACGCCGTCGTCGCCAGCCGACCCGGAGGGCTGGGGCTGAGCCAGTACATGCTGGACAACCCCGGCGGATGCCCGCTGGCCATCCCCGTCACCGGCCTGGTCGACGGGAAGCCCTGGAAGCCCGTGCTGGACTTCACCGAGGCCCTGGCCCTGATGCGGCACCTGGGCACCGCCGCCTTCATCGTCCTGTCGTACTTGACGGGGATGCGTCCTCAAGAGGTTCTCGGGCTGCGGACCGGGTGCTGCCCGGATCCTGAATCCGGACGCTACCTCATCCACGGAAACGTCTACAAGACGGCCACTGACGAGAACGGTAACCACCGCTCCGCGGGCGAGCTCCGCGATGTCCCCTGGGTGGCCATCGCCCCGGTGGTCAGCGCCATTCGCGTCCTGGAGCGCATCGTCGGCGATAGCTCACTGCTCTTCGACGGCACAGCCCACGACTTCAACTCCACGCGCAGCTTCGTCGGCTCGGTGACCTTCAGATCCTGGCGGAGCCGGGTCGAAGAATTTGCTGTCTGGGCCTCTGATCTGGCAAAAGCCCTTGGCCGCCCATATGAGACCGTCCCCGCGGATCCGAACGGAGCGATCGGAACGGGGCGCTTCAGGAGAACCCTTGCCTGGCACATCGCCCGTCGCCCCGGCGGGCTGGTCGCCCTCGCGATCCAGTACGGCCATCTGCGTACTTCGGTCAGTTCCGGATACGCCTCCCGCAGCAGGGACGGCATTCACCAGCTCCTCGACGTCGAGACCGCCCGCGCCACGGCAGACACCCTCACCACGCTCCATACCGACCTTGCCGACGGCGTCGGCGTTTCCGGACCCGCCGCACGACGGGCGATCCACGCCGCCAGCCAGGCCCCCGCCTTCGCCGGCACCATCTTCACCGTCCGCGCCGCCCGCGCGGTCCTGGAAGACACCTCCCTGGCCGTCCACGACAACCCGCACGCCTACCTGATGTGTGTCTACAACCGCGAGAAGGCCCTCTGCCACCGGCTCGTCGACCGTTCTGATGCACCCCGCCTGGACCGCTGCGAGCCCACCTGCGCGAACGTCACCCGGACCGACCATCACGCCGACCAGCTCATCTCCATGGCCGAGGTCCTGGAGAAGCAGTGCGTCGATCTAGTCCCAGTCCCGCTGGTTCACCGATTGCAGGCCAGGGCCCAACGGCTCCGAGACCTCGCCGAGAAGCACCACCGCGACCGCATCACTTTGCCGGAGGCATCCGCATGACCCCCGCCATCGACGAACGCGACCGCATCCGCGGAGCCATCGACCGCATCCTCAGCGGCTCGCCCATCCATTCCAACGGAGCCCTGACCGTCGTCGCCCTCGCGACCGAGGCCGGTGTTCCCCGCAATGCCCTTACCCAACGACACCAGGACCTGAAGAACGAGTTCTACGCGCGCGTCCGCGCCCGGGGAGGGATTCCCGACAGCGAAAAACGGCTCCGAGCCCGGGTAGTGAAACTCAAGGAACAGCATGCCGACGACGTCAAGGAGATCAACGAACTCAAGGTGGCCAACGAGATCCTTGTCCGGGCGCTTCACCAAGCGCAGATGGAGAATCGACAGATCCGGCTCCAGCTGGTCGAGCGGGCGGACAACCTCCGTGTCCTGCCGACCCAGCCGCGGCCACCGGAGCGGTGAGCGAGCTCGGAGACAATTCGTACGGCACTGTCAGTGGCGGGCGTTACCCTCAGATCTGGCTCAAAGAGGACCCCGGCACCGTCGAGGTCGACGGGCACCGGGGTTACTCCTGATTGGCGTCTGGAACATACCTCGAACGCAACGCCGAAGGCACCCCGTGTCATGTCGTTGTGATCATCGCCTCTCGACATGACACTCCGGGTCTCCTCGCGGGAATCGAGGAAGGACCCCAAGGCAAAGTGCAACTCATCAAGGCCCAGATCACCGACTACAGGTCCGTCGAGGACTCCGACATATTGGATGTAGAGGAGGACGTCACCTGTCTCGTCGGGAAGAACGAGTCGGGCAAGACGACCCTCCTCCAGGGGCTGTTCCGGCTCAACCCCGTCGAGCCGGCCAGCTTCGACGAGGTGGTCGACTATCCCGCCCGCAAGACCCGGCAGCGCAAGCAGCTCCCGGCCGACCAGAAGATTCCCGTGGTCCGGGCGACGTTCCGCTTCGACGACACCGAGATGAAGACCATCGCGGAGGAGCTCGGCCCGAAGGCTATGGAGAGCCCCGAGTTCGAGGTCGTCATCGGCTACCGGGACGAGTCCACGACCTTCACGTTCTCCTACGACGAGGCCGAGGTCGTCAAGCACCTGCGCGCCGCCCTGGACCTCCCGGCCGCGGCCGCCAAGGTCATCGGCGGCACGAAGACGATCGCGGAGCTTCTCGACGCTCTCGCCGCGCTGGACGAGCCCATGGCCGATGCGACTGCACTGGCCGACCGCCTCCGCAGCTGGCCGGACGGCAAGCTCGGGCTGCACCTGATCGACCAGTACGCCAGCCCGTTCATGCCGAAGTTCGTCTACTTCGCGGACTACGACACGATGCCGGGCAAGGTCTCGCTGCCCGATCTGGTCCGGCGACGGGAAGCGGGAGACCTCAAGCGAGGCGAGCGCGCCCTGCTGAGCCTGCTGGACATCGCCGGAGTCTCGCCGGAGGAGTTCCAGGACTCTGGCCAGCACGAACGGCTCATCCGCGAGCTGGAGAACGCGGGCAACGTCATCTCGGACGAGGTCTTCGACTACTGGTCGCAGAACAAGGAGCTGGAAGTCCGGCTGGAGGTCCTCACCCCCGAAGCCGGGGCCCAGCCGCCCTTCCACGAGGGGCCGATCCTCCAGGTCCGCGTCTTCAACACCCGCCACCGGGCCTCGGTTCCCTTCGATGACCGGTCCCGCGGTTTCGTCTGGTTCTTTTCCTTCCTGGCCTACTTCAACGAGCTGGAGGACGCAGGCACCACGAACCTGATCCTGCTGCTGGACGAGCCGGGCCTCTCCCTCCACGGCCGAGCCCAGGGGGACCTCCTCCGCTTGATCGACGAGCGGCTGGCCCCCAAGCATCAGGTCATCTACACCACGCACTCGCCATTCATGGTCGACCCCGGAAACCTCCAGAGGGTCAGGACGGTCATCGACCTGGAGCGCGGCGGAGCGAAGGTCTCCTCGGAGATCTTCAAGGCCGACGAGGACACGGCCTTCCCGCTCCTGACGGCGATGGGCATCGAGATGACGCAGACGCTCTTCGTGGGCGAGCACATCCTGCTCCTCGAAGGCCCGAGTGACCTGATCTATCTGGACGTCCTGACGGACATCGCCGAGGCGAACGGCTCCACGGGACTCGACCCCCGCTGGGTCAAGACACCCATCGGAGGCGCGGGCAAGCTCTCCACCTTCGTGACGCTCCTCGGCGCGAACAAGCTGAACGTCGCGGTGCTCGTCGACTCCAGCACCAAGGACGTCGGCGCAGTGCAACGGCTCCGGGACAACGGACAGCTCGCCAGGAACGGACTCGTCGAGATCAGCGAGTTCACCGGCACGGGCGACGCGGACGTCGAGGACCTGTTCGACCGCGACTTCTACCTGGAGCTCGTCAACCGCGCCTACTCAGCGGAGCTCACCCCTCCGATCACCGCAGCAGACCTCAACGCGAACGACCCGCGCGTCGTCCGTCAGATTGAAGCGGTGTTCAAGAAACGAGCGATCGCCGGAGGCAGGTTCAACCACTACAAGCCGGCCGCTGTCCTCCTCCACGAGCAGGTGTCGCTCACTCCCCAGATCGGCACCACCACCATCGCCCGCGCCGATCAGCTGTTCACCCGGCTCAACTCCTTGCTGCCGCGCCGCTGACCAACGACTCCGGCTTGACTCCGAGCGGGGTCAGGCCGGAGTCGCTTCGCTTCAACTCGGGACTACTGCTCACTCGCCGGGCGAAAGTTTGGCATCGGCAGTAGATCTCCGTCAGGCACTGTGGGTCACCCGGTTTGCGTCGGCGCGAAACCTACATGGGTAGTGCCGAAGGTTCGATCGCTCAACCTTGGTCGACTCGAAGCGGTGGTATGCGTCACACCTGCGCGGTCGAGGCCTGGTGGTCGGTGATCGAGTTCTTCACCCCGCGGCGACCCCTCCGAATGAGGGGCCGCTCGTTCATCGCTCGCTTGGAGCGGAAGCCTCTGGCCTCCCGTTTGCAGTCGGGAGGCCAGCCCAAGGTGCACCCACGCCAGTGAGTTGACGCCTCGGATGGGGCCGGTCTGCACCGGCCGGTGTCCCCATGGTTGCGCACCATGGGGAGTCAATGGGGTAGAAAGCGCGTTTCTTGCCCTATTCATAGTAGCCATGTTGAAGGTAACAAACCTTGTGGACAACTCCTGACCTGGAGCTTCCGGAATGAACCCACGTCTGAGCTGGTACGTCCTGACATACGGATCAGGCGGCGCTGTTGTTCAGTGCCGGGCGGAGAGGTTCGTCACTCGCCCTTGTGATCTAACTAATCGGGCCTTTTGGGGCGCCGCGGGACCTCTGTTCGAGCTGGATCGAGCGTTCGACCAAAGCTGATCAAACTGGATCACACCTGAACGGTCGATGGGCGTTTTCGTGTACTTCACATGTTGCACGTTCAACCGTCGGCGCCTCGTCGCACGGGCGATATCGTTGTCCGTCGGATGGGCTCTCCTGTCTCGCCATCCACGCGCGGATCCGCTAGGGCATGATGGTTCCGTAGCGCTCATGTGACGGTCGTTTGCAGCGGCCGTCGCTTCTCCAACGAGTGCCGCAGTACGACCGCGTGACACACAGTCACGCGGAGCCAGTCCAAGTCACCCACGCCAATGAGTCCCCGTCCAGCCAGGGCGGGGACGCCTTCACCAGCGCCAGGCCGAAGGGTCGGGCGCGGATGGGAACTACCCACATGGGTAAGAAGAAACGCGCCGCCGCGGCTGCCGCGATCTCCAGCGCGACCGGTGTCGCCGCAGGAATGACGGCAGCCCACTTCGGGCTGGGCCCCGATGAGTCCGTCCGCGTCGGTGGCAGTGTCGCCACCGCGGTCGGCAACCTCCTCTTCCAGACGTTCCGCCTCACCTCCTACGACATCGCCGACGGCGGTTCCTCGGGGACGGAGACGGCCGGGATCGAGGACTCCTCGGCGGACTCCAACAGCATCGTCGAGACGACGAACATCTCGACGGAGGCGGCGGGCGCGGTCGTAGTGTCCAACGACATCATCAACGTCGAGACCCCCTCCCCGGACACGGCGGACGCGACGGCCAAAACCACCCCGTCGGCCCCTGCTCCGCAGCCGCCCGTTGCGGGCGACATGCAGATCCGGGACGTCAAGCACCCTCGGCACCGTAAGCGTCAGCGAGCCGCACGCCGACGGATCGAGCGCCGCGAGCGCAATGAGCGCCACGTGAAGGAAGAGGGCCACGGCGCCTCCTGACCGAGAGCACTTGTGGCACCTCCAGGTCCTTGAGGCCCCGCTGAGCTGTGCCCGCCCGGGATCATCCCCGGGCGGGCACAGCTCAGGCCCAGGACGAACCAGCACGAACAGACTCTGATCCGTCAGAAGGAGCAGCGCCGTGGCGCGTCCGGAGAAAGAACTCCCCGCCGACATCCCCCTGTCCTTTAAGTCCCTTGTGACCGAGATGCGCAACATCCGTCGGGACAGCACTCTGACCATCCAAGCGCTGGCCACGAAGACCGGCTACTCCACCGCCGCGCTCTCGGGCGCCACCGCCGGCAAGAAGGTTCCATCCTGGGAGTTGACTGCGGCGTTCGTCATGGGCTGCGGCTACAAGGGCGACATGGAGCGTTGGAAGCGCGCCCACCGGGCCGCGTCCCGCGACGTGAAGGGCAGCAGTGCGTCCGAGGACACCGGCGAGCACCAGCTGCCGCGCCTCACCAACATCGTTCCCCTCTTGAGACGGGCTTCCGACTCTGCCAACCAGCCGGCAACAAGCATGGCGTTGCCGCCCGATGGTCTGCTTGCACTTGTTCAGCAGGCCAGTCGATTCGAACGCCGTGACAAGCGGGTCAGCTCCGTCACCTCGGCCGACCACATGCACACGGCGCTCGCGCTGTGCACGACGCCCGAGGACGTCATCGAGCTGATGAACGAGCTCGTGGACGACAAGAACCTGTCGATCCAGGCACTCGAAGAGCGCAGCCGCCAGCACTTCCCCATCTCCGACACCACCTTCGCGCAGGTCCTCAGCGGGAACCAGCTCCCCACCACGGAATGGCTGTACATCTTCCTGTCGGCATGCGGGTTGGAGCAGGAACGCACCGTGATGTGGCACTTCACCGTGACCCGAATCCGGATCGCACTCATGCGCCAGGCGCAGAGGGGGACATTCAAGAAGTCTCGCCGTCGCCGACGCGAGCTGCGCGAAATGATCACTACCATCAAGCAGAAGAGCCACTACTTCTACCTCACAGCGGCCATGTGGGTGGTGATGGCCATTCCGTTCATCGCCAAGACGACCCAGCTTCCGTGGTGACGCTTTGCCCGCAGTAGCCCCTAGTCGGCGAAGGCCTCGCTCCCCAGTTCGGATTGCTGGGAGAGTGAGGTCTTCGTTGCATCTTCTACGTTTCTCAACACGCACGACTTGACAGAGAAGATGTCGGGCAGGGCGATGCGACGGTCCTCGCGGCGGGCAAGGGCACCGGCGTGGTCGTCGACGCCGGGCCCGATCCGAAGCTGGTCGACCAGTGCCTGCGCACGCTCGGCATCACCAGGATCCCGCTCGTCGTCCTCACCCACTTCCATGCCGACCACGTAGCGGGGTTGCCCGGTGTGCTGCGGGGCCGCTCGGTGGGCGCGATCGAGACGACGTCCTTCGAGGAGCCGGCGGACCAGGTCGAGTCCGTACGGAGAGCGGCGGCGGAACGGCACATCCCGATCACCCGGGCCGTGGCCGGGGAACAGCGACGCACCGGTCCGCTCGCCTGGCAGGTGCTGTGGCCCCCACCGCGCCCGGCATCGGACCCGGACGGGCCGAACGACGCGAGCGTCACCCTGCTGGTACGGACGGCCGGGCTGCGACTGCTGTTGCTCGGGGACCTCGAACCCCCGGCCCAGCAGGAGCTGTTGAGGTCACCGGCGGCCGCTTTGCTGGGAGGCGTCGACGTTCTCAAAGTCGCCCATCATGGCTCGGCTTTTCAAGATCCGGACCTGATACGCAGGGTGGCGCCTCGGCTGGCGTTGATCTCCTGTGGAGAGAACAACAGCTATGGGCACCCTGCCCCCAGCACGGTCGCGGCGCTGCGGGCCATGGGGGCGGTGGTCCTCCGGACGGATATGGACGGGGCGTTGGCGGTGAGCGGGGAAGGAGACGGGCTGCGGGTGGCGCGAGACTGAGGACATGAATCCCGCACAGGTTGATGCCTACCTCCGCCGGCTGGGAGCCCAGCACCCGGCGTCGCCCACCGTCGATGTCCTCCGCGAGTTGCATCTGCGCCATCTGCAGACCGTGCCGTTCGAGAATCTGTCGATCCATCTGGGAGAGGAGATCGTGCTGGAGGAGAACCGGCTGCTGGACAAGGTGGTGGGCGCGGGCAGGGGCGGGTTCTGCTACGAACTGAACGGACTGTTCGGCGCGTTGCTCACCGCGCTGGGCTTCGACGTCACGCTGCTCGCGGCGCGGGTGTACGGGGACGAGGGGCGGACGGGGATTCCGTACGACCATCTCGCGCTGCGGGTGCGGACGGTGGACGGGGGCGTGTGGCTGGCCGACGTGGGCTTCGGGACGCACAGTCACTATCCGCTGGCCTTCGAGGAGCGGGGTGAACAGAAGGATCCCGGCGGCACGTTCAGGGTCGTCGGGTCGGGACCGGATGCGGCCGGGGTGCGGGGCGGGGCATCCGGAGCGGGAGCGGTTTCGGAGGAGGTGACCGACCTGGACGTGATGCGGAACGGAGGGCCCGAGTACCGCCTGGAGGTGCGGCCCCGGGTGCTCGGTGACTTCGTGGCCGGGGCGTGGTGGCACAGCACGTCACCGGCCTCGCATTTCACCCAGTCACTCGTCTGTTCACGGCTCCTGGAGGACGGCGGGAGGATCACGCTCGCCGGCCGGACTCTCACGACGACCAGTGGGGAGGGGACGCGGGACGTACATGAACTGACGACGGACGAGGAGGTGTTGGGGGCGTACCGGGAGTGGTTCGGGATCGAGCTGGGGTCGGTTCCGGAGGTGCGGGGGCAGGGGTAGAAAATGTCCCTGTGAGTGATGTGAGACATGTGCTGGTGCTGCCCGACCGTGACGCGGCTCAGGAGGCGGCGGAGGTGCTCGGGGAGCGGTTCGCGCTCGACGAGGAACCGCGGCTGGTGCGGGACGCGCTGGCCGGTGAGGACGATGCCGAGGACGCGCAGTGGCTGCTCGTTCTGCGGGACGAGGACGGGCGGCTCGACCCCGCGGAGCTGGACGCCTTCGCGGGGGAGTGGGACGGCTGGCGCGAGGAGCCGTAGCGGAGGAGCCGCAGCAGCGGCCGAATCCGCTGTCGGACTCGCACCCTCGTACCTTCGCGCCCTGCCCGCCCGGCGCGCCGCCCCCCCCCGGCGCGCCGCCCCACCCCGCGCCCCCCGGCACGCCGCCCACCCCGCACCGGCACCCGTCGGTGCCGACGCAAGACACCCGCACCGGCACCCCCACCCGACCCGGCACGCGGGACGCGTTGTCAGTGGCGCGTGCGATGCTTTACGAGATGGCCAGGAAGACTGCGAATGACGACCCTCTCGCCCCGGTGACGCTTGCCGTGGGCCAGGAGGACCTCCTGCTCGACCGTGCCGTGCGGGAGGTGGTGGCCGCTGCTCGGGCCTCCGACGCCGACACGGACGTACGTGACCTGACTTCGGACCAGCTGCAGCCCGGCACGCTCGCCGAGTTGACCAGCCCGTCGCTCTTCGCGGAGCGCAAGGTCGTGGTCGTACGCAATGCGCAGGATCTGTCCGCGGACACGATCAAGGACGTGAAGGCGTATCTCGGCGCGCCCGCCGAGGAGATCACGCTGGTGCTGTTGCACGCCGGTGGGGCCAAGGGCAAAGGGCTGCTCGATGCCGCGCGCAAGGTGGGGGCGCGGGAGGTGGCCTGCCCGAAGATGACGAAGCCGGCGGACCGGTTGGCGTTCGTGCGGGGTGAGTTCCGGGCGACCGGGAGATCCGCCACGCCGGAGGCCTGCCAGGCGCTGGTCGACTCTCTCGGCAGTGATCTGCGGGAACTGGCGTCCGCTGTCTCCCAGTTGGTCGCCGATATCGAGGGGACCATCGACGAGGCGGTCGTCGGGCGGTACTACACGGGGCGGGCCGAGGCGTCGAGCTTCACGGTCGCGGACCGGGCCGTGGAGGGGCGGGCGGCGGACGCGCTGGAGGCGTTGCGGTGGTCGTTGTCCACCGGGGTGGCGCCGGTGCTGATCACCAGCGCGTTGGCGCAGGGGGTGCGGGCGATCGGGAAGCTGTCGTCCGCGCGTGGGGGACGGCCGGCGGATCTGGCGCGTGAGCTGGGGATGCCGCCGTGGAAGATCGACCGGGTACGGCAGCAGATGCGGGGGTGGACACCGGACGCGGTCTCCGTCGCGCTGCGGGCGGTGGCCGAGGCGGACGCGGGAGTGAAGGGCGGGGGGGACGATCCGGAGTACGCGTTGGAGAAGGCGGTCGTCGCGATCGCCCGGGCCGCTCGGTCCCGGGGCCAGGCCTGACCTCGGCTCCGCCTCGACTCGCAAGCGGCGCAGGCGCCCCGAGAAACAGCAATGCCCCCGAAGTGGGTCCGGGGGCACTGTACGTGGCGTGGCGACCACGATGTCTGTCCGTGAATCGAGGTAGAGGGCTCGACGTTGTCCTCACGGTGGATTGCTACTGGTCCGGTCCGCGCGAGCGCGGGCCGAGGCAAGTGCGGAGGATCAGCCCTTGAGCGCGGTGACCTTGGAAGCAAGCGCCGACTTCTTGTTGGCGGCCTGGTTCTTGTGGATGACGCCCTTCGCGACGGCCTTGTCGAGCTGACGCGCGGCAGCGCGCTGGTACTCGGTGGCCTTCTCGACGTCACCCGCGGTAGCGGCTTCGCGGGCCTTGCGGATCGCGGTCTTCAGGGAGGACTTGACGGCCTTGTTGCGCAGCCGAGCCTTCTCGTTGGTCTTGATCCGCTTGATCTGGGACTTGATGTTCGCCACGAATGAGCCTTTGCAGGTTCTGGCACGGGGCCGCACGGGTCCCGGGCCGATGATTTTCCTTGGGGTGTGTCTCGCACCGAGCGGAGATACCGGTCAGGGATGAGGCACAGCCACCCAGGTTACCAGCCGCCCACCGGCCCACCCAAACTGGCCGCCGAGGGCTATCGACGACCGCCCCATGCCGCGACAAACCGGACGACACCCCTTGCCTGCCGAGCCCAGCCGACCCCGAGCAGGTCCCCAGACCTGACCGAACCGCTCCCGCGAGAAGCCCCCAGGCCTCCCCGGCTCAGTCCCCAAGCAACCCCGGACCTACCCGAGCCGGCCTCCGAGTGGCCCCCCAGACCTCCCCGGCGCACGTCCCGAGCAACCCGGGACCTACCCGAGCAACCCGGGACCTACCCGAGCAACCTGGGACCTACCCGAGCCACTTCCCGAGTAGCCCCGATCCCACCTGAGCCGACCTCCGAGTGGCCCGCAGGTCTACCCGAGTCACTTTCCGAGGAGCCCCCAGACCCACCCGAACTACTTCCTCAAACCCCGCGGGCTGCCCCGGGCCCTACCCTCCCGGGCCCTACCCTCCCGGGCCCTACCCTCCCGGGCCCTACCCTCCCGGGCCCCACCCTCCCGGGCTGGCCGGGCCCCCAAACTCACTCCGCAGGCAGCCCCGGCCCTACCCGAATCACCCCACGGGAAGCCCCAGGTCCCCGGGCCTGCTCTCCGGGCAATCCCGAGCTCACCTACGCCGACCTCCGAGTAACCCGCGCTTACCCGAAACCGGCCCCCCGGAAGCCCCTAAGCCTTCCCGGCCTACTCCTTGAGCAGCCCCGGGCCGGCCCAAGCCGGCCTCCGACTGCCCGCAGGCCTACCTGAACCGCTCCCCGAGATGCCCCTAAGCCTCCCGGGCCTACTCCCCGAGAAGCCCCGGGCCCGCCCAAGCCGACCTCCGAGTAGCCCGCAGGCCCAGGCTCTACCCGAGCCACTTCCCGAGATGCCCCTAAGCCTCCCGGGCCTACTCCCCGAGCAGCCCCGGGCCCGCCCAAGCCGACCTCCGAGTAGCCCGCAGGGCCAGGCTCTACCCGAGCCACTCCCCGAGAAGCCCCCAGTCCACCCGAGCAACTTCCCGACCAGCCCCAGAGCCCCAATCCCACCCCAATCCCACCCCAGCTCACCCCGAACCGGCCCCAATACCGGCCCCAAAACGGCCCCCCAAACCCCCACCCCCACCCACCCGCACCGTCCCAAACCGGACCGCACCTCTCGCGCGTGGGACGATGGAAGCTACGTATCGATCCGACCCGAGACCGCAGACACTGCGGACGCCTCAAGAATCAGGACCCTGCGTGCCCGCGATCCCCAGCCATGTGCCCGAGCCGAGCCGTACCGACCCGGCGCTGATCCGCAATTTCTGCATCATCGCGCACATCGACCACGGCAAGTCCACGCTCGCCGACCGGATGCTCCAGCTGACCGGAGTGGTCGACAGCCGGCAGATGCGTGCTCAGTACCTCGACCGCATGGACATCGAGCGCGAGCGTGGCATCACGATCAAGTCCCAGGCTGTGCGTCTGCCGTGGGCCCCGACCCTCGGGGACGACCAGGGCAGTACCCACATCCTCAACATGATCGACACCCCGGGACACGTCGACTTCACGTACGAGGTCTCGCGGTCGCTCGCCGCCTGCGAGGGCACCGTGCTGCTCGTGGACGCCGCCCAGGGCATCGAGGCCCAGACCCTCGCCAACCTCTACCTGGCGATGGAGAACGACCTCACGATCATCCCCGTACTGAACAAGATCGACCTGCCGGCCGCGCAGCCCGAGAAGTTCGCCGAGGAGCTGGCCAACCTCGTCGGGTGCGAGCCCGACGACGTGCTGCGGGTGTCCGCGAAGACCGGTATCGGTGTCGACGCGCTGCTGAACAAGGTCGTCAAGGAGATCCCGGCGCCCGTCGGGAACGCGGACGCGCCCGCCCGCGCCATGATCTTCGACTCGGTCTACGACTCCTACCGCGGTGTCGTGACGTACATCAGGGTCATCGACGGACAGCTCACCAAGCGCGAGAAGATCCGGATGATGTCCACGAACGCCACGCACGAGCTGCTGGAGATCGGGACGAACTCGCCGGAGATGCTCGGCGCGGACGGGCTCGGGGTCGGCGAGGTCGGCTATCTGATCACCGGCGTGAAGGACGTCCGCCAGTCCAAGGTCGGTGACACGATCACCACCCTGCACAAGGGCGCGACCGAGGCGCTCGGCGGGTACAAGGACCCGAAGCCGATGGTCTTCTCGGGCCTGTATCCGCTGGACGGGTCCGACTACCCGGAGCTGCGCGAGGCCCTCGACAAGCTCCAGCTCAACGACGCCGCGCTCGTCTACGAGCCGGAGACCTCGGCGGCGCTGGGCTTCGGCTTCCGCGTCGGCTTCCTCGGGCTGCTGCACCTGGACGTGATCCGGGAGCGGCTGGAGCGCGAGTTCGGGCTCGACCTCATCGCGACCGCACCGAACGTGGTGTACCGGGTCGAGATGGAGGACGGCAGCGAGCACGTCGTCACCAACCCGAGCGAGTTCCCCGAGGGGAAGATCGACAAGGTCTACGAGCCCGTCGTCCGCGCGACGATCCTCGCGCCGTCGGAGTTCATCGGCGCGATCATGGAGCTGTGCCAGACCCGGCGCGGCACCCTGCTCGGCATGGACTACCTCTCCGAGGACCGCGTCGAGATCCGCTACACGCTCCCCCTCGCGGAGATCGTCTTCGACTTCTTCGACCAGCTGAAGTCCAAGACCCGCGGCTACGCCTCGCTCGACTACGAGCCCACCGGCGAGGTGACGTCCAGCCTGGTCAAGGTGGACATCCTGCTGCACGGCGACAAGGTGGACGCCTTCTCGGCGATCACGCACAAGGACGCGGCGTACGCGTACGGCGTGCGGCTGGTCGCCAAGCTGCGGGAGCTCATCCCGAGGCAGGCCTTCGAGGTGCCCATCCAGGCCGCCATCGGCTCCCGGGTCATCGCCCGCGAGACCATCCGCGCCATCCGCAAGGACGTCCTCGCCAAGTGCTACGGCGGTGACATCTCCCGTAAGCGGAAGCTGCTGGAGAAGCAGAAGGAGGGCAAGAAGCGGATGAAGATGGTGGGTTCCGTGGAGGTTCCCCAGGAGGCCTTCATCGCGGTGCTGTCCAGCGACGACAGCGGCGGCGGAGCCAAGGGCAAGAAGTAGCGGCCCCGTACACCGAAATTCCGGACGATAGCCAGACGATTCACAGGGCCCGTTGCGCTTCGGCGCCGCGGGCCCTATGTCTTGGCTCTGTACGAAGTGGTCATGGCTCTGTTCGAAGTGACCGTCCACCGCCCCTTACGCACCGGCCGGTCGCGGCTTACTCTGATCACTGCTCCATAGTTACTCGTGAGTTAAACAACAGCCGCATGAGCCACCAGCCGCATTGAGTCAACCGCCGCAGCAATGAGCCAGTAGCCGCACTGTCGCGGGCCCCGGAGGATGTCGTGAGCGACACACAGACCCTGATCGAGAACCGTCCGCCGTCCGTGGCGGGCCTCTTCCTGGAGCGCGTGGCGGCCACGCCGGATGCCGAGGCCTACCGCTACCCGGTGCCGGCGGCCTCCGGTGAGGGCCCCGACGACTGGAAGTCGCTGACCTGGGCGCAGGCCGCCGAGCAGGTCTTCGCGATCGCGGCCGGTCTGATCGAACTGGGCGTACAGCCCGAGGAGCGCGTCGCGCTCGCCTCCGCCACCCGCGTCGAGTGGATCCTCGCCGACCTGGGCATCCTCTGCGCCGGCGCCGCCACCACCACGGTGTACCCGCAGACCAACGCCGACGAGTCGACCTTCATCCTCGCCGACTCCGGCAGCAAGGTCCTCATCGCGGAGGACGCGGCCCAGCTCGCCAAGGCGCGGGAGAAGCGCGCCGAGCTGCCAGAGCTGACGCACGTGGTGGTCATCGACCCGACCGGCGTGGACACCGGAGTTGAAGAGGGCGACTGGGTGCTCACCCTCGCCGAGCTGGAGCAGCGCGGCGCCGCGTACCTGGAGAAGAACCCGGACCTGATCAAGGAGCGGGTCGCGGCCATCACCAAGGACCAGCTCGCGACGATCATCTACACCTCGGGTACGACCGGCCGCCCCAAGGGTGTCCGCCTCCCGCACGACAACTGGTCGTACCTGGCGAAGGCCATCGCCGCGACCGGACTGCTCGGCCCCGACGACGTGCAGTACCTCTGGCTCCCGCTCGCCCACGTCTTCGGCAAGGTGCTCACCTCCGGGCACATCGAGATCGGGCACGTCACCGCCGTCGACGGCCGCGTCGACAAGATCATCGAGAACCTGCCGGTCGTACAGCCGACGTACATGGCGGCCGTCCCGCGCATCTTCGAGAAGGTCTACAACGGTGTCGCGGCCAAGGCACGCGCAGGCGGTGCCTCCAAGTACAAGATCTTCCAGTGGGCCGCCGAGGTCGCCCGCGAGTACGCCAAGGTCACCCAGGACAACTTCCGCCGCACCGGCACGGCCACCGCGCCCTTCGGTCTCGCCGCCAAGCACAAGGTCGCCGACGCGCTGGTCTACGCGAAGATCCGCGAGGCCTTCGGCGGCAAGCTGCGCGCGTGCGTCTCCGGATCGGCCGCGCTCGCGCCCGACATCGGCTACTTCTTCGCCGGCGCCGGCATCCACATCCTTGAGGGCTACGGCCTGACCGAGTCCTCCGCGGCCTCCTTCGTGAACCCCGGCGAGGCCTACCGCACCGGCACGGTCGGCAAGCCGCTGCCCGGCACGGAGGTGCGCATCGCGGACGACGGCGAGATCCTGCTGCGCGGCCCCGGCATCATGGAGGGCTACCACGGCCTGCCCGAGAAGACCGCCGAAGTCCTGGAGTCGGACGGCTGGTTCCACACCGGCGACATCGGCGAGCTGTCCCCCGACGGCTACCTCCGCATCACGGACCGCAAGAAGGACCTGATCAAGACCTCCGGCGGCAAGTACATCGCGCCGGCCGAGGTCGAGGGCCAGTTCAAGGCCGTCTGCCCCTACGTCTCCAACATCCTGGTGCACGGCGCCGACCGGAACTTCTGCACCGCCCTCATCTCCCTCGACGAACCGTCCATCCTGGAGTGGGCCAAGGACAACGGCCTGGAGGGCAAGTCCTACGCCGAGGTCGTGGCCGCCCCCGCGACGGTCGCCATGATCGAGGCCTACGTCAAGGAACTCAACGAGGGCCTCCAGCGCTGGCAGACCATCAAGAAGTTCCGCCTCCTCCCGCGCGACCTCGACGTGGAACACGGCGAGATCACCCCGAGCCTCAAGCTCAAGCGCCCGGTGGTGGAACGGGAGTACAAGCACCTGATCGACGAGATGTACGCGGGCTCACGCGAGGCGTAACCATATTGATGGCCCGCGCCCCGAAGGGGCCGCGGGCCATCAGGAGCGCGGGGCTGTGTCTATTTGCGGCTCCGCCGCGTGGGCGCCCAGCCCCCACCGAACCCGCACCCAACAACGCACCCAACGGGCCGCCTAGTGCCGCCGCATGTCCCGCACCAGCTGCCCCATCTCCCGCACCTGGTACCGAAGTTCCCGCACCTCATCCACTGCACTCGCAGCCATCCGCGCCTCAACTTCCTTGAGCCGCAACGCCAGTTCATCGAACTGCCCCTGCTCCCGCGCCAGCATCCGTTCCAACAACTGGTTCTTACGGTGCAGTTCGAGAAACACGCTCACCTTGGCCCGCAGCACCCAGGGGTCGAACGGCTTGGTCAAGTAGTCGGCGGCACCCGTGGCATAGCCACGAAACGCATACCCCGCATCAGCATCCGTGCCGGTCAGAAAGATGATCGGCACGTCCTTGGTCTGATCGAGCCGCTTGATGTTGGCCGCGGTCTCGAACCCGTCCATGCCCGGCATCCGGATGTCCAGCAGAACCACCGCGAACCGCTGCCGCAGCAGCGCCTTCATCGCCTCCTCGCCCGAACGAGCCCGTACCAGCGGCTCGTTGAGGGACCCCAGGACGGCCTCCAGCGCGACCAGGTTGTCCTCCATGTCGTCGACCAGGAGGATGCCGGCACTCTCGTGGGTCGTTGCCTCAGCGCTCATGATGGCTGTGCCTCACTCAGTCGTCGGCGGTGCCGCCGTCTCGCCTGAAGTACCTGAACCTGAAGTACCTGAACCTGAAGTACCCGGATCCGCCACCGTGATGTCCCCGACCGCGGCCCCGGCCCCGCCCTCGGGATCCAGCAGCGCGCAGACGACGGTCAGCAGCTGATCGACATCCACCGGCTTGGGTACGTAGTCGTTGGCGCCCCGAGCGATGGACTTCTCCCGGTCGCCCGGCATCGCCTTCGCGGTGAGCGCGACGATGGGCAGTCCGGTCCAGCGCGGGGCGCGGCGGATGGCGGCGATGGTCTCGTACCCGTCCATCTCCGGCATCATGATGTCCATCAGCACGAGTTCGACGTCGGGATTGCGCTCCAGCGTCTCGATGCCCTCGCGGCCGTTCTCCGCGTAGAGCACCGGCATCCCGACCCGCCCCAGCACATGGGTGAGCGCGAAGACGTTGCGGATGTCGTCGTCCACGATCAACACCCGCCGCCCGGGCAGCACTTGACCCGCCCGCCCGGCCTTCCACGCCTCCAGCTTCGTGGGCGTCGGCCACGAGTCGTCCACCTCGGTCGAGGTGTACGGCTCGCTGGACAACTGCTCGTGCAGCAGCGGCAGTTCGAGGTCCTCGGTGAGCGGCGCGCCGCCCGCCGCGTGCCCGGGGCTGACGACGGGGACGTAGAGGGTGAAGGTGGACCCCCGCCCCGGCTCGCTCTCGGCGACGATACGGCCGCCCAACAGGCCCGCGATCTCACGGCTGATGGACAACCCGAGCCCTGTACCGCCGTACTTGCGGTTGGTCGTGCCGTCGGCCTGCTGGAACGCCTCGAAGATCACCGGGAGTTTCTCGGCGGCGATGCCGATCCCGGTGTCGGAGACGGCGAACACGATGACCTCGTCGCTGTCGTCGGAGTAGCGGTGCTCGGGGTCCTTGACCCGGTTGACGCGGAGTTCGACCCGGCCGGTGGCGGTGAACTTGATCGCGTTGGAAAGGAGGTTGCGCAGGATCTGCTGGAGCCGCTGCTCGTCCGACCACAGTTCGCGCGGTACGTCCTCGCCGACCGACACCTCGAAGGAGAGCCCCCGGTCCAGGGTGAGCGGGCGGAACGTGGCGTGGACGTAGTCGAGGAGCTTGATGAGCGGGAGCCGCTTCGGGCGTACGTCCATGCGGCCGGCCTCGATCTTCGACAGGTCGAGGATGTCGTTGATGAGCTGGAGAAGATCCGAGCCGGAGCGGTGGATCGTGGTCGCGAACTGCACTTCCTGGTCGGAGAGTCGGCCGTCCGGGTTGTCGGAGAGCAGCCGGGCCAGGATCAGCAGGGAGTTGAGCGGGGTCCGCAGCTCATGGCTCATGTTCGCCAGGAACTCCGACTTGTACTGCGAGGAGGTCGCCAACAGGGCTGCCTTCTCCTCCAGTTCGGCGTTGGACCGCTGCAACTCGGCCTGCTGCTTCTGGAGTTCGTCCGAACGTTCCTGCAACTGCGTGGCCAGCCGCTGGGACTGGCCGAGCAGGGACTCCGTGCGGGAGTTGGCGATGATGGTGTTGATCGCGACGCCGATGGTGTTCACGAACTGGTCGAAGAAGGCCAGGTGGACGTCGGAGAAGCGGGAGAACGAGGCCAGTTCGATGACGCCGAGGAGCTTGTCCTCGAAGATGATCGGGATGATGACCACGCTCGCCGGGGCGGCTTCCCCGAGCCCGCTGTTGATCTTGATGTAGTCCGGCGGGGCCTCCTCCACCAGGATCCGCTTCTTCTCCCGCGCCGCCTGCCGCACCAGCCCGTGCACCGGCATGGCGCCCGTGTCCACGGTCGCGGCCTGCGCCGACCCGTACCCGGCGATGAACGCAAGTCCCTTGGCGGGGATGGCCGTTCGCAGGCTGTCCTCGTCGGGATCGGCCAGGAAGAACGCCCCGTACTGCGCGTTCACCAGCGGTGTCAGCTCGCGCAGGATCAGGTCGGCGACCTCCATCAGGTCCCGGTGTCCCTGCATCAGCGCGGCGAGGCGGGCCAGGTTGGACTCCAGCCAGTCCTTCGCGCGGGTCGTCTCGCGGAGGTTGGCCACCATCAGGTTGATGTTGTCCTTGAGCTCGGTGACCTCGCCCTGGGTCTCCACCGTGATCGAGCGGGACATGTCGCCCTGGGCCACCGCCGAGGCCACCTCGGCGATCGCGCGCACCTGGGTGGTGAGGTTGAGCGCGAGTTCGTTCACGTTGGTCGTCAGGCGCTTCCAGGTGCCGTAGACGCCCTCCACCCGTGCCTGGCCGCCGAGTTGGCCCTCGGAACCGACCTCGCGGGCCACCCGGGTGACCTCGGAGGAGAAGGAGGAGAGGGTGTCGACCATCGTGTTGATGGTGGTCTTCAGCTCCAGGATCTCGCCGCGCGCGTCCACGTCGATCTTCTTCGACAGGTCGCCCTGTGCCACCGCCGTCGCGACCTGGGCGATGTTCCGCACCTGCGAAGTCAGGTTGTCGGCCATGTAGTTGACGTTGTCGGTCAGGTCGCGCCAGACACCGGAGACGCCCAACACCTGGGCGCGGCCGCCGAGTCGGCCGTCGGTGCCGACCTCGCGGGCCACCCGGGTCACCTCGTCGGCGAAGGCGCGCAGCTGCTCCACCATCGTGTTGACGGTGTCCTTGAGTTCGAGGATCTCCCCGCGGGCGTCGACGGTGATCTTCTTCGACAGGTCGCCGTTGGCCACGGCGGTCGTCACCTGAGCGATGTTCCGCACCTGCGAAGTCAGGTTCAGGGCCATGAAGTTGACGTTGTCCGTCAGGTCCTTCCAGACCCCGCTGACGCCCCGCACCTGCGCCTGACCGCCGAGGTTGCCCTCCGTGCCGACCTCGCGGGCGACGCGTGTGACCTCGTCGGCGAAGGCGGAGAGCTGGTCGACCATCGTGTTGATCGTGGACTTCAACTCCAGGATCTCGCCCTTGGCCTCCACCGTGATCTTCTTACCGAGGTCGCCCTGCGCGACGGCGGTGGACACGAGGGCGATGTTCCTGACCTGTGAAGTCAGGTTGTCCGCCATGAAGTTGACGTTGTCGGTGAGGTCCTTCCAGACGCCGGAGACGCCTCGCACTTGCGCGCGCCCGCCCAAGTTGCCCTCGGTGCCGACCTCTCGGGCCACGCGCGTGACCTCGTCGGCGAAAGCGGAGAGCTGGTCCACCATCGTGTTGATGGTCGACTTCAACTCCAGGATCTCGCCCTGCGCGTCGACGGTGATCTTCTGTGACAGGTCGCCGTTCGCCACGGCGGTCGTCACCTGGGCGATGTTGCGGACCTGTGAAGTCAGGTTCGAAGCCATGAAGTTGACGTTGTCGGTGAGGTCCTTCCAGACCCCGGACACGCCCCGCACCTGCGCGCGACCGCCCAACTGCCCCTCGGTGCCCACCTCGCGGGCGACACGCGTCACCTCGTCCGCGAAGGCGGAGAGCTGGTCGACCATCGTGTTCACGGTGAGCTTGAGTTCGAGCAGCTCGCCGGTCGCCTCGACGGTGACCGTACGCGTCAGGTCGCCGCGCGCCACCGCCGTCGTCACCAGGGCGATGTCCCGCACCTGCGCGGTCAGCCGGGACGCCATCGTGTTGACCGCCTCGGTCACATCGCGCCAACTGCCGGACAGCCGCGTCACCTTGGCCCGGCCGCCGAGTCTGCCCTCGGTGCCGACCTCGCGGGCCACCCGGGTCACCTCGCCGGTGAACAGGGAGAGTTGGTCCACCATCTTGTTCACGGCCCGGCCCAGATGCCGTAGATCACCGCGCAACTGCCTGCTGCCGTCGTGCAGATCGACGCGCTGGGTCAGGTCGCCGCCCGCCACCGCGTCCAGGACCCGGGTCGCGTTGGCCGCCGGGGCGACCAGGGCGTCGAGGAGCTGGTTGACGTCGTTGACGCGGGAGGTCCAGCCGCCCTGGCCGGGGCTGGCCGAGAGACGCTCGTCCAGGCGGCCGTGGCGGATCAGCTCCCGCCTGACGCGCTGCGTCTCGGAGTTGAAGTGGGTGCTGCGGTCCATGATCTGGTTGAAGGCGGCGGTCAGTTCGGCCACCATGCCGTGGCCCGTCTCCGGCGCCTTCGTGAAGTCGCCGTCGCGGGCGGCCGTCATCACGGCGAGCAGCGGACGGAGATCGGATGCTCGAATCCAGTCGTCTTTGTGACCGTCTTCGAGCACACGCGTAGCACTGTTCTCACTCATGGCGGCCCACTTCGGTAACTCGGCGCTTATGCGCGCGGTCAGTCTGTCACTCTGTCCGCATCGATCGAGGCGTATTCGTCCGAACTGCTCGGGGAGCTGCGCATGGGGGCCATACCGACGCAACGGGAGACCACTTGGCTTGCTCCCGATGCGCCCGCGCACCACGGCGCGGACCGGCGTACGACGGTACGCGCCACGCTCTCCGGCAGCCCCCTCGCGCCCGGTTCCGCCCGCGGCCTGGTGCGCTCCGCACTCCGTGAGTGGGCCGAACTCGGCCTGCCCGGCACCGAGAAGCTCACCGACCGGCTGGCCGACGACGCGATGGTCGTCGTCAGTGAACTCGTCACCAACGCCGTCGTGCACGCGGGCACGGACGTCGAGTTGGTGTGCCGCCTCGAGGAGACGGACTCGATCGTCGTCGAGGTCGCCGACCACCACCCCTCCCGCGCCCCACGCGACAACAACGCCGAACCGGCTTACGAGACACCGGAGTTCGGCCGCGGCCTGCGCCTCGTCTCCACGCTCGCCGAGGCCTGGGGCGTCACCTATCGCACCGGCGTCAAGACCGTCTGGGCCCGCCTGCCCGCCGAAGGCACCCCGGCCGCCGAGGAGTTGGAGACCTACGCCGGTGAACGAGGCCTCCGCGTCGCCGAGAACCTCGCCCCAGAACCCCAGCGCGCCGAACGCGACCGGGACTGGCTCGGCCGCGGCGCCCTCTCCTTCCTCGCCGAGGCCTCCGACCTCCTCGCCGGACAGCTCGACGAGGACCTCGTCGCCGCGCTCGCCGGACAGCTGATCGTGCCGAGGCTGGCCGACTGGTGCGCCGTATGGCTGGAGGACGAGGCGATGGGCCGCGGCGGAGGCTGGGGCGAGGGCGCCGGGACCGGCACCGGGCCGCGCCTCGCCCGCGTCTGGCACGGCAGCGAGAACCGCATCGAGGAGCTGCGCGTCGCCCTGGAGAAGGACCCGCCCCGGCCGCCGGACACCCTGCGGCCCGTGTCCTACCCCTGGCCCGCCGACGCGCTCGGCCCGCACGGCACCCACGGCGCGGCACTGTCGTACCGCCTGATCGCGGGCGGCCGTCCGCTCGGCACGCTGGTCATCGGACGGTCCGGGCTGCCCCGCTTCCCCGACGAGGTCACCGGCCTGGTCGAGGACCTCAGCCGCCGCGTCGCGCTCGCCATCGGCGCGGCCCGCCAGTACGCCCGCCAGGCCACCATCAGCCGCGTACTCCAGCGCGGCCTGCTCCCCGGCGCGGTCGCCGAGATCCCGGGCGTGCACAGCGCCCTCGTCTACGAACCGTGCGACAAGGGCGGCCCCAGCGGCGACTTCTACGACCTCTTCCCCGCCGGCGACGGCCGCTGGTGCTTCGCCCTCGGCGACGTCCAGGGCAAGGGCCCCGAGGCCGCCGTGGTGATCGGCCTGGCCCGCCCCTGGCTACGGCTCCTCGCCCGCGAGGGCTACGGCGTCGGCGACGTCCTCGACCGGCTCAACCAGCTCCTCCTCGACGACGCCACCGAGGCCGCCGACGCGGCCGCCCACGCCCTCGTGGCCGCGGGCGGCATGCCGGGCCCGGTCGGCGACGGCCCCCGCTTCCTCTCCCTCCTCTACGGCGAGCTGGTCCCCTTCGACGGCGGCGTCCGCTGCACCCTCGCCTCCGCCGGCCACCCGCTGCCCCTCCTCCTCGGCCCGGACGGCAGCGTCGGCACGGCAGCCCGCCCGCAGACCCTCCTCGGGGTCATCGAGGACGTGACGTACACCAGCGAGACCTTCGAACTCCGGCCCGGCGACAGCCTGTTGTGCGTCACGGACGGGGTGACCGAGCGGCGCTCGGGGTCGGTCCAGTTCGACGACGGCGACGGGCTGGCGACCGCGCTCGCCGGGTGCGCGGGGCTGAGCGCCGAGCTGATCGCGGAGCGCATCAAACGCCTCGTCCACGAGTTCGGCGGCCGCCCGCCGGAGGACGACATGGCGCTGCTGGTGCTCCAGGCGGAACAGGCGGAGTAGGTAGCCGTACCGGTGCTGGACAATGGAGGACATGCCTTCCGCACTCCCCGACGGCGAACCCGTCCCCGAAGACGGCTCCCTGCCCGCACAGGCGCTCGCCGGGGCCGCCGACCGCCCCCTCGGGTTCTATCTGCACGTCCCGTACTGCGCGACCCGCTGCGGCTACTGCGACTTCAACACCTACACGGCGACCGAGCTGCGCGGCACGGGCGGAGTGCTGGCCTCCCGCGACAACTACGCGGACACCCTGATCGACGAGATCCGCCTGGCCCGCAAGGTCCTAGGCGACGACCCCCGCCCGGTCCGCACGGTCTTCGTCGGCGGCGGCACCCCCACGCTGCTCGCGGCGGGCGATCTCGTACGGATGCTGGGCGCGGTCCGGGACGAGTTCGGCCTGGCACCGGACGCGGAGATCACGACGGAGGCGAACCCGGAGTCGGTGGACCCCGCCTACCTCGCGGCCCTCCGCGACGGCGGCTTCAACCGCGTCTCCTTCGGCATGCAGAGCGCGAAACAGCACGTACTGAAGATCCTCGACCGCACCCACACCCCCGGCCGCCCCGAGGCCTGCGTCGCGGAGGCCCGCGCGGCCGGCTTCGACCACGTCAACCTCGACCTGATCTACGGCACCCCCGGCGAGACGGACGACGACTGGCGCGCCTCCCTCGACTCCGCCCTCGGCGCGGGCCCCGACCACATCAGCGCCTACGCCCTGATCGTCGAGGAGGGCACCCAGCTCGCCCGCCGCATCCGCCGCGGCGAGGTCCCCATGACGGACGACGACGTCCACGCCGACCGCTACCTGATCGCCGACGAGGTGATGTCGGCGGCGGGCTTCGACTGGTACGAGGTCTCGAACTGGGCAACGTCGAATTCCGGCCGTTGTCTCCACAACGAGCTCTACTGGCGCGGCGCCGACTGGTGGGGCGCGGGCCCCGGAGCCCACTCGCACGTCGGCGGGGTCCGGTGGTGGAACGTGAAGCACCCGGGCGCGTACGCGGGGGCACTGGCGGCGGGCCGCTCACCGGGCGCGGGGCGGGAAATCCTCTCCGAGGAGGACCGCCGCGTAGAACGCATCCTCCTGGAGCTACGACTCCGCGAGGGCGCACCGCTGGACCTGCTCCGCCCGGAGGGGCTCGCGGCTTCGCGCCGGGCGCTGGGGGAGGGGCTGCTGGAGGCGGGGCCGTATGAGGCGGGGCGTGCGGTGCTTACGTTGCGGGGGCGGTTGCTGGCCGACGCCGTGGTCAGGGACTTGGTGGACTGATTCACCCGGGGGAGTGAATCAGTGCGGAACGTCGGTTCGGTCCTTACGCTGGTTCCTAGGCTGCCGTCGACAGAACGCGGCGGATGTGGAGGACCACGGAGATGACCGCTGTGGATGAGCGTGGGATGGCCGAGTTCTTCGCGGGGTTCGAGCCTCCCGACGGCATCAAGGCGGAGCTTCTCCGGGGGGAAGTCGTGATGATGTCCAGCCCTGATCTGGTGCACAACCGGATCGTCGCGGAGGTGCAGGACCAGATCCCGCATCGGCGTTGGGAGCGGCTGCAGACTCAGGACGTTGACATCATCGACGAAGCCAGCGAGCCGGTACCGGACTTGGTCGTGCTGGAGCGTGGCGTCAGCCCGGAGTCAGGGCGCCTGCTGCCGTGTCGGCTGATCACCTTGGTGGTCGAGGTCGTCTCCAAGACCAGCGTCGACCGGGACTACGGCGTCAAGCGCTCGGTCTACGCCGCGGGCAAAGTACCGGCCTATCTGATCGTTGACCCGGTCATGGCCCAATGCGTGCTGCTCACCGAACCCCAAGGTGTGGGTGACGCGGCCGACTATCAGGTGCAACGCATCACCAAGTTCGGCGACCCCGTGCCCTTGGACCTGCTCGACGTCGAGTTGGATACCAGTGGGTTCGGCACGCTTCCCGGAGTCAGGCCTCACCGCCGACCGTGACGAAGTCGATCAACTCCTCCACCCGCCCCAGCAGTTCCGGCTCCAGGTCCTTGTAAGACCCCACCTTGGCCAGAATCGCCTGCCACACCGCACCGGTGTTTTCCGGCCAACCCAGGGAACGGCACACGCCCGTCTTCCAGTCCTGCCCGTGTGGGACGCGGGGCCATGCGGTGATGCCCACGGAGGACGGTTTCACGGCCTCCCAGATGTCGATGTACGGGTGGCCCACGACGAGCGCGTGCTCGCTGGTGACCGACTGGGCGATGCGCCACTCCTTGGTGCCCGGCACCAGGTGGTCCACCAGGATGCCCAACCGCGCGTCCGGGCCGGGATCGAACTCCGCGACGATCGACGGGAGGTCGTCGACGCCCTCCAGGTACTCGACCACCACGCCCTCGATACGCAGGTCGTCGCCCCACACCCGCTCGACGAGCTCGGCGTCGTGCCGGCCCTCGACGTAGATCCGCCCGGCGCGAGCCACACGCGCGCGTGCACCCGGGACGGCCACCGAACCGGATGCCGTACGAGTGGGCCGTAGGGGACTCGATACGGGCTTCACCAGGGTCACCACGCGGCCCTCCAGCAGGAAGCCCCTCGGTTCCATCGGGAACACCCGGTGTTTGCCGAAGCGGTCCTCCAGGGTGACCGTGCCGGCCTCGCAGCGGATCACCGCGCCGCAGAAACCGGTGCCCGGCTCCTCGACCACCAGGCCCGCCTCCGCGGGGACCTCGGGGGCCGGCTTGGGCTTCTTCCACGGCGGGGTCAGATCGGCGGAGTACTGGCGCATTCGGATGACGATAGGAGAACCGGGGCGACGGCCGTCACGACACGCCGAAACGCGTTGCCAACGCGTCCCGTTGGGCCCGCACGAACCCCGCGTCCACCACCGTTCCGTGACCGGGCACGTACAGCGCGTCCTCCCCGCCCAGGGCGAGGAGACGGTCGAGCGCCGCAGGCCAGTGGGGCGGTACGGCGTCGGGGCCCGCCTGTGGTTCGCCGGACTCCTCGACCAGATCGCCGCAGAACACGACCGGCCGGGAGCCGGGGACCAGGACGGCGAGGTCGTGGGCCGTGTGTCCGGGGCCGACATTCGCGAGCAGGGCCTGTCGGTCGCCGCCCAGGGAGAGTGTCTGCTCGTCCGGCACCAGGTGACGCGGGTACGTCAGGGCGGCTACGGCCTCGTCGGCCACACGCGCGTGGAGCCCGTTTTCAACGGCGTCCTTACGCAGCGCCTCCCGCTCACGCGTCAACACCCGCTCCACGCCCACCGCGCCGTACACCTCCGCGTCCGCGAACACCGCCGCTCCGAAGACGTGGTCGAAATGGGCGTGGGTGAGCGCGAGATGGGTCACAGCGTGACCGGCGAGCGCCCGCGCCTCCGTGTGCAACCGCGCGCCCTCCGCCAGGCTCGACCCGGCGTCGATCATCAGCGCCGAGCCCGCCCCCACGACCAGCCCGACCGTGCAGTCCCAGCCAGGCAGCCGGCACCGGCCCACCCCGTCCGCCAGCCGCTCCCACCCCGCCTCTTCCCAAGTCACCCTCATACGGCGACGCTAACGGTGACGGCACTCAGGGCGTGACATCGCAGGACCGGCCTTGCCCGGGGTGTACCTCACGGCCGTACACTGGGCCGGGGAACGCTGGCACTCACGCGCACAGAGTGCCAGGAAAGGGCAGCCCGGTACCAAAACGGCGACCAGAACTGGAGGTGTGCGCGATGCTCAGCGAACGCAGGCTTCAGGTGCTGCGCGCCATCGTCCAGGACTATGTCGGCACCGAGGAGCCGGTGGGGTCCAAGGCGCTCACCGAGCGGCACAGCCTCGGCGTCTCCCCGGCGACCGTGCGCAACGACATGGCGGCCCTGGAGGACGAGGGTTACATCGCCCAGCCGCACACGAGTGCCGGGCGCATCCCGACCGACAAGGGCTACCGGCTCTTCGTCGACAAGCTCGCCGGCGTCAAGCCGATGACCGGCCCCGAGCGCAAGGCCATCCAGAACTTCCTCGACGGCGCGGTCGACCTCGACGACGTCGTCGGCCGCACGGTACGGCTGCTCGCGCAGCTCACCCGGCAGGTCGCCGTCGTGCAGTACCCGTCCCTGACCCGCTCGACCGTCCGGCACGTGGAGCTGCTGTCGCTGGCTCCCGCGCGCGTGATGCTCGTGCTGATCACCGACACCGGGCGGGTCGAGCAGCGCATGGTCGACTGCCCGGCGCCCTTCGGGGAGAGCTCGCTCGCGGATCTACGCGCGCGGCTCAACAGCCGGGTCGCGGCCCGCCGCTTCGCCGACGTACCGCTGCTCGTGCAGGACCTGCCGGAGGCCTTCGAGGCCGAGGACCGCGGCACGGTCGCGACGGTGCTCTCCACCCTCCTGGAGACCCTCGTCGAGGAGACCGAGGAGCGGCTGATGATCGGCGGCACCGCCAATCTCACCCGCTTCGGACATGACTTTCCCCTCACCATCCGCCCCATCCTGGAAGCACTCGAGGAGCAGGTCGTCCTCCTCAAGTTGCTTGGTGAGGCGGGGGATTCGGGCATGACCGTACGGATCGGTCATGAGAACGCCTACGAGGGACTCAACTCCACGTCGGTGGTGTCGGTCGGCTACGGTTCGGGCGGCGAGGCAGTCGCCAAGCTAGGCGTGGTCGGACCGACCCGCATGGATTACCCGGGAACGATGGGAGCGGTACGCGCAGTGGCACGGTACGTCGGACAGATCCTGGCGGAGTCCTAAGTGGCCACGGACTACTACGCCGTTCTCGGCGTGCGTCGCGACGCGTCGCAGGATGAGATCAAGAAGGCCTTCCGTAGGCTCGCGCGCGAGCTGCACCCGGACGTGAATCCGGATCCGAAGACCCAGGAGCGGTTCAAGGAGATCAACGCCGCTTACGAGGTGCTCTCGGACCCGCAGAAGAAGCAGGTCTACGACCTCGGCGGCGACCCCCTCTCGCAGGCCGGCGGCGCGGGCGCGGGCTTCGGGGCCGGTGGCTTCGGGAACTTCTCGGACATCATGGACGCGTTCTTCGGTACGGCGTCGCAGCGCGGACCGCGCTCGCGCACCCGCCGTGGCCAGGACGCCATGATCCGGCTGGAGATCGAGCTCGACGAGGCTGCCTTCGGCACCACGAAGGACATCCAGGTCGACACGGCCGTCGTCTGCAACACCTGCAACGGCGAGGGCGCGGCCCCCGGCACCTCCGCGCAGACCTGTGACATGTGTCGCGGGCGCGGTGAGGTCTCGCAGGTGACCCGGTCCTTCCTGGGCCAGGTCATGACGTCCCGCCCCTGCCCCCAGTGCCAGGGCTTCGGCACGGTCGTGCCGACGCCGTGCCCGGAGTGCGCCGGCGACGGCCGCGTCCGCTCGCGGCGCACGCTCACCGTCAAGATCCCGGCGGGCGTGGACAACGGCACGCGGATCCAGCTAGCGGGCGAGGGCGAGGTCGGCCCCGGTGGCGGCCCCGCCGGAGACCTGTACGTCGAGATCCACGAGCTGCCGCACGCGATGTTCCAGCGCCGCGGCGACGACCTGCACTGCACGGTCACCCTTCCGATGACGGCGGCGGCCCTGGGCACGAAGGTGCCCTTGGAGACGCTCGACGGCATGGAGGAGGTCGACATCAGGCCGGGCACCCAGTCCGGCCAGTCGATCCCGCTGCACACCCGCGGCATCACACATCTGCGCGGCGGCGGCCGGGGCGACCTCATCGTCCACGTCGAGGTCACCACCCCGACCAAGCTGGACGTGGAGCAGGAACGCCTGCTGCGCGAACTGGCCAAGCTGCGCGGCGAGGAGCGGCCCACGGGGACGTTCCAGCCGGGTCAGCAGGGGCTGTTCTCGCGCCTCAAGGACGCTTTCAACGGTCGCTGAGAGGGTCCGGGGGCAGCCGCCCCCGGACCCTCTCTTTGAGCCGGCTCCGGTCCGAACGGCCTCGCCCTCCCCGGCCGAACCGGCTGAAAGTACTGGCATGTGCCAGCGCCAAGGCCGGATTCGGACTTGTTCGGAGGACGTGACAACATGCCGTCATGTCCTCCGCACTGACCGATCTCTTCCCTCATCCGATCGTGCAGGCCCCGATGGCGGGCGGTGTCTCCGTCCCGCGTCTCGCGGCCGCCGTGGCCGAGGCCGGCGGGCTGGGATTCCTCGCCGCCGGGTACAAAACGGCCGACGGCATGTACCAGGAGATCAAGCAGCTGCGGAGCCTGACGGCCCGCCCCTTCGGCGTGAACCTCTTCATGCCGCAGCCGGAGTACGCGGACAAGGCCGCGGTCGACGTCTACGCCCACCAGCTGGCCGGCGAGGCCCAGTGGTACGACACGGAGCTCGGCGACCCGGACAGCGGCCGTGAGGACGGTTACGACGCCAAGCTGTCCGTCCTGCTCGACAACCCGGTGCCGGTGGCCTCCTTCCACTTCGGGATCCCGACGCCGGAGGTGCTGGACGCGCTGCGCCGGGCCGGCACCTTCACCCTCGTCACCGTCACCACCGTCGAGGAGGCCCTCGCCGTGGAGCGGGCCGGTGCCGACGCGGTGATCGCGCAGGGCGTCGAGGCCGGCGGCCACCAGGGCACCCACCGCGACCTCCCGGAGAACGACGGCGCGAGCCTCGGCCTGCTCTCCCTCGTCGCCCAGATCCGCGAGACCGTGAACCTCCCGATAGTCGCCGCCGGCGGTCTGATGCGCGGCAGCCAGATCGCCGCGGCCCTCGCGGCGGGCGCGAGCGCGGCCCAGCTCGGCACGGCGTTCCTCGCCGCCCCCGAGTCCGGCGCCCACGCGCTGCACAAGCAGGCGCTCACCAACCCCCTGTTCACCCGTACCGAGTTGACCCGCGCCTTCTCCGGCCGCCCGGCCCGCGGCCTGGTCAACCGCTTCATGCGCGAGCACGGCCCGTACGCCCCCGCCGCGTACCCGGAGATCCACCACCTGACCTCCCCGCTCCGCAAGAAGGCCGCCGCGTCCGGCGACCCGCAGGGCATGGCCCTGTGGGCCGGACAGGGCCACCGCATGGCCCGCGAACTGCCCGCCGGCCAGCTGGTCGAGGTCCTGGTCGCCGAACTCGCCTCCGCCCGGACAGCGTTGTCGTCCGGGGGCGACCTCCGATGACCGCGCCGGTGTTCGTCGTCGAGTCCCTGGAGGGTGTGGGCCCCGGCTCCATCGCCGAGGTGGCCGGCCCCGAGGGACGGCACGCCGTCTCCGTACGGCGGCTGCAGCCCGGCGAGGACGTCGTGCTCACGGACGGACAGGGCCGGGGCGCCTCCGGTGTCGTCCTCAGGGCCGAGGGCAAGGACCGCCTGATCGTCGAACTCCACGATTTCCCCGCCGAGTCGGAGCCCACGCCCCGCATCACCGTCGTCCAGGCCCTCCCCAAGGGCGACCGCGGCGAGCTGGCCGTGGAGACGATGACCGAGACCGGCGTCGACGCGATCGTCCCCTGGGCGGCCTCCCGTTGCATCACGCAGTGGAAGGGCGACCGGGGTCTCAAGGCCCTGGCCAAGTGGCGCGCCACCGCACGCGAGGCCGGCAAGCAGTCCCGCCGGCTGCGCTTCCCGGAGGTCGCGGACGCGGCAACGAGCAAACAGGTTGCGGCACTTCTGGCCAAAGCCGACTTCGCCGCCGTCCTCCACGAGGACCGCGACTACGGCAGCGAGCCCCTGGCCACCGCCGAACTCCCCGCCGAGGGCGAGATCGTGCTGGTCGTGGGCCCCGAAGGAGGCGTCTCCCCCGAGGAGTTGGCGCTCTTCGAGGACGCGGGGGCGAAGGCCTACCGGCTCGGGCGTAGCGTGCTGCGTACATCGACGGCCGGGACCGCGGCGACCGCCCTGCTCCTGGGCCGTACCGGACGCTGGTCCTGAACCAGGGGGGATCGCCGTGGAACTCGCCCAAGTACGGCTGCTTGTCACCGACTTCGCCGCCTGCTACCGCTTCTACGCCGAAGTCCTCGGCCTGAAGCCCCAGTCGGGGGCGGCCGAGGGACCGTACGAGAAGTTCTCCCCCTCCCTCGGGTCCGCCGGGATCGCTCTGCAGGACCGGGCGATGATGGCCCAAGTCCTGGGTGAGCTGGGGGACTTGGCGACCGGGCACCGCTCGCTGGTGGTGCTGCGGGTGGACGACCTGGACGGGTACTGCGGGCAGATCACCGCCCGGGGCGCGGAGCTGCTGCACGGGCCCGCGCCGATGACGGACCGGATGCGGGTCGCCCATCTCAAGGACCCCGAGGGCAATGTGGTGGAGCTTCAGGAGTGGCTGCTGCTGCGCGGCTGAGGCTGTCCGCCGGGGAATTGCGCCCCCGGCGCGCGGGTGGCCGTATGCGCTCTTCCGTGTGCGCCCGGACGGTGACAGGCTGCCGCCCATGAGGGTGTTGAGACGGAACCTGCTTCGGCCGCGCGGGCGGCGGGTGGCCGCTGTGGCGGGGCTCGCGGTGGTCGCCGTGGGCGGGGCCGTCGCGTGCCAGCCCGGCGATCTCAGCTCGGCGACCGTCGCGTACACGACGGACAAGACGGCGACCGCGGAGCTCAAGCGGGACCATGTGAGCGTGCGTTGGCTGACCTGCACGGGCAACTACGGCAGCAACAACAAGGCCTACACGCCCGGGAAGACGCCCTCACCGACCGAGACCACGGTCGTCAGTGTCGACTGCCAGGGGCAGACCAGCGACAACCGGGACATCACCGTCACCGGCAAGGTCACCCGGGCCGTCGACGGCGCGTGTGTGCGCGGCGACCTGGTCGGCAAGGTCGCCGGCAAGCAGGTCTTCCACGTGACGGGGCTCGGCGACTGCAACGCGGCGACGCCGTCGTCCGTGAACAACCCCAATCCGACGCTGACTTACGGCCCGGGACCGACCGTCACGGTCACCAAGACGATCTGGTGCAAGGGCGACCCGACCTGCTGGCCTGTCGAAGGCAAGTGATCCAAAGGGCTGTCGGCGGATAGCGCCGATGCATAACCTGATCAGGTGACTCAGCCCTCAGCGTCCGCAGCCCAGGCCTATCTCCGCTTCCCGCACCTGCACGGCGAGTTGGTCGCCTTCACCGCCGAGGACGACGTGTGGCTGGCGTCCCTCGACAGCGGCGGCCGGGCCTGGCGGGTCAGCGCGGAGAACGTGCCGGTGACCCACCCCCGCATCTCGCCCGACGGCGCCACCGTCGCCTGGACCTCCACCCGCGACGGCGCCCCCGAGGTGCACATCGCCCCGGTCGACGGCGGACCCGCCAAGCGCCTGACGTACTGGGGCAGTTCACGCACCCAGGTGCGCGGCTGGACACAGGACGGCCAGGTCCTCGCGCTCAGCACCCACGGCCAGGCCAACCTCCGCCGCAACTGGGCCCGTTCGGTCCCGCTGGACGGCGGACCGGCGACGACCCTCCCGTACGGCTGGGTGGGCGACGTCGCCCACGGTGAGCCGGGGACGGTCCTCCTCTCGGCGCCCATGGGCCGCGAGGCCGCCTGGTGGAAGCGCTACCGGGGCGGTACGGCGGGCAAGCTGTGGATCGACCGCGACGGCGACGGCGAATTCACGCGCCTGCACGAGGAGTTGGACGGCAACATCGAGTACCCGGTGTGGGCGGGGGAGCGGATCGCGTTCCTCTCCGACCACGAGGGCACCGGCGCCCTGTACTCCTCCCTCGCGGACGGCTCGGACCTCCGCCGCCACACCCCCCTCGACGGCTTCTACGCCCGGCACGCGTCCGGTGACGGCACCCGGATCGTCTACTCCTCCGCCGGTGAACTCTGGCTCCTCGACGACCTGGACGGCACCGAGCCCCGCCGCCTCGACATCCGGCTCGGCGGCCAGCGCATCGACCAGCAGCCGTTCCCGGTGCCCGCGGCCCGCTGGTTCGGATCCGCGTCCCCCGACCACACCGCACGCGGCAGCGCGGTCGCCGTACGCGGCGCCGTCCACTGGGTCACCCACCGCTCCGGCCCGGCCCGCGCGCTCGCCGCCACCCCCGGCGTCCGCGCCCGGCTGCCCCGCACCTTCCGCACGGACGGCGAGGAGTGGGTGGTGTGGGTGACGGACGCCGAGGGCGACGACGCCCTGGAGTTCGCCCCCGCGACGGGCCTCGCCCCCGGCGCCACCCCACGCAGGCTCGCCGCCGGACAGCTCGGCCGCGTCCTCGCCCTCACCGTGGCCCCCGACGGCAGCCGGGTCGCCGTAGGGTCGCACGACGGACGCGTCCTCCTCGTCGAGCGCGAGACCGGCGAGGTCCGCGAGGTCGACCGCAGCGAGGACGGCGACGCGTCGGGCCTGGCCTTCTCCCCGGACTCGGCCTGGCTCGCCTGGTCGCACCCGGGCCCGCGCCCGCTACGCCAGTTGAAGCTCGCCAACACCACGGACCTGTCGGTCACCGAGGCGACCCCGCTCCGCTTCCAGGACTACGCCCCCGCCTTCACCCTCGACGGCAAGCACCTGGTGTTCCTCTCCACCCGCTCCTTCGACCCGGTCTACGACGAGCACGTCTTCGACCTGGCCTTCGTGGTCGGCGACCGCCCGCACCTGATCACCCTCGCCGCGACGACCCCGTCCCCGTTCGGACCGCAGCGGCACGGCCGCCCCTTCGAGGCCCCGGACAAGGAGGAGACCCCCGACAGTGAGGGCCGCCCCACCACCCGCGTCGACCTCGAAGGCCTGGCCGACCGCATCGTCGCCTTCCCGGTGGAGGCCGGCCGCTACTCCAACCTCCGCACGGCCAAGGACGGCGTCCTGTGGCTGCGCCACCCGGTGCAGGGAGTCCTCGGCGCCACCCGCGCGACCCCCGAAGACCCGGACCCCAAAACGGAGTTGGAGCGCTACGACCTCGCCCAGCAGCGCATCGAGCACCTCGCCGGGGACGCCGACCACTTCGAGGTGAGCGGCGACGGCAAGCGAGTCCTGCTCTGGACCGACCACAAACTCCGCGTCGTCCCGAGCGACCGCCGGGCCTCCTCCGAGGACGACGACAGCGACACGAACATCAACGTCGACCTGTCCCGCATCCGCCAGACCGTCGACCCGGCCGCCGAGTGGCGCCAGATGTTCGACGAGACCGGCCGCATCATGCGCGACAACTTCTGGCGCGAGGACATGAGCGGCGTCGACTGGACCGGCGTCCTCGACCGCTACCGCCCGATCCTCGACCGCGTGGCCACCCACGACGACATGGTCGACCTCCTCTGGGAGGTGCACGGCGAACTCGGCACCTCGCACGCCTACGTCACCCCGCGCGGCGGCCACGGCCACGGCGAGCGCCAGGGCCTGCTCGGCGCCGACATCTCCCGTCACGAGGACGGCAGTTGGCGCATCGACCGCATCCTGCCCTCGGAGACCTCCGACCCGCACGCCCGCGCCCCGCTCGCCGCCCCCGGCGTGGCAGTCCGCGCGGGAGACGCGATCCTCGCGGTGGCCGGCCAGCCCGTGGACCCGGTGACGGGCCCCGCCCCCCTCCTCGTCGGCACGGCGGGCAAACCGATCGAGCTGACCATCTCCCCGGCAGGCGGCGGCGACCCCCGCCACGCGGTCGTCATCCCCCTGGCGGACGAGGAACCCCTCTACTACCACGCCTGGGTCGCCGACCGCCGCGCCTACGTCCACGAAAAATCCAACGGCCGCCTCGGCTACCTCCACGTCCCCGACATGCAGGCCCCCGGCTGGGCCCAGATCCACCGCGACCTGCGCGTGGAGGTGGCCCGAGAGGGCCTGGTGGTCGACGTCCGCGAAAACCGCGGCGGCCACACCTCCCAGTTGGTCGTCGAGAAGTTGGCCCGCCGCATCGTCGGCTGGGACCTCCCCCGCGGCATGCGCCCCTACAGCTACCCCGAGGACGCACCCCGCGGCCCCGTGGTCGCCGTAGCCAACGAGTTCTCCGGCTCCGACGGCGACATCGTCAACGCGGCGATCAAGGCACTCGGGATCGGCCCGGTCGTCGGCACCCGCACCTGGGGCGGCGTGATCGGCATCGACAGCAGGTATCGGTTGGTCGACGGCACGTTGATCACCCAGCCCAAGTACGCGTTCTGGCTTGAGGGTTACGGGTGGGGGGTCGAGAACCACGGCGTCGATCCGGACGTAGAGGTGGTGCAGCGGCCTCAGGACTACGCGGCGGGAAGAGACACCCAGCTGGACGAGGCAATCCGTTTGGCGCTGGAGGCGTTGGAGACCGAACCGGCTAAAACACCCCCAGTCTTGCCCACCTAGGGGCGCGGGGAACTGCGCGACCAGCCACAGAGCACCCGCACCCAACGACGATACGATGCACGCGTAAAAGCACCCCCAGCCTCGGAGGGAACGTCCATGTCAGGGGACCCACAGGACGACTGCCTGTTCTGCAAGATCGTCGCAGGCCACATCCCGGCGACGATCATCCGAGAGACAGCCACCACAGTCGCCTTCCGGGACATCAACCCCCAGGCCCCGACCCACGTCCTGGTGATCCCCAGGGTCCACTACCCCGACGCCGCCTCCCTCGCCGCCGCCGAACCGGCAATCGCCGCAGACGTACTGCGCGAAGCCGGCGAGGTGGCGACCGACGAGAAGCTCGACAGCTACCGCGTCATCTTCAACACCGGCAGCGGCGTGGGCCAGACCGTGTTCCACGCCCACGCCCACGTCATGGGCGGCCGCGGCATGCAGTGGCCGCCCGGATAACCAGCCATGTCCGTACGCGAGTTCGTGGTCCTCGGCACCGCAAGCCAGGTCCCCACCCGCCACCGCAACCACAACGGCTACCTCCTCCGCTGGGACGGCGAGGGCATCCTCTTCGACCCCGGTGAGGGCACCCAGCGTCAGATGCTGCGCGCCGGGGTGGCCGCGCACGACCTGAACCGGATCTGCGTCACCCACTTCCACGGCGACCACTCCCTCGGCCTCGCGGGCGTCATCCAGCGCATCAACCTGGACCGTGTCCCGCACCCGGTCACCGCGCACTACCCGAAGTCGGGCCAGCGCTTCTTCGACCGCCTGCGCTACGCGACGGCGTACCGCGAGACGGTCGGCATCACGGAGTCCCCGGTGTCGGAGGACGGCGTACTCGCCACCACCCCCTCCTACACCCTGGAGACCCACAAGCTCTCCCACCCCGTCGAGTCCTACGGCTACCGCCTCACCGAACCCGACGGCCGCCGCATGCTCCCCGACCGCCTCGCCGCGCACGGCATCAAGGGCCCGGACGTGGGCCGCATCCAGCGCGAGGGGACGATCGGCGAGGTGACCCTCGACGACGTCAGTGAGGTACGGCACGGCCAGCGTTTCGCGTTCGTCATGGACACCCGCCTCTGTGACGGGGTGCACGCCCTGGCGGAGGGCTGCGACCTGCTGGCCATCGAGTCGACGTTCCTGGACGAGGACGAGCAACTGGCCGTGGACCATGGCCACTTGACGGCCGGGCAGGCGGCGAGGGTGGCGCAGGAGGCAGGCGTACGGCATCTGGTCCTCACGCACTTCAGCCAGCGTTACTCCGAGCCGGAGGAGTTCGAGCGGCAGGCGCGGGCGGCGGGGTTCGAGGGGGAGCTGACCGTGGCGCACGATCTACTCAGGGTGCCGGTTCCGAAACGGCGATAAAACACCCGTACGATACTTCGATGCCCATTCCCAAAGCCGAACTGCACCTGCACATCGAAGGCACCCTGGAACCCGAGCTGGCCTTCGCGCTCGCGGCCCGCAACGGCGTAGAGCTGCCGTACGCGGACACCGAGGAACTCCGGAAGGCGTACCTCTTCGAGGACCTCCAGACCTTCCTGAACCTCTACTACGAGCTGATGGCCGTCCTGCGCACCGAGCGGGACTTCGAGGACCTCGCCAACGCCTATCTCGCCCGCGCCGCCGCGCAGGGCGTACGGCACGCGGAGATCTTCTTCGACCCGCAGGCGCACATCGCGCGGGGCGTGGACATGGGCACGGTGGTGGAGGGCCTGTGGCGGGCGCTGGGCAGCAGCGAGACCAACCACGGCATCTCCACCCGGCTGATCCTGTGCTTCCTGCGCGACGAGTCCGCCGACTCGGCCCTGGAAACCCTGGACGCGGCCAAGCCGTACCTCGACCGCATCACCGGCATCGGCCTCGACTCGGCCGAGGTCGGCCACCCGCCGGTGAAGTTCCGCGAGGTCTACGAGGCCGCCGCCGCGCTGGGTCTACGGCGGGTCGCGCATGCGGGTGAGGAGGGTCCGCCGGCCTACATCACCGAGGCGTTGGATGTTCTGGGGGTCGAGCGGATCGACCACGGGCTGCGGTGCATGGAGGACGAGGAGTTGGTGGCGCGGTTGGTGCGGGACCGGATTCCGCTGACGCTCTGTCCCCTGTCGAACGTCCGGTTGCGAGCGGTGGACGTCCTTGCCGAGCACCCGCTGCCGGCGATGCTGGACGCGGGGCTGCTCTGCACGGTGAACTCCGATGACCCGGCGTACTTCGGCGGGTACGCGGGCGACAACTTCGACGCGGTGCGGGAGGCCCTTGGCTTGACCGAGGAGAGGCTGCGTGAGCTGGCCCGGAACTCCTTTGTGGCGTCCTTCTTGGAGGATGACGAGGAGCGGCGGGTTCGATATCTGGCCGAGGTGGAGGCGTACGAGTTCTCGTAGGTAGTTGGTGACCTGCGGGCCGGTGGGGGCTGGTCGCGCAGTTCCCCGCGCCCCTGGGGGGGGGCTTGGGCCTGTGTCGGTGTGCTGGTCAGCCGCCGGTTGCTGTGGCCGCCTGCCGGGGGCCTGCCGTGTCGTAGGCGCCCTGCGCCGGTACGGCCGCGGTGTCCAGGGGGATCTCGACGACCGGTTGCTCGGGGGAGCCGGTCGACGAGGCGATGACGGCGGCCGGGGTGCCCCCGCGCCGCCGGACCGTGCCCGGCACCAGCAACCGGCCGCCGGTGTGGAGCGCGACTCCGGTCATCGGTACCGCGATGACGACGAGCCCCACCGCGAGGATCGCGCCCATCGCCGGGAACCCGGCCCGCGCCGACAGCAGACTGCCGACCAGGGGCCCCGCCGCCGTACCCAGCGACGAGGCCGAGCCGACGAGGACGGCCCAACGCCCGCGCGGATCAAGGGAGGCGGCGAGGCCGAGGACGTAGGACAGGACGATCGGGTAGAGGGTGTTCCAGGCGATCTCGCCGGTCGCGAACGTCCTCAGGTCGTGCGCGGACGCGCTGAGCACGATGCAGCCCGCGATGAGCGCCGTCCCCGCGCCGATCGGTACCGCACGCCCCAGCCGGGCCCCGAGCGCGCCGGCGCCGATCACGCCCACCAGCCCCGTGCCGAGCGCGATCGCGAAGACCGCGCCGACGGTGACCTCGGAGAGGTGGGCCTGGTCGATGCCGATGCGGCCGCTGACGCCCCAGAGGGAGTTCTGGGCGAGGGACCAGCACAGCAGGGTGCCGGCGAGCACCAGTCCGGCGCGGCGGTGGGGGAGCCCGGCGGTCTCCACGCGCGCGTGTCCTCTCGCCGTACGGATCGGGAGGCGTCCGGTCAGTGGCCATACGGCGAGTGCGGTGAGGGCGATCGCGGCGAGCGGCTGGCCGTGGCCCGCGCCGAGGTGCGGGACGGTCAGATAGACGGCACCCGCGAGCGCCGACACGCACAACAGACCGAGCGTGGAAGCGCGATGGGGGTCCCGCTCGGCGGCGATCCCGGACGCGGCGACCGTGGTGGCCGTACCCGATCCGAAGCCGCCGACCACCGCGCCCACGATGACCGCGGGGACGGCGTGGGTGAGGGCGGCCGAGCCGTACCCGAGGACGGCGAGGGCAAGGCCGATCCGCGCGAGGGTGCGCGGCCCGACCCGGTCGACGCGCGAGGCGAGCAGAAACCCCGCCGCGGCCGAACTCAGCAGCAGCGCACTGCCGACGGCACCGGCCTGCGTGGCGGACAGCGGCAGCCCCGCGTCGAGCCTGCCGACGGTGGTGGGGAGGAGGTAGGGGGCCAGATACCCGGCCGTGAAAAGGGCAACGAGGGGCCAGGGCGTGGTGGTGCGGGCGAACACGGGCGTTCCCAGGGCATGCGAAAGAAGCGGCTCAAAAAGGGGATTGGGCGACGACCGTCGACGGACAGGAACGCGCGGCCAATTTGTATCAAGCACGCGGTTCACGAAAGAAGGGCGGGGGGTGTGATCTGGGGCACGTTCAGTTTGGGGTCGGGGGAGCCGGGTAAACGAGCGCCGAATTTGTGGTGCCGGGGGGCGTCATCCGGTCTGTACGGCGCCTCTTTACCCAGGTCAGCTATACCAAGCCCGCTTCGGTGCTTCTCGGTGCAGGTCGGCAATACTCAGCCCGTCCGGCGTTTGAGGACGAGGCCCCTTCAGGGCCGATGCGGGGGTCTGGGGGCGCAGCCCCCAGAAGACGCCCACGCCAACACAGGGCGTCAACTCAACCGGCGCTAACGCCAATGCACCGATCCGCCAGCCGCAGGCGACGACGCACCCTCGATCTTCGCCCGGATCTCCCGCATCACGGCAACGATCTGCCCTTCGTGCTCCGGCGTAAGCCGAGCCACCGGCACCGAGCAGCTGATCGCGTCCAGCGGCGGGTTGTCGTACCGCAGCGCGAAGCCGAACCCGACGATCCCGAGGACGCCCTCCTCGCGGTCGACCGAGTAGCCCCGGGCACGGACACCCGCGAGGTCCGCGGCCAACGCGTCCCGGGAGGTGTGGGTGTTGGGGGTCGCCGCCTCGTACGGCCCGGTCGGCAGCTCGGCGTCCGGCCGTTCGGCGAGCAGCGCCTTGCCCAGGGCACCGACGTGGGCCGGCAGCCGTCGCCCCACCCTGCTGATGGTCCGTAGGTACTCGTGCGACTCCCGCGTCGCCAGATACGCCACGTCCCGTCCGTCCAGCCGCCCCAGATGGATCGTCTCGCCGAGCGCCTGGGACGCCTCGTCGAGATACGGCCGTACGACCCTCACGCGCGGGTCGGAGTCCAGATAGGTCGTGCCGGTGAGCAGGGCGTGGATGCCGATGCCGTAGAGCGAACCGGTGATGTCCGTGCGGACCCAGCCGTGCGCGATCAGGGTCTGGAGGAGGGCGTACATCGAGCTGCGCGGCACGCCCAGCTCGTCGGCGAGTTCCTGGAGGCGCGCGGGACGGTCGCCGCGCGCGGCGAGCAGTTCGAGCAGCTCGACCGTACGGGCGGCGGACTTCACCTCGCGGACGCCACCGGGCTCTGACATGCGCCGATGGTAGCGAGGGGCACCGGAGACGCGACGGCCCCATTGACGGTCGAGGTTCGCGTATCTAATCTCTGTCTTCATACGTGGATGACGTCTACATGGGGAGATGGCACAGTGAACGGCGACACGGAGACCGTGGTGCGCAGGCTCCGGGACGGGATGGCGGGCGGCGTGCTCTCCTTCCCGCTCACCTCCTTCCACGACGACGGCTCCCTCGACCCCGTCGGCTTCCGCACCCATGTCGCGGCCCGGATCGCCACCGCCCCCGGCGCCGTGTTCCCCGCCTGTGGTACCGGCGAGTTCTTCTCGCTCGACGAGGACGAGTACCGCACGGTCGTCACCATCGCCGTCGAGGAGGCGGCCGGCCGCGTCCCCGTCGTCGCCGGTGTCGGCTACGGCTGGGCGCAGGCGGCCCGTTTCGCGCGCATCGCGGAGGAGGCGGGCGCCGACGCGCTCCTCGTCCTGCCGCACTACCTCGTCGCCGCCCCGCAGGACGGTCTGGTGGCGCAGCTCGAGCAACTCGCCGCCCGCACCCGGCTCCCGCTCATCGCCTACCAGCGCGGCCAAGTCGCCTTCACCGCAAGCTCGTTGAAGCGGATCGCGGCGATCCCCGGCGTCATCGGCCTCAAGGACGGCCACAGCGACCTCGACCGCCTGCAACGCCTCACGCTCGCCGCCCCCGAGGGCTTCCTCTTCTTCAACGGCGCCTCGACCGCCGAGATCCAGGCCCGCGCCTATGCCACCGTCGGCGTCCCCGCCTACTCCTCCGCCGTCCACGCCTTCGCCCCCGAGATCGCGAACGCCTTCTTCACCGCGTTGCACGACGGAGACAACGGGCACGGCGACGACAAGACCATCGAGCGGCTGCTGCGCGATTTCTACGTCCCGCTCGTCGAACTCCGCGACCGCGTACCGGGATACGCCGTGTCGCTGGTCAAGGCGGCGGCCCGGCTGCGCGGCCAGCCGGTGGGACCTGTGCGCGCCCCGCTCACCGACCCCTCGGCCGCGGACCTGGCCGAACTCGCCACCCTGCTCACCACCGGACTCGACCTCGTAGGAGCCGCGCTGTGAACCTCACCATCGCCGACGTCCGCCTGACCCCGATCCTGGTAGCAGACCCGCCCCTGCTGAACACCCAGGGCGTTCACCAGCCCTACACCCCGCGCCTGATCGTCGAGATCGAGACGGCCGACGGGATCACCGGCCTCGGCGAGACCTACGGCGACACCAAGTACCTGGAACTGGCCCGCCCCTTCGCCGAGAAGCTGATCGGCCGTCAAGTCAGCGACCTGAACGGCCTGTTCACGGTCGCCGACGAGCTGGCCGTCGACAGTTCGCGGGTCTCCGCGCAGGTCGACGTCGGCGGGCTGCGCGGTGTCCAGACCGCCGACAAGCTGCGCCTGTCCGTCGTCTCCGCCTTCGAGGTCGCCTGCCTCGACGCCCTCGGCAAGACGCTCGGGCTGCCCGTACACGCCCTGCTCGGAGGCAAGTTGAGGGATGCGGTCGAGTACAGCGCGTACCTGTTCTACAAGTGGGCCGACCACCCAGAGGGCGTGGCGAGCGAGAAGGACGACTGGGGCGCCGCGATCGACCCGGCCGGAGTCGTCGAGCAGGCACGGAAGTTCAAGGAGCGGTACGGCTTCACCTCGTTCAAGCTCAAGGGTGGGGTCTTCCCGCCGGACGAGGAGATCGCCGCCGTACGGGCGTTGGCCGCGGCCTTCCCCGACCACCCCCTGCGCCTCGACCCCAACGGCGCCTGGTCCGTGGAGACTTCGCTGAAGGTGGCGAAGGAGCTGGGGGACGTCCTCGAATACCTGGAGGACCCGGCCCTGGGTACCCCCGCGATGGCCGAGGTGTCCGCGGGGACCGATGTGCCGCTCGCCACCAACATGTGTGTGACGACGTTCGCGGAGATCGAAGAGGCCTTCACGAAGGACGCCGTACAGGTCGTGCTCTCCGACCACCACTACTGGGGCGGGCTGCGCAACACCCAGCAACTGGCCGCCATCTGCCGCACGTTCGGCGTCGGCATCTCCATGCACTCCAACACCCACCTCGGGATCAGCCTCGCCGCGATGACCCACGTCGCGTCGACCGTCCCGAACCTCCATCACGCCTGCGACTCCCACTACCCCTGGCAGTCGGAGGACGTCCTCACCGAACGCCTCACCTTCACCGACGCCAAGGTCACCGTCTCCGACGCCCCGGGCCTCGGCGTCGAACTCGACCGCGCCAAGCTGGAGTTCCTGCACCGGCGCTGGCTCGACGACGACGGTGCGCTGCGCGAACGCGACGACGCGGCGGCGATGCGGATCACGGACCCGGAGTGGGTCACGCCGTCGATGCCGCGCTGGTAGCGGCCGGATCCGGACGCGCCCGGTACGGCACCGGTGCCCGGGCCGTCACCGGGGGCGGCAGGCACCGTAGAGCCCGGACCTGCGGTTGCCCGGTACCGGTGTGGCGGGTGGTCCCGGAGCGGGAGCCGCCCCCACGCGCGCGTGGTGGTGCACACTGGCCTGATCCGTATCACGTCAGGGAGCGCACCGTGACCGCGTCCAACGCGTCCACCGGAAAGGGACCGTCGTCCCGCAGCGAAGGGCCGTCCTGCGGGGTCGACCCGCTGGCCGGGCTGCGCGCGGCGGACGATCCGCCCTGGGACGTGTACCTCACCGGCACCGTCTTCCTCGACATCATCTTCACCGGGCTCGAATCCGCGCCGGTGCGCGGCACCGAGTCCTGGGCACGCGGGATGGGGTCGAGCCCGGGCGGCGTCGCCAACATGGCGACCGCGCTGGCCCGGCTCGGCCTGCGGACCTCGCTCGCCGCGGCCTTCGGCGACGACCACTACGGCGAGTACTGCTGGGACGCGCTCGCGCAGGGCGAGGGCATCGACCTCTCCGCCTCCCGCACGGTCCCCGGCTGGCACTCACCGGTCACCGTGTCGATGGCGTACGAGGGTGAGCGCACGATGGTGTCCCACGGCCACGAGCCGCCCCCGGAGGTCGTGTTCGGCCAAGGCGGCGCCCCCGACTGCCCGCCACGCGCGCGTGCCGCCGTCGCCTCCCTCACCCCCGGCAAGCAGGCCCCCTGGGTCGCCCAGGCCGCGAGCGAGGGCACCCGGATCTTCGCCGACGTCGGCTGGGACGACACCGGCGCCTGGGACCTCGCCGGACTCGCCGACCTCGCGCACTGCGAGGCGTTCCTGCCGAACGCCGAGGAGGCCATGCGCTACACCGGCGCCGACTGCCCCCGCGCCGCCGCCCACGCGCTCACCGAACACGTACCCCTCGCAGTCGTCACCCTCGGCGCGGACGGCGCCTACGCCGTCGACCGGCGTACCGGAGAGTCCGCCGAGGTCCCGGCGATCGCCGTCGAGGCCCTCGACCCCACCGGCGCGGGTGACGTCTTCGTGGCCGGCTTCGTCACCGGCACCCTGGCCGGCTGGCCCCTCGCCGACCGCCTCGCCTTCGCCGGCCTCACCGCAGCCCTCTCCGTCCAGGAGTTCGGCGGCTCCCTCTCCGCACCCGGCTGGTCCGAGCTCGGCGCCTGGTGGCGCAAGGTGCAGTCGGTCGAGGGCCAGGACCCGACGGCCCTCAATCGGTACGCCTTCCTGGCCGGACTCGTACCGGAGGAGGACCCGGACGGCGACAGCCCCTGGCCGTTGCGGCGGGCGGTGCCGACGATCGGGTTCGGGCGGTCGACGTAGGGGCGGAGTGCGGGACCGGAGCACCTGTTGCCCGGCCGGACATTCGCCGCCGGGCCGCCCGGCCGGTCAGGGTGAACGTTCCTGCTCAGCCTCCGCAGCGCTCTCCTCAGCGAGCCCCCACCCGCTCCACCACACCGCCGACCACGTCCCGCACCGCCTCGAAAACCGCCTCGGGCAACATGCCGAGCGGTGTCAGTGCCAGGGCACGCAGGATCCGGCCGGTGTCCGTGTCGTACGGGACGGTCTCGCTGAGCACGTCGTAGCCGTCGCGCACGGCGACCCGCAGAACGAGCGACCGCGCGTCCTCGGCAGCAGCCCCCACCGCCACCGCGACCACGAAGGGAACCCCTCCCCGCAGCTCGCCGGTCAGCTTGCGATAGCCGCTGGCCACCGGCTCGTGCCAGTGCAGGCTCAGCAGCAGGGGCCGCTTCGCGAGCAGCTCGGGGAGGTCGGTCTCGACGGGACCGTCCGGTTCCAGGACGACCGCGCGGGCGTCCAGCACCAGCGCGGCCGGGAGCAGACAGCGCAGCGTGCTGCCGACGATGTTGCCGCCGACGGTGGCGGTCCGGCGCACGGCCCCGGTGCCCACCCCGCCCGCGGCCTCGCGCAGCACCTCCGGCACCCGCTCGTCCATCTCGTGCAGCAGTACGGCCGAGCCCAGCGCCCCGTCCCCGATCACCTTCGCCTCGGGCAGCTCCCGCAGGGACATCGCCTGCTCGGGGAAACCGTCCCGTTGCCAGCCGGCCCAGACCAGGGTCGCCCCACCGACGGGTACCGCCCCCTCGGCCAGGCACGACTGTGCTTCGGACACGGACCTGGGCAGACGCACGAGCACAGCGGCCGACCTGCTTTCCCTGCAAGGCTTACTTGGCGGACATAGCGCATTGTCCGTACAAGCGAGGGGGCGCGAACAGGGCTCACGGCGTCACCCCATGCGCCTCCCCTGCGCCGGACACGCTCCCGGAACGGGACGCCGAGCCCGCGTCGTGCCCGCACCTCGCCCGGATTTCGTGGCCCGACGGTCACCGAAAAGCCCTACGGCGTTGTCAGTGGCCCGGCGTACCCTGGAATCACCAGGCCGCCCTTGTGGCGGGCGAGTCTTTCCGAGGAGGACGAGCAAGGCCTACAGAGCCGGCCCATGACTCAGACACCCACAGCTCACAGCCCCGCGCAGGAGCAGGCGAAGGCACGGTTCACCGTCCCCGCCCAGCATCCGATGGTCACCGTCCTGGGGTCCGGAGACGCCCTCCTGCGCGTGATCGAGAAGGCTTTCCCGGCGGCCGACATCCACGTCCGGGGCAATGAGATCAGCGCGGTCGGCGACGCCCGCCAAGTCGCCCTCGTCCAGCGCCTGTTCGACGAGATGATGCTGGTGCTGCGCACCGGGCAGCCGATGACGGAGGACGCAGTGGAACGCTCGATCGCCATGCTGCGGGCGAGTGAGAACGGGGATGGTCCCGAGGAGACACCGGCCGAGGTGCTCACCCAGAACATCCTGTCCTCGCGAGGCCGCACGATCCGCCCCAAGACGCTCAACCAGAAGCGGTACGTCGACGCGATCGACAAGAACACGATCGTCTTCGGCATCGGCCCCGCCGGCACCGGCAAGACGTACCTCGCCATGGCCAAGGCGGTCCAGGCCCTGCAGGCCAAGCAGGTCAGCAGGATCATCCTGACCCGCCCGGCGGTCGAGGCGGGTGAGCGCCTGGGCTTCCTCCCGGGCACCCTCTACGAAAAGATCGACCCGTACCTGCGTCCCCTGTACGACGCGCTGCACGACATGCTGGACCCGGAGTCCATCCCGAAGCTGATGGCGGCGGGCACGATCGAGGTCGCACCGCTGGCGTACATGCGTGGCCGTACCTTGAACGACGCCTTCATCATCCTGGACGAGGCCCAGAACACGAGCCCCGAGCAGATGAAGATGTTCCTCACCCGGCTCGGCTTCGAGTCGAAGATCGTGATCACCGGTGACGTGACGCAGGTCGACCTGCCGAGCGGCACGAAGTCGGGGCTGCGGCAGGTGCAGGACATCCTGGAGGGCCTCGACGACGTGCACTTCTCCCGCCTGTCGTCGGCGGACGTCGTCCGGCACAAGCTGGTCGGCCGTATCGTCGACGCGTACGAGAAGTACGACAGCGAGAACGGTACGGAGAACGGCACCCACAAGGGTGCCCGTGACAAGCGGAAGTAGATCAGCACGACCATGTCGATCGACGTCAACAACGAGTCCGGAACCGAGGTCGACGAGCAGGCGATCCTCGACATCGCCCGCTACGCCCTCGCGCGGATGCGCATCCACCCGCTCTCCGAGCTCTCGGTGATCGTCGTGGACGAGGACGCCATGGAGCAGCTCCACATCCAGTGGATGGACCTGCCCGGGCCGACCGATGTCATGTCCTTCCCGATGGACGAGCTGCGTCCGCCGAGCAAGGACGACGAGGAGCCGCCGCAGGGGCTCCTCGGTGACATCGTGCTGTGCCCGGAGGTCGCCACGAAGCAGGGGGCCGAGGCCGAGACGCAGCACACCATGGACGAGGAGCTCCAACTCCTCACCGTCCACGGTGTGTTGCACCTCCTCGGCTACGACCACGAGGAGCCCGACGAGAAGGCCGAGATGTTTGGCCTCCAGGCCGCCATCGTGGACGGCTGGCGCGCGGAGAAGGGCCACACCGGCCCCTCCCCGGCGCCGACGGTCTCCTAGGGCACCGGGTCACCTCATCCCATGAGTCCTCAGATCGTCGTCGGGGCCATCGCCCTTGTCGTTGTCGCCTGGCTCGCCGCCTGCGCGGAGGCGGGCCTCGCGCGCGTCTCCAGCTTCCGCGCCGAGGAGGCCGTACGGTCCGGTCGGCGCGGCAGCGCGAAGCTCGCGCAGGTCGCCGCCGACCCGACCCGCTATCTCAATGTCGCCCTGCTGGTGCGGGTGGCCTGCGAAATGGCCGCCGCCGCGCTCGTCACCTACGAGTGCCTGCACGTGATCCACGGCACCGCGCCCGCGCTGCTCGCCGCGATCGGCGTCATGGTCCTCGTGTCGTACGTCGCGGTGGGGGTCTCCCCGCGCACGATCGGGCGCCAGCATCCGCTGAACACGGCCACGGCGGCGGCGTACGTGCTGCTGCCGCTCGCGCGGATCATGGGCCCGATCCCGTATCTGCTGATCCTCATCGGCAACGCGCTCACCCCGGGCAAGGGTTTCCGGCGCGGCCCGTTCGCGTCCGAGGCCGAGCTGCGCGCGCTGGTGGACCTCGCCGAGAAGGAGTCCCTGATCGAGGACGAGGAGCGCCGGATGGTGCACTCGGTCTTCGAACTCGGCGACACCCTCGTGCGCGAGGTGATGGTGCCGAGGACCGACCTCGTCGTCATCGAGCGCTACAAGACGATCCGCCAGGCCCTCACCCTCGCGCTCCGCTCCGGCTTCTCGCGGATCCCGGTGACCGGGGAGAGCGAGGACGACATCGTCGGGATCGTGTATCTCAAGGACCTGGTCCGCAAGACGCACATCAGCCGCGACGCCGAGTCCGAACTCGTCTCCACGGCCATGCGCCCCGCCACCTTCGTCCCGGACACCAAGAACGCCGGTGACCTTCTCCGCGAGATGCAGCAGGAGCGCAACCACGTCGCCGTCGTCATCGACGAGTACGGCGGCACGGCCGGCATCGTCACCATCGAGGACATCCTCGAGGAGATCGTCGGCGAGATCACCGACGAGTACGACCGCGAACTCCCGCCGGTCGAGGAACTGGGCGACGACCGCTACCGGGTCACCGCCCGCCTGGACATCGGCGACCTCGGCGAGCTGTACGGCTTCGAGGCCTACGACGACGAGGACGTGGAGACGGTCGGGGGGCTGCTCGCGAAGGCGCTGGGCCGCGTTCCCATCGCCGGTGCCTCCTCCGTCGTAGAACTGCCCGACGGGCGCGAACTACGGCTGACGGCGGAGGCCTCGGCCGGTCGTAGGAACAAGATCGTGACGGTGCTGGTCGAGCCGGTGGATCCGGCCGGCCCGGCCGAGGAGGAGACGAAGCCGGAGTGAGCCCCGAGGAACTGCGCGCGTTCTGCCTGTCGTTCAACGCGACGGTCGAGGACTTCCCGTTCAACCCGGACATGTCCGTCTTCAAGGTCCTGGGCAAGCTCTTCGCCCTGACCCGCCTGGACGCGAGCCCCTTGACCGTCAATCTCAAGTGCGACCCGGAGGACGCGATCCGACTCCGGGAGGAGCACGAGGGGTTGATCATCCCCGGGTACCACATGAACAAGCGGCACTGGAACACGGTGACGGTGGACGGGGAGCTCCCGGACCGGCTCCTCAAGGAACTGATCGAGGACTCGTACGACCTGGTCGTGGCCGGTCTGCCCAGGGCGGAGCGGCTGCGGCTCGACCGGCCGTAAATCCCGGTGAGCGGCTGGTGAAGGCGTGCCAGAATCCGGCGTATGGCTGCTGCTGTGCGATATCCGCGTCCTCTGCGCCCCGGCGACCGGGTCGGTGTCACATCTCCGTCCAGCGGGGTCCCGGACGCGCTGCGCAAGCGCCTCGACGTCGCGATCCGGGAGGTCGAGGCGCGCGGGTACGAGGTCGTCGTCGGCCGGTGCATGGACGGGACGAGCCATGTCAGCGCCCCGGCCGGTGAGCGGGCCGCCGAGCTGACGGACATGCTCACCGACCCCGGCATCCGGGCCGTGGTGCCGCCGTGGGGCGGGGAGACCGCGATCGACCTGGTGCCGTTGCTCGACTTCGAGCGGATCGGGCGCGCCGAGCCGACCTGGGTGGTCGGCTACTCGGACATCTCGACCCTGCTGACGCCTCTGACCCTGCTCACCGGGACCGCGACCGTGCACGGCAACTCCCTTATGGAGACGCCCTATCGGGCGCCCGAGGGGCTGCTGTCCTGGCTCGACATCGTCGCGGCGCCGCAGGGCGGTCCGTTCACGCAGACCCCGCCGGGCCGTCATCGGAGCCCGGGCCGGGACGACTTCGCGGGCCACCCGGAGGTCCGGGACCTCACCCTCGACACCCCGGGACGCTGGACCCGCCTCGACGGTGACGGCGACGTCGACATCGAGGGCCGGCTGATCGGCGGCTGCGTCGAGACGCTGGCCAATCTCGCCGGGACGCCGTACCTGGACGTCGCCGCCTTCGCGCGGAGCGCGGCCCCCGAGGGGCTGCTCGTCTATGTCGAGGCCTGCGAGGACAACGCGTTCACCATCTGCCGGAACCTGCACGGCATGCGGCTGGCCGGGTTCTTCGACGCGGCGAACGCCGTGCTGGTCGGCCGGACCCACGCGCCCGACAGCCCCACGCTCACCCAGCACGAGGCCGTCATGGACGCGCTCGGATCGTTGGGCGTGCCGGTGGTCGCCGATGTCGAGTGCGGTCATGTCCCGCCGTATCTGCCGCTCGTGAACGGAGCGCGCGGCCGGGTCGTCAACACGGCCACGCGCTCCGAACTCGTCCAGACCCTGGACTGACATCTCATACGGCGGCCGGGTGGGCCTTCCGGTTCCTGCCGAGTCCTACGGCCACCAGCACCGCCGCCCCCAACGCGATCGCCGCGTCGATGCCGACCACTGTGTGGACCCCCGACATCAGATCGCCGGACGTGGTGGCGAGGACACCCAGGAGGGGGATGCCGATGGTGATGCCGATCTGCTGCGTGGAGGTGACCAGGCCGGTGGCCAGGCCCTGTTCCTCGTCGGGGACGCCCGAGGTGACCGTCAGGCCGTAGGAGATGATCGCGCCCAGGTGGCACATGCTCGCCAGGGAGACGGCGGCCGTCGCCACCCAGACCGACCAGGTGTGGGTGTTCAGGGTCAGGAGGGTGGCTGTCAGAGCCGCCTGGCCGGTGAGCGAGGCGATCAGGGTGCGGCGGGCGCCGATGCGGCCGATGACCTTCGGGGCGTAGACGCCGGCCACCGCCGAGAGGATGCCCTGGACGCCGAAGACCAGGCCCGTCTCGAAGGACGACAGGTGCAGGATCTCCTGGAGGTACAGGGTCAGGACGAAGACCACCGTCGACATCATCGAGAAGGTGACCAGTCCGCCCAGGTTGCCCCACGCCACCGTGCGACGGCGCAGCATCGGGAGGGAGACCAGGGGGTGCGTCGTGCGTGACTCGACGTACGCGAACGTGGTGAGGAGCAGGACGCCCGCGACGAGTGTCGTGATCACGTCCGTGTGGGCGAAGCCGTGGCCGGCCGCCGTCGACAGGGCGTAGATCAGGGCCAGCAGGCCGCCCGTGACCGTGAACGCGCCGGGGACGTCCAGGCGCGGGCGGTCCGGGGTGCGGGACTCGGGGAGCAGGGCGGGGGCCAGCGGGAGGACCAGGACCGCGAACAGGGTCAGCAGGGCCATCGTCGAACGCCAGCCGAACACGTCGGTCAGGACACCGCCGGCCACCATGCCGACCGTGAAGCCGAGCGAGAGCAGGGTGCCGGAGATGCCGAGCGCGCGGTCGCGGGCCGGGCCCTCGGGGAACGTGGTGGTGAGGAGGCTCATGCCGGTGGGGACGATCGTCGCGGCGCCCAGGCCTTGCAGCGCCCGGCCCGTCAGGAACGAGGCCGGGTCCCAGGCGAAGGTCGCCAGCAGCGAAGCCGCGCCGAACAGGGTCAGGCCGGTGAGGAACAGCCGGCGGCGGCCGTAGAGGTCGCCGATGCGGCCGAACAGGAGCAGGAAGCCGCCGGACGGCAGCGCGAACGCGGTGACCGCCCACTGGAGTCCGGACTGGCTCATGCCGAGGTCGGCGCCGAGGGTGGGCAGGGCCACGTTCAGGACGGAGAAGTCCAGGGCGACCATGAACTGGGCCGCGCAGAGGACGAAGAGGACGAGTTTGTCGCGCGTGGACAGTTTCGGAGTGCCGAGTGGTTCGTGGGTGGTGGGAGTCGTGGTGTCGGTCGCCATGTGTCGAGCTTCCGGCCGTCGGAATAGGCGTGGGGAGCCGCAAGTTGTGCTGGTGGTGGCACCACCAGGCAGCACGAGGGGGATGTGTACGTGGCTGAGGATGCCCTGAAAAGTCGTCGGCTGAGCGAACTGCGTGAGTTCCTGATGAGCCGCCGGGCCCGGGTCTCCCCGGCCGAGGCGGGGCTTCCGGACGGTGGGGCGCGGCGCCGTACGCCGGGGCTGCGGCGGGAAGAGGTCGCCGTGCTCGCCGGGGTGGGCGCGTCCTGGTACCAGTGGCTGGAGCAGGGGCGGGACATCTCGGTGTCGCCGCAGGTCCTCGACTCCGTCGCCCGGGTGCTGCGGCTGAGCAATGCCGAGCGGCGGCATCTGTACCTGCTGGCCGGGCTGAATCCGCCTGCCGCCGAACCCGCCGCCGATCACGGGTGTGAGGGCATGCGGCGGCTCATCGACGCGTGGATGCCGTTTCCGGCGCACATCATGGACCGCTACTACAACTGCGTGATGTACAACGACGCGGCGGGCTGGGTGCTCGGCATGCGGCCCGAGAACACCCAGAACTGCCTCGTCGACTTCTTCACCGACCGGCTCTACCGGGCCCGTTCGCAGAGCTGGGAGCGGAACGCGCGGACCGTCGTCGCGCAGTTCCGGGCGGCGTGCGCGGACCGGCCCGACGACGAGGGGTTGCAGGCCGTGCTGGCCGAACTGGCCTCCGTGAGCCCGGAGTTCGGGGAGTTGTGGGCGCGGCGGGACATCCTGGACGCGGGGGTGGTCCGTAAGGAGCTGGATCATCCGCTGGTCGGGCTGCTGTGTGTCGAGTCGACGGCGTTGAAGGTGCCGGCGCGGCCCGATCTCACGATCGTGCTGCACACGCCCTTGGACGAGGCGAACACCGTGGGGAAGCTGGAGTGGCTGGCCTCTCCGGAGGGGCGGCGCGGGGCGATGTACCCCGTGGCGGGGTGAGGGTCCTTGTCGGTCCCCGTCCCTGTCCTTCGTATGCTCTGGTCATGACCGACAGCAGCGCGCTTGATCCCGAGGACCGCAAGATCGTCACCCTGGCCCGTTCGGCTCGGGCCCGTAATGGTGTGCCGGAAGGCGCGGCCGTACGGGACGAGACGGGGCGGACTTATGTCGCCGGGACGGTTGCCCTTGCCTCGCTGAAGCTGAGCGCGTTGCAGACGGCGGTGGCCATGGCTGTGGCCTCGGGGGCGAAGTCGTTGGAGGCGGCGGCGGTCGTTACTGAGGCGGAGGCTGTGGCTGCGGAGGATCTTGCGGCTGTACGGGATCTGGGTGGGCCGGAGACGCCGGTGTTGGTGGCTGGGCCGGACGGGGTTGTTCACCTCACGGTGACCGCCGGTTGAGGCGCTCCCCAGCAACTGACAGGAACCGTGTCCGGAATTAAGCCGTCCAGATTTCGCCCTTGCTCTTCCCCCGTCTCCCGCGCATCAATGGAACCGTAAGTTCCGACGGACCGTCAGATTCTCGCTCGCGTGGCGCACCGCACCGCGTGCGTGAGGGGTTTCTGAGGTGGTTGTCCCGTCCGTCCCCACATGGCATTCCCAGACACGGGAAGGGAACCAGACCCATGAAAGGCAAGCTGAGAAGCAAGCGGATCGGTACCGGTGCGGCACTGGTGACGGGGGTCCTCGCGGCCGCCTCGCTGGCGTTCGCGCCCAGCGCGCTCGCCGTCACTCCCCAGACGGCGACGATCACCGCGGACTGCGGCATCTTCGGCGGAGGCGCGGCAACGCTCACCGCCACGCAGGACGGCACCGCGGCCACGGTCACCATCACCTCCTCCATCACGGCGCCGCTCGCCCTGTCGCAGGACTCCATCTCCTCCACCTTCACGTTCGAGAACGCGAGCGGTGGCACCACCGTCTTCAGCGGCACGAAGAACCCGGCCATGGCGACCGGCGACGCCGTCACCGTCGGTCCGCTCGACGGGACCGTGGCCTCAGGTGACAGCCTGGAGGCGTACGGCGGCTCGCTGCAGATGACGATCTTCGGGATCGCCGTCACGTGCACGGCCACCGGGCCGCAGTCACCGGGTCCGTTCGTGTTCGACTGAGAAGTCGCCTGAGAATTCCCCCCACGGGCTCAACTGGGCCGTCAGTTGCCGCTGTTGCGGGAACTGACGGCCCATCAGTTTATTTCACCGTGTCCATTGACTTCTCACGCGATCCCCACATCAATGCCCCCTGTGGGCGCGGACGAGCCGCTGTGCCCACCGTCCTCAGGAGGGGGCACAGCCATGGCTACGACATTCCGAAGACGCCGTTGGGCGTCGTTGCTCGGGGTGACCGCGCTCGCGGTCGCCACGGGCGGTGCGCTGGCCTGTCCGGCCGGTGCGTCCACGAACGTGGACTTCGCCACGCACTGCATCCCGCCGGCGGTCGCGGGCATCCCGCCGATCGACGGCACCACGACCGCCGCGATCACGGTGGACAACACCGCGCCGAAGGTCGGCGACACCGTCACCGTGACGTACACGGTGGTCAAGCCCGCCGCCAGCAACCCGACCGCGATCGCCCTGCCGGCCGACATCATGACGCCCACCGGGAAGGTCACCCTCGGCGGTGCCCAGACCGGCAGTGTCACGGTGGCCGGGCCCAAGAAGAACGACCCGGTGCCCGGCAACGGCGCCTTCCCGTCGTTCTCCATGACCGGCACCTTCACGGTCACCACCCCGGGCGCGATCACCCTCTCGCCCGGCGACTACAACATCCACACCAGCTACATCCTGGAGCTGGACACCCCCTGCACGGTGACGAACCCGCCGGCGCCGGTCTCCGAGACCGTCACCGCGACCGCCACCACCCCGGTCAACACCCGCGCGATCAGCCTGGGTTCGGCCTCCGGGAACGCCGGTGACAGCGTCACCGTGACCGGCAGCAACTTCACCCCGGGTGCCACCGTGACCCTGGCCGGGCGGTCCGGAACCGCCCAGACCGCGGACACGGCGACCGTCACGGCCGGCAGCAGCGGCACGATCAGTGGTTCTCTCGTCGTCAATGACAAGACGACCACCGGGGTCGTGGCCTACGAAGGCAGTGCGTGGAGCACGGATCTCGGCGCGGGCCCCGCCGCCTACGTCGTCAACGACACCACGCCCGTTCCGCCGGGGAGTCAGAAGCTGACGACCACCGTCAAGGCGGGCACGCTGTCCATGGCGCAGGCCGGGGACGCCGTGGGCCTCTCCGCCGTCGACTTCGGCAAGGGCGGTGCCTCCACGGGTGCCCTCAACACGGTGACGGTCCAGGACTTCCGCGGCGGACCCGCGGGCTGGTCCCTGACCGGCAAGGTCACCGACTTCACCGGTCCCGGCGCCAAGATCGATGCCGGGGCGCTGAGTTGGACACCCGCCTGCGTCACCAAGGCGGGCAGCCCGAGCACCTGCGCGGCCGGTTCGGCGGGCACGGTGGGCAGTTCGGGAGCGACGCTAGCGTCCACGCCCGACGGCACGCTCACCGGCGGCCAGTTCACCGTCGACGCCGGACTCTCCCTGAACGTACCGGCGTTCACGCCTCCGGGCTCGTACTCCGGCGTGCTCACGCTGACGCTCACCTGACCGTCCGCCTCACCTCCGGTGGCCGGGCGCCCGCACCCGCCCGACCGCCACACACCACGTCCGTGGGGGTCCGCACCCATGCGCAAGCTGTACGTCCTCCTCCTGAGCCTCTGCCTCGGCCTCTGCTTCGGGATGCTCGCCGCGCCCTCCACCTACGCGGCGGACAACGGCAGTTGGTCCGTCTACCCGGCCGCCTCGCAGGTCGCCGCGCGGCCCTACTTCTATCTCTCCGCCGACCCCGGCCAGACCATCCAGGACAAGGTGGTCGTCGCCAACAAGACGGCGAAGCCGCTCACTTTCCGGCTGTACGCGGCCGATGCCTACAACACCGCGCGTGACGGCGGGTTCGCCGTGCGGACCGTGACGGAGACGATGCGCGGGGTGGGGGCCTGGGCGAAGCCCGCCAAGTCGCGGGTAACTGTCCCCGCCCACAAGACAGTTACCGTGCCGTTCACCCTGCACGTGCCCGAAGGCGCCGAACCGGGCGACCACCCGGGCGCGTTGGTCGCCCTCGACGAACGCGTCGACAAGGGCGACGGCTCCCTCGCCCTCGGCGTGCAGCGGGCCGTCGGCGCCCGCGTCTACCTCCGGGTCAGCGGACCGACGCTGCCCGCACTCGCCGTGGAACATGTGCAGGTGTCCCATCACCAGCCGCTGGTACCGGGGTTGGGGGACAGTGACGCCACGATCTCCTACACGCTGCACAACACCGGGAATGTCACCCTCGATCCGAAGGTGACGCTCAAGGCGCAGGGGTTGTTCGGTCGTACGTTGCTGACGCGCGGACTGACCAAGATCCCCGCCGAGTTGCTGCCGGGGCAGCGCGTGAAGCTGAGCGAGCCGTGGAAGGGGTCGCCCCAACTCGACTGGGGGGACATCACGTTGACCGCGAGCGCGCCGGGCACGAAGCAGTCGGCGAGCGCGTCGTTCTTCGCGCTGCCGTGGCTCGCGGCGGTGCTGCTGCTCGCGGTCGGGTTCGTCGGGGGAGTGCTGGCGGTCAGAGCGCGTCGGGGCCGCGTTCGCCCGTCCGAACCCGTACGACCGTCTCGACCGGGATCGACCACACCTTCCCGTCCCCGATCTTCCCCGTCTGCGCGGCCTTGACGATCGCGTCGATCACGGCGTCCGAGTCCGCGTCGTCGACGACGACCTCGATCCGCACCTTGGGCACGAGGTCGACGCGGTATTCGGCGCCGCGGTACACCTCGGTGTGGCCGCGCTGCCGGCCGTAGCCGCTGGCCTCGGTGACGGTCAGGCCGTGCACGCCGAGCTCCTGGAGCGCCGTCTTGACCTCGTCGAGGCGGTACGGCTTGACGATCGCGGTGATGAGCTTCATGCCTGGGAGTTGACCTTCTGAGCGGAGGAGGCGGAGGTGAGGGACGTGCCGACCGGGGCTCCGTGGCCCAGGACGCCGTGATCGTATGCGGTCTCGGCGTGCACCGTAAGGTCCAGCCCGGTCCGCTCCTCCTCCTCGCTCGCGCGCAGCCCCATCAACCGGTCGAGCAGCTTCCCGATGCCGTACGTCACGAGGAACGCGTACGCCCCTACGGCGACCACGGCCACCAGCTGCCTGCCGAGCTGGGCGAGCCCGCCGCCGTAGAGGAGGCCGTCCGTCTTCCCGGTCAGTTCGGCGGTGGCGAAGACGCCGATCAGGAGGGTGCCGATGATGCCGCCGACCAGGTGGACGCCGACGACGTCGAGGGAGTCGTCGTAGTTCAGCCTGAACTTCCAGCCGACCGCGTACGAGCAGACGGCACCGGCGGCGAGGCCCACGACCAGCGCGCCGAGGAGGGAGACCGAGCCGCAGGACGGGGTGATCGCGACCAGGCCCGCGACCGCGCCCGAGGCGGCGCCCAGGGTGGTGGGGTGGCCGTCGCGCTTCTGCTCGACGAAGAGCCAGCCGAGCAGGCCGGTGCAGCCGGCGGTGAGGGTGTTGAGGAAGGCCACGGCGGCGAGGCCGTTGGCGCCGAGCGCGGAGCCCGCGTTGAAGCCGAACCAGCCGAACCAGAGCAGGCCCGCGCCCAGCATCACCATGGGGAGGTTGTGCGGGCGCATGGCGTCCTTCTTGAAGCCGAGGCGGGGGCCGACCACCAGGCACAGGGCCAGACCGGAGGCGCCGGACGTGATCTCGACCGGAAGGCCGCCCGCGAAGTCGAGCGCGCCGAGGCGCGCCGCGATCCAGCCGCCCGGGCCCCAGACCCAGTGCGCGACGGGAACGTATACGAGCAGTGCCCAGACGGGTACGAAGACCAGCCAGGCCCCGAACCGGACCCGGTCCGCGACCGCGCCGCTGATCAGCGCGGCCGTGATGATCGCGAAGGTGAGCTGGAAGGTGGCGAAGAGGAGGGTGGGGACCGTGCCGTGGACGGCGTTCGGGCCGAGGCCGGACATGCCCGCGTGGGTGAGATTGCCGATCAGGCCGCCGCCGATGTCGTCGCCGAACGCGAGTGAATAACCGGCGGCCAGCCACACCACCGTGACCAGGGCGATGGACACGAAGCTCATCATCAGCATGTTGAGGACGCTCTTCGTGCGGACCATGCCGCCGTAGAACAGGGCCAGGCCCGGGGTCATCAGCAGGACGAGGGCGGTGGCGGCGAGCAGCCAGGCGGTGTCGCCGGTGTCGATGTGTGCGGCGGATCCGGCGGCTTCGGTGACGGAGAGGGGCACGGTCGTCTCCAACGGTGTGGGGGCTCGTCAGAGGGTCACCGGCTCGGGTTTCCGGTTGTGCACGGGGGTGTTTCCGTGACGTTTCGTTGCGGCAGGGTTTCCGAAAGCTCACCGTGAGGGGCGGGGGTGGACTGTTGTGCGGCGGGAGCTTGTGGATCAGGGACAATGGGCGCCATGAGCGTTCGTACCCCGTCATCCAAGCCGCCCGCGTCGTCGGAGGCCCCCCACCGCGCAGGCTTCGCCTGCTTCGTGGGCCGCCCCAACGCGGGCAAGTCCACCCTTACGAATGCTCTGGTCGGCCAGAAGGTGGCGATCACCGCCAACCAGCCGCAGACCACGCGGCACACGGTGCGCGGCATCGTCCATCGGCCGGACGCGCAGCTGATCCTGGTGGACACGCCTGGGCTGCACAAGCCGCGCACGTTGCTCGGGCAGCGGCTGAACGACATCGTCCGGACGACGTGGGCCGAGGTCGACGTCATCGGGTTCTGCCTCCCGGCGAACGAGAAGCTCGGCCCGGGTGACCGTTTCATCGCGAAGGAACTCGCGTCCATCAAGAAGACGCCGAAGATCGCGATCGTCACGAAGACCGACCTGGTCGACTCGAAGACCCTTGCCGAGCAGTTGATCGCCATCGATCAGCTCGGTAAGGAGCTGGGGTTCGAGTGGGCGGAGATCGTGCCGGTGTCGGCGGTCGCGGGCCAGCAGGTGGATCTGCTTGCCGATCTGCTGATTCCGCTGCTGCCGGAGGGGCCTGCCCTCTACCCCGAGGGCGACCTCACCGATGAGCCCGAGCAGGTCATGATCGCGGAGTTGATCCGGGAGGCCGCGCTGGAGGGGGTCCGGGACGAGTTGCCGCACTCCATCGCCGTCGTGGTCGAGGAGATGCTGCCTCGCGAGGACCGGCCTGCCGACAAGCCGCTCCTCGACATCCACGCGTTCGTCTACATCGAGCGGCCCAGCCAGAAGGGCATCATCATCGGGCCGAAGGGCGCGCGGCTGAAGCAGGTCGGTATCAAGTCGCGTAAGCAGATTGAGGCGTTGCTCGGTACGCCGGTCTTCTTGGACCTGCATGTGAAGGTGGCCAAGGACTGGCAGCGGGATCCTCGGCAGTTGCGGAAGCTCGGCTTCTAGAGGGGGAGTTGGGGGTTCTGAGGACCTTTTCTCGCCCCCGCCGCCCCTACCCGTCCCATCCTTCCGGGGCTCCGCCCCAGGCCCCGCTCCTCAAACGCCGGAGGGGCTGGGCTTTCGCCGGGCGGGCTTGATCTTTCAGCGTGTTGTTCTCTTCAGCCCGTCCAGCCTTTCAGCGCAGGCCGGCATTATTCAGCCCGTCCGGCGTTTGAGGACGAGGCCCCTTCAGGGCCGATGGGGGTCCGGGGGCGGAGCCCCCGGGGAGGCCGGGGTCAGGTCCTGGAGGCCTATCACCCGCAGCAACTGCAGGCGTTCGTACGACTCCGTGCCGGGGCGGGCCGTGTGGATGATCAGCAGATGGTGGGCGTCCTGGTTCAGGAGGATCTCGCAGTCCAACTCCAGTAGGCCTACCAGCGGGTGGCGGAACCGCTTCGTGGACTGACGCCGTACCGCCACCTCGTGTTCCTCCCACAGCCGCGCGAACTCCTCGCTGGACGACCGGAGTTCGGCCACCAGCGCGGCCGGCTCGGGGTCGTCGGGGCGGGCCGCGGCCACTGCCCGCAGGTTCGCCACATGGGTGCGCGCGTGTTCCGGTACGTCCTCCGGGGGAAACATCTCCCGTGCCGTCGGGTTCAGGAAGAAACGGCGGAGCAGGTTGCGGTCCTGGGGCGGGCGGGCGGACACGTCGCCCGTCAGAGCCCGCGACATCGCGTTCTGGGCGATCATCTCGCCGCAGTCGCTCGACACGTGGGCCGGGGTGTCGTGCAGCCGGTCCAGGACCAGGAGAAGACCCGGCCGAAGGTGCGTGGACGTAGCGCCCCGGCGCGGCGGTTCCTCGCCGGTCAGGTGGAACAGGTGGTCGCGTTCGTCGTCCGTCAGGCGTAGCGCCCGGGCCAGCGCCGTCAGCATCTGGCGGGACGGATGCGGGCCGCGGGACTGCTCAAGCCGCGTGTAGTAGTCCACGGACATCCCGGCCAGCTGGGCCACCTCCTCGCGGCGCAGGCCCGGCGTACGGCGGCGGGGGCCGGCTGTGAGGCCCACGTCGGCGGGGTCCAGGCGGGCCCGGCCGCGGCGCAGGAAGTCGGCGAGTTCGGCTCGGTTCACGCTTCCAGGGTGCGGCAGTCCGCCCGGCTTATCCAGGGACTGCCGATCCCCTGACCGGAAGGTCTCTCCCGGCATCGGCCCGCCTGCCCAAAGCTGGTCGGAGACGAGAACCGGGACAAGAGGAGCACATGATGTTGACACTGGTGACAGGCTCCACAGGCCAGGTCGGACGCCGCTTCGTACCGAGGCTGCTGGCGCAGGCAAGGCCGGACGAGCGGGTGCGCGTGCTGGTGCGGGACGCGGCCCGCGGCGAGCGATTCGCCGACCTGGGCGCGGAGGTCGTACTCGGAGATCTACGGGACGAGGACGCCCTCGGCAAGGCGGTCGCCGGCGTCGACGCGGTCGTGAACGTCGCCGCGTCCTTCCGTGGCGTACCGGACGAGGAGGCCTGGGCCGTCAACCACGCGGCGGCGGTCGCCCTGGGACAGGCGGCACTCGCCTCCGGCGTACGGCGCTTCGTCCAGGTCAGTACGGGGCTCGTGTACGGCACCGGGCGGGGCCGCCCCATGACCGAGGAGGACGAGAGCCGTCCCGGCGGCCACATGTGGGGCGCCTACCCCGACGCGAAGGCGACGGCGGAACGGGAGTTGTTCGCCCTGGACGGCATGGACATCCGCGTAGCCCGACTCCCCTTCGTCTACGGCGAAGGCGACCCGCACCTCGCCAACTCCCTCCGATGGGCGGCACATTGGGCTTCGAACCAACGCCTCCACATGGGCCACCACGCGGACGTCGCCCAGGGCCTCCTCCGCATCCTGCACGCCCCGGGAATCGCCGGCCGGATCTACAACATCGCCGACGACGCCCCGGTCACCGCGGTCGAACTCCACCTGCTCAACGGCGTCGAGATCCCCGCCGAACTCCACGAACGCACCGACCCCGACCCGTGGGCGGGCATCATGTCCACCGAGCGGATCCGCCGCGAGCTGGGCTACCGCCCGCTGTTCCCGACGGCATGGTCGGCACGGGACGCGGGCGTGCTCTGACCCTGCCCCCGCGCCTGTTCAGTCCACCCCGCGAATCCGCCGAACCAACAACGCCCCCGCCATCCCGATCACCGCGGACACCAGATACAGCACCCGGTACCCGCCCAGATACGTCACGATCGGCGCGGCGAGGGCGGGGGCCGCGACCTGCGGCAGCGCGTTCGCCACGTTGATCACGCCGAGGTCCTTGCCGCGGTCCAGGGCCTTCGGGAGCACGTCCGTCATCAGGGCGAAGTCGACCGACGTGAAGACGCCGAAGCCGATGCCCAGGACCGCCGCCGCGACGACCGCGCCCGGCCAGGTCTGCCAGCCCGCGAGGACCGCCGTCGCCACCGCCATCAGCACGCCGGACCAGATCACGAACGGCTTGCGGCGGCCGACGCGGTCCGACCAGACCCCGCCGACCACGACCGTGGCCAGCAGCGTCAGGCCGTTCACCGCCGTGAGGATCAGGACGCCCTGGTCGGGGTCGTGGTAGTGCAGGCGGTCCCGCAGGTAGTACAGGAGGTACAGCAGCACCAGCGCGTTGCTCAGGTTGATCAGGAAGCGGGTCAGCCACGCCCAGCCCAGGTCGGGGTAGCGGCGCGGGCTCAGCCAGAAGCCCCGCACGAAGCCCCGCCAGGACCACACCGGCCGTGCCGTGGGCGGGAGTTGGAGATCCTTGTGGCGGAGCACGTACGGCAGCACGCCCACCGCCGTGAACACCGCGCACGCCACGTAGCCCGCCCCGATGCCCCCGGCCGCCGTCGCCAGACCCGTACCGCCCACCACGCCCAGGATCTGCGCGGCTCCCAACCAGCCGCCCACAGAACCCCGTTGGAGCCTCGGCACCCGGTCCGGCACGGCCGCCGTGACCGCCGCGAAGGCCGCGTTCAGGGTGAGCTGGACCAGGCACCAGCCGGCCGCCATCGTCCACACCCCGCCCGCACCCGCGAGCAGCAGCAACGACAGCGCCCCGCCCGCGGCCCCGCCCACGATCCACGGCGTACGGCGCCCCCACCGCGCCGTCGTACGGTCGGACAGCGCGCCGAAGAGCGGATTGGCGACCAGTGACACCAGCGCGCCCGCGCCCGTCACCCAGGCCAGCATCGTCTCCTTGGACATGCCGGTGCCGGGCGCGAAGTCCTTCGCCTGTGACGCCAGCAGGATCTGCAGCGGGCCGTACCAGCCCACCCAGATCGCCCCGTTGGCGAGCGAGAGCGCGGACGTCCAGCCCCGGCCCACGCGTTCGACGGGTTCGGCCAGGGCGAGGGCCGAAGTGGCCGTGGCGGGAGCCGGGTTGCCGTCGTCCACTGAACTCCCCGTCGTCGTCATCTCTGCGCCCGCAGCATGCCCTGGAACCAGCCGTACGACGCCTTCGGAGTCCGCGCCTGTGTCCCGTAGTCCACGTGTACGAGGCCGAAGCGGCGCTCGTAGCCCTCCGCCCACTCGAAGTTGTCCAGCAGCGACCACACGAAGTACCCGCGGACGTCCACACCTGCCTCCAACGCCCCGTGCAGCGCCCGGACATGGCCGTCGAGGTAGGCGATGCGGTCCTGGTCGTCGATGCCGTCGTAGGAGCAGCCGTTCTCGGTGATGACGACGGGTGGGAGGCGGTCGCCGTAGCGGTCGCGGAAGGTGGTGAGGAGTTCCGTGAGGCCCTCGGGGACCACCGGCCAGCCGAAGTCCGTCACCGGGACGTTCTCGATCTCCCTTACGGAGAAGGGGAGTTCGGCGGGGAGCGTGAGGCCGCCGAACTCGATCTCCGCGCCCTGGGGTGCCCCGACCCGGCTCGGCGCGTAGTAGTTGATCCCGTACCAGTCGATCGGCTCGGCGATCACCTTCAGGTCGGACTCGACGTCGCCCGGCATCAACTCGCCCAGCCCGGACGGGTATTCGCCCAGCAGCAGGGGGTCGGCGAACAGGCGGTTCAGCAGGAGGTCGTAGAAGTTCGCCGCCTCGATGTCCTCCGGCTCCTGTGACGCCGGCCAGGTCGGGCCGTGGGAGTTGGCGATCCCGATGTCGGTGGCGCCGGCCGCGCGCAGGGCCCGTACCGCCAGCCCGTGGGCCAGGAGTTGGTGGTGGGCGACCGGCAGCGCGTCGAACAGGAGAGTCTTGCCGGGGGCGTGGGCGCCCAGCGCGTGGCCCAACAGGGTATGTTCCGCAGGCTCGTTGAGGGTGATCCACTTCTTCACGCGGTCGCCCAGGCGGTCGGCGACGACCGACACGTACTCCGCGAAGTGGGACGCCGTGTCCCTCTGCAACCAGTCCTGCGTCACCGGGAGATCCCAGTGGAACAGGGTCGGGACCGGCCGTACGCCCGCCGCGCACAGGTCGTCGACGAGGCGGTCGTAGAAGTCGAGGCCGCCGGGGGAGTTCACCCGCGGCCAGGAGATCGAGAAGCGGTACGCGTCCACGCCCAGGTCGGCCAGGAAGGCCACGTCCTCGCGGTGGCGGTGGTAGTGGTCGCAGGCCACCGCCGCCGTCGAGCCGTCCTTGATCCGGCCCGGCTCGGCCTCGAACCGGTCCCAGACGGACGGTTCGCGTTCGTCCGCCGCACCCTCGATCTGGTGGGCCGAAGTCGAGACGCCCCAGAGGAATCCGGCCGGGAACCGAGGTATCGGGTTGCCTGCATCAATCGCCATGCGCCGGATCATCGGTACCGGCGGTAACGGGTGTCAACGGGCGGGCGTGAACAAGCAGTTACGCCCGCCCGAGGACATCAGCTCACGCGCCTTCCTTCAACACCCGTGAGATCAGCTCCCGTTGATCGTCGGTGAGCCGGGGGTCGGCCGTGTGCACCGTCTTTCCGTCCACCGTGATCTCGTAGTGGAAGCCGTCCGGGACCCCTGTCGTGGGGGTGCTGTGCCCGGCGGCGACCGCCCGTTCGGCCAGCGCGTGCCACTCATGGGCGTCGGGCCGCGTCGAGGTGTCGACCTCGCCGCGGCGCTGGATACCGCCGAAACCGCCCGTGCGCCGTACTTGAATACGCATGGTCCCTGTCTAGTACGGATCGGGTGCGGTGACGAGGCGAGGAATCCCTAGGTGGTGGGCACTCCGACCTGCTCCCATGCCTTCGTCACGGCCTGCAACTCCTCGCCGCCGTCCCCGAACCGCGTCTTCGCGGCGGCCACCGTGAGCTTGGCGAAGTCCGCGAACAGGGCGTCCTTCTTCAGCTCGCCGCCGGTCAGGACGTCGTACCAGATCTGGCCGGCCTTCTCCCAGGCGTGCCCGCCGATCGCGTCGGCGACCAGGTAGAAGGCGTGGTTGGGGATGCCGGAGTTGATGTGCACGCCGCCGTTGTCGCTGCCCGTGTTGACGAAGTCGTCCATCGTCGCGGGCTGCGGGTCCTTGCCGAGGGCGTCGTCGTCGTAGGCCGTGCCCGGGGCCTTCATCGAGCGCAGGGCGACGCCGGAGACGCGCGGGGCGAGGAGGCCGGCGCCGATCAGCCAGTCGGCGTCGGCGGCGGTCTGGCCGAGCGTGTACTGCTTGATGAGCGAGCCGAAGACGTCGGAGATCGACTCGTTCAGGGCGCCGGACTGGCCGAAGTAGGTCAGGTTCGCGCTGTACTGCGTGACGCCGTGGGTGAGTTCGTGGCCGATGACGTCGACCGGGATGGTGAAGTCGAGGAACAGCTCGCCGTCGCCGTCGCCGAACACCATCTGCTCGCCGTTCCAGAACGCGTTGTCGTACTTCACGTCGTAGTGGACGGACGCGTTGAGCGGCAGGCCCTGGCCGTCGATGGAGTGGCGGTTGAAGGCGTTGAGGTACAGCTCGAAGGTGGCGCCGAGCCCGGCGAAGGCGCGGTTGACGGTGGCGTCCTTGCCGGGGTCGGAGCCCTCGGCGCGCACCTTCTTCCCCGGCAGGTCCTGCTTGTGCTTCGCGTCGTAGATCGTCCGCTGCGGCTTGTCGGACACGGCCGGCGCGGCGAGGGTCGGGGCGCCGATGACCGTGGTCAGCCGACGGTGGGTGCGCTCGTAGGCGTCGCGCTCCAGGGTCTCGCGGGCGGGACCGGCGAGCGCGGGGTCCTCGTGCTGGGCGAGCTTGTCGAGGACGTGCGGTGGGACGATCGTGCAGAAGACGGGCTCGAAGCCCCCGTGAGTCGTCATGGTCGGCACCCTGGCACCGAGTGACGCGGATGTCACTACCGGCAACCTTGATTGGTGGAAAACGCGGACATTCATCACAGTCTCGTAGCGGAGAGTGGTATACGACGGCGAATATCCCGCATAGTGATACGGCCCCCCGCGCGGCGTACGACTCGGCTAGCATGCTTCGCATCATGCGTATCGGGCTGCTTCTCCTTAGCTGCCGCGGCGAGGGCCTGTAGTCGTAGGCCGACCCCCTCCCCGCGGAGTCTGGCGTTGCGCCGTCGGCCGTCCTTCAGGACACCACGAGGAGCCCCCGCATCATGGCAACCAGCCACAGCCGTGCCAATCGCCAGCAGCCCAGTTCCATGCCGATCCACAAGTACGGCCAGTACGAGCAGGTCGACATCCCCGACCGCACCTGGCCCTCGCAGCGGATCACCGCAGCCCCCCGCTGGCTCTCCACGGACCTGCGTGACGGGAACCAGGCCCTGATCGACCCCATGTCACCGGCGCGCAAGCGCGCGATGTTCGACCTGCTGGTCAAGATGGGCTACAAGGAGATCGAGGTCGGCTTCCCGGCCTCGGGACAGACCGACTTCGACTTCGTGCGCTCGATCGTCGAAGAAGAGGGCGCGATCCCGGACGACGTCACGATCTCCGTGCTGACGCAGGCCCGCGAGGACCTGATCGAGCGGACCGTGGAGTCCCTGAAGGGCGCCAAGCGCGCCACCCTGCACCTCTACAACGCGACCGCGCCCGTCTTCCGCCGCGTGGTCTTCCGCGGCTCCAAGGACGACATCAAGCAGATCGCCGTCGACGGCACCCGCCTGGTGATGGAGTACGCCGAGAAGCTGCTGGGCCCCGAGACCGAGTTCGGGTACCAGTACTCGCCGGAGATCTTCACGGACACCGAGCTGGACTTCGCGCTGGAGGTCTGCGAGGCGGTCATGGACGTCTGGCAGCCCGGCCCGGACCGCGAGATCATCCTCAACCTGCCTGCCACCGTTGAGCGTTCGACCCCGTCGACGCACGCGGACCGCTTCGAGTGGATGGGCCGCCACCTGTCCCGCCGCGAGCACGTGGTGCTGTCGATCCACCCGCACAACGACCGCGGTACGGCCGTCGCCGCCGCCGAACTGGCGCTGATGGCCGGCGCCGACCGCGTCGAGGGCTGCCTGTTCGGCCAGGGCGAGCGCACCGGCAACGTCGACCTGGTCACCCTGGGCATGAACCTGTTCTCGCAGGGCGTCGACCCGCAGATCGACTTCTCCGACATCGACGAGATCCGTCGTACGTGGGAGTACTGCAACCAGATGGAGGTCCACCCGCGCCACCCGTACGTGGGCGACCTGGTCTACACGTCCTTCTCCGGCTCCCATCAGGACGCCATCAAGAAGGGCTTCGACGCGATGGAGGCCGACGCGGCCGCCAAGGGCGTCACGGTCGACGACATCGAGTGGGCGGTCCCGTACCTGCCGATCGACCCGAAGGACGTGGGCCGGTCGTACGAGGCCGTGATCCGGGTCAACTCGCAGTCGGGCAAGGGCGGTATCGCGTACGTCCTGAAGAACGACCACAAGCTGGACCTGCCGCGCCGGATGCAGATCGAGTTCTCCAAGCTCATTCAGGCCAAGACGGACGCCGAGGGCGGCGAGGTCACCCCGAAGCAGATCTGGGCGACCTTCGAGGACGAGTACCTGCCGAACCCGGACAACGCCTGGGGCCGTATCCAGGTGAAGAACGGCCAGTCGACCACCGACACCGACGGCGTGGACACGCTCAAGGTCGAGGCCACCGTCGACGGTGTCGACACCGTCCTGACGGGCACCGGCAACGGCCCGATCTCCGCGTTCTTCGACGCCCTGGGCTCCGTCGGCATCGACGTACGGCTCCTGGACTACCAGGAGCACACGATGAGCGAGGGCGCCTCCGCGCAGGCCGCGTCGTACATCGAGTGCGCGATCGACGACAAGATCCTGTGGGGAATCGGCATTGACGCGAATACGACACGTGCGTCCCTGAAGGCGGTCGTCTCGGCCGTCAACCGCGCTACCCGCTGAACCATCCTGACCGGCGGTTTACCCGTCGTCGAAGGGCCCCGTACGCCGGTCTCCGGCGGCCGGGGCCCCGTCGTTTCCCGGCCATTCCATGTGCAGGTCACGGAGAGGTCTCGTCCGGGGTACTGACTCCGGCTCGACAATGTGGCTAACATCACGCCAGCGCGGCGATGTTGCCGCGGCGTTACGGAGGTGCGACGTGCTGCCTGAACGGGGACGAGACGGCCGAGTTGTCCATGAGGGACGAGCGGCGCGCGTGCTGGGCATCCGTACCGCGTGGACCAGCGTCGGAGACGGCGAGTTCTTCTGCCCCGGATGCGGGGGCGACCGCAACTACCAGCGGCTCACCGGGCGCCGCCGCTTCACCCTGCTCGGCATGCCGGTGCTGCCGCGCGGTGACACCGGCCCGGTCGTCGAGTGCGCGGCCTGCCAGGGCCACTACGGCACCGACGTCCTCGACCACCCCACCACGAGCCGCTTCTCCGCGATGCTCCGCGACGCCGTCCACACGGTCGCCCTCGCGGTCCTCGCGGCGGGCGGCAGCTGCGCCCGTACGTCCCTGGAGGCCGCCGCGGGCACCGTGCGCGCCGCCGGCTTCCAGGAGTGCACAGAGGAACAGCTCGGCGCCCTCGTCGAGGCCCTGGCCGCCGACACGGGCCGCGTCTTCGGCGAACCCAGCGGCGCGGGCCTCGCCATAGAACTCCACGAGGCCCTCGATCCGCTCGCCCCCCACCTCGCCCCCGCGGGCCGCGAATCGATCCTCCTCCAGGGCGCCCGCATCGCCCTCGCCGACGGCCCCTACACCCCGGCGGAACGCGACGCCCTGGCCACGGTGGGCGCCGCCCTCACCATCTGCTCGGACGACGTGACCCGGCTGCTGGCGGCGGCGCGGACGCCGTCGTAGGCGGACCCGCTCCCTGGTCTTCCTCCATCGGCACGGACACTCGTCCGGCCGAACTCCTCGATGCGGTCCGCCGCGTGCCTCGCCGCGCGGGAACGTCGGGTGATCGTTGTGAAAGACGCACGTCAGGCGTGTCATGGGCGAGTTGGGGCGTGGTGGCCGAGACAGGTGGTGTCGGTGGCGTGCGCGTCGTGGGGCGCGCGTCCGGGCCGGTGACACCGGGGAGGCTGTGACGGACAGACAGGTCGGCGTCGTTCCGCGAGGGCGACCTCCGTGAGGCGACCTCCATGAGGGAGAGCGATGACCATCCTGAGCCGCACGTTGCTCGTAGCAGCCGTCCTGGTCGCTCCGATCACCTTCGCCGCGAACGCCTCCGCGCGCTCCGGCTGCACGTCGTCCGTGCCGTACGTCTCCGGAGACGGCGGCTACGACACCTACCGCATCCCGGCGACCGTCGTCACCGACCAGGGCACCGTCCTCGCCTTCGCCGAGGGACGCCACAACAGCGCGGGCGACACCGGGCACATCGACGTCGTCCTCCGGCGCTCCGCCGACGGCGGCTGCACCTGGGGTCCGATGGCGGTGGTGGCCGCGGGGGACGGGGACACCCGGGGCAACCCGGCGCCCGTCGTCGACCCGCGCACCGGTGCGATCGTGCTGGTCACCTCCTACAACAGCGGGGTCGTCACCGAGGGCCAGATCATGCGGGGTGAGGTCACGGCAGAGCAGAGCCGCCGGGTGTTCGTGCAGCGGAGCTGGGACGACGGCCGTACCTTCACCGCGCCCCGGGACATCACGGGGGAGGTGAAGCTGCCGAGTTGGCGGTGGTACGCGACGGGTCCCGGTCACGCGGTCGCGCTGACGCGGGGCGCGCATGCGGGCCGCCTGGTCATCCCGGCCAACCACTCCGCCGCGCCGGCCGCCGGGTCGAGTGACACCGGTCAGGAGGCGAGGTACTACGGCGGGCACGACCTGTACAGCGACGACGGAGGTGAGACGTGGCGGCTGGGGTTCGTGGACTCCACGTACGACGGGGTCGACAACGCGAACGAGTCGTCGGCGGCCGAACTTCCCGACGGGCGGCTGTACTTCAGCGCTCGTGATCAGTTGGGGACGAGTGCGGGGAATCGGCTCGACACGTACTCCAGTGACGGGGGCGTGAGCCTTGACCGGCCGTACACCGTGCAGCACACGTTGGATGACGTGCCTGTGGTGGAGGGGAGTGTTCTTCAACTGCCGGGCGAGGGGGCTCCGTTGTTGTTCTCGGCACCGTCCGTCCCCAATGTGCGGGAGGGGATGGCGGTTTGGCGGAGTTCGGATGGCGGGGGGAGTTTTGTGAAGGCGGTCACGTTGTCGGGGGAGTGGGCGGGGTATTCGGATCTGGTGGGTGTGGGTGGGGGGACGGTTGGGGTGCTTTATGAGACGGGGGTGGTGAGTGCGTACGACACGATCGAGTTCCGGCGGGTGAGCGTGGCTGAGCTGGGTGGTGGGGGGTGACCGTCCCTGGGGGCGGAGCCCCCAGGGGTTCACCTTTCAACCCACCGTAAACGGGTGGGTGGGTGGGAAACCCGTTACAGCAACCCCGCCCCCGCCAGGAACTTCCCCACCCGCTCCACCTCGTCCGCGGACAACCCCACCTGAGGCTCCGCAGTCGCCGCACACTCGATCACCCCCCGCAAATACAGCGCGGCCTTGAACGCCCCCAGCGCAGACGAACTACCTCCCATCCGCGCCGGGTCACCAACCCCAACCAGCCCGAACAACGCACACAACCGCTCCTGTTCGGCACGGGCCCGCTCCCAGTCCCCGGCCCGGCACAACGCGTCCAGCCGGACATACCCGTGAGGATCGACGTTGGCGAGACCCGGCACCGCCCCGTCCGCCCCCAGCGCCAACGCCGAGTCGACGAACAGTTCGGACCCGGTGAGGACACTGAACCCGGTGATGTCCGGATGGACACGCGCGCCGGTGACGACCGTACGAAACCCCCCGAGGTCCCCGCTGGAGTCCTTGAGCCCGGCCAGAACCCCCTCGGCGGCGAGTTCGAGGACGAGGTCGGACGGCAACTTCGTATGGACGGAGGCGGGAAGGTCGTAGGCCACCACGGGAACCGACGACGCGGCGGCGATCAGGCGATAGTGGCGGGCGATCTCGGCGGGATGGGTGCGCGTGTAGAAGGGCGCGGTCACCACGACCGCGTCCGCACCCGCGTCCGTCACGGCGGCCACATGGTCCAGCACCCGAGGCGTCGTCATGTCGATCGCCCCTGCCAGTACAGGGAGTTGACCCCCGACATGAGCCACCACCGCCTCCACCACATACCTCCGCTGCCGGTCCGTCAGATACGCCGCCTCCGACGTCGACCCCAGCAGAAACAGCCCGTGCACCCCCGCCTCGACCAGGTGGTCGACAAGCCTGAGGAGGGAACGGACGTCCACCTCGCGGTCCGGTGTCAGGGGCGTGCAGACGGGCGGTACGACACCGGTCAGCTTTTTTTGATCGTTCGCCTCCGGGACGCTGAAAGCCGGTGTCGAGGGCGCGACCGTGCTCGGCCCTGCGGGCCTCCGCGCGCTCGCCCCCTCGACACCGGCGCGTCCCTGCGGCTCACTCGGGGCGGGGAGGGTCATGAAGGCTCCATGGGGCGGCTTTGGCGAACGAGGTCGCGGGTGGACAGGTCCTCCTCTACAGGATGGTGGCAACGGTAGAAATGTCCCGGTGTCGACGCGGCCGAGAAGTCCGGCATGACGGAAGCGCACACGTCGTCCGACTTCCAGCACCGCGTACGGAACGGGCAGCCGCTCGGCGGGCGCGTGGCCGACGGCACCGGGCCGATCAGCGGGATCGGGTCGATGGGGTGGAGGAGACCCGGGGTCGCCGAGAACAGGGCGCGGGTGTACGGGTGCCGGGCCCGGTCGGTGACCTGGTCGGCCGGGGTCTCCTCGACGATCCGGCCCAGGTACATGGTGATCACCCGGTCGCTCATCCGCCGTACCGTCTGGATGTCGTGGGACACGAACACCAGCGCCAGGCCCAGCCGTTCCTTCAGGTCCAGGAGGAGGTTGAGGATCTGGGCCCGGACCGACACGTCCAGCGCGCTGGTCGGTTCGTCGGCCACCACCAGGTCGGGGTCCAGCGCCAACGCCCGTGCGATCGCGACGCGTTGGCGCTGCCCGCCGGAGAGCTGTCCGGGCAGGCCGTCCGCCAGCGCGCGCGGAAGGCCTACCAGGGACATCAACTCCCTTACCCGGTCCTCCCGTTCGGGCTTCGTGCCGCGACCGTGCACGTCCAGCGGGTCCCGCAGTATCTGCCGGATCGTCAGCCGCCGGTTCAGCGCGGTCGACGGGTCCTGGAAGATCATGCCGATGCCGGTGCCCACCGCGGCCCGGCGTTCGCCGTCCGGCATCGACCACAGGTCCCGCCCCCGCAACGACACCGTCCCGGCCGTCGGCCGCTGCACGCCCACCAACACCTTCGCCAGCGTGGACTTCCCGCAGCCGGACTCGCCGACCACGCCGACCGTCTCACCGGGCGCGATGGTGAGGTCGGCGCCGGTCAGCGCGTAGACCCGATCGCGGCTGAACAGCCCACCGCTGCGCGCCTTGTGCACGACATGAGCCCCGACCAACTCGACCAGCACACCGCTCACTTGACCACCCTCCGACTCAACCACCGCGCTGCTCACTCGCCCGCCTCCCGCTCGACACCCGCACCCTTCACCCCGCCCCACCCCAACCCCCAAGGGGCGCGGGGAACTGCGCGACCAGCCCCCGCTCACCTGCACCCCGCACACAACCCGAACCACCCACCCCCAACCCGTCCCACAACCGACCCGCACCGCTCACTCGGCCCCCCTCGACCACCACCCCGCTCACGTGACCGCCCCCACCAGGTCGACCGCCGGATGGTGACACGCCGCCGTATGCGTACGCGGCCCGACCAGACCCGGCGCCGTCGTCCGGCAGAGATCGCTCGCCAACGGGCACCGGTCCGCGAACCGGCACCCCGCCGGGAAGTCCGCGGGGGAGGGGACGACCCCCTTGATCTGGGTCATCCGTTCGGCCGCCGACTCCAGGGACAGCACGCTGCCGAGCAGACCGCGCGTGTAGTGGTGCGCCGGTGACTCCACGAGGTCGGCGGTCACGCCTGTCTCCACGATCTGTCCGCCGTACATCACGACCACCCGGTCGGTGACGTCGGCGATGAGCGCGAGGTCGTGCGAGACGAGGATCAGCGCGAAGCCCAACTCCTCGCGCAGCCGTAGCAGTAGCTCTATGACCTGCGCCTGCACGGTGACGTCCAGGGCAGTCGTCGGTTCGTCGGCGACGATCAGCTTCGGGTCGCGGGACAACGCCATGGCGATCAGGACGCGTTGGCGCTGCCCACCGGAGAGTTCGTGCGGGTAGCTGCGCAGGGTGCGTTCCGGGTCGAGGCCGACCATCGTCAGCAACTCGCCCGCCCCGCGGTGCCCTCCGCGCCTTATGACCTGCTTGAGCTGGGCGCGGATCGTCATCGCCGGGTTCAGCGACGACAGCGCGTCCTGGTAGACCATCGCCATCTCGTGGCCCAGCAGCTTGCGGCGGATTCTCATCGGCTCGCCGACCAACTGCCGCTGGTTGAACCGGACATGGCCCCGAACCCGCGCACCTTTCGGCTCCAGCCCCATCACCGCGAGCGCCGTCAGCGACTTCCCGCAGCCCGACTCGCCCACCAGGCCGAGGACTTCACCCGGCTGCACCTCGAAGCTGATGCCGTCGACGATGTCCACGCCCTGGTGCCGGCCCTCGAAGCCGATCGCCAAGTTCTCGACCGCCAGGACCGGTTGGCCGTCCTGGTCGGGCAACGGCCGTGCCCGGGACCGGAGTCGTAGCGCCGCCTCCGTCAGGCCGGGGAGCGGGAGCACCTCGCCGCTTCCGGGCTCCGGCGCGTCGAGCGGGTCCTCGTCGGGCCGTACGTCCACCTCGCGCGCCGCCGGGGCCGCCCATGCGTCCGAGACGCCCTCGGACAGTATGTTCAGCGAGAGGACCGTGACCAGCATCAGCAGGCCGGGGAAGACCGTCGCCCACCAACCCCCGGTCAGCACCATGTTCTTGCCGTCCGCGATGACACTGCCCCAGGACGGGTCCGGGGGCCGGACGCCCGCGCCGATGAACGACAGCGACGCTTCGAAGACGATCGCCTCCGCCACCTGCACCGTGCAGAACACCAGGATCGGGGCGGCGCAGTTGACGGCCACGTGCTTGATGACGATGTGCGGTGTGCGGGCGCCGATCACCCGCTCGGCCGTCACATAGTCCTCGCCGTACTGGTCAAGTACGTTGGCCCGTACGACCCTTGCGACCGGCGGGGTGAACAGGAACGCGATCGCGCAGATCAGTACGGTGATCCCGCCGCCGAACACCGCGACCAGCACGGCCGCCAGCGCGATGCCGGGGAACGCCATCACCACGTCCAGGCAGCGCATCAGCGTCTCGTCGACGCCCTTGCGGGAGGTCGCGGCGACCGCGCCGATCAGCGCGCCGGCGACCAGGGCCAGCGCGGTCGCCCCGAGCCCGATCGCGAGGGACCAACGGGCGCCGTACATCAGCCTGCTGAGGATGTCCCGGCCCAGGCTGTCCTGGCCCATCCAGTGGCCGGCCGAGGGGTGCCCGGTGCCGTCGACGGGGAGCTGCTGGTCGAGCGGGTCGTCCGGCGCGAGGAGCGGGGCGAGCAGCGCGACGAGGACGACGACCGCCAGGAAGCACACCGCGACCTTCGACAGCAGCGGCAGCCGGCGCCAACCGCGCAGCCGGATGCCGGGCCGGGACAGGGTCTCGGCGAGGCCCTTGCGGGAGAACTGAGTGAACATCAGGAGGCATCCCTCAGGCGGGGGTTGACCAGCAGATAGAGGATGTCGATGACGAGGTTCACGACGACGAACCCGGTCGCCGTCGTGAGCACCACGCCCTGGACGACGGCCGGGTCGCCGTTCTGCACGGCGTCGATCATCAGCTTGCCCATCCCGGGGAGGGAGAAGATGGTCTCGATGACGACCGCACCGCCGAGCAGGTATCCGACGCGCAGGCCCAGCACGGTGAGTGGGTTCATGAGCGCGTTGCGGAGCACGTTCCGGCCGACCACGACCCGGGGTGGCAGGCCGCTGCCGATCGCCGTCCGGACGTAGTCCTTGTCCAGCTCCTCGACGACGGATGTCCTTACGATGCGCGTGAGTTGGGCCGCCACCGGGAGCGACAGCGCGAGCGCCGGGAGGGCCATCGTCTTGAGCCAGCCGGTGAGGGAGTCCGCCGGGTTGATGTAGCCGCCGGTCGGGAACCAGCCCTGGTCCACGGCCAGATACTGGATCATCAGCAGCGCCAGCCAGAAGCCGGGCGCGGCGACCCCGGTCAGCGACACGACCCGGATGATCTGGTCGGGCAGCCGGTCACGGTAGATGGCCGCCGTCACCCCGCCGAGCAGCGACAGCACCACCGCGATCACCAGCCCCAGGAAGGTGAGTTGGAGGGTGAGCGGCAGTGCGGTGGTGACCTGCTGGAGGACCGGTGCCCGGGTCAGCGCGCTGGTGCCCATGTCACCGTGCAGGAGTGCGCCCACGAAGTGGACGTAGCGCAGCGGCAGGGGATCGAGCAGGCCGTTCCGCTCGCGGAAGTCGTGCAGTTGCTGCGGGGTCGGGTTGGCGCCCTGGAAGAACGCGGACGCCGGGTCGACGTCCGAGAAGCGCATCACCACGAACACGAACAGCACGATGCCGAGCATCAGCGGAACGAGCAGGACGATCCGGCGGGCCAGAATCCGGAGGACGGTGACCATGGTCCAACTCCCGTGTAGCTAGACCCACTTGGCCTGGAGGACATTGATGCCGGGGTAGGGCTGCGCCCTTATCCCCGTCAGCTTCTTCGGGTCCCAGGCGGTCATCAGCTCGTTGTGGACGACCGGGTAGAGCACGGCCTGTTCGGCGACGGTGTCGATGTAGTCCTGGATCATCGTCTTCTTCTTCGCCGCGTCCGGTTCCCGGGTGGCCTGGTCCATGTCCCTGAAGAGCTGCTTGGCGACGGAGTTCCCGGCCCAACGGGCGTACCCCATCCAGAGGTTCTGCGGGCCGTAGTTGTAGTGCATGATCAGGTCCGCGTCGAGGCCGAACTGGTTGGGGTTGGAGGCGGCGGCGACCACCTGGTAGTCCTGCTTCTGGTCCATCTTGGTGAAGACGGCCGTGGTCTCCTGCGGGGAGAGGGTCGTCTTCACACCGATCGCGTCCCAGGACGCCTTGATGGTCGGCAGGCAGTCGACGATCCAACTCACGTTCACCGAGATGATGTTGATCTTCAGCCCGCTGACCCCGGCCGCCTTCAGCAGCGCCTTCGCCTTGTCGGGGTCGTAGTCGTAGACCGTCTTCGCGCGCCGGTAGGTCGGGTTGCCCTCGTTGAGGAACGACGAGGACGGCTTTCCGTGGCCCCGCAGGGCGACTTGGACCATCTTGCCGGTGTCGATCGCGTAATGCAGCGCCTGGCGCACCCGTACGTCGTCGAAGGGCTTGTGCTGGGTGTTGAACATCAGGAACAGGTTGTTCATCCCGGCCCCGCCCGAGACCGTCATCCCGCCGCTCTGGAGCCGCTGGATGTTGGCGTAGGGGATGTTGTCGGCGATCTGCGCGCCCGCGCTCGACCCGGAGATCTTGGCGACGCGCGGTGCCGCGTCGACGATCGTCAACCAGTTCATCGTCTTGAAGGCGGGCGGGCGCGGGCCGTTGTAGTCGGCGAACGCGGCGAAGGTCGTATTGGACTTGGGGTGGTGCGCGGTCTGTTTGTACGGCCCCGAGCCGACCGCTTTGCCCTTGATCGCGTCGTCCCAGGCACCCGGCTTCGAGAAGATGTGCTTCGGCATGATCTTCGCGAGGGTGAGCCGTGAAATCCCTTCCGGGAAGGGGAACTTGAGGACCAGCTCGACGTTCTGCGCGTCGATCTTCTTCACCTCCTTCAGCCAGCTGGCGAAGAAGCCCTGCGCGAGGGTCGCCGTCTTCGGGTCGAGGATGCGGTCGAAGACGAAGACGACGTCGTCGGCGGTGACCGGCTGCCCGTCGTGGAACTTGGCGCCCGCCCGCAGCATGAACTTCCACGAGGTGCCGCCGGTGTCCTTCGGCACGGCGGTCGCCAGCGCCGGGTAGGGCGCGCGGGTGATCGGGTCGGTGTCGATCAGCCCCTCGTAGATGTGGTTGTTGCCGGCCATGGCGAACGCCGACGCCGTCTGCGTCGGGTCCCAGCTGCCGTCGTTGCCGTAGCCGATCACCGCGGTCAGCGTCCGGTTCTTGCCGGTGCCCCCGCCGCCGGTGTCGTTCGTCGACTGCGGCCCCGACGAACAGGCCGTCAGGGACGAGGAGATCGCGGCCGCCGCGCCCAGCGCGCCGGAGTACTTCAGGAACGCCCGGCGGTGCAGCGCGGGCACGTTCTGGGTCACGTCTTCGCGCATGGTTACTCCAGGAGGTACGACGTCCTACGTCCTGCGGTCAGCGCGACCATAAGAGCGGCCGTGGGGGCGGTCAAGGCATCGCACACGAATGGCGTAGCCGTCAGAGGTCGGACCAATGGCGCTTTGAAAAGGCGCGGGAATGGCGACAATTGACACCTCATCAGGTCCGGCCGGGGTCAGACGTGGGACGTGGGACGTCTGATGCGGCTACGATGCGGCGCATGTCCGGGGAGCCAAGGAACAGTCGGATACAGCGCGAGATCGTCCAGCTGATCCTCGACCGCAAGCTCCAGCCCGGTGCGCCCCTGCCCACCGAGGCCGAGCTGATGGACGACCTCGGCATCAGCAGAAACTCCGTCCGCGAGGCCCTCAAAGCCCTCCAGGCCCTCGACATCGTCGAGATCAGACACGGCTACGGCACCTACGTCGGCCGCGCCTCGCTGACCCCGCTCGTCGACGGCCTCACCTTCCGTACGCTCACCAGGCACGAGGACGACGCGGACGCGCTGGCCGAGGTCCTCCAGGTGCGCGAGGTACTGGAGGAAGGCCTGATTCATCGGGTCGTTGCCACCGTCACCGAACCGGAACTGGACAGACTCGAAGCGGTGGTGAACCGGATGGAGGAAGCGGGCCGCGCCGGCCGCCCCTTCCCCGAACTCGACCGGGAGTTCCACGAGTTGCTCTACGCCTCGCTCGGCAACGAACTCGTCCCCCAACTCCTCGGCGCCTTCTGGACGGTGTTCCGCCGCGTCGCCGGCGCCCGCGGCTGGACCGACGACCCGGCCCCCGAACTCACCGTCCGTCGCCACCGCGACATCGTCACCGCACTGCGCGCCCGCGACGTCGAGGGCGCACAGCGCGCGATGGCGGACCACTTCCGCGGCATCGAGGCACGGGCGGCACAGGAGTCACGGGGAGTGGGCTGACGTTTGGGGGTGGCGGACGGCCCGTCATCTCTACGCTGGCCACATGACCGAGCCCTGGCACCCGACCACCACCGGCGTCCTACGACTGCCTTCTGGCCGCCTGGTCCGAGGCCGCGGGTTGCGCCGGCCACTCCCGGCCGACGGCCCGGTCCCGACGTACGGCGTGTATCTGCTGGGCGGCCCGCCGCCCCAAGTCCCCTGGTCGGCACGGTGGTTGCGCTGGCCCGACTTCCGGCTGCCCGCCGACCGCGCCGAGGCCCGCACGGTCCTCACCGAGGCCTGGCAGCGGGCTCGCACCGAGCGCGTCGAGATCGCCTGCGGCGGCGGCCGGGGCCGCACCGGCACAGCCCTCGCCTGCCTCGCGGTCCTCGACGGGGTGCCGCCGGAGGAGGCGGTCGCCTACGTCCGCGCCCACTACGACCGGCACGCGGTGGAGACGCCGTGGCAGCGGCGGTACGTACGGCGGTTCGGGCAGGGGTAGTTGTCACACGCGGCGCGCCCGGAAGCGTAGGCCGCCGCCCTCCGGATGCAGGTCGACGCCCACATCCGTGAAACCGGCCCCCTCCAGCCGGGCCGGAAGGGTCGCCGGATCGAGGGTGTTCATCGTGTCCCGGAAGTGCAACACCCGGAAACGGAAGCTGGGTTGACTGTCGCTGCCCGCGAACGTGCCGCCGGGGCGCAGCACGCGGAACGCCTCGGCGAAGATGCGGTCCTGGTGGGCGGCCGTGGGCACGTGGTGGAGCATCGTGAAGCAGACGACGGAGTCGAACGACGCGGCCGGCAGCGGCAGTTCGGCCCCGTCCGCGTGCAGCACGGTGGCCCGTTCGCCCCACTGGGACTGGAGCAGCCGTGCGGTGTCGGCGTCGATCTCGGCGGCGGTGAGGTGGTCGACCTGCTCGACGAGGACGCGGAGGTTGGCGCCGTAGCCGGGGCCGATCTCCAGTACGTCCGCGCCGAGTTCGACGTGCTCCAGGGCCCAGGGCAGGATGCGGTCCTTCGTCGTCTGCGCCCACCCCTCGGAGCTGCACAGCTTGCGGTGGGCTCGGTTCATCGGCATACGTCGACGCTAGGCGGGGCGGGCGGGTGTCCGCCACGGGCTAGGCTGACGTGTCATGTCGCGGAACGGACAGGAGCGGGGGCGCCGGTCCGACACGGCCATCCTCGTCGGCCAGTTCCTCATGCCGCGCGGCACCGCCTTCGCCACGCACTGGCATCCCGACCACCAACTCCTCTGTTCCGAACGGGGGTTGCTCCGGATCCGCAGCGAGCACGGGACGTGGCTGCTGCCGCCGTCGCTGGCCCTGTGGATCCCCGCGTACGTCCCGCACGCCACGGAGTCCGAGGGTGACGCCGTCATGCGCGGCGCCTTCGTCGCCCCGGTGAGCTGCCCGCACGTCGGCTGGCGGGACCCCACGGTTGTCGCGGTCACCCCTCTTCTGCACGCGCTCGTCGAGCACTTGGACCGCACGGACCTGACACAGGACGCCCGTTCACGCGCCGAGCTGGTGCTCCTCGACGAGCTGCGGCCGGTGCCGGTGACCAGCGTGTCCGTGCCCGAACCGCGCGATCCCCGGGCGCGGGCGGTGGCCGAGGTACTCCGGGCCCACCCGGCGGACGGGCGGACTCTGGCGGAGTACGGCGGCCAAGTCGGTGCCAGCGCGCGGACGTTGGCCCGCCTCTTCGTCGCGGAGACGGGCCTCGGGTTCGGCCAGTGGCGGGAACGGCTGCGGATGCAGGCCGCGTTGCCGTTCCTCGCCGAGGGGCTGCCGGTGGAGTCCGTGGCGCGACGGGTGGGGTACGCCTCGGCGAGTTCCTTCACGGCGGCGTTCCACCGGGTGGTCGGGGTGACGCCGAGGCAGTACTTCCCGCGCTAGCGGTGGTGTCTGCTCCGCACTAGCTGATCGCCTCTGCCACCAACTTGGCCGTGTCCGCGACCAGTTGGTTGTCGTACGGGGCGTCGGGCAGGGTCGGCTTCGTCGTCAGGACCGCGAGGACGACCGGGTCACCGGCCTCCGTCCAGGCGATGCCGACGTCGTTGGCGGTGCCGTAGTCGCCGCTGCCCGTCTTGTCGGCGATGGTCCAGGTCGCGGGGAGTCCGGCGCGGAAACGGGCGGCGCTCGTCGTGTTGTTGAGCAGCCACGCGGTGAGCCGGTCGCGGTCGGGGCGGCGCAGCGCGTCGCCGAGGACGAGCTTGCCGTACAGGCCGGCGATCGCGCGCGGGCTGGTGGTGTCCGTGATCCGGTCCGGCTCGGCCGAGTTCAGCTCGGTCTCCCAGCGGTCGAGCCGGGTGACCCGGTCGCCGAGGGAATGGGCGAAGCGGGTGATCGCGGTAGGGCCGCCGAGTTCGCGCAGGATCAGGTTGCCCGCGCCGTTGTCGCTGTAGCGGATGGCCACGTCGGCGAGTTGCTCGACCGTCATGCCGTCGGCCAGGTGTGCCCGGGTCTGGTCGGAACCGTCGACCAGATCGGCCTCCGTGTAGTGCACGACCTTGTAGAGCACCTCGCCGTGCCGGTCCAGGTCCCGCAGGACGGCCGCGGCGGCGAGCGTCTTGAACACCGAGCACATCGGGAAGAGTTCGTCGGCACGGTGCACGACGGTCTTCTTCGTACCGAGGTGATGCGCGAACACGCCCACACGGGCGGTGTGTTGATCCTCAAGGGCGCGGAGGCCCGTTGTGACGTCGGTGCCGGTGCCGGTGCCGGTGCTGTCTGCTGCCTGGGCCGAGGAGGCACCGGCGAGGAGGGTCGCGGCGGTGGCGGCACTGGCGCTGAGGAGGGTGCGGCGAGTGGTCGTAGGGGTAGTAGGGGACTGTTCGGAGCCTGAGATCGTGCTCTCCTTTGTTCGGTCTCCGTCGACGAACGGTCGATCTCCGTCAACGATCTCTCCAGTGACCGACGCAGGGCGTCATTCCTTGGTTGCGCCGCCGTAGACCATCGGCGGACACCGCGACGGGCCAGCGCTCGGCACAGTGGGCGCATGGCGAACTCACAGGGGATCACTCGGGGCCAGTTCCTGACGGGGGCGCTGGCCCTCGGAGCGGCGGGCGCGCTGCTGCCCTCAGGACAGGCGACGGCACAGCCGCAACCGCACGCGACACGTGGCCGCCGCCCCGGCCTGCGCCACCACGGCGTCGTCTACACCGTCGGCGAGGGCGAGACCTCCGCCACCGCCTGGAACCCGCGCCGGATGCGCGCCGATCTCCGCGCGATCCGCGACGAGTTGCACGCCGACACGGTCGACGTCACCGGCGACGGCGTCGACCGTCTCACCGCGACGGCCGCCGAGGCCGCCGAACTCGGCCTGCACATCTGGCTCCAGCCCACCCTCGCCGACGTCCCGGAGCGGGACATCCTCGAACACCTCGCGGAGACGGGCCGGTTCGCGGAACGCCTCCGGCGGCAGGGCGCGAGCGTCGACTTCAGCGTGGGCTGCGAGTTCTGGCTGTTCGTACCCGGGATCGTGCCGGGGGCCACCGTCCTGGACCGCGTCCAGAACATCCTGAACGGCACGTTCGACCCGGCCAAGATGCAGCGCAGGCTGGACGCCTTCACCAAGAAGGCGGCGACGACGGGCCGTTCCGTCTTCCACGGCAACCTCAGCTACGCCGCCGCCCAGGACGACGAGGTCGACTGGAACCTCTTCGACATCGTGGGCATCGACTACTACTCCTACTTCCGCCAACCGGCCGACTACGTCCGGGAGTTGAGCGCCTACCAACGCTGGGGCAAGCCCGTGACCATCACCGAGTTCGGCACCTGCGCCTACAAGGGCGCCGAGAAGACGGCCGGCATGGGCTGGAACGTCGTCGACCACGACAAGGACCCGGAGGAGATCAAGGGCCACCTCGTCCGCAGCGAACACACCCAAGCGGCTTACGTGGTCGACCTGTTGGAGGTCTTCGAGTCGATGGGCCTGTACGGGGCGATGGCCTTCGAATTCGTGACCCCGGACGCTCCCCATCGCGCCCACGATCCCAGCCACGACCTCGACATGGCGAGCTACGCCATCACCAGGACCGTCAAGGACCGTCCGTACGACCCGAGTTCACCGTGGCACTGGGAACCGAAGGAGGCGTTCCACGCGCTGGCGTGGAACTACCGTCATAGGGCGAATGTCACAAGGCGAGTGTCATGAGGAGGCGGTGCTCGCCCGGCCCGAAGTAGTCCTTGAGCACTCCCTGCTCGGACGAGAACCCCAGCGAGCGGTACAGCATGATCGCGGCGGCGTTCGTCGGTTCCACGGTCAGGCGGACCTGGTGGACACTCTCCGTGCGCAGCCGGCGCAGGGCCTCGGCCATCAGGCGCCGACCCAGTCCATGGCCCTGCTGGTGGGGTGTGACGGCCAGGCTCATGATCCAACTCACGTAGCCGTCCGAGGTGTTGACGAAGAGGATGTAGCCGAGCAGGCCCTCGCCGTCGTCGAGGACGAGGATGCGGTCGCCGTGGATGTCGCAGAACTGCCGGAGCACGAAGGCGGGGTACGGCTCCTCGGGGAAGGCCTCCCTGTCCACGCGGAGGAGTTCGGGCAGGTCGGCCTCGGTGATACCCCTCAGGGTCAGGTGCCGGTCGGCGCGGTCGCCTAAGAATGCCTGGTCAGCGCGGTGCCCCAGGGAAGGGAAACGTTCCTCCGGAAAGGGCGTCATACTGCCTCCTGTGGGTAGGAAGTCAATTGCGCGTTGACGGCTCGGATGACTCGTACGGGTGGTACGGGCGAGACGCGTGCGTCCTGCCTTTCTGGTGTGTTCGGCAGGGTTCCACCCATCTTGGGTGGGGCAATCCGGCAGTTCAAGGCCGAATCAGGTCTCATGAATGTATTCGCCACGATGCGCCCCCCGTGCGCCCCAGCGGTGGCTGTGACTTGACGTAGATTGCCCTACGAAATTGACGATCAGGTGTACGTCGCGCCTGTGATGTTGTTAGTGTGGACTGGTGAAAAACGCGGAAGTCGCCTGGAGCGCGTTCGATTCGATCGCATATGTAGATCACAACTACCGTGACCTACAGGCGGAGGACGCCGAGATCCTTCCCATTCTCCGGGATCATTTCGCGGGCCATTTCCGGAACCAGGGCGTCGGCCCGGTATACGGCATCGACGTGGGCGCCGGAGCCAATCTCTATCCCGCACTGTCCATGCTGCCGTGGTGCGACGAGATCACCCTCTACGAGCGCTCGCCCTCGAACGTTTCCTATCTGGAGAGCCAGGTCGACTCGTACGCGAAGAACTGGGACCAGTTCTGGGACGCCCTGTGCGGGAACAGGGCGTACGACACCTTCGACGCCGACCCGCGCGAGAGATTCCGCAAGGTCGTCAAGGTTCAGCAGGGCAATATCTTCGATCTTGAGCAGTCCGCCGGCCAGTGGTCGGTGGGGACGATGTTCTTCGTCGCCGAGTCGATGACCTCCTCCGACGAGGAGTTCGCCCTGGGTGTGGAGCGTTTCATGCGCGCCCTGGCCCCCGGGGCCCCCTTTGCCGCCGCTTTTATGGAACACTCCAAGGGTTATCACGCGGGTGAGCATTTCTTCCCCGCGTGCGACGTGGGAGAGAACGAGGTGCGGGAGAGGCTTGAACCATTCGCGGACGAGCTCAAGGTGCAGCGGCTCAAAACCGAGCCCGCGGTGCGGGACGGGTATTCCGGAATGATCCTCTCCTACGGCTGGCGCGGAAATTCGGACCCACAGATTCCGAACGGCTGACAGGGCGGCCGACCGGTGAATCTTCACAACAGAAGAGGGATATTCCTCGGCTGAGGGCAGTGCGGTCTGTGTGAGGGGCATGGAATGGAGATCAAGCCGCGGCAGCACCTGCTGGACATCTGGCAGGCGGTCGCCCGCCACTCCTTCGACGGAGGGGAGTGGGCGTGGGGAAAGTGGGGTGGTGAGAGCAGCGTCGCCGACGCCGAGCGCCTGCTCTGCCTGCTGTATCCGGCCACCGAGCTGCCCTCGTTCCGCCTGGACGACCCCGACACCACGCTGACCGACGTACAGCAGACGCTGAAGCGGGCCGGCGGGCGGCTGGAGATTCCGGCCAACCTCGTCATGGCCGCGGTCGAGTTCATGCGCACCCACACCGACGACAAGAGGCCCACGTTCGCGGGCGGTTACTACTTCCAGTCCCGGGACAAGGAGCAGGACCTCACCGAGGAGCAGCGTCAACTCGGCGTCACCGACTCGTTCTCGATGTCGATCACCCTGTGTCTCGCCCTGCTCGGCTTCCTCAAGGTCTACGAGTCCAAGACCCGCCGCGGCGACATGCAGGAGACGATCAGAGAGCTGAAGGTCGCGACCAGCAACAGGCTCACCGCCGCCATGGTGAGCCTGCTGCGGTCGTTCACGGTCAACGTCTACGACACCGACTCCTCCCAGGGCCAGACGCTCTGCGAACTGCTCGGCCAGGGGCAGTTGTCGCAGCGTCAGGTGCTGGAGCAGTTCCAGCGCCGGTTCCGCCCGCTGCGCGCCGCCGTCATCGAGAGTTTCATCCTCGGCCTCGACGTCCAGGAAGCCCTCAAGGACGAGAGCCAGCTCTTCGAGTGCGGCTGGGCCTGGAGCCTGGTGCGGGACGCGCCCGAGGTGGAGACCGAGGAGTCCATCGGGGCGCAGCCCAGCGGCGTCGCCAACCCGGTGCCGTACCTCTACTTCACGGTGGTCGCGCTCGACGGCATCCAGGACCTGTTCTCGGACCGCACCCTCACCCTGGGCCTGCTCAACGCCGAACAGCAGAAGCTCGCCGAGGCGCTGCGACTGCGCTGGGAGATCACCCAGCAGTACTGGTCGCGCATCGCCCGCTTCGACGGCGACCGCTGGCCCCTGGAGGACATCCCCTGGCGTACGACGGGACAGCGGCTGGAGTCCGAGTACTTCTCGCTCTCGGTCGCCGCGATCCTCGTGCACGACCTGATGCGCCGCCGGGCCACCGACGACGACCTGACCCGCACCGTCCGCGTCATGGAACGCCTCGCCGAACGCGGCCGTATCACCAGCCGGATGACGCGCGACGACCCGATGATCCAGCTGCACAACCCCGGCGTCACCCTGCCCCTCCAGGGCGGTGGCACCATCGGTCCGCCGATGGACTGGACGATGAGCGACTTCTCCGCCCAACTCCTCAAGCGCACCGTTCAGTTGTGCACGCTCTCCCGCAACCTCTCCGCGCACGACCGGCTGCTCAGGCTGGCCGAGGACATCTTCGGCCATGTGTGGCGGCGCCGGATGGGCGAGGGCGAGGGCGTCGGCCTGTGGGACAACGTGCACGCCATCTACCCGGAGACCGCCCTCACCGAGGGCCCGGTGTCCTGGAGCATCACCGAGCGCGTCACCGAGGTGATGGTCCAGGTCCACAACATGTACGCGCAGCCCCCGATCCGCAGCCTCGAACTCACCGAGCTGGCACGGGCGTTGCTCAGCGAGTCCACCCACCTCCTGGGCAACGAACAGATGGCGCCCGCGCCCAACGCCGACGGCAAACGCGGCATGCAACTCAGGGGAATCGAGGTCAAGTTGCGCCGCGCCCGCGCCCTCGTCGACGAACAGCCGGGTACCGCCTACTCGTTGACCCTCGACGTCCTGGGTCAGCTCGACGCACTCGCCCGGGCCCGCCAGGCCGCCGCGGTCCAGGGAGTGTGACCCGTGCTGATCTTCGCGGCCTCCGACAAGGGAGGCACGGGCCGTTCCGTCACCAGCGCCAACCTCGCCTACCAGCGCGCGCTGACGGGGGACGACGTCTGCTACCTGGACTTCGACTTCGGCTCGCCCACCGCCTCGGCCGTCTTCGACGTGCCCGACGCCCGCGAGGCCGCCGAGGACCGCGGCCTGCACTCGTACCTGATAGGCGAGATCAGCGAACCCGTCCGCATCGACGTCTGGGCCGACACCGAACACCGTGTTCTGCGCAACCAGCCGCCCGGAGCAGGCCGGTTGATCCTCATGCCGGGCGACCTCAGCGGCGGCGAGTTCGCCACCTCCGGCGAGAATCTGCGCCGCTGCGTGGACCTACTGCTGCGCCTCAACAGCGAGTTCGACCTGATCGTCGTCGACCTCAGCGCCGGCCGCAGCTACGCCGTCGACATGGTCCTCGCGGCCACCTCGCAACGGGAGATGAGCGGCGTCCTGGCCCGCTGGCTGGTCTTCCACCGCTGGACCCGCCAGCATGTGGAGGCCGCGGCCAGCCTCGTCTACGGCAAGCGCGGCATCCTCGCCGGCGGCGTCGCCCGCGGCCACGACGAGGACGCGCTGCGCGGCGCCATCCGCTTCGTACGGGCCGCCGTACCCGATCCCGACTCTGCGCTGTGGTCGCAGGCCACACCCACGCAGTCGGCGTGGATGGAGCAGTGCGACACCGAGCTGAAGCATCTCGCCTCGCACCACGGCATCGGTTACAGCCAGGTGCTGGGCTCGGTGCCGCTGGAACCGGTGCTGCAGTGGCGGGAGCAACTCATCACCGACGAGGACGTGTTGGACAGCCAGATCGCCACCATGGAGACCTGGCAGGCGCTCAGCGATCTGGCCGCGCGGCTGACCGACGACAAGTACTGGGAGGAGGCATGACGGAGGCCGTCTTCCGGGAGACCACCGCGGACCCGCGTACCCAGTCCGTGCCGCTGGCCCATCTCTCGCTGGAGCTTGGCCACCTCTACATGGAGGACTTCGAGGCGGGCCCGGGGCGGCTGCGCGAGCACTTCGCCGAGGTCCGGATCTGGGTGGACGCGGCCCGCGCCTCCGCCACCCGCCGCACCGGCGGCAAACGCCCCCGGATCAGCACCTGTTTCCTCATCGACGACTACTTCACCCGCTTCTCCACCCCGGCCGAACTCGTCCCGCTGGTCCTCGAAGAGGCCGAGAAGGCCGGCCTCGTCATCGACTACCTCGCCCGTGAGTCGGGCTGCGCGGTAGCCGACCGCATCGAACTGGCCGAGTCCGTCATGCACCGCCTGGTCGAGTCACCGCCGCCCGGCAGCCACGGCTCCCGCCCCCCGGTCAGCCAGACGGGCTGGCTCGCGAACGGCGAGCGCACCACCCCAACGCGCAGCGCGCTTGCGGAGATTGTCACCTGGCAGCCCCCGCACGAGACCGCGGCCCGCAACCACTCCGTCTTCATGGACGTCGAGTTGTGGTCAGACACGGACAAGGGCCGCCTGTGGTCCTGCCCGTTCCTGGCCGCCGTATGGCAGTTGGCCCGCCTGGGTCTGCTACGACACCTGGGCGAACCGGTGCTGGTCCCGCAGCCCTGGACCGGCGGGGACTTCCCGCGCGACTGGGACCGGCTGCCGCCGCTGCTCAAACTCAGCGACACCCGGGTCCCGTTCAGCGCGTACCGCACCTGCACGCTGATGGCGAACCGGTTCGTGGCCGTGGAGGACGCCGTACGGCTCATCCTCGACCAGATAGACGTGGACTCCGTCGCGCTCGAACAGGTCGCCAAGCGGTCCGCGGGCGAGGGCGTGGCGGTACCGGAGGCGGTGGCCCAGCGCGCCACCTATGTGTTCTACGAGGAGCCCGCCAACTCGGTGCCGACCGACGGGACTTGACATGACGACCCCCGGACGGCAGACGCGCTCGGTCCTCGCCTGCGGCGAGGTGCGCACCGGTCTGCTGCCCTCCTTCCAGGCACTGGACGGCCGCGCCGCCGCCCAACTCCTGCGGCTGCGCGCCGACGAACACGTCCGGGTCTCCGAGCGGCCCAATCTCTACGCCCTCTCGCCCGAGGTCCTCACGGGCGTGGACTGCCGGCTGCCCACCTCGAACGGCGCCAAGGTCAGGGCCGTCGGGACGGTGGCCGCCCGCGCGGCACTCACCGAGGGCCGGGTCATCCAGTCCACCGCCTACTTCAGCGCCCCGGCCGCCGGACCCGACGTACGCCGGCCCTGGGGGCACTACCTCGTCCGCCCCGGGGTCGTCGAGCCGTTCGGGAAACTGCCCGAACAGGCCACCGCGGAGGGCGTGTTGCGCGGCGGCGGGCGCGGCGAACTCGACCTGGGGATGATCGCCGAGGGACTGCTGGCACAGCTGGTGCGCCACCCCCTCCTCGACCACAAGGCACCCTTCAAGTCCCGCCGCACACACCTGCGTTGGGCGGCACGGCAGGCACCCGAGGGCGAGGAGGCGACGCTGGACCGCTTCACGCTGGCCGAAGACGGCCTGCGGACAGTCGAGTTGAGGGTTCCTGAAGGCACCGAGGCGGCCGCGGTCGCGGGGCTCTGCGAAGACCTCGCGTTGCACGACTGGCTTTTGACGACGGTGGTGCACATGCTGGAGAACAGCCGGCTCGGTGCGGCGGACGGGCCCGCGGCGGTCCTGGCACTGCGCCCGGCCGTGGATCACCTGCTGCATCTGTGGATGCCGCGCGCGCACGTGGACCGCATGCTGGGACACCTGTGGGACGTACTGGAGCGGGAACCGGGCTTCAGCCGCCAATGGGAGAACCTTCGCCAGCGTATCCGGGACCAACTGGCCATACAGGCCATCCCGTTGCTGCACCAGGCGCTGAGCACGCGCTGACGGGGCGGCACGAACCGCATATCCGACGGGGGAGAGGCTCACATGAACGGAGTGACGACAACAACGGGGGCGGGACCAGGGGCCGTTCCACAGCAGGATCAGCCCCAGCGCGGGTCGAGGCTGTTCATGAGGACGGGGTTCGCGGTCTTAGCGGGAGTGGCCGCCTTCTTCGTGACGAACGTCCTCAACGAGAACGACGGCGACCTGTGGCAGTGGACGATGTCCATCGTCCTGGGCTGCGCGACCCTGATCGTGCAACTGCTCGTGGACTTCGGCGAGCGGCTGGAAGCCGTCCAAGAGAGCCAGAAACGGCGCATCCGGGACATGAAGGACAGCCTGTCCAGCCACCACACCGAGATGCGCGCGGCGGTCGACGAGAGCTTCGCGAAGATCAACGCGGCGACCGAGCTGTACAGCAAGGTCGACGGCTCGGTGCTCCGCTCCGACGAGGTGACCCGGCTGGTACTGGGCTACACAAAAGTCGGCGAGCAGGGTGCGGACATCGTAAAGGCCTTCGCCGAGGAGGAGTTGGGCCGCCTGGCCCTCCTGATGGAGAACCTCGGCAACGGCACGGCGGACTGCCCCGGCGAGAACCACGAGTGGCTGATCGACCTCACCAAGTGCGTCAAGCGCACGCTCTACGCCACCAGCACCTCCGTCGACCGCGACTTCTGGTCGAGCGAGCCGGCCCGCCGCTATCTCGCCGCCCAGGAATCGGCCATCAAGTCCCGCCGGGTACAGATCCGACGCGTGTTCCTCGTCGACGAGGAATCGGAGGTGACCCGCAGCCTCCGCCAACTCTGCGAAAGACACCGCAAGTTCGGGATCGACGCGCGTATCGCGGTCCGCTCCCTCCTCGAACCGACCGCCCAGATGAACTCGTTGAACGACTTCATCGTCTTCGACGGCGAGCTCTGCTACGAGACCGAGCCGGACATCCGCGTCATGCCGGCCAAGACGACCCTGAAGATGACCCGCGAACACGTCGAGGAACGCATCAACCGCTTCAACGTGCTGTGGGAGGCGACGCCTGCGGACCGGGACCCGGAGCCGGAGGTGGAGCCCCAGCAGGGCTCCGCCTCGGCGGCCACGTCGGGTTAGTACGGGGGCGGGTCCGTGTTGACGGACATGTCGCCGTAGCCGAGCTTCTCGGGGGGTAGCCCTGGTACTGCTGCGGGGCGGAGTTGGTGACCTGGAAGGTGCCGTCTATCGGCTTGGCCTGGTTGATGCTGCCCCAGGTGGTGTCGAAGAAGAGCGAGTCGTCGTTCCAGTGCCAGTGGAACTGGTAGCCGCCGTCGCAGGTGGTGGCCTGTGCCGTGCCCGGCGTCAGGAGCAGGGCGAGGGAGGCCAGGGCGAGGACGGAGAGTCGGACGGTGCGTTTGCGGAGTGCGGTCGGCATGGCCTCAGGTTCGCAACTGCCCTACGGGGGACGGAAAACCCTTCGACCGTGCTCGAATCCTCCAGTACGGTCGCGAGGTTGTTTTCACTGCTGGGAGTCCCTGAGAGCAGGTTTTTCATGGCGTGTCGTATCGGTGAACTCGTGCTCGGTTGCCGTGACCCCGAGCTGCTGGCGCGGTTCTGGTGTGAGGTCCTGGGCTTCGTCGTGCTCGAGCGCGAGGAAGGGCAGTGGGCCGAGATCGGGACGCAGGAAGGGTTCGGGGGGCCGCATCCGACCATCTTCTTCAGCCGGCGGGACGAGCCCGAGCCGGGGAAGTCCCGGCTGCACATCGACGTCAATCCCACCGACCGGGATCAAGCCGCCGAGCTGGAACGGCTGTTGGCGCTCGGTGCTCGGCGGGCCGACATCGGGCAGACCGGGGACGAGCAGTGGCATGTGCTGGCCGACCCCGAGGGCAACGAGTTCTGCCTGCTCAAGGCCCGTATCGACCCGCTGGCCGTCCAGTAGGGCCAGGCCCAGTGGTGTGAGCGTGTGCAGGACCGCCTCGCCCGCCCTCGAGGTGCTCAGGTGGCCCGCCTCGCGCAGTACCCCGGCGTGGTGGCCGGCCGTGGCAGGGGCGATGCCCACCCCCTGGGCGAGTTCCGTGGTCGTCATGCCGTGGTGCTCCGCGAGCGTTGTCCGGCCTACGGCCGTGTCCTGGGCCATGGGGTAGACCACGACCACAGGGAGCGTGGGGTCCTTGAGGAGCGTCGGGTGCCGCCGGCAGAAGTGCGACGGCAGGACGAACAGGCCCCGGCCGTCGAGCCGGACGGCCCGGTCCGCGCCGCCCGGGCCGCTGACTTCGAGCACCGGTGGCTGCCAGGAGAGGCCGGGGTGGAGCCTGCCCAGCAGGTCGTCCAGGTGACTCTTCGTCAGGAAGCGGTCGTGCGGGGAGCGTTCGGCGTCCAGGCGGGTGGCAACTTCCGGCCCGTGCGCGAGAGTTCGAGCAGATCGTGCCGGAGTCGCCCGCGCGGGGTGGAGAGCAGCGCGCCTATCCCCGCCTCCAGGCCGTCGGCTCCGCCCGCCGGGGTGAGGAAGTCCGGGGGGTATCCGTGGAGCGGTGCGAGCCGGAGCAACTCGCGCACCGGGGCGGGCAGTTCGGGTCGTACCGTCCGCCGTCAGGGGTCGAAGACCGCCGACGCGGTGTTGGTCTGGAGTACGTGCGTGCTCAGCAGCGCTTCCCATAACGGGTCCGGTGTCTGCGCGAGCCTGATGTGTGCGAGGTCGTCGTCCGTGAAGTGGATGCGGGCCGGCATGAGTGGCCTCCCTCGTTCGAGCCTCGTTCCATAGCCGGAAGAGGGGCGGGCGCGTGCCTATGCGCAGGTGCTCGAAAATTGGCGTTGGTTTTCGGGAATCCTGGCAAACCCGCTGGACGGCCCCGCCTGTGATTTCCGAATGGCCTGTTCGAATTGGCCGATAAAACTTCCGAGGCGTCGGCCGTGAACCATTGGCCAAGGCCAACGCCCTTGTGCTGCCCCGTACTTGTCGCCACTTGCCGTCGACAGACTCCTGCCGAGTGTAGGGGCGGAAGGGTGCCGTGAAGTGGAGAAGCGTGAAACTCGAAAAGGGAGGGGAGTGAGGTGTGGGCACACTGATCGGAGGCGAAGGGCACCTTGATGGAATTGCGGATTCAGCTGCGAGGAGAGCGATGAAACCGCCGGTCGGATCGGTCGCCATGGATACCCGTACCGGACGAGTGGGCATCGTCATGGGGCATGAGGGGCCTTATGTTCAGCTGCGTCCGTACGGCGGCGGGCGGGAGTGGGACGTCGAGCCGGCCGCCGTGCGGGACGCGACCCCCGCCGAGCGGCTGAGCGCGGCGACCGCGTACGCGAACGCCCGCAGCCGCGGTGAGGTGCCCTGAGGTGCCGATGCCTCGATGCGTCGTGGCGCCGCGGAGCCGTAGGGGACAATGGACGGCATGAGCCTGTTCCGCGACGACGGCATCGTGCTGCGCACCCAGAAGCTGGGTGAGGCGGACCGGATCATCACGCTGCTCACGCGGGGTCACGGGCGGGTACGCGCGGTGGCGCGCGGGGTGCGGCGGACCAAGTCGAAGTTCGGTGCCCGGCTGGAACCCTTCTCCCACGTGGACGTCCAGTTCTTCGCGCGGGGCAGCGAACTGATCGGCCGCGGGCTGCCGTTGTGCACCCAGAGTGAGACCATCGCTCCGTACGGTGGCGGGATCGTCGCCGACTACGCGCGGTACACCGCCGGTACGGCCATGCTGGAGACGGCCGAGCGGTTCACCGATCACGAGGGCGAGCCCGCCGTGCAGCAGTATCTGCTGCTGGTGGGCGGGCTGCGGACGCTGGCCGGCGGGGAGCATGCTCCGCATCTCATCCTCGACGCGTTCCTGCTGCGTTCCCTCGCCGTCAACGGCTATGCGCCAAGCTTCGGGGACTGCGCGAGGTGCGGGATGCCGGGACCGAACCGGTTCTTCTCCGTGGCGTCGGGTGGGGTCGTCTGCGCGGACTGCCGGGTGGCCGGGAGCGTCGTACCCTCGCCGCAGGCCCTGGAACTCCTCGGTGCGCTGCTCACGGGAGACTGGGAGACGGCGGACGCGTGCGAGGCGCGGCATGTGCGGGAGGGCAGCGGGCTGGTGTCCGCCTATCTGCACTGGCATCTGGAACGCGGACTTCGTTCACTGCGGTATGTGGAGAAGTCGTAGCAGGGCGTAGTGAGTTGTCGTAGGGCGTAGGTCTTGAGAGACGTCGTAGCAGGTCGTAGAAAGAGGAGACGAGAAGCACATGGCCGTACGCGGGATCCTGGGGCGCCAGCGGCGCGAGTACACGGCGCCGGAGCCGCACCCGTCCGGGGCCACCGCGCCGAAGCTGCCCGGTGAGCTGATCCCGAAGCACGTGGCGATCGTCATGGACGGGAACGGGCGGTGGGCGAAGGAGCGGGGCCTGCCGCGCACCGAGGGCCACAAGGTCGGCGCCGAGCGGGTGTTGGACGTGCTTCAGGGTGGCGTCGAGATGGGTGTCGGCGCGATCTCGCTGTACGCCTTCTCCACCGAGAACTGGAAGCGGTCGCCCGACGAGGTGCGCTTCCTGATGAACTTCAACCGCGACTTCATCCGCAAGACCCGCGACACCCTCGACGGACTCGGTATCCGGGTGCGGTGGGTGGGCCGTATGCCCAAGCTGTGGCGGTCGGTCGCCAAGGAGCTCCAGATCGCGCAGGAGCAGACGAAGAACAACGACGCGCTCACGCTGTACTTCTGCATGAACTACGGCGGCCGGGCCGAAATCGCCGACGCGGCAAGGGCGTTGGCCGAGGATGTGAAGGCGGGCCGGCTCGACCCGGCCAAGGTCGACGAGAAGACCTTCGCCAAGTACATGTACTACCCGGACATGCCCGAGGTCGACCTCTTCCTGCGCCCCAGCGGCGAACAGCGCACCTCCAACTACCTGATCTGGCAGAGCGCTTACGCCGAGATGGTCTTCCAGGACGTGCTGTGGCCGGACTTCGACCGCCGTGACCTGTGGCGCGCGTGCGTCGAATTCGCCCAGCGGGACCGGCGGTTCGGCGGCGCCGTGCCGAACGAGAAGCTGCTCGCGATGGAGCAGGCGATGCGGGGAAACGAGTAACACCCCTGTCAGACTGCGGGGTTACTATCACGGCTCGTCACCGCAGCAACGGGGAGGGGCCGTGATGGAGCAGGCACAGAGCGTCGAGCAACGCGCGAGCGAAGTGGTGCTGGAGTACCAGATCCGGCTGGAGGACATGACCGAGGCCGTCCGGCTGCTGTTCCGCAGGCGCGGCCGGGCCGGGTTCATCCACCACCCCGTCTTCCACGCGGCCGTCATGGTGCTGGGCGTGCTCGTGCTGACCGCGGGCCTGGCGGGCGGCGACGGCATCGACTTCGCCTTCGGCATCGCGCTCATCGCCTGGCCGCTGCTGATGCTCGGGGTGCCCGGCATGACCGCCCGCCAACTGCTGCGGGCCAACGAGCACCACGGCGTGATGCGGGTGACCGTCGCCGAGGAGGGCGTGCGGACGGTCAGCGCACACATGGACTCGCGCATGTCCTGGGCCAACTACGGCAGTTACGCCGAGACGGACCACTGCTTCGTACTCCGCAGCCCGGACAGGATCGGCGCCTGCGCGATGGTGATCGTCAAGCAGGGCGCACACAGCCCGCAGGACGTGGACCGCCTACGAGCCCTGCTGAACACCGAACTGCCCCGCGTCTAGGGCCTAAGCAGCGGCCGCCGCGCACTCCGCGCACGTGCCGAAGATCTCCACCGTGTGCGCCACGTTCACGTACCCGTGCTCCGCCGCGATCGCCTCAGCCCACTTCTCCACAGCCGGGCCCTCCACCTCCACCGCCTTGCCGCAGACCCGGCACACCAGGTGGTGATGGTGATCGCCCGTGGAGCAGCGGCGGTACACGGACTCGCCCTCGTCCGTGCGCAGGACGTCGACCTCGCCGGCGTCGGCGAGGTTCTGGAGGGTGCGGTAGACCGTGGTCAGGCCGACCGAGTCACCCTTGTGCTTGAGCATGTCGTGGAGTTCCTGGGCGCTGCGGAACTCGTCGACCTCGTTGAGCGCCGCCGACACGGCGGCACGCTGGCGGGTGGAGCGTCCCTTTACGGGCGGGCCGGCCGTCGTCACCGTTGCCTCCTCACGTCTGCACTTTGCCGAGCCATTGTGCCAGCCCGGGCTGTGCGTGGTCAGACGCCGACCTCGTCGGCGGCCCCCCGGGTGGCCGGAATCGCGCACTCCGCCGGGTCCCCGGCCGGTCGCGCGGCGGCCGCGGCCCGGGCCCGGCGCCTCGCCAGCGGAGTCGCCAGCGCGGTGAGGGCGATGAACGCGGCGATCGTCAGGAGCACGATCGTCGCACCGGGCGGGACGTTCTGGTAGTACGAGGTGACGGTGCCGCTGACCGTCACGGTCACCCCGATCACGCCCGCGATCGCGAGGGTCGCCCCGAAACTGCGGGTGAGCTGCTGCGCGGCGGCGACCGGCACCACCATCAGCGCGGACACCAGGATCAGGCCCACGACCCGCATCGCGACGGTGACCGTGACGGCCGCGGTGACCGCCGTCAGCAGATTCAGGGCACGCACGGGCAGGCCGGTGACCCGGGCGAACTCCTCGTCGTGGTTCACGGCGAACAGCTGCCGCCGCAGCCCCAGCGTGACCACGATCACGAAGGCGGCCAGGATGCCGATCGCCGTCACGTCGGACGGCGAGACCGTCGAGAGCGAGCCGAAGAGGTACGAGCTCAGGTTGGCGTTCGAGCCGCCCGGCGCGAGGTTGACGAACATCACGCCGCCCGCCATACCGCCGTAGAAGAGCATCGCGAGGGCGATGTCGCCGCGGGTCTTGCCGTACCAGCGGATCAGTTCCATGAGGACCGAGCCGAGGACGGAGACGGCGGTGGCCATCCAGACCGGGGAGGCGTTCAGCAGGAAGCCGAGGCCCACGCCGGTCATCGCGACGTGGCCGATGCCGTCGCCCATGAGGGGCTGGCGGCGCTGGACCAGGTAGATGCCGATCGCGGGGGCGGTGATGCCGACGAGCACGGCGGCGATGAGCGCCCGCTGCATGAAGGCGTAGTCGAGGATGTCCATCAGCTCAGCAGTCCCGTGCGGATCGGTTCGGCGTCCGCCGAGTGCGGGTGTACGTGGTCGTGGCCGGGCAGCGCGTGCTGGCCGAGCGCGCGCGGGGGCGGACCGTCGTGCTGGACGCAGCCGTCGCGCAGGACGACCGCGCGGTCGATCAGCGGTTCCAGCGGGCCGAGTTCGTGCAGGACGAGCAACACCGTTGTGCCTTCGGCCACTTGACGGGTCAGGGTGTCCGCCAGCACCTTCTGGCTGGCCAGGTCCACGCCCGCCATCGGCTCGTCCATGATGAGGAGTTCGGGTTCGGCGGCGAGCGCGCGGGCGATCAGCACCCGCTGGTGCTGGCCGCCGGAGAGCGCGTCGACGGAGTCCTTGGCGCGGTCCGCCATCCCGACCAGCTCCAGGGCGTGCCGTACGGCCTCGTGGTCCGCCTTGCGCAGCAGTCCGAAGCGGGCGCGGGAGAGGCGGCCGGACGCGACGATCTCGGTGACCGTCGCGGGCACCCCGCCCCCCGCCGTCGTGCGCTGCGGTACGTACCCCACGCGCCGCCAGTCGCGGAAGGCGCGGCGCGAGGTGCCGAACAGCTCGATCTCGCCCCCGCTGAGCGGGACTTGGCCGATGATCGTGCGGATCGCGGTCGACTTGCCGGAGCCGTTGGCGCCGAGCAGCGCGACCACCTCACCGCGGCGCACGGTGAGGTCGATGCCGCGCAGGACGGGGCGCGAGCCCAGCTCGGCGCGGACTCCGCGCAGCGATATGACGGGCTCGCTCATCAAGTCGTCCTCCGCACTGTTCATCGGGGTGGTCATTTACTTCCCAGGGCCTTCTGCAGGGCCTTGAGGTTGGCCTGCTGGACCGAGAAGTAGTCCGTGCCGCGGGACTTCTTGGTGATGCCCTCGATCGGGTCGAGGACGTCCGTCTTCAGGTTCGCGTCGGCGGCGATGGTCTTCGCGGTCTTGTCGCTGACGAGCGTCTCGTAGAACACGGTGGTGACGCCGTCGGCCTTGGCCATCTTCTCAAGGTCCTTCACGCGCTTGGCACTCGGCTCCGACTCGGGGTCCAGGCCGTTGATGGCCTCCTCGGTCAGGCCGTAGCGCTCGGCGAGGTAGCCGAAGGCGGCGTGTGTGGTGATGAACACCTTGGTCCTGGTGTTCGCGAGGCCCGTCCTGAACTCCGTGTTGAGCGCGTCCAGCCTCTTGACCAGGGCCGCGGTGCGCGTCCTGTAGTCGGCCGCGTTCTTCGGGTCGGCCTTCTCGAAGGCCTTGCCGACGCCCTCGGCGACCTGGGCGTAGCGCACCGGGTCGAGCCAGATGTGGGGGTCGAGGCCGGCCAGTTCGTCGTTCTTCGAGGTGTCGTGCGTCGCCGCGTGGCCGCCGACCTCGTTGCCGTGCTTCTCCTCGGTGGTCAGGGAGGCGGCGTCGATCTTCGTCTTGACCTCGGACTGGCTCACCACCGCGTCGACGGAGGGCTGGAGGTTCTTGAGGTAGAGCACCGCGTCGGACCTCCCGATCGCGGCGGTCTGCTGCGCGCTGATCTCGAGGTCGTGCGGTTCCTGGCCGGGCGTGGTCAGACTGGTGACGTGGACGTGACTGCCGCCGATCTGCTCGGCGAGGTACTGCAGCGGGTAGAACGACGCGACGACGTCGAACTTGTCCGTGTTGGCCGCGGCCGCGCTGTCGGAGCAGGCGGAGAGGGTCCCGAGACCGAGGGTGGTGGCCGCGGCTATGGCGATCCCGGATATGTGGCGTCGTCGTACGTTCATGACAGTCATTTTCAACTGGCATGGAAACCGTTGTCAACAAGCCCTGGGTAGGGAACCGATTTGATACGAGGGAGGGAGGCGCCGGTAACCTGAAGCATTCGCTGCCTGTCCATTCGTCATGAAGAGAGCACCGTGGCCGCCGACAAGATCGACACCATCGTCAGCCTGAGCAAGCGCCGTGGCTTCGTATTCCCCAGTAGTGAGATCTACGGCGGCCAGCGCGCCGCCTGGGACTACGGGCCGCTGGGTGTCGAGCTCAAGGAGAACCTGAAGCGCCAGTGGTGGCGCTACATGGTGACGTCGCGCGAGGACGTGGTCGGTATCGACTCGTCCGTGATCCTGGCCCCCGAGGTGTGGGTCGCCTCCGGCCATGTCGCCACTTTCTCGGACCCGCTGACCGAGTGCACCTCGTGCCACAAGCGGTTCCGCGCGGACCACCTGGAGGAGGCGTACGAGGCCAAGCACGGCCGCGCCCCCGAGAAGGGCCTCGCCGACATCAACTGCCCCAACTGCGGCAACAAGGGCCAGTTCACCGAGCCCAAGGAGTTCTCGGGCCTGCTCTCCACCCACCTGGGCCCGACGCAGGACACCGGCTCCGTCGCCTATCTGCGCCCCGAGACCGCTCAGGGCATCTTCACCAACTTCGGCCAGGTGCAGACCACTTCGCGCAAGAAGCCGCCGTTCGGCATCGCGCAGATGGGCAAGTCCTTCCGCAACGAGATCACGCCCGGCAACTTCATCTTCCGGACCCGCGAGTTCGAGCAGATGGAGATGGAGTTCTTCGTCAAGCCGGGCGAGGACGAGAAGTGGCAGGAGTACTGGATGGAGCAGCGCTGGAACTGGTACACCGGCCTGGGCCTGCGCGAGGAGAACATGCGGTGGTACGACCACCCCAAGGAGAAGCTCTCCCACTACTCCAAGCGCACCGCTGACATCGAGTACCGCTTCCAGTTCGGCGGCAACGAGTGGGGCGAGCTGGAGGGTGTCGCCAACCGCACCGACTACGACCTGAACGCCCACTCCAAGGCTTCCGGCCAGGACCTGTTCTTCTTCGACCAGGAGGCCGGCGAGCGCTGGACGCCGTACGTCATCGAGCCCGCGGCCGGTGTCGGCCGCGCGATGCTGGCGTTCCTGCTGGACGCGTACGTCGAGGACGAAGCGCCCAACGCCAAGGGCAAGTTGGAGAAGCGCACGGTGCTGCGCCTCGACCACCGCCTCGCCCCGGTGAAGGTCGCGGTGCTCCCGCTGTCCCGCAACCCCGAGCTGTCCCCGAAGGCCAAGGGCCTTGCCGCCGCGCTGCGTCAGAACTGGAACATCGAGTTCGACGACGCGGGTGCGATCGGCCGCCGCTACCGCCGTCAGGACGAGATCGGCACGCCGTTCTGCGTGACGGTCGACTTCGACACGCTCGAGGACAACGCGGTGACGGTGCGCGAGCGCGACTCGATGAAGCAGGAGCGGGTGTCCCTCGACCAGATCGAGGGCTACCTGGCTGCGCGTCTCGTCGGCGCGTAGGGTCTGAACGGGACTGCGGGCGGGCTGAGTTGATCAGCCCGCCCGCAGTTTTTTTGTGCGCTGCTCTCAACGCCCTTGCAGGGACTTCACGTTGTCGCCGAACGTCCAGTTCTTCGAGCCGTCCCAGTTGATGGACCAGGTCATCAGGCCCTTGAGGCTCGTGCCGTAGTGCTTCCACGCCTGGGAGACCAGGGACGGTGACATGTAGCCGCCGCCCGCGCCCGACTGGGCGGGCAGGCCCGGTACTTGCTTGTCGTACGGCACCTTGATCGTCGTACCCTGCACGACCAGGCCCTTGTTGAGGCAGTCGGTCTGGGCGGTGAAGCCCGCGACCGTGCCGGCCGAGTACGAGTCGCCGGAGCAGCCGTACATGCTGCCGTTGTAGTACTGCATGTTGAGCCACCACAGGCGGCCGTTGTCCGCGTACTTCTTCACGATCGGGAGATACGCGCCCCAGATCGAGCCGTACGTGATGCTGCCGCCGGTGACGTATGCCGTCTCCGGGGCCATCGTCAGGCCGAAGTTGGAGGGCATCTGGGCGAGGATGCCGTCGATGATGCGGATCAAGTTGGCCTGGGACGTGGAGAGTTGGCCGATGTTTCCGCTGCCGACCAGGCCCGTCTCGATGTCGATGTCGATGCCGTCGAAGTTGTACTTCTTCAGGATCGGCACGATCGTCGAGACGAACTTGTCGGCGACCGTGGACGAGCTGAGGTCGATGCCCGCGGCCGCGCCGCCGATCGACATCAGGATCGTCTGGCCGGAGGCCTTCGCCGCGCACATCTCGGCGGGCGTGGCCACCTTCACACCGGCGTCCATGCCGTCCTCCCAGAGGGCGGTGCCGTCTGAACGGATCACCGGGAAGGCCGCGTTGATCACGTTGTAGCCGTGGGTGGCGATCGCGGAGTTGGTGATCGGGGTCCAACCGAAGGGCGGATGAACGCCGTTGGAGGAGCCGTCCCAGTTCTCCCAGTAGCCCTGGAGGACCTTGCCGGCGGGGCGGGACTTCACGGCGCAGGTGTCGGCCGCGGACGCGGCCCCGGCGACGGGGAGTTGGGCGAGACAGGCCGTCGTCAGGGCGGCGGCGAGCAGGCGCAGGGCGCGGCGGAGCATACGGGCCTCCCGGTGGGGGTGCGGTGAGGTGTCGTAGGCATGACAGTGCGCGTGGTCCAGACCTTTCGTCAAGAGGTCCGTACCGGCCGACCGCGCTGACAAGTATGGAATGACAGATATTGAAATCTGTCATCTGTCATGCCAAGGTGGCATGCATGACGATCCCCACGCGCACTCTCGGAACCACCGGCCCCCAGGTCTCCGCCCTCGGCCTCGGCTGCATGGGCATGTCCGCGCTGTACGGCGACGCGGACCGCACCGAGTCCATCGCCACCATCCACGCGGCCCTCGAAGCGGGCGTGACGCTCCTCGACACCGGCGACTTCTACGCCATGGGCCACAACGAGCTGCTGATCGGCGAGGCCCTGCGCACCGCCCCCGCCGCCCGCCGCGAACAGGCGCTCACCAGCGTGAAGTTCGGGGCGCTGCGCGGTCCGGACGGCAGCTGGTTCGGCTACGACGGCAGGCCCGCCGCCGTGAAGAACTTCGCCGCCTACTCCCTCCAACGCCTCGGCGTCGACCACATCGACGTGTACCGGATCGCCCGGGTCGACCACGACGTACCGATCGAGGAGACCATCGGCGCGATAGCCGAACTCGTCGAGCAGGGGTACGTCCGGCACATCGGCCTCAGTGAGGTCGGCGCCGACACGATCCGCCGGGCCGCGGCCACCGCGCCGATCGCGGACGTGCAGCTGGAGTACGCGCTGATCACGCGCGGCATCGAGGACCGGATCCTGCCGGTCACCCGGGAGCTGGGGATCTCCGTCACGGCGTACGGCGTGCTGTCGCGCGGGCTGATCTCCGGGCACTTCACGCCCGACCGGCAGCTCGGGGCGAGCGACTTCCGGGCGCACTCGCCGCGGTTCCAGGGCGAGAACCTCCAGCACAACCTGACCCTGGTCGAGCAGCTGCGGAAGCTCGCCGAGCAGAAGGGCGTCTCCGTCGCCCAGCTCGCCATCGCCTGGGTGCTGTCGCGGGGCGAGGACATCGTGCCGCTGGTCGGCGCGCGCACCCGGGAGCGGCTCGCGGAGTCGCTGGGCGCGCTGGACGTCGTCCTGGACGCGGCGGACCTGGCGGCGATCGAGGCGGCCGTACCGGCGGACTCGGCGGTGGGCGACCGCTACCCGTCGGCGATGATGGCGCACCTCGACAGCGAGCACTGATCCGGCCTGCGGGTACGGTCTTCGTCATGGCACCGAGCGAGACCCTGACCGCCGAGCGCATCCTCGAAGCGACCGAGGAGGTGCTGCGCCGCCACGGCCCGGCCAAGGCCACCGTGGTGGACGTGGCCCGCGCGCTCGGCGTCAGCCATGGCACCATCTACCGGCACTTCCGCACGAAGGCGGCGCTGCGTGAGGCGGTCGCCAAGCGCTGGCTCGACCGTACGTCGGAGGGACTGTCCCGCCTCACGGCCGAGGACCGCGATCCAGAGGCCCGCCTCCGTGACTGGCTGGCGGGCCTCTTCGACGCCAAGCGCCGGAAGGCGGGCGACGATCCGGAAATGTTCGCCGCGTACATGGTTCTCGTCAAGGAGGCGGGCGAGATGGTCGGCGCGCACCTCGACGAACTCATCGGCCAGCTCACCGCGATCGTCGGCGCGGGCGTCGAGAGCGGTGTCTTCAAGGCCGCCGACCCGGCCGTCGCCGCCCGTGCCGTCTTCCAGGGCGCCAACTGCTTCCACGACCCGTCCTACGCGCGGGAGTGGCGGAAGCCGGGCGCGGACGCGGAGTTCGAGGCACTGGTGGAGCTGCTGGTGCGCGGGCTGCGGAGCTAGCCGCGCTGCTGGAGCCGCTGCCCCGGGCCGATCGTGAATACCAACGTCCGGCGCCGGGTTCCACGTTCCGGGCGTTGCCGTGGCGGAGGTGGTTGGTCGGTGGTGCTGCCAGGGACAGCGCGGCGACGATCACGGCCGCGAGGTCGACGTGCGGGTCACCCGGACCGCCGGAGACCGGGGCCACGCAACACCCCATGTGATGCCCGGAGTTCGGACTCGTACCGGTTCCTGTGCCGTCGTCGGGCCGCTCGTCCGTCCGTTGCCCTCCGCTCGGTCGCCTGGGTCTAACCGATTGCCGCGCACCCCCAGAACTCCCGCATCAGCGCTGGCGGTACCGGGTTCGTCATCGCCACCTGGGTCAGCAGTACCGTCACCGTGCCTGTGGGCGGGACCACGTGGGCCGTCGTGCCGGTGCCGCCGACCCAGCCGTAGCGGCCGGGGACGTTCCACGGGTCGACCGGAGCGACGTCGACCTGGCCGCCGTAGCCCCAGCCCTGGCCCTCCAGGAAGAGGGTGGCGGCCTCGCGCTGGGCGGCGGTGAGGTGGTTGGTGGTCATGCGGCTCACCGAGGTGGGGGAGAGGACCGGGGTGCCGTCCGGTGCCGCGCCGGCGTTCGCGAGCATGCGGCCGAAGGCCAGGAGGTCGTCGGCCGTCGAGACCAGGCCGCCGGCGCCCGAGGGGAAGGCGGGGGGACGGCTGAAGCCGCCGTCCGGGGTGTCGGCCTGCTCCAGGGTGCCGTGCTCGCCCGGGGTGTAGGCGGTGGTGAAGCGGGCCCGCTTCGACTCCGGCACCGCGAACGCCGTGTCCGTCATGCCCAGCGGCCCGAAGAACCGCTCCGCCAGGAAGTCGGGGAACGACGAGCCCGAGGCGCGCGCGACCAGGACGCCCTGGAGGTCCGAGCAGGTGTTGTAGAGCCACGCGGCGCCCGGCTGGCCCACCATCGGGATACGGGACAGCGCGGCGAGCCACTCGTCGGGTCCCGGCTGGAGGTAGGGCGCGCGGCCGTCCTGCTGGAACGCGAGCAGCGCCTGGACGGCCGGCAGGGAGAAGTCGTCCGGGAAGCCCCAGCCGGCCCGGAAGCTCAGCAGGTCCTCGACGGTGACGGGGCGGTCCGCGGGCACGACGTCCTCGACCGGCGAGGAGGGTGTGCGGACCACCGTCGGCTTCGCCAGCTCCGGCAGCCACTCCGCCACCGGGGCGTCCAGCGCGAGCCGCCCGTCCTCCACCAGCGCCAGCACCGCCGCCGCCGTGACCGGCTTGCTGACCGAGGCGATCCGGAAGATCGAGTCGCGGGCCATCGGGGCGGTGCCTTCGACGTCGACGGAGCCGACGGCGACCACCTCGACGTCGTCGCCGCGCGCCACCAGGCCCACCGCCCCCGGCACGGTGCCGTCGTCGACGCGTCGCCGCAGGGTGTCGTGGAGAGAGCTCATCGGTCGGCCTTCCGGTCCGGGGAGTCGTATCGGATACGACTCTCCTCGCCCCGCGAACTCATCGCTCCCCGGTCAGTCGGCGGTCGGGTCCACCGTCGCCTGGTGCTCCTCAGCCAGATGCTCCTCCGCCTTCAGCCAGGGCAGGAACTGCGCGTTCTTCTTCCAGCCGCAGGTGTCGCACACGATCGTGCGCTGCGCGCCCTTGCGCTGCACGCGGACGACATGTTCCCGCCCGTGCTGGTCCCAGCGGCTCACTTTGCTCGTGTTGATCTGCAACATGCGCCTCGCCTCCGTTCAGGAGTCTCCGGCAAGGAGTGTGCAGCAAGACCAACATCAACAGGGCTCAATTCACGCCGAGTTGTCCAAGCTGTGAGCATGACATCCCGGGTGCCGTACGGCACGTGGTCCGCACGTCGTCCGGTTTGTCACCCGATGGTGCGCGGCAGCCGCAGGCTGAGCAGCCCGGTCAGCACGACCCCGGCCAGCTGCGCCAACAGCGTTGTCGCCAGGGCGTCCCGCATGCCCATCCCCGGGACCAGGGAGAGGAAGAGGGTGCCGAGCGTGGCCACGCCCAGTGCCAGTGCGGACTGCTGGGTGGTGACCATGACGCCGGCGCCCACACCGGCACGGGCGGTCGGCACCTCGGACAGGATGATCCGGAAGATGATGGGGAGTTGGAGCGCCTGACCGGCACCGGCGACCGCCGCGCCGGGGAGCAGTTCGACGAAGCCGAGGTGCGGCCAGGAGCGCCACACGGCCAGCACGATCAGCCCGAGGCCCACCGCCTGGATGACCGAACCGGCGGTCACGACCCGCGTGCCGTACCGGTTCACCAGCCGCGGCCCTGCGAGCGAGGCGAGGAAGAAGGTCACCGCCAGCGGGACGAGCGCGAGGCCCGCCGCGACCGGGCCGAGACCCGCACCGCTCTGCAACGCCACCGCGATCACGAACATGAACCCGCTGAAGCCGATCGCGAACGGCACGATCATCACCAGCCCGCGCCGCAGCGAGGTCAGGGCCAGCAGACTCGGCGGCACCAGCGGCGTACGGCCCTGCCGGTCAGCCCTGCGCTCCACCGCGTAGAACGCCGACGCGAGCCCCGGGAACGCGGCCAGCGACAGCCACGTCCACAGCGGCCAGCCCGCCGCCCGGCCCTCGGTCAGCGGCACGAGCAGCGCCAGCAGGGACGCGCCGAGCAGGAAGGTACCGGGCACGTCCACCGGCTCAGGGTGCTGCGAACGCGTCTCCGGTACGACCTTGGCGGCCAGGAACAGTCCGATGACGACGACCGGCACGTTCACCAGGAACACCGCGCGCCAGCCGGTACCGGCGATGTCGGCGGCCACCAGGACCCCGCCGAGGATCTGGCCCGCGACCATGGCGAGGCCGGCGGTCGCGCCGTACAGGCCCATCGCCTTGGCGCGGCGCGGGCCCTGGGTCGCGGACTGGATGGTGGCGAGGACCTGCGGGAGCATCGCCGCGGACGCCGCGCCCTGCGCGATCCGCGCGGCGACCAGCGTCCACGCGGTGGGCGCGAGCCCGCACGCCAGCGAGGTCACACCGAAGGCGGCCATCCCGCCCAGGAACAGCCGACGGCGGCCGAACAGGTCGCCGAGCCTGCCGCCGAGGACGAGCAGCACGGCGTACGAGACTCCGTAGCCGGCGACGACGAGTTCGAGGACGGCCTCGCTCGCCGAGAGGTCCTTGCCGATGGTCGGCAGGGCCACGTTCACGATGAAGAAGTCGATGAGGGGCAGCGCCGCGGCCAGCAGCACCGTGAACAGTCCGAGGCCGCTGAGCACGGGTGCCGCCGCCGGGGATCTGACGGTGCGGGAAGCGATGGTTTCGGTCACGCTGACGAGCGTGCGCCTTCCGGGAGACTGGTACCAGAGTGTCCTTATCCTGGTAGAAGGACTACCTGGAAACAGGCTCCGTACAGCGGCAGACTGGGGTGATGACGACGATGGCACAGGAGACGGTGACAGAGGCGACGGCCGAGGCCGCGGGTGCTCCGCAGACCGCGTCGACGGTCCGGCGCCATGAACTCGCCGCGTTCCTGCGCCACCGCCGGGAGCACATCGCCCCCGAGCAGGTCGGCCTCCCGCGCGGTACTCGGCGCCGTACCCCCGGCCTGCGCCGCGAGGAGGTCGCGCAGCTCGCCGCGGTCGGGGTCACCTGGTACACGTGGCTCGAACAGGCGCGGGACATCCAGGTCTCGGTACAGGTCCTCGACGCCCTCGCCCGCACCCTGTTCCTGGACAGCAGCGAACGCGCCCACCTCTTCCAGCTGGCCGGTGCGATCGACCCGCAGCCGGCCACGAGCTGCGCGGTCGTCACGCCCGCCCTGCAGGCGATGCTGGACCAGCTGGACCCGATCCCGGCCTGTCTGCAGAACAGCAGGTACGACATCCTCGCCTACAACCGCACCTACGGGATGCTGCTCTGCGACCTGGACGCGGTACCGCCCGAGGACCGCAACTGCATGATCCTCTCCTACACGCACGAGGAGTGGCGCTCGTCGATCGTGCACCTGGAGAAGACCCAGCGCCTCATGGCCGCCCGCTTCCGCGGCTCGATGGCCGACCACCTCGCCGACCCCACCTGGAAGACCCTCCTCAAGCGCCTGCGCACGTCCCCCGAGTTCTGCGAGGTCTGGGACCGCCACGAGGTCATGGGCGCCAGCCCCCGCCGCAAGGAGTTCCGCAACACCCACGTGGGCCGCATCACCGTCGACCACACCGACCTGTGGCTGGGCCCGGCGAGGGGCCCGAGGATGGTGACGTATGCGCCGGCGGACGAGGAGTCGAGGGAGCGCTTGGAGAAGCTGCACGCCATAGCGCAGGCCATGTGAGGGTTTTGCTTTTAGGGGCGCGGGGCCGTATCTGATTTGCGGCTACCGCCGCGTGGGCGCGACCAGCCACAACGGACCCGCACCCGCAAAACTACGCGCTGATCCCCGCCGCTTCGCGCACCTCAACAGACGACAACTTCTCAGCCGTACGTTCAGCAGTCCGCCGAGCCCAAGCCCCACTGGTGACCGCCCCGAGCACCAGCACAGCCAACCCGCACACCACCAAGATCCACCACCCGGGCCGAGCAGCAGAAACAAACGTCTCCTTGTACGACGACGCCCCGATCCCGGAAGCCAACACCGCCCCGACAACCGCAACCCCGAGCGTCTGCCCCAACTGCCGACTCGTGGAAGCAACAGCCGCCGCAACCCCCGCCTGAGCCCGCGGCATCCCGGACACCGCGGTGTTGGTGATCGGCGCGTTCACAAACCCGAACCCGATCCCGAACAGCGCGTACCCGATGAACCGCGAGACGCCCGACGTCTCCGCCTCGAACCCCGCGAACATCACCGCGCTGGCCGTCATCGCCGTCCCCGCGATCAGCAGGGATATTCGCGGCCCATGACTACCGACCAGCCGCCCGGAGATCGGCGCGCACAGGAACGTAGGCACAGCCATCGGCAGCATCCACAGCCCGGCGTGCAGCGCGTCAAGACCGACCACGTTCTGCAGATACAGCGTGGACAGGAACAGGAAGCCCCCCAGTGCCGAGAACGCGCTGATGGCGATCACCGTCGCCCCACTGAACGGCGCCGACCGGAAGAAGCGCAGGTCGATGAGAGGTTCGTCGCGCCGAGGCTCGTACCAGAGCAGTGCGACGAGCGCGGCCAGCGCGAGGATCGCGAAGGGCAGGATCGAGGTGAACCCGGAGCTCGGCGCCTCGATGATCGCGTACGTCAGGGAGCCGAACAGGGCGATCACCATGAGCTGGCCGACCGGGTCGGCACGGCGGGCCTTGGGCGCGCGGGACTCGGGGATGAACTTCAGCGTGAGCAACAGCGCGGCCAGGCCCACCGGCAGGTTGATCCAGAAGATCGAGCGCCAGCCGACCGAGTCCACGAGCAGCCCGCCGATCAGCGGACCGGCGGCCATCGATATACCGACGACCGCACCCCACACACCGATCGCCCGGGCGCGCTCACGCGGCTCGGTGAAGGTGTTGGTGATGATCGACATGGCGACCGGGTTGAGCATCGAGCCGCCGACCGCCTGGATCATGCGGAACCAGATCAGCGCGTCCAGATCGGGCGCGACGGAGCAGAGCAGTGAGCCGAGGCTGAAGACCACCAGGCCGACGACGAAGACCCGCTTGCGGCCGATCCGGTCGGCCGTGGAACCCGCCAGCATCAGCAGGGAGGCCAGGACCAGGGTGTACGCGTCGATCGTCCACTGCAGACCGGAGGTCGAGGCGTGCAGATCGGTCTGCATCGCGGGCAGTGCGACGTTCAGGATGGTCACGTCCAGGCTCACGATCAGCAGACTCATGCAGCAGATCGCGAGCACCAGCTGTCGGCGGCGGTGGCTGAGCTCGGGCATGCGCACCATCGTACGCCAAACTCGATAGTGCGGCTAACTAATTACCGTTACACGGTCCTCGGGCCCGGGCACCCGGCGCCGTACGGGACAATGGAGCAATGTCCACGCCCGTGTCCTCGCCCGTCTCCCCGGTTGTGTCGCCCCTGCAGATCGGTCCGCACACCGTCTCGCCGCCCGTCGTCCTGGCCCCCATGGCCGGGATCACGAACGCGCCCTTCCGCACCCTGTGCAGGGAGTTCAGCGGCGGCAAGGGCCTGTTCGTCAGCGAGATGATCACGACCCGGGCGCTGGTCGAGCGCAACGACAAGACCATGCAGCTGATCCGTTTCGACGCGACCGAGACGCCGCGTTCGATCCAGTTGTACGGCGTGGACCCGGCGACCGTCGGCAAGGCCGTCCGCATGATCGCGGAGGAGGGGCTCGCCGACCACATCGACCTCAACTTCGGCTGCCCGGTGCCGAAGGTGACCCGCAAGGGTGGCGGCTCCGCGCTGCCGTACAAGCGGAACCTGCTGCGGGCGATCCTGAAGGAGGCCGTCAGCGGGGCCGGTGACCTGCCCGTCACGATGAAGATGCGCAAGGGCATCGACGACGACCACATCACGTTCCTCGATGCCGGCCGCATCGCTGTCGAGGAGGGCGTCACGTCCATCGCGCTGCACGGCCGTACCGCCGCCCAGCACTACGGCGGTACGGCGGACTGGGACGCGATCGCGCGCCTGAAGGAGCATGTGCCGGAGATCCCCGTGCTCGGCAACGGCGACATCTGGTCGGCGCAGGACGCGCTGCGGATGGTGCGGGAGACCGGGTGTGACGGGGTGGTGGTCGGGCGCGGGTGTCTTGGACGTCCGTGGCTGTTCGCCGACCTCGTGGCCGCGTTCGAGGGGCGTCAACAGGACGTCCTGGAACCGTCGTTGCGCGAGGTCGCCGACGTCATGGTGCGGCACGCGACGCTGTTGGGGGAGTGGATCGGGGACGAGGCGCGGGGGGTCATCGACTTCCGTAAGCACGTCGCCTGGTACCTGAAGGGCTTCGCGGTCGGGAGCGAGATGCGCAAGCGGCTCGCGATCACGTCGTCGCTGGAGGAACTCCGGTCCGGTCTTGACGAGTTGGACCTCGACCAGCCCTGGCCGGTGGGCGCGGACGGGCCCCGCGGCCGTACGTCCGGCAACAACAGGGTTGTGTTGCCGGACGGTTGGCTGAAGGACCCGTACGACTGCGCGGGGATCAGCGAGGACGCGGAACTGGACACGTCCGGAGGCTGAACTCCCTTGGGCGGCTGCTCAGTTCTTCTGCTGCTGCTCAGTTCTTCTTCGGGTGGGGCGTCGAGCCGTACGCCGTGAGGAACTTGTCGCGGAAGTCGCTCATCTTCCACACCGGGGCGTTGTGCGCGGGGCGCAGGCCGTCGCTCCAGTTCCAACTGTCGATCTTCTCAAGGACCTTGGGGTCCTTGGCGACGATCGAGATCGGGACGTCACGGCTGGCGTGATTGCCGCTGACGCGGGCGATCGGCTGGTGGTCGCCGAGGAAGACGAGCACGGTGTTGTCGTTGCCGTAGCGCTCCAGCCACTGGGTGAGGGAGTTCACCGAGTACTGGATCGACTTGCCGTACTCCTGGCGGGACTTGGTGGTGTCGGCGATGACGCTGGACGCCTTGTTGCCGGCCTTCTCGATCGAGTCGAAGATCGAACCGTTGCCCAGCTGGTCCCAGGGGACGAGCTTCGGAATCGGTGCCCAGGGCTGGTGGCTGGAGGTCAGGATCAGCAGGGACATCAGCGACTTGCCGTCGGTGCGGGGCTTGCTGTGCACCTGCTTCTGGAACTGCTCCAGCGCGTACTGGTCGGGCATCGTCGACCAGCTGAACTTCGGTCCCTGGTAGCCGAGTTGGAAGGCGTTGTAGACCTTGTCGAGGCCGTAGAAACTCTGCTCCGGCCAGCCCTTCTGGATGCCCGGCATCACGCCGACGGTGTCGTAGTCGCCGGTCTTCTTGAAGGCGTCGGTCAGGCTGAGGTGGTCGCTGGCCATCACCGTGCGGTAGCGCTGCTGGTTGCTGACCCACAGGCCCGACATGGTGGTGGAGTGGCCGAGCCAGCTGCTGCCGCCGTACGTCGCCGACGTCAGCCAGCCGCTCTTCGCGGCGAAGCCCGCCTTCGAGAGGGCCTTGGTGTCGGCGGCGAGGGTCGAGTCGACACCGGGCGCCATGATCGGGTCCTCGATCGCGCTACGGCCGTAGCTCTCGATGAAGGTGAAGATCATGTCCTTGCCGCGGAGGTCCGGGACGAGCTGGCTGCCGGGGGTGTTGCCGAAGGCGTCGACCTTGGCGACCTTCTTGAACTCGGCCTCGTCGCGCAGGGTTTCCTGCACCGCGCGTACCTGGTACTTGATGACGCCGGCGGTGTGGTCGGCGGCGAGCGGGATGCCGTGGAACTCCAGCGCGAACGCGGTGAGGGTGATCCACACCGTGCCGGCGATCAGGGTGCCCTTGGTCGCGATGGCCTTGTAGGCGACCAGGACGTTGCTGAGCCGGACCATCGCCAGCGCGACGAGGACGATCAGCGCGACGATGAGGGCGATGAGACCGACCGTGATGACCTGGGTGGCCGTCCCGCCGAACGTGTCCTTCAGATACCCGCGGGCGTCCCCGAACAGGCTCCAGTCCAGGATGATGTTGAAGTGCCGGCCCAGGTATTCGTTGAACCCCATGTCGAACATGTTCAACACGGCGATGGCCCCGACGAGAGCGCCGAACCCCGCGGCCACGATGATCCGCGCCCGCCGCGGCAGACTCAGCAGAATCACCGCCGCCATGATCGCCTCGGCCGGTATCCGCGCGAACTCCATCAGCCTCAACTGCCCCAGCGTGTTGGGCATTTCGAGGCAGATGTAGACCAGCACGGCAGCGAGGAAGGTGACCACCCAGGAGAGGGTGAGCGCGGCTACCGGGTGCTTCTCCCGCCAGGCCTGCATACGGCGCCGGAGGCCTAGGCGGCTGCTCCAGGAGCGGGGGCCGGGGCGCTTGGGGCGGGGGGTGGTGGGGTCGGGGGCGTCGAGGGCGGCGTCCTCGGAGCCGGTGCCGGTGGCTGCGACGGATTCGGTTGAGGTGTCCGCGTCCACGTCCGTGCCGGTGGCTGAGGCGTCGGGTTCAGCTTCGGCGGAGGGGGTGGTCGTGGTGGCCTTCTCGGCGGCCTCGGAGTCGAGAGCTTCGGGGGCGGTGTCGTCGGTGTCCTCGGCTGTCCCGGCCTTCACGGCGCCGGAGGCGGTGTCGGGGGTCCCGGCGGACACGGTTTCGGACGCGGCTTCCGCCGTAGTCCCGGACGGCTCTTCTACGGCCAGTTCGGGGGAGGTGGCCTCGGCTTGCTCGGCCTTGGCGGCGGGAGAAGCGGCCGCTTCGGACTCGGCGCTTGCAGGGGAGCCGGCTTTGGTCGCGACGCCCGCAACGGAACCGGTCTCGGTGTTGGTGCCCGCGGGGGATCCGGCCTTGGTCGTGGTGCCGCCAGGTGAACCGGTCTCGGTGTTGGCGGTGGTAGAAGCTCCGGCTTCGGTCTTGGCGCCCGTAATGGAACCGGTCTCGGTCTCGTCGGCGGCGGCAGCGTCGGTCTCGGTGTTGGCGCCCGCGGGGGATCCGGCCTTGGTCGCGGTGCCGGCAGGTGAACCGGTCTCGGTGTTGGCGGTGGTAGAAGCTCCGGCTTCGGTCTTGGCGCCCGTAACGGAACCCGTCTTGTTCTCGCCGGTGGCGGCAGCGTCGGTCTCGGTGTTGGTGCCCGCGGGGGATCCGGCCTTGGTCGCGGTGCCGGTAGAAGGGCTGGCCTTGTTCTTGACGCTCGCGAGGCGGGCGGCCTTTGTCTCGGCGGCCGTGGAAGTTCTGGCCTTGGTCTTGCCGTCGGCGTCCGCCGAGAGGTTGGCCCGTGTCTCGGCGTCTGCCGGAAGGTCGGTCTCCGTGTCCGTGTCCGCGGGACGCTCCGCCTTGCTCCCGGCAGCGGGGGAGGTTCCGGCCTTGGCCTTGCTGCCGGTGCCCGTTGAAGCGTTGGTCGGTGTCTTGCCTTCGCTCGCGGCGACTGGGGGAGAGCCGGCCTTGGCCTCCCGCCCCGCACCGCCTGCGGAAGCCTCGGCCTCACCCTCGCTGGCTGCGGAACTCCCCGCGCCTGCCTCGGACTTGGACTCAGTGTCGGCGGCGCTGTCGGAGGCCTCCGGCGTTGTTATCGCGCCGGAGGGCGCCGACGTAGGTTCGTCGTTCGTGTCCGGCGGCAGTACCTCGCCATCGGCTGCCCCGGCCGTATTCGGTGTCTGGCGTGTGCTCGTGTGCTGAGGCAACCCGAAGGTCCTTCCGTGCGAGGCCCGTGATCGGAGTGGAGTGGCGGTCCGAACTGGGGAGGCAGGACCGCCGCTCTTCCGTACGAGTTGCCTCGGGCCCCTGTTCACGGAACTGGGCAAACACCCGGCAAACGCCTTATCACCGTTGTGTCACGCGCCCCCGACCGCCGTGAGCAGCGCCAACGGAGCCGCCGCCGAACGGGACTCCCGTACGCACGCGTGCGGGTACGGAACCGGCTCCGGGTGGGTGTCGCGGCCGTAGCCCGCGAGGACCTCCGGGAGGCGGTGGCCGGTCGCCGTCGCCGCGTCGACCAGCGCGTGCGCGACCGTGCGGGCCTCGTCGTGCAGGCCGTAGCGGGCCAGGCCCAGCGTGATCAGCGCGTTGTCGTGGGGCCAGACCGAACCCCGGTGGTACGACAGGGGGTGGTACGCCGCCTGGCCGGAGGCGAGGGTGCGGACTCCCCAGCCCGAGAAGAAGTCCGGGGCGAGGAGCCTGCGGCCGACCAGCTCGCCGTACTCCTTGTCCAGCAGGCCGGACCAGAGCAGGTGGCCCGCGTCCGACGCCAGCGCGTCGACCTGGCGGCCCTCGCCGTCCAGTGCCAGCGCCGGGAAGGAGTGCTCCCGCATCCAGAAGTCCCGCTGGAAACGGTCCCGGAGGTCGGACGCGGCCTGTTCCAGGAGGGCCGCGTACGTCTCGTCCTCCCACACCGTCCGCGCCACCCACGCCGTGCGGCGCAGCGCGTCGTACGCGTAACCCTGCGCCCCCGCCGCCATCACCGGACCGCTCGCCCGCGTGCCGTCGGCGCCGCAGATCGCGCCGGGGGAGTCCTTCCAGTTCTGGTTGGCCAGGCCGCCCTGGTCCGCGCGGTAGACCAGGTAACCGCGGGACGTCAGGCCGCCGTGGTCCAGCATCCAGCCGATCGCGGCACGGGCGTTGGGCTCCAGGCGCCGGGCCAGGGCCGTGTCGCCGGTCTGCTCCACGTACGCGCCGAGCAGCACCAGGAACAGCGGGGTCGCGTCGACCGAGCCGTAGTAACGCCCGTACGGCACCTGCCCGAAGTGCGCCAACTCGCCGTGCCGCACCTCGTGCACGATCTTGCCGGGCTGGGAGACCGACTCCGGGCCCACCGCCGTCGCCTGCGTCGCGGCGAGCGCCGGCAGTGTGGCGGCGGCGAGTTGGGGGCGGTACGGGAGGGCGAACAACGACGTCAGAAGTGCGTCTCTGCCCAGCAGGGTCAGGAACCAGGGTGCCCCCGCCGCCGGTACGCGCAGCTCCTCGCCGTCCGGACCCGTCGCTCGGACCTGGAGCGAGGCCAGGTCCGACAGGCCCCGGGCGCAGGCGGCGGCCAGCTCCGGCCAGCCGGTGGGGAAGGAGACGCCCTGGACGTACTCGCCCTCCAGCGCGATGAGTTGGTCGTTCAGGGCGGACGGTGAGCGCGGTACCCGCAGGGCGCGCTTGTCGCCGTGCGGGCGGGCCATCACGCGGAGCGCCAACTCGGCGGTGCCGTGCGGTTCGAGGTCCAGGGTCCACACCATGCGGCGGGCGCCGGTGCCGGTCTCCTCGACACCGTCGGGAGCGGGCTCGGCCGTGACCGTCGTACAGGACCGCCATTCGCCGCGCTGGTAGGCGAACTCCACGCCGTCCTCCAGGACTTGGCGGGAGCGGGTGGCGCCGATCTTCGCGTACGTGCGGTAGTCGGAGCGGAGTTCGAACTGGTCCGTGAAGTCCGCGTCCGCGGTGACCGCGAGCCGGACCGTCGTCGGCACCGGACGGTTGCTGGTCACCTTCAGCGATTCGACGAACGCGCCGTCGCCGACGGCCTGTTCACGGAAGAGCGTGTGTGCGGGCGGTTCCTGGCGGCCGCCGCGCGGGACGAGGACGCAGCGCGCCATGTCCCCGTCGGCCACCGGCGTCAGCGCCTCGGGCACCGCGCCGTCGACCGTCAACTGCCAGCGGCTCAGGTGCCGGGCGTCCCGTACGAATAACCCGTCCGGGGAACTGCCGCCCCGTACGCCGCTGATGTCCCCGCCGTCGCCCACGGCTGCGAACGTCCCGCCGTGCACGAGCAGATGATGCCGGTCCGTCATCCCCGGTCCCCTCCCTTGACTCTCTTGGCGCCCTTGACTTCGGTGTCACTGACGTCCGTGTCAGTCACGTGTGTCACTCATGTCGAACGTGCCGAGTCCCGCGGCGGACACGCCGTGCCCAGGGGGCTCGTGAAGCAGATCGAGGGTCAGCGCGGCGGTCCAGCTGAAGCCGGTCGCGCCGCACGCCTCGCCGTCGTACGGGTCGACGTACTCGGCGAAGTCGGTGGCGGCGGCCGTCTCCAGGACCGCCGTGCGCAGGTCCTCCGCCCGTGTCCGCTCGCCGTGCAGCCGCAGGCCGCGCTCCAGCAGCCAGCTCGTGTTGAACCAGGCCGGGCCGCGCCAGTACCGGTGCGGGTCGAACGCCTCGCCCAACAGGTCGTAGCTGGGCGGGAGTTGGGTGGTGTCGCCGAGTCCGAAGTGCGGGCCGGACGCCGTGCGGACGAGGGCGGTGACGATGTGCTGGGGCAGGTCGGGGAGGAGCAGCGGGATGAGCCCGGAGACGCTGCGCTCGGGGATCAGGGCGCCGGTGAGGTGCCGGTGTCCCGCATCCTGCGTCTCGCCGCGCACGTCGCGGCAGAAGAACATCCCCTCCGCCGGGTCCCACAGCCGCTCGATCAGCACTCCGGTGAGGCGCTCCGCGCGCGCGTGCCGGGCCGTGCCCGTCGCGCCCAACTCCCGTGCGATACGGGCCAGTGCGTGCTCGGAGGCGATGAGCAGGGCGTTGAAGGACGGGTCCTCCACCGCGAACTCGCTTGCCCCGTCGGCGTATTCGCCGTCCCGGTAGTCCGTCGCGAGGCGCACGTAACGGCCGTAGTCCAGATCCGTCGGCCGGTCCTCGGCGGCCCCGTGGTCGAGGTCGGCGCGGCGGAAGGAACGGGCCGGGGCCGGCGTGATCCGGCCCAACGGGGCGTCCCAGCAAGGGCTGTTGTCCATACCCTGTTCCCAGGGATGTACGACGGACGCGAGGCCGCCCCCGCCCAGGTCCCGCCGGTGCAGCAGATAGCGGTGCCAGGCGGCCAGCCGGGGGTAGACACCGGCGAGGAAGCCACGCGCGCGGGAGAGGCCCGGATCGGCGCAGTGCACGAGCCACGCGGCGAGCGCGTGGACCGGTGGCTGCACGATGCCCGAGGTCTGTACGGTGCGCGGGGCGCCCGCGGTGCGTCCCGCGGTCGAGGAGCGCCAGAAGTCGGGGCTCGGGAAGTACGCGTCGAGCGGTACGGAGGGGTTGAAGACGATGTGCGGGATACGTCCGTCGCCCCACTGGGCGGCGAGCAGCGTCTCCAGCTCCGTCTGTGCCCGCAGCGGCGAGAGGTGCCGCAGACCGATCGCGATGAACGCGGAGTCCCAGGACCACTGGTGCGGATACAGACCGCGGGAGGGGACGGTTGAGGTACCCGTCCAGTTCCCTTCCAGTACGGCAGCCGCCCTGAGGTGCAGCGAACCTGACAAGGGTGGCGGATCGTATACGAAGGTGCGTTCCACGGGGAGGGCTGTGAGCTGGGCAGTGCGATCCACTCGGGACTCCACGAAACACATCGTGCCGACCGGTTCGGTCATGGCTACCGTAGGGTTACGTCTATTTAACACGCAAAACTCAATATGTAATGCAGGGTTGAGAAACACAAGGGGGTGCGCATGACTGGACGAGGTCAGGCGAGCGCCGGCGATCTGCTCGAACTGGTACGCACCGGGCGCGCCACGACCCGCGGCGCCCTCCAGCAGGTGACCGGACTCTCACGCGCGACCGTCGGCCAGCGCCTGGACCGGCTCTTCCGCGCGGGCTGGCTGCGCGAGGGCGCGGGCGGCCCCGTGGACTCCCCGCTGGGCGGCAGGCCCTCGATCACCCTGGAATTCGACGACGCCCACGCCGTAGTCCTCGCGGCGGACCTGGACACCCGCCACGCGCGCGCGTGCGTCCTCACGCTCACCGGCGAGATCCTCGCCGAGCACGGCGGCACGCTCGTCATCGAGGACGGCCCGGACGCCGTACTCGGCGAACTCGGCCGCTGGTTCGCCGAACTCCTGGAGAAGGCCGGACACCAGCCGTCCGAGGTCTGCGGGATCGGTCTCGCCGTCCCCGGGCCCGTCGACAGCGAGACCGGCCGCGTCGTCCAGCCGCCGATCATGCCCGGCTGGGACGGCTACGACATAAGAGGCCGCCTGGCCCGCGCCTTCACCGAACACACCGGCGCCCCCCGGGTCCCGGTCCTGGTCGACAACGACGCCAACCTCATGGCCTACGGCGAACAGCGCAGCGGCCACCCCGACTGCTCGGCCTTCGTCCTGGTGAAGGTGTCGACGGGTATCGGCGCCGGAGTGGTCGTCGGCGGCTCCATCTTCCGGGGGATCGACGGCGGCGCCGGCGACATCGGCCACATCCGCGTCCCGGCGGGCGCGCAGGCGCTGTGCCGTTGCGGGTCCTACGGCTGTCTCGCCGCCGTGGCGAGCGGTGGCGCCGTGGCGCGACGGCTGGCCGAGACCGGGGTGCCGGCGGCGTCCGGCTCGGATGTGCGGGACCTGCTGGCGTCCGGGCATCCGGGAGCGGCCGCGTTCGCCCGCGAGGCGGGACGGCAGGTCGGGGACGTGCTGGCGACCGTGGTGACCCTGCTCAACCCCGGGGTGCTGATGATCGCGGGAGACCTGGCCGGCACGTCCTTCCTCACGGGCGTACGGGAACTGCTGTACCAGCGGGCGCTGCCGCGCTCCACCGCTCATCTGCATGTGCTGACCTCACGGCTCGGTGAGCGGGCCGGGCTGGTGGGGGCGGGGGCGCTGGTCGTGGAGCACCTGTACGCGCCGGAGCGGGTGGAGGAGCGGTTGCTCGCGCTGGGCATGTGAGGGCAGCGGGCAGGTGGGATCCGTGAGCATGTGACGTTCGGGTTTCCGTCTCGCTGCTCGTCCGGATGGTGAAATCCGGGCAGTTGTGGAAGCGTGATTCTCGCCACCTTTGATAGGGGTGGCGCTCAGGTGAGCGGATCTTGCGCGGCTGCACTTCTCCAAGGGGTGGCACTGCGTGCCATCCCTTGATCGTTCATCGATCGAAAACAGGCGAGCCGAGAACCGCTCAGGTGAGCGAAAAAGCGCGCCGATGGGCCTCGTCGCGTTCAAGAAGTGAAAACATCCGACGGTGTTCGCTTGCCGAGCTTTGACTTTCGATCCGCTGGCGGACTGCCGGTTACAGACGCATGACATGCAAGTGGACGTACCCAGGCGCCTTCGATCTGGGTATGTTCCTGGCCGTCAGGGCAGCCACCCGCGTCCCGAGGAGTCGAGACCCGTGTCGGAAAACAAAGAACCCCACGTAGTGAAGTTCGTCTATGACTTCACCGAGGGAAACAAGGACCTCAAGGACCTCCTCGGCGGCAAGGGTGCCAACCTCGCCGAGATGACGAACCTGGGCCTTCCCGTCCCTCCCGGCTTCACCATCACCACCGAGGCGTGCAAGACGTACCTCGACAGTGGCGAGGAGCCGGCGGCACTGCGTGACGAGGTGAGTGCACACCTCGACGCGCTCGAGTCGACGATGGGCAAGAAGCTGGGGCAGGCCGACGACCCCCTCCTCGTGTCCGTCCGCTCCGGGGCGAAGTTCTCGATGCCCGGCATGATGGACACCGTCCTGAACATCGGCCTCTCCGACAAGTCCGTGCAGGGCCTGGCGAAGCAGGCCGGCGACGAGCGCTTCGCGTGGGACTCGTACCGCCGCCTGATCCAGATGTTCGGCAAGACCGTCCTCGGCGTCGACGGCGACCTCTTCGAGGAGGCGCTCGACAAGGCCAAGGAGGTCAAGAAGGTCGCCGTGGACACCGAGTTGGACGCGGCCGACCTGAAGAAGCTGGTCACCCGGTTCAAGCGGATCGTCAAGACCGAGGCGGGCCGCGACTTCCCGCAGGACCCGCGCGAGCAGATGGACCTCGCCATCCACGCGGTCTTCGACTCCTGGAACACCGACCGCGCCAAGCTCTACCGCCGCCAGGAACGCATCCCGCACGACCTCGGCACGGCCGTCAACGTCTGCTCGATGGTCTTCGGCAACCTCGGCCCCGACTCCGGCACGGGCGTCGCCTTCACCCGCGACCCGGCCAGCGGCCACCAGGGCGTCTACGGCGACTACTTGCAGAACGCGCAGGGCGAGGACGTCGTCGCGGGCATCCGGAACACCGTGCCCCTCGCGGAACTTGAGCAGATCGACAAGGCGTCGTACGACCAGCTCATGCAGATCATGAAGACCCTGGAGAACCACTACAAGGATCTCTGCGACATCGAATTCACCATCGAGCGCGGGCAGTTGTGGATGCTGCAGACGCGGGTGGGGAAGCGGACGGCGGGCGCGGCCTTCCGTATCGCGACCCAACTCGTCGACCAGGGTTTGATCGACGAGGCGGAGGCCCTCCAGCGGGTCACCGGTGCGCAGTTGGCGCAGTTGATGTTCCCGCGCTTCGACGACGAGGCGAAGGTCCAGCAGGTCGGCCGGGGCATCGCGGCCTCGCCGGGTGCGGCGGTCGGCAAGGCGGTCTTCGACTCGTACACGGCGGTGAAGTGGTCGCGTTCGGGCGAGAAGGTGATCCTGGTCCGCCGCGAGACGAACCCGGACGACCTGGACGGCATGATCGCGGCGGAGGGCATCCTCACCAGCAGGGGTGGCAAGACGTCCCACGCGGCCGTCGTCGCGCGGGGCATGGGCAAGACGTGTGTCTGCGGCGCGGAGGAGCTCGAGGTCGACACCAAGCGGCGCCGGATGACGGTGCCGGGTGGTCACGTGGTCGAGGAGGGCGACGTGATCTCGATCGACGGCTCCAGCGGCAAGGTCTACTTGGGCGAGGTCCCCGTCGTCCCGTCCCCGGTCGTGGAGTACTTCGAGGGCCGGATGCACGCGGGTGCCGACGACGCCGACGAGTTGGTCGAGGCGGTCCACCGGATCATCGGATACGCCGACCGCGTACGCCGGTTGAGGGTGCGCGCCAACGCCGACAACGCCGAGGACGCGCTGCGCGCCCGCCGCTTCGGCGCCCAGGGCATCGGCCTCTGTCGTACGGAGCACATGTTCCTCGGCGACCGCCGCGAACTGGTCGAGCGCCTGATCCTGGCAGACACGGACACCGAACGCGAGGAGTCCCTCAAGGCTCTTCTCCCGCTCCAGAAGGCCGACTTCGTCGAGCTGTTCAAGGCGATGGACGGACTCCCGGTCACCGTCCGCCTGTTGGACCCGCCGTTGCACGAATTCCTCCCGGACATCACGGAGTTGTCGGTCCGGGTGGCGCTCGCGGAGTCCCGCCAGGAGTCCCACGAGAACGACCTCCGCCTCCTCCAGGCGGTCCACCGCCTGCACGAGCAGAACCCGATGCTGGGGCTGCGGGGTGTGCGGTTGGGTCTGGTGATTCCGGGCTTGTTCACGATGCAGGTACGGGCGATCGCGGAGGCCGCCGCCGAACGCAAGGCGGCCAAGGGCGACCCCCGCGCCGAGATCATGATCCCGCTCGTCGGCACGGTCCAGGAGTTGGAGATCGTCCGCGAGGAGGCCGACCAGGTTGTCGCGGAGGTAGAGGCGGCAACGGGTACATCGCTGAAGCTCTCGATCGGCACGATGATCGAACTCCCGCGTGCCGCCCTGACGGCGGGTCAGATCGCGGAGGCGGCGGAGTTCTTCAGCTTCGGCACGAACGACCTCACCCAGACGGTGTGGGGCTTCAGCCGGGACGACGTAGAGGCGTCGTTCTTCACGGCCTACCTGGAGAAGGGCATCTTCGGAGTCAGCCCCTTCGAGACGATCGACCGCGACGGTGTGGGTTCGTTGGTGAAGCTCGCGGCGAAGGCGGGCCGCGAAACCCGCCCGGACCTCAAGCTCGGCGTCTGCGGCGAACACGGCGGCGATCCCGAGTCGGTCCACTTCTTCCACGAGGTCGGACTGGACTACGTGTCGTGCTCCCCGTTCCGGATTCCGGTGGCTCGGCTCGAGGCGGGGCGGGCGGCTTCGGCGGGGCAGGGGAGCGATCACCGGTAGGGCGTACGGCGTTCCGTCGTACGGCATCCAAGAACCCCGGGGCCGCTGTCGGTCATCCTGACCCTCACCGACGCGATGGCGGTTCCGGATTGCGAGGGGAGGGGCGGCACCCTGTGCGGGGGTGTCGCCCCTCTCTGCTTTCTGCGGCCCGGGATCATCGCGGTCCGGGTACCGCTCATGATCTCCGAGCGCGTTACATCGTGAATTCGTACAGGTCGTAGGCGACCATGGCCAGCCGGCGGGGACTGCTGGTCCATCCGAGAGCCGACCCCAGAGGAGCGGTCACTGTCTGGTGTCCGATCGCCTTCAGTTCGGAACCAGCCGTGCCCATCCACAGCGCGCCCTCCTCTGTGGAAGCGAACCAGCACGGTCCCTTCCGGTACTCCCCCCAGACGGTGCTGAAGTTGAACACCTGGGCACGGGCTGAGTCGACGACCAGATTTACTCTGTCCCGCAGGACGATGTCCCCTTCGGCGCTGCCGATCCGGTAGTACCAGAAGTTGTGGTCGTCGCGTCCGACGGAGCAGGTGGCGACAAGGAGCGAATTCCCCCGAACTGCTAGGTCGTTCACGCCTCGTTGGGCCCGGGGATTGAACACGTTCTGAGACAGAACGCGTCCAGAGGGAACCTCGACGACACACAGGTACCCGTCCTCCGAGCCGGTGACGACCCGAGCCACCGTCCGGGAGTCTGTCACCGCGGCGATGGCGTTGATGTCGTGCAGTCCCCACGGGTTCACCGGGGCGGGATTACGGAGATCCACCGAGCGCAGGAAGGTAAGTCGAGGACGCTGAGGTGTGTGGGACCACAGAGACAGATGGCCGGACGCATGCCCCACCACCAGTCTGCCGGAGCACAGGGCGAGGGCACTCGTAGCTACTCCAAGGCCGCGGTCGAACTGAGGTGTCTCCGCCAGGCGCAGATCAGACCACCGACCGTTTGCTGAAGACCACAGAGCGATCGAGCCGTCGTCGTTCGACGTGACCAGCGATGCACCGGGCAGAGGTGCCACCGTCCGCACCCCCTGGTAGGCGGGGCTGTTCACATTCCTTCGCATCACGGGTCCGGTCGATCGCGAAACAGTGAACTCGAAGATGCTCATCGAACCGTCCCAGCGGCCGACGGCGAAGTGCCGTGAGTCCAGCCAGGTCAGTGATTGCGCCATGTCGTACGTGGTGCCGTTCGTCGCGATGGGCAGGGACGCGGACGGCGATGCGACGCCATGGCGGAGCGACCCGCCGCCGATCAGCTCCTGCCGTGACCTGACAACAGCGGGTACTGGCGCGCCGGTCGCCGGAGCCGAGGTGGCTTGTTCCACCTCGGGTTTTGGCTGTGCAGTGGCTTTTGGGGGTGTTGCCGCCGGGATCTGTGCTGTGGTGAGTCCTGGCATTGCCGCTATTCCCTTGACGACCTGTCGCCTGAGGATCCTCCGTTCATGCTGGTCCGAGTGAGGGGTCATCGTGAGGAATGTCCCTTCCTGAGAGTTTTGGAAATCGTTTCGGCGAAATCGACCAGGCGTGGTCCCCAGCGGGACGATACGTCGTCGTCGACTTCGATCACCCTTCCATTACGGACGGCTTTGATTGATTTCCAGCCGGGACGCTCCCGGACCGTCTTGAGGTTCTGGCCGCAACACTTGGTGTCGGCCAGGAAGACTAGGTCCGGGTCGGCAGAAATGATTTGGCTGGGTGTCAGTTTCGGATATCCCGTTCCTTCGACGTCGTACGGGTCGGCGATGTCCTGGATGCCGAATTCTGCATAGACCGAACCGATGAAGGTGTGGGACGTCGCAGAGTAGTAGCTGTTGTCGATCTCGTGGTAGTACCGTGTGTCTTTCGGCGGTACAGGTGTCGACTTCACTAGAGTTCCGATCTTCCTCTGCATGTGCTGGACGATCTTCTGTGCCTGCGGCTTGTGATGTGTCAGTTTGCCGAGTTTCTCGATCGAGGCGTATGCACCGGTGAGGTCGCTCGGTGTTCGTTCGAGGTCAACGTTCACTTTCCGGTCGTGGAGTTCCGAGATGATCCCCTTGCCGCCGTCTGACCCCGTGTAGTCCGCCAGGATCACGAGACTTGGCCTGTACCGCATGATCTCGCCGATGTCGGGATTGATTGCGTGGATCTTGTCGACACTCTTCCGGCGTGCCTGTGGTGGGTAGTCGGAGAGTCCGTCGACGGCCACGACGTCGTCGTCTGCGCCCACGGCGTAAAGAATCTCCGTGGCCGTAGGCGACAAGGACACGATGCGCATGTGCTCGGACGGCTTGTCGTCGCCGCATCCGGTGAGCGGTCCGGCCAGCAAGAGCACCGAGACCGGTGTCGGCCTTAGGACGGTGGAGTATGCCATGTGATTCCCCGTCACCTGTTCGTATGAGATGTGTGTGTTTCCCTGATGCCGCCGTTGGCCGACCATGAGAAACCGTTCGGCAGCCGTGTACCCGCGTCGATCTTCTTGGCGGAGCGCAACTGCTGGAGCGTCAATCCCTTGGCGCCGCTGAGGTCCGTGCCCGCCAGATCGGACTGATTGAGATTCGCGCCGTCGAATGAAGCACCGCTCAGCTGTGCACCGGACAACCGAGCGCCGTTGAGATCTGCATGTCGCAGGTCTGCGCCGACGGCGGTCACACGGCTCAGGTTGGCTCCGCCCAGGTCGGCCCAGAACAGCTTCGCGTGCGTGAGGCGAGCGCTCATCAGCTTCGCGCCGCCGATCTTGGCTCGCGACAGATCTGCCAGGCCGAGTGTGGCCTCGGAGAGATCCGAGCCGATGAGATCGGCTTTGGCCAGCACGGATCTCACCATTTTCGCGCCGGACAGGTTCGCTGAATTGAACCGTGCTCCGCTGAGGTCGGCGCCGTCGAGTTTCGCTTCGCTGAAGCTGGCTTTGCTGAACGTGCCGTATGTCAGTCGGGAACCGCTGAAATCGGAGCCTTCGAAATGAGAGAAGTCCAGATCGGCTCCGGTCAGGTCGCGCTCGCTGAGGTCGACCGTATCGGCCGGGAGTCGTTGCGGGCGTTTCTGGATCGCCGTGAGTGCTGCTGCGACATCGACCCTTGGGCGGGTGTTGTTCGGCTCTGTCCCACGCCCGCGGGGGCTCGGTGCTCGGTGGACATCCGGTGCCTCCTGCCGCACGAAGGCGCAGAGCAGGTCCAGCACCACCGACCGGTACCGCTTGGAGACATCGGCCGACATGGTGGCGGATGCGATGGCGATGCGTTCCAGGGAGTGGATACCACCCAGGCGTTCCAGTACGGAATGCGAATCGAGTTGGGCGACGGCCGCACTGTAGTGCTCGGCGAGTCCGCTCTCGGTGTCCTGTGCGTTCTGCTGGTAGGTCTCCTGGTGGCTGACCCTGGAGTCCTGAGCACTCTCCAGGATCGCTTGGTAGGAGATATAGGTGGTGGCCAGGGCGATCAGCAGTGTGACGACCTGCTGGAACATGTCCCAGCGGACGGGGCCCTGCTGCCCCGTCTGCGGGGACCAGCCACGTCGTCGCGCCGACCGCAGTCGGCGTCTTAGCTGCGTCGCCCGACGGGACGGACGGTTGGTCCGGCGTACGCTTCCCCTGCGCGTGGTTGCACCGCGCGGTGCCGGTGCCCGCACGGACGTCCTGCGGCGACGCCTCGGCATGCGTCCCCCTTCCCCCTGGATGATCGCCCCGAGAAGCGGTCATGCGCTAACAACATATGCAAATCTGATATGTCATCAAGTAGCGCTAAAGCTACCCTCCGAAATGTTGCCTAAAGTCCGTCTCGGGGGGCGTGCGGATGCATCTGTAGGAGCGCTCACGCGCGACGCGCCGTCCGGTGGTGTGAGGTCACTCATCCCTCAACGGGGCCCGCGCCCTCCTCGCCGTTCGTAGATCCCCGTGATTCGGTGAGCACCGGCTCTGGGCGGATTGCCTGGACATCCGGGCAGTTACCGGTGCGAGCGCCGGTGTTGTCGTTACGGTTACGTCGTATGCCGCTTCGGCTCGCCGCTTCCTCGGCCGTCACTCGCAGGCGACGCCGTCCCCGTCGCGGTCGAGGTGGGAGTCGTAGCCGGGGTCGCCCACGTGCAGGGGCGTGACGCCGGCCGCGCGGGCCGCGGTGCAGTTCGTGTAATAGGTGCTGCCGCCGCCGGAGTTGGTGTCTTCGGAGCCAGAACCGGAGCCGGAACCCGAGCCCGAGCCGCTGCCCGCGGCGGCCGCCGCGGTGACCGTCTTCGTGACCTTGACGGTCTTTGTCGTGGTCACCGTGGGCGCGGGCGCCGGGGTCGCCGGTTCCGTCGTCGTCGCCGTGACGGTCATCGTCGGCTGGGGGCTGGCCGCTGCCGGCTTCGCGTCGGCCGTCGTGTCGGTCTTCTTGTCCTGGCCGGAGCCGCCCGCGCCGATGCCGATGAGGAAGGCCAGGGCGAGGGCGGGGAGGACGTAGCGCTTGCGGGCCCAGCGGGGTGCGGGGCGGACGGGCTGGAACGGCGGCTGGGGCTGGGGCATGGGTGGTGTGGCGTACGGGTGGGTCATCTCGTCCCCCTGTGTCTGGTGAGACATGGACCGTATTGCCCCGGTGAGGGCGGTGAGGGAAGAGTGACCATCTCGTGATGGATATGTCGCTCGGAGTGAGCGGAGCGGTGGCAGGTCGGCTCTCGTACGCTGAGATCCCAACCGCTCGCCGACTCTTGTCCACGCTTACCGAGGGAGCTCGCTCATGTCCGGCTGGAACGAACACGGCATCCCCGACCAGCGCGGCCGGGTCGCCGTCGTCACCGGGGCCAACAGCGGGCTCGGCTACGTCACCGCGCGCGAACTGGCCCGCAAGGGTGCCCGGGTCGTGCTCGCGTGCCGGAGCGAGGTGCGGGGGAGTGAGGCCGCCGACCGGATCGTGGCCGAAGTGCCGGGCGCGGAGGCGCAGTTCGGGCGGTTGGATCTCGGGGATCTGGCCTCCGTACGGGAGTTCGCGGACACCTTCCCCTATGAGCGGCTCGATCTGCTCGTCAACAACGCCGGGGTCATGGCGATGCCGTACGGCACGACCGTGGACGGGTTCGAGACGCAGTTCGGGGTCAACCACCTGGGGCACTTCGCGCTCACCGGGCTGCTGCTGCCCGCGCTGCTCGACGCACCCGACGCCCGGATCGTCACGCTCTCCAGCTTCATGCACCTGCTCGCCAACATCGACATCGACGACCTCAACAGCGAGCGCCGGTACAGCCGTTGGACCGCGTACTCCCGTTCCAAGACCGCCAACCTGCTCTTCACACACGAGCTGGCACGGCGGCTCGCGGCGGCCGGTTCGGGGGTGGTCGCGGCCGCCGCCCACCCCGGGTACGCCGCCACCAACCTCCAGACGGCCGGACCGCAGGCGGAGGGGCGCAAGGGTGCCGAGCGGTTCATGGAGATCGGCAACCGGGTCCTCGCCCAGTCCGCGGAGGCCGGCGCGCTGCCCTCCCTCTACGCGGCGACCGCCCCCGACGTCCGACCTGATGCGTTCTTCGGCCCCCGTGTCGCTATGTGGCGCGGGGCGCCCGCGCCGTCCTGGCGGGCACCCTGGACCCTCAACGACGCGGTGGGGCAACGCCTTTGGGTCGCTTCGGAGGAGCTGACGGGGGTTGTGTACGACCAACTCAAGCCGTGAGCGGGCAAGTTACCGGCATTCAAGCCCCCGGCCTTCACGCCGTCGCGCCGCTGTCCACCACCAGGTCGGTGCCCACAACCGACGCCGCGTCGTCCGAGGCCAAGTAGAGGACGGCGGCGGCCACTTCGGACGTGGCGGAGATACGGCCCAGGGGGAGCGTGGCCCGTACGCGTTCGGCTCGGTCGGCCTCCGTCTCGCCCGCGCGCAGGGACATCGGGGTGTCCGTGGCGCCGGGGCTGACCACGTTGATACGGACGCCCTCGCGGATGTGGTCCACGGCGGCACCCTTGCTCAATACGGCCACGGCGGCCTTTGACGCGGAGTAAGCGGCGGCGCCGGGGCTGCTCGTGTGCACGCCGAAGGTCGACGCCACGTTGACGATCGCGCCGCCTGACGGCTGGGTACGCATCTGCCGGATCTCCGCCTGGAGCGCGAGGAAGACACCGGTGACGTTGATGTCGAGTTGGGCGCGCCAGTCCTCCTCGGCGAGGTCGGCGAGGGGCTGTCCGCCCCGGAAGATCCCCGCGTTGTTGACGGCCACGTCGAGCGAGCCGTATCGGTCCACGGCTGCCTGCACCAGGGCGTGGGCGTCAACTGCCTTCGACACATCGGCAGTTACCGCGAAGGCCTTCCCGCCCCCGCCCCGGGTCTCGGTCTCGATCAACGCGACGGTCTCGTCCAGCGGTTCGCGTCGCCGTCCTGCTACGACGACGTTCGCCCCCTCCGCCGCGAACGCGAGGGCGATGGCGCGCCCGATGCCCGAGCCCGCACCGGTGACGAGCGCGGTCCTGCCGGAGAAGCGGGCTGGTGTGTTGCGGCTGGTCATGATCTCCCCTTTTCTTGACCGATCAGTTCAATATGAGGACATAAGAAGAGGCCCTGAACAGAAGGGTGTCTCAGTCGAGCAACGTCAACGCCTGCTCCGCCGCGTCCCGTACCCGCGCCGGGTCCCCGGACGCCCGGCCGACCACCCGCAACCCCTGCATCAGCACCAGCAGCATGCGCGCGAGGGCGAGCGGATCGCGGTCGGCGTGCAGCTCGCCCTGTGCCTGCGCCCGCACCAACGTCGAGCGCAACACCGCCTCCAACTGGTCCCAGTTGCGCTCGACCAGCCGGGTCGCGGCCACGTCGTGCGGGGCGAGTTCGGCCGCCGTGTTGGTCACCATGCAGCCCAGCGTCCGGAGTTGCTCGTCCGCAGCCTCGGCCGCGTACCGCCGTACGATCGCTCGCACGGGCGGCAGCGCGGGGCCCGGCTGGGACAACTCCCGCACCATCGGGGTGAGTCCGGACCGGTCGTAGCTCTCCAGGGCCTTCAGGTACAGCTCGTGCTTGTTGCCGAAGGTCGCGTAGATGCTGGCCCGGCCGACGCCGAGGTGCTCGACGAGGTCGGACATCGACGTCGCCTCGTAGCCGCGCCGCCAGAACAGCTCCAGGGCTGCCCGCAGCGCGGCCTCGGGGTCGAACTCCTTGGTCCTGGCCATGTCCAGCAGCCTAGGGTTATCGAGAACGATCAGTCAAGAAAGCCCGTCCGGACGCACAGAGGCTGGCCCGTTCACGCGAACTCGGGGATCAGCTCGCCCACCCGCCGGATGCTGTCCATCACCCGCTCGTGCGGAATCGCCCCCACCTGCTGGAAGCACATCAACCGGTCGATGCCCGCGTCCGCGTACGCCCGCAGCTTTTTGCGGCAGGTGTCGGGGCTGCCGACGATCAGGGAGTCCTGGGCCATCAGGGCCTCGAACAGCTCGTCCTCCGGGACGGTTTCGCCCTGGAGGATGCGGCCGATGGCCAGTTGGGCCGCGTTGGGGGCCGTGTCGACCTCGTCGCGCAGGAACGCGCCGGCCAGCCCGCCGCCGGTTGGGTCGGCGAGGATGCCCTGCTGGATCGTCATCGTCTCGACGAACGCTTCCGCGGCCTCGAAGAAGGTGAGCGCCCGGGCGGTGTACCAGGCCGCCGCAGCGGCCGCGCCGGACCGCAGCGCCTCCTCGTCGGTCTCGGCGCAGTGGACGAACGTGAAGAACGCGATCTGGTCGTTGACGAAGGCACCGGCGGGCCGTTCGCACGCGGCTACGGCCTCCCGGTACAGCTCCACCAGCCGCGCCACCCGGGTCAACGGCTCCCAGAGGGTCGTGCCCAGGACGCCCACTCCGCGCCGGCCCGCCTCTTCGAACGACGCCGGGCTGGAGGCCGCCTGCCACAGGGGCGGGTGCGGGTGCTGGAGGGGCGCGGGGACGAGTGGCCGGTCGCCGGCGCCCGTCCACAGCCGGGGTATCTCCTCGAAGGCCCGCTGGGTCTGGGCGCGGGCGCCCGCCGGGTCCACGCCGAACATGCGCCACTCCGGCGCCGTGGAACGGGTCAGGCCCAGCTCCACCCGGCCACCGCTCAACTGGTCCAGCCAGGCTGCCCGTTCGGCCACTCGCCTCGGGTGGTTGATCTCGGCGGGTGCCAACACCGCCGCGTGGCCCAGCCGTATCCGGGACGTGCGCTGTGACAGTGCCGCCAGCAGCAACTCCGGCGCCGAGCTGAGGCTGAACTCCGCCGCGCCGTGGTGCTCCACCTGCCACCAGCAGTCGTACCCGAACTCGTCGGCGAGCACGGCCTGTTCGACCGCCTCCGTGATCCGCCGGTGTTCGTGGTCCTCGGCCGCCCACGGCCTGGGGTCCTGGATCTCGCTGAACATGTCGAGCTTCACGTACCGAACTGCCCTTCTCTCCGGCCGACTTGTGATGGGAAGCGCTCCCACGCGGCCGGATCAGATTGTCAGGGAAGTGTGTTCCGGGCGTGACGTCCCGCTGTGAGGCTCATGTGTGGGTGGCAGTGGTTCAGGGGGAGCGGTCCCGCCGCAGTGACGCCACCAGCAACTCGGTGAACTGCGTCGCCGACCAGGACGGCCGCCGCCCTGTCGCCGTCTGCACCTGCGCCTCGCGCTGCCGGAACACCGGGTGCTCGACGGGGACGTACGTCACGCCCTCGGTGTCCCGCTCTCCGTCGCCGGGATCGCCGAGATCGCCGAGGTCTCCGACCAGGGCGAGGCCCCCGCCCGACCGCACGAACTCGTACTGCGGAGCGAGGCTGTCGCAGACCAGCGCCGGACGGACCGTGATCCCCTCCAACTGGGCCCCGATGTCGAAGAGTTCACGTTGACTCGTGCCCGGCGAGGCCAGTGCCAGCGGGTACGCGCACAGGTCCGCGAGGCCGATGCGGTCGCGTCCGGCGATGTCGTGACCGAGGGGGACGATCGCCGCCACCGGGACCACGACCGCGCACTCGACGCGGACATCGTGCTGCGGGCCCATCGTGTAGGTGACGGCGACGTCGGCGAGCCCCTCGACCACGCGGCGGGTCGCCTCCTGGCGGCCGACCACGTCCACGCGGAAGGCCACGTCGGGGTGTTCGCGCCGGAAGTCGGTGATCGCCCGCGGCACCAGTCGCCGGGCGAACCCCTCCGAGCAGGCGACGGCGACACTGCGCGCCTCCGCACCTCGCCCCGTCCTCAACTCCTCGACCAGCGTGGTCGATTCGGTCTCGGTGCGGCGGGCGTGGGCCAGCAGCCGGGAGCCGGCCTCGGTCAGGGTCATCCCGCGCGGGTGCCGGGCGAACAGCGGGACCCCGATGCCGGACTCCAGCTTGGCGATCTGCCTGCTGATCGCCGAGGGCGCGACGTTCAGGGCGTGGGCCGCCTCGGTCACCGATCCGGTGCGGGCGACCTCCAGGAAGTAGGCGAGATTCACCGGCAGGAGTTGCATGGGGTCCCCTGTGATCAGACATCTGGTCGGAGATTGCGTTGCTGAAAGTAGAACGCTTCACGTCACAAACGGCAATGGTCGCAGGCCCGGATCCGCCCTACTCTGCTGGAACGACGAGAGCGCACAGCCCGCCCGACCGCCGCCCTCCCTGGAGAAATCTTCCCGTGATCCCTGAGAAACTGGCCCGTAAAGCCGAGGAGTTCGTCGACTCGGGTGCCTTCTTCACCGAGCTGGCCACCATGGTCGCGTACGCCACGGAGAGTTCCCGACCGGAAGGCCGCCTTGCCATTGAGGCATACCTCGACGAGTTCCTGACCCCCGCCCTGACCGCCCTCGGCTGCGAGGTCGCGCGCTACGACAACCCCGATCCGGCGGCCGGCCCCTTCCTGATCGGCACCCGCGTCGAGTCTCCCGACCTGCCGACCGTGCTCGTCTACGGCCACGCGGATGTCGTCGAGGGTCAGGCGGGCCGGTGGAGCGAGGGCCGCGACCCGTGGACGCTGACCGCCGAGGGTGACCGCTGGTACGGACGCGGCGCCGCCGACAACAAGGGCCAGCACCTGGTCAATCTGGCCGCCCTTCGCCTACTCCTCGCCGACCAGGGCTCGTTGGGCTTCAACCTGACCTTCCTGCTGGAGTCCGCCGAGGAGGTCGGCTCGCCCGGACTCGCCGAATTCGCCGCCGAACAGCGGGAGTTGCTGAAGGCGGACGTGCTCGTCGCCTCGGACGGACCCCGCCTGGACGCCACGACCCCGACGCTGTTCCTCGGCGCGCGCGGCGGCCTCGGCCTCCAACTCACCGCCGATCTACGGCCGGACGCCTACCACTCCGGCAACTGGGGCGGCCTGCTGCGCAACCCGGCGACCACCCTCGCCGGCGCCGTCGCGACCCTGGTCGACGGCCACGGCCGCATCCGCGTACCGGAGTTGCTGCCGCCTCCGATCCCGCAGGAGGTCCGCGAGGCACTCGCCGGCGTCACCGTCGCCGCCTCACCCGGCGACCCGGTACCGGACGAGGGCTGGGGCGAGCCCCAACTGTCCGCCGCCGAACGGCTCTACGCCTGGAACACCCTCGAAGTCCTCGCCCTCGGCGCGGCCGACGCCGACCGGCCGGTCAACGCGATCCCGGGCAGCGCCCGCGCGATCCTCCAACTCCGGTACGTCGTGGGCACTGACGCCGATCAGGTCGCCGAGGCCGTCACCCGGCACCTGGCCGAGCACGGGTACCCGATGGTCGACGTCCGGGTGCTGGGCAGTTTCGCCGCGAGCCGCACCCCGCTCGACGACCCGTGGGTGCGCTGGACCAGAACCACGCTCGAAGAGGTCACGGGCGGCCCGATCGCCGTACTGCCGAACATCGGTGGCTCCCTGCCCAACGCCGTCTTCACCGACGTCCTCGGCCTGCCCACCCTCTGGCTGCCCCACTCCTACCCCGGCTGCCTCCAACACGCCCCCGACGAACACCTGTTGGCGCCGATCGCTCGCGAGGGCCTCGTCCTGGCGGCAGGTCTGTTCCACGCGCTGGGCCGTCCATCGGCGGACCGGCCGCTCCCCGTCCACACGTAACCCCGAAAGCCCCCCCGAGTCTCGGCACCCGCGCCCCGTCCGGCACACCCCTCCCCAACACCCGCCGGAAGGACCCCCGATGACCGCTCCGTCCCCCCAGCCCATCCAGTCCACCCACCCCGACGACACCCGGGCGCCGAGCCGCCCCACCACCGCACGACGTGCCATCGCGGTGGCCTCCATCGGCAACGCGCTCGAATTCTTCGACCTCGCCCTGTACGCGCTGATGGCGTCGTACATCGGCCGCACGTTCTTCCCCGGCGGCAACCTCGGTGTCCAACTGGTGCAGGCCTACGCCGTGTTCGGCGTGACGTATCTGATCCGGCCGCTCGGCGGGCTGCTGCTCGGCGCGTACGCGGACCGCAACGGCCGTAAGAAAGCACTGGTGTTGTCGATCCGGCTGATGGTGCTCGGCACGCTGCTGCTCACTGTGATGCCCGGATACTCGACCCTCGGGATCGCGTCGACCCTGGGGATCGTGCTCGCGCGACTGATCCAAGGATTCGCCGCCGGGGGCGAGTTCGGAGCGGCCACGTCCTTCCTGGTCGAGCAGGACGAGCGGCGCAAGAGTTTCCTCGGCAGCTTCCAGTTCGCCAGCCAGGGCCTGTCGACCCTCATGGCGGCAGGCTTCGCGGCGGTGCTCACGGCCGTGCTGTCCGACGCGCAGATGACGTCGTGGGGCTGGCGCGTACCGTTCGCGTTCGGCCTGCTGATCGGCCCGGTGGGCTATTTCGTACGGCGCTACATGGACGAATCCCCAGCGCTGGCAACCGAGTTGGAGTCAGCCGCCCCGAAACCCTCCCCGATCGTGTCGGTCTTCCGCGACCACTGGGGTGGGCTGCTGATCGCCGGCGGTGCGCTGATCGTCTCGACGGCGCTGAACTTCATGCTCCAGTACCTGCCGACGTACGGCATCGGTCAACTGGGCCTGGACGCCTCGCTGTCGTTCACCGCGCTGTTCATCGCCGGGGCCGTCCTGACCTTCGTCACTCCGCTCGTGGGACTGCTGGGCGACCGCCACGGCAGGCTGCGTTTCATGATCCCGACAGCGGTGCTGATCGGCGTGAGCGTCGTCCCGCTCTTCCTGTGGCTCAACGCCTCGCCGTCCTTCCTCACGTTCGCGCTGTGCACCACCGTCCTCGCCCTGCTCAAGGCGGTGTATTTCGGCACGCTGCCGTCGGTGATGGCCGACGTCTTCCCGGCCCGGGCCCGCGCGACGGGCCTGTCCTTCAGCTACAACACGACGGTCGCGCTCTTCGGCGGCTTCACCCCGACGATCGCCGCGGCCCTGATCGAGGCGACCGGCTCGCCGGTGGCACCGGGCTACTACCTGTTGTTCACGGCCGTGTTGAGCACCGCCGCGCTGACGACCGCGCTGCGTACGCACCGGATCAGGTGAGGAGGGGAGCCGTGGTGCGCCTCGCGCCCCAGGGGCATCACGGCTCGCGCGTCAATGGGCTCGCCCGCACCTCGTACGTCGCCACCCGCACCGACGCGTCGTCCAGGCACTCCCCGGAGATCAGGTCGAAGCGCTGCTTGAGCAGTGGCGACGCGACGAACGGGCGGCCCTGGTGCGTGCCGGTCAGGCCGCGGGAGAGGACCGCCGCGCCGCTGAACGGGTCGCGGTTGTCGATGCCGTAGAGAGTGCCGGAGCGGTCGCGGAAAAGGGCGACCTGGCTGCCGTCGGGCAGCAGGGCCGCCACTCCGCGGCCGGGGGTGAGCCGGTTGAGGTCGCAGACCGTGAACCAGCCCTCGGCGAGCCGGAGTTGGACCTTCAGGTCGGTCGTCTCGGGAGCCAGGGTCATCGCTGGGCGCTTCCTTCCAGGACGTCTGCGGGCTGCTGGGGCCGCATGCCGATGGTGAGCAACGGCAGGTCGGGCTTGATCTGTTCGCGCTCGGGGACGAAGCCGACGACCGGGTCCGGAGTGTCCGGCGCGTTCACGAAGGACACGAACCGGGCCAGTTTCTCGGGGTCGTTGATGGTTGTGGTCCACTCGTCCCGGTACCCGGCGACATGCGCGGCCATCAGCGCCTCCAACTCCCCGCAGATACCGAGCGAGTCCGCCACGACCACGTCCCGTACGTGGTCCAGGCCGCCCGGAATCCGCTCCAGCCACACGCTCGTGCGCTCCAGCCGGTCGGCCGTACGGATGTAGAACATGAGGAACCGGTCGGTCAGGCGCACCAGTTCGGCATCGGAGAGGTCCTTCGCGAGGAGGTCCGCGTGACGGGGAGTCGCGCCGCCGTTGCCGCCGACGTACAGGTTCCAGCCGTTGGCGGTGGCGATGATCCCGAAGTCCTTCGACTGGGCCTCGGCGCACTCGCGGGCGCAGCCGGAGACCGCCGACTTGAGCTTGTGCGGGGAGCGCAGACCCCGGTAGCGCAGCTCCAGGTCGATCGCCATCCGGACCGAGTCCTGGACGCCGTAGCGGCACCAGGTCTGTCCCACACAGGACTTGACGGTGCGCAGTGCCTTTCCGTACGCGTGCCCGGACTCGAAACCGGCGTCCACCAACCGGGCCCAGATCAGCGGGAGTTGTTCCACCCGCGCGCCGAACAGGTCGATGCGCTGGCCGCCGGTGATCTTCGTGTAGAGGCCGAAGTCGCGGGCCACCTCGCCGATCACGATGAGCTTCTCGGGGGTGATCTCGCCGCCGGGGATCCGCGGCACGACCGAATAGGAGCCGTTCTTCTGCAAGTTGGCGAGGAAGTGGTCGTTGCTGTCCTGGAGGGCCGCCTGTTCGCCGTCGAGGACATAGCCGCTCGCGCCGATCGTCGGGGCGAGGGACGCGATGATCGACGCCACCGTCGGCTTGCAGATCTCGCAGCCGTCGCCACCCCGGGCGCCCTCACGGCCGTAGCGATCCAGCAGATCCTGGTACGAGTTGACGCGCAGCGCGAGGGCGATCTCGTACAACTCCTCGCGGGTCTGCGGGAAGCAGCCGCACAGGCCCTTGTCGACCTCTACGCCGTTCGCCTCCAGCTCGGCGGTGACCAGCTGGCCGAGCACCTTGACGCAACTCCCGCAGCCGGTACCGGCCTTGGTGCACTTCTTCACCTCGGGCACGCTCGTGCAGGAGTGGTCCGTCACCGCGCCGCGGATCGCGCCCTTGCTGACGTTGTGGCACGAGCAGATGACGGCGGCGTCGGGAAGCGCGGACGGACCGAGCTGGACGGCGCCCCCGGAACCGGCCGGCAGCACCAACTGCTCGGGGGAGACGGGCGGTACGGACCCCGTGAACGCGCGCAGTGTGCCGTACGCGTCCGCGTCGCCGACCAGGATGCCGCCCAGCAGCTCACCGCCCCGGCCGATCACCAGCTTCTTGTACGTCCCCGCCCGCGCGTCGGAGTAGACGACGTCGAGGCAGTCCGCGGTGGCGCCGTGCGCGTCGCCGAAGGACGCCACGTCCACGCCGAGCAGCTTCAGCTTGGTCGACAAGTCCGCGCCGGTGAAGGCGGATTCGTCCTGCGCGATGGTCGCGGCGGCGGTCTCCGCCTGCTCGTAACCGGGCGCCACCAGGCCGTAGACCCGGCCGTCCGCCGCCAGCGCGCACTCGCCGATCGCGAACACGTGCGGGTCGGTGACCGTACGGCACTGCTCGTCGACCGCGATGCCGCCGCGCTCGCCGACCGACAGGCCCGAGGTGCGGGCGAGTTGGTCGCGGGGGCGGACACCGGCGCTGAACACCACCATGTCCGTGGCGAGTTGGGAACCGTCGGACAGCTTCATGCCGGTGACCGCGCCCGAGGCGTCCGCGACGATCTCCTGTGTACCGGTCCCGGTGTGGACCGTCAGGCCCATGTCCTCGATGGTGCGCAGCAGGGCCGCGCCACCGCCCGCGTCGACCTGCACCGGCATCAGGCGCGGCGCGAACTCCACGATGTGCGTGGTCAGTCCGAGCCCCTTGAGCGCACCGGCCGCCTCCAGGCCGAGCAGCCCGCCGCCGACCACGGCACCCGTCGTCGCCCGCGACCTGGCGTACTCCTCAATCGCTAGCAGGTCCTCGATCGTGCGGTAGACGAAGCAGCCGTCGGAGTCCTTGCCGGGGACCGGCGGCACGAACGGGTACGAGCCGGTGGCGAGGACGAGCGTGTCGTACTCAACTGCCAGGCCGGAGCGGGCGGTTACCGTCCTCGCCGCCCGGTCGATCGTCTCCGCCGGGTCGCCGACGTACAGCTCGATCCCGTGCTCCGTGATGAACTCCGCGTCCGTGAGCGAGAGTTCCTCGGGGGTGCGGCCCGAGAAGTACGAGGTGAGCTGGACGCGGTCGTAGGCCGGACGCGGTTCCTCGCACAGTACGACCACACGGTGCGTGGCGGTCAGGCCGCGCTCGGCGAGCGCTTCGAGGAAGCGCTGACCGACCATGCCGTGGCCGACGAGCACGATGGTGGGCACGGTGGGCACCCCACGCGGATTCGAGGTCATGCCCAGGAGCCTGCGACGCCGGTGTTACCCGACCGCATCCCACCTGTTTCCCGCGAGGAACGCTGCCCTCAGCGGGAGCGCGCGGGGGGTGTGAGGGTTCGGGGTGCGCGCCGGGGGAGGAGCGTGAGGTTCGGTTAACCGAACCCCCGGGTTCCGTGCAGGCACCATCGTGTACGCCGGGCGGCGGCGGAAAGCTGGAGACATCGGTTCACAGCAGTTCACACGGGCTGCGCCGACACACGTACACCGACTCATGTGCAGGGGGATGCACCATGACCACCACCCGCGATCTGCCCACCCGGCCGCCCGCCCCGGACCCGACCTCCGTCCACGCCTGGAACCTCGTCCGCGCACCGTTCACCGCCACCACCTGGCGCCGCACCGCCTACGCACTCCTCGCCCTCCCGCTCGGCCTGGCCTGCATCCCGCTCGCCCTTGTCGGCGCGCCCACGGCCCGCTGGCAACGGGGGCTCGTCCACCGTTTCCTGGACACGGAGATTCAGGGCAGCGCACGCGCCGGCGGCCTGCCCCACGCCCTCCTCGCCACTCCGCTCAACCTGATCACGGCGTTCATCACGCTCTACGGCTGGGCGATCGTCCCCATGAACCTCGGCTGGCCGCTCCGCGCCGGCGACGACTACTCCAGCGCGTGGGGCGGTCCGACCTTCGCCGGAGCCTGGGCCTTCCACGCGGTGCTCGGGGGCATCGGCTTCCTGCTGCTGATGCCGTGGGTGGTGCGCGGCCTGACCGCCGTGCAGCTCCGCGTGGCCAGGTCACTTCTCTCCTAGGTTGATCCCATGCCGAGCCTCCGCTCCCGCCTCCGCACGCTCGCCGGCGCCACCTTCGGCCGCCGCGCGCTGAAGGCCGTCCTCTACGGAGTGATCGCCCTCCCGCTCGCCCTCGTCGGCTTCTTCCTCACCCTCGTCGGGCTGGCGTTCGGCGGGGCGCTGTCGGTGACCACGCTCGGCCTGTGGTTGCTGGCGGCGACCGTGCGCGGCGCGTTGGCGCTGGGCGCGCTGCAACGGGGCCTCGCCCGACGGCTGCTCGGCCTGGAGATCGAGCAGCCGGGCGCGGAGGCCGGCGGTACTGGTGTTGGCGCCGGCGGAATCCTCAGATGGCGCCGAGACATCCTCCTCGACCGAACCGGCTGGCGGGCAGTCGGCTGCGCCCTGTTGACCCCGTTCACAGCCGTTTTCGCCTACGCAGCCGTCGTCATCGGCTACATCTACGGCGCCCTGTTCACACTGCACCCGCTGCTCAAGCGCTGGAACTACAACACGGTTCACAGCACCGACGGCTCCACGAACCCGGTGTCCACGGACCATCACGTGTCACTGGAGTTCTTCGGTTACCAACTCGACTCCTGGCCGCGCTGGTTGATTCCGTTCACAGCCGGTCTGCTGTTGCTGGCCGTCGCACCCCTTCTCCTCCGTTACGCCCTCGGCCCGCACCGCGCCCTGTTGACCGTGCTGCTCGGCCCCGACGCCGCGACCCGCCGTATCCGCACCCTGGAGGAGACCCGTGCCCGAGCCGTCGACGACGCCGCGCAGACCCTCCGCCGTATCGAACGAGACCTGCACGACGGAACCCAGGCCCGCCTCGTCGCCCTCGCCATGCACCTCACCCTGATCCGCGAACTGGTCACCGCCGGCGCCGAACCCGACCGCGTCCTCACCGTCGTAGACACGGCTCAAGGCAACGCGACCCAGGCCATCACCGACCTGCGCCACCTGGTCAAGGGCATCCACCCGCCCGTACTCGACGAGGGCCTGCACGCCGCCCTCACCACCCTCGCCGCCGACAGCGCTCTCCCCGTCACCCTCACCACCGACATCGGCACCCGCCCCACCCCGGCCGTCGAGACCATCGCCTACTTCTGCGCCGCCGAACTCCTCGCCAACGCCACGAAACACGCCCACGCCACAGCAGCCGCCGTCGACGTCACCGCCCGCGACGGCCTCCTCCGCCTGCGCGTCACCGACGACGGACAGGGCGGCGCGATGATCGGCGCCGGTTCCGGACTCACCGGCCTGCTGGCCCGGGTCCGCACGGTCGACGGCACACTGACCTGCGACAGCCCGCACGGAGGCCCTACGGTGGTCACGGTCGAACTGCCTCACACGTGACCCCACACCTGAGCGGACCCGAACGGAGCGGCATGCGCGTCGTCATCGCCGAGGACTCGGCCCTCCTGCGCGACGGCCTGGTCCAGTTGCTTCAGCTACGGGACGTGGAAGTCGTCGCGGCGGTGGGCGACGCCGAAGCGCTCCTCACCGCGGTGGCGGCACACGCCCCGGACGTGGCCGTCGTAGACATCCGCCTCCCGCCCACCCAGACGGACGAAGGCGTACGAGCAGCCGTACACCTACGCGACCGGCACCCGGCGACCGGCGTCCTGCTGTTCTCGCAGTACGTAGAGACGACTCACGCGGCCCAACTCCTCGGCAATCCGGCCGGGTTCGGGTATCTCCTGAAGGAACGGGTCGTGGACATCGGGGAGTTCGTCGGCGCACTGGAGCGGGTCGCGGCCGGTGGCACCGCGCTCGACCCCGAGGTGGTCGCCCAACTCTTCGGCGCCGCACGCCGATCCACCGCCCTCGACACCCTCACCCCACGCGAACGCGAGGTCCTCGCGCTGATGGCGGAGGGCCGCACGAACCACGCGATCGCCACCGCGTTCACGGTCTCGGAACGAGCCGTGGAGAAGCACGTGGCCAACATCTTCGCGAAGCTCGACCTGCCGCCCTCGGAGACGGGAAACCGCCGGGTACTGGCGGTACTCCGCTACCTCGAAACCGGCCACTGAAGCCTGCTGAAGATCGCCGAAGCTCACCACCCCCTCAAATACATGGACGGCACACGCACCCCGTCCATAGGGTCATGATCATGCCCGACATATCGCTGACCATGGTCGCCGTCCTCTGCCTCACCGCCCTCGCGGCCGGCTGGATCGACGCCGTGGTGGGCGGCGGCGGGCTCCTGCTGCTCCCGGTACTCCTGCTCGGCCTGCCCGCAGGCACCCCGGCCGCCACCGCGCTCGGCACCAACAAGGCCGTGGCCATCGTCGGCACGTCCGGCGCGGCGGTGACGTACGCCCGCAAGGCACCGGTGAACGTCGGCCTCGCCGTACGCATCGGCCTGGCGGCACTCGCCGGCAGCTCAGCCGGTGCCTTCTTCGCGGCCGGCATGAGCACCGACGTACTCAAGCCGGTGATCATGGTCGTCCTGCTGGCGGTCGCCACCTTCGTCATCCTCCGCCCGGCCTTCGGCACGGCCCCGAGCCCCGGCCCGGCCACCCGCCGCCAGATCCTCGCGGCGATCGGCCTCGCGGGCCTGGGCATCGGTTTCTACGACGGTCTCGTGGGCCCCGGCACCGGTACGTTCCTGGTCCTCGCGCTCACCGCCGTGCTCCACCTCGACCTGGTGACCGCCTCGGCCACCGCGAAGATCGTCAACTGCTGCACCAACGCGGGCGCCCTCGCGATGTTCGCCTGGCAGGGCACGGTCCTGTGGCAACTCGCCGCTCTGATGGCGGTGTTCAACCTCGCGGGCGGAATGCTGGGCGCCCACACGGCGCTGAAGCAGGGCAGCGGTTTCGTGCGGGTCGTCCTTCTGACGGTGGTGTTCGGGCTGGTGGCGAACCTGGCGTACCAGCAGTGGCTGGCCTGAGAGTTACTTCGTTTACCGACTACCACTCAAGTGCGCGAACACCACCACGTTCCCCTGATACCCCGTCGCCCGCGAATACCCGCCCCCACACGTGATCACCCTCAACTCGGGCCGCCGCGCGGCCCCGTACACCTTCTGATCCGGAAAGTGGCTCGCCCGGTACACCTCGACCGCGTCCACCGTGAACAGCGCGACGCTGCCGTCCAGCCGGTCCAGCTCGATCGTGTTGCCCTTCTTCAGGGCGCCGAGGTCGTAGAAGACGGCGGGCCCGTCGGCGTTGTCGACATGCCCCGCGACGACCGCCGTGCCGGTCTCGCCGGGGGTGGTCCCGGCCTCGTACCAGCCGGCGAGGTTCTTCTTCGCGGCCGGGGGCACGTCCAGGCTGCCGGTGCTCGTCAGCTTGAGCCCCATCAGCGGGGCGTTCACGTGGATGGCAGGGATACGGATGCGGTCCGGCGGCGACGGCGGCAGCGCACGCGCCGCGGTGCGCCCGGCGGCCGGGTCGGGCCGCCCCTCCGCGGCGGACGGCTGCGGCGGGGCGTTCGTGTCGGAACCGCTGGCCAACAGCCACGCGCCCGTGCACAGGGCGACCACGGTGACGGCCCCTATCGCGGTATTGCCGTATCCACGGCGCATGAGCGATCAACCCCTCTCCAGTAACTGGCCCCGCGCCCCCTCCGGGCCACGAGGGGCGTCGGACCCGGAGGGGGACGGGACGTGCGGTACCGGCGGACGGACAGCGGAGGGTGTCCGTCAGAACCTGTCGCCTCTCGCCCGGCGATGCAGGAGCCAGGTACCGCCCGCGGCGGCGACGGCGAGAGCCGCCACGCCGGCCGCGGTCTGCACGGGGTCGGGGCCCAAGGCGCCGCCGACCCCCGTCTTCACACTGCCTCGCGGCTGCACCTGCTGCCGCATCGAGGCCAGCGTCACCATCAGATCGCCGCTGACCTGCCGCCCGTCCGTGCACTTCGCGACGATCTCGTACGTCCCCGGCTGCGCACTCGGCGGCACCTTGAACTGCCCGATCGCATCGCCCTCGTGCGCGCTCGGCGCCAGCGTGAACGTGCCGGCGCCCACCGCGCTGGCGTCACCGGCGGCCGTACCGTCGTCGCCGCACGCCGCCGTGTTCACCGTGACGTCGCCGCCCGGCACGGCGTTCGAGGGGAACACCTCCAGACTGCCGGTCTCGCCGCCGTACGCCGGCGCGGTCGCGAGACCCGCGGCGGCGACGGCGAGCGCGGTGCCGGTCAGCAGACGGGCGGTACGTCGCATCGGTGCTCCTCCGAGCTGTGGTTGGCTGCCCTTCCGAGGTAAGTGGCACCGGGCCGAGCGCGCTTCCTGAGCGAGCGTCAGAATTGCGGTGAATGGGTGTCAGAAAGGGCCTCCGGCGCCCCTTCTCGGCGCCGTTTCAGCAGGTCATGGCGGTACGACGGGCTGCGGCGAAACCCGTTCCGGAGAAGAACCCGAAGAGCGCAAGCCGCGCGTGTGAACGGGTGACCGGGCACAGCGGGCGGCGCGGGCAGGAGGCGAGGTCGGCGGCCCTTGACCTCAAGAATGGTTGAGGTACCAGGCTGCCCGCATGGACACCACCACCGCGACCACCACCGCACCCGCTGCCGTACCCACTACGGCTCCTCTGACCGTGACCGTCGTCATCGGCAGCAACCGCCACGGCCGCTTCGGCCCGGTCGTCGCCGACTGGCTCATCGCGCACGTCCGCGACCACCCCGAGCTCACCCTCCAGGTCGTCGACGTGGCCGACACCGGCCACCTGCCCACGACCCTCGCCCCGACCCCGGAGGCCACTGCCGCACTCGCCGGCATCACCCCCAAGCTGGCCGGCGCGGACGCCTTCGTCGTCCTCACCCCCGAGTACAACCACTCCTACCCGGCCGGCCTCAAGAACCTGATCGACTGGCACTTCACCGAGTGGCGCGCCAAACCCGTCGCCCTCGTCTCCTACGGCGGCCTCGCGGGCGGCCTGCGTGCGGTGGAGCACCTGCGCCAGGTCTTCGCCGAACTCCACGCCGTCACGGTCCGCGACACCGTCTCCTTCCACAACGCGGGCGCGTCCTTCGACGACGACGGCCGCCTCAAGGACCCGTCGGCCCCGGACGCGGCGGCGAAGGCGATGCTGGACCAACTGGTGTGGTGGGGACGGGCGTTGAAGGAGGCACGCCGGGTGCGGCCGTTGGTCTGACGCGAAAGGATCCAACGAAAAAAGGATCCAACGAAAAAGGGGCGGCCGACAAAGGTCGGCCGCCCCCTTCACACCGTCACGGGGAGGTGTCAGAAACCGAAGACGCCCTCGAACGTGCCACGGTCCCAGTCGTGGTCCGTCTTGGTGGTCGAGGAGTAGACGGGGCCGACGTGGTCGATGACACCGGCGAACATCGTGTTGTCGACGTGCCCGGAACCCTGCGAGCCGGTGCCCTGGACGAGCGCGCCGTCGTCGTGGGGGAACGGGCCGTTGTCGTGGGCGAGGGCGGCACCCGCGCCACCGAGCAGGATGCCGACGGCGAGGACGGACGTGGTCAGGGCGGAACGCATACGCATGACTACTCCAATGATCTCTGGATGACGCGCCGGAAAACGGGCACGTCGGGCCGGACAACCCCTAAACGATCACTGGAAACGTCGTGCCACCTCCGTGACGCCACGTGGATCACCCGATGATTCACTCGAACGGGACCCCGTGTCACGCCATAAGAACCGCACCGCCGGAGCATGCATCCCGGCATGAGTGTGGACAGGGCGTACTTCACCGTCGGGGCCACCGTGTCCACGTACGACATCGACGCGGACGCGGCCGACCCGGCGCAGGACTGGCAACTGGGCACGGCCTGGGGCGGGTTGCCGCCCGGCTGGGAGGAGGGCGTCGACGCGGCGGTCGACCTGGGCCAGGCCCACCTGTACGTGTTCCGGGGCCCGGAGTACGTCCGCATCCCGTTCGCCACCCAGACCGTGGACGACGGCTACCCGCTCACGACCCGCGACAACTGGTCCGGCCTCTCCTTCGACACCGTCGACGCGGTCATGAACTGGTCCGACGGAAAGCTCTACTTCTTCAGCGGCCCGCAGTACGTCCGCTACGACATCGCCGCCGACCGCCAGGACCCCGGTTACCCCAAGCCGATCGCCGACGGCTGGACGGGAGTCACCGCCGACTGGATCGGCGACGGCATCGACGGCGCGCTCAACCCCGGCAACGGACGGGCGTACTTCTTCAAGGGCACCGAGTACGCGGCCATCGACTGGCACACCAAGAAACAGGAGGACGGCTACCCGCTCACCACCGCCGACCAATGGCCCGGCCTGACCGGCCCCTACGACGCGATCTGGTCCAACGCGGCCACAGCGCCCCCGAGTTCGAGCAAGGCAACCCAATTCAAGCTCTCCTACGGCGAGTTCGCCACCGCCAGTGAAACGGCGACCGGCGTCCCCGCGCTGGTCACACTCGGCCAGGCGGCGCTGGAGTCCGGCTGGGGCACGGCCGCGCCCGGCAACAACTTCTTCGGTATCAAGGCGAAGGCGACCGACCCACCGAAGACCCGCCAACTTCTCCGAACCCAGGAGGTGTTGGACCGCCCCGACGTGCAGTTCCCCGAAGTCGTCTCGGTGACGCAGCGCCCGGACGGCAAGTACCTGTACGTCGTCCGCGACTGGTTCCGCGTCTACGCGACCCCCGAGGAGTCCTTCACGGCCCATGGCAACTACCTGCGGAACAACGCCCGTTACGCCTCGGCGTTCGAGCACACCGACGACCCGTACGCCTTCGCGCAGGCGGTCGCGGACGCGGGGTACGCGACGGCGACGAACTACTACGACTCCCTCGCCTCGGTGATGCGGAACATCGAGGCCGCTGCCTGAGGGCACCGGTGATTCACTTATCCGGGTGAATGCAAACAAGGTGCCGTATAGGTGTCATATGACCCGGGCAGGACGGGGCCATGGGATACCAACTGGGGGATCTGGGGCGGACGTTCCGCGACCAGATGTACAACGTGCTCACCGGCGGCGACGGCAGTGTCCCGCCGGCCAAGTCCAGCTTCATCACCTGGTGCATGCCCGGACTGCCGTACCAGGAGGCGGACTTCGCGTTCGCCGCGCAAGGCATCGGCACCGGCGCCACGGCAGCGGAGGACAAGCTCCTGCTCCAGCAGGCGTACAACTTCTCCTCGCTCGTCGACTTCATCCCGGACGTGACCTCGGCGTACTCGTCGGGACGGCAGGACGGGGTGTGGCGCAACGCGAGCGGTGCCCGGCTGAGTGAGATCTACGGCCAGATCCTCAAGTTCTCCAAGGTCGTCGACGACCAGCTCACCGACGACCAGAAGGCCAAACTCGACCGGTTCCGGGGCCTGTTGAGGGTGACGCGCACGGTGAAGGACATCGTCACCGAGCAGGAGAAGCAGGTCACCGAGGACAGCCCCATGCTCAAGGCCTACAAGGCGTGCATGCAGGCGTACGTCACCGCGGCCCTGTCGTACAACAACAAACGCATCGCCGCGCAGGCCGCCGTGGGCGAGTCCGGCAAGCAGGCCGTCGCGGACTGGGCGGCCAACGCGCAGCTGTACTCGATGCAGGTCGCCGCCGCGATGGACGACTGGACGTCGAGCGGGTACCGCAACGAGGTCGAGGAGATCAACGCCTACATCGACCAGACCACCGAGAAGTCGATGCTGCTGTGGAAGCGCAACCTGGAGCGTTTCTACGAGGAGGCGAACACCAACGCGCTGGGCCCGGGCCAGTCCTTCTACTACACGACGGTCGTCCCCGGTGACTTCGCCACCTCGAACGGCTGGACCGCGTACTCGATGTACCACCAGATGGTGGACTCCCACAGCCACTACGAGACGACGTCCTGGTCGGCGGGCGGCGGACTGAACTTCGGTCTGTGGAGCGCGAGTTCGGGCATCACCTCCAACTCCCAGGACTACAGCGAGAATTTCCAGGTCGACGACTTCTCGATGTCCTTCGAGATGGCCCAGGTGCAGGTCGTACGGCCGTGGTTCTACCCGGAGTTCCTGGAGAACCGCGGCTGGGACCTGCGCACGGGGCAGGGCTGGAACTACGACCAGATGCCGTCCGACGGCGGCAACCCGCCCGAGGGCCGCTTCATCGGCTATCCGCTCCAGGCCCTGTTCATCAGGAACCTCACCATCCACTCCGCCTCGCTGGCCCAGGCGTTGCAGACCCACCAGAGTTCGGTGTCGGTCAACGCCAGTGTCGGCTGGGGCCCGTTCACCGTGAAGGGCAGCTACAGCCACTCCGAGTCGGACCAGCACTTCCACTCCGAGAACGACGGCGCGACCATCACCGTCCCCGGCATGCAGATCATCGGCTTCGTCAACCACCTCCTGGACAAGACACCGAACCTGCTCGACGGCCTCGACCCCGACCAACTCGTCTAGGGCGGCGGCCAGTTATGAATGACACCGAGACGGTGTGGGCCGCGTCCCCCGTCGACACGGCGGCCATGTTCAGCCTCGGCGCGTACTTCCGCGGCCTGCTCACCGACCCCGACCACCTGGTCGCCGTTCCGGTGACGCCGATCGTCCACCAGGACAGCATGTTTCGCTTCGGCGGCGCCCTGGACTCGGCCCGGGCCACGGTCTGGTCCGAGTTCTGCGAACTGGTCAACAGGGTTCCCACCCAACCGATTTGGGCACCCTCGTCGACCGTCCACCTCTGGGGAATCTACGGCGAGGTACTCGGCGCCGACCTGGCCAGCTCCACCCTCACCCCCGAGGAACACCAGCGCTACGACACGGCGGTCGGCTACCTCTACGACACCGGCGCCGACGGAGTCTTCGTCCCCTCGGCCGCCCTGCGCGGCTACCGCACGGCCCGCCAGGCCTGGCTCCAGGCCGACACGGACTACCACCAGGCGGAACAGACGGCGACGATGTCGACCGACCAGACGGTCCGCGACCACTGGACCCACGTCGACGAACCCGGACTCCGCCAGGCCAGGGACGACGCCATGGACGCCTGGCAGACCGCGGGCCACAAGGCCGAGGTGGAGGACGCCCTGCGCGAGACCTCCGAACTCGCCTCGAAGGCCCCCTCCAGCATCTGGAAACGACACCGCGACACCTTCAACCCGAACCTCCCCGACCAGTACACGACCGCCCCCAACGGCACGCGTTTCGCGCCCACTTACTACTCGCCGGACGGCGCGCTGGACGACCCTTGGTCGAGAGTCGTGCTCTCGGACGACATGCTCCGCACCCTGGCCGCGCAGACCCCCGCAGAACTCAAGTCGGCGTTCGGCGACCGAGCCACCGACGACACGGTCTTCTCCCTGGCCTTCGAATACCGGGTCGTGTCGGTCGTCCGCCCCTGGCTGGACCCGCCGATGGAACTCTTCGGCTCCCGAGCCTGGCGCCTGTCGTCAGGCGTCGCCCCGCTGAGCGACGGCGCCACCCCACCGCACGGCCGCTGCCCGTCGTACGTCGAATCGGTCGCCCTGGCCCGCAACATCGAACTCATCCGCCAGGCCGTCGGCTACACGGAGACCCCCGGCGAGACCACCCTCCACGGCACCTGGACCCTGGATCTCGACAACGGCATCGCGGGCGGCGACATGAACACCGCCGACCTCTGGTGGGAGTGGATGACGGAGACCACCGCCCAGTTGGTGCCCAGCTCCCACGCCGGAATCGTCAACCTCGGCCAGGTCGACTACGAGGCCTTCGACGGCCACCGCCTCTCGACCCTCACCTACGGCAGCACCCCCCTCACCGGCAACCCGAACGCGAGCAACCAACTCGTCACCGGGGACGTGTTCGCCGTACGGACGACGGAGGGCCGCTTTGCCAAGGTGCAGGTGGTCCAGTACGGCTACGACCTCCAACTCCGCTGGGTGGCCTACCAACAGGCGACCTCCGCGACGCAGAGCAGCATCACCGCACCGGACGACGTGTTCCTCGCCGGGTTCGTGTGCAGACAGCTCCCGAAGAGCCCGGACCCTGACCCGGCACTGACATGGTGACCCCCGAACTGGCCGTGCACGGACTCGTGTTGCTGGGCACGGACACGGTGTACGCCGTCCACATGCCCACGTTCACCGCGCCGTACGACTTCCAGGCGGTCCTGCGGGTGGCGCTGGACACGGACACCTACCGCACGGCCCGCAAGCGCTACGGCACGTCGGCCCTGTTCACGCTCAGCCCACCCACCCTCCTCCTCAAGGACCTCGAGCCGGGCGCGACCTTCCCCGCCGACCTCTACTTCGGCCGCTTCGGGAGGGACGGCGAGCCGCTGGGGGAGGTGAGAGTGAGGATCGAGGGGCGGCTGTACGTCGGCCACCCGACCGAGCCCACCATGGAACCGGCAGCTCTGCGGTACCTCCTCTTCGGCCGCGAACAGCTCTACTTGGCCCACGCCCTCACCCGCCCCCCGGACTTCGACCAGGTGCTGACCGCTCAACTCGTGGGGGAGTGGCTGGCGTTGGGCGCCGTAGGAGAGACGGCAGCGCACCTGGTGACAATCCCGAACCGCCCGGACGACCTGGCCGGCCGCCTACGCCCGGGCGAGCAACTCACCACCGGTGAAACGGAGTTGCAGGTGCTGGCGGAGGTGTACCTGGAGACGGCCGACCTGGCGGAAGGGGCTTAGCGGGCCAGCCGTAGCGACAGCCCGTCCAGGACGACATCGAGGCCGTAGGCGAACTTGCCGTCGCGCAGGGTCACCGGATCGGTGCTCGTGACGGCCGACTCGGCGTAGGTGCCGGCGAGATGGGCGTGGCCGGCGGCGGCCTGCTGGGCGGCCGGCATCAGACGGGCGATGAACTCGGCCTCGCTCTCGCCGGACCGCGCGACCGTGGTCAGCCAGGCGGCCTCGGTCGTGCTCATCCCGATCGTGTACGACAGCACCGCGTCGATCGCGCCGCTCGGCTCGGGGAATCCGACGGTCGTGAACAGCGCGGCGAGCCGTTCGGTGAACGACATGAGGTTCGGGCCCAGGTAGGCGAGCCCCGCCTGCCCGAGCACCGAGGACAGCCAGCGGTGCCGTAGCGCGGTCGTACGGAAGGACGCGGCGGCCTCGGTGACGGCGGCGCGCCAGTCGGCGGCGTCCGCGGCCGGGACATGGATCTCGGCGGCGACCTCGTCGACGGCCAGTTCCATCAGCTCGTCCTTGGTCGCGACATGCCGGTAGAGCGAGGTCGCGCCGGCGTTGAGACGCGCGCCGAGCTTGCGCATGCTCAGCGCCTCGATGCCGTCGGCGTCCAGCATCGCGATCGCCTCACGGACGATCGCGTCGCGGCTGAGCGCGGGCTGATCGGCCGCACGCTGCTCGCGGGCCCACACGGACGGGATGGGGTGCTGCTTGGTCCTGGGGGGCATGCGCGCTCCTTCGTGCGGGCCGTGCGTACGACGTTCGCATCCAGCGTACAGAGTTCAGGGATTGCGCACACTGTTCCGTTGTGCGTACAGTGTTCGCATCGAAGGAACGGTGTACGCACAAAGCCGGCCGATGACTCTGAAGGGAAGCCCCATGGAAACCCGAAACCCCCGGCGCTGGTGGATCCTCGTCGTGCTGTGCCTCAGCTCGCTGGTGCTGGTGGTCGACAGCATGGCGCTGACCGTGGCGGTCCCGTCGATGACCGAGAGCATCGGGGCGAGCGCACAGGACACCCAGTGGATCCTCGACTCCTACATCCTGGTCTTCGCCGGCCTGCTGCTGACCTCCGGCAGCCTCGGTGACCGCTTCGGCCGCCGGAAGGTGATGCTGATCGGCCTGGTGCTGTTCGGGACGGCGTCACTGGCGGCGACGTTCTGCACGAACCCCGGCGAGGTGATCGCCGTACGGGTGGCGATGGGGGTGGGCGGCGCGCTGATCATGCCGTCGACGCTCTCGATCCTCATCACGGTCTTCGACGCGGAGGAACGCGGCAAGGCGATGGCGGCCTGGGGTTCGGTGTCGATGCTGGCGCTGGTCGGCAGCCCGGTGCTCGGCGGCGTACTGATCGACCACTTCTCGTGGCACTCCATCTTCTTCCTCAACGTGCCGGTCGTGGCGCTCGCCCTGGTGGCCGGTGTGACGCTGATGCCGGAGTCCAAGGGCCCCTGGCAGAAGCCGGATCCGCTGGGCGCGGTGCTGTCGGCGGTCGGGATGACGGCCCTGATCTGGTGGATCATCGAGATCCCGCAGCACGGAGCGTTCGCGGGCCGGGCGCTCGTCACCCTGGTCGTGGCGGTCGTGGGGCTGGCCGGATTCGTGATCTGGGAGAACGTCACCCCGACCCCGATGGTCCCCCTGGTCCTCTTCAAGCACCGTAATTTCAGCGGGGGTTCGCTCTCCCTGACGCTGGTCCAGATAGGCAACGGCGGCCTGCTGCTGGTCCTCACCCAGTACCTGCAGTTCGTGCTCGGCTACTCGCCGGTCAAGGCGGGCCTGGCCTTCGTCCCGCTGGCGGTCACCGCGCTGGTCGGCAACGCGGCGGGCGCCAAGTTCATGGCGAGGTACGGCCATCGGTACCTGATCCTGGCGGGCATGCTGGTGATGGCGTCGTCCTTCGTCCTGCTCACGACGGTCACGGCCGACACCGGTTTCACCGTCCCGGCGGTCGCCCTCGGCCTCCTCGGGCTGGGCGCGGGCCTCGCGATGCCGGCGGCGGTGGGCGCGCTCATGGGCACGATCCCCGAGGACAAGGCGGGCGTCGGCTCGGCCCTCAACGACACCATCCAGCAAGCGGGTACGGCTCTCGGTATCGCGATCCTCGGCTCCCTCCTGTCCAGCGGCTTCGCCGACGAGATGCCCTCCGGTACGTCCGATGAGGCACGCCACTCGATCGGCGGGGCGCTGGCGGCGGCGCACGGGGACGCGGGGCTGGTCCGCACGGCCCGCGAGGCGTTCACCCACTCCATGTCAACGACCTTCATGGTGAGCGCGGTCGGGGTCGTGGCGGCGGCGGTGCTGGCGGCCGTGGTGATGCGGGACGGGAAGCCGGGGGAGCCGGTGACCGAGGCCCAAGAGGGGACGGCGGAGCGGGAGTTGGCCGCCTGACCCGGGTCTACCTCAACTCACCCGCAGGACAAGGCCGTTGCCCACATCGGGCAACGGCCTCACGTCCGCGGTCGATGACCGTGGGGACGGCCCACTGACGGTAGGTCCTCGTGGGGGTCAGGAGACTTGCTCGGGCAGCAGAGCGGTGGCGGCGTCGACGAACTCCTGGACCAGGCCGGTGGTTCGCCCGGCGGGCCAGGCCACCGCGACATGGTTGGGGCCGAGGTCCTCGACCCGGATCGCCTCGACGTCGGGTCTGGTGTAGAAGTTCGCGGTGGACTCCGGGATCACGGCGATCCCCTGCCCGCCGGCGACCAGTTCGAGTTTCTCCTCGACGCTGTGGATCGCCGCCACCGGGCGGCGCTCACCGGTTCGCAGTTCCACCGCGATGTCGCGCCACTCGGGGACGGCGTCGGGATCCTGCAGAAGGTGATCGGCCGCCAGGTCGGCGACCCGCACGGACTCCTTGCCGGCGAGGGGATGGGACGAGGCCACCATGACGAGGCGCGGTTCGGTGTAGAGCGGCCTGATCTCCAGGCCCGCCGGGTCGATCGGCAACCGGACGATGCCGACATCCGCGCGGGCGTCGTGGAGCACCTCCACCTGGTCGTGCCAGCCGGTACGCAGCATCCGCACGTCAAGCCCGGGGTGGCGCTCGCGCAGCAGGCGAGTGACGGGAGTCAGCGTGATTCCCGGCATGAACCCGATCGTGAAGCGGGTGACGCTCTCGCCCGCGGCGCGTGCCCGCCGCAGCAGTGCGTCCGCGCTCGCCAGCAGGGGCCCGGCGTCGTGAAGGAGCTGTTCGCCCGCCGGTGTGAGCACGGTGCTGCGGCGGTCGCGCATGAACACGTCCACGCCCAGCTCGCTCTCGAGCACCCGGATCTGGCGGGAGAGCACGGGCTGGGTGATGTGCAGGCGCTCCGCGGCGCGTCCGAAGTGGAGTTCCTCGGCCACCGCGAGGAAGTAGCGAAGCTTGCGCAGATCGACGTCCATGCGGTTCCTCCGGGTGATCAGCCGCGCTCGAAGGTGGCGAGCGGGTCACCGTGCGTCGGTGCCCACCCCAGTTCGTGGCGGGCCTTGGCCGAGGTGAGCCGCTGGTCCAGCGCGAACGCGTCCGCGACGGGCCCCATCTCGGCGCGGGCCTGCTCCAGTGTGACCGAGACCGTCTTGCCGTCGAGTCCGGCACCGCGCGCCGCCGCCTCGGCGACCTGCTTCATCGTCGGGTGGCTCTCGCCGACCCCGATGTAGACCGACCCCGCCTTCGCCGAGAGTGCGGCGACGTACAGCGTGGCCATGTCGTCGATGTGCACGAGCGCCCACCGGTTGGCACCGTCACCGATGTACGGGACAGCTCCCCGTATTTTACCGGGCGCGATGAAGAAATGTTCGATCAGCCGGTTGTCGCCTCCGTAGAGCAGCCCGGGCTGCACGACGACGGGGCGACCGCCTTCGGCGGCGCGTGCCGAGACCGCGTCCTCGACCGACCTGCGCCAGGCCACCACGCCAGGTGGATTCCACGGTGCGCTCTCGTCCTGTACGCCGTCGGTGTCGCCGTAGACCCAGGTCCCACCGGTGTGCACGTAGGGTCCGGCCCCGACGCCGTCCTGCATGGCCGTGGCCGCGGCGAGGTCCATGTCCGCGGAGCTGGCCTGCGCGAGGTGGATCACCGCCTCGGCGCGGGCGGCCGCGTGGTTGAGCACGTCCAGGTCGGTGAGTCCACCGCGCACCTCGACCGCCCCGGCGCCTGTCACGGCCTGTGCCGCCTGCTCGCTGCGCGCCAGCGCCTCCACGGAGTGGCCTCGTCGCACCAGTTCGGCGATCGTGGCCCGGCCGATGTAGCCGGATCCGCCCGTCAGGAAAATTCGCATGCCGTCCCTCGCTGTTGATCAGGTGTGACTCCACCGTGCGGCCTGGTCGCCGGTCCTGTCCAAGACCTGTTCCGTGCTCTGTGATGCCCGCCGGGCATGACGCGCGGGCATCACAGGCGACGCAAAGAGTCTTGGACAGGGCGGCCCCCGCGGATCGACAGTGGACGTGCCGCGACAGCGGGCCGGGATCCCGGTTCCTGCCTGTCGCCGGCGTTCCGACCGACACCCCGAGACACATCTCGAACGCCCTCCGGGAGGTGCGACGATGACTCACGTCCTGATCACCGGATCCGCAGACGGCCTCGGCCTGATGGCCGCTCGCCTGCTGATCGGCCAAGGCCACAAGGTGACGCTGCACGCTCGTAACACCGCGCGAGCCGCACATGCGCGTGCGGTCCTGCCCGCTGCCGAGAACGTGCTGGTGGGGGATCTGGGATCCCTCGACGGGATCCGGTCGGTGGCCACCCAGGCCAATGCGGCGGGCCGGTTCGACGCCGTCATCCACAACGCGGGCATCGGCTACCGCGAGCCGCGCCGCGTCGGGACCGTCGACGGCCTGTCCCAGCTGTTCACGGTCAATGTGCTCGCGCCCTACCTGCTGACCGCGTCGATGACGCGGCCCGACCGGCTGGTCTACCTCAGTTCGGGCATGGCTCGCGGTGGGGACGCGGATCTGTCCGATCCGCAGTGGAACGACCGGCGCTGGAACGGGGCGCAGGCGTACAGCGACAGCAAGCTGTTCGACGTCCTGCTCGCGCTCGGAGTCGCGCGGCGCTGGCCGGACGTGCTGTCGAACTCCGTGGAACCCGGGTGGGTCGCGACCAGGATGGGCGGCCCCGGCGCGCCCGACGACCTGGCCTGGGGCCCGGTGACCCAGGCGTGGCTCGCCGTCAGCGACGACGAGGCAGCGCAGGTCACCGGCCGGCACTTCTACCACCAGAAGGAGCGCTCCGTGCCCGCCGAGGCGCACGACGCGACGGTTCAGGACGCCCTGCTCGACTACTGCGCCGAGCTCACCGGCACCTCGATCCGCGCGTCGCGATGACCCTGCCCGGTCCCGACGCGTCCGGCCCTGTCACCCCCAAGTCGATTCAACTGGAACGGAGTTCGACGATGTCCGAGGAAATCCTGATCACCGGTGGCCACGTCGTGACGCTCGACGACGCGCTCGGCGACGTACCCGGTGGTGACGTGCGAGTGCGGGACGGTGTCATCACGGAGATCGGTGCCGGCCTGCACCCCGGGCCGGACACCGAGGTCGTCGACGCGCGGGGCCGGCTGGTGATCCCGGGCCTGATCGACACGCACCGACACGTCTGGCAGGGCGCGATCGCCGGATTCACCCCGCAGATGACCGGATACGGGTACGGACCGGCCGTACTGACCGGGATCTCCCTCAGGCACACCCCGGCCGACATCTACGCCGGCACGCTGTGGGGAGCCCTGCAGGCGCTGGACGCGGGAATCACCACGATCGGCGACTGGGCCCACGCACTGCAGTCCGCCGACCACGCCGACGCCAACCTGCGCGGCCTGCGCGAGTCCGGAATCCGCGGCCTGTTCTTCTACGGCGGCCCCGGCCCGGCCGACGACGACCCGAACCCGCCGCACCCGCTCGACGCCCGGCGCATGCGCGACGAGCAGTTCCCCGGCACCAGCGGCAACGGACGGCTGCGGATGGGCATGGCGCTGCGCGGGCCGTGCTTCACCTCCCCGGAGCGCAACCGCCAGGACTTCGCCTTCGCCCGCGAACTCGGCCTGCCGATCTCGATCCACGTCGGGATGGCCGGCACCGCGGACGCGGTCACCGCGCTGCGCCGGGACGGGCTGCTCGGCCCGGACGTCAACTACATCCACGCCAACCAACTGACCGACGAGGAGATGGACTTGATCGCCGCCTCGGGCGGGACCGTGACCATCACCCCGAGCACGGACATGCTGATGCAGTTCGGCACCTACCCGGCCACCGGGCGAGCTCTGGAACGTGACATCGTCTCCGGCTTCGGAGTCGACACCGTCTGCAGCGCCGGGACCGACCTGTTCTCCGAGATGCGCCTCGCGCTGGCCGCGGAACGCTCGCGCGCCAACGCCGAGTCCCTCGCCCGCAACGAGCTCGTGCACGAGGTCGCACTGCACCAGCGGGACATGCTGCGGCTGGCCACGCTCGGCGGTGCCCAGGTACTCGGTCTCGCCGACCGGACCGGTTCGCTCACCCCCGGCAAGCAGGCCGACATCACCGTCGTCGACCTGCGTTCGCCCCACCTGGACGGCTTCGGCGACCCGGTCGCGATGCTCGGGCTCGGCGCCGGCCCGGCCGACGTCGAGACGGTCCTGGTCGGCGGGGAATTCGCCAAACGCGACGGCACGCTGGTCGGGACGCACGCGTCCACGGCACGAGACCTGATGCACGAGACACAGCACCGGCTCCGCGCCACGATCCGCTGAAGAGAAGCTCAGCGGGGCGCGGAGGTTGGCGGGAGGGAGGCTTGGAACGCTCTCCAGGTGGCGGGGTTGAGGTGGAGGGAGGGGCCGTTGGGGTTCTTGGAGTCGCGTATGGCGATGGTGGTGGGAATGTTGGTGGCTACCTCGACGCACTCGGCCTTTTCGTTGCTGTGGCTGGACTTGCGGTACTCGAACGTGGGCATGGTTCACAGTCTCTTGCGCAGCTCGTGGAGGAAGGAAATGGATTCCCGTTCACTGAGGGAGCGTTCGGTGATCTTCTCGAACAACTCGGCGTAGGCGGCTGCCAATTCTCCGCCTTCCACCCAGCGTTCGACGAAGGGTGACTCCACGTAGACGACGTCCATGGCCCCGGGTTCGGCGAACGACATGATGTTGAACGAGCCGTTGAGGCCCGGGTGCGTACCGGCGTCGAATGGGAAGACGCGGAGGCTGATGTTCGGCTGGTCGGCTGTCTTGATCAGCTCGTCGAGTTGGCCGATGGCTGTGGCTGCGCCGCCGGGAAAGTTGCGGAGAGTCGCCTCGTAGATCACCGCCCGCAGCGACAGTAGAGGGTCATCGGACAGGCGGCGTTGTCGGGCGAGCCGGGCCGCGATGAACTTTTCGTCGGTCTCGGTCCCTTTGGTAGTCACCGTGGCTGTCGGTTCGGTCCTCAACGCCCTTACGTACTCGGCTGTTTGGAGCAGTCCGGGGAGGAAGGCGGGTTGCCATGCCTTGATGGCTGTCGCGGCGCTCTCCAGTGCGACGTACTCCTGCATGACACCCGGGATGTCGAAGTCGTCCCACCAGCCTTTGGCCTTCCGGCGCTCCCGGTCGACCCTCGCCAGTTCGAGGAGGCCGCCGATTCTTCCGAGATCGCGGACGCCGTACAGCTCGCACAAGGCCCGGATGTCCGGATCGCGAACGGGAACCCAACCACCCTCCAGCTTGGCGACCTTGGCCGTCGAAGCGGAGAGCGCCTTCGCGGCCTGCGGCTGAGTGAGGCCGGCCGTTACGCGGAGCTGGAGGAGTTCGGCTCCGAGCCTGCGCCCCAGAACGCTGGTCGTGCTGTTGCCCTGACGTGCCTGACTCGCTGTCACCCGGCTGCTCCTTCGGTGCTGTGCGCGGTCAGTTTGCTCGGTGGGGCACCGGGCTGGCAAACACGATTGGTGGATATCTTCCAGGAAGAGCTTGAAAACCCTGGCGCCGCGCCGCTACCTTCCGTTGTGAACCGATCGCAGAGCGGCGCCAGTTGATACGCGGCGCAGCTCGCCCCTGCCCGGAGGTGAGCGACATGGTCGCCCCCGAAGTCCCGCTGCATCACGACCGCCTCGACTACACCCCGTTGCCCAAGAGCGTCACCCTCGCCCGCCGCCGAGCGCACCGGCTCCTCACTGAGTGGGGTCACCCCGAACTCGCCGCGGACACCGCCTTGTTGGTCTCGGAGCTGGGCGGCAACGCCGTACTGCACGGGTGCCTGCGCGACCGCCTGTTCCGCGTCGAACTCACCCTCACGGAACGCGCCGTACGCATCGCGGTGTCCGACCCGAGGGGCGAGTTACGGCCGAGCCTCCGCAAGGCCACCGAGGGCGACATGTTCGGGCGTGGACTGCTGATCGTCGGTCAGGTCGCGGACCGTTGGGGCGTGCGCGAGCTCACCGTAGGCAAGGCGGTGTGGTGCGAGTTGGACGTCGTACGACACCACTCACACGACCCGCTCCATGCAGACCAGTTGATCCCGCTCGTCCCACGACTCGGTGACGGCGAAGCCGAACCGTTCGTAGAGGGCGATGGCCCCGGTCCGCCACTTCCACACCGACAAGCGCACGGCACCCACGTCGCTTTCCGCGGCATGCGCAAGCGCCGCACCGAGCAGAGCCGAGGCAACGCCCCGGCCCCGGAACGCCGGGTCCGTCCATAGCCTCTTGATCTCCGACCGCCCGTCGGCGGGAGCGGTCACCACCAGGCAGCCCACTGCGGCGTCCCCGCTCACTGCCACCAGCACGACATCGTCGACGAACGCGGTCCGAGGGTCCGAGATCTCCGCCCGGTACCGGTCCGGCAGTGCGTCCACATCGGCAACGGGCTCCCCCTTCTCGGCCTCCGTCCGCAGGTGGTAGGCCGCCAGCAACGCGCCCAGTCCGTCCTCGGCGGAAAGACCCCGGCCCGGTCGACGGACGATGGACACCTCGCGCTGATCAGTCACAACGTCAAGTATCCAGGGATTCCGTGAACGGCAAGTACGCCGCCTCAACCCTCCGGGCATCGTTCCGCGGGGTGCCGTCGTAGATGTCGGCGAGGAAGGCGTCCCGCCAGGGGTGGCGCCTGCGTGCACCGGGCGGCCCGATGACGGCCCAGGCCCAGTGCAGCGCCGGCAGCGCGGTCGCGGGGTCCCGTGCCGGCTCGCCCTTGCGGACAGCTCGGACTACGGCCGCGTGTTCGCGCCTGCTCATGGCCTCCCATGTGACGCGGGACTGCTCCCGCACCCACCGCTGATCCGACACGGGGCTCCTTGCCGACGACTTCGACAATCTGACGCCCTGACGAGGGGGCAACAAACGCGGCCGTTCCTGAAGGGGATCGGCCCCTGGATCGGAGCGTTCTTCGAAGCGGTCATATTCACCTCCGTCGCCGGGTGATCGCCGAAGCCGCAGGTGTATTGGAGAAACCCCGCGACGCGCGGCGGAAGCGGCACGCGGCACCAGCGGAATGATCGCGGATCAAGCCCCGAACTCCTCCAGCCCTTCCCGCACAGCCCGATGCCCCACCCCCGCCAACACCGGATTCCGCCCACCCCGGTAGTAGTGCTCCGCCACCAACCCGAAGCACAACGCCCACCCCCGCCCCCGAGCCCACACCTCATCCTCGAACTCGCCTGCCTCGCGGAAGACTTCACGCGTCCCGGCGGAGAACAGAGCCCACGCGGGCAGCGCGTCCGCAGCCGGGTCGCCGACCCCGAGGCAGCCGAAGTCGATGACCGCGGTGAGGCGGCCGGACCCGGTCAGCAGGTTGCCGGGGAGGAGGTCGCCGTGGAGCCAGACGGGGGCGGCATCCCACTGGGGGAGGGAGAGGGTGTGTTCCCAGGCAGCCGTCGCGAGGGCCGGGTCATGGATGCCGTCGGCGCCCAGGTCCTCGATCGCCTTACGGACGTCCGCGTCCTGCGCACCGACCGGCCCACCTCGGAAGGACACGGGTCCGCCCACCGCGTCCACCCGTCGGAGTGCGGTGACGAAACGCCCCAACTCGACTTCCGTATCGGCGAGTTCGGTCGGCGGCGAGTCGTACGCGTTCTCCCCGTCCAGCCAGCCGTACACCCCCCACCGCAGCCCGTACCCCCGCCCCGGATCACCCATCGCCAGCGGCACCGGTACGGACAGCGGCAAGTGCGGTGCCAGGCGCGGCAACCAGCGCTGTTCCGTCTCGATCTGCCGTGCCCCGCCCGGCAGTCGGGGCAGCCGTACGACCATGTCCTCGCCCAGCCGGAACATCGCGTTGTCGGTCCCGGCGGAGGTGACCCGAGTGACGGTCAACTCCGCCCATTCCGGGAACTGTTCGGCGACCAGCCGGCCCACCAGCTCCCCGTCGATGTCGAGTTCGTCGGCGTGCATCTTGGCGTTGGACGACATGGGGCTCCGGGTCTGTGAGGCGGCACCGGAGCCTAGTCAGCGCCGCCCAGCCATCGCCACGGCATTACTCCGTATCAGTTACTCCGCTGAACGGCCGACTCTGAGCCTCAACTCACCCCACACTCACCGCACTCCACGCCGCGCCCACCGCGCCGTACTCCGAACTGCCCACTCCATAAAGGTCCTTGGCCGCGCTGAGCGTCGCAGCCCGCGCCCCCGCGTAGTTCGTCGAGGACGTCATGTAGACCGTCAACGCCCGGTACCAGATCGCCCCGAGCTTGTCCCGGCCGATGCCGCTCACCGAAGTGCCGTTGCACGTGGGCGAGTTGTAGCTGACGCCGTTGATGGTCTTCGCGCCGCTGCCCTCTGCGAGGAGATACGCGAAGTGGTTGGCGACGCCCGACGAGTAGTGCACGTCGAGATTCCCGACCGACGAGCTCCAACAGTCCGCGGAGTTCCCGTCCTTGGACGGCTGGTCCATGAACCGCAGTGCCGCCTTGCCGAATCCCGACCGCACGATCTTCTCGCCGATGAGGTAATCCCCGAGATCCGACGAGTTGTTGGCGTACCACTCCACCAGCGTGCCCATGATGTCCGAGGTCGCTTCATTCAGCCCGCCGGACTCGCCCGAGTACGTCAGCGCGGCGGTCTTGGACGTCACACCGTGCGTCATCTCGTGCCCGGCGACATCCAGCGCGACCAGCGGACCGAGCTGCGTCCCGTCACCGTCGCCGTACGTCATGCAGAAGCAACTGTCGTCCCAGAAGGCGTTGTTGTAGCCGTTGCCGTAGTGGACGCGGTTGTACGAGCCCTTGCCGTCGCCCGCGATGCCGTTCCGGCCGTGGACGTTCTTGTAGTAGTCCCAGGTCTCGTCCGTGCCGTACTGCGCGTCCACCGCCGCCGACGAACGGTCCGAACTCGCCCCCGTGCCCCAGTGGTTGTCGGCGTCCGTGAACACCGTGGACGGGGCGCGGCTGATGCAGATGCCGAGGATGCACAGGTCGGTCTTGTTCGCCGCGTCACCGGTGTAAGTCCCGCCGCGCGTCGCGTCCTTGAGCTGATACGTCGATCCCGACAGCGTCGTCTCCAACGGCACCGTCCCGCTGTACAGCGACTGCCCGTCACCCGTCGCCGTCTCCACGCTGTCCCAGGCGTCGATCTGGGCGCCGGTACGGGCGTCGGTCAGCACCGTGCGCGCGACCGGGTTGCCGAGCGAGTCCTTGGCGACCACGTTCGTCCGCCAGGCGAGCTTCGGGGCGCCGTGCAGGGCGTCAACTATCAGCTGGGGCTTGGCGGTTACCCCCTTCAGTACGTCCCCAAGGTTCGCCGCCCGCAACGCGTTCACCGCCAGGTCCGCCGCCTTCGGAGCGGCCACCTTCGGCGTCACGGACGCCAGGGATATGGAGCTCCGGGTCGCGCGGTCGGCGCTCCGGTAACTGCCGTTCGGGGTCAGATGGACCACGAAGTCACCGCCGAGGACCGGGAGCTGACGGTACGTCCGGTCGTAGCGGACATGCTGGGTGCCGTCCGCGTCGACGATCACGTCGCGAACGGACGTGTCCTCCGCGGCCGTAAGCCCCAGGCCCGCGGCATGGGCCACCAGCGCCGACGCGGCGTTCGCGATCGCGGTGCTCCGGGACGGCCGGTCGGACGCGTGGGCGGTGGGGGCGAGCGTGGCGGCCAACAGGGTCGCGGCGCCGGCGGCGACACCGGCCGTGGCGAGACGGGAACCTCGAATGTGCCGTGTCCGACTCATGGGTCTCCTCAAGAACGCAAGTGGGGGGCGTGGGGGCTGCGTTGATGTTGAATGAGATTTAAAGGGCCCATGACATGTCATGTCCATAGCGCGTGCAAAGACTTCCGGGACCAACGGGACCAAGGAGAGCGATGACGACCCCCTCGAAGTCCCTCCCCTTCTTCGTCTACGGCACCCTCCGCCCCGGCGAGTCCAACCACGACCTCTTCCTGCGCGGCCGCACGGAGTCGGAGGAGCGGGGTCGCCTCCACGGCGCAGCCCTCTACGACGGCCCCGGCTACCCGTACGCCGTCGAGGCCCCAGGCTCCGTGATCGTCGGCGAACTCGTCACCGCCCGCCCCGAGGCCTACCCCCAACTCCTCAGGGAACTGGACCGACTTGAGGACTACGCCCCCGGCGACCCGGCCAACCTCTACGAACGCGTCGAACGCCAGGTGACCCGCGACACCGACGGCACGGCCGTACGCGCCTGGGTGTACCTCGCCGCCCCCACCGTCACCGCCCGCCTCCGCACCCACGGCAAGCTGATCGAGGGCGGCGACTGGCTCAACCGGCGCTGAACCACCGCTTGACGGGCCGCGGTTGGCGCGGGCCTCAGTTGCCGGAGGCCAACGCCCGCGTGATGCCCTTCTCCTTCGGCCCGAGGAAGTGCGGGTCGGGGTGGAACATCAGGTCCAGCGCCGCCTTGCCCGCCGCGAACACCTCGCGGGTGCCGCCGTAGTACCAGGTCGCGTCGTGCGTGTCGTCGACACCGACGCCGTACGAGTCGACACCCGCCGCGTCGCACAGGGCGACCGCCCGCCGGATGTGGAAGTTCTGGCTGATCAGTACGGCCTTGTCGACGCCGAAGATCTTCTTGGCGCGGACGCAGGAGTCCCAGGTGTCGAAACCGGCGTAGTCGGTCACCACGCGTGCGCGTGGCACCCCGTGCTTCGCCAGGTAGACACGCATCGCGTCCGGCTCGTCGTAGTCCTTGCGGCTGTTGTCGCCGGTCACCAGGACGACCTTCACCCGCCCCTCCCGGTACAGCGTCGCCGCCGCGTCCAGCCGGTGCGCGAGATACGGCGACGGCTCGCCGTCCCACAGCCCGGCACCGAACACCACGGCGACATCGGTGCGCGGCGCGTCCTGGAGGGTCCGCAGCCGGTCGGCCGTGGACACCCACAGCCAGGTCGCCGGAAGCAGCGCGACGACACACCCGGCGGCCACCACCTGCACGAACTGTCGCCATCCCGCACGCGTGCGTGGCAGTCGCGGCCGGCGAGGTCTCAGGCGGCGCATCAGACGTATCAACGGGGGCCCCTCCGCGTTCGGTTCCGACAGTCACAGACGCGCCGTGACCCGCTCCGGTTCGCCGCCCGTAGTGTGACCGGCTTCACTGTGAACCCGGAAACGGCAGGTCACATCGCCTCACACACCCCCGCACCCCACCGTGAACCCCCGGAAAAGACCCGTGATTCCAGTGCAACGGGGTGGCAACCTCCCCCTGCCACCATCACTCCATGACGGCGTCGATCCCACCCCACGAGGAGTCCACCCTCGGCACTACGCCCGCCCTCGTCCTGGTGGCCCACGGCAGCCGCGACCCACGAGCCCTGAGCACCGTACAAGCCCTCGCGGACCGAGTGCGCGACCTCCGCCCCGGCCTCCCCGTCCACCTGGGCCACATCGAACTGAACGAGCCCCGCCTCCCGGACACCCTCACCCAACTGGGCCCCGCGGAAGCCGTCTTGGTCCCGCTCCTCCTGACCCGCGGCTACCACGTGAAGCAGGACATCCCCGAACTGGCGGCCAACGCACAGGCACGCACGCGCGTGGCACCCCCTCTGGGCCCACACCCCCTCCTCGTAGAGACCCTCTACGACCGCCTGGTGGAGGCGGGTTGGCGCACAAGGATGGACGACGGAACCCGCAGGGCGAGCGCCGTGGTCCTGGCAGCGGCAGGCTCCCGAGACCCGGACTCAAGGCTCGACACCACCCGCACGGCCCACCTCCTGGCCGCCCGCCTGGGCGTCCCCGTGATCCCGGCCTATGCCTCGGCGGCGACCCCCACGGTCTCCGAGGCGATCCGCACCCTGACGTCCAGAGGCCACCACAGGGTGGCGGTGGCGTCCTGCTTCACGGCTCCGGGCCGCTTCGCAACCCAGTGCGCGGAGCAGGCCTCGTGGATCGCGTCAGCGCCCCTGGGAGCCCACCCCGCGATGGCGAGGCTGGTCCTCCACCGCTACGACCAGACGCTGGAAACAAGGGCGCCCATGGAACCGGAGTTGGTCTCGGTTTGAAAGCCACGGCGGGGCCACCCCCTTAAGGGGCGCGGGGAACTGCGCGACCAGCCCCCACGCACCCGCAGACGCAACCGATCCGCACCCGGCAACCGCATAGGCGCCCCGCAACTCCCGAATTGTCACTACCGCCGCTTACTGTCGAAGCATGGAAGGCACAGCAGGCACCACAGGTACACGCACAGCAGCACCCCACCCCTACGACCCGACGTCAGTCGCCCGCTGGGCAACAGAGCCCGACAAACGCCCCGGCCGCACCGCCTTCCAACGCGACCGCGCCCGAATCCTCCACTCCGCCGCCCTACGACGGCTCGCCGGCAAAACCCAGGTCGTCACCCCAGGAACCCGCAGCCAGGCCTGGGACGCCAGCCCACGCACCCGCCTGACCCACTCCCTGGAGTGCGCCCAGGTAGGCAGGGAACTGGGCGCAGCCCTGGGTTGCGACCCGGACCTGGTGGAAGCGGCCTGCCTCTCCCACGACCTGGGTCACCCCCCCTTCGGCCACAACGGCGAACAGGCACTCAACGAATTCGCCGACGACTGCGGCGGCTTCGAGGGCAACGCACAATCCCTCAGACTCCTCACCCGCATCGAACCGAAGCGCTTCGTAAGAAGCGACACGACAGGCGAGATGGTGAGCGTCGGCCTCAACCTCACCCGCGCCGCCCTGGACGCCGCCACCAAGTACCCCTGGCCGCGCGGAGCGCATCCCACCGACCCCAAGTCCCCGAAGTTCGGTGTCTACGAGGACGACAGGCCCGTCTTCGACTGGGTCCGCAAGGGCGCCCCCGGCACGCGCACGTGCTTCGAGGCCCAGGTCATGGACTGGTCGGACGACGTGGCGTACTCGGTGCACGACGTCGAGGACGGCCTGCACGCGGGCCACATCGACCCCAACTGCCTGCACGCGGAGCCCGAACGGCAGGCGGTCTTCACGGTCGCCATAGGCCGCTACGTGCCCGCGGACACCGACCCCGCCGAACTCGCCGAAGCCCTCGACCGGCTCCAGGACCAGGACTGGTGGCCGCACGGCTACGACGGTTCGGCGGTGGCGCAGGCCCGCCTGAAGGACGCCACCAGCCAGCTCATCGGCCGCTTCTGCCTGGCCGCCGAGTCCGCCACGCGCGCGGCGTACGGCACCGGCCGCCTCACCCGCTACGACGCCGAACTGGTCGTACCGCACGAGGCACGGCTGGAGTGCGCGGTCCTCAAGGCGGTCGCCGACCGGTACGTGATGCAGCGCGCGGAGCAGGAGCGCATCCGCGCCGACGAGCGCATCGTGGTCGCCGAGCTGGCCGAGGTGCTCACGAGTCGCGCCCCCGACGGTCTGGAGCCGCAGTTCCGCGCGCAGTTCGACGAGGCGCCCGACGACCGCGCCCGCAAGCGGGTGATCGTGGATCAGATCGCGTCACTCACAGACGCGTCGGCGCGGTCTCTTCACGCGCATCTCACGTCGCTGGGGCACAGTGACGCGAAACAAGCCCGAATGTGACCCTCCGTGGCCTGATCGGGTCACACCCCCTTCCCGCATCACACTGCGTGCGGGACGCTCGCATATGGCGGCACCCTTACGAGGAGGCATCAAGTGGTCGACGCGGATCAGACGTTCGTCATCATCGGAGGAGGCCTGGCCGGCGCCAAGGCGGCCGAGACGCTCCGAGCGGAGGGCTTCACCGGCCGCGTGATACTGATCTGCGACGAACGCGACCACCCGTACGAGCGCCCGCCGCTGTCCAAGGGCTACCTCCTCGGCAAGGAGGAGCGCGACAGCGTCTTCGTGCACGAACCCGCCTGGTACGCGCAGAACGACATCGAGCTGCACCTCGGCCAGACCGTCGACGCCATCGACCGTACGGCGAAGACGGTCCGCTTCGGGGACGACGGCACCCTGGTCCGCTACGACAAGTTGCTCATCGCCACCGGCTCCGAGCCCCGCCGCCTCGACATCCCGGGCACGGACCTCGCGGGCGTCCACCACCTGCGCCGCCTCTCCCACGCGGAGCGCCTGAAGAACGTGCTGACGTCCCTGGGCCGGGACAACGGCCATCTGGTGATCGCCGGCGGCGGCTGGATCGGCTTGGAGGTCGCGGCGGCGGCCCGGGAGTACGGCGCCGAGGTGACCGTCGTGGAACCGTCCCAGACGCCGCTGCACGGCGTCCTCGGCCCCGAACTCGGCCAGCTCTTCGCCGACCTGCACGCCGAGCACGGCGTGCGGTTCCACTTCGGCGCCCGGCTCACCGAGATCGTCGGCCAGGACGGCATGGTGCTCGCCGCCCGCACCGACGACGGCGAGGAGCACCCCGCGCACGACGTCCTCGCGGCGATCGGCGCGGCCCCGCGCACCGCGCTCGCCGAGGCGGCGGGCCTGGAGCTGGCCGACCGTGCGCACGGCGGCGGCATCGCGGTCGACGAACGGCTGCGCACCTCCGACCCCGACATCTACGCGGCCGGCGACGTGGCCGCCTTCCACCACGCCCTGTTCGACACCCGCCTCCGGGTGGAGCACTGGGCGAACGCCCTCAACGGCGGCCCGGCGGCGGCCCGCGCGATGCTGGGCAAGGACGTCACCTACGACCGCGTGCCCTATTTCTTCTCCGACCAGTACGACTTGGGTATGGAGTACTCCGGCTGGGCGCCCCCGGGCTCCTACGACGAAGTGGTGATCCGGGGAGACGCGGGCAAGCGGGAGTTCATCGCCTTCTGGCTGCAGGAGGGCCGCGTGCTGGCCGGGATGAATGTGAATGTGTGGGACGTCACAGAGCCCATCCAGCAGCTCATCCGCTCCCGGGCACAGGTGGACACCGAGGCCCTTGCGGACCCACACGTTCCACTGGACAGCCTGGGCGTCTGAACCGTCTCGTCGTCACTGGTGTCAGTCGGGCCCCGTAGAATTCACGCGTGGCAGGACGGATCAACGACGAGGACGTGAAGGCGGTTCGGGACGCGGTCCCGATCGACGCCGTGGTGTCCGAGTACCTCCAGCTGCGGAACGCGGGCGGCGGCAACCTCAAGGGTCTCTGCCCGTTCCACGACGAGAAGTCGCCGTCCTTCCAGGTCAGCCCCAGCAAGGGTCTCTTCCACTGCTTCGGCTGCCAGGAGGGCGGCGACACCATCACGTTCGTGATGAAGGTCGACCACCTCACGTTCTCCGAGTCGGTCGAGCGCCTCGCCGCCCAGGCCGGCATCACGCTGCGGTACGAGGAGGGCGGGTACAACCCCGCCCACCAGCGCGGCGAGCGCATCCGCCTGGTCGAGGCCCACAAGGTCGCCGCCGACTACTACGTGGAGCAGCTCGCCGTCAGCCCCGAGGCGGACGCCGGCCGCAAGTTCCTCGCCGAGCGCGGCTTCGACCAGTCCGCCGCCGAGCACTTCTCCGTCGGCTACAGCCCGCAGGGCTGGGACCACCTCACCCGCTTCCTCCGCGGCAAGGGCTTCACCGACAAGGAGATCCTCCTCTCCGGCCTCGCCCAGGAGGGCCGCCGCGGCCCCATCGACCGCTTCCGCGGCCGCCTGATGTGGCCGATCCGCGACATCGGCGGCGAGGTCGTCGGCTTCGGCGCGAGAAAGCTCTACGAGTCGGACAACGGCCCGAAGTACCTCAACACGCCCGACACCGCGATCTACAAGAAGTCGCAGGTCCTCTACGGCATCGACCTCGCCAAGAAGGACATCGCCAAGTCCAGCCGCGCGGTCGTCGTCGAGGGCTACACGGACGTCATGGCCTGCCACCTGGCAGGGGTGACGACGGCGATCGCCACCTGCGGCACGGCCTTCGGCACCGACCACATCAAGATCCTCCGCAGGCTCCTGATGGACAACGGCAGCGCGCGCGTGATCTTCACCTTCGACGGCGACGCGGCCGGCCAGAAGGCGGCCCTGCGCGCCTTCGAGGACGACCAGAAGTTCGCCGCCGAGACGTACATCGCGATCGCCCCGGACAACATGGACCCCTGCGAGCTGCGCCTCGCCAAGGGCGACGAGGCGGTCGCCGACCTGGTCCAACCCCGCACCCCGCTCTTCGAGTTCGCGCTCCGCCAGATCGTCGTCCGCTACGACCTCGACACCCCCGCGGGCCGCGCCTCCGCCCTGGACGAGGCCGCCCCGATCGTCGCCCGCATCAAGAACAGCGGCGCGCAGCACGAGGTCGCCGTCCAGCTCGCCGGCATGCTCGGCATCCTCGACACCCAGTTCGTGGTCAAGCGCGTTGCCCAGCTGGCCCGTTGGGCCCGCGACCGCGGCGGCAAGGGCCCGGCACCGGCGAGGGGCGCCGCGCAGCAGCAGTACGACACCACGGCCCGCCCTCCCACAGGCGGCCCGGCCCTCACCCTGCGCAACCCGGTCTTCGCCACCGAGCGCGAACTCCTCAAACTCGCCCTCCAGCGCCCCGACTTGGTCTCCCCGGCCTTCGACGCGTACGGCGTCGACGAGTTCACCGCCCCGCCCTACGCCGCCGTACGCGAGGCGATCATCGAGGCGGGCGGCGCCGAGTACGGCCTCCAGGACGCCCAGGATTACCTGGTCCGGGTCCGCGAGGCGGCACCGGACGACGCGGTCCGCGCGATGGTCACCGAGCTGGCCGTCGAGGCGATCATGCGCCGCACGGTCGACGAGAACTACGCGGGCGAGCAGCTCGTCACCGTCCGCCGAAGAGCCGTGGTGCGCCGCATCGGCGACATCCAGGGCACGCTCACCCGCCTCGGCAGCCACGGGGACTCCGCCGAACTGGCCGCCGTACAGAACGAGTTGTGGGTACTTCAGCAGTACGACCAGGCACTCCAGGTGCACGGCGCCACAGCGCTCTGAGCACGTAGTCACGGAACGGACTCAAAAAGTCACCGCACGCCCCTCGTGGCGGCGATGTGTCGTACTCCACACTGGGTTCCGGTGCCTGAGTCCTCGGAGCGCGGCCGATCCGTCCCCAGCGGGTCCTTCACCCCCGCGGTTCCGCTCATCGAGTACGGGACGGACAGCGGCGAGGCCGTCGTCTCCGCCCCTGAAGTACCGCTGCCGTACCCCCTGGCAGCGATCATCCTGGAGGTCGCCCCCGTGCAGACCCAGACCCTCGACCAGACCGAGACCAGCACGACGGACGGCGCGGAAGCGGAAGCGGAGACCGATGTCCTCGCGACCGTCCCCCCGCAGAGCCGTGCCGCGCACCACCCCGAGACCGCGGACCCGGAGAGCCCGCCCGAGCTCGAAGAACCGGCGGCCGAAGCGGTGGAGACCGCCGAGGCCCCCGAGCCCGACGTACGGACCCGCAGCCGGGTCGCCGCCGACAACGGCGCGCCCTCCTCGGACCTGTTCCGCCAGTACCTGCGCGAGATCGGCCGCATTCCGCTGCTCACCGCGGCCGAGGAGGTCGACCTCGCGCGCCGCGTCGAGGCCGGCCTGTTCGCCGAGGAGAAGCTCGGCGGCGCCACCGATCTGGACAGCCAACTCGCCCTCGACCTGGACAAGTTGGTCGTCATGGGCCGGATGGCCAAGCGCCGCCTGATCGAGGCGAACCTGCGCCTGGTGGTCTCCGTCGCCAAGCGGTACGTCGGGCGCGGGCTGACCATGCTCGACCTCGTCCAGGAGGGAAACCTCGGCCTGATCAGGGCAGTTGAGAAATTCGACTACGCCCGCGGGTACAAGTTCTCGACGTACGCGACCTGGTGGATCCGCCAGGCCATGTCCCGCGCCCTCGCCGACCAGGCCCGCACGATTCGCGTCCCGGTGCATGTCGTCGAGCTGATCAACCGGGTCGTCCGCGTCCAACGCCGGATGCTCCAGGAGCGCGGCTACGAGCCGACGCCGGAAGAGGTGGCCGACCACCTCGACCTCGCGCCCGAGCGCGTCAGCGAAGTGCTCCGCCTTGCCCAGGAGCCGGTTTCGCTGCACGCGCCGGTGGGGGAGGAGGATGACGTTGCCCTCGGCGATCTGATCGAGGACGGGGACGCCACCAGCCCCGTGGAGTCGGCCGCGTTTATCCTCCTCAGGCAGCACCTGGAAGCGGTGCTGTCGACGCTGGGGGAGCGTGAGCGCAAGGTCGTACAGCTCAGGTATGGGCTTGCGGATGGGCGTCCGCGCACGCTGGAGGAGATCGGCCGCATCTTTGGCGTGACCCGGGAACGGATACGGCAGATCGAGTCGAAGACGCTCAACAAGCTGCGGGATCACGCGTTTGCGGATCAGCTGAGGGGCTATCTGGATTGATGCCGTGTGCGGGCCCGGTGGGGGCTGGTCGCGCCCACGCGGCGGTAGCCGCAAATCAGATACAGCCCCGCGCCCCCAAAGGCACCTCGGCTGGCGTCTTTTCAGGGGCGCGGGGAACCGCGCGACCAGCCACGACGGGCCGTCACACACACGACGACCCCTCGTGGCACTCACCGCAGCGCAGCTAGTCGACCTCCGCCACCGCCTGCGCGAACTGCGCCTTGTACAGCCGCGCATACGCCCCGTCCGCCGCCAACAGCTGCGCGTGCCCGCCCTGTTCGACGATGGAGCCGTTCTCCATGACGAGGATCGTGTCCGCGTCCCGGATCGTGGAGAGCCGGTGCGCGATCACGAACGACGTACGCCCGTGGGCGAGTTTGGCCATCGCCTTCTGGATCAACACCTCCGTACGGGTGTCGACCGAGGACGTCGCCTCGTCCAGGACCAGGATCGTCGGGTCGGACAGGAATGCCCGCGCGATGGTGATGAGCTGCTTCTCACCGGCGCTGACGCCCGTACCCTCGTCGTCGATCACCGTGTCGTAGCCGTCGGGCAGCGTACGGACGAACCGGTCGGCGTGCGCCGCCCGCGCCGCCTCCTCGATCTCGCCCCGGGTGACCTCGCGAGAGGCCCCGTACGCGATGTTCTCGGCGATCGAGCCACCGAACAGCCACGTGTCCTGGAGCACCATGCCGATCCCGGACCGGAGTTCGTCCCGGGACATCCGCGCGATGTCGACGCCGTCGAGGGTGATGCGCCCGCCGGAGACCTCGTAGAACCGCATGAGGAGGTTGACGAGGGTGGTCTTGCCGGCGCCGGTCGGGCCGACGATCGCGACCGTGTGGCCCGGTGCCACCGTCAGCGAGAGGTCCTCGATGAGCGGCTTGTCGGGGTCGTAGCGGAAGGAGACGTGCTCCAGGGCGACGAGGCCACGCAGTTCGGCGGGGCGTTCGCTCGGCATGGGGTCCGGTGCCTGCTCCTCGGCGTCGAGGAGTTCGAAGATCCGCTCGGCGGAGGCGACGCCGGACTGCACCAGGTTCGCCATCGACGCGACCTGCGTCAGCGGCATGGAGAACTGGCGCGAGTACTGCACGAAGGCCTGCACGTCACCGATGGACAGTGAGCCGGACGCCACCCGCAGGCCGCCGACCACCGCCACCAGCACGTAGTTGAGGTTCGACACGAACATCATCAGCGGCTGCATGACACCGCTGTTGAACTGCGCCTTGAAGCCCGCCTCGTACAGCGCGTCGTTCTGCTCGGCGAACAGCTGCGCCGACTCGTCCTGGCGGCCGAACACCTTCACCAGGGTGTGCCCGGTGTACATCTCCTCGACGTGCGCGTTGAGCTTGCCCGTCGAGCGCCACTGCTGCACGAAGTGCGGCTGCGAGCGCTTGCCGATGCGGGTGGCGACGAGGAACGACAGCGGCACGGTCACCAGCGCGACCAGGGCCAGCAGCCATGACACCCAGAACATCATCGCGAGGACGCCGATGATCGTGAGCAGCGAGTTGATGAGCTGGCCCATCGACTGCTGGAGGGTCTGCCCGATGTTGTCGATGTCGTTGGTCGCGCGAGACAGCACCTCACCGCGCTGGCGCTTGTCGAAGTACGACAGGGGGAGGCGCGACATCTTCGTCTGCACGCTCTCGCGCAGCCGGAACATGGTCCGGTTGACCGCCCGGTTGACCATCCGGGTCGCCACCGCCATCAGCAGCCCGGCCACCAGGAACGTGCCCAGCGCGAGCAGCAGCACATGACCCACCGAGGTGAAGTCGATGCCCTTGCCCGGCGTGAAGTCCGTGCTCTTGAGCATGTCCGCGACCGAACCCTGGCCGCGGTCGCGCATCGCCTGGAGGGCCTGCGCCTTGGTCGTCCCGGCCGGCATCTGCCGCCCGATGATCCCGGCGAAGACCAGGTCGGTCGCGTTGCCGAGGATCTTCGGCCCGACCACGTTCAGCCCGACGCTCACCACCACGCACATCAGCAGGATGCCGATGGTCAGCCGCTCCGGCCTGAACTGGCCGATCAGCCGCTTGCCGGACACCTTGAAGTCCATCGAACGGGCGTCGGGGCCCGTCCCGGCCATCATCCGCCCCATGGGCCCGGCCATCAGGCAGCCTCCGCTTCCGTCAGCTGGGAGAGAACGATCTCCCGGTACGTCTCGTTGTCCGCCATCAGTTCGTGATGACGCCCCGTCCCCACAACCCGTCCCTCGTCGAGTACGACGATCCGGTCCGCGTCCCTGATCGTCGCCACCCGCTGGGCCACGATCACCACGGTCGCCTCGGCGGTCTCCTGCGAGAGCGCCGCCCGCAGCGCCGCGTCGGTCGCGTAGTCGAGGGCGGAGAAGGAGTCGTCGAAGAGGTAGATCTCCGGCTGCTGGACCAGCGTGCGCGCGATCGCGAGCCGCTGCCGCTGACCGCCGGAGACGTTCGTGCCGCCCTGTGCGATGGGGGAGTCGAGGCCGTTCTCCAGCCCCTCGACGAAGCCCTTGGCCTGCGCCACCTCCAGCGCGTGCCACAACTCCTCGTCGGTCGCGTCGGGATTGCCGTAGCGAAGGTTGGTCGCGACCGTGCCTGCGAAGAGGTACGGCTTCTGCGGGACCAGGCCGACCGTCTTGGCCAGCAGCACCGGGTCGATGGTCGACACGTCGACACCGTCGACGAGGACCTCGCCGTCGGTCGCGTCAACCAGGCGCGGGACCAGACTCAGAAGGGTGGACTTTCCGCTGCCGGTCGAGCCGATCACGGCCGTCGTCTCGCCCGGGCGGGCCACCAGGTCGATGGACTTCAGTACGGGTTCCTCGGCGCCCGGGTAGCAGAACCCGACCCCGCGGACCTCGAGGTGCCCGTGCCGGCGCAGTTCGGTGACGGGCGCGAGCGGCGGCACGACACTGGACTCCGTGTCGAGGACCTCCTCGATGCGCTCGGCACAGACCTCCGCGCGCGGCACCATCATGAACATGAAGGTGGCCATCATCACGGACATCACGATCTGCATCAGATAGGCGAGGAACGCGGTCAGATCACCGATCTGCATCCCGCCGCTGGCGATCCGGTGCGCGCCGAACCACACGACGGCGATCGACGACAGGTTCACCGTGGTCATGACCACCGGGAACATCAGCGCGAGCAGGTTGCCGGTCTTCAGCTGCATCTCGGTGAGATCGCTGTTGGCCTTCCGGAACCGGTCCTTCTCGTACTCGTCCCGGACGAAGGCGCGGATCACGCGGTTGCCGGTGATCTGCTCGCGCAGCACCCGGTTCACCGCGTCGAGCCGCACCTGCATGGCCCGGAACAGCGGCCGCAGCCGCCGCACGATGATCGTCACGCAGATAGTCAGCGTCGGCACCACCGCGATCAGCACCCCGGACAGCGGCACGTCCAGACCGAGCGCCAGGATGATCCCGCCGACGCACATGATCGGCGCCGACACCAGCAGGGTGAACGTCATCAGGGTCAGCATCTGGACCTGCTGGACGTCGTTGGTCGTCCGGGTGATCAGCGAGGGCGCGCCGAACTGACCCACCTCGCGGGCCGAGAACGACTGCACCCGGTCGAAGATGGCACCCCGGATGTCCCGGCCGACGGCCGCCGCGGTGCGCGCGCCGTAGTAGACGGCACCCGTGTTGCACACGACCTGGACCAGCGAGATCCCGATCATCAGGGCGCCGAACGACAGGATGTAACCGGTGTCCCCCTTCACCACGCCGTTGTCGATGATGTGGGCGTTCAGGGTGGGCAGGTAGAGGGTGGCGCAGGTCTGCAGGAACTGCAGCAGCACCAGCAGAAGGATGGGTTTCCTGTAGGGCCTGAGATAGGTCCGCAGAAGTCGTATGAGCACGCTGGGTCTCTCGGAGTCGGCGGGTGGAGGGCGGGCGGTGTGCCCCTCGCCCCTATCGTCGGACACTCCACCCGCGTTACCTCAACCGATTAAGCCAACAGCAGTGCGCTACGGCCCCTTATGCACCCTTGAGTGCCTTATTCAGGCCGACGACTGTGCGCACCTACGAGCGGAACGCGCCCGGATGGGTCTGTTCCCGTACGGACACGTACTGCTGCCGCACGGCCTGTCCTACGGCCAACTCGTCACCGGGCTCGAAGACCTGGGCGACCGGTCCCTGCCAGGGCGGCGGGTTGCGCGGGTCGAGGGTGCCCTGCGAGACCCCGAGCGCCCACGCGGCCTGCCGGGCGGCGCCGAGCGCGGCGTAGTCGGCGGGCTGCGGTACGACGATCTGGGTCCCGAAGAGCGCGGGCGCAGCGGCCTGCACGGCGGGCAGCTCGGCGGCCGACCCGAGCAGGAAGAGCCGTCGTACGGCCACACCGCGTCCGCGCAGCACGTCCAGCGCGTCGGCGAGCCCGCACAGCATGCCCTCGAAGGCGGCCCGCGCCAGATGCTCCGCCTTCATCGACTCCCGCCGCAGCCCGGCCAACGTCCCGGCGGTGTGCGGCAGATTGGGCGTCCGCTCACCTTCCAGATACGGCAGGAACACGAGCCCGTGCGCCCCGGGCGTCGACTTCATCGCCAGCTCGGACAGACTCTCCAGATCGGGCAGCCCGAGCAGCTCGGCGGCGCCGCGCAGGGTCCGTACGGCGTTGAGTGTGGTGACGACCGGCAGGTGCATCCCGGTCGCGTCGGCCAGCGAGGTGATCATCCCGCTCTGGTCGACGAGCGCCTCGTGGTGCACGGCCATCACGGACCCGGAGGCCCCGAGCGACACGACCGCGTCCCCGAACCCGATCCCGAGCCCGAATGCGGCGGCCATGGTCTCGCCGGTACCGGCGGAGATCAGCAGGCCCTCCGGGGTCGTACCGGCCGCGTCCGAGGGACCGATCACCTCGGGGAGCATGGCCTGGTGGCCGAGGGCGAGTTCGACGAGATCGGGCCGGTAGCCACCGCTGGCGGCGGACCAGTACCCGGTCCCGGAGGCTCCGCCCCGGTCGGTCGTCCTCCGCACGGGCCGCCCGAGAAGCTGCCACACGAGCCAGTCATGAGCCTGCAGCAGCGCAGCGGTACGCCGTGCGTTGTCGGGCTCGGTCCTGTTCAGCCAGCGGAGCTTGGTGACGGGCTGCGCGGCCTGCGGTACGGAACCCACCGCCTGCGCCCACGCCTCACGCCCGCCGAGCGCGTCGATGAGGTCGGCCGCCGCGACCTGCGCCCGCTTGTCACCGCCGACCATCGCGGGCCGCACGGTGTTGCCCTGCGAGTCCACCGGTACGAGCGCGTTCTGCTGCGCTGACACACCGATGGCCTGCACACCCTCGAGCAGCCCTCCGCCGGCCGCCTCGCCCAGCGACAGCAGCCAGGCCTGTGGATCGACATCGGAGGGCCGCCCGCCGCCCTCGGTCTCGGTTTCGACCGGATGCGGCGCGTATCCCTGCCTGAGCACGGACCCCGTGTCCGTGTCGCAGACGACGATACGAGTGAAATCGGGCGAACTGTCCAACCCGGCGACTATCCCCATGGCGGAAATTCTGCCGCATCACTCCGCTGGGTTTGGCCGTGAAGCCGTAGGGGTGTGTGTCGCGGGGCGGGTGCGGGTCCGTTGTGGCTGGTCGCGCCACGCGGCGGAGCCGCAAATGAACACAGCCCCGCACCCCTCAGGGCGCGCACTCGCCCTCCTGGTGACATACGCCGTTACGTATTGCTTGTCCCCCAGTCGTCCCCAGCTGTGCCGTTGGCGTTGCGGTCGCGGAGCGAGCGGACCCGGTCCGCGACGGAGTCGGGGACGCGGTCGCCGACCTTCTCGCTGACCGCGTGGTACGCCTTGCCCGCGTACTGGCGGCCCTGCTGCGCCGCCGTCTCGGCGGTGTTGCGGACGGCGGGGTTCTGCGCGACCTGGCGTGCCGACTTCTTCAGCTGCTCGTAGCGCTCGCGTCCGGCCCGCGTGCCCAGCACGTAACCCAGAGCCAGTCCGACGACGAACGTGAGCTTGTAGCGCATGACGGCCATCCTTCCCTTGCGTAGGTTCCCTTGCGTGGGCTCCGGGGCTCCGGCGCGGCATCGGTACCGGGGAACCGATTGGCGGAGCACCCCCCTGCTTGCGCTAATGTATGTGTCGCAGCGAGCACACGCCCCCTGGCGAATACCCAGGGAGGTACGTTCGATGCAACGAGGCATTCCCCTGTAGCTCAATTGGCAGAGCAGCCGGCTGTTAACCGGCAGGTTACTGGTTCGAGTCCAGTCGGGGGAGCTTCGGTCTTCCGTAGCTCAATTGGCAGAGCAGCCGGCTGTTAACCGGCAGGTTACTGGTTCGAGTCCAGTCGGGAGAGCGCAGTGAGGAAGCAGTGATGAGGACCCCGTTGGGGTCCTTTTTCATGTCCCCCGGAACCGCTCGCGGCAGGCCGCAGTCCTCATGGTCGTGCGAAGTCGACCATCCGAAGCAGGAGATCGTATGAGCGGCTATGCTGCGGCAGACGGCGCGTACAAATGTGCGCGACGCGCCGTAATGGGGCGGTAGCTCAGCCGGTTAGAGCAGCGGACTCATAATCCGTCGGCCGTGGGTTCGAGTCCCACCCGCCCCACCTGTGCAGGTCCCTGACCTGCGGAAACGTTTGTTTTTGGGTGTCGGAGCGTCAGCTTTGCCTGAACGGACTGAATCCGCTGCTCGTGAGTTCGTGCCACGTTGGCCTGCGTAGGTTGATGTCCTTCTGACCTGCGTGGATGTGCATCAACCGAGTGGTGTTCTGCCTGGCTTCCCTGCGACTGGGCATGAATTGAGGCCGTCCTGAGGCCGGAGGTACTTGCGAAGTACGCCGGATGCGTTGTCCGGCGAGTCGTCTACCGGTGGATCAAGGCGTTTCGTGTGACGGCCGGGGCCAGGGCTTCGGCGTAGTCGGCGGGCGTCTGTTTCGTGATCACTTGAGGCCGAGCGGGGCGAGCGGGCGGTCCGCGTTGTGGGCGTTGTGGCGCAGGGCTGCGGCGATGTTGGTCGCGTCGGCCGGCCGCAAGGCGCCGATGGCGAGGTTGCGCCAGGTGGCCATCGCCCGGGGCGCGTTGCCGGTTCGCAGCTGTGGGGCGTCTTCGGCGAACGTGGTGTCTCTGACGTGGTGCAGGGCCTCGATCTGCCAGTGATCACGGATCAGGGTCGCCGGCTGGGCGGGGTTGGCTTGCTCAGCGGTGAGGCTGGTGACGGCGGAAACGGTCTTGACGGTGGTCCTGCCGGTCTTACGGTCGGTGCGACGGCGCTTGATCGGCACGGCCTGCCGGGCTCCGGGGAAGAGCAGGCTGTTGACCGTGACCACCTTGATCCGTCGGATCTGCGAGCGTCCGTGGCCGATGCCCCGCACGCGGCCCTGCAGAGGGATCTCTGTCCACGGAAGGGATCTGAGCTGCTTGCGGGGCTTCTTCTGGTTGCCCTTGACGATCACGCTGCAGTGGCCTTCACGGCCGAGAAGGCAGTCGGCGTGCTCGCGTTGGGCGTGCACGGCGTCGCTGGTGACGACCACCCCGACCAGGTCGGCCATGGTCTCCAGCAGCGGCTTGAAGCAGGTGATCTCGTTCGTCTTCTCGCCGACGTCCAGCTGGGCCAGGACCAGGCCGGTGGTGTGCTCCAGGGCGGTGAGCAGGTGGATCTTGCGGCCCTTCGCTTTGGCCGCTACGCGAAGGCTCTTGCCGTCGACCGTCAGGCCGCGCAGCCGGCCCTGGGTTCGGTTGCGGCGGCCGGCGAGCCGGCGGCCGACCTCGAGGTCCAGTGCGGCGCCGTCAATCCGGGCCGGCAGTCGTCGGACCGTCGTTTCCGCAGGCAAGGACCGTTTGGGGAACAGGGGGTCGAGCCGCACGCCGACGTGTTCCAGTACGTGGGGTGGAGCGTCGGTGATCCATCTGCCGACCGCCGACAGCGACGTTGCCCCCGCCAGCACCGCGCACGCGGCCAGGGCAAGGACGCCCACCAGAGCGTGGCGCACTCCACGGGGATCACGCGGATCGGGCACCTGGGCGAGGCGGCCCAGCAGTCCGGGCACTTCTTCCGGCGCGGCCTCTGGATGCTCGCGGAGTTGGTCAAGGGCAGGCGGGATCAGCGATGATGCTTCGGCAGGCACGGTCTTCCAGGCAGGTCACGGGGCGTCGAGAACTCCATGATCTTGGAAGCCGTGCCTGTTCCGCTCTACCTGGCGGACCGTCATGAACCGGATACCCGGCGACTACGCCGAAGCCCTGGCACGGGGCCCACCGCCCGAGGGCGCTGCCGTGAGTCGTCCTGGGGCTGTGTCTCCCGGAAGCGGGCGGCGAGTTCGCTGCGGGAGCGGATGCCGAGCTTCGCGTAGATGTGGGTCAGGTGGTATTGGACGGTCTTGACGGAGATGAACATGTCGAGGGCGGTCTGCTGGTAGGTGGCTCCTCGGACGGTGTTCTACCGGCAGGCAGCGGTGTGGCTGACCGAAGAGGAGTTCGCGGTACGGGGCGGGGAGATCGAGGCCGCGGTCCTCGCCCGGGTCGACCGCGCCAGGGATGGCGGCCGCATTCGTCGTGTCATCAGCCTCGTCGTCGTACCGGACGGACCCAGTCAAGATCAAGCAGGGACAACAGGCCACGGCCCGACGGGGTGACGGCCTTCAACGGCGCCCCGCAGCACTGGAAATCGACCGCGATCGGCCACCGAACGCCCACGGACGGAAAGGGCTACCGCGACTCCGTGAGCTGCCCGGTGCTGTTGTCCTGCGAGCGGTGGAGGTAGGTGTATGTGCCGCCGTGGGCCATCAGCTCGTGGTGGGTGCCGGCTTCGACGAGGCGACCGTGGTCCAGTACGAGGATACGGTCGGCGGCCCGGGCGAGGTTCAGATCGTGAGTGATCATGATAGTGGTACGGCCCCGCATCAGGCGGCGCAGCGGTTCGACGACCCGGCGTGCGGTCGGCGCGTCCAGGCCGGTGGTGGGCTCGTCGAGGACGAGTACCGGCGCGTCGCGGAGCATCGCGCGGGCGATGGCGATGCGTTGGAGCTGGCCGCCGGAGAGTTCCGCGGTGTGCGGGTCGATCGGCGTGCCGTAGCCGTCGGGGAGGGCGGCGATGAACTCATGCGCGTCGGCGTCGCGGGCGGCCTGGACGACGTCGGTGTCGGAGGCGCCCGGCCGGCCGCAGGCGATGTTCTCGTGGATGGAGTCGTGCAGGATGATCGTCTCCTGAGGCAGCAGGGCGACGTTTTCCCGCAGGAACTCCACCGGCAGCCGGGCCAGGGGGACCCCGTCCAGCCGGACCAGCCCGGCAGCCGGGTCGTAGAAGCGCAGCAGCAGCTTGGAGACGGTGGACTTGCCGGCCCCGCTCGCGCCGGTGACCAGTACCAGCTCGCCGGGCCGGGCCGTGAACGACAGTGCGCTGAGGGAGTCCTTGGCAGCTCCGGGATAGCGGAAGCCGACCTGGTGGAACTCGATCTCGCCGCGCACCCGGCGCAGCTCGACCGCGCTGCCGGGTGCCGGGTCGGTGACGGCGGCCCGGGCGTCGAGGATCTCCAGCAGCCGCTCGGCGCCGGCGGTGGCGGCGGTCAGGGTCAGGCCGAGCTGGCCGAGGGAGCGGATCGGCGGATACAGGTAGCCCAGGAAAGCGGCGAAGGCCAGCAGTTGACCGATGGTCATCCGGCCCTTGGAGATCTCCCAGGCGCCGAGCCCGATCACGATGAGCACGCAGAGCGTCTCGACGACCTCGACGAGCTGTTCGTAGAGCTCGCTGAGGCGGGCGCCGGTCACCGAGGCGCGCATCCAGGCGCGGGCCTCGCGGCGCAGCCGCTTCTCCTCGGCCCGACCTCGGTTGTAGGCCTGGGTCAGGACGATGTGGCCGAGTGACTCCTCGACCACCGAGGTGATCGCACCGTCGGCGACCCGCTCCTGCCGGGCGACGATCTTGATGCGACCGGAGAACCGCTTGGCGGCCAGCCAGAACAGCGGGGCCAGCGTGAAGGTGGCCAGCGCGAGATCCCAGCGCAGATAGAGCGCGGCGGCGGAGAAGAGCACCGTGCTGAAGACGGCTGAGACGGTACCGACCGCACCGGAGACCACCATCTGCTCGATCGACTCGACGTCCCCGGTGAGACGCTCGACCAGATCGCCGGTGCGGTGACGGCTGAAGAAGTCGGGCGGGAGGGTCTGAACGTGGGCGAAGACCTTCTCCCGCAGCCGCATCACAAAGCGTTCGGCGGTCCAGACCGCGAGCGAGTTGCCGATGTAACCGACGAACGCGCCGAGCAGCGCCGCGGCGAACCACATGCCGGCTGGGGCCCAGAACGCGGAGAGCGAACCGGCCTGGAGCGCGTTGTCGGTCAGTTCGCTGAACAGCAGGATCGACGCTGTCTCGGCGAGGGCTGCAAGCACCACACAGACGCAGATCAGCACCAGCCAGGCGCGGTCCCCCTTGGTCAGCGGCCAGAAACGGCTGACCGCCTGGCGGACCGGGACGCCGGCGTGGACCGCCGGCTCCGCCCGGGGCTGTTCCTGATCCGGAACGGTCTCGTAGGCGCTGCCGTGGCCGACCCTGTCGTGCGCGGTCCCGTCACGGTCGGCCCCACCGTGGTCGGCGCTGTCCATGACGGGGCGCCGGTGACGGCCGTGCACACGGTTGCGCGAGGAGCCGACGCGCCGCCCGGTCGACCGGGCGGGCTCCGGTTCGACCACGCGGAACTGCATGGTCGGCTGGTCTCCGAGCATGGTCAACGTTCTTCCCTCGTTCCATTTCGCTGCCTGCGGAATCCGCGCAACCACCAAGGGCGGGCCCCGGCGCAATGCCGAAGGCCCGCTCTCCGGTGTCAATTCATCAGCCGCCGATGGGGCGACGGCGAGCGGCCTGCAGCATGCGGGCCCGGGCGGCCGCCCGCTGCTTACGCTCCAGGACGGCGTTCCGCCGCGCCTGCGCCGCGCGCCTGGCAGCCGCCGCGGGGGTGATGATCCTGCTGATAGCCATGGAAATTCTCCTCATTCTTTTCTTTTTCTCGAACTGAACACGGAATTTCTTTTTCTGCCTCGGCCATTCGGCTTTGACAAACTTGGGGAGGGTGCCGGTCTAGGAAGGTGCCCGGAGCGCGTCCACCGGTTCCATCCGGGCGGCGCGCAGCGACGGGTAGAGACCGGCGAGCAGGCCGACAAGGGCTCCGGCGAGCGGGGCGCCGAGGGCGAGGTTCAGGTCCAGGACCGGAGTCCACTCCTTGAAGACGGCGACACACACCACGACGGCGATGCCCAGGGCCGCGCCGACGATGCCGCCGAGCAGGCCGATCGTCGTCGACTCAAGGAGGAACTGGCCGGCCACCTGCCGTCGCGAGGCGCCCAGCGCGCGCCGCAGCCCGATTTCGCCGACCCTTTCCATCACCGTCACCAGGGTGACGTTGGCGATGCCGATCGCGCCCACTACCAGCGAGACCAGGCCGAGGACGAGGAAAAGGCCGTTGACGTCGTTCTGGACACCGTTTCGAGCCTTGGACAGGTCGGCCGGCGCCGCCACGGCGAGGGAGTTCCGCTGCCCGGGGGCCAGGGCGATCGGGGCCTGGCGCGCCACCTGCCGGGCCGCGCCGAGCGCGGTGTTGATGAGTACCTGGGTGACGCCCTCCAGGCCGAGGCGGTCCGCCGCGGTGGTGGGCGGGAGCATCACCGCAGTGGACAGGCGCTGCTCGCGCCTGATGCCGCCGAGGATGCCGATGACGGTGTACGACTGGCCCTGGAAGAAGATCGCCGGGGAGTCCTCCACCCGCTTGATGCCGAGCAGCCGTGCCGCTTGGTCGCCGAGGACCGCCACCTGGGCGTGCCGGGCGATGTCGCCGGCGTCGTAGAACCGTCCCGAAGTCATCGCACCGCGTACCCCGGCCGGCAGGCCTGCCGAGGCGGCCACCACGGCCAGGGTCTGGCCGGAGACGTCGCCGGGCGCCTTCACGTCGTTGGACCGCACCTGGACGCTGTTGGTCAGCGGGGAGTCGGCGAGGGCGGCGGTCGAGTCCACGCCGGCCAGCCGCCGGACGGCGTCGGTCCCCGACCAGTCCACCAGCGGCTCGTCGTCCGAACCGGCCGCCACAGGCGGCACGGTCACGGTCACCGAGGTCGCGCTGAGCGCGTCGAACCGGCCGACGATCTGGTTGCCGGCCGTGGAGGCCACCCCGATGGTGATCACCAGCGTGGTGATGCCGAGCACGGTGCCGAGTGTGGTCAGGGCGGACCGTACGGGGCGGGCCATGACGCCCGCGAGAGCTTCCGTCCACAGGTCCCGGGGGTCCATCCAGGGGCGTTCGATGCGGGTCCCGGCTGGTGTCGCCTTCGCCCTCGTCCCCGCCCTCGTCAGCCCCCTCGTCGCGAGTTTCACTCGGTCTCCAGGGTGAGGCGGCCGTCGGTGATGCGGACACGCTGGCCCGCGCGGCGGCTGACGGTCTCGTCGTGGGTGATGAGCACCAGGGTCATGCCCTGGGCGCACAGGTCGTCGAAGAGTTCCAGCACGGAGAGGGTGTTCTCGCTGTCCAGGTTGCCGGTCGGTTCGTCACAGAGCAGCAGCGCGGGATCGCTGATCAACGCCCGTGCGATGGCGACGCGTTGGCGTTCGCCGCCGGAGAGCCGGTCGGGCCTGAAGCCGGACCGGTGCCCGAGCCCGACCCGGTCCAGCGCCTCCCGGGCGCGGGCCAGACGGGTACCGCGGCCGAGCCCCGGGCGTGGCCTGCGGTACGCCTCGGCCAACATGACGTTCTCGTCGATGGTGCGGTACGGCAGGAGGTGGAAGGACTGGAACACGAACCCGATACGACTGCCGCGCAGCGCGGTGCGTTCGAGGTCGCCGAGCCCGGTGGTCTCGACGCCGTCGAGCCGGTAGGTACCGGAGGTGGGACGGTCGAGCAGGCCCAGCGTGTTGAGCAGCGTCGACTTCCCCGAGCCGGAAGGGCCGACGATCGAGAGGTGCTCGCCGCGCCGGACGGTCAGGTTCACACCGCGCAGCGCGTGTACCGGGGGCTCGGAGTCGAAGGTCCGCTCCACACCGGTGAGTTCGATGACGGCGGTCGCATCGGAGACGACGGGGATGGGGACGGTGGCGAGGTCGGGGCCGGGGACCGGGACAGGGCCGGGGGTCACTCGCCCACCACCACCTTGTCGCCCTGCTCCAGCGTGCCGCTGGTCGGCTTGACCTCGACGAGTCCGGCCGCGGAGAGCCCGACGGTGACATGGACGTCGCTCAGTCTGCCGCCGCGCTCGACCTGCACCCGGACGTTTCCGTCGGACGAGGTGCGGATCGCGGCGAGCGGTACGACCAGCACCTTGCCGTCCGAGGCACCGATCTTGATGGTCACCTTCACCGCGGCCTCGGCCTCGTCGGCCAGCTCGCCTGAGTTGGGTACGGAGATCCGCAGCTGGACCGGGGCCGAGGAGTCGGTAGCGGAGGTGCCGGCGGATTCGCTCCCGGTGCCCCCCGAGGTCGTCCCGGTGGATCCCTCACTGTCCCCGTCCGAGCCCGTCGCCGTGGTCGTCGAGGACGCGGCGCCGGCGCCGAGCGCCGACACGGTGCCCGTCGCCTTCTTGCCGTCCGTCGTCGTCATCTCGACGGCCATGCCCTTCCGCAGCAGTTGGGCGTCCGCGCCGGGGACGACCGCCTGCACCTCCAGGTCGGAGCTGGTCACGGTGCCGATCGGGCCGGACGCGGTGTCCCCCGTCTTCACCGTCACCTTGTTCAGCCGTACGGGCAGCTTCGGGAAGAAGACGACCTCGCCGGCCGGGACCTTCGTCCCGTAGGAGGCCTGGAAGGTGCTGAGCGCGGCGTTCGCCATGTTCAGCGCCGTCCTCGCGGATTCGAGCTGCAGTTGGTGGATCTGTGCGTCGGTGCTGGACTGCGGGTTCGGCGAGCTCGTACTGCCGCTCGCGCCCGCTTCCGTCCCCGCCGCTGTCCCTGTCTCCGTTTCGTCGCCGCTGCTGCTGCTCGCGCTGTTGGTCGTGAGCAGCGTCTGCTGGGCGGCGGACACCGCCTGCTGCAGCTGGCCCAGTTGCTGCTCGTCGTCCGCGCTGGGCTTCTGGGCCTCGTACCCCTTGCTCGTGTACCAGCTGGTGACGGCCGCCGCGGTGCCCTGGCCGTAGTTGCCGCTCATCGATCCGGAAAAGAATCCGAGCCGGTGCAACGCTTTCTGGAGCTGCTTCACATCGTCGCCGGAGGCACCTGGGCCCAGCGCCCGGTACATCGGTACGGTTCCGCTCAGCGCGAGCACCGGACGGCCGTTGACCGCCATCAGTACGTCGCCCTCCTTGACCTTGGTACCGGCGACCGGTGCCTTGGTGATCCGCTGCTCCGCGCCCTCGCCGCCGGCGGTCGCGGACGCTCCGGTGCCGACCGCACCGGCCAGCGCGAGCGGACGTGGCGAGGCGAACTCGACGGACCCCGACGCCACCACGGTCGCGGTGAGGGACTGCCGCTGGACGGCCACGGTCACCGGGCCGGCCTTCGGCGCGGTGTGCGCGGCGGCGGCGTCGGCGGGCGAGCGCACCTGCGTACCGGCGATCCAGCCGCCCGCGCCGACCAGGACCACCGCGCCGACCAGCGCGCCCAGGTGCTTACGGCTGCTGAACCGGCTCATGCGTTGTCGCCGTAGTACGGGTGGGCCTTCTCCTTGGGGAAGTACGCGGCCCGGAACTTCTTGCCGCACTCCAGGTCCTTCAGGGAGAGGTCGATCTCCTTGGTGAGCAGCGGCAGCGCCTCCGCCTTGGACATGCTGAAGTGGTTCTCCGGCACGTTCTGCTCCATCCGCACCATGTCAGACATACCGGTCGGCTGGGTGGTGCTGACCGGGATGCCCTGTGCCTTCAGGCAGGTGGCGTACCCCTGGGCGAGCTGCACCAGTTGGGCGTCGCCGTTGAGCTCGAGACCGTTCGCGCGGTTCGCCTCCGCCTTGGCGTTCTCCGCCTTTTTCTGCTCGGCGGCGCTCAGCGCGTGTCCGTTCACGGCTATCGACGCCTTGAGTTCGCAGCCGCCGACCTTCTCGTCCGCCTTGGACTTGGCCTGGGGGCCCACCAGCGCCTCCTCGTACGCCTTCTGCTGGGCGGGGGTGAACCCCTTCTCGTCGTCGTCGGCGACGCCGTCGGCCCGCTTCTCTCCCGCCTTCCCTCCGGGGTTGCTGAAGGGGGCATTGGGGTCGTTGGGGTAGACGGCGGCGGCGTAGTTGCCGAACCCGTACTTCTCCCGGGACTTCTTCGCCGCCGCGTAGTCCTCCGCGTCCAGCCCGGCGAAGGAGTCGTCGCCGCTCGCCGTCACCACGTGCGGTGTGTAGGTGAAGCCCTGCTTTTTCATGCAGGCCGCGAGGGTGTTCTGCTGGATGTACGTCTTCTTGGTCTCGGCGTCCGCGCCGTCCGGGACGGTGAGCTGCACTGCCCCGTCGGCGTTCGTCGTACTGTCGTTCGCCGCGTTCGCTCCGCCGACCGTGGAGTCGGAGCTCGCGCCGGTCTTGTCGCTCGAACCGCCGCAGGCGGTCAGGACCGGCAGCAGGCCGATCGCCAGGGCGGTCGCCACGCAAACGCGGACCCTCTTCGGCATGCTCTTGTGTGCGTTCATGGTGGATGAGGCTGGACCCGCGGTGTGATGGGAACTGGCCCGGAGTGTGATCAAACGGCAACAGCCGATGGGCGGCGACAGGACGCCGGGTCCGCCCACCCGCCCGCGAGTATGTGATCGTCCGGTAACAGCACCGGCCTGGCCTGGTGTTGTACGGATACTGAGCACATGCCACGTGTCCTGCTCATCGAAGACGACCGCGCCGTGCGTGAGGGTGTCCGACTCGCGCTGCGCCGCCAGGGACACGACGTCGCCGCCGCCGGGACGGGTGAGGACGGGCTGGAACAGCTGCGGTCGTTCCGGCCGGACGTCGTCGTCCTCGATCTGATGCTGCCCGGCATGTCCGGGCTCGATGTGTGCCACCGCATCCGCGGGGCCGACGACCAGGTTCCGATCATCATGGCTACCGCCCGGGGCGACGACGTGGACATCGTGGTCGGACTCGAAGCGGGAGCCGACGACTACGTCGTCAAGCCCGTCCAGGCCCGCGTGCTCGAAGCCCGTATCCGTGCCGTCCTTCGACGGGTTGGCGGCACACCCTCCGACGGAACCACGCCGAAGACAGAAACCCATGGAGAACTGACCATCGACCGGGCCGCGTTGACCGTCACCCACCAAGGCGCACCGGTCGCCCTCGCTCCCTCCGAACTACGGCTCCTGCTGACCCTCTCCGCCTCGCCCGGTCAGGTGTTCAGCCGGCAGCAACTGCTGGAAGCCGTCTGGGAGCACAGCTACCACGGTGACTCACGGCTGGTGGACGCCTGCGTCAAACGGCTGCGCACCAAGATGGGTGAGCCTCCGGGACAGCCGCGCTACATACAGACCGTGCGCGGCTTCGGCTACCAGTTCAGATCACGGTGAAGGCGCCCCCGCCGCTGCGCGGCCTGCGCGGCCGACTACTGATGGCCTTCCTGCTGGTCGCCGGCGTCGCCACCCTGACCACCGGCGCCCTGACGTTCCGGGAGGCGCGCACGGGGGTGCTCCAGCAGAGCCAGGACGGAGTGATCGGGCAGTTCCGCGACCATGTCGACGACCTCGCCGCCGACCTCGACTTTCCCCCGGACCAGAACCAACTGAGCCTGTTCGCACAGCAGTTGGCGCGCTCCGAACCGTCGAAGAACTGGCGTGTGCTGGCCACTTACGACGGCCTGAGCGCCACCTCCTCACCGCAGGACCCGTTCGAGCAGCTGACGCCCGACCTGCGCAAGGCCGTGGCCTCCGGCGAGAACACCGTCTTCCAGCGGGTGACGACACACGGCAGCCCCGCACTCGTCGTCGGCGTGCCGGTCACCTTCGGCACCGCGGAGCGGCCCACGTCCGACCCGTCCGGACTCGCCGTCTTCCTGACGGTGCCGCAGACCACCGAACAGGCCTACGTCCAGGCCCTGGTCCCCGCCGTCGAGCGCGCCACGGTGCCCGCGCTGATCCTGGCCGTCCTGCTCGCGCTGCTGGCCGCCCGTGGCGTACTGCGGCCGGTACGCGAGCTGCGCCGGGCCACCCGCAGCATCGCCGAGGGCCACCTCGACACCCGGCTCACCGTCAACGGCTCCGACGAACTCGCCGACCTCTCCCACACCTTCAACGAGACCGCCGCCGCCCTGGAGGAGTCGGTCGCCGAACTGCGCCGCATGGAGACCCGCGCCCGCCGCTTCGCCGCTGACGTCTCCCACGAACTGCGCACTCCGCTGGCCGCCATGTCCGCCGTCACCGACATCCTCGACGAGGACGCGGCCCAGCTCGACCCCGACACCGCCACCGCCGTACGGCTCATCAGCGAGGAAACCGTCAAGCTGGCCCGCCTGGTCGAGGACCTGATGGAGATGTCCCGCTTCGACGCGGGCGCGGCCAGTCTGCACCTGGACGAGATCGACCTCGCGGACTCCATCCGGCGCACCCTCGCGTCCCGCGCCTGGCTGGAGACGGTCGAGGCACGGCTTCCACCGCCGGGCACACTCCGCGGCAGCCTCGACCCGCGCCGCCTCGACGTGATCGTCGCCAACCTGGTCGGGAACGCCCTCCGCCACGGCGGACGCCCCGTACGGTTGCACCTCTTCGAGTGGGAACACCCGGACGACGGGCGGCGGGCGGTCATCGAAGTGCTGGACAGCGGACCGGGCATCCCCGAAAGCGTCCTGCCCCACGTCTTCGACCGCTTCTACAAATCGGACACGGCCCGCACCAGGACCGAGGGCAGCGGCCTCGGACTCGCCATCACCGCGGAGAACGTCCACCTGCACGGCGGCACCATCCAGGCGGCGAACGGTCCGCACGGCGGCGCCGTCTTCACCGTAGAGCTCCCTCTGAGACATGACGAGCCACCACCAGTACCGGCCGAACCGGCCGAGGGGAGCCATCGGTGAGCCCTGTCCACCGGGCCGTCCGGCCCGCGCTGCTTCTTCTCGCGGGGGCGCTCCTGCTCGGCGCCTGCGGCATCCCCACGACCGGTGTGGTGGGCTCGGGGGAACCCGCCACCGGTATCCGGTCGACCATCACGCTCTACTTCACGGGCAAGGGCGGCCTGGTCGCGGCCCCCCGCAGGATCCCCCAGCGGCCCCGCGTCGAAGCGGCCGTACGACTGTTGTTCCAGGGCCCGACCAGATCCGAACTGAGCGTGGGCATGGGCAGCCTGCTGCGGAAGCTGAAGAAGGATCCGACGGTCCGGACCGATGGCGCCAAGGTGTCGATCGAGCTGCGCTTCGACGACCCGGCGGATTTCCCCGCCACTGTCAAACCACTGTTCGGAGATGCCCTCGCCCAGGTGGTCTGTACGGCCGCCGGCGCCCGCCACGCCGAAGACCCGGACGTCGTATCGGTGGAGGTGGTCATCAAGGCCACCGTGAGAGGCGCCAAGAGCCCTTGGAGCGCCGAAGGACGCGACGCGACCTGCCCCGCCCAGGCCCGGAGGTCTGCCGCCGCCTCCCGTTCCGGATAGACGTATCGCTGCCCTACGCCTGGGAACCGGGCTGTTTCGGTGGCACTGGCCCCGACCTCACCGCCGGAGCGGAGTCTTCACGAAAGCGTTTGTCCCGGGCAGCCGGAACGCCATGGTCACCGGCCGCCAGGGCAGCCGCAATGGTGACGCTCGGCCCCGGAGCCGTGCCCATCAGCGGCGGCACGCCTCTCGGAGCAGGATGTCGCGACGGCGCTGAGCAGCGTCCACGACAAGCAGCAGGCATTCCTCTCCTTCGACATGGTCTCGCGCCCCGCTCCAGCTGGCCTACGGCATCTGGCGGACCACCGGCAGTCTCGGCCATCTCACCGCCGACGACCGCTTCGTCCGCGCCGCCCGCCGCATCATCGCCCTGTGGCGGGTCGAGCAGGACCACGAGAACCGCTCACCGTACGAGTTCCGGCGCCTCGGCGACGACGCGTTCGACTCGCTGCCGCGCGGCGGCCGGGGCGCGCCGGTCGCGCCCACCGGCATGACCTGGGCCGGCTTCCGCCCCAGCGACGACCGCTGCCACCACGGCTACCTGGTCCCGTCCAACGCCATGGCGGCCGCCGCGCTGAGCGGTCTCGCCGAGCTGGCGACGGCGATCGGTGGCCCCGGCCTCGCCGCCGACGCCACGGCCCTCTCGGCCGAGATCGCCACCGGGGTGCGTACGCACGGGGTGACCGCAGGGGCAGACCCGACGGTGTCCGCGTACGAAGTCGACGGTCTCGGCGGGCAGTTGCTGAAGGACGACGCCAACATCCCGAGCCTCCTCCCGCTGCCCTACCTGGGCTGGTGCGACCCGGGCGAACAGCTCTACCCGCGCACCCGCGAGTTCGTCCTCAGCGACGCCAACCCCTTCTACTACGCGGGCAGTTCGGCGTCCGGCATCGGCAGCCCGCACACCCCGCCCGACCACATCTGGCCGCTCTCCCTGACCATGCAGGCGCTGACCGGCGACGACGAGGCCGAGCGGACCCGCCCAGCGGAGCTGCTGCTGCGCACCGACGGGGGCACCGGCTCCATGCACGAGAGCTTCCACGTCGACGACCCCGCGACCTCCACCCGCCCCTGGTTCGGGTGGGGCGACGCCCTCTTCGCCGAGCTGCTCCTCGACCTCACGGGACGCTCGACGGCAGCCCTGCACCCTCGCCTGTCCACCACCGAACCGCCCTCACGGTAAGGGCACTTCCGACCTCCCGGCGCCGGCGGTCGCTACGATCTGCGGCGTGTGCGCAAACATTGTGGTCGCCGAAGACGACGCGAAGCAGGCCGAACTGGTGCGCCGCTACCTGGAGCACGAGGGTCACGCCGTCACGGTCGTCGAGGACGGCCGGACGGCTCTCGAGACGGTCCGGCACCAGGAACCCGACCTGGTCGTCCTCGACGTGATGATGCCTGGGGCCGACGGTCTCGACGTCGTACGGATCCTGCGCGCCGAACGCCGGGAGGTGCCGGTGCTGATGCTGACGGCCCGCAGCACCGAGGACGATCTGCTGCTCGGCCTCGACCTCGGCGCCGACGACTACATGACCAAGCCGTTCAGTCCGCGTGAACTCACCGCCCGGGTAAGGACGTTGCTTCGCCGCAACCGGCGCGGCCCCGGCCCGGCTCCGGCGACCGTACCCGCCCCCGCTCCCGCCTCGGAGCCCGAAGCGGCCCCGGACGACGAGGTGTTGACGGTCGGCGTGCTCAGGGTCGATCCCTCGCGGCACGAGGTGTCGGTCGCCGGGACGCCCGTCGAGTGCACGCCCGGTGAGTTCCGTCTCCTCGCGGCGATGGCGGCCGAGCCCGGCCGGGTCTTCACCAGGGCACGGCTCCTGGACGAGCTGCACGGCTTCGACAAGTACATCAGCGGCCGGACCGTCGACATGCACGTCATGAACCTGCGCAAGAAGATCGAGCGCGTCCCACGACGGCCGGCCCGCCTCATCACCGTCTTCGGCGTCGGCTACAAACTCACGGACCCCGCGAAGGACGTGCGCCATGCGTCGTCCTGACAGGGGAGGTGCGGCGGGGGCCGCCCGGCTGCCGCTGCGCAAGAGCCTGGCGGGGCGGCTGTTGACCGTGACGGCGCTGGTGGCCTCGTGCTCGGTCGCCGCGACCGCGTGGCTGGCCGTGCAGACGACCTCCGTCGCGATCCGCCAGGAGCAGGGGCAGAACCTCAAGTCCGACGCGAAGATCTACAACACCCTCCTCGGCTACGCGGCCACCCACCCCGACTGGGACGGCGTCGACACCACCGTGCGGGATCTGGCCCAGGAGTCCGGGCGCCGGATCGTGCTCACCACGCCGGGCCGACGCCCGATCGTGGACTCGGCCGACTCGCGCTCAGCGGGCGGCGGTTCGTCCGACGATCTGCTCGCTCAGCAGGCCTCGGCGGTCGTGGATCCACGCTCCGTCGACACCGTGCTGGTGCCCGACGCGGCCAAGGCCGGCGCCGACCGCGTCGATCCACGGGCCGTGGGGCCCTTCCGGCTGCCCGCGAAGGAACACGACGAGCTGCGGAAGGCCGCCGCCGGGAGGGTGGAGTGCCTCAGCCAGGTGGGTATCGCCGCCGACGTCGTCGAGAGCCCGGGCGGACGGCCCGGCGTCCAGTTCGTGAGCGACGAGACCGAGGGGGGGACCGGCAGCGTCACCGACCGTGGCATGGAGGCCAAGTGCTTTGCGTCCTTCCCGGTCGGTCCCACCGCGACCGAGCGGAAGGCCTTGAGCGCCCTCAACCAACTGGCTGACGCGTGTCTGAAACGACAGGGTCGCACCGCCGTGAAACTGAACCTGGACCTGTCCTGGGACCGGAGTTACGCATACGGGCGGGACGACGCGGTCTCCGGCGCCGAGGACGGCCTCAGCGATCGGGAGGCGAAGGCATTGGCCGCCAAGAAGGCGGAGGAAGCCGCGACGGCCGAACGCAAAGCGGCTTCCGGCGGCGCACTCGACTACGCCCCCGCCGAGATCCGCGACAGCGCGTACGACCGGGCCGTGGCCAACTGTGTCGAAAGCGCCCGCCGGGAACAGCTCACGGGCTATGTCGCCGAGCCCGCACTCCTGTTCATCGACGGCCCCGGTGCCGCCGGCGTGCCTGGCTTCGACCTCTCCCGCGCCAACACCGCACGCATCGCCGGTGTCACCGCCCTGGTACTCGCCCTCACCGTCGGCGCCTCGGTGCTCGCCGGAGCCAGGCTCGTGCGCCCGTTGCACGCGCTCACCGGCGCCGCCCAGCGCATGCGGGAGGGCCTGGACGCGACGCCGGTGCCCGTGCCCGTCGTCTCCGACAATGAGATCGGACGGCTGACGGCGGCCTTCAACGACATGGCCGCGCACCGGGCCCGCCTGGAGGAGCAGCGCAAGGTGATGGTCAGCGATGTCGCCCATGAGCTGCGAACGCCGCTGAGCAACATCCGGGGCTGGCTGGAGGCGGCCCACGACGGACTGGCCGTGCCGGACCCCGCGTTCGTCTCCTCGCTCCTGGAGGAGGCGGTGCAGCTCCAGCACCTCATCAACGACCTCCAGGACCTGGGCGCGGCCGACGCGGGCGCCCTGCGGCTGCACCGGAAGCCGGTACGGATCGACGAGCTGCTCGGCCAGGTCGCCGCCGCCTACCAGGGGTTGGCCGAGACGGCGGGCGTCACCCTCACGGTCCTGACACCGCCGCCGGGCACCCCTCACCCACCGCTCCTCGACGCCGACCCCGTACGGCTGCGGCAGACCGTCAGCAACCTGCTCTCCAACGCGGTGCGCCACACCCCGGCCGGTGGCAGGGTGACCCTGCGCCGGTACGTCACCGACCCGGGGGACGAACTCGCCGTGGAGGTGTCCGACACCGGCAGTGGTATTCCGGCGGGCGACCTTCCGTACGTGTTCGACCGTTTCTGGCGGGCGGAGAAGTCCCGCAATCGCGGCACCGGCGGCAGCGGCCTCGGCCTCGGCCTGGCGATCGTCCTCAAGCTCGCCGAGGCCCACGGCGGCACGGTGGACGCGGCGAGCACGGAGGGGGAGGGGGCCACCTTCACCCTGCGGCTGCCGACAGCCGAGTCACGGAAGCCGGAGGGCCCCGGTCGACCCTGATGGGATGACGACAGCGCTCTGACAGTTTCCTCACAAGTGGCCGCCAGGGTGAAGCCATGCCCGGAACCTGGTGCGGATCGGCAACCAGGAACGACCAAGCCGGGCTGGAACTGGAGCCCTCACATGTCCCGCCGTCTCACCCTGCGCCCGCTGCGTATCGCTGTCCTGACCGGCGTCGCGGCCGGCGCGCTGCTCGTCCCGGCCACCGCGGCCTTCGCCACCGACGCGACTCCGACGCCGGGCGCGACCGTCCCGACCTCGGCCGACAAGGAGGCCCTGGCGAAGAAGAAGGCCGAGGCCGCCGGGACGAGCAAGGAGGCCGAGGCCAAGAAGGCCGCCGAAGCCCAGAAGACCGGAGGCAAGGGCTACCCGCGTGGCGGTGTCGCAGCGGGCGAGGCCCCCGCCCAGGACGACAACACCGGCACGCTCATCGGTTCGGCCACCGGCGCGCTGCTGCTCGCGGGAGCCGGCACCTACGTACTGCGCCGCCGCACCACCGCCCGCCGCGAAGGCTGACCCGGCAGCACGGCCTCTCGTACGAAACGGTGGCGCCGCCCTTCACCAGGCGGCGCCCTGTGCGTTCCGGCGAACCCTCGCACCCTGTTCTGGAGCCCGAGTTGCCCCCTGCACACCGTCCGGCCCTGTCCCGGGCCAGCCTCGCGACCCTCACCCTGTTGACCCTCGTCACCCTGCTCACCGGCTGTTCGTCCGGCCCCGACCCGACGGTCCGGGTCACCCCAACCGCCCCCGCCGCCGCGTCGGGCGCTCCGAAGTCCGAGCGGCCTGCGGCCGACGCTCCGGCGGCCCCTGCCGAGGTGGCCGTTCCCTCCGTGGGGATCACCAGTTCGCTGATGGAGTTGGGCCTCAACACGGACCGGACGGTCCAGGTCCCGCCGGCCCAGGAGGGGATGACCGCGGGCTGGTACACGGGCGGTGCGGTGCCCGGTGAGATCGGCGCGGCCGTCATCATCGGCCACAACGACACCCGCTTCGGCAAGGCCGTCTTCCACGACCTGAAGAAGATCAAGGAGGGCGCGGACATCACCGTCACCGACAAGACGGGAAAAGCCCTCCACTTCACCGTCACGGCCAAGGAGAGCGTCGCCAAGAACGCCTTCCCGACGGAGAAGGTCTACGGGCCGACCCAGGAACGTGCTCTACGGCTCATCACGTGCGACGGCGACTTCGACGCGCAGGGGCACCCTGTCGACAACCTCATCGTGTACGCGACAGCGAGCTGAGGGCCGTAGGCGTGTCCGTTTCGCCCTGTCGTCACGAGTAGCGTCCGCGGCTCGATCGTCAGCGGCCGGTTCCAGGAGCGCGCCGCCGAACGGTCGGTACGCGTCAGCCACGGCGAGGCGATCCGCCGCGACTGCCTGGAGGCCGTCACCGCTCTCGCCTGCGCCGCCAGCGACCACCGCCGGGCGATGTGGATGCGCGGCGACACCGTCTTATGGTGCGCCAGGGAGATGCTCGCCAGCAGTCCGTCGTCCATCGATCGCTCTGGAAGAAGGAGAGCGAGCCGGATAAGCTGACGAGACAACGTCTGGCCTGCGGAAACGGCCACAGAGGCTCCGCCCCGACATTCGGGGTGGAGCCTCTGCGTATCGGAAGGGAATTCCGCTGCGCGCGGGTTCGAACCCTGTCCTTGAACTGGCGCGATCGTCCTCCATCTCTTCAGTTCGACCCTGCCGGGCCTCATTGAGGCCGAGTTGAGGCCACAAGGACAGGAACAGACCGACAAGGGCTGACGAGCACCAACATGGATAACCGCATCTGACCTGCGAAAACGTCAAAGATGAGCGTTGATTGACAAGGACCGCCAAGATCCCCAATGGACTCATAATCCGTCGGCCGTGGGTTCGAGTCCCACCCGCCCCACCTGTGCAGGTCTCTGACCTGCGGAAACGTTCATTTTTGGGTGGCGGAGCGTCAACTTTGCCTGAACGGACTGAATCCGCTGGTAGTGGGTTCAGCAGCGTGGCTGTTCCGATGCCGTGTCGTCGATGCCCACCAAGGCTGGGCAGGGGCATCCGAGCGGTGGGGTGGTGCGAGATTGGGCCTGGGCTCCCCTGTTCACCGAGCCGCTGCTGCCTGCCGTGCCGCCGTGGACGAAGTGCCGCTGGGAGGCGAAGAAGACCAGTGCCACGGGGATGGTCATGAGCAAGGTCGCCGCGAGCGACTTCGTAATGGTGGTCGGTGGGCTCAAGGAAGTTCAGCAGCGAGACGTGCGAGCCTGATCTCCGGGGCCGGTTCACGTTGTCCGCCTGGCGGTGGCTTCTGATGGAAACAACTGGGTGAGTCCGCCCTCGCCGTCTTCCCCGAACGGGTGGCGGCTTCGCCTTCGGCGGGAGTGCGGGCCGGTTGCCGGCGGCCGAGCCACGGGCCGATCGTTCGGCGGTCGGTGGCGGAGGGCTTGCGCCTGCTACGCGTGCATCGCGGTGGTGAAGTACCACAGCAGATAGGCCGCCATGGCGAGCACGACGGGCACGCCGACGAGGAGGCGGATCAGCAGGGCCAGGGTCCTGACCCACGGCTGTGCCGACCCCACGGCGAAGTCGGGTCTGGCCGGGTCGTACGAGATCCTCCTGGCGGGCGACGACTGGTAGCCCGTGCGTTCGAATTGGTGAGACGTTCCGCCGGTGTCGGTGAACGCGAACACGACGGTTCCGGGTTCGGTGTTCTCGGGCCCGCTGCAGTAGCCCGCCATCGTGGCGACGGTCGTCACGCCGTAACGGTGCAGCAGCCACCAGGCCACCGCGGCACGCCACGTGCTGCGGGCGAGGAGGCAGCCGAGGACGAACCCCGGGAAGGTGTCGGCCCAGAGCTGGGCGAGGCGCCCGTCGCATGCCGACACAGGGAGCAGCAGCCCGGCGGCGAAAAGGCAGGCGAGCGTCGCGCAGGCCCACCACCGGCCCGGGGAAAGGAATGCTCTGGGCCGTGGCCTGGACGGCCAGGGGTGCTCCCTGGCCGTCACGAGGGCCGCGCCGTCGATGCGTCTTTCCGCCTTGTCCTGTCGTGGGAGCGCCGCGTTGACGGCGTACGCGAAGGCCTTCACTTCCTCGGCACGGCGGGAGCTGATCGCGTAGACCGTTGCCGGTTCGGCTCGGGCGGCCGCCGAGTTCAGCCGGATCTCGGCGGTCGGGCGACCGTCCCTGGTGACATGGACGGTCTCGATCGCGTCAAGGGGGATGACCAGCCGGATCCCTGCCCGGTCCAGCTCGACGCTCTCGCGTTCCAGGTATGCGGTTCCGCCTCTGCCGCGCAACATCGTTCCGGCTGCGGGCTCCGCGTCTCTGACAGCCATGACGGGGTCCTTCCCATGGTCGACTGACGTGGTTTCCAAGGGAGTCGGGGTCACTGGTTCGGCCACAGCCGCACCGTGCCGTCGAGGCTTGCCGAGGCCACGGTCCTGCCGTCCGGGCTGAAGGCCACTGATGTCACCTCGTCGGTGTGGCCGGTAAGGATGTCGACGGGGACGACGTCGAGCGTGCTCGTGTCCCACAACCGCACGGTCCTGTCCTCGCTGCCGGTGGCCAGGGTTTTCCCGTCCGGGCTGAACGCCACCGTCCTCACCGGGCCGGTGTGGCCGGTGAGCGTGGCGTCGACGGTGCCTGTCGACGTGTCCCACACGCGCACGATGTCGTCGGCGCTGCCGGTGGCCAGGCTTCCGCCGTCGGGGCTGAACGCGACGGGCTTGAAGCCGTGCCAGAGCGGGGCGTCGAGGGTGACGTGCACAGTACGGGTGAGCACGTCCCACAACCGGACCGGGCTGATGGCCAGGTCCGCGCTGCCGGTGGCCAGGGTCCTTCCGTCCGGGCTGAACGCCACGGAGTTGACCACGGCCACGCCCCGGGTCGTCAGTGTGGCGGTGACGGTGTGGGTCGGCAGGTCCCACAGCCAGGCCGCGCCGTAGCGGCCACCGGTGGCCAGGGTCCTGCCGTCCGGGGCGAACGCCAGGTCCAGGGGGAGCTCGGGATGGGGCAGGAGGCTGCGGGTCCGATACGCCCGGTCCCAGAGGGACACCTGAAGGGTTCCGTCGACCGTGGCCAGGGTCTTGCCGTCCGGGCTGAACGCCATCTTCGTCACGTCTTCGATCTGGTCGGGCCAGGGCGCGGTCGCGGTGCCCTCGGCCACGTCCCACAACCACAGCGTGCTGTCTGTGCCCCGGACCCCGGACAGCCCGGCGGCCAGTGTCTTTCCGTCCGGGCTGAACGCTACGCAGCCGGCGTAGCCGTCGGGGAGGGTGAACACGACCTTGCGGGGTGCGGCGTCGTCGGCTCTCGACGCGAGCACCGCGAACGGCACGGCGACGGCTGTCACTCCGAGCGCGGTGAGCAGCAGCGTGCGGCGGCGCACCCTGCCAGGAGGTTTCACCGGCGGCCCGCCGGGTTGCGGTTGCGTCCCACTGGGCGCTGTGGCGGGAGTGTTGATCTCTGCGGGTTCGACGGAGTCCATCGGTGCACACCCAGTCCTTGAGGAGGGAGCAGTACAGACGGTGGTGCAGGGGTATGTGCGGGGCCGTACGAAGGGGAGTTGCGGTGGCGGAGGCTCATCCCGGCCGAACGGCCCCGGCGGCAAGGGCGGTTGCGGCGTCCGCGCAGCCCCAGGTCAGGGTGACTCCGGCGCCTCCGTGGCCGTAGTTGTGCACCAGCTGTCGTATCCGGCCGGGCGGGCGTGGATCGGCATTGAGGCGGACGCCGCTGTCCCGATGGGGCCGTAGGCCCACTCGGTGGCCCAGGACCGGGGCGCCTGCCAGTTCCGGCACCAGTTCGGTGCAGCGGCGCAGGATCGCGGCGGCGGTGGCCGGGGACGGGGTGGTGTCCCACTCGCCGAGCTCGAAGGTGCCGCCGAGGACGACGTCCGTGCTGCGGGGGTGGACGTAGGTGTAGCCGTCGGCGTTGTCCGCGTCGCGCACGGATGTGCGCAGCCCGGGGTTGGCGACGAGAACCAACTGTCCTCGCGCCGGCCGTACTTCGGTGTCGCCGCAGAGGGTGCGGGCGGCCAGGCCGGATGAGTTCACCACCACGGGAGCCCATACGCCTGCCTGTTCCAGGGCGTCGACACGGCGACGGATCAGTGTGCCGCCCGCCGTGGAGAAAGCCTGCTGGAGCCAGGGCAGGTAGCGGGACATCTCGACGGTCGCAGCGGTGAACGCCCAGCCGCTGGTGAACGGGGCCCGTACCTCGTCCCCGCGCAGGATGCGGAAGTCGGGAAGGGCCGCGGCCCACCAGGGGATGTCATGGGGCCGGCCGCGCAGCAGCATCCGGGTGGGGCGCATGACCACGCCGGACACCCCCTCCGCCGCCTGACGGGCGAACTCGTCGTGGGTGCGGGTGGCCCACTCCAGTACGCGCGGCTCGAACCGCGTGTGGGTCGGGTACCAGACGGCCGCAGCGATGGAGGACGTCGTCTCGGCGGACTGCTCGGCCGTGATTACGGCAACGCGGGCACCGGCCTGCTGCAGGCGCAGCGCGGTGGTGAGCCCGATGACCCCGGCGCCGACGACGACCGCGTCGAACCTGTCGCCCATGTCTCCCCCTTGATCGCTGAACCGTGTGCTTCCCACTGTCGGCGGGGAGTTGACGACCTGTCCAAGACCAGCCATGTTCAATGCCATAAGCCGTGCTTATAGTTGACGGATGGACTTGCGGCGGCTGCGGTACTTCCTCGTGCTGGCCGAGGAGTTGAACTTCACCCGGGCCGCGCAGCGGCTGCACATCGCCCAGCCCGCTCTGAGCCAGCAGATCAGGGCGCTGGAACGGGACATCGGCGCTCCACTGCTCGAACGAGGCAGCCGGGGCTGCCGGTTGACCGTCGTCGGTGAGGTCGTGGCCCGTGAAGCCGGCGAACTGCTGGCCCACGCGGACGCATCGCAGGAACGGATCCGTGCGGCCGTCGGCGGACGGCAGGGACAACTGCGCCTGGCCCTGACCCGCTCCGCCCGCGGCGGCCCCGTCGACGTCCTCCTCGCCGCGTTCCGTACGCTCTATCCGGACGTGGATCTCGTCGTACGGACTGGGTGGACCGCGCACAACATCACCGAGCTGCTGGCCGGGAGGCTGGATGCCGCCTTCGTACGCCCCCCGCTGGACGATGCGGGCCTGGAGTGCCGGCACATCGCCCGCGAGGAACTTCTCGTGGCTGTCCCCACGGATCATTCCCTCGCGCACGCGCGAAGGGTCACCCGCAGGCACATCGTCGCGGAACCCGTGATTCTCTGGCCGCGCGAGAACGCCCCCGGAATGCACGACCTGATCACCCGGCAGCTGTGGCCCGACGGCGGGCCGCGCATCGTGCGGGAGGAACCCGACGACGAACAGCTTCTCCTCAGCGTCGCCGCGGGCACCGGCATCGCCCCGGTGCCGGAGGGGCGTGCTCGTGCGCTACGCATACCAGGGGTGCGGCTCAAGCGGGTGACCGCGCCCATGCCCACCGTGGACCTCGCCCTGGCCCACCACCCGGCAAGCGCCGCGCCGGCACTGAAAGGGCTCCTCGGCCTCGTCGACACCTTGCCCGGGCCGTCGGCCGACTGAAGTCGGCCACCGCCCGATCAGCCCGTTCATAACCCGGCGTGGACAATTCGACGCCGTGGCCCCTCAAACCCAACAGCCACAAATGCTTCGCACAGCGAAGTGGGCCGCATCCTCCGTGTATCGGAAAGGGAATCCGCCGCGCGCGAGATCGACGCACCGCTCTGAGCCGGCGCGATCGGCTCGGTGGCCTGTGCCGTTCTTCATCTGCGGCGGATTCGGGACGCGTTCGGGACGCAAGGATAGGAACAGACAGGCAAGGCAGAGATGGGCCGACACGGTTCATGGCGTCTGAACTGCAAAAACGCCATGGATGAGCGTTGATCGACAAGGACCGCCAAGATCCTCGAAGGACTCATAATCCGTCGGCCGTGGGTTCGAGTCCCACCCGCCCCACCAGTGACCCCAGGAAAAATCGTTCTGAGCTGGTGGAACTTGCTCTTCGGAGAGGACGCTCCGCGTGGGGCGGGCGCCTCCACCAACCAGGGCCGGGCGCTGGATTGACACGTCGTGGAGCTGTCCCGCAGCTGCCTGGCCCGCCGCTACGGGGGTAAGCGGCGGGCCGGCACTCTGTCACAGGGGTTCCGCGGGAGGCCTGCCGCGTCACCCGCCGGTACCGGTCAGCGAGGTTGGGCGAGCTGAGCGGCGAGGAGGTGGGAGTCGAGCAGGGCGGTGTCGCTGGTGCGGGCGGCTTTCGCGTAGCCGGCGAGCATGCGTTTGGTCAGGACGAGTGCCTCCGGGGAGCGCCGGGCGAGGGGTTTGGTCCACGCGGTGATGCTGTCGTCCAGCTGGTCGAGGGGCACGGACTTGTGGAGGAGGCCCAGGCGTTGGGCCGTGGGCGCGTCGAACTCGTCGCGGGTGAGCAGGAGTTCGCGGACCCGGGCGGCACCGGCCTCCGTGATCAGACGTCCCATGGCGCCGCCCCAGGCGGGTGCGAGTCCGAGGCCGACTCCGGCATACGGAATCGGCAGGTGTCCGCGCCCGCGCGCAGATCGCAGTGGATGGCCCGCAGGCGTTGCAGCTGGTCACGAGGTGACCGCCCCAGGGCGCGGGGCCGACTGTGCCACGCGCCCTGAGTTCCGCGTAGACGGGGAAGGGATCGGCCTGTCCCTCAGCCGTCCGAAGACGGGAGAGGAGGGAGGTGGTGGCCCGACGGTCCGATGCCGGAGTCGTGAGGCTTCCCACGACGGTGGCTCCTGTCTGCCGGCCGCCATCCGTACCCGTGGGGTGTTTGGATCATCCGACAACACAGTGCTTTCGCAGGTTGTTCACGTCACTCGCCATTCACCCAGGCCCGGAAGCGGCTGAACATCCCGCCCTTGGGGCGAGGAGCGGCGTGCGACGGCCGGCCGCCCGTCGCCGTCTGCGGCATGGCGGCGGGCGACGGCGCGACCTGAGCGGACGACGGCCGGGCCGGCCGGGCCCTGGTCGCGGACGGCACGGCGCGGGGGGTGTACCGGATGGGCACGGTCACCAGCTGGCGGCTCCACGGCGCCGGCACCCACGAGAGTTCCTTGAAGGGGACGCGCATCTCGACGTCGGGCAGCCGGTTGAGCAGGGACTCGACGGCTGTGGCCGTGATCATGAACGCCGGGTCCTTCGCCGGGCACCCGTGCGGGCCGGCGCCGAACGCCAGATGGGCCTTGGAGCTGAGCTGTTCGCGGTGAGCGGTCAGCTTGGGGTCGGTGTTGGCCGCCGCGAAGGAGATCACGACCGGGTCGCCCGCCCGTAGGGTCCGGTCGCCCAACTCGACGTCCTGCGTGGGGTAGTGGCCCGCGTAGTTGGCGATCGGCGAGTAGTTCCACAACGTCTTCACGACCGCGTCCTCGACCGGCAGGCCGGTCGGCCAGTCGTCGCTGAGGTACAGCGCGGCGCTGGTGCCGATCGCGGCCGCCAGGGGTGCGGTTCCGCCGCCCAGCAGCGTCACCAGCTGGTGCAGCACCTCCTCGTCGGTCAGCCGGGAGGAGTGCACCATCAGCCGGGTGGTGATGTCCTCGCCCGGCTGCCGGCGCTTGAGGGCGATCAGTTCGGCGACCGAGCCGCCCAGTATCTCGTCGGAACCCGGGACGCCCTGGAAGACGCCGGTGATTCCGGCGATCACACGGTCGCCGAGCTCGGGCGGGCAGCCGAACAGCTCACCGAAGACCAGCAGGGGCAGCGGCTGGGCGTAGGCGGACATCAACTCCGCCTGCCCCAAGGCCTCGGAGCCGAACTGGCTGATCAGGTAGTCCGCCGACTGCTGCGTCAGCCGGACGATCCGGCTCTGGTCGACGGTCGCGAGACTGTCCGTGACCGCCTGCCGCAGGCGGGCGTGCGCCGCGCCGTCGCTGAACATGGCGTTGGGGCGGTAACCCATCATGGGCACGGCCGGGCTGTCCGCGGGTACCCTCCCCTCGTTCAGGGCGTTCCAGCGGCGCGAGTCCCGCACGAACAGGGTCGGGTTCTGCAGGATGTACAGACTCGCGTCGTAACTGGTCACCAGCTCGACCTCGACGTCCGGCGCGATGTCGACCGGGGCGCTGGGCCCCAGCGTGCGCAGCCGGGCGTAGGTGTTCTCGGGGTCGGAGCCGAAGTCGGGCCCGTACAGCGGGACATTGCCGTGCGCGGGGCAGCCGGCCGGCGCCCCGGACGTGTCGAAGGGCTGTTGCATGCTGGCTCCTAGCCGAGTGAGGACAAGAGGTGCTTCACGAGCGTGATGAGTGCCTGCATCGAGGAGTCCTGGTCACGGACGTCGCAGTGGATGACCGGGGTCTCCTCCGAGATGTTGAGTGCCTCGCACACTTCGTCGAGCGGGAACTGGTGCTTCCCCTCGAACGTGTTGACGCCGATGACGTAGGGCAGACCGAACGCCTCGACCAGGTCGAGGACGGGGAACGTCTCCTCCAGCCGCTCGGGGTCCGCCAGGACCAGCGCCCCCAGCGCTCCCCGGGACAGCCCCTCCCACATCTGCTTGAAGCGTTCCTGCCCGGGCGTTCCGAAGATGTAGAGGACCAGGTCCTCGCCGAGGGTGAGCCGCCCGAAGTCCATCGCCACGGTCGTGGTCGTCTTGTCCGGGGTCTCCGACAGGTCGTCGAGACCCTCGCTGGCCTCGGTGATCTCCTCCTCGGTCTGGAGCGGTTCTATCTCGGAGACACTTCCGATGTACGTGGTCTTCCCGACCGCGAAGTGGCCCACGACCAGGATCTTCACGGAGCGGGAGACGTCGGGATCCAGATACACGGGACTACGCTCCGGTTCGAATTCGCATCAGGCCGTCGAGCACGGCGGTCAGCAGGACGGGGTCGTGGCGTTCGGCGTGGGGCACCGGATTGCGCACATGGATCAGACCGTCCTCGGCCATCTGCGCCAGCAGGATGCGGACGATGCCCAGGGGCAGCCGGGTGTGCGCGGCGACCTCGGCGACCGAGAGGAACCCGTCCGCGATCAGATCCATGACCGTACGGGCCTCGGGGGCCAGCGTGCGGGCCGCCGCCAGGGCACCCTCCTGGGCCGTGATGATCGTGGTGTGCTCGTACTCGGTCTCCCGTGGCAGCGCGCGACCCTGCGCGATGACGAAGAGTGGGACTAATGGAGCCGTCAGCTCCAGCTCGCCGTCCAGTTCGTCACTCATCGCCCGTCCTTCCTCCGCGAGTGGCCGACCCGGCGGTGAGCCCCGCCATCGTGTCGCCCAGTCGTACGGTGAACTCCTCGATGTCACAGCTGTGTTCGGCGGACGCCGCGAGGAAGGCCCCCTCGCCGGCCGCGATCAGGAACACCCAGCCGTGCTCGAACTCGATGACCGTCTGCATCCATTCGTCGTCCTGCTGCCCACCGGCGAACGGCGCGGTCGCCCGGCTGTAGGCGTGGATGCCCGTCATGGCCGCCGAGATGGTGTCCGCGAGGTTCCTGCCGATCCCCGAACTCGCCCCGCGCGGCAGACCGTCCGCGCCGAGCAGCAGAGCGTGCAGGGCGCCCGGAACCGACGCCACCGCCTTGTCCAGCTCCGCGAGCAGGAAGACGTTCCCGCCCCCGCCGTCCCGCAGCGCCGAGGAGGTGTCCCCGCTCTGGGCCGCCTCACCGGCGGTCACCCGCGGCGGGGCCGTGAGGTTGTTGCCCAGCCGGGAGACCAGCCGGTTCATACGGAACGAGAGCTGCTCCATGTCGACGTCGGGCTCCGCGGCGGCGGCCAGGTACGCCCCCTGCCCGGCCCCGATCAGGAACACCCAGCCGTGCTGGAACTCGATGACCGTCTGGATCCACTGCCGGTCCTGGGCCAGCCCGGCGAAGTGGGCGGTGGCCCGGCTGAGCGACTGCATCCCCGCCATGGCCGCGGAGATGGTTCGCACGTCCTGGCCGGTCAGGTCGTCCGTGGACCCGCGCGGGATGCCGTCCGCGGACAACACCACGGCGTGCCGTGCCCTCGGCACGTTGTCCACGATGTCCTGGACCATCCAGGACAGGTCTCCTGTACTCATGCGTTTTCGGACCCTCCGGGCGTCTGGGTGTCGAAGGAGGCCGTGTCACGCGCGGACTGCGTACCGCGCTGCAGGGCCGCCAGGCTGCCGGAGCCGCGGCGGGCACTGCGGCGGGGCGCCTGCTCGCCACCCGTGGTGACACCGGTGGGCGAGGTACGGGAGCCACGCTTCGGCAGGCCGCCCGCCGTACGCGCCGACCGTCCGGTGTCCATCGGCCGGATGCTGCTCACGGGCGCCTCGGTGGCGGGCGGCAGGGTCTCCTCCATGGTCCACAGCTCCTCGGGCAGGAGGACGACGGCGCGCACGCCGCCGTATCGGGAGACACCGGTGACATCCACCGTGAAGCCGTGCTGACGGGCGATCAGTCCGATGACGGGGAAGCCGAACTTCGGCTGGGTGCCCAGCTGGGACAGCCGGGGGAGGCCCTCCCCGGACAGCTGCGCGCTCGCCCGCTGCCGGTCCTCGTCGCCCATGCCGACGCCGGCGTCGTCGATGACGATGCAGAGGTTCTTCTGGGCCTGGCGGAACGTGACCTCGATCGGTGCGTCCGCCTGGGAGAAGCTGGCGGCGTTGTCGAGGAGTTCGGCGACGGCCAGGGCGACCGGCGCGACCGCGGAGGCCTTCAGCGCGATGCCGCTGGGCTGCATGATCTCGACCCGCTGGAAGTTGCGGATCTGGCTCTGGGCGCTGCGGACGACGTCGTAGACGCTGGCGGGCTGGTTGCGGCGGCCCAGCGGCGCGCCGCACATGACGGCGATGCCCTGTGCCTTGCGGGCCATCTGGGCGTTGGCGTGGGTGATGTCCATCAGGTCGGAGAGGACCGCGTGGCCGCCGTACTCGCGCTGGACCCCGTCCAGCAGCGTGGTCTGCTCGGCCGCGAGGCTCTGCAGGAAACGGGCGGCGCCCTTGAGGACCGCCTTGGTGTTCTCCTCGGCGGCCTGTCCCGCCTCGCGGATGACATCGTCCTGCTCGTCCCGCATCTTCACCAAGGCGGCCTGAGCGCGGTCGAGTTCACCCTGGGCATACCGCAGCCGCGCTTCGAGCGCGGCCTCGGATTCCTTCTTCCTCCTCCCCAGGGCTCTGCTGCGGAGCATGAGTGCGACGACCGCGGCTATGGCTATCACCGCTATCGCAACCAGGCACCAAAGAAGCACGTCTTGAGTCATGGAAACCTTTCCCGGCGCGTGGCATGCAGGCGTCGTCGAGTACGCCTTGCAGGGATCCGCAACCCGTCCAGGGGACTGCATGACTGATCTACGCGAGGAGATGAGTACGTTCGGGCTCAGGGCCTGAACAAAAGTGGATCAAGGTCGCAGACGGCGGAATGCTATCACCGTCAACCGTGGTCCCAGAGGTCACTCCATCGGGTTAACACGGAGTCAACATGTGCGCTCCGTAAGGGGTGTTGACCGTGTCGACATGCCGATGTCCCGGACGCCGTGCGGAGAGGCCCTCTCACGTCGCGAGCAGAGTCCACGGATTCGGCTGAGCCAGCGCCAGCCGCGGTTTGCGCGCGGCCCAGTGGCGTACCGCCGTCTCCATGACCGCCCCCGGATCGTGGACCGTTCGCGTGGGTTCGAAGGGGGAGGACATGCTGGTGTAGCTCTGGAACATGGCCAGCAGCTGGACCGCGTGATGCTGGAACGGGGACAGGTACTGGTTCGCGAGGGGAAGGAAGAACCGGTTCCAGGTGTCGGGCGGGACGAACGGCGGCTGCTCGATGCCGGCGACGCCGTGCCGCGCGCGGAACTCGTTGAGGGTCCGGCACGCGATGCCGATCATCTCGGCGAGGCGCAGACTCCCGCCGCCGCCCGCGACCACCTCGACGCGCGGAGCGGCCGGAGGCGCGGCCAGCACCGCCGCAGCGACCGCCTCCGCCACATCGTCGACGGGACTGATCTCCGCGTAGCCGTCCGGGTCGCCGACGACGACCGCGGCGAGGCCGGAGACCAGCGCGTGGATGATCGTGTACGGCCCGGAGAAGCGGGCGATCCGCCCGTCGTCGCGCCGGCCCACGATCAGCGGTGGCCGCACGATCGTCAGCGGCCCCGCGTGCTCCTCCCGCACCAGCGACTCGCAGGCCGCCTTCGACCACTCGTAGCCGTTGCGGTATCCCTCGAACTCCGGGCCCCGCAGGTCCTCCGGGGCCCGCGCCCCCGCCACGTACGCCGTCGAGACATGGACGACATGGGTGTCCGCGTCGGCCAGCGCGAGCACCGCCCGCAGCGGGTCCACGTTGGCCGCCACGGCCTCCGCCCTGTTCATCGTCCAGCGGGTGGAGGCGGCGGTGTGGACGATCGCGTCCCAGTGTCCCGACAGTTCCGCCGGTGGCGGCTCGCTCCCGATGTTCCAGGCCGTCACCGTCGCGTCCGGCGCCCGTCTGGCCACCTGGGTGAGTGACCCGGGACGGGAGGGGTCCGCCCGCAGCCGGTCGACGACTTCGGTGCCCACCACACCGGTGGCGCCGGTGACAAGGGTTCGCATGGTGTTGGCCGTTCCGTGAGTCGAGTGGGGAGCAGGGAGCTTTCAGCGGTCGCCGGTCACGTCGGTGGCGTCAGGACCAGGCACGCGTTCTGCCCACCGAAACCGAAGGAGTTGGAGAGCACGGGCCCGGGTGCGATCGTGCGGCGCCTGCCGATCACCACGTCCACCAGGTCGGCCTCCGGGCTGCCGAGCGTGTTCGCGATCGCCGGGACCACACCCCGCTCGGCGCAGAGCAGGCCCAGCAACGCCTCCAACGCGCCTGATCCGCCGATGAGATGACCGCTCACGCCCTTGACGGCGGTCAGCGGCGGTGACTGTCCCGCGAAGCACCGGTGGACCGCGGTCGCCTCCGACCTGTCGTTGAGCACCGTCGACGTGCCGTGCGCGCTGATGTGCCCGATGTCGGCCGGCGCGAGCCCCGCGTCCGCGACGGCCAGCCGCATGCACTCGGCCGCCGTGGCCGCCTCGGGGTCCGGCGCGGCGATGTGGAAGGCGTCGCAGTTCGCGGCGTAGCCGGTGATCTCGCCGTAGATCCTGGCTCCCCTGGCCAGGGCCAGATCGCGTCGCTCCAGGACGAGTACGGCGGCGCCCTCGCCCATGACGAAGCCGTCGCGGTCGGTGTCGAAGGGGCGGCTGGCCCGGTCCGGTTCGTCGCAACGCCGGGACAGGGCCCGCATCTTGGCGAAGGCGCCCACGATGGTGGTCGTGACGGGCGCGTCGACGCCGCCCGCCACGACGGCGTCCAACTCGCCGTACCGGATACGGCGGGCGGCCTCGCCGATGGCGGTGGTGCCGCTCGCGCAGGCGGTGGCGTAGGTGGCGCAGTTGCCGCGGAAGCCGTAACGCATCGCCACCCGGCAGGCCGCCGAGTTCGCCATGGTCCGGGGGACGGTGTGCACCGGCATCGCCATCGGGTTCGCGCCGTGGTCGAACGTGGTGCCCTCCATCGTCCCCAGCCCACCCATCCCCGTACCGACCTGGACCCCCACCCGCGAGGACGACAGGTCGGCGAGGGCCAACTCGCCCGCGTCGGACACCGCGTCCACGGCGGCGCAGAGCAACAGCTCGGCAGCACGGTCGAGTTGACGCCGCTCCCGCCGGGTGATGTACGGCTCGATGTCGAACTCCGGCACCAGGCAGGCCATTTCGACAGCGACCTCGGGCTCCGCCTCCACCAGATGCTTGGCTACGGAGGCTGTCGACTCGGCGGCGAGCAGCCGCGCATACGCCGCCTCGACGTCGTTGCCCGCGGGCGACCTGACCCCGAGGCCCGTGACGACGACCCGGGTCCGCGCGGAGGAGGAAGTGCCGCTCATACGGACTCCGTCAGGCGTCGCTCCAGAAGGTCGACGGCGTCGCCGACGGTCCTGGCCTCCACGAGGTCGGAGATCTGGATCTTGACCCGCAGGACGTTCTCCAGCCGGGCGCCGACATCCATCAACTCCAGGCTGTCGATGCCGAAGTCGTTGCCGAGATCGGTCGTCTCGTCGATGTCGTCCACCTCGGTGCCGAGGACGTCCGACACCGCCGTCCTGACGGTGAGGGACAGCTCCGCCCGGCCGAGCACCGGTGCGTCCTGGTCTTCCAGATCCATGTCCTTCAGATCCATGCGGTCCATATGTGTCTCTTTCCTCTGCGCTGTGGGGGAGTTGGCGACGTGCGGAGCCCTACGGCCGGTCACTCGGCGTGCCGTGCCGTGCCGCCACGCCGATCGCCGTGTCGAGGATGTCGGCCGCCTCCGCGATGTCCGCCTCGGTGCTGACCAGCGGCGGCAGCAGCCGTACGGTGCCCGGGCGGCCCAGGCACGGCGACACCAGCAGTCCCGCGCCGGCCAGCTCGATCACCACCGAGCCGGCCACCCCGGAACTGGTGAAGTCGATACCGCGCAGCAGGCTCCTGCCGCGGATCCCGGCGATCAACTCGCCGTGCCTCCCCGCGAGTTCGGCCATGGCGCTGTCCAGCGCGGCGGCGAGTCGCCCGCCGTGTTCGGCCGCCCCCTCGATCGCGGTGAGCGCGGCGGGCAGCGCCGCGCAGCTGAGCGGGTGGCCGCCGAAGGTCGCCGAGTGGAGGAACGGGTCGGCGCTCAGCGGGGCGTACAACTCCTCGGAACAGACCAGCGCCGACAGCGGTACGACTCCTCCGCCCAGCGGCTTGCCCACCAGCACGGCGTCGACGGGCAGCCCGGCCGCGAGTGCGACGGAACGCTCCCCGCAGCGGCGCAGCCCGCACTGGATCTCGTCGGCGATGGTGAACGTGCCGTAGCGCGCCGCGTCGGCACACCACTGGCGCAGGACCTCGACGGACAGCACGGCCGCGCCGTTCTCGCCCTGGACGGGTTCGAAGACGACCGCGGCGACCTCCCCGCCCCTGACCTCGCGCAGGACGGCGCCGGGGTCGTCGGCCGGGACGTGGACGACGTCGACGGCTGTGCCCAGCAGCCCCCGCCGGTACAGCGGACTGTGGGTGAGCGCGAGCGCGCCGAGCGACTTGCCGTGGAAGCCGCCCTGCACCGCCACGACCCTGCCGCGTCCGGTGGCGAGGCGCGCGAGTTTGACGGCGACCTCGACGGCGTCGGCGCCGTTGAGCCCGAAGTACACCTTGGGCAGGGCCTGTTGGAAGTACTCCGCGAGGTGCGACGCTGCGCCGGCTGCCGTGGGGTTGGCGAGGCTGCGGGTCGAGGTGGGCATCGTGTCGAGCTGTTCGCGTACGGCCGCGAGCACGTCCGGGTGCCGGTGGCCGAGCAGGGTGACGGCGTACGAACCGAAGTCGAGCGCCGTACGCCCGTCGGACAGCGTCACCCGGCAGCCGTCGCCGGACACCTCGGTCGCGCCCCGGCCCGCGAACGAACCGGTCAGGGCGAGCCGGGGGGAGAGGTGACGCCGGATCAGGTCGAAGGTGTCGGAGGGGGCACCGATTGCTGTGGTCATACGAGGTCGGGTTCCTCTTCGGCTTCACGGATGGGAGGCAGGACGCTCACCGGGGAGCTCAACTGGGCGTCGGCGCCCAGCAGTCGGCGTTCCAGCGCCGACAGCATCTGGGCGGCGTTCTCCCGCAGGGCGTCCGCCGCGACCGGGTTGAGCAGGTCGGCCAGGAGCGGGATGCCGATGTCGAAGGTGACGTCCAGGGAGACCGTGCTGTGCCCGCCGGGCGCGGGCCGTACGGCCCAGTGGCCCACGAACTCGCCCAGGTCGCCGGTGACTTGGCGGAAGTCGAAGCGCCGGGCGACCGGGTCGAGGACCTCGTCCTCGGTCCACTGGAGCACGGATCCCTTCAGCCGTACCGCCCAGGCGCTCGTCCGGTGCCGGTCGTCGCTCTGCCGGGTGATCGTGACGGAGTCCACGCTGTCCATGCACGCGGGGAAGGCCTCCACGTCCACGACGGCGGCCCACGCGGTCTCCGGCGGTACGGCGATGGGGAGTTCGACCTCTACTCGGGGCATGCGGAGGGGGCACCTTCCTGGTCGGGGCGGCTCGGGGGACGCGTGGCCCGCGCGGGCACATGCGGGCCGAGCGCCTGGGTCCGTGCCGCCGCGAGGGCGGCGGGCAGCAGCCGGCGCAGCACCGCGCGCGGCAGCGGACGCAGATGAGTGATCGCGTACGACTGCTGGACCAGCCGGCAGCCGAACTCGATCTTCGGGGTGTACGCGGTCTGCGCGAAGCGGATGTGGCGGCAGCCCGCGTCGAGGGCCAGGCGGATCGCCGCGTAGTGCACGTTGTGGTAGAGCCGTGCCTCGTGCGCCAGTGTGTAGTCGAGGCCGATGCGTGCGCCGGTGGCGCCGGAGCCGCTGAACAGGCAGAGCAGGAAGGCGACGAGACGGTCGCCGTGTTCGCCGTCGAAGCAGGCCACGAGCTGTCGGTCCGGTCCGGGGGAGGCCGCGAGGGCGGTGAGGAAGCCGGTGTCGAGGACGTCGAGCCGCTGGTCCGCCCGGTCCATGACCTGCCGGTAGAGGCCGAGCATCTGCGGTACGAGCGGGCGGAAGTCCTCGACGGTCTCCATCCGCAGTCCCGGGTGGGCGGCGAACCTACGGAGGTTGCTGCGCGCGTTGCGCCGTGGTTTGGCGGGGAGTTGCTCGATGTGTGCGTCGAACGAGGCTGCGGACAGCGGGAGTTCGGTGTCGGGCATGCTCTGCGCGGGGAAGAAGCCCGCCGAACCGAGGGCGGTGCGCAGCGGGTTGAGACCGGCCGGGGTGAAGTCCTTGAAGACCACGGTGCCGAGGCGTTCGGCCCGCGCGAACCGGAGCACACCGTCGACCAGCGATCGGCTGACCTCGTCGCTGAGCGGCCCGGCGCTGAGGACATGGCCCTGGCCGAGGAAGTTGCCGCAGAAGAGCATCGGCACCCGCAGCAGGCCGGGCGTCACCTTCCTTACAGGGGAGAGGAGTTGGCGCTCGCGCGGGCCGACGATGTCGTCGAGACGCAGGTTCCGGAAGAGCGCCAGGGGCAGTACGGCCTCGGTGCGCGGGCCCCTGCGGACCACCAGGTAGGCGTAGCCGTCGGGGCCGATGGCGCCGGCCTCCATGGCCTCGAAGACGGTACGGGACCACAACGGGTCGTGGGGCGGGGCGAGTTCGCGCCAGACCGACTCCGGCAGGAAGTCGATCGAGCGCAGCACCTCGACCCGGCAGGCGGTGTCGGCGGCGGGCTCCATGGGCAGCCCGCTCCTGTTCGTCGTCAGCACCGCGCTCAGCCGATCCGCAGGGGGGCGCCGTTCAGGAACTCCCGCAGCGGGGCGCCCATACGGGACCGGGACGGCGGGTGGAACGTGAGCCCGGTGGCGGCGGAGGCGAGGTACGTGCTGTCCGGCGCCGTGATGAACGCCATCCCGCCGAGCGCCGCCTGGCAGGCCGTGGTGGTGCGGGCGATGGCGTCCTGCGCCGCGTAGCGGGCCGACAGGGCGTCGACGAGCAGCGCCTCGCTCCACGCCTCCGTGTCCATGGCCCGGGCCACCGACTCGACGCCGAGCATCGCGGCCTCGATGTCGACCAGGAAGGGCGTCGGGTCCTGCGGGCCGCCCGCCTTGTCGAGGACCCGCTCGACGAGGGCGCTGGCGACCCCGATGTACCCGGCGGTCAGCAGGAGTTCGAACCACAGGAAGCCGGCGATGTTCAGCTCGTCGGGGACGGCGTCGGCGGTGACCTGGGTGAACACCACCATCGCGGGGTCGAGTTCGACGTCGGTCAGCACGACCTGGTCGCTCTCGGCGCCCGCGAGGACCGGCGAGCTCCAGAACGGCCGTACCTCAAGTCCCGGTGAGCCGACGGGAATCAGGGCGACGGCGAGCCGGTCGACCCCGTCCTCGTCCTTCATCATCACGGACGCGGTCAGCAGGTCCATCGAACGGGACAGGCTGCACGGCATCTTGCTGCCGTTCAGCACGATGGTCCCGCTGTCCGTGCGGCGGGCGGTGATGTGCGGGCCCAGGATGTTCTGGCCGGTGTTGCCCTCGGCGAAGCCGGACGCGAGCAACAGCCCTTCCTTGGCGATGGCTTCGAGCAGCAGGCCTTCCGCGCCGCTGCCGTTGCCGTACGCGGCGGCCTGCACGAGTCCCGCGATCGAGAAGTGGTGCATGGTCGTCGCCACCGCGAGCGAGGGACAGCGCGAGCCGACGGCACGCTGCACCCGTACGGCCTGGAGCGGTCCGGCGCCGAGACCCGCGTTCTCGGTGGGCACCAGCAGGGCGGGGCCGCCCGCCGTGCGGAACTCGGCGATGGCGGGGCTCGGTGCGCTCTCCAACTCGGCCAGCGGGCGGCGGGCCAGCGCCGCGTCCAGACCTGGCAACAGGGCTTCTACGGCGGCGCGTTCGTGGTGCAGGAACTTCACGGGGGTGCCTCTCGTCCGGCGGGGGCGGGGGCCGGTGGGGTGGATGGCCGGGGCGGGGGTGGGGGGTGTGCGGGGTGCGGGTGGGTGGGGGCTGGTCGCGCCCGCGCGGCGGAGCCGCAAATTGGAACAGCCTCGCGCCCCTTAGGGGATTGGGGTGGGGGGAACTGGAGGGTGAGGACGCATCCGGGTGGCGGGACGGGCGTCAGGGCTTTGTCGTCAGCGGCAGTTCCTCGAAGGACCGCAGGCTGATGGACTCGCGGCGGCGGGGTGGGCCGGACGCGGTCAAGGACGGGAAGCGTCTCGGGAGTTGCTCGAGGAGTTCGGCGGCCTCCACGCGGGCGAGCGCCGCGCCCAGGCAGTAGTGGAGTCCCGCGCTGAAGCCGAGCACCTTGATGTCGTCGCGCCGGATGTCGAACGTGTCGGGGTCCGCATGGCGTTCGGGGTCGCGGTTGGCGGCGGCCAGCACGGTGGTCACATTGGCGCCCTCGGGGACGGTCACACCGGCCACGTCGACGGGCCCGGCGGCGATGCGCTCGGTCATCTGCACCGGAGTGTCCCAGCGCAGGCTCTCCTCCACTGCCTGCCCGGCCAGTTCGGGTCCGCTCACGAGCAGGTCCCACTGGTCCCGGTGAGCCAGCAGCGCGTGCACCGCGAGCCCGAGGAGCCCGGCGGTGGTCTCGAAACCGGCGATCAGGACGAGCACGAGGATGTCGACGAGTTCGGTCTCGGAGAGCCGGCCGTCGTCGGTGTCCCGTACCGCCAGCAGGATCGAGGTGAGGTCGTCGGCGGGCCGGGCCCTGCGCAGGGCGATGAGGCCGGTGAAGTACGCACGGAGCGCCACGACGGCCCGGTCGGCGCGCTCCCAGTCCTCGGGGGAGCGGACGGGTTCGAGCAGCCGCCCGGCGTCCTGCCCCAGCCCGTGGAACTGCCGCTGTTCCTCGACGGGCACCCCGATGAGATGGCCTACGACGGTGACGGGCAGCGGATAGCCCACCAGTTCCTGGAAGTCGGCGCTGCCGCCGTCCGAGGTGGCGTCGGCGAAGTCGTCGAGCAGGCGCGCGGTGATGTCCCGCACGGTGTGCCGCAGCCCGGCGACCCGGCGCGCGCTGAACGCGCCGCCGACGAGCCGCCGTAGCCGCGCGTGGTCCGTGCCGTTGCTGCGCAGCAGCGAGGAGTAGAAGAATTCCGCGCTCGGCCGGTCACGCCAGTCGGGTACCTCGCGCGCGCACCAGTCGAGATCGGGCACCAGGAATTCGGGATCGGTGAGGACGGACTGACAGTCCGTGAATCGCGTCAGGAAATACGTGTTGAATCCGGAGTGGTAATAGACGGGTTCGGTCCGCCGTAACTCCGAGAGTGCGGGGTAGGGATTCACCCTGCCCTCCGGGGTGAACATCGAGAACAACAGTGTTTCCGGATCCACCTGGGCCTCTCCGGTCCTTTTCATCTCTTCCTTTTCGTCGCTTCCTTGTGGAGGAGAGAAAAGAAATGCTTCGATATGCGGCCTATTAGTGCATTGCAGCTTAACTATCCCCTCAAGCGCACTCTGAGTGTTCTGTCTGCTTGTGTGCGGTTTGGGTGGCAATGCGTGCCCGTAACGAAGGAGGTGGGGAACGACAGTGCGAATATCAGCCGAACGCGACGGGCAGTTCCTCGTAACCGCGCAGCATGAATCCGTACCGCCGGACAGGCTCCCCGGCGAGGCGCAGCCCGGGGAAGCGCCGCAGCAGCGCGGGCAGCGCGACGCTCGCCTCCAGCCTGGCGAGCGGGGCGCCCAGACAGAAGTGGGCGCCGCCGCCGAAGGCCAGCGGCTGGGGGCCGGTGCGCAGAGGGTCGAACTCCGCCGGGCGGTCGTAGCGTCTCGGGTCGCGGTTGGCGGCCCCGAGGAACACCAGGGCGACCGTGCCGAGCGGCGCGGGTACCCCGCCGACGTCGAGCCCTTCGCGGAGCGGCACCCGGGCCGCGTACTGGACGGAGGCCTCCAGGCGCAGCACTTCATCGGTGAATCCGAGGGCGGGGATCCCGCCGCCGCGCAACCCGTCCGCCGCCAGGGGGTGTTGGAAGGCGAGGGCGAGGGCGTTGCCGAGCAGATGGGAGGTCGTCTCGAAACCGGACACGAGAAGCAGGACGAACATGGACAGCATCTCGTGCTCGCTGAGCCGGGGGTCCGTCCCCGCGGCTGCCGCGGCCAGCGCGCTCACCAGGTCGTCCCGTGGATCCGCGCGGCGCCGGACGGCCAACTCCGAGAAGTACTCGACGAGTTCGGCCGCCGCGGTGTCGGCCGTCCGTACGACCTCGGGGGGCGTGACGATCTCCAGCGAACGGGTGAGGGCGGACGCGGGGGCGCGGAACCTGTGCCGGTCCTCCTTCGGTACGCCCATCAGCTCGCAGATCACACTCATCGGCAGCCGGGAGGCGAAGGCCTCCATGAAGTCGAGGGTGCCGGAGGGGTGCGCGCGGTCTGCCGTCTCGTCGAGCAGGTCGTCCACCGCCGCCGCGATCAGCGGTTCGAGCGCGGGGATCCTGCGGGCCGCGAAGAACGACGCGACCAGGGCCCTGAGACGGGTGTGCTGGGGTGGGTCGGTCTCCAGGAGGGAGGCGCTGACGATCCGCTTCGACAGATGCCCGGTGAGTCCGGGACCGGGGCCGGTCGGTTCGTACGTCTCGCTGCTCAGGATCCCGAAGGCGCGGTCGCGCGTCAGCCGCTCCGCCTCCTGGTAGCCGGTCACCAGCAGGGTGCCGTCGTCGGTCGGCAGGACGGGGCCCAGCGCCCGGGCCCGCTCGAACAGCGGAAAAGGGTCGGCCGATCCCTCATCGCTGAGCAGGCTTTCGAGGATCGCGGTGGCCGTGGCCGTGGCGGTTGTGGCTTTGGCGGCGGTGTTCTTGGCCCGATGCGTCATGAATTCCTTCCCGGAGGCCGGAACTGTCCGACCGGCATCTGTCCGCCACTATCCATGTGTCGGCCGGTATACGTCGGCCGACACATTTGCCGGGAATGCGCGGCGGGTGGTCACGCCTGGGCGAGCAGCGGGTCGTACGGGGTCGAGCGCTGTCGGCCGGACATGAAGGACAGGAAGTCCTTGACGAACGCGCTGCGGGTGTACGCGCCACCTGTGCCTGTGCCTGTGCCTGTGCCTGTGATGTCGCGGTGGAACGCGGTCCGGAACAGGGCCCGGTACTCGTCCGCGTCGATGCGCTGGTTGCCGTCCTTGTCCGTGACGTCGAAGAGGACCTCGGCCACCCTGATCAATGCGGGTCCGGCCAGGGACGGCGTGGCCGCGGCGTACTCCTGGGCGCTGACGCGGCCGTCGCCGTCGGTGTCGAGGGCGCTCTGGAGTTCCCGCCACCAGTCGGCGTAGGCGTTGTAGAGCCTGGTCTCCTCGGGCTCGCCGAGGTCGAGGCGGGTGGACAGCTCGCGGGCCATGGCGGCGAGGTCCGGCCAGTCCAGGTAGCCGTCACCGGTCTGGTCCAGCACCTCCCGGAAGAACTCCTCCGCGTCGCGCCGGATCCCTCCGGGCGCGCCGGGCTCCGGTCCCGGTTCCGGGGCGAAGGGCGTGACGAGCCGGAGGAAGGCGCCGGCTCGCTTCATCTTGTCGTGCAGGGCACGGACGGTCCGCGCGCGGGGGTCGTCACTGTCGGGGGAGAGCGACAGCAGGTCGGCGATGTTCTCGGCCCGGATCCAGCCGTCGGGCAGGAAACGGGCCAGTCCTACGGTCAGGTACGCACTCTGCATCAGCGTCTGGGCGCCGGGCAGTTCGGGCAGTCCCGCCCGGCGCCGGAACGGCTCGGGCAGCGAGGCCACGGTGATGGCTCCCATGACCGGACCGCCGACCGCGCGGCCGAGTGCCCACAGGGTGGGCAGACCGTTCAGCAGCGGCGGAGCGGGAAGGTGGTCGAAGAGCTTGTAGAGGATGATGCGCATCGCCTCCGTGTTCTCCAGCTCCTCCTCCACCACGCGGTCGTAGTACCGCCAGAACTCGTGCAGCGTGGGAGGCAGTTGACCGGCGTCGTCCCCCAACACGACGAGGAACGCCTGGAATTCGGTGTACAGCCGCTCCATGGCCCGCTGTTCCAGGGGCTGTCCGCTCAGCCGGAACATGGTGACGGTGCTCTCGAACAGCGTCGCCACCACCCAGGCGCGCGCCTCGGGGTCCAGCGCGTCGTACGGCCGGCCGTGGGCGTCGGCCCCGTTGAGCCGCGCGTGCAGCCGGTTGAGCCGCGCGGCCTCCCGGTGCCGTACGTCGTCGGCGCCGAACATGCGCTGCAGGCTCAGGAGGGTGTTGTACAGCCTGCGCCAGGGGTGGGCCACGAACGTGGAGCTGTCGATCAGGGCGGCGCCGATCTGCGGATGCGCGGCCTCCAGCACGGTCGCCCGCACCACGGCCAGCGCCCAGCGCGGATCGTTGAAGGACTCGTCGAACTGCGAGCCCGGGCCGAACACGGGCGCCAAGTCTTCAGCCGTACGCGGCTGTTGGGGGATGCCGGAACCTGCGTCGGTCACGATCGAAGTTCTCCGTTCGGGAGGGGCGGGACACCGCCGAAACGGCGTTCGCGCTGCCGGTAGGTGTGCAGGCACTCCAGGAAGTGCGGGGCGCGGAAGTCGGGCCACAGCACCGGGGGGAAGACCCATTCGGCGTACGCGACCTGCCACAGCATGAAGTTGGAGATGCGCTGTTCACCCGAGGTGCGGATGACCAGGTCCACATCGGGGGTGTCGGGGAAGGGCAGATGGGCGGCGAAGGTCTGCTCGGTCACGCCGTCGGCCGGCACGCCGTCGCGGATCAGCGAGCGCGCGGCCTCGACGATGTCCCGGCGCCCGCCGTGATCGAAGGCGACGGTCAGTGTCAGGCCGCGGTTGCCGGCGGTGAGCGTCATCAGGTCGGCGAAGTCCCGGGCCAGCGCCGGGGGAATACGGGGATCGGTGACACCGAGGAAGCGGCAGCGGATCCCCCGCGCGTGCAGCAGCGGGGCGTGCTTGCGCACCACCCGGCGCACCAGCCGCATGAGGAAATCGACCTCGGCGCTCGGGCGCCCCCAGTTCTCGGTCGAGAACGCGTACATGCTCAGCCACTCGACTCCGGCCGCCCGCGCCGCCTCGATGACGTCGATCGCGGTCGTCTCCGCGGCACGGTGCCCGGACGTACGCGGCAACGACCGCTGAGCCGCCCACCGCCCGTTCCCGTCCATCACACACGCGACATGCCGCGGCACCGCACGCGGCCCCTCACCGCCCGCCCGCCGAACACCGGAACCAGAACCCCCGACGACCTGCCGAACTGCCACGCCCGCCCCCCGACAGCACAGCTCATCGAGCTGATCCGATCACCCCGACCAGCGATCACCTCGATCAGCGATCACCTCAACCAGCGTGTCAGCGACCGGGGTTGTGCCAGGTGGGAGTTCCGGGACTTCACTCTTGGTACTTCCGTCCGAATCGGGGTGGGGTGACGGCCAGGACCGACGGCCCGGATCGACGAGGCGCTGGCCGAGGCCGTGCGGCTCATGGGTGCCACGACGAAGAAGGAGACCGTCAACGCGGCCCTTCGGGACTACGTGGCGCGGATCAAGAGGCTTGAGGCCGCGGAGAAGCTGGCGGCGCGCGGTGCGCGGGGCGAGTTCGAACAGGCCGCGGCGGCGCACGACGCGGGCAGGCGTGCCCGGCGCGAGGGCTTTGAGTGATCACATATCTGGTGGACACCTCGGCTCTGTGGCACCTGTTCCGCGCCCCGGGCGCATTGCGCCCTTGGGAGGGACACATCGCCGCCGGGGTGTTCCACATCTGCGAGCCGACACGCACCGAGTTCCTCTACTCGGCGACCAGCCCGTCCCATCGGGACGAGCTCGCAGAGGAACTGGACGCGCTCTGCCAGCTCTCACCGGTCCCCAAGAACGCATGGCGCTGGGTCGACACCGCCCAGTACAAACTGACCCAGCAGGGCCGGCATCGCGCGGCGGGGCCGATCGATCTGCTGCTGTGTGCGACGGCGGTGCATCACGGGCACACCGTTCTCCATGTAAACAACGACTCCGAGACGGTGGCCGGGGTGCTCAAGGAAGTGCAGCAGCGGGATGTGCGGGCCCGACCGCGTGGGAGCGGCCCGCATGTCGGCCGGTCGTCCACCGTTGCCCAAGTCGCCTTCCCGAGGCTGCGAGAAGATCTACTCCCGTAGGCGACTACGGCAATCGGCGTAACTCCCCGCCAACCCCGATCCCGACGGTTCCATGACGGTCGCAAGGGGCAACTCCCTTCCATCGATGCCCAATTGGCTCGGCTGTCCGGGGGGATTGCTGGTGAGTGGGAAGACGTGGACGTACCCCAACGGGGCGGTTGTCCGGGTGGCTGACGCCAAGGCGCCACGGCCTCCGCAACCCGAGGGGAAACCGGCTCCGGCAGCCACGGGCGCAGCCGCGGGCGCGAGTGCGGGCGCCGGTGGGAGCGGTGGTGGACGTCGGCGGAAGCGAAAGGCTGCGCGGCGGGCTCAGGCCGTGCAATCCGTGCAATCCGTGCAGTCCGCGCAACGCCAAGCGCGAAAGCCGCGTGCGGCCGATGCCGCGCGAGATGCGGCACGCGATGGGGCGGCCCGTGGAGTCGCCGATCCGTCTTTCGTCCAGGCCCCCGCCTCGGTCTCCGTGCCCCGGCCCAAGGTCCGGCAGACAGCCCTCCGGCCGCCCGGCCCGGGGCCGCTCCCCGAGCGGGAGCGCGAGCGTTACGGCGACGAGTACGCGGACCCCATGAAGCTGCTGCTGGCGAAGATCTCCAGCGGGCAGCACATAGCGGCCGCGGGGGAGCGGTCCGGGCGTGGGGACCGGGACCCGGCGGAGGAGGAGTGGCGGGCGTATGACCGGCGTGGCCCGTACGGGCAGGAACGGCGTCGGCGGAACTGAGTCCCGCGCCGACGCGTCGGCGCGGCGAACCGCTTGAACAGCCGCCCCACCACCCCCGTACCCCCTGTCATGACCCACCACCAGACACCGCAGTCGTCACCCCGCCGAGGACACACCTCCCGCCTCCGCCAAGGCGCCGCGCTCGCCCTGCTCCCGCTGGCCGTGGCCTGCGGCGGGGGTGAGGACAGCGCCGAGGGAAGGCGGAAGGCGACCCCGACCGCCGTGACTGCCGCCCCGGAGGCCGGAGTTGTGGCCCCCGCCAAGGTCGAGGTGATCGCCGGTCTCACCGGCTGCACCGCCGAGATCCGGATCGAGGCGGAGGAACTGCGCGAGGGGCTGTGCCGTACCAAGCAAGGGGAGTACCGGATCACCACCTTCCCCGAGGAGCGGTTCAAGGTGACCTGGCTGGACAGTGCCGCCATCTACGGCGGCAAGTACCTCGTCGGTACCCGCTGGGTCGTCAGTGCGGTGCCCGAGTTGCTGGAGGGGTTCCGGTCCCGGCTCGGGGGGACCGTGCAGGAGCTGCGGAGTATGGGACCCACCGTGGGGTCCTGAGCCTGAGTCAGTCCTCCGTCCTCAGGTGCGCCAGTACCTCCTCCAGCGGCAGGTCGTAGTCGTCCTTGTCGTCCGTCCACCGGCGCAGCACCGCCGCCGCGCCCTCCGCCATGTCCGCCGGCAGTCCCGCCGTGCGCAGAGTCGCCGCGATCTCCTCCAACTCCGGTGCCCAGCGCCAGGCCCGGGCGGCGACGCTGGGGAGCTGGTCGGTCTCGGCGAGGATGTTGGACGTCAACGAGCCTGCCTCACGGGCGAGTTCGGCGGCCACGCCGTGGTGCGCGGCAAGGGCGTGGGATACGGCGGCCAGGACGCGCGCCGACTTCTGGTACGACGCGTACGCCATTTTCAGCGCCGACGCGGCACCGACCTCCGAGTCCAGGGGGCGGGCCGCGACCTGCGTGTCCTCGAACGACCCCGCCACTCGGGCGACTTGCTCCCCGTCGCCGCTCAGGTACAGGCGTGGCGCGCTGCCCGGGCCGGGCGGGCCGCCGACGATCGCGCCGTCCAGCATCAGCACACCGCGTTCCGCGCACGCCGCCGCGATACGCCTCGTGCGGTCCGGGCTGATCGCGTTCGCCTCGACGTACACGCCCCGGAAGGGGTGACCGAGGACCTCTCGCGCCACCTCCTCCGCCGCGTGCGGCGGGCACACCGACAGGACGAAGTCGCTTACGGCCAGGGCGGATTCGAGGGACTCCGCGGGCTCCAGGCCTGCCTCGCGGGCCCGTTGGAGGCTGGCGGGGCTTCGGCCCGTCGGGACGTACAGGACCCGGGTGCCCGTACGGGTCGCCTCGCCGCCGACTCTCGCGCCCATGGCGCCGGGATGCAGCAGGGTGAAGGTGGTCGTCATGGGTCTCACCGTACGGACTTGATGTTGTTGGGAGTCGCGAGGACGAGTGTGGGGCATAGGAGAGGGGCATAGGAGATATGAGCCTCGGGAGGGCGCCATGAACCGACAGATCCGCGTTCGCGTCAGTCGCCGGCCCATCACGCCTCGCGACGACACCATCGACCGCAGGACGCCGTCGGGGCGGATCCTGCCCTACTGACACCCCGCTTCCTGCCCTACCGACACCCCTCCGGCGCCGCTCTCACAGCGGCGACTGCCAACGGACCGTCGTGCCGCCACCGCCACCGCCGCCGCTGCCGTCACCGGTCCCTCCGTCGTCGTACACCCTCAGTCGTACGGCGTCCCGGCCGTCCGGCAGGGGCGTCGTCACGTCGATCGTGATCTCCAGACGGGACACGTCGGCGCGGCCGGACGCGGTGGTGAGGGCGCGGCGGAGGACGGCGAGGAGGTGGGCCGCCACCTGGTCGGGGACGACGGTGTCCACCGGGCCCTCGAAGCGGGTGGAGGGCTGGAAGCCGAGCACGGCCGACGCGCCGGCCACCTCGCGAAGTACCTTGCCGCGTACGCCCGTTGGGGCCTCGGCCGGGGGCTGTTGCAGGGCGAAGATCGCGGTGCGGACCTCCTGGATCGTCGACTGGAGTTCGTCCACGGCACGTCCGAGGAGCTCGTGGGCCTGGTCGGTCTCATCCGTCCTGCGCTGGGTGGACTCCAGCAACATGCCCGTGGCGAACAGGCGTTGGACGACCAGGTCGTGCAGATCACGGGCGATGCGGTCGCGGTCCTCGTACACCGCGAGGCGCTCCCGGCTGTGCTGCGCGTCGGCCAGGACCAGCGCGAGCGCGGCCTGGGACGCGAACTGCGTTGCCAGCAGGCGTTCTACGGCCGTGTAGGGGCGGTCGCCCGGGCGGCGCGGGAGAGCCAGGGTGCCGATGAGGCGGCCGTCCGCCTGGAGCGGGAGCATCATGCTGGGGCCGAACCGGTGCCGTACATGCGTCGTCATGCGTGGGTCGGTCGCCGAGTCGTCGATGAACACCGGTTCGCCGCCCAGGAGTTGGACCAGGACGGGGCTGCCGGGCTCGATGGTCGTACCGACGATGTCGCCCGGGTCGTCGTGGGCGGACGCGGTCACGATCTCCATGCCGCCGGCAGCCGTGCGCTGCAGGATCACGCCCGCGGCGGCGTCGGCGAGGGCCCGCGCGCCCTCCGCGACCGTCTTCAGCGCGTCGGCCGCGGTCTCGCCGGTGAGCAGGGCGGTGGTGACGGCCGCCGCGCCCTCGATCCAGCGTTCGCGCTGGCGGGCCGTCTCGTACAGGCGGGCGTTGCCGATCGCGATGCCGGCCTGGGCGGCGAGGACGTGCAGGAGCTGCTCGTCCTCGGCGGTGAAGGGGGCGGAGTGGTGCTTACCGGCCAGGTGGAGGTGGCCGAACACCTCGTCGTGAACGTGGATCGGCACGCTGAGCACCCCCGCGGGCGGCGGCTCGGCCCCGCCCGTGCGGATCTCGGTGAGGCCGTCCTGCCCGGGGTCCGTGGTGCCGAGCGCCGCGTACCGCGCGCCGGTCAGCTCGGCGGCGCCGTCCACGATGTGCTGGAGCGTGGTGCGCAGTTCGAGCTCGGAACCGACGCTCAGGACGGCTTCGAGGAGGCGGGAGAGGTCGGGGACGCCGTCACGCGGATCGGCCCGGTCCCGGCTCAGGTGGTGGCCAGCGGGTCCAGGACCAGCGGCTCGATCTTGCCCTCCAGCATGTAACCCAGGCCCTGTACGGCACACACGTCCGGCCGCTCGGCGATGTGCACCGGCATCCCGGTCGCCGCGCGCAGCATCTGGTCGAAGCCGGGGAGCAGCGCGCTGCCGCCGACCATCATGATCCCGCGGTCCGCGAGGTCGGCCACCAGGTCCGGCGGGCAGTTGCGCAGCACCCGGCCGATCCCGTCGAGCACGGCGGTCAGCGGGGTCTCGATCGCGTCCCGTACGGCCGCGGTGTCGACCCGTACGGAACGCGCGAGACCGCTCGCCACGTCCCGCCCGTGGATCTCCGTGGTGGTCGGGCCGTGCGGGGTGAGACCGTTGCCGGACAGGGCGACCTGCAGCGGTCGTACGGACTGGCTCGGGAGCATCAACTCGTGCTCGTGGCGCAGGTGTTGGACGATCGCGTGGTCCACGGCCTCACCGCCCACCGGGATGCGTTCGGCGGTCACGATCGAGCCGAGGGAGAGCACGGCGACCTGCGTCGCGGCGGCCCCGCACACCATGATCATGGTCGCCTCGGGCCGCTCGACGGGCAGCCCGCAGCCGACCGCGGCGGCGATCAGCGTGTCGACCAGCTCCACCCGGCGCGCCCCGAGCCCGACCAGCGTCTCGATCGCTGCCCGCTGCGCCAGCGGATCGGCGTCGTGCGGGGTGCAGGCCGCGGCCCGCAGCCGGGGCTTGCGGCGCAGCGCGCGGCGCACCTTGTCGCCGATCAGGTGCCGCAGCATGCGCTGCGCCATCTCGATGTCGACGACCGTCCCGCCGGACACGGGCCGGACCACCCGGATGTAGTCGGGCGTACGGCCCGTCATCTTCTCCGCGAACTCTCCTACGGCGATCAGCGCGCCGGTCCGCGTGTTCACGGCGGCGGCGGACGGCTGGTCGACGACGAGCCCGGCGCCCTTGACGTAGACACGGGTACGGGCGGCACCCAGGTCGACGGCGAAATGGCAGCGTCGCAACTGCTCCAGACTGACGGTCATGGCAGGTTCTCCCGAGAGCGCGGACCGGGGCTTCGCCGGGCGGCGGGCCTCTTTCGCATCGTGCGGGGGTGAGGGAGCGGGCGCGCCTTGTGGTGGGCCGGGTGGGGTGCCGCTGAATGGGGGTATTTGTCCGTAATCACCGAGTTAAAGAACGCGTAAGGGGCAGTGGGGGACGTCCTCGTGACACCGCGTTGGCGGGAAACCGCCGGGGCGTCAATCCGCCAGCCCCATTCAACTCCCTTGCGCCACAAGGGACACGACACTCTTCGCAGCACTCGACGACTCGACAACTCGGCGGTTCGACGAAGAGGGGCGTGCATGAGCAGAGGAAGCAGAGGACCAGTCAGACGCGGGGCGGTACTGCTGTCGGCCGGGCTCGTGGTCGCACTGCTGCCGGCGGCACAGGCACAGGCGGCCACCGCCACCCCGGCCACGAACACCACCCCCACCACGAGTCCCACCCGTACCGTCACCCTCGTCACCGGCGACAAGGTCACCGTCACCGACCTCACGGGCGGCCGGAAGACCGTGAGCGTCGAGCGCGCCCAGGGCGCCACCGGAGCCGTCCGCACCCAGATGGCGAACGGCGCCATAACCGTCGTACCGGACGAGGCTCTCCCCTATCTGCGGGCGGGCACCCTCGACCGGCGCCTCTTCGACGTGAGCGAGCTGCTGCGGCAGGGGCTCGCCGATCAGAAGACCGCCGAACTGCCGCTGATCGTGACGTACGACAAGGTGGCACAGGCCGCGACCCCACGCGGCGCCGAGCGGACGCGGACGCTCGCGAGTGTGCGCGGGGCCGCCGTCGACGCGGACAAGGGGCGCGGGTTCTGGAGCGCGTTCACCCGGCAGGACGGGGTGCGGAAGGTCTGGCTGGACGGGCGGGTGACCGCCGACATGGCCGAGAGCAACGCGCAGATCGGTACGGCGCACGCCTGGGAGGCCGGGCTGACCGGCAAGGGCGTCACAGTCGCCGTACTGGACACGGGAGTTGACCTCTCGCATCCCGACCTCGCCCAACGGGTCTCCGTCACCAAGAGCTTCATCGACGGCGAGGACGTCGCCGACCGCAACGGACACGGCACGCACGTCACCTCCACCGTCGGTGGCAGCGGAGCCGCATCCGCCGGACAGGAGAAGGGAGTTGCCCCGGACGCCACCCTCGCCGTGGGCAAGGTGCTCAGCGACCAGGGGTCCGGGAGCGAGTCGCAGATCATCGCCGGGATGGAGTGGGCCGCGCGGGACGTGCACGCCAAGGTCGTTTCCATGAGCCTCGGTTCGACCGAACCCAGCGACGGCACCGACCCCATGGCCCAAGCCGTGAACACCCTCTCCCAGGAGACCGGCGCCCTCTTCGTCATCGCTGCGGGCAACACCGGCACCCCCTCCTCCATCGGCTCACCCGGCGCCGCCGACTCCGCGCTCACCGTCGGCGCCGTCGACGCGAACGACCAGGCCGCCTACTTCACCAGCACCGGACCGCGCTACGGCGACAACGCCCTCAAGCCCGACCTCTCCGCACCCGGCGTCGACATCCTCGCCGCGCGCTCCCAACTCGTCGACGGCAGTGGGTACTACACCTCGATGAGCGGTACGTCGATGGCGACGCCGCATGTGGCGGGGGTGGCCGCGCTGCTCGCCCAGGAGCATCCCGACTGGACCGGCGCGCGGCTCAAGGACGCGTTGATGTCCACGTCCAGGCAACTCGACGCGTCCGTGTACGAGTTGGGCGCCGGGCGGGTGAACGTGCCCGATGCCGTGGACGCCCGGATCGCCGCCACCGGCAGCGCCGGCCTAGGCTTCTACAGCTGGCCGTACGACGCGAACAAGCCGGTCACCAAGACCCTCACCTACGCCAACTCATCTGACGCCGATGCCCACTTGAGCCTTGCCGTCCAGGGCGCCCCGGCCGGTGTCGCCACCCTCGCCGACTCCACCCTCACCGTGCCGGCGCACGGCACCGCCTCCACCACCCTCACCGGCGACGGCGCGAAGGCCGAGGTCGGGAACACCAGCGGGCAGGTTGCCGCCTCCATCGCCGGAACTCCCGTAGCCCACACGGCGTTCGGGCTGGTCAAGGAGGAGGAGCGGTACACGCTCACCGTCCACGTGAAGGACCGGGACGGGGCTGCCACGGCCGCCGACCTGGTGGTGCAGCGGCTGGCGCAGGGTTACGACCCGTACCCGGAGGCTGTCGGCGACTCCGGGACGCTCAAACTCCGCCTCCAGCCCGGGACTTACAGCCTGACCTCGTTCCTCGACGTGCGCGGCAGCCACGGCGCCGACTCGCTCGGGCTCGGTTTCCTCGCGGCGCCGCAGATCACCCTCGACCGGGATCGCGAGGTCACCCTGGACGGGCGGCGGCTCAGAGAGGTCTCCGCGAGGGTCCAACAGCACACAGAGACACGGCAGTTGGTCATGGAGTACGACCGGAACGCGAACGGCTCCGATCTCTTCGGCGCCGTCCAGGTGCCGGTGATGTACGACAGCGTGTTCGCGGCCCCGACGGACAAGGTCACCCAGGGCAGCTTCGAGTTCCGGACCGTGTGGCGGCTCGGGAAGCCGCTGCTGGAGGTCAAGGGGGTCGGTGAGGCCGTCGTGCAGTCGGGTGGCACGCTGATCGAGGGGCACAGTCGGCTGCCGTTGGTGGATGTGGGGGACGGTCCCGTCACCGGTGCCGTCCGGGGACGCGCGGTGCTCGCCCACCTCGCCGACGGCGATGGCGAAGGCGCCGATCCGGTCGCGCTCGCGCAGGCCGCCCAAGACGCGGGCGCCAAGGCGTTGTTCGTGACGGACGACATGGCCGGGCGGCTCAGCGCCTGGTGGGGAGCGGACGACGGTTCCGACCGCACGCTCCAGATCGCCTCGGTGAACGCGGCCGACGCGGCACGGTTGCGGGCGGCGAAGACGGTCGACATGACGGGGACGCGCAACACGCCCTACACGTACGACCTTTCAGCGGGACACCAGGGCGCGATCCCGGACGCCGACCTGACCTACGCGCCCAGCAGTCGTCAACTCGCGGTCCTGGACACGAAGTTCCACGCGGCGAAGCCGATGAGCGGCGGGGAGTTCCGTTACTCGATCACCGATGCCTTCCCCATCGGGCTCGGTTTCCGGGAGCGGATCGACTATCCGGCCGAGCGGACGGACTACGTGTCGACCGGCCCCGGCCAGCGCTGGTCGGAGTCCGTGACGGTCGGGGACGGCACGCTGGAGGAGCGCAGCGGGCTGGTCCAGTACACGGGCGGGACGCATCGCACCCTCGACTGGTTCAAGCCCGTGTGGCATCCATGGCTCGGCACCGGGCTCGGGTGGGGGCAGCAACGGTCGGGAAACCAGCTCCAGTTCAACACTCCGGGCTGGGGCGACTCCGGGCCCGACCACACCGGATTCGGCGATGCGTGGAGCGCCGACAGCGGCATGACCCAGACCACCCAGGTGTACCGGGACGGCACCCTGGTCGACAGCCGCACGAGCTCCGGCGCCTACGACTGGGACGCGCCCGCCGACGAACACACCTACAAGGTCGTCACCGACACCGCCCTCGACCCCGCCCGCTGGGAACTCTCCACGCGGGGTCACGCCGAGTGGACCTTCAACTCCTTGGCCACGCCTGCCGATCGCTGGACCTTCCTGCCCCTCCTCAACCTCGCCTTCGACATCGACACCGACCTCGCGGGCGATGTGCGGGGCGGCGGCCGGGTGCCGGTCGGGATCAGCGCCGCGTACGTGGTGGGCGCGCCGGACACGGGGACGATCGTCGGCGGCACGCTCCAAGTGTCGTACGACGACGGGAAGTCGTGGCGGACGGTGAAGCTCACCGGCGGCCATGCGTCGTGGCGCGGCACCCTCACCGTGCCCCGGGATGCTCAGTACATCTCGCTGCGGGCCACCGCGACCGACGACCAGGGCGGTTCGGTCCGACAGGAGATCATCCGGGCGGTGGGAGTCCGGTAACGCAGACGGGCGGCGCCGTCTCCTTGGGAGGGGAGACGGCGCCGCCGCTCACACCGGCCGCGTCCGGATCACGCCCAACTCCGCCAAGTCCTGCGGCCGGATGTGGAGTTGGTCAGCCGTCGACGCCGCCTCCTCCGGCGGCCGCTTCAGGATCGCGGCGGCCGACTCCGGGGCGATCACCGAGAAGTAACTGTCCGGTGTGGCCCAGGTGTTGCCCGGCGCGGCCAGCGCCAACGCGCCGCCGGAACCGCCCTCGCCGATCAGGAGAGTGGTCAGCGGAGTCCGGGCTGACGCCACCGCGCCGAACAGGTCGGCGATCGCCGCGCCCGCGCCCTGCCGTTCCGCCTCGGCGTCGTTCGCCGCACCCGGGGTGTCCACCAGCGTCAGCACCGGGATGCCGAGCCGGCCCGCGAGCCGGATCAGCCGGGCGGCGGTGCGATAACCGGCGGGACGGGTCGCCGTCCCCGCCTGCGCGGCATACGCGACCGTCCGCCCCTCCCGCTCCCCGAACCCGCACAGCATGCCCGCGTCGGTGCCCCCGCACCGGTCGCCGCTGATCGCGAGCCGGTGAGTGAAGTAGGCATCCAAGTAGCTTGCCGCGCGGGGGCGTTGAGGCGAACGGGCGCGCTGCACGGCCTCCCATCCGGTGGCCGGGAGATCGGCCGCGACGCGCTGCACGGCCTCTTGCGCCGGCACTGGTGGGCCGGCCGGCGTGCGCTGAGTCGACCGGTCGCGCCGCTCTGCATCCCGCCCGATCCCCGGGAGGTCGGCTTCGGCATGCCGGGCCGGTCCGGAGTCCTCTGCCGCGCCTCGCGCGCTCTCCGGGAGGTCGGTGCCGCTGTGCTGGGCCAGTCCGAAGTCTTCCACCGCGTCCCGTTCGGTGCTCGGGAGGTCGACGTTGGTGTGCTGGGCCGATCCGGCGTCCTGCACCGCGTCCCGCGCGGTCGTCGATGGACCGGCCAGGGTGTGCTGAGTCGACCGGTCGAGCGCCGCAGGCACCGGCGCCTGCCCGCCCCACGGCGTGGTCAGCAGCCGCAACCACCTCCCCAGGGTCTCCTTCAACTGCTCCGGTTCTACGACCGCGTCGGCCGCGCCCGCCGCCACCTGGGCCTCGGCGGTGTAGGCCGTCGGGTCCGCGTCCGGGGGTCGGACGCGGGAGCCCGCGAAGCCGACCTGGGCGCCCGGCAGGGCCAGGATCACATCGGCGCCCGCGCCGAGCGTGGCCCAGCCGCCGCCCGTGGTCGGGTCGCGCAGTACCGCGATCTGGGGGAGGCCGGCCTCCCTCGTGAGTACCGACTGGCGTGCCACGCGCTGGAGTTGGGTGAGGGCGATCATGCCCTCCTGCATCCGGCTGCCACCGGTGGCGACCAACGGCACGACCGGCAGCCGGTGTTCACGGGCGTACGTGTACGCCGCCTCCAGACGGTCCCCGGTGCGTTCGCCGAGCGAGCCGCCGAGGTAGCCGAACTCGAAGGCGATCAGCACCGCTTGCGTGCCCGACACCGTCGCCGTGCCGCAGATCACCGACTCCGACTCACCCGTGCGGTCGGCGGCGCGGGCGCGCGAGGCGTCGTAGCCCTGCCAGGCGAGAGGGCCGTCGGGCTTGGACTCCCTTGCCGGGTACGGGAGTTCGGTGAAGGTGGTGTCGTCCGTGACGAGGGCCAGGGTCTCGCGCGCGGACAGGCGGTCAGTCATGGGTCAGGGAACGCTTCAGGATCTTCCCCATGTCGTTGCGGGGGAGTTCCGTGATGTGGTGGACGACGCGGGGGCGCTTGTGCGGCGCGAGGCGGCTTGCCACATGGTCGGCCAACTCGGCCAGCTGTGGCGGGGATTGGGGGTCGCTCGGCACGATCCAGGCCACCACCCGCTCGCCCAGGTCGGGGTCCGGTTCGCCGGTGACGGCGGCCTCGCGGACGCCGGGGTGTTCGAGGAGCGCGTTCTCGATCTCGCCCGCGCCGATCTTGTAACCCCCGCTCTTGATCAGGTCGGTGGCCTTGCGGCCGACGATCCTGACGTAGCCGTCGGGGTCGCGCACGGCCATGTCGCCGGTGCGGAACCAGCCGTCGGCGGTGAAGGCGGCGGCCGTGGCGTCGGGCCGGTTGAGGTACTCGGTGAAGAGGTTCGGGCCGCGCACCTGGATCTCGCCCACGCTCTCACCGTCGTACAAGGGAAGAGGTGTGCCGTCCTCCTCGACCAGCCGCAACTCCACACCGGGCAGGGGGACTCCGACCGTTCCGGCGCGCGGCTCACCGTCCGCCCGGACGCTGGTGTTCATGAGGGTCTCCGTCATGCCGTAGCGCTCGATCACGCGGCGGCCGGTCGCCGACGTGATGCGTTCGTGGTCGTGGACCGGGAGCGCGGCCGAGCCGGAGACCAACAGGCGGGCGCGGCCTAGGGACTTGGCGAGTTCAGGGTCGTCGGGGAGGGTCTCGGCGATGCGGTGGTACATCGTCGGGACGCCGAACATCATGGTCGCGCCGTCGTTCAACTCCCGTGCCACGCCCTCCGTGCTGAACCTGCCGAGGTGCCGCACCGAACCGCCGCGCCGCAGCGGGCCCAGGATCCCCAGCACCAGCCCGTGCACATGGAACAGCGGCAGCCCGTGCACGAGGACGTCGTCGCCGGTCCACTCCCAGGCGTCCGCGAGGGCGTCCAGAGTGGAGGCGATCGCCCGGCGCGGGATGACGGCGCCCTTGGGCGGGCCGGTGGTGCCGGAGGTGTAGACGACGAGAGCCGGGTCGTCGTCGTCGGGGGAGACGTCGGGACCGTCCACCCCGGCAGCCCGCACCTCGACGTCGACGCGCTCCAAGTGCCGTAGCGGAGACGGGAGTTCATCACCCGGTGCGGCCAGGATCAGGGTCGGGGCGCTGTCGGAGAGGATGTGGCCGAGTTCCTTCTCGCCCGACTTCGGGTTGAGGGGGACGGCCGCGACTCCCGCCCGCAGCACGGCGATCACGGCTACGGCCGTCTCCAGCGAGGGGGTGGCCCAGACGGCGACCCGGCCGGTACCCGCGCACCGGGCCGCGAGGGCGTCCGCCGCCGCGGCCAGCTCCGCGTAGGTCAGGGACCGGTCGCCGAACCGGAGAGCGGGCTGCTCGCCCGGGTTGGTCAGGGCCGGGAAGAGGGTGGACACGCGGCGCACTCCTTAGCCGTCGGGGCAACGGTCCCCAGGTGCCGGGGACACCCCCGTTCCTACACCACGTCCGCCACCACACAGCTGACGTTGTCCGGACCCCCGGCCTCGTTCGCCGCGTCGACCAGGGCCCGTACCGCCTCCTCCGGTTCCGGGCTCGCGGTGAGGAGTTCGCGGATCCGGTGCTCCGGGACGACCGCGGTCAGGCCGTCCGAGCACAGGAGGTAGCGGTCGCCGCGGCGGGTGTCGTGGAGTTTCAGATCGGGGGTGCCGTTCGTCAACGCCTTGAGCAGCATGGCGCGTTGGGGGTGGGAGCCGGCCTCCTCCGGCGTCAGCCGGCCCTCGTCGATCAGCGACTGGACGACCGAGTGGTCGTGGGTGATCCGGAACAGGCCGCCGTCGCGCAGCAGATACGCGCGCGAGTCCCCGATGTGCACGAGCGCCAGCTTCGAGCCCGTCCACAGCAGCGCGGTCAGGGTCGTGCCGTTCTCGGCGGGATCGGCCACGTCACGGACCGCGTCGGTGGCGCCCCGTACCGCCTCCTCCAGGAGGTTGAGCACATTGCCCGCCGGTACCTCCTCGGTGTCCAGGAAGCGCAGCGCCTCCACCGCCGCGCCGCTCGCGGGCGCGCCCGCCGGGCCGAACCCGTCGGCGACCGCGAGCAGCCGCGTGCCCGCGTACGCGGTGTCCTGGTTGGAGGGGCGGACCAGGCCGCGGTCCGAGTGGGCGGCGTAACGCAGTTCCAGCATGGTGGTGTCCTTTCCCGGTACGGCTGTAGCGGCCGCGAGATGGTCGACGAGGAACCCGGCGAGATCCCGCCGCACCGCCGTCTCCGCCTCGACCCGGGCCCAGAAGGCACGGATCTCGCGGGCGGCGGCGGCCGGTTCGAGAGCACACACCGCGCGGATGTCCGCCAGCGGCATGCCCAGCCGCCGCAGCCACGCGACCAGCCGCGCCCGCTCCAGCTGTGCCACCGCGTAGTACCGGTATCCGCTGTCGGGATCCACGCGGGCCGGCCGCAGCAGCGCCAGCTCGTCGTACAGCCGCAGCGCCTTCGGCGAGAGCCTGCACGCCCGCGCGAAGGCCCCGATCGTCAGCATGTCTCCCGTACCGCCCATGTGCGCCTCGACCTCGTTTCGGTTCCGTCACCGATGCTGGGGCTTCACCAAAGGGGAAGGTCAATCCGGTTGCCGCGGTTGCGGGGCGGCCGGTTAACCTGCGGATCTGTCCGCAGTCCGTACGACGATGGAGGCCCCGTGCCGCGAATCGCGCTCGCCACCTACGACCCCGGACCGAAGCCCAGCAAGGACCGTGACCTCCCGGTGCTGGTGGAGGCGTTGCGGGCGGCCGGGGCCGAGGCCGTCGGGGTGCCGTGGGACGACGCCGGGACCGACTGGGGCACGTACGACCTCGTGCTCATCCGCTCCACCTGGGACTACAGCTGGCGCCCCGCCGAGTTCGTGGCCTGGGCCGAGCGGGCCGCGAAGGCGACACGGCTCGCGAATCCGGTGCAGGTCGTGCGGTGGAACACCGACAAGCGCTACCTCGGCGACCTCGCGGCGGCCGGCGTGCCCGTCGTGCCGACCCGCTATCTCGCCCCCGGCGACCCGGCCGACCTCCCCGACGACCACGAGTACGTGGTCAAGCCGACCTCCGGCGCGGGCGCGCGCTTCGCCGCCCGCTACACGCCCGACGAGCACGGGACCGCCGTACGACAGCTGGAGCGCATGCACGCGGAGGGGCTCACCGCGATGGTGCAGCCGTATCTGACGAATGTGGACGTCAGCGGGGAGCGGGCGCTGCTGTTCTTCGGCGGGCGGTTCGTGCACGCCTCTCGGAAGGGGGCCGTGCTGGCGCGCGGGACGGCGTACGACGACGACAAGGTGTCCCACCCGGACCTGGAGCCGTGGACCGCGACCGAGGCCGAACTCTCCGTCGCCGAGCGGGCGTTGGCCGCCGTACCGGACGCTCCGGAGCTGCTGTACGCGCGCGTGGACCTCGTCGACGGGCCGGACGGCGCGCCGTGTGTGATGGAGCTGGAACTCGTCGAGCCGAACCTCTTCCTCGATCTGCATCCGGAGTCGTCGTTGACTGCCGTGGTCGAGGCGATTCTGGGGGCGGCCGCCAGTCGCTGATCGTCAGTCGTTGACCGCCGTTCGCTGGAGGAGGCCCCAGGTGAACTCGGCGGCGCACTGGTGGCGTACGCCCTGCGCGTCCGGGGCGGTGAAGGCGAGGCCCCAGCGGGTGGGGGCCGTGCCCTCCAGGGGGCGGGCGGGAGCGAAGGCGCGGGCCGCCTCGTCGACCGTGCAGGACCAGGGGGTCAGGTCGTCGAGGGTGTGGAGGGGCGGGGGCGTGGCGCCCGGGGCGCGGACCAGCCATTCGTTCCACACGGCGCCGTTCGGGGCGGTGAGCACCTCGAAGCGGAGGTCGGGCCAGAGGGGGACCGGCCACTGCCACGCCTCGCAGTCCAGGTCGCCGATCCTGCGCTTCACCGTCGACTCGGGGGTGCCGAGGATCGACCGGTACCGGGACGCGGCGGCCCGGCCGCGCGGGGAGTGCAGCATGGCCTGCCAGCGCTTGTTGGCCTCGCGCATGTCGGCGATCGAGACGCCCAGCTCATGACGGGCGTTCTCGACCAGGTCCGGGTTGTGGTCCGCCATACGGCGCAGCAGGACGAGTTGGAAGTCGAGGGGGCTGAAGGGGCGGGCGGGACGGTTCGCTTCGGGCATGCGATCCATCGTCGCGCACGGCACTGACATCGGGCCCGACACCGGGGCTGCGGCCGTCGGGGAAGAACAGCACCGAGTTGACGTAACGGGGCCCGCGCGCGAAGGGCAGCACCCGGCGCAGCAGCCCCTGGGAGACGACGTACGAGGTCTGCGCCTGATGCTCCTCCAGGGGGAAGGCCGCGAGCCGGACCCAGTCCCGGTTCCGGTCCGGGAGGACCCAGCCCTCGTAGCCGAGCAGTGACAGATACCGCACCACCGGGGCGATCGGCTGGATACGGGACTCCAGTTCGACGAAGAGCGCGGGGCGGTCGCGGGTCAGGAGGCCGGTCGCGCCGTGCAGGACGGCCAGTTCGCTGCCGTCGACGTCGATCTTGATGAAGCCGACGTCATGGAGGTTCAGGCCGTCGAGCGTGACGCAGGGGACGTGCACGGCGCGGGCGTGGATGTCCCGGCGGACCAGGGAGGACACGCCCCGGTCGCCCTCGTCGTCCGGCGGCAGCCACAGGCGGGCGGTGCCGGGGCGGTCGGAGGCGGCGGCCGGGATCACCCGGGCGTGCGCGGGCGCGGCGGCTTCGAGGAGCCGCGCCAGGTGCGGGACCGGTTCTACGGTGACCACCTCGCGCGCGTGCCTCCAGAGCCGGTGCGTCCAGGGGCCGTACCAGCCGCCGACGTCGACCGCCGTGCCGCAGTCCGGTGGCAACAGGTCGGTCAGGCGGGCCAGTTCGGGCTCGAAGCGGGGGTAGACGGCACGGGCGGTGGCGGCGACCAGGCGGGTGGGGAGGAGGGGCGCGAGGCGGGCGGTGAGGGTGCGGGGAGCGGGGCCCGTTGGGTTCGTGGGGGTCATGGGGCCATCCGTTTGAGGAGTTCCAAGTGCTCGGCGTCGTCGGTCACTTGCTCGCCGGACGAGGGCAGCAGTTGCGGGATGCCGTCGACGATGGGGTAACGGCGGCGCAGGCGCGGGTTGTAGAGGGCGTCCGTGGGGAGCAGGTGCAGCGGACCCTTGTCGAGCGGGCAGGCCAGGATCTTCAGCAGGGGGTCGTCCGGGTTCATGGGGGTGTCAACTCCTTCGCCTCGGCCGGTGGTTGAGGCGCGTCGTCGTGCTTCGGCATGGTCAGCAGAACGGTGACCGCCAGGAGAGTGCCCCCGATCCGCAGGCCCAGCCGCAGCGGGTCGTGCGGCAGGGCCTCGCCGAACGCGAGCGTGCCGAGCACCGCCGTGAACAGACTGGTCACCGTCGTGCAGACCGGCACGATCAGCGAGGCCCGGCAACGCTGCAGCGCCGCCTGGGACATGACCAGGCCGAACGCGCCGGTGAAGAGGAGGAGATACGGATACGGCGACCGGAGCAGCCCAACTACCGCCCCGCCCAGGTCACTTGTCGTCAGATAGCTCGACACACCCTTGATGGCGAGCGAGCTGACCCCGTACAACAGGCCCACCGCCACGCCGTATTCGACGCCCGTGGTGGGCAGCCGGTGCCGGTGGCCGGTGCTGCGCTCGGTGGACCGGTACAGCCAGACGCCGGCGGCGAGCGAGGGCACGCAGACCAACAGGATCAGCGGGTAGGGAGCGTTGCGGCTGACGTGGTCCGAGCCTTCTTTGAGGGACAGCACAACCATCAACAGGGCGACGAGGATCGCCCCGAGCGCGTACCGTTCGCGCCCGCTGGTCTCCTCGCCGAGCACGCGGGCGGACAGCAGCACGAGCAGCACCAGGCCGGACACGAAGATGCCCTGCGCGGCGGCGATCGGCAGCGTCCGGTACACGGCGAGCTGCGCGCCGAACCCGGACGCCAGCGCGAGGGACCCGCCGATCCACAACGGGCTGCCCAGCACCAGCCGCAGCAGCCTGACCGGTTGACGGACCGTCACCTCGGGCAGGGCGGCGAGCGCCCGTTTCTCCAGGACGAAGCCGGTGCTGTACAGCACGTTCGCCAACAGGGCCGCCGCCACTCCCCACCACACGGCCGCGCCCCCTACGTCTTCCGCGCGTGCAGCAGCAGGATCGACGCCAACTGCGGTCTGGCACAGGCCAGTCGGTCGAGGGGCCGGAGCGGTCGCGGTACGCCGTGGAAGGGCGCGCCCTTGAGTCCTACGACCTCGAAGCCGGCCGCCGCCACGAACTCCCGTAGCGCACGTGGGGTGTAGAGCCGCAGATGTCCTACGACTTCCTTGCCGGGGCGGCCGTGGATCGCGCGCAGGCTCACCTCCGAGAACACGGGCTGGACGCCGGCGAGCAGCAGGGCGCGGTTGTACCAGGCCGCCAAGTTCGGGGTGGACAGCATGAGATGGCCTCCCGGGCGTAGGACGCGGCGGATCTCGGCGAGCGCCGTGTCCGGGTCGACGAGGTGCTCGATCACTTCGCTGAACAGGACGGCGTCGGCGGAGGCCGAGTGGAGGGGGAGCGCGGTGAGTTCGCCGCGGATCGTGTACGGGAGGTGGGTGCGGGCTCGGGTGAGGGCGTCCTGGGACCAGTCGACGCCGATGATGCGATGGCCCGTAAGGAGGGGTGTGGCGGTGGCGGCCGCGGTGCCGTCGCCGCAGCCGATGTCCAGGACGGTGCGGGAGTGTTCGGCGGTGGCCGGGCCCAGGGCGGTGGCGAGGATGCGGGCCTGGCGGAGGGTGCGGGAGGGGCCGGAGGCTACGGGGACGGCGGGGTTCTCGTAGAAGTCGCGGAGGCCGGTGGGGCGCGGGGTCGTGGTCGTCATGCCGGGTGCTCCTCCGTCTGTTCCGTCGTGTGCAGGTAGTGCTCGAAGAGGTCGCGGAGGTGGGCTCCGTCGCCCGGGCCGAGGAGGGTGCGGGACCAGCGGAGGGCGACGTGGAGTTTCCCCGCGGTGGACGCCGTCGTCACGGTGAGGCCGCGGGGCATGCGGGCGGGGGCGGAGAACCAGACCGCGTGCGCGCGGCCCGCCGGGTCGCCGAAGTCCAGGGTGTACGGGATGCGGCCGATGTTGCTGAGGAGGGTGGTCGAGGTCCAGGGGGCGGCTGCCTTGCGCAGGCCTCGGGTGAGGGTGGCCCGCCAGGCGACGGGGACGACCGGGGTCGTCAACAGGGTTGCCCCGTAGCCCAGTTGGGGGCGGGGGAGGGCTTTGAGGGCGCGGGTTCGGGTTGCCGTGCGGTGGAGCAGTTCGGCCATGTGATGGTCGGGGGTGGTGGCCAACTCGGCTGGGGCGAAGGTGACTTCGACCAGTCGCGTGCCGTTGCCTATCGGCATGTCCGTGCCTCGGGGGCGGTCGTCCACCGGCATCGTGATGCGCAGCGGGCGGGGGTGTGCGCCGTGTTCGCGGTTCCAGTGGGCGATCATCAGGGCCGTCGTGACCATGAGTTGGTCGTTCACCGTGTACGGGGAGCCCTGGGGACGGTGCGGGACCGGGAGTTCGGTGAGGAGGAGGCCGTTGCCGCCGGGGGTTGGGGCGGGGGTGCCGGGGGCTACTCGGGCGGGCGGGGTCCATACGGACGGGGTGTGCATGGGGGGTTCGGGGGTGTCCGGGGGGCGGGTTGGAGGGGCGGTCGGGGTGTTGGTGCGACCGCCGTACAGCTCCGCTGCGGTGGCGAGGACGCGGAGGCAGGCGGGGCCGTCCAGTGCGGTGTGGTTGACCGTGAGGATCAGGGCGGTTCCGTGGGGGAGTTCGATTGCTTCGAGGCGGATGGGTGGGGATGCGGTGAGGGGTGGGGAGTGGGTGAGGGAGCGGGTGCGGGCCTGTTTCAGGGCGTCCCGGGTGGGGGGTGGGAAGGTCACCACCTCCAGGTCCGGGGTGTCGGTCAGCTCCCATTCGTAGCGGCGGCGGTACCAGGGGCCCGGGGCCTCGCGCATGAGGATGCGGGGATGGTGGTGCAGGGCCTCGGTGAATGCGGTGCGGAGCCGGTCCGGGTTTACGGTGCCTGGAAGGTGGACCTCTATGTGGACGGTTTCCGGTTCCGCGGACTGGTGGCAGTGGCGGGCGATTTCGTCGACTGTGGGGAAGGGGATGCGGGTGGGGGAGCGAGGGTGATCGAGTGTGGTCATTGGGGGGCGTCCTTTTGGTGCGGGTCGGTGGGGGCTGGTCGCGCCGTTCCCCGCGCCCCCAGCGGGTCTTCGCCGTGGGGCGTCGGGTCGTTGCCGGCCTCAGGTCCGGTGGGGGTTGAGCGCGCCGTTCCCCGCGCCCCTGAAGGGGCGCTCCACTCGCGGACGCTTACCAGTGCCGCGAACAAGCCGATCAGTGCCAGGAGTTGGGCCGCGCGGCCGAATGCTCCCTCGCCTGCGCCTACTGGTTCGCCCGCTCCCGTTGCCGCCGCGATGGCCGCCCCTGCCAGTGCCGCGAAGGCGATCGGGACCAGCAACGCGTGTCTGCGGTAGGCCAACAGCGCCAGTGCTGGGATCAGTAGGGCGAACCAGCCCGCGATCACCACTCCGACCAGCGTCAGGGCCACCGTGCCGAGCCATAGGCCTGGCAACGGTGGGGGTGGTTGCACCTCGTCGGGATTTGGTTCGTCTCGGCGCCAGATCACCAACGCCAGGAGGATGACCAGTGCGGCTCCGCTGCCGATGAGGCCGGCCTCGTACGTCGTCGCCGGTTCGTACGTCAGCTTGATCGTGCCGCCCGCGCCTGCCGGGACGCGCCAGCCCTGTTGCCAGCCGTCCAGGCGGAGTGGGGTCAGCTTCTTGCCGTGCAGGGTGGCTTGCCAACCCGTGTTGTAGTTCTCGTACGTGGTGAGGTACGAGGCTGTGCCCGAGCCGACCGTCACCTCTCGGCGGTCACCCAGCCAGTCCTTGATCGTCAACTCGCGGGACTGTGGCGTGGGTTCGGTGACCGTTCCCCGGGTCAGCGTCACGTCCGTGAGGGTCAGTGGGCCTGCGTCGCCTGCCTCCACCCGGTGTGTTCCCGACGGCAGCTCCAACGCCCCGTCTGTCTTGCCTTGCTGGCAGAGAGTCACCTCCACCTCCCGGCGTTCCGTCAGGTCGCCTACCGTCCCCTTCACGCTCGTCTCGTACAGCTCGCCGTCCACCGCCACCACCGGGCCCTTGCCGCAGGGGAGGGTGAAGGGGCGGGACGGGTTTGGCTGGGGGGTGCGGTACTGGTCCAGGGCCGGGATGTAGGCCTCGGTCAGGCCCACCGGTAGTTGGAGGTTGTCGTCCGCTATCGGGTTGTGGAGGGTCAGGGGGGCCGTTTTCGTGACGGTGATGGTCAGGCTGTCCGTCGTGATCGGGTCGAAGCGGGTTACGCCGTTATCGTCCACGCCCGCGATCGTCGAACCGTCCGGTGAGGTGATGTCGACCTCGGTCGGGCGCGTCGACAGGCCGCCCGCGGGGGCCAACACCACTTCGCCCACTGACTGTTTGCCGGTCCAGGTGAGGTGGATGGTCGGGCGGTCGCCCGCCATCCAGCCCGTCGTCAGGTCGCCGTCCGTGAGGTTGCGGGCGGCGAGGCCAGTGCCAAGTGCCGCTGTGGAGTCCGCTGTTGCCGTGATGCGGTGTTGCTGGGCGGGGGCCACCTCGTAGAGGAGCTTGTCCAGCTCCTCACCCGGCGTTGCCACCGCGCTCGCCTTCATCTCGTACGTTCCCGCCGTCGACGTCGAGAACGTGCGGTGCAGGCCCGCCTCCGTGCCCGTCGGGGAGAGGCCCGTCGGGTCGGCCGTGCGGTGCAGGGAGATGATCTCGGCGGAGGCGTCGGTCGTGTTCGCGTCGGTGGGGAGCTTGAGGAGCCGGGTTACCTGGACGTGGGGAAGGGCTATTTCGGAGAAGCCCGCGCCGGTCAGGCCGGTGTGGCGGGCGACCGAGTCGACGATCGTCAGCTTCATCCAACTCGTGGAGCCGGTAGGCGCCTTGATGGTCTGCGGCATGCCGTTCGGCTGGAGGTAGCTGGTCGCCGAGCCCTTCGCCGTCTCCACCCGCACCTCTGTCGCCGCCGCCCGCACGCTCTCCTGCGGGAGCGGGGTGACCTTGAACGAACCCGGCATGTCGTACGACCCGCCCGCGAAGGCGATGCGCAGCCACTGGCCGTTCGGTGAACCCGCCGCGCCCTCCGCCCACGCGGTGTCCGGGTTGCCGTCGAAGGCGTTCACCGGGTCGAACTGGGGGAGTGAGAACAGCCAGTTGCCGCTCGAAGACGCCGTCACCGAACGGGCGCCGCGTAGCTGCGCGACCGTCTGATGGGCGATGCCCTTCGTCGGCAGGATCTGTTTCGGCTTCTTGCCCGCGTCCTGGACCGCGTCGGGCGCGTTGCGTTCGTCGGGTGTGTACGTGTACGACGTGTTGGCGTCCACCAGGCCGAACCGGGTGTCGGCGCGGCGCAGCCCGTCCCCGACCACCTGGAGCGCGGGTGAGCCCAGGCCCGGGTGGTTGTCGCCCGTCAACACCGTTGCCCTGCCCCGGAGTTCGGTGGCGAGGGGGAGGAGGGACTCCGGGCCGCCGGAGACCACCGCCGTGTCGGCCACCGGCGTCAGGCCTGCCTGGCCCGGGCGGATCACGTCCTTGCTCGTCGGCTCGTAGATCTCCACTGCTCGCTGGCGCGGATACAGGCCCTCGACCTGGAGCGGTGTGTCGTTGGCGATGCGGCCGCCGGTCATGACGGGACCGAGGCCCGTCACCCGTTGGTAGCCGGACTGTTCCAGGGTGCGTTTGACGGTGGTCGTCGGGACGTAGCCGATCTGGTCGGGATCCAGGTCGTTGCGGACGACGACGTAGTAGACGCCCGCCCGGCTCAAGTAGTCGGCCAGACCCGGGACTTCGCCGCCACTGGCCAGTGCCTGCTCGACCGCGTCCATCGCGCGCCGGTTGCCTGGGGTGCCCATCGGGACGTAATCGCGTTCCGCCCAGCGGGAGTTGGCGAGGACGTCAAGGGGTTCGTCGATGGGGGAGCCCCAGGTGTAGATGCCGTGCGCGGTCGCCGGGACGACCAGGGCGCGGGAGTCGGGGGAGTACTTGTGCAGCCAGTCGGCCGTGGACTGCCAGTACTTGGGGAGCTGCTGGAACGAACCCGGGTTCAGGATCGACCCGTTGAGATACGGCCACGCCAGGCCCGGGAGCACGAGGATCACCGCGATCAGCGGGGCGAGTCGGCGGCCCGGCACCGGGCGGGCTCCGCGTGTCTCGGCGGCCACGCCCACCAGGTGGGCCAGGCCCAGGACGAGTACGAGGGCCAGCCCCGCCTGGAACTTGTAGATGTTGCGGAAGGGGACGAGCGGACCGTTCAGCCAGTCCTGCACCAGCCCGTGGAAGGGCGCCCCGAACGCGCCGCCGTACCCGGCGAACAGGATCAGCGCGACCGTCACGGCCGTCAGCACCAGCCAGCGCCGCTCCGGCATGTCCCGGCGGGCCAGTCCCGCGAGGCCGAGCCCAGCCGCGAGCGCCGAGCAGACGATCACGATCACCGAGGACGCGACCGTCCAGCCGGCCGGGATCCAGGCCTCCCCGAGATGCAGATAGGCGACCCAGTCACCGGCTCCGCGCAGGCCCTCGGTCGCCGACATGGTGTCCGTCGTGGTCTGCGAAGTCTCCACGTAGGGAAGGAAGTTCTCGCCGTAGACGCCGAGCATGAGCAGCGGGATCCACCACCACGCCGTCGCCAGGATCACCCCCGGCACCCACCACGCGATCAGCTTGCGCTGCCGGGGCCCCGGCGGCCGGGAGAGCAGATACAGGCCGACGGGGAGGAGGGAGGCGAGGGTCGCGGCCGCGTTGACGCCGCCCATGAAGGGGACGAGCAGAGCCGAGCGGAGGGCTGCGATGCGCGCCGTATACCGCTCGTTGGTGAGCGGCAGCAGCACCCAGGGGAGGAAGGCCCCGGGGAGGGCGGCAGCGGAGGTCGACCCCACGACGATCGTGAACACCGGCCACAACGCGTACGTCACGGCGCCGAGGAGGCGGGACACGGGGCTGCCGACGCGCAGCCGTTCCGCCAGCCGCAGCGCGCCCCAGAAGGCGACCGACACGACGAGCGACAGCCACAGCCGTTCCGCCAGCCAGACCGGCAACTGCACGGCGTGGGCCAGCCAGTAGAACGGGAGCATCGGCCAGAGATAGCCCGCGTACTGGTCCTGGATACCGCCGAACGAACCCCGGTCGTGCCACAACTGGCCCAGGTCGGAGAGGAATTGGCCGGGGTCCACGGTGACGCCGAGCTTGGTGTCGAAGGTCTGCCGGCCCGGGTGCACCGCGAGGAACAGCACGAACACCACGGCCCAGAACCCCAGCAGCCAGCGCCACGACCTCGGGCCCTCCGGGGGGCCCGCGATGGTCGTCGTGGTGGGGTCGGCCGCCGGGGGCGGGGCCTGGACCGTGGTCGCCGTCATGGTGGACACCGCCGGAGGATGAGGAGGAGGTTCCAGGTGGCCAACTCCCTTATCCCGGGCGCCTTGACGACGGCTCGGTCCAGGAAGGGCCAGTAGCGGGAACGCGCCGCGACGACCATGACGTCGTCGCGGGCGCGCACCTGCCGCAGGGTGGCGCCGATGTGCACGGCGAACAGGTTCTCGCCGAGCGTGTGCTTGGCCGGCTTTCCGGTACGGCGCCGGTAGCGGGCGCGCGCCCGTTCGGCACCGAGGTAGTGCCAGGGCGCCCACTCGTGACCGCCCCACGGGGACAGCCAGTTGGTGAACGCCACGTAGATCAGCCCACCGGGCCGCGTCACCCGGGTCAGTTCACTGAGAAACGTCTCCGGATCGGCCACATGCTCAAGAACGTTGGAGGAGAAGGTGACGTCTGCGATCCCGTCGGACAGCGGCAGCAAATACCCGTCCGCGATCACGGTCCCGTCCGACGGCTTCCGCCCCAACTCCCTTACGTCCGGCTCGAAGAGGTAGGCGTGAGCGCCACGCCGCCGAAACTCCTCGGTGAAGTACCCGCTCCCACCGCCGACATCAATGACGGTCCGACCGGCGACGGGACCGTAGTAGGCCTCGACCTGATCGGCAGCATCGCGGGCGAGCAGCGAGTAGCAGAACTCCGGGTCGTCCTGTTCATGCAGGAAAGCGCGAAACAGGGCAAGGGAGCGCTGGAGAGACGGGTCCTTGAATCGCCGCTGAGGTGCAGCGCCCCTCAAGGGGCGCGGGGCTGTGTCTATATGCGGCTCCGCCGCGGGGCGCGACCAGCCCCCACGCACCCGCAGCCAACTCACGACCTCCAGCCCTTCACCGCCTCACCGGCCACCAATCGAAACTGTCTGACCGTCCGATCCCAGCGATAACGCCCCGCGAGATCACACGCAGCCTTGCCCATCACCTCACGACGACGCGCGGACAGAGCCAACGCACACCAGGCAGCGGCGAAGGAGGATTCCCCCCGAGCCAAGACACCCGTCTCCCCGTCAACAACCGAGTCCCGCAACCCGGGCACGTCAAACGCAATCGCCGGAGTCTCACGGGCGGCAGCCTCGGTCACGACCAAGCCCCACCCCTCAAGCGCAGAGGGATGCAGCAACAACCAGGCCGCACACAGCAGTTCGTGTTTCCGAGCCTCCGAGACATGCCCGGTGAACTCAACGCCGGGCCCGGCGAGTTGCTCAAGCCGCTCACGTTCAGGACCGTCACCGACGATCAGCAGCCGCCCCCCGGTCACGGGCCGCACCCGCTCCCACAACCGCAGCAACAGATCGATCCGCTTGTACTCGACCAACCGCCCCACCGCCACGAAAAGCGGCTCGGCGGAACGCTCGGAACGAGGGCCGGGCTCCTCAACTCCGTTGTGGACGACCCGGATCCGATCCCGCTCGACCCCGATTCCGCGCAGCGCGTCCGCAGTCGAGGGAGACACCGCGACCAACAGCCCACGATGCCGTGTCCCGGTCAACGCCCAGTGTTCGAGTCTTCGCCCGATCCGCGCCGCCGGTGCCATCGGCCCGCCGAACCGCATCTTCCACAGGTCGGTGTGAACGTGGTTGACCAGACGCAGCGTCGGCCCGTGATGCCACACGGGCGCGAAGTACGGCATCCCGTTGCACACCTCGACCAACAGGTCGCAGTCACCGACCTGTCGGGTGAACGCGCTGCGGGCGCGCAGGAAGTGGCCGTAGGCGCCGCCCGCCGAGACGACCCGGTAGTCGCGGTAGGACGCGGGCCCGCCGCACAACAGGGTGACCTGGTGGCCGAGTCGGGTCAGGCCGTCGGCGAGTCTGTCCACGAGGAGTTCGGAGCCGCCGGCCTGGGGATTGCCGAGGTCGCGGTGGGCGAGGAAGACGATCCGGCGCGGTTGCGGCACCGGCGCCGGGGGGTGCTGCGCGACCGGGGGGAACGTGGTGCGCAGGGAGTAGGGCACGTGCTGGGGCATGGGTGCTCCAACTCGTCTCAGGGTGCGGAACGTTGGCGGATCAGGGTGTGGAACTCGGGGAGATCGGGGTGTGGACTCGGGCAGATCGGATCGCGGAACTCTGGCGGAACTCCCCGGGGTCGGTGCGGGATGGGGCGGGGCGCGGTGCGGAGTTCTGTGGGTGGGCTGTGCCGGGGTGGGTTGGACAGTTTTCGCCCCGGCGTTCCTGACGGCTACTCACCCGCATGACAATTTCCGGGGTTATTAGAACTGACGTCACGTCACATCGTGGGCGGATACTCGGGTGAAGCGGGTGAAGCGGGTGAAGCGGGTGATTCGGGGTGCCGACGGCCGCGTAGCACCAAAACGCCTCCCGCCACGGCGAGGACGAATCCGGCCACAGCCGCACCGATCGGCAACGACCACCCCACCAGGCGCAGTTGGCCGCTCTCCTGCTTCGCCAGTTTCACCTGTTCCTGCTGCGTGGCGGTGGTGAACGCGAGCTTGTCGGCGTCCAGCAGGAGGACCGCGTCGTAGGCGTGACCGGGGGCGCGCAGGGTGCGGCGCGGACCGGTCCGGGCGTAGATCACCCGGCCCGTGCGCTGGTCGACGATCAGCTCGATGCCGTGGTTGGAGTACCACTCCTCGGCCAGTATCTGCGGGGAGTTGGGCTGGTCGACGAGGCTGCCGGGGACCAGCCGGGTGCCGATCTTCGTGGGCGGGACCGTGCCCTTGAAGACGTAACCCGAGTAGCCCTGCACCTTCTTGGTCCCCGCGTAACGCAAAGTCACCGTCGCGCCAAGGGAGTTGTCCCACCACTGGTAGGGCTTTTTCCGCACGTCGAACGGGAATTTCAGGAAGGCGTCGCCCTCGAAGTAGGGGTTCTCGTGGCAGCAGTGCACGGGCTTGTTGGTCCTACGGTCCGTGACCCAGCGGTTGGGGAAGAACTCCAGCGCGTCGTGCGGATCGGCGGCCGGCAGCGACTTGTCGGTGTCGACGGTCGTCGTGACGTCCCAGACCGCGTCCCCGCTCTTCTCGCTGTCCGCGACATCGCCGCGCACCTGCTGGGTGACGGTGATCCGCTGGTCGTCCACGGTCCGCAGCTCGCCGGTGTCGAAGTAGCTTCCGGTGCCCCGGTAGACGGCGGTCGTGTCGATGTCGATCGGGGTCACGGCCGCCCGCGGCTCGACGTACCACGCCAGCAGCGGCGCCAGGACCAGCAGAAACGTGCCAAGTCCCAGCAGGATCAAGGAAATTGGAGAGGTCGTACGGCGCATCCGGACACTCCAGTGAAGGTTGGTGACGGAGTTCGGGCCGCTCTGGGCCCTGTCGTCACACTCCCGTCGTCCGCCCGTAGGGCGGGCCCCGCGGCGTCTGGTGCGTGCAGCTGCAAGGCGGAGGAGGGAGTCGACGCGGAGCGTCGGCGACCGACGACAACGCCGCTGGGGGTCCCCCCACGCCTTTAAGGCCGGGGGGGAGTGCGTGCCAGACGCCGTGGGGCAGGCGGGAGTGTGACGACAGGGCCCTTGGGCCGGGAACCGTAGGCGCCCCTTGACGGAGTGTCAATGTCTGCCGACACTGGGCCGACGGGCAGGGGCAGGGCGCACGGACCTCAGGACAGAGAGGCTGACCCCGCGATGCCCAGACTGCTCGCCGCCGCACTCACCATGGTCCTGGCCGCCGCCCTCGCCGTGGGCGCCGCGCTCGGTGTCGTCGCGCTGCTGGACGCGAGACCGGCCCAGCCGAACACGCCCCTGGTCACGTACGAGCAAGCGGACCAGGGGAGTTGACCCCGTGTCCGCACCACCGGCGACCGTGACGCCGCGCTCGGCGTGGCACGACGTACCGCGTCTCCAGGTACGGGAGTTCGCGGCGATCGCCATGGCCGAGGCGCCCGCGCTCGCCGAGGAGATCCTGCGGGAGATCCGGCGCGAGCACCCCCAACTGCCCCTGGTTCTCGACGACTCGGGTGAGCCGATGGCTCTGGTCGGCATCCGGCGTGCCATCGAGGTCTTCGTCCAGCACCTGGAGACCGCCGAGGGGCGCCCGACCGTACCGCCGGGCGTCTTCCAGGAGTTCGGGCGTGGGGAGGGTCTGCACGGCCGCAGCCTCGACTCGCTCCAGGCGATCTACCGGATGGGAGTGCGGCTCGCCTGGCGGCGGTTGGCCGAGATCGGGCAGCGGGTCGAGATCCCGCCACCCGCGATGTACGCGCTCGTCGACGCGGGCTACGAGTATCTGGACGGGCTGGTCGACCAGTCCGTGCGCGGGTACGCGGAGGCCGCCGCACGGCAGGCGGGGGAGCGGCTGCGGCTTCAGCGGCGGCTCATGGAACTCCTCCTGGCCGAGCACCACCGGGGCGACCCGACCGAGGCCCTCGCCGAACGCGCCGCCCGCATCGGCTGGCCGCTCCCCGACAAGGTCGCCGTGGGTGTTCTGCTGCGCCCGGCCCGCGAGGCCGTCGCCCCCGCCGTAGGGCAGGAAGTGCTGCTCGACATGGAGTACGAGCAGCCGCGCATGGTCGTGCCCGAGCCGGATGCCGCCGGGCGGCCCGAGCTGCTGCACCGGGCGCTGACCGGCTGGGCCGGGGCGATCGGGCCGCCGGTGCCGCTGGCCGACGCGGTGAAGTCGGCGCGCTGGGCCGAGGCGGCCGTAGGGCTGATGGAGCGGGGGCTGTTGCCGGGCGGGGGCGTTCTGTACTGCACCGAGCACACCGAGGCGCTGGTGTTGTTGCAGCCGGAGGAGCTGATCGACGATCTCGCGCTGCGGTGTCTCGCGCCGCTCGCGCACTCCGGGCCGACGCATCGGCGGCGGCTCGCGGAAACCCTGCTGGCGTGGCTGGAGACGCGGGGCGGGGCGCCGGAGGTGGCCGCGCGGCTCGGGGTGCATCCGCAGACCGTGCGGTACCGGCTCCGGCAGATCCGCGAACTGTGGGGGGACGAGATCGACCACCCGGACCGCCGGTTCGAGCTCGAACTCGTGCTGCGCGCCCAGCGGTTGCGTGGTGAACTGGGCGATCCCAGGGCCGCTCGGTAGTCACATGGTCACGCGACCATTGCCCGTGCAACCCTCTATGGCTAGCCTGTGTTCGTCATGCCGATCGTCAGTTGAAATCTCGAACACGACGCTCGGTGCGACACCCCATACAGCCACTCGCAGACACCTAGAAGGGGGCCGGTTGTGGGACGACTCGTACCTGCCGTGACCCGGGCTCTCGATATTCTCGAGCTCTTCCTCGACGGGGACGGGACGCTCTCCGCCCCCGACATCGTGCGCAAGCTGCAACTGCCGCGCACGACCGTGCACGAACTGGTCACCACCCTCGCCGCGCGGTCGTACATCGTGCCCGTGCCCGGACAACCGGGACGTTACCGGCTCGGAGTCCGTCCGTACCAGCTCGGGAGCCGCTACGCCGAGCAGCTCGACCTCGCCGCCGAGGGGCAGCAGGTCGCCCGGTCCGTCGCCGAGACCTGCGACGAGACCGTGCACGTCGCCATCCTCGAAGGCACCGACGTCATCTACATCGCCAAGGTCGACTCCACGCACGCGGTGCGGATGGTGTCGGCGGCGGGGCGGCGGCTGCCCGCGCACTGCACGTCCGTGGGCAAGATGCTGCTCGCCTCGCTGCCCGAGCCGGAGCTGAGCGCGCGGATCCCCGCCGATGTGTCGTTGGTCGCGATGACGCCGAACAGCATTGTCGAGCCGGGGGCGCTGCGGGAGGCTCTCGCCGAGATTCGGGAGCGGGGGGTCGCTGTCGAGAGTCGTGAGTCGAATCCGGATGTGTCGTGTGTCGCGGCGCCCGTGCGGGACCGTACCGGGCAGGTTGTCGCCGCGCTTTCCATTTCCGTTCCCATGATCCGGTGGAGCGATGAGCGGCGGGTGGAGTTGGAGCAGCTTGCCGCGAAGGGTGCGGTCGAACTGTCTGAGCGGCTTGGGCACAGGAGCGTGGGATGACGTACGAGGTGGCTGTACGGGCCGAGGCGACGCTGGGTGAGGGGCCGACGTGGGACGCGGCGGCGGGGCGGTTGATCTGGATCGACATCCTTGGGTCCCGGGTGCATACGTACGATCCCTCGTCGGGCGTGCGCACTGTGCGGGTGACCGAGCAGCACGTGGGGGCCGCGAAGCCCCGTGTCGGTGGGGGGCTCGTTCTCAATCTGCGGGACGGGGTCGGGCTTGTCGATCCCGATGGGGAGTTCCGGTGGTTGCATCGGGAGCCGGTTGCCGGGCGGCGGGCCAATGACGCGGCCGTGGCGCCTGACGGGGCGTTGTGGGTGGGGACGATGCGGTACGACGAGGCGGCGTGCGGGGGGACGTTGTCCCGGGTTTCCGGGGACGGTTCCGTGCAGCTGATTCTTGATGACGTGGCGGTGAGCAACGGGACGGGGTGGAGTCCTGATGGGCGGTTGATGTACTACGTCGACTCGCCCACCCGTCGGATCGATGTGTTCGAGTACGCGGACGGGCGGGTGTCGAAGCGGCGGCGGTTCGCGGAGGTCGAGGCCGGCGCCGGGTTTCCTGATGGGCTCACCGTCGATGCGGACGGGTGTGTGTGGGTGGCGTTGTGGGGTGGGGGTGCGGTGCGGAGGTACACGCCGGACGGGGAGTTGGAGCGGGTTGTTTCGGTGCCGGCCTCGCTGGTCACCGCGTGTGCGTTCGGGGGTGCGGATTTGAGTGACCTGTACGTTACGACTGCTCGGGTGGGGCTCAAGTCGCCGCATCCGGTGGCTGGTTCGCTGTTGGTTGTGCCGGGGGCTGGGAAGGGAGTGGCGCAGCCTGCTTTTGCTGGGTGAGGTCGAGTTTTGTCCGCGGGCCGGTGGGGGCTGGTCGCGCCCGCGCGGCGGAGCCGCAGATTGATACAGTCCCGCGCCCCTAAAGACAAAGACCTTCAGGCGCCCGTGTTGTCCAAGTCGGCCAGCGTTTTGCTCTCCGCCGGTGTTGCCGTGAGACGTGATCGGGCCAGGGCCCTTGCCAGCTCGACCAAGCCGCCTGTGTCGGAGACTTCCGTGGCGTAAAGGCGGTACGTGCTCGGGGTGTTGAAGGGTTGTTCCTGGGCGGCGGCTCGGCGGGCCGCGTCGGCGACCATGGCTGCTTCGGCGGTCACTCGGGCCTCGTGGGGGGAGTGGCCGTCGTGGAGGGCGGCGTGGCGGGTGCGTTCGCGGAGGTGGTCGTCGAAGTACGGGGTGAGGGCCAACAGGCCGTCATGGATGGAGACTTCGCGCCAGTGCAGGCGCATGCGGGGGAGCTGGCGCAGGGCGCTGGGGGGCTTCGGGGCGATGGACGCGAAGCGGACCTCCGACCACAACGGGCCCAGGCCGCGCAGGTCGTTGAGGTCGCGCCAGTGGGCTCGGGCCATGGGCAGGAGCCGCGGAAGGGCGAAGCCGGCCGAACAGGTCAGAGCGGCCAAGGAAGCCATCGGCGGGGCCACCCCGGTGGACAGGAAGTCCAGGTCGTGGCCGGTCCAACGGGCCACCAGCGCCGTGTACTTGACGAGCTGGAAGCCCACCACGTCCAGCAGGGTGCCGAGGAGGATCAGCTGCAGGCCGGTCCTGAGCAGGCCCGTCACCTCGCGGGCCCAGGTGACGCACACGGTGCACAGCGCCAGGGTGGCCGCGCTGTGCCCGAGCAGGTAGAGCACGATCATCTCGCGCATGTACGGCGTCTCGGCGTAGTACGTGTCGAGGTCGGTGAGCCGCTCGGTGCTCGGGTCGGCCAGCGTGAACAGCACGACGATGGTCACGATCAGCGCGCCGTAGGCGGCCATGCTGCGCAGGACCATGCGTCGGATCCGGGCGGGGGAGCCGCCCCGCCAGTGGATCAGCAGGACGAGCAGGGAGCAGCTGTACGCGGAGAGCATCCCGTAGGTCAGCGGGGCGCCGAAGTTGGGGACGCCGGTGAGGCGGTTGACCGCGCGCAGGGTCAGCGGTGCCGAGCAGACCAGGGCCAGCGAGCCGAGGACGATCGCCGCGCAGGTGGACACGGTCAGCGGGTCGCGCGGGATCCGCCAGGGGCGGCGCAGCAGCACGGTGCAGGACAGCCCGAAGACGGCGGCGGCGAGATACACCATGAGGCTCATGCCCGGGTGCTCCCTTCCGTCGTGCCGGTGCGGACCCGGGCTGCGGCGACGAGCGGGGACCGGGTCAGCGCGTCCGCGATGGGCACGAGGAGGGCGGTGCCGGGGGCGCGGTCGGGGAGCCGGTCCGGTTCGTCGGCGGGCGCGAGGTGCGGGCTGCTGTCGGGTTCCTCGACGTCGTGCCTCCGCTCCTGGGCCACGGCCGCCGCCACGACCGCCGCCCACGCCGTCGCCTCGGCCTGTTCCGGGTCGCCCGTCGTGCGGGCCGCCGCCTCCAACGTCCGTTCGTACAGGGCCCGGTCGAAGAACGCGTCCAGGTGGCCGAGCGCGTTGTGGATGCTCGTCTGCCGCCACACCAGCCGGGTCGCGGGGGAGGACCAGCGCGGCCGGGGCAGCCGTAGCGCGCGGCGGGTGAGGAGTTCGGCCAGCTCGTGCTCCAGCGGTTCGAGACCGGCGTACGCCCGCCGGGCCTGCCGCCACTGGGTCAGCCGGGGGCCGGTCAGCGGGATCAGGACCCCTACGACGGTCAGCACCGCGCCCAGTCCCGCGGCGACCGGCGAGACCGTCGTGCCGAGCTGTGTCCAGTCCCGGCCGCACCAACGGGCAATGACCGCGGCGAACTTGGTCAGGCTGTACCCGGCGCCGCACAGCGAGCCGACGCCCAGCGTGATCAGGCCCGCGCGGAGCCAGCCGTGCACCTGCCGCGCCCAGCGCAGCGCCGACACCGCGGTGACACTGACGGCGGCGAGGTGCCCGGCCAGGTACAGCACGATCATCTCGGCGATGAACGGCGTGGTCGCGTAGTAGGTGTCCAGGTCGGTGCGGCGCTCCACGGGGGTGCGGCCCAGCGCGAAGGTCACGGCGATGCCGACGAGGATGATGGCGTAGGCCACGATCCAGCGGCGGGCGGTGCGGTGGACGTTGGGTCCGCCCCGCCAGTAGACGATCAGGACCTGGGACGAGGCGCCGTACGCGGTGACCGACGCGTAGGTCAGGGGCGCGGCGAGGTTCGGGATGCCGCTGAGGTGGTTGATCGCGCCGACGGTGGGTGGCGCCCCGAGGAGGAAGCAGGCCCCGGCCAGGCCGAGGAACACGCAGATGACCCGGAGATAGGGGTCGTGCCAGTGGCGTATCAGGTCCGGGGTCTTCACCAGCACGCCCAGCCACAGCAGGCCGCAGCTGAGGTAGTCGATCAGGCTGCTCATTTTCTGGTCCCGCGGTAGTTGAGGGCGGCGCCGATCCGCCCGGCGACACCCTGTGTGCCGTCGTCGGCCACGGCGGGGTCGTGCGCGGGGTTCGCCGTGGCCGCCGTCTGGAGCCAGGGCCGCAGCCGGCCGCTCATCAACATGCCGAACCTGTCCGCCTCTTGCTCGTCGGCGAGGCTGAAGTCGGTACGGGCGGCGACGGGGCGCGGGCTGCCGTCGCCGGTCGGCGCGGGCTGCGCGGTCCGCTGGTGCATGTGCCACACCTCGTGGCAGAAGATCACGATCTGGTGCCAGGCGGCGGCCCGTTTGTCGATGACGATGACGTCGTAGGTGTCGCCCTCCAGCCACAGTCCGCTGGCCGTGTGCGGCGGGAACACCTCGCGGCGGACGACGACCTCACGCCCCCGCCAGCGCGTGACGGAGTCGACCAGCGCGTCGAACAGGGCCTCGGGGTCGGCCGGGACCGGGACGCGCATGGGATCGATGAGGGCACCGGCGAACCGGCGCATCTCCTTCTTCGTGCGCACCGCTGCAATATGCCAGGACATACGCCGACTCAGCCACCTCACCGTCGCCGCGGCAGCAGGAAGCGGGGCGCTTCCGCGGGATGGACGGGGGGAGTACGGCGGACCGGGTCGGCCGAACTTGCCGGTCCCGTCCCGGAGTTGGCCCGAGCCGCGGAATTGGCCTGAACGACACCCACGGTCTCCGCCGCGCCGGCCCTCGTTCTCCCGCCCCGCACCGCCACCCGCACCGCGTCGATCGCGTCGCGGTGGCGCAGGGCGCGGGAGACGGGCCCGATCTCCTGGAGGAGGTCGGCGGTGTCGGGATGGCCGCTGGGATCGTCCTGGCCGGAGTCGATGGCGTCCAGGATCGCCACCGCCGCAGCGAGGGCCTTCGCCCGGGCCGGTGTCCAGCCGAGGCGGAGGGCGGCGAGGTGGGCGCGGGTGCGGAGGTCCTCGTCGAGGTGGCGGGCGAGGGGCAGGAGGACGTCGCGGATGTACGTCTCCCGCCGGATCAGGCGCAGTTCGGGTGCCGCGCACAGCAGGAAGGGGACGCCGTCGCCGTCGACGGAGCGCATCAGGACGTAGAGCGGCCGGAGTTGGTGATGGGCGAGGCGTACCCGCAGGCGGCCGTGCAGGTACTGGCCGGTGTGCGGCAGGATGAAACCGACGGCGGTCAGGACGGCGGCGAGACAGGCCGCGCACGGGGCGACGTCCGTGCTGAGCGCGTCGAGATCGTGCCCGGTCCAACGGGCCGTCACCGCCGTGAGTTTGGCGAGATCGAAGACCAGGCTCAGCGCGTAACCGGCGCCCAGGAACGTCAGTCCCCAGCGCAGCCAGCCGTGCAGGCCGTCCGCGCGGACCCAGTTCCAGATGAGCCGCACGGTGATCACCACGGCCACGGTGTGCGCGAGCAGATAGAGCAGGATCTCCTCACGCATGAAGGGCGTGTCGGCGTAGTACGTGTCCAGGTCCCGCACCCGCTCCACCGGCACGTCGGCGAGGGCGAACAGCACCCACAGCGCCACGATCACGCCCGAGTAGACGGAGATCACCCACCGTCTGGCGCGCCGGGTCGCGTTCGAACGGTCGGACAGCCCGTTGCGCCAGGCCACGATGAGCAGTAACCCGGCTCCGCTGAACGCGGTGAGCAGCGAATACGCCCACGGCGCCGCGAAGTTGGGCACACCGGTGACCCGGTTGATCCAGCCGATGACCGACGGCGTCACGGACACGAACAGCGCGCAGGCGAACAGCAGCAGCCCGCCGACCGCCCGCAGCAGCGGGTCCCGCCACAGCCGGATGATCGCCGGCAGCTTCAGCGCGAGGGCGGCACCGAGGACCACCGTGGGGACCCACACGAAGGACGTGTACAGCTCGCCGAGGAAGGTCGTCACCACGTCGTACGCGCCCCCCTCCCGCCGTCCGCTGCACAAGCCGGTCCGAGGTTACGCGCCCACAACTGCCAACGTCATGTCATCCGGTGGCCGTTGTGGGACCGGGAACGACCGCTGTGTCCGGAAATCGCCCCCGAGAATGCACAGTGCAGAGTGGCCAACCCATTGACGCGGAGGCGGCAAGATTTTACGGTCACGTTCGAGAATGCGGCCGATATACGATATTTCGAACAGGCAGTACTGGGCAGTACCGGCTGGCCAAGGCTTTTGTCTTTAGGGGCGCGGGGAACTGCGCGACCAGCCACGACGCACCCGCAGACGAAACTCAACCCCGAAAGGCCCGCATGCGCACCGCCCGCTTCACCCTCGACCCCGCCTTCACCGTCGGCGAAGTCAACCCCCGCCTCTTCGGCTCGTTCGTAGAACACCTCGGCCGCTGCGTCTACACCGGCATCTTCGAACCCGACCACCCCACCGCGGACGAGCAAGGCCTCCGCCAGGACGTCCTGGACCTGGTCCGCGAACTGGGCGTGACCACCATCCGCTACCCCGGCGGCAACTTCGTCTCCGGCTACAAGTGGGAGGACTCGGTGGGCCCCGCGGAGACCCGTCCCCGCCGCCTCGACCTGGCCTGGCGCTCGACGGAGTCCAACCGCTTCGGCCTCTCCGAGTACATCGCGTTCCTGAAGAAGCTCGGCCCGCAGGCGGAACCGATGATGGCGATCAACCTCGGCACCCGGGGCGTGGCAGAGGCCCTCGAACTCCAGGAGTACGCCAACCACCCCTCCGGCACCACCCTCTCCGAGCAGCGGATCGCCCACGGCGACAAGGACCCCTTCGGCATCAACGTCTGGTGTCTCGGCAACGAGATGGACGGCCCCTGGCAGACGGGCCACAAGACCGCCGAGGAGTACGGCAGGATCGCCGCCGAGACGGCCCGCGCGATGCGCCAGATCGACGCCGGTGTCGAACTCGTCGCCTGCGGCTCCTCCTCCCAGGCCATGCCGACCTTCGCCGAGTGGGAGTCGACGGTCCTCCAGGAGACGTACGACCTGGTCGACTACATCTCGCTGCACGCCTACTACCAGCCGACCGACGGCGACCTCGACTCCTTCATCGCCTCGGCCGTCGACATGGAGTCCTTCATCGAGAACGTGGTCGCGACCGCCGACCACGTGGGCGCCCGCCTCAAGTCGAAGAAGAGGATCAACCTCTCCTTCGACGAGTGGAACGTCTGGTACACGTCGGACTGGGAGGAGCAGACGAAGAACGCCGACCCGGCCGACTGGCCGGAGGCGCCGCGTCTGCTGGAGGACAACTACAGCGTCATGGACGCGGTGGTCTTCGGCTCGCTCATGATCGCCCTGCTCCGGCACGCCGACCGCGTCACCGTCGCGTGCCTCGCCCAGCTCGTCAACGTCATCGCGCCGATCATGACCGAGCCGGGCGGCCCGGCCTGGCGCCAGACGACGTTCTTCCCCTTCGCGCAGGCCTCGAAGCACGGCCGCGGCCAGGTCCTCGACGTCCGCGTCGACTCCCCGAAGCACGAGACGCGGAAGTACGGCGAGGCCGACCTGCTGCACGCCACCGCGGTGCGCGGCGAGGACGGCTCGGTCACGGTGTTCGCCGTCAACCGCAGCCGCACCGAGTCGCTCCCGCTCGAAGTCGGCCTGAACGGCCTCGACCTGACGTCGGTCGTCGAGCACAGCGCCCTCGCGGACGCGGACCCGGACGCCCGCAACACCCTGGCCGACCCGGAGCGGGTGGCCCCGCACGAGGTCGAGGGCACCACCCTCCAGGACGGCATCCTGACCGCCGTACTGGAGCCGCTGTCCTGGAACATGATCAGGCTCGCGTAGATCCCCAAAACCGGTCCCGTGAAGAACTACCGGCCGGGGGAGTCCACCGGCGAAACCGGTACTCCTCCGGCCGCACTCCCCAACAGCGTCAGCCGTACGTCCTTCGGGCCCGCCGGAGTGGTGCCGTCGGACAGGACGGCCAGGGCGAGTGTGTTGGTGCCCCGGGTGCGGAGGATCCCGTTCGGCAGGACGAAGGTGTGCTGCGGGCCCACGTCGTTGATGTACTGGCCCATGTTCCAGCCGTTGAGGAAGATCTGGACCCGGTAGGCGCGCGTCGGGTCGTCGTCGAGGACGAGGCCGATCGAGGCGTCGATGCCGGTGTCCACGGCGAGCTTGAAGCTGGTCCGGTACCAGGCCACGCCCTGCCGCTTGTCGGCGCGGGGGAGTGTCACCGCCTCCCAGCCGGCGTCCGCGTACCCCGGCAGGTGCCAGCCCTCCCGCTCGCCGTACAGCCCGCCGTTGTTCTGCGGCCCTCGCACCGGATCGGGTGTCGTCTCACCCTGGAGCCGCCAACTCACCTTCGGGGAGGCGCCCTTGAAGGTCGCCGCCGTCAGACCGCGCGCTACCTTGTGCGTGTCGAGGGCCTTGCCGTCCTGGTCGTGCTGCATCCGCCGCACCAGCACGGACAGGACATGCGAACCGGCCGCGCGCTGCTTCTCGGGGATCGCGAGCGTCGCCTTCGCCGCCCAACTGCCCTGCCGCACACTGCTGTTCGTCGGCACCGGCATCCGGTGGGTGCCGAGCGGTTCGCCGTCGAGCCAGGCCATCAGCAGCCCCTGGGTACCCGTGCTGTAGGCGAGGGTCACCGACTCCAGGGCGTCGGTGGTGCCGGTCGTGAACCGCCCCCGGTACCAGACGTCCCCGTAGTGGAAGCCGTAGTCGTCCGCGAAGAGCAGCGGCTGCCCGGAGGGGACGGCCGTCGTACTGAACGTCGAAGTCCGGTCCGCCGTCGCCCACTTGGAGTCGTCGAAGGCGACCGCGGCCTCCTGGTTCTCGACCTTGCGCCGCCAGCCGTCGAGTGCGGGGAGCGGTACCGCGGGCACCCCGGGCAGCAGCGCGTCCGGGTTCGAGCGCAGGCTGCCCGCGTTGGTGACGGTCGAGGGCACGGCCCGGCCGTTCCAGGTGACGTCGGTGATGCCGCGCGGGCCCCACACCTCCAGGCCGGTCTCGCCGATGGTGTCGCCGGTGAGGTGGGCGGTCGTCCCGCTGACCGTGGCCTCGCGGAGCAGCGCCGGGCCGTAGACCAGCGCGGTGCCCGAACCGGTCTCGTACGGCCACAGGCGTACGGAGCCGGCCTCGTCGGCGAAGACGAGCAGGAGGGAGTTGTCGACGCCGCCGCCCTGGACCAGGACGCGGGTCAGGCCGCCGATGCCGAGCGGGACGGTGACGTGCAGGAGGCCGCGGTCCCAGACCCAGGCGGCCTGCGCGTCGAGCCGGGTCACCACCGGTTCCTCCGGGCACTCGACGACGACGTGGGCCATCTCGCCGCGCGTCCCTGCGAACACGGCGATGTCCTGCCGGCCGGTGGTGAGGGACATCATCGGCGTGACCGTCGAGTACCTCAACTTACGGCCGCCGAGGGCAAGTTGGGTGAGGAGGAGTCGGGCGTCCTGGGCAGGGACGGTGACCTCGATGTCGTCGGTCGTGGTCGGCAGCGTCGAAGTGACCGCCGCCGTACCGTCGTTGCGCAGGACGTAGACGTGCGCGCCGGTGTCGGCGTTGGTGAGGTGGTAGACCTTCAGGCCGTCCGCCTTGACGTCCGCCGCGCGGTCCAGCTTGGCGAAGTCGGGCACGGTCCGCAGCAGATGGCCGAGTTGGTGCATCGGCACGAGCTTCGCGGTCGCGTTGCGGCCCTCGTCGAAGGCGGCGCCGTAGTCGTACGACGTGTAGACGACCGGCGCGGGCAGCCAGCCCCACGAGGTGCCGCCGAACGTCATGTAGACGCTGTGCAGGGTGAGTCCGTTGGCGAGGTTGGTGAGATAGAAACGCCGCTCGTACGCCGCGTCACGCGTCCGGCGTGACTCCGCGTACCCCTTGCCGTCGAACCAGGACCCGCCCCACGGATCGAACCAGCCCCCGCCGAACTCCGGCACGAAACCAGGGGTCTTGGGGCTGGCGGTGGCCCCGCCCTTGGCCCCGCCGATCCCGTAGTGCCCCCAGTCCGGCGGCAGTTGGGACGGCGAGGGATACCCGTCGAAGCCGTACAGCCAACCACCTTTGTCCCCGCCGGTGTCGAACGACCCGGGGGTCCAATACCCGTTGCGCCCCTTGTCGTTGTGGAACAGGGGGACGTCGATGCCGTCGGCGCGCACCTTCTTGTACAGGTGGGACATGTAGTCGCCGCCGGACGCGTGGGTGAGCTGGCCGTCGTACTCGTTCTCGATCTGGTAGAGCAGGACCGTGCCCGTGCCCTGGGTGAACAGGTGCTTGGAGACGATGGAGTCGACCTGGGTGAGCCACTCGTCGACGTGCGAGAGATAGGTCGGGTCGGCGGTGCGGGCCGTGCCCTTCGTGGCGATGAGCCAGCCGGGGAAACCGCCCGCGTCGATCTCGGCGTTGATGTACGGGCCCGGGCGCAGGATGACGTACAGGCCGGTCTCGGCGGCCATGCGCAGGAACAGGTCGAGGTCCCGGACGCCCGTGAAGTCGTAGCTGCCCTGGGCGGGGGAGTGGTAGTTCCACGAGACGTAGATGCTGACGGCGTTGTAGCCGAAGGCGCGCATCTTCTGCAGGACGTCACGCCACAGGGACGGGCTCGGCAGCCGGAAGGGGTGCATCTCGCCCGACCACAGGACCAGGCGTTTTCCGTCGACGATCAGGGAGTAGCGGTCGTACCCGATCGTGTGCGACTGCCCGTCCGCGGCCGGTGGCGCGGGGGCCGGGCCGGTCGGTACGACATGCGCGGCGTACGCGTCACCGCTGCCGCCGCTGCCACCCCCCAGCGCGAATCCGAGCGCGGCCGTGCCCGCGAGGGTGCTGAAGGTACGCCTGCTCAGCTCCACTGGAAGCTCCTCCCGGGTCCGGTCCGTCGGCGGCACGTGCGAAGCCATTTTCCGTGGTCGTCCCAGGAGGCCGTCGTGCGGGGCCATTCTCTACGCCAGAACGGACCACAATGGACGCATGAGGATCTCGGCACGGGCGGATTACGCGGTACGGGCGGTACTGGAGCTCGCCGTACGGGGTGACGACGGCCCTGCGGCGGACGGTCCGGTGAAGGCCGAGACCATCGCCACCGCGCAGGACATCCCGCACAAATTCCTGGAGGGAATTCTCGGCGACCTCCGGCGCGCCGGGATCGTCGACAGCCGGCGCGGCGGGGGCGGCGGCTACCGGCTGGCCCGCGCGGCCACCGAGATCACCGTCGCCGACGTCATACGCGCGGTCGACGGCCCGATCGTCTCGGTCCGCGGCGAACGCCCCACCGGCCTCGCCTACACCGGCACCGCCGAACCCCTCCTCCCTCTCTGGATCGCCCTGCGCGCCAACGTCCGCAAGATCCTGGAGGGCGTCACCCTCGCGGACATCGCGGCAGACGCACTGCCGGAACCGGTACGGGCACTGGCCGCGGAGCCGGCGGCCTGGGAGAACCCGTAGCCCCGTAGTCCTGTCGTCGCAGCGCGGTGAGGAGAATGACCGCGATGACGATGATGATGACAACTCGACGCGCGTACGCGGCTGTTGCCGCTTCCTGCGTGATCCTCGCGGGCTGCTCGTCCCCGGAGACGATCAGCCACGCCAGCCCCGGCGATCCGCTCACCCGGACCTTCGAGGAGGGGAAGCGTCCCGCCGTGGCGGATCTGGCCGGGACCTCCTTGGACGGGGACGCGATCCGGCTGTCGGACTACCGGGGGAAGGTCGTCCTGATCAACGCCTGGGCGTCCTGGTGCGGGCCCTGCCGGGCGGAGGCGCCCCAGCTGAAGTTGATCCAGGAGACGTGGGGCGACCGTGGACTGCGCGTCCTGGGGCTCGACAACGACAACAGCCGCGCCGCCGGTCTCGCCTTCCAGAAGAGCTTCCACCTGGCCTACCCGTCCCTGCACGATCCCTCGGGGAAGCAGGCCCTGCGGCTGCCGCGCGGTCTGGTGAACACACAGGTGATGCCGTTCACGATCGTCGTCGACCGAGCCGGGAAGGTGGCGGCGACCCGGATGGGAGCGGTGACGCGGACGCAGCTCGCGAAGGTCGTGGAACCGCTGCTGCTCGCGTAGGGGGCCTGACCTTGTGAGTCGTCCTCATCCGGGTCTCAGGCTCCGCTCAGATTGGCCGCCTAGCGTCGCCTCCCATGCGCACGCTGATACTGCTCGCCCTCGCGGGCCTCGGGGCCCAGCTCGTGGACGGCAGCCTCGGCATGGCCTACGGGGTCACGTCCACGACGCTGCTGCTGGCCATGGGGACGAACCCGGCCGCCGCGTCCGCCACCGTCCACCTGTCCGAGATCGGTACGACGCTGATGTCCGGCGCCTCGCACTGGCGGTTCGGGAACGTGGACTGGAGGGTTGTCGTGAGGATCGGGGTCCCCGGCGCGATCGGGTCGTTCCTCGGGGCCACCGTGCTGTCGAAGCTCTCCACCGAGGTCGCCGAGCCGGTGATGTCGTTGATCCTCTTCGGACTCGGCGTGTACGTCATGTCCCGGTTCACCTTCAAGGGGCTGCCGAAGGGGCAGCTCGGCAAGCCGTTGCGGAAGCGGTTCCTGGCGCCGCTCGGGCTGGTCGCCGGGTTCCTGGACGCGACCGGCGGGGGTGGCTGGGGGCCCGTCGGCACGCCCGCGCTGCTGGCCAGCGGACGGATGGAGCCGCGCAAGGTCATCGGGTCGATCGACACGAGCGAGTTCCTGGTGGCGGTGGCCGCGAGTCTCGGCTTCCTGTTCTCGCTCGGGTCCCAGGGGCTCAAGTGGACCTGGGTGATCGCCTTTCTGCTCGGGGGAGTTGTCGCCGCGCCGGTCGCCGCCTGGCTGGTGCGGCTGGTTCCGCCGCGGGTGCTGGGTTCCGCCGTCGGCGGGATCATCGTCGTGACCAACGTCCGTACGCTGCTGAGGAGCGACTGGATCGGTGCGTCGGGTGCGGTGAGCACTCCGGTGTACGTCGTGCTGTACGGGATGTGGGCTGCCGCCCTGGCGTACTCGGTCCGCGCCCATCGCCGGGAGAGGGCGCTGGAGACGCGGACCGAGTCCGAGTCCGCCGAAGGACGGCAGCCGCTCGGGGTGTGATCGGCGATCCCCGATCAGTGCGTCCTGGTCATCCGCCTCCTGGTCAACTCGTGCTCACGCCCACGGTCAGGGTCGCCGTGCAGCCGTCGGACACGTCGGAGCCGAGCGCGGTCAGCGTGAGCAGACCGGACGCGGCGCCTCCGTCGTCGTAGATCGTGTCGTCGCCGAGGGATGTCTCGGCGGTGGTGTTGTCCGAGTACGGGGAGGTGGCCTGCACTTCCTCGTTGAGGTCGGCGTCGAAGAAGAGCTGGCCGGTGTGGACGAGCGTGCCGCCGGTGTACGTGCCGTCGGCGATCGTCACGTCCGTGTGCACCCGCATATGGACGTGGACGGCGCGGGAGACGTAGTGCCCCGGCCAGATGGATATGAGCTTCGCCTCGCCGTCGGAGTCGGTGAGGACGCCGCCGCGCAGGAACGTGCCGTCGTCGTCCTCGGTGTGGCCGTTCTTGCCGACGAACCCGGAGTACTCGCCGAGCGCGTCGCAGTGCCAGAGCTCCACGAGGGCGTCGGCGAGCGGCGCGCAGTCGTTGTCCTGGTCGACGACGGTGAAGGTGTACTGGACCTCGACGCCCTCCTTCTCCTCTCTGATGTCCTCGCGGACCAGGGCGCCGTCGAGCGAGTACGGACCCTCGGTGACCTCGGCGGTGAGGGTGCAGACGCCGCTCGTGGCCGACGCGGAGGCGTCGGTGGTCACCGTGGTCGTCGACGTCTCGGTGGAGGTCGACGCGTCGGTGGTGGTCGTGGGGGTGTCGGCCGAGGCGAGGCCGGCCGCCGCGAGACCGCCCGCCAGGGCGACGGTGCCGCCGCCGATCAGCACGCGGCGGCGCTGGAGGCCCTTGTCCCGGCGGTGCCGGGCGGGCCGTTGGTCGAGTTGCCGGTCGTTCTCTTCATTTCCCGTCATGGCAAGGAAGTTAGGGCCGTACCTGAAGGATTCCTTGATGTGCGGCTGTGAAGGGCCTGGGGACGGAACGGTCAACGGCCGCTTATTTCAACAGAGTTCACACACTGTGGAGAGAGTGTGAAAGACGCGTCTGTGAATGGCCTGAGTTCGCCCTGACCGTTTCGTGTGCGGCTTCCTACGATGCGAGCGCGCCGTCGGTCTTCACAGGAACTTCATTGGTTCTTCAAAGACTTGGGGCGCAGCCACCCCCCAACCCCAAGGAGAAACCATGCCTGGTGGGCTCCTCCTGAGCGGCGCCGTCGCCGCTCTTCTCACCACCGCGCTGCCCATGCAGCACGCGTCCTCACCCGTGTTCGACGACCCGCCCCCGGACAAGATCGTCATCAACGTCGCCACGGTGAACGGCTCGGGCTGCCCGCAGGGCACGACGGCGGTCGCCGTCTCCGAGGACAACACCGCCTTCACGGTGACCTATAGCGCCTACCTCGCCCAGGTCGGCGGCAACTCCGACCCCACGGCGTTCCGCAAGAACTGCCAGCTCAACCTGGTCGTCCACGTCCCGTCGGGCTTCACCTACGCCATCGCGAGCGCCGACTACCGGGGCTTCGCCTCGCTCCAGCGCGGCGCGAGCGGTGCGCAGAAGGCCTCGTACTACTTCCAGGGCTCGTCGAACACCACGAGCAAGAACCATCCGTTCAACGGTCCCTACGACGACAACTGGCAGGCGAACGACAGCACGGACGTGGCCCAACTGGTCTGGGCGCCCTGCGGAGTTCAGCGCAACTTCAACATCAACACGGAGCTGCGGGTCAGCGCCGGCACCTCGGCGCCCGGCGCGGTCAGCTTCATGACGATGGACTCGACGGACGGCGACATCAGCACCATCTACCACATGGCGTGGGAGCACTGCCCGGGCTCCTGACGTGCGGTGCTGTGAGGTGACCTGAGGAAGGGGTGGCCCGTGTCGCACCGCGGGCCACCCCTTCGGCTGGGCGGGCTCAGCTCTGCTGGACGCCGAGTGTGAGCGTGCCCGTGTAGCCGGACGAGGTCGAACTGCCCAGCGCCGTAAGGGTCATGAGGCCGGACGCGGCGCCTCCGTCGTCGTAGACCGAGTCCTGTGCGAGGGTCGTGCGGGTGACCGTGTTGGTCGAGTACGGGGAGATCTTGGCGACGGCCGTGGTGATGGTCTCGTCGATGAAGAGCTGGCCCGTGTGGAGTTCCTGGCCGCCGGTGAACGAGCCGTCCGAGGTGAGCGTGACGCCGGTGTGCACCTTCACGTGGATGTGCACGCAGCGCCCGCGGTACCAACCCGGGTAGATCGTCGTGATGTTGGCGAGCCCGGCGGAGTTGGTGAGGACACCACCGCGCAGGAAGGTGCGGTCGTCCGGTTCGCTGTGGCCGTTGTTGCCGACGTAGCCGGAGTACTCGCCGAGCGCGTCGCAGTGCCAGATCTCGACGAGCGCGCTGGGGATGACGGCGCAGGTGCTGTCGTTCACGACGGTGAGGGCGAGTTTGAGCGGAATACCGGCCTTGCCTTCGGTGACGTCGGCGCGGACGAGGGCGCCGTCGAGGTAGTAGGGGCCTTCGGTCATCTCCTTGGTGAGAGTGCAGACTGCCGCCGCGGCTACGGGAGTTGAGTCGGCGGCGGTGGCTGTGGTGGGGGTGTGGGGAGCGGCGGCCCCGACGGCCAGTACGGCGGCCGTGGTGCCGGTGGCGATCAGGACGGTGCGACGCCCGATCGGGGTGGGGGTGACTCCGGCTGTGCCGTGTGAGGATGAGTCTGTCATGGACACGGCACCGTAGAAGCGGAAGCTGTCGGCCGGCTGTGCGAACGGCAAAGTGACGGGCCGTCAAGTTCATTGCGGGACAGGTGGGTTGCGGCGGCTGCGGTCGGTGGGGTTGTGCGGGCTGGGGCCGGTGGGTTGTGGGGGCTTCGGCCGGTGGGGGCGCGGGGGCTGGAGCCGGTGGCGGTGGCGGTACAGGGGCTGGAGCCGGCTGGGTTACGGCGACTGCCGGCGGCGCCCGCCCTCTGTGAGCTCGGCGAGTTCGGCGAGGGTCGCCGCGATGGCCGGCAGGAGGTCGGCCGGGATGTGGTCGAGGACCCGGCGCCGGGCGCTGGCGAGGTGGGCGGGCTGGGCGGCGTGCATGGCGCGCAGCCCGGCATCGGTGAGGACGGCCTCGCTGCCGCGCGCGTCCTGGCCGTGACGTTCCTTGCGCACCAGGTCGTGACGGGAGAGCCCGTCGATGATGCGCGTGACGCGCGGCGCGGTGACGCCGGACGCGGCCGCGAGCGCGGACATGCGCATACGGCGGTCGGGTGCCTCGCTGAGCAGCAGCAGGACCGCGAACTCGGTCATGGTCACGCCGGTGCGGGCCATGTCCTGCTCCAGGGTGCGCGGCAGGGAGTGGACGAGGCGGCCCAGGCTCTGCCAGAGCAGCAGCTCGTCGGAGGCCAGGGGGTCGACGGGGGGAGTGGGGTCGGTGGCGGTGGGCTCCATGCGACCACTGTATTTGACTAGTTAAGCAAGTGGGTGCAATGGTTGCTTAACTAATTAAACATGAGGTGATCGCATGCATCCCGGAGCACCCGCACCGGCCGGATTCGAGCACGCCGTAGCCGATGTAGGCGACGGCGTCGACGGCGTCGACGGCATCCAACTCCACTACGTGGTCGGCGGATCCGGCCCCGCCGTGGTCCTCCTCCACGGCTGGCCGTTCAGCTGGATCGAGTGGCGGGCGCTGCTGCCCCTGCTCGCGGCGCACGGCTTTACAGTCATCGCGCCTGACCTGCGAGGGTCCGGCGACTCAGAGATCCCACCGGGCCGCTGGACGAAGCGCGAGGAGGCCGAGGACCTGCACGGCCTTCTCCGGCACCTGGGTCACGACCGGGCCTTCGTGGTCGGCACCGACGTCGGCACGATGACCGCGCACGCCTGGGCCCAGACCCACCCCGAGGACGTGGCCCGGCTGGTGCTCAGCGAGGCGTTCCTGCCCGGCTACGGACTGGAGGAGCACATGAACCCCGCGACCGGCGGCTCCTGGCACTTCGGCTTCCACGCCCAGACCGAGCTGGCCGCGATGCTCACGGCCGGCAAGGAGGAGCAGTACCTCTCCGGCTTCTGGTCGATGATGACCGGCGGCGGCATCGCCGACACCGAGCGCGCCGACCTGCTGCGCGCCTACACCCGCCCGGACGCGATGCGCGGCGGCTTCGAGCACTACGCCACGCTCGTCGAGGACGGGAAGTCGGCCGGCTCCGGCGACCGCCTGACCATGCCCGTCCTCGTCCTGAACGGCGAACACGGCCTGCCCCAGGACGTGTTGCTGACCGGAGCCCGCGAAGCCGCGACCGACGTCTCCTACGACACGGTCCCGGGCGCCGCGCACACGTTCGCGGCGGACAACCCGGCCTGGACGGCGGACCGGCTGGCCCGCTTCTTCACGACCACTCCGGCCGCCTGAACCCGTCACTTGACCTGGCGGCCTGACGTCCACGACGACTCCGTTCCCGGGGATGCGCACTTTCGCGGCCGACAGTCCGGCCTGGACGGTGGGCCGTCTGGCTCGGTCCTTCACCGCGACCCCCAGCCACCTGATCCCGTTACCTGAACTCGTCACCCGAGCCCGCCTGTTGGGCCCGCCGTTTGACGGGCGGCACGACATCGTTCCCCGGGGTCGCGCGCACCTTTGCGGCCGGCAGCCCGGCCCGGACGCCGGACCGCCTCGCCCGCCTTTTCTCCACCCCCCCCTTGAACTCCCCACCCGAACCCATCAGTTGACCCCGCCGCCCGACGTGCGGCACGACACAGCACATGGAGTACTTCTCATGCAGATCCTCGTCATCGGCGCCACCGGCTACGCCGGCCGTCGTGTCTCGGCCGCCCTTGCCCGTGCCGGGCACACCGTCCTGGGCCTGGCCCGCGACACCTCCGCGTCCGCGGCCCACGCGCTCGCCGCGGACGAAGTCACCCCGGTCGAGGGCGACTTCGGCAAGCCGGAGAGCTGGCGTGACCACCTCGACGGCACTGACGCGGTCGTCCACCTGTTGATGGACATGAGCGACCCGATCGGCGGCGACCGGCGCCTGTTCGCCGAACTGCTCGCCGCCCAGGAGCGCGACGGCCGCAGCCGCCACCTCGTCTACACCACCGGCATCTCCTCCTACGGCCGCACCGGCCTGCCCCTCATGGACGAGAACACCCCCGGCGACCCCGAGAGCCCGATCGGCTTCCGCTTCGCGCTGGAACGGGAGTTGGGTGCGTCCGGCCTCGCTCACACCGTGGTCCGCCCGGGGTTCATGTACGGCGGTCCCGCGACCACGTCCATGACCGCCCAGTGGTTCGCCGCCGCCGAGGCGGGCAACCCCGTCTTCTACGGCGACCCCGCCAAGCGCTGGAGCTGGGTGCACGTCGACGACCTCGCCGACGCCTACGTCCGCATCCTCGACAACCCGGCCGCTGTCGGCGGGGAGACCTTCGTCATCGCCGACGACCAGCGCCTCACCGCCCTGGACATGCAGCGCACCGCCGTACGCGCCGCGGGCCACACCGGCGAGATCACCCTGGAGAGCGCGGAGGCGGGCGGCATGATGCAACTGGCCGCAGATCAGGACGAGTTGGTCACCAGCGCCAAGGCCCGCCGCCTTCTGGGCTGGACCCCGTGCCACATCTCGTTCACCGATGCGCCGACCCGCCACTACCGTGCCTGGAAGGCGGCTCAGCCCGTCAGCACTCGGTAACCCGGCAACTCGGACAAGCGGTCTCCGGCCGGTACCCGCGACTTGAGGCCGCCCTCGACACGGTCAACCGCGACTTCGCGGCAACCCTGCCCGACCAGCCGCCACTCAGGCTGATGGTCTGGGAGGAGCAGGTCTACGTCGCCGTGTCCGACGGCTCCTGGCACCACAACGGTCTCCAGGAACCGGACGACGACGCCCCTGACGACCTCGGCCCCGTCGTGGACGCGGCGCAGGAGACGATGGCCGACCGGCTTTGGCTGGCGTGGCCGGTCTGTCCGGTCCACAGGCTCGGTACGCATCCTCGCCCCGAGGGGACGCCGGCTGACTGGGACTGGGACGACGAGGGCTGGAGCGGGCGTCTGATGTGGTGGTGCCGGGGTGGTCCCGCGGGTGACTGTCATGACCTCGCGGTCGTGGGGGAACTCGCCGGTGCCCTGTCAGGGAAGTGAGGATGCTCGGCGGGAGGGAGGTGGGGCGCGGAAGTGTGACAGTTTTCGCTGAAGTGTCACACTTTTGCGGGGAGGGTCCTTCGGGGGCACGGGAAAAGAGGGGTACAGCTCGAGGTCGAGTCAGGGAGCGAGTCGGCGTTCCGCCGAGACGGAGTACGCGTGGCGGCGGAAGGCCAGCATCTTGTCGTCGGAGGCTTCGACGCCGGGGGCGAGGCGGGTGGGGTCGAAGACCTGGTGCTGCCAGTGGTCCTCGCGCGGCGAGCGGGCCGTCACGTGCAGGTGGCCGGCCGGGATCAGCGGGCGGTGTTCCGGCCACGCCTGGGAGGGGTCATGTGTCAGATCGTTCGGCTCCGCGAGCTGGTACACCACGGTGAAGGTGACTGGCCCGGTCTCGAGGCGGGAGTCGAGGTCGCCGATGAGGAAGTCGGGGGCGAGGGTCGCGGCGTACGCGGGATCGATCTCGACCTCGCCGAGCTGGGGCACGAGACGGTAGCGGAAGGGACGGCGCACGCCCGACTCGTCGACGAGGACGAAGGCGTGCAGCCCGTCGTAGCGGGTGGTGGCGAAACTGACGGGTGCTTGCTGCCCGGCGAAGGACTTCAACGCGCCCCGGCTTTCCGGGTGTTGGGCCAGGACGGTCGCGAACTTCCCTGCGGCGGCAAGCTTCCCCTTCGCGCGGTCGGCGAACCTGCCCTCCGTGCCCGCCATGCCCAGCGCCTCGACGAGCTCGATGAACCCCTCGGGATTGTGACTGGGGAAGACCCGGAAGTTCGCGGCGACGAGGTCCATGACGGCCTTGGTGTCATCGCTACTGCCGTCGCCCGCAAGGAACTTCACCGCCATCCCGCGCACGCCACGCGCCCGGTCGTCGGCGGCGAAGTTGCCGGAGCCGTTCGAGAACCGGATGACCGCGTCGGACTCGGCGGTGAGACAGGCGGCCGTCGTCCACTTCGCGATCCGCCCGGTGGGCACGAACCGCGCGTCGTACACGGCCCCGCGGGCATGCAGGCGGCGATCGTGCGGACGCGGGTGCGCGGCGGCCTCGATCCGGTCGACGGCCTGGGCCGCGGTCATTCCGTCCTCGGTGACCGAGGAGTCCTGCGGTTCCTGCGGTGACTGTGCCATGGCCGCATCATCGCATCCGCGGGTGTCGCACACGGGAGCGGCGCATGCGCGGTCGTCGCGTCTGCGGTCGACTCATCGGCGGAGGTGGGCAGGTTCCGTCACCGTGCGCCCGGGCGGTCGGCCCAGGCCGCCCTCGCCGCGTGGGGCAGGCCGGCTCCGGGGCGGCACCACGGCGCCAGTTGGAGGACTCCGAACACCGCCTCCACGCACAGGAACAGCCAGAGGAACCGCGGGGCGCCCTGGGTGAGGGCGTAGGCCTGCCAGGCCGTGAACAGGGTGCGGGCGACACCGTCGAGCAGACCGTGCAGAGGCAGCGGCCGGACCAGACGCAGGACGGCCCAGACGACCACCACCGAGCCCATCAGGTTCGCGTACAGGGTCTGTATCGGGTCGAGTTCGGGCAGTACGCCCAGCCCCCAGGCCCTTCCCAGCGACGACAGAGTGTCGTGCACCAGCGCGTACGTCCACGGCGTCGCGAAGCCCGCCGTGACGACGAGGTCGTACCAGGCGCTGGCGCGGACGACGCGGAGATAGCGGAGATGAGGGAGGCCGGTGGGGTGGGGGCTGGTTGTCATGCCGCTCACGCTAAACAGTGGAGTGGGGTCCAAGGTCAAGTCATCATGAGGGCATGCGTATCGGGGAGTTGGCGGAGCGGGTGGGGCTGACCAGGGATGCCCTGCGGTTCTACGAGCAGGTGGGGATCCTCACCAGCGAGCGGCGGGCGAACGGTTATCGGGAGTACCCACCGGAGGCGGTGCCCTGGCTCGAATACGTCCGTACGGCGCAGGCGCTCGGCTTCTCGCTGGCCGAAATAGCGCAGCACGGCGAGGAGTTGAGCGGGGCGCCGGACCAGGCGGAGGCGCTGTCCGCGCTCTTCGCCGACAAGATCCGCGTCATCGACACCCGCATGGCCGAACTGGCCGCACTCCGCGCCGAGTTGACCGCCCGCGCCGGGACGGAGTGCCCCCTGCGCAGGCAGCGGTCACGATCCCCGAGCTGACTCAGACGGTGCGGATGAACTCCGTCCAGGTGGTGGGGGTGAGGGCGAGCTGGGGGCCCTGGGTGTTCTTGGAGTCGCGGATGTGGATGGTGGTGGGGCAGGCAGCCACCTCGACGCAGTCACCGGAACCGCCGCTGCTGTAGCTGCTCTTGAACCAGGCCAGCTCAGTGGTGCTCATAGGTCTCCTCGCATGCGCTGCAACAGGCTCAAGGAGTCTTGGATGGTGAGAGCCTGCGATCGCATTCTGGCATATCGCATCTGGAGCATGCTCACCACTTTTCGATCAGCTACGAGCAGCCCGCTCTCCTGTCCCTCGCAGTAGGCGTACCAACGGTTGTTGGGCTCTTCTAGTAGCTGCATGGGGCCGTCCAGCCCTGCATGGCTCTGCCGGACCTGCGACATGATCTGGACCTCGACGTTCCGCAACGCGGCGATCGTCAGTACATGGTCGATTAGCCCCCGCGTGACCTCAACTCCGCCTGTGCGGCGCAGGAACAGCCCCTCTTCCAGGATGAAGCTGAACGCCGTGTTCGGCCGGTCCCACAGCAGCCGTTGCCGCTTCTCCCGTTCCACCCACTGCGCTTCGATCTGCGAGTCGTTCAACGGCGGCAACTGCTCAGTGAACAGCGTCCGCGCGTACGCCTCCGTCTGCAACAGCCCAGGAATCAACCGGCATTCGTACGTGTACAGCGTGATCGCCGTCTTCTCCTTCAGCGCCCACTGCCGGAACCAGGCCGCCAACCCCGGCCGCCGCTCCAGATGTTCCGCACCCCGCCGCACCGCCCCGGTGTTGCCCAGCACCGGCTCCGACCGCTCCACGTACAGCGTGTCCGGCATCCGTCGCCCCAACTCCACCGATTCCACGGTGTGTTTGGAGTACTGGATCTGCCGCCCGAACTCCTCCCGGCTCAGCCCCGCATGCTCGCGCAGGGCCTGCAACATCGCCCCGAACGTTCGCAGGCTGTCGGATACTTCAGGCTCACCGCTGCCCTCGACCATGGTCACCCACCTCCCCCGGACATGGTTACGGAACGTAGCGCGTACTGTCCAGCGTGTGACCCCGTACGCTGCCGCAGCGTACGGGCCGAGGTGCTGGTGAACTGGCCCTCGCGAACGCCACATTGGGCACATGACCACCCAACCCCCCGTCACCGTACGTACGTTCACCCAGCGCTTCAGCCCCACCCCCCGAGGCGCCCGCCTCGCCCGGCACCTCGCCCTGCACCAACTCCACGCCTGGGGCATCCCGCACGGCAGCGACGCCTCCGACACCGCCGGCGCGATCGTCGCCGAACTCGCCGCCAACGCCGTCACCCACGGCCGCGTACCCGGGCGGGACTTCGAACTCCGGCTCTCCCTCGTCACCGGGAGTGTCCGCATCGAGGTCACCGACACCCGTACCGGACCACGTCCACCCGCACCCGGTGCCGTAGAACAGCCTGATCCGCTCGACGAGAACGGGCGGGGGCTCGTGATCGTGGAGGCGCTCGCGGACCGGTGGGAGGTGGTGGAACGGGTGCCGCCGCCGGGCAAGACCGTAAGGGCGGAAATCGACCTGCCCAGGTGGTTGGCACTGGTCAGGCGGCTGGACGACGCTTCAGGTTCGGCTCAGGTTGGTGCGGGAGGTTGGCCGGTATGCACGGACACCGCCCCCGCACCCCCGAAGCCGACCGCAGCCGCCGCTGGTTCATGAACACGGCGCTGCTCACCGGCGGAGTCGCCGCCTTCGCGACCATGACCGGCTGCTCGTCGGACGCCTCCGGCACGGCCACCGCGTCCTCGTCCTCCGGCGCCCCGAACGGCGCCCCCTCGGGCGGCCCCGGCGGTGGCATGCCCACCGGCGCGATGCCTTCCGGCGGGCCCGGGGGAGGGGGCGGCAGCGGCATGGGTCCCGGACAGAGCGAGGTCAAGTACGCCGATTTCAAAGGCGTGACCACCAACGGCACGATCACCGACGGGCTCTACTCGATCCACTCCACCGACGTGTCGACCGACGGGATCGTCAAGGCCGCGCAGGCCTTCCTCGACGGGCTCAGCGCCAAGGAACGCAAGTCCTGCACGTTCGACGTCGACAACGACGAGTGGCTTGCCTGGAGCAACGTCGACGGGTACCAGCGCAAGGGTGTCCGGATGGGCGACATCACGGCCACGAAGCGCAACCTCGGTTACGCGCTGCTCGGCGCCGCCCTCTCCGCCGACGGGCTCACCCAGACCCGCAACATCATGAAGCTCAACGCCTTCCTCGGCGACTACAGCGGCGGCAACCGGGAGACGCTCACCGAGGGCGCGTACTTCTTCACCTTCATGGGCACGCCGTCCACCACCAAGCCGTGGGGCTTCCAGTACGAGGGTCACCACGTGGCCATCAACTTCTTCGTACTCGGCGACCAGGTCGTGATGACCCCGACCTTCATGGGGTCCGAGCCGACCTCCGCCACCTACAAGGGCGAGAAGATCACCCTCTTCAAGACGGAGACCAAGGCCGGTCTCACCCTCCTGCGCTCCCTCACCGCCGCCCAGTGCGCCAAGGTGATCTCCAGCACCAAGAAGTCCGGCGACGACATGAAGGCCGGGGCCGGGCAGGACAACGCCAAGCTCGCCTATCAGGGCTTGGTGGCAAAGGAGTTCACCAGCGCCCAGAAGCAGCACCTGCTCGACCTGGTGCGCGTCTACGTCGGCAACATGAACGACGGCCACGCCGAGGTGAAGATGTCGGAGGTCGAGGACCACCTCGACTCGACCTACTTCTACTGGATGGGCGAGACGAAGGACTCCGCCGCCTTCTACTACCGCGTGCACAGCCCGGTCGTCCTCATCGAGTACGACGCCCAGTCGCCGTTGGCCTACGGCACGAAGGGTGGAATGGGGGGTCCCAATGGAACGCCGACCCAGCAGCACATCCACACCATCATCCGGACCCCCAACGGAGGCGATTACGGCGTGGACCTGCTCAAGCTGCACTTGGACAACGACCACTGACATATGCCCAGTTGGCCCTTATGGGCTAAGAAGCCGCTTTCGATTCCTCATCACCCTGATCTGGCTGATATGAAACCCCTTGGCCGAAAAAGCAAGATCAGGGGTGGATGTGGGGAAACGATTCGACTCCGGGGCACGGACCGGGGTGGTGATCGTCGGGGCGGGCCCGGCGGGGCTCGTCCTGGGGAACCTGCTGCTGGACCAGGGCATCGACTGCGTGATCCTGGAACGGCGCGGACGCGAGGCGGTGGAGGGGCGGGCCAGAGCGGGATTCCTGGCCGCCCACTCCGTCCGCGTCCTCACCCGACACGGGCTCGCGGACGGGCTGTTGGCCAAGGGTCACACCCACCGGACCTGCCTCTTCCGTAGCGAGCAAGGTGAATTCACCCTCGACTACGGCGAGTTGGGGCGCGGCGAGGTCCACACGGTCTACCCCCAGCAGGAGTTGGTGCGGGACCTCCTCGCCGAGTACCTCCGACGCGGCGGCGAGATCCGCTTCGACACGGAGGCCGAGGAGATCTCCGAAGGCGGCCGGGTACGGACGTCCGACGGCACGGACATCACCGGACGCTACGTCGCCGGGTGCGACGGACACCGGGGAGTCGCCCGCGCGACCATGACCGCCCACGGGACGCGCACCGCCCGCTGGGACCACGGCGTGAGCTGGCTTGCGGTCCTGGTCGAGGCCCCGCCGAGCATGGAAGCCGTCGGATACGCCCTGCACGAACGGGGATTCGCCGGCCACATGGCCCGTACGGCGACCGTCACCCGCTACTACCTCCAGTGCCCGCGCGGAACCGACCCCGCCGACTGGAACGAGGACCGCGTCTGGACCGAGCTGGCGACCCGGCTCCGTGTGGACGAGTTCGGCCAGCTCAAGGACGGCCCGGTCCTGGAGAAGGCGGTCGTGGACCTGCGCTCCGACGTCCTGGACACCCCCGGCACCGGCCACCTCTGGCTGGCGGGCGACGCGGCCGGCCTCATCAGCCCCTCCGCGGCGAAGGGCGCCAACCTCGCCGTACTCCAGGCCGAACGCCTCGCCCGGGCACTGACGTTGGCCCTGAAGCACGCCGACGACAGCGACCTCGACCGCTACGCGGCCGACTGCCTGCCCCGCGTCTGGCGGGCCCACGAGTTCTCGCACTGGATGAGCGGCCTGCTGCACGGCCCGTCCGCCGAGGACGCCGACCACACCGTCGAGGCCCACGCCCGCTACGGCCGCGCGCTCCAGTACGCCCGCCTGGACAGCCTGCGCACATCCCGCACGCACCAGGACTTCTTCGCCGAGAACTACACGGGCATCTGACCCCGTGTCCCGCTCGCTCGTCTCCCGTCTCCCGTCCCCACGATTCACCGGGAACCCCTTCATGAACCTCCCCGTCGTACAGGCACGCCTCGCCGCAGCCGACGTAGCACGCATCCAGCGCGCGGCGGCCTACGTCGCGACCCACGACACGGACCAGGTCCTGGCCGAACTCCTCCCGGCCCTCACACCGGCCGAACGGGCCGACGTGGCACGCCACTTGGTCTTCGACCACACGGCGGTCCTGGTCTTCCCCGATTCCCTGGACGGCCTCTGCGAGGAACTCCGCCGGCTGGGCCTCGAACCGGGCCCGGTCACCCCGAGCGTCGTGGTCCGCGACCGCCTGACCCGCCGCTACGGCCCGGAACTCGCCGACATCCCGGTGGGCATCGTGCACGTGGCGGTCGGCACCCGCAGCGTGGAGATCTTCGCGCTTCCCGTACCCCCCGACTCGGCACTGGAGGCGGTGGCGGCCGACGAACGCGAGGCGGACCACGAGTCCCACCACGCCTTCGCGGTCACGGCCCCCGGCCCGGTGGTCCCCGCGGGCCTACGACTCCTCCTCCAGGAACGGGGCGGCGCGGTCCCGGACGGCGGCGGCTACAACGGCCACGAGAACGTCACCGTCCTCTACCACCGCACGACAACCCACCGCCGCTTCGAACTCCGCCTCCCCGGCCGCCACGACCCGCTCCCCGACCCGACGACAACCCTGCTCACCGTGATGACCGGAGCCTGGGCCACCCAAGCGGTCGCCACCATGGCCGAGTTGAACATCGCGGACCACCTGGCAGACCACCCCGGCATGCCCGCCGAACGCCTGGCAACCCTCACCGCGACGAACCCGGACGCACTACGCCGCCTGCTCCGCTACCTGACGACGCTCGGCCTGCTGACGGCGGCAGACGACACCTACCACCTGACGGCGGCAGGCCAACCCCTGCGCACAGCAACGGAGTTCTCACTGGCCCCGCTGGCGAAGCTCTACGCGGGCCCGTTCTACGACTCCTTCGCGGGCCTGACCCATTCGGTCCGCACCGGCGAGGAAGCCTTCGCCCACCGCAACGGCCAGCACCACTTCGCGTACTTCGCCCAACACCCCGAACTGGGAAGCCTGTTCCACCGGTCGATGGCGGCCAGCGCGGAGATGTTCACCCCGGTACCGACACTGATCGACTTCTCGAAGGCACGCCGAGTGGTGGACGTAGGCGGCGGAAACGGCGCGCTGCTCGGCCGGTTGCTCCGATCCCACCCCCACCTGGAGGGCGTCCTCTACGAACGCCCCGGCGCCCTGGAAGCCGCCCGCACCCAACTCACCGAACGCTGCTCGTTCGTAGCCGGCGACTTCACCCGCTCCGTACCGGAAGGCGGAGACGTCTACCTCCTGTCCCGAGTCCTGCACGACTGGGACGACGACCGCTGCCTGACGATCCTCAGCAGGTGTGCGGAGGCAATGCGCCCGGGCGCCCAACTCCTGCTGGTGGAACGCCTGTTGCCCACACCGACAGCGGTCGCCTGGGACGTCCACATGCTGTGCAACGTAGGCGGCCAAGAGCGCGACGAGCATCATTACCGGCAGCTGCTGGAGAAGGCAGGCTTCGAGGTACAGGGCTGCCGGCCGCTACCGCTAGGAGCCTCACTTCTAAACGCGGTAAGGAGCGATGCCCTCTAGGGGCGCGGGGAACTGCGCGACCAGTCCCCACGCACCCGCACCCGGCAACGACCCCTCAGCCCGCCTGCCCCATCCCCGCAGCATTGGGCCAACTCTGCGCATTAGGCCACCCGGTCGCAGGCGCCGGCGCCAAGTTCTGCATCCCATTAGGACTGGTAGCCCCCCGAACCTGCGCCGCAGTAAGCCCATTACGCGCAGGCACACCGGTAGGCGTAGGCCCCTGCGGAGGCATGGGCGCCGGCGCGGGGACACCGTAAGGCTGCTGGGGCATCTGCGGCGGCGGAGCCTGCTGCATCGGCATCTGCTGAACCTGCGCGGCAGCCACCATCGGCTCGAACTGCGGCTGAGGCTGCGGCTGTTGGGGTTGAGGCACAGGCTGCGGCTGCGGCACCTGCATGGGCACCGGCTGAGGCTGCATCGGCATCTGAGCCGCCGCAGGCATCGGCACCGGCATGGGCATGCCGACCCCCGACGTTCCCGTGCCGAGGGCCTGCGCGGCGAGGTTCTGCAACCCCGCCCCGTTCGTCGCCCCGACAAGGCGGTCCACGGCCGCCGTACCCGAGCTGTAGTTGGTCCCTGTACTCAACTCGGGTACGGCGGCTCCCCTCCTGGTCCCGTAGAGCACCTGTTCCATGCCGGACACCAGGCGACGCACGTCCGTCTGGGGGCGCACCACGAGCCGCAGGAAGCGGCTGGACGAACCGATCTTGTTGCCGCACTCGCGGACCAGGATGCGGTGCTCGGTGAGCATCCGGTCCCGGACCACGGTTCCCTCGGCGCCGACGGGGAGACGTACGAAGAGGAAGTTGCCCTGCGACGGATAGACCGTCAGGCCGGGCAGCGCGGAGAGATGGCTCGCCATGTCGAGCCGGTCGCGGCGCACCTGCTGGAGGCTCTGCGCGTACTCCGCGCCGTGCTCCTTGAGGATGAACACCACATGTTCCGCGAAGGCGTTGAGGTTCCACTTGGGCAGCATCGTGCGGATACGGCCGGCCAGGGCGGGGTTCGCGACGAGGTAGCCGAACCGTATGCCGTGCAGGCCGAAGTTCTTGCCGAGGCTGCGCAGGACGACCACGTTGGGGCGGATCATCGCCTCTTGGACGACGCTGGGCTCGACCTCCGCGTCGGCGAACTCCAGGAACGACTCGTCGATGACGATCAGGTCCAAGTCGGCCATGGCGTCCATGAACTGGACCAGTGCCTGCTTGTGGATGAAGCCGCCGTCGGGGTTGTTCGGGTTGCAGATGACCGCGACCTTGGTGTTGCGCTTGCGGATGAACTCCGCGTACTGGGAGAGGTCGAGGGCGAAGCCGCTGGACTCCTGGAGCGGGAACATGTCGACCCGCTTGCCGGTCTCCATGGGCTGATCGGTCCAGCGGCCGAAGGTGGGGACGGGGATGGCGAGGGACTCCCGGACCATCAAGTGGTCGATCCAGGTGATCAGTTCGGTGGAACCGTTGCCCATCGCCACGCACTGCGGCGGGAGTTGGAGCAGGTTGCAGAGCTCGGCCGTTATCGTGTCGGCGCTGCTCGGGTAGTACGTGATGATCTCGCGCAGCCGGGCCGCCATGTCGTCGAACATGGCGGGGGTGGGGAAGTACGGGTTGCACGGGATACAGAAGTCCACCGGCCCGGTGCCGTCGCTCTCACGCGCCAACGCCGCCATCGACGGGCTGTGCGCCGCCGTACTGCGGAACAGCGAGGTGACGTTGGAGTCGACCAATGGAACCTCCGTATGAAGGCGGGCCCGGCGGGGACGACCGGGCCCGTCGTCTTGGGTGGCCCGCGCGGGGGAGCACGGGCCACTCATGGATACGGAGACGCGAGTGGCGCTGTTCAACGGATGTGAAAATGGTGTGTGTTCGGGAACCCCGGGTCCGAACTCAGTTGCCGAACGAGTGGATCAGTTGCCGAACGAGTGGATCGTCGTCGTGCGGTACGTCTGACCGGGGCGCAGGACCGTCGTCGGCCAGGACGGCTCGTTCGGGGAGTCCGGGAAGTGCTGGGTCTCCAGGGCCAGGCCGTCGCCCTGCCGGTAGGTGCGGCCGGACGTGCCGATCAGCGTGCCGTCCAGGAAGTTGCCCGAGTAGAACTGCAGCCCCGGCTGGTCCGTGGAGATCTTCAACGTCCGCCCCGATGACGGGTCCCGCAGCGTCGCGATGTGCTCGGGCTTCGCCGTGACCCCCTTGTCCAGCACCCAGTTGTGGTCGAACCCCTTCGCGGTGACCTGCTGCGGGTGCCCGGCGCGGATGTCGCGCCCGATCGGCTTGGCCTTGCGGAAGTCGAAGGGCGTACCCGCGATCGGTGCCAGCTCACCCGTGGGGATCAGACCCGAGTCCGTGGGCGTGTACCGGCTTGCGGCGATGGAGAGTTCGTGGTCGTAGATGCCGCCGCTGCCCTCGCCCGCGAGGTTGAAGTACGTGTGGTTGGTGAGGTTGACGACCGTCGGCTTGTCGGTGGTGGCCTCGTAGTCGATACGCCAGTCGCCGTGCTTGGTGAGGGTGAAGGTCACCTTCGTCTTGAGGGTGCCGGGGTAGCCCATCTCGCCGTCCACGCTGGTGTAGTGGAGGTAGAGGCCGACGTCTGAACCCTTGGTGAAGGGCTCGATGTCCCAGACCTTCGTGTTGAAGCCCTTGGCACCGCCGTGCAGGCTGTTCACGCCGTCGTTGACGGAGAGCTGGTACGCCTTGCCGTCGAGGGTGAACTGGCCCTTGGCGATGCGGTTTCCGTACCGGCCGATGGTCGCGCCGAAGAACGTGGTGCCGGCGACGTACGCGGCGAGGTTGTCGTAGCCGAGCGACACGTTGGCGTACTTGCCGTGCCGGTCCGGGAGTTCGAGCGACTGGATGATGCCGCCGTAGGAGAGGACCTTCAGGCGGGTGCCGCCGTTGGCCAGGGACCAGCGGTAGACCTTCGTCCCGTCGGCGAGGGTGCCGAAGAGTTCCTTCACGGGCTTTCCGCCTCCCGAGGCCGCCTCCGCCGTACCCGTACCGAGCGCGCTCGCGGCGATACCGGCTGCCGCGGCACCTGCAATGACCGTGCGTCTGTTCATTTCCATGTAGCGGCTCTCCCATGTGAGTTGGAGGGGCCCCGCTGGGCCCGCGCCCCAAAGGGGCGCGGGGCTGTATCGAAATGCGGCTACCGCCGCGTGTGCGCGACCAGCCATGTACGGCCCGCAGTTTTCGTACGGCCTTCCCAGCGGAGCGTCGCGCTGAAGTTACGAACCGGACTTGCGTTTGTTCCACACATCGAAGCCGACCGCGGTCAGCAGGGCGAGGCCCTTGATGACCTGTTGCCAGTCGGTGCCGACGCTGAGGAGGTTCATGCCGTTGTTCAGCACGCCGAGGACGAGACCGCCGATGATGGCACCGAGGACGGTGCCGACACCGCCGCTCATGGACGCGCCACCGATGAACGAGGAGGCGATGGCCTCCAGTTCGAAGCCGTCGCCCGCCTTCGGCGAGGCCGCGTTGAGGCGGGAGGTGACCACCAGACCCGCCAGGGCCGCGAGCACGCCCATGTTCAGGAACACCTGGAAGGTGACGCGCTTGTCCTTGACGCCGGACAGCTTCGCGGCCGGCAGATTGCCGCCGATCGCGTAGATGTGGCGGCCGAAGACGGTGTTGCGCATCACGTAGCCGTAACCGGCCACCAGGACACCGAGGATGATCAGGATGATCGGCGCACCGTCGTAGCTGGCGAGCAGCATGGTGAGCCAGGCGATCGCGGCGACGATCGCGACGAGCTTGAGCAGGAACAGCTTGACGGGCGGCACGTCGAGCGAGAACTCCTGCTGCCGGCGCCGGTCGCGTACCTCCTGCCACACCACCGCGGCGATCATCACGAGCCCCAACAGCAGCGTGATGTTGTGGTAGTTGGTGTTCGGGCCGACCGCGGGCAGGAAGCCGTTGCCGATCTTCTGCAGGCCGTTGGGGAAGGGGCCCAGCGTCTGGCCCTGGAGCAGGATCTCGGTGAGGCCGCGGAAGAGCAGCATGCCGGCGAGGGTGACGATGAACGACGGTATGCCCGCGTAGGCGATCAACAGCCCCTGTACGGAGCCCGCTACGGCGCCCATCAGCAGGCACAGCACCAACGCGACAGGCCACGGCACCTGGTGATTGACCATCAGGACCGCCGCGAAGGCGCCCACGAACGCCGTCAGCGAACCGACCGACAGGTCGATGTGCCCGGCGATGATGACCATCATCATGCCGATCGCGAGGATCAGGATGTAGCTGTTCTGCAGCACCAGGTTGGAGACGTTGCGCGGCAGCAGCAGGTCCCCGCCGGTCCAGACCTCGAAGAAGATCACGATCAGACCGAGGGCGATCAGCATGCCGTACTGGCGCATGTTGCGCCGTAGGCCACCGAGTATCAGCTGCAACAGGCCGCCGCCCGCGGTCGATCCGCTCCCGCCCGGCGGCGCGGGGGCCGGGCTCTTGGCGGTCACGTCCGTGCTCATCGGGTTACCTCTTTGTCCTTCGTCATCTGGCGCATCAGCACTTCCTGCGTGGCCTCGGCCCGGGGCACCTCACCGGTCAGCCGGCCCGCCGCCATCGTGTAGATGCGGTCGCACATGCCGAGCAGCTCCGGCAGTTCGGAGGAGATGAAGACCACCGCCTTGCCCTCGGCGGCGAGTTGGTCGATGACCGTGTAGATCTCGTACTTGGCGCCCACGTCGATACCACGCGTGGGCTCGTCCAGGATCAGCACCTCGGGACCCGCGAAGATCCACTTGCTGAGGACGACCTTCTGCTGGTTGCCGCCGGACAGCTTGCCCACCGGCTCGAACACCGTCGGCGCCTTGATGTTCATCGACTTGCGGAACCGCTCGGCGACCTGACGTTCCTCCTGCTCGTCGACCACACCGCGCTGGGAGACCTTGTTCAGGGCGGCCAGCGAGATGTTCCGGTTGATCGTGTCGATGAGGTTGAGGCCGTAGTGCTTGCGGTCCTCGGTGACATAGGCGATGCCGTGCTTGACCGCCTCCGCGACGGACTTGGTGCGGATCTCCTGGCCGTCCTTGAGGACCGTGCCGCCGGCGTAGCGGCCGTAGGAGCGGCCGAAGACGCTCATCGCGAGTTCGGTGCGGCCGGCGCCCATGAGTCCGGCGATGCCGACGATCTCGCCCCTGCGCACATTTATTGACACATCGTCAACTACCTTGCGCTGTTGGTCGATCGGGTGGAACACGGTCCAGCCGCGGATCTCCAGCGCGGGTGCCGCCTCGGGCTCGCCCTCGTACGGAGTGCGCTCGGGGAAGCGGTGGTCGAGGTCGCGGCCGACCATGCCGGAGATGATTCGCTCCTCGGTCGTCTCCGGCGCCTTCACGTCGAGGGTCTCGATGGAGCGGCCGTCGCGCAGGATCGTCACCGAGTCGGCGACCTTGCGGATCTCGTTCAGCTTGTGCGAAATGATGATGCAGGTGATGCCCTGCTTCTTCAACTCCAGGATGAGATCGAGGAGTTTGCCGCTGTCCTCGTCGTTCAGGGCCGCCGTCGGCTCATCCAGGATGAGCAGTTTCACCTTCTTCGACAGCGCCTTCGCGATCTCCACCAGCTGCTGCTTTCCCACGCCGATGTCGGCGACGCGGGTCTCCGGGTGGTCGCTCAGGCCCACCCGGCGCAGCAGTTCGGTGCCGTGCCGCAGGGTCTCGTTCCAGTTGATGAGCCCGCGCGAGGCGTGCTCGTTGCCGAGGAAGATGTTCTCCGCGATGGAGAGGAACGGCACCAGTGCCAGTTCCTGGTGGATGATCACGATGCCGCGCTGCTCGCTCGCCCGGATGTCGCGGAAGCGGCACTCCTCTCCTTCGAAGAGGATGTCGCCCTCGTAACTGCCGTGCGGATGGACGCCGGAGAGCACCTTCATCAAGGTGGACTTCCCGGCGCCGTTCTCACCGCAGATGGCGTGGACCTCGCCCTGACGGACCGTCAAGGTGACGTCCGACAGCGCTTTGACACCGGGAAAGGTCTTGACGATCGAGCGCATTTCCAGGACGGGTCCCGCCATGGTCGTGCCTACCAATCAAGTGTGGGGTCGGGTAACGGGCCGCGGACTTACTTGAGTTGCGCGGCCGTGTAGTACCCGCCCTTGACCAGCACGTCCTCGTAGTTCGTCTTGTCGACGCTCACCGGCTGCAGCAGGTAGGCGGGGACGACCTTGGTGCCGTTGTCGTAGGTCTTGGTGTCGTTGGTCTGCGGCGTCTTCTTGTTGAGGACGTCGTCGATCATGGTGTCCGCGACCTTGGCGAGCTGGCGGGTGTCCTTGTAGACGGTCTGCGTCTGCTCACCGGCGATGATCGACTTCACCGAGGCCAGCTCGGCGTCCTGGCCGGTGATGACCGGCAGCGGCTTGCTGGACGAGCCGTAGCCGTCCGACTTCAGCGCGGACAGGATGCCGATGGAGATGCCGTCGTAGGGCGACAGCACCGCGTCGACCCGGCCGCTCTTGTAGGAGCCGGTGAGGATGTCCTCCATGCGGTTCTGCGCCTTGGTGCCGTCCCAGCGCAGGGTGGTGACCTTGTTGAGCGCGGTCTGCCCGGACTTGACGACCAGTTCCTTCTTGTCGATGTACGGCTGGAGCACCTTCATCGCGCCGTCGAAGAAGTACTTGGTGTTGTTGTCGTCGTTCGAGCCGGCGAACAGCTCGATGTTGAACGGGCCCTTCTTGCCGGTGGTCAGCCCCAACTTCTCGGCGATGTACGTGCCTTGGAGGGTGCCGACCTTCTCGTTGTCGAACGAGGCGTAGTAGTCGACGTTCTTCGTGCCGAGGATCAGGCGGTCGTAGGCGATGACCGGGATCTTCGCGGCGGCGGCTTCCTGGAGCACGTTGTTCAGGGACTTGTTGTCGATGGCCGCGATGATCAGGCCCTTGACGCCCTGGGTGATCATGTTCTCGATCTGCGAGACCTGGGTGTCCGGGTCGTCCTCGCCGTAGACCAGCTTGGTCTTGTAGCCCTTGGTCTTGAGGTCCTTGACCATGTTGTTGCCGTCGGAGATCCAGCGCGCGGAGGACTTCGTCGGCATCGCGATGCCGATCGTGCCGCCCTTGGCGCTGCTCTCCTTCTCCTTGCTGCCGCCCGAACCGCTCTGGCCGCACGCGGACAGGGTCAGCGCGAGGGTGGCGGCGCCGGCTATCAGGGGGAGGGCGCTTCTGCGGATGCGCATGTGAACTGGCCTCATTCTTCTCGTCGTTGAGAGGGGCAGCGAGCGTGGGGGGTGGTTCAGGATGCGGGGTTCGGTTGTGCGGGTGCGGGGTGGTGCCGGTTGTGTTGTGCGGTGCGGCCCGGTGAGGGCTGGTCGCGCAGTTCCTCGCGCCCCTTCGGAAGCGGGCCTGTGTTGAAGAGGTGCGGGTGGTGCGGGCTTTGGTGGTGCGGGTTGTGTTGTGTGGTGCGGGCCCGGTGGGGGCTGGTCGCGCAGTTCCTCGCGCCCCTGGACAGCGGGCCTGCGTTTGAGAGGCGCACCTGGAAACCGGGGGTGCGTTTCTTAGGGGCGCGGGGAACTGCGCGACCAGCCACAGGCGGCCCGCAGCCCCCGTCGATCAGTCAGTGGCACTCTCGGTCGGGAAACGGTTGAGGGAACCCGGCAACCTGGACCCCAGTGGAGCCATGTCCCCGTCCGCGCCGTGCCTCGCGAGCAGGTCCAGGGCCAGCCGGCCCCGGCGGACCCGCTCGCGCGCCGTGTCGAGGGTGACGTCGCGCAGGTGGGTGCCCCACGGGTAGATGCCGGGGGCCTTGGAGAGGCCGAACTTCAGGTACAGGGGGGCGCCCCGGCGGATGAGTTCCGCGACCTCGTACATCCGGATGTAGCCACCGAGGTCGTCCGGCGCCTCGATGTACATGTCCATGGGGGCCGCCGACACCCGCCGGATCTCCGTCAGGTGATCCAGCGTCAGATCACTCGGCACGTTGAGCGAGTCCGCACCCAGGCGTTCGTACACCGCGTACGCCGCCGGGTTGACCGGACCGATCAACGCCGAGACCTTGAGGGTGGTGCCGGCGGGGATGATGCCCGCCAACCGCGCCCGGTGCAACGTCCACAGCACGCCCTCGTCCGCGACGAGCAGGCACTTGACGCCCAACTCCGTTGCCCGTACGGCGTCTTCGATGCACCCGGCGACCGCGTCATGGCCCCGGGCGCGCAGGCCGCCGCCGCGCGAGTCGGAGCGGACCGACCCGCCGATGTCCCACGTCCCGCGCGGACCGGTGAACAGGCACAGCTCGATGTCGCGTTCGGCGCTGGCCTCGACCATCTCGGTGATCTCGGCGTCGGTCAGCATCCACACACCGCTGCCCTGGCTGATCCGGTGGATCGGCACGTCCAGGCGCGAGGACTCCTTGAGGATGACCGCCAGCGCCTCGGGCCCCTCGCACGAGGGGATCTCGGTGCGCCAGCGACCGCCGTCCGGGAAGGTGTGGGTGGAGGCGTCGGCGGGGTCGAGGGCGGGCGCGCCCAGGCCGAGCGCGGAGAGGGCCTGCTCCCCGGGCCGGCGGGCTGCCGTGGCGGTGTCGGTCACTTGCTGTCCTTCGCGTTCGGTATTTCGGACGAGGTTCGCGGCTCGGGGTAGAAAAAGACTCTGGTGGTACGCCGGCACGGGGTGGTCAGGTCACCCCGTGCCGGCGCACGGCTGGGGTTTCCTACGGCCGCAGCAGCACCTTGCCGACCTTGGGATCGCCGGACCCCACCAGCTCGATGGCCTGCGGGAACTCGGCGAGCGGCAGCTCATGGGTGACCAGGGGAAGTGGATCGAGCAGGCCCGCCCCGAAGACCCGCACCGTGTGCGCCCAGGCGTCCGGCGGTGCCCCGAAGACGGTGTGCACCTCCAGCTGCCGTACGACGAGATCGGTCGGGTCGAGACCCTCGGCGCCCGGCGCGGGGATACCGGTGAGGACGAGGCGTCCGCCGCGCCGGAGCAGGGAGGCGGCCGTACGGGCCGCGTCCGCGGAGCCGGCGGTCTCGATCACCACGTCGAAGTCGTCCGGGAGGGGCTCGTTCTTCGTGCGGAAGTCCGTGGCGCCGAACTGCTCGGAGAGGGCCGCCCGATCCGGGCGTGAACCCACCACGAGCAACTCGGCCGGCGAGCCCGCCTTCAGGAACTGCACCGCGAACATCCCGAGCGTGCCGGTCCCGACCACCGCGACCCGCTCGCCCGGGCGGGCATTGGCCTTCAGCGCGGCAGCCGCGATGCACGCCGCCGGCTCCAGCAGCGCCGCCGCCGTCAAGTCGGCCTCGTCCGGGAGGACATGGAGGAGTCGGGCGGGGAGCGTGAGCGTGGCGGCCATCGCGCCGGGCTGGGTGAAGCCGGTCTCCTCGTAGCCCGCCGTGCACAGTGTCGTCTCGCCCGCGTGGCAGCGGTCGCAGACCTGGCAGTTGCGGAAGCCCTCGCCAACCACCTTGCGGCCCACGAGAGTTGCGGGCACCCCGGCGCCCACGACCTCCACCGTGCCGGACCACTCGTGACCCGGGGTGAGGGGGTAACGGACGTAGCCCTCGGGCCTGTTGCCCTGGTACACCTCGCGGTCGCTGCCGCAGATGCCGACCGCGTGGACGCGCACCAGCGCCTCGCCCGCGTCCGGCCGGCGCGGCTCGTGCGAGGCCAGCCGGTGCTCGCCCGGTGCCTCGATGACGACCGCCGTGCTCACTTCGAACCCTTCGGCTTGCGCTGCTCCCAGCCGTCCGCCCACAGGTCGAACCGGGCCTGCTGCTGCGGGAATTCGGCCGCCGCGTCGGTGTCCAGCTCGACGCCGAGACCGGGCGCGTCCGAGAGGTGGAAGTAGCCGTCGATCACCTGCGGGGCGCCCTTGACGACCTTCTTGATGTCGGCGTCCGCGAAGTCGTTGAAGTGCTCCAGGATCTTGAAGTTCGGCGAGGAGAAGCCGACTTGGAGCGAGGCGGCGGTCAGGACAGGGCCGCCCACGTTGTGCGGGGCGACGAGGACGTAGTGCGCCTCGGCGGTCGCGGCCAGCTTGCGCGTCTCCCAAATACCGCCGATGTGACCGACGTCGGGCTGGATGATGTCGACGGCCTGGCTCTCGAACAGCTCGCGGAACTCGATCCGGTCGTGGATGCGCTCACCCGTCGCGATGGGGACGTCCACCTTCGCGGCGACCTTCTCCAGCGCCTTCAGGTTCTCCGGCGGGACCGGCTCCTCCAGCCACGCGGGCTTGAACGGCGCGAGTTCGTGCGCGAGCCGTACGGCGGTGGAGGGCGAGAACCGGCCGTGCATCTCCAGCATCAGCTCGGCGTCCGGACCGATCGCGTCCCGCACGGCCTCGATGAGGGAGACCGCGTACAGGGTCTGCTCGTGGTCGAGTTCGAAGTGCCCGGTGCCGAACGGGTCGATCTTCAGCGCCTTGTACCCGCGCTCCATGACCCCCTGGGCGGCCTTGTGGTAGGCCTCCGGGGTCCGCTCGGTGGTGTACCAGCCGTTCGCGTACGCCTTCACCTTGTCGGTGACCTTGCCGCCGAGCAGCTGCCACACCGGCACGCCGAGGGCCTTGCCCTTGATGTCCCAGCAGGCCATCTCGATCACCGCGATGCCGGACATGACGATTTCGCCCGCCCGGCCGTAGTCGCCGTACTTCATCCGGCGTACGAGGTCTTCCACGGCGAACGGGTCGGAACCGAGAATGTGGTTTGCCTCGGCCTCGCGCAGGTAACCGATCAGCGCGTCGGTGTGGCCCAGCATCCGGGTCTCGCCGACGCCGGTGACGCCCTCGTCGGTGTGCACTTGGACGTACGTCAGATTGCGCCATGGCGTCCCGACCACGTGCGTACTGATTCCCGTGATGCGCACGGCAGATGCCCCCTGTGCTCTTCAGTGCTGTTCGAAATATCGGCTCACGTTCGAAATGCTGGGCAGACAGTAAGGACGGTGGGGCGGGGGTGTCAATGGGTCGAACATGTAACGGTTTCGGCAAGAGGCGCGATCGGCGTACCGCTCGGCGGCGTCGGTTCGTGTCGATTCTTGTCGTTTCCCGCCGCGTCCCCACACAACTTTCACAGGCGCGACTATGAACGTTACCTGTGAGGAACTTAGTCTTCCCGCGTCATGGACTACTGCCACCCCTGCGGCCGGCACCTGAACGGCGCCCTCGCGTGCCCGGGGTGCGGCGCATCAGCCGAACCGTCAGCCGACTCGACTCAGGCCCGCACGGGCGCAGTTGACGCGCACCCGAACGCGGGCGGCACCGCGCGCGAGGACGCGGACGCGCCTGACGCCGGGCATGAGGAAGACGCCGAGAACGGCGAGCCCCAGGGGCGTGCCGCTCGGCGGAAGAGCCGGGGGCGGGGCCGGGGAGACAGTGCCCTCGGCGCGGTCGGGGACGGTGACACCGAGAGCCCGGACGATGCGGACGACGAACCCCAGGGGCGTGCCGCGCGGCGGAGGAATCGCGGGCGCGGGCGGGTCGACACCGCCTGGGACATGGCCGGGGACGACGACGGCGATGCGGAGAGCCCGGACGCGGCGGGCGCGAGCCGTCGCGATCGCAAGGCCGCGGCACACCGGAGGCGCCGGCGCCGGGTGCTGCTGATAACGGCTGGTTTCGTACTGGCGGCGGGCGGCCTGAGCCTGGCAGAGCTCGGCACGGACGCGCCGTTCTCGACCTCCAGGTCCGCGGCGCCGGGCGCGTCCGCGGAAGGCGGTTCGGACGCGGAGGCCAGCCAGACCGCGGAGCCCCTGGACGTCACGAAGACCGTCGGAACCAGCGCGGGTACGGCGTCTGCGGACGCGTCGGCATCGCCGTCCGCGTCACCTTCGAAGTCCGCGAAGGAGACGAAGGACCCCAAGGCGTCGCTGACCCCCACGACGGACACCGGCGGCGGCGCCACGTCCCCCGCGTCCACGTCCACGACGGACCCGACGACCACCCCGTCCTCGGACCCGTCGTCCTCGGACCCGAGCCCCACCCCGTCGCCCTCGGAGACCTGCAAGCAGATCCTGTGGTGGTGTTCCTAGGGCCCGAGCGGTGCCGCTGAGCCGCTCGGCTCGGACGCCCGTGGGTGACCCGGCTCAGACCTCCAGCATCCGCCGCAGCAACCCCCGCAACGCCAGCCGCTCCTCGTCCGACAATCCGGCCAGCGGCTCGCGGGCGAACCGTAGAGACTCCCGCAGGCTACGGGCCACCCGGCGCCCCTCGTCCGTGGCCGCCGCCAGCTTCACGCGGCGGTCGGCGGGGTCGGGGCGGCGCTCGACCAGGCCGCGGGTCTCCAGCCGGTCCACGATCCCGGTGACGTTCGACGGCTCGCACTTCAGCTTCAGCGCCAGCTTGCGCATCGGCAGCGGCTCCAGGGACAGCAGGCTGAGCAGTCTGGCCTGCGCGCCGGTCAGCCTGTGGTCGCCGGCCGCCTCCTCGTAGTCCGCGTAGAACCGCGCCACGACATCGCCGATCAGCTCGACGACCTCCACGGTCACGGGGTCGGAGCGGCGCGTCTTTTCGGGTGTGGCCATGGGCTCAGAGTACCCCGTTACTTGACATCATGAAATATTCAGGCGCATGGTTGTTTCAGGTACTGAAGTATTTGGCAGTATGCGAGTCACCCCGCACGGCCCCCTGCACTACGAAAGGCGCTTGTGATGATCAACCGCGAATGGCACCTGCTCAGCCGCCCGGTCGGCTGGCCGAAGCCCGAGGACTTCGCCCTGGTGGAGACCGAGACCCGGGCCCCGGCCGAGGGCCAGGTGCTGGTGCGGAACAAGTACCTGTCCGTCGACCCGTACATGCGCGGGCGCATGAGCGATCGCAAGTCGTACGCCGCCCCCTTCGAGCTCGGCAAGGTCATGCAGGGCGGCGCGGTCGGCGAGATCGTCGAGTCGAACGCCGAGGGCTTCGCGCCCGGCGACCACGTGCTGCACTTCGGCGGCTGGCGCGAGTACGCGACCATCGACGCCAAGGGCGCGGTCAAGGTCGACCCCGACCTCGCCCCGCTCTCCACCTACCTCGGCGTCCTCGGCATGACCGGCCTCACCGCCTACGCCGGTCTGCTGCGCACCGCGTCCTTCAAGGAGGGCGACTCGGTCTTCGTCTCCGGCGCCGCGGGTGCCGTGGGCAGCCAGGTTGGCCAGATCGCCAAGCTCAAGGGCGCCTCCCGGGTCATCGGCTCGGCCGGCTCGGACGAGAAGGTCAAGCTCCTCGTCGAGGAGTACGGCTTCGACGCGGCCTTCAACTACAAGAACGGCCCAGTTGCCAAGCAGCTGCGCGAGGCCGCCCCGGACGGCGTCGACGTGTACTTCGACAACGTCGGCGGCGACCACCTGGAGGCGGCGATCGGCTCTCTGAACGAGCGCGGCCGCATCGCGATCTGCGGCATGATCTCGGTCTACAACAACACCGAGCCCGCCCCCGGCCCGAAGAACCTCAGCCGCCTCATCCAGACCCGCGGCCGCATCGAGGGCTTCCTCGTCGGCGACCACTACGACCTGCAGCCGCAGTTCGTCCAGGAGGTCGGCGCGTGGGTCGCGTCCGGCGAGCTGAAGTACCGCGAGACGGTCGTCGAGGGCATCGAGAACAACCTGGAGGCGTTCCTCGGGCAGCTGCGCGGGGAGAACACCGGGAAGATGATCGTCAAGCTCTGACGCAGGACGTTTCCACGACGAGGCCGCACCCCTGGACGTGGGGTGCGGCCTCCGTCCGTCACTGGGCCAGCGCCGCGCTGTGCACCGCCCGTACCAACCCCTCGTTCTCCAGGGCCGCGCCGCCCGGGAAGGCGAACCGGCGCCTGGTGTAGCCGTAGGCCAGGCCGCTGCGGGGATCGGCGAAGGCCTGGGAGCCGGCCGCGCCGCTGTGGCCGATGGTGCCGGCGCCCAGGAACGGGTACCAGGCGTCCGCGGTCGCCTGGAAACCCAGGCCGTACGCCCGGTGCGTGCCGGTCACCACGTCGTACCCGACGGAGTGCAGCTGCCCGAACTCGGCCGCCGTGTCCGGCTTCAACAGCGCGGCCCGGTCGTCGACTTCGCTGATCGCCGCCGCGTACAGCCCGGCGAGTCCGCGCGCCGACGCCACCCCGCCGACCGACGCGGGACCCTTCGCCCGGATCACCCGCTCGTTCGGCAGCGACTCCAGGACGGTCGGCTGCGCCGCGTGCTCGTTGAACGCGATCGCGGCGAGACTGTGCGGCCCGGCCGGCTCCGCGGCACGCGCGGCCTCCTGCTCGGAGGTGAGCAACTGGGGCTGGACGGTGCGGAATCGGGGCTCGTGCACCGCGGGCAGCCCGAGGAAGAAGTCCAGCCCGTACGGCGCCCGCACTCTCTCCTCGTGCACCTCCCGGAGTGAACGGCCCGTGGCCCGCCGTACGATCTCGCCGGTCAACGCGCCGATCACCAGGGCGTGATAGCCGAAGGCCGTGCCCGGGCGCCAGAACGGCCGCTGGTCGGCGAGGCGTTCGGCGACCGCCCGGTCGTCGGCCAGCTCGTCGAGTGTGAAGCCCGTGTCCGTGCCGACCAGCCCCGCCCGGTGCGCGAGCAGCTCGCGCAGTGTCAGGGCGCCCTTGCCCTCGGACGCGAACTCCGGCCAGTAGTACGTCACTTTGCGGTCCAGCTCCAGCGTGCCGTCCTGCACGAGGAGCGCCACCACGAGGTGCGCGGCGCCCTTCGTGGACGAGAACACGCCATAGAGCGAGTCGCCGTCGGTACCAGGTGGCCCCGCCCACAGGTCGACGACCCGCCGGCCGTGTACGTATGCACACAACTGGCCCTCATAATCGGCGCGTTCGACCGCCACCACCGCGGCGAACTCCTCCCGCACCGCCTCGAAGCCGTCGGCTACGGTGCCGTGGATCTCCTGGGTCATCTGCTCTCCTCGACTGATCCGCTGCTCGCGTGTGCCAATGCGCGTGTGCCGTCGCTCGTGTGTGCCATGGTGAACAACGCCCGCCCGACCTGCGGGAGTTCCCCCTTGGGATGATCCCGGAAGAGCGGCTCCGTGCCGAACAGCACGGCGTGTCGGCCACTGACGACCGAGGGCCGCCCCGCCGCGTCCCCGGGACCGCCGGAGCCGTCTGTCGCCCGCGTCCGCCAGTGCCCGGCGAGGAGCGGATTCCCGGTCGCGTACGACTGCTCCACGCGGACTCCGGCGCCGAGTCCGGTGAACCACACCGGCGCGTAGACGAAGCCGTAGGGCGGGGCGCCGGTCGTGATCGGCCCCGAATTCACCACCCGTACAACGCCGTTGGCCTCCTCGGCGCCCTCGACGGGAGTCGCCGTGAGCAGCCCGGTCGCCGAGCTGAGCGCGGCGCCGGTGACGCCCCGGCCGACGAGTCCGTGCCCGGAGGAGAGGAAGGCGCCGAGGGCTGTGCGGGCGGTCGGGGTCAGGTCGCCGTACTCCAACTCCGTTGAGACGAACAGCACATCGGCCTTCGACCAGTCGAAACCGGCGTTCAGGATGTCCGTCGACACGGGTGTGACGTCGAAGCCCATCTCCCGCAGTGCGAACAGTTCACCCGGGGTGACGGCTGCTGCGACGCGGAGGGGGTGGAGTGCGGTGGTACCGGTGAGGGCTGAGGGGGCGGCGGGCTCGAATGCCACGTCGTAGGCCGTCGCGGCCTCGGTCACCTTCGCCCGTGCCGCCTCGGTCTCCGGCTCCGGCACGATCGCGCTGCCGTCCGCCGACCGTCGTACCGGAATCCCTTGGCGGAGCAGGGAGTTGAGGGCCGCGAACTCGGCCGGGTCGGTGAGGCGGAGGCGGAGGTCGCCGTGCGGGGCGACGTGGGCGACGGGGGAGGGGGCGGCGACGGTGGTGAGAGGCGTGGCGGGGAGGCTGGGTACGGGCTCGACCTTGGCGCCCCACAGGCGGCCCAGGCTCCAGGCCGAGATGTCGTACATCGCCGTCACCTTGTCGCTGATGTCACGGCCGTCGGCCAACAGGGCGTTCGCCAGGCCCCGTTTGGGCTGGTGCATGTCGACGACGTACGCGCCGGTCGCCGCGCGTAGCACGCGGACGTCGTTGGCGATGAGGTGCGCGACGAGACGGGCGCCCTCGGTGTCGGCCGCAATGGTGTAGGCGCGGGGGAAGTCGGTCGTGCAGACGTCCTCGGGGCCGATGCCCGGGACTCCCGGGACGGTCCGCGCCGACACGGGTACTTGTTCGGCGCCCGCCGCTCCCCGCCGGAACATCTCGATCTGGTCGGCGATGAGCGAACTGCGGTGGGAGCGGGCGAAGTCGAGAGTGGCGCGCATGGCCGCGCCCGCTACGGCCACGTTGATCGCGGCTCGGCGGTGCAACTCGGTGGTGGGGAGGGTGTCGTAGGCCGAGTTGTCGACCTGGAGCGGGATCTCGACCGTGTGGGCGGCGACCGCGCCCTGGAAGGCGGCGTACTGCGGGGTGAAGACAGGGGGCCAGTCGTCCCAGCCCTCCGCCTGGTCGCGGAAGGGGATCTGGGCGGGCTCGACGCCGTCCTTGGCCGGTGTGTAGCCGAGGCCGTTGACGGCGGTCTCCATGCCCAGGGCGTTGGCGTAGGTGTTCTTGAGGAAGAGGTCGTACTCGTAGTTCTCGCCGTGCGGGGGAGTGGTCGGCTCGATGAGGGTGCCGTTGACGTAACCGTGCAGGTCGAGCAGGACGGCGGGCTGTTTGTCGATCGTGAGCGCGCGGATCGCGCGGGCCTCCGGCTGTGAGGCGGTGATCAAGTCCCGGTTGAGATCGAAGCCGTTGGCGTTCGTGCGGGTGCCCGCGATACGGCCGTCCGGGTTCGCGGTGATGTTGAAGTAGAGGCGGCTGTGCGCCAACAGGTCGTTGGTCCGGGCGTCGTTGGAGGTCGCGAGCTGCTGGATGAGGTCGAGGGAGGCGTCGGTGCCCTCGCGTTCGTCGCCGTGGATGTTGTTGTCGAAGAGCACCGGGGTCTTGTAACCGGCCTTGATCTCCGGGGACTTGGCGGCGGTGGCCGGCGCGTTCTCGATGAGCTCGCGCATCCGTTCCTGGGCGGTGGCCTGGTCGGCGGTCTCCGGGGCGGTGACCGTGACGAGGTAGAGCCGGTGCCCGCCGACCGAGACACCCGCGACCTCGACACTCACCCGATCGCCCAGCTGTTGAAGGGAGTTCAGGCGCGGGGCGAGGGCGTGGTACGGGGTGAGGCCGAGCTTCAGTGACGTGTCGGCGGGGTTCGCCGGGTCGGGGGAGAGGAGGTGGCGGCGGGGGTAGCCGAGGCGGGGGTCGATGCGCGGGACGGTGGCGGTGAGGGCGCGGCGGGCGGCGGTGGCGGGCGCGAGGCCGGCGTACCGGTCGGGGCCGGAGCCCTCACGAATGGTGGGGTCGGGCGCGGAACCCCGGCGCGGGACGGGACGGGGAGCGGCGTCCGCGGTGCGGGGCTGGAGCAGGAGCGAACCGGCGGCGGTGGTCAGGGCGACGGCGGTGAGCAGAACGGGTGTCGGGGGGACGGCTCGGGCAATGGTGCGCACGCGTACCTCCTCTTTGGTTCCAGAGATCGGTACGGCGAGCCGCACCTGTTCGACTCAACGGTGAACAGGAAGTTGTTGGTGTCGTCGATGCCCCGGATGGCGCATTCGGGGGGCCGGGGACGGGGCATGCTGAGCAGAGGCCACCGGTACCGGGCAGCGGGTGCGGCCGGTTGGGCCTGGTCGTGTTCGTCCACGTACCGCTGCGCACGTCTGCGTACGGCGAGGAGGTCCCAGGTCCCATGGCAACGATTCCTTCGATCCCCAGCAGGGACGAGGTGCTGCGCATGGCACGCAGCACCACCGACATCACCGGCCAACTCCTGGACACGGCCGGGAACATCACCAGGATCGCGATCAACACCCTTGATCCACGGGACGGTTCGGGCGCGGAGGCGCTACGGGTCCTGCGCGAGACCACCGCCGAACTGGCCGAGGCGAGCGCGTCGCCGCAGGCCCAGGAGGCGTTCTACCGCATCGTCGACACCCTGACCCGGCTCGGCACGACCGGTGCCCCGCTGGCCGTGCACCCGGTGAGCGCACCGGCGCAGGCGCTGCTGACGGTGATCGGTGACAGCCTGCTGCCGATCCTGGACGCGGTGGAACCGGCGGTCGAGGAGTTCGCCACGGCACTCGGTGACCTGGTCGAGGCGGCTTCCCCGCTGTTGCCGGCGGCGGCGGGAGTGGCCGCGGGCGTGCTGCTGGCCCTCACCCCGCTGATCCGCGCGCTGGCCGACACCCTGGCCGACGCGTCGCCCGAACTCCGGCGCGTGGCCGAGGCGTTGACGGCGGCGCTGGCTCCGCTGCTGCCGTTCCAGGTCGCCCTTGCGCAACGGGCGGCGACCGCGGGCGTGAACGTGGTCCGGGCAGCGCTCCCGCCCCTGGCCGACCTCACGGAAGCCGCAGCGGCGACTACTAAGGTGGCAGGACCGGTGTTGATCGCGGGCGAGGAACTCCTCGTCTCCGCCCTGGAACGCGTCCAACCGGCTCTTCTCGCGGCGACCTCCCGCGCGGGCCGGGTGGCCCGGGCGACGGCGGTACGGGTGACGGCGGCGGTGGCGCCGGCGGCGGACCGGGGGGTTGTGGTGGCGGTGTCGAACGCGGGTGCGTAGCGGTGTCGACCGAGCGTGAGGCGCACCGTAAAGTTCGCCCCATGCATGATCTTGGCGCGGGGTTCGGCTATCTCCTGAAGGGCCAGCGCTGGATGGCGCGGCACGGGAGGCACTACGGTTTCGGGCTGATCCCCGGCCTGATCACGCTGGTCCTGTACGTGGCGGCGCTGGTCGCGCTGGCGCTCTGGGGCCAGGACTTCGTCACCTGGACGACGCCCTTCGCGGACGACTGGTCGAGCCCGTGGCAGGGCCTGTTCCGCGGCTTCCTCACGGCGGTGCTGTTCGTACTGGCCCTGCTGCTCTCGGTGTTGACCTTCACGGCCGTCACCCTCCTCATAGGCCAGCCCTTCTACGAGACCCTCTCCGAGAAGGTCGACCGGGACGTCTCCCCGGACGGCACGGCCCCCGAATCGGGCCTCCCCCTCTGGCGCGAACTGTGGATCTCGGCCCGCGACAGCCTCCGCATCCTGGTCCGCGCGGTGCTGTGGGGCGTCCTCCTCTTCGCCCTGGGCTTCGTCCCGTTCATCGGCCAGACGGCGATCCCGGTGATCGGTTTCTTCGTCACGGGCTTCTTCCTCACGGAGGAGCTGACGGCGGTCGCCCTCCAACGCAGAGGCATCGACCTCCGCGCCCGCCTCACCCTCCTCCGCAGCCGCAAGACCCTGATCTGGGGCTTCGGCACCCCCCTCGGCCTCTCCTTCCTGGTCCCGTTCGTCGCGGTGTTCCTGATGCCGGGGGCGGTGGCGGGGGCGACGATGATGGCGCGGGAGCTGTTGGGGGAGGAGACCGAGGAGGGGGACGGGGAAGAGGGGGACAGGGAAGAGCGAGGCCCGGAAGCCGGCCCCGCGTCAGTCGCTCAGTGACGCGTCCATCGCCACGGTCACCATCGCCCTGACCTGCGCGATGATGTCCACCCGGTTCCGCACGAACTCCGGATCGGTGATCGTCCCCGTCGCCGGGTCCGTGTTCCCCGCCCCGAACTGCAGTACCGGCGTGTGGATATGACCACCCGGCAGCGAATCGTGCAGCCCGAGCCGGTCCCGGAGCAGCGTGGCGCGGTAGGCGATCTCGTTGGAGAGGTAGTTCCCGCCACCCCCGGCACGGGCCGTGGACCCCGCGGTGGGCCCGTCCGGCCGTACGACGGGATCGGTCGCCCCGGCCGGTATCTCGGTCACCTCGGTGTGGTCGTACACGGGGAACCGCCCGGTGTCGGCGGCCACAATCGCCTTGTACGGCAGGGTCGTCGACGTCCACTGGGGCTGCGAGCCCGGATCGTCGACAGGCACGGTCCCGGTCTTCGACACGTTGTCGTTGTCCGGATACCCGCCCCGCCAGGCCCCGTTGGTCCGCTCGACGTCGAACCGGCCGACCCGCCCCTGGCTCACGGTGGTGAACAGATCCACCTTCGGCAGATACGGCCGCAACGCCCGCTCCACGGTCCCGTCCGCGAAGTCCGCCCACCGCACCGGGAACATGGCCGTCTCGATCCGCGCCGGTCCGTCCGCCGTCCGGATCACCGTGCCGTCGAGCGCGAGCGCGGTGGCCCCGGACGGATTGGAGATCCGGATGTCCGCGTCGAGCGTGAACGGGTCGAACCCGGTCACGAGAATCCGCTTGATCCCCTTCTCGTGCGGATACCGGATACTGCTCTGCCCCCGCGAGGTCACTTCCAACTGCCCGAGCAGAGCGGCCCGTTGCCCCTCCGAGATACCGAACTCGGGCTCCCACTCCCGCACTTCCCGAGTCATCCCCAACCGGGCCCAGTACAACGGCCGATCGTCGTCCCGGGACAGATCCCCGCCGGCGGGCCCCCGCCCCTGAGCCCGCGCCACGGCCCGCCGCCACAGCGCGGTTCCCTCGCGTACGACGATCCGGCGGGCCTGCGCGTAACTGCGCGCCCCTTCGAGCGCGTGGGTGAACTCCGGGGCCACGGTGTCGAATCCGGAGTGCTCAAGGATCTCCTGGGGGACTTCCTTGTCGAGCCGTTGCTCCTCGACGGTCGGGGACAGGGTGGTGTCGGCCGCCGCCCCGGTACTGGGGGCGGAGAAACCGGCCAGCAGGGCCAGTCCGAGGATGCTGGTCCGAACTCGTATGACGTTCAAGGTGGTTGAGGCCTTCCGTTCGCAGTGGGGTGCGGTGCGGTGCCGGACGGCCGCAGTATCGCGTGACGGGAGTGGTCTACGCCACGGGTGCGACGGGCGATCCGATCCGCCCCACCTCCTCCTCCAGCACCCCGAGGAACGCCGCCCCCGCCACCGACAGCGCCCGCCCCCGAACCGTCGCCGCATACACCGCCCGCGCCGGCGCCCCCTCGTCCAGCAGCGGCAGCAGCACGATGTCCGGTCGTCCGGAGTCGGCGGCGAGGGCCGGCACCAGGGTCACACCGAGGCCGGCGGCGACGTACCCCTCCTTCGCGGTCCACTCGGCGACGACGTGGGCGACACGCGGCCGGAACCCCTGTCGGAGGGCCGCGTCGAGGAGGGTGCCCTCGGGGCGGGTGCTGCCCGATATCCAGTCTGCGTCGGCGAGTTGGGAGAGTCGGACCGGTCCCTGGTCGGCGAGGGGGTGGTCGGCCGGTACAGCGACGTACAGCGACTCGTCGAGAAGATGGTGGAGTTCGTACGCGTCGAGCGGAGCGCGTCCCGTCGTGGAGACGATCGCCAGGTCGAGGTGCCCGGAGGCCGGCCGGTCCAGGAGACGCGGGGTGAGGCCCTCCTCACGGGACAGCAGTACACCCGGGTGCCGGTCCCAGAACGCGGCGAGAGCGCGCGGCACCAGCGCCGAGTCCGCGGTGGCGAACGCCCTGAACCCCACCCGCTCACCGGCGACCTCCAACGGGCCGATTTCCACAGACCGGCGTTCGTACCTCCTCGTCGACGTCATCAACATCCGCATCCACCTGACCGACATCACCAGGCTCGACGAATACGGCACCGTGAGAAGGCAGTTCCTGGCCCGTTCCGGCTGGAGGCGCTGGTCGAAGTCGTGGCCGTCGCACCCGCGACAGCGTGATCCCCTCCGAGCGATACTGCCGCCCATGACGGCAGCGAAGGCAGTGAAGCCAGTGGACACGGCCAAGGCGGCGAACCTCGGTGTTCTCTTCGCCATCGAGGTCGGCGCCCTCGTGGCCGTCGGCTACTGGGGGTTCACGCGGGATCTCGCCACGCCGCTGACCTGGCTGCTCGGTGTCGGTGGGCCCGTCGTGCTGGCCGTGTTGTGGGGGTTGTGCGGGTCGCCGAAGGCCAAGTACAAGGTGCGGGGCGCCGGGCGGGTCGGGTTCGAGGTGGTGTGGTTCGGGGCCGGGGTCGCCGCGCTGGGTCTTGCAGGTGCTTACGACTGGGCCCTCGTCCTCGCTCTCGTGTGTGTGGTGAGCAAGACGCTGGCCGTCATCTGGCGGCAGTAGCGAGGGAGTTGACCGGCCCGGAGCCGGCCGAACCTCCTACGTCTCCGTGCCCCCCTGTACTTCCTCGCCCAGCAGCGCCAAGAAGTCCCGGAACGCCCCCGGCATGTCCACCGACTCCGGATCCAGCAGCCACTGGTACTGCAACCCGTCCATCACCGCGACCAGCAGCGGAGCCGCCCGCTCGGGCGTCAGGCCGTTCGGCAGGCGGTCGCCGTACTCGGCGCGCAGGACCCCCGCCATGCTCGCCCGGACGCGGACGTACCGCTCGCTGAAGTAGTCCCGCGCCGGATGCCCCTCCGTCACGCTCTCGCCGAGGAGGGCGGAGAACGTCTGGATGATCCCGGGCCGCATCGCGTTGTACTCGACCAGGGACGCCAGCAGGTCGACGCGCCACCGGCTGTCCGGTACGGCGTCCCACTGGTCCCGTTCCTCCAGGACGGCCACGAGCAGCGCGTCCTTCGTGGGGAAGTAGTGCAGCAGGCCCTGCTGGGTCAGACCGACGCGTTCCGCCACCGCCGCCAGGCTCGTGCCCCGGTAGCCGCGCTCGGCGATCACCTCCAGGGTCGCCCGCACGATCTCGGCGCGTCGTTCCTCGCGCCGGGTCCTGGAGTTCGTGGCGTTCATGGCGTCACCGTACGACACCCGGTGACCGTTCACATAACAGCAAGGTTACGAAACCTACCGCTCTACAGGTAACCGATGCACGATGGAGGCACGGCACCACACGGACTCAGCGAGGAGGCACCGGGATGGCGGGACCCCGTAAGGCAGTCGAAGCGGTCGGAGCGGTAGAGGCGGTCGTCGAGGCGGCCCTCGGCAAGCTCGACCTGGATGCCAAGGCGCGGCTGCTCGCCGGGCAGGACATGTGGTCGCTGCCCGCGCTCCCGGAGATCGGCCTCAAGTCCCTCGTCATGTCCGACGGCCCGATCGGCGTCCGCGGTGTGCGCTGGACCGCCGACGATCCGTCCGTCGCGCTGCCGTCCCCCACCGCCCTCGCCGCGAGTTGGGACCCCGAACTCGCCCACCGTGCGGGCGTGTTGCTCGCCCAGGAGGCCCGCCGCAAGGGCGTTCACGTCCTGCTCGCGCCGACCGTCAACCTCCACCGTTCCCCGCTCGGCGGACGGCACTTCGAGGCGTACAGCGAGGACCCGTACCTCACCGGACGGATCGGCGTCGGGTACGTCGAGGGCGTCCAGTCCGGCGGTGTCGGCACCACCGTCAAGCACTTCGTCGCCAACGACGCCGAGACCGACCGCTTCACCGTCGACAACGTGATCTCCCAACGCACCCTGCGCGAGCTGTACTTGGCCCCCTTCGAGCTCATCGTCGAGAACGCCCACCCCTGGGGCATCATGACCGCCTACAACACGGTCAACGGCACGACGATGACCGAGCACCGCTACCTGGTGAACGAGATCCTGCGCGGCGAATGGGGCTTCGACGGCTTCAACGTCTCCGACTGGACCGCCGCCCGCTCCACCGTCGGCACCATCGAGGGCGGCCTCGACGCCGCCATGCCCGGCCCGAAGACCGTCTACGGCGAGGCCCTCGCCCGGGCCGTGCGCGACGGCGAGGTCGAGGAGACCACCGTCGACACCGCTGTACGGAACGTGCTGCGCCTCGCCGCCCGCGTCGGCATCCTGGACGGCGCCGAGCCTGTCGTGGCGGAAGCCCAACTCCCTTCCCCTGTCGACGGCGAGGCCCTCGCCCGCGAGATCGCCCGCCGCTCCTTCGTCCTCGTCCGGAACGAGAACGACGCCCTCCCGCTGAAGCCGAACGGCACCGTCGCTCTCCTCGGCGCCGCCGCCCGCGACGCCCGCGTCCTCGGCGGCGGCTCCGCCATCGTCTTCCCGCCCCACGTCGTCTCCCCGCTCGACGGCCTCACCGCCGCCCTCCCCGACGGCACCCTCACCTACGCCGTCGGCGCCGACCCGAACACCGAACTCGCCGACGCCGACAAGGGGTTCGAGCTGCGCGCCGTCTGCCGGGACACGGCGGGCCAGGTCATCGGCACCGCCTCCGCGCCCAGCGGACAGCTCCGGTGGATGGGTGACGACCTCCCCGAGGGCGTCACCCACGACACCCTGCACACCGTCGAACTCGCCGGCACCTTCACCCCGCGCGACACCGGCCAACACACCTTCGGCATCAAGGGACTCGGCGCCTTCACCCTCACCGTCGACGGCACGACGTACTACGACGACGTCCAACGCCCCCTCAAGGACGACCCGTTCAGCTCCTTCTTCGGCGCCCCCGAACCCCGCGCCCGCGTCGACCTCACCGCCGGCACCCCGGTCGAGGTGTCCCTGACCTACGTCGTGAGCTTCGCCGAGAACCGCGACCTCAAGGTCGTCGGCTTCACCCTCGTCCACCAGGAACCGCAGCGCGACCCCGACGAACTCATCGCCGAGGCCGTCGAGTTGGCCCGCACCGCCGACACCGCCGTCGTCGTGGTCGCCACCACCGAACGCGTCGAGTCCGAGGGCTACGACCGGACGGACCTCCAACTCCCCGGCCGCCAGGACGACTTGGTGCACGCCGTCGCCGCCGCCAACCCGAACACCGTCGTGATCGTCAACTCCGGCTCCCCGGTCGAACTGCCCTGGCGCGACGAGGTCGCCGCCGTCCTGCTCGGCTGGTTCCCCGGCCAGGAGGGTGGCGCCGCCCTCGCCGACGTCCTCACCGGCATCCACGAACCCGGCGGCCGGCTCCCCACCACCTGGGGCTCCCTCACCGACGCCCCGGTCACCCAGGTCGTCCCCGAGAACGGCGAACTCCCGTACACCGAGGGCGTGTTCATCGGCTACCGCGCCTGGGAGAAGGCGGGCCGCACCCCGTCGTACCCCTTCGGGCACGGCCTCGGTTACACCGACTGGAGCTACGACGCCATTGAGGCGGAGACCGAGGGCGGCGGTACGTCCGTCACCGTCCGCGTCACCAACTCCGGTGCCCGGCACGGCCGTGAGGTCGTCCAGGTCTATCTGGCCCCCGCCGACGCCCCCGTCGAGGCCGACCCGGAGCGTCCCGCCCGCTGGCTGGCCGGATTCGCCGGGGTCGAGGCCGGGCCCGGTGAGAGTGTCGACGTGGTCGTCGAACTTCCGCGCCGATCTTTCGAGATCTGGGATGAGACGGCGAACGCGTGGGCATTTGTAAAGGGTTCGTACGAGATCCAGGCCGGGCGCTCGATCACCGACCGCAGGGTCGCGACGACGATTAACGTCTGACCCGGGACGCCGTCCCCTCAGACAGCCCCGGTCCGGGACCTGACCCCTGGACCGGGGCTCATTCCTGCCCGGGCCCCAACTCAGCGGGCCGCGAAGCCGTACACCGTCTCCGAGCGGTACGTGTCGCCCGGGCGCAGTTCCGTGCTCGGGAACTCCGGGCGGTTGGGGGAGTCCGGGAAGTGCTGGGTCTCCAGGGCGATCCCGGCACCCGGGGCGAACGGGTCGGCCAGGTGCTCACCGGTGTAGAGCTGGATGCCGGGCTCGGTCGTCGCCACCGTCAACACCCGCCCGGACGCCGGGTCGTACAGCTCGGCGATCTCGACCGGGGCCGGGGTCAGGCCCTTGTCCAGCACGAAGTTGTGGTCGTAGCCGGAACCCACCTTCCGCGCCTCACGGAAGTCGAAGCGCGTGCCCGTCACGTCGTCGAGCGCACCGGTCGGGATCAGGTCGCCGTCGACCGGCGTGAACCGGGAAGCGGCGAGCCGGAGTTCATGACCACCCGCGCCGCCCGTGCTGCCCGCGCCGCTCAGGTCGAAGTAGCTGTGGTTGGTGAGGTTCACGACGGTCGGCGCGTCCGTCGTCGCCTCGTAGACGAAGTGGAGCGCGCCCGACGCGTCCAGCGTGTACGTCGCCGTGACGGCGAGGCGCCCCGGGAAGCCCTCCTCGCCGTGGGCGCTGACCCGGCTGAGCCGCACCCCGTGCTCGACGGGCTCGACGTCCCACACGCGCTTGTCGAAGCCGTGCTCGCCGCCGTGCAGGGAGTTGGGCGCGTTGTTCTGCGCCAGCGAGTACGTGACGCCCTCCAGCGGGAAACGGCCGCCCGCGATCCGGTTCGCGTACCGCCCGACCAACGCCCCCAGATACGGCTCGGGATGGGCGAGATACCCGTCCAGATCAGCGAACCCGAGTACCACGTCCGCCGCGTGCCCGTCCCGGTCCGGCACCTCCACCGACTGCACGATCCCGCCGTACGACAGCACCCGCACCCGCACACCGGCCCGCTCCAACGTCCAGCGGTGCACGGGCGTGCCGTCGGGAAGGGTGCCGAAAAGTTCGCTCATGAGGGAAACCCTAGGTCACGGGTGTGCGCGCGGTGACGTGACGGTAGGCGATCTCGGCGAGCCGTGCCTGGCCGTCCGTGCTGGGGTGGAACCAGTCCCAGTGGCTCAACTGGTCCGTGCCGAAGCGGTAGTCGTAGACCGCGCCTCCGTCGAAACGGCACCGCTCGTCCGTCGCGCACACCTGCCCAAGGACCTTGTTGTACGCCTCCACCCGGTCCAGTACCGTGTCGCGCCGCTCCGTCGCCGCCGAGTCCAGGGCGTCCGCGTCGGCCAGCATCGAGGGGCAGATGCCCAGCTTCCACACCTCCTTGCCCATCGGGTTCGTCCGCCCCTGCGACCAGAGCCGCTTGAGATTCGGCACGCTCGCGACGTAGACCTGCGTCTTCGGCAGTGCCCGGCGGAGCGTCTTCAGCGAGGTCTCGAAGTCGGCGCGGAAGTCCGGGACGGAGGTCATGGCCGAGGTCGAGGCCGCGCAGGCGTCATTGGCCCCCACCATCACCGTGACCAACTGCGGCTTGCGGGCCGCCGCCTGGCCGATCTGCGCGGGCAGGTCGGCCATCCGCGCCCCGGTCTCCGCGTAGTTCCAGCTGCGCGTGGCCGCGCCCGCCTTCCCCAGCAGCCGTACGGCGAGACTGTCGACCGAGGCGGAGCTGCCCGTCGCCCAGGACACCTCAGGGCAGTCCGACAGGACCGAACAGGCGTCGAAGCCGCGGGTGATGGAGTCACCGACCGCCGCGACCGAGGACGGGCTGCTGTCCCACAGCGGGGCGGGGGAGGGCTTCGCCTTGGCCGCCGTACCGCTCTTGCTGTGCGCGTCGGCGGAGCCACCTCCGCCGGAGTCGCAGCCTGCGGCTCCCAGGACGGTCGCCACCAGGACGGCGAGCACGGCCTGTGAACGGTGACGTCGGTTTCGCATGCCCTGGCCCAGCCCCTTGATGTCGTGTAGCGGTCCCCTCCCATGACAACGCGCGAGGGTTCCCGCACGTGTGCGATGCAACGGCACACCCCCGTACAAGCGTCCCCATGGGTGAATGGCGGCGTTTCCTGACACCGGGAGGGACGGTACGTCACACTCCGCGCGCCGCCGCACGGTAGCCTCGCCCTCAACGTGGCTGCCCTGCCGCCGCCGTTCGCCAGTCAGCAAGATGCCCCGCTCTGTCCGGAGGTCCCGGTGACGACACGTGGAGTTCTGTACGTGCACTCCGCGCCGCGCGCGCTGTGCCCGCACGTCGAGTGGGCCGTCGCCGGGGTGCTCGGCATCCGCGTCAGCCTCGACTGGATCCGACAGCCCGCGGCGCCCGGAACGTGGCGCTCCGAATTCTCCTGGCAGGCCGAGGCGGGCACGGCCTCCAAGCTCGCCTCCGCCCTCCGCGGCTGGCACCTCCTCCGCTTCGAGGTGACCGCCGAGCCCAACCCCACCGCCGAGGGCGAGCGCTACAGCTGCACCCCCGAACTGGGCATCTTCCACGCGGTAACCGGCATCCACGGCGACATCCTGATCCCGGAGGACCGCCTGCGGGCGGCTCTGACGCGGTCTCAGCAGGGCGAGACGGACCTGGAAGCGGAAATCGCCAAACTCCTGGGCAAGCCCTGGGACGACGAGCTGGAGCCTTTCAGATACGCGGGCGAGGGCGCCCCGGTCCGCTGGCTGCACCAGGTGGTCTGAAAATCGCCGGTCAGGGGCGCTGCTTTTAGGGGCGCGGGGCTGTATCGATATGCGGCTCCGCCGCGTGGGCGCGACCAGCCCCCACCGGCCGTAAGCCGACAAACGACATGTGGCCCGCCCCCAATACCCAGGGGGCGGGCCACACACAGTTCAGCAACCGCCTCAGACCGTCCGGAACGCCAACACCACGTTGTGCCCACCAAACCCGAACGAGTCGTTCAGAGCGGCAATCCGCCCCTCGACCGGCAGCTTCCGAGCCTCCCCGCGAACAACATCCGCGTTGGCCTCGGCCTCCGGGTCGAGGTTCTCGACATTGATGGTCGGCGGAGCGATCCGGTTGTACAGCGCGAGCACGGTGGCGACCGACTCGACACCCCCCGCACCACCCAGCAGATGCCCGGTCATCGACTTCGTGGCCGAGACAGCCATGTGGTCCGCGTCGTCACCGAACACCTTGCGCAGGGCCTTGAGTTCGGCCACGTCACCCGCCGGCGTGGACGTCGCGTGCGCGTTCACGTGCACGATCTCCGCCGCGTCGAGGTCGGTGTTGGACATCAGGTTCCGCAGGGCCTGGGAGATGCCACGCCCCTCCGGCTCCGGCTGCACGATGTCGTGGCCGTCGGCGGAGATGCCCTGCCCGACCGCCTCGGCGTACACCCGGGCACCGCGCTTCGCGGCGTGCTCGGCGGACTCCAGGACGAGGACACCCGCGCCCTCGCCGAGGACGAAGCCGTCGCGGCCGGTGTCGTAGGGACGCGAGGCGCCCTGCGGGTCGTCGTTGTTCTTGGACATCGCCATCATGTTGCCGAACGCGGCGATGGGCAGCGGGTGGATCGCCGCCTCCGTGCCACCCGCGACGACGACGTCGGCGCGGCCGGTGCGGATCATCTCGATGGCGTAGCCGATGGCCTCGGCGCCCGACGCGCAGGCGGAGACCGGCGTGTGCACGCCCGCGCGGGCGCCCACGAGCAGACCCACGTTGGCGGACGGGCCGTTCGGCATCAGCATGGGGACGGTGTGCGGGGAGACGCGGCGTACGCCCTTCTCCTTCAGCACGTCGTACTGGTCGAGCAGGGTCGTCACACCGCCGATGCCGGAGGCGATGACGGTGCCCAGCCGGTCGGGGTCGACGGCGGGGTCCTCACCGGCCTTGTCGGTGAAACCGGCGTCCGCCCAGGCCTCCTTGGCCGCGATCAGCGCGAACTGCGCCGAGCGGTCCAGACGGCGGGCCTGCGGACGCGGGATCACCTCGGAGGGGTCCACAGCGGCCGGCGCGGCGATACGGACGGCCTGCTCGGCGGCCCACTCCTGCTCCAGGGGCTTCACGCCGGACTTGCCGGCGACCATGCCTTCCCAGGTCGAGGCTGCGTCGCCACCCAGCGGTGTGGTTGCGCCGATACCGGTGACGACCACGGTGCGATTGGTCGGGCTCACGGGAATTCTTTCTCCAACGGTACGAGGATTAAGCGGCGCCACCGCCGGGTGGCGGGGCCATGCAGCCGGGCCTATGGGGCGGCTCGGACCAGGTGGTCCGGGCCTATGAGGTGGCTCAGGCCTGGTGCTTGAGGATGTAGTCGGTCGCGTCGCCGACCGTCTTGAGGTTCTTGACGTCCTCGTCGGGGATCTTGACGTCGAAGCGCTCTTCGGCGGCGACGACGACCTCGACCATGGACAGCGAGTCGACGTCCAGGTCGTCGGTGAAGGACTTGTCCAGCTGGACGTCCTCAACCGGGATGCCGGCGATCTCGTTCACGATGTCGGCGAGACCGGCGACGATCTCTTCCTGAGTGGCGGCCATGTCAGGCGCTCCTTCTTTGTGATCCAGAGGGTGTGGCGTTGCCCGCCGCGGCAGCGGCGGGTGAGTTCTGCCGTACCGGATCCGATGATGATCCGGCACGGAGTGCCTAGGGGAGGGTAACGACCGTCGCGGCGTACACGAGACCCGCCCCGAAGCCGATGACGAGCGCGGTGTCGCCGCTCTTGGCCTCGCCGGTCGCCAGAAGCCGCTCCATAGCGAGCGGAATCGAGGCGGCCGAGGTGTTGCCGGTGGTGCGTACGTCACGCGCGACCGTGACGTGCTCCGGCAGTTTCAGCGTCTTCACCATCGAGTCGATGATCCGCTCGTTGGCCTGGTGGGGAATGAAGACATCCAGGTCGTCCGGGGTGATCCCGGCCGCGTCCAGCGCCTGCTGGGCGACCTTCGCCATCTCGAACACGGCCCAGCGGAACACCGCCTGGCCCTCCTGCGTGATCGCAGGGAACTTGCCCGTGCTGTCGTACTCGGTCCACGGCACGGTCTGCTTGATGGTGTCGGACTTGTCGCCCTCCGAACCCCACACGGTCGGACCGATCATCGGCTCCTTGGCGGGGCCGACCACGACCGCGCCCGCGCCGTCACCGAACAGGAAGGCCGTCGCGCGGTCCTCCAGGTCGGTCAGGTCGGACAGCCGCTCCACGCCGATGACGAGCACGTACTCCGCGCTGCCCTCGACGACCATGCCCTTCGCGAGGGTGAGGCCGTAGCCGAAGCCCGCGCAGCCCGCCGAGATGTCGAACGCGGCGGCCTTGTTCGTGCCCAGCTTGTCGGCGATCTCCGTCGCCACGGCCGGGGTCTGCTTGAAGTGCGAGACCGTGGACACGATCACGCCGCCGATCTGCTCGGCGGTGATACCCGCGTCCGCGATCGCCTTGCCGGACGCCTCGATGGACATCGCGGCGACGGTCTCCTCGTCGTTCGCCCAGTGCCGCGTCTCGATGCCCGAACGGGAGCGGATCCACTCGTCGGACGAGTCGATCGTCTCCAGGATCACCTCGTTCGGGACGACACGGACCGGACGGTAACCGCCCACACCGAGGATGCGCGCGTACGGTGCGCCCTTGCTCGGCTTGATCTTCGACATGTTCGTACGGCTCCTTCTTCAGGCGTTGGCGTGCTCGGCGATGAGCTCGCGGGCCGCGTCGAGGTCGTCCGGGGTCTTCAGGGCCAGCGTCTTCACGCCGGGCAGGGCACGCTTGGCGAGGCCGGTCAGGGTGCCGCCGGGGCACACCTCCAGGAGCGCGGTGACGCCGAGCTCCTTGAAGGTCTCCATGCACAGGTCCCAGCGGACCGGGTTGGCGACCTGGCCGACCAGCCGCTCCAGCACCTCGGCACCGGTGGCGACGGTCCTGCCGTCCTTGTTCGAGACGTACGTGATCGTCGGGTCGCCCGGCGTCAGTTCCTGCGCGGCCTTGGCGAGCGTGTCGACCGCCGGGGCCATGTGCCGTGTGTGGAACGCGCCGGCCACCTTCAGGGCTACGACCCGTCGCACGCCCTCGGGCTTGTCGGCCTCCAGGGCGGCGAGCTGCTCCAGCGTGCCGGCGGCCACGATCTGGCCCGCGCCGTTCACGTTCGCCGGGGTCAGGCCCAGCTTCTCCAGGTGCGCGACCGTCGTGTCCGGGTCGCCGCCGAGCAGCGCGGACATCCCGGTCGGGGTGATCGCGGCAGCCTCGGCCATCGCCAGACCGCGCTTGCGTACGAGGGTCAGGGCGGCCGTGTCGTCCAGGACGCCCGCGAGGACGGCGGCGGTGATCTCGCCGACGCTGTGACCGGCGACGGCACCCGGTGTCACGTCACCGAGGGCGGCCGCGGAGACCAGTCCGGCGGCGACGAGCAGCGGCTGGGCGACGGCGGTGTCACGGATCTCGTCCGCGTCGGCGTCCGTGCCGTAGTGCACCAGGTCGAGGTCGGCGGCGGCCGAGAGGGCACGCAGACGGTCCTCGACACCGGGGAGGTCGAGCCAGGGGGTCAGGAAGCCGGGCGTCTGGGCGCCCTGGCCGGGAGCGACGAGTACGAGCACTCTCACACTCTCTCTTGGGGACGGGCACGGCCGCCCGTGGGGACAGGGACGAAGAACGGGAAGGGGTTTTGTGGAGCCCCGACAAAAGGCTAGTTCTGGGGATCTCCATCGGCCAGACGTCCCAGGATCAGCGCGATCCGCAGCGTGAACGCCGACCGTACATCCGACGGCGACCAGCCGGTGACGTCAGTCACACGTCGAAGCCGGTAGCGCACGGTGTTGGGATGGACGAACAGCATCCGCGCGGCACCTTCGAGGCTGCTCGCCTGCTCCAGATAGACACTGAGCGTCTCCAGGAGCGCGGACCCGGCCTCTTCAAGTGGTCTGTAGATCTCCTCCACCAACTGGTCCCGGGCGCTGGGGTCACCGGCCATCGCGCGTTCCGGAAGCAGGTCGTCCGCCAGTACCGGGCGCGGGGCGTCCTGCCAGGCGGAGCACGCCTTGAGCCCGGCGGCGGCGGCCTGCGCGGAGCGGGTGGCGGCGAGCAGGTCGGGCACGATGGGGCCGGCGACGACGGGTCCGGCGGCATAAGGCCCGATCAGCGACTTGGCGACGGCGAGCGGGTTGTCGCTCCCACCGGCGATGACGACGAGCCGGTCCCCGAGCACCCCGGTGAGCACTTGGAGCTTGGCGTGCCGGGCGGCCCGCCGAATCGCCTCGACGGTCAGCTCACTGTCGCCGTCGGGAGCGGTCCCCAGGACGACACAGACATGCTCGGGCGAGTTCCACCCGAGCGCGGCGGCCCGGCTGACGGCCCCCTCATCGGCTTCCCCACTCAGCACGGCGTTCACGACGAGGGACTCCAGCCGGGCGTCCCACGCGCCGCGGGCCTCGGCGGCCTGCGCGTACACCTGGGCGGTGGCGAAGGCGATCTCCCGGGCGTAGACGAGGAGCGCCTCGCGGAGTACGGACTCGTCGCCGGGGGCGGCGACTTCGTCGATGGCGGACTCCATGACCTCGATGGTCGTCCGCACCATCTCGACGGTCTGCCGGAGCGTGATGGCGCGGGTCAGCTCACGGGGAGCGGTTCCGAAGACATCGGTGGAGATGGCCTGCGGCGCGTCCGGGTGCCGGAACCACTCGGTGAACGCGGCGATACCGGCCTGCGCGACCAGCCCGATCCAGGAACGGTTCTCCGGTGGCATCGCCCGGTACCACGGCAGCGTCTCGTCCATGCGCGCGATGGCCTGGGCGGCGAGACTCCCGGACGACTGCTCCAGCCGCTTCAGAGTCGCCGGGTGCGAGTGGGCACGGGGCAGGGGGCCTGCGGGTCTGCTGGTTTCGGGTTCGGGCACGGGACAAGACTGCCTTATCCGGGCGGGGCTGTGCGGTGCGGGTGGCTGCGCCGGGCTTTTGGAGGCGGGTACGGGGGCGGGCTTACGGTGCCGGGTGTGTGGCCGGGGTTGGGGTTGGCGTACCTGGGCTGGGGGTGAGGTTGGCGTACCTGGGCCGGGGTTGGGTGGGCCGGGACTGAGGTTGGCGTACCTGGGCCGGAGTCGCGGGTGCGTGGGCCGGGGTCGGGTTGTCGTCCCTGGACCGGTGTCGCGATTGCCTGGGCCGGTGTCGCGGTCGCCGTCCCTGGGGGCTCCGCCCCCAGACCCCCAAGCCTATGCCCACCCACCACCCGACTCGGTGGGTTGGAAGGTGGGCCATGGGCAGGCTCGGTGGGTCGGGGGTGGGCCCGTGTTCGACTCGGTGGGTGGCGAGGTGGCCGCGGGCTGGCTCGGTGGGTGTGCCGGTGTTCGGCTCGGTGGGTTTGGAAGTGGGCCGCAGGTTGGCTCGGTGGATTGAGGGGTGTACCGGCGCTCGGCTCGGTGGATTGGGAGGTGCAACCGCGTTCGGCTCGGTGGGGCGAGGGGTGTGCCAGCGCTCGGCTCAGTGGGTGGGGTGGTCCGGCGTTGGACCCGGTGGGTTTGGAGGTGGGCTACGGGCTGGCCCGGTGGGTTGAGAGGTGTACCGGCGTTCGGCTCGGTGGATTGGGAGGTGCAACCGCGTTCGGCTCGGTGGGGCGAGGGGTGTGCCAGCGCTCGGCTCAGTGGGTGGGGTGGTCCGGCGTTGGACCCGGTGGGTTTGGAGGTGGGCTACGGGCTGGCCCGGTGGGTTGAGAGGTGTACCGGCGTTCGGCTCGGCGGGTCAGGAGGCGCAGCCGCAATCGGCTAGTGGGGCAGGAGACGCACCCGCGCCCCACTCGATACGCCGAGCGGTACACCCGCACTCGCCCCGCTCCGCCCACCCGCCGTTGGGATCAGCCCCGCCCCCCAGGGCTACCGTTGTCCCCGTGATGGACGTACGGCGCTCCGGCGAGCGCTACCCAGGGGGTGACCCGCAGGCCGGGATTCAGTCGTGGCATGCCTTTTCCTTCGGGCCGCACTATGACCCCGACAACCTGCGGTTCGGCGCGATCATCGCGTGTAATGAGGAACGGCTCGCTCCTGGTGCCGGTTTCGACGAGCACCCGCACAGCCACACCGAGATCATCACCTGGGTAGTGGAAGGGGAGTTGAGCCATCGCGACTCCACGGGGCATTTGACGCGGGTCCGGCCCGGTGACGTCCAGCGCCTCAGCTCGGCGGCCGGCGTTCGGCACGTCGAGCGGAACGACGCCGACAGCCCCCTGACCTTCGTGCAGATGTGGCTCGCCCCACTGGAGCCGGGTGGCGAACCGTCGTACGGGATCGTGCACGGCATCGCCGACTCCACGCCGTACGCGGTGCCGGAGGCCGGCGCGATGCTGCATGTGCGCCGGCTCGTACCCGGTGAACGCACGGCCGTACCGGACGCCGTGCATGTGTACGTCCATGTGGTGCGCGGTGAAGTGGGCCTGGGCGGGGAGAAGTTGGGGCCGGGGGATGCGGCCCGGATCACGGACGCGCGGGATCTGGTGGTGGAGGCGGCGGCTACCGGGGCCGAGGTGTTGATGTGGGAGATGACCTAGCGCCGGAGAGCCAACGCCCGTCAGTGTGGGGAGAGTTCGGCCAGCACCGCGTCCGTGAACGGTGGCCACGCCTCCACCGCCCACGGTCCGAACGCCCGGTCCGTCAGGGCGACGCAGGCCGCGCCCGCGGCCGGGTCGACCCACAGGAACGTACCGGACTGGCCGAAGTGACCGAACGTGCGCGGGGACGACGAACTCCCCGTCCAGTGCGGGGACTTGGAGTCGCGGATTTCGAAGCCGAGGCCCCAGTCGTTGGGGTTCTGGTGGCCGTAGCCCGGGAGGACGCCCTTCGTGCCGGGGTACTGGACCGTCATCGCCTCGGCGACCGTGCGGGGGTCGAGGAGGCGGGGGGCCTGGACTTCGGCGGCGAAGCGGAGGAGGTCCTCGACCGTCGAAACGCCGTCCTTCGCCGGGGAGTTGGCGCCTTCCATCGTCGTCGACGTCATGCCCAGGGGGGCGAGGACCGCCTGGTGCAGGTACTCCGCGAACGGGATCTCCGTCGCCTTCGCGAGGTGGTCGCCGAGTTGCTCGAAGCCCGCGTTCGAGTACAGACGGCGCTGTCCGGGCGGGGCCGTCACGCGGTGTTCGTCGAAGGCCAGCCCCGAGGTGTGGGCGAGGAGATGGCGGACCGTGGAGCCGGGCGGGCCCGCCGGTTCGTCCAGCTCGATCGCGCCCTCCTCGTACGCGACGAGGGCGGCGTACGCCGCGAGCGGCTTGGTGACCGAGGCGAGCGGGAAGCGGTGGCCGGCCGGGCCGTGGGCCCCGAGGACGGTCCCGTCGGCTCGTACGACACCCGCGGCCGCGGTCGGTACCGGCCAGTTCTCGATCAGCGCGAGGCTCTGCAAGGACATGCCGCCGAGCCTAAGTGGTTCAGAGCATGAGCCCCATCATGGGGTCGGGCTTGCGGGTGAAGCCGAGGGACGCGTAGAGCGGCTCGGCGTCGGGGGAGGCGGTGAGGAGGACCTGGCCCGCGCCGCGCTCGCGGAACCACTGGAGCAGCTCCTCCATGCACGCGCGCGCGTACCCCCGGCGCCGCGCGTCCGGGTCGGTGGCCACGCTGAAGACGAACCCGGCCTTCCCCTGCGGGTTCTCCGCCTTCCCGATCCGGTAGTCCACCGTGCCGACGACCAGGGCCGCCAGCGATCCCGGCCGATCGGGGTGGTCCACGACGAACGCCCCGAAGTCCTCGTCCGACGCGAGCCGCTTCCGCAGCGTCGGCAGGGACTCCGCGTGCCAGTCCGTACCGGGGTCCGAACCCGGCAGCGCGTCGATCATCACCTGGCGCAGTCGCAGCAGTTCGGCGGCATCGTCGGGGGCTGCCCGTCGTACGAGACTCATGTCCCGCACGCTATCCACCGCACCCCTGGCGCGTCCCGTCGATTTCTTACCGGTTCCGCTTGCTTCGAGTGCACTCCAAGGCCATAGCGTGGTGGCCATGACGGTGATGGAGACCACGGGTACCAGTACCGACACTTGCGCGGGCCCGCCGCAGGGCGAGCGGCGTCCGGACGGCGAGGACAGCTACACGATCAGCGAGGTCGTCGCCTTCACCGGCCTGACGGCACACACCCTGCGCTGGTACGAGCGCATCGGGCTGATGCCGCACATCGACCGCTCGCACACCGGCCAGCGCCGCTACAGCAACCACGACCTCGACTGGCTCGACCTCGTCGGCAAGCTCCGCCTGACCGGCATGCCGGTCGCCGACATGGTCCGCTACGCCGAGCTGGTCCGCGAGGGCGACCACACCTACGGCGACCGCTTCGACCTGCTGGAGGCGACCCGCCGCGACGTCCTGGCCAGGATCGCCGAGCTGCACGACACCCTCGCCGTACTCGACCGGAAGATCGCCTTCTACGGCGAGGCCCACGCATACGAGAAGGAGAAAGCCGGATGACCGACACCCCGATCCCGACCGCACGGCTCGGCGCGGCCGGCCCCGAGGTCGGCGTCCAGGGCCTCGGATGCATGGGCATGAGCTTCGCCTACGGCCCCTCGGACGCGAAGCAGTCGCAGGCCGCCCTGGACCGCGCGTTCGACCTGGGCGTGACCCTGTACGACACGGCGGACGCGTACGGCCAGGGAGAGAACGAGCGGTTCCTGTCGCCGTTCTTCAAGGCGCACCGCGACCAGCTCGTCATCGCCACCAAGTTCGCCCTGTCGATCCCGTCCGGCGAGCCCACCCGGCGCGTCATCCGCAACGACCGCCCGTACATCCGCCAGGCGGTCGAGGCGAGCCTCAAGCGCCTCGGCGTCGACGTCATCGACCTCTACTACATGCACCGCCGCGACCCGGCCGTCCCCATCGAGGACACCGTCGGCGCGATGGCGGAACTGGTGGCCGAGGGCAAGGTGAAGCACCTCGGCCTGAGCGAGGTCACGGGTGCGGAACTGCGGACCGCCCACGCCGTCCACCCCATCGCCGCCGTCCAGTCGGAGTGGTCACTGTTCAGCCGCGACGTCGAGATCAGCCTGGTGGGCGCCGCGGCCGACCTGGGCGTGGCGGTCGTTCCGTACTCACCCCTCGGCCGAGGCTTCCTCACGGGTTCGTTCTCGAACGCCGACCAGGACCTGACAGAGGGCGACTACCGCCGCACGCAGCCCCGCTTCACCGGCGAGAACGCGGCCGCCAACGGCGCGCTCCTGGAGCCGGTGCGGACGGTCGCCGAGGCGCACGGGGCTTCGCTGGGCCAGATCGCCCTGGCCTGGGTCCAACAGCGCTCCCAGGTCCACGGCCTCCCGGTCATCCCGATCCCGGGCACGACCAAGCCGGGCAGGGTGGAGGAGAACACGGCGGCGACAGCGATTGTCCTGACGGACGAGGAGCTGACCTTGCTGGAGCCGATCGCGGGAAAGGTGGCGGGGGACCGCTACGCGGACATGACCTTCGCCTCTTCCAGCAGGGAGTAGGGCAAGCTTTAGGGGCGCGGGGAACTGCGCGACCAGCCCCCACCGGCCCGCAGTCAAAGTTCTGCCAGCAGCTCCGCTTTCTTCACGGAGAACTCCTCATCCGTCACCAGCCCCGCCGCATGCAACTCACCAAGGTGCCGGATCCGCTCCGCGATGTCCCCAGGATCACGCCGAGCGACCGGCACCACAGCCACAGACCGCCCAGACCGCACCGCCGTAAGCACCGCCGCCGCGAACGGCAGAGACTCGTGCACAGGCCCATACCCGAGCCCGAACACCACGGCGGCCGGATCCTGATCGACCGGCAGAAGCGACTCGGCCCCGCGCAACAGCCGTAGATGCCCCTCAAAGACTTCGGGCGACCGCCACTCGACCCCGTTCAGGTCGGCGATCGCGAAGCTCTGGTCGCCGGCCTTCCACTTCGCGGACGACGCCCCCGTCCAGAACCACCGGAACGACACGGTCTTCCCGTCGAAGGACGCCTTCCCGTCGTACGCCTTGAACCGCAAGGGCACCTCGGGCGCGGCCACCACGAACCGCTCGGCAGGGCCCTCCGGCTTCAGCTGCGCCCGCAACTCGTCGGCGTAGTACTCGGCGAGCGTCTCGCGCTCGGCGGGCAACACCAGCCGATAGGGATCGCAGCTCTCCTTCAGCTGACCCGCGGCCGCCTCCATCAGCGGATCGGCACCCGGCCGGGGCACCGCGCGGAGCACGACCGTGCCGCGCCGGCCGGGCGTGAGCGCCACCGCCTCGATCGCCTCGAAGGGGATCCGGCGTTCACCGAGCGCCTGAAATAGCTTGGGTGTTCGAATGCCACGTTCGTAACGGATGACCACGGAGTCGGACTCGAACTCCCAGGCGGCATGAAATCCGGCCAGTACGTCACCCATGCGGCTCATCGTAGGCGGCACACGCTCCTCCGTCCCATCCCCGCGCAGACCGCACTTCCTGCTGTTTCTACGCGCGTCCGGCCGCCGAGGCGCCGGACAAACCCTCTCGGCAGGTGTCACCTTCGTGCGCGCACGTCACCGAGCGGTACGCGCCAACCCCGATGTCGGCGAAGTTGGCGAGACTGTCGGTGCCCGCCGCGAAGTAACCGGTGTGACCCTCGGCGTCCTTCGCCGACAGCACGCGCGCACCGAAGGCGTTCGACACCGGGTCCTCGCCGTGCCCGAGGCCGCCGACCTCCATGTACGGCACGTCCTGGATCCAGTCGTCGGCGTCCCGCATCGCCCACACCCGCGCCCGCGTGTGCAGGTGGGAGGCCTTGGAGGTGCGCATCCCGGGGCTGCCCGCCACCGCGATGTCGGTCACCCGCGCCGGCAGCTCGTGCGCGGCGACCCCGCACACCACCGAGCCGTAGCTGTGGCAGAACAGCGCGACCTGCGAGGTCCCGGGCAGCGCTTGCACCAGCGCGTTCAGCCGTACGGCGCCTGCCTCGGCGCGTCCCGCGGTGGCCGAGTCGATGCCGAGGCCACCGGGGGAGGTGTAGTCGGCCCAGGCGATGACCGCCGTACGTGTGCCGGTCGTGTCCGTCGCTGACTTCGCCGTGTTCTCGGCCACGTACAGGTTCTGGGCCATGCCGACCGGTGCCGAGTAGTTCTTGTTCGTCTTCTGGAACGTGAGCAGGTCGGTGTCTACGCCGGGGACGATGACCGAGACGCGCTGAGCGGTGTCCAGGTCGCCGAAGACCTCGGCGATCCGGCCCGAACCCTCGGGGTCGAAGGCCAGGATGTGACGGCCCTCGGTCATCAGCGCCTCGAAGCGGTGCATGAGGCGGCCCGCGTCCTGCTGGCCCAGCGGCGTGAGGCGGTTGTCGTGCATGCGCTTCTTCTCGACCTTGCGCTGCTGGTCGAGGGCGACGCGGTTGGCGCGGTAGCGCAGCGAGACCGGGGCGCCGTTCATGTTGCCGACCGCGAGCGGGTAGCGGTGCGCGAGGCGCGTCCGCTGCTGCGCGGTGAGCGAGGCGAAGAACCGGGCCAGCCGGGTCGGGGAGGCGTCCGGGTCGGGCAGCTCGCGCCCGTTGATGTGGCCGTGCTCCCATGCGGAGAGGGAGGTTTGGAGCGCCGTTTTCCCGGGGTGGCTGCGGACCGCGGTCCAGCCGGTGGTCGCCAGCATCACGAACACCACGGCCAGCGCGGCCAGTGCGCGCCAGGCGTTCAGCGTGGGGGAGGAGTCGAAGGAAGTCACTGGGAGGACACACTAGGAGAACGAGAGGGTCTCGCGTTAACCGAGTGATGGGGATCACGTTTCAGTGGGGCGTGACGAGAAACTCAGTACGACTCACCTCGTACGGCTCGTGCGCCAGTTCCCGGCGAGCGCAGGTCCCACCCCGTCCAGGTAGTCGGCGGTCAGCTCGCGCATCGCCTCGATGCTGAGGTCGTCACCCGCGATCCACATCCGCTCCACCACCCGCATCACCCCGCCGAACACGGCCACGACCAGCCGCGGCCGGGGGTCCGTGTCCACGTCGAGCCCCTCGCGCCGGGCGATGATCTGCGCCAGCTCCTCCTCCAGCTCCTGCGAGCGCCGCAGATGCGCGGCGAGCAGCGCGGGCGTCGACTCGATCACGCGGTAGGTGCGCATGTGCAGGTCCAGCGGTACGACCTGCTGGATCGCCTCGTTGATGGTGTCCCAGCTCTCCAGGACGGCCCGGCGCAGTGCCTCCAGCGGGGCCTCGTGCGGCGGGCGGGCGCGGACGGCCGTGATGAAGTGCGTCTCCGTGAGCCGGGGCACGAAGAACGCGGCCTCCTCCTTGCTCGCGAAGTAGCGGAAGAAGGTGCGCTGCGAGACGTCGACGGTCTCGGCGATCTCGTCGACGGTGGTCCGCTCGTAGCCCTTGGTGGTGAACAGTTCGAGCGCGGCGTGCAGCAGCGCGTCCCGCGTACGGGCCTTCTTGCGCTCGCGCAACGTCTCCATGCTGTTCTCCTCGCGATTGTTGACAGTCGCCGACATCTGAACCTGTTTGTCAACTGTCAGTGGCTGACATTAGCCTCGCGCGTATGACTAGTCAGACCACCATCAGCGCGACGGGGCCGGGGGACAAGGCACCAGCCACCCCGTCCGACCCGACGCCGTCCACGGGGCTGCGCGGCCATCCGTGGTTCACCCTCATAACCGTCGCCGTCGGCGTCATGATGGTGGCCCTCGACGGCACCATCGTCGCCATCGCCAACCCGGCCATCCAGAAGGACCTCGGCGCCAGCTTCGCCGACGTCCAGTGGATCACCAACGGCTACTTCCTCGCCCTCGCGGTCTCCCTCATCACCGCCGGCAAGCTCGGTGACCGCTTCGGCCACCGCCAGACCTTCCTGATCGGCGTGAGCGGCTTCGCCCTCGCGTCCGGCGCGATCGGCCTCTCGCACAGCATCGCGTTCGTCGTCACGTTCCGCGTGCTCCAGGGGCTGTTCGGCGCGCTGCTGATGCCGGCCGCGCTCGGTCTGCTGCGGGCCACCTTCCCGGCCGAGAAGCTCAACATGGCCATCGGTCTGTGGGGCATGGTCATCGGTGCCTCCACCGCGGGCGGCCCGATCCTCGGCGGCGTGCTCGTCGAGCACGTCAACTGGCAGTCGGTGTTCTTCATCAACGTGCCGGTCGGCGCCATCGCGCTGATCCTCGGCCTGCTGATCCTCCGGGACCACCGCGCCGAGAACGCGCCGCGCTCCTTCGACATCCTCGGCATCGTGCTGCTCTCCGGCGCGATGTTCTGCCTCGTCTGGGCCCTCATCAAGGCGCCCACCTGGGGCTGGGGCTCCGGCACGACCTGGACGTTCCTCGCCGTGTCGGTACTGGGCTTCGCCCTGTTCGCCTTCTGGGAGCAGAAGGTCGCGGAACCCCTCATCCCCCTGGGCCTGTTCCGCTCGGTCCCGCTGTCCGCGGGCGTGGTCCTCATGGTCCTGATGGCGATCGCCTTCATGGGCGGCCTGTTCTTCGTGACGTTCTATCTGCAGAACGTGCACGGTATGAGCCCTATCGACGCCGGTCTCCACCTCCTCCCGCTGACCGGGATGATGATCGTCGGCTCACCGCTCGCCGGCGCGGCGATCACCAAGCTCGGCCCGCGCATCCCGCTGGCGGGAGGCATGGCGGCGACCGCGATCGCGATGTACGGCATGTCCACCCTCACCTCGAACACCGGCAGCGGCGTCATGTCGATCTGGTTCGCCCTGCTGGGCTTCGGCCTAGCCCCGGTGATGGTCGGCGCGACCGAGGTCATCGTGGGCAACGCGCCCATGGAGCTGTCCGGTGTCGCCGGCGGTCTCCAGCAGGCCGCGATGCAGATCGGCGGCAGCCTCGGTACGGCCGTCCTCGGCGCCGTGATGGCCTCCCGCGTCGACAGCGACCTCGCCGGCAACTGGACGGACGCGGGCCTGCCCAAGCTCACCCAGCCCCAACTCGACGCGGCCGCCGAGGCGGTCCAGGTCGGCGTGGCCCCGGTCGCGCCGAACACCCCGGAGACGATCGCCGCGAAGATCACGACGGTCGCCCACGACACGTTCATCTCCGGCATGAGCCTGGCCTGCCTGGTCGCGGCCGGCGTAGCGGTGGTCGCGGTGTTCGTCGCGCTCCTGACCAAGCGCGGCGAGAACGCGGAGGCGGGCGCGGGGGCGGCGCACATCTAGGGCCTGTACGGCCTGCTGGGCCTGTCCGGCGGATTGGATCGCAGGAAATCGGCGGGGTTCGACCGGCGCCGGTGAGTGACGACGATGCCGCGGATATGTGTGCCGGACCCGCGTCTGCGGCATGGTCCGCCGAACAGGTCCTAACCCTGATTCGGGCCGAGTTCGCCTATCAGGATGACTCCGCTAAAGATTCCTGGCACTCGGCACGCGCCGCAGGTCACAGTGGGTCAAGTCCTCCGCAGGGCAGGGGGGACGGGGTGGTCTGCGGCGCGCTGCCGGAGGGGGGCAGCGCGCAAGCAGGCTTTTTTTGCGTGTACGCGGGTATCCGGTCGTCGTAACCGAAATTCGCTGAACCGGCCGAACTGGCCCGGACGCCCAGGGAGTTGACGATGACGGGCTTCGGCAACGGAACGCGCAGGAACCCCCGCTCGCGTGGCCGCATGGGGTCAGGGAGCGGGCCGGACCGCGCGACGCTCGGCATCATCGGCCTGGTCTGCGCGATAGCGGGCTTCTTCACCCTGGGAATCCTCCTCGGCCCGATCGCCGTGGTCTGCGGCTGGCTGGCCATGGGCCGCAGGTGGACGGGCTCCCGCCGAGCGATGGCCCTGGTGGCCCTGATCCTGGGCGCGATCGACACGGTGGCGGTGGTCATGTGGACGTTCTTCTGAGCGCGGGCTGAGCGGATCTGCTTCTGAGCGGATGCCCGTCCGAGCCAAGTGGATGCCCGTCCGAGCCGAGCGGATGCCCGTCCGAGCCGAGCCGGAGCTTCTGCTGAGCCGAGGCCGAGGGGACCTTCTCCTGGGCCACGGCTGAGCGGATGTCGCTCTGGCTGAGGCTGGGCGGATCTTCTTCCGGGCGGAGGCGAGGTGGAGCTTCTTCTGAGCCAAGGTCGAGCGGACGTTCGTCTGGGTCAGCGCCGGGTGGCCGTTCCCTCGAGCCGAGGTCAAGCGTGCCTTTCCTTGAGCCGCGGCTGAGCGGCCGTGGGCTCTGGGCTGAGGCTGGGTGGACGTTCTTCTGCGCCGAGGCCAAGCGTGCCTTCCCCTGAGCCGCGGCTGAGCGGATGTCGATCTGAACCGGAGTTGAGCGGACCTTCTGGGCCAGGGCTGAGCGTCCGTTCCCCTGAGCCGCGCCTGAGCGGACGCCTTCTGAACCGCGGCTGACGGGACAACTCGTCCCCGGCCGCCAGCGGAACCCCACCGCCTCCGTCCCGGAGAGCCGCTGCCCCGCCCCGGACGGGACCACCGCCTCCGCCCCGGAGGACCGCTGCCCCGCCCCGGACGGGACCACCGCCTCCGCCCCGGAGGACCGCTGCCCCGCCCCGGACGGGACCACCGCCTCCGCCCCGGAGAGCCGCTGCCCCGCCCCGGACGGGACCACCGCCTCCGCCCCGGAGAGCCGCTGCCCCGCCCCGGACGGGACCACCGCCTCCGCCCCGGAGAGCCGCTGCCCCGCCCCGGACGGGACCACCGCCTCCGCCCCGGAGAGCCGCTGCCCCGCCCCGGACGGGACCACCGCCTCCGCCCCGGAAGACCGCTGCCCCGCCCAGAGAGAACTACCGCCCCGCCCCGGAGGGCACCGCTTCCGACGACCCGGAGGGATCCGCTTCCGACGCCACAGACAGGTCCGCCACCTCTGCCCCGGAGCCGGCCACCACCCCCGCGGAGCCAGCCACAACCTCTGTCTCAGAGCCGACCATCACCCCCGCCCCGGAGCCGGCCGCCACCCCTGCGGAACCAGCCACCACCTCTGTCTCAGAGCCGACCATCACCCCCGCCCCGGAGCCGGCCACCACCCCCGCGGAGCCAGCCACCACCTCTGTCTCAGAGCCGACCAACACCCCCGCCCCGGAGCCGGCCGCCACCCCTGCGGAGCCAGCCACCACCTCTGTCTCAGAGCCGACCATCACCCCCGCCCCGGAGTCGACTGCCGTTCCTGCCCCAGAGCCGGCCGTCCCCCCTGTCCCAGAGCCAGCCGCCACCTCCACCCCCGACAACGCCGCCACCTCCTCCCGCAACGCCCGCACCTCCTCCGTCAGCGCCTCGATCGCGAGGGTCTGGCGGCGTTCCTCCACGTCGTCCTTCTCGAAGCGGGCGATGAACCACGTGGCGATGTTCGCGGTGACCACACCGAGCAGCGCGATCCCGGAGAGCATCAGGCCGACGGCGATCATCCGGCCGAGGCCGGTGGTCGGGGCGTGGTCGCCGTAGCCCACCGTCGTCATCGTGGTGAAGGACCACCACACGGCGTCACCCAGCGTCCGGATGTTCCCGTTGGGGGAGTCGCGTTCGACCGAGAGGACCGCCAGCGAACCGAACATCAGCAGGCCGATCACCGCGCCGGCGACGTACGTCGTGAGCTGGATCTGCGAGGCCATCCGTGCCCGGCGCCCGACGAGTATCAGCGTCGACACCATGCGCAGGAGCCGTAGCGGCTGCAGTATCGGCAGCACGACCGCGCACAGGTCCATCCAGTGCGTCCGCACGAACCGCCGGCGGTTCCGGGACATCGCCAGCCGCATCAGATAGTCGGCGGCGAACGCCCCCCACACCACCCACTCGACCACCGTGCACACCGTCGTCAGCCGGTGCCCGGCGGTCGAGTCCACGATCGGCACGGCATAGGCCACGGCGAACCCCACCGCGAGCGCCAGCAGGGGCCGTTGGGTGCGTTGTTCCCAACGGGCTTGTGCCGATGGTTCGTTCATGACGGCATGTTAGGTGGAGGGGAGCGCCCCGACGGGCGCCCGAGAATGTGGGCGCCCCGAAGGGGCCGCCCTTCAGGGGCGCGGGGAACTGCGCGACCAGCCCCCACGCACCCGCAGGCAAAAAACTACGCATCTCCTCCAGCCGCACCAGGATCAGCCGAGGAAACATCCAGCAACTGGTACCGATCAACCGCCTGCTTCAACACGGACCGGTCGACCTTCCCCTCCCGGGCCAACTCCGTCAGCACGGCCACCACGATCGACTGCGCGTCGATGTGGAAGAACCGCCGAGCCGCCCCCCGAGTGTCAGCGAACCCGAACCCATCAGCCCCCAACGACTGATAAGTGCCGGGCACCCACCGCGAGATCTGGTCGGGAACCGACCGCATCCAGTCCGAAACAGCCACGAACGGCCCCTCCGCCCCGCTCAACTTCCGCGTGACATAAGGAACCCGCTGCTCCTCCTCGGGATGCAGCAGATTGTGCCGCTCGACCTCGACCGCCTCGCGCCGCAGCTCGTTCCAGGAGGTCGCGGACCAGACGTCGGCCCGCACGTTCCAGTCCTCGGCGAGGATCCGCTGCGCCTCGATCGCCCACGGCACCGCGACCCCGGACGCCATGATCTGCGCCGGAACCGTCCCCGAAGCGCCCTGACTGATCCGGTGGACGCCCTTGAGGATGCCCTCCACGTCGACGTCCGCGGGCTCGGCCGGGTGCTGGATCGGCTCGTTGTAGACGGTGAGGTAGTAGAAGACGTCCTCGCCGTGCGGGTGTTCCGCGTCCGAGCCGTACATCCGCCGCAGCCCGTCCTGCACGATGTACGCGATCTCGTACGAGTACGCCGGGTCGTAGGCGACACACCCCGGGTTGGTCGACGCCAGCAACTGCGAGTGCCCGTCCGCGTGTTGCAGACCCTCACCGGTCAGCGTCGTACGACCCGCGGTCGCGCCCAGTACGAAACCGCGCGCCAACTGGTCGGCCATCTGCCAGAACTGGTCACCGGTGCGCTGGAAACCGAACATCGAGTAGAAGACGTAGACCGGGATGAGCGGCTCGCCGTGCGTCGCGTACGCCGAACCCGCCGCGATCAGCGAGGCCGTGCAGCCCGCCTCCGAGATGCCGTCGTGCAGCATCTGGCCGGTCGGCGACTCCTTGTAGGCGAGCAGGAGTTCACGGTCCACGGACTCGTACTGCTGGCCCAGCGGGTTGTAGATCTTCGCGCTCGGGAAGAACGAGTCCATGCCGAACGTGCGGTACTCGTCCGGCGCGATCAGCACGAACCGCCGGCCGATCTCCTTGTCCCGCATGAGGTCCTTGAGCAGTCGTACGAACGCCATGGTGGTGGCGATCGACTGCTGGCCCGAACCCTTCTTCACACTCGCGTACGTCTTGTCCTCGGGCAGCGCCAGCGGCTTCGAGCGGACGACACGCGTCGGGACGTAGCCGCCCAGCGCGTTGCGCCGGTCGTGCATGTACTGGATCTCCTCCGAGTTCCGGCCCGGGTGGAAGTACGGCGGCGCGCCGGACTCCAGCTCCTGGTCGGTGATCGGCAGGTGCAGCCGGTCGCGGAAGCCCTTGAGGTCGGCGACCGTCAGCTTCTTCATCTGGTGCGTGGCGTTGCGGCCCTCGAAGTTGGGGCCCAGCGTCCAGCCCTTGACCGTCTGGGCGAGAACGACGGTCGGCTGGCCCTGGTGCTGCTTGGCCGCCTCGAAGGCCGCGTACACCTTCTGGTGGTCGTGCCCGCCGCGCCCCAGGTGCAGGATCTGGTCGTCGGTCATGTTCTCGACCATCGCGCGCAGCCGGTGGTCGTGCCCGAAGAAGTGCTCGCGGATGTACGCGCCGGTCTCCGTGGCGTACGTCTGGAACTGGCCGTCCGGCGTGGTGTTGAGCTGGTTGACCAGCACGCCGTCGCGGTCCTGGGCGAGCAGTGGGTCCCAGGTGCGGTCCCAGACCAGCTTGATGACGTTCCAGCCGGCGCCCCGGAACTGCGACTCCAGCTCCTGGATGATCTTGCCGTTGCCGCGTACCGGGCCGTCGAGCCGCTGGAGGTTGCAGTTGACGACGAAGGTCAGGTTGTCCAGGCCCTCGCGCGCCGCGATCGACAGCTGGCCGAGCGACTCCGGCTCGTCCATCTCGCCGTCGCCGAGGAACGCCCACACGTGCGACCGCGACGTGTCAGCGATCCCGCGCGCCTCCATGTAGCGGTTCATCCGCGCCTGGAAGATCGCGCCGAGCGGGCCGAGGCCCATCGACACGGTCGGGAACTCCCAGAAGTCCGGCATCGACCGCGGGTGCGGGTACGAGGACAGCCCGTACGGCGCCTTCGACTTCTCCTGGCGGAACGCGTCCAGCTGCTGCTCGCTGAGCCGGTCCAGGAGGAACGCGCGGGCGTAGATGCCCGGCGAGGCGTGCCCCTGGAAGAAGATCTGGTCGCCGCCGTCGCCCTGGTCCTTGCCCCGGAAGAAGTGGTTGAAGCCCACGTCGTAGAGCGAGGCGGAGGAGGCGAACGTGGCGATGTGGCCGCCGACGCCGATGCCGGGACGCTGGGCCCTCGACACCATCACCGCGGCGTTCCAGCGGGTCGCGTTCAGGATCTTGCGCTCGATCTCCTCGTTGCCGGGGAAGAACGGCTCGTCCTTGGTGGCGATCGTGTTGACGTAGTCCGTGCTGCGCATCTCGGGCACGGCCACGCGCTTCTCGCGGGCCCGCTCGATCAGCCGGAGCATCAGATAGCGGGCCCGCTCACGGCCGCGCTGGTCCACGGCGGCGTCGAGCGAGTCGAGCCACTCCTGGGTCTCTTCGGGATCGAAGTCAGGAACCTGACTCGGAAGGCCGCCAATGATGATCGGATTGCGATCGGATCCGGAAGCCACGCTGTTCCTTACCTGTCAGAGGGAGCTGTGTGAGGGGGCTGTCTGAGGCTGATGGGGACCTGATGGGGGCTTATTGAGGCTTATAGGCGCTGGATTTCCATGGTTCCGCACCGTTCCCCATGGTCTACCGCAGGACGGCAATCGTCATCTCTACCGTGAGGTAACCGTGACTCGTTTAGCAAAGTCATTCGAGTCGCGTACCCTCGGAGGGTTCTCAAACGTGCAAACCGGGCAGAACGCTGTGGTGTACGTCACCGGCGGCCGCGATAGCGTGCCTGGAGTTGCGGCGACACGGCCAGGATCGTCACCGTTTCGGCGTTCCGAATCGCCGGGTACTTGCGCGATCCGGCCCGTCCGTGTGGACTACGGCCAATGCTTCGCGCACGCGCGTGGCTGGACATTCATCAAGACATGATCAGGAGGCAACCCGTGAGCGCGACCGCGGACCACGCGGAGGAGCGGACGAACCCTGCCGTCAGGCTGGGGTTCCAGCCCGAGCAGGTGGTCCAGGAGATCGGCTACGACGACGACGTAGACCAGGAACTCCGCGAGGCCATTGAAGAAGTCATCGGCAGCGACCTGGTGGACGAGGACTACGACGACGTCGCCGATGCCGTGGTGCTGTGGTTCCGCGACGAGGACGGCGACCTGACCGACGTGCTGGTGGACGCCATCTCGTACGTCGAGGAGGGCGGCTCGATCCTGCTGCTGACGCCGAAGACCGGCCGTGACGGCTACGTCGAGCCCAGCGACATCTCGGAAGCCGCCACGACCGCGGGCCTTTCCGCGGCCAAGAGCGTCAGCGTGGGCAAGGACTGGAGTGGCAGCCGGCTGGTGACGCCCAAGGCAGCCAAGTCCAAGAGGTAGTCGCCGGAGGTACCTCGATCGTTGAATCCCGGACGGGCTGGCCATGCCAGCCCGTCCGTCCGCATGCGGTGATCGCTGCGTAGGGTGGTCGCAGGGTGGACTCACCCGAACAGCCCCACCGAAGGGATGCAGGACGACATGGCGATCCAGGTCGGCGACAAGGCCCCCGATTTCGAGCTCAAGGACAACCACGGCGCCACCGTGAAGCTGTCCGACTTCCGGGGCGAGAAGAACGTGGTGCTGCTCTTCTACCCCTTCGCCTTCACCGGCGTCTGCACCGGCGAGCTGTGCTCCCTGCGTGACAACCTCCCGCAGTTCACCGACCGCGACACCCAGCTCCTCGCGGTCTCGAACGACTCCATCCACACCCTGCGCGTCTTCGCCGAGCAGGAGGGCCTGGAGTACCCGCTGCTCTCCGACTTCTGGCCGCACGGCAACACTTCGCGTGCCTACGGCGTCTTCGACGAGGACAAGGGCTGCGCCGTGCGCGGGACCTTCGTCATCGACAAGGAGGGCGTCGTGCGCTGGACGGTCGTGAACGGCCTGCCGGACGCGCGGGACCTCAACGAGTACGTGAAGGCGCTCGACAGCCTGTGATTGTTAGGTTCCAGAGCCTGCGAGGGTCGGGAACCCGTCACTAGGATCGAGACGTTGATCCGATACCGACGCACTACGGGGCATCCCCGCCCCTGGACACCAATGGAGGACTCGTGGGAGTCAGCCTCAGCAAGGGCGGCAACGTATCACTGACCAAGGAGGCCCCGGGCCTGACCGCGGTCATCGTCGGTCTGGGGTGGGACGTCCGCACCACCACCGGCACCGACTTCGACCTCGACGCCAGCGCACTCCTGCTGAACAGCGCGGGCAAGGTCGCCAGTGACGCGAACTTCGTCTTCTTCAACAACCTCAAGAGCCCCGACGGTTCCGTCGAGCACACCGGTGACAACACCACCGGTGAGGGCGAGGGCGACGACGAGGCGATCAAGGTGAACCTCGCGGCGGTCCCGGCCGACGTCGACAAGATCACCTTCCCGGTCTCGATCTACGACGCCGAGAACCGCCAGCAGTCCTTCGGCCAGGTCCGCAACGCGTTCATCCGCGTGGTGAACCAGGCCGGCGGCGCCGAGATCGCCCGCTACGACCTCTCCGAGGACGCCTCGACCGAGACCGCGATGGTCTTCGGCGAGCTCTACCGCAACGGTGCGGAGTGGAAGTTCCGCGCCATCGGCCAGGGCTACGCCTCGGGCCTGCGCGGCATCGCCCAGGACTTCGGCGTCAACGTCTGACGTCCGGGCGTCTGCCGTACGGGCGTCCGACGCATGGGCGCCTGACGTACGGAGGCTTCACCGCCCGGGCGCCGCACGGTTCGCGTGCGGCGCCCGGGGGTCCCCCTCTGGGGGAGCGCAGGACAACCAAAGAAGCATCACCTCGGGGAGGACCAGCACTATGGGCGTCACGCTCGCCAAGGGGGGCAATGTCTCCCTGTCCAAGGCCGCACCGAACCTCACGAACGTCCTGATCGGCCTCGGCTGGGACGCACGCTCCACCACCGGAGCCGACTTCGACCTCGACGCCAGCGCGCTGCTGTGCAACGGCGGCCGGGTGCTGGGCGACGAGTGGTTCATCTTCTACAACCAGCTCACGAGCCCGGACGGTTCGGTGGAACACACCGGCGACAACCTCACCGGTGAGGGCGAGGGTGACGACGAGTCGATCCTGGTCGACCTCGCCAAGGTGCCGGCCAACGTCGACAAGATCGTCTTCCCGGTCTCCATCCACGACGCCGACAACCGCGGCCAGACCTTCGGCCAGGTCAGCAACGCCTTCATCCGCGTCGTCAACCAGGCCGACGGCCAGGAGCTGGCCCGCTACGACCTCTCCGAGGACGCCTCCACCGAAACGGCCATGATCTTCGGCGAGCTCTACCGCTACCAGGGCGAGTGGAAGTTCAGGGCGGTCGGCCAGGGGTATGCGTCGGGACTGCGGGGCATCGCCCTGGACTTCGGGGTCAACGTCTCGTAAAGGCGTTATCCACACCGGCTGTCCCGGTCGGCGGAGTCTCCCTCTAGACTCAGTGCTCGACGTCAAATTTTAAGTAAAGCCGAGTGCGGCGCGGGGGAAGACCCTCCCCCAGACTCCGTCTGGGGGAACCCCCAACACACGATTGGGTAGCCAGTGCTTCTGAAAACCTTCGGCTGGTCGTTCGCGGTCACCGCGCTCGGCCTTGTCGCAGCGGCGTTCTACGGGGGGTGGGAAGCCTTCGGCATCGTGGCGATCCTGGCCGTCCTGGAGATCTCGCTGTCCTTCGACAACGCGGTGGTCAACGCCGGGATCCTGAAGAAGATGTCCGCCTTCTGGCAGAAGATCTTCCTCACCATCGGTGTCCTGATCGCCGTCTTCGGCATGCGGCTGGTGTTCCCCGTCGTCATCGTCGCGGTCACCGCCAAGATCGGCCCGATCGACGCGGTCGACCTCGCGCTCAACAACAAGGACCACTACCAGCAGCTGGTCACCGACGCCCACCCGGCGATCGCGGCCTTCGGCGGCATGTTCCTGCTGATGATCTTCCTCGACTTCATCTTCGAGGACCGGGACATCCAGTGGCTGCGCTGGATCGAGCGCCCGCTCGCCAAGCTCGGCAAGGTCGACATGCTGTCGGTCTGCATCGCGCTGATCGTCCTGCTGATCACCTCGTTCACCTTCGCGGCCCACGCCCACCAGCACGGCGGCGCCCACGCCGACAAGGCGCAGACGGTCCTGATCGCCGGTATCTCCGGCCTGATCACGTACATGATCGTCGGCGGACTCTCCGGCTACTTCGAGGACAAGCTCGAGGAAGAGGAGGAGCGGGAGCACGAGGAGGAGGAAGAGGCCGCGCGCACCGGCAAGCAGCGCTCGGCGGTCGTCCTCGCCGGCCAGGCAGCCTTCTTCATGTTCCTGTACCTGGAAGTCCTGGACGCGTCCTTCTCCTTCGACGGCGTGATCGGCGCGTTCGCCATCACCAACGACATCGTCCTCATGGCCCTCGGCCTGGGCATCGGCGCGATGTACGTCCGCTCGCTGACGGTCTACCTGGTCCGCCAGGGCACGCTCGACGACTACGTCTACCTGGAGCACGGCGCGCACTACGCGATCGGCGCCCTGGCCGTGATCCTGATGGTCACCATCCAGTACCAGATCAACGAGGTCATCACCGGCCTGGTCGGCGTGGTCCTGATCGGCTGGTCCTTCTGGTCCTCGGTCCGCAGGAACAAGGCCCTCGCGGAAGCCGAGGGAAAAGCAGGCTCGGACGAGAAGACTGAGGTCCCGTCCGGGGTGTGACAAGCTCCCTGGTAAGGGAACGCTTCTGTTCGGGGCGGCCGTCGAGGACATGTCCTCTGTCAGGCCGCCCCGACGGCTTTGTCATACGCAGTGTGGATGCGAACGTGGGGGCGGGAATGGGCTTCTTCGACGGAATCTGGCGGCGCGAGGCCGACTTCGACTCGGGCAGCGCGGCCAGCAACGCGATCGAACTGACCAAGCGGCACCACCAGGTCTCGCTCACCAAGCAGGGCGCGGCCACCGGCAACCTCCGCGTCAACCTCACCTGGCGGATGCGGACCTCCGACATAGGCGGCCTCCAGCGCGACAGCCTCCTGCGCCACCCCTTCAAGGCCCTCAAGCCCCCCGAGGTCATGGGCCACAGCCAGAGCATGGTCAACGTCGACCTCGACCTGGGCTGCCTCTACGAGCTGATGGACGGCACCAAGGGCGTAGTGCAACCCCTCGGCGGCCTCTTGGGAGACGTCAACTCACCCCCGTACGTGAAGCTCAGCGGCGACGACCGCTTCGGCTCCGCGTCCGGCGAGACGATGTACGTCAACCTCGACCACCGCGACCAGATCAAGCGTCTCCTGGTCTTCGTCTACATCTACGACCAGACCCCCGCCTTCGACCGCACCCACGCCATCGTCACCCTCTACCCCAGCAACGGCCCCCGCATCGAAATAGGCCTCGACGAACGCCACCCCCAGGCGCGTTCCTGCGCGGTAGTGATGATCGAGAACGTCAAGGGTGAGTTGGTCGTCCGCCGCGAGGTCAAGTTCGTCTACGGCTTCCAGGCAGAACTGGACCGCTTGTACGGCTGGGGCCTGCAGTGGGGCCGAGGCTACAAAACAAAGGTCGAGCGCTAGTCACCCTTCAGGGGCAGCGTCCCAAAGGGGCGCGGGGAACTGCGCGCCCAGCCCCCACCGGCCGGCAGCCAAAAAGCGACCGCACTCACCCTCAGATGAACTGCGGCCCCTGCGGCGGCATCCGGAAGTCAGGATCCGGTGCCATCGCCGAAGGCACCGGCTGCGGATACCCATACGTCCCCGCCGGCGCCGTCTGCGGATACCCGTACGCCGGCTGAGTCACGGGCTCCTCAGCCGGGGGGTACCCGTACCCGGACTGCACGGGAACCGCCGGAGGCAACGGCTGCGAAACCTCCGGAACGGCCCCCGCAGCGACCCCCTCCGACTCGTCCACCGTGATCCCGAAGTCCATCGCCAGCCCACGCAACCCGTTGGCGTACCCCTCACCCAGCGCCCGGAACTTCCACCCGTCACCCCGCCGGTACAACTCCCCGCAGATCAGCGCGGTCTCCTCGCCGGTCTCCGGCTTGATGTCGAAATACAGCAGCGGCTCACCCTCGGCGACACCCGCGTCGTACAGCAGGATGCGCAGCCCCTGTACGCGGTCGAAGGTGTTGTCCTCCGCCGAAGCGACCACCAGAATCCGGCTGACTTCGGACTCGACACCGGCGAGATCTGTCTGGATCGTGTCGGTGGGACCCTCCGCGACACGCTTCTTGCCGAGCCACCAGACCTTCCCGGAGGGGTGCCGGGGCTGGTTGTAGAAGACGAAGTCCTCGTCGGAACGCACCTGACCGGCGGGGCCGAGGAGCAGCGCGGAGGCATCCACGTCCGGGACCCCCTGCCCGGGAGTCCAGCGCAGCACGGCACGTACCGTGGTGGCTTCCAGCGGGACGTTCGACCCCTTCAGCATCGCGTGCGTCATGCGGTCATCCTGCCCTCTCGGTCCTGGTCACGACAACGTGGGGGTTCGGACACCGACACGGCCGAGTTACCTGAAGTTCATGCCCGGTGGGAACCCTCGACATGGGTTTGTACGTACTATTACCGGCCACCTATCGAAAACAATCACGAACCACAACGGCACCACGGGGGAGCTTTATGCGTCATTTCGGGCACATTGCCCCTGAGGTACGGCAGCGTCTCTTCTTCCAGGAGCCGTGCGAGTTCGACGCGGACTCCCCGGCCCGGCTGCTCGCCGCGGCCCTGGGCGCCACGCTCTACAGCCCGGCCACCCGGCCCCACCTCGCCGACGACATCGTCAAGCTGGCGGGCCGCGGCGTGGTGTCGATGGTGCTGTGCCTGGAGGACTCGATCGGCGACGAGGACGTACCGGCCGCCGAGGAGAACCTGGTCCAGCAGTTCACCGAGCTGGCCGCCCGCCCGGACACCGAGCTCCCGCTGCTGTTCATCCGGGTCCGCGTGCCCGAGCAGATCCCCGATCTCGTCCGCCGCATGGGCCCGGCCGTAGAACTGCTCTCCGGCTTCGTGATGCCGAAGTTCACCGAGGAGAGCGGCACCCCCTTCCTGGAGGCGCTGGCCGCCGCGGAGGCGGCGAGCGGCCACCGGCTGTTCGGCATGCCGGTCCTGGAGTCGCCCGAGCTGCTGTACCGCGAGTCGCGCGTCGAGACCCTGGAGGGCATCTCCCGCGCGGTCGACAAGTACCGCGACCGCGTCCTCGCCCTGCGCCTCGGCGTGACGGACTTCTGCTCCTCCTACGGCCTGCGCCGCGCCTCCGACATGACGGCCTACGACGTCCAGATCGTCGCCAACGTGATCGGTGACGTGGTGAACATGCTGGGCCGCGCCGACGGCACCGGCTTCACGGTGACCGGACCGGTGTGGGAGTACTTCCGGGTCCAGGAGCGCATGTTCAAGCCGCAGCTGCGCCGCAGCCCCTTCCTGGAGGGCCAGGCGGAGGAACTGCGCGAGGCACTGATCGAGCACGCCATGGACGGCCTGCTGCGCGAGATCGCCCTCGACCAGGCCAACGGGCTGCTGGGCAAGACCTGCATCCACCCCACCCACGTGCTGCCCGTGCACGCGCTGTCCGTGGTCAGCCACGAGGAGTTCTGCGACGCGCAGGACATCCTGCGGCCGGAGCGGGGCGGCGGGGGCGTGCTGCGCTCGGCGTACACGAACAAGATGAACGAGGTGAAGCCGCACCGCGCCTGGGCCGAGCGGACGATGCTGCGCGCCGAGATCTTCGGGGTCGCACGCGAGGACGTCGGCTTCGTGGAGCTGCTCGCCGCCGGAATCCCCGGCTGAATCGCAAGGGACGTATGAACAAGGCAGTGAACGACGGGGTCTGGTCGGGCAGTTGGGTCGCGGAGCGGCTCGGTGTCGAACTGCTCGGCGATCCCGAGCTGACCGACCTCCTGGGCCTGGCACTCCGCCGCAACCCCAAGCGGGCCCACCTCCTCGTGTCGAACGTACTCGGCAAGCACGTCCCGCAGTCCCCGTCGATCGTCTACGGCTACGGCTTCACCCTGGGCCGCCGGGTACGCGAACTCCTAGGCGCCGAGGAATCCGCCCGGGCGGTGGTCCTCGGCTACGCGGAGACGGCGACGGGCCTGGGCCACGCGGTGGCGGACGGCATCGCCCTCGCGCCCTACCTCCACTCCACCCGCCGCCCTGTCGCCGGCGTCGCCACGGCAGGCGGCTTCGAGGAGTCCCACTCCCACGCGACGTCCCATCTCCTCCTCCCCGAGAACCCCGAACTCCTCTCGGGCGAGGGCCCGTTGGTCCTGGTGGACGACGAGTTCTCGACGGGCAACACGGTCCTGAACACGATCCGCGACCTGCACGAGCGCTATCCGCGGCACCGGTACGTGGTCGTCGCCCTGGTGGACATGCGCTCGGCGTCGGACGCGGGCCGTCTGGAGGAGTTCGCGCGGGAGATAGGCGCGAGGGTCGACCTGGTGGCAGCGGCATCGGGGACGGTGAGCCTGCCGGACGGGGTCCTCGAGAAGGGCCAGGAACTGGTGGCGAGGTACGAGGCAGGTAGTCGGTCGCCTGCAGCGCCGTCCGGGCTGGCCGCGCAGTTCCCCGCGCCCCTGAAAGCCGAAGACGAGTTCGGGGGTGCCGGGGCAGGTGTTTCGTCGTCTGCAGCGCCGTCCGGGCTGGCCGCGCAGTTCCCCGCGCCCCTGAAAGCCGAAGACGAGTTCGGGGGTGCCGGGGCAGGTGGTTCGTCGTCTGCAGCGCCGTCCGGGCTGGCCGCGCAGTTCCCCGCGCCCCTGAAAGCCGACCTGGACGCTGATCCCCCAGGGGCGCGGGGAACTGCGCGACCGGCCCCCACCGGCCCGCACCCGATCGACAACCGGATCACCCAGGTCGAACTCCGCTGGCCCAGAAACCTCCCGGACGGCGGAAGACACGGCTTCACCCCGCATCACCGAATACGTCTCGACCGGGCCCTCCCCGCCATGGCCGCCCGCCTCGCAGACGCACTCCCGGAAGACGCCCACCGCGTACACATCCTCGGCTTCGAAGAGCTGATGTACGCCCCCCTCCGCCTGGCCCGCGAGCTGGAACAGGTCGTAGACGCCGGAGTCACCTACTCCACCACCACCCGCTCACCGGTACTCGCGGTGGACGACCCCGGCTACGCGATCCGCACCCGCCTCACCTTCCCGGCCCACGACACCCCCGCGGACGGCCCGGGCGACCGCTACGCCTACAACATCGCCGGCGCCGGTTTCGACGCAGTCGTCGCCGTGATCGACGACACCGCAGACACCCCCGAACTCCACGCCCCGGACGGCCTGTTGGCGAGGCTCGCCGAACACACCCCGCACGTGGTCCTCGCGGTGATCCCCTCGTACGTCCCCGAAAGGCCCCCCATGCTCCCCGACCCCCTCCGCGGCCCCGCCTTCTCCTCGTACGCGCCGGAAGAGGTCGGCTGGCTGCTCCAGGACCTCTCGGACGTGACGCTGGAGGCGCCGACCGAGGAGCGCGAGGAGGCCATCCAGAGCGGCGGAGCCCACTACGCGGAGTCGCTCCCGGTGGAGTACCAGCCGAGCGAGCAGTACCAGGAGCTGTTCCACACCGCCCTGGACGAGGCGGCGGGCAGGCTCGCCCTGGCGGTGGGCGCCGTCACCGAACTCGTCCTCGCCGAACGCTCCCCGCACCCCGTGCTCGTCTCCCTCGCCCGCGCCGGTACCCCCGTAGGCGTCCTGATGCGCCGCTGGGCCCAGCACCGCCACGGTCTCGACCTCCCGCACTACGCCGTGTCGATCGTGCGCGGCCGAGGCATCGACGCCAACGCGCTCCGCTGGCTCGCCGCCCACCACGACCCCGCCGACGTCGTGTTCGTCGACGGCTGGACCGGCAAGGGCGCCATCACCCGCGAACTCACCGAAGCGATCCGGGAGTTCGAGGAGTCCGACGGCATCACCGGCTTCGACCCGGAGATCGCGGTGCTCGCCGACCCCGGTTCCTGCGTGCAGACGTACGGCACGCGCGAGGACTTCCTCATCCCCTCCGCCTGCCTCAACTCGACCGTGTCGGGCCTGATTTCGCGTACGGTGCTCCGCTCGGACCTGGTCGGCCCGCACGACTTCCACGGCGCCAAGTTCTACCGCGAACTCGCCGGCGCGGACGTCTCGGTGGACTTCCTGGACGCCGTGGCCGCCCGCTTCCCGGAGGTGTCCGACGCGGTGACCGTCCTCGCCAAGGAACTGCTGGCCGCCGACCGCACCCCAACGTGGGAGGGCTGGGCGGCAGTTGAACGGATCAGCGAGGAGTACGGCATCCACGACGTGAACCTCGTCAAGCCCGGCGTCGGCGAGACCACCCGGGTGCTGCTGCGCCGGGTGCCCTGGAAGATCCTCGCGCGGGCCGGTGCGGGTGCCGACCTGGACCACGTCAGACTGCTCGCCGAGCAGCGGGGCGTGCCCGTCGAGGAGGTGGCCGAACTGCCGTACACCTGCGTGGGGTTGATCCACCCCAAGTACACGCGCGGTGCGACCGGTGCCGACGGCAAGGCGGTGGCGGTCTGATGCCGGTACTCGTCGCGAGCGACCTCGACCGTACGCTCATCTACTCCTCGGCCGCCCTCGCCCTGACCATGCCGGACGCGCAGGCGCCCCGGCTGCTCTGCGTCGAGGTGCACGAGAGCAAGCCGCTGTCCTTCATGACGGAGACGTCGGCCGAACTGCTCACCGAACTCGGCGGACTCGGTGCCGCGGCCGTCTTCGTGCCGACCACCACCCGCACCCGCAAGCAGTACCAGCGCATCAACCTGCCCGGCCCGGAACCGGAGTTCGCGATCTGCGCCAACGGCGGCCACCTCCTGGTGGACGGCGTCACCGACGAGGACTGGCACGCACGGGTACAGGCAAAGCTGGCCGCCGAGTGCGCCCCGCTGGAGGAGGTCCGGCAGTACCTCGCCGACACCGCCGACCCGGCCTGGGTCCGCAAGCACCGCATCGCCGAGGACCTCTTCGCCTACCTCGTCGTCGAACGCGAACTGCTCCCCGAGGAGTGGGTGAAGGAACTCGCGGTCTGGGCGGAGAACCGCGGCTGGACGGTCTCGCTCCAGGGCCGCAAGATCTACGCCGTCCCCAAGCCCCTCACCAAGAGCGCGGCGATGCGAGAGGTGGCCCACCGCACCGGGGCCGAACTGACCCTCGCGGCCGGCGACTCCCTACTGGACGCCGACCTCCTGCTGGCAGCAGACAAGGCCTGGCGCCCGGGCCACGGAGAGTTGGCGGACGAGTCCTGGACAGCCCCCAACGTCACGGCCCTACCCGAGCGAGGAGTCCTGGCGGGAGAACGGATCCTCCAGGAGTTCCTGAGGGCAACCCCCTAGGGGCGCGGGGAACTGCGCGCCCAGCCCCCACGCACCCGCACCCGACAACGCACAGGTTCTGCCTAGCCGCAGCACCCTCCACCACAACAACCGCCCCCTCCGCCCGCTCCAGGCGAGGGGGCGGACGCCGCACCGCCCACGGCAACGGCAGAAAGCAGCTTCACGGTGTCGCCGTGCCCTGCGGGGCAATCCGCCGGCGCGGACGACTCCGCCATAGGCCGACTCAGTTCGAACGTAGATCCGCACGTGCGGCAGCGGTACTCGTAGCGAGGCATGGCCTCAGGCTAACCCCCACCTCACATGAGTACGGCACCTTGTTTTTTCATGAAGGTTTCGGCTGTGTCCTGTTCTGTCGTTTTCTTATATGGAGAACTTGCGAAGACCACTGGTAATTTGAGGGCGCCGCGTGATCTGTGAGGCCGGGGGGAACCGGGATTTGCAGTCGTGTTCATGGCAACCATTTCAGTCCCTCGTACGTCAATGCGTCTGCCTGTGCGAGCAATAGGAGTGCGGAGGGGAGTCGCGTCGTGACCCACGAGGGGGACGGGGAGGAGCGCCAGGCACCGGACGAGACCATGCAGTTGAAGCTCCCCGCCGGATTCAGGCCGGACGAGACCATGCAGCTGCGCTTGTCCGACCTGGAGATACCGGAGGCGCCGGAGATACCCGAGGGGGAGACGAAACCGGTGCGCCACCGGGGCCGCAAGGCCCACCGCGCGTCCCTCCGCAGCCGTCTCTCCCGCCTCGCCGCGATCCTCCGCACCCGCCTCGCCCCCGTCGCCGCCCGCCTCGCCCCGGCCGTGATCTTCCTCACGCCGTACGTCCGCAAGCTGCGCCCGATCTACCCGCGCCCGGGCCGTACGGACTGGCGCCGCTGGATACCCTCCTGGCGGCAGTCGGTCGGGGGTGTCCTGGCCGCCGTAGGACTCAGCGGACTGTTCCTGGTCGTCGCCTACGCGACCACCGACATCCCCTCGAACCTCAACACGTACGCCACCCAGCAGGACAACGTGTACTTCTGGTCCGACGGGACGCCCATGGCCCGGACCGGCTGGGTGCAGCGGCAGGCGATGCCGCTGAAGGACATCCCGACCGACGTCCGCTGGGCGGTGCTCGCCGCGGAGAACGAGAGCTTCTACAGCGACCCCGGCATCTCCATGAAGGGCATCGCCCGCGCCCTGTACCGCACGGTCGGTGAGGGGGACACCGAGGGCGGCTCGACGATCACCCAGCAGTACGTGAAGAACGTCTATCTGACGCAGAACCAGACGGTGAGCCGCAAGTTCACCGAGGCGATGATCTCCCTCAAGCTCGACAACAAGATGAGCAAGGACAAGATCCTCGAGGGCTATCTCAACACCAGCTGGTTCGGCCGCGGAACCTACGGCCTGCAGCGCGCCTCGCAGGCGTACTACGGCAAGGACGTGAGCCAGCTCAACGCGAGCCAAGGCGCCTTCCTCGCCTCGCTGTTGAAGGGCGCGGGCCTCTACGACCCGACGCTCAGCAAGGCCAACCACGCCCGGGCGGTGGCCCGTTGGTCGTGGATCCTCGACCGCATGGTGAAGATCGGCAAGCTGTCGCCGGCCGAGCGCGCCACGTACAAGACCTTCCCCGAGCCGCTCAAGCAGTCGAAGACCTACGACACCGGCAAGCAGAGCGACTACCTGGTCGAACTGGCCACGCAGTACGTGAAGAAGACCGCGCACATCTCGGACAAGGACTTCGACCTCGGCGGCTACCAGATCTACACGACCTTCGACCGCAACCGGGAGACCGAGCTGACGGACGCCGTCACCAAGGCCCGCAAGGACGCGCTGGACAAGAACCCCGGCACGGCGAAGACCGCCCACTACGGCGCCTCCTCGGTGGCCTCGGACGGCCGGATCCTCGCCGTCTACGGCGGCCCCGACCACCGTACGCAGGGCTACAACGACTCCAACTCGACCACGGTGCCCGCCGGTTCGGCCTTCGAGCCGTTCGTCTACGCGGCCGCCCTGGAGCACGGGGTCACCAAGACCCGTGGCAGACCGCCGACTTCGGTCACCCCGGACACGCTGTACGACGGGGACGACGGCGTGCCGGTCACCACTCCGGAGGGGCCGTACTGGGACCGCAGCGGCAAGAAGGTCGCCGCGCACAACGACGGCAAGAAGTCCTACGGGCAGATCAGTCTGCGCCAGGCCCTGGCCCAGTCCGTGAACACCCCGTTCATGCAGCTCGGCATGGACACCGGCCTGACGACCGTACGGAAGACCGCCGAGGACGCCGGGCTGCTCTCCTCCAGCTTCGGGGCACAGGTACCCGCGCTGTCGCTGGGCAATGCCACGCCCAGTGCCTTGCGCATGGCGAGCGCGTACGGCACGTTCGACGCCGGGGGCGTCCACACGGAGCCGTACTCGGTCCGCCGTATCACCCGTAACGGCGCCGCGGTCGCCCTGGAGCGGCCGGAGCCGGTCCGGGCGATGAGCAGGACCACCGCGGGCGAGGTGACGGACGCGCTCGTGGACTCCTTCGGCCTGGCGCATCCCACCGCCGCCAAGACCGCCGGGGCCGAGGTGGCGGGCAAGACCGGCACCACCCAGGACGACACCGCGGCCTGGTACGTCGGGACGGCCCAGTCCGTGTCGACCGCCGTCGTCGTCTACCGCATCGACCTGAGCAAGAGCCTCGAACCGCTGCCGCTGAAGGGAGTTTCCGGCACCCCAGCAACCGACGTCCCCTACGGCATCTGGTCGAGAGCCATGACCTCGCTCGGCTGACCACCGCAGCGCAACCGCCACCTCCTCGCAGAATGAGCCGCCCATGAAGCCTCGGACGAAGGCACCGTCCGGCCGCCGCCGCAGAGCCCCTGAACCGCGTCCTCGGCGTACCCCCAAGCCGGGGTTCCTCACCCTGGCCGTGTTCCTCGTCGTCGCCTCGCTGGTGACCGGGTACCTGGCGCTGAACCGGGACAACACGGCGCCCACCGCGTCGGCGGGCAAGAACGCCGAGCCCAAGTCGACCAAGGAACCCGCGTGGGACGGCAAGACGCAGGTGCTGGGGGACGGCTCGACCTCGTACACGGGGCCGCAGAAGGACCAGTTGAAGGCCGTGCCGCTCAAGCCCGGTGAGAAACCACCCCAGTTCGTGGTCTTCTCCTGGGACGGCGCGCTGCAGGGGGACGACAAACTCTTCTCGCACTACCGGGAGATGGCGAAGGAGTACAACGCCCACATGACCTTCTTCCTCACGGGCATCTATCTGCTGCCCAAGAGCAAGAGGGACCTCTACCACCCGCCGATGCACCCGGTGGGCTCGGCGGCGATCGACTTCCCGACCGACCAGCACATCCGGGACACGCTGGAGCAGCTCCGCCTGGCCTACGAGCAGGGCAACGACATCGGCACCCACTTCAACGGCCACTTCTGCGAGGCCAAGGGCGGCGGTGACTGGAGCGTCGCGCAGTGGAAGAGCGAGATCGACCAGTTCTTCTCCTTCGTCGAGAACTGGAAGACCAACACCGGCTACACCGACATCCCGGCCCTGCCCTTCGACTTCAAGAAGGAGGTCGTCGGCGGCCGCGCCCCCTGCCTGGAGGGCCAGCCCAACCTCCTGAAGGCGCTGAAGGGTTACGGCTGGCGCTACGACGCGAGCTCCCCGGGCGACTTCCAGATATGGCCCACCAAGAAGGACGGCCTCTGGGACTTCCCGCTCGAACTGCTCCCCTACGGGGACAACATCCAGGCCCTGTCGATGGACTTCAACTTCCTCTACAACCAGTCGGGCGGCGCCACCCAGGGCGACCCCTCGAAGTTCGCCGACTGGGAGAAGAAGACCGTCGACTCGTACATGGCCGGCTTCAACCGCGTCTACTACGGCAGCCGGGCGCCCCTGTTCATCGGCAACCACTTCGAGAACTGGAACGACAGCATCTACATGAAGGCCATCGACCAGATCATCCCGAAGATCTGCACGAAGAAGGGCGTCAAGTGCGTGTCCTTCAGGGAGCTTTCGGACTGGATGGACGTTCAGTCGCCGCAGACTTTGCAGCAGTTGCGCAGTCTGGACCCCGCCCAGTCGCCCGACTGGTCCACGGTGGTCAAGTGACCTCTCGGGACTGGTGAACTGACCATGTGCAACCCCCTTCACAGGAGCCACACACCGCGTGCGAAGATGCCCTCGCCCGGTAGGCGTACCGGCGTAGAGGGGAACACCATTGAAATCCAGAAAACTGAGCCGTAAGCGGAGCCGTACGGCCATAATCTCGGCGGCCGCCGCCTCGGTCGTCGCCGGCGTCGCCCTCGTGCCCAACTGGAGCGCGGGCGCTGCCGTCGTCGACGACCCGACCGTGAACGCCGCGACCAAGGCGACCTTCCAGAAGCTCGCCGACGCGGTCTTCACCGACCGCACCCAGGCGCTCGTCCACGGGGCCACGACGAAGCAGAGCACCTCGCGCTTCTCCGGCGACGTCCGCCTCTCCAGCACCCAGTCGCGCGACGAGAAGTCGGCGCTGAGCCAGCTGCGCGGCCGCCAGAGCAGCATCGCGAAGCTCGGCGAGACGTACAGCACGGGCGCCACCAAGGTCACGCTGGACGCGACCCGGGTGACCGGCCGCACGGCGAAGGCCGACGTCACCGAGACGACCACGCTGACGTACGCGAAGGCCACGGGCAACGAGCCGAAGACCACCGGCTTCCAGGCCCACCACGAACTGACCTTCAAGGCCGACCAGCAGGGCACCTGGCAGCTCTCGAACATCCAGGACACGGACACCGGCGGCCTCGCCGTCAACACGGTGGCCAAGCCCGCGGTCAAGGCGTCGCCCGCCCCGGCCGACGACGGCAACACCACGCCGGACGCGCCGCGCGCGGCCACCACCCGCAACCCGGTGGCGGTCCCGAAGACGAGCACGACGTACGACTACAAGGCGATGGCGGCGTACGCCGAGAAGTACTGGAACGTCTACAACACCGCCTACCCGGACTTCAACGGCCACGCGGACGGCGGCGACTGCACCAACTTCGTCAGCCAGTCCCTGAAGGCCGGCGGCTGGAAGCACGTCCCGGGCTACGTCTACGACTACACGAAGTGGTTCGGCACCGCCGACATCCAGTCGGACTCCTTCGTCGGCGTCAACGAGTGGTCCTGGTTCGCGCAGAACTCCAAGCGCACCACCCCGCTCGCGAACGTCTACCAGCTGGAGGTCGGCGACGTCCTCCAGATGGACTTCGACCGCGACGGCGCCAAGGACCACACGATGATCGTGACGGCCAAGAGCAACGGCGTCCCGTACGTCACGTACCACTCGAACAACACCCTGCGCAGGTCGGTGGCGAGCCTCATCGCGTCGTACCCGAACGCGTACTACTACGCCTACCGCACCTGAGGTCCGTAGTCGGGCACAGCTTCACCGGCCCCCCGTCGCTTCGGTACGCGACGGGGGGCCGTTCTGTGGTCACGTCGTGCTGCGGGCGATCCGGTCGAGCCACTCCCGCAGCAGGCTCAGCTCGCCGTCGGTGAGGACGTCGGTCCGCTGGAGTACGGCACGCAGGGCTACGGCGGCGGGGACCGGCCCGGGGTGGTCGCTCACCGGGGCCTCGGGCAGGCCGACGAGACTGATCACCGTACCGCTGCCGGCCGCGTGCACGAGCTGCGCGGCCCGCTCCTCGCCGGCTCGGTTGTGTTGGATCTGCGGGCCCGGTGGGGGCTGGTCGCGCCCACGCGGCGGAGCCGCAAATGTCACAGCCCCGCGCCCCTTTGGGGCGCTCCACTTCCCGGGGTCAGTGGCCCGGGGTTCCGCGTTCCTCGCGGATCTGGCTGACGACCCTCGCCACGGTCTGGCGTACCGCCTCCGTCTCCGTCAGGAAGTGCCAGTAGTCGGGGTGGCGGCCCTCCAGTGTGGTGATGGCGCGGTCGAGGCGGGCTACGGCGTCGTCGAGGGGGCGGGCGTGGCGGGGGTCGGGTGTGGTGCGGCCGGACATCGCGAGGCGTTGGGCGTCGCGGATGGCGAAGCGGGTGCGGTCGATCTCCTGCTGGGGGTCCTTCTGCACGGCGTTCAGCCGGCGCAGCCGGTCACCGGCGGCCGACACGGCCTCGTCGGTGGTGTTCAGCAGCGCCCGTACCGTCGACAGCAGGGACGTGGCGTCCGGCCAGCGCTGCGCGTCCCGGGCGGCCTGCGCCTCCTTCAGCTTCAGCTCGGCCTGCCGTACGTTCTCGCCGGCCTGATCGGGGACGTGCTGGAGGTCCTGCCAGCAGGCGGCGGAGAAGCGCCGCCGCAGCTCGCTGAGCACCGGGTCGACCTGGCCGGCGCGGGTGGTGAGCGCCTGGGCGCGGGTGCGGAGGGAGACGAGCCGGTGGTCGATCTCGGCGGCCCGCTCGGGCAGGCCGTCGGCCTCGGCGCGAATGGCCTCCGCCTCCCGGGCGACCTGCGTGGCCCGCTCCAGCGTCTGCGGTACGCCGTGCTGCCCGGCACCCTGGTTCAGCTTCGTCAGCTCCGGCCCGAGCGCGGCGAGCCGGGCGGCCAGAGCGTCGGCGCGCAGCCCGGATGCCCGTACGGCGTCCAGCGCGTTGGAGGCGGCGAGCAGTGCCTGCCGGGCGCGCTCGACGGCGGGCGCCAGCAGGGCGAGCTGGGTCTCGGCCTTGCCGAGCAGCGGCCCGAGCCCGCTCTCGAACCGGTCCAGCTCCTGCTTGACCTGCCCCAACTGGTCCTTGGCGGCGGTCAGTTCGGTGCGGGCGCGGTTCGCTGCGGCGGCTTCCAGGTCGTCGCGGTCGAGGTCGTGCGCGTCGACGGCGTTGATGTACCGGCCGCTGGCGTCGTCGATGCGGCGGCCCAGCGCCTCGAAGTCGGTGACGGCGCGGCGGGCGGCCGGCGAGTCGTCGACCGCGGTGATGGTGTCTATCGAGATCCGCAGATCCCGCTGGGCGGTGTCCAGCTCGTAGAACGCGGCCGCCGCCGCGTCCTTCGCCGCCTGCGCCTCGGCCCGCTGACTCTCGGCCCGCCCGCCGAACCAGCGCCGGGTGCCGCCGCCGGCGAAGGTGGCGGGGAGGGCGAGCGCGAGGGCGGCGAGCAGGGGGAGGCTGATCAGGGTGAGGGTGTCGAGGGCGGCGCGGGTGGTGGCACCGGGGCGCGGGGCACCGGCGGAAGCGTCACGGCGCGGGTCACGTGCGGGGACGCTTTGGCGCGGCTCGGTGGGGGAGGCGTCTTGGCGCGCGTCAGCGAGGGAGGCGTCGGGATGTGGGGCGCGGCCAGCGGCGGAACCGTGCCGGGGCCGCGGCTGGGCCCCGGGCCGACGCCGGGGCCGTGTGAGCGGCGAATACGGCTGCGCTGGTGTCGCCGTCACATCCCTCTCCCGTGTCTTCCATCCTGACCGTTGTCATTCTCCCACCGGTAGAGGACGAACACACGGGCCGGTCAGTTCGCGTTCCGCACCGTGACTTTCCCGTCGCCGGTGTGGGCGGTCACCACATGAGAACTCGACGAGTCCCGGGGCACCGACACATCCACCGATCCGTCCCCGGTCTTGGTGGTCACGCGGTACTCGGCGGCGCCCGCGGGCAACGCGACCGTCACGGACCCGTCGCCACTGCTGGACTCCACCAGGTCGGGTACGGCGCCGAGTTCGAGGTGCACGGACCCGTCACCGGTGGTCGTGTGCACCTCCCGGGACGACACCTCGGCGTGCACGGACCCGTCCCCCGTGTGCAGGATCAGCGGCCCGGTGGAGTCGGTGACATGGACGGACCCGTCGTGCGTACGAACGCTGAGCGCGTCCGCGAACCCCCGGGCCCGCACACTCCCGTCCCCGTCCTCCACCTTCACGGCGACCCCGCGCGGCACCTCGATCCGGTGCTTGACCGAACAGTCGGCGATCACCCCGGAACACTTCGTCCGCAACACCAGCCGGTCGCCGTCCATCGCCCAGGTCACCTTGGGATCCGACCCGATCGCCACGCTCCCTTGCCACCACCGGGTGACCTCGATCTTCCCGCTCGGATTCGAGTCCGCGGCGACGACTTCCAGCGCGGAGTCGTCGGAGTCGACGGTGAGGGTACGACCGGCCAGGCCGAAGGTGCGGTGATCGGGGTGCTTGTCGTCCCCGGCGGAGGCGGTTCCGCAGCCGGTGGCGGTGAGGAGGAGCAGGGCGAGGGTGCTGGTGGCGGTGAGGGCGCGGGTGGTGCGGGCGCGGGCGCGGCTACGGGTGTGGGTGCCGGTGCGGGTCACGGTGATTTCCCCCTGGGACGGACGCGGAGTCCTGGTGACTCCTACGGCGCCCTTCGACCGTAGAGAGCGGCGCCCGGCGGGGGCATCCGGCGCGCTCCCGGACTCGGGGTGGGGAAAACCCCCGGGATCTCTCCGTGGGGATACGGGTTTGCAGGACAGGCCCCCCGGCAATGTAGGCTGTCGACTCGTCCTGGGCGCGTAGCTCAGGGGTAGAGCGTCGCCCTTACAAGGCGAATGTCGGCGGTTCGAAACCGTCCGCGCCCACCAGGATAAACAGCAGGTCAGAGGCCTTCCGGGGAGATCTCCGGGAGGCCTCTTTCCGTGGCCGGAGTCCACATGGAGTCCACATCGCCATCGTCATCGCCGTCGAGGATGCGCCGCACAGCCGGTCGCAACCCACTCTCCGCCGGACTGACGAGGATCGCGGGGATCCCGAGGGCCTGGGCACCGGCGACATCGGCCACCGGGTTGTCACCGACCATCCAGACCCGCCCGGGAGACCCGGCCCGTTCCAACGCCACCTCGAAGATCCGACGGTGCGGCTTCTCCCACCCGACGAGCGAGGAGTTGACGACAGCCGCGAAGTGCCGACCGAGCCCGAGATCCCGAAGCAGACCGTCCAACTCCGGCACATGATTACTGACGACGACGTGAAGCCAGCCGGCGGCGGAGAGTTCCTCCAGCGCGGGGACAGCGTCGGGGAAGACGGCCCAGCGACTCGCGTCGGTGTAGTGGGCCCGTACGCCCTGTGCGGCGCGGGCGGCCGTCGGGGCATCGCCGCCCGCACCGACGTAGGCCTTCACGAAGAGCGGCTGAAGAGCGCCCCACCACGCGTCAGGTGTGCCCAGCTCGGGATGCCCGCTCTCGGGTCGATGCCAGGGAAAACCGTCACGCAGCCCCGGCTTCACATCGGCAGCGATCACACCATGCCCAGGCGCCACCTCGTCCAACGCCTCCACCAGACACCCACGCCACCTACCGCCCCGGAACGCCAGGGTCCCGTCGAAGTCCCACAGCACGACGCTCTTGGTCACGTACGGCATCCTACGGAGCGTGCCCCCAGTGGTCTGCGGACGGCTGGCTCTTCCTGCCGTTGAGAAGGGCGGCGTAACTGCGGGCCTGGTCCGCGGCGTTGTGGTGCCAGGTGGACTGGGTGTTGTGTTCGTCCGCCAAGGAGGGTTCCGCGGTGGTGAGTTCGTCGTAGATGGTGGATATCTCGTCGTGGACCGCGGCGATCGCGAGGCGGTTGGCGCGTACCGCGTCCGCGTGGCCGCGGTGGGTTTCTATCAGGAGTGGGTCGTCTCCGATGGGGGCGGAGGTCGGGCCGTGCGCGTGCAAGTCGCTGTATTCGTCGTTGAGTTGGGTGGCCCGTGCGTCCAGGTCGGTGCGGCGGATGTGGAGGGCGGAGCCGCGGGCGCGCAGGCTGGCCTCGTAGGCGTGGGAGCCGGGGAAGCGGATCGCGTCCAGGCCCGAGGTGACCGCGTGCGGTCGGTCGGGGCGCAGCCCGGCGTAGCGGGCGTCCGCCTCGGCCGCGACCTCCAGCGTCTTCAGTTCCGGCGGCAGGGCGCTGCGCCCGATGGCCGCCCAGCCGTGGACGTCGCTGTACCACTTCTCGTGGGCGGACTGCCGGGTGATGCCGGCGGCGTCACCGATCTGGTTCCACGTGGTGCCGCGTTCGCGCTCGGCGACCACCGCCTCGCGTACGACGTCGTCCATACGGCGCTGGAGCTGCAGGGCGGTTCGGAGCAGGTCGCCGGGTGCGGGGTCCGGCTCGACCGGTACGGCATCCAGTACCGCGTCGGCCATTTGACGGAGCGTCAGGGCGAGTGCCACGCGTGACTCGTCGCGCGGCGACAGCCTGTGGAGCTCGGGTGAGGCCGGTACGGGCATGGAGGACGCGTCTTCGGCATCGGTCATGCCCGTCAGGCTAACCCTGACACCTCCCTTGCCGAGGTGGGGAGTTGAGGCCGTGGCAAGGGTCACGGCCGGCGCGGCGGAGTCGACAGGCCTGTCTCGATCGTGTCCAGGAGGCGGTCCAGTACTGCCAGTTGGTCGTGTCCCAACGGGCCGAGGGCTTTCCGCAGAGCCTCTTCGCCGGCTGCCGTCCCCGCCGTCAGTGCCTTGGTGCCCCTCGGTGTGAGGTGGACCAGCTTCGATCGGCCGTCCTCGGGATCCGGTGTCCGTTCGATCAGTCCCTCGCGCTCCAGTGCCTCGATGGACTGGGTGACCGACCGGGGGGCCTGGCCCAACTCCTGCGCGAGTATCGACTGGCGTACGGCGCCCCGGAGTTCGAGCACCTGGAGGACCTTCGTGCGGGCGAGGGAGAGACCGGCGGCCGTCATGGTGTCGTCGACCGTCTTGCGCAGGTGGTGTGCGAGGGACAGGTAGCGCAGCCCGACCTCGGCGGGGGTGGGGGTGGGGGTGGTGGCGGTGGTTGGGGTGCGGTCGCTCGCCGTCATTGTTCCGCGGTCCTCGTTTTCATCGTTTCCTTCTGGGCCTCGGGGCCTTCGGGCTTCATTGGTGAGGTACCTCATCGAGTGTTACGTTGTTCGTGTACTTGATGAGGTACCTCAATAATACGGCCAGGAGGTGGATCGTATGGCCGATCGCATGGCTGACCAGCCGCCCGTGATCGTCATGACCGGTGCGACGAACGGTATGGGCCGGCTCGCCGCGTTCGAGCTGGCTCGGCGCGGTGTCCGCCTCGGTGTCGTCGCCCGGAGCCGGGCGAAGGCGGATGCGGTGCGGGAGGAGATCGGGCGGCTTGTGCCGGGCGCCGCTGTCGATGTCTTCCTCGCGGATCTGTCGTTGCTCGCCGAGGTGCGGCGGGCGGGCGAGGAGATCGCCGCCCGGTATCCGCGGATCGACGTACTGATCAACAACGCGGGCCTGCACGCCTTCTCCCAGCGGGTCACCCCCGAGGGCCACGCCGAGATGACCGCCGTGAACTATCTCGCGCCCTGGGTCCTCACCGACGCCCTGCGCGAACGGCTCGTGGCGTCCGCGCCCGCCCGGATCGTCACCGTCGCCTCCCGGGCCTCGTCGCGGGCCGGTGTCCTCGACCTGCCCGCCGACCTGACCGATACGGCGGAGTTCACGCGTCGCGGTTCGAGCCTGCTCTACGGCCGCTCCAAGCTTCTGGACATCATGTTCACGGAGGAACTCGGGCGTCAGCTGAAGGGCACGGGGGTCGCCGTCACCTGTTGCTGCCCAGGGTTCAACACCACCGGTCTGGGACGCGAACTGCCCCTCGCCGGAACCCTGGAGAAGGTTCTCACCTCGCTGAACATCGGCGATCCCCAGCACGGTGCCGACATCATCGTGAAACTCGCGACCGACCCCGATCCCGCGTTCGCCGAGAGTGCCGGCGGGTACTTCGCCGCCAAGGGTGCGAAGGCTCTGCGGTGCCCTGAACCGGGGTGCGGCGAAGCCGTTCAGGGGGCGCTGTGGAGGGCCACGGCCGAACTCGTCCAGGGTGCCCGTCGTCCGCGCGGCCTCTGAACGGCGGCTTCGTGCGGCGGTCTCGCGGTTTCCGGGGGTGATGGGCAGGATGGGCGCATGAGCGAACCTGGCACGACCGCCTCGGGCTCCGTGTTGTCCCTCTGGTCGAAGGACTCGGTGTTGTCCATCGGCTCGGTGGGGTCGGTGCTGTCCATCGGGTCCGTCGGGTCGAGCCTGTCCGTCGGGTCGATCGGGAGCGCGCTGTCGGTCGGGTCGATCGGCTCGGCCCTGTCGTTGGTCTCGGCCGGGTCGTGGCTGAGCACGGGGTCCGTGCTGTCCGCGCAGTCGCGGTGGTCGGTGCTGTCGTGGCGCTCCACGCGGGGCTTCCGGGCCGTCGGTGTCGGTGCCGTGGGGGCGGTGGGGGCTGTGACGGTTCTGCTGGTGGCTCAACGGGCGCTGCGGAAGCCGTAGTTGGGGGCGGGCGGCAGGGCTGCCCGCACTTGTGATCGCCGCCCCGCGGTTGCTTCGACGATCCAAGGCCTACGTCAACTCGCCACGGCTAACGTCGACTCGTGCCGCCCCGGTTGCCCCAGGCACCCCGGTCCCCTCAGTCGCCCTGGTCGTCCGCCGGAGGCGTCTCGTGGGCGTGCTTCAGCCTCATCCGTGTCTCCACGCGCTCCGTCGCCGCCACCTCCGTCCAGAAGCGGTGGCCGCTGACGAAGACCGCGAGTTCGTGCTCGCGCTGCCGGAGCTTCTCCACCTCGGCCTGTTCGTCGGGCGTCCAGCCGGGCGACGCGGGGCGCTCCACCTTGCGCCAGCCGCCCACGTCGCTGAACCCGTCCAGGGGCTCGACCGACCAGGGCAGCCGCTTCAGCAGGGCCGACAGCTCGTTTCGGACCTGATGCAGCTCCTCCTGACCGGCGAGGAGGTCACTCGGGAAGTCATAGGTCGTAGCCACGCGCTAATGCTACGCCTGTTCGAATTTGGGTCGCGAGTTCCTTCAGGGACTTCATACGAACGGGTGGGGGCCGCCGAAGGGCGAGCCGGCCGCCGCGGGCTCTGCCGCGCGCAGGCGCACCCAGCCGCACGGGCGGGCTGCCGCGCAGATCGGACCGTGTTCCTCCGGTCGCCCCCGTGCCTCGCGGAACCTCAGTCATTTGACACATTCCAGCGCGCGCCGTTCCCGGCACCGTGGACGGAGTGAACATCCACTCCGACATCGGCCAGGGAGAAACCATGCAGGCACTTCAGTACGCGGAGTACGGCGGTCCCGAGGTGTTGCGGCTCGTCGACGTGCCGTTGGTCGAGCCCGGACCGGGGCAGGTGCGGGTCGCCGTACGGGCGGCCGGCGTCAATCCGAGGGACGCCAAGCTGCGCGGCGGGCGGTTCGCGTCCGAGCCGCTCGCTCACCCGGCCGGGCTGGGCATGGAACTGTCCGGCGTCGTCGACGCCGTAGGAGACGGTGTGGACGCCTGGCGCGTCGGGCAGCCCGTGTTCGGGCGCTCGGTGACCCGGGACGCCGTCGCCACCCACGCGCTCGCCCCGGCCGACGACCTGGTCGCCAAGCCGGACCGGCTCACCCACGCGCAGGCCGCCGCCCTTCCGATCGCCGTGGAGACCGCCTACCGGGGTCTCCGTCAGCTCGGTGTCGGCCCCGGCGCGACCCTGCTGATCCACGGCGCCTCCGGCGCGGTCGGTCTCGTCGCCACCCAGCTCGCGCTCATCGAAGGACTCACGGTCGTCGGCACGGTCAGCGACGCCAACCGGGCGGCCTACCTCAAGCTCGGCGGCATCCCCGTCGACTACGCCTCCGACGGCCTCGCCGACCGCATCCGCGCGGCGGCGCCGCACATCGACCACGTCCTCGACGCGTACGGCCACGGGGTGCTCGGCCTGTCGGTCGACCTGACCGGCGACCCGGGCCGGGTCGTCACCCTGGCCGACCCGACCGCGTCCGAACACGGCGTGCACCTGTCCATCGAGTCCTTCCCCGTCCCGGAGGTCATGGCGTCCGTACTGCCGCTCATCGAGGCCGGCCGGGTCGTTCTGCCTGTCGAGGCGGAGTTCCCGCTGGCGGAGGCGGCGCGGGCGTACGCACGGGTGGAGACTGGACACCGGCAGGGGAAGATCGTGATCACCGTGGGGTGAGGGGCCGGAGGCCAGGAACGGGGGAGTGAGGGGAGTGCGGGGTGCGGATCCGACAGAGGAGCGGGCAGTGGACGGACCTGGACCCGGACCCGGCACGTTGATCGGGCGTGAACCGGAGATCCGGCGGCTGGAGACGCTCGTCGGCCGGATCGCCTCGGGGGCCGGTGACACGCTGCTGTTCACCGGTGACCCGGGTGTCGGCAAGACCGCACTGCTCGATCAAGCCGCCGCCCTGGCCACCGGCGCCGGGGCCGGGGTCCTGCGGGCGACCGGCGCGCAGTTCGAGGCGGACATCTCGTACGCCGCCCTGCACCAGCTGCTCCAGCCGTGCCTGCCCGAACTGGATCAACTGGACGCGGTGAAACCGCAGTTGGCCGGGGCGCTGAAGGTGGCACTGGGCCTCGGCACCGGCCCGGCGCCCACCCGGCTGCTCGCCGCCAACGCCGTCCTGGAACTGCTGCGACGGGCGGCCGGGGAACGGCCGTTGCTGCTCGTCGTGGACGATCCGCAGTGGCTGGACCGGGCGAGCGCGCTGGTCCTGGGCATGGTGGCCCGGCGTCTCACCGGCATGCCGGTGGCGCTGCTCGCGGCCTGCCGCACCGGCGAGGCCGACTTCTTCGACCAGGGGAACCCGCCGACCGTCCAGGTGGCACCCCTGCCGGAGCGGGCGGCGGCCGAACTGCTGGCCGGCCGCCACCCCGAAATGGCCCCGCGCGTACGGCGACGCCTCCTCGACGCGGCCCTGGGCAACCCGCTCGCACTCCTCGAACTCCCCCTCCCGCTCGGCGACTTGACCACCGCCGGCACCCTGCCCACCGCACTGCCCCTGACCGACCGGCTGCAACGGGTCTTCAGTTCCCGCGTCAGGGAACTCCCGGACAGCGCCTACGAGTTGCTGGTGCTGTCCGCACTGGACGGGCAGGCGGATCTGCGCGTCGTCCGGGCGGTGGCCGCCGACCGGGGCGGCGAGGGACTGGCACCCGCCGAGCACGCCGGTCTGGTGCGGGTGGACGAGTCCGCCGGGCGGCTCACCTTCCGGCACCCGCTGATCCAGGCGGCGGTGGTGGAACTGTCGACCAGCGACCAGCGCCGCCGCGCCCACACCGTGCTCGCCGCCCGCTTCGCCCACTGCCAGCCCGAACGGCACGCCTGGCACCTGGCCGAAGCCACCGAGAAGCCCGACGAACAGGTCGCCGCCCTCCTCGACGACGTCGCCCACCGGAATCTACGGCGCGGCGACTACACCGGTGCCGTCGCCAAGCTGCTGCGCGCGGCCCAGCTCAGCCCGCCCGGCCGCGTCCGCAGCGGCCGGCTCGCCGAGGCCGCCTATCTCGGGTCCCTCGTCACCGGTGATCTGCGGGACGCCCCGGGCCTGATCGAGCGGGCCCGCTCCGCCCACCCCGGCCCCGACGAACCCCTCGTCGCCACCGTCGCGACCGCCTATCGGCTCCTGCACGGCGACGGCGACGTGGACACCGCGCACCGCCTGCTGACCACGGCCCTCCGCGAGCGGCCGACACCCCCGCACGACACCGACGGCGGCCAGGTCCGCGTCGAGGCACTGCACACCCTGACCATGATCTGCTCCGCCGGTGGCCGCGCCGAACTCTGGCCACCCCTGCACCGAGCCCTCGACGATCTGCCTCCGCCTGCCCCGGCCGAACTGACGCTCCCCGCAAGGACGTTGAGCGACCTGGCCCGCCACACCCCGGAGACCCTCGCGCTCGCCGACACCGCCGTGACCGGCCTCGGGTACGAGATCAGCCCCGCCCGCATCGTCCGTACGGCCACGGCGGCCGCTCCGCTCGACCGGTTGCCCGCGTGCCGCGAGGCCCTCCAGCGGGTCGTCCGGCACGGCCGGGAGGGCGGCGCGGTCACCTCGGCCATCGAGGCGCTGTTCCTCCTCGCGCAGGACGCCTTCGACACCGGCCGCTGGGACGAAGCGCGGCAACTGTCCGGCGAGGGGCTGGAGTTGTGCAGTGTCCACGGCTACGCCCTGCTCTCCTGGACCGGCCGGCTCACCGGCGCCCTGCTGGCGGCGGCGCGCGGTGACTTCGAGGCGGCCGCGGACACCGCCCGCGACATGGACGCCTGGGCCGCGCCCCGTCGCGCCGGGATCGTCAACTCGTACGCGTCCCACGTGCGTTCGCTCACGGCGCTGGGGCGCGGCGAGTTCGACACCGCCTTCCGCAACGCCTCGGCGGTGAGCCCCGCGGGCACCTTCGCCCCGTACGCTCCACATGCCCTGGCGGTGTTCCACGACCTCGTCGAGGCGGCCGTCCACACCGGCCGTGACGCGGAGGCGCGGGCTCATCTCGCCGCAGCCCGCGGCCACCACCTCGACAGCCTGTCCCCGCGACTGCGCCTGATCGTCCTGGCGGGCGAGGCGCTCACCGCTCCGGGCACGTCCGAGGAGTCCGCGGAGTCCGCTCTGGAAGCGGTGATCCTGGCCCCCGAGACCGGCCAACACCCCTTTGATCTGGCCCGTGTTCAGCTCGGCCACGGCTCCCATCTGCGCCGCCTGAAGCGGATCGCCGACGCCCGCCGTCATCTCGCCGAGGCGGCCGAGATCTTCCGCGGCCTGGGCGCCACCCCCTGGACGGCCCGCGCCGACCGCGAACTACGGGCCACCGGCATCACCGTCTCCACCACCGCCGACTCCGGCCTCGGCGCCCTGACCCCGCAGCAACGCCAGATCGCCCACCTCGCGGCAGCCGGTCACACCAACAAGGAGATCGCCGCCCGCCTCTTCCTCTCCCCACGCACCGTCGCCGCCCACCTCTACCAGGTCTTCCCGAAACTGGGCATCACCTCCCGAGCGGCCCTCCGTGACGCCTTGGGCGCCGGGGGCGAGAGCTGAGGGGGTCGAGGGTGTCAGTGGGGCCGCCTAGTGTGCTCGGCATGGACGTGGAACTCGTACGGCTTCAGCCCTGGGGTGAGGGTGACTTCTGGTTGCTGGAGCGGAACAACAGCCTTGAGATGACGGCGCACTTGGGGGGTCCCGAGAGTGCGGCGCAGCTCGATGCCCGGCATCGGCGGTATCTCGGGCTGGAGCGGGGGTGCATGTACCGGGTCGAGTTGGCGGGGAGCGGGGAGACCGTGGGGTCGATCGGGTTCTGGGAGCGGGAGTGGCGGGGCGAGTCCGTGTGGGAGACCGGGTGGGGTGTCCTGCCCGAGTTCCAGGGGCGTGGGCTCGCCGCCCGGGCGGCCCGGGCCGTTGCCGACGTCGCGCGGGCCGATGGGCGGCACCGGTATCTGCATGCCTTCCCGGGCGTCGGCCATCCCGCGTCGAACTCGGTGTGCCGGAAAGCCGGGTTCACGCTGCTCGGTGAGGTGGAGTTCGAGTACCCCAAGGGGTGCTGGATGACCTCCAACGACTGGCGGGTCGATCTCCAGGGGTGACCCGCCGGCCGTTTGACGGGGATCCGTCCGTCAGTTGGTGGTCCGGGTCTCCAACTCCCTTACCAGTCTTGCCGTTACCGGTACCGCGATGCCCTGTCGTTCCGCCGCTCGCAGCAAGGCCCCGCCGATCGCGTCCAGTTCGAGCGGGCGGCCCGCCTCCGCGTCGCGCTGCATCGACGACTTGGTCTGCGGCGGGAAGGTGTCGTAGCGGGCCAGTGCGCCCGCCGCGTCCGACGGGCCGCCGTACGAACGGCTCACCGCCGCCGTTTCCTCCAGCAGGGACGTCAACTCCTCGCGGTGGCGCGTGCGTACGTCGCCCAGGGGGAGGGTGTAGCGGGTGGTGAGGAGGGCGAGGGGGGCCAGGAATGTCATCTTGGCCCAGAGCGCGGCCGTTTCGTCGGGCAGGACTTGGGTGGTGGGGCCGGCCTCGCGCAGGGCTGCCGCCAGGGTGTTCAGGCGGTCGCGGGGGACCGTGTCGCCCGTCAGGTCGATCTCCGCGAACGGGCTGCCGTGGTCAATCACCCCTGGGGCGGTGCGAGTTGATTCGACCCGGATGATCGCGGGGGCGACCTGGGTGGGGGTGTAGTGGGCGCGTAGGTGTGTCGGGTGTTCTACGCCGTTCAGGAACGGGACGAGGAGGCCGTCTCCCAGGGTCTTCGCGGGGACTCGGGTGAGGGCCGCGTCCAGGGCTGTCGCCTTGACCGTGATCAGGCAGGCGTTCACCGGTTCACGTAGTTCCGTGTCCGCCTCCACCGGGGCCGTGAAGTCGCCGAAATGGGCGCTGCGGACCTGGATTCCGTTCGTGCGGAGGGTGTCGGCCGTTTCTTCTCCGGCCAGGCAGATCACTCGGTGGCCGGCGCGCGACAGGAGCGCCGCGAGCAGGCCGCCTACGCCGCCGGGGCCCAGTACCGCCACGGTGAGTTCGTTGTTCGCCATGTTGTTGTGTCCTCTCGTCGGTCGGCCCCGTGCGTGGTGACGGTGGCCGCCTCGGAGGGATCATCGCAGGTGTGTTCGGGAGAGGGGCGGCGGTATCGCTGTGGACGCGCGAGACTGGGGGTATGTGCCGCAGTATCAAGACGCTTCGACCGCCTGTTCTGCCCGACGAGGCCACGGAGGAGGAGGTTCGCGCTGCCGCGTTGCAGTACGTGCGCAAGGTCTCCGGGTTCCGGGCGCCTGCCGCGCACAATCGCGAGGTCTTCGACCACGCGGTTGATGTGATCGCCGAGGCTACGGCTGAGTTGTTGGCCGGGCTTGAGGTGAGGGGCGCGGCGAGGGGAGCGTAGTGGTGGAAGCGGGGGTCGGTGGGGGCTGGTCGCGCAGTTCCCCGCGCCCCTGAAGGACGGATGCGCGCCCCTGATCCAAAACGAGCCCGCGCCGCCGGTCTGTAACGAATCCGCGGGTCGGTGGGGGCTGGTCGCGCAGTTCCTCGCGCCCCTTGAGAACGGACGCGCGCGCCCTGATCCGTAGCGAAGCCGTGTCCCTGGGAAACGACTCCGCGCTTCCGGTCCGTAACGCATCCGCGGGCCGGTGGGGGTTGGTCGCGCCCACGCGGCGGAGCTGCACATCGATACAGCCCCGTGCCCCTAAAAGACGGACGCGCGCCCCCGAGCCAAAACGAAGGCGCGCCCCCGAGCCGTAACAAACCCGCCCCCGGAGCCGTAACAATCACGGCCCCCCGAGCGGTAACAATCCCGCCCCCTAAGGCGCGCCAACCTCCGCCGTCACCCCGGGTTGCCTCCGCATCACGAACGCCGCCCCCGCCCCCGCCCCGAACAACGCCAGCAGCGAAACCCCCGTCGCCAGCCAGGTGGTGCCCAGCCACTGGGCCCCGTAGTAGCCCAGGGCCACGCTGTACGCCGCCCAGGACAGGCCCGCCAGGGCTGACCAGGGGAGGAAGTCTCGGGCTCGGCGGTGGGCGGCGCCTGCGCCGAGGGAGACGACTGAGCGGCCGGCGGGGGCGAAGCGGGCCAGGATGACCAGGGCTCCGCCGCCGCGGGCCAAGGCCAGGCCGAGACGTTCCTGCGCGGTGGTGAGGCGGCGGGAGCGGGAGATCGCGCGGTCCAGGCGGGCGCCGCCGCGCCAGGCCAGCCGGTACGCGACGAGGTCGCCCAGGACGGACGCGGTCGCCGCGCACGCGATCAGCGCCAGGATGCTGGGGACCTCGTGCGGGACGGGAACGGCGTCCGCCGCCGCGCCGGTGCCCGCTGCCGCCGCCGTCGCGGCCGCGATGACCAGGACCCCGCTCGGCAGAACCGGCAGGAACACATCAAGGAGTACGGACAGGGCGACCATGGCGTAGATCCATGGGCTGCCGGTCAGCGACCCCACACTCTCGAACAACGCGTCTCCCCGTGAACTCCCCCGTGGGCCGCGCCAAAGACGGCCAGTGACAGCCATACAGCGTACGCCTGGGCGGGGACAGGAGATTCACGGGGGGCGCGTGTGATCCGCACAGCGTGTTCACCCGGCTGCCCTGTCCCGAGGGGCGGGGCGGGCTCGCATCCCGTAGCAACGTAAAGGGGATCCAAACGCACCCAAGCACATCCGAACGTGAGGAACGGTACACATCATGGTGGCAGGTATATGTGCGGGCGCCGTCGTCGCGGCCCTCCTGGCGAGCGGCGGAGGAGGCAGTGGTGCTCCTGACGGGTACTGGATGCGGACGGACGCCCGGTTCGCTCCGGTCGCCGCCCTCGTGCCGTCGGCGGCGGTGACGTACGACAGCAAGCTGGTTCCGGCCGCCGCTTGGATCCAGGTCAGTCAGCGCACGGCTGTCAGCGGTGCTACGACCGTGCGGCTGAAGGTGGACGGGATGGTGCCCGGGCACGCTTACGGCGTCCATGTGCACCAGAAGCCGTGCGGTGCCGACCCGGCCGCCGCGGGCGGGCACTTCCAGCACAAGCCGTCCACGGACCCGGCCGCCACCAACGCCGACAACGAGGTGTGGCTCGACTTCACGGCCGACGAGCACGGTGCCGCCGAGGCGAGCGCCCGGCACGACTGGGGCTTCCGGCAGGGCGAGGCGTCCTCCGTCGTCATCCACGACATGCCCGGCAGCCACACCCGCGCCGCCTGCTTCACGGTGCCGTTCGGCTGGGCTCCCTGACGCGACTGGCCGGTGCCCCATCCCAGGGGCACCGGCCAGTCGCTCAGTAGGTCAGGCGGCTATCGGCGTCTGGTCCGCCGACGTCCGCTCACCGGCCGCCGTGGCGGACCGCCTCGCGAACAGCCGGTCCACGCCCAGCGCGCCGGACCCCGTGAACACCAGCAGCAGGAACGCCCAGCAGAACATCGCCGAGGCCTCGCCGCCGTTCTGGATCGGCCACAGGGCCGCCTGCTGGTGGACGTCGAAGTACGCGTACGCCATCGAGCCCGAGGTGATCAGCGCGGCCACGCGGGTGCCGAGGCCGAGCAGGACGAACGTGCCGCCGACGAGCTGGATCACGGCCGCGTACCAGCCGGGCCAGGTGCCCGCGTCGAGGGTGCCGCCGTCGGTGCCGGCGGCACCGCCGAGGATGCCGAAGAGCGAGGCCGCTCCGTGGCAGGCGAAGAGCAGGCCGACGACGATCCGGAACAGGCCGACGGCGTACGGCTGGGCCTTGTTGAGGCGGCCGTTGATGTGAGGGGTCACGTGGGGGGTGCTCCTTCGGTCGGGCCGGTCCGGGTCGCGGACCGGTCTGGGGACGAGCCGAGTGAGCGGTCAACGTTAGGTGGACCTAATCAATGCTTGCAAGTTCAACATTTGGCCACTGTTCAGCTTCCGTTTGGGGTTCCGGTTCGGCCGTCGCCGCACGTAGAACCGCTCTCGCCACCGCGTCGGCGTCCGAAAGCGTGACCGAATCCACCCCTGGACGAGCGCCCGCCGCGGTCACCCAGTGCACGCCCTCCGTGGGCACCCCGAACGCGAACCGCCTTGCGTGGACGCCTCCTTGACGGTCGATCAGACGGTACGGACGTGGTGTTACGTCGAGTCCTCCCGTTTCGTAACCGTCCACCGTGTGCGGCCGGCACCGGCCCGTCCTCAGCAGCCGGCCGAGCAGTTCGTCGGCGGTACGGCGCAGATCCGGTTCGGGGAGCCGCGCCTCTATGAGGGTTGTCACACGCACCGCCGAGCCCGGCACCGCTTGGGAGCGCGCCACCCAGGCGCCGTCCGTCTCCCGCACGTCCAGCCGCGGCCCGAGCACCTCCACCACGCCCGCCGCCACCAGCGCGGCCAGTTCCTCGATACGGCGCCGGGGCGGGCCGATGGACAGGAACGCGTTGAGCGGCGTGTACCAGCGGTCCAGGTGGTCACGGCGCGAGGCGCCCGCCAGACCACCGTGGTCGACGACCAGCCGGAGTTCGTTGCGCAGATCGCGCAGCACGTCCAGGGCCGCCTTGAGGGGGCCGTCCACATTGCCGAGCGCCGCGTGCTCGGCGTCCTCACGCAGATACGACAGCAGCCAGTCCCGCCAGGCCGCCGGGTCCGCGAGATCGCGTTCCGTATACGGCCGCGCCAGCCGGTCCCAGCACCAGCGGTCGGCGGCCACGACCCCGAACTCGTCGAGGATCAGGGCCTCTTGGGGGTCCCGGTGCGGGACGGAGAGGAAACGCTCCGTGAATTCCGCCAACTCCGGGCGCCGGGAGGGGCGTAGCAGAGCCGCGTAGTAGACCGTCTCCACCTCCTTCGCCACCAACGGCCATATCTCCGTGAGGAATTCGGGCGGCTCGGCCGAGTCGGCGCGTTTGCGGAAGGCGGATATCGCCTCGGGGGTGAGGACGAGCGGGGTGTGGCGGCCGTAGGGGCCCTTCGCGTTGTCGCCGCGGGCCTGGTACGGGATGCCTCGGCGTGAACCGGCGTACAGGCGGGGCTCGTTGCCCGAGGGAACGTAGCGCAGACCGCCGTCCTCCGTGCGGACGAAACGGCCGCCTCTGCCCGTCGTCAACAGGGCTGTGTGGTCGAAGAAGTTGAGGCCCAGGCCGCGCAACAGGACTGGTTCGCCGGGGCGTACGACGGACAGGTCGACGTCGGCCGGGTTGGCGGGCGGGATGTGGCGCAGGCCGTGGCGGTCGGCGTAGGAGGTGAGGCGGCGGTGGGGGGTGTCCGGGGCCGTCGGGAGGTGGCCCTGTGCCAGGACCACGGCCGAAAGGGCGGACAGCGTACGGCCGTTGTCGAGGGTGAGGGCCTGGTGGCCGTCCGTCGTGTCGTCGAGGCGTACCGCGCGTGCCCTGTGCGTCGCGACCTGGACGGACTCGGGGGCCTCGCGGACCGTGCGGGCGAACACCCACTCCAGGTAGCGGCCGTAGTGCGCGCGGGTGGGGTAGTCGTCCGGGCCCAGTTCGGCGGGCGCCCACTCGTGCAGGCTCGGGCCGGGGCGGACCGGGCCGGAGCAGTCGACGCTGGCATCGGTGAAGAGGGTCACCTGGGAGGCCACGGTGTTCATCAGCAGCTCGGGGGACTGCGCGGAGCGCCAGACGCGGCCGGGGCCCGGGGGCGCCGGGTCGACGACGTGGACGGTGAGCCGGGCGCCGGGCGGGAGGAGTTCCGGCGCCGAGGCGCAGAGGCGTTCCAGGACGCTGGTGCCGCGCGGACCGGCGCCGACCACGGCGACCGAGACGGAGGCCGGGGCCGGTTCGCCGTCGGACGCGTTCACTGCAGACAAAGGGGTGACTCCCGGGCGTGTGGGGGCGCAATGGAGCAGACCGCCCACTGGGAAAGCGGACGGCCCGCCTCATCATGCCCCGACCGAGGTCACGGGGGTGTCAGCGGGGACTCCTCCACGGTCTTCAGCGTCCGGTCCGCCCGCGCCTGCTCCAGCCGCAACCGGGCCGAACGACCGTGCAGCGTAAGGGTCATGAGCTGGTTGCCGAACCAAGGGCCGCCCGTCTTGCGCCACTTGACCGAGGGCTGCGCGCAATGGCCGTGCCGGGCCAGGCGGCGGCCCAGACCGCGGGCGACCGCGCTCCAGCCGAAGCGGAAGCCGACGCGTATGTAGGAGGGGATGGAGTTGTGGACGGGGGAGCAGGTGAGCTGGAGGACGCGTGAACTCGGACCGCCCGTCTGCCACTTGGGTTCCGCGACGTACGCGTGATGTACGTCTCCGGACAGCACGAGCACCGACGCCGGTGCCCCGTCTCCCGTCCCCACCTCGGCGATCAGGTCCGCCAGGCTCTCGAAGGACTCGGGGAACGCCGCCCAGTGCTCCAGGTCGGCCGCGCGGCGCAGCTTCTCGCCGAACTCGGCCCAGCGGGCGCCCCGTTCGCCACGGCACAGGGCCGCGTCCCAGGACTCGGCGTCGTGGACGAGGTGGGGCAGCAGCCAGGGGAGGGAGGTGCCGATGAGGAGGTGGTCGTAGGAACCGGGGTCCTTCAGTGCCTCGGTGCGCAGCCAGTCGGCCTCGCCGGGGTCGAGCATCGCGCGGTTCTGTTCGTCGAGGACGCGGGCCGCCCTGCTGTCCACCATCAGCAGCCGGACGCGGCCGAAGTCGCGCCGGTAGCTCCAGCGGACGGTGGCCGGGTCGGCGTCGGCGCGGCAGGCGAAGGCACGGAGTTCGTCGGTGCCGTCGGGGGCGCTGCGGACCGCCAAGTAGAGGGGATCGGCGGCGAGTTCGGTAGGGGAGAGGTTCCCGAGGTGCTGGTGGACCCAGTACGACATGAGGCCGCTGAGCAGCCGCTCGCGCCACCACGGGGTGTCCCGCATGTCGGCCAGCCAGGCGGCGCTGGTGTTCCAGTCGTCGATGACGTCGTGGTCGTCGAAGATCATGCACGACGGCACGGTGGAGAGCAGCCAGCGGATCTCCGGGTCCAGCCAGGACTCGTAGTAGAGGCGCGTGTACTCCTCGTAGTCCGCGACCTCGCTGCCCGGCGGCTCGCGCAGGTCGCGGCGGGCGGAGAGCCAGCGGCGGGTCGCGTCGGAGACCTCGTCGGCGTACACCTGGTCGCCCAACAGGACGAGTACGTCCGGCCGTTCGGCCTTCGGGTCGCCGGCGACGCGGGAGGCCAGCGTGTCCAGGGCGTCCGGGCCCACCGGGTCGTGGGTGTCGGCGGCCGGCGCGGCCCAGCGACAGGAGCCGAACGCGACGCGGACGGTCCCGTCGGCGTCCGGGGTGTGGATCACGGACGGCGGGAAGGGGGAGTCGGGCAGCGGCCACACGTGCGCGCCGTCCAGGAAAACCTCGTACGGCGTCGACGTCCCCGGCGTGAGGCCCTCCACCGGCACCAACGCGTAGTGGTGGCCCGCCACTTGGAAGGTCCGGGCGGTGCCCCCGGCGCCGTCCGCGCAGCGCACCTCGGCGGTGCACGGACGGCTCGCCTCGACCCATACGGTCGCGGACGAGCCGTCGGCGTAGCGAAGCAGTGGTCCAAGACTCAGTCCGGCCACGGTAGATCACCTTCCTCCGTCGCCCCGTACGGTACGGAACGACGGAGGTCAGTGACCAGGTTCCGGGGCTGCCAAAAAGGATCAGCAGCCGCTGAGGACCGAGGTGAGCTTGGTCTTCTCGGCGGTGTCGACCGAGAGGTTGTAGTAGTACTTCACCTGGACCCAGGCACGCACGTAGGTGCAGGCGTACGAGGTGAGCGAGGGCATCCACTCGGCCGGGTCCTTGTCGCCCTTGGACTGGTTGACGTTGTCGGTGACCGCGAGGAGCTGCGGGCGGGTCACGTCGTTGGCGAAGGACTCGCGCTGGGCGGTGGTCCAGTTGCGGGCACCGGAGTCCCAGGCCTCGGCCAGCGGGACGAGGTGGTCGATGTCGACGTCGGAGGCGGCGGTCCAGGTGGCACCGTCGTAGGGGGAGTACCAGCTGCCGCTGGTGGCGACGCAGGCGGAGGTGGTGACGACGTTCGTACCGTCGCGCTTGAGGATCCACTCACGGGTGTTGCAGGTACCGCTGATGGTGTCCCAGGTCGGGAACAGGTCACGCTCGTAGCCGGTCCTGACCTCGGTCGCCACCGTGAGCGAGGCGAGGTAGGTGCGGGCGGTGGCGGCGCTGACCGGGGTGGGGAGGGCGGCGGAGGCGGTCGGACCGTTGAAGAGTCCGGCGAAGGCTATGAGGCCGGTCAGTGTCGCGAGTATGCTGAGCCGTCGTCGACGCGCGTAGAACTTCGGCATGCGAACTCCCTTGTGGTGTGGGGGTGTTGGAGTGCGAGCGGGGAAATGCTCGCGGTGCCGTGTTGCGGGGAGGTGTGCGTCCGGTAAGAAGCTAGTGACGTGCTCATGACACAACAAGGGGCGTGACGAGACTTTCCTCACGGGTGGGCAGGGCCGGTCCTCGCGTACAGTGGATGGCGCAGAAGGGGAGTAGCTCTTCGCCGGACCGTCGACATACTGCTCAGCTCGTCTGAGCCGGCGCCCGGAGGCAGGTTCATCTCGCAGGTGGGATGGGTCGGCCAGCGAGACCTTCGGTAAAGCAGTGCACTAGTCGTTTTTCGTGTGCGCTGCCGTGCCGAGGTGTCCGCGGACAGCAATCACACTCTCGGTGGGGCAGCCCCGACCGATTGAGGAATCTTGATCAGCATCAGCGTGACGGCGCTCGTCTTCGGCGTCGTCTTTCTCGCCGAACTCCCCGACAAGACCGCGCTCGCCGGACTCGTCCTCGGCACCCGTTATCGCGCGTCGTACGTCTTCGCCGGCGTGGCCGCCGCGTTCCTTCTGCATGTCGTGCTCGCGGTGGCGGCGGGCAGCGTACTGACGCTGCTGCCGCAGCAGTTGGTGGCCGCGGTGACCGGTGTGCTCTTCCTGGGCGGGGCCGCGGTGCTCCTCTTCAAGAAGGGTGACGACGAGGAGGAGGTCCGCAAGCCGAGGGACCAGTCCTTCTGGCGGGTGTCCGGTGCCGGTTTCATGCTCATCCTGGTCGCCGAGTTCGGTGACCTGACCCAGATCATGACGGCCAACCTCGCGGCCCGTTACGACGACCCGTTCTCCGTCGGGCTCGGTGCGGTGCTGGCGCTGTGGGCGGTGGCCGGGCTGGGCATCGTGGGCGGGAAGGCGCTGATGAAGCGGGTGCCGTTGAAGTTGATCACGCAGATCGCGGCGGTGCTGATGCTGGCGCTGGGGGCGTGGAGTCTGTGGGAGGCCATCGCCGGGTGACGGGGGCTGATGGGGGCTTTGGTTCGGCGCGGTGACCTGAACTGTGGGTGAACTGTTCCGGGGGGCGGTGGCGCGATGCCGGTTCTGTTTTGTACCGTGGAGGAACAAAGTGGTTCCCGTCCGTTTTCCCTGACCGGCGGGCGGGGCCACCTTGTCCCTCCGGGGGTTGCCCCGCGTTCTTCTCTCCCGTTCCTTGGAGCCTGCCGATGACGGCCACCACCGTGCTCACCGCCCGCGCCCTCCTGCTGGACATGGACGGCACCCTCGTCGACTCGCACGCCGTCGTCGAGCGGATCTGGCGACGCTGGTCCGACCGGCACGGGCTGAACGCGGACGAGGTCATGAAGGTCGTGCACGGGCGGCAGGGGTACGCGTCGATGGCGCTGCTGCTGCCTGACCGGCCGATGGAGCAGAACCACGCCGAGAACGCGCGCATGCTGGCCGAGGAGACCGCTGACGTCGAGGGCGTCGTGCCTATCCCGGGGGCGCGGGAGTTCCTGGCGTCTCTGCGGGGGCTGCCGCACGCGCTCGTCACGTCGGCGGATGTCGCGTTGTCCACGGCGCGGATGGGGGCGGCGGGGTTGGAGCTGCCGGAGGTTCGGATCACGGCGGAGTCCGTCGGCGCGAGCAAGCCTGATCCCGAGGGGTTCCTGAAGGGGGCCGCCGAGTTGGGCGTTGCGCCCGCGGACTGCATTGTCTTCGAGGACTCCGGGGCGGGTATTGCGGCCGGGCGGGCTGCTGGGATGCGGGTGGTGGGGGTCGGGCCGCAGGCCGGGTTCCATCGGGCGGATGTTGTGGTGCGGGATTTGCGTGCGGTGCGGGTTGAGGATTTGGGGGGTGGGGGGATTCGGCTGCACGTGGGGTGAGGGGGCGCCGTTGGTTGTGCCGCCTTGGGTTTTTTCGCGGGTGCTGCGGCGTGGGGGCTGGTCGCGCAGTTCCCCGCGCCCCTTTGGGGGCTGCTCCTCGGGGGGTGCCCTACGGGCCGTGCGTGCCCCTGGCACTCCCCGCACGGCCCGACGCCTCTCGGCTCTGCCCGGCCGTCTCAGTTCCCCCCACCCCAACCCCCCAGGGGCGCGGGGAACTGCGCGCCCAGCCCCCACCCAGCCGCAACCCCGGCGCCTCTCAGCTCCCCGCACCCCAATCCCCTAGGGGCGCGGGGAACTGCGCGCTCAGCCCCCACCCACCCGCACCCCGCACACAGCCCAAACCACCCAGCCACAACCCCGGCGCCTCTCCCCCCAGCCAGCGCAGCGTCACGGCTCAGTGGTCTCCGATTCCAGCCGCGCCCGCGTAGCCGCCCCGTACACCCCCAGCGTGTCGGATGTGATGCCTCGGGCCACCTGGTAGGTACGTACGGACGTCTGGACCTGTTTGTCGAAGATGCCGTTGTCGGGGCCGGTGTAGAGCCTCAACTGGGTTAGGCGGAGCTGGAGTTCGGTTACCTCGGGGCCTTCGTCGCCGCGTTGGAGGACCGGGGCGGGGGTGGCGCTGCTCTGGCGGTTCGTGGCGGCGGCCGTAGACGCGGTGGTGGTGGGGGTCGGGGTCTTGCTGGCGTTCGCGGACTGCGATGCCGTAGCCGATGGGGTCGATGACGCCGTCGGTGACGGGGTCTCGCTGGGTGACGGGGTCGGGGATGCCGACGTCGGCCGGGCGGACGTGGAGCTGGTTGTGGACGGTGTGGCCCGTGCCGCGCTCTTCGACGCCGTCGGGACGCTTCCCCGTACGTCCTGGGGGGCTGCCTCGTCCCGTGACGGGGTCTCGTACGAGAACATGCCGCTCGCGAAACCCGCCACCGCCGCCACCGCCACGACGGCTCCCGTGACGGCGAGGAGGACAGTGCGGCGGCGGCGCGGGCGTTCCTCGTCGTCCGTCGGGGATTCCGGGGTGTCCCCGGCGCCCTCGCCGCTCCCGCCGTCCGCGAGCAGGCTCAGGTCCGTCGGGATGGGGGCGGTTTCCGACGGTGATCGCAGAGTGGGGAGGACCGATGTCTCCGCCTGAGAAGCCGGTGCGGCCGGGTTCGGCGGCACCGCTCGCAGCAGCATCGTCTCCTCGACCGCAGGGAGCTGCTGGGTCTCACCCTCGGGTGCCGACGGTGTCGCCGGTGCGGGCGGCTGCTCCCGCGCGGGGCTGTCCAGTTCCACATACGGTCTGATCCGCAGCGGGTCGAAGTCCTCAGCCGCTGCCGCCTCCGCCGTGCGCGCGTCGCGCAGGGCGTCGGACGCCCGTTGGGTGCAGGCGCAGGACGGGGAGCCGTCGGCTGCCCGGGGTGCCCCGCACTGCGGGCATATGTGGCCCTTCGCCTCGTTCACGTGTTCGTCCCTCCCCGTCGAACTCCAGAGGTTATGCGGATCTCCTTCACGCCGTCTCCTCCGACCCCCGGAATGCGGGCTTCCAATCGGACTCAACAGGCCATAACACGCCGTACCGATCACCATGGATGTGTAACGAGAGCCGCAGGAGGTCTTCATGGCCGGCGATGCGCACGGTATGACGGGGAATGTGCAGGACGCGCAGCCACCGGAGAGGCCCCCGCAGCGGGGCAGTTCCGCCCAGGAACACGTGTCGGGCAACGTCCTCGTCTCGATCGGGGCGCTGCTCCTCGGGCTGCTGCTCGCCGCCCTCGACCAGACCATCGTGTCGACCGCGCTGCCGACGATCGTCAGCGATCTCGGCGGGCTGGAGCACCTGTCGTGGGTGGTCACCGCGTATCTGCTGGCCTCCACCGCCGCGACCCCGCTCTGGGGCAAGCTCGGCGACCAGTACGGACGGAAACGGCTCTTCCAGATCGCGATCGTGATCTTCCTGATCGGCTCGGCGTTGTGCGGTGCCGCGCAGAACATGCCCCAGTTGATCGGCTTCCGGGCGTTGCAGGGGCTCGGCGGCGGCGGGCTGATCGTGCTGTCGATGGCGATCGTCGGTGACGTCGTCTCACCGCGTGAACGCGGGCGCTACCAGGGGCTGTTCGGTGCCGTCTTCGGTGCGACTAGTGTCCTCGGGCCGCTGCTCGGCGGGCTGTTCACCGAGCATCTGAGCTGGCGCTGGGTCTTCTACATCAACCTCCCCGTCGGTGTCGTCGCCCTCGCCGTCATCGCGACCGCGCTGCACATCCCGCGCAAGTCGACCCGGCACGTCATCGACTACCTCGGCACCTTCCTCATCGCCGCGGTGGCGACCTGTCTGGTCCTCGTCGCCTCGCTCGGCGGCACGACCTGGGGCTGGGGCTCGCCGCAGATCATCGGGCTCGCGGTGCTGGGTGTGGTGCTCATCGTCGCGTTCGTCGCCGTCGAGCGCCGGGCCGCCGAACCCGTCCTCCCGCTGAAACTCTTCCGCGTCCGCACCTTCACCCTCGCCGCCGTCATCAGTTTCATCGTGGGCTTCGCGATGTTCGGCGCGATGACCTATCTGCCGACCTTCCTCCAGGTCGTGCAGGGCATCACCCCGACCATGTCCGGCGTCCACATGCTGCCGATGGTGTTCGGCATGCTGATCTCGTCCACCGCCTCCGGCCAGATCGTCAGCCGCACCGGCCGCTGGAAGGTGTTCCCCATCGCGGGCACCGGCATCACCGCCCTCGGCCTGCTCCTGCTGCACCGCCTCGACGAGGGCAGTTCCACCGCCGAGATGAGCGTGTACTTCTTCGTCTTCGGGCTCGGACTCGGCCTGGTCATGCAGGTGTTGGTGCTCATCGTGCAGAACGCCGTCTCCTACGAGGATCTCGGCGTCGCCACCTCCGGCGCGACCTTCTTCCGGTCCATCGGGGCCTCGTTCGGCGTCGCCATCTTCGGCACGATCTTCGCGAGCCGGCTGGGTGACAAGCTCACGGATGCCCTCCGGGGTACCTCGCTGCCACCCGGCGTCACCCCGAACGGCTTGGAATCCGACCCGCGCGGAATCTCCCAACTCCCGTCCGCTGTCCGCCCGGAGGCCCTCCACGCCTACGCCTCCTCCATCACCGACGTCTTCCTCTACGCCGCTCCCGTCGCCCTGGTCGGCTTCGTCCTGGCGTGGTTCCTCAAGGAGGACAAGCTGCGCGGCTCGGTCACGGCCCCGGACGTCACCGAGACCCTCGCCAGCAACCCCGTCCAGCGGTCCTCCTACGACGAGGTGTGCCGCGCGCTGTCCGTGCTCGGCACGCGGGAGGGCCGCCGCGAGATCTACAAGACGATCACCGCGAAGGCGGGCTACGACCTTCAGCCGGCGGCGAGTTGGCTGCTTCTGCGCATCAAGCGGGACGGCTGGGCGGAACCGGGTGTGCTCGCCGAGCGCAGCTCTGTGCCGCTGCCCGTCATCCTCGCCGCCGTCCGTCAGATCGAGGGCCGCCGCCTTGCCGTACGGGAGGGCCTCGACCTCCAACTGACCGACCAGGGAAGGGAAATGGCCGAGAAGCTGTCCCAGGCCCGTGAGGAGTCCCTCGCGGAGACGCTGGGCGACTGGTGGGGCCCGGACCGGCCCACCGACCTGATCCAGCTGGTGAAGGAGCTGAACGGGGAGTTGTGCGGCTCGGACAGCGAACAGCCGCACAACGGGACGGCTGCGACGCTCGGTTGAGGTCAGTCGGCGTCGGTCGAGGTCAGTCGAGGTTCTTGCGGAACCAGTGTTCCGCGTACGGGTCCTCGTTGTGCCGTTCGGTCTCCTCGTAGCCGAGCCGTGCGTACAGGGCACGCGCCTCCACCAGGTCGTTCCGGGTGTCGAGGATCATCACCTTGGCGCCCAGCCCGCGGGCGGCGTCCTCGGCGGCCGTCACGAGCCTCGGGGCGCCGCCCCGGCCGCGCGTCCCCTCGTGGACGAAGACCCTCGTCAGCTCGGCCGTCGTCGCGTCGAGCAGCCGTACGCCCGCCGACCCGGCCGCCGCACCCTCGTACCATCCCACCAGCAACTGGCCGCCGGGCGGGGCGAGTTCGGCGCCGGTGCGGGCGGCGATCTCGCGTTCCAGTTCGGCGGGATCCGTGCGGTGGTTCTCGTGCAGCAGGTACCAGCGGTCGCTGACCTCGGTGTAGTACGCCCGCCAGAGCGCGGCGGCGACGGGGGAGTCGTGGGGTTCCGGGGTGATCGTCCAGGTCATGCCGCCATTGTCAGGAGCCGGTGGGGGTGCGGCGCAACCGGATATGGGTCACCTCGGGGGAGTCCAGGACCTGGGTCTTCCGCCACTCGATCTGCGCGTCGCCCACGTTGTCGAACAGGCGGCGCCCGCCGCACACGAGGACGGGTACGAGGTGCAGGAGGAGTTCGTCCAGCCACCCGGCACGGATGAACTGCTGGACCAGATCGGCGCCCCCGGCCAGGGAGACGTCCTTGTCGCCGGCCGCCTCGCGGGCCAGCTCCAGTGCGTGGCCGGGGCCTTCGGTGACGAAGTGGTAGGTCGTGCCGCCCTTCTTCACCACCGACTCGCGTGGCTGGTGGGTGACCACGAACACCGGGGCGTGGAACGGCGGTTCGTCACCCCACGGGATCTCCCCGGTGACGAACATCCCGTGCCCCATGACCACCGGCCCCAGCCGCGCGACCCACTCGGCGAGCAGCTCGTCGTCCGGACCGCCCGCCCCGCCCGTCATCCCCTGCATCCGGCGGAAGCTCCGCAGCCCGAACACCCACGTGTGCAGCCGTTCCCCGCCGATGCCCAGCGGATGCTCCCGCCCCGACTCCGGGCCCGCGATGTACCCGTCCAGCGACACGGCCAGCCGTGCGACGACCTCGCCCATGACAACCTCCTCGATCGGTCCTTACCCGTGCGTCGAACGGGGCGGGGCGGAATCGACACACCGGCACCATGAATTCCGCCGAGGTGTGGTCGTCGTTTGAAGAGGGCCTTTACGGCAACCCGGTAGAGGAACCGACCGACTACGAGAGCCGGTTGGCCCAAAACCCGGAAGGCACTCATGTCCACAGGCGTGATCATCGTTTTGATCGTGATCGTGGTCGGCGTGGTCGCTGCCGCGGCCGCCCTGGCGTTGCGTGCCCGAGGCGCGACCGGCGGCTCGGGCCTGAAGCGCCGCTTCGGGCCGGAGTACGACCGGACCGTGGCTCGGCACGACGGCGACGCGAAGGCCGCCGAGCAGGAGCTCGGCGCGCGCGTCCAGGAGCACGGTTCGCTGCAGGAGCAGCCGCTGGAGCCCGCGGCCCGCGAGCAGTACCAGGCCCGCTGGGCCTCCGCCCAGGAGCTCTTCGTCGACTCGCCTCGCCAGGCGATGGCCGACGTCGACCAGCTGCTCGGCGAGGTCGCCGGAGCCCGGGGCTTCCCCGATGTCCAGGAGTACGACAAGCAGTTCGACGCGCTGTCCGTGCACCACGCGGACCACGTCCACGGCTACCGGCGCGTGCACCGCGTCGTCACCGCGCGGACGAACGGCACACCGGAGAGCCAGGCCGGCACCGAGGAGATGCGTGAGGCCATGCTCGAGGCCCGTGCCCTCTTCGACGACCTGGTGAGCGACGACAGCCGCAACGGCAACGGCCACGGGCGTGGCGGCCGCCACTCGATCGGCGCATTCAACAAGCAGGCACTGAAGGGGAGTTGAGCTATATGTCCGACGCGATACGGCCGACCGGCGACAACACGGACGCGAACGCGAGCACGAACGCGGAGCGCGCCGACCGCAAGGAAACCGACAGGACCGACAGGACCGACAGGACCATGGACAAGACCGCCGAGCAGCGGGATGCCGAGAAGGCGTCGCGTGACGCCGGGACCGGCAGCAAGCCGTTCGGCAGCAGGACCACCGACGACAAGTCGGCACCGCGAGGGTCCGAGAAGGTGACACCGCTCGGGTCCTCCGAGAGGACGCCGACGGCATCGACCCCGGTTGCTCCGTCGACGGCAGCCGCGTCGTCCACGTCATCGACGACCTCGTCGCGCGACGCCGACCGGGCGATCCCGAGCCCGCGCACCGGCGACACGACCGGCACCGACCGCTCCGAGCGCACCGACCGCACCGAGCAGTCGGACCGCCCCGTCCACGCCCCCGAGCCCGCCCCTGCCGTCAGCACCGGTGCCGCCTCCGGCAACGGACGGCGCGTCCCGCAGGACGCCGAGAACGGCAGCCTGCTGGCGCACGACGAGAGCGACAAGTTCAGCCTGCGGCTGCAGCACGCGGTCACCGGGTTCGTCGACGAGCCCCGGTCCGCCGTGGAGGAGGCCGACCACGTACTGGAAGAGGTCGCCGCCCGCTTCACGGAGGCCGTCACCAAGCGCCGCGCCACCCTGCACGGCTCCTGGGAGTCCAAGGGCACCGACGGCTCGGACGACACCGAGCAACTCCGCCTGGCCCTGCGGGACTACCGCGAACTGACCGAGCGGCTGCTACACATCTGACCCGCCGGATCCACCTGTTCCGTCAACCGCCCGGCGCTCCCGCCACTCCCGTACGACCTCTTCGACGTCGTACGGCTTCATTCCCAACGGGGGGCCGGGCGGCGGCTTGAACATCATCTCGCGGATCTTCACGTTGACTTCGGTGATGATCTTCCGCGCGATCCGCTCCGAAGAGGCCGAGTACGCCGCAGCAAGGGCGTCCTCGGCCTCTTTGCGCAGCGCCAGCGTCGGCGGCAGCACGGAGATGCCCTCGCGGGCCATCTTCTGCTTGATCCACCACAGTTCGTCGTACGTCGTGTCGGCGCCGGACGGCAACGGCTTGCCCGCGCCCGGGAGTTGGGCGAACTCTCCGGCCTGCTCGGCGTCCCGGATCTGCTTGTCGACCCAGGACTCGAAGGACACACCCGGTGGCTTTCGCTCGGTCATGACTTCAATTGTGCCGGACGCGGTGGCGCCGGGCGATTTATCATGCGCCCGCTGCTGTAAGGACACTTCATAGGGGAGCGCACGTGCTCGAACTCACCATGGCCTCGGTCTCCGGGACGGACGAGGGCGCCACGGCCGGCATGCTGATGGCCGAGGCGCCCAGTGACCCGGGCGCGGTGCTGCGGGTGGGCCGCGACGAGACGGTGTGCCGGCTGGCGACACCGGACGACTGGCTGTTCATCTCGCGGGTCCATCTGGAGTTCCTGTGCGGACCCGAGGGCATCTGGCAGGTGAGCTGGCTGAGAGGCTCCCAGCCCGACCCGTCCTCCGAAGTACGCCTGATCGTCGGCGAGTACGCCCAGACCGTCGGCTACGGCGGCAGCGTGCCGTTGCCGCGCGGCGGGAGCGGCGAGATCGTCATCCAGGACCGCACCGGGCCGCGCAGCGTCAACGTCGGCTTCTATCACGAGGGTTGAGGCACCCGGGAGGGCCGGGAGGGCCGGGAGGGGGCTAGGCCAGTACGCGCGCCAGCGCGAAACCGTCGTAGCCCTTCTTGCCCACCGTCTGGATCGCCGTCGCCGACAGGCGTGCGTGCGAGCCGATCAACTCGATGGCGGTGCGCGTGCCTTGGACGTCCGGCGACGCGTTGTCCGGGTCGGCCACCCGGCCGCCGCGGACCACGTTGTCGACGATGATCAGGCTGCCGGGGCGGGTGAGCTTGAGGGCCCACTCCACGTAGTGCGGGTTGTTGACCTTGTCGGCGTCGATGAAGACCAGGTCGAAGGGGGCCGGGTTCTCGGCGGTCTCGTCGGCGAGTTCGGCCAGGGACTCCAGGGCCGGGCCCACCCGCACCTCGACGACCTTGTCGAGGCCGGCGCGGGCGAGGTTGCGGGTGGCGACCTCCGCGTGCTTCGGGCTGTACTCCAGGGAGATCAGCCGCCCGTCGGCGGGCAGCGCGCGGGCCAGCCAGATCGTGCTGTAACCGCCGAGCGTGCCGATCTCCAGGACGCGCGAGGCGCCCTGGATCTGGGCCAGGAGGTGCAGCAGCTTGCCCTCGGCGGCGCTCACGGCGATCTGCGGGAGTCCGGCGGCCTCGCTGTCGCGCAGGGCTGCTTCCAACACCTCGTCGTCCGGGGAGAGTTGGCCGATGAAGTAGTCGTCCACGTCGTCCCACAGCTGCGACTCGCTCATGTGCTCGTGCCTTTCGTGTGTCCGGTGAGATGTGCTTACCCCGGTGAGCATGGTCAATTGCCCGGCGGCGCGTGCGCCGGCGGCGGTGGAAACGCCGGTGGCGGTGGGATCACCGGCCGACGCGTCCGCCGGGACCGCCGTACGGCCAGCAGGACGCCGGTCGTCGTGAGCGCGGCCAGGCCCCCGCCGATCGTCAACAGCCACGCCGGGACGCCCGCGACCTTGCTCAGATGGTCCTCGTAGATCACCTGCTGGAACGTGGCGTCCGTCGTCGTGCGGCGTAGCAGGTGGTCGCCGGTGATGCGGGTCGGGTCGGGGAACTCCTGGTTGACGGCGGTCAGGAACGGGGTGCCCTTGGCGAGGGCGGCCAGCGGGCCCGAGGTGGTGGTGACGCGGCCGGCGTAGGCGACCTGGGGCGGCGAGCCGCCGATCGTGCCGCTGGGTTCCATGCGGTGGGCGGCGAGGATGTACAGGCCGAGCGACTGCGGGGTGCGGGCCAGGCGGGAGAGGCGCATCGGGTAGACCGGGGACTCGGCGGCGAAGGTGAGGTGCAGCGGGTCGAGGGCGCCCTGGAGCGGGGTGCCGGCGGTCGCGGGGGCGAGGCGGATCGCGACGTACTCCCAGCGCTGGTCGACGTACGGCTGAAGGGCCTGGTCAAGGCGGGACGGCAGAACGAACCCGTTCGTGTGCAACCAGTCGCCGAGTGCGTCCGGGTCGGTGGCCGTCAGCCGGGCCACGTCGAAGGGGCCGAGTCGCTCACGGCCGACCACGCCCACTCCGGGGGCCGTCACGGCGCCGGGCGGGGGGCCTCCGCCGGGGTCGCCGGAGACGAGCGGCCAGTCGCCGTCCTGGGGCCAGAAGTGCGAGCGGGCGCGGTGCACGGGCGCGGTGAGCGTGTCCAGCGCGTCGAAGAGCTTGGGGTCGGCCAGTGTGGCCGTCGCCCGGTGCGGCACCGGCATGATCCACGCGGCCCGGCGCGCATCCCCGGAGACAGTGAGCCGCATCACGATCTGCTCCTGGCGCCCGTCCCAGCGCACCACGGACTCCTCGCGCCCCACCGTGACCTGCTGCGAACCGCCCGGCACCAGGGCCCCGCAGCCGCATGCCCAGGCCGGGGACACCAGCGATCCGAGCTGCAGGGCGAGCAGCGCCAGGACGACGGCCGTCACGCGCGCGCGTGCCCGCCCCCGCGTCACCCTCCGGATCGACCCCCGCAGTGAAACGATCAGTAAACCGATCATGTCCACAAGTTATCGGGCCTTCGGGCCGGTCGGAAGCGCGCGGTTATTTGCTCTGCCCAGGCAACCCGGGGCCGACTATCGTCGTCCGGACAAAAGGGGGGCGGCCGTCAGGTGAAGGGGGGGTTGCCTGCGTCTCTCCCGCAGGGGGTGCGAACCTCATAGGGTTCCCAGAGGGAACAACCACGCGCGTGACGCGTGGGACGAGCGGGGCGGAGGCCTACGAGGCGTGGCGAACGTGGAGCACAGCGGGCGACCGGCGGGAGCCGCGGGAGCATTCGGGTCGAGTGCGGCCCAGACGGCCAGGGCGCGGCTGCGCGTGGCGCGCCTGGGCCTGTGGCTGGTCGCCGCGGTCCTCGCCGTACGGCAGGTGGCCGTGGTCCTCAGCACCCCGCAGGGGGACCGGCTGACCGACCTGGAGACCTGGGTCGGGCCGAACGGCGTGCTGCATGTGAAGGGCTCGCTGTACGACTCGACGCAGTTCACCGGCACCCCCTTCGGCGGGCTCGTTCTCAAACCGCTCACCCGGGCGGCCGAACAGGCCCTCGGCTGGGGCTGGACCTTCGGCACGCTGCTGCTGGTCGTCGCGCTCGGCCTGGTCGTCTCCCGCGCCCTGCCCAAGCCCGTCACCCGCCGTGCCTCGCTGCTTGCCGCGCCCGTCGCGATCAGCCTGCTCATGCTGTCGCTGCCGGTGCGCAACACGCTCTGGCTCGGCCAGACCAGCATCATCCCGGTCCTGCTCGTGCTGCTCGGCTGCTTCACCGTGCGCGGCGAGCGGGCCGGCGGCGTGCTGATCGGCCTCGCCGCCGCGCTCCAGCCGACCGTGCTGCTGTTCGCGCCGCTGCTGTGGTTCACCGGACGGCGCCGGGCCGCGATCACCTCCGCGCTGACGTTCGCCGCGAGCGTGGCGATCGCGTGGGCGGCGATGCCGCACGACTCGTACACCTACTGGGTGCACCACATGGCCGGTGCCGGCCTCGGCGGAGCGGCGGACGGTCTCGGCAACCAGTCGCTGCACGGCGCGCTGCTGCGGCTCGGTCTCACCGGCCCGCTGGAGATCGGCCTGTTCCTGGCCCTCGGCGCGGCCGTCACGTACCTGGGCCTGCGCCGGGCCGTGCGGTACGCGCGCGACGGGCAGCTGCTGCTCGCCGTCGCGGTCACCGGCTGCGCGGCGATCGCCGTGTCGCCGACGACCTGGCAGCACCAGCTGCTGTGGGTGCTGCTCGCGGTGGTCGGCCGGGTCGGCAAGCGGGCCTCGGACCGGTATGTGTGGCCGGTGGCCGTGGTCCTCGTGGTCACGCTGCCCGCGAAGATGATGCTGCCGAACATGGCGGCCCTCTACTCGCTGCGTGACAACGTAGTCCTGCTCATGGCGCTCGCCGCCGCGACCGTCGTGCCGTTCCTGTCCCGTACGTCGGAGTACTACCGGCGGCCGATCCCCACCGAGTACGCCGAGCCGGTCCCGACGCGCTGGAAGCACGTTCCGCTGCTGCCGTTCCTGCGGCGCGTTCTGACCCGTCCGAACCTGCTGCTCGAACTCCTTCTGATCCGTGTCACCTACGCCGCCTACCAGAAGGTCCGCCTCGCGGCGACGGGCGGCACGAACTCGGGCGGCCGGGCCACGGCAGAGCACCACGGCCACGAGATCCTCTCGATCGAGCGCTTCCTGCACATCGACATCGAGCACGCGGTCAACCACTGGGTAGTGAAGGTCGACTTCCTCAAGGACTTCTTCAACTTCTACTACGAGTCGTTCCACTTCGTGGTGCCGCTGACGGTGATGGCCGTCCTGTACTGGCGTCGGCCGGTCGACTACCGGTGGGCCCGTTCGGCGCTGGGCTTCGCTACTTTGCTGGCCCTGGTCGGCTTTTGGCTCTATCCGCTGGCTCCGCCGCGGCTTCTTCCCGGCCTCGGCATCATCGACACGGTCCACGGCGTTCAGGACTTCTCCAAGCCGGACTACGGCACCCTCACCGCCCTCACCAACCAGTACGCGGCGATGCCGTCGCTGCACTTCGGCTGGTCGCTGTGGTGCGGTGTCGTGATCTTCGCCCTCGCCCCCAAGTGGTGGATGAAGGCGCTGGGTCTGCTGCACCCGTTTTTCACTGTTTCCGCGATCGTCGCGACCGGCAACCACTGGGTGCTGGACGCGGCGGGCGGCGCGGCGGTCGTCGCCGCGGGCTTCGGTCTCGCGTATCTCTTCCAGGGGCCGCGGGCGCGGTCGCTGCGGCCGAAACCCCTTGAGATCAACGCCGAGCCGGTGAGTGCGGGGGATGTGCAGCGGCTTTGAGGGGCGCGGGCGCGGGGAAGTAGAAGTGGCCGTGGGGGCCCAGGTGGGGAGCTCGTCGGGTGGGCTGCGTCGCGGGCCGGGGTGGGGAGGCGCGCTCGCGTCTCGCCAGCACGCCGCCTCGGCTCAGCGGCCAACCCCGGGTGGGTGGTTGCTGGAAGCTGGGGGTAAATCTAACCGGTGTCATGAGCTCTTACTGGTTAGAAATGACCCCAGCTTGGAGAGATGGGGGGCGCTGGCATTCGAACCACACCGACTTTCCCCCTCCGGAAGCCCGGGTCACCCCCCACTTGTCCGTCACCGCGTCCAGGATGACCAGCCCGCGCCCGTTCTCCGACTCGGCGTCGAAGTCGGTGTGCAGGTCCGGGAGTTGGGACGAGCTGTCGCTCACCTCGACGCGTACGCCGCCCGTCTGGCACAGCAACAGCAGCCCACAGCGCCGGTTCGGAACATGCCGTACGACATTGGCGACCAGCTCCGTCACGGCGAGTTCGACGGTGTCGGACAGCTCCGGCATGCCCCACTCCAGGAGGAACGAGCGGACGATACGGCGGATGTGCCGGGCCGAGTGTTCACCCACGGTGAGGTGCATGACGTACTGCTGGCGGTGGGGAACGGCCAGCATGGCGGGGGGAATTGGTTCGTTCACGCTACGAGACTGACGCCCCGTCGCTACCCTCGGCAATGGCATGAATACAACCCGTTTACGGGTGCGCATTGTCGGGAGACGGAGACAGGGGGCTTCGCGTGCACATCGCCACGCTTGATCCAGGGGCTTCGCCGCTGGACTACTACGGCTACGAGTTGCGCCGCTATCGAGAAGCGGCCGGTCTCACGCAACGGCAGCTCGGCGTCATCATCAACTACACCGGGTCACTGATCGGCCAGATCGAGACGGCGAAGAAGCTCCCCACGCTGGAGTTCAGCAGGCAGGTGGACGCCGCGCTCGACACGGGTGGGTTGCTGACCCGGTTGCTCGACCTGGTGCTGCGCAGCCAACTCCCCGCGTGGTTCCAGCAAGTTGCCGAACTGCAGGCGCGGGCCGTCGACATCTGCTCCTTCGAGGCGCAGATGATCCACGGTCTCCTCCAGACCGAGGAGTACGCCCGCGCCGTGCTCGGCACGCTGGACAAGAGCAACCTGGACGACCGGACCGCCGTACGCATGGCTCGTCAGCGCATCTTCGAGAAGAGCGAGCCGCCGGTCTTCTGGGCGATCCTGAGCGAGGCCGCGCTGCATCTGGAGATCGGCGGCCGACAGACCATGAGGAACCAACTGGCCCGCCTGTTGACCTATGAGGACGATCCTCGGATCAACATCCAGATCCTGCCGCACTCGGCCGGAGCGCACGCGGGACTGACAGGCTCGTATGACCTCTACCGCTTCCCGAGCGACCCGCCCATCGTCTACACCGAGGGCTACGGAAGCGCGCATCCCACGGCTAACCCAGACACTGTCAAGGACTGTTCGCTCCGTTACGATCATCTGCAGGCCGCCGCCCTGTCCCTCAGGGACTCGGCGGAGCTGATCCGGCGCGTGATGGAGGAACGTTATGGGGAACAACGCGATGCCGAAGGCGACTCAGTGGCGGAAGTCCAGCTACAGCAGTGACCAGGGCGGGCAGTGCGTCGAGTGCGCGCCGCTCGGCCCGCTCGCCTGGCGCAAGTCCTCGTACAGCAGCGACCAGGGCGGCAACTGCCTAGAGATCGCCGAAACCGCCTGCCCCACCTCCTCCACCCCCACCACTCTCGCCATCCGCGACTCCAAGACCCCGGCGGGGCCGATCCTCACCCTCGGCCCCGCCGCGTTCACGACCTTCGTCAACTGGTCCGCTACGACGGCTGGTTGACCTCGAAGTAGTAGTCGTGGTCGAGGTCCGCGAGCAGACCGATCCGGGTCGGGGTCCAGCCGAACCGTTCCCGGGTCACCGTGCTCGTGCCGACCAGGTCGGACGCGTAGAAGTGGCCCAGCCAGCCGAAGTGGGCCCCGGCCTCCTCGACCGGCACGCTCTTCACCGGTAGGTCCAGCCGCTTGCCGATGACCTCGGCGATCTCCCGTACGGGGACGCCCTCGTCGTCGACCGCGTGCAGGACCGTGCCCGCCGGGGCGTTCTCCAGGGCCAGCCGGAAGAGGACCGCCGCGTCGTCGCGATGGACGGCGGCCCAGGCGTTCGTGCCCTCGCCGGGGTAGGCGGAGACGCCCTTGGTGCGGGCGATCTCGATGACGCCGGGGACGAAGGCGTGATCGCCCTCGCCGTGCACCTGCGGCAGCCGGATGACCGACGAACGGACGCCCCGTGCCGCCGCCGTCAGGGCGGTCACCTCGGCCGGGAGGCGGACCAGGTCGGGGCGGGCGGTGGGGTCGGGTACGTCGTCCTCTGTCCGGCCGTGGCTCATCACGGAGCTGATGACGAGCGGGCGGTCAGAGCCGGCGAGGGTCTCCGTGAGGGCCCGCACCGCGCTCAGGTCGATCGCCACGCACGCGGCGTAGTTCGAGAAGTCGTGGATGAAACCGGTGTGGATCACACCGTCGGACGCTGACGCGCCCGCGCGGAGCGCGTCGAGGTCCTCCAGCGAACCCCGGTGCACCTCCGCCCCGGTCGCCGCGAGCCGTTCGGCCGACGCGTCGGAACGCGCCAGGCCCAGCACTTGGTGGCCGTTGGCGAGCAGTTCGCGGACGACCGCGCTGCCCACGAATCCGGTCGCTCCGGTGACGAAAACACGCATGACGAAATCACCCAGATCTAAGTCGGGTCGGAAAATTCGGTGTGCCTTCAGCCTGCGCCCGCCGCACCCCGCCCGTCCAAGACCGGCTCCGGAACACGTGATTCATTTCCGGTATCAGCGCAGCTCGTACCGTCGTAGAGTCAATGTATGAGTGACCTGGACCTGCGCCTCGTCCGCTGCTTCACCGTCGTCGCCGAGGAACTGCACTTCGGCCGGGCGGCGGCCGTCCTGCATCTCGCGCAGCCGTCCCTCAGTCGTCATGTCCGGCGCCTGGAGGGCGAGTTGGGCGTCCAGCTCTTCGACCGGGCCACGCAGGGCACTCAACTCACCGAAGCGGGGCGGGCGTTCCTGCCCCGGGCCCACGCGCTGTTGCGGTCGGCGGAGGAGGCGGCGGCCGTGGTGCGGGAGGTCGCGCAGCCCAGCCGGGTCGTCATCGGGTTCATGACCGGGCTCATCATCACCCCGGCCGTGCGCGCCCTGCGCGCCGGGCACCCGGAGGCCGACGTGCACAGCCGCTTCCTCGGCTGGGGCGAGCTGCCGTCCGCCCTGCTGGAGCACCGGGTCGACGTGGTGGTGGGCCGACTCCCCTTCGCCACCGAGGGGTTGAGCGTCAGCGTCCTCTGCGAGGAGCCCCGGATGCTGCTGATGCCGGTCGGTCACCGGCTGGCCGGCAAGGAGCGCGTCAGCATCGACGACATCGCCGACGAGCCCGTACCCCGGTTCCCCGACGAGGAGTTCAACGCGTTCTGGCGCGTCGACCCCCGCCCGGACGGCCGCCCCGCGCCGGACGGGCCGTTCGTCCGGGAGCTGGAGGACAAGCTCGAAGTCATCGCGGCGGGCGAGGCGGTGGCGATCGTTCCGGCGGGCGCCGTCAGAAAGGGCCTGCGGCTCGATCTGACGACGGTCCCGATCGACGGCGTGGCCCCGGTCCCGGTCGTGTTGGCCGTCCGTGCGGGCGAGGAGCGCCGCCCACTCCTCGCGGCCTTCCGCGCCTGCGCCGAGGAGCACCTGCACCCCGACAACTGGCTTGCTACAGACGCTGAATGATCGTGCCCGTCGCCAGCGCCCCGCCCGCGCACATCGTGATCAGCGCGAACTCCTTGTCGGAGCGCTCCAGTTCGTGAAGGGCCGTGGTGATCAGGCGGGCGCCTGTCGCACCGACTGGATGGCCGAGGGCGATCGCACCGCCGTTCACGTTGACCTTCTCCAGGTCCTGTTCGAAGACCTGCGCCCAGCTCAACACCACTGAGGCGAACGCCTCGTTGATCTCGACGATGTCGATGTCCTTGAGCGTCATGCCCGCCTTGCCGAGCACGGCACGCGTCGCGTCGATCGGCCCGTCGAGGTGGTAGTGCGGGTCCGATCCAACCAGCGCCTGAGCCACTATCCGCGCCCGGGGCCGCAGCTTCAGCGCCCGCGCCATCCGCTTCGACGCCCACATGATCGCCGAGGCGCCGTCGCTGATCTGCGAGGAGTTGCCCGCCGTGTGGACGGCCGTCGGCATGACCGGCTTCAGTCGCGCCAGCGCCTCCATCGACGTGTCGCGCAGGCCCTCGTCGCGGTCGACCAGTCGCCACATGCCGTGGCCCGCGCGCTGTTCGTCCTCCGTCGTCGGCACCTGGACGGCGAACGTCTCCTTCTTGAAGCGTTCCTCGGACCAGGCGATGGACGCCCGCTCCTGCGAGATGAGGCCGAGCGAGTCGACGTTCTCGCGGGTCAACTGCCGGTTGCGGGCGATGCGTTCGGCGGCCTCGAACTGGTTGGGCAGGTCGACGTTCCACTCGTCCGGGAACGGCTTCCCCGGCCCGTGCTTCGACCCCGACCCCAGCGGCACCCGTGACATCGCCTCGACGCCACAGCTGATCCCGACGTCGATGACGCCCGCCGCGATCATGTTGGCGGTCATGTGCGAGGCCTGCTGCGAGGAGCCGCACTGACAGTCGACCGTCGTGGCCGCCGTCTCGTACGGCAGGCCCATGGCCAGCCAGGCGTTGCGCGCGGGGTTCATGGACTGTTCGCCGGCGTGGGTCACCGTGCCGCCGACGACCTGCTCGACGCAGTCGGCGTGAATGCCGGTGCGTCCTAGGAGTTCACGGTAGGTCTCGCCCAGGAGATAGGCGGGATGGAGGTTGGCGAGCGCTCCGCCGCGCTTGCCGATGGGGGTGCGTACGGCTTCCACGATGACGGGTTCCGCGACCATGGGACACGTCCTCTCCTCGTACACCGCGCGGCGCGGGCGTCCCGGCCACCCGCCACGCAAACTAGTACGCGTTCTAGTTCTGTGTGCAGTCTGCTGACAGGCCGTCCACAACCGCAAGGGTCGTGCAGGGAATTCGACTCGCCATGCCTCTTGCGACTTGTAGAACCCGTTATTACCTTCACGGGCGTCCTACGTTCCTGATGGACCGTCAGAAGCCATCGGTACTCAGCCGGAGTCACTCATGCCCTGTCCAGCTCTCCCCGACGGGTTCGACTTCACCGACCCGGACCTGCTCCACCACCGCGTCCCGCTACCGGAGTTCGCCGAACTGCGCGCGGCCGAGCCGGTGCGCTGGATACCGCAGCCCCTCAACATCGCGGGGTTCCAGGACGAGGGCTACTGGGCCGTGACCCGGCACGCCGACGTCCGGTACGTCTCCACGCACCCGGAGCTCTTCTCCTCGACCCTCAACACCGCGATCATCCGCTTCGGCGAGCACATGACCCGCGAGTCGATCGACGTCCAGCGGCTGATCCTGCTCAACATGGACCCGCCCGAGCACACCCGCGTCCGCCAGATCGTCCAACGCGGCTTCACCCCAAGGGCGATCCGCGCCCTGGAGGAACGCCTGCGTGACCGGGCCCACTCGATCGTGGCGGGCGCCCGCGCCCACTCCGGCCCCTTCGACTTCGTCACCGAGGTCGCCTGCGAACTGCCCCTCCAGGCCATCGCCGAACTCATCGGCATCCCGCAGGAGGACCGCGTCAAGATCTTCGAGTGGTCCAACAAGATGATCGCGTACGACGATCCCGAGTACGCCATCACGGAGCAGGTCGGCGCCGAGTCAGCCGCCGAACTCATCGCCTACGCCATGGGAATGGCCGCCGAGCGCAAGCAGTGCCCGGCCCACGACATCGTCAGCACCCTGGTCGCCGCCGAGGACGAGGGCAACCTGAACTCCGACGAGTTCGGCTTCTTCGTGCTGATGCTCTCGGTGGCCGGAAATGAGACCACCCGCAACGCCATCACCCACGGCATGCACGCGTTCCTCACCCACCCCGAGCAGTGGGAGCTGTACAAGCGGGAGCGCCCGTCGACCGCCGCCGAGGAGATCGTCCGCTGGGCGACCCCGGTCAACGCCTTCCAGCGCACGGCGACCCAGGACACCGAACTGGGCGGCAAGTCGATCAAAAAGGGCGACCGCGTCGGCATCTTCTACGCCTCCGCCAACCACGACCCCGAAGTCTTCGAGAACCCGGACCGGTTCGACGTCATGCGCGACCCGAACCCGCACCTGGGCTTCGGCGGCGGAGGCCCGCACTACTGCCTCGGCAAGTCCCTGGCGGTTCTCGAAATCGACCTGATCTTCAACGCGATCGCGGACGCGATGCCCGACCTGACGCTGACGGGCGACCCGCGCCGGCTGCGTTCCGCGTGGATCAACGGGGTCAAAGAGCTTCAGGTGACCGCCGGTTGAGGTGACCCCGGTCGACCTCACAGCTCGGGCCGGCGGCATCCCGGCGCCGCCGGCCCGTCCCCTGCTCATGTCCGCAAGGCTGTCGCTTACTTCCGTACGGCGAACTTCATGAGCTCCCGCTCGTCCCCCTGCTTGATGTTGCCGGTCTCATTGATGACCTGGAGCTTCCAACTCCCGCCCTCGCGGATCGCCTTGGCGACCGCGCAGCCGTTGTGGTCGCTGAGCAGGTTGGGCCAGATCTCGGCCACCTGCTGGGTGCTGCCGCCCGTCGCGTCGTAGACCTTGAAGGCGATGTTGCGGGCCTTCCGGAAGGAACTGCCCTTCTTGTAGGCGGCGGCGACGAAGACGATCGACGAGATGTTGCCGGGTATCCGCGCGAGGTCGACGGTCACCGTCTCGTCGTCGCCCTCGCCCTTGCCGGTCTGGTTGTCACCGCTGTGCACCAGCGAGCCGTTGCCCAGCGGGTCCACGGAGTCGAGTCCCGCGAGCCGTACCGGGTCCTGGCCCTGCATCGCGATGGCGATCAGGTCGAGGTCCGTACCGGCCTTCTGGCGCAGCTTCCCGACGAAGCCGCCGCTGCTGCCGACGGTCGGGTCCCAGGACGCCCCGATCTCCAGATGGGTCACTCCGTCCAGATCCGCCGGACCGTCTTCCTTCGTGAGCGTGATCATGCGTGATCGATCCTCTTGATCGTGGGACTCAGACGCACGAATTCTGCCCTCTTGACCGGCCTTTGGGCTACTCCCGGCCAGATGCGGTCATCGCGAACACTCCGGCGGCCAGGGCCGCGAGCAGGAGTGGGTAGCGCAGGCCGTGGTGCAGAGTGAGCCAGGCGCCCAGGAACGCGCCCGCGATCATGCCGACGACCGCGAGGCCCCGGCGGAGCGAACCGGGGCCCCAGCCGTTGCCCGCGACCGAGTCGGCGACCAGTGCGGTCAGGGTCGACGTCAGGACCGTGGTGGTCGAGATGTCGGTGACCTTGAGCGTGCGGACCGCCGCGTTGCGCAGCCCCATCGCGAAGGCGGTGAGGGCGATGAGGGGGTAGGCGGTGGCATGGTCCCCCGGTGAGGCGAAGGCGATGACGGCCGCCACACCCACCAGCACCGCCTCCGCGCCGAGACTCACCCGGGCCCACTTGCGCCGCGACCCGGTGTCCATCCGCACCGAGATCCGGCCACCGGCCACCACGCCCACGAGAAAGGCGCCGAGCGAGGTGAGGTTGTGGAGCACCGAGAACCCGGGCGCCCCGGCGGCGGCGAAGCCCAGCACCACCACATTGCCGGTCATGTTCGCCACGAAGACATGCCCGAGGCCCAGATAACTGACGGCGTCGATGAGCCCGCTGACCACGGTCAGGCCCAGCAGCACGGCCACCAGCCGGACTCCGCGAGCTTCACGGTCGTAGGACTGGGGTGGTGTGTTCTCGGCCATGAACGCAATGTAGCGGCGGCCCCCGGTGTGCCGGGGACCGCCGCTGTGTGGTGCGTGTGTGGGGCTGGTGATCAGTACCAGCCGTTGGACTGCCAGAAGCTCCAGGCGGCCGTCGGGCTGCCGTAGCGGGAGTTCATGTAGTCCAGGCCCCACTTGATCTGGGTGGCGGCGTTGGTCTTCCAGTCGGAGCCGGCCGAGGCCATCTTCGAGCCCGGGAGGGCCTGGACCAGGCCGTAGGCGCCGGAGGAGGAGTTCGTGGCAGTGACGTTCCAGCCGCTCTCGTGCTCGACGATCTTGCTGAACGCGTTGTACTGCGCGGCGCTCGGGATCATCTTGTGCGCGATCGACTGAGCGGAGGAGGCGGAGGTCGTCGCGGCCTGGGCGGGAGCCGAGGTCAGCACGAGACCGGTGGTGGCGGCGGCCAGAGCGGCGGCGGTCAGGGCCTTCTTCGGGGAGGCGATGCGAGCGACGATGCGGGAGACGGACACGGAGAACCTGTTTCTTCGGGGACAGAGGCGTCGTACGCCTGCCGGTGTCACGCGGTGCGCGGCGGGGGCAATGCGTCGGCGCCGAGGCCCGTGAGGACTCGTCGGCGCCGTGCGACTGCTCCAGAGAAACACTCTCGATCCGTGTCCGCAAAGACCCCTTTTACTAGTTGTGGTCGCATGTGGGTGAAAGATGAACTGTGTGACGTGGCTCTCAAACCCCAGGTCAAAGGGTGTTTGGGGCGCGTACATGACATGCCTAAACACTACTAATCCCAGTAGTTCGTGACATGGGTCATGTGGGCCGCTTCACCACCTCTGTGACGGCCGGTGCGCGGCGCCTCACGCAGGGGTTAGATTTCTGGCCATGCCAGCCACGGGGAAGCTGATCGGCTCCGGCCGTACCGCCGACGTCTACGAGATCGACGAGGCGTGGGTGCTGCGCCGCAATCGCGAGGACTGGGGGGACGCGGCGGCCGAGGGTGCGGTGATGGAACGTGTGCGGGCCTACGGCTATCCCGTGCCCCGGGTGCGCACGGAGGACCCGGGCACCTCGCGTACCTCACGTACCGATCTCGTGATGGAGCGGCTGACCGGGCCCACCATGGTGGAGGCGATCGTCGCGGGTGCGATCGACGCGGTGGAGGCCGGGACCGTGCTCGCTTCTCTGCTACGGCAGCTGCACGCGATCCCCGGTCGGCGCCCCGGCACCCGCGTGCTGCACCTCGACCTGCACCCGGAGAACGTCCTGCTCACCCCGGACGGGCCCCGCGTCATCGACTGGGCCACGGCGGAGGACGGTGACCCCGGGCTGGACTGGGGGCTCTCCGCGATCATCCTCGCCCAGGTCGCCGTGGACGACGATCAGCCGGTCGCCGAACCGGCCCGCGCGATGCTCGTCTCGCTGCTCGCGGATCCTTCCGGGCTCACGGGGGAGGGGCTGGCCGAGGCGCGGAGGAGGCGGGCGGTCAATCCGACGATGACTGCGCGTGAGGTCGAACTGCTCGGTGTCGCGGAGGAGTTGGTGCGGTCGGTCGCCCTTCTGTCGTAGCGGCGGAGGAGGCCAGGAGGGCGAGCTTGTCGGCCGCGTCGGTGCCCGGGTCCGGGTGGTAGACGACGAGGGTCCGGCCCGGGGCGCCGTCGATGCTCAGGCGTTCGCGGTTCAGGTGGAGGGCGCCGACCTGGGGGTGGTCGAGGTACTTGGGCGCGGCCTGGCAGGACTGGACGTCGTGGCGGGCCCAGAGCCGGCTGAACAGGGGGCTGGCCAGGGAGAGTTCACCGACCAGCTCGATGAACCGGGGGTCGTCGGTGTCGGTGCCGACCGCCTCGCGGAAGGCGGCGACGATGCCTCCGCTGGAGTTCTCCCACTGCGGGTGGAGTGCCTGCTCGGCGGGGTCGAGGAACAGGGACCGCAGGCGGTTGGCGCCCGCCGTGAAGCGTGGTGACAGGGCGGTCGCGAGGGTGTTGGCGGCGAGGACGTCGAAGTAGCGGCCCTCGACCAGGGCCGGCAGCGGGAGCGTCGTGAGCAGCTTGGTGATGCTCGCCGGGACCGTCTCCCTGCGACGCTGGGGGCGGGCGCGCTGCCTGCGGGGGCCGTCGGCGCCGAGGCGCAGCAGATGGGCCGTCGCGGTGTCGTCGAGCCGCAGCACGCGGGCGATGGCTTCGAGGACCTGCGCGGAGGGGTTGCGGTCGCGGCCCTGTTCCAGACGCAGGTAGTAGTCGGCGCTGATGCCGGCCAGCATCGCGACCTCCTCGCGGCGCAGGCCCGGCACCCGCCGGACCCCGAAGACCGGGATACCGGCCTGTGCGGGCGTGACGAGTTCGCGGCGGGCGCGCACGTACTCGCCCAGCAGATTCGGTTCGTCGGCCATCTCCTCACTGTAAAGCGGCTGGGTGGGGGCCTGCCTGGTCCTGTCACCCCCAGGGTCGGCGGGGCCCTGGCTGGGGTGCGGGGCGGGCGGCAGCGTCGTCGGTGGCCGGTCGGAGACGCCGGTCATCACCGCTCGGCAACCCGGGCCACCACGACGAGGAGCGACAAGCATGTCCACATATCTGCTGGTACACGGCGCCTGGCACAGCGGGCGGGCCTGGGACCGGGTGGTCCCGCTGCTGACGGCGGCCGGCCACCGGGTGTTCGCACCGTCCCTCACCGGCTACGGCGACAAGGCGGGACTGCTCGGCCCCGACGTGGGTCTCGACACCCACGTCGACGACGTCGTCGGGCTGATCACCGAGGAGGACCTCACGGACGTGGTCCTCGTGGGGCACAGCTACGCCGGGCTGGTCGTCTCGTCCGTCGCCAACAGACTCCCGGACCGGATCGCCCAGCTCGTCCACCTCGACGCGATGGTCCCGGTGGACGGCGAGCGCGCGACCGACATCCTGCCCGTGACCCAGGTCCTGATCGACCTGGCCGCGCAGTCCGACACCCCCTGGCGGATTCCGCCGCTGCCCGAACTCCCGCCGCCCGGTGGCCTGTTCGGGGTCACCGACCCGGCGGACATCGCCTGGCTGCGCACGATCGTCTCGGACCACCCGGCGCTCTGCCTCCAGCAGCCCGTCCACCTGGACAACCCCGCCGCGAACGCGATCCCCCGCACCCACATCCACTGCGTGGGCAGCGAACCGGAGGGCTTCGAACGCCGTCCCGTCCCCGCGATCCAGCCCAACGGCACGGCGGCACAGGTGTGGGAACTGGAGACCGGCCACGACTGCATGGTCACCAAGCCGGCCGAACTCACCGACCTGCTCCTCAAGTTGGGCTGAACCGGTCGGGCCTCAGACCCGCACCGGCGCGGGCACCCCCGTCGGCTGGCACAGCACGAGCGCCAGATCGTCGGTGGGCGGCCCGCCGGTGTGGGCGAGCAGCCGCTCGTACAGGGCGTGCAGGGCCGCGTCCGGCGTCGGCTCGCTCAGGGCCGTGGCGGACTCGGTGAGGAGGGCGAACGGGGTGCCGTCCGGGGCGCGGGACTCGGTGAGGCCGTCCGTGTAGAGGAGGAGGCGGTCACCGGGCTGGAGCCGGACCCGGTACTGCCGCGGCTCCGGGTGCAGCCCCAACGGCAGTGCGGGCACCCGGGGTTCGAGCAGTTCCAGCCGCTGTCCGGAGCGAAGAGGCGCCGGATGACCGCAGTTGACCAGCCGCACCTCACCCGGCCCGAACTCCACCAGCACCGCCGTGACGAAGTCCTCGGGGGCGAGATGGGGAGAGAGCCGGGTGTCGAGCCCTCTCGCGAGGGTGGTCAGATCCGGTGCGGTGTAGGCGAGTTCACGGAACGCGGTGACCGTGTCGGACGCCGTACGCAACGCGTCGAGCCCATGCCCGCGCGCGTCCCCGACCAGCACACGCAGGCCGTACGGCGTCACCGCGAGGTCGTAGAGATCACCGCCGACGGACGACTCACGGCTCGCGCAGTGGTAGCGGGTGGAGACATGCGTGCCGGAGAGGCTGCGGGAGACGGGCCGCAGAATCGCCTCCTGGGTGATCCGGGCCACCTCCCGCGCCTCCGCGAGCCGCTCCCGCAACCGCCCACGCTGCCACGCCGCGTACACACTGCACGCGCACCCCAGCAGTAACCCACCCCACCGGACGGCGAACCCGGCACTCACCTGCGTCCCCGCGCCGAGCCCCGCCGCGAGCGCGAGCAGGATCGTCCAGCAACCGACGAAGAACGTACGCCGGGCGCCCAGGAACGTAGCGGCCATCAGCGGCCCGATCGCCAGCAACGGCAGGATCGGCTGCACCCGCCCGATCAACAGCCCCGGGGCGGCCGCGAGCAGGCAGCCGACAGGGGCCACGAGAAAGCCCATCGGGCCGGCCAGGAATCCCGCCGGTGCCCTGCGGAATCCTGCCCGTGCCGTGCGGACTCTCGTCGGCGTCCTGCGGATTCGGCGTCTCCCATCCATCGCGTTCACGCCATGACGATCGCTGAATTTCCGTCTCCTCACCTGCGTCAACCGGGAGTTGATCAGCTCTCGATCACGACGTGTCGAAAGTGACCCGCAAGTGGTCGTAAGGGACGGCTATTTTGTGGGTATCGCGACTATTCCGGGCAGCCGTGGACCGCGTTCCGGGACACGCGCGTGGAGTCGGTGGTGGGCGGACACACTGGGCCTCGTGCCGGACACGACTCACCCGAACCCCGGGAACCTCGGGAATCTGCCGCCCGAGACCCATAGTTTCGTCGGGCGGCGCGCCGAACTCGCCCTGCTCCGGGCGCTGTTGGACCCGGACGGCGGTCCGGCGGGGCGGCTGGTCAGTGTGGTCGGGGTCGGTGGGGTCGGTAAGACACGGCTTGCCCTGCGTGCGGCGGCGGAGGTTCGGGACGCGTATCCCGACGGTGTCTGGCTGACCGAGTTGTCGCCCTTGCACACGCCCGGGCTCGTCGACCTCGCCGTCATGGAGACCCTCCGGCTCGCCGACCAGTCGACCCGCCCCGTGATCGACGTCATCGCCGAATGGGCCCACCGCAAACGGCTGTTGATCGTCCTCGACTCCTGCGAACACCTCCTCGCCGACTGCGCGAAGGCCGCCGCCGCGCTGCTGTCCCGGGCACCCGAGCTGCGCATCCTCGTCACCAGCCGGGAACGGCTCGCCCTGCCCGGCGAGGAGGTCCTCCACCTCGAACCGCTCCCCGTGGACGGCGGCGCCGACGAGAGTGCCCCCACCGGTGACGCCGTCGCCCTGTTCGCCGAGCGCGCCGCCGACGCCGGGCGCCCGCTCGGCGGCGACGACGTGGCCGGCCGCGCGCTCGCCGCCGCCGTCTGCCGGCGCCTCGACGGCATCCCCCTCGCCCTCGAACTCGCCGCCGCCCGCCTCGCCGACCTCACCCTCGACCAACTCCACGCCCGCCTCGGCGAACGCCTGCCCTCACCCGCCGACCTGCCCTCGCCCTCCGATCTGGCCTCGCCCCTGGACCTGTTGAGCTCCGTTCCCGGTGAACGCCCGCCCCGCCACCAGACGTTGCGCACCGCCATCGGCTGGAGCCACGAACTCTGCGCGCCCCTCGAACGCCTGCTGTGGGCGCGGCTCTCCGTCTTCACCGGCGGCTTCTGCGCGGAGACCGTCCAACAGGTGTGCGCGGGCGGCCCGTTGGCCCCGGAGCGGATCGCCGGACTGCTCGCCCGGCTCGTCGCGCAGTCCATCGTGCTGCCCGACCCCGTCATCTCGGCCCGCTACCGGATGCTCGACACCGTCCGCGAGTACGGCACCGACTGGCTGCACGCCCTCGGCGAGGAACGCGCCGTACGCCGCCGCCACCGCGAGCACTACGCACGCCTCGCCCAGCAGGGCTGCGCCGAGTGGAACACCGGCCGGCAGGTCGCCTGGTGCGAGCGCGTGCTGAGCGAACACGCCAACTTCCGGGCGGCGGTCCAGAGCGCGCTCGCCGAACCCGACCGGACGGCGGCCGTGGAGATGGCGGGCCACGTCGGCTTCCTGTGGCGGCACTGCGGCTACCTCCGCGAGGCCCAGGCCTGCCTCGACCAGGCCCTCGCCGCCGACCCGCCACCCGGCCACGGCCGCACCCTCGCCCTGTGGTCGCGCGGCGCCGTCGCCATCCTCCAGGGCGACCAGGAAGCGGCCGCCAACTGGGCGGTCCGCTGCGCCGACGCGGCCCGCGACCAGGGCTCCCCGGTCGCCGCGGTCGCCGCCGTGTACGTGAGGGGCGGCCAGCTGGCCCTCACCGGCCGCCTCGCCGAGGCGATCGACGTCCTCGCCGCCGCACCCCAACTCCCCGTCCAGGACGACGCGTTCGGGGCCGCCCAGCTCCAGGTCCGGCTCGCGCTCTCCCTCGCGCTCGTCCTGCGCGGCGAGTACGGGCGGGGCCGCGAGGTCGCCGACGAGATCCGCACGGCCAGCCGGAAGCAGGGCGAGTACTGGTGCGGGGCCTACGCCGACTACCTGATCGCCCAGGCGGACCTGGGGCGCGGTGACACACCGGCCGCGGTGCGCGGCGCCCGCACCTCGATCGCGGGCCACGCCCTGCTGCACAACACGGCCGGCGCGGCCATGTCCCTCGACCTCCTGGCCGCCGCCGTCGTCGCGACCGGCGACGCCCACCGCGCCGCCCGCCTCCTCGGCATCGGCACCCGCCTCTGGGAACTCACCGGCCGCGCCCAGATGGACTCCCCGGACCTCATCGCCACCCGCCGCACCTGCGAACTCCGCGTCCGCGAACACCTCGGCGACGACGCGTACGAGACGGGATACCGGGAGGGCCTGGCGATGTCGTACGACGAGGGAATCGCGTACGCGACGAGTCGGCCGGGCGGTCAGTGACGGGGGTCAGTGACGCGGGGTGGGGCCGCCGAACGGCAGGAACAGGGTCCGGGTCGCGATCAGCCAACTCCCTTCCAGCAGCCGGAAGTTGTCTTCATAGTGCCCGACCTGGACCGGGGGACCGGCGGGGACCGTGCCACCGCGGTGGCCGTCGATCCGGTACGTCGTGAAGTACGCCGTCGAGATCGCCGTGTCGGGGGAGGTGAGGCTGACGAGGACGTTCGACATCAGCCGCCGCGAGAGCCGCCCGGCGGGACGCGAACCGAAGTACTTCCGCAACGCCCCCCGCCCCTCGACCCGCCGCTCGCCGTCCGGCCACTCCCAGGCGCCGTCCTCCGTGAACAACTCGGCGACGGAGGAGGGTTCACCGAGATCGAGGCGGCGGACGAAGTCCAGGATCACGCGCTCACAGGCGCGTTCGGCGAGGAGGCGTTGCAAGGGGTCAAGGTCCATGCGGTCGTTGGTACCAGCTGTACCCGTCGCGCCACGACCGAATTACCCCCGCGGCCGAACCGACTACACCGCCACGTACGTCACCGGTTCGCTCCCCGTCATCTCCTCCGCCTGGCCCAGTTTGACCAGTCGGCGGAGGTGCGCCTCGGCCTCCGAGACCGCGATGTTCCTTGACTGGTACGGGATTTGGGACCAGGGGCGGTTCCACTCCATCCGCTCGGCGACCTGCCAGGGCGTGAGGGGTTCGGAGAGGAGGGAGAGGAGGTCGGCCAGGCGGTCCTCGTGGTGGGCGAGCAACTCCCTCACACGACCGGCCGCGTCGGTGAAGGTGTGCTGGTGGGCCGGGAGCACCTCCGCCGCGCCCAGCCGCCCGATCCGCTCCAGCGAGTCGAGGTAGTCGCCGAGCGGATCGGGGAGCGTGTCGTCGTCCGGGTCCTCGTACAGGCCGATGTGCGGGGTGATCTCGGGGAGCAGGTGGTCGCCGGAGAACAGGCGTCCGTGGCCCGGGAGTTGGGCCGGGTGGCTCTCCTCCAGGTGCAGGCAGACGTGTCCGGGGGTGTGGCCCGGGGTCCAGATCGCGCGCAGTCGACGCCCGGCCAGGTCGAGGAGTTCGCCGGGGACGATCTCGCGGTCGGGCAGGGCGGGCGCCAGGCCCGGCACACTGCGCGGGCGGGCGGCGCGCAGAGGCGCGAGGTGTTCCTCGGGGGCACCGGCCGCCGTGAGCTTCGCGGTCATGTACGCCAGCCAGCGGCCCGGTTCGGTCGAACGGGCCCGCCGGACGATCGCCGTGTCCGCCGCGTGCATCGCGAGCCACGCGCCGGACGCCTCGCGCACCCGCCCGGACAGGCCGTGGTGGTCGGGGTGGTGGTGGGTGATGAGCACGCCGTGGACCTCGCCGACCGATGTCCCGCAGGCCGACAGCCCCTGGACCAGGGTGTCCCAGGAGGCCGGGTCGTCCCAGCCCGTGTCGACCAGGACCGGTCCGCGATCGGTGTCGACGAGGTAGACGAGCGTGGTCCCAAGTGGGTTGTCGGGGATGGGGACTTCGATGGAGCGGACGCCGCCGCCGTGGTCGTGGACCTGCCCCATGGACGTCATGGACTCCCCAATCGCCGCCTTCCGGCCACTATACGTGGACTCCATCGACCGGAACTGGTATTCAGTCTTCGTATCTGATGGATCGTCAGACAGCGGTACCGGGGAGGCAATCGGCCATGACCGAGCTCGTGGAACACCGACAGCTGTTCATCGGCGGGGAGTTGACCGATCCCCTGGGCAAGGACGTCATCGAGGTGATCTCCCCGCACACCGAGGAGGTCATCGGACGCGTCCCGCACGCGTCCACGGCGGACGTGGACCGGGCGGTCGCGGTCGCCCGCCGCGCCTTCGACGAGGGGCCCTGGCCGCGCATGACCCTCGACGAACGGATCGCGGTCGTCACCCGCATCAAGGACGCGATCGCCGCCCGGTACGAGGAGATCGGCCGCGTCATCTCCTCCGAGAACGGGTCGCCGTACTCCTGGAGCATCCTCGGGCAGGCCCTCGGCGCGATGATGGTGTGGGACGCGGCGATCACCGTCGCGAAGGGCTTCACCTACGAGGAGCGGCGGGACGGAGTCCTCGGGCAGATTCTCGTCCGCCGGGAGCCAGTTGGTGTCGTGGCGGCCGTAGTCCCGTGGAACGTCCCGCAGTTCGTGGCCGCCGCCAAGCTCGCGCCCGCGCTGCTCACCGGCTGCACGGCGATCCTCAAACCGTCGCCCGAATCACCCCTGGATGCCTATCTGTTGGGCGAGATAGCGAAGGAGGCAGGCCTGCCGGAGGGTGTCCTGTCCATCCTCCCCGCCGACCGCGAGGTCAGTGAGTACCTCGTCGGACACCCCGACATCGACAAGGTCTCCTTCACCGGTTCGGTCCCGGCCGGCAAGCGGGTGATGGAGGTCGCGGCCCGCCATCTCACGCGCGTGACACTGGAGTTGGGCGGCAAGTCGGCGGCGATCGTCCTGCCCGACGCGGACATCACGACCGCAGTGCCCGGCATCGTCTCGGCCGCCTGGATGAACAACGGCCAGGCGTGCGTGGCCCAGACCCGCATCCTGGTCCCGCGCTCGCGCTACGACGAGTTCGCGGACGCGTTCGCGACGGCGGCGAGCGCGCTGGTGGTCGGCGACCCCCTCGACCCGGCCACCCAGGTAGGCCCGTTGGTCGCCAAGCGCCAGCAGCAGCGCAACCTCGACTACATCCGCATCGGCCAGGAGGAAGGCGCCAAGATCCTTACGGGCGGCGGCCGTCCACCTGGCCTGGACCGCGGCTGGTACGTGGAGCCGACCCTCTTCGGCGACGTCGACAACTCCATGCGCATAGCCCGCGAGGAGATCTTCGGCCCGGTCATCTGCCTCCTCCCGTACGGCGACGAGACGGAGGCCGTGAAGATCGCGAACGACTCCGACTACGGCCTCAGCGGCAGCGTCTGGACGGGAGACGTGGCCCACGGCATCGACATCGCCCGCCAGGTCCGCACCGGCACCTACTCCGTCAACACCTTCAGCCTCGACATGCTCGGCCCCTTCGGCGGCTACAAGAACAGCGGTCTGGGACGGGAGTTCGGGCCCGAGGGCTACTCCGAGTTCCTCGAACACAAGATGATCCACCTCCCGGCCGGCTGGGAGGGGTGACCGGACGATGGGCGACCGCTGGCAGGTAGAGGTCGACCGCTCCATCTGCATCGGCTCGGCCCAGTGCACCCACCAGGCCCCCGACCGCTTCCACCTCGACGCGGCCATGCAGTCCCACCCGGCCGAACCGGAGACCGACGCCAACGAGCGGATCCTCGCGGCGGCGGAGGGGTGCCCGGTGGAGGCCATCATGATCACGTTGCTGGGGAGCGGGGAGCCGGTGTTCCCGCCGGAGGAGTAACTCGCCCTGGTTCAGCGGCTGGTGGCCCCGGGAGGACGAATTCCGGGGGCCACAGCGGCCAGCCGCTTCCTGATCGTGTCCGCCTCCGGCATCCCGTGTTCCGTGTACAGGGCGAGCGCGTGCTCGTAGTGGTGGACGGCTCGGGCGGTGTCGTCGAGTGTGAGGTGGGCTTCGGCCAATCCACCGTGCGCGTGCGCCTGTTGGCCCGGGTTGCCTATGTCCTCGGCGATGGTGAGGGCGTCGGTGTGGTGGGTGAGGGCGTCGGTGGGGTGGCCGGCGGCCCGGGCGGCTTCGCCGAGGCCGTTGAGGGCTCTGGCCTCGCCGTCGCGGTCGCCGTTGCGGGAGTAGAGGGCGAGTGCCTGGCGGTGGCATTCGGCGGCCTGTGTGGGGTGGCCGCGGCGGGAGTGGACGATGCCCAGGCCGTGCAGGGCCCCGGCCTCGCCGTAGCCGTCGCCCACCTCTCTGAGCAGGGCCAGGGCCTGTTCCTGGTGGTGAGCCGCCTCGTCGAGGCGGTCGAGGCGCGTCTCGACCGTGCCGAGGTCCATGAGCGCGTGGGCCTCCAAGTAGCGGTTGCCTGCGCGGCGCAGCAGGGCCAGGGACTGGTGGAGGTGGTCGGCGGACTCGTCGTAGCGGCCCAACTGGCCCTCGACATGGGCGAGATTCTTCAGCGCGATCGACTCGCCCGAGGTGTCCTCGACACTTCGGTACAGCAGCAGGGCCTGTTCCAGGTACTCGACGGCGGACAGGAAGCGGCCCAGGCGTTCGTCGACCAGGCCGAGGTTGGTCAGGGCGCGGGCCTGGCCGGTGGGGTCGTCGGCCTCGCGGAACCGGGTCAGGGCCTCCTGGAGGTGGCGGCGGGCCGGTTCGTGACGGGCCAGCTGGTAGTGGGCGGTGCCGATACCGAGCAGGGCGCGGGCCTCGGCCGCCGGGTCTTCGAGCAGGCGGGCGGCGTCGCGCGCGTGGCCGTGGATCGTGAGGCCGTCGGTGTGGTGGCCGCTGATGAGGTGCCGGTACAGGGTGAGGGAGAGCCGGACGGCATGCGTGGGCCGGTCGTGGGTGGCGGTGTGCGCGGACATCGCGGTCAGGCAGGTGCGCTCGGCGTCCAGCCAGGCGCGTGCCGCGTCCGGATCCGACAAGTCGGGGACAGGGGTCGAGGTTTCGGGAGCGGCGGGACGCAAGTGGGCCTCGGCCGGGTGGAGTTGGTCCATCGCGGCGGCCGCGGTCGCGAGGTAGTGGTCGAAGAGCCGGTCCAGCGCCGACTCCCGCTCCTCCAGCGGGTCCTGGGCCGTCGCAAGCCCGGCGGCGTAGGCACGCAGCAGGTCGTGCATGCCGTACCGGGCGGTGTCTGCGCGCTGGGTCAGGTGGGTGGGGGTGGGGGCGTCGAGGGTGCGGCGGGTGTCTGCGGTGGGCGTGCCGGTCCGCGCGGGGGCGGTGTCTGCGCGCTGGACGGGTTGGGCGGGGGCGTCCGGCGTGGACGTGCCGGTCGGTACGGGGGTCGTGTCCACGCGCTGCACCAGATGGGCGCGGGCGAGGACCTCCAGGGCGCGGCGGGCGTCCGGCACCGTGCTGCCGGTCAGTGCTGCGGTCGCGTGTGCGTCGAGGTCGGGGCCGGGGGGCAGGCCGAGCAGGCGGAACGTGCGCGCCGCCGCCGTGGGCAGTTGCCGTAGGGACCAGGAGAACACCGTGACTACGGCGGCCCGGGGGTCGCCTTCCGCGTCGAGGAGGAACAACCGCCCCTGCCGGTCGGCGAGTTCGGCGACGAGGTCGGTCAGCGGGGTGCCGGGGCGGGCGGCGGCGAGTTCCGCGGCGACCCGCAGGGCAAGGGGCAGTCGGGCGCACTGTGCGGCGAGGGTGTCCACGGCGGCGGGTTCGGCCTCGGCACGGGGTCCGATGAGCCGGCGCAGGAGCGTCCGGGCCGCGTCGGCGGGCAGCGGGTCGAGGTCGAGACGCTGGGCGCCCTCCCGCGCGACCAGCCCGGCCAGGCTGTCGCGGCTGGTCACCAGCACCGCGCAGGAACCGGTGCCGGGCAGCAGCGGACGGACCTGCTCCACGGTCGCGGCGTTGTCCAGCACGATCAGCATCCGCCGGTCCGCGACCTCGGTGCGGTAGCGCGCCGCCCGGTCGTCCGGCTCCGGCGGGATGTCCTGTTCGGACACCCCGAGCGCGGTCAGGAACCGGATCAGGGCGTCGGGGGCGGTCATCGGGCGGCCGGGGTCGTAGCCGCGCAGGTTCACATACAACTGGCCGTCCGGGAACCGGTCCCGTACCCGGTGCGCCCAGTGCACGGCCAGGGCGGTCTTGCCCACGCCCGCCGTCCCGGACACCGCCGACACCACGACGGCGGTGGGCCGCTGCGCGCTCGCCCCCAAGACCTTCTCCAGCCGGGCCAGTTCCTCCTCGCGACCCGTGAACCCGGCGACATCCAGGGGGAGTTGAGCGGGTACGACAGCCTTGGCGCGCCCGGTGCCGGTCCCCGACGGCCGGCGCGGGGCGGCCTTTTCGCGCAGGACCGCCTGGTGTGCCCGCTGGGCCTCCGCCCCCGGAGTCGTGCCGAGTTCGTCGGCCAGCCGCTTGCGGAGGGCGCCGTAGCAGGCGAGTGCCTCCGGGGCGCGCCCGGCGGCGTCCAGCGCCCGGATCAGCGTCACTGCGAGCGGCTCGACCAGCGGGTGCTCGGCGACGAGGACGGACAGCGTGTCGACCACCACCAGGTGCCCACCGACCCGGAGTTCGGCCTCCGCCCAGGCGAGCACGGCGTCGACGTACTGACGCAGCCAGCTCTCCCGGGTCCGCGCCGCCCACTCACCGGGCAGCCCGGCCAACGGCGTGCCCTGCCACAGGCCCATCGCCTCCCGCAGCGTCAACACCCGTGCCCCGTCGGAGCCTTTGGTCCGGCGGGCCCGCGTGATCAGGTTCCGGAAGCGGTGCACGTCGACCAGGTCCGGCGCCATGTCCAGCCGGTAGCCCGCCGGGCCGCGTACCAACTCCGGTGCGGGGGAGGGGACTTCGGTGTCGCACTCGTCGCCCTCCGACGCCGTGGACGGGATGCCCGCACCGCCGTGGAGCCCTGGCCCGTTCTCCGCCAGGACCCGGCGGATACGCGCGACATGGGCGTACAACGTGCCGCGCACCTGCGCGGGCGGGTCCTCGCCCCACACCCGGTCGATCAGGGTCTCGGCCGGCACCCAGCGGCCCGCGTCCACCAGCAGCGCCGCCAGGACCGTACGCCGCTTGGCGGGGCCCAGATCGACCGGACGGCCCGCCACCCATAACTCCACGGGCCCCAGCAGCCGAAATCCCCTCACGCCTGTCTCCACAGCCCCACCCCACGCGCTTCACAGGTTCTCCACCGCGCACCCAACCATCTGCCCACCCGCGGGACAAGGTTTACGCAAGGTCCACGGCCACCTCCCTCCGCCACCTTGGACACGGCAACTCGCTTGCGCCACAGCTGACTTGGTCCTGTGGGAAGCTCCCCCGGGCGATGGAGGAACACAGAGTATGAAGCGGATCCTGGCCGAGGCCGGCATCGCTCTGGGAGGCGTGGCCCTGGCCGCCACCGGCTGCACGGGGTCCAGCTGCATCCTCGCCGAGAACTACTGCAACGGCCCGCCGGCGAACACCGTGTACCGGCACAACGTCGCCTCCGACGACTGGCGGGTGTGAGCCCAACCACGGCGCGGGCGGACACTGCTCGCGTTGCTCCTCGTACTGTCCGCGGCCGGCTGCTTCACGGGGGTGAGCAGCCGGCCCGCGGGCCCGAGGCATCCGACGTCCGTCCCCTGCCGGGCGCCACCGCGTCCACGTACGCCGACGCCTTACGCCTGCACGACCACGAGGAACGAGCCGTCGCCGCCCGCATGAGCGCCCGCGGCCGGACCTGCACGGCACGGCCCCGCACCGCCTCCGCCCGCGGCGAGGAGACCAACCCCTACGGCCTGCTCACCGGCTCCCTTGCTGGAGCACGGCGAACGGCGCTCGGACCCGGGAGCCGTCGGGCTGTGTCCAGGCGCCGGTGATCTGGCCGAGCGCGTCCTCGGGGGCCGTGGAGCCGGGAGTCAGCACCCGGTGCAGTCGCAGGGCAGGGCCGTCCGGTGCGGCGAACTCGGTGGTCCCGTCGGTGTCGGTCGGGGCGCCGAGGGCGGGGACGCGGGCCGCACCGGTCCAGGCGCGGGCGACCTCGCGGTCCGGGGTGTGGGAGACGCTCTGCGCCTGCGCCTCCACGCGCCCCTCGACGAGCGCCGCCAACCCCGCGGTCAGTACCGGGTCGTGGCAGCCGTCGTAGGCCCAGCGCGGGCCGAGGACGCCGTGCTCCATGGTGCCGACGAGGGCGTGTTCGGCGCCGGGGAGCGGGGCGGCGCGGTAGGTGAGCGGCACGAGGTAGGCGTCCGGGCCGTCGGTGACGACCATGAACTCGATGCCGACCTCACCCTCGGGATCGTCGAGCCGGAACCCGCCGGCCTTCACCAACTCCGGTTCGGGGGAGCCGTGGTACCAGGGGCGGGTGGGCAGCCAGGGGGCCAGGAGTTCGAGTTTGGTGGGCCTGACGTAGGTCTGGTGGATGACAGCCATGGGGGAATTATCGGCCCCCGGCCCCGCCCGGCTCAGTGAGAATCATCGGTCCCGGCCCCGCCCGGCTCCGTGAGATCGATCAACCGGCAGACCGTCTCGATGTCGATCTTCACCTGTGCGATGGACGCGCGGCCCGAGAGCCACGTGATGAGCGCCGAGTGCCAGGTGTGCTCGATGACCCGGACCGCCGACAGCTGTTCCGGCGTGGGGTGTTCGAGGCCCATCGCGTCCAGGATGATCACCGTGGTCTGCCTCGACACCTGGTCGACCTCGGGGGAGACGCTGCGGTCCGCGAAGGTCAGCGCGCGGACCATCGCGTCGGCGAGATGCGGCTCGCGCTGGAGCGCGCGGAAGGCCCGCATCAGGGTCTCCGCGACCCGCTCGGCCGCCGTGTCACCGCCCGGGGGCTTCTTCCGCAGCGTGCCGTGCATGTGCTCCAACTGGTCCTGCATCGTGGCCACCAGCAGATGCACCTTGGACGGGAAGTACCGGTACAGCGTGCCGAGCGCGACCTGCGAGGACTCCGCGACCTCCCGCATCTGCACCGCGTCGAAACCGCCCCGGCTGGCCAGCTGGGCGCTCGCGTGCAGGATCCGCCGGCGCCGGGCCTCCTGCCGCTCGGTGAGGGGCGGCGAGGTCCGCGCAGTGGCTTCGGGCTTGGCTTGCGCTGGCATGGCTCCCGATCCGTGACTGTCGGTGAGGGCGAGTGATCGCACCGATCATGGCAGGGCCTCGGCCGTGGTGTGAATCACCTGATCCACTTCTCACAGCGCCTGTACCGGCCGGTAGATTCAGAACCTCCTGGACGATCAAGTCTGAAACTTGTTCTAGATTAGCGTCCCGGCGTAATCTCGCGGGACAGTGCAGGGAGAAGGGGGCTCAGAGTGACCGCTGAGGCCAGTCAGGCGGGTCCCCAGGAGGACTCGGCAGCCGACGGCGAGCGACCGCTCCGTATCGCACTCCTCACCTATAAGGGGAACCCGTTCTGCGGGGGCCAGGGCGTCTACGTCCGACACCTCTCCCGCGAGTTGGCCCGCCTCGGGCACCGCGTCGAGGTCATCGGCTCGCAGCCCTACCCCGTCCTCGACGAGGGCTACGACGGCATCTCCCTGACCGAGCTGCCCTCGCTCGACCTGTACCGCTCACCGGACCCCTTCCGCACCCCGAAGCGCGACGAGTACCGGGACTGGATCGACGCCCTCGAAGTCGCCACGATGTGGACCGGCGGCTTCCCCGAGCCCCTCACGTTCTCGCTCCGCGCCCGCCGTCATCTCCGCGCCAGGCAGGGCGAGTTCGACATCGTGCACGACAACCAGACGCTGGGTTATGGGTTGTTGGGGGATGTCGGCGCCCCGCTGGTGACGACGATCCACCACCCCATCACCGTGGACCGGCAGTTGGAGCTGGACGCGGCGGAGAACTGGCGCCAGCGCATGTCCAAGCGCCGCTGGTACTCCTTCACGCAGATGCAGAAGCGGGTCGCCCGCCGCCTGCCCTCCGTGCTCACCGTCTCCGGCACCTCGCGCCAGGAGATCATCGACCACCTCGGCGTCCGCGACGACCGCATCCACGTCGTCCACATCGGGGCCGACACCGACCTGTTCTCCCCGAACCCGGCGGTCCCGCAGGTGCCGGGCCGGATCGTGACGACGTCCAGCGCGGACGTCCCCCTCAAGGGCCTCGTCTTCCTCGTCGAGGCCCTCGCGAAGGTCCGCACCGAACACCCCGACGCCCACCTGATCGTCGTGGGCAAACGCCCCACCGAGGGCCCGGTCGCCCAAGCCGTCGAGCGCTACGGCCTCGAAGGCGCCGTCGACTTCGTGAAGGGCATCTCGGACGCCGAACTCGTCGACCTGGTCCGCTCGGCGGAGGTCGCGTGCGTGCCGTCGCTGTACGAGGGCTTCTCCCTCCCGGCGGCGGAGGCGATGGCCACGGGTACGCCCCTCGTCGCCACGACGGGCGGGGCGATCCCGGAGGTCGCCGGACGCGACGGCGAGACCTGCCTGACGGTACCGCCGGGGGACCCCGGGGCGCTGGCGACCGCGCTGAGCCGACTCCTGGCCGACCCGGAGCTGAGAGGGCGACTCGGCCGAGCCGGGCGTGAGCGGGTACTGGCCCGGTTCACCTGGTCGCGAGCCGCAGAGGGCACGGTCCTGCGCTACCGCGAGGCCATGCGCGGCTCCGCCGCCAAGCTTCCCGGCCGCTCCGCGGCCCCTCAGGAGGTCGACCCCCCGACCCCGACAAGTGACACCGGTGTCTATCCCGAAAGCAGGGCCACGTGCTGACCGTCGACTTCTCCCGGTTCCCGCTCGCCCCTGGCGACCGTGTCCTGGACCTCGGGTGCGGTGCCGGGCGGCACGCGTTCGAGTGTTATCGGCGAGGGGCACAGGTCGTCGCCCTCGACCAGAACGCCGAGGAGATCCGCGAGGTCGCCAAGTGGTTCGCGGCGATGAAGGAGGCCGGTGAGGCCCCCGCCGGAGCCACGGCGACCGCGATGGAGGGCGACGCGCTCCAACTCCCCTTCCCGGACGAGTCGTTCGACGTCGTGATCATCTCCGAGGTCATGGAGCACATCCCGGACGACAAGGGAGTGCTCGCCGAGATGGTCCGGGTGCTGAAGCCCGGCGGCCGTATCGCGATCACCGTCCCGCGCTACGGCCCCGAGAAGGTCTGCTGGGCCCTGTCCGACGCCTACCACGAGGTCGAGGGCGGTCACATCCGCATCTACAAGGCGGACGAACTCCTCGCCAAGATCCGCGAGGCGGGCCTCAAGCCGTACGGCACGCACCACGCGCACGGGCTGCACTCGCCGTACTGGTGGCTGAAGTGCGCGTTCGGCGTGGACAACGACAAGGCGCTGCCGGTGCAGGCGTACCACAAGCTCCTGGTCTGGGACATCATGAAGAAACCCCTCGCCACCCGGGTCGCCGAACAGGCGCTGAACCCGCTGATCGGCAAGAGCTTCGTCGCCTACGCGACCAAGCCGCACCTTCCCCTGGCGGAAGCCAAGTGACCACTCCCCGGACAGAACACCTCGTCCTGCCCGGGGTCCTCACCGCGGAGCAGGCCGCCGCGACCGTCGCCGGCATCCTCGCCGTGCAGCGGGAGGACGGGGCGATCCCGTGGTTCCGGGGCCATCACCTCGACCCGTGGGACCACACCGAGGCCGCGATGGCGCTGGACGCGGCGGGTGAACACGAGGCGGCGGAGCGGGCGTACACCTGGCTTGCCCGGCACCAGAACGAGGACGGGTCCTGGTTCGCGGCCTACGCGGACGGCGACGCGGGCGATGTGACCGACCGGGGGCGCGAGACCAACTTCGTCGCCTACATCGCCGTGGGTGTCTGGCACCACTACCTCTCGACTGGTGACGACACGTTTCTGGACCGGTTGTGGCCCACGGTGTTCGCGGCGGTCGAGTTCGTGCTGCGGCTTCAGCAGCCGGGTGGGCAGATCGGGTGGAAGCGGGAGGACGACGGTACGGACACGGCGGACGCGCTGTTGACGGGTTCCTCGTCGATCCATCAGGCGTTGCGTTGCGCCCTCGCCATCGCCGAACAGCGTGAAGAGCCGCAGCCCGACTGGGAGTTGGCGGTCGGGGCGCTGCGGCATGCCATCCGGCGGCATCCTGAACGGTTCCTGGACAAGGGCCGTTACTCGATGGACTGGTACTACCCGGTGCTGGGTGGTGCGTTGACCGGTGCGGAGGCCAAGTCCCGGGTGGAGGAGGGGTGGAGCCGGTTCGTCGTGCCGGGTCTTGGGGTGCGGTGTGTCGTTCCCAACCCGTGGGTGACCGGTGGGGAGTCGGCTGAACTCGCCCTGGCGCTCTGGGTGTTGGGGGAGTCGGATCGGGCGTTGGAGATTCTCCAGTCCATTCAGCATCTGCGGGATGCGGAGACCGGGCTGTACTGGACCGGGTACGTCTTCGATGACGACGCGGTGTGGCCTCGTGAGCTGACTACGTGGACTGCGGGGTCGTTGTTGCTTGCGGTGGCTGCGTTGGGGGGCCATGACGCGACGTGTGCGGTGTTCGGAGCCGAGCATTTGCCGTTGGGGCTGGATCCGGATTGTTGTTGAGTGCGGGCCCGGTGGGGGGCTGGTCGCGCAGTTCCCCGCGCCCCTTAAAAGCAGGTCGGCCTAAACGGGCCATCTTTTAGGGGCGCGGGGAACTGCGCGACCAGCCCCCCACCGGCCGGTGCTTAACGGTGGACCTTGTTGGCGATCGCGTGGCCGATGAACAGGTACACCACCGCTGCCAAGCCGTAGCCGCAAATCACTCGCGCCCACGCCTCGTCGAAGGTGAACAGGTCGCGGGACCAGCCGGCGAGCCAGTTGGCCGAGCGGTGGACGAACTGCACGAGGTCGTTCGCGCGGTTGGCGTCCAACAGGTACATCAGAATCCAGAGGGCCAGGATGAGGGCCATGATGTCGGCGATGATCACTATGACGTTGCCGACTGAATTCGAACCGCGTCGGTAGTAGGGGGACATGCCAAGCGGATTGCCGCTTCCGGCCGGATGAAACCCGAACGGTCCCGCCCGGGTGGCGCGAGCGCCCGCGCCGGGTGAGGCTGCCGGGGTAAGGACACCCACTCGGGGAGAACACCCCGGAGGACCTCGTGCCCGTACCGATACGGCGCCTCTTCGTGGCGCTCACTCTGTGCTGCGCCCTGCTCGCCGGAGCCACGGCCTGCGGCAGCGCCACCGATGACGCCACGCAGGACACCGCGGCCGTCGTGGCCGCGGCCGCCGCGGCGACCCCGAGCCCCAGTACCTCCGCCGAACGGCAGAAGTTCGCCAAGACCCGCTTCGTCGCGAACGCGGGCCTCGCCGCCGGTGCCACCTACCAGTGGATCGTGAAGCCCTGGAAGGCGGGCAAGTTCAAGAAGGGCGCGAGCGGACGCAGGTTCGCGCTCATCAAGGCGGGTCTCGCGGGCGCGTTCGCGTACAACCGGCTCAAGGCGGCCACCAAGAACGCCAAGGGCGACCCCACGCTCGCCAAGGCGGTCGCGCCGCTCAGCGCCGGCATCGACTCCCTCAAGGACCTGCCGTCCAAGCTCCGCAAGGGCGACTCGACCGACGCCACGGCGGGTTCCTTCGACGACATCATCAACAAGGTCAAGGACGCCGGGAAGAGCGCCGGCGCCGAGGTGACCGACAAGGTGCCGTCGGCAGGCCAACTGGCGGGCGGCTGACGATGAGTTGAGCGGCTCCTAGGAGTTCAGCTCCGCCAGCACCCGCAGCGTGTGCGGGTCGGGCGCAAGGGCCAGCAGGTCCGTCACCGGGCCCTTGCGCCACAACTCCAGCCGCTCCGCTATCCGTTCACGCGGCCCGACGAGCGAGATCTCGTCGGCGAACGCGTCCGGCACGGCGAGCACGGCCTCCTCCCGGCGGCCCGCGAGGAACAACTCCTGTATCCGCCGGGCCTCTTCCTCGTACCCCATGCGCGCCATCAGGTCGGCGTGGAAGTTCCGGGCCGCGTGCCCCATCCCGCCGATGTAGAAGCCGAGCATCATCTTCACGGGGAGGAGGCCTTCGGCGATGTCGTCGCAGACCTTCGCCTGTGCCATGGGCGCGACGAGGAAGCCGTCGCGGAACGTGGTGGTCCCGTAGACCTCGGGGCGGCTCGGCGACCAGTACAACGGCAGCCACCCGTCCGCGATTTGGGCGGTCTGTGCCACGTTCTTCGGGCCCTCCGCGCCGAGCAGCACGGGCAGGTCCGAACGGAGCGGGTGGGTAATGGACTTGAGCGGCTTGCCGAGCCCCGTACCGTCCGCGCCCCGGTACGGATGCGCGTGGAACCGTCCGTCCACCTCGACCGGCGCCTCCCGCCGCAGCACCTGCCGTACGACCTCGACGTACTCCCGGGTCGCGGTCAGCGGTGACTTGGGGAACGGCCGCCCGTACCACCCCTCGACCACCTGCGGCCCCGACAGCCCGAGCCCGAGCAGCACGCGGCCGCCGGAGAGATGGTCGAGGGTGAGCGCGTGCATCGCGGTGGTGGTCGGCGAGCGGGCCGCCATCTGTGCAACGGCCGTACCCAGCTTGATCGTTGAGGTCTGCGCCGCGATCCAGGTGAGGGGAGTGAAGGCGTCGGAGCCCCACGACTCGGCCGTCCACACGGAGTCGTATCCGAGCCGCTCGGCCTCCTGGGCCAGCGGTACATGGTCGGCGGAGGGCCCGCGCCCCCAGTACCCGAGTGCGAGACCGAGCCGCATATCGCCTCCAGAGACACCGATCTGACGGTGTGTCAGTCAATCGATCGACGGCTGCGACTGTACGACAACGGCCCCCCACCCGGAAGGGCGAGGGGCCGCGGTCGAAACTGGGAGGGAGGCTCAGCCGCGCTGGATCCCCGACGTGTCCTGCAGGACACCACGACGGCCGTCCTGGGTCTGCGCGACGAGCGCCGGACCACGCTGCTCCACGGCCAAGTACCAGGTACCCGGCGCCAGTTCGGCGATCGGTGACGGCGAACCGTCCTCCGCGAACAGCGGCCGGGCCACCGGCACCGCGAACCAGAACGGCGAGAAGTCCCCGGCCGGAGCCGGCGCGGGCTGCCCGAACGGCTGCGCGGCCTGCGCCTGTTGGGGCGGAGTGCCGTACGAGGGCTGCTGCGGTGCGCCGGGGCCGGCGCCCGGGTAGCCGTAACCACCGGGCGGCTGGGCGCCGTAGGGCTGCGGGGCGGCCGGCTTGGGGGCCGGGACGAGGGCGGCCTGGAGGGGCGGGAGCAGGGGGGTGGCGATGGCGCCGCCGGCCAGGACGAGGGACGCGATGAAACCGAGGATGAGACCGGCACCGGCGCTGGCGCCGTCCGGGACATCCACGAGGGTCCAGAACAGGGACCAGACCACCAGGACCGAGAACGCGACGCCTGCCTGGCCCAGTTCGATTCCCGCGATCTTGCGCGGCTGCGGCAGGGCGCGATTGACGACGATCAGGGCAGCGCCGATGACCCCACCGATGTAGAGGCCCAGGGCGTCGCCGAGATAGTCCCAGGCGGTCGGAGCGTCGCTGTAACCGGCGGCCGTGTAGAAGCTGAGAAACGACGCGATGAAGAGCAATACCGCTGCTCCGATCACCACGCCGTCGCCTCGTGTGAGGGAGCGGATATTCACTTCAGGTCCTTCGTAGGTCGTCTCGTCGTCGGTTGACCCTATCGTCCACCCTGTCGGGGTGTCCGCCCGGATCAGCCCACTGATCGCTACCCGCGCAGGAAACTCACGATTCCCTCAGAGATTCCCTGCGCCGCCTTCTGTCGCCAGGCGCCGTTCGTCAGTAGTGCAGCATCATTGCTATCGCGCATGTTGCCGCACTCGATGAACACCTTGGGAACCGTTGACAGATTGAGACCGCCCAGGTCCTTACGCGTGACGAGACCGGTGCCTTCGCCGATGTAATTCGAGAACTGTTCGCCCGTCGCGCGACGGTAATCGCCCGCGATGCCCTTGCCGAGGACGGCGGAGGGTCCGACGATGGCGCGGGTGTCGGCGCCGCCCGCGTGCACGGAGGCCGGCAGGATCACATGGAAACCCCGGTCGCCGACCGGTGCGCCGTCGGCGTGGATGGAGATCGCGGCGTCCGCGTGCGCGTCGTTGCCGATCCTGGCCCGCTGGTCCACGCACGGCCCCCAGGACGGCGAGTCACCGTCGTGCGTCAACTTCACCGTGACGCCCTGCTTTTCGAGGATCGCCTTCAGCCGGTGGGACACGTCCATCGTGAACCGGGCTTCCGCGTAACCCGCGTTGGTCGACGTCCCGGTCGTGTCGCACTCCTTCCAGTTCGTGCCGATGTCCACCTTGCGGTTGATCTCGGCGCTGTGCTGGAAGTTGGTGACGTTGTGCCCCGGGTCGATGACAACGACCTTGCCCTTGAGGGGACTCGGCCCCGGCGGCTTGTCGTCGTTGGACGCGGTGCCCGTGGGGGACACGGGCGCGCTGGACGAGGCGGCGGAGGCGGAGGACGCGTTGCCCGAGCTGTCGCCCGGGCCGCCCACGGCCTCGTACACGAACCACCCGATCAGCGCCCCCGGGACCAGCGCGGCCAGCGCCACGGTCAGGGGCCCACGACGGGGACGGCGGGGCTGTGGAGGATCGAAGTCCGGACCTACGTACGACACGGGAGCCACCCTAGCCGCCTCACAGGGTGGGTTTGCTGAAGCGGCAACAGGAGTCGCGCGCCTTCCCGGCCCCGGCGGAGGATCGATGGACCAGCCCCCGTCCCGGAGGACTCATGACCATGGTCAAGGACGTCACACACCGACTCGTCCCCGCCCCCGCGGGCCGCGTCCACCTCGTGGAACAGGGCACCGGCCCCCTGGTCCTCCTGGTGCACGGCTTCCCGGAGTCCTGGTACTCGTGGCGCCACCAGCTCCCGGCACTGGCCGCGGCGGGCTACCGCGCGGTCGCCGTCGACGTACGCGGCTACGGCCGCTCCTCGCGCCCCGGGGACGTGTCGGCGTACCGGATGCCCGACCTGGTCGAGGACGCCGTGGCGGTCGTGCACGCGCTCGGCGAGCGGTCGGCGGTGATCGTCGGCCACGACTGGGGCGCGGGCATCGCGGCGAACTCCGCCCTCCTCAGGCCGGACGTCTTCCGAGCCGTGGGACTGCTGAGCGTCCCCTACGCGCCCCGCGGCGGCCCGCGCCCCAGCGAGATCTTCGCGGGGATGGGCGGGGACGAGGAGTTCTACGTCTCCTACTTCCAGCAGCCGGGCCGGGCGGAGGCGGAGACCGAACCGGACGTACGCGGCTGGCTGGCAGGTTTCTACGCCGCGTTCTCCGCCGACACGATGCCCCGACCCGGCGCCCCCGACCCGCACTTCGTCAGCCGGGCCGGCGGCACCCTGCGCGACCGCTTCCCGACGGAGCGGCCCACTTGGCTGGGCGAGGCCGAACTGGACGTCTACGCGGGAGAGTTCGAGCGAACGGGCTTGACCACCGCCCTGAACCGCTACCGCAACATGGACCAGGACTGGGAGGACCTGGCGGCCTACGACGGCGCCCCGATCCCCCAGCCGTCCCTGTTCCTGGGCGGTTCCCTGGACGCGTCCACCACCTGGCTGTCCGACGCGATCGCCGCGTACCCGGTGACCCTGCCCGGCCTGCGCGGCTCGCATGTCCTGGAGGGCTGCGGCCACTGGATCCAGCAGGAGCGCCCGGCAGAGGTCAACCAGCACCTGCTCAACTGGCTGGCCGGGCTGCCGAGTTGACCTCAGACACCGGTACCGGTGCGCCGTAGGACACGCAGCGAGTCCGTCGCCGACACCTCCGTGAACGCGCCGGACTCCAGCGCCCGGAGATACACCCGGTACGGGGCCTGCCCGGTGAACTCGTCCTCCGGCTCCGGAAACACGTCATGGATCACGAGCAGCCCGCCCTCGGCGACATGGGGCGCCCACCCCTCGTAGTCCCCGTTCGCATGCTCGTCGGTGTGCCCACCGTCGATGAAGACGAGGCCGAGGGGGGTGCCCCAGATCCGCGAGACCTGCGGCGACCGCCCGACGAGGGCAACCACGTGCTCCTCCAGCCCGGACCGGTGCAGGGTCCTGCGGAAGGTCGGCAGCGTATCCATCAGCCCGATCTCCGGGTCGACGGTCTCCGGGTCGTGAAAGTCCCACCCCGGCTGCTGCTCCTCACTACCCCGGTGATGGTCCAGGGTGAGCGCGGTGACACCGGCCTCACGGGCAGCATCGGCAAGAAGGATCGTCGAACGCCCGCAGTACGTCCCGACTTCGAGAAGGGGGAGGCCGAGGCCTCCGGCTTCCACGGCGGCGGCGTACAGGGCGAGCCCTTCACCGACCGGCATGAACCCCTTGGCGGCCTCGAACGCGGCAAGGATCTCGGGCTTGGGTGTCGAGGGCACAGGGGTCCTTTCGGCGGGTCGTACGCATATGCTGCCGCACCCCCTGCCGAGCAATTCGACAGGGGGTGCCGTGTGCTTTCAGGGGCGCGGGGAACTGCGCGACCAGCCCCCACGCACCCGCGGAAAACGACGAACCCGACTACGCGCTGACGGTCTCGCCGGGCAACGACAGATCCAGGTCAACCGCGACGGAGTCCCCCGCATGCGTCGCAGACGAGGCCAACGGACCGTGCCCTGAAGCCCGCGCCGCCAACACATACGCCCCCTGAGACGGCACAGCGAGCACGTAACTCCCGTCCTCCTCGGAGAGCGTCGCCCCGGCCTGCCGCCCACGACGGTCGATCAGCGTGACCTTGGCCCGGGCAACAGGAACCCCGTCCGCGCTCAACACCCGCCCCCGGAACCCCCGCAGAACCTCCTCGGCCCGCTCAAGGTTCGCCTCCTCCTCGCTGCTGAAGTTCAACTGCGGCGCCCGATTCGGCTTGGGAAGGAACAGCGCCATCAACAGGCCGACAGCAACCGCACCCGTAGCGATCAGGAACGACACATGGAACCCGTGCATGGTCGGGATCGCGACCCCGCCCACATGGTTCGCGGTGTTCGCCAGCACCATCCCGATCACCGCACTGGACACGGACGTACCGATGGACCGCATAAGGGTGTTGAGCCCGTTCGCCGCACCGGTCTCTGAGGCAGGCACTGCCCCCACGATCAACGCGGGCAACGACGAGTAAGCGAGCCCGATGCCCGCACCGAGAACCACGGCGATGACAAGGGACTGCCAGGCCGCACTCATGAGGCCCAGCCCCGCGCCGTAGCCGATGCCGATGATCAGCATGCCGAGGATCAGGGTGACCTTGGGCCCGTACTTCGCCGAGAGACGGGCGTAGACGGGCGCCGTGAACATCATCGTCAGGCCGAGCGGAGCCACCAGCAGACCGGCGGTGACCATCGACTGCCCGAGACCGTAGCCCGTGGACTTCGGCAGCTGGAGGAGCTGGGGCAGGACGAGGGAGACGACGTAGAAGGAGACGCCGACCATGATCGAGGCGAGGTTGGTGAAGAGGACCGCCGGACGGGCCGTGGTGCGCAGGTCGACCAGCGGGGCCTTCAGACGCAGCTCCATCACGCCCCACAGGAGCAGGACGACGGCCGCCGCGGCGAACAGGCCGAGCGTGGTGCCGGAGGTCCAGCCCCAGTCGCTGCCCTTGGTGATGGGCAGGAGGAAGAGGACAAGGCCCGCTGAGAGACCGATCGCGCCGAGCACGTCGAAGGTGCCCTCCGCGCGCATCGGGGACTCCGGTACGACGAGGAGGGTGAGGCCGATCGCGAGGACACCGAGGCCGGCGGCGCCGTAGAAGAGGGCGTGCCAGTCGGCGTGCTGGGCGACGAGCGCCGCGGCCGGCAGCGCGAGGCCGCCGCCGACGCCGATCGAGGAACTCATCAGGGCCATCGCCGAGCCGAGCTTCTCGCGGGGCAGCATGTCGCGCATCAGGCCGATGCCCAGGGGGATCGCGCCCATGGCGAAGCCCTGGAGCGCGCGGCCCGCGATCATCGTGAGCAGGTCGCTGGTGAGGGCGCTGACCAGCGCTCCTACGACCATGATGGCCAGGCTGAGGATCAGCATCCGACGCTTGCCGTAGAGGTCGCCGAGGCGGCCCATGATCGGCGTGGCGACGGCTCCGGAGAGGAGGGTCGAGGTCAGGACCCAGGTGGCGTTGCTGGGCTCGGTGCTCAGCAGCTGCGGCAGGTCCTTGATGACCGGGACGAGCAGGGTCTGCATCACCGCGACAACGATGCCCGCGAAGGCGAGCACCGGCACGACGGCGCCGGACGGCCTCCGTGCGGGCTGGTCGGTCGACGTGTGCGTCATGAAGTGAGGCCTCCAGGCCTGGGGAGTGGGGTGGAACGTGGGTGGAGCCGGTCGATCCGTGCGAGATAAGTGCACGGTAAACCTCGTATGCACGGGCAACTATTCCGATGCTTCGGCGTACTAACGAATCCTTGACCGGCCCATGAATATCTGACCCATCGTCAGGTCTGGTCATTCACTGAAACGTGTTCTAATCTCGCCCGCCATGAAGGCCTATGTCGCAGGCGTCGGGATGACGAGGTTCGAGAAGCCCGAGACCCGGGAGTGGCAGTACTGGGACATGGTGCGCGAGGCGGGGAACGCCGCCCTCGCGGACGCCGGGATCTCCTACGCCGACGTAGAACAGGTTCCCGTCGGCTACTGCTTCCAGCCCTCGACCGCCGGCCAGCGCGCCGCCTATGAGCTAGGTCTCACCGGCATCCCCGTCTACAACGTCAACAACAACTGCGCCACCGGCTCGACCGCCCTGATGCTCGCCCGGCAGCTGGTGGAGGGCGGGGCGGCGGACTGCGTGCTGGCGCTGGGCTTCGAGAAGATGAAGCGGGGCGCGCTGGGCGGGGGAGCGGACAGCGGGGACTTCTCCACGTCCCCCGTCGCCCGGCACTACGGCATCATGGCCGCCCGCCACGGCTTCGAGATGACCCCGCCCACCGCCCAGATCTTCGGCGACGCGGCCCGCGAACACATGGAGAAGTACGGCACCACCGAGGCACAGCTCGCGGCCGTCGCCGCCAAGAACCACCGGCACTCCGCGCACAACCCGTACGCCCAGTTCCAGGACGTGTACGACGTCGACGACATCCTCGCGGCCCGGGTCGTCCACCACCCACTCACGAAACTCCAGTGCTCACCGACCTCGGACGGCGCCGCGGCGGCGGTCGTGGTCTCCGAACGCTTCGCGGAGCAGCGGGAGTTGGGTGCGGGGGCGGATGCGGGCTCGCCGGTCGAGATCGTCGCCCAGGCGATGACCACCGACACCGAGGACTCCTTCGCCTCCGGCTCGTGCATCGACGTCGTCGGCCAACCGATGTCCCGGGCCGCCGCCCGCCAGGTCTACGAACGGTCCGGACTCGGCATCGACGACGTGGACGTCGTAGAACTCCACGACTGCTTCTCGATCAACGAACTGCTGACGTACGAGGCGCTCGGCATGTGCGAGCCCGGGGAGTCCGGGAAGCTCGTCGAGTCCGGGGGGACGACGTACGGCGGGCGGTGGGTCGTGAACCCGTCCGGCGGGCTGATCTCCAAGGGGCATCCGCTGGGGGCCACCGGGATCGCCCAAGTCGCCGAGCTGGTATGGCAGTTGAGGGGGACGGCGGGGGAGCGGCAGGTGCCGGGGGCCGAGGTGGGGCTCGCGCACAACATCGGGCTGGGCGGGGCGGCCGTGGTCACCTTGCTGCGGGCGACGTAGGTCCTGTGGTGTAGGTCCTACGGGGTCCTGTGGTCTAGGACCTACGGCCGTCCCACGACCCGGGCGAAATGCCGATGCAAGGGGCACAGGCCGGTTGAGAGTATGACCACCATGCCCCGAGCCGCTGACGTCTCCCGAATATCCCGCCTGTTCCCCCGCGGCGCGGCGCCGCCCACCTGGCTGGTCGTGGCGCTCGCGTGCGCCGGGCAGTTCCTCGTCGTGCTCGACGTGTCCGTCGTCAACGTGGCGCTGCCGTCGATGCGGTCCGACCTGGGGATGAGCGCGTCCGGGCTGCAGTGGGTGGTCAACGCGTACGCCATCGCCTTCGCCGGGTTCATGCTCCTCGGCGGCCGGGCCGGTGACCTCTACGGCCGCAAGCGGATGTTCCTGGTCGGGCTCGCGCTGTTCACCCTGGCCTCGCTGTGCGGCGGACTGGCCCAGGACGGCTGGCAGCTGCTGCTCGCCCGGGCCGTCCAGGGACTGGGGGCCGCGGTGCTGGCACCCTCGACCCTGACCATCGTCACCTCGGCGGTCGCGGAGGGCGCCGCCCGTGCACGGGCCATCGCCACCTGGACGGCCGTCGGCGCCGGTGGCGGGGCCGCGGGCGGACTCGTCGGCGGGGTCCTCGTGGACACCCTGTCCTGGCGGTGGGTGCTCCTCATCAACGTGCCCGTCGGTGCGGTGGTGCTGCTCAGCTCACTGCGCCGGCTCCCGGAGAGCCGCGCCGGAGACCGGCGACGGCTCGACCTGCCCGGCGCCGTCCTGGTCACGGCGGGGCTCGGCGTGCTGGCCTACGGCATCTCGCAGACCGAGGCCGAGGGCTGGACGGCCGCGGCCACCCTGGTGCCGCTGGCCGCCGGACTCGCGCTGATCGCGCTCTTCCTCGTCGTCGAAGCGCGTACGGCGGCTCCGCTGATGCCGCTCGGACTGTTCCGGGCACGCGCGGTGTCGTCGGCGAACGCGGCGATGTTCCTGTCCGGCTCCGCGATGTTCTGCATGTGGTTCTTCATGACCCTGTACGCACAGAACGTGCTCGGGTACACCCCGCTGGAGGCGGGGCTCGCGCTGGTGCCGAGTTCGCTGGCGGTCCTCCTCGGCTCCAAGTCGGCACCCCGCTTCATGCCGGTGCTCGGCGCGCGCAACGTGGCCGTCCTCGGGACGCTGCTCGCGGCGGTGGGCTTCGGCTGGCAGTCCCTGATGACCGCACGGGGCGACTACCTCACCGAGATCATGTTCCCCGGAATCCTGATGATGCTCGGCGCCGGCCTGACGGCCACCCCGCTCGCCGCTCTCGCCACGTCCAGGGCCGCGCCGGGGGAGGCCGGTCTGGTCTCCGGGCTGATCAACACCTCGCGCACGATGGGAGGTTCGCTGGGGCTCGCCGTGATGTCGACGATCGCCGCGGCGCGTACGGCGCGGGTGTCGGGCGGCGGTGCGGTTACGCCGGGGGCGCTGACGGAGGGGTATGCGCTGGCGTTCCGTACGGGGGCGGGGGTGCTGCTCGGCGGGGTGGTGCTGATGGTGGTGTGGCTGCCGTGGGGGAAGGGGGCGGGGCCTGCCGTGGCCCGGGTGAGCACGAGCGCGGACGGGGAGGTCGTGGTGGACGCGGAGGGCGCGGAGGGCGCGGAGGGCGTGGAGAGTGCGGGCCCGGCGGTGGCCTCGGACGGCGCGGCTTCCACGAGTCTCGAGAAGTGAGGCGACGGTTTTCGAGAAGTGAGGCAACGGTCCGGGCGGCTCATGGACTCCTTTAGATATCTAGGAGGTGCCCATGGGGGATCGCAAGCAGGCTCGGGAGGCTCGGGATGACGGGTTCCAGAGCTTTGTCATCGGCCGCTGGCCGCGGCTGATGCGGACGGCATTTCTTCTGACGGGGGAGCAGCACGCCGCGGAGGATCTGGTCCAGTCGACGCTCGAACAGACCTTTGTGGCCTGGCGCAAGGTCGGCTCGGCCGACGATCCGGAGGCGTACGTACGGCGCGTGATGATCAACGCGCACGCACGCAAACACCGCAGACGACTCAAGGAGTTCCTGGCGCCCAAGGACGACTCGGGCCTGGTGCGCGAGATCGCCGACACCGGTGACCGCATCGCCCAGGCCGAGGACCGCAGCGCCCTGTTGCAGGCACTGGCCCAACTGCCGCCCAGGCAGCGGGAAGCGGTGGTGCTGCGGTACTGGGAGGACCTGACCGAGACACAGACGGCCCAGGCGATGGGCTGCTCGGTCGGCGCGGTGAAGAGCAACGCGGCCAAGGGGATCGCGAAACTCCGCGCCATACCGGGACTCGCCGAGATGGTGACGCAGGGAGGGCGGCAGTGATGAGCGCGGACCGGGAGACGAACCAGACCATGACGGACAGAGACATCGCCCTCCTGCTGGCCGACGCCGCGGACGAGGTCGAGATCGGTATAGCCCCCTACCAGGCGGTGATCCGCGGCGGCCGCCGACGCCGGGCCCGCCGCTGGGCACTCGCCACGGCCGCCGCACTGGTGATCGTCGGCGGGTCGGGCACGCTGGCCCTGGCCGGGCTGCGTGATGGGAGCGGCGTCGAGGTGTCACCGGCGGTGAAGCAGGAGTCGACCGAGCCGTTGACTCCCGAGGAGCGGAATGTGTACGAGCCGCAGGGGACCGTGATCGGCATCGGCGATGTCGGCGGCAAGGAGTGGCAGGTCACCGTCGACGTGTGGGGCGCCCCGCGCACGGAGGGGGAGGCCTGGGCCCAGTTCCAGCGCATGAAGGCGTTCGGCGAGGTGCCGGTAGGCGTGACTGCGGGCAAGACGTCCCAACTGGTCGGCAAGTACTCGTTCTTCGCGAGCCGGACCATCGGGGACGGGAAGGAGGCCATCCTCACGGAGAACTCGGTCGACACGAAGGACAGGATGGCGGGCACCGACCTCGATTCGGCCGCGCTCTCCCTGGACCCGAAGCGCACCACCCCGCAGCGCCTGGTGATCGGCCAGGTCGCCAAGACCGCCCAGGAGGTCACGTGCAGTTGGAAGGACGGCAGCTCGACCGTCGCCCGCAGGGTCGCGGAGGGCGCCGACGTCAACAGCGACGAATCGGCGATCCGACCGGTGGCCGGTTCGGCGGCCGACTGGTTCGTGTGCGTCGGGCCGGAGGGGACGACGTTCGACTCGGTGAAGGTGACGAAGTAGCGCCGGCGCAGGTGAACTGGCTCTGAAGCAGGGCGTGTTGGCGCTGAGGATGTTGTGACGCGCGGCGGTGGATGTCGGCGCCCCGGAAAACGGTTCGCCGACTTCGCGGGGCCCTGACACAGTGACCCACCATGACGAACGTCGAGCTTGTCACCGCCGCGGACCTGCGGCTCATGCAGGGGCTGGCGCAGCGTGTCACCGCCGTCCGCCCGGAGCTGGTGAACGCCGAAGCGATGTTCGGCGAGCTGGCCTGGAACTGGGGCAAGGGGCACGCAGACGAGGACAGGGGCCGGCCACGTCGGCTGTGGCTCTCCGACGGGGAGCTGGTGGCCTGGGGCTGGGCCCGTCTTCCGCACCGGATACGGCGGAACGACGGTTCGGTGAAGGACATCACCGAGGCCTGCCTCACCTACCAGGTCCACCCCGACCACGCCGGACTGATCGACGAGGTGATCGACTGGTACGACGGTACGGCGGCGGGCATCGAGCGGACGGTGATGCCCAGCGCCGCGGACGGGTTCGCCCTGGAGCGATGGGCGGCGCACGGCTACGAGACCGACTCGGCCGCGCTCGGCGACACGGGTTCCTGGACCCAGCTCAACGAGCGGGACCTGACGGACCTGGAACAGCCGGTACTTCCACAGGGGTTCAGCTTCCGCACCGCCGACGAGGCCGGCCCCGGGGCCGCGGTCCAGGCCCACCTCGACGCCTGGTCTCCCTCGGCATACACGGCCGAGAGCTACGAGAGCGTCCGGCGGACACCGGGCTACCGCGGCGACCTGCACATCCTGGTGGAGGCACCGGACGGGACGATGGCCTCCTCGACGATCATGTGGCTCGACGAGGCGAACAGGACGGCGGAGTTCGAGCCGGTCGGAACGCATCCGGAGTACCGGCGCCTGGGGTTGGCGAGGGCGATGCTCCTGCACGGGATGCATCGGGCGCGGGCCGCCGGGGCCACGCACGCGACGGTCGCGTGTCTGGGCGCGCCGGGGCATCCCCGGGCACGCGGGCTGTACTTCGGCCTCGGGTTCCGGGAGTTGTCGCGGGACGCACCGCTCGTGAAGGCCGGGGTTGTGGACTGAGGGGGGTGTCCGGGGTGGGTCGGGAGGTGCCTCCATGGGGTTCGTCAAGGAAATCGGGCTGCGCCAGGGCGGCCTGGTGGGCAGCATGGCGGGATGCCGGATCTGCTGTGGGACGACGTCAGGGACTTCTTCGACCCTGAACTGATGGGTGCCCTGCCGGACGTGTGCGTGGCAGGTGCCTCGGTCGAGGACTGGCAGGTCGTGTTCGACCTGGTTCGGTCGAACGGATGGACGTGGGAGTACTCGGTGGGCGGAGTCGCCGGGCCACTGCCGTCGGCGGCGGAGGTGCTGTCGCGTCCCGCTGACGCGGAGACGGTCGATCTGCGGGTCTGGCCGGTCCCGGATGTGCTGGTGATCTTCCGTCCGATGTCCGGTGACGAGATCGACTTCGACGTCGACCTTCACGAACTGCAGGGCCAGGCGGGAGTGGACGTTCTGTGCGACTTCCTGTGCACGATCGGCCGCCGACTGGGCAAGCCGGTGGGCATGACCGCCGAAGGCGATTACGGGAATCCGGTACTCGGGTTCGACCCAGTGATCGACCGCGTGGTGCTGTTGGCGGCCCCACCGCTCAGCTGACGGCGGCGGCCGGCCGGGACCGGTAGAGGGTGCCGTTCCGGCCCGGTGGCCCCCGGATCCGATGCTTGAAAAGTAGGGCCGGGGGTGGCCGGGACCGGGGTCCTGGTGGCCTTCGGGTGGGGTGTCGACGGCGTTTCGGCCTGTCCCCGGAATGGTGGCCCTCCGGGGTCGACTCCCGCCTCGTACAAGGGTGTTGGCGGCATTCGTGCGAGCGTCCCGGATCCGCGCTGACCTGGGCCTTGGACCCGTCCGCTTCTACGATCGGCGCATCGGAGAGGGGGTCCGGATGGACCGGACGGATCGGAACCGGCGTGGGCGTGACATTCGGACGGTCGACGACGTACTCCGGCTCCTGGACGGGCTGTTCGCGCCGGAGGCCGACCGTTGGAGTTCACGGGGCGCCTCCTGGTGGGACGGGTTCTACGCCGACCGGGACAAGCCGGTGCCGTTCTTTGTGGCGAAGCCGGACGAGAACCTGGTCGGGTATTTCGATCGGGGGCTGATAGGTGGGGGTGGCCGTGCTCTGGACCTGGGGTGTGGTCCTGGGCGCAACGCCCTTCAACTGGCCGCGCGGGGCTTCGAGGTGGACGGCGTGGACCTGTCGCCGACGGCTGTCGCGTGGGCGGAGGAGCGGGCGCGGGAGTGGGCGTGCGACCTGGAGCGGGGGAGGGAGGCGGGGGGAGGGGAGGGGGAGGGCCCCCAGGTGCACTTCCACTGCGGGGACGCCTTCGCCCTCGCCGGTACCCGACTCCCCGGCCCCTACGACCTCGTCTACGACTCCGGCTGTTTCCACCACCTGCCCCCGCACCGGCGCGTCAGCTACCTCGCTCTGCTGGACCAAGTCCTCGCCCCCGGTGGGTACTTCGCGCTCACGTGCTTCGCCGCCGGAGGCATGGGCTCCGAGCTGCCCGATGCCGAGTTCTACCGCGGCTCCGGGCTTCAGGGCGGGTTGGCCTACACGTCCGATGAACTGCGCTGGATATTCGGGGAGTTGGAGGTGGTCGAGCTGCGTCGGATGCGCGACGAAGCGGACGCCTCGCCGTGCTTCGGGGAGGAGTTCCTCTGGACGGCGTTGTTCCGCCGCCGAGTCACGCCGGGATGAAGCTCGGCCACCAGGGTGGGACGTTGCCCGGGCACAACGGGGCCGGGTAGGAGTCCGGCATGCCGAGCCATGTGACCAGGAACCAGGCGAACCACAGGGTGAAGATGAGCCCTGCAGTAAGGGCTGTCCCGCGATGACGTCTTCCGAGGGTGCCGTGCAGGATCACCCATGGAATCGCAGCGGCGAGCCATATGAGAGGCGCAAGAAACAGCAAACTCATGCTGTTGGCTGCTGCGTTGATGCCGACGTCGCAAGCAGCCCATGCCCTCCCGATGGCAGCAGTGCACACCACTGCGGTCAGCCCACCGAAGAGGACCCCGAAGCCGGTACCTCTGAACCAGCCGCTCGGAGGACTCGACGGCTCTGTTCCCACGGTCATCCCCCCCGCCTTGCCGTAGATGCGGAGAGTACCAACGTCCCGCCGGCAGACCTCGACGAGATCCCTTTACGAGCACGTAGGGCGGGGCCTACAACCACCCCTGCTGCCGGGCCTCTCGCATGGCCTCCATGCGGTTGCGGGTTCCTGTTTTGCCGATTGCCGACGAGAGGTAGTTGCGGACGGTGGACTCGGAGAGGTGGAGCTTCGTGGCGATGTCGGAGACCGTCGCGCCGTCCACCGAGGCCTTGAGGACGTCGCACTCGCGGGCGGTGAGCGGATTGGGGCCCGCGCTCAACGCGGCGGCGGCCAGCGCCGGGTCGATGACCGTCTCGCCGGTCAGGACGCGGCGGATCGCTGCGGCGAGGTCCTCCACCGGGCCGTCCTTCACCAGGAAGCCCGCCGCGCCCGCCTCCATCGCCCGGCGCAGATAACCGGGGCGGCCGAAGGTCGTGAGGATCAACACCCGGCAGTCCGGGGCCTGTTCGCGGAGTTCGGCGGCAGCGTCCAGGCCGCTCATGCCGGGGAGTTCGATGTCGAGAAGGGCGACGTCGGGGCGGTGGGTCAGGGCGGCGTCCACGATCGTGTCACCGGTCCCGACCTGGGCGACGACCTCCAGGTCCGCCTCCATGCCGAGCAGCAGGGCGAGGGCGCCGCGCATCATGCCCTGGTCCTCGGCGAGCAGCACTCTGACGGACTTGGCGGGCCGGTGGTCCCGGGGCATCTCATCCACGGGGCAAGCGTAAGGCCCAGGGAGACCCGGGACGGTTGTCAAAAACTCTTCATTGTTCGCGTCCGCGAGTCTTGACGGTCTCCGGCTCCGGGCAAACAATCGCCTCGGCATTCTGCAATCACCCCAGGAATTTCCCGTACCGGGCCGATTCCGGAAACCTTTCGACAAACTTTCGGCAGTTCGACATTTCGATCGCGAATGGGTTCGGTATATCGATCGAACGAGGTTCGGTATATCGACCAGCCACTCGTACTGCAACTCCAGGCGCTCCGCTCCACCCGCGCCAGGCACCCCGCTTCACCCGCGCCAACCACCCGCACCGCCTACCCGCAACAGAAGAGGTGCACCGTGTTCCTGAGATTCCTCCGCACCCGGCCGCGCCGGCTGAGAAACGCCACCCTCGCCGCCCTGTCCGCGCTCGTGACCGTCCTCGCGCTGGCCGTCGGCGTGCCGCAGGCCTCGGCCGCCACCTCGCTGCCGTGCGACATCTACGCCACCGCCGGGACGCCCTGCGTCGCCGCGCACAGTCTCGTCAGGGCGCTCTACTCGTCGTACAACGGCTCGCTGTACCAGGTGCAGCGGGCCTCCGACAGTGCCACCGCGAACATCGGTCTGCTGGCGGCCGGGGGGTATGCGAACGCGGCGGCGCAGGACTCGTTCTGTGCCGGTACGACGTGCATCATCACCAAGATCTACGACCAGTCCGCGCGCCACAACGACCTCACGATCGAGGGTGCGGGCGGGGCCGGTGTCGCCGATGTCGGGGCGCCCGCGGACGCGCTGCCGGTGACCGCCGGCGGGCATCAGGTCTACGGCCTGGAGATCTCGGCCGGCATGGGCTACCGCGACAACTCCACCTCGGGCGTGGCCACGAACGGCGCCGCCGAGGGGATGTACATGGTGACGTCCGGCACCCATGTCAACGGCAGTTGCTGCTTCGACTACGGCAACGCCGAGACCAACAACCAGGACACCGGCAACGGTCACATGGACGCGATCAACTTCGGTACGGAGTGCTGGTTCGCGCCCTGCTACGGCAGCGGTCCCTGGGTGCAGGCCGACCTGGAGAACGGGCTGTTCCAGTCGGACTCCGGGTACAGCAAGAACACGGCGAACACCGGTACCGGGGCGATACCGTTCGTCACCGCTTTGCTGAAAAACAACGGTCAGGACCATTTCGCGCTGAAATCCGGAAACGCGCAGTCGGGGAGTCTCACGACCTCCTATTCCGGGGGTGAACCCACCACGAGTGGTTACTCGCCCATGCATCAGGAAGGCGCGATCGTCCTGGGCACCGGCGGGGACAACAGCAACGGCTCCATCGGTTCGTTCTTCGAGGGCGTCATGACCGCCGGCATCCCGACCGACGCCGCCGACAACTCCGTGCAGGCGAACATCGTGTCCGTCGGCTACGGCGCGTCGACCGGCACCACCGGGACACTGGCGGCCGGTTCGGAGATCTCGCTGCGCGCGACCACCTCGTGCTGCACCGGCGACTACATCCGCCACCAGAACAACGCGGCGGTGCTCTCCGCCATTACGTCCAGCAGCGCGGCGCTCGACAAGGGCGACGCGACCTGGATCGTCCGCAGGGGGCTCGCCGACAGCTCCTGCTATTCGTTCGAGTCCCGGAACTATCCCGGCGACTTCCTGCGCCACTACAACTACCAGCTCTATCGCCAACCCATGGTCGGGACAACGCAGTTCAGACAGGACGCCACGTTCTGCGCGTCGACCGGCAAGAGCGGCACGGGCACGTCGTTCGCGTCGTACAACTACCCGACCAGATATCTCCGGCACTACAACTACAACGTCTACATCGCGAGTGACGGCGGCTCCAACGCCTTCGACAGTGCCACCTCGTGGACGGACGACGTGAGCTGGGTGGTCACGGCTCCCTGGGCGCCGTAGCGGCCAACTCCGCCGACTCCACCGGGAGTTCGGCGGTGACCGTGAAGCCGCCGCGTGGTGACGGGCCGGCCCGCAGGGAGCCGCCCGCCACCGCGAGGCGTTCCGTGAGGCCCTTCAGACCGGTCCCGCCGATGCCCTCGGTGGGGCCGGTCCCAGGGGAGCCCCCGTCCCCGGGACCGTCGTCCGCGATCGTCAGGCGGACGCGGTCCATGACCCCGTCGAACGTGATCTCGCAGCGGGTCGCGCCGCTGTGCCGTACGACGTTGGTGACCGCCTCGCGGACCACCCAGCCCAGCAGGGCCTCGTTCTGCGGGGTCAGGAGCGGGCCCGACTGGCGGACCACCGGGTCGATGTCGGCGGCGGACAGGGCGGAGCGGGCGCGGTCGAGTTCGGTGGCGAGGCTGCCCTCGCGGTAACCGGTGACGGCCTCGCGGATCTCGGTGAGCGCCTGTCGGCCCACGGCCTCGATGTCGGTGATCTGGTCGAGCGCGGCCTCCATGTCGCGGGGTGCGAGGCGCCGGGCCGCCTCCGACTTCACGACGATCACCGAGAGGGTGTGCCCGAGCAGGTCGTGCAGGTCGCGGGAGAACCGAATCCGTTCCTTCTCGACCGCGCGGCGGGCCAACTCCTCGCGAGCGGCGCGCAGTTCGCGTACGGCCTCGGAGAGGGAGAGGATCGCCGCGGTCACCATCGTCGACAGGAACGTGCCGTAGGCGACGTTGATGGCGTCCCAGCCCGCCCGGTACACGGAGACCGCGGCGGCGAGCGCCGTCAGGGCGAGGCCGACCTGGCCGAGGCGCGGGCCGCGGACGACGGCGCCCGTGGCGAGGCCGAGGAGGGGGAAGAAGTAGAGCCAGCTGCCGCCGTAGCCGAGGGCGAGGCCGCAGGTGATCAGGCCCATCACGACCAGCGCCACCAGTGTGGAGACCGCCTGGCGCTTCTCCTTCACGAAGGAGCGGAACACCACATAGATGTAGAGGGAGTTGAAGAGGAAGAGGCCCAGGCCGCCGATCCACGGGTTGGAGGTCTTGCCCTGGAGGAGGTTGGAGAAGGAGCCCATGCCCATCAGCAGCCAGGGCAGCAGGGAGAAGCCGGTCGGCGGCGGACCCGGGTTCTCGGGCCGCTCGCCCTTGCGGCGGGCCTCCTTCTGCGCGATCTTGAACTCCGCCATGTCGGCCTTCCACTGGGTCCGCGCGGCCTTCCACTGCTGTAGCTGGCAGGTGATTCCTCGCATCCAGGACATCTCTCTCGCTCCCCCGGTCACACGGTCCGCCCGGTCCGGCGGTACGCCAGCACAGCGTACGAACCGAACGCGAACAGCCAAGCCGTCAGCACCACGATCGCGCCGAGTGCCGGGGCGTGCCCGTCGGCGACGGAGGTGCCGAGTTCGGCGAAGCGGTTGGTCGGGGTGTAGTGGGAGACCGCGCGCAGCCAGCCGGGGAACAGGCTGATCGGGAACCACAGGCCGCCGATCACCGAGAGCCCCAGGTTGCAGGCCATGTTCGTGACGCCGGTGGTCTGGGAGGTGAGCCCGTAGCCGTTGCCGAGGCCCAGCAGGGTGAAGGGGATCGAGCCGAGCCACAGCAGCAGCGCGATCGCCGCCCACTGCCAGGCGTCGAGGCGTACGCCGTTCACCAGTCCGCCCGCCGCGAGCACCGCGACGATCGAGGGCAGCACGGTCACCGAACCGGTCAGCGCCCGGCCGAGCACGACCTGCCGCGGGGTCATCGGGGTCACCCGCAACTGCCGCAGCCACCCGATCGCCCGGTCCTCGGCGACCCCGCCGCCGGTGTTGAGGGCGGAGCCGACGGCGCCGTAGGCGGCCATGCCGACCATCGCCGTGGCCTTGTAGCCACTGTCGTCACCGCCGAGGTTCGTGAACAGCAGGTACATCATCACGGGCATCGCGATCCCGCCGATCACGAAGCCGACGTCGCGCAGGGTCCGGCGTACTTCGAGGCGCAGGTAGTCGAGCATCACACGGTCTCCGTCTCGGTGGTCGTCATGGTGGGGATACGGCGGTGCGAGGTTGCCGGGGTGGCGTCGAGCGGGCGGCCGGTGTCAGTGCGGCCGGTCATCGAACCGGGGCTACGCGTGGTCCGGCGGTCTGCGAGCCGCAGGCGGTCGAGCATCACACCGTCTCCAGTTCGTGTGTCGTCAGGGCGAGGAACGCGTCGTCGAGGGACGCCGGGGTGACCTCAAGGCCGCGGATCGCGTTGCGGGCGGCGAGGGCGATCACGGTCGCGTCCGAGTCGTCGGTGCGCAACAGCGCGCGGTCGCCGCGTACTTCGAGGGTGCGTACGCCGGGCAGCTGGGCGAGACCCTCGGTGGAGCCGCCCGCCAGGTCGAAGGAGACGAGGCTGCCGCCGGCCGCGCGCTTGAGCTGCTCGCCGGTGCCGTCCGCGACGATCCGGCCGCGGTCGATGACGATGATCCGGTCGGCGTGCGCGTCCGCCTCCTCCAGGTAGTGCGTGGAGAACAGGACGGTGTGCCCGCGCCGGGCGAAGGCCCGCATCGACTGCCAGAACGCGTGCCGAGCCTCCACGTCCAGCGCCGCCGTCGGCTCGTCGAGGACGATCAGCGACGGGTTCCCGGCCAGCGCCACGGCGAACCGCACCCGCTGTGTCTGCCCGCCCGACAAGCGGTCCACCCGCCGCCCGGCCAGCTCGGCGATACCGGCCAGTTCCAGGGCCTGCGCGACCGGCATCGGCTTCGGATAACGCCGGGCGACGAAGGCGACCAGTTCGCCGACGGTGACCCGGGGTAGCGCCCGCGCCTCCTGCAGCATCGCCCCGACCAGGCCGTTCCGTACGGCCAACTCGGGCGCGGAGCCGAAGAGTTCGACCGTGCCGGCGTCGGGCGCGTTCAGCCCGAGCAGCAGGGAGATCGTCGTCGACTTGCCCGCGCCGTTGCGGCCGAGCAGCGCGACCGTCTCGCCGCGCCCGATCTCCAGGTCCACACCGTCCACGGCGCGCACCGCGCCGAAGGTCTTGACCGCCCCCGCGAAGGACACGGCACGCTCTGTCCGGTCCGCCGCCCCACTTGTCTGTGTCATGGCTACGACGCTACGGATCCGCGCCCCTCGCCCGGCAGATGCGCATGTACGGACTCGGGCGGGACAAATGTCACGGGTGCCGGTACGGACACCGGAACCGACACCCACCTGACGCACCGTCAGGAGCCTTCACAAGTGCGGGGCGCTCGGCTATACAGAAGGGCGCCGGACTGGAACGCGTTCTAGGTCGGCCCGTGACGACCTCGGTGCGGCCGACGGTGCGGACGGCCGCACCGAGGTCTTCGACCACCGGCGATCAGGAGCCCCATGCCCATCGACGCAGCCCAGGCCCTCGCGGCCGAACCCCGGACCGGTGAGATCTCCTGGACCACCAAGGACGTCCAGCTCTACCACCTCGGCCTCGGCGCGGGCACCCCCGCGACCGACCCCGACGAGCTGCGCTACACCCTGGAGTCCCGGCTGCACGTCCTGCCGAGTTTCGCCACCGTCGCGGGCAACGGCTCACCCGGCGTCATCAGCGGCCTGTCCATGCCCGGCATCGAGGTCGACCTCGCCCGCGTCCTGCACGGCGGCCAGTCCCTGCGCCTGCACCGCCCGATCCCGGCCCAGGGCACCGCGACCAGCACCAGTCATATCGCCGCCGTCTACGACAAAGGCAAGGCGGCCGTCCTCGTCATGCGCACCGAAGTCGCCGACGCGGACGGCCCGTTGTGGACCAACGACGCGCAGATCTTCGTACGGGGGGAGGGCGGATGGGGTGGCGACCGCGGCCCCTCCACCCGCCTCGAACCCCCAACAGGCGCCCCCGACAAGGTCGTTGAGCGTGCCATCCGCGAGGACCAGGCCCTTCTCTACCGCCTCTCCGGCGACTGGAACCCGCTGCACGCCGACCCCGAGTTCGCCAAGCTCGCCGGCTTCGACCGGCCCATCCTGCACGGGCTGTGCACCTACGGCATGACGCTGAAGGCGGTCGTCGACACGCTGCTCGGCGGCGATGTGAGCCGGGTGCGCGCGTACGACACACGGTTCGCCGGAGTGGTGTTCCCCGGCGAGACGCTGCGCATCCGGATGTGGCGGCAGGGTGAGGGCGAAGTACGGGTCGCGGTGAGCGCCGTAGAGCGGGACGACGCGCCCGTCCTCGCCGACACGACCGTCGAACACTCCTGATCCAGGCCAGAGTTGACCAGAGTTTGAGGGGAGCCGCACCATGCTCGCAGCCGTACTGCACGAGATAGGCCAGGACAAACTGGAGGTCCTCGACGACGTCGAGGCGACGGGCTTCGGGCCCGGCCGGGTCAGGATCCGGGTGCGCGCCACGGGGCTGTGCCACTCGGACCTGTCCGCGATGGCGGGCGTACTGCCACAGCCCGCTCCCTTCGTACCCGGGCACGAGGGTGCCGGCGAGATCCTCGAAGTCGGCGAGGGCGTAAGCCACTTGAAGCCCGGTGACCGGGTCGTCGTCTGCTGGCTGCCGGCCTGCGGGGTGTGTCCCGCCTGCAAGCGCGGTCAGACCCAGCTGTGCCTGGCCGGATTCATGAACGCGGGCACCCCCAACTTCAAGCGCCCCAGCGGCGATGTCTTCGGCTTCGCGGGCACCGGAACCTTCGCCGAGGAGGTCGTCGTCGACGCGGGCTGCGCCGTACCGATCCCCGACGACGTGCCCTTCGACATCGCCGCCCTCATCGGCTGCGGCGTCACCACCGGACTCGGCGCGGCCCTCAACACCGCTGACGTGGAAGCCGGTTCGTCGGTCGCCGTGATCGGCTGCGGCGGTGTCGGCATCTCCGCGATCCAGGGTGCCCGGCTCAAGGGCGCCGCCGAGATCGTCGCCGTCGACCCCGTCGCCTCGCGCCGTGAGGCCGCGCTCAAGTTCGGTGCCACGAGGGCGATTTCGCCGGACGAGCTGCCCGACGCCAAGCAACAGGTCACCGGCGGCGAGGGGTTCGACTACGTCTTCGAGGTCGTCGGCCGCTCCGCCACCGCCCGCACCGCCTACGAGAACACCCGGCGCGGCGGCACCCTCGTCGTCGTCGGCGCGGGCGCCCTGGACGACTACCTCCAACTCAGCATGTTCGAGCTGTTCTTCGACGAGAAGCGCATCCTGCCCTCGATGTACGGCGGGGGAGACGTGTTGCGTTCCTACGAGCGCACGATCGCGCTGTGGCGGGCGGGCCGCGTCGACCTGGAGAGCCTGATCACCCACCGGGTGCCGCTGGCCGACATCAACGAGGCCCTCGACCAGATGCGCCAGGGGACGGCCCTGCGCACGTGCATCGAGATCTGAGGGCCGGGTATGACGTTGCCACTTGAGGGACTTGCCGCGATCGTCACCGGCGCCGGACGCGGGCTCGGCCGGGCCGAGGCGCTGGAACTCGGCCGGCTCGGCGCGGCCGTCGTCGTCAACGACTACGGGCAGCCGGGCCGGGACGGTTCGGGGGAGGCGTCCGCCGGTCCCGCCGAAGAGGTCGCCGCCGAGATCCGCGCGGCGGGCGGACGCGCCACCGCCCACACCGGGGACGTCGCCGACTTCCAACAGGCCGCCGAACTGGTCGAGTTGGCGATCGCCGAGTTCGGCAGGCTCGACATCCTCGTCAACAACGCCGGCATCCTGCGCGACCGCATGGTCTTCTCCATGACGGAGGGCGAGTGGGACGCGGTGATCCGGGTCCACCTCAAGGGCCACTTCAACACGACCCACTTCGCCGCCAGGCACTGGCGCGAGCGGTCCAAGGCGACCGGCGCACCGGTGTACGGCCGGATCGTGAACACCTCGTCCGAGGCGTACCTCGCCGGTTCGGCGGGACAGCCCAACTACGCGGCCGCCAAAGGCGGAATCGTCGGCCTGACCACCTCCACGGCCCTCGCGCTGGCCAAGTACGGCGTGACCGCGAACGCCATCTGCCCGCGCGCCCGCACCCGGATGACCGAGGACGTCTTCGCCGGGTTCGGGGAGAACGGCGACGGCCTGGACCCGCTCGCGCCCGAGCATGTCGCCCCGCTCGTCGGCTACTTGGCCTCACCCGCCGCCGAACGCATCAACGGCCAGCTCCTCGTCGTCCACGGCGGCATAGTCGCGATCGTCGAACGCCCGCACGTCCAGGCCAAGTTCGACAGCAAGCAGGACATCTTCAGCTACGACGAGCTGGACGCCGTACTCACTCCGCACTACGCGGAGCGACCGCCGGGGGAGACGTTCGCGGCGGCCGAGGTACTGGGACTCAAGCGGGAGCCGGGCACGGCATAGGGAACGCTGCGGCCCCGCCCGTCCGGAGACGAGCGGGGCCGTGTCGTGCGAGGTGGTGCAAGGCTTCTGACGTGTCGTCAGACAGCCGCGTACTTCGACTGCGTGGACTGCTCGGACGGCTTGCGGTGACGGCCGTGGGCGGCCGAATCGCCGTCCTGCGCCGAGACCGGGCCCCGGTGCTTGCCGTGACCGGAGGCCTCATGTGTGTCGGCAGACATGGTCTGCGCGGTGTTCGAGTCGTTCATCGGATACTTCACCCCGTAGCAACATGATCCTTCTTACAGCCCGGCGATCTTATCCAGCCGTTCCCGGGGTGAAGCGAGGCGGATTGCCGTCCGGAACGACTTCGTTACCGAGCCGCACCACTTTGTTACCCGACGGCCACCCGGCCTTTGAGTGGCGCTTCCCGCAAGGGCACCGGACGCGGCGCGACCGGCACCGGAGGATCCGGTTGTGACGGTGCCGACGGCGACGGCGCGGCCTCCCCAGGCGCGCCCCCCGCCCCGTCCCGAACCGGATCCTCCGGGCGTGTTTCCCCCGTACCCCCCACGCCCCCCGTTACCGCAGGGGATCCCGCGTCCCCTGCTTCCCCCGTTCCCCCCGCCCCCCTGGGCACCGCGAACCGCGCCACACCGCACGGCACTTCCTGTGTGGCGTACGGCAGTCGCAGCACCCCGTCCTCGGTCCACAGCCCGGCGCCCGTCAACCAGCCCTCGGGCGCCGGGAGTTGGAGCAACTGCCGCTCGGCGGGCCGCCATACGGCGAACCAGGTACCGGCTGGCCCGTCGACGCGCAGGGCGACCCCGCAGTTCTCCGGCATCAGCACCTGCCCCGGCTGGATCGCGAACGGCGTCACCGTGCAGTCCGGCAGCCGCAGGCACTCCGGGAACCGCACCGGCAGCGTTGACCCGACCACCCCCCAGCCCAGCCGTTCCCCCCGCCCGGGCGACGGCGCGTCCGAGCCGATCAGCAGCAGCCCGCTGTCGGGATCGGCCGCGAGCAGCCGGTCGTCGCTGTCCGCGGCGATCTGCAGCAGCGGCGACACCTCCCCGTCCCGCTCCAGGTCGACCACGATCGCCTTGGTCCGCCCGCCGACCTCCCGGTCCAGGGCCAGCATCCGCCCGGCCCGGTCCAGCCAGACCCCGCCCGAACACCGCCCCGGGACCATCGCGAGATGCTCAGGACCGAACGCCCCGCCCGCCACCAGCCACACGGCGGTCGAGCGCCGGCCCACGGCGAGGGCGTACGCCTTCTCGCCCCCCGGCGCGGGCGGCAGCAGCCGCAGCCGGGTGTCCGGGTCCGGGCACTCGACCGCGCCGAGCGGCAGCTCACCCGTGCCCGGGCCGGTCGGGTACAGCAGCGAGAACGCGTGCCGCCCGTCGACCAGCCGCCGGATGAGCACCCGCCCGTCGCCCATCGGCTGCACCTCGGTGCCGGGCTCCTCCGGCTGGTTGCCGGGCAGCGGTACGGCGTACGGCTCGGGGCCGTCCAGCGTCCACCGCTCCGGGAACAGACAGTCGCCGGCCGGCGCGAGGCGGGCGGCGTACGCCCCGTCCGCGGTGATCGCACACGCGGTGCCACCGTTCCGCGGGTCCCCGCACTCGTCCCCGAGTTCGTCCCCGTCCTCGTCCGCCGCCGTGGGCTCGATCGCACAGGCCGTCATGGTTCGGTCACCTCCGGCCACGAAACTAGTTTTCGCACGTACGGACGTGGGACCGATGAGCAGCCGCTTCACCAATAAGGGTGGCCAAGTAACGATTCGCCTGAGGAAACCGGGGCGGGTGTGCTGAACGGGGCCGTAGGCCCGCATACGACCGCTTCAGCGGTTCAGCCGCACAGTGCGGCCAGGTAGCCTTTCCCCGTGCCCCGTCAGTCCGTACCCCGCCTGTCCGAAGTCATCGCCGCGCTGGAGAACCTGTGGCCCGCCGAGCGGGCCGAGTCCTGGGACGCGGTCGGCACCGTCGTGGGCGACCCGGACCAGGACGTCACCCGCGTGCTGTTCGCCGTCGACCCGGTCCAGGAGATCGTCGACGAGGCCGTGAAGCTGGGCGCCGACCTGCTGGTCACCCACCACCCCCTCTACCTGCGCGGTACGACCACGGTCGCGGCCTCCACCTTCAAGGGCCGCGTGGTGCACACCCTGATCAAGCACGACGTCGCGCTGCACGTCGCCCACACCAACGCCGACCGCGCCGACCCGGGAGTCTCCGACGCCCTCGCGGGCGCGCTGGACCTCAGGGTCGTAGGACCGCTCGTACCGGACCCGACCGATCCGGAAGGACGCCGGGGCCTGGGCCGGATCTGCGAGCTGGACCACCCCCTGACCGTCCGCGACCTCGCGACCCGAGCCGCCGAGCGCCTGCCCGCCACCGCGCAGGGCATCCGCGTCGCGGGCGACCCCGACGCCCTGGTCCACCGGATCGCGGTGAGTGGCGGCTCCGGTGACAGCCTCTTCGACGACGTACGAGCGGCAGGCGTGGACGCCTTCCTCACAGCGGACCTCCGCCACCACCCGGTGTCCGAGGCCCGTTCCCACACTTCTCTGGCGCTGCTCGACGCGGCGCACTGGGCCACCGAGTGGCCCTGGTGCGAGCTGGCCGCCGCCCAGCTCGACGAGATCTCCGACCGAGAGGGATGGGACCTCAGGGTCCACGTCTCCAAGACGGTCACCGACCCCTGGACCGCCCACGCGGCGTCCACCGCCACACCTGACTCAATGGGAGCCCCCAACTGAACGCCGCGCCCGCCGACCAGATCCGACTTCTCGACGTCCAGGCCCTCGACGTACGCCTGTCGCAGCTCGCGCACAAGCGCAACTCCCTGCCCGAGCACGCCGAGATCGACTCGCTGACCAAGGACCTCACCCAGCTGCGCGACCTGCTCGTGGCCGTGCAGACCGAGGAGAGCGACTGCGCCCGCGAGCAGACCAAGGCCGAGCAGGACGTGGACCAGGTGCGCCAGCGCGCCACCCGCGACCAGCAGCGCCTCGACTCCGGTGCCGTCACCTCGCCCAAGGACCTGGAGAACCTCCAGCGCGAGATCGTCTCCCTCGCCAAGCGCCAGGGCGACCTGGAGGACATCGTCCTCGAGGTCATGGAGCGCCGTGAGTCCGCGCAGGAGCGCACCGCCGAACTGACCGAACGGGTCGGTTCCGTACAGGGCAGGATCGACGACGCGACCGCCCGCCGCGAGGCCGCCTACGAGACCCTCGACGCCGACGAGGCCACGGCCGAGAAGGAGCGCGAGGTCGTCTCGGCCACCATCCCCGCGGACCTCCTCAAGCTCTACGACAAGCTCCGCCAGCAGCAGGGCGGCATCGGCGCGGCCAAGCTGTACCAGCGCACCTGCCAGGGCTGCCGCCAGGAGCTCGCCATCACCGACTTCAACGAGGTCCGCGCGGCGGCCCCCGACACGGTTGTCCGCTGCGAGAACTGCCGCCGCATCCTGGTGCGCACGTCCGAGTCCGGCCTGTAAGGAGCGTTCGCCGTGCGGGAGTTCATCGTCGAGGCGGACGGCGGTTCCCGGGGAAACCCGGGCCCCGCGGGCTACGGTTCCGTCGTCATCGACGCGACGACGGGGGAGACGCTGGCGGAGGCGGCCGAGTACATCGGCATCGCCACGAACAACGTCGCCGAGTACCGCGGCTTGTTGGCCGGCCTCCGCACGGCCCACGCCCTGGACCCCGCCGCGTCCATCCACGTCCGCATGGACTCCAAGCTCGTCGTGGAACAGATGTCGGGCCGCTGGAAGATCAAACACCCTGACATGAAGCCGCTGGCGGCAGCGGCGGCCACCGTCTTCCCGGCCGAGCAGGTGACGTACGAGTGGATCCCGAGGGCCGAGAACAAACACGCGGACCGCTTGGCCAACGAGGCGATGGACGCGGGGAAGCGCGGCGAGCAGTGGTCGGCAGCAAATTCAACGGCCGAACTCCGCAGCACAGGCTCAGCTGAGACTCTTCAGGGCCGCGGACGCGCCCAGCTTTCCAGCGCAGGCTCAGGTGACGCCCTTAAGGGGCGCGGGACACATGCGGGGTCTTCCAACGCAGGCTCAGGCGAGACACCTAAGGGGCGCGGACACGGCGAGCTTTCCAGCGCAGGCTCAGGTGACGCCCTTAAGGGGCGCGGGACACATGCGGGGTCTTCCAACGCAGGCTCAGGCGAGACACCTAAGGGGCGCGGACACGGCGAGCTTTCCAGCGCAGGCTCAGGTGACGCCCTTAAGGGGCGCGGGACACATGCGGGGTCTTCCAACGCAGGCTCAGGCGAGACACCTAAGGGGCGCGGACACGGCGAGCTTTCCAGCGCAGGCTCAGGTGACGCCCTTAAGGGGCGCGGGACACATGCGGGGCCTTCCAACGCAGGCTCAGGCGAGACACCTAAGGGGCGCGGACACGGCGAGCTTTCCAACGCAGGCTCAGGTGACGCCCTTAAGGGGCGCGGGGAACTGCGCGACCAGCCCCCACTCACCCGCACTGTGACGACAACCGACAAATCCACCGCCGACACCCGCGCAGCCCGCAACGTAGCGACCCCCAGCGCCGGTTGGGCCCCCGCAGACATGGGCGCCCCCGCAACCTTCGTCCTCCTACGCCACGGCGAAACCCCCCTGACCCCCCAGAAGCGCTTCTCGGGCAGCGGCGGCACCAACCCCTCCCTCTCCAACGTGGGAAGGGACCAAGCCGAGCGAGCCGCAACCGCGTTGGCAGCCCGAGGCACCATCCAGCACATCATCGCGTCCCCCCTCACCCGCACCAGGGAAACCGCCGAAGCCGTAGCGCAGCGCCTCGGCCTGGACGTGACGATCGAAGAGGGCCTACGCGAAACGGACTTCGGCGCCTGGGAAGGCCTCACCTTCGGCGAGGTACGCGAGCGCCACCCCGAAGACCTGACCACCTGGCTGGCCGACCCCACGGCCCAACCCACCGGCGGAGGCGAGAGTTTCGCGGACACGGCGACCCGAATCGCCGCCACCCGGGACAAGCTGACCGCGGCCTACGCGGGCCGCACGGTCCTCCTCGTCACCCACGTCACCCCGATCAAGACGTTCGTCCAACTCGCCCTGGGCGCCCCGCCGGAGTCCCTGTTCCGCATGGAACTCTCGGCCGCCTCGATCTCCGCGGTGGCGTACTACGCCGACGGCAACGCGAGCGTACGACTCTTCAACGACACGTCCCACCTACGCTGAGCGCAGCCCCGCCGCCTCCCGGGCCAGCACCTCGATCCGCCCCCAGTCCCGCGCGGCCACCGCATCCGCCGGAATCATCCAACTCCCGCCCACACACCCGACGTTGGGCAACGCCAGGTAGTCGGGCGCGGAGTCGACCCCTATCCCCCCGGTAGGACAGAACCGTGCCTGTGGCAACGGCCCCGCCAGCGCCTTGAGATACGCCGTACCCCCCGAGGCCTGAGCCGGGAAGAACTTCATCTCCCGCACCCCGCGCTCCAACAGCGCGACCACCTCGGACGTGGTCGACACCCCCGGCAGGAACGGCACCCCGGCCCCCTGCATGGCCTCCAACAGCAACTCGGTCCACCCGGGACTGACAAGGAACCGCGCCCCCGCCCGCACGCACTCCTTCACCTGCCCCGGAGTCAACACGGTCCCGGCCCCCACCACGGCCCCCGGCACCTCACCCGCGATAGCCCGCAAGGCCTCCAGCGCGCCCGGCGTCCGCAACGTCACCTCGATCGCCGGCAACCCACCCGCCACCAACGCCCGCGCGAGCGGCACCGCATCGGCGACGTCGTCGATGACGACGACGGGCAGCACGGGAGCGAGATCGAGCAGGGAGGAGGAAGTCATGGCCTCATCCTGCCGAGGTGATGCAGTGTGCGCAAAGCTCGTTGCACACACTGCAACGCATGCTTGGTGGATCGCTCAGTGAATCTCGTCCACCAACACATCCAACGCCCAAGCCCGCCCCGCCTGCGAGGGCGCCTCCGCCTCCACCACATACCCCAAGTCCCGCAACGCCTCCACGAGCTCACCCGGCGTCCCCGGCGCCCCCGCCGAGGTCAACAGACTCCGCACGATCCGCCCCTTCGTCGCCTTGTTGAAGTGGCTGACGACCTTCCGCGTAGGCGCATGCAACACCCGCACGGTCGCCGTCCGCCCCGCGACCTCCCCCTTCGGCTTCCACGCCGCCGCGTACGCCGACGACCGCAGATCCAGCACCAGCCCCTCCCCGGCGACCTCCGGCAGCACAGCCGCCATCGGGGTCCGCCAGTGCGCGCCCAACGCGCCGAGCCCGGGCAGCCGTACCCCCATCGAGCAGCGGTACGACGGAATCCGGTCCGTCACCCGCACCGCGCCCCACAACCCGGAGAAGACGAGCAGCGAGCGCGCGGCCCGCTTCTTCGCGGCGGGTTCGAGCGAGGCCAGGTCGAGGGCGTCGTAGAGGACTCCCGTATAGATCTCCCCGGCGGGCCGTGCGCCCGCCGTCCGCAGGTCGACGTTCTTCGCGATCTCGCCGCGCAGCCCCTCGCTCAGCCCGAGGACGTCGCGTGCCTTGTCCTCGTCGGCGGCGCAGAGGTCGACGAGTTCGTCGAGTACGGCCGCGCGGGCGTCGGTGAGTCCCGGCAGGGAGAGCGATTCCGGCTTGAGGGGGGCACCGCGGCCGGAGGAGGCCTTGCCTTCGGACGGCGGCAGCAGGACGAGCACGGCGGGTTTCTCCTTAGGGAACTTCTGGAGGGAACTTCTGGCTCACGCGGGAGGGGCTTGCGCCAGCGTAAAGGGTGCGGGCCTGCGGATTGTGCCTACGCTCGTGTCATGCCCAGCCGCCGTATCCGGGTGACCGGCACCCCCGAAGCCCCGCTCCGGGCCGCCCTCACCGCACTCCGCACCGAACTCGGCGTACCCGAGACCTTTCCGCCGGAGGTACTGGCGGAGGCGGAACGCGCCGCGAAGGCACCGGCCCCGCCCGCCGAGGACGCGACCGACATCCCCTTCTTCACCATCGACCCGCCCACGTCCATGGACCTGGACCAGGCGATGCACCTGTCCCGTAGGGGGACCGGGAGGACTGGTTTCCGGGTCCGGTACGCCATCGCCGACGTCGCCGCCTTCGTGGTCCCCGGCGGCGCGCTGGACGCGGAGGCCCACCGTCGTGTGACCACCCTCTACTTCCCCGACGAGAAGACCCCGCTGCACCCGCCCCTGCTGAGCGAGGGCGCCGCGAGCCTGTTGCCGGACGTGACGAGGCCCGCGGTGCTGTGGACGATCGACCTGGACGCGGACGGTCGTACGTCCGCCGTCGACGTCCGCCGCGCGCTCGTCCGCAGCCGGGCCAAACTCGACTACGCGACCGCGCAGCGGCGGATCGACACGGGCACCGCCGAGGAGCCGCTCGCGCTGCTGAAGGACATCGGCGAGGCAAGAGAGCGTCTTGAGGTGGAGCGCGGCGGCATCTCCCTCAACGTGCCCGAGCAGGAGATCGTCGAGCGGGACGACACCTACGAACTCGCCTACCGCGCCCCGCTTCCCGCCGACGGCTGGAACGCCCAGATCTCCCTCCTCACCGGCATGGCCGCGGCCGAGCTCATGCTCAAGCACGGCACGGGCGTTCTGCGCACCCTGCCCACGGCCCCGGACGGCGCCGTCGGCCGCCTGCACCGCACCGCGCACGCCCTGCACATCGACTGGCCGCACCACATGTCGTACGCGCAGCTCATCCGCTCCCTCGACCCGCACCTCCCGCACCACGCGGCCTTCCTCCAGGAGTGCACGACCCTGCTGCGCGGCGCCGGCTACACGGTCTTCCGCGACGGCAACCTCCCGCCCGTCACCACCCACGCGGCGGTGGCCGCCCCCTACACCCACTGCACGGCGCCCCTACGGCGACTGGTCGACCGCTACGCCTCCGAACTCTGCCTCGCCCCCGGCAACCCACCCGCCTGGGTCCTGGCCGGCCTCGACGCCCTCCCCAAACAGATGGCCGACGGCAACCGCCTCGCGGGCACCGTCGAGCGCGAGTGCGTGGACATCGTCGAGGCGGCGCTGCTGCAGGACCGCGTCGGCGACCTCTTCGACGGCTATGTGGTGGACGTCGAGGAACGCCAACCCACCGTGGGAAAGGTGCAGTTGGACACCCCGGCCGTCGTCGCCCGCCTCGAAGGCGGCGCGACCCCGCTACCGTTGGGGGAACGGCTGCGGGTCCGCCTCACCCAGGCGGACCCGGGCACGTCGAAGGTACGGTTCGCGCCCGCCTGACCGCTTCCAGACGGGCCTGAAGGGTCGCTACGACGCGGTCGGCGTCGTCGGCGTGGAAGCGGACGGTGTCGACCTCCCGCCTTCGGCCGAGGAGCGTGAAGTGGATTACGGGGGCGGTCAGTTCGAGCGTGACCGAGGTGTGGAAGCCGACGGGGAGGTCGAGTTCGCCGTCGGCCCGGCGGCGGATCGCCCGCAACTCGCCCCGGGCGGAGGCGATATCACCCAGCGGGACGATCACGTCGGCGCGGGCGGCCCGCCGGAGCCGTAGCCCCTGGGGGTCCAGCAGGTGCGGGCGGGCGACAGCGGCCGCGTGCAGGGCGGCGACGGACGCGACCGCGAACAGGCCCAGGACCGGGACCACTTGGTGGAGCAGTGGCCAGCCCCGCAGCAGCACCGACATGGTGAGCGTCTCCAGGACGCACGCGAGCGCCGAGCCGGCCACCATGGCCCGTCGCGCCCGCGCATACCCGAACACCTGCCAGCCGCCTGCCCAGTTGGTCCTCATGGGGTCAGTTCAGATGCTGACGTCGCGGCAGTGTCAAGCGCCAAGCGGCGCGCCGAACCACAGGCGCAGTGCCTCCGTCGGGTCGTCCTCGGTGCTGTCCGTGTCCGACGCCCAGGCGGTGAACCCGTCGGGGCGCACCAACAGCCCGGCCAGTTCGGGGTGTTGGGGGCAGCTGGTGGTCAGCACGTCCACCAGGCCCTCGTAACCGGCCGCGCGGGCACGGAGTTTGGGGTCGTCGGCGAGATCGAGGAGGAGGGCGCGGCCGGTGTGGAGGTGGTCGCCGAGGCGGGTGCCGTCGGCGAGTTCGAGGTCGGGGGCGCTGCGGCCGGTCAGCGGGTGGTCGCCGGGGAGGTCGTAGCGCTGCCAGGCACCGGAGATCCGCTTGACGAAGTACGTCGTGCCGTCGGCCGTCCCCGCGAGGTCGCCGACGATCCCGCGCAGGGCACGGGCGTGCGCGTCGGGGCGCATGATCGCGATCTGGGCACGCGTCCAGTCCAGAACCCAGGCGCCGATCGGATGCCGTTCCGCCGTGTAGGTGTCCAGCAGGTCCACCGGGGCCCGGCCGCTCACCACCAGGGCGAGTTTCCAGCCGAGGTTCATCGCGTCCCCGACACCGAGGTTGAGCCCCTGTCCGCCGAACGGCGAGTGCACATGCGCCGCGTCGCCCGCGAGCAGGACCCGGCCCGAGCGATAGGTGTCCGCCTGACGGCAGTTGTCGGTGAACCGGGTCGCCGTGTGCAGCGCGTGCACGGTGACGTCGACGCCGGTCACCCGGCGCACACTGGCCTGCAACTCCTCGGTGGTGACCGGGGACTGACGGTCGGCGGGCGGCCCGGAGAACTCGATGGAGACCACCCGTCCCGGCATCGGGCCGTAGGTGTACATCCCCGCGCCGGTGGCGTTCCAGCCCTTGCTCAGGCCCTCGGTGCCGGTCATGTCGGCGATCGCCTGGTAGCCGGTGATCTCCGGTGCGGTGCCCGGGAATTCGATCCCGGCGAGCTTGCGCACGAGGCTGCGGCCGCCGTCGCAGCCGACCAGCCAGCCCGCGCGGACGGCCTGCGGCGCCGATCCGTCCGTAGCGGCGAGGTGGACGGTCACCCCCTCGTCGTCCGCGTCGTAGCCGGTCAACTCGACCTGCCTGCGCACCTCGACGCCGAGTTCGTCGGCGCGCCGGCCGAGCAGTCGCTCCAGCGGGGCCTGCGGGACGAACCGGCCGACCTCGCCGGGCGGACCGACCTCCGCGAAGGCGGGGTCCGACGCGTCGAGCAGATCGGCCCGCAGGGTGATCCCGGCGAAGTGCCCGGCGGACTTCGGCGGCGGGGCGGCGCCCTCACCGCCGCTCTGCGTCCGCAGGAACTCCTTCATGCCGTTCGCCGTCTCGACCTGCACCTCGGTCAGCGCGGGCAGCAGCCCCCGCCGGTAGAGGGAGACGGCGGTGAGGGTGTTGATCCCGCCCGCCTTGATCGTCTCGTCCACCTCGGCCAGCCGCTCCGCGACCAGCACCCGCGCCCCGCCGAGCCGCAGCTCACAGGCCAGCAGCAGCCCGATGGGCCCGGCTCCGGCGATGACGACGTCGTAGTCCGTACCGATGGTGATGTCGGTGTTCGTGTCAGTGCTCATACCTAGAGTGTAGTCACTAAAAAATTATATTGGCTACACTGTTCTCGTGAGCGAGACCAGGAACGAGAGCGTGAACGAAACCAAGGACGCCGCCGAGCTGCCGTTGAGGGAGCGCAAGAAGCGGGCGACACGGCAGCGGATCTCGAACGTCGCCTCGGCGCTGTTCCGGGAGCGCGGCTTCGACCAGGTGTCGGTCGCGGAGGTCGCGCGTGCCGCCGAGGTGTCGACGATGACCGTCTTCAACTACTTCCCGCGCAAGGAGGACCTGTTCCTCGACCGCATCCCGGAGGCGGTCGAGATGTTCAGCGGGGCCGTACGCGACCGCGCCCCCGGCGAGACCCCGCTCGCCGCGCTCCGCCGCCTCGCCCTCGAACTCCTCGACCGGCGCCACCCGTTGGCCGGCCCCGACAGCGGATTCCCGGACTTCTGGGAGGTCGTGGCCGACTCGCCCGCCCTGCGCGCCCGGGGCCGCGAAGCCCTGGAGGAGATCGAGAACGCCCTGACCACCGCCCTCGCCGAGACCGCCCCGGAGACCCCCGACCCCGCCCTGACCGCGGCGCTGACCGTCGCCGCGTACCGCGCGGTCTACGTCACCACCGCGCGCCGCGTCTTCGCGGGAGAGGGCGCGGAGGGACTCGTAGCGGACCACCGGGCACGGATCTGCGCGGCCTTCGACGCGTTGGAACGGGCGCTCGCCCCGGCATGACACGCGGCCCCCGCGCGTTGCACCCTGTGGAGACAAGGGGGTGCGGCCGGTGAGCCCACGTGAGCAGGCACTGTGGACGAGGGCGAGACTGGGCCGCTGCGGCCCGCCGCTCGACCTCCTGACGGCCCGCTTCGACCGGCACGTCTATGCCCCGCACGCGCACGAGGAGTTCACGATCGGCGTCTGCGTAGGCGGCTCGGAACTCATCGACTACCGCGGCGGCCGCATCCGTGCGACCCCGGGCTCCATCGTCGTACTGGCCCCCGGCGAAATGCACACGGGCGGCCCCGGCAGCACCACCGACGGCTACGCCTACCGAGCCCTCTACGCCGACCCGGCCCTCCTCACCGACGGCATCCTCGGCGCGGCCCTCCCGCACTTCCGCGAGCCGCTCCTCGACGACGCCGAACTCGCCGTGGCACTGCGCGTGGCGCACACCCAACTCAGCGCGTGCCCCGACCCGTTGGAGGCGGAGTCCCGCCTCCCATGGCTTCTCACGGCCCTCACCCGCCGCCACTCCACATCCCGCCCGGCGCCGGACGAGATCCCGGGCGCGGCCTGGGTGGCCCACGCGGTCAGGGACCGCCTGGCGGACGAACTGCTGACCCCGCCGTCGCTCTCGTCCCTGGCCGCGGACTTCGGCCTGTCCCGCTACCAGCTCCTGCGCGCCTTCCGTACGACGATGGGGATACCGCCGTACGCCTGGCTCGCCCAGTACCGGGTGACCCGGGCGCGCGGTCTGCTGGACGCGGGCGGGCGGCCCGCCGAGGTGGCGGCACAGGTGGGCTTCGCGGACCAGGCGCATCTGACGCGGTGGTTCCGGCGGGTGCTGGGGGTGACGCCGGCGGCGTACCGCAACAGCGTTCAAGACTCCCTGTGAGGGGTCGGCGCAGACTCGCCGTATGACTGCACGCGGCTGGTTCCTGTTCTCCCTGATGGGAGTGGTGTGGGGCATCCCCTACCTGATGATCAAGGTGGCGGTGGACGCCCCGCTCTCCCCGTCCATGGTCGTCTTCACCCGCTGCGCCCTGGGCGCCGTACTCCTGCTGCCCTTCGCGCTACGGCAAGGCGGCCTGGCCGGGACGGTCCGCGCGCACTGGCGCCCGATGCTGGCCTTCGCGTGCATCGAGATCATCGGCCCGTGGTTCACGCTGACGGACGCGGAGCGCCATCTGTCCAGCTCCACCGCCGGTCTGCTCATCGCGGGCGTACCGATCGTCGGCGTGCTCATGGCGCGCTTCTTCGGCGACACGGAGCGGCTGGGCGCCCGGCGCGTGGCGGGCCTGACGCTGGGGCTGGCCGGGGTCACCGTCCTCACGGTCCCGCATCTGACCGGCGGCGACGCGCGCTCGCTGGCGGAGGTGCTGGTGACGGTGCTGGGCTATGCGACGGCGCCGCTGATAGCGGCCCGTTACCTGAAGGACGTCCCGACCCTCCAACTGACCGCACCGTGCCTGGCGTTGGCGGCGATCGTCTACGCCCCCGCGGCGGCGCTGACCTGGCCGTCCTCGGTCCCGTCCCCCCAGGTGCTGGCCTCCCTCGCCGGCCTGGGGGTGATCTGCACGGCGGTGGCGTTCGTGGCCTTCCTGGAGCTGATCAAGGAGGTTGGCCCGACGCGTTCGACGGTGATCACGTACGTCAACCCGGCGGTGGCGGTGGCGGCGGGCGCGCTGTTCCTGGGGGAGAGCCTGACGGTGGGCATCGCGGTGGCGTTCACGTTGATCCTGGCGGGGTCGGTGCTGGCGACGGCGGGTCCGGGCGGATCGGGGGGATCGTCGGGGCCGGGTGAACCGGTGAGGTCGGTGGTTCCGGGAGAGGCGATGGGATCGGCGGTACCTGGAGGATCGGCGGGATTGAGTGAGCTGGTGGGGCCGTAAGGGTCGGCGGGGCTGGTCGAACCTGTGGGACCGGAAGGATCGGTGGGATTGAGTGAACCGGTTGGACCGGAAGGATCGGTGGGATTGAGTGAACCGGTTGGACCGGAAGGATCGGTGGGACTGGTCGACCGGTGGGGGCCGGCAGTATCGGGTGACGGTCGAGGGGCCGGCGCCCGCCCGGTAGCATGGTCGACACGGCAGACGAGCCGGGCGGACGGTCGCGTGGAGTGCCCCTAGGGGGACTTCCCGAGGAACGTCCGGGCTCCACAGGGCAGGGTGATGGCTAACGGCCACCCGGGGTGACCCGCGGGACAGTGCCACAGAAAACAGACCGCCGGGGCTGTGCTCTCGAAAGAGGGCGCTCCTCGGTAAGGGTGAAACGGTGGTGTAAGAGACCACCAGCGCCTGAGGTGACTCAGGCGGCTAGGTAAACCCCACCCGGAGCAAGGTCAAAAGGAGCGCCGCCGTGAAAAGCGCGCTCTGCGCGGACGTTCGAGGGCTGCCCGCCCGAGTCCGCGGGTAGACCGCACGAGGCCGGTGGCAACACCGGTCCTAGATGGATGGCCGTCTCCCCGGCTGCCGCGAGGCGGTTGGGTGACAGAACCCGGCGTACAGCCCGGCTCGTCTGTCGGCAGGGCTTTGACCTGGCCTTATGGCCTGGCCGGGGCCCTTTCCGGCGTCTGAGGGCTTCCCGCATCTACCCGGTAGTTCCCCGGAGTTCCTGCGGATGTGTGCACGTGTTGTGTACTGGGAGAGTCCTGGATGATCGGTTTATTGAGTGATGCTGTCGAGCTGCTGGAGGGGGTTGGCGGAAGCAGACGCTTCGACCTCGACGCGTGGATCTGGCCCCGTGTGGCCTCGTCGTCGCCTACGCCTTGCAAGAGCACCAGCGGGAGTTGCTCTGGAGGGTGGAGCCGATGCGGTCAGTGCTTTGTTGTGGCCGCTGTCTGTGGACGACCGCTGGCCTCCTGGCTACGGTACCCCGCATGCGCTGGAACCGGGGCGCGGTGCGGTCGGTGTTCCCGCTGGATAATGTGCTCTGACCGCGAACATCGCAGCAGCACTTGCTCTGGAATGAGAACGGTCATGTCCCGCGGGGTGGTGTAGTCACGGCAGCTGTTTCGGTTCCGGTTGTGTGGTGATCTGCGGTTCGGGTTCGGTTGGCTTGGTGGTGAGGAGTTCGGCCATGGAGGCTTCGGAGAGGTAGCGGCGGTCGAAGACCTGCCATTCGTCGTGGAGTTCGGCCAGCACTGCGGCGGCGAGCCGGTCCAGGGCGGCGGGGTTGGGGAAGACCTGGACGACGTCGGCCCGCCGTTTGATCTCCCGGTTCAGCCGCTCCAGCGGGTTGGTCGACCAGATCTTCTTCCAGTGCGCCGACGGGAAGTCGGCGAACGCGGTGATGTCGGTTGCGGCGTCCAGCAGCATCGTCTTGACCCTTGGGAACTGCCGTCCGAGCATGTCGGCGACCACGTTCAGCTGGGTGCGCACCTGCTCGCCGGTGGTCTGCGCGAAGATCGTGCGGATGGTGGCGGCGACCATCTCTCCGGAACCCCTCTCGATCACCGAGAACACGTCCCGGACGAAGTGAACCCGGCAGCGTTGCCAGGCCGCGCCGAGGAAAACGGTGCGGATCGCGGCCACCAGACCACTGTGGCTGTCGGAGATGACCAGCTGGACGTTGTCCAGGCCTCGGGCCCGAAGCGAGCGCAGGAACTTCGTCCAGAACGGCTTCGACTCGCTGTCGCCGACCATCAGGCCGAGGATCTCGCGGTGCCCGGTGGCGGAAATGCCGGTCGCGATGACCACGGCCTGCGAGGCGATCCGGTGATTCACCCTCGCCTTGCAGTAGGTGGCATCCAAGAAGACGTAGGGGAAGACGGTGTGATCCAGTGGCCGTTCCTTGAACGCGGTCAGTTCCTCGTCCAGTTCGCCGCAGATCCGCGAGACCTCGGACTTGGAGATCCCGCTGTCCGCACCCAGTGCTTTGACCAGGTCATCGACCGAGCGGGTCGAGACCCCGTGCACGTATGCCTCCATCACCACGGCGAACAACGCCCGGTCGATCCGCCGCCGGCGTTCCAGCAGAGACGGGAAGAACGACCCGCTCCGCACCTTCGGGATCTTCAGATCCAGGTCACCGGCCTGCGTGGTCAGCAGCCTCTCCCGGTGTCCGTTGCGCCAGGTCGTGCGCGTCTCGGTGTGCTCACGCGGCGCGGCACCGATCACATCGGTGGCCTCGGCCTCGATCAGCTCCTGCAGGATGCGCTCGCACACCACCCTGATTGCTTCAACTCCCTCGGCCCGACGTAGTGACTCCAGCAGCCGCATCAGCTCAGACTGGGACAAGGCCATCGCGTGCTCCTCCGGTTGAACCGCCCGTTCACCAGGGAGACTTGCGCGATGGCCTGCCCTTGTTCAGGGAGCATGCACCGCCAGCGGATGCACGCCCCGGGCAGACACCCGCGCGTTCCGGGACCGTGCCCGACTACACCACCTCATGGGACGCGATCATGAGAACCAGTGCTGGTCGACGGACGGTCTCCTGGTGCACTGTCTGGCTGCTCAGCTGACTGATGCGGCGGGTGGTCTGGGCACCTCAACCCAAGAATCCGCGTGCTCTGGCTGGCCAAGGGTTTTATGTCTTCGTTTCTGGAAGCCAGAGATCGGGCCCGAGTCGTTTCAGCCGGTCGCGACGGGCCTGGCAGTCGGGCATGGCCCGCTGAACCGTCCGCCAGAATCGTTCGCTGTGATCGGGCACATGCACATGGGCGAGTTCGTGCACGAGCACATAGTCGATGAGATCGGGTGGAAGCTGCATTGTCGCCCAATGGATGTTGAGATCGCCTTGGAGCGAGCACGACCCCCAGCGGTAGCCCAGAGGCCGGACCCGGAGTTCACCGCAAGCCACGTCTATCCGCCGAGCCCACGGCCGGAGCCGAGCTGGCAGCCAGCTCGCACCACGCCGGGTGTACCAGGAAATCAGGGCTCTGGACGCATTGCGGAGCACGTCCTGGCGGATCTCCAGCCGGCCTCGCAGCAACCGCACATCGGTCGGGCTGGTCTCGACGACTAGCAGCCGGTGGCTGCGCCCCAAGTAGAGAAAGCCCTCTCCGGAGACATATTCTCGGGGAGGTCTGTCCTCGCTCAGGGACTCGCGTTCGGCGAGCTTGCCGTACAGCCACTGCCGCCGGCTTCTGATCAGCTTGACCAGTTCGGCTTGCTCGGTCCCCGGAGGGACGGTGACGCTGACGGTCGAGTCACGCTCGACGGTCAGCCTGATCTGTCGCCGTCGCTCGCTGACCCGCACCTGTACATCGAGGTCGTCGACTCGCAGGACCTCGATGGCCGCTGAACGTTTCACGGCCACATCCTGGCACCCGTCACTGACATTCCCTGCCAGGCCTGGCGTTCAAGGGCGCGGAATCTCCGTACGACGGTGTCCGATCACTTCCACCAGCTGGTCGGCCAGCGAGTCGACCTTGTCGATCGCCGCCGCATCCTTGGTGATCAGTAACTGAACGGTCTGGCGTCGGAAGTCCTCCTGGTCGACCGGGCTACGCCAGAAGTCGCGCCGATGGGTCACCTGCTGGGCGAGGGTGTAGACGCCGGTGCTTATGTCACACAACAACTGGTCGGTCTCAGGGTCGACCACTCCGTCTTGCGCGGTTTCCTCCAACATTACGCCGTACAGGGCCCGTTCGACAGGGCTGAGCGGATCATCCGGCGCGGGGCGGTCCGTTCGCAACTCGGCGACCAAGTCGGCTAGGAGCGCGGCTTGCTGTTCCCAGTTCTCGGCGTACTCGCGCAGAATCTCTTCGAGGCGCTGACTGAGCAGCTTGTAGAAGCGTGGGTCCTTGCCCTGGTTGATCTCGATGTGATCCCGTACGGCGTGCTCCATCTCCGAGGCACGGGTTCGCGCACCGGGCAGTGCCGCTACCTTCTCCTCGAAATCGTCCGCTGTCAGTGACACTGGCGGCAGCTTCTGGTCGATGCCGAGCGACAGCAGGTGATCGTCGAGCAGTTGCCGGACCTTCGCGCCGTACGCGGCAGGGTCGAAGTCGCCACCGTCCACCCGGAACCTGCGCTTGGCCCGCATCGCGATCTCCGCGTAGAGGGTGGCGTCTTTGAGGAAGGGGCGCACGGTTGGTTCGGGCAGGATGACGTCGATAGTGGTGAGAAACCGCTTGAGCTCAGCCTCGAACCTGTCGAACCGGGCCCCGTCGTTCAACAGAAGCACACAATCCTCCAGGGTCGTTCCGGAAGGGGACACACCGTGGTCGGTGAATACCGCTTGGAGGCGGCGACGCATCGGACCCAGCTTGGCGACTTCCTCGCGGAGGTCGACGAGGACCCCATCGACATCGTCGGCAGCGTAGGCCTTGAGCGCTTCGGTCAGATGATTGGCGACCCCGAAGTAGTCGACGACATAACCGCACTTCTTGTCCTTGGCCGGTCGGTTGACGCGGGCCACCGCTTGCAACAGCTCAGCCTGCTTGAGCGAGCGGTCGATGTAGAGCACCTGTTCGATCGGCGCGTCGAAGCCTGTCAACAGCATTGACTTGACGATCAGGAATGCGACCGGGTGCTCGTCCGGGCCGAGTTCCGCCGGAAACGACTTCGTGAAGTCGTCGACCATGCGTTCCTGTGACGTCTGCGCGGTCCACTCAGCGAAGCGCTCTTCTTGCTCGTCCGTGCCCGGTGAGATGACCGGCACGAAGTCCATGGCGCGGAGCAGATCGAGATTTCGGTGCGCGTTGACCTGTGCGATCTGTCGGGCGGTCAGCTGGTCCAGTGGAGAATCGAGCAACCGCGCTGGGACTGTCTCGGCATGGTGGACCAGTTCGTCCCTCGCGGCGAGCAGAGCCGTTCGGTATCGCAGCGTCGCCTCCCGGCTGTTCGCCACCAGCTGGGCCTTGAACCCGCCGGGCAACACGGACGTGACGTAGTGCCGGAGGAGGTGCCTTGCCTTGGCCGTGATCAGCTCTTCTGATTCGAGCACATCGCCCTTAGTGGCGTAACGGCGTTGCAGAGCCTCGCGGTCCTCGTTGCTCTGCTCGGCGAACAGGTCCTCGAAGACCTCGTCGAGGTCACGTCCGTCTTTGACGGCGCCCTTGACGGTGTTGCCCTCGTAGAAGATCCGCACGACCGCGCCGTCGGCCTCGGCGTCGGCCAGCCGGTAGGTGTCGATGACGCTACCGAAGATCTGAGAGGTCTTCTTCTGCTTGCCCATGATGATCGGGGTTCCGGTGAAACCGATCCGGGCGCAGTTGGGCAGCGCCTCCAACAGGTTCATGTGCAGGGTGGAGCTGTGCGACCGGTGCGCCTCATCGATGAGGACCACAATCGCGCTGCTGTCGTTGAGCTCCCCAAGTGAGGGGACAACCTCGCCCAGCTCGCCATTGGTGGACCGCGAGGCTACGTCCTGCTGCTTCTGGATCATCACGGCGACGATGCCCGGGCCGTCGGCCGCCAACAGCCGCTTGGCCTCCTTGACCCGCTTGGCTTCTTCGACCTCTTCACCGGTGAGCCGGAGTGTCTCGGACAACTGTTTCTGTAGCTGGGTCCGGTCCGTGACCAACACGACCTTGACCGCGGACAGTTCCGCTATCGACCGCATACGGCGGACGAGGAACGTCATCGTGAGGCTCTTACCGGAACCCTGGGTGTGCCAGATGATGCCGCCCCGCCGGTCTTGGGCACCGTCCTCCTCGCGCGTGTCACCCGTCAGTAGGCGCTCCAAGGTCTTCTCGACCGCGCGGTACTGCTGGTAGCGCGGTGCGGCCTTGATTCGGATGCCGTTGTCCAGCGTCATGAACGTGACGTAATCGTGGATGATCTGCAAGAGCCGCTTGGGGTGGAGTACCACCGCAGCGAGCCGGTTCTGGTCGGTAACCGACCGCTCATCGCACCCGAGCTGGGCGGCGATGACCACGTCGGTCAACGGGTACGGGTCACGCCACGGCGTGTAGTGCTCAGTGTCGCCTGTGAACGTGCCCAGACGTGCCCGCTCTCCGCAGGTCGCCACGGTCAGCTGGACGGTGTGGAAGAGCTTTGGATTGCCATTAGGGACCCGGCCGCGGCCCTGGCCGGCGTACCGCCGGAGCTGCGTCACGGCCGCGGCGATAGCGTCACCCTTACTGGGCTTCTTGCACTCCACGACGACCAGGGGGATGCCGTTGACCAGTAGCACCTCGTCGGGTGCGATGTGCTTCAGCCCGCTCGTGCCTGGCACGTCGATCCGGAACTGAGACACGACAACGAATTCGTTGCGCTGCCAGTGCTTCCAGTCGATGAAATGGACGCGCTGATCCCGGCCTCCGTCCCAGCCCGGCCGACCCGGCACGGTGACACCCTTGATCAGTAACTCGGTCGTCAGCTCGTTGGCCTCCAACAGACCCCTGGCCCTGATCCGAGTCAGCTCGCCCAGCGCCTGGCTGATCCGAGCGTCGTCCAGCCAGGGTTCCCCATCCGGCCCCGGGTTGATGCCGCGCAGCGCCTTACGCAGCCGCGACTCCATCAGCACCTCGGCGAATGATTCGCGCCCGGACTCCATCGGGTCCTCCGGCTTGAACGCGCCCTTCATCTGGCCCTGCAGGTGTTCCCAACCCATCAGAGCCAGCTGCCGGAGCAGCGGAGCCTCAACCTGTACGTACTCGGGCCCGGACACGAGCGTCCCTCGCTTCAAGTCAGCGTGTGATCACAGGGGTCCCATCATTCCTTGCGGAGACCGCTATACGCCACGGACATTCCTAAACAGTCGGGCAGGTCCCTCGCTAAGTCAGAGTTCCCCGCGCTTCAGTCGCTCCAGCAGCCCGCCGAACGGTGCCCCGCCGCCGGCCAAGCCGCCCACCCTCAGGGTTATTTGGGTCCCTGGCCCCGACGTAGCTGGCCAAAGCTTCGCAAGCTTCACGCAGGTCTGGTCGTTCATGTCGCTGGACGACCCTCCGATCCCTGCTTTGGGTTCCGCCGAGATCCGGCTGACTCTCCTGGCAGAGCCCCTATCATTGACCCTCGCTTGCGACAAGTTTTGCCGTGGTCCCAGTTCTCGATCGCTGAGACCGCCCCCCGGCGCCCCCCGCCACGTGCCGCTCCGACACCGCCGATACGGGGCGAGGTCGCACTATCGTCCCAGCCTGCGCCGAAGAAGCCGGTGCTCACCTCCCACTCGCCTGCCGAGGCAAAGTTATCTGGGTACGCATGCCTACCTGGCTTCAAACCCGTACTCGGCCACTCAGTAGGTCTTCCATCAAGCCCTGTTTGAACTCCAGCAAGCGCCGATGCTCGGACTGAAGACTGGAGACAACCGCATCGATGGCATCCAACTCAGCCACAATTTGCTGTTGCCGTCGAACGTCGATCGGTAGCTCGATGAGCGTCCTACGTAGACTCGTCGGATTAATATTGACCTGATGAACGCCGGGCGTCGCGAATCGCCGAATGCGCTGTTGTACAGCAGGTCGGTTCAACCAGCGGACCAAGTATTCTGGGCATAGGCGGCGATGATCAGGATTGAGGCGTACAAGATATGAGGCGAACGTCGCGACAGGAATCTCCGAGCGCCACAGGGAAGTGCGGCCAACATGCTCGAGGCTATTCGTTCTATTGAAGAGGACATCTCTGTCCCGAAGAAGGAGATCGGGCGGGACGGCCTCCACTGAAACTTTCACTTCATGCAGCCGCATCTTGCCGCCCTCGAGATTGTTCATTCTGAGGGTAGGGATCCCGTCCATGCCCAGTTCGAGTGGGCTCGAAATTCCGTACTCAACGGACGGAATAACTTCAGAAAGCGCCAGCAAATCCCAACCATCTCCTAGATCTTGCGGGTTGGGGTCAATCGGAATCAAAGATTGAGCGAGTGCCTCAGCGCACGCCTTGGCCTTGTCGTGCTCTGCAGAAGCCAGATCGATCCTCATATCGACCGCATCGAGGATCTCCACGATGTGTCGCTGCTCTGAAAGAGGTGGGAGCGGAACTGTGATCTCTCCGAACTCTTTCCCGGAAATCTCTAGAAATGTCGTGCCCGAGGCGCGACGCACTAGCTCTGACGTCAGTCGTCTGAACAGATGGAAGTAGAATCTGGATTCGGCCAAATTGGAATTGAAGGAAATGTTCTTGAATCCCTGATTTGTGGCCATTGGAACACCTGCGATGGTCCTGGCCCCGAGAGTTGCCCGCGTAGTGACGAGCAGTGCCCCGGCTGGCATTAGCGCAGCGGCAGACCTGTTGAGACCTGCCCTTGTAATGTACTCCGCGCTCTCAGTGGTGACAGTCTGAGGATTCTTTGTCAGATCTCCCGGAGTTAGCCACGGAATTGCTCCATTCCACAGACTGGGGTCATCGCGCGACGGCGTTCCCCCAGCGCTGATCTCGCCGATCTCTCGGAGGCATACTTCAGGCCACGGGTACTCACGATCACGCATAGCCGAGCTCCCGCAGCATCTTGTCGACTCGGATGGCCGCAGCCGCGCGCTGGGCTTCGAGTTCGGGAAGGGTCACCGAGTACTTGGAGGCCCACATGCCGTAGCGGTCGATCAGAGCTCTGCGGCCGGTAGCGAGACGGGTGTTGAGGCGGCGGCTTAGGTCGGCCTTGAGGATGCGCATGACCAGGTCGGGTTCGGTCTCGGCCTTGTGGATCTCTCGGACGCCCCTGCCGAGCTGGTCGACGAATGTGGCCTCCAGTTTGCGGACCTTGGACTTGGCCGCGAGAAGCTGGGTGCGCAGGCGCTTCAACGCGACGGGGTCGACTTCTTCGGTCTCGCTGCCATCGTCATCGGGGGGAGTTGTGGCGGCTTTGACCTTGACATCGAGTTCAGCCCGTAGATTCTCGGCTTCCTCAAGCTCGTTGAGGTAGTCGGCGAGGACGTACGGGACCAGCGGGTGTTCCTGAGCCTTGCGTTTGGCGGCTGCCTGGCGCTGGGCGTTCAGTACCGCCGCGTCGTCATCCGCGAAAGCGGTCTGGATCGTTGCCAGCCAACCCTGGACGACTCCACTGAACTGGTGGAAGGCCAGAGTACGGATGTCGTATTGAACGCTGCCCCACCAGGAGGCAACCGCGCCCGAGAGCTGGAAGCGGTCGAGTGTGCCGAGGGGTTCGAGTTCTGCGACGAAAGACTCGAGCAACTCGGCTCGGGTGTCCATGACTTTGTGTGTGCCGGGCAGCTCGCTCAGCCGTTTGCTGTGCCGGCCCCACCAGTCATCGAACGCGTCCCGCACTCGCGCTTCGGCGGGCGCGGCCAGCTCAGGAATACGGGCGGCAGCCGATCGCCAGCCATCTGCCGGGAAGTCGTAGTAGTTAGCATTCCGTTCGACGAACAGGGAGCGCACGTCCACGCCGTAAGCTTGGAACGCGGCCTCGTGCTCATGGACCTCGGGCTTCGGGACGCCGCCGTGCAGGTGGGCCCGTACGTCTTGGGGCTCCGGCGGCGGGGTGTTGTCGACGTATCGCCGAATGTTGAGGTTGAACTGGTTGTCTTCGAGTTCATCGAGCGACACCACGCGGGCGAAGCCAGGGATGTCGTGGGCCGGGTCGGTCAGATAGGCCCGATAGGCAGCGACGATCTTCTCAGCGTGCTCGGGTTCAAGGTAGTTCTGGGCGCGGCCGGACAAGTACTCGCGGTCGGCGTTGATGAACAAAACCTTGCCCCGGTGTGAGGCCGGGCGGGGGCCGGGGCCGCGCAGGATGAGGATGCACGCCGGGATACCAGTGCCGTAGAAGAGATTCGAAGCTAGGCCGATGACCGCCTCTAGCCGGTCGGCCTGGATGACCTTCCTCCGGATCGCCTGTTCCTCGCCGCCCCGGAACAGCACTCCGTGCGGCATGACCGTGGCGCCAATGCCGTCGGGCCTGAGCACGGAGAGCACATGCTGGGCAAACATCCAGTCAGCCTTCTTGCCGGTCTCCGGAGTCCGGCCATATTCGAATCGGTCGGCGTGCTTCATCCCGGCGCGCACGTAGTTCTGTGAGAACGGGGGATTCGTGAGCACCCGGTCGAAGAGCGTCAGCGTCGAACCATCCGGCTCGATATGCAACGGATTGGCGAGGGTGTCGTCGTTCTCCAGGTCGGCGTTGACGATGCCGTGAAGGATCATGTTCATCTTCGAGATGGCCCAGGTGCCGCCGTTGGCCTCCTGGCCGTACAGGCGTAGGTCCTGAGCGTCCTCGCCTGCCTCCGCGACGTACTCCTTCGACATGATCAGCATGCCTCCGGAGCCAGCGCACGGGTCGTACACCCGCATCCCCGAGTGCGGTTCGACTAGGCGCGCCATCATCCGGACGACGCCGCGCGGGGTGTAAAACTCCCCGCCCTTCTTGCCCGCCGAGTCGGCGAACTCGCCGATGAGGTACTCATACGCGGCGCCCAGCAGGTCGGGGAACTCGAAGTCCTCGTTGCGGAGCCGGTAGTGGGCGAAGTGCCTGATCAGGGCCTGCAGTTTCTGGTCCGACAGCGACGTCTTGCCGACCTTGCGGTTGAAGTCGATGTGCCCGACCACGCCCTGCAGTGCTGTGGCGTTGGCGGTCTCCAGCGCGGCCAAGGCCTTGTTAAGCAGGTCCGCGACGCCGTTCTCGGCCGACTTGCCGACCAGGTGTCTCCATCGGGCCGCCGTTGGCACGAAGAAGTCGCCGCCCCGGTAGAACGCCCGGTTGTCGGCGATCTCTTCGGCCTGTGCCTGTGTCCGGCCCGCCTCGATCTGCTCGGCGATGACCCGGCCCCAGATCGTGTCGAACTGGTCGGAGCAGCGCTTGAGGAACAACATCCCGAAGATGTATTCCTTGAACTCCGAGGCGTCCATCTTGCCGCGCAGGATGTCGGCCGCACCGAACAGATGCGCTTCCAATTGCGGCAACGTCAGCTTCGCCACAGGCGGAGCCCCCCAGTCGTCAGTCAAGGCGGGTCACGGAGCCCCTTACGATACTGCCCCGCACGGATCATCAACGACTTACTATGAGGGTCGTCCACCCCGTCGGAGGAGTGTCCGTGCCGCCGTTGGCGATCGCCAAGGAGTTCCTCTCCGAGTACGCCAAGCTGGAGAAGCCGGTCCAGAAGGCTGTGCAGGCCGCGCTCGGGAAGTTCGCCCAGGCCACCCATGCGGGACTGCATCTGGAGAAGCTCAACCGGGCCGAAGACCCTCGGATCAGGACAATCCGGATTAATCAGTTCTATCGTGGGGTCGTCCTGGCGCCGGCGACAGGAGACCTCTACTGCCTGTTGCGTGTCCTGCCGCATGACGACGCCATTGCTTGGGCCACGACGAGGTTGTTCACCGTCAACCAGGTTCTCGGCGTCCTGGAAGTGCGCGACGAGACGCAGCTGCAGAACATGAGCAGCACACTGCGTCTGGCCGCCGAAGCTACACCAGCCAGGCTCTTCGACCATGTCAAGGATTCAGACTTCCGAGCACTCGGTATCGACGACCAAGTGCTGCCGATTGTCCGATTGTTGACTCGGGAGGCGCACCTGGACGCCCTCCAGCACATGTTGCCGTCACTCCAGTACGACGTCCTCGTCGCGCTGGCCTCGGGTATGACGATCGAGGAGACTTGGGGAGAGGTCAGCAAGCATCTCGTCAACGCCGCCAAGCCCGACCGGGTTGAGCCGGACGACTTGTCCGCAGCGATCGGACGGACCCCCGACCAAGTCGCGCTCGTCAGCGGCCCCGAAGAACTTGAGAAGCTGCTGCGCCCCCCGTTTGCGCTGTGGAGGATCTTTCTGCATCCGATGCAGCGCCGGATCGCTTACCACGACCCCTATCTCGGCTCAGTGATGATCACCGGTGGTGCGGGGACTGGCAAGACGGTGACCGCCCTGCACCGGGCTGCGCACCTCGCCGGGTTCCACGACAGCGGCGCGCCGATCCTGCTGACCACCTACAGCCGCCCGCTGACCGCGGAGTTGGCTCGTCAGCTGGACCAACTCGTCGAGAACCCCGAGGACCGCGACCGGATCGAGGTGATCACCACTGATCAGCTTGCTGGCCGGGTTGTCAGCGACCAGCGTGGAAGTCGCCCTGCGGTGCTCACGTCGCGTGAACTGGTCAGCCTGGCCGACACCGTGCACCCGGACTACGCCGGGGAATTCCTGGTCGATGAATGGGAGCAGGTGTTACTCGCCCAGGACGTCACTACGTTGGAGGCGTATCTAGCGGCAGCACGCACCGGCCGAGGCCAGGGTCTAACTCGCTCGGAGCGGTCGTCCGTCTGGGCTGCCATCGAGGCGTTGCGGACTCAGCTGAGCGACCTCGGGCGTTGGTCGTTCCTGCAGGTAGCCGATGAGGCGGCACGAATCCTGCGACAGGTAGACGGGCCTGCCGTCTACCAGCACATCATCGTCGACGAAGGTCAGGACCTACATCCCGCGCAGTGGCGGTTGCTCCGGGCGGCCGTCCGCCCGGGCGCGGACGATCTGTTCCTCGTTGCGGATCCGCATCAGCGGATCTGGCAGCATCGGGTACCGCTGAAGAACACTGGGATCAACATCGTCGGCCGGACACAGCGACTCACCGTCAGCTACCGCACCACACAGGAGATCCTCACCTGGGCCGTCCGGGTGCTGGGACTTGTGTCCGAGGAGGACCTCGATGGCTGGCCCGACAGCCGAGAAGGCTACGAGTCGCCGATGCACGGCCGCCGGCCGATCGTCCGGCGGTTCACCGAGTGGTCCGAGGAACGCGCTGCCGTGGTCTCCCAAGTCCGGGCCTGGCTAGCTGACGGCGTCGAACCGGGTGCGATCGCCGTTGCGGCCCGGGTCAACGCCAAGTCCGACGACGTGGCGGGCGCACTTCGCTCCGCGGGCATAGAGCCCGAGCCGCCGGGGCCCTCCGGCGGTCGGGTCCAGGTCGGCACGATGCACAGCATGAAGGGGCTGGAATTCCAGTGCGTTGCCGTCGTCGGAGTCCAAGACAAGGTGGTGCCGCACGATCGGGCGATCGTTCCGTTGGAAGTCGACAGGGCCGCCCACCTGGAGAGTGTGCAGAGGGAGCGATGCGTGCTCTATGTCGCGTGCACTCGTGCCCGTGACCGGCTGTACGTGTCCTATTCCGGGGCTCCCAGCCCGTTCCTCCCCCGCTGACCTCGAGGAGCCTCCCCATGCGCCCCCTACGCGTGGCCGTCCGGAACGTTCGCGGCGCCCTCGACGTCGAACTGCACATGCGTCCGTTTGGCGCGCTGATCGGTCCGAACAACGCGGGGAAGTCCACTCTGATGGATGCCGTCCTGCTGTTCTATGGTGCACTGGACTGGGACGAAACCCGAGACCTCCCCTGGCACGCGGAGCCTGGTGCAGAATCCTGGGTGGAGATCGACTACAGCGTTGACGCCGCCGAGGCCAAGCAGATCGGCGTCGACCCCGGCGATGGCGATCTCCTCCGGATCCGGCGCTGGTTCACCAAGACCACAGACCGTCTTGCCGGGGCCTACTACCTGATTCCCCAGGACGGCGGTGAACCACAGCCGACCGGCTGGACTAGTGCTGCCAAGCTCGGTCAGTGCGTCTACATTCCGGCGATCAGCAAGATGGCCGACCACATGTCGCTTACCGGTCCCTCGCCTTTGCGGGACGTACTGCTCCTTGCCTTCTCCGAGCGGCACATCGAGACCATGCTCGTGACCGCTAGAGCTGCGCTCGGAACGCTGAGTAGTGCCTTGCAGGAAGGGCCCATCACTGACCTTGAGAGCGATCTTGACGAGGCGCTGATGCCCTGGGGCCTGTCCGCGAAGGTCGACGTCGGAGAGTTGTCCAACGAGCTGATCATGCGACACCTCATCGAGTTGCGACTCCACCAAGACGGCTCTCACCGTCCGCTGGAGACCCAGGGATCCGGCGTGCAGCGCACCATGGTTGCTGCGCTGATCCAAGCGGCGGCACGGCTACGGGCCCAGGCCAAGGAGGGTGCGTTCCGGTGGGTCCTCTTCGAGGAGCCTGAGGCATTCCTCCACCCTTCCCAGGTGACACGACTTGCCCACGACCTGCACCAGCTCGTTGATGCAGGCAACACGGCAGTGACGATCACCACGCACAATGCGTCTGTGATCGCGGCTGCCGAGACCTCCCCTGAAGCGATCACCCGGGTGCGTCGTTCACTGCACCGGATCGAAGTGGCATCGCCTTCTCCCGCTCTTGTGAGCAGGGTTCTCTCGGACATACACACCCGCTCGACCTACGCCATGGGCTCCCGCTCCTGTTTCAAGACTGCCCGTCTTACCCCGGCCAATGAGGAACGGGACCGGGTTCTCTACGACCTGGACGCGCACCGGGCCGCCGCATTCTTCGCTGACCGGGTGATCGTCGTCGAAGGTCCTAGCGATGTGTTGTTCTTTGAGTGGCTGGCCCGTCGGGGTCTCCTGGCCAAACTTGGCCACAATGTCGGCGTCCTCAGTGCGTTTGGCAAATTCGAGCTCCACCGTGCGGCGAGCACCCTGTCCCTGTTCGGCATCCCACACGTTGTCCTCTGGGACGAGGATGCGGTCATGGCTACAACCCAGAGCACCCTCAAGAAGCGGCTGTGCGAGGACGCATCGGCATTAACCGCGTTGGCGGCGTCCGCCAACGATTCAGGGTCATCCTTCGCCGGGGCGGTTCGTCTCACCGGCACCATCGAGCGCTGGCTCGGCATAACCGAGGAGCAGGCCAATCCCTGGAAGGCAGCCAACATCGGCGCGTCTCTCAGCCAAGCCTACGCGGCCCCATCTTCACCGCTGCCGGCACGGGTCAACAGTCTGCTTGCTGTGCTCGAAGACCTGTTCGTGGGTCGGGACATCGCTTCCTACCAGCAGTTGCCGGAGTTTCGGGGTGCGCTGATCTCGTCTTCCCTGCCTCCACTGGCCGGTGACTTGACACTCGAGATTGCGACTTTCCCGCGTCAAACTTGCAGTTGCCCCCTACCCGCGTGGCCACGAGTCATCTGATTGTCCGGTGGTAAAACCGTGAAGCCCGGCCGTCCTAGCCACGACGTAGGCCTTCTCTGCATTATCGACCTCCTCACGCGGATCGTCACAGTCAGTCTGGAGACGATGAAGATCGCGGACCGTCTCGCTGCGCTGGACATCGTGGAGTAGTTGGACGCCAGGACGATGGCGGAGAACAGCGGCTTGGCGACCCTCGACCTTTCTCCGCCAATCCAACCCGTGCATCAGCTTCCAGCCTGAGTACTTGGTCCAGGCGGCAACTTGGTATGCGAGGCTGTCGGTCGCATAGGCGGACGCAGCCGACGCGCCACATCGGGCTGAAGCTGCGTGACGGAACGTGTGATGGGCTGTTGCCCTGGACGTTGGGATCGCCTGGCCTTATCGACCGTGCAGGGTTCTGGACCATGCGGGAGTGTGCACGTGACGTGCACGGCCTCTTGTCACGCGAAGAGTTTGCGCAGCTTAAGAAGGTGCTTTCGCCAAACTCTCATCTATCCGCGGCGTGCAGTCCGGATGGTTTGCTGGCAGCATGCTGCTCGGCCTTCGCGATTGCCATAGTCACGGGGCATCGGAATGCGTTTACCACATACGGCACCGCGCTACGTGTCACCAGGCATGCAAGCGAAACGGCATGGGGCCCGCGAGGTGGTCTCACGGCGCCAGGCATGAGTGGTCTAGTCGTTGTAATGGTAACGAGCCTTGAGGATCTTGACCTCTTTGCTGTCGGCTCGGTAGACGAGGCGGTGTTCGTCGTCGATGCGGCGAGACCAGTAGCCGGAGAGGTCCCCCTTCAACGGTTCGGGCTTGCCGATGCCGTTGAACGGATCGCGCTGGATCTCGCCGATCAGGCGGACGATGCGGCGCACCATCTTGCGGTTGGTCGCGAGCCAGTGCTGGAAGTCGTCCCAGGCGGCTGGGTCGAAGTTGACGTCCCTCACTCGTCACCGGCCAGTTCCTGGAGTTCCTCCAGGGTTTTGGTGACCGCTGTCTGGCCCGCACGGTCGCGGGCGACGGCTTCCATAAGGCGGCGGGCGTTGGCCGGTGAACGCAGGAGGTAGATGGTCTCCTGCCAGGCGTCGTAGTCCTCTGCCGACATGAGGATGGCGTCGCCGTTCTTGGAGTGAATCCGCACTGGCGCGTGGTCGTCGTTGACCTTCTTGATCAGGGGGAAAAGTTCCTTGCGCGCCTCGCTGGCGGTAAGGGTCATGGCGCAGGTCCTCTCGCGGAATGGTACCCGACATCGTACCGGACTGGTACGGAAATTCGTACCGCTTGGGGAGGTGGTCATTCGGGTTAGTGTGCACGCGATGTGCACGGCCTCTGGTCACGCGGAACGCCCGCGCAGCTCAGGGGACGCTTCCTCAGATATCGAAACTATCCCCGGCGTACGGCCCGGCTCGTCTGCCGCCCCGTCTCCGACCGCCGGCCACCGCACACCCCTCAAGGCATACGGCGGCCCGCGGTCTCGGCTCCAGCTCAGCAGGTAGGTACGTCCAGCCAGGCCGCGCCCTTGATGTAGATGTTGGTCATCCAGGAACCGTCCGTCAGCTTGGACCAGGCGTCGTTGGTGTAGCCCTCGGCCGTGACCTCCTGGGCGTGTGCCTGGCAGACGACGTTGACCGTGGTGGGCTGGGCGAAGTAGTCGACCACGCCGGCGTTGACGTTCGGCTGGCTGTGGGTGCGGACGCCGGTGCCCCAGGTCTGGAAGGGCTTGCTGCCTCCTGAGGGCGGCGGGGTGGTGCTGCCGCCGCAGTCCGGGATGCCGGGCAGTGAGGCCGGGCCCTTGATGTAGATGTTGGTCAGCCACGAACCGTCGGCCAGCTTGGACCAGATGTCGTTGGTGTAGCCCTCGGCGGTGACGGTCTCGGCGTGCTCCTGGCACTGGACGGACACCTGGGTCGGACCGGCGAAGGTGTCCACCACGGCACCGCGCACACTCGGCGTGGAGCGGGTGCGCACCCCCGTGCCCCAGGTCTCGAAGACCGTGCCGCCGTTCGCGGGCGGGGGAGTGGGCGTGCCCGAGCCGTTGACCCGGATCGCGCCCGCGTAGTCGCCGCCGGTGCGGACGGGGGCGACCCGGATGTGGGTGCCCGACTCGTACGCCTCGACCATCTGTCCGTTGCCCAGGTACATGGCGACGTGGTGGATGTGCCCGCTGCCCCAGAACATCAGGTCGCCCGGCAGCAGCGGGGCACTGCCCTGCGCGGCGGAGAAGCGGGCCGAGGCCTGCGAGCTGTGGAACTGGTCGTCCGCCGTGCCGTTGAGCAGGTCCCTACCGGTGGCCTGGTAGTAGGCGTAGCGGGTCAGGCCGGAGCAGTCGAAGCCCTTGCGCTCGTTGTCGTGGAGGCTGTCGGGGTCCGAGCCGTCGTAGTAGCCGTAGCTGGCGCCCGGCGTGGCCGCGTGGCCGCCGCCCCAGCTGTACCAGACGCCGATCTGCGAACAGGCGGCGTTCACCGCGGCCTGCGCGACGGCCGAGGCGCCCGGTGCCAGGACACCGCAGGTGGCGTCCTGCGCGGCGGCGTGGGCCGGGGCGGAGACGAACGCGGACAGGGCGAGGACCGAGGCCCCCAGGAGCGCGCCGCTGGTCCGGCGGCGCGTGCTGCTGGTGTTCAAGGAAGTCTTCCTTCGCATGGTCGTGTGCGTGCCGTATGGGTGGCGTCGCCGGGCGGGCCGGGACGGCCGTGGGGACGTGCGTGCCGCTCCCCACCCCCGTGGGGGAGCGGCACGGGCTAGAGGCCGAGCGCGTCGCGCATCTTGGCCAGGCCGCGCATCCGGTTGCGCTGGACCGTTCCGCGGTGGGCGCCGAGGCGTTCGCCCGCGGTGTCGTGGCTGAGGCCCTCCAGGTCCACGAGGATCACCGCCGCGGCCTCCTTCTCGGAGAGCACGCCCAGCAGTGCCAGCGTGGTCTGGGACGCCTCGTAGGAGGCGAGCCCGCCGTCCCAGCCCGATTCGGGCAGCCGGTCGGTGGACTGCTCGCGCCGGGAGGGGTGCTGCCACGCGTCGCGCAGCAGGTTCAGGGCGACGGTGCAGGTGTAGGCGTACGGGTGCTGCTGCACCGTCAGGTTCTGGGTGCGGGCGCGTCGGGAGAGCCGTAGGTAGGTCTCCTGGAGCAGGTCGTCGGCGTCGTGCGGGTTGCCGGTCAGGGCCAGCAGGCGGCGGCGCAGGCGTGGCATGTCGGCGGCGAAGGACGCGTCGAAGTCCTTCGGGCTCATCCGGTCGCCGTCCTCGCGCTGCGGTGGCGGGACGGCGCAGGTTCTGGTCTCCATGCTGTTTCCCCCTCGGTCGTGAACCTCGGTCGTGAACTCGGCCGTACGGTGCGGTCGTTGTGCGTTCCGGTCGGTGGCTGGTCAGGCCGTCGGGCCGGGGGCGCGGCGGCCTGGAGTGCTGGAGGCTGGGGTCTTTTCTAACCAGTAAAATCCCACTGCGGTGGTTAGATTTGCCCCCGGCTTCCAGCACCCCAGGTCGTCGGGCCGGGTGGGGCGGCGGGGCCGTAGCGGGCGGCCGGTGCCCGGCGCAGCAGCGCCCAGTACCGGTCGCCGTACGACCAGTGCCACCATTCGGTCGGGTAGTTGACGAAGCCGGTCGCGTCGAGGGCCCAGCTCATGAGGGCCCGGTTGGCGCGTGCCTCGGCGCTGATGCCGGGTGCCTGGGTGCGGCAGGCGCCGTCGCTCTCCTCGGGGGTCGCATTGACCTCCGTGCCCAGCGGCAGTTCCCGGCCGTCCCGGTCGCACAGCGTCAGGTCGACGGCCCCGCCGCTGACGTGCGGTGCGACCTCCGGTGGGGAGATGTACGCGCTCGCCAGTTCGCGGATCCGCTCCGGCGACGCGTCCGGGTGGGCCCGGCGCATGGTCCCCGCGTACTGCTCGAAGTACCGGCGCTGCAGTTCGGGCGGCCGGTACCCCTCCACCACAAGGAACCGGACCCCGGCCGGCAGCAGCCGCTGGGCCCGCACCAGCCGCCGTAGCGCACCGGCCCTGAGGTGGGCGTAGTGGCCGTCGTCGTCGGCCTGCCGGGGGTCGATCCGCAGGTCGCCCGTGTCGCGCAGGTCGACCAGCGGTTCGCCGCAGTCGTCCTCCGCGACGGCGGCGACCCGGGCGTCCGAGAGCGTGATGATCTCTGTCACGTGCATCAGCATCGCGGACCGCGCTGCAAGTGCTCTGCAAGTTGCCTGTAGGCGGCCCACCAGGGCTTCTGCAGACGGGCGGACGGCTACGGCGACTTCATCCGGGCCGGCCATGGGCGGGGCCGGTTCAGGTCGCCTCGGAGCGGCCTTCGCACACCGGGACCCGCCGGAGTCGCCTCCGGCGGGGCGGGATGAAGGCGCCGTGGCCGCGTACGGACTACCGAGCGCCCGCAGCCGGCTCCTGTGCCTCGCGGCAGCCCAACTCCCGGAAGACGTCGAGTGCTTCGGCCCTGTACGCCCGCGCCGCCGACGCGTCGCCGTGTGCCTCCCGTACCTCGGCGAGGTCCCGGAGTGTGCGGGCCCGCCACAGGGGCAGCCGCAGGGTCTCCCATGTCGACAGGGCCCGTTCCAGCGGCTCTTGCGCGCTGTCCGGATCGCCGGCGGCGAGATGCCACTCGCCGAGCGTGCGCAGGACGAGGGCCTCGCCGAAGCGGTCCTGGCGCTCCCGGGCCACGGTCAGGCACCGGCCGAGCCGCGCCCGTGCCTCGTCGAGGCGGCCGAGCCTCAACTCCGTCTTGGCCAGCGACTGTTCGGTGTACATCACCCCGAAGGTGTCCCGCAGAGCCGAGAAGATCTTCAGTGCCTCGTGCAGCGTCCGCTCGGCGTCCGTGAGCGCGTCCTCGGCCCGGTCGCACAGGGCCAGCGACCGCAGGGTCAGCGCCTCGCCGTGCCGGTCGCCCTCCGCGCGGTACAACTCCAGTGCCCGCGCGAGAGCTTCGCGGGCCTGCGCGCCGCGCCCCTGTTCCCGGTGCACGTATCCGATGCCGTACAGCACCCGGGCCCGGGCGCCTCGCCCGGCGGACTCCCCGTACCGCTCCAGCGCCACGTCCAGCAGCTCCGACGCCTCGGCGTACCCGGCCTGTTCGCGGCGGGCCGTCCCCATCCCGGCGAGGGCGAGCGCCGCGCCCTCGGGTACGTCACCACGCGCCTCGAACAGCCGCAGGGCCTCGCCGAAGTAGGTGTACGAATCCTCGAACTCGTCCTGTTCGTAGCGCAGTTGGCCCATCCCCGCGAGCAGCCACGCCTCGCCCTCGTCGTCCCCGCCGCGGTGTACGGCGGCCATGGCCGCGGCGTGTGAGCGGGACCAGGCGTCGAACTGGTTGTACAGGGCGGCCGAACTCGCGATCAGCGCTCCGGCCAGGTCGCGGGCGGCGCGGACCATGCCGTGGTCGGCGCAGTACTCGACCGCCGCGAGCAGACAGGCCTGTTCGGCGGCGAACCAGGACGTGGGCCGCTCCAGCAGCTCCTCCTCGGTCTCCGCGTCGAGGGCCCGTACGGCGGCCGGTTCGGGGAAGCGCCGGGCGGCGCCGCCCGGGCCGAGGGCGGCCGCCTTCTCGGCGAGACCCAGCCAGGACGCCACCAGCCGCAGCACGGCCGCCGTACGCTCCTCGGCGCTCTCCTCGGACAGGCAGCGCTCGCGGGCGTGTTCGCGGGCCAGGTCATGGATGCGGTACCGGCTGCGTCCCGTCTCGTCGACGCCGATCACGTCGATGAAGTGGCAGTCCACCAGCCGCTCCACCGCCTCCTCGGCCTCCTCCGTGCCGATGTCCAGCAGCGGGGCGGCGATCCAGGCCGCGAAGTCCGGCAGGTCGAGCAGGGCCAGCCGGCGCAGCGCCCGGCGCTCGGGCAACTCCAGGTCGGCGTAGCCGAGTTCGAGGCTGGTGCGCAACTCCAGGTCCCCGGCGCGCAGTTCGCTCAGCCGGCGGCGTTCGTCGCGCAGCCGGTCGGCGAGCCGGCCGGGCGCCCAGTGCGGGCGGGCCGCCAGCCGGGCACCCGCGATGCGCACGGCCAGCGGCAGCCGTCCGCACAGCGAGACGATCTCCGCGGCCCGCTCCGGCTCGGCGCTCGTACGGTCAGCTCCGGCGACCCGGCGCAGCAGTTCGAGCGCCTCCGCCTGACCGGGCACGGCCAGGTCCAGGTGGGCGGAACCCTCCAGCGCCACCAGCCGGCGCCGGCTCGTGACGAGGACGGCGCAGCCCGGGCCGGGGGGCAGCAGCGGACGTACGTGCGCCTCGCCCGCCGCGTTGTCCAGGATCAGCAGGACGCGCCGGTGTCCGATGTGGGTGCGGTACAGCCCGGTCAGCTCCTCGACCGAGGTCGGCAGGGTCTCGGGGTCGGCGCCCATGGCGCGCAGCAGCCGGGCGAGGGCGTCGGCGGGTTGCAGCGGCGCGGTGTCGGCCGCCCGCAGGTCCACGAACAGGCGGCCGTCCGGGAAGAGTTCGGCCGTACGGTGGCCGACGTGCACGGCGAGCGCGGTCTTGCCCGTGCCGGACCGGCCGGAGATCACGCCGATCGGCGGAGCGGTACGGCCCGCCTCGTCGACCCCGCCCACCAGCGAGGCGGCCCAGGCGATCTGCTCGGTGCGGCCCACGAAGTCGGCGATGTCCGGCGGGAGATGGGACGGTGCGGGCCACGCCCGGGGTTCGGGCGTGGCCCGGCCGCCGCCCGGCGGTGACTTCGGGGGCGCCGCGGGTTCCCGCCCGGTGCTGTGCGTGCGGGCGGTGCCGGGGGGGCGCGGGGTGCCCGCCACCTGTGTGTCGTTGGTCAGCGCGGCCTGGTGCAGGGCCTGCAGCTCCGGGCCGGGATCTATGCCCAGCTCCTCGCGCAGGACCGTGCGGCCCTCCCGGTAGGTGCGCAGGGCGTCGGAGACGCGGCCGGTGCGGACCAGCGCGGTCATCAGCTGGCCGCGTGGCCGTTCCCGCAGGGGGTGGGCGGCGACGTGCGCGAGCAGCGGGGCGATCGTCCGGTCCGCGCGGCCCAGCTCGAGATGCAGTCCGAAGGTCTCCTCCTGGGCGACGACCCGCAGTTCGGCCAGCCGGGACGCCTCGATCCGGGCGAACGACTGGCCCAGCCCCTCCAGTGCTTCCTGGCCGCGCCACAGCGCCAGCGCCTCGCCCAGCAGGTCGGCGGCCTCCTCGTGGCGGCCCGCCGCGGCAGCGGTCCGGCCCGAGGCGAGCAGGTCCTCGAACCGGCGGGCGTCGATCTGCGACGGGTCGAGGTCGGCGACATATCCCGGCGGCCGCGTCCGCACCACGGCGTCCTGCGTGACCTGGGCCAGTGCCCGGCGTACGGCGGAGACATGGGTGGCCACCAGGGCGCCCGCGGTGGCCGGCGCCCGCTCGTCCCAGACGCAGTCCACGAGCCGCTCGGTGGAGAGCACCTCGCCGAGGTGGACGACGAGTGCCGACAGGACCGCGAGGGGTCTGACACCGCCGAGCGGGGCCCGCCGGTCACCGGCCCACACCTCCACCGGACCGAGCAGCCGCACTTCGAACATCGTTCCCCGATCGCCGCACCACCCGCCCGATGGAGCACGGCAAAGATAACGGCGAACATGCCCACGACATAGCGAAGGCACAGCAACGGCCGGACCGTCGTGACCGGATTCGATCGATTCGGCGGGCCGGTGTCCCTCACCTGCGACGTCAGGGCAGGTGACGTCTGTCGCGCGCGCCTCCGCCCAAGGGGGCGGCGCTCCTCCCTCCGCACGCCGGTTGGCCGGTTTTCGACGGTCGGCGATGCCCGTCGCGTGCAGGAAAGACGGTTCTTCGGCGGCCCTCGTATGAGCGCCGGAGTAAGAAAAAAACCTTGTGGTCCAGGGGCATACGGACGGGACCCGTGGGGCGTCAACGGCTCGAAAGCACCACGTCCGTTCGATCAGAGCCCCGGGAGCCGCCCCATGCACCGCTGGACCTTGGCCCTGCTGACCGCCGGTCTGCTGGCGACGACGGCCACCGGATGCGCGGGCACCACGACCACCCCCGGGGCGTCCGCCGACGGCACACCCCGGGCCGCGGGCAGCACGGCGGAGACGCTACGGCTCGCGGAGCAGCTCCTCATCAAGACGTGCATGGAGAAGGAGGGACACAAGTACTGGATCGAGCCGCCCAGCCCCGACGACGTCTCGGCCCGGTTCCCCTACGTCGTGGACGACCCGGCCTGGGCCACGGCCCACGGCTACGGCACCGACCTGCGGCGGCAGCGGGAGGCCGAGGTCCGGAGCGATCCCAACCAGCGGTACTTCCACTCCGTGCCGGCCGAGGCCAGGGCCGTCCTGGTCAGCGACCTCAACGGGGCGCGGCCGCAAGGACTTTCGGCCCGGCTCCCGAACGGCATACGGGTCACCCACAGCGACCAGGGCTGCCAGGCCACCGCCCAACGGCAGCTGTACGGCGATCTCCAGGCCTGGTTCCGGGCGACCCGGGTCGCCGACAGCCTGGCCGGCATGCGCGTCGGCCTCGTGACGGACGACGAGCGGTACAAGGCGGCCGTCAAACCCTGGGCGCGCTGTATGCGCGAACGGACCTACACCTACGCGGACCCCGCCCGGGCCCGCGCCGCGGCCACCCTGCCGGAGACTCCGTGGCCGCACGCCAAGGAGGTACGGCTGGCCTCGGCCGAGGCGGCCTGTGCCGTCTCCAGCGGCCTGTCGTCCGTGGCCGAGTCCCTGGACTCCGAGTACCGGGACCGGCTACGGCGGAGCCATCCCCGGGAGACGGCCGATCTCGCACGCCTCAAGCGCGAGGCGCTGCCCCGGGCCCGCGCGATCGTCGCACGCGGCGACTGAGCCCGGCCCGCCTCCCCTTCCTTCTCCTTTTCCTTCTCCTCCGCACACACAGACCACCACGGCCGTGGAGCCGTGGGCGCATCACCCCACCTTGGGCGTATCGCCCGACCGTGGGCGCATCACCCCACCACAACGAAACGAGGGAAACCATGTCCGTCAAGCGTCTCCTCACCGTCGCGGCCTCGGCCGCCGCCGTCGCCGCGCTCTTCTCCCCGGTCTCCAGCGCCAGCGCGCTGGACGCGGGTTCCCAGTCGACCGCGACCGCGCGGCTCGCCTCCGGCGACGGCTACCTCCACGTCTACACCCAGCCCTACGGCGGCGGCCGCGAGTGCAAGTGGTCCGGCAACTCCGACAACTGGGGCAGCTGCCGCAACCTGACCTCCGACATCTGGAACAACGGCTACGCGGGTGGCCTCGACGCCGTAGACCTGTACACCGCCCCCGGCGCCGGCGGCGCGCACGCCTGCATCAGCCAGGGCGACAGCTGGCCCGACACCACGACCGGCGAGTACCGCTTCACCTACGGCGCGGGCCTGGACCAGTTCGGCAAGAGCGTCAACAACAACATCTCCTCGCACCGCTGGGTGGACTACTGCAGCCAGGGCTGAGGACCCGACGGTCTCGCCCCGGTACGCCCGCGCACAGGTGTACCGGGGCGACCCGCGTCTGCGTGTGTGGGGCGCCCCGGTGGACGGGGGAAGCGAGTCGGCGGTGGCGTCGGGGTGATCCGGGGTCCGGAGCGCCCCCCGCGCGCCCCGGACCGTGGACCCCCCATTCCCCGTCGTCGTTCAGCTCTTCGGTGCCCCGTGGAACACGGAGGGATTGGCGCCGGATGTGCTGCGGTCGGATGCCCCCGGCATATCGACCGCAGCACGCGCCTCGGGTTCGTCCGAAGGCATGATCAGTGCGCCCGTTCCCCCATGGGGCGCGCCCCCGTGCCCGTAGGCTCCGGCACAGACAGCTTCCCCGGTCATCGGGCCGGTCCGGAGGGGTCGGGTGTTGCCAGCGGGTATTTGGCAACACCGTTCGGGCGGTGTGTTGTTGGGGGGACGGTCATCGAGTACGACGGATTCGGCGCCGAGTTACGCAGGCGCCGCATCGCGGCAGGCATGTCGCTGAGCGAGCTGGCGGGCAAGGTGTACTGCAGCCGCAGCTTCCTGAGCCGCGTGGAGAACGGGCGCCGCAGGGCGTCCCTGGAGTTGGCCCAGCTGTGCGACGAGGTGCTGGGTGCGAAGGGCGCGCTGGTCGGACTGGCGCCGTCGCCCGGTTCCGACGCCGTACCGAAGGCGGTCCGGGGCGGGGTGGGTGAGAAGGCGTCCGGGGCGGTCAAGTCGCCGGAGAGGGACGGGCGTTCGGCCGTCGCGCCGGACCGCGCCGAGTTCCGCCGGCTGCTGCGGCGCGGGGACCTCAGCCATACCGCGGGCGAGATGCGCGAGGCCGAACGGCACTACACCGCCGCCTACCACAGCGCCGAGGGCGACCCGCGCGCGCAGGCCGAGGCCGTGATCAGGATGGCGCGCCGCTGGTCCGACCCCGGGCAGGTCGACCGTGAGCTGCTCCAGTCGATCCGGGGCTGCCTGGCCGCGCTGGACGGCGACCGGAGCTCCGAGGCGGCGGGGCTGCGGCTGCGGCTCGAAGCGCACCTCGCGAAGAAGATGGCCCTGGCGGTCAGCCAGGACACCGCGGCGGGACTGGCGGGGCCCGCCGAGGGAGCGCGGCTCGCCGAGGAGACACTGCGCCGATTACCCGACGACGGCGACGACGAGGTGCGCTGCGAGGTCCTCACCGAGTGCCGCTGGGCGCGCTACGACTTCATGCCGGCCCCCGAGTCGCTGACCCTCTCCGAGCAACTGCGCGAGGCCGCGGCCCGGCAGGACTCGCCCTACTTCCGCGGTGAGGCCCTCATGGCCGTCGCCATCGACCAGCTCCGCAACGGCAGGATCTTCAGCGCCCTCGCCACCGCGAACCAGTACCGCAAACACGCCGCCGAGACCCAGAGCGCCCTCGCCCTGTGGCAGCGGCACACCCTCGACGCCCTCCTCGACCTGTGGCACGGCCGCTTCGACGCCGCCGCCGAGTGGATCTTCGTGGAGTCGCTGAAGTTCATCGAACTGCTCCGTGCCGACTACGCCGTCCCCGCGGACAACCTCACCCAGACCCGCCTCGGCCAGGCCTACTGGCTGCTGAGACAACAGGGCAGACTGGCCGAACTCTTCACCTCCGACCTCGCCGGCGACGTCGAGCGGCACGCCTACTTCCCGGTCTGGCGGGCCGGTCTGGCCCTCGCCCTGTGCGAGACCGGGCAGCACGCCGAGGGCGCGGACCTGTTCCTCGGCTGCGTCGCCGACGTCGACCGCTTCCCGCCGTCGGGCTGGGCCGTCCCCGCGCTGGTCCTGCTCGCGGAGGTCTGCGCGGCGCTGGACCTGGAGGGCGGATTCGAGGCCGAGTTGGCGCCGGTACTGCCCACGCTCCGCGCGCGCCTCGCCCCGCACGACGGCCAGCAGCTCGCCCTGGGCGGCTGGCCCTCGGTCCTCGTCGGCCCCACCGCCCGCGCCTGCGGCGTCCTCGCCCTCGCCGCGGGCGAACCGGAGACCGCCCTCGAACACTTCCGCCAGGCCGCGGTCCCGGCCCGCTCCTCCCAGCCCGAACTCGCCCGCCTCCGCCTGGCCCAGGCCCGCGCGGTACGGCGGGTGGGGGGCCCGGGGAGCGAACCGAACGCGGTGCGGTTGCTGCGGGAGGCGGCTCGGGGGGCGGAGACGTATGGGATGACTTGGTTGGGGGCGCAGTGCGAGGGGTTGTTGGGGCGGGGGTGAGTGTGGGGGAGCGGGGGCGTTTCGTACGGCGCCTGCCCAACGACCCCGGAGACCGATGGAGTTGATGTGCTTGGACCGTGTTCATGCTGTGAACTAGGTCACAGTCGCCTCTGCTTGGGGCCACTCGCCCCGCAGTCGAACTCCCGCCCCCCACGCCCCCCGAACCACCCTCTCCCCCTCGCCTCACCCTGGGTAGTCAGCCAAAACGTCTTTGTGGCCGTGGGGTTGGGGGCGAGGAGCCTCGGATTATCTACGCGCATAGTGTACTGAGCGGCCTAAACCTGTACGCCCGGCGTGTTCGTGGGGTCCCTTGACCCGGGTGGGATGGCTCGGTTTCATACCTAACCAACTGCGCGGGGGGCTCGGGCGCCCGTCGTGAAATCCGCAGGGTGTCCTTGGCGTTCCTGGCGTGCCGCGCCGTCAACTCCCCAGTGTGTGCAGGCGTGTTGACGTGTCTGCCGGCCCGTCCCGATACGTCGCGCGCCACCCCGGAAAGGAAAAAGCCGGTGTCGCAGTTCTTCACCGCAGCTCCCCTTCTCTGCCGTGCCGTCGGGTGCCGGTGGGCGAGGTGAGCCGGCATCGGGGTACGGCCGCACCGGCCGAGGCGGGAGCCGGAGGCGGGCGGGGGCGCAGTATCCGGGCCTCGCTCATCACGCTCGCGGTGGTGCCGGCGACGGCGATGGTCCTGCTGTGGGCCAGTGGTTCTTACGCGCTCTTCGACCAGTGGCACAACGCCAACAGCGTCGGGCAGGCGGCGAAGACCACGTACGCCCTGGTGCCGGCGGTCGGCGAATTCCAGAAGGAACGGCAGCTGACGGTCAGCCTGTTGGCCTCGCACGGCAGCCCCGCCGCTCTGGCGGCGCAGCGGCGCCGGACGGACGCCGTACTCGCCGGGTTCCGCAAGGCGGACGCCGCCTCCGCCGGAGCCGGATCGGCCCAGTACCAGGCCCAGTTGGCCACCGTACGGAAGCGGCTCACCGGGCTGACCACCGAACGGACCGCGGTCGACGACGGGAAGACCACCCGGCAGCAGGCCTACACCGTCTATTCCGACGCCGTGTCCTCGGCGCTGAACCTCTTCGGGATGCTCAGCACCGACAGCGGCGACGCGGCCACCGCAGCCGACGCCAGTCACGCGCTGGCGTTCCTGCGCGGCGCTGAGGCGCTCTCGCAGGAGGAGGCGATCCTCAACGGGGTCGCCGCGTCACGGAAGTTGAGCGTCCAGGAGCGGTCGGCGCTGGCCGCCGCCCAGGCCGTCCGGGTCTCCGTGCTGTCCAACGAAGTGGAGCCGTATCTGCCCGCCGACTTGGGTGCCCAGCTGGGCAAGACCATGGGCGGCCAGGACTGGACCGCCATGACGGCCTTCGAGGAGACCGTCGCCTCGGCGTCCGCCGCGCACGACGGCACGATCGGCGTGCCCGCCGTCCCGGCCGCCCGCGCCGCCGCCCCGGGACGCGTGTCCGGCGCGGTGCAGGCCGTGGAGGGCCAGTTCCTGGTCAAGGTCACCCAGGACTCCGCGCACCGGACCCACCAGGTGCTGGTCAAGGCGATGCTCGGCAGCGCGCTGGCGTTCGTGGCCGTACTCGCCGTGGGCCTGCTGTCCTGGCGCATCACGCGGTCCCTCATCGGCCGGATGTCCGGGCTGCGCGCGGCGACGCTCGAACTGGCCGAGGAGAAGCTGCCCGAACTGATCACCCGGCTGCGCACCCAGGGCAAACGCGCCGAACTCGACGACCTGCCCGAACTCGACTACGGCACCGACGAGTTGGGCAAGGTCGCGGAGGCGTTCAACAGCGCCCAGCGCACCGCCGTGAGCGTCGCGCTGGAGCAGGCCGCGCTGCGGGAGGGGGCACGGCTGGTCTTCCACAACATGTCCCGCCGTATCCAGCTCCTCGTGCACCGCCAGCTCACGGTGATCGACTCCATGGAACGCAAGGAGCAGGACCCTCAACTCCTCTCCGATCTCTACCGTGTCGACCACCTCGCCACCCGGATGCGGCGCAACGCGGAGAGCCTGACCGTGCTGTCCGGCGCGTCCCCCCGGCGCCGCTGGAAGCAGGCGGTGCCGCTCGCGGATCTGCTGCGCAGCGCGGTCTCCGAGATCGAGGGGTACACCCGGGTCGTGGTCGAACCCCTCCCGCCCATCGCGGTGTTGGGCCCCGCCGTCGGCGACACGATCCACCTCATGGCCGAACTCATCGAGAACGGCGTGACGTTCTCGCCCCCGCACACCGAAGTACGGGTCCGCGCACTGCCGGTGGCGCAGGGCTACGCCGTCGAGGTGGAGGACCGGGGACTCGGTCTGACGGCGGACGAGTACGCGGCGGCCAACGAACTCCTGCACCACCCCAAGGACTTCAGCTTCACCACCCTCGGCGAGGACCCCCGCCTCGGCCTCTTCACCGTCGGCCACCTCGCCCAGCGCCACGGCATCACAGCCAGCCTGCAAGCGTCCTCGTACGGCGGCTCGCTGGCCGTCGTCGTCCTCCCGCACGCCCTCACGGAGTCGGCGGCGGACGCGGTGCCGCCGACGCTGGACGCGCGGGCGGAGCGGCATCTGGCGTCGGTCGCGGGGGCGTTTTCGGAGCCGGGGACCGGTTCCGGGACGGGTTCGGCGACGGGTTCAGGGGCGGGCTCGGGCGGTGGTTCGGGCATGGGCATGGGCGCAGGTATGGCCATGGGCTCGGCCGGCGGTACGGCCACCGGGCCGGTCACCGGTGCGGGGCGCGCCGGGGTGACGGCCGGCGGTATGCCGATGCGCACCCGTACGCGAACCGCGCCCCAAGCCCAGCCCGCGTCGGGTCCGGCGGCACCGAGTGCGGAGGCGGCGGCCCCCGCTTCGCCCCGCGGGGCCGTGCCCTTCCCGCACCCCCGCACCTCCGGCGCGTCCGGTTCTCCCAAGGACCCCCGCCCGGCCGCCCCTCCCGCAGGCCCCCGCACCGGCGGTTCCGGCACCAGCCGGCTCCCGCGCCGCGTGCGACAGGCCCATCTCGCACCGCAGTTGAGAGCGCGGCCGGACGAGGCGAACGGCGAGCACGGGGCCGGGCGGGAGGCCGAGCGGCGGCCCGAGCAGGCCCGGTCGATGCTGGCCGCGTTGCGGGACGGGACCCGTAGGGCCCGCGAGCAGGAGGACGTGCCCGCGCCCGCCTGGCCCTCGTCGCTGCGCGGAGACGCGGCCTGGCCGAAGTCGTCGCGGGGCGACGCCCCCCGCCCCGGGCCCCCGCAAGCGGAAGCCCCCGCGCCCACCTGGAACACGGCCCCGTCCGAGCGCCGTCAGTTGCCCACCCGTCCCCGTCCGACAAGGAACACCCCATGACTGCGCCCAACACCACGCACGGCGGACTGGCCTGGCTGCTGGACAACCTGATCGAGCGGATCCCCGAAACCCTGCACGCCATCGTCCTGTCCGAGGACGGGCTCCTCGTCGGCTCCTCCGAACGGCTCGCGCAGGACGACGCCGAGCAACTCGCCGCCATTTCCTCGGGAGTTCACTCGCTCGCGCTGGGCACCAGCCGGCACTTCGGCGGCGGGCGCGTGCAGCAGACCGTCATCGAGATGGACGACCTCTTCCTCTTCGTCACCACCGCCGGCGGCGGCGCCCGCCTCGCCGTCCTCGCCACCTCGCAGGTTGACGTCGGCAACGTCGGCTACGAGATGACCATGGTCGTACGGCAGGTGGGGCAGTTCCTCAGCGCGCCACCGCGGTTCCCGGAGTACAGCGGCGCGCCCTTCGTGGGTGAGCATGAATGAGACATTGGTCCGAGGAAGACCCGTGGGAGGACGAAGACCCCGCGCTGCTCGTCCGCCCGTACACGGTGACCGGCGGCCGCACCCCGACCTTCCACTCCGGTATCGAACTGATCACCCTGATCAGCACCGTCCGGCCGCCGACCCGCGCCCAGCGCCTCCAGCCCGAACAGAACAGGCTGCTCGCGCTGTGCCGTACGCCCACCGCGCTGGTGGAGGTCGCCGCCCGGCTCGATCAACCCGTCGCGGTCATACGGGTGTTGCTCGATGACCTCCTGGACAACGAACTCGTCTCCGTCTCCCCGCCCGCCGCGGCCGGTACCCCCGACGCCCGTTTCCTCCAGGCAGTGATCGATGGCATACGCAGAATCTGACCGCCGCGCCACCACCGTCGCGCCCAACGCCGCCACCGCCAAGATCCTCGTCGCGGGCGGCTTCGGCGTCGGCAAGACCACCCTCGTCGGCGCGATCAGCGAGACCACGCCGCTGCGCACCGAGGAGCTCATCACCGAGGCCAGCGTCGGTGTCGACAACCTCGCCGGGGTGGAGCAGAAGACCACCACGACGGTCGCCATGGACTTCGGCCGGATCACGCTCAGTTCGGCCCTCGTGGTCTACCTCTTCGGGGCGCCCGGGCAGGACCGCTTCTGGTTCATGTGGGACGACCTGTCGCGCGGCGCGCTCGGCGCGGTCGTCCTCGCCGACACCCGCCGCCTGGAGAACTGCTTCCCCTCCGTCGACTTCTTCGAGCACCGCGGCATCCCCTTCGCCGTGGGCGTCAACTGCTTCAACGGCGTCTGCGAGGAGGACCCCGAGGAGATCCGCGCCGCCCTCGACCTCGCCCCCGACATCCCCCTCGTCCTGTGCGACGCCCGCGACAAGGAGTCGGTGAAGACGGTCCTGCTCGCCCTCCTCGAACACGTCATGCGGGGGCTGGCGGCGGAGGCGTCGGGCGACCGCCAGCCGGTGTGACTGGCTACAGCCGTACGGTCATGAAGGCTTCGTCGCCGACACGGCCGTCGCGGTCAACGTGCCGTCGCACTCCGCGAACTGCCCGTCGTCCAGGGCGACTTGGTGCGCCCCGGCACCCGGCAGGCCGATCACCATCGTCGGGTAGAGGACGGGCGCCGAACCGGACTTGCAGTAACCGTCGCCCTCACCCTGCACCTGCACGAAGGTCAGCTTCAGCCAGGCCTGACCACCGGGGGTGAGCTTCACGGGGGAGGCGGTACCGACGGGCGTGACCTGGAGGGGGACGTTGAGCTCCGGCGAACCGTTCGCCGCACCGGCGACGGTGGGGTGCCCCTGGAGGACGCAGGCCCTGCCGCCGGTGTTGGTGAACTGGACGATCGCCGCCCCGGTCCCGGTACCGACGGGTCGGTCGGCGGCCTGATAGGCGCTCGCCTTCAGGGCCGTTGCCGCGCAGGTCTTGACCGCGTTTCCGGTGGAGCCGGTCGATCCCGTGGACCCGGACGTTCCCGTGGACCCGGAGGAGATGGGGGAGGCCGTCGCGGCCGGCGCGTCCGACGAGCCGTCGGCCCCGCTCTCTGCGTCGCCCGGCTGGCACGCCGTCATCACCATCGCCGCCGACAGCGCGGCCACCGCCATCACGGCCCTACGGATGCTGTTGTTCTCCATGACGTCCCCCGAACTGGTTGTGCACGGGCCGGACTTCGCCGGCGCTCGCGGAGGGAGACAGGTCCGCCGCACCCGGGGTTCCGGCCGTGCACCATCTGTGACGTAACGGTGACGCTCAGTCGAAGCTGGCGAAATAGGCCGCCGCCATGTCCTCGTCCCCGTGCCCTTGCGCCGCCGCCCGCGCGAACCGTTCCGCGCCCGCCGCGGCCACGTCCAGCCGTACGCCGTTCGCCGCGCCCGCCTGCACGATCAGGCGGGCGTCCTTCTCCGCCGTGGTGACCGCGAAACTCGCCGGGGTCAGCTGGTCGTTGAGGATGGCGGCCGACTTGGCGTGCAGGTAGCCCATGTCGAGCGGGCCGCCGGCGATGAGGTCGAGGAAGCTCTGGGGGTTCACGTCCAGGGCCTTGGACAGGGCCAGGGCCTCGCCCGCGGCGTTCGTCACCGCCAGGACCCAGCTGTTGGCGACCAGCTTCAGCCGGGTCGCCGTCGCCGCCGCGCCGTCCTCGCCCACCCACATCGTGCGGACGCCGACCGCGTCGAAGACCGGGGTGACCGTCGCGCGGCCGGACTCCGGTCCCGCTGCCAGGACCGTGAGTTGACCGGCCTCGGCGGGCTGGCGGGTGCCGAGGACGGGGGCGTCGTAGAAGACGAGCTCGTGCCGGTTCGCGAACTCGGCCAGTTCGCCGACCGATTCGAGGCTCGACGTCGTCGACTGGACCCACGCCGCGCCGGGGCGCAGGACGGGTGCGGCCTCGCGCATCACATCGAGGACGGCGTCGCCGTCGTAGAGCATCGTGAGGATGACGTCCGCGTCGCGCACGGCCTCCGCCACCGTGTCACGGACGTGCGCGCCGTCGGCGGACAGGGGGGCGGCCTTGGCGCGGGTGCGGTTCCAGGCGTGCACGGTGTGACCGGCGCGGGCGAGGTTGCGGGCCATCGCGGCGCCCATGATGCCGGTGCCCAGGACGCCTACGGTGAGCTTCTCGGTGGTCATGACTCGGCTTTCGTCCTCGACGGTGTTGTCGAGGACCAGGGTGCCAGGGTGACGCGCGCCCGGCCTCCCGGCGGGGCGCGCGGCGCCCGTCAGCCCGTGACCGTGAACCACGTCGAGCGGGACTTCTGCCACTCCTCGTGGGTGAGGTCCTTCGCCTCGGTGCCGTCTCCGTACAGGTCGGCCGCGCCGTCGTCGGTGATCAGCTGGGCGCGGGCGCCCGCGGCCGTCAGGTCCGGTACGTCCACGACCGCCTCCCAGGCGCCGGGGTCGGTCGTCGGCAGGTCGCGCAGCTTGACCGGCCTGTCGGCGGCGTTGCCGGTCCAGGAGTAGAGGGCGTACGGGTCGGAGTTGTCGTCGGCGGCCCAGGAACCGGCGACGATCAGGTACTGGTTCGCCGCGTTCTTGCGGATGTCGCGCACCGAGAGCCCGCCGAGGTCCAGCTCGATCGGCGTGCCGAAGGTCGCCGCCGTGCCGTTCGCCACCACCTTGTCGATGTTGGTGACTGGGACCAGGAGCGCCTTGCCGCCTTCCACCGCCGGGGCGAGCGGCGCCCGGAAACCGAGATACGCCGTGGTCGTGGAGCCCGGCGCGAACTCAAGGCCCTCCACGTTGAACCCGTTGATCTCCTTGGGGATTTGGCCGTCCGCCGTGCCCGCCGCGAAGCCGTACCGGTTCCCGTTCGCCTTGTCCCACGCCACCAGGTTGTCGCGGAGCTTGCCGTACGAACTGCCGTAGGACAGCGTCGTGTTGGCGCCGGTGCCGGTCACCTTCGTGGTGAAGACCGTGTTGCGGGCCGACTTGTACTCGCCGTCCTTGTTGTTGCCGAGCGAGCCGGTCCAGTAGATCGTGTCGCCGACGCGGGCCGCGCCCTCGATGTCGATCTCCTTGTCGACGTCGATGTCGTCGCTGAAGTCCCAGGTCCTGACCGGCGCGCCGGAGGCCGAACGGTCGTACAGGCGCAGGACGTTGGACTCGTCATCCGCTACGACGACGTAGCCGCCGCCCACGTCGACCGCGGCGGAGGCGTCGCTGGAGCCGGTGAAGTAGCGGGTGTCGGCGGGCTGTTGGGCGGCTGCGGAGGCCGCGTAGTGCAGGGTCTTCGTGGCCGTCTTGCCGCCGAGGCCGGTGACCTTCACCGTCAGGTCGGTGTAGCCCTGCGCGGCCGCCGCGACGGCGAGTTGGCGGGTGGCACCGCTGCCGGAGACGGTCACCGCGCTCGTCGGCGCCACGGACGTCTTGCTGCTCTTGCTGGCCGCGACCGTCAACGCGCCGACGTCCGCACCGCTCTGGGCGACCGTCACCTGGACCGTCGGATCACCGACCGCGCCCACCGCACCTGAAAGGTAGGTGGCCGACAGGGAGATGGTCGGGGTGCCGTAACTCGCCGCGTGCGCCTGGCTGTTCAGACCCAGGTTCAGGCTCAGGGCGGCGAGGGCGAGGCAGCTGCCCGCCACGGCGACCGTCCTGCGCCCGCTGGTGAAAACGTAGTCCTGCACTGGGACCCCTTCGTCGGCTCGGTGTCGACGAGAAGGTTCAGCGGACTTCACCAACTCCGCGGGCTGTGGGCAGGTCCTGAGGGTGAACAACGGCGGACGGGCCGAGGGAGCGCTCCATCACCCGGGCCAGGTGACGGGTGAAGACCTCCTGCGTGTCGGGGGTCAGCATGCGCAACGCCACCAGCGCGGTGATCACGACGTCGCACAGTTCCGCCTGCACGTCGTCCCAGGTGTGGGTGACGCCCTTGCGCTGGTTCTGGCCGGTCGCTCCGATCACCGCCTCGGCGACCTCACCGACCTCCTCGGACAGTTTCAGCATGCCCAGGAGCAGGCCCTCGCGGCCGCCGACGGGTTGGCCGGCCTCCACCCAGGTGCACAAGTCGTCGATACCGGACCAGAGTTCGGGGGATCGGTCGTTCTGCTCGCTCATGGGCCCAGCCTGCCATCACCGACCCACTGGTCACTCGTCGAACAACGTCTCCTGCCCGAACTCCGCCGCCTCCCGCACCCGTCTGTTCCGCAGGCCCACCACCACGGCCGTGGCCGCCCCCGTCACCGCGAGCGCCGCCGGGACCATCCAGCCCCGGTTCACCGCGTGCCCGAGCGCGTGGTCCAGGGAGAGGCGGCCCGGGCCCGTGACCGCGAGGCCGGCCGCGGTCAGGGCGAGGGAGGCCGCGTACTCGTAGCCGCCGGCCGCCGCGAAGAAGCCGTTGGGCGCGTGCACGGCGGCCGCTCCCGCCATCGCACCGGCCGCCGCCGCGCCCGCCGCCGGGGTCGCCAGACCCAGCGCGAGCAGCGCGCCGCCGCCCGCCTCGGAGAGGCCTGCCAGCACGGCGCTCTGCTTGCCGGGGGAGTACCCCATCGCCTCCATGGCCGCGCCGGTGCCCTCGATCCCGCCCCCGCCGAACCAGCCGAACAGCTTCTGCGCGCCGTGCGCCGCCAGCACGCCTCCGGTACCCAGCCGGAGCAGCAGCAGGCCCAGATCTTCTCGGTCGTAACAGGTCACGGTGACTCCCTGAACAGGCGGCGGGGACGGTCCCTCCACCGTCGCACCCCGGGTGCCCGGCGGGCGGATTCGCGCGGCCGTTCGGGTGGCGGGGTCCCGCGAACGGTGTGAGTCTGACCGGCATGACGATTCAGCCAGCCAAACTCAGCGATCCGGCCGTCCGGGCGTTCGTCAGCGCCGTCAACGCCCATGACCGGGACGCCTTCCTGGCGCTGCTCGCGCCGGACGCGACGATGGCGGACGACGGCACCGACCGTGACCTCACCGACTGGATCGACCGGGAGATCTTCTCCTCCCACGGCCACATGGAGGTCGACCGCGAGTCCGACGGCGGCCGCTCCCTCGTCGCCGGCTACTCCAACGACACCTGGGGCGAGATGCGCACCTCGTGGCGTTTCACGGTCGGCGACGACGGCAGGATCGCCCGCTTCGAGACGGGCCAGGCCTGACCGACGTAGAAAGCCCCGTAGAAAACCGCCGTGGAAAGCCGAAAAGCTCTTGCCCTGAAGTGCGCTCCAACTCCTACTGTCCACAGGCATGGAGACGAAGTCGAACATCAGGACCCTCGGACGCAGTGGCATCGACGTGAGCGCTCTCGGCTTCGGCTGCTGGGCGATCGGCGGTGAGTGGCAGGACGCGAGCGGGCAGCCGCTCGGCTGGGGCAAGGTCGACGACGAGGAGTCCGTACGGGCGGTCCGGCGTGCCCTCGATCTGGGCGTGACGTTCTTCGACACCGCCGACACCTACGGCGCGGGGCACAGCGAACGCGTCCTCGGCCGTGCGCTGGGCAAGCGCCGCGATGACGTCGTCCTCGCCACCAAGTGGGGCAACGTCTTCGACGAGGAGACCCGCACCCTCACCGGCTCCGACGACTCCCCGGAGTACGCCCGCCGCGCGCTCACCGCATCGCTGAAGCGACTCGACACCGACCACATCGACCTGTACCAACTCCACCTGTCCGACGCCGGCTTGGAGCGCGCCGCCCAACTCCGTGACCAGTGCGAGGAGTTCGTACGGGAGGGCCTGATCCGCGCCTACGCCTGGAGCACCGACGACCCCGCCCGCGCCGCCGTGTTCGCCGAGGGGGAGCACTGCGCGGCCGTGCAGCACGCGGCGAACGTGTTGCAGGACGCCCCCGAAATGTTCGCCCTGTGCGAGGAGTTGGGCCTGGCCAGCATCAACCGCAGCCCTCTCGCGATGGGCCTGCTCACCGGAAAGCAGGCGCCGGGACGGGAGTTGGAGGCCGGCGACATCCGCAACACGCCCCCGGCCTGGATGCAGGGCTTCAAGCAGGGCGCGGGCGCCGACGAGGACTACGTGGCCCGCGTGGACGCCCTGCGTGAGATCCTCACCTCCGACGGCCGCACCCCCGCCCAGGGCGCCCTCGCCTGGCTCTGGGCCCGCAGCCCCCGCACCGTCCCGATCCCGGGCTTCCGCTCGGTCACCCAGGCGGAGCAGAACGCGGGCGCCATCGCGAAGGGGCCGCTCACCGCTGAGCAGTTGGCGGAGGTCGACCAGGTGCTCGGACGGTGAGCGGCCCGACGGGACCGCGATGCTGTGGGCGGGTCCGGCGCGGCCGGGGCACCCCATCCGAAAAAGTGTGACACTTCTGGCGAAAGTGTCACACTTTCTCAACCAGGGTCCCGGCTGACGGGCGCGACAACCCGGCCCGGTTGTCGCGGGCCCGGCTCAGTAACCCTGGTTGCCGTGTTCCGCGTACTGCTGCTGAGGGGTGAACTGGCCGCCCCGGCCCTGCTCGGTGAGGGTGATCTGGCCGGCCTTGATGGTCGCCAGGCGCGGTGCGCGGCGGGCGATCGACGAGTCGTGGGTGACCATGACGAAGGTCAGCCCGTACTCGTGCCAGAGGCCTTCGAGCAGGCCCATGATGTCGTCGCGGGTGCCCTCGTCGAGGTTGCCGGTGGGCTCGTCGGCGAGGAGGACCTTCGGCTTCTTCACCAGCGCGCGGGCGATCGCGACGCGCTGCTGCTGGCCGCCGGAGAGTTCGGACGGGGCGTGCTTGAGGCGGTCGCCGAGGCCCACCGAGGTCAGTGCCTCGGCCGCCCGCTCGCGGCGCTCGGCCGGCTTGACGCCGAGCGGGACGAGGGCCGTCTCGACGTTCTCCTGCGCGGTGAGCGTCGGGATGAGGTTGAAGGACTGGAAGATGATGCCGATCTTCTCGGCCCGCAGCCGGGTCAGCTTGGCCTCGCTGATGGTGGCGAGGTTGACGCCGTCCAGCTCGACACTGCCCTCGGAGGGCCGGTCCAGGCCGCCGATCATCTGCAGCAGCGTCGACTTGCCGCCGCCGGTGGGGCCCTGGATGACGAGCTGGTCGCCGTCCTCGATCGTGAGGTCGACGCCCCGCAGCGCCTCGACCGTCTCCTTGCCCCGCGAGTAGCGCTTGGTCACGCCGGTGAGCTTGTACATGGGATCTCCGTCGATACGTCTGTGAAGAAGAAGAGGGTCGGGGCGCCGCCGCCCGGGGGGAACGGTGGCGGCGCCCCGGTTCAGGGGTGCGGCACGGTCGGCGTCGGCGGCGTCACGAGCCACGTCCGCCGGACCACGCCACCGCGGCCGCGCTACGACACGCTGCGCAGCGCGTCCGCCGGACGCATCCGGGAGGCGCGCCAGCCGCCCATCGCGCCGGCGATCAGTCCGCCGGTGACGGCCAGGCCCACCGCGAGGGCGATCGTGGTCAGCGAGACCGGCGCGTTCAGCGCGATCTCCAGGGTGTTGGAGGTGGCCTGCTGGCCGGGACCGCCCTGGCCGCCGCCACCGGGGCCGCCGCCCATGCCGCCGCCACCGCCGGTGGAGGTGGAGCCGAGCTGCGCGGTCAGCTTGGGGCTGATCGCGGTGACCGTGTAGGCCGCCAGGAGGCCCAGCGCGATACCGAGACCGCCGCCGATCAGGCCGTTGACCATGGACTCGCCGACGACCTGCCGGGTCACCTTGCGGCTCGGCCAGCCGAGCGCCTTCAGCGTGCCGAACTCACGCACCCGGCGCGAGACCGCCGACGAGGTGAGCAGCGCGGCGACGAGGAACGCGGCGATCAGCACCGCGATCGACAGCCACTTGCCCACGCTGGTCGCGAGGTTGGAGGCGGTGGACAGCGAACCGGAGACCGTGGACGCGAGGTCGGCGGAGGTGGTGACCGTCGTACCCGAGATGTTCTTCTGGATCGTCGTCTTGACGGCCGAGATCTGCTTCGAGTCGGTCGCCTTGACGTAGATCGTGGTGACCTTGTTCTTCGAGTCGCCCAGCGTCTGCGCCTGCTTCAGCGGCACGTACACGTCGATCGTGGACTCGCTGCTGTTGGGCGTCGCGATACCGATGACCGTGAACTTGGTGCCGGAGATCGAGAAGGTCGAACCGACCTTGTACTTCTTCGACTTGGCGTACGACTTGCTGACGACCGCGACCTTCGCGTCGGTCTGCGCGGTCGTGAACGTCTTGCCGGTGGTGATCTTCGAGGTAGACAGCGGGCCGAGCGTCTGGTCGGTGACGTCGATACCCGCGACCGAGTACGAGTTCACGTTGAAGTTGGCGCCGCCGCCCTGCACCTGCGGTGCACCGGTGCTGCTGGTTCCGCCACCGCCGCCGGGGCCGCCCTGCTGCGAGGAACCCGAAGAGCCGGACGTGGTGGAGGACTTGGCCTTGCCCTGGGTGAAGGAGCCGTCGACCTTGGTGACGTTCAGGGTGAGCGCGCCGACCGCGGCGGACACGCCCTTCTGCGAGCCGACCTTGGTGACCAGGGAGGACGCGAGGGCCTGACCACCCTGCGTGTTCACCCGGTCCGAGCTCTGCGAGCTGCTGCTGGAGGAGGTGGCGCCGAACTTGAAGCTGGGACCCTGCGAGCTGCCGGCCTTGGGGGCCGACTGCGCCTTGGTCACGGTCATGTCGGTTCCGAGACCGTAAAGAGACTTGAGGACCTTGTCCTGAGCCTGATTCATGCCGGCCGACACCGAGTTGACGGTGATGACCAGCGCGATACCGAGCGCCAGACCCATCGCGATGACCAGGGCCGCCTTCTTGCGACGGCTCAGCTCGCGCTTGAGATAGATGCCAAACATCCCATTCCCCAAAGGTTCTTGGCGCCCGCTGTGGGCGCGGCCACAAGCTATGGAGGAACCTTTGAGTCGACCTGAGTAAAGGATGTGTCTGGCCTGAGAAAAAGAGGCCCGAAATCAGAATTGCGTCAGACAGCTCATTCCTAAGCTGCCGAGGGCTTCCTGCCAGGAAACCCCTGTTCAATGGCTTGCTGACATGGGCCGCCGATCATCCTTTCGACGCCCCGCGACGGACCCCGCCGTGCACGCCCGCGCCCTCATTTTGTACGGTCCCGGGATGCGCGATTCCTCTCGGCTCACCCGGCGTGCCGCTCTCGGCCTGACCGCCGCCGCTCTTCCCCTGGCGGCGGCCGCACCCGCGTCCGCGGCGACCGCGATAGGCGGTGAGCGACTGGCCCGCGCCGGAATCCAGGTCGGCGATGCCTCCACGCTGCCCAAGAAGCTCACCGCCCGCGCGTGGCTGGTCGCCGACCACAGGACGGGCGAGGTGCTCGCCTCGTACCGCGCGCACCAGCGGCTCGCGCCCGCGTCCACGCTGAAGATGCTGTTCGCCGACACCGTGCTGGGGAAGTTCGAGCGGACCCGCACCTACCGGGTCACCGACGCCGACCTCGCCGACGTCCCCTCCGGCTCCAGCCTCGTCGGTGTGAAGCCCGGAATCCTGTACAGCGTCCACCAGTTGTGGCAGGGCGTCTTCCTGCGCTCCGGCAACGACGCCGTGCACGTGCTGGCCCACATGAACGGCGGGATCGCGGCGACGGTCGCCGAGATGCAGGCCAAGGCGAAGGACCTCCAGGCCCTGGACACGCACGTGGTGAGCCCGGACGGCTTCGACCACCCCGGGCAGGTCTCGTCGGCGTACGACCTCACGCTCTTCGCCCGGCACGGGCTGCACGACGACGACTTCAGCGCGTACTGCTCGACCCGGGTCGCGAACTTCCCGGCCGGTGGCAAGAAGACCTTCCAGATCCAGAACACCGACCGCCTGCTCAGCGGTGCCTACGGCCTGCACCCGTACCCGGGCATCATCGGCGTGAAGAACGGCTACACCAGCCACGCCGGCAACACCTTCACCGGCGCCGCCACCCGCGACGGCCGCACCCTCCTCGTCACCGTGATGCACCCCGCGAACGGCGGCAACGAGGTCTACAAGGAGACCGCCGCGCTCCTCGACTGGGGCTTCGGCAAAGGGAGTTCGGCCCAGGCGGTGGGCACGCTGGTCGAGCCGCTGAGCGAGGGCGGGGCGGTCGCGAGCCCGACACCGTCGGGGAAGGGTGCCAAGGGGGCGCCGGGCGCCTCCGGAGCCGCCGCGTCCTCGTCGGACGGCTCCTCGCCCTGGCCGATGCTGGGCGGTGCGGCGGGGGCGGTCGCGGTGCTCACGGGCGGCGCGTTCGCGCTGCGCCGGCGGCGGGCGGCCGTAGCGGCGGCCAAGTCCCGGGAACTCGACGGGAGTTGATGTGACGCGACAGCCGCTCCACGGTCCGGTGCGTAACCCGCGGTCCCACGCGGGCTCCACCCCCACCCGGGCCGTGGAACGACTGTCGCCTCTCCCCCCTCGGATTGGCCTGCGGAACGCAAGGTTCCGACAGTGCGGAAGCCTTGTGCTCCAAGTGTGAAGCTTTGATGGAGAGAGTTGAGCATAAGTCAGCAACCGACCGCAATGGTACGGACGGTCAAATTCCGCTTGTGCAACTTGTCCTAGCCGCGCCCGACATACGGCATCGCGGTCGCCAGCACCGTCGCGAACTGCACGTTCGCCCCCAACGGCAGCTCCGCCATGTGCCGCACGGTGCGCGCCACATCGGCGACATCCATCACCGGTTCCGGGGTGACCACCCCGTTGGCCTGCAACGCACCGGTCTCCATCCGGGCCGTCATCTCGGTCGCCGCGTTCCCGATGTCGATCTGCCCGACCGCGATCGAGTACGGCCGCCCGTCCAGCGACAGCGACTTGGTGAGCCCCGTCAACGCGTGCTTGGTCGCGGTGTAGGCAACGGAGTGCGGCCGAGGCGTATGGGCGGAAATAGACCCGTTGTTGATGATCCGCCCGCCCTGCGGCACCTGCTCCTTCATCCGCCGGTAGGCAGCCTGCGCACACAGGAACGCCCCGTTGAGGTTGGTGTCCACCACATGCCGCCAAGCGTCGTACGACAACTCCTCGACCGGCACCCCACCGGGCCCGAAGGTCCCCGCGTTGTTGAACAGCAGATCCACCCGCCCGAACCGCTCCACGACGGCGTCGAACAGCCCGTCCACGTCCTCCGGCCGCGCCACATCCGTTGCTACGGCGAGGGAGGCGCCCTCGGGTACCAGCGCGGCCGTCTCCTCAAGCGGTTCGGTGCGGCGGCCGGCCAGCGCCAACGACCAGCCCGCGCGCAACAGTTCCACGGCGACCGCGCGCCCGATGCCGGATCCGGCGCCGGTCACCACGGCGATCTTCGATGCGTGCTCAGCGTTCATGGCCGCAGCCTACGAGTCACCCCTCCTGCGGGTACCGCACCCCGATCCGCTCCCGCACCGCGTCCAGCGTCCGCATCACCGCGAGGGTGCCCTCCAGCGGCACCAACGGCGACTCGGTCTCCCCGGCCCGCACCGCCCGCATCACCTCGGACGCCTCGTGCCGCAACGTGTTGCGCGGCCCGTCCGCCGGGTCGAGCACGAACTCCTCGGGGTCGCGCCCGTCCCGGTGCAGCACGAACCGCTCCGGGTGGAAGAAGCCGTCCGGGATGTCGATCCGCCCCAGCGAACCGGTCACCGACGCCGAGGTCCCCGTACCGCCGACGATCGAACAGTGCAGCGCGGCCAGCGCCCCGCTGTCCCAGGAGAACAGGGCCGCGGTCTGGAGGTCGGCACCCTCGGGGGAGAGCACGGCCGAAGCCTTGATGTCGGCGGGCTCACCGAGCAGCAGATGCGCGAACGACACCGGGTACACCCCGAGGTCCAGCAGCGCGCCGCCGCCCTGTGCCGGATCGCGCAGCCGGTGCGCGGGCGGGAAGGGCCCGGCGAGCCCGAAGTCGGCCTGGACGGTGCGGACTTCACCGATGGCCCCGTCGTCGACGAGGGACTTCAACCGCCGTACGAGCGGATTGCAGTACATCCACATGGCCTCCATCAGGAAGCCGCCGCGCTCGCCCGCCAGCGCGACCAGTTCGACGGCCTCGCGGGAGTTCAGGGTGAAGGCCTTCTCGACGAGCACGTTCCGCCCGGCCTCCAGGCAGAGACCGGCCGCCGCGCGGTGCGCCGAGTGCGGGGTGGCGACGTAGACGACATCGATGTCCGCGTCGTTCGCCAGCGCGTCCCAGCCGCCGTAGGCCCGCTCGATCCCGAACCGTTCCGCGAAGGCCTTCGCCGAGGCCTCCGTCCGCGAAGCCACCGCGACCACCTCGGCGTCCGGCAGATCGACCAGGTCCGCCGTGAACGCGGCGGCGATCCCACCGGTGGCCAGGATCCCCCAGCGCACCCTCTGTTCCGTCATCGCGGCCCCACCCTCGCTCACCAGACCCTCGGCACCCTGTACGACCTGAGAGCATAGGTGGCGGATCACTCGGAGAGGGAGGGGCACATGCCCGAGCAGGGGGCGCAGACGCCGGCCGTGCCGCAGTCCGCCGTACCGTCGTCACCGTCATCGCTGAAGTCGACCCGTCGCGCGGGCCTCTTCATGATCCTCGTCCTCGGCGGCCTCACGGCGACCCCGCCGCTGTCGATGGACATGTACCTCCCCGCGCTCCCGGCGGTCACCCGCTCCCTGCACGCCCCCGCCGCGACCGTCCAACTCACGCTCACCGCCTGCCTGGCGGGCATGGCGCTGGGCCAGCTGGCGGTGGGCCCGATGAGCGACAAGTGGGGCCGCAGACGCCCGCTGCTGACCGGCCTCGCGGTCTACGTCGTGGCGACGGCCCTGTGCGCGATCGCGCCGAACGTCGAATCCCTGGTCGCCTTCCGACTGGTCCAGGGCCTGGCGGGCGCGGCCGGAATAGTGATCGCGAGGGCGGTCGTACGCGACCTGTACGACGGTGTGGCGATGGCCCGCTTCTTCTCCACCCTGATGCTGGTCTCCGGGGTGGCCCCGATCGTCGCGCCGCTGGTGGGCGGCCAGATCCTGCGGGTCACGGACTGGCGGGGCGTGTTCGTGGTCCTGACGTTCGTCGGGACGGCGCTCGCGGTCCTCGTCTGGACCCGCCTCCCCGAGACCCTCGCCCCGGCGGACCGCCACGCGGGCGGCACGGCGGAGGCCCTGCGCGGCATGCGCGCCCTCCTGTCCGACCTCCCCTTCACGGGCTACATGCTCACCGGCGGCTTCTCCTTCGCGGCGTTGTTCGCGTACATCTCGGCGTCCCCCTTCGTCGTCCAGGAGATCTACGGCGCGACCCCGCAGACCTTCAGCCTCCTCTTCGGCATCAACTCGGTAGGCCTGGTGGCAGTGGGCCAGATCAACGGAAAACTGCTGGTGGGCAGGGTCTCGATGGACAAGGTCCTGGGCGCGGGACTGGCGGTGGTGCTGCTGGCGGCGACGGCGCTGCTGCTGATGGCGACGGGAGCGTTCGGGGAGGTGGGCCTGGTTCCGGTGGCGGCGGGGCTCTTCGTCCTGATGTCGGCGATGGGCGTGACGCTTCCGAACGCCCAGACCCTGGCGTTGATGCGCACGCGCCACTCGGCGGGTTCGGCGTCCGCGCTGTTGGGCACGTCATCCTTCCTGATAGGTGCGATCGCCTCCCCGTTGGTCGGCATCGCGGGCGAGCACACCGCCGTCCCGATGGCGGTCGTCCAACTGGTGGCCGCACTGGTGGCGGTGGCCTGCTTCGTGGGAATGTGCCGTCCTTGGAACACACGTACGACCGCGGAGGGAGTGGGGAGCTGAGCGCCCCGAGACTGCGCAACGACACCCCGGAACGGGCCGGCCTCGACCCCGAGGAGCTCCGCCACCTGGTCCGGCAGGTCCACGACCTCACCACCGGCGACCGCCCCTGGGCGGCGGGCACCGTCGTGGTCGCCGGCCGCGGCCCGGTGATCGCCGTGGAGGAGGCGGCGGGCTGGGCCGTACGGTATGCGGCCTACGACCCGGAGACCGACCGGGGCGTCGAATTGCCGCCGGCGTCCCGCGTCCCGACCACGGTGGACACCCCCTTCGACCTGGCTTCCGTGACCAAGCTGTTCACGGCGGTGGCGGCGATGCAGCAGATCGAGCGGGGCACGCTGGGCATCGACGCGAGGGTGGGCGCGTACTTGCCGGACTTCCGGGCCGCGGCCCGCCACGGCATCACAGTCCGCCAACTCCTCACGCACACCTCGGGTCTGCGCCCCGAACTCCCGCTCTACGACTGTGTCGACGACGCCGAACGCCTGTCGATGCTCCGAACAGAGGCGCCGGTGGGGGAGCCGGGCGAGTACGTCTACTCCGACCTGAACCTCCTCCTGCTCCAGTTCGTCCTGGAACGCATCAGCGGCCGCACGCTGGACGTTCTCATCCACGACGGCATCACCCGCCCGCTGGGGATGACGTCTACGGACTTCGGCCCGTGCCCGGGCGCGGCGGCGACGGAGGACCAGCGCCGCCCGTGGGCCAAGGCGGACCGGGGGATGCTGCGGGGGGTCGTCCACGACGAGAACGCGTGGGCGTTGGGTGGCGTGGCCGGCCACGCGGGCCTCTTCTCGACGGGCCGAGACCTGGCGATCTTCTGCCGCACGTTGCTGGCGGGGGGTTCCTACGGCCCCGCCCGCATCCTGGGATCCGACTTCGTGGAGCTGCTGCTGACCCCGCCGGGGCTGGGCTTCGGGGTCGATCAGGCGTGGTTCATGGGGGAGTTGGCGGGGCGGGGGGCGGTGGGGCACACGGGGTTCACGGGGACGTCGGTGGTGCTGGACCCGGCTACGGACACGTTTTTGGTGTTGCTGGCGAACACGGTGCATCCGCGGAGACGGGGGGCGGACAGTGGGCCTCGGGCGGCTGCGGGGACGAGGGTGGCTCGGGCGGTCAGGGGGTGACGGGGTGCCGGTTGTGGTGTGTGGTGCGGCCCGGTGGGGGCTGGTCGCGCCCCGCGGCGGAGCCGCTGATGTCACAGCCCCGCGCCCCTTCGGTAGCGGGGCTGTGTTTGAGGGGTGTGCGGGGGGCTCGTCGAGTTGCCGGGTGGGTCGGGGTTGTGAGCCGAGCCTTTCAATGCCCCGCCATGGGCGGTGGGTGGGCATAGGCCTCGGGGGTCTGGGGGCGGAGCCCCCAGGGACCTCGGCTGGAACCCCGGGGCACTTAGAATCGGCGGGTGAACGACCCCGCGGCTCCCGCCGAAACCCTGCGTACCGCTCTGGCCCGCCTGCTCGACGGGCTTCCGCCCAGGCAGGCCGCCGGTGCTGTGGACCGGCTGATCGCCAGCTACCGGGGGGTCACCCCGACCGACGCCCCGATCCTGCGGGACCGTGCGGACGTGGCGGCCTACGCGGCGTACCGGATGCCGGCGACCTTCGAAGCCGTACGTTCCGCGCTGGACGCCTTCGCGGACGCCGTACCCGACTGGGCCCCGCAGGGACACGTGGATGTCGGTGGCGGGACCGGCGCAGCCACCTGGGCCGTAGCCGCCACCTGGGACGGTGATCGCCCGGTGACAGTCCTCGACTGGGCCGAGCCCGCGCTCGCCCTGGGTAAGGAGATCGCCGCCACCAACCCGGCGCTGAGCCAGGTCAGTTGGCAACGCGCACGCATCGGATCCGCGCTCACCCTCGACCCCACCGACCTCGTCACCGTCTCCTACGTCCTCAACGAACTCACCGCCCCCGACCGCACCGCCCTCGTCGACGCCGCCGCATCCGCAGCCCAGGCAGTCGTGATCGTCGAAGCCGGCACCCCCGCCGGTTACGCCCGCGTCATCGAGGCCCGGGACCAGCTCATCGCCGCCGGTTTCCACATCGCCGCCCCCTGCCCCCACAGCGCCGCCTGCCCGATCACCCCCGGCGAGGACTGGTGCCACTTCTCGGCACGGGTCAGCCGTTCCTCCCTGCACCGCCAGGTCAAGGGCGGCTCCCTGCCGTACGAGGACGAGAAGTTCAGCTACGTGGCCGCCGCCCGCTTCCCCGTCGAACCCGCCCCCGCCCGCGTCGTACGCCGCCCGCAGATCCGCAAGGGCCAGGTACTCCTCGACCTCTGCGAGACCGACGAACAGCTGCGCCGCACGATGGTCACCAAACGCCACGGCGAGCTGTACAAGGCGGCCCGGGACGTGAGCTGGGGAGACCCCTGGCCGGAAAAAGCGTGACACTTACGCCGAAAGTGTCACACGTGTGTCTCGTCCCACCCACCCCGGATACGAGGTCCCGCCTCTCAAGGCGCAGGATGGTGGGACCATAGGGGAAGTTCTCCGCACAACGGCAGGACTTCTCCGCACAACGGCAGGGCAAGACGGCAGGGCGAGGAGATAGATGAGCGCGACGTTCGGTGGCCGGACCGGTCGGCAGGGCAAACTCTCCTCGTGGCTGCGCGGACGCCGCCCGCAGGAGGCCCCCGACGACGGCAGCGGACGCGAGGCGCTGCTGCTGGCCGCCGCCGAGGCGGGACTGCCGCTCGCGCCCGCCGCGCACCCGGCCCCGGGCTACCGATGTTCGTGCGACCGTGTGGGCTGCCCCACACCTGCCCGCCACCCCGTGTCGTTCGCCTGGCAGACGCAGTCCACCACGGACCGCGCCCAGATCGAGCGCTGGGCCCGCCACCAGCCGCAGGCCAACTTCATCACCGCGACCGGCATGGTCAACGACGTCCTGGACGTCCCCCTCGAAGCGGGCCACGAGGCACTGGAGCGGCTGCTCGCCGCCGGTGTCGACGTCGGTCCGGTCGCCGCGAGCGACGACGGACGGCTGCTCTTCTTCACTCTCACCCGGGGCACCCCCGAGGACGAGGACGAGTGGTGGCCGTGCGAACTGGACTGCCACCCCGAGACGATGGACGAACACCCCGGCCTGCGCTGGCACTGCCGCGGCTCCTACGTCCTTGTCCCCCCGGCCCAACTCCCGGGCGAGAACCAGTCCGTTCACTGGGTACGCGGCCCCGAGCATCCCCTGCCGGACCCGCTGACCCTCCTCGAAACCCTCACGGACGCCTGCGCCCGCCACGCGGGAGCGGAGCCGGACCACGCGAACTCGGCCTGGCCGCTGGGCCGTTGACCTCCTGAGGTCAGCCGCCCTGCGCCGAGGTCAGCCCCTCGATCCGCCCGAGCACCGACACCTTCCCGCCCCGCTTGGGGTCCAACGCCACCTCGTTGGAGATGAGTTGAAGGGTGAGGGACTGCTCCACCTCACCCGTCGTCAGCGCCTGGACGTCCTTGTTCTGCGTCGGCACCGACGTGCCCTCGGCCGCGGTCTCCTTCTGGAAGTACCGCGTGGTGAAGAACACCAGCGCCCCGCCGTCCGCCGTACGCAGCGCCAGCGGCGCGTAGTCACCGCTCGTCAGCGGCTGGTCGAGGAACTGGACGGCCAGCCCCGGCTTGGTGGCCTTCTCCCGGTCCGCCCGCCACCCACTGGTGTGCGCGCCGTCCGCGAAGTCCGCCCCGCCGCTCTTCAGATACGTCGCGTAGCTCTGGCTCAACTTGCCGGGCGCGACGGCCAGTTCGGCCGAGTTCGCCGGTACGGCCTCCGCCCAGCCGTCCTTGTCGGTCTTGAACTTCGGTACGGCGCTGGGCGCGAGCAGCGTGAGATACGCCACCTGCCACGGCTCGGAGAGGTCGTTGCGCGTGAAGACCAGCAACCACCGGGCCCCGCCACCCTTGTTGGCGGCGGTGTCGGCCACGAACCAGCGCGGCCAGCCGGCCTTCTTCGGGATGGTGAACTTCGCGTCCGTCAGCTCCAGCGGCGAGTAACTCGCGTTCCCGGACGGCGAGTTGGTGTGCCCCGCCTTCAGCCGCGCCGCGTCGATGTCACCGAGCGCGCCGGTGACATGAGCCGCGTCCAGGGAACTGTCGTACGCCTTGTCGGCCGCGTTGTACGCGGTCGTGAACTGCTGGAGCGCTGTCGCGGCCTCGGCACGGGTGGTGGCCGGGAGGACCTCCCGCTCGCCGTGGACCACCACGCAACCGCTCGCCGTCAGCGACAAAGCGGTCACCGAGGCCGCTATCAGTACGCGCCGGTCAAGCCTGCGGAGCCTTCGAGGGCTGCGATCCCTGCTCATCAGGTGTCTTCACCTTCCCCTTCCCGGAGGCGAACCCTACCGGGGCGAAGAACAGGGCGAGCGTGGGGACCAGGTACAGCAGCCACACCGTGATCTGCAGGACGGTCGGGTCCGGCTGGAAGTTGAAGACGCCCTTCAGGAGGGTGCCGTACCAGCTGTCCGGCGGGATCGTGTCACTGATGTCGAACGCCAGCTTCGTCAGCCCAGGAAGCCAGTCGGCCTCCTGCAGGTCGTGGAAGCCGTACGCCAGTACACCCGCCGCGACGACGACCAGCATCGCCCCGGTCCAGGTGAAGAACTTCGCGAGGTTGATCTTCAACGCGCCCCGGTAGAACAGCCAGCCCAGGAACACGGCCGTGGCCAGCCCCAGTCCTACGCCGACGAGCGGGCGCGGGGTGCCGTCGCTCGCCGCGTGCACCGACGCCCACACGAACAGCGCGGTCTCCAGGCCCTCACGGCCGACGGCGAGGAACGCGGTGGCGACCAGCGCGCCTGTGCCCATCGCGAGCGCCGCGTCCAGCTTGCCGTGCAGTTCGGCCTTCAGATGCCGGGCGGTGCGCCGCATCCAGAACACCATCCACGTCACCAGACCGACCGCGAGGATCGACAGCGAACCGCCGAGCGCCTCCTGCGCCTGGAACGTCATCTCCTGCGAGCCGAATTCGAGCGCGCACCCGAAGCCCATCGCGATGAGGACGGCGACGACGATGCCGATCCAGATCGGCCTCAGCGCGTCCCGCCGGTCGGTCTTGACGAGATAGGCGATCAGGATGCAGACGACGAGACTGGCTTCCAGGCCCTCGCGCAGACCGATCAGATAGTTCGAGAACACGGTCTACGACTCCTTCGCGTCCTTGGAGAACAGCGTGCTGCCCCACCAGTCGTCCTTGTCACGGACGCCCGGCGGAACGGCGAAGACCGCCGAACCCACGTGCTGGATGTACTCGTTGAGCGCGTCGGACGCCGACAGCCTCCGCTGCAGCGGGATGAACCCCTTGCGTACGTCACGCTGGTAGGCCAGGAAGAACAGGCCCGCTTCGAGACGGCCGAGGCCGTCGGTGCCGTCGGTGAAGGAGTAGCCCCGGCGCAGGATCGTGACCCCGCTGTTGGAGTCGGGGTGCGCGAGCCGCACATGCGCGTCGGGCTTCATCGCCTTCAGGAACGGCGCGTCGTGCTCCTTCGCCTTGCCGACCGGAGCGCCCTCGCCCTTGTCCCGCCCGAAGACGTCCTCCTGCTCCTGCAACGAGGTCCGGTCCCAGGTCTCGATGTTCATCCGGATCCGCCGGGCGACGAGATACGAACCCCCGGTCATCCAGGCCGACTTCGCGCTGGTGTCGCCCTCGCCCACCCACACGAACTTCTTCAGCCGGTCGGTCTCGGTCCCCGCGATGTTGCGGGTGCCGTCCTTGAACCCCATGAGATTGCGGGGGGTTTGGGCCCCCGGGGTCGTCGACGAGGTCTTCCCGAACCCGAGTTGGGACCACCGGATGGCGACCTTGCCGAACCCGATACGGGCCAGGTTGCGGATCGCGTGCACGGCGACCTGCGGATCGTCCGCACAGGCCTGGACGCAAAGGTCGCCGCCCGTACGGGACTTGTCGAAGTTGTCGCCGGGGAACTGCGGCAGATCGACGAGGGCGTCAGGACGACTGCCGCTCAGCCCGAAGTGGTCGAAGAACGACGGCCCGAAGCCGATCGTCAGCGTCAGCCGCGAGGGTTTCAGCCCCAGCGCCTCACCGGTGTCGTCCGGCGGCGCCTCGGCGAGCCCACCGTAGGCCCCGTCGCCGACCGCGTGCCCACCGGTCATCCGGCGGGCGGCGGCCGTCCAGTCCTTCAGCATCCGCACGAACTCGGCGCGGTCGTCGGTCTTCACGTCGAACGCGGCGAAGTGCAGCCGGTCCTGCACGGGCGTGGCGATGCCGGCCTGGTTCGCGCCGTGGAAGGCGACCGCGGCACCGGTGTCGGCACCGGCCGGATCGACGTTGTCGCCGACCCGGGTCATCGCGACCGCACCACCGGCCGCGACGGCACCGAGCGCGAGCCCGGCACCGCCCCAGCCGATGAGCGAACGACGGGATGGCGAACCGCTCTCCTGAACTTCGCTCTCCTGGACTTCGCTCTTCTGAACGTCGGTCATCTCAGCCCTACTTCACGACGGCGGCGGCGAGCTTCGACAGCGGCTCCGCAAGCGCGTTGACCGCGTCCGACAGCTCCTTGCGCTGGTCCGTGGTGACCTTGTCGTACGACACGAAGCCGTCCGAGGTCGAGGTCGAGCGGTACTTGTCGAGCAGCGTGTCGAGCGCCGCGAACTGCTTGTCCAGCTCGGTGGTGAGGGCCGCGTCGTTCTTCTGCGCGACCGGCTTCAGCAGCTCGTACGCCTTCTGCGCGCCCTCGACGTTGGCCTTGAAGTCGCTCAGGTCGGTGTGCGAGTAACGGTCCTCCTCACCGGTGACCTTGCCGGTGGCGACCTCGTCGAGGAGTTCCTTGGCACCGTTGGCCATGGAGGTCGGGGTGATCTCGGCCTTGCCGACGCGCTTCTGCCAGTCCTTCAGATCCGTGACCAACTCGGCGGCCAGGGCCTTCTGTTCGGCACCGGTCTTCTTGTCGGTCCACAGGGCCTTCTCCAGCGCGTGCCAGCCGGTCCACTTCTGGCCCTTCTCCAGGTCGTTGACGCGGGTGTCGGTCTTCGGGTCGATGTCCCCGAACGACTCGGCGATCGGCTCGGTGGCCTCCCAGCCGTAACGGGAGGGCGCGTAGGCGTTCTTGGCGGCGGTGAGGTCGCCCGCCTTGATGGCGTTCGCGAACGTCTCCACCTTCGGGATCGTCGCGTCGGCCTGCTCCTGCGCGTACTCGCGGTAGGCGGCGACGGCCGCGTCCAGCTTCGGATCCCGCTTGGCGACGCTGCCCCCGGTGACGGTCAGCTTCTGCCGCACACCGTGACCCTTCATCCCCGGCCGGCAGGCGATCTCGTACGACCCCGCCTTCACCTCGGCGGTGAGCGTGTACTTGGTCCCCGGCCCGATGTTCTCCTTCTCGGAGACGATCCGGTCGTCCGGGAAGAGGATCTCGACCTCGGTCGCCTTCGAGCCGGTGTTCTCGATCTTCAGCGTGACCTGTCCGGCCGGCATCGACTTCGCCGAGGTCGTGCACTTGGAGTCGGCCGCGGTCACCTGGATCGCGTCGCCGTCCTTGGCGTCGCTCTTCGCGGTGCACGCCGTGACGGCGGTCAGTGCGGCCGCGGCGGCGACGGCGGTGGCGACGGGAAGTCGGACGGCACGCATGCAGGCTCCAAGCGGAAGTGTGTGACGAGGTGTTGGGTTGGGGCAGTGTGGTGAGGCTGCCCTAACTTACCTGAGGCTTACCTCAGTCATACCCGTCCGGTCCGGTATTCACTGCCCACAGAAAAATCACAGACACGGCTTGATCTCGATGGCGGAAAACGGACGGCAAGGGATGGTCAAGGGAAGGTCAAGCGAGGCGTTTCGGCGTCACGACGACCGCCCCCGTGCGCGGATGCGGGAACACCTCGACTGCCTGGTCGTAGACGTCCGACAACAACTCCTCGGTGAATACGACACCCGGCGGGCCGTCGGCGGCGACACGACCGGCGCGCAGAATCGCGACCCGGTGCGCGTAGGCGGCGGCCAGCGCGAGATCGTGCAGCACCACGACCACCGCGTCCCCCGCGTGCGCCCTTTCCCGGCACAGGCGCAGGACCAGCTCCTGATGCCGCAGATCGAGCGCGGCGGTCGGCTCATCGAGCAACAGCAGCGGCGCCCGCTGAGCCAGCACCCGCGCGAGCGCGACCCGGGCCCGCTCACCACCACTGAGCGCGGAGAACGGCCGTAGAGCAAAGCTGGTGACCTCCGCGCGCGCCATCGCCTCGGCTACGGCGATCTCGTCCTCGGCCGGGCCGGTGGCGTGCGGCGCCCGCCCCATCCGTACGACGTCCTCGACCGTGAACGGGAAGGAGAGCGTGGCCGATTGGGGAAGCACGGCGCGCCGAAGGGCGAGTTCGGGCGCGGACCACTCCGTGGCGGGCCGCCCGTTGATCCGTACGACACCGGTGACTGGTGGAATGTCTGCGGCGAGTGCGCCCAACAGGGTTGATTTCCCAGCCCCGTTGGGCCCGACGAGGGCAAGCACCTCCCCGGCGCGGACGGACACGGAGACGCCGTGAAGGACGGCGCGCCCGCCGAGTTGGACGTGCAGGTCTTCAGCCTCGGCGAGGACGTCACCCGGTTCGGCGGGGGCGGGGGGTACGGGGCGGCTGCGCAGGAGTCTCATGCGCGGGCTCCTTGTGAGGGAGGGAGGGGTGAGGGCTGTTCGGCACCGCCGGGATGGTTCGCGGGGGCTGGGCGTCGTTGCGGCGGAGAAGAGTTGGCGGGCGGCGGAGAGGGCGCGGAGGTGGAACGGGGTGGTGGAGAAGACTCGGAGGGCGTTGGAGGAGAGGCGGAGGCGGAACGGAGCGGCGGACAAAGACGCGTCGTACTTGATCCGCCGGGCAACCTGAGCGCCCCTTCAGGGGCGCGGGGAACTGCGCGACCAGCCACCGACGACCCGCACCCCCCAACGCGCATCCAGTGGCAGTCTCAGCCGGGAAACGGTGGAGGACCCCCGGCAACCTGAAGCCGCGGCCGGCAAGGGTTCCCGGGAACCTGGTTCACGCCCAACCCCCCTGCCTGCGCCGCGTCCTGCGCAGCAGCCAGAAGAAGAACGGGCTGCCGAGAAGGGCCGTCAAGACACCCAGCGGAAGTTCCGCCGGCGCCGCGATCGTCCGAGCCGTCAGATCCGCGGCCAGCAGCACCAGCGCACCGAGCAGCGCGCCGGCCGGGATCAGGAAACGGTGGCCGGGCCCCGCCGCCATGCGGAGCAGGTGAGGTACGACGAGCCCCACGAAGCTGATGATCCCGGAGACGCTGACCGCCGCCGCCGTGAGCAGGGCGATGACCAGCACCAGGATGATCCGGAGCCGTTCGACGTCAACTCCCAAGTGGCGGGCGGGGCGTTCACCGAGGGCGAGGAGGTCGAGGCGGCCGGCGTACAGCGGCGCGAGGGCCAGACCCAGCGCCGCGCACGGAAGGATCGCGAGGACCTTCGGCCAGGTCGCCTGCGAGAGCGAACCGAGCTGCCAGAAGGTGATCTGGTTGACGGCCGCCGTGTCCGCGAAGAACAGGAACAGCCCGATCAGCGCCCCCGCGAACGCGTTCAGCGCGATCCCGGTCAGGATCAGCGTCACAACTTCCGTACGCCCGCCCGAGCGTGACATCGCGTAGACCAGCAGCACCGCGGCGAGCCCGGAGACGAACGCCACCGCCGACACCGTCCACGTCCCGAGGAAGTCGAGCCCGAACGCGATCACCGCGACCGCGCCCACCGCCGCCCCCGAGGACACCCCGATGACCCCCGGCTCCGCGAGCGGATTCCCGAACACGCCCTGCATCAACGCCCCCGCGCACCCCAGCGAGGCCCCGACGAGCAGCGCAAGCATGATCCGCGGGAAGCGCACGTTCCAGAGGACCGACTCCGGCACGCGGTCCAACGCCCTGCCCCCGAGCCCGAGTTGGTGCTGCACCGAGGCCAGGACGTCCCCGGTCGGGATCGGATACGCGCCCAGTCCGGCGGCCACCGGCACCAGGATCAACAGGGCGAGCAGCAGCCCGACGGTGAGCATCCAGCCTCTACTGCGCCGTCTTCGCGGGGGAGTTGAGGAGGGGGCTGCCTCAACCCCCTTGTCCAGTACGGTCATTCGCTCCCGCCTCCGTACAACTGGTCCACCAGCGACCTGAGCACCTGGTCGGTGCGCGGCCCGTAGTTGAGGAGCACCCCGTCCTCGATGGACACGACCCGCCGGTTCATCCCGGCCGGGGTCTGTGCGACACCGGGGATCTTCACCAGTCCGTCGAGGCCGCCGACCGACTCAAGTCCCTTGGTCATGACGAGAATCGCGTCGGGCGCGGCCTGCGCGAGCGCCTCGGTGGTGATGGCGGTGAAGTCCTTCTTCAGGCCCGACTCCGCACCCGCGTCGACCGCCCCGGCCGCCTCCAGGAGGGAGGTCGCGCCCGAGCCCTTGCCGCCGATGAGATACACGGAGGCGGACCCGCGCAGATACAGGAACGCGACCCGAGGCTTCTCCTTGTGCCGCGGAATCGCCTTGCGGACAGCGGCGATCCGGTCCTCGGAGCGCTTGGTCAGCTCCTTGCCCGCGGCCGGTACGCCGAGCGCGTCGGCCACCGCCTGGATACGCGGACCTACGTCCGAGAGCCCCTTCGCCGGGTCGACGACAAGGACCGGGATGCCGGCGGCGCGGATCTGACCCATCGCCTCGGACGGTCCGGTGGTGGTCTCGGCGAGGACGAGGTCGGGCTTGAGGGACAGCACGCTCTCCGCCGAGACGTCGTGGTTGCGGGTCACCAGGGGGAGTTTCGCGGCCTGTTGGAAGGTCGCGGTGATGTCCCGGGCCACGACCCGGTCACCGAGCCCGAGCGTGAACACGATCTCGCTGAGGCTGCCGGAGAGCGGGACGACGCGCCGCGCGTTCTCGACGGTGACCTTCTTGCCGTCGGCGGAGCTCACGGTGACCGGGAGTCGGGGGTCCGGGGTGTCGGTCAGCGGCTCCACGCGGTTGGCCGGTGCGGAGGCCTTCGCCGAGGAGGTGGCCGCGGACGTGGCCGCGCCCCCGCATCCGGTGAGCGTGAGCGCGAGCACGGACAACAGTGCTCCCGCCAGTCGTGTGCGCAAGCGTGGCACGGTCCCGTCCGTCTCTCTCGGCATCTCTCGACATCTCTCGGGCACTGTCGTTTCAGGTGAGGAAAGCTTAGGTTAGCCTTACCTTCGTTCGCTACCGGCAGTCGTCATCCGGAGGACCCACCCATGCCCGCGCGCCCAAGAGCCCTGGTCACCGTGGTGTGCACGGCCGTCCTGACCGTCCTTGCCGCCCTGCTCCCCGCGGCCCTCGCCCACGCCGAGAGCCGTACCGTGCAGGGTGGCCGGCTCGACTGGGGCATCAAGTCCTCGTTCCAGAGCTACGTCACCGGCCCCATCGCGAGCGGGAGTTACTCCCTCACGGGCGGCGCGGCGACCGTGGGCAGCAGCCAGTTCCGCTTCCCTTCGGCGACGGGTTCGTACGACGGCTCGACGGGCGCGTTCCGCTCGTCCTTCGCGGGCGGGGTGCACTTCGTCGGCCACAGGAAGACCGACGGCAGCTACGAACTCGACCTCACCCTGAGCCGCCCCACGGTCCGTATCTCGGGCTCCACCGGCACCCTCTACCTGGACATCACGAGCAAGGCGAAGGGCACGGGGGCGGTCACGACGTCCTCTCAAGTGCCCTTCGCCTCGCTCTCGTTGGGCGGCATCGACATGAAGGGCGGCGGCAACGCGGTCGTCCTCAACAACCTGCCCGCCATACTCACCGCACAGGGCGCGAAGTCCTTCGCCGGCTACTACACGGCCGGCACCGCGCTGGACCCGGTGAGCCTCTCGGCGGACGTGCAGGCCGCGGCCACCAAGACCGCCACCCCCACCCCGACCCCCGCCAGGTCCGCCGCGAAGGAGGATCCGAAAAAGGCGCAGAACGGCGCGATCGCGGACGGTGCCGTCGACTGGGGCGTGCGCCGCACCTTCCGGGAGTACGTCACCGGGGACATCGCCAAGGGCAAGTGGACTCTGTCGGCGGGAGCCGAGGACGGCGGCGCCCTCTTCCGTTTCCCGGGTGGTGAAGGGACGTACAAGAACGGGGAGTTGACGGCCTCGTTCAAGGGCGCGGTGCGCTTCACCGGCGCGGAGGGCCTCGATCTGACGCTCAGCGGTGTCCGGGCGGCGGTCGAGGACGGCAAGGGCACGCTCTACGCCGATGTCACCGGTACCGATGGCGCGGGCGCCGACTTCACCGGCAAGAAGGTCCCGCTGGTCACCTTCACGGCCAAGGGCTTCAAGGCGGCCAAGGGCCTGGCGAAGGTCACCGAGGCGCCCGCGAAACTCACCGCGCAGGGCGTGAAGGCCTTCGGCGGGATGTACCCGGCGGGCACCGACATGGACCCGGTGTCCCTTGCCGTAGTCCTCACCGACGACGCGAAACTGCCCGCACTGCCGGACCTCGGCACCACGCCCACGGCGAGCGAGACCCCGGAGGAACAGTCGGCCCACCCCTCGGTGTCCGCCGAGCCGGTAGCCGACAACTCCGGTGGTGGCAACGGCACTTCGGCCGCGCTGCCGATCGGCCTGGCGGCCGGTGGCCTGCTGGTGGCGGCCGCGCTGTCGGTGCTGGTCGTCCGCAGGCGCCGCACCTCCCGTCCGGCGGCCGAGAGCGCATCGCCGGAAGCGGAGTAACCCCCTTACCCGGTCCGCGTCTTGGCGGACCATCCACTCACCTCAAGGAGAACCACGGCCATGCCCGTCAGACGCCCTCGACTTTCCTTCGCCCTCGCCGCGGCCGTCGCGACCGCCGCCGCGTTCGGCGCCACGGCGCTCGCCACGACCACCGCGTCGGCGGCCGAAGTCCCGCTCAGCGGCTACGAGTTGACCTGGGGCATCAAGCAGTCGTACCGCACGTACGTGAGCACCTACGCGCAGGGCTCCTTCACCGCCACGGACGGCGCCTCGCAGGCCGCGAACAACGGCGCCTTCACCTTCACCGACGGCACGGGCACTTACGACACCACCAGCCATGCCGTGCACCTCACCTTCAAGGGCACCGTCACCGCCAAGTCGACGCTGCACGGCTTCGTGCGGGAGATGTCCGACTTCCAGTACGACAGCGCGGCGGGCACCCTCACCGCCGATCTCGTCGCGGACGGCGGCACCAAGCAGCAGGACGTGACGCTCGCGACGGTCGCCGCACCGACCAGCCAGGACCTGAAGGACCTGGCCACCACACTCACCGCGGCGGCGGGCACGTTCCTCGGCAGCGACACGTACGCGAACGCGGCCGGAGACCCGCTCTCGGCGGTCAAGCCGGTGTCGACGACGTCCCCGACCCCGAGCACGCCCGTATCGCCGACGCCGTCGCAGCCGGCGTCCCCGCCCGCCTCGACCACCCCGTCGGCCACGACCACCCCGTCCGTCACGCCCCCCGACAGCGCGAGCCCCTCGGACACGGCGTCCCAACCGGCCGCCACCAAGGGCGAGATCGCGGACGGCAAGCTCGACTGGGGCGTGAAGGAGTCCTTCCGCTCCTACGTCGTCGGCAGCGTCGCCAACGGCAAGATCACGACGTCGGCGGGCGCGACCCAGGCGACCGGCAACGGCGTCTTCACCTTCACCGACGCGACCGGTACCTACGACACCGACGCGGACACCCTCTCCGCCGCTTTCAAGGGCGCGGTGAACTTCAAGGGCCATGAGGACAACGGCACTTACGGCCTCGACCTCACCTTCACCGACCTCAAGGCGACCCTCGACAACGGCACCGGCAAACTGACGGCGGACGTGACGAGCCTGGGCGAGAAGTCCGAGGACGTGGCCCTGGCCGACCTGAAGGCGGACTCGACCGACCTCACCGCGAAGAGTGACGTCATCACCCTCGACGACGTCACCGCGACCTTGACCGCAGCCGGCGCGAAGGCCTTCGGCGGCTTCTACCAGACCGGCGCCGAACTGGACCCCCTCGACCTCTCGGTGGCCCTCACGGCGGACGCGACCCTCCCCACGGACGGCTCGTCCTCGACGACCGGCACGGGCTCTTCCGGAAGCTCCGGCAGCACCGCCAACTCCGGTACGACGGGCTCGACTTCGGGCGGCGGCGTCACCGGCTCCACGACGGGCAGCGTGAACGGCTCGCTGGCCTCGACCGGTTCCGAGATCCCGGCGGCGGCGCTGGGCACGGCGGCCGCGGTGACCGTGGCGGCGGGCGCGGGCGTGGTGTTCGCGATGCGCAGGCGCCGTACGGAGGCGTAAGACTGTGCCCCGTGGACACCAGGGGGCACAGGGAATTCCTGTCGGAGGACGGACTGGTGCTGGCCGTGACAGGCCGGCCCGGTCCGTCCCCGCTGCGTTTCGAGACGGCGGAGGGCGGGCGGAGACTGCTGCGGCAGGGTGAACGCCCGCTGGCGTTGGGCCGGTTGGACGGCGAGGGCTGCTGCCACGACCTCGCCCTGCACCGCTTCAACGGTTACCGCTCACCCCTGCCACCCCTGCGCGCCGCGCGACTGCGGTCGGACGTCAACTGGGTCCACCAGTACGCCCGTTGGCTGGAGGACGCACCCGACGGCCCTCTGCACGACGGCCGTTGGAGCCTGAAGGAGCGGGCGGGCTTCGCGCCCGGCATCTGGACGACGGACTTCGTCCAGGACTGGCCGAACGGCACCCTGGAGCTGCACTGCGGCGGAGGTTGGCACGGCATCCTGCCCCTGCGCCGCCTCTCCCCGCCGGACGCCCCGCGCGTGAAGGCGTATCGCAAGCACGCCCGCGACGGCACCCTCGCGCCGGTCCTGCTGTGGTGGGTGACGTTCCTCGACGGCTGGCTGATCCTCGACGGCCACGACCGTGCCGTAGCCGCGCTGGCGGAGGGCGCGCCCCCGGTGTGCGTGGAGTTGAGCCGTGTACCGGACGACGAGGACTGGCGCCGCACAGCCGAGGACCTGACCGAGGCACACGCACACCACACGCGACACCTGGCCGACCGCCCCACCCACCAACTGGCCACCCTGGAAGGGGGTTTCGGGGACGCCCTGGCCTCGCTGCCCTACGACCCCGCCCCCACCCTCACCTGGCCCGTCCCCGGCGGAGCCCCCACCTGGGATGACCTCGCCGCCCGCGCGGTGTTTGAATGCCCCCGTGACTGACTACGACGTACTGCGTGTCTTCTGCGGCCCCAGCGGCGGATACGGCAACGAACTCGGCGTCGTCCGCGAGGGTTCCGTCATGCCGGACCCGGACGAGCGGCAGGTGTTCGCCGGGAAACTCGGCTTCAGCGAGACGGTGTTCGTCGACGACCCCGAGCGCGGAGTCATCGACATCTACACCCCGACCACCCGCCTGCCCTTCGCCGGCCACCCCTGCGTGGGCACGGCCTGGCTCCTGGACATCCCCGAACTGGTCACCCCCGCAGGCATCGTGGGCGCCCGCCTGGACGGCGAGTTCAGCTGGATCGAGGCCCTCCCGGAGTGGGCCCCGCCCCGCACCCTCCGCCAGTACGCCACCGCCCCCGAGGTAGACGCCCTCCCCGTCCCCCCACCCGGCGAGTGGATCTACGCCTGGGCCTGGGAGGACGAGTCGGCGGGCCGCATCCGCGCCCGCGCCTTCCCCGGCCGAGACGACGGCATCCACGAGGACGAGGCGACGGGCGCGGCGGCGTTGTTGCTGACCGACCAGTTGGGCCGGGCTCTCAACATCACGCAGGGCGCGGGGTCTCAGATACTTACGGCTCCGCAGCCGGGGGGTTGGGTGGAGGTCGGGGGGCGGGTGTTCCTGGAGCGCTGACGGCTCCGCGACGCCAACTCCTCCGCAACGGCGGTTACTTCACCACGCAGGCCGGCAATATTCAGCCCGTCCGACGTTTGAGGACGAGGCCCCTTCAGGGCCGAAGCGGGGGTCTGGGGGCGGCAGCCCCCAGCAACGCTCCCGCAGACAATCGCTCCCGTAGACAACCAACCGCTCACGCCGACAGCGGGAACTCCTCACCCAGAGCCCGAAACACCCCGGTGTTCAACGCGAACGCCCGCTTGCACTCGGTCACGATCCGCTGCTTCTCCAGATCGTCGACCTGAACCCCGTCCAGCAACTCCCGATACCCCCGCTTGAACGCCGCCGGGTTGCCGATCTCCTCGAACACATAGAACCGCACTCCGTCCCCCTTACGGGAGAACCCCCACGTCCGCTCCGCCTTGTCCCGGATGATCTGCCCGCCGGAGAGGTCCCCGAGGTAGCGGGTGTAGTGATGGGCGATGTACCCGGCCGGCCACGACTCCGCGCACTCCCGCACCCGGTCCGCGTAGGCCCGGGTCGCGGGGAGTGCGGTCAGCCCGGACCGCCAGTCCGCACCCCGCAGATGCGCAAGGTCCCGCTCCAGCGCGGGCAGCCGGAACAACTCGGCCTGGATGAACGCCCCGGCCACCGGATCCGCCGCGAGCCGCTCCGCCCCGGTCTCCAACGCCTCGTAGACGAACCACAGTTGCTCGGTGTACCGGGCGTACGCGTCCACGCCCAGCCGGCCGCCGAGCAGGTCGCTCATGAAGGTGGAGGTCTCGGCCTCCACGTGCTGTTCGTGGGACGCGGTGCGGATGACTGTCGAGAAGGAGTCCATGAGCCCTATCCTCTAAGGCAAGGCTTACCTAAGTCAACAGGTTTGCCGACACCCTGTCGGTAAAAGCGTACCGAAAAACGGCCCGCCCCACGAGGGAGCGAGCCGTCGTGACCAGGCACGGGAGCCCGGCAGGAGCCCTACGGCAGGGTCAGGACCTCCGCGCCCGTCTCCGTCACCACCAACGTGTGCTCGAACTGCGCCGTCCGCTTCCGGTCCTTCGTGACGACCGTCCACCCGTCGTCCCACATGTCGTACTCGTACGTCCCGAGCGTCAGCATCGGCTCGATCGTGAACGTCATCCCGGGCTGGATGACCGTCGTCGCGTGCGGGCTGTCGTAGTGCGGGACGATCAGGCCGGAGTGGAAGGACGAGTTGATGCCGTGGCCGGTGAAGTCCCGGACCACGCCGTACCCGAAGCGCTTGGCGTACGACTCGATGACCCGCCCGATGATGTTGATCTGCCGGCCCGGCTTCACGGCCTTGATCGCGCGGTCCAGGGACTCACGCGTGCGCTCGACCAGCAGCCGGGACTCCTCGTCGACGTCACCGACCAGGTAGGTCGCGTTGTTGTCGCCGTGCACGCCGCCGATGTACGCCGTCACGTCGAGGTTGATGATGTCGCCGTCGCGCAGCACCGTGGAGTCCGGAATGCCGTGGCAGATCACCTCGTTGAGCGACGTGCACAGGGACTTGGGGAAACCGCGGTAGCCGAGCGTGGAGGGGTACGCGCCGTGGTCGCACATGTACTCGTGCGCCACGCGGTCGAGTTCGTCCGTGGTCACCCCCGGCGAGATGATCTTCGCGGCCTCCGCCATCGCCCGCGCGGCGATCCGCCCGGCGACGCGCATCGCCTCGATCGTCTCGGGGGTCTGCACCTCCGGCCCGGTGTACGGGGTCGGCGCGGGCTTGCCGACGTACTCGGGGCGACGGATGTTTCCGGGCACGGGACGGGTGGGGGAGAGCTCCCCTGGTACGAGCAGCGACTGGCCAGACATGCCAGCGAGTCTAACCAGCGGACATGGGGGAACATGGCCGTAGGGAAAGGAGCCGTTGATGGCCCTGTTCAAGAAGCGCACGGTCGGGAAGCCCGGCGAGTGGTACTACTGCCTCGAACACAAGAAGGTCGAGGAGGGGCCGGAGTGCCCCGCCAAGGACCGGTTCGGGCCGTACACCACCCGCGCCGAGGCCGAACACGCGATGGAGACGGCCCGCGAGCGCAACCTGGAGTGGGAGAACGACCCCAAGTGGCACGACGCGGCGAAGGGCACGGACGACGACTGACCGGCTCGCGCTATGACGGGCTCCGGCGGTGACTGATCAGACGGCGCTACGACGGGCACCGGCGGCGACCGCTCAGGCGTCGGCCGGGGCTGCGGGGGTCGTAGGGGGCGTACGGGTCGGAGGAGTCGCCGCCGCCCGCCGCGCCTTCAGCCGCAGCGCGTGCTCGTCCGTCCTCGCGTCGTACGACATCAGCTTCGGCAGTCCTACGGCCAGCAGCCCCACCGCGCCCACGCACATCAGGCCGCCCGCCCACACCGAGGTCCGCACCCCGGACAGGGCGGCCATGCCACCGGATCTGACCTGGCCCAGCTGCGGCCCCACCGAGTAGGACAGCAGCTCGATCCCGGCGAGCCGGCCACGCAGCTCGTCCGGGATCGTCTGGTTCCAGATGACCCCGCGGAAGATGCCGCTCACCATGTCGCAGCCGCCCGCGACGGTGAGGAACAGCAGCACCAGCCACACGTTGCCGACCGCGCCCGCGCAGGCGATCGCCGCGCCCCACAGCGCCGCCGCCAGCACCACCATCCGCCCGTGCCGGTGGATCCGCGAGGTCCAGCCGCTGGTCACGCTCACCAGCAGGGCACCGGCCGGAACGGTCGAGTACATCAGCCCCAGCGCCCACGGGGCGTGCAGATCGTCCGCGAGGAACGGCAGCACGGCGAGCGGCATCGCGAAGAACATCGCCGCGAGGTCGATGGCGTAGGTCCCGAGGAGTTCCTTGCGGCTCCACGCGTACCGGGCGCCCTCGGCGATCGACCTCAGCGACGGCTTCCGCGCCTCGTGGGCGCCTGGCGAGGCGGCGATACGGAAGATCAGGACCACGGATATCGCATACGTCACCGTGTCCGCCGCGAACGCGTACGGCAGCCCCGCGAACGCCACGACCACCCCCGCCACCGCCGGTCCCGTGACCCCGCCGACCGTCCAGCGCAGGGAGTTGAGCGCGGACGCGGCCGTCATGTGCTCGTGCGCCACGATCCGCGGCCACAGCGAGTCCAGCGCGGGCCGCTGGATCGCACCGAGGACGGAGGTCAGGGCGGCGATCACATAGAGCGGCCACACGGCGGGGTGCGACAGCAGCGAGTTGAAGAGCAACGCCCCGCACAGCACGCCCAGTCCGACCTCGGTCCAGATGATCAGCTTCCGCTTGTCCCACGCGTCGGCGAGGGCGCCGCCGTAGAGCCCGAACACGATGAGCGGCACCAGTTCCACGGCCCCGACCGCGCCCACCGCCGCGGCGGAGTCGGTGAGTTCCTTGATCTGCACCGGCAGCGCCACGAACGTCAGGAAGCTCCCGAAGTTGGAGATCAGCCCCGCGATCCAGAGCCTGCGGAAGTCGGCGGAGGCGTGCCAGGGGGTGAGGTCGGGGAGGAGGGTGCGGAGGCCCGTGGGGGGTTCGGCGGGGGGATCGGTGCTGTCGGTCACGAGGGGCAATGGTCGGGGTGGGGGGTGGGGGTGGCAAGCGGATTTTTTCGGGGGGCTTCGGGCGGGGTGACTGGATTTGGATGGGGTGTTGGGCGGTCTGTCGATGGGGTGGGCAGCTGGCGGGGGAGCAGTAGGCGACAGGCGGGCGGGCGGTGGCTGGGTGGTGCGGGGAGTCGGTGGTGACGACCTGCCTCGGTCACTTGGGGGCGGCGGCCTGGCATCGTTTTCCTCGTCCGCGTCTCAACTGACCGAGAGGGGCGGGCGGGTGGCGGTCGGACAGCGGGTGGCCGGTGGTCTGGTGGTGGCGGAGTGGGTGGTGGCGATCCGGCGAGGTCACTTGTGCGCGGCGGTCCGGCACGGCTCTTCTCGTCCACTTCTCAACTGACCAAGACGGGTGGGTGGGAAACCCCCCTACCAGGGCGCAGGCGGCGGTGCCGTCAAGTGGTCCGTCAGGCGGGACACCCGGTCCCGGAACCGGCGGCGCCCCCGCGTCACCGGCAGCACGTTCTCCCCGGCCGCCGCGCTCACCAGGTGCTGCACGGTGTCCAGGTCCAGGTCCGTGCCCTCGGGTACGGGGAGCGACTCGTGGGCCAGGGAGACGAGTTCACGGTCACCGGAGCCCAGCGCGAGGACGGTCGCCCCCGCCCGGCGCGCGTCGTGCACCCGCTCCAGGAGCGGGTCACCCGGGCCCTCCGGCGACACCACCAGCAGCGTCTCACCACGCCGGGCCGCCTCGATCCGCCCCAGCCCGACCGCAAGGTGCGCCGGATCCGAGGGACGCGCATCGTGCCGTACAAGAGTCGGCGCCAACTCCGGCGTACCCGACCACGCGGCCTCGTCGACGAGATGCGCCGCGAGATGCCACGGCTCGTACGCGGGCGTACCCACCAGCAACAGCCCACCCCCGTGCGACACCACCGACCCGCGCAACACCCCCGCGAACCGTCGCGTGGCCCCCAACCACTCGGTCCCGGCGAGCACTTCACGCAACAACGCGACCCGTACGGCATCCATGCCCGCGCATCCTGCCCCAACCGGCCGTTCGTGACGTGGAGTTCACCACGAATTCGCCCGACTTGGGGATGGTGCGGACTCATAGGCCGCACAAGGAGTCACCTCATGACAGAAAACGCAGAAGTATCCGTCCCCTTCGTCGCCGGCCAGGGAGGCTACGCGAGTTACCGGATCCCGGCCGTCGTGGTGACCGCCGCCGGCACCCTCCTCGCGTTCTGCGAGGGCCGCGTCGACTCCGCCAGCGACCACGGCCACATCGAGATCGTCCTACGGCGTTCCACGGACGGCGGCCGCACCTGGGGCCCGCTCACCGCCGCCGCCACCAACGGCCCCCACCTCGCGGGCAATCCGGCCCCCGTCGTCCTCGACTCCGGCCGCATCCTGCTCGTGTACGTCCGCGCGACCGCGACCGCCACCGAGGACGCCATCCTGCGCGGCCAGGTGTCGGCGGCCGACGGGCGCCGGATCTGGGTGCGCTACAGCGACGACGACGGTGTCACCTGGTCGAGTTCGAAGGAGATCACCGCCCAGGTGAAGAGGCCCGAGTGGCGCTGGTACGCCACCACGCCCGGGCACGCGATCCAGTTGAGCACCGGCCGGGTGGTCGTCGCCGCCAACCACACGATCCCGCCGACCGGCACCGACGTAGGCAATGAGGCGAAGTACAACAGCGGTCACTGTCTGCTCAGCGACGACAAGGGCGAGAACTGGTCGATCGGTTACGTCGACGAGAACCCGGACGGCTACGTCAACTGCAACGAGACCACCGCCGCCGAACTCCCCGACGGGCGCGTCTACTTCAACACCCGCAACGACGCGACGGCCCCCGGCCACCGAGCCGACGCGTACTCGGCGGACGGCGGCAGGACGCTGACGGAACCCTTCCGCCCGCAGGCCGGCCTCACCGCCCCGATCTGCGAGGCCAGTGTCCTCCAACTCCGCGACCCCGACGTGCTGTTGTACTCCGGCCCCGGCGACCCGGCCGCCCGCGCCCTGATGACCCTGCGCGCCTCCACCGACGCCGGCACCACCTGGCGCCCGGTGCACACGGTCGACGGACTGCCCGCCGCCTACTCCGACCTGGTCCGGATCGACGACGACACGGTCGGGCTCCTCTACGAGACCGGCGACTTCGGGCCGTACGAGACGATCACGTTCCGACGGGTCCCCGTGACGGACCTCACCTGAGCCGATACGGGTGCGGAGGCGGACGTAAAGTCGGCCCATGACCTCTACCGACAGTGCTGCACAGACCCCCGCGACGGACTCCGGGACCGCTCCCGCGAAGGCCCCCGCCAAGGACCCGTGGGACCTCCCCGACGTCTCCGGACTGGTCGTCGGCGTGCTCGGCGGGACCGGGCCGCAGGGCAAGGGCCTCGCCTACCGGCTCGCCAAGGCCGGCCAGCAGGTGATCATCGGCTCCCGCGCCGCCGACCGCGCGCAGGCCGCCGCCGAGGAGCTCGGCCACGGCGTCGAGGGCGCCGACAACGCGGAGACCGCGCGCCGCAGCGACGTCGTGATCGTCGCCGTGCCCTGGGACGGCCACGGCAAGACCCTGGAGTCGCTGCGCGAGGAACTGGCCGGCAAGCTCGTCGTCGACTGCGTCAACCCGCTCGGCTTCGACAAGAAGGGCGCCTACGCGCTGAAGCCGGAGGAGGGCAGCGCCGCCGAACAGGCCGCCGCCCTGCTGCCCGACTCGCGGGTCGCCGCCGCCTTCCACCACCTGTCGGCGGTGCTGCTCATGGACCAGGAGATCGCCGAGATCGACACGGATGTCATGGTCCTGGGCGAGGAGCGCGCCGACGTCGAGATCGTGCAGGCGCTGGCCGGCCGTATCCCCGGCATGCGCGGCGTCTTCGCCGGCCGGCTGCGCAACGCGCACCAGGTGGAGTCCCTGGTCGCGAACCTGATCTCCGTCAACCGCCGCTACAAGGCACACGCGGGACTGCGCGTCACGGACGTCTGAGCGGGTGGGGGACACTGGTGGCGACCAACCACCAGTGTCCCCTCAGCTTTGCCCCTTGTACTGCCGACAGGAGCCGATCCCATGCCCCGCCTCGCCCTCTACGCCCTCGTCGTCTGCCTGCTCGCCGTGGCCGCGGCGGTCGTCTCGTTCGTACAGGGCAGCCTGCTCGGGATCGTGTGGGTGCTGATCGCGGGGCTCTCGTCCAACATGTGCTGGTACTACCTCAAGCGCGGTCGCGCCGCCTAGCGCCAGAACTGGTAGAGGCTGTAGCCGTTCGACGTCTCCGAGTCGCTGACGCCCAGCCCCCGCAGGATCGCGTCGATCATGTCGAAGAACTCCCGGTTGATCGACGGCACCCACAGCAGCGCGAACACGAACAGGAGGCCGAACGGCGCGAACGGCTCGACCTGCCGCTTGATGTCGTTCGACAGCCAGGGCTCGATCACGCCGTAGCCGTCCAGGCCCGGCACCGGCAGGAAGTTCAGGATCGCCGCGGTCACCTGGAGCAGGGCCAGGAAGGCCAGCGCGTACTGGAAGTCGGCCGGCACCCCGTCGAGTGCGTGCAGCCAGAAGGGCGCCGTGCAGACCGCCGCGAACAGCACGTTCGTCAGCGGGCCCGCCGCCGAGATCAGGCTGTGCTTCCAACGGCCGTGGATGCGGGCCCGCTCGATGAACACCGCGCCGCCCGGCAGACCGATGCCGCCCATGATGACGAAGATCACCGGGAGCACGATGCTGAGCAGGGCGTGCGTGTACTTCAGCGGGTTGAGGGTCAGATAGCCCTTCGAGCCGATCGAGATGTCACCGCTGTGCAGGGCGGTGCGCGCGTGCGCGTACTCGTGCAGGCACAGGGAGACGATCCAGGCCGCCGTCACGAACAGGAACACGGCGACGCCCGGCTGCTCGGCGAACCCGGTCCAGGTGGCCCAGCCGGTCACCGCCGTGACAGCCAGGATCCCGAGGAAGACGGGACTGATCCGCCGGTCGCTGGGGCGGGTGGTGGTGGCGGTCATGGGGGCGGGCTCCCTGCTGGGTCGGTGGACGCGAAGCCCGACGGTACCGGGCACTAGGGGAAAACGTCTCGCGAGCGGCCGTCGGTTCCGGGGAAGGTAAGGGGACGTTGGGGACGTGCGCAGGGGACGAGGACCGGGGGAAGGTGGGGACATGGGACTCTGACACGCGTTCTACGACCCCGTCACCCCCAGGGGACTTCTTGGGGGGCTTCTCAGGGGTCGTCGTACCGCGTCCGGCGCCGCGCCGCCGTAACCCCGTGACCGCTTTCCACGCCACCGGAGACAATGGACCCCGTGCGCTATCGCATTCTCGGCACCACCCAGGCACTCCGCCCCGACGGCACCCCCGTCCCGGTCGGCGGGGCGCGGCTGCGCGCCCTGCTCACCGTGCTCGCCCTGCGCCCCGGCAAGGCCGTACCCGCGAGCCTCCTGGTGGACGAGGTGTGGGGCGTGGACACGCCCGCCGACGCGACCGGCGCGCTGCAGGCGCTGGTGGGCAGGCTGCGCCGGGCGCTCGGCGCCGACGCGGTCACCTCGGCGGAGAGCGGCTACCGGCTCGCCGTCGCCCCCGACGACATCGACCTGCACCGTTTCGAGCGGCTGACGGGGGAGGGGCTGCGGGCGCTGGCCGACGGCAACCCCGCGAAGGCGGCCGAGGTCCTGGACGACGCGCTCGCCCTGTGGAACGGCCCGGCCCTGGCCGACCTCCCCGACCGCACGGCGGAGGCTGCCCGCTGGGAGACCCGCCACCTCGACGCCCGCCGCGCCCGCCTCACCGCGGCCGTCTCCCTCGGCGACGCGGACACGGCCCTCCCCGAACTGACCGCCCTCTGCGACACCCACCCCCTCGACGAACCCCTCCAGTCCCTACGCCTCCGAGCCCTCCGCGCAACGGGCCGCACAGCGGAGGCACTGGCCGCCTACGAGGCCGTACGCCAACTCCTCGCCGACCGCCTGGGCTCCGACCCGGGTCCCGAACTGCGCGCGCTGCACGGGGAGTTGCTGAGTCCGGGGGACGGCGGTTACGCCGGGTCCGGTGGTCATGCCGGGGCCGGCGGGCCGGACGGCCACGGCGGACCGGGTGCCCATGGCGGACCGGACGGCCGTGCCGGATTCGACGGACCTCGCGCCTACGACGGCCCCGCCCGACCGGGCTACGGCGACGCCGATTACCGCGGGCCCGCCGATCAGCACAGGCCCGCCGGCAACGCCGATCACCGCAGCCCCCGCACCGACATCCCCGCCCCCGCCACCAGCACCCCCGGCGGGCCCCGCACCCCACCTCCCGGCAACCTCCGCGCCCGTCTCACCTCCTTCGTCGGGCGGGAGGCCGACATCGACGTCATCCGGGGGGATCTCGCGTCCGCCCGGCTGGTGACGCTGCTCGGACCCGGTGGGGCCGGGAAGACGCGGCTGTCGCAGGAGGCCGCCGAAGGGGTGCGGGACGCGGCGCGGGACGGGGTGTGGCTGGCCGAACTCGCCCCCGTGGACGACCCCGAGGCCGTACCGACGGCCGTGCTCACGGCGGTCGGCGCGCGCGAGACCGTGATGTACGGCGCCGGCGCCGAGGCGATCCGGGCCGCCGGCGGGGAGCGGCACGACGCCCCCGTCGACCGGCTCGCCGAACACTGCGGCAGCCGCCGGATGCTGATCGTCCTCGACAACTGCGAGCACGTCGTGGACGCCGCCGCCCGTCTCGTGGAGACCCTGCTGGAGCGCTGCCCCGGCCTCACCGTGCTCGCCACCAGCCGTGAACCACTGGGTGTACCGGGCGAGTTGCTGCGCCCGGTGGAGCCCCTGCCCGATCCCGTCGCGCTACGGCTGCTCGCCGACCGGGGTGCCGCCGCCCGGCCGGGCTTCAGTGTCGAGGACGACCCCGAGGCCTGCGCCGAGATCTGCCGCCGACTCGACGGACTGCCCCTCGCCATCGAGCTGGCGGCCGCCCGGCTACGGATGTTGACGCCGCGTCAGATCGCCGACCGGCTCGACGACCGCTTCCGGCTGCTCACGTCGGGCAGCCGTACGCTGCTGCCCCGCCAGCAGACCCTGCGGGCCGTCGTCGACTGGTCCTGGGACCTCCTCGACGCGGACGAACGGGACGTGCTGACCACCCTGTCCGTCTTCGCGGGCGGCTGCGACCTCGCCGCCGCCGAGGCCGTGTGCGGGCCCCTCGCGTTCGAGACGCTCGGCTCCCTGGTCGACAAGTCCCTTGTGGTGGCGGCCCCTTCGGGCGAGGGGGAGATGCGCTACCGGCTCCTGGAGACCGTCGCCGAGTACGCGGGCGAACGGCTCGACGAGGCCGGCCGCCGCCCCCGCGCCGAGCGCGCCCATCTGACGTACTACCGCGAACTCGCCCGCACCACCGACCCGTTACTGCGCGGCCCCGGCCAACTCGCTGCCGTAGGACGGCTGGAGCTCGAGTACGAGAACCTCCGCACCGCCCTGCGGCACGCCGTCGCCGAGCGCGACGAGCAGGAGGCCATCTGTCTCGTGCTGTCGCTGGTCTGGTACTGGCAGATGCGCGACGTCCGCATCGAGGCCCGCAACTGGTGCGTCGAGGTGATGGCGTTGGGCCCCGACCCCTTCACCGCCCCCGTCCGGCGCGCCGAACCCGTCTGGCAGCGCTGCACCGATGTCCCGCCCCCGCTCACCGGCGAACTCCTCACCGAGGCCCGGCGCGGTGTCCACCTCGCCCATCTGGGCTGGATGGACACGGAGTTGGAGGCCTGGGAGGCACCGGCGGCGAAGGAGAAACTCCGCCTCATCACCGAGGTCTACGAACCCGGCCACCCGCAGACCTGCCGTACCCCCGGCATGCTCTGGTTCTACGCCGTGCTGATGACCGGCAACGTGGAGCGGCTGCCGGTCATCCTCGAAGCCGCCGTCCGCACCTGCCGTGCCACCCCCGGCATGGAGTGGGAGCTGGCCACCACCCTCCAGATGCGCGCCAACATGCTCGCCAACCGCAGCGACTGGGCGGGCGACGCGGTCCGCGACGCCGACGAGTCGCTGGAGATCTTCCGCCGCCTCGGCGACGCCTGGGGCACCGCCGAGGCGCTCTCCGCACGGGCCGAAGCCCGGGAACGCATCGGCGAGTTCGGGCTCGCCGCCGCCGACTACGAGGCCGCGATCGAACACGCCGAACGGCTCGGCGCGCACGGTCAGACGGCCGTGCTCGGCGCCCGGCTCGGCAGTGTGCTCGTCGAGGGCGGCGAGGCCGAGCGGGGCGAGCGCATCCTGCGCGAGGTGGTCGAGAAGCAGCCGTACGGCAGTGGCAACGAGGCGATGCCCGCCGCCCGGATGTTCCTCGCGGGCTACCTCGCCCTGACCGGCCGGCCCGCGGAGGCGCGCGAGCAACTGCGCCTGCTGCGCGAGCAGTTCTCCATCTCCCACTTCGTCGTCTTCGACGCGTACATCCTCGGCCTGGAGGCCTGGGTGGCGACGGTCGACGGCGCCTACGACGAGGCCCTGGACAAGATCCGGGGAGCGCTGCACCGGGCGGGCGACCCGCTGTCCGAGGCCATCGCCCCGCACATGACCCCGCTGTACCTGGGGGTGGCCGCGATCGCCCTCGCCGAGATCGACGGCGGCGGCCGGGCCCGGGACGCCGTCCACTGCCTCGTCACGGCCCGGACACTGCTGCCGTCCGGGCATGTCGCGACGTCGATGGAACGCGAGGTCTACCTCCGGGCCGAGCGGTGCGCGCGTGCCGCGCTCGGCGACGAGGCCTACGAGACCTGCGAGGCCGGGTACGCCGAAGGCGGCGGCCTCTCCGTGGAGGAGGCCGCCGCCCTGGTGTGACGCCGACGCGTACCGGCGGGACGCGACTGTGGTGCGTACCGGTCCGGCGCGGTCAGGTCTTGGTGCGGAACTTGTGGATGGCGATCGGGGCCATCACCGCGGTGAGCCCCACCGACCAGGCCAGCGTCAGAAGCACACCGTGGGCGACCGGGCCGCCCACCATCAGCCCGCGGGCCGCGTCCGCCAGGGAGGACAGCGGGTTGTAGTCGGTGAAGTTCTGCAGCCAGCCCGGCATCGACCCGGTCGGCGCGAAGATCGACGAGCCGAACTGCAGCGGCATCAGCACCAGGAAGCCCATGGCCTGCACGGACTGCGCGCTCTTCATGGTCACGCCGAGGGTGATGAACACCCACATCAGGGCCGAGCCGAACACCGCGGACAGCCCGATCGCGGCGAACATACCGCCCCAGCGGTGGATGTCGAAGCCGACGAGGACGCCGACGACCATCAGGACGGCGCACGCGACCAGCATGCGCATGATCTCGACCACGATCTTGGCGATCAGCACGGAACCGCGCCCGATGGGCAGCGACCGGAACCGGTCCATGACCCCGCTGTTGAAGTCGGTGTTGAAGCCGGTGCCCACCCCCTGGGCCATGTTCATGCCCATCATGGCGAGCAGACCGGGCACGACGTACTGCACGTACGCGTGCTGCCCGCCGCCGAGCGACTGCCCGATCGAGCCGCCGAAGACGTACACGAACAGCAGCGTGAAGATGACCGGGAACAGGATGGCGTCGAACATCGACTCCGGGTCCTGCCGGATCCACAGCAGGTTGCGGCGGATCAGCGCGCCGGTGTGGCGCAGATGGTTGCGCAGCGGGATACGGGGGTCCGCCGTCGAAACGTCGGCGGGGCTCACGGCGATGGCGCTCATACGGCGACCTCCTCGCGGTCGTGGGTGGGCACGGTGTCCTGCGGGGCGCTGGCGCGGTGTCCGGTGAGGGACAGGAACACCTCGTCCAGGCTGGGGAGTTCGGTGGTGATGGAGGCGATGGTGATGCCCCGGGCGCTCACCGCGCCCACGACGGCGGTCAGTTGCTCGTCGCTGAGGATCGGCACCAGGACGGTTCCGCTCTCCACATCCACGCTGACGGTGGCGAGCCCGGTGATGCCCAGCTCGTCCAACGCCCGTGCCAGCGGCCGCAGTTGCAGCGGATCGGCGGGCCGGATACGCAGCGCCCGCCCCCCGACCCTGGCCTTCAGTTCATTGATGGCGCCGCCCGCCACGACCTTGCCGTGGTCGACGACGGTCAGCTCGGAGGCGAGCGCCTCGGCCTCCTCCATGTACTGGGTGGTGAGCAGCACGGTCACGCCGCCGCCGACCATGGACTTCACCTCGGTCCACACCTCGTTGCGGGTGCGCGGGTCGAGACCGGTGGTCGGTTCGTCGAGGAACAGCACCTGCGGATGCCCGATCATCGAGGCGGCCAGGTCGAGCCGCCGCCGCATACCGCCGGAGTACGTACTCGCCGGGCGCTTGGCCGCGTCCGTCAGCGAGAACCGCTCCAGCAGTTCGTCGGCGCGGGCCCGGGAGTCCTTGCGGGACAGGTCGAGCAGCCGCCCGATCATGTACAGGTTCTCCCAGCCAGGGAGCTTCTCGTCCACGGAGGCGTACTGGCCGGTGAGGCCTATCACCCGGCGCAGCTGGCGGGGCTGGCGCAGGACGTCGTAGCCGGCGACGGTGGCCTCGCCGGAGGTCGGGGCGAGCAGCGTGGACAGGATCCGTACGAGGGTGGTCTTACCGGCACCGTTCGGCCCGAGCACACCCATCACGGTGCCCTCCCGGACGTCCAGGTCGACGCCGTCCAGCGCCTTGGTCTCGCCGTAGTGCTTGACCAGCCCCCGCACGGACACGGCCGTGCCGCCGGAATTCTTGTCGATTCGCGTCATGGGAATGACAGTGCCAGGGCCGACCGACAGAACGCCTACATCCCACCGACAGCCGCCAGCAGCCACCGACAGCTGACCGAGGGCTGCCGCACAGGCCCCCAGCCATCCACTCGGCGAAGCCGTCGGGGACTTCACAGCAAGCCGGGCTCCTGCCCGGCAGTGAGCGGGAAGCAGCCAAGGAAGGTCACATTCTCGTCCAACGCGTCGAAGTGCGCGACGGGAACCCCGGCGGGCTCGAAGAACACATCGCCCGGACGCAGAATCACCTCGGCCTCGCCCTCGACCCGGAACAGGACCGAGCCCTTGACGATGCTCCCGAACACCGGCCCATTGTGAACATGCCGCCCCGCGGGGTGCCCCGCGAGAATATGGACGCGCCGCACCTCGACCCGCTCGGTCGCCAGGTTTGCCGGGAGCCGTCCGTCCAGCAGCACCTCGCGGGTCATCGGTTGCTCAGGGGTCGGGGCACTTCCCATGATCGATCCTCCCACGCCTCGTGATCAAGCCAGGCGTGAGTCTTCGAACCGCCCGTGTGGTTGTACGAGCCAACAGGCGACCGAGTGGCAGGGAGCCGTCGCACGAGAACACCCCGCACGGCCCAACTGCCGTGCGGCAGGCGGCAAAGGGGCAGCCCGCCGACGGGGGAAGATCGGCGGGCTGCCTATGTGCCGCAGTGGCTCTATGAGTTCAGGACGTCAGTGGACCGAGTGCTCCTCAAGCGGGAACGTCCCGCCCACGACATCCTCCGCAAACGCCTTCGCCGCGTCGCCCATGACGGAACGCAGATCGGCGTACTGCTTCACGAACTTCGGCATCTTCCCGCCGGTCAGCCCCAGCATGTCGGTCCACACCAACACCTGCGCGTCCGTCTCGACACCGGCCCCGATCCCGACCGTGGGAATGTGCAGCACCCGAGTAACCTCGGCCGCCAACTCCGCCGGAACCAGCTCCAGTACGACCGCGAACGCCCCCGCGTCCTGCACGGACTTCGCGTCCCGCAGCAACTGCTGGGCCGCCTCCTCGCCCCGCCCCTGCACCCGGTACCCCATCGAGTTCACGGACTGCGGGGTCAGACCGATATGCGCCATGACCGGGATCCCGGACTCGACCAGCAGCCGGATCTGCTCGTGCGACCGCTCGCCGCCCTCCAGCTTCACGGCGCCGACCCCGGCCTCCTTCACCAGCCGGGTCGCCGAGCGCAGCGCCTGCACCGGACCCTCCTGGTAGGACCCGAAGGGCAGGTCCGCGACGATCAGGGCACGGCTCGTGCCCCGTACGACCGCGGCGGACAGCATGGTCATCTCGTCCAGCGTGACGGGCACGGTCGACTCGTACCCGAGATGGCAGTTGCCCGCCGAGTCACCGACGAGCATGACCGGGATCCCGGCCTCGTCGAAGACGGACGCGGTCATCGCGTCGTAGGCGGTGAGCATGGGCCACTTCTCGCCGCGTTCCTTGGCGAGGGCGATGTCCCGGACGGTGATACGGCGTGTGCCCTTGCCTCCGTACAGCGTCTTGCTGCCGTCGGAGGAACTGTTCCGCACAGTCTGGGCAGCCGAAAGCTGCGTCATTGCAACGGCTCCTTCGTCATCTCGAGGCGCCCTCACGGCGTCCCCGGATCCCCTCCATGGTGGCACCTCGTGCCACAGAGGGCCAGAGGGACCCCAGTCGCCCGCGTCACGTGCGGAGGCACGCGTAAGGAGGCATGCGTAAGGCCTGAGTAAAATATTTACGATACGGCACGGTCTCGTATCGGAATTGGCCCGCGGCTCCCTAGTCTGGACCGCATGACCACTCCACCCGTCCCTGGCACCCGGATACCCGAAGCGGTGCACCGCCGCCGCTGGGCCATCCTCGGCGTGCTGATGCTGAGCCTGCTCATCGTGGTGCTCGACAACTCGATCCTCAATGTCGCCATCAAGACCATCTCCACCCCGGCCCCGACCGGCCTGGGCGCGACACAGAGCGAGCTGGAGTGGGCGATCAACGCCTACACCCTCGTCTTCGCCGGTCTGCTGTTCACCGCGGGCCTCCTGGGCGACCGGATCGGCCGCAAGAAGGTCCTGCTCGGCGGGCTCGTCGTGTTCGGTATCGGCTCCGCGCTCGCCGCCGAGTCCGGCTCGCCGGACCAGCTCATCGGCTACCGCGCCCTGATGGCCCTCGGCGCCGCCTTCGTGATGCCCGCCACCCTCGCCGTCCTCATGAACGTCTTCGAGCGCGACGAGCAGCCCAAGGCCATCGGCATCTGGGCCGGCGGCGTCGGCCTCGCCATCGCGATCGGCCCGATCACCGGCGGCGTGCTCCTCGACCACTTCTGGTGGGGCTCGGTCTTCCTGATCAACGTGCCGATCGTGCTGATCGCGCTCGCCCTGATGATCTGGCTCGTCCCCGACTCCCGCGACCCGAAGCCCGGGCGCCTCGACCCGGTAGGCGTCGTCCTGTCCGTCGTGGGCCTCGTCCTGCTGGTCTACGGCATCATCGAGGGCGGCGAGCTGGCCGACTTCACGGCGCCCAAGGTGCTGGCGACGATCATCGCCGGTGTCGTCGTGCTCGCCGGGTTCGTCTGGTTCGAGAAGCGCAGCGACCACCCCTCGATCGACGTCACGTACTTCAAGAACAAGGTGTTCTCGGCCGCGATCGCCGCCATCGCGCTGGTCTTCTTCGCGCTGATGGGCGTGACCTTCTTCTCGGTCTTCTACACCCAGAGCGTGCGCGGCTACTCGCCGCTGCAGACCGGCCTGTTGATGCTGCCGCTGGCCGCCGCGCAGATGATCTTCGCGCCGCGGGCCCGGCTGGTCGTCAACCGGTTCGGCAACAGGATCACGACCGGCGTCGGCCTGCTGGTGCTCGCCGGGATGCTCGCCGCCTTCGCGACCCTCAAGGCGGACACGCCGATCTGGATCCTGGAGGTCATCTTCTTCCTCATGGGCGCGGGCATGGCCCACGTCATGACCCCGACCAGCGTCGTCATCATGCAGGCCCTGCCGCGCGAGAAGGCGGGTTCCGCATCCGCGCTGAGCAACACCTTCCGCCAGGTCGGCGGCGCCCTCGGCATCGCCGTCCTCGGCTCGGTGCTGTCCACGGCGTACCGCAACGGCATCGAGGGCAAGCTCGGCTCGGTACCGGCCGCCCTGCGCGACACCGCCGGCGAGTCCATCGAGGCCACCCTCGGTGTCGCCGCGAAGCTCGGCCCGCAGGGCAGGGCCCTGGTCACCCCGGCCAACGACGCCTTCCTGCACGCCATGCACGTGACCGCCCTGTGCGGCACGGGCGTCGCGGTCATCGGCGCCGTGGTGGCGTTCCTCTTCCTGCCCGGCAGGCCTCCGGTCCCTCAAGAGGGCAAGGAGGAGCCGGAGTTGGTCGTCGTAGGGGAATAGCGACGACAATCGCCTGAGACGGGAACGGGGGGAACAGCGGAAGGGACGGAGTGAAGTGAGCCTTGCCGACAACGGCACCGCCACCGGCAACGACCATGGCACCGACAACGGGACCCGGCCGTGCGCGCCCACCAGAGGACGCCCACGCAGCGAGGCCGTCGAACGGGCCATCACGGAGGGCGTGATGAAGCTCCTGGAGGACGGCGTGCCGCTGGCCGAACTCTCCATCGAGCGCATCGCCCGTACCGCCGGAGTCGGCAAGGCCACCATCTACCGCCGCTGGCCGGGCAAGGAGGAACTGTTCGTCGACGTCGTCCGCGAGGCCGAGCCGCAGGACCCGGAGCTGCCCGGCATCTCGCTGCGCGACGACCTCGTGGCCATGATGGAACAGCTGCGCCAGCGCGGCCTGCTGACCCGGTCCTCGGCGCTCCTGCACAACGTGTTCGCACAGATGAAGAGCAGCCCGAAGGTGTGGGCCGCCTACCACGCGACCGTCGTGGAACCCCGGCGCCGCAAGCAGGTGGACATCCTGCGCCGCGGCCAGGAGAGCGGCGAACTCCGCACCGACATCGACGCCGAGCTGATGAACGACATGCTGGTCGGCCCGATGCTCCTGCGCACCGTCATGCGCTTCGACGCGGACCTCCCCGAGGGCCTGTCGGAACTCCTCGTGGACACGGTGCTGGTGGCCCTACGCCCCGTCAGGTCTGCCGACTGAGTAACCGTCCGAATGTGCGCGTTCCGTCACAGAAGGCGCTGCAGCCACGCGTGTTCGGAACTCCGGACACCGACTTGTTCGTCCTCGTGCCCGTACGGCCGTCATGGGACGGCGGATCGGAACCGATCATCCCCTAGGGTCGTAGGCGCGGGGACGATGGTGTGCACGGCAGGTAGTGAGGCGACGGTATGGCACAGCAGGCGTATGTGACGGAGACGGACGACGGCGGCTCGGGGGACGAGCCGCGCGGATCCCGGCTTCGGCGCCTGTGGAACAGAGTGATCGGCGGCTGGCGCGGCGATCCGAGGATCTGGCGCCGGGGCCTGATCCTCGCAGCGCTGGCGATCGTCCTCGCCCTCGTCATGTTCCTGCACTCACGCATCCCGAACCGGATCGGCAACCTCGGCAGCCTCACGGAGACGTTCCTGCCGTGGTTCGGGCTCGCGATCCCGGTCCTCCTGGTCCTCGGCCTGGTCCGGAAGTCGGCGACCGCGCTCATCGCCGTCGTCCTCCCGACGGTCGTGTGGCTGAACCTCTTCGGCGGCCTGCTGCTCAGCGACAAGACCGGCACCGGCGGCGATCTGACGGTGGCCACGCACAACGTCAACGCGGAGAACCCCGACCCGGCCGGTACGGCCCGTGACGTGGCCGCGTCCGGCGCGGACATCGTCGCCCTGGAGGAACTGACGGCCTCGGCGGTCCCGACGTACGAGAAGGCCCTCGCGTCGACGTACAAGTACCACTCGGTCGAGGGCACGGTCGGCCTGTGGAGCAAGTACCCGATGAGCGGCATCAAGGCCGTGGACATAAAGCTGGGCTGGACGCGCGCGATGCGGGCCACCATCACCACCCCCGAGGGACAGATCGCGGTCTACGTCGCCCACCTCCCCTCGGTGCGGGTGAAACTCGAAGCCGGCTTCACCGCCCGGCAGCGCGACACGAGCGCGGACGCGCTCGGCGAGGCCATCGCCGCCGAGCCGCTGAAGCGGAAGATTCTCCTCGGCGACCTCAACGGCACGATGAACGACCGCTCGCTGAACGCCGTCACCTCCCAGATGCGCTCCACGCAGGGCGCGGCGGGCGACGGCTTCGGGTTCAGCTGGCCGGCCTCGTTCCCGATGGCGCGGATCGACCAGATCATGGTCCAGGGCGTCGAACCGGTGACCTCGTGGACCCTCCCGAAGACCGGCAGCGACCATCTCCCGATCGCGGCCCGTGTGAACCTCGACACGAGCTCGTAACCCTGTGGAATAGCGGGCCTGGGAGTCTTTGTTCCGTAACTGAACTTAAGCTCGGTAGTACGGAACTCCGCTCTCCCTTGAAAGGCACAGGCACTTCCATGCCCCTGGCCCTGCTCGCTCTGGCCGTCGGCGCTTTTGGTATCGGCACCACCGAATTCGTGATCATGGGCCTCCTGCCCGAGGTCGCGGACGACCTGCACGTCTCCATCCCCACGGCGGGCCACCTGGTCTCGGCCTACGCGCTGGGCGTCGTCATCGGCGCCCCGCTGCTCGCCGCGGTCACGGCCCGCCTGTCCCGCCGCACGGTCCTGATCGGCCTGATGGCGCTGTTCGTGGCGGGCAACGTCCTCTCCGCCTTCGCCGCGAACTACGACTACCTCCTCGCGGCCCGCTTCCTGAGCGGCCTGCCGCACGGCGCGTTCTTCGGCGTGGGAGCGGTGGTCGCCACGACCATGGTCGCGCCCGAACGCAAGGCCCGCTCCGTCTCCCTGATGTTCCTGGGCCTCACGGTCGCCAACATCGTGGGCGTACCGGCGGCCACGCTGATGGGCCAACACCTGGGCTGGCGGGCCACGTTCCTCGGCGTCAGCGTGATCGGCGTCGCGGCGATAGCGTCCCTGGCGTTCCTGATCCCGCACGACCAAGCACAGGCGCCGGTCGTGGGCCTGCGCCGCGAACTGACGGCGTTGAAGTCCCTCCCGGTCTGGCTGGCGCTGGGCACGACGGTGGCGGGCTTCGGCGCGCTCTTCTCGGCCTACAGCTACATCACCCCGATGCTCACGGACGCGGCAGGCTTCGCGGAGGGCAGCGTGACGCTCCTCCTGGCCCTGTTCGGCGTAGGCGCGACGGCAGGCAACCTGGTCGGCGGCCGTCTGGCGGACCACTCCCTCCGCGGCACGCTCTTCGGCGGCCTGACGTCCCTGGCCGTCGTCCTGGCCCTGTTCCCCGTCCTGATGACGACGGAGTGGACGGCGGCACTGGCGGTCGTCCTCCTGGGCATGGCGGCGTTCGTGACAGGCTCCCCGCTCCAACTGATGGTCATGGAAAAGGCGTCGGCGGGCCCGTCGTTGGCCTCCTCCGCCAACCAGGCAGCCTTCAACTTGGCCAACGCGGGCGGCGCTTGGATCGGCGGCCTCGCCCTGGCGGCGGGCTTCGGCGCTACGTCGCCCGCACTGGCCGGCGCGGTGCTGGCCGTGCTGGGACTGGGAGTTGCCGCTACGGCGGCGACGGTGGACCGGCGCCGCGCGGTACCGGGGCGCGAGCGCGTGGTCGCGACCCACGTACCGGAACAGTCGCCGGCACTGCAGCCCTGACGTGGCCCACCCGCCAACCCGCCTCGGTCAGTTGGAGGATTCACCTTCTGACCGACGGGGTGGGCACCGCTGTCGCGCCCCCTCAGTCGAGACAGAACTCGTTGCCCTCGACGTCCTGCATCACCAGGCACGACTCGTTGTAGCCATCGGCGGTCAGAAGGCGCACGCGTACCGCGCCGAGCGCGAGCAGCCGTGCGCACTCGGCCTCCAGTGCGGCGAGGCGTTCTTCACCCACGAGCCCGGTGCCGACCCGCACGTCGAGATGAAGCCGGTTCTTGACGGCCTTGCCTTCGGGAACACGCTGGAAGAACAGTCGCGGGCCCACACCTGAGGGATCGACGCACGCGAACGCCGAACCCCGCCGTTCGGACGGCAGTGAGTGATCGAAATCGCCCCACGTGGCAAACCCCTCCGGCGGAGGCGGCACGACGTATCCCAGCACCTCGCACCAGAAACGGGCGACGCGCTCGGGTTCCGCGCAGTCGAAGGTGACCTGGAACTGCTTGATCGACGCCATCGGCCCACCGTAGTGGCGCATGCTGCTCACCGAGCCCTTGGGGGTGTCGTCGCAGGTCCGGCGCGACCGGTCCGCGCCGACCGTCAAAGGCCAAGCACCAGATCCCGGACCGCCGCGGCCCGCGACAGGAACGGATGGTGGCCGGCGTCGAGTTCGACCACGCCGCCGGCCCGGCGGGCGTACTCGCGCTGGAGGCGCGGCGGGGTGCCCCGGTCCTGGGCGCAGACGAGGTACGTCGAGGGAATCCGCTGCCATGCGGCCGCCTTGACCGGTTCTCCGGTCACCCGCACGTTCTGCCGGGCGAGGTGGTCCGCCGCCCGGGCCTGGTCCTCGGGGTCGCAGTCCTGCAGGAACGTGTCCACGAGCAGCTCGGGGCGGACCCCGAAGGTGCCGCTGTCGGGGTCGACGTCGAGGAACGGGGCGGGGCCGCCGTCCCCGAACTCCGACAGGCTCTGCCCGACCTCGGGCAGGTAGCTGGAGACCAGCAGCAGGTGGCGTACCGATCCGACGCCCGCGGCGGCCTCCGAGACGACGATGCCGCCGTAGCTGTGGGCGACGACGACGGTCGGCTCGTCGGTGTCCAGCAGCACCTGCCGCACCGCGGCCGTGTCCTCGGGCAGTCCCGGACCGCCGGTGCCCACGGGCAGGCCCGTCTCCCCGCAGCTCGGCAGTGCCGGGGCCACGCTCGACACCCCTCGTTCCTGGAGGAGTTGGGCGGTTCGGTGCCACCACCACGACCCGTCCCGCACGCACGCCCCGTGCACGAACACGACCCTCATCGCTGCCTCCACGTCCGCCTCGACCGCCTTTCGATCGACGGTAGACGTAGCGACAGTTACGCGAAAAAGTGTCGGCATGGGCAGACGACCGCAGCCGGACATCAAGGACAGGCTCCTCGACGCCTGCGCCGACCACGCCCTCGCCCACGGTCTCCCGGACCGGCTCGAACCGCTGGCCACCGCCACCGGTACCTCGGCCCGCATGCTGATCTATCACTTCGGCACCCGCGACGCCCTGTTGCGGGCCGTCCTCGGACGCGCGCGCCGGCGCCAGCTCGACACCTTCGGCGACCTCCTGCGGGTACGGCCCGGCGAGCCCTACACCGTCACCCTGGATCGCGCCTGGACCTCGATCACCGGCTCGGACGGGCGGCCGTACCTGCGGATGTTCAGTCAGCTGCACCCGAGCGCGGTGCGGCAGTTGTGGCCCGACTTCCGGCGCACCGCGACGACGGACTGGCTGGAGCCGCTCGAGGACGGTCTGAGCAGCATCGGCCGGCCGGAGCTGGCGACGCTCGCCCTCGCCGTCATCCGTGGTCTCCTCATGGACCTGGACGCCACCGGCGACACCACCCGCACCGACCGGGCCTTCCACGACTTCCTCGCCGCACTCGAGCACCTGCCCAGCAGCGCCGACCGCCCCTGAGCCCACCGTCCCGAACCGCCCTAGTCGAACCGCTCCAGATCCCGCAGCCAGGCAGTCGCCGACCCATCCGACGGCGCCCGCCAATCCCCCCGAGGCGACAGCGAACCCCCCGCCGAAACCTTCGGCCCATTGGGCATGGCCGACCGCTTGAACTGGGCGAACCCGAAGAAGCGTCGGCAGAACACCTCGAGCCAGCGCCGGATCTCGGGCAGGTCGTACGCCACTCGCTTCTCCTCGGGGAAGCCCGGCGGCCAGGCCCCCGCCCCCGCCTCGTGCCACGCATGCCACGCAAGGAACGCGATCTTCGACGGCCGGAACCCGTACCGCAGCACATGGAACAGTGTGAAGTCGTGCAGCGCGTAGGGCCCGATCTTCGACTCGGTCGACTGCATCTCCTCGCCCGGTACCAGCTCCGGACTGATCTCCGTGTCGAGGATCGCGGTGAGGATCTTGCCCGTCTCCTCGTCGAACTGGTCGCTGCTGACGACCCAGCGGATGAGGTGCTGGATCAGGGTCTTGGGGACGCCGGAGTTGACGTTGTAGTGGCTCATCTGGTCGCCGACGCCGTACGTGGACCAGCCGAGCGCCAGCTCGGACAAGTCACCGGTGCCGAGCACGATGCCGTTGTGCTGGTTGGCGAGGCGGAACAGGTAGTCCGTGCGCAGGCCCGCCTGGACGTTCTCGAAGGTGACGTCGTACACCGGCTCGCCGGAGGCGAAGGGGTGGTCCATCTCCTTCAGCATCAGCCGTGCCGTCGGCGTGATGTCCAGCTCGGCCGCCGTGACGCCGATCGCCCGCATCAACGCGTGCGCGTTGTCCTTCGTGTGGTCGCTGGTCGCGAAACCGGGCAGCGTCCACGCCAGGATGTCGCTCCGCGGGCGCCCCGCGCGGTCCATCGCGCGGGCGGCGACGATCAGCGCGTGCGTCGAGTCGAGGCCGCCGGAGACCCCGATGACGACCTTCGGGCCGCCGATCGCCGCGAGGCGCTGCTGGAGGCCCTCGACCTGGATGTTGTACGCCTCGTAGCAGTCCTGCGCGAGGCGTTCCGCGTCGGCCGGTACGAACGGGAAGCGTTCCAGGCGGCGGCGGAGTCCCAAGTCCGTGAGCGGCGGGGTGAGTTCGAAGGAAACCGTGCGGAAGTCGGCCGTCCGCGCCTTGTGCGTACGGCGGTTGTCGTCGAACGTGCCCATCCGCTGCCGCTCCTGCCGCAGCAGGTCCAGGTCGACGTCGGCCACCGCGTACTCGTCGCCCAGCGGGAAGCGTTCCGTCTCGGCCAGCAGCGCGCCGTTCTCGTAGATCATCGCCTGCCCGTCCCACGACAGGTCGGTCGTCGACTCGCCGAGACCGGCCGCCGCGTAGACGTACGCGGCGAGGCAGCGGGCGGACGCCGAGCGGCAGAGGAGTTTGCGGTCCTCGGCGCGGCCGACCGTGATCGGGCTGCCGGACAGGTTGACGAGGACCGTCGCGCCCGCGAGAGCCGCCTCCGCGCTCGGCGGCACCGGCACCCACATGTCCTCGCAGATCTCCGCGTGCAGGACCAGCGACGGTACGTCCTGTGCCGCGAACAGCAGATCCACCCCGAACGGCACGCTCTCGCCGCCGAGTTGGATCGAGCCGCCGCGCTCGTCCGCGCCGTCGGCGATCTGGCGGCGCTCGTAGAACTCCCGGTAGTTCGGGGGGTACGACTTCGGTACGACGCCGAGTACGCGGCCCCGGTGCACCAGTACCGCGCAGTTGTAGATCCGGTTGCGGTGGCGCAGCGGGGCGCCGACGACCAGGACCGGCAGCAGGTCCGCCGACCCCGTCACCACGTCCCGTAGCGCCTCCTCGACCTGGTCCAGGAGGACGTCCTGGAGGATCAGGTCCTCGATGGAGTAGCCGCACAGGCCCATCTCCGCGAAGACGGCGACGGCGACGCCCTCCTCGTCGCAGCGGCGGGCGTGGCGCAGGACGGCCTCGGCGTTGGCGTGCGGGTCCGCGATCACGGTGTGGCCCGTGCAGGCGGCGACGCGGGCGAAGCCGTGCTGATAGATCGACCAGAAGTTCAGTGGAGGCACGGGGTCCACTGTAATCGCCCGTAATCGTCAGAGCGACACAATGGGGTGGCGTGAGGTGTGGTGCACCCCACGCCACCCCATTACAGGTGACTACTTGTTGCCGCTACGAGGTCAGTGGTGACCCTGCGAGCGGCTGAACGACGAGACGTAGCCGTCTGCGGGCGTGCCCACGCCGGTCACGTCGTCATAGCCCTTCACCGCGGACAGCGAGCTGTCCTTGCCGAGGCTGCGGACCGAGGTCAGCAGGCCGTCGGTGGCGTCGACGCTGTTGGCGAAGTCCACGCGCGCCACCGCCAGGCCGGAGCCCGTCGGGTTGTCGGTCACGTCGTGGTAGGCCTTCGTGCCGTACTTGGAGTAGATCGACGGGTTGGCGAAACCGATCGCCTTGCCGCCGCGCGCCTCCTGGGCCAGGGCCTGGACCGCCGCGATCACCGGGGAGGCGAGCGAGGTGCCGCCGATCCGGTACTCGCTGTACTGCTCCGAACCGTCGGGGAAGGTCTGCGTCTGGCCGACCTTGAATCCGGTGTTCGGGTCGGCGATCGCCGAGATGTCCGGGACGACGCGGTTGCCGGCGGCGCTGTTGGCCGTGGCGAGCGCCTTCGGGACGACACCCTTCTGGTAGAAGGGCTCGGCCACCGTCTTGCTGGTGCCGCCGCCCGCGCCCGAGGTGAAGGCGCCGGGGAAGCTGGTCCAGCTCTTGCCGTCCGTGGACAGCGCGGCCTTCTCGGTGCCCCAGCCGGTCTCCCACAGGTACTTGTCGCCCTTGCCGACGGCGAGGGAAGTACCGCCGACCGCCGTGACCCACGCCGAGTTGGCCGGGGTGTCGACCTGCTTCGTACCGGTGTTGGCGACCTCGTCGCCGTTGTCACCGGAGGAGAAGTAGAAGCCGATGCCCTCGACCGCGCCCAGCTGGAACACCTGGTCGTAGGCGGCCGCGAGGTCCGGGGTCTGGTTGGCCTCGATGTCGCCCCACGAGTTGGAGACGATGTCGGCCAGGTGGTTGTCGACGACCTTGCTGAGCGAGTCGAGCAGATCGTCGTCGAAGCAGGACGCGGCACCCACGTACGTGATGCCCGCGTCCGGCGCCACCGCGTGCACGGCCTCGACGTCGAGGGTCTCCTCGCCGTACCAGCCGGACGCGTCACAGGCCTCGGTCTGCGTGTAGTCCGAGGGGAGCACCTGCTTGAGCTGGCTGGTGCTGTACTTCGCGTCGCCGTGCTTCTTCGCGTAGGTGGCCGCGTCGAAGGCGATCGTCGGCGAGGCGTAGGCGTCGGTGATGGCGACGCGCACGCCCTTGCCCGTGTACTTGCCCGCGCCGTAGGCCGCACGCAGCTGCTTGCCGGTGTAGCCCTCGACCGCGTACGGGATCTTCTTGCCGTACGCGGACGGCAGGGTGGTCGCCGTGTTCGAGCCGTAGTACGAGGAGAACGGCCCGGCGTTCTTGAACGCCGCGGTCGGACCCGGCAGCGCATCGTCGTGGCTCGCCGTGTGCGGCGCGTTGTCCAGACCGGTGACGGTCAGGACGGCACCGTTGAGGCTGTCCGGCGCGGAGGCCGTCTTCGACGGGGCGCGGTAGGTCTTCGAGCCCTTCGAGTAGTTGTGCAGCGAGGTGCTGAACGCCTTCTCGACCGCGGCCACGTCACCGGAGACCGTGACGTAGTGCTGCGTGGTGCCGGTGACCTTGAGCCCGGCGGACTTCAGCCAGGACTTGACGGCGGTCACCTGGGCCGTCGTGGCGCCGAAGCGCTGCTGCACCTGAGCGGCGCTCAGGTACTTGCCGTACAGGGCCGAACTCGGGTCCGAGACGGACTTGGCGTACGCCGCGAGACCGGAGGCGTTCCGGCCGGCGAGGTAGACCCGGGCGGAGACCTTGGAGCTGTCCGAAGTCGCTCCCTTGTCCGCCTTGGCCGTCGCCCACGCGGGCTTGGTGCCCGCGAGCGTGTCCCGGCCCGGGCTGTCCGCGGCGTGCGCCGCGGGTATGCCGAGCGCCAGTGCACCGGCGATCATGGGCAGTGTCGCTGCCATGCTCACGCCGGCGCGCTTGGTGGCGCGATTGGATCTCATAAAACCCCCTGCTATGCGGTTCGACGCATGGAGTGGTTGGTCGTCGTCGATCCCTACGGAACCCGCGGCGGGAAGGCCCGTGGATGGATCACACGTGGGGCCACTCTTTCGATGAACCGTTCATGCCAGGGGAACGCAAAAGTCAAGAGAAACCCAAGGAACCGTCACTCAGGGCGAATTGGGGGCTTTTTTCCTTACGGGCAGGTAACGAACGACCGGGGATGCTTTACGAACGCGCTTTTGCGCCACGTTCCTTGAGCATGTCGGCCATCAACTGGATCTCCGACTGCTGCGCGTCGACCATCCCCTGCGCCAGCCGCTTCTCCACCCCCACCCGGCACTTGTCCACACACCCCTCGGCCATGTGGATACCGCCCTTGTGGTGGTCCGTCATGAGCTGGAGAAAGAACACCTCGGCGGGCTTGCCGCTGAGCGAATTCAGCTTCTTCAGCTCGGTGTTGGTGGCCATCCCCGGCATCAGCGCGCCGTCCTTGCCGGACGCCATGTCACCCATCCCCATCCAGGTCATCGGCGGGTCGGCCGACACCTTCGGAAGGTTCCACAGGTCCAACCATCCCAGCAGCATGCCCCGTTGATTGGCCTGCGTCTGCGCGATGTCGTATGCAAGGCGCCGTACTTCCACGTCTTTCGTACGGTCCCGCACGATGTACGACATCTCGACGGCCTGCTGGTGATGGACCGCCATGTCCCGCGCGAAGCCCGCGTCGGCGGAATCGGCCGTAGGCGTAGGGGAGTTGCTGGACCCGCCGCTGTCCTCGGCGACCGCGTACGTGATCGCGCCGGCCGCGACGAGCGCCGTCGCCGCGGCCCCGGCGATCAGAGCCGCGGACCTCACTGCGACAGCCCGCCCGTGCACGCGGCGCCCGGCTCCGGCGTCTGGCTGCCCTGCACGAACTTCTCGAAGAACGTGTTCACGGCCGGATCGCTCGCGCTCTTCACGGTCCGCTGGTGCCCCCACGCCGACAGCATGATCGGGTCCTTCTGGCTGTCGTACGGACTCATCAGCGAGTACGGGGTCGACTTCACCTTCGTCGCGAGCGCCTTGATGTCGGCCGCCGGGGCCTTCTTGTTGTACGTCACCCAGACCGCGCCGTGCTCCAGTGCGTGCACCGCGTTCTCGTCCTTGACGGCCTTCGTGTAGACGTCGCCGTTGCAGTTCAGCCAGACCGGGTTGTGGTTGCCGCCGACCGGCGGGTGCATCGGGTAGTTCACCGTGCCCGTGACGTGGGTGCGGCCCAGCGTGCCCTTCCACGTGTTCACGCCGTCCGCGCCGGCGACGAAGTGACCCGAGGCGGAGTTCTTGGAGTCGCTCGCGGAACTGTCCTTCTTGCCGGACTGCGCGTGCACGACCGCGACCCCGCCGACGACGAGACCGGCGACGACCACCGTGCTCGCCGCGATCTTCACGATCCGGGTGCGTCGCTCGCGGGACTGCTCGGCGCGCCGCATCTCCTCGATGCGGGCCTTGCGCGCCGCGGTACCGGTGTTCTTGGCGGAACCCATGAGGTATGTGTCCTTTTTGGGGGAAGGGACGGGGAAGAGTCAGGGGCGGGGGCAGGAAGGTCGGGCCCTGCTGATCGTAGTGGGGAGGAACACGTTCTCGTAGGGCACCCACAGCAAAGTCAGGGGAACACCAGGGTCACCCCCGGACCAGGCATTACGAATGTCAGTCCGAGCAGGCAAGATGGTCAGAAGAGGGGCAACAGCGCAGGACACCTGCCGTACGCGAGCCGTTCAGCCCGAGGTCGGCCTGCCGATCATGGTCGGCAACGCGCACGAAATGGTGTTGTGGTGGGATGCTCAGGTGCCCGACCGCCTCCTGCGGTACGAGGACAGGCGGCCTGACCAGCAAGGATGGGGAAGCGGAAGATGGACAAGCAGCAGGAGTTCGTGCTCCGGACGTTGGAGGAGCGCGACATCCGGTTCGTACGGCTGTGGTTCACGGACGTGCTGGGCTTCCTCAAGTCCGTCGCCGTGGCCCCCGCCGAGCTGGAACAGGCCTTCGACGAGGGCATCGGCTTCGACGGCTCCGCGATCGAGGGCTTCGCCCGGGTCTACGAGTCCGACATGATCGCCAAGCCGGATCCCTCCACCTTCCAGGTCCTGCCGTGGCGCGCGGAGGCCCCCGGCACGGCCCGCATGTTCTGCGACATCCTCATGCCGGACGGCTCCCCGTCCTTCGCGGACCCGCGCTACGTCCTGAAGCGCGCCCTCGCCAAGACCTCCGACCTGGGCTTCACCTTCTACACCCACCCGGAGATCGAGTTCTTCCTCCTGAAGGACCGCCCCCTGGACGGCTCCCGCCCGACGCCCGCCGACAACTCCGGCTACTTCGACCACACCCCGCAGAACGTGGGCATGGACTTCCGCCGCCAGGCGATCACCATGCTGGAGTCGATGGGCATCTCGGTCGAGTTCTCCCACCACGAGGGCGCCCCGGGCCAGCAGGAGATCGACCTCCGCTACGCCGACGCGCTCTCCACGGCGGACAACATCATGACGTTCCGCCTGGTCATGAAGCAGGTGGCGCTGGAGCAGGGCGTGCAGGCGACGTTCATGCCGAAGCCGTTCTCGGAACACCCGGGAAGCGGAATGCACACGCACCTCTCCCTCTTCGAGGGCGACCGCAACGCCTTCTACGAGTCGGGTTCCGAGTACCAGCTCTCCAAGGTCGGCCGCTCCTTCATCGCGGGCCTGCTGAAGCACGCCGCGGAGATCTCCGCGGTCACCAACCAGTGGGTCAACTCCTACAAGCGCATCTGGGGCGGCTCCGAGCGCACGGCCGGCGCCGGCGGCGAGGCCCCCTCGTACATCTGCTGGGGCCACAACAACCGCAGCGCCCTGGTCCGCGTCCCGATGTACAAGCCCGGCAAGACGGGTTCCGCGCGCGTGGAGGTCCGCTCCCTGGACTCGGGCGCGAACCCGTACCTGGCCTACGCCCTCCTCCTCGCCTCCGGCCTCAAGGGCATCGAGGAAGGCTACGAACTCCCCCCGGGCGCCGAGGACGACGTCTGGGCCCTCTCCGACGCCGAACGCCGCGCGATGGGCATCGAGCCCCTGCCCCAGAACCTGGGCGAGGCCCTCACCCTGATGGAGCGCAGCGACCTGGTCGCCGAGACCCTGGGCGAGCACGTCTTCGACTTCTTCCTGCGCAACAAGAAGTCGGAGTGGGAGGAGTACCGCAGCGAGGTCACGGCGTTCGAGCTGCGGAAGAACCTGCCGGTGCTGTAGGCGGGGGTTCATTTCCGCAGGCTCACTTGCCGGTCGGCAGCTTCGCGGTGATCGATCGGGCGGCCCCGACCACCTTGTCGTCCGACACGGTGGCCGGGGCCGCCGACGTGCTCGCGGCGGTCGCGTAGGTCATCACCCAGTTGCGGGACCCCGCGTTCCACACGACGAAGGTGAGCTGCTGCTTCGCCTGGGTCTGGTAGGCGGTTTCGCGGAACGCCCGCCGGCCCAGGCCGCTCACCGTGTCGACCTGTACGTCACGCATCCCGGCCGAGGACGGGTTCGCGCTCAGATTGTGGGCGGCGGACAGTTCGGCGGCGTAGGTGCGGGACGCCGGGGTGAGGTTCAGCGTCGAGCGGCCGTCGGCGGAGGTGTAGTCGCAGACGTCCGGGGCGGCGCCCTTGTTGGGGCTGACCCGGGCCGCGAACCGGGCGTCGGGGACGATCCGCTCGGCGACGGCCGTGGTCAGCACGGTGCACAGCTGCGACGGGGGCAGCGTCTTCATCGAGGGCGTGGGGTCGGGAGCGGTGCTGGCAGCCGTAGCCGCGGCCGACGGCGTGGAGTGGGCGGTGCTGTCGCACCCGGCCAGCAGACCGCAGGCGAGCACCGTGAGCGAACCGGCGGCAGCACGGAAGAGACGACGACGCACCATCATGGGGATCAGGTCCTAGGGGTCGGGCGGAGCGAGAAACGTTGAGACAGCCGAGGCACCTCGCCGTCCGGCCAGGTGCCTCGGCGGAAGCTGACCGGGGTCACTTCCAGACGTTGTACGTCCCGTAGTCGCTGACCTTGAGGTTGGTCGCCCAGCTGCCCCAGCGCTCGTTCGGGGACCAGGTGTACTCGAACGCCTTGCCGTTCGGGTTGGTCGGGCTCGGCAGGCACTTCGCGCCGGTCGAGTGGTAGATGCCCTGGTAGACGCCCTGTGTCCAGCGGCGCTGCACCACCTGGATCGGCTGGGCGAACTGCCCCGGGCTCAGGTTGGTCGTGAAGGTGTACGAGGTGGTGGTGGAGCCGCTGCGGCTGTAGGAGGGGGTGATCTCATCGAGGAACGAGCCGACCTTGGGGATCGGGATCTTGATGCTGAGACCGACCGACGCCTGCCAACCCGTCGTCTTCGACTGCTGCCAGGCGTAGGAGCAGCTCGGGACGTTCCACGGGCACTGGAACGTCGGGCCCCGCCATATCCAGTCCTGCCAGGTGTTGTTGGCCTGCTGCACGCTCACCGACTGCGTCTGGTGGTCGGTGGACCAGTTGCCGTCCATGTCGTGCGACGAGTTCTCCGCGTTCTGCAGGCACTCCTGGCTCGCCGCCGAGGCGACACCGGGGGACGCGAGCAGCACCATCGGTGCCAGCGCCAGCGTCGCCAGCCCCATCCACTTCTTGCTTGTCTTCTTCCGCGCGACCACGGAATCCCCACTACGGCGCGTGCCGGCGTTGACCGTCACCCTTGTCTCCTCTGCGTCGTGCGCCGGCAGCGTACGCCGGGCGTCTGACACCGAGATTCGACGCCGGGGAGTTGTTCGGACAGCCGGTCCCCAGGGGCCAATCAATTGCCTGACCTTCGCCCGGGGCACAGTTCACCGGCCCGTCACAGGGCCGTCGCACTTCCCTGGGTCCTGCGGGGTCGATAGCCTCTCGCCAGGGGGGGGGCATGGACGAGGATCTGATCAGCGACCGGCTTCTCGGGCGGGTCCGGCGCGACTTTCCGGATGCCGATGTCCGGCGCGGGGTTCTCGGCGCGCTGCGGATCCTGGCGGTCGAACTGGAAGATTCACTGCAGAGCACGGAGCGGCTCCTGACGGCGGTCGTGGTGATCGCGGCCGGAGACGTCGAACACTTCCGGTCGGCGGTCCGGCTCGCGCGGATCGACTGGCGCGACCTGCTCATGGCGGGCGGGTTGGGCGCCGAGGACTGGTCGCAGACGCTGGACGAGATGCTGGGCCCGCCTACTCGGTGACGGTTCGCCTACCGCACATACGCCGGAGACACCGCCGCGCCGCTGATCCGCCGAGCCCTGCCCGTGCCGTCCGCCGGGACGCTGTACAGGTCGGCGCCGTAGTCGCCGGGCATGGCGTAGACGATCGTGTGGTCGTCGCGCCAGACGGCCTGGTCGTCGACGCTTCGTGGATCCGCCGGCCATCGGTTGATTTGTCGGGCATGGGCAGTGGCATCCAGCAGTTGCCAGTGAAGCACGTTCGCCTGTCGACGGAGGGTGCTGATCAGCGGTACGGCGATGCTCTGAGGCAACGTGTCATGGCCGGGAAGATCGGTGTGGCACTGACCAGCCGGGGAAATGGCCAGCGGGCGATCCAGCCGCCGGGCGCAGTCCGACTTCGAGGTTTGGGCCAGTGGTTTGAGCGTGAGTCAGGCGTTCCCTAGGGTCGAGCGAATCCGGCGATCCACAAGGTCATCGGTAGCGAGGCCTATGAAGTGGATTGCGGAATCTGGATGATTCTGGAGCATGTCTGCCGCAGAACTCGCCGCGTCGCCAGAGATGAGGGAAAGCCAGGAACGGATCTTCTCCTGGGGGGACGGCTGGTTCCACTTCGCATCGAGGCGGAACACGCCATCCAGGCACTCCTCGACCAACTGGAACTGTCCGGTCTGAGCCGCGTGGCGTGCGATGTTGAACAGCCACAGGATAGTGGCGTCCACCTCACTTCCCTCCGGCACTCTCGTAGTGCCCAGAAGACCGGCCATGGCCTGGACTACTCCGGTGGCTCGTGCGAGATCTGCTGCAAGGGCTGGAAGAAGCTTCTCCTCGTCTACGCCCACCAATACGTCACAGAAGAGCCCGGCATCATCGATGTGTGCATCGGCGAGGGCGATGAGCGCCTCGGCAGCAGTCTGCGACCCGTGGATGAGTTCTCCCTGCAGCGCTGCGGCCAGAGCGATCGGAGGTTTGGCCGACAGCTCGACGTCCCGAGCGATGAGCGTGAGCAGTTCTCCGACGTTCGCGGGGCGCTTGCCCGGGTCCTCCCGGGTGGCAGCGCGTACGACGGTTCGCCACGGTCCGGAATCGGGGATGTGGGCACGGTTGGCCCGCGGCTGTCGTCCTGTGAGCCACCAACCGATGAGTTGGCCGATGCTGTAGATGTCGGCTTGTGGGCCCGCGCTGTGTGCATCGTCGGACAGCTCGGGGGCGGCGAATCCCTGCGATCCCATGGACACCCCGGCACGGGTGAGGCAATGGTTCGGCGTGTGACCGCGAGGTCCACGGGCGATGCCCCAGTCGGCTACCACCCAACGTCCGTCCAGGAGGAGGATGTTCGAGGGTTTGATGTCCCGGTGGACCCATCCTGCCGCGTGAACAAGGGCGAGAACCGAGCAGAGGGATCGAATGAGCACGTGCAGTGCCTCATCCGTCCGTGACTCACTGTTCAGGTTTTCCGCGGACTGCTCCGCCCAAGGCATGACGAACCACGTATTGCCAGGATCCGCGTCCAGGATGGGCATGGCGTGCGGGTGGCCGTCGAGCAAGCGGCCGACCTCGATCTCCCTCGCCATACGGGCGACGCTTGTGTTGCGCGCCGCACGCAACCTCTTCAAGGCGACGGTGATCCCGCTTGGCTTGTGCACCGCCTTGAACACATCGGCCTGGCCACCCTCAAACGGCGTCTTCTCGCAGGCGTAGTCCGACCGTCGCCCAGCCGCGGACCGTGTGACCGCCTCGTACCCTTTCACTGACCGGTCTCCTCCGGCGAACGGAAGCATTGCTTGTTGTATCCGCAGTCGGATAGCTCTGCCCTATGACCGCGAGACATGACCTGATCAGCCCCCTTGTTCTGTCGCTTGGCTTCTCTGCGCTGCGCGCGTGTGCCTGTTGTCCTCGGACATCAGGTGGCGTGCACGCGCGACACTTCAGGAGACGGCGTCGTCCAGGCTCGGCTCGGGCAACAGCCTCTTCGTGATCCTGGGCATCTTCTCGCCCGGCGATCGGCGGAGGAGCCTCAGTGAACGACCCTCCACCCAGGCGTTCCAGGCCTTCAGGTAGTACAGAAGATGCTCCCGTGAGTCGTCCTTCCTGCGATGACGCTTGCCGGCCGCCATGCCGAGCATCGTGTTGCGCAGGACCAGCCTGGGGTCGGATTCGGTGAGGCTTGCACCGCTCACAAGGCCGTCGAACCAAGGAGTTTGATCCACGTCAGGACGTTCTTTGGTGGTGACGTACCAACCGATGGAGGCGGCTGTGACGGTAACTCTTGTCGCCCTGTTCACGGCCATGCCGCGATTGATGGACTCCCGCATGTTGGGGTGCTGTTCAAGGATGGTGAACAACTGGTCATTGGAGGTCAGAGACGATCCACCGGACCAGTTGGCGTCAGGGGAGGACAGATAGAGCTGGAGACCTCGGAGAGCTGCGGCGAGGTGGTTGCTGTTGAGCTCCCCTACCAGAGACAGGGCGTCGCGTCCCGTGCGCTTGCGCCCGGTGTCCATCACGGTGAACGCAGATCTCGGCACATCGTGTGCGACCAGGATCTCCACCGCCATGCCGGCCTTGACGATGGCTGCCAGGCGATGCTGACCATCCACGAGCTGACCGTTCTCGTCGAACGCGATGCCCTGATGGGTCAGTTTCCACTCTCCTCGTTCGATCGCTCGGGCCAGATGAGTGACCGTCTGTCGGCTCAATGGGCGATTGTGGTCATTGATTTGAAGCCACTGTTGGGCCAACTCGGGGGTGACGAGGCGAACTTCTGTATGCAAACGAGGCTCCCGCACTTGTGCATGGCGTGCCCTGAAGACGTCAAGTGGCGCCAGACCGAGCGTTGTTGGGTGATGGTAGCGGGACGTAGCGTGACATCGCCCGAGTTTGTCATCGGTCACAGGGCAGCATGTACGGTGCACAGGATCGGAGTGCTCGGGTGCTCGTGCGGGTCTCGAGACGAGTTGTGCAGCGACACATAGCCCCAGGTCACTGAAGATATGCAGGAGACACAGCCGCTGCGCTGATACGCCGTGACGTGCCCTTTCCCTCTGCTGGAACTTCGTATAGGTCCGCCCCGAAATCTCCCGGCAGCGCATACACGATCGTGTGATCGTCCCTCCAAACCGCCTGGTCGTCCACGCTGCGCGCTTCAGCCAGCGGAGTTTCGCGCATCGTGCGCAGGTCGAGGACGTAGAGGTGCCAGGGCGCGTCCTTCGGGAGGCCCTTCACGCGTTTCTTGTACGCGACGCGCGTGCCGTCGGGGGAGAGGGACGGGCACTCCACGTTCGTGTGCACGGTGGTGACCGTCCGCGTGCGCAGGTCGCCCCGCACCAGATACGTGCTGCCCTTCGTCGCCAGCGTCGCGTAGAACGTGCGGTCGTCCGACGCGAAGGTCACGCCCCAGAAGTTGACGTCGGCCGCGTGGTAGACGTGGCCGTCCTTGAGGATGCGGAACGCCTCCAGGGACGGGATCAGCTTCCCCGTCCGGGTGTCCACGATCGCCGCCCGCGTCGAGAAGTTCGTCCCCGCGTAGGAGTCGCCGCCCACAAAGGCGGTCCATGCCGCGAAGCGACCCGTAGGGGAGACCCGGGCACGGGAGGGGATGCCGGGGACGTCGTAACGGGCCGTCTCCTTGAGGTGGGCGTCCAGGATCAGCGCGCGGTACGTGTCCGTGACCGTGCCGTGGACCGCCTGGAGGCAGACCCCCGTGCCCGAAGCGGCGTAGAAACGGAGGCACTTGAGGCCGGAGGCGGTGCGCGGGCCGGAGGGGTCGGACGCCGGGACCGTGGTGAGTTCGTCCCGGTGCGGGCCCCAGGCCATGTTGCGGAACACCATGGTGCCGGGGGTCGTCAGGGTGATCCGGCCCGCGGTGATGCGCGGGCCGCCGGGCTGGGTCTCGTTCCGCCGCTCGGCCCGGGCCGACGCGTGCAGGACCGACGCCGTGGCGACTACGGCGAGTGCGGCCACGGCCGCGAGGAGGACCAGGATGCGGTTGCGCAGGGTCATGGGGCAGGCTCCAGAACTCGTCGGCCCGGGCGGAGTGTCATCGCGAACGCCGCGCAGACCGCCAGCGCCACCGCCGACGCTGTGAGCGCCGTACGGTCGCCCCACAGCGTCCACGCCGCACCGAAGCCCAGCGAGCACACGAACCGTGCCGCCGCCTGGCCCGTCTGCACCAACGCGAGCCCCGACGACCGCAGTTCCTCCGGCACGCTGTCCGAGGCCGCCGCCATCAGCACACCGTCGGTCGCCGCGTAGAAGGCGCCGTGCAGGAGGAGGACGGCGTAGGGGAGGGCCGTGCCGTGCCAGGACGTCAGCAACAAGGCGTACGCCGTGAGGAGGGCGCCATGGCCGCCGAGGAACACCCGCCAGCGGCCGACCCGGTCCGCGAGCCGGCCCAGCGGTACGGCCAGCAGCAGGAACGCCGCCGCCGTGCCCAGCGGGAGCAGCGCGAACCAGCGGTCGGGGACGCCGAGTCGCCGTTGCAGCAGCAGGTACACGAAGGAGTCGCTGACCGTCGCGAGGCCCAGGAGGAGCGCGCAGACGGTGATACGGCGGAGGTCGCGGCGGGCGAGCAGGGCGAACGCGGCGCGGAGGGTGGGGCGTACGGCCTTCTCGTCCACGGCCCTTTCCCCTACGGCCTTTTCCCCTACGGCCCTCTCCCGTGCGGCGTTCTCCGTGCGGGGCGCGGCAGTTGACGACGATCCCGGCACGAACAGCACCAGCACCAGGACGCCGACCACCGCCACGCAGAAGCTCACCGTGAACACCGCGTCGTACCCGTCCACCGTGGCCCGGAGGATCAGGAACGCCACCAGCGGGCCGAGCAGCGCGCCCGCCGTGTCCATCGCGCGGTGTACGCCGAAGGCACGACCCCGGTTCTCCGGGGTGGAGGAGAGGGAGATCAGCGCGTCACGCGGGGCCGTGCGCAGGCCCTTGCCCGTACGGTCGGCGGCGAGGATCAGGCCGATGGGGGTGAGGGTGTGGGCGAGCAGGAGCAACGGCTTGCAGAGCGCCGAGATGCCGTAGCCGATGCCCGCGATCCACTTGTGGCGGCCGCCGCCCCGGTCGGCGAGGTGGCCGCCGGCCAGCCGGACGAGCGCCGAGAAGCCGTTGTAGATGCCGTCCAGGAGACCGAAGCCCAGCGGGGACAGGCCGAGGCCCGTCACCAGGTACAGGGGGAGGACCGCGGTCACCATCTCGGACGACACGTCGGTGATCAGACTGACCGCGCCGAGCGCGAAGACGGTGGGCGTCACGGCGGCGGACACCCGCGCCGTCCTACGGGCAATACCCGTAGTACTCCCGGCACTTGGGTCGGCGTTGGCGCGGCTGTCCGCCACGTACATCTCAGGACGCCCAGATGCCGGTGATGTCGGCGGCCGAGGCCGCGTTGCCCGCGTGGGTGGTCAGGCCCTGGGAGTCCTCCAGGGTCCGCAGCAGGTTGTAGTGGTTGTACGTGGTCGAGGACGTCGAACCCGCCTTCACCGGCTGGCCGTAGAAGACCGTCGGGATGCGGTTGCCGCTGAGCAGGTTGTCCTCGTCGAAGGTGACGACGAGCAGGCTGTTGTGGGTCTTGGCCCAAGTGGCGTACGCACCGAGGTTGTTCTTGATCCAGGTGTCACCCGTCGCCACCGAGCAGTCGTGCATGTCGCTGCACAGGTTGGGGGTGACGAAGGAGATGTCGGGGAGGGTCGTGTAGTCCGTCGGGAACTGCGTGAACGTCTTCGCCGTGGACGTCGCGACGTTGGAGAAGCCGAACCAAGGGTTGTGCTTACGCGCGTAGTTGCCGCTGCTGCACGTCGTCGAACCCTGGCTCGGCAGCGTCTCGTTGTAGCTGGCCCAGGTGCCGCCCGCCGCGGTCACCTCGGAGGCGAGGTTCGCGGCCGAGGAGAAGCCCGCCGTGTAGCAACTGTCGCTGGTGATCCCCTGGGTGGAGCCGGAGAACAGCGCGAAGTAGTTCGGCTGGCTCGGGTGGGTGATCCCGTACGACTGGGTGAGGGCGGCGCCCCCGGTCGCGAGCGAGTTGATGTAGGGGGCACTGGAGGAGCCGACGACCTGGCTGTAGGCGTGGTTCTCCATCACCACGACGACCACGTGGTCCGGGGTCGGCACCCCGGTCGCGGCGTGCGCGGCCGAGACGGTGCCGAAACCGGTCCAGACTCCGACGGCCGCCGCCGAGAAGGCGAGCGCGGACGCCATGGCGGCGCGGCTGCGGCGGTACACGGAACGGGCGGAACCAGCGGGACTGCCGGGACCGCCGGACACTTCTTCACTGCCGGACACATCTACCTCCGGGTGGGGGGGGAGGACGGGGGTGACGGTGCGAACCGAGCATGCACACGCCAAGATGCCCGCGTCCCACCGCTCCCAACCCGGCGGATGAAGAAGTGGTGAACTACTCCTGCAGCGCCGCCACTTGGGCCAGCACCTGGTGCAGCGGCTCGGCGGCCCGCTTCCGGTACTCCTGGATCGCCCAGCCGTTGCCGTCCGGGTCCTTGAAGTACATGAACGTCGCCCCGTCCTGCGGCGCGAACTGCACCGGCTCACTGACCTCAAGACCCCGCGCGGTCAGCTCGTCGTAAGCCGCCTTCGCGTCCTGCACGCACAGCTGCATGCCGTGGTACGTCCCCGGCTGCGGCGTCCCGGTGGGGATCTGCAACCCGTTGACCAGCGCGATCGAACAGCCCGAGCCCGGCGGCGTCAGCTGCACGATCCGTACGCCCTCCATCACCTCACCGTCGAGATCGACGTGGAAGCCGACCTTGTCCCGGTAGAACTCCTTGGCCCGGTCCACGTCCGAGACCGGCAGGACGATCACTTCGAGGGTCATGTCCATGAGTAGACTCCTTTGTCGCTCGGTCACGTACGACTTGTTCACGACTCAGTCCGGCTCAGGGAACACCCGGGCGACGGCCGCCGTCCGGCTGGAGACCCCGAGACTGCGGAAACTGTTCTCCAGATGTTTACGGACGGTACTGCGGGAGACCACCAGCTGCTCGGCGATCTGCGGGGTGGTGAGCCCGCGCGCCACACAGCGCAGGACGTCCAGCTCGCGCGGGGTCAGCCGGACCGGGGGCCGGCGCCGCCGGGCGGCCTCGCGGTAGATCGCGTACAGGTGCGGCGCCAGTAGCGTCAGCGTCGTCATCTCGTGGTCGGCGAAGGGCTTGGAACCCTTGCGGAAGAACTGGAAGACACGGGTGCGGCCCGGCGCGGTGGGCAGGGCGATGTCCGCGATGCAGGGGTACGGCTCGAGGAATTCCGTGTAGATCGGCAGGTTCCGCAGCTCGCGCACCGACAGGAAGTCCGTCAGCTGTGTCGTCTCGGGACCGTTGTGCGGCTTGCAGACCTGCACGCACTGGAGGTGCTGGTGGCGCCAGCGCCAGTACCCGTCCATCGGGCAGTCGTACTCCTCCTCCACCGTCTCCTGGCTGTTGAGTGCCCGTCTGGTCGGGATGTCCAGCTCGCAGAAGCTGGCGGAGTCACAGGGGACGAGCCGCTGCAGCCCGAACAGCAGGGACTTCGGCGGCACACCGTCCGCGTCCTGCCGGGCTTCGGCCAGGACGTCCGCCATGCGCCGCAGATGGGCCTCGGCCGTCGTGAAGGGTGGTGTCATCTCGGCCTCCCGGGGCCGGTTCTCGCCTGCCGCGAATGTACGCCTTTCAGGCACCGGGAACCCTCGGATTCGTCAAATGCCGAATGGGCTACGACCGCTGACGCGTCCACTGTCGACATACGCGGCCGCCCCGGTCGCGACGACTGAGACGGAGGCCGTCCCATGCGTTCCCACCTGCGCTCCCACGCCCCGCGCGGCCGCCCGCGTCCCTACCGCCGCCCAGCGGCCCTCACCGGAGGCGCCGCCGCCCTGATCGCCGCCCTGCTCGCCACCGGCTGCGACGCGTCGCCGTCCGCCGAGGCCCCGGCGGACGGCCCGGAGTTCTCCTCCGTGCGCTTCACCCTCGACTCCCGCGGCGCCATCGAGATCTCCGGCTCCTCCCGTACGACGGTCAGGGCGGCCGGCACCCACACGGTGACCGAGGGCCGCGCATACCGGTTCGCCCGGCCCGCCGATCAGCTGCTGGTGGTGCTGAGGCACTGGCCGCAGACCCGCACGGACCGGGCCTCACGTGGACGGACGCCTCGGCTGGTGCCCGAGGAGGAGTCCGCCGTCGAGACCGGATTCCTCGTGGACACCCCGAGCCGGGTCCTCGCCGACCTCGACGGACACAACCTGCAGTGGCTCGACCGCGACACGATCCGCGTCGACACCACGAACACCGCTGTCGGCGACCTCGTCCGGCTCACCCTGTCCGGACCGCACGGGGGTCGGCCCGGACACACCACAACACCGTCCGCCGACCGGACGTGCGCACACGTCGACAACGGGACCGACCGGCAGGTGCTCCTCCCCGAGGTGGAGACGGGCACGCCGGTCGCGGACGCACGGGCGAAACTGCGGCGGCTGTGCCTCGACCTCCAGTACGCCTCCCGGCCCGGCGGCGCACGACCGGGCACCGTAGGACAGGTCCTGATACCTCTTGCCGGCCGGTGGACCGCGTCCGCCGAGCTGCCGCCGCTCGACGGCGCCGCCCTCCCGGGGCGCGTGTCGGGCAACCGGGCGCTGGTCGACCCGTCGCGCCCGGCCACGGTGGTGGTGAGCCGCTGAAACCGCTCATCCGCCCCGGCGCTTCTCGCAGGCACTCCGGTTAGGCTCGGCCTCGTACGACCTTGATCCGACAGGTCGTACGACCTTGATCGGAACCCTGATCGGGACGCGATCGGACAGGAGGCCGAGGATGACGGCGCCGGGGCGCAGGAGCAGCACCTTCACGCGACTGCTGCGGCACGGTTTCACCGATCCCTCGGCCGCCGAGCGGCTCCTGGAGAGCGCGGAGCTGGCGCCGATAAGGAACGACCCGGTCCTGCTGGAGGCCCTGGGCGCCACCGCCGACCCCGACCTGGCCCTTCAGGGTCTCGTACGACTCCTGGAGGCGCAGCCCGAGGACAGCCCCCGCCGCGAGCTGCTGGACACCCTGATCGCGGCGAAGCCCTTGCGCGACCGGCTGCTCGGCGTCCTCGGTGCCTCCGCCGCCCTGGGGGACCATCTCGCCCGGCATCCGCGCGACTGGCACGCCCTCGTGATGTACGAGCCGCGCGACCTCCACCCCGGGGTGGAGGAGTTCGAGCGCGGTCTCGCCGAGGCCACCGACCCGGTCGCCCTGCGCGTCGCCTACCGCCGCTGCCTGCTGTCCATCGCCGCCCGTGACGTGTGCGGCACCACCGACCTCGCCCAGACCGCCGCCGAACTCGCCGACCTCGCGACCGCCACCCTGCGCGCCGCCCTCGCCATCGCGAGCGCCGCCGCGCCCGACGACGCCGCGCTGTGCCGGCTCGCGGTGATCGCGATGGGCAAGTGCGGTGGCCACGAGCTGAACTACATCTCCGACGTCGACGTCATCTTCGTCGGCGAGGCCGTCGAGGGCGCCGACGAGGGCAAGGCGGTCCGCGCGGCCACCAAGCTCGCCGCGCACATGATGCGGATCTGCTCCGAGACCACCGTCGAGGGCTCGATCTGGCCCGTCGACGCCAACCTCCGCCCCGAGGGCCGCAACGGCCCGCTGGTCCGCACCCTCGCCAGCCACCTCGCCTACTACCAACGCTGGGCGAAGACCTGGGAGTTCCAGGCCCTGCTCAAGGCCCGCCCGGTGGCCGGCGACCTCGCGCTCGGCGCGGAGTACGTCGACGCGCTCGAACCCCTCGTGTGGAAGGCCGCCGAGCGCGAGAACTTCGTCACCGACGTGCAGAAGATGCGCCGCCGTGTCGTCGAGAACATCCCCGCCGCCGAGATCGACCGCGAACTGAAGCTCGCCCCCGGCGGCCTCCGCGACGTCGAATTCGCCGTCCAGCTCCTGCAGTTGGTGCACGGCCGCGCCGACACCTCGCTGCGCAGCGGCACCACCCTCGTCGCCCTGGAGGCCCTCGCCGCCGGCGGCTACGTCGGCCGAGAGGACGCCGCCCGCCTCGATGACGCCTACCGCTTCCTGCGCACGATGGAACACCGCATCCAGCTCTACCGGCTGCGCCGCACCCACCTCGTCCCCGTCGAGGAGGCCGACCGGCGCCGCCTCGGCCGCTCGATGGGCCTGCGCACCGACCCCGTCGGCGAGTTGAACCGCGAGTGGAAGCGGCACGCCACCGTCGTACGACGCCTCCACGAGAAGCTCTTCTATCGCCCGCTGCTCGACGCGGTCGCCCAACTCGCCCCCGGCGAGACCAGGTTGAGCCCCCGGGCGGCCCGCGAACGGCTGGTTGCCCTCGGCTACATCGACCCGGCGGCCGCCCTGCGCCACATCGAGGCCCTCGCCTCCGGCGTCACCCGCAAGGCCGCCATCCAACGCACCCTGCTGCCCGTCCTGTTGGGCTGGTTCGCGGACTCCGCCGACCCCGATGCGGGCCTCCTCAACTTCCGCAAGGTGTCCGACGCGCTCGGCAAAACCCCTTGGTACCTACGGCTGTTGAGGGACGAGGGTGCCGCCGCCGAGAACCTCGCCCGCGTCCTGTCGGCCGGCCGCCTCGCCCCCGACCTCCTCATGCGCGCCCCCGAAGCGGTCGCCCTCCTCGGCGACGGCGACGGCGGCAGCGGCCTCGAACCCCGCGAACGCGCCCACCTGGACCAGGAGATACTGGCCGCGGTCGGCCGCGCCGACGACGCCGTCCAGGCCGTCACCTTCGCCCGGGGCGTCCGCCGCCGCGAACTCTTCCGTACGGCCGCCTTCGACATCGTCGGCTCCTACGGCACCGAGACCCAGCCCGTCGAGGCGGACCAGGGCGCCCTCGTCGACCGGGTCGGCGGCGCCGTCTCCGACCTCACCGCGGCCACCCTCGCCGGCACCCTGCGCGCGGTGGTCCGCGCGGGCTGGGGCGACACCCTCCCCACCCGCTTCGCCGTCATCGGCATGGGCCGTTTCGGCGGCCACGAACTGGGCTACGGCTCCGACGCGGACGTCCTGTTCGTGCACGAACCCCGCGAGGGCGTGCCCGAGCGGGAAGCCTCCGAGGCCGCCAACAAGGTCGTCTCCGAGATGCGGCGGCTGCTTCAGGTCGCCAGCTCTGACCCGCCGCTGCTGATCGACGCGGATCTCCGGCCGGAGGGCAAGTCGGGGCCGCTCGTACGGTCGTTGAACTCCTACGAGGCGTACTACCGCCGGTGGTCGCTGGTTTGGGAGTCGCAGGCGTTGTTGCGGGCCGAACCTGTCGCAGGGGACGAGGAGTTGGGGCGGCGGTTCATCGAGCTGATCGATCCGCTGCGGTATCCGGCGGAGGGGCTGGGTGACGACGCGGTACGGGAGATTCGACGGTTGAAGGCCCGTATGGAGTCTGAGCGGTTGCCTCGTGGGGCTGATCCGACTCTGCACACCAAGTTGGGGCGTGGGGGGCTGTCCGACGTCGAGTGGACTGTGCAGCTCATGCAGTTGCAGCACGGGTGGGCTGAGCCGGGGTTGCGTACGACGCGTACTCGGGCGGGGCTTGCGGCGGCTTGTGCGGCTGAACTGATTTCCGTTGAGGACGCTTCGATACTGGACGAGGCTTGGGTGCTGGCCACGCGGGTTCGTAATGCGGTGATGCTGGTGCGGGGGCGGGCGGGCGATACGTTTCCTTCTGATCCGCGTGAACTGGCTGCGGTGGGAAGGTACTTGGGGTACGGGCCGGGGCATGTGGGGGACATGCTTGATGACTATCGGCGTACTACTCGGCGGGCGCGTGGTGTGGTGGACGTGTTGTTCTACGGGGCCTGAGAGGGTTGTTTTTCGGCTGACCGTCGGTGGGGGCTGGGCGCGCCCGCGCGGCGGAGCCGCAAATGTCACGGCCCCGCGCCCCTAAAAGACGCCTTCGCTGGGCGGGGTCTTGTCAGGGCTACGCCCGCCAGGACTACTGCCATGCCCGTGATCACGCGTAGGCCCACCCTCTCGTCCAGCAGCACCGCGCCCAGCGTCACCGATACAACTGGCAGTAGATATCCGACCGTTGCCGCGCTTGTCGCGCCCTCGTCTGCTATCAGGCGGTAGTTGAGGTAGAAGGTCACGCCGGTGCCGAGGATGCCGAGAGCGGTCACCGCGAGCAGGGCCGTCAGGTCGGGGTGTACCGGGCCGGCGGCGGGCAGGGCGAGGGTGGTCCAGGCCGTTGCCGCGATCAGCTGGGCCGCCGAGACGGCCAACGGGGCCTGGCCCGTGGTGAGTTTGCGGGCCATGTACGCGAAGGCCACGGCGTAGCTCGCGGCGGCGCCCAGGAGGGCGAGGGCGCCCCAGGTGAGGAGGCCCGAGCGATGCCAGGGGGCGAAGATCAGGATCGTGCCCGCGAAGCCGAGGAGGAGGCCGGTCAGGCGGGTTCGGCTCAGGCCGCGGTCGGTGCCGAGGGTGATGCCGATCAGCAGGGACCACAAGGGAGTTGTGGCGTTCAGGACGCCCGCGACGCCGGAGTCGACGGTCTGTTCGCCGACACTGAACATCGCGAACGGGATGGCGTTGCAGAACAGGGCGGCCACCGCGAGGCGGCCCCAGGTGGCGCGGTCGCGGGGCAGGCGCTGACCGGCCGAGCGGGCCAGGGCCAGGAGCACGAGCGTGCCCAGGGCGCAGCGGGCGATCGTGATCTGGGCGGGGGAGAGGCCGTGGTTCAGGGCGAGTTTGATCCAGAGGAAGCCCGACCCCCACAGGAGGGCGAGCACGGCCATGCGGACTGTCGAGGCGGGCTGCATGGGTCCACGGTCGGGCAGCTGGACCGTGCAGGACAAGCGAATGATTCTACAGTGACTGTTAATCTGAGCTACATGCTTGATGTGCGACGCATGCAGGTACTACGGGCTGTGGTCGGGTGCGGGTCGGTGACCGCTGCGGCGGCCCGGCTCGGGTACACCCCGTCCGCCGTCAGCCAGCAGGTCGGGGTGCTGGAGAAGGAGGCCGGGACCGCGCTCCTTGAGCGGGTCGGGCGCGGGGTGCGGCCCACGCCGGCCGGGCTGCTGCTCACGGAGTACGCGGACGCGATCGGCCGGCAGGTCGCCGAGGCGGAGACGGCCCTGGCGGACTTGGTGGCCGGACGTACGGGACGCCTCACGGTCCGCTATTTCGCCACCGCCGGTGCCGCCCTGGTAGCCCCCGCCGTGGCCCGGCTCCGTGCCGAACACCCAGGAGTCCAGCTGGAGTTGAAGCTCACCGACCCCGAGGATCCGCTGCCCGAGGTGAAGGAGGGCCGGGCGGATGTCGCGCTGGTGGTCGGAGCTTCTGGCGGGCATGAGGGCGTACGGCTGGTGAAGCTGCTCGATGATCCGTATCTCGCCGTCCTGCCCAAGGGGCACCGGCTGGCCGCGCGGCGGAGCGTGGAGCTGGGAGAGCTGGCCGAGGAGCCGTGGGTCGGCAGCGAGTGGCCCGGGCCGTGCCTGGACGCCCAGCTCGACGCGTGCGGGGCCGCGGGCTTCCGACCACGGTTCGCGGTCCAGAGCGAGGACTACGTGACGGCTCAGGGTTTCGTCGCGGCGGGCCTCGGGGTGACCCTGATTCCCCGGCTGGGCCTCGGCAGCCGCCACCCCGACGTGGTCGTACGGGTCGTACGGGACCCGGAGCCCGTACGGACCATCCACGCGGCCGTCCGGGAGACGGCACCACCGCAGCCGGCCCTACAGGCGTTCCTGCGGGCGCTGCGGGACGCGGCGAACGAGGGTTGAACGGGGTCGGGTGAAGTCCCTGCCCGGGGCTCGGCAGCCGCCATCCGGATGTGGTCGTAGGGGTCGTACGGGATCCGGAGCGGGGAGACGGCACCGCCACAGCCGGCCCTGTTGACGCGGCGAAACGGCAGCGCCCTGAAGGGGCGCGGGGCTGTGTCGATATGCGGCTCCGCCGCGTGGGCGCGACCAGCTACGACGGCGCGGCACCGGAACGACGGCAACGCGGCCCCACGGCGGAGCCGCATATCCACGCAACCCACGCAACCCACGCAACGCACGCAACCCACGCAACCAGCGGAGCCCACGCACCCAGCGGAGCGTTCACGCCTTCGTGGGCAGCCACGTTCCGCTCGCCCCCCGTACCGCCACCGTCCTCGGCAAGGCGTACGGGAACGCGCCGTACCAGAGGCGGGAGACCGTGAAGCCGAAGGCCAGGCAGAGCATGCCGCCCACCGCGTCGAGCCAGAAGTGGTTGGCCGTGGAGACGATGACCATCAGGGTCAGGGCCGGGTAGAGGAGGCCGAGGATCCGGACCCAGGGGAGTTTGGCCAGAGTGAAGATCGTCAGGCCGCACCACAGGGACCAGCCGATGTGCATGGACGGCATCGCGGCGTACTGGTTCGACACGTGCTTCAGGTCGCCCGACGCCATCGAACCCCAGGTCTGGTGGACCATGACCGTGTCGACGAAGTGGCTGCCGTTCATGAGGCGGGGCGGGGCCAGCGGGAAGAAGTAGTAACCGACCAGGGCCACGGCCGTCGTCGCGAAGAGGACGAGGCGCGTCGCCGCGTACCGGCCCGGATGACTGCGGAACAGCCACACCAGGACACCCAGCGTCACCACGAAGTGCAGTGTGGCGTAGTAGTAGTTCATCCCGACGATCAGCCAAGTCACCGAATTCACGGCGTGGTTGACCGACTGCTCGACGGCGATGCCGAGATGGTGCTCCACACGCCAGATCCAGTCGGCGTTGCGCAGCGCCTCGGTCCGCTGCTCCGGGACCGCGTTGCGGATCTGTGAGTACGTCCAGTAACTCACCGCGATCAGCAGGATCTCGAACCACAGCCGGGGCCGGCGCGGAGTCCGCAACCGGCGCAGAAAACCCTGCCCCGCGGCGTCCGCGACGGGGCTCGGAACGGCTTCTTCACGGCCTTCCAATGTCGTCACGGTGGTCTCACCCATAGACACAAAGTCTGCCAGAAAAGGCTTCCGCGACCGATCATCCCTTGGTCGGGTCCGGCTCGCATGTTCTACGACGAGGAGAGGCCCCGGACTACTACCAGCGCACTGGGTACGGCCTCGGTTCCTCCCCCTTAGGGACGATTCCGGTCGCCGGGTGCCGAAGCCGTCGACCCGCGCACCACCAGTTCCGGCATGAACACGAACTCGCTGTGCGGGGCGGGCGTCCCGCCGATCTCCTCCAGCAGCGTCCGTACCGCCGCCTGTCCCATCGCCGGGACCGGCTTGCGGATCGTCGTCAGGGGCGGGTCGGTGAACGCGATCAGGGGCGAGTCGTCGAAACCGACCACCGAGACGTCCTTGGGTACGTCGAGACCCCGCTGCCGGGCCGCCCGGATCGCGCCGAGCGCCATCATGTCGCTCGCGCACACCACCGCCGTACAGTCGCGGTCGATCAGCGCGGCGGCCGCGGCCTGCCCGCCCTCCAGCGTGTACAGCGAGTGCTGCACGAGCCGGGTCTCCACATCCTCGGCGGTCAGGGCCAGTTGGTCCTGCATCGTGCGGACGAAGCCCTCGATCTTGCGTTGTACGGGTACGAACCGCTTGGGGCCGAGGGCCAGTCCGATGCGGGTGTGGCCGAGCGAGACGAGGTGCGTGACCGCGAGGGTCATCGCGGCGCGGTCGTCGGGGGAGATGAACGGCGCCTGCACCTTCGGCGAGAAGCCGTCCACGAGCACGAACGGCACGCCCTGCGCCCGGAGTTGCTCGTAGCGCTGCATGTCGGCGGAGGTGTCCGCGTGCAGTCCGGAGACGAAGATGATGCCCGCGACCCCGCGGTCGACGAGCATCTCGGTCAGCTCGTCCTCCGTGGAACCGCCCGGGGTCTGGGTGGCGAGCACCGGGGTGTAGCCCTGCCGGGTCAGCGCCTGGCCGATGACCTGCGCCAGGGCGGGGAATATCGGGTTCTCCAACTCCGGTGTTATCAGGCCCACCAGGCCCTCGCTGCGCTGCCGCAGCCGTACCGGACGTTCGTAGCCGAGCACGTCGAGCGCGGCGAGGACGGACTGACGGGTGGTGGCGGCGACGCCAGGCTTGCCGTTGAGGACGCGGCTGACGGTCGCTTCGCTCACCCCCGCCTGGGCGGCGATGTCGGCAAGCCGTGTGGTCACGGGAGTGGACTGTACCGGCCGTCGGCGCGCTGCGGGTTGCTGCGTCATCGCGATCCCTCGTGTTCTGGTCGGCTGCTGGTCGACGTACGGCATGCGGCAAGAGCTTGCAGAGTCTTGCACAAGTGTCCCCTTGCCCGCTCAGCCGCACCAGTGCTGGGTTTCGCGGGGGTCGAGGAGAGGTCACGGACGGGTAACTCTCGGGCCGTCTTGCAGTTTTTTGCAGCAAGGACTTTCGCCGCGCTTGCATCGCTGTTACGTTCGGCGACGCCCGGCGGACGCAACGGCGCAGTCGGCAAGTCGACAGGGCGGCGGACGGGACCGCCTCCCTGCACCTCACGGGCTTTCACCCTCAAGGAGAACTCATGCGGCGTGGCATAGCGGCCACCGCGCTGGTGGCGTCCATCGCCCTCGCGGCGACGGCCTGCGGCGGCAGTGACAGTGACAGCGGCAAGTCCGACGGGCCGGTCACCATCACCTGGTGGGACACCTCGAACGCCACCAATGAGGCACCCACGTACAAGGCACTGGTCGCCAAGTTCGAGGCGGCCAACAAGAACGTCAAGGTCAAGTACGTCAACGTGCCCTTCGACCAGGCGCAGAACAAGTTCGACACCGCAGCCGGCTCCAAGGGTGCCCCGGACGTGCTGCGTTCGGAGGTCGGTTGGACCCCCGCCTTCGCGAAGAAGGGCTACTTCCTGCCGCTGGACGGCACCGAAGCCCTCGCGGACCAGGCCAAGTTCAAGTCGAACCTGATCACGCAGGCCCAGTACGACGGCAAGACGTACGGCGTGCCGCTGGTCACCGACACCCTCGCGCTCGTCTACAACAAGGCCCTCTTCAAGCAGGCCGGCATCACTCAGGCGCCCACCACCTGGGACGAGTTGAAGACCGACGCGGCGACGATCAAGGCCAAGGCCAAGGTCGACGGCTACTGGGGTTCCACCCAGGCCTACTACGCGCAGACCTTCCTCTACGGCGAGGGCACCGACACCGTCGACGCCTCCGCGAAGAAGATCACCGTGGACTCCGCCGCCGCGAAGAAGGCCTACGGCACCTGGCTGAGCCTCTTCTCCGGCACCGGCCTGCACAAGGCCGACACCACCGCGGACGCCTACGCCCACATCCAGGACGCGTTCGTCAACGGCAAGGTCGCCGCGATCATCCAGGGCCCGTGGGAGATCACGAACTTCTACAAGGGCTCGGCCTTCAAGGACAAGTCCAACCTCGGCATCGCCACGATCCCGGCCGGCTCCACCGGCAAGTCCGGTGCCCCGACCGGCGGTCACAACCTCTCGGTCTACGCCGGCTCGGACTCCGCGCACCAGAAGGCGGCCCTGAAGTTCGTCAACTTCATGACCTCCGCGACCTCCCAGTCGACGATCGCGCTGAAGAACTCGACGCTGCCGACCCGCGACGACGCCTATACCGCCGCCGTGAAGTCCGACCCGGGGATCGCCGGTTTCCAGGGCGTCCTCGGCGCCGCCCAGCCGCGCCCGGCGCTCGCCGAATACAGCTCCCTGTGGGGCCCGTTGGACACCGAACTGCCCAAGGTCGCCGGTGGCAAGGAGTCCCTCGACAAGGGCCTGAGCAACGCCGAGCTGGCGATCGCCAAGCTGGTCCCGGACTTCAGCAAGTAGCCCCGAGTGGCCGTCGGATCCGCCAGATCAGGAACTGGGGGGACGGATCCGACGGCCATCGGCCTGAGCCGCCGTAGCCCTCGAACTTGCCGTACCCGCTTGAACTTCCAGAAGGTGTCGAACGAACCATGACAGTCGCCATCGACCGCGCGACCGGCAAGCGCCACGGTGACCGCGCACCCCGGCCCGGCCCCGGCAGCCGCCTCAAGTACGCCTACCAGAAGCACTGGTACGCGTACGCGATGATCATCCCCGTGGTCGTCGTGCTCGGCGTCCTCGTGCTCTACCCCCTGGTGTACGGCCTCTACTTGACGCTCACCGACGCCGACAGCCTCAACACCGCGCGCACGATCGGCGTCAACCACATCGACGCCACCTACAAGTTCATCGGGCTCGACAACTACAAGGACATCCTGTTCGGCCCGACGTCGTACGACCGCTTCTGGTCGCACTTCATCTGGACGATCGTCTGGACCGGGCTCTGCGTCGCCCTGCACTACACCGTCGGTCTCTCCCTGGCCCTGCTGCTGAACCAGAAGCTGCGCGCCAGGACCCTCTACCGCCTGATCCTGATCCTGCCGTGGGCCGTCCCCACCTTCGTCACGGTCTTCGGCTGGCGATTCATGCTTGCCGACGGCGGCATCATCAACTCCGCGCTGCACAGCCTGCATCTGCCCCAACCCGACTGGCTGGAGAGCACGTTCTGGCAGCGGTTCGCCGCGATCATGGTCAACACCTGGTGCGGTGTGCCGTTCATGATGGTCTCGCTGCTCGGCGGCCTCCAGTCCATCGACACCTCGCTCTACGAGGCCGCCGAGATGGACGGCGCGAGCCCCTGGCAGCGCTTCCGCTACGTCACTCTCCCGGGTCTGAGGTCGGTCAGTTCCACCGTCGTCCTTCTCGGTGTGATCTGGACCTTCAACCAATTCGCCGTGATCTTCCTGCTGTTCGGAAACACCGCCCCCGACGCCCAGATCCTCGTCACCTGGTCGTACTTCCTCGGCTTCGGCCAACAGCCGCGCGAATTCGCCCAGTCGGCCGCCTACGGCATCCTGCTGCTGGCCATCCTGATCGTCTTCACCTCCTTCTACCGCCGCTGGCTGAACCGCAATGACCAACAGCTCGCGATCTGAGGCAGGAGTCCCCATGAGCACCACGACACCACCCCAACGGACCCGTCGCCGGGGCGAGTTGAGCCGCGCCGGCGCTCTCGGCTCGCACGGCATCCTGATCATCGCGAGCCTGATCGCGCTCTTCCCGATCGCCTGGCTGGTCTTCCTCTCGCTCGGCCCGGACTCGGACGACTATCTCCACCCGGGCGGCATCTGGAAGAAGATGACGTTCGACAACTACTCGTTCGTCCTCCAACACACCGGATTCTTCGACTGGTTGAAGAGCTCGCTGATCGTCTCGTTCGGCACCACGGTCATCGGCGTGACCATCGCCGCGAGCACCGGCTACGCGGTGTCGCGCATGCGCTTCCCCGGTTACCGGAAGTTCATGTGGGTGCTGCTGGTCACCCAGATGTTCCCGATAGCGGTACTCATCGTGCCGATGTACCAGATTCTGGCCGACCTGCAGCTCATCGACAGCTACCTTGGTCTCATCCTCGTCTACTGCTCGACCGCCGTGCCCTACTGCGCCTGGCTGCTCAAGGGCTACTTCGACACGATCCCGTTCGAGATCGACGAGGCCGGACGCGTCGACGGGCTGAACCCCTTCGGCACGTTCCTGCGACTGATCCTGCCGCTCGCCAAGCCGGGCCTGGCGGTCGCCGCGTTCTACAGCTTCCTCACGGCTTTCGGCGAGGTCGCGTTCGCCTCGACGTTCATGCTGTCCGACACGAAGTACACGTTCGCGGTCGGGTTGCAGACGTTCGTCAGCGAGCACGACGCGCAACGCAACCTGATGGCTGCGACGGCTGTGTTGATCGCGATACCCGTCGCCGCGTTCTTCTATCTCGTGCAGAAGAACCTCGTTACTGGGCTCACCGCGGGTGGCACGAAGGGCTGAAAAACCCGGTTTCGTTGTTGGCTGCGGGGCTGTTGTGGCTGGTCGCGCAGTTCCCCGCGCCCCTTTTTGGGGGGCGTTGCCCCCCAAGCCCCCCTGAGACCCGGGGTGGCCGTGAGGTCCATCCGACCCCGCTGACCTCACGGCCGCCTCGTCATCAACTCCCCATGATCCGAACCCCGTTACGTACCAAGGACGCCATGACCCAGCAGCACTCCGCCACCGCCCCGGCACCGATTCCCGCCGCAGCCAAGCGCAGCGACTGGTGGAGAGACGCCGTGATCTACCAGGTCTACCCCCGCAGTTTCGCCGACAGCAACGGTGACGGCATGGGCGACCTGGAGGGCGTCCGCGCCCGCCTCCCGTACCTGCGTGACCTCGGGATCGACGCCGTCTGGCTCAGCCCGTTCTACGCATCCCCGCAGGCGGACGCCGGCTACGACGTCGCCGACTACCGTGCCGTGGACCCCATGTTCGGCAACCTGCTGGACGCCGACGCGCTGATCAGGGACGCCCACGGGCTCGGCCTGCGCATCATCGTCGACCTCGTCCCGAACCACTCCTCGGACCAACACGAGTGGTTCAAGCGGGCGTTGAGGGAGGGGCCGGGCTCACCGCTGCGGGAGCGGTATCACTTCCGCCCCGGAAAGGGCGAGAACGGCGAACTCCCGCCCAACGACTGGGAGTCCATCTTCGGCGGCCCGGCCTGGACCCGGGTCACCGAACCTGACGGCTCGGCGGGGGAGTGGTATCTGCACCTCTTCGCGCCCGAGCAGCCGGACTTCAACTGGGAACACCCGGCGGTGGGCGACGAGTTCCGCTCGGTCCTCCGCTTCTGGCTGGACATCGGCGTGGACGGTTTCCGCATCGACGTGGCCCACGGCCTCGTCAAGGCGGAGGGGTTGCCCGACCTCGGCTCGCACGAGCAGCTCAAGCTCCTGGGCAACGATGTCATGCCGTTCTTCGACCAGGACGGCGTGCACGACGTGTACCGCCAGTGGCGCACGGTCCTCGACGAGTACGCGGGCGAGCGCATCTTCGTCGCCGAGGCGTGGACCCCGACCGTCGAGCGCACGGCGAACTACGTCCGTCCGGACGAACTCCACCAGGCCTTCAACTTCCAGTATCTGTCTACGGATTGGGACGCCGAGGAGCTGCGTACGGTCATCGACCGCACCCTGGAGGCCATGCGCCCGGTCGGCGCCCCCGCCACCTGGGTCCTCTCCAACCACGACGTCACCCGGCACGCCACCCGCTTCGCCAACCCGCCCGGCCTCGGCACCCAGATCCGTCTGGCGGGGGACAGGGAGCTGGGCCTGCGCAGGGCCCGCGCCGCGACGTTGCTGATGCTTGCGCTGCCCGGATCGGCGTACATCTACCAGGGCGAAGAGCTGGGCCTGCCCGATGTCGTCGATCTCCCGGACGAAGTCCGCCAGGATCCCGCCTACTTCAGGGGCGCGGGCCAGGACGGCTTCCGTGACGGGTGCCGGGTGCCGATCCCGTGGACGCGTGACGGATCGTCATACGGCTTCGGCAGCGGGGGCAGTTGGCTGCCGCAGCCGGCGGGCTGGGGCGAGTTGAGCATCGAGGCGCAGACCGGGGCGGCCGGTTCGACGCTGGAGCTGTACCGGGCCGCGCTCGCCGCGCGCCGTACCCAGCCGGACCTCGGCGCGGGAGACTCGGTGGAGTGGCTGCGGGCGCCGGAGGGCGTACTCGCCTTCCGGCGTGGGGAGTTCGTGTGCGTGGCGAACACAAGCGGGGAGTCGGTGACGACATCGGCGTACGGTCGTCTCCTGCTGGCGAGCGGTGAGGTGACCGAGGTGGCGGGCGAGGCGAAGCTGCCGGCCGACACGACGGCTTGGTGGACCACCACGCCGTAACTCTCCCTAACTCCCCCAACTCCCCCTCCGACACGGGAAGTTCTTGCAGCAACTTCACACGGCCCGCTGCCCTTTTGGGTGGCGGGCCTCTAACATCTGGGCGACTGCAAGGTTTCCACGGTGTTTCAGCAAGAACTGTCAAGAACCTTCAACGGAGAAGGAACCCCACATGGCCAACAGCAGATCACTTGCAGGAGCTTGCGCCCTCGCCGCCGCGACGGCCCTCCTGGTGCCCGGCACCGCGCACGCCTCCCCGCCCGGCACCAAGGACGTCACCGCCGTCCTCTTCGAGTGGAACTTCGCCTCGGTCGCCAAGGAGTGCACCAACACGCTCGGCCCCGCCGGTTACGGCTACGTCCAGGTCTCCCCGCCCGCCGAGCACATACAGGGCTCGCAGTGGTGGACGTCGTACCAGCCCGTGAGCTACAAGATCGCGGGCCGCCTCGGTGACGCGACGGCCTTCAAGAACATGATCGACACGTGTCACTCGGCGGGCGTGAAGGTCGTCGTCGACACGGTCATCAACCACATGTCGGCGGGCAGCGGCACCGGTACGGGTGGTTCGTCGTACACGAAGTACAACTACCCCGGCCTGTACTCCTCGTACGACATGGACGACTGCACGTCGACGGTCAGCGACTACACGAACCGCGCCAACGTCCAGAACTGCGAACTCGTCGGCCTGGCCGACCTGGACACCGGCGAGGAGTACGTCCGCGCCACCATCGCCGGCTACATGAACACCCTCCTCGGCTACGGCGCCGACGGCTTCCGCATCGACGCGGCCAAGCACATCCCGGCGACCGACCTCGCGAACATCAAGTCCCGCCTGACGAACCCCTCCGCGTACTGGAAGCAGGAGGTCATCTACGGCGCCGGCGAGGCCGTCCAGCCCACCGAGTACACCGGCAACGGCGACGTCCAGGAGTTCCGCTACGCCTACGACCTCAAGCGGGTCTTCAACAACGAGAACCTCGCCTACCTGAAGAACTACGGCGAGGGCTGGGGCTACATGAGCAGCTCGGTGGCGGCAGTCTTCGTAGACAACCACGACACAGAGCGCAACGGCAGCACCCTCAACTACAAGGACGGCGCCAACTACACGCTGGCCAACGTCTTCATGCTCGCGTACCCCTACGGCGCCCCGGACATCAACTCCGGCTACGAGTGGACGGACGCGGACGCCGGCCCGCCCAACGGCGGCTCGGTGACGGCCTGTTGGCAGGACGGCTGGAAGTGCCAGCACGCCTGGCCGGAGATCAAGTCCATGGTCGCCTTCCGCAACGCGACCAGCGGCCAGTCCCTCACCAACTGGTGGGACGACGGCAACGACGCGATCGCCTTCGGCCGCGGCAGCAAGGGCTACGTCGCCATCAACCACGAGACGTCCTCGCTGACGCAGACCTACCAGACGTCCCTCGCCGCGGGCACGTACTGCAACGTCCAGAACAACACGTCGGTGACCGTGAACTCCAGCGGTCAGTTCACGGCGACCCTGGGCTCGAACACGGCGCTGGCGATCTACTCGGGCAAGTCGAGCTGCTGATACCGGTGTTGGACGGCGGCGGCGCGAGGGGGCACGTCGCCGCCGTCCGGACCGTGGGGGATCAGGAGTTGATGGTGATGTGCTTCGCCAGGGCCGTCACCGAGAGGTCGCCGTGGTCGACCCACTGGGGGAGGGCCAGGGTCTTGTGCTGGGTGGAGGCGGGCGGGGTGATCTCCAGGTAGGCGGCGTGCACCGCGCCCGACGTGCCGGTGTTGGCGTGGGTCCAGGCGACTACGGCCTCGGCGCTCTCGCCGTCCTTGAGGGTGAGGGTCTTCTTGCCGGGGTTGTGCGCGTACCAGGTGTTGCCCCAGGTGGTGTGGGTCGTGAGCTTCTTGTGGGCGGAGTTCTCCAGGCCCAGGCCGGGGTAGCCGCGCAGCGCGCAGGTCTTGCCGCTGAGGTTGCGCAGCCGGATGACGACACCCTCGTGGTTCATGCCACCGGCGAGCTGCTGACCGTAGGTCGCCTTCAGCGCGGCGGCCGAGCAGGTCGGCGTCGCCTTCGCGGTGGCCGTACCCGTGGTGGTCGCGGCATTGGCGGTACCCGCCCAGGCCGCGAGACCCAGGCCGACGACGGCACCCAGGCCGATCATCGTGCGCCCGAGCTTGCGGTCGGCGCGGCGCCGGTGCTTGGCGGTGCCGGTCTGGTCGGTGGTGTTCAGGTGCTCGTTCATGGTCATGTTCCCCACTCCTGCTTCGCGGGCCGTGGTCTGCGGCCCGCACCGTCGTTCTGGTGCCGTACACAAGGTTCGATGCGCGGCACGACGGTTTTGTTCGCGGGAGAAGGTAAGAGAATCCACGTGGTCGCAGAGGGGCCAGGTCCGGGCCAGCAGGCGATGAGCCCGGTGTCGTTATCCTGCGCGGCATGGTCGATTCGTATGAGGATCTTGATGATGCTGGTGTCGCGACAGCGGCGGTGCGTGCCGGCGCGGATGTGGTGCGCTCCATGTACGGTCGGCGACTCACTCGCATCCACAAGGGCGCCGGGGACTTCGCGACCGCCGCCGATGTGGAGGCAGAGAAGTCGATCATCGGTGTCATCCGTGCCGCCCGGCCCGACGACGCCGTGCTCGGCGAGGAGGGCGGGCTGCAAGGCGGTGCGGAGGCCGTACGCCAGTGGTTGGTCGATCCCCTGTGCGGCACGTTGAACTACGCTGCCGGCACCATGCTGGTGGCCGTCAATGTGGCGCTGCGCGGCGGTGCGGCCGCGGTGGGCGACCCGTTCAGCGGCGAGGTCTTCTTCACCGACGGTGTGACCGCCTGGGTGCGGAATGACGGTGCCGACGTCGAGTTGACACCCACGCCCGCCACCCGACTCGTCGATGTCAACCTGGACCCGCCGTTTCCCGGCGCGCCGGAGTTCCGGGCCGTGGACCTGCTGGCCCACCCGGAGTTCGTGGAGCGGTTCCGGCCCCGGGTGGTCTCCACGACGCTCGCCCTGGCCTGGGTCGCCGCCGGCAGGCGCGCCGCGTACGTCACCGATGGTGTCGACTTGTTCGAGAGTGTGCACTTCGCTGCCGGTATCGCCCTGTGCCGTGCCGCCGGGTGCCTGGTCACCGGAATCGACGGCGGTCCGATCGGACCGTCGGGCCGCGGACTTGTCGTGGCCGCGGACGGCGCGACTCACCGGTCGTTGATGTCGATGATCCGTAGTTGAGTACGTTGAATCCGGAGCGGGTACCAGAAGGTCCGGCCGCGGACGGCGGTAGGGCGTGATGTCAGTGCACGCGGGGCCGAGACCGTCGTAGTTCGGGAGCCGGTCTGCCGGTCACGAGTTCGTCCGCGACGAGTCGTCCGACGGTGGGTGCCAGGGTGACGGCGGAGTGCATGACGGCGACGTAGAGGGATCGATCGTGTGTCGCGTATCCGATGACGGGGCCGTGCGCGGGCATGGGGCGTCCGGTGGTGCGGTGGCACAGCAGGTGGCATCGGTCGCTTCCTCGGAAGGCGGTCCGCAGGTGGCGGAATGCGTCTTGAGTGGCCTGCTCGGGCTTTCCCGCTGCGGCGCCAGCCTGCGGTACGACCAGCAGGAGGTGGCCGGCGCGTACCTCCCGGACCTCGAAATCAGGGCTGGCCACGATGGATTTGACCAGACCCGGGGGCGCTGCGACCCGCGCGAGGGTGGCTGGGGAGGCGGCCATGGCCAGGTCGACCGGCAGGCGCTCGCACAGTTGGGGGACGGTGGTTCCGGCCGTGAGGACGACAGTGGTGGCGGCGTGGAGCCCGGTCGATGTCAGGACTCCCTCGACGTGCCCGTCGGTCACCTGCAAGGAGGTGACCACGGTGTCGTGGAGCACGGTCGCTCCGTGGGCACCGGCGGCCGCAACGAGTGTGCGGGCCAAGGCAGTTGGGTCGACGCCCGCGTCGCTCGGGGTGTGGACGGCCTGGTCGGGCGGGTGCCGGAGGTTGGGTTCCAGGGCCGCGATCTCGCTCCGCCCGACGCGGAACTGGCCCGGCCCCGGCCGTGAGTCCCCGTCCGGCACGTCGGCCCAGGACAGCGAGCCGGTCCTTCGGACGGTGACCTGGGGCAGTTCGTTCTCCAGGCGCCGGTAGTCCGCCAGGACGTACTCGCGGAGATCCCGTGCGCCGCCGGGCCAGTGGCCGCCCGAGCCACCGATCCAGGCGAAGGAGTTCCCGGTGACCCCGGTGACCCCGGTGGCCGGTGCGGGTCCTTGTTCGAGCAGAGTGACCGGGACGCCTCGACGGGCCAGGTGGTAGGCCACCGAGGGGCCGACGATTCCCGCACCGACGACAACAACGGCTGACATGAGGTCCTCTCCGACAGATCGACGACCGTTCAGGCTGTGGCTGGTCTCGGCGCGCCCTTCAGCTGTCCCGCGGCGGTGACAGAAGACGCTCGATCGCCGCCTTCTCGTAGTAGTCCGTGCCGCCCACCGTGACGTGCTTGCGCGGCGCGTCCCCGCGGCTCAGCAGGGTCCGCACCCGCTCGCGTCGCTGCTCGGCCGTTCCGTCGTGGCCGGACTGTGCCAGGAGGTCCGCGATGGTGTTGCGGGCGATGAGTCCGTGACGGGGCATCAACTGCCCTGCCGCTGCGGCGAGATAGGTACGGGCCACGGTGTGGGCGACGCCCAGCTCGTAGGCGAGCCTCGTCGTGGTCAGGTCCTCCGGGGCGGCCAGCGCCGCCTCCAGCCGGGCGACGACTTCCGGGATACGGCCGTACGCGCGCCGTGCCGCGTAACCCGGACGCTCGGTGTCGTACCAGAGGAACCACTCGGCTACGGCCCCCGCGTCCCGCTTGTGCCCTACGGCTCGCGGGAACGGCCTGACCGGGTGGTTCTCGTAGGACTTCGCCAAGTTGCTGACGGCGCCGGGCGTCACCCCGCGTCGCCTCGCGATGTCGGCCCACCCCCACTGCTCGCCGGGGGCATGGCTCAAGCGGCGGGGTTCCGCTGCCAGCCGCGGGCCGGTTCGCAGGGCAGTCGTGCCGGACTTGGGCTCGAAGAGGTTCCGGCGGACCAGGGTCAACACCGCCTCGCGCTCGATCAGTTGGGCGTTGTGCGGGCCCGTGCGGACGCGGGCGGGATCGAGGGGGCCTTCGGCGAGCCAGTTCCGGACCGTCTTCTCCGCGACCCCGGCCAGCTCCGCCACCTGCCTGCGGGTGAGCCAGGGATCGCCCAGTGCGGCGAGCCGCTGCTCGAACTGTTCTCGCGTCGTCGTCATCCCCTTCATCGTCCCGCTCCGCCTCAACGGCACCCGCGCCGGGTCCCGTTGAGGCCGGCCCGCGTCCCCCTACTCGTCGTACGGCCGCATGACGGTGAGCATGCTGAACAGGACCGAGTGCATACGGCTCACGAGTCCGGCGGGGATCTCCGTGGTCCGGGTGTCGGTGCCGTCCCGCTCGGTGATGGTGATGAGGGCGCCGCCGGAGTTGTCCAACTCCTTTTGGTGGCGCGGTAGTTGGGCCAGTTCCCCGACAAGAAGCGCCAGCGACCTCGCGGTGACCTCCTGCTCGGGGGCCGGTGTGGTCAGCGGGCGGTGGCCGTCATGGCGCAGGCCCGCCTCCGTGACGTAGCGGGCGACGTGCTTCGCCATCAGGTGGATGTCGGGCCCACCGGTCGGCGCCCCGGCATCGCGGTCCTGCGAAGCCGAAGCCGAAGCCGAAGCCGAAGACGACACCGAAACCGGAGCCGGAGTTGAGTGGTAGACCACCGTGGATCTGTTGCCGGGGCCCCTGTGCCGGACGAGCCAGCCGGTCACCTGCGACAGCTGCGGAGGCAGCGACTCGGGGGCCCCGACGATGAGTTGGGTGCCGTCGGCGAGATGGACGCAGATCAGATGACAGCCCCCGCTGGTCGTCACGATCGCCGCGTCGAGACCGTTGCTCCGCAGCGCGTCCAGCACCGGTCCGTACTGCGGCCCGGTCAGCCCGGGGGCGCGTGCGTAGCCGAGGATCGCCCCAACTACGGGCTCAGGGGCGGCAGTCCACTCCAGATACCCGCACTCGTTCGTCCGCGTCCCCAGGAACGTACGGCGCTGCCAGAACAGCCGGGGCTCGCTCCCGCCCCGGCTCGGCCCGAGGATCAACTGGTCCCTGCTGCTGGGCAGGTTGACGACGATCTGCCCGTCGTCGGTCAGAGCGGCGTCCAGCGCCTCCGCTCTCAGCGCCTCCACCAGATGGGATAACTCCATCAAGGGATCCATCAAAGGCTCCATCGAGGCTTTCCTCTCGCATGCCCTTGGTTGCCTAGGTAAATCTATTGACCAAGGGTGGTGAACTGGGCGGCCCGGAGCGGATCGTGTCCTACCCGGAGGTGTGTCGTGGGTGACGGCCGCGCCGAGGGGTGAGGCCCGGGTCCGTGTTCCGCGATGTGCAACAGGTACGGCCTGTAGGACGGGTTGCCGGAGTGATCGGTTCCAGACCGTTCCGGTGGGAAACCGACACGAGCCCCGCACCCTTTCCGCGGGCCACCGCCAAGAGCGCTGCGCCCTTTCCGTGGCCGACCGGCAGGAGCGCTGCGCCCTTTCCGTGGCCGACCGGCAGGAGCGCTGCTGAAAGTTCTTTCTCCCCCTTTCATGACTCTTGCTGCAACCCTTGCGTCGGCGATACGGTCTCGCCGGGGTCGGACCCGAACTGAGCCGTAATCGCAAGGAGTTCACGCCTGTGATACCGAGATGGCCGGCGCCCCGCACGCGCCGCACCGAGCGACGGAGAAGGGCCACGGGCGTCATCGTCGCCGCGCTCCTCGCGGCGTTCGTCCAACCCCTCGCCGCCCACGCCGCGACCCCGCCCGCACCCCCGTCGGACGCCAAGCTGGCCGCCACGCCCGCCCGGCACGACGACACCCGTGAGCAGTTCTACTTCGTGATGCCGGACCGGTTCGCGAACGGCGACACCTCCAACGACCTTGGCGGGCTTACCGGTTCACGCCTCAGCACCGGTTACGACCCCACCGACAAGGGCTTCTACCAGGGCGGCGACCTCAAGGGCCTGGCAAAGAAGCTCGACTACATCAAGGGCCTCGGCACCACCGCGATCTGGATGGCCCCGATCTTCAAGAACCAGCCCGTGCAGGGCGCGGGGAGCGACGCCTCCGCCGGCTACCACGGTTACTGGATAACGGACTTCACCAAGGTCGACCCGCACTTCGGCACCAACAAGGACCTGGCGACCCTCATCTCCAAGGCCCACGCCAAGGGCATGAAGGTCTTCTTCGACGTCATCACCAACCACACCGCCGACGTCGTCGACTACGAGGGCAAGTCCTACGGCTACCTCTCCAAGGGCGCCTTCCCGTACCTGACCAAGGACGGGCAGCCCTTCGACGACGCCGACTACGCGGACGGCAAGAAGACCTTCCCCGCCGTCACCACCGCGTCCTTCCCGAAGACCCCGACCGTCCCCGCCGACAAGGCGAACGTGAAGGTCCCGTCCTGGCTCAACGACCCGACGATGTACCACAATCGGGGCGACTCGACCTACGTCGGCGAGAACGCCACCTACGGCGACTTCTCTGGCCTCGACGACCTGTGGACCGAACGTCCCGAGGTCGTCAGCGGCATGGAGAAGATCTACGAGAAGTGGGTGCGCGACTTCGACGTCGACGGCTTCCGCATCGACACCGTGAAACACGTCGACATGGACTTCTGGACCCAGTGGGCCACCGCACTCGACAACTACGCGGCCCAGCACGGCCGGAAGAACTTCTTCATGTTCGGCGAGGTCTACTCCGCCGACACGTCGGTCACTTCGCCGTACGTCACCCAGGGCCGCCTCGACGCCACGCTCGACTTCCCCTTCCAGGACGCGGCCCGCGCCTACGCCTCGCAGGGCGGCAGCGCGCAGAAGCTCGCGAGTGTCTTCGGCGACGACTACAAGTACACGACCGACAAGGCGAACGCGTACGAGCAGGTCACCTTCCTCGGCAACCACGACATGGGCCGCATCGGCTACTTCCTCGACCAGGACAACCCGAAGGCCACCGACGCCCAACTCCTCGCCAAGGACAGGCTCGCCAACGAGCTGATGTTCCTCAGCCGCGGCAACCCCGTCGTCTACTACGGCGACGAACAGGGCTTCACCGGCTCCGGCGGCGACAAGGACGCCCGCCAGACGATGTTCGCGTCGAAGGTCGCCGACTATCTCGACGACGACGAGATCGGCACCGATCGGACTGCTGCCAGCGACGCGTACGACTCAACTGCCCCGCTGTACAAGGAGATTGCCGCTCTCTCGAAGCTGCGCAAGGACAACCCCGCCCTCACCGACGGCGTCCAGACCGAGCGCTACGCGGCCGACGGCGCCGGTGTCTACGCCTTCACGCGCACCGCCAAGAACGCCGAGTACGTCGTCGCCCTCAACAATGCCGACACCGCAAAGACGGTGACCTTCGCGACCGGTTCGCCGGACATGAAGTACCGGGGGATCTACGGCACTTCGGCCACCGCGACGAGCGGTGCCGACAACAAGGTGACCGTCACCGTCCCGGCCGGTACCGCGATCGTCCTCAAGGCGGCCGGCGCTCTCGCCAAGCCCGTGACCAAGCCCACGATCACCCTCAAGGCTCCGGACACGGGCGCCACCGGCACCGTCGAGTTGAGCGCCGACGTCACCGGCGGCCGGCTCAACCGGGTCGTCTTCGCCGCCCAGACCGGCAACGGCAAGTGGCAGACCCTGGGCTCCGCCGACCACGCCCCGTACAAGGTCACGCAGGTCATCGGGAGGGACGTACCGGCCGGAACAGCCCTGCGCTACAAGGCAGTTGTCGTCGACTCGACCGGACGTACGGCGAGCGCGACAGCCGTCTCCACCACCGGCACCCCGCCCGCCGAAGAGGTCCCCACCGCCTCCTCACGTGACTACGCGATCGTCCACTACAAGCGCACCGACGGCGACTACGACAACTGGGGCCTCTACGCCTGGGGCGACCTGGCGGACGGCGAGGCGACCACCTGGCCCGCTAGCCATCCCTTCGTCGGCCGCGATGCCTACGGCGCCTTCGCCTACGTCAAGTTGAAGCCCGGCGCTACGAACGTCAGCTTCCTGGTGATCGACAAGGACGGCAACAAGGACGTCTCCGCGGACCGTTCGATCGACGTCACGCAGACCGGCGAGGTGTGGATCGAGCAGGGCAAGGAGGCCGTACAGACACAGCGGCCCGACTACCCGGCGCAGGACACCACCAAGGCCGTCATCCACTACCACCGGGCGGACGGCGACTACTCCGGCTGGGGGCTGCACGTCTGGACAGGTGCCGCGAGCCCGACGGACTGGTCGAGCCCGCTCCAACCGGTGAAGACTGACGCCTATGGCGCTGTCTTCGAGGTACCGCTCAACTCCGGTGCCACCAGCCTCAGTTACATCATCCACAAGGGCGACGAGAAGGACCTCTCCGCCGACCAGTCGCTGGATCTCAAGACCAACGGCAATGAGGTCTGGCTCTTGAACGGCCAGGAGAAGTACCTCCTGCCGCAGCCCGCCGGCAGCGCGGCCGCCCTCGACCTGACCACCTCCAAGGCGGTCTGGATCGACCGGAACACGCTCGCCTGGAACGGCTCCGACGCGGCCGCCTCCACTCAACTCCTGTACTCCCACGACGGTTCGATCGCCGTGAAGGACGGCACGCTGACGAGCGACGACGAGCGGTGGCTCCGGCTGTCCAAGACCACGCTCACCGACGCCCAGAAGGCCAAGTTCCCCTACCTGAAGGACTATTCGGCCTGGACCGTCGACCCGCGTGATCGGGGGCGGGTGAAGGAGGCCCTGGACGGGCAGCTCGTCGCCTCCCAACGGGCCGTGAACGGCGCCGTGTTGGCCGCCACCGGCGTGCAGATCGCCGGAGTGCTCGACGACGTGTACGGCACCGCGACCAAGGCCGACCTCGGCCCCACCTTCCACAACGGCCGCCCCACGCTTGCCGTTTGGGCGCCGACCGCGCAGAGCGTGTCCCTCGATCTCGACGGGTCACTGAAGAAGATGAGCCGGAACGCCACCACCGGCGTCTGGTCCGTCACCGGTCCCGCCTCCTGGAAGAACAAGCCGTACCGGTACGTCGTGAAGGTGTGGGCGCCGACCGTCCAGAAGCTCGTCACCAACGAGGTCACCGACCCCTACTCGGTCGCCCTCACCACCGACTCGAAGCAGAGCCTCGTCGTCGACCTCGCCGACAAGTCCCTTGCCCCGAACGGCTGGTCGACCCTGAAGAAGCCGAAGGCGGTGGCGCTGAAGGACGCCGAGATCCAGGAACTGCACATCCGGGACTACTCAGTTGACGACAAGACCGTCCCGGCCGCCGAGCGAGGCACGTATCTCGCCTTCACGGACAAGAACAGCGACGGCTCGAAGCACCTGCGCGAACTGGCCAAGTCCGGGACCTCGTACGTGCATCTGCTGCCCGCCTTCGACATCGCGACCATCCCGGAGAAGAAGTCCGAGCAGTCGACCACCGACTGCGATCTCGCCTCCTACGCCGCCGATTCGGAGCAGCAGCAGGAGTGCGTGGCGGCCGTCGCCGCGAAGGACGCCTACAACTGGGGTTACGACCCGTACCACTTCACGGTTCCGGAGGGTTCGTACGCGACCGACCCGGACGGCACCGGTCGTACCGTCGAGTTCCGGAAGATGGTCAAGTCGCTGAACGAGGACGGACTGAGGGTCGTCATGGACGTGGTCTACAACCACACGGCGGCCAGTGGGCAGGCGGACTATTCGGTGCTCGACAAGATCGTGCCCGGCTACTACCAGCGGCTCCTCGCCGACGGCAGCGTGGCGAACTCCACCTGCTGTGCGAACACGGCGACCGAGAACGCCATGATGGGCAAGCTCGTCGTCGACTCCGTGGTCACCTGGGCCAAGGAGTACAAGGTCGACGGCTTCCGCTTCGACCTCATGGGACACCAGCCGAAGGCCAACATCCTCGCCGTACGCAAGGCGTTGGACGCGCTGACCCTCGCGAAGGACGGCGTCGACGGCAAGAAGATCATCATGTACGGCGAGGGGTGGAACTTCGGCGAGGTCGCCGACGACGCCCGTTTCGTGCAGGCCACGCAGAAGAACATGGCCGGCACCGGCATCGCGACCTTCTCCGACCGGGCCCGTGACGCCGTACGCGGCGGCAGCCCCTTCGACGAGGACCCGGGGGTGCAGGGCTTCGCCTCCGGGCTCTACACCGACCCCAACTCCTCTACGGAGAACGGCACTTCGGCCGAGCAGAAGGCCCGCCTCCTGCACTACCAGGACCTCATCAAGGTCGGCCTGAGCGGCAACCTCGCCAAGTACCGGTTCACGGACACCGACGGGAAGGCCGTCACCGGCGCCGAGATCGACTACAACGGCGCTCCCGCCGGCTACGCGGACGCGCCCGGCGACGCCCTTGCCTACGTCGACGCGCACGACAACGAGTCGCTGTTCGACGCGCTGACCTACAAGCTGCCGGCCACGACGAGTGCCGACGACCGGGCGCGGATGCAGGTCCTCGCGATGGCCACCGCCACCCTGTCGCAGGGGCCGTCCCTCTCCCAGGCCGGTACCGACCTGCTGCGTTCCAAGTCCCTGGACCGCAACTCGTTCGACAGCGGTGACTGGTTCAACGCGATCCACTGGAACTGCGCGGACGGCAACGGTTTCGGGCGGGGCCTGCCGATGGCCGCCGACAACGAGTCCAAGTGGCCGTACGCGAAAGGTCTGTTGACGTCGGTCAAGGTCGGCTGCGGGCAGATCGACGGGGCATCGGCCGCGTACCGGGATCTGCTGAAGATCCGTACGACCGAGTCCGTCTTCTCGCTCGGCACGGCCGGACAGGTGCAGTCGGAGATGTCCTTCCCGCTGTCGGGGAAGGACGAGACGCCCGGGGTGATCACCATGGAACTCGGTGATCTGGTGGTCGTGTTCAACGCGACGCCGAGCGCGCGGGAGCAGAAAGTGGAAGCGCTGGCCGGTACCGGTTACCGGCTGCACCCGGTGCAGGCGGCGGGCGCGGACGCCACCGTGAAGTCGGCCTCGTACACGAAGGTTTCGGGCACCTTCGTCGTTCCGGGACGCACTGTGGCGGTATTCACCCGGACACCCTGAAAGCGCATTACCGTAGTGGGGCAGGCTGTGGACACCGGCCTGCCCCACCGGTGTGTCAAAGGGCCAGGTCTGAGAAAAATGGACGTCAACGGCAAGCTGACGCATGCGACCGTGCTGGTCGTGGACGACGAGCCCGCGAACCGGTTCGCGATCGAAAGTGTGCTGAGCCGCGCGGGGCACCGGGTCCTCGCGGTCGGCAGCGGCGCCGAGGCGCTCGACGAACTCGATGTGCGGCTGCGCAAGGGGAACCTGCCCGACGTGGCCCTGATCGACGTGCACCTGCCGGACATGAGCGGGTTCGACCTGTGCCGGCTGCTCAAGGAGCGGCCGCGCATGGCGGGCCTGCCGGTCGTGCACGTCTCGGCGCTCGCCGCGCCCCCGAGCGACCGCTGCCAGGCGCTCGACGCGGGCGACGAGGCCTTTCTCACGGTGCCCGCGGAGCCCGAGGAGATCGAGGCGGCGGTCCGGTCCGCGGTCCGCGCCGCCCGGCTGCGCGCCGACGACCAGGCGCTCGTACGGCGGCTGACGCTGCTGTCGGAGATGATCGTCACCATCCAGGCGGCGCGCTCCCTCCAGGAGCTCGTCGACGTCGCCGCCGACGGCACCGCACGGCTCACCGGCACCCCCGCCGCCGTGTTCGTCCTCGACCGGGACGACCAGCTGTACCGCGGCCTGCCCCGGGACCGCACCGCGGTGGCGCTGCCGGGCGAGGACGCCGACCGGACCGTGGCCCGGCTGCTGCGGCGGCTCTCCCAGGGGCAGTCCGGGGTGCAGATCACCACGGTGCCCGCGCCGCTGTGGCCCACCGGGTTCTTCCGGCCCGGCGTGGAGCACGACGCCCGCCTCGCGCTGGTCCTTACTCATGAGGGCCGGGCCCCGGTCTGTCTCGCCGCCCCCACCCGCGGGCTGCGCCGGGTGGGCCCCGAGGCCGGGGCGCTGCTCGCGCAACTCGCCCAGGCCACCGCGCTCGCCGCCGAACCGCTCCTCATGTACCAGGTCGAGCGGCATGTCGCCCTCACCCTCCAGCGCAGCTTCCTGCCCACGCCGGACCGGCTGCCCGAACTCCCGGGCGTCGACACGGTCGTACGGTACGTGCCCGCGTCCCAGGACACCGAGATCGGCGGCGACTTCTACGCCGTGCTGAAGGTCGCCAGGGGAGTGCTGTTCGCCGTCGGCGACGTGGTCGGGCACTCGCTGGAGGCGGCCACCGTCATGGTGGAGATACGGCACGCCCTGCGCGCCTACTGCGTCGACGAGAGCGACCCGAGCGTCCTCGCCGAGCGGCTGGACCGGATGCTCCAGCACTACCACCCGGAGACCACGGTCACCGTCTGCCTGGCTCTCGTCGACCCGGACACCGGGCGCACCCTCATCGCCAACGCGGGCCACATCCCGCCGCTGATCATCCGGGACAACGGCAGCGCGGACTACGCCAAGGCGGCCGGCCCGCTGCTCGGCGTGGGCCTGCCCCATCCGCCGCCCACGGAACTCTTCCTCGAACCCACCGACCGGCTCCTCATGATCACCGACGGCCTCATCGAGACCCGGGGCACGGACATCTCCGTGTCGATGGAACACCTCCGCGCGGCCGCCTCCGGCGCGCTGCCCGGCCTGGACGCCCTGTGCGACACCCTGCTGGACTGCTTCGGTGTCGACCGGGACGACGACATCGCGATGCTGGCGCTACGGCTGGGGTGAGCCCGTGGGGAGCTAGGGTGAGCCCGTTGTTGGCTGAGAAACAGGAGCGCCTGATGCCGCAGATCACCGTCGACCACTCCCACACGATCTCCTTCGACCAGGACGGTTTCGCCCGTGCGCTGCACGAGGCGGTCGTCGAGATCGCGGCCGCGAAGCCGGAGGCGTGCAAGACGCAGTTCCGCCCGAGCGAGTACACGGCCTTCGGGTACGAGGGCCTCGACGAGCTGGGACACACCGTCGTCCACGTCACCCTCGGCCTGCTCGCCGGACGCAGCGAGGAGACCAAGTCCAAGCTGACGGAGAAGGTCCTGGACCTCCTCCGCGAGTACATCGACGAGGACGGCTCCGTCCTGCACGCCTCCGCCGACGTGCGCGAACTGGACGCGTCCTACCGGAAGTTCGAGCGCTAGGACCTGTCCGGCGGATCAGGTCGCAGGAGAGCAACGGCACCTGATCAGCACCGGTGAGCGGGGCCTGGTGCGTGCCAGGCCCCGCGTCTGCGACAGGATCCGCCGGACAGGCCCTAGCGCCTGCTCCACGGCCGCTAGGACGCCAGCGCGACCAGCCGGACGACGAGGTCGGTGAACGGCCCGTCGCCCGGCTCGTTCCGGAGGGACTCCCGCAGCAGCGCGGCCAGTTCGTCGTCGTACGCCGCGCTCACCGCCGCCAACGCCCCGAAGTCGTGTACGAGTTGGCGTTCCAGATCGGCGCGCGGGATGCGTCGGCCGTCCAGCCAGATCAGGGCCGTCGACTCGACCAGCGAGATCCAGGAGCGAATCATCAACTCCAGCCGGGCGGGCGGCTGTTCGACCTTCATGTGGGACAGGATCTGGAGATACGCGGCCTGCCGCACCCCGTCCACGAGTGCGTTGGTGGTGGATGAGCCCACCGCCGGACCGCCGCGCATCAGCGCCGCGAAACCGGGCCCGTGGTCGTCGACGAAGTCGAAGAACCGACCCATCACCCGCAGCAGCCGTCCCCCCAGCGAGCCCTCCTGGGCGACCACGAACCGCCCGGCCAGATCGTCCGAGGCACGCTGCAACGCGGCCTCGTACAGGCTGAGTTTGCCGGGAAAGTAGTGGTAGACCAGAGGTCGGGAAATGCCCGCGGCCGCGGCTATCTCGTCGATGGAGACCTCGTCGGGCGAGCGATGGCTGAACAGATCGAGAGCGACGCCGATCAACTGCTGTCGTCGTTCCTCGACTCCCATCCTGCGGCGAACCCCGGTACTCATGCGAACACCTTACCGATCGGAACCGGCCCCCAACGGCCCGGCCCGCCCAAGGTCGTTCACATGTCCAACACGATTCGCTCACCACGGGCCCTGGACACACAGATCAGCATCGAGTCATCACGCTCCGCGTCCGTCAGCAGCTCGTCCCGGTGCTCCACCTCCCCTTCCACGACCCGCTGTTGGCAGGTTCCGCAGAACCCCTGTTCGCAGGAGTAGAGCGTGTCGGGCAGCTCCGCCCGCACGGCGGCCAGCACCGTGGAGTCGGCGGGCACGGTCAACGTCCGCCCGCTGCGCCGGAGTTCGACCTCGAAGGCCGCATCGCCGCGGTTGTCGCCGCCCAACGGGGCCCGGGGCGCGAACCGTTCGAGCCGCACGTCCGGGAACCGCTCCTCCACGGACGCCATCAGCCCCTCGGGCCCGCAGCAGTAGACGGCGGCCCCCTCGGGCAACTCCGCGAGCAGCGACCCGAGTTCAGGCCGCCGCCCGCTCACCACGGTGACCCGTTCCGCACCGAACTCCGTCAACTCCCCAAGAAACGGCATCGAGTTCGGCGTACGGCCCACGTACAGCAGCCGCCAGTCGGCGTCCTCCGGCAGGGCCCGCAGCATCGGCAGCACCGGGGTGATCCCGATCCCGCCGACGACGAAGACGTACGCGGGCGCGTCGACGAGCGGGAAGCGATTGCGAGGCCCCCGCACCTCCAACTCCGTGCCCACGCCCACCTGTTCGTGCACCTCGCGCGACCCGCCCCGCCCGTCCTCGACCAGCCGCGTCGCGACCGTGTACGACGAGGTGTCCGCCGGGTTCCCGCACAGCGAGTACTGCCGCACCAGCCCCGACGGCAGCACCAGATCGATGTGCGCCCCGGGCTCCCACCGCGGCAAGTCCCTTCCTTGCAGGCGCAGTTGTACGACACCCTCGGCGACCGTCTCCCGCGCGGCGACCGTCAGCTTCAGTGCCCGTGAGCGCGGCCGGCCGGAGATCGGCGGGTCCAGGGCGGGCAGCGGCCACAACGGCGAGGCCCGCACCCGGCGCCGTAGCGCGCGGCGGGTCAGGAGCGCGGCGCCCGCCAGGACGGCGACGGTGAGCGGCTTCGGCACTACTCCGCCCTCTTTTCGGCGGCCACCGCGGCGGGCGAGGACGCGAGGTAGGCGACGGCCTGCTCGGTGCTGCCCTCCTGCGAGGGGTGGTAGGCGCGGCTCAGATAGCGGGGTATGGACCTGAGCATGTCCCCGGTGGCGGGCAGGGTGCCGCGCTTTCCGGCGACGTAGAAGTCCTTGAAGCTCACCTGGGCGTCGACGAGGGTCGGGTCGTTCGCCATGAAGAAGCGGGATCCGCGCTGCCACAGGAACATCAGGGCGGCGAACGCGGTCGCCCAGGTGCGGGCGCGGCGCCGGTAGCTGCCGTCGACGTGCGTGAAGAGGTCGAAGGCGACGGAGCGGTGCTCGACCTCCTCGGCGCCGTGCCAGCGCAGCAGGTCCAGCATGGTCGGATCGGCGCCACGCCGGTCCAACTCCTCGGCGTTCAACACCCAGTTGCCGAGGAACGCGGTGTAGTGCTCGATCGCCGCGATGATCGCGACCCGCTCCAGCAGCCACCACCTCCGGGCCTTGCCCGGGGGCAGCGTGCGGTCGCCGAGCAGCTTCTCGAAGAACCAGTCGACCTGCGCGGTGTACGGCGTGGGGTCGAGCCCCAACTCCTTGAGGTGCGGGAGGACTTCGTCGTGCGCCTGGGAGTGCATCGCCTCCTGGCCGATGAACCCGATCACGTCCGCGCGGAGCTGCTCGTCCCGGATAAGAGGCAGCACCTGCTTGTAGACGTGCACGAACCACCGCTCACCGGCGGGCAGCAGCAGGTGCAGCACGTTGATCGTGTGCGTGGTGAACGGATCGCCGGGCACCCAGTGCAGCGGGGTGCCCTCCCAGGAGAAGGACACCTTTCGGGCCTTGAGCGGCGTGTTAGGCATGGCGTCAATGTACTGACGAGTAAGTCTCTGGGGAAGCCTTGTGCGGGGACTTGTTGACGCGAATGTCAGCTAGGGCAGGGTTCTTTGGGTGCGGGTCCGTCGTGGCTGGTCGCGCAGTTCCCCGCGCCCCTTTGGGGCGCGAGACCTCGCCCGGCGCTCAACAGGTCTTTCCGCGGACCGTTAGCGCAGGCCTGTGATCGTCCTGCCGTCATCCAGGGAGCCTTTCAGCTCGGCTTGAACGCCCTGCTTGGTCTTCACGGCGAGCAGGGCGCCCCGGGCCGAGCCGTTCACCCCGCCTGTCGCCGTGACCGCCTCCGTGCCCTTGCTGCCCGCGGCCAGCAGGAACCAATGGCCCGCCGCCGACTTCCACAGCACCCCGGCCAGCACGTGCGGGTCACGCGCCCCGCACGCCGGCACGCCCTGCGCCTTCGCGGCGACCGCGCCGTAGATCCCGCCCGGTGTGCGGAACTGGGCCAGCACCCGCTCGCCGCCGCCCTGCCAGGTCTCCGCCCGCGTGCACACCCAGTCCGCCGCGCCGCTCGCGTCGGGCAGCGGCTGCTGGGCGAACTGCCAGGCGTTCACGGTCCGTACGCCGAGTGAGCGCATCGCGCCGAGGGAGCAGGCGAAGGGCGCCCAGGCGTGCTGGGCCGCCGCGCCGGAGACCTCGTGGACCGAGCCGGGGCGTCCGGCGGTGAGGTGCGCCGGGACCAGTTCGCCGAGGTCGCTCATCAGGCGGGTGGTGCCGGTGTCGTCGGTCAGCTGGAGCACGTTCCACGACGTGCACGCACCGGTCGCCTGCGCGGGGCTGGCCAGCGGCGAGGTGATCCCGTCGGTGAGGGTCATGGGCAGCGCGCCGGCGTTCGGCTTCTGGAGGTCGCGCTCGGCCGCCTTCTTCACCCAAGGGGCCGTCAGATAACGGACGTTGCCGTCGGCGCGGTCCAGGACCACCGCGTTCGCCTCGGACCCGGTCGCGCCGTCGACGCGCGCGAAGTCCAGCGCCGCTCCCTTGGTGCCGTCCTTCGGTTCGGCGTAACGGGCGATGCGCAGACCGTCGTAGAGGATCACCACGCGCGCGTTGTCGACCGTGCCGGCGTAGAGGAGTTGGGGCGGTCCGGCGGGGCCGCCGGAGGGGGTGCCGGGGGTGGCCGAGACCTGGACGGACTCGCCGGGGCGGGCCCAGACGGCGAGGGCGCGGCGCAGCAGGTCGGTGTTCTCGGTGAGGTCGCCGCGGGCGGGCCAGACGGAGAAGTCCTCGCGTGCGGAGGACTGCCACGCCGTGGGCGCGATCCTGATCAACTTGCCCGGGTTCAGGGCGGCTTGGGACGCCGGGTTCTGCGCGTACGCGGGTGCGGCGGCGCCGTCCGGGCCCCAGCCGCCGCCGGGCATCGCGAGCAGCGCGCCGCACACCGCGACGGCCGCCGCGGCGGCGAGCGCGGCCTTGCCGTGCTGACGGCGGCGCATCAGGTCGGTGGGCCGCGCGTGCAGGGAACAGGGGTCGAACTCGGGGGAGTCGAGGAGTTCGTACTGCGCGGGCGTCTCGTCCGCCTCGCGCAGCGCCTCGTCGACCTCTTCTCCTTCTACGCCGGCTGCCGCGAGCACTCTGCGGACGTCGCCGTCGGGCAGCTTCTCCAGGCCGCGCAGCACGTACACCGCGCGGGCCGGGCCGGACAGGGCCGACAGCCGCTGGTCCAGGGCGAGTTCGTCGGCGCCGCCCGAACGCGGGAAGAGCCGCAGACCCCGCACCTGGGGGAGCAGCGGCGGGAGTTGGGAACGCTTGGGCCAGGCGCGGAACGACAGCGGGAGGCCCGCCTCCAGTGCCGTACGGACGACGTTGAGGCGGACGAAGGCGTAGCCGGGGTCGACGTCGCGGCCGGTCGACTGGGCCGGGATCACGGACGCGGACGCGCGGCCTCTGGGCAGGGCGCGTTGGACGAGGGCGTGCGCCGTCAGGACGCGCCGGTTGCGGCCGAGGCTCGGGGGAAGCACCAGATAGGCGAGCCGGACGAGCCGTGGATAGTGCTCGACGAGCGCGGCCTCGGCCTGTTCGACATCGACGACCGGGTCGGTGGGTGAAGCTGCGGGGCGCTTGGCGACATCCTGTGACTGCACGTTCAGCAAAACGAGCGAATGGTGAGTTGGTCACCGCCGCCCGGGCGACTCAGGCCTCGGGCCCGACCAGGGCCCGCGCGTAGTTCGCCATCGACCGCTGGTAGCGCGGCAGATGGGGCGCGAGGGCGCCCAGCACGAGGGACAGGCCCTCGCGGTCGCGGCCCAGGCTGGACAGACACAGGGCGAGGCACGCGCGGACCGCGTCGTCCAACTCGTCCGAGGGAGCGTCGAGTTCGGGGGTGAGCAGCTTGACGCCCTCCTCCGCCTGCCCGATGTTCCGCAGGGAGCTGGAGAGTTGGATCTTCGCCCGGCGTCCCTTGTAGCCGCTGTTCTCGCTCAGCCCGCGCGCGAGCGCCTCCCGGTACAGCGGGGCGGCCTTGTCGGAGTGCCCGGTGGAGTCCCAGACGCAGGCCTGCTCGAACGGCCGTAGCGGACTGCCGTCCGGCAGTTCGGCGACGAGCGCGTCGATCAGGGCACGGAACTCCGCCGCGCGCTCCTCCGGATAGTCCTCGAAAGCCGCCCAGGCGGCGGTCACACGGCTTTCCCAGCCCTCTTGATCCATGGGCGTCACCCTCGCACACGCGGCCGGCCGATGACCATGGATTTGAGCGCTGGGCGCTTCGGGGCCGTATCGGATGAGACGGCCCCTCGCCGGGGTGCGTCGCGGCATGCTTTTGTTGACCGGACGACCGGAGGAACGACAGATGAGGTTGACCCGACCGATGCTCGCGATGGCCGGCGCCGCGGCGGCGCTGGCGCTGGTGGGGTGCGGTGCCGACACCAAGGCCGCGACCGTGCCGACGGAGGCCACCGGCAGCCTGGAGAGCCTGGCCGCCAAGGTGAAGTGCACGCCCGACATCCAGACCGACGCCGACGAACTCCGCCAGGCCATCTGCAAGATGAGCTACGGCAAGTTCGTCCTCGCGACCTTCGCCACCGACCGCGGCCAGCGCGAGTGGATCAACGACGCGAAGGACTACGGCGGTTTCTATCTCGTCGGCCGCAAGTGGGTCGCCGTGGGCACCGACGCGATCGTCAAGAAGCTGCAGACCACGCTCGGCGGCAACGAGGAGATCGGCGTCGACCACTCGAAGCACACCAGCTGAACTCCCGTACGGACAAACGAAAGACGGACACACGAAAGCGGGCGGTGGGAGAAACCCACCGCCCGCTTTCGTGCTACCGGGTCCTACCGGCTGCTAGTCGCGCTCACTGGCACTTCTTGCCGGAGTTCACGCAGTTGGCGATCTTCGCCGCCAGGTTGTTCTTGGTGACGCTGATGAAGTCGTCGTGGTCGGTCGACGGCTTGTGCAGCTGCTCCGGGAATCCGTCCACCGCGTAGGCGTTCTTCACGGTGCCGTCCGCCTGGAGGGTGGGGGGCGTGATCTTGTAGACCAGGCGCATCGTCAGCTGCGGGATGGCCTTGAAGCCGTTCCCGCACACACCGCTCGCCGGGTCCGCGAAGGCCACGTGCGTACGGTGGTTGGCGCTGTCGATGTTGACGCCGTCCCAGCAGCTCTGGAACGCGAAGGTGCGGACCACGTTGCTGCCCTGCGGGCAGATCGGGTACTGCTCCGTCAGCTGGACCTTGTCCTCGAAGCCGGTGCAGCTCCAGTGCGCGTTGGCGTTGGCCAGACCGTTGGTGAGGGTCTTGGCGTCACCGGTGATGATGCGCAGGAACTGCGGCATCGCGACGACCTTGCTGGCCGGCGAGCCGACGTACTTGATCTGCGCCGACTGCGGGGTCAGGATCTTGCCGACGTTGCCTTCCTTGCCACCGCCGTCCGCGTTGGCGTCGAACTCCTGCGAGCCGTCCTGCACACGCACGACCGGCCAGTAGTACGCCGAGAGGTCACTCTGGTTCTGGCAGCTGGAGGGGGCGGCCAGCAGCGAGTCGTTCGTGGAGAACGCGTTGACCTTCTGGTTGCCGACGTAGTCGTGCTCGTGGTGCGCGCCGTTGGTCACGCCGGGCGCCACGATGACGTTGTCGGTGTTGTGGTTCTTGTTCGCGTTGACACCGCACTTGGTGGTGAACGAACCGGTCGAAGCCTGGCCGCTGTTCTGCGGCTTCGCCAGCACGTTGTTCGCCACCTTCGTGATGTCCACGAAGTCTGCCGCCGTCGGACCGTTGCCGGCCTGGCCGCCGTTGTTGGCGGGCGGCGCCGCGGAGGCACTCGCGCTCGCGCTCGGCGCGGCGGTGTTCTGACCGCCGTTGTTCTGGCCGCCGTTGTTGTTCTTGCCCCCGCCGTTGTTCTTGCCGCCGCCCGCCGTGGTGGTGTTGGTGGCGTTCTGCGTCGTACAGGCGGCGAGCTGCTTCAGCGCGGTCGCGTTGACGGTGCCGCCCACTCGCTGGATGTCGATGCGAATGCGGTCGATCGTCGCGGCCCGCTTCTCCTTGAGGGGGCCGACGATCGCGTTCTGCACGAAGCTCGCGTCATTCGCCTGGGCCTGACGCGTCGACGCGAGCCGGGCGTAGGCCTCGGTGATCTGCTTGTCGAGGTTCGCCAGCTCGGTGGCGACACCCTGACGAGCCTTCTGCGGCACGTTCGTCAGCTGCTGGCCGACGTCCGGGCAGGCGATCGTGGCGACCTGCGCCGCGGCGGCCGCGGCCTTGGTCTGGTTCTGCCCCGACGAGTTGGACTCGTGCGCCGAAGCGTTCATCTGTGCCCAGAGCAGCCCGCCCCCACCGAGCGCTAGGGCAGCCGATGCGGCAATGGCCTTGGTGGCCAGCGGCGTACGGCGTTTACGATCATTGCGTCCCATGGAACTCCTCTGACTTCCTTGCGGGGCAGCGAGGCGCCCGACAGGAGTGAAGCGGCGCCCTTTGATACGCAGGGGGTCCCAGGAGTGTTCAGCCGTCTCAGAAACTGATGAGAGATTCTTGGGTAAGTCCCCTCCCAACTGCCCTTTAAACACCGGCAGTTGTGATCGACTCACAGGTAGTGCTCAGCGTCCCTGGTCCAAATAGGCCAATACCGCCAGCACGCGGCGATTGTCGTCGTCCGAGACTTCCAGCCCCAGTTTGGCGAAAATATTGGACGTGTGCTTCCCGATCGCCCGTTCCGTGACGACGAGTTGCCCCGCGATCGCCGCGTTCGACCGCCCCTGCGCCATCAGTTCGAGCACCTCGACCTCCCGGGGCGTCAACCGCCCCAGCGGCCGGTCGTCGGCGGCCCGCCGCGCCAGCAACTGCTGAATGACCTGCGGATCCATCACCGTCCCACCCCCCGCCACCCTCCGCACGGCATCCACGAACTGCTCCGCGTCGAACACCCGGTCCTTCAGCAGATACCCGACCCCGCCGGTCCCGTCGGCGAGCAGCTCCCGCGCGTACAACTGCTCCACGTGCTGCGACAGCACGAGCACCGGCAGCCCCGGCCGCTCCCGTCGCGCCCGCAACGCGCACTGCAGCCCCTCGTCGGTGTGCGTGGGCGGCAGCCGTACGTCGACCACGGCGACGTCGGGCGCCGACTCGGCCAGTGCCTTGGTGAGTTCGGGCCCGCTCTCCACGGCCGCGACGATCTCGAAGTCGTAGGCCTCCAGCAGCCGCACCAGCCCGTCCCGCAGCAGGAACAGGTCTTCGGCTAGGACAACACGCACGGAATCTCCATGGTCACCATGGTGGGACCGCCCGCGGGACTGCTGACGGCCAGGACGCCGTCGAATGTACCCAGCCGCCGCTCGACCCCGGAGAGCCCCGACCCGCCCCCGACCACAGCGCCACCCCGCCCGTTGTCGGTGACGGAGACCCTCAACGCCCCTGCCGCATACCGCATATCGACCCAGATCCGATCGGCACCGGAATGCTTCACGGCATTGGTGAGCACCTCGCTGACGGCGAAGTACGCGGCCGACTCGACCGGCGCGTCGGCCCGACCGCCCCCGAGCTCCGCCGACACCTCGGTCGGCACCGGCATCCGCAACGCCAACGCCCTTACGGCATCCGCGAGTCCACGCTCCGCCAGTACCGGCGGATGAATCCCCCGAACGAGATCGCGCAGCTCGTCGAGGGCCTCGGCGGAGGACTGCCGGGCCCGGGCGAGCAACTCCCGGGCCTTGGCGGGGTTCTTCTCCAACAGCGCCTCGATGGTGCCGAGATCCATCCCCATGGCGACCAGCCGGGCCTGCGCCCCGTCATGCAGATCCCGCTCGATCCGCCGCAGCTCAGCGGCCGAACCGTCCACCGCGTCCCGCCGCGTCTCGGTCAACACCCTTACCCGCTCAGCGAGTTGACCCTGGCCCGGGGCGAGCACGGCACGGGTCAGCAGAAAGTGCACCCGCAGCAGCACGGGCGTGAGGAAGTAGGAGGCGACAAGAATCCCGACCCCCAGCAACCCGGCGAGCAGCGCACTGCCCTGCCCACTCACCGGCACGAACCCGTACCACCACCCGACATACGTCCCGTCCGTGAACACCCGCCACAGCCCGAACGCCAACGCGAAGCCCTCCAGCGGATAGAACACCAGCGCCGCAGGCACCAACGCGGTGACGAACCCCGCGACCATGTCGACGGGCAGCCACCGCAGATCCCGCCAGGTGGCGGGATCGCCGAGCATGCGGAAGGTCCGGGTCCACGGCCGCGCACCGGCCGGGACGGCCCGGTACGCCACCGGAATACGCACCTCGCACCACTGCGAACCGAGCAGCCGCCGCAGATTCGCGTGCATTCGCACACCGGCAAGGACCCAGGGCGTGGTGATCAGCCCGACGCCGGCCGGGATGAGCGCGAGGGAGACGACGGTGAGGACGAAGAGGGTGAGTGAACCGCCGAGAGAGATGAGGGCGAGGGCGAGAGCACGCATCCCTGCCATGAGAACGCCCCGGGCCCGCCCACTCTCGCTTTTCGTGTCCATGGGCTCAGTCTCACGGAACAGCCAGGCCAGGTCACGGGGCCCGCCCACCGTGGTGGGGGTGTAGCTACCAACACCGGCCGGCCGAGGCTCTTAGGTCTTTAGGGGCACGGGGAACTGCGCGACCAGCCCCCACCGACCCGCACCCAACGAACTACCCCTCCAACGGCACCCCCAACACCTTCGCCTCCACAGCAGGGTCAAGCCCCACCCCCACCCGCCCTGCATACTCCGGCACGCTCCGCAACCACTCCCACGTGTCAGCCACCGTCTCCTCGACAGACCGACACGTCAGCCCAGTACCCAGCGCCCGGGAAACATCCGCACTGTGCAACGCGTCGTACCCCTCGCTCCCCGCCGGAATCCACACCGGCAACTGAGTCCACGGCTCGATCCCAGCCGCGAGCACATCCTCCGGCGCGGTCCACCGCAACTCGGCCGCCCCACCGGTAACTCCCACACACGCGTCCAAGAACGACCCCATCGTCGCGTGCCCCTGCGCCGAGATCAGGTTGTACGCCCCGCTCAACTCCCGCTCCACAGACCCGAGCAACCACTCCGCGAGATCCCGCACATCCACATACTGAAGCGCCAGATCCCGAGGCCCGGGCGCCAGCACCGGCCCACCCCGAGCGACCCGCCCCAACCACCACGGCAACCGCCCGATGTTCTCGTACGGCCCGAGAATGAGCCCGGCCCGAGCGAAAACCGACCGCTCCGCCCCGAACGCCCCGAGCGCGGCAAGCTCCCCGCCCCGCTTGTCCCGCGTGTAATCGGTCTTGTCGGCGGAGGCCAAGGCCCCTTCGACGAGCGGCGCGTCCTCCCCGTACCCCGAGGGCGGAGCCCACGCGTACACCGAACAGCTCGACACGTACACGTACCGGCCCACCCGGTCGGCCAGCAGCCGCGCCGCGTCGTCGACCGCGCGCGGCGCCGCCGACCAGGTGTCGATCACGGCATCCCACTCGCCGGAGACCAGCGCGGCGAGCCCGCCGGGCGCGGTGCGGTCACCTCGCAACGCCCGTACCCCGGCCGGGGGTTGATGTCGGCCCCGGTTGAGGACGGTCACCTCCCAGCCCCGGCCGAGGGCGGCCTCCACGACGGCCCGTCCCGCGAACTCCGTACCACCCAGCACCAGAAGTCTCATACCGACGACTCTGCCCGCGCGGCCCACGGAACGGAACGCCGATCTGCCATCAGCAGATCACCGGACCACCGAAGATCAACGGGCGGTCGGCGGCGTGTACTTGTACCCGACCCGCCGCACCGTCTGGATCGCCTTGCGGTGCTCGACGCCCAGCTTGCGGCGTAGCCGGGCGATGTGGACGTCGACGGTACGGCCGTCGCCCACATGTCCGTAGCCCCACACCGTGGTGACCAACTGGTCGCGCGTGTGGACCCGGTTGGGGTGCGCCACCAAATGGGCGAGGAGCTCGAACTCCAGGTACGTCAGGTCGAGTTCCGCGCCGTTCAACTGCGCTGTGCGCTGCACGGTGTCGATGCGGACGAGGGGTTCGGCCTCGGCCGGGAGGGGCGGGACCACCGGGTCGGTCCGGGTGAGGTGCGGGCTGTCGGCCGGGATGAGGACGAGGTACCCGACCATCGGCGGCTGCCCCGGCAGCGTGGGAAGCGTGTGGGGCGGCGCGGGCAGCCAGGTGGCGCCCGGCGGCAGGAACTCGGCGACGTCGATCACCTCGTCCCGGTCCACGGCGCGCAGATGGTGCCGTGGGGCGTTCGGGGCGGGGGTGTCGAGCGGGGCGGAGGGGAGAGCGGGGAGGGAACGGATGATCGCCATGAGAGGTCAGCTCTTTCGCGCGAGAGGTTCGTCGAGGGGACGTACGTCGAGTCGCGCAGGCCGGAGGCCGAGGGTGTTTCGGCTTTAGAGGGCCGGCGCGTTCATCGCGCGACAACACACCCGGTCGAAGTCATGGTGCTGACGGGAAGGCCAGAAGGGCTCGAGGTCATGGCGACCCGTCGCGCTGCACTTCTGATAGCTGGCCATGAGCCCATTGAAGCAGACACAGCCCCGTGACAGGACCCTCCTCTCACAGCTTGGACGCTTCCTTGGCGCGAAGTCGACGCCGCCCCCTCATCCCTCCAGCCGTTTGTGCCAGGTCAGCGGTTTGACCTCGATCGCCTTGTCCGGATCGCCGTCCCAGTCGGCGGACAACCCGGCGCCACGGAGCGCGGCCAGGATCTCGTGCCCGACGGCCGAGGTGGTCCCGGCCGAACCGTCGAACGCGCCGTAGTGCAGAGCGAGGCCGTACCCCGCGACGGCGTGCTCGGTGACCTGGTCGTGGAAGAAGACGAACCCGCGGGCGTCCCCGCGCTCCGCGCCCATCTCCGCGAGGCCGCAGCCCCGGCAGCAGGCGAAGTTCTCCCGGGCGGTGATGCCGCTCGCGTCCAGCGCCTCGAAAGCACGGGTGAGCCGGTCCGGATCGGTGACGCCGGCCCAGTCGGCCTGCTCGGCGACCCGCTCCAGCCACAGCCGGTCCACCAGCCGCCCGGCCTGCGCACGGGACACCGGCCGCTCGTCACCGGTGACCAGCCACTCCTCGGCGATCTCGGTCAGCATCCGCCGGTCGTCGTAGCCGCAGCGCAGCCGCGTCCGGACCCGCTCCTCGACCTTCTCCCGCACCTCGTCCGGCAGTTCGGGCACCTCCTCCCGGGGCCCCAGGTCGACCGGCTCCCAGTCGACGCCCGTGTCCCAGCCGGCCCCCGCCTGCCGTGCCCAGGCGGTCAGGAGATCCGCCACCCGGTCCGGGCCGTCCAGGTTCGTACCGTAGAACTCGGCCTCGCTCAGCCGGTGTTCGAGCCGGTAGTCCCCGCCCTCCTTGTGCCACACCTGCGCGAACACGTCCGGGAGGTCCGGTATCCGCTGCACGACCAGGAAGCGGTCGCCGGCGTCTCCGATCCGGGCCACCAGCTCCCGCAGTCGTAGCGCCGAAATGCGCCTGTGCGTCTGCCTGTTCTCCGTCTCGACCCTGATGTCGAGACCTCCGTCGATCTCCATGTCCCCCACCATGGCAGGCGCCACTGACAACGCGAAGAGGCGCCCACCACGACGGTGGACGCCTCTCCTTGCGAGCGGGGGCGGATCAGACCTGTCCGGCCTTCTCCAGCGCGGCGCAGCAGGTGTCGACGATCAGCCGGGTCACCAGGTACGGGTCGACGTTCGCGTTCGGACGGCGGTCCTCGATGTAGCCCTTGCCGTCCTTCTCGACCTGCCACGGGATACGGACCGAGGCACCGCGGTTGGAGACGCCGTAGGAGTACTCGTTCCACGGGGCGGTCTCGTGCAGGCCCGTCAGGCGGTCGTCGATGCCGGCGCCGTAGTGCTTGACGTGGTCGAGGGGCTTGGAGCCCTCGCCGAGGGACTCGCACGCGGTGATGATCGCGTCGTAGCCCTCGCGCATCGCCTTGGTGGAGAAGTTGGTGTGCGCGCCCGCGCCGTTCCAGTCGCCCTTGACCGGCTTGGGGTCGAGGGTCGCGGAGATGCCGAAGTCCTCGGCGGTGCGGTAGAGCAGCCAGCGGGCGATCCACAGGTGGTCGGAGACCTCCAGCGGGGAGACCGGGCCGACCTGGAACTCCCACTGGCCGGGCATGACCTCGGCGTTGATGCCGGAGATCGCGAGACCGGCCTTCAGGCAGTTCTCCAGGTGGGCCTCGACGATCTCGCGGCCGAAGATCTCGTCGGCGCCGACACCGCAGTAGTAGCCGCCCTGGGGCGCGGGGAAGCCGCCCTCGGGGAAGCCGAGCGGACGGGCGCCGTCGAAGAAGGTGTACTCCTGCTCGATGCCGAAGATGGGCTCCTGCGCGGCGTACTTCTCGGAGACCTCGGCGAGCGCGGCACGCGTGTTGGACTCGTGCGGCGTCATGTCGATCTCGAGGACCTCGCACATGACGAGGATGTCGTCGCCGCCGCGGATCGGGTCCGGGAAGCTGGCGACCGGCTTGAGCACGCGGTCCGAGGAGTGCCCCTCGGCCTGGTTCGTGGACGACCCGTCGAAGCCCCAGATCGGGAGCTCCGCACCCTTGGCGTCGTCGGCCAGAATCTTCGTCTTGGAACGGAGCTTGGCCGTCGGCTGGGTGCCGTCGATCCAGATGTACTCAGCCTTGAAGGTCACGGGCCACATCCTTCGGGGTGGGTCATTCGTCGCACTCGCGGGTGCTGCGGCGCAGCGGCACTGGAACGCCGCGATTCATGCCGGGCAGCCTGTCAACATGCGATTTCCCGATCATTGCTCAAGTGTGAACCCCGTGTTACCTGGTGGCGCTGTGTCGCGATTCACGTGCGCTGCGCACGGCACGCCGGGAGACCGCTGTGAACTCGCTGTTCGCAGTCGCAGACGGGGGTCGCCGTACGGCTCGTATGCGATGGGGTTAGCCCTCGGCGGCGGCCGAGAGGGCGATCAGGCCGCGTACGTCCGTGGGGTGCATGCCGTTCTGGTTCGCGAACCGGGCACTGTGCAGGCCGAGTTCGACCGCGACGGCACGGGGACGATGCAAGGGAGGGAGAGGTGACCGGCATGGGAATCCGCAGCCCGTACGACAGGGACCGCTTCGAGTCCGCCTACGACAAGGTCATGGCGAAGTGGCCCGAGGACCGGGAGGCGGTGACCGTCCCGACGCCGTTCGGGGAGACGTACGTCAATGTGTGCGGGCCCGCCGACGGGCGTCCGCTCGTGCTGCTGCCGGGCGGCGGGGGAGCGACCTCGGCGTCCTGGTACGCCCAGGCCGCCCAACTGGCCGTCACCCACCGCCTCTACGCCGTCGACCTGATCGGCGCCCCGGGCCGCAGTGTTCCGGTGGTCGGCCGGCGGCCGCGCACGGTGGCCGATCTGACGGCCTGGCTGGACGCGGTGCTCGACGGGCTGGGGGCGTCGGTCGTGGACCTCGGCGGGCATTCGTACGGTGGCTGGATCGCGCTGCACTACGCACTGCGCGGGCCCGCCCGCGTACGCCGTCTGTTCCTCCTCGACCCGACCCAGTGCTTCGCCGGGTTCGAGACGGCGTACCTGCTGCACGCGCTGCCGATGCTGCTGCGGCCCACTCCGCGCCGCGTCCGCGCGTTCCTGGAGTGGGAGACCGGGGGAGTGCCGCTGGACCCCGACTGGCTGCGCCTCCAGGAGGCGGGCGCGGGGTTCCCGTCCGCGAAACCGGTGACCGGTCCCCGCCCGGCGCCCGAGGCGCTGCGCGGGCTGAACGCGTCGGTCCTGCTGCTTCTGGCCGGAAGCAGCAGGACCTATGACACGCACCTGGTGGCGGCCCGGGCGGGCGGTCTGCTGCCACGCGTCGAGACGGACATCCTCCCGGACGTCTCGCACCATGCGCTGCCGCATGCCGCGCCGGAGCGACTGGGCCGTCACCTCACCGGTTTTCTGGGACCTTGAGCGTCACCCCACCTTCTGGATCAGAGCGCGGCGGATGAGGAACTTGCCGGGCTCACGGACCTGTTCGAAGGCCGCGTTGTTCAGCAGGACACAGCTGCCGGAGACCGAAGTCACCTTCACCGTCGTGGACTTGTTGTTGTCCAGGTTGGTGACCTTCAGCGTCGTACCCGCCGGGAACTGGTTGCTGGACGCGGCCGGCGCACCGGCCTCGCCGGAGAGCGTGACGGTCGAGCCGTTGCACACCTGGCTGCCCGCGGCGGCGGCACCGCCACCGGTGCTGCCCGCCGGGGGAGTTGCCGCCTTGGTCGGAGTGGAAGCCGCGGGCGCCGACTGCGCCGGCTGAGCAGGCTGGGAGTCCTGAGCCGACTCCCCAACCGCACAACCCGACGCCTTCTGCTGCACCTTGATCTGCGCGATGACCGCTTCGCGGTTGGCGATCCGCGCGCTCGACTGGGCGTCGGGCGCGGCGCGTTGACCGTCGATGAACTTCTGGTTGTTGCCGAGGGCGGTGGCGAGCCCCTGGCAGACCGTCGAGTTCGCGGCCGACAGCGTCTTGGCGTTCTGCGCGGTCGACTGCGACGCGTTCGACGTGGTGGCCAGAGCGAAGGCCCCGCCGCCCGCGACCGCCGCGGCGGTGACCAGCAGCGCCAGCTTCTTCTTCGTACTGGCAGTTCTCCTGCGCGACATGCGCGTCTCCTGTGGGGTAGGGGAGCGTACGCCGCTATGTACGGCGGGCCGAACGATGTAACTCAGCGGACACAGGAGTCACATAAGTGACGTGCGTCACAAGGGGGTTGGGGCTCGCCCCGTTCGGTAGCGCCCGCGCGTCAGCAGGTCGGGCTTCCTGGTCCGGTGCAGCTTCGGTCGGCAGTCGCGTGCGCAACTCCCCTGTACCGGCGACGAGTTGGGGCGCGCTGGACCCCGTACAGGTGGTACCGCCGCAGCCCCGACGCCCGCCGGACCGCCACCAGTTCGGCGACGAACCGGTCGATCACCCGGAGCGCCGGGTTGTCCGGCTTCCCCGAACGCCCGCGCCCCAGTTGGTCGTAGAACACGACGGACCGGTCCACGGTCGGGTCGCCCAGGGACTCCAGGCAGTCCTGCCCGGCCCCGGCCCGCCGTGCGGCACCGGCCACTTGACCTACTCGGAGGCCGACCCCGAATCCGACCCCGACTGCCGGGACAGCGCGTCCCGTACGGCCTCGTCGCTGCGGGCGACCACCGCCGTGCCGTCGTCCGCGGTGATGATCGGCCGCTGGATCAGCTTCGGGTGTGCGGCGAGTGCCGCCACCCACCGCTCCCGTGAACTCGCGTCCCGTGCCCACGACTTGAGCCCCAGCTCCTTGGCCACGGCCTCCTGTGTCCGTGTGATGTCCCACGGTTCGAGCCCGAGCCGCTCCAGTACGTTCCTGATCTCGCCCTCGCTCGGCACGTCCTCCAGATAGCGGCGGACGGTGTACTCGGCCCCTTCGGCGTCGAGCAGACTCACGGCACTGCGGCACTTGGAACAGGCCGGGTTGATCCAGATCTCCATGGTGTTCACGTTAGGCGAGAGGCGCCCGGTCCGGCCCGGTGCGCGGCTTGGTGGCGCGGACGAGGGCGGAGTGCATGCCGTCGGCTACGGCGTGGGTGGGCGTGATCCCGACGTTCGTGAACCCGGCCGTTTCGAGGCCTTCCCGGTACTCCGTGAAGGACAGGGCTCCGGCGATGCAGTCGGCGTGGTCACCGCGTTCGGCGCGCTGCCCGGCGGTGAGGCTGTCGTCGGCGACGACGTCCGAGACGCCCAGACGTCCGCCGGGCCTGAGGACACGGAAGGTCTCGGCGAAGACGGCCGGCTTGTCGACGGACAGGTTGATCACGCAGTTGGAGATCACGACGTCGACGGTGTTGGCCGGGAGGGGGATCGCCTCGATGGTGCCCTTGAGGAACTCGACGTTGGTCGCACCCGCCTTCTCCGCGTTGGCCAGGGCGAGTCGGAGCATCTCGTCGGTCATGTCGAGCCCGTAGGCCCGGCCGGTGGGACCCACGCGGCGCGCGGAGAGCAGGACGTCGATACCGCCACCGGAACCGAGGTCGAGGACACGTTCGCCCTCCCGGAGTTCGGCGACGGCGGTGGGGTTGCCGCAACCGAGGGAGGCGGCCACCGCCTCGGCGGGCAGGGTGCCGCGTTCGTCGGCGGTGTAGAGGGCGGAGCCGAAGGTGTCGTCATCGAAGGCGTCGTCGGTCTCGGCCGGCTGCTGCCCGCAACAGCCGGTACCGCCCTCGGTGACCTGTGCGGCTGCGGCGGCGTAGCGGCGCCGGACGACTTCGCGCAGGTCGGTGGAGTGCTCGCTCATGTCTGCCTCCTGTATTGATGTTCTTCGATATAACGTTGCGCCTTGAATCGAAGGATGTCAACATAGAAGAATGTCGAAACAAGAGCTTGAGGTGATCGGTCAGGACGGGGACCCGGCCGGTTCCTGCTGCGGCGGACTGGCGTCCGCGCCTCTGGACGACGAGCGCGCGACGGAACTGGCCAGGATGTTCAAGGCCCTCGGGGACCCGGTCCGTCTGCGGCTCATGTCGATGATCGCCTCGCGCGGCCCGGACGGTGAGGTGTGCGTGTGCGAGCTGACCCCCGCCTTCGACCTGTCCCAGCCGACGATCTCCCACCACCTCAAACTGCTGCGCCAGGCCGGCCTGATCGACTGCGAGCGCCGCGGCACGTGGGTGTACTACTGGGCACTGCCCGACGCCCTGGACCGCCTCGCCGCATTCCTGGTCACCCCGCGGACCGCCGCGACGCCCGCGTGAGCGTCTCCCTCGCCCGCCGCGCCGCCGCCGAGGCGCTCGGGACCGGCCTGTTGGTCGCCGTCGTGGTCGGCTCCGGCATCCAGGCCACCGAGCTGACCCACGACATCGGCCTACGACTGCTGGCCGACTGCCTCGCCACCGTCCTCGGCCTGGGCGTGCTGATCACCCTGCTCGGTCCGGTCTCCGGCGCGCACCTCAACCCGGCCGTCACCCTGGCGGCCTGGCTCACGGGCCGCCGTACCGGCACCGGACCGTCGCTGCGTGATGTCGCCGCGTACGTTCCCGCGCAGACGGCCGGGGCGATCTGCGGCGCGGTGCTGGCCGACGCCATGTTCGCGAAGCCGCTGCTGAGGGTCTCGACCCACGACCGGTTCGCCGGACACCTGTGGCTGGGCGAGGTCGTCGCCACGGCCGGGCTGATCCTCCTCGTCCTCGGACTGGAACGCACCGGCCGCACCCGTCTCGCCCCGGCGGCCGTCGCCTCCTACATCGGCGCGGCCTACTGGTTCACGTCCTCCACCTCGTTCGCGAACCCCGCGGTGACCGTCGGCCGCGCCTTCTCCGACACCTTCGCCGGGATCGCCCCCACGTCCGTCCTCCCGTTCATAGCGGCCCAACTGGCAGGCGCCGCCCTCGGGTTGACCGTCACGACGATGCTCTACGGCCGTCCCGCGCCGGTCGGTGACACGGTGGCGGTCCCGCAACTCGCCTCTTCCTGACCGCCCTTCGCCGACAAGGACCCCCTCCGTGTCATCTGCCGTCCCGCGCCCGTCCGTCCTGTTCGTGTGCGTCCACAACGCCGGCCGCTCCCAGATGGCCGCCGCCTTCCTCACCCACCTCGCGGGCAGCCGCGTCGAGGTCCGTTCCGCCGGGTCGGCCCCCGCCGACCAGGTGAACCCCGCGGTCGTCGAGGCGATGGCCGAGGTCGGAATCGACATCGCGGCCGAGACCCCGAAGATCCTCACCGTCGAGGCCGTCCAGGCATCCGACGTGGTGATCACCATGGGGTGCGGTGACACCTGCCCGGTCTTCCCCGGCAAGACCTATCTCGACTGGCGGCTCGACGATCCCGCGGGGCAGGGCGTCGAGGCCGTCCGGCCGATCCGGGACGCGATCGAGGGGTACGTACGGGGACTGATCGCGGGCGTACTGCCGGGCTGACGGCCGGATCGCAGATAGCTGACGGTGCGCTCTGTTCGAATTAGATACCGCCTCACGGATACCTCCCGGAGCTTGCGTGACACGGTGACAACATCCTTGCCCACCTGGGGATTTGGTGGGCCACCGGGGTTCGGCGATTGTCAGTGGCGGGAAGTAAACTGGGAGCAGTGTTCGAGGGTGTCGCCGGGAGGTCCGGACGGTGCCCTGACCGCGACAGGAGGATGTCCGTGCCCGCTGCCGCACTGAAGCCGAAGCCGTTGCCGACCCAGTCCACCGCGAAGCGTTCCGTCCAACTCGACCTGCCCTACGTGCCCGTGGAGAAGCGCCCGCTGCCGCCCGGACGCCCGCGGGACTGGTACGTCACGCACAACCGCCGCCTCAAGGCGATGCGGCTCGCCATCGCCCTGCTCGACTCGGGCGTGTACGTCCCGAACCAGGCCCGCAACGAGACGATCCGCAGTACGGCCGAGCTGATCGGCGTTCACGCGCCGTCCGACACGACGTGTCACATGGTGCGGGCACTGATGCGGTACTCGCGCTGAGGGGTGGCGCCGGGTGCCCTGTGTTTTTGGGGCGCCCGGCGTTGGTGCGTGCGGGTCTTCGAGGGCCGGGCGTTGGCGCTCGCGGCCTCCAGGGGCTCCGCCCCCGGACCCCCGTTCGGCCCTGAAGGGGCCTCGTCCTCAAACGCCGGACGGGCTGGATGATGACGGCGGCCGGGACTCGGAAGGCTCGGCGCAGGACAAGAACGCCGGGCGCGCTGGGTGATGGCGCCGGCCGGTACTCAACCAGGCGGCCTGGATGATGGCGCCGACCGGCACTCAAAAGGCTCGGCGCAGGCCGATGGAAGGCGCTCCGGCCGCGGCCTTCCCGCGGTCATGTGACAGCCGCGTCGCCCCTTCGCCGGTAGGACGTGCGCCCGCCTCTACGCCGACAACTCCCGCTCCACAGGCGTCCGGAACCTCGGCGTCAGCCGAGTCGCTCCCACCCACCCCCGCAACCGCTCCGCCGCCGCCCCGATCGCGGCTTCCCCCTCCCGGCCGACGCCCTTCCCGTCGAGGATGCGCCACACGATCTCCCCGTCCGGTCGTTGCGCCCAGCCCCCCACCACCCGCCCGTCCCACCACACCGTCGGCCCCACGTTGCCGCTCCCGTCGAACAGGGCGGGGCGCAGCTCCGGTGCCAGGTACCAGTCCCGTTGTTGCCACCCCATCGCCGTCGGATCGAGCCCGGGAAGCAGGGCCGCCCACGGCTCCGCGGGACCGGCCGGCGGGGCCAGGTCGCCCGCGGCGACGTACCCCGTTCCCTCGTCCAGGGACACCGGCTCCGCGCCGATCGTCGTCAGGGCCCGGCGGACGTCCGTCACCCGCCAGCCCGTCCACCACTTCAGGTCGGCCTCGGTGGCGGGGCCGCATGCCGCGAGCCAGCGGCCGAGGAGCGTGGCCTGTGCCGCGGCGGTGTCCAGCTCCGGGTGCTCCGGTGCCACCGCCCAGCGGAACTGGCTCGACGTCCAGCCGCCGAGCGGCCGGCCCCGTACCACCTTGCCCTCCACACCCAGCACCCTCAGCAACCGCGTCGAGACCGTGTGGACGCCCTCGTAGTTCTTCCCGGCCGCGTACACGAACTGTTCCCTCAACCTCGGTTCGTCCAGGGCGAGTTCGGCCGCCGTCGCCTGCCCGCGGCCCGCCAGCGCGGCCAGCAGCGAGTCCTCGACCTCCTTCAGCCAGGCCGCGTCCGGCGCCCCGGCCTGCGCCATGTGCTTGAGCAGGGAGGCTCGTTCACGCGCGGCGACGGCAAGTCCCGTCGAGGCGTGGACGACGGCGGTCAGCTCGGCGGGGAACACGAACACCGTGTGCCGCATGCCGTGCATACGGAGCATGGCGCGGTCCTCGTACAGGGCGCGAGTGGTCTCCGGGACGGTGAGGGAAGGGTCGGCGAGGCGGGCGCCCACGGCCAGGTACACCGTCGCGGGGTCCGTGCCGTGCAGGGCGACGAGGGAGTCGGCGACGGCCTCGGGGGCGGTGGCGTGGGTGCCGGGGGCGAGGCGGTGGCGGAGGGCGAGGCGGGCACGGCGTTCGGAGGTGGTGATGTGACGGGGGGTGCGACTCATCTCGACCTCGCCTCGAAGACGTCCACTGCTCGACCGACAGTAAACGCTCACCCGATCGACGTCCCCGAAATGCACCCCCGCACCGACCGGGTTTCACTGCGTAGCAACAGGCGGTGCCCTCCCAGAAGGCGGCGGCATGCAAAGACACGGCACATGACCACCCCGGCCGACCGAGCGGAGCGGGGTCGCGCTGCGCGCAAACGCGTTGCCCGTTCCGCCCACGCCGGCTGGATCCCCGCCGTGGACCGCCCGGACCCCGTAGCCGTACTGGAACGGCAGGGCAGGGACAGACTCCCGGAACTCCTCCCGATCCGGTACGGCCGCATGGCCGCCTCCCCCTTCGCGTTCCTGCGCGGCTCGGCCGCCGTGATGGCGGCGGACCTGGCGTCCCAGCCGCACACCGGCCTCACCGTCCAGCTCTGCGGCGACGCGCACCTCCTCAACTTCGGCCTGTACGCCTCCCCGGAACGCGCCCTGCTCTTCGACCTCAACGACTTCGACGAGACGTTCCCGGGCCCGTTCGAGTGGGACGTCAAACGCCTCGCCGCGAGTGTGGCCGTCGCCTCCCTCGAGAACGGCCACAGTGACACGAAGGCCCACCGCGCCGCGCTGGAGGCGACAGCCGCGTACCGTACGGCCCTCCGCGGTCTGGCGCGCAAGGGCGAACTCGCCGTCTGGTACGAGCGGATCGACGCCGACAGCCTGCTGCCGCTGGTGCGTTCGGCCCGCCACCGCCGCCGGGTGGAGTCCAGCCTCACCCGGGCCCGCCGCCGCACCAGCCTGCACGCCGTGGGCAAACTGACCGAGACCGTCGACGGCCGCCGCCGTATCGTCCACGACCCGCCCCTCCTGGAACCGGCCGGCGCCGCCGACATGTCCTCTCTGCGCAAGATCTTCAGCGACTACCGCTCGACGCTCTCCGAGGAGCGCCGCCTCCTCCTCGACCGGTACCGCTTCGTCGACGCCGCCCGCAAGGTCGTCGGGGTCGGCAGCGTCGGCACCCGCTGCTTCATCGTGCTGCTCGCCGGCCGCGACCAGGACGACCCGCTGTTCCTGCAGATCAAGGAGGCGCGGAAGTCCGTACTGGAGGAGCACCTGCCGAACGGCCCCTACGTCCACCCCGGCCACCGGGTCGTGGCGGGCCAGCGCCTCCTCCAGGCGGCCAGCGACATCTTCCTCGGCTGGATGACCGGACCGCAGGGCCGTGCCTTCTACTGGCGCCAGCTCCGCGACATGAAGGGCTCCGCGGACGTCGTCGGCATGGGCCCGGGGGCCCTCACGGCGTACGCCCGCCTCTGCGGCAACGCCCTGGCCCGCGCCCACGCCCGCTCCGGCGACCGCGTCGCCATCGCCGCCTACCTGGGCGGCACCGACACCTTCGAACGAGCCGTGGCGGACTTCGCCCTGACCTACGCCACCCAGACGACCGCCGACCACGCCGCCCTCGGCGCGGCCGTGGCCGCAGGCGTGATCTCGGCGGCACCGGGCATCTGACCTCCCGTAGAAACGCCCGTAGTAACGCCCCTAGAGGCGCCCGTAGAAAAAGAAGATGCACACCCAGTGACCGACTCCCTACGCTGGAGACGCATTGCGGAGCAGGTCACCACTGCTTCACGCAGGACAGGCGTCACCCTGCGGAGTCGGCGCTAGTCTCTGACGCACCCAACCCACCGACGGTCGGCCGCCCACCCCAGCGCCCTGTCGGGACAGATTCCATACCGCTCGGACATCACCCACGCCCACGGAGGCCCGTCATGGGCACCATCATCCTTTCCGGGACCGTCGTCCTGGTCGTCCTGGGATTCGGAAACCACGTCTGGTGGCTCGCCGCCGTCGCCGTGCTCTTCGTCTACGTCCGGTACGGCAGGGACTCGACGTCGTCCAGCTCATCGACCTCGTCCACGTCGTCCTCGTCGGGCGGCGGTTCCTCCTCGGGAAGCACCCCGTCGAGCTACCGCGCGTACCGCGACCGCCGTGACAAGCAGGCCAAGTGGGAGCGCCGTTACCAGCGTGAGCGCCCCCTGGAGTCGCGTCGGCAGGCCCGTCAGAAGAGCAAGTAGGAGACCGGGGCGCCCGTCACAACCCGGGGGCGCCCCACACCGGGAACCACCGGCTCAGGTCCTGCTCGATCCGCAGGTCGTTGCCGAGCATCGACTTGACCTGGAGTTCCAGCGCGCTGTCGCGCCGCTGACCGTCACCGGCCAGCGGCGCGAAGGGGAAGAACGTCCCGCGCTTGTACAGGTAGACGAGTGCGAGCCGCCGGCCCCCGTCGGCCCCTCCGTCTTCGAACCCGGCCAGCGAGCACAGGAGTTGGGGCCCGAAGCCGTTGACCTCCATCGCGCTGTTCACCGCGTGCAGGTCGTTCACCAGCGCCGACAGCTGGTCGGGTGTCCGGCGCGAGACGAGCCACGAGTAGCCGTAGGCATCCTGGGTCAACTCCACCGGCGGACCGGTGCGTTCGGCGTCCGCGTCCAGCAGGGCCTGGACCTCCCGGTGCGTCTGCTCGAACGCCCCGCCCTCCACCGTCGCGAAGCACACCGCACCCCGCCCGGTCGGCCGGAACCCGGCCGCCGCCTCCAGCGTCACCGCCGCCGAGGGCAGCGCGAACAGCTGGTCGAGATCGGGAGCGACCGGTTTCGTACGGCCGAGCAGGATGTCCAGCAACCCCATCCTCAGCCCGCCTTCCCGATTCCGGGCACCGCCGCCTCACCCAACTCGGCGGAGATCCGCCCCAGTTGGTCGAGCCGCTGCTCCAGGCTCGGGTGGGTCGAGAAGAACCGCGAGATACCGGGCTCGGCGCCGTTCGCCGGGCTGAAGTAGAAGGCGTTGAAGGCCTGCGCGGTCCGCAGGTCCTTGGTCGGGATGCGGGCGATGTCCCCGTCGACCTTGGTGAGCGCGGACGCCAGCGCCGAGGGCTTGCCGGTGAGCAGGGCCGCCGCGCGGTCCGCCGCCAGCTCCCGGTACCGGGACAGGGCCCTGATCAGCAGGAAGCTGATCGCGTACACGGCCGCCGAGATCCCCATGATCCCCGCGAAGACCGCGAGGGTGTTCTGGTCCTTCCGCCCCCGGAAGATCTGCGAGTAGAACGCGAACCGCACCATCAGCCCGGCGAGCACCCCGAGGAACGACGCCACCGTGATCACGGCCACGTCCTTGTGCGCCACGTGCGACAACTCGTGCGCGAGCACACCCTCCAGCTCGGCCGGCTCCAGCCGCCGTAGCAGACCGGTGGTCACGCAGATGACGGCGTGGTCGGCGTTCCGCCCGGTGGCGAAGGCGTTCGGCATGTCGATGTCGGAGACGGCGACGACGGGCTTGGGCATGTCGGCCACGGCACACAGCCGGTCGATCACGCCGTGCAGCTCGGGATACTCCTCCCGCTCCACGATCCGCCCGTGCATCGCGTACAGCGCGATCCGGTCGGAGAACCAGTACTGCGCCACGAGCAGCCCGCCCGCCAGCACCACGACCAGCACCCAGGACTTCAGCAACACGATCAGCGCGGCCACGAACGCCACGTACAACAGCCCGAGCAGGAACAGCGTCAGACCCATACGTATGGTCAACCGCCGGTCGCTCCGGAAGCGGCTCTGCATCTGCCATCACCCCGCAGTCAGGCACTCGTCCCACCGCCCAGTGTGCACCCGCGCCTTCCCATGAAGTGGTCCCGATCGGCCCTAGGCGGAGCAAAAGGTCCCCGAGAATCCAGTGAGCGCGGCCGGGCGCAGGTCAACCGTTGAGCCCGGCCTCCCACAGTCGCCGCGTCAGCACGTACTCACTGAACAGATGCCGGGCCCGCCCGAGCAGCTCACCCACCTCGGCATCCCCGGGCGTCATCCCCGCCTCCGGATGCCACCGCTGCACCACCTGCGCACCCCAGGCCCGCAACCGCTCATCCGGATCATCAAGCACGGTCACGGCGGCCCGCAGCCGTACGATCCCGCCCCGCGCGTCGAGCAGCCGGAACGCGCCGACGCGCACATGCCGCGGCCACGCCTTGGGCCACTCACCCACGAGCCGTTCCATGAGCGGCCCGTCCGGCACCAGCCCGGCCGACGGCAACAACGCGAGCGTCGCCTCCCGCACGACCCCGGGCGCCGGATCGTCGAGCAACGGCAGCATCCGCGGTACGTCCACGACATCCAGGGTCCGCAACCCACCCAGGGCCCGCGCCCGCACGGCGGCGGCCGGATGCGAGACGAGCGGCCACAACAGAGCGGCATCCCTTCGCTCCCCACACTCCGCGAGCCCGATCACGGCCCCGGGCACCGGATCACCGCCCGAGCACCAACCCCGGTACACCGTCAACGGATCGCCCCCGTGCTGCCGTACGACATACCGGGCACAGGCCCGCACCACACCCGACCGATCCGCGAGAAACCCCTCCGCCTGCTCCGGCAGCCCCGCCGCCCGCAACGCGGTGACCCCGGTCGCCCGGGCCCGCGGATTCCGCGCCCCGAGCAACGGTGCGAGCACACCGTCGTAGTCCCCCGTCTTCACTGCGGCGGCCAGCGCGGCGTCCGCGCACAGGATCTGTACGACGGTGTCGGGGTCCCGGGCGGCGGCGCGGGCGAGTTCGGCGGGGGAGAGGAGCCCCTCCTCGACAGCGAGCCGATGGGCATGACGATGCACGGCACGGTCGGCGCAGGTGAGGAGCGGAGCGAGCTGTTCGCGGGACGCCCGCCGCAGTACCTCGTCGAGCAGGTCGATGGCGAACGCTCCCCGGCCACGCCGCCCGAAGAGCAGGATGAGCGGCGCGAGCGCGACGGCGGTGTCCATGTCGAGGGCCTCGGCCAGCAACTCCCGCGCCCGCTCCCGCACTTGCCCGACCCAGTCGCCGCACCGAACGACGAGCAACGGCAGCAGGCCGGGGTCCCCGGCGACCTGATCCAGCGCCGCCTCCCGGATCCTGCCGTCACGATGGCACAGGTCGATCGCGAGCCGAGACGCGACGAGGCCGGAGGGCGCATACGACTCACGACGCAGCGCCTCGTCCAGCCGGAGCCACGCGAGGGGCTCTCCGACGTCGATCTTCTCGTCCCTCTCCATTACGGCGCCCGGAAGTCGACGTACCCCAACAACACGATGACCGCGACGACACTCCCCAGCACAATCGCCGTAGATATCCAGGACGACCGCCGAGGCCCCACCCCCTCGGGCTCACCCCGGAACGGCATCGGCTCCGGCGGATTCTCCTTCCACCGCGCGGCCAGCATCCGAGCCCGCGCGGAGGGCTCCTTGTGCTCGGCCCCGTCGGCCCACTTGAGGTCGAACTCGCGCTCCTCGTCGCCCTGTTGCTGTCCCATCCCCGTTACCCCTCCCGGAAAGCAGTCCGCGTACACCCGTCTGCGTACGACGGTGCCCCCGCCTCTCCGAAGAGAGACGGGGGCACCCGACGATCGGTTCGATCGGTTGGATCACACGTCGAAGTAGAGCTCGAACTCGTGCGGGTGCGGACGCAGCTGGAGCGGGGCGATCTCGTTCGTGCGCTTGAAGTCGATCCATGTCTCGATCAGGTCGGACGTGAAGACGTCGCCCGCGAGGAGGAACTCGTGGTCGGCCTCGAGGCGGTCGAGGACGGCCGGGAGGGAGGTCGGGACCTGGGCGACGCCCGCGTGCTCCTCGGGGGCCAGCTCGTAGAGGTCCTTGTCGATCGGCTCGGCCGGCTCGATCTTGTTCTTGATGCCGTCCAGGCCCGCGAGGAGCAGGGCGGAGAAGGCGAGGTACGGGTTGCCGGAGGAGTCGGGCGCGCGGAACTCGACGCGTTTGGCCTTCGGGTTGGAGCCCGTGATCGGGATACGCATCGCGGCGGAGCGGTTGCGCTGCGAGTACACCAGGTTGACCGGCGCCTCGAAGCCCGGCACCAGGCGGTGGTACGAGTTCACCGTCGGGTTGGTGAACGCGAGCAGCGACGGGGCGTGCTTGAGGATGCCGCCGATGTAGTAGCGGGCGAGGTCCGACAGACCCGCGTAGCCGGCCTCGTCGTAGAAGAGCGGGGAGCCGCCCGCCCACAGCGAGGAGTGGACGTGCATGCCCGAGCCGTTGTCACCGAAGATCGGCTTCGGCATGAAGGTCGCGGTCTTGCCGTTGCGCCAGGCCACGTTCTTCACGATGTACTTGAAGAGCTGGAGGTCGTCGGCCGCGGCGAGCAGCGTGTTGAACTTGTAGTTGATCTCGGCCTGGCCGGCGGTGCCCACCTCGTGGTGCTGGCGCTCGACCTGGAGGCCGGACGCGGCCAGCTCCAGGGAGATCTCCGCACGCAGGTCGGCGAAGTGGTCGACCGGCGGGGTCGGGAAGTAACCGCCCTTGTAGCGGACCTTGTAACCGCGGTTGTCCTCGACCGCACCGGTGTTCCAGGCGCCGGCCTCGGAGTCGATGTGGTAGAAGCTCTCGTTCGCCTTGGTCTCGAAGCGCACGCTGTCGAAGACGTAGAACTCGGCCTCGGGACCGAAGTACGCGGTGTCGGCGATACCGGTGGAGGCGAGGTACGCCTCGGCCTTCTTCGCCACGTTGCGCGGGTCACGGGAGTACTGCTCGCCCGTGATCGGGTCGTGGATGAAGAAGTTGATGTTGACCGTCTTGTCGCGGCGGAAGGGGTCCACACGCGCGGTCGACAGGTCGGCGCGGAGCGCCATGTCGGACTCGTGGATGGCCTGGAAGCCGCGGATCGAGGAGCCGTCGAAGGCGAGTTCCTCGTCCGGGTCGAAGGCCGTCGCCGGCAGCGTGAAGTGCTGCATCACACCCGGCAGATCGCAGAATCGGACGTCGACGAACTTGACGTCCTCGTCCGCGATGAACTTCTTGGCCTCGTCGGCGTTCTGGAACATCCAGCTCCTCCTACTCCCGACCGTCCGTGCCGGGGTGGTAGTTCGTTCGTGCGGCCAGTGCGGTGGCACACGCTGGACCCGACCTTAGGGACGGGGGATTTCTCAAGCGTGACCCATTTGTTTCGCCCAAGTTAACCGGTCCTGGGCCCGCCGGCCCCTCCTGTCCGCATGGCAGAACGCGGGCAGTACCGTGGACGGGTGGACAACAGGGATGCAATCGGCTCATGGCTCTCCGGGCCCCGTGAGGCCGCGGAGCGAGCAGGTGTCGACTTCGGTTACCGCGGTGAGCAGCTCGGTCTGCCCGAGGACGGGCCCGGCTCGATCGCCCGCCCGGGCCGCCGGCTCGGCGCCCTCGCCGTCGACTGGGCCCTGTGTCTGTTGATCGCATACGGCCTGCTCACCCACGGCTACAAGCCGGGCGCGACCGGCAACTGGGCCCTCCTCGTCTTCTTCGTCCTCAGCGCCCTCACGGTCGGCACGATCGGCTTCACCCCGGGCAAGCGCCTCTTCGGCCTCCGCGTGTACGCCCTCGACACCGGCCGCCCCAACCCCCTCCGCACCCTGCTCCGCACCGCCCTCCTGTGCATCGCGATCCCGGCGCTGATCTGGGACCGGGACGGGCGGGGGCTGCACGACCGGTTGGCGCGCACGGTGGAGGTCCGGATCTAGCGGCAGTCGTACGACGAAGGGGGCGCCCGGGATGATCTCCGGCCGCCCCCTTTGCCGTGCCGGGTGTCTCTTTTCCGTGCCGGTCGGGTGGTCTCGGGCCGGGGTGCGGTCGAGGGCGGGTCCGGCCGGGGACACTCCCTGTTCCCGACGGAGGTGGTGGCCAGGATGCCGCAAGGCGACAAGTCGACGATCGTGACCCGGGCGCCGGAGGTCGCCGAGATCGCGGCCCGGCACACGGACGAGGCGGAGACCGCGCGACGGCTCTCGCCGGAGGTGGTCCGGGCGGTGCTGGACGCCGGGTTCGCGCGGCACTTCGTGCCGGTGGCCCATGGCGGCGAGGCCGGTGGTTTCACCGAGCTGACCTCCGCCGTCGGCCTGGTGGGGGAGGGCTGCACATCGGCGGCGTGGGCGGCTTCGCTGGCCGCGTACGCCGGGCGGTACGCGGCGTTCCTCCCCGCGGAGGGCCAGGCGGAGATCTGGGCGGACGGCCCGGACGCCCTGCTGGCCGGCGCGCTGATGCCGTCCGGCAAGGCGGAACCCGTGGCCGGGGGCTGGCTGCTGAGCGGTGAGTGGAAGTACATCAGCGGGGTCCACTTCGCCGACTGGGCACTGGCCTGCGCGGCGGTACCGGCGGATCGGCCGGAGGACCCCGACGTACGCCCCGAGGTGCGTTTCTTCGCCGTGCCACGGGCGGACTTCTCGATCGAGGACAGCTGGTTCACCGTGGGGATGCGCGGGACGGGCAGTGACACCCTGGTCCTCTCCGACGTCTTCGTGCCCGAACACCGCACCCTGGCCCGCTCGGTGGTCCACGCGGGCCGGGCCCCCGCCTCGGATGCCCGCTGCCACCTCGTCCCGATGCACGCCGTGAACGCGCTGCCGTTCGCCGCCCCGCTGATCGGCGCGGCCCGGGGCGCGCTGCGGGCCTGGATCGCCCGGACCGGCGCACGCGTCGACCGCCGCGGGCAGGCCGTGGGCGAGAAGCCCTCGACCCAGGTCGCGCTGGCCCGCTCGGCCGCCGAGGTGGACGCCGCCGAACTGCTCATCCTGCGTACGGCGGCGATCGCCGACGGCACGGAGACCTGCCCGCCGGAGGGCGAGGCGGCGGTCCGGGGCGCCCGCGACCTCGCGCTCGCGGTGGAGCTGCTGGTCTCGGCGGTGGACCGCGTCTTCCGCACCAGCGGCACCTCCGGCCAGTCCTCGTCGGACCCGGTCCAGCGCTTCTGGCGCGACGTGAACTGCGCCGCCTCGCATGTCGCGCTCTCCTTTGAGACAACGGGCGCGGCTTACGGGGCGTGGGCGTTGTCGGGGGAGGAACGGGGGGTGGGCGCGGTGCGCTGACGGGGGTCGGGGCGGCTCTGGCCCCGCCACGGTGCCGGCCCCGGCGGGGCTCCGATCCGCCCCGCCTCCACCCCCGCCCCGGTTGCCGGTCCAACGCGCTGCCCGCATAGTCGATCTGGACCCGGGTGGCGGTCCCGATCACTGTCGGTGAGCCGCATCCGAGGATGCCCCGAGGCTGCTGAACCCGCGGTGGCCTCCGCGAGGCCCGACAGGTGGTGCACCGTCATGCCGGAGCGTCAGGAAGTAGAAGTACTGGAGAAGGCGCGAGCGGCCGTGGCGCCTGAGGAGTTCCGGGCCGCGATGGCCCGCTTCCCCTCCGGTGTCGTGGTCGTCACCACGTGCTGCGAGGACGGAACCCCGCGCGGCTTCACCGCCAGCTCCTTCTGCTCGGTCTCGCTGGAGCCGCCGATGGTTCTGGTGTGCCTGGCGAACTCCGCCGACTCGGCACCGTCGTTCGGGCACTGCGACCGCTTCGCCGTGAGCGTGCTCGCCCCGGACCACCGGCCGCTCGCCGTGCGCTTCGCCACCAAGGGCACCGACAAGTTCGCCGACGGCGGGCTGTCCACCAGCCCCGGCGGGCTGCCGACGGTCGAGCGGGCCCTGTCCGAACTGGACTGCTCCGCCCACGCACGTCACCCGGCCGGTGACCATACGGTCCTGATCGGCCGGGTGACGGGAGTGCGGCTGGGGGAGGGGTCCCCGATGGTGTATTACGACCGGGGGTTCAGGACCTTGGCCTGACGGGGCCGCGCGGGGCTCAGCCGAGGGCCAGTTTCGCGAACCAGGTGGTGTTCGCGCTGATGACCTTCGTGGCGGTACCGATCGAGGCGCTGCCGCCGGCGTACACATCGAGGCTGCCGTCGCTGTTGAGGGCCCAGATGTCGGGGATGTCGTCGCCGGTGACGTCGGGGGTGCCGTAGAAGTGGAGCGTCGGCTTCGCCGTCTCGGTCCAGCCGGTGGCGTACGTCGTGTCGACGCCGGTGAGGGAACCCGCCGCGGTCGAGAACGACGCGATGGTGGAGCCGCCGCCGCTGTCCGCGATGCCGTAGCGGACGTACAGGTTCCCGGACGAGCCCGAGCGCCAGAGCAGGTCGGGTTCGCCGTCGGCGTTGTGGTCGCCGATGCTCACCAGATCGCGTGCGGCCCACGCGGTGGCGGAGATCTGTGTGGCGGCCGAGAACGTCGCCCCCGTGTATCCGCTGAAGGCCCACAGCGCGCCGCCGCTGGTGGTGGCGAACAGGTCGGGGCGGCCGTCCAGGTTGTAGTCACCGAGGATCACCTGGGTGAACCCCGCGGGGTCGGGGGATCCGGAGGGCAGGCGGACCGACATACGCTGCGAGACGTCCACGCTGCCGTAGCCGTCGCCCCGGTAGGCGTACAGGTCGCCGTCCGGCATGCGGGCGATCAGGTCGGTGGCGCCGTCGCCGGGGAGCAGGTCGCCGCCGTGGGCGATCAGGGCGGGGGAGCCGTCGGTGGCCGACTTCCAGTACCCGCTCTCGTCGTTGGCGACCAGCGGGACGCCCGCGCGGTGTGCGGCGTCCAGGCTGACGTGCAGGTCACCGACAGAACTGGCCGGGTACAGGCGCAGGTCGCCGTACTCGTCGATCACGAGCAGGTCGGGGTTGCCGTCTCCGGTGGTGTCGCCGGCGGTGTCGGCCACGTCCCGCGGGGTGACGTAGAAGAGATACTTGGTGCCCTCCGAGACATTGCCGGCGGAGTCGACGGCACGCACGTACAGGATGCTCGGCCCGGCCACCGGGGGCTTGAGCGAGACGGTCCCGGAGGCGCCGGCGGTGACGGTCCTGCTGCCGGAGTAGGCCGTGGAGTTGAAGGAGTACTCGAACCTCGTGACGTCGGTGTCGGCGTCGGGCGCGAGGGTGAAGGAGCCCGCGGTGCCGAACTTGACCTCCGACCAGACGCTGCCGCTGTCGTCCGCCTCGGGGAAGTCGGTGGAGGAGACCTTCGGAGAGTTGGGGGCGTCGCTGTCGTAGACGAAGCGGCAGACCAGGGGATCGGCGGTGGGGGCGTAGGCGGACGCGGCGGCCGCGCCTCCCTGCCCGTCCCCGGAGTCGAGGGCACGTACCCGCCAGGAGTAGGTGTACCCGTTCGTGAACTTGGACGAGGCAACGGTGGTGGAGGCGTGGCCGGCGGTGTCGGTGCTGACGTTCTTGTCGAGGATCTTGGAGTCGCCGTAGCCGGTGCGCCACAACTCGAAGTCCAGGTACGCGAGGTTGCCGTCCTTGTCGGAGGACGTGGCGGCGAAGACCAGGTCGGACTTGCCGACGTGGGCGTAGGGCGAGGTGCGGTCGCAGTCCGGGCCCGGGGTCATGGTGAGTGAGGTCGGGGTGGCCGGCTTCCGGTTGTAGTACGCCTTGATGTAGGGGGAGTGGTCGCCGGTGGCCTTGAACTTCTTCCAGGCGCCCGCGTCGTCCTCACCGTCCGTGGCCGCCTTCAGACCGATGGTGATCTTGTCCCAGCCGCCGTCGGCGGCGTCCTGGGCAAGGGACTTGGCGTCGAACTTCACATAGTCGTCGGGGCAGGAACTGCTGTAACCGTGGGCCAGGTCCTTGGAGTCGATCTGGTTCTTCCAGGACGGCTGGTTGTTCCAGGTCGTCTTGGAGGAGATGGCGCCGGTCTCCCACAGCTGGACGGTGCGGCCGTTGCAGGACCAGGAGTACGTCTCCAGAGCGGTGATGGAGGCGGAGGTGATCTGAGCCCCCTTCAGCGACGGGTTCCAGTCGAGGCGGAAGAACGAGCGCGACTTGCCGTACGTCGTCGACTCGTAGCCGACGCGGGCCTCGCTGGTGCCGTCGTTGAAGTTGGTGCCGTTCCAGAAACTGGCCAAGGGGGCGCGGGTGTACGCCGTGGTCCAGGCCTCCTTGTGGCCGGCGAAGGAAGGGTCGATGAAGAGGGGCAGCTCGGTGTCCTCGGCGGCGAGGAAGTCGGCGTCGGGGGTGACGGTGAGGGTGGTCTCGTGGCCGTCTCCGTCGTCGCCGGTCAGGGCCGCGTCGGCGATCGCGGTCGTGCTGCCGATGCCGGGGCCCGCGAGGCCGTCGAGGGAGAAGATCTCGTCGGTGGTGAGCGCGGCCGACGTTCGGTAAGTGGCCTGGAGCGCTGGGGAGTTGCCCGTGTCGTACGCGGCCGGGTCCGCCGTGCCGGTCCCGGAGTCCGGGGTCGCGCTGTCGCTCTCCTCGCCGCTGGCGGGGGAGGACGGAGTGGCCGTGGTGTCCTCCGCTCCGGAGGAGGCTGTGGCGGTCGGCGCGCTGGTGTCGTCGCTGTCCGAAGGGGCGTCGGTCTCCTCGCCGATCTCCGCTCCCTCCTCCTCCGAGTGCGAGGGGGAGGGAGTTTCGTCGACGGGGGCCGAGGGCTGGGGGTCGTCGCCTGTCGTGGTGTCGGGCTCACCGGCGGAGTCCCACATGTAGGGCGTGGGGGAGACCGCGATCTCCGACCCCTCGGCGTCCTTGGCGGTCACCACGTCGGTCGTCGGGTCGACGGAGAAGGTCAGGTCGGGCGAGGTCAGGCCGTAGGTCAGCTTCTTCAGGGCCGAACTCGCCGCGGCCGCGCGGGTCTTGACGATCAGGACGTGGGAGAAGCCGGTGTCGCGCGCGGTGAGCAGCAGGTCCACGCCGTCGAGGATCTCGCGGTACAGGGCACGGTCGTCCTGGACCACCGGCTCGGGGACGCTGCCGGGCCAGGTGAGCGTCAGGGTGTGACCCTCGCTGGTGAAGGACACCAACTCGCTGCCGGTGACGGCGGATTCGCCGGCGTCGGTGTCCTCGGTGTCCGTGGTGAGCAGCGCCCGTCGGGCGTCCCGCGCGGCATGGGTGCCGGTGCCGTTGCCGCCCGAGAACACCACCGGGCTGTTGGTGGCCTTCGGCTTCCAGTCCCCGTCGCGGGTCCGCGCCAGCGTGGTGTCGATGGCCCGCCACGCGCCGTCCACCTTCGCGCGGATCGCCGCCGTGTGCGCCTGGTACTCGAACCGGCCGTCGGGCAGGGCGTACGTGGTGCTCGTGGCGGTGCGCAGTGCGGTGACCTCCACGCGCTTCGCGGTGCTACGGGCCTTGTCCTGGGCGGTGTCCTCGTCGAGCGGCGCGGTGTTCGAGGCGTCCGCCCTGGCGGTGCCGGGGGCGGCGGTGTCGGTGTCGAGGAGGGGCAGGGCCGCGAGCCCCAAAGCGGCCGCCAAAGCGGCTGCGGTAAGGGCGACGGCGTTTCTGCCGCGTGGTATCCGCTGTCGAATGCCCATAGGGCGCTTTCCCCTCCCGTTGGATTTCCCGGGACGGGAAAACCAGAAAATGAGCGCACGCCGAGCAGCGCTATGAGAATCCTGTGAAAAGCCAGTGAAGCGGCTTCATCCGGTGACGGATGTAAAGGTGATGTGAGGGCAGATCATGACTCATCGTTGGCTCGTGCGCTACTCGTTCTTGGGGTTGTGATGGGGCTTGCGTGGCCATCTCGTGGTCGAGAGTTGGCAGTTCAGAGCCTTTGGTGGGATGGAATGTCCAGATGATCGAGGTATGCCCGGAGTATGGGCGTGATCAAGTGCACATGTGGAGAAGTTGAGTTGACATCCGGTCGACTCCGACTCAAAGTTCCGCTCACTGACAACGAGTTTTTCCACGGGTTCGAATTCCATCTCGGCCCGTCTCATCGGGGGGTTGTTCCGTGCGTCGTGCTGCCTTTTTCCGGAGACTTCCGGAGTTCTGGAGTCGACGTAACCGCACCCGGATGCGCATCGGATACGTCGTCGCGATCGCCCTGCTCGTGGCGCTCCTCCCGGCCCAGGCCTTCGCCCTTCCGCCGGGAAACGGCCGCACCGACGTCGACCTCATCGACCTGCAGACCGAGTCCACCGCCGAGGACGCCGAGACCGGTGCCCTGGAGGAACTGACCGGCGAGGGAACCGTCGAGCCGGTCGAGTACGAACCTGCCAACACCGAGGCACCGGCCGGTGGCGCGGCTGCCGCCAGCCTCTCCTCACCCACCCCCGGCACTCTTGTGAAGGCCGGCGATCTGCCGGTCCTGGTCGGTGCTCCCGAGGACGCGAGCACCGCGCAGGCCGCCGCGCTCGCCGGTGACTGGGGCGTCGAACTCGCCTCCGCCGCCCAGACGGACACCGCCGAGGTCAAGGGCGTACTGCTCACCGTCACCCCGCCCGCGGGTGCCACGGGCGAGGTCGATGTCGCCCTGGACTACAGCGAGTTCGAGCAGCTCTACAGCGCCGACTGGGCCGACCGGATGCAGCTCGTCCAACTGCCGGCCTGCTTCCTCACCACCCCCGACACCGAGGGCTGCACCGACGCCACCTACCTGACCACCGAGAACGACGACGACACGGGCCGGGCGACCGCCGTCCTCGACGTCACCGGCCTGTCCGCCACCGGGACGGCGTCCACGGCGTCCACGGCGTCCGCCACGGGCGACGAGGGCACGGTGACCGACGGCGTCTACCGCGAGAACGCGGCCGGCGGCGGTGCGTTGAAGACCCTGCTCCCCGAGGCGTCCTCGTCCTCCGGCTCGGCGGTCGTCGCAGCCGTCGACTCCGGATCCGGAGCCAAGGGCGACTTCACCGCCACCCCGCTCGCCAGTGCCGGAAGCTGGTCGGCCGGCGGTTCCTCGGGCGCCTTCACGTACACCTACTCGGTGACCTCGCCGACCGTCCCGGCCGGGCCGACCCCGACGGTCGCCTTCCAGTACAACTCGCAGGTCGTGGACGGCCGTACGTCCGTCTCCAACAACCAGGCCTCCTGGCTCGGCGACGGCTGGGACTACAACCCCGGCTCCATCGAGACCACCTACCGCTCCTGCTCCGACGACACCGCCGGTGACGCCAACAACGAGGGCATCGACACCGGCGACCTGTGCCAGGGCTCCGACAACGCGGTGCTGAGCCTCGGCGGGAGCACCACCGAACTGGTCAAGGACGACGAGACCGGGGTGTGGACGACCGCCAACGGCGACGGCTCCGCCGTCGACCTGCTGACCGCGAGCGATGTCGACAACGGCGACAACGAGGGCGAGTACTGGCGGATCACCGCGCGCGACGGGACGAAGTACTACTTCGGCCGCAACACCGCCAGCGGATGGACCTCGGGCAAGGAGACCACCGACTCCGTCCTCACCGTGCCGGTCGCCGGCAACCAGGCGGGCGAGCCCTGCTACCACGCGGCCTTCAAGGACTCGTTCTGCCAGCAGGCCTGGCGCTGGAACCTCGACTTCGTCGTCGACCCCCAGAACAACGTGATGTCCCTGTGGTGGGACCGCCAGGGCAACTACTACGCGAAGAACAGCAGCTACAAGGACCCCACCTATTACCACCGCGGCAGCACCCTCGACCGCATCGAGTACGGGCAGCGCATGTCCACGCTCTACACCGCCGAGCCGGTCGCCGAGGTCGACTTCACCACCCGGCAGCGCTGCTTCTCCGGCGACGGAGCCGTCTGTACCGACACGAACCTCAAGTCCGGCGACCCCGGCCTCAACCAGTACTGGTACGACACCCCCGCGGACCTGTACTGCGCCGACCCGGACGAGAACTGCTACGTGGGCTCGCCGACCTTCTTCAACAACCTGCGCCTGTACTCCGTCACCACCAAGACCCAGCGGGCCAAGGGTGACACGGCCCTCTACAAGGTCGACAGCTACACGCTCGCGCAGTCCTTCCCCAAGACCCTCACCGACACCTCGCCCCCGCTGTGGCTGGAGTCCGTCACCCGCACCGGCTTCGGCCCGGACGCGGACGCCCCGGACGGCGACAGCGAGCCCATGGCGTCGGTGGAGTTCTCGCACAACAACGCCCCGATGCCCAATCGGGTGGTGGAGGGCGCGAGCGATCCCCGCCCTGCCTTCGACCGGCTGCGCATCCGACGTGTCGTCACCGAGTACGGCGGCGAGATCGACGTCGACTACTCGACGCCCACAGGAGCCTGCTCGACCGGCTCCGGCTTCCCCGAGCCCGAGGAGAACACCGGTCTTTGCTACCCGGTCTACTGGTCGCCGGACCCGGCCGAGGAGACCATCGACTGGTTCAACAAGTACGTCGTCACCTCCATCACGGAGAAGCCCCGGGTGGACGGCGTCCCGGACGTCGTCACCGGCTACACGTACGACGGGGGCGGGGCCTGGGCCCTGAACGAGACCGAGTTCTCCAAGAAGAAGACCCGGACGTACGACCAGTGGCACGGGTACGGCCTGGTGTACACGACCCACGGCAAGACCGACTCGACCGAGGGCATCGTCCAGTCCAAGACCGCGACCCGCTACTTCCGGGGTATGGACGGCGACCCGCTGCCGGGGAGCCAAGGGGGCCGGGACGTCTCGGTCTACGCCTCGTACGGGACGAAGATCGCGGACGACCATCCCGCCTTCCAGGGCGCGGTCGCCGAGACCATCACCTTCAACAAGGCCGCCGACACCTACATGGGGCCCACCCGGACGGTGACCGTCCCGACCGCGGTCGAGCTGGGCAACCGCTCCCGCGACAACGGCATCCCGGACCTGATGTCGTACCGGGTCCAGACCGCCCACACCGACACCTACAACCGGGTCTCGGCCACCGGCGAGGACACCCGCACCTCCGCCCTGGTCCGCGTCTCCACCACCTACGACACCTACGGCCTGCCCACCAAGGTCGACTCCGAGGGTGACACAGAGGTCACCGGAGACGAGACCTGCACGGTCACCGACTACCTGAACAACACCACGAAGCACATCATCGGCGCGGTCAAGCAGGTCAAGACCACGGCAGGGCGCTGCTCGGCCGCCGCCACCGCGACCGCCGACGACGTGGTCTCCGGCACCCGCACCGCGTACGACGGCGCCGAATACGGCACCGCCCCCACCTACGGCCTCACGACGAAGACGTGGACGATCAACGGCGCTGGCGACGACTGGACCCGTACCTCGACCACGACGTACGACGACTACGGCCGCATCGCCACGGTCACGGACGCCGGGAACAACCAGGCGAAGACGACGTACTCACCGACCACCGGCCAGGTCTACTCCACCACTGCGACCAACGCCCTCGGCCACACCTCCACCACGACCGTCGACCCGGGCCGCGGCACCGCCCTGACCGCCACCGACGCCAACGGCAACACCACCACCTACGCCTATGACGCGCTCGGCCGTGCCACCGCGATGTGGACGGCATCCCAGGACCCGGACACCGACAAACCGTCGACGAAGTACGCCTACGCCGTCACGGCCGGCAAGCCCACCGCCGTCACCGGATACACGCTGCGCGACAACGGCACGTACGAGGACTCCGTCACCCTCTACGACGGTCTCGGCCGGGTCCGCCAGACCCAGTCCGAGGCGGCCGGCGGCGGCCGGCTGATCACCGACACCCACTACAACTCCAGCGGCACGGTCCGCCGGGTCGACGGCGCGTACCTCGCCGAGGGCGAGCCGACCGGTGAACTCTTCGAGCCCGTCAGCGACTTCGTCCTCCGCTCCTCGACGGTCACGACGTACGACGGCATGGACCGCCCGCTGACCGTCACCCCCTACGAGGCGGGTACCGCCAAGGCCGCCAAGCGGACGACGTACGAGTACGGCTACGACTACACCAAGGTGATCGCCCCCACCGGCGCCGCCTCGACCCGCACCTACACCGACCAACTCGGCCGCGCGGTCCGCGTCGACCACTACACGGACGCCCTGAAGGCGGCCTTCAGCTCCACCCACTACGCCTATGACTCCCGCGGCAACCGGATCTCCGCGACGGATGCCGACGGCAACGCGTGGGAGTGGAAGTACGACGCGCGCGGCCGACAGACCAAGGCGATCGACCCGGACACCGGGACGACGGTCACTACGTACGACGACCTGGACCGCCTCCTGACGTCGAAGAACGCGAACGGCACCACGGTCTGGACCGGCTACGACGCGCTCGGTCGCAGCACAGGGCAGCGGCTGGACAGTTCCGCGGGCAAGGCCCTGACGGCCTTCACCTACGACACGGTCACCGGTGGCCTCGGCCAGCCGGCCACCTCCACCCGCTACACCGGCGACAAGGCGTACACGACCTCGGTCACCGGCTACGACGACGAGTACCGGCCGACCGGCAAGTCGGTGACGATCCCGGAGGCGGACGCCACCAAGGGCCTGTCCGGCACCTACACCTACGGCTACACGTACACCGCGACCGGCAAGCTCGCCTCGACGACCGTCCCGGCGGTCGGCGGCATCGCGAAGGAAGACGTCGTCACCCGTTACGACGGCGACGGGCTCGCCACCTCCACATCGGGCGAGGACTGGTACACCGCCGAGGTCGACTACTCGCCCTACGGCGAGGTGCTGCGCGCGGTCACCGGCGAACAGCCCTACCGGGTCTGGACGACCAACGTCTACGACGAGAGCACCGGCCGGCTCAACAGGACGGTCACCGACCGGGAGACCGCCGACACCCACCGGGTCAACGACCGCACGTACACCTACGACGCGGCCGGCAACATCACCATCCTCGCCGACACCGTCCCGAAGACGGCCGACGACGACTCCACCGCGGTCAAGACCGACCGCCAGTGCTTCACGTACGACGTGCTCGGCCAGCTGAACCAGGCCTGGACATCCAACTCGACGACCTGCGCGGTGACATCGACCGGTGCCCCGAACGGTGTCACGGCAACCGTGGACGGCGACGGCTACTGGCAGACATACCACTACGACGCCATCGGCAACCGCGACCAACTCATCGACCACTCCGTCGAGTTGGTGAACGGCTCGACGGTCGCGGACTCCACCCTCAATGTCACCACGTCGTACGAGTACGGCATCGACCCGTCCGGCTCCGGCGTCACCGCCCAGCCGCACACCCTGACCACGGTCACCTCCGACTCCTCGACGGTGGACTCGGTCGCCACCGTCGGCTACGACGCCTCGGGCAACGCGAAGACGCGGATGTACGGGGGCGACACCCAGTCGCTGACCTGGACCTGGGACGGCAGGGTCGAGACGGTCACCGGCTTCGGCGCGGAGGGCGAGGGCCAGGCGGTCAACGCGTCCGGCAAGTGCCTGGACCTGTCGAACGGCTCCACCACCGCCGGCACCGCCCTGCAGCTCTACACCTGCAACGGCACCAAGCCGCAGCGCCTGCGCATCGACGCGACCGACTCCGAGACCGACCCGTCGACCGGCGCGCTCAAGGTCCTCGGCCACTGTGTGATGCCCTCGGGCGGCGCCACCGCCAACAACACGGCGATCGTCATCGCCGACTGCACCGGCGCGGCCAATCAGGAGTGGACGGCGACCGGCACCAACACCCTCAAGCACGTCGCCTCCGGCAAGTGCCTCGACGTACCCAACGCCGACTACACCACCGGCAAGGACCTCCAGCTCTACACCTGCAACGCGACCAACCCGCAGACCTGGGCCCTGGGCGACGACACCACCTATCTCTACGACGCGGCAGGCAACCGCCTGATCACCACCACGGCCGGCAGCCACACCCTCTACCTCGACGGCCAGGAACTCTCCACGGACGTCAACGGCGCCGTGGCCTACTCCCAGCGCACGTACTCCCAGGCCGGCGTGCCGTCCGTGCTCCGTCACTCCAGCCGTGGCTCCACCACCACGTCACTCCTGGCACTCATCCCCGACCACCAGGGCACCACCCTGTTCACCATCGCCCTGGCCTCGGGCCAGGAGGTCAAGCGAACGAAGACGGACCCGTTCGGCGTCGAACGCTCCACCAGCAACACCTGGGCCCTGCACCGCGCGTACATCGGCGGCACCGACGAGAACACCACCGGCCTGATCCACCTCGGAGCCCGCGAGTACGACCCGGAGACGGGCCGCTTCATCTCGGCGGACCCCGTCCTGGACATCGCCGACCCGCTCTCCATGAACGGGTACGCGTACAGCAACAACAGCCCGGTCTCGCACTCGGACCCGACCGGTCTGAAGGCGATGATGGACGGCGGTGGCGGAGGCGCCGGCACCTACGTCGGCTGCCCCAGCCTGACCAACCCGGCCTGCCCCGAGTCCGGCGGTGGCGGCGGAGGCGGCACGGGAACGGGCAGCAGCTCGGGGTCCCAGACGGTCACCGTCACGGTGACGAAGACCGTCACGGTCACCAAGCCCGCCCCCGAGTGCAACTTGTGGTGCAAGGCGTCCAACTGGCTGGACAAGCACAAGACCGAGATCATCACGTTCACGGTCGAGGTCGCCGTCGGCGCCGCCTGCTACGGCGCGGCCGGTGCTGCGGGCGCCGCCACCGGCGGAGCGGGCCTGGCCCTGGCCGCGGGCTGCGGAGCCGTCGCCGGCTTCGCGGGCGGCCTGGTCGGCAACGCCATGGACGACAACGCGGACCACAGTGTCGGTGGCTACCTGACAGCGGGCGGCATCGGAGCGGCAGTCGGCGCGGTGGGCGGCGCAGCCGGAGCGGGCGTGGGCGCGGGCGTCAAGGCCCTGGCGAAGACGGGGCTGGGCCAGAAGGCCGTCGAGGTGGCCAAGAAGGTCCTGGACAAGAACTGCTTCCTCGCCGGAACCCTGGTCCTCCTCGCCGACGGCACCACCAAGCCGATCGAGGACGTCGAACTCGGCGACAAGGTCCTTTCCACGGACCCGGAGACCGGCGAAAAGACCTCCGAGGAAGTCACGTCCCTCATCACCACCGAGGGCGACAAGGAGCTCAACGAGCTCACCATCGCCACCCCCGACGGCACCGAGAAGATCACCGCCACCGCGGAACACCCCTTCTGGTCGGATTCGGAGAAGGCCTGGCTCGGAGCCGCCGACCTCACCCCGGGCATGACCCTGGCCACCGCCGACGGCGACAAGGCCACCGTCACCACAAACCGTGCGTATACCGACCATGTCCGTACGTACAACCTGACCGTTGCGGATCTCCACACCTACTATGTGCAGGCGCCCGGAGCGAAGACCGCGGTACTCGTACACAACACGTGCACTCCAGGTGCGCCGGAGCGCTTGGACGCCAGACGTGAAGCGCTGAAGCAATCCACTGGAAAGAGGAAGCGTCCGGGAACGGTGAGTGAGCTGGAAATAACCACGGATTCCGGCCTCTCGGCAATATTTGAAGGTACATCCGGAAGTTTTGGTAATGAGACGGTGGAGCCCGGCCTGAAGGCAATCCTCGATACTGTGGTGCACCCTCATGGCGGGTGTAGTGAGATTGCGTGCATCAATCGTGCGCTACAGGCGGGGATGGATGTGAGGGGATCCCATATGACGACCATGGGTATTTTGAGCAGTCGAGTCGGTACTCAATGGGACGGGGCAATCATGGCGCCGTGCACTGCGTGTCAAAGGGTGATGGATGTGCTGGACATTACGTCCGCTGGAGGGAGGAGGCAGTGAGGTATGAGAAGGGTCATGTTCTGGAGAATCCGAATGGTTTGACCTCGCGTGCGATCTCATTCCTCGGTGAACGTGCAACGCGGGTTCAATGGTCGCGCGAGAATCTTGGTGGGTCGGCTGATTTCGCGCGCGCGGCCGCCTGGTTCGGTGTGGACGTGGAAGGGGCGGTGTCCAGGGCGTCCCGGATCTGCGAGCGCTTCGGCGGGCTTCGCTACCGGAGTGACTCGTGGTCGTTCGAAGAGGAGATCGGGTTCTTCCCGACCTTGGATTTCGACGAGGAGGACGACGAGATCATGCTGGCCCTGATCGAGCACACCGTCGCCCATCCGTTTGGTGTGTGGGTGAGTCTCGACGGCGTCGTATATTTCATGTTCCCCGAGGCGGAAGGCGGAGAATACGTCAAGGTCTTCGGGAGCGTTGAGGGGATGATTGAATCCGATGCGCTCTATGCCGAGTGCATGAGCTGGGACGTCGTCGGCCGGGGTGGGTTCGAATCTCTTGGAGAGCTGCGCCGACGGTGTCTGGGATTGCATCTTGCCGAAGAGGTTGATGGTTGTGGTGAAGCCTGGTTTTTCGGTGATGGATTTAGAGTGCACATGTGGGAGACCTGGGCGAAGGTATTTGCTCGGGACGACCTGTCCCGGTGGGCTGTGTGGTCCCGTGATGCAGCAGGTCGAGACAATGCCGAGAGGTTTCTCCAGGGCTTGGTGTAGTTCTCTGGCCCTCTGCGTTGATCTGAAATTATTCTGATTGGTGGGATGGAAAATCGTGGCGCCGAAGATATCGACCAGCGTTGTCGAGCGTTCGCAAGGGCTCCTGGAGCCCGGTGAACGTGTCGAGCGGGTTCTGCTGGCACAGGGTGGGATCAATCCCTGGGCGCAGGTCGGGTTTCCTCTGGTGGGGCTGATCGGGGTTCGGGCAGTGGCCGTTGCCGCGGGGGCGTCGGGTGGGGTCGGGGCGCTCGGGGGTGTGCTCGGCGCACTGATCGGGGCCGTGGTCGCCGCGGCGTTGACGACGCGGCGGGTGGTGCTCGCGACCGACCGGAGTGTCGTGGTGCTGGAGTACGGCCGGTTCGGCGGAGTGAAGCCGACCAAGGTCATCGCACGGCTGCCGCGGGACACGGCGATCGGGACCCTGTCCGGCACCTGGGCGCAGACCGAGTTGGCCGGGGAGCGGCTGTGGGTGCACAAGAAGTGGCACGGAGATGCGGCCGCGCCTGCGGGACGGCTCGGTTAGAACCACGGCTTGCCGGCAGGCGGGCGGCATCGAGTAGGCCGGGCGTCCTGTCCTTCCGAGGGCACCCGGCCCCACTGTGTATGTATGCGGGCAGGAGCGGTCCTACGACGTTGGGGGCGCCCGGAGTGATCCGGGCGCCCCCAACGTCGTAGGAGTCGAAATGCGGGGGTGTCAGCGGGCCTTGCCGCCGCCCTTGGGGAGCTTCATGCCCTTCGGCATCGGGCCCTTGGGCAACGGCATGTTGCTCATCAGGTCGCCCATCGCGCGGAGGCGGTCGTTCGTGGCTGTCACCTGCGGGCCGGTCAGGACTCGCGGGAGCTTCAGCATCGTCGTGCGGACCTTCTTCAGCGGGATCTGGCCCTCGCCCGTGCCGACCATCACGTCGTGCACCGGGACGTCCGCGACGATGCGGTTCATCTTCTTCTTCTCGGCGGCCAGGAGGGACTTCACCCGGTTCGGGTTGCCCTCGGCGACCAGCACGATGCCGGCCTTGCCGACCGCGCGGTGCACCACGTCCTGGCTGCGGTTCATCGCCACCGCCGGAGTCGTCGTCCAGCCCCGGCCGATGTTGTCCAGTACCGCCGCAGCCGCGCCCGGCTGGCCCTCCATCTGCCCGAAGGCCGCCCGCTCGGCCCGGCGTCCGAAGACGATCGCCGACGCGAGGAAGGCGAGCAGGAGGCCGAGAATGCCGAGATAAATGGGGTGACCGAGCAAGAAGCCGATCGCGAGGAAGACACCGAAGGTGGCAATTCCGACAGCCGCGAGTACAAGACCGATCGTCTTGTCGGCCTTGCGCGTCATCTTGTACGTCAGAGCGATCTGCTTGAGTCGCCCGGGGTTCGCAGCGTTTTCCGCTGTCGTGTCCTTCCTCGCCATGCCAGGAAGTCTACGTGCCCGCGGGAGCGCCGACGACGGCGGTGCCCACAGGGTGGGGATTCGGAGCGTGGGGAGTCAGGAGTGCGCGGTGAGGGACTGCTCCAGGACGAGCTGTGCCTCGACCCGGTCCTTGGCGCGGCGGCGGTCCTCCAGGACGGAGGTCCACGCGTTGCGACGGGCGGTCCGCTGGCCGCTGCTCAGCAGCAGCGACTCCACCGCGCGCAGCGCGTCGGTGACGGACGGGATGGCGGTGGCACGGACGGGCGCGGCCTGCATCGTGGAGGTCCCCCCTCGGAACGGCTCTGGGTATGGGTCTACGTGCTGTAAATCCATTGTCACTGTTTGGTGTTACCAGGGCGTGACCGACCGGTCAAACGCCAATGAAGCCTTGATGCGGTGGGCCGAAACGCTGACGCGGCCCTGATGGACGCCCTCATCTGGGAGGACTGTCAGGGCCGCGTCGACAATGACTGTTACCGGCAAGTAGCTGCTTGTGCGCGAATTCACACAACCCGGGGCGGGCTGGGGTGAGTTGGGATCACACCGCCTGCGAGGCCACGTACGCGCCACGCTTCTCGATCGCCATCTGGTAGAGGCGTCCGGCGCGGTACGACGAGCGCACCAGCGGGCCGGACATGACGCCGGAGAAACCGATCTGGTCGGCCTCCTCCTTCAGCTCCACGAACTCGTGCGGCTTCACCCAGCGCTCCACGGGGTGGTGCCGTACGGAGGGCCGCAGGTACTGCGTGATGGTGACCAACTCGCAGCCCGCCTCGTGCAGTTGGCGCAGCGCCTCGCTGACCTCCTCGCGGGTCTCGCCCATGCCGAGGATCAGGTTCGACTTCGTGACCAGACCGTAGTCGCGGGCCTCGGTGATGACCTTGAGCGAGCGGTCGTAGCGGAAGCCGGGGCGGATGCGCTTGAAGATGCGGGGGACCGTCTCGACGTTGTGCGCGAAGACCTCGGGGCGGGACGAGAAGACCTCGGCGAGCTGCTCCGGGACCGCGTTGAAGTCGGGGGCGAGCAGTTCGACCTTGGTGCGGCCGGCCTCGCGGGAGGACGTCTGCTCGTGGATCTGGCGGACCGTCTCCGCGTACAGCCAGGCGCCGCCGTCCTCCAGGTCGTCGCGGGCGACGCCGGTGATCGTGGCGTAGTTCAGGTCCATCGTGACGACGGACTCGCCGACCCGGCGCGGTTCGTCGCGGTCCAGGGCCTCGGGCTTGCCGGTGTCGATCTGGCAGAAGTCGCAACGCCGCGTGCACTGGTCGCCGCCGATGAGGAAGGTCGCCTCGCGGTCCTCCCAGCACTCGTAGATGTTGGGGCAGCCGGCTTCCTGGCAGACCGTGTGCAGGCCCTCGCTCTTCACGAGCGCCTGCATCTTCGTGTACTCGGGACCCATTTTCGCCCGGGTCTTGATCCACTCGGGCTTGCGCTCGATGGGGGTCTGGGCGTTCCGGACCTCCAGGCGCAGCATCTTGCGTCCGTCTGGGGTGACTGCGGACACATCGGCTCCCTGTAGCTTCGATTCTTCGGCGTACACCAGGGTACGCCCGTGATTTGCGGCCCCCGCGTTGAGGCCAACCTCAGAGCGGTAAGTCACATTCCCGGGTCAGGCGGTCGCCTTCTCGATCTCCCGGGGCTTCGGATCCGCGTGCTCCAGTACGTCCTTCAGGTGCCGTTCCACCACCGGCAGCACCTCGTCGATCGTCACGTCCCGGCCCAACTCGGCGGCCAGTGAGGCGACGCCCGCGTCGCGGATCCCGCACGGGATGATGCGGTCGAACCACCTGTTGTCCGGGTTCACGTTCAGCGCGAAGCCGTGCATCGTGACGCCCTTGGCCACGCGGATGCCGATCGCGGCGATCTTGCGGTCCTCGCGGCGCTGGCCGGCGTTCGACGGCGCGTACTCCGGGCCGTTCATCCGCGGGTCGAACTCCTCGTCGTGCAGACGGGGGTCGAAGTCGAGCGACAGGCCGCCGATCGAGGGACGTTGGTCGACCGGGTCGCCGAGGATCCAGACCCCGCTGCGCCCCTCGACCCGGCTGGTCTCGACGCCGAACTCCGCGCACACGCGGATCAGCGCCTCCTCCAGGCGTCGTACGTGGGCGACGACGTCCACCGGGCGGGGCAGCTTCTGGATCGGGTAGCCGACGAGCTGGCCCGGGCCGTGCCAGGTGATCTTGCCGCCGCGGTCGACGTCGATGACCGGGGTGCCGTCCAGCGGGCGCTCGCTGTCCTGCGTGCGGCGGCCCGCCGTGTAGACCGGCGGGTGCTCCAGCAGCAGCACGGTGTCGGGGACCTCGTCCGCGAAGCGGGCCGCGTGCACCCGGCGCTGCTCGTCCCACGCCTCCTGGTACTCGACGGCGTCCGCGCCGAAGCCCAACCGGACGAACCGCAACTCACCCACGGCAAGCGCCTCCTCAGCAGCACCTATGAGTCGTAAGGCACGAAACATGCCTACGCCACTGTACGACCGACCGCTGACAGCGCTCCGGGCGGTCGGGACCGTCAGCCCTACGACCAATCCTCACACGATCGGATGAATGCACGTCGGAATGTGCGACGGGATGCTTACGCTCCGCTACATTCGCGCCGTTCACGAGGCCAAAAGGGCTGCTCACAGGCAATCCGGGCAGGCAGTGGCCGCATCGGCCTCTGCTGGGGCCCGAAAGGCAGGAGACCGCACCGCAGATGACGGAACGACCCGCGCAGCGCACTCCCAACCGTCAGCTCGCCGCGCTCATCGCAGAAGCGGGGTTCTCCAACGCAGGTCTCGCCCGTCGCGTGGACCAGCTCGGTCTGGAGCACGGACTCGATCTCAGATACGACAAGACATCCGTCACCCGGTGGCTGCGCGGCCAGCAGCCCAGAGGCACCACGCCCGCCCTCATCGCCGAGGTCTTCACCCGCCGGCTCGGCCGCCGGCTCACCGCCCAGGACCTCGGGCTCGACGCCTGCGCGCCGGTGTACGCCGGGCTCGAGTTCGCCGCGACCCCCGAGGAGGCCGTCGACATCGTCAGCGGGCTGTGGCGCAAGGACTCCGGCAGCCACGCCGAGCTCCGCAAGATCGCCTTCACCCCGGCCGGACTCGTGGTGCCCAGCCGGGACTGGCTGATCGGCCGCGCCGACGACCGGGTCGGCCGCGCCGAACCCGCCAACCGCGTGCCCCCGCAGGGCCGCCCCGCCGTACCCCGCCAGCGCGGCCAGGCCGCCGATCGCGGGCCCGGCCAGAAGGTCACCGGCGGCGACATCTCCGCGCTCCGCTCGGTCGGCGAACTCTTCCGCACCCTCGACAACGCCTACGGCGGCGGCCACGCCCGCCAGGCCCTCGTGCGCTACCTCGAGCACGAGACCGAGCCGATGCTCCGCGGCACCTACGGCGAGCAGACCGGCCGACGCCTGTTCGCCGCGGCGGCCGACCTCACCCGGCTCGCGGGCTGGACCTCGTACGACATCGCCGCGCACGGGCTCGCGCAGCGGTACTTCGTGCAGGCGCTGCGGCTCTCGCAGGCGGCGGGGGACCGGGCCTACGGCTCGTACGTGCTCATGACCATGAGCCGGCAGGCCGTCTATCTCGGGCACGGGCGCGAGGCCGTGCAGCTCGCGCGGGTGGCGCAGCAGGGGGTCGGGACCAGTGCGCCGCCCGTCGTGCAGTCGTTGCTGCACTCCGTGGAGGCGCGGGCGCACGGGGTGCTGGGGGAGGTGCGGGCGTGCACCTCGGCGCTCGTGCGGGCCGAGCGCGCGCTCGAGACGGCGCGCGTCGGGGATGAAGTGCCTTACTGGGCGCGGTTCTTCGACGAGGCGCAGCTCGCCGACGAGTTCGGGCACGCGCATCGGGATCTGCAGCAGTTCCGCGCGGCTGCCCAACATGCGGAACGTTCGCTGCAGTTGCGGGCGCCTGCGTTTGCCCGAAGTCGGTTGTTCTGCCGGGTTGTTCTTGCCTCCGCCCGGCTCGGGCTCGGTGAGCTCGACCAGGCTTGTGCGTTGGGGGCTGAGGCGGCGGGGCAGGCCGTGGAGATGCGGTCGGTTCGGGCGGTCGAGTATGTGCGGGACTTCGAGCGGCGGCTTGAGCCGTACAAGGACGCGGCGCCGGTGCGGGGGTATCGCGACAAGGTCGCCGCGTTCGGGTGAGCCCCTTCGCCGTGAGGGTGGCTGTGAGTGGGACTGCGCGGCTCCGTCGTGGCTGGTCGCGCAGTTCCCCGCGCCCCTTCAGGGCGCCTCAGGCGGCCTGTGTTGTCGGGATCGGGTCTGCCCGGTGCATCGAGGTCGCCGCGCCCAGGTCCGCCAGGATCGCCGACGATGCCCTGCGGCCCGAGTGCAGGGCACCCTGCACCGTGCTCGTGTCCCGGTGGTCGCCGCACACGTACAGGCCGGCCAACAGGCGTACGGGGCGCCGTAGATCGTGTGGTGGGCGCATGACGGGGACGGCCGTGGGGGTGTGGTGGACGGCGAGGGTCTCCCAGCGGGTGGTCGAGGTGCCGTAGAGGCGGGACAGATGCATGCGTACGGCGGTCTCGACGTCCGGTGGGGGAGGGCCGAGGACCGTTGAGGAGACGAGGGCCCGGCCGGCCGGTGCTCGGCTCGGGTCGACCTCGCTGATGATCGCCGTGTGGGCTACCGGGCCGCCTCGGTCGGAGTCCAGGAGGAGGGCGGCGCCGGTCGTGGGCGGGTCGTCGGTCGTGTGGTGGACGACCGTCACCGGGTGGAAGTCCGGCACGCGCAGGCCGGGCAGGAGTTCGGCCGCCGCGCGCGCGTCCGTCGCGACGAGGACCGCGCGGCAGCGGATCTCGCCGTGCTCGGCGGTGGTCACCGACGTCGTCGACACGGCCGTCACGCGCACGCCGGTGTGCACGGTGCCCGGCGGCAGCGCGGCGGCGAGCACCTCGGGCAGCATCTCCGCGCCCCCCTCCGGCAGGCACAGCCGCCCACCCGCGAAGGCCCGCAGCGCGAGGTCGGCGCACCGGCTGGAGGTCGTCAACTCCGGGTCGCACAGCAGCGCGGCGAGGAGGGGGCGCAGGAACCCGTCGATGGTGCGTGCCGGTACTCCGCGTGCCGCGAGCGCCTGCCCGGCCGCCAACTCGGGCCGGGACAGGAGGCGTTCGACAGGCGTGCCCGCGAGGCGTGTCAGCGCGGTGCCGAGCCGGGCCTGGTCGACGGGGCTGCCAAGTGGTGCACCGGAGCGGGACCTGGGCACGGACGAGGAACCCGGGGCGACCGCGGCCCGGTCTTTGAGCGTGGGGCCGCCCCAGGAGGAGCCTGTCCGGTCTTTGGGGGGCGGGCCGCCCCGGGAGGTACCCGCGCGGTTCCTTGGCGCCGGACCGCCCCAGGACGCGCCCGTCCAATCCCTGAACGCGCCCCAGGACGCGCCCGTCAGGCCGCCCCGGGCCGCGGTCCGGTCCTTGGGAACCGGACCACCTTCGGCGGTTCCCGTGCGGTCCCCGGGGATGGCCGTGTCCCCTGAGGGCGTTGCCAGTGTCGCGCCGCGGCCTGAAGCGTCTGCCCTCCCCGCGGCGCCCGCCACCCCGCTCCCGGGCGCCGCCGCGGCCCAGGAGACGCCCCCGCGTCCCCTTGCCACCGGCCCGCCCCATGAGAAGCCGGCCCGCCCCCGCGTCACCGGCCCGCCCCACAGGGGGCCCTTCCGTACCGCCCCCACCCGAGGGGCGCTCGCCAGGGCGCGTACCGCGTGGAATGCGCCCCGCGCGCTCCCTCCGGGCGCCGGGGTGCCCGCGTGGTGGTGGCGGCCGTCGCTGTGGAGGAGGACCCCCGGGGCGAAGGGGCGCAGCACCAGGGCGTCGAGGCCCGGGGTCAGGCGTAGTTCGGGGTACGAGGTGGACAGGAACTGCCCGATCCGGTCGAGCCGGAACCCGTCGACCTTCTCGGTCGACATACGGCCCCCCACGTAAGGGGCGGCCTCCAGGACTGCGGTCGTTACTCCTGCGCTGATCAGCCGATGCGCCGCGGCGAGTCCGGCGACCCCGGCTCCCACGACGACGACGTCCGCCTGGTACGCGGGCTCAAGCACGTGCCCCTCCTCGACGTTGAGCGGCCGGTGGAGTCGTCATGCCCCCAACAGCCTCCAGGGATACCCGAGTTCGGGTCGAGGTTAGGGCCGTGATCGGTCAAGGGCAGTCGCGCATACGCAGGGCACGGTCGCACGGCGGTCGCATACGGTCGCCGAGCGTCATCATCGGGCACCACCAGGCGCCCCCGGGGTCTCGGACGCTCACAGCGCCGCCCGGATCGCCCCCTCGATCTCCGGGAACGCGAACGTGAACCCCGACTCCAACAGCCGCTTCGGCAGCACCCGTTGACTCCCCAGCACATCCCCCGACATCTCGCCGAGCACCAGCTTCAGCGCGGGCGCAGGCACCGTGAAGAGGGACGGGCGGCGCATCACACGCCCCATCGCCGCCGAGATCTCACGGTTCGTCAGCGGGTTGGGCGCGGTGAGGTTGAAGGGGCCTGACAGGCCGTCCGTGTCGATGAGATGCCGGATCGCCGCCACCTCGTCGTGCAGCGCGACGAACGACCAGTACTGCCGCCCGTTCCCGAACCGTCCCCCGAGTCCCGCCTTGTAGAGGGGGAACAGCTTGGCCCACGCCCCGCCCTCACGCGCGACGACCAGCCCGGTCCGCGCGAACACGGTCCGTACGCCCGCTTCCTGCACGGGTGCCGTGGCCTCCTCCCACTCCACGCACAGCGAGGGCAGAAAGCCGTCCCCAGGAGGCGCCGATTCGTCCACGGCACGGTCGCCGGTCTCTCCGTAGAAGCCGATCGCGCTGCCGTTCACCCACACCCGCGGCGGCCGGTCCAGCGCGGCCACGGCCTCCGCGAGGGCCGCCGTGCCGAGGACGCGACTGTCGCGGACCTGCTTCTTGTAGGCGTCCGTCCAGCGGTGGTCGCCGACCCCCGCACCGGCGAGGTTGACCACGGCGTCGCACCCGTCGAGCCCGGCCGCGTCCACGTACTGGCCCTCGGGGTCCCAGCACACCTCGTCCGCGCCCCGGGCGCCGCGCCGCACCAGGCGCACCACCTCGTGCCCGTCCGCGGTCAGGGACCGGACCAGTGCGCTGCCGATGAGACCGGAGGCGCCGGTCACCGCGATTCGCGAGCGTTCCATGGCGCCCATCCTGCCTCGTTGATCCATAAAACCCCCATGAGGACCGCGCCGCGCCCGCCGTACCCTGGCCCACATGTCCGAGCCGAACATACGCACAGCCCTGCCCGACGACGACGAGGAACTCGGCGCGCTGGACCGCGCCACCTGGTCCAACCTGCACGCGGTCACGCCCCGGCCGCAGCCGCCGTACCGCCCCTTCTTCGACGAGCGGCACGCACCCGGCGAGCACCTGGTCGCCGAACTCGACCGCCGGATCGTCGGCTACATCCGGCTGGTTCCCGCCACCTCGCTCGCCTGCAACGCGCACGTCCGGCAGATCCAGGGGCTCGCCGTCTCCGGGGAGGCGCGGGGACACGGGGTCGGCCGGGCGCTGATCCGGGCCGCCATGACCGAGGCCCGGCGGCAGGGCGCCCGGCGGATCACCCTCCGCGTGCTCGGGCACAACACCCCGGCCCGGAAGCTCTACGAGGCCGAGGGCTTCGCCGTCGAGGGCGTACTGCCCGAGGAGTTCCTGCTCGACGGGGAGTACGTCGACGACGTCCTCATGGGCCGCGCGCTGTGACCTGTGTGCCTACGAGGTGACCAGGTCGCCCGTGTCCACCTGGGCCGTCGCGGTCGCCGCCCGTTGCGCGTCCCCGGAGACCTCGTCGGCCGTGAGCACGTACCCCGTCTCGTTGTCCGAGGTGGAGCGGGCGAAGACGACGCCGTAGACCTTGCCGCCGGTGGTCAGGAGGGGGCCGCCGGAGTTGCCGGGGCGGACCGTGGAGCGGATCGAGTAGATCTCGCGGGTGACCGTGCCGTCGTTGTAGATGTTCTGGCCGGTCGCGTTCACGCGGTTGGCGACGGTCGCGGCCTGGAGGTTCAGGTCGCCGTCCTGGGGATAGCCGGCGACGACGGCCGAGTCGCCGCGGGCCGCGCTGTCGTCGAAGCTCAGCACGGGCGCGGACAGCCCCGGCACGTACAGCACGGCGACGTCCTTCTGCGGGTCGAAGAGGACCACCCGTGCCTCGTACGACCGTCCGACCCCGCCGACGCGGACGGTCGGGTCGTCGATGCCGGCCACCACGTGCGCGTTGGTCATCACGTGCTGCGGGGCGAACACGAAGCCGCTGCCCTCGCGGCCCTGGGTGCCCGAGGAGCCCTCGATCTTGACGGTGCTCCGCTTGGAGGCGTTCGTCGCGGCGGCCGTGACGCTGTCGCCGGTGGGCTTGGCGACCTCGGCCGTCGACTCGTTCTCGAACGGGTTGAAGACCTGCGGGAAGCCCGCCTCGGTGAGCGCGGAGGTGGCCCGCGAGAACCACGTCGGGGTCGTGTCCGGCATCAGCTTCTGCACGCTGCCCAGCAGCTTCGAGTCCTGGATCGCCGTCGTGACCGTCGCCGACGAGGACGCGCCCAGCACGCTCGCGGCCACCCACGCGACGATCATCACCGCCACCGAGTTCGCCGCGGCCCCGCCGATACCGTCGGCCACCCGCAGCGGTCCCTGGTCCAGCTCCTTGCGCAGCTTCAGCGCGAGCCGCCCCGCCAGTTCGTGCCCGACCACCGCCGGGGTCAGCACCGTGAGCACGGCGGTCACCGTCGCCGTCGTCGTCCCCGGAGTCACCAGGTCCATCACCCACGGCAGCACCCACACGCCGATGACCGCACCGCCGACGAACCCGGCGAGCGACACACATCCGGCGACGAGGCCGCGCCGGTATCCGGACGCCGCGTAGGCGAGGATCACCAGCAACAACAGCAGGTCGAGCAGGTCCACGGAGCCGCCTTTCTCTCGGAACCCTTAGTACGCGAGGAACGGGCCCACTGATCAGTTACGCGCGCGTGGCCGCCGTGAACCCAACCCACCACGCGTGCGTGTACCCCCAGAAACGTGCCGGACCAGGACGATGGTTCCACCGGGTGGCACAGCACACATCGCGGACTGAGTGTTTCCGGCCGAGAGTGTGACCATGCGTGTCCTGAGAAGAACGCCGGGTGCACGAAGACGACGGCCGCGGGTACGAATACCCCGCACGGCGGTCGTTCTGCTGGCCTGCCTGCCCGGTCTCGCCGCCGTCCTGGTGCTGGCCCTGTGCGCGAACGGCATCGGGCGCAGGGCCACGACCGCCGCCGTACGGCCACCCGTCGCGGCCCGGCCCGCCGCCGTCGGGCACACCGCGCCCAAGCCGCACATCGTGCCGCGCTCGGCCTGGCTGGACGCGCTCTCCCGGCACGCGCAGCCGCCGCCGCGCTACGACGACAAGGTCGTCGCCGTCTTCGTCCATCACACGGACTCGCCGAACGGGTACGACTGCGCGGACGCGCCCCGCATCATCCGGTACCTGTACGCCGGGCAGACCGGGGTCCGGGACTGGGACGACATCGGGTACAACTTCCTCGTCGATCACTGCGGGACGATCTACGAGGGGCGGGCGGGGGGTGTCGACCGGGCCGTCACGGGGGCGCACACGCAGGGGTTCAATCACCGGACCGCGGGGATCGCGGCGATCGGGACGTTCACTGCGGGGATGGCGGTGCCGAAGGTGATGACCGATGCGATTGCCGCGTTGGCTGCGTGGAAGTTGGGGCTTGCGGATGTGGACCCGCGTGCGAAGTCGCGGCTGGTGTCCAGTAACAGCCTCAGTCGGTATGCCAGCGGTACGACGGCGGTGCTGCCTGCGTTGGCGGGGCACAAGGACGGCTATATGACGAGCTGTCCCGGGGCTGCACTCCTGGCACGTCTCCCGGAGGTTCGTGAGGTGGCGGCGCGGTTGCAAGGGCGTTGAATCGCCCCCGCCGCCCCTACCCGTCCCATCCCCGGGGGCTGCGCCCCCGGCCCCCGCTCGGTCGGATGTCGGGTGCGGGTGCGTGGGGGCTGGTCGCGCAGTTCCCCGCGCCCCTAAAGGGCGGGGCTGCGCCCGCCCCTTCTACCTGCGGGCTAGATAGACGCTCAACGCCCGTTGCAGGACCTTGCCTTGGGTTCCTACCGGGCGTTCCCATTCGCCCATGTACTCCACTGCTCGGCCGCCCGCGCCTGTCTTGAAGAGGAGACGCCCGACGAGGCGGTCCTCGGCTACCAAGGACGGGGTGATGGAGCGGAGGTCGTACGTGTCCGCGCCGGAGTCGAGGGCCTCGCAGAGCATGCGCCACAACAGGAGGCTGCTGGGGCGGAGTTCGCGGCCTCGGCGGCCGGACGCGGGGTAGGAGTGCCAGGCGCGGGGGCCGGTGCTGATCATCAGGGCGGAGGAGAGGACCTCGTCGTCGTACTCGGCGAGGTAGATGCGTATGCGGTCGGACTCCACGGCGTTCAGCGCCTGCCACATGCGGCGGAAGTAGTCCAGGGGGCGGGGCTTGAAGCCGTCGCGTTCCGCCGTGGCGCGGTACAGGCGGTGGAACGCGGGCAGGTCGTCCTCCGAGCCCCAGAAGACTCCGACGCCGCCGGCTTCCGCCGTCTGCAGCGACTGCAACCAGTGGGGGGAGAGGGCGGCACGCAGCTCGTTCACCGACCGCCCGGTCAGGGGGATTTGGCAGCCGTAGCGCGGCTGGCCGAGGCCGAATCCGCTGCCGTCCTCCTCCTTGCACCGGCGCCACCCGAGGCGCCTGAGCCGTTCCGCCGCGTCCAGTGCGTAGCCGTCGATGCCGTCCGTCGGCAGGTCGCGCAGATGTCGTACGGAGGGGTCGGCGACGCCCGCCGCGACGGTGGCCGCGTCCCAGTGCCGGACGACGAGCGGCGGGCCGATGCGGACCGAGAACGCGCCCTCCTTCTCCAGGTGCGCGATCAGGGGGTCCAGATACCGTTCCGGGCGCTGGCTGTGCCAGTCGATCGCGGGGCCGTCGGGGAGGTAGGCGAGACAGCGCCCGGTGCCGGGGAACGCCCGGTACAGCACGAGCGCTACGGCGACCAGCGCCTCCCCCTCGAACCAACCGACGCTCTCCGCCGTCCAGTCGGGCTTCACGTCCGCCCACTCGGGGATCTGGAGATGGCTCGCGTCCGGGTGCAGCCGGAGATGCGCGAGGTGTTCCTCGCGGGTGATCCCCTTCACGTACGGGCTGGTCATGGGCGCGGGCTCCTGTTCGGCGGCGGCCACCGTAAGCCGGGGCTCACCGGGCGGGTCAAGACTTCACGGCTGTGAACTCCGCCCACACCTGCTTGCCGCGTCGGCCCTGCCTGGGCGTGACACCCCACTGGCCGGCCACGGACGCGATCAGGAAAATCCCCCGTCCGCTCTCCGTATCCCAGTCGGGTTCGGTGTACCAGACGGGGACTTCGGGCGAACGGTCGGCGACGGCCACCCGAACCCCGCCTTCCGGGAGTACGCGGAGGTGGAGTTCGCACTCCGGGGACTTCACGTGGCGGTGGACGTTGGCCAGCATCTCGGTGACGCAGAGCGTCGCGTCGTCGGCGAGTTCGGGGATACCCCCAGGTGGTGAGCTGCTCCCGGACGGCTTGGCGTGCGGCGGCGAACCCCTCTGGTTCCGCGAGGAGTTGGAGCACCACTTCAGGGGGCGATTGCGTGTGCATGCCCTCACGGTGGGTGATATGTGGCTAGCCTGAACAGGACTTTCGGAGGCACACAAGGGAGTGTGCGGGCAAGGGGGTTGGCTGTGCAGGACGGTGTCGAGGGGTCGTCGAGCATGAAGATGTTCGGCGCGGTGTCGCGTGCGCTGCGGGAAGCGCAAGGGAGTACGCGGGAGCAGTTCGGGGCGCATGTGGGGTACTCGGCGTCGCAGGTGGCGATGGTCGAGCGCGGCGAGCGGATGCCGAGCCTGCAATTCATCGCGAAGGCAGGGGAGTTCCTGCACGCGCGGGTTGCGATCGATGCGGCGGCGGAGCATCTGGAGCGGCGGCGGTATCCGTCGTGGTTCGACGACTATGTGGAGCGGGAGGCGGAGGCGGTCAGTCTCTGGTCCTACGACACCCACGTGATCATGGGGCTAGTGCAGACCGAGGAGTACGCGCGGGCCGTGCTCAGCGCGCGTGTCCCAATGCTGGACGACGAGGAGATCGAGCACCGGGTGCGATCCCGACTGGCGCGGCAGGCGATCCTCACGCGCGTGCCGCCTGTGTCGCTGGCGATGGTCATCGAGGAGTGGGTGTTGAGGCGGCCGGTTGGTGGACGGGCGGTTCTCAAGGGGCAGTTGGAGCGGTTGCTGGACCTCGGTGAGAAGCGGAACATCTCGATTCAGGTGATGCCGACGGACATCGAGGCGCACGCAGGGTTCAACGGTGCATGGACGCTGCTGGAGACTCCCAGGCGGGAATGGGTCGGCTACGTTGAAGGCCAGGCAGGGGGTCTGGTGATCGAAGATCGCGAAGAAGTCAGCGCGATGTTCCAGCGGTTTGGCATGATCCGGTCTCAGGCGCTCCCGCCCGGGGAGTCCGCGAAGCTGATCGAGGGGTTGGTGGGCGAGCTATGAGCACCGCAGATCTGAAGTGGTTCAAGTCCAGCTACAGCGGGGATGCCGGTGGGCAATGCCTCGAAGCCGCCCTGGAGTGGCGGAAGCCATCCCACAGCGGTGATGCCGGCGGCGATTGCCTCGAAGTAGCCCTGGAACCAGCCCAACCCACGGTCCACATCCGTGACTCGAAGGCCAAGTCCGGTTCCACGCTGGCGTTTCCGCTGGGTGAGTGGACGGCGTTCGTGGGCTTCGCCGCCGGGGCGTAGCCCGCGGCCCCCCCCACCCCCAGGAGGTACCCCACAGAAGTGTGACACTCTGCGCCGAACTGTCACACTTTCGCGGGAAGGGTCCCCTCTGGCGGGATCCGGCAAGGGGCGTTCTCGCTGGACGAATGGTCGAGTTTCGTAAACTTGGCCGCAAAGTCGGCGCTACAGTAGTCACGTTCTCACCCTCCGTGTGCCTACACGGAGCGGCCCTCAGCGGTGCGCCAACACCAATCTGAGGGCCTACACCGACGAGTGGAATCTGGAGTCCACCGCGATGCTGAAGCATGCTATCCCGCCTGCCCGTTTCTTCTCCCAGACCCCCAACGAGATCATCCGGCACCCCCGCCTCAACGGGACCGCCGTTCGACTCCTCCAGTGGGCGCTCTCCCTCCCCGAGGGTTCGAGAGAGACCGTCCAGTCCATCGGCGAAAAGATGCCGGAAGGCCGCCTCGCCGTCCGCAAGGCCCGGCGGCAACTGGAAGAAGAGGGCTACCTCCACACCCGGCGCAGCCAGAACCCCGAGACCGGCCAGTGGACCACCCAAGTCCTCGTGTCCAACGTGGCGTTGACGACACCAGAGGAGATCACCGCCGCGTTCGGTCCGAGTGACCAGGACCCGCCGGTCGGGGGCGGGACCGACCAGGCCCTCGGCGCATACCCCTTGGGCGAGAACACCGAGGAAAACACCCCCAACCAGCCCGTGCCGTCAGGCGAGTTGGAGACCGGCGCCGCGAACTTCCTTGCCCGCCTCGGCGACCGTACCCCGGCCCTCCGCCTCGGCGCCGGTGAGATCGAACGGCTCGCGCCCCTCGTCGCCCGCTGGCAGGCGAGCGGTGCGACGGAGGCCGACCTGTACCAGGCCCTCACCGCCGACCTGCCCCACCCCGTGCGCTCCCCGGCCGCCCTCGTCCAGTACCGCCTGGAAGCCAGGACTCCGGCAGCAACTACCGCTCCACGCAAGCCAGTTGAGACCCTGGCGGAGTGTGGCGAGTGCCGCGACCCGTTGCCGCGAGGTGTGCGTACGGGCATCTGCCGCAGCTGTGCGGGACTGGTCCCGACGACGCCTTCGACAGCGGGTCCGACTCCGGTGTCGTTCAACGGGATCGCCCTCGTACGGGCGGCCCTACGCGCCTGACCACGGCCGCCGCACCCTCACAGGTTTCTCGCAGGCAACTCACCGAGTCCCCCGAGGCAAGCTCCCTATCGTCATGCACACGCACTGACTGGAGGTGGGGAAAATGAACAGCAGTCACACCAACACCACGGAGAAGTCGGCCGGTTGGGCCAAGTCCGCCCGCGGCCCCTGGGCGGTGGTCTGCGCGGTCGCGACCGTGATCCTCGGCCCGGCCGCCGTCACGGCCTCCGCACTCGACCAGGCCAACGCGGCCCCGATGCACCACGCGGTACGCGCCGACCAGACACAGGCCTACATCTCGACGGACTCGACCCGCCGCCGTACCGCCGCGTAGGGAGCTGTGGCCGTCAGCGGGCGGTGACCAGCTTCTGGGTGCTGGTGACCGTGCCGTCCGCGTGCTGGGTGAGGCGGAGGACCAGGACGTGTTGGCGGTCGGCCGGGGTCGTCACATAGAACGGGCGGCCCTTGTTCAGGCCAGGGGTCTTGAACTCCGCTCGGGTTCCGAAGGCTCCGAAGGCGCTCTCGCAGCCCTTGGCCGCGGTGATGCCGAACGGGTCGTGGTCGTGGCCGGTGGCGGCGATGTCGTAGTCGACGTTCTTGTTGTCGGGCTTGGCGACGGTCCCGACGTTCATCGTGAGCCACGCGTGGGCCTTCACGTCCGAGCAGACGGCGACCTCGCTGACGGCTTGCGGATCCGGGTCGTTGAGTTCCGTGCCCTCGGCGTCCTTGCCGACCAGCAACAGGGTGCCGACCAACGTGGCGGTCAGCACGACGATGCCGGCGGCACCGAGCAGGAACATCGAACGCGGGCGGACGATCGGGAACATGACCACTCCGGGAGTGACTGCGGGCGGCGAACCGCCGGGCGCAGGTGGCAGGGATCGTTGAGCGACTCAGGACGCTGCTGGGCTCACTTGCCGTAGCCGACGTGGTAGCCGACCGGGTCGACGTAGACGTCGGGCGCGTTGCCGCTGGAGGCGGAGATGGTGAAGGCCAGATCGTTGAGATTCACGATCTCCGATACCTTCTCGTCGGGCGGGGTGACGGAGAGCCGGGTGTAGGTCTTGCCGGAGCCGCTGGTGTCCGGGATGAAGTGCAGCAGGAAGCGTGTCTCCTCGCCGGACCCGATGGTGACGGTGGACCCCGAGACGTCGGTGCGAGCGGCGTCGGGCCCGGTGTCGCCCAGGCCGTCGGGGCCGATGAGCTGAACGCCCGGGAAGCCGTGCATGCTGCACTTGCCGGCACCGTTGTTCTTCAGGTTGACGACTATCTGGTCCTTGACCCCCGTGGCGGAGGCGCTGAACGCGAGGTTGTCGGCCTTGCACCTGGAGACCGACGTCGCGGCCTGCGGCTGAGTAGTGGGCTCGCTGCCCTTGCCGGAGCCGCTGGAGGAGCCGGACGAGGAGCCGGACGAGGAGGAACCCGAGGTCGAGCCCTGGCCGCCGGTGGAGCCGCTCGCGGTGCTGGACGCGCTGGTGTTGGCGGAAGCGCTCGATCCGTCGCTGCCGTTGCACGCACTGAGCGAGAGACCGGCAGCGGCGACGACGAGAGCGAGGGCGGACATCTTCTTGACGCGCATCGGTGCTCCTGGGAAGCGGTGTCGTTACCCAACTCGCCGGCGCGGAGCGGGTGTTGGTGCTGTCGCTTCATAGGAGATCCGTAGCCGGGCGGGCGTTGCGGGCGGGGTTGCATCAAGACGCCCCTGTGACAGGTGAGTCGACACGCCGTTACGGGAGAGCGGGGGAAACGGATGAAATAGGGGAAGCGGGACACGTCCTAACGACGGCCAAGCCCCAGGTACTGCTCGCCCGCCGGATCGATGTCCACGCCCAGCCCGTTCAGGAGACCGGCCAGCATCGTGTAGTACCCGACCGTCGTGATCAGCTCGACCACTTGACGGTCAGTCAGATGCTTGCGGAGTGTGCCCAACGTGCCGTCCGTGAGCGTGTGTCGGGTCATCAGCTCCTCCGTCGCCGTCAGCAGCGCCGACTCGACGTCGTCGAACTCGCCCTCCTCGGGCCGGAGTTCGACGACCGCCGCCAACTGGTCGGCGGTGACCCCCGCGTGGAGCGCGATCGGGCGGTGCTGGACGAGCCCGTAGGCGCAGTCCGTGCGCGCCGCCACCGACATCACCACCAGCTCGCGCAACCGCACCGGTATCGACGACCCCAGCACGCCCATGCCCAGGTCGATCGCCGGACCCGTCAGATCCGGGGCGTGGGAGAACATGCGGAACGCGTTCAACGGAGTGGGAAGCGCGTCCACGGCCTCGGCGGAACGCTCCGGGTACGGTATTCGAGCCACGGTGACCTCACTGGGATCCGGGATCCGGTCGATCGAGCCCATCGACTCGGTCGAGGGGTGGGCACTCCTCGCCGTACCCCCCCTCAATCCTGCCGGAACCTCTCCCGCAGTTTCGGGAAACGTTCCGCGAGCACGGCCTCGTTCTCCAGGTTGAGCGGAGCCCCGAGCGGCTCGGCCGGCGCCGGTGGAATCCCCAGGTCGGGGGCGACGGCACCGGTCAACTGCTCGTACGCCTCGTCCGCCGCGTACCCCAGTTCCTCACCGTCGCCGTCGATCTCGTCGTCGAAGTCGTCGATGAGCTCGGCCAGCGAGTCGGGGTCGTGCACGGCACTCTCGTACACCTCACGGCCCTGACCGATCAGCCAGCACCGGAAGAAGTCGAACGCGTCGTCGCTCGCGCCGTCGAGCAGCACCCACGCGGCACCCCACAGGTCCCACGTGTACGCGCGGTTGTAACGGGCCTCGAAATGCCGGGCGAAGTCCAGGACCAGCTCCGGGTCCAACAGCAGAAGCCGGTCGACGAGCAGGTCGGCCTGCTCCTCGGGGTCGCCCTCGGCGGCCTCGCGGGTGGCGTCCACCAACTCCCAGAACTCCGTCTCGTCCATCACGGGTCAAGCATCGGGCCTGGAGGGGGTGCGCGCACGTGGAGTGCAGCGGATTGTCACCTGGAGCGGGGCAGATCGTTATGGGCGGGGTCGTGAGGGGGCGGTGCGGTCGTCCTCATGGGTGGCGGTCATGTTCTGTACAGCGCGGCCAGCCGTAGCGCGTCGTTCGTGAAGCGTGCCCGCAGGCTCTCCGGGGCCAGGACCTCCACGTCCGGGCCGAGTCCCGCGAGCTGGCTGTGGGCGACCTCCTCGGACTCCACCGGGAGGGTCACCGTCACCCACCCGTCGTCGGGGTCCGGCTCGCCCGCGATCTCCAGGGCCTCCCTCGCGGCGGCCGGATCGACGGCGTACGGCAGTCTCCGCACCCCGTCCGCCGACACCCGCACCACGACCTCGGCCCGCAGGATCGACCGTGCGAACTGTTCGGCTCGCTCGTCCCAGAACCCCGGAAGATCGAAATCCGGGTCCCGTACGAAGCGTTCGGCGCTCGGCTCGACCGCCGTGAACCGGTCGATGCGGTACACCCGGTAGGAATCGAGGCCGGCGGTGACCCGCGCGCACAGGTACCAGACGCCCGCCTTGAGGACGAGTCCGTATGGCTCCAGTTCCCGTTCGACGTCGGAGTCGTCGCGCCGGTACCGTGCGACCAGCCTCCGGTCGTCCCAGACCGCGTCCGCTACGGCGGGGAGCAGTTCGGGTGTCTTGGGCTCGGTGAACCAGCCGGGGGCGTCGAGGTGGAACCGCTGGGCTGCCGCGTGCGAGGCATCCGACAGGGAGGGCATCAAGGCCGCGGACACCTTCAACCGCGCGGCCGACGCGGCATCCTCCAACCCCATCTCGCGCAACGCCCCCGGGACTCCGCTCAGGAAGAGCGCCTCGGCCTCGCTACGGCCCAGCCCGGTGAGCCGCGTCCGATACCCGCCGACGAGCCGGTACCCGCCGGCCCGCCCTCGATCCGCGTACACCGGGACGCCCGCCTCCGACAGTGCCTGCGCGTCCCGGGTGATGGTCCGCTCGGAGACCTCCAGCTCGCTGGCCAGTTCGGCGGCGGTCATCGAGGGCCGGGACTGAAGCAGCAGCACCATTTTGATGAGACGGGCAGCGCGCATGACTTCATGATGAGGGATCTCGCCCCCGCCGCCCCTACCCGTCCCATCACTGGGGGCTGCCGCCCCCAGACCCCCGCTTCGGCCTGAACGGCCTCGTCCTCAAACGCCGGACGGGCTGAGTGGTGCGGCCGGGCGCTTGAATGCTCAACGCCGGAGAGGCTGATTTTCAGCCTCTCCGGCGTTTGAGGAGCGGGGTCTGGGGCGGAGCCCCAGGAGGATGGGACGGGTAGGGGCGGCGGGGGCGAAAAAACTCCCCTACAGGCCGTACCGCTCCCGCGCCTCCTTCACCGCCGTAGCCTTCACTTCCCCACGCCGCGCCAGCTGCGCCAGCGCCGCGACCACGATCGACTCCGCGTCGACACCGAAGTACCGCCGAGCCGCGTCACGCGTGTCCGACAGACCGAACCCGTCCGCACCCAGCGAGGACCAGTCCTGCTCGACCCACTGCGCGATCTGGTCGGGAACCTGGCGCATGTAGTCGGAGACCGCGAGCACAGGCCCCTCGGCACCCTGAAGCGCCTGACGGACGTACGGCACCCGCTCCTCGCCCCGCAGCAACGCCGCATCCGCGTCCAGAGCGTCGCGCCGCAGCTCCGTCCAGGACGTGGCCGACCACACGTCGGCCGCCACACCCCATTCCTCCGCGAGCAACTGCTGCGCCTTCAACGTCCAGTGAATCGCCGTACCGGAGCCCAGCAGCTGGATCCGCGCCGCGTTGGCAGCAGGCGAAAGCCCAGCAGACTCCGCCGTGTTGAAGCGGTACAGGCCCTTGACGATGCCCTCGTCGATGCCGAGGCCGGCCGGCTTGGCGGGCTGGGGGATCGGCTCGTTGTAGACGGTGAGGTAGTAGAAGACGTTCGAGTCCTCGCCCGGGGCCGCCTCGCCGTACATGCGGCGGATGCCGTCCTTGACGATCGCCGCGACCTCGTACGCGAACGCCGGGTCGTACGACAGCGCCGCCGGGTTCGTCGCCGCGATCACGGGGGAGTGACCGTCCGCGTGCTGAAGGCCCTCGCCCGTGAGGGTCGTACGGCCCGCCGTCGCTCCGACCAGGAACCCGCGGCCGAGCTGGTCGCCGAGCTGCCACATCTGGTCGGCCGTGCGCTGCCAGCCGAACATCGAGTAGAAGATGTAGAAGGGGATCATCGCTTCGCCGTGCGTCGCGTACGACGTCGACGCGGCGATGAAGTCCGCCATCGAACCGGCCTCGGTGATCCCCTCGTTGAGGATCTGGCCGTTCTTGGCTTCCTTGTAGTACATGAGCTGGTCGCGGTCGACGGGCTCGTACGTCTGGCCCTTGGGGGAGTAGATCCCGAGGGAGGGGAACAGGCTCTCCATGCCGAAGGTGCGCGCCTCGTCGGGGACGATCGGCACCCAGCGCTTGCCGGTCTCCTTGTCGCGGACCAGGTCCTTGACGAGCCGTACGAACGCCATCGTCGTAGCGACGTTCTGGCTGCCCGAGCCCTTGTCGAAGGACGCGAACGTCTTGTCGGCGGCGGAGGGCAGCGGAGCGAGCGCGTGCGTGCGGCGGGCCGGGGCCGGGCCGCCGAGGGCCGCGCGGCGCTCCTGGAGGTAACGGACCTCGGGGGAGTCGGCGCCGGGGTGGCCGTAAGGAACGACCCCGTCGATGAAGTCGCTGTCCTTGATGGGGAGTTCGAGCAGGTCACGCATCTGCTTGAACTCGTCCGTCGACAGCTTCTTCATCTGGTGGTTGGCGTTCTTCGACGCGAAGCCCGCACCGAGCGTGTGGCCCTTGACCGTCTGCGCCAGGATGACCGTCGGGCCGCCCTTGTGCTCTACGGCCGCCTTGTACGCGGCGTAGACCTTGCTCGCCTCGTGACCACCGCGCGAGAGGTGGAAACACTCGAGGATCTTGTCGTCGCTGAGCAGCTTCGCGAGCTCGACGAGCGCCGGGTCCTTGCCGAAGAAGTCCTCGCGGATGTAGGCCGCGTCGCGCGTCTGGTACGTCTGCACCTGGGCGTCCGGTACCTCGCGCAGGCGGCGTACGAGCGCACCCGTGGTGTCGAGCTGGAACAGCTCGTCCCAGGCGTTGCCCCACAGCGACTTGATGACGTTCCAGCCGGCGCCGCGGAACTGGGCCTCCAGCTCCTGCACGATCTTGAAGTTCGCGCGGACCGGGCCGTCGAGGCGCTGCAGGTTGCAGTTGATGACGAAGGTGAGATTGTCCAGACCCTCGCGGCTCGCCAGTGCGAGTGCCGCCGTCGACTCGGGCTCGTCCATCTCGCCGTCGCCGAGGAACGCCCAGACGTGCGACTCGGAGACGTCCTTGATGCCGCGCGCGGTGAGGTAGCGGTTGAAGCGCGCCTGGTAGATCGCCGACAGCGGGCCGAGGCCCATCGACACCGTCGGGAACTCCCAGAGCCAGGGCAGGCGGCGCGGGTGCGGGTACGACGGGAGGCCGTTGCCGCCGGCCTCCTGGCGGAAGTTGTCGAGGTGCGCCTCGGTGAGGCGGCCGTCGAGGAAGGCGCGGGCGTAGATGCCGGGGGAGGCGTGGCCCTGGATGTAGAGCTGGTCGCCGGAGCCGTCCGCCTCCTTGCCCTTGAAGAAGTGGTTGAAGCCCGTCTCGTACAGCCAGGCCGCGGACGCGAAGGTCGCGATGTGGCCGCCGACGCCGTGTTTCGCGCCACGGGTCACCATCGCCGCCGCGTTCCAGCGGTTCCACGCGGTGATCCGGCGCTCCAGCGCCTCGTCGCCGGGCGCGGACGGCTCGGCGGCGGTCGGGATGGTGTTGACGTAGTCCGTCTCAAGCAGCTTGGGCAGCGCGACGCCGTTGCCCTCCGCGCGCTCCAGCGTGCGGCGCATCAGGTACGCGGCACGGTGCGGGCCGGCAGCCTTCGCGACGGCGTCCAGGGAGGCCTGCCATTCGGCGGTCTCCTCGGGGTCGCGGTCCGGGAGCTGGTCGAGCTCGCTCGGCTGGATGGCGTAGGGGTCGGTCATAACGCCGCCTTCCTCGGTCGAAGGGGGGTTCCCTCATCGGCAAGGGGATTTCGGGGGTGCCCTTGGTCTTTGGCAGGACAGGGCGGCGGGCCCTTGTAGGAGCCCGTCGGTGACTGTAACTCCCTGATCGATGATCGATCAAAGGTTCCCGGGCAAAATATCTTGATTACGAGAAAGTCGGCACGGCGTGCCTTTTGTGGGGGCACCGGGTGCCGTGATTTTGGCTGATTTCCGGGGAGTTTTCGCAGGTGAGCATGGCTGCGCTCGGCTGCGTCACGGGCGCGGGGCGCAGCCCAGAACGTGCGCCTTCACCAGCTCCGCGATCCGCGGATCCCGGCGCCGGAACGCGGCCACCAGCTCCTCGTGCTCCTCCGCGTACGACTGCTGGACCGTCCCCAGCCAGCGGATCGACAGGGCGGTGAACACCTCGATGCCGAGACCCTCCCAGGTGTGCAGCAGCACGGAGTTGCCGGCGGCGCGGACCAGTTCGCGGTGGAAGCCGACGGTGTGGCGGACCTGGCCGGTCCCGTCCGCGTCCCGGTCGGCCTCGTAGAGCGCGGCGACATGCGGTTCGAGCGCCGAGCAGTCCTGGGCCAGCTTCTCGGCCGCCAGCTCAGCGGCGATCGCTTCGAGACCGGCCCGCACCGGGTAGCTCTCCTCCAGGTCGGCCGCGGTCAGGTTCCGTACGCGTACGCCCTTGTTCGGCGCGGACTCGATCAGCCGCAGCGACTCCAGCTCGCGCAACGCCTCCCGCACCGGCGTCTGACTGACCTCGAGCTCGGTCGCGATCCGCCGCTCCACGATCCGCTCGCCCGGCTTCCAGCGACCGCTCACGATCCCCTCCACGATGTGCTCGCGGATCTGTTCGCGCAGCGAGTGGACGACGGGCGCGGTCATGAGAGCTCCTTAAGGGCGTTTGACGTTTAGACAATAAGGCCGCACGCCCGCTCGGGAGGGGCGCACGGGGGCGCTTTCATGCAGGTGAGACGAGACTTACATGCTGGTGGGCGGAGTGCGCGGGTGCCCTTCGGGGCGTCGGGGGGCGCGATGAACTGGGGTGTTCGAAGCGGGGCCCGTGGTCCCGGGCTGATGACGGTGAGGGTGACCGGTTGTCGACCGGCGCTCACTCCGGTGTGCGGCCGGACGGGCACCGCGCGGCTACGGATCATCGCCGACATCCCGCCCCCGGCGGCACCCGCGTCTTCGTGAGACCGGACGGCGCCCGGGAGTTGGGCCGAGTCGGCCGGGGTCGGCTGTACGCCCGGCGGCCACACCGGCGCCGGCACCCGACGGGATCGTACGCCGGGACGCTCGACGGCATGCCCCCGGGCGCGACCCGCTACCGCCGCGCAGGCTCCCCAGCGAGCGTTGCGGGCGCAGCCCGGGGCCGTGGTCCGGCGGGCGGCGCAGCGGGAACCCACCTCACCGGGCTGCCTGGACACGACGTACGCCCTGCCGCTGCCCGTGCGGGAAACGCGCGGTGCCCCCGCCCGGAAAGCTCCGGAACGGGGGCACCGTACGAACAAACAGGCCAGGTGGCTGGCGAGCCGGCTACAGGCCGAGCTCGACCTCGAACTCGCCTGCCTCCAGGATCGCCTTGACCGCCGTCAGATAGCGGGCGGCGTCCGCGCCGTCCACCAGGCGGTGGTCGTAGGAGAGAGTCAGGTACGTCATGTCGCGGACGCCGATGACCGTGCCGTCCTCGGTCTCGATGACCGCCGGGCGCTTGACCGTGGCGCCGATGCCGAGGATCGCGACCTGGTTCGGGGGCACGATGATCGTGTCGAACAGGGCGCCGCGCGAACCGGTGTTGGAGATGGTGAAGGTCGCGCCGGACAGCTCGTCCGGGGTGATCTTGTTCGCCCGGACCTTGCCCGCGAGCTCGGCGGTGGCCTTGGCGATACCGGCGATGTTCAGGTCGCCCGCGTGCTTGATGACCGGGGTCATCAGGCCCTTCTCGGAGTCCACCGCGATACCGACGTTCTCGGTGTCGAAGTAGGTGATCGTGCCGTCCTCGACGTTGATCCGGGCGTTGATGGCCGGGTGGGCCTTCAGCGCCTGGGCCGCCGCCTTCACGAAGAACGGCATCGGGGAGAGCTTGACGCCCTCACGGGCGGCGAAGGAGTCCTTCGCCTGGCCGCGCAGCCGCATCAGCCGCGTGACGTCGACCTCGACGACCGAGGACAGCTGCGCCTGCTCGTGCAGCGCCTTGACCATGTTGTCGCCGATGACCTTGCGGATGCGGGGCATCTTGACGGTCTGGCCGCGGAGCGGGGAGGCCTCCAGGACGGGGGCCTTCTTGGCGGTGGCGGCCGGTGCGGCGGCTGCGGCCGGAGCCGGGGCCGCAGCGGCGGCCTTCGCTGCCTCGGCGGCGGCGATGACGTCCTGCTTGCGGATACGGCCGCCGACGCCGGTGCCCTTGACGGTGGACAGGTCCACGCCGTTCTCGGACGCGAGCTTGCGCACCAGCGGGGTGACGTACGCGCCGTCGTCCGTCGCCTGCGCCGCGGCGGGGGCCGGAGCGGCCGGGGCCACCGGAGCCGGAGCGGCGACCGGCGCGGGGGCCGGAGCTGCGGGGGCGACCGGCGCCGGAGCGGCGGCGACCGGAGCGGGCGCCGGAGCCGGAGCCGGGGCGGGCGGTGCGACCGGAGCCGCGGGGGCCACCGGCGCGGGGGCCGGAGCCGGAGCGGCGGCCGCCGGAGCGGGCGCCGGGGCGGCGGGGGCCGGGGCAGCCGCCGGAGCGGCACCCGGGGCGCCGACGACGGCGAGCTTGGCGCCGACCTCGGCGGTCTCGTCCTCGCCGACCAGGATCTCCAGCAGGACGCCGGCGACCGGGGAGGGGATCTCGGTGTCGACCTTGTCGGTCGAGACCTCCAGGAGGGGCTCGTCCTCCGCGACCTCCTCGCCGACCTCCTTCAGCCAACGGGTGACGGTGCCCTCGGTGACCGACTCGCCCAGTGCGGGCAGCACGACGTCGGTGCCGGAGGCGCCACCGGCCGGAGCGGCAGGCGCCTCGGCGGGGGCCGCCGGGGCGGGCGCCGGAGCCGCGGGGGCCTCGGCGACCGGGGCCGGAGCGGGCTCGGGGGCCGGAGCCGCCTCGGGCTCGGCGGCCGGGGCCGGGGCAGCGGCGGGGGCGCCGGTACCGTCGTCGATCACGGCCAGCTCGGCGCCGACCTCGACGGTCTCGTCCTCGGCCACCTTGATGGAGGCCAGCACACCGGCGACGGGGGAGGGGATCTCGGTGTCGACCTTGTCGGTCGACACCTCGAGCAGCGGCTCGTCGGCCTCTACTCGCTCGCCCTCGGCCTTCAGCCAGCGGGTGACAGTGCCCTCGGTGACGCTTTCACCGAGCGCCGGAAGGGTTACGGAAACCGCCATGGTTTCGGTTGCTCCTTACGAATTGCGGAAGTCTGTGTCGTCGTCCGACCGAGGGGGTCAGTCGTGGGAGTGGAGAGGCTTGCCGGCCAGTGCCAGGTGGGCCTCGCCGAGCGCCTCGTTCTGCGTCGGGTGGGCGTGGATCAGCTGGGCGACCTCGGCGGGCAGCGCTTCCCAGTTGTAGATCAGCTGGGCTTCGCCGACCTGCTCGCCCATGCGGTCGCCGACCATGTGGACGCCGACCACGGCACCGTCCTTCACCTGGACGAGCTTGATCTCGCCCGAGGTGTTGAGGATCTTGCTCTTGCCGTTGCCCGCGAGGTTGTACTTCAGAGCGACGACCTTGTCCGCGCCGTAGATCTCCTTGGCCTTGGCCTCGGTGATGCCCACGGAGGCGACCTCGGGGTGGCAGTACGTCACCCGGGGGACACCGTCGTAGTCGATCGGAACGGTCTTCAGACCGGCCAGACGCTCCGCCACCAGGATGCCCTCGGCGAAGCCGACGTGCGCGAGCTGGAGCGTCGGGACCAGGTCACCGACGGCGGAGATGGTCGGGACGTTCGTCCGCATGTACTCGTCGACCGTGACGTAACCGCGGTCGATCGCGACGCCCTGCTCCTCGTAGCCGAGACCGGCGGAGACGGGCCCGCGGCCGACGGCGACGAGCAGCACCTCGGCCTCGAACTCCTTGCCGTCGGCGAGGGTGACCTTGACACCGTTCTCGGTGTACTCGGCCTTCGAGAAGAAGGTGCCCAGGTTGAACTTGATGCCGCGCTTGCGGAACGCGCGCTCAAGAAGCTTGGAGGAGTTCTCGTCCTCAAGGGGGGCGAGGTGCTTCAGGCCCTCGATGATCGTCACGTCGGCGCCGAAGGACTTCCACGCGGAGGCGAACTCCACGCCGATGACACCGCCGCCCAGGATGATCGCGGACTCCGGGACGCGGTCCAGGACGAGGGCGTGGTCCGAGGAGATGATCCGGTTGCCGTCGATCTCCAGGCCCGGCAGCGACTTCGGCACGGAGCCGGTCGCCAGCAGGACGTGGCGGCCCTGGATGCGCTGGCCGTTGACGTCGACGGAGGTGGGGGAGGAGAGCCGCCCCTCACCCTCGATGTAGTGCACCTTGCGGGATGCGATCAGACCCTGGAGTCCCTTGTACAGGCCCGAGATCACGCCGTCCTTGTACTTGTGGACGGCGGGTACGTCGATGCCCTCGAAGGTGGCCTTGACGCCGAACTGCTCGCTCTCGCGGGCCTGGTCGGCGATCTCGCCCGCGTGGAGCAGGGCCTTGGTGGGGATGCAACCTCGGTGCAGGCAGGTGCCGCCGACCTTGTCCTTCTCGATCAGGGCGACGTCCAGACCCAGCTGGGCCCCGCGCAGCGCCGCGGCGTACCCGCCACTACCACCGCCGAGGATCACTAGGTCGAAAACGGTGCTGGCGTCGTTCGCCACGTCACGTCCTCCATGCATGTGCGCCACGCCGGTCGGCGACGACCGGTCGGCGGCTGGTGTCCGGCCGCTCTTTCTTCGGCCCTGTGGTGGGGGCCCTGTCCTGCCGAGCCCATCTTCGCACTTGTCGGGGCCCAACGAGACGCCGGGCCCGGGTGTGAGACACCACACGCTCACATGAGAGACGGTTCTTCGATGAGATACCTAAGGGGCGACACCTTAGGGGCGCGGGGAACTGCGCGACCGGCCACAGACCGTCCCGCAGTCGCCCACGCACCCAAGGCATCGAGCTACTAGGCGAACGTCAGCCCAGATCCCCGGCCGCAGTCAGCTCCGCAAGCCGCACCAACGTCCGCACCGCAGACCCGGTCCCACCCTTGGGCGTGTAACCGAACGGCCCGCCCTCGTTGAACGCGGGCCCCGCGATGTCGACGTGGGCCCAGGTGATCCCCTCACCCACGAACTCCCGCAGGAACAGCCCGGCGACGAGCCCGCCACCCATCCGCTCACCCATGTTCGCGATGTCGGCGGTGGGGGAGTCCATCCCCTTACGCAGGTGCTCAGGCAACGGCATCGGCCACGACGGCTCACCGACCTCCTCGGCCGCGTCCACGATCGCCGCGCGGAACGCGTCGTCGTTCGCCATCACACCGAACGTCCGGCTCCCGAGAGCCAGAACCATCGCCCCGGTCAGCGTCGCCACGTCCACGATCGCGTCCGGCTTCTCGGCGGACGCGGCCCACAGAGCGTCCGCGAGAACAAGGCGGCCCTCCGCGTCCGTGTTGAGGACCTCGACGGTCTTGCCGCTGTACATCCGCAGCACGTCACCAGGACGGGTCGCGGAGCCCGACGGCATGTTCTCGGCGAGCGCCAGCCAGCCGGTGACATTGACCGCGAGGCCCAGACGCGCGGCGGCGACGACGGCCGCGAACACGGCGGCCGCACCGCTCATGTCGCACTTCATCGTCTCGTTGTGCCCGGCCGGCTTGAGCGAGATGCCGCCCGAGTCGTACGTGATGCCCTTGCCGACGAACGCGAGGTGCTTGGTGGCGTCGGCGTGCGTGTACGACAGCTTCACCAGCCGCGGACCGGCCGCGGAACCGGCGCCGACGCCGAGGATGCCGCCGTAGCCGCCCTTCTCCAGGGCCTTCTCGTCGAGCACCTGCACCTTGATGCCGTGCTCCTTCGCCGCGGTCTGCGCGACGGCGGCGAAGGCCTCGGGGTCGAGGTCGTTCGGCGGGGTGTTGATCAGGTCGCGGGCGCGGTTGAGCTCCTCGGTGACCGCGAGCGCACGCTCCACGGCCGCCTTGTACTCCTTGTCGCGCGGCTTGCCGCCGAGCAGGGCGACCTCGCCGAGCGGGGCCTTGCCCTTGGCGTCCTTGGCGCCGCCCTTGTACGCGTCGAAGGAGTACGCGCCGAGCAGCGCGCCCTCGGCGATCGCGCCGGCGTCGGCGGCGTCGGCGAGGGGGAGCGCGAAGACGGCCTTCTTGGCGCCGGTGAGCGCGCGGGCGGCGGCACCGGCGGCCCGGCGCAGCGCCTCGGCGCCGTACGCCTCGCCCTCCTCGGGCTCAGTGCCGAGTCCCACCGCGAGCACGAGCGGGGTCTTGAAGCCGGCCGGTGCGGGCAGCTTCGTGATCTCGCCCTCGGCACCGGAGGCGCCCAGGGTCTCCAGGACGCCGGCGAGCCTGCCGTCGTACGCCTTGTCCACGGCGTCGGCGCCCGGTGCGACGACCGGGCCCTTGCCGCCCTTGCCGACACCGATCACGATCGCGTCGGCCCGCAGGCCGGGCGCCGCGGCGGTGCTGAGAGTGAGAGCAGTCACAGTGGTGAATTCTCGCTTCCGATGTGAAGTTCCTGTGGTCGATCGGGGTGGGTCGACCGGGCCCGACAGCCGACCCTATTTCCGACCTGCGGCGGTGGTGGGCATAGGGGGCTGGTGGAGCGCCCAGGACGAGCGTACGCGCGTGTGTATGACGGCTCATTCCCGCGGGGGGTTCACCTCTTCCCGCGAGGGGTTCACCTACCGGAAGCGGAGTGGCCACTTCTCGATCCTGACCCTGGATGTCCTGCGCCACACTCGTGGGGTTCATGTGGGCGACATGCTCATCGATTTGCATGATTTCCACGGATCCTCCGCGAGACGACCACAGGGAGGATCGCTTGGGGGAGGGACGACATGGCGCACAGAACGCGCGGATGGAGAACCGGGGCCGCTGTACTGGCGGCCGCGGGACTGCTGGTGCTGGGCCTGGAGGCACCCGGCGCATCGGCCGCGGACGAGCCTCGCATCGATCTCAAGGTACTCGTCGTGGACAACGGAGACAGTCCCGTCCAGGCCATCGCCGCCCAGCTGAAGAGCGAGGGCATTCCGTACACGACTGTGAACCTGAACGACTCGGGCCGCCCCACGATCGACGCGGCCTTCCTCAGCGACACGGTCGACGGCACGCCCCGCGCGAAGTACCAGGGTGTCGTCCTGCCCAACGAGGCGCCGTTCGGGACGAGTTCGGCGGAACAGACCGCGCTGGACGGCTACGAGACGACGTACGGCATCCCTCAGGTCGACGCCTACACCTGGGCGCACCCGGAGGTCGGTCTCGACTACGCGGCCTACTCCGGGGCACTCGACGGGCATGAGGCAGATGTCACGTCCGACGGCAAGGCGGGCTATTTCGGCTATCTTGACGGACCGCTCACGTTCGAGGACAACTCCGCGTCCGTACAGGAGAGTTACGGCTTCGTGGCCACGCCTCGGACCGGTTTCACGAGCTATGTCGACACCGCCGTACCGGGCGGTACCGGGCGCGGCAGCCTGGTCGGCGAGTACGCCCACGACGGACGCCGTGAACTGGTGCTGACCTTCGCGTACAACCAATACCAGCAGCAGTTCCGGGTGTTGGCGCGCGGCATCGTCGAATGGCTGACTCAGGGCGTACACCTGGGCCAGGCGCGCAACTATTTCTCCGTGCATGTCGACGACGTCTTCGCCCCCGACGACCGCTGGGACACCGAGCTCAACTGCACGCCCGGCGACTACGACTGCGCCGCGGGCGAGGGCTCGGACAGTGTGCCGATCCGGATGACCGCGGCCGACGCGGCGTACGCGGCCCAGTGGGAGCAGGACCACGCCTTCACCTTCGACCTGGCCTTCAACGCGGGCCTGGGCGAGGACTGGAAGAGCGAGAACGGCGGCACGGACGCCCTGACCGACCAACTCCTCGCCGACAAGGCCGACTTCCGCTGGATCAACCACACGTACACGCACGAATTCCTGGGCTGCGTCCAGGACTTGACGTCCGTGCCGTGGAGCTGCACGAAGAACGCCGACGGCTCGACCCAGTACATGAGCCGGGCCGACATCTCCGCGGAGATCGCCAACAACTACGACTGGGCTCTGGCGAACGGCCTTCCGGTCGAGCGGGACGAGCTGGTCACCGGTGAGCACTCGGGTCTGAAGACGCTGCCGCAGCAGCCCGACGACAACCCGAACCTGGCCGGCGCCCTCGCCGACAACGGCATCACGTGGACGGCCTCCGACCACTCCCGCGAGAGCGACCAGCGGGCCGTCGGCGACTCGCTCACCGTGCCGCGCTACCCGATGAACGTGTACTACAACGCGGGCACCAAGGCCGAGATGGCCGACGAGTACAACTGGATCTACACCTCCACGGCCGACGGCGGCAGCGGAGTCTGCGAGAACAACCCCGACTCCACCTGCCTGGCAGCCCCGTTGGACACCGCCACCGGCTACGACGACTACATCGTCCCGCAGGAGGCGGCCACCGACCTCGGCCACGCCATCAGCAACGACCCGCTCCCGCACTACGCGCACCAGTCCAACCTGGCCGAGGACCGCGTCCTCTACCCGGTCCTGGACCAGGTGCTCGCCGGCTACCAGGCGCTGTTCGCCGACAACACCCCGCTGGAGAACCTGCGGGAGAGCGCGATCGGCACCGAACTGCAGAACCGCACCGCCTGGCAGACCGCCGTCACGAACGGCGACGTCGAGGCGTACCGGATCGGCACCACCGTCACCGTCAACGCCCCCACAGGGATCCAGATCCCGTTGACCGCACCGGAAGGGACCACCAAGCAACTTCCCCTCGGCACCACCGCGTTCGGGACGCCGTACGCGGGAGAGCGCTCGGCCTGGACCACGCCGGAGCTTACGCAGACCGCTCTCACGCTGAACCTGCCCGCCTGACCCCACGACACGCAGCGCAGCCAGCCATCACGCGTACCCCGGCCCCCCACAGACCGGTCGGGGTACGCCCCAGAGCCGTCAACAGTTCCGCAGGGGGGAACTCGCATGATGCGCACAGGCCGTCATGTCACCATGCTCACCGAAGGCACCTATCCGCACGTCCACGGCGGGGTCAGCACCTGGTGCGACCAGCTCGTCAAGGGCATGCCGGAGGTGGACTTCCACATCCTGTCGCTCACCGGCAGCGGTCGCGAACCCGTGACCTGGGAGCTGCCGTCCAACGCCTACCGGCACACGTCCGTCCCGACCTGGGGACCGCGCCCGGGCCGCCACAGGCACGGCCTGTACGGCGCCGCCCGCCGCCGCTTCGTCGACTCCTACGAGCGGTTCCTGCTCTCCTTCCTCGACCCCGAGGCGCACTGCGACTTCGGCGAGAGCCTCTACGAGCTGGCCCGACTCGCCCGCCAGGGACGCCTGTCGGCGGCCCTGCGCACCGAGACCGCGCTGCGCTCGCTGATGTGGATATGGACGATGCCGCACCTGGCAACGGCCGCCGCCCGCCCCACAGTTCACGACGCGCTCACCGCAACGGACCTGCTGGAGCACGCACTTCGCCCGCTCGGCGTCCGCATCCCCGAGGACTGTGTCGCCCACGCCGTCAGCAGCGGCCTCGCGACCCTGCCCGCGCTCGCCGCCAAGAAGCTCGACGGAGTGCCCTTCCTCCTCACCGAGCACGGCATCTACCTGCGCGAGCGCTACCTCGGCTACCGCCGCGACGGCCAGCGCTGGCCCGTGAAGGCGTTCATGCTCGGCTTCTACCGCGAGCTGAACTCCCTCGGCTACAAGGCCGCCGACCTGATCACCCCGTGCAACCAGTACAACCGCCGCTGGGAGGAGCGCGGCGGCGCCGACGCCGACAAGATCCGCACGGTCTACAACGGCGTCGACCCGGCCGCCTTCCCGCACGCGGGCCCCGAACCGGAGATCCCCACGCTCTCCTGGTGCGGCCGCGTGGACCCGATCAAGGACCTTGAAACACTTCTACGCGCGTATGCGGCCGTCCGCGCGGAAATGCCCGAAACCAGGCTGCGCCTCTTCGGCCCCGTCCCGGCCGGCGGCGAGGCCTACCGCACCAGACTCGAGAAGCTCGCCGCCGAGTTGGGCGTCACCGACGGCGTCACCTTCGAGGGCCGCATCAGCGAGGTCTGGCGCGCCTACGCGGCAGGTCACGTAGTCATGCTCTCCTCGATCTCCGAAGGCTTCCCCTTCTCGATCATCGAGGCCATGTCCTGCGGCCGTACGACCGTCTCGACCGACGTCGGCGGGGTCAGCGAGGCCGTCGGCGACACCGGCCTCGTGGTCCCCCCGCGCGAGCCGGAGAAGATGGCGGCCGCCGCCCTCACCCTCCTCCGCGACGACGAACGCCGCCTGAAATTGGGGGAGTTGTCCCGCCAGAGGGTCATTGAGCGCTTCACGTTGCGTCGCTCGGTGGACAATTTCCGGACTATTTACCAGGAGCTCGCGGGCCGCCCCGAGGTGTACGAGCCCACGGTCGAGACCGTCGCCGACTGGACCGCGGAACTGCGCGATCCGTGGTACAAGGCCGTCGCCACGGACGGGACGGACTGGTGACCGGTTCCATCTGGCTGCCGCCGGGGGCGAGTTCGGACACCGTCCCCGGCATCCCCAGGCAACGCCCCTCACCGAGCTGGGCCGAGCCGGACCCGATCGACGAACTGGCCGACCGCCTGGACGAGTTCGTCGCCGCGGCCGTGCACCCCGACGAGATAGCGGCCCTCCTGGAGTCCGACGGCATGTCGGACGACCAGATACGCGAGCGCTACGGCGTCAAGAACTCCTTCGCCCTGGCGGAGGAGTTGTACGAACGCGTAGCCCGCCGCTTCCCGGAACCGGACGGCCCGGTCCACGACCCCTGGCAAGTAGGTCTGCTCGGCTGCCTGTTGAGAGGCGTGGTCTTCGCCCTCCCCGGCTTCGGCTACGTCCTGGGCGCCCCCCTCCTCGCAGGCACCGTCCCCCTCCTGGCAAGCGCCCTGGTCGGCTGGACCTGGAACCAGGGCCTGGCCCACCGCGCGTACTCCTGGCTGGGCCTGGGCGACAAACCGGCAGCCCGCCACAGCCTCCTCACCGGCGCCCCCTTGGGCGCACTCCTGGGCGCCGCGGTAGCCCTCGCGGTAGCGGGCACGGCCCACCCGGCGGCCGTGGCCTTCGCGGCAGGCCAGTCCTGCTACCTGGGCGCAGCCACGGTCCTCCTGGTCATGGGCCGCGAACGGGCCCTGCTGGCAACCTTGTTGCCGATGACGGCGGTCGCGGTCGTGGCCATGCTTCAGCCGATTCCGGACGCGCTGAGACTGACCTTGCTGCTGGGCTCCCTGCTGGCGGTGACGACACTCGCTCTACTTGAAATAAGGCCTGACGGGATCGGCTTCAAGGGGCGCGGTGCTGTATTCAATGTGCGGCTACCGCCGCGTGGGCGCGACCAGCCACAACGCACCCGTAGACAAAAAACCACAATGGCGCCCCGACTTACAGGCTCCCTCCCCTTCGCGTTGTTCGGCCTGGGCAGCGGCGCCCTCGTCCTCTACGCCGCCCTGAGCGGCAGCGCGGTCGCCGCAGTCGCCCTGACCCTGAGCATGGGCCCAGCCGAATGGCTCCTGTACCGCTTCCGCAGCGGCAGCCTCACCGGCCTACGCAACAGCCGCACCCCCAAGGCCTTCTGGCGCACAACAGGCCAAACCCTCACCCTGTGCCTGACCGCCTACCTGGCAGCCCTCTCCGCCCTGACCCTCCTGGCCACCACCCTCTGGCCCCACACCCCAGCCCCCGGCGGAGTAAGCCTCGCCGCCCTGCTCCTCCTCGGCACGGTCCTGTGGACGGGCCTGCTCCTGCAGTCCTTCGGCGCGGTCCTGGGCGCGGCAGCGACCTGCTGTACGGCAGCAGCGGCCCAAACGCTGGCCCTCCTCACCCACGCAGCAGGCCCGCACTGGATCGCCCTGTACGTGAACGGCACCGCGGCCCTGGTCCAAGCGGCCCTGATCTGCGCCCTGTTGGGCAGGGTTACGGCACACCGATGAGCCAACTCCTGGTCCCGTACTACGAACACCCGACCGTCCGCCCCGCGGAATGGGCCGCGATCGTGGCGGCGGCCCCCCGCCTCTACGCCGTGGTCCTCAACCCGGCCAGCGGCCCCGGCGAAGCCCCGGACCCGGCCTTCGCCGAGGTGGCGGCCCAACTCCGCGCGGCGGAGGTGAGGTTGCTCGGCTACACGGACACGGACTACGGCCGCCGCCCGTACGCAGACGTAGTGAAGGACCTGACCCACTACCGGGACTGGTACGACACGGACGGTGCCTTCCTGGACCAAGTGGCGGCAGACCAGCAGGAGTTCAGGCACTACCAACGCATTGCCACCGCCGCCTGGGGCACAGGCTGCGCCACGCTCGTCCTGAACCATGGCACGACCCCGCACCCGTCGTACGCCCGCATAGCCGACGTCCTGGTGACCTTCGAGGGCCCCTGGACGACGTACCGCCAACTACCGCGCCAGTCCTGGCGAGGCACCACAGGAATCCGCTTCGGCCACCTCGTCTACGGCGTCCCGCCCGACGCCGAGTTCGAAGCGGAGGCCCGAGCCAGGGGGGCCTCGGTGCACTGCGCGGTACCGGGCGTGGGAGATCATCCGTGGGGTACTTTGCCCCACACCCTGGAGCCCGTTCAGTGAGACGCCCCACCCTGCCGCTAACCCTGCTCCTCCTGCTGCTGCTCGCGGGCTGCACCTCCACCCCCGACGACAAGCCGACCCCCACACAGACCACAGGGAAGCGCTGGCAGCCCCGCCCGGGGGTGGCCTGGCAGTGGCAACTGAGCGGCCGCCTGGACACCTCCGTCGACGTCCCGGTCTACGACATCGACGGCTTCGACCACTCCAAGGCGACGGTGACCGCGCTGCACGCCAAGGGCCGCAAGGTCATCTGCTACATCTCGACCGGCGCCTGGGAGGACTTCCGCCCCGACGCGAAGAAGTTCCCCAAGGCGGTCCTGGGCAAGGGCAACGGCTGGAAGGGCGAACGCTGGCTCGACATCCGCAACACGGACGTCCTCGAACCCTTGATGGCGGCCCGCCTGGACATGTGCCGCGACAAGGGCTTCGACGCGGTGGAACCCGACAACATGGACGGCTACGAGAACGACACCGGCTTCCCCCTCAAAGCAGCCGACCAACTCCGCTACAACCGCCTCATCGCGAAACTCGCCCACGACCGGGGCATGGCAGTCGGCCTGAAGAACGACCTGGACCAAATCCCCGCCCTGGTGACCGACTTCGACTTCGCGGTCAACGAACAGTGCGCCCAGTACGACGAGTGCGACACCCTGACCCCGTTCATCAAGGCGAACAAGGCGGTCTTCCACGTCGAGTACGACCTCCCGACGACCCGCTTCTGCGCCGACTCCCGCCGCCTGAAGCTGAGTTCACTGGAGAAGAAGTACGAACTGGGAGCATGGCGTCGTTCCTGTTGAACAAGCCTGAGGGCAGTTCCCTTAGGGGCGCGGGGCTGTATTTGATATGCGGCTACCGCCGCGTGGGCGCGACCAGCCACGACGAACCGGCACTCACCCACCAAACGAAAGCACCACGAACGCGGCCGTAGCCGCAGTCTCCGCAAGCCCTCCGAACACGTCCCCGGTAACCCCACCAAACCGCCGCCGACAGTGCCGCAGAAGAAACTCAGCGACAACCAGGGCCATAACAAACGCGGGGCCGATCCCATAGATCCCCAGTGCCACCCCGAACGCCCAACCCACGACCACGACCCCCACCCCCAGGCCCAGCGCCCAGCGAACCGGCACCACACCGGCGACCGCCGCCCCCAACCCCTCCGGCCGAGCCGCAGGCACCCCCACCCGCGCGGCAAGCGTCAGCGCAAGCCGTGCGGCGACCGCCGAAACAAGGGCCCCGACCGCACCCCGGGCCCACGAGTCGCCGTAGAGCTGGGAGAGCGCAGCCACCTGCCCCAGAACCACGAAAACAAGAGCGAGCACCCCGAACGGCCCGATGTCCGACTGCTTCATGATCCGCAGCGCATCCTCGGCCGGTTTCCCGCTACCAAGCCCATCGGCAGTGTCCGCAAGCCCATCCAGATGCAGCCCCCGCGTAAGAACGGCAGGCACGGCAACGCTCCCGACGGCGGCAAGCAACGGCCCCGCCCCCAGGAACAGAAACAGCAGCCCGACCCCCGCCGCACACCCCCCGACGACCACCCCGACGACCGGCGCCACCAGCATCCCGGCGCGCGCGGCACCCCGATCCCAGCGGGTCACCCCGACCGGGAGAACAGTCAGCGTGCCGAACGCGAAGCGGAGGCCGTCGAGGGGCGAGGTCTTGGACACCGGCGCAGATTACCCGGCGGTCAGGAGGGCGCCCACCGCGGCCGTGACTAAAGTGCGCATATGGGACATTGGCTGCACCGCAACATCGTCGAGCCGGGCAAACTCCCGCTCCTCCTCGCGCTGACCGCCTTCGTCCTGACCTTCCTCATCACCCGGGTCATCACCCGCCTGATCCGCGCCGGCAAGGGCCCCTTCGGCAACATCAAGGCCGGCGACGTGCACATCCACCACGTCGTCCCGGGTGTGGTCCTCACCGTGATCGGCGGCTTCGGCGCGGTGGCAAGCACCCGCTACGGCGTCGGATCGGCGGTGTTCGCGATCGTCTTCGGCATGGGCGCGGGCCTGGTCCTGGACGAGTTCGCGCTGATCCTCTACCTCGACGACGTGTACTGGACCGAGGCGGGCCGCAAGAGCGTCGAGGCGGTGGTACTCACGGCGGCCCTGGTCGGCTTCGTCCTGGCCGGCTTCTCACCCTTCGGCGTCAACGACCTCACCGCCTCCGAACTCCACGACCGCGCCGGCGTGATCGTCAGCGTCGCCGTGAACTTTCTGTTCTCCCTCATCGCGCTGAGCAAGGGCAAGGCCCGCACCGCGGTCTTCGGCATCCTCGTCCCGCTGGTCGCCGTCGTCGGCGCGATCCGCCTGGCCCGCCCGGGTTCCCCCTGGGCGAAGCGCTTCTACCGCAACCGCCGCCACCGGGCCCGAGCCCGTTCCACCCTCCGCGCCTACCACCACGACCGCCGCTGGGCGGGGCCCCGCCGTGCTTTCCAGGACTGGATCGGGGGCAAGCCGGATCCGGAGCCGGTACGGATTCCCGGGCGGCGGTGAGGAGGAGGGGGCGGATCGCCGGGGGAGGGACCCATGTCGCGGAAAGTGTGTCACTTTCCGAAAAACTGTCACACTTTGCGGGAGAAGGGTCCCTGGCGCAGCCGGGGCGGCCTCACCGTGACCGCCTACCCGACGCCGGCCCAAAGCCACCCCGCCGGTGCCGCACCGCCGAAGCCAGACACAGCAGCCCCACTGCGATGATCGCCGCCAGGTGTTCCTTGCCCGCGAGGTTGCCCTTCAGCATCACCTCGATCACCATCGCCCCGGTCACCGCCAGCGCCGTCGCATACGCGCCGTAGCGCCACGCGACGAACACCGCGAGGCCGACCACCGCCGCGGACGGACCCGTGTCCACGACCAGCCGGTCCGAACTGGGCAGCCCGAAGGGGTTGTCGAAGCCGAGCCAGATGCCCAGCCGCGCGTACAGCGTGCCGGCGAGCGTCGCGGCGTAGGCGATGACCAGCGTGCGCCAGCGGCCGAGGCAGATCTCCGCGATGCCGAACACGAAGAGGATCTGGGCGAGGGCGCCCCACACGGGGAGGTCCAGGGCCGGGACGAAGAGGGACAGCGGGGTGCGGAGGAGGGCCAGCCACAGCGGATCGACGGCCCGTACCGCGCCCGTGTCCTGCACGAACTGGTAGCCCCAGGACTGGTTCTGCACGAACTGCAGCAGCGCCGTCAGCAGCACCGCCCCGATCGTCATCGGGATCGCCCGCCGGCGCCGCTTCAGCAGCGGCTCGCGCACGGTGACGTAGAGCAGTCCCCATTCGGCGCGGGCCCAGCGGGCGAGGCGGTTCATCTGTGGGTCTCCAGGTGCTTGCGGTGCAGCCACTTCGGCAGGCCCGGCGCCTCCAGGAAGCCTTCCGCGCGCGCCGCCGCGAGGCCGATGCGCAGCAGGTCCGCGCTCTTCTCGAAGAGCAGGAACCGGGGTTCCCAGATGGGCCGGTACTTGGCGTTGGCGCGGTACAGCGACTCGATCTGCCACCAGCGCGAGAAGAAGCTGAGGAGTGACCTCCACAGCCGCAGCACCGGCCCGGCGCCGATCCGCGCCCCCCGTTCGAAGACCGAGCGGAACATGGCGAAGTTGAGCGAGACCTGGGTGATGCCGATCTCCTGGGCGCGGCGGAGGAGTTCGATCACCATGAACTCCATGAGCCCGTTGTCGGAGTCGCGGTCGCGCCGCATCAGGTCCAGCGACAGCCCGTGCGGACCCCAGGGCACGAAGGACAGCACCGCCCTCAACTCGCCCTCCCCGTCGGTGCATTCGAGCATCACGCAGCGCCCGTCGTCCGGGTCGCCGAGCCGCCCCAGCGCCATGCTGAACCCGCGCTCGGTGGCCCCGTCCCGCCAGTCGTCGGCGCGCTTCAGCAGGTACGCCATCTCGTCGGCCGGGATGTCCTCGTGCCGCCGGATCCGCACGGTGTACCCGGCCCGCTTCACCCGGTTGAAGGCCTGCCGCACGGTCCGCATGGCGCGCCCTTCCAGCGTGAACTCGGCGACCTCGACGAGGGCTTCGTCCCCGAGTTCGAGGGCGTCGAGGCCGTGCCGTGCGTAGACGGTGCCGGCTTCCTCGCTCGCGCCCATGACGGCCGGAATCCATCCGTGAACGCGGGCTTCCGCGAGCCACGGCTCGATCGCGCCGGGCCACGCCTCCGGGTCGCCGATCGGGTCGCCCGAGGCCAGCGAGACCCCGCCGACGACCCGGTACGCGACGGCCGCCTTGCCGGTCGGCGACCACACCACGCTCTTCTCCCGGCGCAGCGCGAAGTACCCGAGCGAGTCCCGCTCGCCCTGCCGCTCCAGCAGCGCCCGCAGCTTCTTCTCGTCGTCCTCGGTGAGCGGGTCGACGGCGCGCCGGGAGCGGAACGCGGCGTAGAACACGGCGAGGACCAGGACCGTGCTGAGGACGTTGATGACGACGTTGACCCAGTTCGGGGTCCAGATGCCGGGGAAGCGATTCTCCGGCGCGGCGATGGACACCAGCCGGAACGCGCCGTAGCGCCAGCGCTCCACGAACGTCGAACGGGACGCGTCGTGCGCCTGGTTGGTGACCGTCACCAGCAGCGCGGCGAGCAGCGAGGCGGCCAGGGTGCCGCCGACGGCGACGACGGCGGCGAGCCGGGGGTTGGACCGGTCGCCCTTGGCGTAGAACTCCCGCCGCCCCACGAGGAGTGCGCCGACGAAGGCCGCGGTCAGCACCAGGGAGATCCAGTTCTGCGGGTACCGGCGGATCTCCTGGAACGACATCGCGAACCCGAACAGCGCGAGGAACAGCCCGCTGACCACCAGGTTCAGGATCCACGCGGCGCGTTTGCGGCGCCGCATGGTGATGGCGAGGAACGCCGTGAACACCCCGGACGCGAAGCCTGCCGTCAGCAGGTACGGGGTGAAGAAGTTCTCCTGGTTGTGCCGTCGTACGTCCTGCCCCAGCGAAACCCACGCGGCGCTGAGGAAGTTGATGAACGCGACGGCCCGCAGATACCAGACGGCGAAGGCCGCGGCCCGCCGCGAGGCGCCTGAGCTATGACGTTCCTGAACGGGCCCGACCCGGACATCTCCCATGAAGGAGGATCATATGGGTGTTGTCGCGACGAACGGTTCTTATCCGCCGCCACAACGATCACGCCCCGGTCACTCCTCGGACTCCTTGGCCCGGGCCGACCGACTTGTCGACCCCGGCAGGCTGCCGTACAGCGGCCGGCTTCTCGGTCCCGGTCGGGTTCTCGATCCCGGCCGGCTGCTACGCGTCGGTCGGCTTCTCGACCTCGGCCGGATCGTCGGCCTTCTCCGGACCCACGACTGCTTCCGGCTCCTCGGCCCGCTCCGGCTCGGCCGCCGCTTCAGGCGCCACGGAAGACTCCGCCGACTTTTCCGCCTCCGTCGACGCTTCCTCCGCCTCCTCCAACTCCTCCGGTTTCAGGGGGAGTTCGGCCGCCAGCGCCGCCGCGGCCTGTACCAGCGGCAGCGCGAGCAGTGCGCCCGCGCCTTCGCCGACGGTCACGCCGTGGTCGAGGAGGGGCTCCAGGGCCATCCGGTCCAGGGCCTTCGCCTGGCCCGGTTCGCCGCTGTTCTGGCCGGCGAGCCACCAGTCCGGTGCCCGGAACGCGACCCGCTGGCCCACCAGCGCGCACGCGGCGGCGACGACGCCGTCCAGGATCACCGGCAGCTTCCGTACGGCGCTCTGCAGCAGGAACCCGGTCATCGCGGCGAGGTCGGCGCCGCCCACCGTCGCGAGCAGTTGCAACTGGTCGCCCAGCACCGGCCGGGCCCGCCGCAGCGCGTCCCGGATCGCCGCGCACTTGCGCATCCACGCCAGGTCGTCGATCGCGAGGCCACCCCGCCCGGTGACGACGGACGCGTCGGTCCCGCACAGTGCCGCGATCAGCACGGAGGCAGGCGTCGTACCGCCGACGCTCACATCACCGAGGACCACCAGATCCGTACCGGAGTCGGCCTCCTCGTTCGCTACGGCGACCCCCGCCTCGAACGCGGCCGTCGCCTCCTCCAGCGTCAGCGCGTCCTCGATGTCGATACGCCCGCTGCCCCGCCGTACGCGGTGCTTCACGACCGCGTCCGGCAGTGAACCGGGATCGCAGTCCAGGCCCATGTCCACGATCCGCACCGGCACCCCGAGCCGCCGCGCGAGCACCGCCGCCGGGCTGCCGCCCTCCAGCACCGACCGCACCAACTCCCTGGCGCTGCCCGCCGGTCGGGCCGACACACCGAGTTCGGCGATCCCGTGGTCGCCCGCGAACAACACCACACGCGGCCGTTCGACCGGCCGCACGGGCACGGCGCCCTGCGCCGCCGCCAGCCACTCACCCAGGTCGTCGAGTCGGCCCAGCGACCCGGGCGGCACGATCTGACGTTCGCGGCGCGCCTCTGCGTCACGGCGCACACCGCCGTCGGGGCGCTCGATCAGATCGGTGAAGTCGTCGAGATTAAGCGAGCTCATTCGCCGAACAGTACCGGCAGCGATCGAACGCGACAGCGCCACATGGCCACCACGCGCCCCGGACGTCCTTGCCCTCAAGATCTAGATCCCGTACGTATCGGTTTGCACCGTTTTGCCGTACGTCTCCGGGAGCCGCCCATGAACAGCCTGCGCACCCGCGTCAGCACGCGCGTCAGCACCCTCGACGCACGCCGCCGCCACCGCGCGCTGGCCCGCGCGATCCTCCGGCTCCTCCCCGAACCGGAGAGCTGGCTCGACGTCGGCACCGGCGACGCCCACTTCCCGGAAACGGCGAAGGCCCTCTTCCCGTACACCGCCTTCGACGGCGTCGACCCCACCCCCCGAGTCGTCCGCGCCCGCGCCGCCGAACGCATCGAGGAGGCCTACGCCGGCCACCTCACGGACTCCCACATCACGACCGCCCTCCAGTCCCGCTACGACGTGGTCACCCTCCTGCGCGACCGCTCCCCGGCCCCCGACCCCGACGCCGAACTCGGCGCCGCCCTCACGGTCCTGCGCCCCGGCGGCCTCCTCCTCCTGGAAGGCCCCCCGGACGCCCTCCGCGCCCAACTGGAGCCCCATGACTGCGAGTTGGTCACCGAACACCGGGGCTTCCAGGACCGGCTCCCGCCCCCGCAGCGCCTGATCGCCCGCAGAAAACAGCAGCCCTAGCCGCGCAGGGCGAGCGCCTGCCCGGCGACCACCAGCAACACGTGCTCGCACTCACCGGCGACCGCGGCGTTCAACCGCCCCAGCTCGTCCCGGTACCGGCGCCCGGACGCGGTCGCCGGCACGATCCCCGAACCGACCTCGTTGGACACGGCGACCAGGGTCCGCCGGGTGGCCCGCACGGCAGCGGTCAACTCCCGTACCCGCTCGCGGAGTCGCTTCTCCCCGCCGTCCCCCCACTCCGTGTCGTCCCAGGCCCCCACGGAGTCCATGGCGTCCGTCAGCCACAGCGACAGACAGTCGATGAGCAACGGCGGCCCGTCCTCCGCCAGCAACGGCACCAGGTCACACGTCTCCGCCGTACGCCACGACCCCGGCCGCCGCTCCCGGTGCGCGGAGACCCGGGAGGCCCACTCGGTGTCCCCGTTGCGCGAGCCGCCGGTGGCGACGTACAGCACGTCCGGAAACGCCTCCAACCTCCGCTCGGCCTCGACCGACTTCCCGGACCGCGCCCCGCCCAGCACCAGCGTCCGCCGCGGCACATCGGGCACGTCCTCGTACACCCCCACGGTCAACGTCGTCCCGTCCGGCACGGCCCGCGCCCCCACGGCGGCCAGCCGCCGCGCCAACTCGGCCCCCGGCGCCACATCGTGATCGAGATGGACGGCGATGACGTCGGTGGCGGGCCCCATCGCCCCGACGGCCCGCAGCTTCGCAAGAGCATCCGGCCGCCCCACGACATCCGCGAGCACCATGTCGTACGACGGCACGGCCCCCTCCTCGAGCCCGGCCGGCGCACCCCCCGGCGGCAGATACAGCGCCCGCTGCCCGTCGGGCCCGGTGACGGCGTACCCGGTACCGGGCGCGTCCATCGCCACCGCCCGCACCCGATGCCCCGTCAACAACGCCAGCTCCCGCCCGTCCGGCACCCGCCCCGGCTGCGGCAGCCCGGCAGGCACCTCCACCGCCGGCCCATCATGCGGATGCGACAACAACACCTGCCGCACACCGCCGAGCGAGTGCCCGGCCCGAGCAGCGGCGAAGGCCGCCCCGGGCGTCAGATCGAGCAGCAGCGTCCCGTCCACGAGCACGGCGGTGGCGGCCCGCGCATCGACCCCGAGCGACACGGCACAGGCCGCACAGGGACAGTCAGGCCGCGGGAGTCCAGCCGGGGCACCAGTACCGAGCAGAGTCAGTTCCACGGGACGATTTTCACCGTTCACCGGTGAACATGCGCGCCCTGGTCCCACCCAGGGGCGCGGAGAACTGCGCGAGAAGCCCCACCGGCCCGCACCCGACCGAATATCCGCAGCTCACCCCCCACTAACCCAGCGGAGCGAATACGCTGCACACAGAAGCCGGACCAAGATCCGGCTTCTGTTCTGCACGCGCTCAGACTTTGGAGGCGTAGATGGCGGCATGGATCTGGCGGTTCGAGAAGTCCGACGGGACCGAGGTCGAACCCGCGGTCACGCCGGAGGAGTTCACCACACAGGGCGACGCGGAGTCCTGGCTCGGCGAGATCTGGAAAGAACTCGTCGCGGGCGGCGCGGACCAGGTCTTCCTCTTCGAGGACGGCACGCAGATCTACGGCCCGATGAGCCTGCATGCCGAGGACGCGTAGCCCGTCGTAGGCCAAAGAGGTGGGGGCGGCCGGTACTTCTCCGGCCGCCCCCACCTCGTTCCTGAACTGAACTGAGCCGGGCTACTGCTCGCCCAGCGTCACATCGACCTTCTTCGACGCCCCGTTCCGCGTGTACGTCACCGACGTCTTCTGCCCCGGCTTGTCGGACGCCAGCGCCTCCGACAACGAGGTGATCGTGGTGATGCCCGTGTCACCGAGCTTCGTGATGATGTCGCCCGCCTGGATACCGGCCTTGTCGGCGGCCCCGCCGCTCTTCACCTCGACGACGGCGACCCCGGCGGCCTGGTAACTGTCGTCGACGACCGTACGTCCGGTGATGCCGAGGGCCGCCCGCCCCGAGTCGGTGACCTTGCCGTCCTTCACGATCTGGTCGGCAACGGTCTTCACCATCGAGGACGGGATCGCGAACCCGATCCCCGGCGCCGCACTGCCCCCGAGGTCGGGATCGGTGGCGGCAAGGGTCGGGATGCCGATGACCTGCCCGTTCAGATTCACCAGCGCGCCCCCGCTGTTGCCGGGGTTGATCGCGGCCGAGGTCTGCACCATGTTGGCGATGGTCGCGCCCGTACCGCCCCCGGAACTGCCTTCGCTGACGGTCCGTCCGGTCGCCGACACGATGCCCTGCGTCACGCTGGACGACAGTCCCAGCGGCGAGCCCATGGCGAGGACGATCTGCCCCACCTCGACCTTGGAGGAGTCCGCGAAGGTCGCCGCCTTCAGCCCGTCCGGCACCTTGTCCAGCTTGACGACGGCCAGGTCCTGCTCGGGATACGAGTAGACGAGCTTGGCGGTGAGCACGTCCTCGCTGTTGGCGGTGGTCACCTTGAAGGTCTTCTCGTCCCCGACGACGTGCGCGTTGGTGACGATGTGCCCTTGGTCGTCGTACACGACCCCCGACCCCAGATCACTGCTGGCCTGGATCTGCACGACCGACGGCAGGACCTCCTTGATCACCTTCAGGTAGTCGCTCTGCAGGTCGTCACTCGCCATCGGTACGGCGGCCTCGGCGGCCTGCGTGGTCGAGCCGTCCTTCTTCGAGGAGGCCGACGAGGACGACCCGGAGCCGGAACATCCGGCGACCAGCGCGAGCGAACAGGCGAGACCGGCGAGGAGAGCGACCGGCCGCAGGGCACGGACACGAGCACGGATACGAGTACGGGTATGGGAGGAGTCCATACCGCGAGTGTCTCTTTGGGGTGAATGTCCGGCTTGTACTGCTGACCCGAACGGGCCCCTAGGGGGACCAGGGAGAGGGCCGCGCCCTCAGCCCCGCACACCGCACAGATGCAGCAGCGCGGCCACCGCCCGGTACGGATCCGTCCGCCCGGCCCGCTCCTCGGCGGCCAGCAGCGACTCGACGTCCGCCGGGATCTCCACGCCCGCCGGAGCGGTGTCGGTGAAGACCCGCACGCCGTACCAGGCCTGCAAGGGCGCCCCGATCCCCGCGAGCGTGGCCGTCAGGGTGCCCAGCCGGTCGGCCCGCACATCGAGGCCCAGCCGATTGCGGTACGCGGTCGAATCGAACGCGCCCAGCGCGCCCGCCCAGTTCCAGGACAGCCCGGGCCGCATGGCCAGCGCGTCGGCGTTCCGCACGAGAAGAGACAGGAGCCCACCCGGCGCCAGCATCCGCGCCAGCCCGGCGAGCAGCGGATCGGGCTCGGACACGTACATGAGTACGCCATGGCAGAGAACGACATCGAAGCTGCCCGGCAGGAAGTGCACGCCCGTGTCCCGGCCGTCGCCCTCGATGATCCGCACCCGCTCCCGGATGCCCTCGGGCTCGCCGGACAGCGCCTCACGGGCCGCGGCGACCATCTTCGGTTCCTGTTCGAGCCCGGTCACCTGGTGCCCGGCCCGGGCCAGCCGCAGCGCCTGCGTGCCCTGGCCCATCCCGACGTCGAGCACCCGCAGCCGCTGCCCGACCGGATACCGGCCGGCTATCTGCTCGTCGAGCTGCCGAGCCACCAGCTCCTGTCGTACGACATCCCGCAGCCCGCCCAGCCCGCTCAGCCAGGCATCGGCCGCGCCCCCGGAGAAGGAGTCCGCGCTCAGGGCCGCTCTCCGCGCTTGACCTGCGGCTTCGGCAGCCGGAGTCGACGCATCTGGAGGGAGCGCATCATGGAGTACCAGACCGTGCCCTTCGTGTCCTGGCCCGGGAAGCGCTCGGCGAGCAGCTTGCGCAGCCGGAACACGCTCCAGAAGGAGTCGACCACGATCAGCACGATCACCACGAGCCACAGCAGCAGCGCGATGTTCTGCAGCGCGGGGATCTGCACCACGCTGAGCACGAGGATCACCACGGCCAGCGGCAGGAAGAACTCGGCGATGTTGATGCGCGAGTCGATGTAGTCACGCCCGAACTTGCGGATCGGACCCCTGTCACGGAGGGGCAGATCCCGCTCGTTGCCACGGCCGGACAGCGCCTGGCGCTGCCTCTCCATCGCCGTGCGCCGCTCGTCGCGCTGACGCTTGGAGGCGTCCTTGCGCGTCATCGAGGTGTTGGCGACACTGCGGCGCTGAGTCTGTGACTCACTGCGCTTGGGCGTGGGCCGACCCTTCGGGGCCTGAGGGTCTCGGGGCATTGTGGAGTCGGTCAGCGACACCTTGTCGGTGGGCGCTGCCTTCTCTTCCTTGGCGCGGCTACGGAACACAAAACCCAAGGGTAAGGGGTGAATGGGGTTGGACCCCAGCCCTGTGGGGAACGATCCGGCAACACCGCTCGTCTGTAGGGGGACAGAGAAGGACGTCGGGGACGGGTCTTGCCAGGGGAGCACCTACTCCTTACGCCGGAGCAGAACCGGGCTCAGTCGTCCTTGGGGATGAGCGCATCCGTCCCCGAACAGTGCGGTAATGGATGCAGGGCCCGTACTGTGGGTTCTGTTGCAGTCGCTGGATCTGGAGTCCGTCAGAAGGGGGCGCGCGAAGCCCATGAGCGGTGTCATGAAGCGTATGGGGATGATCTTCCGCGCGAAGGCGAACAAGGCCCTTGACCGGGCCGAGGACCCGCGCGAAACCCTCGATTACTCGTACCAGAAGCAGCTGGAGCTGCTTCAGAAGGTGCGCCGGGGAGTGGCCGACGTCGCCACCTCCCGCAAGCGTCTGGAGCTCCAGCTCAACCAGCTGCAGTCGCAGTCCTCGAAGCTGGAGGACCAGGGCCGCAAGGCGCTCGCCCTCGGCCGCGAGGACCTGGCCCGCGAGGCGCTCTCGCGCCGGGCCGCGCTCCAGCAGCAGGTGACGGACCTGGAGACGCAGCACACCACGCTCCAGGGCGAGGAGGAGAAGCTCACCCTCGCGGCCCAGCGCCTCCAGGCCAAGGTGGACGCCTTCCGTACGAAGAAGGAGACCATCAAGGCCACGTACACGGCGGCCCAGGCACAGACCCGGATCGGCGAGGCCTTCAGCGGCATCTCCGAGGAGATGGGCGACGTGGGCCTGGCGATCCAGCGGGCCGAGGACAAGACCCAGCAGCTCCAGGCCCGCGCCGGCGCGATCGACGAGCTCCTCGCCTCCGGCGCCCTGGACGACCCGACCGGCATGGCCAAGGACGACATCCAGGCCGAGCTGGAACGCCTGTCCGGTGGTACGGATGTAGAGCTGGAACTCCAGCGCATGAAGGCGGAGCTGGCCGGCGGCTCATCTGCTTCCCAGCAGGCGATCGAAGGCGGCAAGGACCAGTCCCAGTCGCAGTCGTCCTCGCAGCCGCAGGACACCCCGCGTTTCGACAAGCAGTAGGCCCACGCCTGAGGAGGGCGACATGATCGTACGGATCATGGGGGAGGGGCAGGTGAGGCTGGCCGACGGCCACCTCACCGAGCTGAACAAGTTGGACACCATCCTCCTCACGGAGGTCCAGAACGGCGACGGCCCAGCCTTCCGCCAAACCCTCCAGGCCCTCCTGGCAAAGGTCCGAGAACTGGGCGAGCCGCTGCCGGACGACTCCCTGGAACCGTCCGAGCTGATCCTCCCGGCAGAGGACGCGACCCTGGAGGAGGTCCGGGACCTGCTGAGCGACGACGGGTTGATCCCGGGGTAGTTCCGGGGTGGGCGGTGCTTGGAGGGGCGGAAGCTTTTCAGCACAGGCCAGTAATTTCAGCCCGTCCGGCGTTTGAGGACGAGGCCGTTCAGGCCGAAGCGGGGGTCTGGGGGCGGCAGCCCCCAGTACGGGGTCACCCCAGCACCGGTCACTCACAAGGAGACGTACCGTTGGCCCCCGTTCCGCCCCCGGCAGGGACCCGCACCCTGGACCGCGCCCGCTGCCAAGCGAAGGCGCACCCCTCCGCCCTGGACGCGGCCCTCGCCGCCGCGGTGCTCGTCTGCATGGTCGCCGGATCCTTCGTGGACCCCCACGGGGACAACGGCGTGAGCTGGGGCCTCCGCACCCCCGCCCCCCTCAGCCTGATCCTGATGGCGGTCGGCGCCGCCGCGCTGGTCAAACGCCGCCGCGCCCCCATGCTGGTGCTCGCCGTCACCGCCACCGCCTCCCTCATCGAGAGCGTCACCAGCGACCCGCGCGCCCCGGTCGCGATGTCGGCGGTGGTCGCCCTGTTCACCGTCGCCGTCACCACCGACCGCTCGACGACCTGGCGCGTCGCCCTGCTCACGATGACCGTGCTGACCGGCGCCGCGATGCTCGGCGGCCCCCTCCCGTGGTACGCCCAGGAGAACCTCGGCATCTTCGCCTGGACCGGCATGGCGGCCGCCGCCGGCGACGCCGTACGCAGCCGTAAGGAATTCGTGCACGCCATACGCGAGCGCGCCGAACGGGCCGAGCGCACCCGCGAGGAGGAGGCCCGCCGCCGGGTCGCCGAGGAACGCCTCCGCATCGCCCGCGACCTGCACGACGTGGTCGCGCACCACATCGCCCTGGTCAACGTCCAGGCCGGAGTCGCCGCACACGTCATGGACAAGCGCCCGGACCAGGCCAAGGAGGCCCTCGCGCACGTACGCGAGGCCAGCCGCTCCGCGCTCAACGAACTCCGCGCCACCGTCGGCCTGTTGCGCCAGTCCGGCGACCCCGAGGCCCCCACCGAACCCGCCCCGGGCCTCGACCGCCTCGAAGAACTCGCCGGTACCTTCCGCAACGCCGGCCTCCAGGTCGAGGTCGCCCGCGCCGACAACGGCACCACCCTCCCCGCAGCCGTCGACCTGGCCGCCTACCGCGTCATCCAGGAAGCCCTCACCAACGTGCAGAAGCACGCCGGTACGGAGGCGAAGGCCGAGGTGAGTGTCGTACGGGTGGGCCCGAACGTGGAGGTCACCGTCCTCGACAACGGCTCCGGCGAGGACCACGACCCCGACTCCGGCGGCGGCCACGGCCTGCTCGGCATGCGCGAGCGCGTCACCGCCCTGCGCGGCACCCTCACCACCGGTCCCCGCTACGGAGGCGGTTTCCGCGTCCATGCGATCCTGCCGGTCAAGACCCGCCCACGCGCCTCGGGGGACCCCGTATGACGACGATCCGTGTCCTGCTCGCCGACGACCAGGCCCTGCTGCGCAGCGCCTTCCGTGTACTCGTCGACTCGGAGCCCGACATGGAGGTCGTAGGAGAGGCCTCGGACGGCGCACAGGCCGTACGGCTGGCGAAGGAGGAACGGGCCGACGTCGTGCTGATGGACATCCGGATGCCCGGCACGGACGGCCTCGCCGCGACCCGCATGATCAGCGCCGACCCGTCCCTGGCCCACGTCCGCGTGGTCATACTGACGACCTTCGAGGTCGACGACTACGTGGTCCAGTCCCTGCGCGCGGGCGCGTCCGGCTTCCTGGGGAAAGGCTCCGAGCCGGAGGAACTCCTGAGCGCGATCAGGGTCGCGGCGGCCGGAGAGGCCCTGTTGTCCCCCGTGGCGACCAAGGGCCTGATCGCCCGCTTCCTCGCCCAGGGCGACCTGGACGACGACCGCGACCCCGCCCGCGCCGAACGCCTCGAAGCCCTCACCGTCCGCGAACGCGAAGTCCTGGTCCAGGTCGCCGGCGGCCTCTCGAACGACGAGATCGCCGAACGCCTGGAGGTCAGCCCCCTGACGGTGAAGACCCACGTCAACAGGGCCATGTCCAAACTCGGCGCCCGCGACCGGGCCCAACTCGTCGTCATCGCCTACGAGTCGGGCCTGGTCCGGCCGCGGGTGGAATAACCCGGCAGAGCTACGGAAGCGCCAGCATCCGCTCCAGCGCCAGCTTGGCGAACGCCTCCGTCTCCTTGTCCACCTCGATGCGGTTGACCAGGTTGCCCTCGGCGAGGGACTCCAGGGTCCAGACCAGGTGGGGGAGGTCGATGCGGTTCATGGTCGAGCAGAAGCAGACCGTCTTGTCGAGGAAGACGATCTCCTTGCCCTCGGGAGCGAAACGGTTCGCGAGCCGTCGTACGAGATTCAGCTCGGTGCCGATGGCCCACTTCGAACCGGCCGGGGCCGCCTCAAGTGCCTTGATGATGTACTCCGTTGACCCGACGTAGTCCGCCGCGCTCACGACCTCGTGCTTGCACTCCGGGTGGACGAGGACGTTGACACCCGGGATCCGGGCCCGCACGTCCTCCACCGACTCCAGCGAGAAGCGGCCGTGCACCGAGCAGTGGCCGCGCCACAGGATCATCTTCGCGGCCCTCAACTGCTCAACGGTGAGGCCCCCGTTGGGCTTGTGCGGGTTGTAGAGGACGCAGTCGTCGAGGCTCAGGCCAAGGTCGCGGACCGCCGTGTTGCGGCCCAGGTGCTGGTCGGGGAGGAACAGGACCTTCTCGCCCTGCTCGAAGGCCCAGTCCAGGGCCCGCTCGGCGTTCGAGGAGGTGCAGATCGTGCCGCCGTGCTTGCCCGTGAACGCCTTGATGTCGGCGGACGAGTTCATGTACGACACGGGCACGACCTGCTCGGCTATCCCGGCCTCGGTCAGCACGTCCCAGCACTCGGCGACCTGCTCGGCGGTGGCCATGTCGGCCATCGAGCAGCCGGCGGCGAGATCGGGGAGGACGACCTTCTGGTCGTCGCCGGTCAGGATGTCCGCGGACTCCGCCATGAAGTGCACACCGCAGAACACGATGTACTCGGCCTCCGGGCGCGCGGCCGCGTCCCGGGCCAGCTTGAAGGAGTCGCCCGTGACGTCGGCGAACTGGATGACCTCGTCGCGCTGGTAGTGGTGGCCGAGCACGAAGACCTTGTCGCCGAGCTTCTCCTTGGCCGCGCGGGCCCGCTCGACCAGGTCGGGGTCGGACGGCGAGGGCAGGTCGCCGGGGCACTCGACGCCGCGCTCGCTCCTCGGGTCGGCCTCACGGCCGAGGAGGAGCAGGGCGAGGGGCGTCGGCTGAACGTCGAGCTCCTGGGTCTGGGCGGTGGTCACGACACGCACCCTTTCTGTTCTGCGGACCGGGCCGGCCTGTTGGGAGGACGGCCCTTTTCGTCGAATTGACGTTATCTATCATAACTTCTTCACGTCAGTTTGACGATGCCGATAACGTCGATGTGACATCAATCCCGGTACGCGTCCAGTGAGGGGCCCTGCGGGTGTGTGCGAGCATGGAAGTGAGAGCAGAAGAGATACAGGCGAAAAGAACGCCACCCGGCCCGGAATGAATCCGCGGCCACGCCGGTTGAAATGTCGGCAAGCAGTCTCCGTACAACCCGGGAGAGATGTAGATGTCCGTATCGGACGAGACCAGCACCGTCACCGACGGCATCCTTCTGTCCGACGCCGCCGCGGCGAAGGTCAAGGCCCTGCTCGACCAGGAAGGCCGTGAGGATCTGGCCCTGCGTGTCGCCGTCCAGCCCGGCGGCTGCTCCGGCCTGCGTTACCAGCTCTTCTTCGACGAGCGCTCCCTGGACGGCGACGTCGTCAAGGACTTCGGCGGTGTCAAGGTCGTCACCGACCGCATGAGCGCCCCGTACCTGGGCGGCGCCTCCATCGACTTCGTCGACACCATCGAGAAGCAGGGCTTCACGATCGACAACCCGAACGCGACGGGCTCCTGCGCCTGCGGCGACTCGTTCAGCTAAACCCGCCAGTGCCCTGTTGGGCGACTGAGCAGAGCGAAGGCGGCGGCCCCCTCCGACAGGGCCGCCGCCTTCGGGCTTTTCCGCCGCCCGCGCGGTCGTGGCTACCGGGCCTTGCTACCGGGCCAGTGAGGGTCCTGCCCCCACCTCGACCTTCTTCTCCACGGGGATCTTCGCGCCGTCCGGCCCGACGACCGTCCGGTCACCGACCGGCGCCTTCAGCTGCACGGTCTGGTGGTAGATCTTGGCGATCATGACGCAGACCTTGTCCGGCCAGGGCGTGTCGGTCACCGTGACCGTCACCTTGTCCGAACTCTCCACGGCCGACGCCTTGTAGTCCGCGCACACCCCGCCGGTGAAGGCCACGGTGAGGCTCTTCCCGTCGGTCGTGTAGCCGTCCGCCTTGATGTCGTGCGGCGCCGCGGTGGACGTCGAACTCGCCGTAGGGGTGGGCGTGTTGGCCGAGGCCAGATACTTCGGGTCGATCGCCGGATACGTCAGCGTGAAGCTGTCCTGCCCGCCCGGCTGCCGCGCCTCGAACAGCCAGGACGGCACCAGCGTCTGCTGCCCGTCCACGGAGTGCACGGCCAGCCCGAACACCGCGTGCTCGACGGTGGTCGACGCCTGCGTCGGCGTAGCAGAGGCGGACGAAGTGGTCGACGACCCGCAAGGCGCCTCCAGCCGGTCCTTCAGCGGTACGGGGCTGGCGCAGCCGCCGATGCCCATGCGGTGGTCGGTCCTCGGCGCCGCGTTCATCAGGTCGATCGTCTTCTGCGCACTCAGCACGGGATAGACGTCACCCTTCGCCGGCGCCGCCAAGTCCCCGCTCCCGCCGACCACTTCACCCTGGGCGCTGACGGTCAGCCCGGTGGTCCACCCGTACGTCGGCAGCCCGCCGATCACCGGCTGGGCGTTCACCACCCGCTGCGCGCCCATGAGTTGGCTCGCGTCGACCTTCGCGTCGTCCTGGCCCACGGCCTTGAGGATCGGAGCGGCGGCCTTCTTCGCGACGGCGACACTCACCGGGTCGACCGCGGGAGCGGCCGGGTCCTTCCTGCATGTGGTGCTGCCGGTGCAGTCGTCGGTGCCGGGTGCGTAGCGGTTGAACGTCCACATGCCCGGCGCGGCCTTGTTCACCTGCAGACTGGGCCCGGTACCGTCCTGCCCGCCCACCTTCCAGAGCTGCCCCTCGGCTACCGGCGTCCCCACGACCCCGAGCGCCTTCGCGAGCCGGCTCACCGCGTCCTTGCCGACCTCACCCTCCGGCGCGTACACGGCGGCGGAGTCCGGCCCGTCGGGCAGACTCCCCACGGCCCGGTACGTCTCCCCGTACGGATTCGGCTCCCCGGACGCGATCCCACTCGTACCCCCGGAGGAGTACCCGTCGAGCGCGAGCAGCGGCGGAGTCCCGTCGGCACCGGACGCCGCGGATCCCGTCCCTTCCCCCGAACCGCCGGAACCGGATGACGACGACGCGAGATACGCCCCGCCCCCTCCGACGAGCAGCACGGCGGCGGCCACCGAGGCGATGACGAGGGGCGACCTGGATCGGGCGGGGCGCCTGTCGTCGCTTCCGGGGGAGTGGTCGTGCAGGGAGAGTTCGGTGTCGGTGTCGGTGTCGGTGTCGGTGGTGGAGACGGGCTGTTCCGGGTGGGCGGGCTCGGGGGGCGTGGGGTCGGCGGCTTCCGGCTGCTCGTCCGCCTCGGCTTCGGATGCCGCGAGGCCGGCTTCCTCCGGTCCGTCCGTCCCGGAGTCGGATGCCGCGAGAGTGGTCTCCTCCGGCCGGCCGGCCTCCGTGTCGGACCCCGTCGGTTCGACTTCTTCCGCTGCTTCCGACGGGTCGGCTTCTACGCCGGATGCCGTGGACCCCGTCTCGTCCGGCTCGCTGCGACCCGCCTCCGCGCCCGGCGCCGTAGAACCGGCCTCTTCCCTACGGCCGGTCTCGGCGCCGGTCACTTCCCCGCCGGCCCCGGTGTCGTCGACCTCGGGCCCCTCCGCGGAGCCCTTCGCGGCGTCCCCCACGCCCCGCACGTCACCGGACGTGCCGGTCGTGTCGTCGTTGTCGGGTCGCTCGGTGTTCACCGCATCGCTCCTTCGGCTGCGCAACTGTCCCTTGACCCTGACCCGGCCCTGTCAAAGGGGCAGGCAGAAGGGTCGTATCCCGCATCCCCTTTACGGGGGACAGCGATGGGACGCAGCGGGGGAGCGCGCGGTTCCCCCGAGCGCGCCGATCCTGCTGAACGACTCCGCTCAGTCGCCGTACTCCGCCATGCCGTCCAGCAGACGGGCCGACGTCGAGGGCACGGTCACCCCGTGGATGAGCGACGGGGACACCGGGAGGGAGACGATCCGGTCGGGAACCGTCCAGTGCGGAGCCATCCGCGCGCAGTCGCCGCGCAGCGACGCGAGATCGGCCTCACCCTCGCCTTCGAGATGGGCCGGAACGTGGACCGGAACGAGGCCGTCGACTTTGAGGTTCGCCATAGCGGCACCGTAGGCACGCATGACCTCGCGAAGAAAGATCTACTATCGGGTAGTTTTGGCCGCTTCAGAGCCGCCGCGCGGACCGGGTAGCGTGAAGTGTCAACGCAGCCTCCCTCAGGAGAGTCCTCGCCGTGCGCATCGCAGTCACCGGCTCCATCGCCACCGACCACCTCATGACCTTCCCCGGCCGCTTCGCCGACCAGCTGGTCGCGGACCAGCTGCACACGGTGTCGCTCTCCTTCCTGGTCGACAACCTCGACGTACGCCGGGGCGGTGTCGGCGCCAACATCGCGTTCGGCATGGGCCAGCTCGGCACCGCGCCGATCCTGGTCGGCGCCGCCGGCTCCGACTTCGCGGAGTACCGCGACTGGCTCGACCGGCACGGCGTCGACACCGGCTCGGTGCGTATCTCCGAGACGCTGCACACCGCCCGCTTCGTGTGCACCACCGACGCCGACCACAACCAGATCGGCTCCTTCTACACCGGCGCCATGAGCGAGGCCCGCCAGATCGAGCTGAAGACCGTCGCCGACCGGGTGGGCGGCCTCGACCTGGTCCTGATCGGCGCGGACGACCCCGAGGCGATGCTCCGCCACACGGAGGAGTGCCGTACCCGTTCCATCCCCTTCGCCGCGGACTTCTCGCAGCAGATCGCGCGCATGGAGGGCGACGACATCCGCATCCTGCTGGACGGTTCGGCGTACCTCTTCTCGAACGAGTACGAGAAGGGACTCATCGAGTCCAAGACCGGCTGGAGCGACGAGGAGATCCTGGCGAAGGTCGGGTACCGGGTCACCACGCTCGGCTCGCGCGGTGTCCGGATCGAGAGCGTCGGTGCGGATCCGATCGAGGTCGGTTGCGCGGAGGAGGAGCGCAAGGCCGACCCCACGGGTGTCGGCGACGCGTTCCGGGCGGGGTTCCTCTCGGGGCTGGCGTGGGGGGTTTCGCTGGAGCGGGCGGCGCAGGTCGGGTGCATGCTCGCGACGCTGGTCATCGAGACCGTGGGTACGCAGGAGTATCAGCTGCGGCGGGTGCACTTCATGGACCGGTTCACCAAGGCGTACGGGCATGATGCGGCGGCCGAGGTGCGGGGACATCTGGGCTGATTGGCCGTCTGCGGGCGTGTGGGGGCTGGTCGCGCAGTTCCCCGCGCCCCTAAAAGAGGGGTGCCTAGGTTGCCCGGCGGATCATGTACGCCGTGCCTTTGGGCACCCTCTCCTCGCCTACGTACTCCTGGCCCCGCATCTCGCACCACGCCGGGATGTCCAGCCGTGCTGCCTCGTCGTCGGACAGGACTCGGACCGTGCCGCCGATCGGCACATCGCCGATGACCTTCGCCAGCTCGATCACCGGGATCGGGCAGCGCTTGCCGAGGGCGTCCACGACGAGGGAGTCGTCCTCTACGACGGTCACCGGCGCCTGCGCTCCCAACTTCTCCCGTACTCCCGCCACCACCCCCGGCAGTACGGCGAGGAAGCGCTCGACGTCCTCCTCCGTCGCGCCCAGTGGCAACGACACCCGCACATTTCCCTCACTCAGTACGCCCATCGCCTTCAGCACATGGCTGGGCGTCAGCGTGCTGCTCGTGCAGGACGAACCGGAGGAGACGGAGAAACCGGCGCGGTCCAGTTCGTGGAGGAGGGACTCTCCGTCGACATAGAGACAGGAGAAGGTGACGATCCCGGGCAGCCGCCGCACCGGATCGCCGACCACATCCACACCCGGCACCAGCTTCGGCACCCGGGTCCGGATCCGCTCCGTCAGTTCCCGCAGCCGTAGCGCCTCCTGGGCCGCCTCCGTGCGGACCGCGCGGAGCGAGGCGGCCGCTGCCACCACGGCGGGGATGTTCTCGAAGCCGGGGGCACGTCCCGACTCCCGTTCGTCGACGGGGCGTTGGGGCGCGAAGCGCGCGCCCTTGCGGACCGCCAGCAGACCGACCCCGGCCGGGCCGCCCCACTTGTGCGCGCTCGCCGTGAGCAGCGACCACGCGCCCTCGACCGGGCCCCAGCCCAGCGACTGCGCCGCGTCGACCAGCAACGGCACCCCGACCGCCCGGCACGCCTCGGCCACCTCGGCGACCGGCTGGACCGTCCCCACCTCGTGGTTGGCCGACTGGAGACAGGCCAGCGCGGTGTCCGAGCGGAGGGAATCGGCGTAGGCCGCGACACTCACCGCGCCCGTACGGTCCACGGGCACCTCGGTGGACGAACCGCCCTCCGCGACCAGTGCCTCGGCCGAATGGAGCACGGAAGAGTGTTCAACCGCTGACACGATCAGGTGACGCCCGACGCGCCGCCGCCCCGCCAACGCCCCCGAGATACCGGTGTGTACGGCCCGGGTCCCGGACGAGGTGAACACCAATTCATCGGGTCGGCACCCGACGGCTTCGGCGGCAGCCTCGCGGGCAGCGTCCAGCAGCAATCGCGCCTTACGCCCCTCCCGATACAACCGGGCAGGATCCGCCCACCCCTCGTCCAGAGACGCCAACAGCGCCTGTCGCGCGACGGGATGGAGTGGAGCGGAAGAGGCAGCATCAAAGTAGGACACACGCCAACGTTAAAGCGGACGGGAGCTTTCCATAGGGGCGCGAGGAACTGCGCGAGCAACCACAACGCACCCGCACCCGCCCAAATCACCTGAACCCCCGAGCTATTAGGCGCAAGGAGTAACGGGCGGCGCGTATGCCACCCTCCCCGCGAACCCCCGGAGGGCGTCGGCTAGGGTTTGGTCCGCATAAACATCCAAACCCCTGCCCGACGCAGGGCGGCGACCGACCCGCGTGAAGGCAGGCCGCAGCCAATCCGCGCGGGCGAGACTCTCGGGAAGGCGCTACGTGAGTCCCAACGGCTCCGACCGCTCGCCGCGGCGCCCGATGCGGCGGAAGCTGCTGCAGGCAATGACTGCGGGCCTGGTCCTGGCGACCGCGACCGGTTGCACATCCAAGGACTTTCCTCGCCTTGGTTTCCCCACCCCGACCACGGAAGAGGGTCCGCGGATCCTCTCCCTCTGGCAGGGGTCCTGGGCCGCCGCGCTCGCCGTCGGCATCCTGGTGTGGGGCCTGATCATGTGGAGCGTCGTGTTCCACCGGCGCAGCCGCACCAAGGTCGAGATCCCCCCGCAGACCCGTTACAACATGCCTATTGAGGCGCTGTACACGGTTGTTCCGCTCATCATCGTCTCGGTGTTGTTCTACTTCACCGCCCGCGACGAGACGAAGCTCCTGAGCCTCGACAAGAAGCCCGACGTGACGGTCAACGTCGTGGGCTTCCAGTGGAGCTGGGGCTTCAACTACATCGAGAACGTCGACGGTGTCAGCGGCGACGCGACGACCGACAAGAACCTGGCCGCCATTCCGGACCGGTTCAAGAAGGAGTTCCCGGCGAACGCCGGCGGAGTCTACGACGTCGGTACGCCCGCCACGAAGAACCCGCAGACGGGCAACCCGGGTCCGACCCTCTGGCTCCCCAAGGGCGAGACGGTCCGCTTCGTCCTCACCTCACGTGACGTCATCCACGACTTCTGGGTGGTGCCGTTCCTGATGAAGATGGACGTCGTCCCGGGCCACACCAACTCCTTCCAGGTGACCCCCAACAAGGAGGGCACCTACCTCGGCAAGTGCGCCGAGCTCTGCGGCGTCGACCACTCCCGGATGCTGTTCAACGTGAAGGTCGTCTCGCCGGAGCGTTACCAGCAGCACCTCAAGGACCTCGCCAAGAAGGGGCAGACCGGTTACATCCCCGCTGGCATCGCGCAGACGAGCCACGAGAAGAACCGGGAGACGAACAACCTGTGAGCATCCTCAACGAACCTCAGGGTGCCGCGGCAGCAGAGTCCCACTACGCGGACGAGCTGCCGGTAAGGCGCAAGCAACCCGGTAACGTCGTGATCAAGTGGCTCACCACCACCGACCACAAGACGATCGGCACGCTGTATCTGGTCACGTCGTTCGCGTTCTTCCTGATCGGCGGCGTCATGGCGCTGCTGATGCGCGCCGAGCTGGCCCGGCCGGGTCTCCAGATCCTGTCGAACGAGCAGTTCAACCAGGCGTTCACGATGCACGGCACGATCATGCTGCTGATGTTCGCGACGCCCCTCTTCGCCGGTTTCACGAACTGGATCATGCCGCTGCAGATCGGCGCGCCCGACGTGGCGTTCCCGCGGCTGAACATGTTCGCCTACTGGCTCTACCTGTTCGGCTCGACCATCGCGGTCGGTGGCTTCCTCACCCCGCAGGGTGCGGCCGACTTCGGCTGGTTCGCGTACAGCCCGCTGTCGGACGCGGTCCGCTCGCCGGGCATCGGCGCCGACATGTGGATCATGGGTCTGGCCTTCTCCGGCTTCGGCACGATCCTCGGTGCGGTCAACTTCATCACCACGATCATCTGCATGCGCGCACCGGGCATGACGATGTTCCGCATGCCGATCTTCGTGTGGAACGTGCTGCTGACCGCCGTCCTCGTTCTGCTGGCCTTCCCGGTCCTCGCCGCCGCGCTCTTCGCGCTGGAGGCGGATCGGAAATTCGGGGCACATGTCTTCGACGCCGCCAACGGCGGTGCGTTGCTGTGGCAGCACCTCTTCTGGTTCTTCGGCCACCCAGAGGTGTACATCATCGCGCTGCCGTTCTTCGGCATCATCTCCGAGGTCATCCCGGTCTTCTCCCGCAAGCCGATGTTCGGCTACATGGGACTGGTCGCCGCGACGATCTCCATCGCCGGTCTCTCCGTGACCGTCTGGGCCCACCACATGTACGTCACCGGCGGAGTCCTCCTCCCGTTCTTCTCCTTCATGACGTTCCTCATCGCTGTGCCAACAGGCGTGAAGTTCTTCAACTGGATCGGAACGATGTGGAAGGGGTCCCTGTCCTTCGAGACCCCGATGCTCTGGGCCACCGGCTTCCTGATCACCTTCACCTTCGGTGGTCTGACCGGTGTCATCCTGGCCTCGCCGCCGATGGACTTCCACGTCTCGGACTCGTACTTCGTCGTCGCCCACTTCCACTACGTGGTCTTCGGCACCGTCGTGTTCGCGATGTTCTCCGGCTTCCACTTCTGGTGGCCGAAGATGACCGGCAAGATGCTCGACGAGCGTCTCGGCAAGATCACCTTCTGGACGCTGTTCATCGGCTTCCACGGCACCTTCCTGGTCCAGCACTGGCTGGGTGCCGAGGGCATGCCCCGTCGTTACGCGGACTACCTCGCGGCCGACGGCTTCACCGCCCTGAACACGATCTCGACGATCAGCTCCTTCCTGCTCGGCCTGTCGATCCTGCCGTTCCTCTACAACGTGTGGAAGACGGCCAAGTACGGCAAGAAGGTCGAGGTCGACGACCCGTGGGGCTACGGCCGTTCGCTCGAATGGGCGACGTCCTGCCCGCCGCCGCGGCACAACTTCCTCACCCTGCCGCGGATCCGCAGCGAATCCCCGGCGTTCGACCTGCACCACCCGGAGATCGCCGCTCTCGACCAGCTCGAGAACGCGCATCACGGTGACAAGGCCCTCACTGGCGGCAAGGAGGCGGGCAAGTGAAGGTCCAGGGCAGGATGTTCATGTGGCTGGCCGTCTTCGTGCTCGCCACGGCGATCGTCTACGGCGTCTGGTCCAAGGAGGCGGCCGGTACCACGGCCCTCTTCATGGCCTTCGGCCTGTGCATCATGGTCGGCTTCTACCTGGGCTTCACGGCCCGGCGGATCGACACGCTCGCGCAGGACAACAAGGAGGCCGACGTCGCGGACGAGGCCGGCGAGGTGGGCTTCTTCAGCCCGCACAGCTGGCAGCCCCTCGCCCTCGGTGTCGGTGGCGCACTGGCCTTCCTGTCGATCGCGATCGGCTGGTGGCTGCTGTACTTCTCCGCCCCGATCATCATGATCGGCCTGTACGGCTGGGTCTTCGAGTACTACCGCGGTGAAGACCGCACCCAGTAGCACGCGCAGAGCACTCGCGAGCCCGGACACTCCGTCAGGAGGGTCCGGGCTCGTGCTTTTGCCGCAACGCCGGTCCCTCGTCCGGGTTACTCACCGCGCCGGGGCTGACGAAGCTTCATAGCCTCGCCTCATGAGCCACAAAGTGTTCTTTAGGGGCGCAAAAGCCGGTGTCGAGAGGGCGACCGTGCTCAGCCCTTCGGGCCTCCGCGCGCTCACCCTCTCGACACCGGCGCGCCCGCGCACCCGCACCGTCGTCAGCTGCACCCTGCTGGTGATCTCCCTCGGCGCGGGCGTCACCGCCTGCGGGTCCGACGGCGGCAACCCGCTGTCGGCCAAGCCGTACGACGCGGCGGGGCAGATCTCCTTCAACGGCCCGTCCGGCAAGGGCAAGAAGGTCGACCCCGACAAGCCCCTGGCCGTCACCGCCTCCGGTGACGACGGCCGCATCACGGACGTCACCGCCGTGGACGCCACGGGACGCTATGTCACGGGCGAACTCGCCGCCGACGGCACTCGCTGGCACAGCACCTCCCCGCTGGCCGCCAACGCCCACTACACGGTCAGCGTGAGCACGGAGGACGAGGACGGCGCCCCCGGCCGCAAGGTCCTCACCTTCGACACCAGCAGGCCGACCACCAAGAAGAGCCTGACCGTGAAGTTCGGTCCGGACGCGGGCCAGTACGGCGTCGGCCAGCCGGTCACCGCCGAACTGAACACGCCCGTCAAGGACAAGGCACAGCGGGCCATCGTGGAACGCGCCCTCAGGGTGGACTCCGTGCCCGCCGTGGAGGGCGCCTGGCACTGGGTCGACGACAAGGAACTCCACTACCGCCCCAAGGACTACTGGCCCGCCCACGCCACCGTCCAGGTGCACAGCAACCTCGACGGCGTGAAGATCAGCGACCGCCTGTGGGGCGGCAGTTCGAAGGCCCTCAAGCTCACCACGGGCGACAAGATCGTCGCCGTGACGGACGCCGCGTCCCACGAGATGACGGTCTACAGGAACGGCGAGGAGATCAACGAGATCCCCGTCACCACCGGCAAGCCCGGCTTCGAGACCCGAAACGGCGTCAAGGTCGTACTGGGCAAGGAGTACTTCGTACGGATGCGCGGAACCACCGTCGGCATCTCCGAGGGCTCCTCGGACTCGTACGACCTCCCCGTGTACTACGCGACCCGCGTCACCTGGAGCGGCGAGTACGTCCACGCCGCGCCCTGGTCGGTGGGCTCCCAGGGCTCCGCGAACGTCAGCCACGGCTGCACCGGGATGAGCACCAGCAACGCCGAGTGGTTCTTCGACACCATCCACGAGGGTGACGTCGTCAAGGTCGTCAACTCCAACGGCGACGACATGGAACCCTTCGGCAACGGCTTCGGCGACTGGAACCTCGGCTGGAAGAACTGGCGAGGCGGCAGCGCGTTGGTGGGCGGAACGCCGGATGGGCCGAGGCCGGAGGATGCGGCGAGGCTTCGCCCCGAGTCAGTGTGACCCACCTAGAGGTGACCCACCCAGGGGCGCGGGGAACTGCGCGACCAGCCACAACGGACCCGCAGTCGCCAAGAACCCGGCGCCCCACCCCACTAGGCGCTCAACGCCCGCTTCTCACGCAACAGAGAGGCAAGAGAGGCCGCGAACTCAACCGGATCCACCGGAAGGGTCACCGCGGCCTCAGCGCGGCTCCACGTGGCGAGCCACGCATCCTGCGGCCGCCCGATGAGCACCAGCACCGGCGGGCAGTTGAAGATCTCGTCCTTCACCTGGCGGCACAACCCCATGCCCCCCATAGGCGAGGACTCCCCGTCGAACACACAGACATCGATCCCACCCCGGTCCAGTTCCTTCAGAACCGCCGCAGGCGTAGCGCACTCGAGGAACTCGACCAACGGCACGTCGGACGCCGGCCGCTTGCCGGAGGCCAACCGCACCTGCTCGCGGGTGTTGGAGTCATCGCTGTAGACCAGCACCGTGGCGGTCGCCTGCATTCTTCCTCCCAAGGTCCGTTGCGCGGATGCTACTCCCTTGAACACCCCGTCAACACCTGTTGGAACACCCCTGCGATGGGCCATACGGGCAGTACACACGCTGCGAACACTCCGAACGGCACCCCCCGGAGTGAGGGCGGGATAAGCGACCGACATAATGTCGGTCGTGGCGACAGCAACGACAGTAGAAACCGGGCACGCGCACCCGTCGGTCAACCGGCCGAACCTCACCAGCGTCGGAACCATCATCTGGCTGAGTTCCGAGCTGATGTTCTTCGCGGCCCTCTTCGCGATGTACTTCACCCTGCGATCGGTGACCGGTCCGGACCACTGGAAGGAGATGGCGAGCCATCTCAACATTCCGTTCTCCGCGACCAACACCACGATCCTGGTGCTCTCCTCCCTCACCTGCCAGCTCGGCGTCTTCGCGGCCGAGCGCGGGGATGTGAAGAAGCTCAGGGGCTGGTTCATCATCACGTTCGTGATGGGTGCGATCTTCATCGGCGGTCAGATCTTCGAGTACACGGAGCTGGTGAAGAAGGACGGCATCTCGCTGTCCTCCGACCCGTACGGCTCGGTGTTCTACCTGACCACCGGTTTCCACGGCATGCACGTGACGGGCGGCCTCATCGCCTTCCTGTTCGTCCTCGGACGTACCTACGCGGCGAAGAGGTTCACTCACGAACAGGCGACCGCGGCCATCGTCGTGTCCTACTACTGGCACTTCGTCGATGTCGTCTGGATCGGCCTCTTCGCCACGATCTACTTGATCAAGTAGTCGGGCCCGATCCCGCGCGCAGCCAAGAAGCGCACATTCCAGAAGCATCGACGCAGAAGATCCTGACACCGGGGTAATCCGTGAAAAAGCTCTCCACCCGACGACGCCATCCGCTGGCGGCGGTCGTCGTCCTACTCTTCGCGCTGGCGGCAACTGGGGGGCTGTACGCCGCGTTCGCGCCCGCGAGCAAGGCGCAGGCCGACGAGTCCGCCCAGTCCCTCGCCATCGACGAGGGCAAGAAGCTGTTCGCCGTCGGCTGCGCCAGCTGCCACGGCACCGGCGGTCAGGGCAGTTCCGACGGTCCGAGCCTGGTGGGTGTCGGCGCTGCGGCGGTCGACTTCCAGGTCGGCACCGGCCGGATGCCGGCGCAGCAGCCGGGCGCTCAGATCCCGGCCAAGAAGGTCATCTACTCCCAGGCCGAGATCGACCAGCTCGCGGCGTACATCGCCTCGCTGGGCGCCGGCCCGGTCATCCCGACGAAGAACGAGTACGGGCCCGCCGGTTCGGACATCGCCAAGGGTGGCGAGCTGTTCCGCACCAACTGCGCCCAGTGCCACAACTTCACCGGCAAGGGCGGCGCGCTGACGCACGGCAAGTTCGCGCCGAGCCTCGAAGGCGTTGCCCCGAAGCACATCTACGAGGCCATGCAGACCGGCCCGCAGAACATGCCTTCCTTCCCCGACACCACGCTGTCGTCGAAGAACAAGAAGGACATCATCGCGTACCTCAACGCGGTCAACGGCGACAACACCGAGAGCCCCGGCGGGCTTGAGCTGGGCGGTCTCGGTCCGGTCAGTGAGGGTCTCTTCGCCTGGATCTTCGGTCTGGGCGCGCTGATCGCGGTAGCCGTCTGGGTCGCCGCTCGGACCGCAAAGGCCAAGAAGTCATGAGTAGCCAAGACATTCCAGAAGAGAACCTGCCCGCTGAGCAGGACGCGCACGGCGCGGTGTCGGTAGCGGACGAGCAGAACCCGTTCGCCGACCCGGGGCTGCCGCCGCACGAGCACCGTGTCCAGGACATCGACGAGCGGGCCGCCAAGCGGTCCGAGCGCGTCGTGGCCTTCCTGTTCACGCTGTCGATGCTCCTCACGGTCGGCTTCATCGCCTCCTACGTGGCGATCCCGCACGACAAGGCGATCTTCGTCTTCCCGATCGGTCACATCAACGCGCTCAACTTCGCGCTGGGTCTGACCCTCGGCGGAGCGCTCTTCACCATCGGCGCGGGCGCGGTCCACTGGGCCCGCACCCTGATGTCCGACGTGGAGATCGCCGACGAGCGGCACGCGATCGAGGCACCCCCCGAGGTCAAGGCCAAGGTCATGGCCGACTTCAAGGACGGTGCCAAGGAGTCGGCGCTCGGCCGTCGCAAGCTGATCCGCAACACGATGTTCGGCGCGCTGGCCCTGTTCCCGCTCTCCGGCGTCATGCTGCTGCGCGACCTGGGCCCGCTGCCGGGGACGAAGCTCCGCCACACCATCTGGTCCAAGGGCAAGCTGCTCGTCAACATGAACACGAACCTGCCGCTGCGTCCCTCGGACGTGGCCGTCGGCTCGCTCACCTTCGCCAAGCCCGAGGGCCTGGAGGAGACCGACGAGGAGTTCCAGACCGAGATCGCCAAGGCGGCGCTGATGATCGTCCGGCTCCAGCCGGACAACATCAAGGACAAGCGCGAGCTGGAGTGGGCGCACGAGGGCATCGTGGCCTTCTCGAAGATCTGCACCCACGTGGGATGCCCGATCTCCCTGTACGAGCAGCAGACGCACCACGTGCTGTGCCCGTGCCACCAGTCCACCTTCGACCTCTCCGACGGTGCCCGAGTGATCTTCGGCCCGGCCGGTCACGCCCTGCCGCAGCTGCGCATCGGCGTGAGCGACGAGGGCTACCTCCAGGCGCTCGGCGACTTCGAGGAGCCCGTCGGTCCTGCATTCTGGGAGCGCGGATGAGTACTACGGCGAACAACTCCACGAGCCCATCAGGCGCCGGCGCGCCGGGGCGCTCGCGCGAGAAGGCACCGGCCGGCGAGAAGATCGCCGACTGGGCGGACGGACGGCTCGGGATCTACTCCCTCGCCAAGTCCAACATGCGCAAGATCTTCCCCGACCACTGGTCGTTCATGTTGGGCGAGGTCTGCCTCTACAGCTTCATCATCATCATCCTCACGGGTGTGTATCTGACGCTGTTCTTCCACCCGTCGATGAACGAGGTGACGTACCACGGCAGCTATGTCCCGCTCCAGGGGCAGCTGATGTCGGAGGCGTTCAACTCGACCATGCACATCTCCTTCGATGTGCGCGGTGGTCTGCTGATCCGGCAGATCCACCACTGGGCGGCGCTGATCTTCCTCGCCGCCATGTTCGTGCACATGATGCGGGTGTTCTTCACGGGCGCGTTCCGCAAGCCGCGTGAGGTCAACTGGCTGTTCGGCTTCCTGCTGTTCGTCCTGGGCATGTTCACCGGCTTCACCGGTTACTCGCTCCCGGACGACCTGCTCTCCGGCACCGGTGTCCGCTTCATGGAGGGCGCGGTCCTGTCCGTGCCGATCGTCGGCACGTACCTGTCGTTCTTCCTCTTCGGCGGCGAGTTCCCGGGCGGCGACTTCGTCGCACGGTTCTACTCGATCCACATCCTGCTGCTGCCGGGCATCATGCTCGGCCTGGTGGTCGGCCACCTGATCCTGGTCTTCTACCACAAGCACACGCAGTTCGCGGGCCCCGGAAAGACGAACAACAACGTCGTCGGCATGCCGCTGCTGCCGGTCTACATGGCCAAGGCCGGAGGCTTCTTCTTCCTGGTCTTCGGTGTCATCGCGGCCGTCGCGGCGATCGCCTCGATCAACCCGATCTGGGCCATGGGCCCGTACCGTCCGGACATGGTGTCCACGGGCGCTCAGCCCGACTGGTACATGGGCTTCTCCGAGGGCCTGATCCGCTTCATGCCGGGCTGGGAGATCAACTTCTGGGGTCACACGCTCGTCCTGGGCGTGTTCATCCCGCTGATCATCTTCCCGCTGGTCCTGGTCGCGATCGCGGTCTACCCGTTCATCGAGGCCTGGGTCACCGGCGACAAGCGCGAGCACCACATCCTGGACCGCCCGCGCAACGTCCCGACCCGCACGGCCTTCGGTGCCGCGTGGATCTCGTGGTACTTCGTCCTGCTCGTCGGTGGCGGCAACGACATCTGGGCCACGCACTTCCATCTGTCGATCAACTCGATCACCTGGGCTGTGCGCGTCGGCTTCTTCGTGGTGCCGGTGCTGGTCTTCATCGCCACCAAGCGGGTCTGCCTCGGCCTCCAGCGCCGCGACCGGGACAAGGTGCTGCACGGCCGCGAGTCGGGCATCATCAAGCGCCTGCCGCACGGTGAGTTCGTCGAGATCCACGAGCCGCTCAGCCAGGACGCGCTGCACACGCTCACCGCGCACGAGCAGTACGTGCCGGCCGCGATCGGGGCGACCGTCGACGAGAACGGTGTCGAGCGCAAGGTGAAGGGCTCCGAGAAGCTGCGCGCCAAGCTGAGCGAGGCGTACTACGGCGAGGAGTCCCAGATCCCCAAGCCCACCGTCGAGGAGTACAAGGAGATCACGAGCGGCCACGGCCACCACTGATCGCTGAGGCGTCGCCACGCCACAGTCGAAGGGCCCCGTCCGAACACCGGACGGGGCCCTTCGCCGTGCCCCGCCCTGGATAGGGTGGGGACGCGTATTTGAACCATCCTTCTACGACACTCAGGAGCGGCCGTATGAGCGCTGTGACCCCCGCTGGAGGCGACACCGCGGCGGCCCGTTCCTGGCCCGACGTACTGAGCGCGCTGCTGGCCGGACAGGACCTGAGCACCGCCGACACGGCGTGGGCGATGGACCGCATCATGAGCGGTGAGGCGGCCGACGCCCAGATCGCGGGCTTCCTGGTGGCGCTGCGGGCCAAGGGCGAGACCGTCGAGGAGATCAACGGCCTCGTCGAGACGATGTACGCCCACGCGAAGCCGCTGGACATCCCCGGGCCGGCCGTCGACATCGTCGGTACGGGCGGCGACCGGGCCAAGACGGTCAACATCTCGACGATGTCCGCCATCGTGATCGCGGGCACCGGTGCGAAGGTCGTCAAGCACGGCAACCGCGCCTCGTCCTCGGCGAGTGGTTCCTCCGATGTGCTGGAGCGGCTCGGCATCAACCTGGAGCTGTCGCCCGAGCGGGTCGCGCAGGTGGTGGAGGAGGCCGGGATCACGTTCTGCTTCGCGGCCAAGTTCCACCCCACGATGCGGTTCGCGGGCGCGGTCCGGCGGGACCTGGGGGTGCCGACCGCGTTCAACCTGCTCGGTCCGCTCACCAACCCGGCCAAGGTCACCTCGTCGGCGGTCGGCTGCTTCGACACCCGCATGGCCGGGCTCATCGCGGGCGTGCTGGCCGAACGCGGCTCCTCCGCCCTGGTGTTCCGCGGAGACGACGGCCTCGACGAGCTGACGACCACGGCGACCTCCCGGGTGTGGATCGTCCGCGAGGGCAAGGTCACCGAGGAGGCCTTCGACCCTCGGGACGTAGGCCTCGAACTGGTCCCCGTGGAAGCCCTGCGCGGCGCCGACCCCGAGTACAACGCGGACGTGGCCCGCCGTCTCCTGGACGGCGAGACGGGCCCGGTACGGGACGCCGTACTCCTGAACTCGGCGGCGGCCCTGGTGGCGCTCGAGGCCGGGGACGGGCCGCTGGCGGACCGGATCAGGGCCGGGATGGAGAAGGCGCGGGAGTCGATCGACTCCGGGGCCGCGAAGCGCACGCTGGAGCGCTGGGCGGCCGCCAGCAACGCATAGCGGTAGGGCGGTCGTCGTCCCGCGATCCGGACACGGGTTGCGGGACGACGATCACCTCGCGTAGGTTTTCTGACCAGGTCATGAGTGACAGTCATGAGGCCCCGGCCGACTGTCCGGCAACCCTCCGTCCGTGGCGGGGTGCCCCGGGTGAAGACCAGGCCGTAGGCAGCGAGGTCTGCGGCAAGCGCGGGCCCCTCGAAAGACACCAGGGGTCCTGGTCATCGAGGGAGCTCTCTGTGAGCAAGCGAATGCGATAGGACGCGAAGCCCCCACTCCGCACATCCCCCTTCACCCTTTCCTGCGCCGAAGCCCTGTCCGCTCGCGCAGTGAATTCGCCTGCCTCTCACGGGAGTTCGCCATGTCTGTCTCCACCGTTGCCGCCACCCAGACCATTTGTGCACCGCTGCCCGTTCTCGGCCGGGATGTCACCGTCCCGCTCGTCACGGGCGGCGAAGTCACCTACGCGGCGCTCGACTACGCGGCCAGCGCCCCCGCCCTCCAGCGCGTCTGGGACGACGTGGCGGCCTACGCCCCGTACTACGGCAGCGTGCACCGAGGCGCCGGCTACCTCTCGCAGCTCTCCACCGACCTGTTCGAGAACGCACGCAGGACGGTCGAGGAGTTCCTGGACTGCCGCCCCGACGACCAGCTGATCTTCACCCGCTCCACGACGGACTCCCTGAACCTCCTCGCCGCGGCCCTCCCCGCCGACTGCCAGGTCTTCGTCTTCGAGACCGAGCACCACGCGTCCCTGCTCCCCTGGAAGGACGCCCGGGTCACCTACCTCAACGCCCCGCGCACCCCGGGCCAGGCTGTCGACACCCTGCAGCAGGCCCTTGCCGCCCGCGACCCTCAGGGCCCGGCCCTGGTCTGCGTCACCGGCGCTTCGAACGTCACGGGCGAACTGTGGCCGGTCCGTGAACTGGCCGCCGCGGCTCACGCCCACGGCGCCCGTATCGTCCTGGACGCCGCCCAACTCGCCCCGCATCACCCGGTGTCCGTCCAGGACCTCGACGTCGACTGGATCGCCTTCTCCGGCCACAAGCTCTACGCCCCCTTCGGCTCGGGCGTCCTCGCCGGCCGCGCCGACTGGCTCCAGGCGGCCGACCCCTACCTCGCGGGTGGCGGCGCCAGCCGCAAGGTCACGCGGCGCGAGGACGGGGGAGTGGACGTGGAGTGGCACGAGAGCGCTGCGCGGCATGAAGCGGGCTCTCCCAACGTGATCGGTGCCTACTCCATCGCGTCGGCCTGCAAGGCGCTCACGGAGGCGGGCTTCGACACCCTGGTGGCCCGAGAGCAGCACCTGATCGAAAAGGTACGGGCGGGCTTGGCGGAGGTCCCGGAGGTCAAGGTCCTCTCCCTGTTCGGCGACGACGCCCCACGAGTCGGGGTCATCTCCTTCGTGGTCGACGGCTGGAACAGCTCCCACTTCGCCGCCGCCCTCTCCGCCGAGTACGGCATCGGAGTCCGAGACGGCCTCTTCTGCGCCCACCCCCTCGTCCGCACCCTCCTGGGGTCCGACCCTCAGACCCAGGGAGAGTGCGGCGCCCCCGAGGCCGCGCCGGGCGAGAAGTCCCTCAACGCGATCCGCGTGAGCTTCGGCGCGGGCACTCCCGACGAGCACGTGGACCGTTTCATCACGGCCGTACGGGAGCTCGTGACCGACGGCGCCAAGTGGAACTACCGCACGGAGGACGGCCGTTGCGTGCCTGCCGTGTGACCATCCAGGGGTGGGGATTCCACCTGGGGTGAGTGGAGCGGCGGCGGCCGAAGGCCTGGGCGAGCTGCTGGGCGAGGCGGTCGTGCGGCGTGCGCCGCGTCTCCTCGGCGGGAAGCGGGTCTACCTGTACGAGGAGGGGCTCGTCCTCGGGTCCGGTGTGCGGGTCCGTCGCTGGGCGGACGTGACGCGCTGGCGCTCCACCGTCGACGTGATCGTCACCAGCAACGAGCAGAACGACAGGGCTTGGTACACCTTGGCCCATCGACACCTGCTGCGGTTCGGCGACGGGACGGAACAGGGCTTCCTGCTCGACGAGCGGCGGACCGAGCTGAGGCCGATGGTCGCCGAGCCGTTCGAGAACCGGGGCATCCGGTACGCCGCCGAGCACGTCCGGAAGCGGGTGGCCGCCGCCCAGGCACCGGCGATGCTCGACCGGATCGAGAAGGGCCGGCAGGTCACCTTCGGCCCGCTCACGGCGGACGCGCACGGGGTGTTCGTACCGGGCGGGCTGCTGGTGTACCGCTGGGCCGAGATGCGGGAGCCGTATCCCGCCGTCAACCTGCCGGACTTTCCCGTGCCGTCGTCATGGTGGCTGCGGCCACGAGACGTCCGGCTTGTGCTGCTGGGCAAGGACGGAGACGGCAACCCGCACCGCACCGAGGTACCGGCCTGGGAGGTCGTGAACTGGGGCGCGCTGGTCACCCTGTGGAAGCGGCTGCGCGCCGGCTAGGAGTCCAGCCCGATCGCGAACGCAGCCTCCAGGTCATGCTGGGAGTACGTCCGGAACGCCACATGCGTATCCGTCCCCTCGACCCCGGGGATCTTGGAGATCCGCCCAGGAATCACCTCGGCCAGATCCTCGTGCTGCCGCACCCGCACCATCGCGATCAAGTCATACGTACCGGTGACGGAGAAGACCTCGCTCACGGATTCGAGCGCGGCGATCGACTCGGCGATCTCGGGAATCCGGTCCACGCTGGTCTTGATGAGGACGATCGCGGTGATCACGGCTGGTTCTCTCCCTCGGGGACCGTTACTGGGGCGGCCCCAACTCTAGTGGTACGACCGAATCTCACCCACGCGTAGCCGAACCCCAGCGTGAAGCCCACCAGGTGGGCGAGGTACGCCACCCCCGGCCCCTGCGCCGCCTGGCCCGCCGCGAGCCACTGGAGGGCCGCCCAGAACGGCAGGACGACCCAGGCCGGGAACCGCAGCGGCAGGAAGAAGAGGAAGGGGAGGAGACTCGTCACGCGGGCCCGGGGGAACAAGTACAGGAACGCCCCGAGGACCGCCGAGATCGCCCCGGACGCGCCGACCAGCGACTGCTCGGAGTCGGCGTTGGCCACCGCGTAGCCCAGCAGCGCCAGGTAACCGCAGACCAGGTAGAACAGGGTGAACTCCACACGGCCCAGCCGTTCCTCGGTCATCGCTCCGAAGACGTAGAGGAAGAGCATGTTGCCGAGGAGATGGATCCAGCTGCCGTGGATGAAGAGGGCCGTGATCGGGGTCAGGGCCTCCCGGGCCGGATGGCCGAACAGGTCGGCCGGAACCACCCCCCAGCGGCGGAAGTACGCCCGCTGGGCGGCGAGCAGCGCGTCCCCGGTGCCGTAGGACGGGACGAAACCCGAGGCCGGGCCGAGGACGAAGATCAGGCAGCACAGGCCGATCAGGGCGTATGTCAGGGGCGCCGAGGTGCCGCGGAACGTCCTGCCGAGGGCCGAGCCCCAGTTGCTGATCATGGCTACAGAGCATGACGTAACGGGACGCAACGGGACAGGGTGAATCGCCGCTGTGGACGGCCGAGCGGCGAGTACCCGCCAGGCCGTAGGGTTACGAGCCACACTCGCCGGGGAAACCGGCGATCACGGAAACTGGAACGAAGGAAGCGGACAGCCACGATGACGGTTCCCCTGCCGACCGGCTCCACACGGTGGCGCTGCACCCTCTGCGGCAACCTCACGCGCTTCGACGTGACGCGCTCGTCGAAGGTCGTGGAGTACCTCCACCTGGACCTGGCGGGTGAGCCGAAGGTGGAGGAGCGCGAGGTGGTCAGTGAGACCATCGAGTCGGTGCGCTGCCGCTGGTGCAACGCCGTGGATCAGGTGGAACTCGTGGACAGGCCGGGCGCCGGCTCCTGAGAGGGAGTGGCCCCGCACAGACGGTTGGGGTGTGAGGGATGGTGGAGAACTCAGGCGGGGGGCCGGGCGACGGCGCCGCCGAGGTGCTCGACCGCCCGCTGCCCGACGGCGTGCGGAGAAGAGTCGTACAGATCGTGTCGGACGGCTTCGGTGGGCTCACCGTCGCCGAACTGCCCGCGCAGCTACGACAGTACGCCCGCTTCGCCCCCAACCGGCGCGCCAAGTTCGCCGGGAACGCGATGGCCGCCGCTCTGGAGACCGATCCGCTGTTCCGGCAGCGGATCGGGGAGAAGCTGAGAGAGGCCCAGGCGGAGCTCGCCGGAGCTCTCGACTCCGGCTCGCCGCCCCCGGCCGCGGATCCGCTCGACGTGGCGGCCGCGGCCTATGTTCTGCGCCCCACCGGCTGGGTGAAGCTCGTGACCGCCGCCGGTGAGGAGGCGCTGCGCGCCGACGCCGAGCGCGCCGACGAGGAGAGCCGGGCCGAACTGGAGCGGCTGCGCGAGGAGTTGGCGCAGGCGCGGGAGGCGACGCGGACCGACACCGAGCGGCTGCGCACCGAGCTGGACGCGGCGAAGAAGGAAGCGGAATCGCTTCACCGTAAGTTGCGTGCCGCCCACAGTGACGTCAAGCGCGGCGAGGCCGCCCTGCGCAAGCTGCGCGCCGAGACCGACACCGCGCGCGCCGAGAGCCAGGCCCAGGTGTCCGCCGCCGAGAGCGAGAGCCGGCGCCTCAAGGCACGGCTCGGTGAGGCGGAGGCGGCCCTGGAGGCCACCCGCAAGGCCGCCCGTGAGGGCCGCAGCGTCGAGGACATGCGCGTACGGCTGCTGCTCGACACCGTGCTGGACGCGGCCCAGGGGCTGCGCCGCGAGTTGGCGTTGCCGCCGGTGTCCGTCCGGCCCGCCGAGACCGTCGACGCGGTCGAACCGGGACGAATGACCCCGAAAGACATCGCGGCGCGGGCGCTGTCGGACAACGACCCCGCGATCCTCGACCAGTTGCTCGCGCTGCCGCAGGCCCACCTGGTCGTCGACGGCTACAACGTCACCAAGACCGGCTATCCCCAAATGCCCCTGGAGAAGCAGCGGTTGAGGCTGCTGGGGCAGCTCTCGCAGCTCGCCGCGCAGACCGGCGCCGAGGTCACCTGTGTCTTCGACGGGGCCGAGCTGGCCGTGCCCGTGCTGCTCGCGCCGCCGCGCGGAGTGCGGGTGCTGTTCTCCAAACCGGGCGTCACCGCCGACGAGTTGATCCGCCAGCTGGTGCGCGCCGAGCCGCCCGGCCGGCCGGTGATCGTCGCGTCGACCGACCGCGAGGTGGCCGACGGCATCGCGAAGGCGGGCGCCCGGCCCGTCGCTTCTGCGGTACTCCTCAAGCGACTGTCGTGAACGTCAACGTACAGGTTTAATGCCGGAATTGACCGAACCGTCACGCAACGTAGCGTCAATCGGCCATCACTGCACGTTGGTTATGTGCAAAGAATGCTTTGAGTGACAGCATTTTTTCGTGTGAGGATTTGAACTGATCACAGAAACATCACTAGGGTCAGGCCTCGAACCTCCGAACGGGTGATCACTCAATAGAAGGAGCTCGACTCCGTGGCGTCCCATCGTCGACCGAAGCAGCCGAGCCGCACGCGTGTGACTGTGCTGACCACCGCAGCCGCAGCCGCCGTTGCCTTCAGCGCTCAGGCCGCGAATGCCGCGCCGAGCGAGAAGCCCAGCAAGGACGAGGTCAAGGCGAAGGTCGACGCCCTCTACGAGCAGGCCGAGCAGGCCACCGAGAAGCTCGACGGGGCGCAGGAGAAGCAGGAGAAGCTCCAGAAGGAGATCTCCACCATCCAGGACAACGTCGCCCGCGGCCAGGAGGAGCTCAACAAGCTCCGGGACGGCCTCGGCACGATGGCGAGCGCCCAGTACCGCACCGGGGGCATCGACCCCTCGATCCAGCTGTTCCTGTCCTCGAACCCGGACGACTACCTCGACAAGGCGTCCACGATGGACCAGTTGAGCAGTCAGCAGGTCGAGGCGCTCACGAAGATCCAGGGCAAGCAGCGCGAACTCGCCCAGGAGCGCGCGGAGGCGAGCAGCAAGCTCAAGGACCTCTCCGCCACCCGCACCGAGCTCAAGAAGAAGAAGGACGAGGTCAAGGCCAAGCTGGCCTCGGCCCAGAAGCTGCTCAACACCCTGACCGCCGCGGAGAAGGCGGCGCTGGACCAGGAGCAGGCGCAGGCCGCCAACCGTTCCAGCTCGCGGGTGAACCTCGGCAGCACCGGTTCCGCCTCCGGCCGCGCCGCCTCCGCCTTCGCCGCCGCCCAGTCCGTGATCGGCTCGCCGTACGTCTACGGCGCCTCCGGCCCGTCCTCCTTCGACTGCTCCGGCCTGACCTCCTGGGCCTACGCGCAGGCGGGTGTCTCCATACCCCGCACCTCCGAGGCGCAGGCGAACGCCGGCACCCGGATCTACAGCCAGAGCGACCTCAAGGTCGGCGACCTGGTCATCTTCTACGGCGACTTCCACCACGTCGGCCTCTACGCGGGCAACGGCCAGGTGCTGCACGCCCCGCACACCGGTGCCGTGGTCCGCTACGAGGCGATCAGCAACATGACCTTCGAGTTCGGCGTCCGGATCTGATCCGTTCTCGTCCGGTTCCCCTCCGGTCGTTCTCCGGCCCTTGTGCACCGCCCGAACGGGCGAATTGCGACACACCAGGCTGACCCCGCGCCCCGCCGATGACCTGCGTCATAGGCGGGGCGTCACGTTGTGTGCCCGCGGCGGTCTTTGGCCCGCACCCCTTCACAGAGCTACTGTCTGGCGCGTTTCCCCGCACCGGGGGAGCGGTCCGTGTCCGCCAGCGGAAGGAAGTGCGGCTTCCCGTGGGATCCCGTCGTCGCCTTGCACCGTCCGGGTTCGACCGAGGCGCCAGTGCCGCGGTCTGCGTCTTGAGCGCGGCTGCCGCCGCCCTCGGGGCCATGCCGGCCACCTCCGCCGTGGCCGCGCCGCACGACGACTCCAAGGCCGAGGTGGACCGGCTCTACCACGAGGCGGAGCAGGCGACCGAGGCCTACGACAAGGCCGACGAGAGCGCCGGGCAGCTGCACCGGCAGGTGAGCAACGCCCAGGACCGCATCGCCCGGCAGCAGCAGCGCATCAACACCATGCGGGACGCGCTGGGTTCACTCGCCGGCGCCCAGTACCGCTCCGGCGGCATCGACCCCACCGTCGCGCTGCTGTTCTCCGACGACCCGGCCGACTACCTCGACAAGGCCTCCGTCCTCGACCGCATCACCACCCAGCAGGCGGGCCAGCTCAAGGACCTCCAGGAGGCCATGCGCGAACTCGCCCAGGAACGCACCGAGGCCGCCGGACACCTCGCCGAACTGGAGCGCAGCCGCAAGGCCGTCGCCACCCACAAGAAGACCGTCGAACGGAAACTCGCCAAGGCCCGGCAACTCCTCAACCAGATGCCCCTCGCCGACCGCGCCTCCTTCGACCGGGCCTCCCGCTCCACCCGCGAGGACATCCCCGACCTCGGCGCCGGCGTCCCGTCCTCGGGCCGCGCCGCAGCCGCCGTGGCCGCCGCCCGGTCGGCCCTCGGCAAGCCGTACGTCTGGGGCGCCAACGGCCCCGGCGGCTTCGACTGCTCCGGCCTGATGCAGTGGTCGTACGCCCACGCGGGCGTCCACCTCCCGCGCACCTCGCAGGAACAGCGCTACGCCGGCCACCGGATCCCGCTCTCCCAGGCCCAGCCCGGCGACCTGGTCGTCTACCGCTCCGACGCAAGCCATGTCGGCATGTACGTCGGCAACGGCCAGGTCATCCACGCCCCCTACCCCGGCGCGCCCGTCCGCTACGACCCGGTCGGCATGATGCCCATCTCGTCGGTCACGAGGGTCTGAACCCGCCCGAAAGGGTCGTACGATCGGGAAGTGACTGGTCGTAGGCGGGCGTCGCGCTCCGGAGTGCTCGCGCTGTGTCTGCTGCTCGGTTCGCTGGTGGGGTGCGGCGGACAGCCGGCGGCGAACAGCGCGAAGGCGGAGGTCCAGAGCCTCCTCGACCGCCGGTCCGCGGCGGTCCTGCACCACGACGAGACGGCGTACACGAGGACCGGCGCGCGCACCGCGTACGAGAACCTGAGCGCCGTCCCCTTCGCCTCCTGGTCCTACCGCCTGACCGCCCTGCACCGCAGCGGCGCCACCGCGACCGCCGACGCCGAACTGAGCTACAAGGTCAAGGGCTACGACACCTCACCCGTCACCGTCGGCCGCACCCTCACGCTCCGCCTCACCGCCGACGCGCAGTGGTACGTCGCCTCGGACAGGCCCGCGAAGAAGTCCGGCCGGCAACTCTGGGACCAGGGAAAGGTGAGCGTCGTCGAGGGCGCGCACAGCCTGGTCATGGGCGTCGGCCAGGACGCTGCCACCCTCCGCGACTACCGCTCCCTCGCTGACCACGCCGTACCGGCCGTGTCGGCCGCGTGGGGCACGGACTGGACCCGGCACGTCGTCGTGCTCGTCCCCGGCTCCCTGGACGGCATGGCGGCCCTCCTGGGCTCACCGGCGGCCTCCTACCGGGGCATCGCCGCGGTGACGACGGGCGAGGCGGGCGGCTCGGGCAACGCGCCCGCGGACCGGATCATCGTCAACCCGGAGGCGTACGCGCTCCTGGGCTCGATGGGCAAGCAGGTGGTCCTGACCCACGAGACGACCCACGTCGCGACCCGCGCCCACACCACCCCCGCCACCCCCCTCTGGCTCTCGGAGGGCTACGCCGACTGGATCGGCTACCGAGGCACCGGCCGCACCCCCACCCAGGCCGCCCCGGAGCTGTACCGCGCGGTCGAGGACGGCGACCTCCCGACCGCCCTCCCCACCGACAAGGACTTCGGCTTCAACAGCGACCCGACGAAGCTCGCGCAGGCCTACGAGGGCGGGTGGATGGCCTGCCGGATGATCGAGGATCGGTGGGGGGTCGACCAACTGGGCAAGTTCTACCGGGCAGTTGGCGCCCACAAGAAGCGGCCGGGGGCGGTGGAGGACGCGTTGAGGAGTGTCCTCGGGGTGACGTTGGGGGACTTCACGGGGGAGTGGCGGGAGTATCTCAAGGGTCAACTGGGCTGATCCGAACGGGGCTTGGCTCAGGACGACGCCGAAGTCGCCTTCGATCGCGTTGCCTGACTGGGCAGTGGTGGTACGTCCGCCCAGGTGACTGACGCCCGCCACAGCTCCCGGGCGGCGATGAGGGTCGCTGCGATCAGCAGGCCGTTGCGGACGATCAGGAGGGCTACGCCCAGGGCGTCGCCGGCGACCACGTGGGCGAACCAGATCGGGAACTCCAGGACCGTGACGAAGGCGGCCGTGAGGACCAGGGTGACCGGGAGTTTCATGCGGCTGGCTCGGAAGCAGGAGCAGACGGCCGCGAGGCCGATCAGCCAGACGACGTACTGGGGGCTGATCACCCGGCTGGTGACCGTGAACATCAGGACCGCCACGAAGGCCGCGTCCGCGAGGGTGTGGGGGAGGAAGCGGGCCGCCATCAGGCGCCAGAGCACGATCCAGCCGAAGGCCATCGCGGTGAGGCCCAGGGCGGCCGTGCTGACCCAGTTGACGTAGGGGCCGACGAACTCCACCGAGCCGTAGTTCAGGAGGACTTGACCCTGCCAGCCGAAGTGCCGGGCCACGTGGAAGACCAGCGAGCCCAGGGACTCCACCTCCGTGCCCCGGTTGCGCTGGAAGTTCAGGAAGGCGAACGCGCCCGGCATCGACACCGCGAAGAGGGACGCGATCGCCACTACCGTCACCGCCGCCGCTCCCCACGCGCGGCGCTTGACCGCGCCCAGCAGGAGCAGCGCCGGCCAGACCTTGAGGAGCGCTCCGAAGCCGGCCAGCGCTCCCATCACGCGGGGGTGGCGGGTGCCCGCGAGCAGGGCTGCCACGGCGACCGCGGTCACCATCACGTCGTAGCGCGCGTACACGGTCGGGCCGAGGAGCGGGACGCCCGCGATCCAGACCCAGGCGCCGCGGAGGGTGCGGCCGGGGCGCAGGCCCGTGTACAGGAGCAGGGCCAGGACGGTCAGGTCGGCGAGGCAGGCGAGGACGAAGAACGCCGACGCGTAGTCCAGGAAGCCCAACAGGGCGGGGGAGAGGATCGGGAGGGCGGCGGCGGGCGGGTACTGCCAGGTGACGTCGTCCAGCGGGAAGCCGCCGTGGCGGAGTGTCTCGTACCAGCCCTGGTAGATCACCGACACGTCGGTGGTGACGTCCGGGCCCGGGAACACGAGCACCTTGAAGACGAACAGCAGGAGTACGACTCGGGTCAGGCCCCAGGTTCCCAGCAGCGGCGCCAGCCGCCGTCCCGCGCCCGCGATCTCCACCTGAGCCCCTGTTCCGTGCCTGTTCCGTGCCGTGCCTGCGGATGTGGGGCACATGTTCTCCCGATCTGCTGTGCGATGGCCATGAAGCGCGGCCGTGCCGGCCTGTGAGTCGTCGTCCGGTAGGGCCGGTAGGGTCTGCCGCGTGCGCAAGACCCTGATCGTGACCAATGACTTTCCGCCCCGGCCCGGTGGCATCCAGGCTTTTCTGCACAACATGGCGCTACGGCTGGAGCCCGAGCGGCTCGTCGTGTACGCCTCGACGTGGAAGCGCGGGCGTGAGGGCGCCGAGGCGACGGCCGCGTTCGACGCCGAGCAGCCGTTCACCGTCGTACGGGACGCCACGACCATGCTGCTGCCGACGCCCGCGGCGACCCGCAGGGCCGTCGGGCTGCTGCGTGAACACGGGTGTACAGCGGTGTGGTTCGGGGCGGCGGCGCCACTCGGGCTGATGGCGCCGGCGTTGCGGAAGGCGGGCGCGGAACGGCTGGTCGCCACGACCCACGGGCACGAGGCCGGCTGGGCGCAGCTGCCCGCCTCGCGTCAACTCCTGCACCGCATCGGGGAGTCCACCGACACGATCACCTACCTCGGGGAGTACACGCGCTCGCGGATCGCCGCCGCGCTGAGCCCGGCCGCGGCCGCGCGGATGGTCCAACTCCCGCCCGGCGTCGACGAGAAGGTCTTCCATCCGGGTTCGGGTGGCGCCGAGGTCCGGTCCCGCCTCGGGCTGACCGACCGACCGGTGGTCGTCTGTGTCTCGCGACTGGTGCCGCGCAAGGGGCAGGACACGCTGATCCTGGCGATGCCGCGGATCCTGGCCCGCGAGCCGGAGGCCGTGCTCCTGATCGTGGGGGGCGGCCCGTACGAGAAGGACCTCCGGCGCCTCGCCCGCGAGACCGGTGTCACCGACTCCGTGCGCTTCACGGGGGCCGTCCCCTGGTCCGAACTGCCCGCGCACTACGGCGCCGGTGACGTCTTCGCGATGCCCTGCCGTACCCGGCGCGGCGGCCTCGACGTCGAGGGCCTCGGCATCGTCTACCTGGAGGCGTCCGCCACCGGCCTGCCCGTCGTCGCCGGCGACTCCGGCGGTGCGCCCGACGCCGTCCTCGACGGCGAGACCGGGTGGGTCGTCCGCGGCGGCTCCCCGGAGGACGCCGCCGATCGCATCATCGCGCTCCTCGGAGACCCGGAGCTCCGCCAGAACATGGGTGAGCGGGGGCGGCAGTGGGTCGAGGAGAGGTGGCGGTGGGATCTGCTCGCGGAGCGGCTGAAGGAGCTGTTCTAGGGGTGGGTGCGGGGCCGTGTTGATATGCGCTGGGCTTGGGGCGCGGTCCGGGGTGCGAGGTGGTCTGGGCGGGCGGGTGCGGGTGCGGCTGGGTGGGGGCTGGTCGCGCAGTTCCTCGCGCCCCTAAAAGCACGGGGTTCGCCCGGCGGCCGTGCTGGGCTCGGGGCGCCAGCCGGGGTGCCAGGTGGTCTAGTTGGGCGGCTGCGGGTTGTGTGTGGCTTGTCGCGCCGTTCCCCGCGCCCCTAAAGACACGGGGTTCGCCCGGCTGCGGGTTGTGTGTAGCTGGTCGCGCCGTTCCCCGCGCCCCTGAAAGCAGGGGGTTCCACTGTGCGGGCGGGTCGGTTTCTGGGTGCCAGGTGAGCGTGCCCCGCAGCCGGCCAAAGATCAGCGCGGCCGCGTGGCGAAACCCCCCGGCATTTCAGGGGCGCGGGGAACTGCGCGACAAGCCCCCACGACCGGTAGCCGCCCGAAATAGCTCACGTGGCACCCCAGTTGGCGCCCCGAGCCCAGCGCGGCTACTTGACGAACCCCGTGTTTTCTAGGGGCGCGGGGAACTGCGCGACAAGCCCCCACGACCGGTAGCCGCCCGAAATAGCTCACGTGGCACCCCAGTTGGCGCCCCGAGCCCAGCGCGGCTACTTGACGAACCCCGTGTTTTCTAGGGGCGCGGGGAACTGCGCGACAAGCCCCCACGACCGGTAGCCGCCCGACCAGACCACCTCGCACCCCGGACCGCGACCCAAGTCCAGCGCGGCCGCTGGGAGAACCCCCTGCTTTTCAGGGGCGATAGGAACTGCGCGACCAGCCACCACCTCACCCGCACCCACCCGACCACCTCACCCGGCACCCCCGCCGCCCCAAAACCGCCGCAGCCCCTTGGCGGAACCCAATAATCCGCACATGCTGCGCGCATGACAGCAAAACTGACGCAGCATCAGCTGACGAGACGTCAAATCCTGGGCATGATCGCCCTCCAGACCGCGGCCACCGCAGGTCTCACCCGTATCGGTCTGCAGTCCGCGCAGGCCGTCGAACCCGCCGCCGTCCAGACCGCCCCGGCGATCGTCGTCGGGTCCGGTTACGGCGGGGCGGTCGCCGCCCTCCGGCTCGGGCAGGCCGGTATCACCACCCTCGTCCTGGAGATGGGCAGGCTCTGGAACACGGCGGGCGCGGACGGCAAGATCTTCTGCTCCACCTCCGCCCCGGACCAGCGCTCCATGTGGTTCAAGACCCGCACCGAGGCCCCGCTCGCCACCTTCCTGTGGCTCGACATCGTCAACAAGGACATCGGCCTGTACCCCGGCGTCCTGGACCGCGTGCACTACGACAACATGTCCGTGTACGTGGGACGTGGCGTCGGCGGGGGCTCGCTGGTCAACGGCGGCATGGCCGTCACCCCGCTCCAGTCGTACTTCACCGAGCAGTTCCCCACCGTCGACGCCACCGAGATGTACAGCACGTACTTCCCGCGCGCCCGCACCATGCTCGGCGTCAACACCGTCGACCCGACCTGGTTCGAGTCGACGGAGTGGTACCAGTTCACCCGCACCTCACGGAAGGCAGCCACCACCGCCGGCCTGAAGACCACCTTCGTGCCCAACGTCTACGACTTCGGCTACATGCAGAAGGAGGCCGCCGGCACCGCCACCAAGTCCGCGCTCGCCGCCGAGGTGATCTACGGCAACAACTACGGCAAGAAGAGCCTCGACAAGACCTACCTCGCCTCCGCGCTCGGCACCGGCAAGGTCACCATCCACACCATGGAGAAGGTGAAGGGGGTCACGCGGGCGAGCGACGGGTCGTACGTCCTGACCGTCGACCGGATCGACGACACCGGCGCGGTCGTCGAGACCAAGCAGTACAGCTGCACCTATCTGTTCCTCGGCGGCGGCAGCCTCGGCACCACCGAACTCCTCGTCCGCGCAAGGGACACGGGCACCCTCCCGGCCCTCAACGCGAGCGTCGGGGCGGGCTGGGGGACCAATGGCAACACGATGGTCGGACGCGCCAACCACGTCTGGGACACCGTCGGCGCCAACGAGTCGACGATGCCGGTCATGGGCATCGACGACTGGGCCAACACCGACAACCCCGTCTTCGCGGAGATCGCCCCGCTGCCGATGGGCATCGAGCACTGGATCAGCCTGTATCTGGCGATCACCAAGAATCCGCAGCGGGCGTCGTTCACGTACGACTCCGCCTCCGGCACGGTGAAACTCGGCTGGACCGCGGCGCAGAGCGCGGTCTCGGTCGCCATGGCGAAGAAGCTGTTCGACCGGATCAACGCGGCGAACGGGACGATCTACCGGTACGACCTGTTCGGCACGGCCAACAAGGTGTTCGCCGACGACTTCTGCTACCACCCGCTCGGCGGCTGCGTGTTGGGCCAGGCGACCGACAACTACGGCCGGGTGAAGGGGTATTCGAAGCTGTACATCACCGACGGCTCGCTGGTGCCCGGCTCGATCGGGGTCAACCCGTTCGTGACGATCACCGCGCTCGCGGAAAGGACGATGACGCGGGTCCTCGCCGAGGACACCGCGTCATAGGCCAACTTCCGTACCGGGCCCGCTACTTCTGGTAGATGGCCTCGATCTCGTCCGCGTAGTCCTTGGCCACCACATTGCGCTTGAGCTTCAGGGACGGCGTCAGGTGGCCCGACTCCTCCGTGAACTGGGAGGACAGAATGCGGAACTTCCGCACCGATTCCGCCTTCGACACCGCGGCGTTGCCGTCGTCGACCGCGTCCTGGATCGCCTGCACCAGATCCGGGTCGTCACGCAGCGACGCCGCGGTGGAACCCGCCGGCTTGCCGTGCTCGGCAGCCCACCGGCCCAGGAACTCGTCGTCGACCGTGATCAGCGCGCCCACGAAGGGCCGCCCGTCGCCGACGACCATGCACTCCGCGACCAGCGCGTGCGCGCGGATGCGGTCCTCGATCACGGCCGGGGCGACGTTCTTGCCGCCCGCGGTGACGATGATCTCCTTCTTGCGGCCCGTGATGCTGAGGTAGCCGTCCTCGTCCAGGGTGCCGATGTCCCCTGTGTGGAACCAGCCGTCGGCCAGCGCCTCGGCCGTAGCGGCCTCGTTGTTCCAGTAGCCCTTGAACAGGTGCTCGCCGTGCAGCAGCACCTCGCCGTCGTCCGCGATGCGCACGACCGAGCCGGGCAGCGGCTGGCCGACCGTGCCGATCTTCGTCCGGTCCCAGGGGTTGAACGCGGTGGCCGCGCAGGACTCGGTCAGGCCGTAGCCCTCAAGGACCGTGAAGCCGATGCCCCGGAAGAAGTGACCGAGCCGCTCGCCCAGCGGGGCGCCGCCGGAGATCGCGTACTCGCCCTTGCCGCCGAGCACCGCGCGCAGCTTGCTGTAGACGAGCTTGTCGAACGTCTTGTACTTGATCTTCAGGCCGAGGGACGGACCCGACGGTGTGTCCAGCGCGCGGCTGTACGCGATCGCGGTGTCGGCCGCCTTGTCGAAGATCTTGCCCTTGCCGTCCGCCTGCGCCTTGGCGCGCGCCGAGTTGTAGACCTTCTCGAAGACACGCGGCACGCCGAGGATCAACGTCGGCCGGAACGAGGCGAGTTCGTCGGTGAGGTTCTTGATGTCCGGGACCAGGCCGAGCTTGATCGGCGCCATCATCGGCGCGATCTGCACCAGCCGCCCGAAGACGTGCGCCAGCGGCAGGAACAGCAGCACCGAGCACTCACCGGTGCGGAACAGCGGGCGCAGCCGCTCCACGATGTTGCCGCACTCCGCGAAGAAGCTGCGGTGGGTGAGCACACAGCCCTTGGGTCGACCCGTAGTACCGGAGGTGTACACGATGGTCGCCGGGTCGTCGGCCTTCGCCAGCGAGCTGCGCTCCTCGACGGTCGCGTCGGTGACGTCCTTGCCCGCGCGGTCCAGCTCGTCGATCGCGCCGGCGTCGATCTGCCACACGTGCTTGAGCGCGGGCAGCTGCGCACGCACCGACTCGACGGTGGCCGCGTGCCCGTCCTGCTCCACGATGACGGCGGTGGCGCCCGAGTCGGAGAGGATCCACTGCACCTGCTCCGGCGAGCTGGTCTCGTACACCGGCACGGTGATCGCGCCCGCGCACCAGATCGCGAAGTCGAGCAGCGTCCACTCGTACCGCGTGCGGGACATCAGGCCGACCCGGTCGCCGGGCTGGACGCCGGAGGCGATGAGCCCCTTGGCGGCGGCGTGCACCTCGGCGAGGAAGACCGTGGCGGTCACGTCCTGCCAGCCGCCGTTCGCCTTGCGGGCGATCACGGCGACATCTGGGTGCTGCGCGGCGTTTCTGCGGACGATGTCGGTCAGATTGCCGTCCGCAGGGACCTCGTACAAAGCCGGAAGGCTGAACTCGCGCAAGACTGCTGCTCCTCATAGGGCGCCGGCGCCACGACGTTGTGTGATGCGACGGTCCGGTCCAAGGCTCGGGCAGGTGCGTCAGGACCGGATGATTGAAATCCTGAGCACGACTGGACTGCCCGGACGTTACCCGCCGGTATGGGTCCTACGACAGGGGGGTCCGGCGAGATGTTCGCTGCGTCACACAGATTGGTGTTTCCTCGCGCACAGTAGTCCACGCCTTTCTTAACTGGCCAGTAACCGCAAGGTCCGCCGCCACTGTTCACGTTTGCCGCACACGCCTACGCTTGATCGTCATGGCACCCACACCGGCCGGTAACTCCGGGACGCGCATCCATGTGGTCAGCGACGTGCACGGCAACGCCCGTGACCTGGCCAGATCCGGCGAGGGTGCCGACGCCCTGATCTGCCTGGGCGACCTGGTCCTCTTCCTCGACTACGCCGACCACGCGCGCGGGATCTTCCCCGAGCTCTTCGGCGAGGAGAACGCCGACCGCCTGGTCGAGCTGCGCACGGCCCGCCGCTTCGAGGAGGCCCGGGAACTGGGCGCCCGCCTCTGGTCCGGCGTCGGCGGCGACCGGGCGGCCCTGATCGAGAAGGCGGTCCGCAAACAGTACGCCGAGATGTTCGCCGCCTTCCCCACCCCGACGTACGCCACCTACGGCAACGTCGACATGCCGACCCTGTGGCCCGAGTACGCCGCCCCCGGAACCACGGTGCTCGACGGCGAACGCGTGGAGATCGGCGGCTGGACCTTCGGCTTCATCGGCGGCGGCCTCCGCACCCCCATGCGCACGCCGTACGAGATCAGCGACGAGGAGTACGCCGCCAAGATCGAGGCGGTGGGCGAGGTGGACGTCTTGTGCACCCACATCCCGCCCGAGGTCCCCGAGCTGGTCTACGACACCGTCGCGCGCCGCTTCGAACGCGGCAGCCGCGCCCTCCTGGACGCCATCCGCCGTACCAGACCCCGCTATTCACTGTTCGGGCACGTTCACCAGCCGTTGGTGCGCCGGATGCGGATCGGGGCGACCGAGTGTGTGAACGTGGGGCACTTCGCGGGGAGCGGCAAGCCGTGGGCGCTGGAATGGTGACCGTCCCCCTCGATGTCCGCAGGTAGGGGGTGAAGTGGGGCGGTCGACCGCGCGGTAGCCTTCACGCTGCACGCACACGCGCACGACGACGACGCCCTGCCGGTCCGCATCTGGAGGAGCCACAGCGATGGCGGAACACACCAGTTCGAGCATCACGATCGAGGCGGCACCGGCCGAAGTGATGGAAGTGATCGCCGACTTCGCCCGCTACCCGGACTGGACCGGCGAGGTGAAGGAAGCGGACGTCCTCAAGACCGACGAGCGAGGCCGCGCCGAACAGGTCCGTCTCGTCATGGACGCCGGCGCGATCAAGGACGACCAGACCCTGGCCTACACCTGGACCGGCGACAACGAGGTCTCCTGGACCCTCGTCAAGTCCCAGATGCTGCGCTCCCTGGACGGCTCCTACCTCCTCAAGCCTTCGGGCGCGGGCGCCACGGAGGTCACCTACCTCCTCACGGTGGACGTCAAGATCCCCATGCTCGGCATGATCAAGCGCAAGGCCGAGAAGGTCATCATCGACCGGGCGCTGGCGGGGTTGAAGAAGCGGGTGGAGTCGGGAGAGCCGCCGGTGGAGACACCGGTGGAGACGGGCGAGAAGTAGGCGGGCCTTTTCGGCGCCGGCGGGGGTTCTTGGCCCGTGCGGTGCCTGGACCGGCCGGCGCCATCTGGTCCGTGCGGCGCCTTTCTGACGTGGGTCTACGCAATTTGGTACGTGCGGTGCTTTCCTGACGCGGGTCGGCGCGATTTGGTACACGCGATGCTTTTCTGACGCGGGCCGGGTTATCCGGTCCGTGCGGTGCTGTCTGACGCAGGTCGGCACTATCCAGTCCGTCCGGTGCCTTCCTGACGCGGGCCGGCGCATCCAGTCCGTCCGGTGTCTTTCTGGTGGAGGCCCGCACTATCCAGGCCGTGTGGTGTCTTTCCGATGCAGGTCGGCGCCATGCAGTCTGTGCGGTGCCTCTCTGACGTGGGTCGGCTATGTCCAGTCTTGCGGTGCGTTTCTGGGACGGGTCGGCGCATCCAGCCCGTCCGGTGCCTTTCTGACGCAGGCGGGCAGTACCCAGCCCGTCCGGCGTTTGAGGACGAGGCCCCTTCAGGGCCGATGGGGGTTCGGGGGCGGAGCCCCCGGCAGCGGCGCTCAACCCCCGCGCAGCGACTACCGTTCACTCATATGCGTACCATCCTGATCACCGGCCCAGGCGGCAGCGGCCGCAGCACCATCGCCGCAGCCACCGCACAAGCCGCCGCAGGCACCGGCACCCGGACACTCCTCCTCGGTGCAGACCGCGGCGACACCCTAGGCGCCGCCCTGGGCGTGGTGACGGGAGCGGCCCCCGTGCAAGCCGCCGAGAACCTCACGGCATGGCGCCCCGATGCCACGGAATCCTTCCGCGCGGACCTCACCGCCTTCCAGGACCGCGCCTCCACCGCCCTCGAACTCCTCGGCGCGGCCCGCCTGGACGCAGAAGAGGTGACCCCCCTCCCCGGCGCCGAGGAACTGGCCCTCCTCCGCGCCCTCAGGGACGCGGCCCTGTCCGAGGCCTACGGCCTCCTCGTCGTAGACCTCCCGCCGACCCCCCACGCGCTCGCCCTCCTCGCCCTCCCCGAGGAACTCCGCCGCTACCTCCGCCGCCTCCTCCCAGCGGAGCGCCAAGCGGCCCGCGCCCTCCGCCCGGTCCTCGGCCGCCTCGCCGGCGTCCCGATGCCGTCCGAGTGGCTCTACGACACGGCAGGCCGCTGGGACGTCGAACTGGCCGCCGTGGAAGCGGTTCTCGCCGACCGGAACACAACCGTACGACTGGTCGCGGAGCCCGGACCGGCCGGCGCCGAAGCCGTCCGCGCGGCCGGTCTCGCGCTCGCCCTGCGCGGCCTGCGCCCCGACGTGCTGGTCGCCAACCGGGTGCTGCCCGAGTCCGTCGAGGACACCTGGCTGGCCGGCCTCAACGCGCAGCAGCGCAAGACCCTGGACGAGTGGCATGGGACGTACGACGAGGTCCGGCACGTTCCGCACCTCGGCCACGACCCCCGCGGCACCGACGACCTCACCGCGCTCGCCGTGCCCGGTGTCGACGCGGCCGGTTCCACGGTCGAGTGGCCGGTGACCGACCGGCTGGCCGAGGACGGTGTGCTGGTCTGGGGCATTCCGCTGCCCGGCGCGATACGGGACGAACTGGACCTGGTCCGGCGCGGCGACGAACTCGTCGTCACCGTCGGCCGGTTCCGCCGTATCGTGCCGCTGCCGTCGGCCCTGCGCCGCTGCACGGTGGCCGGCGCGGCCCTGCGGGAGGGCGAACTGCGCATCCGGTTCGCCCCGGACCCGGACCTGTGGCCGCAGGGAAGATGAGTATTGGTGCGTGCGGAGCCGTGAAGCACGTACGCCCATTCGGGTAACGTCGTAGAGACGAACCGTAGTCAGGAGTCCGTCATGAGCGAAGAGCTCCCCCCGTCAGACGCCCGCAAGGACGAGGCGCTCGACGAGGTGCGGGCGACCGACGCCGACGCCTGGGCGACGGCGGCCGCCGAAGACCTGGCGGCGGAGAAGGCCCGCCGCCGCACCCAGAACGGCCAGCCGCCGGTCTCGGCCGCCGAGGAACTGCGCAAGCTCGTCGACACCGTCGCGGACAAGCTGTCCGGCCTCCAGTCCCCGCTGCTCGGCCAGGTCGCGGGACCGGCCGCCCAGCAGGTGGTGAAGCAGGTCGTCCAGCAGGCCAAGGCCGCCGTCGAGCCCGTCATCGAACGCAACCCGGACGTCTTCGACCACCTCGCGGCGGCCGGAAACGAACTCCTCGCCGCGTACCGCTCGGCGGTCCAGGCCCAGGAGCAGCGCTGGACGGCCCGCGACAGCGAGCTGAAGGACCTGAGGAACGACCGCCGCGACCGGGGAGACGACTCCGGCCCGGGGGAGCGCATCGACCTGGACTAGAAGTCCCTGAGGGCCCGCCGGCGGATTCGCGTCCGTCGTGTGGGCTCTGGTGCGCACTTCCCTCACCGCCGTCAGAGCCCGCAGGGCCCGCCCAGCGGGCCAACGACGCGATTCCGACGGCAGGCCCTCGGGTACGGTGGGCCGTAGCGGGGCTCGACCGAAACTGAGGGATTCATGGGACTCACCATCGGCGTCGATATCGGCGGCACCAAGATCGCGGCCGGGGTGGTCGACGAGGAAGGCAACATCCTCTCGACCCACAAGGTGCCGACCCCGGGTACGCCCGAGGGCATCGTGGACGCCATCGCCGCCGCAGTCGACGGAGCGCGCGCCGGGCACGAGATCGTCGGCGTGGGCATCGGTGCCGCCGGATACGTCAACCGTCAGCGCTCCACGGTCTACTTCGCGCCGAACATCGACTGGCGCCAGGAGCCGCTGAAGGAGAAGGTCGAGGCCCGCGTGGGCCTCCCCGTCGTCGTGGAGAACGACGCGAACGCCGCGGCCTGGGGCGAGTACAAGTTCGGTGCCGGCAAGGGCCACCGCAACGTCATCTGCATCACGCTCGGCACCGGCCTCGGCGGCGGCATCATCATCGGCAACAAGCTGCGCCGCGGACACTTCGGGGTGGCCGCCGAGTTCGGCCACATCCGCATGGTGCCGGACGGCCTGCTGTGCGGCTGCGGCTCACAGGGCTGCTGGGAGCAGTACGCGTCGGGCCGCGCCCTCGTGCGCTACGCCAAGCAGCGCGCCAACGCGACCCCCGAGTCCGCGGAGGTGCTCCTCTCGCTCGGCGACGGCACCCCCGAAGGCATCGAGGGCAAGCACATCTCCATGGCCGCCCGCCAGGGCGACCCGGTCGCCGTCGACTCCTACCGCGAACTCGCCCGCTGGGCCGGCGCCGGCCTCGCCGACCTCGCCTCCCTCTTCGACCCCTCCGCCTTCATCGTCGGCGGCGGCCTCTCCGACGAGGGCGAGCTCGTCCTCGACCCGATCCGCAAGTCCTACAAACGCTGGCTGGTAGGCGGCAACTGGCGCCCGGTCGCCGACGTGATCGCGGCCCAGCTCGGCAACAAGGCGGGGATGGTAGGCGCGGCAGACCTGGCCAGGGAGCCGGACCCGATCATGTAACACGTACGACGGTGCCCACCTCAGGGGCGCGGGGAACGGCGCGACCAGCCACATACGACCGGCAGTCGCCCACGAACCTCGCGCCCCGCTTTTGCTTTTAGGGGCGCGGGGCCGTCACATTTGCGGCTCCGCCGCGCGGCCGCGACCAGCCACGCACGACCGGCAGTCGCCCACGTACCCCGCGCCCCGATCTCTCAGGCGTAGATTGATCCACATGGCGCCGCTCCCCAACTCCCGCACCGAACCCGACGGTTCGGCAGTCATCCGCGTCCTGAGCTACAACATCCGCTCGATGCGCGACGACACAGCCGCCCTGGCCCGCGTGATCAGGGCCTGCGCCCCGGACCTCGTCCTGATCCAAGAGGCCCCCCTCTTCTTCCGCTGGCGCAAAAAGCTGGCCCGCCTGGCCTCCGCCTCAGACCTCGTGGTCCTCTCCGGCGGAGGCACCGCAGCCGGCCCGGCCCTCCTGTGCTCACTCCGGGCAACGGTCGAGCGCACGGAAGACGTACTACTGCCCCTCACCCCGGGCCAGTTCAGACGCGGCTTCGCCACCGCGGTCGTACGGATCGGCGGCACCCGCTTGGGCGTCCTCAGCTGTCACCTCAGCCTCCGCCAGGACGAACGCTACGAACAGGCCGGCATGCTGCTCGACCGGCTGGCCGGAATGGGCGTGGACCACGTGATCGCGGGCGGCGACCTCAACGACCGCCCCGACGGCCGGACTTTCGGCCGCCTGGCCAAGGAACTCCAGGACTGCTGGGCCACCGCCCCCTGGGGCGAGGAGCACACCTGGACCCCCGGCAACCCCTTCCAGCGCATCGACGCGATCTTCGCGACACAGGGCATCGAGGTGCTGGGCTGCGGGGTGCCCTCGGCCCAACCAGGAGTCACGGAGACGGACTTGAGGGCGGCCACGGACCACTTCCCGGTCCTGGCCGCCCTCAGAATCCCCGCGAGCTAGACGACGGCCCCGCGTCCGGGGTCGTCCCCGTCCTCCTCGTCCGTCCGCATCCGCATCACCAACGTGCCGAATCCGCCCAGGAACCCGCCGATCCCGATGGTCGCCAGCCACCAGGTCATGTCCCAGCTGAGCAGCACCGCCAGCAGCAACAGGATCGGGCCGCCGATCACCCCGAGCCAGGCGAACTTGGCCGTGGTGTCGGCATCCGGCAGCGGCGGCGGCTCCGGCGGTACGAAGTGGCCCTCGTCGTCCTCGTCGAAGTCCTCCTCGGAGGAGTCCGGCGAGGTGAAGTCACGGGGTCCGCCGACACCGGGCGCGAAGGAGACCGAGCTGCCCAGCGGCTTGGCGGGCGCGGGCGGCTCCTCCGTACCGGTGTCCTCGCCCCCGGCTCTGTCCTGGTCCTGCTCCTTGGACCTGGCCTTGGGCTGCTCGTCGTTCTTCTCGGGATCGAGCAGCGCCAGGTCCTCGATCGACTTGAACGGCTTGGCGCCCGGCGGATCCTTGGGCTCCTCGCCGTACCCGGCGACGATCGCGGCCCACGCGGCCTCCTCGTCGAACGGGACGCCCTGCTCGTCCGGTTCGAGGCCCTCGCGGTCGGAGTCGTGCTCAGCCACCTGTGGCCGTCCCTTCCTGCTCGCTCACCCGGCCCGTGTCGGACACCTGCTTGCCGGCACTGGGTGCGAGCCGGCCGATGAACGCGAAGCTCTCCTCGAAAATCCGGTCCGCGTCGTGGTCCAACGTCGCGACGTGGTAGCTCTGTTCCAGCAGGATCTCCGTCACGTCGGTGGAGGAAACCCGGCTGAGGACACGAGCCGAGTCGGCCGGCGGAACGACATGGTCCTGCGGGCTGTGCAGCAGCAGGAGCGGCTGGGTGACCTGCGGGAGTTCGCTGTCGACCAGCCGGAAGAAAATACGCAGGGAGTGCGCCGAGTGCAGCGGCACCTTGTCGTACCCGACCTCCTCGCTGCCCTCCTTCGCGATGTCGCTGGCGATACCCGGCGCCGTCCGCACCAGATGGCGGGCCACCGGAAGGGCGTACGCCGCGAGGCCGTGCACCTTGATACCGGGGTTGACGACCACGACACCGCTGATCTCGTCACCGTGCTTCGCGGCCAGCCGCAGGGCCAGCGCGCCGCCCATGGACAGGCCCGCGACGAAGACCTGCGAGCAGCGCTCGCGCAGGGCGCGCAGCTCGCGGTCCACCTCCGCGTACCAGTCCTGCCAGCCGGTGAGCTGCATGTCCTCCCAGCGCGTGCCGTGCCCGGGCAGCAGCGGCAGCGACACGGTGAGGCCGCGCTCGGCCAGATGCTCCGCCCAGGGGCGCAGCGACTGCGGGGAACCGGTGAAGCCGTGGCAGAGGAGCACTCCGACCTCCCCGCCCTCGTGGCGGTACGGCTCGGCTCCGGGGAGGACCGGCACCTTCGGTCTCCTGTTCATGAGAAGGGCGTGGTGGTGAGACGCGTGTTCATGAGAGGGGTCTGAACAAGTCCAGGTGCGGTTAACCGTACGCGACCGCACTGACACCGACCAGGGTCGTCGGGTCCTTTGACAGCGCTCCGGGTTAAGGTCTGATCGACGGAAACGGGAGGCACTCGGTTGTTGTACGGCACGATGAAGGTCGCCATCGGGGGACCGCTGAAGGTCGCCTTCCGGCCCTGGGTGGAGGGCCTGGAGAACATTCCGGACGAGGGTGCCGCCATCCTGGCGAGCAATCACCTCTCGTTCTCGGACTCGTTCTTCCTGCCCGCGGTCCTGGACCGCAAAGTGACCTTCATCGCGAAGGCCGAGTACTTCACGACCCCCGGGGTGAAGGGCAAGCTGACGGCCGCGTTCTTCAAGGGCGTGGGGCAGCTCCCCGTGGACCGTTCCGGTGCGCGCGGGGCGGGCGAGGCCGCGATCAAGAGCGGCATAGACGTCCTGGAGCGCGGCGAACTGTTCGGTATCTATCCGGAGGGCACGCGCTCCCCGGACGGCCGGCTCTACCGGGGCAAGCCCGGCGGCCTCGCGCGCGTGGCGCTCGCCAGCGGCGCTCCGGTGATCCCGGTCGCGATGATCGACACGGAGAAGATCCAGCCGCCCGGCAAGGTCATGCCGAAGCTGATGCGCCCGGGCATCCGGATCGGCAGGCCGCTCGACTTCAGCCGGTACAACGGCATGGAGCACGACCGTTTCGTCCTCCGCGCGGTGACCGACGAGGTCATGTACGAGATCATGAAGCTCTCCGGCCAGGAGTACGTCGACATCTACGCGACCGCCGCCAAGCGGCAGATCGCGGAGGCGGCGAAGGCCGACAAGGAAGCGGACAAGGCGGCCAAGGCCGCGCTCGCGCAGACGGAGAAGGAACAGACCAGCCCATAGGCGGGCCGGAGTCTGTGTCGGGGGTGGGGGAGATGGCCAAGCAGGTACGCGTCGTCAGGATGTCCGTCGAGCAGCCGCTCTGGCGTGCCCTGAGCGGCTACCGCGTGCTGACCATGCTGTACGCGATCGGGCTGTTCGCCTCCGCCTACGACGAGTTCGACCGCCCCGGCATCGCCATCGCCTTCTACGTCGTCCTGTTCGTCTGGACGCTCGCCACCCTGCCCCGGGTGCAGAGCGCGGTCGCCTGCACCAAGCGCTTCCTCGCCGTCGACCTCGCGATCGCGCTGACCGGCATCGTCCTCACCCCGCTCGCGGCCGACGACCACCACATCTCGAGCGGCGGCCCCACCCTGCCGTCGATATGGACCGCCGGCTCGGTCCTCGCCTACGCCATCAAGGGCGGCTGGCGCTGGGCCGCGTTCGCCTCCACCCCGGTCGCCGTCGCCAACCTGATCGAGCGCGGCTCCCCGGCCCGCGACACCGTCCACAACGTCGTCCTCGTCTGGGTCGCCTCCATCGCCATCGGCTACGTCGTGGAGGTCGCCCGCGCCTCCGAGCGCACCCTCGCCCGCGCCCTGGAGATCGAGGCCACCACCCGGGAACGGGAGCGCCTCGCCCGCGACATCCACGACGGAGTCCTCCAGGTGCTGGCGATGGTCCAGCGGCGCGGTGCCGTCCTCGGCGGCGAGGCGGGCGAGCTGGGCCGGATGGCGGGCGAGCAGGAGATCGCGCTGCGCACCCTGGTCTCCGGCGTCCTGGTGCCGGTGTCCCGGGTGTCGCTGGACGCGGCGGAGGGCGCGGTCGTGAGGGCCGTGGAAGTAGAAGCCGAAGAACCCGACGACGACGGGCCGGTCGATCTGCGGTCGCTGCTCGCGCCGTACGCCGCCGCGAAGGTGAGTTTCGCCGAGCCCGGGGCTCCGGTGCCCTTGCCCGCGCCTGCGGCGAAGGAGCTGGCCGCCGCGGTCGGGGCCGCGCTGGACAATGTGCGCAGGCATGCCGGTGAGGACGCGCGGGCGTGGATCCTGGTCGAGGACGAACCCCGGGAGGTCGTCGTGACCGTGCGGGACGACGGGCCCGGGATTCCCGAGGGGCGGCTCGCGCAGGCCGAGGGGGAGGGGCGGCTCGGGGTCGCCCTGTCGATCCGGGGGCGGTTGCGGGACCTCGGTGGGAGCGCCGAGCTGGTCTCGATTCCCGGGCAGGGCACGGAAGTTGAGCTGAAGGTACCGAAAGCGCGGGGGAAGGCGGGGACACGATGAGTGAGCAGCAGGGCCCGATCAGGGTCATGGTGGTGGACGACCACCCGATGTGGCGCGACGCGGTCGCCCGCGACCTGGCCGAGTCCGGCTTCGACGTGGTCGCCACCGCCGGTGACGGCGAGCAGGCGGTACGCCGGGCGAAGGCCGCCGCCCCGGACGTCCTCGTCCTCGACCTGAACCTCCCGCAGATGCCCGGTGTCCAGGTCTGCAAGGAACTGGTGGGCGCCAACCCGGCGTTGCGTGTCCTGGTCCTCTCCGCGAGCGGCGAGCACGCCGATGTGCTGGAGGCGGTGAAGTCGGGAGCGACCGGCTATCTGCTCAAGTCGGCTTCCACGGAAGAGCTGTTGGACGCGGTGCGGCGGACCGCGGTCGGCGACCCGGTGTTCACACCCGGGCTCGCCGGACTGGTTCTCGGCGAGTACCGCCGCCTGGCCTCCGACCCGGTACCGGCCACCGACGGCGACCAGCCCAAGGCGCCCCAACTCACCGACCGCGAGACCGAAGTGCTGCGCCTGGTCGCCAAGGGCCTGAGCTACAAGCAGATCGCCGAGCGTCTCGTCATCTCGCACCGCACGGTCCAGAACCATGTCCAAAACACCCTGGGCAAGCTGCAGTTGCACAACCGGGTCGAGCTGGTCCGGTACGCGATAGAGCGCGGCCTCGACGACGCGTAGACCCACGAGTTGATCCGGCGCGTAGATCAACTCCCCCATAATTCAGCCGAATTGACCTTCCCGCCCATCCCTCTGTGACCTGGATCACCATTAGCGTGGCTCTCACAGGAAACCGCGGCGAAGGGATATTTCCATGCGCGTCGGAGTACTGACCGGAGGCGGCGACTGCCCCGGACTCAACGCCGTCATCCGGGGCATCGTCCGCAAGGGCGTACAGGAGTACGGCTACGACTTCGTCGGCTACCGGGACGGCTGGCGAGGCCCGCTCGAAGGTGACACCGTCCGGCTCGACATCCCCGCCGTGCGCGGCATCCTGCCCCGCGGCGGCACCATCCTCGGCTCCTCCCGCACCAACCCGTTGAAGCTGGAGAACGGCATCCAGCGCATCAAGGCCAACCTCGCCGCGCAGGAGGTCGACGCGCTCATCGTGATCGGCGGCGAGGACACCCTCGGCGTGGCCGCGCGGCTCTGGGACGAGAGCGGCGTGCCGTGCGTCGGCGTACCGAAGACCATCGACAACGACCTGTCCGCCACCGACTACACCTTCGGCTTCGACACCGCCGTCGGCATCGCCACCGAGGCGATCGACCGGCTGCACACCACCGCCGAGTCGCACATGCGCATCCTGGTCTGCGAGGTCATGGGCCGGCACACCGGCTGGATCGCCATCCACTCCGGCCTCGCGGGCGGCGCCAACGTCATCCTCATCCCCGAGCAGCGCTTCGACGTCGACCAGGTGTGCGCCTGGATCACGTCCCGCTTCAAGGCGTCGTACGCCCCGATCGTGGTCGTCGCGGAGGGGGCCATGCCGAAGGACGGCGACGTGGTCCTCAAGGACGGCACCCTCGACTCCTTCGGACACGTCCGGCTGTCCGGGGTGGGCGAATGGCTGGCCAAGGAACTGGAGAAGCGCACCGGCAAGGAGGCCCGCACCACCGTCCTCGGCCACATCCAGCGCGGCGGCACGCCCAGCGCCTTCGACCGCTGGCTCGCCACCCGCTTCGGCCTGCACGCCATCGAGGCCGTCCGCGACGGCGACTTCGGCAAGATGGTCGCCCTGCGCGGCACGGACATCGTCCGCGTACCGATCGCGGAGGCCACGGCCCAACTGAAGACGGTCGACCCGAAGCTGTACGAGGAGGTCGGGGTGTTCTTCGGCTGAGCCGACGAAACGGGCGGAACTCGCGGACCGGGTGGAACCGCGGAAGGCCGGATCCGGCTGATCCGGCTGATCCGGCGAAACGGACCGATCGGGTCGGACGGGTCGGACCGGCTGTTCCGGTGGAAGGGGTTGGAGGGTCGGATCCGGCCGAACCGCCCGCAGCGGCGGCGCCTGAGGCGCCCGGCGGGACGGCCCTACCCTGCTGTTCTGGCGGAACGGGCCGATCCCGCTGTTCTGGCGGAACCGGTCGGACCGGCTGTTCCGGTGGAAGGGGTTGGAGGGTCGAATCCGGCCGAACCGCCCGCAGCGGCAGCGCCTGAGGCGCCCGGCGGAACGGCTCGGATCGGCTGTCCCGGCGGAACGGCTCGGATCGGCTGATCCCGCGGAACCGCCCGCAGTGGCGGCGGCACCCGGCCGAACCGGCGGCGGCACCCGGTGGATCCGGCGGCGGCACCCGGTGGATCCGGTGGACCCGACTGATCCGGCCGAACCGGCAGGGCCGCTCGAAAGGCCTGGTCCGGCAGGGTCGGCTGGACCGGCGCTGTGGGGTCATGGGTCGTATATTCGGCCCATAACCCCACAGAACGGGAGCGGTCGTGGAGATCCTTGCCTTCGGTGTCCAGGCCGACGAGAAGCCGCTGATCGAGCGCGCGTTCACCGGCCACCACGACATCCGCTGCCTGAGCGTCTTCCTCGACGAGGACACCGCACCGATCGCCGCCGGCCACGAGATCATCTCCACGAGCGTCAACGCCGACCTGAACCCCCGCGTCCTGCAGACCCTCGCAGCCGGCGGCACCCAGCTCATCGCCCAGCGCTCCACCGGCTTCAACAACATCGACCTCGACGTCGCCGAACGCCTCGGCCTGACAGTCGCCCGCGTCTCCTCCTACTCCCCGTACTCCGTCGCCGAGTTCGCCTGGACCCTCGCGATGGCCGTGAACCGCCGTATCGTCCGCGCGGCGACCCGCACCCGCGACTTCGACTTCCGGCTCGACGGCCTGATGGGCCGCGACCTGCGCGGCCGCACGGTCGGCGTCCTCGGCACCGGAAAGATCGGCGAGGCGTTCACCCGGATCGCCCACGGCTTCGGCATGCGCCTGCTCGGCTGGGACGTCACCGAGAACCCGGCCTGCGTGGAACTCGGCATGTCCTACGTCCCCAAGGACCAGCTCCTCGCCGAGTCCGACCTGGTCACCCTGCACGTCCCGCTGATGCCGGCGACCCAGCGGCTCATCGACGCGGACGCCCTGAAGGTGATGAAGGACGACGCGATCCTCGTCAACTCCAGCCGCGGCGGCCTGATCGACACCGCGGCCCTCGTCGCCGAACTCCGCGAGGGCCGCTTCACGGGCGTGGGCCTGGACGTCTACGAGGCGGAGGCGGGCCTGTTCTTCCTCGACAAGTCCCTGGAGGCCGTCGACGACGACACCCTGGCCCGCCTGGTCACCTTCCCGAACGTCCTGGTCACCTCCCACCAGGCGTACTACACCGAGGACGCCGTCGGCCAGATCATCGAGGCCACCGTCCGGAACGTCCTCGACTACACGGCAGGCCGGCGCTCCGAGAACGTGCTCGTCCCACGCAGCTGACCCACCAACTCCCGTACGACAGCAGCCCCGTTGAGCGTCAGCACCGACTCCGGGTGGAACTGGACCGAGGCGAAGCCGGGAGCCCGCAACGCGTGCACCTCCCCGGTCCCGTTCCGGCTCACCTCCACGTCATGGGCGCCCAGCTCCACGGCGGACTCGTCGTCGCACCGCGCCACGAAGCTGTTGTAGAACCCGACGGTCTCCGCCCGCCCGAACAGATCGATCACCGTCTGCGCCCCCTGGTACGGAACCTCCTTCCGTACGATCTCCAGGCCCAGCTCCGCCGCGATCAGCTCGTGTCCGAGGCACACGCCGAGGACGCCGTGCCGGTTCGCCCGGAGGACCTCGGCGGTCAGCGCCCGCAGGAACCGCATCTTCGGGTCGGCCGTGTCGGAGGGGTCACCCGGCCCGGGCCCCAGCACCACGGGCCCCTCGTGCGCGAGCACCGCCTCCCGCAGCCCCTCCTCGTCGTACCGTCGCACGGTCACGTCGAGCCCGCTCGACCGCAGCACATGCGCGAGCATCGCCGTGAAGGTGTCCTCCCCGTCGACGACCAGCGCGTGCCCGGTCAGCTCCTCGGACCGCTCCTGCATCCGGAGCCAGAACGGGGCGAGCGAGCCGCGGCGCCCGTCGAGCGCGGCACGCACGCGTGGGTCGTCGGCCAGCCGGGGCCGCGCGCTCTCGTCCCGCGGCCGGGACGGTCGTACGCCGAGAGCCGCCAGGACCCCCGCCGCCTTCGCGTGGGTCTCCGCGACCTCGCTCGCCGGGTCCGAACCGCGGACCAGGGTGGCGCCGACCGGCACCCGCAGCCGGCCGGCCGGGTCGATGTCGGCGGTGCGGATGAGGATGGGGGAGTCGAGGGTCTGCGCGCCGCCGGAGTCCCGGCCGATCAGCGCCAGCGCACCGGCGTAGTAACCGCGCCCGCCGACCTCGTGCCGCTCGATGACCCGGCAGGCGTTCTGCACCGGCGACCCGGTGACGGTCGCCGCGAACATCGTCTCCTTCAGGACCTCGCGCACATCCAGCGAGGACCGGCCGCGCAACTCGTACTCGGTGTGCGCGAGATGGGCCATCTCCTTCAGCCGCGGCCCGATCACGACCCCGCCGATGTCGCCGACCGTGCACATCATCTTGAGCTCCTCGTCGACGACCATCGACAGCTCCTCGATCTCCTTGCCGTCGGCCAGGAAATCCAGCAGATGCTCGGGCGTCGGCCCCTCGGCGGGATAGCGGTACGTCCCGCTGATCGGGTTCATGACGACGGTCCCGCCCGACATCCGGACGTGCACCTCAGGACTCGCGCCCACGAGCGTCCGCTCCCCGGTGTGCACGACGAACGTCCAGTACGCGCCCCGCTCCCCGACCAGCAGCCGCCGGAACAACGCCAGCGCCTCGGCCCTGCCGTACCCCGGGATCTCGCCCTCGTACGTCCGCCGGATGACGAAGTTGGCGCCCTCGCCGCGCCCGATCTCCTCCCGCAGCACCCGCCCGACGATCTCGCCGTAGGCCTCGTCGTCGACGTCGAAGCCACCGCCCTCGACCCGGACGTCGTGCGCGGGCAGCTGTGCCAGGGCGTCGGCGAGCGGGATCTCGTACGACTCCTCGGGCGTGAGGAAGGTCAGCGGGGTGCCGTCGTCGCGGACGTCGAAGCCGCGTTCGCGGATCTGGCGGTAGGGGATGAGGGCCAGGCCCTCGGCCGGGAGGTCGGCGAGGCGGTCGTAGGAGGCGACCGGGCCGAGCATGACCTCCATCACGTCCTGGTCGTGGCCCGGGGTGCGACGGCGCAGCAGGGCGAACGGGCGGGGATCGCTGAGCAGGTCGTCCAGATGCATGGGTCCTTGGTTCCTTCTCGTGGAGAGGAACGGACCCCGGACACACCGAAGGCCGCCCCTCGGGCGGCCTTCGCGGAGTACTGGGAGTACGCGCAGTCAGTGGGCCGCCGGATGAGCGGTCCACCACCAATTACGGGTCGAATGCGCGAACATGGAGCGCACCCTACCCCACGCCCACCTGAGCGTGAGGGTGTCTCACCTGTCGAGCCGCGCGAAAATAGCTCGACACGACCCCGTAATGTTGAGGGCGTGACCGTGAACGCTAAGACCAGCGCCAGCGCTGGCAACACCTGGCGAGACCTGCCCGCGGCGCAGCAGCCCGAGTACCCCGACACCGAGGCTCTGCGCGCAGTGATCGCGGAGCTCGAGTCGTATCCGCCGCTCGTCTTCGCGGGCGAGTGCGACCAGCTGCGCGCCCGGTTGGCGGCCGTCGCCAAGGGAGAGGCGTTCCTGCTCCAGGGCGGCGACTGCGCCGAGGCCTTCGACGCGGTGTCCGCCGACCACATCCGCAACAAGCTGAAGACCCTGCTCCAGATGGGCGCCGTCCTCACGTACGCGGCCTCCGTGCCGGTCGTGAAGGTCGGCCGGATCGCCGGCCAGTACTCGAAGCCGCGCTCCAAGGGCACCGAGACCCGTGACGGCGTGACGCTGCCGACGTACCGCGGCGACTCGGTCAACGGCTTCGCCTTCGACGAGAAGTCCCGCATCCCGGACCCCGAGCGCCTGAAGCGGATGTACAACGCGTCCGCCTCCACGCTCAACCTGGTCCGCGCCTTCACCACCGGCGGTTACGCCGACCTGCGCCAGGTGCACGCCTGGAACCAGGACTTCGTGAAGTCGTCCCCGTCCGGCCAGCGCTACGAGCAGCTCGCGCGCGAGATCGACAGCGCGCTGAACTTCATGCGGGCCTGCGGCACGGACCCGGAGGAGTTCAAGACCGTCGAGTTCTACTCCTCGCACGAGGCGCTCCTGCTGGACTACGAGTCGGCCCTGACCCGGGTCGACTCCCGCACCGGCCGGCTCTACGACGTCTCCGGGCACATGGTGTGGATCGGCGAGCGCACCCGTCAACTGGACGGCGCGCACATCGAGTTCGCCTCGCAGATCCGCAACCCGATCGGCATCAAGCTCGGTCCGACGACGACCGCCGAGGACACGCTGCGGTACATCGAGCGTCTCGACCCGGACCGCGAGCCCGGCCGCCTCACCTTCATCGTGCGGATGGGCGCGGACAAGGTCCGCGACAAGCTGCCCGAGCTGGTCGAGAAGGTCACCGCGTCCGGCGCGACCGTCGCCTGGATCACCGACCCGATGCACGGCAACACGTACGAGGCGGCCTCCGGTCACAAGACCCGACGCTTCGACGACGTGCTCGACGAGGTGAAGGGCTTCTTCGAGGTCCACAAGGGCCTCGGCACCCACCCGGGCGGCATCCACGTCGAGCTCACGGGCGACGATGTCACCGAGTGCGTGGGCGGCGGCGACGAGATCTTCGTCGACGATCTGCACCAGCGCTACGAGACGGCCTGCGACCCGCGCCTCAACCGCAGCCAGTCGCTTGACCTGGCCTTCCTCGTCGCCGAGATGTACAGGGACCAGTAACCGTTTCACCTGTTACAGCAGTGTGCCGTGGGGCGGGGATCACATACGATCCCCGCCCCACAGCACTTTTACAGCTCCGGCGCGGCGGGTAAGGTTAGGTTAGCCTCACCGATTAACGGGATGGCACGACGACCTTCGATCCCGCCCGGGAGGTGACCCGCGTGTACGTCTGCAACTGCTTCGGTGTGACCGAGGCGCAGGTGGCGAAGCACGCGGAGGGCGGTGCCTGCACCCCCCGGCAGATAGCGTCGGCCTGCAAGGCGGGCACCGACTGCGGGTCGTGCGTACGCCGTATCCAGGCTTTGCTGGGCCGGGGCGCCTGCCCGCGCCGCGAGCTGGCCGACCAGGGCGAGCCGGTGCTCGCGGAGGTGGCCGGACTGAGCGAGTTGGCGGAGCTGACCGGACTGGCCGGGCTGGAGGACGCGGCCTAGGACCGGACGCGTCTCAGCTGGGCTGCTCGATCTGCTGCGCGATGTAGAGCGCCTCGCCGAGCTGCTCGATCAGCTGGAGCTGCGTGTCGAGGTAGTCGATGTGGTGCTCCTCGTCCTCGAGGATGTCCTCGAAGATGTTGGCCGACGTGATGTCGCCCTTCGTGCGCATCACCTCGATCCCGCGCTTGAGGCGGTCGATCGCCTCGACCTCCACCTGCCGGTCCGCCTGGAACATCTCGGTGACCGTCTGGCCGACCCGGACGTGGAACAGCCGCTGGTAGTTCGGCAGACCGTCGAGCATCAGGATGCGCTCGGTGATCTTGTCCGCGTGCTTCATCTCGTCGATGGACTCTTCACGCGTGTACTTGGCGAGCTTGGTCCAGCCGTTGTTGTCCTGGATGCGGTAGTGCAGCCAGTACTGGTTGATCGCGGTCAGCTCACCGGTGAGCTGCTCGTTCAGGAACTCGAGGACCTCGGGGTCGCCCTGCATCGCAGAGGCTCCTTCCAAAAACGGGGGTAACTGGCGGGTTGCGCCGCATGATTGCACCGGCGCGAAGACGTCGTCCAGTAAGTGCATGCTTAGTAGGAGTTGCCCGAATCCGCCCAGAGCCGGTCATGTGCACCGCTCCCGGTCTGTCAGGATGGAGTCATGGGTCAGAGAGGGGTCGAACAGTCCGAGCTTCCGCCGGGCCAGCGGCTCCAGCGCGGCTGGCCGGTGACGCACTACGGACCGGTGCCCAAGTTCCGCCCCGAGCGCTGGGAGTTCAGGGTCTTCGGCGCCACCGCCGACGGCGACAAGCACTGCTGGAACCACGACGAGTTCACAGCCCTGCCCTACGACTCCGTGGTCGCCGATCTGCACTGCGTCACGAAGTTCAGCATGCTCGGCGCCGAATGGGGCGGCATCCCCGCCCGCACGATCCTGGAGACCGCCCCGCCGGCACCCACGGTCACGCACGTCATGGTCTGGGCGGAGTACGGCTTCAGCGCCAACCTCCGCCTGGCCGACTTCGCCGCCGACGGCACCATCTTCGCCACCCACAAGGACGGCGAACTCCTCACCGCGGAACACGGCTTCCCGCTCCGCCTGGTCGTCCCCCACCTGTACGCCTGGAAGGGCCCGAAGTGGGTCCGGGGCGTCGAGTACATGACGGCGGACCGGCGGGGGTTCTGGGAGGAGCGGGGCTATCACAACGTGGGGGATCCCTGGCAGGAGCAGCGGTACTCGTACCAGGAGGGGCCCGGCGAGGGACCCGAGCTGTGAGCCCCTTCCAGGCCGTGAGCCCCTTCCAGGCCGTGAGCCCTTCGGGGCTATGAGTCCCTGAGCTTCTTCAGCCGCTCCACATCCGCCGCATGCCCTTCCTTGCCCCCGGGTGTCTCGATGATCAGCGGTACGCCCGCGGTCGCCGGGTGGGTCATCAGGGCACGGAACGGATCCTCGCCGATGTGGCCGGAGCCGATGTTCTCGTGCCGGTCCTTGTGGGCGCCGACGACGTCCTTGGAGTCGTTGGCGTGGATCAGCTTCAGCCGGCCCTCGCCGACCGTGTCCACCAGCAGGCCGAGGGTCTGGTGCATGCCGCTCGGGCCGGTCAGGTCGTGCCCGGCGGCGAAGATGTGGCATGTGTCCAGGCAGACACCCAGCTTCGGATGGGCGTCCAGCGCGTCGAAGTACGGCCCGAAGTCCCAGGTCCGGGAACACAGCGAGGAACCCTGGCCGGCCGTCGACTCCAGGAGCAGGAACGGGTCGTCGTCATGGGTCAACTCGTCGAGCAGCGGCAGCAGATGCTCCCGCACCTGGGCCAGCGCCACCGACCGCTCCCGCCCGCCCGTCGCACTCCCGGTGTGCACGACGACACCGAGCGCGCCGATCTCCCGCCCGCGCCGCAGCGAGTGCCGTAGCGAATCGACGGACTTCTCCACGGTGGCCTGGGTGTGAGAGCCGAAGTTGATCAGGTACGGGGCGTGCACGTACGCCGGGATCGACCCGGCCTCGCAGGCCGCGCGGAACTCCTCGTCCTGGCGCGGGTTCCCGACCGGTGTGGCCCAGCCGCGCGGGTTGGCGACGAAGACCTGCACGGTCTCGGCGGCCAGCTCACGGGCGTAGGACAGCCCTACGGAGTGGAGGCCGCCGGCGACCGGGACATGGCCGCCGACCGGGTTGCGGGAAGGGAACTCGGGGGCGCTGGAAGGGGATCCGGCGGCGCTGGAAGGGGACTCGCTGCTCACCCGTCCAGGGTGTCACGCGCGCGTGCCGCCCCCGTCACCGGATGGTGATCGTGATCGTCGACCCCTTGGGAGCCTGCTCGCCCGCGTCCACGGACTGGCTTTTCACGGTGTCGCCGAACAGACCGAGCAGGCCCCGGTCCTCCTTGACCTCGAAGCCGGACTGCTCAAGGAGCTTCGTCGCCGCGTCGACGCTCGCGCCGACCACGCTCGGGACCTCGACCATCTCCGGGCCCTTGGACAGCGTCAGCGTCACCGTGTCGCCCTCGGCGGCCTGGCTGTCGCCGGCCGGGGTCTGCTGGGCGACCTGGCCCGCGTCGTACTCCGAGGTGATCTCGGTGTCCGACACCTTCACGGTGAGACCGGCCTCCTGGAGGTCCGACTTCGCGTCGTCCAGGTCCTCACCGGTGACGTCGGGCACGTCGACCGCGCTGCCCTTGCTGACGGTCAGGGCTATCGCCGAGCCCGCGTGGCGGCTCGTGCCCGCCTCCGGGTCCGTGCTGATCACGAAGCCCTTGGGGACGTCGTCGCTGAACTTCCTGGTGACCATGCCGGCCGCCAGCCCGTCCTGCTTCAGCAGGGTCTGCGCCCTGGCCAGGCGGGTGCCCGTGAGGTCGGGGACCTTCACGGTCTCCGGGCCGTCCGAGACGGTCAGGGCCACCGAGTCGTTGTCCCGGATGCGGGCGCCGGACTCCGGGTCGGTGCTGATGACCGTGCCGCGCTTCACGGTGTCGCTGTACGCGTGGTCGACCTTCTTGACGTCGAGACCGGCGTCCTTGAGCCGCTCCTTCGCCTGTGCCTCGGTCTTCGCCAGCAGCGGCGGGACCTTGGTGAACTGGCCGGAGTTGATGTACCAGACGCCCGCCCCGACCCCGACGATCAGCAGCAGGGCGGCGACGATCGCCAGCAGCCCGCGCCGGGGCCGCCGCGCCTCGCGCCGCCGGGGCGGCAGCGGCGGCCCGCTCTCGAACCGGCTGGTCCGGTTGAACGGGTCACCGGGCTCGTCGTCCTCGTTGACGGGCAGCGGACGCGGCACGGTCAGCGAGCGCGGGATCACACTCGTACGGTTCTCGGCGTTGGGATACTCCGAGGTCAGCGCCTGCGGCGGCACCGCGTCCAGCTGCCCGTCGCTCAGCCCCGCCCGCGCCTCGCGGACCAGACCGAACAGCGCGACCGCGTCGTACGGCCGCAGGTCCGGGGTGCGCGCGGTGGAGGTGGCGACCAGCTCGTCCAGCTCGTACGCCAGCCCCGGCACGACGGCCGAGGGCGGCGGGACGTCCTCGTGCAGGTGCTTGTAGAGCACGACCGCGGCGGAGTCCCCGTCGTGCGGCTTCTGGCCGGTGAGCATCTCGTAGAGGACGACACCGCACGCGTACACGTCGACCCGGGGGTCGGCGGTGGTGCCCTCGATCTGCTCCGGCGCGAGATACGACACCGTGCCGAGCACGGACCCCGTGGTGCTGGTGACCGTGTCCACGGACCTGACCAGCCCGAAGTCGGCGACCTTGACCCGGCCGTCGTCCCCTATGAGCACGTTCTCCGGCTTCATGTCCCGGTGCACGAACCCGGCCCGGTGCGCGGCACCGAGCGCGGCCAGCACCGGCTCCAGAATGTCCAGGGCGGCGCGGGGCTGCAGCGCCCCGCGCTCGCGCAGCACGTCCCGCAGGGTGCAGCCGGCGACGTACTCCATCGCCAGATAGACGTACGACCGGTCGGCGCCCTGGTCGAAGACCTGCACCACGTTCGGATGCGCCAGCCGCGCCACGGACTTCGCCTCGCGGATGAACCGGTCCACGAAGTGGCCGTCGGCCGCCAGCGTCGGGTGCATCACCTTGAGCGCGAGAACCCGGTCCAGGCGGGTGTCCACGGCCCGGTAGACCGTGGCCATCCCGCCGACGGCGATCCGCGCGTCGACGCGATAGCGGCCGTCGAGCAACTGCCCGACGAGAGGGTCATGAAGGGTCGTATCCACGCAGGTGAGTGTACGAGCCAGGGCTGAAAGCACGGCCCTTTCGCCCGGTTTCGAGGCGGTACTGCAGCCGACCTGTGACGGATACCTCATGGTGGGGCGGGTGTCTACGGCCGGCCTGTGAGGCGGAGCACGGGTGACGACCGGCCGCCCAGCGGCAGCCGGGACCCTCCGCGAAGTTCCACGCGGCCGACCGCCTACCGGCAGCCGCCGACGGCGGGGACCCCCACGGGAGTGGTTCACCTCTTGGCCGACCGGAAACGGGTGGTGCGCGAGTGGGAGACGAGGCGGAAGTGCGGTGCAGGGTGCCTAGAAAGCGGGTCGTTCGGGATCCAGTACCGCCAGGCCCTCCGCAGGAGAGGACGCCGAGGCGAAATGCCGGCGGGGGATACGCCCCGCCCGGAACGCCAGCCGCCCCGCCTCCACCGCGCCGCGCATCGCGGAGGCCATCAACACCGGCTCCTGCGCCCGCGTCACCGCCGAGGCAAGCATCACACCGGCACACCCCAGCTCCATCGCGAACGCCGCGTCGGACGCCGTACCCGCCCCCGCGTCCAGAATCACCGGCACACGCGCGTGCCCGGTGATCAACTGGAAGTTGTGCGGGTTGCGGATCCCGAGCCCGGAACCGATCGGCGACCCGAGCGGCATGATCGCCGCACACCCGACGTCCTCCAGCTTCCGCGCCAGCACGGGATCGTCGTTCGTGTACGGCAGCACCGTGAACCCGTCGTCGACCAACGTCTCGGCGGCGTCGAGGAGTTCGATCGGGTCCGGCAGCAACGTGCGCTCGTCCGCGATCACTTCGAGCTTGATCAGCGAGGTCCCCAGGGCCTCCCGCGCCAACCGCGCCGTCAACACGGCCTCGCCCGCCGTGAAACAGCCCGCGGTGTTGGGCAGCACCCGGATACCGAGCCGCTCCAGCACGGACAGCACCGAGCCGTGCACGGAAGCGTTGACGCGCCGCATCGCGACCGTCGTCAGCTCCGTACCGGAGGCCACCAGCGCGCGCTCCAGGACGTCGAGGCTGGGGGCGCCCCCGGTGCCCATGATCAGCCGGGACGTGAAGGACGTACCACCGAGGACGAAGGGGTCGTCGGCCATGGGTCAGCCTCCTTGGACGGCGGTGAGGACCTCGACGCGGTCTCCCTCGGAGAGGGAGGTCGATGTCCACTCCGCGCGCGGGACGACGGTTTCGTTGAGGGCGGCGGCCACTCCGGAGGGGGCCGGGGTGAGGGACCGTACGAGTACGTCGAGGGGCGTGCCGGGAGCGATCTCCTGGTGCTCGCCGTTGACGGAGATATTCATGCGGGCTGCTCCACGAGGTGCGTGCGGGCGAACCGCTTCGGGGTGAACGGGCGTGCCTCGTCCGGGAGTTCACCGGTGCTCAGGGCGTGCGCCAGGGCGTCGCCGGTGACCGGGGTCAGCAGCACACCGTTGCGGTAGTGCCCGGTGGCCAGCAGCAGTCCCGGAAGCGCGGTCGGGCCGAGCAGCGGCGCGTTGTCGGGGGACCCCGGGCGTAGTCCGGCCCGGGTCTCGGTGAGCGGCAGTTCGGTGATCCCGGGGACCAACTCGTGGGCGTCGCGCAGCAGTTCGTAGACACCGCCGGCCGTGACGGTCGTGTCCCAGCCCAGTTCCTCGCTGGTCGCGCCGACGACCAGCTCGCCGTTCTCGCGCGGCACGAGGTACACCTGGCTGCCACGCACCACGGCCCGCACGGTCCGGCTCAGGAACGGCGCGTGACGCTCGGGCACGGTCAGCCGCAGCACCTGCCCCTTCACGGGCCGTACGGGCGGCAGGACGTCGGCAGGGATCCCCTGCAGCTGCCCGCTGAGGCTGCCGCCCGCGAGCACGACTTGGTCCGTGCCGAGCACCTCGTCCTCGCGCGTGACGACCCCCGTGGCGCGGTCCCGCGCGACCGTGAGCCGCTCGACCCAGGTCCGGTGGAAGACGACCCCGGCACGCTCGCAGGCGGCCACCAGCGCGCCCGCCAGCCGCCGCGGGTCGACCTGGTGGTCCCCGTCGACTCTGAGCCCCCCGCGCACGCCCGGCGCGAGCATCGGCTCCAGGCGACGGCACTCGCGCCCCGACAGCCACTCGGAGTCGAGCCCCGACTGGTGCTGCAGGGCGTGCAGTTCACGCAGATGGGCGCGGTCGTCGGCGTCCAGGGCGACGGCCAGCGTGCCGCAGCGGCGGTAGCCGAGGTCGAGGCCGGTGAGGTCGGTCAGCTCGGCCGCGAAGTCCGGGTAGCGGTGCGCCGAGGCGAGGTTGAGGGCGAGCAGGGTCTGTTCGCCGTAGTGGAGTTCGGTGACGGCGGCCAGCATCCCGGCGGCCACCTGGGCGGCCCCGCCGCCCGGCTCCGGGTCCACCACGGCTGTGGAGAAGCCGCGTTGGGCCGCGCGCCAGGCCGTGACCAGGCCGATGATCCCGCCCCCGACGACGAGGACGTCTGAGGTGTGTGCAGGCATGGGCGTCCAGCCCCTCCCTTCGCCGGCATGACCCGGATCAGGTTCGTACGGTCGGAGGCCGCCAGCCTCCCTCTCAGCCCGGTACGCCCGGACTCCCGCGAGTGCTTTACGTTTGCCACCCTAGCCCGTGCCCTGTGTGCCAGTAAGGGAGCCTCTGTCCATGGCCCGCTCGCTCGACGGTCTCGTCCTCGCCCCCGTCGCGGACCAGGCCCCAGGTCAGGTCGGCACCCGCACCCGGTTCACGTACCACGAGCAGGACGGCGAGATCTGGGCCGAGTACGCGGGCGGCGACGTCGTACGGGGGCGTCTCGTCGGCACGCGCGCGGGGGACCGGATCGACTTCCGGTACGTGCAGTTGAAGACCGACGGGATGACGTCCAGCGGGCACTGCGTGTCCGACGTGGTCGAGCTGCCCGACGGCCGCATTCGCCTCGACGAGACCTGGGAGTGGGAGTCCCGGGAGGGAAACGGGACCAGCGTTGTGGAACAGGTCACCTGACGCGCCCGCTGACTGACAAATTGTCAGGTGTCTATGGTGATCGAGTGAGCGAGCAGACGCGGGACCAGGGCACGGTGGCAGGGCGGCGCGTGGTCGTCGTCGGCGCGGGCATGGCCGGGGTGCAGACCGCGGTCGCGCTACGGGAGCAGGGCTTCACCGGCACCGTCACCCTGATCGGCGCGGAACCCCATCAGCCCTACGACCGGCCCCCGCTCTCCAAGGCCGTCCTGCTCGGCAAGGCCGAGGGCTCCGCCTTCGACGTCGACTTCGAGGCGCTCGGCATCGAGGTGCAGCTGGGGCGCGAGGTGGTGGGCGTGCGCCCCGCCGACCACGAACTGGACACCGCCGAGGGCCCGGTGCCCTACGACGTCCTCGTGCTCGCCACCGGTGCCGAACCGATCCGGCTGCCGGGCGCCGACGGCATCCCCGGAGTGCATCTGCTGCGCACCCTGGACGATGCCGAGCGGCTGCGCCCGGTGCTCGCGCGGCAGCACGACATCGTGGTCGTCGGCGCGGGCTGGATCGGCGCCGAGTTCGCCACCGCCGCGCGAGAGGCGGGCTGCGCGGTGACCGTCGTAGAAGCAGCCGACCGGCCGCTCGCGGGGGCGCTGCCCGCCGAGGTGGCCGCGCCGATGGCAGCCTGGTACGCCGCCGCCGGAGCCACACTGCGGACGCACGCACGCGTGGCGCACGTCGAACCCGGCGAGGTGGTCCTCGACGACGGCACCCGGCTGCCCGCGGGCGCCGTCGTGGTCGGCATCGGCGCCCGCCCCGCCACCGCCTGGCTTGCGGGCTCCGGCATCGAACTGGGCGCGCACCGCGAGGTCCTGGCCGACGCCGGGCTGCGCACCTCGGTGCCGGACGTGTACGCGGTCGGCGACTGCGCCTCCTTCCCTTCGGGAAGGTATGGCGAGCGACTTCTGGTCCATCACTGGGACAACGCCCTCCAGGGCCCGCGCACGGTCGCCGCGAACATCGTGGGGGAGAGCCCGGCGGTGTACGACCCGGTGCCGTACTTCTGGTCGGAGCAGTTCGGCCGCTTCGTCCAGTACGCCGGTCACCACGCGTCCGCCGACACCACCCTGTGGCGCGGCGACCCGGCCACCCCGGCGTGGAGCGTCTGCTGGCTGCGCGGGGACCGTCTGGTGGCCCTCCTGGCGGTCGGCCGACCCCGTGACCTGGCCCAGGGCCGCCGCCTGATCGAGTCGGCCACGCCGATGGATCACGCGCTGCTGGCGGATGCTTCTCTCCCGATGAAGGCGGCTATCGCCTAGTTCGTCCCCCCGGGTCGGACCGGCCCGACTTCCGACTGTCAGTCCGGGATGGCACGCTGTTTACGTGACCGAGATTGACGCAAAGATCGATGCTCTCGTCCCCGCCTGGCTCACGCTGCCCGACATCGCAGAGATGCTCGATGTCGAGGTGACACGCGTGCGGCAGCTGGTCAAGGACGGCCAAGTCATCGCCGTACGCCGTGGTGAGAACCGCGCGCTGCACGTCCCCGCCGCCTTCATCGACGGGGCCGAGCAGAAGGTCGTCAAGGGCCTCACGGGGACCCTGACGCTCCTGCGGGACGACGGCTTCTCCGACGAAGAGATGCTCGAATGGCTCTTCACCCCCGACCCCAGCCTGCCCGGCACCCCCGCGCAGGCCCTGAGCGAGAATCGCGGCACGGAGGTGAAGCGCCGCGCCCAGGCGCTCGCCGTCTGACCCGCACGACCTAGGTTGCACGGGCCGCGGCGACGCGAGGGCCTGCCTGAGAAGGCCCCGCCCGCGGCCCGTGCACGACACCACCACACGACCAGCAGGACAACGGGGGACACATCCATGCCCGACACCGCCGCAGCCGCCGCCCGCGCGGAACTCGCCGACGCCCGGGTCTACCTCTGCACGGACGCCCGCCGGCGCCAGGGCGACCTCGCGGAGTTCCTGGACGCGGTCCTGGCCGGCGGGGTCGACATCGTGCAGCTGCGCGACAAGGGCATGGAGGCCGCCGAGGAGCTGGAGCATCTCCAGGTGTTCGCCGACGCCTGCGCCCGGCACGGCAGACTCCTCGCGGTCAACGACCGCGCGGACGTCGCCCACGCCGCCGGCGCCGACATCCTGCACCTGGGCCAGGGTGACCTCCCGGTCCCCGCGGCCCGCGCGATCCTCGGCGAGGACGTCCTGATCGGCCGCTCCACGCACGCCGAGTCCGAAGCGGCCGCGGCAGCCGTCCAGGAGGGCGTGGACTACTTCTGCACGGGCCCATGCTGGCCCACCCCCACCAAGCCCGGCCGCCACGCCCCCGGCCTCGACCTGGTCCGGTACACGGCCGCCCTGGGCACCGCCCGCCCCTGGTTCGCCATCGGCGGCATCGACCTGGGCAACCTCGACGAGGTCCTCGAAGCGGGCGCCCGGCGCGTCGTCGTCGTACGGGCGATCACCGAGGCCGACGACCCGGGCGCGGCGGCGGCGGAGTTCGCCAAGCGGCTGCGGCAGCTCTGACGGGCGTCCCGGGGTCGCGCTGTTGTCCGATGGGTGGACAAGAGGGCGACAAACCAGGCAAATTTCCACTTCCGGTTGGGTGACCGCCGCCCCCTGACTAACCTGCGGGTATGGCCTTCGGAACCGCATCGACCAGGACCGATCGCGCACGGACCGTGCGGGACATGCTCGCGACCGGCAAAGCGACGTACTCGTTCGAGTTCTCCGCGCCGAAGACCCCCAAGGGCGAGCGGAACCTGTGGAGCGCGTTGCGGCGGGTCGAGGCGGTCGCCCCCGACTTCGTCTCGGTGACCTACGGCGCCGGCGGCTCCACGCGCGCGGGCACCGTCAGGGAGACCGAGCAGATCGTCGCCGACACCACGCTCACCCCGGTCGCCCACCTCACCGCGGTCAACCACTCCGTCGCCGAACTGCGCAACATCATCGGCCAGTACGCCGACGCAGGGATCCGCAACATCCTCGCCGTGCGCGGCGACCCGCCCGGCGACCCCATGGCCGACTGGGTGGCGCACCCGCAGGGGCTGACGTACGCGGCCGAACTGGTGCGGCTCATCAAGGAGTCGGGCGATTTCTGCGTCGGCGTCGCCGCCTTCCCGGAGATGCACCCGCGCTCCCCGGACTGGGACACGGACGTCGCGCACTTCGTCGACAAGTGCCGGGCCGGCGCCGACTACGCGATCACCCAGATGTTCTTCGAACCCGAGTCGTATCTGCGGCTGCGCGACCGTGTCGGGGCCGCGGGCTGCGCGACCCCGGTCATCCCCGAGGTCATGCCGGTGACCAGCGTGCGGATGCTGGAGCGGTTGCCGCAGCTCAGCAACGCGGACATCCCGGCCGCTCTGAAAGAGCGAATCCTCACAGCCAAAGACGATCCGGCCGCTGTACGCTCGATCGGAATCGAGTTCGCCACCGAGTTCTGCGCCCGGCTGCTGGCCGAGGGAGTCCCCGGACTTCACTTCATCACGCTCAACAGCTCCACGGCGTCACTTGAAATCTACGAGAACTTGGGCCTGCACCACCCACCGCGGGCCTAGACCGGTCGCTCCGGAATAGGACACACTGCGTAGCGGCCACTGGGAGAGGGGCGTACATGGGCTGGACGGTCCTCTACATCGCGTTCGGCGTCGTCGCACTGTGGTTGCTCGGTGAGGTGCTGCTGCAGTACAAGGCACGCCTGCGCTGGCGGCTGCTCGCTTTCGTCGGCTTCCTGGGCGTCGTCCTCGGAGTGCTGATTCCCTCCGTCGTCGTGATCGGCCTGGGCGCCGTGGCCTTCGCGGTCGGCCAGACCTACGTCACGCTGTCGTTCCGCCGCGGCTTCGAAGCCGGCTGGGCGGTCTCCGGCCGACCGGGCGTGGGCGGCCTCAAGCGCCGCCGCGGCGAGCCCGACGAGCAGGACCCGAACCTGGACGCCTCCGGCCTCGAAGGGGCGGAGAGCGGCTTCCAGGAGTACGGCCAGGACAAGGCCGCCTACGGCCAGGACGACGACTACGACCGCGACGACGTGTTCACCCCGAACCGCCCCGTCGCCCCCACGGCTGCCGAGACCACCTCGGTCTACGAGCCGCAGCCCCTCCCGGACGACACCGGTTCCTACGGCGTGTACAACGCCACCGCGTACGCGAACGCCATGGACCCCAACTACGAGGGCACCGACCAGGCGTACGCTGCGGCGGCCGCGGGCCAGACCCAGGACCAGGCCTACGCGGCGGCGGCCGACCAGAACTACGGCTACGACAACAACTACGCGGGCTACGACCAGCAGCAGTACGGCTACGACACGACCGGCCAGCAGCAGTACGCGGCCTACTCGGACCCGTACATCGGCACCCAGACCTACGGCGGCACGGGTTACGACACGGGCTACGACGGCCAGCAGCAGTATCCCCAACAGGGCTACACGCAGGACCAGTACGGCAACGGCGGCTACGGCGGCGAGACCCCGGCCGGCGGGGTGTGGGTCCCGCAGCAGCGCAACGACGAGACCTACGGCGGCGAGATGCCGCCGGAGCAGCAGCAGTACCCCTACCAGGGCGACGGCCAGCAACAGCCGCAGCAGCAGCCGCAGTCGGGCCCCGGCTACGACGAGCAGTACCGTTTCTGAAGCCTACTGAGACCCCCTGAACCGGGGTCCTTCCACGATCAGTCCGGCGACCAGCGCCCCCGACATCCCGGCGTGCGGAAGCCCGCCGCCGGGGTGGGACCAGCCGCCGACCCGGTAGAGCCCGGGCACACGCGTGGCGTTCGCCGGGTGCAGGAAACGGCCCCGCCCGGCGGCGAGCGAGGGCGCGGGCACGGCGCCGAAGCGGGCGCCCGTCTCACCCTCCGTGTGCTGCGGGGTACGCACCTCGTGCCACAACAGGCGCTCCCGCAGATCCGGTACGGCCCGTCCGGCGGCTTCGAGGAGGAAGTCCGTGTACCGCCGGACCGTGGTCTCGTCGTCCCAGCCGGCCTCGCCGGACAGCACGGCGGACACCACCGCGGACTCGTGGTCACCGTCCGGCCGGAGCGCGGGGTCGTCGGGGCGCAGCACCGTCACCGTGGGGCAGCGGGGCTCGTCGCCGCCGGGAGACGCCAGGAGGTCCAACTCGGCCTCGCGGTCCGGGGCATGGACCACCGTCCGGTGAACGGTCCCGTCCTCGCGCGGGCCGCGCAGAGCCAGCAGCAGCGTGCACCGCACCGGCCGGGACGAGTCCGCGTCGGCCCGCACATCGCCGTCCTCGTCCAGCGGACGCTCCGTCAGGGCCCGCAGCCGCGCGGGGTCCACGTCCGCCACGACATGGTCCGCGTCGGCCAGAGTGCCGTCGGCAAGCTCGACTCCGGCCGCCCGCCCGTCCTTCTCCAGCACCCGGACGACCTCGGCGCCGAAGACGAACTCGACCCTCCTCGCCACGCACCGCTCGTACACCGCGCGCGCCAACTCCCGTATGCCGCCCCGCACATACCAGGTGCCGAAGGCGTGCTCCATGTACGGCAGCACGGCCGCGCTCGCCGGTGCGGTGCGGGGTTCGAGGCCGTACGCGAGCGCGTGGCTCTCCAGGAGGGCCGTCAGGCGCTCGTCGCGCAGCTCCCAGGCGCCGATCTCGGCGAGGGTGCTCGCGCGCCGGGTGCGCAGCAGCTTCTTGTGCGGGACCGCCGGATACGGCTCCTGGTCGGCCAGCACCGACCAGTCCGTCCACAGGGGCTCCTCCAGGAGGGGCCTGCGGGTGCGGTCCCAGGCCTCGCGGGCCCGGATCAGGAAGTCGCCCCAGCGCTGCCCCGCGCCGCCGCCCAGGGCCTCGTCCAGGGCCGTGACGACACCCGCGCGGGAGGCGTTCGGCAACGACACCTCCGTGCCGTCCGCGAAGACGTGCCGGGACGACGGGTCGACCTGGACCAGCTCGACCAGGTCCTCCAGCGGCTGCTTGCCGGTCTTGATGAACAGGTCGCGGTAGACCGCGGGCACGGGCAGCAGGCCGGGGCCGGTGTCGAAGGAGAACCCGTCCCGCTCGAAACGGCGCACCGCACCGCCGTACGTCTCCGTACGCTCGTACACCGCCACCCGGTGGCCCGCGACGGCCAGCCGGGCAGCGGCCGCCATCGCGCCCATGCCGGCGCCGATCACCGCAATCCGTGCCATGCCCGCGACTTTATCGGCCGCCACTGACAGTCACGGCCGCGGGCGGTCACCAGGGATCCTGGTCCGGTGGCCGTCCTGGCGGATGTCCCACCTGGGCGGTGAGCCGTTTCTCCTCCCGGCGCTGGGCTCTGCGCCGCAGGTAGCGCCGGATCCGCGAGACCAGGAAGAACAGGACCGTGAGCCCGGCCACCAGCAGTACGGCCGCGATGATCGCCGCCGCCTGGGGATGGAACATCGCGAACGAGACGATCCCGCCGACCCCGAGATCCTCCGCGAAGCTCATGATCACGTTGCTGAACGGCTCGGGCGAGGTGTTGATCGCCATCCGCGTCCCGGCCTTGACGGTATGGCTGGCCAGTGCCGACGAACCGCCGATCAGGCCCGCCACCACATCGTTCATCGAACCGCTGTGCCCTGCGAGCACCGCCCCGACCCAGGCCCCGGCGGCCGGCCGGATCACCGTGTGCACGGAGTCCCAGAGGGAGTCGACGTAGGGGATCTTGTCGGCGACGGCCTCGCACAGGAACAGGACGCCCGCTGTGATGAGGACCTCAGGGCGTTGCAGCGACTCGGGGACCGCGTCGGTCACTCCGGTCGCGCCGAAGATCCCGAGCAGCAGCACCACCGCGTACGCGTTGACGCCGCTGGCCCAGCCGCTGGTGAAGACCAGGGGGAGTACGGACACGGAGGCGATAGTAACCACTCGGCAACATGACGTCCTGGGCCTGAGTGCGTACGACTGAGTATCCGTACCTAGAGAGTGAGTTGAGTACGCGCGCGGATGGGGGCGCGACCTGCGCGAACGAGAGAGTAGGGGCACGGAAAGGGGCGCGGCTCCGGAACCGCCGACACGGGGCGGCGGAACGGGGCCCGCGCCCTTGGCCGCTCCTTCCGCCGAACCTTCGGCGGAAGCGAGGCACGGGGGAACCCTGGGACTGACCAACGGGGGTTCCGACAGGGGGAACGTACGGGGGAGCACAAGGAGGCGCCGGTTCGGGGTGGCCCGCGGGGGACGCGGCCACAACGGACCGGCGCTTCTGCTTGTGACCTGTCGTCTTGTGACCTGATTGTCAGCGGCCGCCGCTGACCCGCCCCTGGAGCAGCCGGGACAGCGCCGCGTGGACGTCGTCCAGGGAGCGCTCCGGCTGGAACGACTGCCAGTCCAGGGCGGCCACCACGACCATGCCGATCAGCGCGGCCGCGGTCAGCCGGACATCGATCTCAGGGCTGAACTCACCATTGGCCACGCCCGCGTGCAGCACGTCCTCGATCGCCGCGTTCACCTGCTGCCGTACCACCATGAGCGTGGGCTGCCAGGCGCGGTTGGTGCGCCACAACTCGGCCACGTAGAGCTGGGTGAAGGACGGGTAGCGGGCGATGAAGACGAGGCCCGCGCGGACCATCGCGTCCAGGGCGTCCACCTTGCTGCCGCCGTCCCGCGCGGTCTGCTCGGCCGCCTCCCGCAGCGAGGCGGTGAGGAGGCCCACGCCGTGCCGCAGCAGCTCCTCGAAGAGGACGGACTTGCTGGCGAAGTTGTAGTAGACGGTGCCCTTCGCGACCCCGGCACGCTCGGCGATCTCGTCCACCGTGGTGGCGGAGAAGCCCTGTTCGGCGATGAGCGTGACGGCCGCCTCGTAGAGCTTCTGCCGGGTGGCCTCGCGGCGCGTGCTGCCGCCCGACGGGGTGTTGCTGCTTTCCATGGGCCTGATTGTCACAGGCCCGGTCCCGGCCGCGGGCACGGGTGCCGAGGTCCCGCGCGCGCTCACAGGCTCAGCTCCGGGTGCAGCCGGTCCAGCGTCCACACCTGGCGGCGGCGGGCCGACAGTGCGGTCAGCGCGAGGGCACCCGCGGTGAAGGCGGCGAGCACCACGCACGCGTGCCACACGGGTCCGAGGCCACCGCCCGTGATGAGCCTCCGTAGGGCCTCGACGACGTAACTCATCGGCAGGAAGGGGTGGATCGCGTTGAAGAAGCCGGGGCTCGTCTGCACCGGGTAGGTGCCGCCCGCCGACGTCAACTGGAGCATCAGCAGGGCGAGTACGAGGATCCGGCCCGCCGCTCCGAAGCGTGCGTTCAGCCACTGCACGATGGCAGCGAAGCATGCCGTCACCAGGAACAGGAAGCCGACCGTGCCGGCCGCCCGCACCATCTCCAGGCCGATCGCCCAGTGCAGTACGGCCATCAGGGCCACAGTCTGGAGCACCCCGACCGCGACCACCGGCAGCCAGCCCGCGAGCGCGATCCGCCAGGCCGAGGCACCGGCGGCGAGCGCGCGCCGGTTCATGGGCGCGATCAGCATGTAGGCCACCATCGCGCCCACCCACAGGGACAGCGGGATGAAGTACGGGGCGAATCCGGTGCCGTAGTTGGGCGCCTTGTGCAGGTCCTGGGTGGCCAGGTGGACCGGGTCGGCCATGACTCCGGTGCGCTGGTCGCGGTCCTGCTTGTCGTAGTCCGGGATCTGCGCGGCGCCGTCGTGCAGACCGCCGGCGAGCTTCCCGGAGCCGTCGACGAGCTTGTACAGGCCGCCGCTGAGGTCCACGGCGCCGGTCTTCAGCTTGCCGACGCCGGTGTCCAGGTCGGTGGCGCCGGTGCTGGCCGTGCCGAGCCCGGCGTGCAGGGTCTTGGCGCCCGCGGCGACCTTCGAGGCACCGTCGTTCAGCTTGTCGACCTTGGCCACCGCGTCGTCGAGGTCCTCGGAGAGGTGCGGGGCGTGGTCGGCGAGCGCCTGGGCCTGCGTCTGGAGCGTGGCCAGGTTGGCGTCGAGCTTCTTCAGGTCGCCGTGCTGGTCGACGACCAGGCTGTTGACGTCGTCGGCGACCTTGGCCACGTCGGAGGCGGCCGTAGCGGCCTTCTTCAGGTCGGGGCAGGCGTCATCCTTCAGGACGACGTTTTCGCAGCGTGCCTTGTAGACCTCGTCCAGAGTGTCCGAGGCCGCGTGCGCGCCCTTGGCGGCGACCGGGGCCGTCTTCACCAGGACGTCGAGGTTGGCGCGGATCGACTTGGCGGAATCGGCGACCAGTTGGGCGGTGTCCCCGATGGTCTTCTCGTTGTCCTTGAGGAATGGTCCTACCTTGTCGGCGACCCCGTTGACCGTGTCCGCGAGGGTCTGCGTCCCGGCCGCCACCTGCGCCGAGCCGTCCGCCAGGGTGCCCGCGCCCGTGTCGAGCTTCTTCAGACCTTTGGAGAGCTTGCCGCTGCCCTTCTTGGCGTCCTTCAGGCCGTCGGCGAGATCCTTGGAGCCCGCCTCGGCCGTCCCGATGCCGCCCTTGAGCTTGTCAGCGCCGTCGGCCGCCTTCACGGTCTGACCGTGGATGTCGGAGAACGAGACGAAGATCCGGTCCAGGAAGGTCCGCGAGGCCTTGGTGGACGCGGCCGTCCGCACCTCGCTGAACACCGTCCGGGAGATCTGCCCGACGATGTAGTTGTTCGCGTCGTTCGTGCGCACCTGGAGCGCGCCCGTCTCCGGGGAGTCGCCCGCACTGGAGGTCACGCGCTCACTGAAGTCGGCCGGCATGGTCAGCGACAAGTAGTACGTGCCGTCCTCGACACCCTTCCGCGCGGTGGCCGCACTCACCTCGTGCCAGTCGAACGTCCCGCTGTTGCGCAGCCCCTTGGTGATGTCGTCGCCCGCGCTGACCTTCTTCCCGTCGGCACTCGCCCCCTTGTCGTCGTTGACGAGCGCGACGGGGATGCGGTCCAGGCGGCCGTACGGGTCCCAGAAGGACCACAGGTACAGGGCTCCGTAGAGCAGCGGCAGCAGCAGGAGGGCGACGAGCGCGGCGCGCGGCAGCTTCCCCCTGCCGAAGCGCTTGAGCTCAAGCGCGGCCAGTCGTGGCGCGTGCATCGGCCTTCTCCGTCCCCTCGGTGGACACCGCTACGACAGTCGTCCCGGAATCGGCGAGCGACCTCAACAAGTCCCAGATCTCCGCCCGTTCGGAATCCGAGAGCTTGAGGTCGACGTCGTCCACCCCGAGCAGTGCGGGCCGTCCGATCAGCGCCAGCGCGATGGACAGCCGCAGCTCCTGCGGCCGTTCCAGATCCCGTACGGCGGTCCGGGCGCCCTTGGGCAGCGCCTCGCGGTCGAGCCCGGCGGCGGTCAGTGCCCGCTCGATCCGCAGCCCCGCCTCGACGGCCCGCTCGGAACGCGGGCGCAGCAATCCGCGCACCGAGTCCCCGAACCGCCGTTGCAGCAGCGCCCGTTCGCGCAGATGCTCGCCCACGGTCAGTGCCGGTTCGAGGTCGGTGACCCCGGCGACATTGGCCAGCGCGCTGACCCTGCGTACGGCCGCCGACTGCTTCGGGAGCGTCAACTCGCCCACGGCGGCGGTCCCTTCGGACGCCTTCATCCGCCCGGTCAGCGCGAGCAGCAGGCTCGTGCGCCCGGACCCGGACGGCCCCTCCACGGCGATCAGCGAGCCGGGCCCGGCGCCCAGGGAGATCCCCCGGAACGCCCAGCCGCGCGGCCCCTCGACCCCGAAGTCCTCGGCCGTGACACCGACCCCACCCACGGTTCCCCGCCCCCTGCCCTTTTGAGTCGAGCTTTTTGAACTGACTGGTCAGTGCAAAAAGTAACCCGAACCTTCGATCGAAGCAAAAGCGCAGGTCAGAACGGATTGTCAGTGCCATACCTCACGATGGGCACATACGGCACTACCTGACTGGGCGTGCCGTCACACGACGACAGGAGGTTCGTCATGGCCCATCCGTCCGCAGCCGCCGCCCGTCGGCGCCGCGCCGCCGGCCCTGCCCCCTCACTGACCGGCCCGGCGAGCGACGTGCACCCCGTGCTCCGCCGGGCCACGGCCCCACCAGCCGCCCTCGACCTCCTCGCCCAGGCCCGTGCGGGACTGGACGAGGCAGCCGTCCTCGAGACGTCGAACGAGCGCTACGCGACGGCCCACTTGGCCGCCCTGCGCACCGCCGCCGCGGTACTCGCCGCGCGCGTCCAGCCGGAGCCCACGGCCCGGCGTCGCGGACGTATCCGCAGCGCCTGGGAAGTGCTCCCCGAGATAGCGCCCGAACTCACCGAGTGGAGCGCCCTGTTCGCCTCCGGCGCCCGGCGCCGCGCGCGGGCCGAGGCGGGCATTCAGGGCGCGGCGACCCGCCGGGACGCCGACGACCTCATCCGCGACGTGGCGATGTTCCTGCGCCTGGTCGAGCGGATGCTCGTCCTCCAGCCGGTCCTGCCCCAGCCACGCCAGGACCCGGAGCGGCGCCTGGGTGAGTAGCGCCCCAAAGGGGCGCGAGGCTGTATCGATGTGCGGCTCCGCCGCGTGGTCGCGATCAGCCCCCACCGGCCCGCGGATTCACCACCGCTCTACCAGCGGAGCTCACCGCGCGAGACACATGACCAGGTACGGCACCGGAGGCAATAGGGTGGAAGGCGCCTGAAGCCTTCCCTCCGCCCGCACCCGGGCCGGGGAGGCAGACCGTTCGCTCCGCCGTGCACAGGCGGTGCCGCGCCGAGGAGTCAACTGCCGTGTCGGACCCGAGCCGCCCCCGCGCCTCCCTCCGTACCGCCGTGGTCTGGGACGTCCTTCAGGACGCCCTCGACCGCCGGGTCAAGGCCACGGGTCGGGACGTGCTGGACGTCCTCGACACCGGAGGCGGCAGCGGCAACTTCGCGGTACCCGTCGCCCGCCTCGGGCACCGCGTCACCGTCGTCGACCCCAGCCCGAACGCGCTGTTCGCGTTGGAGCGCCGCGCCGCCGAGGCCGGTGTCGCCGACCGCGTGCAGGGCGTCCAGGGCGACGCGCACGGCCTCTTCGACGTGGTCGAGCGCGGCGGCTACGACGCGGTGCTGTGCCACGGCGTCCTGGAGTACGTGGATGATCCCGCCGAGGGCGTCCGCACGGTGGTGGCCGCGCTGCGCCCCGAGGGCGTCCTCAGCCTGCTCGCCGCCGGGCTCGGCGGTGCGGTGCTCGCGCGCGCCCTGGCCGGCCACTTCAAGGAGGCCCGGCAGGCCCTCGACGACCCGAACGGCCGCTGGGGCGACGCCGATCCCGTCCCGCACCGTTTCACCGCCGAGCAGCTCGCCGCGTTCGTCGAGGGCGCGGGCCTGGACGTCGGTGCCGTGCACGGGGTGCGGGTCTTCGCCGACCTGGTCCCCGGAGTCCTCGTGGACACCCAGCCCGGCGCCCTGGACGCGCTGCTGAAGCTGGAGGCCGCGGCGGCCGAGCTCCCGGCGTTCCACTCCGTGGCCACGCAGCTTCATGTGCTCGGCGAGACGCGGGGTGCCCGCGAGGCGTGAGTGGCCTCCCGCGCCGGACCCCTGATCAGGGGCTCGACAGCACATGGAGTACGCCACAGGCCCCCCGATCGGGGGCCCGGCGCCGTATGATCGAGGGAGACCGCCCGGCATGACGGGACGGCCGCTGGGGAATGGAAGCTTCAGCGAGCCGGAACGGCCATGGCGGATTCCGGTTGGTCAATTGGCGTAGAGGGGCGGGTTTCACGGGGGCGATTCCCTGCCTATCCTGAAGGGACCCCCCGGGTCGCCCCGGCGACTGCACGATGAGGAGGACTCCGTGCCGCTCTCGGAGCACGAGCAGCGAATGCTCGAGCAGATGGAGCGAGCGCTGTACGCCGAAGATCCCAAGTTCGCGACAGCGCTTGAGGGAAGCGGGCTGCGCACGTACACCCGGCGACGGGTCTACCAGGCGGTGGCCGGCTTCCTCGTAGGTATTGCGCTCCTCATGGCAGGAATGGTCGCACAGCAGATTTGGGTCAGCGTGGTGGGATTCCTCGTCATGCTGGGCTGTGCGGTACTCGCCGTGACCGGTTGGCGCAAGGCCCCCAAGCCTGGCGAACAACCCGCGGCAGGCGCTCCGCACGCCCGCAGTCAGGGACGGCAGCGGCGCTCGGTGATGGATCGTATCGAGCAGCGCTGGCAGCGCCGCCGCGACGAGCAGCAGGGCGGCCAGTAGCAGCACCCGGCCCCGCGGAAGCAGCACACGCGGCGCTCCTCGAAGACGAGTGAGGGGGTGACCACCGGACCGGTGGTCACCCCCTCCCGTATGCCCTGCTGTGCCTTGGGCCGTGCTCGCTAGCCCTGCTGTCCGGACGGCTTGCGCAGGGTCGGCCGCAGCGCCGCCGCCCGTGTCGTCACCGACGTCCGCCAGGCCGACAGCGCCCACACCACCCGGACGGTCGAGCGCGGGGCGACCAGTGCGCGCAGCCGCGTGGAGCGGCCGGCCGTGTCCTGGAACCCGACGACCACCCGCCGCACGTCCTGCGCGAGCCCCGCCGCGAGCTGCGGCCGGGGCGCGTAGAGAACCTGCTCCACGGCGTCCGCCACCCGGTGCACCGAGGCGGCCGCCGGCGGATCGAGATGCCCGAGTTCCACGATCCGCGCCGCCGCCCTGCGCGGGGTCAGCGATTCGTCGGGCGAGATCCCGAAGTCCCAGGCGGTATCGGTCAGTTCCTCCCACACCGCCAGCGTGTGGAGGGCCGCCTCGGACTCCGTACGACCGTGCGCGCCCAGCCGTACGGAGCGCATCCGGGTCCGCCACAGCATCGGCGAGAACGGGATCGTCAGCAGCAGGAGCGCGCCCAGACCCAGTGCCACCATCTGCGCGTACCACCAGGGGCCGCGCGGGTCACCGCCCGCCGCGATCGCCGGGGCCTGGCTCGCGCAGCCGTCCAGCTTCCGCAGCTGGGCCGTGCAGCTCTCGCTCGCCGAGGGGGCCGCGGAGGGCGCCGTGCTCGTCGAGGTCGAGGGGAGGGCCGGGTCCGGGACGTCGCTGCCGGGCGTGGTCGACTGGGTGTACGACGGCACCGAGCCCCGGTTGGGGGTCGGCTCGAAGCGGGTCCAGCCCACGCCCTCGAAGTACAGCTCGGGCCAGGCGTGCGCGTCCTTCAGACCCACCGACACCGAGCCGTTGGCCTCCGGGGTGCCCGGGGCGAAGCCCACCGCGACCCGGGCCGGGATGCCCAGGGTGCGGGCCATCGCCGCCATCGCGAAGGAGAAGTGGACGCAGAAGCCCTGCTTGTCCTTCAGGAACTTCGCGATCGCGTCGCGGCCGGTGCCGACGTCCACCTGGGTGTCGTACTGGAAGCCGCCGTTCACCGCGAAGTAGTCCTGGAGCTTGACCGCCTGCTCGTAGTGACTGGTCGAGCCCGCGGTGACCTTGCGGGCGGTGTCGGCCACGACGGCCGGGAGCGACTTCGGCACCTTCGTGTACTGGTTCCGCAGCGTCGCCGACGGCTCCGGCGCCGAGGCCAGCTGCTCCGCGGTCGGCTGTACGTCCAGGCTGTTGACCGTGTAGGTCGCGCCCCGCGTGTTCTGGCCGTGGTCGCCCACGACCGTCATGCCCACGGGCTCGTAGCGCCAACTGCCGTCGATGCTCACATGGCTGGGCGGGTACGGCATCGGCAGCCAGTCCTGGGCGTACCAGTCCGCGGCCGAGATCTTGGTCTGGATCTCCGAGCGCTTGATGTCGGCGCCGAGGCCGGTCGGGGTGGGGAACTGGTTCGGCACGCCCTGGATGTGCCGCTGGGACGGCTTCCAGGTGGTGCCGTCGAAGTCGTCCAGGGACACGATCCGCAGATACATGTCCGAGATGTCGTTCGTGTTGGTGCGCACGGACAGGACCTGGCGGTTCTCGTCCACGTTCAGGCTGTCGCGGAGTGAGACCAGCGGGTTGACCGCGGAGATCGTGCCGCCGCTTCCGTTGCCCGCGCCCACGCCGGTCCCGGCGGCGTCCAGCAGGCCGCCGGAGATGGTGGGCAGCGGCAGCAGGGCGATGGCCATCGCGACCGCGCCGATCCGCCGCCCGGTGCGGACCGGGGCGAGCGGGCCCGAGGACTCCGAGCCCGGGGTGGTGCGAGGTGCCCCACCGAAGACGCGGCCCCACTGGGCGAGCCGGTCCCGGCCCTCGGCCAGCAGGAGCATCAGGTAGCCGGCGGCGGCCAGCAGGAACCACAGCCAGCTGACACTGCTCTCGGACAGCCCGGCGGCGACCGAGTACAGCGCGAGCAGCGGCAGTCCGGCCGGGGCCGCGCTGCGGAAGGTGACCGCGAGCGTGTCCACCGCGAGGCCGATCACCAGGACACCGCCGATGAGCATCAGCCGGATGCCGTCGTGCAGCGGTGCCGGGATCGCGTACCGGGAGACGTCGTCCGAACCCTGCTGCAGCAGGTCGGCGAAGTGCTGGAAGGCCTCGGGACCCGGGACGAACCCGGCGAGGGCCTGCGCGTGCGCGAAGACCAGGGTCAGCATCAGCAGCGTGACCAGGGCCTGCGCCGCGACGGTCAGCGGCCGGGCCAGCGGCACCCGCCGGGTCGCCGCGCCCACGCCGGTCTGGATCCCCAGCATGAAGGCGGCCTGGATGATCCAGGTCGCCGGGGAGACCAGGGGCAGCATCGCGCAGGACGCCAGCAGTGTGGCCACCCAGGCGCAGATCGCCAGTCGTGCGCGCCCGCTCATGCCCATCCCTCCCCGAGGCCGGTCGCGGTGATGCCGTTGCGCTCCCGGTCGGCCTGTTGCCACAGATCGGTCAGGGACGCGCCGCGTGGCACGCCCACAGCGGTCCAGCCCGCGTCGCGCAGCAGCCGCAGCCGCTCCTCGGGCTCGTCCCCGGCACTGGGGACATCGGTCGACTCACGCACCCAGCCGTCGCTGTCCAGCACGAAGGCGAGAGCGCCCCCGCTGCGCTGGCGCATCCGCGCGACCACCGCCGCCTGTTCCTCGTCGAGGTCGCCGAAGAAGGCCACCAGCAGCCCTTCGTTCCCGCTGCGCAGGACGTCGTAGGCCCGGGACAGGCCCGAGCCGTCCGAGTGGTCGATCACCGCGAGGGTGTCCATCATCAGCCCGGCCGCGTCCGCCGACTCCTGGCTCGCGCCCGCGAACCCGTCGGCGTCCTGGCCGGGCACCGAGTTGCCGGTGTCGCTCAACAACCGTACGGAGAAGCCCCGTTCCAGCATGTGCACCAGGACGGAGGCGGCGCCGGAGACGGCCCACTCGAAGGCCGAGTCCGGTCCCTGGCCCGCGAAGGCGATGCCCCGGGTGTCGAGCAGGACCGTGCAGCGGGCACGCTGGGGCTGCTCCTCGCGGCGCACCATCAGCTCGCCGTAGCGCGCGGTGGAGCGCCAGTGCACGCGGCGCAGGTCGTCGCCGTAGCGGTAACCGCGCGGGATCACGTCGTCCTCGCCCGCCAGGGCCAGCGAGCGGTTGCGGCCGTCGCCGTAGCCCTTGGCCTCGCCGCTGAGGCGGACCGGGGGGAGGGCCTCCACGCGCGGGATGACGGTGAGGGTGTCGAAGGTCGAGAAGGAGCGGGTCAGTTCGCACATCCCGAAGGGGTCCGTCAGGCGGAGCTGGAGCGGGCCCAGGGGGTAGCGGCCGCGCAGGTCGGAGCGGACCCGGTAGGACACCTCGCGCCGGCCGCCCGCCTCGACCCGGTCCAGGACGAAGCGGGGACGCGGACCGAGCACGTACGGCACCCGGTCCTGGAGCATCAGCAGGCCCGTGGGCAGCCGCGAGACGTTGTCCATCCGCAGATGGACGCGGGCCTCGCTGCCGGCGGGCACGCGCGCGGGGGAGAGCCGGCGGCTGCCGGCCACCCGGTAGCGGGTGCGGTAGAGCACGGTCGCGCAGACCAGCGGCAGCACCGCCAGCAGCAGCCCGACCCGGAGCAGATCGCTCTGCCCCAGGACGTACGCGCACACCGCGGCGGCGATACCGGCGGCCAGGAAGGAACGTCCACGGGTCGTCAGCCCGGCCAGGGCCGTGCGGACACCGCCCTTCTCGTCCCGGTCGGCCTCCGCCTCCCCGGTGGTCATCACAGCCTCCGGGGCTGCTGCTGCCCGTACCCGCCGAGACCCAGGCCGCTCTGCGGAGCCGGCGCCGCGGGCACGGGGGTGCGCTGGAGGATCTCCTGGACGACCTGCTCCGCCGTACGACGGTTCAGCTGGGCCTGCGCGGTGGGCAGCAGGCGGTGTGCCAGGACGGCGACCGCGAGCGCCTGGATGTCGTCCGGCAGCGCGTACTCACGGCCGCTCAGGGCGGCGGAGGCCTTCGCCGCGCGCAGCAGGTGCAGCGTCGCGCGCGGGGAGGCGCCGAGTCTGAGGTCGGGGTGGTTGCGCGTGGCGGAGACCAGGTCCACCGCGTACCTGCGCACCGGGTCGGCGACATGGACGCCGCGGACCGCCTCGACCAGCTTGACGATGTCGTGCGCGTGGGCCACGGGCTGGAGGTCGTCCAGGGGGCTGACCCCGCCGTGGATGTCCAGCATCTGCAGCTCGGCCTCCGCGCTGGGATAGCCGATGGAGACCCGGGCCATGAAGCGGTCGCGCTGCGCCTCGGGCAGCGGATAGGTGCCCTCCATCTCGACCGGGTTCTGCGTGGCGACCACCATGAAGGGGCTGGGCAGCTCGTAGGTCTGGCCGTCGATGGTGACCTGCCGCTCCTCCATGGACTCCAGGAGGGCGGACTGGGTCTTCGGCGAGGCGCGGTTGATCTCGTCGCCGATCACGATCTGCGCGAAGATCGCGCCCGGTTTGAACTCGAAGTCCCGCTGCTGCTGGTCCCAGATGGACACACCGGTGATGTCCGAGGGCAGCAGGTCGGGCGTGAACTGGATTCGCCGCACCGAACAGTCGATCGACCGCGCCAGCGCCTTGGCCAGCATTGTCTTGCCCACACCCGGAACGTCCTCGATCAGAAGATGTCCCTCGGCGAGCAGCACGGTCAGCGAAAGCCGTACGACCTCGGGCTTGCCCTCGATCACTCCTTCCACCGAACTGCGGACTCGCTCCACAGTGGCGGTCAGATCTGTAAGGCTCGCTCGATCGTCATAGGTCGTCACCCGGCCCTCCTCGGCCCGTTCTTTCCATGGGCCGGCGCACGCACTGCAGACCGGCCCACCCCGAAACACGGACACCGCGCGGAAAAAGTTCCGCGCGACGCCACACCCGCATTCTTGTTGCCGTTACCGGTTCGTGTCACTCGCCTGTGGACAACTGCCTTCGCTTTGTCGGGTCTTACGACCTTTTGGGCGGTCCGAGAGGCGAACTTTTCGAAGTTTCGGGGCGGGCGGGTGCGTCAGGCGGGGTCGATCTCGCGCAGCAGACCCGACTTCACGTCGAAGACGAAGCCGCGCACATCATCAGTGTGCAGCAGGAACGGCGAGGTGCGCACACGCTGCATGGACTGCCGTACGTCCTGTTCGACGTCCCGGAAGGCCTCCACGGCCCAGGCGGGGCGCTGGCCGACCTCCATCTCCAGGTCGTGCCGGAACTCCTCGGTGAGGGACTCCAGGCCGCAGCCGGTGTGGTGGATGAGAACGACGCTGCGGGTGCCGAGCGCCCGCTGGCTGATGGTGAGGGAACGGATCACGTCGTCGGTGACCACACCGCCCGCGTTGCGGATGGTGTGGCAGTCGCCCAGTTCCAGACCGAGCGCGGCGTGCAGGTCGAGACGGGCGTCCATGCAGGCGACCACGGCCACCTGCAGAACGGGGCGGGCGTCCATGCCGGGATCGGTGAAGGCGGCGGCGTACCGCGCGTTGGCCTCGACGAGGCGGTCCGTCACGGTCCCGCCGTCGGTTATGGCGCCTTCGGACTCTGTGGGTACGGATGCGGAGGTCGTCATACCTATGACGGTACTGGTCACCGGCGGTGCGGTCTTGGTGCGGGACGGGAAAAAGAGCGTCATTGCGTCCTCTTGTGAGGTAACCCACACGGGTGGCGGGGGTGCACCCGTCCGGGTGATTCTTCCCGTTTTGAGGCTTCGCACGCACCCGGGTCCGCGACGCGCAGGCCGGTTGATTGACCGTGAGACAGCGTGGACTAAAGTTGCGCGAAGCGGGAGGCGAGGCTCTCCCTGCTGGACTTTTCCCGGAGACCCCGGCGACCTTCCGGATTCTCCCCCAGCTTGAACGACACGTGCGCGGCGCGTACGTACGGCTCGGCCTCCTCCCGCTCCCGGTCGGCTGACGCTTCCGGCGCCGGCAGGCCTCCTCTTCATCGGCGGGCGGGGACCCGGCGGTGCGTACGGCTCCGTGCCGGATCTGAGAGGGCCCCTTGAGCCAGAGTCGACACGTCCCGGTGATGCTCCAGCGGTGCCTGGACATGTTGGCCCCCGCGCTGGAGCGGCCGGGCGCGGTCGTCGTCGACTGCACGCTCGGCCTCGGCGGGCACAGCGAGGCCCTGCTGACCCGGTTCCCCGAGGCCCGCCTCGTCGCCCTCGACCGCGACAAGGAGGCCCTGCGCCTCTCCGGCGAGCGCCTCGCCCCCTTCGGGGACAGGGCCACCCTCGTGCACGCCGTCTACGACGAACTGCCCGACGTGCTCGACCGCCTGGGCATCCCGCGCGTGGAGGGCGTCCTGTTCGACCTCGGCGTCTCCTCCATGCAGCTCGACGAGGCCGACCGCGGCTTCGCCTACGCGCAGGACGCGCCCCTCGACATGCGCATGGACCAGACGACCGGCATCAGCGCCGCCGAGGTCCTCAACACCTACGCGCCCGGCGAACTCGTCCGCATCCTGCGGGCGTACGGCGAGGAGAAGCAGGCCAAGCGGATCGTCTCCGCGGTCGTACGGGAGCGCGACAAAGAGCCGTTCAGCAACAGCGCGCGGCTCGTCGAGCTGATCCGCGACTCGCTGCCGCAGGCCGCCAAGCGCACCGGCGGCAACCCGGCCAAGCGCACCTTCCAGGCGCTGCGCATCGAGGTCAACGGCGAACTGTCCGTCCTGGAGAGCGCGATCCCCGCCGCCGTGAAGTCCCTTGCCGTGGGCGGCCGGATCGCCGTCCTGTCGTACCACTCGCTCGAAGACCGTCTGGTCAAGCAGGTCTTCGCGGCCGGCGCCGCCAACACCGCGCCTCCTGGGCTGCCGGTCGTGCCCGAGCAGTACCAGCCCCGGCTCAAGCTCCTGACGCGCGGTGCCGAACTTCCCACCGAGGAAGAGGTCGCCGAGAACCGACGAGCAGCACCCGCGCGGCTGCGGGGGGCTCAGCGCATCAGGGAGGACGTCGTTGATTGAGTACGGGGTGTCGATTGGGCACGGGGTGAGGGCGATTGGGCACGGGGTGAGGGCGTATCGCGTGTGGGTGGGTCTGGAAAACCAACTCGGGGGCGTGAGTGAGTAGGAAACCCGAACTGAGGGGCAGGGCTGCCCGACTCGCGCGGCTCTTCCCGACCGGACCTGCACAGACAGGCGGGATCCAGGCGGCCCGGACCCCGTTCGTCCTCCTTGTCGTGCTGCTTCTCGGCGGCGGCCTGATCGCACTGCTCGTGCTGAACTCCGCGCTCAGCGAAGGGCAGTTCAAGCTGGACGACCTCCAGAAGCAGACGAAGAGCCTCACCGACGAGGAACAGGCCCTCCAGCGGGACGTCGACGCCTACTCCGCCCCCGACGCCCTCCAGCGCCGCGCCCACGAGCTGGGCATGGTGCCCGGCGGGGACCCCGCCTTCCTCGACCCCAATGGCACGGTGAAGGGTGTCCCGGAGCAGGCTGCCGCGAAGACGGTGAGCACACCGGCGGTCCTCGCACCCGAAGCACTCGTCAGCAGGCCGGGCCCGAGCCCCAGTTCGAGCCCGAGCCCCACGACCGCCGTACCGGCACCGGCCCCCGCGGCCACCCCGGTCGCGACCCGGCCCGTACAGACCGCTGCAGCACAGACCGCTACAACTCAGACCTCTACAACCCAGACCTCTACAACCCATAACTCCACCGCGCAGTCATCCACAGCACAGTCATCCACAGCACAGTCCTCCACCCCGACAACCCCCGGCAGGTGACGGAAGTGTCCGACAGGGAACCGCCGCGCCGCCGAGTGCCAGGACCGGCCAGGCCCGAACGCCCCGAGGGCGGTAACGCCCCCCGGCGCCGCCCCGGGCCCGGTGCCCGTCCGGCCCGCCGCCCGGCCTCACCTCCTCCCTCAGCCGGAGCCGGCCGCCCGGCGGGCCCGCGCTCCCTGAGGCTCGGCAGCCCCCGCCCCCGGCTGCGCATGATCAGCCTCGCGCTGACCCTCGTCCTGATCGCGTTCGTCGTACGACTGCTCCAGGTGCAGGCGGTCGACGCGAGCGCGTACGCCGCCAAGGCCGCGCAGAACCGGTACGTCGACTACGTCCTGGCCGCCGAGCGGGGTGAGATCACCGACCGTTCCGGGGTGGCGCTCGCGACCAGCGTGGACGCGTACACGATCACCGCCGACCCGACGCTGTTCACCCGCAAGCAGCTGAAGATCGACGACGGGCCCGAACAGGCGGCCGCCCTCCTCGCCCCGATCCTCGGCGTGGACCAGGCCTCCCTCGTCAAGAAGCTCAGGCCCGCGAACAAGAACCTGCGCTACGTAGTGCTCGCCAACCGGCAGACCCCGCAGGTCTGGAAGCAGATCAAGGACCTGAAGAGCGCGCTGAACACCAAGGCCTCGACCGACCCGACCACGGTCAACGTCATCGCCGGTGTCCTCGCCGTCCCCACCACCAAGCGTGTGTACCCGAACGGCGATCTCGCCGCCGGGATACTGGGCTGGGTCAACGCCGACGGCAAGGGCGGCGGCGGGGTCGAGCAGCAGCTGAACAAGGACCTCACCGGCAAGGACGGCAAGGTCCGCTACGCCCAGTCCGGCGGTCTCCAGGTGCCCACCGCGGGCTCCACGGAGACACCGGCGGTGCCCGGGTCCGACGTGGAGCTGACGATCGACCGCGACATCCAGTGGGCCGCGCAGAACGCCATCACCGAGCAGGTGAAGAAGTCCAAGGCGGACCGCGGGTACGTGATAGTGCAGGACACCCGCACCGGCGAGATCCTCGCCATGGCCAACGCGCCCGGCTTCGACCCGAACGACCTCGCGCAGGCCAACGCGGCCTCCCTTGGCAACGCGGCCGTCCAGGACGCCTACGAGCCCGGTTCCACCGCCAAGGTCATGACGATGGCCGCCGTACTCCAGGAGAACGCGGCGACCCCGCTGACGCATGTCGTCGTGCCGAACCGGCTGCACCGCGGGGACCGGCTCTTCCAGGACGACGTGGACCACGCGACCTGGAACCTGACCCTCAACGGCGTGCTCGCCAAGTCCAGCAACATCGGCACCATCGAGGCGGCCGGCCAGCTCGGCAAGACCCAGCCCGAGGCCAACCAGGTCCTGTACTCGTATCTGCGCAAGTTCGGCATCGGCAGCTACAGCGGGCTGAACTTCCCCGGCGAGACCAAGGGCATCCTCGCGCCCGCCGACAAGTGGTCGACCTCGCAGCAGTACACGATTCCTTTCGGCCAGGGCATGTCCCTCAACGCCCTCCAGGCGGCCTCCGTCTACTCGACGGTCGCCAACGGCGGAGTCCGCGTCGAGCCCACCCTGGTGCGCGGCACGAAGGGGCCCGACGGCCGCTTCACGCCCGCGGCGACGCCCAAGAAGACCCGGGTCATCAGTGCGAAGACGGCGAAGACCCTCGCCCAGATGCTGGAGTCCGTGGTGGACGACGAGCAGGGCACGGGCGGTAAGGCCGCGATTCCCGGGTACCGGGTTGCGGGCAAGACCGGCACCGCCAACCGCGTGGATCCGGCCACCGGCAAGTACAAGGGCTACACCTCGTCGTTCGCCGGGTTCGCGCCCGCCGACAACCCCCGCATCACCGTCTACTGCGCGATCCAGAACGCCACCAGCGGAAGCTACTTCGGCGGTCAGATCTGCGGACCGATCTACAAGCAGGTGATGGAGTTCGCCCTCAAGACCCTCCAGGTCCCGCCCACCGGGGCCAAGGCCGCGAATCTGCCCGTGACCTTCACGCCCTGATCAGCGCAACAGCCAGGAACCGATCCGTGACCATGATCACCTCCCAGTCCGGGAACCAGGGCCAGCAGGACAGCAGGCCCGCCCCCTCGCTTCGCCCCGGGGCGGGTGCGCCCGGTACGCTCACCGCCGTGCCATCCGCCGACCACTCCCAAACCCCCCAGAAGGGCGCATCCGTGACCTACCCGGGGCCGCCCAGGCCGGCGCAGATCTCCGCCACACCCCTCGCGGAACTCGCCGACGAACTGGGCGCCGCTGTGCCGAATACGACAGCGCCGACGACAGAGGGGGTCACGGGCATCACCCATGACTCGCGCGCCGTCCGCCCCGGCGACCTGTACGCCGCGCTGCCCGGCGCCCGTCTGCACGGTGCCGACTTCGTCACGCAGGCGGCCGGCCTCGGTGCCGTAGCCGTCCTGACGGACCCGGCCGGCGCCGACCGCGCGGCGGCGACGGGCCTGCCGGTGCTGGTCGTAGCCGATCCGCGCGGGCAGATGGGCGAGCTGGCGGCGACCATCTACGGTCACCCCGGCCGCGATCTGCTCCAGATCGGCATCACCGGAACGTCCGGCAAGACCACCACCGCGTACCTCGTGGAGGGCGGCCTGAAGACGGTCCGCTCCACCGGTCTGATCGGCACGGTCGAGATGCGCATCGGCGACGAGCGCATCAAGTCGGAGCGCACGACTCCCGAAGCCACCGATCTCCAGGCACTGTTCGCGGTCATGCTGGAGCGCGGGGTCGACGCGGTCGCGATGGAGGTCTCCAGTCACGCGCTGGTCCTCGGCCGGGTCGACGCCTGCATCTTCGACATCGCGGTCTTCACCAACCTCAGCCCGGAACACATGGAGTTCCACTCGGGCATGGAGGACTACTTCCAGGCCAAGGCGCAGCTGTTCACCCCGCTGCGCAGCCGGCAGGGCGTGGTCAACCTCGACGACGCGTACGGCCGCAGGCTCGCCGCCGAGGCCACGGTCCCCGTGGTCACCTACTCCGCCGAGGGCCACCCGGACGCCGACTGGCGCGCCGAGGACGTCGAAGTCGGCCCGATGGACTCGACGTTCACCGCGGTCGGCCCCAAGGGCGAGCTGATCACCGCCCGTTCACCGCTCGCCGGCTCCTTCAACGTGGCCAACACCCTCGCCGCGATCGCCGCCCTGGCCACCGCGGGCCTCGACCCGCAGCTCGCCGCCGACGGCATCGCCGCGGTGCCGGGGGTGCCGGGCCGCCTGGAGCGCGTGGACGTCGGTCAGCCGTATCTCGCGGTCGTCGACTACGCCCACAAGACGGACGCCGTCGAATCGGTCCTGCGCGCGCTGCGCAAGGTCACCGACGGCAAGCTGCACGTCGTGCTCGGCTGCGGCGGGGACCGCGACAAGACGAAACGTGAGCCCATGGGCGCCGCTGTCGCCCGGCTCGCCGACACCGCCGTACTGACCTCCGACAACCCCCGCTCCGAGGACCCCCTCGCGATCCTCGCCACCATGCTCCAGGGCGCGGCCTCCGTGCCCGCGCACGAGCGTGGCGAGGTCCAGGTCTTCGAGGACCGGGCCGCAGCCATCGCCGCCGCCGTCGCCCGCGCACAGCCGGGGGACACCGTGCTGGTCGCGGGCAAGGGCCACGAGCAGGGCCAGGACATCGCCGGAGTGGTCCGTCCCTTCGACGACCGCCAGGTGCTTCGCGAAGCTATCCAGAAGACCCAGGGATGAACTTGTGATCGCCCTCTCCCTCGCCGAGATCGCAGAAGTCGTCGGCGGGCAGACGCACGACATACCGGATCCGTCCGTCCAGGTCACCGGCCCGGTGGTCCGCGACTCCAGGGAAGTGGAACCCGGCAGCCTCTTCGTCGCCTTCGCCGGCGAGCACGTCGACGGCCACGACTTCGCGGACGCGGTCGTCGAGGCGGGCGCGGTGGCCCTGTTGGCGTCCCGCCCGGTCGGCGTCCCCGCGATCGTCGTGGACGACGTCCAGAGCGCCCTGGGCGCCCTCGCCCGTCATGTCGTACGACGGCTCGGCGCGACCCTCGTGGCCCTCACCGGCTCGGCGGGCAAGACCAGCACCAAGGACCTCATCGCCCAGGTGCTCGCGCGCAAGGCGCCCACGGTGTTCACGCCGGGATCGTTGAACAACGAGATCGGGCTGCCGCTGACCGCGCTGAGCGCCACCGCCGAGACGAGGTTCCTCGTCCTGGAGATGGGCGCCCGCGGCATCGGTCACATCCGCTACCTCGCGGATCTGACGCCCCCGCAGATCGGCCTCGTCCTCAACGTCGGCACCGCCCACATCGGCGAGTTCGGCGGCCGGGAGCAGATCGCACAGGCAAAGGGCGAACTCGTAGAAGCGCTCCCTTCAGTTGAGGACGGCGGCGTCGCGGTCCTCAACGCGGACGATCCGCTCGTACGGGCCATGGCGTCCCGTACGAAGGCGAAGGTGATCCTTTTCGGAGAGTCCGGCGAAGCGGACGTACGGGCCGAGAACGTGAGACTCACGGACAGCGGACAGCCCGCCTTCAGCCTTCACACACCCTCCGGGTGCAGCGAAGTGACCATGCGCCTGTACGGTGAGCACCACGTGTCGAACGCGCTCGCCGCGGCCGCCGTCGCCCATGAGCTGGGCATGTCCGCAGACGAGATCGCCACCGCGCTCTCCGAGGCGGGCTCCCTCTCCCGCTGGCGGATGGAGGTCACCGAGCGACCGGACGGCGTGACCATCGTCAACGACGCCTACAACGCGAACCCCGAGTCCATGCGAGCCGCCTTGCGCGCGCTCGCGGCCATGGGCAAGGGGCGGCGGACCTGGGCGGTGCTCGGCAAGATGGCCGAGCTAGGGGACGAGGCGCTCGCCGAGCACGACGCGGTCGGACGGCTGGCCGTCCGGCTCAATGTCGGCAAGCTCGTCGCGGTCGGGGGCAGGGAAGCGTCCTGGCTGCAACTGGGCGCATATAACGAGGGTTCGTGGGGTGAGGAGTCGGTGCACGTGTCCGACGCACAGGCGGCGGTCGACCTGTTGCGCAGCGAGTTGCGCCCGGGAGACGTCGTTCTCGTGAAGGCGTCCCGTTCGGTCGGTCTGGAGAGCGTGGCGCAGGCGCTCGTCGAGGCCGGTACCGAGGGTGAGGTTGCCGTCCGATGATGAAGCAGATCCTGTTCTCAGGAGTCATCGGCCTGTTCCTGACCCTGGTGGGCACCCCGCTGCTGATCAAGCTGCTGGCCCGCAAGGGCTACGGCCAGTACATCCGTGACGACGGCCCGCGCACGCACGGCAGCAAGCGCGGTACGCCGACGATGGGCGGTATCGCGTTCATCTTCGCGACGGTCGCCGCGTACTTCCTGTCCAAGGTCATCACCGGTTACACGCCGACCTATTCGGGTCTGCTGGTGCTCGGTCTGATGGTGGGCATGGGCCTGGTCGGCTTCCTCGACGACTACATCAAGATCGTCAAGCGCCGTTCGCTGGGTCTGCGGGCCAAGGCGAAGATGGCCGGTCAGCTGATCGTCGGCATCAGCTTCGCGGTGCTCGCCCTGCAGTTCCAGGACGCCCGCGGCAACACCCCGGCCTCGACGAAGCTGTCGTTCATCACGGACTTCGGCTGGAAGATCGGCCCGATCCTGTTCGTGATCTGGGCGCTGTTCATGATCCTCGCGATGTCGAACGGCGTGAACCTGACGGACGGTCTGGACGGCCTCGCCACCGGCGCCTCCGTGCTGGTCTTCGGCGCCTATACCTTCATCGGTGTCTGGCAGTTCCAGGAGTCCTGCGCCAACGCGACGACCCTGACCAACCCGAACGCCTGCTACGAAGTGCGCGATCCGCTCGACCTCGCGGTCATCGCCTCCGCGCTGATGGGTGCCTGCCTGGGCTTCCTGTGGTGGAACACCTCGCCGGCCAAGATCTTCATGGGGGACACCGGTTCACTGGCCCTCGGCGGTGTGCTGACGGGTCTGGCGATCCTCTCCCGCACCGAGCTGCTGGTCGCCATCATGGGTGGTCTGTTCGTCCTCATCACCATGTCGGTGGTCATCCAGGTCGGCTCGTTCAAACTCACCGGCAAGCGGGTCTTCCGCATGGCCCCGCTCCAGCACCACTTCGAACTCAAGGGCTGGTCCGAAGTGCTCGTGGTGGTCCGTTTCTGGATCATCCAGGGCATCTGCGTGATCGTCGGCCTGGGCCTCTTCTACGCGGGATGGGCAGCGGAAAAGTGACCGATGGGCAGGGGCTCTCCTTCGCGGGCAAGCACGTCACCGTCGCCGGGCTCGGTGTCTCCGGCATCCCGGCGGCCAAGGTCCTGCACGGCCTCGGCGCGCTCGTCACGGTCGTCAACGACGGCGCCGACGAGCGCTCCCGGGCCCAGGCGGCCGACCTGGAGGCGCTCGGCATCACCGTGCGCCTCGGCGACGGTGCGACCCTGCCCGACGCCACCGAACTGATCGTCACCACCCCCGGCTGGCAGCCCGACAAGCCGCTGTTCACGGCGGCCCGGGCGGCCGGGGTGGAGATCTGGGGCGACGTAGAACTCGCCTGGCGTCTGCGTGGCCCTGATGCGGCCCCCTGGCTCGCCGTCACGGGCACCAACGGCAAGACCACCACCGTCCAGATGCTCGCCTCCATCCTGAAGGCGGCGGACCTGCGCACGGCGGCGGTCGGCAACATCGGCGTCTCGGTCCTGGACGCCGTACTCGGGGACGAGCAGTACGACGTCCTCGCCGTGGAACTGTCGAGCTATCAGCTGCACTGGGCGCCCTCGTTGCGCGCCCACTCCGCCGCCGTACTGAATCTGGCGCCCGATCACCTCGACTGGCACGGCTCGATGGAGGCGTACGCCGCCGACAAGGGCCGTATCTACGAAGGCAATCGGGTCGCCTGCGTCTACAACGTCGCCGACAAGGCCACCGAGGACCTCGTCCGCGAGGCCGATGTCGAAGAGGGCTGCCGGGCGATCGGGTTCACCCTCGGAAGTCCCGCGCCGTCCCAACTCGGCGTCGTGGACGGCATTCTGGTGGACCGTGCCTTCGTCGAGGACCGGCAGAAGAACGCGCAGGAGTTGGCGGAGGTCTCCGACGTCAATCCGCCCGCCCCGCACAACATCGCCAACGCCCTTGCCGCCGCTGCCCTCGCGCGCGCCTTCGGGGTGCCCGCCAAGGCCGTACGGGACGGGCTGCGGGCCTTCACGCCCGACGCGCACCGCATCGCGCACGTGGCCGATGTGGACGGCGTCGCGTACATCGACGACTCCAAGGCCACCAACACCCATGCGGCGGAAGCCTCGTTGGCGGCCTACGAGTCGATCGTGTGGATCGCGGGCGGGCTCGCCAAGGGCGCCACCTTCGACGAACTCGTCGCCAAGTCGGCGAAGCACCTTCGGGGCGTGGTGCTGATCGGCGCCGATCGCGCGCTGATCCGCGAAGCCCTCGCGCGACACGCGCCGGAAGTACCCGTCGTCGACCTCGACCGGACCGACACTGGGGCGATGCTCGCGGCTGTCCAGGAGGCACAGCGGCTCGCCGCCGCCGGCGACACGGTGCTGCTCGCCCCGGCCTGCGCCTCCATGGACATGTTCGCCAACTACAACAAGCGCGGTGACGCGTTCGCCACGGCGGTTCGCGAACTCGGCGCCTGACCGACGCAAGCGGAGGCGCTGATGCCCAGTAGCCGTACCGGCCGGCCGCCCGTGCAGCAGCGGACCCCCAGACGTCCCGCCGCCGCCAGGACCGTCCGCGACAACCCCGTACGACGGCTGTACGCCAACGCGCGCCGGGCCTGGGACCGGCCGCTGACCGCCTACTACCTGATCGCCGGCGGCAGCGTGCTGATCACCGTGCTGGGTCTGGTGATGGTCTACTCGGCCTCCCAGATCACCGCGCTCCAACTCTCGCTGCCCGGCTCGTATTTCTTCCGCAAACAGTTCCTCGCGGCCTGTATCGGCGGGGTCTTGGCGCTCGCCGCCTCGCGGATGCCGGTCAAGTTGCACCGGGCGCTGGCCTATCCGATCCTCGCGGGCGCCGTCTTCATGATGGCGCTGGTGCAACTGCCGGGGATAGGGATGTCGGTCAACGGCAACCGCAACTGGATCTCGCTCGGCGGCTCCTTCCAGATCCAGCCCAGCGAGTTCGGCAAGCTGGCCCTGGTCCTGTGGGGCGCCGACCTGCTCGCCCGCAAGCAGGACAAGGCGATGCTGTCCCAGTGGAAGCACATGCTGGTGCCGCTGGTGCCGGTCGCGTTCATGCTGCTCGGGCTGATCATGCTCGGCGGCGACATGGGTACGGCGATCATCCTCACCGCGATCCTGTTCGGCCTGCTGTGGCTGGCCGGCGCCCCGACCCGGCTCTTCGTCGGCGTGCTGTCGATCGCGGCCGCGATCGGTGTGATCCTCATCAAGACCAGCCCCAACCGCATGGCCCGGCTCGCCTGCATCGGCGCCACCGAGCCCAAGACCGGGGTCGCCGACTGCTGGCAGGCCGTGCACGGGATCTACGCGCTCGCATCCGGCGGGATCTTCGGCTCCGGGCTCGGGGCGAGTGTGGAGAAATGGGGTCAACTCCCCGAGGCCCACACCGACTTCATCTTCGCCGTCACCGGTGAGGAACTGGGTCTGGCGGGCACACTGTCGGTGCTCGCCCTCTTCGCGGCTCTAGGCTATGCGGGTATCCGCGTGGCCGGACGCACGGAGGACCCCTTCGTGAGGTATGCCGCGGGAGGCGTGACCACCTGGATCATCGCTCAGGCGGTGATCAACATCGGTGCGGTGCTCGGCCTGCTGCCGATCGCCGGCGTCCCGCTCCCGCTGTTCTCCTACGGGGGTTCCGCCCTGCTGCCGACCATGTTCGCCATCGGGTTGCTGATCGCCTTCGCGCGCGACGACCCCGCTGCGCGGGCGGCGCTTGCGATGCGGCAACCCCGCTTTGGTAGAAAGCGGGGGGCCAGGGGTACCGGTTCCGGCCAACGGCCCCGGAGATGGAACACGATGAGACGGCGTGCCTCGGCGGCGCGTTCGTCCGGAGAGCGGTGAATTTCGGTGCATGTCGTACTCGCCGGTGGGGGGACCGCCGGCCACATCGAGCCGGCGCTCGCCCTCGCGGACGCCCTGCGCAGGCAGGACCCCACCGTGGGGATCACGGCCCTGGGCACGGAGCGCGGCCTTGAGACCCGTCTCGTACCCGAGCGGGGCTACGAACTCGCGCTGATCCCCGCCGTACCCCTGCCGCGCAAGCCCACCCCCGAACTGATCACCGTGCCGGGCCGGTTGCGCGGCACGATCAAGGCGGCCGAGCAGATCCTGGAGCGCACCAAGGCGGACTGTGTCGTCGGCTTCGGCGGCTATGTCGCGCTGCCCGGCTACCTCGCGGCCAAGCGCCTCGGCGTGCCGATCGTGATCCACGAGGCCAACGCCCGGCCCGGGTTGGCCAACAAGATCGGCTCGCGGTACGCGGCCCGGGTCGCCGTCTCGACCCCGGACAGCAAGCTGCGGGACGCCCGGTACATCGGCATCCCGCTGCGCCGCACGATCGCCACCCTGGACCGCGCGGCCGTACGGCCCGAGGCCCGGGCCGCGTTCGGGCTCGACCCGAACCTGCCGACGCTGCTGGTCTCCGGCGGCTCGCAGGGCGCCCGGCACCTGAACGAGGTGGTCGAGCGGGTCGCGCCGTACCTCCAACAGGCCGGAATCCAGATCCTGCACGCGGTCGGCCCGAAGAACGAACTGCCGCAGGTGCACCAGATGCCGGGGATGCCCCCCTACATCCCGGTACCGTACGTGGACCGGATGGACCTCGCGTACGCCGCGGCCGACATGATGCTCTGCCGCGCGGGCGCGATGACCGTCGCCGAACTCTCCGCCGTCGGACTCCCGGCCGCCTACGTCCCGCTGCCCATCGGCAACGGCGAACAGCGGTTGAACGCCCAGCCGGTGGTCAAGGCCGGCGGCGGACTCCTGGTCGACGACGCGGAACTGACGCCCGAGTGGGTCCAGGGCAACGTCCTGCCCGTGCTCGCCGACCCGCACCGGCTGTACGAAATGTCGCGCGCGGCAAGCGAGTTCGGCCGCCGGGACGCCGACGACCTGCTCGTCGGCATGGTGTACGAGGCGATCGCCTCGCGGCACCGCTAGCCATATGTGAGAGAGGCAGGGGATCGTGGCCGGACCGACGACCGCCGAGCGCGGTGAACGCCAACAGGAGTCGTCCGGCCCGCCCCTTGTCCGGCGCCTTGGACCGAGGCGCCTTCGTCTGATTGTCGTACTCGCCCTCGCCGCAGTCCTGTTGGGCGCCGCCACGGTCTGGCTGCTCTACGGCTCGCAGTGGCTGCGGGTCGAGAAGGTGTCGGTCTCCGGCACGAAGGTCCTGACGCCGGAGCAGGTGCGCGAAGCCGCCGGCGTTCCGGTCGGCGGACCGCTGATTTCCGTCGACACCGATGCGATCGAAGCCCGACTCCGCAGTAAATTGCCCCGAATTGACACCGTTGACGTAGTCCGTTCCTGGCCCCACGGAATCGGGCTGAAAGTGACCGAACGCAGTCCGGTCCTGGTGGTGAAAAAGGGCGGAAACTTCGTCGAAGTGGACGACGAGGGCGTGCGATTCGCCACCGTTTTCACGCCCCCGAAGTCCGTCCCCACCCTCGAATTGACGCTCTCCCAATCGAGTTCGTCCGCGGCGGGCCTGCGCCGCTTCGGCGAGGACCGGCTCGTGCGCGAGGCGGTGCGCGTAGCGGGTGACATTCCGGCCGCGGTCGCACGCGTCACCCAGGTCGTCAAGGTCCGTTCCTACGACGACATCTCACTGGAGTTGACCGGCGGCCGTACCGTCGCATGGGGAAGTGGTGAGAAGGGCACAGCGAAGGCGCGTACGCTCACCGCTCTCATGAAAGCAGCTTCCGGCGCCCGGCACTTCGACGTAAGTGTTCCCACCGCCCCTGCGTCAGCCGGGAGTTGACGCACATTCGCGCAGGCCAGCACCCTGGTTGGGCAGCGCTACGGCTGATCACATAGGGTGAAAAGAAAAACGGGAGGTTCGGCGTGTTCGTTGAACGTGCGCCACTTGTCGACTTAGTGTCCTGTTCAGAAGACTTCAAGGAACGGACACACTGGTAACCCTAAACTTCAACGTTAGGGTTCGGGTCGGCGCTACGGACCGTCCCATTCGGCATCCGTCGTCGGGTCGCGGAACACCGCGATCGACGACACGTAACTCGAGGCGAGAGGCCTTCGACGTGGCAGCACCGCAGAACTACCTCGCAGTCATCAAAGTCATCGGTGTCGGCGGCGGTGGTGTCAATGCCATCAACCGGATGATCGAGGTCGGTCTCAAGGGCGTCGAGTTCATCGCCATCAACACCGACGCGCAGGCGCTGTTGATGAGCGACGCCGACGTCAAACTCGACGTCGGCCGCGAACTCACCCGCGGACTCGGCGCCGGCGCCAACCCGGCCGTCGGCCGCAAGGCCGCCGAGGATCACCGCGAGGAGATCGAGGAGGTCCTCAAGGGGGCCGACATGGTCTTCGTGACGGCCGGAGAGGGCGGCGGCACCGGCACCGGCGGCGCCCCCGTCGTGGCCAACATCGCGCGCACCCTGGGCGCCCTCACCATCGGCGTGGTCACCCGCCCGTTCACCTTCGAGGGACGGCGCCGGGCGAACCAGGCGGAGGACGGCATCGCCGAACTCCGCGAAGAGGTCGACACCCTCATCGTCATCCCGAACGACCGGCTGCTGTCCATCTCGGACCGCCAGGTCTCGGTCCTCGACGCCTTCAAGTCGGCGGACCAGGTCCTGCTCTCCGGTGTGCAGGGCATCACCGATCTCATCACCACGCCCGGCCTGATCAACCTCGACTTCGCCGACGTCAAGTCCGTGATGTCCGAGGCCGGTTCGGCCCTCATGGGCATCGGCTCGGCCCGCGGCGACGACCGCGCGGTGGCGGCCGCCGAGATGGCGATCTCCTCGCCGCTCCTCGAAGCCTCCATCGACGGCGCCCGCGGCGTCCTGCTCTCCATCTCCGGCGGCTCCGACCTCGGCCTGTTCGAGATCAACGAAGCGGCCCAACTGGTCAGCGAGGCCGCCCACCCCGAGGCCAACATCATCTTCGGCGCGGTCATCGACGACGCCCTCGGCGACGAGGTCCGGGTCACGGTCATCGCGGCCGGCTTCGACGGCGGCCAGCCGCCGACCCGCCGCGAGACGGGCACGAGCTCGTCGTCGGCCCGCCGCGACGAGCCGACCCCGGTACGGCAGGAGAGCCGTCCGTCCTTCGGCTCGCTGGGCAGCGTCAAGCCCAAGGAGGAGCCGGAGCCCGCCCCGGAGCCGGTCGCCGACCTCCCGGTCGCCCCGCCGGTCCCGCCGTCGCGGACGTACTCGGACAGCGCCGCCGAGGAGCTGGACGTACCGGACTTCCTGAAGTGATAGGACAGTTCGACACCGTGAGCGGCGCGCACTTCGCCTTCACCGACAGGTGGGGCGGGGTGAGCGCCGTTCCGTACGAGGGGCTCAACCTCGGCGGCGCGGTCGGCGACGACCCCGACGCGGTCCGTACCAATCGCGAACTGGCCGCCAAGTCACTGGGGTTGGACCCCGGCCTGGTGGTCTGGATGAACCAGGTGCACGGCGCGGACGTGGCGGTCGTCGAGGAGCCCTGGGGCGCCTCGGACATCCCCTCCGTCGACGCGCTCGTCACCGCCCGGCGCGGCCTCGCCCTCGCCGTGCTGACCGCCGACTGTACGCCGGTCCTGCTCGCCGACCCGGTCGCCGGGATCGCGGGCGCGGCCCACGCCGGACGCCCGGGCATGGTCGCCGGGGTCGTCCCCGCCGCCGTGGCGGCCATGGTCGAACTCGGCGCCGATCCCGCCCGGATCGTCGCCCGCACCGGACCCGCCGTCTGCGGCCGGTGCTACGAAGTGCCCGCGGACATGCGCGCCGACGTCGCCGCCGTGGAACCGGCGGCGTACGCCGAGACGAGTTGGGGCACTCCCGCGGTCGACGTGACCGCCGGCGCGCACGCGCAACTCGACCGGCTCGGGGTGCGCGACCGGGAGCAGTCGCCGGTGTGCACCCGTGAATCGGACGACCACTTCTCGTACCGCCGCGACCGGACGACCGGGCGGCTGGCGAGCTATGTCTGGCTGGACTGACGGGACATGACGGACCGTAGGGACGAACTCGCCGTAAATCTGGCGAAAGTCGAGGAGCGCATCGCCGCCGCCTGTGCCGCGGCCGGGCGGAAGCGTGAAGAAGTGACCCTGATCGTGGTCACCAAGACCTATCCGGCGAGTGACGTGCGGATGTTGGCGGAACTCGGTGTGCGTCATGTCGCCGAGAACCGGGACCAGGACGCCGCCCCGAAGGCCGCCGAATGCGCGGATCTGGCGCTGGGTTGGCACTTCGTGGGTCAGTTGCAGACCAACAAGGTGCGATCCGTGGTCGGTTACGCCGACGTCGTGCAGTCGGTCGACCGGTCCCGGCTCGTCACCGCGCTGTCGAAGGAGGCCGAGCGGTCCGGACGCCAACTGGGCTGTCTCATCCAGGTCGCGCTCGACGCGGGAGTGAGCGGGCGGGGCGAGCGGGGCGGCGTCGGACCGGGCGGAATCGGGGAGTTGGCCGATCTCGTCGCCGGGGCGCCGGGACTGCGGCTCGACGGGCTGATGACCGTCGCTCCGCTCACCGGTGAATACGCGGGACGCCAACTGGAGGCGTTCGGGCGGTTGATGGATTTGTCGACTGACCTGCGCCGAGCCCATCCTGCTGCGAACATGGTGTCGGCAGGGATGAGTGCGGACCTCGAACAGGCCGTGGCAGCCGGAGCGACACATGTACGCGTCGGCACTGCGGTACTCGGCGTGCGCCCCAGGCTCGGGTAACGTCGCCAGGAAGTCGGACCACAGCAGAAAATATGGTCAATGCCGCTGAAGGCGGGCATAACGACCTCGTGGATCGCGGGCACTTGGCAGTCGTCAGCCGATCCACCACAGAGCGGAGGACTCAGAGCATGGCCGGCGCGATGCGCAAGATGGCGGTCTACCTCGGCCTCGTGGAGGACGATGGGTACGACGGCCGGGGTTTCGACCCCGATGACGACTTCGAACCCGAACTGGACCCGGAGCCCGAGCGGGACCGTCGACGGCACGAGCCGTCGCACCAGTCGCACACCCCACATCAGTCTCAAAGGGACGAACCGGTACGAGTGGTGCAGCCTCCGGCTCCTCGTGAACCGGTGTCCCATTCCGCTTCACTGGGTGCGGAATCAGGGCGTCCGGCGCGTATCGTGCCCGTGGCATCCATCACACAAGAACGCCAGTCCCTGGAGAAGAACGCACCGGTGATCATGCCCAAGGTCGTGTCGGAACGAGAGCCTTACCGGATCACCACACTTCACCCCCGGACCTACAACGAGGCCCGTACCATCGGGGAACACTTCCGTGAAGGCACCCCGGTGATCATGAATCTGACTGAGATGGATGACACAGACGCGAAGCGACTTGTCGACTTTGCGGCCGGTTTGGTGTTTGGTCTTCACGGCAGCATCGAGCGGGTGACGCAGAAGGTGTTCCTGTTGTCGCCTGCTAACGTCGATGTCACGGCGGAGGACAAGGCCCGCATCGCAGAGGGCGGGTTCTTCAATCAGAGCTGAGACAGGCAGCCGCTAGTAAGCACGGAACAGGGGAGAGGGAAAGACAGACCATGAGCGTGTTCGCGCAGGTGATCTACATCGCGCTGATGGTGTTCCTCATCGTGCTCATCTTCCGGTTGGTCATGGACTACGTCTTCCAGTTCGCCCGCTCATGGCAACCCGGCAAGGCGATGGTGGTCGTTCTGGAGGCCGCCTACACTGTCACCGATCCACCGTTGAAGCTTCTGCGGCGGTTCATTCCGCCGTTGCGTCTCGGGGGCGTGGCGCTCGACCTGTCCTTCTTCGTCCTGATGATCATCGTCTACATCTTGATCTCTATCGTGGGCAAACTCGCGGGGTGACAGTGGACGATACGGTCTTGCCGACTGCCGATGACTACGTTGAGGTGAAGAGATGCCGTTGACCCCCGAGGACGTGCGGAACAAGCAGTTCACGACCGTCCGCCTCCGAGAAGGCTATGACGAGGACGAGGTTGATGCCTTCCTCGACGAGGTCGAAGCCGAACTGACGCGCTTGCTCCGCGAGAACGAGGACCTGCGCGCCAAGTTGGCCGCGGCCACGCGCGCCGCGGCGCAGAACCAACAGAACATGCGCAAGCCCCCCGAACAGGACCAGCAGCAGGGCGGCATGCAGCAAGGCGGCATGCAGCAGCAGGGGATGCCCCAGCAGGGCATGCCCCCGCAAGGCATGCGCGGTCCGGGTGGCCCGGTGCCCGCCGGCATATCGGGCCCGCCGCAGCAGCAGATGGGCGGCCCCATGGGCGGCCCGCCCCAGCTGCCGAGCGGTGCCCCGCAGTTGCCCGCAGGCCCCGGTGGCCAGGGTCAGGGCGGCCCGCAGGGTCAGGGTCCGATGGGCCAGGGCCCCATGGGCGGTCCGATGGGCCAGGGCCCGATGCAGGGTCAGATGCAGCAGATGGGTCAGGGCCCGATGCAGGGTCAGATGGGCGGCCAGCCCCCCATGCAGCAGCAGATGGGCGGCCCCATGGGCGGTCCCATGGGTGGCGGTATGCCGCAGCAGGGCCCCGGTGGCGACAGTGCCGCCCGTGTCCTCTCGCTGGCCCAGCAGACCGCCGACCAGGCGATCGCCGAGGCCCGTTCCGAGGCCAACAAGATCGTCGGCGAGGCCCGTTCGCGCGCCGAGGGTCTCGAGCGTGACGCCCGTGCCAAGGCCGACGCCCTGGAGCGGGACGCGCAGGAGAAGCACCGCGTCGCGATGGGCTCCCTGGAGTCCGCCCGCGCCACGCTGGAGCGCAAGGTCGAGGACCTGCGCGGCTTCGAGCGCGAGTACCGCACGCGTCTGAAGTCCTACCTGGAGTCCCAGCTGCGTCAGTTGGAGACCCAGGCCGACGACTCGCTTGCCCCGCCGCGCACTCCGGCGACCGCGTCGCTTCCGCCGTCCCCGGCGCCTTCCATGGCCCCGGCAGGCGCCAGTGCCCCGTCGTACGGCGGCAACCAGGGCATGGGTGGCCCGCCGCCCGCCGGTCCGTCCTACGGCGGCCAGCAGCAGATGTCCCCGGCCATGACCCAGCCGATGGCGCCGGTACGGCCGCAGGGCCCGTCGCCGATGGGCCAGGCTCCCTCGCCGATGCGCGGGTTCCTGATCGACGAGGACGACAACTGACCGGCCTTTAGTACGCCTTCGGCGTCGGCAGCGTTCAGGGCGGGGCCCCGGATTTCGATCCGGGGCCCCGCCCTTTTTACGCGGGTTGAGCGCTGGATCACGTGAGTTGACCGTTGGCTCAGGTGAGGTGGCCGCCGTCGGGCGCGCGGAAAGGGCCCGGCCTCCACGAAGGAGACCGGGCCCTTTCCTGTACCGGTGGTGCGGCTTACGCCTTGTGCAGGCGGAACACCAGGGACAGGCCCTCGTCGGTGAACGGGGTGCCGTAGGTGTCGTCGGCCTCGCCCTGGGCGAAGTCCGTGGCGAGGACCTCGTCGGCGATCAGGGCCGCGTGCTCGGACAGGGCCGCGATGACCGCCGGGTCGGTCGATGTCCAGCGCAGGGCGATCCGGTCGGCGACGTCCAGGCCGCTGTTCTTGCGGGACTCCTGGATCAGGCGGATCGCGTCACGGGCCAGGCCCGCCTGCCGCAGCTCCTCGGTGATCTCGAGGTCGAGGGCGACCGTCGCCCCCGAGTCGGAGGCCACGGACCAGCCCTCGCGCGGGGTCTCTGTGATGATCACCTCATCCGGGGCCAGCGTGATGGTCTCGCCGTCCACCTCGACGGACGCCGTGCCCTCGCGCAGGGCCAGGGACAGCGCGGCCGCGTCCGCGTTCGCGACGGCCTTGGCGACGTCCTGGACGCGCTTGCCGAACCGCTTGCCCAGGGCGCGGAAGTTGGCCTTCGCCGTGGTGTCGACGAGCGAGCCACCGACCTCGCTCAGCGAGGCGAGCCCTTCGACGTTCAGCTCCTCCGTGATCTGCGCGTGCAGCTCGCGGTCCAGGGCGGCGAAGCCCGTGGCCGCGATCAGCGCGCGGGACAGCGGCTGGCGGGTCTTGACGCCCGACTCCGCGCGCGTGGCCCGGCCCAGCTCCACCAGGCGCCGTACGAGGACCATCTGCTTGGACAGCTCGGGGTCGATGACGGACAGGTCCGCCTCCGGCCACGAGGACAGGTGGACGGACTCCGGGGCGCCCGGGGTCACCGGGACGATCAGGTCCTGCCAGACCCGCTCGGTGATGAACGGGGTCAGCGGGGCCATCAGCTGGGTCACCGTCTCGACGACCTCGTGCAGGGTGCGCAGCGCGGCCTTGTCGCCCTGCCAGAACCGGCGGCGGGAGCGGCGGACGTACCAGTTCGAGAGGTCGTCGACGAACGCCGACAGGAGCTTGCCGGCGCGCTGGGTGTCGTAGGACTCCAGAGCCTGCGTCACCTGGTCGGTGAGCGCGTGGAGTTCGGACAGGAGCCAGCGGTCCAGGACCGGGCGGTCGGCCGGGGCCGGGTCCGCCGCGCTGGGCGCCCAGTCGGACGTGCGCGCGTACAGGGCCTGGAAGGCGACCGTGTTCCAGTACGTCAGGAGGGTCTTGCGGACAACCTCCTGGATCGTGCCGTGGCCCACGCGGCGTGCCGCCCACGGGGAGCCGCCCGCTGCCATGAACCACCGCACGGCGTCCGCGCCGTGACGGTCCATCAGCGGGATCGGGTCCAGGGTGTTGCCCAGGTGCTTGGACATCTTGCGGCCGTCCTCGGCGAGGATGTGGCCGAGGCAGACGACGTTCTCGTACGACGACTTGTCGAAGACCAGGGTGCCGACGGCCATCAGCGTGTAGAACCAGCCGCGGGTCTGGTCGATGGCCTCGCTGATGAACTGGGCCGGGTAGTGGGACTCGAAGAGTTCCTTGTTCTTGTGCGGGTAGCCCCACTGCGCGAACGGCATCGAACCCGAGTCGTACCAGGCGTCGATGACCTCGGGCACGCGCGTGGCGCTCTCGCCGCACTGGGGGCAGGCGAAGGTGACCGCGTCGATGAACGGGCGGTGCGGGTCCAGGCCCGACTGGTCGGTGCCCGTCAGCTCGGTCAGCTCCGCGCGGGAGCCCACCACGGTGAGGTGGTTGTCCTCGCAGCGCCAGATCGGGAGCGGGGTGCCCCAGTAGCGGCTGCGGGACAGCGCCCAGTCGATGTTGTTGTTCAGCCAGTCGCCGTACCGGCCGTGCTTGACCGTGTCCGGGAACCAGTTGGTGTTCTCGTTCTCCTGGAGGAGGCGGTCCTTGACGGCGGTGGTGCGGATGTACCAGGAGGGCTGCGCGTAGTAGAGCAGCGCGGTGTGGCAGCGCCAGCAGTGCGGGTAACTGTGCTCGTACGGCACGTGCTTGAAGAGCAGGCCGCGGTCCTTGAGGTCCTCGGTGAGCTTTTCGTCGGCCTTCTTGAAGAAGACACCGCCCACGAGCGGGACGTCCTCGGCGAACGTGCCGTTCGGGCGGACCGGGTTCACGACCGGCAGGCCGTACGCGCGGCAGACCTTGAGGTCCTCCTCGCCGAAGGCGGGGGACTGGTGGACCAGACCCGTACCGTCCTCGACCGTCACGTACTCCGCGTTCACCACGTAGTGGGCGGGCTCCGGGAACTCAACCAGCTCGAACGGACGTTGATACGTCCAGCGCTCCATCTCGGCGCCGGTGAAGGACTCACCGGTGGTCTCCCAGCCCTCGCCGAGGGCCTTGGCGAGCAGCGGCTCGGCGACGACGAGCTGCTCTGCGTTGTCGGGGCCCTTCGTCGCGACGACGTAGGTGACCTCGGGGTGGGCGGCGACGGCCGTGTTGGACACCAGCGTCCAGGGGGTCGTCGTCCAGACCAGGAGTGCGGCACGGCCGGCCAGCGGACCGGAGGTGAGCGGGAAACGGACGTACACGGAGGGGTCGACGACCGTCTCGTAGCCCTGCGCCAGCTCGTGGTCCGAGAGGCCCGTCTGGTCGCGCGGGCACCAGGGGGCCACGCGGTAGTCCTGGACCAGCAGGCCCTTGTTGAAGATCTCCTTGAGGGACCACCACACCGACTCGATGTACTCGGGGTCCATCGTGCGGTACGGGTTCTCGAGGTCCGTCCAGTACCCCATGCGGGTCGTGAGCGCCTCGAAGGCGTCGGTGTGCCGGGTCACGGACTCGCGGCACCTGGCGTTGAACTCGGCGATGCCGTACGCCTCGATGTCCTGCTTGTCGGTGAAGCCCAGCTCCTTCTCGACCGCCAGCTCCACCGGGAGGCCGTGGCAGTCCCAGCCGGCCTTGCGGGCCACGTGGTAGCCGCGCATGGTCCGGAAGCGGGGGAAGACGTCCTTGAAGACGCGCGCCTCGATGTGGTGGGCGCCCGGCATGCCGTTGGCCGTGGGCGGGCCCTCGTAGAACACCCACTCGGGGCGCCCCTCGGACTGGTCCAGGGTCTTGGCGAAGATCTTCTGCTCGCGCCAGAAGTCGAGCACGGCGTGCTCCAGCGCGGGCAGGTCGACCTGGGCGGGCACCTGGCGGTACGTCGGCGTTGTCATCAGCGAGCTTCCTCCGGCGGACTTTCTGCCTTCCGTCCGGAGGGACGAGAGCTACGACTTTCCGTACGCCGTGTGCGGCGCGCTCCCGCGGTACCACCCTCCTTGGCTCCCTGGTGCGTCCAGCACACCAGTGAGCCCCCTCATTGGGGTCGCGATACCGGGTCTACCGGCCGCGGCTGGTGGGCTGCGGCTTTCTTCCGGCGGCTCCGGGGTGATCTTCACGTCGCGCTCACCCCCGGGCTTCCACCGTCCCCGGGTCGCTCTGGGCTGCGTACGCCGCTACTCGTCCCCATCCACGCTTCTCGCTCCGCCCAGTGTACGGGGCCGCACGGACAGCGGCCGACCGGTTTTGCGGGGGCCTGGGCGGGAGGCTTGCCAACCCGTTGCGTGACTCGAATGGCGCTGAACACGCGTTCGATGTTCGAGGTGTCGGACTCGGCGGATTACCCGGCGGGGAGCTGGGCACAACGCTTGAAGGCTTGCCGCACGAGGCCAGGGGGGTGGACGAATCGGGCGGCGTGCCCCGTTGCCGCGGGACTCAAGTCGATTTATCGTCCCAGCACGATTCGCGTGCGTGATCACAAAATGTGAAGGGGCCGCGGCCATGGTGGCGAAGAAGACCGCAACGAAGAAGACCGCGGCGAAGAAGGCGGTCGCTACGAAGGCGGCTTCTTCGAAGAAGGCGACCGGGGAAGGGGCCGAGAGACCGGGGGCCGCGAAGGGGGCGGCGGTCAGGAAGAGCGCCGCGAAAGCCACGGCAACGAAGAAGGCGACGGCTACGAAGACGACCGTTACGAAGAGGGCGGCTACGGCTACGGAAACGGGGACGGGGGCTACGAAGGTGGCTGCCGCTCCTGAGGCCACGGAGACGAAGAAAACGGCCGTGAAGAAGACGGTCGCGAAGAAAGCGGCCGTGAAGAAAACAGCTGTGAAGGAAACCGTCGCCCGGGAGAGCACGTCTGCGAAGAGCAGCCCTACGGAGAGCGCCACCAGCGCGAAGAGCGGTTCTACGAAGAGTTCGACGGGCACGAATAGCGCCACAGACACGACGAGCGCCACCGGCACGAACAGCACGGCAGAAACCAAACGCACCACGGCAACCAAGAGCACGGCCGGCACGAAGAAGAACACGGCCGGCACGAAGAAGAGCGCGGCCAAGAAGGCAAAGGCGGGCGCGGCGCAGGCCGCGGAGCAGACGGGAGCCACGACGGTGGTTGCGAAGAAGACTCCTGGCACGGCCACGGCGGCGAAGACGGCCGTTCCGAAGGCACGGGTCGCGGCGGTGCCCGGCGAGCTCGCGGTGCGCCCCGGCGAGGATCCCTGGACGCCCGAGGAGGTCGAGGAGGCCCGCACCGAGCTGCAGTCCGAGGCCGCGCGGCTCAGCGAGGAGATCACGTCCACCGAGCAGGCCCTCGCCGGTCTGATGCGGGACTCCGGGGACGGCGCGGGCGACGACGACGCCGACACCGGCACCAAGAACATCACGCGCGAGAGCGAGATGGCGCTGGCCGCCAACGCGCGCGAGATGCTGATCCAGACCGAGCGCGCCCTGGGGAAGCTGGACGCCGGCACCTACGGCCTGTGCGAGAACTGCGGCAACCCGATCGGCAAGGCCCGCATGCAGGCCTTCCCCCGGGCCACCCTGTGCGTCGAGTGCAAGCAGAAGCAGGAACGACGGTACTGACGCCGGTACTGAAGCCCCCGACAGGTGTGCCGTACCCTCATCCTGAGTTAGGCACCTAGGTCGAGGGACTCACGTGGCAGAGGCGGAGCGCATCATCGGTACGCCGGATACCCCAGAGGCGGCGGGGGCAGAGCCGGAGCAGGGCGACACCGCGTCGCCCCCCAGGGGGAAGCGCCGGATCGCCGTGCTGTTCGTGGTGGCCGCCTTCGCGTACACCCTCGACCTGGTCAGCAAGCTGCTCGTGGTCGCCAAGCTGGAGCACCACGCGCCGATCGAGGTCTTCGGGGACTGGCTGGAGTTCCACGCGATCCGCAACCCGGGTGCCGCCTTCGGGTTCGGCGCGGCCTTCACGGTCATCTTCACGATGATCGCGGCCGCCGTGATCGTGGTCATTGCCCGGCTGGCGCGCAAGCTCTACAGCCTGCCGTGGGCGATCGCGCTCGGCCTGCTGCTGGGCGGTGCGCTCGGCAACCTCACCGACCGGATCTTCCGTTCGCCCGGCATCTTCCAGGGCGAGGTCGTCGACTTCATCGCGCCCAAGGGCTTCGCCGTGTTCAACCTCGCCGACTCGGCGATCGTGTGCGGCGGCATCCTGATCGTGCTGCTCTCCTTCCGCGGCCTGGACCCGGACGGCACCGTCCACAAGGACTGACCGCGCGGGCCGTTGTCCGGGCCGCCGTAGGGGCTTCGGTAAGGCGGTGTCGGACCCGTCCGGCATACTCGACCGGGTGAGTACAGTTCCCGAGATCCGAAACCTGCCCGTGCCCGACGGCCTGGAGGGCGAGCGTGTCGACGCCGCCATCTCCCGCATGTTCGGCTTCTCCCGTACGAAGGCCGCCGAGCTGGCCGCGGCGGGGAAGGTCACGGTCGACGGCTCGGTGGTCGGGAAGTCCGAGCGCGTGCACGGCGGGGCCTGGCTCGAGGTCGAGATGCCGCAGGCGCCCGCGCCCGTGCAGATCGTCGCCGAGCCCGTCGAGGGCATGGAGATCGTCTACGACGACGATGACGTGATCGTGATCGTCAAGCCGGTCGGCGTCGCCGCCCACCCCAGCCCCGGCTGGACCGGCACGACCGTCATCGGCGGGCTCGCCGCTGCCGGGTACCGCATCTCGACGTCCGGTGCCGCCGAGCGCCAGGGCATCGTGCACCGCCTCGACGTCGGCACGTCCGGCCTGATGGTCGTCGCCAAGTCGGAGCGGGCGTACACCTCCCTGAAGCGCCAGTTCAAGGAGCGCACGGTCGACAAGCGCTACCACACGCTGGTCCAGGGCCACCCCGACCCGACCAGCGGCACCATCGACGCCCCCATCGGCCGGCACCCGAACCACGACTACAAGTGGGCGGTCACCGCCGAGGGCAAACCGTCCGTCACGCACTACGACCTCATCGAGGCGTTCCGCGCGGCCTCCCTGCTCGATGTGAAGCTGGAGACCGGCCGCACCCACCAGATCCGCGTGCACATGGCGGCCCACCGCCACCCGTGCGTGGGTGACCTGACCTACGGTGCCGATCCGACACTCGCCAAGCGGCTGCGCCTGACCCGCCAGTGGCTGCACGCCGTCCGGCTCGGGTTCGAGCACCCCGCCGACGGCCAGTGGGTCGAGTTCGAGAGCGGCTACCCGGACGACCTCCAGCAGGCCCTGGACCTGGTGCGCGAGGAGACGTACGCATGAGTCCGGTGCCCAACGCGGTACGCGTCGCCGAGGACCCGGCCGACCGTGAGGCCTGCTTCGCGGTGCGCAAGGAGGTCTTCGTCGTCGAGCAGGGCGTGGCCCAGGAGATCGAGTACGACGACTACGACGCCGTGGCGACGCATGTTCTCGCCGTGCGGGAGGACGGGACGCCGCTCGGGACCGGGCGGCTGTTGTACGGCGAGGCGGCCGCGGCGAAGACCGGCGGGGATCCGGCTGTGGGATCCCTGGGGCGGCTGGCCGTGACCAAGGAGGCGCGGGGGCTCGGGGTCGGGGTCGCGCTGGTGCGGGCCATCGAGGACGCGGCACGCGCGCGTGGGCTGGCCGCCGTGGACCTGCATGCGCAGACGCATGCGCTGGGGTTCTACGAACGGCTCGGGTACGAGGCGTACGGGCCGGAGTTTCCGGACGCCGGGATTCCGCACCGGGCGATGCGGCGTGCGCTGACACCGGCTCCGTAAGCGGGCTCGGTAAGGGGCTCTGTAACCGACGGGCGTCGAAAGTGCTGGTCGGGTGGGCGGCATGGCAGGCTTGGGCGTCCGCTAGTTGAACGTCGAGATCCCGCCGGAGCCCTGACCGTGGATCAATTGGCCCTGCTTTTCGTCCTGTTGCTCGGGGCCGTGGTGAGCGTCCCGCTGGGGGACCGGTTCGGTCTGCCGGCGCCGGTGCTCATGACGCTCCTCGGGATAGTCCTCGCGGTGGCCGACTTCGTGCCGAACGTGAACGTCCCGCCCGACCTGATCCTGCCCCTGTTGCTGCCACCGCTGCTGTACGCGGCCGTACGGCGCACCTCCTGGCGGCAGTTCACCGCGAACATCCGGCCCATCTTCCTGCTGGCCGTGGCGCTGGTGTTCGTCACCACCCTCGCCGTGGCCGCCGTCGCGAGCGCGATCGTGCCGGGGCTGCCGATAGCGGCCGCCGTCGCGCTCGGCGCGCTGGTGGCGCCGCCCGATCCGGTCGCCGCGACCGCCGTCGCCGGGCAGCTGGGACTGCCGCGCCGGCTGGTGTCGATCCTGGAGGGCGAGGGTCTCTTCAACGACGTGACGGCCATCGTGCTGTACCACGTGGCGATCGCCGCGGCCGTCAGCGGAAGCTTCGAGTTCTGGCGCGCCGGGCTCGACTTCGTGCTGTCCGCCGTCGTCGCCGTGGCGGTCGGAGTGGCCCTGGGGTGGGCCACGAACAAGCTGATGTCGGCCCTCGACGACGCCACCCTGCAGATCGGGCTGACGCTGCTGGTGCCGTACGCCTCGTACGTCCTGGCCGACGAGCTGCACGGTTCCGGGGTGCTTGCCGTGCTGACCACCGCGCTGTTCCTGGCCGAGTACTCGCTCGGTGCCGACGACGTGCTGACGCGGCTCGCCGGGGCGACCGTGTGGGACGTGGTGGACACGCTGGTGACCGGGGTCGCGTTCGGGCTCATCGGGCTCGAACTGCACAACGCGATCCGTACGGCGTCCGGGCGGTGGGGCGAGATGCTCGGCTGGGCCGCGGCGATCGTGGGTGTCGTCGTCGTCGTACGGCTGGCGTGGTTGCTGCCGGCGACCTGGCTGACGAAACGGCTGCACGCCAAGCGGGACTACGACGAGGAGATCCCGACGTCCTGGCGGGAGACCGTGATCATGTGGTGGGCGGGGATGCGGGGGGTGGCGTCCGTGGCGCTGGCGCTGGCGATTCCACTGACCATGGACGACGGGTCGGCGTTCCCCGACCGGGACGAGATCGTGTTCATCGCGTTCGGGGTGATCATGGCGACGCTGGTGCTTCAGGGGCTCACGTTGCCGTGGCTGGTGAAGCGGCTCGGTGTGCGGGCCGACACCGACAGCGAGAAGGCGTTCGAGAAGGAGCTGGCGGTGCGGGCGGCGAAGGCCGCGAAGCGGAGGCTGCGAGAGATCGAGGATGTCGAGGAGCTGCCGGAGGAGGTGTCCGAGCAGTTGTTGCGGCGGGCGTTCGACATCGGGGTGCGGATCTCTCCCGAGGTGGGGGACGGGGAACGGCGGGAGGCGTACGAGAAGCGGGTGAAGCGGGTGAAGCGGATGCGGCGGATCCAGGGGGAGATGATGAGCGCGGCTCGGCATGAGGTGCTGGCGGCGCGGAGTGAGCCGGGGGCGGATCCGGAGATCGTGGACCGGGTGCTTCGGCATCTGGATGTTCGTAGCTTGAGGTGAGTGCTCTCCCACCCATGCACCGCCCGTTCACCGTGGGCTGGAGGGTGGGCGTTTGTCGTGGGGGCGGGGCGCCGTTGGCGGCTGCGGGTCGAAATGCTTGCCCACCCGTGCACCGCCCGTTTACGGGCGATTGAAGGGTGGACGTCTCCTGTGGGGGCTCGGCGCCGTTGGCGGCCACCGGTTGAATTGGCTCGTGTTTGTCCTCGCCCTCTTTGTAGGCTCGTCCCATGGCTCGCAACGTCGTAATCAGTGGTGGCGGTACGGGAATTGGGCTCGCGGCGGCGCATGCCTTCGCGGCTGACGGGGATCGGGTGTTGCTCCTCGGGCGACGACGCGAGGTGTTGGAGAAGGCCGGGGTGCCGGGGGCGTTGACGTACGCCGGGGACTTGAGCGAGCCCGAAGTGGTGCGCGGGGTCGGGCGGTTCGTCGCCGAGGAGTTCGGCACCGTGGATGTGCTGGTGCACGGTGCGGGCGGTACCGGGGCGTTGGAGCCGGGGAGCGCGAGCAGTGACCCGCTGGACCGCGTCGCGCACGACTGGACCGTCAACTTCCGCATCAACACCCTGAGCGCCGCGCTGCTCACCGAGGCGCTGAAGCCGCGGCTCGCGGAACCGGGCGGGCGGGTGCTGTTCGTGAGCTCCATCGCCGCGTACCGGGGTTCGGGGAGCGGGGCGTACGGCGGGGCCAAGGCCGCGTTGCATCCGTACGCCTATGACCTGGCCCGGGATCTCGGCCCGCGCGGCATCACCGTGAACGTGGTCGCGCCCGGGTACATCGAGGACACCGAGTTCTTCGGGCCGCAGATCGATCCCGCCCGGCGTGAACGGCTCATCAACGACACGTCGACCGGGCGGGCCGGTACCCCTGGGGATGTCGCCGCGACCTTGCACTGGCTTGCCTCACCAGCGGCGGGCCACGTCACCTCCCAGGTGATCCAGGTCAACGGCGGGGCTGAGCGCGGGCGTTGAGGCGCTAGGGCTGATGGGCCCGGGTTCGGTTCCGGTCAACGGCGTTGCCGTGTGCGGGGATTGAGGCACCGGGCACTGACCTCGGCTCGGGGCCGGGCGTTCGGGCCCGGGCGTTCGGGGTGGGGGAGGGGTTCTTGCCGGGCCTGGGCGTTGCGACCTCGGCCGGCTGGCCTCGTCGGCCGCCGGGTTCCGCTCGCCTTACAAGTCGTCCGAGTCAACGGCGGGGCTGTGCGCGGGCGTTACGGTGTTCGGAGTTGCTTGGTCGTGGCCGGGGCCCGGTCGCCCCGAGGGGTGCCAGGGTGCCTGGTTCAACGGTGTCGCCCGACGCGGGCGTTACGGTGCCCGGAGCTGTTCAGCCGTAGCCGCAGCCGGGCCCCGGTCTCTTCGAAGGTCGCCCAGTCCAACGGCGTTGCCCAGCATGGGCATTGAGGTACCCGGAGCCGCTCACCCCCGGCTGCTTCCGCTCACCCCCGGCCGCTCCCGATCACCCCGCAGCTTCCCCACCCCGATCAACAGCCCTGCCCGGCAAGGACGCTGAGGCTCCAGAGCCGCTCAGCCGCCGACGGCGACGTACCCCAATGGCAAACGCCCACCCCCCGATCGATGGTGAACGGGTGGTGCGTGGGTGGGCAATTCAGGCCGTAGCCGACGGCCGTCAGCCGACCGGCATGCCCTGCCCCGCCCAACCCTCACCCCCGGTTACCTCCCGGAGGTTCATGCGCCGCGCGGGCCCCACCCCCGCCGTTCGGCGACGGATCCTCCCCCGGGATCGGCGCCGCGTCCGCCGTGTTCACGCGAGGGAGCGCGTACGGGTGTTCCACGTACAGCCAGCGGATCATCTGCTCGCGGACGGTGACCCGTACCGTCCAGATGTCGTCCGCGTCCTTCGCCGTGACCAGGGCCCGGACCTCCATGGTGTTCGGGGTGGTGTCGGTGACGACGAGGCCGTAGCTGCGGCCGTCCCAGGCGGGGCAGGCGCGGAGGATCTCGCGGAGCTGCGTGCGCATCGCGTCGACCGGAGCCGAGTGGTCCACCTGGAAATAGACGATGCCGGTCATCTGGGGGGTGCCGCGGGACCAGTTCTCGAAGGGTTTGGACGTGAAGTACGACACCGGCATGGTGATCCGGCGTTCGTCCCAGGTACGGACCGTCAGGAAGGTCAGGGTGATCTCCTCGATCGTGCCCCACTCGCCGTCCACGACCACGGTGTCGCCGATGCGGACCATGTCGCCGAAGGCGATCTGCAGTCCCGCGAAGAGGTTGGCGAGGGTCGACTGCGCGGCGACACCGGCGACGATGCCCAGGACACCCGCCGAGGCCAGCAGGGACGCGCCGGCCGCGCGCATCGCGGGGAACGTCAGCAGCATCGCGGCGACCGCCACCACGCCGACGATCGCGGCCACCACCCGCGTGATCAGCGTCACCTGGGTCCGGACCCGGCGGACCCGGGCCGCGTCGCGGGAGGCGCGGGCGTAGCGGGCGTACGACGACTCCACGATCGCCGCCGCGACCCGGATCATCAGCCACGCGGTGGCGCCGATCAGCACCAGGGTCAGGGTCTGACCGATGCCGATCCGGTGTTCCTCCAGCAGCTGTGCCTGGTCGTAGGAAGCTCTGAGGAAGGCCGCGCAGAGTACGAGCTGGTACGGGACCCGTCCTCGGCGCAGCAGGCCCCACAGGGTGGTGTCGTCGTGCCGGGCGTCCGCCTTGCGCAGCAGCAGGTCGGTGACCCAGCCGATGAGCAGCGTGAGGACGACGGAGCCGCCGATGACGATCAGCGGGCGCAGTACGTTCTCCATGTGTCCGACCGTACTGGCACGATGGCTTCATGAACATCATGCTCTTCCACTCCACGTACGGTCTCCGGCCGGCGGTGCGCGACGCCGCCGAGCGGCTGCGCGCGGCGGGCCACGAGGTGTGGACCCCGGACCTCTTCGAGGGGCATACGTTCGAGACGGTCGAGGAGGGCATGGCCTTCAACGACGGGATCGGCAAGGACGAGGTGCTCAAGCGGGCCGTGCTGGCTGCCGCCCCTTACTCCGAGCGCGGGCTCGTCTACGCCGGGTTCTCGCTCGGCGCCTCCGTCGCGCAGACCCTCGCCCTCGGCGACGAGAAGGCCCGCGGGCTGCTCCTCCTGCACGGCACCTCGGACATCGCGGCCAATGCCTCCGTCGACGACCTGCCGGTGCAACTGCACGTCGCCGAGCCCGACCAGTTCGAGACCGACGACTGGCTCAGCTCCTGGTACCTGCAGATGGGCAAGGCCGGCGCGGACGTCGAGATCTACCGGTACGCCGGAGCCGGCCACCTCTACACCGACCCCGACCTCCCGGACTACGACGAGGAGGCCGCCGAGGCCACCTGGCGGGTGGCCCTCGGCTTCCTGGAGACCCTCTAAAGCCCTACCTGCACCGGTGAAGAGCCTTGCCTACACCGGGTCGTACGTCCGCTCCACCTTCTGCGTGCCGCTCCGCGTCCGGTACGACCGCTCCCAGGACGAGGTCGCGGTCGCCGAGGTGCGGTCGGACAGGACGTAGTAGTCCATCTGCGCGCGGTCGGCCGTGATGTCCAGGACGCCGTAGCCGTGGCGGTCCGTGTCGACCCAGTGCACGTGCCGGTTGGCGAGCTGGATCACCGGTGCGGCGAGCGCGGAGACCGTGCCCTCGGGGACCTTCACGATGTCGTCGAGGTTGTCGGAGGTGACCGAAGTGATCACGAACTCCGTTGCCGCGGACGGCGACAGGGGGTATGTGCCGGCGTCCACCGGTACGTCGTTGGCCCAGGACATGTGGATGTCGCCGGTGAGGAAGACCGTGTTGCCGATCGCGTTCGAGCGCAGATGCGCGAGGAGTTCACGGCGGTCGTCGGTGTAGCCGTCCCACTGGTCGGTGTTGACGCCTATGCCGTCCTGCGGCAGGTCCAGCAGCTTGGCGAGCGGCTTGAGCAGGTCGGCGGTGAGCGAGCCGATGACGAACGGCGCGATCATCACCGAGTTGCCGACCAGCCGCCACTTGGTGTCCGACGCCTTCAACCCGGCCTTCAGCCAGTCGAGTTGGGCGCGTCCCGTGATCGTACGGTCCGGGTCGTCGACCGAACCGCTGCCCGAACTCGCCTGCTGCGAACGGAAGGAGCGCAGGTCGAGGAGCGAGAGGTCCGCCAGCTTGCCGAAGCGCAGACGGCGGTAGGTCGTGCCCGCGATCGCCGGGCGGACCGGCATCCACTCGAAGTACGCCTGTTTCGCGGCCGCTTGACGGGCCGTCCAGGTGCCCTCGGCGCCCTCGGTGTGGTTGACCGCCCCGCCGGACCAGGCGTTGTCGGCGAACTCGTGGTCGTCCCAGATCGCGATGACCGGTGCCTTGGTGTGCAGCGCCTGGAGATCCGGGTCGGTCTTGTACTTGCCGTGCCGGGTGCGGTAGTCGGCGAGCGTGATGATCTCGTTCAGGGGCGCGTGCTGCCGTACGACCGTGCCGCGCGCCGCGTACTCGCCGGACTTGTACTCGTAGATGTAGTCACCCAGGTGCAGCCACGCGTCGAGGTCGTTGCGGGCCGCGAGATGGCGGTACGACGAGAAGAAGCCGGCCTCCCAGTTGGCGCAGGTGACGACGCCGAAGCGCAGGCCGGTCACGCTCGCGTCCGCCGCCGGCGCGGTGCGGGTGCGCGCCGCCGGGGAGTCGGTGCCGCCGGCCGAGAAGCGGAACCAGTAGTCGGTGGCCGGTGCCAGGCCGCGGATGTCGGCCTTCACGGTGTGGTCGGAGGCGGCGGTCGCGGTGAGGGAGCCCCGGGAGACGACGTTCGTGAACGCCTTGTCGGTGGCGACTGTCCAACTCACCTCGGTGTCCGGGCCGAGCCCGGAGCCGGGGACCGCCTCGGCGGTGGGCGTCACCCGGGTCCACAGCAGGATGCCGTCCGGGAGCGGGTCCCCGGAGGCGATCCCGTGCAGGAAGGAGGGGGTGTCGGTGGCGGCCCCTGCGGGCAGCGTGGCGATCAGTGGGCCGGCCAGGACGGCGGTGGCGGCCGCGGCCTTGACGACCGTACGGCGGCGCGGGGAGGGCGAGTTGACGCTCTCGGGTGCTCTGTATCGACTGGTCACGAGCGACCAGGTTACTGATCAGTATTAACGAGAGCGGGCGAACTCGTAAAAGTTCGCCCGCTCTTCGGCTGCGCGTCTTGCAACAGCGTCCTACAAGGCTCAGGCCTTGAGGGCCGCCGTGATCGCCGTGGTGAAGTCGGCCACCGTCATCGGCGCGTTCGTGCCGTCCGAGCCGGTCAGCGTCTTGCCGTCCATCTTCAGGGTCGGGGTGCCGGTCACCCCGCTCTTGTCGAACGTCGCGGACATGTCCAGCGCCCACTTGTCGTAGGTGCCGGCCTTCACGGCCTTCTGGAAGGCCGCGTTGTTCTTCAGGGCGGGGACCGTGTTCGCGACCTTGATCAGGTACGAGTCGTCCTTGAACTTGTCGGTCGTCTCGTCCGGGTGGTACTTCGTCGAGTAGAGCGCGGTCTTGTACTCGAGGAACGCCTCGGGGCTGACGTTCAGCGCGGCACCCATGGCGCTCAGCGCGTTCTTGGAGCCCTCGCCGTTGTCCTTGTTGTCGATGAACGTGGCGCCGACGTACTGGATCTTGAACTTGCCGGCGTCGAAGTCGCTCTTCACCGTCGAGCCGACGGTCTGTTCGAACTGGGCGCAGATCGGGCAGCGCGGGTCCTCGTACATGACCAGGGTCTTCTTGGCGGTGCTCTTGCCGAGGACGACCGTCGTGCCGTTGGTGCCGGTGGTGTTGGCCGGCTTGACGAGCTTGTCGTCCTTCGCCGACTCCCAGTAGGAGGGCTTGTTGTTCTGTACGACCGCGTAGCCGATGCCGCCGGCTATCGCGAGGACGCCGACGACCGAGGCGGCGACTATGAGTTGCCGCCTGACCTTGGCGCGCTTGGCCTGGCGCTCGCGCTCGGCGCGCAGCCGCTCACGGGCCGCCGTCTTCGCCGCCGCGCTGTTCCGCTTGCTCATGTTGGTGATCTCCATATGGGACGCGTATACGTCGTACGCGGAATACGTGTGGGGGACTGATGTGTGCTCAGGTACCTGTGGGGTGTTCAGACCGCGGGCAGGACCGAGCACGGCGGTCCACGCCGTCCCAGGGAGTGCACCAGGAGCCGCTCACGGGCGGTGGCCATGCGGTGCGTGACGCGCGGCAGCCGGCGGACCGGCGCGGTGCGTCGGGCCGACACCGCGGCGACGGCCAGGAGCAGCGGGCGGAAGCCCACCACCGTGGCCGCGCGCAGCAGTTCGGACAGCGCGCGCTCGCCGCGGCGCAGATAGGCGGCGGCCATGAGGCCCACGCCGATGTGCGCGCCGAGCAGCAGCCAGGCGGCGGTGGCGTCGGTGTGGGTGAGCAGCGCCGCCGCCTGATGGGGATCGCCGGTCACGCGGGCCAGCGAGGTGCCCACGTCGCCGCCGCTGCACAGCACGTCCAGGCCGACCGCGCGCAGCGGTCCGGCGACCGGGCCGCCCGCCCTGCCGTAGCAGGCGTGCTGGCCGGTGGTGAAGACCGTGTCGGCGGCCAGCTCCAGCGGGATCAGCAGTGCGGCGATCCGGCCGAAGCCGCGCTCGCGGCCCGCGAGCGCGTACGCGATCACGAACACGGTGGCGGCGATCGCCGCCACCGTGCCGAGCGGCAGCGGGACCCGGGACAGCAGCACGTGCGACGCGGTGCTGAGCGTCACGACCAGTGCCGTGAACAGCGCCGCGCGTACGGCCCTGAGCTGGATCCCGGATATGTCCATAGCGGAGAGAGTCTGTCACGTGCTCCGGTAAGGCACCGCTAAAGGGTTCCTGTGAGCGTACGGATGGTTACAGACCCGGAATCCGGCCGTTGCGGAACAGGTCGACGAAGGTCTGGTGGTCGGCACGCGCGCGTGCGCCGTAGCTGTGCGCGAAGTCGACGAGCACGCCCGCGAAGCCGTCCTCGTCGGCCGCGATCGCCGCGTCGATGGCCCGCTCCGTGGAGAACGGCACCAGGGACTCGCCGGACTGGTCGTCGGCCGCCGCGTGCATCGTCGCCGTGGCCCGCCCGAGGTCCGCGACGACGGCGGCGATCTCCTCCGGGTCGTCGATGTCGCTCCAGTCCAGGTCCACGGCGTACGGCGACACCTCGGCGACCAGCTGCCCGGTCCCGCCCAGCTCGGTCCAGCCCAGCCACGGGTCCGCGTGCGCCTGGAGGGCGCGCTGCGAGATCACCGTGCGGTGGCCCTCGTGCTGGAAGTAGTCCCGGATCCCCGCGTCCGTGATGTGCCGCGAGACGGCCGGCGTCTGGGCCTGCTTGATGTAGATCACCACATCGTTCTCCAGGGCGTCGCTGTTGCCCTCCAGAAGGATGTTGTACGACGGCAGCCCGGCCGAGCCGATGCCGATGCCCCGGCGGCCGACGACGTCCTTGACGCGGTAGGAGTCGGGGCGGTCCAGGGAGGACTCGGGGAGCGTCTCCAGGTAGCCGTCGAAGGCCGCGAGGACCTTGTAGCGGGTCGCCGCGTCCAGCTCGATGGAGCCGCCGCCCGGCGCGAACCGGCGCTCGAAGTCACGGATCTCCGTCATCGAGTCCAGCAGCTCGAAGCGGGTCAGCGAGCGGGCCGTGCGCAGCGCGCCCAGCAGCGGGCCGTCGGCCGTGTCCAGCGTGAACGGCGGCACCTCGTCGCTCTTCGCGCCGGTCGCCAGCGCGTGCACCCGCTCGCGGTACGCGCCCGCGTAGACCTGCACCAGCTCGGTGATCTGCTCGTCACTGAGCGCCTTCGCGTACCCGATCAGGGCCACGGAGGCGGCGAAGCGCTTGAGGTCCCAGGTGAAGGGGCCGACGTAGGCCTCGTCGAAGTCGTTCACGTTGAAGACCAGGCGGCCGTTCGAGTCCATGTACGTGCCGAAGTTCTCGGCGTGCAGGTCGCCGTGGATCCACACACGCGAGGTGCGGTCGTCCAGGTACGGGCCGCCCCGCTTCTCGGCATCGAGGTCGTGGTAGAAGAGGCACGCCGTGCCCCGGTAGAACGCGAACGCCGAGGCTGCCATCTTCCGGAACTTCACGCGGAACGCGGCCGGGTCGGCGGCCAGGAGCTCGCCGAAGGCGGTGTCGAAGACGGCAAGGATCTCCTCGCCGCGGTGCTCGTCGTTGAGCTGCGGAACCGACATCGCTCTGTGCCTCCTGGTACGGGTGGTGCGTGACATGTGACGGGTCTGTCGTCACCTTCCAACGCTCGAAGGTACGTGGGAGTGCCCGCCGTGTGTCAGTCCCGAGGCATAGGATTCGGTCTCGTCCCCCCAGACCGTCCGCTGCTCTTTGTCGATCGTTTCCCCTGTTATCCCTGGAGGCCAAGCCGTGTCAAAGCCGCCGTTCACGCACCTGCATGTCCACACCCAGTACTCGCTCCTGGACGGTGCCGCGCGGCTGAAGGACATGTTCGACGCGTGCAACGAGATGGGCATGACCCATATCGCGATGTCCGACCACGGCAACCTGCACGGGGCCTACGACTTCTTCCACACGGCGAAGAAGGCGGGCGTCACGCCGATCATCGGCATCGAGGCGTACGTCGCCCCCGAGTCGCGGCGCAACAAGCGCAAGATCCAGTGGGGCCAGCCGCACCAGAAGCGCGACGACGTGTCCGGTTCCGGTGGTTACACCCACAAGACGATCTGGGCGGCGAACAAGACGGGCCTGCACAACCTCTTCAAGCTGTCCTCGGACGCGTACGCCGAGGGCTGGCTCCAGAAGTGGCCGCGCATGGACAAGGAGACCATCTCCCAGTGGTCCGAGGGGCTCATCGCCTCCACGGGCTGTCCCTCGGGTGAGCTCCAGACCCGGCTGCGCCTCGGGCAGTACGACGAGGCACTGAAGGCGGCCGCCGAGTACCAGGACATCTTCGGCAAGGACCGGTACTTCCTGGAGCTGATGGACCACGGCATCGAGATCGAACACCGGGTCCGTGACGGCCTGTTGGACATCGGCAAGAAGCTCGGCATCCCGCCCCTGGTGACCAACGACTCGCACTACACGTACGCCCACGAGTCGGTGGCGCACGACGCCCTGCTCTGCATCCAGACCGGCAAGAACCTCTCCGACCCGGACCGCTTCCGCTTCGACGGCACCGGCTACTACCTGAAGTCCACCGACGAGATGTACGCCGTGGACTCCTCGGACGCCTGGCAGGAGGGCTGCCGCAACACCCTCCTGGTCGCCGAACAGATCGACACCACCGGCATGTTCGAGGCGAAGAACCTCATGCCGAAGTTCGACATCCCGGACGGCTTCACCGAGGTCACCTGGTTCAAGGAGGAGGTCCGCCGCGGCATGGAGCGCCGCTTCCCGGGCGGCATCCCCGACGACCGCCAGAAGCAGGCGGACTACGAGATGGACGTCATCATCCAGATGGGGTTCCCGGGCTACTTCCTTGTCGTCGCCGACTTCATCATGTGGGCGAAGAACAACGGCATCGCGGTGGGCCCCGGCCGTGGTTCCGCGGCCGGTTCGATCGTCGCGTACGCCATGGGCATCACCGACCTCGACCCGATCCCGCACGGCCTGATCTTCGAGCGGTTCCTCAACCCCGAGCGCGTCTCCATGCCCGATGTCGACATCGACTTCGACGAGCGTCGGCGCGTCGAGGTGATCCGGTACGTGACGGAGAAGTACGGCGCCGACAAGGTCGCCATGATCGGCACCTACGGCAAGATCAAGGCCAAGAACGCGATCAAGGACTCCGCGCGCGTGCTGGGCTACCCGTACGCGATGGGCGACCGGCTCACCAAGGCGATGCCCGCCGACGTCCTCGGCAAGGGCATCGACCTCTCCGGCATCACCGACCCCAAGCACCCCCGCTACGGCGAGGCGGGCGAGATCCGCGGGATGTACGAGAACGAGCCGGACGTCAAGAAGGTCATCGACACCGCCAAGGGCGTCGAGGGCCTGGTCCGGCAGATGGGCGTGCACGCCGCCGGCGTCATCATGTCCAGCGAGCCCATCGTCGACCACGCACCGGTGTGGGTGCGGCACACCGACGGCGTGACCATCACGCAGTGGGACTACCCGCAGTGCGAGTCGCTCGGCCTGCTGAAGATGGACTTCCTGGGCCTGCGCAACCTCACGATCATGGACGACGCCATCAAGATGGTGAAGTCCAACAAGGGCATCGACCTGGAGATGCTCGCCCTCCCGCTGGACGACCCCAAGACCTTCGAACTCCTCTGCCGCGGCGACACGTTGGGCGTCTTCCAGTTCGACGGCGGCCCGATGCGCTCACTGCTGCGCCAGATGCAGCCCGACAACTTCGAGGACATCTCCGCCGTCTCGGCCCTGTACCGCCCCGGCCCGATGGGCATGAACTCGCACATCAACTACGCCGAGCGCAAGAACAAGCGCCAGGAGATCACCCCGATCCACAAGGAGCTGGAGGAGCCTCTCGAGGAGGTCCTCGCGGTGACCTACGGCCTGATCGTGTACCAGGAGCAGGTGCAGAAGGCCGCCCAGATCGTCGCCGGGTACTCGCTCGGCGAGGCCGACATCCTGCGCCGCGTGATGGGCAAGAAGAAGCCCGACGAGCTGGCGAAGAACTTCACCATCTTCCAGGCGGGCGCCAAGAAGAACGGCTACAGCGACGAGGCGATCCAGGGCCTGTGGGACGTCCTGGTCCCCTTCGCCGGCTACGCGTTCAACAAGGCGCACTCCGCCGCGTACGGCCTGGTCTCGTACTGGACCGCCTACCTGAAGGCCAACTACCCGGCCGAGTACATGGCGGCGCTGCTCACCTCGGTCAAGGACGACAAGGACAAGTCCGCGATCTACCTGAACGAGTGCCGCCGCATGAAGATCAAGGTGCTCCCGCCGAACGTCAACGAGTCGGTGCACAACTTCGCCGCCCAGGGCGACGACGTGATCCTCTTCGGCCTGGAGGCCGTGCGCAACGTCGGCACGAACGTGGTCGACTCGATCATCAGGTCCCGCAAGGCGAAGGGGAAGTACGGCTCCTTCCCCGACTACCTGGACAAGGTCGAGGCCGCCGCCTGCAACAAGCGCACCACCGAATCCCTCATCAAGGCCGGTGCGTTCGACACCCTGGGCCACACCCGCAAGGGCCTCACCGCGCACTTCGAGCCGATGATCGACAACGTGGTGGCGGTCAAGCGCAAGGAGGCCGAGGGGCAGTTCGACCTCTTCGGCGGTATGGGCGAGGAGGACACCAGCGAGCCCGGCTTCGGACTCGACGTGGAGTTCACCACCGACGAGTGGGAGAAGACGTATCTCCTCGCCCAGGAGCGGGAGATGCTCGGTCTGTACGTCTCCGACCACCCGCTCTTCGGCCTGGAGCACGTGCTGTCCGACAAGGCCGACGCGGGCATCGCCCAGCTCACCGGAGGTGAGCACGGGGACGGCGCGGTCGTCACCATCGGCGGCATCATCTCGGGCCTCCAGCGCAAGATGACCAAGCAGGGCAACGCCTGGGCGATCGCCACCGTCGAGGACCTCGCGGGCTCCATCGAGTGCATGTTCTTCCCGGCGTCCTACCAGCTGGTGTCGACCCAGCTCGTCGAGGACACCATCGTGTTCGTCAAGGGCCGCCTCGACAAGCGCGAGGACGTGCCGCGCCTGGTCGCGATGGAGATGCAGGTCCCGGACGTGTCGAACGTGGGCACCAACGCACCCGTGATCCTCACCATCCCGGCGACCAGGGTCACTCCGCCCATGGTCAGCAGGCTCGGTGAGATCCTCAGCCACCACCGGGGCGACAGCGAGGTCCGCATCAAGCTCCAGGGCCCGACCAAGACCACGATCCTGCGTCTGGACAAGCACCGGGTGAAGCCCGACCCGGCGCTGTTCGGCGACCTGAAGGTGCTGCTCGGCGCGGCCTGCCTGGCGGGCTGAGCACCAGGCGTACAGACAGGACTGAGGGGCGCATCCGTCGACGGATGCGCCCCTCAGTCGTTCAACAACCCTTAAAGCAGGCCTCAGTTGTGGCCGAAGCGCTTCTGCTTGCCCTTGCGGGCCATGTCGCCGGGTGTCACCTGGGATATGCGCTGCTCGGCCTGTGCCTCCATCGAGGACGACGTGGCCTGCTCCTGGGCGCGCTCCGACTGCGGCTGCTTACGGTCACGGTTCTTGTTCTTGGCCATGGTGATCTGCCTCCTGAGGGGGATCTAGGGGCCAGGGCCGCGACCAGATTCACATAGCCTGACGAAGAACGCATTTCGGATAATTACCGTGTGTGACATGGTTGGTACGAGAGAGAAGTCCCGAAACGCCACGCCGAAGATCGAGTTCGGGCCGTTAACCCCTGCGCGGTCGGGCAGACTCGAAGCAAGCCCGAAGTGAACCGACCGGGAAGAGGGTGAGTCGCGTGGACCGCTGCATCGTCCTGGTGGACGCCGGGTATCTGCTGGGGGCCGCAGCAAGTCTCCTCGCCGGAGAGCCCTCGCGTTCCAGGATCACCGTCGATCACGCCGCCCTCATCCAGGGCCTGCGCGAGCGCGCCGAGTCCGACACCGAACGACCCCTGCTACGCATCTACTGGTTCGACGGCGCCCCCGACCGCGTCCCGCAGCCCGAGCACCGCAGGCTCCGCGTGATGCCCCGCGTGACCGTCCGCCTCGGCGCCCTGACCCGCAGCGACGGCCGCTGGGCGCAGAAGGGTGTCGACGCCGCCATGCACGCCGAGCTGACCGAGCTGGCCCGCAACCGCGCCTGCTCCGACGTCGTGCTCGTCACCGGTGACGGCGATCTGCTGCCGGGCATGATGGCCGCCAAGGAGCACGGCGTCGCCGTACACCTGTGGGCCGTGCAGGCCGCGGACGGGGACTACAACCAGTCCGAGGACCTGGTCGCCGAGGCCGACGAGCGGCGGGTGCTGGACCGGACCTGGATCACCAAGGCCGTACGGGCGAAGGACCTCGGCGGGGTGTGCGCGCCGCCGCCCGTGCCGCGTCCGGAGATCGCCGCGATCCTGTCCGCTCCGCTGCCCGAGTCCGCGCCGGCCACGCGCGAGCGGCCGGCCCAGGAGAGCGAGCACGCGACTGCCGAGGCCGGCTCGGAGAACGGCACGCAGGAGCGGGTGCCCGCGCCCAAGGGCGTGCCCACCCCGAAGGACCTGGCGAGCCTGAAGGCCCCCGGTGCCGCCGCCCCCGCGCAGCAGCCCGCGAGCGCGACCCTGCGCTGGTCCTCCGACAAAGGGTGGGTCGACCGGCCGGGCGGCGCCGCCGAGTCGCCCGAGGTCGCCTCGATGCCGACGCTGGCCCAGCTGACCACCGCCGAGCAGCGCTGGGCCGACCGCGAGGAGGACATCACCACGGTCGGCGGCGACCCGTACGAGGTCGGCCAGGTCTTCGCCCGCCGCTGGATGGGCCGCCTCGGCGACCACGGCAGCCACCTGCAGAAACTGTCCGGGATGTACCCCCGCGTCCCGCACCGCATCGACGGCGAACTGCTGCGCTACGCCGCCCGGTTCGGCCTCCTCGCGCACAAGGACGACCAGATCGACGAGCACGACCGGTACGCGATCCGGGCCGGTTTCTGGCGCGAGATCGACGTACGGACGGCCGCGGAGCACGCGCCCGCCGGAGAGTGAGCGGACGCGGTCGGTCCGGTTGTCGAACCGACTTGTGACGGGATTGTCTTTACCGGCGGATATGCCGTTCTCGACCGACCCGCGAACGGGCAGGGCTCCCGGACCCCGTAGTCTCGTCCCGTGAGTACGCGCGCGGGACAGGCACTTCGACACGGTGATGATGTCGTGTGCGCGGTGCGCGGGCTCAGCAAGACCTATCCGGCGGTGCGCGGACGGCGCGGTGCGCCTGGCACCCCCGAGGTGCGGGCCACCGACGACGTCACCCTCGACATCCGCCGGGGCGAGATCTTCGGGTTGCTCGGGCCGAACGGCGCCGGCAAGTCCACCCTCGTACGCCAGCTGACCGGGCTCATGCGGCCCGACGCCGGCAGCGTCGAGATCCTCGGCCACGACATCGTCCGCCACCCGGAGCGGGCCGCGCGGATCCTCGCCTACCTCGGCCAGGAGTCCTCCGCCCTCGACGAACTCACCGTGTCGCTCGCCGCCGAGACCACCGCCCGGCTGCGCGGCCTGGATCTGCGCGACGCACGGGCCGAACGGGACGCCGTACTCGACGAGTTGGGGCTCACGGCCATTGCCGGGCGGCCGCTCAAGAAGCTGTCCGGCGGGCAGCGGCGGCTGGCGTGTGTGGCCGCCGCGCTGGTCGGGGAGCGGCCGCTGCTGGTGCTCGACGAGCCGACCACGGGGATGGACCCGGTGGCGCGCAGGGCCGTGTGGTCCGCCGTCGACCGGCGCCGGGCCGAGCGCGGGTCCACCGTGCTGCTCGTCACCCACAACGTCATCGAGGCCGAGACCGTCCTCGACCGGGTCGCCGTCCTCGACCAGGGCAAGGTCATCGCCTGTGACACCCCCGCCGGGCTCAAGGAACAGGTCGCGGGCGAGGTGCGGGTCGAGCTGGTGTGGCGGGAGAAGCCGCCGCTGGACGTCCCGGAGGTCGCCGCGCTGCGGGACCGGGCCGTCGAGTCCGGCCGCCGCTGGACGCTCAGGCTCGCCCCCGAGGAGGCCCGGGTGGCCGTTGCCACGGTGACCGGCGGGGCCGCGTTCGCCGCCCTGGACGACTTCACCCTGGCCACGCCCAGCCTGGAGGACGTGTATCTGACGCTGGGCGGAAACGCGCAGGGGCTGGTGAAGGCATGAGTACACGGGCCGTCGTATCCGTATGGGACAGGGCGACTGCCGTTGTATCCGTAGGGGACAGGCCGGCTTCCGGCGTCGAGAGGAGCAGCGCGACGTGAGTGTCGTATCCGCCGATGTTCTGCCGAGTGGCCCCCTGGCCGTGCCGGAGGCCACCGCCTCGGGCGCGGCCGAGCTGGGGCCGAAGGCCAGGCTGTGGCCGTCCATGGCCGCCGTGTACCGGGCGCAGCTGTCCCGGGCGCGGGTCGCGCGGATCCCGCTACTGTTCGTGGCGACCTTCCAGTCGGTCGGCATCCTGATCATGATGCGCGGGGTCGTCGACGGCGGCAGCCACGACGCCCGGTTCGTGGTCGCCGGCTCGTCCGTGCTCGTCGTCGCCTACGTCGGGCTCAACCTCCTCGCGCAGTACTTCGGGCAGCTGCGCGGCAGCGGCGGGCTCGACCACTACGCCACCCTGCCGGTGCCGCCCGCGGCCGTGGTGCTGGGCGCGGCGGGGGCGTACGCCTCCTTCACCGTGCCGGGGACCGCGCTCACCGCCGTCTTCGGATGCGTGCTGTTCGGACTGCCGATGGGGAACATCTGGATCCTGGCGGCGGTGATCCCGCTCGCCGGCGCCGCGCTCGCGGGGCTCGGGGCGGCGCTGGGATTGCTGGCGCCTCGGCCTGAACTCGCCACGCTGCTCGGGCAGTTGGGCATGTCCGCGGCTTTGTTGCTGGGTGTGCTGCCTGCTGATCGGATGCCCGACGCGGTGCGGTTCCTGCGGGATCTGGTGCCCTCGACGTACGGCGTGGAGGCGTTCGCGCAGACCTTCGCGGCGCATCCGGACTGGGCGCTCGTCCTCGGTGACCTCGCCGTATGCGCCGGGGTCGGGGTCGTTTCGCTGGCCGTCGCCGCCTGGGCGTACCGTCGGGCTGCCGTCCGGTGACGCGCCGCACAGCCGGGCCTGGCACGATGGCATCGTGACCGCACCGCTGACTCCGCCTCCGCCGCCGCGTGACCAGTCCCCGCACGATGCGTGGCAGCCGCCGGGTGACCCGGGCACCTCGGGTGCCCCCGGCGCCTCGGCCGACCCGGGTGCCTCTGGTGCCGGGTATCCCGCGTATCCCCCGCAGGAAGCGTCCTACGGCCAGGACGGGCCCGGCATCAAGACCGAGCTGATCGAGGCCGTCGTCGTCACGGTCGCCTCGGCGGTCGGTGGGGTGTTGCTCGGGGTGCTGTGGTGGTGGCTGGCGCCGCATGTGCCGCTCGTCGGGGACCTGGTCGACAAGAGCTGGGTCGTCTACCTCAAGGACTCCGAGGGTGAGCAGGCCGTGGGGGTGGACGGAACGTTCACTCTGCTTGCCGTGGCTTTCGGGGTCGTGAGCGCGCTTGTTGTCTTTTTGCTGCGGCGGCGTGGGGGAGTGGCGCTGGTCGCCGCGCTGACCCTGGGTGGGCTGCTCGCCTCGTTCATCGCGTGGCGGCTGGGGATGTGGTTCGGGCCGACCAAGGATGTGCTCGCCCACGCGAAGGCTGCGGGTAAGGGGGTTACGTTTTCTGCGCCGCTGAAGTTGGGGGCGAAGGGGGCGTTGCTGGCCTGGCCGGTTGCCGCGCTGGTCGTTCATCTGGGGCTGACGGCGTTGTTCGGGCCTCGGGATCCTGAGCCGGGGTATGTGCAGCAGGGGGTTGGGCCTACGGATGGGTACGGGGCTCCTCTGTCCTAGGTTTTTTCGCCCCCGCCGCCCCTACCCGTCCCATCCCCAGGGGCTGCCGCCCCTTCCGCCCCGCCTGGGGGCTGCGCCCCCAGACCCCCTTCGGCCTGAACGGCCTCGTCCTCAAACGCCGGACGGGCTGGATGCAGCCGGCCTGTGTTGAGGAGTGGCGGCCCCCCGGAAACGTCTACGCCGGCCTGCGCCCGTGATTAGCCCTGTGCTTCCGTACGCGCCACTTTCGTTTCCGCGTTTTCTTCGACATGCCCCTTGTGCTTAACCGAGGACAGGCGCGGCGTCGAGAGGCTACGCACGGCCGATGGTAGCCAGTACCGCGTTCGTGAGGGTTTTCAGGTCATCGGGGGAGAGCTCCACCTCCAGGCCGCGGCGGCCGGCCGAGACGCAGATCGTGGGGTGGGTGGTGGCCGAGGCGTCCAGGACCGTGCGGAGTTTTTTGCGTTGGCCCAGGGGGGAGATGCCGCCTCGGACGTAGCCCGTGGTGCGTTCGGCGAGGGTCGGGTCGGCCATCGTGGCGCGTTTGCCGCCCACCGCCGATGCGAGGGCCTTGAGGTCCAGTTGGCCTGCCACCGGGACGACCGCGACCGTCAGGGCGCCGTCCACGTCCGCCAGCAGGGTTTTGAAGACCCGCTCCGGGGAGACGCCCATCGCCTCGGCCGCCTCCTCGCCGTAGGAGGGGTGGGACGGGTCGTGGTCGTAGGCGTGGAGTTCGTACGGCACCCCCGCGGTCGTCAGGGCGACCGTCGCCGGGGTGCCGCCCGACTGCTGCTGTTTCTGCTTCTTGGCCATCAGGGAACTTCCGCCTCAGTTCAGGCTTGTCGGGCCCCGGGTCAGGTCCGATGCCGGTAGGGACGGCAGGTTACGGATGATGGCCGTCTCGGAGCGAAGGAGTTTCAGTTCGTCGCGCAGGCGGGAGGCGGTGTCGGGGGCCTGGAGGAGGCGTTGTTTGGTCGCCGTGTCCAGCATCATCGCCGCCGCGACCAGGTACGAGACCACGGCCGGCTCGTCGGGGAGCTCGGCCTCGCCCGTGGACAGGGTGCGTTCGCGGGCGCCCGCCAGGCGCTTCTGGTACTGGCGGAACGCGCGTAGCACGCCCTCAGCCAGCGCGCCCGCCTCGTCGCCCTTCTCCTCGGGCAGCTCCTCCAGTTCGGCCGTCAGGAACGGGCCCGAGGCGTCCACGGAGAGCAGGCGCATGCGGGTCGTGCCCGTCGCCAGTACCTCGAAGGTGCCGTCGGCGCGCTCGCGGATCGTTGCCGCGTCGGCGATGCAGCCCACCGAGTGGAAGGCCTTGAGCGGGTCGGGGCCGAAGCCTGCCGTGGGGCCGCGTTCGGGCACGGCCGTCTGGTCGGGCATGCCCGGGGCGGTCGATGCCACCTCGTGGCCGTCGCGGATGGCCACGACGGCGAATCGGCGCGATTCCTCCTCAGGGGTCTTGAGCAGATCGCGCATCATGGCGCGATAGCGCTCCTCGAAAATGTTCAGAGGAAGCACGAGCCCCGGGAACAGAACAGAGTTCAGGGGGAAGAGCGGCAGCCGGACGGTGGTCACGGCGCAAAAGCCTAATGGTCGCCGGAGCGGGCACGTCCGTCGTGCTCACTCCGTGGATACCCGGGTGCGTCCTCGAACGCCCACGGCTGGGTCGGAATCGCCCGCAGGGCGGGGGGAACGGGGCCGCCGAGGGGGACGTCCGAGGCCACCGCTATGCGTACGCCGTCCCGGATTTCGAGGAACTGGCCCAGCGGGTCGTCCGAGATCCGGTCCCAGGGGAACGACGTGGCGTACGGGCCGATCAGGCGGAGCTGGTCCAGCGCGTCCGTCCATCGTTCCAGGCGGATGAGGACGTAGGTCAGGAGGTTGCGGACCTCGGCGGGCCACGGGTCGGCCGCCGCGTACGTGGCCGAGAGGGCGATCGCCAGGTCGGCCGCCGCGTCCAGGCGGGCGCGGGGGACCGTAGGAGCGCAGCCGTCGGTCAGGCACGCGAAGGCCGCGCGTACCGGCAGGGCCTGGACGAGTGAGCCCGGGAGGGCGTCCTGTGCGGCCGGTTCGGCGAAGTCGAAGCACTCGCGGTGGGAGCAGCGGGCGGTGTGGGGCGTGTCGCCCCACTGTGCGCAGCAGGCCGCCGACAGGTACTGGAGGGCGGCCACATGGCAGCCGTAGTGGTGCGGGGAGCGGCGGATCGCCTCGCCCCACAGCCGTTCGAACTCGGCGTGCCCGGCGTTCGTGCCCCGCGCCCGGTCCAGCGCGATCCGCCACGGCACCGGGTCGCGCGGTTCGGCCTCGGCCGCCGCCGTGATCAGTGGGCTCAGCTCGCGGAGCAGTTCGGCGCGGGCCGGCGACTCCCAGCCGCGGTCCATCGCCAGCTGTGCCGTGAGGAGGAGCGCGTCCGGGTTCCGCGGGGCGGCCGCGCACCAGTCGTCCAGCCACTCGGGGCGGCTGCGGGCGAACGCGGCGAGCCGGCGTGTGTGGCGGTCGCGGTCCTCCCACTCGGCGGCGGCGCGGGTGGTGGCCAGCAGTTCGGCGGCGGGTCCGTACTCGCCGCGCCCGGCCGCGACCAGTGCGGGGCCGAGCCGGTCGTCGGGCGCGTCGAGGAGGACCTCGTCGTCGGCCGGCAGCCCGGCGGCGAGCCGCGAGGTGTTCCTTGCCATCCGGGCGGTGCGGATGAACGCGCGCAGCAGAGCCATGGTGTCGACCATTGAAAGACCGCCGATCCGGAGTACGCCAGACCGTTTGACCACCCGGCTGAAAGTTGTACGCGCTTCGGTCAAGCCCAGGTAAAAGGTGACTGTTGCTCAACTGTTCGAGTGCTGTGCGCGCGGGCTTCCGAGGGGCCCTCTAGCCGCGTCTGAGCAGCCGTGTGGCGCCCGCCGCGACCGTCGTCGCCAGGATCCACCCCAGCAGGATCAGCGCCACCGACAGCCACTGCCAGCCGCCGTGCAGCTGCCACTGGCCCGCCTGCCCCAGGTCGATCACCGGCAGCAGCAGGTCCAGCGCGAACAGGGCGGGGCTCCACGGCGGATGCCCGTTCCCGTTCACCGGCGCGTGGTCGGCGTGCGCGAAGGCCAGCGAGCTCGCCGCCCACAGCACCGCCATCCATACGGCGGCCCGGCCCGGCCGGTACCCGTAGGCGACCGTCCAGTCCTGCACGACCCCCCACACCTTGGCCGCGATCGGCAGGCTCTCCCGGCGCCGCCGCTGCTTGGCGAGCAGCACCTCGCGCGCGTCCTCGTCCTCACCGGCGTTGCGCAGCACGGTCGCGAGCCGCTCGTACGGCTCCGGGGCGTACTCGGGGGTCGCCGCGGCCACCCAGTCGAGGCGGTCGTCCAGCGGGAACGGGCCCTGCGGTACGAGGTTCTCGTACGCGAAGCCGCCCATGTGCAGGTTGCCAGGACCCGGCCAACTGCTCGCCCGGTCAATGAGGTTGACCACTCGCGCCCCCGACAGCACCACCTTCCCGCGCTGCGGCCGCTCCCCGAGGAAGCGCAACTCCGGCGCCTGGATGCGCAGCAGCGACAGCTCCTGGTCGTCCGTGAACGTGAACCGGGCCCGCTCCAGATCCACCGCGTCCCCGAACCGCCCGTCGTCCAGCCGCATCCCGCCCTGGCACGAGAAACGCTGAATCCGGGTCCCGCGCGCGGGAGTTGTGCCGCTCAGCCAGGGACCGCCGACGCCCGCCGGGGTGAGGTACAGGGTGCGCCCCACGGTCAACTGGGGCGCGTTCAGGGCGAGTCGGCTGTACGGGTTCGCCAGCCGGGCCCCGCGCAGACTCAGCGAGACCCCGACCTTGGCGCTGCGCAGGCTCAACTCGCCGTGTGATTCGAGGAGTTCGGCCTGCAGATCCTGTCCCACGGTCATGCCGTCGGCGGCGATCGAACGCCCGGTGCGGTCCCGGTAGACGATCGCCTGGTTCAGCAGCAGGTCGGTGCCGATGTGCGCGTCGGTCAGCCGGACACCGTTGTGGAATCGGCAGCGCGGCAGATGCAGGTCACCCTCCGTATGTACCCGCGCCGCCTCCAGCCGCGGCACCGAGCAGTCCACCAGCCGTACGGTCTGGAAGCGGGCCTCCGGCAGCAGCACCTCCCGCTCGAAACGGCAGCCCTTCAGCTCGACGTACGGCGTGACGGTGCCGCCCGCCAGGTCCAGGACGCCGCTGATCTGCACGCCGGTGAGTTTCAGGGAGGCCACCCGGCCGGAGAGGGCGGGCGGTCCGTCGAGGAGCAGCCAGCACACGAACCGCGCCCGTACGGTCCGCTCCGGGCCCCACGGATGTCCGCCGTGCGGATCGTCGACGACACTGTCGCCGCTGCTCAGGTCGTACACGCTGCCGTTGCGGAAGGCCTGCCACATGCCGGCCTCGGCGGCGGTCGCATCGTCCGGCACATCCCCCGCGCGGAGGCCGGCACCCTCGGTCACTGCTCTTTCATCCCTCTCGACTACTCACGGGTTTCGCACAGCTGTTCATGCCCGCTCCGTGACGCCCGGAACACTAGACGTACTGTGCTTTGTGGGGGGACACCCCCCACACCCCCTGATCTTCCGGGTTCCGGCCACGTTCTGTATCAGCCATTGATACACGCGAACGGTGCCCGATCTCAGTCTGAGAGAATTGGCCCCGTGATCTCCCGAATCGATCTGCGCGGCGACGCCCTCCCCGAGGGACCCGCCCTGCGCGACCTGCTGCCCCGAGCCGACTTCGACGTCTCGGCCGCCCTGGAGAAGGTGCGTCCGATCTGCGAGGCCGTGCATCATCGGGGCGACGCGGCGCTGATCGACTTCGCCGAGAAGTTCGACGGCGTGCGGCTGGAATCGGTACGGGTTTCGGCGCAGGCGCTCAGCGACGCGCTGGAGCAGCTCGACCCGGAGGTGCGCGCGGCCCTGGAGGAGTCCATCCGGCGCGCCCGGCTCGTCCACCGCGAGCAGCGCCGTACGACGCACACCACCCAGGTCGTGCCCGGCGGCACGGTCACCGAGAAGTGGGTGCCGGTGGACCGGGTGGGGCTGTACGCGCCCGGCGGGCGGTCCGTGTACCCGTCGACCGTGGTCATGAACGTCGTTCCGGCGCAGGAGGCGGGTGTCGAGTCGATCGCCCTCGCCTCCCCGGCGCAGGCCGACTTCGACGGTCTGCCGCACCCGACGATCCTCGCCGCCTGCGCGCTGCTCGGCGTCGACGAGGTGTACGCGGCCGGTGGCGCGACCGCCGTCGCGATGTTCGCGTACGGCACCGAGTCGTGTGCCCCCACGAACATGGTCATGGGCCCCGGCAACATCTGGGTCGCCGCGGCCAAGCGCTACTTCGCGGGCAAGATCGGCATCGACACCGAGGCCGGTCCCACCGAGATCGCGATCCTCGCGGACGACACCGCCGACCCGGTGCACGTCGCCGCCGACCTGATCAGCCAGGCCGAACACGACCCGCTCGCCGCCGCCGTCCTGGTCACGGACTCCGTGCCGCTCGCGGACGCCGTCGAGAAGGAACTCGAACCGCAGGTCGCGGCCACCAAGCACATCGAGGACCGGATCGCCCCGGCGCTGGCGGGCAGGCAGTCCGCGATCGTCCTCGTCGACGGCATCGACGAGGGCCTGCGGGTCGTCGACGCGTACGGCGCCGAGCACCTGGAGATCCAGACGGCGGACGCGGCTGCCGTGGCCGACCGGGTGCGGAACGCGGGCGCGATCTTCGTCGGACCCTGGGCGCCCGTGTCGTTGGGCGACTACGCGGCCGGCTCCAACCACGTGCTGCCGACCGGGGGTTGCGCCTGCCACTCCTCCGGGCTCTCCGTGCAGTCCTTCCTGCGCGGCATCCACATCGTCGACTACACGAAGGACGCGCTGGCCGACGTGGCGCATCACGTGGTCACGCTGGCGGAGGCGGAGGACCTGCCCGCGCACGGCGCGGCGGTCAAGGCCAGGTTCGGTTGGAAGGTGCCCGGCAAGTGAGCTTCGGAATCGACGATCTTCCCGTACGGGACGAGCTGCGCGGCAAGTCCCCTTACGGCGCGCCCCAGTTGGACGTCCCCGTACGGCTGAACACCAACGAGAACCCCTACCCGCTGCCCGAGGCGCTGGTCGAGCGCATCGCCGAGCGGGTTCGTGAAGCCGCCCGCGATCTCAACCGCTACCCGGACCGGGACGCCGTAGAGCTGCGCACCGAGCTGGCCAACTACCTGACGAAGACCGGGAGTTACCGGGTCGGCGTCGAGAACGTGTGGGCGGCCAACGGCTCGAACGAGGTCATCCAGCAACTGCTCCAGACCTTCGGCGGGCCCGGCCGTACGGCGATCGGCTTCGAGCCGTCGTACTCGATGCACGCGCTCATCGCGCGCGGCACGGGGACGGGCTGGATCGCGGGTCCCCGCAACGAGGACTTCACGATCGACCTCCCGGCCGCCGAGCGGTGGATCGCGGAGAACCGGCCCGACGTCGTGTTCGTCACGACCCCCAACAACCCCACGGGCAACGCCGTTCCGCCCGAGACGGTCCTCGCGCTGTACGAGGCCGCGCAGGCCGCCAAGCCGTCGATGGTGATCGTCGACGAGGCGTACATCGAGTTCAGCCACGGCGACTCGCTGCTGCCGCTGCTCGAAGGTCGGCCGAATCTCGTCGTCTCGCGGACGATGTCGAAGGCCTTCGGGGCCGCTGGGCTCCGCCTCGGCTATCTCGCCGCGCACCCGGCCGTCGTCGACGCCGTCCAACTCGTACGGCTGCCCTACCACTTGTCGGCCGTGACCCAGGCGACCGCGCTGGCCGCCCTGGAGCACACCGACACACTGCTGGGGTATGTCGAGCAGCTGAAGTCCGAACGGGACCGGCTGGTGGGCGAGTTGAGGGCCCTCGGGTGTGAAGTCGTCGAGTCCGACGCGAACTTCGTGCAGTTCGGGCGGTTCGCGGACTCGCACACCGCCTGGCAGAAGATCCTCGACCAGGGCGTCCTGGTCCGGGACAACGGCATCCCGGGGTGGCTGCGGGTCTCCGCCGGAACCCCCGAAGAGAACGACGCGTTCCTCGACGCGGTCCGTGAGTTGATGAAGGAGCAGAACGCATGAACCGCGTAGGACGTGTGGAGCGGGTGACCAAGGAGACCTCGGTCGTCGTCGAGATCGATCTCGACGGCGCCGGCAAGGTCGACGTGTCGACAGGGGTCGGCTTCTACGACCACATGCTCGACCAGCTCGGCCGGCACGGTCTGTTCGACCTCACCGTGAAGACCGAGGGCGATCTGCACATCGACTCGCACCACACCATCGAGGACACCGCCCTCGCGCTCGGCGCCGCCTTCAAGCAGGCGCTCGGCGACAAGGTAGGGATCTACCGCTTCGGCAACTGCACGGTCCCGCTGGACGAGTCCCTCGCCCAGGTGACCGTCGACCTCTCCGGCCGCCCGTACCTCGTGCACACCGAGCCCGAGAACATGGCGCCGATGATCGGCGAGTACGACACGACGATGACCCGGCACATCCTGGAGTCCTTCGTCGCGCAGGCCCAGATCGCGCTGCACGTGCACGTGCCGTACGGGCGCAACGCGCACCACATCGTGGAGTGCCAGTTCAAAGCCCTCGCCCGCGCCCTGCGCTACGCCTCCGAGCGCGACCCGCGCGCGGCCGGCATCCTCCCCTCCACGAAGGGCGCGCTGTGACCGGCCTCTCCAGCCTCCTGATCGTCGTCGGACTCTTCCTCCTCGGCGGGGTCTACTCCTTCGTCAAGCAGAAGATGCCGCGTCAGCTCATCGTGTTGGTTTCCATCGGCGCGGCGATGTGTCTGGTCGCGGGGGTCATGCGGTTGGCGGTGTGGAGTTGAGCGCAGGGAATGCCTCCAAGAAGGTCGTGGTCTTCGACTACGGCTTCGGGAACGTCCGTTCCGCCGAGCGTGCCCTCGCGCGCACGGGTGCCGAGGTCGAGATAACGCGTGACTACGACAAGGCCATGAACGCGGACGGCCTGCTGGTGCCCGGCGTCGGCGCCTTCGCCGCCTGCATGCAGGGCCTCAAGGAGGCGCGCGGCGACTGGATCGTCGGGCGTCGACTGGCCGGCGGGCGCCCGGTGATGGGCATCTGCGTCGGCATGCAGATCCTGTTCGCGCGCGGCATCGAGCACGGCGTCGAGACCGAGGGCCTGGACGAGTGGCCCGGCTCGGTCGAGCCGCTCCAGGCCGAGATCGTGCCCCACATGGGCTGGAACACCGTGGACACCCCGGCGGGCTCCCAGCTCTTCGCGGGCCTCGACGCGGACGCGCGCTTCTACTTCGTGCACTCCTACGCCGTCCACGACTGGTCCCTCGAAGTCGTGAACCCGGCGATGCGCGCCCCCCTGGTGACCTGGTCGACCCACGGCAAGCCCTTCGTGGCCGCCGTGGAGAACGGCGCCCTGTGGGCCACCCAGTTCCACCCCGAGAAGTCCGGCGACGCCGGAGCGCAGCTGCTGAACAACTGGATCGGAACCCTCTGATGCCTTCGAAGCTCGAACTCCTCCCCGCCGTGGACGTCCGCGACGGCCAGGCCGTCCGCCTGGTGCACGGCGAGTCCGGGACCGAGACCTCCTACGGCTCCCCCCTGGAGGCCGCCCTCGCCTGGCAGAGCTCCGGCGCCGAGTGGCTGCATCTCGTCGACCTGGACGCCGCCTTCGGCACCGGCGACAACCGCAAGCTCATCGCCGAGGTCGCCGGCGCCATGGACATCAAGGTCGAGCTGTCCGGCGGCATCCGCGACGACGACACCCTCGCCGCCGCCCTCGCCACCGGCTGCACCAGGGTGAACCTCGGCACCGCCGCGCTGGAGACCCCGGAGTGGGTCGCCAAGGTGATCGCCGAGCACGGCGACAAGATCGCGGTCGGCCTCGACGTACGCGGTACGACCCTGCGCGGACGTGGCTGGACCCGTGACGGCGGCGACCTCTACGAGACGCTGGACCGCCTCAACTCCGAGGGTTGCGCCCGGTACGTCGTCACCGACATCGCCAAGGACGGCACCCTCCAGGGCCCCAACCTGGAGCTGCTGCGCAACGTCTGCGCGGCGACCGACCGCCCGGTCGTGGCCTCCGGCGGCGTGTCGTCGCTCGACGACCTCCGCGCCATCTCCGAGCTGGTACCCCTCGGTGTCGAGGGCTCCATCGTCGGGAAGGCCCTGTACGCGAAGGCGTTCACCCTGGAAGAGGCCTTGGAGGCGGTGGCCCGGTGACCGAGCTACGACGCGTCGCGACCGGCGCCCCCTGGGAGGACGCCTTCGGCTACTCCCGCGCGGTGGAGCTGCCGAACGGCCTGGTGCTGGTCTCCGGGTGCACGTCGATAGTGGACGGCGAGATCGCCGGGGGCGGTCCCTACGAGCAGACGGTCAACGCGTTCAACGTCGCGTTCTCGGCGCTGGAGCAACTGGGTCTCGGCCCCGCCGATGTGGTGCGCACCCGTATGTACATCACCCACGCCCGAGACGTCGAGGACGTGGGCCGCGCACACAAGGAGCTGTTCGACGCGATCCGCCCCGCTGCCTCGATGATCATCGTCTCCGGCTTCGTCGACCCGAGCCTGGTCGTCGAGGTCGAGGTGGAGGCGTACCGCTCCGGCGGGGAAGCCGGGGAATCCGGGGAAGCCGGGGGGTCCGCATGACCCTCGCCGTACGAGTCATCCCCTGCCTGGACGTGGACAACGGCCGGGTCGTCAAGGGCGTCAACTTCCAGAACCTGCGCGACGCGGGCGACCCCGTCGAGATGGCCAAGGTCTACGACGCCGAGGGCGCCGACGAGTTGACCTTCCTGGACATCACCGCCTCCTCCGGCAACCGCGAGACGACGTACGACGTGGTCCGCCGCACCGCCGAGCAGGTCTTCATCCCGCTCACGGTCGGCGGCGGCGTCCGCACGGCCGAGGACGTGGACAAGCTGCTGCGGGCGGGCGCGGACAAGGTCGGCGTCAACACGGCGGCGATCACGCGCCCCGAGCTGATCCGGGAGATCGCGGAGCGGTTCGGCCGGCAGGTGCTGGTCCTGTCGGTGGACGCGCGGCGTACGGAGTCGGGTTCGTTCGAGGTGACCACCCACGGCGGTCGCCAGGGCACCGGCATCGACGCCGTCGAATGGGCGCACCGGGCGGCCGAGTTGGGGGCGGGGGAGATCCTGCTCAACTCGATGGACGCGGACGGTACGAAGGACGGCTACGACCTGGAGATGATCGCGGCCGTACGCAAGCACGTGACCGTGCCGGTCATCGCCTCCGGGGGCGCGGGCAAGCTCGCGGACTTTCCGCCGGCGGTGGCGGCGGGGGCGGATGCGGTGCTGGCGGCTTCGGTCTTCCACTTCGGGGATCTGCGGATCGGGGAAGTGAAGCAGGCGCTGCGGGAAGCGGGTCACCCGGTGCGGTGATCCTCTGAGATGTGTTGTAAGCCCCGGCTGCCTGGTGGTCGGGGCTTACTTGTGGGGAGATGCGAAAGAGAAGTTGCGCAAAATATGTTGCGCAACGTTTCTTTCGCATCTAGCGTGGGGTGCATGACCTCGAAAGAGACCCGTGCCATCACCGATCTGGGGACGCTCAAGGCGTTCGCGCACCCGCTGCGCATCAAGCTGTACCGGGCACTGCACGTGGCCCGCACCGCGACCGCCTCGCAGCTGGCCGACCAGGTCGACGAGGCCGTGTCGCTGGTCAGTTACCACCTGCGCAAGCTCGCCGAGCACGGACTCATCGAGGAGGCCGAGCGGCAGGGCGAGGACGGCCGGGAGCGCTGGTGGCGGCCGGTCTCGGAGGGCCTGACCGTGCGGCACGAGGACGTCAAGGACGCCCCCGAGAAGCTCGCGGCCCAGGGCGCGCTCACCCGGATCCTGCTGGAGCAGCGCGTCGACCTCTACCGGCGCCACCTCGACGAGTCCGAGTCGTGGAGCGACGAGTGGCGCTCAGCCGGCTTCGAGGGCGAGTACCTCCCGCGTCTGAACGCGTCCGAACTCGCTGGACTCCAGGGCGAGTTGGACACCCTGATCAACAAGTACCAGGCCAGGGGGCGGGCCGCCGAAGCGGCGGGTGACACCCAGGGCCGCGAGAACGTCGCCATCCACCTGTACGGCTTCCCGTTCCGCACCTGAGAGGACGATCTCCCGTGACCGGCACCCTCATAACCCCCGGCACAGTCACCCATGGACCCGCCCATCGCGACCCCAACGTCCTGCGCTGGCTCGCGGCCTACACGTCCTCGATGGTCGGCGACAGCGTGTACTACATCGCCCTGTCCTGGGCGGCCGTACAGCAGGGCTCGCCCGCGCAGGCCGGTGCCGTGATGGCGGTCAGTGCCGTGCCGCGTGCTCTGTTGATGCTGGGCGGGGGAGTGGTCGCCGACCGGTTCGGGCCGCGCAGGGTCGTCATCGGGAGTGACGCGGTGCGCTGCGCGGCGGTGCTGGCGGTGGCCGCGCTGCTGTTCCTGACGTGCCCGGGGCTGTGGCCGCTGGCACTGCTCGCCGTGGTGTTCGGGACGGTCGACGCGGTGTTCATGCCGGCGGTGGGCGCACTCCCCGCGCGCGTGACGAGCCGCGACCAGCTCGCGCGCGTGCAGGGCATGCGGGGAATCGGCATCCGCTTCGCGAGCATCGTCGGCGCCCCGCTCGGCGGCCTGGGCGTCGCGATCGGCGGCGCGGCGACGGCGTTCGCGTTCGCCGGGCTCCTGATCGCGGTGTCGGTGCCGTTGCTGATCTCCGTACGGATACGGGAACTGCCCGCCGACGACGAGACCTGCACGCGTGGCGGGACCGCCGATGCGGGCGATGGCGCGGGCGGTCGTGGCACGGCTCCCGGCGCAGGAGTCGTCGGCGCCGTCGACCCCGAAGCCGGAGAGCACCCAGCCCACGCCCGCGCGACCAGCCCGCTCGACGATCTTCGGGCCGGCCTCCGCTACATCCGCGGCCACCGCGTCCTCGCCCCGCTGATGCTGGCCATCGCGCTCGGCGACCTCGGTTTCGTGGGCCCGCTCAACGTGGGCCTGACCCTGCTCGCGGACGAGCGCGGGTGGGGCGCGTCGGGCATGGGCTGGGTGCTCTCCGGCTTCGGGACGGGCGCCGGGGCCGCGGCACTGCTGCTGGCCGTGCGGGGACGGCTCCCGCACGCCGGGCACGTCGTCGGCTGGGCGTGCCTCGCGGGCTCCGTGGCCATCGGCGCCCTCGCCTTCGTCCCGAGCGTCCTCGGGGCGGTCGGCGTCGCCCTGCTCATCGGGCTGCTCGCCGGCCTCAGCGGCGCGATGTGCGGGGCCCTGCTGCAGACCCAGGCCGACCCCGCCTACCTCGGCCGGGTCACCGCCGTGTCCAGCCTGGTCAGCCTCGGCTTCGCCCCGCTGAGCATGCCGCTGTCGGCCGCGGCGATCGGTGCCTGGGGCACGGGCCCGGTGTTCGTGGTCAGCGCGGTGGTCTGCGGTCTCGGCGGGGCCATCGCGCTGTGCGTCCGCGAGCTGCGGCGGGCCGAACTGCCCGGTTGACCCGGCCTGTTGGCAACCGCGGGGCTCAGATCCCCAGCTGCTTGGCCTCCTGGAGCTTGGCGATCGCGTTCTCGTCGCCGTCCAGCGCCACCTTGGCCACGCTCTGCCGCCCGTGCGCGAACAGCAGCAGCTCCGAGGGCTCACCGGTCACCGTCACGACCGGCGCCCCCTTGTGGGCGACCGCCGTCTGGCCGTCCGGGCGGCGCAGCACCAGCCCGGTCGGCGCGCTGCGGCCCATCAGCCGGGCCATGCGCTCGAGCCGCGACCACAGGGCGTCCTGGAACACCGGGTCCAGCTCGCGCGGCGTCCACTCCGGCTGCGCCCGCCGTACGTCCTCCGTGTGGACGTAGAACTCGACCGTGTTGGAGGCCTCGTCGAGCTGCTTGAGCTGGAACGGCGAGAAGCGCGGCGGGCCCGTACGGATCAGCTGGATCAGCTCGTCGTACGGCTTCGCCGCGAACTCCGTCATCACCCGCTCCAGCCGCGGCGCGAGCTGCTTGATCATGATGCCGCCGGCGGCGTCGGCGCGGCGCTCGCGCACCACCACGTGCGCGGCGAGATCACGGGTCCGCCACCCCTCGCAGAGAGTCGGGGCGTCCGGGCCCGCGGTCTCCAGGAGATCGGCGAGCAGAAGTCGTTCACGCTTCGCGAAGGTCGACATACCGTCAGCCTACGACCGTGCACGGGGTCCGCACAGTGGACGCCCGGCCAGGACTGTCAGTGGAGCGCGGCACAATGGCCCCATGACCAGCACGCCCCCACCCAGCAGCCTCGATCCCGAAATCGCCGCCCGCCTCAAGCGCAGCGCCGACGGGCTCGTCCCCGCGATCGCCCAGCAGTACGACACCGGTGAGGTGCTCATGCTCGGCTGGATGGACGACGAGGCGCTGCATCGCACCCTGACGACGGGCCGCTGCACGTACTGGTCCCGCAGCCGCCAGGAGTACTGGGTCAAGGGCGACACGTCCGGCCACTTCCAGCACGTCAGGTCCGTCGCCCTGGACTGCGACGCCGACACGGTCCTCGTGAAGGTCGACCAGGTCGGCGCCGCCTGCCACACCGGCGACCGCACCTGCTTCGACGCGGACGTGCTTCTCAAGGAAGACCTCGAAGAAGACCTCAACGAAGGCCTTCTTGAAGAAGGTGCTGATTCCAGCACCCCCGCCTCGGATCAGTAGGGTCAGCCGCCATGGACCTCGAGACGTTCCGCAAGCTGGCCACCGACCGTCGCGTCATTCCGGTCACCCGCAAGCTCCTCGCCGACGGCGACACCCCGGTCGCGCTCTACCGCAAACTGGCCGCGGAGCGCCCCGGCACCTTCCTCCTGGAGTCCGCGGAGAACGGCCGCTCCTGGTCCCGCTATTCGTTCGTGGGCGTCCGCAGCGCCGCCACCCTCACCGCCCGCGACGGCCAGGCCCACTGGCTCGGCACCCCGCCCGTCGGCGTCCCGGCCGACGGCGACCCCCTGGCCGCCCTGCGCGCCACCATCGAGACCCTGCACACCCCCCACCAGGAGGGCCTGCCGCCCTTCACCGGCGGCATGGTCGGCTATCTCGGCTACGACATCGTCCGCCGCCTGGAGAAGATCGGCCCCGGCGAGCGCGACGACCTGAAACTCCCCGAGCTGACCATGCTCCTCACCAGCGACCTCGCCGTGATGGACCACTGGGAGGGCTCGGTCCTGCTGATCGCCAACGCGATCAACCACAACGACCTCGACACCGGCGTCGACGAGGCCCACGCGGACGCGATCGCCCGCCTCGACGCCATGGAGGCGGACCTCTCCCGCGCGGTGGCCCAGCCGCCCGCCCAGCTCCCGCCCTCCGAGCTCCCCGAGTACACCGCGCTGTGGGGCGGCCCCGACTTCAAGGAGGCCGTCGAGGACATCAAGGAGCGCATCCGCGCGGGCGAGGCCTTCCAGGTCGTCCCCTCCCAGCGCTTCGAAACACCGTGCACGGCAAGCGCGTTGGACGTGTACCGGGTGCTGAGGGCGACCAACCCGTCGCCGTACATGTACCTGTTCCGCTTCGACGGCTTCGACGTCGTGGGCTCGTCTCCCGAAGCCCTGGTCAAGGTCGAGGACGGCCGCGCGATGGTCCACCCGATCGCCGGCACCCGGCACCGCGGCGCGACCCCGCAGGAGGACCAGGCCCTCGCCGACGAACTCCTCGCCGACCCCAAGGAACGCGCCGAGCACCTCATGCTGGTCGACCTCGGGCGTAACGATTTGGGCAGGGTCTGCGAGCCCGGCTCGGTCGAGGTCGTCGACTTCATGTCCGTCGAGCGGTACTCCCACGTGATGCACATCGTCTCGACGGTGACCGGCCGCGTGGCTCCCGGCCGTACCGCCTTCGACGTCCTCACGGCCTGCTTCCCCGCCGGCACCCTCTCGGGCGCGCCCAAGCCCCGCGCGATGCAGATCATCGACGAACTGGAGCCGTCCAGAAGGGGGTTGTACGGCGGCTGCGTCGGCTACCTCGACTTCGCGGGCGACTCCGACACCGCCATCGCCATCCGTACGGCCCTGCTCCGCGACGGCACCGCCTACGTCCAGGCGGGCGCCGGCATCGTCGCCGACTCGGACCCCGAGATGGAGGACCAGGAGTGCCGCAACAAGGCGGCGGCGGTCCTCCGCGCCGTGCACACGGCGAACCGGCTCGGGCAATAGGACGAGGGTCATATGAACCCCGGGTGACGGTTCGCCCGGGGTTGGAGCGATAGTGGACCTCGTGACTGCTGCTGTTCCTCACCCCCGTTCCGAAGGCGAAGGCCCCGCGCGTGCCGGCCGCCGCAGCCTCGCCGTGGCCCTGCTGAGCGGTGCGCTCGGCGCGGCCGTGGCCCTGCTGGCCACCCGTCAGCGCTGGTCGATGGGGACCGCGACGGTGGCCGGCGACGCGTTTCCGCTGTCCGCCAAGGGCAGCGACGTCACGGGCGTGCCCGCGGCGCTCGCCATAGTGGGCCTCGCCGCCCTCGTCGCCGTCTTCGCGGTCCGCAGGACGGGCCGCTTCGCGGTCTCCGCCCTCCTCGCGCTCTCCGGCGCGGGCATCGTCGCCGCGGCGCTCCTCGGCGCCACCGACAGCTCCGCGCTGGACGACAAGGCCGCGCAGGCCTCCGGCGACACCTCGTCCGTCGTGCACGCCTTCGACCACACCGCGTGGCCGTACGTGGCTGCGGTAGGTGGCGGTCTGATCCTGCTGGCCGGTCTGCTCGCCCTCCTCTACGGCCGGCGCTGGCCCGCTATGTCCGGGCGCTACGAACGCAACGGCGCCCCCCGGGCCCGCCGCGCCCCTGTGGTCGACCCCGATCGCCCCGAGGACATCTGGAAGGCCCTGGACCGGGGTGAGGACCCCACCGGCGCGTAAGCGCTCCGCTGGGAGAGCAGGCGACGCGCCGGGCCGTCGGTTGGCTGCGGCGCCGTCGTGGCTGGTCGCGCAGTTCCCCGCGCCCCTTACAGGGCGCTGCCGAACCGCAGCTGCCATCTCCGGGCCGACTCAGCGCGCGGCGCGCGGGACCACCCCGAAGCACTGCACACGCACGCGTGCGGAACAATGAAGCGTGAGCGTCTGCTCACACACGTACACAGCAACGAGGAGCACGTCATGGCGGGCAACAGCCACGGTCACACTTTGGCCGCCTGGACCGGTACGACCATCGTCTTCATCGGGTTCCTGGTCGCGGGCGCCTTCATGGTGATGGCGCAGCCGGCCGGCTTCTGGGCCGGAATGGGCATCGCGGTCGTCGGCGGCATCGTCGGCTGGGTCATGAGCGCGATGGGAATGGGCATGCCCAAGGACCGTCCCCAGGACCTGACCGAGCTGCTCGGCAAGACGGCGCACGCCGACAGCTGAGACGTGGCTGTCAGCCACCACTTCGTGGAGGGGCGGCCCTGGTGCACCGGCACCGGGAACCGCCCCTCACGCGCGCGTGCCGCACGAAAGGGCCAGGGGGCACAATGCGAGACGTGAACGCCGACAGCCAGAGCGTGCCGAAGACACGCGCCCCCGGTTCCGCCTCCGTGCTGATGAACCGCGTCGCCGTACCCGCCGCCGTCCTCGCGGCCGTGGCCGGATCCTTCGCCTACGTCGGCGCGGTCGACCCGAATCAGCCGGGCCACTACCCCGTCTGCCCCCTGTACCGCTTCACCGGCCTGTACTGCCCCGGCTGCGGTGGCCTGCGCAGCGCGCACGAGTTCATCCACGGCGACTTCCTGGCGGCGCTCCAGGACAACGCGATCGCCGTAGTGGGCTATCTGGCCTTCACGGTCGTATGGACCGTCTGGGTGGTCCGTGCGGCGCGCGGCCGGCCCGCGCGGATCGAACTCGGCCGGGTCCAGCTGTGGGGTCTGGGCGCGTTGGTGCTGGTCTTCACGGTTGTCCGGAACCTGCCGTTCGGTGGCTGGCTACATCCTTGATCAACCGGCACATGTCCAGGTAGTGGGACCGGCGTCAACCGGATGCGAGGCCTACGCCTTCCTCCGGATACCATCGAGGTCAGATGTGACCATGGCTTTTCCACCGTCCGGAAGGGGGCCGCTCGCGTGAGTGTGCTCGACGAGATCATCGACGGAGTCCGTGCCGACCTGGCGGAACGGCAGGCGCGCGTCAGCCTCGACGAGCTCAAGGAGCGCGCGGCGAAGGCTCCCGCTGCCAAGGACGGTGTCGCCGCGCTGCGCGGCGACGGCGTCAAGGTCATCTGCGAGGTCAAGCGCTCCAGTCCCTCCAAGGGGGCCCTGGCCGCGATCGCCGACCCGGCGGGCCTCGCCGCGGACTACGAGGCGGGCGGCGCCGCCGTCATCTCCGTCCTCACCGAACAGCGCCGCTTCGGCGGCTCCCTGGCCGACCTGGAGGCCGTCCGCGCGCGGGTGGACATCCCGGTTCTGCGCAAGGACTTCATCGTCACGTCGTACCAGCTCTGGGAGGCCCGGGCCTACGGCGCCGACCTCGCCCTGCTGATCGTCGCGGCCCTGGACCAGCCCGCCCTGGAGTCCCTCATCGAGCGCGCCGAGTCGATCGGCCTCACGCCGATCGTCGAGGTCCACGACGAGGACGAGGTCGACCGCGCGGTCGACGCCGGCGCGAAGATCATCGGCGTCAACGCCCGCAACCTCAAGACCCTCGAGGTCGACCGCGGCACCTTCGAGCGCGTCGCCCCCGAGATCCCGGCCCACATCGTCAAGATCGCCGAGTCCGGCGTCCGCGGCCCCCACGACCTCATCGCCTACGCCAACGCCGGCGCCGACGCGGTCCTCGTCGGCGAGTCCCTGGTCACCGGCCGCGACCCGAAGTCGGCGGTCTCGGATCTGGTGGCGGCGGGCGAACACCCCGCACTCCGCCACGGCCGCGGCTGATCACCCGCTAGGCTTCGCTCCGATGACTCTCACCCTGACACCCACGGATCGGTACGCCCGCTTGGCGCGCGGCTGCCGTCCTCGTGGTTGTCGTGCGCCCGCACGCCGGGTGCACGGCCGCAGGGTGCGGTATGTCATCGGAGACGAGCCGGGGCAAGTGAACGGCATGCGATGGCACGAGGCCTTTAGGGGCGCGGGGCTGTATTTGATTTGCGGCTACCGCCGCGCGGGCGCGACCAGCCACGGCCGGCCCGCAGCCAACTAACAACCCCCCGCCCCACGGCGCTCAGTGTCTTCCCACACACTCACCGTGAGGTTTCCGCATGCCCAGCGAGTTCTTCATCCCAGACCCCGACGGCCAAATCCCCAGCCCCGAGGGCTACTTCGGCGCGTTCGGCGGCAAGTTCATCCCGGAGGCCCTCGTCGCCGCCGTGGACGAGGTAGCCGTCGAGTACGACAAGGCCAAGCACGACCCCGAGTTCGCCCGTGAGTTGGACGACCTCCTCCTCAACTACACCGGCAGGCCAAGCGCGTTCACCGAGGTGCCCCGCTTCGCGGAGCACGCGGGCGGCGCGAGGATCTTCCTCAAGCGCGAGGACCTGAACCACACCGGTTCGCACAAGATCAACAACGTCCTCGGTCAGGCCCTGCTCACCAAGCGCATGGGCAAGACCAGGGTCATCGCGGAGACCGGCGCCGGCCAGCACGGCGTCGCGACCGCCACCGCCTGCGCCCTGTTCGGCCTCGAATGCACCATCTACATGGGCGAGATCGACACCCAACGCCAAGCGCTGAACGTGGCCCGGATGCGCATGCTCGGCGCCGAGGTCATCGCCGTGAAGTCCGGCAGCCGCACCCTCAAGGACGCGATCAACGAGGCGTTCCGCGACTGGGTCGCCAACGTCGACCGCACGCACTACCTCTTCGGCACGGTCGCGGGCCCGCACCCCTTCCCCGCCATGGTCCGCGACTTCCACCGCGTGATCGGCGTCGAGGCCCGCCGCCAGATCCTGGAGCGCGCCGGACGCCTCCCCGACGCGGCCATCGCGTGCGTCGGCGGCGGCTCGAACGCCATCGGCCTCTTCCACGCCTTCATCCCGGACGCGGACGTACGCCTCATCGGCTGCGAGCCCGCCGGACACGGCGTCGAGACGGGCGAGCACGCGGCCACCCTCACCGCGGGCGAGCCCGGCATCCTGCACGGTTCGCGGTCCTACGTCCTTCAGGACGAGGAGGGCCAGATCACCGAGCCGTACTCGATCTCGGCCGGACTGGACTATCCCGGCATCGGCCCCGAGCACTCCTACCTCAAGGACAGCGGTCGCGGCGAGTACCGCGCGGTCACCGACGACGCGGCCATGCAGGCCCTGCGCCTGCTGTCGCGTACGGAGGGCATCATCCCGGCGATTGAGAGTGCCCACGCCTTGGCGGGCGCGCTGGAGGTCGGCAGGGAGCTGGGCAAGGACGGGCTGATCGTCGTCAACCTGTCCGGGCGCGGCGACAAGGACATGGACACGGCCGCGCGGTACTTCGGCCTGTACGACACCGATGCCGAAGTCGCGGCCAACGCGGCCGACGTCGCGGAGATCGAGGGGGACGCCAAGTGAGCGGCAACATCCGGCTGTTGAGCGACACCCTCGCCGCCGCGAAGGCCGAGGGACGGGCCGCGCTCATCGCCTACCTCCCGGCCGGCTTCCCGACCGTGGACGGCGGCATCGAGGCGATCAAGGCGGCCTTCGACGGCGGCGCGGACATCGTCGAGGTGGGCCTCCCGCACAGCGACCCCGTCCTCGACGGTCCCGTCATCCAGACCGCCGACGACATCGCCCTGCGCGGCGGCGTCAAGATCGCGGACGTGATGCGCACGGTCCGCGAGGCGCACACGGCGACCGGCAAGCCCGTACTCGTCATGACGTACTGGAACCCCATCGACCGCTACGGCGTCGAGCGCTTCACCGCCGAGCTGGCCGAGGCGGGCGGCGCCGGGTGCATCCTGCCCGACCTGCCCGTCCAGGAGGCGGGGCTGTGGAGGGAGCACGCCGAGAAGCACGGGCTCGCCACGGTCTTCGTGGTCGCGCCCAGCAGCAAGGACGCCCGCCTCGCCGAGATCACCAAGGTCGGCACCGGCTTCGTCTACGCCGCCTCCCTCATGGGCGTCACCGGCACCCGCGCGTCGGTCGGCGCGCAGGCGCAGGACCTCGTCGAACGCACCCGGGCCACCACCGACACGCCCGTGTGCGTCGGACTCGGTGTCTCGAACGCCCGGCAGGCCGCCGAGGTGGCCCGCTTCGCGGACGGCGTGATCGTCGGCTCGGCCTTCGTCAAGGGGATGCTGGACGCGCCGGACGACGCGGCCGGCGTCGAGGCGGTCCGCGCACTCGCGGGCGAGCTGGCGAAGGGCGTGCGCGGACAGGCGTAACAGAGCGCCGGGCGTCACGGAGCAACCGGCATAACAGAACACCTGGTCCCTCGTATGGGTGGACCTGGGACCGGGGAGGCGCGCTGCGCCTCCCCGGTTCGTTCTGCGGGGTGTGAGCGAGAAGAACCGTGACGGAAAGCGCACCGCCCGCGAGCGGCTGGCGGTCGAGCGTGAGAAGCAGAAGACCGCGGAGAGGCGGCGGCGCACGCTGATCGTGGCCGCCAGCGTCGTCTGCGTGCTGGGTCTGGCGACGGTGATCGGCGTCCTCGCCGCGAACCACGGCAAGGACGACAGCGGCAGCAGCAGCGCGGGCCCCCTGGTGGCACCCTCGGGGGCGACCGGCAAGGACAGCCTGGCGATCCAGGTCGGCAAGGACAGCGCCAAGCCGACGCTCACGGTGTGGGAGGACTTCCGCTGCCCGGCCTGCCAGGCCTTCGAGACGGCGTACCGCTCGACGATCCACGAGCTGACCGACTCCGGGCAGCTCAAGGTGCAGTACCACCTGGTCACGATCATCGACGGCAACCTCGGCGGCACCGGCTCCAAGCGCGCGGCCAACGCGGCGGCCTGCGCCCAGGACGCCGGAAAGTTCCGCGACTACCACGACGTGCTGTACGAGAACCAGCCCAAGGAGACGGACGACGCCTACTCCAGCAACGCCAAGCTGATCGAGCTGGCGGGCAAGGTGAAGGGCCTCGACACGCCCGCCTTCCAGAAGTGCGTCAACAGCGGTACGCACGACAGCTGGGTCCTGAAGTCCGCCGCCGCGTTCCAGGCCGGCGGATTCACCGGCACCCCGACCGTCCTCTTCGACGGCAAGAACATCTACGCGGACCAGACGATGACCCCGGCGAAGCTGAAGCAGCTGGTCCAGGCGGCGAACAAGGGGTAGCGAGGGGTAAGCGGGCGGGCCGGTTTTCATACCGGCCCGTTATGGAGCCGTAGCCGGGCCGCTTGCCGAGGTCGCGGTCCGGCACGGTAGCGTCAACCCTGCCATGGAAACCATTGCCTACATTCCCAGCCCGTCGCGCGGGGTCATCCACCTCGGCCCCATTCCGCTGCGCGGTTACGCGTTCTGCATCATCATCGGCGTCTTCGTCGCCGTCTGGCTCGGCAACAAACGCTGGGTCGCCCGCGGCGGCAAGGTCGGGACGGTGGCCGACATCGCTGTCTGGGCCGTGCCGTTCGGCCTCGTCGGCGGCCGCCTGTACCACGTGATCACGGACTACGAGCTGTACTTCAGCGAGGGCCGCGACTGGGTGGACGCCTTCAAGGTGTGGCAGGGCGGCCTCGGCATCTGGGGCGCGATCGCGCTCGGCGCGGTGGGCGCGTGGATCGGCTGCCGCCGCCGTGGCATCCCGCTGCCCGCCTGGGCCGACGCGCTGGCCCCCGGCATCGCCTTCGCCCAGGCCATCGGCCGCTGGGGCAACTGGTTCAACCAGGAGCTGTACGGCCGCGAGACGCATCTCCCCTGGGCGCTGCACATCACGTCCTCGACGGACGGCCGCGTCCCCGGCTACTACCACCCGACCTTCCTGTACGAGTCCCTGTGGTGCGTCGGCGTCGGCTTCCTCGTCATCTGGGCCGACCGCCGCTTCAAGCTGGGCCACGGCCGGGCGTTCGCGCTGTACGTCGCCTCGTACTGCGTCGGCCGCGGCTGGATCGAGTACATGCGCGTCGATGACGCCCACCACTTCCTGGGCCTGCGGTTGAACGACTGGACCGCGATGATCGTCTTCCTGCTCGCGGTCCTCTACTTCGTGATCTCGGCGAAGAAGCGCCCGGGCCGCGAAGAGGTCGTCGAACCGGACACGGACGCACCGGCCGATGCCTCCGGCGGTGAAACCGACGGTGACAGTGCAGCGGCATCGGAGGAGGAGCCGAAGGCCGAGGCTGAGGACGACGCCGCGGAAGCGACGGAAGACGTCAAGGAAGACGAGCCCGAGTCGGCGAAAAAGAGCTGACGGCTGGTTTTACGACGATGAGGGCGCCCCATGTCCGACGGGGCGCCCTCGTTGTTTTCAGGTTCGGCGGGCCAGGGACAAGGTGCGCTGGGCTGCCGTCACCACTGCCGCGTCGATGAACTGGCCGTTCGGGAGCGCTTGGGCGCCTTCCTCCTCCGCAGCCGCCTTGATGATCGTTTCGGCTTGTTCGATCTCCTGGATGGTGGGGAGGTAAGCCTGCTCGATGACGGGGAGTTGGCGGGGGTGGATGGCCGTGCGACCCAGGAAACCCAGGGCGCGGCCGTGTGCGCAGGAGGCGGCAAGGCCCTCCAGGTCGCGGATGTCCGGGTGGACCGACTGGGGCGGCGGGGCCAGCCCCGCGGCCCGGGCGGCGACGATCACCCGGGAGCGGGACCAGTCCAGGCCGGCGTCCTCGCGTACGCCCAGGTCGGCCCGTAGATCCGCCTCCCCGAGCGCGATGCCGTGCACGGAGGAGTGCGCGGCGGCGATCGAGAAGGCCCGCTCGATCCCGAGGGCCGTTTCCAGCAGGGCGTACAGGGGGAGGCCGCCGGCCTTCTCCGCTACGGCTACCACCTCCTCCGCCGATGTCACCTTCGGGAGCCGTAGGCCCGATACGCCCGGGAGGGGTGCGAGGGTGCGGAGGTCGTCGGCGGCCCAGGGGGTGTCGAGGGCGTTCACGCGGACGTGGACGTTGAGTTGGGGCTCCGAGAGGAGTTCCGCCGTGGCCGCGCGGGCATACTCCTTGCGGTCCGGGGCGACCGCGTCCTCCAGGTCCACGACGACCACGTCCGCGCCGGCGGCGAGGGCCTTGGCGACGACCGGGGGGCGGTCGCCGGGGACGTAGAGCCAGGTCAGGGGGTGCGGGGTCACAGGGCGCCCGCCTGGCGGAGCGTGGTCAACTCGGCTTCGGTCAGGCCGAGTTCGGACAGGACCGTGTCCGTGTCGGCGCCGTGGGGGCGGCCGGTCCAGCGGATCGCTCCGGGGGTGGCGGAGAGGCGGAAGAGGACGTTCTGCATGCGGAGGGGGCCGAGTTCGGGGTCGTCGACGGTGGTGATCGTGTCGAGGGCCTGGTACTGCGGGTCCTCCATGACGTCCCGTACGTCCTGGATCGGGGCGACCGCCGCCTCCGCCTTCTCGAAGGCGGCCAGCACCTCCGTGCGGGTGCGTGTTGCGATCCAGCCGCCGACCGCCGCGTCCAGGACGTCGGCGTGCCGGGCCCGGTCCGCGCCCGTAGCGAACCACGGTTCGTCGATCAGTTCCGGGCGGCCGACCAGGCGCATCACGCGTTCGGCGATCGACTGGGCCGAGGTGGAGACGGCGACCCAACTGCCGTCCGCCGTACGGTAGGTGTTGCGCGGGGCGTTGTTCTGGGAGCGGTTGCCGGTGCGCGGCTGGACGTGGCCGAGCTGGTCGTACCAGAGCGGTTGGGGGCCCAGCGCGGTGAGGATCGGTTCGATGATCGCCATGTCGACGACCTGGCCCTCGCCCGTGCGGTCGCGGGCTGCGAGGGCCGTCATCACCGCGTACGCCGTCGCCAGGCCCGCGATCGAGTCGGCGAGGCCGAACGGCGGGAGGGTCGGGGGCGCGTCCGGTTCACCGGTGATCGCGGCGAAACCGCTCATCGCCTCGGCGAGGGTGCCGAAGCCCGGGCGGTGGGCGTAGGGCCCGAACTGGCCGAAGGCGGTGACCCGGGCGAGCACCAACTTCGGGTTCGCGGCGGAGAGTTCGGCCCAGCCGAGGTCCCATTTCTCCAGGGTGCCGGGGCGGAAGTTCTCGATGATCACGTCGGCGGTCGCGGCGAGGCGGAGCAGGGTGTCGCGCCCGCCCGGCTTCGACAGGTCGAGGGTGATCGCGCGCTTGTTGCGGCCCAGGAGTTTCCACCACAGGCCGATGCCGTCCTTCGACGGGCCGTGGCCCCGGGACGGGTCGGGCCTGGTCGGGTGCTCGACCTTGATGACCTCGGCGCCGAAGTCACCGAGCATGGTGGCGGCGAGGGGACCGGCGAAGAGTGTCGCGAGGTCGAGAACGCGCAGCCCTGACAGGGGAGTTGTGGTCGTCGTCTCGGTCATGAGGCGTACTGCTTCTCGATCTCCGCGCGGAACGGCATCGACGCCGTAGCCCCGGGCCGCTGCACGGACAGCGCCGCCGCCGCTGCCGCCCAGGCCAGCGCGTCGCGCATCGGGCGGCCTTCGGCGAGCGCGACCGCCAGTGCGCCGACGAAGGTGTCGCCCGCGCCGGTCGAGTCCACGGCGGTCACTCGGGGCGCGGGCACGGTGAACGGCTCGGTGCCCCGGGCCGCGTACAGACTGCCCGCCGCACCAAGGGTGACGATCACCTCGGGCACCTGGTCGAGCAGGGCCGCCGCCGCCTCGCGCGGGTCGGTGCGGCCGGTGAGGGCGGTGGCCTCGTGCTCGTTGGGGACCAACAGGTCTACGGCGGCCAGGAGTTCGGCCGGCAGGGGTTGGGCGGGCGAGGGCGTGAGAATCGTACGGACGCCGTGGCGGCGGGCCGCCTCCGCGCCCGCGATCACCGCCGCGAGGGGGATCTCCAGCTGGAGGAGCAGGGCGTCGGCCGTGGCGATCGTGGCCTCGTCGCCGGGGGCGAGGTGGTCGACGGTGCCGTTCGCGGCGGGGATCACGACGATCGCGTTGCCGCCCTCGTCGTCCACGACGATGTGCGCGGTGCCGGACGGGCCCTCGACGGTGCGCAGATGGTCGGTGTCGACGCCGGAGTGTTCGAAGGTGGCGCGGAGTTGGGCGCCGTAGGCGTCGTTGCCGACCGCGCCGACGATCGTGACGTCGGTCGCGCCCGCGTGGGCGGCGGCGATCGCCTGGTTGGCGCCCTTGCCGCCGGGGATCGTGCGGAACTCCCGTCCCGTCACGGTCTCTCCGCGCTGCGGGGCCTTCGCGACGTAGGCGACGAGGTCCATGTTCGTGCTGCCGAGCACGGCGATGTGGGTCATGGGCGGGCGGTCTCCTGATGGGTGAGCCGGGCGAGGGTGTCGAAGCCGATGCCGTTGAAGTCGCCTACGGAGGTGGCGAGTCGGTTCTTGAGCGGGGTCGTCCAGCGGTCGGGGAGCGCGGTGTCCGAGAGGAGGGCGGCGATGCTGCCGACCGTCGCTCCGTTCGAGTCGGTGTCCCAACCCCCGGACACCGCACGGCAGATGGATCCGGCGAAGTCGCCGTCCGCGTGGGTGAGGGCGGCGGCGATCAGGGCGGTGTTCGGGATGGCGTGGACCCAGTGGTGGGTTCCGCTGTAGGTGGCGTGGAGTTGGTCCACCACCTCGTCGAAGTCCCGGTGTGTCCGGGCCAGTTGGAGGGCGTGCTGGATCGCCTTGGCCAGGCGGGAGCCGGGCGGGACGACCGTCAGGCCGGTGCGCAGGCAGGCGTGGATGTCGTGGGTGCCGGTGGTCGCGGTGGCGATGACGGCGGCCGTGAACATCGCCGCGTAGACGCCGTTCGCGGTGTGGGTCAACGCCGCGTCGCGGTGCGCCTGTTCGGCAGCGGCGGCCGGGTTTCCGGGGTTGGTCCAGCCGTGCACGTCGGCGCGGATCAGGGCGCCGATCCACTCGCGGAACGGGTTGCGGTGGCGGGCCGTTCGCGGGGGTTCCAGGCCGGTGAGGAGGTTGCGGTAGGCGATGCGTTCGGCGGTGAAGGTGCGGCCTGCGGGGAGTTCGTCGAGCCAGAGCTTCGCCACGTCGGCGGTGGTGAAGTCCTTGCCGTGGCGCTGCAGCAACAGGAGGTTCAACAGGGGGTAGTTGAGGTCGTCGTCCTCGGGCATGCCGTCGATGTTCTCGGCGAGGGAGGTGGGGGCGGAGCGGCGGTTCCAGGGGTGTGCGGCGAGGAGTTCGGCGGGGACACCCCGGGCGGTGAAGTAGGAGTTGAGGGGCCAGTTGCCGGTGGCGCGGGCGAGTTGGCGGATGCCGTCGAGGGGGAGCTTCTCCACGGGCTTGCCGAGGAGACAGCCGACGGCCCGCCCCAGCCAGGCGGCCTCGAAGCGGGCCGGGCGGGGTGGGGAAGTGGCTTGTGGGGTGGGCCAGTTGGGGCAGAGGGCGCGGATGCGTGCCAGGTCGGTGGGTTCCTGGTCCGCCAACGAGCTGGGCAGGTCGGCCAGTTCGTCCAGCAGGTCCTCGGCGAGCAACCGGAGGTAACGGGTGGGAGGTTGGGGCGATGAACCCGCCCGTTCCGGCGCCTCCGCACCGCCCGCCGCCCGCCACCGTGCCGCGATCGCCGACGGTTCGCGTCCGTCCTGGGTGGCCTGGCGCAGCTCGTGGCCGAGCAGGTCCTCCGGCTGGACCCAGGTCAGTCGGAGCACTTCAGCCCTCCGATCTCGGTGAACGCCGCCTCGTGGGCCCGGCGTCGGAGGACATCGCGCTCGAAGAGTTCGCGGGTGACGGCGGTGAGGGTGGTCGCCGGTTCCCAGAGGTCCAGGCGGCTGGCTTCCGCGACCGTCTTCGACCAGTCCTGCGGGGCAGGGGAACCCAGGGCGCCCGCCACCGCACCGGCCATCGTCGCGATCGAGTCGCAGTCCCGGCCGTAGTTCACCGAACCCAGCACCGCGTGGCGGTAGTCGCCGCCGGAGACCACCAACATGCCCAGGGCGACGGGGAGTTCCTCGATCGATTTGGTGCGGGAGGGGCGGCGGGCGTCCAGGGAGGGCGCGCGATAGTCGGGGCCCACCGTGTCGTACGGCGTGATCGCCTCCCGTAGCGGAACCAGCGCCGACTCGAAGTCCGAGTAACGGGCGGCCACTTCGCAGACCTGCTCGATGGCGGTGCGGGTGCCGTCCTTGGCCAGGGCGAGGCAGGCGGCCACGACCGAGTCGGGGGTCGCGCCCGGGACACAGGCCGCGGCCACCGCCGCCGCGAAGACACCGGCTGCCTCTCGGCCGTACGACGACTGGTGCGCGCCCGCGATGTCGAGGGCCTCGGCGTAAGCGCCCGCCGGATGGGCCGCGTTGACCAGGCCGACCGGGGCCATGTACATCGCGGCACCGCAGTTGACGATGTTGCCGACGCCGGCTTCCCGGGGGTCGACGTGGCCGTAGTGGAGGCGGGTCGCGAGCCATTTCTCCGCGAGGAAGACGCGCTGGAGGGGGATGGCCTCCGCCTCCAACTCCGGGATCCAGCGCGGGTTTTGCATCAGGTCCGGGACGAGGTGGTCGGCGATGGCGTACGCGTCGAGGTGGTCGCGGACCCGGGCGTAGACCCGTACCAGTGCGTGGGTCATCAAGGTGTCGTCGGTGACGTGGCCGTCGCCCTTGTGGTACGGGGCGATGGGGCGGGCCGTGCGCCAGGCGTCGCCGTTCCAGGGGCCGACGATGCCGTGGACGCGGCCGGCGTGGCGTTCGAGGATCTGGTCGGGGGAGTAGCCCTCGACGGGGCCGCCGAGGGCGTCGCCGACCGCCGCGCCGACCAGGGCTCCGGTGATCCTTTCATCGAGGCCGGTCTCTGCGGCTTTGGCTTGGGTGGCTTGTTTAAGTTCTTTAGGGTCTTTGAGTTCTTTGGGTGGCATGCACCGAATCATCCTCCTGGTGGGGGCGGTTGTGTGGCTTCCAGGAGTTCGGCGAGTTCTACGAGGTCCGTGCCGGTGAGGCGGGGGAGGGCGCAGCCGGAGAGGGTGCGGCAGGCGTCCCGCCAGGTTGCCGGGATCGCCTGTCCGCCGCTGAGCGCTCCGGTCAGGGCGCCTACGAGGGCCGGGGCCGAGTCGGCTACGCGGGAGAGGCAGGCCGCGGCGGGGACCGCTTCCGCGATACGGCCGCGGGCGGCTGTCGCCAACGCGAGGGCCACCGGGACGGTTTCGGCGGCTGCGATGCCGTAGCTGTAGACGTGGTCGACGATCTGGTGTTCCAGGAGGGGGATCAGGGCGAAGGCGTTGTCGCTGTCCTGGGCCAACTTCAGTGCGTGGCGGGCGTTGCGGCCGATCTCCGTGGCTTCGGGGAGTTCGGCGAGGGCTGCTGCTACGCACTCGTCCACGGGCGCGCCGACCAGGGCGAGGGAGAGGGCTGCCGCCATGGCTCTGGCGCCGTGGACTCCGTCGCCGTCCTGGGTGTAGTGGGCGTCGAACTCGGCGAGGGCGGCGGCGCGTTGGGGGTCGCCGGGGTGTGCCACGGCCAGTACGCAGGCTCTTACGCAGGCCGCGTCGTCGAAGTAGTGGGGGTTGTCGTGGCCGGTTGCGGGTGGGCGCAGGCCTGCGGCGAGGTTTCCCAGGCCTGCCCGTACCGAGATGCGGGCGCGGAGGGGGAGTACGGCGGATTCGACCTCGGGGGCGCGGTCCGCTGCGGCGGCGACCTCGCTCGCGATGGCGTTCCAGGTGAGGTCGATGGCGGCGCGGGTTCTGCGTTCGCGGCTCAGGTCGCCCAGGACTGTGTCGTCACCGGCTCGTAGTACGGCTTCTGCGGCGAAGGCTGCCCATTCGGCGTCGTCGGAGGGGCCGAGGCGTAGGGGCTCGGGGGGTTGGTTCAGGGCAATGGGGACGGGGAGTGTCGTGGTCGCGTTCTGTTCGGCGAAGGTGTCCAGCTCGCGGGTGAGGCGGCGGGTCCACTCGGGCATGCGAGCGGCGCGGTGCCGTGCGGCCGGCCAACCGGCGGCGTCCCCTGCGGCGAGCCCGAGCAGCAGCCCCTCGATCCGCCTCGCCTCGGCTCCGCCATCGGCTCTTTTGTCCCCACCCGCACCGCCCGTGCGACTTCCGTCGTCGGGTGCGGGTGGCCCCTGTGGGGCGGGTTCGCCGTCGGCGGCCGCAGGTGGTTCCCGCAGGGCGGATTCGCCGTCAGCCGCTGTGTGTTGGAGCGGCTCGGGGCGGAGTGGAACGTTGGGTGCGGGTAGCCCCTGCGGAGCGGGATCGCCGTCGGCGGCTGCGGTTGGTTCCTGTGGAGCGAACTTGCTGTCGGTGGGGGCGAGTTGGGGCGGCTCGGGGTGGAGTGGGAGGTTGGGTGCGGGTAGCCCCTGACCGGCGAACTCGCTGTCCGTGACCGTAGGTTCGATCCGATGCGCTCTCGGTGCCGGCCCGTTGCCCTCGGTCTCGTCGTGGCTCACAGCTGTACCTCGTCCTCATCCGCGGCCAGCACGTACTCCCCTTGGCGGCCCCACTTCCCGCCCTCCCCCGGAACCAGCAACTCCGCGATGTCCAGCACATGGTGGCCGGCCATCGCCGGTAGGCAGCTCCCCCGGGCTGGGCCGATCGCCGACGCCCAGTCCGCCGGGATCGACGACGCGCCCCGGGTCGCGCCCGCCAGGGCGCCCGCCACCGCGGCCGTCGTATCCGCGTCCCTGCCCATGTTCACCGCTGTGAGGACCGACTCCGTGAAGTCGCCGTCCGCCGCCGCGTATGCGCCGAAGGCCAGGGCCACCGCCTCCGGGGCCAGGTCGGTCCAGGGGTAGCCGCCGATGACCACCGCGGAGCGGACCGCTCGTTCGCCCCGGTGGGCCACCGCCACCGCTCGGCGGAGGGAGCGCGCCGTCCAGGAGTCGTCGGGGACCACCGCAAGGGCTGATGCCACTACCGCGATCGTCGGCGCTCCCGCCATCGCCGCCGCCACGCCCGCCGCGACCGCCTGGCCGCCGTAGATGCCCTCACCGTCGTGGCTCACCGAACCGTCGATCGCGACGAGACGGGCCGCTTCCGCCGGGCGGCCTGCCGCGAAGACGCCGAAGGGGGCCGCGCGCATGGCCAGGCCGTCGCTCCAGGCGTGGCGGTGTTGTGCGGAGATGGGGGCGGCCAGGCCTCGGCGGAGGTTCTCCAGGGTGCCGCGTTCGCTGAAGCCCGCGCCCCGGAACGGGCCCTCGTCCCGGTCCGCGATCCACTCGTGCCAGGCCGCCTCCACGTGGGTCGGCGTGAGGGCCGAGCCGTGGCGGGCCAGGAGGAGGCCGGAGAAGATCGCGTACTCCGTGTCGTCCGTGCCGGCCGGGTTCTCGGCCACGTATCCCGTGATGCGGCCCCAACGGGCGCGGATCTCGGACGGCTTCATGTTTTCCGCCGGTGCGCCGAGGGCGTCTCCCACCGCCAGGCCGAGCAGCGCGCCGCGCGCCCGTTCGCGGAGTTCGGTGGCGTTCTTGGGCGCCGGGACCGGGGGAATGCAGGCGATCGATGCCATACGCGGCCTCTCCTACGGGGTTCCCTCAGAGCGCCTCAGGGCGCGGAACCCTTTGCGGATGTCTCCCACGGGAGGCCTTCGGTAGAGCCTGACGGAGCGCAGCGTCACCCGGTCGACATCTGAACCGCCTCCGTCACGGATGAGCGTTCGAGGGTAAACCCGCAGGTTAGCGCAGCCTTTCCTTGCTGGAGGGCGGGAAATGAAAGGCGTATGTTGAGCGTTGTCAAAGAGTGGAACTTGTCTAAAGTTAGCCTCGCCTTAGCTGCTTGTCAGCTATCCGTCAGCTGACTCTCAGCCTCCAGGGGGATCACCGCATGGCCATCATCGAGACCGAAGCGACGCTCCACGAGGCGCACCGCGACAACCACACCCACCGGGATGTGAACGGCGGTTGGCTGCGCCCCGCGGTGTTCGGCGCGATGGACGGTCTCGTCTCCAACCTCGCCCTGATGACCGGTGTCGTCGGCGGTGCCGTCAGTCATCAGACCGTGGTCATCACCGGGCTGGCCGGGCTCGCCGCCGGTGCCTTCTCCATGGCGGCCGGCGAGTACACCTCCGTCGCCTCCCAGCGCGAGCTGGTCGAGGCCGAGCTCGAAGTCGAGCGGCGCGAGCTGCGCAAGCACCCGGAGGACGAGGAGGGCGAACTCGCCGCCCTCTATGAGAGTCGTGGGGTCGAGGCCGCGCTCGCCCGTGAAGTCGCCCGGCAGTTGTCCCGTGATCCTGAGCAGGCCCTTGAGATACATGCCCGGGAGGAGCTGGGGATCGACCCCGGTGATCTTCCCTCCCCGCTCGTCGCCGCCGTCTCGTCCTTCGGGGCGTTCGCGCTGGGCGCGCTGCTTCCCTTGCTGCCGTTCCTGCTCGGGGCGACCGCGCTCTGGCCGGCGCTGCTGCTCGCGCTCGTCGGGTTGTTCGGGTGCGGTGCCGTGGTGGCCCGCGTGACCGCGCGGACCTGGTGGTTCAGCGGGCTGCGGCAGCTCGCGCTGGGGGGCGCGGCGGCCGGTGTGACGTACGCCCTGGGCACCCTGTTCGGAACGGTCGTAGGATAGCTCGACGCGCACTTATGCGTTGGGTCGCATAAGTAGCCGTTACTCGCTGGTTTCGAACGCTTAACCACTGGGCATGAGCCGTAAGCGCTGTGGGCAATGACGCTCGCGGCGCACCCGCGGGATGGGCTACGACGCTCCCTCTGCCATGGACCGACGGACATCGATCTGTCCGCTTTGGTCCCCTTCACCTTCACCGCTTGTGCGGTGCACCGCCGCGACCCCGCGGCGTCCGCATGTTGGAACGGAGTATCCGGTTCCCGAGAACCGTTCCATCATGTAACCTGCACGAAATTTTGCGCTTACCCGCAGAGGGCCAACGTCGTCCCTATGCCCATGCATATGCCACGACGACGACGGGAGAGCCGATGCGTACGCCGCGCCAGCCGTCCCAGCACACCGCGAATGGCCAGAACTGGTCCTTCATGGATGCTCGCCCTGCCGCGCAGGGTATGTACGACCCCCGCAACGAGCACGACGCCTGTGGCGTCGGCTTCGTGGCCACCCTCACCGGCGAGGCGAGCCACGCGCTGGTCGAGCAGGCGCTCACCGTGCTGCGCAACCTGGAGCACCGCGGTGCGACGGGTGCCGAGCCCGACTCCGGCGACGGCGCGGGCATCCTGTCCCAGGTGCCGGACGCCTTCTTCCGCGAGGTGGCCGGATTCGACCTCCCCGCCGCCGGTGGATACGCGGTCGGCATCGCCTTCCTGCCCGAGGACGGCGCCGACGCGACCGTCTCGCAGGTTGAGACGATCGCCGTAGAGGAAGGCCTCACGGTTCTCGGGTGGCGCGAGGTTCCGACCGCGCCCGAACTCCTCGGTGCTACGGCCCGCTCCACCATGCCGCTGTTCCGTCAGCTCTTCGTGAGCGACGGGCAGAGCCAGGGCATCGACCTCGACCGCAAGGCCTTCGCGCTGCGCAAGCGCGCCGAGCGCGAGGCCGGTGTCTACTTCCCGTCGCTCTCCGCGCGGACCATCGTCTACAAGGGCATGCTCACCACCGGTCAGCTGGAGCCCTTCTTCCCGGACCTGTCCGACCGGCGCTTCGCCTCCGCGATCTCCCTCGTGCACTCCCGGTTCTCCACGAACACCTTCCCGTCGTGGCCGCTCGCCCACCCGTACCGCTTCGTCGCGCACAACGGCGAGATCAACACGGTCAAGGGCAACCGCAACTGGATGGCGGCCCGCGAGTCCCAGATCGCCTCCGACCTGTTCGGCGACCAGGACAAGATCGACCGGATCTTCCCGATCTGCACGCCCGAGGCATCCGACTCCGCGTCCTTCGACGAGGTGCTGGAGCTGCTCCACCTCGGTGGGCGTTCGCTGCCGCACTCCGTGCTGATGATGATCCCGGAGGCGTGGGAGAACCACGACTCCATGGACCCGGCCCGCCGTGCCTTCTACCAGTTCCACGCCACGATGATGGAGCCCTGGGACGGCCCGGCCTGTGTCACCTTCACCGACGGCACCCAGGTCGGCGCGGTCCTCGACCGCAACGGCCTGCGCCCCGGCCGCTACTGGGTCACCGACGAGGGCCTCGTCGTCCTCGGCTCCGAGGTCGGCGTCCTCGACATCGACCCCGCGAAGGTCGTCCGCAAGGGCCGCCTCCAGCCCGGCCGCATGTTCCTCGTGGACACCGCCGAGCACCGCATCATCGAGGACGACGAGATCAAGGCCGGCCTCGCCGCCGAGAAGCCGTACGCCGACTGGCTCGAAGCCGGTGAGATCGAGCTGTCCGACCTGCCCGAGCGTGAGCACATCGTGCACACGCACGCCTCGGTCACCCGCCGCCAGCAGACCTTCGGCTACACCGAGGAGGAGCTGCGCGTCATCCTCGCGCCGATGGCCAAGGCCGGTGCGGAGCCGATCGGTTCGATGGGCACCGACTCGCCGATCGCCGCGCTGTCCGCCCGCCCGCGGCTGCTCTTCGACTACTTCACCCAGCTGTTCGCGCAGGTCACCAACCCGCCGCTGGACGCGATCAGGGAAGAGCTCGTGACCTCCCTGCGCTCGTCCCTCGGCCCGGCGAGCAACCTGCTGGAGCCGACGGCCGCGTCCTGTCGTAGCGTCACCCTGCCCTTCCCGGTGATCGACAACGACGAGCTGGCCAAGCTCATCCACATCAACGCCGACGGCGACATGCCCGGCATGAAGGCCGCGACCCTCTCCGGCCTCTACCGGGTCTCCGGCGGCGGCGACTCCCTCGCCGCCCGTCTCGCCGAGATCTGCACCGAGGCCGACGCCGCGATCGAGAACGGCGCCCGCCTCATCGTCCTCTCGGACCGGCACTCCGACGCCGAGCACGCTCCGATCCCCTCGCTGCTGCTCACCGCCGCCGTCCACCACCACCTCATCCGCACCAAGCAGCGCACCCAGGTGGGCCTGCTGGTCGAGGCCGGTGACGTCCGCGAGGTCCACCACGTCGCCCTGCTCATCGGCTTCGGCGCCGCGGCCGTCAACCCGTACCTGGCGATGGAGTCCGTCGAGGACCTCGTCCGCGCGGGCACCTTCCTCACCGACATCGAGGCCGAGCAGGCCATCCGCAACCTGATCTACGCGCTCGGCAAGGGCGTCCTCAAGGTCATGTCGAAGATGGGCATCTCGACCGTCGCCTCCTACCGGGGCGCCCAGGTCTTCGAAGCGGTCGGCCTGGACGAGCAGTTCGTCAACAGCTACTTCAGCGGTACGGCCACCAAGATCGGCGGTGTCGGCATCGACGTCATCGCCAAGGAGGTCGCCGCCCGCCACGCGAAGGCGTACCCCGCGAGCGGCATCGCGCCCGCGCACCGTGCCCTCGACATAGGCGGCGAGTACCAGTGGCGCCGCGAGGGCGAGCCGCACCTGTTCGACCCGGAGACGGTCTTCCGCCTCCAGCACTCGACGCGGACCAACCGCTACGACATCTTCAAGAAGTACACGGACCGCGTGAACGAGCAGTCCGAGCGGCTGATGACGCTGCGCGGGCTCTTCGGCTTCAAGTCGGACCGGCCCTCGATCTCCATCGACGAGGTCGAGCCCGTCTCCGAGATCGTCAAGCGCTTCTCCACCGGTGCCATGTCGTACGGCTCCATCTCCCTGGAGGCGCACGAGACCCTCGCCATCGCCATGAACCAGCTGGGCGGCAAGTCCAACACCGGTGAGGGCGGCGAGGACGCGGACCGGCTCTACGACCCGGCCCGGCGCAGCGCCATCAAGCAGGTCGCCTCCGGCCGCTTCGGCGTCACCTCCGAGTACCTGGTCAACGCGGACGACATCCAGATCAAGATGGCCCAGGGCGCCAAGCCCGGCGAGGGCGGCCAGCTGCCCGGCCACAAGGTCTACCCGTGGGTCGCCAAGACGCGTCACTCGACGCCGGGTGTCGGTCTCATCTCGCCGCCGCCGCACCACGACATCTACTCCATCGAAGACCTCGCCCAGCTGATCCACGACCTGAAGAACGCGAACCCGCAGGCGCGGATCCACGTGAAGCTGGTCTCCGAGGTCGGTGTCGGCACGGTCGCTGCCGGTGTCTCCAAGGCGCACGCGGACGTCGTCCTCATCTCCGGCCACGACGGCGGTACGGGCGCTTCTCCTCTCACGTCGTTGAAGCACGCCGGTGGACCTTGGGAGTTGGGCCTCGCCGAGACCCAACAGACCTTGCTGCTCAACGGACTTCGCGACCGGATCGTCGTGCAGACCGACGGTCAGCTCAAGACCGGCCGTGACGTCGTCATCGCCGCGCTGCTCGGCGCCGAGGAGTTCGGTTTCGCGACCGCGCCGCTCGTCGTCTCCGGCTGCGTCATGATGCGCGTCTGCCACCTCGACACCTGCCCGGTCGGCATCGCCACCCAGAACCCGGTGCTGCGCGACCGGTTCGCCGGCAAGGCCGAATACGTCGTGAACTTCTTCCAGTTCATCGCCGAAGAGGTCCGCGAGATCCTCGCCGAGCTGGGCTTCCGCACCATCGAGGAAGCCGTCGGCAAGGCCGGAACGCTCGACGTCGAGCGGGCCGTGGACCACTGGAAGGCGCAGGGCCTCGACCTCGCCCCCCTCTTCTACGTCCCCGAACTCCCGGACGGCGCAGCCCTCCACCAGGTCATCAAGCAGGACCACGGCCTGGAGAAGGCGCTCGACAACGAGCTGATCAAGCTCGCCGCCGACGCGCTGGCCGCATCCAGCGCCACCGACGCCCAGCCGGTCCGCGCCCAGGTCGCGATCCGCAACATCAACCGCACGGTCGGCACGATGCTCGGCCACGAGGTGACGAAGAAGTTCGGCGGCGCGGGCCTGCCCGACGACACCATCGACATCACCTTCACCGGCTCGGCCGGCCAGTCCTTCGGAGCCTTCCTCCCGCGCGGTGTCACGCTGCGCCTGGAGGGCGACGCCAACGACTATGTGGGCAAGGGCCTTTCGGGCGGCCGGGTCATCGTCCGTCCCGACCGGGGCGCCGACCACCTCGCCGAGTTCTCCACCATCGCGGGCAACACCATCGCCTACGGCGCGACCGGCGGCGAACTGTTCCTGCGCGGCCGGACCGGTGAGCGGTTCTGTGTCCGCAACTCCGGTGCCACGGTGGTCTCCGAGGGCGTGGGCGACCACGGCTGCGAGTACATGACCGGCGGCCGGGCGGTCGTCCTGGGCGAGACCGGCCGCAACTTCGCGGCGGGCATGTCCGGCGGCATCGCCTACGTCATCGACCTGAACCCCGACAACGTGAACGTCGGAAACGCGGGCGCCGTCCAGGAGTTGGACGACACCGACAAGCAGTGGCTGCACGACGTGGTGCGCCGGCACGCCGAGGAGACCGCTTCCACGGTCGCCGAGAAGCTGCTCGCCGAGTGGACCGTGTCCGTGGAGCGCTTCAGCAAGATCATCCCCAGCGCCTACAAGGCAGTGCTCGCCGCCAAGGACGCCGCTGAGCAAGCGGGTCTCTCCGAGACCGAGATCACCGAGAAGATGATGGAGGCGGCGATCAATGGCTGACCCGAAGGGCTTTCTGAACCACGGGCGCGAGGTCGCCAAGTCCCGCCCCGTGGACGTCCGGTTGAAGGACTGGAACGAGGTCTACGTCCCCGGTTCGCTGCTGCCGATCATCGGCAAGCAGGCCGGCCGCTGCATGGACTGTGGTATCCCGTTCTGCCACAACGGCTGTCCGCTGGGGAACCTCATCCCCGAGTGGAACGACTACGCCTACCGCGAGGACTGGACGGCCGCGTCGGAGCGCCTCCACGCGACGAACAACTTCCCCGAGTTCACCGGGCGGTTGTGCCCCGCGCCGTGCGAGGCGGCCTGTGTGCTGGGCATCAACCAGCCGCCGGTCACCATCAAGAACGTCGAGGTCTCCATCATCGACAAGGCGTGGGAGACCGGCGACGTCGCCCCGCAGGCTCCCGAGCGCCTCTCCGGCAAGACCGTCGCGGTCATCGGCTCGGGTCCGGCGGGCCTCGCCGCCGCCCAGCAGCTCACCCGGGCGGGCCACACCGTCGCCGTCTATGAGCGCGCGGACCGCATCGGGGGCCTTCTCCGGTACGGCATCCCCGAGTTCAAGATGGAGAAGCGGCACATCAACCGCCGTATCGAGCAGATGCGCGCGGAGGGCACCCGCTTCCGCACCGGCATCGAGATCGGCGTCGACCTCAAGGCCACCGACCTGCGCAAGCGCTACGACGCGGTCGTCATCGCCGCCGGCTCCACCACCGCGCGTGATCTCCCCGTTCCCGGACGGGAGTTGACCGGCGTCTACCAGGCGATGGAGTACCTGCCCCTCTCGAACAAGGTCCAGGAGGGCGACTACGTCACCGCCCCGGTCTCGGCCGAGGGCAAGCACGTCGTCGTCATCGGCGGCGGCGACACCGGCGCCGACTGCGTCGGTACGGCACACCGCCAAGGGGCCGCCTCCGTCACGCAGTTGGAGATCATGCCCCGCCCGGGCGACGAGCGGAACGCGGTCGCGCAGCCCTGGCCGACCTTCCCGATGCTCTACAAGGTGACCTCCGCGCACGAGGAGGGCGGTGAGCGGGTCTACTCCGTCAACACCACCCACTTCGAGGGCGACGAGGACGGCAACGTCCAGTGGCTGCACCTCGTCGAGGTCGAGTTCGTCGACGGCAAGCTGACCCAGAAGCCGGGCACCGAGCGCAGGATCCCGGCCCAACTGGTCACGTTGGCCATGGGGTTCACCGGCACGGACCGCGAGAACGGCCTGGTCGACCAGTTCGCCCTGGGCCTCGACGAGCGCGGCAACATCGCCCGCGACGCCGACTTCCAGACCAACGTCCCCGGCGTCTTCGTCGCCGGTGACGCGGGCCGCGGCCAGTCCCTCATCGTCTGGGCCATCGCGGAGGGCCGCTCGGCCGCCCGCGGAGTCGACCGCTTCCTGACCGGCGTCAGCGAGCTGCCGGCCCCGATCCGGCCGACGGACCGGGCACTGATGGTCTGAGAGGTCACGGGCCTGACGGCCCATCAAAAACGTCCCGCACAAAGGCGTGCGGGCGGGTCATCCGAGGGGACCTCCCCTCGGACCCCCCGACGGCGCTTGCCTCGTCCCCGACCGGACACGGCAGGCGCCGCCGCATGTCCGGGCCCAACTCCCGCTCTCCTACGGCACCTTGTACGTCTCCCCGTACACCTTCCACACCAACGGCGTCCGCAGGCTCAGGTTCCCCTCCTCCAGGAACTTCCGCTGGGCCGTGTCGATGCGGGTGGTGTCGATGCCGGGGTGCTTGGCCCGCATGGTGGCGCGCCGGATGTCGAGGAAGGCGCTCAAGTAGGCCTTCTCGGAGCCCCCTTCGGCCGGGGTCTTCGCCTGCCGCATCGCGCGTTCCCGGATGCCGTAGAAACCGTCCGTGCCCGGGCCGTGGAAGACGATCGCGTCGTAGTAGATGAACTGGCCGAGCGGGCCCAGCCCGTCGCGCTTGGCGGTGCTGACCGCCGGGTCGAAGTAGATGCGGTCGCGCTCCGCGTCCTGCGCCGCCTGGAAGGCGGGGACCTTCGCCTCGGCGCGCCAGGCGGCCGGGAAGCCGGGGTCCAGGCCCTCGTGGGAGTTGGTGCCGTCGACCTTGCGCAGGGCGGGGAGGTAACGGGCGAGGCCGTTGTCGGGGTGGGCCGCGGTGTAGTGCTCGACCAGGACGAGCAGGTCGTGGGTGCCGGTGCAGAAGCCGATGATGCCCGCGGTGTAACCCTGTCCGTCGCCGATGTCCTGCACATAGCCGTACGCGCTGCGCCAGTCCAGCGTCGAGTTCTCGGCGCTGGCCACCAGTTCCTGGGCGAGGTTCTTCATGGCCGGCGCGGCCAGGCCCTCGGGCGCTCTGCGTTCGGGCGCGGCGGACGGGTGCGCGGTCCGCGGGTCGGTGTGGGCGGTGGACGAGAAGCCGTAGGCCGTCGCGGCGATGGCGACGGGCACGGCGGCGAGCATCAGGACGCCGGCGCGTTTCATGGGGCCCAGCGTAAGTGGGCTTACGTCCCTTATTCCGGGGTTGGGGGGACATTGCTCCCGCGGCACCGCCGTGGCGTAATCTCAGCCTTTTCGCCGTGATCCGAAGGGAGCCTCCGTGGCCGCGATCTCTCTCAGCAAGGTCGAGGAGACCGCGCCCGCGCTGGTCAGCCTGTACAAGAGCGCCGGGGTCTCGCTCCGCAAGCACGGCCTGGACGGGCAGCGGGCCGCCGTCTATCTCGTGGTCGACCACTCGGGCTCCATGAAGCCGTACTACAAGGACGGCAGCGTCCAGGCGCTGGCCGACCGGGTGTTGGGCCTGTCGGCGCACCTCGACGACGACGGGACCGTGCCGGTCATATTCTTCTCGACCGACGTCGACGCCGTCACGGACATCGCCCTCGCCGACCACCAGGGCCGGATCGAGCGGATCGTGGCCGGGCTCGGGCACATGGGCAAGACCAGCTACCACCTGGCCATGGACGCCGTCATCGACCACTACCTCGACAGCGGCGCCAAGGACCCCGCCCTCGTCGTCTTCCAGACCGACGGCGGACCCATCAACAAGCTCGCCGCGGAACGGTACTTGTGCAAGGCGGCCAAGCTCCCGCTGTTCTGGCAGTTCGTCGGCTTCGGCGATGCGAAGAGCAAGCAGTTCGAATTCCTGCGCAGACTCGACGAGTTGGCGGTGCCGCAGAAGCGGGAGATCGACAACGCGGGCTTCTTCCACGCCGGTTCGGATCCGCTGAAGATGTCCGACGCGGAGCTCTACGACCGGCTGGTGGGCGAGTTCCCGCAATGGCTGGCGACGGCGCGGGAGCGGGGGTTCGTCCAGTGATCCGGGCTCTGCCCGCCTCGGCGCGAACTGCCGTGCCCTGGAAGAACGGTGGCGGTGTCACGCGCGAGATCGCCGCCTGGCCCGAGGGCTCGGGCATGGACGACTTCGCGTGGCGGGTGAGCCTCGCCAAGGTCGCGGCGGACGGACCGTTCTCGGCCTTCCCGGAGGTCGACCGCACCCTGACCGTCGTCGAGGGCGCGGGCATGGATCTCACGGTGGGCGGCGAACGGTGGCTGGTCAACACCCGTTACGTTCCACGGGACTTCAGAGGCGACGTACCGACCGACTGCCGACTGCTGGACGGGCCCGTCGTCAACCTCAACGTGATGTGGCGCAGGGGCGCGGTCTCTACGGCTGTTGTTCCTACAGTGGCTGTCGTGCGGGGGCGGTTGCGGCTGGGCGGGGGCACCCTGGTCGTGGCACTCGACGGGACCGCAGAGGTGGGTGGACTGACCCTCGGGCCTTACGACGCCGTGCAGTTGGGCGATGAGGAGGCGGTGCTGCACGCCCGGGGTCGTACCGCCGTGATCGGGCTGCCATTGCCCGCTGACGCACCGTTGGCTTAGCCCGGACCTCGTGGCACCCTGTGGGGTGATCCGACGGGGAGGGCGGCCAACGTATGGACGGCGCACGATCGGTGAACGGAGCGGTGGGCACAGGACGGCCGGGCGAGGCCGGCAAAGGGGAGAAGCTCGCCGACTGGGCGGACGGACGACTCGGGCTGTACGCGATCGCCAAGTCCAATATGCGCAAGGTCTTCCCGGATCACTGGTCCTTCATGCTGGGCGAGATCTGCCTCTACAGCTTCATCATCCTGATCCTCACCGGCATCTATCTCACCCTGTTCTTCGAACCGAGCGGCGTCGAGGTCATCTACCACGGCTCGTACGCGCCGTTGAACGGCATCCCGATGACCCGGGCGTTCGAGTCCACGCTCGACATCAGCTTCGACGTGCGCGGCGGGCTGCTGATCCGGCAGATCCACCACTGGGCGGCCGTCGTGTTCATCGCCGGCATGCTCATCCACATGATGCGGGTGTTCTTCACCGGCGCGTTCCGCAAGCCGCGCGAGATCAACTGGGTGTTCGGCTGGACCCTGTTGTTCCTCGGCATCATCACCGGGCTGACCGGCTACTCGCTCCCCGACGACCTGCTGTCCGGCACCGGCATCCGCTTCGCGGACGGCGCGATCCTGTCCGTGCCGATCGTCGGCACGTACATGTCGATGTTCCTGTTCGGCGGGGAGTTCCCGGGCCACGACATCATCTCGCGGCTCTTCCCGGTCCACGTCCTGCTGCTGCCGGGGATCATGCTGGGCCTGGTGGTCGCGCACCTGATCCTGGTCTTCTACCACAAGCACACCATGTATCCCGGGCCCGGCCACAACCAGAAGTCCGTGGTCGGCATGCCGTTCCTGCCTGTCTACATGGCCAAGGCGGGCGGCTTCTTCTTCCTCGTCTTCGGCGTCCTCGCCATCATGGGCGGGATCGCCAGCATCAACCCCGTGTGGGCCTTCGGACCGTACCGGCCGGACCTGGTGACGACCGGCGCCCAACCGGACTGGTACCTCGGCTTCTCCGAGGGGCTGATCCGGGTGATGCCGGGATGGGAGCTCAACGCCTGGGGCCACACACTGGAGTTGGGCGTCTTCATCCCCTTCACGCTCTTCCCGCTGATCCTCGCCGCCATCGGCGCCTACCCCTTCATCGAGGCCTGGATCACCGGCGACAAACGCGAACACCACATCCTGGACCGGCCGCGCAACATGCCCGTGCGCACCGGGCTCGGGGTGGCCTGGCTCAGCTTGTACGGAGTGCTGCTGATCGGCGGCGGCAACGACGTCGTGGCCACGCATCTGAATCTCTCCATCAACGCGATCACCTGGTTCGTGCGGATCTCCTTCTTCGTCATGCCGGTCGCCGCGTTCCTGGTCACCAAACGCGTCTGCCTCGGGCTTCAACGCCGGGACCGGGACAAGGTGTTGCACGGCCGGGAGTCCGGGCTCATCAAGATGCTGCCGCACGGCGAGTACGTCGAGGTCCACGAACCCCTCACCCCGGACGAGCGGTTCAGGCTCACCCAGCACGAACAGGAACAGCCGTACGCGATCGGCCCCCTCGTCGACGCGAACGGCGTCGAGCGGCAGGTCAAGGGCGGTCAGCGGGTACGGGCCCGGCTGGCGAAGGCGATGTTCGGCCCCGAGGCCCGTATCCCCAAGCCGACGGCGGAGGAGTACAAGGAACTCACGAGCGGCGACCACCACCACTGACGCCGTTGAGCACGGCGGCCCGGCACTCGTCCGGGCTGCCCCAACTCATGCGCAGGGCACGGGCCTTGGTCAGCCACAGCGACAGGTCGTACTCGGCGGTGTACCCGATCGCGCCGTGCAACTGAAGCGCTGTACGGGCGGTCCTGTACGCCGCCTCGCACGCCGTGACCTTCGCCGCGGCCACGTCCGACTCCGTCATGGTGAGCGCGGCGCCGAAGAGCAGCGGGCGCGCGAACTCCAACGCGATCTTCGCATCGGCCAGTTGATGCTTGACCGCCTGGAACGAGCCGACGGGCACCCCGAATTGGGTGCGCTGCCTGACGTAGGCGACGGTCCTGTCGAGCAACGCGAGCCCGACACCGAGGGCTTGGGCGGCGGTGGCGAGACGGGCCCAGGTGAGGGCGTGCGCCAAGGGTGGTTCCCGGGTGAGGAGTTCACCGCCGGGGAGGAGACGGGTGAGGCGGCGCGCCGGGTCCAGCGACGCGCGTACCGGTCCGCTGGGGCCGGGCGCGCTGCGCAGACCGTCGGCGTCCCAGGCCAGGCGAGTCGTCGCCACGTCACCGTCCAGCGCGTACGACCCCGCCGGTGCCGCCGTCGCCATCACCTCACCCGAGGCCAACGCGGGCAACAGGCGCTTGGCTGGGCCGGGTTCGGCCAGCAGCGCGGCCGCCATGACCGTCTCCACCACCGGTCCCGGAACCGCGTGTCGCCCCAACTCCACGAACGCCACGGCGAGTTCGACGGGCCGGGGTCCCAACCCCTCGTACGCCTCCGGTATCGCCAGCGCGAACACCCCGGCCTCCGCGATACGGCGCCACAATGCCCGCCCGCTCGTATGCTCGCCGCGACTCCATGCCCGTACGACCGACGGGGTGTCCGCCGCCGTCAGCATCGCGTTCAACGAGTCGGCGAAGGCCCGCTGTTCGGGGTCGAGGAGGAAGCGCATCAGCGGCGGCCCTTCGGCAGGCCGAGCAGGCGCTCGGCGATGATGTCGCGCTGGATCTCGTTCGTACCGGCGTAGATGGGGCCCGCGAGGGAGAAGACATAGCCCTCGGCCCAGTCCGTGTCCGCCAACTCGCCCTCCTCGCCGAGTAGTTCGAGGGCGGTCTCGTGCAGGGCGATGTCGTACTCGGACCAGAAGACCTTGTTCAGGCTGGACTCCGGGCCGATGGACTCGCCGTCGAGGAAACGGGAGGCGTTGGCGTAGGTGAAGAGCTGGTAGGCGCGGGCGCCGATCACGGCGTCGGCCACCTGGTCCCGTAGCTCCGGTGAACTCCCTCGCGCCTGCCAGAGGTTGAGGAGGCGGTCGGCGGCGGCGAGGAAGCGGCCGGGGGAGCGGAGGGTGAGCCCGCGTTCGTTGCCGGCGGTCGACATGGCGACCCGCCAGCCCTGGCCCGGCTCGCCGATGACGTCCTCGTCGGGGACGAACACCTCGTCCAGGAACAGTTCCGCGAAGGCGGGCTTGCCGTCGAGGCGGCCGATCGGGCGGACCGTGACGCCGGGGGCGCGCAGGTCGAACATCAGGTAGGTCAGGCCCTGATGGGGCCTCGGGGTGTCCAACTCGCTGCGGAACAGGCCGAACGCGCGGTCCGCGAAGGCCGCGCGCGACGACCACGTCTTCTGGCCGCTCAGCAGCCACCCCCCGCCCGTGCGCACGGCCCGTGAGGTGAGGGAGGCGAGGTCCGAACCCGCCTCCGGTTCCGACCATGCCTGCGCCCACACCACCTCGCCGGTCGCCATCGAGGGCAGCACGCGCGCGCGTTGCTCACGCGTGCCGTGGTCGAAGAGGGTCGGGGCGAGCAGGTTGATGCCGTTCTGGCCGACCCGGCCCGGTGCGCCCGCCGCGTAGTACTCCTCCTCGAAGACCAGCCACCGCACGATGTCCACACCCCGGCCGCCGTACTCCTCGGGCCAGGACACCACCGACCAGCGGTCCGCGGCGAGTCGGGCCTCCCACGCGCGGTGCGCGGCGAAGCCCTCCTCGGTCTCGAGGGAGGGGAGGGGCACGGCCGGCACGTGTGCGCGCAGCCAGGCGCGGGCCTCGGCGCGGAACGCCTCCTGGTCAGGCGTGAAGTCCAGGTCCATTGACCGCCCATCCTTCCCTAACAAGTGTTTGGTAGGTTAGCGTGGGCCCATGACAGGCGTCGAGACTCCGGCATACGTCCCCGGGCACGGGCTGCTTAAGGGACGCACCGCCGTCGTCACCGCCGCCGCCGGCGCGGGCATCGGCGGCGCGACCGCGCGCCGCTTCCTGGAAGAGGGCGCGCGCGTGCTGATCAGCGACGCGCACGCACGGCGACTCAAGGAGTACGAGGCCGAGCTGGCAGGGGAGTTCGGCGCGGAGGCGGTCGCCGCGCTGCCGTGCGATGTCACCGACGAGGCGCAGGTGCAGGGGTTGTTCGACGCGGCCGTCGCCGCGCACGGGCGGCTCGACGTCGTCGTCAACAACGCCGGCCTGGGCGGGACTTCGGACCTCATCGACATGACCGACGAGCAGTGGTCGAAGGTGTTGGACGTGACCTTGAACGGCACGTTCCGGTGCACCCGGGCGGCCCTGCGCGCGATGCGCGAGAGCGGGGGTGGTGGGGTGATCGTCAACAACGCCTCCGTCGTCGGCTGGCGCGCCCAGGCCGGGCAGGCGCACTACGCGGCGGCCAAGGCGGGCGTGATGGCGCTGACCCGGTGCGCGGCGATCGAGGCCGCCGAGTACGGGGTGCGCGTCAACGCGGTCTCGCCGAGCCTCGCCATGCACCCGCACCTGGTGAAGGTGACGACGCCGGAGCTGCTGGCCGAACTCACCGCGCGCGAGGCCTTCGGGCGGTACGCGGAGCCCTGGGAGGTGGCCAACGTGATCGTGTTCCTGGCCTCGGGCTACTCCTCGTACATGACCGGCGAGGTCGTGGCCGTGAGCAGCCAGCATGCCTAGCGGCGCGAGAGCGTGGGCGAGGGGCCGCACAGGGGGCACGGGCCGGGGCACGACAATGGGTCCGTGCCGACCAAGAAGAAGCCCCCGGTGACCGCCGCTCCGGCCCGCCGTCGTGAACTCCTCGACACGGCGGCCGAGGTCTTCGCCGAGCAGGGGTACAACGCCACCACCGTACGGAAGATCGCCGACCACGCGGGCATGCTCGCGGGCAGCCTCTACTACCACTTCGACTCCAAGGAATCGATGCTGGAGGAGATCCTGCGCACCTTCCTCGACGAACTGTGGGGCGGCTACGACACCGTCCTGGACGCCGAGTTGGACCCGCGCGAGACGCTGCGGGCCCTGGTCACCGAGTCCTTCCGGGAGATCGACCGGCACCGCGCCGCCGTCGCGATCTACCAGAAGGAGAGCAAGCACCTGGTCGCGCAGGAGCGGTTCGCGTTCCTCGCCGAGTCGCAGCGCAAGTTCGAGAAGGCGTGGCTGTCCACGCTGGAGCGCGGGGTCGCCGCCCAGGTCTTCCGGGCCGACCTCGACGTCCGGCTCACCTACCGGTTCGTCCGGGACACGGTGTGGGTCGCCGCGTCCTGGTACCGGCCGGGCGGACAGCACAGCGCGGAGGAGATCGCCCGGCAGTACCTGTCGATGGTGCTGGACGGGATCGCCGTACGCACGTAACCCACGGGTCTGTATGGGGAGTTGACATGGCCGAGGCCTATATCGTCGAAGCGGTCCGTACGCCCGTCGGGCGGCGCCGGGGAGGGCTGAGCGGGGTGCACCCGGCCGACCTCGGGGCGCATGTCCTCAAGGAGCTGGTCGCCCGCTCGGGGATCGATCCCGCCGCCGTCGAGGACGTCGTCTTCGGGTGTCTGGACGCGGTGGGGCCGCAGGCCGGGGACATCGCGCGGACCGCCTGGCTGGCGGCCGGGCTGCCCGAGGAGGTGCCGGGCGTGACGGTGGACCGGCAGTGCGGCTCCTCCCAGCAGGCCGTGCACTTCGCGGCGCAGGGCGTGCTGTCCGGCACGCAGGACCTCGTCGTCGCGGGCGGCGTCCAGAACATGTCCCTCATCCCCATCGCCTTCGCCTCCCGCCAGGCCGCCGAACCGCTCGGCCTCACGGAGGGCCCCTTCGCGGGCAGCGAGGGCTGGCGGGCGCGGTACGGGACGCGGCCGGTGAACCAGTTCGCCGGGGCCGAGATGATCGCCGCGAAGTGGGGCATCAGCAGGCAGGACCAGGAGGAGTTCGCCCTCCGCTCGCACCGGCGTGCCCTGCGCGCGATCGACGAGGGCCGCTTCGAACGGGAGACGGTGGCCTACGGCGCGGTGACTGTCGACGAGGGCCCGCGCCGGGACACCTCGCTGGAGAAGATGGCCGGCCTGAAACCGGTCGTCGACGGCGGCACCATCACCGCCGCGTGCTCCTCCCAGGTCTCCGACGGCGCGGCGGCGATGCTGCTCGCCTCGGAACGGGCCGTCCGTGAACACGGGTTGACGCCCCGCGCCCGCGTCCACCACCTCTCCGTCCGGGGCGAGGACCCGATCCGTATGCTCTCGGCCCCCATCCCGGCAACCGCCCACGCCCTGAAGAAGACCGGCCTCTCCATCGACGCGATCGACCTCGTCGAGATCAACGAGGCCTTCGCGCCGGTCGTCCTGGCGTGGCTGAAGGAGACGGGCGCGGACCCGGAGAAGGTCAACGTCAACGGCGGCGCGATCGCCCTCGGCCACCCCCTCGGCGCGACCGGCGTCAAACTCATGACCACCCTCCTGCACGAACTGGAGCGCACCGGCGGCCGGTTCGGCCTCCAGACCATGTGCGAGGGCGGCGGCCAGGCCAACGTGACGATCATCGAACGGCTCTGATCGACGGGGGCCACGTCCTGGCTGTTTGTCACCGGGGGCCCCTCCCCCTCCCCCTCCCCCTCCCCCTCCCCCTCCCCCTCCCGCCCCCGCTCCCCGCCCCCCTCGCCCCCTGAGTTCAGGAGTCGGCCCGAACCAGCGTCCACACCACCTCCTCGGCCTCCTTCATCACCCGTGCCACCAGTTCCGCGCACGACGGCAGGTCCTCGATCACCCCGGCGACCTGCCCGGAGGCCATCACCCCGAGGTCCGTGCGGCCGTCCACCATCGACGCCTTCAGCAGCATCGGCGTGTTCGCGGCGAGCAGGACCTGGCTCCAGGTCAGCTCCTTGCCGTGCTTCATGGCGAGGCCGTCGCGGATCATCCGCCGCCACGTCAGGCCGGACAGCCGGCGGAAGCCCGCCGCCCGGCGTATCGCCTGGAACAGGGTTCTCGTACGGCCGGAGTTCTCCAGGGCGTCGACCAGTTCCGTGCGGAGCATGCGGTGCGGGAGGCCGTCGACCGCTCTCGTGATGGTCACGTCCTTGACCGTCGCCGCCAGATACGCCGCCTTCACCGCGTCCGGGACCGTCGAGTCCGAGGTGAGGAGGAACCGGGTGCCCATGGCGACGCCCGCCGCCCCGTAGGCCAGCGCCGCGACCAGACCCCGCCCGTCGAAGAAGCCGCCGGCCGCGATGACCGGTATGTCCACCGCGTCCACGACCTGCGGCAACAACACCGTGGTGGCCACCTCCCCGGTGTGCCCGCCGCCCTCCCCGCCCTGCACGATCACCGCGTCCGCGCCCCACGCCGCGACCTTCTCCGCGTGCCGCCGCGCCCCGATCGACGGGATCACGACCACCCCCGCCTCTTTCAGCTCGGCGATCAGCTCGGCGGACGGCGCGAGCGCGAAGGACGCGACCCGGACGCCCTCCTCGATGATGATCCGCACCCGGTCGCCGGCGTCGGTCGCGTCCGCGTGCAGATTCACCCCGAAGGGCTCCCGCGTACGGGACCTGACCTCGCGGATCGCGTCCCGGAGCCGGTCGGTGGTCATGGTCGCGGAGGCCAGGATGCCCAGCGCCCCCGCGTTCGCCGTGGCCGACACCAGACGCGGTCCCGCCACCCACCCCATGCCCGTCTGCACGATCGGATGCCGGACCCCGACCAGCCGGGTCAACGCGGTCTCCATCACGAACTCACTTCTCTGCGCCGGGTGTCGGCCGGGTCGATCACCTCACGGATCAGCCGCAACTCGTCCGGAGTTGGTTCGCGGGTCGACGGCACCTCATCAGGGATGGCGAGTTCGAAACCCGTCGCCTCCCGTACCTCCTCCACGCTCACCCCCGGATGCAGCGAGGCCAGCCGCATCGAGTGGTCGGGGGTCGCGAAGTCGAAGACACCGAGGTCGGAGACGACCCGGGGGATGCGGTGGAAGCGGGCCGTCCCCGGGTGCTCGGCGACCCGGTCGTACCCCACCCCGCACACCATGTCGACCTTCTCCACGAACACCCGGGGCGAGTGCCGGGGCACCCAGTAACTCGTCGGATTGTTCAGCGTGTTGATCGATGCCCCGCGCACCCCGAGCAGCTGCCGCTTCGGCCGCGCCCAGTCGCCGATGCACGAGATGTTCTGGTTGCCGAACCGGTCGATCTGGCTCGCGCCCATCATCACGTGCCGCCGCCCGCTCGCCACCAGTGCCAGATGCTGCCGGTACGGCAACCAGCCCTCCGGTGTCCCGTCCGGGCGGACGAGCATCGCCTCGCCGTCGGTCAGCAGGAGATCCGGCGAGAACGTGAGCCGGGCCAGCCGCGCGCCGACGGACGGGATGAACCCCATCGGGCTGGCCAGGATCTCCCCGGCGTCACGCCACGCCTCCGCACAGGCGATCACGCAGTACTCGGAACGCCGTGCGTCCGTGCGCAGTACGTCCATCACCCTTGCTCCTCCTGCCAGTTCCGCACCGCCGACTCATAGGCCTGTTCGTCACCGGACAGGAAGCGCTCGGAGAACTCCGCCCAGGGGGTGCTCGCGTACAGCCGCTGGAAGTCCTCGTCCCTGGCGTGGTCGGGAGCGCAGGACGTGAAGTGGGCACCGCCCGGGGCCTCGACGACCCCGGTCACGTTCAGACGCTTGACGAGGAGGGACTGCGGAGGTCCCTCCTTCGTCAACTCGGCCGTGTCCACGATCCGTTCGCAGGAGACATAAGCCGCGTCCGCCGCCTCGCAGAACAGGTCGTCGAAGTACGGGTCCGGGCCCAGGTACTGGCCGTTGCCCAGCCGGTCGGCGCGGTTGACGTGCACCAGGGCCGCGTCCAGCCGCAGCGCGGGCATCGCGACGAACGTCTCCCCGTCGTCGTACGGCGAAGTCACCGTCCGCAGGTCGGGGTTGACCCGCATGACGTCCGAGCCGATCCCCGCGCGCACCGGAAGGAACGGCAGCCGGTTCGCGGCGGCGCGCAGCCCCCACATGAACATCGCCTCGTCGACCTCCGTCAGCTCGAACGCCCCGCTCTCGCGTGCCGCGCGGTAGTGCGGTTCGAGGGGGATCGAGTCGAGCGTGACGAAGGCGGCCACCAGCTTGCGGATGCGGCCGGCCGCCGCGAGCATGCCGACGTCCGGGCCGCCGTAGGAGACGACGGTGAGGTCGGTGAGGTCCGAGCGGAGCAACGCCCGTACCAGGGCCATGGGTTTGCGGCGTGAGCCCCAGCCGCCGATGCCGAGGGTCATGCCGCTGTGCAGCCGGGCGACGACCTCGTCGGCCGTCATCGTCTTGTCGCTCACCTACGCCTCCTCTCTCTGCTGTACCGAAGGTGTTTCTGCTGTGCCGAAGGTGTCGCGGACCCGGTCGGCCACGCCGCTGACGTTGGCCTCGAAGGTGAAGCCCTGTTCGAAGCGGTAGCTGCGGCGGACGTCGACGGGGTCGATGCCGTTGATCGCGGACTTGGCGAGGCGGATCAGCTCGCCGTCCTTGGCGGCTATCTCGGCCGCCAACTCCAGGGCGGACGGGAGGAGTTCAGCGCGTGGTACCACCCGCCACACCGAGCCGTGCGCGTGCAGCTCGGCCGCCGTCGCCGTGCGCGAGGTGTAGTACAGGGCGCGCATCAGGTGCTGGGGGACCAGCCGGGCCAGATGCGTGGCGGCACCCAGGGCGCCCCGGTCCAGCTCGGGCAGGCCGAAGGTGGCGTCCTCGCTCGCCACGATCACGTCCGCGTTGCCGACAAGACCGATGCCCCCGCCCAGGCAGAACCCCTGCACCGCCGCCACGACCGGCACCTCGCACTCGTAGACCGCCGCGAACGCCTCGAAACAGCCCCGGTTCACCCCGACCAGGGCCGACTGGCCCCGCGCCTGTATCTCCTTGATGTCCACGCCCGCGTTGAACCCCCGCCCCTCGGCCGCCAGCACCACACAGTGCACATCGGGGTCGCGCCCGGCCGTGCGCACGGCGTCGGCCAGGGCGAACCAGCCGTCCACCGGCAGCGCGTTCACCGGCGGGTAGTCGACCGTGACTACGGAAATCGCCTTTGTCGAGGTTGAGGTGGAGACACCCATGGACGCATCAGCTACCTTTCCACCAAACATTTGTTAGGTGCGAGGCTTCGAAGCTAGCAGCCGGACAATCCGAGCGGGAGGCCCTGTGGACAACTCGCACGACCAGCCATTCGCCGGCAGAACCGTCCTCGTCACCGGCGGCACCCGAGGCGTCGGCGCCGGTATCGCACGGGCCTTCGTCGAGGCCGGTGCCGAGGTGCTGACCTGCGCGCGCCGGCCGCCCGAAGACCCGGTCAAGGGAGCCGAGTTCAGGCCCCTGGACCTGCGCGACCCGGACGCCGTACGGGAGTTCTTCGCCGCGCTGCCCCGACTCGACGTGCTCGTCAACAACGCGGGCGGCGCGCCGTACCGCCCACTCGTCGACGCGGAGGCCGAACGCCACGCGCGGATCATCGAGTTGAACCTTCTCGCCCCGCTCACCGCGTCCCTCGCCGCGTACGAACACCTCAAGCGCGCCCAGGGCTCGATCGTGATGATCGGCAGCGTCAGCGGCAGCCGCCCCTCGCCCGGTTCGGCGGCGTACGGGGCGGCCAAGGCCGGACTGGAGAACCTGGCGCGTTCGATGGCCGTGGAGTGGGCGCCGGACATCCGCGTCAACACGCTCGTCGTCGGCATGGTCCGCACGGAGCTGGCCCACCTCCACTACGGCGGCGAGGACGCGATCGAGGCCGTCTCCCGCACCGTCCCGCTCGGCCGCCTCGCCGCCCCCTTCGACATCGGCGCGGCGGCGGTCTTCCTCGCCTCCGACGCGGCCGCCTACATCAGCGGGGCGAGTCTTCTCGTCCACGGGGGCGGGGAGCGGCCGGCGTTCCTGGACGCGGCAACTGCCAACAAAGGGAAGCGAGTTGAAGGGTGATCGAGATGAGCGGAATCTGTGACGGGCGGGTCGTCGTCGTCACCGGCGCGGGGCGGGGGCTCGGCCGCGCCCACGCCCTCGCCTTCGCCGCCGAGGGTGCCCGGGTCGTCGTCAACGACCTCGGCGTCGGCCTCGACGGCACCCCCGACCCTGACAGCCCCGCCGCGCAGGTGGTCGCCGAGATCCGCGCGGCGGGCGGCGAGGCGGTGGCCCACGGCGCCGACATCGCGACGGCCGCCGGTGCCGCGTCGCTGATCGCGACCGCGCTGGAGGCCTACGGGCGGCTCGACACCCTTGTCAACAACGCGGGTTACCTGCGCGACCGGATGCTCGTCAACCTCGACGAGGACGACTGGGACGCGGTGATGCGGGTCCATCTGAAGGGGCACTTCCTGCCCCTGAAGCATGCGGCGGCGTACTGGCGGGCGGAGACGAAAGCCGGCCGCACCCCCGTCGCCCGGATCGTCAACACCAGTAGCGGGGCAGGGTTGTTGGGCTCTGTCGGGCAGGGCAACTACAGCGCCGCCAAGGCCGGCATCATCGGCCTGACCCTGGTCGCGGCGGCCGAACTCGCCCGCTACGGAGTCCAGGTCAACGCGATCGCCCCCGCGGCGCGGACCCGCATGACGGAACACGCCTTCGCGGAGACCATGGCCGCGCCCGGCTCCGGGTTCGATGTGATGGCGCCGGAGAACGTGTCGCCGGTGGTGGTGTGGCTGGGGTCGGGGGCCAGCGCTGGGGTTACCGGGCGGGTTTTCGAGGCTGAGGGTGGGCGGATCACTGTGATGGAGGGGTGGCGGGCGGGGCCGAGTGTGGACAAGGGGGAGCGGTGGGGTGTGGGGGAGGTTGGGGAGACGCTGCTGAAGTTGTTGGGGGAGGCGGGGGTGCCGGGGGCGGTGTATGGGGCGTAGGGGAAGGGCTGTACGTCCACTTCTTGGCCAACCGAGACGGGTGGTGGGTGGGCACAGGCCGGGGGTCTGGGGGCGGAGCCCCCAGGGTGTGCGCTCCAACGCCGGTCACGTGAAAGGGACTTACGTGTCGCACTCCAACACCGTCCGGCACAACGAACACCTCGCCCGTACCCGCCCCCGCACCGGCACCCGGATCCGCTGATGACACGTAGGGCAGGGGAAGGACACCCGAAGGCTGCCGCCCCGGTCCCCGCTGAAGGCATACGGCACGCCTGACTGAGAAACCGGCCCGGGTGCATGCCGGCGGTCATGGGCGTACCGGCGCCGCCCGGCCCACCCCGCCGCGGTCAACGGCGGCTGCTGCTCGTCACGCCGGGCCTGGGCCATTCCCTTGACGTACGCCGTGTAGGCCTGCGGACTGGTGAACCACACGGAGGGATCCTCGCCGAAGACCAGGGCACGCTTGGCGAGGACGTACCCGAACTCCTCCGGCGTGAGATAACCGAGCTTCTGCGAGGACGCCGAGTCCTCCCGGTACGCGTCCAGCAGCAGCCACCCCGCGCCCAGATACGTCGCCGCCGTGTCCGTGAGGATCTCGTTCTCGCGGGTCCCCGGGAAGGACAGGTCGAGCCGGTGCAGATAGACGTGCATGACCTCGTGCGCGAGAGCCGCGCCGATGTCCCGCCGATGCGTACGGAACCGGTCGTTCAACTCGATGAAGTACTCGGGCCCGGCGGTGAGTTCGACGTTCGCCGCATGGGTCATCTCACGGAAACTGATGATCGGCCGGGCATCGGGGAGCCGGTAGTGCCGGACCATCTCGCGGGCCACCCGCTGCGCGCCCAGGTGCAGGTCGTCCGTGTCGCCGAACGCCACGTCGACGGGGGCCACGCTGGTCGCGAACGTCTGGACGGTGTCGTAGGACAACCGCTTGTAGAGCGCGGTGATGGCGTCCCGCACCGTGGCGAGGTGCGGGTAGCCGTGCTCGACCGGTCCGTCGTCCGCCACGTCCACAACCCCCAGAGACGCCCTGAACCCCCATCCACTCTATGCCGGTGCCCGCCGAAGCACGCCCCCGTATTTCCCTGGCAGATCGCGGACGGGGCGGTTATGCTCCCGGCGATGACCACTCACTCTGTTCACAGAATGGGGGTCCCGTCCGCGCAAGGTGAGTGCTGATGCACCTTCACCCCGCGAACGAGGATTCCCGACGTTCCTTCTGGCCGCGCGTGCGCGAGTTCGCCGTGCCGCCCTCCATGATCGAGACGGCTACGGCCCGCCGCGCTGTCGGCGACTGGGCGGGCGCCTGCGCCGCCGCCCGGGTCGACATCGATCTCGACCTGCGTTCCGTAGCGCGCGCCCACGGCCGGGAACTCGCCGCCCGCGTCCGCGCCGACCTCCGCCGACTCGCCCCCGACCTGCTCCGCTGGCACCTCCCGAGGATCGCCCCGGACGGCCTGCTGCGCCCGGGACTGACCATCGCCCTCGCTCGCTACGGCGACGACGCCACCGGCCCGCCGCACCTGGTGGTCCGGACACCACCGGCCTGGGCGGACGGCGGCCAGCGGATCAGCCTCGCCCTGTGGGACGGCACCCGCCGTGACGCCGACGCCCGCCGGCACCCCCATCCCCGGCCCAGCCGCTCGTTCCGCCTCGACCTGCACCGGCATCTGTGGGACGCGTGGAGGAGCGGTGAGCTGCGGGCCCGGTCCGGGGCCGAACGGCCCGCAATTCCGCACCAGTTGGAGGTGCCGGAGCCGGTGCCGGAGGGGCTCCGCTGCGCCGTCGACCGGTGGGCGGCCGAGGCGGCGATCCTGCTCCGCGCGGAGGGGCGGACGCCCGGTCCCGTCGTCGTACGGCTCGGTTCCCGGCACCGGCTCGCGCTGACCCCCGATCCGGTCGCGGACACCCTGCGGCTCGCACCGGCGCCGACGGACGGCAGTGCCGCCGCCCTACCGGTCCTGCCCGACGCGGCGACCTGGGTCCTGCCCGACCTGGAGCTGCTGCGCACCGGTGCGATCGACGCCGGCCGGCTGCATCCGCTGGTCGCCGCCGCGCTCGTACCGGACCGTCCGCCGCCGGAGGATTCCGCGCCGGTGCCGGACCGGGCGGTCCAGCCGCACCTGGTCGAATGCCGGGGCGCCCTGCACCGCATCGGTCTCGTGGACGGCGTACTGGCGCCCCTGGACCACGATCCGGCCGAGATCGGGCGCGAGGAACTGCTGGTCGCGCTGACCGGTACCCCGTTGCCCTGCCTGCAGGCCATCGACGACGCCCACCGCCGCCCTGACTGCCTCACCGGCGTCAGCGAACGGCTCGTCCACGGCGACACCGCCGGTGCGCTGGCCGTCGTAGAAGGGCTGCTCGGGCCCGAGGCCGTGCTGCGCGGTGGCGCGTTGCGGGACGAACTGCGGGCTGCGGCCGAACGGCGGCTCGCGTACGGGCTGTTCAGGGCGGGCCTGGCCGATCCCGGCCCGCGAACAGGCCACTTCGGCCCGCAGTCCCCGCATGTCCGGCGCCTTTCCGCCTGGCGCCCTCGCCACACCATCGCCCGCTGACCGCACCGGGCGCCGCAGTCGACCGCTGAAGTCGCCCTCACCCATGTCCCGCCTCGACCCCAAAGGTGATCCGCCATGCCCACACGCACGCTGTACGCCGCCCTCAACCTCACCCTCTCGCCCACTCAACTCGACGTCGCCGGGGAGCTGTTGACCCTCCTGCGCGACACCACCACCGAACCGCGCCCCGACATCCAGCTGGAGGCCCTGACCCTGTCCGTGGCCGCCGACCTGCCCGTGCTGCTGTGGGGCGAGCCGGGGATCGGGAAGACGGCCGCCCTGACGCAGCTCGCCGACGCCCTGGACCTGCCGTTGACCACGGTGATCGCCAGCGTGCACGAGCCGTCCGACTTCTCCGGGCTGCCCGTCGTGGGCGACGACCCGGCCGAGCAGGGCGTTCCGATGGCCCCGCCGGACTGGGCCGTACGACTCGTGCGGGCGGGCAAGGGGCTGTTGTTCCTGGACGAGTTGTCCACCGCGCCGCCCGCCGTGCAGGCCGCGCTGCTGCGGCTGGTGCTGGAGCGGCGGATCGGGGCGCTGCGGCTGCCGCCGGGGGTGCGGATCGTGGCCGCCGCCAACCCGCGGTCCTCGGCGGCCGACGGCTGGGAGCTGAGCCCGCCGCTCGCGAACCGCTTCGTGCACCTCCAGTGGACCCACGACCACGAGGTCGTCGTACGCGGACTCGGTGGCACCTGGCCGCGGGCGACGCTGCCGCGGCTCGACCCGGAGAAGCTGCCCGAGGCCGTGGACTTCGCGCGCCGCGCGGTGTGCGGGCTGCTCACCGGGCGGCCCAAGCTCGTCCACCGACTCCCCGGCAACGAGACGCGGCGCGGGGGCGCCTGGCCCTCGCCCCGGAGCTGGGAGATGGCGATGAGCCTGATCGCGTTCGCGACGGCGGCCGGTTCCTCGCGGGAGGTGCTGTCCCTGCTGGTCAGGGGCACGGTGGGGGACGGTCCCGGGCTGGAACTGCTCGCCAGTGTGGACCGGATGGACCTTCCCGACCCCGAGATCTTCCTCGCCAACCCGACGGCCGGCGAGCTGCCCGAGCGCGGGGATCTGCGGCAGGCCGTGCTCGACGGTGTGGTGGCCGCGGTCCGCAACCGTCCCGGCCGGGCCCGCTGGGACGCGGCATGGGCGCTGCTGGTCCGGGCGCTGGAGACCGGCGCCCCTGACCTGGTCGTCGTCCCCGCGACCACCCTCGCCTCGCTGCGCCGCGAGGACTGGGACGTACCCGCGTCCATCGAGCGACTCGCCGGAGTGGTCTCCCTGTCGCAGCGGGCGGACCGCGCCGCCGCGGCCACGAAGGGCGGCCGATGAACACCTCCGCGGCCAAGGGGGCGGGCGCCCTCGACCTCGACAAGCTCTTCGCCGCCCGCCTCTACGCGGCCCGCGTCCGCCCCTACCTCGCCACGGCCCTCTTCGCCCTCCACACGGTCGAGTCCCGGCACGTACCGACGATGGCCGTCGACCGGCACTGGCGCTGCTACGTCTCACCCGGTTTCGTGGACCGCATGTCCGTCGAGGACCTGGCCGGTGTCTGGGTCCACGAGGTCTCGCACCTCCTCCGCGACCACCACGGCCGCAGCGACCGTGTCGCCCGCGAGCGCGGACTGACCGGCCCGGGGGAGCGCTTGCGGATGAACATCGCCGCCGACTTCGAGATCAACGACGACGCGTTCGGCGACGGCCTCGTCACCCCCGAAGGCGCCGTCCAGCCGGGGTTGTTGGGGCTGCCCGTCGGGAACCTGATGGAGGACTACCTGCGCTGGTTCCAACTGGGGGCGCGCACCCAGGACTTGGCCTGGCTGGACTGCGGCAGCGGCGCCGACGGGCTCGACCGGGAGTGGGACCTGGGCGCGGACGGCGCGCACGGACTCAGCGAGCAGCAGCGCGACGCCGTCCGCTTCCGCGTGGCGCAGGGCATCACCGGCCGCCCCGGCAGCGCCCCCAGCGGGTGGCGGCGGTGGGCGGAGGAGGCGTTCCATCCGCCGCAGCCCTGGCGGCAGTTGCTCGGCGCGGCGATCCGCTCGGCGGTCTCCGCGCCCGGAGCCGGCGAGGACTACACCTACGGCAGGCCCTCGCGCCGCTCGGTGTCGCTGCCCGGCATCGTGCTGCCGAGCCTGCGCCGCCGACCGCCCCGGGTGTGCGTGGTCATCGACACCTCCGGGTCGGTCAGCGACGCCGAGTTGGGCAGCGCGCTCCTCGAAGTCGCCGCGATCGCACGGGCGGTGGGCGGCCGCCGCGACCTCGTCACCGTGGTGCCCTGCGACGCGGCGGCGCGGGTCGCCCAACCGCTGTGCCGCGCCGAGGGCATCGAGTTGCTGGGCGGCGGCGGCACGGACCTGCGCACCGGCTTCGCCAAGGCCCTGCGCACCCAGCCACCGCCCGACGCGGTCGTGGTCCTCACCGACGGGCAGACCCGCTGGCCGGACACCCGACCGCCCTGCCGCACGGTGGTGGGCCTCTTCCCACGCCGCTACGAGACCGGGGAGTACGCCGAGAACAACCCCGACTACGTGCCGGACACACCGCCCGGCTGGGCCCGGGTGGTCGAGATCGGGTCCGCCCCCATCGCCCGGTGATCCCTCAGCAGCTCTTCAGCGCGAGGGCCAACTCCGAAAGGGGAGGCGCCTCTTGAAGCTCCAGCACCCACACCTCGTTCACGCCCTCCCGCAGGACGGCACCGGGGACGTACAACTCCCGTTGCGGCCCCTCCGACCAGTACCGCCCCAGATTGAACCCGTTGACCCACGCGAACCCCCGTGTCCAGCCCGGCAGTTCGAGCAGGGCGTCCCCGGCGCCGCGCACCTCGACACTGCCCCGGTACAGCCCGCGGGAGCCGTCCGGGGGCAGCTCCCGCAGCGGAACCCGCTCGACGTCGTCCAGCGAGTCCAGCGCGTCCAACCGCAGCCCACGCGCGCGTACGTCGTGCAGATACTGCCGTTCGTGCAACAACCCCCCGGTGATGCCCTTCGCCTCCCCGAGCCGCGGCCCGTAATTGACCCTCCCCAGGGACTCCACCCACAGCTGCACACGCGCGTGCCCGGCGACGGGCTCCTTGAGCTGCTCGTCGCCCTCCATGAGGACCCCGGCCCGCTCCCCGTCGACGTACACCACCGCGAGGTCCCGCAGCCCGCGCGCGGTGAGCGGATACGGTGCGCGCGGTCCCGGAACGGTCACTTCGTAGCGGACGATTCCGCGGTCCACGTCCAGTTCCTCGAAGGTCGGCGGCACCGGACCCGCCGTCTCCGGCCCGCCGCGTGCCTCCAGTACGTCGGCCAGGGACGCCCAGCCCGTCAGGCTCACCTCGGCCGGGCCGCCCAACACGACCGGTGCGGGCGGGAGTTCGGGCAGCGGGCCGTCCGCGTACGCGGCGAGCACCTCGCGGAAGCGCCAGAACTTGTCCGTGGGGCGCCCGTACTCGTCGATCGGGGCGTCGTAGTCGTACGACGTCACATCGGGCTCCAGCGGGCCCTCGTGCAGCGCGCCGCCGCCCCGGTTGGCGCCCGCCCAGCCGGCGAAGTTGGTGCCTCCGTGCGCCATGTAGAGGTTGACCGACGCGCCGCACTCCAGGATCTCGCGCAGCGCGTCCGCCGCGTCCCCGGCAGCGCGGACGACGTGCTCGCCGCCCCAGTGGTCGAACCAGCCGCACCAGAACTCCATGCACATCAGCGGTCCATCAGGCTGGTGCCGCCGCAGCGTCTCGAAGGCCACGCGCGCGTGGGACCCGAAATTCACCGTCGCGAGCACACCGGGGACCGAGCCGCCGCCCAGCATGAAGTCCTCGGGACCGTCCGAGGTGAACAGCGGGACCGTGACCCCCTGGTCCCGCAGCAACTCCTCCACGCGCCGCAGATACACCGCGTCGGAGCCGTAGCTCCCGTACTCGTTCTCGATCTGCACCATGATCACCGGGCCGCCGCGGTCGAGCTGGCGGGACACGATCTCCGGCAGCAGGTGACGGAACCAGCGCTCCAGGTGGCCCAGGAAGCGTGCGTCACGCGTACGCGCGCGTGCCCCCAGTTCGCCCGTCAGCCAGTGCGGCAGGCCGCCGTTCTCCCACTCCGCGCAGATGTACGGCCCCGGGCGCACGATCGCCCACAGGCCCGCCTCCCGCGCCGCGTCCAGGAACCGGCCCAGCGCCTGTACGTCCCTCACGTCCCCGGGCGCCGGCTCGTGCAGGTTCCACGGGACGTACGTCTCCACGCAGTTGAGGCCCATCGCCCGCAGCATCGCCAGCCGGTGCCCCCAGCTCGCCTCGTGCACCCGGAAGTAGTGCAGTGCCCCGGACAGCAGCCGCACCGGCCGCCCGTCCAGCAGAAAGTCCCTGTCGCCCACGGTGAACTCACTCATGCCGACGACTCTCTCCCCTTGGCGGCGATCACGTCCATGGACAAAGATCACCGCTACTTGGACCGAGCGGACCGAGCACCGTGTGAGGGGGCGTCGATGTACCACACCTGGATGCGGTTCTTCACGCCCACACCGGCCCACCACCGCCTCGGCCTCGCCTGCCTCGGCGTGGGCCTCCAGTACGGCGCCCTGCCCACCGTCGGGCCCCGCACCCTCGACCACCACGTCGCCGTCGTGATCAGCGCGGGCGGCGGCTGGTACCTGAGCCCCGACGGCCGCCGTACGACCGTCACCGCGCCCGCGCTGCTGTGGCTCACCCCCGGCGTGCCGCACCACTACGCGCCCGACCCCGGCGGCGGCTGGGACGAGGGGTTCGTCGACTTCACCGGGCCCGCGACGACGACGTACACCGAACTCGGCTACATCGAGCCGGAACGGCCCGTGGTGCCCCTCTCGGACGCGGCCGGCCCCCGTGCGGTGATCGGGCGCATGGCGCGCGCCGCACGGCGCGGAAACCCCCTCCTGGAGGTGGAGACCGGCGCCGCCGTCCACGAACTCCTGGTCGCCCTGCGCCGCGCCCGCGCCGACCTCGCCCCCGACGGCGACCCCGTCCTCCAGGCCCTCGCCCGCGACGCCTGCCTGCCGCTGACCGTCGCCGACCACGCGGCCCGGCACGGCATGACCCCCGCCGCGCTGCGCACCGCCGTCCGCCAGGGCGCCGGATGCAGCCCCAAGGACTACCTCCTCGGCATCCGCCTGGGCCGCGCCAAGGAACTCCTCGCCGCCACCGAACTCCCCGTCGCCGCCGTCGCCCGCCGCGTCGGCTACGACGACCCCGCCTACTTCAGCCGCCTGTTCACCCGCCGCGTCGGCATGCCCCCCGTCCGCTTCCGCGCCCAACAGGGCCGTACCGTCCCCGGCGGCTGGAGCGACCAGGTCCCCGATCCGGCCGATCCACCCATCATCGAGTGGCCGCACGCCACGTAGGGCCGACGACCGTGTGATCGCGCGCCACACTGGGCTGCTGGTCGTGTGGCTGCGCGCCACATGGGTCCGTTGACAGGAGGACTGAGCGCCGGATGGCTGCGCGCCGACGTGGTTCCGGCGCTCGCGTGGCCCCACACCACACAGCCCCGCTCCTCAAGCGGCCGCACGCCACACAGGGCCCGAACACCGAGTGCCCGCACGCCACGTAGGGTTGTCGCCCATGACCACCAGCACCAACGGAACCGGTGACGTCGACCCCGCCGTGCGCGAGGAGCTCGCCCGGCTGCGCGACAGCATCGACAACATCGACGCCGCCGTCGTCCACATGCTCGCCGAACGCTTCAAGGCCACCCAGCAGGTCGGCGTCCTCAAGGCCACCCACCGGCTGCCGCCCGCCGACCCGGCCCGCGAGGCCCGCCAGATCGAACGACTCCGCGCGCTGGCCGAAAGCGCCAAGCTGGACCCGGCGTTCGCTGAGAAGTTCCTCAATTTCATCATCGGCGAGGTCATCCGCCACCACGAGCGCATCGCGGAGGACGCCGTGAACGGCGGTTCACCCACGGCGAACTGACCTCGCACGTCCGGTAAGGGGCGTGACAGCGGGGCGAGTTCGGGGCCATGCTGCGCTGTGCGCTCCTTGTGCACTCCATGTCAGCCGACGGGCACGCCCCGTCAACACCTGCGTCATAAGCTGGTTGTCCCACGCGGGAGGGACGTCGGGCCATGCCGTCGGATGCCGAGATCCTCATCGTCGACGACCATGAGGACACGCTGTACGCGCTGGAGAGCGCCCTGGCCCCGCTGGGCCACCGGCTCGCCCGCGCCACCAGCGGCGACGAGGCGCTCAAGCAGGTGCTCCGCGGCAGGGTCGGCCTCCTCCTGCTCGACGTGCGGATGCCTGGCGTCGGCGGCCTGGACGTCGTCCGCTACCTGCGCCGCCTTGAGCAGACCCAGCACATCCCCGTCCTCCTCCTCACCGGCTTCGGCCCCGACCCCGAGACGACCTCCGCCGCCTTCACCCTCGGCGTCGCCGACCTCGTCATGAAACCCGTCGACCCCTGGGCCCTGCGCACCAAGGTCCGCTACCTCTACGACGCCCACCAGCGCCACCAGGCCCTCGAACGCGAGGTCCGCGAACTCCGAGCCCTCCTGAAGGACCCGCACGAACCCCGCCCCGCCCTGCCCCACCCGGACGCGCGCGTGCCCTACCAGCGCGACGACCGGAACACCGCACCCACACCTGCGCCCGCCCCCGCACCCGACCGGACATAAGCCGCGTACGGAACCACCCCTGTGCCATGTCGGTGCCATCAGGCAGCATGTCCTGCATGTCCGTACTGACGCGCGACGAAGCGCAGACCCGTGCCAGGCTCCTCGACGTCCACCGTTACACGATCGAACTCGATCTGACGACGGGCGAGGACACCTTCGACTCCCGCACCGTCATCGCGTTCACCGCTCGTGCCGACGCGGACACCTTCGTCGAACTCAAGCCCGCCGAGCTGCGCTCCGTCACCCTCGACGGCCGCCCCCTCGACCCCGAGCACCTCGTCGAGAACCGGCTCCCGCTGCCCGGCCTCACCGCGGGCGAGCACGAACTGCGCGTCGACGCGAGCATGCGCTACTCCCGCACCGGCGAGGGCATGCACCGCTTCACGGACCCCACCGACAGCGAGACCTACGTCTACACCCAGCTCTTCATGGAGGACGTCCAGCGCGTCTTCGCCGCCTTCGACCAGCCCGACCTCAAGTCCGTCTTCGACCTGACCGTCACGGCCCCCGAAGGCTGGACCGTCCTCGCCAACGGCATCACCGAACACCTCGGCGAAGGCCGCTGGCAGGCCGCCCCCACCCCGCTCATCTCCACCTACCTCGTCGCCGTCGCCGCCGGCCCCTGGCACTCCGTCCGCACCGAACACCGCGGCCTGCCCTTCGGCATCCACTGCCGCCGCTCCCTGGCCCCCCACCTCGACGCGGACGCCGAGGAGATCCTCGACATCACCCGCCAGTGCTACGACCGCTACCACGAGAAGTTCGAGGAGCCCTACCCCTTCGACTCCTACGACCAGGCCTTCGTCCCCGAGTTCAACGCGGGCGCCATGGAGAACCCCGGCCTCGTCACCTTCCGCGACGAGTTCATCTACCGCTCCGCCGTCACCGACACCGAGCGGCAGACCCGCGGCATGGTCATCGCCCACGAGATGGCCCACATGTGGTTCGGCGACCTCGTCACCCTCCAGTGGTGGGACGACATCTGGCTGAACGAGTCCTTCGCCGAGTACATGGGCTACCAGACCCTCACCGAGGCCACCCGCTTCACCGACACCTGGACCGACTTCGGCGTCGTCCGCAAGGCCTGGGGCTACGACGCCGACCAGCGCCCCTCCACCCACCCCGTGGCCCCGGAGAACGTCGACGACACCGCCTCCGCCCTCCTCAACTTCGACGGCATCTCGTACGCCAAGGGGGCTTCCGCACTACGGCAGTTGGTGGCCTGGCTCGGCGAGAAGGACTTCCTCGCCGGCATCAACACCCACTTCGCCCGCCACAAGTTCGCCAACGCCACCCTCGCCGACTTCATCGACTCCCTCGCCTCCGGCACCGAACGCGACGTCCACGCGTGGGCGGACGCGTGGCTGAGCACGACGGGCGTGGACACCCTCACCCCGGCCGTCACCCGCGCCGACGACGGCACGTACACCCTGACCGTCGACCGCGCGGGCAGCCGCCCGCACCGCATCGCCGTCGGCCTGTACGACCAGGACCCCGGCGACACCGGCCGCCTCACCCTGCGCGAGCGCATCGACCTCGACGTGCCGCAGACCGAGCCCCAACCCCTCGGCAAGCGCCCGGCGTTGCTGCTCCTCAACGACGGCGACCTCACCTACGCCAAGGTGCGCTTCGACCCCGAGTCCTTCGAGACCGTCCGCACCAGCCTCTCCGGCCTCCCCGACCCCCTCACCCGCGCGGTCGTCTGGAACGCCCTGCGCGACACCGTCCGCGACGGCCAACTCCCCGCCTCCGCCTACCTGGACGCCGCCCGCGCCCACCTCCCGCACGAGACGGACCTCGCCCTCGTCCAGGGCGTCCTCGCCTTCGCCTCCGCCCAGGTCACCGACCGCTACCTCACCCCCGAGGCCCGCCCGGTCGCCCTCGCCACCCTCACCGCCCTGTGCCGCGACCTCATCCGCCGCACCGAGGACGGCTCCAACCCCGGCCTGCGCCTCATCGCCGTACGGCACTTCATCGACGTCGCCGCCCACCCCGACACCATCGCCGCCTGGCTCACCGAAGGCACCGTCCCCGGCGGCCCGGAGCTGGACCCCGAGCTGCGCTGGCGCGTCCTGGCCCGTCTCGCCGTCCTCGGCGCCACCGACGAACCCGCCATCGCCGCCGAGCTGGAGCGCGACCCGTCCGCCACCGGCCAGGAGGGCGCCGCCCGCTGCCGGGCCGCCCTCCCCGACCCCGAGGCCAAGCGCACGGCATGGGAGGCGATGTTCACCACGGACGACCTCTCCAACTACCTCTTCACCGCCACCGCCCAGGGCTTCTGGCAGCCCGAACAGGCCGACCTGGTACGGGAGTACGTGCCCCGCTTCTTCACGGACGCGGTAGCCCTCGCCACCCGCCGGGGCCCCGCCATGGCCGACGCCGCCGGCCGCTGGGCCTTCCCCACCCACGCCGTCGACGCCGAAACCCTGCGCCTGGGCGAGGAGTGCCTGCGCGACGCCGACCTCATCCCGTCCCTGCGCCGCAAGTTCGTCGACCAACTCGACGACCTGGCACGGGCGTTGCGGGTACGGGAGGCGTAGGACCCGGGCCCTACGCCGTCCCGGGCACACCTCGTCCCCGCCGACGATGCGGCGGGCTGATCGTCCTTCCTAGGCTCGATGCCGCCAAGGACGGTCAGCCCCAGGAGGAACCCGTGATCGTAGTGACAGGCGCCACTGGCAACGTCGGCCGCGCACTGGTGGCACGCCTCACCGCCGCGGGCCGGCCCGTGCGGGCACTGACGCGCGACCCCCAGCGGGCCGGACTACCGCAGCAGGCGGAGGTCGTCCGCCACCAACTCGACGACCCCGCTGCCCTGTTCAGCGGCGCGACCCAGCTCTTCCTGAACCTCCAGGCCACCGGTGAGACGATCCCGGTACTGCTCGACGCGGCCCGCGCGGCCGGTGTCCGGCACGTCGTCATGCTCTCCTCCGGAGTCATCCGAGAGGGTGCCGACACCAGCCACCCCATCCACATCTGGCACGCCAGGGCCGAACAACAGGTACGCGACAGCGGCCTGGCGGCGACCGTCCTGCGACCCCACGCCTTCGCGGCCAACGCCCTCCAGTGGGCCCCGCAGATCCGCGCGGGCGACACCGTTCGCGGCCCCTTCGCCGACGGCGTCTCGGCACCGATCCACGAGGACGACATCGCCGCCGTCGCCGAACGCGCCCTCCTCGACCCCGGCCACGAGGGAGCGGCCCACCGCCTCACCGGCCCCGAAGCGGTCACCACGGCCCAGCAGATCACCGCGATCGGCCACGCGACCGGCCGCGACCTGCGCTTCACCGAGATCCCCGTGGACGAGGTCGGCCCCGAACTCTTCCCCCACGTACCCCCGGAGATGCTCCCCGGTCTCCTCAAGGCCTTCGGCGGGAGCGTCGGCACGACCCCGGAGATCACCACCACGGTGGAGGAGATCACCGGCGTACCGGCCCGCCCGTTCAGCACCTGGGCGAAGGACCACGCGGACGACTTCCGCTGACCCTCCCACTCCGCTCACACAACACTTTCGGGTTCTGATCGTTGTTCACCCCGGGCGCGTCGACTCATCCAGGTACAAGCTGGAACTCCCCCTGCCACGCGCCCCGGAGGACAGCATGAGCAGCGCCCCCCTCGCCTCAGGCCCCGAAGGACCCGACGCCCTGCGGCCGTTGCTCGACACCGTCCTCGACGCCCTCGGCACCGGCCGCCGGGCCCGCGGCGGCCCGCTCCCCGCCGGCGGCCCCGACGCCGTCGCCGCCCGGCTCAGGGACGCCGTCGGGGACGTACTCCCCGACGACGGCGACCCCGACGCCCTGCGCACCCTCGTGCACGCCCTCGCGGAAGGCGCCGCCGACCCCGCCGACCCGCTGTGCGCGGCGCACCTGCACTGCCCGCCGCTCGCCGTCGCCGCCGCGGCCGACCTCGCCGTCAGCGCGCTCAACCCCTCGCTCGACTCCTGGGACCAGGCCCCCGCCGCCTCCGCCCTCGAAGCCCTCGTCACCCGCACCCTTGCCCACGAGATCGGCCTCGCCGACGCCCTCGTCACCACCGGCGGCACCGAAGCCAACCAACTCGCCCTGCTCCTCGCCCGCGAAGCCCAGGGCGGCAGCGTGCAGTTGGTCTGCGGAAGCAACGCCCACCACTCCCTGCCCCGCGCCGCCTGGCTCCTCGGCCTGCCCGACCCCGTCGTCGTCCCGGCCCCCACCGGCACCCTCGATCCCGCCGCCCTCGACGGCGCCCTCACCGCACTCCCGGGAGCGCGCGGCTCCGTCCTGGTGGCCGCCACCGCCGGCACCACCGACGCCGGACTCATCGACCCGCTCCCCGAGATCGCCGGCCTGTGCGCCGCGCACGGCGCCCGCCTCCACATCGACGCCGCCTACGGCGGAGGCCTCACCTTCAGCGACCGCCACCGCGACAAACTCGCCGGCCTCGACCGTGCCCACACCGTCACCCTCGACCTGCACAAACTCGGCTGGCAGCCCGTCGCCGCCGGCCTCCTCGCCGTACGCCGGCCCCGCGACCTCGCCGCCCTCACCCAGCGCGCCGACTACCTCAACGCCGACGACGACACCGAAGCCGGCCTCCCGGACCTCCTCGGCCGCTCGATGCGCACCACCCGACGCCCCGACGTCCTCAAGCTCGCCGTCACCCTGAAAACCCTCGGCCGCAACGGACTCGGCACCCTCGTCGACCAAGTCTGCGCCCGCGCACGGGAGTTCGCAGCCCTGGTCCGCGACCACCCCGGCTTCGAGCTCTACGACCCGCCCGTCATCAGCACCGTCCTGTTCCGGCCCGCCGACGCCACCGACGACGCCGTGGCCGCCGTACGCCGCCGACTCCTCCACGACGGACGGGCCGTCCTCGGCCGGGCCGCGCTCGACGGCCGGCTCTGGCTCAAGGCCACCCTCCTCAACCCCCACACCCGGCCCGACGACCTGGCCGCCCTCCTGAAACTGGTGGAAGGAAACACCCCCCGATGAACCACCCCCCGACGGGTCACCCCAAGACCCCCAACCCCCCACACCACGAACCCGATTCACCCCGCGACCTGGTCGGCATCGGCATCGGACCGTCCAACCTCTCGCTGGCCGCGCTCGCCCACCCCCTCACCGAACTCGACACCGCCTTCTACGAACAGCGCCCCGGCTTCGACTGGCACCCCGGCCTGCTCATCGACGGCGCCACCGTCCAAGTCCCCTTCCTGGCCGACCTGGTGACCCTCGCCGACCCCGCCAGCCCCTGGTCCTTCCTCAACTATCTGAGGGCCCGCGACCGCCTCTTCCCCTTCTACTTCGCCGAGCGCTTCCACATCCAGCGCGCCGAGTACGACGCCTACTGCCGCTGGGTCGCCGACAGCCTCCCCGGACTCCACTTCGGCCACCAGGTCGACGCCGTCCGCTTCAACCCCGAACGCGACGTCTTCGAGGTCGACTTCACCCAGCTCGACAGCGACGGAGAAGCCGAAGCCCTCGGACGGACGTACACCAAGAACATCGTCCTCGGCGTCGGCACCGCCCCCTACGTCCCCGACCCGCTCAGGCCCCTCGTCGAAGCCCCCGGCGTCCCCGTCATCCACGCCGCCGACTACCTCGCCCACCGCGAAACGTTTCTCGCCGCCGAGCACATCACCGTCATCGGCTCGGGACAGACCGGCGCCGAGGTCTTCCTCGACCTGCTCCGCCACCGCCCCGCAGGCCACGAGAAACTCCACTGGATCGGCCGCAGCGAGGCGTTCGCGCCCATGGAGTACTCCAAGCTCGGCCTGGAACACTTCACCCCCGACTACACCCGCTACTTCCACGCCCTCGCCGAACCCGTCCGTGACCGCCTCGTCACCTCGCAGTGGCAACTCCACAAGGGCATCGACGCCGACACCATCGCCGCCATCCACGACGAGCTCTACCGCCGTACGCTGCACGGCGGTTGGCCCGACGCCGTCCTCACCCCCGGCGTCCGCGTCCGCACCGCAGGACGCATCGCGACCACCAAGGTCGAGCTCCACCTGGAACACCTCCAGCAGAACACCCGCTCCCGCCTCACCACCGACGCCGTCGTCCTCGCCACCGGCTACCGCGAACGCCCCCTCGGCCGCATCCTCGCCGGACTCGACCCCTACCTGCGCCGCGACAGCGCCGAACGCCCGCGCATCGACGACCAGTTCAGGCTCGTCCTCGACCCCTCCGTCACCGGCTCCGGCTGCCAGGTCTACGTCCAGAACGCCGAACTCCACACCCACGGCGTCGGCGCCCCCGACCTGGGCCTCGCCGCCTGGCGCAGCGCCACCATCCTCAACTCCCTCACGGGCAAGGAGCCTTACCCCCTCCCCGGCCGAACCGCCTTCACCACGTTCGGACTTGACCCCCAGGCCCAGATCCCCACGGCCCGCCAGGCCACCCGCACCCTCACCCCGCTCGTAGAACGCTGAGAAGGGGCCCGGCGACCAGAGTCGCCGGGCCCCGGAAGACGAGCTCAGGAACCGGTTCAGAACACCGGCGTCCCGTTCCGCGTCAACTTCCAGTCCACCGAGGCGAAGTCGGCCGGATCCAGCACGCCCTTCGCGGTCACCCACTCCGCGATCCGTGTCCGGATCTCCGTCGACTCCGACCACACCTCGGTCGCCGACGCCACATGCGGGAACGCACCGCCGCCGTTCGCCCGGTAGTTGTTCACCGCCAGCACGAACTGCTGCGCGTCGTCCAGCGCCGCCCCGTTGTACGTCAGGTTCTTGATCCGCGAACCGGCCGCCTGCGCGATGTCGATGTCGTACGAGAACCCGGACACGTAGTCGTAGTTGTAGTCCGGACGGCCACCAGCGTTCGTCAACTTCTCCGTGTCCACGGCCGCGTCGGCGGCCGTCTGCACGAAGTACTCCGCCGAGTACTCCAGATACGCCCGCACCTGAGCACCCGTCAGCAACTTCGCCACCAGCGTGTTGTCGTACACGTACAGACCCGACAGATCCCGGATCGTCACGTTGCCCGCCGGGATCTGAGACGTCCGCGAGAACGGCGACGCCTGCGCGATCACTGGCAGCGAGGCGTACGCCGTACCCGCCAACGCGGCCTTCACCACGTCTTCTTGGACCTTGGTGATCAGGTCGATGATCGGCGCGTCCTTGTACCGCGCGTCGACCGTCGTCAGCGTCGCCGTCGCCGTACCGACCACCTGGTTGACGTACTCCACGACCAGCGCGTGCTCGTCCTTCAGCAACCGCGTGATCTTCGGATCGTCCGCGACCGTCTTCGCGTCCCGCAGCGAGGCCGCCACCGACTCGACGGACCAACGCCCCTTCTCGAAGACCAACTCGAAGTCGAACACGCTCAACCGCTCGGCGTAGCACAGCGGTTCGGACAGCACGACGGTCTTCCCCGTCGCCTTGTTCGTGACCTTCAACTCCGGGATCTCCACGTGCGCGTGGCCCACGAGGATCGCGTCGATGCCGGGCACCTGCTGCGCGACGAGCGCCGCCGAGTTCTCCACGTACGGCAGCTGGTCACCGTACGACGACGTCCCCGACGACCCGGAGTGCGCCGACACCACGACGACATCCGCGCCCATCGACCGCAGCTTCGGCACCCACTTCGCCGCCTGCTCCTCAAGCCCCGGGAACGTCAACTTCCCCTGCACATACGCCTTGTCCCAGATCGCGATACCCGGGTTCGTGAGCCCGAGGACCGCGACCTTGACCGGCGGAGCGCCCGGCACCTGGAACCTCTTGATGAAGTACGGCGGGAACGCGGGCTTCAGCGTCTTCGCGTCCAGCGCGTTCGCCCCGAGCAGCGGGAAACGGCACTGGTCCTCGAACTTCCGCAGCGTCTCGATGCCGTAGTTGAACTCGTGGTTGCCCAGCGCCGCCGCGTCGTACCCGATCGCGTTCATCGCCTGCGCCATCGGGTGCACCGGACCGCCCTTGGCGGTGATCGGGTCCACCTTCGCGAAGTAGTACGTCAGCGGAGTGCCCTGGATCGTGTCGCCCGCGTCCAGCAGCAGCGTGTTGCGACGGCCCTTCTCGTCGCGGATCTGGTTCACGAGGGTCGAGACCCGCGCCAGACCCATCGCGTTGCCCGCGGCGTCCGCGTACTCCGCGTCCTTGAAGTAGTCCCAGTTGAAGACATGCCCGTGCAGATCCGTCGTGCCCATCACGGTCAGCGAATACCGCTTGGCGTGCCTGCCCGGCTTCTTCTTCTCCGCGGCCTGCGCCGCCGGAGCCGCCGCCGCACCGGCCAGCGCGACCCCCGCGCCCGTCACAGCGGACTTCTTCAGGAACTTCCGACGGTTCAAGGGCATCTCTGGATCTCCTCGGGAAACGGTCAACAACGCGCGTAGATTCTTACTCGCTTCTTACCGCACGCGACAGGTCCCGCAGGTTTCGATCTGATGACCACCAGGCGGCACACCTGACAGAGTGGGACGTATGACCACCCCTGCCCCGGACGACCAACAAACCCCCGTCCCCTACGGCACCCCCGACGCCCCCCGCATCGCCGTCCGCGGCGAGGCCCGCCTCGAAGTCGACCCCGAGATCGCCCGCATCGGCATCACCGTCGCCGCCCGCGGCACCGACCGCCGCACCGCCCTCGACGACCTCACCCGCCGCAACGCCACCGTCCTCGACCTCGTCAAAAGCTACGGCGAAGCAGTCGAACGCCTCGAGACCGGCGGCTTCTCCATCACCCCCGAACTCACCAAGCACGGCCGCGGCGAACGCGTCCACCGCTACCACGGCAGGGTCAACATCACCGCCGAACTCACCGACTTCACCGCCCTCGGCGAACTCACCACCCGCCTCGCCGACCTCGACCTCACCCGCGTCGACGGCCCCTGGTGGGCCCTGCGCCCCGACTCGCCCGTCCACCGCCAGGCCCGCCAGCAAGCCGTCCACGAAGCCGTCCAACGCGCCCGCGAATACGCCGAAGCACTCGGCACGACACTCGCCGCACTGGTGGAACTGGCCGACATCGGCGCCGAGAACGCCCAGACCTACGGTGCCCCCCAGACCCGCATGCGCTCCATGTCCTTCGCCGGCGGCGGAGGCGAGGACACCACCGCAGCCCCCCTCGACCTCGAACCCCAACGGCAGCACATCTACGCCCAGGTCAACGCACGCTTCACGATGGCACCCCCGCGCCTTTGACATGCATCCGCAATTCGACGATTCGAACGCTCATTGGAGCACCCCGCCGCACATTCAAGCCTTGTCAATAACCCTTCACCCAAAGGTTGTTGAGTAGTCATGCACGGCCAATTCCCTACCCGTCGGTAAGGCCTAGGCTCAAACCATGCGCCGAGCAAAAATCGTCTGTACATTGGGCCCCGCCACCGACTCGTACGACCAGATCAAAGCCCTGGTCGAAGCCGGAATGGACGTAGCCCGCTTCAACCTCAGCCACGGCACCCACGCCGAACACGAGGAGCGCTACCAGCGCGTCCGAAAGGCCTCCGAGGAGACCGGCCGCAGCGTCGGAATGCTCGCCGACCTTCAAGGCCCGAAGATCCGACTCGGCCGCTTCACCGAAGGACCCGTACTCCTTGAACGCGGAGACACCTTCACCATCACCGTCGAAGAAGGCGCCGAAGGCGACCGCCAGACCTGCGGCACCACCTACGCCGGCCTCGCCACCGACGTCACCACCGGCGAACGCATCCTCGTCGACGACGGCAAGGTCTGCCTCGAAGTCACCGCCGTCGACGGCCCCCGTGTCCACACCAAGGTCGTCGAAGGCGGCATGGTCTCCGACCACAAAGGCCTGAACCTCCCCGGAGTCGCCGTGTCCGTCCCGGCCCTCTCCGACAAGGACGAGGACGACCTCCGCTGGGCCCTGCGCACCGGCTTCGACGTCATCGCCCTCTCCTTCGTCCGCAGCGGCAATGACATCGACGACGTCCACCGCATCATGGACGAGGAAGGCCACCGCCTCCCCGTCATCGCCAAGGTCGAGAAACCCCAGGCGGTCGAGGCCATCGACGACATCGTCGCGGCCTTCGACGGCATCATGGTGGCCCGCGGCGACCTCGGCGTGGAGATGCCCCTCGAACAGGTCCCGATCGTCCAGAAGCGCGCCGTCAAACTGGCCAAGCGCAACGCCAAACCGGTCATCGTCGCCACCCAGATGCTCGACTCGATGATCGAGAACTCCCGCCCCACGCGCGCGGAGGCCAGCGACGTGGCGAACGCGGTCATCGACGGCACGGACGCGGTGATGCTCTCCGGCGAGACCAGCGTCGGCAAATACCCCATCGCCACCGTCACCACCATGGCCCGCATCGTCGAAGCGGCCGAGGAGGACATCCTCGCCAAGGGCCTGCCCCCACTGACCGAACGCAACAAGCCCCGCACCCAGGGCGGCGCGGTGGCCCGAGCGGCAGCGGAGATGGGCGACTTCCTCGGCGCGAAGTTCCTGGTGGCCTTCACCCAGTCCGGCGACACGGTCCGCCGTCTCTCCCGCTACCGCTCGCCGATCCCGGTCATGGCCTTCACCCCCGACCCGGCGACCCGCGCCCAACTCACCCTCACCTGGGGCGTGGAGACCATCCTCGGCCCCCACGTCGACTCCACCGACGCGATGGTCGACCAGGTCGACGAACTCCTCCTCAAGTACGGCCGCTGCCAGAAGGGCGACATCGTCGTCATCACGGCCGGCTCACCCCCCGGAGTCGCCGGCTCGACCAACCTCGTCCGCGTCCACCACGTCGGCGAGGACGACAGCCCCAAGTAGCGCCAAGTACCGCCAAACGGAGCCGAGTTGCTTCTACGGCGTGACAATCGGGAAGTCCGCCGCAGGAGCCACGATCACCGAGAACAACGTGGTGAGCAGAGTGACGTCACCCGAGATCTGGATCGCCCCCAACCCCTTCCCGGCCAACAGCTGCAGCAACTGCACCTTGTTCATGGTGAGCGTCAGCCCGGCGGAGGGGTTGGGCGAGGCACCCGACGTACGCGTCAACACACCGTGCTTCAGCCGGAGATGCCAGTACGTGCCCTGCCCCGGGAGATACCAGTCGATGGCGAGATCGAGATCCCACGCCTTGGGCTCGTCGATCCGCACCGACATGGCATCGATGAGCTGATCGACGGAGAGAGCCGCTTTTGCGTCGGTGCTGTCGGAGGTGGACGAAGGTGCCTTCACCCCGTCCCGCAACTCCATCGCACCCGTGAGATAGAAGTTCCGCCAGACCGCGTTCTCCGTCGCGTACGCCAGCTTTTCATAGACCTGCGCGAGAAGTTGCCTGGGCTTCTTCCGATCGGGCTCGGCGAATACACAATGGTTGAGGAGAGTGGCGGCGAAACGGAGATCGCCGTCACGGACGAATGCCCGGGCTTTCGCGAGGGCGGATTCCGGACCGCCCAACGCTTTGACATACGCTTCGCCTCCGCGACCGGCGGATGCTCCCGGAGATGAGCCGGATTTCCGTCGAACCAGCCCATGTACCGCTGATAAATGCCCTTCACGTTATGGCTGATCGACCCGTAATAACTCCGGTTCGCCCACACTTCCGCTAGCGCGGGCGGCAGTTGGAACTCCTCCGCGATTTCGCGCGCGGTGAGACCGGAGTTGAGCATCCGCAGGGTCTGGTCATGCATGTACGCATACAAGTCCCGCTGCGCTTCGAGGAGTTCGACGATCTCGTCGTTCCCCCACGTCGGCCAGTGGTGCGACGCGAACGCGACGTCGACCTGGCCGCCGTAGAGCCCGATCGACTCGGTCAGATACGCGGCCCACTGCTTGGCGTCGCGGACCTGGGCGCTGCGCAGCGTGATGATGTTGTGCATCGTGTGGGTGGCGTTCTCGGCCATGCAGACGGCACGGAGGTCCGGGAACAGGAAGTTCATCTCGGCGGGGGCCTCCGTCCCCGGCGTCAGCTGGAACTCCACGACGACGCCGTCGACGGTGAGGCGTTGCCCGGTGGTCGAGACGTACCGGGTGGGTTCGAGGAGCCCGATCGTCCCCGTGGAGATGTTCTGCCCGAGCCCACAACCGACTTGTGCGGCAGGGCTCTTGGGGAGCTGGGCGCCGCACATGCAGACGGAACGGCGGGTCATCGCCGTCCCCGCGTATACGTTCTCGGAGACCGCGTGCTCCATGAAACCCTCGGGCGCGATGATCGGTACGTCACCGGCACCGTCCGGGAGGACGCCTCGGCAGCCGCCGTAGTGATCGACGTGCGGATGCGTGTAGATGAGGCCGGTCACTTCTTTGTCGGCGACGTGGTCCCGGTACAACTGCCGTGCTGCGGCGGCGGTTTCGGCTGAGATCAGCGGGTCGATGACGATCACGCCGGTGTCGCCCTCGACGATCGTCATGTTGGAGAGGTCGAGTCCGCGGACCTGATAGATCCGGTCGGTTACCTTGAACAGGCCCTGTTTCCGGGTGAGTTGAGACATACGCCAGAGGCTCGCGTTGGTCGTTTTCGGAGCGCTGCCTTTGAGGAAGGCGTAGGCGTCGTTGTCCCGGATGGTGTCTCCGGCCGCGTTCTTGACGATGCCGGGTTTCAGGGCGGCGATGAATCCCTTGTCGGCGGCTGCGAAGTCGTCTTTATTGGAGAAATTGAGTTCGTTCATGTTTGTGGGGCTTTGTTCCTGACTCAGGGCTGTGGCGGACTCCGGGCTCATCGCTACGGCTGCAGCGTCGGCACCGGCGGCGACCGCGACGAAACCTCGTCTGTTCAGGGGTGTCATGCGGCCGAACATCGCGGGTGGGGTTTGTGCTGGTCAACGGTCGTGCGGGGAATTGGGGCAGGTCACAAAGGGGGTGGGGGTGGGTTGGGACGTGTCATGTTGCGGGGTCAGTGTTTGGGGCCTACGTGGGTGTCCATGAGGGCGACTGAGGCTTTGCGGGCGACGGAGATGTTGTGGGCGTTCGCCTGCTTCCAGCTGACGCCGACCTTGTCGAGGGTGTCGGTGTAGAGCTGCCTGATGTGCGTGGACAGGTTGGTGAAGAAGTACCGGGGGTATTCGTAGTGCTTTGTCTCACCGCCGACGAGGCGAGTCGTCCAGTTGGTGATACGGCAGCCGTCGGAGTGGACGAGACCCCGGATGAACTCCCAGGGGTGGGCGTCGACGATGTCCTGTTGCCAGGGTTCGAGGGCGATGCGGCGATCGTGTTTCTTGCCGGGGCCGTGCTGGGGGAAGAGATGGGGCCAGTGTCGGTAGTAGCTGGTCACCATCACGTAGCCCTCCTTCTGGAGTGCGAAGACGCCGATGCCCGGGCGCGCCTTCGCTATGGCCTCGCGGCACAGTTGGATGAGCCCGGGCCATGTGTCGGCGCACGCGATCCCGAGGTAGTGCCGGTGCCGCGAGGGTGGGCGCTGACGCAGCCGTCGCCGAGACAGAGGCCCAGGCGGTAGGCGTAGGCCTGATCGTCGGCGGGTGGCCCGGGGGCCGGAGTCGTGATGCTGGGCAGGGGTTCGAGTCGGTCCTGCCAGGAGCGGATCGTGGCGCGGGAGATGCCGGTCTCGCGACTTACGGAGTTGAGGCTGCGGCCCTGTTCGAGCAGCGCGAGTGCTCGCTTGCGTGTACTGATGTCGTACATGTGCACACTCTGTGAGAGTGATCGTCGTGACACGCAGCAGAAAGCGGAGGTTCACGCGAACGTGAACCTCCGCTTTAAATGTTTGCCTTCGATTTGAAGGAAAAGTGCCCCGAGTCGGATTCGAACCGACGCTTGATGGGTTTTGAATCCATTGTCTCTACCGCTGGACTACCGGGGCCCCTTTGAAACCAAGGTCAGCGGTCTCCCGCTGTGCCCCTACCTTATCGCAGCTAGGTAGGCTCTTGTCAGCACTACCCCCGTGCCCTGAACGAGGAGCCCCCGTGACCGCCCCCGAGTCGCCCCAGCCCGTAGACGCGCCCGACGACGACAAGTCGCACGTGCCTCCGCTGACGACCCGTGTCGTCATCGCCGAGGACGAGGCCCTGATCCGGCTCGACCTCAAAGAGATGCTGGAGGAGGAGGGGTACACCGTCGTCGGTGAGGCCGGTGATGGTGAGCAGGCCGTCGAGCTGGCCCGTGAGCACAAGCCCGACCTCGTGATCCTCGATGTGAAGATGCCCAAGCTGGACGGTATCTCCGCGGCCGAGAAGATCGCCGAGGAGGGCATCGCGCCCGTGCTGATGCTCACCGCCTTCTCGCAGCGCGACCTCGTCGAGCGGGCGAGGGACGCCGGTGCGATGGCGTACCTCGTGAAGCCCTTCAGCAAGAGTGACGTCGTGCCCGCGATCGAGATGGCGGTGTCCCGCTTCACCGAGCTCAAGCAGCTGGAGCAGGAGGTCGCCGACCTCACGCTCCGTCTGGAGACCCGCAAGCTGGTCGACCGTGCGAAGTCGATCCTGCAGACCGAGTACGGGCTGTCGGAGCCGGCCGCGTTCCGGTGGATCCAGAAGACGTCGATGGACCGTCGTATGTCCATGCAGCAGGTCGCCGAGGCGGTCATCCAGGACGCCGATGAGAAGAAGTCCTCGAAGGGCTGACACCCCGCGACGGTACGCACGACGAGGCCCGCGCCCCCAGCTTCGGGGGCGCGGGCCTCGTCGTAGAAAACGGAGACGGTGACAGGGACCTCAGTCCTCGCCGAGGTACGCCTTCCGTACCGACTCGTCGTGCAGGAGGTCCTCGCCTGTGCCGGAGAGGACGATGTTGCCGACCTCCATGACGTGGCCCTGGTCGGCCAGCGACAACGCCGCTTGGGCGTTCTGTTCGACCAGGAGGATCGTCGTGCCTGACGCCTTGAGCTCCACGATCGTCGCCAGGATCTTCTGCATCATGATCGGCGAGAGACCCATGGACGGCTCGTCCAGCATCAGGAGCTTCGGCTGGGACATGAGCGCGCGGCCCATCGCCAGCATCTGCTGCTCGCCGCCGGACAGCGTGCCCGCTGCCTGCTTCTGACGTTCTCCGAGGATGGGGAAGAGGTCGTAGGCGCGCTGGATGTCCTTCTCGATGCCCGCGTTGTCCTTGCGGAGGAAGGCGCCGAGTTGGAGGTTCTCCGCGATCGTGAGGCGGGGGAAGATGTGCCGGCCTTCGGGGGAGTGGGCCAGGCCGAGGGCGACGATCTTGTGGGCGGGGACGCTGTTGAGCGGCTTGCCGTCGAAGGTGATCTTGCCGCCCGAGGGCTGCAGCAGGCCCGAGAGGGTGCGCAGGGTCGTGGTCTTGCCGGCGCCGTTGGTGCCGATGAGGGTGACGACCTGGCCGGCTTCGACGCTGAAGGAGATGCCCTTGACGGCTTCGATCTTGCCGTAGGAGACCCTGAGGTCCTCGACCTCTAGCAGTGCGGTCACTGGGCTTCTCCCTTGGTGCTGGTGGTGCTCTCCGCTTCCGTGGTCCCGGCTGTGGGTGCCGTGTCGTCGGGGGTGCCTTCGAACGGTTCGCCGAGGTAGGCGGCTACGACGCGTTCGTCGGCCTGGACGACGTCGGAGGTGCCTTCGACGAGTTTCTCGCCCTGGACGAGGACGGCGACGCGGTCGCAGAGGTTGAAGATGAAGCGCATGTCGTGCTCGATGACGAGGACGGCGATGCCCTTGTCGCGGATGGCGAAGACCAACTCTTCGGTGGCGCGGGTCTCTTGGGGGTTCATGCCGGCCGTCGGCTCGTCCAGGAGGAGGAGACCGGGCTCGGATGCCAACGCCCTGGCGATCTCCAGCTTGCGCTGCTCGCCGTAGGGGAGGTTCCTCGCCAGGTGGTCGCGCTTGTGGGCGAGGCCGATGAACTCCAGGAGTTCCATGGCGCGTTCTTCGCTCGCCTTTTCGGCCTTCTTGAAGCCGGGGCCGCGGAGGAGGGCCGACCAGAGGCCTTCCTTGGTGCGGGTGTGGCGGCCTACGAGGACGTTTTCCAGGACCGTCATGTTGGAGAACAGGCGGATGTTCTGGAAGGTGCGGGCGATGCCGGCCATGGTCACCAGGTGGGGCTTCGGCGGTAGCACCGTGCCCTTGTAGGAGACCGTGCCCTCGGTGGGGACGTAGAGGCCGGTGAGGCAGTTGAAGAAGGTGGTCTTGCCGGCGCCGTTGGGGCCGATGAGGCCTACGATCTCGCCGGAGTTGACGGTGAAGTCGACGGAGCGGACGGCGGTGAGGCCGCCGAAGCGCATGGTGACGTCACGGGCTTCGAGTACTGGTGTCGTCATGGCTCTCTACGCCCCTGCCTTGGTGATGGCCGGTTCGTCGGTCAGGGTCGTGGTGTCCGGTACGTCGAGCTGGCCGGTCTCGTGGAACTCGAGCTGGCGTCGGCGGTTGGGGATGATGCCTTCGGGGCGGAAGCGCATCAGGAGGATGAGCGCGATGCCGAAGGCGAGGAGCGACTTGTCCTGGAGGGCGACGAGCTTCTCCGGGAGCAGGTAGAGCAGGGCGGCGCCGAGGAAGGGTCCGGAGACGGTGCCCATGCCGCCGAGGACGACGGCGGCCAGGAGGAACGCGGAGTTGGGCGGGGCCGCTCCGGCGAACTGGTACGGGTTGGGCACCACGCTGTAGGTGACGTGGGCGCTGACGGTGCCCGCGAGGCCGGCGAGGGTGGCGCCGAGGGCGAACGCGATGAGCTTGACGCGGAAGCCGTTGATGCCCATGGCGGTGGCGGCGGTCTCGTCCTCGCGGATGGCGATCCAGGAGCGGCCGATGCGGGAGTCGGAGGCGCGGCGGTAGATCGTGACCACGAGCGCCATGATCACCACCATCAGCAGGTAGTAGTTGGCGAAGCGGCCGATGGTGAAGCCGGCGATGTCGTGGGTGTCCCCGAAGTTGAAGCCGAAGAACGACAGGTCGGGGATGGACGGGATGCCGTTGGGGCCGTTGGTGATGTCGGGGCCGGAGACGCCGTCCATGTTGTTGACGGCGATGCGGAAGATCTCTCCGAAGCCGAGGGTCACGATGGCGAGGTAGTCGCCGCGCAGGCGCAGGGTGGGGGCGCCGATGAGGACGCCGAAGACCAGCGATGCGGCGGCGCCGGTGAGGGCGGCGGCCCAGAAGGGGAACTGGACGCCGGAGAACTTGGAGAACTCGGAGCCGGAGACCAGGGCGGCGGTGTAGGCGCCGACGCCGAGGAAGGCGACGTAGCCGAGGTCGAGGAGTCCGGCGAGGCCGACGACGATGTTGAGGCCGAGGGCGACGGTGCCGAAGATGAGGATGTTGACGCCGAGGTTGGCGTAGTGGTCGTTGGTCTGGGTGAAGGGGAAGCCGATCGCGGCGACGAAGCCCATGGCGAGGGCGAAGCTGCGGTTGTTGGCCGTGAGGTGGCTGAAGCGGTCGAAGAGGCCGGCGGTCTGCAGGGCCCAGGCGGTGAAGACGACGACGATGAGGAAGCCGACGAAGAGTTCGTCCTCGGCGTCGATGCCGTAGGCGAAGACGGTGAGGGCGAGGGCGGCGACGATCGTGATGACGAGTCGCTGGATCCAGGGTGCGGTGGCCTGGGGGGCCGGGATGCGGTCGGCCTTGGCGATGTACGCCTTGAGCGCTTCCTTGGTGGTGTCGGTGGCGTCCTGCGGGAGGGCGAGGGCGCCGATGACGGGGAGCAGGGAGGCTACGGCGGCGATGTAGGTGCCGGGTTCCCAGTTGACGATGCCCCCGAGTTCGGCGGCGATCGCGATGACCGTGTACCAGGTGACGGCGAAGCCGCCGAGGGCGGTGAGGACGAGGGGTGCGTTGTTGCGGGCGGGCCGGAGCCAGCCGAGTCCTCGGACGCCGTAGGTGGAGAGGGCGAAGAGCGCGGTGATGATGCCTGCGACGAGGGTGAGGACCTGGAGGCCGCCGGGGTAGCCGTTGACGGTGAGGTCGCCGGGGAAGTCGGAGGTCCAGGTCCAGCGCAGGAACGTGGAGGCGGCGGTGAGGACGCCACCGGCCAGGAGGAGGGCGCGGGCGGCTGCGAGGGGCAGCGGGATGATGCCGCGTTGTGCTCCGGGCGCGGGGGTGGCGTCGTCGGCGGGCGGGGTGGCCGGGGTTTTGGTCGTCTCGGTCATGTGATCACGCCCTGTCCGCGACGCGTTCGCCGAGCAGGCCCTGTGGCCTGAACAGCAGTACGAGGATGAGGAGACAGAAGGCCCAGACGTTGGCCCAGCTGGAGCCGCCGAGCTGTTCCATGCCGGGGATCTTGCTGATGTAGGCGGAGGCGAGGGTCTCGGCCACGCCGAGGACGACTCCGCCGAGCATGGCGCCGTAGATGTTGCCGATGCCGCCCATGACGGCCGCGGTGAAGGCCTTGAGGCCCATCAGGAAGCCCATGCGGTAGTCGATGTTGCCGTACTTGAGGCCGTAGGAGACGGCTGCTACGGCGGCGAAGAAGCCGCCGATGGCGAACGCTATGACGATGATGCGGTTGGTGTCGATGCCCATGAGCTGCGCGGTGTCCGGGTCCTGGGCCGTGGCCTGCATGGCGCGGCCGGTGCGGCTCTTGCGGACGAACCAGGCGAGGCCGGACATGCAGACGATGGCGGCGATGACCAGGAAGATGTCGGCGTCGGAGATGGTGACGGAGCCGATGTCGTGGTTGCCGTCGAGGCTGGGGAAGGAGCGGGCCTTGTCGGCGCCCGGGTAGAAGTTCCGGACGAGCTCCTGGAGGGACAGGGAGAGGCCGATGGCGGTGATGAGGGGGGCCAGCCGTGGTGCTTGCCGCAGGGGGCGGTAGGCGAAGCGTTCGGCCCCTACCGCGACGAGGACGGAGACGATTCCGCCGCCGATCAGCATGAGTGGTACGGCGACCACCATCGAGGTGCCGTCGGGCAGGATGTAGGCGTAGACCGTGAGGGCGCCGAAGGCGCCGGTCATGAAGATCTCGCCGTGCGCGAAGTTGATGAGCTGGACGATGCCGTACACCATCGTGTAGCCGATGGCGATCAGCCCGTACATCGAGCCTAGGAGCAGCCCGTTGGCCAGCTGCTGCGGCAGGGTGTTCACCGCGTGGCCTCCATTGTCGCTGGTGGTCGTGTGCACAGATCGCGTGCCTGGGGTGGGGGGGTGTGACAACGGGCCGCGCGGTCGGGATCCTCCTTCCGCGCGGCCCGTGGTGCGGTGGTGCTGTGTGCGCCGACCGAGGTCAGCTGCCGTTGAAGGTGCCGGTCTTCACGGCCTTCCAGGCGCCGTTGGTGACCTGGTAGACGGTGAGCTGCTTGTTCGTGGTGTCGCCGTACTCGTCGAAGGCGACCTTGCCGGAGATGCCTTCGAAGTCGGACTTCTGTACGGCGGTGACGACCTTGGAGCGGAGGTCGTCGCCGGAGGGCAGCTTGTCGCTGTTGCCGTCCTTGACGGCCTTCACGGCCTTGATGATGGCGCTGGCGGCGTCGTAGGCGTAGGCACCGTAGGCGCCGTAGTCACCCTTGTAGCCCTTGGCCTTGTAGGTCGCGATGAACGCCTTGGCGGCGGGCAGGGTGTCCGCGGGGACGCCGACGGAGGTGGCGAGGTCACCCTCGGCGGACTTGCCGGCGGTCTGGATGTAGGTGGTGGCGAACATGCCGTCACCGCCGAACAGCGGGATTTTGACGCCGGCGCCCTTGAGCTGCTTGGTGATCTTCTCCGACTCGTCGTACTGGCCGCCGTAGTAGAGCAGGTCGGCGCCGGAGTTCTTGATCTTGGTGACGAGGGTGCTGAAGTCCGTGTCACCGGTGTTGACGTGGTCGGTGCCCGCGATGGAGCCGCCGAGCTTCTTGAAGGCGCCGTTGAAGATCCCGGCCAGGCCGGCGCCGTAGGTCTGCTTGTCGTCGACGACGAAGGCCTTCTTCTTCTTGAGGCCGTTGTACGCGTAGTCGGCGGCGAAGGCACCCTGCAGGGCGTCGGTGGTGGCGGTGCGGAAGTACGTCTTGTACGGCCGCGTCTTGCTGGTCTGCCAGTCCTTGCCCTGGGTCAGGGCGGGGTTGGTGTTCGAGGGGGAGATCTCGACCATGTTGGCCGAGGCGAACACCTGCTGCATCGACTGGGCGACGCCGGAGTTCAGCGGGCCGACGGCGCCGACGACGCTCTTGTCGCCCGTGAAGGCGGTGGCGTTGGACTGGCCGGTGGCGGGCTGGGCCTTGTCGTCCAGGGCCTTGACCTTGAACTTGACGCCGGGGACCCAGTTGTTCTTGTTGGCGTCGTCGACGGCGATCTGGACGCCGTACTGGATGCCGAGGCCGGTGGTGGAGTTCTCGCCGGACAGGGGGGCGTCGACACCGATGGTCAGGGTGGTCGACCCGCTGTCGCTCTTGCTGCCGCTGTCCCGGGAGCCGCACGCGGTGAGGGTCAGAGCTCCGGTCGTGAGAACGGAGGTCAGTATCACCAAAGAACGCTGTCGCACAATCAGTCCTTTCCGCAGACACCGTCGCCCCGGTATGGAGCGGCAAGGTGCTGCGCTGGTACCCAACTCCCGATGGAGCGGTGACTGGCCGTGACTCTAAGCCCGGTCTGTAGGCATGGGCATCGTCGTGCGCTGGCTTGTGACTTTCTTGTTATGACGTGCAGGTTGGCGGGGATCGTGGAGGGTGGGTCTCAGCCGGTTTGGCGGAATTCAGCCGCGGTCCACATTTTGAGAACCTGCACTTCCGCTTGGCCGTGGGCCTGGCCTGGCGTTTGTCGTGCCGCAGGCCCTGTGGAGGAGCTGGGAAAGGTCCTTGGAGTAGGCGCTGCCGAAGATGAAACTGTGGTGTTGTATTGCGCGCGTGTTACGCAGCGTTACGTCCAGAAAGGCGAGGTCCGCATTCAGGGGCAGTCCCGAACAGTCGGAAACCGATATCTCCACCGTGACGCGGCGGGTCGCCCCGGTGTGGACGGTGAAGGACGGGGCGGGGACGGCCTGGGCGGTGAGCCCGTCGAAGGCGGCGCCGGTGACCCGGATGGCGACGGGGGGTCCGCTGTCCACGGTGACGGCGAAGCGGAAGAAGCCGGTCGTGGTGGGGGTGTCGGTGGTCTGGGCGAGCCCGGTGTAGCGCCATTCGGTGATGTTCGCGGGCCACGGCACGGGCGGGGTGGGGTTCTCCTGCCGCCCGTCGTGGAAGGGCGGCAGGAGGACGGCTCCGACGCCCACGGCGGCGACCGTGCCCGCCGCGAGCACGGCCCTGCGGGTGCGCCGCGGCAGGGTGTGCCAATGGTCGCCCAGGCGGGGTGAGTCACCCCCGATGACTTCGTAACTCCCGTCTCTCTCCGCTGAGTCGACGGATTCGACGGGCCCGATACCGCTCATGCCGGCAGCCTCATGGGGAAACGGTAGGGGAGTGGACGGGGGTGCGGAAGACGGGGTCAAGATCCGCCGGTCCGGGGCCGGTTCGCGGCGCGCGCGGAGATTCAGCTCGCGGTGTTCGCGGGGATCGGGTCGCCCGGCTTCAGGTCCCGCAGCATGCAGGTCAGCCGCGCGGTGCACACCCGTCGCCCGTCCTCGTCACTGATCACGATCTCGTACGTCGCCGTCGAGCGGCCCCGGTGGACGGGGGTGGCGACGCCGGTGACGAGGCCGGAGCGGGCGCCGCGGTGGTGGGTGCAGTTGAGGTCCACGCCGACGGCGAGCTTCGTGCTGCCGCCGTGCAGCATGGACCCCAGCGAGCCGAGGGTCTCGGCCAGGACGGCGGAGGCGCCGCCGTGCAGCAGTCCGTACGGCTGGGTGTTCCCCTCGACGGGCATGGTGCCGACGACGCGCTCGGCGGACGCCTCGACGATCTCCACGCCCATCCGGGTGCCGAGGTGCCCGGCGGAGAAGAGGGCGACCAGATCGACGCCGAGGGCCGAGTACTCGTCGATGACGTCCTGCGGGAACTTCCCGTGCTGCTGCTCGCCCATGGGGCCGACTCCGTTCGTCCTGCGTCCGGCTGGTGGACCTGCCTGTCGGCTGAGCGAACGCTCAGTCGGTGGCCGATTGTTCCAGACGTACGACGACGGACTTGCTGGCCGGGGTGTTGCTGGTGTCGGCGGTGGCGTCCAGGGGGACCAGGACGTTCGTCTCCGGGTAGTAGGCGGCCGCGCAGCCCCGGGCCGTCGGATAGTGAACGACGCGGAAACCGGGCGCCCGCCGCTCCACGCCGTCCTTCCACTCGCCGACCAGATCGACGTACGACCCGTCGGCGATCCCCAGCCGGGCGGCGTCGTCGGGGTGGACCATGACGACCCGTCGGCCGTTCTTGATGCCCCGGTAGCGGTCGTCGAGGCCGTAGATCGTGGTGTTGTACTGGTCGTGCGAGCGCAGCGTCTGCAACAGCAGGCGCCCTTCCGGGAGTTCGGGGTACTCGACGGGAGCCGCGGTGAAGTTGGCCTTGCCGGTGGCGGTGGGGAAGCGGCGTTCGTCGCGCGGGGCGTGCGGGAGGGCGAAGCCCCCGGGGTGGGCCACGCGCGCGTTGAAGTCCTCGAAGCCGGGGATCACGCGCGCGATGCGGTCGCGGATCGTCGCGTAGTCCTTCTCGAACTCCTCCCAGGGCGTGCGGGATCGGTCGCCGAGGACACGGCGGGCGAGGCGGCACACGATGGCCGGCTCCGACAACAGCTCGGCGCCCGCGGGCTCCAGGCGGCCGCGGGAGGCGTGCACCATGCCCATGGAGTCCTCGACGGTCACGAACTGCTCACCGCCGCCCTGGAGATCGCGCTCGGTGCGGCCCAGGCAGGGCAGGATCAGGGCACGCGCGCCCGTGACGGCGTGCGAGCGGTTGAGCTTCGTCGACACGTGCACGGTGAGGCTGGCGCGCCGCATGGCGGCCTCGGTGACCTCGGTGTCGGGGGACGCGGACACGAAGTTGCCGCCCATGGCGAAGAAGACCTTCGCGGCGCCGTCGCGCAGGGCGCGGATCGCGGCGACGACGTCGTAGCCGTGCTCGCGCGGCGGGGCGAAGCCGAACTCCTTCTCCAGGGCGTCCAGGAACGCGGGTGCGGGGCGCTCGAAGATGCCCATAGTGCGGTCGCCCTGCACGTTGCTGTGGCCGCGCACCGGGCACACGCCGGCGCCGGGGCGGCCGATGTTGCCGCGCAGCAGAAGGAAGTTGACGACCTCGCGGATGGTCGGGACGGCGTGCTTGTGCTGCGTGAGGCCCATCGCCCAGCACACGATGGTGCGCTCGGAGGCGAGGACCATCTCCAGGGCCTTCTCGATCTCCGGGCGGGTCAGCCCGGTGGCGAGGAGCGTCTCGTCCCAGTCGGCGTCCCGCGCGGCGGCGGCGAACTCCTCGTAGCCGTGGGTGTGTTCGTCGATGAAAGGCTGGTCGACCGCGCCGTCCGTCTCGAGGATGAGCTTGTTCAGGAGGCGGAAGAGGGCCTGGTCGCCGCCGATGCGGATCTGCAGGAACAGGTCGGTGAGGGCGGCGCCCTTGAGCATGCCCTGCGGGGTCTGCGGGTTCTTGAACTTCTCCAGGCCCGCCTCGGGCAACGGGTTCACGCTGATGATCTTCGCGCCGTTGGCCTTGGCCTTCTCCAGGGCGGAGAGCATGCGCGGGTGGTTGGTGCCCGGGTTCTGGCCGGCGACGACGATCAGGTCGGCCTGGTAGAGGTCCTCCAGGAGGACGCTGCCCTTGCCGATGCCGATCGTCTCGTTCAGCGCCGAACCACTGGACTCGTGGCACATGTTGGAGCAGTCGGGCAGGTTGTTGGTGCCCAACTCCCTTGCGAACAACTGGTACAGGAACGCGGCCTCGTTGCTGGTGCGGCCCGAGGTGTAGAACAGCGCCTCGTCGGGGGAGCCGAGGGCGGCGATCTCCTCCGCGATGATGTCGAAGGCACGCTCCCAGGAGACCGGTTCGTAGCGCTCGGCCCCTTCGGGGAGATACATGGGATGCGTCAGACGCCCCTGTTGCCCCAGCCAATACCCGCTGCGGGTCGCGAGGTCGGCCACCGGATGGGCCGCGAAGAACTCCGGGGTGACCCGGCGCAGGGTGGCCTCCTCGGCGACCGCCTTCGCGCCGTTCTCACAGAACTCCGCCGCGTGCCGGTGGTCCGGCTCCGGCCAGGCGCAGCCCGGGCAGTCGAAGCCGTCCTTCTGATTGACCCGCAGCAGCGTCAACGCGGTGCGCCTGACCCCCATCTGCTGCTGGGCGATGCGCAACGTGTGCCCAATCGCCGGGAGTCCGGCCGCGGCGTGCTTCGGCTCGGTGACCTGCGGGGCGTCCTGGACGGGATCACCCTTGGGCGGCTTCGTGGCCATCGCGGGCCCTCCTTCACTGGCACATGTGCGCTACACCTTCGATCCTCGCACGGGGCAGTGACAACGCCGAGGTCGGTTCGTGGGATCTATGGATTCGGGGGGTGCGGTGTGTGCGCTGGGTGAGGCGGGGCGGGCCTCGGTCCAGGTCGCGACGAGCGGGGGTCCGGCGTATGTGCGGCGGGGCAACGGCTTCTTCTCGGCGGGCGGCGGCTACGAGGGGTCCGGCGTGGGCGCGGGGCCGAGGCGCGGGGTGGGTCTGCCCGGCTCCTCGTCGCGGCCGGTGCCGCTGGTCCGGCTGGTCTTCGCCGCCGCGGGTGCCGCCGCCCGGCCGGCCTGTGTGGCGGCGGGCGGTGTCGGTCGTCCGTCCGGTGTGCACGGGGGCGAGCTGGGACGCGTCCTCCCGAGTCCGCGTCCCCTGTCGCGACGACGGTGACCCTGGCACGCGCGCGGGGCCGTTGCCACGCGCGTGTGATTCAGAGCGGTGTTCGCCGGAGGCGAGGCGGTTGATGCCCCGGCCGTTGTCACGCGCGCCGTTGCCACGCGCACGTGACGGGGCGGCCACGGGGACGGGTTCTCTCCTACGACCGTCACGGAGACGGGTTCTCCTACGACCGTTGCCGCGACGCGACCGGGCTCACCGCCTTCGCCTTCCGCGGACTGCCTTCACCCCCGAGGTTCGGATTCGCCTCCGAGCCGCGGGTCACGGCGATTTCGGCCGCTCCTCCCGTTGCTGCGGCGGCGAGTTCCGGCACCCTTGGTGCGAACCCGCCGTCGCGACCGTGACCTCCGACGCGGCGGCCGTGACTCCGACTGTCAGTGGGGCGTGGCAGGATCGGGGTCGTGGCAGAGACAGCATCGAAGAAGACCGACAAGACCTCCGGGAACACCTCCGGCGGAGACCGTCCACGGCTGATGCTGATGGACGGGCACTCGCTGGCCTACCGCGCGTTCTTCGCGCTGCCCGCGGAGAACTTCACGACCGCGACGGGCCAGCCGACGAACGCGATCTACGGCTTCGCGTCGATGCTGGCCAACACCCTGCGTGACGAGGCGCCCACACACTTCGCGGTGGCCTTCGACGTGTCCCGCAAGACCTGGCGCTCCGAGGAGTTCACCGAGTACAAGGCGAACCGCTCCAAGACCCCGGACGAGTTCAAGGGCCAGGTCGAGCTGATCGGCGAGCTGCTCGACACGATGCACGTGTCCCGGTTCGCGGTCGACGGCTTCGAGGCCGACGACGTCATCGCCACGCTCGCCACCCAGGCCGAGGCCGAGGGCTTCGACGTGCTGATCGTCACCGGCGACCGCGACTCGTTCCAGCTCGTGTCCGACCACACCACGGTCCTGTACCCGACGAAGGGCGTCTCCGAGCTGACCCGGTTCACTCCGGAGAAGGTCGTCGAGAAGTACGGGTTGACGCCCGCCCAGTACCCCGATTTCGCGGCACTGCGCGGCGACCCGTCCGACAACCTCCCGGGCATCCCGGGTGTCGGTGAGAAGACCGCCGCGAAGTGGATCAACCAGTTCGGTTCGTTTAACGAGTTGGTGGAGCGCGTCGACGAGGTCAAGGGCAAGGCCGGGCAGAACCTCCGCGACCACCTGGACGCCGTCAAGCTCAACCGCCGCCTGACCGAGATGGTCAAGGACGTCGAGCTGCCCAAGACGGTGACCGACCTGGAGCGCGCTCCGTACGACCGCACGGCCCTCGCGATGGTTCTCGACACCCTGGAGATCCGCAACCCCTCCCTGCGCGAGCGCCTGTTGGCCGTCGACCCGGGCAACGAGGAGGCCGAGGCGACCCCGCCCGCCGAGAGCGGCGTGGCAGTCGACGGCTCGGTCCTCGGCACCGGCGAACTGACCGGCTGGCTCGCCGACTACGGTACCGAGCCGCTCGGCGTCGCCACCGTCGACACCTGGGCGCTCGGCTCGGGTTCGGTGACCGAGGTCGCGCTCGCCACCGCCGGGGGAGCGGCCGCCTGGTTCGACCCCGCCGAGCTGGACGAGAGCGACGAGAACGCGTTCGCGGCCTGGCTGTCCGACGCCGACCGCCCCAAGGTGTTCCACAACGCCAAGGGCGCGATGCGGGTCTTCGCCGAGCACGGCTGGACGATCGCCGGCATCTCCATGGACACCGCGCTCGCCGCCTATCTGGTCAAGCCCGGCCGCCGCTCCTTCGACCTGGACGCGCTGTCCCTGGAGTACCTCGGCCGCGAACTGGCCCCCGCCGCCACGGCCGACGGTCAGCTGGCCTTCGGCGCGGACGACGGCGCCGAGGCGGACGCCCTGATGGTGCAGGCCCGCGCGATCCTCGACCTCGGGGACGCCTTCGGGGAGCGCCTCCAGGAGGTCGGCGCGGCGGACCTCCTGCGTGACATGGAGCTGCCCACCTCGATCCTGCTGGCCCGCCTGGAGCGCTCCGGCATCGCGGCCGACAAGGCCCACCTCGAAGCCATGGAGCAGATGTTCGCCGGCGCCGTCCAGCAGGCGGTGAAGGAGGCGCACGCGGCGGCCGGGCACGAGTTCAACCTCGGCTCGCCCAAGCAGCTCCAGGAAGTCCTCTTCGGCGAACTCGGCCTGCCCAAGACGAAGAAGACGAAGACCGGCTACACGACGGACGCGGACGCCCTTGCTTGGCTGGCCAACCAGACCGAGAACGAACTGCCGGTCATCATGCTCCGCCACCGCGAACAGGCGAAACTGCGCGTCACCGTAGAGGGCCTGATCAAGACGATCGCGACGGACGGCCGCATCCACACCACGTTCAACCAGACGGTGGCGGCGACGGGTCGTTTGTCGTCGACGGACCCGAACCTGCAGAACATCCCGGTCCGCACGGACGAGGGCAGGGCGATCCGCAGGGGCTTCGTGGTGGGCGAAGGCTACGAATCGCTCATGACCGCGGACTACAGCCAGATCGAACTCCGCGTGATGGCCCATCTCTCCGAGGACGAGGGCCTGTTGGAGGCGTTCACCTCGGGCGAGGACCTGCACACCACGGTCGCCTCCCAGGTGTTCTCGGTCGAGGGTTCCGCGGTCGACGCGGAGATGCGCCGCAAGATCAAGGCGATGTCGTACGGCCTCGCCTACGGCCTGTCCGCCTTCGGCCTCTCCCAGCAGCTGAACATCGACGCGGGCGAAGCACGGGTCCTGATGGACACGTACTTCGAGCGCTTCGGCGGCGTACGGGACTATCTGCGCCGCGCGGTCGACGAGGCGAGGGCGACGGGTTACACGGCGACCCTCTTCGGCCGTCGCCGCTACCTCCCCGACCTCAACAGCGACAACCGCCAGCGCCGCGAGGCCGCCGAGCGCATGGCCCTCAACGCCCCGATCCAGGGCACCGCGGCGGACATCGTCAAGATGGCCATGCTCAAGGTCGACACCGCCCTGCGCGAGGCCGACCTCAAGTCCCGCATGCTCCTCCAGGTCCACGACGAAATCGTCCTGGAGATCGCCCCAGGGGAACGAGCGGCCACAGAGGAACTCGTCCGCCACGCGATGGCCGGCGCGGTCCACCTCCGGGCCCCGCTGGACGTCTCGGTGGGAGTGGGACCGGACTGGGAGTCCGCCGCGCACTAGCCTCCGGCGGTTGAGCGGGGATTGTGCGGGGGGTCGCTCCGGCCGGGGGTGGGGTGTGCCGGCCGGGGTGGGATGGGTTGCGGGCGGTCTGGGAGAGGCCGGGGTGCGTGCCGGCCGGGGTGGTGGGCGGCGAGCTCTGCGGCTGGCGTGGCGAGCGGTGGCGAGTCCCGGCTGGGGGCGTGCTGCGGTGAGTCACGGCGAGGGTGGGTGACGGGGAACCGTGGCTCGCGTGAGTGGCTACGGGATGTCGCTGGGGCTGGCTGTGGAGGGTCGGCCGAGGTGTGTTGCCGGGGCGGGCTGCGGAAGATCGGCAGAGAGGTGCCGCGCCGCTGGAGAGCCCGGACGCCTGGGCTCACCTTCGTCCCTCCCCACCGACTGTGGGGCCCGCCCTTGCAGTCCACCCTCACCGCCTGTAGACCCTGCCCTTGCAGTCCCCCTGTACGAAATCCCGCCGCGAACGCCCACCACGGCACAGCCGCCGGTACCGCCGTGCCTTCCCGGGGTTCTTTGATCCGGCCCGCACAAGAACTCCGCCGCGATGCCGCGAACGCCCACCACGACATGCCTGCCGGCACCGCAGCACCTGCCCCGGTTCTGAGATCCGCCCCGCAAGAGATTCCCGCCGCAACGGCGAGCACCCACCACAACCCGTCCCGGCGGTGCCGACCCCACCCCCGCCCCTCCCAGGCCGCCCGCACCGCTTCCCGCCTCAGCCGGCGCAGACCCTCTCCCGGGCCGCCCCGCAGGGCACCCGCGCGGCATCGCACCTGGGCCAGGGCACACCCCCTCCTGGGCCGCCCCGCAGGGCACCCACACCGCTTCCCACCTCAGCCAGCGCACACCCCTCCCTCGGTCGCCCCGCAAGGCACCCGCCCCGCACCCCACCCCGCCCGGCACACACCCGCCCCGGCCACAGAAACCCCCGCACAACCCCCGCCCAACCCCCGGAGGGCCCGTCACTCGCGTGGCCCCCGCGGAAGCGCCTCCCGGCTCCGGTGACCGTAAGGATGCGGGCATGGGTATACGCACGCTTCACCGCCGGACGGCTCAGGCGCAGGCAGCGGGTGCCGCTGCCGCCCAGGGTGCGCTTCGACCGCCGGTTCCGGCCTTCGCGGCCGGCGCAAGCACCGCCCGCATCCCCGCCGACCTCGCGATGGCCGTCCGGCACACGGCCGCAGGCCTCCGGCGCCGCCTCACGTTCCGGGACGACACGGCCGTAGACCCCCGAGAACAGGCCAGACATCCCCAGGGACCCGCGACCACCCCCACCGGCACCGCCGTCTGGCGGCTCTGGGCCGAGCTGGGGCGCAGCTACCTGGACCTCGTCCTCACCCGGATCCCGAGGTCACCCTCCGCGCACACCATGACGGTGTTCATCGCGACCCCGCCGGACGGCTCGGCGTGACCGCGTCCCCTCGGCCCTCCGCCGCCCCCTGGTCATGCTCAGCGTGAGCCGGCGCTACGGTCCCGCTCCGCGCTGACCCCGTCCGGATCTCCAGGCACCCCGGCCGTCGCCGGGCGCCACACGCGGACGCCGACCGCGTAAAGGAGCACGCCCAGAACCAGTCCCGCCCCCGCGCCGAAGCACAGGGTCGGGATCAGGTCCCAGGGGGTTGCCGTCGAGCCCCAGTAGGCCCACCAGGTCGACGCCCGTTCCGCCGCCGCGGTCAGGGCGCAGGCGGCCAGGACGACTCCGGCCGCCCACCGGTCCCGTACCGACAGCTCGGGCACCCCCACCGGCTCGGTGGCCGGAACCCGTCGTAGCGCACGTACCACGAAGGCCGTGATCAGCAGCGCGCCGAGCGCCGAACTGCCGTACTGCAGGGCCGAGAACAGCGGCCTGCCGCCCAACTCCCGGTCGAGGACGGGGAACAGCCGTACGCCCCACCGGTCGTGGTGCGTGAACGCGTCCCAGACGACGTGGGTCAGGCCGCCGAGCACCGCCGAGACGTACCACCACGCGGCCAGTGACGGGGTCGCACGCGCGCGTGGAGCGCCGCAGCGCAACAGGGTCGCCGTCCGGGCCTGGCGGGCGCGCGGGAGCAGGGCCACCAGGGGCTCGCGCAGGAGCAGCCACAGGCCGACCGTCGCCCAGGTGATCGCGACGTCGACCGTGAAGACGCCCGGGAAGGAGTGCGTGACCTCACCGAACTCCATCGCCCCGGGGACCGCACTCGCCGCGTAGTACGTCATGTCGGGAGCGAAGGAACCCGCCACCAGCACCGCCGGTACGAGACGCCCGCGCCCCCGTCCGTCGCCGCGCACGGCGGGCAGTACGGCGGCGGCATGACTCAAGGTGAACGGCAACGGGGCTCCCCGTAGGAGACATCGGCATATGGCCAGGCGGTGAATAACGGTCACGAACGGGTGCCCGTGCAAAGCAAGTTGTCGTAGGGTCGCCTGGGTCCCCGCGCAGGGGGAACGCGGTCGAACGGAAGAGCGGAACAAGCGTACAGAACAACCGAAAAGCATCGCGAGGGCAACCTGTGACGCGGGTCGATCGTCACAACAGGCGCAGAGGCAACAGACAAAGACGGGCGCTCGGGCGTCCCTGGGAGGGGTTCACTCCATGACGGCGCATTTCGGCAGGCGGCTGCGCAAGGGTGCGGCGACGACGGCGGTGGCCGCGGCAGCGGTCGCGGCACTGTCCGCGTCCCAGGCTCCGGCGGTGACCGGCGGCCACAGAACGCTCGCCACCGGCCAGGCGACGCCCGACGGGAGCACCGACCACAGCGCCACCGGAGACTCGCCGTACTACACGGACCTCCCGCCCCTGAGCAGCCCCGTCCCGAGCCCGAGCGACAGCCAGTCGCCGTCCATAGGGACCCCGGTCTCGGTGGGCGAGGCCGAGGCCGGCATCCCGGCGACCGTCCTCGACGCCTACAAGAAGGCCGAGACCGAACTCGCCTCCTCCAAGCCCGGCTGCAACCTGCCCTGGCAACTCCTCGCCGCCATCGGCAAGGTGGAGTCCGGCCAGGCCCGCGGCGGCCAGGTCGACGCGGACGGCACCACGACCTCCAAGATCCTCGGCCCCGCGCTCGACGGCAACGGCTTCGCGCTCATCAAGGACACCGACCACGGTCTGTACGACGGCAACAGCACGTACGACCAGGCCGTCGGACCCATGCAGTTCATCCCGTCCACCTGGGCCTGGGCGGGACGCGACGGCAACGGCGACGGGGTCAAGGACCCCAACAACGTCTACGACGCCGCACTCGCCGCCGGCCACTACCTGTGCCGCAACGACTGGAACCTGTCGACCGACGCGGGCCTGCGCAGCGCGATCCTCAGCTACAACAACTCGACGGACTACCTGAACACGGTCCTGTCCTGGCTGGAGTACTACCGCAAGGGCACCCACTCGGTCCCGGACGGCACGGGCACAGTCCCGTCGGGCCGCAGCGACGACAACTCCCCGTCCACTCCTACGACTTCGCCCTCGTCGTCGACTCCGAGCACCCCGTCGACCCCTTCCACGCCGAGCACTCCGTCGACCCCTTCCACGCCGGGCACCCCGACGCAGACCCCCACCCCGACGCCCACGCCCACGCCGACCCCCACCGACACGGTGGCCAAGCTCGCGGACGCGGGCACGGCGAAGCTCACGGCGGTCGCGGGCGACCAGTTCAGCAAGAAGATCAGCACCAAGGCCGAGACCTCGGCGGGCAAGACCGTCGCCAAGGTCAGGATCCGGTTCACGATCGTCGGGACCACGGACGCCACGTTCGTCGGCGGCGAGAAGGTCGCCGCGGTGAACACCAACGCCTCCGGTGTGGCCGTCGCCCCTGCCCTCCAAGCCGGCGAGACGACCGGTGACTTCACCGTCCGCGCGACCGTCGTCGGCCGCACGATCGCCGGTCTCGACTACGGGGCCAGCGTCACGCCCCGCGTCGCCGACACCCTCGTCCGCACCAGCACCACGGCGCTGACCTGCACGGCGGGCGGCGAGTTCGCCGACCAGGTCGAGGTGAAGGCCACGGAGAACGGCGCGGTCGCCGACAAGGTCGCCGCCACCGCGACCCTCATCAAGGCCGCCGACGACGCCACCGAGAACGACAAGGGCCCCTACTTCAAGGACGCGGACGGCAAGACCGTACGCACCCTCACGGGCCTGGCCACGGATGCCGACGGTCTCCTGAAGCTGCCGAAGCTGTACGCCGACGACACCACCGGCACCTTCCTGCTCCGCATCACCACCACGGGCGGCGCGACCCTCACGGTCGAACTGACCGTGACGGCGGCAGACACCTCGTCGTCCAGCCCGAGCGCGAGCGCGAGCCCGAGCCCGTCCGCGTCACCGAGCGCGTAGTCCGGCCGCACGACCGTAGGACGAGGGCGCCCTCCGCTTCGGCGGGTGGGCGCCTTCGTCGTGTCCCTACGTCATGCGTGTGCAACGTGTTCTCATCTCGCCCGCGCGTTGCTACGGTGCCCGACCTGACGACCTATCAGTTCCTGAATCCATTCGGTTTCTGTCTGTCGGGAGGCCCGGCATGCGTGCCCTGATCGCCGCCGCGACCGGACTCGTGCTCGCGTTCGCGCTGGTCCTGACCATCACCGCGATGGGCTCACCGATGGGGAAGACCTCCCCGAAACCGCTGCTGACGACGGTGCCCGCGCACCCGTAAACGCTTGCGCAAGCGTTTGACTCCCTGGGATGGAGGCCGAGATGCGCCGCAAGGCCAGCCTGATCCTGCTCGCCCTCGCCGTGTTCTTCACGGCGCTGTCCCCGCTGCTGCGCTGGTACGCCTTCCCGCGCCTGGCCAAGATCCCGGCGAACCAGTACCAGGACATGGTCCTGGAGGCGAAGAACGCCACCCTCCTCGACTACGGCACCATGCAGGCCAAGACGGTCCCCAAGGTCACCATCGTGCAGACCCTCAAGGGCAACGTCGAAGCCGCCAAGAAGATCGACAAGACGGCCGGCCGGGACGTCGTCGTCTGGGACGGTCTGTCCTACGTCCAGGGCCCCGACGGCAAGATGGTCTCCTCCATCCCGGAGCGGTACATCTTCGACGCGCACACCCAGGACCCCGTCCACGCCACCGGCGAGATGGTCGACGGCGACCCGGTGAAACGGGACGGCATCGAGTTCAAGTGGCCGTTCCTGACGCAGAAACGGGACTACGAGTACTTCGACGCGCAGACCCGCACCACCAACCCCATCCACTACAAGGGCACCCAGAACTTCCGCGGCGTCAAGGTCTACTACTTCGAGCAGACCATCCCCTGGACCAAGGTCCCCTTCCCCAAGACCATGCCCGTGAAGGGCATCACCCCGGAGTCCGTCGCCAAGACGGGCACCACCCGCTGGTACACCACGGTCCGCAAGTTCTGGGTCGAACCCGTCACCGGGGCACCGGTCTACGGCGAGGAGATCCACAAGGAGGAGCTGCGCGGCGGCACCCTCCTGGGGGGCCGGGACAAGGTGACGGCGTTCGCCGGCGACGTGAAGATGCGCGAGGACTACATCAAGCACACCGTCGCCCTGGTGAAGTCCAACCGCACCCTCGTCCTGCTGATGGTCTCCTACCTCCCCTGGGGCTTCCTGACCCTCGGCCTGCTCCTGCTGGCCCTCTCCCTCTACCTGGAGGCCCGCAGCAGGCGCCCCGGAGACCCCGCCCCCACCGAGATCCACGAACCCGAACCGGTCACCGCCTGAGCCGCGCGTTGGTGAACCGCGTGGCCTCGGCGCTTGCCGGATCCTCCGGCCACGGATGCTTCGGGTACCGCCCCCGCAACTCGGCCCGCACGCCCTTGTAGCCGTCCTTCCAGAAGGAAGCGAGATCGGCGGTGACGGCGGCGGGCCGCCCGGCGGGGGAGAGGAGATGCACGAGCACGGGCACCCCGGCGACGGTCGGCGACTCGTGCAGTCCGAACATCTCCTGCAACTTCACGGCGAGCACGGGCTGTTCGGGATTCCCGTAGTCGATCCGGATCCTGGACCCACTCGGCACGAGCAACCGCTCCGGAGTCAACTCGTCCAACCGTCCCGCGTCCCCCGAGGCCCACGGCAACAACCGCCGCAGCCCCTGCCCCGCCTCGATCCGCCCCAGATCCCCCCGCCGCCGCGCCCGCCCCAACTCCGGCTCCAACCACTCGTCCACACGCGCGTGGAGCGCATCGTCGGACACGTCGGGCCAAGGCTCCCCGACATTCACATGCAGGAACGCCAGCCGCTGCCGCAGCACTTGGGCATCCGCGGACCACCGCAACAGCCCGAACCCTTCCTGCCGCAGCCCTTCAACAAGCGCATCCCGTACGGCAACGGGGTCGGCGTTCTTCAAAGGCCGCACCGCCAACTCGACGGCCCCGAGCCGCTCGACGCGCCGGGCCACGACATCGCCGCCGGCCCAGTGGACCTCGTCCACCTCGCTGAGCAGCGCCCCGGCCGCGAACCGGGCGATGTCCTCGTCGACCACGGCGCCGAGCTGCACGCGTGCGTGCCCCTTGCCGATCGGCCGGTCGGCCACGGCGACAGCGATCCAGGGCGCCCCGCGCAGGGCACTGGCTTCGCCGACTTCGGCACGGGTGCCGGAGACGAGGAGGTAGGAACCACCGTCGGCTTTGGCGACGCGTTCGGGGTAGGCGAGGGCGGCGACGAGTCCGACGGCACGGTCATCGCTTGTGACGTCCACTTCTTGAGGGCCGTAACGGGTGGGTGGGCGGGAAATTTCTGCCCCCACGGCCCGCAGCCGCCGAACCTCCGCACGCCAACGCCCCGCATAGGCGTCCCCTCCACGCCGGGCACTCCGCAAAGCCCCGGCAAGATCATCGCCGTACGCCCGCGGCGCCTCCTCGCTCAGCAGCGCGACAACCTCGGCGCCCGCCGCCCCCGTGTCCAACAGGGCCCGCCCCAGCCGCGGATGCAGCCCCAGCCGAGCCAACTGCACACCCCGAGCAGTCGCACGCCCACCCGAGTCGACGGCACCCACGGCCGCCAGAACCCCCCGCGCCGCAGCCATCGCCCCGGAGGGCGGCGCGTCCAGCAACGCCAGCCCCGACGCCCCAGGATCCCCCCAGCACGCCGCCTGCAGGGCGAACGCCGTCAGATCGGCCACCTTGATCTCCGGCGCCGGAAAACGCGGCAGACGGGAATCCTCGGCCTCGGCCCAGCACCGGTACACCGCCCCCGGTGCCTCACGCCCGGCTCGCCCCGCCCGCTGCCGCCCGGCCGCCTGTGACGCCCGAACCGTCGCCAACGCGCTCAGCCCGCGCGCGTGATCGACCCGCGGCTCCCGCGCCAACCCCGAGTCGACGACCACCCGTACACCGGGAATCGTCAGCGAGGACTCCGCCACGGACGTCGCGAGCACCACCCGCCGCCGCGCCCCGGGCGACAGCACCGCGTCCTGCACGGCGGCCGGCGCCCGTCCGTGCACCTGGAGCACCTCGGTCCCGCCCAGGTCGCCCAACTGCCCGGCCACACGCGCGATTTCCCCGACCCCGGGCAGGAAGCACAGCACGTCCCCGTCCCGCTCGCCCAACGCCCGCCGTACCGTCGACGCCACGTGGGTGAGCAGCGCCGGGTCCACGCGCATCCCGTGCGGCGGCCGTACGGGACCTACCGGAGGCGTCCAGACGACCTCCACCGGGTACGCGACACCCTCCGCCTCGACCACCGGCGCATCGCCCAGCAGCCGGGCCCAGCCCTGCGCGTCGGTGGTCGCGGACGCCGCGACCAGCCGCAACTCGGGCCGCAGGGCCTCCCGTACGTCGACCAGGAAGGCGGCCACCGTGTCCGCGTCCAGGTGCCGCTCATGGCACTCGTCCAGGATCACGGCGTCGACGCCCGCCAACTCCTGGTCCCGTTGCAGCCGTTGGAGCAGCACTCCGGTCGTGACGACCTCCACGCGTGCGTGCCGTCCGACGATTCGCTCGCCGCGCACGGTGTAGCCGACGCTCTCGCCGACCTTCTCGCCCAGCAGCCACGCCATGCGCCGGGCCGCCGCGCGCGCCGCGATCCGCCGCGGCTCGGCGACGACCACCCGCCGCGCGGGACCCTCGTTCCCCTCGCCGAGCAGCCCGGCCAGCGCGAGCGGCACCAGCGTCGTCTTGCCGGTGCCGGGCGGCGCGACGAGCACGGCCGCACCGCCCGCCTCCAGGGCGGCGTCAAGTCCGGGCAGGGCACTGCGGACGGGCAGCGCGTCGAGGGCGTCGTAGCGGATCACGACCCCAGTGTCGTACGCCGTGCGGAACGACCTCTACGCGCGCGTGCCCGCGTTCCGTTCAGCCCCTAAGCGGTTTTACCGGTCGCGTTCGCACACGAAGATCGTCGTCCCGGGGATGAGGTTGCCGCGCAGGGGCGACCAGCCGCCCCACTCGGCCGTGTTCCAGGACGGCCACTCCGGCTCGACCAGGTCCACCAGGCGCAGGTCCGCCGCCACGATGTCCCGGACGCGGTCACCGAGGGTGCGGTGGTGCTCCACGTAGACCGCGCTGCCGTCGTCGGCCTGCTCGACGTACGGAGTGCGGTCGAAGTAGGAGGCGGAGACCGTCAGGCCTTCGGGGCCCGGTTCGTCGGGGAACGCCCAGCGGATCGGGTGCGTGGTGGAGAAGACGAACCGGCCGCCGGGCCGCAGCACCCGGCGCACCTCGCGGAGCACCAGCACCGGGTCGGCGACGAACGGCAGCGCGCCGTACGCCGAGCAGGCCAGGTCGAAGGACTCGTCCGCGAAGGGCAGCGCGCCGGCGTCGGCACACACCAGAGGGAACGATCCGCCGATCCGCAGCGCGTGCTGGAGCTGGCGGTGGGAGAGGTCCAGGGCGACCGGGCGGGCACCCTGGGCGGTCAGCCAACGCGAGCACTGGGCCGCGCCGGCGCCGATCTCCAGGACGTCCTTGCCCTTCAGTTCCTCGGGCGGGCCGAGGAGTTCGGCCTCCACCTCGTCGAGGCCCTCGGGGCCCCACACGAAGCGGTCGTCGCCGAGGAACGTGCCGTGTTCGACCTGGTAGTCGTCCGCGTTCCGGTCCCACCAGCCCCGGTTGGCCCGGGAACTCTCGGTGACGTCGGCGTCACGTCGGGTGGCTTCCGGCTCGAACGCATCGGGCTCTTGGATGATCGGCTCCCTCGTCGTACTCTTCCGTCACCTCTACGGTGCGGCTGTCCCCGGCGGCGTCACTGAAGGGGTGGTTCAGGCCTGCGTGGCCTCGCGGGACACGTTTTGTGCCGGGTATGCGGCGATCCGCCCCGGGTGTGCGCCTTCGCGCATTGACCCTGCCTGGCTGCCCCCGTATGCTACAAGTTGCGCTGCGGGCCTGCGCACCTCAGACGTAGCAGGTTGCGCTCGCATCTGTATGTATGTCCCCTCGGTTTTCGAGGCGCCAACCGGACACCATGGTGTTCTGGACTGGCGCTTCCTTGGCTGTCCGGCCTTCTGCAGAGCGAAGCGAAAAAGGCTCTCGGCGTGAGCAGTACCTACGACTTCAATGTCCGTACCGGAGCCCTTTCCCACATGACGAGCAGCACCGAGACCACCGCCACCACCCCGCAGGTAGCGGTCAACGACATCGGTAACGAGGAAGCCTTCCTCGCCGCGATCGACGAGACGATCAAGTACTTCAACGACGGCGACATCGTCGACGGCGTCATCGTGAAGGTCGACCGGGACGAGGTCCTGCTCGACATCGGTTACAAGACCGAAGGTGTCATCCCGAGCCGCGAGCTCTCGATCAAGCACGACGTCGACCCGAACGAGGTCGTCAAGGTCGGCGACGAGATCGAAGCCCTTGTTCTCCAGAAGGAGGACAAGGAAGGCCGCCTGATCCTCTCGAAGAAGCGCGCCCAGTACGAGCGCGCCTGGGGCACCATCGAGAAGATCAAGGAAGAGGACGGCATCGTCACCGGTACCGTCATCGAGGTCGTCAAGGGTGGACTCATCCTCGACATCGGCCTCCGTGGCTTCCTGCCGGCTTCTCTCGTCGAGATGCGCCGTGTCCGCGACCTCCAGCCCTACGTGGGCAAGGAGCTCGAGGCCAAGATCATCGAGCTGGACAAGAACCGCAACAACGTGGTCCTGTCCCGCCGTGCCTGGCTGGAGCAGACCCAGTCCGAGGTCCGCCAGACGTTCCTCACGACCCTCCAGAAGGGTCAGGTCCGCTCCGGCGTGGTTTCCTCGATCGTCAACTTCGGTGCCTTCGTGGACCTGGGTGGCGTCGACGGTCTGGTCCACGTCTCCGAGCTGTCCTGGAAGCACATCGACCACCCCTCCGAGGTTGTCGAGGTCGGCCAGGAAGTCACCGTCGAGGTCCTCGACGTCGACATGGACCGCGAGCGCGTCTCCCTGTCGCTGAAGGCGACCCAGGAAGACCCGTGGCAGCAGTTCGCCCGCACCCACCAGATCGGCCAGGTCGTGCCCGGAAAGGTCACGAAGCTGGTTCCGTTCGGTGCGTTCGTCCGCGTGGACGAGGGCATCGAGGGTCTGGTGCACATCTCCGAGCTGGCCGAGCGCCACGTGGAGATCCCGGAGCAGGTCGTCCAGGTCAACGACGAGATCTTCGTCAAGGTCATCGACATCGACCTCGAGCGTCGCCGCATCAGCCTCTCGCTGAAGCAGGCCAACGAGGCCTTCGGTGCCGACCCGGCGACGGTCGACTTCGACCCGACGCTGTACGGCATGGCCGCGTCGTACGACGACCAGGGCAACTACATCTACCCCGAGGGCTTCGACCCCGAGACCAACGACTGGCTCGAGGGCTTCGAGTCCCAGCGTGAGGTGTGGGAGACCCAGTACGCCGAGGCGCAGCAGCGCTTCGAGCAGCACCAGGCGCAGGTCATCAAGTCCCGCGAGGCCGACGCCCAGGCGGCGGCCGAGGGCGTCGACACGGCGGGTGCGGCTCCGGCCGCGGCCGGTGGTGGCGGCGGCGGTTCGTACTCCTCCGAGGGTGCGGACACGTCTGGCGCGCTGGCGTCCGACGAGGCGCTTGCTGCGCTGCGTGAGAAGCTGGCGGGTGGGCAGAGCTGAACGCCCACTGAGCACTAGCTCTTGATTGAGGGGCCGTACCTTTCGGGGTGCGGTCCCTCAGTCGTGTTTCGGGTGCGGGCCGCATGTGGCTGGTCGCGCAGTTCCCCGCGCCCCTTGGGGGCGCCCCCAAGGGGCGCTTTTCCCCGGCCTTGTAGAAACGTGTGGGATACATCAGTAACTGCCGTGCCGTAACCGGCTGTTGGGACCCTGCCTCGGTCATTCATGATCGGAGAAGGGGAGCCGGACCATGGCAAGGAACCAGAGCCGACGTGCATTTCTACGGAACGTGGGTCTCACCGGTGGCGCGGGCACGATGTTCGCCACCATGGGGGCCCTCGGACTCGCTCCCACCGCACAGGCCGCCCAGCGGGAACAGCCCTTCCGCGCCCTGACCGCGAGCGACTTCCACCTCACCGGACGCGGCGCGGCGAAGGTCGTCATCGTCGGCGGTGGCATCGCCGGACTGACCACGGCGTACGAACTGGGCAAGGCCGGCTACGACTGTACGATCCTGGAGGCCAGGGACCGTACCGGCGGCCGTAACTTCACCGTCCGGGGTGGGGATACGACGACCGACCTGTACGGCAACCGGCAGACCGCCCGTTTCGCCGACGGGCACTACATGAACTGCGGCCCCGCGCGGATCCCGCAGTGGATGATCACTCTCGACTACTGCCGTGAACTCGGCGTCCCCATCCAGGTGTTCACCAACGTCAACGCGGACGCGTACATCTACAACGAGTCCACCGGCATGACCAAGCCCGAGCGCTACCGCACCGCCAAAGCCGATGTCTACGGCTATGTCTCGGAGTTGCTCGCCAAGGCCACCGACAAGGGCGCCCTGGACAAGGAGTTGACCGCCACCGACCAGGAGAGGCTCGTCGAGTTCCTCAAGGGCTGGGGCGAGCTCGGGGACAAACTCACCTATGGAGGCGGTGACTTCCGCGGGTACTCGACCATTCCGGCCGCCGCGGGTACTCCTGGTGTGCTGCTCGGGGACGTGCCCACGGCCTCCGAAGTGTTCGCCAGCGGTGTCGGCCGCTACTTCTCCTTCGAATTCGGCTTCGACCAGGCCATGTTGATGTTCCAGCCGGTCGGTGGCATGGACCAGATACCGAAGGCCCTCACCCGGGCGATCGGCGCGCACCGCATCCGTACCGGAGCGGCCGTCTCGAAAATCACCGACAAGGGGAGTGGCGTTTCCGTCACCTACACCCAGGGCGGCCGTACGAAGGTGATCGAGGCCGACTACTGCGTCGGCGCCCTGCCGCCCAACATCCTTTCCAAGATCCCGCACAACCTCGGCACCGGCGTCCAGACCGCGCTGGAGGCGATCACGCCCTCGTCCGCCGCGAAGATCGGCCTGGAGTACAAGTCCCGTTGGTGGGAGCTGGACCACCGGATCTACGGCGGTATCACCGAGACCGACCAGGACGTCACCCACATCTGGCACCCTTCTTACGGATTCCACGGTGAGCGGGGCGTCCTGATCGGGTACTACAACTACGACGACGACGCGGACTCGTACGCGAAGCTCACCCCCAAGGGGCGGGAAGAGCGGGCGGTGGCCGTGGGCGTGAAGATCTACGGCGAGAAGTACCGCAGCGAACTGGCATCGTCCTTCTCCCACCACTGGCGTCAGACGCCCCACCTGGAGGCCGCGTGGCACGACACCCCGGGTGGCCCCGACGACGCCCGCTACAAGCCGCTCAACGACCCCACCGGACGCGTCTACTTCGCCGGCGACTGGCTCAGCTACACCGACGCCTGGCAGCACGGCGCGTTCTCCTCCGCCCGCAAGGCCGTGACCGCACTCCACGCGCGCGTGCTGTCCGCATGACGTGGACGCCCACCTGGTGACACAGGGGAGCGGCGCATGAAAAGCCAGTAAGAGGTGCCTGATCAGGGGCATGGGCGGGAATGCCCATGCCCTGGAGGGCGTTGTGCAGTACGAACACGAGGAGGAGCGGTCACTGTGCTTGATCCGCAGGGTTTGTACGCATGGGAGCCGAAGGGCCTGGCAGTCGTCGACATGGCGCTCGCACAGGAGTCGGCCGGTCTTGTCATGCTCTACCACTTCGACGGATACATCGACGCGGGCGAGACCGGCGACCAGATCGTCGAACGTCTGCTCGATACATTGCCCCACCAGCTCGTGGCCAGCTTCGACCACGACCGGCTCGTCGACTACCGCGCCCGCCGCCCGCTGCTCACCTTCAAGCGGGACCGCTGGACCGACTACGAAGAGCCCACCCTGGACGTACGACTGGTCCAGGACGCCACCGGAGCCCCCTTCCTGCTCCTCTCCGGCCCCGAGCCGGACGTGGAGTGGGAGCGCTTCGCCGCGGCCGTCCAGCAGATCGTGGAGCGGCTCGGCGTCCGCCTGTCCGTGAACTTCCACGGCATCCCCATGGGCGTCCCGCACACCCGGCCCGTCGGCGTCACCCCGCACGGCAACCGGAACGACCTCGTCCCGGGCCACCGCAGCCCCTTCGACGAGGCGCAGGTCCCCGGCAGCGCCGAGGCGCTCGTCGAGTACCGCCTCATGGAGGCCGGTCACGACGTCCTGGGCGTCGCCGCGCACGTCCCGCACTACATCGCCCGGTCCCCGTACCCGGACGCGGCTCTGACCGTCCTGGAGGCCATCACGGCGGGCACCGGACTGGTCCTGCCGGGCATCGCGCACTCCTTGCGCACCGAGGCCCACCGCACCCAGACCGAGATCGACCGCCAGATCCAGGAGGGCGACGAGGAGCTCGTGGCGCTCGTCCAGGGCCTGGAGCACCAGTACGACGCCGCCGCGGGCGCCGAGAGCCGCGGCAACATGCTCGCCGAGCCGGTCGAGATCCCTTCGGCGGACGAGATCGGGCAGGAGTTCGAGCGCTTCCTGGCGGAGCGCGAGGGCGACAACTAGCGCGAGGGCGGTTGCCGCCGGTCACCGCGTGCCCTGTCGGTGACAGGCCGTAGGCTTCGGTCCATGCTGAAGGTCGGCCTCACCGGGGGCATCGGTGCCGGTAAGAGTGAAGTGTCACGGCTGCTCGTGGGGTACGGCGCCGTGCTGATCGACGCCGACCGCATCGCGCGCGAGGTCGTCGCGCCCGGAACCCCCGGGCTCGCGGCGGTCGTCGAGGCCTTCGGGGAGGACGTGCTCGGCGAGGACGGCGCCCTGGACCGGCCGAAACTGGGCTCCATCGTCTTCGCCGACCCCGAGAAGCTGGCCGTCCTCAACGAGATCGTCCACCCCCTGGTCGGCAGGCGGTCCCGCGAGCTCGAAACGGCCGCGGCCGACGACTCCGTAGTGATCCACGACGTCCCCCTCCTCGCCGAGAACGCCCTCACCGCGCTCTACGACCTGGTGATCGTCGTCGACGCGAGCCCCGAGACCCAGCTCGACCGGCTGGTCCGGCTGCGGGGGATGAGCGAGGACGACGCACGCGCGCGTATGGCCGCCCAGGCGACGCGCGAGAAACGGCTCGCCATCGCGGACATCGTCATCGACAACGACGTACCCCTGGAGGCGCTGGAGCGGCGCGTGCGGGACGTATGGGCCGAACTCGTGCGCAGGGCGCACGCGCCCCAGCAGCCCCCTCAGGAATAGCGGCCCTTTCTGCGGGCGTTGAAACGTCCGAGTGAGGGAAGGACTTTGCCGTGCCCGAGAACAGCGGAACGACCGGACGTACTCCGGAGACGCATGTCATCGACTTCCGCGCCGCCGAGCAACTGCTCGACGCGCGGGACCCGCGGGGCGCGGTGAAGCTGCTCGACCGCGTCATCGACGCGCACCCGGAGAACACGGCAGCGCGCCTGCTGCGCGCGCGTGCCTTCTTCGCGGCCGCGCAACTGCGGCCGGCCGAGCTGGAGTTCACCATCGTCCTGGAGCGCGAGCCGGACAACGCCTTCGCGCACTTCGCGCTCGCCCGCACCTACGAGCGACAGGGCCGTGCCGACCAGGCCAAGCGCCACTTCCGGCTGGCCGCCGCGCTCGACCCGAAACCGCAGTACCTGAAGGCGGCCCGGTTCGAGGAGTAGCCGCACGCCTCCGGAGCGCGCTCGTGCACGTCAGGGGTGGCGGTGCTCCGGTGGCCGGTACGGCGGGACGTCCGGGCCCGGCTGGTAGTGCGGGCCCTGGCGCATGTGTCTGAGGATCATGGTCATGTCGATCGTGACGATCAGCCACAGCACCGCGCAGGCCGCCGCCCACCCCGGGCGGCCCGCGATCGCGAACGCCACCGTGCCGAAGATCGTCCAGACCAGCCCCCACACGCTCAGCCAGAACCGCGTCCGCAGCGGACTGCGCGCGGTTGTCGGCTCACTGCCTGTACGCATCGGGATCACTACTCCTCCTTGCAACGTACTCTTCGGCTCGGACGTTCTCCACAGGGCTCCAGAAGGCTCCACAGGGAGGGGAAGCGCATCGTGCTGCCGGACGCCGACGAACTGCCCGAGGTCCTGCTCGACCTCGCCGTACCCCATGAGGACATCAACGAACTGGTGCGACTGCGCCGGGTGTTGACGCGGGACACCGACGCGACGCGGCTCCTGGAGGAGTGCGTCGGTGAACTGGTCAAGGACATCGGGGAGCACGGCCACTGGACCCGGCTCACCGAGCTGCTCCTGGCCCGGCTGCCCGAGGCCCCGCCCGAGATCCGCGCGTATTTCCCTGTGTACGTGTTCGTCGCCGCGCTGCCCGCCACGCGCGCGTACCACCGCGAACGCGGCATCCCCGCCGACGTCTCCCGGCGCACCCTCGCCGACCTGGGACGCAACATCGCGGTGCACCACAAGCGGTTCGGCGGGGCAGGGCTGCCGTTCCCGCAGTGGCTCGTCCCGCACTTCCGCGGCGAGCTGTACCAGCTGGGGCGGCTGCAGTTCGAACGGGCACGGCTCGGCGAGCGCAGCGCGAAGGCGCTCACGGAGGCGGGGCTGGACGTGGAGCCCGGGACGCCCTGCCTCAACCTGCACATCCCCGACTTCTCCGGGCCGCTCACGCCGGCCGCGTGCGAGCGCTCGCTGGAGCCGGCCCGCGCGTTCTTCGCCCGGCACTTCCCCGAGGAGCGCCACGAGGTCGCGACCTGCCACTCCTGGCTGCTCGACCCACAGCTGAAGCGGTACCTCTCCGCCGAGTCCAACATCGTCCGCTTCCAGGAACGGTTCCGGGTGATCCGCGAGGACACGGAGCCGGCCGACACCGAGCCGGTGCAGTTCGTCTTCGGGCATCCCGACCTGGCGGTGGAGAGCCTGCCGAGGCGTACGTCCGTGGAGCGGGCCGTCGGGGATCATCTGCGGGCAGGCGGCCACTGGTACCTCGGGCACGGGTGGTTTCCGCTCTGATCCCGGCTCCGACCTCCGACAGCCGCCAACAGTTGCCTGCCTGAAGGGAATTGACTCGTACGGGTGAACCAGTGCGAGTCGGGAACGGGCGTGCGGACGCGGACCGTTGGACGGGCATGCGAATCGAAATGCGTGAGGGGTACGAGGGGACAGGACCCGGGGCGATCACTCCGGACGGCTGCGCGGTCGAGCTGTACTCGCGGCTGTCGATCGGTCAGGAGCCGGACATCATCGCCGCGGCCGTGCCGCCGGGCGCCCGCATCCTGGAGTTGGGCAGCGGGGTGGGGCGGATGACCCACCCCCTCCTGGAGCGCGGCTTCACGGTCACGGCGGTCGACGAATCCGCCGAGATGCTGGAGCGGGTCAAGGGCGCGCGCACGATATGCAGCCCGATCGAGAACCTCGATCTGGGCGAGACCTTCGACGTGGTGATGCTCGCGTCGTTCCTGGTGCACGCCGGGGACATCGAGGTGCGGCGGGGGCTTCTGCGGACCTGCGTGCGGCATGTCGCGCCGGGCGGCCGCGTGCTGATCCAGCGGGAGGGCGAGGATTACCACACGAACCTGCCGCGCGAGCGGATCGACCCCAGTGGCTTCACCGTGCGGATGGTGTCGGCGGAGCCGGTCGGGGACGGGGTCGACTCGGTGCGTGCGGAGTATGTGTTCCCGGACGCGGTCTGGACCCAGACGTTCCTGTCCCGGCCGTTGACGCAGGACCAGTTCGAGGAGGCGCTGGCGGAGGCGGGACTGACGGTGGACAGCTATCTGACACCGGACCGGATATGGGTGAGGGCGGTGGCGGACGCGACCGACTAGCGGAGGAAATCCCGTGCGGCGGCGATGAGTTCGAGGACGAGGTCCGGTCTACCCCTGTGACAGCAACACGGACCGCTTCCCACAGGAGAACCTCATGTCCGAGACCGCCGCTTCCGCCACCTCCCGTACCGTCGTCGTCGCCGAGTCCGCGACCACGCGCGGCCGTCGTGCCCGCATCGCGCTGCGCGCCCTCCAGGTGCTGCTCGCCCTGTTCTACGGCGTCGCGAGTGCGCTGCCGAAGCTGATCGCGAACTCGTCGGCCGTGGAGTCCTTCGACAAGATCGGCTGGGGCAGCGGCGCCATGTACACCATCGGAGCGCTCGAACTGGCCGGTGCGGTCGGGCTGTTGGTCCCGCTGCTGCAGTCGGTGGCGGCGACGGCGCTCAGTGCGCTGATGGTGGGCGCGTTCGTCGTGCAGATGACGGTGTTCCACGGTGTGAACGCGGCGACACCGTTGATCCTGATCATTCCGCTCGCCCTGATCGCCTGGGCACGGCGGGGGCAGAACGCGGAGTTGCTGCGAGTGGTACGACGACGGGCGTGATCCGTGCGGTACGGATAACAGCGACGGCTGTGGCTGTCGCTATGGCTGAGCACGGGGTGACGGTGACATCCGGTGGGCCGAGGGGCCCGGGCCGGATGTCATCGTTGCGGGTCGCGGTGTGTGCTGCGGTGCGAGGCGCGGTGGGTGTCGTCGTGGTCGTGGGCGATATCGGGAGCGGTGGCGTGGCTGGGGTCGGATGTCACCGTTGCGGGTCGCGTCGGGTACTGCGGCGTGCGTCGCGACGGGTGTCCCGGTCACGGTGGGTGTCGGGAGCGGCGGCGGGGTCGGGGCTGGCGCCGGGGACGCCGCGCAGGCGTTCAAGGTCGCGGCGGTCGCGTTTCGTGGGGCGGCCGGTGCCGCGGTCGCGGATGCCGGCCGGGGCGACGGCTTCGCGGGGCGGGGGCGGCGGGGAGTTGTCCACGTAGCACTGGGCGGCGACCGGAGGTCCGACCCGTTTGCGGATGACCTGCTTCACGATGACGACGCGCTCGCGGCCCTCGTGGCGGAGGCGCACCTCGTCGCCGACGTGGACGGAGTGGGCGGGCTTCACCCGCTCACCGTTGACCCGGACGTGGCCGCCCTTGCAGGCGGCGGCGCCCATGGAACGGGTCTTGACCAGACGGACGGACCAGATCCAACTGTCGACGCGGACGCCCGCACCGCCGGCGGGACCGGCGGCCTTGGCTGCGGCCACGGCATCGCTCTGTGACTCGTCCGCCGGGCTCTGGGGCGCGTCGGTGTTCCGGCTCGTCGTGGTCGCGCCGGTTCCGTTCTCGCCGTCGGTCTCGTCCGCACCCTCGGAAGCCATGCCCCGACTTTAGTACCTCAGGGCGGGAGGCTCCGGCGGGATTCGGCCGCCGACCTGAGGGGGCTCCCCGCGGCTTGCGCCCCTTGCCTTCCCTCAACCACCACGCCCAGCCCCGGCCCTCAACCTCCGCCCCCTGTCCAGCACCCCGCCCACCACCCCCCTTGGCCCACCCCGGATGCACCCCCACGCCGTACCGCAGAGGCTGTTTCCCGAGGTCGTAGCGGCCGCAGCCGGGGTAGAGACGAGGGGTCGGACGTGGAGGACAGGGCAGCGAAGGTCGACGCGCTGATGGACGGGCTGCGGGCCGACCTCGTGCGGCTCGCCGCGATTCCCTCCGTGGCGTTTCCCGGGTTTCCGGCCGAGCCGGTGCAGGAGGCGCACGAGCTGCTCGTCGGGTTGTTGCGCGGGGCCGGTGTCGAGCACATCGAGCGGATCGATCTGCCCGGCACCGCGCCGGTGATCTTCGCGGAGATTCCGCCGCCGAACCCCGACGTCCCGACCGTTCTTCTCTACTCCCACTACGACGTCCAGCCGCCCGGGGACGAGGAGTTGTGGCACTCGTCGCCCTTCGAGCCGACCGCCGTGGAGGGCGGGTTGCGGGCGCGCGGTATCGCGGACGACAAGTCGAACGTGATCGCGCACCTCGGGATGCTGCGCGCGTACGAGGGGCGGCCGCCGGTCGGCGTGAAGATCGTGTTCGAGGGACAGGAGGAGTACGGCAGCCCCTTCGACACCTATCCGCCGACCGACGCCGACCGCTTCGCCTGCGATGCCATGGTCATCGCCGACCTCGGCAATCTCCGCCCCGGCACCCCGACCCTGACCACCGGGCTTCGCGGGGCGGCCGAGGTGTTCGTAGAGGTGCGGACTCTTGAAGAGCCGCGTCACAGTGGGGAGTTCGGCGGTGCTGCCCCCGACGCGCTGCTCGTGCTGCTCAAGGCGCTGGCGACGCTGCACGACGTGCACGGTGATGTGGCCGTGGAAGGGTTGCGGCGGGAGGAGTGGGGCGGGGCGACTTACACGGAGGAGGAGTTCCGCGAGCTGGCCGGTGTGCGGGACGGGGTGCCGCTCGTCGGGACCGGGAGTCTCGGGGAGCGGTTGTGGAGCGGGCCGGCGATCACCGTCATCGGGCTGGACGCGCCCGGTGTCGATCACGCGGCCTCGGCGGTCGTGCCGTACGCGCGGGCCAAGCTCAACCTTCGTTTTCACCCGCTCCAGGACCCCCACGAGGCGCAGGCGCGGCTTGTCGATCACCTCAACTCCCTTACGCCCTTCGGTGTTCCGCTCACCGTCACCCCGGGCGACACCGGCCCTGGTTACGAGGCCGCGACCGGCGGGCCCGCCTACCGTGCCGCCCTCGCCGCGCTCAAGGAGGCGTGGGGTGCCGAGCCGTCGTACGTCGCTACGGGAGGCTCGATCCCGCTGGTCAACGGGCTCGCGCGGGCCGCGCCCAACGCCGAGGTGCTGCTCTTCGGCGCGCAGGACAGCATGTGCAATCTGCACGCGCCCAACGAACGCGTGCTGTTCTCGGAGTTGCGGAACACGGTCGTCGCGATGTGCGCGTTCGTCGAGCGATACGCGGCCGACTTCCGGAGCCGTGGTCAGGACGGGGCGGCGGAGGTCGTATGAGTGACACCGACAGCCGGCAGACCACCCAACAGCCGCCGCACAAGCCGAAGTTCACCTTCCCCAGCGCGCTGACCGTCCTCGCGGTCGTCACCATCGCCGTGTGGCTGCTCGCGTTCCTCGTCCCGTCCGGGCAGTACGACCGCAACGCCTCCGGCGCCCCGATCCAAGGCACTTACCACCGCGTCGACTCCGGCCAGAGTTTCGTCGACCGGCTCAACGACCTGTTCCTCGCGCCCGTCAACGGTCTCTACGGTGTCCAGGACGAGAAGACCGGCCAGGTCGGCCCGGACCTGGCCGGTGAACTGTACGGCAGCGCGGGCGTGTTCCTGTTCGTGCTCGCCATCGGGGCGTTCATCACCGTGGTGTTCGCGACCGGCGCCCTCGACCGGGGCATCGGCCGGCTCGCCCACCGGCTGCGCGACCGCGGCGCGTTGCTCATCGCCGGGATCATGGTGGTCTTCTCGGTCCTCGGCACGGTCGAGGGCTTCGCCGAGGAGACCCTCGGTTTCTACGGTCTGATCGTGCCGCTGATGCTGGCACTCGGCTACGACCGGATGGTCGCCGTCGGCACGATCATCCTCGGCGCCGGGATCGGCGTGCTCTGCTCCACGGTGAACCCCTTCGCGACCGGCGTCGCCTCCTCCGCCGCGGACATCTCGCTCGGCGACGGCATCGTGCTGCGGTTCGTGATGTGGGTGGTGCTGACGGCGGTGACGGTGGCGTACGTCATCCGGTACGCGCGCCGCGTGCAGCGCAACCCGGAGCGGTCGATCACCGGGTTCCTGCCCGGCGACCGGGACAACAACCAGGAGGACGTTCCGGAATCCGCCGAAGAACCCCGACTCACCGGGCTCCACAAGGCGGTTCTGATCACCATGGGCCTCGTCTTCGCCTTCATGATCTTCTCGGTGGTGCCGTGGGCGAGCGCGCTCACCGGCGACGCGGACGCGAAACCGTACGGCTTCGAACTCGGCTGGTCCTTCCCGCAGTTGGCGGCGCTGTTCCTGTGCGCGGCCGTGTTGATCGGGCTGGTGGCGCGGATGGGGGAGCAGAAGCTCAGCTCGATGATCATCCAGGGTGCCGCCGACTTCATCTCGCCGGCGCTGGTGATCGTGCTGGCGCGCGGGGTCACCGTCATCATGAACAACTCGAAGATCACGGACACCGTGCTGCACTCCATCGAGGGCATCGTGAAGGGCACCTCCTCCGGTGTCTTCGCGATCATCGTCTTCGTCGTGAACCTGCCGCTGGCCTTCCTGATCCCCTCCACCTCCGGCCACGCGACCCTCGCCATGCCGATCCTCGCCCCGCTCGCCGACTTCGCCGGCGTCTCCCGCGCGGTCGTCGTCACCGCCTGGCAGGCCGCCAGCGGCTGGATGAACCTCTGGGTGCCGACGACCGCCGTCACCATCGGCGGGGTGGCGCTGGCGAAGGTCGGCTACGACAAGTACCTGCGGTTCGTATGGCCGTTGCTGGCGCTGCTGTTCCTGATGATCTGCGGGTTCGTGGCATTCGGTGCGGTCTTCACGTGAGCCGTCGCGATCCTCACCCGGACCGTCGCGTTCCTCATCCGGACCGTACGGTGAGGGGATGAACCTGTCCGACCTCGACCGGCGGATCACCGGCTGCCGGGCCTGCCCCCGCCTGGTCGCCTGGCGCGAGGAGGTCGCCCGCACCAAACGCGCCGCCTTCGCCGACTGGACGTACTGGGGCCGCCCGGTACCCGGCTTCGGCCCCGCCGACGCGTCGCTCCTGATCATCGGCCTCGCCCCGGCCGCGCACGGCGCCAACCGCACCGGCCGCATGTTCACCGGTGACCGTTCCGGAGACGTCCTGTACGAGGCCCTCTACGACGTCGGCCTCGCCTCGCAGCCGACCGCCGTGAGCGCCGACGACGGCCTGGAGCTGTACGGCGTCCGCATCACCTCACCGGTGCGCTGCGCCCCGCCCGCCAACAAGCCCACCCCCGAGGAGCGCGACACCTGCCGTTCCTGGCTCGTCGACGAACTCACCCTGCTGCGGCCGACGTTGAGGGCCGTCGTCGTCCTCGGCGCCTTCGGCTGGCAGGCGGCGCTGCCCGCGTTCGCGGCGGCGGGCCGGCAAGTCCCGCGCCCACGGCCCGCGTTCGGGCACGGCGCCCGGGTCTCTCTCGACGGCCTCGACCTCTTCGGCTGCTTCCACGTCAGCCAGCGCAACACCTTCACCGGCAAACTCACCCCCGCGATGCTGCGGGACGTACTGCGCACGGCGGCCGGGGCGGCAGGGCTGCCGACAGCGCCGTAGCGAGGTCAGGGGCGCCGGTGTCGTAGTGAAGTCAGGGTTGGTTGCGGGATGGGCCCGTGTCCGGAGAGCGAACCGTCGGGCACAACGCGAGCGTGCCCGGTCTCGCGGAGGCGCTGGTGGCGGCGACGGCCGAGTACGCCCGCCGCCGGACCAGTTGGTCAGCCGACCCGCGCCGCCGCCACCGGCCGTGCCGTCACGTCGTAAGTCCCGGTGCTCTTCGACGAGTTGACGCTCCACCGGTACCGCGAGAACTCGCCCGTGGTGTCGGAGGCGTAGAACATCATGTGGCCGATGCCGACGCCCTGGAGGTTCTCGCCGGTGACGTTGCCGACCATGCGGGTGTCCGGGTACTTGGGGTAGTTGGTCAGGGCGTAGACGCCGTGCGGGTCGGAGGTGCAGTCGATGATCTCGACGGCGTACTGCGTCTCGCCGGTGAAGTCGGCGGTGCCGCTGAAGACGCCCTTGACCTCGCGGACCATGACGATGTGGCCGGTGTTGTCGGGGTCGCTGCCGTTGTAATCGACGGCGATGATGTCGCCCGGCTGGAGGTCGGCGACCTTGCGGACGCGCCGGAAGCGGGGGCCGGCGGTGCCGTTCAGGAAGGCGGCGCAGTAGTCGGCGGCCTCCGGGACCTTCTCCTGGAAGTACTGGAGGAAGTAGTCGTCGCCCGCCCAGCCGTAGGTGTGCCTGAGGACGCCGGTGACGAAGGACGCGCAGCGGGCGCGGGCGACCCAGCTCGCCGGGTCGTCGGGCGTGCCCCAGGTGAGGGTGGCGCCCGGGTCCGTCCGGTAGACGTTGTTCAGGCGGGCCGTACGGCCGCTGACCAGGGCGATCTCGTCGGCGGTGAGGGCGCGGGCGTACGCGCGGACGTCGTCGATCGCGCCCTTGAAGCGGTTGACGGGCGCGCCGTCGAAGCGGGCCCGGCCGATGGAGAAGCCGCCGGGCGCGACCCAGGACAGGGTGGTCGCGGCGCTGCCCTGCGCCTGCCCGTCGACGTACAGCCGGATCTGTGTGCCGTCCCAGAGGCCGGTCAGATGGGTCCAGATGCCGAGACCTACCGGTGACGTGGCGACGGCGGACACCTTGGTCGTCTGGTCCTCGCTGCGGACCTTGAAGGCCCAGGTGGAGACGGTGTTGTCGTACTGGAGGAGGAAGCGGCTGGTCGTCGAGCCGTCCTGGCTCACCGCCGTGTACATGGTGGCCGGGTCGGCGTCGCTCGCCAGGCGCACCCACGCGGAGACGGTGAAGGGGGCGGTCGTGTCCAGGACGGAGTCCGTGGCGGCGTACGCCCCGGACGTGCCGTCGAGACTCAGCTCGCCGCCCGCGCGCAGCGCCGACCAGGTCGCGCCGGAGCCGGAGCCGAGCGTGACGGGGTGCTCGTGGCCGGAACGGTCCGCGCCCGAGCCGTCCAGCGGCCAGTGCCCCGCCAGCCCGTCCACCAGATACCCGGCCGCCAACAGCCGCTGATATCCCACCAGTTGCTCGGCCTGCGCCAGATGCGGAGTGCCGACCGGCGTGAACGGGGTGTCCAGCGCCACGTCCGCCACGGCCATCCCCACGTCAGTCATCGTCCCGACCCCCACGAAGGCGGCGGCTCCGCCCAACAGGCCACGTCTGCTGACCACGTTCACTCCCTCCGCCTACGGCTGCGCGTCGTCCCCGAACAGATGCCGGACCGTGGAACGGTGGTTGGTCCGCACGTGGGCCAGTGCGTGCGCGCGGGCGCGGTCCGGGTCGCCGGATGCGATCGCCTCGTACAACTCACGGTGTTCCACGAGGAGTTGGGGCCACTCCTCGTTCCGTCGGGTCATCCAGCGCAGGCGGCCGGCGACGGGTTCCAGGGCGGCGGTCAGCAGCGTGTTGCCCGCCATCGTCACGATGCTGTCGTGCAGGCGGCTGTTGATGTCCGTGATCACCTCGGCGTCCCCCGCCTCGGTCGCGGCGGCCGCGCGGTCGAGGAGTTCCTCCACCTCGGCCAGTTCCTCCGGGGTCGCGCGGGACGCGGCGAGCCCGGCCGCGTAGACCTCCAGGGCCTCGCGCAGTTCGAAGAGCTCCTGCACGTCGTTCGGGGTGAGACGGCGTACGACCGTGCGGCGCGGGGTCTCGAAGTGGACGAACCCCTCGGCGACCAGCGCGCGGATCGCCTCGCGGACCGGCACCCGGGAGACGCCGAACCGCTCGGCGAGCTCGCGCTCGACCAGCCGGTCACCGGGGCGGAGGCGACCGGCGATGACGTCCTGCCGCAGGGTGGCCAGGACGCGCTCGCGCACCGCTCCGAGGGGTTCGATCTTCGCTGACATGGAGCTCATGGGGTTTATCTTCGCCGACTCCGGGGGTGTTTTACGGAGCGTTAACAACGGAGACATCGGTCGGAACGGTTGACGGGAGGACTATGACGGCAGTTTGGTATACCAAACGACACCGGAAGCCGTCCTGTCCGCCCCTCCCGCCCCTTTCGTCCCCTCGCCCTGGAGGCCCCGTGTCCCTCGCCGACAGTGCCGAAGCCACCGGCACACCAGCGTTCGTCCCCGACCCCCGGCTCACCAACGAAGACCTCGCCCCCGCCGACAAGCGGAACTGGAAGGTCTTCGACCTCTTCGCCATGTGGATGTCCGACGTCCACAACCTCGGCAACTACACGTTCGCCGCAGGCCTGTTGGTCCTCGGCATGAACGTCTGGCAGGTCTTCACCTCCCTGCTCGTCGGCTTCGTGCTCATCTACGTCGGCATGAACTGGATGGGGCGGATCGGGCAGGCGCACGGCGTCCCGTTCCCGGTCGTCAGCCGCATCAGCTTCGGCGTGTGGGGCGCCAACATCCCGGCGCTCATCCGGGCCGTGATCGCCATCATGTGGTACGGCATCCAGACCTACCTCGCGTCCGTCGCCGTCAACGTGATGCTGCTGGCGGCCTGGCCGGGCCTGGAGTCCTGGACTCACCACTCCTTCCTGGGACTTGACGCCCTCGGCTGGGTCTCCTTCGTGTCGCTGTGGCTGATCCAGGCGGTGATCATCAGTCAGGGCATGGAATCCGTACGGAAGTTCCAGGACTTCTGCGGTCCCGCGATCTGGCTGGTGATGATCGCGCTGGCCATCTGGGTGCTGGCGAAGGCGGGTTGGTCGATCTCGCTCACCTCGACCCCGCACCCGGTCTCGTTCGGCGAGCAGTGGCGGCAGTGGTTCGGCGCGATCGGCTTGATCCTCGCGACGTACGGCACGCTGATGCTCAACTTCTGCGACTTCTCCCGCTTCGCGCCGGACTACAAGACCGTCCGTCGCGGCAACTTCTGGGGCCTGCCCATCAACTCCACGGCGTTCGTGGTCGTTTCGGTGATCGTGACGGCCGGTTCGCTGGAGGTCTGGGGCCAAGCCATCACGGATCCGGCGGAGTTGGTGGCCAAGGTCGGCAACACCTGGGTGATGGTGCTGGGCGCCTTCACGTTCGCCGTCGCCACCATGGGCGTCAACATCGTCGCCAACTTCGTCTCACCCGCGTACGACCTCGCCAACGTCTGGCCGCAGAAGATCACGTTCAGGATCGGCGGCATGATCAGCACGGTGGCGGCGCTGGTCGTGACCCCGTGGAACCTCTTCTCGAACCCGACCGTCGTCAACTACTTCCTCGGCGGCCTCGGTGCCTTCCTGGGCCCGCTGTTCGGCGTGATCATGGTCGACTACTACTGGGTGAAGCGCGGCCGGGTCGACGTACAGGAACTCTTCGACGCGACCCCCGGCTCCCGCTACTACTACCGGAAGGGCGTCAACCCCAAGGCCCTGTGGGCGTTTCTGCCCTCGGCGGGGGTCGCGGCGGTGCTCGCGCTGGTGAAGACGTTCAGCGATGTGGCCCCGTACTCGTGGTTCATCGGTACGGCACTGGGCGCGGGCCTGTACGTACTGATCTGCCGCACCGACCGGGCCGCCGCCGCGCCCGCTCCCGAGCCGCTGGAGGTCTGACCCGCGTGCGCATCGTCGTCACCAACTGCAACACCACGCAGGAGATGACCGAGGAGATCGTACGAGGTGCCCGGGCCGCCGCAGGCCCGGGCACCGCCGTGACCGGCCTGACCCCGGCGTGGGGCCCCGAGTCGGCGGAGGGCTGGCTGGACAGCTACCTGTCGGCGGCGGCCGTCATGGACCTCCTCCGGACGTACGAGGGCCCTGCGTACGACGCCGTCGTCATGGCCGGCTTCGGGGAGCACGGGCGGGAAGGCGTCCGGGAGTTGGTGGACGTACCGGTCGTCGACATCACCGAGGCGGCCGCCCACCTGGCCTGTCTGCTGGGCCGACGGTACGGGGTCGTCACCACGCTGGAACGGTCCTGCGGGCAGATCGAGGACAGCCTTGAGCTGGCGGGGGTGGGCCGGAACTGTGCGGCGGTGGTCGGCACCGGGCTGAGCGTCCTCGACCTGGGCGGCGACGAGGCCCGCACGGAGGCGGCGTTCCTCGCGGCGGCGGAACGGGTGTGTGCGGCGGGGGCCGAGGTGTTGGTGCTGGGGTGTGCCGGGATGACGGGGTTGCAGCGGGTGGTGGGGGAGAAGCTGGGGTTGCCGGTGGTGGACGGGGTGGGGGCGGCGGTGAAGCTTGCGGAGTCGTTGGTGGGGTTGGGGCTGAGGACAAGCAGGGTGGGGAGTTTTGCGAGGCCGGTGGTTAAGCGGAGGGGGTGGGGGCGGCGGTCCTGACGGGGGTGGGGCTGCCGGTTTGAGTTCGGAGTGCGGGTGGATGGGGGTTGCTCGCGCAGTTCCCCGCGCCCCTCAAAGGCACTACCTCGCGCCCCTTGGAACGTTGCCCCCGCATCCCTGAAGCCCGGCCCAGCTGAGGCGCTTTTAAGGGGCGCGGGGAACTGCGCGACCAGCCACGACGGCGCAGCAGCCGCGCAACGACAGATCCCGGCACCCCCTATCGCGCCGCACCCCTATCGCGCCGCACCCCCCGCCGCACCGCACCCCCGTCGGGGTGATCTTCCCCCGCCCTGCCAAGTCACGTGCTGGACCAACCCAGGGCGCCCCGCAGACTCCGGGAAGGACAAGCCGCCGCCCAGTTCCCACCCGCGGCGAGAACGGAGTCACCTTGCCCACCCCGGTACGCCGAGCCGTCCTCGCCACCCTCCTCGCAGGATTCTGCTGCGCCGGGGCGACACGCGACGTACCGGAACCGTTCTGGACCGCCCCCGACTCCCGGGCCGCCCAGCAGGCAGCCACCTGGCGCGAGGCCGGCCGGACAGCCGACGCCACGCTGATGGACCGCATCGCCGCGAGGCCCGAGGCCGAGTGGCTCAACGGACCCGACCCCGGCCCGGTCGTCCGCGCCCGCACCACCGCCGCCGCCCAGGCCGGCCGCACCGCCGTGCTCGTGGCGTACTACATCCCGAACCGGGACTGCGGCCAGTACTCCCTCGGCGGTGCCCCCACCGCGGCCGCCTACCGCACCTGGATCGACGAGTTCGCGACCGCCCTCGGCGACCGGGGCGCCTATGTGATCGTCGAACCGGACGCGGTCGCCCAGGTGGTCGCCGGCTGCACCCGGGTCACGCCGAGCGAGCGCTACTCCCTGCTCGCCCACGCCGTGGACCGCCTCAAACGCCAACCGAACACCCACGTCTACGTCGACGCCGGCAACTCCAGTTGGATCCCCGAGGCCTGGCGACTGGTCGCCGCGCTCAAGGCGTCCGGGGTCGACCGAGCTGACGGCGTCGCCCTGAACGTCTCCAACTACCAAACGAACAAGGCGAGTTCGACGTACGGCGACCAGCTCTCCAAAGACCTCGCCGGCAAGCACTACGTCATCGACACCAGCCGCAACGGCAACGGCCCCTACACCGGCACCGGCACCGACGCGTGGTGCAATCCACCCGGCCGCGCCCTCGGCACCCCGCCGACGACCCGCACGGACAACCCCCTCCTCGACGCCTACCTGTGGATCAAACGCCCCGGCGAGTCCGACGGCACCTGCCGAGGCGGCCCGGCGGCAGGCCAGTGGTGGCCGTCGAACGCCCTCGAACTGGCCCGCAACGCCCGCCCCTGACTCACGACTTGTGGCTCAGGGCTCAGGGCTCAGGGCTCGTGGCTTACGGCTTGGGTTCCCAGACATACCGAACGTCCGGCTCCCGCTCCTCGTTGCCGCTGCCGTCCGTGAACTCGACGGCGACGAAGCCGTGCCGCTCGTAGAACCGATGCGCCGGCTTGTTCACCTGGAACGTCCACAGCTCCAGGCCCCCCGGGCTCCGCTCCTTCGCGAGCCCGACGAACCGGTCCCCGAGCCCCCGCCCACGCCAGTCGGGTTCGAGATACAGCTGCGACACCTCATCCCCGTTGATCACCATCAGCCCGACGATCCCACCGCCGTCCCCCGCATCGGCCACCCAGATCTCCCGCAACGGCACGACGACGTCCCGGAAGTAGTCCCGCACGTCGTCGGCGGACCGTGGACTGACAACGGTCGGCAGCGCGGCGGCGAACGAACGCAGCCACACGTCGGCGGCGGGGCGCGCATCGGGTGCGGCCGCCCGCCGCAGCGTGACGACGACCTCGGAGTCGGGATTCACGACTGCGCCACCTCTTCCTCTGCCGGCGCTTCTTCCGGTACGACGGCGGTCGCCGTGATCTCCACGAGCTGCCCGGTGTACCCGAGGCAGGCCACGCCGATGAGCGTGGACGAATGCGGCCCCGCACTGAGCCCGGACGCCTCGACCACCTCCCACACGGCGGACAAGACCGAGGGCTCGCTGCTCACGACGTACACGTCCGTCGCGACGACATGCCCCAAGTCGCTCCCGACCGCCCGTAGTTGCTCCCCGAGATTCACCACCACCTGCTCGGCCTGCCGCACCGCGTCCCCCATACCGACCACCTTGCCGTCGACGTCGAGCGGAACCGCCCCGGCGAGAAAGGCGAGCTTCGTACCGGCCTCGACGACGGTGGCGTGGGAGTAGGTGGGCGGCGGGAAGAGGGCGGGGACGGTGACGCGTTCGAGCACGGGGTCTCCCAGAGATCGGTCGATCGGCCACCGCCGGCAGGCAGTTGGCGGTCGGCGGTCGGCGCAGTGCGGGCGTCAGCCGATCACATGGACGAGGCGCCCGCATCCGAATTTCCGCCAGACAATTGGCGTTCGCACTCCCGTGCAAGGAACGGGTACGCCTCGGCGATGGTCGCGTAGACCCGCCGCCGGAGCAACTCCTCGGCCGCGACCTGCCCGGCACTCCCGTGCAGCCCGCTCAACAACTCGTCGTAGCGGGCAAGTTGGTGCAGCAGGTAGTCGACCTTCCACCGATCGAGCACGACGGCACCCTCCGGCGGCAACTCCCGCCGCTCGTACACGCGCCCCTCGTCCCGCCGATCGCGGTGCTCGACGGCCAGCGCCGCCAACTCGTGCGGAGCCAGCCGCGGCACGTCGATCGGTTCGGCCGCGATCCGCGTCAGCACCTCCCGCCGCCTGCGCCGAGCGGCGCCCCGCGCCGCGGCCGACCTCCGCGCGGCAGCCGCCGAAACGGCCCGGAACTCCCCACTCCGTTCGGCGGCCTCGACCCGCTCGACGCGGTACAGCCGGATCCGCGGAGCCGCCCGGGAATGCGGATTGACCCGCAACAGATCGGGTTCACCGAGCAGTTGACGCACCATCCCGGCCGTCCATCCCCGAGCGCGCAACCCGGCGGCCGAGAGATGCGTACGAGCGGCATGCGCGTCGCCGCCGCCCTCCGCGTCCCGCCCCTGCTCCCGCTCCTGCCCACTCTCATGCGTCTCGTGCGCTGCCATCGCCCGCTCCCCCGTGGTGACTCTCAGTGACCACTCCAGTGAAGCGCACACCACTGACAATCGGCCCGACGGCCTCACGCGGCGAGAGCGACCTCAGACTCCGGAAGCGTCAGGAGCGTCAGGGGCGTTCGAAGCATCAGGACCTGTTTGAACCGCCGGGGGGGGGGTGCCCCGATTCGCCCCTGTCGCCGCGTCCTCGGGAGCGCGCGGTGCCGGCAGGTCGATGAGGTCGCCGACCTCGGCCACCTCCTGCAAGGTCCGAGCCAACGACCGCAGCACACCCCGCACCTCCGCGATCGCACCGCGCAGGGCGTCCGCGTGTTCCCACTCCCGCTCCCACGCCACCGGATCGCGCCCTTCGGGCCGCTGGGACTCGTAGGCGGCGAGGCGGGGATGCCAGGTCGCGAGGAGGGGGCGCAGGACACGGTTGAGGACGGTGACCGCGAGGACGGCGAAGCTGACGTGACCAGGGGGTACGGGCGGGGCGATCTGGGGCCCGTGGCGGTGGAGGATGTCACGGGTGGTGCCGAAGAACGTGTAGAAGGAGGACAGCGCCTCGCGCAGGAAGCCCTCGTCGGCGGCGAGTTCCTCGACCGACACGCGGGTGACGAGCTGCAGGTACAGCTCCCAGGCCGCGCTGCGCTCCGCGTCGGCAGGTTCCCAGGTGCCGGAGATCTCGCCGACGAACGGGATCGTCAGCCTGGCCGTGATCTGTGACGGACCGCCCGGACCCCGCCGCCTGCGCTGCCTGTGTCTCATGATCGACCTCCCCGGTACCCACAGTAGGGTAAGCCGTCGTGTGGGATGTCTTCCTCAGCTACAGCCGCGGTGACGTGGAGCGGGTCCGACCGCTCGTGCAGGTGCTGCGCGACGGCGGGCTCGAGGTGTTCACCGACGAGACCGGGGTCGCCTCCTTCGCCGGTATCAGCGACACCATCCGGCGCGAACTGGCCCGCTCCAAGGCGCTGCTCGCCTACTACTCCACCGGCTACCCCGAACGCGAGGCCTGCCAGTGGGAGTTGACCACGGCCTATCTGGCGGGCCTGGCGGAGGGCGATCCACGCGGCCGCGTCATGGTCGTCAACCCCGAGCCGACCTCCGACCACATCCACCCCGTCGAACTCCGCGACGCCCGGCACGCCTCGGCCGACGACCCCGCCGCCCTGGTGGCCGACGTACGCGAGCACGTCGCCCGCCTCGACGGCCCGATGGCCATCCAGGAACGTGCCGTACGACGCTGGCTGTTGGGCTCCCCGGAGCCGCGCCTCGACTTCCTGGGCCGTCTCTCCGAGCTCTGGCAGGTGCACTCCGCCCTGCACGCCCACTCCGCGCCCCTCGTCACCGGCCGCGACGCCCCGCGCGCCGTACAGATCCGCGGCATGGCCGGCATCGGCAAGTCCGCGCTCGCCCAGGAGTACGCCCTCCGCTTCGAGGCGGCCTACCCGGGCGGTGTCTTCTGGGTGAGCGGGCAGGCCTACGACGACTCCGTGCGGGCCCTTTCCGACTCCGACGTCACTCCCGTCGGCGCCGACGGACCGTTCCTGTGGATCGTCGACTCCGTCCCCGCCGATCGGCTCACCGCCCGCGACATCGCCGCGATGGCGGCACCCCACCCGCTCGGCCGCACCGTCTTCACCCTGCGCAGCCGCGCCTACGCCGGAATCGGCACCCCCGTAGACCTCGAACCGCTCGACGCCCTTCACGCGCGCGTGCTCGTCGGCGGAGACGAGGCACTGGCCGAGGCGGTCGAAGGTCATCCGCTCGCCCTCGGGCTTCTGGGGCGCGCGATCCGGGCCGGGCATCATCCGCGCGAACTGTACGACCGGCTGCACGCGCGTGGGGGTTCGCTTCTCGACACGCTCGCCGGGACGGACGTGACCGGCGCCCTCGTACGGGACGTGGACACGGCGGAGGCCGCCGACGTCCTGCGCTGCGCCGCGGTACTGCACCCGTTGCCGCTGACGGTGGAGGACGCGGAACGTGTGCTCGCCGCCGTCGACCGGGTGCCCAGGGCCGTCGCCGCCCGGCGGGCCGGGAACGGCGTCGGCGAACTGCGGGTGCGCAGCCTGCTGGCGCCGGTGGCCGACGGCGGCTGGCGGCTCCACCCGGTCACCCTGCACGCGTGGCACCACCACGACCCGGCGCCCGCCCGCACCGAGTCCCTGCGGCACGCGGCCCTGCGGACCCTGTGCGGCCGCCGCGACCCGGTTACGCTGACCTTCCCCGGCAGCCGGAGGGAGGCACCCATGGCAGCACCCAGTGAATCGGAGCGGATGGCCGCCTTCGACATCCAGGTCGAACTGGTCACCCGGATCGGGGTGCAGGAACTGGCACCGGGCACGGGCAGTCTGCGCGAGGCGCTGGCGTCCCTGAAGTCACTGATCGACTTCACGCGCGGGACGCTGCACACGTACAGCATCGGCCTCGAACGCGGCTCCGGCGCACCGACCGTCCAGAGCCTCGCCTACACACTCATCAACGACACCATCCGCCCCTTCACCAGCACCTGGCACCCCCGCCTCGCCGCCTACGAAGCGCGCTGCCCGGCGGGCACGGCCCCCCTCGACCACGAGGTCGCCTGGCCGCAGGCCGAGCCGATGCGTACCGAACTGACCGCCCTGCGTGAGCCGTTGCGGCGCATCGCGGAGGCGCTGGGCGGTATCTCGGGGGCGGACTTCGGGATGGCGGCGACGGGCTGAGGGGCGGCGCGGCAATGCGGGGCGCCGGGGCGAAGGGGCGCGCCTTAACGCGTGGCGGCCTGCCCGCTCCCTGCGTACGCTTCCGGCGATTCCCGCCCCCGGCCGACCAGTTGGAGCCGCAGCCGTGCCCACGCCCACGTCCACCGACGACGCGGAGTTCCTCGACGCCACCGCCGACCGCCTCGCCACGCTCCCCACCGTCCAGGCCGTAGCCCTCGGTGGCTCCCGCGCCCAGGGCACTCAACGCCCCGACAGCGACTGGGACTTGGCGGTCTACTACCGCGGGCCCTTCGACCCCTCCGGCCTCCGCGACCTCGGGTGGGACGGCGAGGTCTCCGAGGTCGGCGGTTGGGGTGGCGGGGTCTTCAACGGGGGTGCCTGGTTGACCGTCGAGGGGCGGCACGTCGACGTGCACTATCGCGATCTCGACGTGGTGGAGCGGGAGTTGGCGGAGGCGGAGGAGGGGCGCTTCCGGGTGGAGCCGTTGCTGTTCCATCTCGCCGGGATTCCCAGCTACTTGGTGGTCGCGGAGCTGGCGATCAACCGGGTCCTGCGAGGCGAACTGCCCCGCCCGGACGGCTATCCCGCGAAGCTGCGGCACTCCGCCGCCGAGCGTTGGCACGGCACCGCCGATGCCACCCTCGCGTACGCGCGGGCCAACCACGTCCCGAAGGGGCGGCTCACCGAGGTCGCCGGTGCGATCGCCGTGGCCGCCGTACAGGCCGGGCACGCGGTGCTGGCGGGGCGGGGGGGAGTGGGTGACGAACGAGAAGCGGTTGCTGGAGCGGACCGGGCTGCGGTCGGTCGACGGGATCGTGGCCGGGCTGCGCCCCGGACCGGATGTGCTCGACCGTGCGGTTTCCGACGTGGGGGCGCTGTTCTCGGCGTTGCGTTCATAAAGAAAGCGGCTTTACGGCCAACCTTCACACCGCCGAAATGCGCGCGGCCCGTTCCGCACAAGGTCGCGAACTACCGTGGACACCACGGCTACCACCCCAGCCGCCCGCACCGGCTTCAGCACCCGCTCCAGCTACCGCCCCGGCCACCGTCGCCCGAAGGCACACCCCGCCCTCGTCAGGACAGGAGCCCTGTGTCCCGTCGTACCGCCGCGTTCTCGCTTCCGCCCTGGCTCGCCCACACGCTCCGTGCCCAGCGCGGGCCGGTTCCCTGGAGCGCGGTCACGCGCGGGGCGCTGGCCGCCGGGCCGTTGCTGACGGTGGCCGTGCTCGTGGGGCGGACGTCTCTCGGGGTGCTGGCCGCGCTCGGGGCGATGCTCGCCGGGATCAACGACCGGCCCGGCAGCCGGCGGGCCTCGGTCAAGCGGCTGGGCGGGCCCGCGCTCGCGGGTGCGGCGGGGCTGCTGATCGGGACGTACGCCGGGGCCCATGTCGGGGCTGTCGTGCTGACGCTTCTCTTCACCGGGATCGGGCTGGTCGCCGGCGGTTTCAGTGCCATCGGGCCCGTCGCTTCCGGTGCCGGTACGCAATTGCTTGTCGCCTCCGCCATCGGCGCCGGCATGCCCCTGCCCGAACCGGGATGGCAGCGGGCCCTCGCCTTCCTCGCCGGGGCCGCCTGGCTGGTCCTGCTGCGGCTCGCGCTGCCCACGCCCGGGGCCATCGCCGGTGACTACCGGTTCGACGGCGAGCGGCACGCCATAGCCGCCGTGTACGACGCGATCGCCGCGCTGCTCGACGCCAGCGGTGGGCCGGAGGCGACGGGGCGGCGCGCCGCGCTGACCGCCGCGCTCGATCACGCGCAGGACGCGCTCGCCGGGCCGCGGCTGCGGCGGTACGCCAGTTCGTCGGCCGAGCGGCGGCTGCACGGACAGTACGCCGCCGCGCTGCCGCTCGCCGAGGCCGCGACCGCGATCGCCTGGGCCGGGGAGGCGGTGTCCGCCCGGGCGGGGGAGGGGCCGCGTCGGCTCGCCGCCGCCGTGCGGGACAACGCGCCCACCGGGCCGTTGCCCGCGCCCAACCGTTCCGCGCCCGCGCTGCGCGCCCTCGACGACGCCCTGCTGCACGCCGCCGACGCCTTCGACCAGGCGGAGGGGAGCGAATCGAGTCTGCACACGCGTCGGCGTACGCCAACTGATCTGCTCCGTAAGGCCTTTGGGGCCGGAGGGAGGGAGTACGGGCTGCGGGTGGCTCTGTGCTTCGGGGCCAGTGTCGCCGTCGCCCAGGCACTGCATCAGGCCCGCTGGTACGGGCAGCACGAGCACTGGTACTGGCTGCCCGCCACCGCCGTGTTCCTCGTCAAGCCCGACCTCGGGCCGCTCGCCTCGCGGGCGCTGAGCCGGGCGGCGGGGACCGTGCTGGGGGCGCTGGTCTTCGCCGGGTTCGCCGCCGTGCTGCCCCGGCCCGAAGGGCTGGTCGCGCTGGTGGCGCTCAGCGGTGCGCTCATTCCGGTCGCCACCCGGCACTTCGCCGCGCAGACCGCCGTCGTCACCGTTCTGGTGCTGTCCCTGGTGATGGTGGGCGGGGAACCGCAGGCCTCCGCCGGCCGGATCGGGGAGACGCTGCTGGCCTGCGCGATCGTGCTGATCGTCGGGCATCTGCCGATGCCGGGGGAGCGCGGCGGGGGCGTACGCGCCCGGCTCGGGGCCGCGGGCGTCGCCGCGCACGCCTACCTCGTGCACGTCCTGAGCGAGTCCGACGACCGCGCCGAACGCTGGACCCTGCGCCGCGAGGCCTATCGCACCCTCGCCGAGGCCCGCGGCGCCATCGCCGTCTCCGCCGCCGAACTCCCCGCCCTCGCCCGGCACACCGAGGGCACGGACGAGGTCGCGGCCGTCCTCGAACGGCTCGTCGATACGACCACTGCCTGCGCCGTCCATCTCGATGACACGGGACGGCTCACGTCCCGCCACATTGAGCAACTCACCCAGCTGCTGGAGGAGTTCGAGCGGGGGCGGGGCCGGGTCGGGCTGCGTGCGATCGAACTGACCATCGCCGTCTAGGTACTTGGACCGGCTCGGTCAGTTCATCCGCACCCACACCGGCGCGTGGTCCGACCCCGGTGCCTCCCGCCGTTTCGCCGGATCCGGTCCCACCGACGGGAGTTGAGGAGCTCCCTCACCCGGCAGTCCCGTCCCCGCCGCCGCCACCCGGTGGACCAGGTGATGGCTGAGGAGGAGGTGGTCGATCAGCTCGCGGCGCCCGGAGTTGATCCGGGAGTAGCGCTGGTCGGCCGGGATCAGCGGGGCCACGTCCCACAGGCGGACCGCGTCGCCCTGGTCGGCGCGGTCGTAGCCGGGCGTGCCGATCTCCGAACCCGGCGGGCCGAGCAGGATCTGGGTGGTCGCGGCCTGCACCTCGTCGTTCATGTCGCCGAGCACGGCCACGTCCCGGGTACGGCCCTCACCGGCGAGGAGTTCGTCGGCCAGCGCGCGCAGGGTCGCCGCCTCGGCGGCCCTGCGGTAGAGGGCGTAGGCGCCGTAGCGGGCCCGTTCGCCCTCGTCGTGCGGGAAGAAACGGTCGCCCGGGTACGTCAGCAGCTTCGACTTCAGGTGGGCGACCGCCACCGTCAGCGGGCCGGTCGCCGTCGTGACCTCCACCGCCAGGAAACCCCGGCCCGCGCCCGGTTCCTCGGCGCCCGAGTCGTCGGACTGCACCGGGCGCAGGTGGGGCGGGAACGTGTTCGTGTCGGCGACGACCCGCGGCTGCGTACGGCTGAGGAAGCCGACCCGGATGCCCCGGACGTCCGGATGCGCGGAGGTGGCGGTGTGCCACTCGCCGTCCAGCATCCCGGCCAGGTCGTCCAGAGCGGCCGGGTCGCCGACCTCCTGGACGCCGAGCAGTACCGGGTCCAGTTCCGTGATCACTGCGGCGAGGGAGGCGAGCTTCGTCTCGTAGGTGGCCTTGTCCTTCGGGCCTGACGGGCCGCCGGGACGGAACAGGTTCTCCAGATTCCAGGTGCCGAGGAGCATGCGGGCCCCTTCCAGAAGCCTTGGTCGTGAAGGTTTGTTCGTGCGCCAGAAGCCTGGGCGGTGAGGCAAGCGTGCTGGTCCGGGGCGGCTCGCGACAGCGCCACGCCGGGATGCGCGGTTCGGCTCACGCGAGGCGAGGACGGCGTCGTACGTTGGGAGTGTGAGCCACTCTCCCGTCGATCTCCTCGTCACCGGCTGCACCGTCCTCGTCCACGACGACCAGGAGCGCATCGGCTTCGAACAGGACGCGGCGATCGTCGTACGGGACGGGCGCGTCGAGTCGGTGACAAGCGCGGCGGACGTGGTCGGCCTCGCCGCCGTCGAACGCATCGACGCGCGCGGGCAGATCGCCCTGCCGGGGCTGATCAACTGCCACACCCACGCGCCGATGGTCGCGTTGCGCGGGCTCGCCGAGGACCTGCCCACGGAGGAGTGGTTCAACGACGTCGTGTGGCCCGTCGAGTCCAACCTCACTGAAAAAGACGTGGAGTTGGGGGCGCGGCTCGCCTGCGCCGAGATGATCCGCGCCGGGGTCACCAGCTTCGCCGACCACTACTTCTCGATGGACACGGTCGCCGCGGTCGTCGCCGAGTGCGGGATCCGCGCGCACCTCGGCGAGGCCTACTTCTCCTCCCAAGGTCCTCAAGGCCGGGAGAAATCCCTGGAGTTCGCGCTACGGCACCGGGGCACGGCCGACGGCCGCATCACCACCGCCCTCGCCCCGCACGCCCCCTACACGGTGACCGAAGCCGACCTCGCGGCCACCGCCCGACTCGCCCTGGAACACGGCCTCCCCGTCCACATCCACGCCGCCGAGAACCGCGACCAGACCGACACCAGCCTCGCCCGCCACGGCGTCACCCCCGTCGAAGTCCTCGACCGTGCGGGCCTGTTGGCCACCGACCTGCTCATCGCCCACGGCACCGGCATCATCGACCGCGACCTCCCGGTCCTGGAGCGCGCGAGCGGCCGTACGGCGGTGGCCACCGCGCCCCGGGGATACCTCAAGTTCGCCTGGCCGGACACCACTCCGATCCGCGCCCTGCGTTCCATCGGCGTGCCGGTCGGGCTCGCCACGGACGGTGCCGCCTCCAACAACTCCCTCGATGTGTGGGAGTCGATGGCCCTCACGTCGTTGGTACAGAAGTCCGTCGAAGGCGATCCGCGGTGGCTGACGTCCCGTCAAGCCCTGCACCACGCAACCCTCCAGAGTGCGCGGGCGGTCGGGCTGGGGGACTCGATCGGGTGCATCGCGCCGGGGCGGCGGGCCGACATCGTCCTCGTCGACCTCACCGGGCCGCACACCCGGCCCGTGCACGACCTCGCAGCGACCCTCGTGCACAGCGCCCGTTCCGCCGACGTCCGCACCACGATCGTCGACGGCCGGGTCCTCATGCGCGACCGCGAGCTGCTCACACTCGATGTGCCCGCTGTCGTACGGGAGTTGGAGGAGCGTTTGCCGGCTCTCGTCGACCGGAGTCACGGCCGTCGCATCCAGGAATACGACACCTGAGCCGCGCCTCTAGGCTGTTCCCATGGATCTCGCGGACGGCCTTCTCGACCACCCGTACGACGTGTACCGGCGCCTGCGCGACAGCGCCCCCGTGCACCGCATCGCCGGCCCCGACGGCACCCCCGCCTGGCTCGTCACCCGGTACGACGACGTGCGGGCGGCGCTGGCAGATCCGCGGCTCTCGCTGGACAAGAGGCACGCCACGGCCGGGACTTACCAGGGGTTCTCGCTGCCGCCCGCGCTCGACGCGAACCTCCTCAACATGGATCCGCCGGACCATACCCGCATCCGGCGCCTGGTCGGCCGCGCGTTCACCCCGCGCCGAACCGAGCAGCTCCGTACGCCGATCCGGCGCACCGCCGACCAACTCCTCGACGCGCTGGGCGAGTCGGGCGACACCGACCTCATCGCCTCCTACGCCGCGCCCCTCCCGGTCACCGTCATCTGCGACCTGCTCGGCGTGTCCGACCGGCACCGGCGGGACTTCCGGGTGTGGACCGACACCCTCGTCGCACCCGCCCCCGGGACACCGCCCGAGGCCGGCAAGCACGCGGTCGTCGCGATGCTCGGCTTCTTCACCCAACTCCTCGCCGACAAACGGGAAGAGCCCGGCGATGATCTTCTGTCCGACCTGATCGTCGTGCGCGACGAAGGGGACCGGCTCAGCGAGGACGAGCTGATGTCCCTCGCCTTCCTCATCCTCTTCGCCGGGTACGAGAACACCGTCCAGCTCATCGGCAACGCCGTGCTCGCCCTGCTGCAACACCCCGAGCAGCTGGCCGCGTTGCGTGCGGACCCCGCCCAACTCCCGGCCGCCGTAGAGGAGTTCCTGCGGTACGAAGGGCCCGCGCTGCTCGCCATCCGGCGTTTCCCCGTCGAGGACGTCACGATCGGCGGGGTCGCCATCCCCGCCGGTGAGACAGTGTGGGTGTCCGCGTCCGCCGCGAACCGGGACCCGGAGCGCTTCCCCGAGCCCGACCGGCTCGACCTCTCCCGTGACACCTCCGGGCATCTCGCGCTCGGGCACGGCATCCACTACTGCCTGGGGGCGCCGCTCGCCCGTGCCGAGACGGAGATCGCGCTGGCCGCGCTGCTGGAGCGGTTCCCGCGGCTGGAGTTGGGGGTGGGGGAGAGCGAGGTGCGGTGGCGGCCTTCGCTGCGTGCCCGGGGACTGCTCGCGCTTCCGGTGACGTACGCGACGAAATCCCTCTGAACATCCGCCCCCCGCTGAAGATCTCTCCGAGAAACTTTCCGACGCGGCGATGAGTTCCGGTCCTCCCTCCGGTCCACCCCTCAACGGACCGTTGTCACAGGAGGGCCCCATGTCGCTTCCGGAGATCGTCTCGCGTGCGCAGTGGCGCGCGGCGCGCGAGGAACTGCTGGTCAAGGAGAAGGCGGCCACGCGCGCGCGGGACGCGCTCAACGCCGAGCGGCGCGGGCTGCCCATGGTGGAGGTCGACAAGGAGTACCTCTTCGAGGGCGGCGAGGGGAAGGCCACCCTGCTCGACCTCTTCGAGGGGCGCGGCCAACTCGTCGTCTACCACTTCATGTTCGCGCCCGAGTGGGACGCGGGCTGCAGCAGCTGCTCGGCGTTCCTCGACCAGATCGGGCATCTCGCCCACCTGAAGGCGCGCGGCACCACGTTCGCCGCCGTGTCGAGGGCGCCGTACACGAAGATCCTGCCGTTCAAGGCGCGGATGGGGTGGACGCTGCCCTGGTACTCGTCCTTCGGCGGGGACTTCAACTGGGACTTCGAGGTCACGTTCGTCGGGGACGGGGAACCTGTCGAGCGGCCCGGTGTCAGTTGCTTCCTGCGGGACCGCGACCGGGTGTTCCACACCTACTCGACGTACGAGCGCGGGCTCGACGGGCTCGGCTCGACCACCACCTTCCTGGACCTGACCGCACTGGGGCGGCAGGAGGAGTGGGAGGAGCCGAAGGGGCGCGCGTCTGCGCTGGGGGCGCCCGCCGGCAGCGCGCGCGTGCTTTATCACGACGAGTACGAGGACTGATACGGAAAGTGCGGGGAAAGTACGCGACCGGGTGTCGACTATGTCTCAGTACCGTCACTTCGCGAGCCGTTCACCGTACTGTCGGCGTTTAACTCTATGAGGCTTCACGACGGTCTCCTCTGCGAGGCGTCATGAAGCTCTGCGAGTTCAGCACGACAGGGAGGTAAAAGGTGAACGGGCGAACGGTGCTTGAGAGCTTTCCCGCCGGCGGGCCGCGTGGCTCGTGGCCGGCGGAGGAGTTCGCGCAGGCGCGCCGTCTGGAGGGCCTGCAGGCTGAGGTCGTCATGGACATCGCGACCGACGCGTTCCTGGTCATCGTGCGCAGCGGCGACGTCGTGGACGTCGCCGCCTGAGAGGTCAGCCCGCCTTCGGGGCGGGCACCTTCGCCGTGAACTGGTCCGCCTGGAGCGCGTACAGCTCCGCGTACACCCCGCCGCTCGCGAGCAGTTCGTCGGGCGTCCCGGACTCCACCAGCCGCCCCTGATCGAGCACATGCACCAGATCCGCGTGGCGTACGGACGCCAGCCGGTGCGTGATCAGCACGACCGTCTGCCCGGTGCCGGCCAGTGCGCGGATCTTCTCGAAGACCTCCAGCTCGGCCCGGGCGTCGAGGGCCGCCGTCGGCTCGTCCACGATCAGGATGCGGCCCCTGCGATAGGCGGCCCGCGCGATCCCGAGCCGCTGCCACTGACCGCCCGACAGCTCGTGCCCGCCGCTGAAGTTGCGGGCCAGCAGCGTGTCCAGGCCGCGCGGCAGATCCGCGACCACGTCCTGAGCACCGGCCTCGGCGACGGCAGCCGTCAGCCGCTCCTCGGTGAGCGGCGCCGCTGACCGCCCGACGGCCACGTTGACGCGGGCGGTGAACGGCCAGCGCTTGAAGTTCTGCGCCACCATCGCGATCCGGTCGGCCAGTTGCTGCCGATCGGCTGTGGCCGCATCGACGCCGTCCCACAGGATCCGGCCCCGGTCCGGGCGGTACAGCCCGGCCAGCAGCTTCACCAGGGTCGTCTTGCCGGAACCGTTCTCGCCGACCAGCGCGATGATCCGGCCGAGCGGGAGGGCGAGGGAGACGTCGTCGAGCGCGGGGTGGGTGGCCTCGCCCGGATAGCTGAACGTGACGTTCTCGAAGCGGATCTCCCGCGGCTCCTCGGGCAGCGCCGCCCCGCCGACCGGGATCGCCCACTCGGTCGCCTCCTCGTACAGCTTCTGCAGATCGCCCACGAACAGGGCCTCCTCGTGCAGCTGGTTCACCGCAAGCACGAGCGTGTCGAGGCTCGCGGAACCGGTGCGGATCGCGATCACCGCCGTACCCGCCACCGAGAGCGCCATCGCCCCGGACAGCAGCAGCCCGCCCAGCGTCGCGTACGTCGCCGCCGTCGCGAGGCCCGTCCAGGTCGCCGCGATCAGCCCCGTGCGGGCCGTGAGCCGGGCCAGCCGGGCCTGTTCCGCCTCCGCGCTCTCCGACATCTCGTGGAAGTGGTGCAACAGGAACGGCCCGACGCCGTGCACCCGGATCTCCGGGGCCGCCTCCGGCTCGGTGAGCAGCGAACCGATGAGACGGCCGGCCCGGACGTGCTGCACCCAGGTGTGGAACGACTCGTAGTGCCGCCGCGCGTTCGTCAGCGCGCCCCACGCGCTCGGCAGCGTCATCGTCGCCAGCAGCGGGAGCAGCGCCGGGTGCAGCGCGGTCAGCACGCCCGCCGCCGCGATCAGCGAGATCAGCGCGTTCATGACGTTCGTCGCGTACGAGATCATGCGGCGGGCCGACATGGCGCCGTACTGCGCGGTGTCCAGCAGCTTGTGGAACGCGTGGTCCTCGATCGCGGCCAGCTCCACGGCCGCCGCCCGCTCCAGATACAGCTCGGTGGCGACCCGCTCCACCTTCGGTTCGAGTCGCCCGGTCGCGTACGTCGACGCGGCCCGCAGCAGCGCGCCCACCAGCATCACCGCGGCCATCGTGACCAGCGCGGGGACGGCACCGCGCAGCCGGTCCGCGATGGGACCGCCGGTGATCAGCCGCCCCAGCACGCTGTTGACCGCGAGCAGACTCACCGCCTGCGTCGCACCCCGGCACGCCTCGGCGCCCAGCACCACCCGCGCGGCCCGCGGATCGGCCTGCCAGGCCAGCCGGAAACTCGACCTCAGCATCGCCGGCAACCGCGTCACCATGGACCGGAAGCTCAGCTCCAGAAACGCGTCGTTGTGCTGACTCCACCCCGTGTCGTACCGCAGGGGCCCACCAAAGAGCAGCCGCTCCGACGCGGACGGCTCCCCCGGCCCCGAGTCCCCCTTGCCCTTGCTCCCCACCGCCGACCTCCCCCGATCGTGGACGAACGGCCACTATCGCGGGGTGGGAGGGGTACGGGGGAGAGCGCGGGAAGGTGGGGCGGGGACGCGCGGGCGTACGCCGGGAGGCGGAGGGGCGGGGTCGTGCGGGTGCGCGGCTCCGCCGCGTTGGGATGGCGCGGGGAGGGGGCGCCGCCCGTCGAAAACGTGGCGGGGTTTTGTCGGAGTGTGGCTGTGCGCGGGGAGGGGGTGACGCTCGTCGAGAGCAAGGCGGGACCCTGCCGATGTGCGGCGCAGCCGCGCGGGCCGGGCGCATCGCGCCCCAAAGGGGCGCGGGGAACTGCGCGACCAGCCCCCACCGAACCCGCAGCCAAAACTCCATCGAACCCGCAGGGAACCCCCTACCGAACCCGCAGTCAAAACTCCACCGAACCCGCGGGGAGAACCCCCACCGAACCCGCAGACAAAACCGCTCAACCCGCGGAGCGCTACGCGCTGATGGGCCGCGACCAGGACGGCGTAGTCCCCGTAACCCGACACACCGCCAGGTACAACGGAATCGGCGGCGTATACGGCAGCTTCCCGTCCGGCTTGTGGATGAGACCGGGCGCGCGAGGCGAGTCCGGCACCAACGCCCCCGTGGTGTACCGCGCCGGCGCAGGCCAGTCCAGCGCGTAATCGGAGTCGGACGGAACGATCCACCACCAGTGCGCCTCGTCGGCGTAGACACAACCGACGCGCGGCAGCCGGGGCAGAACCAGCGGTCCGAAACGCGCCGGCACCGCCACCGCGTCACAGCCGAGCGGCGCCGTCATGCCCTCCGGGACCGCCAGACGGCGCGGCGCACCGGGCCCGTGCAGCGCACGCCCCAGCCGGACCAGCGTGTCGAGACTGAGCACCTGGCCGGGACGAGACCCGCCGCTCACACCCATTCGACCCCCGTACCGAAGTCGCCGAAGCCACTGGAATCGCCGAGCCCACGGGAATCCGCGAACCCGCCGGAATCCACGAACCCGGCCGATTCCCCCGTCTCCGCGGAGTCCGGGAGGTCGCCGGCGTCCTGGTGTCCCCGGCCCCTGAAGAGACCCGTGGTCTCCTGACCGAGGCCCCCGAAGTGGCCCGCGCCCTCCCGGCCCCGCGTACCGGAGGCGGACCCACGAGCAGGGCCACCTCCGGTTTCGTGCTCCCGGCCCCCGAAGCCGCCGAGGTCCAGACCTCCGAAGTCGCCGGCACCCCCATGCCCGCTGCCGGAGGCACCCCCATGCCCCCGCCCCGGAAATACGCCCAGATCCTCGAATGCCCCGAAGTGTGCCGTCGCCTCGTCCTCGTCGCCCGAACCGCCCGACGGACCCGGCTTGGGTCGTGCGCCCCAACCCAGGTCGTTGAGCGGTACGGAACTGTCGTGGACGGGGGCCGGGTGGTGGCCGTGCGCCGGGTCCGCCTGCCGAGGCAGGTCGGCCCAGACCAGCAGGCCGGGTCCGTGTTCCTGTGCGCCCCAGGCCCGGCAGAGCCCGTCGATGAGAAGCAGTCCCCTCCCGTGCTCCTCATCGGGCCGCTGCGGGGAAGGGCGCGGCTCACCGGGAGCGCAGCCCTCGTCACGGACGGCTATCCGCACCAGGTCGTCGCCATCGTGGAGCTCGCAGACTATGTGGCTGCTCGCGGTGTGCACGATCGCGTTGGTGACCAGCTCGGAGACGACCAGAACCGCCGTGTCGCAGGTGTCCTCGCACACGGACCAGCCGGACAGCCGGGCCCGCGTCAGGCGTCTCGCCTGGGCCGGGGAACCCGGATGTGCGGCCAGCTCGAACCGGAACCGGCGCTCGGCAGCGGCCCCACCAGGGACGGCTCCCGGAGCAGCACCGAGACCGAGGCGGCCTGCGGCGGCGTCTGTTCCTAAGGGCGCGGACGGAATCACGCTTGCCACTATCGCCCCGCCGTGAACACTTGGCAAGTGTCACTATGAAAAATGCAGAGTGCCGTATGACGCTCTGCACGGTCGTGGCACACTGCTCGCAACAGAAAGTCGCGCGGCGCCAGTTGGGATCTCCGGAGGTCTGTCCCGATCTTCGAATGAGTCTTCGAATGGCGCCGCAGGGCTGTCAGGATTCGGTTCGCCGGGATCGGTCCGTCGGGCCGCGAGAACCCTTTCGCCGGGCTGTACGGACGTATGCGCTGTCCGTACTCAACCCATTACTCGGCACTTGTCACTCAGCAGTCGGCACTCAGGTCATTACCCGGTACTCATTCGTGGAGGTGGAGCGTGAGCGAGCCGCGGTCCGCACCGACGGTCGGCCAGGTCGTCCTCGGCCGGCGCCTGCTGGACCTGCGGGAACGCGCGGGACTCAAGCGCGAGGAGGCCGCCCGCGTCCTCCGCGTCGCCCCCGCCACGGTCCGCCGCATGGAGATGGCGGAGGTGTCTCTCAAGATCCCCTACCTCCAGCTCCTCCTGAAGTCCTACGGCGTCTCCGACGAGGAGGCCGAGGCCTTCGTCCAGCTCGCCGAGGAGGCCAACCGGCCCGGCTGGTGGCAGCGCTTCCACGACATCCTGCCCGGCTGGTTCTCGATGCACGTCAGCCTGGAGGGCGCGGCCGCGCTCATCCGGTCGTACGAACCGCACTTCGTGCCCGGGCTGATGCAGACCGAGGAGTACGCGCGCGGTGTGCTGAAGTCCGGTGCCATCGGCCAGACCGATCCCGACGACATCGAGCGCCATGTCGCGCTGCGCATGCAGCGCCAGGACCTGCTCACCCGTCCCGACGCGCCCCGCTTCTGGGTCGTCATGGACGAGACCGCCCTGCGCCGCCCGGTCGGCGGCCCGGAGGTGATGCGGGCCCAGATCGACAAACTGCTCGACGCCACGAAGCTGCCCAACGTGACCCTGCAGGTCGCCCCGTTCTCCTCGGGGCCGCACCCGGGCACGTACGGGCCCTTCGTGCTGTTCCGATTTGCCATGTCAGAACTGCCCGACATGGTCTACAGCGAGTACCTGACCGGCGCCGTCTATCTGGACGCGCGCGAAGAGGTGGCGACCCATCTCGAGGTCATGGACCGCATGGCGGCGCAGGCCGCTACGGCACATCGCACGAAGGAGATCCTCAAGGATCTCCGCAAGGAGCTGTGAATGGATCGCATCAAGCCGCGTATGAGCGTCTACAACGGCATGCCCGCGCGGGACTTGGGAAGCGAAGGCTGGCACAAGCCGTGGAGCGGCGGCAACGGCGGCAACTGCCTGGAGGCGATGAAGCTCGCCGACGGCCGGATCGCCGTCCGTCAGTCCACCGACCCGGACGGGCCGGCCCTGATCTACACGACCGACGAGATGACGGCCTTCATCGAGGGGGCGAAAGCGGGCGAGGCGGATTTCCTGCTCTCCTGACGGACCTGTGCTGAATGCTTTTTCCTTCCCGAACCTCCTTATTTTGGTACTGACTTGATCACATATTGCCGCACCATCCTCTGTACGACCTTATGGAGCACGCCATGACCGTGCGGCCCACCGACAGGATCGACGAGACCGTCGAGATCGACACCAGCAGGCCCCACCCCGCCCGCATGTACGACTGGTACCTCGGCGGCAAGGACAACTACCCCGTCGACGCGGAGATGGGCCGCCAGATGCTCGCCCTCGACCCGAGGGTGCCGGTCATGGCACGTGTCAACCGCGCGTTCATGCACCGGGCCACCCGCTGGCTCACCGAGCACGGCGTACGGCAGTTCCTGGACATCGGCACGGGCATCCCGACCGAGCCGAACCTGCACCAGGTCGCGCAGGCCGTCGCGCCCGAGTCACGTGTCGTCTACTGCGACAACGACCCGGTCGTGCTGGCTCATTCGGCGGCCCTGCTGCACGGCACACCCGAGGGTGCGACCGCGTATGTGCAGGCCGACGTGCGCGATCCCGACGCCGTCGTCGAGGGCGCGCGAGCGGTCCTCGACCTCACCCGGCCCGTCGCCCTGTCCCTCGTCGCGCTGCTGCACTTCGTCCCCGACGAGGACGGCGCGCACGAGCTGGTCGACGGCCTGCTGTCCCAACTCCCCACCGGCAGCTACCTGATGATGACCCACGCCACCGCCGACTTCACCCCGGAGGAGTCGACGGCGGCGGTCGAGAAGCTCACGGCGGCGGGCATCAGCCTGACCCTCCGCTCCCGCACCGGCTTCGCCCGTTTCTTCACCGGCCTCGACCTGGTCGAGCCTGGGGTGGCGGTGGTCGACCGGTGGCACCCGGAGCTGGGCGAGCCGGTGCCGGGCCAGGACGACGGCACGATCCCCGGCTACGGCGCGGTGGGGCGCAAGCCCTGACCCCGCCCGGTGCCGGGCTTCAGAACCACGACAGCATGCGTCGTGGCGCGTCCACCAGCCGGCTGACGGCGACCACCGGCAACGGCGGTTGCTCCAGCCGGCCCGGGCCCGGGCCGAGGCTCAGCGCGTAGTAGATCTGCTCGATCGACGGCGGCCCGACGGCGAGATTCCGCCGGACCGCCCGCGCCGACGACGCCTCCCCGGTCCGCACGAGATACGCCGCCGCCATCGTCCCCGTACGGCCCACCCCCGCACCGCAGTGCACGAACACCGGCCCGGCGGCCGCCGCGACAACATCGAGAAACCGCCCCACCTGCACGGGAGTTGGCGTCTGCCCGTCCCGAATGGGCAGTCGTACGACGTCCAAGCCGGCCCTGCCCGGTTCGGCGAGCTGCGCCGAACTCAGGTCCTCGGCCCGCAGATCCACGACCGTGGTGAAGCCTAGGCGGGCCAACTCCCGGTAGCCGCCGGGGGAGGGAGCGGCACCTCGCCACAACTTCCCCTCGGTGTCGACGGGTTGGAAGTGATGGATGCCCTGCACGGTACGGGTCCCCGGTGGTGGCGGGGTCTCCTCGCGTGCCCAGTACGACAGCGCGAGGATGCCGAGCGCGCCGGTGGCCCACAGGGCGAGGTAGCCGAGGGCGACGACGAGGAGAAGTCTCATCGCGCGCCTGGGCAGGCGGAGTTGGGGCGAGGGCGTGAGAACGGTTGCCATGGGCGACCCGGGGTGCTCGGGGACGGGGGCGCCTTGGCATCGTACGTCCGGATTGCGCGTCGGGTCAGTCGTCGTCCGCGTCCGTGTCGCCCATGCCCATCACAGTGAGGTGGGCGCGGTCGAGGGCCGCGTCCTCAAGGCAGCCGCGCAGCCGCATACGGTCGTGTTCGGCGAGCGCGGGCCGTACGACCCCGGCGAACATGCCGTCGCCGAGGCTGCCGAGCGTGGCGTGGTTCAGCGGCACGGAGGTGGAGTCCCGGCAGCGTTCCCAGACCTGCTGCGCGGCGAGCGCCTGCCGTTCGGCCGTCATGTCCCCGCCCCGCACGTCGACTTGGACGAGCACCGAGGTCGCTTCCGAACCACTCGCGCTCTGCTCCCGGGTCTGGGTGAGATCGGCGAGCCCGACGACCAGTGCGGCGAGCAGCGCGGCCCCGACGACACCGACGACGGCTGTGCGGGCGACGCGGCCCTTGGAACGCCGGCCCAGCGCGGGCCGGTCCTCCAACTCACCCACCACCGCGCCCGGTTCGGGGACGGCGAGGACGGCCAGTCGTCCGGCGAGGCGCCGTTCGGCCGGGCGCCCGGTCGCGGAGGCGATCCGCTGGACCACCCAGGCCAGCCCGGACAGCAGCACCCCGGTGACCATGAGGACGGGCACGAAGACGTACGTACGGTCGGCGGTGTCCTCCAGCCAGCGGAAGCGGGCACCGTCGCGCTCGGCGGACGTCTGCCGCAGCCGACCCAGCACATCGTCCTGACGTGCCGTCAACTCCCGTTGCCTGGCGTCGCTTTCCTTCACCCGTTCCTCGATCCGGGTGAGCCGGGCCAGCAGCACGATCCCGAGCAGCATCACCTCGACGACCAGCAGGAGGATCCCGCAGAGGATGGCGCGCTGCCATTGCCAGCGGTACAGGTAGACGACGAGGTAGGTCCCCGCTCCGGCGGCGGCCAGGCTTCCGAAGACGTAGGCGATGCGTCTCACCGGGTGACCTCCGTCCGCTCGTTACTCGTCCGCGCCTCGCCCGTCCGTACGTCGCCGGTGGTGCCGTCGACGGTGACGCGTGACCCGGGTGGGAAGCGCCGTACCGCGTCGGTCGCGCCGACCACGGCAGGCAACCCGAACTCCCTGGCCAGCACCGCGAGATGGGACAACGGGCTGCCGGTCTGGGCGACCAGCGCGGTGAGTTGGGGCAGGAGCGGGGCGAACGACGGGTCGAGGGTGCGGACGACGAGCACGGCGTCGGAGGGGCGCGGCCCGGTCCCGTCCCAGACCGTCCCGACGGCCCGCCCACCGGACACGCCCCGGCCGTCGCCGTCGTCCTTGCCGCCGGTGCCGGTGCGTTCGGCGACCACCGTGCCCTCCGCCGCCAGCCGGAAGGCGTCCGGCAACGGCGGCGACTCGGGCTGCGGCACGCGCGCGTGGAGATCGCCGGGCAGGGGTTCACCGTCGAGTACGGCGGCCAACTCCCGCCAGCGCAACAGCCCTACGCGGTCCGCGGCGGCCGGGCCGAACCGACGCGCGGCCTCCCGCACGAGGCGTACCTGGAGCTCTTGGACCCAGCGGATACGGAGGCGGAGGGATTCGCGGGGTGGGAGGGAGGGGGTGCGGGAGGCGGTGAGGGGGATGGGGGAGCGGTGGTTCGTTGGTGCGGGTGCGGGTGCGGGTGCGGGTGCGGGTGCGGGTGCGGGTGTAGGTGAGGGTGTAGGTGAGGGTGTGGGCGTGGGTGTGGGCGTTGGAGAGGGGCCGTTGCTGCCGTGTGTCGGTGTGGGGGCGGACTCCGGCGGCCGGTCGTCGGGGTCGTTCTCCCGGCTCGGTCGGGCGGCCGGTGTCTGTTGCCGGGGTGGGGCGTTCGGTGTCTGCCGCTCGGGAGGGGCATCCGGTGTCTGCCGCTCGGGAGGGGCGCCCGGTGTTCTCCGCTCGGGCGGCGCGACCGGCCGCTGTTCCGGGCCGGCGTTTCCGGAACCCGGCACCGGGTCCTGCGGCAAGCGCCCCCGCCCGTGGCCCCGCAGGCTCGGTGCCGTGAGCGCCAGGATGATCGGGCCGGCGGCGGCTGCCTGCTCGTCCGGGATGTCGAGGGCCCGCGTCTCCGCGAGGGCGGTCAAGGCGGCCCCCGCTGCCGTGCGGGACTTGGGCGGCTCGTGCAACAGGGCGCCCGCGAGGGCCTCTTGGGCGTGCAGGGAGACCAAGGCGGCGCGGGTCCAGCGGAGTTGGGCGGCCAGGTCGGGGCCGGGTAGTTCGCCGGGGGCCGGGACCTGGGCGAGCCTGCGGTCGACGTCCGCCACGAGGTCCGCGGACAGCCCGGGCAGCGCCGCGGTGAGCCGGCCGACCCGCCAGGCCGCTCCGAGCCGCCGCGCTCCCGGCGCCGGGTTGAGCAGGGCCAGCCAGCGGCGTCTGGGCGGGGCCGCGCCGAGCAGCCGTAGGTCGGCCGCGGCCCACCCGCCGACCGTCGTGACCACGGGCACCGTCCGCAACAGCCGACGCGGCGCGCTGCCCGCGATGTCGAGCGCGGTGGTCAGCCCGCGGGCCATCGGCGTGACCCACAAGTCCTCTTCCAGCGGCTGGAGTTGCTCCGGCAGTGTCTCCGCGACCGGCCCCGGCCCGAGCAACCGAGCCCCGCGCGACGGCCGCGCTGCCATGGCGGTGATCGGCCGGCTCTGGAACAACCACAGCCGCCCGACCCCGACTTGATCCCCTTCCTCTTCGAACCCGAATCCGAACTCGATGTCCTGCGGCCCTCCGAACACCTGCCGCGCCCGGCGCGCGAGCCGGGCCAGCCGCCGTAGCTCGGAGGGGGTGAGCAGCGCCTCGGCGGTCGGCGGATCGGTGCGCAGCAGTCGCCCTCGTCGGCTCAACCAGTAGTTGGTACCGGCCTGTTCACCGCTGACCAGACTGTCCGGACCGCCGCGCACCGCGCTCACCAGCATCCGGTCGGCACGCCCCTCGACGGGGTCGGCACCGAACATCACCCCGCCGACCCGAGCCGTCAGCATCGGCTGCACCAGCACCGCCATCGGCGCGGTGGACCCGTCGGGCCGGTGCGCCGAATCGAGCACGGTCCGCACGGCCGCACAGAAGGCGGACCACCCGCGCACATCGAGCACGGAGGCGAACTGCCCCGCCAGGGAGGACTGTTCGGTGTCCTCCTGCGGTGAGGAGGACCGTACGACGAGGGGCAGTGCACCGGATTCGGAGAGGTCCCGCCAGGCGCGGCGCACGGTGGCGGGGTCGTCGCCCGCGCCCTCGGGGATCACGAACCCGGGAAGCACGGGCAGCCCGGCCCGGGCCGCGCGGGCCAGGTTCGCCGCCTTGGAACCGGCGAACAGGGGCTGTATCGCCGTGAGTTGACCGAGGGGGACGGCGGCGTCCGGGCGGTACGCCCCCGCCGCCTCCCGCGCGTCCTCGCCATGACGTTCGTCGAGCGTCGTCATCAACACCCTCCAGGACCGACCGCCAACAGGGGGGACACGCGGGGGTGGCCCTGCGCCTGACGACGGAACGAAGGATGGGGGCGCCGCCGCGCCCGACCCCACTCCGGGCCGACCACGACTCGCCTCCTGCGCCGATGATCCCACCGCAGTTGGCCCACAGGTCGGCCGGAAGCCGCTTTCCGGCCCGCCTCCGAACGATTTCGTGAGCCGGGAGGAGAACCCGCCCCACGCCTCGTACCGGCGCAGTACGCCCCTCCTCATCCCCAGGTGTGAGCACGGACGTACGGCTGCTCATCCGGCAGCAGGGACACCTCGCCGCTCCCGCCTCCGCCGCCTCACACGGTCATCGGGCGGTCGTACGGCCCGATGGGGGCCGGGAGTTGGGAACTCCCCGTCAGATAGCGGTCGACGGCCGCCGCCACCGCCCGCCCCTCCGCGATCGCCCACACGATCAGCGACTGCCCGCGCGCCGCGTCCCCGGCGACGAACACCCCGCGCGCACTCGTCGCGAAGTCCGCGTCCCGGGTGATCGTGCCGCGCGGCGCCATCGCCAACCGCAGTTGATCGACGAGGCCGTCCTCCCGGTCGGGCCCGGAGAAGCCGAGGGCGAGCAGCACGAGATCGGCGGGCAGGCCGCGCCCGGAACCGTCCAACGGGCGCCGCTCCGCGTCGACTTCGACCAGGTGCAGGGACCGCACGTGCCCGTCGCCGTCACCCTCGAAGTGGAGCGTCGACGCCGCGAACATCCGCGCGTCCGCGTGCGCCGCCGGAGCCGTCTCCAGGTCCCGCGCCTCCTCGTGCGCGGCCGAGAGCCGATAGATCTTCGGATACGTCGGCCAGGGCTCCGCGTCCTCGTCGCGCTCGGCGTCCGGCTGGGCGTAGATGTCCAACTGCGTGACGGACGCGGCCCCTTCACGCACCGCCGTACCCAGGCAGTCGGCTCCCGTGTCACCACCGCCCACGATCACGACATGCTTCCCGGCGGCGGACAGGGGAGAGGCCGCCAGGTCGCCCTCGCACACCCGGTTGGCGAGCGGCAGGTACTCCATCGCCTGATGGACGCCGGTCAACTGCCGCCCCGGCACGTCCAGTTCACGCCAGGCCGTGGCTCCCGTGGCGATCACCACCGCGTCGTAGCGCGCCCGCAGTTCGGCCGCCCCGATGTCCCGCCCGACCGTCGTCGACGTACGGAACTTGGTGCCCTCGGCCCGCATCTGCTCGAGCCGCCGTTCCAGATGCCGTTTCTCCATCTTGAACTCGGGGATGCCGTACCGCATCAGGCCGCCGAGCCGGTCGTCCCGCTCGTACACGGCGACCGTGTGCCCGGCGCGCGTCAACTGCTGTGCCGCGGCGAGGCCGGTGGGCCCGGAGCCGATCACCGCGACGGTCCGCCCCGACAGCCGGTCCGGTGGCCGAGGTGGCGCGAAACCGTCGGCCCAGGCGCGGTCGGCGATGGCGACCTCGACGTTCTTGATGGTGACCGCGGGCTGGTTGATGGCGAGCACGCACCCCGCCTCGCACGGCGCCGGGCACAACCGCCCGGTGAACTCGGGGAAGTTGTTGGTGGCGTGCAGCCGGTCGGCCGCCGCGCGCCAGTCGTCGCGGCTGACCAGATCGTTCCACTCGGGGATCAGATTGCCGAGCGGGCAGGCGTCGTGGCAGAACGGGACACCGCAGTCCATGCACCGGTCGGCCTGCTTCGTGACGATCGGCAGCAGCGCGCCCGGGACATACACCTCGTCCCAGTCCCGCACGCGCTCCGCGACGGGCCTGCGGGGCCACTCCTCGCGCGGAGTGGTCATAAAACCCTTGGGATCGGCCATGGTCGTCTTCCTTGCGTCCGCGTACGACAGGCCGTGCGTCATCGGGCGGCACTCTTTCAGCCACGATAAGGCCCCCGGGCCGGGCGCGCAGAGTGGGACGAGACGGCTTTCTCGAGCGGCCCGCAGGCAGCTCCGCGGCCCCTCACCAGCGTCCGCTCAGGTGATCATGTGGTTTCTCTCAGGTGAGAGCCAGCATGTACACCAGCGCGGCGGCGGCCGAGGCGATCGCGCGGACGTGATTCCACATCGTCCACTCGCGCACGTACGACGGCCAGTACGCGGCGGCCTCCGGCGTTCCCGGGTCCAGCTTCAGCAGCGCCTCGTTGCGGGGCACGTTCGCGACGAGGGTCAGCCCGAACGCGCCGAACAGATACAGCGCGCTGCCCAGCAGCAGCTCCACGGTCCCCTGATCCGGCCACAGCACGAACGTCACCACGGCGATCACCGCGCACACCACCGCGGAACCGGCGAACAGCAGCATGAAGGCCGGCGTCATCGCCGCCGTGTTGATCGCGTTCATCGCGGCGACCCCCTGCGCGGGCGGCAACTCGGCCAGCCCCCGCACGACCAGCACGGAGAAGGCGCAGAAGACCCCGGCCATCACCCCGGTCACGAGCACGCCCAGAACCGTCAGGGTCACATACGGTTCACCGATCATGCCGACATCAACTCCCGCCCGTAGAGCCGAGATCCTGCCCACCACCGACCACCGGGACAAGTCAACTCCGCCCCTGACCGGGTCACCATGGCCGAGAATCGCCGGGGCATAAGCGGACGTCCACGAGGCCCTCCGGGGCGACGACAGCACACTCCGGGCCGGTGACGACGCCTTTCGGGCCGCCGGTGACGGCACACTCCGGGCCGGTGACGGCACCGTCCGGGGTGACGACGGCGTGCTGGGCGACCGGGTTCCCCGCCGACCTCCTCACCCGGCCTCCGCGGTCGCCCGGACATCCGCCTCCACCTCCTCCCTCATCTCCGTTCGAACCCAGCCCTCCCGCCATTCCCGCAGCACCCCCTCCACCCCCACCGAGATACGCCGCCGCGCCTCATGTCGCGGCACCCCACTCATCAGCAACTGGTCGTAGGGCGTGTCCACATGCCGTACGGACGCCGCCACCGCCGAGACCACCGCGCCCTCGGACAACGCCCGCCCCGCCGCACTCCGCCCCACCCGCCCGCTGCCCCGCACCGAGGCATGCGCGGCGACGGCCCGGGCCCGCGCCTCGGGGCAGCCCGGGAACAGGCGTCGTATCTCCGCCGCGAACGCCTCCGTGAACCGCACGTCCTCCGCGGCCCGCCGCACCGCGTCCCGTGCCCGGCGCCGCCGTCGCGCCTCCGCGTCCGCGAGACACCGCTCCTCGGCCCGCGCGAGCCCCGCCTCCTCGACGAGGACACCCTGCCGCTCGTACCGGCTCCGCCGCCGTTCGAACCGCACCACCACCGCCGACAGCGCGCTCTCCTCCCGCGCCCGACGCGTCAACGCCGAGTCGCCGCGCGACAGGAACACCAGATGCCCGAGATCCACACAGTCGAGACACCACGGCACACCACCCTCGACAACCAGCAACGCCAACGGCCCCCGACGACACCCGGCACAGTGCCGCTTCCTGAGCGGTTGGACAACGAGCGGTCCACCACGGGCCGGTGGAGTAGCGAGCGGTGCCATACGAGCCATGGAAGAAGCATTCCCTCCGGCCGCGCATCTCTCTCCTACCTCCCCTCCGTCAGATCCGCGTACGACAGCCCGGACGCCCCCTCCGGCACCCGCTCGCCTCCCAGGCGGTGGCGCCCGGTGCGCCCTCGACCGGCCCACCGCCCGGGATGGACCACAAGCCGGCAGCCGCCGACGAGACGGGAGCGGGTCGTGGCGGTACGGCGCAGCCCGCCGCGTACCCGGCACCAACCCGTTCAGCCACGTGGACAAACAGCGGGGCCCCATCAGCGGCGGGCTCGCCGTACCGCCACGACCCGGGCCCCACCGACCCCCCGGGGGGTCCGGCCCGACACACCCTGATCGAGCCCTGCCGCATCATGGGCCCTGTGCGACTGGAAGCGATCACCTGGGACCGGCTCGGCGACCTCCTCGCCGAGCGTCTGCTCGACCTGAAGCCGGCCGACGGCAGCCCCTGGCCGCGTGTCGCCATCGACGGCGCCCCGGCGGGCCACCCCGGCGAGCTCGCCGAGCGCGTCGCGGATGCGCTGCGCGTCCGCGGCCGCCCCTCGCTCGTCGTCGGCACCGAGGGGTTCCTGCGCCCGGCCTCGCTGCGCCTGGAGTACGGGCGCCAGGACGTCGAGTCGTACTACGACGGCTGGTTCGACACCCGTGCCCTGTGGCGCGAGGTCTTCGGCCCGCTCGACCCGGACGGCGACGGCCGCGTCCTGCCCGACCTGTGGGACCCGGTCGCCGACCGGGCCACCCGCAGCCCCTACGTCCAACTCCCGCCCGGCGCCGTCCTGTTGCTGCACGGCCCCCTCCTCCTCCGGCACTGGTTCCCCTTCGACCTGACCGTCCACGTCCTCCTCTCACCGGGCGCCCTGCGCCGCCGTACCCCCGAGCCCGAGCACTGGACCCTCCCCGCCTTCGAGCGCTACGAGGACGAGACCGACCCCGCCGGCACGGCGGACGTCCTGGTGCGGGCCGACGACCCACGTCACCCGGCGTGGAGCGGCTGATCCACGGACCCGGTGGGTCCTGCGGAGACCGGGGTGGCGCGGTCGGCACACCGGAAGTCGTGACCGTCGGGGTGCGTTCACCCGGCCGCGCGGCGAGAATGTAGGGCGCCGGGACTAGCGGAACGTTCTGTGCCGCGCCGGCCGTCCGGCACCGGGAGGTACTACATGACCACCGCCGGAGACATCATGCACCGGGGCGCCCAGTGGATCCCCGCCCACGAAACCCTGGACCGCGCCGCCCAGCTGATGCGCGAACTGGGCGTCGGAGCCCTGCCCATCAGCGACGAGAACGAACGCCTCTGCGGCATCCTCACCGACCGGGACATCGTCGTCGGCTGTGTGGCCATGGGCCACGACCCGGCCAAGATCACCGCGGGCGAGATGGCCCAGGGCACCCCCCGCTGGATCGACTCCGGCGCCGATGTCGGCGAGGTGCTCCAGGAGATGCAGGGACACCAGATCCGCCGGCTCCCCGTCATCGAGAACAAGCGCCTCGTCGGCATGATCAGCGAGGCCGACCTGGCCCAGCATCTGACGGAGGAACAGCTCGCCGGCTGGGTCGAGAGCGTCTACGCCCGCAGCGGCATGCGCTGAACCGCCGGGCGGTTCCGGGCGCCGAACTGCCGGGCCGTTTCCGGGCGTTGTACCGCCGGACCGTTTCCGGTTCAGCGGCTGCCGCTGCCGTTCACAGCCAGCCGTTGCGCCGGAAGCCCCGGTACAGCGCCAGACAGGACACGAATATGACGCCGATGACCAGGGGATAGCCGAACCGCCAGTGCAGCTCCGGCATGTGGTCGAAGTTCATGCCGTACACACCGCACACCATCGTCGGTACGGCGATCACCGCGGCCCACGCCGTGATCTTCCGCATGTCCTCGTTCTGCGCGACCGTCACCTGCGCGAGGTGCGCCTGCAGAATCGAGTTGAGCAGCTCGTCGAAGGACGCGATCTGCTCCTTCGCGCGCAGCAAGTGGTCGGAGACATCCCGGAAGTAGGCCTGTATCTCCGGTCCGATCACCCGCATCGGCCGGGTGGCGAGTTCCTCCAGCGGGCGACTGAGGGGGACGACCGCCCGCTTCAACTCCAGGAGTTCACGTTTGAGTTGGTAGATACGGCCGGGGTCCGCCCGCGCGCCGTTCTCCGCGAACACGTCCGTCTCCACCTGGTCGATGTCCGCCTGCACCGAGTCCGTGACGCTCAGGTAGTCGTCGACCACATGGTCCGCGATCGCGTGCAGCACCGCGGCCGGTCCCTTGGCGAGCTGCCGCGGGTTCGACTCCAACTCCTCGCGCAGCGGCCCCAGCGAGCCGTGCCGCCCGTGCCGCACGGTGATCACGAAGTCGGCGCCGACGAACACCATGATCTCGCCGGTGTCCACGACCTCGCTCGTCGCCGTCAGCTTCTCGTGCTCGACGTAGCAGACCGTCTTGAACACCGCGAACAGCGTCTCGCCGTAGCGCTCCACCTTCGGGCGCTGATGCGCCTCGATCGCGTCCTCGACCGCGAGCGGGTGCAGGTCGAAGAGCTCGGCGATGCCCGCGAACTCCTCGTTCGTCGGCTCGTGCAGGCCGAGCCAGACGAAGCCGTCCTCCTTCTTGCGTACCCGCTCGACGGTGTCCACCAGGTCGCCGGCGACCGGCACACGGACGCCGTCCTGATACGTGACACACTTCACCACCGAGGAGCCCAGCGGTGACCGGGCATGGTGGCTCAGGTCGACCCGCGGGTGCCGCCGGGCCAGCCGCGCCACCTTGCGGAGGCCGCCGACCCTGCCGAGGCCCGTGACCTTCCTGAGATTCCCTGCCATGGACATCCGGATCTCCTTGCGTGGATCCCCTCACATCGCATTTCTGCGCCTTGGCGTGCCAGTTTGCCAGGCCGAAGTGAGCCGTGGGTAAGCCTGTGGGAACGGAATCCTCCGCTTTGTTCCCGGCTGTGGACGAACCGGTGCACGGTCGCGACAAGGGTGCGGTGGGCCGGAGCCTCGCCCGCGCCGGAACCGGAGTTTCGCCCCGCCCGACAACCGGAGCGTCGCCCCCTGTCGACAAGCGGGGCAACTGGGATGATCGCGGCATGACGCGATCCGACGGGTATCTCCTCGACAACCGGCAGTCCGAGGCGGGACAGCGCTTCGACGCCTTCGCCACGCTCTTCGACCCCACGACGTTCCGGCACCTGGAGGGGTTCGGCGTCGGACCCGGCTGGCGCGTCTGGGAGGTCGGCGTCGGCGGCACCTCGGTGGTGTCCTGGCTGGCCAAGAAGGTGGGCCCGACCGGAAAGGTCCTCGCGACCGACATCGACACCTCGCAGGTCGCCTCGGCCGCACGCCCGCCGGTCGAGGTGCGCGTCCATGACGTGGGCGCCGAGGAACCGCCGGGGGAGGGCTTCGACCTCGTGCACGCCCGGCTGGTCCTCGTCCATGTGCCGGACCGGGAACGGGCGTTGCACTCGATGATCAAGTCCCTGCGCTCCGGCGGCCGCCTCCTGATCGAGGACGCGGACCCCGCTCTCCAGCCCCTGCTCTGCCCCGACGAACACGGCCCCGAGCAACAACTCGCCAACCGCCTCCGCCACGGCTTCCGCAAGCTCCTCGCGGACCGCGGCGCCGACCTCTCCTACGGCCGCCGACTCCCGCGCCTGCTCCGCGAGGCAGGCCTGCGCCGGGTGGAGGCCGACGCGTACTTCCCGGTCACCTCACCGGCCTGCGCCGCGCTGGAGTCCGCCACGGTCCGCCAGATCCGCGACCAACTCGTCACCGCGGGCCTCGCCACGGACGAGGACATCGACCGCCACCTGGCCAACGTCGCCTCAGGCACGATGGATCTGGCGACGGCTCCGATGATCTCGGCGTGGGGGCGGAAGGCGTAGGCGGGGGCGGGAGTTGATGGTGGGCGGGCGGGGGAGGCGGCTGCTTCCGGTGCGGTGACGCGTTGCCGGTGCGCGGGGTAGTCAGCACCGGGGTTGCCAGTACCGGGTTGCCAGTACCGGGTCGTCAGTGCTGGGTCGCCAGTGCTGGGTGTCGGCTCGGCCGCCGGTGACTTCGACGCCGGTCCTCATGGGTTCGACGCGCGTTCACGATCGGTCAGGCGTGTGTCTCCGGCCGGTCCGGCGCGCGCCGCCGGTGACTTTCACCGACGGGGTGCCGTGGGCCCGGCCCCTTCCGCCGCTCGCCCGGATCGGGTGCCCTTCCGTTCGGCCCTGTCGTCGCCTGTGCGGTAGGAGCTGCTGTGTATTCGGGGCCGCAGGCGCCCCGGTCGAGGCGGCCGTTCGCCTGGCTCCGCGGGTGTCTGCCCGGTGCAAGCGGGCCCGCCATTCGGCACGGGTGGCCGTCAACCCTGTACAGCCGCTCCTCCGCCCGACATCGCCGGGCGGTCCACAACTGGCCATGCATCCAGCGCCGTTGGCCGAATCACCGCTGACCCTCCGCCCAGTACCCTTGGCGCCGGTCGACAGTCCTTGTTCCGCCCACCACCATCCGACGCACGCACCCCTCACCCCCGCCCAGGCGGCCGCCCTCCCACCCGTTCCACGGCCCGAGCACCCGCCCGGCACCCCTCCCGCGCCGCTTCCTCGGGATCGGCGCCCGTCAGCAGCGTCGCGAGGAACGCCCCCGTGAACGCATCCCCCGCACCCGTGGTGTCCAGGGGAACGGCAGGCTCGGCCGATACGCGTGCGTGGACCGTGCCGGAGTGGGCGATCAGGGCTCCCTCGGCGCCCTGCTTGGTGACCACCAGGGGGACATGGCGGCTCAGCTTGGCCGCCGCGTCCGCCGGATCGGGCAACCCCGTGAGCAGGTATGCCTCGTCACGGCTCGGCAGCAGGACGTCCACCCCCTCGACGAGCGTGAGGAAGCGGTCCACGCCCAGCTCCACCAGGAAACCCGCCGACGCCGGATCCAGACTCACCGGCACCCCACGCGCGCGTGCCGACTCCAGCGCCACGGCCACCAGCGCCCGGCTCGGCTCCGAGAACAGCAGATAGCCCGACAGATGCAGCCGTACGACGCCGTCGAGCAGCGCGTCCGACCAGTCGCCGGGATCGAGCCGAAGGGACGCGCCGCTGTCCGTGAGGAACGTCCGCTCGGCCGACGCCCCCGTGTCGACCAGGCAGATCACCGTCCCCGTGGCCGCCTCCGGGTCGACGACGAGACGGGGCTGCACCCCGGAGGCGACCAGCTCCCGCTCGTGCCACACCGCCGCGTCCGCACCCACGCGACCGAGCAGCCGTACGTCCGCACAGCCCCAATGGGCCGCCCAGCACGCCACGTTGGCGCCCGCGCCGCCCGGCACGGTGCGGATCGCGGCGGCGGTGTCCGTGCCCGGGGCGAGCGGCCCCCGGTGCCGGGCGACGACGTCCGTGACGACGTCCCCGACGACCAGGAGCGCGCCGTTCGGCTCGGTCGTCACGCCTCGGCCCAGGCCGCCGCGATCCGCCCCGCCAGGCGTACGTTGCCGCGTACCGCCGCCAGGTTGGCGGTCAGCGAGGCGCCGTCGGTGTGCTCGACCAGGTAGCCGAGCAGGAACGGGGTGACCGCCTGCCCGGTGACGCCCTCCGCCTCGCACGCGTGCAGCGCGTCGGCGAGCACACGCGCGTGCAGCCCGGGATCCAACTGCTCGTCCTCGGGCACCGGGTTGGCGACGATCAGCGTCGACTCCGGGGCGTCCAGCGCGTCCTGCGCCCCCATCACGGCCGCGACCTGCTCGGGGGTCTCCAGCGTCCAGTCCACCGGATACCCGGAGTCGGAGAGGTAGAAGCCGGGGAAGCGGTCCGTGCCGTACCCGGCGACCGCCACGCCCAGCGTCTCCAGGCGCTGCAGGGTCGCCGGCACGTCCAGGATCGACTTCACGCCCGCGCACACCACCGTGATCCGGGTGGACGCCAGCAGCCCCAGGTCGGCGGACTCGTCTTGCGTCACCGTCCACTCCCGGTGCACCCCGCCGAGCCCCCCGGTCGCGAACACCCGGATGCCCGCCCGCGCCGCCAGCAGTGCCGTGGCCGACACCGTGGTCGCCCCGCTGGCCCCCGCCGCCACCGCGAGCGGCAGGTCGCGGTGGCCCAGCTTGCGGATCCCGTCCTCGTTGGCGACCCGCTCCAACTGCTCCTTGTCCAGGCCGACATGGGGCCGCCCGTCCAGCACGGCGATCGTCGCGGGTACGGCGCCCTCCTGCCGTACCGCCGCCTCCAGTTCCAGCGCCACCTGGAGATTGCGCGGGCGCGGCAGCCCGTGCGCGATGATCGTCGACTCCAGGGCCACCACGGGTCGACGCGCGTCGATCGCCTCGCGTACTTCCTCGGACACCACCAGCACCACGCGCCTCCTGTCGTTCGGTCTTCCCTCATCCCTGGCGGGTGCCGGGCCTGGTCAAACCCTCGCGGACTGTGGGGGACACCACCACCCGACGTGGAAAAAGGGGGCCACGCGTGCGTGGCCCCCACTTTCCGTGCGTCAGACCGGGCTCACACCCGCCAGCGTCCCGTGCGGATCGAGCACGTACTTACGGCTGGCGCCCTGGTCGAACTCGGCGTAGCCGCGCGGTGCGTCCTCCAAGGAGATCGGGGTCGCGTTGACAGCCTTGGCAATGTGCACGCGCCCGTGCAGGATCGCCATCATCAGGCTCCGGTGGTACGTCATCACCGGGCACTGACCGGTCGTGAACGCGTGGCTCTTGGCCCACCCGAGGCCGAGCCGCACCTTCAGGGTGCCGCTCTTCGCGTCCTCGTCGACCCCGCCGGGGTCGGCGGTGACGTACAGCCCGGGGATGCCCAGGGCACCGCCCGCGCGCGTGATGCCCATCAGCGAGTTGAGGACCGTCGCCGGCGCCTCCGGGGCGTCCGGGCCGTGTGCCCGTGCCTCGAAGCCGACCGCGTCGACCGCGGCGTCCACCTCGGGCTCGCCGAGGATCTCGGCGATCTGCTCCCCGATGTCGCCGCGCGAGACGTCGACGGTCTCGCAGCCGAAACTCCTTGCCTGGCCCAGGCGTTCGGCGTTCAGATCGCCGACGATGACGACCGCGGCGCCCAGGAGCTGCGCGGATGCGGCCGCCGCCAGACCGACCGGGCCCGCCCCGGCGACGTACACCGTGGACCCGACCCCGGCGCCCGCGGTGACCGCGCCGTGGAAACCGGTCGGGAAGATGTCCGACAGCATGGTCAGATCGAGCAGCTTCTCGCGTGCCTCGTCCCGGTCCGGGAACCTCAACAGGTTGAAGTCCGCGTACGGGACCATGGCGTACTCGGCCTGACCGCCGACCCAGCCGCCCATGTCGACATAGCCGTAAGCCGCCCCCGGGCGGGCCGGGTTGACGTTCAGGCAGATGCCGGTCTTGCGTTCCTTGCAGTTGCGGCACCGCCCGCAGGCGATGTTGAACGGCACGGAGACGATGTCGCCCACGTCGATGAACTCGACGTCCGGACCCCGTTCGACGACCTCTCCGGTGATCTCGTGTCCGAGGACCAGCCCCTCGGGCGCGGTCGTCCGACCGCGCACCATGTGCTGGTCGCTGCCACAGATGTTGCTGGCGAGCACCTTCAGGATCACCCCGTGCCGGGCCTTGCGGCCGACGTTGGCGGGGGCGACTCCCGGCCTGTCCTGCAGTTCAAGCGTGGGGTAGTCGATGGTCCTGACCTCGACCGCTCCCGGCTTGAGATACGCGACTGCCCTGTTTCCGCTTCCACTCATGCGTGTTCGCCGTCCCTTCGGCTCCGATCCCCCGGATGCCAGTGGCTGTGCGCGCGCACGGCGGAGTCTGCTACCGGCCGGGCCTCCCGGCCACCCTTCGCGGGACATCGGAAACCGGGATCTTCCGGGAGCGGGTGAACAGGGCCAGCGCGGCCAGGGGTATCAGCAGGCAGGCGGCGGTGAGGTTCAGCCAGCCGTAACTCGCCTCGGCGACCACCAGCCCGGCGACCGCTCCGCCGATGCCCGCCGAGGTGTTCATGGTGAGGTCGGACAGCCCCTGCGCGGCGGCCCGCGCGGGCTGCGGTACCGAGTCCGTGAGCAGCGCCGAGCCGGAGACGAGCCCCGCCGACCAGCCCAGGCCCAGCACGAACAGCCCCAGCGCGATCCGCCCGTGACTCCCGCCCGCCGTACCGGCGATGAACGCGGCACAGGCCAGCAGCCCCACCGCGAGCCCTATCCCGGACAGCCGCCCGACCCGGTCGGACAGCCTCCCCATCAGCGGCGAGAACGCGTACATCCCCGCGATGTGCCCACTGATCACCAGCCCGACCAGATCGATGCTCGCCCCGTGGTGCCCCAACTCGACCGGCGTCATCGCCATCACCGACACCATCGCCGTGTGTGAAACGGCCACTGTCACCAGCGCCAGCCGCGCCCGCGGTGAGGCCGCCACGGCGGCGAACCCGGCCCGCAGCGACCGCGCGGCAGCCGACCGGTCCTCGTCCGGCGCGAGCGCCCGCGCCGTCAGCAACGGATCGGGCCGCAGCATCACGGCGACCACGACCGCGGCGACCAGGAAGATCCCGCCCGCCCACAGAAAGGGCCCCGCCGCCGCGGGTATCCCGAGCCCGGAGACGCTACGGCCCGCGGGTGCGGCGATGTTGGGTCCGAGGACCGCCCCTATGGTCGTCGCCCACACGACATGGGAGATGGCCCGGCCCCGCTGCTCCGGCTCGGCCAGATCGGCGGCCGCGAACCGGGACTGCAGATTCGCCGACGAGGCCGCCCCGAACCCGGCCATGCCGCACAGCAGCAGCGGAAAGCTCCCGATGCTCGCCGCGAGCACCACGACCCCGGCTCCCAGTGCCCCGACCAGATAGCCGAGGACCAGCCCGGGACGCCGGCCACGCGCCGTCATCAGCGCCGCGAACGGCATCGACAGCACCGCCGTCCCCGTCACGGTCGCCGTGGGCGCCAGCCCCGACAACGACTCGGTCCCACTGACCTGCTTGGCCAGTACGGCGGCCAGCGCGATCCCGGTGGCCACACCGAGCCCGCCCAGGATCTGGGTCGTGATCAGCACACCGGACACCCGGCGACGCAGCGCGGGCAGCCGGTCGGCGGTGACGGGCAGTGCGTCCCGCCCCTCGACGGCGGTCACGGCGCGCACCCGGTACCGCCGTCGCCGCACGCGCACGTGAAGCCGGTCCTCACCAGCACGACATCCCCCGATTCCCGGTCCGCCCGAGCCCTCAGAACAACGGCTCGGGCAGCACCCCCTCCAGCGCCAGCAGCTTCCGCTTCGTCTCCAGACCGCCTCCGAACCCGCCGATCCCTCCGTCGCTCTCGACGACCCGATGGCACGGCACGACGACCGGCAGCGGATTGGACCCCATCGCCACACCCACCGCCTGGGCCGCGAGCGGCTGCCCGACCCGCCCGGCCAGATCGCCGTACCCGACCACCGAGCCGTACCGCACACCGGACGCCAGCTCGCGCAGCACCTGCCGGTTGAAGCCGGAGATCAGGGACCAGTCGAGCGGCAGCTCGAAGTCGCGCAGATCACCGGCGAAGTAGGCCTCGAACTGACGTATCGCCTCGGCCAGCAAGGGGGAGTCGGGCCCTTCGACCGGCTCGGTGCCCAGCCGGGTCGCCAGTCGGTCGAGGGTCTTGTCGCGCACCGCGTCCGTGGCGTGGAACACGACGTTGACCAGGCCGTCCTGTGTCGCGGCCAGCAGCAGGGGACCGATGTCGGTGCCGACGACGGTCCACACCACCCGCTGCTCGTTCTGCCCATGGCTGTCCATGCGCCCACCGTACGACCCGGCACTGACAACGCCTCGCGAGCGGCCTCAGAACCCGTTCAGCGCGGACCGCACGACGTCCGGCTTGTTCGTGATGAGCCCGTCCACGCCGTACCCGGCGACCTTCCACGCCGTGGGCGCGTCGTCGACGGTCCAGGCGTACACCTCCATCGGACGGCCGTGCGGGCCCGTGTGCCCGTGCACGGCCGAGACGTAGCCCATCGAGATCGAGCCGTACGACGGGTTGATCAGGTCGGTGAAGGTGGCGTACGTCGGCAGGGCGGACACGGCGGGTGTCCCGAGGAAGGCGGTCCTGATGGCGGGCTTCAGGTCGTGCACGATGCGGATGCTGTCCGCACTGAAGCTCTGCACGATCAGCCGGTCGTCGAGGTGTCCCTCGTCCAGCCACCCCTCGTTGCCCAGGAGCTTCAGGGTCTGCTGCTCGATGCCGGGGTACAGCTCGGGGTTCTTGATCTCCAGGAGCAGGCTCTGGTGGTTGTGCTCCACCTCACGCATGTACTGCGTGAGCGTGGGCACGCGCGTGCCTGTGAACGCGGGACCGAACCAGCTTCCCGCGTCGAGGCGCGCGATCTCGGCGGCGGTGAAGTCCTTCACCTTCCAGGGAGCTCGATCCGGGAACACCTTCTGGACGTCGGTGGTGCGCTTCAGGCTGTCGTCGTGGATGACGACGAGTTCGCCGTCCTTGGTGCGCTGGACGTCGTTCTCGACCCACTGGAAGCCGAGCCGGGCCGCCTTGTCGATGGAGGCCAGGGTGTTTTCGGGCGCATAGGAGGACGCACCTCGGTGGGCGACGACCGTGGGCCACTCAGGGGCGTCGCCGGCCAGGGCGGCGGGGGAGGGGAGCAGAAGGGCGGCGGCCCCCAGGAGCGCGGTGGTCGAGGCGGCAACTGCGCGCAGGTGCATGCGTACTCCTCGCATCGAGCGATCACATACGGCTCAAGGATGACAGCGGAACGTCACTACCCGTGGGGTACAGGATGGACACAGAATGAATGGTGTTGCCCAAGTCCGCTCACCGGTGCCGCACAACTGGGGCAGGGCCGTGTTTCTTTGCCGGAAAATCGTTCGACCATTCCGGTGGGGGTCATACTCTCTGCGTCGACCCTGACCGTTCCGGCGGTCCTGGGGCTGGGCGCGTTTCAGGAATTCCGGAATGGAACAGGACGGAAGGGCAACTGCGCATGCAGGGCACGGTCGACGGATTCAGCTACGGACTCGTCACACCGCTGGTGGCCTACCTCATGGCGTGCCTCGGCGGCGCCCTCGGCCTGCGCTGCACCACCAGATCGATGCTCGTCGCCCAGTCCTGGCGCCCCGGATGGCTCGCCCTGGGATCGGCGGCGATCGGTTCCGGCATATGGACGATGCACTTCATCGCGATGATGGGGTTCTCGGTCCGCCAGACACCGGTCCACTACGACAAGCCGATGACGTTCGCGAGCCTCGCCGTCGCCATCGTCATGGTGGGCGTCGGGATCTTCATCGTCGGCTACAGGGGAGCGAAGGGGACGGCGCTGTTCACCGGCGGCACCCTCACCGGCCTGGGCATCGCCTCGATGCACTACCTGGGCATGGCCGGCATGCGCCTCAACGGAAAGCTCGAATACAACACCTTCACCGTCGCCGTGTCCGTCGTCATAGCGGTCGTCGCCGCGATCAGCGCCCTCTGGGCCGCCGGACAGGTCCGCGGGTTCCTCTGGAGCGTGGGCGCGAGCCTCGTCATGGGGCTCGCCGTCGCCGGCATGCACTACACCGGCATGGCCGCCCTCAGCGTCCACGTCCACGGCACGGCCCCGACCACCGACGGCGTGTCGGCCGCCTCCCTGCTCGCGCCCATGATGATCGGTCCCCTCGCCTTCCTCCTCCTGGCCGGCGTCGTCGTGATGTTCGACCCGCTGATGGTCATGGGGAAGCCCGCCCAGGCCCCCGTCGAGCACAAGCCCGGCGTCCCCGCCGGCGCCCTCGTCCCGCACCCCCGGCGCGCCCCCGTCCGCGCCGCCCGCGAGCTCGGCCACCGCCGCTCCCGCACCCCGCAGAACCGCTGATCCGACCCCGTTGTCAGTGGTGGGTCGTACGGTTGGTTCCATGCGGCCCGTTTCTCACATCGAACGTACGGTGGCGCCCTTCGAGGTCGTCAGCCCCTACCAGCCCAGCGGCGACCAGCCGGCGGCCATCGCCGAGCTGGCCCGACGCGTCGAGGCAGGTGAGAAGGACGTCGTCCTCCTGGGCGCGACCGGCACCGGCAAGTCCGCCACCACCGCGTGGATGATCGAGAAACTCCAGCGCCCCACCCTCGTGATGGCGCCGAACAAGACCCTGGCCGCCCAGCTGGCCAACGAGTTCCGCGAGCTCCTGCCGAACAACGCCGTCGAGTACTTCGTCTCGTACTACGACTACTACCAGCCCGAGGCCTACGTCCCGCAGTCGGACACCTACATCGAGAAGGACTCCTCGGTCAACGAGGAGGTCGAGCGCCTGCGCCACTCCGCGACCAACTCGCTGCTCACCCGCCGCGACGTCATCGTCGTCGCCTCCGTCTCCTGCATCTACGGCCTCGGTACTCCGCAGGAGTACGTGGACCGCATGGTCCCCCTCAAGGTCGGCGACGAGATCGACCGCGACCAGCTGCTGCGCCGCTTCGTGGACATCCAGTACACACGCAACGACGTGGCCTTCAGCCGCGGCACCTTCCGCGTCCGCGGCGACACCATCGAGATCTTCCCGGTCTACGAAGAGCTGGCCGTCCGCATCGAGATGTTCGGCGACGAGATCGAGGCACTCTCCACCCTCCACCCGCTCACCGGCGAGATCATCAGCGAGGACGAGCACCTCTACGTCTTCCCGGCCTCCCACTACATCGCCGGCCCCGAGCGCATGGAGCGGGCCGTCAACGACATCGAGAAGGAACTCGCCGAGCGGCTGGCCGAGATGGAGAAGCAGGGCAAGCTCCTGGAGGCCCAGCGCCTGCGCATGCGGACCACGTACGACCTGGAGATGCTCCGCCAGATCGGCTCCTGCTCCGGCGTCGAGAACTACTCGATGCACTTCGACGGCCGCGAGCCCGGCTCCGCGCCGAACACCCTGATCGACTACTTCCCGGAAGACTTCCTGCTCGTCATCGACGAGTCGCACAACACGGTCCCGCAGATCGGCGCCATGTACGAGGGCGACGCCTCCCGCAAGCGCACCCTCGTCGACCACGGCTTCCGGCTGCCCTCCGCCCTGGACAACCGCCCCCTGAAGTGGGAGGAGTTCCAGAAGCGCATCGGCCAGACCGTCTACCTGTCGGCGACGCCGGGCAAGTACGAGCTCTCGCGCGCGGACGGCGCCGTCGAGCAGATCATCCGCCCCACCGGCCTCATCGACCCCGAGGTCGTCGTCAAGCCCACCGAGGGCCAGATCGACGACCTGGTGCACGAGATCCGCAAGCGCACCGAGAAGGACGAGCGGGTCCTGGTCACCACGCTCACCAAGAAGATGGCCGAGGACCTCACGGACTACTTCCTGGAGCTCGGCATCCAGGTCCGTTACCTGCACAGCGACGTCGACACCCTGCGCCGCATCGAGTTGCTGCGCGAACTGCGCTCCGGCGAGTTCGACGTCCTGGTCGGCATCAACCTCCTCCGGGAGGGCCTCGACCTGCCGGAGGTGTCCCTGGTCGCCATCCTGGACGCCGACAAGGAGGGCTTCCTGCGCTCCGGCACCTCCCTGATCCAGACCATCGGCCGCGCGGCGCGCAACGTCTCCGGCCAGGTCCACATGTACGCCGACCGGATCACGCCGGCGATGGAGAAGGCCATCGAGGAGACCAACCGCCGCCGGGAGAAGCAGGTCGCGTACAACACGGAGCGCGGCATCGACCCCCAGCCGCTCCGCAAGAAGATCAACGACATCGTCGCGCAGATCGCCCGCGAGGACGTCGACACGGAGCAGCTGCTCGGCTCGGGCTACCGCAAGGCCAAGGACGGCAAGGGCGCCAAGACCCCCGTGCCCGCGCTCGGAGGCAAGGCCGCGAAGAGCGCCAAGTCCGCCAAGGGCAAGGCCCAGGTCACGGTGCCGACCGACCGTCCCGCGGCCGAACTCGCCGAGCAGATCGAGGAGATGACGGCACGCATGCGTGCCGCCGCCGCGGACCTGCAGTTCGAGGTCGCGGCCCGGCTGCGCGACGAGGTCCACGAGATGAAGAAGGAACTGCGTCAGATGAAGGAGGGCGGCCTGGCCTGACCGCCCGGGTGGACCGCCGGACCTCGGGGTATGCGCTCTGTGTTGCAAGACCGACACAAAGTCCGATGCGGGGTTCGGCACTGTCAGTGGCGCTGCGTAGGGTTCTGAACATCCGCGGATGCCGCGGCAACAGGGGACAGTTCGAGAGGGGAACAGCCGTGACGGTCAACATGACCAAGGGTCAGGCCATCAGTCTGCAGAAGAACGACGGGTCCGGCCTGACCGCGGTGCGCATGGGTCTCGGCTGGCAGGCGGCACCCCGGCGCGGCCTGTTCGGCTCGCGCACCCGGGAGATCGACCTCGACGCGTCCGCCGTGCTGTTCGCAGACAAGCAGCCCGTCGACGTCGTGTTCTTCCGCCACCTGGTCAGCGACGACGGCTCCGTGCGCCACACCGGTGACAACCTCGTCGGCGGTGTCGGCCAGGGCGGGGACGACGAGGCGATCCTCGTCGACCTCGCGCGCGTGCCGGTCCACATCGACCAGATCGTCTTCACCGTGAACTCCTTCACGGGCCAGACCTTCCAGGAGGTGCAGAACGCGTTCTGCCGCCTGGTCGACGAGACCAACGGCCAGGAGCTGGCCCGCTACACGCTGGCGGGCGGCGGCCAGTACACCGCCCAGATCATGGCGAAGGTGCACCGCACCGGCTCGGGCTGGACGCTGACGGCCCTCGGCACACCGACCAACGGCCGCACCTTCCAGGACCTGATGCCGGCGATCCTGCCGCACCTGTAGGACGGCCCGGCGCACACGACACGACACGGCTGAGCAGGGGGACGCGAGCGATGGCAGCCGAGCTGGTGCGAGGGCAGAACCACCCGCTCTCCCAAGTGCGCCTGGAGATCCGGGTCGCGGCAGGCCAGCCGGTCGTGGCCGCCGCCACGCTCGGCGACGAGCGCGGCAGGATCCACGGCGTCGAGTGGGTGGCCCACCCGGGCACCCCGACCCTGCCCGGCCTGGAGGTCTCCAAGCAGGCGGCCGCCGACCACCGCCTCGCGGTCGACCTGGGCGCCATGCCGGAGGCCGTGCACCGCGTCAGCGTCCTCCTCGCCCTGCCCCTCGGCGGCGAAGGGCCCGCCCGCTTCGGCGCCGTCGCCGCGCCCTTCGTCGCGGTCACCGGCCTCGACGGCACCGAGGTCGCCAGCTACACGATCACCGGCCTGGACGCCGAATCCGCTGTCGTGGCCCTGGAGTTGTACCGCAGGCAGGGCGCCTGGAAGGTACGCGCCGTCGGCCAGGGCTACGCGGGTGGCCTCGCCGAACTCCTCACCGACCAGGGCCTGCCCCAGGCCGCGCACCTCGCGGGCACCATCAACGAAGCGGTGGCTCACGGCCTCGCCCGCTCCGTGGCCGCACCCCCACCGCGCACCCCGGACGGCGACCGCACCCGCCAGGCGGCCACACCGGCCCTCGGCCCCGAGGGGAGCGGCCCTGCCACACAGGGCACCCCCGGAGCCGTAGCGCCGCAGCCGACGTCTCCGTACGGGGCGCAGGGCACTCCGGGGGGCGTAGCGCCGCAGTCCGGATTCCCCGGTTCCGCCGCCGCGCCCACGGACCCCGCCGCCACCCAGCCCGCGACCCCCGCCACCGGCGGGCCGATCGACTACAGCCACCCGCGTCGGCAGACCGGGGCGCCTCCGTCGCCCGCGCCGACCGCGCCCCCGGCTGCGCCCGGGCAGCCCGCGCGGCCTGTTGCCGGGGACGCGACCGGGTGGTCGATGGAGGAGCGGCTGTACAACCAGGTGTGGGGGATGTTCGAGGACCTGGCGCGCACCATGGCCGCGTACCGCAGCGCGGTCGACTTCGCGGACTCGCGCATGGAGAAGGAGCTCGACCAGGCGCTGTCCGACCCGCGCAGCCGGATCGGCGGTCAGGGGGACGCGGCCCGCGAGGCGGCGCAGGCCAAGCACGCCCAACTCGTCGACCAGGCACGGGCGGCCCTCGACCGGGACCTCGCCCAGTTGGCCGCCGAGTCCGACGTTGTCGAACCCGCGCTCCCGCCCGCGTTCGCCGGCTGGGACAACCCCGTCTGGCACGGTTACCGCGTCCCGATGGAGATCCCGATGGCCGTGCGCCTCGGCGATCTCCACCTCCCGGAGAGCCCCGAGCTGCGCGTCCCGATGCTGGTCCGGCTGCCGTTGGAGCGCGGCCTGTGGATCGACAGCGGTGGCGCGGAGTCCCTCGACGGCTCGTTCACCGACTCGCACGAACTGCGGCGGCTCGCGCTGGACACGGCCGTGGCGCACGCGGCCCGGCTGCTCGCCGTCTATCCGGCGGGCGAGTTCGCCGTGCACGTCATCGACCCGGCCGGTTCGGCGGCTCAGGCGCTGGTCCCGCTGGTGCACACCGGCGTGCTCGCGGCGCCGCCCGCCGTGGGCGCCGCCGGGGTGACCGACGTGCTGACCCGGCTCACGCAGCGGGTGGACCTGGTGCAGATGGCGGTGCGCGGTGGCGCCGCCGACTCGCTGCCGCCCGGCCTCGACACGGCCGAACAACTGCTGATCGTCAACGACTTCCCGCACGGCTTCGACGACCGGGCCGTGACCCAGCTGCGCTACCTCGCCGACGAGGGCCCGAGCGTCGGCGTCCATCTGATGATGGTCGCGGACCGCGAGGACGCGGCGGGCTACGGCCCGTTGCTCGACCCCCTCTGGCGTTCGCTGATGCGACTCACTCCGCTGCCCGACGACCACCTCGCCGACCCGTGGGTCGGACACGCCTGGACGTACGAGCCCTCGCTCGTGCCGCCCGGCAGCCAGGTGCTCCAACAGGTGCTGACAGAGGTCGCGAGGGCCCACACCAAGCTCAGGTAAAGAGCTCCCACCTGCGCTTTTATCCTTTCTTTGGCAATCGCTTTACCTTTCCTTGGTGGTTGGGGTAGGCTTTTCCGTACGGAGGGGAGTACTCCCTATCTGCTGCGGCGTACCCGTCAATACGGATCAGGCCAGATCCCGGGGCGTCGGCCCTGGGCGCCCGTCCAAGGTGGAAGAGACCTCCGGTAGCGACGACGCTGACCATTTGCCGTTAATACCGCCGGAGGAGCAGTAGTGGATGTTTCCGTGACCCTGTGGGTCCTGACCATCGTGGGGCTGGCGGCCCTCATCGCGGTCGACTTCTTCATCGGCCGCAAGCCGCATGACGTGTCGATCAAGGAAGCCGGAATCTGGACGATCGTCTGGATCGCCCTCGCCGGACTCTTCGGACTCGGCCTGCTCCTCTTCGGGGGCGGCCAGGCGGGCGGAGAGTTCTTCGCCGGCTTCATCACCGAGAAGTCGCTGAGCGTAGACAACCTCTTCGTCTTCGTCCTGATCATGGCGAAATTCGCCGTGCCCTCGCAGTACCAGCAGCGGGTGCTGCTCGTCGGCGTCCTCATAGCCCTGGTCCTGCGGGCCATCTTCATCGCGGCCGGCGCGGCCATCCTCGCCAGCTTCGCGTGGGTCTTCTACATCTTCGGCGCCTTCCTCATCTGGACCGCCTGGAAGCTCATCCAGGAGGCCCGCGCCGACGAGGAGGAAGAGGAGTTCGAGGAGAACAAGCTGCTCAAGGCCGCCGAGCGCCGCTTCGGCGTGGCCGACCGGTACCACGGCACCAAGCTGTGGATCCGGGAGAACGGCAAGCGGGTCATGACCCCGATGCTGGTCGTGATGCTCGCGATCGGTACGACGGACGTGCTGTTCGCCCTCGACTCCATCCCCGCGATCTTCGGCCTGACCCAGGACCCGTACATCGTGTTCACGGCCAACGCGTTCGCGCTGATGGGCCTCAGGCAGCTGTACTTCCTCATCGGCGGCCTGCTGAAGAAGCTGGTCCACCTCAGCTACGGCCTGTCGGTCATCCTCGGGTTCATCGGCGTGAAGCTCGTGCTGCACGCGCTGCACGAGTCCGGCGTCCATGTCCCGGAGATCTCCATCCCGGTCTCGCTGGGTGTGATCTGCGCGGTCCTGATCGTCACCACGATCACCAGTCTGATGGCCAACAAGAGGACGGCGGCGGCCGAGGCGGCGCGGACGGGGACCGAAGGCGCCCCGAAGGACAGCATCGACGCCTGACCACGTCCGACGTAGGAGAAACGATCACCGGGAGCACCGCACGATGAATTGCCGACCACTGCTCCCGGTGCTTCGTTGGATACCGAGCGCGACCGGTCCGGGAGCGCCAGGGCCGGGTGGAGGTATCCATGGACGTGTCGAAGAAGTTCGTGCAGATCGTCGACTTCGAGACCGACCGCTTCGACGAGATGCAGGCGGTGGCCGAGGAGGCGGACAAGCGGATGGCCGGCCGGGCCGGCGGGCCGACGCACCGCCTAGTCCTGCGGGACCGGAACAATCCAGGCCATGTCCTCGTCGTGATCGAGTTCGACTCGTACGAGGACGCCATGCGCAACAGCCAGGATCCCGAGACCGGCACAATGGCGGAGCGGATGGCCGCGTTGTGTACCAGGCCGCCGTCGTTCACCGACTGCGACGTACTGGACATGACCGAGTTCAAGTAGCGCCGGACGGGCCCCGCACCGCCGGAATGCGGGGCCCGTACGCCTCTGCGAGGATCGCTTCATGATCACTCGGCTCAGGTCGCTCACCAACCGGTGGACGACCCTCGTACCGGTGCTCGCGGCCGTTCTGCTGATCTTCACCTGGGGGCGCAAGGACCTGCCCGCCGTGGTCGTCGCCCTGGTGACCGTGGTCCTCGCCGGTGCCGTGCTGGCCGCGGTGCACCACGCCGAGGTGATCGCCCACCGGGTCGGAGAACCCTTCGGCTCCCTCGTCCTCGCCGTCGCCGTGACGATCATCGAGGTCGCCCTGATCGTCACTCTGATGGCCGACGGCGGCGACAAGAGCTCGACCCTCGCCAGGGACACCGTCTTCGCGGCCGTCATGATCACCTGCAACGGCATCGTCGGCCTGGTGCTCATCGTCGCCTCGCTGCGCCACGGCACGGCGGTCTTCAACCCCGAGGGCACCGGCGCCGCCCTCGCCACCGTGGCGACCCTGGCCACGCTCAGCCTGGTCCTGCCGACCTTCACCACCAGCAAGCCGGGCCCGGAGTTCTCCGGCGCCCAGCTCACCTTCGCCGCGCTCTCCTCACTCGCCCTGTACGGCCTCTTCGTGGCCACGCAGACCGTGCGGCACCGCGACTACTTCCTGCCCGTCTCCCACCAGGGCGAGACGATCACCAAGGACCTCCACGCGGACGCGCCGTCCGCCCGCACCGCCCTGATCAGCCTGGGCCTGCTGGGCCTCGCCCTGATCGGCGTGGTCGGACTGGCCAAGGGTGTCTCGCCGACCATCGAGTCCGGCGTCGAGGCCGCCGGGCTGCACCATGCCGTCGTCGGCGTGATCATCGCGCTGCTCGTGCTGCTCCCCGAGACCATCGCCGCCCTGCGCTCCGCCCGCCGCGACCGGGTGCAGACCAGCCTCAACCTCGCCCTCGGCTCGGCGATGGCCAGCATCGGCCTCACCATCCCCGCCGTCGCCCTCGCGTCCATCTGGCTCTCCGGGCCGCTCGTCCTCGGTCTCGGCTCCACGCACATGGTGCTGCTCGCCCTGACGATCGTGGTGAGTTCGCTGACGGTGGTGCCGGGCCGGGCGACACCGCTCCAGGGTGGAGTCCATCTGGTGCTGTTCGCGGCGTACTTGGAGCTGGCGATCAATCCGTAGCGGGAGGCGTCCCGCCCGCCGGGTGTGCGGTTTCGCAACGCGATGAATTCCGTGAAGCGCGGCGGCCCGGACGGGACGTAAACGCTTGCGCAAACCTTTACGTCCCTTGCTGCCGTACCTCGCCAGCAGCTTTACGTCCCCTGCCGCGCGAGCCCTTACCCGGCGACCGTCTCCACAGCCACCACCTCCACCGGCCGGGTCTCCGGCAGCAGCGCGAAGCAGCCCAGGCTGAACAAGGCGACCCCCGTCAGATAGGCGCCCACACCCCAGGGCACGCGCTCGCTGTGCTCGGCGAGTGCCGTTGCCACGATCGGGGTGAGCGCGCCGCCGAGAACGCCGCCCAGGTTGTAGCCCACGGCGGCGCCCGTGCAGCGCACCCGCGGCTCGTACAGCTCCGGCAGATACGCGCCGAGCACGGCGAACATCGTCACGAACGCGAGCAGCGCCCCCAGGAACCCGAGGAACATCAGCAACGGCGCTCCCGTAGCGAGCAGTGCGACCATCGGGAACATCCACAGCGCGGCGGCCGCGCACCCCAACAGGCACAGCGGACGGCGCCCGTAGCGGTCGCTCAGCAGCGCCACCAGCGGGGTCAGCGAGCCCTTCACCACCACGGCGGCCATGATGCAGGCCAGCATGACGGTACGGCTCACCCCGAGCCGCTCCGTGCCGTAGGCGAGGGACCACGTCGTGACCGCGTAGAAGATGGCGTACCCCACCGACAGCGCCCCGGCGGTCAGCAGCACCAACCGCCAGTGCCCGCGCACGACTTCGGCGAGCGGCACACGCGCGTGGTCGTCGATTTCGAGGAACCGGGGGCTCTCGGTGAGCGACGAGCGCAGCCACAGCCCGCCGAGGGCCAGCACCCCGGCCACCCAGAACGGCACCCGCCAGCCCCACTGCGCGAACTGGGCGTCCGTCAGGGTCGCCGACAGCGCCAGCATCACGCCGTTGGCCAGCAGGAACCCCACCGCGGGCCCGGCCTGCGGAAAGCTCGACCACAGTCCGCGCCGCCCGGCCGGCGCGTGCTCGGCGGTCAGCAGCACCGCCCCGCCCCACTCCCCGCCGAGCCCGAGCCCCTGCAGAAAACGCAGCACCAGGAGGAGCACGGGAGCGGCCACCCCGATCGAGCCGTACGACGGGACGCAGCCGACCGCGACCGTCGAGGCACCGGTCAGCAGCAGGGAGGCGACGAGGACCGGCCGTCGTCCACGCCGGTCCCCGAAGTGCCCGAACAGGATCGAGCCCAGCGGTCGCGCCACGAAGCCCACGCCGAACGTCCCGAAGGCGGCCAGCGTCCCCGCCACCGGCGAGAACGTCGGGAAGAACAGGGGGCCGAGAACCAGGGCCGCCGCCGTGCCGTAGACGAAGAAGTCGTAGAACTCGATCGCGGTGCCGGCGAGCGAGGCGGCCGCGAGGCGCGGCATGGACGGGGGCCTTACGGTGCGTGCATCGTGCATGCCGCGTCAACTACCCACAGTGAGCAACGGTTACGGGGGCGCGCGGAGGTGTGGAGGTGGCGTGATAAACCGGGTCCGAGCAGTGGCCGTCGACCGGCGGCCCCGCCTCGAACGACATGTCCGAACGGACCGGAGGAACCGTGCCCCGCACCCTGGCCAACGCCCCGATCATGATCCTCAACGGCCCCAACCTGAACCTCCTCGGCCAGCGTCAGCCGGAGATCTACGGCTCCGACACGCTCGCCGACGTCGAGGCCCTGTGCGTCAAGGCGGCGGCCGGGCACGGCGGCACGGTGGACTTCCGGCAGTCCAACCACGAGGGCGAACTGGTCGACTGGATCCACGAGGCACGCTTGAACCACTGCGGCATCGTGATCAACCCGGCCGCCTACTCGCACACATCGGTCGCGATCCTGGATGCCCTCAACACCTGTGACGGGCTACCGGTGGTGGAGGTCCACATCTCCAACATCCACCAGCGCGAGGCCTTCCGGCACCACTCGTACGTCTCGCTGCGCGCCGACGGAGTCATCGCGGGGTGCGGTGTGCAGGGGTACGTGTTCGGCGTGGAGCGGGTCGCCGCGCTGGCGGGTGCGGGGAAGGCCGACGCGTAAGCACCGGCCTCCTGGCGCCCGCCCCTTACAGACCAACCGTTACAGACGACCCATCACAGGCGGCCGGTCACAGTCGGCCCGCCTCCACGATCCGTCGCAGGAAGCGCTGTGTGCGCTCCTGCTGCGGGTCGCCGAAGATCTGCTGGGCCGTGCCGCGCTCCAGGACGACGCCTCCGTCCAGGAAACACACCTGGTCGGCGACCTCCCGGGCGAAGCCCATCTCGTGCGTGGCCAGCACCATGGTCATGCCCTCGTCCTTCAAGTCCCGCACCACGGCGAGCACTTCACCGACGAGCTCGGGGTCGAGCGCGGCGGTGATCTCGTCGAAGAGCAGCAGCCGGGGACGTACGGCCAGGGCACGCACGATCGCCACCCGCTGTTGCTGACCACCGCTCAGCCGGTCCGGGTAGGCGCCCGCCTTGTCCCCGAGCCCGAGCCGCTCCAGCAGCTCACGCGCGTGTGCCTCGGCCTCCGCACGGGACACGCCGTGCACCCGGCGCGGGGCCAGGGTGATGTTCTCCAGGACGGTCATGTGCGGGAACAGGTTGTACGCCTGGAAGACCACGCCGATACGGCGCCGTATCGCGTCCGGGTCGACGCGCGGGTCGGTGATCTCCTCGCCGTCCAGCCAGATCGCGCCGTCGTCGATGTCCTCCAGGAGGTTCGCGCACCGCAGCAGCGTCGACTTGCCGGAGCCGGAGGCGCCGATCAGCGCGGTCACCGTGTGCTGCGGGACCTCCAGGTCGACGTCCCGCAGGACGACCGACGTACCGAAGGTCTTGCGGACGGACTCCATGCGCAGCACGGGTGAGGTGGTGTCGGTGCTCATGTCGTGCCTCCCTGGGCGCGCTGCTTGTCCATCCGCGCGGTCACCCAGTCCGTGAAGCGGGTCATCGGGATGGTCAGCGCCACGAAGACGAGCCCCGCGACGATGTACGGCGTGTAGTTCAGGGCGCGCTGCGCGATGATGTCGGACGCCCGTACGGCGTCGATCGCGCCGCCGATCGACACGAGCCCGGTGTCCTTCTGGAGGGACACCAGATCGTTCAACAAGGGCGGCACCTGCCGGCGTACGGCCTGGGGGAGCACAACGTGCCGCAGCGCCTGCCGGTTGCTCAAACCCAACGAGCGGGCCGCGGCGCGCTGCGAGGGGTGCACGGACTCGATGCCCGCACGGAACACCTCGGCGACGTACGCGGAGTAGGTGAGTGTCAGCGCCGCACCGCCCAGCCATACGGGGTCGACGGTCACGCCCTGGAGGCGCAGAGCGGGTACTCCGAAGACCACGATCATCAGGTTGATGATCAGCGGCAGTCCGCGGAAGAAGTCCGTGTACGCGGCCGCCAGCACACGCAGAGGGAAGAAGACCGGCCCGCGCAGGGTGCGCGCGATGGCGATCAGCATGCCCAGGACCAGCACCAGGACGCCGCAGATCAGCAGCAGCCGGACGTTGAGCCACAGCCCTTCGAGGACCTTGGGGAACGCCTCGCGCGCGTAGTGCCCGTCGAAGAAGGTCTCCTTGGTGCGCTCCCAGCCCGGCGCGCTGACCACGACCACGTACAGGACGACGGCTGTGATCAGAGTCGACACCGCGGCGATCGCGGTCGCGCGACGGGCACGCGTGCGCTTGTGCCGCTCGCGGTCCAGACGCCGCTGCGAGGGGACGTACGCGTCGCCCCCGCCGGGCATGTCGCCCTTGTCGTCCGCGGCCTCCCGGCCCGACTCGTCCTTCACCACGGTCACTTGAGGACTGGGGCGTCGACGGCGTCGGAGAGCCACTGCTTCTCCAGCGCGGCCAGCGTGCCGTCCTTGCGGAGGGCGTCCACGGCCGACGTGACGCACGACGTGAGGTCGCTGCCCTTGTCGAGGACGAGCCCGAACTGCTCGGGCGTGCCGCCCTGGTTCTCGAACTGGCCGACGATCTTGGCGTTGGTCACCTCGGCCGAGGTGATGTAGAAGGCGGTCGGCAGGTCGACGACGATCGCGTCGACCTGGCCGTTCTTGAGCGCGGAGACGGCCTGGTCGTTCTTGGAGAACGCGGCCTCCTGCTGCGTCGGCTTCACCACGTCGCTGATGTAGTTCAGGCTGGTGGTGCCGACCTGGGCGCCCAGCTTGAGGCCCTTCAGACCCGCGATGCTCGTCGCCTTGGCGGCCTTGCTGCCCTTGAGCGCGATGACGGCCTGCCGCACGTCGTAGTAGCCGGACGAGAAGTCGACGGCCTTCTTGCGCTCGGTGCTGATCGACACCTGGTTGATGTCGAAGTCGAAGGTCTTCACGCCGGGCGCGAAGGCCTTGTTGAAGGGGACGCTCTGCCAGACGACGGCGCTCTTGTCGTAGCCGAGCTGCTTCGCGACGGCGTACGCGACCGCCGACTCGAAGCCCTTGCCGTTGGCGGGCTTGTCGTCCTCGAACCACGGCTCGTACGCCGGCTCGTCCGTCGCGATCGTCAGTTTGCCGGAGGTCTGGGTGGCCAACTTGCCCTTGGCGCAGGTGGTCCCGGTCGAACCCGAGGCCTGGTCGGAGGCCTTCTCCTCCGGCTGCGGAGCACAGCCGACGGCGGTGGCGAGCAGGGCTATGGTCGCGGCGGATATCGCGCGTCGCAGTACGCGAGGGGCAAGGTGCATGGCGGGAGAGTGACAGTCAGACGTCCTGATTGTCCAGGTCACAGCCCCGATTGTCCGCATAGTGGGAACGCCTGTTGCGCTCTTGTGAACAGCACCTGTGGGACGCCGATTCCGGCCCGCTCGCCGGGGCCGCCGGTCGAGGGCGGGGGAATGGTGGACCGGCGGCCCGTCCGCGCAGGAGCCGTCGTCCTGAGCGGGGCTGCTTCCAGTTGACCGCGCAACCACGCGCGTTGGGAGCGCGCGTGGGACACCGGCGCGTGCGAAGGATTCACACGGGGCGCGCACGCACCGGTTCACGCCGAACGCTTACCGCTCCGGCCGATCCTCACCACCCGCGCGCGTGCCACTCCGGCAGGTGCGGGCGCTCGGCACCCAGCGTCGTGTCGTTGCCGTGCCCCGGGTAGACCCAGGTCTCGTCGGAGAGCGTGCCGAAGATCTTCGTCTCGACGTCGTGGATCAGGCTCGCGAACGCCTTTGGATCCTTGCGGGTGTTGCCCACGCCGCCAGGGAATCCGAAAGGCACTTGCCGGGTAATACTTGAACATGGCCGCCACCGTCACCGCGCTTCGCATCCTCGTCTTCCTATATGCCCGGATCAGCGAAGACCCTCTCGACCAACGGCGCGGCGTCGCACGGCAGATCAAGGATCTGCGCCGGTGGGCCCTTGAGGACATCGGCGGCGAGATCGCAGGCGAATGGATCGAGAACGACCGCTCTGCACACAGCGGGGAAGAGCGTCCCGAGTACGACAAGATGATGGCCGCCGCGCTCGCCGCCGCACAACAGCCGGGCGTGCGGGTCGTCGTCGGCGCCTACCACCCTTCCCGGCTGTGGCGGCAGCGCGTCGAGCGGGCGCAGGCCATCGAAGACCTGCGGGGCGTCAAGGCGTTCGTCGGCTTCGAGTCCGGCGGCTACTTCAACATGGCCAAGGCCAGCGACCGCTCGCAGCTGGCGAACCTCGGCGAGAGCGACACCGCCGAATCCGAGGTGAAGTCCGAGCGCGTTGCCCGTGCCGCGCTCGAACGTGCCGAGGAAGGCCGCGCCAACGGGCCCGTCTCCTACGGCTGGCGCCGCGTCTACCGGCACGACGACGACGGCAAGGTCATCGGCTTCGACGACATCGAGCATCCCGAGCAGGCCAAGGTCGTCCGCGAAGCAGCCCGCCGACTCCTGTCCGGAGAGGCGCAGATGGCGGTCGAGGACGACTTCAACGACCGGGACCTGCCCGCCCCCGGGACGGGCATGAAGCGGAAGAAGCGCAGCATCCTCCAGAGCGCAGACGGCCGGCGCTGGGGCAAGGGCAGCGTGAAGAAGCTGGTCCTGCGGAAGGCCAACATCGGCGTCCGCATACACCAGGGCGTCGAGTACAAGGCGGCCTGGCCGGCGCTGCTGTCGATCGAGCAGCACGCCCGGCTTGAGGACATGTTCAGCGGCGGCGAGGCGACGAGCACCAGCCCAGGGCAGCGGAAGCACCTGCTGACGTGGGGCGAGGTGGCGACGTGCGGGCCGTGCGGCCAGCAGATCCGGGTGGCCCTGCGGGGCAACGCCAAGCGGGGCACGAAGAAGCCCACCTACATCTGCGACGGGAAGGGCTGCGTCGGACGCAACGAGGAAGCCCTCAACGGATACATCGACGGAATCGTCGTCGAGGTGCTGTCCGATCCGGCCGCCGCGGACATCTTCGCCGGCGACAGGTCCGGCGCCTTGGCCGCGATGGAGCGGGTCGAGGCGCTGCGGATCCGGCAGGGCCTGGCGGCCGACGACTACGCGGCCGACAGGATCACCCGCGAGCAGCTGCACCGGATCACGCGGAAGCTGGCCGACGACATCACGGCTGCGCAGGCGGAGGCAAAGAAGCTGCAGCCGGTCGACCTGACCGCGCTCGACGGGCTGATCGGCGAGCAGGTGCGGGAGAAGTGGCCGGCCCTGACTGTGCAGCGGAAGCGGCGAGTGCTCGAAGCGTTGAGCTTCCGGGTGCGGATCCATCCGACCTCGGTCCGCGGGCCGGGCTTCGACCACACCACCATCGACGTCGGATGGCACGGCCGGGAACTCGCCGCGTAGGCGGTCTCGGTGCCTGTGTGGCTGCGGATTCGGAGGGGACAATGGAGTCAGTACCTCCGAATCGGCACCTGTGGAGCCCGAGTTGACCATGATCCGAGAGAGGCGTACCCCGCCCGACGCGCTCGGCCCGATGCTGCACGCTGCTCGCGAACGGGCGGGCCTGCCGCAGTCCGCCGTTGCCACGGCCGCCGGTGTGCGGCGGGCCTATGTCACCAAGCTGGAGGACTCCGCACGGTGTCCATCCCTCGCTGTGGCGCAGGCCCTGTGCGTCGTGCTCGCCCTCGATGACGACGAGGCGGCGCTACTGCTCGGCTGCGCGGTCGACGACGCCGGACACAACCACCCGGCGCGCACCGCGGCGTAACGGAATTCGAAACGAAAAGGGTCCGCGCCAAGTGCGGACCCTTCGCGCTCACAGCCCGGTGACGGGGTTGTCCTCCCACGGGTCGCCCGCCTCGTAGTAGCGGGCCAGGGACGTCGAGTTGTCCGCCCATCCGCCCTGCCTGGCGGTGCGGACCATCGTCGCGCCGCCCCGCACGGCCGCGGTCGCGAACCCTCGGCGTAGCGAGTGGCCGCGCCACCGCCCATCGAGGCCCGCGGCGTCCGCCAGACGCTCGATGACATCCGAGGCCGCGTCGGCGGTGAGCCGGCCGGATGGGTCGCCGATCGGCTTGCCGCGGCGCATCATCGGCGGGGCGATGCGGCCGTGACGGTCGATGCGCACGAATAGAGGCCCCTCGGTACGGCCGGCCTCCCGCATGGCGGCGATCAGGGCCCGAAGCGCGCGGACGGGGCACGTGCCGGGATTCTTGCCGTAGGGCACGGCCGTGTCGGTGAAGGCCTTCATTTTGGCCCTGTAAATCTGCACCTCGAAGCCCTCCTCGCACTCGGCGAGGTCACCGATGTCGAGGCCGACCAGTTCCGACGAGCGGGTCGCACCCGCGTAGCCGAGAAGCAGCATCGCGGCATCGCGCTTACCGATCAGGGTGTCGCGGTCGAGGACGGCGAGCATCTGCCGCAGGGCGGACGGTACAGCCGCCTTCGCCTGCTGCTGCCGGGCGCGGGGGCTCTTGCTCTTGGCCAGGCGCTCCTTGTACCCGGAGATGACGAGGCGGGCGCCCTTCGTCTCCGGCCTCGGCAGCTCCAACTCGGCGTGCATCGTCGAGATGGCGGACAGCATGCGCTCGATCGAACTCGGGGCGGACGGCCGCCCGGTGCGCGGGCGGGGCGTCAGCGTGAGATGCGTGGCGTACTCGATGAGCAGTTCTTGGGTGGCGGGCACCGGCTGATCGCCTCGGGTCGCGCACCATGCGATGTACGCCTCGCGGTCTTCTCGGTAGGCGCGGCGGGTCGAGTCGGCGCGGCCGGCAGCGAGGGCTGCCTGCGCCTCGGGCGAGAGCCGGTCTTTCGATACGGCTCCCGGCTCCCGGCGCCGCTCGATGTCGGTCATGAACTCCCCCTCGCTACAGGCCTGTTCTGACTCCAGAGAATAAAGATTATCAGGAGCCAGGGGGGATCCCTAGGGATCTCTCGCGGCGGGGACGGGAAAGGGCCCGCGCCGTGATGGCGCGGGCCCTCCCCTGTAGCTCATCGCAGTGGAACTCTTCATTGCGGCTTGCTGCTAGTCGAAGCTGCTAGGTCGGGGATTCTCGGGGTCGATCAAGAAGTTCATCACTTCTCCATGCAGTGGCGGCAGCGTCATCACGAGACCGGACGCCTCGGCTTCCTGGCGCCATTGGTTGATCATGGCCCATTGCTGATCGGCCAGCCTCATGGTTGCACGCGCCGCCTCCTCGTTGCCGCGTAGCCGCTGATCAAGCGCCAGCCCCTTGGTGCGCCGCCATACGGCCTCGTTCCGAAGGAATTGCCGGACGCGGACGACTGCCGTCTTGGCCCAGTTGGATTCGGCGCGCCGGTTTTCTTCACCCTCTGCCGGCAGGAAGCCCTCCCCTGAGGCCCAGCGGAGCCCTGTGACCGGATGCTCCTTGCGCCCCGGCAGCACCTCGGCCTCTTCTTCGTAGCCGACCGGGAAGACCAGTGCGAGCGGCGGCAGGTCGAGGGCCTTGGCGAGGACGAGGAGATCGGCGACGGACACCGTCTGTCGGATCCCCTTCTCAAGTTTGGCGATGACCGACCTGTCGAGGGGGTGCCCCAGTTCGGCGCATCGGTCCGCGAGGCCCTGTGCGCTGAGTCGGCGGCCACGGTCGTCGACGAGCCGCTCTCGTGCACGGGCCACTTCCCGGCCGACCCTGTGGGCGATTCGCTGGTTCCAGTCAAGGTCTTGTTCCACAGCGGAACAGTATCAGCGGCTAACTGACCTTGACAGCTCATGCCGGGCCATCCACTATTAGATTGACCGTAGCGGAACATTAGCTCCGCATTTTCGACCTCTGCGGAACATCTCTCCTGGATTGGAGCAGGCTCCATGACCCACCGCACCCGGCGCGCCAAGACCACTCGCGGCATGTCGGAGGCCGAGGTGCTCGCTCTTCCGGTGTCGATCCCCCTGGAAGACACGAACCGGGCAATTGGCCTCGGCCGGACCGTCGGCTACTCCCTTGCCAAACGCGACGAGTACCCGATCCCGGTTCTCCGCGTGGGCAACGCCTACCGATGCCGCCGCGCCGATCTGCTGGCCTTCCTCGGCATCGGCAGCAACGCGGCGCAGGCCGCCTGATGCAGGCGCCAACGCCCACCCCTGACGAAGAGGCCTACGAGTGGGTCGAAGACGGAACCCTCTGGCTTCGCCCCGCACCTGCGGAGTCGATCGCCGACTTCGTCAAACGCGCCGCTCGCGCTCGGGGACCCCTCACTGACGCCGAGAAGGTCGCACTCCGCGACGTCTTCGCGCCCGTCCTCGACCAGCCCCGAAGCGAAGCTGCATGAAGCGGCCCCTCCCGCGCCGGTGATTCCAGCACCGACGAGAGAGGGGCTCCAGCAACAGACCCCATACAGCGCGAAGCCCCGGGCCTCGTACCACCGGAACCCAGGGCGTTCGCTTCACAGAAGTGGATCCATCACCATGGCCAACGATACGGCCCCAACGCCAGCAGGCGCCACGCCATCGGGCGCCGACCCGAAGACCTACCGCGCCGTAGTACGCCGCGATCGCGACGCCGGCCGACTGCCCCGCTACCGCGCCCGCACCCTGCTGTCGGTGTGCGACCTCGCCGAACGCCACAGCCGACACCTCGCCGACATCCGCCAGCCCGTCAGCTTCATGGGCCTCGGAAACCTCCGCCCCGTGCTCGCCGACCCCCGCGACGGAGACGGTGACTGGTACTTCGTCCACGAGGCCCTGGAAATCACAGGAGCCACGGCCGAGCAGTGGCACCAGCTCAAGGACGAGGAAATCGCCGAGGCCGAAGCGGGCGAAGGCGGCCGCACCTGGCCCGCCCGCGTCGACGAGTACACCACCCACTGCGCCGACGGAAGCAGGCACCAAGTACCCGTCTGCAACTGGCAGATGGTGCTGATGCTCGCCCTCGACGGGCCATGGGGCGACGAGCTGATGTCCAACGCCCAGCCCGCGCTGCGCCGAATCATGGTCGAGACCGGACTCGGCGACGAATTCCAGGCCGTCAGGATCGGTGAGGACGGTACAGCGCAGGTCACGGGTGAATCCCTCACCGACGTGATCCTCGCCGAGGGCCCGCTGACATCCGCCGAAGTCGCCCGCGAGCAGATCCGCCGCGGCCCGCTCGGCGCCCTCGACCCACGCAGCCCCTGACCCGGCCCGGCCGCGTCCGGCGACGGGCGCGGCCACCCAGACCACATCGGCTCGCGAGACGGCTCGGAAACGAGCACCCTCCCGCCTCGCTCGCGAACGGACAACGACGTGCAGGTACAAGAGCGCAGGCCCGGCGAAGGGCCGGACACCACGGCAGACGACCGGCTCCGCGAGCAGTACATGCGGGAGCTGGCCCGGCGCGAATTCGTGACAGCCGGCCTCCGCGGTCACCTCGCGGAGCAGCCGAACAGTCGCGCCGTCAGAGCCTGCGCCCGCCGCTGGATCAGCGACATCAACCACCTCGCCGACGGCGTCATCGCCGCCATGAACACGGAGAACGAAGAGTGAGCCAAACCGGGCTTTCACCGCGACTGCGGCGCGACTGCGTGAGCACCTCGCAGACGTCACTCGATGGCGCCCTGTGGCTCACATCCCACGGCTTCGTCGTCTTCCCCGCCGACCATCCCGGCCTGACCCAATGCGCGGGCGTGGGCCGCAGCCACGACGCAGCCACATGCGCCGACCGGGGCAAACACCCGACCGTCGCCTTCTCTCGGGCCCACACCCTCGACGAACGCCAGGTCTTCAACTGGTTCGACGGGCAGTTGCGCAACGTCGGCGTATTCGTCGGCGCTTGCACAGGGCCGGACGGCGCCGGACTGCTCGTCGTGGACTCCGACCGGCCTGGCGCCATCGAGGACACTGCCCAAGCGCTCGGCCACGGCCACACACCCACCATGCGAGTGCGGACCGCCAAAGGCACCCACGACTACTACTGGACGCCGACGGGCGCCAAGTTCGGCAACGGGCTCGGCTCCCTGCGGGGCAAGTTCGACGGCGACGTCCGCGCAGGGAATGCCTACGTGATCAGCGTCGGCAGCGTCCACGCAACGGGCGTGATCTACGAACTCGAAGACCCAGACCAGCCCCCCGAGTTCGCCCCCGAATGGCTCCTCGCCGCGCTACAGCAGCCCGTGCCGCCGCCGCGTTCCACGGTCACGCCGATGTCACCCAAGCAGGCAGGGGGGCGCCTCGTGGGGCTCCTGCGGTTCGTCCTCAGCTCCTCCTACGGCGACCGCAACAACCGTCTCTACTGGGCAGCTTGCCGCGCGTTCGAGTGCGCCGACGAGGCCGACTTCGCGGGACGGGACGTCGCCTCGGCGCTCCTTGACGCAGCGGTGGGGGTCGGGCTCAGCGAGGCCGAAGCGCGACAGACGATCACCTCTGCATATCGAACGGGGAGCGCCCGGTGAACGACCAGTCCATCGACGAGCAGGCGCGCCGGATTCTGGAGGACAACGGCCTTCCAGTCCCGACGCCCTTGGCCGGGAACAGGCATCGCGGGCACCTTCGCATGGCAGAGAGGTTCGTTGCCGAGCACAGCACCGGTATGCGCCACGTGCACGGAATCGGCTGGCACCAGTGGGATGGCGCGCGCTGGGAACTGGATGACAGGCGAGCCGATATCGAAGCGGCCGTCGAGACAGTCAAGGCGGCCCTGGCCGAGCTGGCGGGACTCACCGGCGACGAACGCGACGAGCTGTACCAGGACGCCCGCAAGTCGGAGTCGGCCTCAGGCATCGAGGGCATGCTCAAGATCGCCTCGGCGCTCACCCCGATCTCGACCTCGTCAAAGGCGCTGGACGCCGACCCGCACCTGTTCAACACCCCAGACGGGACCATCAACCTCCGAACGGGAGAGGCGACCGAGAATCGCCGCGAGGACCTGATCACCAAGGTCGCCGGCGCCCCGCTCGGCGACGAGACCGACGAGGAATGGGAGAGCTTCCTCAAGCGGATCCTGCCCGAGGACGAGGTGCGGGACTTCGTGCAACGGCTGTTCGGCTACGCGATGTTGGGCAGGGTCACCGAACACGTGATGCCGATCTTCACCGGGACCGGAGCCAACGGCAAAGGCACCCTGCGCGACGCGGTGATGAGCGCCTTCGGGGACTACGCCATCGAGGTGGACCCCGCGATCCTCATGGAGTCCAAGCATGAGCGGCACGGCGCCTTCAAGATGCGGTTGCGCGGCGCCCGTCTGGCCTTCTGCTCCGAGACGGAGAAGGGACGCAAGTTCGCCGAGGCCACCATGAAACGACTGGTCGGCGGCGATCAGATCGAGGCGAACCTCATGCACAAGAACCCGATCACCTTCGACCCGTCACACACGCTCGTCATGCTCACCAACCACCTGCCAGCCGTCTCGGGTGACGACCCCGCCGTGTGGCGCCGCCTGTTGGTCGTTCCGTTCGACGTCGTGATCCCGCCCGAGGAGCGCGACGGCAGCCTGCCCGAGCGCCTCAAGAAGGCGGCACCCGCAGTGCTCGCGTGGGCATATCGCGGATGGCAGGAGTACCTGCGGCACGGGCTCAACCCCCCTCAAACCGTCATGGTCAAAACACAGGAGTACCGCGACGAGAGCGACAGCCTCGGCCGATTCCTCGGCGAGCAGACCCTCGCCGGGCCATACAACGTGGTGCGCGCGCGGGAGCTCTTCACGGCTTGGTCCAAGTGGTGCCACGACGCTGGGATCCGTGCCGAGGAGATCGGCACGGAGGTGTCGTTCGCGGCCTCGATGAAGGCCCGCGGCTATGAGAAGAAGTCGCGCAAGATCGGCGCGGTTTGGGTGGGCCTGATGCTCACCGGCGATGCCGAGGACAAGGAAGACGAAGCCGCCTGACCTGCATAAACGGCTAGGGGTGGTGGGTTGTGGTGGGTTTTCCGTTAATCCCCCATACCTGTACGCGTAGAGAGTTTCGGAAAACCCACCACAACCCACCACCCACCACCCCGACCAGCTCTCGAAGGAGACCCCGTGACGATCGCCACGATCCCGCTCTACGACGACCGCAACACGACACACACCGTGCAGACCATCCCCGTCAGCGCCGGCGAGTGCAGTCACGAAAACGGCAGCTGCGGGCAGCCCGGCGTCGTCGCCGTCCGCAACACCATCGACCAGCAACGGCCCGTCGAGACCAGCACCTTCCGGATCACGCTGTGCGCCGACCACCAGGACGACGCCCCTCGCATGCACGACGTGTGGGTGGCCTCGGCCCGCGAGATGCAAGACCCCGTCAAGCGAGCCGAGTTCCTCGCCAGCGCCGGCGTCACCACCTGACCCGCACGCGAACGGCCGGCCCCGCGGGACTCGGGCCCGGCCACCCGTCCAGCATCCACCAGGAAGAGAGCGTCATGACCTATCGCGTCGATGGGGGGTCGTCATGACCTCCCACGTCGAACAGGCCGTCGCCGCGCGAATAGCCGCCGCGCACCGCAAGGCCGAGGAGCAGAAACGGCGCCGCGAGGAACTTGCCGCCGCACGGGCCTCCGGTGTCGCCAAGAGACATGCCCAGAAGCTCTACCGCCAGGCCCACGCCGAACAGCAACGCACCGAGGACCCCATGCCCCGCGAACCGCGCGCCCTGACCCGGGCAGCCCCATGCCCCGCATGCCGCGTCCAGCGCACCGTGAAGCGCGTCGCGACCGTCACCGTCAACGGCGCCGAGATGGACGTCGTCGGCTGCCCGGTGCGGTCGTGCGAACTGCTGTGGTGCGTCCACCCCGAGCGGCCCCGCATCATGCCGGCCGCCGCCTGAACACCTGGAAACCCCCATGACCCCGAACCATCCCGCCGAGGTGACCGCCAGGCCCCTCGTCACCGCCGGCCGCACACAGCTGCTCGTCGACTGCCCGGTCTGCGGCGGTGTCCACAGGCACCTCGACGCCGGACTGCGCCGAAGCCCGTGCGGCACCCGGTACGCCATCGTCCCCAACAGCCCGAAAGAGCCCAGCACATGAGCGCCCCCGACGATCAGCCCCACGACCCGTCCACGGCCGCGGCGAACACCCTGCGGGAACTCGGCTACGTGCCCGGCCCGCAGCCCATCCGCCAACTGCGGCAAGTCGGCGCCGAGACCCTGGCGGACATCCACCTGTCCGCGGCCGTCGATCCCGCGTCCAGCGGCGAGACGGCAGAAGCCCAAAGCCGCCTCCTCGAAGCCGCCGTGGCCGCACTCGGCGTCCTCGCCGAAAGCGACCTCGACGAGATGGAACAGCAGGCACTCGCCGAGGCGTTCGGTCTGCCCGCACCGGGGGACAGGTCATGACCGGGCCTGCTGCCCGTGATGGTCATGACCGGCCGAAGTGCGGGGCGAAGAAACGGCAGACCGAAGGGACGTGCGAGCGGCCTCCGGGGTGGGGGACGGATCATCCGGGGACGGGCCGGTGCAAGCTGCATGGCGGGTCGACGCGGACGCAGACGGTTGCGGCGGAGCGGGAGGCGCTGGAGGTGAAGGCGCGGGTCCTGTTCGAGAAGGTCGCGCCGGAGATCGTTCCGGTGGACAACCCTCTTGAGGCGTACAAGATGTTCGCCGGCCGGGTGATGGCGTGGCTCGGCCTGATGGAACAGCTGCTCGCCGACGTGAAGAGTCCGCGGTACCGGGGTGCGACGGCGGAGCAGGTCCGCGGGGAAGTGCAGCTGTACGAGCGGGCGATGGACCGGGCGAATACGGTCCTCGGGACTTACGCGAAGCTCAACATCGACGAGCGGCTGACCCGGATCAGTGAGCAGCAGGCGCACACGATGGTCACCGCGGTGACCGCAGCGTTGCAGGCTGCCGGACTGTCCGCGGATCAGCAGCTGTTGGTGCGCGGTGCGCTCGCCCGCCAGCTTCGCGCGCTGCCGGCCTCCGAGCGGGACGGTGCCTAGCCGTGGGCTCGGGAAGCGTCTCCATCCGCAGTTTGCGGGCCGCGGTCGCCCTGGTCACGGCGCAGGCCGCCGGACTTGAGGTGTCGCAGGCTGAACTTCTCGACGGCTGCCCGGCGGACGAGGCGCTGGCGACACTCACCCTGCTCGTGGCCGGCGCCGTGGGTACCGCCCCGGTCTTGGGTGCGGCCATGCTGCGGAGCGTCGGGGAGAGCGTGGCGCGGGAGGCCGCCCGGGGCGAGGGCGGCGGCTGATGGCCCGGACGGTGCCGCGCGGGGTGCTGCTGACGGAGCGGGATTGCGCGCTGCTGGACGGCGTTCTGGTGCGCGCCCTGCGGGATCTGCACATGCGGGACGGTGCCGCCCCCCACGACCTGGTGGACGTGGTCGCGGACATTCACCAGGTGGCGAAGGAGTTCCGCGCGTCGGTGCTGGTCGAGGCCGGTTCCGGAACCGTGTGCGCCGCTTCTGGTTCCGAGGGTGGATCTTCTGAGGTGACAGAACGGCTGAGCGTCCAAGAGGCTGCGCGGCTCACTGGATTGAGCACTTCGTACTTGCGAAGGGCGGCCCGCAGAGGCGACGTACAAGCGTCGCGGTCGGGCCCCAGAGGCGAGTGGGTCCTCGACGGTGGCGCGGTGGCGGCATGGACGGCCGACAGAACCCACCTTAGGAAGGCAGGCTGATGGGGCAGATCACCGGGGAGATGCGCGAGAAGTACGGCCATCAGGCCGACTGGATCCCGCCCGGCATCGTCGCCCGAATAGACGAAGACGAAATCCTCGACCGGCTCGACCAGGCCGCCGACTACTGGAAGAAGGCCGAGAGCGCGCCCGCCGATCTGGCTCGCGGCTACATGGACATGGGCCGGATCATCTGCCAGGCCGCGCCCCGTGACGAGACGGAGCAGCAGGCCCAGGAGTGGATGGTCAAGGCTGCCGACGCCCACACGTCGGTGCACGCTGCCGCCTGCATCACCAAGGCGCACGAGATCCGCCAGGCAAACCCGCCCGCTCCGCGCCGTGTGCGATATCGCCCCTCGCCGGAGCAGCTGGCCAAGGCGCAGGCCGTCGCCGTGCTGCAGGCCGACATCGTCAAGGCCGCCATCGCCAAGCAGGCCCGCCAAGCCGAAGAGGACCGCAACTATCAGGACGCCCTGGCGGGCCGTCGGCAGTGGACGATCGGCGACCAGGTGCGCTACCAGCGCGAGAACGGCAGCTGACCACCCGCACGCCGCTCCCTCCCACTGCTACCTAAGGACTGCCCCATGACCACCGCCACCCCCACCTACAGCGAGGCCGTTGAGCGTCTCGCCGAAGCCTCCGCGCAGCTCGCCGCGTTCGCCGAGCAGGAGCAGGGAGCGGCCAGGGACGCCACCGCCGCCGCCCTCTCCTCGCAGATCACGCACGCCATCACCGTCAACCCGGAGACGGAGCGGGTGCGTGAGCGGGTACGTGCGCAGTGCGCCGCCCACATCGAGGAGGCCGCCGCGTACACCGGATCGACGCCGGAGATCCTTGAGCAGCTCTCTGCCTTCGTGGACCGGTTCGCCGCGCTCGCCGATGAGTTGGTCGCGTTCAGCGCCGTTGCCGTCGAGATGGACAGCCGCGGCGAGGCGCTGTTCGACCACGCGCGGGGTCTCGGCGAGCCGGCCACGGCACCGCAGGTGTTCGAGGGTGTGATGCAGGCGCTGACCCACTCGCCCGAAGGCATGGCCTGGCGCCGGCTGTACATGGCCGGCTACCGGGGGCGCGTGGAAGCTGCGGATGCTCTCTGCCAGTTGGTCCGCCAGCTGCGCCGCCACTGACGAAGCCTCCGGCGGTTGTCACGGCCGCCGGTGCCCGACCAAGGCCCTGTCCGTGCTCCCAATCCGAGCGGGCGGCGCATGTCGGGCGGCCGTGGGGCTGGCGAACGGATCCGCCGGCCATGCGGTCACCTTCACGCGTTCTCTCCGTGCCCGGTCGTACCTCATTGCGGCCGGGCACCGGTGCGTCCAGGAGATGGGTAAATCGGGGCACTCAGCGGCATGATGTGCGAATGATGTCAAACTTGTGCGAAGACGATGCGGTCATCATTGCCGGTTCGACGGAGATACCTGTCCGCGCCCGGCTGAGTAAGAACTACACGGAGGAGTTCGGCGAAGTGTGGTCCGGCTCCCTAATCACCGACGATGGTTCTGACCTCTACCCGCTGCACGATAATGATGATCTTGTACTCCGCATGTCGGATGGGCAGGAGGGCCGCTTCACGGCCGATTGGGTCACGACGAACGGACGGAACGGCTTGATCGACGTCGAAGGCATGGGGCGAGCCCCCTTCTGATCCGTGACGGGTTGACAGCTCGAACGGGGGCGCGAATGTGCGACGTAGGGTGTGCCTCGTGCTGCTGTACCACTTCACTGACGCTGAGCACTGGAACGGCATCCTGGCGGCTGGCGAGATACGCGCCACGTGGCAGCGCCGGAACAGCCCGCCCACCGTTCACCTCTGCCGCGACCCCGACCCCGAAGCACTTCCGTGGGCTTTGCGGGATCGGCGACTCCGCATCCTCGTCTGCGTGCCCGATGCGGAGGTGCACTACTGGCCCGACTGGGTGCCCTCGCACTTGAGGCCGGAAGAGCAGTGGTCTCTGCTTGCCTCCAGCGACCCGAGCAAGACGAGTGTTCCTAACCAGTGGAACGGGACGCCGGAGGAGTGGTTCGTCGTCGAACGGGCCGTGCCGATCACCGAGTGGGAGGAAGTCATCGACCTCGACACGCGCTCCTGCCTCTGGCCCGAACGTCCAGCTCTCTGACTTGAGGATGCTCGGGACTGTCAGGGGCCTCGGATCGGGCCTGGCTCCTTAAGCGGACTCACCTCGGGGTGGCATGAGCGGCATACCGCTCCGGGCGCAGCGGGCGTTCCAGCCCAGCCGGAACAACTCGTGCCGCAACTCCTCGATTTGCTGGGCCACAGTCTCCATGTCTTCGATCGTGAGCGGTGTGACGGAGTGGCCCAACGTCTTGCGGGCGGGCTTCATCGCCTCGTAGCCGTCGCCCTCTCCGGCACTCATGAAGATGGCGTGCACGATCGTGTTGCGCTTGTTCTTCAGCGCCTTCGCCTGGTTCAGGCATGCCGTGATCTCCCCGGCTTCCGCGTCAGCCATAGTGCTCACGGTTAGGGCAAGTCGGCAGAAGTCGATCAGTTGATCGGTGTTCGCGGCGTTGGCGTACACGAGCAGCGTCGGCTCGAAGGCTATGGACCCGAGAAGGCTGTGCAGGCTGCGGTCAAGGTGCGCGCCGGCGACGGTCACTCGTCCGACGGCCTCAAGGAAAGGGTTCCGCTCAGGAGCAGCGGCGTCCGCGTTGTTCATGCCAGGGATGCTATGGCGGCAACTGGGTGTGATGCTCCGTAATTTGACCAGCAACTTTGCCATGCCTCTAGTCGCATAGAGGGTGTGGTTCGTCGGCTTGGACCTGCGCTTTACGGGCCTGATGGCACACGCTTGGCTTGTCTCTCGTCGCCCGGCTGGAGCGTCCCGGCAGCAGCCGGGCGACGTGTGAGGGCACCGCTTCCTGTCCCTCGCCCGTCATTCGTAGCCGTCGCCCACACGGATGGGTGCCGATTTTCTGCGCAGTGCCGGGATCGAGGAGACGGTGGCGGTCCGGAGGACTGGCCAGACAACAGCTGAGGACGCCCACCCTAGGCCCGTGCGGCGTGCGCATCATGCGGCAGTGGCTGGCGGATCTCCGCCGAGGCGGACAAGCCGTTCGCTGCTGTAGGCGTCGTATTCGGCGCTGTTGAGGAAGCGCACCGGCATGCGGGTGCGAGCGGGCGCAACGCCGTCGGCTACCAGCGTCACGACAAGTGCGGCGTTGCCGGGGTCCAGCTCGGTCAAGCCGGTGAAGTCCAGGGCCGGGAGCGTGCGTGACCATTCGCCGTGAACGATGTTTTCGGTGCCGCCCTCCCATTGGAGTGAGTGGATCCCGAGCATGTGGACCCATTCGTCCTGCCATCCGGACTGTTGGCCGATGTCGTTGAGTCCTTCGAGTTCGATGCGCACGCCCGGGTTCTTGGCCGCATAGAGGCTGGCGTTGCTGAGCGTGACGGTCGCCGATACCTGCTTGAAGGCCTCAATTTGACGGTGCTGGTCGGGTGTCACGGCGTCGCCTGCCAGGAACACGGGCTCGTTCGGGAAGCTGAAGTTGAACGTGATCTCGATGTGGAGGTCAGGGCGCCCACTGGCGTCGCGGTAGGCGAGCAGGGCGACAACGCCGGCGACTGCGACGAGGAGCCAGGAGGCCGCGGCAATCACGGTGTTGACGACGGCTACCCGGTCCTCCGTGTGCAGACCCAGCTTCCAATCCCAGATGCCCATGCCGATCAGGCAGACCGGGCCAGCCCCGAGAACGATGATGGTGATGACTGTGGCCCATGCGCGGGAGTCTCGAAGGTGCTTCACGAGCGGCAGCGTAGGGATACGAACCCGAACGGGCCATCACGGACCGGCAACGACTGCACGCACTGCGTGCACGGCTGCCACTGTGGCCGCACGCAATATCCGCACCACCTAGGGGAGCCTCGTGCGCCGCACCATCCTGCCTATCGCCGCCATTCTGCTGACCGCGGCCTGCAGTAGTGGCACACCCCGGCCAGTAGTCACCGCCGATGACCCGGTGGGGACTCCGGCCGCATCCAAGAAGTTGGACGCCGCCGGCGTATTCAAGGCACTCGCCGACGCAGTACCCACGACGAAACTGTCCGGGACCGTGACCGCGGCGAATGACCCGAATCATCTCCTCGGCCGGCCCGGCCAGTACACGTCGAAGGTGACGTTCACCGACTCCCGCATCAAGGCGGCTGACGTCGAGGGCACCGACAAGGGCGACGTCGAACGAGGCGGCGCCATCGAGGTGTTCGGGGACCCGTCCGGCGCTCAGGCACGCGCCAAGTACATCCAGACCATCGCGAAGTCCCTGCCTGCGGTGGCCGAGTACGACTACGTGCGTGGGCCTGTTCTCGTCAGGGTGTCGCACTACCTGACACCGACTCAAGCCGCCGCGTACAAGGCCACACTGGACAAGCTCAACTAGCAGTCGGCGCTCGGGACGGCTGTCGCCCCGCGCCCGGCTCGACTGCGATGTTGCATAGCGGTAGATAGCACCACGCCGCTCAATCGGAAGGGGATCCCTCATGACTGTCGCTGACCTTGAGGCACTGCGAGAGAAGTACCTGACTGCCCTTGAGGCGTACACCACCAGTGCGGAGAAGACGAGAGCGGAGCTCGGGGAGGTGCGGCCCATTGGAAATGGACCCGTCCCTACGATCTCTCCCGCGTGGATTCAGGCCATGGAGGCAGAGCGCGAGGCCCAGGCTGTCTACGAAGCGGCCCGGGATGCCTACTGCGAGGCCGCGAAGGCCGAGTAGCGCCAAGATGCCCAGGTCAGCCCCGGCTTGCTTCAATCTTGTCGAGCAGCCGCATCAGCAGGTCGGCAAGGAGAACGACCTCGGCCGCCTCTGTGGGGTCGGTGTAGTCGACCCGTCGGTGGCTGGCCGGGTTCTTGAAGAGCCCGATGGCGCCCTTGAAGAGCTCCATTGTGGCCACCGCCTCACCGCCTTCAGCGTCCTGATCAGAGAGCGGACCACCCTCTTGATCTCCTTTCCCAGGCCTGAAAGCGGCCTGCATCAGCGCGGTACCCACGAGACCGGCCGGGAGCTCCGACATCGCCCGCACGCGGACCTCGATCTCTTTCATTGCCATCAAGGCTGCGGCCTCGAAGTCGCCGCGAAGATACTGCGGACGTGCCGCTCCTTCGAGAACAGGCACCATTTGGATGTCGAGCCTCTGGACGGCACGGATCCACGGAAGCCCTCGATTCAGGGCCTCGTGTCCTTGTCGACTGACGAAGAAAGCCTCATTGGCGCTCTGATCAATGTCAGGGGCCACTAGCCCGCGGTTGATGAGCCAGGCCCACGCTTCGCTGAGTGCTTGCACGGCGTCCTTACGGCCCCGGTAGCCATGCTGTTTAGCGCTAAGCAGCCAATTCCTGTAGTTCCACTCGTTGTTCTGCAGGGCGTCTCGCAGTACCCGAAGTGCAAGATCGTCGATAGGAAGGGCCACGACGTCGTCGGCCGTAAGTGTCCAGTCAGCAGTGGGCATGTCTCTCCAGTCGGATGAACGTGAGCGGCACAGTACGCGTAGCGATCCATAGCGGATCCCGGCCTGCGACCAGCCAGCCCGACGGTGACCGCGCTCATCGCCTCCGCGCAGTAGGGCCTCCACCGGCGACCCGACCTGCATGCCTCGCGTACAGACGAGAGTGGGTTGCGTCTACGGGACCGGAAGGCTCGTGCATGTCGGATCGGCGAGGCAGTCCTGCCCGGCCTGCACGTTCTCCCTGTTGCGCTTGTTGAGGCCCTTGAATTGAGCGTTCAACTGGTCGTCCTCGGAGAGGCCATTGCACGGGGCGGGCGTCTCGGTCGGATCCTTGGCGGCGTGGTAGGCCTTCGCCCAGGCGTCTACGCAGTTCTGCATCCGCTCGGCCGCGGACAACTGCGGCGTCTTCGTGACGGTGACGGTCGGCTGCGGCTTGCTGCCCCCCGAGCTGGAGCAGCCGGCGAGCGCGAGAGAGCCGGCGGCGAGCAGGGCAACGGTGGTGCGGCGCATGAGTCCCCCGGGGGTAGTGCTGACGAGGCATCATGGCGTGCAGCGGGAAGGACGCGGGGCGGAGTGTCCGTCTTGTGACATGCGGCCCGAGTCGGGGTGTATGCGAGCGGTCGGGGCCAGCATCTTCCGTCGCGATGCTACGAGTCGGCGCGTCCTCTTTGGGCGCTCCCGATGGCCTGTCGGCTCCTTCCGGACCTCAATCGTCGCCACCAGGGTGGGGGCGCCGTTGTCGCTGGGACGACCGCGCGCCCGAACTCGCTCAGCGCGGTATCGAGGGCTTCCGTGGCTTCGATCTCGGTGACGGCCGCGAACAGCTTCTCCGTGGCCTCGGCGACCCGGGAATCAGGATGACGGAGCAACGGAGCGGCGGCGGCGATGACCCGGGTCATCGCCGGAGCCAGCGCACCATCCAAGCGCTTGGTCTCCCGCCGGTCCAGGCCGATCATGTCTGCTGCCGCGCCGAGTCCGGCGTAGAAGGCCAACCGCTTTCCGCGGTCGTCCCAGGAAGTGACAGCGGCAGTACGTGCCAGCCCGCCGGCGCCCGCCACGAAGGTCAGCAGAAACGTCCGGCCGATCTCCTGCCAACTGCCCCATAGCGCCTTGCTGGTGTGGGCCATGGCGCGTATCTCGGAGACGGCGACGATCAGCGCGTCGGCCTGCGCCCGCACGGTAGCCCGTTCTGCTTTCGCCTCCGCGCGCTTTCTGGTGACTGTCGCCACGAACCATGTGAGGAGCGAGCCGAGGATCGTCGTACCGACGAGGCTGAGAAAGTGGATCACGGCGTGATCCTCCCGCCACGCTTGGCCTGGTGCAGGCCTATTCGAGATTCTCCTGTCCCCCTCTACGGGCGGCCCGGACCTCAAGACACCCCTAACCGCATAGAGCATGCGGTGTGCTGGCTTCGACCTGCGACTTTTCGGGCTTGACGGCACCCGCTTGGCACGCCTCTCCTGCCCGGCAGGTGCGTCCCGGCAGCATCTGGGCGACGGCTAGTTGTGCGTCCCCGGCTTGGCGGGCAGCGCTGGGGCGTCAGTCTTGTAGACCTCTCGGATTCGGGCGGCTACCGCGTACTGGGCCCGGCCGAGTTGGTAGCGCGCCTGGTGCATGGTGGTCATGATGGCGCTGCCGCCCAGCGCTGCTGGCATGCAAGCGCGGACAGTAACGTCGTGGGCGTCGCCGACGAGCTTCCGGTCATCGTCATCGAGTACGAGGTCGCCGAGCCGTTTTACCTTCGTGTCGGCTTCGCTGAACTTGCTGGCTGCTGCCCGAAGGTCTTCGGGCAGAGACTCAGATTCCAAATGAGCCTTGTAGATCAAGGCCGCGTCCTGAAGCTCGCCGAGGGCGGCGTACAGGTCATTTAGGTGAGCGAGTTCAAATTCCTCGCGCCGATCCAGTCGCGCCTGGGCGCGTTCCAACTCGCGGAGCTCTTGCTCCCGCCGCCGCTGCGCCTTCTCCAGCCTGGAGGCGGTCCACTGGTTAAGCAATGCGCCGAGTACGAGGGTCACAACGGACAACACCGCCGTCACGGTCCATTTCCAGTCCACGATCGGAGCCTACGGCGGTGGCCCGGACCGCGTGCTGAAGCGCTGTGAAGCGCTCACTCGGCTACCTTCGCCAGCCGGGGAGTGGCTGCCCGCCCTCCAGGGCTCACGGGGTACGAGAGTGGACGCAGTGCTCACGGCGCTCAAGCCATACCTCGACCGGCAGAAGGAGCAGCAGTGACCCGCAACATCCGCCTCAGCAAGGAACTTGCCACCCAGATCCGTGCCGCCGCGGCCAGGCTCGACGCCGCCGACATACCTGCCGACGCCGCCACCGCACGGGACGTCATCCTCGAACTCCGCGAAGCCCTGCTCGAACTCCAGGCACCCATCCGCGCCCTCCTTGACGTGGCCACCGCGGGCGGCGACGAAGACATGCGCGAAGTACCCGCCAACGCGGACCGGGCACTGAAGCGGCTTGCTGGCTGCCTGCTGCACGCGGCGCAGGAGGACTGAGGAGTAGCTGCGAAACGACGAAGCCCCACCCGGTCGGGTGGGGCTCTTTTGCGTGGTCTAGCTACGCCGCAGTCTTCGTGCGCCGCTCGTTCTTCGGGCGACCAGGGGCCTTTGCTGCGTTTCCGCCTGTGGCTTTCCGGCGTGCCGGCTGGCCGCGATCTGCCAGGCTGTACGACTTGAGCAGTTGATTGACTCGCTGGAATGAGACGCCGAGGAAGCGGCTGGCGTCTCGTTGGCTGAGCTGCTTTGTGAGGACTGCGGCAGCGCGCTGCATTGCCTCGCGTTCGCGATCAGCCGCCTTGCGTGCCTCTCGCTGCGCCGACTTGGCAGCTGCCACTACGTCCTTGGCCTCTTGGGGTAGTACCGGTTCGATCTCGACGATCACATCTTCAGGCTCTACATCGAGCATGACGGCGATCGCTTCGCGGGCGGATTCGTCGGCCTGATCCAGGCGTTTGGCCTGGCTGAAGACTCCTGGAAGGTCGGGCACCTCAAGAGCCCACCATTCGCCGACGCGTCGTGCAGTGACGCGGTAGGCACTCACCGCCACCACCCCTTTCCGAGCTCTTCTTCCAGATGCTTGCAGATTCCCTCGGAGGTGATCTCGTTCACCTCGCTGTGCTTGGGGATGACCACAGGGGTTGAGCCGCACACCCAGTACTCGTGGCTGCCCTTCTGCCGCTTCTTGTCGAAGGAGAGTCCCTTCGCCTTGGCTGCATCTCTGATCTTCTTGATCAGGTCCCTGTGCTTCACGAGTGTAAGTCTAGGCGGGATAGACAAGTCAAGTCAAATCGCGCTAGACAAGGTCGACCATCACTGCGCGAGCCCCTCGTCCAGCTCAACCCGTCGCCGGCAACTCGGCAGGCATTGTCGGCGGCTCTGGCTCATCCCGTCGCTCTGACGCCCGCCGGTTCTCCTCCCGCAGCGACGTCAGCCACGGCCACAAGTCCGGCAACACCCGCCCCGGGCAAGCCAGCTCATGCTCGATGCGGCACCGCTGCTCCACCACCGGAGGACACACCCCGTACACCGTCACCCGTCCGTCCGCCACGGTGATCCACCGGCGCTCCGCAGGCACCGTATGCGCGAGCGGCTCCATGTCCGGCTCAAGCATCGCCCAGTCGTTGTCCAGTGTCGCCACCCGCTCCTGCGGCAGCCCGCAATGCGGGCACGTGAACATCGTCGTGTCGATCCGCGATAAACCGTCGTCAGCCCCCATATGTCGAGGCTGCACGCCAGGGGCGCCAGTGCGGCAGAGCGCGAACCGGACGGGACCACGGAGGTAGGTGGTGCGGCGGGGGACTGGAGACGGAACGGCTGGCGGCAGATGCGTGCACAAGCCACCCGACGGTTGGCCGAGGAACGAGCATCCACGCCTTACTCTGGGCGCCGTGCCAGACAATACGAGCGAGATCGAAATCCACATAGACCGAAAGACCGGCGACGTGTACGCCCACGGACCCGGACTGCTCAAGCCCCTCGGGCGGATCGCGCAACAGGACGGCGGATGGCTGTCCTGGGACGACCGGGACTCGCCTGTCCTGCGCCGCCCGGGCCGCACCGACCAGGATGCCGCACGCAGCCTCGTCCTCAAGGGGCAACTCGGTCGGATCGAGAACTACGTCTACGACTGACCGGGCGGCACGACGAAGGGCCCCACGTTCCGGTGGCGGGCGTGGAGCCCTCTGGGTGACTGATTCGCACCCTTGCCGTAGGCACGTCCCGACCTCACCCTTTCCAGGTCGACCGACGACCAGAGGGGGGCCAATGGCGATCTTCGGCAAGGACAACTCTGATCTCCTCCACCAGATCCTGCGAGAACTCGGCGAACTCCGCGAGCGCGTAACCGGCCAGCAGCAGGCCATCGATCAACTCCGCGGCGACACCACCGCTTCGCTCAACACCGGACTCGCCGAAACCCGAGCCGTCGTCCGTGATGGTCTCCAGCGGCATCAGGAGATGATCGGCGACCCGCTCAACCGGATCGGCGGTGAGCTGGTGGCCATCCGAAACGGCGTCAACGACCTCGGCCGTGAACGGCAGACGTCGCCCCAGACCGCGGCCGAGCCAGACCGTGAAACCGCCGGACAGGCGCCGACCGCCAGCAACGAACTGCTGCGTGCCGCGGCCGGCATCTCCGCCGCCGAACTCCAGATGCACCGCGACTCGTGGAGCTTCCTCGTCGAACACGCCGCCAGCGACCGGCACTTCCGCGTCCCCGGCTCCGTCAAGGAGGAAGGTGGCGCGGTCACCGTGCAGGTCTCCGGGCCGAGCATCGTTGCCGCCCTCACCAGCCTTCAACGCGTCAGCGGCAGCGACGACGAGCCCGGCACCCGGGCCATCGCCGAACACCTCCACCAGCGGTTCAGTGAGACCGTGCAGGCCGTCATCGACCAGCCGCACCGCGGTGACGGAGTTGATCCCGTCCGGATCGTCGTCGACGACCGGGCGAAAGCGGCCAGCGAGGAAGAGGGCGACTGAACGCGGCAGGCCCCGACCGGGCCCTGCTTCCCGTGCAGGTACTGCCGAGTCGGGGTCACCGGGCTGTCTTGGCGTACTTGCTGGGCTTGACTTCGCCTTCGGCCCGGATCTGGCGGATGTGGTCCGCGGTGAGCCGCGGGGAGCGGCCGACGTAGGTGAAGGGGATGCGACGCTCCCGTATCGCCTCGACGACCCAGTTCTCGGTCTTGCCGAGGATGTCGGCGGCCTGCTCGGGGGTGAAGCAGCGAAGTTCGAGGTCAGCAGCCGTCTGCCTGACGGTGAGCTGCTCTACGGCCTCGGCGAGGCGGAGCATGACATCCGCTGGGAAGCATTGATCGCCGTTGCATTGGCTGGGTCTGTCTTCCATGTGTGCCCCATTCGCTCCGCTCCTTCAGGATGAATCGTCCGAAATCGGCATCCTCCAACCCCACCATCGAGTGGTCTTCTCTCGGCCTGGCTTGGACAGCCATGAGGCATGGCTCGAACGCCCAAGATCCGTGAGAACCTCCCGGCGCCCCAGACTGCCGAGGGCGAGCTCTTCCACTACCAGCCCACTGAGGCTGCGCTCTGGCTCCCCTTCTCTGCCCGCACGCTCGCCTTGAAGGCGTTCGCCCGCGAGATCCCCCACGTGAACAACGGCAACAAGATCTGGTTTTCCGGCCTCAACATTCGGGCGATCAGCGAGCAGTTCACGGTCCAGCCGTTCACTCGGCCGAGTGTTCGCAAGGAGTGAGGCGCATGCCCAGGCCCTCGAAGGAAGGCCCCCCGCCGCCCGCTGGCTATGTCTGGAGTGATGAAGCGGCTCGTCGTATGAGCATCAGCCGCCGGACTCTCTGGAACAGGCGGCACACAGGCAAAGGCCCACAGGGCCAGCGCCGAGACGGCCGGCTCATCTACTCGATAGCCGAGATCGACGCCTTCAACAAGGCGGAACTCGAAGGCTCCGCTGCGGTCGAGGCCGAGCGCGCCCACGACTCCCGCCCGCCGGAACCTCGGCTTACGCGCACAAGGGGAAGGAAGTAACGGATGCCAACCCGACGGCGTATCAAGCAGAATCCCCCCAAGGGCTGCCTCTGGATCGAACAGGCCGCCGAATACCTCGGCCTTGAGCTCAACACGCTCCGCAAGTGGCGCCTGACCGGCAAGGACAAGGCCGATGGCATGCCCAGCTTCAAGCCCAGCGGCTACGTCGCCTACAAGACCGCCGACCTGGACGCCTACCTCGAAGCCCAGTACCAGGCCGCCAGAAACCCATCACCGACCCCTGAGATGAGACCGCCAGGACCCCGCCTCTCGCGGCGGCAGGGTCATCAAGGGCGACACGGGGCGGTGTAGGCCGTGGCGTCACGCTCGGAGCGCAGCGACTTGCCCCTGCTCCTCACCAGGCGGGAGCTCATGAAGTGGCTCAAGGTCAGCCGCACGTGGCTCGACATGCAGATCGCCGACAACCCAGAGTTCGTTGACCGCTGTGTCATCGACATTGAGACACCCGGCAGTAGCCGACGCAAGCTCCGCTTCCCTGCGGCTGCTGTCGCCGAATACCTAGGCATTCCGGCGCCATTGCAGGACGACGAGTAGCGGTTGAACCCGGTCCAACCCCCGGTCTCGGGGCGGTCTTGCCCCGGTCTGTACTCGGTCCATCGCTGGTCCCGGACTGGCAGTGGACCGCCCTCGGACCGGGTATAGACCGCCCCCCAGACCGGGGCAAAGTGGGTGCTCGCGCTACTGCTCGCCTACCGCTCGACCGCAGGTCGCAGGTGCTCGATCCACTGCTCGGCAGGTGCTCGCGGATCTTGCCGAGCAGTAGCGCGAGCACCTCGGCGAGCAGTTCTGACCTGCGGCCGAGCAGTGCCGAGCACCCCGCGAGCAGTAGGCGATACCGGGGCAAACTATGCCTGCTCAGGCGCTGCTCAAGATGTGAAGGTGCAGGTCACAGCTGCTCAAACTGCTGCTCAAGGCCTGCTCAGAGCAGCCGTTGAGCAGGCCTTGAGCAGGCTCTTGAGCAGACGCGACCTGCGGGTTTGTGGCCCTGATCAGGGCTGAGCAGGCACTGAGCAGCGGCGGCATATCAGGGCAATCGGTACCCCTCGCGCGGTCCTCGGCTAGTCCTCGACCACAGGTCACAGCCCCTCAGGTTGGTCCTCGGTGAAGTCCTCGCCGGAAACCGAGGACTAGGCCGAGGGGCAGATCGAGGACTTCCGACCTGTGGTCGAGGGGCGCCGAGGGGTTGGCGAGGGTTGCTGATATCAGGGCAAGTCGGGTGCTACGTCTGCTGCTACGCCACTGCTAAGACGCAGGTCACAGCCGCTACGGCAACTGCTATCGAGCTGCTAACGGATCACGCATAGCGGTCGGCGTAGCACTTTCCCTAGCGGCTGCGGCCAGGGGCTTAGCGGTGGCGTAGCACCTGGACGGCGCCCGCTTTGCTCCGTCTTGCGGGGTGGCTATTTGATCTCTGGGGGTGGATGAAAGCCGGCTGCTATCCACCCCCTAGCCGGGGGATGAGACGGGGCGAAGTGGGTGGACGCCTACCCGGACGGCCGCCCGGAAGATCCTGATACGCCCAGGACTGAGGGGCGGACAAACGATCTACCTGCCCGGACGCTGTCCGGACAGCGTCCACCCCCTGTCCAGGGTCCAGAGATCATCTGTCCGGGGGCAAACCGGCACATGTCCTACCCCTGTCCGGGGTCGGGTCGTGGCTCTGACCTGCGTGACTCCGGTGGTCACACAGGTCAACGGCCCGGAGGTGTGGCCGAGGTGTGACCCCCCAGATCAGACCCGTGACCCCGGTGGGACACCCGTCTACGGCCCGGCTACAGGCCGTCTTGACCCCGTCTATGGCCCGACTATGGATCACCCACCCACCAAGATCTAGACGGGGCATAGTCGGGCCCTAGACGGGGGTTAGCCGGGCTGTAGACACCCGGCAGCCACCCGGTTTGCACCCGGTACAGACCCGGCGGACACCCGGCGCAGACCCGGGTGAGGTTCGCCGGCGCCGCGATCTCCACCGGGTTCCAACCGGGTGCAAACCGGGCAGGAACCGGGTCTGCGCCGGGTGTCTAGGGCCCGTCCAAGCCCCGTCCCGAGGGCGTCCGCACCCGTCCGCTGGACAGCGCCTGGACGGGGTCGGGACGCCCCGTGGACGCCCTCGGGACGGGGGTCGGACGGGGTCCCCTCGCGCGTGCGCGTTGCGCATGCGCGTTGGGGCCATCATCACCTCGCCCTCGGGGGTGATGATGATGACGAACGCGAGCCGTGGTGCCGTCCGGCGTTCACTCGTTCACTCACCCGGGCCTGGCGGGTGAACGATGACGGCTCTACGCGCGCACGTGCGCGCGTGCGCGAGCGGGCGCGTTGAAGTCTCAGGGCTCACCCGCGAACGGCTTGAGCCGAGTCGTTGAGCCATCCCAAGTTCACTCGATCACCAGGGCTCGGACTAACCCTCACCAACGAGTGATCTTCAACGGCCGCCAGTCGGGACAGCCATGCTTCGTGACACTTGATCCACTACAAATCCCAGAGAGCCGTGAAACTACGATGCGCCGCGACGGCTACATGAAGCCGGCGGAGGCCGCCACGGACCTCGGCTGCGGCAAGCGCTGGCTCCTCGACGGACTCAACCTCCACGGCTTCCCGCATACCAAGATGGGTAAAGCCAAGTGGCTGAGCCCCGAGGACCGCGAAGAGATCCGCAAGTTGTGCCACATCCCCGCGGACCGCGAAAAGATCGCGCGGTTTCGCAGGACACGGAGGCCTGCCCGCGCCCGCCGCAGACGGACCTAGCCCCACACAGCAGGGCCCCCGTACCGTCCCGCGTGGAGTACGGGGCGGGTCGGGGGCCTTCGTGATTCCGGGGCCGCGCCCCGTGAGAGTCGGGTACGGATCCGGGGTGCTGCCGGGAAGCACTCGGAGGCGCGTCCAGGCCTTACGGGAAGCGGGTTGTCGAGGGTGCGCGTCGACCGCAGACCCCTTGCGGGTAAACGGCTCCGGGAGGCGGGGATAGATCGGTAACGGCCTGCGGAAACGGTGGCCGTCGAGGGTGGGGGGAGATCGGTTAGGACCTCGGGAAACGGGCCCCTCGGAGGGGCCCGGTAGATGTGGAACACGCTGCGGGAAGCAGGTCCCGTGGGGGCGCCTCAGAGCCGTTGGAAGCCGTGGGGGTATTTGGTTTGCACGCTGCGGGAACACCCCGCGTCGAGGCGGGAACACTTGAGCAGCACGCTGGCAACTTCTCGCCCCGCGCGGGGGTCGTTGATTTGGATCGCACGCTGCAGGGTCGTTGGGATTTCACCTGCGGTTGGAGGCCCCCGAAGGGTGCGGTCTGAGGCCGCACCCTTTTGGGATTCGACGTGCGACTACGCGGCCGTCAGCCGGAGCCGATCGAGGATGTCCTGCGCCTCCATGTCGTCGGCCAGGCCGGCGGCGTCCACGCACCGCCCGGCAGCCTCCGGGGAGGCCTTCGGGTGGCCGCAGCCGACGCAGTAGTCGACGCCGTCCAGCGGGAAGCGCACGAACAGGTGCCCGCTCTCGTCGATGGCGCTCATCGGGTGGTCGCCCCCTTCAGGGTTCCGGCGACCGCGTCGCGCACCGCGCGCTCGATGGCCTTCGTCAGGTTCCGTCCGACCCGTGCCGTGTCCGTCGCGATCGTCCGCCGGCTACCGGCCGAGGTCTCGTCGTCGGACATGACGGCCGCGAACTCGGCGATGTCCTTCACGTAGGCCCGCAGCGCGGCGTAGGCGAGCCGCTCGAAGTTGGGCATCTGCGCGTCCAGTCCGATGCGGCGGCGGCGCAGATCCCGGGCAACGGTGACCGCCGCGTACTCCAGATCGCTCGGGAGCGGGGAGCAGGGGGGCTCGGCGTCGACGTCGATCAGCGGGTACAGCATCGGCTGGCCGTACTCCTGCACCTCGAACACGACCGGCATGCGCTCCCGGTACAGGGCCAGCACTGCGGCGTGCTCCTCGGGGATCTCGACGAGCTTCCCGTCCTCCTGCGGATAGAGCATCGTCATGACGTCACCGCCTTCGGGTATGCGCGGTCGACGGCCCGGTACACGGCGAGCGCGAGGGCGTGCAGGGTCCGGTCGTGGAAGCCGGGCTCTGCCATCTGTGCCATCCCCTCGGCGGCCCGCTGGAGCTCCAGCCCGCTCATTTCGATGATCTGGAACTCGGCGAAGTAGCGGATCTCGGCGATCGTCCACTCGTCGGGGTGCCGCTCGGGGCCGACGATGCAGTTGCCGCCCGTCTCGACGGCCGCCGCGAGGTGGTCGCGGGAGACGACGACCCGGAGGCCGACGATGGTGTGCGGGTCGTCGTAGGGGTCGACGAGGCTGTGCTGCTCGGTCATGCCGCGTACCGCCGGCACGTCGGTCAGGCGCTCAAGGCGCTCCAGGGACACGGTCATGACTTCTGCTCCTCGATCGCGGCCAGCTGGCCGCGCATCTGCTGCACGGCAGCGGTGAACGTCTTCAGGTCGGCCAGGAGCGCGTCAACCTGCTCCAGGCTGTCGAGCTCGGCGTAGGGCCCCCACAGGTCGGCGTTGTCGACGACGATCGCGGCCGGCTCCTCGTCGAAGTCGGGCCCCGCGGGCAGCATCACGTGCGCAGTCAGGAGTGGCGTCTCCGACTTCTCCTTGTGCGTCGGCTTCGCCGAGGAGTCCGGCGGCCCCAACAGGACCGTCTGGCCCCGGTGGATGAAGTTGCCGAACCCGTCCGGGTTGTGCTCGCCGTCGCACCATTCCGGGCACCCGCGCACGGCGGGGGCGCTTGCGGTACGGCCTGCGGTCTTCGTGGCCATCACGCAGCCCTTTCGTAGAGGTTCGGGTCGGCGGGGAAGTCGAGGCAGACGCGCCGCCACGCCTCGGAGCGGGCCACCCTGTCGAGCAGGAGGTAGGCCACGGTCCACGGGAGGGCGTCCGCCTTCGCGTTATTGCAGGGGTCGCAGGCCAGCACGAGGTTCTGCTGCCAGCCGGTGCGCCACAGCGAGTAGGGGATGAAGTGGTCGAGGGTCGGGCGGAGTTCGTCGGTGAACGGCCGCCGGCAGTACAGGCACTGCCAGCCCTGCCGCTTCCGTGAGGCGATCCGCTCCATCAGGCGCTGGCGGGCCTCGGGGCTCTTGGCGTTGATGCCACGCGTCATCGGGCCGCCTCGGCTTTCTGCCGATAGCGCTTGGTCCTGTCGACGGCGCAGACTCGGCAGACTCGCGTGCCGTCCTCCAGGAAGCCGACGCTCTCCACGTCCGCCAGGCAGTGGCCGTCGGGGCAGTGCTTCACCGTCGGGTCTGACAGTGCACCCCAGCGGTGCCGCCCGTCGCGAGCGAGCGAGGGGGGCCAGCCGCAAGACGACTGCCAGGCGCAGCCGGCGGCCCGCTCCAGATCGGCGCGCAGGTTGCCGACTGCCCGGCATGCCTCCTGCAGTTCGACGAGTGCCTCATCGCGGCGGATTCGGATTTCGACGCGGGCCGCGTCGACCTTGGCCGTCCGGCCCGGATTGGGGTCGACCCAGCCCGGAGGCTTCGGGCGCGCCTTGTACTTGCCGGACTCGGCGTGCAGCTTCCGCCACAGCGCGGAGGCGTCCCGCATGCGCTCCATGGCCGTCTCCAGCTCGGCGGCGACCAACGCCAACTCGGGTTCGCCGGCCGCGTACCGGGAGCTGTGCCCGATCGTTTCGACCGACGGCGCCTCCGGGTCGGTGACGTCCATCAGCACGGCCTCCGCGTCCCGCGCCCGGACCGAGAGCTGATCCGCCATCCGCCGCTGTCCGATGCGCTTCAGGAGCGCGAACGGGTAGTCGACGCTCCGGCCCTTCAGCAGGTGCTCCCACAGGTTCAGGAACGTCTCCTGTGCGAGATCCTCGGCACGCCCCCGCACACTCTCCGGAAGGTGCCAGTAGAACCACTGCGTCAGGCGCCGGTTCTGCTCGGCGTAGATCTCGGTGAAGCGGGCTTCGGCGGCCTCTCGGTCGACGGGGGCACTTGCGGTACGAGCTGCGGTCGAGGCGGTCATCGCTGGCCCCTCTCCTGGAAGATCCGGTCGAGCAGGGCGGAGAAGTGGCGGGCTCCGTACCGGTCGTCTGTCGCGCGGGCCACGATCAGCAGATCGGCGACCAGCTCGACCGGCGGCAGAGGCGCCCTGCGGTAGGCGCGCATCGCGGCGTTCTCCGTCGGGCGGGCGATCGTTGAGGCGCTCACCGCGCCACCTCCTGAGGGAGATCGAACGGGTACGGCAGCTCAGGGCCGCCGACCCAGCGGAAGCTGTGCTGTAGCCAGGCCTCGCGCACGGAGTCGAGGGCGACCCGGTAGGCGTCGGTGTCCGTGCGGGAGCCGTCGAGGAGCCGGGCCCGCCAGTCGGCGAGGACGACGAGCAGTTGCTCGACGTACTCCTGCGGGGCGTCCGGGTCGGACTGGCCGCTCCCGGACTCGGGGGTGCCGTACTCCAGCTCGAACAGCCGGTCGCTGTTCAGCCCCTCGAAGCGGGCCGGGAAGTCGACGGAGACCGTGAAGGACAGGCGGGCCATCGCCTCGTCGATCGAGTCGGCGCTCACGACATCCCCCTGCGGATCTGGTCCACGTGGTTGGCGAGGCGGTACAGACGCCCGGCCTGGGAGCCGACGAGCGCGGCCAGCTGGCGCAGCTTGTCGGGCTCCATCGGCGGGAACTCCCAGACGTCCGCGACCGGGTACGGCTCGGGGTGCAGCTCGGAGAACGGCGCCCACGAGATACCGGCCGGCAGGAACTCCACACCCGCGAACTCCGCCGCCTCCCAAGGCCCCTTGTGGGTGATGTCGGCCCGGTAGCCGATCGGCTCGTCGTCGTGACCGAGGCACCATGCCGGCTCGTCGATGACGATCTCGCCGTGGTCCTGGGTCTCGACCGTCACCGTGCCGTCCCCGTACACGGGCTGCTGTACGCGGTCCGGTTCACGGCGCGGCGGGTAGGCGCGCTCGATGGCCTCGACGAGCCCCTGCACGATGCGCTGCTGCTCGGCCGTGAGGTCGCGGTGCTCGTCGTCCGCCATCTGGTTGTCGACAGCGACGATGCCGTGCCCGGCGAGGTAGCCCTCAACCTCCGTGCGCACCTCGACCACCGACAGGTCTTCCGGGCTGCGACCCTCAGCGATTTCCGTGAAGGCGACCACCAGCGCGGCATGCAGCTGCCGGAACGACAGGGCGTAGTCGACGCGCACGATCACGTCCGGCCTGACGCCCTCGTCGTCGAACAGGTCCGTCGGGCCGAACAGGGGCAGCTCGTGACGCAGCTGGCCCAGGAACCGGGCGACCTCCGGGAACATCCGCTCGACGCTGCGCTGTGCGCGCTCCTGCTCGTCGCTCATGACTCGCCTCCCACCTGGTCGATGACCGTGATGGCAGCGCGCATCGTCGACCGCAGGCCTTCGACTCGGCCTGCCAGATCACGCACGTAGGTCGTCGGCTTGGCCTCCTGGTCCAGCGCCTCCGCGAGGAGACGCCGCACCAGGGCCAGCGCTTCGCGCTCGCTCATCGCTCACCGCCGTAGACACGGAAGCGACGGCGCTTCGCGGACGGCTTGATCACGAGGGAGAGCGGGGGCTGAAGGGTCCAGCTGTGCAGCGTGCGGGCCAGGTTGGGCGCGGCCTCGGGGCGGACCGTGGCGACGTTGCTGTTGCGCCTGGGCATCAGACGGACTCCCCACGGACCCGGCGCAGCGCCTCGTCGGCCTGGCTGCGGATGTTCTCCGCGGTGGGGACCGAGCGGGCGGCGCGCGCCATGTAGGCGGCCCGGACCTCGACGAGGCGGGCGTGTGTGGCCCGCATCTGGTCGAGACGGTCGGCGAAGGCGTTGATGATGGTCTCGTAGCCGTCGGGGTCGAGATTCTCGATGAACTGGTCCTCGATCAGCTCGACGACCGCGTAGGGCAGGCGCTGGGAGATCGTCGCCGACCAGGGCTCGACCTTGATGATGGTGTTGAGGACGGCCATCTCTTCCGGGGTGCCGTTCTCGTTGATCGGCAGCGTCATGGGCTCGGCGCACGTCCAGCACCAGACGTCTTCGGGGAAGAGGTCCCGGCCGATCTCGCGGGAGTGATCGATCGTGCAGCCGTCCATGCAGGTCACGGACATCGGCTTGCCGTTGTGGCGGTTGGTGAAGGTCCAGGTGCGGGGCTCTTCCGCGGTGGCGGACGCCTCGGCAGCGGATACGGTGTGGTTCACGGTGGTCTCCCTGGCGATGGGCGAGATCGGCCGAGGCCCCGGCGGGAAGGTCAGAGCTCCCCCGGGGCCGCCGCATGTGCGGCGGCCGTGGAATGGAAGATCTGGGGTTGCTCAGCCGGTGGCGACGGGCAGGAACTCGGCCCAGTCGTCGATCGAGTCGGCGAAGTCGCGCAGGTTCTGGACGAACTCACGGGCGGCGGCCTGGTCGCGCATCTCACGGCGGGTGTTCAGGCTGCTCATGTTGAACTCGAAGGCCACGATGGACGGCTCGGTGTCGACGGGCACGGACACTTCTGCGGCCAGGGCGACATCAGGCCCGTCGAAGGCGATCTCTCCCAGCTGCACGACGCACGTGCCGTCGTAGTGCCAGGAGCCGTCACAGCTCGGGAGGCGGCAGCCGTTGGTCTCCTCGCTGGAGATCTCGACCGGGCTCGGCTCGGCGGCCGGCTCGGGCGTGACGACATAGTCGCGGGTACGGGGGTAGGTGGTGTACGCCTCGTCGAGAACGGCGGCCTCGGTGGGGAGGTAGCCGTTCACGCGGTGCCACTTCCCGGAGACGAGGGACCAGGCGCGGCGGGGCTCGCTGCCGGTGGTGGTGCGGTATGCCTTGGCGGCGGTGCGGCCGAAGGCGGATCCGTACCGGTCGGCGAAGTCCTGGTCGATGCCGCGGCCGGTGAGGTAGCGACGGGCCAGCAGTATGCCGGCCGAGATCGTGGTGTAGAGGACGCCGAGGTCAACGTCCTGGGCGGCGGCGAGAGTGCGCCGGCGGAGCATGGCAGCATGTGCCATAGCGGTTCTCCTGTTGGTAGCAGGTGTTCCGTCAGGCCCGGGTCGGCGTTGGTAGCGCCGACCTTGGGCCGTCAACTTTGTTGCAGGAACACTGTCGCACGGATCCGGGTTCGGCTGCAACAAAGTAGACGAAGAGTCTTGGATGGATCGTCTACCGAGTTGACGTGGCGCTGTGAGACCATGCAGCTCATGACCACCAAGACACCGAAGCCGAGCGAGCCCGAACAGAAGGCGTGGCTCAAGAAGTTGGACCGCGCGACGGCCGCACACGAGAAGACCCGGGAAGCTCTCGATGGCCTGGTGGCCGACGCTCGTGCAGCCGGCGTCCCACTGACTGCAATCTCGGAGCACACGAGCTACAGCAGGGAATGGGTCCGGAAGGTCGCCGCGCGGATTGAAGCCGAGCGCAGTGCGCGGAGATCCGAACCTCTCGTTGAATCCGAAGATCCCGCAGACGCTGAGCCGTAGCCGGGTCGCATCCATCGCGTGCCGCCTCCCTCGTCGGGTGTGTGCGATCACATCGAGGGAAGCGCGGAGGCGGCATGTGACGGCAGCCTGAACAGCGATCACTCATAGATCACTCACATGCACAGGGGAGAGGCGGCAATGGCCACCCAGCAGCAGCCGGACGAGGCGTTCATCGCAGAGCTGAAGCGCTGGCGGGACGTCCGCGGCCTCTCCCAATCCGCGCTCGCCAAGCGGGTCGGATACACGCCCTCGTACATCTCGAAGGTAGAGAGCGGCCAGCAACGCCCGTCCGCCTCCTTCGCGAGTGCCGCAGACCGCGAACTACGGGCCGGCGGGGCGATCGTGCGCGCCTACGGCGACCTTGAGAGCCGCACTCCCACCGCACACTCCGGAGGCTCTGAGAGCGGCGCAGGGGATGTGCACGAGGCGAACCTGATAGTCGAGCACGAGGACACCTCGCTGCACTACGACGGACACGTCTACCGGGCCACGCAGCGCCGGCGCCTCTACAACGACAGCCCGGACCCCATCGCCCGCTACCTGATCCGCATCAGCGTCGACCGCTTCCCGGGCGACCCCGAACGATCGAACGCCCACTTCCGCCAACACCCGCTCACCTGGGACGAGATACGGCTGTCCGCCAGCATCGGTGGCGAACCGATCGGCTGGCGCGTCCAGCACGACCGCGACGCCTTCAAAGAGCTATGGCTGCTCTTCGAGAACGACAACGGCCGCTACCCGCTGTACCCCGGCGAGTCGACGTGGCTGGAGTACAGCTACACCGTCGGCGACGACAAATGGGGCACCTGGTTCCAGCGCGCGGTACGCCTGCCTACCCAGCTGCTCTCCGTCCGCCTCGACTTCCCCGCCGAGTTCGACCCGCAGGTATGGGGGACCGAGACGACGATGACGGCCGCCGCCCTGCCGTTCCGCACCGCCATACGCCAGACGCAGGAGGACGGCCGGAGCGTCTTTGCGTGGAGCACCGAAGACCCGCCCCTGCACGCCCGCTTCCGGCTGGAATGGAAATTCCGCGCACGACCCGACCACGAGGAGGACCAGCACGACATGGAGACCGCCACGACTGCCAGCGAGAGGATGCACGCCGTTGGCATCGTCCAGGACGGCGACCCGGGCCTGACGAAAACAGCCCGCCCCTTCGTGCTGCCCGACGAGGCCGAGGATGCCCGCAGGGTCGTCGCCGAGCTGGTCTCTGCGTGCGAACGCGCATCGAGCGTGCACGTCTTCGGCAAGGGCATGGGCATGGCCGCCCCGCAGATCGGCATCGACCGGGCGGTGGCGATCGTCCGCACCCCCGACGGCGAATCGATCACCCTGCTGAACCCGCGGATCGTCGAGGAGTCGCCAGACACCGACGAGCAGTACGAGGGATGCCTGAGCTTCTTCGACGTGCGCGGCATGGTCCCCCGCCCGCTCGCCATCAGCGTGGAGCACACCGACATCGACGGGCAGCAGCGCATCACCATCTTCGAACAGGGCGTAGCTCGCCTCGTCGCCCACGAAGTCGACCACCTGCACGGCGTGCTGTACCGCTCGCGGATGCGGGAGGGCGTCGACCCGATCCCCGTCTCCGAGTACCGCGGCACGGGCAGCGGCTGGCAGTACGCCAAGCCGGCGGAGTGAATGGCGAGGACGCCGCGCACGGGCGTGTCGCGCTCGCCGTGGTGGTGGACGCCGGCCGCGTCCTGCTCATCCGTCGCGCGGTCGCCGAGGGCGCCCTCCTGTGGGCGCTGCCGGGCGGGAAGGCCGAACCCGAGGAGACCGTCGAGGATGCAGCGGTCCGTGAAGCGGTCGAGGAAGCCGGAGTGGTTGTCGAGGCGGTTCGGGTGCTGGGGGATCGGCTCCACCCGGATACCGGCCGTCACCTGGTGTATGTCGTGTGCAGGCTCGTCTCCGGCGCCCCCGAGGCGGTGAGCGTAAGGGAAGTCGCAGAGGTCACCTGGGCTTCCCGGAGCGAGACCCGGAGCCTCGTGCCTCGCGGTCTGTACGGGCCGGTGCAGGATTACCTCGACGGCGCCCTGGGCGACTGACATCGACGGCGGCAGAGTCGACTGACAGAAATCTGTCAGTCGACCGGCCAGCGACTGTGCTCTCCCTCGACGGCCTACCAGCCGCGCGCCCACCACTCCGCAAGGTGCGGGCGCTCGTCGCCGAGCGTCGTGTCATTGCCGTGGCCGGGGTAAATCCACGTCTCGTCAGGCAGGGTGAACACCTTGGCTTCGAGCCCGCCCATGAGGCTCTTGAAGTCCTCGGGTTGTGTTGTCCGGCCAGGACCGCCCGGGAACAGGCAGTCCCCGGTGAACACATGAGGGTGCCCGTGCGGGTCGTCGTAGACGAGCGCGATCGAGCCCGGCGTATGGCCCACGAGGTGACGCGCGGTCAGCTCGACCTGGCCCACCCGGATCGTGTCGCCGTCGTCGACCAGGACGTCGGTCGCCACCGGGATGCCGTCGGCGTCCTCGCGGCCCGCGTACGTACGCGCGCGCGTGGCCGTCACGACCTCGGCGAGCGCCTGCCAGTGGTCGCCGTGCTGGTGGGTGGTGACGACGGACACGATGCCGTCCTCGCCGATCGTGCCGAGCAGGGTCTCCGCGTCGTTGGCCGCGTCGATCAGCAACTGCTCGTCCGTGGCCCGGCAGCGCAGCAGATAGGCGTTGTTGTTCATGGGTCCGACCGCGATCTTGGTGATCATCAGGTCTGTGAGCTCGTGCACATCCGCCGGTCCGCCGACCGTCACCTCGCCGCTGTACGTCATGGTGGTCAGCCTAGTGCGTCCCCAAGGGCGTTCCGAAGGGACTGCCGCCCTTCGGGGGCCGTGACGCCCTGCCCGCCGCGGCGACGGAAGTCGATCATTCGCCCAGGAGACCCGCTTCGGCCCGGACGACTGCCACGGCGTCGCCCGCACGCTTCTCCACCTCGTCGAGACCGGCCCGAACCCCGCGCTCACCACCCAACCCGCACCCGCCGCCGACGAGTGGCATCGGAGGCTCTACGACCGGGCCGTGGGCTATAGCGGGGGAAGTGCCGGCAAGGAGTCCCCGTCGACCGTCAGGTCTGCCCCGTCACGGCGCCCGCAGAGCCAGCCGAGCAGATCCGCCGGGCCGCCGGTGACGGTGACTTCGGGCTTGTCGGACGCCCGGCCCGTGATCCACGCGTGCGTGCCGTCGGTGAGCTGCGTCGACGGCACATCGGGGTGCCCGGTGAACCGCTCGACCAGGAAGTCGATCTCCCGCTGCGTGAACTCCTCGGGCAGGTCTTCCAGTTCGTACCCGATCCCCAGGTCCACGTGGTGCAGCTCGATCTCGACCCAGCGCCGGAACGGCACCCGGGAGGCGCTGTCGGTGACCCCGTTGCGCAGCTCCACGGTGCGGGACCAGTCCGCGGGAGCGGCACCCGCGTCCTGGAAACGGGCCCCGCTCTCGCGCACGTCGGCGAGCTGGACGTCCAGGGGGCGAGGGGCGTCGCGCTCGATGTCGGAGTCGCGGGCGCCCGCCGTCGCGTACATGGGGCGCCCCTCCAGGACGTTCACGAGGGCGTCCGCGTTCCGGGCGAGGTGGGCGAGGACGTGGCCGCGGCTCCAGCCGGGAAGCCGTGACGGCTCGGCCACGGAAGCGTTGTCCAGTCCGGCGGCAGCGGTGAGCACCCGCTCGGTCGCATCACGTACAGAGGCCAGGTCATGAGCGTGATCAATCATGCAGCTGACCCTAGTCCCGCCACACCTTTGGGTGAAGGTGGTGAAGCAGTGCCGTAAATCGAATGCACGTGCTATATCGTCGGGTGTGGCGTCGGGCATGCTGGAAGGCCGGAGGTTGTTATGCCTCCGCCGGGATTCCGACCGGCGTTGTCAGTGGCTCCCCCTAGTCTGAGAACGACGGGGGCCCCGCCCCTGTCACTTCTCTCAAGAAAGGTGCGGACCGGCGTGGCCGACCGTCTCATCGTCCGTGGCGCGCGCGAGCACAATCTGAAGAATGTCTCGCTCGACCTTCCACGCGACTCGCTCATCGTTTTCACGGGCCTGTCCGGGTCGGGCAAGTCCTCCCTGGCCTTCGACACGATCTTCGCCGAGGGCCAGCGGCGCTACGTGGAATCGCTCTCCTCGTACGCCCGCCAGTTCCTCGGCCAGATGGACAAGCCGGACGTGGACTTCATCGAAGGTCTGTCCCCGGCCGTCTCCATCGACCAGAAGTCGACCTCGCGCAACCCGCGCTCGACGGTCGGCACCATCACCGAGGTCTACGACTACCTGCGCCTGCTCTTCGCACGCATCGGCAAGCCGCACTGCCCCGAGTGCGGCCGGCCCATCTCGCGCCAGTCGCCGCAGGCCGTCGTCGACAAGGTCCTGGCGCTGCCCGAGGGAAGCCGCTTCCAGGTCCTGTCACCGCTGGTGCGCGAGCGCAAGGGCGAGTTCGTCGACCTCTTCGCGGACCTCCAGACCAAGGGCTACAGCCGCGCGCGCGTGGACGGCGAGACCATCCAGCTCTCCGAGCCGCCCACCCTGAAGAAGCAGGAGAAGCACACCATCGAGGTGGTCATCGACCGCCTCACGGTGAAGGACTCCGCCAAGCGCCGCCTCACCGACTCCGTGGAGACCGCCCTCGGGCTGTCCGGCGGCATGGTCGTGCTGGACTTCGTCGACCTCCCCGAGGACGACCCCGAGCGCGAGCGCATGTACTCGGAGCACCTGTACTGCCCGTACGACGACCTGTCCTTCGAGGAGCTGGAGCCCCGCTCCTTCTCCTTCAACTCGCCCTTCGGCGCCTGCCCCGAGTGCTCCGGCATCGGCACGCGCATGGAGGTCGACGCCGAGCTGATCGTCCCGGACGAGGACAAGTCCCTGGACGAGGGCGCCATCCACCCGTGGTCGCACGGCCACACCAAGGACTACTTCAGCCGTCTCATCGGTGCCCTCGCGGACGCGCTGGGCTTCCGCACCGACATCCCCTTCGCGGGCCTCCCGCAGCGCGCCAAGAAGGCCCTGCTCTACGGCCACAAGACGCAGATCGAGGTCCGGTACCGGAACAGGTACGGCCGCGAGCGGGTCTACACGACGCCCTTCGAAGGCGCCGTCCCCTTCGTGAAGCGGCGGCACGGCGAGGCGGAGAGCGACGCCAGCCGCGAGCGCTTCGAGGGCTACATGCGCGAGGTGCCCTGCCCCACCTGTCACGGCACGCGCCTGAAGCCCGTCGTCCTCGCGGTCACGATCATGGACAAGTCGATCGCCGAGATCTCCGGGATGTCGATCAGCGACTGCGCGGAGTTCCTCGGCGGAATGAAGCTCGACGCCCGCGACAAGAAGATCGCCGAGCGCGTCCTGAAGGAGTGCAACGAAAGGCTGCGCTTCCTGGTCGACGTCGGCCTCGACTACCTCTCGCTGAACCGCGCGGCCGGCACGCTCTCCGGTGGCGAGGCCCAGCGCATCCGCCTGGCCACCCAGATCGGCTCCGGACTCGTCGGCGTCCTGTACGTCCTCGACGAGCCGTCCATCGGCCTGCACCAGCGCGACAACCACCGGCTGATCGAGACCCTGGTCCGGCTCCGCGACATGGGCAACACGCTCATCGTCGTCGAGCACGACGAGGACACCATCAAGGTCGCCGACTGGATCGTCGACATCGGCCCCGGCGCGGGCGAGCACGGCGGCAAGGTCGTGCACAGCGGCTCCCTGAAGGAGCTGCTTGCCAACGACGAGTCGATGACCGGGCAGTACCTGTCCGGCAAGAAGGCCATCCCGCTGCCCGACGTCCGGCGCCCGCTCGACCCCTCCCGCCGGCTCACGGTACACGGCGCCCGGGAGAACAACCTCCAGGACATCGACGTCTCGTTCCCCCTGGGCGTGTTCACCGCGGTCACCGGCGTCTCCGGCTCCGGCAAGTCGACCCTGGTCAACGACATCCTGTACACGCACCTGGCCCGCGAGTTGAACGGCGCGAGGAACGTGCCGGGACGGCACACGCGCGTGGACGGCGACGACCTCGTCGACAAGGTCGTACACGTCGACCAGTCGCCCATCGGCCGCACCCCCCGGTCCAACCCGGCGACGTACACCGGAGTCTTCGACCACGTCCGCAAGCTGTTCGCGGAGACGACCGAGGCGAAGGTGCGGGGCTATCTGCCTGGCCGCTTCTCCTTCAACGTCAAGGGCGGCCGCTGCGAGAACTGCGCGGGCGACGGCACCATCAAGATCGAGATGAACTTCCTGCCGGACGTCTATGTCCCCTGTGAGGTGTGCCACGGCGCCCGCTACAACCGGGAGACGCTGGACGTCCACTACAAGGGCAAGTCCATCGCCGACGTCCTGAACATGCCGATCGAGGAGGCCACGGAGTTCTTCGAGGCGGTCCCCGGGATCGCCCGCCACCTCAACACCCTCAAGGACGTCGGCCTCGGCTACGTCCGGCTCGGCCAGTCCGCGACCACCCTGTCCGGCGGTGAGGCCCAGCGCGTCAAGCTCGCCAGCGAGCTCCAGCGCCGCTCCACCGGCCGTACGGTCTACGTCCTGGACGAGCCGACCACCGGTCTGCACTTCGAGGACATCAGCAAGCTCCTCACGGTGCTCGGCGGCCTGGTCGACAAGGGCAACACGGTCATCGTCATCGAGCACAACCTCGACGTGATCAAGGTCGCCGACTGGGTCGTCGACATGGGCCCGGAGGGTGGCGCGGGCGGCGGTCTCGTCATCGCCGAGGGCACACCGGAGGAGGTCGCCGCGGTGTCGACCAGCCACACCGGCAAGTTCCTCCGCGAGATCCTCGACGCCGACCGCATCAGCGACGGAGCCCCGGTGAAGGCCCCGCGCAAGACGGCCGCCAAGAAGACCGCGGCGGTCCCGGCGAAGAAGTCCGCGCCCGCCAAGAAGGCCACGCCCGCGAAGAAGACGACGCGGGCCCGCAAGGCCTGACCGGCAGCGAGAACACGCGTGTGGCGCCCTGCGGGAACCTCCCCGCAGGGCGCCACGCGAGCTCAACAGCCTCTACAGGTCGCCCAGTTCAGAGGCGTACGGCGGTTCCGCCCCCGCCCGTGAACACGTGATCGCCGCCGCCCGCGCCGCGAACTTCAGCAGCTGGGTCCAGCCGTCGCGGCCCAGGACGGCCATCCCCTCCGCGGACAGCGCGTTCCGGGTGGACAGGCCGTGCAGCAGCGCCGCGTTGACGGTGTCGCCGGCGCCGATCGTGTCCACGACGTCGACCTTCTCGCCCGGAATCGGGTACACCGTGCCGTCCTGGGTGTACGCGGCGAGGCCGTCGCCACCATGGGTGATCACGACGGCCGAGGGACCGGCGTCCAGCCACTCGCGCGGGGTGCCGCCCAGCCACAGCGCGTCCTCCTCGGACAGCTTGAGGAGCGAGACGTACGGCAGCCAGCTCTTGAAGCGCGCCCGGTAGGCGTCCGCGTCGGGGATCAGGCCCGCCCGGATGTTCGGGTCGAGCAGGGTGAACACGCCCTGCCCGAACGCGGTCCGCAGCAGTTCCTCGTAGGCGGTCGCGCCCGGCTCCAGGACGAGCGAGCAGGTGCCGAAGGACACGGCCTCGGTCTCGGCGGGCAGCGCCGCGGGCACCGTGAAGAGCCGGTCGGCGGTGCCGTCGACGTAGAAGGAGTACGTGGCCGAGCCGTGCGCGTCGAGCGTGGCGACCGCGAGGGTGGTCGGCTCCTGGCCGCGCTGTACGTCCAGGACGTCCACGTCGGCCTGCCGCAGTCCGGCGAGGAGGGCCTCGCCGAACGCGTCGTGGGAGACGCGGGAGCAGAAGGCGGTGGGGGAGCCGAGGCGGCCGAGCGCGATGGCGGTGTTGTACGGGCCGCCGCCGAGCGCCGGCTTCAGGGCGGCGAGGGCCCCCGTGCCCTGCGGCACCAGGTCGATCAGGGCCTCACCGGCTACGACGATCACGAGATGTTTCCCTTCTGGGACTGTTCGGACGGGGCGGGGCAGCCGCAGGACGTGCGGTGGACGAAGGTGCAGGGCAGGCGTACGACGCGGGCGGGCCGGTCCGGCGAGGTCAGCCGGTCCAGCAGCAGCCGTACGGCCTCGGCGCCGATCTCCTTGCTGGGCTGGGCGATCGCGGTGAGCCGGGGCTCGAACAGGTCCGCCCAGGCGAAGTCGTCGAAACAGCACAGCGCGAGGTCGGCGGGGACCGACAGGCCGCGCTCGCGCAGGGCCCGCAGGGCGCCGATGGTCATCGCGTTGTTGGCGGTGACCAGGGCCGTGGGCGGGGCGGCGAGGGACAGCAGCTTCTCGGTGGCCCGCTCGGCGGCGGCCGACTCGGAGTCGCCGTGCGTCAACAGCCGCTCGTCGTAAGGGAGTCCGGCGGCGGCGAGGCCGTGCCGGTACCCGGCGATCCGCTCGCCGGTGGTGCTGAGCCCCGGCAGGCCCGCGACGAGGCCGATCCGGCGGTGGCCGAGCCCGGCGAGGTGGGTGACGAGGTGGGCCATCGGTTCGATGTTCTCGGCGCACACCTGGTCGACAGGGGGTGCGTCGGCCGAGGACGCCTCGACCACCCGGTCGAGGAACACCGTCGGTACGGAGTGCCGGCCGAGGTAGGCGACCAGGGCGTCCGGGGCCGCCGAGGGGGCGACGATCATGCCGTCCACCCGGCGCTCGTGCAGGAGTTGGACGACCGTGCGCTCATGCTCCGGGTCGTCGTGCGGGTCGGCGATGAGCAGGCTGTAGCCCTGTTCCAGGGCGCCGGCCTCGACGCCTTGGAGGATCTCCGTGAAGTACGGGTTGCTGATCGCCGACACCGCGAGGCCGATGGAGCGGGTGCGGGACGTGACCAGGGAGCGGGCGAGGGTGTTGGGGGTGTAGCCCAGTTCCTCGATCGCGGCCAGCACGGCCTCCCGGGTACTGGGCAGCACCGGCCGGGTGTCGTTCAGGACGTGCGAGACGGTGGCGACGGACACACCGGCGCTCCGAGCGACGTCGACCATGGTGGCCATCGCGGGTCCCCCTCCCCGAGGTGCGGCGGGCCGTGAAATGCGGCGGGCCTTCCGGTCGGGAACGTATCCCATCCGCCGCCAGACGTAAACGCTTGCGCAAACGTTTACGTACCGTGAGCGCCCGTCCGGTGAACCCAGCTCAAAGCGGGCGGAACGTCACGGGTATCGTCGCCGTGCACCGACCACCGAGCAGGTGCGCACCGGTCGCCGCGCAGGCGTGCACCGCGCCCTGAACAGCCGGAACGCCCCGAACGACACCACCTGGAGACCTCCATGCCCGGCCGCCCCGCCCCGAGCCGTCGTACCGTCCTGCGCGGAGCGGCCCTCACGCCCGTCGCCGGGCTCGGACTCACCGCCTGCTCGGGCGGTGGCTCAGGGGCCGCCGCGACCCCGACCGCGCCCGTCGAACTGGGCGCGGAGAGCGAGGTCGCCAAGGGGAGCGCCACGCTGTTCCGCGATCAGAACGTCGTCGTCAGCCGGGCCGCGAACGGCACCCTCAAGGCGTACAGCACGATCTGCACGCACGCGCAGTGCCCCATCAACAAGCTGGACGGCACGACGCTCATCTGCCCGTGCCACGGCAGCCAGTTCGACGCGATGACCGGCAAGGTGGTGCAGGCGCCGGCCACCGAACCCTTGCAGGAGCTGAAGGTGACGGCCGAGGACGGGAAGATCGTCGCGGGGCCGGCCGCCTGATCCCCGGGGCGCCCCGACCCCGGCTGCTCACTCCCAGTCCCAGCCGATCCCCACGATCCCCGACCGCATCCGCGGCTCCACGAGGTGCACCGAGTGGTGTCCTCCGGCCAGGCGCAGTTCCTGGCGGCCGCTGCGCGGGGCAGCCGCCGAGTGCTGGGTGAAGCGGTGGCAGCGCACCGGCAGCGCGCTCTCGTCGAAGCGCACCTGGAGCGCGTACTGGCCGCCCGCGATACCGAAGTCGCGGACGTACTCGCGGGAGACGCCGGCGGTGCCGTCCTCGACGCCGTAGCGGAAGAGGAACGTATCTCCGGAGCGCAACCGGGTGCCGAAGAGGAGCTCGGCGACCAGGATGCCGGTCTCCTGGTGGCGGCGGACGCGGCCGGTACGGCAGTTCTCCAGGGCGTGCACGGTCATGCGGTCCGGGGCGCAGCCCGGGTCTCCGTAGTGGACGGCTATGAAGCGGTCGATGCCGTCCCGGTGGGCGCGGACGATGTGGTGCGACTCGCGGCCTGCCAGCTCGCGGTGCGGTCCGACGCGCACGCGCTCGTGCAGCCCGAGGGAGTGCAGGCCGCTGTCGAGCGAGGACTCCAGCTCGGCCAGCAGCTGCTCCAGGACGCCGGAGGCCTCGACGAAGGAGCGGTACGAGCGGGCCGCCGGGCGCTGTGCCACGGAGCGTTCCTCGGCCTCGGCGAGCAGCCGGATCAGTGACTCCTCCGGGAGCTGGAGGATCTCCTCCAGCGCGCGTACGGCACGCAGCGACTCGGGGCGCTGCGGGCGGCGGGCGCCCTGCTGCCAGTAACTCAGGCTGGTGACACCGACCTTGACCCCGTAGCGCGTCAGATGGTGCTGGACGCGCTGCAGGGGCAGTCCCCGGGCGGCGATGGCGGCGCGCAGCGCGACGTGGAAGGGGCCGCCGCGCAGGGCCGAGTCCAGTTCCGCGGTGGCGACATCCGCCTGCTGTGTGGCGTGCGGCATGCAGGGGCCCTTTCTGTGAATGTTCACAACGGCTGGTCAGGCCGTTCACGCGAGTTGATCCGGGGCCCCCGTCGACGCCGGAGAAAGGTCTTCACATCCGTACGCCCTCGTTCACGCCCCGAGTTCCCCCGCATTGAAGCGTGTTGACCAAGTCCCGACAACACCTGTCGCCCATCAGGCATATGTGACCTGGCCCAGTCGCGCCGGGTGCGCTCACGGTGGTGCGGGCGGCCCGTCGTCGCCCAGCACGTCCCTGATCGCCCGTGCGGACACGGACGACTTGTGCAGGAAGCCGTGTGCGGGGCTGGCGGCGATGAGTTCCTGGAAGTCCTCCCGGGAGTGGGTCGAGATGAGGATCACCGCCGGTACGTTGCCCACGAGTTGGCGCGCGACCTCGAAGCCGTTCTCGCCGTCGAGGTCGAGGTCGACCAGGACGACGTCGGGGGCCGCCTCCCGGGCCTGGGAGAGGGCCTCCGCGCCCGTCGAGGCGATGCCGACGACTTCCACGCCGCCACGTTCCAGCAGGGCGCGAGCCGCCTCCAGGAAGCGGGCACTGTCATCGACGAGGAGACAGCGCAGCGACATGTGCCCAGCTTGCCAACCGGTGGTCGGCCGCGCCTTCCAGCTAGCCGGAAAGTGCTGAAGTCCCGTGCCGCGAGCGAAGGTTCTCGTGCACGCAGGGCGATGGGGATGCGACGGGCGGTAGCATGACGGCGCCCTGGGGGAGACCACGTCGTCCGGTCGAGTGGGGGTGTGCCATGAACGGAACGAGCGCCACGCGCGCGTGGACCGGCAGCCGCAGGATCCGCCGGGTCCGCGGAACCCTGGTCCCCTGGGTGGCGTGCGCGGCCCTGCTGCTGGCCGCGTGCGACGGCGCCGGGAGCGACGCCAAGGGGGCGAGCACGTCCCCGAAGGACACCACGTGCGACGGGAAGATCCACGGCACCGCGCACATCACCGTCTGGTATCACGCGGGCCCCAGCGGCGAGTTCACCACGCTGCAGAGCCAGGTGAAGGAGTTCAACAGGCGGCAGAAGCAGGTGCGGGTCGAGCTGGTCACCCTCCCGGAGGACCGCGCGTATACCGCCCTGGTGCTGTCGGCGGCGGCCAGCGGCGACCTGCCCGACCTCCTCGACTTCGACGGGCCGAACCTCTACAGCTACGCCTGGTCGGGCAAGCTCCGGCCGATCGACTCCTGTGTGCCCGCGAGCGTCCGCGCCGACCTGTTGCCGACGATCCGTCAACAGGGCACCTACGCGGGCAGGTTGTGGGGCATCGGCACCTTCGACTCGGGCATGGGCCTGTATGTGCGCAAGTCCGTCATGAAGAAGGCCGGCATACGCATCCCGACCGGCCCCAAGGACGCCTGGACGGCCTCCGAGATGACCGGCATCCTGGGCAAGCTCCGCAAGCAGGGCTACCAGGCGCCGCTCGACCTGCGGCTCGTCTACTCGCAGCCCGGCCAGGAGTGGAACACCTACGGCTTCGCACCCGCCGTGTGGTCGGCGGGCGGCGACCTCGTCGAGCCCAAGAACTTCCGCACCGCCGACGGCTATGTGAACGGCCCCGGTTCGGTCAAGGCGCTCACCGACATGCAGAACTGGGCCAAGGCCGGGCTCATCGACATGGTCAAGGACGACAAGGCGTTCGTCAGCGGCCGCAGCGCGATCTCCTGGTGTGGGCACTGGACCTATCCGGAATTCAACAAGGCCTTCCCCGGGGACGTCGCGATCGTCCCGCTGCCCGACTTCGGCCAGGGGACCGTCACCGGCATGGGCTCCTTCCAGTGGGGCGTCCCGGCGGGCAACGCGGACGGTGACGCCGTCTGGCGCTTCCTGTCCTTCCTGCTGCAGCCCGCCCAGGTGCACCGCATGACCGTGGCCAACGGGGCGATCCCGGCCACCGAGAGCGCGATCAAGCTCTCGCCGCAGTACGCGCCCGGCGGCCCCGAGCACCTCTTCATCGAGCAGCTCCGGGACGGAGTGGCCCGCCCCAGGCCGCAGACGCCCGCCTACCCGGCGATCACCGACGCCTTCTCCCGGGCCTTCGCGAAGATCATCTTCAATCGGGCGCCGGTCAAGGCCACCCTCGACGAGGCCGCCACGAAGATCGACGAGGACCTCGCGGCGCACGACGGCTATCCGCCGAGCAGGTAGCGAAAGCGTGCGCCACGCGCGTGTGCCCGACACGGGTCTCACGCGCGCGTGCCCGACTTCGAGGGACCCGTCCTCCCCAAGGCCCTGACGATCATGGCCGGTTGGGGGCAGGCTGGGCACGTGACCGACCATCATCGATATTTCCCACCCCCCGGCCGCTGAGAGCCCGCCGTGCGTCGCCCCCTGTCCCCGGGCCCGCTCCGTAGGGTGCTCACAGGGCTCCGCCCCGAGCCCGACCTCGCCACGCCCACCGGGCTCCCGGAGTTGCGCAGCCCACGTTCTGACCGCCCCGCCCCGCGCGGCCGCCGTCGGCGCCCGCGGTCCGGCGCCGCCCTCCGGATCCCGTTCCTCGCCCGGCTGCGCGTCGGGCGCAAGCTGATGCTCCTGGTGTTGCTCCCGGTGACCGGCATGCTGGCGTTCACCGTGTTCGGCGCCGTCTCGCAGTGGCACGACGCGGCGACGATGCGGGACTTCCGTACGGCGACCGCGCTGTCGTTCAGGACCACCGCGCTGACCGACGCCATCGCCAGGGAACGCATCGCCGCCGTGAAGGCCCGGCTGCGCCCCGGAGCGGCGACCCTGAAGGAACGCTCCGGTGCGGAGCACGCCACCGACCACGCCCTGAACGCGGCTCTCCTGGGCGCCACCGGCTGGAACGGTCCGCCCGACGTCGCGGGCCGGCTCGACGCGCGGAGCCGCCAACTGCACGCCCTGCGGCTCCAGTCGGGGACCGGCTCGCTCACCGCGCCCCAGCTCGCCGCCCAGTACGACACGGTCGAGGACGACCTCCTGGAGCTGGCCGCCACCCTGGAGTCCGGCCGCCCGACCCGCACCTCCGGGCAGGCGGCCGACGCCCACATCGCGCTCCTGAACGCCATCGAGGCCGCCGAACGCGAACGCACCGAACTGGCCGTGCTGTTCGACACCCCCGACGCCCCGCACGCCACCGCCACGGACCGCTGGTCGGCCCTGGAGAAGGCGCTCCTGGACGACTTCGACCGGACCGCGCCCGCCGCCCTCAAGGGCAGGCTCTACGTCGTCCTCCTCCAGCACCCCGGCCTCGTCGTCCGCACCACCCGCGAGACCCTCGCCGACCCGCACGCCAAGAAGAACGCCTGGCCCACGTACGCCGGTTGGCTGACCGCCTCCACCCAGCGCATCGAGGCCCTGCGCGCCATCCAGCACCAGGCCGCCGCCGACCTGGGCCGCGGCGCCGCCCGCGACCTCGACACCGCACGCACGCGTGAGGCACGCGACCTCAGTGTGTCGCTGGCCGTCCTGGCCGCCGTCACCGTCCTCGCGCTGACCCTGCGGCTGTCGATCACCCGGCCCCTCAGCGAGGTCTCCGCGGGCGCCCGCGCGCTCTCCGAGGGAGATCTGTCGTACGACATCCGGTACGCGGGCCGGGACGAACTCGGCGCCGTCGCCGACACGTTCAGAGAATTGCGGGTCACCACCGAACGGCTCGCCGGCGAGATCAACACCATGAACACGGCGATCGACGACAACCGGCTCGGCCACCGCGCGGACGTCGCCGCGTTCCAGGGGACCTGGGCACAGCTGCTCGGCGGCATGAACGGCACCATGGCGTCCTTCGCCGCGGTCCACGGGCGGCGCGACAAGGCCGAGCAGGAGCTGGCGAGCATCTTCCACCTCTCCCTCGACCTGTTGTGCATCGCGGGACTCGACGGGTACTTCAAGCGTGTGAACCCCGCCTTCGAGCGGACCCTCGGCCACTCCGCCGACGCACTCCTGGGCAGACCCTGGCTGGAGTTCGTGCACCCGGAGGACCGGGCACGCACGCGTGCCGTCCTCGACCGGCTGGCGAGCGGCGTCGACATGGACGAGTTCGAGAACCGCTTCCTGAGGGCCGACGGCACCGAACGCTGGCTCCAGTGGAGCGCCCGCCCGGTCACCGGGGACGGCCTCATCTACGCCGCCGCACGCGACGTCACCGAGAGCCGCCGCGCCGCCCGTGAACAGACCGCGCTGCGCCGGGTCGCCACCCTCGTCGCGCGCGGGGTGCCACCGCACGAGGTGTTCTCCGAAGTCGCCGACCAGGTGGGCAAGGTCCTGAGCAGCGGCTCCGCCGCGGTCCTGCGCTACGGCGCCGACGGAGCCGCCACCGTCCTCGGTTCCGCCCGCGGACCCGCCGCCGAGGCCGAGACGGCCGCCGCTGCCGAGGTCGCGCGCACCGGCCGCCCCGCGCGCGTGGACCGCTCGGTGGGCGCTCCCATCGTCGTGGACGACCGGCTGTGGGGCGCCGTCGTCGCGGCCGCCGCCGGAACCGAACCGCTGCCCCCGGGCACCGAGTCCCGGCTCGCCGACTTCACCGAACTCGTCGCCACCGCCCTCGCCAACGCCGACAGCCGCGACCAGCTCACCGCATCACGCGCGCGCGTGGTGGCCGCCGGGGACGCCTCCAGGCGCCGTATCGAACGCGATCTGCACGACGGCGTCCAACAACGGCTCGTCTCGCTCCAACTCGACCTGAGAATGGCCCAGTCGATGCTGGACGAGCAGCCGGAGGAACTCGCCGAGCAGCTGGACCACATCGCCAAGGGACTGGACGACGCCTTCGGTGACCTGTTGCAGGTCGCGCGCGGCATCCACCCCGCGATCCTCTCCAAGGGCGGCCTGGGCCCGGCCCTGCGCGCGCTGGCCCGCCGCTCCGCCGTTCCTGTGGAACTCGACCTGCGGCTGCCCGCCGGCCGCCTTCCGGAGCGGATCGAGGTCGCCGTCTACTACGTGACCTCCGAGTGCCTCACCAACGCCGTCAAGCACGCGCGCGCGAGCTTCGTAGCGGTGTCCGCGCGGGTCGAGGACCACGTCCTGGAGGTGACGATCGCCGACGACGGAGTGGGCGGCGCCGACCTCGGGCACGGCTCCGGGCTCATCGGACTCGTCGACCGCGTCGAGGCGATCGGCGGCAAGCTGCACGTCGGCAGCCCACCCGGAGAGGGCACAACTCTCGTCGTACGACTGCCGCTTCCCCGGACGGACGGGTGACCGCCCGAGGCGTACGCGATGAAGTCCAGGTCGGGGGAGCCGTGGACTCGGTGACGTCGCGTACGCGTCGGGCGGTCTTCTCGGACGGAGAGGCAGCCGTCCGGCTCTAGGGGTGCTCAGAAGGCCTGGCACGCGGATGCTTGGCGCGGACCACGTCGGGATCCCGCGGGTCCAGGAGGTTCTTCAGGGGCCGGGTGCCGTCCTCGTACGGGCGGACACGGACCGACCGCCGTCGTCTGTCCGTCCGTGTCCGCCGCATCTCCCGCAGCCCTTCCGACGTTCCGGCCCGGGGCCCGTCACCTCGCCCGAGGCGACCGGTCCGCCCGCATTCGCACTCCTACGAGAATCGCCCGGACGCGGCGCCCTGTCTTCACCGTCACCCCCCAATTCCCTTACCGGCTAGCCGTACCCGACCCCGTCCGGCAGGCTGTGCCTGGCGCACGGCACTGGTCGGGCAAGGGGAGCCGGGACGATGGACGCATCGCAGCAGACCGCGAAGGGACGGGTCGTCCTCGCCGACGACGACGTCCTGCTCAGGGAGGGCCTCGCGAGCCTGTGCGAACGCCTGGGCTACGAGGTCGCGGGCCAGGCCGGCGACGCCGTACGGCTCCTGGAACTGGTCGATGCCGAGCGGCCCGACCTCGCGATCGTCGACATCAGGATGCCGCCCGACCACTCCACCGAGGGCCTCAAGGCGGCCCGCACGATCCGTGAACGCCATCCCGACACCGGCATCCTCGTGCTGTCCGCGTTCGTCGAGGTCGAGGAGGCCCTGGAGCTGCTGGCCGGCGGGCACAAGGTCGGGTATCTCCTCAAGAGCCGGATCACGGTCGTCGACGAGTTCGTCGAGGCCCTCGACCGCATCCACAAGGGCGGCTCGGTCGTCGACCCCTCCCTGGTGCACGAGCTGTTCTCGGCACAGCGCCGCGACGACCCGCTGTCCTTCCTCAGCACCCGCGAGCGCGAGGTCCTGGCGCTGATGGCGGAGGGCCGCTCCAACGCCGGCATCGGCCGCCGGCTGTGGGTCACCGAAGGCACCGTCGAGAAGCACGTCCGCAGCATCCTGGGCAAACTCCACCTTCCGGAGGCCGCGGACGACCACCGCCGTGTCCTGGCGGTTCTCACATTTCTGGAGTCCCGCTAGGAGTACCGGCAGAACATCCGACCATCGCTCCGGCAGGAGTTCCGCCGGGCGTGTCCGGCGTTGTCCACAGCCCCGCCGCGCTGTCACTCCGCGCCAGTAGGGTGTGAAACATGGCCGATCCCTCCAGCTACCGCCCCAGGCCGGGAGAGATCCCGGACTCGCCCGGGGTCTACAAGTTCCGCGACGAGCACCGCCGGGTGATCTACGTCGGAAAGGCGAAGAGCCTGCGCCAGCGCCTGGCGAACTACTTCCAGGACCTGGCCGGACTCCACCCGCGCACGCGCACGATGGTCACCACGGCCGCGTCGGTGGAGTGGACGGTGGTGTCCACGGAGGTCGAGGCACTCCAGCTGGAGTACTCCTGGATCAAGGAGTACGACCCCCGGTTCAACGTCAAGTACCGCGACGACAAGAGCTACCCGTACCTCGCGGTGACGATGAACGAGGAGTACCCGCGCGTTCAGGTGATGCGCGGTCACAAGAAGAAGGGCGTCCGCTACTTCGGGCCGTACGGACACGCCTGGGCGATCCGCGACACCGTGGACCTCCTGCTGCGCGTGTTCCCCGTCCGCACCTGCTCGGCCGGCGTCTTCAAGAACGCCGCGCGCACCGGCCGCCCCTGCCTGCTCGGCTACATCGGCAAGTGCTCCGCTCCCTGCGTCGGCCGTGTCTCCGAGGAGGAGCACCGCGAACTGGCCGAGGAGTTCAGCGACTTCATGGCCGGCCGCACCGGCACATACATCCGCCGTCTGGAGAAGCAGATGACGGACGCGGCCGAGGAGATGGAGTACGAGCGGGCCGCCCGCCTGCGCGACGACATCGAGGCCCTGAAGAAGGCCATGGAGAAGAGCGCGGTCGTCCTCGCCGACGCGACCGACGCCGACCTGATCGCCGTCGCCGAGGACGAGTTGGAGGCGGCCGTCCAGATCTTCCACGTCCGCGGCGGACGCGTGCGCGGCCAGCGCGGCTGGGTCACCGACAAGGTCGAGGACGTCACCACCCCGGCCCTCGTCGAGCACGCCCTCCAGCAGCTCTACGGCGAGGAGACCGGGGACTCCGTCCCCAAGGAGGTCCTCGTCCCGGCCCTGCCCGACCCGGTGGAGCCGGTCCAGCAGTGGCTGACAGACCGGCGCGGGGCGAACGTGTCACTGCGCATCCCGCAGCGCGGCGACAAGAAGTCCCTCATGGAGACCGTCGCCCGCAACGCCCAGCAGTCGCTGATCCTCCACAAGACCAAGCGCGCCTCCGACCTCACCACCCGCTCCCGCGCCCTGGAGGAGATCGCCGAGGCCCTCGACCTGGACAGCGCCCCCCTCAGGATCGAGTGCTACGACATCTCGCACCTCCAGGGCGACGACGTGGTGGCGTCGATGGTCGTCTTCGAGGACGGGCTGTCACGCAAGAGCGAGTACCGCCGCTTCCAGATCAAGGGCTTCGAGGGCCAGGACGACGTCCGCTCCATGCACGAGGTGATCACCCGCCGCTTCCGGCGCTATCTCGCCGAGAAGGAGAAGACGGGGGAGTGGGCGGACGGTGACGAGCTGACGGACCTCAAGGACGAGGAGGGCCGCCCCAAGCGGTTCGCCTACCCGCCGCAGCTCGTGGTCGTCGACGGCGGGCAGCCGCAGGTCGCCGCCGCCAAGAAGGCCCTGGACGAGCTGGGCATCGACGACATCGCCGTGTGCGGCCTCGCCAAGCGCCTGGAGGAGGTCTGGCTCCCGGACGACGACGACCCGGTGGTCCTGCCCCGCACCAGCGAGGGCCTCTACCTCCTCCAGCGCGTCCGCGACGAGGCCCACCGCTTCGCGATCACCTATCAGCGCGCCAAGCGGGCCAAGCGGTTCCGGGCGAGCCCCCTGGACGACGTGCCCGGCCTCGGCGAGACCCGCAAACAGGCGCTGATCAAGCACTTCGGTTCGGTGAAGAAGCTGCGATCCGCGACAATCGACCAGATCTGCGAGGTTCCGGGCATAGGTCGCAAGACCGCCGAGACCATCGCGGTCGCCCTCGCCCAGGCGGCCCCGGCCGCACCCGCCGTGAACACGGCGACTGGAGAGATCATGGAAGACACGGAAGACGGGACACCCGGGACCACGGCGGGTGCCCCAGGGGAGCCCGTACCCGCGGGAGCCCCGGACGAGCGACGGGGGCAGGAGACATGAGCGAACAAGAGAAGCAGCCCACAGCGGACCGAGATCGGACGCACAAGGAAACCGGCGACGATCAGGCTCCGCAGCAAGAGGTCCAGGACGACGGAGCACAGGTGAGTACGGACAGCACGACACCCGGGGTGCCCGAAGCGGCCATCCCCGAGCTGGTGATCATCTCCGGCATGTCCGGAGCCGGGCGGTCCACCGCCGCCAAGTGTCTGGAGGACCTCGGCTGGTTCGTCGTCGACAACCTCCCGCCCGCCCTGATCCCCACCATGGTGGAGCTCGGCGCCCGTTCCCAGGGCAACGTGGCACGCATCGCGGTCGTCGTCGACGTACGCGGACGGCGCTTCTTCGACAACCTCCGCGAGTCCCTCGCCGACCTGGAGTCGAAGCACGTCACCCGGCGGATCGTCTTCCTGGAGTCCTCCGACGACGCCCTGGTGCGCCGCTTCGAGTCGGTGCGCCGCCCTCACCCCCTCCAGGGCGACGGCCGCATCGTCGACGGCATCGACGCCGAACGCGAGCTGCTGCGCGAACTGCGCGGCGACGCCGACCTCGTCATCGACACCTCCAGCCTCAACGTCCACGAACTGCGTGCCAAGATGGACGCCCAGTTCGCGGGCGAGGAGGAGCCCGAACTGCGGGCCACCGTCATGTCCTTCGGTTTCAAGTACGGCCTCCCGGTCGACGCCGACCTCGTCGCCGACATGCGCTTCCTGCCCAACCCGCACTGGATCCCGGAGCTGCGCCCCTTCAACGGCCTCAACGAAGAGGTCTCGGCGTACGTCTTCAACCAGCCCGGCGCCAAGGAGTTCCTCGACCGGTACGCCGAGCTCCTGCGGCTCATCGCGGCCGGCTACCGGCGCGAGGGCAAGCGGTACGTGACGATCGCGATCGGCTGCACCGGCGGTAAGCACCGCTCGGTCGCCACGGCGGAGAAGCTCGCCGCGCGGCTCGTGGCCGAGGGCGTGGAGACGGTGGTCGTACACCGGGACATGGGACGGGAATGACAGGACGTAGCCCACGGCTGGGCAGGCTGCGCCGCGTGGTGCCCGAAGGACGGACGACCAGGCCCGTGGAGGCCCGCGGCGGCAAGCCGCGCCGGCGCGGCACCCAGCCCAAGGTGGTCGCCCTCGGTGGCGGCATGGGCCTGTCCGCCTCGCTCACCGCGCTGCGCCGCATCACCGGCGACCTCACCGCCGTCGTCACCGTGGCCGACGACGGCGGCTCCAGCGGACGCCTTCGCGACGAACTGGGCGTCCTGCCCCCCGGGGACCTCCGCAAGGCGCTGGCCGCGCTGTGCGGCGACGACGACTGGGGCCAGACCTGGGCCCGCGTCATCCAGCACCGCTTCCAGTCCAAGGGCGACCTGCACGAACATGCGGTAGGCAATCTGCTGATCGTCGCCCTGTGGGAGCAGCTCGGCGACCACGTGCAGGCCCTCGACCTGGTCGGCAAGCTGCTCGGCGCGCACGGGCGCGTGCTGCCCATGTCCGCCGTACCGCTGGAATTGCAGGCCCTGGTCAAGGGGCACGATCCGGCGCGGCCCGACGACGTCGACACCGTGCGGGGGCAGGCGACCGTGGCGCTCACACCCGGCGAGGTGATGTCCGTGCACGTCGTGCCGCACGACCCGCCGGCCGTGCCCGAGGCCGTCGCCGCCGTGCTCGACGCGGACTGGGTGGTGCTCGGCCCGGGGTCCTGGTTCTCGTCCGTCATCCCGCACCTGCTGGTGCCGGAACTGCTCGACGCGCTCACCGAGACGAAGGCGCGCCGGGTACTCTCCCTGAACCTCGCGCCGCAGCCCGGAGAAACCGATGGCTTTTCCCCGCAGCGTCATTTGGAGGTTTTGGGACGACACGCCCCTAAACTCGCCCTGGACGTGGTGCTGGCCGACGAGGCCGCCGTGCCCGATCGCGCGTCGCTCACCGAAGCCGCCAAGCGGCTGGACGCCGCGGTCGAGCTGGCGCCGGTGGCCCGGACCGACGGAACTCCAAGGCACGACCCGGAGCTGTTGGCCGCCGCGTACGACCGTATTTTTCGGATGCATGGAAGGATCGGCCCATGGCGATGACGGCAGCGGTGAAGGATGAGATCTCCCGGCTACCCGTCACCCGGACCTGCTGCAGGAAGGCGGAGGTCTCCGCCATTCTGCGGTTCGCCGGAGGCCTCCACCTGGTGAGCGGGCGCATCGTGATCGAGGCGGAGCTGGACACCGCGATGGCGGCGCGCCGGCTCAAGCGGGACATCCTGGAGATCTTCGGACACAGCTCCGAACTGATCGTGATGGCGCCCGGCGGACTGCGCCGCGGCTCCCGTTACGTCGTCCGGGTGGTCGCGGGCGGCGATCAGCTGGCCCGGCAGACAGGCCTCGTGGACGGCCGCGGACGCCCCATCCGGGGCCTGCCGCCGCAGGTTGTCTCCGGGGCCACCTGTGACGCGGAGGCGGCCTGGAGAGGCGCGTTCCTGGCGCACGGCTCGCTGACCGAGCCCGGCCGGTCCTCCTCCCTGGAGGTGACCTGCCCGGGTCCGGAGGCGGCGCTCGCGCTGGTCGGCGCCGCGCGTCGGCTGTCGATCGCGGCGAAGGCGCGCGAGGTGCGCGGGGTCGACCGGGTGGTCGTCCGTGACGGCGACGCGATCGGTGCCCTGCTCACCCGGCTCGGCGCCCACGAGTCGGTGCTGGCCTGGGAGGAGCGCCGGATGCGCCGCGAGGTGCGCGCCACGGCGAACCGCCTCGCCAACTTCGACGACGCCAACCTGCGCCGCTCGGCCCGCGCGGCCGTCGCCGCCGGAGCCCGGGTGCAGCGTGCCCTGGAGATCCTCGCCGACGAGGTCCCCGAGCACCTCGCGGCAGCGGGCCGCCTGCGCATGGACCACAAGCAGGCCTCCCTGGAGGAACTGGGCGCCCTCGCGGACCCGCCGCTCACCAAGGACGCGGTGGCCGGCCGTATCCGCAGACTGCTGGCGATGGCCGACAAGCGCGCCCAGGACCTCGGCATCCCGGGCACGGAGTCCAGCATCACCGAGGAGATGGCCGACAACATGGTCGGCTGACGATCACTCGACACGGATCGGCCGATGATCCGTCAATACGCCGGTGCCGACGCCCACTTGGGGCGTCGGCACCGGCGTTTCGTTGTCGTCGGCCCCCTCGGCCGGCTGCTGACGAGCCGTCGACACGCCGACGCGGGCGCCCATTCGGGCCCGACGGTCGATCAGGCCGGGGGCAATCAACGGCCCGCACCCCGGTGGGCCCCCGTTTGGCTGTCCTTGAGGCACCCTTGACTCGATCATGAAGTGTCATGAGCCTGGCAACTGTTCGCCGCTGTGGTGAACGATTGCTAGGGGGATTCATGAGACACAGAGCGAGATCGATCCTCGCTGTCGGCGCCCTCCTGATCGCCGGGGCGAGCATCGCACCCATCGCCCAGGCGCAGGGCGGGAGTTCGACGAAGTCCGACCCCGCCGAGGTCAAGGTCTTCCACGCCGACGTCACCCAGAAGCAGATACCCCTGCTCCTGAAGGCCGGACAGGACGCCCACGAACTCGGCGACAACCAGTTCTCGGCCTCCGGCAGGACAGCCGTCGAGGTCTACCTCACCGACCAGCAGGCCCAGAAGCTGGAGAAGCAGGGCGTCGACCTCACCGAACACACCCTGTCGGCCAAGGCCGAGACACGGGTCGAGGACGCGGCGCAGGGAGTGTTCCGCCCGTACAGCGGAAGCGGCGGCCTCGAAGAGGAGATCGTCAAGACGGGCCAGGCCAACCCCGGTCTCGCCAAGGTCGAGTCCATCGGCAAGACGGTCGACGGCCAGGACATCCTCGCGCTCAAACTGACCAAGGGCGCGAAGACCACCAAGGACGGCTCCAAGCCCGCCGTGCTGTACGTGTCCAACCAGCACGCGCGCGAGTGGATCACGCCGGAGATGACCCGCCGGCTGATGCACTACTACCTGGACAACTACAAGACCGACAAGCGCATCAAGAAGATCGTCGACTCCACGGAGTTGTGGTTCGTCCTGTCCGCCAACCCGGACGGCTACGACTACACCTTCCAGAACAGCGACACCCGCCTGTGGCGCAAGAACCTGCGGGACGTCAACGGCGACGGCACCATCTCCACCGGTGACGGCGTCGACCTCAACCGCAACTTCGCCTACAAGTGGGGCTACGACGACGAGGGTTCGTCCCCGAACCCGACCAGCGAGACCTACCGGGGCGCGGCCCCCAACTCCGAGCCGGAGACCGCCGCACTCGACGCCTTCGAGAAGCGCATCGGCTTCACCTACGGCATCAACTACCACTCCGCCGCCGAACTCCTCCTCTACGGAGTCGGCTGGCAGGTCGCGACCCCGACCCCGGACGACGTCCTCTACAAGGCGCTCGCCGGCACCCCGGACAACCCGGCGATCCCCGGCTACCGCTCGCAGGTCTCCTCGGAGCTGTACACGACCAACGGCGAGGCGGACGGCCACGCGTCGAACGTCAACAACATGTCGATGTTCACCCCCGAGATGTCGACCTGCCAGACCGCGTCGAACATCGACCCGAACGACGCCTGGAACGCGGCCGACTGCCAGTCCGTCTTCAACTTCCCCGACGACGAGAAGCTGATCCAGGACGAGTTCGAGAAGAACATCCCCTTCGCGCTCTCCGTCGCCGAGACCGCCGTCCACCCCGACCAGCCCACGTCCTCGGTCGGCCTCAGCGCCGCCGACTTCACCCCGGCCACCTTCCCGACGTCGTACTCGCGCGGCGCCGACCAGGAGGTCTCCGTCGTCGTACGGAAGTCCGTGCGCGACAAGGAGCTCAAGTACCGCGTCAACGGCGGCCGTACGGAGGACATGGCGCTCAAGTCCTGGAAGGGCGGCCAGACCTACGGCGGGGACGACAACCTGTACTTCGACGAGTACCGCGCCAAGGTCAAGGACGGCGACCCGGGCGACAAGGTCGAGGTGTGGTTCACCGGCGAGACGAAGGCCGGGAAGTCCACCTCCAGCGCGCACTTCACCTACACGGTGGCCAAGCGGCCAGCGGCCGACACGCTCGTCGTCGCCGAGGAGGGCGCTGCCGCCACCCAGGCGCAGACCTACGTCGACGCGCTGAAGGCGGACGGCCGTAAGGCGGTCGTCTGGGACGTCGCCACCCAGGGTGCGCCCGACGCGCTCGGCGTGCTCGACCACTTCAAGACCGTCGTCCACTACTCGGGCACGGCGGGACCGGCCAACGACACCCAGCTCCAGCTGCGCGCCTTCCTCAACGAGGGCGGCAAGCTGATCGAGGCCGGCGAACAGGCCGGCGGCTCCGTCGACCTCGGCGACGGCACCCCCTCGAACGACTTCAGCCAGTACTACCTGGGTGCCTATTCGCGTACGTCCCTCCCCGGGGCCACCGGCTTCACCGGCTCCGGCAAGCTCGCCGGCTTCACCGGGCCGCTCAGCGGCGCGCCCGGCAACCCACTGGACCGGGCGGGCAGTTACAGCGTCACCTCCGACTCGCTGTCCCCGACCACGTACCCGCAGTTCGCGAGTGCCGGGGCGGGCCAGTTCGCCGGGACGGTCAACCCGTACGGCCCGTACGCGGGCTCCTACATGGCCGCCGCCGTCCACACCGACGACGCCTACAAGCGCCTCACCCGCACCATCGACCTCACCGGGGTGAGCGCGGCCGACAAGCCCACGCTCAGCAGTGAGCTGCTGTGGGACACCGAGCCCGGCTACGACCACGCCGTCGTCGAGATCCACACCACCGGGGCCGACGACTGGACCACGCTCCCGGAGGTCGGCGGCGCCACCAGCACCGCCCTGCCCTCGGAGTGCGAGGCCGGATTCCTGGTCGCCGAGCACCCCTGGCTCAAGCACTACCTGACCTTCTCCACCAGCGGCTGCACCGCGACCGGCACCACCGGTTCGTGGAACAGCTTCACCGGCGCCTCCAACGGCTGGCAGCAGGTCGGCTTCGACCTGAGCGCCTACGCCGGCAAGTCGGTCGAGGTGTCGCTCAGTTACATCACCGACCCGGGCTCCGGCGGCCACGGTGTCCTCGCCGACGACACCTCGCTCGTCGTGGGCGGCACGGCGACCCAGACCGAGGGCTTCGAGACCTCCCTGGGCGCCTGGAGCGTGACAGGACCGCCTCCGGGCAGCCCCGCCGTCCTGAAGGACTGGACACGCACCGGAGCCCTGTTCCAGACGTACGGCGCGGTCACCACCGACCGCACCGTGCTGCTCGGCTTCGGCCTGGAACAGATCACCTCTGCGAGTGACCGTGCGGCCCTGCTCAAGAAGGCGCTGACCGCTCTGACCAGCTGACCCCGTGTGACCATGTCATGAACATCAAGGGCGGTCCGTACCCCTACTGGCGGGTACGGACCGCCCTGCCGTGTATGGGGCATCTCGATGTCACCACGGAGGGCTCAGGGAGGTAGGGTCGTAGGCGGTCGGGGACATCCCATACAACTCGCCGGCACTGAGCCGGCGTACCAACGAGGAGATCGGTTCGTGACGATCCGCGTAGGCATCAACGGCTTTGGCCGCATCGGTCGTAACTACTTCCGCGCGCTGCTGAAGCAGGGTGCTGACATCGAGATCGTGGCTGTCAACGACCTGGGTGACACCGCGACCACCGCTCACCTGCTCAAGTACGACACCATCCTGGGCCGCCTCCAGGCCGAGGTGTCGCACACCGCCGACACGATCACCGTCGACGGGCACACGATCAAGGTGCTGTCCGAGCGCAACCCCGCCGACATCCCGTGGGGCGAGCTGGGCGTCGACATCGTCATCGAGTCGACCGGCATCTTCACGAAGAAGGCCGACGCCGAGAAGCACATCGCCGGCGGCGCCAAGAAGGTCCTCATCTCGGCTCCGGCCAAGGACGAGGACATCACGATCGTGATGGGCGTCAACCAGGACAAGTACGACGCGGCCAACCACCACGTCATCTCGAACGCCTCCTGCACCACCAACTGTGTGGCGCCGATGGCCAAGGTCCTCGACGAGAACTTCGGCATCGTCAAGGGCCTGATGACGACGGTCCACGCGTACACGAACGACCAGCGCATCCTGGACTTCCCGCACTCGGACCTGCGCCGCGCGCGTGCCGCCGCCGAGAACATCATCCCGACCACGACCGGTGCCGCCAAGGCCACCGCCCTGGTCCTCCCGCAGCTCAAGGGCAAGCTGGACGGCATCGCGATGCGCGTCCCGGTCCCGACCGGTTCGGCCACCGACCTGGTCGTCACGCTGCAGCGCGAGGTCACCAAGGACGAGGTCAACGCCGCGTTCAAGAAGGCCGCCGACGACGGCGACCTCAAGGGCTACCTGTCCTACACCGAGGACCCGATCGTCTCCTCCGACATCGTCGGCGACCAGGCCTCCTGCACCTTCGACTCCCTCCTGACCATGGTTCAGGAAGGCAACACGGTGAAGATCCTCGGCTGGTACGACAACGAGTGGGGCTACTCCAACCGCCTCGTCGACCTCACGGTCTTCGTCGGCGGCCAGCTCTAACTCCCAGAGCAGGCAACTCGATGTGAGTCAGGGCTCGGGCAGCGCACGCCGCGCTGCCCGAGCCCTTGCTACGTAGTGTCCGAGCCTTTGCTACGTAGTGATCGATCAGCCCTCTCGGATCTGAAGAGCCCTCCCTAGGAGTCCCTTTATGAAGACGATCGACGAACTTCTCGCCGAAGGCGTGGACGGCAAGCGGGTCTTCGTCCGCGCCGACCTCAACGTCCCGCTGGCCGACGGCCTCATCACCGACGACGGCCGTATCCGCGCCGTGCTGCCCACCGTCAAGGCCCTCGTCGAGGCGGGCGCCAAGGTGATCGTGGCCTCGCACCTGGGCCGCCCCAAGGGTGCCCCGGACCCGGCCTTCTCCCTCCTCCAGCCAGCCGAGCGCCTCGCCGAACTCCTGGGCGCGCCCGTCGCGTTCGCCCAGGACACCGTCGGCCCCGCCGCCCACGACGCGGTGCGCGGCCTCGAGCCCGGCCAGGTCGCGGTCATCGAGAACCTGCGCTTCAACGCGGGCGAGACCTCCAAGGACGACGTCGAGCGCGGCGAGTTCGCCGACCAGCTCGCCGCCCTGGCGGATGTCTACGTAGGCGACGGTTTCGGTGCCGTGCACCGCAAGCACGCCTCCGTGTACGACCTCCCGGCCCGCCTGCCGCACTACGCCGGCTATCTCATCGCCACCGAGGTCGGCGTCCTGAAGAAGCTCACCGAGGACGTCAAGCGGCCCTACGTGGTCGCCCTCGGCGGCTCCAAGGTCTCCGACAAGCTCGCCGTCATCGACCAGCTGCTCGACAAGGCCGACCGCATCCTCATCGGCGGCGGCATGGCCTTCACCTTCCTCAAGGCCCAGGGCTACGAGATCGGCGCCTCCCTGGTACAGGACGACCAGATTCCCGCCGTCACCGAGTACGTCGAGCGCGCCGCGAAGAACGGCGTCGAGCTGGTCGTCCCGGTCGACGTCGTGACCGCGTCCGCGTTCCCGGACCTCAAGACGAAGGCCCCGTCCAACCCCACCACCGTCGCCGCGGACGCCATCCCCGCCGACCAGATGGGCCTCGACATCGGTCCCGAGACCGGTGCCCTGTACGCCTCGAAGCTCGCCGACGCGGCCACCATCTTCTGGAACGGTCCGATGGGCGTCTTCGAGCACCCCGACTACGCCGAGGGCACCAAGGCGGTCGCCCAGGCCCTTCTCGACTCCCCGGCCTTCACGGTCGTCGGCGGTGGCGACTCCGCCGCGGCCGTCCGCATCCTGGGCTTCGACGAGACCGCATTCGGCCACATCTCGACCGGCGGCGGCGCTTCCCTCGAATACCTCGAGGGCAAGACGCTCCCCGGCCTCGCCGCACTGGAGGACTGACCTCAATGGCTCCATCTATTTCTTCTGGACGCATGCCGATCATGGCGGGCAACTGGAAGATGAACCTCAACCACCTTGAGGCCATCGCCCACGTCCAGAAGCTCGCCTTCGCCCTCGCGGACAAGGACTACGAGGCCGTCGAGGTCGCCGTCCTGCCGCCCTTCACCGACCTGCGCTCCGTGCAGACCCTGGTCGACGGCGACAAGCTCAAGATCAAGTACGGCGCCCAGGACATCTCGGCGCACGACTCCGGCGCCTACACCGGCGAGATCTCCGGTGCGATGCTGGCCAAGCTCAAGTGCACGTACGTGGCCGTCGGCCACTCCGAGCGCCGCCAGTACCACGCGGAGACCGACGAGATCGTCAACGCCAAGGTGAAGGCCGCCTACAAGCACGGCCTGACCCCGATCCTCTGCGTCGGCGAGGAACTCGACATCCGCGAGGCGGGCAACCACGTCGCCCACACCCTCTCCCAGGTCGAGGGCGGCCTCAAGGACGTCCCGGCCGAGCAGGCCGAGTCCGTCGTCATCGCCTACGAGCCCGTCTGGGCCATCGGCACCGGCAAGGTCTGCGGCGCCGGCGACGCCCAGGAGGTCTGCCAGGCCATCCGCGGCAAGCTCGCCGAGCTGTACACCCAGGAGCTGGCCGACCAGGTCCGCATCCAGTACGGCGGCTCCGTCAAGTCCGGCAACGTCGCCGAGATCATGGCCCAGCCCGACGTCGACGGCGCCCTGGTCGGCGGTGCCTCGCTGGACGCGGACGAGTTCGTCAAGATCGCACGCTTCCGCGACCAGTGAGTCCGGCAGCGAACCGACAAGCTGCGTGTAGGCGGTAGCGACGATCCGTCGTACCCTTGCGGGGGCATAGCGCCAGCCGCTATGCCCCTGTCGTCCATCCGAATCCGAGGAAGTTGGTCCAGCCGTGGTTTTGGGGTTCTCGATCGCCCTGATCGTCTTCAGCCTGCTGCTGATGCTGCTGGTGCTGATGCACAAGGGGAAGGGCGGCGGTCTCTCCGACATGTTCGGTGGCGGTATGGCCTCGTCCGTCGGCGGCTCTTCGGTCGCCGAGCGCAACCTGGACCGCATCACCGTGGTGCTCGGTGTGCTCTGGTTCGCCTGCATCGTCGTGCTCGGCCTGCTGATGAAGACGAGCTGACCGCACGTTCCGTCGCACATTCCGTACGTAAGGCCCCATGTTCGGTACGCGCAGCTGAGCGCGGCCTATCATGGGGCTTGCGTCTAGGTGTAGGGGCTGTAACTCCAACCACTGGACGCGCGTTGGGCCTTACGTAGACTGAGGCGCTCGCAACGGAGCGAAAACGCCGACTCGCTTCGCGGCACCATCACGCAGGGAGTTACGACCGTGGCAAGTGGCAACGCGATCCGTGGAAGCCGGGTCGGGGCGGGGCCGATGGGCGAGGCCGAGCGTGGCGAGTCCGCGCCCCGGCTGCGCATCTCCTTCTGGTGCTCCAACGGGCACGAGACGCAGCCCAGCTTCGCCAGCGACGCGCAGGTTCCCGACACCTGGGACTGCCCGCGCTGCGGCTTCCCGGCCGGACAGGACCGGGACAACCCGCCGGACCCGCCGCGCACCGAGCCCTACAAGACGCACCTCGCGTATGTACGGGAGCGGCGCAGCGACGCGGACGGCGAGGCGATCCTCGCCGAGGCGCTCGCCAAACTGCGGGGAGAAATCTAGGAGTTGAACCGGCCGGACGCCCACAAGGTGTCTGGCCGGAGCTGTTTCGCAGCCCGGTGGCCGACCCGCCTCCGGACCGATTGTCAGTGGTGCCCTCTACGGTTTGTGAAGTGACGAATCGTGAGGGGGGGCGGTGACGACGGTCGAGGTGACGGGCGGTCATGTGCCCGCGTGGCGCGGGGGGTTCGGGCGGCTGTGGAGCGCGGCCGTGATCTCGCGGTTCGGGGACGCGCTGCGGGGTGCGGCACTGCCGCTGCTCGCCGTCTCGCTGACGGACCGGCCCCTCCTCATCGCCTCCGTGACCGCCTGCGGCTATCTGCCCTGGATCATCTTCGGGCTGCTCGGCGGCGCGGTCGCCGACCGGGTCGACCAGCGGCGTGCGATGTGGACGGTCGACGCGGTCCGCGGACTGCTCGTCGCCGCCTTCGCCGTCGCCGTCGCCCTCGGCCACGCCTCGATCCTGCTGCTCATCGCGCTGGCCTTCGCGCTGACCACGCTGCAGACCCTCTTCGACAACGCCTCCACGGCCCTGCTGCCGTCCCTGGTGGACCGGGCGGCACTCGGCAGCGCCAACGCCCGGCTGATGACCGGGCAGAAGATCGCGGGCGGACTGATGGGAGCGCCTGTGGTGCCCCTGCTGATCGCCGCGGGGGCGGCGGTTCCCTTCGTGGCCGACGCGGGGACCTTCCTCCTCGCCGCCGCACTGGTCGCCTCGCTGCGCACCGCGGCACCCGACCGTGCGCCGGGACCGGTGGGCAGCACGCTGCGCGGTGAGATCGCGGAGGGGCTGCGCACGCTGTGGCGCGACCGGCCTCTGCGCGGACTGTGCGCCGCGACAGCTCTGTGCAACGTGGGCATGGGCGCCCTGATCGCCACCCTGGTGATCCTGGTGACCGGCTGGCTGGACGCCGGAACGGCCGGGTACGCGGCGGCGACCACCGCGTTCACCGTCGGCGGTCTGGCCGGGGGAGTGGTGAACCGGCGGATCAGCACCCGCCTCGGCCCGATGCGGAGCGTGCTGCTCGCGGGCCTGGTGCAGACCGGCGCCCTCGTCGTCATGGGCTCCGTGCGCAGCCTGATCGCGGTCGTGGCCGCACTCGGTGTCTTCGGCTTCATGAGCATGCTGTGGAACGTCAACTCGACGACCCTGATGCAGCAGCGCACCCCCGCCGACATGCTGGGCCGGGTCAGCTCGGCTTTCCGTACCCTGGCCACCGCCGGGGCCCCGCTGGGCGCCCTCCTCGGTGGGGCCGTCGCCACCGCCTGGGGGTTGAACACACCCGCCCTGCTCACCGCCTCCTTCTTCGTCCTGTCGGTCATCGCGCTGATACCTGCGGTCAAGCCGGACGTACCTGTTGTTGCCCCGCAGGACAACGCGACGACCGCTCATGCCACGGGCTGATCAATTAGGTTGGAACCGGCCCCCAGGTCGGTAGGAAAGAAGGCTGAAGTCGCAATGAACGCAGACGGCCGTACCAGGCTCAACCAGACGCCCGAGTGGTCCGCCTTGGCCAAGCACCGTGAGGAGCTCGGCGAGGTGCAGCTGAGGGAGCTGTTCGCCGCCGATCCAGGGCGCGGCACCGGCTACACGCTCAAGGTCGGTGACCTGCACCTCGACTACTCGAAGCACCTCGTCACCGACGAGACCCTGCGGCTGCTGCACGCGCTGGCCGCCGCCACGGACGTGTTCGGCCTCCGGGACGCCATGTTCCGCGGCGAGAAGATCAACGTCACCGAGGACCGCGCGGTCCTGCACACCGCGCTGCGTGCCCCGCGTGACGCGGTGATCGAGGTCGACGGTGAGAACGTCGTGCCCCAAGTCCACGCCGTGCTCGACAAGATGGCCGGCTTCGCGGACCGCGTCCGCTCCGGCGAGTGGACCGGGCACACCGGCAAGCGCATCAAGAACGTGGTCAACATCGGCATCGGCGGCTCGGACCTGGGCCCGGCGATGGCCTACGAGGTGCTGCGCAGCTTCACCGACCGCGGTCTGACGGTCCGGTTCGTGTCGAACGTGGACGGCGCCGACCTGCACGAGGCGACCCGCGACCTCGACCCGGCCGAGACGCTCTTCATCATCGCGTCCAAGACGTTCACCACGATCGAGACGATCACCAACGCGACCTCGGCCCGCGACTGGCTGCTCACCGAGCTGAAGGCCGGTCAGGACGCCGTGGCCAAGCACTTCGTGGCGCTGTCCACGAACGCCGGCAAGGTCAGCGAGTTCGGCATCGACACGGCCAACATGTTCGAGTTCTGGGACTGGGTCGGCGGCCGCTACTCGTACGACTCGGCGATCGGGCTGTCGCTGATGATCGCCATCGGCCCGGACCGCTTCCGGGAGATGCTCGACGGCTTCCACCTCGTCGACGAGCACTTCCGCACCGCGCCCGCCGAGTCCAACGTGCCTTTGCTGCTTGGCCTGTTGGGCGTCTGGTACGGCAACTTCCACGACGCCCAGTCGCACGCGGTGCTGCCGTACAGCCACTACCTCTCCAAGTTCACCGCGTATCTGCAGCAGTTGGACATGGAGTCGAACGGCAAGTACGTGGGCCGGGACGGCCAGGAGGTCGACTGGCAGACCGGGCCCGTGGTCTGGGGCACGCCCGGGACCAATGGCCAGCACGCGTACTACCAACTCATCCACCAGGGCACGAAGTTGATCCCGGCGGACTTCATCGGCTTCGCCGAGCCGGTGGCCGAGCTGAGCGACGGGCTCAAGGCGCAGCACGACCTGCTGATGGCCAACTTCTTCGCCCAGACACAGGCGTTGGCCTTCGGCAAGACGCCGGACGAGGTGCGGGCGGAGGGTGTGGCGGAGGAACTGGTGCCGCACAAGACGTTCAAGGGCAACCACCCCACGACCACGATCCTGGCCCGCGAGCTCACCCCCTCGGTCCTCGGCCAGCTCATCGCGCTGTACGAGCACAAGGTGTTCGTCCAGGGCGCCGTCTGGAACATCGACTCCTTCGACCAGTGGGGCGTCGAGCTGGGCAAGGTCCTCGCCAAGCGCGTCGAACCCGCCCTGAGCGAAGGCGCGGACGTACCGGGCCTGGACGCGTCGACGACGGCCCTGGTCGCCAAGTACCGCGAGCTGCGCGGGCGTTGAGCCACCAAGTCATCAAGTGACCAAACGCTGAAGCCCCGTACGACCAGGAGGCCGTACGGGGCTTCAGCGGATTGCCGGTGTTGCCAGTGTCAGGCCGAAGCCGGCGGATACAGTGCGCGCGGCAGCTGGGAGGCCGCCGCCGCGTCCAGCAGCCACAGGGTGCGGGCGCGGCCCTGGGCACCGGCCGCCGGTGCCTGGATCTCACCCGCGCCGGACAGGGCGATCGCCGCGGCCTCCGCCTTGTCCTCGCCGGCCGCGAGCAGCCACACCTCGCGGGCGGAGCGGATCGCCGGCAGGGTCAGGGTGACCCGTGTCGGCGGCGGCTTGGGCGCGCCGTGGACGCCGACGACCGTGCGCTCGGTCTCCCGTACGGCGGGCAACTCCGGGAAGAGCGACGCCACGTGGGTGTCCGGGCCGACGCCCAGCATGAGGACGTCGAAGGTCGGGACGGCGCCATGGTTCTCGGGACCGGCGGACCGGGCGAGTTCCTCGGCGTAACCGGCCGCCGCCGCTTCCACGTCATTGCCGTAGGGGCCGTCCGACGCGGGCATGGCGTGCACGCGCTTCGGGTCCAGCGGCACCGCGTCGAGCAGTGCCTCGCGGGCCTGGGTGACATTGCGCTCAGGGTCGCCCTCGGGCAGGAACCGCTCGTCGCCCCACCACAGGTCGAGGCGGCCCCAGTCGACGGCGTCCCGGGCGGGCTGACCCGCCAGGGCTGCCAGCAGACCGTTGCCGTTGCGACCTCCGGTGAGCACGATCGAGGCGTAGCCGCGCGAGGCCTGCGCGTCCACGATCTTCGTGATCAGCCGGGCCGCGGCGGCCTGGGCCATCAGTTCCTTGTCGCGGTGGACGACGAGTTGGGGAGTGCTCACTGCGGATCAGCCTTCTTGACCGGGGGCATCTTCGCGGGGGTGGGCCGGTCGGTGTCGCCCTGGTCCGCCGAAGCCGAAGCCGAAGCCGAAGCCGGACCAGAACCAGACGCCGGACCAGAACCAGACGCCGGAGCCGACGCGGACGTAGCATCCGCCACCGCCCGAACCGGCAGCGCCGGCGCCGGCTGAGCCGCAGCCTCCGCCCGCTCCGCCGCCGACTGGATGCCGCCCAGCCGGTCCACGCCGAACCGCAGCGCGGACGCGTAGGTGTCGTCCGGGTCGAGCCTGCGCAGCTCCTCCGCGAGGAGTTCGGAGGTCTCGCGGCGCTTGAGCGCCACCGCGCGGTCCGGCTGGCCGGGCAGGGCCAGGGTGGCCATCGCCCCGTCCGACCGGTGCAGCGTGATGGGGCCGCCGGTCGTCTCCAGGCGTACCTGGGTCAGACCGGGACCCGCGGAGACCGCCCGCCGGACGTGCACGTGGAGGCGGTCGGCGAGCCACATCGCGAGCAGTTCGACGCTCGGGTTGGACTCCTCGCCCGCCACCTCGACGGAGACGATCTCGGAGTCGACCTGGTCGAGCGCGGCGGCCAGCATCGAACGCCACGGCGTGATCCGGGCCCAGGCCAGGTCGGTGTCGCCCGGCTCGTAGCTCTCGGCGCGGGACCGCAGCTCGTCGACGGGCTTCTCCGCCGCGTAGCTGTCGGTGACCCGGCGCTGGCTCAGGGCGCCCAGCGGGTCGTTCGCCGGGTCGCGCGGCGCGTCCACCGACCACCAGACCACCACCGGCGCGTCCGGCAGCAGCAGCGGCAGCACCACGGACTGGGCGTGGTCGGAGACCTCGCCGTAGAGCCGCAGGACGACCGTCTCGCCGCTGCCCGCGTCCGTGCCCACCCGGACCTCGGCGTCGAGGCGGGACTGGGTGCGGTCCCGAGGTGACCGCGAGACGCGCTTGATGACCACGAGCGTGCGCGAGGGGTGCTCGCGCGACGCGTCGTTGGCGGCCTTCAGGGCGTCGTAGGCGTTCTCCTCGTCCGTGACGACGACGAGGGTGAGCACCATGCCGACGGCCGGGGTGCCGATGGCGCGGCGGGCTTTCACCAGCCCCTTGTTGATCTTGCTGGCAGTGGTGTCGGTGAGGTCTATTTTCATGGCCGACGCCAGCTCCGTCCCTCTCGTGCGAGCATTTCGTCCGCCTCGACCGGACCCCAGGTCCCGGACTGGTACTGCGCGGGCTTGCCGTGCTTGTCCCAGTACTGCTCGATCGGGTCGAGGATCTTCCAGGACAGCTCGACCTCCTCGGTGCGTGGGAAGAGGTTCGAGTCGCCGAGCAGGACGTCGAGGATGAGCCGCTCGTACGCCTCCGGGCTCGACTCCGTGAACGACTCGCCGTAGGCGAAGTCCATGGAGACGTCCCGGATCTCCATCGAGGTGCCGGGCACCTTGGAGCCGAAGCGGACCGTGACGCCCTCGTCGGGCTGGACGCGGAAGACGATCGCGTTCTGGCCCAGCTCCTCCGTCGCCGTCTGGTCGAAGGGGGAGTGCGGGGCGCGCTGGAAGACCACCGCGATCTCGGTGACGCGGCGGCCCAGGCGCTTGCCGGTGCGCAGGTAGAAGGGGACGCCCGCCCAGCGGCGGTTGTCGACCTCGACCTTGATGGCGGCGTAGGTGTCGGTCTTCGACTTGGGGTCGATACCGTCCTCCTGGAGGTAGCCGACGGCCTTCTCGCCGCCCTGCCAGCCCTCCGCGTACTGCCCGCGGACCGTGTTCTTGCCCAGGTCCTTCGGCAGCCGTACCGCGCCGAGCACCTTCTCCTTCTCGGCGGCCAGCGCGTCGGCGGAGAAGGAGGACGGCTCCTCCATCGCGGTCAGCGCCATCAGCTGGAGCAGGTGGTTCTGGATGACGTCACGGGCGGCGCCGATGCCGTCGTAGTAGCCGGCCCGGCCGCCGATGCCGATGTCCTCGGCCATGGTGATCTGAACGTGGTCCACGAAGGACCGGTTCCAGATCGGCTCGAACATCGTGTTGGCGAAGCGGAGCGCCAGGATGTTCTGGACGGTCTCCTTGCCGAGGTAGTGGTCGATGCGGAAGACCTGGTCCGCGGCGAAGACCTCGTGCACGACCTTGTTGAGGTCCTCGGCCGACTTGAGGTCGTGGCCGAAGGGCTTCTCGATGACCGCGCGGCGCCAGGAACCCTTCTCCTGGTCGGCGAGACCGTGCTTCTTCAGCTGCTGGATGACGACCGGGAAGGAGCGCGGCGGCACCGACAGGTAGAAGGCGAAGTTGCCGCCCGTGCCCTGCGCCTTGTCCAGTTCGTCGATCGTGTCGCGGAGCCGCTCGAAAGCGTCGTCGTCGTCGAAGGTGCCCTGGACGAAGCGCATCCCCTGGACGAGCTGCTGCCAGACCTCCTCACGGAACGGCGTACGGGAGTGCTCCTTGACCGCGTCGTGGACCTCCTGGGCGAAGTCCTCGTGGGCCCACTCGCGCCGGGCGAAGCCGACGAGCGAGAAACCCGGCGGCAGCAGACCACGGTTCGCGAGGTCGTACACGGCGGGCATCAGCTTTTTGCGTGACAAATCGCCTGTGACGCCGAAGATGACCAGGCCCGACGGCCCCGCGATACGCGGGAGCCGTCGGTCTGCGGGGTCACGCAGCGGGTTGCTGCTCGACAAGGTTTCAGCCCTCCGAGGGGGCGAGGCGCGCAAGCTCCGCCTCGGTCGACTTGAGCAGGTCGGTCCAGGCCGCCTCGAACTTCTCGACGCCCTCGTCCTCCAGCAGCTGCACCACCTCGTCGTACGAGATGCCCAGCGCCTCCACGGCGGCGATCTCCGCGCGGGACTGCTCGTACGTGCCGGCGATGGTGTTGCCGGTGATCTGGCCGTGGTCGTCGGTGGCCTCGAGAGTGGCCTCCGGCATGGTGTTCACCGTGTTCGGCGCCACCAGGTCGTCCACGTACAGCGTGTCCTTGTACGCCTTGTCCTTGACGCCGGTCGAGGCCCACAGCGGACGCTGCTTGTTGGCCTGCGCCTTGTCGAGGGCGGCCCAGCGGTCCGAGGAGAAGACCTCCTCGTACGCCTCGTAGGCGAGCCGCGCGTTGGCGAGACCGGCCTTGCCGCGGGCGGCCTTGGCCTCGGCGGTGCCCAGCGCGTCGATCCGCTTGTCGATCTCGGTGTCCACGCGGGACACGAAGAAGGACGCCACGGAGTGGATCTTTGAGAGGTCGAGGCCGCGCTCCTTGGCCTTCTCCAGGCCGGAGATGAACGCGTCCATGACCTCGCGGTAGCGGGCCAGCGAGAAGATCAGCGTCACGTTGACGCTGATACCGAGGCCGATGACCTCGGTGATCGCCGGCAGACCCGCCCGGGTGGCCGGGATCTTGATCAGGGTGTTCGGGCGGTCCACCAGCCAGGCCAGCTGCTTGGCCTCGGCGACGGTCGCCGTCGTGTTGTGCGCCAGGCGCGGGTCGACCTCGATGGAGACCCGGCCGTCCTGGCCGCCGCTCGTGTCGTAGACCGGACGCAGGATGTCGGCGGCGTCACGGACGTCCGCCGTCGTGATCATGCGGATGGCTTCCTCGACGGTGACCTTGCGGGCGGCGAGGTCGGCGAGCTGCTGCTCGTAACCGTCGCCCGACGAGATGGCCTTCTGGAAGATCGACGGGTTGGTGGTGACGCCCACGACGTGCTGCTGGTCGATCAGTTCGGCGAGGTTGCCGGACGTGATCCGCTTGCGCGACAGGTCGTCCAGCCAGATCGCGACGCCTTCCTCGGAGAGGCGCTTGAGTGCGTCTGTCATGGAAAATGCATCTCCTACGTGTCGTTTGTCAGCGTCAGCTCTGGGCGGCGGCGATGGATTCCCGGGCCTTCTCAGCCACGTTCTCGGCAGTGAAGCCGAACTCCTGGAAGAGCACCTTGCCGTCGGCGGAAGCCCCGAAGTGCTCCAGGGAAACGATGCGACCGGCGTCCCCGACGAACCGGTACCAGGTCAGACCGATCCCGGCCTCGACCGCGACCCGCGCCTTGACGGACGGCGGCAGCACGCTGTCCCGGTACCCCTGGTCCTGCGCGTCGAACCACTCCACGCAGGGCATGGACACGACCCGCGTCGGAACCCCGGAGGCCTCCAGCTGCTCGCGCGCCTCGACGGCCACGTGCACCTCGGAACCCGTACCGATGAGGATCACTTCGGGCGTACCCGTGGACGCCTCGAACAGCACGTAGCCGCCCTTGGCGGTGTCCTCGTTGGCGTCGTACGTCGGCACACCCTGGCGCGTCAGCGCGAAACCGTGCGGGGCACCCTCGCCGTACACCTTGGTGTAGCGGCGCAGGACCTCGCGCCAGGCGATGGCCGTCTCGTTGGCGTCGGCCGGGCGGACCACGTTCAGGCCCGGGATGGCGCGCAGCGAGGCGAGGTGCTCGACCGGCTGGTGGGTCGGGCCGTCCTCGCCGAGACCGACGGAGTCGTGCGTCCACACGTACGTCACCGGCAGGTGCATCAGCGCCGACAGGCGTACGGCGTTGCGCATGTAGTCGGAGAAGACGAGGAACGTACCGCCGTAGGCACGCGTGTTGCCGTGCAGCGTGATGCCGTTCAGCTCCGCGCCCATGGAGTGCTCGCGGATACCGAAGTGGATCGTGCGGCCGTACGGGTTGGCCTCCGGCAGCGGGTTGTCCGCCGGGAGGAACGACGACGTCTTGTCGATCGTCGTGTTGTTCGAGCCCGCGAGGTCGGCCGAGCCGCCCCACAGCTCCGGGATGACCGCGCCGAGCGCCTGGAGCACCTTGCCGGACGCGGCACGGGTGGCGACGGACTTGCCCGTCTCGAAGGCGGGAAGCTGCTCTTCCCAGCCGGCCGGCAGCTCGCCCGCGCGGATGCGGTCGTACTCGGCCGCGCGCTCCGGGTTGTTGCTGCGCCATTCCTGGTACGACGGGTCCCACGCGGCCTTCGCCTCGCGGCCCCGGTCCAGCGCCTGGCGGGTGTGCTTGAGGACGTCGTCGGAGACGTCGAAGGACTTCTCCGGGTCGAAGCCGAGGACACGCTTGGTGGCGGCGACCTCGTCGGCGCCGAGCGCCGAGCCGTGCGCGGCCTCGGTGTTCTGCGCGTGCGGCGCGGGCCAGGCGATGATCGAGCGCATCGCGATGAACGACGGCTTGTTCGTCACCTTCTTCGCGGCCTCGATGGCGTTGTAGATGGCGTGCGGGTCGAGGTCGCCGTCCGGCTTCGGGGCGACGCGCTGGACGTGCCAGCCGTAGGCCTCGTAGCGCTTGACGGTGTCCTCGGAGACCGCGGTCTCGGTGTCGCCCTCGATGGAGATGTGGTTGTCGTCCCACAGGAGGACGAGGTTGCCGAGCTCCTGGTGGCCGGCCATGGAGGACGCCTCCGCGGAGATGCCCTCCTGCAGGCAGCCGTCACCGGCGATGGCGAAGATGAAGTGGTCGAACGGGGACTCGCCCTGCGGGGCGTCCGGGTCGAACAGACCGCGCTCGTAGCGGGCGGCCATGGCCATGCCGACAGCGTTGGCGACACCCTGGCCCAGCGGGCCGGTCGTCGTCTCCACGCCGGTGGTGTGGCCGTACTCGGGGTGCCCCGGAGTCTTGGAGCCCCACGTGCGGAACGCTTCGAGGTCGGCCAGCTCCAGGCCGAACCCGGCCAGGTAGAGCTGCGTGTAGAGGGTCAGTGACGAGTGGCCGGCGGACAGCACGAACCGGTCGCGTCCGACCCAGTCGGCGTCGGCGGGGTCGTGGCGCATCACCTTCTGGAAGAGGGTGTACGCGGCCGGGGCCAGGCTCATCGCCGTACCGGGATGGCCGTTACCGACCTTCTGTACGGCATCGGCGGCCAGGACGCGGGCGGTGTCTACGGCCCGCTGGTCCAACTCGGTCCACTCGAGGTCTGTGGTGGTCGGCTTGGTGCTCACCCTGGGTCAGGGCTCCTCTCCACATGTCACGCATGTCGGATGCCGGTGCACTTGGCGCCCACCGGCCGTTGTCGAGCCTACCCCCGTAAGAACGCGCATTTTTTCGAGTCATTCCAGACTGCCGGGACTCTCGCGGATCCGCCTCCCGACTGGTCCGTTTCGCATTCGGCAACTGAATACGGAGGTGCTCGTTCGAGTGCTCAACAGAGTGGTGATCAGCTCTTCCGGGGGTGCCGTCCAACACGACCCCACCCCCGCGAATGTCCGGGTCTGGGCAACGTCTACAGTGGCGTGGTACGCGTGAGCCTTTACGGGGAGTTCACACCCGAAGGCTTGCTGGGATGTCTCTGTCAGGGGTGTGCGTGACGGCCGTTGAATCCCGTCCAGCGGGGATTGTCGGGGCGAGCCAGAGCCCGAGCCGGCGGCCGATCGGGGCCCGGGTCATGGCGTTCGTGGCGTTGACGAAGCCGCGGATCATCGAGCTGCTGCTGATCACCACCGTTCCGGTGATGTTCCTGGCCCAGCAGGGTGTGCCCGACCTCAAGCTGGTCCTCCTCACCTGCGTCGGCGGCTACCTGTCCGCGGGCGGCGCCAACGCGCTCAACATGTACATCGACCGCGACATCGACGCGCTCATGGACCGCACCTCGCAGCGCCCCCTGGTCACCGGCATGGTCAGCCCCCGCGAATGCCTCGCCTTTGGCATCTCGCTCGGCGTGATCTCGACCCTGATGTTCGGCCTGACCGTCAACTGGCTGTCGGCCTGGCTGGCGCTCGGCGCGCTCCTCTTCTACGTCGTCGTCTACACGATGATCCTCAAGCGCCGTACCTCGCAGAACATCGTGTGGGGCGGCATCGCCGGCTGCCTCCCGGTGCTCATCGGCTGGTCGGCCGTCACGGACTCCATGTCGTGGGCGCCCATCATTCTTTTCCTCGTCATGTTCTTCTGGACGCCGCCGCACTACTGGCCGCTCTCCATGAAGGTCAAGGACGACTACGCGCGCGTGGGCGTTCCGATGCTCCCGGTCGTCGCCTCGAACAAGGTCGTCGCCAAGCAGATCGTCATCTACAGCTGGGTCATGGTCGCGGTCTCGCTGCTGCTGACGCCCCTCGGCTACACCGGCTGGTTCTACACCACGGTCGCGCTGCTGGCCGGCGGCTTCTGGCTGTGGGAGGCGCACGGGCTGCAGAACCGCGCCAAGGCCGAGGTGAGCGGTGGCAAGCTCAAGGAGATGCGGCTGTTCCACTGGTCGATCACCTATGTGTCGCTCCTGTTCGTGGCGATCGCGGTGGACCCCTTCCTCAGGTAGGAGTCCTGCTGAGGCGGGAGTCACTCACCCCGCCCGTCGCCGTTCGAGCTACCCGTCGGTAGCATCCTGGCCATGGCAGACACGCAGCAGGTTGACGCGAAGGCCGAGCGCCAGGTGGCCCGCCTCGCCCAGCAGATCGGCACCTTCTCCAAGGCTCACGGCGGCGCCGAGGGCCAGGTCGCGTACATCGGGGAACGCGGCGCCCGCATCGTCCTCGTCGGCGAGGACGGCGCCTGGGGCGACCTGGTCGCCACGTCCTACGAGATCGCCCAGCAGGCCGTCGAGAAGTCCGGGATCACCGTCCACGAGGCCTTCGACGGCGAGCTGGCGGCGAAGGTGACGACGGGCCCGTACGAGTGGAAGCGCATGGCAGGAATCCAGGTCGGACGGTAGCGCCCCGCAGGGGCGCGGGGAACGGCGCGACCAGCCACAACGGACCGTCAGTCGCAAGATCCACCCGCATCCCCTCCCCGTGGCGCCCCCTCACACGGGGTGTGTACAGGCAACACCTCACACCCGGTTCACCCGTTAGGCCCCGTACAAGCGACGCAGTCACCGCCACGGGGAGTCCGGATGATCGAAACGCCGTCCCTCGTGGACCAGTACTGCCACGGCGTACTGAGAACGGAGTTGGGCCTCGGCACCTTCGAGGCCCAACTCGCCCGCACCGAAGGCCCACCCGCCCCCGGCACCACCCTCTTCGACACCCAGACGGGCTTCGCCGTACGACGATGGTGCCCACCCCTGCTCGGCCTGGAGCCGCACTGCCTGCCCGCCCGCTACCTCGCCCGGCGCCGTGAACTCGGCGTACTGGAAGCGGGCCGCAGGCTGCTGCGCGGCAGTGGCATCACGACGTACCTGATCGACACGGGCCTGCCCGGCGACCTCACAGGCCCCGCCGAGATGGCCACCGCAGGGCAGGCGGACGCCCGGGAGATCGTCCGCCTCGAACTCCTCGCCGAACAGGTCGCCGACACCTCCGGCACGGTGGAGTCCTTCCTCGCCAACCTCGCCGAGTCGGTCCACGGCGCAGCCGCGAGCGCGGTCGCCTTCACCTCCGTGGCGGGCGTACGCCACGGCCTCGCCCTCGCACCCGAACCCCCCGGCCCCGGCGAGGTACGCGGCGCGGCGGCCCGCTGGCTGGCCGGCCGACGCGTCGGCGGCACGCTCAGCGACCCGGTGCTGCTAAGGCACCTGCTGTGGATCGCCGTGGCGTCCGGCCTGCCCCTCCAACTGCACGCCGGACTAGGCGAACCAGGCGTCCGCATCGACCGCACCGACCCGGTCCTGCTCACCGACTTCGTGCGGGCGACGGCCGGCCTCGGCACGGACCTGGTGCTGCTGCACAGCTACCCGTACCACCGGCACGCGGCCCACCTCGCCGGTGTCTTCCCGCACGTGTACGCCGACTCCGGCGCCGCTCTCGTCCGCACCGGCGCCCGCGCCGCGTCCGTGCTCGCCGAGATCCTGGAGCTGGCCCCCTTCGGCAAGATCCTCTTCTCCAGCGGGGCCCACGGACTGCCCGAACTGCACGTCGTGGGAGCGCGGTTGTTCCGCGAGGCGCTCGCGCGGGTGCTCGGTACCTGGGTCGCCGAAGGGGCCTGGTCACCGGCCGACGCGCAACGCGTGGCGGGACTGATCGCGGTCGGCAACGCGAAGAGGGTGTACGGGCTGGAGTGAGCTGTACAGACTGGACCAATGCTGACCGACGCGTTGCTCGCCCGCTTCCTGAACGAACTGGCCCCCCTGGAGCCCATCGCCGTGTGGGCTCACGGTTCGCTCGGCGGGGGCGACTACCAGGAGGGTCGTAGCGACCTGGACCTGATAGCCATCCTCGACCATCCCCTGAAGCCCAGCACCGTCCGCCAACTGGTCGCCCTGCACCGCGGACTGCGCACCGACCCCCTCGCCGTCCGCCTGCACTGCAGCTACCTCGCCCCGGGCACCCAGGACGCCCCGAACCAGAGCCACCTCACCTGGGCCCACGACCACGTCACCCGTCGGCCCGTCACGCCTGTCACCCGGCGTGAACTGCACCAGTTCGGGCGGGTGTTGCACGGCGGATCACCGAAGGACCTGCTGCCGGCCGTGACGGACCAGGAGCTGGCCGAGTTCGTCGTACGGGACCAGCGGGAGTACTGGCGGCCGGCCGTCGACAAGCCGCAGATCTGGCTCGAGAACGGCTGGGTCGACGTCGGCCTGACCACGTTCGCCCGCGCGACGGTCACCCGCCGGGACGGCCGCCTGATCACCAAGCGCGAAGCCCTCGACCTGCTGCCCTCGCTCGGTGCTCCGGTGGAGGTCGTGGAGGACGTCGTACGGAGGCGTTACGACGACACGGTCCCGTCCGCCGCCTCCGTAGAGGGCGATTGGCTCCACCGCCGGGCGGAGCTGACCCGGGCCTATCTGGGACCGGCGATCGACGACTTCGTGACGCGCTACGGGTGAACCATTTATTACGGGTGACGCTTCACGCGCGCGTGGGCAGCGACTGTTCCACCGACGGGCCCGGCAGGTCGGCCACGACCTCCGGCCGTTCGCGCAGCGACAGCAGCACGCGCAGCACCCCGATCCACACCAGGCAGGAGCCGAGCATGTGGAGGGCGACCAGGGCCTCCGGGAGGTTCGTGAAGTACTGGACGTAGCCGATGACGCCCTGGGAGAGCAGGATCAGGAACAGGTCACGGGTGCGGTCCAGGGGGCCCTTGGGGGCGTCGACCGCCTTCAGGACGAACCACAGGGCGAACGTCAGCGTGACCACGATCCAGGCGAGCACCGCGTGCAGCTTGGCGACCGTCTCCCAGTCGATCGGGATGCGGTCGACCTCCTTGGAGTCACCCGCGTGCGGACCCGCGCCGGTGACCACCGTGCCGACCGCGATCAGCAGCACGGAGGCGGTGACCAGGAACCACACCAGTTGCTGCACGGCCTTGCCGACCAGCGGTTTGGGCTCCCCGTCGCCCTCCCGGCTGCGCTGCCACATCAGCGTGGCGACCGCGATCAGCGCCGAGGAGAGCAGGAAGTGGGCCGCGACCGTGTACGGGTTGAGGCCCACCAGCACCACGATCCCGCCGAGGATCGCGTTGCTCATCACGATCCAGAACTGCGCCCAGCCCAGCCGGGTGAGGGTGCGGCGGTACGGCTTCTCCGAGCGGGCGGCGATGATCGCCCAGCCGACGGCGGCGCACAGGACGTACGTCAGCATCCGGTTGCCGAACTCGATGGCACCGTGGAAGCCCATCGCGCTGGTGGTGGTCAGCGAGTCGTCCGTGCACTTGGGCCAGGTCGGGCAGCCGAGCCCGGATCCCGTCAGCCGCACGGCACCGCCGGTGACCACGATGACCACCGACATGACGAGCGCGGCGAGAGCGGCCCGCTGCACCGTCCGGGGATCCGGGGTCCAGCGTGCGGCGATGAAGGCGAGGGGGTTGCGCGCGGCGGCTACGACGTCGGCGGGGGTCACGTTTGGCACGGGGACCATCGTAGGGGGGTGCTTGTGCACGCGTTCACGAGGGTCCCCGGCGCCGGAGTACGGCACTCACTCCCAGCGGAAGAACTTCCCCGCCGCCGCCAGCCCGACGACCGCCCACACGCCCAGGATCCCCAGGTCGCCCCACGGCATCCCGGCCCCGTGCTGCAACACGTCCCGGAGGCCGTCCGACAGGGCCGAGATCGGCAGCAGCCCCAGCACGTCCTGGACCCCCGACGGGTACTTGTCCATCGGCACGATCACCCCGCCGCCGACGAGCAGCAGCAGGAACACCAGGTTCGCGGCGGCCAGCGTGGCCTCCGCCTTCAGGGTGCCCGCCATCAGCAGGCCGAGGCCCGAGAAGGCCGCCGTGCCGAGGATCAGGAGGAGGAACACCGCGAAGGGGTTGCCGTGGGGGGACCAGCCCAGCGCGAAGGCGATCGCCGTCAGCAGGATGATCTGGAGGATCTCCGTGACCAGGACAGCCGCCGTCTTCGCGGTCATCAGGCCCCAGCGGGGCAGCGGGGAGGACGCGAGGCGCTTCAGGACGCCGTAGCGGCGCTCGAAGCCCGTCGCGATGGCCTGGCCCGTGAACGCCGTCGACATCACGGCGAGCGCGAGGACGCCGGGGGTGAGGAAGTCGACGGACCTGCCCTTGCCGGTGTCGACGATGTCCACCGAGCTGAACAGGACCAGCAGGAGGGTCGGGATGACCACCGTGAGGAGGAGCTGCTCGCCGTTCCGTAGGAGCATCTTCGTTTCGAGGGCCGCCTGTGCCGCGATCATGCGGGGGAGGGGCGCCGCCCCGGGCTGCGGGGTGTAGGTCCCCGGAACAGTCGTCGTCACGAGCGCAGCTCCTTGCCGGTGAGTTCCAGGAACACGTCCTCCAGGGTGTGCCGTTCGACCGAGATCCTCTCCGGCATCACCCCGTGCTGCGCGCACCAGGAGGTGACCGTGGCGAGCAGTTGGGGGTCGACCTTGCCGCCGACGCGGTAGGAGCCCGGGGTCAGTTCGGCGGCCGTGGAGTCGGCCGGGAGGGCCTTCAGCAGGGAGCCGACGTCGAGGCCGGGGCGGCCGGTGAAGCGGAGGGTGTTCTCGGCGCCGCCGCGGCACAGGTCCTCGGGGGAGCCGTGCGCGATGACCTTGCCCGCGTCGATGATCGCCACGTCGTCGGCCAACTGCTCGGCCTCGTCCATGTGGTGGGTCGTGAGGATGACCGAGACGCCGTCCGTACGGAGGTCCCTGACCAGGTCCCAGGTCGCGCGGCGGGCCTGCGGGTCGAGACCGGCCGTCGGCTCGTCCAGGAAGACCAGCTCGGGGCGGCCTACGACGGCCATCGCGAGCGCGAGGCGCTGCTGTTGGCCGCCGGACAGCCGGCGGTACGTCGTACGGCCGCAACTGCCGAGGCCCAGGCGCTCGATGAGCGCGTCCACGTCCAGCGGGTGCGCGTGCAGCTTGGCGATGTGGCGGAGCATCTCGTCGGCGCGGGCGCCCGAGTAGACGCCGCCGGACTGGAGCATCACGCCGATTCTGGGGCGCAGTGCGGCGGACTCGCGGACCGGGTCGAGGCCCAGGACGCGCACCGTACCGGCGTCCGGCTTCCGGTACCCCTCGCAGGTCTCGACGGTGGTCGTCTTGCCCGCCCCGTTGGGGCCGAGCACGGCGGTGACACCCGCATGGGCCACCAGGTCGAGGCCGTTCACCGCGGTCTTCGTGCCGTACCGCTTCACCAGGGCCTGGACCTGGAGCACGGGCTCGCTTCGCATGGGCCCGAGTCTAGGTACGCGGCCCGCGCCTCAGGCGGGCGGGTGCGGGATCTCCCCCGGACGGGATCTCCTCCTCGCGGGGGCGGTGCAGCGGCAGCCACCGTTCCGCGTACGCCACGGCGTCGGCGACCGGGAACAGGCGTGCGTCGGCCGCGCCCACCTTCCCCCGTACGACCGGACGGTCCCGTTCGAAGTCGTGGCCCAGCTCGTCGAAGCGGTCGGAGGTGATCGACACCTCGGTCACCGTCTCCCAGCCGTCCGGTCCCGGGCGGCCGACCCGGACCAGCGGGGACGGGACGCGGTACTCGGCGAGATGGAAGCTCGTGCAGGCGTCGTAGCCCGCGCCGAGCAGCAGCACGCGCGCGTCGAGGCCCTCCAGGCGGGCCAGCGGGCTGCGCTCGCCGAGCCGGCAGTCGGTCGCGTGGCCGGCGACGATCTCGCCCGCGCGCGGGCCGAGCGCCGCGAACGACGTCTGCGGGTGCGCTGAGCGCTCGGCGCCGGGCCAGGTGCGGACGGTCTCCGGGACGACGCCCACGCCCAGCGAAGGCGTGACGAGGGGGTCGTAGCAGGGCATGGAGGTGCGGATGGTGTCCCACCACTCGCGGGGGACCGGCGGGTTTCCCCAGTGGGCCGGGTCCGAGAGGTCGGCGGTTTGGGTGGGGACCACCAGGGTGCCGTCCGGACCGAGTGCGTCGAGCACTCCTTGGACGAGCGACACGGCGCCTCCGCAGACCCATCCGAGGGAGCTGAGGGAGGTGTGCGCGAGGAGGGTCTCGCCGGGTCGGACGCCGAGGTCGCGCAGTTGTGCGGCGACTGTGTCCCGGGTGACAAGTGGGCCGGTGGGAGGGGGTGCGGGCATGGTCGGGGAGTCTCCGGAAGGGGGTCGTAGGGGCCGGTGAACTGATCGATCAAAGATCGTTTTCGCAGGTCAGATTAGGTATGCCTAAGTGATGCAGCGCACCGTCCATCCGCCGGACGCGGGTTGCCTGCCTCTGAGGAATTACGCAACAATGGCGTTGTGAAAAACGTTGGCGAGGCTCCGCAGGAGGAACTCGCGACCGGTGAGCGGTCCACGCGCAACCGTGTCGCGCGCTCCATCCTGGACCACGGCCCGTCGACCGTGGCCGACCTCGCCGGCCGGCTGGGGCTGACCCAGGCCGCCGTACGCCGTCATCTCGACGCACTCGTCGCCGACGACGTCGTGGAAGCACGTGAGCAGCGGGTCTACGGAGCGCGCACGCGCGGCCGCCCCGCGAAGGTGTTCGCCCTGACCGACTGCGGCCGGGACGCCTTCGACCAGTCCTACGACAAGCTCGCCGCGGACGCGCTGCGCTGGATCGCACAGCGTGAGGGCGGGGACGAGGCCGTCGTGGCCTTCGCCCGTGACCGCATGGCCGCCCAGGCCATCGCCTACCGCAAGGTCGTCGAGGCCGCGGCCCCCGAGAACCGCGCGGAAGCCCTGGCCAAGGCCCTGAGCGCGGACGGGTACGCTGCTACGGCGCGTAGCGCACCGGTCGGTGAGCAGCTCTGCCAGCACCACTGCCCGGTCGCCCATGTCGCCGAGCAGTTCCCGCAACTGTGCGAGGCGGAGACCGAGCTCTTCTCCCAACTGCTCGGCACCCATGTCCAGCGACTGGCCACCATCGCCCACGGCGACGGAGTGTGCACCACGTTCATCCCCAAGATTTCCAAGACCGTTTCCGATTCACCGCACGCATCTGCACGTACCGCCGGGAGGAACCCCGCATGACGCTCCCCATCGAGGAGACCGCCCACCCCGAGCTCGAGGGTCTGGGCACCTACGAATACGGCTGGGCCGACTCCGACGTGGCCGGTGCCTCCGCCAAGCGCGGCATCAACGAGGACGTCGTCCGGGACATCTCCGGCAAGAAGAACGAGCCGGAGTGGATGACCAAGCTCCGTCTCAAGGGCCTGCGTCTGTTCGAGAAGAAGCCCATGCCGAACTGGGGCTCCGACCTCTCCGGCATCGACTTCGACAACATCAAGTACTTCGTGCGCTCCACGGAGAAGCAGGCGGAGTCCTGGGAGGACCTGCCCGAGGACATCAAGAACACGTACGACAAGCTCGGCATCCCCGAGGCGGAGAAGCAGCGCCTCGTCGCCGGTGTCGCGGCCCAGTACGAGTCCGAGGTCGTCTACCACCAGATCCGTGAGGACCTGGAGGAGCAGGGCGTCATCTTCCTCGACACCGACACCGCCCTGAAGGAGCACCCGGAGCTCTTCAAGGAGTACTTCGGCACCGTCATCCCGGTCGGCGACAACAAGTTCGCGTCGCTGAACAGCGCGGTCTGGTCCGGCGGTTCCTTCATCTACGTGCCGAAGGGCGTGCAGGTCGAGATCCCCCTGCAGGCGTACTTCCGGATCAACACGGAGAACATGGGCCAGTTCGAGCGGACCCTGATCATCGTCGACGAGGGTGCCTACGTGCACTACGTCGAGGGTTGTACGGCCCCGATCTACAAGTCGGACTCGCTGCACAGCGCGGTCGTCGAGATCATCGTCAAGAAGAACGCCCGCTGCCGTTACACGACCATCCAGAACTGGTCGAACAACGTCTACAACCTGGTCACCAAGCGCGCCGTCGCCTACGAGGGCGCGACCATGGAGTGGATCGACGGCAACATCGGCTCCAAGGTGACGATGAAGTACCCGGCCGTCTACCTGATGGGCGAGCACGCCAAGGGCGAGACCCTCTCCATCGCCTTCGCGGGCGAGGGCCAGCACCAGGACGCCGGCTCCAAGATGGTCCACATGGCGCCGAACACCTCCTCCAACATCGTCTCCAAGTCGGTGGCGCGCGGCGGCGGTCGTACGTCCTACCGCGGTCTCGTCGAGATCGGCGAGGGCGCCCACGGCTCCAAGTCGAACGTGCTCTGTGACGCGCTGCTCGTCGACACGATCTCCCGCTCGGACACGTACCCGTACGTGGACGTCCGCGAGGACGACGTGTCCATGGGCCACGAGGCGACCGTCTCCAAGGTCTCCGAGGACCAGCTCTTCTACCTGATGAGCCGCGGTCTGACCGAGTTCGAGGCGATGGCGATGATCGTGCGCGGCTTCGTCGAGCCGATCGCCAAGGAGCTGCCGATGGAGTACGCCCTCGAACTCAACCGGCTGATCGAGCTGCAGATGGAGGGTTCGGTCGGTTAAGACCGGTCCTCCGTACAGCAGCAAGCGAATTCTGACGCAGGAAAGAGAGCAGACCGACAGCCATGGCTGAGGCTCAGAGTGCCCCCACCCTCGACTCCGCTCGTGCGGGGGGACCCCCATCGCTGGGGTCAACCACCGCCGGCGCGGTGGCAGTTGCCGCCGAGTCGACCGTCGCCACGCGCATGAGCGCGCCCCCGTCCTTCGACGTGGCGGACTTCCCGGTCCCCCACGGCCGCGAGGAGGAGTGGCGGTTCACCCCGCTGGAGCGCCTGCGCGGGCTGCACGACGGCACCGCGGTCGCCACCGGCGACGGTGTGAAGGTCGCCATCGGGACCCCCGAGGGGGTCACCGTGGAGACCGTCGGCCGTGACGACGCGCGGCTCGGCAAGGCGGGCACCCCGGTGGACCGCGTGGCCGCGCAGGCCTACTCGTCCTTCGAGAAGGCCTCGGTCGTGACCGTCCCCAAGGAGACGGTCCTGACCGAGCCGATCCGCATCGTCGTGCACGGCGAGGGCGGGGTCGCCTACGGCCACCAGGTCATCGAGCTGGGAGCCTTCGCCGAGGCCGTCGTCGTCATCGACCACACCGGTGACGCGGTCCTCGCCGCCAACGTCGACTACATCGTCGGCGACGGCGCCAAGCTGACCGTCGTCTCCGTCCAGGACTGGGACGACAAGGCCGTGCACGTCGGCCAGCACAACGCCCTGATCGGCCGGGACGCCACGTTCAAGTCGTTCGTCGTCACCTTCGGCGGCGACCTCGTACGACTGCACCCGCGCGTGGCCTACGCCGGACCCGGCGGCGAGGCCGAGCTGTTCGGCCTGTACTTCACGGACGCCGGCCAGCACCAGGAGCACCGTCTCCTGGTCGACCACAATGTCCCGCACTGCAAGTCCAACGCCATCTACAAGGGCGCGCTGCAGGGCGAGGGCGCCCACGCGGTGTGGATCGGCGACGTGCTCATCGAGGCCACCGCCGAGGGCACCGACACGTACGAGATGAACCGCAACCTCGTGCTGACCGACGGCGCCCGCGTCGACTCCGTGCCGAACCTGGAGATCGAGACCGGCGAGATCGTCGGCGCCGGACACGCCTCCGCGACCGGCCGTTTCGACGACGAGCAGCTCTTCTACCTGATGGCCCGCGGCATCCCCGCCGACGACGCCCGACGCCTGGTGGTCCGCGGCTTCTTCGCCGAGCTGGTCCAGCAGATCGGTGTCGCCGACATCCAGGAGCGGCTGCTGGAGAAGATCGACGCGGAGCTGGAGGCGTCGGTCTGATGTCCTTCGTACGCGCCTGTGGCCTCGGCGAGCTGGAGGAGGACACCCCGAAGCGGGTGGAACTCGACGGCACGCCGGTCTCGGTCGTGAAGACCGGAGGGGAGGTGTTCGCGATCAACGACGTCTGCTCGCACGCGAACGTCTCGCTCTCCGAGGGCGAGGTGGAGGACTGCCAGATCGAGTGCTGGCTGCACGGCTCCGCGTTCGACCTGCGCACCGGCAAGCCGTCCGGCCTCCCCGCCACGCGCCCCGTACCCGTTTACCCCGTACAGATCGAAGGGGACGACGTGCTCGTCTCCCTCACCCAGGAGTCCTGAGGAACCCATGGCAACGCTTGAAATCCACGACCTGCACGTCACCGTCGAGGCCGACAACGCCACGAAGGAGATCCTCAAGGGCGTCGACCTCACCGTGAAGCAGGGCGAGACCCACGCCATCATGGGCCCGAACGGCTCCGGCAAGTCGACCCTCGCCTACTCGCTCGCGGGCCACCCGAAGTACACGATCACCGGCGGCACCGTCACCCTTGACGGCGAGGACGTCCTCGAGATGTCCGTCGACGAGCGCGCCCGCGCCGGCCTGTTCCTCGCGATGCAGTACCCGGTCGAGGTCCCCGGCGTCTCCGTCTCGAACTTCCTCCGTACGTCCGCCACCGCCGTCCGCGGCGAGGCCCCCAAGCTGCGGACCTGGGTGAAGGAGGTCAAGGAGACCATGGAGCGCCTCTCCATGGACCCGGCCTTCGCCGAGCGCAACGTGAACGAGGGCTTCTCCGGCGGTGAGAAGAAGCGCCACGAGATCCTTCAGCTGGAGCTGCTCAAGCCGAAGATCGCGATCCTCGACGAGACCGACTCCGGCCTGGACGTCGACGCCCTGCGCGTCGTCTCCGAGGGCGTCAACCGCGTCCGCGAGACCGGCGAGGTCGGCACCCTGCTGATCACGCACTACACGCGCATCCTGCGCTACATCAAGCCCGACTTCGTGCACGTCTTCTCCGGCGGCAGGATCGTCGAGTCCGGCGGTGCCGAGCTCGCCGACAAGCTGGAGAACGAGGGCTACGAGGCCTACACCACGAAGGGTGGCGTATCAGCGTGACGCAGCTGCCGGGTCTCCTCGACACTGAGGCGCTCCGCAAGGACTTCCCCATCCTGGACCGCACGGTTCACGACGGTAAGAAGCTCGTGTACCTGGACAACGCGGCGACCTCACAGAAGCCGCGCCAGGTGCTCGACGCCCTGAACGAGTACTACGAGCGCTACAACGCCAACGTCCACCGCGGTGTGCATGTGCTCGCCGAGGAGGCCACGGCGCTGTACGAGGGCGCGCGCGACAAGGTCGCGACGTTCATCAACGCGCCCAGCCGCGACGAGGTGATCTTCACCAAGAACGCCTCCGAGTCGCTCAACCTCGTTGCGAACATGCTGGGTTGGGCCGACGAGCCCTACCGCGTGGACCACGAGACCGAGATCGTCATCACGGAGATGGAGCACCACTCCAACATCGTGCCGTGGCAGCTGCTCTCGCAGCGCACGGGCGCGAAGCTGAAGTGGTTCGGCCTCACCGACGACGGCCGTCTGGACCTCTCGAACATCGACGAGATCATCACGGAGAAGACGAAGATCGTCTCCTTCGTCCTGGTGTCGAACATTCTCGGCACGGTCAACCCGGTCGAGAAGATCGTGCGCCGCGCGCAGGAGGTCGGGGCCCTGGTCCTGATCGACGCCTCGCAGGCCGCGCCGCACATGCCGCTGGACGTGCAGGCCCTCCAGGCCGACTTCGTGGCCTTCACCGGCCACAAGATGTGCGGCCCGACGGGCATCGGCGTCCTCTGGGGCCGCCAGGAGCTGCTCGAAGACCTCCCTCCGTTCCTCGGTGGCGGCGAGATGATCGAGACCGTGTCGATGCACTCGTCGACGTACGCTCCCGCGCCGCACAAGTTCGAGGCGGGCACCCCGCCGATCGCCCAGGCGGTCGGTCTCGGTGCGGCGATCGACTACCTCTCGTCGATCGGCATGGACAAGATCCTCGCCCATGAGCACGCGCTGACCGAGTACGCGGTGAAGCGCCTGCTGGACGTCCCCGACCTGCGGATCATCGGCCCCACCACGGCCGAGGACCGGGGCGCGGCGATCTCCTTCACACTGGGTGACATCCACCCGCACGACGTGGGCCAGGTGCTGGACGAGGAAGGCATCGCGGTCCGGGTCGGCCACCACTGCGCCCGCCCCGTCTGCCTGCGCTACGGAATTCCTGCGACCACGCGAGCGTCGTTCTATCTGTACTCCACGCCGGCCGAGATCGACGCACTGGTCGACGGTCTGGAGCACGTACGGAACTTCTTCGGCTGAGGGGCTGGCTGGAATCGTGAAGCTGGATTCGATGTACCAGGAAGTCATCCTGGACCACTACAAGCACCCGCACGGCCGGGGCTTGCGGGATGGCGACGCCGAGGTGCACCACGTCAACCCGACGTGCGGCGACGAGATCACGCTGCGCGTGAAGTACGACGGCGAGCAGATCACGGACATCTCCTACGAGGGCCAGGGCTGCTCGATCAGCCAGGCATCGGCCTCCGTACTGAACGACCTCCTCGTCGGCAAGGAACTGTCCGAGGCGCAGAAGATCCAGGAGACCTTCCTGGAGCTGATGCAGTCCAAGGGCAGGATCGAGCCCGACGACGCGATGGAGGAGGTGCTGGAGGACGCGATCGCGTTCGCCGGCGTCTCCAAGTACCCGGCACGGGTGAAGTGCGCCCTCCTCAGCTGGATGGCGTGGAAGGACGCGACGGCCCAGGCCCTGGGCGGAGCCGACTCCGACGCGGAAAGGAAGACGGCATGAGTGACACCGAGACCATGGAGATCAAGCCCGCCTCCGAGGAGGAGGTCCGCGAGGCCCTCCTCGACGTCGTCGACCCCGAACTGGGCATCGACGTCGTCAACCTCGGCCTGATCTACGGCGTGCACATCGACGACGCCAACATCGCCACCATCGACATGACCCTGACGTCAGCGGCCTGCCCGCTGACCGACGTCATCGAGGACCAGGCCAAGTCCGCGACGGACGGCCTCGTCAACGAACTCCGCATCAACTGGGTGTGGATGCCGCCGTGGGGCCCGGACAAGATCACGGACGACGGCCGGGACCAGCTTCGGGCGTTGGGGTTCAACGTCTGAGAAGTGTGAGTACGCCTGAGCCTTCGGGCTCATCGAAACGGCCATACCTTGGGGTATGGCCGTTTCTTTGCATCACGTCGTCATCGACACCTACGACCTTCCCGGGCTCGCCCGTTTCTGGTGCGGGGTGCTGGACTGGCGGGTGCTCTCCGAGAAGCCGCGCGAAGTCGTCATCGGGCCACGGGAGTTCGCGGAGACCGGCATCTGCTTCATGCCGGTGAGTGAGCCGAAGACCGCCAAGAACCGACTCCACTTCGACCTCGCTCCCGACGACCAGGAGGCCGAGGTCGAGCGCATCCTCGCGCTGGGCGCGAAGCGGGCCGACATCGGGCAGGGCGAGGCCGTGGGCTGGGTGGTGCTCGCCGACCCCGAGGGCAACGAGTTCTGCGTCCTGCGGCCCAAGGCCTCGCTCATCGCCTTTCGTGACGACCCTCGTCTTCAGTGACGAGCCTCGTCTTCCGTGACGCGTCCGCCTAGTTGAGCCCCGCCACCAACCGGAACGACGAGTCCGACCGGTACAGGGTGCTGTCCTGATACCGGTCCAGCCTGAGCTGGAAGTTCTGGTGGCGGAGGAAGCGGCCCGGGTAGTTGACCGACTCCAGCATCACCGCGCCGGAGTAGGGCGACGGGCGGGGGCAGAAGGTGGCGTCCTGTTTGAAGAGGGGGGAGCCGTCGTTGCGTTCCGCGCGGAGGATGAAGTTGCGGTGGCGGAGGTAGCTGCCGTTGGCCGTCGTGAAGGAGTAACAGGAGCTGTTCGCAAGGCCCTTGACCACTTTGAAGGTGGCTGCGCTGCGGGCCGCGGCGGAGCTGACCGGGTTGAGCTTGACGAAGTCGCCGCTCACCTGCCAGTAGCGGTCCGGGTAGTTGACCGAGCGGACCGACTTCCAGGCGGTGGAGGACGAGGAGCCCGACGAGCCCGACGAGCCGGACGAACTCCCATGGGACGACGTCGACTTGGACGGCGACGGTGCCTTTGCGGAAGGCGTCGAGCCGTGTCCCGCGGCAGCGGTCGACCTGGTGGCGCTGGGCGTCTTCGCCGAGCCCGAGTTCGACGTGTGCTCGTCCGGCGTCGGCGTGCCCTGCTTCGACGGGGACGCGTACGAGAGCAGGCCGGGGCCGTCCGCACCGGCCGTTGCCGTCGGGTCCGCCTTCTTCGTGCGTGACGTGTCGTCAGTCTGCTTGTCCGTCACGACGATTGCCGTGACGCACACGACGATCGTGGTGACGGCGAGCGCCCCGGCCAGATAGAGCCGGCGGGTTCCGGGGGCCCGTGAGGTGTCAGGGGTCCAGCCGTTCTCCCAGGGGGAGTTGGGGGAAGGCGGGGGTGAACTGTCTGGCATGCGCTGTTCCTCCAGCGGCGCCCATGGCGACGGCCGTGGCCGTGAAAGCCAGGTGTGTGAACGGTGAAACAGTAGTGGAGCGAGGGGAGTGTGAGCAGCCGTTTCAGTGAGCGGTTTCTACGAGATTCCGTCACGTACACTCCGGGATTCCGTTATGTACACTCGTACACATGGGATTCCTGATGCTCCTCACGGCGATCGCCGCGGAGGTGGGCGGCACCACCGCCATGAAGTTCAGCCACGGCTTCAGCCGGCTGTGGCCGTCGGTCCTCACGGTCCTCGGATACGTGCTCTCCTTCGCGCTGCTCGCGCAGACGCTGAAGTCCATGTCGGTCGGTACGGCCTACGCGATCTGGGCGGGCCTCGGCACCGCCGCCATCGTGGGGATCGGGACGGTGTTCCTCGGCGAGGGCATGACCCTCGCGAAGGCCACCGGCATCGCGCTGATCATCGTCGGGGTCGTGGTCCTCAACCTGGGCGGCGCGCACTGATGGCCCGGGGAGGCGCGCACTGATGGCCCGGCGTTACGACCCCGAGCGGCGGCAGCGGATCATCGACGCGGCGATCCGGGTGGTTGGTCAGAAGGGCATCGCGGGACTGAGCCACCGTTCCGTCGCCGCCGAGGCCGATGTCCCGCTCGGCTCGACGACGTACCACTTCACGACCCTCGACGAACTGATGGTCGCCGCGCTGCGCCAGGCCAACGAGGCCTTCGCCAAGGTGATCGCCTCGCGGGGTGGTCTCGAGGACCCGCGGACCGACCTGGCCGGGGAACTCGCCGGCTGGATGGGGGAGTGGCTCGCGGGTGACCGCACGGGCGTCGAGCTGGAGTACGAGCTGTACCTCGCCGCCCTGCGCCGCCCCGCCCTGCGCCCCGTCGCCGACGAGTGGGCCCGCGACCTCGCCGACCAACTCGCCCGCCGCACCGACCCGGTGACCGCACGGGCACTCGTCGCGCTGATCGACGGGATCTGTCTGCAGGTGCTGTTGACGGGCGCGCCGTATGACGAGGCGTATGCGCGGGAGGTGTTGGGGCGGGTGATTCCGCGGCCCGCGGAGGACTGAAGCGCTTTCCCGCAGCCCACTCGCGGACTCTCCGGCTCCGTGAACTCTTCGGCTCCCACCGGGTAACAGGAGCCGACACGACGGCATGTCGACGCCGTCGACGCTACGGACGAATCGGGGGAGACCTGGTGAGCGGACCACCGCCGGGCGCGGCTCGGGACGGCGACGATGCGGGGGTCGTCGCCCGGTCGTTGGAGCAGCCGGAGGTGTTCGCCCTGCTCTACGACCGGTACGCGGCGGACATCCACCGGTACGCGGCACGGCGGTTGGGCGACGGCGCGGCCGACGACATCACCGCCGACACCTTCCTCACGGCGTTCCGCATCCGCTCGCGCTACGACCTGACGCGGGCCAACGCGCGCCCCTGGCTCTACGGCATCGCGGGCAACCTCATCGGCAAGCAGCGCCGTACCGAGGTGCGGGCGCTCAAGGCGCTGGCCCGCACCGGGCGTGACCCCGTCGCCGCGTCCTGGGGTGACTCCTGGGTGGAGGAGGCGGACAGCCGGATCGCCGCGCAGGGGCCGCTGGCCGGTGCTCTTGCCGCGCTCTCGGCGGGTGACCGGAACGTGCTGTTGCTCGTCGCCTGGGCCGATCTCACCTACCAGGAGGTCGCCGAGGCGCTGGACATCCCGGTCGGCACGGTCCGTTCCCGGCTCAACCGGGCGCGGCGCAAGGTGCGTTCGGCACTGGGCGCCGATCCCGCATTCGTGCACGACGCGGCGGAGGTGGCGTAGCGATGGACGAGATGACGCAGGTGCGCGAGCTGCGCGCCGGAGCGCCAGTCCCCGACCGTGGACGGCTCGCGGCGGGGCGTACGCGGCTGACCGAGGCGGCACGGGCCGGCGGGCGGCACCAAGTGCTGTGGCAGCGACGGGAGTTCGTGATCGTCGCCGTCGTGGCGGCGGTCACCGCGGTGGCCGTCACCGTGACCGTACTGCTGGGCGGTACCGCGCCCGGCAGCCGCAAGGTGGAGCCCGCGCGCACGCCCGCCGTGAGCCTGAAGGGGCTGAGCGCGGCCCAACTCCTGGAGCGGGCGGCCGACTTGGTCGAGACCGAGCCGGACGTGACCGTACCGAGGGCCGATCAGTGGATCTACACCCTGCAGATGTCGGAGGCGTCCACGGCGGCGGTGACCGAGATGCCGAGCTGGATCCGCTACGACGGCACCGCGGCGGCGTCCGAGGGCATCGCCCCCAAGGGGCAGCGCCCCCAACTCATCGTCACCCCCATGCACTTGGAGAACGGCGGGGAGGGCGACGACCGTTCGCCGCGCGAGATGTACCGGGTCCTGAAGGCACTGCCCGCCGGCGGTGAGCAGACCCTGGAGTTCCTCCGGCACGAGAACGCCATCGCCGACCGGAAGGGGCAGACCCGGGCGGACGCGGACTACACCGAGATCAGCGTTCTGCTGGGCGCCCACCTGATGACGTCCAAGGGGCTGGCCTCGCTCTACCGCGCCCTCGCGACCCTGCCCGGCGGCCGGGTCACCGACCACCTGGTGAAGGACGCGACGGGACGCCGGGTGATCGCCCTGACCTATGTCAGGAGCGGCACCCTCAAGTCCGGGGAGGCGGATCAGTGGCTGTTCGACCCGCAGACGTACCGGATGGTCGGGACGCGGATGCTCCTGGACGACAAGGCCGTCGGCGGCGGCTCGACCGCGGCGTGGGCGGTGGTGGACAAGGCCGGTGAACGCGGCTGAGCCGGCACCCCCTTCTGCCGTCCTGCGAGCCCGTGCGTGTCGTTCCCTGAGACGCCCCGTGGACGAGTTGGTCCCGGCCGCCCCCGCCAGGTTAGGTTTCCCTCATGACCGACACGACCGCACCTCGCACCACCGGCGCCGTTGCCGCCGGCCTCGCCACCGTCGCCGCCGACGGGACCGTACTCGACACCTGGTTCCCCGCGCCCGAACTGTCCGCCGAACCCGGACCCGCCGGTACGGAGAGCCTGTCCGCCGAGCGTGCCGTGGAGCTGCTCGGTGAGGGTGCGGCCAAGGCGATCGGCCCGGACGTCCGCCGGGGCGTCGAGGTCATCGCGGTCCGCACGGTCATCGCCTCCCTCGACGACAAGCCGCTCGACGCGCACGACGTCTACCTGCGCCTGCACCTCCTCTCGCACCGCCTGGTCAAGCCGCACGGCCAGAGCCTGGACGGCATGTTCGGCTTCCTCGCCAACGTCGCCTGGACCTCGCTCGGCCCGGTCGCCGTGGACGACGTCGAGAAGGTGCGGCTGAACGCGCGCGCCGAGGGCCTGCACCTCCAGGTGACGTCCATCGACAAGTTCCCGCGCATGACGGACTACGTCGTCCCGAAGGGCGTCCGCATCGCCGACGCCGACCGGGTCCGCCTGGGCGCGCACCTCGCCGAGGGGACGACCGTCATGCACGAGGGCTTCGTCAACTTCAACGCCGGCACGCTCGGCACGTCGATGGTCGAGGGCCGGATCTCCGCCGGTGTCGTGGTCGGCGACGGCTCGGACATCGGCGGCGGCGCGTCCACGATGGGCACGCTGTCCGGCGGCGGCAACGTCCGTATCACCATCGGCGAGCGCTGCCTGGTCGGCGCCGAGGCGGGCGTCGGGATCGCGCTCGGCGACGAGTGCGTCGTCGAGGCCGGCCTCTACGTCACCGCCGGTACCCGCGTCACGATGCCCGACGGCCAGATCGTCAAGGCCCGCGAGCTCTCCGGCGCCTCGAACATCCTCTTCCGCCGCAACTCGGTCACCGGCACGGTCGAGGCCCGCCCGAACAACGCGGTCTGGGGCGGCCTGAACGAGATCCTGCACAGCCACAACTAGCGGTTCGGGTATGTGAGTCGAGCGCCTTCCTGTTCGCCGGGAGGGCGCTCTACCCATGTGGGCCTCATGCCCGTACGGCCGCCGCGAACTCCGCCAGCGCCGCGAAGTCCCCCTCGCGCAGGCCGAGTCGGGGATTCACGTGGTGCAGCAGCGCCGGGCCGGGATGGTGGGCGGTCACGAACACCCCGTCCGGCGCGCTCTGTTCGTCGTCCACCCAGGCGAACGGTCGCCCCTCGGCGTACGCCACGATCGTCTCCGTCTTCCAGTGGACCCCGTCGGGCCGCTCGGCGAACAGGCCGGTGCCGAAGTCGACGTAGGGCAGCTCGGGCAGGCCGATGACCGGGGCGATCCAGCGGTTCGCGGCGTTCATCCAGGTGGTCGCCCAGCACAGGTCGTAGCCGAGGGCGAGGAGTGCCGGGCCGTGCGTGGGGTTCAGCCAGACCCGTAGGGGGCGGGGGCGGTCGGGCACGGTGACCCGGATCGTCGTGTAGCCCTCGGGGCGGCGTTCCGGCTGTGCGGCGTACGGGTTGAGGGGGCCGTCGACGTCGAGGAACAGCAGGGGGCGGCTCACGCGGTCACCGTACGGCAGGCACCGCGCGGGCCGGGCGGAAATTTTCTCGGGCCGACAGGCATAGCCACGCACCTCCGTACGCGTCACATGAAGTACAGGGGCGGGGCACGGGCACCGCCGGGGAAGAGAAGGTGACGATGAATGCCGAAGGGCTGGAGAGTTTCCGGGACTTCGTGGACAGCAGGTCGTCGGCACTGCTGAAGACGGCCGTGCTGCTGTGCGGGGGAGACCGGCACGCCGGTGAGGACCTGCTTCAGAACGCCCTGGCCAAGGCGGCCGGGCGGTGGCAGCGGATCGACGAACCCGAGGCCTATGTACGGCGGATCCTGTACCGCCAGCAGGTCAGCCGCTGGCGGCTGAAATGGCGCAGGCGCGAGGTCAGCGTGGCCGAACCGCCCGAGGCGGGCGCGGGCACCGACGCGGCGGCCGCGACCGAACTGCGCCTGCTCATGCGCGAGGCGCTGTCCCGGCTCACCGCCCGCCAGCGCACCGTGCTTGTGCTGCGCTACTTCGAGGACCTGCCCGAAGCCGACGTGGCCCGCATCCTCGGCTGCTCCGTCGGCACCGTACGGTCCACCACCCACCGCTCCCTGGCCCGACTGCGGGTCCTCGCGCCGGAGTTGGCCGCTCTGGGCCTCGCCGACGTCGAGCTTCAGTCGTCCCGCGACTACTCACCCGTGGAGGTGCGTCCGTGAACGTCGAGGAACTCCTCCGCGACGCCCTGCGCGAGCAGGCCGCCGAACAGCCCCCGGCGGGACCGGGGTTCGCCGACTGGGTACTGGCCGTCCGCCGGCGCCGCCGCAACCGCAGACTGGCGAGCGTCGCCGCCGCCACGGCCGCCGTGGTCGCCGTCGCGGTGGCCGTGCCACTGCTGGACTCAGGGAAGGATGACGTCCGTCCGTCGGGTGTCGTGGAGCAGAAGGGAGTCAAAGCCCACCCGAGCCAGTCGCCGCCGCGCGACCTGATCGCGGCCGGGAACACGGCACTTGCCGCCTACTACGTTCCGAACATGGTCAAGCGCTCGGCCACGGAGGCCGTCGACGAGCGCACCTACTGGCTGCTCGACCCGAAGACCGGCAAGTACGTGAAGGCCCCCCAGTGGTCCATCGTCGCCGTCGCCCCCGGCATGAAGACCGCCGCCGTCCTGGAGAAGACCCTGCCCGCCTCCCGGATCGGCCTGCTCGACCTGGCCACCGGCAAGGTCGAGCGGTGGATCACGGTCGACCACGGGGTCGCGGGGCTCGACTTCTCGCACGACGGACGGAAGCTCGTCGCGACGACCTACGGCGAGAACCCCGACCAGGCGGTCAAGCCGAAGGGCTCCGACGGCTGGATGGGGAAGGAGCCGTCGAGCCGCACCGGTTTCTACGTCTTCGACGTGGCCTCCGGCAAGGGTTCCTGGAGCGAGGTCAAGCTCGCCGGCGACGCGAGCGACCCCATGGGCGCCGGCTTCATCAACTCCCGCCAGGACTTCGCGCTCACCCGGGACGGCAGGTACATCTGGGCCGGGAATCCCATGGGCAACATCGGCAAGCAGTTCTGGGACCTCGCGGGCGCCGCGGCGGCCGTACCGGACAACGAGAAGTACCTGGACTGGTCCGTCGAGGCGTTGGATTCGCCGAGCGGCGAACTCGTCGCCGGTGCCTTCGCGGGCAAGAAGTGGCACACCTCGTCCTACGTCGTCGACTCGGCCACCGGTGCGAAGACCGAGATCCGCGGGCAGCAACTGCTCGCCTGGGCCGACGACAGGACACTCGTCGCCTGGGACATCGGGAAGGGCGCGAACGAGAGCGAGTACCACCAGCGGCTGGTGCTCGTCACCATCGGCAGCGACAAGGAGGTACCCCTGAGCGGCTTCCGCAAGGACAGCGGCACCAATCCCGACAACAGCTCCGGACGGTGGGAGCCCGTGTTCGCGGAGCGCTGACCGACCGCGTGCCGATCAGTCGGCGATGAACTCCTCGTACGCCGCCAGCAGCCCGTCGACCGCATCCCGGCCGGCGGGCCGCAGCGGAGCCCGGACCGAACCCCCGGGCAGGCCCAGCGAGTTGAGCAGCGCCTTGACCGTCACGGTGCCGGGAAGTCCCGCCGCCATCATCAACTCGACGAGCGGCGTGGCACGTTGTTGGAGGCGGGCGGACACGGGGGTGTCGCCCGCCTCGAACGCGTCCAGGATCGCCCGGAGTCGGGCCGGGACGACGTTCGCGACGGTACTCACATACCCCGCCCCGCCCACCGCGTACAGCGCGAGGATGTGTTCGTCGCAGCCCGCGTAATACGCCAACTCCGTTCTGCCCAGCACCTTTTGGGCGCCGAGGAAGTCGTAGGAACAGTCCTTGACCGCCACGATCCGGGGGTGCTCGGCGAGCCGGATCATGGTCTCCGGTTCGATACGGGTGCCGGTGCGCCCCGGGATGTCGTAGAGGACGAGAGGGAGCCCCGAGGCATCGGCGACCTCACGGAAGTGCGCCTCCAGGGCGTCCTGCGGGGGCCTGCTGTAGTACGGCGAGACCACCAACGCCCCGTCCGCGCCGGCCACTTCGGCCTGCCGGGCGAGTTCGATCGTGTGCCGGGTGTCGAAGGTGCCCACGCCCGAGACGAGAGGCACATGGTCCCCGACGGCCTCGCGGACGGCCGTGACGAGCGCCGCCTTCTCCGCGTCCGTAGTGGTCGGCGACTCACCGGTCGTCCCGGACAGCACGAGCCCGTCACAGCCCTCCGACACCAGCCGCTCGGCGAGGAGTTGGGCACCGGGGAGGTCGAGTTCCCCGGCCTCGGTGAAGGGGGTGATCATCGCGCACAGGGCGCGGCCGAAGGGCGGAGGGGCGGAGCGGGCTACGGTCGTCATGGGAGTAGTCTCGGCAGAGTAATAGTGAAGCACCACTTAATTCTTCTACCGGATATTGATAAGGAATGCTGCGGAATGGGCGGCATGGCAAGAGGGGCGGAGCCATGGGGGACATCGAGCGGATCGACCTCGGTGAGGTGCCGTACGAGGAGGCCGTCGAGCGGATGACCGGCTGGGTCGGGCAGCGCCGCGCCGGCGAGATCCCTGACCGCCTCGCCCTGCTGACCCACCCGCCCGTCATCACCTGCAGCGCCCGCACCCCGCCCGCCGAACTCCCCGCCGACTCCCCGATCCCCCTGACCCCGGTCGACCGCGGCGGCCAGGCCGCCTACCACGGCCCCGGCCGGCTGATCGGCTACCTGGTCCTCAACCTCCGCGAGCGCGGCCCCGGCGACACCGTGTGCCACCCTCGGTTTCGAGACGCTACGACGGGACGCCTCGCCAGGCGTCCAGTCGCCGGTCGGCGTCTGGACACCGGCCGGCGCGAAGCTCGCCTCGATCGGGATGCGTATCCCGGGTGGTGTCACCAGTCACGGCTTCGCCCTCAACATCACGTCGGACCTTGAGGAGTTCACCCGTTTCACGGCCTGCGGCCTGCCCGGCGTGACGGGTGGGGGCGATACCGGAGGTGCACTGCCCCAGGGAGCAACTCGCCTTCTGGGCAACCGACGGCACTCCCCACCCAGCTGTGGCCACAAGGCCCTATGTCCAATTGGCCCCCTCATGGGTCACCATGGCCAGGAAGGTCACCGACGTGGGAAGTTGATCCACCCCTGGTCACGGGAGGCGTCATGAAGCTCGGCAAGGCACTGGCCACCGGAGTCGCCGAAGAGCGGCCGCAGATCCACGAGGAAGAGCTCGAACTCCCCGAGAGCGCGGCGGAGTTGACGGAGGAGAAGGCGTCCGAAGAGGTCCCGGCCGCCCGATGAGACTGCGGCTCCCCGAGGAACGTCCGACGGAGCCGCCGACCGGATTCAAGATCGCCCACCCGGTGCTGTCCCAGGACGGCACCCGGGCCGGGTTCACCGGTGTGTCGCTGGGCGGCGCGCTGCCGTACGGAGTCGTGGCCGACGCGTCCTGCGTCTACGGCCGCCGGCACCGTTCGCCCGCGCGGCTCTGCGACTGCGGCTTCCACTGTGTGCACGAACGGGCAGCGGCGGAAGCCCTGTTGTGCACCGCCGAGCACCGCGCGGCGGTCCTCCTCGACATCACCGTGCTCGGCACCTACATCCGCTTCGAACTCGGCTTCCGCTACGCCCGCCAGCGCGTCCGCACCGCCACCGTCGGCCCCTGCGCCTGCGGCGCGCGAGCCGTCGCCCTCGCCGACGCCGGTTGGGGCAGGCCCGGTTGGCGCGCCCTGGCCGCCGCGTGCGCGGGCTGCGTCCGCAGTCGTACGTCCGTCTCGCTCGCCGAGTTCGCCCGGCTGGCCGGGGAGGGGCTACGGGTGGTGGCGGGCGGTGACCCGGTGGAGACCGTCGACCCCGGACTCCCCGAAGGGCTCGGCGTGCCCGAACTCGTAGCGGAGGCAGCCCTGTTGCAGGCCCGCCTCGACTGGTTCCAGAGCCGGTTGGCGCGGCTGGAAGGGGGTGGGGCGCAGCAGTAGGGAGCGGGTCTTGACCTCAAGTTTGGTCGAGGTTGAAGGCTGGTCGGTACACACACCCGCACCGATCATCGGAGGCCCGCATGACCGCCACCCGCCGGACCGACTCCCACCCCGACGGCGCCGACCCCCGCGTCGGCGCCCCCTTCTTCAGCACCTGGCGCGTGGGAACGCCGTTGCGCCAACGGCTGTCCGTCGAGGCGATCGCCGGTGCCTGGGAGCGCCGCCCCTGGCCCGCCGACGACCTCCTCGGCTACCACGTGTACACCGGCCACGACGCCTCCACCCTGCTCCACTACTCGCAGTGGACGAGCGAGCCGGCTTACGAGACCTTCGTCAAGACCCACCGCCAGGAGCGCGTCGACGAGATCGACACCGCCGTACCGGGCATCGAGCGCCTCGGCCTCGGCCGCTACCGCCACTACCGCAGCAGCGCGGGCCCGGCGGACCAGGACGGACGCGTCTCCAGGCGCATCCCCGGATGCATCGTGATCGTAGACATCGAGTTCGAGGGCCCCGACCCCGACCGCCAACACGCTTGGGTGGACGCCGTGTTCGAGGCCCTGGAGAACGAACCCGCGCCACACCCCGGCGGCATCTCCGCCCACTTCCACCTCTCCACCGACGGCACCCGCGTCCTCAACTACGCCGAGTGGGACAGCGCCCGGTCCCACATCGAGGCCCTCGCGGCCCCCGGCGACGGCATCGGCTCCGCCACCGCGCTGTGGCAACGCGTCCAGACCTGGCCGGGGTTGAAGAGCACGACGGTCAGCCGCTACGACCACGCCCTCGGGCTCGTCGCCGACTGATCACGGGGCTTCGGCGCGGTACCGGTGGTACTCGGCCTCGGCGCTCGCGTCCAGGAACGTCGCCTGCTGCCACCGGGCCAGGTCGTAACCGTCGCTGCCGCGCCAGATGTCAACGATGCCGCAGAGCTGGTTCCAGTACTCCCTGATCATGCCGAGTCGCCGCTTCTCCTTGGCGATCCGCTCGCTCTCGGTCGGCGCCGGGGCGGGAGCGAGCGGTCGGGCCGAGGGGTCGGCGAGGCGCACTATCTTGGGGCCGCGGATCTCTGATTCGATCCCCAGCACCAGGGCGGACACCGCCTCGACGAGAGCCGCTGCCGTGCGGTGCTCCTCTGTGCCGCTGTCGTGAGCCCGCCGAAGCGATTCGAGACGCGGCACCAGAAAGTCGTAGATCGCCCGGGCGTCCTCGGCCCCGCGGAGCGGGACCCGTCAAGAACGGCGCCCCCCGACAGCTTGTCCCGGCACCCCCCACCGACAATCTCACCACCCTGGACAAAAAAAGTGTTCGGTGAGACGGTGGACGCATGCTGGACGTCACCGTGATCGAGGACCCCGAGGCCGCAGCCGTCTCGCTGGACCCCATAAGGGCCCGGCTGCTCGCCGAGCTGGCGGGTGGGCCCGCGTCGGCCACCATGCTGGCCGGCAAGGTCGGACTGCCCCGGCAGAAGGTGAACTACCACCTCAAGGCGCTGGAGCGGCACGGCCTGGTCGAGCTGGACGGCGAGCGGCGCAAGGGCAATGTCACCGAGCGGCTGATGCGGGCGACCGCCGCGTCGTACGTCATCTCGCCGCTCGCGCTCGCCGCCGTGCAGCCGGACCCGGACCGGTTCCGCGACCAGCTCTCCGCGCGCTGGCTGCTGGCGCTCGGCGCCCGCCTCGTGCGGGACGTCGGTTCGCTGATCACCGGCGCGACCAAGGCGCACAAGCGGCTGGCGACCTACGCGCTGGACGGCGAGGTGCGCTTCGCGTCCGCCGCCGACCGGGCCGCGTTCATCCAGGAACTGACCGCCGGGGTGAGCGCCCTCATCCGCAAGTACGACGCGGGTGACGCGGAGGAGGGCCGCGACCACCGGATCGTCCTCGCCGTCCATCCCACGCTCAAGACACCGCCCACCCCAGAACTGGACCAAGAGAACCAGTAGGACCAGTAGTACTCAGGAGCCAGCCATGTCCAAGGAATTCGAGATCGTCTACGAGTTTGAGGTCGACGCCACGCCGGGGGAGGTGTGGGACGCCATCACGTCCGGTACGGGCGGATGGCTGTGGCCGATGGAGTTCGACGGGGAGAAGCGGGTCGGGCCCTTCGGGTCCACGCTCACGAACTTCGATCCGCCGCACCGGCTCACCGCCCGCACCGAGGACGTCGGTTTCCCGATCCAGAGTCTCAACCAGATCGACGAGACCATCGAACCCCGCGACGAGGGCCGGCGCGCCTGGGTGCGGTACGTGCACAGCGGGATCTTCACCGACGACTGGGACAACCAGTACGACGGGGCCAGCAAGCACAACGCGTTCTACCTGCACACCCTGCGGGAGTACGTCACCCACTTCGCCGGTCGGCCGGTCGCCTTCGCGACACTCAACGGGCCCGACGCCTCAACTGCCCCGGACGCGCTGGAAGTTGCGGCCCGCGCGCTCGGCCTCGCGGACGACACCGCCGAGGGGGCACGGGTGCAGGCGCGCGGGCCCGAGGGCCAACTCCTGGACGCCGTAGTCGACTTCCGGAGCCCGTACTTCATCGGCCTGCGCACGGACGGTGCCCTCATCCGCTTCTTCGGGCGCAACCACTGGGGTGCCCCGGTCGGCGTCAGCGTCCACGACTTCGCCGCGGGCGCCGACGCCGAGACGAACGAACTCGCCTGGCAGAACTGGCTGGACGGGGTCTTCGCCTGACCTGGTGCAAGTAGGCGAGACCCCGTCCACCCCCCCCGTGAGCCCCCCGTGGGCCCCGCGGGTGCTACGGCTGGAAGCGCAGCACCTGCGGGTCGTGGTCGCTGATCTGGTCGTTGAACTCCGAGTTGATGTGGACGCTGTCGTACTCGAAGCAGTCCTTGCGGATCGACGGGCTGATCAGGATCTGGTCCAGGACCTGCTCGTTGCCCTGGTAGTCGTACGTGTAACGCTCGTTCTTCGGCAGGGACTTGATCGCCGAGTACAGCTCGCCCTTGCCCTCGAGGATCTTCGCGGTGTCGGAGAACTCGAAGTCGTTCATGTCGCCGAGCGTGATGACGTTCGCGTCCTTCTGCGCGGCGAGGATCTCGTTGACGAAGGCGTTGACCGCCGTCGCCTGCGCGTGGCGCTGGGTCTCCGAGCTGCGGGTGACCGGCTGGTACTGCGCGGTCAGGGGCTGGTCGCCGCCCTTGGAGATCAGGTGGTTGGCGATCACGAAGACCGTCTTGCCCTTGAAGACGAACTCGCCCGCGAGCGGCTTGCGGCTCGCGCTCCAGGCCGCGTTGGCCGGGTCGATCCGGCCCGGGGACGCGGTCAGCTGCGCCTTGCCGTGCACCTTGGTGACACCGACGGCGGTCGTCGAGTCGCCGCCCGCGCGGTCGGTGAAGGAGACCCGCTCCGGGTTGAACAGGAACACCTGGCGGATGTTGCCGCCGGGCTCGCCGCCGTCCTGGTCGTTGACCGGGTTGATCGAGCGCCAGTCGTACTTCGGGCCGCCCGCCGCGACGATCGCGTCGATCAGCTTGTTCACCGTGACGCTCGCGTCGACCGTGCCGTCGTCCGTCGCACCGTTGTTGTCCTGGATCTCCTCCAGGGACACGATGTCGGGGGACTGCAGGTTGTTCACGATCGCGGCGGCGTGCGCGGCGAAGGTGCCGTCCGACGGGTCGAGGTTCTCGACGTTGTACGTCGCCACCGCGAGCTGGCTCTTCGACTGCTTCTTCGTCGTCTCGCGCTTGAGGCCGGCGCTCTTCACGGTGCCGATCTCGTTCGCGACGAGGGTGTAGCCGCCGTACGCGTTGAAGTCCATCGGGCCGGCCGTGGTGCCGGTCAGCTTGTCGCCGACGTTGACGACCGGGAAGTCCGCCGTCGCGCCCAGGGACTGGATCTGGAGGCGCCCGCCGTTCTGCGAGTCGTAGGAGCCGTAGATCGTGCCGCCGCGCTGGGTGGCGTTCTCGTGCGGCTTCACCGTGACCCACAGCTCCGCGTAGGGGTCGGTCGCGGTGACCACGCGGGCGTTCGAGACCTGGACGTTCATGCCCTCGAGGGACTCGTAGTAGTCCAGGGCGTACTTCTTGGGCTGCAGCGTCAGCGCGTTGACCGAGTTGCTCGCGGCGGTGTCGCCGGCCGGCGAGTACTTGCTCGGCACGGACCGGTCGCTGATCACCGTGGCGGCCGGTACGGCGTTGCCGCTGGAGACGACGGTGACCGTCGGCTTGGTGATCTCGGTCAGCGACTGGTTGCCCGTGGAGGCACCGCCCGGCACGTACTCGGAGACCGTGCCGGAGACGGTGACCGAGTCGCCGACGGCGACCTTCGGCGTGGAGCTGGTGAAGACGAAGACGCCCTCGCTCGTGGCCGGGTTGTCGTCCGGGGTCGCGTCCTGGAACCAGAACCCCTTGGACGAGCCGTACGTACGGACGCCCGTGACGATGCCCGGTACGTCCGCGACCTTCTGGCCGGCGTACGGGGACACCCGGGTCGTGCCCTGGATGTCATGGATGCGCACGCCGTCGGCGTGTGCGGGCGAGGTGAGAACGATCGTGGACGCCATGGAGCAGACGGCGGCGACGGTCAGCGCGGCAAGGCGCGCGGAGGACTTGCTCGGCAACGGGATCCCTCCGGGGACATGCATGAGTGCCGGGACGAGGGTGATTGGAACACGTACTGCGGCGGTGGGAGCCGCGACCGGTGGGGCGGTAGCGACGCGCGTAGAAGATACCCGGATCAGGTGTCCATGACATTTCTACGCGCGTCAATCTCATTGCGGGGCCGCCCAGTTGTCAAGGTTTCAGCCATGTACTCCTCGTGGCCGGAACATGAACCGGGCGGCATGGGGCGAAATCCGTCTAGGCTGAGCGGCTGAGTCGTGTGTCGTGTACGGCCGTCGTACGGCCTTCGAGGCGCCCTAGGAGAACCCACCGATGTCAGACAGCTCCCCCTTGCCGCCGGTGCGGCTGCACTCCGAAGCGGAGCTGGCGCGCGACGCGCTGTCCACCCCCCTGCTCGCCCGGGCCGCCCGGCTCGCCCGCTGGGCGGGACCCGACACCCGGATCGACGCCGGTGGCAGCCTTGTCGACGAGCAGCTGCCCGCCGCGGCCGAGCTCCTCGGCCTCACCGGCGACGACGCCGCGGCCGACGCGAGCGAGGCCTGGCGGGTCGCCGTGGACACCGGGCTCGTCGAGGTCGTCGACGAGGAGGAGGGCACCGTGACGGCCGGCGAGGAGCTGGCGCTGCTGACCTCCGGCTCGCCCGGCGACGTGCTCGCGGTGTGGCTCGGCGCCCTCGACACCCTCCTCGCGGACGCGAGCGTGCCCGATCTGGACGGTCTTGTCGACGCCATGGACGACGGCGGCGAGGTCGATTTCTCGTCACTCGACTGGGACCCCGAGGCGGAGGCCGAGTTCCTCGACGGCGTCCTCGGCAACCTCTACCTCCTCACCGTCAACGAGGACGGCCCCGGCGACGGCCCCGTCCCGCTGCCCGCGCTCGCCGCGTCGATGATCGTCCCCAGCGACATGGGCGAGCCCACCAACGACGTCCTGGAGCAGGTCTCGGACGCGATGATGCGCCTCGACGACCAGTTCCGGCTCCTCGAACCGGTCGGCATCGTCGAGTACCAGCCCGTCGACGAGGCCCTGATGGCCGACCCCGACGAGCCGGCGGACGGACCCGCCGCGGCCGTCGACGAGACCGACGTCACCCGCTACGGCATGGTCCGCCTCACCCCCCTCGGCCTCTACGGCCTCCGTGCCCGCCTCCTCGAAGCCGGCTTCGCCGCCCCCGCCGTAGGAGATCTCGCCGACAAGGGCGCGGACGCGCTGCTGGACGGGACGTCCGGGTTCCCGCAGCGGGCGGCGCAGGCCGAGATCGAGCAGTGGCTGGCCGGTCGTGAACCCCTCGACGCGGCACGGGAGTTGCTCGCCGCGGCCCGTGGCGGGGACGCCGGCGCGCCCCTGCGCCGGCTGCTCTGCCAGCAGGCGCTCTCCCTCGTCGGCGGCGAGGCCGAGCCCGCGGTGCGTGCGGTGCTCGACGACCCCGAACTGGGCGGCCTCGCCCGGGTCTGGCTGAGCGAACGCGGTGCGAGCGACGTCCCCGCGCCCTCCGAGGACCTGGTGTTCTGGCTGACCGTCGACACGGTCGCCGCGCAGCTCGCCGCCGAGGGCAACTCCGAGGAGCTGCAGGCCCTGGTCGAGGGCCTGGCCCAGCAGCACAACGGATTCTTCGCGGCGGCCTGGCGGGTCGACCACCCGGCGACCGCCGACGTCCTGGAGGCGATGGGACGGCTGCACCCGGACAAGCGGATCGCGAAGGAAGCCAGGAAGGCGGCCTTCAAGGCGCGTTCCCAGCAAGGGGGTTGAGACATGACGGAGGGGTGTGGGGAGGCCGGCCTCCCCACACCCCTCCGGTTCACCGCCTCAGCAGTGGTAGCTCGTCGTGTGCTTGAACGACGAGGAGTCCCCGTCGAAGCCGTACGTACCCCGGTAGGCCGGCGGGTTCTGGAACTCGCCGACGAGGGTCATCGCGTGGGCATGTGCGCCCTGGCCGGTGCGCTTCGCGTCGAGACGGATCGTCTCGCCCATGAAGCCGCCCGTGATGTCCCAGGGGGCGCCGCTGATGCCGGAGGTGATCCGGCCGCCGGTCACGACGTGCGGGTAGGTGTCGGGGTTGTACTCCACCTCGATGGCGAAGGTCATCGCCCCGTTGTGCAGGTCCAGCTTGGCGGACGCCGAAACGGCCTCGGCGGTCATGTCCTGCTGGGAGGCGAACGCCTCGTCACGTGTCTTGACTTCCGCGCCCTGGGGATTGTGGAAACGGTGCTCGGAGCCGGTATGGCTCTTCTGCCGCTTGGCCTGCGTGGTCATGCTGATTCCCTCTTCCGATACGGGAGTTGAGCGACCGTTACGGGTGTTGAGTGACCGTCAGGCCAGCTGCTCGGCGATCTCCACCCGCAGCAGTGCGCGGACGTTCTCGATGTGGTTGGCCACGGTGACGACCGAGGAGCCCGCGAAGAGCAGACCGGTCGCGACGTTGTCGAGGGAGGTCACCAGCGAACCGGAGTCGCCGCCCGCCGAGATGCACGTCGTCAGCACCTGGTCCATGAACCGGGCCGTGCCCGCCGTGCCGTAGCCGACATCGATCGTGACGTCGGTCGCGATGATCCGGCCGAAGCTGATGTTCGTCGTCCGGCCGGTCTTCTTCACCAGGTCGCCGACCGAGACGTTGGACTTGCGCCGCCAGGCGCGCGGCGCACCGCTGAAGTGCTGCTCACGGGTGGCGTCCTGGAAGTCCACGGCGCCGAGCGCGCAGTCCACCACGTTGTTGTGGCGCTCCACCGGGATCTGCGGCGCGAACTGGATCGGGATGAACCGGTCCAGGGTCGCGAGACGGTCGTCCGGGTCCGTGCCGCCGTCGTACGCGCCGGGCTGCAGGATCGAACTCCCGGGCTGGGCGCGGTTGCAGTCGGCCAGCACGTGGTTGTTGGAGAGGACGTAGAACCTCGCCGGTGTGCCGAGGCCGGGACCCGGCGGGTCCACGGAGGCGCCCGGCAGGAAGTCGTACACCACGCTGCCCAACGTGCCTGCGGTCACTCGTACGTTGCCGATCGAGACGCCCGAACGGGCCGGGCGCATACGGCGCTTGAGCTGCTGCGGCTCGAACTGGCCGAGCCCGCCGAGCTCTTCCAGCAACGGCTGCGCGAGGCCGGCGAGTTGCTCGGCCGTGCTGCCGTCGCTCCGGTAGGAGGTACCGCGGTCCTCGGAGCGGCCTGCGGTCCTGCGTTGCTGCTGCTGACGCTGCGCGGCGACATGGCCGACCGCGACGACGTCGGTGGGGGTGCCGTCGTCCATCGTGCGCGGGATGACATCCCGCTCGGGGAGCTGGGACTCCGGAACCTTCTGGGTCACGAACACCAGCACGGCTGCCTCGCCGGTGGCCTGTCCGTCGATCCACTTCACGCCGTGGCCGAAGCCGACGACGTTGGTCAGCGGCGACTGCGGCCGCAGGAAGTCTGAATTCGCTTGCCGGCGGGAGCTGTCACTCAGCTGGCCACCGGTCGGTCCTCGCATCATCTCGGGCTGGCTCACGCCAGACCACCTCATCGGGTTACGGCTCTCGGTCCCTTATGGCTGCTGCGATCGCGCCTTCTCGAAAGGGCCGTTCAAGGGGCACTTCCCGCTCACACGGGCCGGATTCGTGAACCGGCCTTCCGCGGTGTGCTCTTCAGGTCTATGGCCGGAGGGCGGGCGGAGTCAAGGCAATCTGAAATGAATCACGAATTTCGTCCCGATCCATACTTTCCATCCTGATCATGCCTTTTGACCTTGCTTTCGCAATGCGCCCGCTCAATTCTTCCGAAGCGCGGGACTTTTGGGTCCCGTGGGTCGGTGCATACGGATTCATGGAAGAGAGGCAGGCGATGTCGCCCCGCGTTCAACTCCCGTTCAGACATGGGCGGAAGCGTGGCGCCGACCGAGGTCCGCCACCCTCCACGGCACACCCACCGTCACAGGAGACACGCATGTCGCTCACCCGCAGGGATTTCACCGCCAAGTCCGCGATGACCGGTGCCGGGGTCGCGCTGGCGGGCAGCGGCGGCGCACTCGCGACCGCGCCCAACGCCCTCGCTTCCACCGACACCCACGACGGGGAGTCGGCGGCCGATCACGGACACGGACACGGGCACACCGGCGTCGGCTACGGCACGCTGATCCCCGACCCGGACGGCATCCTCGCCCTGCCCGCCGGCTTCAAGTACCGCGTCATCACCTACAGCGGCAAAACCAAGCTGGAATCGGGCGAGTTCACCCCCTCCAACCACGACGGCACGTCCACCTTCGACGGCCCGCGCGGCGCCACCCTCCTCGTCAACAACCACGAGCTGGCCGGCCCCCGCGCCCAGTGGCCCCACCCCGTCCCGCTCACCGAGGGCCTCGTCTACGACCCCGCCGCGGCCGGTGGCTGCACGGTCGTCGAGGTCCGCCGCGACCACGTCGCCGAGTGGGTCGGCATCGCCGGCACCGCCACCAACTGCGCGGGCGGCAACACCCCTTGGGACACCTGGCTCACCTGCGAGGAGACCGAGGACAAGGCCGGCACCAACGGCTTCACCAAGGACCACGGCTACGTCTTCGAGGTCGACCCCGGCGACCGCCGCGCCAACCGAAGCCCCAAGCCGATCAAGGCACTTGGCCGCTACGCCCACGAGGCCGTGGTGGTCGACCCCAAGCGCGGCCACCTGTACTTGACGGAGGACGCGTCGGGCCCGAACGGCCTCCTCTACCGCTGGACCCCGCCGCAGCACTTCCACCACGGCCGCGGCAAGCTCCGCACCCTCGCCGACGACGCGGGCGTCCTCCAGGCCTTCAAGTGCTTCGACTCCGGCGGCAAGTTCATCGACGACCTCTCCCGCGCCACGAAGATCGGCACGGTGTACGGCGTCGACTGGGTCGACGTCCCCGACCGCGACGCGAAGACGGTGTCGGTCCGCAAGCAGTTCGCCACCGGTGAGGTCACCCGCGCCCGCAAGCTGGAGGGCATGTGGTGGGGCGACGGCGGCACGTACATCGTCTCCTCGTACGCCCGCACGGAGAGCCCCGTCCAGCACGACGGCGCCGTCTGGTTCTACGACCCCAAGCGCCGCACCCTCACCCTCAAGGTCCTCATCGGCGTCAACCCCGACCCGTCCGTGGACGGCGCGTTCGACGGCCCCGACAACATCACCGTCTCTCCCTACGGCGGCCTCGTCATCGCCGAGGACGGCGAGGGCGTCCAGCACCTGTTCGGCGCGACCGACAGTGGCCGCACGTACCCGATCGCCCGCAACGAACTCAACATCGGCACCGAAGAGAAGCCGGAGTTCAGCGAGTTCACCGGCGTGACGTTCTCGCCCGACGGCAAGACCCTGTACGCGAACATCCAGACGCCGGGCATCATGCTCGCCATCACGGGCCCCTGGAAGCGCCAGAAGAAGTAATTAATTCGTTCGCCCGACTCGCGGCCGCCTCCTAGAGTGAAGAACGTCCAGGTGCGAAGGCAGGACCTACTTCCACTGATAATGGGGCGGCCGCGGGTTCGAGTCCCGCCACCGGTACAACGCGCCGGTGTAGCTCAGGGGTTAGAGCACCTACGTCGGTTCCGCCGGCCTTGAACTCTGGACAACACAACTTCATGCACCTCCCGGTGCGCGGGCTGCGGCTACTTCTTCCAAAGAATCCCATGCCGCCGCCGATTTGATCTCGGGAGGCTCGGCATTTGGTGGGTGCCCGGTGCGCAGGCAGCGGATACTTCGGGAACTGGTGGGGGTGAATCCCTCATGCGGGTTCGAATCCCGTCATCGACTCAGGTCGATGTGGCGGAACGGAAGACGCGCCAGTTTATAAGCACCGCAGTCGACTTCGACCTCGGGCACTCTCCCTTTGCCGCTCCTCCCTCCGGAACACCAATGAATTCGGGGGGAATTCACCATGGCGCGATTCAACACCAAGGCGGCGAAGGCCCAGCCCACTTCGCGGGTCACCTCCACGGGCCGAGTGCTCCGTACCTACCAGGGCGGCCGGGGCAGCGAGCGCGACGCGCGCTCCGAGCTTTTTCTGCTCGCCGTCGCCAACTTCGTCTCCCAGCAGACCTTTTACGAGTCCGGTGCCGACCGCGACGACCGCTTCGCGACCCTCGTGCGCGAGCTCGCCGTCACCGACCCGGCCTGGACGGCCGGCCTCCTCGGCTGGCTGCGCGGCGAGGGCAACCTCCGTACGGCCGCCGTCGTCGGCGCCGCCGAGTACGTGAAGGCCCGCCTCGACGCCGGCGCCGCCGACGGCCCCTCGAACCGGCAGGTCGTCGACTCCGTGCTGCGGCGCCCGGACGAGCCCGGCGAGCTGCTCGCGTACTGGACCGCGCGCTACGGCCGCGCGATCCCGAAGCCGGTCAAGCGCGGTGTCGCCGACGCCGTACGCCGTCTCTACGGCGGCAAGTCGCTGCTGAAGTACGACACCGCGTCCAAGGGGTACCGCTTCGGCGACATCCTCAACCTCGTGCACGCGGCGCCGGACCCGGACAAGGCGTGGCAGGGCGAGCTGTTCCAGTACGCGCTGGACCGCCGGCACCACCCGGACACCGCCGTACCGCCCGCGTCGAACCAAGTCCTCACCGCGCACCGCGAGTTGATGGCGCTGCCGGTCGCCAAGCGGCGCGCGGTCGTCACGGCGGCCGACGGTGCCGAGCGGCTCGCGGCGGCAGGGATGACGTGGGAGGCACTGGCCGGCTGGCTGCAGGGCCCGATGGACAAGGCGGCCTGGGAGGCGGTCATCCCGTCCATGGGCTCGATGGCGCTGGTCCGGAACCTCCGCAACTTCGACGAGGCCGGGGTCTCCGACGAGGTCGCGGCCCGGGTCGCGGCGAAGATCAGCGACCCGGCGGAGGTCGCGCGCTCGCGGCAGTTCCCCTTTCGGTACCTCGCCGCGTACCAGCACGCGCCCTCGCTGCGCTGGTCGTACCCGCTGGAGCGGGCGCTCGGTCACTCGCTGGCCAACGTGCCCGCGCTGCCGGGCCGCACGCTGGTGCTCGTGGACCGCTCGGGTTCGATGTTCCACTCCCGGCTGTCCGACCGCTCGGAGCTCAACCGGGCCGACGCGGCGGCGATCTTCGGCACGGCGCTCGCGCTGCGGGCGGCGGACGCGGACCTCGTCGAGTTCGGTACGACGAGCAAGCGCCTGGACCTCGGCGCCGGCGAGTCGGTGCTCAAGGTCCTGGACCGCTTCGGCGACCTGGGCGGCACGGACACCACCTCCGCGGTCCGCTCGCACTACCGGGGGCAGGACCGGGTGCTGATCATCACCGACGAGCAGTACGAGTACAGCCGGCACGGCGACCCGACCGAGCAGGTACCGGCCGGGGTGCCGGTCTACACCTGGAACCTCGCCGGGTACCGGGCGGGCCACGGCCCGTCCGGCACGGCGAACCGGCACACCTTCGGCGGCCTCTCGGACGCGGCCTTCCGGATGGTGCCGCTGCTGGAGTCGGCCCGGGACGCGGACTGGCCCTGGGCCGCCTGAGCCACCAGGAGGCATTGACATCTAACATTTCAGTTCTAGCATTACGGCCATGGAAGCCCTACGGCCCGTCCGCCGCACCCTGCTCAGGGACCGCGCCTACGAAGCGATCCGTGACGCCATCGTCGCCGGGGAGATCGAACCCGGCGCGGTGGTGCGCGATGCCGAGCTGGCCGAGCGGCTCGGGCTGTCGCGGGCGCCCGTGCGGGAGGCGTTCTCACGGCTCGTGGACGACGGGCTCCTGGAGAGCAAGCCGCAGAGCTACACCCGGGTGACCCCGGTCGTCGCCGCCGACGTACGGGACGCGGCGGCCGTCGTCGGTGCCCTGCACGAGTTGGTGACGCGGATCGCCGTACCGCTCTTGCAGGGCACGGACGTTGACGTCATGCGCGCGGCCAACGACCGGTTCGCCGCCGCCGTGCGCGCCGGTGACGTGGACGCCGCGCTGCGCGCCGACGACGAACTCCACGACGTCCTCGTCCGCGTCAGCGGCAACCGCGCCGCCGCGGCAACCGTCGCCCGCTACACCCCCCTCATCCGCCGGCTGGAGCGACGACGCTTCGGCGAGGGCGGCAACTGCCGTTCGGCGGGCCTGCACGAGCGCCTCATCGAGGCATGTGCCGAGGGCGACGTGGACGACGCGGTCCACGTGACGGCGGAGATCTGGCGGGGCCTCGAAGGCCTGGCCGACGTCGACTGACCCGCGCCCCGACCGACCAGCGACCCGGGAGAACCCCCATGTCCCTTTCCTCGTACGACCGTTACCCCCTCCTCTTCGGCCCCTCGCCCGTCCACCCGCTGGAGCGCCTCACCGCCCACCTCGGCGGCGCCGCCCTGTGGGCCAAGCGCGAGGACTGCAACTCCGGTGTGGCCTACGGCGGCAACAAGACCCGCAAGTTGGAGTACCTCGTCGCCGACGCCCTCGCGAAGGGCTGCGACACCCTCGTCTCGATCGGCGGCGTGCAGTCCAACCACACCCGCCAGGTCGCGGCCTGCGCCGCCCGCGCCGGGCTCAAGTGCGTGCTGATCCAGGAGAGTTGGGTGGAGTGGCCCGACTCCGTCTACGACAAGGTCGGCAACATCCTGATCAGCCGCCTCGCCGGAGCGGACGTGCGCCTGGTGAAGGCCGGGTTCGGCATCGGCTTCAAGGAGAGCTGGGAGCAGGCGCTGCGGGAGGTCGAGGAGGGCGGCGGCAAGCCGTACGCCATCCCGGCCGGCGCCTCCGACCACCCGCTCGGCGGCCTCGGCTTCGCCAACTGGGCCCACGAAGTCGCTGAGCAGGAGCGGGAGTTGGGCGTCTTCTTCGACACCGTGGTGGTGTGCTCGGTGACCGGCTCCACGCAGGCGGGCATGGTCGCCGGGTTCCGCGCGATCGAGGAGGCGGGCGGCCGTGAGCGCCGGGTGCTCGGCATCGACGCGTCGGCGAAGCCCGCCGAGACCCGCGAGCAGGTGGCCCGTATCGCCCAGGGCACCGCCCAACTGATCGGCGTCAAGCGCGAGTTGACCCTCGACGACGTCGAACTGGACGACCGCTACCACGCCGGCATCTACGGCATCCCGGACGAGACCACCCTGGAGGCGATGCGCCTCGCCGCCCGCACCGAGGGGATGGTCACCGACCCCGTGTACGAGGGCAAGTCCATGGCCGGGATGATCGACCTGGTCGCCCGTGGTGAGATCGCCGCCGACTCCACCGTGCTCTACGCCCACCTCGGCGGCCAGCCCGCGCTGAACGCGTACAGCGCGCTGTTCTAGACGGCCTTCTCGGTCCTCCCGGCCCCTTCGGCCTTCCTGCCGGTGATCACGAACGCCGACACCAGCAGTGCGGTCAGGGCGATCAGCGCGGCGACGCCGAACGCCCGGGCCGAGCCGTGGACGAGGATCTCGGACGGTGACCCGGTCGTATGCCGGGTCGCCGTACCGAAGACCGTGACCAGGATGGACAGGCCGAGGGTGCCGCCGAGCCACTGGAGGGTCTGGAGGAGGCCGGACGCGGCGCCCGCCTCGCGGGGCTGGACGCCCGCGAGGATCGTCGCGTTGAGGGGCATGAAGCTGAGGCCGACACCCACGCCCAGCAGGAGCAGCGGGCCCAGCAGCCCGGTCAAGTAGCCGTCGTCCGCGCGGAGTTGCGACAGCCATCCTGCCGATACGACGAGCAGGGCCATGCCGGTGAGCAGGACCGGCTTGGTGCCGAAGCGGGCCAGTAGCCGGGGCACGAGACGCACGACCGTGAACATCGCCAGCGTCATCGGCAGGAAGGCGAAGCCCGCGCGCAACGGGCTGTAGTCCAGGACCCGTTGACTGATCAGGGTGAGGAAGTAGAACGCGCCGAACATGCCCGCCGGCAGCAGCAGGACGCCCGCATAGCCGCCCGCGCGGTTGCGGCTCGCGAACAGGCGCAGCGGCATGATGGGCTGGGCGGCGCGGGACTCGACCAGGGTGAAGCCCGCCAGCAGGGCCGCCGCGGAACTGAACCCCAACTGCGCCTGCATATCGCCCCATCCGTCCGACGAGACCCGGATGAACGCGTACACCAACGAGGTCATCCCGGCGGTGCCGGTGAGCGCGCCCGCCGCGTCGAACCGGCCCGCGTGGCGCGCGGGTTCGGCGACGAAGCGGGGGAGGGCGAGGGCGACCGCGATGCCGATCGGCACGTTGATCAGCAGGGCCCAGCGCCACGATGCCCAGGAGGTCAGCATGCCGCCGATGACCAGGCCTATCGAGGCACCGATGCCGGCCATGGAGGAGTAGATGCCGAGCGCGTGGTGACGGCGCGGGCCCTCCGGGAAGTTGGTGGTGATCAGGGCGAGCGTGTTGGGCGCGATGAGCGCGGCGCCCACGCCCTGCAGCGCGCGGGCCGCCAGCAGCCAGGCGCTGTCGGTGGCGAGTCCGCCGAGCAGGGAGGACGTGGCGAAGAGCAGGACACCGATCGTGAGCGTACGGCGGCGGCCGGCGATGTCTCCGACCCGGCCGCCCAGCAGAAGCAGCCCGCCGAAGGCGAGCGTGTAGGCGTTGAGGACCCAGGACAGCCCGGTGGGGCTGAAGGCGAGGTCCTTCTGGATGTCCGGCAGCGCGACGTTGACGACAGTGGAGTCGACGCCGACCATCAGATAGGCGGTGACGACGGTGAAGAGGACGGTGCCGAGCCTGGCGGGTCGGGGCGGTGCGGAGAGAGGATCGGCGGTGGTGGACGGTGCGGACGGGGTGGACATGGAGTTCTCCCGGTCTGGCGTCCCCGTGTGAAAGGCGTGCGGGCAGCACGGACTGCCCGTCGACGAACACAGTGATAAGCGGGGACTGTCTCCGTTTAGTACTCGGTAAGATACGGAGACAGTCCCCGGTTCGCAAGGAGTATCTGGATGGCGCAGGTCAGACCCATGCGCGCGGACGCCCGGCGCAACTACGAGCGACTGCTGAAGGTCGCGGCGGAGTCCTTCGCCGAGCACGGGGAGAACGCGTCCCTCGACGACATCGCCAAGCGCGCGGGCGTCGGGTCAGGGACGCTGTACCGGCATTTCCCCACCCGGCAGGCGCTGTTGGAGGCGGCCTACGTCGACCGGATCGAGGCGCTCGGAACCCGCGCCGACGAACTCGCGAAGGAACTGCCCCCGGGCGAGGCGCTGGCCGAGTGGCTGTACGAGGTGTGCGTCGGCACGATCCAGGTGCGCGGCATGAAGGCCCTGCTGGGCTCGGCCGTCGCGGACGGCAGCAATCGCGCGCTCACGGTCTGCGGTACGCATATGAAGAGCGCGGCGCAGCGGCTGGTGGAGGCGGCGCAGCGGGAGGGAACCCTGCGTCAGGACATCGAGCCGATCGAGGTCCTGCGGCTGGCCCACGGAGTGTCGACGGCCTCGGAGTTGGCGAACGGGCAGGGGAAGTACATCCGCCGCTATCTGTCCCTGCTGACGGACGGACTACGGCCCGCTGCCCGGTCGGAGTGAACGCCGGGCGCCCCTCGGAAGGGGCGCCCGCAGCGGTCGTAGGACTGTATGTGGTGGTTACAGCGCCTGGGCCGCCGGCTTCACCATGCCTCTCACCGTGCGGGACTTCACGAAGTCGCCCATCGCGGTCATGTCCCACTCGCCGGAGAACTGCTTGACCAGCTTGGCCATCATCACGCCGGTCTGGGACTCGGCGTTGGTGAGGTCGAAGCGGACCAGTTCCTCGCCGGTCGCGGCGTCCAGGAGGCGGCAGTAGGCCTTGGCTACCTCGGTGAACTTCTGGCCGGAGAAGGAGTTGACCGTGAAGACCAGGCCGGTGACCTCCTGGGGGATGCGGCCGAGGTCGACGACGATCACCTCGTCGTCACCGCCGCCCTCGCCCGTGAGGTTGTCGCCGGAGTGCTTGATCGCGCCGTTCAGGATCGAGAGCTTGCCGAAGTAGCAGCTGTCGATGTGGTTGCGCTGCGGGCCGTAGGCGATGACCGAGGCGTCCAGGTCGATGTCCTTGCCGCGGAACGCGGGCTCCCAGCCGAGGCCCATCTTGACCTGGGAGAGCAGCGGGCGGCCGCCCTTGACCAGGGACACCGTCTGGTTCTTCTGGAGGCTGACGCGGCCCTTGTCGAGGTTGATCTTTCCGGCGCCGAGCGGGGGTGCGGCGGGCGGGGCCGGGGGAGCGACGGGCGCCGGGGGTGCCACCGGGGTCTGCACCGTCGGGGTGGGCGGGGCCACCGGAGCCGGGGCCGCGGCCGGTTCCTCGACCGAGACGCCGAAGTCCGTGGCGATGCCCGCCAGGCCGTTCGCATAGCCCTGGCCGACCGCGCGGGCCTTCCACACACCGTTGCGGAGGTAGATCTCCACAACCACGAGTGCCGTCTCGGCGCCGAGCTGCGGGGGCGTGAAGGTGCCCAGGACGCTGTTGTCGTCCGCGTTGCGGATCGTGGCCGTGGGTTCGATGCCCTGGAAGCTCTGGCCGGCCGCGTCCGGGCTGGCGGTGACGACGATCTTCTCGATGCCCGGCGGGACGGCGCCGGTGTCGACGGTGATCGCGTCGGGTGCCGTACCGCCGCCGGAGCGGTAGGTCACGCCGGGGCCCGTCGGCTGGTTGTAGAAGATGAAGTCGTCGTCGGAGCGCACCTTGCCGTCGCCCGTGAGCAGCAGGCCCGATACGTCGAGCCGCACCGGGGCGGCGACGTCCACCGTCACGCGCGCGGCGGAGAGAGGGATGTTCGAGCCGGGGGTCATAGCTGTCATGACTCGTGAACGACCGAGACCATTTTGCCGTTCCCTTACCAAGCGACCAATTGGCCAAGCCTTGGAACCACCGGCTCGAAATCGCTCCTGATCCCTTCTGCGGACTACGGAATCACCACGATCTTCCGCCCCACCCCCGCCGCGAACTGCTCCAGCGCCTCCGGATACCGCTCCAGCTCTATCCGGTCGCTGATGAAGATCTCCGGGTCGAGGACGCCGTTCGCGAACAGCTCCGCCGCCCGCTCGAAGCTGTGCAGCACCGCCATGGAGCCGGTGATGGTGATCTCCTGGTTGTAGATGCGGTACGGGTCGATCGACACCCGGGTCGCGTAGTCGGCCACCCCGAACTGCAGGAACGTGCCCGCCTTCGCCACCCGGTCCAGGCCGTCCTGGATCGCCGCCGCGTTGCCGGTCGCGTCGACCACGAGGTCCCAGCCCTGCGGCCGGTCCAGCTCGTCCGCGTTCGCCGCGGACCCGGAGACCCCGAGCGTGCGGGCCGTCTCCAGGCGGGCCGGGTTCAGGTCCACGATGTCGACGCTCGCCGCGCCGGTGCGCTTGGCCAGCTCCAGCATCATCAGGCCCATGGTCCCGGAGCCGTAGATCAGGACGTGTGCGCCGAGGCGTGACTTGAGGACGTCGTAGCCGCGCACCGCGCACGACAGGGGTTCCACGAGCGCCGCGTCCTGGGTGCGCACGTGCTCGGGGAGCTTGACGCAGTTCGCCACCGGGGCGACCGCGTACTGGGCCGCGCCGCCCGCCGTGGTGACGCCGATCGCGGCCCAGCGTTCGCAGAGGTTGTTGTGTCCGTTGCGGCACTGCCGGCACTCGTAGCAGTAGAGGGACGGGTCTACGGCGACCTGGTCGCCGACCGACACCTCGGTGACCTGGGTGCCGACGGCGACGATCTCGCCGGCGAACTCGTGGCCCGGCACGATCGGCAGCTTGGGCGCGAACTCGCCCTGGAGGATGTGCAGATCGGTGCCGCACAGCCCGCAGGCGGCGACCTCGACGACGACCTCGCGGGGGCCCGGCGTCGGGTCGGGGACCTCGGTGACGACGGCGCGGCCCACGGACTCGATGACGGCGGCCTTCATTTCACGGCTCCCAAGGAGAGGCCCTGGACCAGCTTGTCCTGGGCGGCGAACCCCGCGGCGAGCACCGGCAGGGAGATGACGAGCGACGCGGCGCACACCTTCGCCAGGAACAGGCCCTGGCTGGTGATGAAGCCGGTCAGGAACACGGGCGCGGTCTCCGCGACCACACCCGTGAGGACCCGGGCGAACAGCAGCTCGTTCCAGCTGAAGATGAAGCAGATGAGGGCTGTCGCGGCAATACCCGGGAGGGAGATCGGGGCGACCACGCGCGCGAGGATGGTCGGCAGCCGGGCGCCGTCGATCTGCGCCGCCTCGATGACGGCGACCGGGACCTCGGCGAGGAAGGACTGCATCATCCACACCGCGATCGGCAGGTTCATGGAGGTGTAGAGGATGACCAGGAGCCAGATGTTGTCCAGCATCCCGGCGTTCTTCGCGAACAGGTAGATCGGCAGCAGGCCCGCCACCACCGGGAGCATCTTCGTGGACAGGAAGAAGAACAGGACGTCGGTCCACTTCTTCACCGGGCGGATCGACAGCGCGTAGGCCGCCGGGAACGCGAGCAGCAGCACGAAGACCGTCGAGGCCACCGACGCGACCAGTGAGTTGACGAGTGCAGGCCAGGGGCTCGCGCCGCCTCCGGTGCCGAAGAAGTCCCGGTAGCCGTCCAGGGTGAGGGCGGCCCCGAAGGACGGCGGGTTGGTCGCCGCGTCCGTCTCCGAGTGGAAGGACGTCAGCGCCATCCAGGCGATGGGCAGGAAGAACACGATGCCGAGCACCCAGGCCACCAGGCCCAGGCCCGCGCCTTTACGGCGGGCACGCACGCGTACGGCGATGCTGCTCATGCGCGGGACGCCTCCTCACGGAACAGGGACGACACGACGCGCAGGGCGAAGGTCGCGAGGATGATCGAGCCGATGACGACCAGGACACCGGCCGCCGAGGCGAGGCCGTTCTCATGGGCCTGGTAGAAGCTCTGGTAGACGGTGTAGGGCAGGTTGGCGGTGCCCAGGCCGCCCGACGTGATCGTGAAGACCGCGTCGAAGTTCTGCACGATGTAGATCGAGCCCAGCAGACCGCCGAGTTCGAGGTAGCGGCGCAGGTGCGGCAGGGTCAGATAGCGGAAGACCTGCCAGTCGTTCGCGCCGTCCACCTTCGCGGCCTCGATCTGCTGCTGGTCGCGGCTCTGCAGTCCGGCCAGCAGGATCAGCATCATGAACGGCGTCCACTGCCACACCAGGGAGGCCTCGACCGCGAGCAGCGGGTTGTTGGAGATCCAGTCAGGCTGTGGGCCGCCCACATAGTGCAACAGCCCATTGAGCAGGCCGTATTCAGGGTTGTAGAGCACATGCTTCCAGAGCAGGGCCGCGGCCACCGGCACCACCAGGAACGGGGCGATCAGCAGCGTGCGGACGAAGCCCCGGCCCCGGAACTTCCGGTCCAGGAGCAGGGCGAGCAACAGGCCCAGGACCAGGCTGGCCAGCACCACCGCCACCGTGAGCAGGACGGTCGTCCACACCGAGTGGCGCAGGTCCGCGTCGGTCAGGACCTGCTGGTAGTTGTCGAAACCGGTGAAGTGCCGGGCCTTCGGGTAGAGCGCGTTCCAGTCGAAGAACGAGATCACCAGCGTGGCCACGAACGGGAGTTGGGTCACGACGATCATGAAGATCAGGGCGGGGAGCAGCGGGGCACGGGTGGCCCAGGCGCGCAGTCGGTCCGAAGGCGGCCGCGCGGTACGGGTCGGGCTGGTGGCCGGCGGGGCCGTTGTCGTGGCGGTCATCGTCCCTCGTACTCCTTGGAGATCTTCTCGGCGAGTTTCTGGGCCTTCTTCAGGGCCGAGTCGACGGACTGCCGTCCGGCGATGGCCGAACTGATCTCCTGGGAGACCTTCGTGCCGAGGTCGGTGAACTCGGGGATGTCGACGAACTGGATGCCGGGCGCGGGCCGCGGCTGCACGCCGGGATCGTTCGGCTTGGCGCCCTCGATGGCGGCCTTCGTCATCTCCTGGAAGGCGGCGGCCTCCTTGACGTAGTCCGGGTTCGTGTACGTCGAGGCGCGCTTCCCGGCCGGCACGTTGGACCAGCCGTCCGTGTCGCCGACCAGCTGCTCGTACTGCTTGCTGGACGCCCAGGACACGAACTTCCAGGCCTTGTCGGAGTTGTGCGACGCCTTCTGGATGCCCCAGGCCCACGTGTACAGCCAGCCGGAGGACTTGGTCTTCTCGACGGGCGCGGGGACGTAGCCGATCTTGCCCTTCACCGGGGAGCCCTTGGCCTCCAGCGAACCGGCCGCGGAGGTGGCGTCGTACCACATGGCGACCTTGCTCTGCGTGATGTTGTTCAGGCACTCGGCGAAGCCGGACTGGGCCGCGCCGGACTCGCCGTGCTTGCGGACGAGGTCGACATAGAACTTCGTCGCCTGCTCGAACGCGGGGGAGTCGAGCTGCGCCTTCCAGTCCTTGGTGAACCAGGTCCCGCCGAAGGTGTTCACGACGGTGGTCAGCGGCGCCATCAACTCGCCCCAACCGGGCAGCCCGCGCAGGCAGATGCCCTTCATGCCCGGCTTCGCGCCGTCGACCTTGGCGGCTATGTCGGCCACCTGGGTCCAGGTCGGGTGCGCGGGCATCGTGATGTTCTTCTCGGCGAGCACGTCCTTGCGGTACATCAGGAAGGACGACTCGCCGTAGAACGGCTGCCCGTAGAGCTTGCCGTCGTCCGCGGTCAGCGACTCCCGCATCGGCTTGAGGATGTCCTGCTCGTCGTAGGCCGGGTCCTTCGCGACGTACGAGTCCATCTCGTGCAGCCAGCCGTTGCGGGCGTAGATCGGGATCTCGTAGTTGGAGAGGGTCGCCACGTCGTACTGGCCGGCCTGGTTGGCGAAGTCCTGGCTGATCTTGTCGCGGACGTCGTTCTCGGGCAGCACCGTGAAGTTGACCTTGATGCCGGTCTCCTTCGTGAAGTTCGGTGCCAGCTTCTGGAGTTCGGTCATCTGGGGGTTGTTGACCATCAGGACGTTGATCGAGTTGCCGCCGGATCCGGCGCCGCCCGCTCCGACCCAGCAGCCGGAGAGCAGCGGGGCGAGCAGCGTCCCTACGGCGGCCAGGGCGAGCGTGGCTCGCGGCGGCCGTCGTCGGCTCTGGGTTCGCATGGATCGCTCCTGCAGTAAGGGGAGTTGGACTTATGGGGTAACAAAGGCGTCGCCGGGCATGGCTGCGCCCTACGTAGTGACTCAGTTGGAATTCCAAACGGCGTTCTGGACGCTCGTGACGCTCTAGACGCGTATGACCTGTGGCCCCAGCAACGAGTAGCGGTGGGCTTCGGCCGACGGGAGCAGCGTGCTCGTGACGATCGTCTCCAGGGCACCGATCTCGGCGAACCTGCAGAAGCTGACCGCCCCGAACTTGGTGTGCACGCCCGCGAAAACGGTGCGCCGGGAGGCGCGGATGGCCTGTGCCTTGACCTCGCTGACGGCGGGGTCGGGCGTGGTCAGGCCGTGTTCGCGGGAGATGCCGTTGGCGCCGATGAAGGCGAGGTCGAGGACGAAGCCGGCGAGCATCTTCGTCGTCCAGTGGTCCACGGTGGCGAGGGTGCCGTGCCGGACCCGGCCGCCGAGCAGCAGCACGGAGGTGTTCTCGGACTCGGCGAGCACGCCCGCCACGGGCAGGGACGCGGTGACCACGGTCAGCGGCCGGTCCCTGGGCAGCGCCTCGGCGATGAGCTGGGGGGTGAAGCCCTCGTCGACGAAGACGGTCTCGGCGTCCCCGAGCAGCTCGGCCGCGGCGAGGGCGATCCGGCGCTTCTCGGGGACATGGCTGGTGGCGCGGAAGGCGAGCGTCGTCTCGAAGCCGGCGCTCTCCACGGGGTAGGCGCCGCCGTGGGTCCTGCGGACCAGCCCGTGGTCCTCCAGGGCCCGCAGATCCCGCCGTACGGTCTCCTTGGCCACGCCCAGCTCGGCGGCGAGCGCGGTGACGTCGACCGAGCCGGTGCGGCGCGCGGCCCGCACGATCTCCCGCTGGCGTTCCTCCGCCGAACTCGTGCCCATGGCCGACACCGCCTTCCCGCTCACCTGGAGTACTGCCCGTTCGGGCCCGGTGGGACCCTTGGGGGAAGTTCTACAGCCGGTGCGCGGCACTGACCAGGCCTGTTGCACGCCCGATGCTGCCCGTGTGTGACCGTTTACCGGGCGCTGTGCCCGTCGCGGACCTGCGCGGCTGTCCGCCGGGGCGTGAGATCGGGCAGCGTCCGTGCCCGAACATGGCTGCGGGCGGGCCCGTTCGGTGCCCGCCCGCGTCTCCGGAGTCCCTTTTCCCGTCGGTACGACCGGATGTACGGCCCGTGTCAGTACCGCCGCCCGTGCCAGTACCGCCCGTGTCAGTACGGCCAGATCGGCGGGTCGTTCACGAAGTGGCCGCCCAGATAGGCGTGCGCCTCGACGTCCGGCTGGAGCTCGCCCTGCTCGGCGACGATCTTCTCGGCGTACGGCTCGGAGTCGTCCTGCGGCTCGTAACCGAGCGCCCGCGCGGTCGAAAGGTCCCACCACAGGCGGGTGTTGGCGGAGGAGCCGTAGACGACGGTGTGCTGCACGTCCTCGGCGGTCAGGGCCGCGTGGAAGAGGCGGGCGCCGTCGGCGGGGCTCATCCAGATCGACAGCATGCGCACGCTGCTGGGCTCCGGGAAGCAGGAGCCGATGCGCACGGAGACGGTCTCCAGGCCGTGCTTGTCCCAGTAGAGCTGCGCCAGGTCCTCACCGAAGGACTTCGACAGGCCGTAGAAGGTGTCGGGGCGGTGCGGGGTGTCGATCGGGATCAAGGGGTCGTCGCCCTGGGGCCTCGGGGTGTAGCCGACGGCGTGGTTGGAGGAGGCGAAGACGATGCGGGGAACGCCTTCCTCGCGGGCGGCCTCGTAGAGGTTGTAGGTACCCTCGATGTTCGACTTCAGGATCTTGTCGAAGGAGGCTTCCAGGGAGATGCCGGCGAGATGGATGATCGCGTCGACGCCCCGCACGGCCTCGCGGAGCGCCGCCCGGTCGGAGAGGTCGGCGGTGATCGCGTCCGGCGCGCCCTCGACGGGGCGGACGTCCAGCAGGCGCAGCTCGTAGCCGTAAGTGGGGAGCAGGTCCCGCATCAGGGTGCCGAGCCCGCCTGCGGCGCCGGTGAGCAGAACGGTGCGGGGAGCGGGCATCCTCGGTCTCCTTGGGATCGACACTGGATGGCTGACCTCATCCATGAATCACATTCACATGCATGGACAAGCTAAGGATCGTCCGCCATGCCCGTCAAGTGTGGCGTGGACCTGGGAAATCCGCTTCCTTCTTGCTCATTTGCCTGCTTGACCCACCCTGAGGCAGATCCTTAGGGTGGGGCTGTTCAGAAATGTAGACGTTGATCAGAAGAACGCACGCGCCTGTTTCAAGGGAGAGTCCGTGACGCCAGCCCCTCTCGCCGACCGGCTCAGTATCCCCAGCGGGCCGCTGTTCTTCCCCGTCACCGCGTACGGCTCCGACGGCTCCGTCGATCTCGACGTCTACCGCGCGCATGTCCGCCGGGGCGTGGAGGCCGGGGCCGCCGCCGTGTTCGCGTGCTGCGGCACCGGGGAGTTCCACGCGCTGCTGCCCGAGGAGTTCGAGGCCTGCGTGCGGGCCGCCGTGGAGGCGACCGGGGGCCGGGTCCCGGTGATCGCGGGCGCGGGCTACGGCACCGCGCTCGCCGTACGGTACGCACGGCTCGCGGAGACGGCCGGGGCGGACGGGCTGCTCGCCATGCCGCCGTACCTCGTGGTCGCCGGGCAGGAGGGGCTGCTGCGGCACTACCGCGAGGTGGCCGAGGCGACCGCGCTGCCCGTCATCGTCTACCAGCGCGACAATGCCGTGTTCACCCCCGCCACGGTCGTCGAACTCGCCCGCACCGAGGGCATCATCGGCTTCAAGGACGGCCTCGGCGACCTCGACCTGATGCAGCGGATCGTGAGCACGGTACGCGCCGAAGTCCCGGGCGACTTCCTCTACTTCAACGGACTCCCGACCGCCGAACAGACCCAGCTCGCCTACCGGGGCATCGGCATCACCCTCTACTCCTCCGCCGTGTTCTGCTTCGTCCCCGAGATCGCGCTCGCCTTCCACCGCGCGCTGGCGACCGGCGACGACACCACGGCGAACCGTCTCCTGGACGGCTTCTATCTCCCGTTCGTCGAACTCCGCGCCCAGGGACGCGGTTACGCCGTCTCGCTCGTCAAGGCGGGGGTACGGATGCGGGGGTTGGACGTCGGCGAAGTCCGCCCGCCGCTGACGGAACCGACCGAGGACCACGTCAAGCAGCTCGCCCAACTCATCGAGCGCGGCTATACGTTGATCGAGTCAGAGGTCGCACCGCGGATCGAGGAGGGCGCGTGAAGGCATCGGCGTTCGTCTACCCCTGGGACGTCAACGGCGACCCGGAGGCAGGCGCCAGGATCGCCCGACTCGGCGTCCAGCAGGCGACCTTGGCCTCCGCGTACCACTCCACGCGCGCGCTGACCCCCCGCCACCCGCGCCACCGCATCGTCACCGCCGAGCACGCGGCCGTGCTGTATCCGCCGGACGACCGTTGGCAGGGACGGGAGTTGAGGCCGTACCCGGCGGGCGACTGGGCGCCGGGCGACGCCTACGGGGATGCCGCGGCGGCCATCGCGGACGCGGGCCTGGAGGTCCACACCTGGGTAGTGCTCGCCCACAACTCCCGCCTGGGCGCGGACCATCCGGACACCTCCGTCGTCAACGCCTACGGTGACCGCTACCCCTGGGCCCCCTGCATCGCCCAGCCCGCCACGCGCGCGTACCTCGTCGACCTCGCCGCCGAGGCAGCCGTACGCCCCGGCGCGCGCGGCACCGAACTGGAGTCCCTCGGCTGGTACGGCCTCGCCCACCTGCACGCCCACGACAAGACCGCCGGGGTCGGGCTCGGGGACGCCGGCCAGTACCTCATGTCCCTGTGCTTCTGCCCGACCTGCCGGGAGGGCTACGGCGAACAGGGCCTCGACGCCGAGGAGTTGGCGGCGGTCGTACGCGCCGCGCTGGAACCTGTGTGGCAGGGCGCGCCCTCCGACGGCGGCTGGGCGGGGGTCGAGAAACTCCTCGGCGACGCGAACGCGACGGCCACACGCGCGTGGCGCGACGAGCGGGCCCGCACCCTCCAGGAGACGGCGGTCGCGGCGGTCCGGGCGGCCGCCCCCGCCGACTTCCAGGTCCTGCTGCACGCGGACCCGGAGTCGTACCACTGCGGCGCCAACGTGGGCGTGGACCCCGGGCACATCCTCTCCGTGGCCGACGGCGTGGTCGTTCCCTGCACGGCCGGCGCGGGCCTGCTGACCCCGTTCGCCCAACAGGGCGTGGACGGGGCCGTGTTGGCCGCCAACTTCACGGTGGTCTCCGGGATGGGGGGACGGCCGGGGGCGCTCGCGGCGGACGCGGAACGGGCGCGGAGCCTCGGTGCGACCGAACTGCGGCTGTATCACGCGGGGTTGGCGTCGGACGGGGACTTGGCGGAGGTCCGGGAGGCGTTGGGCGGGCTCTGAGGTGGGGGTGCGTTCGGCGCGAGCGACGGGGGAGACACGCTGGGCGCGGGCGACGGGGGAGGCGTGTCCGGTGCGGGCGGTGCTGGGGACGAGGCCGGGTCAAGCAGCGCCGGAGTCCCGCCTGGCCCGAGCAACGGGGGAGACGCGCCGGGGGCGAGCGGCGTCGGAGATGCGGCCGGATCAAGTGATGCCGGAGGCGCGTCCGGCCCGAGCAGTGCCGGAGGCACGTCCGGTGCAGGCAATGCCGGGGACGCGCCCGGTGAAAGCAGCGTCAGAGACGCGGTCGTCCCAAGTACCGCCAAGGACACGCTCGTTGCGAGAAACGCCGCGCCGATCAGTACCAACAGCACCCGGAAGTCGGCCAGTTCGACCAGTGCCGCCCCCGCCCCCAGTCCGATCACGTTCGGTGTGAAGATCAGCGTGTTGGCGGTCGCGCTCGCCCGGCCCAGCAGCGGACCCGGCACCTCACGCTGTACTGCGGTGAACGCGGCGATCAGCGCGCACGGCAGCCCCAGGCCGATCGCCACGCTGCTCGCCAGCACCACGAGGTCGGACGGTACCGCCCGCGCGGCCACCGCGACCCCCGTGAGCGCGATCCCGGCCGCCCCGAACCGCCGTTCGCCGAGCCGCCGTAGAGCGGGCCCGGAGACCAGCCCGACCGTCACCGAGCCGATGCCCTGGGCCGTGTACAGCACGCCGGTGTAGGCCGGGGCGTGCCCGAGGACGTCGACGAGGGCGTAGGTCGTGGAACTGCTCAGGGAGGCGAGGAACATCATGGCGCCGCCCGCCAGGACCAGCGGGCGCAGCAGAGGGTGCCCCCACAACTCGCGGACGCCCTCGGCGGTCTGCGTCCGCCAGGTGCCGGCGGGACGCTTCGGCCGTTCCTCGTGCACGCGGACGAGCAGCCACAGGCCCGCTGCCAGAGCGAACGTGACCGCGTCCAGAAAGCCCACCGCGGACCCGCCGAACGCGGCGAACAGGCCCGCGCCCGTCAGCGGCGCGACCAGCTTCATGCCCTCGACGGCCGTCATCCGCAGCCCGTTGAAGTCACCGAGGAGGTCCCGGTCGACGGCGGCGGTGAGGAGGGCCGACTCGGCGGGGTCCTGGACGACGATGGTGGTGCCGTAGACGAACAGGACCGCGAAGAGGAGCCACAGGTCGGCCCGCGAGTGGACGGCGAAGAGAGTGAGGAGGAGGGCGGCCAGGCCCAGGTTCGTCCAGATCAGCAGGGGTTTGCGGCGGACGCGGTCGGCGATCGTGCCGAGGGCCGGGCCGAACAGGGTCGGCGCCCAGATCGCGAACATGCAGAGCGCGGCCAGGCCGTTCGAGCCGGTGAGGTCCTTCACCCACACGCCGGCCGCCAGGTTCATCGCGGACGAGCCGAAGGCGGACACCACCAGGCCCACGAAATACAGCCCCGCGTTGCGGTCCCGCAGGATGCGTGTCACCGTCCAGTTTGTCGTCATGCCTGGTCATCGTGGGTCTAAGGCGGGGGCCGGGGCATCGGGCAGGTGCCGTAGAAACGCGCGGTGGGGGAGGCGCGGCGAGGGTGTGCGATGAGTTTCGGGGCCGCTGCCGGTCTACCTCATGAGCGGAGCCCAACCCCTGAGGAGATTCGCATGACCGACGACACGATCCTCGACCTCGGCCCCCAGACCCGGGTCATCGCGCGGCTCGCCGAGAGGGTGACCGACGAGCAGCTGACGGACGGGACGCCGTGTCCCGAACTCGCCGTACGCAACATGCTGGGGCACGTGCTCGGCCTGTCCGTCGCCTTCCGCGACGCCGCGCGCAAGGACCTGGGCGCCACGACCGACACCAATCCGGGTGCTACGGCACCCGACATCGGCCCCGACTGGCGAGAGCAACTCCCCAAGGTGCTGGACGACTTGGCCGAGGCCTGGCGCGACCCGGCCGCCTGGACCGGCATGACCCGCGCGGGCGGCATCGACCTCCCCGGCGCGGTCGCCGCGGCCGTCGTCGCCGACGAACTGGTCATCCACGGCTGGGACTTGGCGGTGGCCACCGGCCGCCCCTACGCCCCCGACCCGGCCGCACTCCAGACGTCCCACGGCTTCCTCCTCGCGGCCACACAGGACCCGACCCGCGGCGGTGGCATCTTCGGGCCGGTGGTGCCGGTGGCGGAGGAAGCGCCGTTGCTGGAACGGACGTTGGGGCTCAGCGGACGTGACCCGGGGTGGAAGCCATAGGGGTGGCTGAGGACTTCACCTCGCTCCGCGCGAACGTCGGACGCGATGGCACCTTGATCCTTCGGTTCCGTTCCTGTTCGATCAGCACATGTCTGACGCCCACGTAGACCTCGGCACCGTCACCGCGCCCTCCGGGACACTCGTGCTGGGGATGGCGGGCTGGATCGACCACTGGCCGCGTGCGGGCCGACCGCTGTCCGAGCGGGCCCGGACTGCGGCGGCCGTCGGCGGCGGTCACCTGCACGGACCCGAGAACAGCGAACCGTCCGGCTGGATGTACGAGGCGATCGCCGTAGCAGCCGCCGCGGGCCGGCCGCTGCGAGCGACGGCCCGGACGTCGGCTTCGCCCTTCGACGGGGAACCGACGATCGCCGTCCTGGAGGTTGCCCTCGGCCTGCCCTGGTCCGGCCCCGACGACAGCCCGGTGCGGCTCGGAGACCTGCCGGTCGACCGGTGCGGCATGGTTCTCGGCGACGCTCGGGCGCTGGACGGCTTCACCGGCGTGGACGGCCGGTCCACCGACGGTCTGGCGGACGTCACCTACTGGGGCAAGTACCAAGACACCGTCCATGCGCGGTTCGGTGGTGACCGAATCCCGCAGAACGAAGGCGAGGACGGGCCACGCGGTTGGCTCGACCTGCCCCTGGCCGAGGCCGAAGCGCTCGCCGAACGGCTCCGGACCTGGATCCGAGAAGGACCCGGCAACGGCCTGATGATCGCCGTCGACGCCCACACCGACTTCCACCGATTCACCCGAGCCGCCTGGAACCACCCGTTGCTGGCCGGGGTCATCGACCTCGACGGCTGCCGCGTGCTCGGACTCGGCTGGGATCCCGGCGACCACTCCATGCGCCATCGTGGCGAGCGGGCTTACGGGCAGGTCTACCCCGTCACGCTCGAAGCCAGAGGAGGGGAAGCGATACTGCGCTGGACCATCCCGCCGTACGACCCCGACCTGTGAACCGCACCGGCCCAGCAGCCCCGAGCCCCGGTCCCTCAGCCGTGGATCGGAAAAGACGCCTGGAACGCCAGCCGCTCGTCGGCCCCGTCACCGATGTGAGCGAGAACCTCGTCGAGCGCGATGAACTCCTCCCACACCGCCCTGCCCGTCGCTTGGGCCAGCCGGGCCACGACGAGATCCTCGAGTTCGGGAACCCGCTTGTTCTTCCAGATCTTGTCGGCGAGGCTCACCAGGAGGTCCTCGAGACCGACAGGTGACCGCGCCCACGAAGCGTGCGTCGCGGCGAAGCGGGCCAGCTCCGGGCCGACCCCGTGGTCGAGCAGGAGAGTCCGCCCCGCTTCCTCGTGCGCCGCCCCGGGCCCGGAGAGTTCGGAGACGTGCACCGTCTTGCCCACGTCGTGCGTCGCCGCCCCGAAGAGCACCGCCTCGCGGTCGAAGGCCACGTCCGGGTAGCGCTGTTCCACCCGGACGACCAACTGATGCGCGACGTCATGGACCGCTCGCAGGTGAGCCGCCAGCCGGGGCGGGCTGCCCAGCTCCGACAGCAGCTCGACGACCCGATCCGGCAGGGGGAGCAGAGGGGGGTCGACGGTGCCGCTCATCGCCTTCGACAGGAGAGCGTTGGTCGTCACCGCGCCAGGGTACCGACGGCGCTTCGTCCGGTGGATCCCCGTAGACCACCTGGAGGCCGGGCGCCACGGAACGCCCTGAACTGTGAGTGCCCCGGGTCCCGGAACCGTACTCTTCCCCACCATGCCTCTCAGTCTCACCGTCCTCGGCACCGCCTCCCCGCATCCGCGCCCCGGCCGCCCCTGCTCCGGGTACCTGCTGCGCGGCGGCGGCGCCGAGGTGTGGCTGGACGCGGGGACGGGGACGTTCGCGGAGTTGCAGCGGCACACCGATCCGGCGCGGCTCACCGCGATCTGGATCTCGCATCTGCACGCCGACCACAGCGCCGATCTCCTCGCCGCCGCCTACGCGTTCGCCTACGGCGGGATGACCCCGACCTCCCCGATCCCGCTCTACGCCCCGCAGGACTGCGCCCGCCGGCTCGCCGGGTTCTTCGGGCAGCCGGACGTACGGTTCCTGAGCGGCGTCTTCGACTTCCGGCCGCTCTACGACGGCCACGCCGTCCGGCACTGGAACCTCCGGCTCACCGCACGCGCCGTCGCCCACGACACCGAGGCGTACGGGCTGCGCGCCGAGTGCCAGGGGAGCGTGCTCGGGTACTCCGGGGACAGCGGACCCTGCGAGGCCCTGTCCGAACTCGCGGGCGGCGCCGACGTGTTCCTCTGCGAGGCCGACATCGACCGGCATCGCGAAGGCGAACGCCAGGTCCACCTCACGCCCGAGGACGCCGCCGCCTGCGCCAAGGGCGCGCGCGAACTCCTCATCACCCACGTGGGACCCACCCTCACCCGCGAAGCGGCCCTGGAACGCGCCGCCGCGATCTTCCCCGGCCGGACCTCCGCCGCGCTCGAAGGCGTCACGAAGACCATGTGAAGCGCTTTCTGCTTCCTTTGTCAGAAGCATTGACGAAACACAGGGCCGCTCCTACCTTCAACGCGTCGTACTTCGTACGTCATATATGAGACGCCATATGTGAGATCCGAGAGGCGCGCATGACCTCTGTGCCCACGCCGATCCCCTCCCGCACGCAGTACGTGCAGGAGGAGATCAAACGCCGCATCCTCACCGGGCAGTTGACGCCGGGTCAGCCCCTGGTCGAGACCGACCTCGCCGCACAGTTCGGGGTGTCCAAGACCCCGGTGCGCGAGGCGCTCAAGACCCTGGCCGGTACCGGGCTCGTCGTGATGAACCAGTACAAGGGCGTCACGGTGCGCATGGTGGACGCGGACATGGCGCGCGAGGTGTACGACGTACGGCTGCTCCTCGAACCCGAGGCGCTCCGCCGTGCCGTACGACTCCACGCCTCCCTCGACGACGCCCGCGAAGCGCTGACCCGCGCCGACGAGGCCACCGACACCGCCGAACGCTCCCTCGCCAACCGGGAGTTCCACCGCGCCCTGTACCTGCCGTGCGGCAACCCGCTGCTCGGCCGGATGCTCGACGAGGTCCGCGACCAGGCCGCCCTCGTCTCCGCCGTCGCCTGGGCCGCCTCGCCCTCCTGGGAACGGGAGGCCGGCGAACACCGCGAGATCCTGCGCCTCGCCCTCGACGGCGACGCGGACGGCGCGGCCACCGCACTGCACGCCCACATCGCGTCGTTCGTCCAACGAGCCTTCCCCGGGACCGAGTTGGAGACCCACGGACGGGACACCCAGGGGCGGAACACCCAGGGACGGGACACCGACGGAGAGGACGGACGGGCATGACGGCGAGGTTCGAGGCCCAACGCACCGCCCTGGCCGACGTGGTGGCGATCCCGGTGACCCCGTTCGCCGAGGACGGCAGCGTCGACCAGGACACCCACCGGGCCCTGCTCCGCCGCCTGCTCGACGGCGGCGTCGGCATCCTCACACCGAACGGGAACACCGGCGAGTTCTACGCCCTCACCCCTCAAGAACGCCGGCTCGTAACGGAGTTGACCATCGACGAGGCGGGCGGACGCGCCGCGGTCCTCGTCGGCGTCGGACACGACGTCCCCACCGCCATCGCCTCCGCCCGGCACGCCCGCGCACTCGGCGCCCAGATGGTGATGGTCCATCAGCCCGTCCACCCGTACGTCTCACAGGACGGCTGGGTCGACTACCACCGCGCCATCGCCGAGTCCGTGCCCGACCTCGGCGTCGTCCCGTACATCCGCAACGCCCAGCTCCTCGGCGCCCGCCTCGCCGAACTCGCCGACGACTGCCCGAATGTCATCGGCGTCAAGTACGCAGTCCCGGACGCGGCCCGCTTCGCCGCCTTCGCCCGGGACGCGGGGCTCGAACGCTTCGTGTGGGTGGCCGGGCTGGCCGAACCGTACGCGCCCTCCTACTTCTCGGCGGGCGCCACCGGCTTCACCTCAGGGCTCGTGAACGTCGCCCCGTCCGTCTCGCTGAACATGATCGAAGCGCTTCGATCAGGGGACTATCCGGGCGCGATGAAGGTGTGGGAGCAGATCCGCCGATTCGAGGAACTACGTGCGGCGAACGGCTCCGCGAACAACGTCACGATCGTCAAGGAAGCGCTTGCGTCCCTCGGCCTGTGCCGCCGCGAGGTCCGCCCGCCCAGCAGGCCCCTGCCCGAGAGCGAGCGCGCCGAGGTCGCCGCGATAGTCGCCGGATGGTCGACATGAAGTCACCGGAAGAGCTCAGAAGCCACCAGTGGTACGGCACCGACGGGCTGCGCTCCTTCAGCCACCGTGCCCGCACCCGCCAGCTCGGCTACCTCCCCGAGGAGCACCTCGGCAAGCCCGTCATCGCGATCCTCAACACCTGGTCGGACATCAACCCCTGTCATGTGCACCTCCGCGAGCGCGCGCAGGCCGTGAAGCGCGGGGTGTGGCAGGCGGGCGGCTTCCCGCTCGAATTCCCGGTCTCCACCCTCAGCGAGACCTTCCAGAAGCCGACCCCGATGCTCTACCGCAACCTCCTGGCGATGGAGACCGAAGAGCTGCTGCGGTCGTACCCCGTGGACGGCACCGTGCTGATGGGCGGCTGCGACAAGTCCACTCCCGCGCTCCTGATGGGTGCCGCCTCCGTCGACCTGCCCACCGTCTTCGTCCCCGCCGGGCCGATGCTGCCGGGCCACTGGCGCAACGAGATCCTCGGCTCCGGCACCGACATGTGGAAGTACTGGGACGACAAGCGGGCCGGGCTCATCGGCGAGTGCGAGATGACCGAACTGGAGAGCGGCCTCGCGCGCTCACCCGGGCACTGCATGACCATGGGGACGGCGTCCACGCTGACGGCCGCCGCCGAGGCGCTGGGCGTGACCGTGCCGGGCGCGTCGAGCATCCCCGCCGTGGACTCGGGGCACGATCGGATGGCCGCGCAATCCGGCATGAGGATCGTTGAACAAGTCCACCAGGGGCGTGTTCTCTCGTCGATCCTCACCCAGGAGGCCTTCGAGGACGCGGTCACCACCGTCCTCGGCCTCGGCGGCTCAACCAACGCCGTGATCCACCTGATCGCCATGGCCGGCCGCGCCGGCGTCCACCTCACGCTCGACGACTTCGACCGCATCGCCCGCACGGTCCCGGTCCTCGCGAACGTACGGCCCGGCGGACAGACGTACCTCATGGAGGACTTCCACTTCGCGGGCGGCCTCCCCGGCTTCCTCTCCCGGATCACCGACCTGCTCCACCTGGACCGCCCGACGGTCTCGTACGACACCCTGCGCGAGCAGCTCGACGGCGCGCAGGTGCACAACGACGACGTGATCCGACCGCGCGACAACCCGGTCGCGGACGAGGGCGGGGTCGCCGTCCTGCGCGGCAACCTCTGCCCGGACGGCGCCGTCATCAAGCACATCGCCGCCGAGCCGCACCTGCTCAAGCACACCGGCCCCGCGGTCGTCTTCGACGACTACCGGACCATGCAACGCACCATCAACGACCCGGAGTTGGGCATCACCGCCGACAGCGTGCTGGTGCTGCGCAACGCGGGTCCCAAGGGCGGCCCCGGCATGCCCGAGTACGGCATGCTCCCGCTCCCCGACCACCTCCTCAAGCAGGGCGTCCGCGACATGGTCCGGATCTCCGACGCCCGGATGAGCGGGACGAGTTACGGCACATGCGTGCTGCACATCGCGCCCGAGTCGTACGTCGGCGGACCACTGGCGCTCGTGCGGACCGGGGACACCATCACCCTGGACGTCGAGGCGCGCACCCTCCAACTCAACGTGGACGACGAGGAGTTGGAGCGACGCAGGGCGGAGTGGACACCGCCGCCCGCACGGTACGAGCGCGGCTACGGCGCGCTCTACAACGACCAGATCACCCAGGCGGACACCGGCTGCGACTTCGAGTTCCTGGCCCGGCCGGGCAAGGTGCCTGACCCGTACGCCGGTTGAGCACCCTTCGCCCGCCCGTTTCCCATGCCCGCCGAGCAAGCGCTTCCTGTACCGAGCTCTCTGTATCGAGCAACCCGCACCGAGCTACCCGCACTGAGCGTCCCGTACTGAACGGAGAACAGTCATGGCCCAAGCCGCAGCCGTGGCGAAACCGCCCGCGCCACCCCGGCGGCGCCGTGCCTCCGCGACCCCGCGCAGGCTCCCGTACCTGCTGATCGCCCCGGCGGCCCTGCTCATGCTGGGCTTCATCGCCTACCCGGTCATCAGCGTCTTCTACTACAGCCTGCAGAACTACAACCCCACCAAACCGTGGCGCAACGGCTTCGCGGGCCTCGACAACTTCACCCAGGCCTTCACCAACGACCCGCAGTTCTGGGACACGTTGACGTTCAGCGCCAAGTGGGTCGTCGTAGAAGTGGGCCTCCAACTGCTCTTCGGCCTGGCCCTCGCACTGATCGTCAACCAGACCTTCGTGGGCCGGTCCATCGGCCGTGCCCTGGTGTTCTCCCCGTGGGCCGTGTCGGGCGTACTGACCTCCGCGATCTGGGTACTGCTCTACAACTCCCAGACAGGCGTGACCCGTTACCTCGCCGACATGGGCATCGGCCAGTACGGCACGAGTTGGCTGTCCGACCCCTCAACCGTCTTCTCCGCAGCGGTGGTTGCCGACCTCTGGCGGGGCGTCCCCTTCTTCGCGATCCTCATCCTCGCCGACCTCCAGTCCGTGTCGAAGGACCTCTACGAGGCCGCCGAGGTCGACGGAGCCAGCCGCTTCCAGCAGTTCCGGAACATCACCCTGCCGCACCTCAAGGACGCGATCGTCCTGTCCACCCTGCTGCGCGCGGTCTGGGAGTTCAACAACGTCGACCTCCTCTACACCCTGACCGGCGGCGGCCCGGCCGGCGAGACGACCACACTCCCGCTCTACGTCGCCAACACCAGCGTCGAAGCACACAACTTCGGCTACGCCTCCGCCCTCACCACGGTCGCGTTCGTGATCCTTCTCTTCTTCTCGATCATCTATCTGCGCCTGAGCAAGTTCGGAGGCGGCGACAAGTGATCACCGAGATCGCCCCGGCCCGCGAGCGGGAGTCCGCCGCCCCGCAGCAGCCGCGCAAGGCCCGCCGCGCCTGGGACGAGGTCCCGCGCTGGCAGATCTACCTCCCCCTGGGGATCTACCTCGTCTTCACCCTGATCCCCTTCTACTGGATCCTGCTCTTCGCGTTCCGCCCGGCCGGCTCGACCTCCCTCGTGCCCTGGCCGATGACCCTCGACCACTTCCAGAAGGTGTGGACGGAACGCAGCTTCGGCGTCTACTTCCAGAACAGCGTCTACGTCGGCGTCGCCACCCTGATCCTCACCACGGTCGTCGCGCTGGCCGGCGGCTACGCCCTCGCCCGCTTCGAGTTCAGGATCAAGCGCGCCTTCATGCTGGCCCTGCTCTGCTCCCAATTCGTGCCGGGCGCCCTGCTGTTGGTCCCGCTGTTCCAGATCTTCGCCAAGCTCCAGATGATCAACTCGCTCGGCAGCGTCATCATCGCGGAGACCGTCTTCCAGCTGCCGCTGTCGATGATCCTCATCAGCGGCTTCATCCGGAACGTCCCGCAGTCCCTCGAAGAGGCCGCCTGGGTCGACGGCTGCAACCGCTTCGCCGCCTTCCGCATCGTCGTCCTCCCGCTGCTGCGGCCCGGGCTGATCGCCGTCGGCTCCTTCGCCTTCGTGCACGCCTGGAACCACTTCCTGTTCGCCCTGATGTTCCTGTCCGACCAGAGCAAGCAGACGATCCCGGTCGGCCTCAACACCCTGATGGGCGCGGACAGCGTCGACCTCGGCGCGCTCGCGGCGGGCGGCATCATCGCGGCCGTACCGGTGGTCATCGTCTTCGCCTTCATCCAGAAGTGGCTGATCACCGGCTTCAGCGCGGGGGCGGTGAAGGGATGAGGCAACCGCTTACCCTGCTGGCGAAGATCGTCGACGCAGGGAGAATCCCATGACATCCACCACCGGTCCTACGACCGTCTCCACACCCGCGGCCACGGCGGTCACCCCGCCCGTCTCCATCGTCCTCGCGGGCGCCCGGGGCCACGGCCGCTGGCACGTCGAGAACATCCGCCGGCTCCAGGACAAGGGACTCGTACGCCTCGTCGGCATCTGCGAGCTGACCCCGCTGACCGAGGAGGAGTTCGGAGGCGAACTCCCCGCGCAGTCACCGGACTTCGGTGCCCTCCTCGACTCCACCGGCGCCCAGGTCGCCGTGATCTGCACCCCGATCCCGACCCACACGGACCTCGCCCTGGCCGCCGCGCAGCGGGGCGTGCACCTGCTGCTGGAGAAGCCGCCCGCGCCCTCGTACGCCGAGTTCCGCCGGATGGCCGACGGGGTCGCCGCGGCCGGGGTCGTCTGCCAGATCGGGTTCCAGTCGCTCGGCTCGCACGCCGTGCCCGCGGTCCGCGAGCTGATCGAGAAGGGCGCGATCGGCACGCTGACCGGTGTCGGCGGCGCCGGTGCCTGGGCCCGCGACGAGGCGTACTACCGGCGCGCCCCCTGGGCGGGCAAGCGGCGCCTGAACGGCGTCGACGTGATCGACGGCGTGCTGACGAACCCCCTCGCACACGCCGTCGCCACCGCCCTCGCCCTCAACGACACGCCCCGCGCCGAGGACGTCGTCCGCATCGAGACCGAACTCGTCCGCGCAAACGACATCGAGTCCGACGACACCTCCTGCGTCCGCGTCACCACCGTCCAGGGCCGCCCGGTCACCGTCGCCGTGACCCTGTGCGCCGAACACCCCGGCGAGCCCTACGTGTTGGTGCACGGCACCGAGGGCCGGATCACCTACTGGTACAAGCAGGACCGCGTCCTGCTCCAGCGCGCGGGCCACGGTCCGGAGGAGTTCGAGTACGGCAGCACGGACCTGCTGGAGAACCTCGTCGCCCATCTCACCGACGGCGACGCCCTGTTGGTCGAACCGGACGCAACAGGCGCCTTCATGAAGGTGGTTGAGGCGATCCGCCAGGCCCCCGACCCGGCCCCGCTGCCCACCGGCGCCTGGCACCTGATCCCGACCGAGAACCGCCGGGTCGTCCCCGGCGTCGACGCCCTGGTCACGGCGGCGGCCGACACCCTCGCCCTCTACTCCGAGCTGGGCGCCTCCTGGGCCCCACCGAAAGAGGTGAGCACCTGATGATCACCCATGACACGCCGGTGCTGCGCGTCGCGGGCCGCCCGGTCGCCCGGTACGTCACCCGGCCCGAGCTGCCCGACCGGCTCTCCCCGCGCCCGTATCTGCACCCGGTGACCACCCTGGCGGGCACGGCGGTCACCGAGTTGAGCCCCGTCGACCACACCCACCACCTCGGCGTCGGTGTAGCCGTTCCCGACGTCGAGGGGCACAACTTCTGGGGCGGCCGCACCTACGTCCAGGGCCAGGGCCCCACGGAACTGGACAACCACGGAGCCCAGCGCCACGCCGCCTTCCAACTCCGCGACCCCGACGGCTTCGTGGAGGAACTGCGCTGGGTGGCCTCCGGTGCCGAGCTGCTCCGCGAACGCCGTACCGTCGCGGCCACCGAACTCACCGACACCGCCTGGGCGTTGGACTTCACCTTCTCCCTCACCAACGTCACCCCGGACCCCCTCTCGATCGGCAGCCCCGCCACGAACGGCCGCCCCGGCGCGGCCTACGGCGGCTTCTTCTGGCGGGCCCGGAAGGAAGCGGAGACCGCGCGCGTCTTCACCGCCGACCACGAGGGCGAACCGGAGATCCACGGCACCCGAGCCGACTGGCTCGCCCTCGCCGGCACCGGTTGGACCCTGGTCCTCGCCGGCGCCACGGACCGCTCCCGCCAGGACCCGTGGTTCGTCCGCACCGCCGAATACCCGGGCGTGGGCGCCTCGTTGGCGTCGGACGAGCGGCTGCCGATCCCGCCCGGCGACACGGTCGTACGACGGATCGTCACCGTCGTTGCCGACGGCCGCCTCGACCGTGCCGAGGCCACGGCGCTGGTGCGGAAGGCGGTCAGCCAGTGACGCACGAGACGTACACGAACCCCGTCCTGAACGCCGACTGGTCCGACCCGGACGTCATCCGCGTCGGCGACGACTTCTACCTCACCGCGTCCAGCTTCGGCCGCGTACCGGGCCTGCCGCTGCTGCACTCCCGCGACCTGGTCAACTGGACCCTGGTCGGCCACGCGCTCCAACGCCTCGAACCGGCCAGGGAGTTCAGGACCCCGCGTCACGACTGCGGAGTCTGGGCCCCGGCGTTGCGGTACCACGACGAACGCTTCTGGATCTTCTGGGGCGACCCCGACCAGGGCATCTTCCAGGTCAACGCCCCCGAGATACGCGGCCCTTGGACCCGCCCGCACCTCCTCAAGGAGGGCAAGGGCCTGATCGACCCGTGCCCCCTGTGGGACGACGACAACGACGAGGCCTACCTCGTGCACGCCTGGGCCAAGTCCCGCGCGGGCATCAAGAACCGCCTCACCGGCCACCGCATGCACCCCGACGGCACGACCCTGCTCGACGACGGCAAGGTCATCGTCGATGCCGACCGCATCCCCGGCTGGTTCACCCTGGAGGGCCCCAAACTCCACCAGCACGACGGCTGGTTCTGGATCCTCGCCCCCGCAGGGGGAGTTGAGACGGGCTGGCAGGGCGCGTTCCGCTCACGCGGATTCTTCGGCCCGTACGAGGAGAAGGTCGTCCTGGAACAAGGGGACACCGACATCAACGGCCCCCACCAGGGCGCGTGGGTGCGCACCCCGACCGGCGAGGACTGGTTCCTGCACTTCCAACAGCGGGGCGCCTACGGCCGGTTGGTCCACCTCCAGCCGATGCGCTGGGACGACGAGGGCTGGCCGGTCATCGGCGACGCGGGTGCCCCCGTAGCCGTACACCGGAAACCGGACCTCCCGCCGCAGCCGCCCGGCGCGCCCGCCACCGACGACGACTTCCCCGGCGGACGGTACGGCCGCCAGTGGCAGTGGACGGCGAACCCGCAGGACGGCTGGGCCACCCACCACTCCGGCGACGGCCTGCGCCTGACCTGCGTCCGCTCCGCCGACACCCACGACCTGCGCAGCCTCCCGAACCTCCTCACCCAGCGCCTCCCCGGCACACCCGTCGCGGTCGAGGTCGAACTACGGCTGCACAGCGAGGAGTTGGGCGCGCGGGCCGGACTCGCCGTGCTGGGCGACGCGTACAGCTGGATCGGGCTGGAGCGGAGCACGGACGGCACGGTGATGTTCGTCCACCGCTTCGCCGAGCCCGTCGCCGAGCGCGAACGGGGCGCGGGGGAGTCGTGCCTCGCCCCCGAGGAACGGGTCCGGCTGCGCATCGAGATCGGCGCGGGGGCGCGCTGCCGTTACTTCTACGACGTCGGGGGCGGGCCGCGTTCGAGCGGTCAGGTCTTCGCCGCCACCCCCTGGCGCTGGGTCGGCGCCCTGCTCGGGCTCTTCGCGCTCGCGCCCGTCGGCACGGGACATGCCGGCGCGGCCGGTTTCACGCGGTTCCGGATCAGTTCTCTCTAACTCACCCTGCCCGTCCGCCTGTTGGGAGTCGCAATGACGCACCTCCGTGGCAAGCGCTTGCCCACCGCCCGCGAGGCCATCACACCGTCGCATCCACAAGAAGAGAGCCGCTCTATGAAGACCAGCATCCGCAGAAGCAGGCGTGCCGCCGTGGCCGTCGCCCTGGGCTCCGTGCTCGCGCTGACCGCCACCGCCTGCGGCGACGACGGCAGCGGCGCCGCGGGGGACAAGGGCGGCGAGGGGTCCGGCAAGGGCACGATCACCTTCTGGGACAACAACGGCGGTGTCCGCACCGACATCTGGAAGCAGATCATCGCGGACTTCGAGAAGAAGAACCCCGACATCAAGGTCAAGTACGTCGGGATACCGGCCGCGAGCGCCCAGTCCAAGTACGACACCGCGATCCAGGGCGGCGGGCTGCCCGACGTCGGCGGCGTGGGGACGGCGGTGTTGGCCGAGGTCGCGGTGCAGGGGGCGTTGGAGCCGTTGGACAGCCGGCTCAAGTCGAGTTCTCTGAACGGGAAGTTGAGCCAGAACCTGCTCGACGTCAGTAAGAGTGCGGGGGGTGGGGACACGCTGTATCAGATTCCCACCTCCGCCAACAATGGGACCTTGTGGTACCGCACCGATCTGTTCAAGGCGGCGGGGCTGGACGCGCCGACCACCTGGTCGAAGTTCTATGCCGCCGCCGACAAACTCACCGACAAGGCGAAGAACAAGTTCGGGTTCACCATTCGGGGTGGCGAAGGATCCATCGCTCCTGCGCTCGACGCGGTGTACGGGCAGACCGGGATCACGTCGTTCTGGAACGGGGACAGGACGACGGTCAACGACCCGAAGAATGTTGCCGCGTTGGCGAAGTATGTCGGGCTGTTCAAGAAGGACACACCGTCCGCCGACCTCAACAACGACTTCACGAAGATGGTCGCGCAGTGGGACAGCGGAACGATCGGGATGTTGAGTCACAACCTCGGGTCGTACCAGGATCATCTGAAGGCTCTGGGTGCGGACAAGTTCAAGGGCATTCCCAATCCGACTCTGGACGACGGTACGCGGGTGCAGATCTCCAACCCCGTTGACGGGCTGAGTCTGTTCAAGTCCAGCAAGAACAAGGAAGCGGCCTGGAAGTTCGTCGAGTTCGCGGTGTCCGCGGCGGAGAACTCGAAGTACAACGAGTCGGCCGGGCAGGTTCCGGCCAACACGGATGCGGCGAGTGCGGCGTGGATTCAGAAGTCCGAGCCCACGCAGTTGGCGGCGGCGGCGTTGAACGGGGCCTCCACGAAGATTGTGCAGCTGCCGTATTACCTGCCGGACTGGAACACGATCTCCAAGGCGGACAACGAGCCGAACTTCCAGAAGCTGTTGCTGGGGAAGGTGACGGCCAAGGAGTTCCTGGACACGTTGGCTGATCAGTTGAACAAGGCTCAGGCGGACTGGAAGAAGAACCACTGAGTTGGGTGGTTGCGGATTGTGGGGGACTGCCGGCCGGTGAAGGCTGGTCGCGCAGTGCCCCGCGCCCCTAAAGACAAAAGACAGAAGACGAAAGCCGAGAGGTGAGCCGATCGTGTCTCTTAGTCGTAGGCAGGTTGCCTTAGGTGCTCTCGCCGCCGTTCCTTTACGTGGTGGTGGTGTTCGGCGGGAGCGCACTCTTTACATCGCCGGTGACTCCACCGCCGCCCAGAAGTACGTCCCCGAAGCTCCGGAAACCGGGTGGGGAATGGCGCTCCCCTTCTTCCTGCGGAGGGGAGTGAAGGTCGCCAACCACGCTGTGAACGGCCGGAGTTCGAAGAGTTTCATCGACGAGGGGCGGCTGGACGCAATCCTCGCTGCCATTCGGCCCGGCGATCTCCTCCTCGTCCAGTTCGCGCACAACGACGAGAAGACCGCCGACCCCACTCGCTACACCGAGCCCTGGACGACCTTCCAGGACTGTCTGCGGATGTACATCGACGGGGCCCGAGGCCGTGGCGCCCGGCCCCTGCTCGCCACTCCCGTCGAGCGCCGCAGGTTCGACGTGGACGGCAACGCGCTGCCGACGCACGGCGATTACCCGGCTGCGATGCGTGCGCTTGCCCAGCAGGAACGTATCGCGCTGCTCGACATCGAGGCGTTGTCGCTCGCGTTGTGGCAGCGGCTCGGGGTGGAGGAGACGAAGGTCTACTTCAACTGGACCGACACCGAGCAGGACAACACGCACTTCAATCCGCCCGGTGCGATCGCCGTGGCGCGGCTCGTGGCGCGGGAGTTGCTGCGCACCCGGGTGCTCGCGTCGCGTGATGTCGTCCGGCTGCACGAGGACATTCCGACGTCCTGGATCACCTGGCCCGAGGCGAGCGACGCCTCGGACGCGTAGGCAAGGAGACCCGCACGATGCGCACACAGAAATGTCATGGACGTGTCATAGCAACGCTGGTGGGCTGCACCGCCCTGGCCCTCGCCGTCACCACGACCACCGCCCAGGCCCATCCGCGCCCCCTCGACCGGCAGACCCTCGGCGCCGGTGACGGCTGGGCCTCCTACGGCACCGGCACCGGCGGTGGCGCGGCGGCCACCTCCGATCACGTCTACACCGTCTCCAACTGGGCTGATTTCAAAGCCGCGTTGGCCGCCGGCGGCACCGCGCCGAAGATCATCAGAGTGAAGGGTGTGATCGACGCCAACGCCGAGGGCTGCGACTCCTTCGCCGCGCCCGGCTACGACTTCGCCCAGTACCTCGCCACCTACGACCCCACCGTCTGGGGCTACGGCCAGAACCTCGACAACGAGCCCGCCGACAGCCCAGAGGGCCTGCGCCGCGCATCCGCCGCCAACCAGAACACCGCCATCAAGGCGTTCGTCCCCGCCAACACCACCATCATCGGTATCGGCAAGAACGCCGGCTTCAAGGGCGCCAGCCTGCAGATCACGGCCGTCGACAACGTCATCGTCCGCAACCTGGCCTTCGAGAGCCCGCTCGACTGCTTCCCGCAGTGGGACCCGACCGACGGCGACACGGGCAACTGGAACTCCGAGTACGACAGCGCCGTCATCTACGGCTCCACGCATGTGTGGTTGGACCACAACACGTTCACCGACGGTGCCCACCCGGACAGTTCGCTGCCCACCTACTACGGGCGGATCTTCGAGCAGCACGACGGTGAACTCGACGTCGTCAAGGGCGCCGACTACGTCACCGCCTCCTGGAACGTCTTCACCGACCACGACAAGACGATCCTCATCGGCAACAGCGACAGTGCCTCCACGGCCGCCATCGACCGGGGCCATCTGAAGATGACGCTCCATCACAACCTGTTCTCCAACCTCGTCGAGCGCGCACCCCGCGTCCGCTTCGGCCAAGTCGACTCGTACAACAACCACTTCGTCGCCGAGACGGGCTACGGCTACAGCTACGGCATCGGCCTGGAGTCCCAACTCGTCGCGGAGCACAACGCGTTCACGGTCCCGGCCGGCATCGACGAGGCCACCATCCTCAAGAAGTGGTCCGAGGCGCCACTCACCGCCGACGACAACTACGTCAACGGCAAGCCCACCGACCTGATCGCCGTCCACAACGCGGGCGTGCCGACTGAGATCCTGCAGTCCGGCGCGGGCTGGACACCGACCCTGCGCACGAAGATCGACCCCGCGAAGGCCGTGCCGTTCATCGTCGACCGGGGCGCGGGCTCGGGCCGCCTGCGCTGACCAATCCCCGTACACACCGGGCCGGTTCCGTCCGACCGGCCCGGCACCGGGCCCACCTCACGAGCCACACCGCGAAGGAGCACCCGCATGCCCTCGCACCACCACTCCCTCGAACTGCCCCTGTCCAGACGGGGATTCCTCGCAGCGAGCGTCGGCGCGGGCGTCGCGCTCGGCCTCACCGCCGTCCCCGCCCTCGCCGTCGGCAGACCGCGCCCGTTCGGCCGCTACGGCTCACCCGCCGCGCGCCTCACCCCGCTCACCCTGTACGTCGACCCGCGCGGCCGGGGCGACTTCACCACCGTCCAGGCCGCCGTCACCGCCGCGACCACCGCCGGATACACCCTGGTCATCGCCCCCGGCGTCTACCGCGAGACGGTCACCGCCGGAGTGACCGACCCGGCGACCGGCCAACTCACCGCCGCCGCCTCCGAGATGACGTGGATCGGCGCGAGCGAGAACCCGAGTGACGTCGTCATCGTCTACGACAACGCCAACGGCACCCAGAAACCCGATGGCTCGGGCACCTACGGCACCACCGGCTCGGCCACCACGACCATCCGCACCGACGGCTTCACGGCCCGCCGGATCACCTTCGCCAACGACTGGCTGCGCGCCGACCACCCCGAGATCACCGGCACACAGGCGGTCGCGATCAAGGTGCAGGGCGACCGTTCGGCGTTCTTCGACTGCCGCTTCCTGGGGCATCAAGACACGCTGTACGCCGACTCGTTGGCCCTCGGTGTCTTCGCTCGCCAGTACTACGCGCGCTGCTACGTCGAGGGAGACGTCGACTTCGTCTTCGGGCGCGCGACCGCCGTCTACGACCGCTGCCACTTCCGCACCCTGAACCGCACCGACCTGGCGGCGGCACCGTACGGCTTCGTCTTCGCGCCCTCCACGGCGGTCGCGAACCCGCGCGGATACCTGGTGACGCACAGCCGCGTGAGCAGCCAAGCCCCGGACGCCTACTACAAGTTGGCCCGTCCCTGGGTGCCCGGGTCGGACACCACCGCCCACCCGATGCTCACCGTGCGGGACACGGTGCTGGGTGCGGGGATCGACGCGGTGGCGCCGTACATCAACATGTCGGACACCTATCCCTGGCAGGGGCAGAGGTTCGCCGAGTACCGGAACACGGGCCCGGGTGCCGTGATCAGCGTCCCGGAGAACCGGCCCCAACTCACCGCCGAACAGGCCGTGTCGGCGACCCGTGAGGCGTATCTGGGTGACTGGACACCGGGGCGGAGGCGCTGAGATGGCCCTGCGCAGACGCACACTCCTGACGGGATTGACGGGAATCGCCGGTGGGCTGGTGGCCGCTGGTGCCGAGCCTGCCGTGGCGCTCGACCGTCGTCATGTCCTGCACGTCCGGCCCGGTGACTCGGTGCAGGCGGCCGTGGACGCGGTGGAGGGCAGCGGCTGGACGATCGTCGTGCACCCGGGGACGTACCGCGGAGTCGTCAACGTGCCTGTGGGGGCAGGGGAGTTGACACTGCGCGGTGCCACGCGCGACCCGCGTGACGTCGTCATCGTCTACGACAACGCCAACGGGACGCAGAAGCCGGACGGTTCGGGGACGTACGGTACGGCGGGTTCCGCGACCTTCACGTCGGCGGCGCCCGGGCTGACCGTACGGGACCTCACCCTCGCCAACGACTGGCTGCGCGCGGACCATCCGGAGATCACGGGGACGCAGGCGGTGGCCGCGTATGTGACGGGGGACCGCTCGTACTTCACGAACGTGCGGCTGCTGGCCCACCAGGACACCCTGTTCGCGGACACGAGCGCGCTGGAGGCCTTCGACCGGCACTGCTACTCGCGCTGCTACATCGAGGGAGACGTCGACTTCGTCTTCGGACGGGCCACCGCCGTCTTCACGGACTGTCACTTCAACACCCTTGCCCGGGATGTGGAGTTCACCCCCAAGGGCATGGTCTTCGCGCCCTCCACCGCCCGCGCCAATCCGCACGGATTCCTCGCGGTCCGCTCCCGCGTCACCTCGGCGGCCGAGGACGCCGTGTACAAGCTGGCCCGGCCGTGGGTCCCGTCGTACGAGACGACGGCCTGGCCGTCCCTCGTCGTGCGGGACACCCGGATCGGGCCCGGCATCGACCCGGTCGCGCCGTACACGAACATGCGCGACGCCTATCCCTGGCAGTCGATGCGTTTCCACGAGTACCGCAACACGGGGCCGGGCTCCGTGATCACCGTCCCGGAGAACCGGCCCCAACTCACCGCCACCGAAGCCAGGTTGCACACTCCTGCGACCTACCTCGGTGACTGGCGTCCCTGAGATCCGCGCATCCCCCCCCAAAAAAACCGCACGACGAAAGGACCGCACTCCTATGTCTCGTCGTACCGCTCTCACCCTCGGCACAGTCCTGGCGTTCGGCGCCGGGCTGGCCGTCCTCCCCACCCAGGCCCAGGCCGCCACCGTCGTCGTCGACACGACGGCCGAACTGACCAGCGCGATCTCAAGTGCCACCGCCGGCACGGTCATTCAGGTGCGCGGCGGCACGTACTACCCGACGGCCACCCTCCAGTCCACGACGAACGGCACCTCGTCCGCGCCGGTCACGCTCACCGCGTACGGCTCGGAGACGGTGAAGATCGACGGCTCGTCGCTGCCGTCCGGACAGTGGATCTTCAAGCTGACGGCCGACTACTGGAACGTCTCCAACCTCACCTTCCAGAACTCCCCGGACAGCGCGGTCGTCTGCCAGTCCTGCACCGGCACCAACTGGAACAACGTCAAGACCATCAACGGCGGCGACTCCGGCTTCACGCTCACCGGCGACGGCACCGTCAACAACACGGTCAAGAACCTTGACTCGTACGGCAATTACGACGCCGCGACGCACGGCGAGAACGCGGACGGGGTCGCCATCAAGTTCGGCTCGGGCAGCGGGAACCTCGTCACCGGCGCGCGGCTGTACAACAACTCGGACGACGGGATCGACTTCTGGTCCTTCTCCACGCCGGTCACCGTCGAGCACACCTGGTCCTTCGGCAACGGCGTCAATCGGTGGTCGGACTCGGCGTTCGCGGGGGACGGCAACGGTTTCAAGCTGGGCGGTGACGGCGAGGTCGTCGCGCACGTCATCAACAACTCGGCGGCCTGGGGCAACGCGGGCAACGGCTTCACCGAGAACTCCAACACCGGCGCCCTCGTCATCAACCGCACCACCGCGTACGCCAACAGCAAGTGGGGCTACTACTTCGCCACCAGCTCCGCCAAACTCGGCAAGAACCTCGCGGTGAGCAACGGCGGCGGCTCGGTCAGCAAGGGCTCCGCGGTCACCTCGGCCGGCAACAACTGGGACTCCGGCGTCTCCACCCCGTCCTTCGTCTCCACGGACGCGTCGACGACGTACAACGCCCGCTCGTCCAGCGGCACACTGCCGGCGACGACGTTCCTGACGACAGGGAGCACGACGATCGGGGCGACGATGAACTGACCTGCTCCGTGGGCCCGGTTCGGGAAACCGGGACCGGGCCCGCATTCGTCAGGATGTCCAGCGCAGCAGCGCGGGCATGGAGGCGTGGTCGTTTCCCTCCATGGTGACGATGACCTCCCGGCCCGTCGAATTCCCCAGCCATTTCACGAAATCGCGGACCGGTGCGAAGGTTTCCTGGTCCACCACGTCGGACGGATCGAAGGTGAACTCGATCTCCTCGATCTCGAAGAAGTAGGAGGTGAACCAGATTCCGTCGATCTCGATCGCCAGGCTCACCGATTCCTCGGGGTCGTCCTGGAGTTTCGACCACACGGCGGAGGCCTCGGGAATGCCGGTTTCCGTCGTGTCGGTGAGTGTCCAGGTGAGGACATGCCGTCCCGGCAGCGTCCGCAGTCCGTCGAACATGTGCTGCCAGTCGTCGAGTGCGGTGTCGAGTACGCATACGTCGCGCAGTGATCCGTCGGCGACGAAGTCCTGTGCCCGGTACGTCAGTTCGCTCTTGTGCTGCCCTGCCATCACAGGAACCCTTCGAAGGTGAGCTGACCTCCGCGCCAGCTCCATCGGGCACCCCAGCCGCCCGGGACCCGGAAATCCCTGGTGACGCCACCGTATTGGGCCGGGGCTGACGTGTTCACTTTCTCCACCACGTTCGGGTCCGTCAGGATGTCCTGGATCATTTCGTTGGCGATCTCGGTCCGTTCGCTATTGGTGACCTTGCCGAAATTGTACATGTCGACATGTGCCTGGCCTCGTTTGGCCAGGTTTCCGGGGCTCGGGTCGCCGTGTTTCTGCAGGGCCCGGCCCGCGGGGGACAGTTGGCCCTTATTGATGGTGGTGGCGCTCGAATACAGGTCGTCCGTGCCGTAATTGCACGGAGAAAGGCCGAGCGGGTCGATCCAGGTGAGCGGGGCGTGCACATAGCTGTGGTGATTGCTCGCCGGCTCCAGCCCCAGCGGGTCCGGACTGATGTAACGGGCGGTCCCGGGGTCGTAGTAGCGGTGCAGGTTGTAGTGCAGCCCGGTCTCGGGGTCGGCGTACTGCCCCGGGAAGCGCAACGGGCAGTCGACCGCGGCGGTGTCGTCCCCGAGTGGCGGGAGGCCCGTGCCCCACAGGGTGGTGCGGTGCTGCCAGACCAGGTCCCCGGTCGCGGAGACCAGTTCCATGGGAGTGCCGACGGTGTCCGTGATCACGGCGTGGAAACGGCCCGTCCGCACGGGGTGCGTCTCCTCCGCCAGCCGGGCGAGGAAGGACGAGTTGGGGAGCGCGGCCGACGGCTCGTGCAGGGTCTGGGCCACCGGCCGTGGTGTTCCGGGTTCGTAGTCCCAGGTGGTGACCAGGCCGTCGGGGCCGGTCTGTTCGGCCAGACAGGTGCCGTCCCACGCGAACTCGGTGCGCTCGGCGGCCGAACCGTCCTCCGCCACCCGGTACTTGGACACACGGCGGCCGAACGGGTCGTAGGCGTACCGCCATTGGCCGCCGTCCGGGTTGCCCACCTCGGTCAGTCGGCCCTCGGTGTTCCAGGTGTAGGTCCACTTACGGCTCTGGCCGTTGAGCAGCCGGTGGGTCCTGCGGATGAGGCGGCCCTGCTCGTCGTGCTGGTACGTGTCGCGGCCCGCCGAGCGGACGAGGGTGCCGTCGATGTCGTGCGGCTCGGGGGCCGGTTGGCCGGGCGCGGTCGCGCTCACCACATTGCCCGCCGTGTCGTAGGCGTAGGTCTCGGTCCAGCCGTGAGCGCGTACGCCCGTGACCCGGCCCATGGTGTCGAGGTCGAAGTGGCGGGTGCCGGAGGTGAGTTCACGGATCTCGGTGATGTACCCGTCGGCACGGTGGGCGTAGGTGCGGTGCTGCAGCAGCCCTTCGACGCCGGCCGCTCGCGACGCGGCGGCCAGGGACTGCCCGGTGAGCTGTCCCCGCGCACTCCAACTCTGCGTCAGCGTCACCTCCGTACCGATGCGGCGTTCGACCTCGCGGCCCGCCGCGTCGTGGGAGAAGTCCAGCGCGCCCGCCGGCGTGCGCAGGCCGAGCGGGCGGCCGACGGGGTCGTAGGACCAGTCCGAGGCCAGGCCCGACGGTGTCACCCGCCGGACGCGGCGCCCGAGCGCGTCGTAAGTGTGCGTGGTGCGCCGCCCGTTGACCGCCTCCGCCAGCACCCGGCCCAGCGCGTCGCGCTCCAGTACGACATCGACCTCGGCGTTGGCCGCGCGGACCAGTCTGCCGTCCGGGCCGTAGGCGTACGTGGTGACCTCGCCCGAGTCGGCGTGCTGCGAAGCCACGCGTCCGGCCTCGTCGCGGGTGAGACGCAGCGTCTCCCCGGCGCCGTTCGTACGGCGGCTCAGCCGTCCCGCCTCGTCGTGCGCGTACGTCAGCGTCCGCCCGTTGAAGTCCGTCTCGGCGGCCAGCCGTCCGGCCTCGTCGTACGTGTACGACCACGTCCGACCCTGCGGATTGGTCACTCCCGTCAGCCGCAACTCCGTGTCGTAGGCGAACTCGTACCGCGCCCCGTCCGGGTCGATCCGTGCGGCGGGCACGTCGAAATGGGTGGATGAGTGGTGCGTGGCATTGCCCGCCGCGTCCGTGTGGACACTCAGGTTGCCCTCCGCGTCCCACGTCCACGACTCCCTTGCCCCGCCGGGCAGTTCACGCCAGGACGGCTTGCCCTCCGGGGTCCAGCCCATGCGGGTCGTATGGCCCAACGGGTCGGTCACCGCGATGATCCGGCCGAAGGAGTCGCGGCGAATCGACGTCGTGTGGCCCGACTCGTCCGTCAGGGACACCGGCAGACCGGCCGCGTCGTACGCCATCGTGCGGGTGTGGCCGAGCGCGTCGGTGAGCACCGTCGGGCAGCCGCGCGCGTCGTAGGCGTAACGGGTCTCGGCACCCGTCGGGTCGAGAGTCGTCAGCAGGTTGCCCCGCTCGTCGTACGTGTGCCGCCGCACCGCCCCGCCCGGCTCCACGACCTCCGTCGGCAGACCGAGCGCGTTGTAGGCAGCCCGCGTCGACGCCCCGTCGGGCATGGTGAGTTCGGTGAGATTACCGGCGTCGTCGTACTCGTACCGGGTCGTGTGCCCCAGCGGATCCGTCACCGTGACGGGGCGGGAACCGTACTCGTCCCACCGCGTGCGGGTGACATTGCCCAGCGGGTCGGTCTCCTCCTCGACCAGGCCCTCCGCGTTGTGCCGGTGGGTGGAGACGCGGCCCTGCGAGTCCGTGTACGTCGTCGTGCGTGCCGAGTCGTCGTAGGCCAGAGTGCCGGACAGGATGCCGTCGACGCCCTCGGTGCGGACGACCCGGCCGCGCTCGTCGTAGACGTAGCAGAACCAAGTGCCGTTCCGGTCCGTCCACTTGGTCATCCGGCCCTGCGCGTCGTACGCGAACCGCAGTGCCTCCCCGCTGGAGTCGACGACCTCGGTGAGATTGCCGGCACCGTCGTAGCCGTAGCGCATCACGACCGTGCCCTCGCCCACCGGGCCCTCGGGGCCGTAGCGCGACGGGGGTTCGTCGAGCAGGCGCAACGCGGTGATGCGGGGGCCGGTCGTGTCGACGGCAATGTAGTGGCCGCCGGAGTGGCGGATGCCGAACGGGACGCCCTCGTCGTCGCGTTCGACGTCGGCGCGGTTGCCGTTGCGGTCGCTCCAGGAGTCCAGCGTCAGATGGAAGACGCCGAAGGTGGGGGAGGGGACCGGGGCGCCGAACGTGCGGACCACACCGGTCGCCGGGTCGGTGACGGTCATCGCGCTGTCCGGCTTGCCGTCCCATTCCAGGGGCCAGCGCACACCCTTCACCGGCATCGTCGGGACGCCCGGCTCCGGCACCGGGTACACGAGGCGCATGCCGTCCGCCGCCGCGAACACCACGCCCTCACCGTCGATCTGGAGGCATTCGTCGAGGGTGGAGATCCAGGTCGGGCCGAAGCGGACACCGCCGCGGTAGGAGGAGAGGTGGGTGCGGGTGAACTCCAGGGGGAGCGCGCCCGGCAGCGTCAGGTCCGTCGCGGTCATCAGCATCGCGCCGGTCGCCACGTCGATCGGTTCGCCGACGCAGGGCGTACGGTCGGCGGCGCGTGCGGCCGGGCCGAGTTCGACCAGGTCGGGGCGGAGCGACGCGGGCCGCAGGAACACGGGTGTCGTATCGCTGAACGCGCCCTCGATGCCCGCCTTGACGACCCCGCCGCCGGCGCCCAGCGCGCCGCCGAAGAGCATGCCGTCCTCGGCGGCCTGGTTGACCTCGTCGAGGCTGAAGCCCTGCTGCAGTCCGGTCGCCATCTTCAGCGGCTGCGCCACGGCCAGATCGACGGTCACCGACTCGATACCGCCGAACGCGGCGGCGACCAGCGTGCCCCCGGCGATCTCGGCGATCGTCGTGGAGACCGCGACACCCAGCCCGGCGCCGAACTCGATCACCAGGTCGGCCGCCGCGACCGCCGCGCCGGAGGCCAGACCCGCGGTGAAGAACGCCAGCGCCACCCCGCCCGCGATCACGGCCGCGTCGATGCCGATCTGCGTCCAGAGCCTGTTGACGGCGTCGTCGATCGCGTCGGCGAACTTGTCGAGCGCGGTGGCCATTTCACGCCCGGAGTCGGCCAGGTCTTTCAGCCAGCCGCTGTCCTTGTCCTTGGCGTACCGGCCCCAGAATTTTCCGAACGCCTCGATCGACTCGCCCGTGTTGTTGTGGATGATCGACGATGCGCTCTGCTGCACCGGCGCGCGCAGATCGTCGACGGCGCCCGCGAAGGTGCGCCAGGCCGTCGCCGCCGACCGAAGCTTCCCGGAGTCTGCCTCCGGCCACCACATGCCCAGGTCGAGCAGGATCTTCCGGGCCTCGTCCTCAACGCTCACCGGCGCCGTCCGCCTTGGTGACCTTCACTTCGGTGAACATGCCGGCGATCAACTCGTCGTTGTCCACATGGCCGTCCGCCAGGTCGACCATCGCCTCGTGAATGCTGGTCAGCCCGAGGACCAGCGTGCCCGCAGCGCCCTCGATCTTCTTCTGCAGCGGCTTGTAGGAGTCCCCGAACTCCTTGCCCTGCTTGTCGTTCCCCCACGGCTCGCCCAGCCCGTCGAGGGACTTCACGAGCGTGGTCAGAGCCTTGCCGAGATCGACGGCGGCTGTCTGGAAGTCCGGTGCCGTCCGCTTCAGGTCGGCCGTCTTGATGTCGAGGACCTTGGCCGGGTCCTTTCCGTCACCCATCGTGCGTTCCCCCGTTCGCAGTCGCAGCCACGACCCTAGGAGAAGCCCGTCAAGGGAGGGTCAAGTACGCCCCATGACGGGGTAATTCCCCGGCCTGTGGGTTGTGTATCGATCGGATAAAGACCCTCGCCTCCGCGGTGTGATGCGCGTAGACAGTCCCTGACCTGGTGCATCACCCATCAGAAACCAGATCCGGAGATTCCATGCGGAAGTCCCTTAGAGCGGCCGCCCTCGGCGCCGCCTGTGTCGTCGCCGGTGCCGCCCTCTACGGCACGGGCGTCGCCAGCGCCGGCCAGTCGACGGCCAACTCGACGCACGAGCCGTACAACATAGGCCTGTTGACGAAGGACATCGACACCTACTACGGCACGACGCTCGACACCAACGGCGTCTACCAGGCCTCGGCGGCCAGCCCCTACGCCAAGGACCTGGCGCGCATCGACGCGTCCGCCAAGAAGTACATCGACGAAGCCGTCCACAAGCACCACAAGGGCGCCAAGCCCGCGGTCGTCTTCGACATCGACGACACGCTGCTGCTCAGCCTCGACTACGAGAAGAAGAACAACTACGGCTACAGCTCGGCCACTTGGGCCGCGTATGTCGCCCAGGCCAACCGCCCGGAGGTCTTCGGCACCCCCGCGCTGGTCAAGTACGCCGCGTCCAAGGGCGTCACGGTGTTCTACAACTCGGGTCTCAGCGAGGCCCAGCGCACCTACGCGGTCGACAACCTGAAGAAGGTCGGCGCCGACGTCAACCTCGACGCCGACCACATGTTCCTCAAGAACACGGCCAACCCGCCGTCGTACTTGAGCAGTTGCGCGACCGCCGGTACCTGGACCTGCACCACCGTGCAGTACAAGTCCGGTACCCGGAAGCACATCGAGGACCTCGGGTACAACATCATCGCCAACTTCGGCGACCAGTACTCGGACCTCGACGGGGGCTACGCCGACAAGACGTACAAGATCCCGAACCCGACCTACTTCGTCAGCTAGTTCGTACCGGAGCTAGGTCCGTACCGGGCTGATCGACCCGAGGGTGGGCACCACCGGCAGGATCGTCCCGTCCGCCGCGAACCGCAGGCGGTCGATGGTGGTCTCCCGGTGTGTGCCGTCCCCACCAGGCTTTCCCGGCCCGTTCAGGGCGAACCGGTGATAGACGATGTACCAGTCGTCGGTCCCCGGCACGTTCACCACGGAGTGGTGGCCGGTGCCGAGAATGCCGTACTCGGGGTTCCTGGACAGGATCGTGCCCCGCTCGGTCCACGGGCCGAGCGGGGACGGTCCCGTCGCGTACGCCACGTGGTAGTTCTCGCTGCGGGTGTCGTCCTCGGACCACATGAAGTAGTACGTCCCCTTGCGCTTCACCACGAAGGACCCCTCACGGAAGTCGCCCGCCGTGATGTCCTTCACCTTCGTCGCGTCGTACGACGTCATGTCGGCGTTCAACGGCACCACGTACGCGTGCCCGTTGCCCCAGTAGAGATACGACTGTCCGTCGTCGTCCGTGAAGACGGCCGGGTCGATCATCTGGCCGCTGAACGAACCACCCTTCGCCACAAGGGGTTTGCCGAGCGCGTCCTGGAACGGGCCGGCGGGCGAGTCCGCCACCGCGACCCCGATCTGCTGCTCCGCGCAGAAGTAGAAGTAGTACTTCCCATCCCGCTCCGCGACCGCCGGTGCCCACGCGTTCTTGTCGGCCCAGGAGACATCGGGCCCCAGGTCGAGGATCACTCCGTGGTCCCGCCAGTGGACCAAGTCCCTTGAGGAGTACGCCTTGAAGCTCGTCCCGCCCCAGCCCGCGTAGCCGTCGCTCGTCGGGTAGATCCAGTACTGCCCGTCGAGATGGTGCACGTCCGGATCGGCGGTCAGCCCTGGCAGCACGGGACTTCGCGTCGGTACCGCCTCCACCGTCCAGGTCCGGCTCGTCCCGTCCGCCGCCGTGACCGTGTACGACTGCGGCTCGCGGAAGTCCCGTCGCGTACCGGACGGCGGGCTGACCGTCGCGCCCGCGCCGATCGCGAGCGCCGGTGCCAAGTGCCGGAGATCCGCGCCGGGTTGCATGGGCAGCACGACCTTCTTCGAGGCCTCCGTGACGACCGCGTACCCCTTCTGTCCGTGTGCCGTCGCGTCCACGACCGAGGTGGGGGTCGCCGGATAGGCGGCCAGCAACCGGTCGTACTCCGCCTGCGTCACCGGAAGTACCGTGCCGTGCCGGGGACTTGCGGGAAGCTGGTAGTCCGTGGACGGGGTCCACTCGCCGGAGTCGAGGTCGGTGGTCTCGAAGGGGACGTAGCCGCGCAGCCCGTACTCGTCGACGAACAGGTACCACTTCTTCTCGGTGTTGGACTTGAACACCGTCGGGCCCTCGCCGCGCTCGATCGCACCGCTGCCGATGCACTCCGAGACGAAGTCGTACGACGTGGAGGTCAGCGAGGCCGACTTCTCGCCGGTGATGAACTTCGAGCAGGGGGAGCCGGAGGACGGGTCGCGTTCGTCCTTGGTGTAGCGGTAGTAAGTGTCCTTGTACTTCACGACAGTCGAGTCGATGACCGAGTAACCGGGGTCGTCCCAGACCTTCGGATCGCTGAAGGTGCGGAAGTCCTTCGTCGTCGCGTACATCATGCGGTTGTACGTCGAGCCGGTGTGGCCGGGGTCGTCGGCGGCGTACAGCTTCGACGCCCAGAAGACGACGTACTCACCGAGCGAGTCGTCCCAATAGGCCTCCGGCGCCCAGGTGTTGCCCGCGTTGTCCGGGGCCACCTTCACCAGCCGCTGGTCGGTCCAGTGGACCAGGTCGGTCGACTCCCAGATCATCACGGACTTGCTGCCGTGCCGCTGGACGTCGTCCCAACTGCCGCTGCTGTTCTGGTACATGCGCAGGTCGGTGGCGACGAGATAGAACTTGTCGCCCTTCGGGGAGCGGATCACGAACGGGTCGCGCAGTCCCTTCTCGCCGATCGTGGACGTCAGGACCGGCTTGCCCTGGTTCAACTCCCGCCAGTGCAACGGGTCGTTGCCGCGGCTGAGGGCGTAGCGGATCTGTTCGCCGTCGGCGGTGCCCTCGCCGGTGAAGTAGGCGAAGAGGTAGCCGGCGTACTTGGGGTGGGTCACGGGCGGTGCTCCTGAGTGCGCGGTACTGGGCGGGGCGGCGAGCAGAGCGAGAAGGAGGGTGAGGAGGGCCAGGAAGGGGAGCAGCAGGGTGCGGGCGGTGCGGGGTCGCATGGCACATCCTGTGGGGGTGTGGGGGATTCTGTTGAATGGCTGTGCCTTCGGAGTGTCACCAGCGGGGCGCGGTGCGTCAATCGGTGCGGGTGGGACGGGCCGGAGCGAAAGTTTCGCTTCTTTCCCGGCCTTTCCCGTGACCGCGGCAACCCTTTCCGGCCGCGGCGGCGACCAGTGATCAGAAACGGGCCGGGGCGGCCCCTCCGGCCCGTTTCGTCCTCGTCATCCAGGAAAGGAACCAACGCCGTGCGTACGAGCACCGGACGCCACCGCAGGACCCGCACCCTCTCGATCGCCGCCGCGGTGGTCGTCGCCGCGGGGGCGGGCGGCGTCTACCTCGGCCTCAACAGCGGTGGCGCGCAGGCCGCTTCGTCGACGGTCACCGTGTCCACCACCGCCCAGCTGGAGTCGGCGGTCGCCAACGCCACGGCGGGAACGGTCATCCAGGTCCGCGCCGGCACCTACACCCCGGCCGCGACCCTCAAGTCCACGGCGGACGGCACCAGTTCGGCCCGCATCACGCTGGAGGCGTACGGCACGGAGAAGGTGAAGATCGACGGCTCCAAACTGCCCGCGGGGCAGTGGCTGGCAGGCATCTACGGCGACTACTGGACCGTCCAGAACCTCACCTTCCAGAACTCCCCGGCACAGGGCTTCGTAGCCACGTCGTCGATCGGAGGGATCTTCAAGAACCTGGTGACGGCGAACAACGGCGACTCCGGCTTCACCCTGCGCGGCGACGGCACCACCAACAACCTCGTGCAGAACCTGGACAGTTACGGCAACTACGACGCCGCAGGCCACGGCCAGAACGCCGACGGCATCGCCATCAAGTTCGGCTCCGGCACCGGCAACAAGGTCACCGGCGCCCGCCTCTACAACAACTCGGACGACGGCCTCGACCTCTGGCAGTTCTCCTCGCCGGTCACCATCGACCACTCCTGGGCCTTCGGCAACGGCAAGAACCGCTGGAACGACTCCGCCTTCGAGGGCAACGGCAACGGCTTCAAGCTGGGCGGCGGAGGCGTCGCGGTCGCGCACGTCGTCAACGACAACGCGGCCTGGGACAACACCCTCAACGGCTTCACCGAGAACTCCAACACCGGCGCGATCATCCTCAACCGCAACACGGCGTACGCCAACACGGAGGCCGGCTTCTTCTTCGCCACGAGCAAGTCCCGCCTGGCCCGCAACCTCGCCGTCGGCAACAAGGGGGGTTCGGACACGCTGGGTTCGGGCGCGGTCTCGGCGGCGAACAACTGGGACGGCGGGGTTGCGACTCCGTCGTTCAAGTCGACGGATGCGACTGCGGCGTACGGGGTGCGGTCGTCCAGCGGGACGTTGCCGACGACGACGTTCCTTACGACGGGGTCGGCGACTATCGGCGCGACGATGAACTGACGTGCCCCACTGCGGACTTCGTTTCTCACGGGACGACGCTCAGAGCTGATGCGCGAAAGGCCCCGGTCGCCGCGAGCCGACCGGGGCCTTTCTTTGTTTTCGGGGTGGGGAGTGTCTCGGAGTATCCGGGGATCCTGTACCCGTGACCGAGCCCAGCAGCGCCCCGCTGCCTACCGGACCCCGCCCCGCGTGGCTGACCCGCAACGTCAAGGTGCTGTGCGGGGTGTCCTTCCTGCAGGACGCGGCCAGCGAACTCCTCTACCCGATCCTGCCGATCTTCCTGACCGTGGTGCTGGGCGCCCCGCCCGCCGTCGTGGGCGCGATCGAGGGACTGGCCGAGGGCGCGGCGTCGATCACCAAGGTGGCCGCCGGGCGCCTCGCGGACCGGTTCGACCGGCGGCCCCTCATCGGTGCGGGATACGGGCTGGCCGCGGTGGGCAAGCTGCTGATCGCGCTGGCGACCGTCTGGCCGTTGGTGCTTCTGGCCCGCGTCACCGACCGGCTCGGCAAGGGCATGCGCGGCGCGCCTCGCGATGCCCTGCTCGTCGAGGGCGTCCCGAAGGGGCAGCGCGGCAGGGTGTTCGGTCTGCACCGGGCCGCCGACACCGCCGGCGCGGTGGTCGGCCCGCTTGTGGGGCTGGCCCTGTACGAGGCGCTCGACCATCGGCTGCGCCCGCTGTTCTGGGTCGCCGTGCTCCCCGCCGTCGCGTCGGCCGCACTGGTCGCCGCCGTCCGCGACCCCCGCTCCCGCAAGTCGGCCGACGGCCCCCGCTCCGGCTCACCCAAGACCGCCGACGGCACAGCGGCGAAGGCCGTCCGGACACCATGGCGATCCCTGCCACTCCCGTACCGGCGTGTCCTGGTGATCCTGCTCGCCTTCAACCTGGTCAACTTCCCCGACGCGCTGCTGCTGTTGCGCGCCCATGACCTGGGCCTCTCGACAGCCGGGGTGGTGGGCGCCTACGCGGTCTACAACCTCGTCTACGCCGCCCTGTCCTACCCCGCCGGCGCGCTGTCCGACCGGTTGCCGCGCTCCCTGGTCTTCGCCACCGGCCTGCTCTTCTTCGCGATCGGCTATCTGGGCCTCGGCCTGATCCACAGCCCCTGGGCGGTGTTCGTGGTGCTGCCGCTCTACGGTGGCTTCGCGGCCTGTACCGACGGTGTCGGCAAGGCCTGGATCTCCACACTCGTCCCCGACCGCCAACAGGGCACCGCACAAGGTCTGTTCCAGGGCGCCACCGGCGCCGCCGTGCTCCTCGCGGGCGTGTGGGCCGGGCTCGCCTGGGGCACCGACGGCCACCTTCCGCTGCTGATCTCCGGCGGCATCGCCCTGGTCCTCGCCGGTGTGCTGCCGGTCATCGCCCGCACACGGACCGCGGCACTCCGACCCGACCCCGGCTCCCCGGCACAGGCTCGGTGAACCGATCGGCTTCCAGCCATGTTTGGTGACAGGTTCTGGTCAAGGGCTGTCCAAATGCCGGACGTCTCCTGCCGCCGGTGGTCGGGTCGTCCCCGACGGCTGTATTCGTTCCCGTTCGGGAGGCCTGGTGTCAGTACCGACCCGCAAGAGACGTTGGTTCACGATCTGCGCCGTCACCGCATCCGCCGCACTGGTGGCCATACCCGCCGGCGCCGCGCCCGGCTCGGGCGGCACCCCCTTCGGGGCCCGCGCCCTCGCTCAACTCGCCGCTGAACGAGGGCAGTCGGCGGATGCCGTCAGCCCCAAGGCGAAGGCCGACGACGACGGTGGTGACGACGGCAACGAGGCCGACGAGATAGCCGAGGGCGCGGACCAGTACGCCGAGGCCCGCACCTCGCCCGGCATCGTCGCACCGGGCGCGTACGGAGCCGCCTGGACGAGTCTGACCAACCTGCCGAGCACCGGCGGCAGTTGGCGCAACATCACGAACCTGCCGTACAACTCCGACGACCCGCGCTACCGCGACTACGACTCCAACTCCAGCGGCGGTTCGGGCAATGTCACCGGCCGGATGGCCGCGATGGCCGCCGACGACGACGGGTACGTCTACGCGGGCAGCGCGGGCGGCGGAGTGTGGCGCTCGCACACCGGTGGCGGCCACTGGCAGCCCATCAGCGACAAGCTGTCCTCGCAGTCCACCGGCGCGCTCGCGCTGGACGGCGCCGGGCGGCTGTGGCTGGGCACCGGCGAGGCGACGACCAACGCGGACGCGTATCTCGGCAGTGGCGTCTACGTCCTGTCGAACCCCCGGCACGGTACGTTCTCCGCCCGCAGCCGGGTCGGCGGTGACGAGCTGGAGTCCACCACCATCCACGAGCTGCGCTTCGGCGGCGGCAAGGTGTGGGCGGCGACCAGTGAGGGCGTGTGGAGCCACTCCACGAAGAAGCTGAGCGGCGCCTGGAAGCTGGAGTTCGCGCCCAACCCCGCCTATCTGCCGGGCGGTTCACTCGCGAACGACGACTCGGCCGCGTACAAGAACATCGCCAACGACATCGCGATCGACCCGAAGGACCCCTCGAAGGTGGTCCTCGCGGTCGGCTGGCGCAGCGGTGACGACTACAACGGCTTCTACAGCAAGGTGAACGGCGTCTGGACCCGGATCACCAGCGGCCTCGGCGACCTGCCCGCCGACGCCGACGACGTCGGCAACGTCACCTTCGCCCGCTCCGCCGACGGCTCGCGCTACTACGCCATCGACCAGTCCCCGGAGCAGCTGAACACCAACCCGGACAGCGGCCTGGAGGGCATCTACGTCTCCAAGTCCGGTTCCCCGACCGGCCCTTGGACGAAGATCGCCGACTACAAGCAACTCGCCGCCGACGGCTCGGCGTTGACCTCGAGCGGCTACATGCCAGGCGTTCAGGCCTGGTACAACCAGTTCCTGACCGTCGACCCGGCCAACGCGGAGCACGTCTACGCGGGCCTGGAGGAGGTCTACGAGACCAAGGACGGCGGCACCAACTGGTCCACGGTCGGCCCGTACTGGAACTTCGGCTTCCCCTGCTGGAGCATCGACCCCACCAAGCAGACCGGCGACTGCAGCCCGACCACCCACTCCGACCAGCACGGCGTAGCGATCGGCAGCTACCACGGCAAGAGCTTCGTCTACGTCGGCAACGACGGCGGCGTCTACAAGCGCCCCCTGAACGGCGCTCAGGACGCCTCCGGGCACGCCACCGACTGGGCCTCGCTCAACGACGGCACCATCGACACCCTCCAGTACTACTCGGTGGGCGTCGGCAAGGACCTGACCTACGGCGGCGTCTCCGTCACCGGCGGGCTGCAGGACAACGGCCAGTCGATCCTCCGCAGCAACGACACCGTGATGGGTTCCAACTTCGGCGGCGACGGCGGCGACACGCTCACCGACCCGGCCAACGGCTGCAACCTCGCCGAGGAGTACGTCTACCTCGCCATCCAGGTGACCCAGAACTGCGCGGTGAACGACGGGAGTTGGGTCACCGACCCCAGCAAGATCACGTCGTACAACGTCGCCCCCGCCGACAACGCCACCGGTGAGGCCCGCTTCATCGCCCCGATCACGGCCGACATGAAGAACAGCTCGACCTGGATCGCGGGCGGCCGCCACATCTGGGTGCAGACCCACGGCTACGCCATCCGCAGCGGCGACGAGTGGACCAGCGTGTACGACCTCGGTGAGGGTCGTACGGCGACCGCCGTCGCGGCCTCGGGCGGCAAGGTGTACGCGGCCTGGTGCGGGCCCTGCAACAACCAGGGCTTCGCCCGCGGCATCTCGGTCGGCAACGCGGACGGCACCGGCTGGCACGACATCACCCTCCCGGCCACCGGCACGGACGGCACCGTGCCCAACCGCTACCTCGCCGGTTTCGCCGTCGATCCCAAGAACGCCGACCACGTCTATCTCGCGGTGAACGGCTTCTCCCGGCACTGGACCGAAGGCCCCGGCGCCGGTGTCGGCCACGTCTTCGAGTCCACCGACGGCGGTACCACCTGGAAGGACATCTCGAAGAACCTCCCCGACGTGCCGACGAACTCCGCGGTCGTCACACCGAACGGCGGCCTCGCCGTCGCCACCGACCTCGGCGTCGTCTACCGCGCGCCCGGCCGTACGACCTGGGAGCGCGTCGGGAACCTCCCGGCGGTCGCCGTACTCCAGTTGAAGTTGAGCCCGGACGGCCGGACGCTGTACGCGGCCACCCACGGCCGCGGCATCTACACGATCGACGTGCGCAACTGCCGCTGACGCGGCGGCAGTCGGAGGGGTGGTCCCGGGTCGCCGGGGTCACCCCCGCGTCGTGTACGGTACCACATTCACGTGCAGAGTGAAGACGGCCCGCGCCGCACCCGCCACATCAGGCGTCCTCGCCGACGCGGTGACGTCCGCCGTACCGCCCCTTGCCCCCGCACACCGCAGCGAGGCGTGGGCCGTACCGTCCGCGTCCATCCGCCATCCGGACGCGAGGACAAAAGCAGGCGCGGAACTCCGCACGGCCGTCCACTGCTTGTCATCCGCGCGAGGCCGCAGGACGAGCGACACCACGGTCCCCGGCCGCACACAGATCCGCCGTACGACCGCGTCACCAGGGCTGACGGTGACCTCCGCCTGCCCGGCGGCACAGCTCCCCGGCGAAGCGGAGGAGCCGGTGGCCGACGCCGACGGGCTTCCCCCGGTCGGCACTCCGGATGTGTGCGCCGGCGCACTGGCCGACGGTTCCGTCGAACCGCTGCTCTCCGACGGCCCTCCCACCGGTCCACCACCCTCCGACGCGTGACACCCCGCCAGGACGACCACCACGGCGACCATCCACCCACCGGCCCCGGCCGACCACCGCATCCCAGCACCTCCCGGCCCACGCGCAGGACCACCAGCATGCCCCGACGACGCCGACGAATCCCCTCCTGAACCGCCGACTCCTTCACGAAGGCGCTTGAGTCTCCAGTAGGGGGAGACGCAAAGGTGGGTGCATGGACGGCGACACGCTCTACTCGATCGGTGAACTCGCTCGGCGGACCGGGCTCACGGTCAAGACCGTTCGGTTCTACTCCGATCGCGGGATCGTGGCGCCGACGGACCGCAGCCCGGCCGGCTACCGCCTCTACGGCATCGACGCCGTCGCACGCCTGGACCTCGTAAGGACCCTGCGCGAGCTGGGACTTGGCCTCTCCACGATCCGCCAGGTCGTGGACCGTGAGCTCTCGCTTGCCGAGGTCGCCGCGGCGCACGCCGAAGCGCTGGCCGTGCAGATCCGCGTCCTGCGACTGCGGCACGCGGTGCTGGCGGCGGTGGCCGAGCGCGGGTCCACACCTGAGGAGACGGAACTCATGCACCGGCTGGCCCAGCTCTCCGAGGACGAACGCCGACGTCTGATCGGCGAGTTCCTCGACGCCGTCTTCGGCGGTCTCGTCGACGCCGCCCCCGCATTCGCCGGGGTCATGCGCTCGATGACCCCCGAACTGCCCGACAACCCGGAGGCCGAACAGGTCCAGGCGTGGGTGGAGTTGGCCGAACTGTCCCTGGACCTGGAATTCCGTGCCTCTGTACGGCGGTTGGTCGAGGAGCAGGCGGCCGAGCAGGCCCGGAGCGGCACGGCGGTCCCGCGTCGCGACATCTTCGCAGTCGTTCGTGACCAGGCCGGCCCGGCCCTGGCCGCCGGCATCGACCCGGCCTCACCTCGCGCCGATCCGTTCGTCGCGTCGTTCATGGCGCACTATGCCCAGCTCCTCGGCCGCCCCGACGACATCGAACTCCGCCACCGGCTGGCGACCCGGCTGGAGAGGGTCAACGACCCCCGCAGGGAGCGATATCTCCAGCTGCTCGCGGTGGTCAACGGCTGGACGGCACCGGAGAGCCTGGCTCCCGCCCTGGACTGGTCCGTCCAGGCTCTGCGTGTCCGGACGCCGGGACGCACGAGTCCCTGAGTTCCAGGGAACAACGCAACGCCCCCGCCGATCGTCACCGGCAGGGGCGTTGCTCTGCTGCCCGAGGGGGGCTCAGGTCAGCAGGTCTATGCAGTCGAACGACGTGCCCGGGCTGAGGAAGCCCGACCCCGTCGAACCACTGACGACGTTGATCTTCAGGACGTTGTACTGCGTCGCGTCCGAACTCCACGCACTGGAAGGGACGTTGAAAACGAACGTGTGGTTGTTTCCGCGGTAGGAACCCGTGGTGAGATCGCGCGTCGAGGGTTGGGTGGGAGGGGCGGGGATCGCCGAGACCCAGTTGTTCACGGTGACTTGGGGGCGGGCGTTGATGTACGCCGTCGTCACCCCGATCCGCAGCGTGTGCGCCACGGCGGCCTGGGCTGCGGTCAGCTTGAAGTAGACCAGTACCCCGTTGTTGACGTCCTTCCAGATGTACGCCGGGAAGGACGCGGCCTCGCTTCCGCTGCCGATCGTGACGTTGCCGGTCCACTTGGACGCGCGGGAGTCGGAGGGGTGGGCGTACGTCATTAGGGCGGCGTTCTTGAACTCACCTGGTGTGCCGTCCCAGTTGCCGAGGCGCCACACGGTCGACGCGGTGGACGGGTCACCCGTGATGCTCAGGGTGTGCAAGGACGTCGTACCGCCCGCCGTCACCTCCACCGACCCTGTGTGGACGGCCAGTTCGCCCTTGAAGACGGTCAGTGTGTACGTCCCCGGGAGCATCCCCTTGCAGGAGAAGGCGCCGGTGCCGGACGCCGCCTTCGCCCAGTACTGCGCGTCCGAGTTGGAAAAGCCCACCGTGTACGGGTAGTTGGCGTTCATGCCCTTCAGGCCGACCCCCGCCACCTTTCCCCGGCCCGCCTTGCCGACCCAGCCCGTGATGCCCAGCGAGTCCGCCCAGGAGGTGTCGAGATTCGCCGCGAAGAGGGAGGCGGACGGGGTGCCGCCGTCCGTGAAAGCGATCACGAACGGGCCCTGCAGGCCGAAGCGTTCGGGTTCCGTCTGGGCCTCGTTGTAGTGCAGGATCTCGTACAGCCCGGCCCCGCCCTCGTTCGAGTGGCGCAGCAGGGAGCGGTAGAAGGGGCCGCCGGACGCCTTCTCGTGGTTGGAGCGGACCAGGTACAGGCCGACCGAGCCCGTCGTGAAGCCGACGTGGTCGTAGTCGATGGTCCGCTTGCCCGAGTAGTGCTTGGAGCGGGTCGTGCCGTCCGGGTGCTTCCAGACGTCGCCGGCCTCGATGATCGTGTCGGTCGTCGAATCCCACGCGTCCGAACCGGAGTTGGGGAACACCCCCGGCTTCACGCGCACGATGTAACGCGTCGCGGTGAAGGACGCGTCCGCCTTGTTCGTCCACAGGTAGACGTTGTTCTCGCCGCTGCGGGCCGCGTACCACTGGGTGATCGCGCCGTGCACGACCTTCACCAGGATCGTCGAGCCCGACTGTTTGATCGTGACCGTTGAAGCGCCGAGCCCGGACTCGACATGCGAGTGCATGCCGCCGTAGCCCTCGTACTCCTTGCCCTTGTAGGCGAGGGACGTGATGTCACCCGTCGACTTGGAGACCTTGAGGACGAGTGAACTGCCCGTGGTGATCACGTAGTTGGAGCCGTCGTCGGTGTAGCCGAAGGCGGCGGCGCTGGCGGACGAGAGGAGGCCGGTACCGCCCGCGACGGCCGCGCCGGTGGCGGCGACACCGATCGCGGAGGCCCCGAGCACCCGCCGACGGGTGAGGTGTTTCTTGTGCGTGCTCAAGCGACTTGCTCCGTGTGACTCCGTGCGAGAGGAACCTTGCGCCTCTTCGTCGTCACCGGTGGAGAAAGGGTTGCCGCACGTCCGAAGTTTCTTCTACGACCGGGGGCTACGACTTCTGCGTCGCGAAGTCGCCCTTCACCGCCAGCTGTTGGCCGGCCGCCGTGCCCGCCGCCGAGTAGCTGTCGTCCTTGGCGTCCCGGCCGCCGCGCGCATGGTTGTACTGCCCGGCGAAGACCCAGTCCCCGACCGCGACCGTACGGCCCTCCTTGAGCACCCACGTGTAGACCAGGAAGCCGTCCTGCTCCGTCACCGTCTGCGTGAAGTCCTGCTCGGGCAGCGAGCGCCAGGCGCCCGCGGAGGTGACCCCGGCGGTCAGCCTGACCTTCAACTGGACGGTGAGCGCGGTGAGTTGCTTGGTCGTCTTCAGGGTGACGTCGCTCTGCGCCCAGAAGTCGTTGCTGCCCGGGTCGATCGAACCGTCCGACCAGAGCGGGCCGTCCTGGGTGCCGGACGCGGCCGGCAGTACGGGGGGTGCGGAGGGCGAGGCGGTTGCGGACTCGGTCGGGGAGGTGCTCGCCCTGGGGGTGCTGTGCGAGGTATCGCCGGAACTCGGGCTCGGGGCAACCGGTTTGACCGGGTTACGGCTCGTCGCGTCCGGCGACGGGGTGGGCGTCGGGGTCGGTGAGACGGACACCGTCTGCTCGGCGGGGGAGTTGCTCTTCACCGCGGACGCCACCGCGTAACCGCCGATGGCGAGGACGCTCGCCACAGCCGCCGTGGCGCTGACGACTCGCACCCAGCCGAACACGGGCGGCCTGGTGGCCCGGTGGTCGGGGCGGGACTGTGCGGCCATACCGCGTTCGAGCCGGGCGAGGATGCGGGAGCGGTCGGGTTCGTGTCCCTCGGCCGCCTCGTGCAGCCGGGCGATCAACTCGTCGTCGTGCACGTCCTGGTGCCTCATCGGGTCCTCCCTCCGCTCTCGCCGCCGCGTGCCAGCGCCGCGTGCATCCGCAGCGGAGGGCTCTGCGGGCCGAGCAGACGCTGCAACTCGGCCATGCCCTTCGACGTCTGGCTCTTAACCGTACCGACGGAAACACCGAGGGCGAGCGCGGTGTCCTTCTCCGACAGGTCGAACGCGTGCCGCAGCACGACACAGGCCCGCTTGCGGAACGGCAGCCTGCGCAGGGCCTCTTGGACGTCGACCACGCCGGCCACGTCCGGGTTCTCGGTTTTCTCCTCGCGCTGCGACCAGAACAGGGCGACCCGCCGCCGCTCACGCACCGCGCTGCGGATCCGGGTGCGGGCCAGATTGGCGACGACCCCGCGGGCGTAGGCCGCGGGATGGTCGGCGGCGCGCACCCGGTCCCAGCGGTGCCAGAGCGCGAGCAGCGCGTCGGCCGCGAGATCGTCGGCGGCGTCCGCCTCACCCGTCAACAGGTGGGCGAGGCGGGACAGTTCGGCGTAGTGGCGCTCGAAGAAGGCGTGGAACTCCTCGGAGGCGGCGTCGTCGACGACTGTGCCCACGGCGGACCTCTCCTCGCTGCGGTTTTGTGTGTGTCATGTAGATGACACGTGTTTGTTCGGGGGTGACCCCCGCGAGATCCGGAAGCGTAGCAGTGATCAACTGGCCGGTCTGGTACGGACCTTCGAACAACGTCTGACAGGCCGACCACGGGCTGGCGGGCCGACCTCGATTCCGTAACACGGGGAAAACCTGAAACAGGTTCAACGCGGGAACAATCCAGCCAGCATCCGCGCACCGATGATCATTGAAGCCACGAGGAGTACCCGCATGTCCGAGTCACAGAAGGTGGCCGACCGGCCAAGTGCCGAACCACCGGCGACGAACGGTGTCGACCGGTTCTTCAAGATCTCCGAACGGGGATCCACCTTCGGCCGTGAGATACGCGGTGGCTTCGCCACGTTCTTCACGATGGCCTACATCCTCGTCCTGAACCCGATCATCCTCGGCAGCGCCAAGGACAAGTTCGGGCACACCCTCGACACCGGCCAACTGGTCACCGCCACCGCCCTGGTGGCCTGCGTGATGACGGTCATCATGGGCGTCGGCGGCAACCTGCCGCTCGCCATCGCCGCGGGCCTCGGCCTCAACGCCGTCGTCGCCTTCCAGTTGGCGCCGCTGATGAGCTGGCCCGACGCGATGGGTCTCGTCGTCATCGAGGGCGTCCTGATCTGCGTGCTGGTCCTCACCGGACTGCGCGAGGCGATCATGAACGCGATCCCGCAACAGCTCAAGCAGGCCATCGGCGTCGGCATCGGCCTGTTCATCGCGTTCATCGGCTTCGTCGACGCCGGCTTCGTCAGTCGTATACCGGACGCCGCCGACACCACGGTGCCCGTGCAGCTCGGCGCCGTCGGTCATCTCACCGGCTGGCCCGTTCTGGTCTTCTGTCTTGGTGTCCTGCTCACCATCGCGCTGTTCGCCCGCAAGGTGAAGGGCGCGATCCTGATCAGCATCGTCACGATGACCGTCCTCGCGATCATCATCAACTCCGTTGCCGACATCAAGAGTTGGGGCTTGATGACCCCCAAGGTGCCGGACAAGATCGTGGCCGCGCCCGACTTCGGACTCATCGGACACTTCAGCCTGTTCGGCGCGTTCGGTGAGACCAGCGCGATCACTGTCGTCCTGCTGATCTTCACGCTGATCCTGTCGGACTTCTTCGACGCGATGGGCACGATCGTCGGTATCAGCGCGGAGGCCGGTCTCCTGGACGACGAGGGTCAGGTGCCGAACATCGGGCGCGTCCTGTTCATCGACGGGGCGGCTGCCGTGGCCGGCGGGCTCGGGTCCGCGTCCTCCAACACCGCGTACATCGAGTCGGCTTCGGGTGTCGGTGAGGGGTCGCGTACCGGGTTCTCGAACCTCATCACCGGTGGGCTGTTCGGGCTCGCGTTGTTCCTCACTCCGTTGCTCACGATCGTGCCGTTGCAGGCCGCCGCGCCCGCGCTGATCGCCGTTGGGTTCCTGATGATGACCCACGTCAAGCACATCGACTGGGACAAGTACGAGATCGCGATACCGGCGTTCCTGACCATCGCCGCGATGCCGTTCACGTACTCGATCACCGATGGCATTGGTGCCGGGTTCATCTCTTACGTCGTGATCAAGGCGGTGCTCGGTAAGGCGAAGGAGGTCAACTGGTTGCTGTGGGGGGTGTCCGCGCTGTTCCTGGTGTACTTCGCTATTGACCCCGTTGAGCAGATTCTCGGTGTGAAGTAGGAGTAAGGGTCGCTGCGCGGTTGGCTGATGGTTTGTCGTGGCTGGTCGCGCAGTTCCCCGCGCCCCTCGGCGGCATCACAGCAACGCCGCTTTCATCATTGCCTTGGCCACCGGGGCCGCCAAACCGTTGCCGCTGATCTCCGACCTTGCCGCGTCCGACTGCTCGACCACGACAGCCACGGCGACCTCTTTCCCGGTGTCGTCGGACTTGCCGTAGGACGTGAACCAGGCGTACGGCGACTGGTCGTTGTTCTCGCCGTGCTGGGCCGTACCCGTCTTGCCGCCCACGGTGACGCCCGGGATCTCGGCGTTCGTGCCGGTGCCGTCCGTGATCACCGTCTGCATCGCCGACTGGAGTTGCTGGGCCGTGCGTGAGCTGACGATCTGCTTCGTCGACGTGCTGTCGTCGTAGTTGTGGACCACATCGCCGCCGCTGTCGGTGGTCTCGGAGACCATGTGCGGGGAGACCAGCTTGCCGTCGTTGGCTATGGCTGCGGACACCATGGCCATCTGGAGCGGGGTGGCGGTCACGTCGTACTGGCCGATGCCGGTCAGGGCCGTGGACGACTTGTTCATGTCGGAGGGGTACACGCTCGGGTAGGCCCGCACCGGGATGTCCAGCTTGTCGTCGTTGAAGCCGAACTTCTCGGCCATCGCCTTGACCTTGTCCTGGCCCAGGTCGACGGCCATCTTCGCGAACACGGTGTTGCACGAGTACTGGAGCGCGACGCGGATCGAGGCGTTCGTGCAGGGCGCGGACGAGCTCTCGTTCTTCAGCGGGGTGACCGTGCCCGGCAGGGTGTACGGCGAGGGGCTCGTCGTCTTCTCGTCCACCGAGGAGTACAGCCCGTCCTCAAGGGCGGCGGCCGCCACGACCAGCTTGAACGTCGAACCCGGCGGCAGCGGCTGACGCAGCGCCCGGTTGGTCAGCGGCTTGTCGGAGTCCGCGGTGAGCTGCTTCCAGGCCGACGCGGCCGTGTTGGCGTCGGTCAGCGCCGAGGGGTTGTAGGACGGGGTCGAGACGACGGCGAGGATCTTGCCGGTCGTCGGATCCATCGCGACGGCCGCGCCTTTCTTGTCGCCGAGCGCGTCGTACGCCGCCTTCTGCACATCCGGGTCGATCGTCGTGACCACGTTGCCCGGGGCGGCCCGCTCGCCGGTGACCGTGTCCATGGCGGTCTTCAGGCTGCTGTCCGTGCCGTCGAGGAGATCGGCGTAGATCCCCTCCAACTGCGTCGGCGCGTAGCTCTGCGAGGCGTAGCCCGTCACCGCCGCGTAGAGCTTGCCGTCCGTGTACGTGCGTTTGTACGCGAGGTCGCTGTCGCTGCCCGTCCGCGCCGAGCCGGTGATCGCGTTCCCGGCCACGATGATGTTCCCGAGCGGGGCCGCGTACGTCTCGATCGCGTTCCGCCGGTTGTCCTTGTCGTCCGCGAGTGCCTGGCCGTCGTAGAACTGCACCCAGGTCGCCCGCACCAGGAGGGCGAGAACGAGGAGCAGTACGAAGACGGAGGTGCGCCTGATCGTCTTGTTCATCCCGCTCTGAAGACGATCGGCCGGGAACGAATCGTTCCCTAACACCGCTTTTTCTCATCGAGCACTCATGAAATCAACGGTCCGCTACGACCCCAGCGTCAGCAGCAGCTCGTCGATCTCCTCGCCCCGCGCGTTCGCGAACCCCCGGTCGTGCCCGGTGACGCGGAACCCGCACTTCTCCAGCACGCGCCGCGAGCCCGCGTTGTCGGCCGCCACGCGCGCGTACAGCGGGCGTTCGGGCTCCTCGGCGAGCAGGTCGCGCAGCGCGGCCGTCGCGATGCCCTTGCCCCAGTAGGTGCGGTCGATCCAGTACGTCACCTCGCGCTCGCCCGGCTCGCCGTAGACCGCGGCGCTGCCCACGACGTCGCCGTCGGCGAGGACCGTGCGGTTCCGAACGCCGGGCAGGGCGCGGATGCGCTTCCAGTGGGCGTCGAAGGCGTCCCTGTCGGTCGGGTCCTTCGCGGTGAAGGCGGCCATCCGGACGGACTCGGGGTCGTTCGTCTGCCGGAAGAAGACCGGCAGATCACTGTCGTGGACCGGGCGGAGCGAGACCTGCATGAGTTCAGAGCCTCCGGGTGGCGAGGGTGAGCCGGTCACGGGCGTCGAACAGGGCGTCCTTGACCATCTGTTCGTGGGCGGGAGTCAGCCGCGCCACCGGCACCGAGCAGCTGATCGCGTCCCGCGCGGGGGTGCGGTACGGGATCGCGACGCCGAAGCAGCGCAGGCCCAGCGTGTTCTCCTCGCGGTCCACGGCGAAGCCCTGCTCCCGCACCTGGTGGAGTTCCTCGATGAGCTTCTCGCGGTCGGTGATCGTGTGCTCGGTGAGCGCGGGCAGCGTCTCCGGGAGCATCTTGCGGACCTGCTCGTCGGAGTACGTGCTCAGCAGCGCCTTGCCCAGCGAGGTCGAGTGCGCGGGGAGGCGGCGGCCGACGCGCGTGAAGGGCCGTAGATAGTGCTGCGACTGGCGGGTGGCCAGGTAGACCACGTTCGTGCCGTCGAGGCGTGCGAGGTGGATGGTCTCCGTGGTGTCGTCCGAGAGCCGGTCCAGCGTCGGGCGGGCCGCCGCCACGACCTCGTCGCCGTCGATGTACGACGTGCCGACGAGCAGTGCCCGTACGCCGATGCCGTACCGCGTGCCCGTCGCGTCCGTCTCCACCCAGCCCAGCTCCACCAACGTGCGCAGGAGCATGTACAGACTGGACTTCGGATATCCGACGGCCTCCTGGACCGACGCGAGGGAGTGCATACCGGGCCGGCCGGCGAAGTATTCGAGCAGCTCCACCGTCCGCACCGCGGACTTGACCTGTGCCCCGCCGCCTGTCTCGCCTGCCGACATCGCCCTTGACCCCTTCGTTCGACGGGAAATAGTCTCCGAGAGCATATTCATCATCAGAGACAGCGTTCAGCATATCGAACGACCCTGGTGAATGACCCAGAACTGCGGCATTACATGTGTGGAGGGACCCGCGGTGGCAGCAGCACCAGTCTGGAGTGTCGACCCCCGAACCGGGAAGCAGCGTGAACAGGTTGCGGTGGAGGCCACAGCCCAGGAGGTGGACACCGCCGTCCGCGCCGCGCACGCCGCACGGGGTTCGCTCGCCGACCGTACGGTCCGCGCCGCCTTCCTGCGCGGTGCCGCCGACCAGCTCGAAGCGGCCAAGAACCAGCTGGTCGAGGTCGCCGACGCGGAGACCGCGCTCGGCCCGGTCCGGCTGAACGGCGAACTCGCCCGCACCTGCTACCAGTTGAGGGCCTTCGCGGACATCGTCGACGAGGGCGCCTTCCTCGACGTGGTCATCAACCACCCCGACGACACCGCGACCCCGCCGATCCCGGACCTGCGCCGCTACAAGGTGCCGCTGGGTGTCGTCGCCGTCTACTCGGCCTCCAACTTCCCCTTCGCCTTCTCGGTCCCCGGCGGCGACACCGCGAGCGCGCTGGCGGCCGGCTGTCCGGTCGTCGTCAAGGCGCACCCCGACCACCCCGGCCTGTCCGAGCTGGTCGCGAGCGTGCTGCGCCGGGCCGCCGCCGAGCAGGGCATCCCGGCCGGCGTTCTCGGCCTGGTCCACGGCTTCGAGGCGGGCGTCGAACTGGTCAAGCACCCGCTGGTCTCGGCGGCCGGGTTCACCGGTTCCGTACGAGGTGGTCGTGCCCTGTTCGACGCGGCGGCGGCCCGTCCGGTCCCGATCCCGTTCCATGGCGAACTGGGCTCCCTGAACCCGGTGGTTGTCACCGAGGCGGCCGCGGCCGAGCGGGCCGAGGCGATCGGTACGGGGCTCGCGGGTTCGATGACCCTGGGTGTCGGCCAGTTCTGTGTGAAGCCGGGGCTTGTGCTGGTGCCGTCCGGCTCGGCGGGGGACGGGCTGGTCAAGTCCCTCACCGATGCGGTCAGTGACACGGACTCCGGGGTGCTGCTGGATCACCGGATGCGTGACAACTTCCTCGCGGGCGTCACCGAGCGGGCCGGGTTGCCCGAGGTGGAGTCGCCGGTGACGCCGGGGGCGGGGAGTGAGCACACGGTTAGCCCTGGGTTCCTGACGGTGCCGGCGGAGAAGCTGGCGGCCGAGGGGGCGTACGACCTGCTCCTCGAGGAGTGCTTCGGGCCGGTCACTGTCGTGGCGCGCTACGACGATGACGCGCAGGCGAATGCCGTGCTGTCGCGGCTGCCGGGGAATCTTACGGCGACGGTTCATCTGTCGGCGGGGGAGGCGGCCGGGGAAGGGCGTGGGGCGGAGATCCTCGCCGAACTCACGCCGTTGGCCGGGCGGGTGTTGGTCAACGCGTGGCCTACGGGGGTTGCGGTGGCGCCCGCGCAGCATCACGGGGGGCCTTACCCGGCTACGACGTCTACCTCAACCTCTGTTGGTGGTACGGCTATTGAGCGGTGGCTGCGGCCTGTGGCTTACCAGAACACGCCTGAAGCGTTGCTGCCGTTGGAGTTGCGGGACGGTAATCCGTCGGGGCTGCCTCGGCGTTATGACGGGCATCTGGAGCGGTAGCGCCGTTGGGTGCGGAGTGCCGGTTCGTTGTGGCTGGTCGCGCCCACGCGGCGGAGCCGTAAATCGACACAGCCCCGCGCCCCTAACAACGCTTCCCCTGGCCTGAGATGATGAGTTGATGGACGTAGAGCTTTCCGAACTGCCTTTTCTCCTCCGTACTTACGGGCCCGACGGGCATTGGTCCTACGAGGACGGTGTGCTCACGGGGTGGGCGGGTCCCCGTCAGGATCGGTTTGTGCCGCCTACCGGGGAAGGGCTGGAACCCGCCTCCGATGCGCCTCGGTTGCTCGGGGCGCCGCACGGGGACTTTCAGCTCATCGCCCGCGTCACCGTCGGGTTCGCGGGGTCCTTCGACGCCGGGGTGCTCTACGTCCATGTCGGGGAACGGGCCTGGGCCAAGCTCTGTCTGGAGTACTCGCCTGACGTGCCCACCGTTTGTACGGTGGTGACCCGGGGGCACTCGGACGACGCCAACTCCTTTACCGTGGAAGGGAGTTCGGTATGGCTGCGGGTTAGCCGGACCGGGCGGGCCTTTGCCTTCCACGCTTCCCGCGACGGCAAGCGTTGGATATTCATCCGGCTTTTCACCCTTGGTGACGAGAAGGAGACGGACGCTGCGCTCGTCGGGTTCATGACGCAGTCGCCGATAGGGGAGGGGTGTGTCGTGACGTACGACCACCTCGAGTTCAGGCCTGGTTGGCCGAACGATCTGAGAGACGGAAGCTGAGGAAGGCTGTTGCCGCGAAGAGGGTCGCGCTGATCGCGAGGCTCTCTCGCAGGCCCGTCGTGAAGTCGGCGGAGATCAGTGCTCCGAAGACCGCGATGCCCAGGCCGCCCGCCACCTGACGTGCGGAGTTGAGTACGCCTGCCGCCAACCCCGCACGTTCCGCTGTCACCGCGTCCATCATCACCGCGGTCAGCGGCGGGACCGTCAGGGCGCAGCCGAGGGCCATCGGTACGAGGAGTACGGCCACCAGGAGCGGGGGTGTGCTCGCGTCGACGTACAGCAGGACCAGTGCGCCCAGCGCGGCCAGCAACTGGCCTGCCAGCATGGGGAGTCGGGCACCGTAGCGGCCCGCCAGTTTGCCCGCCACGATGTTCGTCACCGGGATCAGACCGGTCATCGGCAGGAACATCAGCCCGGCGTACAACGCCGAACGGCCCTGCACCTGTTGGAAGAAGAGCGCGAAGACGAAGGTCAGGCCGAAGAAGGCGACACTGCACGCCGCACCCGCCGTGACGGCCACCGACACCGTACGGCTGCGGAACAGGCCGAGCGGCACCACCGGGTGCGACTGGCGCCGTTCGATGCGGATGAAGGCCGCGCCCGCGAGGATCGCGACGAGTGCGGCCGCAAGTCCTGTGCCCCCGCGCTCGATCACCGCGAACGTCGCCGCCGTGAGGGCGAGCACCGCCGTCAGCTGGCCGGGGAGGTCCAGGGGTGCGGGGCGGCGTTCCGAGCGGGGGGCCCGGAGCAGGAGTGCGAGAGCCGTCGCGCCCAGGGGCAGGTTGATGAAGAAGATGCCCCGCCAGTCCCAGACCGTCGTGAGTGCGCCTCCGGCCACCGGACCCAGGGCCACCGCGACCGAGCCGCCCGCGGCCCAAGTCGCCACCGCCCGGGCCCTCTTGGCGGGTTCGGCGTAGGACTGTCGTACGAGGGACAGGGAGGCCGGGAGGACCACGGCCGCCGCCACGCCCTGGAGCACGCGGGCGCCGATCAGTGCGGGCAGGTTCGGGGCCAGGCCGCAGGCCGCCGAGGCGAGGGTGAAGACCGTGATGCCGATCGCGTACGCGCGGCTCGCCCCGGCCCGGTCCGCGAAGGCGCCGGTGGACAGCATCAGCGCGGCGAAGGACAGCGTGTACGCGTCGACCACCCACTGCAGTCCCGACATCCCGCCACCGAGCGAGGTCCCGATCGACGGCAGCGCCACGTTCACCACGGACGCGTCGAGGGTGATGAGCGCGAAGCCGAGGAGGGCGGCGGTGAGGGTGAGCGTGGGGGAGGGCGGGGTCAAGTTGCCGGTGCGGGGCGCCAGTTGGGTGGTGGGTGTTGTCATGTCCTCATGGTGTGGGGGCGCGACGCCGTACAGTAGTGGCCCGAATGCCATACGTCCGGAGGTTCTGGCCATGCCGAGAAAGCGGTCACCGCATCGCGTCGCGATCATCGCGCCGTCGCCCGTCTCGATGTTCAACCTCGCCGTCCCGGAGCTGCTCTTCGCGAAGGTCGAGATCGACGGCGCTCCGGGCTACGAGGTGACCATCTGCAGCTCCGACGCCGGTCCGGTCGTCACGACCGGTGGGCTGGACCTCCATGTGGGCCACGGCCTCGACGTCCTGCACACCGCCGACACCGTGGTGCTCGCGGGCACCGGCGAACGGTACGACCCCGACCGGGCCACCGTCGCCGCCGTCCGCGAGGCCGCCGCCGCGGGCAAGCGCATCGCCTCCATCTGCAGCGGCGCGTTCGTGCTCGCCGAGGCCGGGCTGCTCGACGGCCGCAGCGCCACCACGTACTGGGGGCTGGCGGACGAACTGCGCGACCGCTACCCGGCCCTCGACTTCAAGGGCGACGTCCTCTACGTCCAGGACGGCCAGATCCTGACCGCGTCCGGATACGCCGCCGGCATCGACCTCTGCCTGCACATCATCCGCACCGACTACGGCGCCGCAGTCGCCAACGAGGTCGCCCGGCTCGCCCTCGTCGCACCCGTACGGCCGGGCGGGCAGACCCAGTTCACGCAGACCCCGCTGCCGCCCGAGCGCGGTGTCGCCTGCGCGGACACCCGCGGCTGGGCCATGCGCAACCTCGACAAGCCGCTCACCCTCACCGACCTGGCCCGGCACGCGGGCGTCAGCGTCCGCACCCTCACCCGCCGCTTCCACGCGGAGAGCGGGGTGAGCCCCCTGCAGTGGCTGCTCCACCAGCGCGTCGAGCGCGCCAAGGAACTCCTGGAGACCACCACCCTCCCCATGGACCAGGTCGCCCGCGCCTGCGGCCTGGGCACGGCGGACTCCCTGCGCGGCCACCTCGTCCGCCGCACCGGGCTGACGCCGAGCGCGTACCGGGTGCAGTTCAGCCGTCTGGGAACCGGGGCCGCCGAGGTCACGTCATCGGTTGCATGATCAGTGACCGAATCAGTGGAACCCCGGTGATCCGTACGGCCCTCCCGGCAGAGGCGGAGAGCGTCGCCGCGCTGCACGCGCGGGCCCGGGCGACGTACTACCCCGACGGCGTCCCGGAGGACGGGCGGGACTGGCTCGCCGCCTGGCGGGGTGTCATCGAGCGGCCCGACGCCCATGTGCTGTGCGTGGTCGAGAGCGGCCGTATCGTCGCCGTCGCCTCCTTCCGTGTCCCGGAGGACGGGGCGGCGGACACGGTCAAGCTGTTCCAGTTCCATGTCGAGCCCGACCAGTGGCGCTCCGGGCTCGGTACGGCCCTGCACGCGGCCTGCGTCGAGCAGTGGCGGGCCGACGGGCGGCGGAGCGCCGTACTCGATGTGCATGTCGACAACGAGCGGGCGCAGGGCTTCTACGTCCGGCAGGGCTGGGTCGCCGAGCCGTCCGACGGCAGTCACCACCTGGAGATGCGCCTGCCCGTGACGGGGGAATGAAGCGAGCTGTTTGAACGTTCACGGGGGAAACAGAGAGCCTCTGTCTCTCACCCGTACGTCCTGGAAAGAGCCGAAGAATGCGCGTCGAGATCTGGTCCGACATCGCCTGTCCCTGGTGCTACGTGGGCAAGGCCCGCTTCGAGAAGGCGCTCGACGCGTTCCCGCACCGTGACGGCGTCGAGGTCGTGCACCGGTCCTTCGAACTGGACCCGGGGCGCGCCAAGGGCGACACCCAGCCCGTGCTCAAGATGCTCACCAAGAAGTACGGCATGAGCGAGGCGCAGGCGCAGGCCGGTGAGGACAACCTCGGTGCGCAGGCCGCCGCCGAGGGGCTCGACTACCGCACCCGCGACCGCGACCACGGCAACACCTTCGACATGCACCGCCTCCTCCACTTCGCCAAGGAGCACGGCCGCCAGGACGAGCTGATCCAGGCCCTCTACAAGGCGAACTTCGCCGAGGAGCGGTCCGTGTTCGACAGCGATGAGCGGCTCGTCGAGCTGGCCGCCGGTGCCGGGCTCGACGCCGATGGCGCCCGCAAGGTGCTGGCCGACCCGACCGCGTACGCCGACGACGTCCGCGCCGACGAGCGCGAGGCCGCCGAGCTGGGCGCGAACGGCGTCCCCTTCTTCGTCCTCGACCGCAAGTACGGCGTCTCCGGCGCGCAGCCCGCCGAGGTCTTCGCCCAGGCGCTGACGCAGGCGTGGGGCGAGCACTCCCCGCTCAAGCTGATCGACAGCGGTGCCGGCAGTGGTGGCGACGCCGAGGCGTGCGGGCCCGACGGGTGCGCGGTGCCGCAGGCCTGAAAGCCGCAGGTCAGGGCTGAGTACTGGTGGATCTATAAGCGTTCCTTAGCGGATCCACGTAAAAATTCGCAATGGACGAGGGCTTCTCGGCGCCGCAGAGTGGTGGCATGGAGACCTTCGAGAGCCTCGTCCGCGCCGAGTTCGCCCCGAAGAACACCTACCTCAACACCGCGAGCACCGGTCTGCTCCCCACGCGGACCGTCACCGCGATGCACACCGCCATCGAGGCCGCCGCGGTCGGCACGCCGACCGACATGTTCGACGACGTCGAGGCGTCCCGCGCCGCCTTCGCCCGGCTGACCCGCGTGCCGGTCGACCGGGTGGCGGCCGGGGCCTCGGTCGCGGTCTACAGCGGACTGATCGCCTCCTCGCTGCCCGCCGGTGCCGAAGTCCTCACCGCCGAGGCCGACTTCAGCTCCGTGGTGAACCCCTTCCACATGCGCGCCGACCTCAAGGTGCGCGCCGTCCCGCTGGAGCGGATCGCCGAGTCGGTACGCCCCGGCACCGCGCTCGTCGCGGTCAGCGCCGCCCAGTCCGCCGACGGCCGCATCGCCGACCTGCCCGCACTGCGGGCTGCGGCACGCGAACACGGGGCGCGTACGTACGTCGACGCGTCGCAGGCCGCCGGCTGGTTCGACCTCGACGCGGGAGCCTACGACTATGTCGCCGCCGTCGGCTTCAAGTGGCTCTTCTGCCCGCGCGGGGTCGCGTTCCTGGTCACCCCGGAGGACCTCGGCGGCCTCAACCCGGTCTTCGCCGGCTGGGTCGCGGGGGAGGCCCCCTGGGACAGCTGCTACGGCCCGGTCGAGGAACTCGCCCACTCCGCCCGCCGGTTCGACGAGAGCCCGGCCCTCTTCTCCTACGCCGGTGCCCGCCACTCGCTCGCGCTGCTGGAGGAGTTGGGCGTCGACGCCGTACGCACGCATGACCTGACCCTCGCCGACCGCTTCCGCGCGGGCCTCGGCACTCTCGGCCACCGGCCTGTCGCGTCCCCGGGCTCACCGATCGTCTCCGTGCCCGGACTCGGCCACCGGCAGGGCGAGTTGAGCGCGGCCGGGGTCGAAGTCTCCAACCGGGCGGGGAACTTGCGTGCCGCCTTCCACCTCTACAACACCGCCGAGGACGTCGACCGTCTGTTGGAGGTGCTGGCCGGCTGACACGGACAAGAGGCTGATGCCGCAAGGCAGTTGAAGCGCGGAAGGGCACCCCGATCGCCGTGACCGGAGTGCCCTGGTGCCCTTGCGGCGAACCGTCTCGGCGTCACCTCACCGGGGTGAAGTCCCGGGCGCCGATGAACTCGGGCCGTCGTACCGGCGCGGCGAACGGCTCGACCGCCTTGTTCTCCACGCTGTTGAACACGATGAAGACGTTGCTGCGCGGGAACGGCGTGATGTTGTCGCCGGAGCCGTGCATGCAGTTGCAGTCGAACCAGGTCGCCGAACCGGCCCTGCCCGTGAACAGCTTGATGCCGTACTCGGAGGCCATGCCGGTCAGCGCCTCGTCGGACGGGGTGCCCGCGTCCTGCATCTGCAGCGACTGGCGGTAGTTGTCCTCGGGAGTCGCGCCCGCGCAACTGAGGAACGTCCGGTGCGAGCCCGGCATGATCATGAGGCCGCCGTTGGTGTCGTGGTTCTCGGTGAGCGCGATCGACACGGACACGGTGCGCATGTTCGGCAGCCCGTCCTCGGCGTGCCAGGTCTCGAAGTCCGAGTGCCAGTAGAAGCCGCTCGCGCCGAAGCCCGGCTTCACGTTGATCCGGGACTGGTGGACGTACACGTCCGAGCCGAGGATCTGGCGCGCCCGCCCGACGACCCGCTCGTCGCGCACGAGCCGCGCGAACACCTCGCTGATCCGGTGCACCTCGAAGACGGACCGGATCTCCTTGGACTTCGACTCGACGATCGACCGCTCGTCGGCCCGGATCGCCGGGTCCGCGACCAGACGCTCCAACTCCCGCCGGTAGACGTCGACTTCGTCGTCCCGGAGCAGTTCCTGCATGGAGAGGAAGCCGTCGCGCTCGAAGGCCTGGAGGTCGGCCGTCGGGATCGGGCCCGGGGTGTCGGGGGAGCCCCAGACGACGGGGTCCTTGCGCGGGGCGGACACCTCGGTGGTGCCGCGGCTGGGGTACAGGTCGGTGACGCTGGTGACGGTGGTCATGCTCGTCACACCTCCTCGGGCTCGGTCAGCAGCGGGTAGACGCCGTTCTCGTCGTGGTCCTCCCGTCCGGTGACGGGCGGGTTGAAGACACAGACGCAGCGGAAGTCCTCCTTGATCCGCATCGTGTGCCGCTCGTGTCCGTCGAGGAGGTACATGGTCCCGGGCGTGATCGTGTACGTCTGCCCGGTCTCGTCGTCGGTGAGTTCGGCGTGGCCCTCGACGCAGACAACGGCCTCGATGTGGTTCGCGTACCACATCGACGTCTCGGTACCCGCGTAGAGGACGGTCTCGTGCACCGAGAAACCGACCCGCTCCTTGGCGAGGACGATGCGCTTGCTCTCCCAGGTGCCGGACGCGGCCTTGATGTGCCGGTCGGTGCCTTCGAGTTCCTTGAACGAACGAACAATCACGGTGTGGTGACGCCTCCTTGACGTGGTGTCAGGTGGGGATGGGTGTGGTGTCAGACGGTCTCGCGTACGGCCGGTCTCGCCTACGGCTCAGACGGTCTCGCGTACGGCGCGGGCGAGGATGCTCAGTCCCTCGTCCAGTTCCTCGGGGGTGATGGTGAGGGCGGGGAGGAGTTTCACGACCTCGCTCTGCGGGCCCGACGTCTCGACGAGCAGGCCGAGTTCGAAGGCGCGGGCGCAGATCCGGCCGGCGCGCTCGGGGTCCTTGAACTCGATGCCCCAGACCAGTCCGCGGCCCCGGTACTCCTTGATGTCGGCGAGGTTCTCCTCGGTGATGGAGATCAGCCCCTGCTCGACCTGCTCACCGCGGGCCCGGGTCTGCTTCTCCATCGCGGAACCGTCCGCCCAGTACGTCTCCAGGGCGGCGGTGGCCGTGACGAACGCCGGGTTGTTGCCGCGGAACGTGCCGTTGTGCTCGCCCGGCTCCCAGATGTCCAGCTCCGGCTTGAACAGGCACAGGGACATCGGAAGGCCGTAGCCGCTGATGGACTTGGACACGGTGACGATGTCCGGGACGATGCCCGACTCCTCGAAGGAGAAGAACGCGCCGGTGCGCCCGCAGCCCATCTGGATGTCGTCGACGATGAGGAGCATGTCCTGGCGCTCGCACAACTCGGCGAGTGCTCGCAGCCATTCGGGGCGGGCGGCGTTGATGCCGCCCTCGCCCTGCACGGACTCGACGATCACGGCGGCGGGCTTGTTGAGGCCTGAGCCCTGGTCCTCCAACAGCCGCTCGAACCACAGGAAGTCGGGGACCTTGCCCTCGAAGTAGTTGTCGAACGGCATCGGCGTGCCGTGCACCAGCGGGATACCGGCACCGGCCCGCTTGAAGGCGTTCCCGGTCACGGCGAGCGAGCCGAGGGACATCCCGTGGAAGGCGTTGGTGAACGAGACAATGGCCTCCCGCCCCTTCACCTTCCGCGCCAACTTCAGCGCGGACTCGACGGCGTTGGTGCCGGTCGGGCCCGGGAACATCACCTTGTACGGGAGGTCGCGCGGGCGCAGCACCAGGTCCTGGAAGGTCTGCAGGAACGCGCGCTTGGCACTGGTCGACATGTCGAGCCCGTGGGTGACGCCGTCGCGTTCCAGGTAGTCGATCAACGCCCGTTTCAGGACAGGGTTGTTGTGCCCGTAGTTGAGCGAGCCGGCGCCCGCGAAGAAGTCGAGGTAGGCGTGGCCGTCCTCGTCGTACATACGGCTGCCCCGGGCCCGGTCGAAGACGGTGGGCCAGGCGCGGCAGTAGCTGCGGACCTCTGACTCCAGGGTCTCGAAGACGCTGAGATCGGGCTGGGTGATGGTCACGCGAATCGCTCCTCGGTGTGGGGGGTGACGGGGTGCGGGGTGTGGCGGGAAGTCCGGGTAACCGGCCGGGAGTCGTCGGGGACTCCACCGGCCGGGGGCCGTCAGAGGCTCAACGGGCCGATGCGGTACAGCACTTCGGGGTCGTGCGGTCCGTCCGGGAAGTCACCGGCCTCGAACAGGACCGTGCGCTCGACGGCGGCGCCGTGGCGTTCGGCGTACGACGTGAAGAGGCGCTCGGACGCGGCGTTGCCGGGTGTGATCGTGGTCTCGATCGCGGTCAGCCCGTAGTCGCCCGAGACCCGCTCGGTCAGTCCGTCGAGCAGCCGTGCGGCCAGCCCGCGACCGCGCTGCGCGGCGTCGACGGCCACCTGCCACACGAGCAGGGTGCCCGGCCGGTCCGGCGGCACGAACCCGGTGACGAAGCCGACCGGCTCCCCGCGCTCGTCCCGCACGACGGCGGAGGTACCGGCGAAGTCCCGGCACCACAGCAGATAGCTGTACGACGAGTTCAGGTCGAGGGCGTTCGAGTCCTTGGCAATACGCCACAACGCGGCGCCGTCGGCCACCGTGGGGCGGTCGATGTGCAGGTCTGCTTGGGTGGCAGTCATGCGAATTGAATTTACCGAGGGAAATTCGAAATTGCATGGAGGGATGGGGTTACGTCTGAGGTGGTGTTGTGTTATCACGCGTGCGAAGGTGCAGTTTATGTACGCATTTGACCGGGGCGTAAGGCGTAAAACGGGCGGCCTGTGTAACGGGTCACAAGGGTGTAACCCTCACGAGATCTACGCGAATTATTTGCGTTTGGGCGCACGGAAATCGGGCAGAAGAATATGGGAAGCTGCCCGCGAAGAAGGCGATAAAATTCCCGGGAATTACATCTTAATTAGGCGCCGGTGACGCCGTCGATGCTTTCCCGGAGGATGTCGGCGTGACCGTTGTGCCGCGCGTACTCCTCGACCAGATGAATCAGCACCCACCGCAGACTGACCTCGACCCCGGCCATCGGCCCGTCCGGGATCCGCCCGCGACCGTCGAGCGACAGTCCGGCACAGTGCTCCTGCCCCCGCGCGATCTCCCGCCGCCACACGGCGAGCGCCTCGTCCATCCCGCGCCCGGGATCGAGGGCGTACCCGTCCTCGCTGCCGTACACCGTCGGCACATCGAGCCCGAACACCCGCTGGAACCAGTTCCGTTCGACCTCGGCGAGGTGCTGGACCAGTCCGAGTAACGTCAACGAGGAGGGCGCGGCCGCGGCGAGCCGCACCTGAGTGTCATCCAGTCCGGCGCACTTCGACTCCAGCGTCGCGCGATGAAAACCGAGCCAGCTCTCGAGCATGGGGCGTTCGGCGCCGGTCATGGCGGGGATGGGGCGGCCGTCGGGGAGGGTCTGGGGTGTGTCGGTGGTCATGCGGGGGAGCATGGCACGGGGGGTCCGCGCCGGTGCCCGTTGGATCGGATTCGGCGCCTTTCCAGCGCAGGCCGGCACAATCCGGCCCGTCCGCCGCCTTCCAATACGGGCCGGCACAACTCAGCCCGTCCGGCGTTTGAGGACGAGGCCCCTTCAGGGCCGATCGGGGGTCTGGGGGCGGAGCCCCCAGTGCCCACCTCGGCTCACGACTACCGCCACGCGTTCTCTACGGCGGACCGCGCCCCCTCAAGGTCCACCGACACCCCCTGCTCGGCCAGCGCCGCGCCCAGCGCTGCCAAGGAACCCTGTACGGCCCCCACCGTCGCATCCACCCCGTAGTGGTTGACCCGGATCATCTCCTTCGCCAGAGCGCCCCCGCCCGCGGCCAGCGGCAACGCCGGGTCCGAGGACAGGGCCCTCGCCACCAGCTCCGAGGCCACCACACCCGACGGAGTCCTGAGCGTCGTAGCGACCGGCGCGGCCTCCGCCGCATCGTGGACGTACGGTTCGAGCCCGCCGCCCAAGGCGACCGCACCCGCCCGCGTCGCCGCCGCAGCGCTCGCATGGCGCTGCATCACCGTGGCCAGACCCTCCGCCTCGATGCGCTCCACGCACGCCTCCAGCGCCAGCATCTCCAACTGGGCCGGTGCGTGCGGCAGCGCCCTGCGGCCGGCGTCGGTCCAGCGGTCCTTCCAGTCGAGGAGGGAGAGGTACGAGCGGCGCGGGGCCGCGGGGTTGGCCGTCATACGGGCCCATGCCCGTGCGCTCACCGACACCGCCGAAACCCCAGCCGGACCGCCCATCGCCTTCTGCGCGCCGATCACGCACAGGTCGACACCCCACGCCTGCGGCAGCACCGGCTCCGCGCCGATGGAGGCCACCGCGTCGAGGTAGAAGATCGCGCCGTGCGCGCGCACGATCTCGCCGATCTCCGCGACCGGGTTGGTGTTGCCGGTCGCGGCCTCCGCGTGGACGAGGGACACGAAGTCGATCCCGGGGTGCTCGGCGAAGGCCTCCCGGATCTGGTCGGCGGTCACCGCCGTGTGGAACGGGACGGCGAGATCGATCACCTCGGCGCCGCAGTCACGCAGCCAGTTCCCGAAGGTCTGCCCGTAGGGGCCGGTGATGACGTTCAGCGCGAGCGTGCCCGGCCCCGCCGTGGAACGGATCGCACCCTCCAGCGGCAGCAACGCCTCGCCCTGCATGATCACGACATCCTGCTCGGTACCGAGCAGACGGGCCACCCGGTCCTCGATCGAGGCGAAGTGCGCGGCGCTCAGCGGAGCCAGGTCGAGGAAGGGGTGCGTCACGGCGGTGCTCTTTCACTCGCGGGAGTCGGTGGGAACGAGGGTAACCGGCACTCCCGACCGCCCTCCGTGCCCCTCCGACCGGCGACTTCTTAGCCCGGACGGCCCCCTGGTCACCGGTCCGGGTGAGCGGCCCGCCGAACCCCTCCGAATAATCGGAACCCATAGTTCCGTCACAGGAGGCCTCCGTGAACACGCTCCTCGGCCGCCGGGCCCGCACCCTGGCCGCCACCACCGCGAGCGCCGCACTCGTCCTCGTGGCCGGCTGCACGTCGAGCGACAGCGGCGGCAGCGGCTCGAAGACCGCCGCCGGTGGCGTCGAACTCGTCAAGGCAGGCCGGCTCACCACCTGCACCCACCTCCCGTACCCGCCCTTCCAGTCCGAGATCGACGGCAAGGTGCAGGGCTTCGACGTCTCCCTCATCGACCTGGTCGCCAAGGACCTCGGCGTGAAGCAGACGATCCTCGACACCCCCTTCGAGAACTTCAAGACCGGCGCCTTCCTCAACGCCGACGAGTGCGACCTGGCCGCCGCCGGCATGACCATCACCGCCGAGCGCAAGAAGAACGTCGACTTCTCCGACCCGTACTTCGACGCCACCCAGGCCGTCCTCGTCGACAAGAAGAGCGGGATCACCTCCCTCGCCGACGTGAAGACCAAGGGCAAGAAGCTCGGCGCCCAGGCGCAGACCACCGGCGAGGACTACGCCAAGAGCAAGGGCTTCGACCCCGTCTCCTTCGAGTCCTCCGACGCCGTCCTCAACGGCCTGCGCACCGGCCAGGTCCAGGCCGTCATCATCGACTACCCGGTCGTCCAGGGCTGGTTGAAGACCAAGGCCAACGCCGACGCGTTCAAGGTCGTCGACAACCTCAACACCGGTGAGCAGTACGGCTTCACGGTCAAGAAGGGCAACACGAAACTCCTCGCCGCCATCAACAAGGCCATCAAGGACGCGAAGGCCGACGGCACGTACAAGAAGCTGTACGAGAAGTGGATCGGCCCCTACGACGCCTCGGCCGCCTCCCCGTCGGCCTCATGACCGGCGACACCGCGGACCCCCAACTCCAGCCCAGGAGACAGGGGTTGAGCAGACGGCAGCGGCGCAGGCTGTCCCAAGGCCTGCAGTACGCCGTCTTCGCCGCCGCCGTGATCGCCTTCGCGGTCACCGCCGACTGGGGCCGCCTGAAGAACCAGTTCGCGCAGTGGAGCATCGCCAAGCAGATGTTCCCGGACGTCATCACGCTGGCGTTGAAGAACACCGTGCTCTACACCCTGTCCGGCTTCGTGTTCGGGCTCGTCCTCGGCATGGTCGTCGCGCTGATGCGGCTGTCGTCCGTGGGTCCCTACCGCTGGCTCGCCGGGATCTACATCGAGATCTTCCGCGGCCTGCCCGCGCTGCTGATCTTCATCTTCGTGGGCGTCGCCGTACCGCTCGCCTTCCCGGGCACGGAGATCGTCGGCGGCACGTACGGCAAGGTCGCCCTCGCGCTCGGCCTGGTGTCGGCCGCGTACATGGCGGAGACGATCCGCGCGGGCATCCAGGCGGTGCCCAAAGGGCAGTTGGAGGCGGCCCGTTCGCTCGGTTTCTCGCAGGCGCGGGCCATGGTGTCGATCATCGTCCCGCAGGCGTTCCGGATCATCCTCCCGCCGCTGACCAACGAACTCGTCCTCCTCTTCAAGGACTCCTCCCTGGTCCTGTTCCTGGGCGTCACCCTGGAGGAACGCGAACTCTCCAAATACGGCAGGGACTTGGCCAGTACGACGGCCAACTCCACGCCGATCCTGGTGGCGGGCCTGTGCTATCTCCTCGTCACGATCCCGCTGAGCTTCGTGGTCCGTCGGATGGAGACGAAGACGGGGGAGGCGGTCCGGTGAACGGCAGTCCCGTCACGGGCGCCCCGGAGATCCAAGTCCGCGGCCTGCACAAGTCGTTCGGCACCAACGAGGTGCTGCGCGGCATCGACCTGGAGATCGGCCAGGGCGAGGTCGTCTGCGTCATCGGCCCTTCCGGCTCCGGCAAGTCGACCCTCCTGCGCTGCGTGAACCTGCTCGAAGAACCCACCCAGGGAAGGGTGTTCGTCGGCGGCACCGAGATCACCGACCCCGATGTCGACATCGACGCCGTACGCCGCCGTATCGGCATGGTCTTCCAGCAGTTCAACCTCTTCCCGCACCTGACCGTGACCGAGAACCTCACCCTCCCGCAACGCCGGGTTCTGCGCCGAGACAAGGCAGAGTCGGCCAAGGTCGCCGCCGAGAACCTGCGCCGCGTAGGCCTGTCGGAGAAGGCTGCCGCCTACCCCGCGTCCCTCTCCGGCGGCCAGCAGCAACGCGTCGCGATCGCCCGGGCGTTGGCGATGGACCCCGAGGTGATGCTCTTCGACGAACCGACCTCGGCACTCGACCCCGAGCTGGTGGGGGACGTGCTGGCGGTGATGCGGATGCTCGCGAACGAGGGCATGACGATGATGGTCGTCACCCACGAGATGACGTTCGCGCGTGAGGTGGCCGACCGGGTCGTGTTCATGGACGCGGGCGTGATCATCGAGGCCGGCACTCCGGCCCAGGTCATCGCGAACCCCAGACACGAACGTACCCGCCACTTCTTGTCTCGCCTACTGGACCCCGCGATGGCTGAGGTACAGGACGACGACAGCGCCACTTAAGGGGCGCGGGGCTGTGTCGATATGCGGCTCCGCCGCGTGGTCGCGACCAGCCACAACGGACCCGTACCCGACGAACTATCGTGCGTCCCATGAGCGATCTACCGGTGCTGCACATGAGGGGCCGGGTCCTGGTGGGCCCCGAGGACATCTGCGACGAACTCTGGGTCATCGACGGCCGCATCTCCTACGACCGTCCAACCCTCGGACGCGACATCCGCACGGTCGACGGCTGGGCCCTACCCGGCCTGGTCGACGCCCACTGCCACGTGGGCCTCGGTACCCACGGCCCCGTAGACGCCGAGACCGCCGAGACACAGGCCGTCACCGACCGCGACGCCGGCACCCTCCTGCTCCGCGACGCCGGCTCACCCTCGGACACCCGCTGGATCGACGACCGCGAAGACCTCCCGAAGATCATCCGCGCGGGCCGGCACATCGCCCGCACCCGCCGCTACATCCGCAACTTCGCCCACGAGATCGAACCCGACGAACTCGTCGCCTACGTCGCCCAGGAAGCCCAACGCGGCGACGGCTGGGTCAAGTTGGTCGGCGACTGGATCGACCGCGACCTAGGCGACCTGTCGGCCTGCTGGCCGCGCGAAGCGGTGGAGGCGGCCATCGCCGAGGCCCACCGGCTCGGCGCACGCGTCACCGCGCACTGCTTCGCGGAGGACGCGCTGCGCGACCTGGTCGAGGCGGGCATCGACTGCATCGAGCACGCGACCGGCCTCACCGAGGACCTCGTCCCGCTGTTCGCCTCGCGCGGCGTCGCGATCGTCCCGACCCTCGTGAACATCGCGACCTTCCCGAAGCTCGCGGAGGGGGGCGACACCAGGTTCCCGCGCTGGTCGGCCCACATGCGGCGACTGTACGAGCGGCGCTACGACACCGTCCGCGCCGCCTACGACGCCGGCGTGCCGGTCTACGTCGGCACGGACGCCGGGGGCTCCCTGGCCCACGGTCTGGTGGCGGCCGAGGTCGCGGAACTCGTCACCGCCGGCATCCCCGCCGTGGAGGCGCTGTCGGCGACCGCGTGGGGTGCGCGGGGGTGGCTCGGGCGGCCGGGGCTCGAGGAGGGCGCGCCGGCGGACTTCGTCGTCTACGAGGCGGACCCGCGCGCCGATGTGCGCGTGCTGGCGTCGCCGCGGCGGGTGGTGCTGAACGGGCTGGTGGTCGAATAGTCGCCAGGCGATTCGAATACGTTCACGGAAAACCCACGATGGGGTGAAGTGACGCGGGATCGCTGACGGTTCACCCTTCGTGGGTAATTCTTACCGGGTCCCAAGCATGTCTCTTCTGGGGGTCCCACACCTTGAACGGCACCAACTTCCGCATGCCCGCACGCCGTTGGGCCACCGTGGCCACGGCGACCGCCCTCGCCGCCGGTCCCGTGGCGCTGGCCGGCGCGGGGTCCGCCCACGCGACCACCGACCAGGGTCGCGCGAGCGCCGTCGTGCTCCGCACCGGGCTCGACGTGTCCCTGCTCAACAAGACCGTGGACGTTCCGCTCGCGGTCTCCCTCAACGAGGTCCGGGCGCCGCAGAGTGCCGAAAAGACCGCGCTCACCGCCCAGTTGGACGGGGTGAACGGCGGTCAGCCCTTCAGTGTGCTCGGCGCGGATGTCGCCACGGCGAAGGCGACGGTGTCCGCGACGAAGGCCGAGGGGTATACGAACCTCGCCCATGCGCGGCTCCATGTTCCCGGGCTGCCGCTGCTCTCGCTCATCGAGGTCGACGCGGTCACCTCGAAGGCGACGTGCGAGGCGGGGAAGGCGCCCGTCGCCACGTCGCATCTGCCGGGGGCGGTGACGGTGCTCGGCAAGCGGGTCACCGTGACCGCCAGTGGTCCTACGGATGTTCAGGTGCCGGGGGTCGGGTCGGTCAGCCTCGATCTGTCCAAGACGTCGACCACGTCCCGTACGGCCGCCGCGACCGCGCTCGAACTCAAGGTCTCCGTCAACCCGTTGAAGCTGAACGTCGCCGACGTCGAGGGGACGGTGACGTTGGCGCAGGCGACCTGTCAGGCGCCCAAGGTTGCCGCCGTCACTCCGCCCTCTTCCAAGCCGGCGCCGGATGTGAAGCCCCAAGGGGCGCCTGCGGAGGCGGGGTTGGCCGAGACGGGGGGCAGTTCCGTGACGCCGTACATCGCGGGCGGGGCGGTGGTGTTGCTGGCGACGGGTGGAGGAGCGGTGATGATGACGCGCCGGCGTCGGGGCTGAGGAACTGCTTTCCCACCCACCCACCCGTCTCGGGCGTTTTAAAGGCTCACGTTGAAGGGACAGCAAACGGTCGGGTGGGCGGGAAGGGCTCGGAGGCTGACCTCTTGGGTTGACCGAGCCGGGCGGGCAGGGCCTGGACGGTGACCTTCCAGCCGACCGAGACGGGTGGGTGGGCGGGCGGGAGAGTTTTGGACGGTGACCTCCCAGCTCACCGAGTCGGGCGGGTGGGCGGGAAGGGGTTTTGAGGGTGACCTTCCAGCCGACCGAGACGGGCGGGTGGGAAAGGTTTTGAGGGTGACCTTCCAGCCCGCCGAGTCGGGCGGGTGGGTGGGCAAAAGCCGACCTCACCGCCCAGCCAACGTCACCGCCTGGTCCAGCGCCTGCAAGAACCGGTTCACTGTCGCCCGGTCCCGCACCGCGAGGCGCAGCCACTCCTCGTCCAACCCCGGGAACGTGTCCCCACGGCGTACGGCGAAGCCCAGGTCGCGCAGGTGCCGGCGTACAGCCACCGCATTCGGGACGCGGACGAGGACGAACGGCCCCTCGGCGGGTTCCATGACCCGGAGTCCGTCGGGGGCGAACTCGGCCAGCCCGGCGACGAGATGGGCACGGTCGGCGGTGACCCGGTGGGCGGCGTGGGCGGCCTCGGCGAGGGCCTGCGACTCCATGCAGGCCTCCGCCGCGGCGAGCGCCGGCGTGGACACCGGCCACAACGGCTGCGCCCGCTCCAGTTCCGCGATCGTCTCGGGGGCGGCAAGGACGTAGCCGATCCGCAGCCCTGCCAGTCCCCACGTCTTGGTGAGGCTGCGCAACACCACCAGGCCGGGGATGTCCGTCCGGCCCGCCAGCGACTCCCGTTCACCCGGCACCGCGTCCATGAACGCCTCGTCGACCACCAACGTCCGCCCGGGGCGGGCGAGTTGGGCGATCACCGCAGCGGGGTGCAGGACGGACGTCGGGTTCGTCGGGTTGCCGATCAGCACCAGGTCCGCGTCCTCGGGCACCGCCCGCACCGCCCCCGCATCCAGCCGGAAACCGTCCGCCTCCCGCAACAGCACCCGCCCCACCGAGTGCCCCGCGTCCCGCAACGCCGCCTCCGGCTCCGTGAACTGCGGGTGCACGACCACCGGCTGACGGACCTTCAGGGCGCGGGCGAGCAGCACGAAGGCCTCGGCGGCACCCGCGGTCAGCAGCACCCGTTCCACCGGCAGCCCGTGCCGCGCCGCGACCGCCGCCCGGGCCGCCCGCCCGTCCGGGTAGGCGGCGAGACCGGTGAGCGAACCGGCTATCCGCTCCCGCAGCCAGGCCGGGGGCGTGTCCGCGCGGACGTTCACCGCGAGATCGATCAACTGGGCGCCGTCGTCCCGGACTTCGACGTCACCGTGATGACGGAGATCGTGAGCTCTGTCCGTCGGATCGTGGGCTCTGTCAGTGTGCATGGGCGTGCCCACCGTGATGGTGGTGCCCGTGGTCGTGACCGTCGTGGTCGTGACCGTCGTCGTCCGGGTGGAAGTGCGGCTGCTGCGGCTGCCCCACCTTGTCCTCGAAGCCGGGCAGCGCGATGCGGTAGACGCACGAGTCGCAGTTCATGCGCAGATCGCCCTTGACCGCCTCCCGGTACCGTTCCATCACCAGGTCCAGCAACTCCGGCTCCGGGCCGATGACTTCGGCGGACAGTACGTTGATCTCGGGGTGCGCCGCCGCCCAGCCCTCCGTCTGCTGCCGCACCCGCTCCGGCAGGATGCCGGTGAAGAGGAAGTACGGCAGGACGACGATCCGCCGGGCGCCCAGCTTCACGCACCGGTCCAGGCCGCTCGGCACGTCCGGCGCCGCGAGCGACACGAACGCCGGTTCCACGCCCGCGTATCCGCGCCCCTCCCACAGCAGCCGCGCCGCCTTGTGCACCTCGGCGTTGGCGTCCGGGTCCGTCGACCCGCGCCCCACGAGCAATACGGTCACGTCGGCCCGGTCGGCGGGCGTCCGCGCCGACTCGCCGAGCGCCTCGTCGAGCCGCCGTTCCAGCACCTTCAGCAGCGAGGGATGCGGGCCCAGCGGACGCCCGTACGTGTACGAGATGCCCTCGTGCCGCTCCTTCTCCCGGGCCAGCGCCGCCGGGATGTCCCCTTTGGCGTGCCCGGCGGACACCAGCATCAGCGGTACGGCGGCGAACCGGCGCACCCCCCGCTCCACCAGCTCGGTCACCGCGTCGCCCAACGGCGGCGGCGACAGCTCGATGAACCCGCCCGCGACGGGCAGTTCGGGGTGACGGCGGCCCAACTCCCGTACGAAGGACCGGAACGCCTCGGCTCCGGCCTCGTCCCGGGTGCCGTGTCCGGCGATGAGCAGGGCGGGCGGCGGGGTGGTCACGATTTCTCCTCGATAGGTGAAACAGGTTGATACAGCAAGGCGTTGAGCGCGGCCGAGGCCACCGCCGAACCGCCCTTCTCGGACACGTTGCTCACGGCGGGCAGCCCGCTCTCGCGCAACGCGGCCTTGGACTCGACCGCGCCGACGAACCCGACGGGCAGCCCGATGACGAGCGCGGGGGAGGCATCCAGCTTCAGCAGCTCCTCCAGAGCGGTCGGCGCGTTGCCGATCACCCAGAGGGCACCGGGCCCGACTTCCTCGTACGCGAGCCGGATCGCATGGGCCGAACGGGTCATCCCCGGACCGGACTTGGCGTCCCGGAGCCGGCACACGGTCTCGCGCCGGGTGATCCCGGCCGCGACCATCTGTACATCCACGACCACGGGCGCCCCGGTATGCAGTGCGGCATGCGCCTTCGCCAACTCGCCCTCGTCCAGGACGAGATCGGACGCGTACTCCAGATCGGCCGCGGAGTGGACGACCCGCTCCACGACCGCACGGGTCAGCGGCGGGAGGTGCGAGGTGTCCAGCCGGGCCCGCATCCGCCGGTAGGACTCCACCTCGATCGGATGGATCACACGGTCAACGCCGTTCACTGGGCGCCCTCCTGTGAGGTCTGCGATGCCTGCCAGCGGTACCCGCGCGGTGTCACCATGCGCCCCGCGATGTCCCGGGTGGCCGTGTTGCCCACGGTCACCACCGTCATCATGTCGACCCACGCCGGATCCAGCGCGGCCAGTGTCGTCAGTCGGCTGGACTCGTCGGGCCGCGACGCGTTCCGTACGACACCGACCGGCGTCGTCGGCTCCCGGTGCTCGGCGAGGATCGCGAGGGCCTTCGGGAGCTGCCAATCCCGGCCCCGGCTACGGGGGTTGTAGAACGTCACCACGATGTCCGCCTCGGCCGCCGCCCGTACCCGCCGCTCGATGACCTCCCACGGCGTGTGCAGATCGGAGAGGCTGATGGACACGTGGTCGTGGCCGAGCGGCGCCCCGAGGATCGCCGAGGCGGCCAACGCTGCGGTCACGCCCGGGACTCCGACCACGTCGATGTCGTCGGACGCCTCAGCGAGCGCGGGCGAGGCCATCGCGTACACCCCGGCGTCCCCGCTGCCGATCAGCGCGACGGCCTGTCCCTTGCGCGCCTCGGCGACGGCGGTACGGGCCCGCTCCTCCTCGGCGCCGAGCCCCGACTCCAGGACCACGGTCCCGGGCCGCAGCAGATCGCGGATCTGGTCGACGTACTGGTCGAGCCCCACCAGCACGGCGGCGCGCCGGAGTTCGGCCTTGGCACGCGGGGTGAGCAGATCCCGGGCGCCGGGCCCGAGCCCGACCACCGCGAGCCGCCCGCGCGCGACCCGCCGTACAACAGCACAGGTCGCCATCGCCGGTTGCCCGTCGGCACGCTCCGACTTCCGCTTGGGGACGAGGAGTTCGCCCCCGCCGACGAGCGCGGCGGCCTCCGCCACGGACGGTGTGCCCACGGCGGCCAGGGGTGCGTCGGAGGGGTTGGGCACGTCCACGGCGGCCAACTCCTCGGCGGAGTAGGTCACCAGCGGCACACCGAGCCGCTCGGCCGCCTCGACGATGCCGGGCTCGTCCGACTTGGCGTCCACGGTGGCGAGTCGGGCGAGGGACGCGAGGGACAGCCCCGCGTCACGCACCGCGCTCTCGATGAGCCCGAGCACCTCGTCCACCGGCGCACCCCTGGACGTGCCGACCCCGACGACGAGGGACGGCGGTCGCAGGACGACCTCCCGCTCGCCGGGTTCGACGGCGCGGTCGGTGACGCGAATGACGTAGGCGCCATGGGACGACACCTTCAACGGCGGCAGCGGCCACGCCAACTCGGCGTCCAGCGCGACCGGTTCACCGTCCAGGAGGGCTCGCGTGACTCCGGCGACATCGCCCTCCACTGGGAAGCCGAGCGTGTCGAGACCGGGCACGCCCACCGCGTCCGTGGCCGTGGTCACCACAGGCTGCGCGGCGAGCAACTCACCCACCTCCACGGCGAGTTCATTGGCCCCGCCGCCGTGTCCGCCCACCAGCGACACGGCGTACCGCCCGCCCTCGTCGACGCACACGACCCCCGGGTCGGTCCGCTTGTCGCCCAACAGCGGGGCGATCAGCCGTACGACGGCTCCGGTGGCGAGGAAACACACGAGCTGCTCGCACTCCGCGAACGCGGCCCGGACGGCGTCCCCGACGGGACCCTCGTACACGCGCGTACGGTCCGGCCACGCGGCGGCCAGCCGGTTACGCGCCGTCGCCCCCGCCGAGGTGGCGGAAATGAGGCCGATCACTGTGCAACTCCTTCAGCAGATGCCGGGGGTCGGACGCCCCACAACAGAAAAACAGGATTGGTCGCCGCGAGCCGGGTCACATCACCCGGCAGCGGTGCCAGCCGGGACGACTGCAACAGCACTCCGTCGACCGCGAGTCCGGCCGCGGAGAGAGCCTCCCGCACGGCCGGTACCCGGTCCAGCGCGGCCATTGCGACGACCACGGTCCGCCGGGCCCGCCGTGCGCACGCGGTGACGATGGCGGGCAGTTCGCGCCCGCCCCCGCCGACGAACACGGCGTCGGGATCGTCGAGGTCGGACAGCACGGTCGGCGCCGCCCCGTGCACGGTGTGCACGTCGACGCCGTGCGCCTCGGCGTTGGCGCGGATCCGCTCGACACCGTCCCGGGTCTTCTCGACGGCGGTGACAGCGGCGCCGAACCGCGCGCACTCGACGGCCACGGACCCGGAGCCCGAGCCGACGTCCCAGACCAGGTCGCCGAGCCGGGGCCCGAGCCGGGCCAGCGCCAGCGCCCGTACCTCGAACTTGGTGATCATCGAGTCCCGGTGCTCGAACTCCCGCTCGTCCAGCGCCCATTGGGCCGGTCCGACGGCGGCCCCGGCGACCGTCCGCACGGCACCCGGCACCCGCGACTCGTCCAGACACAGCACCACACTCACCGCCGTACCCCAGTCCCGGGCGGCCGCCTCGGCGGGCGTGACCCGCTCCACCTGCTCCTCCCCGGAGCCCAGCGCTGACGCGACGACGAGGACGCGCCCGCCGGTCCGGTGGGTGAGCGCGGCCCCCAGCTCGGCTGGTCCGGCTCCCGGCCCGGTCAGCACGGCGACCTTGGGATGAGCGCGGCACGCGTTGACGGCCGTACGAAGGTCACGTCCGTGGGCACTGACGACGACCGCGTCGTCCCAGGTCAGACCGGCGCGCGCGAAGGCGGTGGCCACCGAGGAGACACCAGGGCGTACGTCGAGGGCGTCGCTGGTGAACCGTTCCGCCAGCGCCCGTACGATCCCGAAGAACCCGGGGTCCCCCGAGGCCAGCACGACGACCGGCTCGCCCTTCTCGACGTAGGCCTGGATGGTGTCGAGGGCGGGCGCGAGCGGACCGAGGACGATCTGTTCGGCGTCCTCAGGGACGGTGACGGCGGCGAGATGGCGCTGACCGCCGACGACGAGCCGGGCGCCGGCGAGCACATCCTCCGCGACCGCCGTCCCCGTCCCCGTCCCGATGACGGTGATCACGTGCTCGCACCCCGCGAGCGCAGGGCCCGGCGGGCCTCCGGGTCGGCCTTGCGGTAGCCGTGGAAATGGCCCGGGTGGTAGAGGTGCGAGCGGGTGCCGTGGGCGTCGAGGGCCGGGCCGACCAGGAAGAGGGTGTGTTTCCAGAGCTTGTGCTCCTTGACCGTCTCCTCGAGCGTGGCGATCGTGCACCTCACGATCAGTTCCTCGGGCCAGGTCGCCTGGTAGGCGACGACGACGGGCGTCTCCGTCGGATAGCCGCCCTCCAGCAGCTCCCGCACCAACTGCCCACTGCGGGCGGCCGACAGGAAGATCGCCATGGTCGTGCCGTGGCGCGCGAACTCCCGCACCTCCTCGCCGGGCGGCATCGGTGTCTTGCCGCCGCCGAGCCGGGTGAGGACGACGGACTGCGCGACCTCGGGGATCGTCAGCTCGCGCTGCGCGAGGGCGGCGACGGCGGAGAACGCCGAGACACCCGGGACGATCTCGGTCTCGATGCCGATCGCGGCACATCGGTCGACCTGCTCCTGAGTACCGCCCCACAGAGCGGGATCACCGGAGTGGATACGCGCGACGCGCAGCCCTTCCGCAGCGGCCCGCTCGTAGACGGCGACGACGTCCTCCAGGGACATCGTCGCCGAGTCCAGGATCTCGGCGCCCACGCGCGCGTGGTCGAGGACCTCGGCCTGCACCAGGCTGGCCGCCCAGATCACGACGTCGGCCTCGGCGATGGCGCGCGCGGCACGGAACGTCAGCAGGTCGGCGGCGCCGGGACCGGCACCGACGAAGGTCACCTTGCCGGTGGGGGCAGCGGCATCGGTATCGGCATCGGCCATGGGGTCGGATCCTCTCAAACGCAACATGCGGGACATACGGAAGGGGGGAGACGCGGGAGACGTGGGGAACGTCAATACGAATGGGGGCGGAGTGGGCCAGGATGTGCGCGAACAGGGGTTGATCGGATAGCAAGGGGACTATGGCGGTCTTCGTCGCGCTCGGCGCGTTCCTGATGACGCTGGCCGGCGGCTGGACGGCACAGCGGGTGACCGACCGCCGCCATCTCGTCCTGGGCCTGGCCGGCGGCCTGATGCTGGGCGTGGTCGGCCTCGACCTGCTGCCGGAGGCGCTGCACGCGGCGGGCCGCGAGGTCTTCGGCGTACCGGCCGCCCTGCTGCTCTTCGTGGCCGGCTTCCTCGTGGCCCATCTGGTCGAACGTCTGCTCGCCGCCCGCCAGGCCTCGCACGGAGCCGAGGAGAACAACGGCCGCGCGCCCGAGGTGGGCCTCACGGCGGCCTCCGCGATGGTCGGCCACAGCTTCATGGACGGGGTCGCGATCGGCGCCGCCTTCCAGGTGGGCGGTGGCATGGGCACGGCGGTCGCGCTCGCGGTCATCGCCCACGACTTCGCGGACGGCTTCAACACGTACACGATCACGAGCCTGTACGGCAACGCCCGCCGCAAGGCGATCGCGATGCTGGTCGCGGACGCGGCGGCCCCGGTGGCGGGAGCCGCCTCGACGGCCTTCCTCACCATCCCGGAGGCCCTGCTCGGCGGCTATCTCGGCTTCTTCGGAGGCGTGCTCCTCTACCTCGCCGCCGCCGAGATCCTCCCCGAGGCCCACCACGAACACCCCGCGCCCGCGACCCTGCTGTGCACGGTCGCCGGGGCGGCGTTCATCTGGCTGGTGGTAGGCCTCGCGGCCTGATCCACGGCATCTACGGCCGGTCACAATTTCCCGCCCCGCCCGCCCTCGCGCCGCGCGGGTGCGATGAGCGTGGACAGATAGGGCAACGGCTCCCCGTCCAGTTCGGCGGCGGGCCGGATCGACTCCTCGGGCAGCCCGAGCGCCGACCCCCACACCGCGTCCCCGATCCGCCCGGTCTCCCGCAGCGCCTCGGCGACCTCCGCCGCCTGCCGCCCGAACTTGTACGCCACGACCGTCCCCGGCCCCGCCAGCGCATCCTTCAGCACACCCGACCCGGCGGTCACGGGCACGAGCGTCAACGGCTCGGTCCCTTCGGTGAGTACGGCCCCGGACCGCGCGGCGAGATCCTGCATGGCGGTGATCCCGGGCACGGTCTCGACGACGGTCCCCGGCACCAACTCCCCGATGGTCAGGGCGAGATAGGTGAAGGTGGAGTAGACGTTCGGGTCCCCGATGGTGGCGAACGCGACGACGCGATGCGCGCCGAGCAACTCGGCGACCTTCGCCCCCGCGGCATCCCAGGCGGCCTCGCGCCGGGCCCGGTCGGTCCGCTCGTTGAGCGCGAACACGACCCGCAGCACCTTCTCCTCAGGCACGTAATGCAGAACGGTGGCCTCGGCCCGCCCCCGCTCACCGCTGTCCATGACCGGCACGACCACGACATCGGCGGCCCGCAGAGCGTTGACACCCTTGACGGTCACCAGCTCCGGATCGCCGGGACCCACCCCGACTCCGATCAACCTGCTGCTGCTCATGACGTCCGGCACCTCTCCACGAACCGACGGGCCACACCGGGCTCGGCCGCCCAGTGCGTGTGCAGATAACTGGCGTGCACACCCTGTTGTACGAAACCTTCGACCCGCCGTTCAGGGGCGCGAACCCCCCAGGCGGGAGCCGCCCCCGAGCCGGGCTCGACGACGGTCCGATGAAACTCGTGCCCCCGCATCCGCGTCCCGGCCACGGCCAGCACACTGTCGCTCAACGCGACTGCGTCCCGATACCCCAGGGTCAGCCGTTCGCTCATCCGCGCGGTGGCATCGAGCACCCCGCACATGGGCATCCCGTCCAACTCCCGGCACAGATACAGCAGTCCGGCACATTCGGCGGCGACGGGAGCGCCGGTCTCCGCGAGGGCCCCGACTGCCTTGCGCAACGGTTCGTTGGCCGACAACTCCGCGGCGTACACCTCCGGGAACCCACCCCCGATGACCAACCCGCGTGTCCCGTCCGGGAGTTGTTCATCGCGGAGGGGGTCGAACACGACGACTTCGGCACCGGCGGCGGTGAGCAGTTCGGCGTGCTCGGCGTAGGAGAAGGTGAAGGCGGGACCACCGGCGACGGCGATTTTCAGTTGGTCAGGCACTCCGGGGGCTTTTGAGTGCAGGCCGGCATTCTCAGCCCGTCCGGCGTTTGAGGACGAGGCCCCTTCAGGGCCGAAGCGGGGGTCTGGGGGCGCAGCCCCCAGCGATGGGACGGGTAGGGGCGGCGGGGGCGAAGAAGCCAAAGCCTCAGCCGCATCCCACCCCGCACAAGCCAACGCACCGGCACTCCGCGCCAGCGCCAGCAACCCCTCAAGATCACAGCCGGCGGACACCTGCGCCCCCATGGCCGCAACGGCCTCCACCGCAGCCGACTGCCGCTCAGCAACCGGCACCAACCCCAGATGCCGAGAAGGCGTATCCACCTGAGGAGCCCGCCGCAACACCCCCAGCACAGGCACACCCGCCGAGTCCAACGCCTCCCGCAACAAGGCCTCATGCCGATCGGACGCGACCTTGTTCAGGATCACACCCCCGACCCGAACCTCCGGGTCCCAGGAAGCAAACCCATGCACCAAGGCCGCGACAGACCGGGACTGCGAAGACGCGTCGACGACAAGAACCACCGGCGCCCGCAGCAACTTCGCCACATGCGCCGTGGACGCCAACTCCCCTTCCCCGGCGGCCCCGTCGTACATCCCCATCACACCCTCGACAACAGCGAGATCACACCCGCGAGCGCCATGCGCGAAGAGCGGCCCGACCAACTCCGGCCCGCACAGGTACGCGTCGAGGTTCCGCCCCACCCGCCCGGTGGCGAGCGCGTGATACCCGGGATCGATGTAGTCCGGCCCGACCTTGTGCGGAGACACGGCAAGCCCCCGCGAGGCGAACGCGGCCATCAACCCCGTGGCAACGGTGGTCTTGCCACTGCCGGAAGACGGCGCGGCAATGACCAACCGAGGGACGGAGGAGGACAAGGAAGTCACGACGGCTTCACCACTCGATACCCCGCTGGCCCTTCTGCCCCATGTCCATCGGGTGCTTGACCTTGGACATGTCGGTGACGAGGTCGGCGAATCCGACCAGCTTCTCGGGCGCGTTCCGCCCCGTGATGATCACGTGCTGCGTCCCCGGACGGTCCCGCAACACGGAGATCACCTCATCCGTGTCGACCCAGCCCCAGTGCATCGGGTACGCGAACTCGTCGAGCACGTACAGCTGGTACGTCTCGGCGGCGAGATCCCGCTTGACCTGCTCCCAGCCCTCGCGCGCCTTCTCCTCGTTGTCCATCTGGGAGTCGCGCTGAACCCACGACCACCCCTCGCCCATCTTGTGCCAGTCGACGGACCCGCCCTCACCGGAAGCACCCAGCACCCGAAGGGCGTTCTCCTCCCCGACCTTCCACTTCGCCGACTTGACGAACTGGAACACCCCGATCGGCCACCCCTGGTTCCAGGCGCGCAGAGCGAGCCCGAAGGCGGCGGTGGACTTGCCCTTGCCCACGCCCGTGTGCACGATCACCAACGGCCGGTTCCGCCGCTGACGAGTCGTCAATCCGTCGTCCGGTACGACACTTGGCTGTCCCTGCGGCATTACGCGGCCCTCCTCTGTACGTCCTTCACGAGCCCGGCGATCGAGTCCGCCCGCAACTCGTCCAGCGTCACCGCCGTACCCTCCAGCTCACCGGCCAACTGCCCGGCCAACCCCAGCCGTACGGGCCCGGTCTCGCAGTCCACGACCACGGAGGCGACCCCGTCGGCGGCGAACAACCGCGCCGCCCGCCCGGCGAGCGCGACCGGCTCGGGCCCACCGGTGGCCCGCCCGTCGGTCACCAGGACGACCAACGCCCGACGGGCCGGATCCCGCAACCGCTCCACCCGCAGCACGTCATGCGCCTTGAGCAGCCCGGCCGCGAGCGGCGTCCGCCCACCCGTCGGCAACGACTCCAGCCGTACGGCGGCGGCGTCCACGGAAGAGGTCGGCGGCAGGGCGACATCGGCGGCGGACCCGCGGAAGGTCACGAGCCCCACCTTGTCCCGCCGTTGATACGCGTCGAGCAGCAACGACAGCACAGCCCCCTTCACCGCACTCATCCGCTGCCGTGCCGCCATCGACCCGGACGCGTCCACGACGAACAGCACGAGGTTGCCCTCACGCCCCTCCCGCGTCGCCTGCCGCAGATCGTCCCGGCGCACGACCAGCCCACGCCCGGACCGCCCACGCGCGAGCTGATGCGGAGCGGCCGCCTGGATGGTCGCCGCCAAGTGCAGCTTGGTGAGCGCCCCTTGGGGCCGCTTGGCCCCGGTGGTCCGCCCGTGCTCGGTCCGCGCCCGCGAACGCCGCCCGGCGGCACCCTCACCGATCCCCGGCACGCTCAACACCTTGGTACGGAAGGGCTCGGAGGCCCGTACGGGCTGCTGCTCACCCGAGCCCGGACCCGAAGGCTGCGGCTCCCCGCCATCGCCGGCCTCGGGCTGCGCCCCGGCGTCCCCGTCCTGAGGCCCGTCGGAATCCGACTCGGGCGGCTGCCCGCCACCCCCACCGGACCCGTCGGGACCGCCGTCCGGATCCGGATCGTCGTCGGGCTCCTGCTCCTGCTCCGCGAACTCCTCCAACGTCTCGTCGAGCTTGTTCTCGTCAAGTCCCGGCGCGTCGAAGGGATTTCGCCGCCTGCGGTGCGGCAGCGCGAGCAACGCGGCCTGCCGTACGTCCTCGGCGAGTACGTCCGTCCGCCCAGCCCACGCGGCCAGCGCGGTCGCCGTACGGGCCATCACGATGTCGGCCCGCATACCGTCCACCTCGAACGCCGCACAGGTAGCCGCGATCTGCCGCAGCGCGCCGTCCCCGAGCCGCACCGACGGCAACAACTCCCGCGCGGCCACGATCCGTTGGCGTACGGCGGACTCCTCGTCCGCCCAGCGCACGGTGAACCCGGCGGGATCGTCGTCGTAGGCGAGCCTGCGCCGGACCACCTCGACCCGCTGGTCGGGCTCCCGCGAGGCCGCGACCTCGACGGTCAGGCCGAAGCGGTCGAGCAACTGCGGGCGCAGTTCGCCCTCTTCGGGGTTCATGGTGCCGACGAGCAGGAAGCGGGCGGCGTGCCGGACGGAGACGCCTTCGCGTTCGACGTACGACGCGCCCATCGCGGCGGCGTCCAACAGCAGGTCCACCAGGTGGTCGTGGAGGAGGTTGACCTCGTCGACGTAGAGGATGCCCCGGTGGGCGTCGGCCAGCAGGCCGGGCTCGAAGGCCTTGACGCCTTCGGAGAGCGCCCGCTCGATGTCGAGCGCGCCGACGAGCCGGTCCTCTGAGGCGCCGACCGGCAACTCGACCATACGGGCGGGGCGTTGGGCCCCGGGCCCGGTCTCGTGCGGTCCGTCCGGGCAGGCCGGGTCGGGCGCGGCGGGGTCGCAGGAGAAGCGGCAGCCGGAGACGACGGCGACCTCCGGCAGCAGCGCCGAGAGCGCGCGCACGGCCGTCGACTTGGCGGTGCCCTTCTCGCCGCGCACCAGCACACCGCCGACCGCCGGCGACACGGCGTTCAGCAGCAGCGCGAGCCGCAGATCGTCCTGGCCGACAAGGGCCGTGAACGGAAAGGGAGTTGTCACTGGTCGTCACCCTCCAGGTCGCCTTCGAGCTCCAGGTAGGTGGCCCGCAGTCGTTCCAGCGTGTCCGCGTCCGGCTCGGCCCACAGTCCGCGCTCGGCCGCTTCGAGCAGCCGCTCGGTGATGCCGCGCAGCGCCCACGGGTTGGACTTCTTCATGAAGTCCCGGTTCTCCGGGTCGAAGACGTACTCCGCGCTGAGCTTCTCGTACATCCAGTCGTCGACGACCCCGGCCGTCGCGTCGTACCCGAAGAGGTAGTCGACGGTCGCCGCCATCTCGAAGGCGCCCTTGTAGCCGTGGCGCCGCATCGCCGCCATCCAGCGGGGGTTGACCACGCGGGCGCGGAAGACCCGGTGCGTCTCCTCGCCCAGCGTGCGGGTCTTCACCTGGTCCGGGGTGGCGGAGTCGCCGACGTACGCCTCGGGGGAGGTGCCGGTCAGGTGACGGACCATGGCGACCATGCCGCCGTGGTACTGGAAGTAGTCGTCCGCGTCGACTAGATCGTGCTCGCGGGTGTCAACGTTCTTGGCCGCTACGGCAATGCGCTTGAACGCCGTCTCCATGTCCCCGCGGGCCTGCCGTCCGTCCAGGCCGCGCCCGTACGCGTAACCACCCCACACGGCGTACACCTCGGCGAGGTCCGCGTCGCTGCGCCAGTTGCGCGCGTCGATCAGCGGCAGCAGCCCCGCCCCGTACGCGCCCGGCTTGGAGCCGAAGATGCGGGCCGTGGCCCGGCGTCGGTCGCCGTGCTCGGCGGTGTCCTCGTCGGCGTGCTTGCGGACGTAGTTGGACTCCGGCGGCTCCTCCAACTCGGCCACTGCCCGCACCGCGTCGTCGATCAGTCCGACGACGTGCGGGAAGGCGTCCCGGAAGAAGCCGGAGATGCGCACCGTGACGTCGATGCGCGGCCGGCCCAACTCCGTGACGGGCACGATCTCGAAGCCGGTCACCCGGCGCGAGGCGTCGTCCCAGACGGGACGGCAGCCCAGCAGCGCGAGGATCTCGGCGATGTCGTCACCCTGGGTGCGCATCGCCGACGTACCCCACACCGTGAGGCCGACGGACGTGGGGAACTCGCCGTTGTCCTGGAGGTAGCGCTGCACGAGCGAGTCGGCCAGCGCCTGCCCGACCTCCCAACTCAGCCTGGACGGAATGGCCTTGGGGTCGACCGAGTAGAAGTTCCGGCCGGTCGGCAGGACGTTGACCAGGCCACGGGTCGGGGAACCCGAGGGGCCCGCCGGGACGTAACCGCCGTTCAGGGCGAGCAGGATGTGGTCGATCTCGTCGGTGGTGCGGGAGAGGCGGGGGACCACCTCGTCACAGGCGAACTCCAACACCGCGACGGCGTCCGGGAGTTCGGTGCCGATGACGGCATGGACGAGCGCCGGTACCGCCGTGACCTCCCACTCCTGGGACTCCATGCCCTCCGCGAACCGGCGGCACAGCTGCTCCAGCAGATCGATCGCGTCGGCGGCGGACCGGGCGGGCCCGTCGACCAGCTCGGTCAGCTCCACGGGCACCTTCACCGGCGCACCCGGCTCGGCCAGCAACTCCTTCTCGACCAGGCCGAAGTGCTGTGCCAGCGCGGCCCGCAGACCGGGCAGGGCGTTCGCCTGCCCGCCCCACACCTGCGAGGCGCGCAGCACGGCCAGCACGAGGTTCACGCGCGCCTCGCCGACCGGGCCGCCGCCGAGGATGTGCAGCCCGTCGCGGATCTGCACGTCCTTGATCTCGCACAGATAGCCGTCGATGTGCATCACGAACTCGTCGAACGCCGCGTCGTCCGGCTGGTCGTCCACATGCAGGTCGTGGTGCAGTTCGGCCGCCTTCACCAGCGTCCAGATCTGCGCGCGCACGGCCGGCGCCTTCGTCGGGTCCAGGTCGGACACGAGGGCGTACTCGTCGAGGAGTTGCTCCAGCTTGGCCAGGTCGCCGTAGGTGTCGGCACGCGCCATCGGCGGCACGAGGTGGTCGACGACCGTGGCGTGCCCGCGCCGCTTGGCCTGGGTGCCCTCGCCGGGGTCGTTGACGATGAACGGGTAGATCAGGGGGAGTTCACCGAGCACGGCATCCGGCGCGCAGCCGCTGCTGAGCCCAAGTCCCTTGCCGGGCAGCCATTCCATGGTGCCGTGCTTGCCCATGTGGATGATCGCGTCGGCGCCGAACGAGTTGTCCAGCCAGCGGTACGCGGCCATGTAGTGGTGCGACGGGGGCATGTCGGGGTCGTGGTAGATCGCGATCGGGTTCTCGCCGAAGCCGCGCGGGGGCTGGATCATGACCACGACGTTTCCGAACTGGAGGGATGCCAGCACGATGTCGTCGCCGTCGACGTAGAGGTTGCCGGGCGGCTCGCCCCACGCGTCCAACATGCCCTGCCTGAGCTCCGGTTCGAGCTTGTCGAACCAGGCCTGGTAGTCGGCGAGCGGCACCCGCGCGGGTGCGGCGGCCAGTTGCTCCTCGGTGAGCCATTCGACGTCGTGACCACCGGCGTTGATGAGCCGGTGGATCAACTCGTCACCGTTGTCCGGGTGTTCGTCGACCCCGTACCCGGCGTCCCGCAGAGCATCAAGCACTCGAATCGCAGAAGCGGGCGTGTCCAGACCGACCGCGTTGCCGACCCGCGAGTGCTTCGTCGGGTAGGCGGTGAAGACGACCGCGAGCTTCTTCTCAGCGTTCGGCTTGTGCTTCAACTTCGCGTGCCGTACGGCGATTCCGGCGACCCGCGCGGCCCGCTCGGGGTCGGCGACGTAGACCGGGACGTCGTCCGGGCCCTGCTCCTTGAAGGAGAAGGGGACGGTGATGAGGCGGCCGTCGAACTCCGGGATCGCGACCTGCATCGCCGCGTCCATGGGGGAGAGGGCGGCGGCGGAGTCGTCCCAGGCCGCCTTGGACGACGTAAGGCAAAGTCCTTGCAGCACAGGGATGTTGAGGTCGGCGAGGGCGCCGATGTCCCAGGCCTCCTCGTCGCCGCCCGCCGAGGCCTGGGAGGCGTGGGTGCCGCCGGAGGCGAGGACGGTGGCGATCAGGGCGTCCGCCGTGCCGAGGATCTCGTACAGCCCGGAGTCGGCGCCGCGCAGTGAACCGCAGTACACGGCAAGGGCGTTGGCGCCCTTCGCCTCGATCTGCTCGCAGAGGGTGTCCACGAAGGCGGTGTTGCCGGAGAGGTGGTGTGCCCGGTAGAAGAGCACGCCGACCGTGGGGCGGCCCTCGACGTGGGCGCGCTCGCCGTGGACGCCGAACTCGGCCATCTTCTGCGGCTCTTCGAAGCCCTCGCCGGTGAGCAGCACGGTGTCCGAGAGGAACCGGGCGAGTTCGGTGAGGTTGTCAGGGCCGCCCTCGACGAGGTAGCGCAGTGCCTCAGCGACGACACCGGCCGGTACCGACGACTCGGCCATCAACTCGGCGTCGGGGACGGTCTCTCCGCCCAGCAGAACGGTCGGGATGCCCGAGGCCTTGAGTGCGGCGAGCCCGTCCTCCCAGGCACGCTTGCCGCCGAGCAGTCGTACGACGGCGATGTCCGAACCGGAGATCAGGGCGGGGAGTTCCTCCGCCGCGTCCACCCGGGACGGGTTGCCGATCCGGTACCCGGCGCCGGAGGCCCGGGCCGCCAGCAGATCCGTGTCGGCGGTCGACAACAACAACACTGTGCTCATGCGGGCGCTCCCGGTGGAATGAAAGGCAGTCCTTGCGGCGCGCCGGACTCGATGAGTCGCCAGAGCGCGTCCGTGTCCGCGTGCTGTTCGATGAGGTCGCCGAGCCGGTCCAGCTGCTCCTCGCGCAGCGCGGCGAACGAGGTGTCGGGCGCCGGCACGAACCGGCGGCCCGCGGCGGCCGCCACCTCGCGCAGGAACGCCCGCCGGAACCCGTCCGACTCCAGCGAGCCGTGCCAGTGGGTGCCCCAGGTCTGACCGACCCGGCAGCCGTCCAAGAAGGCTTCTCCGCCGGTGAGTTGGGCGACCCCGTGATGGATCTCGTACCCCTCGACCGGCTCGCCGAGGGCTTCGCCCACCGGCCGGGTGAGGGTCTTCTCGCGCGCGAACCGTACGCGCAGCGGCAGAACTCCGAGCCCGTCGACCGACCCCTGCCGGCTCTCGACCTCGTCGTCGATGTGCTCACCGAGGATCTGGAAGCCGCCGCAGATCCCGAGTGTTGGCCGTTGCTCGGCCGCCCTGCGCACGAGGGCGTCCGCAAGTCCCCGCTCCCGCAGCCACTCCAGCGCCTTCACCGTGCCCCGGGTCCCCGGGATCACGACGAGGTCCGCGTCGGCCAGCTCCTCCGGCCGGTCCACGAACCGCACCACGACGCCCGGTTCGGCGGCCAAAGCGTCCACGTCGGTGAAGTTGGACATGAGGGGGATCGCGCAGACGGCGACCCGCAGCACGTCCTCGCCGACCGGCGGCGCGGTGTTCGACTCGCGCACGGTGCCGCGCAGCGAGATCCGCAGCCCGTCCTCCTCGTCGATCCCGAGCCCGTGCTGGAACGGCAGCACGCCGTAGGTCCGGCGCCCGGTGAGGCCGAGGAGCATCTCCAACCCCGGTTCCAGCAGCGAGACATCGCCCCGGAACTTGTTGACGAGGAACCCGGCGACGAAGGCCTGGTCCTCGGGGCTGAGCAGCGCCACGGTTCCGAAGAAGGAGGCGAAGACGCCCCCGCGGTCGATGTCGCCGACGACGAGCACGGGCAGTTGGGCATTTCGCGCGATGCCCATGTTCACGATGTCGGTCCGCCGCAGATTGATCTCGGCGGGACTGCCGGCGCCCTCACAGATCACCGCGTCATACGTGCCCCGCAACTCGGCGAGACAGTCCAACACCGTGCCGAGCAGCGCCTCTTGGCGCCCGCCGTGATAGCCGCGGGCACTCATCTCGCCAACTGGCTTGCCCATCAGGACGACTTGGCTGCTGCGGTCGCTGCCCGGCTTGAGGAGGACGGGGTTCATCAGCGCGGTCGGCTCGATGCGGCAGGCCTGTGCCTGCATGGCCTGGGCCCGCCCGATCTCCGCCCCTTCCCGCGTCACGAACGAATTCAGGGACATGTTCTGCGCCTTGAACGGCGCGACCTTCACGCCCTGGCGCACCAGCCACCGGCAGATCCCGGCGGTGACGACACTCTTGCCGGCGTCCGAGGTGGTCCCGGCCACCAACAGCCCACCGCCGCTCATGACTTCCGTCCCTTCACGAGGAGCCGCCCGGCGACACTGACGCCGAGCGCGAGCAGACCGACGCGCCGGGACAGGCGTACGGCCCGCGCGATGTCCGGTACGGCGACGGGGCGTCCGTCGCCGTTGAGCACGGGCCGGTGCTCGACCCGGCCGCCGTAGGAGAGCGTTCCGCCGAGCCGTACGCCGAGGGCTCCCGCGAAGGAGGCCTCGACGGGGCCGGCGTTGGGGCTGGGGTGTTTGCCGGCGTCGGTGCGCCAGGCGCGTGCCGCTCCGCGCGGGTCGTCGCCCGCGACGGTCGCGAGGGTCGCGGTGAGGCGGGCGCCCGGCCAGCCGGCGACATCGTCGAGGCGGGCCGAAGCCCAGCCGTAGCGGCGGTACTTGGGCGACTTGTGGCCGACCATCGCGTCGAGCGTGTTCACGGCCCGGAAGCCGAGCAGGCCCGGGACGCCCGCGATGCCGCCCCAGACCAGGGCGCCGACGACCGCGTCGGACGTGTTCTCGGCGACGGACTCGACGACGGCACGGGCGATCCCGTCGGCGTCGAGGGACTGCGGGTCCCGCCCGCAGAGGTGGGGGAGCCGTGCCCGCGCACCGTCGATGTCCCCGGCCTCCAGCGCGCGCCCGATGACCCCGGCCTCGCGCGCGAGGGAGGTCCCGCCGACGACGGCCCAGGTGGCGGCGGCGGTGAGGGCGGCAGAGGCCGTACGAGACGGTCGTAGGGCCGAACTGGCCGCGGCGGCGAGGGCGATGGTGCCACCGACGCACACGGCGGTGTGCAGGGCGCCCCAGCCTCGGTGGTCGCGCCACAGCACCTGTTCCACGGCACCGGCGGCACGGCCGAACGCGGCGACCGGATGCCCGCGGCGGGGATCGCCGAGGAGGTGGTCGCCGAGGAGGCCGGCGGCGGCGCCGTACGCGAAGACGCGATCGGCACGCATCGGGTCAGCCGATCGCTGGGTCGGACACGGGGATGGTGCGGGACCTCGAACGGCAGCCGAGCATGGCGATATGTCCTCACTCAGGGTGTCCACGCCCTGGTTCGACGAGACCGGCGGTGAGAGTTCCTGGCTCCCGGGGGTGTCTACCCCGGTGACAGTGGCGGGACCGCGCCGGATTCACACCGGCTTCCTCTCCTGCCGCCGTATATGGCTCCGGCAGTCCACCATGCTGTTGGAAGGGCCGTCAACTTGCTGTTGACCTGCGGGGACGGAGTGTGCTGATGCCCACACTAGGTCCGGATTCAGGCTAGGCAGCGCCTGTCCAATTCGTAGAATTGGACACAACGACAAGGGAGCGGCACAGAACATCCGGGGCGGGTCCCGTCCGGTTCGGTCCTGGTGCGGTCAATCCGGGAACTAGGTGTCGTGCCTTTGCCGTCCGGGACTAGTCTGCATCGACCGGGCGGGTGCGCCGCGACAGGGGTTGAGGCTCGACATGGGGGAGGCGGTGTGGCCGACCGGGCATCCGCGTGGCGTTGGCAGAAGAGCAGCTACACCAATCCGACCGGAGAGTGCGTCGAGGTCGCCCATCCCGGAGGCGAGGTGTGGGTGCGGGACTCCAAGAATCACGCGCAGCAACACATGGTCGTGACCCGTATGGCGTGGTCCACGTTTGTGACGGCGGTGGCAGCGGGCAGAGCCGATGGCGACGCAACCCGTCCAGCGTGAGCCGCGAGAGGCTGGGGGCACAAATGGGGGCCGAGAGTGAACGACCGCCGCCGGGCAGTGGGATTCCTGCCGAGCGGAAACGGCTCGCGCTGTTGTCGTACTGCGCCGTGTGCGGAGCCGTTGCCACGGCTGCCGGGGCCCTGACCTCCCTGCTCTTCGACGGAGTCCATGAGCGGTTCACGGTCTGGATCGTCACTTCGGCGGTAGTCGCGGCGGGGGCCGGGGTGGCATGGGGGTTCGCGCCGGTCAGCTTCCATTGCCTTGCTGCGGGTCATCGGTTCGCCTCCCGCCCGAGGGCCGACCGTCGTTCTCCGTCCGGTCGTTGAGATTCCCGGTTCTCCTCCTCGCCTGCGGTTCACGGCGATCCCGCAGCCTGCGTATGAGCCATCCGATCGTCCCGGTCAGGAACGCGCTGCCCGCCGAGACCAGTGCTACGTGTGTGGTGGGCGAGAGCCTGACGTGGTGGAGATCGATGCCCTTTGCGATGTGCACTGATATCACCAGGCTTCCCACGATGAGCGCGGTGCACAGAGTGAGACAGCCACTTTTGGCCAGGAAGCCCCTCAGCTCCTGGTCCCTGGTGCGGAGCCCGCGCTCATGCTCTGCTTCCAGGAGGCCGTCCAGCGTTTTGGCCTGGCCTTCGTCCTTCATGCCCACAGCGAAGAGGTCGTGGACCGTGGGGTGGTTCCACTCCTCCTGGACCGGCGGGTTCTCGCTGGAGGTCTCGCTTTGAAGGGAGTCTGGTGTTGCTGGGGTCGCGGGTGGTGATGATGCTCTGGTGGCGTGTGTGTCGCCGGAGGCGGCTTGATCAGGGCTGCGGGCAGCGGACAGGGCAGTGAGGAAGTGCCGCACGAGCCCTTGCCAATCGAAGAGCGGCATTGCCGGCCCTCCCCCTGCTGTGCCCGAGCCGTGGGGCTCCGGGTCAGACCACGCTGAAGGCTTCCTTGGCATCGTCGATCAGATCGAGTGCCTGGGTCCCGCTGTAGGCGAGATTCCGCAACTGCTCGAAGGAGTCCTGGAAATTGGCCACGAGTTCGAAGTTGTCCCGGGTGGCGATCGAGCCGGCCTGGGAGAACTCGAGGTAGATCAGGTCTTCCTCGTCCTTGAAGCTGAGCAGGACGAACGCGGTCTGTGTGCTCAACAGGGCACCGGCCGAGAACGGCAGTACCTGAAGGGTGACGCGCGGATGCTCAGCCATGTTCTTGAGGTGCTGCAACTGTCGACGCATGACGTCGGGTTCACCGATTCTGCGCCGTAGAGCCGCTTCGTCCACCACGAAGTGCAACTGGTCGATGCCGGTGTCCTCGTCGAAGACCCGCTCCTGTCGGGCGGTGCGGAACTCGACGATCTTGCGCCGGAAGACGGCGTCGGGCAGCTCGGGCACTGCCAGGGCGTCCGCGTACTCCTCGGTGTGCAGCAGGCCGGGAATGACGACGGGGTGGTACGTACGCAACGACGTGGCGGCCGTCTCGAAGCCAAGGTACTCGTAGAAGCGCGGAGCGGAGAGACCCGCGAAGGGCGCCCACCACGACTGACCCTTGGAGTTGCGGGCGGCGTTCTCCAGGTCGTCCACCGTCTCGGGATCTTCCAGGCGGTACAACTGCACGAGGGCGCGCAGGTCGGTCAGGGCGACACTGACCGTCCCTGTCTCGATGCGGTTGAGTTTCGAGACGGACCAATCCACCTGACCTGCGGCCTCTTCCCGGGACAGACCGGCTGCCTCACGTGCTCGGCGCAGTGCGATGCGGAGCTTGCGGCGATTCAGGCTCGGGTCCACTTCCCTGCGCATGACTCTTCCTTTGGTCCTCATTGCGAGTCGGCGGCGCCTGCTGTCATGTGAGTACAGGCCCATCGATATGTGGCAAAGTGCTGCCTGTCCACTGGCCTTGCGTCAACGTGAGCCTATCAGATGGGAGCACTCCGATATGACACATGTCGGATCGAGTTTCGGCTGGTTGGGGCCTGCCCGTCTGCCACGCGGCAAGGCGGGGCGTGGCGTGGCGTGAACGCATAAATCCCGGGAGGCCCGACCAATGGTCGGGCCTCCCGGGATTTCGAGTTGTGGCGTCAGGCCACGATCAGATAGATCCCGTACGCCACCGCCGCCGTGCAGGCCGCGAAGCAGGCGTAGGCGCCGGTCAGGGCGAGGGTCGCGGAATCGCCCTGGGCGGTGGCGCGTTCGCGGCGGGAGAGGCCGACGATGCCGAGGGTGAAGACCGCCACCAGGGAGACGGTGGCCACGAGGCTGACGCCGAAGACGGAGCCGAGGGCTGCCCAGTCGATGTGCATGCTGATTCGTTCCTTCGTGTCCGGGGCGCGGGCTCAGACGGCGGCGGCCGGCGGTGTCGCCGGGTCGGACTTCGCGAGGGTGGGCGGGGAGGGGATCGTCGCCGACAGGCCCTCGGAGAGGGCGACCGACGGGGGCGGCGGGGTCACGGCGGCGATCGCGGTGGTGACCACGCCGGCCGGTTCGTCGATCTCGTTGACGTTCGAGGCGTCGACGACCTGGCGGCGGGAGAGCAGCCAGATGGCGGTGCTGGAGGCGACCAGGAAGACGGCCACCAGCGCGGTGCCCCAGTCGCCGAGGTCGGTCACGGACTCGGCGAGCGCGCCGACCAGGGCGGCGGCCGGGAGTGTCAGGCCCCAGGCGACGAACATCCGGGTGGCGGTCGACCAGCGGACGACACCGCCCTTGCGGCCCAGGCCCGCGCCCATCACCGAGCCGGAGACGGCGTGCGTGGTGGAGAGCGAGAAGCCGATGTGCGAGGAGGCCAGGATGACCGCGGCGGCGCTGGTCTGGGCGGCGAAGCCCTGCTGCGGCTGGAGGTCGGTCAGGCCCTTGCCCATCGTGCGGATGATGCGCCAGCCGCCGATGTACGTGCCCATCGCGATGGCGAGGCCCGCGGAGAGGATGACCCAGGTGGGCGGGTCCGAGTCGGGGGCGATGGAGCCGCCGGCGATCAGGGCCAGGGTGATGATGCCCATCGTCTTCTGCGCGTCGTTCGTGCCGTGGGCCAGCGAGACCAGTCCGGCGGAGGCGATCTGGCCGACGCGGAAGCCCTTGTCGGCGGCCTTGCCGCCCGCGTTCTTGCTCAGGGCGTAGGAGAAGCGGGTGGCGAGCATCGCCGCGACGCCCGCGACGATCGGGGCGGCGATCGCCGGGAGCAGCACCTTGGTGACCAGGACGTCGCCGTGGACCGCGCCGGTGCCGGCCGAGGCGATGGTGGCGCCGATCAGACCGCCCATGAGGGCGTGCGAGGAACTGGACGGCAGGCCGACGAGCCAGGTCACCAGGTTCCAGAGGATCGCGCCGACCAGGGCGGCGAAAATGACCTCGGGACGGATGCCGCTCTCGTCGACGAGCCCCTTGGAGATCGTGTTGGCGACCTCCACGGAGAGAAAAGCGCCCACCAGGTTGAGGGTGGCCGACATGGCCACCGCGACCTTGGGCTTGAGCGCACCGGTCGAGATGGTGGTGGCCATCGCGTTGGCGGTGTCGTGGAAACCGTTCGTAAAATCGAACGCGAGTGCGGTGATTACCACAATCGCGAGGATCAGCGAGAAGTTTTCCATTTACCCAGGCAATCGTTCGAAGTCATTGGCGCGTTGACCGTAGGAAACCTGAATGAACGGAAGATGAACTAGGGGGGTATCCGTGGTGGCCGATTTGCCTGGTGGATGCCTGGTGGGTGCCTGGTGGACGTCTCGTGGGTCGTCTTGTGGATCGCCTTGCGGGTCGTTTAGTAGCCCCGGGCGAACTTCCGCAGCTGGCTCACCGTTCCGTTGAAGAGATTCTGGTCACCCGGCAGGCTCCCGCTGTTGTCGTACTGCCAGAAGGTCCAGTACGACCATCCGGCGGGCAGCGAGCCCGCGTCCGCCGCCTCGTGGCGGGCGATCCACAGGGCGTGTGTCGAGGCCAGGGAGCTGTTGTTGCCCGTGCAGGTCTTCCACCACAGGGCGGTCGTGTAGATCACCGGGCGGCGGCCGGTCTCCCGGTTCACCTCGGCGCTGAAGGCCTTGATCCAGTTGGCCATCCCGGTCTTGCTCAGGCCGTAGCAACCGTGCTTCTTGTCGTACGGGTTGGTCTCGATGTCGAGGGCCGGCGGCAGTGTCCAGCCGTCCGCCTTCCAGTCGCCGCCGTGCGCCACGAAGTACCCGGCCTGGCTCGCGCCCGACGACCTGTCCGGCAGGGCGAAGTGGTACGCGCCGCGGATGATGCCGGCCTTGCGGGCGCCGTCGTACTGCTGGTTGAAGTACGGGTTGCGGTAGGTGGTCGACTCCGTCGCCTTGACGTAGACGAAGGTGGCGCCCTTCGCCTTCGCGCTCGGCCAGTTGACGTTCTTCTGGTGTGAGGAGACGTCGTGGCCCTTCGTCGGGCTCGCGGCGATGCTCGCGGCGGTGGCCGGGATCTCGGCGAGCGCGAGGGTGGTTGCGCCGACGGTGAGTGCGGCGACGGCGGTCGCGACGAGGCGGGCGCGGGGGTGGGTGTGGAGGCGGATGCCGGTGCGGGCGCGGGTCAGGGACGGTTTGCGATCACGGGCCATGTTTCCCCCGGGAATGGCGGCGTGCACGACAAATCTCCCAGAGGTTATTGGAAGATCCGTCAATGCCGGTCGGTCTCCGGCCAAGCGGCTGGAGTGGGTGGTTGGCACCCATATGTCATCTTTCGGATGCGCGGCTTCCGGCCTAAAGTGCCTTCGCCCGAACGTGCGTTGGGGCACCGGCTGACAGGATCACGGCATGGCTGAGCAACGGCGGGACCAGGGGGACGGGCGGGGCGCCCGGGAGAGTGCGGGGGCTGTGGGGGACGCGCGGAGGAGGAGTGTGCGCGCCGATGAGGCGCACGCCTGGGGCGCGCTCGTCGCGACCGCACGCCGGACGGTCTCCGACGGCCTGGTCGTCGGCACCTCCGGGAACGTCTCCGTGCGCGTCGGCGACACCGTCCTGGTCACACCGTCGGGCGTCCCCTACGACCGCCTCGCGCCTACGGACACGGTCGGCGTGGACCTCGACGGCCGTCAGGTCCTCGGCACCCTGCTCGCGACGAGCGAACTCCCCATGCATCTCGCCGTCTACCGCAGCACCGACGCCCACGCCGTCGTCCACACCCACGCCGTCCACGCGACGGCCGTCTCGACCCTCGTCCCCGAACTCCCCTCCGTCCACTACATGTCCGGCGCCCTCGGTGGCCCGGTCCGGGTTGCCCCGTATGCGACCTACGGCACGGAGGAGTTGGCCGAGAACATGCTCCAGGCCCTGGCCGACCGCTCCGCCTGTCTCCTCCAGAACCACGGCACGATCGCCTACGGCGACTCCCTGGACCAGGCGTTCGACCGCACGGCCCAGCTGGAGTGGATGTGCCGGTTGTGGCTTACGGCGTCGTCGGTACCGGGGCTGTCGCCGACGTTGCTGACGGGGGAGCAGGTGGCTGAGGCGGGGGAGAGGTTGCGGGGGTATGGGCAGGGGGTGCGTTGGGCGGGGTGAGGGGTGGGTGTGCGGTGAGGGTGCGGTGAGGGTGCGGCGGGGTGAGGGGTGAGCGCGGAGGGTGAAGGCGGCGAGGTGAGGGGGGTGGAAGCGAGGGGAAGGGGAGAGCGCGGTGAGGGTGCGGGTACGGGCGGCGGAAGGGAGCGGGTGAGGTCGGCCGTGTGTGGGGTGCGGGCGGCGGTGAAGGGGCGAGGTTGGGTGGGGTGAGGGTGACGGGTGGCAAGGGTGAGCGCGGGGAGGGCTAGGTGGGTGCTGTCGTCGGCTCGCTTCCTTCGGGTCCTGCCGGGGTGTGCTTCCGGCGAGGACCGATCGGGTGGCGCCGAGCTGCTTCGCATCACCCGCGTCACCCGCACGGCTCCGCGTCACCGGTCCGCCTCGCGCAATCCCCGCGTCCCGTGCGACCGGCAGCCTTAGCGTCGCCTCGTGCCACCAACCCGTCGCGCATCACCCTTGAGGTCCCGCGCAACCGGCACTGTCCCCTCACCGCCACCCGCATCGTCACTCAAGCAGTGCCCGCTGCCACCGGCATCGTGTCTCTCGGCGTCACCGAGACGACCCGGCCTCCGGACACCTGCGCCCGGCACCCCAAGCAGGACCCGCCACCGCTCTTTCCCCGCTGCCATCAGCAAGGCATCCGCCCCCCGCATACTTCCGCCCGGCACTTTCAAGCGGCGCGCGCCACCATCGGCTCCGTCTTTGCTGCCGCCACTGAGACACCCTCTAGCCCCCTGGACACCGCCCCCCCGGGGTACCTGCGCCCTGCACCCCCGAGCGGCCCTTGCCACCACCGCTCCGTCCCCGCCACCATCACCGAGGCATCCCGGCCCCCACATACCTCCGCCTGCCCCCGGCAGCGCCCGCCCCACCGGCACCGCCCCTCCCCCCACCACCGAAACACCCCGCCCCCGACACACCCCCACCCGGAACCCCCCGCCCCCTCCGGCTGGCCGGTACCCGTCTCCCCCGGGACACTGGACCCGTGCGCACAGTCAAAGCGACGGCCGCGGCCGTCTCCGTGGCCCTCGCGGCCGGTGTCGCCGGCGTCGCCGTCGGCCGGTTCGCCAGTGATGCCGCGTTGAAGGCGCCGCCCGGGCGTCCCCTGCCGACCGAACCTCGGCTCACGGTGCACTCCACCGCCGCCGGTCAGATCGCGCTCACCCGGGACCTCGCCTCGCTGCGCCCGGGTACGTACGGCCTCGCCGGCGACGGCTCCCACGCGGTCGTCGGGCCCGTCGTCGACGCGGCGTCGCCCTCCGCCGACGCCGTCGTACGCCGCCTGGAACGCGTCACCCACGGCACCCTCCGCCCCGGCGGCAAGGTGTGGCTCACCCCGAACGTCCACGTCGGCAACCCGAGCACCGCCCTCGGCCTGGACCACGCCGACATCGACATCCCCGGCGAACTCGGCTCCCTGCCCGCGTGGTTCGTGCCCGGAGCGCGCAGCACCTGGGTGATCGCGGTGCACGGACTGGCCGCGACCCGCGAACTCTCCCTGAACGTCATGGAGTTCCTGCACCGCAACAGCTTCCCGGTGCTCGCCCTCGCCTACCGCGGCGACCTGGGCGCGCCCCGCAACCCCGACGGCCTGGGTCACCTCGGCGAGACCGAGTGGCGCGACCTGGACGCGGCGATCCGCTACGCCGTGCGCTACGGCGCCGAGCACGTCGTCCTGTACGGCTGGTCCACCGGCGCCACCATGGCGCTGCGCGCCGCCGCCCACTCCGCGATGCGCGACCACGTCTCCGGCCTGGTGCTGGACTCCCCGGTGCTGGACTGGGAGACGACGCTGCGCGCCCTCGCCACCGCCCGGCACACCCCGGGCGCGCTGCTGCCGCTCGCGGTCCGCGCCGCCCAGGGCCGTACCGGCCTGCACGGCGACCGCATCGCCGAGGCCGCCGACCCGACCCGGCTCCGGGTTCCGACCCTGATCTTCCACGGTCCGGACGACACGGTGGCCCCCTGGAACCTCTCCCGCCGCTTCGCCGCGCACCGCCCCGACCTGATCACCCTCCAGCCGGTCGCCCACGCCCCGCACAGCGCGATGTGGAACGCCGACCCGGCCGGCTACGAGGAGATCCTGCGCCGCTTCCTGACACCGCTGATGTGATCCGCACCCCGCTGATGCCTTTCGCTCACCGCTGACGTGATCCACCGGCCCGTACCGGACGCCCCCCTTCACCACCCCGGACTCGCACCCCCACCACACCCCGCCGACCTTCCGTTTAGCCCTGTACCACTGGCCTGATCCCGGTCCCCAGCTGCCCGCGAGACCCCGTGCCTTGGCCCTCCCCGTCGCCCGCCGTGACATTCCGTTTGGGTTTTCGGACCGTCAACCGGAAGACTGCACCCGTGACGTCCCGTATCCCGCGCGACTCCAGGCTTCGACTCGTCCGCCCGCGACCCCTGGCCGCCGCCCCCCGAGCGATGAACCAGCGGCGCTCGCGCCGCCCCGCACCCCGCCCTCCGGAGGGCACACCGGCCCCCGCGGAACTGGCCAGAATGGCACGCTCCGGCCTGGCCGGAGCCGCCCGCGTCGCCCACTGGGCCGACGCCGCACTACGCCCCGGCCGTGACAGCGCGAGCCCCGACGGCAAGGGCACCCTCTCCGACTCGACTGCCGAACTCGCGGCCGAGGACCTCGGCCTGACCCCGGCTCAGGTCCGCGCCGACTGGGACACCGCCCGCCTCGCCGGCCTCGTCGAGGTGCACGGCGACGAGGCCCGCCCCGGCTGGCGGCTGCGCGCCTGGGACCGCGACGACAGCGCCGTCCTGCGCGGCTGGGTCGCCCTCTTCGACGCCTGGTCGCTCGCCCACCCGGAACCCCGGGAGCACGAGCCCTCAGCCGTCGCCGAGGTCGTCTCGGCCATGCCCCAGGTGCTCTCCTTCCTCCAGCTGTCCGCCGGCCCCGTCCCCGTCGAACAGCTCCTCGACCTCCTCGGCCAACGGGTCACCGAACTGCGCACCGAGCGCTGCGAGATCCCCTACGGCCCCCAGCCCGAACCCGTCCAGCAGCCCCCGGCCGCCGACACCCCCGACACCCCTCTCGACCCCCTCCTCGACTGGGCCCTGCACGCCCTCGCCTCCGTCGGCGCCCTCACCTACGGCGACGCCCAGGCCACCCTCACCCCGCTCGGCAGCTGGGCGGTCTGGGTCAAGCTGGAGCAGATCTGCGTGGCCGCGCAGAGCCCCGCCGGGAACATCGAGCAGTCCGCCGAGGACATGCTCCGCGGCTGCTCGCAGCTCCGCCCGAACGCCGCCCGCGCCGAGTACCGCGCCTGGCTCGCTGCCCGCACCGTGGGCACCGCCGTCGGCCAGCTGATCGACGCCGCCCGCGGTGAGGACGCCCTGCTGCGCGGCCTCGCCTTCGAGGCGCTGCGCGTCGTCGGCGCCCCGGCCGAGCCCGACGTCCGCGCCGTCGCCGACGAGGCGACCCTGCGGCCGTACGCCCTGCTGTGGCTCGCCGAGCACGACGGGATCGATCCGGAGGACGCCCACGAGGTCCTCACCCGTGCCGAGGCGACCTGGCTGTGGGTCGACACCGCCGCCGCCGTCGCCGACCACGGGGAGGCCCCGCTGCTGGTGCGGCACCTGGAGTCCGCCATCCAGCCGACCGTCCCTATGCTCCTCGACGAGGTGCGCGCCGTGGGCCACCCCCGCACCGTGCAGGTCCTCGTCGCGCTCGCCGCCGCCCATCCCGACCCGGCCCTCGCCAAGGCCGTACGCCGGGCGGCCTTTCAGGTGCACACGGGGGGAAGCTAGGCGCGAAGCGCGCGAGACCAGGCGCGGTCAGATCCCTATTTCCGGAGCGTACGTACCGAAGCTCCAGATGTTGCCCTCGGCGTCCCGGGCCATGTAGTCCCGCGATCCGTACTCCTGGTCCGTCGGGGGCATCAGGATCTCCGCGCCGTGCTCCACGGCCCGCCGGTGATGGGCGTCGACGTCGTCCACGACGATGTACACACCGGTGGGACCCGCGCTCTTCATCGCCTCGTCGAAACGGCCGCCGCGGCCCTTGGAGCCGAGCATCACCGCGCCGTTGCCCTGCACCAGCTCGGCGTGCATCACCGAGCCGTCCTCGCCCTCGTACACCGCCAGTTCGGTGAAGCCGAAGGCCTCCGTGAGCTGCCGGATCGCCGCCTTCGCGTCCGTGTACAGCAGGGACGGGTAGATGCTGGGACGCCCACTGTCCTTGCCTGCCATGCCGATCACTTCCTTGTGCGTCGGGTGTTTTTCGATGGTCTGAGTGCTTTCGACGAGTCTTGCACCCGCCACTGACAACGGCCCCCGAACCGGGCACAGCGGCCGACGACGGCCGTCAGCGGAAGGTGTTGCACTGCGCCATGTCCCCGGTCTTGTAGCCCGTGTAGAACCACTGCTGCCGCTGCGCCGCCGACCCGTGCGTCCAGCTCTCCGGCGTCACCCGGCCCTGGAACCGTTCCTGGATCCGGTCGTCGCCCACGGCCGCCGCCGCGTCCAGGCCGTCCCGGATGTCGGCGTCCGTGAGGCTGGTGATCAACGGCCGCCCGGTCGACTCGTCCTTCGTGGTGGTCGCGTGGTGCGCCCAGACCCCGGCGTAGCAGTCGGCCTGCAACTCCACTTTCACCGCGTTGCTGTTCGCCCCGGTCCGCCCGTCCTGGGACCTGCCGAGCGTGCCCATCAGGTCCTGCACGTGGTGCCCGTACTCGTGCGCCACGACGTACGCCTGCGCGAACGGCCCGCCGCTTGAGCCGAACTTCGTCCGCAGCTCGTCGAAGAACCCCAGGTCCAGATAGACCTTCCGGTCGCCGGGGCAGTAGAACGGCCCCACCGCGGAGGTCGCCGTCCCGCACGCGGTGGCGACCTGCCCGCTGAAGAAGACCGTCGGCGACCGTGTGTACGTACCGCTGCGCCGCCGGAACTCCTGCGTCCAGTAGTCCTGCACGCTGTTGACCACCGCCACGATGCGGCAGTCCTCCTTGGTGTTCGCGTCCTGCCCGGTACGGCAGGTCGACTGCACCTGGGCCAGCGAGGACGCCGTCGCCGCCGGTGAGTCGCTGCCCGACGACAACCCGAGGTTGTCGGGACCGACACCGAAGAAGAGCCCGAGCAGCAGCGCGATCAGCCCCGCGAGGCCACCGCCCACGGTCGCCCGGCCCCCGGGAATCCGGCTGCCGCGCACGTCCTGCACCTCGGAGGTGTCCAGATTCGCGTCGTCGTCGAACTGCATGGCGTCATCCTCGCCCGGCGTTCCCGGCGGGGCGCCGGACGAGGGGCCGAACGGGGGACGGCTCCCAGCCCGGCCCACCGAGGCCGTAGGCACGCGCGTGCCTACCGGCCCACCGAGCCTGCACACACGCGCGTGCCGTGCTGAAGGGGATTGCGAAGGCGTCGGCCGTCTTACCGAACCTGCACGCACGCGTGCCGTACGTCACGGTGCGGCGGTGCTCATCTCCCGGCACCGGCCCGGACCACGCAGCTCATCGCCGTGGACGACCCGTACCGGATCATCCCGGGCCGTCCGCCCCAGGGCGATGACCCGCCGCGCAAGGAAAAGCGCTTGCATGTCCCCGTTAGACTTGGCCCATGGCCATTCTCCTCGCGCATTAGACGGCGGGAACGTCCTCAGCCGCCCCTTCCGCCTACGACCCCGCTCTGGAGTCTGACCGTGATCTCCGCCTCCGGTATCGAGCTGCGCGCCGGTGCCCGCGTCCTCATCGAGTCCGCCACCTTCCGTGTCGCCAAGGGCGACCGCATCGGTCTGGTCGGGCGCAACGGCGCCGGCAAGACCACCCTGACCAAGGTCCTGGCCGGCGAGGGCCAGCCCGCCGGCGGCACCGTCACCCGCTCCGGCGAGGTCGGCTACCTCCCGCAGGACCCCCGCACCGGCGACCTGGACGTGCTCGCCAGCGACCGCATCCTCTCCGCGCGCGGCCTGGACACCCTGATCCGCAAGATGCGCGAGAACGAACAGCGCATCGCCAACGGCAGCGGCGCCACCCGCGACAAGGCCATGCGCCAGTACGAGCGCCAGGAGACGGAGTTCCTCACCAAGGGCGGCTACTCCGCCGAGGCCGAGGCCGCCACCATCGCCGCCGCGCTGAACCTCCCGGACCGCGTGCTCGGCCAGCCGCTCCATACGCTCTCCGGCGGTCAGCGCCGCCGTATCGAGCTGGCCCGCATCCTGTTCTCCGACGCGGACACGCTGCTTCTCGACGAGCCCACGAACCACCTCGACGCCGACTCGATCGTCTGGCTGCGCGACTACCTGAAGACGTACCGCGGCGGCTTCATCGTGATCTCCCACGACGCCGACCTCGTCGAGACCGTCGTCAACAAGGTGTTCTATCTGGACGCCAACCGCTCCCAGATCGACATTTACAACATGGGCTGGAAGCTCTACCAGCAGCAGCGCGAGGCCGACGAGAAGCGCCGCAAGCGCGAGCGGCAGAACGCCGAGAAGAAGGCCGCCGCCCTGCACTCGCAGGCCGACAAGATGCGCGCCAAGGCCACCAAGACGGTCGCCGCGCAGAACATGGCCAAGCGCGCCGACCGACTGCTCGCCGGGCTGGACGCGGTGCGCGTCTCCGACAAGGTCGCCAAGCTGCGCTTCCCGGAGCCCTCGCCCTGCGGCAAGACCCCGCTCATGGCGGAGGGCCTGTCGAAGTCGTACGGCTCCCTGGAGATCTTCACCGACGTCGACCTGGCCATCGACAAGGGTTCGCGCGTCGTCATCCTCGGCCTGAACGGCGCTGGCAAGACGACCCTCCTGAAGCTCCTCGGCGGCGCCGAGAAGCCGGACACCGGCGAGGTCATCGAGGGCCACGGCCTCAAGCTCGGCTACTACGCGCAGGAGCACGAGACCCTCGACCCGGAGCGCACGGTCCTGGAGAACATGCGCTCCGCCGCCCCCGACCTGGACCTGGTCGAGGTCCGCAAGACGCTGGGCTCGTTCCTGTTCTCCGGGGACGACGTCGACAAGCCGGCCGGGGTCCTCTCCGGCGGTGAGAAGACCCGCCTCGCGCTCGCCACCCTCGTCGTGTCGTCGGCGAACGTCCTCCTCCTGGATGAGCCGACGAACAACCTGGACCCCGCCAGCCGCGAGGAGATCCTCGGCGCACTGCGCACCTACAAGGGCGCCGTCGTTCTCGTCACCCACGACGAGGGCGCCGTAGAAGCTCTCCAGCCGGAGCGCATCATCCTGCTGCCGGACGGCGTCGAGGACCTGTGGGGCGCGGACTACGCGGATCTCGTCGCGCTCGCCTGACAGCCGGCCGTCCGACGGTCAGCGGCGCTTGACCGAATGCTTGATCCACGGCGTATGGATCATTCGGCCTACCGGTGATCCACCATCTGTGTGAGATCTCCTCGTACCGAGGTGTGTCGTACACCGATTTCCCGGCCGAGTCCTTTATCGACAAGGGCTCGGCCGTCCTGCGTCTCTGACCAGGTACTTCACGGAACAACTCGTTCGGCCGTACGGACACGACCCTCGGGAATTCCACATTCCACTTGTGGGGACGCGCTCCTGTCGTCAAAACCTTGTCTTACGGACCTTGCCGAATGGGTGGCCATGAACGCTTGGAGGGGTGATCATGAGGAGACCAAGAGCGCACTTCCCATGAGGAGGCACGGGTGGCCGAGACTCTGAAGAAGGGCAGCCGGGTAACCGGCGCCGCGCGCGACAAGCTCGCGGCAGACCTGAAGAAGAAGTACGACTCCGGTGCGAGCATTCGAGCGCTGGCCGAGGAGACCGGCCGTTCGTATGGCTTCGTCCACCGGATGCTCAGTGAGTCGGGCGTCACGCTTCGTGGGCGTGGCGGGGCGACCAGGGGCAAGAAGGCTTCGGCCTGACCCCGGGTGGCTCATCGGCTTCGATGGTGGCCACCCGGTCGGACGACTGACCGACCGGGTGGTTACTGTGCAGTCACTTAGCTCTGCTCTGCTGACCGCACACATCGGAGGCGCCCCATGGCTTCGCCCGAACAGGACGACAAGGACCTCGGTCCCGTACTCGACAAGGACGGCGTACGGCTCACCGTCGACGACGCGATCGCCACGGTGACGCTGACCAACCCGGCCAAGCGCAACGCTCAAAGTCCTGCTCTCTGGCGGGCGTTGGCGGAGGCCGGGCGGTCGTTGCCGGGCTCCGTCCGTGTCGTGGTGCTGCGCGCCGAGGGCAAGTCCTTCTCGGCCGGACTCGACCGGCAGGCGTTCACGCCCGAGGGCTTCGACGGCGAACCGTCGTTCATCGACCTCGCGCACAGCAGTGACGCCGTGCTGGACGGGACCATCGCCGAGTACCAGGAGGGCTTCACCTGGTGGCGACGCAGCGACATCGTGTCCATCGCCGCCGTCCAGGGGCATGCCATCGGGGCCGGATTCCAGCTCGCCCTCGCCTGTGACCTGCGCGTCGTCGCCGACGATGTGCAGTTCGCCATGCGCGAGACCAGCCTCGGACTGGTGCCCGACCTGACCGGCACACATCCCCTGGTGGGCCTCGTCGGCTATGCTCGCGCGCTCGAGATCTGCGCGACCGGGCGCTCCGTCCTGGCCGAGGAAGCCGTCAGCACCGGCCTCGCGAACATCGCCGTACCCGCCGACCAGATCGAGGACGCCGTACGCGACCTGGCGACCGCCCTGCTGGCCGCACCGCGCGACGCCCTCATCGAGACCAAGGCGCTGCTCCAGGGCGTCCAGGGCCGTGCCTACGACGACCAGCGCGGCGCCGAGCGTGCCGCCCAGGCCCGACGCCTGCGGGACCTGGCCGGCGTCGGCGAATAAGCCCGTCGGCCCACCCTGCCGTCAGCTCACCTCGGTGACCAGTACGGCCACGGTCGGGTGACCGGGCAACGCCTCGCCGACCCTCGCGCGGACCCCCCGGGCCACATCCAGCGCCCGGCGGTCCGCGCGCACCGCGAGCTCCACACGCGCGTGGAGACGCGGCAGCGCCCCTTCGCCGGCGACCTCCTCGATGTGCACCGCCCGGCCGAGCCCGCCCAGCGCGCCGGTCAGCCGGGCCACTCCTGGGACGGCGAGCGCGATCGCGGCGACCAGGGACTCGCCGCCGCCGTCAACACGGTCAACATCGTCGAGACGATCAATGTCATCAACATGGTCAATGTCGGCGGCCAGATCGCGATCCACATCGTCCATACGATCCACATCGTCCAGACGGTCGGCATCGTCCATGCCGTCCATGCCGTCAACGTCGTCCATATGGTCCAGCAGGACCGTCACCTGTAGATCAACCTCGTCCACCACCAGACCGAGCCGCTCCGCCGCAGCCGTCGCCAGGGCCGTACGCAGCCGGGACGCCGCAGTCGGCAGGGGTTCGGTCGCCACGGCGGCGAAGTCGGCCGTGATCCGCAGCGGCCCGGGCGGCAGCGCACCGGGCGGAGGCGGTACGGCGGGCTCGTGCGCGTCCTCCGGAACGGCGAGGGCGATCCGCAGCGCGCCCAGCCGCACGCCCCGCACCTGCTCCGCCGCGCCCCGGAGTACGGCCTCGGCCGCCCGCTCCGCGATCCACGCGCCGTCGCGCCGATCACCCAGGGGCAGCAGCCTGCCCAGCCGGAGTTGATGCCGTACCGCTCGCGTCCACGCGTCCGCCGTCATTCCTCCAGCCTGCCGCATGTCCAGCGCGGGACCGAGCAACCGCAACTACCGTGGTCGAAGGACGACGACCGAAAGGGATGTACGGCGATGACCGACATGACGGAGCGGAACCGGACACAGGACCCCGACGGTGAGCGGGAGTCCCTACAGACCCGCAAACCCCCCACCAAACGCGGCGGCGGCGACCCCGCGTCCCGGGGGCGGACCACCATCGCCGACGGCGTGGTGGAGAAGATCGCCGGGCTGGCCGCCCGGGACGTCCTGGGCGTCCATGCCATGGGCAGCGGACTGTCCCGCACCTTCGGGGCCGTGCGCGACCGGGTGCCCGGCGGCACGAAATCGGTGTCCCGGGGTGTGAAGGCCGAGGTCGGCGAGGTGCAGACCGCGCTCGACCTGGAGATCGTCGTCGACTACGGAGTGTCGATCGCGGACGTGGCCCGCGCCGTACGGGAGAACGTGATCGCGGCCGTCGAGCGGATGACCGGACTCGAGGTCGTCGAGGTCAACATCGCGGTCAGCGACGTGAAGCTGCCGGACGAAGAGGACGACGAACCGGAGCCCAGGCTCCAGTGACGGAACCGGCGAACGAATCCTTGAGCGGGCCGACGAACGAGCTGAGGAGCGCAGGATGAGCAGGGCCGTGGTCGGCATGATCGCCGGAATGGCACTGGGCTTCGCCGGATACTTCGGCGGGTTCGGGGCCTTCCTGCTGGTGGCGGCCCTGGGCGCCATCGGGTTCGTCGTCGGCCGGTTCCTGGAGGGGGACCTGGAACTCGGCGACTTCTTCCGCTCGCGTGACGACCGGCGGCGATGACCCGCGTGAGCGGCGGGGACGGCGCGGTTGACGAGCGCGGCAGACCCCTGGCGGTCGTCGCGCCCGGAGAGCGGGGCGCCACCCGGATCGCCGACCGGGTCGTGGCGAAGATCGCCGCGCAGGCCGCGCGTGAGGCGCTCGGACCACTGCACCCGGACGCCGCGCCGCCGCATGCCACCGTCGTCGTACACCACGAGACGGTACGCGTGCGCGTGCACCTCGAACTCGACTATCCGTGCGACATCGGCGCCCGCTGTTTTCAGGTGCGTCGACAGGTGGTTCAGCGGGTACGCGCGTTGGTGGGCATGGAGGTGCCCGAGGTCGCCGTCCAAGTGGAACGGCTTCATCCGGCACATGGCGCGGCACAGGGGAGGACGCGATGAGCGAGCCCCAAGGCTCCGACGGCACGACCCAACGACTACCGGTCATCGAGAAGGAGACCGATCCCGGACCCGGCGGATACCCCGCCGCCTCCGACTACGATCCCGTTCCCGTCGTCCACGACGGCGACGGCAAGGGCGGCCGCTTCTGGTCGGCGCGCCGCGTCCCCGCGGCCATCGTCGCCGTCCTGCTGCTCGTCGGCGCCGGCGCCCTGCTCTACGACGTCACCGCCGTGCGCGCGGAGCGGCCCGCCGCGCACTGGCGCCGGGAACTGGCCCGGCAGCTCGCCGAGCGGCCCCTGGACGACACCTGGGTGCTCGTCGGCGCCGGCGTCGCCGCCGCCCTCGGCCTCTGGCTGATCGTGCTCGCCCTCACGCCCGGCCTGCGTCAGGTGCTGCCGATGCGCCGTACCCACGCCGACGTCCGGGCCGGCCTGCAACGCGCCGCCGCCGCGATGGTGCTGCGCGACCGGGCCATGGAGGTCTCGGGCGTGCAGTCGGTCCGCGTGCGCACCAGCCGCACGAAAGCCGACGTCCGCGCGGTGTCGCATTTCCGTGAACTCGACGAAGTACGGGCCGACTTGGACGCCGTTCTCGGCGACGCGATCACCGGGCTCGGACTCGCCCGGCCGCCCGCGCTGTCGGTGCACGTCGGCCGCTCCGGCCGGAAGGGATGAGGCCGATGCTCAGGATCGTCAACCGCGCGGTGATCGGTGTCGTGGGCCTCGTACTGCTCGTGCTGGGCGGCTCCGTACTGGCCGTCGGCCTCGGCGTGAAGCCGCCCTCCTGGTGGATCTACGACGGGCGTCACGACGTCCTGCTGAGCGACGCCCGGCGGACCCGCTGGCGGGGCGACGGCTGGTGGTGGCCGACGGTCCTCGCCGTGCTCGCCGTTCTCGTCCTGCTCGCCCTGTGGTGGATCGTCGCGGTGCTACGGCGCCGTCGGCTCACCGAGGTCGCCGTCAGCACCGGCGACGGCGAGGGCGCGCTGCTGCGGGGCCGGGCCTTGGAAGGCGTCCTCGCCACCGACGCGGGCGCCCTGGACGGTGTGGCCCACGCGCACGTGCGGCTCGCCGGCTCCCGCACGGCCCCCGAGGCCCGCGTCCAGCTCAGCCTGGAACCGCACGTGGACCCCGGAGTCGCCCTCGACCACCTGACGGCCAACGCCCTTGCCCACGCCCGAGATTCGGCGGGCCTGGAGACACTGCCGACGGAGGTCCGCCTGACGGGCGTCAAGCACCGGGCGGAGCGGGTGAGTTGACAGGTTGATTCATGGGTTGAGCGGGGGATCGAGTTGACGGAGCGTCAGAACCCGTGCCGCATCCCACCGTCTACAGGGACCATGATCCCCGTCAGGTAGGACGCGGCCGGCGACAGCAGAAACGCCGCCACCCGCCCGAACTCGTCCGAAGTCCCGTACCGGCGCAGTGGGATCCGCGACTCGTTGGCCGCACGCGTGGCCACCGGGTCCGCGGACAGCCCGTCCAGCTCGCGCACGCGGTCCGTGTCGATGCGGGCCGGAAGCAGCCCCACGACACGGATGCCGCGCGGGCCCAGCTCGTCCGCGAGGGACTTGGCGAAGCCGGCCAGACCGGGCCGCAGCGCGTTCGAGATCGTCAGCCCGGGGATCGGCTCGTGCACCGACCCGGAGAGTACGAACCCGATGACACCGCCCGCCTCCAGCTCCTCGGCCGCCGCGCGGGCGAGCCGTACCGCGCCCAGGAACACCGACTCGAACGACGACTGCCACTGTTCGTCGGTGGTGTCGCCGACGAACCCGGGCGGCGGCCCGCCGACGCTCACGAGGATGCCGTCGAAGCCCCCGAAGTGCTCGCGCGCGGCGGCGATCAGCCGGGCCGGTGCCTCCGCGTCGGCGTTGTCGACGGCCACGCCGACCGCGTTCGGCCCCAGCTCGGCCGCAGCGTCGGCGGCCCGCTTCCCGTCCCGCCCGGTGACGACCACCTTCGCGCCGTCGGCCAACAGGTCGCGCGCGGCGGCGTTGCCCAGTCCGCGGGTGGCTCCGGTGACGACGTACACCCGGTCCCTCAGTCCAAGATCCATGGCCCCTATCCTGCCTCCTCGTCGCCGAACAGGGTGAGGGCGGTGTTCACCAGGCCGATGTGGCTGAACGCCTGCGGGAAGTTGCCCAGCAGACGGCCGGCCACGGGGTCGTACTCCTCCGCGAGCAGCCCCACGTCGTTCGCGAGCCCCACCAGGCGCTCGAACAGCACCCGGGCCTCCTTCTTGCGGCCCGTCATCTGGAGCGCGTCCACGAGCCAGAAGGAGCACGCCAGGAAGGCGCCCTCGTCGCCCGGGAGCCCGTCGACGGGGGTGTCGGCGGCGGTGTCGTAGCGGCGTACGAAGCCGTCGTGGCCCAGGGCCTCGCGGACCGCGTCGACCGTGCCGACGACCCGCGGATCGTCGGGCGGCAGGAAGCCGAAGCGGGGGATGAGCAGCAGGGCGGCGTCGAGTTCCTGCGAGCCGTAGTACTGCGTGAACGTGTTGCGTTCCGGGTCGTAGCCCTTCTCGCACACGTCCCGGTGCACCGCGTCGCGCAGTTCGCGCCAGCCCTCCAGGTCGCCGGGCAGGTCGGCGTACTCCTCCAGGGTGCGGACCGCGCGGTCGGCGGCCACCCACACCATGACCTTGGAGTGCACGAAGTGCCGGCGCCCGCCCCGCACCTCCCACAGGCCCTCGTCCGGCTGTTGCCACTGCGCGCGCAGCCACTCCAGGAGGACGGCCTGGAGCGACCACATGTGCGGCTTGGGGGACAGGCCCGCGCGGCGGGCCAGCCACAGGGAGTCCAGGACCTCTCCGTAGACGTCGAGTTGGAGCTGGTTGACGGCGCCGTTGCCGATCCGGACGGGCGCCGACCCGCCGAAGCCGGAGAGGTGCGGCAGTTCGAACTCGGGGAGCCGTCGTTCGCCCGCCACGCCGTACATGATCTGCAGGTCCGCGGGATCGCCGGCGACCGCGCGGAGCAGCCAGTCGCGCCAGGCCTCGGCTTCCTTGTGGTAGCCCGCGGCGACCAGGGCGCCCAGGGTGAGGCTCGAGTCGCGCAGCCAGCAGTAGCGGTAGTCCCAGTTGCGGACGCCGCCCATCTCCTCGGGGAGCGACGTGGTGGCCGCGGCGACGATGCCACCGGTCGGGCGGTACGTGAGGGCCTTGAGGGTGATCAGGGAGCGTACGACCGCGTCCCTGTAGGGGCCGTCGTAGCGGCAGCGGGCCGCCCAGCGCTTCCAGTCCGCGACGCTGCTGTGCAGCGACTTGTACGGGTCGACGAGCGGCGGCCGGGGCTCGTGCGAGGGGTGCCAGGTGAGGACGAAGGCGACCTTCTGGCCGGCCTCGACGGTGAACTCCGAGAGGGTGCTGAAGTCCTCGCCCCAGGTGTGCACTTCGGGTTCGCTGCGCAGCCACACCGAGTCGGGTCCCGCGACGGCCACATGGTGCCCGTCGGACCTGCGCATCCACGGCACGACCGAGCCGTAGTCGAAGCGCAGGCGGATCCTGCTGTGGACGGTGACCTTGCCGCTGACGCCTTCCACGATGCGTACGACGTCGGGGGCGCGGTGGCGCTGGGGCATCAGGTCGGTGACGCGGATCGTGCCCTCGTCGGTCTCCCACTCCGTGTCCAGGACCAGGGTGTCAGGGCGGTACGCGCGGCGGGTGCAGCGGTCGGCGCCCTTGGGGGCGATGCGCCAGTGGCCGTTGTCCTCGTCGCCGAGCATTCTGGCGAAGCAGGCGGCCGAGTCGAAGCGTGGCAGGCACAGCCAGTCGACCGAGCCGTCCATGCCGACCAGGGCAGCGGTCTGTTCGTCGCCGATGAGGGCGTAGTCCTCGATACGTGGGTGCACGGGGTGCGGGTTCCCTCCCTGCCGGCGGGGCAATCAAGGTTCGGGGCCGGGCGGGTGAAGAGAAGCCCGGCTCACACGGTCGCGGGCTCGGCCTCCGCCGTCTCCTCCTCCTTCGCCGCCGCCTCCCGGCGGTCGCGGGCCTCACGGCGGGCGAGGACTACGTAGCCGACGGGTACGGCCGCCGCGAACAGCCACCACTGGATCATGTACGCATAGTTCAGCGGGGCGTCTTCCTTGCCCGGGTCGGAGATCTGCTCCGGCGTGTCACCCTTCGCCTCCGGCGCGGTCTGCTCGACGTAGCCGCCGAGCACCGTGGCGTGCAGGCGCCGCGCCTGCTCCTCGCTGTTGATCAACATGATCTGCCGGTCGGGCAGGCCCTTGATGTCCTTGATGCCGCTCGCCGCGGTCGTCTCGTCGGCCATCAGACGCCCCGTGATGGTCGTCCTGCCGCTCGGCGGCGCGGGGATCTTCGGGAACGCCGTCTGCACCCCGGTCGCCGGGATCCATCCACGGTTGATCAACACGACCTTGCCGTCCGTCAACACGAACGGGGTGAGGACGTGGAAACCGACCTCGTCGTCGTCATTGGTACGGCGCCGGACGACGACTTCCTTGGAAGTCTCGAAGGTGCCGGTCGCGGTGACGGTGCGGTACTTCTCGGTACGGGTCACCGCGTGCCCGGGGGTGCTGATCGTCTCCACGGGGACCGGCTTCGCGTGCAGCGCGTTCGTGACCAGCTGGTTCCGGGCGCTGCGCATCTCGTAGCGGTGCATCTGCCAGATGCCCAGCCTGATCATCGTGGGGATCAGGAGGAGGGTGATCAACGCGAGGATCACCCACTGCCGGGACATCAGGAAGCGGTACACCCCACGACCGTACAACTCGGTCGTGGGGCGCATTCAGGGGGGTACCGGATGGGATACGGGTCGCAGCTTCCGGAAGGCCGGCGGCTCACACCTTGTCGATGATCCCCACCATCCCCTCCGCCCGAGCGCAGTGGCCCCCGCAGAACCAGCGCCCCTCGACCTCCACGCCCTGGCCGATGATCTGCACCCGGCAGTGCTCGCAGATCGGGGCCATACGGTGGATCGCGCAGGAGAAGCAGTCGAAGACGTGCACCGCGCCCTGCGCGTGCACCTCGAAGCTCATGCCGTAGTCATTGCCGCACACTTCACATCTCGCCATGCGCCACAGGGTGGGCCGTCCGCCCGGCACGGGCGAGCGGGCGCGGGGCGAGTCGTACGACAATCACCCGTCCGTACGGTCACCGGGGCGCCGTCAGTCCGCCGCCTCGACGTCCCGCAGCAGCTGCCCGAACGCGGCCTCGTCCACCACCGGCGTGCCGAACTGCTTGGCCTTGACCACCTTCGAGGTGCCCGAGTCGGGGTCGTTCGTGACGAGGAGGCTGGTCAGCCGGGACAGGCTCGTGGCGACATGAAGGCCCGCTTCCACGGCCCGGTCCTCCAGGAGCTCGCGCTCGATGGACGTGTCCCCGGAGAACGCGATCCGCATCCCCTGCTTGAGCGGCCTGCCGTCCTCGAAGCGCCCCGGGTTGGGATAGGGGCACGCGGGCCGCTTGCGCGCGGGACGCCAACTGCCCGCCCCGAAGCCGCCGTAGCCCCCTGCCTGCTGACCGATCCGGGGTGCGGGCTGGGCCCACTCGGTCAGCGGCCGGCACTCGTGCAGCGGCAGTCGTACGCCGCCCTGGGCCGCCGCCCTGAGGCTCGGCCGGAACGCCTCGGCGAGCACGCGCGCGTCGTCCAGCGCGTGGTGCGCGCGCTGCTGGACGACTCCGAAGTGCGCTGCCAGGGACTCCAGTTTGTGGTTGGGCAGCGGCAGGCTCAGCTCCTTCGACAGGGCGATGGTGCACAGCCGCTGACGGACCGGAGGTTCGATCTGCACGCGCGCGTACTCCCGCGCGATCATCTGCCAGTCGAAGACCGCGTTGTGCGCGACCAGCACCCGGCCCTCCAGGCGGGTCGCGAACTCCTCGGCGATGTCCTTGAAGAGGGGCGCGCCCTCCAGGACGTCACTCGTCAGACCGTGGATCCACACGGGGCCGGGATCGCGCTCCGGGTTGACCATCGTGTACCAGTGGTCCTCGACCTCGCCGAGCGCGTCCAGACGGTAGACGGCCGCGGAGATTATCCGGTCGTCCCGGGCCAGGCCGGTGGTCTCCACGTCAACTACCGCGTATCCCTGGGGATATGCGGCCGGCCACGGAGTGGCTGCGGACACTGTCGGCGAGTGGTCTTCGAGCATGGTCACTGAGGATACGGGCCGCCACTGACAGTCCCGTCCCTCAGGTCGCCCGCCCCGCCCGCCCGTTCGGGTCCGCCGAATGCGCGTGCGCGTGGCTATGGACCTTTTGCCCGCCCGGTGCAAGCGTGCTGCCCGCCTGACGGATGACGGCCTACGAAGGGCGGTACGGCGTATGGCACGCGTACGGTACGGCGCACGGACCGAGGCGGAGATCGCCGCCGCACGCACGGCGAGCTCCAAGCTTCCGGACATCTGGTCCACCGGTGTGGTGGCCGTCTGGGAGAGCGACCCGGACGCGGTCGCGGCGGTCCTTCCGCCGCCCCTCAAGCCCACCGGGCGGCCCCTGGTCCGGGTGAACATCAGCAAGGTCGAACTGACCGGATACCCCCTGGGCGCGGGCTCGTTCGCGGTCGCCGCCGCGCACGACGGCGTCGAGGGCTGGTACCCCCTGGTGATGCCGATGACCCACGAACGGGCCCTCACCGGTGGCCGCGAGGTCTTCGGGGAGCCCAAGAAACTCGGTGAGGTGACCGTCGAGCGCGTGGGCCTCGTCGTGCACGCGTCCCTCGCCCGGCAGGGCATCGCCTTCGTGGAGGTCCGCGGCGCGATCAGCGAGGAACTGCCCCTCCCCGGGCCGACGCAGAAGACCGACTTCTACTTCAAGTTCCTTCCGGCGGTGGACGGTTCGGGCTTCGACGCCGACCCCGTGCTCGTGCACTGCCTGCGCAACGAGAAGGTCCGCCGCCTCGAACGCGTCACCGGGGACGTCGTCCTGCGCGAGTCCATGTACGACCCCGTCGCCGACCTCCCCGTGCGCACCCTCGTCGACATCACCATCGGCGAGAAGACCAGCGACCAGCGCGGCAAGGTCGTCGAACGGGTCGACGCACAGGCCCTGTTGCCGTACATCCACCAGCGTTACGACGATCCGCAGCAGGTCCATGACGGGCCCCCTGAGGGGAGCGTCTGATGGAGCTGAGGGAGGGTCAGGTCGCCGTCGTCACCGGGGCGGCGAGCGGGATCGGGCTCGCGATGGCGCGGCGGTTCGCCGCCGACGGACTCAAAGTGGTCCTCGCCGACGTCGAGCAGGGGGCCCTCGACAAGGCCGCCGCCGATCTGCGCGCCGACGGTACCGATGTGCACGCGCGCGTGGTCGACGTCGGCGTACGCCAACAGGTCCTGGATCTGGCCGAGTCGGCCTACGACACGTACGGCGCCGTCCACGTCCTCTGCAACAACGCCGGGGTCGGCTCGGGTGCCGAGGGCCGGATGTGGGAGCACGAACCGAACGACTGGCAGTGGGCGTTCGCGGTCAACGTGTGGGGTGTCTTCCACGGCATCCAGGCGTTCGTGCCGAGGATGATCAAGTCCGGTCAACCCGGTCATGTCGTCAACACGTCCTCCGGGGACGGCGGTATCGCCCCGCTGCCCACCGCCTCCGTGTACGCCGTCACCAAGGCGGCCGTCGTGACGATGACCGAGTCGCTGTACGCCCATTTGAAGGCGGAGCACGCGCGCGTGGGCGCCTCGGTGCTCTTCCCGGGGCCGCACATGCTGCGCACGGGCCTGTGGGAGTCGCACCGCAACCGGCCCGACCGGTACGCCAAAGAGCGCCCCCGTAGGACCCCGTACCGCAGCCTCGACCAGTGGGAGACCGCGATGAAGGCGGCGGGTAAGGAGGTCGCCTTCACGCCCGTCGAGGAAGTCGCCGACCTCGTCGTGGACGGCATCCGCGCGGACCGCTTCTGGCTGCTGCCCGAGAGCGAGCACAGCGACGCCCAGATCCGGGCACGGGCGGGCTCGATGCTCGACCGCGCGAACCCGTCGTACCTCGAAAGCTTCATCCTGGACTGAGGGGGCTGTTGTGACCGACCAGGAGCCGTACCTGATCATCTCCTCCGACTGCCACGCCGGGCTGCCCACCGAGGAGTACCGGCCCTATCTGGACGCCCGGTTCCACCGGGACTTCGACGAGTTCCTCGCCGGACGTGACCGCCGCCGCGAGGAGATGACCCGGCTCGGCATCCGCAACGAGGCGTTCGCGACGAAGTGGTTCCAGGACAACGAGGAGGGCCTGCGCGGGGGTTGGGACACCGCGCAGCGCCTCAAGGAGCTGGACGGGGACGGGGTGGCCGCCGAGGTGGTCTTCCCGGACGCGGACGCGGTCGACAGCCAGACGGCCGCGCCCTTCGGAGTGGGCCTCGGCCTCTCCGGGGACCAGGACCCCGAGTTGGGCATGGCGGGTGCCCAGGCCCACAACCGCTGGCTCGCCGACTTCGTCTCCGAGAATCCCGAACGGCACTGCGGAGTCGCCCTGTTGCCCGTGACGGCCCCTACGGAGAAGGTCGTCGCGGAGATCCGCCGCGCCAAGGAGTCGGGCCTCGGCGCCCTGATGATCCCCTCCATGTGGGTCGACAAGGAGCCCTACCACGACCGCCGTTACGACCCCGTGTGGGCGACCGCCGCCGAGTGCGCGATGCCCGTGCTCACACACTCCGGGGCGGCACCCCGCCACGAGTACGGCGACCACCTGGGCATCTACGTGAGCGAGGTGACCTGGTGGCCCGCCCGGCCGCTGTGGTTCCTGCTCTGGTCCGGGGTCTTCGAGCGCCACCCGGGCCTCAAGTTCGGTGTCGCGGAGTCGGGTTGCTGGTGGCTGCCGAACCAGCTGTGGTTCATGGACCGCCTCTACCTGGGCGCCCACGGCGGCAAGAAGCTGTCGCCGTTCGCGGAGCTGAAGCGGCCGCCGAGCGAGTACCTCGACCGGCAGGTCTTCATCTGCGCCACCAACACCAAGCGCCGTGAACTCGCCCAGCGGTACGAGATCGGGGTCGACAACATCCTCTGGGGCAGCGACTTTCCGCACCCCGAGGGCACCTGGCCCGACACGCGCGCGTGGCTGAAGCGCACCTTCCACGACATCCCGGTGGACGAGACCCGCCGCATGCTGGGCCTGGCGGCGGCGGACGCGTTCGGCTTCGACGTGGCGGCCCTGGAGCCGCTGGCCCGCCGGATCGGCCCGACCCCCGCCGAACTGGGCCAGCGGGACGACCAGGAGGCCGTGACGGCGTCCTGGGCGCGCTCGCGGGAGGTGGGGCGGCACTGGCTGACCGACCACGACTTCCCGGTCCTGGGGGCGACACCATGAGCACGACGGGCTCCCTGGGTTCCGTGGGTCCCGGCGGTGCGGACCGGTACACGGTCATCTCCGCCGACTGTCACGCGGGCGCCGATCTCCCGGACTACAGGCCCTACTTGGAGAAGCGGTACCACGACGAGTTCGACGCGTGGGCGGCCACGTACGTCAACCCGTACGAGGACCTGGTCGCCGACACGGCCGACAAGAACTGGAACTCCGGGCGGCGGATCGCGGAGCTGGAGGAGGACGGGATCGTCGCGGAGGTCGTCTTCCCGAACACCATCCCGCCGTTCTTCCCGTCCGGCTCCCTGATGGCGCCCGCGCCCACGGCCGAGGAGTTCCGGCGCCGCTGGGCCGGCCTGCGGGCCCACAACCGCTGGCTGGCGGACTTCTGCGCGGCGGCGCCGGGCCGACGGGCTGGGGTCTTCCAGATCCTCCTCAACGACGTCCCGGAGGCCGTCCAGGAGATCCGGTGGGCGGTCGAGGCGGGCCTCCGGGGCGGCCTGCTGCTGCCCGGCACTCCGCCGGGCTCGGGGCTGCCCGAGCTGTACTCGGCGACGTACGACCCGATCTGGGCCGTGTGCGCGGAACTCGGCGTCCCCGTCAACCACCACGCGGGCTCGGCGTCTCCGCCCCTCGGTGATGAACCGGCCGCCCGCGCGGTGTACATGGTCGAGACGACCTGGTTCTCGCACCGCGCCCTGTGGCACCTCATCTTCGGCGGCGCGTTCCGCCGTCACCCCGACTTGAGACTGGTCCTGACCGAGCAGGGCTCCGGCTGGATACCCGGGGTGCTCGACATGCTGGACTACTACCACGGGCGGCTGGTCGCGGCGGCGTCGAAGGCATCGACCGCGGAGTCCAAGTTCGGCGCGGGGCTTGCCACTTCGATGGGCAAGGGTCCCTCGGAGGTATGGCGCGACAACTGCTTCGTGGGCGCCAGTTTCATGCGCCCCCATGAGGTGCCCCTGCGCGAGCGCATCGGCATCGAGAAGATCATGTGGGGGAGCGACTACCCGCACGACGAGGGCACGTACCCGTACTCCAGGGAGGGCCTCCGCTTCGCCTACGCGCGCGTGCCGCGCGACGAGGTCGCGGCGATGATCGGCGGCAACGCGGCCCGCGTCTACGGCTTCGACCTCGACACCCTGGACCCGATCGCGGCGAAGGTCGGCCCCCTGGTGACCGAGATCGCGGAGCCGCTCGCCGAACCTCCGGCGGGCGCGACGAGCCCGGTGTTCGCGCGGGGAGCGTCGGTACGGGTGTGGTGAGGGCGGGGGTGCGATCCTTTGCGGTGTGACGGAACCGACCGACGACGAGGCCCACGGCGAGAACCATGACGAGGCCCATGACGGCTCCCTGGGCTCGCGGTTGAACTGGCTGCGGGCCGCGGTACTGGGAGCCAACGACGGCATCGTGTCCACCGCCGGTCTCGTCGTCGGCGTGGCCGGTGCCACGGACGACCGCTCGGCACTGCTGACGGCCGGCCTCGCGGGCCTTCTCGCCGGCTCCATGTCGATGGCTGCGGGGGAGTACGTGTCCGTCTCCACCCAGCGCGACTCGGAGAAGGCCGCCCTGGCTCTGGAGAAGCGCGAGCTGAAGGAGCAACCGGAGGCCGAACTGGAGGAGTTGACCGAGCTCCTCCAGGACCGCGGCCTGACCCGTGAGGTGGCCATGGAGGCGGCGGCCCAGCTCACGGAACGCGACGCGCTGCGTGCCCACGCGCGCGTGGAGCTCAACATCGACCCCGACGACCTCACCAACCCCTGGCACGCGGCCTGGGCGAGCTTTCTCTCCTTCACGGTCGGTGCGCTGCTGCCGCTGCTGGCGATCGTCCTGCCCCCGGCCGACTGGCGGCTCGGCGTCACCGTGGTGTCGTCCCTGGCCGCGCTGGTCCTGACGGGCTGGAGCAGCGCCCGGCTCGGGGCGGCGGACACGAGACCGGCGATGCTGCGGAACGTGGCAGGCGGGGCGCTGGCGATGGGGGTCACCTACGCGGCGGGGGCGTTGCTGGGGGCGGCCGGGGTGTAGTGACCCACAACCGGGACATGGCGGGCCCATTGGCGGAGATCGCCAACAAGCAAGCGCGTACCCCCGGTAATACTTGTGGGTAACAACGTCTAGTCGCGGCCGATTCGCGGTTTTACGGTTCATCCATGCCGAACCTGCCCGATGCCGTGCTCTGGTCGATACCCGCCTTCGTGCTGCTCACCGTGATCGAGATGATCAGCGTGCGCGTCCATCCCGACGAGGACGCGGCGGGCTACGAGACGAAGGACGCCGTCACGAGCGTCGGCATGGGCCTCGGGAGTCTCGTCTTCGACTTCCTCTGGAAGATCCCGATCGTCGCGATCTACACGGCGGTCTACGAACTCACCCCGCTGCGCGTGCCCGTCCTGTGGTGGACGATCCCGCTGATGCTGCTCGGGCAGGACTTCTTCTACTACTGGTCCCACCGCGGCCACCACGTCATCCGCATCCTGTGGGCCTGCCACGTCGTCCACCACTCCAGCCGCAGGTTCAACCTCACCACGGCCCTGCGCCAGCCCTGGACGACCCTCACGGTGTGGCCGTTCTACGTCCCGCTCATCGCCTTGGGCGTGCACCCCGCCGCGCTGGCGTTCTGCTCCTCGGCGAACCTCGTCTACCAGTTCTGGATCCACACCGAGCGGATCGACCGGATGCCCCGCTGGTTCGAGTTCGTCTTCAACACGCCGTCCCACCACCGGGTCCACCACGCCTCCCAGGGCGGCTATCTGGACCGCAACTTCGGCGGCATCCTCATCGTCTGGGACCGGCTCTTCGGGTCCTTCGTGCCCGAGGTTGAGCGGCCCGTCTATGGGTTGACGAAGAACATCAACACGTTCAACCCGATCAAGGTGGCCACCCATGAGTACGTCGCCATCGCCAAGGACCTGAAGGCGGCGACCAGTTGGCGCGAGCGCGCGGGACGCGTGTTCCGGGGACCGGGCTGGCAGCCGGTGCCCGCCCCGGCGCAGGGCGTTCCGGCCGCCGAGGAGACCGCGGCCGCGTGAACCCACGTTCCGCACACCCGGCCGTCTCGCGCACATTCCTGGCCGTCTTCGGACTGGTAGCCCTCCTGGACCTGCTCGCGCTCGCCGTCGGCTACGACCCCGGCCACACCGTCACCAAGCCCCTCCTGATGCCGCTCCTCGCCGCGTACGCGGCCCTGCGCGGCGCACCCCGGCTCCTCGTCGCCGCGCTCCTCTTCGGCTGGGGAGGCGACACTCTGCTGCTCTCCGACGCCGACCCCGCCTTCCTCGCCGGCATGGCCTGCTTCGCGGCAGGCCACCTCTGCTACCTCGCCCTCTTCAGGACGTACGGCGGCCTGAACAGTGCTCCACGCGTGCGTGCCGGCCTTCTCGCCGCCGGATACGCCGTCGCCCTGGCCGTCACCGTCATGCTGCTGTGGCCCGACCTCCCGGCGGACCTGCGCGTCCCCGTGGCCGGCTACAGCGCCCTCCTCACGGCCATGGCGTGTGCCGCGGCCACCCGGTTCGGCCTCGTCGCCGGGCTCGGCGGGGCGCTCTTCATGGTCTCCGACACCCTCATCGCGACCGGGGTCGCCGACTGGCCGCAGCCGCCCAGGCCCGACTTCTGGATCATGCTGACGTACGTCGCCGCGCAGTTCCTGCTGGTCCAGGGCGTGCTCGGCACCCTCGCCGAGCGTCGCGCACCGGCGGCGGCGTACCGTGAAGTGCGCTCGACCACCCCATGAGCGCATCAGCACACCCGCGACGAGAAGGACCCTCGCCATGCGCGCCACCACCATCCACGCCCCGTTCGACATGCGCGTGGAGGACGTGCCCGAGCCTTTGGTGCAGCTGCCCACCGACGCCGTCGTCCGGGTGCTGCGCGCCTGCATCTGCGGCAGCGACCTGTGGGCGTACCGCGGCGAGTCGGCCCGGCAGCCCGGGCAGCGCATCGGACACGAGTTCCTCGGGATCGTGGAGGAGACCGGCTCCGAGGTGACCGGCGTCAGGACCGGCGACCTCGTGGTCGCGCCCTTCGTGTGGTCCGACGGTGTCTGCGACTACTGCCGCGAGGGCCTCACCACGTCCTGCGTGCACGGCGGCTTCTGGGGCGCCGTGGGCTACGACGGCGGCCAGGGCGAGGCGGTACGTGTGCCCTTCGCCGACGGCACCCTCGTACGGCTGCCGAAGGAAGCGGCCTCCGACGACCACCTGCTGTCCGCGCTGCTGACCCTGTCGGACGTCATGGGCACCGGCCACCACGCGGCGCTCGGCGCGGGCGTCCGCAAGGGGGCCACCGTCGCCGTCGTGGGCGACGGAGCGGTCGGCCTGTGCGCAGTGCTCGCCGCCAAGCGCCTCGGCGCCGAGCGGATCATCGCGCTCGGCCGCCACGAGGTGCGCACGGACATCGCCCGCCGCTTCGGCGCCACCGACGTCGTCGCGGCGCGTGGCGAGGAGGCCGTCGCGGCCGTCCGCGAACTCACCCGCGGCCAGGGCGCACACGCCGTCGTCGAGGCCGTCGGCACCGAGCAGTCCATGCGCACGGCCGTCGACATCGCGCGCGACGGCGGCGCGATCGGCTTCGTCGGCGTGCCGCACGGCAGCGGCACGGGGCTCGACCTCGGGGTCATGTTCGACCGGAACATCGCGCTGCGCGGCGGCGTCGCACCGGTCCGCACGTACATCCCGGAGCTGTTGCCCGACATCCTGGACGGCACGATCGACCCCTCGCCCGTCTTCGACCTGACGGTCGGCCTGGAGGGCGTGCCCGACGGCTACAAGGCGATGGACGAGCGCACGGCCCTGAAGGTCCTCGTCACGAACAGTTGATCAAGTATTGACGGCAGACATTGACTGGTCGAGCGACCGGTTGAGCGACGGGTTGATCAATGCCACCGGATCGGCACCGGCAAGGCCGTCAACAGTCCGGAGACCATGACCACCACCCCCAGGGTGACGACCTCCGCCCGCGCGGGTGAGCAGGCGGTCAGCGGATCGGCGGCCCGCCGCAGCCGGGACCGCGCCCACAGAGCGAGGACGGCGACGGCGGCCACGAGGATCACCTTGGCGAGCAGGGTGCGCCCGTACGCCGTCGTCGTCAGCTGGTCCAGGATCGTGCCGGCCGGCATCCGGCGCAGCGAACTCCACACCCCCGTGGCAGTGATCGCGGCGAGCAGTACGGCCGCCACGCGCGCGTAGAGTCCCAACAACGCGGCCCCCGCCTCGGTACCGCGCCACTGCCGCAGTGTCCGCAGCACGTGCAGCAGACCGCCCACCCACAGCGCAGCGCACGTCAGGTGCACCAGGGTGAGTTCGGAGCCGATCAGGGGGCTGTGTTCGCTCGCCGGGTGCACGCGCAGCGCCTCCGCGACGACCACGGCGGCCAGGGGCCACACCTGGAGGCCGGGTCTGCGCGACCGGGCGCACAGGGCCGCCATGGCGAACGCGTTCACCTCCAGGAGCGCCAACTTGCCGTCCCGGGACTGGTAGAGGCCGCCGACGTCGATCTGGGCGAGGCTGTGCGGCACCAGGTTGCCCGTCGCCACGACCGACGCGAGCCCCAGCGCGGCGACGAAACCGGCACCGGCTGCGCACAGGGCCCAGCTGCGGGGGCCGTTCGGGGGAGCGCCGGGCACGGTATGCGCCAGCCGGTTCACGAACAGCTCGCCCACGGGGACACACAGCGCGCCGAACACCATCGCCCGTAGCAGCGCGATGCCGCCGACTCCGGGTGCGGCGGCCTCCCCGGTGTCGTGCAGCGCGGCGGACGGGCCGAGCAGGGGTATCAGCGCGGCGAGCACCACGAGGGCCAGTACGGCGACGGCTCGACGCGTACCGGGGCGCCGCCCGGAGCCGCTCGTGTCGGCCACTTCGACAGTCGGTCGTATCAAGGTCACCCCAAGATCTTCACCAGCCGCCACAGAACCGGGCAAGTGCAACAAAACGGCCGGGGGAACGGCATTCCGCTCATAGGTACCTTTCCGCCCGACCCCCGCATCAAGCCCAACGAGCCGGGTCCGTGCCCCAACACCCCGGCGGCCGCGCCCAGTTCGAGGGCCCACCTACGAACGACACCGGCGACAGGGCATGTCGTAGCCGCCCGATACCGCTGTCCGCCTCGACGAGCCAGGCGTCGGGCCGGTTGTACGCCGTCCCGCGATCCTCGTCTGCGGTTCCGCCGCGCTGGCGCGCAGCCTGGCCCTGCTCGCTCCCGTCCGTCACCCCGCCGGCCGCCACCCCTCCCCGCTCACCCCCGTCCGCCATCAACCACGCCGCAGTCCGGGCAAGCGCCAACCTCAGGGCGATGCCGTAACCCTGCTCGGCCTGTTCCGTCACCGCCCGCAGCACCGCGCCCGCCAGCAGATACCCGGTCCCATGGTCGAGGGCCTGCGCAGGCAGTGCGCCCGGCTGTTCCGGTGACCCCTCGATCGCCGCGATGCCCGTGGCGACCTGCACCAAGCTGTCGAACCCCCGCCGGTCACCCCACGGCCCGTACGCACCCCACGCCGACAACTGCGCCACGATCAGCCCAGGTCTACGGTCGACCAGCGCCTCGGGGGAGAGCCCGAACCGGTCCAGGGCGCCCGGCCGGTACCCGGTGACGACCACGTCCGCCCGCGCGAGCAACTCCTCGAAGATCCGCCGATCGGCCGCGAGGCCGAGGTCCACCCGGGTCGACCGTTTACCGAAACCGGTGTCCGCGTGCGCGTCAGGGTCCTCGGGCAACTGCGGCGCGTCCACACGCAGCACGTCCGCGCCCGACAATGCGAGCGTCCGCGTGGCGATCGGGCCCGCGATGACCCGGGTCAGGTCGAGCACGCGCAGTCCGGCGGCGGGCAGCAACGGGTCGCCGTCGAGCGGCGGGAGTGCACGCGCGCGTGCGCTGTCGAGCCGTTCGCGCTCGACGAGCGGCCGCCCGGCCACCGCGACCCCCTGCGCGTGCGTGGCCCACTCCTCCGCCGTCCGCAGCGCGACCGCGAGGCCCCCGGCGCTGTGCACCCTGTCCTCGACCTCGAGCGCGGACCGCGCGGCGAGCACCTCGGCCACGTTCTCCACCGACGCGCCCTCCGGCAGCTTCAACGCGTCCAGCAGTCGCGCCCGGTGGTGCGGATAGTTCGCGTGGGTGCGGACCCACCCGTCGGCCGTCCGCCAGAACCGTGACAGCGGCGCGAAGCTGACCGGCGCCCGCCCGTCGATCAACAGATGCTGCTCGCTGACGAACGCCGTAGCGACGGCCCCGTCGTCCACCCGCACCCCGGGCACCTCAGCGAGCCCGGCCCGCCGCGCCCCCAGCTCGGCGGCGGCCAGCGCGCACGCTCCTACGCAGGCCCGCGCCAGCTCCCGTACGGGAAGCCGGGCTTCGAGCGCCCCCTGACGCGTGACGGTCGAGACACGCGGGACCAGAGCGGGATCGCCGCCCAGAGCGGCCCATGCCATCTTGATGTCAGTCATGATTGCACTATGCAGTATTGATTCAATCAATACTGAAAGGGCTGCGATACAGACATGAACGGGCCGGGCGGAGATCCGCCCGGCCCGCGTCATCGGAGAGGCAGGGGCTACTTCACCGCCCGCAACGCGTTGACGATGCCGAACCCGTAGAAGCCGTTGACGCGCTTGCCGCCCACGCAGGTCGCGTCCGCTACGCCGTCGCCGTTGGTGTCGTACGGCTCGGTCGGGCAGCCCGGGTTGTCGGCCTCGGCCTTCAGCAGCGCCTGCAACTGGGCCGGACTGGCGTGCGGGTGGGTCGACTTGAGCAGCGCGGCCACGGCGGCGACGTGCGGGGTCGCCATCGAGGTGCCCTGGAGGTAGCCGTACGTGTTGTTCGGCAGCGTCGACAGGATGCGGCCGTTCTTCGACGGGGTGTCCGGGATCTGCAGGGCGTCCCCGCCCGGCGCCGCCACGTCGATGACGCCCTGGCCGTAGCTGGAGAAGTACGACTTGGCCTTCTTGACGCCGACCGAGCTCACCGTGACGACACCCGGCAACTGGGTCGGTACGTCGAAGCACTCGTGCGGGTCGACCGTCCGGGTCGTCGCGGTCGAGTCGTCGGGGCTGGAGGAGTCGACGAGGGCGTGGGAGTCCAGGTCGTCGTTGGAGTTGCCGGCCGCGGCGACATTGAGCGTGCCCTTGCTCTGTGCGTACAGCTGGGCCCTGTTGACCGCATCAACGATGGCACGTTGATCGGGGTCGTCCATGCAGTTGTACAACCAAGGATCAACGTAGTAGCTGTTGTTGGTGATCTCCACGCCGTGATCCGCGGCGAACACGAACGCGCAGACCACGCTCTCCGGGTAGAACAGCTGGGTCGAGTCCGGCTCGGCCACCGTGATCCCGGCGACCTTCACACCCGGCGCGACACCCGCCACACCGATGCCGTTGCGGGCGGCGGCGATCTCACCCGCGACATGCGTGCCGTGGTAGTGGCTGGAGTCCACGGGGCGCCAGGCGCCGTACGTGGTGTCCGCCTTGCCGCCCACGCAGTTGGCGGACTGCGAGGCGGAGAAGTTCGGGGCGATGTCCGGGTGGGTGTCGTCGACGCCGACGTCGATAACGGCGACTGTCACGCTCTTGCTGCCCGGGTTGATCTTGGCGGCCTTGTCGGCACCGATCGCGGGCAGATCCCACTGGTCGGCCTCGAGGGGCTCGCTGTCGCCGGCGGCGGCGGAGGCCTTCGCCGTCTTCGTGGCCTGGTCCTTGGAGAGGTACTGCACCGCGCCCTCGTCGGTCGTCGAGGCGGGGCTCAGCGGCGCCGTGCGCGTGGCACCCGCCGACTGCACACCGCGCACCGCACGGATCCGCGCGCCGAAGTCGGGGTTCGCCGAGTGGACGACGATGACACCGATCTTCTCGTACGTCACCACGATGGTGCCGCCGGCCGCATTGATCGCCTTCTTGACCGAGTTGATCGTCCGGTGGTCCAGCCGGGTGTTGACCACATACGCAAGGTTCGGTGCGTCGGCGGCCTGTGCCGCGGTCCCGGTCTCCGCGATCGGGACCGCCGAGGCCGCCGACGGGAGGAAGCCGAGCGAGGCGGTCAGCGACAGGACGACCGGTACGGCGAGGGCGAGCCGGCGTCTGGGGCGCAGATGAGCCATGGGATCTCCACATCATCCGGAAATGAAACGGCCCGAGACGTGGTGGCGCGCTCGGGCAGGTACATGACGAGTGGTGCAGACCTGAAGCTATCTCCCGCGATGGCTGGCCAGCAATGATTTCCCAAAGACGACTACCGAAAGAAGTCAAAGGAGTTGAACCGGTCGACGTGCGGCGCCGTGCCCTTGGGCAGGAAGCGCCGAGCCAGACCAGAACCCGCAGGTCCGTAACGCGAGGAGACACCGTGGCCACCGAGACACCACCCCCCTCGAAAGCCGAACGCCAACTCCCCAGTACCGAGGAGTTCGAACAGGTCCAGGAGAGCGCGGAGTTCGCCGAACTGCGCCATGCCCACCGCTCCTTCGCCTTCCCGGTGACCGTCGCCTTCATCGTCTGGTACCTGCTCTACGTGCTGCTGTGCAACTACGCGGACGATTTCATGGACACCAAGGTCGTCGGCAACATCAATGTCGCGCTGGTCCTGGGCCTCGCGCAGTTCCTCACCACGTTCCTCATCGCCTGGTGGTACGCGCGCTACTCCGCCGCGAAGCTCGACCCCAAGGGCGCGGCCATCAAGTCCCGGATGGAGGGCGGCGCATGAGCCCCACGATCACCCTGGCCGCAGGCGAGGCGAGCCAGCACCGGCCGCTGATCATCACCCTGTTCGCGATCTTCGTCGCCGCGACGCTCGTCATCACCGTATGGGCGGGCCGTCAGACCAAGAGCGCCGCCGACTTCTACGCGGGCGGCCGCCAGTTCACCGCCTTCCAGAACGGCCTCGCCGTCTCCGGCGACTACATGTCCGCCGCGTCCTTCCTCGGCATCGCCGGCGCGATCGCCCTCTTCGGCTACGACGGCTTCCTGTACTCCATCGGCTTCCTTGTCGCGTGGCTGGTCGCCCTGCTCCTGGTGGCCGAACCGCTGCGCAACTCGGGCCGCTACACCATGGGCGACGTCCTCGCGTACCGCATGCGCCAGCGCCCGGTCCGCACCGCGGCCGGCACCTCCACCATCGTGGTGTCGATCTTCTACCTGCTGGCCCAGATGGCCGGCGCGGGCGTCCTGGTCTCGCTGCTCCTCGGCATCACCACCGACGCGGGCAAGATCGGCATCGTCGCCCTGGTCGGCGTCCTGATGATCGTGTACGTCACCATCGGCGGCATGAAGGGCACCACCTGGGTCCAGATGGTCAAGGCCTGCCTGCTCATCGCCGGCGCGCTGCTGCTGACCTTCCTGGTGCTGCTGAAGTTCAACTTCAACGTCTCCGACCTGCTGGGCAAGGCCGCCTCCAACAGCGGCAAGGGCTCCGCCTTCCTGAACCCCGGCCTCAAGTACGGCGCCACCGGCACCACCAAGCTGGACTTCATCTCCCTGGGCCTCGCCCTGGTCCTCGGCACCGCGGGTCTGCCGCACATCCTGATCCGCTTCTACACGGTGCCCACCGCCAAGGCCGCCCGTAAGTCGGTCATCTGGGCCATCGGCCTGATCGGCGCCTTCTACCTGATGACCCTGGCGCTCGGCTTCGGTGCCGCCGCGCTGATCAAACCCGACGAGATCATCGCCTCCAACAAGGCGGGCAACACAGCCGCCCCACTCCTGGCACTGCATCTGGGCGGAGTCGACTCCAACTGGGGTGCCATCCTCCTGGCCACCATCTCGGCGGTCGCCTTCGCCACGATCCTCGCGGTCGTCGCCGGCCTGACCCTGGCCTCGTCCTCCTCGTTCGCCCACGACATCTACGCGAACGTCATCAAGCGGGGCCAGGCCACGGAGAAGCAGGAGATGGCCGCCGCCCGCTACGCCACGGTCGGCATCGGCGCGGTCTCCATCGTCCTCGGCGCCCTCGCCCGCGACCTGAACGTCGCCGGCTTGGTCGCCCTCGCCTTCGCGGTCGCCGCCTCCGCCAACCTCCCGACGATCCTCTACAGCCTCTTCTGGAAGCGGTTCACCACCCAGGGCGCCCTCTGGTCGATCTACGGCGGCCTGGTCACCGCGGTCGGCCTGGTCCTGTTCTCGCCGGTCGTCTCCGGCAAGGAGACGTCGATGTTCCCCCACGTCGACTTCCAGTGGTTCCCCCTGGAGAACCCCGGCATCATCTCCATCCCCGTCGGCTTCCTGCTGGGCTGGCTCGGCACGATCCTCTCCAAGGAGGAACCGGACACCGGCAAGTACGCGGAGCTGGAGGTACGGTCCCTGACCGGCACCGGAGCCCACTGACCCGCCCCACCCGGTCCACCTGAGTCCCCCCACTCAGTCCCCCCACGTCGACGGCCGCGTCGTAGATCCCTACGACGCGGCCGTGTCGTACCTCGTGGGATCGGGCCGCTCTCGTTGTCAGTGGTGTCGCGTAGGCTCGCAGGTATCGGAAAACATGCGATCCGAAACGAGGGAGGGGGCACACGTGCTCATCGACACCTATGGCCGAGTAGCCACCGACCTGCGGGTTTCGCTGACCGACCGGTGCAATCTCCGGTGTACGTACTGCATGCCCGAAGAGGGCCTGCAGTGGCTGGCAAAGCCCGACCTCCTCACGGACGACGAGATCGTCCGCCTGATAGACATCGCGGTCACCTCCCTCGGCATCGAGGAGGTCCGCTTCACCGGCGGCGAGCCCCTGCTCCGCCCCGGCCTGGTCGGCATCGTCGAGCGGGTCGCGGCCCTGGAGCCCCGCCCCCAGATGTCCCTGACCACCAACGGCATCGGCCTCAAGCGCACGGCAGCCGCCCTGAAGAAGGCGGGCCTGGACCGGGTCAACGTCTCGCTGGACACCCTGCGCCCCGACGTCTTCAAGACCCTCACCCGCCGCGACCGCCTCAAGGACGTCCTCGCGGGCCTGGAAGCCGCCCACGACGCCGGTCTGACCCCGGTGAAGATCAACTCGGTGCTGATGCCGGGACTCAACGCCGACGAGGCCCCCGACCTGCTGGCCTGGGCCGTGGAGCACGACTACGAACTGCGCTTCATCGAGCAGATGCCCCTGGACGCCCAGCACGGCTGGACGCGCGACGGCATGGTCACGGCAGGCGACATCCTCACCTCCCTCCGCACCCGCTTCGAGCTGACCCCCGAAGGCTCCGACGAGCGCGGCTCGGCCCCCGCCGAGCGCTGGACCGTGGACGGCGGCCCGCACCGCGTGGGCGTCATCGCCTCGGTCACCCGCCCGTTCTGCGCGGCCTGCGACCGCACCCGCCTCACCGCTGACGGCCAGATACGCAACTGCCTGTTCGCCCGCGAGGAGACCAGCCTCCGCAGCGCGCTCCGCTCCGACGCCCCGGACGAGGAGATCGCCCGCATCTGGCGCCAGGCGATGTGGGGCAAGAAGGCGGGCTCGGGCCTGGACGACCCCTCGTTCCTCCAGCCGGACCGGCCGATGTCGGCGATCGGCGGCTGAGCAGCCGTCGTAGACGAAGGCGCCTACGGGATCTCGGGCTCTTCCCAGTCCTCGAACGTGACGACGTCCTTCAGGAAACCCCGCACACCGAGGAACTGGGACAGGTGCTCGCGGTGCTCCTCGCACGCGAGCCACGTCTTGCGTCGCTCCGGCGTGTGGAGCTTCGGGTTGTTCCACGCGAGGACCCACACGGCGTCGGCGCGGCAGCCCTTCGCGGAGCAGATCGGGGTCTCGTCACTCACGGGAACTCACGGAATTCGTCTCACAGATGCGCTGATAAAGGCGACGCCGAGCAGCCACGGGGGGAGCTGCCCGGCGTCGGTCCGTCGCTCCGACGGGGGATGCGGAGCGCGTACGAAGTATGTCACGGGTGACCGCTCGCCCGGCACCGGAACAACATGATTGATCTGAGCTTTTCTTGAGCTTGGTGCGGAGCCGACGTCCGGTTCTGGCGCGTTCGCCATGGTCACGACCGGTCGTACGGTTCGCCTCCCGCGTGGGGTGCCGGCTCGGGCACGACCTCTTCCGGGACGGGTTCCGCGAACGTCCCGTCCGCCCTCGGCGGCGCGATCATCGGCCGCAGCGGCGCGGTGACGAACGTGGACGGAAGCCCCGGCGCGTTCTCCCGCCCGGCGTTCGCGATCACGACGGCGACATAGGGGAGCAGCACACCGAGGACCAACGCGACGATCGCGACGTGCCGTTCGACGTTCCACAGCGCACAGGCGAGGATCACCGACACCGTACGGATCGACATCGAGATGACGTACCGGCGCTGGCGGCCGCGGATGTCCTCCGCGAGTCCCGTCCGGGCTCCGGTGATCCGGAACACCTGGGCGTTGCCTTCGCCGTGCAGCTTCCGCATCACATTCCACCATCCGCCCGCATCGGACTCTCCCCGGCCCGCAACCCCGGTCAGCACCCGATCCGGGAACCGGGCCCCGACACGTCCTACGTTACGCCGCGCCTCCGTCGCCTTCGAGACCGGGGGACCTCCGGCCTGGGCGAACGAACTGCGCCGTAGCGCGTATGGCCGTACCCGACATGCGCCGTACGGCGACCGGACCCACACTTGGCGTAATGCTCACGTCGGACGTCGAGCCGTACAAGGAGGCAGCCATGGGCTGGTTGTGGGCGATCATCGTGGGATTCGTGCTGGGACTGATCGCGAAGGCGATCATCCCGGGCAAGCAGCACAGTCCGCTCTGGCTGACCACCATCTGCGGCATTCTCGGCGCCATCGTCGGCAACGCGATCGCCCGAGCGGCCGGCGTCGACGCGACCAGCGGCATCGACTGGAGCCGCCACGCGTTCCAGCTCGTCGCCGCGATCATCATCGTCTTCGTCGTCGACATGGCGTACATGGCGACGATCGGCAAGAACAAACAGAGAGCCTGACAGTCGTACGACGAAGGGGCGGCCTCCCGAACCGGGAAACCGCCCCTTCGCCATGCGCTCAAGCACTCACGCGCCCGTGACCTCCACGGCCGCCAGGTTCTTCTTGCCGCGCCGCAGCACCAGCCACCGCCCGTGCAGCAGATCTTCCTTAGCCGGCACGGCATCTTCGGCGGCGACCTTCACGTTGTTCACATAGGCCCCGCCCTCCTTCACGGTCCGCCGCGCAGCCGACTTGCTCGCCACCAGGCCGACCTCGGCGAACAGGTCCACGACCAGGCCGAGTTCGGCGACCTGGACGTGCGGCACCTCGGAGAGCGACGCGGCCAGCGTCTTCTCGTCGAGCTCCGCCAGCTCGCCCTGCCCGAAGAGGGCCTTGGACGCGGCGGTCACGGCGGCCGTCTGCTCGGCGCCGTGCACCAGCGTCGTCAGCTCCTCGGCCAGCGCGCGCTGCGCGGCACGGGCCTGGGGGCGCTCCTCGGTCTGCCGCTCCAACTCCTCAAGCTCCTCACGGGACTTGAAGGACAGCATGCGCGCGTACGTGGAGATGTCCCGGTCGTCCGTGTTCAGCCAGAACTGGTAGAACGCGTACGGCGTGGTCATCTCCGGGTCGAGCCAGATGGCGGTGCCCTCGGACTTGCTGAACTTCGTGCCGTCGGCCTTGGTCATCAGCGGTGTGCCGTAGGCGTGCACCGTGGCGTCCGGCTCCAGGCGGTGGATCAGGTCCAGGCCCGCCGTGAGGTTGCCCCACTGGTCGCTGCCGCCCTGCTGGAGCGTGCAGCCGTACCTCCGGTAGAGCTGGAGGAAGTCCATGCCCTGGAGGATCTGGTAGCTGAACTCCGTGTAGCTGATGCCCTGGTCGGAGTCCAGACGCTTGGCGACCGAGTCCTTCGCCAGCATCTTGTTGACACGGAAGTGCTTGCCGATGTCGCGGAGGAACTCGATCGCGGAGAGGTTCGCCGTCCAGTCGAGGTTGTTGACCATGACCGCGGCGTTCTCGCCCTCGAAGGACAGGAACGGCTCGATCTGGCGGCGCAGCCTCTGGACCCAGCCGGCGACCGTCTCCGGGTCGTTCAGCGTGCGCTCCGCCGTCGGGCGCGGGTCGCCGATCTGGCCCGTGGCCCCGCCGACCAGCGCCAGCGGCCGGTGGCCTGCCTGCTGGAGCCGGCGCACGGTGAGCACCTGCACCAGGTGGCCCAGGTGGAGCGACGGCGCCGTGGGGTCGAAGCCGCAATAGAACGTGACGGGACCGTCCGCGAGCGCCTTGCGCAAAGCATCTTCGTCGGTGGACAGGGCGAACAGGCCCCGCCACTTCAGCTCGTCGACGATGTCCGTCACGGTTCTCGTATCTCCTTGGGATGGTCTCGTGGATCAGGTACGAGGTTATACGCCCTGACTGACAGAGCTCATATTGAAGTCGGGCACCCGCAGCGCGGGCATCGCAGCCCTAGTGAACCAGTCGCTCCATTCCCTCGGCAGCGTCTTTTCCGTCCGCCCCGCCTCGGTCGCCCGCCCCAGCAGATCCACCGGCGACTCGTTGAACCGGAAGTTGTTCACCTCGCCCGCCACCTCGCCGTTCTCGACGAGGTAGACGCCGTCCCGGGTCAGCCCGGTCAGCAGCAGCGTCGCCGGGTCGACCTCGCGGATGTACCAGAGGCAGGTCAGCAGCAGCCCGCGCTCGGTGTTCGCGACCATCTCCTCCAGGGAACGGTCCTCGCCGCCGCTCAGGATCAGGTTGTCGATCGACGGCGCGACCGGCAGCCCGGTCAGCCCCGCGCTGTGCCGACTGGTCAGCAGGTGCTGCAACTCGCCCTCACACACCCAGTCGGTGGCGGTCAGCGGCAGCCCGTTGTCGAAGACCGACTGGTCGCCCCCGGAGGTGTGCGCGAGCACGAACGGGGCGGATTCCAGGCCCGGTTCGTTCGGGTCGCTGCGCAGGGTCAGGGGCAGCTCGGTGAGCCGCTCGCCCACGCGCGTGCCGCCGCCGGGCTTGGAGAACACCGTGCGCCCTTCGACCGCGTCCCGGCCCGACGCCGACCACATCTGGTAGATCAGCAGATCCGCGACCGCGGTCGGCGGCAGCAGCGTCTCGTACCGGCCCGCGGGCAGCTGGATCTTCCGCTCCGCCCAGCCCAGTCGTACGGCCAACTCGGCGTCCAGCGCGGCCGGGTCGACGTCCTTGAAGTCCCGGGTCGAGCGGCCGGCCCAGGCCGAGCGCGTACGGTCCGGGGACTTGGCGTTCAGCTCCAGCGTGCCGTTCGGCTGGTCGTGGCGCAGGCGCAGGCCCGTCGACGTACCCAGGTAGCTGGAGACCAGCTCGTGGTAGGCGAAGCCGTACAGCTCGCGACCGCCCGCACGCGCGCGTGCGAACGATTCGCCGAGCGCCGGCGCGAAGTCGGCGAACACCGTGGAGGACGTCTCACTGGGCCCGTCCGTGAAGTCGGGCGACTGGGGTACGTCCGTGACGAGCGGCTGCGCGTCCTCGGCGGGCTCGGCCCCGCGCGCGGCGGCCTCGGCGGCCCGCACCAGCGGCTCCAGTTCCTCCGGGGTGACGGCCGACCGGGACACGACCCCCGAGGCCGTGCCCTCCTTGCCGTCGACGGTCGCGATGACGGTGAGCGTGCGCCCGCGCGTGACGCCGTTCGTGGTCAGCGCGTTGCCCGCCCAGCGGAGGTTGGCGGTCGACTGCTCGTCGGCGATGACGACACAGCCGTCGGCCCGCGACAGTTCGAGGGCACGCTCGACGATCTCGTGCGGCTTGTTCGTACGAGGACTCATCGACCGGCCTCCTGCGTGGTGTTGAGGATGTTGACGCCCGTGAAGAGGGCCGACGGGCAGCCGTGCGAGACCGAGGCGACCTGGCCCGGCTGGGCCTTGCCGCAGTTGAAGGCGCCGCCCAGGACGTAGGTCTGCGGACCGCCGACGGCCGCCATGGACCCCCAGAAGTCGGTGGTCGTCGCCTGGTACGCGACGTCCCGCAGCTGTCCGGTGATCCGCCCGTTCTCGATCCTGAAGAACCGCTGTCCGGTGAACTGGAAGTTGTAGCGCTGCATGTCGATCGACCACGACCGGTCGCCGACCACGTAGATCCCGCGGTCGACCCCGCCGATCAGATCCTCCGTGGACAGCCCCGCCGGGTCCGGCTGCAACGACACGTTGGCCATGCGCTGCACCGGCACATGCCCGGGGGAGTCGGCGTACGCGCAGCCGTTGGAACGCTCGAAGCCGGTCAACCTGGCGATGCGGCGGTCGAGTTGGTAGCCCACCAGGGTGCCGTCCTTGACGAGGTCCCAGGACTGGCCCTCGACGCCCTCGTCGTCGTAGCCGATGGTCGCGAGGCCGTGCTCGGCGGTGCGGTCGCCGGTGACGTTCATCCGCTCGGAGCCGTACTTCAGTTTGTTGAGCTTGTCGAAGGTGGCGAAGGACGTGCCGGCGTAGGCGGCCTCGTAGCCGAGCGCGCGGTCCAGTTCGGTGGCGTGGCCGATGGACTCGTGGATCGTCAGCCAGAGGTTGGACGGGTCGACGACGAGGTCGTACAGGCCCGCCTCGACGCTCGGCGCCCGCATCTTCTCCGCGAGCAGCTCGGGGATCCGCTCCAGCTCCTCGTCCCAGTCCCAGCCGGTGCCCGTCAGGTACTCCCAACCGCGGCCCACGGGCGGCGCGATCGTGCGCATGGAGTCGAACTCACCGCTCGACTCGTCGACCGACACCGCGTTCAACTGCGGGTGCAGCCGGACCCGCTGCTGCGTGGTCACCGTCCCCGCGGTGTCGGCGTAGAACTTGTTCTCGTGCACGGTGAGCAGCGACGCGTCCACGTGGTTGACACCGTCCGCCGCGAGCAGCCGGGCGCTCCAGTCCGCCAGCAGCCCCGCCTTCTCCTCGTCGGGCACCGAGAACGGATCGATCTCGTACGACGAGATCCACGTCCGCTCCTCGTGCACGGGCTCGGCGGCCAGCTCGACCCGCTCGTCCGACCCGGCCGCCTTGATCACCTGGGCGGAGAGCTTCGCCATCGCCACCGCCTGCGAGGCGACCTTGGCGGCGGCGTCCAGGCTCAGGTCCACGCCCGACGCGAACCCCCAGGTGCCGCCGTGCACGACCCGCACCGCGTACCCGAGGTCGGTGGTGTCCGACGTACCGGCGGGCCGGGCGTCCCGCAGCCGCCAGGACGCGCTGCGCACCCGCTCGAACCGGAAGTCCGCGTGCTCGGCGCCGAGCGCACGCGCGCGTGCCAGCGCGGCGTCGGCCAAGGCGCGTAGCGGAAGTGCCGTGAAGGCTTCGTCGATGGAATGAGGCACGGAGGTCTCCCTGCTGTCGTGGCCTGTCGGGTCCGATCATGTCGCGCGAGCGGGTGCGGGGACCACACGTTTCCGCGCCGCGTCGGCCCTTTCTGTAGGGACCCGACAGCGAGTCCCGTAAGCCACTGTCGGTGCCCGATTGTCCGCCGGACGGGGCGGACCGATAGGTTTTCGATAAAGCCGCCTGTCAACCAGGTGTACCGGGCAGGCGTGCAGGACCGCTATCGAAAGGGTGATCCGTTGAGCCGCTCGGTTCTCGTCACCGGAGGCAACCGGGGCATCGGCCTCGCCATCGCCCGTGCGTTCGCCGACGCCGGCGACAAGGTCGCCATCACCTACCGCTCGGGAGAGCCGCCGGCCGGCTTCCTGGCCGTGAAGTGCGACATCACCGACTCCGAGCAGGTGGAGCAGGCCTACAAGGAGATCGAGGCCGAGCACGGCCCGGTCGAGGTCCTGATCGCCAACGCCGGCGTCACCAAGGACCAGCTCCTGATGCGCATGTCCGAGGAGGACTTCACCTCGGTCATCGACACGAACCTCACCGGCACCTTCCGCGTCGTCAAGCGCGCCAACCGCGCGATGCTGCGCGCCAAGAAGGGCCGCGTCGTGCTGATCTCGTCGGTCGTCGGCCTGATGGGCGGCCCCGGCCAGTCGAACTACGCCGCCTCCAAGGCCGCCCTGGTCGGCTTCGCGCGCTCCCTCGCCCGTGAGCTGGGCTCGCGCAACATCACCTTCAACGTCGTCGCGCCCGGCTTCGTCGACACCGACATGACCAAGGTGCTCACCGACGAGCAGCGCGAGGGCATCGTCAAGCAGGTGCCGCTCGGCCGTTACGCGCAGCCCGAGGAGATCGCCGCGACGGTGCGGTTCCTCGCCTCGGACGACGCCTCGTACATCACTGGAGCCGTCATCCCCGTAGACGGCGGACTGGGAATGGGTCACTGATCACCATGAGCGGAATTCTCGAGGGCAAGCGCGTCCTGATCTCCGGTGTGCTGCTGGAGTCCTCCATCGCCTTCCACGCCGCCAAGCAGGCCCAGGAGCAGGGCGCCGAGATCATCCTGACCGCGTTCCCGCGGCCCACGCTGACCGAGCGCATCGCCAAGAAGCTCCCCAAGCCCACCAAGGTCATCGAGCTCGACGTCACCAACGACGAGCACCTCGCGCGTCTCGCCGACGTCGTGGGCGAGGAGCTGGGCGGCCTCGACGGTGTCGTGCACTCCATCGGGTTCGCGCCGCCGGACGCGCTCGGCGGCAACTTCCTCAACACGCCGTTCGAGTCCGTCGCCACGGCGATGCACGTCTCGGCGTTCTCCCTGAAGTCGCTGACCATGGCCTGCCTGCCGCTGATGCAGAACGGCGGCTCGGTCGTCGGCCTCACCTTCGACGCGTCCTTCGCGTGGCCGCAGTACGACTGGATGGGCCCGGCCAAGGCCGCCCTGGAGGCCACCAGCCGCTACCTCGCCCGCGACCTGGGCAAGCAGAACATCCGCTGCAACCTCGTCTCCGCGGGCCCGCTCGGCTCGATGGCCGCCAAGTCCATCCCGGGCTTCAGCGAGCTGGCCTCCGTGTGGGACAACCGCTCCCCCCTGGAGTGGGACCTCAACGACCCGGAGCCGGCCGGCAAGGCCATCGTCGCCCTGCTGAGCGACTGGTTCCCGAAGACCACCGGCGAGATCGTCCACGTGGACGGCGGCCTGCACGCCATCGGAGCCTGACCTCCCGGCCAGGCCTCTCCTACGGCGTCGACGCCCCGTTTCCCGCACCGCGCGGGGAGCGGGGCGTCACCCGTTCGGCCCCTCCGGCCGGGCGGGGGCAGGGCACAACCGCGCACCCTGGATTACGCGTTCACCACGCGATTCCCTCCCCAGCACCGCCGAGGAGGTTTCCCTTGTGCGCCTGTCCCGCAGCCTGGCCTCAGTGACCGTCGCCGTAGCGCTCGTCATCTCCCTGGCGTACGAGGCGATGCCCCACGCACGCGTGGAGGCCCGAAAACCGGCCGCACCCCAGCTGTTCGGCGCCGACTGCCGCACCGCGGTCCACGGCTCGCACGTGATCGCGTACTGCCACAACCCGTACCCCCGGACCGACCGCGTCAGCCTGCACATCGAGTGCGACCGCTGGTGGGACATCGACAGCGACGGCATCGCGACCGACGCCGGACCGGCACAGACCGTACGGCTCACCGGCCGCTGCTGGGAGGACGTCCGCGCGGTGTGGGTCAGCCACCAGAAGCGGGCGAGCTGAGCCTCCCCGGGCGGCACATGAACGGATAGCCGGCGGCCTCCACCGCGGCCGCCCGCGCGTCACCCGCGCGGATCGCGTCCACCAGCCGCGTGTGGTCCATGTACGTCTCCGGAGTCAGCGCCTCGCCGACGTCCGCGCGCAGCCACTCCCGCAGCACCTCGCCGAGGTCGGCGTACATCGCCGTCATGACGTCGTTGTGGGAGGCCGCCACGACGGCCATGTGCAGGGTCGCGTCGGCCGTCACGAAGGCCTCCGTGTCGCCCGACGCCCAGGCCTCCTCACGCCGTACGAGGAGGGCGTCCAGCTGCTTGAGGTCCTTCTCGGTGCGCCGCTCGGCCGCCAGTTGCGCCGCCGACGACTCCAGGGTGGAGCGCAGTTCGGCGATGTGCCGGGGGTCGGCGTCCGCGAAGCGGCGGTGCATCACGCCGGCCAGTTCGCTCGTCGCCACGACGTACGTACCGGAGCCCTGGCGGATGTCCAGCAGGCCGTTGTGCGCGAGCGCGCGGACGGCCTCGCGGACCGTGTTGCGGGCGACCCCGAGCTGCTCGACCAGCTCCGGCTCGGTCGGGATCCGGGAGCCGACCGGCCACTCGCCCGAGGTGATCTGGTTCCGCAGCGCGGCGATGACCTGCTCGGACAGCACCGAACGACGGGGATGGCTCAGGGGCATGGCACACCTTCGCATGTGCGGGGCGGGAGCGGGCCACCCGGGGATGGACAACCAATCATCCCATCATTCTATGATGGGCGGCATGGCAAGCGAGGAAACCCGGACACTGAAGTCCACGACGAACGTCAGCGGCAACGTCGGCAGCTCCGCCGCGAGCGACTCCCCGGCGCGGACAGGAGAGCGGACCGGGAGGCAGACCGGGGAGCAGACCGGGGAGCAGACCGGGAAAGCGTCCACGCGCGCGTGGACGACCCGTCTGTTCGCCGTCGGCATCGTGCTGGCCGCGCTGAACCTCCGCCCCGCCATCACCAGCCTCGGCGCCCTCCTCGAAGAGGTCCGCGACGGGCTCGGCATGAGCGGCAGCGTCGCCGGACTGCTCACCTCCGTGCCCCCACTGTGCTTCGCCCTCTTCGGCGTCATGGCCCCGCGCCTCGCCCGCCGCTTCGGCCCCGCCGCGGTGGTCTGCGCGGGCATGGTCCTCATCACCGCGGGCCTGCTCGTACGGCCCTACATAGGCGGCACGACCGGCTTCCTGATCGGCAGCGCGCTCGCGCTCATGGGCATCGCGGTCAGCAACGTCCTGATGCCGGTGATCGTCAAGCGCTGGTTCCCCGACCGGGTCGGCTCGATGACCGGCCTGTACTCGATGGCCCTGGCCCTCGGAACGGCGTCCGCCGCCGCGGTCACCGTGCCCATCACCGATGCCCTGGGCGGCAGTTGGCGCTCCGGCCTCGCCGTGTGGGCAGCGCTGGCCGCCGCGGCCGTACTGCCGTGGATCGCTCTCGTACGACACCGGGGGGCGTCCTCCGGACCGGAGGCATCCGGGGAACGGTCCTCCCGCGCGCGGGAGGCCGAGCAGGTGCAGCCGGTGCTGCGGATCACCCGTAGCCGTACCGCATGGGCGCTCGCCGTGTTCTTCGGGCTCCAGGCCACCGCCGCGTACATCACGATGGGGTGGATGGCGCAGATCTTCCGGGACGCGGGGGTCTCCGCGGGCACCGCCGGGCTGCTGCTGGCCGTCACCATGGTGATGGGCGTGCCGCTGGCCTTCGTCATCCCGCGGCTGGCCACCCGGCTGCCCCGGCAGGGCCCGATCGTGATCGCCCTCGGTGTCTGCGGTCTCGTCGGATACGCGGGCCTGTACCTCGCGCCGGCCGGTGGCGCGTGGGCCTGGGCGGTACTGCTCGGCATCGCCAACTGCTCCTTCCCGCTGGCCCTGACGATGGTCGGGATGCGGGCCAGGACGGGTGCGGGCGTCGCCCAGCTGTCGGCCTTCGCGCAGAGCACCGGGTATCTGATCTCCATCCCGGGGCCGCTCCTGGTCGGTGTGCTCTACCAGCACAGCGGCGGCTGGGGACTGCCGATCGCCCTCATGGCCGGCCTGATGGTCCCGCAGATGGCCGTGGGCGTCCTCGCGGGCCGCAACCGCACGGTGGAGGACGAGGCGGCCCGCTGAGTCCGCCCGGGCCCCTGCCGACGTCACCCCGCACGACCTCACCCCGGCGGATCCGGTGCGGACGAAGGGTGCGAGACTGGCCGTATGCCAGTGCTCGACCCGAACCCTCAGAACGGCCAGCGGAAGATGCTCATCGTCTTCGGCTCGTTCTTCGCCATCTTCATCGTCATCGCCATCATCGCGACCATCGCGTCGCCGTGACCGTGCGCCCCTGAACGTGCCTCCGCGGGCCGATGGTGGGGTTGTCCCCACCATCCCCTAGGGGGTGAGGCTCAGGGTCAAGTGGGTGGATCTCCGGATGGGTTGGGGGCCGCGCGTTCCGTAACTTCGAGGTGTGACCGCGAGAAGCGGATCGCGGACCACTCGGAGACCAGCGGAGGCATCCATGTCGGCCCCTACGCACACCCGGCCCCTCCCGGCGACCACGGGCGGCGTCGACATCAGGCTGCCGTGGTGGGCCCTCGCCCTGCCGGCGCTCGCGTTCGGCGTGCTGCTCGTGATGATGCTCAACCCGACGGACGCGCAAGCGGCGGCCTCGGACCCGATGATCACCCATCTGTTCGAGCGCGTGCAGCAGCTCATAGCCCGCTGAGCACCCGCTGAGCACCTGCGGAGCGGCGCCGTCAACTCCCTGCGCCCCATGGCCTGTTTCATGCGAAGCTGGATCCCATGAGCGTCGCAGAATCCCGCAGGATTGTCCTCTTCCGGCATGCGAAAGCCGACTGGCCCGAGGTGACCGATCACGAGCGACCGCTCGCTGAGCGCGGTCGCCTGGACGCGGCCACCGCCGGAAGCAGGCTGGCCGACACCGGCATCCCCTTCGATCTGGCCCTCTGCTCCACCGCGGTCCGGACCCGGGAGACCTGGAAGCTCGCCGTCCACGAACTCGCGCACCGGCCGAAAACCGTCTACGAGGAGCGGCTCTACGAGGCCTCTCCGGGCGAGCTGATCGCGGTGCTGAACGAGACGCCGGACGACGCGCGGAACGTGATCCTCGTCGGCCACAACCCGAGCGTGCAGGGCCTGGCGGAGATCCTCCCTGGAGCGGACACCAGCGCTGACACCGGTGCCGAGACCGGTACGGACACCGGTGCAGGCAGCGGCGAGGCCCGTGAGTGGCTGAAGCAGCGGGGGTTCGCGGCCGCCGGTTTCGCCGTGCTGTCCTTCACCGGTTCCTGGAAGTCGCTGGAGCCGGGTGTGGCCACACTGGACGACTACTGGGCGCCGTCGGAGTAGTCCACGTGTCCAAGTAGTCGGAACTGACCGTGTACGACAGGGGGCCCGGCACCGTGTGGTGCCGGGCCCCCGAAGGCAGTGGAGGTCCTGGTCAGTCCTCGTCGTGGGTGTCCGCGGCCTCGACCTCTTCGCGGGTGACGCCCAGCAGGTACAGCACGGTGTCGAGGAACGGCACGTTCACCGCGGTGTGCGCGGCCTGCCGTACGACCGGCTTCGCGTTGAAGGCGACACCGAGACCGGCCGCGTTGAGCATGTCCAGGTCGTTGGCGCCGTCGCCGATCGCCACGGTCTGCGCGAGCGGTACGCCCGCCTCGGCGGCGAAGCGGCGCAGCAGCCGTGCCTTGCCCGCGCGGTCGACGATCTCGCCGGTGACCTTGCCGGTCAGCTTGCCGTCGGTGATCTCCAGAGTGTTGGCCTGGGCGAAGTCGAGCCCGAGCCGGTCCTTGAGGTCGTCGGTGACCTGGGTGAACCCGCCTGACACGACGCCGACTTGGTAGCCGAGGCGCTTGAGCGTACGGATGAGGGTGCGGGCGCCCGGCGTCAGGCGTACCTCGCTGCGCACCTTGTCGACGACCGAGGCGTCCAGCCCCTTCAGCAACGCCACACGCGCGTGCAGCGACTGCTCGAAGTCCAGCTCCCCGCGCATCGCGGCGGCGGTGACCTCGGCGACCTCGTCCTCGCAGCCGGCGTGTGCGGCGAAGAGTTCGATGACCTCGTCCTGGATGAGCGTGGAGTCGACGTCCATGACGACGAGACGCTGGGCCCGCCGGTGCAGCCCCGCCGCCACGACGGCGATGTCGACGCCGAACGTCGCCGCGTGCGTGACGAGGGCGGTGCGCAGGGGCTCGGTCTCCACGCCGGACACCGCGAACTCGACCGCTGTCACGGGGTACTTGGCGAGCCGGAAGATTCGGTCGATGTTGCCGCCGGCCTTGGTGATACGGGCGGCGATCGCGGCGGTGGACTCCGCGGTGAGGGGGTGGCCGAGGACGGTCACGAGTGAACGGCCCAGTCCACGCGGCCGGTTGTCGCCGAGGCCGGAGATGATCTCGGCCTGCATCTTCATCGACTCGGCCCAGCTGTGCACGGTGGCCCGCAGATCCCCTTCGAGCCCGGCGGACGGCGGCGTCACGAGTGCGCACAGCACCATCCGGCCACGCGTGACGACCTGCTCGATGTCGACCACGTCGACGGAGTAGGCGGCGAGGGTGTCGAAGAGTCCGGCCGTGATGCCCGGCCTGTCCTTGCCGAAGATCTTGACGAGGAGAGTGGGGACGTCAGAGGTCTGCGAAGCGCTCATGGTGTACCCACCGTATCCGGCACGGAGTGCCTTATGCCGCAGAGGTCCGCCCAGCGGACACGGAACAGTGGGTGTCGGGTCGGTGGCGCGAATCTTACGGAGCGATCACGGAGGGGCGGGGTGGTGGTCTGGAGTGAGCCAAGGGTGGTCTGGAGTGGGCTGAGGGGCGGTCAGGAGGTGTGTTGATGTGATCGCGGTGAGGTGGAGTGCCGATCAGGAGTCGGCTGGTCGTTGGGCGAGGGGTGACTGGTGGGGGGCCGGATGCGGGGGATACGTCCGGACGGGTGGGGCGCCGGGTACGGGGCCGTTGGTCCACGGGGCGCCGATACCCGCACGCTGCGCGGCACCGCCCACGGCACTCCCGGCGCAGGGCAGGGTCCGCCGGGTATCTAGGCCGTTGGTTGATGGGGGCGCGGCCACCCGCACGCTGCGCGGCACCGCCCACGACTCACCCGGCGCAGGGCACGGTCCGCCGGGTATCCGGGCCGTTTGCCTATGAGGGCGCCCCTACTCGCACGCTGCCCGACGCCACCTACGGCTCACCCGGTGCGGGGCAGGCCGCGCCGGGCGCTGAAGAGGGCTCACTCGACGTGGATGTGGATCACCGTCGGCCCTTGGGCTTCCCCGGAGGGGGCGGCGCCGGTGGCGGGGGAGGAGGTTGCTGCCCACCGTCCGAGTCGCCCTCCGGCCAGTCCCGTGAACGTGACCCGGGCCGACGCCGAGGCGGCCGGGACGGGGGCTCGTAGGACTGGGCCATGGTCGGAGCGCCGTACATGTCGGCGGGCGGCGAAGGGATGCCGGGCGGCTGCGGGCCGTCGTGGGGGCGAGTGCCGTCGTCCGGCGGGACGGCTCCGGCCGGCTGCGAGCTCCCGGAGTACGGACCGACTCCACCGGCCCCTACGGCTCCGGGCCCCGGGTCGGCCCCGAACTGCCCTGCGTTTCCCGGAGGTTGAGGGGCACGACCGGGCCGTGAGCCTCCGCCGGGCGGCCGACCACCTTCCTGCGGTGACCGCGCATTGGGCGGCCATGCGACCTCCGTCGGCGATCCGGCGTCCGGTGGCCAGGCTGGTCCGCGGGGCCGGGGCCTGCCGCCGGGGCCCGCGCCTTCCGGCGGTTGCGCGGCACTTGAGCCCTGTGGGCCTCCGCCAGGCGGCCGACCGCCTCCCTGAGGTGACCCCGCATCCGGCGGCCACCCAGGTCCACCGGACCAAACCCCACCACCCGGCCCTGCATCGCCAGTCCCCGAACCACCAGGTCCCGAGCCACCGGGCCCCGCACCACCAGATCCCGCCCCCCTGGACCTCGCCTCACCCCTCTGCCCCGGCGACTTCCCACCGGGCCAAGCCCTACCAGGCGGCGACGGCCGACCGTCCTCCGGTTGCCGTAGCTCATCCGGCAGTTGCAGATACGGGTTGGTCGCAGGGTTCGGCGCGCGGTAAGGCGAACTCGGCACGTAGGGACCCGGGTCCCCGGCGTTCTCCGGATGCCCTGCCTGTCCCGCACCGCCCGCAGCCTGCGCATGCTCCGGATACCCCGGCCGCCCCGGCGCCCAGGCATCCGACCCCGACCCTGAACCCGTCCCAGTCCTCGACCCCGGATCCGGACCCGGCGTCCCCAAGTCACCCCGTGCCAACCGCGATGCCTGCCTCCCCGCAGCCCCGGTCGCGTACGCGAGGAGCCCCCCGACGCCCCCCGCCCCCGCACCCCACACCGCGCCCAGCACCAACGCCATGCCCAGATGCCCGTGCAGCTCGATCCCCGCGCCGAACGCGTCGAACCCCAGTACCGACAGCGACGCATCCACCGACACATCCGTCAGCCAGGCCAGCAACGGCAACGTCAGCGCGGTGACGACCCCCAGGCGAACAGCACACCGCCCGGCAAAACCGAGAGCACTCCCGCGACCCCCCGCACCACCACTGGCGGAGCCACCCCCCGCCCCCGCTCCCAAGGGCGTCCGCACCGCCGTCAACACCCCCGCCAGCAACATCATCAATGCCGCCGCAACCCCCAACAGCCAAACCCGGCCGTCCAGTTCGGCCAGTCGCCCCAACGTCACCGGCTGGTCGGACTTCACGCTCAGGAGGTCGTCGAGGGGGTGGGGGAGGAGCTTCGCGAGTTCGCCCGTTGCCCTGCCGTCCCAGGGGACGAAGAGGCCGATCGGGATGCCGAGCCAGACTCCGTTGGGGGCGCCCAACAGCGCCGCGCCCGCGATGCGTTTCGGGTGGTCGTCGCCGATCGCCGCGTACGCCGCCGCCGCGAGGCCCGCCGCCACCGCGACCAGCAGGACAGTGACGAGGGCGGACGCGGCCGGGCGTACGACGCGGTGGACGGGCTCCCAGCCACGGGGGAGGGGGGTGCGGCGCGAGGCCAGCAGGGCGATCAGGAGGATGCCCGCCGACCAGGCCAGACCGCCCAGCAGCGTCGGTGCCGTGTCGACCGTGAAGCCGACCGCCGCCTTCGCCTTGACCAGGTCGCTGATCTTGCCCGGGAGCAGCCCGCCGATGTCACCGATGTCGCCCAGGCCGGGGATGTTCACCCCGCCGCCGCTACCGCCGCCGCCCGTCAGTTTGTCCAGGCCCAGCTTGCTGCCGTCGATCGTGATGACGTCGTGGCCCGCCCAGGCCAGCCCGCCCAGCATCGCCACGAAGAGCGCGATCACCGAGCCCGCGCGCGCGAGGAGTTCGGCCGGGGAGATCACAACTCCGGCCGCCCGCAAGGACCGTAGGAAGAAGTACGACAGCAGGAGGGCGCCCACCAGGCTCACGCCCAGCGGGGTGATCGTGACGGCTGTGGTCGCCTGGGCGCCGGTCAGGCCGAAGGCCGACACGTCGCCGGTCGGGGTGACCGAACCGCCCGCTCCCAGGGCCACAACTGCCGCTGTCATCGGGCCGAGTGAGCCCGTCGCGTCGGCGCCCAGCAGGTGCAGGCCGAGCGCGGCCGTGCCCGCCATGCCTATGAGCGCCCAACTCACCGCTGCGATCGCGGACAGCAGGACATCGATCCAGGGCACCCTCGTGTCGTAGTTCGCCGTCCTGACACTCGTCGCTGAGCTCATGGCAGACCCCCCGATCCGCGGCGCGGTGCGGACACCACGCATGTCCCCCTCGCGTGGATTACCACTCTCCGGGCCGGTTTCCACCCCGTCAACGGAACCGACGGAAGCGTACGGACGTGGTCTTCACAAGGCCCGACTTTCGGTCAGGGGGTGCAGCCTGAAATAGTTCCCGACGATGTTCGCCATCCCTAGACTCCCTGTGATGGGGGTAACTCGGGGGACTACTCAGTGGGGCATGGAGTGCCGGAACTCGTACTGGAATTGAATGGACGGACCTGGACGCTCGACGCGTCCAGGTCCTACACCCTCGGACGTGATCCGCAGGGGGACGTCGTGGTCGACGACGCCAGGGTCTCCTGGCGGCACGCCACGATCAGCTGGGGCGGCCGGAGTTGGGTCATCGACGACCACGGCAGCACCAACGGCACGTTCGTGCAGGGCCAACGCATCCATCAGATGGAGATCGGCCCCGGCTCGTCCGTGTACCTGGGCAACGCGACCGACGGCCCGCGCCTGAACCTGTCCGGCGCCGCGGCGGCCGTCGCGACCCCGCAGGCCCAGCCGCAGCAACAGCCGTACGCCGCACAGGGCGCGGGCCCCGGCTGGGCGCAGCAGGCACCGCCGCAGCAGGCCCCGGCGCAGACGCCTGAGCAGCAGCGTTACCAGCCGCCGGCGGCCGCCGCGAACATTCCGCCGCAGCAGGGATCCGGCGTCGGCGCGGGGGCGCCGTCGGTCTACGGCGACCGCAGCCCGACCACGTTCCACCAGTTCTCGCTGGGCCGCGTGATGCGCATCGGCCGTGCGCTGGAGAACGAGTTGGTGGTCTCCGACCTCCAAGTCTCGCGCCACCACGCCGAGTTCCACGCGACGCCCGACGGCCGCTTCGAGATCCGTGACCTCGGCTCGCACAACGGCACGTACGTCAACGGCCAGCCGATCACCAAGGGCGGCTCCGCGCTGCTCGGCCCGAACGACATCGTCGGCGTCGGCCACTCCACGTTCCGCCTGGTCGGGGACCGGCTCGAGGAGTTCGTCGACACCGGTGAAGTCTCCTTCTCCGCACGGCACTTGACCGTCGAGGTCGACGGCGGCAAGCAGATCCTCAAGGACGTCTCCTTCGGCGTACCGGAGAAGTCGCTGATCGCGGTCATCGGCCCGTCCGGCTCCGGCAAGTCGACCCTGCTCAAGGCGCTCACCGGCTACCGGCCCGCCAACCAGGGCGACGTCCTCTACGACAACCGGAACCTCTACAAGCAGTTCGCCGAGCTGCGCCAGCGCATCGGCCTGGTCCCGCAGGACGACATCCTGCACAAGGAACTGACCGTCAAGAAGGCCCTCAAGTACGCGGCCAAGCTGCGCTTCCCCGCCGACACCACCGGCGCCGAGCGTGAGGCCCGTATCGACGAGGTGCTGCGCGAGCTGAAGCTCGACATCCACAAAGAGAAGAAGATCACCTCCCTGTCCGGCGGCCAGCGCAAGCGCGTCTCGGTGGCCCTGGAACTCCTCACCAAGCCCTCGCTGATCTTCCTGGACGAGCCCACCTCGGGCCTGGACCCGGGCATGGACCGCGATGTCATGCAGCTGCTGCGCGGCCTCGCCGACGACGGCCGCACGGTCCTCGTCGTCACCCACTCCGTGGCCGAACTGGCGATCTGCGACAAGCTGTTGGTGATGGCACCGGGCGGCAGCGTCGCCTACTTCGGGCCGCCCGAGGAAGCACTGAACTTCTTCGGCTACGACACCTGGGCCGACGTCTTCTCCGCCTTCGAGAACTACCGCGACTACGACTGGGCGGGCCGCTGGAAGGGCTCGCAGCACTACCAGATGTACGCAGCGGACATCGACGCGATCGCACCGCAGTCCGTACAGATGCCGCCGATGCAGGCGATGAAGCCGCCGAAGCCGCAGGGCTGGATGTCGCAGTTCGTCACGCTGGTGCGCCGCTATGTCGCGGTGATCGCCTCCGACAAGGGCTTCCTGGCGCTGATGGTGATCCTGCCGGGCGTCCTGGGCGCGGTGAGCCTGCTCATCGACTCGGGCAACAGCCTGCTGCCCAACCCGGCCCGGGCGAACGGCACCATCATCCCGAACGGCACGGCCACCACGGTCCTGCTGATCCTCGCGGTCGGCGCCTGCTTCGCCGGCGCGGCCAACTCCGTCCGTGAGCTGATCAAGGAACGGGTCATCTACGAACGGGAGCGCGCCACCGGCCTGTCCCGTTCCGCGTATCTGATGTCCAAGGTGTTCGTGCTCGGTGTGATCACCGCGCTGCAGGGCCTGATGGTCGGTGTCATCGGCTTCGCCAGCCGCGAGATCCCCAAGCAGGGCCTGGTCCTCGGCAGCCAGACCATGTTCGAGCTCTGCATCCCGATCATGGGCCTCGGCTTCACCGCGATGATGTTCGGCCTGATCATCTCCTCGCTGGTGAAGACGGCCGAGAAGACCATGCCCCTGCTGGTCATGTTCGCGATCATCCAGGTCGTGTTCACCGGCTGCCTGTTCACCCTGAACGGCGCGGTCGGCGTCAACCAGTTCTCGTACCTGATGCCGTCGCGCTGGGCGGTCGGCGCCGCGGGCGCCACGCTGGACTTCAACAAGATCAGCCCGCCCAAGCCCGGCGACGCCACCGACCCGCTGTGGGAGCACACCGTCGGCGCCTGGGGCATGGACATGGCCGCCCTGATCGCCCTCGGCGTGATCTGCGGCTTCTTCGTGGCCCGCTTCCTGCGCCGCCACGAGCCCGAGGTCATGCGCAAGTAGTTCTTCCCGTACGACGCCGAAGGGCGGCACCCCTCACACGGGTGCCGCCCTTCGGCGTCGATACCGAGACCCAGAGGTCCGCCGGAGGCCTCAGTACGCGTCTCAGTACGCGCTGTTGACGTTGTCGATCGAGCCGTACCGGTCGGCCGCGTAGTTCGCCGCGGCGGTGATGTTGGCGACCGGGTCGTAGATGTTCGTCGAGGTACCGGACACGTGGTACGCGTTGAACGTCGGCTGGATGACCTGGAGCAGACCGATCGACGGGGTGCCGTTGACCGCGTTGACGTCCCAGCCGTTGATCGCGCTGGGGTTGCCCGAGGACTCCCGCATGATGTTCTTGTACAGGCCGTTGTACGAGCCCGGGATGCCCTTCTGCTTCATGATCGCCAGGGCGTGGTTGATCCAGCCGTTGAGGTTGTTGGAGTACGTCGTCGCGGCGACGGGCTGGATCTTGACGCGCTCGGTGGAGCGGCTCGCGGCCTTCTTGGCCTTGCGCGCGGCCTCCGCCTTCTTCTTGGCGGCGGCTTCGGCGGCGGCCTTCTTCTTCGCGGCGGCGTCCGCCTTGGCCTTCGCCGCCTTCGCCTTGGCGTCGGCCTTGGCCTGGATCGCCTCGGTCTTCACACCGGCACCGGCGAGCTGGTCGGTGACGCTGGCCTTGACGCCCTTGATGGGCTCCGTGCTGTACGCGATCTTCGTCGAGGTCGCGGCGTCGCTCGTGGTCGTCCCCGCGTCGCTGGGCACCGCGGAGAAGGCGAGGGCGGCGGCACCGAGCGTGGCGACACCGGCGAGCGCGATCTTGTGCTGCTTCGTCAGCTTGGTCAGGCGACTATGACCAGGAGTGTTCGAGTTCTTGGGCATGGCGGATGGACCTCTTCGAATTGCGCGGAGGTCGCTCACCGTCCGGCGGGGGACGCGGGTGCTTCCGGCACAAACGCCGCGGAGGAGATCCGCGGCGCTGAGCGACGGCTGCAATTCTTAGCGGCCGCAAAAACCCCTGGCAAAGGTGTGACGTACGATCCCGGGTAGTTGACCGGTCCAGGGCAAAACGGGACAGACGGGACCGTCTGTCCCGCTCAAGTGGGGCGCCCATATCTCCTATGTCCGTTAGTACGTGATCTGCGCCCTATGTGCGGGCTCACATCGACCGCACACCAACCTCACCCGCAGTTGCGGGAGCAACGCACCGAGTGAGGACCCTCCTCCGGGAGGATGAGATGCACGTCCCCGAACTCGTGCCACAGGTAGAGCCCGCGCAGCGCCTCCTCATAACTGCGGCCTACGGCGGCCCGCCCGGCGACCGCCTCCAGCATCAGCAGATGCGAGGCCTCGGGCTCGTGCAGCCCCGTCAGTAGCCCGTCCACGACCCGTACGCCCCGCTCCGGGGTCACGACGAGATCCGTCCACCCAGCACGCGCGCGTACGACCCCGTCGGCGCCGGCGGCGGACTCGACGGCCCGCACAGCGGTGGTCCCGACCGCGATGACCCGCCCGTCCCCGGCCCGGGCCGCGTTGATCAACCGGGCCGACACCTCCGACACCGCGAACCGCTCCGGATACGGCGGCTCGTGCACCTCGGCCGAGGCCACGCCGGTGTGGAGGGTGATCGGCGCGAACTGAACTCCCCGACTCACCAGCTCCGCCACCAACCGCGCCGTGAAGGGCCGAGCCGCACTGGGCATCTCCGCACTGCCCGTCCCGTCCTCCGTGGGCAGCGAGAACACCGTCTGGTAGACGGAGAGCGGCTGATCGCGCTCCGTATAGGAGTAACGGATGGGCCGCCCATGCTCCCGGAGCAGCGCGGGCACGCTCGACACCGGCGCTCCAGGCCCGCACGTCCCGAAGTCCGGCGACTCCGCCCCGGGCACGTCCGGACCCACTCCTTCCGGCTCCGCGGCACTCGTCCAGGGCACGGCCGGCCTGGGCACTCCTTGCCCCGAGGCTTCCGTCCCCGGGACTTCAGCCCTCGGCGCCCCAGGCTCCGGTGCTCGGGGGGCCGACACCCGCACCCCCGACACCCGCCCCCACCACAACCGCTCACCCCGCCCGCTCAGCGGCTCCTCCAGGACCAGCCGCACCCCCTCGGGCAGCCGCACCTCCACGCCGGCCGGGCCGCCCGCACGCGCGCGTGTGGTGCCCTTCCCGTCCGGCTCCCGCAGCTCGACCGCCCACCGCCCGTCATCGCCCCGGGTGGAGAAATGCACCACCACGCGTGCGTGCCCGATCCACCCGTCCACCGCCGCGGCGAGCGTCCGCGACGTGTTCACGACCAGCAGATCCCCGGCCCGCAGCAGCCGCGGCAGCTCTACGAACGCGTGATGCGACACCTCGGTACCCCGCGACACGAGCAGTCGTACGGCATCCCGGTCGAGCCCGGGCCCGCGCTGTTCGACGGGTACGCGCGCGGACAGTTCCTCCGGGACCCGCACAGCCACGGTCATCGCTCCTCCAGGAGGGCCGGCGCACCGTACCGCCCGCTCGCGGGACGCTTGTCCAGCAGCCGTAGAAAGGCCGGCACCACGGAAGTCGGCGACGGCCGGGGATCGTCGTCGTCCGGTACCGCCGCCGCGTACAGGTCCGTGCCCATGTCCCCGGGGTCGACCGCCCAGACCCGCAGCCCGGGTTCCTCGGCGGCGAGCACGGCCGCGAGATGGTCGAGGGCCGCCTTGGACGCCCCGTAGCCGCCCCACGTCTCGTAGGTCTCGGCCGCCGCGTCCGAGCTGACCGCGATCACCGCACCCGCCCGCGAGGCCCGCAGCAGCGGCAGCGCCTCCTGGACCAGGCCCAGGGCGGCCACCACGTTCACCTCCAGCGCCCGCCGCAACCCGTCCAGGGTCAGCTCCTCAAGACGTACGAGCGGCTCGGCGCCCAGCGCGCTCGCGTTGCTGACGAGCAGGTCGACGCCGCCCAGCTTCCCCGCCGCGGCCACCAGCTCGGCCCGGTGCGCGGCGTCCGTGACGTCCCCGGGAACGGCCTCCACGCGCGTGCCGTACGTGGCGACGGCCTCCGCGGTCTCCCTCAGTACGTCCTCGGTCCTGGCGTCGAGCACCAGGTCCCAGCCGCGCGCGGCCAGGGCCTCGGCGAGTGCCCGCCCCAGTCCCTTGGACGCCCCCGTGATGATCGCTACCGACATGACACACACGTCCCCTCGTCCACTACGCCTCCATCGGCGTGCCCCCAACGTAGGAACGGGACCGCCCCCGCCGCGTCGGACCCGGGCCGCATCCGCCGGGGCCCTTCGCCCTAGGTCCACCGGACCAGAAGACGGCCGTCACCGGCCCGATCCGCACTGTCACACCCCGCCGGTACCGTGAGGACATGAGTCAAGGTCCACGGTCCGGCCTCGCGGCGGTGAGTTCCGCGCTGCTGGCCATGAGCAGGCATCTCGAGGTGCGCGACGTCCTCAAGACGATCGTCGCCTCGGCCCGCGAGCTGCTCGACGCCCAGTACGCCGCGCTCGGCGTCCCCGACGACCACGGCGGCTTCGCCCAGTTCGTGGTCGACGGCGTCAGCGACGCCCAGTGGAAGGCCATCGGCCCGCTCCCGCGTCAGCACGGCATCCTCGCCGCGATGCTGCACGAGGCCAAGGCCGAGCGCCTCGCCGACGTCCGCAAGGACCCGCGCTTCGAGGGCTGGCCCTCGGCCCACCCCGACATGTCCGACTTCCTGGGCCTGCCCATCCGCGACGACGACGAGGTCATCGGCGCGCTGTTCCTCGCCAACAAGAACTGCCCCAAGCGGGACGGCAGTTGCGGCTTCACCGAGGAGGACGAGGAGCTGCTCTCGATCCTCGCCCAGCACGCGGCCATCGCCCTCACCAACGCCCGCCTGTACGAGCGCAGCCGCGAGCTGACCATCGCCGAGGAACGCTCCCGCCTGGCACACGAACTGCACGACGCGGTGGCCCAGAAGCTGTTCTCGCTCCGCCTCACCGCGCAGGCCGCCGCCACCCTCGTGGACCGCGACCCGTCCCGCGCGAAGGGCGAACTCCAGCAGGTGGCCGCGCTCGCCGCCGAGGCAGCCGACGAACTCCGAGCAGCAGTGGTCGAGTTGCGCCCCGCAGCCCTCGACGAGGACGGACTCATCGCCACCCTCCGCACTCAGATCCAGGTCCTCGACCGCGCCCACACCGCGCGCGTGACCTTCACGGGCCGCGGCTTCCGCGCCCTGCCCGCGGCCCAGGAGGAGGCCATGCTCCGCGTCGCCCAGGAGGCCCTGCACAACGCACTGCGGCACTCCGGCGCGGAGCACGTCGCCGTGACCCTGGCCCGACACGGCTGCGGGGCGGTCCTACGGATCACCGACGACGGCACCGGCTTCGAACCCCAGTCGATCCGCCGCGCCGGACGCCACCTGGGCCTGGTCTCCATGCGCGACCGGACGAACGGCGTCGGCGGCACGCTGACCGTGGAATCGGCGCCCGGAAAGGGCACCACGATCGAGATGGAGGTCCCCGGTGGCTGACCCAATCAAGGTGCTCATCGTCGACGACCACCAGGTCGTCCGCCGGGGCCTGCGCACCTTCCTGGAGGTGCAGGACGACATCGAGGTCGTCGGCGAGGCGGCCGACGGCGCCGAAGGAGTCGCCCGCACCGAGGAGTTGAAGCCCGACGTCGTCCTCATGGACGTCAAGATGCCGGGCATGGACGGCATCGACGCGCTGCGCAGACTCCGCGAACTCGACCACCCCGCGCGCGTGTTGATCGTCACCTCCTTCACCGAACAGCGCACGGTGATACCCGCCCTGCGCGCGGGCGCCGCCGGATACGTCTACAAGGACGTGGACCCGGACGCCCTGGCCGGCGCCATCCGTTCCGTGCACGCGGGCCACATCCTGCTCCAACCCGAGGTCGCCGGCGTCCTGTTGTCCCAGGAGGAGTCCAACTCGGGGCAGGGGAGAGGCGGTTCGCTCACGGAGCGGGAGCGCGAGGTGCTCGGCCTGATCGCCGACGGCCGCTCCAACCGCGAGATAGCCCGCGCCCTGGTGCTCTCCGAGAAGACGGTCAAGACCCACGTCTCGAACATCCTGATGAAACTCGACCTGGCGGACCGCACACAGGCGGCCCTGTTCGCCGTACGCCACGGTCTGACCAGGTGAGCGGTGTCGCAGTGGGGGCGTGACGGCAACACGGAGCGTCCCGTTCCGGGCTGAGATTCATACCGTCGTGGGAATGTCCCCCGAATGGCGCATCCTTCGTGGATCTCCGCCGTTCTCCAGTGCGTGCCGCGGCGCCTGCCGCGGTGATCGCTAGGAGGGCTCAGAAGTGAAGAACCTGAAGAAGGCAGCGGCCGTGACGATGGTGGCCGGCGGGCTGGTAGCCGCCGGTGCCGGGCTGGCCTCCGCCGACGGTCTGGCGAACGGCCAGGCCGCCGGTTCGCCCGGCGTCGGCTCGGGCAACGTCATCCAGGTCCCGGTGCACGTCCCGGTCAACGCGGTCGGCAACAGCGTGAACGTCATCGGCGTCCTGAACCCCGCCTTCGGCAACCTGGGCGTCAACAGCTGACGCACGTCGCTCCGCGACAGTGACCTCCGGCCTCCCAGGGCGCTCCCTGGGAGGCCGGTCTGCTCGTCACCTGGTCACCTGGTCGGCTTGTCGCGCCAATGATCCGAACGGGCAGTCAAACGCGGATGTCCGTGCCGTTCCCGCCGTTCCGTGCGTTGATCAGCGCACGACCCGCGGCCGGGTCGGTCACGCAATCGCAGGAGGAACGCTTCCCATGAACATCGCCAAGAAGGCCGCTGTGGCCCTCACCGTCGCCGGTATCGCCGCCGGCGCCTCCGCCGGTGCCGCTTTCGCCGACGCCGGTGCCGACGGCGCGGCCGTGAAGTCCCCGGGTGTCGGTTCGGGCAACGCCGTCCAGGTCCCGGTCCACGTCCCGGTCAACGTCGTCGGCGACAGCGTCAACGTCATCGGCCTGCTGAACCCCGCGTTCGGCAACAAGGGCATCAACGACTGACGCCCGCAGCACTGAAGAGGGGCCCCACGAGTCAACGACGACTCGTGGGGCCCCTCTTTTTGGAGCAGAGGCCCGCATTGGTCAGCCCGTCCGGCAACCTCTCGACGCAGGCCGCACATACTCAGCCCGTCCGGCGTTTGAGGACGAGGCCCCTTCAGGGCCGATCGGGGGTCTGGGGGGGGCGGAGCCCCTAGCGGCGCCCACCCCACCACAGGGCACCCACGCAACGGAACATTCAGCGCACCCCCTTCTCCCGCTCCTCCACAACGGAGTTGTACGCCGCGACCTGCGCCCGCCGAGCCGTCCGCTCCACCGGCCGCAACGCCTCGGCCCGAGCCCCCATCTCGGACGCGCTCACCGCACCCCCGGGCCCGTTCTCGTAGGCCACGGACACCAGCAGCCCCACCCGCTGCGCCAGCTCCAGCACCCGCACCGCCCGCGGCGGATACCCCGGCGCCAACACCTCCCGCCCCCGCTCCGCCCGCGCGCGATACGCGTCGACCGCAGCCTCGGCCACCGGCCCCGACCCGGCGACATCGAGGCGCGACAACACCGCCGTGGCGTCCCGCAGCGCCTCCGCCAGCTCCCGCTCGGCCTCCCCGAGCGAGGGCACATCGGCGGGCGGCGCCTCCCGCACCGGCAGGCAGTGCCACACGACCTCGACATGGACGTCACCGGTGGGACCGGCCTCGTAGACCTCGGGGACGAGGCCGAGCGCGACGCCGTAGCAGATCACCGCCTCCTCGGCCTCCAGGGCGCGGGCGTTGAAGGCGGGCGGGCCGCTCAGGCCCAGTGGGTGTCCCGAGGTGGGCAGGGCCACCCGCAGGCCGGTCGCCCCGAGGGAGCGCAGCCGTCCCAGTGCGAGGGTGAGTCCGACGGGTGCCGACTCGCCCGGTAGTCCCTCCACCCGGTGCACGGCGTCCTCGCCCACGATGGCGAGTACGGCGTCGTCCGGCGAGACAAGTCCGGCCAACAGGGCATTTCCCCAGGCGGCGAGGCGCCCTGAGCGTGGTTCCGAAAGCATGGCGTCCACCCTAAGGACAGGACCGATGGAATGGACCGCCCGGCCGGTGGCGTAGATTTCTTCGAGGGCTGCGCCTACCGGCGCACGCGACAGCCGAGACAGGCCGACGATGCAATGGGAGACAGCGCGCTCATGAGCGATGTTCTGGAGCTGGAGGACGTAACCGTGGTCCGGGAGGGCCGGGCTCTGGTGGACCAGGTCTCCTGGTCGGTCAAGGAGGGCGAGCGCTGGGTCATCCTCGGTCCGAACGGCGCCGGCAAGACCACGCTCCTGAACGTCGCGTCCAGCTACCTGTTTCCCAGCAGCGGCACCGCCACCATCCTCGGCGAGACCCTCGGCAAGGTCGACGTCTTCGAACTGCGCCCCCGCATCGGCGTCGCCGGCATCGCCATGGCCGAGAAGCTTCCCAAGCGCCAGACCGTCCTCCAGACCGTCCTGACCGCGGCCTACGGCATGACCGCAGGCTGGAACGAGGACTACGAGGACGTCGACGAGCAGCGTGCCCGCGCCTTCCTCGACCGCCTCGGCATGAGCGACTACCTGGACCGCAAGTTCGGCACCCTGTCCGAGGGCGAGCGCAAGCGCACCCTCATCGCCCGCGCCCTGATGACCGACCCCGAGCTGCTCCTCCTCGACGAGCCCGCCGCCGGCCTCGACCTCGGCGGCCGCGAGGACCTCGTACGCCGGCTCGGCCGCCTCGCCCGCGACCCGATCGCCCCCTCCATGATCATGGTCACGCACCACGTCGAGGAGATCGCCCCCGGCTTCACCCACGTCCTGATGATCCGTCAGGGCAAGGTCCTCGCCGCGGGCCCGCTGGAGCTCGAACTCACCGCCCGCAACCTGTCGTTGTGCTTCGGTCTCCCGCTCATCGTCGAGCAGGTCGGCGACCGCTGGACCGCACACGGTCTCCCCATGGCCTGAACTGCCTTGTAAGAAGCGGGTGTAGGGACATATGCGCCCTGTCCGTGACGGGACCCGCAGCCCTACCATTGACCATGTGAACGACATCGGCGCATGGGTGTGGTGGCTCGTCGGCGCGGCGGCACTCGGGATTCCTCTCGTGGTGACCGCGATGCCGGAGTTCGGCATGTTCGCCGTGGGCGCCGTAGCCGCCGCGGGCACCGCCGGGATCGGCGGGGACCTCGTCGTCCAGGTCCTCGTCTTCGTCGTCGTCTCGGTCGCCCTCATCGCGGTCGTACGACCCATCGCGACCCGACACCGTTCGACACTGCCCCAACTCGCCACGGGCATCGATGCCTTGAAGGGCAAACAGGCCGTCGTCCTGGAGCGCGTCGACGGCTCCGGCGGCGGCCGGATCAAGCTGGCCGGAGAGATCTGGTCGGCCCGCTCGCTCGACGCCGACCGGGCCTATGAACCGGGCCAGGAGGTGGACGTCGTGGAGATCGAGGGAGCCACCGCGATCGTCATCTGACCTCGCAGGACTCAACTGAACCGAACAGCACACGAGTTGCGTGACGGTCTGACACACTCGACCAGCAAGATCTTCAACAACCATAAGATCTTCCGAAAGCGCCGAGGCGGAGAAGGGTACGGGGAGCACGATGGAACCGGTCATCATCGTCTTGATCATCCTGGTGGTGTTGGTCTTCATCGCTTTGATCAAGACGATCCAGGTCATCCCGCAGGCAAGTGCCGCGATCGTGGAGCGATTCGGTCGCTACACACGGACACTCAACGCGGGACTCAACATCGTCGTCCCGTTCATCGACACGATCCGCAACCGCATCGACCTGCGCGAACAGGTCGTACCGTTCCCGCCGCAGCCGGTGATCACCCAGGACAACCTGGTCGTCAACATCGACACGGTCATCTACTACCAGGTGACGGACGCGCGGGCCGCGACCTACGAAGTGGCCAGCTACATCCAGGCAATTGAGCAACTCACGGTCACCACGCTCCGCAACATCATCGGCGGCATGGACCTGGAGCGGACGCTGACCTCCCGCGAGGAGATCAACGCGGCCCTGCGCGGCGTCCTCGACGAGGCCACCGGCAAGTGGGGCATCCGCGTAAACCGCGTCGAACTCAAGGCAATTGAGCCCCCCACCTCCATCCAGGACTCGATGGAGAAGCAGATGCGCGCCGACCGTGACAAGCGCGCCGCGATCCTCACCGCGGAGGGCACGCGCCAGGCCGCGATCCTCACCGCCGAGGGTGAGAAGCAGTCCCAGATCCTGCGCGCCGAAGGTGAGGCCAAGGCCGCGGCCCTGCGCGCCGAAGGTGAAGCCCAGGCCGTCCGTACGGTCTTCGAGGCGATCCACGCGGGCGACGCCGACCAGAAGCTCCTCTCCTACCAGTACCTCCAGATGCTCCCGAAGATCGCCGAAGGCGACGCCAACAAGCTCTGGATCGTCCCCAGCGAGATCGGCGACGCCCTCAAGGGCCTCTCCGGCGCGATGGGCAACATGGGCCCGTTCGGCGGAGGTTCGGGCAACGACGGAGGCAACTCCGGCAACTCCGGCGGCAATTCGGAACGCCAACGCCGCGAGAAGCCGTCCATCGACTGACGGCCACTTCTGGACCTACGCCAATCCCCGCGCCCCTAAGGGGCGCGGGGAACTGCGCGATCAGCCACACACGACGCGCACCCGACGACCAACCACGCCCCTACGGCGCTCAGTTCAGGCAGCGTCCCGAGCCAACCAACCCGGCAGCGCTTCAAAATCCTCGGCCGCCAGCGCGAGCAACATCGCGTCGGCCGGCGTCGGCTCGAACGGATGCCGCAGCAACGGCATCCCCGCCTGCTCCGGAGTCCGCGCCGCCTTGCGGTGGTTGTCCTCCGCGCAGGACGCCACCGTGTTCAGCCAGGAGTCCTGACCGCCCTGCGCCCTCGGCACCACGTGGTCGACCGTCGTCGCCCGCCTGCCGCAGTACGCGCACCGGTGCCGGTCCCGGACCAGCACACCCCGCCTCGACCACGGAGCTTGTCTTCGGAACGGCACCCTGACATACCTGCACAACCGGATCACCCGGGGGACCGGTATATCGACCTCGGCTCCGCGCATACGCAGTTCGGGGTGGGCCTGCTCGACGACAGCCTTGTCCTGCAGCACCAGAACGACGGCTCGATTCAACGACACCGTCGACAGCGGCTCGAAGCTCGCGTTCAGCACCAGCGTGTCCCGCATCCAGCCCACCTCCCATGTGCAACCGGCCCACCGCGCGGCGGGCTTGGATCAACTCTGGCCGGGCACGCCGAGATGGACAACGCAATAAAAAATGCCCGCCCCTGATCAATTCCAAGACCAGAGGCGGGCAAACGTTCCATGAACGTCAGTCTTCGGCGGGAACCTCGTACTCACCGATCAGCTGGGCACGCGCCAGCGTGTGGAACCGCAGGTTGAAACCGACGACCGCGGGAGAAACGTCCGAGTCCGGACCAAGTTTCTCCGCATCCACGGCGTACACCGTGAACACATAACGGTGCGACCCGTCCCCGGGCGGCGGCGCGGCACCCCCGAAGTCCTTCGACCCGTAGTCGTTCCGCACCTGTACGGCGCCCTCCGGCAGCCCCTCGAATTTGCCGCTGCCCGCACCCTCAGGCAGCTCGGTCACCGAGGCCGGGATGTCGAACACCGTCCAGTGCCAGAACCCGCTCCCCGTAGGGGCGTCCGGGTCGTAGCAGGTCACGGCGAAGCTCTTGGTCTCGGGCGGGAAGCCCTCCCACCGCAGCTGCGGCGAGGTGTTGCCGGCCGCGTAGACCTGAGCGTCCTTGAGCGTGGCCCCCGGCTCGACGTCCTCACTCGTCACCGTGAACGACGGAACGGGCGGGTGGAAGTCATGGGGGAGCGGCCGCCGCTTGAGCTCGGTCACCTCGGTACCTCCTGATCGGTTTCTTCAGTGGATACCGAGCCTAGAACCAGTTCCGCTTGCTGCCGACCTCGGACAGCCATTGGTTGAGGTACGCCGCCCAGTCCGTGCCCTGGAAGTCGTGCAGACCTACCTGGAAGGACCGGAAGGTGTCACTGCCCTCGCTGAACAGACCCGGCTTCTTGTCCATCTCCAGGATGACGTCCATCGCGTTCTCATCGGCCACGAAGCTCAGCTCGACCTGGTTCAGCCCGCGGTACTGCGACGGCGGCTGGAACTCGATCTCCTGGTAGAACGGCAGCTTCTGCCGCGTGCCCCGGATGTGACCGCGCTCCATGTCCGCGTTCTTGAACCGG
>NZ_CP108733.1:9032500-11750813 GCF_045162565.1 Streptomyces sp. NBC_00986
ATGAGTAGCGATACACACGTGAGAAACGTGTGCGCCGATTGACTAAGGGTTCCTGGGTCAAGCTGATCTGCCCAGGGTAAGTCGGGACCTAAGGCGAGGCCGACAGGCGTAGTCGATGGATAACCGGTTGATATTCCGGTACCCGCTGTGAAGCGTCAAACATCGAGCATCGTGATGCTAAGGCCGTGAAGCCGTTCCGGACCCTTCGGGGAATGGAAAGTGGTGGAGCCGCCGGCCCAAGCGGTTAGTAGGTGAGTGATGGGGTGACGCAGGAAGGTAGTCCATCCCGGGCGGTGGTTGTCCCGGGGTAAGGGTGTAGGACGTGGTCTAGGCAAATCCGGATCACACATAGTCTGAGACCTGATGCCGAGCCGATTGTGGTGAAGTGGATGATCCTATGCTGTCGAGAAAAGCCTCTAGCGAGTTTCATGGCGGCCCGTACCCTAAACCGACTCAGGTGGTCAGGTAGAGAATACTGAGGCGTTCGGGTGAACTATGGTTAAGGAACTCGGCAAAATGCCCCCGTAACTTCGGGAGAAGGGGGGCCATCACCGGTGAGAGGACTTGCTCCTTGAGCTGGGGGTGGCCGCAGAGACCAGCGAGAAGCGACTGTTTACTAAAAACACAGGTCCGTGCGAAGCCGTAAGGCGATGTATACGGACTGACGCCTGCCCGGTGCTGGAACGTTAAGGGGACCGGTTAGTCCAACTTCGGTTGGGCGAAGCTGAGAACTTAAGCGCCAGTAAACGGCGGTGGTAACTATAACCATCCTAAGGTAGCGAAATTCCTTGTCGGGTAAGTTCCGACCTGCACGAATGGCGTAACGACTTCTCGACTGTCTCAACCATAGGCCCGGTGAAATTGCACTACGAGTAAAGATGCTCGTTTCGCGCAGCAGGACGGAAAGACCCCGGGACCTTTACTACAGTTTGATATTGGTGTTCGGTTCGGCTTGTGTAGGATAGCTGGGAGACTTTGAGCATCGGACGCCAGTTCGGTGGGAGTCGTCGTTGAAATACCAGTCTGGTCGTGCTGGATGTCTAACCTGGGTCCGTGATCCGGATCAGGGACAGTGTCTGATGGGTAGTTTAACTGGGGCGGTTGCCTCCTAAAGAGTAACGGAGGCGCCCAAAGGTTCCCTCAGCCTGGTTGGCAATCAGGTGTTGAGTGTAAGTGCACAAGGGAGCTTGACTGTGAGACCGACGGGTCGAGCAGGGACGAAAGTCGGGACTAGTGATCCGGCGGTGGCTTGTGGAAGCGCCGTCGCTCAACGGATAAAAGGTACCCCGGGGATAACAGGCTGATCTTCCCCAAGAGTCCATATCGACGGGATGGTTTGGCACCTCGATGTCGGCTCGTCGCATCCTGGGGCTGGAGTCGGTCCCAAGGGTTGGGCTGTTCGCCCATTAAAGCGGTACGCGAGCTGGGTTTAGAACGTCGTGAGACAGTTCGGTCCCTATCCGCTGCGCGCGCAGGAACATTGAGAAGGGCTGTCCCTAGTACGAGAGGACCGGGACGGACGAACCTCTGGTGTGCCAGTTGTTCTGCCAAGGGCATGGCTGGTTGGCTACGTTCGGGAGGGATAACCGCTGAAAGCATCTAAGCGGGAAGCCTGCTTCGAGATGAGTGTTCCCACCCCCTTGAGGGGTTAAGGCTCCCAGTAGACGACTGGGTTGATAGGCCGGATCTGGAAGGCGGGTAACCGCTGGAGGTGACCGGTACTAATAGGCCGAGGGCTTGTCCTCAGTTGCTCGCGTCCACTGTGTTAGTTCTGAGACAACGAACAGTTGTCGGCTAGAGCTTGAACCACACAACAGAAAAGTGTGCTTGTTCGCTCGAAACCATTAGGGTTTCGGTGGTCATAGCGTGAGGGAAACGCCCGGTTACATTTCGAACCCGGAAGCTAAGCCTTACAGCGCCGATGGTACTGCAGGGGGGACCCTGTGGGAGAGTAGGACGCCGCCGAACAATATTTGGAGGACCCCTGGTCCCAGCGTTCACGCTGGGACCAGGGGTCCTTTTGTTTTTTCAGAAACTTTCAGAAACACAGTCCGGAGCGCGCCGAGTCGCTGGCTGCGCGAGAATGACTTGCGGTACCGAAGACAGGAGTCACCGATGTCCACCAACTCTCCCGAGGACCGACCCGAGCGCGAGGAGCGGCGACGGGACAGTGGTGACCGCGGCGACCGTGGTGGGTACCGCGGAGGCCCGAGCCGTAGCAACGACCGTGGGAACGACCGCGGCGGCAGCAGCGATCGCGGTGGCTACGGCCGTCGCGACGACAACCGCGGTGGTGCCCCTCGCCGCGACGACCGTGGCGGCGCCGGCAGCGGGGGCGGTGGCGATCGCGGTGGCTACCGTGGTCGTGACGACCGTTCCGCCGGCCCGCGTCGCGATGACCGTCCCGCAGGTCCGCGTCGTGACGACCGTCCGTCCGGTCCCCGGCGTGATGACCGCGGCGGCGAGCGAGGAGGGCGTCCCGGTGGTTTCCGTCGGGACGACAACCGTGGTGAGCGGCCCGCATTCCGGCGTGACGACCGCAGCGACAACCGTGGCGGTGAGCGTCGTGACGACAACCGCGGTGGCGGCGGTGGGTTCCGGCGCGATGACAGCCGGGGCGAGCGTCCGCCGTTCCGTCGGGACGACAACCGCGGTGGCGGTGGCGGCTTCCGTCGTGACGACAGTCGTGGTGAGCGTCCGCCGTTCCGTCGTGATGACCGCGGCGACAACCGGGGCGAGCGTCCTGCCTTCCGGCGTGATGACGACCGCGGTGACCGTGGCAGCTACCCCCGTCGTGACGACCGGCGCGATGACCGCCGTAGCGACGACCGTGGCAGTGACGATCGCGGTGGCTACCGTGGCCGCGACGACCGTTCGGCGGCTCCGCGCCGTGACGACCGGCCCTCCGGCCCCCGTCGCGATGACCGCGGCGGCGATCGTCCGGCCTTCCGTCGTGACGACAGCCGTGGTGAGCGTCCGCCGTTCCGTCGTGATGACCGCAGTGACAACCGGGGTGGCGAGCGTCCGCCCTTCCGTCGTGATGACCGTAGGGACGACCGCCGTGACGGCGACCGTCCCGCTTTCCGGCGTGACGACAACCGTGGTGACCGTGGCAGCTACCCCCGCCGCGACGACCGTCCGTCCGGGCCGCGTCGCGATGACCGCGGTGGGGATCGTCCGGCCTTCCGCCGGGATGACAGCCGTGGTGAGCGTCCGCCGTTCCGTCGTGATGACCGCAGTGACAACCGGGGTGGCGAGCGTCCTGCCTTCCGGCGTGACGACGACCGTGGTGACCGTGGCAGCTACCCCCGCCGCGACGACCGTTCCGCCGGCCCGCGTCGTGATGACCGGCCCGCCGGTCCGCGTCGCGACGACCGTCCGTCAGGCCCCCGCCGTGATGACCGCGGCGGCGATCGCGGAGGGTTCCGTCGGGATGACAGCCGTGGTGAGCGACCGGCGTTCCGGCGTGATGACCGCCGCGACGACCGGCGTGACGACCGTCGGGGCGACGACCGCCGTGGTGGAGGCAGCCGGTTCCGTGATGAGCGGGAGCGCGACCGCGAGCCGATCAAGCGGCTGCCGATCCCGGAGGACGTCACGGGCGAGGAGATCGACAAGGACGTACGGCAGGAGCTGATGAGTCTGCCGAAGGGGCTCGCGGAGGACGTGTCGAAGAACCTGGTGATGGTCGCCCGGCTCATCGACGAGGACCCCGAGGCCGCCTACGCCTACTCCAAGATCGCCCTGCGACTGGCGTCGCGCGTCGCCGCCGTACGTGAGGCGGCCGGGTTCGCCGCGTATGCGAACCAGAAGTACAGCGAGGCGCTGGCCGAGTTCCGGGCGGCGCGGCGGATGACCGGCAGCGTGGACCTGTGGCCCGTGATGGCCGACTGCGAGCGTGGGCTCGGGCGGCCCGAGAAGGCGCTGGAGATGGCCGGCGCCGCCGAGGTGCACAAGCTCGACAAGGCCGGGCAGGTCGAGATGCGGCTCGTCGCGGCCGGTGCCCGGCGTGACATGGACCAGCTCGACGCGGCCATCGTCACGTTGCAGAGCCCGGAGCTGGCCTCGAACACCGTGCAGCCGTGGACCGCGCGACTGCGGTACGCCTACGCCGACGCCCTGCTCGCCGCCGGGCGTGAGGGCGAGGCGCGGGAGTGGTTCGCCAAGGCCTTGGAGTCCGACAAGGACGGCAGCACGGACGCGTCGGACCGGCTCGCCGCGATGGACGGGGTCGAGTTCGTCGACGCGTTCGTCGAGGACGATGACGAGGACGACAGCGACACCGTGATCGCCGCTGAGACTGAGGTCGACGACGAGGTCGAGTCTCAGGACGACGTCTCCGTAGTTGACGAGTTGGACGACGAGGACGAGGACGAGGACGACGACATCGAGGACGACGACGAGGTCGAAGCCGCGGCCGAGACCAAGGAAGACGTCGTCAAGGAAGATGTCCTTCTTAAAGAAGACGACAAGGACGACGAGGACGACGACAAGAGCTGACCTACGTCAGTGAAGTGACAAGGGCGGGACCCAGCACCTGGGGTCCCGCCCTTTCGCGTCTCCGGTGTCGATGGCCGCGTCTCAGGTGTCCAGCGCGCGCAGCACCAGCCCCGAGGCTGGCTTAGGGCCGAAGGACGTCGACTTGCGGGGCATCGTGACGCCCTGGCGGGCCAGGTCGCGGACGACCTCCTCGCGGACGGGGTGCATCAACACGGCCGTACCGCCGTCTCGTTCGGCCTTGCGGACGGTGGCGGCGGTGTCGTGGATGTAGGCGATGTGGGCCGGGTCGTCCTCAGGGATGTGCCAGACGTGGTCCAGGAGGGTGGCGTGCAGGACTGTCGCGTCCAGGGTGCGCCAGGCCGTGGGGCGGTCGGCCGGGATCGTACGGGCCAGGAGGTCCGGGTCCGGGTGGTCGACCAGGTGGAAGGCGCCGTCGCCGGCGAGGAGGAAGGCGTTGCCCGCGCAGGCCGCGTCGGCGAGCACCTCCAGGGCTTCCGGGAGGGGCATGTCCAGGTGCTGTACGCGGAACAGGCCCTCCAGGGCGGCGAGGGCGTCGGCGACCGGGACGCCGTGCAGGAGGCGGTGGATCGCGCGGACGCGGAGCGGGTAGCGGGCCGTGTCGACGAGGAGGACGAGGCCGTAGTCCCAGGGGCTGGGGGAGGGATGCTCCGCGCGTAGACGTCGATAGGTCGCCCAGCGATGGTGGCCGTCGGCGATCAGGGCCTGGTGGTTGGCGAGGTCCGTCTGGATGCGGGCCAGGTCGGTGGGGTCGGTGACCGACCAGAGGCGGTGGCTGTAGCCGTCCTCCGTGGTCGTCGACAGGAGCGCGGGGTCCTCGGCGATGCGCTCGACCACCGTCGTCGTGTCGGACGGCGTGCCGTTGCCGCGGTACGTCAGGAGCAGGGGTTCGAAGTTCGCCGAGGTGGCGCGCATGAGGGCCGCGCGGTCGGCGACCACATGCGGCATGACGTCCTCGTGTGGCAGGACCACACCCTCCGACGGGTCGGACAGGCGCAGGGCGCCGATGACGCCGCGTTGCAGCAGGCCGTTGCCGTCGTGCTGTTCGTAGACGTACAGGCCGGGCTCGGGGTCCGTGGTGAGGACTCCCTCGGAGAGCCAGCGGTGCAGGGTGTCCGCGGCCTGTTCGTTGCGAGCGCCGGCGGTGGTGGCCTGCGGGAGGATCAGCCGGACGATGTTGTGCGGGTCGGAGTCCTGGAGGTGGTGCAGGCCGTCGGGGCGTACGACCACGTCGTACGGTGGGGACGTCACGGCGGCCAGACTGCCGACCAGGTCGGGGTCGTAGCGAAGGCCTCGGAACGGGGTGAGTTCCAGGCCTCGGCGCTCCGTTGCTTCCGAGTGACCTGCGGTGTTCATCCCGGCATCGTACGTGTGTCAGTGGCATGCGGGATGATCGGGTGAAAGCGATCGAACGAGGAGCGATGTGGAATGAGCCAGAGCGTCAGGACGAGCCCCGAGGGCAGTGCCCGGGCCCTGAGCGAGGCGTACGACACGGCGCTGCTCGACCTCGACGGGGTGGTGTACGCGGGGGGCAACGCGATCGCCCACGCGGTCGACTCGCTCGCCACCGCCCGCGCGGGCGGGATGCGTCTCGCCTACGTCACGAACAACGCTCTGCGGACGCCGGATGCCGTGGCCGAGCATCTCACCGAGCTGGGGATACCGACGGGGGCCGACGACGTCATCACCTCCGCGCAGGCCGTCGCCCGGCTGATCAGCGAGCAGGTGCCGGCGGGCTCCCGCGTGCTGGTGATCGGCGGAGAGGGGCTGCGGGTCGCGCTGCGCGAGCGCGGGCTCGAGCCCGTCGACTCGGCGGACGACGAGCCGGTCGCGGTCGTACAGGGTTACGGCGGCCCCGACCTGGCCTGGGGGAGGTTCGCGGAGGCCAGTTACGCCATCGCGCGCGGGGTGCCGTGGTTTGCCTCCAACACCGACCTGACGATCCCGAGCGCGCGCGGCATCGCGCCGGGCAACGGCGCGGCGGTGGAGGTCGTACGGATAGCGACCGGGGCCGAGCCGCAGGTGGCGGGCAAGCCGCTGCCGCCCATGCACAAGGAGACGATCCTGCGGACGGGCGCCGAGCGGCCGTTGGTGGTCGGGGACCGGCTGGACACGGACATCGAGGGGGCGTTCAACGGGGAGGTCGATTCGCTGCTCGTCCTGACCGGTGTGACCGACGGCGCGCAGCTCCTCGCCGCGCCGCCGCAGCACCGGCCGACGTACGTCGACGCCGATCTGCGGGGCATGCTCACCGGGCAGCCCGAGGTCACCGGGGCGGGAGACGGCTTCCGGTGCGGTGGCTGGACGGCGACGGCGGGCCGTGACCGGCTGGAACTCGACGGTGAGGGCGAGCCCATGGACGGGCTCCGGGCGCTCTGTGCGGCGGCCTGGACGGCGGCGGGCGACGGTTCCTGCGCGCTGGACGGGGAGAAGGCGCTGGCGCGGCTGGGGCTGTGACATGGGGAGGCGGGGGGCTCGGCATCCAGGGCGCTGAGCGGCGGTGAAGCGGGACGCGCCCTTCGGCTCGAATGCGAGGGTAGGCTAACCTAACCTCGTGTTGGTCGACAGTCCCCCAGAACAGCGCGCGGAGACCGCCCCCGCGCCCCCAACCCGCCGGGCGATACGTGTCCTTGGGCTCTTCGCCTCCGTGGCGCTCCTGGTCCTCGTGGCCCTGGCGAGCATCGCGATCGGCGCGAAATCGCTGCCGTTGGGGGATGTGTGGCACGGCCTGTTCCATGACACGGGGACGTACGCGGACGTCGTGGTCGACGACCGGATCTCCCGTACGGTCCTCGGGCTGCTCGCCGGTGCCGCGCTGGGCCTGTCCGGTGCCGTCCTCCAGGCGCTCACCCGCAACCCCCTCGCGGACCCCGGCCTCCTCGGCATCAACGCGGGCGCCTCGGCCGCCGTCGTCACCGCGATCACGTACTTCGGTGTGACGAGTCTGAGCGGCTACGTCTGGTTCGCCTTCGCGGGTGCGGCCGTCGTCGGTGCGCTGGTCTGGTTCCTGGGCGGCAGCCGGGGCGCCACCCCCGTGCGCCTCGCGCTCGCCGGCACCGCGATCAGCGCCGCGCTCTACGGCTATCTCCAGGCCGTCATGATCATGGACGACGCGGCGCTCTCCAAGATGCGCTTCTGGACGGTCGGTTCACTGGCCTCGGCCACCGGCTCGACGATCACGCAGGTCGCCCCGTTCTTCGCGGTCGGCACGGTCGTCGCGCTGCTGCTCGCCCGCCCCCTGAACGCGGTCGCGATGGGCGACGACACCGCTCGCGCCCTCGGCGCCAACCTCAACCGCACCCGCGCGCTCGCCATGCTCTCCGCGACCGTGCTGTGCGGTGCGGCGACCGCCGCCTGCGGCCCGATCGTGTTCGTCGGCCTGATGGTGCCGCATGTGGTGCGTTCCTTTACCGGCCCCGACCTGCGCTGGATCCTGCCGTACGCCACGATCCTGTCGCCCGTGCTGTTGCTCGGCGCGGACGTCCTGGGCCGGTTGATCGCGCGGCCCGCGGAGCTCCAGGTCGGGATCGTCACCGCGATCATCGGCGGGCCGGTCTTCATCTATCTCGTGCGGCGCCGAAGGACGACTCAGCTGTGAATCCCTCTCCAACGACGGTGCAGGACGGCCCAGTTGCGAAGGCCGCCCAGACCCGGGCTCTCCGTACGCGGGCTGTCCGGACCGGTGGCTTCTCCCTCCGCTTCGACCCCCGCGCCTTCACGGTCGTCGTCCTGCTCCTGCTCTGCGCGCTCGCCGCGAGTGTCGTGCTGATCGGTACCGGGGACTTCCCGATCCCGGCCGGTGACGTCCTCAAGACGCTGTTCGGGGGCGGTGACGCGGGTCAGGAGTTCATCGTCAACGAACTGCGGCTGCCGCGAGTCCTCGTCGGGCTCCTGGTCGGTGCCTCGCTCGGGCTCGGCGGTGCGCTGTTCCAGTCCATCTCCCGTAATCCGCTGGGCAGTCCGGACGTGCTCGGCCTCTCGCAGGGGTCGACGGCCGGGGCGCTCGTCGTCATCGTGCTGTTCTCCGGCAGCGCGACCGCGGTCACCCTCGGGGCGCTCGTCGGCGGTCTGGTGACCGGGCTCGCGATCTATCTGCTCGCCTGGAAGCAGGGGGTGCACGGGTACCGGCTCGTCCTCGTCGGCATCGGCGTCTCCGCCGTGGTCACCGCGGTCAACGGCTATCTGCTCACCAAGGCCAACCTTGTCGACGCGGCCCGCGCGGTCGTCTGGATGACCGGTTCCCTCAACGGCCGTGACTGGACCCAGGTCTGGCCCCTGCTCGCACTGTGCGCCGTCCTGGTGCCGTTCGTCCTCGGGAACGGGCGCGGGCTGCGGATGATGGAGATGGGCGACGACGTGTCGTACGCCCTCGGAGTGCGCGTCGAGCGCGTACGGCTGCTGCTGATGGTGGCCGCCGTGCTGCTCACCTCGGCCGCGACCGCCGCCGCCGGACCCGTAGGCTTCGTCGCTCTTACGGCACCGCAGCTCGCCCGGCGCCTGACCCGCTCGCCGGGTCCCAACCTGGTGCCCTCGCTGTGCATGGGCGCCACCCTGCTGGTCACCGCCGACTGGGCCTCCCAACGGGCGTTCGGCGCCGACCAGTTGCCCGTGGGCGTGGTCACCGGAGTCCTCGGCGGGGTCTACCTGCTGTGGCTGCTGGTCACCGAGCGGAAGGCGGGGCGGATATGAGCACCGCCACCAACAGCACCACGAACATCCCAGTGAGCACCTCTACGAACGCCTCGGCGAACGAGAACCACCGAAGGAGCACCGTGAATCGTCTGTCCGCCGAGAACGTCACCCTCGCCTACGACCAGCGCGTCATCGCACGCGAGTTGTCCGTGGAGATACCCGACAACTCCTTCACGGTGATCGTCGGCCCGAACGCGTGCGGCAAGTCCACGCTCCTGCGCGCCCTGTCCCGGATGCTGAAGCCGAACGAGGGCCGGGTGCTGCTCGACGGGCAGGTCATTCAGTCGATGCCGGCGAAGAAGGTCGCGCGGACGCTCGGGCTGCTCCCGCAGTCGTCCATCGCGCCCGACGGCATCACCGTCGGCGACCTCGTGGGCCGCGGCCGGTACCCGCACCAGGGCATCCTGCGCCAGTGGTCCACCGAGGACGAGCGGGTCGTACAGGAGTCGATGGCGCAGACCGGTGTCGCCGAGCTCGCCGATCGCTATGTCGACGAACTGTCCGGCGGGCAGCGGCAGCGCGTGTGGATCGCGATGGCGCTCGCCCAGCAGACACCCTTGCTGCTGCTCGACGAGCCGACCACCTACCTGGACATCCAGCACCAGATAGACGTCCTGGACCTGTGCGCCGAGCTGCACGAGGAGCAGGGCCGCACGCTGGTCGCGGTGTTGCACGACCTCAACCACGCGGCCCGGTACGCCACCCACCTCATCGCGCTGCGGGAGGGCGCGGTCATCGCGGAGGGCGCCCCGGGCGACATCGTCACGGCCGAGCTGGTCGAGGAGGTCTTCGGGCTGCGCTGCCAGGTCATCGACGACCCGGAGACGGGGACGCCGCTGGTGGTACCGGCGGCGCGCAAGGCACGCGCGCGTACCGACCGCGACAAAGTCGCCGCTACAGAAGCTTCCTGAGACGGCCTTCCGAGGTCGCTACAGAAGCTTCCTGAGGCGGAACAGGTCGAACACGTTGGCCTCCAGCTTCACCCGGCCCGAGCCCCAGGCCTTCGCGAAGTTCAGGCCGCCGTCGACCATGGCGACGAGGTCGTCGCCTGCCATGGTCAGCCTGATCTGGGCCTTCTCCGCCGGAAGGCCCTGCACGGTCTCGTCCACCACGATCCGGCCGCCGGAGAGCCGGCCGACGAACGTGACGTCGAGGTCGGTGATCCGACAGCTGACCGAACGGTCCATGGCCGCGGCGGCGCGGACGTTCCCATCGGCCTTCTGCATGTTGTCCGAGAGCTTCTCGAGTGCGACGCGGCACTCTTCGATCGTTGCCATCGTGATCGACGGTACCCCAGGCCTTCGGGGTAGCGTCTGGGCATGAGCGACTCATTGCCCGAGGCCGAGGTCGGGGCCGTGGCGGAGGGTGTTCCGGCCGGCGTTCCGGAGGCCGTCGTGGAGGCGGAGCCCGCGTACGACCCGGCCGCCCCCGCGCCCCTGAACGTGGACCGTGCCCCGAGCGGCAACGCCGACGTGGACGCCCAGCTCGGGCGGCTTGCCGACACCGACCACCTCGCCACGGACGGACATGTCGAGGTGTACGAGGATGTACACCGGGGGCTGCGCGACGCGCTCACCGCGCTCGACGCCCGCCCGGGACCCCCGGTGCCCCCAAGGCCGTACGACAACAGGAGCTGAACCGAACGTGGCAGGAGTGGCACGCCGACGTCTCGACGCCGAGCTGGTCCGACGGAAGCTCGCGCGCTCGCGGGAGCACGCGAGCCAGCTGATCGCCGCCGGCCGGGTCACCGTGGGCAAGGCCGTCGCGACCAAGCCCGCCACCCAGGTGGAGACGGCGGCCGCCATCGTGGTCGTAGCGGATGACGACGACCCCGACTACGTCTCGCGGGGCGGCCACAAGCTCGCGGGCGCGCTGGCGGTCTTCGTACCGCAGGGGCTCGTGGTCGAGGGGCGGCGGGCGCTGGACGCCGGCGCGTCCACCGGAGGCTTCACCGATGTGCTGCTGCGCGCCGGTGCCACGCAGGTCGTGGCGGTCGACGTCGGGTACGGACAACTCGCGTGGTCTCTTCAGAGCGATGAACGCGTCACCGTCAAGGACCGTACGAACGTACGCGAGTTGACGCTTGAAGCGATCGATGGGGAGCCTGTGGATCTAGTCGTGGGGGATCTGTCCTTCATCCCGCTCGGGCTGGTGCTGCCCGCCCTGGCGCGGTGCACGAAGCCGGACGCGGACCTGGTGATGATGGTCAAGCCGCAGTTCGAGGTGGGGAAGGAACGGCTGGGGAGCGGCGGTGTCGTACGCAGCCCGGAACTCCGGGCCGAGGCCGTGCGCGGTGTCGCCCGGCGGGCCGCGGAACTGGGGCTCGGGGTGCAGGGGGTCACCGCCAGCCCGCTGCCCGGGCCCTCCGGGAATGTCGAGTACTTTCTGTGGCTGCGGGCCGGCGCACCCGAACTGGACCCGGCCGATGTTGACCGTGCAGTGGCGGAGGGGCCGCGTTGACACAGAACCGAGCTCGTACTGTTTTCCTGCTCGCGCACACGGGTCGCCCCGCGGCGATCCGGAGTGCCGAACTGGTCGTGAAGGGGCTGCTCCAGTCCGGCATCGGAGTGCGCGTCCTGGAGTACGAGGCACGCGACCTGCCGCTCCCGGACGAGGTGGAGACGGTCACCGAGGCCACCCCGCAGTGCCTTGAGGGCTGCGAGCTGCTCATCGTCCTCGGGGGCGACGGCACGCTGCTCCGGGGGGCGGAGTTCGCGCGGGCGTCCGGGGTGCCGATGCTCGGCGTCAACCTCGGCAGCGTGGGGTTCCTCGCGGAGGCGGAGCGGGACGATCTCGACAAGGTCGTGGACCGGGTGGTCACGCGGGCGTACGAGGTCGAGGAGCGGATGACCGTCGATGTCGTCGTTCACAAGAACGGGAACATCGTGCATACGGACTGGGCGCTCAACGAGGCGGCGGTGCAGAAGGCCGGAGCCGAGAAGCTGCTGGAAGTCGTCCTTGAGATTGATGGGCGCCCGGTGACCGGGTTCGGGTGTGACGGGATCGTTTGTGCGACTCCTACGGGGTCTACGGCGTATGCGTTCTCCGCTGGTGGGCCTGTGGTGTGGCCCGAGGTTGAGGCGTTGCTGATGGTGCCTATCAGTGCGCATGCGTTGTTCGCGAAGCCGTTGGTTACGTCGCCGGATTCTGTGCTTGCCGTTGAGGTGTTGCCGCACATCCCTCCGGGGGTTTTGTGGTGTGACGGGCGGCGGACTGTTGAGCTGCCTGCCGGGGCTCGGGTCGAGGTTCGGCGGGGGGCTGTGCCTGTGCGGCTGGCTCGGCTGCATCATGCGTCGTTCACGGATCGGCTTGTTGCCAAGTTCGCGTTGCCTGTTTCGGGGTGGCGGGGGGCTCCTCACTAGTGCGGGTGCGTGGGGGCTGGTCGCGCAGTTCCCCGCGCCCCTAAAAACAGGTGGGGCCACTCGCCCGAGTGACAGGGCGCCTCGCGCTTCTCCCTCCCTACCTCGTAAGGTCTTCACCGTGCTGGAAGAGATGCGGATACGGTCGCTCGGAGTCATCGACGATGCTGTCGTCGAACTGTCGCCGGGGTTCACCGCTGTCACGGGTGAGACCGGTGCAGGTAAGACCATGGTCGTCACCAGCCTTGGGTTGTTGCTGGGTGGGCGGGCTGACCCGGCGCTGGTGCGGATCGGGGCGAAGAACGCGGTCGTGGAGGGGCGGATCTCCGTGCCTCCGGGAGCGTCCGCCGTCCTGCGGGCCGAGGAGGCGGGTGCCGAGCTCGAGGACGGGACGCTGCTCATCAGCCGTACCGTTTCCGCCGAAGGGCGGTCCCGGGCGCATCTGGGCGGGCGTTCCGTGCCGGTGGGGGTGCTCGCCGAGCTGGCCGACGAGCTTGTCGCCGTGCACGGGCAGACCGACCAGCAGGGGCTGCTGAAGCAGTCCCGGCAGCGGCAGGCGCTCGACCGGTACGCCGGTGACGCCGTCACCGGGCCGCTCGCCAAGTACGCGGAGGCGTATCGGCGGTTGCGTGCCGTCGCCGTCGAGCTGGACGAGATCACCACGCGCGCGCGTGAACGGGCCCAGGAAGCCGACATGCTGCGCTACGGCCTCGACGAGATCGCGGGCGTCGAGCCGCGCGCCGGTGAGGATGTGGAGCTGGCCGCCGAGGCCGAACGGCTCGGGCACGCCGAGGCGTTGGCGTCCGCTGCTACGGTCGCTCATGCCGCGCTCGCCGGTAATCCCGAGGACCCCGAGGGCATCGACGCGGCGACTCTCGTCGCGGGTGCGCAGCGGGCCCTGGAGGCCGTACGGTCGCACGACTCCGAACTGGCCTCGCTCACCGACCGGATCGGTGAGATCGGCATCCTTCTCGGCGATGTGGCGGGGGAGTTGGCGGGCTACGCCGACGACCTGGACGCCGATCCGCTGCGGCTGGCCGCCGTCGAGGAACGCCGGGCCGCCCTCAACGCGCTCACCCGGAAGTACGGCGAGGACATCACCGCCGTGCTCGCGTACGCCGAGCAGGGGGCTTCACGGCTGACCGAACTCGACGGCGACGACGAGCGCATCGACGAACTGACCGCCGAGCGGGACGCGCTGCGCGGTGAACTGGGCGGTCTCGCGCAGGCGTTGACCGATGCGCGGACCGAGGCCGCCGAGCGGTTCGCCGCGGCCGTCACCGCCGAGCTGGCTTCCCTTGCGATGCCGCACGCGCGTGTGTCGTTCGAGATCCGGCAGACCGAGGATCCGGAGGGCGTCGAGGTCGGGGGCCGTGCGGTCGCCTACGGGCCGTCGGGCGTCGACGAGGTCGAACTGCTCCTCGCTCCGCATCCGGGTGCTCCGCCGCGTCCCATCGCCAAGGGCGCGTCCGGCGGTGAGTTGTCGCGCGTGATGCTCGCCGTGGAGGTCGTGTTCGCCGGGACCGACCCCGTGCCGACCTACCTCTTCGACGAGGTCGACGCCGGCGTCGGCGGCAAGGCGGCGGTCGAGATCGGGCGGCGGCTCGCCAAACTTGCGAAGACCGCGCAGGTCGTCGTCGTGACCCACCTGCCCCAGGTCGCCGCGTTCGCCGACCGGCAGTTGCTGGTCGAGAAGACGAACGACGGGTCGGTGACCCGTTCCGGTGTGAAGGTCCTCGAAGGGGAGGACCGCGTACGGGAGTTGTCCCGGATGCTGGCCGGCCAGGAGGACTCGGAGACGGCCCGGGCGCATGCGGAGGAGTTGCTGGCGACGGCTCGGGCGGACGGTTAGCGGGGAGGGCTCGGGCGGCCGGGTGTGTGCTCCCTCGGACAAGGCGGGCACGGGCGGTTTCTGAGCGTGCCCTCTCGGACAGGGCGAGTCAGGGCAGTTTGCGAGCGTGCCCTCTCCGCCCCGGCCTGCCCCAGCTCCAGCGCCCGACCTCGCCAACCCCGCGCCCCACCCACCACCGAACCCCCCGCGCCCTCACTCGTACGGGTGATCCCCGCCCCCCTGTTGCCCTTCCGCACAGCCTCCACACCTTCCGGCGTTGCCGGAACACCCGTACGTGCTGGCATCCTTGAGACGGAACGCGTAGGAAGCGTGCGGTACACCCCCTCCGCCCGATCCTTCTGTACTTTCTTCGTGACCGCCCGTCGCCGAACCAGGAGCCCCGGCCACGTGACCCCCGTGAGCAGCCACTCACCGCACGGCCAGTCGCCGCTGCGCACCGTGCAGGTGCTCGGCGGAGGCAACGCCGCCAGTAGCGCGCATGTGCGCTCCCTGGCCTCCGGGCTCGTCGCGCGGGGCGTGCGGGTCACGGTGTGCGCCCCCGTCGAGGCCGATCACACCTACGACTTCACGGGCGCCGGTGCCGAACACGTGCACGTGCCGCGCGGCAGCGACCCCGCCTCCGTGGCCGCGCTGCGGGCGGCCTGCGCGGACGCCGACCTGGTGCACGCGCACGGGCTGCACGCCTCCTTCCGCGCCGTCCTGGCCCTCAGTGGCCGCCGCACCCCGCTCGTCGTGACGTGGCACAACCGCGCCCATGCCGAAGGCGCGCGGGCGCACCTGCTGCGGCTGCTGGAGCGGCGGGTCGTGAAGGCCGCCGTGGTCGTCCTCGGGACCACCTCCGATCTCGTCGACCGGGCCCGGCGGACCGGCGCCCGGGACGCCCGCCTCGCCGCCGTCGCGCTGCCCGGGCCGCGTCGAGCCGCCGTGGACCATGACGATCCCGATCGGCTCAGCCCCAAGCTCCGGGCCGAACTCGGGGCCACCGACCGGCCGTTGCTCGTCGCCGTCGGTTCGCTCGACCGGCAGCGGGGCTACGACACGCTCCTGGACGCCTCGCGCGGATGGTGCCGTCTCGATCCGACGCCGTTGCTCGTGATCGCGGGGGAGGGGCCGCTGCGGGGCGAGTTGCAGCGGCGGATCGAGGACGAGGAGCTGCCGGTGCGGCTCATCGGGCCACGCGACGACGTCGGCGAACTCCTCGCCGCCGCCGATCTCGCACTCCTGCCCAGCAGGTGGGAGTCCCGCTCGGTGATCGCCCAGGAGGCCCTCCACGCCTGCGTACCGCTCGTCGCGACCGCCGTCGGCGGCATCCCCGAACTCGTCGGCGACGCCGCCGAACTCGTGCCCTACGGCGACGCCAAGGCCCTCGCCGACGCGGTCACCGGACTGCTGCGCGATCCCGAACGCCGGGAACTGCTCCGGGAGAAGGGCGCCCGGCAGGCGGCCACTTGGCCCACGGAGGACGAGACGGTCGCCCAAGTGCTGAGCGTCTACGACGAGTTGACCCAGCCGCTGCCGTTCACCTGAGGGCGGCGCCTCTCCATGCCGGCGCCTGCGGGGCCAGGGTGCCCGGCAGGCGGCCAGTTGGCGGACCGAGGACGAGACTGCCGCCCAAATGCTGAGCGTCTGCGGCGAGTTGACCGATCTACGGCACGAGCCTGCGTGCCCGCAGCGCCAGGCTCAACGCCAGTACCGTCTGCGGGTCTTCGAGATCCGTGCCGAGCAACTCCCCGATGCGGGCGAGCCTGTTGTAGAGGGTCTGCCGGTTGAGGTGGAGTTCGCGGGCCGTCTCCGCCTTGCGGCCCGCGTGCGCCAAGTACGTTTCCAGGGTGGGCAGTAGCGGCGGCTTGGAGCGGTTGTCGTGGTCGCGGAGCGGGCCGATCGCCCGGTCCACGAAGGCCGCGAGGTCCGGGTGGTCGCGGAGGCGCCAGAGGAGGAGCTCGATGTCCAGGCGCCGGGCGTCGTACCAGGGTTGGTCGGTCAGGCCCTGTGCCGCCGTCGCCGTCTCGGCCGCGTGCCGTAGACCCGCCGACGCGGCCGCCCAGCCGCCGGCCACGCCGACGACCACGATCGGCGGCTGTGCGCCCGGGCGTTGCATGCCGGCGCGCTCAACTCCCGCGCGCAGCGCGGCCGCCACCCGGTCCGCGACCGCCGAGCGCTCCGACTCCGAGCGCAGGCCGAGGAGGAGGGGGACGCGACCCTCGACCGGTCGTACGCCCAGCAGGACCGGGACGCCCACCGAGGCCAGCTCCTCGGCGACCGCGCGGGCCAGGACCGCCCAGCCGCCGCCCGGTGCGGAGAGTGCGTCGCCCAGGCGCATCACCACGGGCAGCAGCGGGCTGGTGCCCGGCTTGAAGCCCAGCACCCGGGCCTGCGCCGGGGCGTCCTCCGCGGCGATGCGACCCTCGGCGAGGTCGGTGAGGAAGTCCCCGCGTCCGCGTGCCGCCAGTTCCTCCTCCTGCCGGGCCTGCATCAGGACCACGGCGAGGATGTCGGCGGCCCGTTCGGCGGCGATGCGGTGCACGGGCGCCAGGGGAGCGCGGACCGGGAGGAGGACGATCCGCGCGCGCACCGAACCCGTACCGGGACCGCCGCCGGGCACGTCCACCACCACCGAACCGGCGGGCGGCGAGGCGTCCTTGTGCTGGCCGCGCAGGCCCTCCCACACCTGGAGCGGGTCGGCGCCCTCGGGTCCGGACCCCGCCGCGTAGAGGAGTTGGCCGTCCGGAGTCTCCAGGAAGACCGGGTTGCCGCTGAAGTCGGCCAGGATGCCCAGGACTTGGGGGATTCCGCCGCCGCCGAGCAGGGCCTCCGTGCAGCGGCGGTGGACCTCCTCGGCCTGTTGCAGCAGCGCGTAGTGGCCGTTGACGATCTCGGTGTGGATCTCCTCGGTGACCGCGACGAACGGCACCTCGCGGTGCAGCTGGACGAGGGGGAGGCCGGTCGCCCTGGCCGTCTCGACGAGGGTGGCGGGGAGACGGTCGAAGCGCGGGCCGAGTTCGACGACCAGGGCCGCGATGCCGCGCTCGGCCAGGGTGCGGACGAAGGCCCGTTGTTCCGCCGGGCGCGTGCCGAGGCCGTAGCCCGTGGTCAGGAGGAGTTCGCCGCCCTTGAGGAGGGAGGCGATGTTCGGGACCTCGCCCGCGTGCACCCAGCGCACGGTCCGCTGGAGGCGGTCGGCGCCCGCCAGGATCTCCGGCAGCCCGCTGCGCAGCCCGGGCAGCTCCAGCGCCCGCTGAACGGTGATGCCGGCGCCCTGGCTGTCGAATGTGCTGTCCGTACGGCTGTCCATGCAGCGGACGGTACCTGCGGGAACGCCCCGGGCACATCTCGAGCCCAGGGCGTGTACTCAGCGGCGGTGTCCAGCTCTTCCGCCGCGGCGGTGTGTCAGCTCTGTGCGGTGTCGTCGCCCGCCTGCTCGGCGCCCTCGGCCGCGCGGGCCTTCTCGCGCATCTTGCGTACCAGCTCCGCCTTCTGGTCGGCCGCGCCCTGGCGGTCGAGATTGCGGTGCGGACCGTGGTTCTGCCGTTCGGCGCGGGACTGCTTCTTGCGCTGGCCGCCGCCCATGCCCACGGGGTTGTTGATGTTCTTGCTCACGGTCACGGGTTCTCCCGGTAGTGATGTGGAGTGATCTACGGATTCATCGGAAGAACACGACAAGGACGTTACCCGGTTCCGCTGAGCCGCGGGTACGGCGGTGCCGCTGCCCCCGGGCACATCTCGGGCCCGGGGTTTGCGCTCAGCGGGTGTCAGCCGCCGTAGGCCCCCGACGCCGTCAGGCGCAGGGCCGTGTCGATCAGGGGGACGTGGCTGAAGGCCTGCGGGAAGTTGCCGACCTGGCGTTGCAGGCGCGGGTCCCACTCCTCGGCGAGGAGGCCCAGGTCGTTGCGGAGCGACAGGAGCTTCTCGAAGAGCTTGCGGGCCTCGTCCACGCGGCCGATCATCGCGAGGTCGTCCGCCATCCAGAACGAGCAGGCCAGGAACGCGCCCTCGTCGCCGGGGAGACCGTCGACGCCCTCGTCCGTGCCCGAGGTCGGGTAGCGGAGGATGAAGCCGTCCGGGGTGGACAGCTCGCGCTGGATCGCCTCGATCGTGCCGATCACGCGCTTGTCGTCCGGGGGCAGGAAGCCCATCTGCGGGATCAGGAGCAGCGAGGCGTCCAGCTCCTTCGAGCCGTACGACTGCGTGAAGGTGTTGCGCTCCTTGTCGTAGCCGCGCTCGCACACGTCCCGGTGGATGTCGTCGCGCAGTTCGCGCCACTTCTCCAGCGGGCCGTCCGCGTCGCCCGACTCGATCAGCTTGATCGTGCGGTCGACCGCGACCCAGGCCATCACCTTCGAGTGCACGAAGTGGCGGCGCGGGCCGCGCACCTCCCAGATGCCCTCGTCGGGCTCGTCCCAGTGCTTCTCCAGGTAGCGGATCAGCTTCAGTTGGAGCAGGGAGGCGTAGTCGTTGCGGGCCAGGCCCGTCATGTGGGCCAGGTGCAGGGCCTCGGTGACCTCGCCGTAGACGTCCAGCTGGAGCTGGTGCGCGGCGCCGTTCCCGACCCGGACCGGGCCGGAGTTCTCGTAGCCCGGCAGCCAGTCCAGCTCCGCCTCGCCGAGCTCGCGCTCGCCGGCGATGCCGTACATGATCTGCAGGTTCTCCGGGTCGCCGGCGACCGCCCGCAGGAGCCACTCGCGCCAGGCGCGGGCCTCCTCGCGGTAGCCGGTGCGCAGGAGCGAGGAGAGGGTGATGGCCGCGTCGCGGAGCCAGGTGTAGCGGTAGTCCCAGTTGCGGACGCCGCCGATCTCCTCCGGGAGGGAGGTGGTGGGCGCGGCCACGATGCCGCCCGTGGGGGCGTAGGTGAGGGCCTTGAGCGTGATCAGGGAGCGGACCACGGCCTCGCGGTACGGGCCGTGGTACGTGCACTGCTCGACCCAGTCGCGCCAGAAGTCCTCCGTGGCCTCCAGCGACTGCTCCGGCTCGGGGAGCGGCGGCGGCTGCTTGTGCGAGGGCTCCCAGGAGATGGTGAACGCGATGCGGTCACCCGGGGCGACCGTGAAGTCCGCGTACGTCGTGAGCTGCTTGCCGTAGGTCTCCGCCGATGTGTCGAACCACACGGAGTCGGGGCCCGCGACGGCGACCGTGCGGCCCTCGTGCTTGTGCACCCAGGGGACGACCCGGCCGTAGGAGAAACGCATCCGGAGGGCCGAGCGCATCGGGACGCGGCCGGAGATGCCCTCGACGATGCGGATCAGCTGGGGGGCGCCGTCGCGAGGGGGCATGAAATCGGTCACGCGGACCGTGCCTCGCGGGGTGTCCCACTCGGATTCCAGGATCAGCGAGTCGCCGCGGTAGCCGCGCCGGGCCGCCATGGGCGGCGGCGTGTCGGAGGCGTGAGCCGGGCCCAGCCGCCAGAAGCCGTGTTCCTCGGTTCCCAACAGACCGGCGAAGATGGCATGGGAGTCGAATCGGGGCAGGCAGAGCCAGTCCACCGTGCCGTCCCGGCAGACCAGGGCAGCGGTCTGCATGTCTCCGATGAGTGCGTAATCTTCGATGCGCCCGGCCACGTGCAACTCCAGTCGAACGGCCACGTCGCCCCATGGAAAAGGGGCGGTCGCTGTGTGCGGTCAAGGGATCGTTTGTAGTGCGTCGTTGAGGCATGAAGCAAATGACGGTCGTTGCTCAACGAACTGACGAGCTCTCGTTGTTCCGGGAGATACGGGCGGGGGTGGTGCCGTGTTCCGGACCGGCTCGGCAGCGAGTGTCCGAGCAGGATACGACGCACGTAGATGATCTGTGTGCCGCTCTCGCCAACGGACCTGGGCCGAACGGGTGAGCACCCGGTGAGAAGCAGGTAACCAGGGCGCGTCTGTGTCGACGGGAGGCGTGTTCATGTCGATGCAGGTCGCGTCCGTGTCGAGGCGGGCGCGGAGCGTGGCCGGAAGCCATCCCCTCCGGGCGCTGATACCCTGGTAGCCCGTGGACCGGTGGGCAAGAAACCCCCGAACCGCAGCGACGGCGCCTCCGGAAAAACCCGGGTTCACCGGGCGGGCAGCCGCACCGCACCCCAGACCGCGACCACGGGAGCCCCCTCTTGGCCATGCCGCCCGCTGCTTTCCGAAACAGCAACACCACGACGACCAAGCACATCTTCGTCACCGGGGGTGTCGCCTCCTCACTCGGCAAGGGCCTCACCGCCTCCAGCCTCGGCATGCTCCTCAAGGCGCGGGGCCTGCGCGTCGTGATGCAGAAGCTCGACCCGTACCTGAACGTCGACCCCGGCACGATGAACCCCTTCCAGCACGGTGAGGTGTTCGTCACCAACGACGGCGCGGAGACCGACCTCGACATCGGCCACTACGAGCGCTTCCTCGACCGCGACCTGGACGGCAGCGCCAACGTCACCACCGGCCAGGTCTACTCGACGGTGATCGCCAAGGAGCGGCGCGGCGAGTACCTGGGCGACACCGTGCAGGTCATCCCGCACATCACCAACGAGATCAAGCACCGCATCCGGCGCATGGCGACCGACGAGGTCGACGTCGTCATCACCGAGGTCGGCGGCACGGTCGGCGACATCGAGTCGCTGCCCTTCCTGGAGACGGTCCGCCAGGTCCGCCACGAGGTCGGCCGCGACAACGTGTTCGTCGTCCACATCTCGCTCCTGCCGTACATCGGCCCCTCGGGCGAGCTGAAGACCAAGCCGACCCAGCACTCGGTCGCGGCCCTGCGCAACATCGGCATCCAGCCCGACGCCATCGTGCTGCGCTCCGACCGCGAGGTGCCGACCGCGATCAAGCGCAAGATCTCGCTGATGTGCGACGTCGACGAGGCCGCCGTGGTGGCCTGCCCCGACGCCCGCTCGATCTACGACATCCCGAAGACCGTGCACAGCGAGGGCCTGGACGCCTATGTCGTCCGCAAGCTGGACCTGCCGTTCCGTGATGTGGACTGGCGGACCTGGGACGACCTGCTCGACCGCGTCCACAACCCACTGCACGAGATCAACCTCGCGCTGGTCGGCAAGTACATCGACCTGCCCGACGCCTACCTCTCGGTCACCGAGGCGCTGCGCGCCGGCGGGTTCGCCAACAAGGCCCGCGTGAAGATCAAGTGGGTCACCTCGGACGACTGCAAGACCCCGGCGGGCGCCGCCAAGCAACTCGCCGACGTGGACGCGATCTGCATCCCCGGCGGCTTCGGCGACCGCGGTGTGTCCGGCAAGGTCGGCGCCATCCAGTACGCCCGCGAGCACAAGATCCCGCTGCTCGGCCTGTGCCTGGGCCTCCAGTGCATCGTGATCGAGGCCGCGCGCAACCTGGCCGGCATCGCGGACGCCAACTCCACCGAGTTCGACGCGGCCACCGGCCACCCGGTCATCTCCACCATGGCCGAGCAGCTCGACATCGTCGCCGGCGAGGGCGACATGGGCGGCACCATGCGCCTGGGCATGTACCCGGCCAAGCTCGCCGAGGGCTCCATCGTGCGCGAGGTCTACGACGGCAAGGAGTACGTCGAGGAGCGCCACCGCCACCGCTACGAGGTCAACAACGCCTACCGCGCCGAACTGGAGAAGAAGGCCGGCCTGCAGTTCTCCGGCACGTCCCCGGACGGCAAGCTCGTGGAGTACGTGGAGTACCCGCGCGAGGCCCACCCTTACCTCGTCGCGACCCAGGCCCACCCCGAGCTGCGCTCCCGCCCGACCCGGCCGCACCCGCTCTTCGCGGGCCTGGTCAAGGCGGCCGTGGCACGCAAGACGGGCAAGTAGTACGAGGGTTGTACGGTGACCGGGGTGCGCGCCTTCAAGAGGTGTGCACCCCGGCCGTATGTGGACGGCCGGTCCGTGACATTCCTGTACGTGTGGTTCGGGTACGTGTGGAGGGACAGCGCATGACGATCAAGGACACCCCGGAGGAGTGGGAGATCAGGGCGACCGTGACCCCCTTCGTGGGCAACAAGACCTCCGTGCGCACCGACGACGTGGTCATGCCCGACGGCACGGTCGTGCACCGCGACTACCAGGTCCACCCCGGCTCCGTGGCGATCCTCGCCCTGGACGAGGAAGACCGGGTCCTGGTCATCAAGCAGTACCGCCACCCCGTACGGCAGAAGCTGTGGGAGATCCCGGCCGGACTGCTCGACATCCCCGGTGAGAACCCGCTGCACGCCGCCCAGCGCGAGTTGTACGAGGAGGCGCACGTCAAGGCCGAGGACTGGCGGGTGCTGACCGACGTCTACACCACGCCCGGCGGCTGCGACGAGGCCATCCGCATCTTCCTGGCCCGCGATCTCTCCGAGGCCGAGGGACAGCGCTTCGAGGTCGAGGACGAGGAGGCCGACATGGAGCACGCGCGTGTGCCCGTCGACGACCTGGTCCGCGGGGTCCTCGCCGGCGAGCTGCACAACAACTGCCTGGCCGTCGGCGTCCTCGCCCTGGTCGCCGCCCGGCACGGCGACGGCCTCGCCGCGCTGCGCCCCGCCGAGGCGCCGTGGCCCGCGCGTCCCTTCGAGTCCTGAACCCACCCCTCACCCACACCCCGCCCACCCCTCACCCACCTCTCATCCTTTCCGCCTCTTTCGGCGTCCTCCGGTGTGACGATCGGCTGATCCGATCGGGGGACGTGCCCGCCGCGCTCCGCACGGTTGGTCGCAGAGCGTGAACTAGGCTCTGGAATCACCCGATCCGGAGTCCCGGCGGGCTATGCGCGTGCAGTGGGACGGGAGTGTGGCCCGTGACGGATCAGGCGGTGGACACCGGCGGCGTGAGGCTGTCCGAGGACACTTCTCCCGAGGGCCAATTCCTGGGCCGCGCAAGAGAGTTGAAGGAGCTCCGCGCCGACATCGAGCGCGCGGGCCTGGACACCATCGCGGGCCGCAAGGCCCCTCGCGCGCGGGTCCTCCTCATCGCGGGCAAGCCCGGCTCCGGCCGCAGCGCCCTTGCGGAGGAACTCGTCCGACAGGTCGCTGACCGTTACGACGCCGGTGTGTTCCGGGCGCGGCTGAGCGAGCCCGACGGCACCCCCGTCCCCACCGAGCGCACCGCCCGCGAACTCCTCACCGCCCTGGAGCTGCCGACCCCGGCCGGCGCCTCCGAGGACGACCTCTCGGACGTCCTGCGCGAGGCCCTCACCGACCGCCGGGCGCTGCTCCTGCTCGACGACGCGGCCGATGCCGAGCAGGTCGACGCGCTGCTGCCGGACTCCCCGGACTGCCTGGTCGTCGCCGTCTCCGGCGGCCCGCTCACCGGCATCGCCGACGTCCGCCCCTGCACCCTGGGCGGCCTCGACACCAAGTCCGCACTGGAACTCCTCACCCGCTACACCGGCGCGGTCCGGATCACCGTCGACCCGGTCGCCGCCGAGGGCCTCGTCGAGGTGTGCCGCGCCCAGCCCGCCGCGCTGACCCTGGCCGGCGGCTGGCTCGCCGCCCGCCCGCAGGCCGCCGTCGCCGACCTCGCCAAGCACCTGCACGCCGAGAGCGACGAGGGCACCCCCCTGAGCCGCGTCTTCCGGCTCGTCTACGGCTCGCTGCCCAGCCCCGCCGCCCGGATACTGCGACTGCTCTCCCTCGCCCCGGCCGGCCTGGTCGACCCGCAGACCGCCTCCGCGCTCGCCGGCTGCTCCGTCAACGGCGCCCGCACCACCATGGACGACTTCGTCTCTGCCGGCCTGCTGCGGGCCCTGGACTCGCCGCTGCCGCAGTACGAGGTCCCCGGCTGCCTCCAGCCGCTCCTGCACGCCCTCGCCGAGACCCACGACCGCCCGGCGGAACTCCAGCTGGCCCGCGCCCGCATGCTGGAGCGCACCGTACGGCTGCTCCAGTCCTGCCGTGCCATCACCGAGACCGACAGCCCCCAGGCCCGCGAGAAACTCCTCGGCACGCCCCGCGCTCTGCGCTTCCCGACCCCCCGCGCCGCCGCCGACTGGCTGAGCGTCCGCCAGCCCGCCCTGCTCGCCTCCGCCCGCCTCGCGGTCGCCGACGGCGAACTCGACACGCTGGCCCGCCGGTTGATGTCCCAGCTGGTGCGGGCGATGGTCGCCCACTTCGGCACCCAGGCCGCCGCCCCCGAGCTCTACGGCATCCACCGCCTCGTCCTCGACGTGGCCGAGCGGCGGAACCTGCCCCGCGAGAAGGCCGCCGCGCTGCTCAACCTCGCCGATCTGGACGCGCAGACCGGCCGTACGACCGAGGCGCTGGCGCGCTACCGGGCCGCGCTGGACGCCGGACGCGAGGCGAACGACCCGTATGCGACCGGCCGCGCGATGGAATCCGTAGGCGGCGCGCACCAGGAGCTCGGCGACCACGACCGGGCCGCCGACTGGTTCGGCCGCGCGCTGGCCCAGCGGCAGGCCCGGGACGAGCGCGTGGACGCCGCCCGGCTCTACGGCCGGATCGGCGCCGCGCACACGTATGCGGGCCGCTACGGCGAGGCGCTCAGGAACTGGCGGGCCGCCGTCGCCGGACATCGCAAGAACGGCGATGTGGCCGCCCAGGCAAGGGCGTTGAGCGAGCTGGCGCGGGTCCAGGAGTACGCGGGCCGCCCCGAGGAGTCGCTCGCCACCTGCCACGAGGCCGTCGAGTGGGCGCGCCGCGCGGAGGACGTACGGCTGCAGGCGGCGCTCCAGCTGCGGCTGGCCGACACCCTCGACCGGCTCGGCGATCCGGCGTCCGCCGCGCTGCACCGGGGGACGGCCGAGCGGATGCTGGGCGAGGAGCTTCTGGAGGGCGATTCCGCCCCCGAAACCCCGGAATCCACCTCCGAACCTCTGGAACAAGACGCTAACGCCTGCGAAATCCGTAGTACATCCGCAGAAGATTGATGCATTGAAAGGCTAGACACGGAGAACACCTTCATTAGACTGGCTCTGCCGCACCTTCTCCTGCGGTCTCCCGGTGCGCTCATGCATGTCCGGGTATGAGATGTATTGCCCCACACCCTCTGAGCCAAGGACCGTGATCGACGTGAAGGTCGGCATCCCCCGCGAGGTCAAGAACAACGAGTTCCGGGTGGCCATCACCCCCGCCGGCGTGCACGAGCTGGTGCGCCACGGCCACCAGGTCTTCATCGAGCAGAACGCCGGCGTCGGCTCCTCGATCACGGACGACGAGTACGTCTCGGCCGGCGCGCAGATCCTGGCCACGGCCGACGAGGTCTGGGCCACCACCGACCTGCTGCTCAAGGTCAAGGAGCCCATCGCCGAGGAGTACCACCGCCTCCGCAAGGACCAGACGCTCTTCACGTACTTGCACCTGGCCGCCTCGAAGGAGTGCACCGACGCGCTCGTCGAGTCCGGCACCACGGCGATCGCCTACGAGACCGTCGAACTGCCGGGCCGCGCCCTGCCGTTGCTCGCCCCGATGTCCGAGGTCGCGGGCCGGCTGGCCCCACAGGTCGGCGCCTACCACCTGATGCGCTCGGTCGGCGGCCGCGGTGTCCTTCCCGGCGGTGTCCCCGGCACGCAGCCCGCGCGCGCCGTCGTCATCGGCGGCGGGGTCTCCGGCTGGAACGCCACGCAGATCGCCGTCGGCATGGGCTTCCACGTCACGCTGCTCGACCGCGACATCAACAAGCTCCGCGAGGCCGACAAGGTCTTCGGCACCAAGGTCCGGGCGATCATGTCCAACGCCTTCGAGCTGGAGAAGGCCGTCCTGGACGCCGACCTCGTCATCGGCGCGGTGCTCATCCCGGGCGCGAAGGCACCGAAGTTGGTCACCAACGAACTCGTGTCGCGGATGAAGCCCGGAAGTGTTCTTGTCGACATCGCGATCGATCAGGGCGGCTGCTTCGAGGACTCGCGCCCGACGACCCACGCCGAGCCGACCTTCCCGGTCCACAACTCGGTCTTCTACTGCGTCGCCAACATGCCCGGCGCGGTGCCCAACACGTCGACCTACGCGCTCACCAACGCGACGCTCCCGTACATCGTGGAGCTCGCGAACCGCGGCTGGGCCGACGCGCTGCGACGTGATCCTGCTCTCGCCAAGGGTCTCAACACCCATGACGGCAAGGTGATTTACCGCGAGGTCGCCGAGGCGCACGGACTGGAGCACGTCGAGCTGGAATCGCTGCTCGGCTGACTCTGTCGACTAAGTCACCGTTCGGCAAAAGGCGATACGTCAACACAGGTCGTCAACACCGCACGCCCGGCCGGACCTTGCTCGACAGGTCCGGCCGGAAGTGTGTGTATGGTCACTTTGCGGCACTCGGTCAACTCGCCCCGAACGTAACCCTTGAACCGATTCGTGCACCGGTGGAACCTGCCGTGCGACTGCCGTACGCCCTTGACAGAGGGATGTTTCATTGCCGACACATCGGGCCGGGTCCGGCGGATTGTGTTGCTGCGGACACCCGACACGCCATAGAGTCGCCGAACGTCGGCATGGTGCCACGCTGACCTATCGAGAAATTCCCTGGTCACCAAGGAGGTAAGACGACTTGTGAATGAGTCGACATTTTCTCCCGGGGGTGGTCAACCAGGAATGCCTGCAAAGGGCCAGGAGCCCGCGGGGTTCGAGGCTGTCGGCTCCGTCGCGGTGCGTACCTTCGCAGCCCACCAGGGTCACCACAAGCCAGGGGTGACTCAGCCAGCACACCAGAGCATGGATGGCCATCACGTGAACGCCATGGCCGGCGACGGAAGGGGCGCGCCCCGCAACCAATTCGCCGACTACGACGAACTGCCCGACGGGCACTTCTACGACCCCGACGCCGAGTACGAGCCCGATCCCGAGTACGCGGCCACACTCGCGCCCGACGCTGCCCGCCAGCGCCGTGAGCGCGTGGGCCCGACCGGACGCCCGCTGCCCTACTTCCCGATCCCGGGTCCGCTGACCAGTCACGGCCCCGCGACGATCATCGCGATGTGCAACCAGAAGGGCGGCGTCGGCAAGACCACGTCGACCATCAACCTGGGTGCCGCGCTCGCGGAGTACGGCCGACGCGTACTGCTCGTCGACTTCGACCCGCAGGGCGCGCTGTCGGTCGGACTGGGCGTCAACCCGATGGAGTTGGACCTCACCGTCTACAACCTGCTCATGGAGCGGGGCATGTCGGCCGACGAGGTACTCCTCAAGACAGCTGTCCCGAACATGGACTTGCTGCCCAGCAACATCGACTTGTCGGCCGCCGAAGTGCAGTTGGTGAGCGAGGTCGCGCGCGAGTCCACCCTGCAGCGGGCGTTGAAGCCGCTGATGGCCGACTACGACTACATCGTGATCGACTGTCAGCCCTCCCTCGGCCTGCTCACCGTGAACGCCCTGACGGCGGCTCACAAGGTGATCGTGCCGCTGGAGTGCGAGTTCTTCGCGCTGCGCGGAGTCGCGTTGCTGACGGAGACCATCGAGAAGGTCCAGGAGCGCCTCAACCCCGAGTTGGAGCTCGACGGGATCCTCGCCACGATGTACGACTCCCGCACCGTGCACAGTCGTGAGGTGCTCGCGCGCGTGGTCGAGGCGTTCGACGATCACGTCTACCACACGGTCATCGGGCGCACGGTGCGCTTCCCGGAGACCACGGTCGCCGGTGAGCCGATCACCACGTACGCCTCCAACTCCGTCGGTGCCGCCGCCTATCGCCAGCTCGCCAGGGAGGTGCTCGCCCGGTGTCACGCCGAGTGAGTCTGCCGGGGGCCGACGAACTGTTCCGTACGACAGGGGGGATGGCGCTTCAGTCGTCCACCCCCAGGAGCCGGGCCAACGGCGAGGCCCGGGTGCCGGCTCCGGCGGGGGAGAGCGATCCCACCGCCGGGGAGGACGCCCCGCAGTCCGTACCCGCCCAGGGCGGTGACGGAGAGGGTGCCGAGCACGTCGCGGCGGACTCGGACGGCGGTGAGTCCCGCAGCCGGTCCGCGGACGGCTCAGGACGACGTCAGGAGGCGCAGGAAGGTTCTGCCCAGCCTCGGAAGCAGCGTCAGCGGGCGCAGGCCAACCGTCGGCCCAGCGGGCGGGAGCGGCACGACGAGAAGATCACCGTGTACGTCTCCGCCGAGGAACTCATCGACCTGGAGCACGCGCGTCTGATGCTCCGCGGCGAGCACGGCCTTGCGGTCGACCGCGGTCGGATCGTGCGCGAGGCGGTCGCCGTCGTCCTGGCCGATCTGGAGTCCCGCGGGGACGCGAGCATTCTCGTACGTCGGCTTCGCGGGCGGTAGCGGTAGCCTGCGGGGGCCATGACCTCGAACGACGCTCCCGCATCCGGCGCCCCCGCCGGCCGTCGGCGTGCCCTGGGCAAGGGGCCGGGTGCGGCGCCTGAGCCCGAGGCGCAGGTCGCCGTGGCGGAGCCGGAACCCGAGGTCGTCGTAGCGGAGCGGGTGCCTGAGGCCGTCGTAGAAGAGCCTGTGGCGGCTGTTGCGGAACCCGAAGCGGCCGAAGAGGCCGATGACGGGGTCTTCAAGGTTCGGCTCGTGAACTTCGAGGGGCCGTTCGATCTGCTCCTCCAGCTGATCTCGAAGCACAAGCTCGATGTGACCGAGGTGGCGCTGTCCAAGGTCACCGATGAGTTCATGGTGCACATCAGGGCGATGGGGCCCGACTGGGACCTGGATCAGACGACCGAGTTCCTCGTCGTCGCGGCGACCCTGCTGGATCTGAAGGCGGCGCGGTTGCTGCCCTCCGCAGAGGTCGAGGACGAGGCCGATCTCGCGTTGCTGGAGGCGCGGGATCTGCTGTTCGCGCGGTTGTTGCAATACCGGGCGTACAAACAGATCGCCGACATCTTCAACCGGCGGCTCGACGACGAGGCCCGGCGCTATCCCCGGACCGTCGGGCTCGAACCGCACCACGCCGAGCTGCTGCCCGAGGTCGTCATCCGGATCGGGCCCGAGGGCTTCGCCAAGCTGGCCGTGAAGGCGATGCAGCCCCGGCCCAAGCCGCAGGTGTACGTCGATCACATCCACGCGCCGCTCGTCAGCGTGCAGGAGCAGGCCGGGATCGTGGTCGCGCGGCTGCGGGAGCTCGGCGAGGCCAGCTTCAGCGTGCTCGTGGACGACACCGACGACACCCTGACCGTCGTAGCGAGGTTCCTGGCCCTTCTGGAGCTGTACCGGGAGAAGGCCGTCGCGCTGGACCAGGAGACCGCGCTCGGGGATCTGATCGTGCGCTGGACCGGTGGGGAGGGGGAAGGCGAGCCGGTGGTGACGGACGAGTTCGACCGGCCGCCCGAGCCGCCCAAGGAGACCAAGGAGGAGTCGGCGTGAGCGAGGAGACCACGGGCGTACCGGCGAGCCCGTCCGGCGTCGCGGAGCTCGACCTCAAGCCCGCCCTGGAGGCCGTCCTGATGGTCGTGGACGAGCCCGCGACCGTGGAACACCTCGCGAAAATACTCCAGCGGCCCAAACGGCGGATCGCGGACGCGTTGCGTGAGCTGGCCGACGAGTACACCGTCCAGGGGCGCGGTTTCGAGCTGCGGCTGATCGCCGGGGGCTGGCGTTTCTACTCCCGGCCGGAGTACGCGCCGGCCGTCGAGGGCTTCGTCCTGGACGGGCAGCAGGCCCGGCTCACCCAGGCGGCGCTGGAGACCCTGGCGGTCGTCGCGTACCGCCAGCCGGTCAGCCGCAGCAGGGTCTCGATGGTCCGCGGAGTCAACTGCGACGGTGTGATGCGCACCCTCCTGCAGCGGGGTCTGGTCGAGGAGGCGGGCACGGAACCCGAAACAGGTGCGATCCTGTACGTGACGACGAACTACTTTCTGGAGCGGATGGGCCTGCGCGGCCTGGACGAGCTCCCGGAGCTCGCGCCCTTCCTCCCTGAGGCTGAGGCGATCGAGGCGGAGACGCTGGAAGGGGTCCCGTCGTTCGATCCGGATGCACCGGATGCAGATGCAGACGAAACGACGACGACGGAACTTTGATGCGAAGCAGTGGCAGTGGCAGCAGTGGCGGCGGCGGTAGGAGCGGCGGGCGCGGCAACCCCCGCGGGACCGGCGGGGGCGGCAGTCCCCGGGGTTCCGGTGGGGGCGGCGGCGGCCGTGGCTCCGGCGCGGGCAACTCCCGGGGTGCCGGTGGGGGCGGCTCCCAGCCGAGGGGCGCGGGAGGCCGCGACGACAAGCCGAAGCGCGCCGGGAAGCCGCGTCCCGAGGAGCGGCGCTACGACGTAGGCCCCACGGGATCCCATGAAGGTCCCAAGTCAGGGCGGGGTGCCTCCGCGCGCGGTGGTGCCAAGGGCGGCCCCAAGCAGAGCCAGGACACCGGACGCGGGCGCTGGGCGCCGGCGACCTCGCGGGAGTACGACGCGCGGGCCGAGGAGCGCAACCGGGAGCGGTACGCGGGCAAGAAGGACATCAAGCCGCCCAAGACCTTCCCGGGCGCCGAGCAGGAGGGCGAGCGGCTGCAGAAGGTCCTCGCGCGCGCGGGCTACGGCTCCCGGCGCTCCTGCGAGGAGCTGATCGAGCAGTCCAGGGTCGAGGTCAACGGCGAGATCGTGGTCGAGCAGGGTCTGCGGGTCGACCCGGAGCACGACGAGATCAAGGTCGACGGGCTGACGGTGGCGACGCAGTCGTACCAGTTCTTCTCGCTGAACAAGCCCGCCGGTGTCGTCGCGACGATGGAGGACCCCGAGGGCCGGCAGTGCCTCGGCGACTACGTCACGAACCGTGAGACGCGTCTTTTCCACGTCGGGCGGCTCGACACCGAGACCGAGGGTGTGATTCTGCTCACCAACCACGGCGAGCTGGCGCACCGGCTGACCCACCCCAAGTACGGCGTGAAGAAGACCTACCTCGCGCACATCGTGGGCCCGATCCCGCGCGACCTGGGCAAGCAGCTCAAGGACGGCATCCAGCTGGAGGACGGGTACGCGCGTGCGGACCACTTCCGTGTCGTCGAGCAGACCGGCAAGAACTACCTGGTCGAGGTGACCCTCCACGAGGGCCGCAAGCACATCGTGCGGCGCATGCTCGCGGAGGCCGGCTTCCCGGTCGACAAGCTCGTGCGGGTCTCCTTCGGCCCGATCACCCTGGGCGACCAGAAGTCGGGCTGGCTGCGACGGCTGTCGAACACCGAGGTCGGCATGCTGATGCAGGAAGTCGATCTGTAGATCCTGCCTGCTTAGGGCTCGCTTGTGACGGCCGGTTCCGGGTTTCTCCGGGGCCGGCCGTTTCGTTTTCGTCGTTTTCCTCGGGCGCTGGGGGTTGTGCCGGACCGCGGTCACTCTTTATGGTCGAACTGACCATTAAGGGGGGGTGGTTGCTCATGACCACAACACCGGGCTACGACAAGTACGCCTTCGAACCTTTCGCCGTCACCGCCGACCTCGCCGTCCTCACGATCCGCGCCGGCGCCCTGCACGTGCTGCTCGTCGAGCGCGGGCAGGAGCCGTACGCCGGGCACTGGGCGTTGCCGGGTGGCTTCGTGGCGCCGGACGAGTCCGCGGAGACGGCCGCCCGGCGTGAACTCGCCGAGGAGACCGGCCTGTCGGACGTCTCCGGGCTGCACCTGGAGCAGCTGCGCACCTACAGCGAGCCCGACCGCGACCCCCGGATGCGGGTCGTCACCGTCGCCTTCGCCGCGCTGCTGCCCGACCCGCCCGAGCCGCACGCGGGCAGCGACGCGGCGCAGGCCCGCTGGCTGCCGTACGACGCGATCGGGCCGCTCGCCTTCGACCACGACCGGATCCTGGCCGACGCGCACGAACGGGTGGGCGCCAAGCTGGAGTACAGCTCCCTCGCCACCGCCTTCTGCTCGCCGGAGTTCACGCTCGGGGAGCTGCAACAGGTCTACGAGACCGTGTGGGGCGCGGAGTTGGACCGCCCGAACTTCCGCCGCAAGGTGCTCGCGACGCCGGGTTTCGTCGAACCGGTGCTGGGCGGGGCCAAGTTGACCGGCGGTCGCGGCAAACCGGCGGCGCTGTACCGCGCCGGGACCGCCACCGCCCTGTATCCACCGCTGCTCCGGCCGACCCGGGAAGGACGTCTCGCATGACCTCGACCACCGTCAACAAAGGTGCTGCCACCGGGGCGTTGATCGGCCTCGCGCTCGGGGACGCGCTGGGCTTCCCGACCGAGTTCAACGACGTGCCCGGCATCCTTGCCAAGTGCGGTCCTTGGCGGGAGATGGAGTTGCCGAAGCCTGCCTTCGTCACCGACGACACGCAGATGACGCTGGCCTTGGGGCGGGGGCTGCGAACTGCCATGGAACGGGGGCTGCTTGGGCCCAAGCGCATGGAACGGCCGGTGCGTGAGGAGTTCGTGGACTGGTACCAGTCGCCGGACAACAACCGTGCCCCGGGCCGGACTTGCCTCGTCGCCTGCAACCTGCTGAAGGGCGAGGGGCGGGTGTGGCAGGACGCCAGCCAGATCGGCTCGAAGGGCTGCGGCGCCAACATGCGCGTCGCGCCGGTCGGGCTGATCCCCGGGCTGGACGACGACCAGCGGTCCGGTGCCGCCCAGTTGCAGTCCGCGCTGACCCACGGCCACCCGACCGCCCTCGCCGCGTCCGACCTCACCGCGCATGCCGTACGGCTGCTCGCGCAGGGTGCGGAACCGACCGGGCTGGTCGGGCTGCTGCGGTCGTACGCCGTCGAGAACCGCACCCGGTACAACCACCGTTGGCTGGGTGACCTGTGGACGCGCAGCCAGGACCCCACGCCCGAGCACTTCATCGCGCGCGGCTGGGACGAGTGCCTGGAGATACTCGGCCGGCTCGACGAAGCCTTACGCGCCGTCTCCCCGGAGACCGACCCGTGCCTGGCCACCGGCGCGGGCTGGATCGCCGAAGAGGCGCTGGCCACCGGGCTGTTGTGCTTCCTGCTCTTCGTCGAGGAGCCGGTGACCGCGTTGCGGCGAGCGGCCTGTACGTCCGGTGACTCGGACTCGATCGCTTGTCTCGCGGGGGCGTTCGCGGGGGCGCATCTCGGGGCGGATGCCTGGCCCGAGGAGTGGGCGGGGCGGATCGAGTACCGGGAGGAGTTGTTGGGGCTGGGGGCACTTTGGGATGCCTGACGCATCGGTGCCGTGTCTGACGCCGGTGGAAGGTGTCAGACGGTGGGCGTATCGTGGCAGGCATGAGTAAGACGAAGCGCAGGCGTGTGCCGGTCCGGGAGCTCTCCCGGCACACTGCGGCTCTGTTGGACGCTGTGGCGGCGGGCGAGTCGATCGAGGTCACGCGGGACGGGGTGCCGGTCGCCATACTTTCTCCGCTGGAGCCGGCCGAGCGGGACATCCGTGCCGCGATCGCCATCGGCCTGCTCGACGCCTCGGTCATGGACGAGGGACACGGCGTCGAGGCCACGGACGCGCTGGAGCGGCTGCGCGCGGTCAGGCGGGACGCGGAGGGGCGTGGTCCCACCGCGGAACTGCTCGCTCAGCGCGAGGAGGAGACGCGGTGACGCTGCTCTACCTCGATGCGTCGGCGATCGCCAAGCTGCTGCGGGCCGAGGCGGAGACGACGGCGCTGGAGCAGTGGATCGGACAGCACGGCGGAATGCGCCGTGTCGTCACCTGCGACCTGGCGCAGACCGAGGTGCGGCGGCTGCTACATCGGCTCGGTGCGGACGAGGTCGAGCGCTCAGCGGCCGAGGCGCTGCTGAACTCCGTCGCCCGCGTTCGCCTCACGCCCGAACTGATGGCGGAGGCCGGGGACTTGGCGCCGAACACCTCGTTGCGCAGCCTCGACGCGATCCACACTGTGGCGGCCCTCAAGCTCGGTCATGGGGTCAGCTGGTTCGTGACGTACGACAAGCGTCAGGGTGAGGCCGCTGCCGAGGCGGGGTTGCCGGTGGCGTCACCCCGCTAGGGCGTCGGCGGACGCGCGGCGGACCCCGATCAGGAAGTCCTCCACCCGGCGTCGGTCCGGCTCAGCCGGGAGCGGGGTGTGGGTCGCCGCCTCGTCCGTCTCCGTTGCCAGGCGGGTCATCCAGGACTCGACCTCCGGCCAGGGGACTTCGCCGCGCTTCACCGCGAGGAGCGGGGCGCGTTGGTCTCCGACGTCGATCTTCAGGGTGCCCGTGCGGAGCAGGTCGCGGGCGCTGGTGAGGAGGCGGAGGAGGTGCATCGCGTGCTTCCAGCGCGGGGCGCCGTGCGTGCGGATGTCGACCTCCAGCTTCTTCCGCTGGCCCAACGCGTAGCGCGTGAACGTCTCGTGGACCTGGCGGGAGAGGAACGCGCCGCGCAGGGCGAGGAGTTCGCGGCCCGTGTCGTCGATGTGCTCGACGAGGGGGGAGTGGAGGCACTCCAGGATGTTCGGGTTGGCACGCAGGGCCAGTTCGCAGAAGCGCTCCAGCTCCCAGCTGAACTGTTCCTCCGCCGGGCCCTCGATGTGCGTCGGCGGTTTCTCGAAGCGCCAGAAGAGGGGAGTGGGGGCCACGAACACGCCCCGGCGATCCGTGTCGCTGCCGTCCGTCGCCAGGCCGAAGGCGCGTGAACCCATCACGCAGGCGTAGATCGTGTGGTCACGGACCAGGTTCTCGAACGGCATTCCCGGAGCGTACGTGGCAACTCACGCCAGGCGGATCGAATTTCCCTCCACCTTGATCTGCTCGGCGGGCAGCGGCTTCGGCGCCGGTCCTGCCTCCACGGAACCGTCCGCGATGCGGTACTTGCTGCCGTGGCACGGGCAGTCGATGGTGCCGTTCGCTACGGTGCCGACCGTGCAGCCCTGGTGGGTGCAGATCGCCGAGAAGGCCTTGAACTCGTCCTTCTTCGGCTGCGTCACCACGATCTTCTGGTCCTTGAAGATCTTGCCGCCGCCGACGGGGATGTCGGAGGTCTTCGCCAGCTCCTGGCCGCCGGTGGCCTTCACGGACGACGAGCCCGAGGAGTCGTTGCTGTCGCCGTACTTGCTGCAGCCCGCGGTGAGCGCGGCGGCCGCACCCGTCGCGAGGACCGTGCGGCGCGTCGAGCTGTCGGTCATGTAGTCACTCCGAGGGAGGTGTGTGGTCGCTTGGTCGCTACGACCGTGGTCATGTCGTCACTCCGACCGTGCGGAAGAACCAGAGCGCGGATGTCAGCCAGATCAGCGTGAGGGCGGTGAAGACCAGTCCGCCGACGACCGGCAGCAGCCAGCCGGGCAGCCGCTCCGAGCGGAGCAGCAGCATCTTGGCACTGAAGGCGCCGAAGAACGCGCACCCCAGGAGGGAATGCCACATCACGCGTGTCGAGTACGTCTGGTAGCCGAACGCGTAGAGGCAGTGCACCGCGACCGGCACCGCCACCAGGAACGCGATCCGCCCCGACCAGCGGTGCAGCGTCGCCGACCAACTCGGGCCCGGCAGCCTGCCGTAGACCATGAAGGCCGAGACGACCTGGACGAGGGCGAAGAAGAACGCGGTCGTCGCGAGCCAGGACTTCACCGCGCCCGTGCTGCTGAAGCCGGCGAGGTTGAAGGCGGTGCCCGCCGGGTCGTGGACCTTGCCGTAGACACCGAGGCCGACCGCTACGGCGGCGGCGACCAGGGCCGGGACCAGGTAGCGGGCGGGGCTGTCGTGGGGGCGGGCGGGCGGTCGCGGGGGGTAGGACTGGGTGGCGGCGTTCGGGTCGGCGGTCATGATCGGCTCCCTGAGGCGGATGGTGGGTCAGGGGGTGACGGGTCGTGCCGTGAGCTGTTGGCCGTCGACCGTGACCGCGCCGGTCTCCGGGTCGATGCGGGGTGCGGAGGCGGCCTTGCCGTCGCGGGTGACGATGCCGGTCTGGCGGCCGTTCGGCAGCACGATCCAGCCGCCGTCGATCTTGGCACCGCGCACCTTGGCGGTCGCGCGCCACAGCCCGGACGGCTTGACGGCCTTGTCGGCGGTGAACGTGTACGGGCGGCCCTCGTCCTTGACGGTGCCGGTGATCTTCTTGCCCTGCTCGATCCTGCCGTCGAGTACGGCGCCGTTCGGGGCGGTGAGTTTCATGCTGCCGTTGTTGTTGACGCGGCCCCTGAGCCAGGCCTCCTTGTAGCGGCCGTCGCAGAAGTAGGCGACCGCCTTGCCGTCACGGACGGAGACGGCGACCGAGGCGGCGTCGTCGTCGGTGCGGCCGGCGTAGTTGGCGTTCGCGACGGGCGGCACGGATGGCTTCGACGGCGTTGGGCTGGGTGTGACGGATGGTGTCGGTGACGTCTTCGCCGGCGATTTCGGTGACGCGGACGGCGATGCCTCGCTGTACGAGGACGACGCGGTCTTCGTTCCCGACGTCGCGTTGAGCGTCAGCATGAACAGGCCCAGCACCAGGCCCGCCAGAAGTGTGAGCAATGGTCCAGGACGCTTCACTGTGGCCCTCCCCCGAGGCGTGCTTCCAGCCCATGAGAGCGGACTCGGGGCCGTGGGTAAAGAGGCATACCGGGATGATCTCACCCCAAGTAGCGGAACGGGACGGTTCGGGTGACATTGGCAGGGTTCGAGGCCGGGCCCCGACCAGCGGCCGGCCGCTCTCGAAAGGTGCGAGCCATGGCGGGCAACGATCTCGGCAGCCTTCTCGGTGGTCTTCTGGGGGGAGTGGGCGGAGGGGGTCAGGGCGGCTCCGGTAGCGGCAACATCCTGGGTGCGCTGCTCTCCGCTCTCGGCGGGAGTCAGGGCGGTGCCAGTAGCGGAGGCAATCCGCTGGGCGGGCTTCTGGAGATGCTCACCAAGTCCGGGCTCGCCGAGCAGAAGGACTCCTGGGTCGGCACCGGGCAGAACCAGTCCGTCACCGGCGAGCAGATCCAGCAGGCGCTGCCCGACGAGACGTTGCAGAAGGTCGCCGAGCAGGCCGGTGTCACCCCGCAGCAGGCCGCGAGCGACCTCGCGCGGACGCTGCCCCAGGCCGTCGACAAGCTCACCCCGGAGGGGCAGGTGCCGCAGGCCGCCTCGCTGGAGGAACTGGTCCGGCAGCAGTCCCTGTGACCCGTCTCGGTGGGCGGGCGCCGAGCACTGGTACGGGAGGGGCTGACTAGGCTGGTTGTACAAAGAGCCGGGTTGTACATCAGCGAGGAGTCAAGTCGTGGCGGTACGAGCGGTCCGGGGCGCCGTCCAACTGGAAAGGGACGACGCCGGGCACATGGACGAGCAGGTCGGAGCGCTGCTCACCGCCGTCCTGGAGCGGAACGGCCTCACCGCCGACGATCTGATCAGCGTCTGGTTCACGGCCACGCCCGATCTGCACAGCGACTTCCCGGCGGCCGCCGCCCGCAAGCTCGGAAGCGGGTTCGCCGACGTGCCGCTGATCTGCGCGCAGGAACTCGACATCGAGGGTGCGATGCCCCGCGTGGTCCGCATCCTCGCGCACATCGAGTCCGACCGGCCCCGTGCCGACATCGCGCACGTGTACCTCGGCGCGGCGGCCGCCCTGCGCAAGGACATCGCGCAGTGAGGACCGCCCTCGTCATCGGTACCGGGCTCATCGGTACGTCCGCCGCGCTCGCCCTTGCCTCACGCGGGGTCGTGGTCCACCTCGCCGACCACGACCCCGAGCAGGCCCGTACGGCGGCCGCGCTCGGTGCCGGTACCGACGAGGCGCCGGACGGGCCCGTCGACCTCGCGATCGTCGCCGCGCCGCCCGCGTTGGTGGCCGGGGTACTGGCCGACGCGATGCGGCGGGGGGTGGCCCGGGGTTACCTCGACGTGGCCAGCGTGAAGGGTGGTCCGCGGCGGGAGTTGGAGTCGCTGGGGCTCGACCCGGCGGTGATGTCCAGGTACATCGGTTCGCATCCCATGTCCGGGCGCGAGAAGTCGGGTCCGCTGGCGGCGACCGGCGATCTTTTCGAGGGCCGCCCGTGGGTGTTGACGCCTACGCGTGACACCGACACCGAGGTGTTGAACCTCGCGTTGGAGCTGGTGTCGCACTGCCGTGCGGTGCCGGTCGTCATGGATGCCGATGCCCATGACCGGGCCGTCGCGCTCGTCTCCCATATGCCTCATCTGGTGTCCAGCATGGTCGCCGCGCGGCTGGAGAACGCGGAGGAGGCTGCCGTACGGCTGTGTGGGCAGGGGATTCGGGACGTGACCCGGATCGCCGCGTCAGATCCCCGGATGTGGATCGACATCCTCTCCGCGAACCCGGGGCCCGTCGCCGATCTGCTCACCGATGTCGCCGGGGATCTGGAGGAGACGGTTCGGGCCTTGCGCGCGCTGCAGTCCGCCGATGACGGTAAGCGGCGGGAGGGTGCGGGCGGGATCGAGGACGTGCTGCGGCGCGGGAACGCGGGGCAGGTCCGGGTGCCCGGCAAGCACGGGTCCGCTCCGCGGGTCTACGAGGTTGTGGCTGTGCTGATCGACGACCAGCCGGGGCAGTTGGCTCGGATCTTCGCGGATGCGGGGATGGCGGGGGTCAACATCGAGGACGTACGGATCGAGCACGCGACCGGGCAACAGGCGGGGCTTGTGCAGTTGTGGGTCGAGCCGAAGGCCGCGCCGGTGTTGACTGCGGCGTTGCGGGAACGGGGCTGGGCGATCCGGCAGTAGGTGCGGGGGTGTGGGGGCGGGCGTCTTCTGGGGGCTCCGCCCCCAGACCCCCATCGGCCCTGAAGGGGCCTCCTCCTCAAACGCCGGACGGGCTGAACAATGCGGGCCTGCGTCGAGAGGGTGCCGGGCGGGCTGGGTGTGCGCGGCCCGCGTCCAGCAGCAACCGTCCAACCGCCCAGGCTCCAGGCAGCCCGAAGAACCCCACCCCGTGTCAATCAGCAACCCTCCGACCCCCCAGCCCGATCTCGCCGGACCAGTGTCGACAAGGGGCGGCCGGACGAGTGACGCGCACCCAGTAACCTTGTGCGGGGCGCACTCGCGACCCCGCCCCGCTCACCACCCCGCACCAGGAAGGTGTCCTCCCGTGGAAAACGGCGCCGCCCGGACCGCTCCGGCAGTGATTGTCGCCATCGACGGCCCCTCCGGCACGGGCAAGTCGAGCACGTCGAAGGCCGTGGCCGCGCAGCTCGGGCTGAGCTACCTGGACACCGGGGCGCAGTACCGGGCGATCACCTGGTGGATGGTGAACAACGGGATCGATCTCACCGACCCCACCGCCATCGCCGCCGTTGCCGACAAGGCGGAGATCATCTCCGGGACGGACCCGGCGAACCCGACGATCAGCGTCGACGGCGTGGACGTGGCCGGGCCGATCCGGACCCAGGAGGTCACCTCCAAGGTCAGCGCGGTCAGTGCCGTGCCCGAGGTGCGGGCGAAGATCACCGAGTTGCAGCGGTCGTTGGCCGCCGGCGCGGAGCGGGGGATCGTCGTCGAAGGGCGGGACATCGGTACGACCGTGCTGCCCGACGCCGATCTGAAGATCTTCCTCACCGCATCCCCCGAGGCGCGCGCCGCCCGGCGGAGTGGTGAGCTGAAGGGCGCCGACGTACAGGCCACGCGCGAGGCGCTGCTGAAGCGGGACGCGGCCGACTCCTCGCGCAAGACCTCGCCGCTCGCGAAGGCGGACGACGCGGTCGAGGTGGACACCTCCGACCTCACGCTCCAGCAGGTCATCGAGTGCGTCGTCACCCTCGTCGGGGAGAAGCGGGCAGCGAAGTGACTGCACCTACGGAGCGCGGGGCCGAGATCGGGCGGCGCATCGGCGTCGGCCTGATGTACGGGCTGTGGAAGCCGCGTGTGCTGGGTTCCTGGAAGGTTCCCGCCACCGGCCCGGTGATCCTCGCCGTCAACCACTCGCACAACATCGACGGCCCGATGGTCATCGGTGTGGCGCCCCGCGCTTCGCACTTCCTGGTCAAGAAAGAGGCGTTCGTGGGGCCGCTCGGGCCCTTCATGCGCGCCGTCGGGCAGCTGGAGGTGGACCGGTCGACCGCCGACCGTACCGCCGTCACCCGCGCGCTCGACGTCCTGAAGGGCGGCGGAGTCCTCGGGATCTTCCCCGAGGGCAGCCGCGGTGAGGGCGACTTCGCCGCGCTGCGCGCCGGGCTCGCCTACTTCGCGGTCCGCGGCGGCGCCCCGATCGTGCCGGTGGCCGTGCTGGGCAGCGCAGAGAAGAGCGGACGACTGATAAAGGCGCTGCCCCCGCTGCGCTCCCGCGTCGACGTCGTCTTCGGCGACCCGTTCGACGCGGGCGACGGCTCCGGCCGCCGTACGCGCAAGGCACTGGACGAGGCCACCGAGCGCATCCAGAAGCAGCTGGCCGCCCACCTGGACGATGCCAGGCGCCTCACCGGGCGCTAAGAGACACTTGAGTAGTGGATCACCCGAAATCCGGGGGTTCCACCGATCACCACGATGAACGAGGTACCGATCTTCATGAACGACCAGATCCAGCCCGACGGCTCCGGCGAGGAGCACGAGCACGGGGCTCTCGGCGACGCCGAGTACGCGGAGTTCATGGAGCTCGCCGCCGTAGAGGGCTTCGACATCGAGGACGTCGAGGGCGCCATCGGCGAGGCGGGACACGGGCCGCTGCCCGTCCTCGCCGTCGTCGGCCGGCCGAACGTCGGCAAGTCGACTCTCGTCAACCGCATCATCGGCCGCCGCGAGGCCGTCGTAGAGGACAAGCCCGGTGTCACGCGTGACCGTGTGACGTACGAGGCCGAATGGGCCGGGCGCAGGTTCAAGGTCGTCGACACCGGTGGCTGGGAGCAGGACGTCCTCGGGATCGACGCCTCCGTGGCCGCGCAGGCCGAGTACGCGATCGAGGCCGCCGACGCGGTCGTCTTCGTCGTCGACGCCAAGGTCGGCGCCACCGACACCGACGAGGCGGTCGTACGACTGCTGCGCAAGGCCGGGAAGCCCGTCGTGCTGGCGGCCAACAAGGTCGACGGCCTGAGCGGCGAGTCCGACGCTTCGTATCTGTGGTCCCTGGGGCTCGGTGAGCCGCACCCCGTCTCCGCGCTGCACGGGCGCGGTACCGGCGACATGCTGGACGCCGTCCTGGAGGCCCTGCCGGAGGCGCCCGAGCAGACCTTCGGCACCGCCGTGGGCGGGCCTCGCCGGATCGCGCTGATCGGGCGGCCGAACGTCGGCAAGTCCTCGCTGCTGAACCGGGTGGCCGGCGAGGAGCGCGTCGTCGTCAACGAGATCGCGGGTACGACGCGCGACCCGGTCGACGAACTGATCGAACTCGGCGGTATCACCTGGAAGTTCGTCGACACGGCGGGCATCCGCAAGCGCGTCCACCTCCAGCAGGGCGCCGACTACTACGCCTCGCTGCGCACCGCCGCCGCCGTCGAGAAGGCGGAGGTCGCGGTCATCCTGATCGACGCCTCCGAGTCCATCTCGGTGCAGGACCAGCGCATCGTCACCATGGCCGTCGAGGCGGGCCGCGCGATCGTCCTCGCCTTCAACAAGTGGGACACCCTCGACGAGGAGCGCCGCTACTACCTGGAGCGCGAGATCGAGACCGAGCTCGCCCAGGTCTCGTGGGCGCCCCGGGTGAACGTCTCGGCGCGCACCGGCCGCCACATGGAGAAGCTGGTCCCGGGCATCGAGACCGCGCTGGCCGGCTGGGAGACGCGGGTCCCGACGGGCCGACTGAACGCGTTCCTCGGCGAGTTGGTCGCCGCCCACCCGCACCCGGTCCGCGGCGGCAAGCAGCCCCGCATCCTCTTCGGCACCCAGGCCGGCACCAAGCCCCCGCGCTTCGTGCTCTTCGCCTCCGGCTTCATCGAGGCCGGCTACCGCCGTTTCATCGAGCGCCGCCTCCGCGAGGAGTTCGCCTTCGAGGGCACCCCGATCCACATCTCGGTCCGGGTCCGCGAGAAGCGCGGCAAGAAGAAGTAGCCGCAGCCGTACGGCTGTTCTCACGGCCGGTTGTTCTACGACGAAGAGGGCGGCCCCTGTCGATACAGGGGCCGCCCTCTTCGTGTGCGTGCCGTGCCGGGTCAGATGCCTCGGCGCGGGCCGGGCGGCAGGGCCGCCGGGATGTGGTGCATCCCGGTGTGGCCGTGCTGTTGCTGCTGCCCGGAGTGACCGAGCTGCCCGACGCGCTGCCACTGCGACTGCTGCCGGGCGCTGTAGGCCCCCGCGCTGTACGCGCTGTACGAGCCCCCGCCGATGGAACCCCCGCCGAACGAACCGCCGCTGAACGAGCCCGTGCTGTGCGGGCTGTGCCCGAAGGCGGTGAAGCCCAGCTCCTCCTCGCCGCTGCGGTCACCCGGCAGCGAGCGGAAGGTCTTGACCCACTCCGAGTAGAGCCGGTCGTAGATCGGCGTGGCCGATGGACCGCCGGGGCTGTCCCGGTCCGATCGCGAGGACGGGATCGACTGGTAGGGCCGGCTGCGGGGAACGTCATATGCGTGCACGTATGTCCAAACGACGCGTGACCTGAAGGGATGCGGCTCAGGTGCCCGCGAGCGGCAGCGCGGAGCCGACCAACTGGCCGTTCGCCGCGGCCTTGTCGAGCGCGCTGCGGAGCAGGTCCTCGCGGGGCTGGCGGCCGATCGAGCCGACCGGTGCCGCGAACATCAGCACCTGCTGGTGCTTGTTGGCGGCGGCTCGCCAGCTGTCGGTGACCTGGAGCGGTTGGTGCGCCTGCCACCAGGCCACCGGGGAACCGCCGTTGCTGCTCGGCTGCAGCACCGCGTGCAGCTGGCCCGCCGCGAGCAGCACCGACCAGCCGTGCAGCACGGGCGGCACGGTGGTGATCTCGCTGAGCGGCATGAAGCCCTGCTCGATCAGCAGCGGCAGGAAGTCGTCCCCGGTGTCGGTCGAGCCGGGCCGCACGATGGGCGCGGTCGGCTCGACCACCAGGGCGGGGTGCAACTCCCCTGAGATCAGGACGAGTCCGCTGGTCACCCCGAGGACGGCCTGCTCGGGTACGGCCTTCTCCGGTGCGCCGGCCGGGGCGTGCGTGTTGCCGCTGATGGAGCGGACGGCGCCCTGCAACTGCTCCTCGGTGACCTGGACGATCTGGGAGGGCAGGCAGGTGGCGTGGGCGAAGGCGAGGACGGCGGTCTCGTCGCCGATGAACAGGACGGTGCTGGTGCGCTCCTGATCGGAGTCGCCCTGGGTGCGGCACGACGTGCAGTCGTAACTGCCCGGGGCGTTGTCTCCGGCGAGCAGCCGGTCGGCTTCTTCGTCGCCGATCTCGGCGCGTACGTCGTCGCTGACGTCGAGCATGCGCGGCACGGGTGGCTCCCTCGGAATGCGGTGCCCGGTGGGTCCCGGGCTCATGAAGGAGACAACGGAGGATCTGTGGCGGGAGTCACGCTCCAGAGCGAACCGAATCGAACCAACCGAAGCGGACGGTCACGGTCGGTACGGAATCGGACACTCCACGTCAACTCTGTGAAAGGTCAAGGGAGTTGGTCGCGTGAACCGAGTCACAGCACGTGTCGGCAACTGGTCGAAAAATCGTGAAATCAGCGAATGTAGTGGGTGGCCGAAAAGTGACGATACCCACGGTAACAGTGAACTGGCCTGCGGCGACGGGGAGTTGGTCGACATCGGCTCGTCCACCTCCGTACATTCCTCCGCCGTGTGCAACGAGCACCGCTCGGGACACGTCCGCCGGCCGAACAAGCCAGCAAGCAGCACCACTTCCGGCGGACGGGGAGGAGCGCGAGGACCGCGTCGATGCGCGGGAGCCGCGAACCGCCTTGGGGGACCCCGGGTTGTTGGAGAGGGAACTACATGTCCGAATGTGCCGATACCACTCGCGAGAACGCTCCTGAGACCCACCGCAAGGGTCAAGTGCGTACGACGGCGGTCCTCGCCGGGGCGGCCCTGCTCGCCCCCCTCGGACTGCTGGCCGCAAGCGGCAACGCCGCGGCGGCCGACAGCGGGGTGTGGGACCGCATCGCCCGGTGCGAGAGCGGCGGCAACTGGCACATCAACACCGGCAACGGCTACTACGGAGGACTCCAGTTCTCCGCCGGAACCTGGCGCGCCTACGGCGGTTCGGCCTACGCGGCCACTGCGGACCAGGCCTCCAAGTCCGCGCAGATCGCCGTCGCCGGCAAGGTCCAGCGGGCCCAGGGCTGGGGCGCCTGGCCGGTCTGCTCGGCGAAGGCCGGAGCGAGCGGCAGCGCACCCGCGGCCTCCTCCGGCACGGTGAGCGAGAAGTCGACGACGAAGACGAAGAAGTCGACGTCCGAGTCGACGACGAAGAAGTCGACCAAGAAGGCGACCCCGTCGAAGCCCGCGAACACGCCGGCCCGCGGGACGAACAACGCCTCGCGCGGCACGTCCCGCGGCGACTACACCGTCCGCGAGGGCGACACGCTCAGCGCCATCGCCGCCCAGCACGGGACCACTTGGCGGAAGGTCTACGCCGCCAACAAGTCCGTCATCGGCGCCGACCCCGATCTGATCGTCCCCGGCCAGCAGCTCGACCTCTGAGCCGAACGGCCTCTGGGCGGACGGTCTTTGAGATGAACGACCTCTGGGCCGAACCGCTCGCACGCCGCCCCCGTCCGGTCCTCCGACCGGGCGGGGGCGCGCCCGTCACTCCAGTTCGGCCGCCTCGCCGCTGAACACGACGGTCCCGCGCCGCAGTTCGTACACGATCGCCGCCCGGCCGCGCAGCACCGGCGGCAGCCGTTGCTCGGCCACGACCACGCACGCGTCCAGCCCGCCCAGCAGTTCGTACGTGTGCGCCGCGACCGCGGGCGACATGCCCTGCGCCGGTTCGTCGACGAGCACGACACGCGCGCGTGCCAGCAGGGCCCGGGAGAGCGCCAGCATCCGCTGCTCGCCGCCGGAGAGGGTGCCGGCCCGGCGGGGGAGCAGGGGGCCCAGTTGCGGATACGCGTCGAGGGCAACAGCGTAGTCCCGCGAGGCGAGTTCGAGGTTCTCGTGGACGGTGAGGGACCCGAACACGGCCCGCCGTTCCGGCACCAGGCACAGTCCCCGGCGGGCCCGTTCGTACGCGGGCATACGGGTCACCTCGGCGCCGTCCCACACCACCGCGCCGCCCGACAGCGCGACCGTACCGGCTAGGGCGCGCAGGGCAGTTGTACGGCCGGAGCCGTTGCGGCCCAGCAGGACGGTGAGTCCGTGGGCGGGGGCCGCGAGGGTGACGCCGTGCAGGGCTTCGAGGGGGCCGTAGCGCACGCGCGCGTGGCGCAGGGCGATGGTCATGCGGGGGTCTCCCGGGTGGCCTCGTGTGTGCCGGGTGCGTCGAGAACGCGATCGGGCGGGCCGGAGGAGACGATGCGGCCCGCGGCCATCACATGGACCACGTCGGCGAGGTCGGCGACCAGGTCGAGGTCGTGCTCGACGACGAGGAGGGCGATGCCCTCGGCGGCCAGCGCCCTCAACACCAGGGTCAGCGCGGTCACTTCGGCGGTGTCGAGTCCGGCGGCGGGCTCGTCGAGCAGCAGCACGCGGGGGCCGCCGGCGAACGCCCGCGCCAACTCGACCCGGCGCAACGTCCCGGTGGGCAGGTCGGCGGCGGGCAGCGACCGTACGTCCCCGTCCAGCCCGAACAGCCGCAACGCCCGCTCCACGGCGCCGGGTTCGGTGACCCGGCCCTGTTCGGCACCCACGCGCACGTTCTCCGCGACGGTCAACGAGGGGAACACGGCGAGCTGTTGAAAGGTCCGGGCGATCCCGAGCCGGGTGCGGGCGTGCGCGGCCAGCCTCGTGATGTCCCGCCCCCCGAGCCGGACCTGCCCCCGCGCGGGCCGCACGGTCCCGGCCAGACAGTGGAACAGGGTGCTTTTTCCGGCCCCGTTGGGCCCCACGACGGCGGTGACCTGCCCGGCCCGCACGACGAGATCGACCCCGTCCAGCGCGGTGAAGCCACCGTAGCGGGCGTGCAGGGTGTGGGCGGTGAGGAGGGGGGAGGTGGTGCGTGGTCGGGGGAGGAGGGCCGGTCCGGACGTGGGAGTGGGCCTGGGTGGGGGCGCCTTGTGGGGCGGGTGCGCGTTTTCGATGGGTGTGGCGGGTGCGGGGTCCCGGGGTGTTGGTTCCGCCGGGTTGCTCCGCTGCCCGGGTTCGGTGGCGTGTCCTGACCCGGCGTCGGGCTGGGCTGGGCGTTCAACACCCTTGTGGGCAGGTGTATTTGCTCCCGATTCGCCACGCTGTCCGGACCCGGGCGCGCGCCCCCGCAGACTCCGTGCTCCAGACGTTCGCCCGGCATCGGGCTCCGCCTGGCGCGCAACACCCGCGCGCACACCCGCCGTTGAGCCCGCCCGTACTGTCTGTACCGCTGGCCCCGGCACGCTCACCGCCCGCAGCTTCCGCCGTGCCCTCACCCCCAACGCCGTGAGCCGTGCCCGTCGTTGAGGTCGCAGACGCCCCGCCACCGTCCGCAACGCCTCGTACGGCCCCCCGGGAAACCGTCCTACGCACACCGCCAACACGCCGATCAGTGCCGCCGCCACCCCGCCGCGCGCCCCCGCGTCCAGCCCGACCAGCAGGGCAGCGGCCGCCAGCGCGCCCAGTGTGCTGTCGGCGCCCAGGACGACCACCGCGGCGAACCACAACAACCCCCGGACGGGGTCGTAGGCCGAGGGGTCGAAGGCGCGGACGCCCATGCCGAGCATGCCGCCGCCCAGGGCGGCCAGGGCGGCACCCGCGACGAAGGCCAGGAGTTTCAGGGACGGGACCTGGACGCCCGATGCGGACGCGCCCTGTTCGTGGTCGCGGAGGGCGGCGAGGGCGCGGCCCGTGCGGCCTCGGCGCAGGGCGTGGGCGGTCAGTAACGCGGTTGCCAGGAGCGCGAGTTCGAGGACGTAGTACGCGCGGTCGCCGTCGAAGCCCGACGGGCGGGTCAGTGACAGGCCCGACGTGGCGTACGGCTGGGCGAAGACGAAGCGGCTCACCCCGACGCCGACCGCGAAGGTCGCGAGGGCGAGGGACAGGCCGTGGCGGCTGATCGCGGGCCAGCCGGTCAACAGGCCCAGGGGAGCGACGAGGAGGACGGCCACCGCGAGCGCGGCCAGTTCCGGGAGGCGGGGGAGGAGCGGGAAGCGGCCCGCCGCCAGCAGGGCCGTGAACAGGGCACCCAGGCCCGCGTACGCCGCCTGTCCCAGCGCGAGTTGGCCGCCGCGTCCGGTGACCACCACCAGGGACAGCAACACCACGCCCAGTGCCGGGACTTGGACCGAGGTGTGCAGGTCCGAGCCCGCGAAGCCGAGGGGGAGGAGGAACAGCACCCCGGCCACGATCCAGGCACCGGGAGGTGTCGCCACGCGGGCCGTCGCCGTACGCGGGAGGGCGTCCCGGGAGCCGAGACCGGGCAGCGCCAGCGCCGCGACCAACAGGGCGACCACGAACAGGTTCGCGTCCGCCGCCTGCAGCAACTCGCCCTCCCAGCCCGGCAGATGAAACCGCGTCAACTGGCTCTGCCCGACCCCGATCCCCAACGCCACCACCACGGCGACCGGCAGACTCCGCATCCGCGCGGCCACCGCGACCGCCACCACCTCCATGACGAGCAGCGGCAGACCGTACGGGTCCAGGCGCACGGACGGCGCGAGGAGCACGCCCGTCAGGCCTGCCGTGAAGGACCCGAACGCCCAGCCCGCCGAAGCCACCCGGTCCGCGTCCACCCCACCCAGTACCGCGAGTTGGCGGTCGTCCACGACAGCCCGCAGCTCCCGCCCGAACCGCGTCCACCGGATGACCGCCCCAACTCCGGTGGCCAGTACGAGCACCACCGCCAACTGCCCCCAGGGATCGGCCGACACCAGTTCCGGCGCGTCGTCCCGCGCCCCCTGCCCCCACACCAGCGCGGCCCCGCCGACCAGCAGCACGAACACCCCGATGGACGCGACCAGGGTCTGCGCCGGATCGCCGCCGAGGACCGCCAACGGGCGGAAGACGAACCGTTCCAGGGCCACTCCGATGCCCGGCGCCAGGAAGAGCAGGGTCACCATCGAACCGAGCCACAGCGGCCAGCCCCACCCGACCACGCACTGCCGCAGCACATACGCGCACACCATCGCGATCGCACCGTGCGCGAAGTTGAGGACGCCGGTCGCCCGGTACGTCACGATCAGGCCGATCCCGGTGAGCGCGGCGGCGCTGCCGATGGACAGGCCGGCGAGGGTGAGGTCGTAGGTGAAGGCCGACATCAAGGCCATCAGTCGTCGGCTTCGGCGGGTTCGCAGATCGGGCAGGGGCTCAACTCGCCGTTCGCCACGAGCTTCGAGTCCACCGGCACCGCCTCCGGCTTCCCGGCGACCAACGGGCAGTCCGCGCGGTGCCAGAGCGTGCCGCCCGGCACCATCAGCAGGTCCCCGCTGACCGCCACGGGCGCTGCGGCGGCCCGCGCGGACTCCTCGGCGTCGGCGGGTTCGGCGGCCACGAGAAGGGCGTACAGCTCCTCCACGCGGGCGGCGGCGAGGGCGCTGCGGCCGTGGGTGAGCAGGATCGCGGCGGCGACGATCAGGGCGGCGCCGGGGATCGTGCAGGAGGCCAGGTAGGGGAGTTGGCGTTCCGCGTAGCGCTCGCCGGAGATGCCGTACCAGCCGATCACGCACAGGACCGCGCCCGCGGCGAGCGCGGCCCAGCCGGCCCACAGGGCGGGGTGCACGGTCCGCAGTCGGGCTGTCCGCATTTACGGCCCCCACATGTCGTGTGTCTGTCCATGCCGGCCAATGGCTTGCACTATGCCTTCTGACACCTGACCTGAAAACACCGGGCGAGCACGGCCCGGAACGACACCCGGCGGTGAGCCACATGGTTCTCGGGAGCGACCTCAGGCGAAGGAACACAAGGCGCGTGCGGGGCACGGTGGTCACGGCGGCCATGGTGCTCGTGCTCGGTCCGGTACTCGCGGCCTGCAGCGACGACAGCGGCGGCGGGAGCGACAGCGCCTCACCGCCCACACCGTCCGTCGAGCAGACGACGAGCGCACCGGCGACCGCGCCCGCCGACCCGGCCGCCGCGACGACGCAGATCAAGGCCAACTGGAAGAAGTTCTTCGACCCGGCCGGCTCCAGCGCGGACAAACAGGCCGTCCTGGAGAACGGCGACAGGATGGGCCCGGTCCTGAAGGCCTTCAGCGGCGACAAGCGCGGCGGCCAGGTCCAAGCAGTCGTCCAGAAGGTCGAGTTCACGTCGGCGACCCAGGCGACCGTGACCTACAGCCTCACCCTGAACGGCGCCACCGCTCTCCCGAACGCCTCCGGGACGAGCGTCCAACAGGGCGGCACCTGGAAGGTGTCCGTCAACACCCTGTGCGCGCTGGTGGCGTTGAGCGGCGATGCCTCGCAGTCGCCCGGGGCGGGCTGCTGAGGCCGCTGTCGCGGTGCTGCTGCTCCTCGGGGGCACGGCCTGCGGCAGCCGCCTCCCGGAGAGCGACTTCGAGCACGGCAACTCCCGTACGCCCGCGCCCGGTAACGGCACTCCGATCCGGGTCGGCATCATCACCAGCGCGACCAGCCCGGTCGGCGGCGACACCTTCACCGGCCCCCGCGACGGCGCCAAGGCGTACTTCGACCGCCTCGACGCGCGCGGGGGCATCGACGGGCACCCGGTCGAGGTGCGGCTGTGCGACGACGGCGGCAGCGGGGTCGGCAACAACGCGTGCGTGCACCGACTCATCGACGAGGACAAGGTCGTCGCCCTGGTCGCCACCACCGCCCTCGACTACGCGGGCGCCTCTCGCGTCTCCCACGCGCGTGTGCCCGACATCGGCGGCCAGCCCATCGGGTCCGCCTACGACACGTACCCGCACCTGTACGGCATCTACGGCAGCCTCGCGCCCCGCGCCGGGACACCGGGCTGGGGCGGGCAGTCGTACGGCGGTACGGAGGTCTACCGGTACTTCAAGCGCGAGCGGGGCGCCCGTACCGCCGCCGTCGTGTCGTACAACCAGGCCGCGTCCGCCGCCTACGCCCGGCTCGTCGAGCAGGGGCTGAAGGCCGAGGGGTACAAGGTCGTCACCGAGCAGGTCGACTTCGCGCTGCCCAACTTCCGTGCCGTGGCGGCCGACTTGAAGCAGCAGGGTGCCGACCTGGTCTTCGACGCCATCGACACGCACGGGAACGCCCAACTGTGCGAGGCGATGGACCAGGTCGGCGTCAAGGTCATCGCCAAGGTGACGAACGTCCAGAACTGGACATCCACCGTCCCGGAGGACTACAAGAACTCCCCGCGCTGCCGCAACGCCCTGTGGGCGACCGGGTCCAGCCGCGACTTCGACGACACCTCGCAGGCGGCCGTACGGGACTTCAGGGATGCGACGAAGGGGCTGAAGACGCATTCCCAGTGGCAGTTGGAGGGGTGGGCGGCGGCGATGTGGTTCACGGACGCGGCGCGGGCGTGCACGAAAACGGGCGTCACGCGCGCGTGCGTCGACGGCTTCATGAACCGGAGCGAGAACTACACCGCAGGCGGGCTGTTGGTTCCGGTCTCCTTCGAGCGGCTCGCCGAACCGCCGAAGACGCGTAGGACCTGTCTGTCCGTGGCCCGCTGGCAGGACGGCAGGGGGTGGGTCCCGCAAGGGGACATGAACAGCACCTGTTTCGACGTGCCGCAACTGGCGTACCGCCCTTGATAGAGACTTCGACCATGTTGGAGACCTCGGCACGACTCCTGCGTCTGCTCTCGCTGCTCCAGGCCCACCGCGAGTGGTCCGGCGCCGACCTGGCCGACCGGCTCGGGGTCACCCCACGTACGGTGCGCCGGGATGTGGACCGGCTGCGGGAGCTGGGGTATCCGGTCAACGCCAGTCCTGGCACGGGCGGCGGCTACCAGCTGGGCGCGGGCGCCGAGTTGCCGCCGTTGCTGCTGGACGACGACGAGGCGGTCGCCGTGGCGGTCGGGCTGCGTACCGCCGCCGGGCAGGGCATCGAGGGCATCGGTGAGACCTCCGTACGCGCCCTCACGAAGCTCGAACAGGTGCTGCCGAGCCGGTTGCGCCGCCGGGTGGGCGCCCTCAACGCGTTCACCGTGCCGATGCTGCACAACACGCTGCCGTCCGCCGTCGACCCGGCCGTGCTGACCGAGCTGGCCGCCCTGTGTCGGGACGCCGAGCGGCTGCGCTTCGACTACGAGAGCCACGACGGCACCCCGACCCGCCGCAGTGTCGAACCGCACCGCCTGGTGTGCACCGAGCGGCGCTGGTACCTCGTCGCCTGGGACCTGGACCGCGAGGACTGGCGCACCTTCCGCGTCGACCGCATCACGCCCAGGCCGCCGCACGGGCCGCGCTTCACCCCGCGCGAGCCACCGGCCGAGGACCTCGCCGCGCACGTGTCGAAAGGGGTCTCCACGCGCGCGTACGCCTCGCACGCCGTCGTCCGGCTGCTCGTGCCCCTCCAGGAGGCGGCCGAACGGATCTCACCGTCCGGCGGGACGCTGGAGGCCGACGGACCGGACGCCTGTCTGCTGCGGACCGGGGCCCCGAACCTCGACCTGATGGTGATCCACGTGATGATGATGGGCTTCGACTTCGAGGTCCTGGAGCCCGTCGAGCTGACCGAGAGGATCAGGACGGCCCGGGACCGGCTGTCCCGCGCGCTGGACCGGCACGGCCCGGGAGCCGACGGCGATTCTGTGCTGAAACGGTGAACTCTTATGCGGCGTCAGCTCCCGCCGTAGCGCACGGAATCGGAATGGAAAGGGGCACCCGGCCGGTTCTCGCGCCACTTTCCGCGGGGCTATTCGGGGAGCCGGACCGACATGCGGGAATTACGTTCGAATGCCTGCGGAAGGCGTACGGAACCGCTCATACGTGTGAGGGATGCAGAACAAAACACACGTCCTGATCCTGTGACAGAAGTGTGACCGGAGAGGGACGGAGAGAGCGCAAGAGGGGCTAGCGTGGCGGGCATGGCATCCATTCCGACTCCACCGGCAGAGCCCCAGGACAGTCCGAACAGCTATGTGGGCCTCGACGCCACAGAGGCCGAGCGGCTCGCGCGGGAGCGCGGCTGGCCGACCGTGCGGTCGCTGCCGCCGGGGGCGATCATCACCATGGAGTTCCGCGTGGGACGGCTCAACTTCGAGGTCAAGGACGGCACGGTGGCGCGCGCCTGGAAGGGCTGAGCGCGGACGTGACGAAGGCCCCGGTTCCGCTGGCGGAACCGGGGCCTTCTTGATGCGCGGGGATGGTTGTGCGTACCGGCCCCGCGGCCTGGGACGGGGGTCAGCCGCCTGTCGCCGGACGGGCCGTGGCCGTGGCCGGGGCGGTGCCGCGAGCCACGCGGTCGGGGTGCGGCGGGCGGCGGCTGCCGATCGGGGTGACCGGGGTGCGCTCCGAGCGGGTCGTGTGCGGGCCCGGGGCTAGATGGGCGGGTGGCCGGGCCGTACGGCTCGCGGTGACCGTCTCGCGGGCCGCGGGGACCTCGTCGCCCGAGGAGGAGGCGCGCGGCTTGAGCAGCACCGGCGCGGTGACCGGGGAGGCGGGTGCGGGCGCGGGTGCCGTATCGCCGCGACGGGCACGCCAGCGGTCGCGCAGGTCGAAGATCCGGGTCTCCGCCAGGGCGATCAGCGGCTCGCACCACGGGAGGGCGAGCAGGACCAGCAGACCGGCGGCCCAGCCGAGCAGCACATCGCTCAGCCAGTGCGTGCCGAGGTAGACCGTGGCGAGACCGACGCCGAGCGAGGTCACCGCGGACGCGGCGGACAGCCAGCGGCGGGCGGCCGGCGTGGAGGCCAGATACGCCAGGATTCCCCAGGTCACGACCGCGTTGGCGGTGTGGCCGCTGGGAAATATATCGCCGCCCAGACCCATCTCGTTCGAGCCGATGACGGTGGCGTAGTGCGGGCCGAGACGGCCCATGCCGAGCTTGGCCGCGCCGACCGTGATGTTCAGCAGCAGCAGCAGGGTGCCCAGGGTCAGCAGCGGGCGCAGCGTGTGCTGCCGCCAGGAGCGCCAGCCCAGCCAGGCCGCGACCATCACCGCGGTGGGGCCGCGCTGGCCGAGGACCACGTAGTAGTCGACGAACCAGTGGATGCCGGCCCACTGCTGGTACGGCCGGAAGAACATGACCTGCCAGTCGAACCGGACCAGCCAGGACGTGGTCACGACGAGCCACACGATCGCCAGATAGAAGGCCAGGGTCGCCGCGAAGAGCACGACCCTGTGCCGGCTCATCTTCGGCACATCGATGTTGGCCGGCCGTTCGGGTTCACGGTCCAGCCTCGCGAACACCCGGTCCAGACGGGTGAGGTTTCGTTCGGTACGCACTCAATCGACGTTACAGCGAGTGAGTGTGGATCCCCGGCGAATCAGCGGCTTTGTGATGACGATGTGATGTGGGAAAGCTCTCAGGAGCAGGTTTATTTCCGAGGATTCCGCAATCCCGGACGGCTCCGTCCTTCAATTCCTTTGATCATGCCGGGGTCGAGTTTTATGGCCCTTATGAATTAGTTCACCAAATGATGGGGGGGAATTGGCCGGGCGCTCATGGAGCGTGACGAGTGGATCATGGGCCGAGATGAGTGGATCATGGCGGACCGGAGCCGTTCAGCCAGAACGCCCCGTACACCGCCGATGCCACCGCGACACCGCCCACCACCCACGCTGACCTGGATGTACGCAGCCGGGCCAGGGCGAGCGCGAGGGGGAGCAGCAGGGGGAAGGCGGGCATCAGCAGGCGCGGTTTCGAGCCGAAGTAGCTCGACGCGCACAGCGCGAGCGCGGTGACGACGCCTGTGTACACCAGGAGCGGAAGCGGCTGGCCCTGCCGGACGCCCACGACGTACAGCCAGAGCACCAGCCCGACTCCGACGATCAGTCCCACCCCGGCCAGGGCCGAGGGGAACGACGTGAACTTCTCGCCGACGAAACGGGCGAAGGCCGCACCCCCGTCGAAACCGTTGCGCCAGCCCGCCTGCACGTCGAGATAGCCCAGCGGACCCTTGCCGGTGCGATGGCCGACCCACAGGACGTACCCGGCGGCGCCCAGGGGCGCGAGCACCATCCCGAGGGCGCGCGACCAGACCCGCGCGCCGGGCGCGGGCGCCGTGCTGCGGTCGTGCACGGAAGAGGACCCCGCGCGCGAGGCGAATCCGGTGAACCGCGAGGCGAATCCGGTGAACGACGTGATGCCCGCGACCCACACCGCCGCGACGACCGCGAGCCCCACGGGCCGCGTCAGCCCGGCCAGCAGCGCCAGCGTGCCCGCCGTCAGCCAGCGGCCCGTCAGCACGGCGTACAGGGACCACGCGGCGAGTGCGGTGAAGAGCGACTCGCTGTACGCCATCGACTGCACGATCCCGACCGGGAGTACAGCCCACAGCAGTACGGCACACACGCCCACGCGACGGCCGTAGACGTGTTCCGTGACCGCGAAGATCCCCCAGGCCGCCGCGAGCGAGGCAACGAGGCTCACCACGAGACCGCCGTCCGCGTACGACAGCGGGGACACCGCGTGCATGAACCTTTCCAGCCAGGGCAACAGCGGGAAGAAGGCGAGGTTCGAGTGGACGTCGCCGTTCGGGAGGCGGACCTCGTAGCCGTAACCGAGGTCGGCGACCCGCGTGTACCAGAGGGCGTCCCACCGCGCCGTCAGCAAGGTGTGGGCGCTCTTGCCGCGCGCCGCGCTCCACACCGCGAGCACCACCAGGCTCAGGGTGCGGACGGCGGCGTACCCGATGAGGGCCGGGGCCGCCCGGCGCAGAGGTGCTGCGAGATCGTTCACGGACCCGATTATCGAGGGGGCGCGGAACCGGCAGGCCCGGCGGGGCGTGGTCCACAGAAGGGCGAGTGGTGTACGCCACACGTGTTCTCCGGGGAGTGTGAGAGGTCCGCCACGTGGCATTGGCGTGAACTCGCGTACGCTGACGGCTCACTCGCCTTCGTTGCGCGGGTCGGAGACACCGCTCCTCTCCGGCCGCAGTCACGGGGAGTCCCCACCCCGTGAGCCCCGCCGAACGCGAGGGAACATCTGGGAGGTAGTACATGTCCGGGACGACCATGGCTGCCGCAGCGCTGCGCCGTCGGGCGGCCGGGGCCGGTGCCAACCGCTGGGTCGTCCTCGTCGTCCTCTGCGTCAGCCTGCTTCTCGTCGCGCTCGACGCCACCGTCCTCCATGTCGCGGTGCCCGCCGTCACCGAGGACCTCAAGCCCGGTGCGATAGAGCTGCTCTGGATCGTCGACGTCTATCCGCTGGTCTGCGCCTCGCTCCTCATCCTCTTCGGCACGCTCGGCGACAGAGTGGGCCGCAGGCGGATCCTCCTTCTCGGCTACGGCCTCTTCGGCGTCGCCTCCGGGCTGGCCGCCCTCGCGCATGACGCCCAGGTCCTGATCCTCGCGCGCGCCCTGCTCGGCGTCGGCGGCGCGATGATCATGCCGGCCACGCTGTCGATCCTCCGCCAGGTCTTCCCCGACCGGCGTGAGCGGGCGGTGGCGATCGGCGTGTGGAGCGCGGTGGCGGCGGTGGGCGCGGCGGTCGGCCCGCTGCTCGGCGGCTTCCTTCTCGAACACTTCTGGTGGGGCTCGGTCTTCCTCGTCAACATCCCCCTGATGCTGATCAGCCTCCCGATCGGCCGGCTCCTGCTCCCCGAGTCCCGGGGTGATCGCAACGGCCCGTGGGACGTCGTCGGCGCGCTCATGGCCGCGGGCGGTCTCTTCGGCGTCGTCTTCGGCGTGAAGCGGCTCGGTGGCGGGGAGCCCGTGGAGAGCGGCTGGACGGTGGCTCCGCTGCTCGTGGGCGCGGTGCTGCTGGTTCTTTTCGTACGACGGCAACGGCGCCGTACGCATCCGCTGGTGGACCTGAAGATGTTCCGCAGGCCGGCGTTCAGCACGTCGGTCGGCTGCATCGTGCTGGCGATGCTGGCACTGGTGGGCCTGGAGCTGATCGCGGCGCAATACCTGCAACTGGTGTTGGGGTTGTCCCCCCTCCAGACGGGTCTACGGCTGCTGCCGCTGACGTTCGCGGCGATGGCTGCGGGGTTGTTCGGGGCGCGGATGCTAAGGCGATTCGGCCCGCGCCGGATGGTGTGCTTCGGGTTCTGTCTGACCGCGTTCTCGGTGCTGACGCTGACCGCGATGGGCGAGCGGGACAACACGGGGTTGTTGCTCTTCGGGTTCCTGCTGCTGGGGTTCGGACTGGAGATGACGCTCTTCGGGGCGTACGAGTCGATGCTGAGCGAGGCGCCGCCGGCCCAGGCGGGTGGCGCGGCGGCCATAGGCGAGACCTCCTACCAACTCGGCGCGGGCATCGGCATCGCGCTCCTCGGCAGCGTGATGAACGCGGCGTACGCGCCCGGGCTGTCGTCCGTTCCCGGTGTACCGGCGTCCGCGTCGGCGTCCGCGGGGCATTCGCTGGGCGAGGCCTACGACGTCGCCGGGCGTCTCGGCGGGGCGCGTGGCGCCGCCCTGCGCGACGTGGCCCGGCACGCCTTCGTCCACGGCCTGCATGTCACGTTGCTCGTCAGTGCGGGGTTGCTGCTGCTGGGCGCGGTGATGGCATTGCGCCTGCCCCGAGTGATGCAGTGCGAGGCACCTCTGGCCACGGTCCCCGCCCCCAGGGAAGTAGCAGACTCCCGCGTCTCCGCCTGACCCAAGACGCTCTCCCACCCACGCACCACCCGTTTACGGGCAACCAAGAGGTGAACGTGTCCTGTGGGACCGCCCCACCGTTGGCGGGTGCGGGTGCGGGTGCGGGTGCGGGTGCGGGTGCGGGTGCGGGTCGGCGGGTCGGCGGGTCGGCGGGTCGGCGGGTCGGCGGGTCGGCGGGTCGGCGGGTCGGCGGGTCGGCGGGTCGGCGGGTCGGCGGGTCGGCGGGTCGGCGGGTCGGCGGGTCGGCGGGTCGGCGGGTCGGGGGATGGCGCGGTTGCCGCCCGCGGTGCTCAGCCCCCGCGGCAGACGGTCACGTGTTGGCGCCTTGCACGGGTGGGCGGGTGGGAAAAGTCTGGTAAGGCTCGGCGCGCTGGACTCGTGACACCGGGGGTCGTAACGTCGGGGCCGTTGGTCTAACTAGCGGTGATAGTTTTAGTGCCGGAGGCTGTGTCATGGCTGCGTCCCCGAAGTTGCCCCCCTTCGACCCCGCCGACCCCCTCGGCATCGACGACCTGCTCGACCCCGAGGACCTCGCGATCCGGGACACCGTCCGGGCGTGGGCCGCGGACCGGGTACTGCCGTACGTCGCGGAGTGGTACGAGCAGGGGGAGTTGCCCGGGATCAGGGAGCTCGCCCGCGAACTCGGTGGCATCGGGGCGCTCGGGATGTCGCTCAGCGGATACGGCTGTGCCGGAGCCTCCGCCGTCCAATACGGGCTCGCCTGCCTGGAGTTGGAGGCCGCGGACTCCGGGATCAGGTCGCTCGTGTCGGTGCAGGGATCCCTCGCGATGTACGCCATCCACCGCTTCGGGAGCGAAGAGCAGAAGCAGGCATGGCTGCCCCGCATGGCCTCCGGCGACGTCATCGGCTGCTTCGGGCTCACCGAACCCGACCACGGTTCCGACCCCGCCGGCATGCGCACCTACGCCAAGCGCGACGGCGGCGACTGGGTCCTCAACGGCCGCAAGATGTGGATCACCAACGGGTCGGTGGCCGGCGTCGCCGTCGTATGGGCGCAGACCGACGACGGCATTCGCGGGTTCGTCGTGCCGACCGACGCGGCCGGCTTCTCCGCGCCCGAGATCAAGCACAAATGGTCACTCCGCGCATCCGTCACCAGCGAACTCGTCCTCGACGACGTCCGGTTGCCCGCCGACGCCGTGCTTCCGGAGGTCGTAGGACTGAAGGGTCCGCTCAGCTGTCTGTCGCACGCTCGTTACGGAATCGTGTGGGGTGCGATGGGCGCGGCGCGCGCTTCCTTCGAGTCCGCGCTCGCGTACGCGAAGACGCGTGAGCAGTTCGGGCGGCCCATCGGCGGCTTCCAGCTCACCCAGGCCAAGCTCGCCGACATGGCGGTCGAACTGCACAAGGGGATTCTGCTCGCCCATCACCTGGGGCGGCGCATGGACGCCGGGCGTCTGCGTCCCGAGCAGGTCAGCTTCGGCAAGCTGAACAACGTACGAGAGGCCATCGAGATCTGTCGTACGGCACGGACGATCCTCGGTGCCAACGGGATCTCACTGGAGTACCCGGTGATGCGGCACGCGACGAACCTGGAGTCGGTGCTCACGTACGAGGGCACCGTCGAGATGCACCAGCTCGTGCTGGGCAAGGCGCTCACCGGACTCGACGCCTTCCGCTAGGAAGACCCGAAGCCCTGTTCAACCCTGCGGGAGGCAGGGCCGATGAGCGGCCCTGCCTCAGCTCTGGTTGAAGAACCCGTCCTCACGGCGCACGGCGGGGTCGCCGCTGACGATCTCCGTGTTGGCGGGGGTCAGCAGGAAGACACGGTTCGCGACCCGCTCGATCGTGCCGCGCAGGCCGAAGGTGAGGCCGGCCGCGAAGTCGACCACGCGCTTGGCGTCGGTCGCCTCCATCGCCGTGAGGTTCACGATCACCGGAACCCCTTCCCGGAACAGTTCGCCGATCGCGCGGGCGTCGCGGAAGCTGTCCGGGGTGACCGTGCCGATCCGTCGGCCCTTCACCTCGGCGACGTCCTCCGCCACCTTCACCCGCGGATCCGTGACCCAGGCATCCCCGGGCTGCTCGGTCCCTTCGGAGTAGTCGTCGTCGTAGTAGCGCTCGTCATCGTTGTCGTCAACGAGTCCAAGCCAAGCACTCGCCTTGCGTACCGATCCCATGGACGCCTCCTCTCACAGCGGTCTTACTTGCTTTCCGCATCCCTATGGTCATCCATGATGCGGATCGCGCGCCAAGTGGATAGACGCCGCGCGGGGGGTTTGTGACGCTACTGGTGCACAGCCAATACGTCGAGGGCCCCCGTGTATCAAGGGTGTTGCTGGACAAGGCTGCTGACTGAGAGTGAAATATGATTCTTCTCGGCGTCCGGGTGACGGCTGGTGCGTACGGGTGAACGAGGTGGTCGATACGAAGCGGCTGCTCAACGCCCGGTCAGATGCCATATCGATCTCCGGATGCCCAGTCAGTTGTCGTTCACGCCACGGGGGGTTGTCGTGTTCGGAATGGTCCGGCCCTGCAGTCACAGACTCGGTGAGAACCTCAAGACCCAGTGGATGGCGCATTTGTGCGGGCTGTGTCTCGCGCTGCGCGGGGACCACGGGCAGTTCGCGAGGGTTGTCACGAACTATGACGGTTTGATCCTCTCGGTTTTGACGGAGGCTCAGGTCGAGCGCGCGGGCGGCGGATGGCGTCGTACGGCCGGGCCCTGCCCGCTGCGCGGGATGCGGACCGCGTCCGTCGCGCAGGGCGAGGGCGCGCGGCTCGCGGCGGCCGTCTCGCTGGTGCTCGCCTCGGCCAAGGTGCGTGACCATGTCGCCGACGGGGACGGGCTGCTGGCCCGCAGGCCGGTGGCGCTGGCCGCGCGGCGGGTCGCCGGGAGCTGGGGGCGGGCCGGGGCGCGCACCGGTTCGGCGGTCGGGTTCGACGCCGCCGTACTCGTCGAGGCCGTGGAGCGGCAGTTCGGCATCGAGTCCCTGGCCGGACTCGGCACGCCGATCCTGACCGTCACCGAACCGACCGAGACCGCCACGGCGGCCGCCTTCGCGCACACCGCGATCCTGGCCGGACGGTCCGGCAACGCCGTACCGCTCGCCGAGGCCGGGCGCCTCTTCGGCCGGCTCGCGCATCTCCTGGACGCCGTGGAGGACAAGGAGTCCGACGCCGCGTCGGGCGCCTGGAACCCCCTTACGGCGACCGGCACCCCGCTCACCGAGGCGCGGAGACTCGCCGACGACGCGCTGCACGGGATACGGCTCGCGCTGCGCGAGGCGGAGTTCACGGACGGCAAGCTCGCGCATCTGCTGCTCGCGCACGAACTGGGGCGCTCGGTGGACTGGGCCTTCGGCACGCAGTCGTGCGGGCACGGGGCCGGGTATGGGCACGTGCCGGAGCCGCAGGGTGCCTTCGGGCCGCCGCGGACCCCGTACCTGCCGGGCGATCCGCGGCACGACGGCAATCCCTACGGCGGTGAGCCCCCGCGGCCCGACAGGCGCGGTTTCTGGGCCGGATGCGCCGTAGCCCTCGGGCTCTGCTGCACCTGCAAGGTGTGCTGCGCCGACGAGTTCGAGGGGCCGTGGTCGGGGCGGCGGCGCGAGGGATGCTGCTCCAGTTGCGACTGCTCGTGCTGTGACGCGTGCGAATGCTGCGAATGTTGTGAATGTCTGTCGTGCTGCGACTGCTGAATATGCCGGATGCCGTGACCAGTTGACTGTGACGGGTCGTCACCGCCGTTGTATACGCGGCACTTGGGGATCATGGATGACCTGCGAGGTCGGGCCTTCCCTGTTTCAGCGTGGTAAAACAAAAACATGATCCGGTGACCGGTGTGCCGTGCGTGTCGTTGGGCGGGAGCAGAACCATTTCTGCCCCGGGTTCGATCCCTGATCGAGCCTGATCGAACCCGATCAACTCGCCACCCACTTAAGGCACTTCAGTGGACGTCACAACAAAAGCGACCACCAGCATCCGCACCAGGCTGCTGAGGATTCTGATCCTCGCCCTCGCGGTCCTGCTCGCCCTGCTCGGTATCGCGGCCGCCGAACAGATCTCCGCCTATCGCAACGCCTCCGCGACCGCCGACAACGCCCGCCTGGAAATCACCCTCCAGGGACTCGTGCACGAGCTGCAGAAGGAGCGCGGGCTCACCACCGGATACGTCGGTGGCGTACGGCAGTTCAGCGCCAAGCTGCCCACGCAGCGCAAGGCGACCGACGCCGCGCGCGAGCAGTTGGACGTGGCCCTGAAGGGGCGTGAGGACTCGGCCGCCGGTTCCGTGCGCGAGTCCCTCGGCCGGCTCGACGGACTCGCCGGCATCCGCAAGGACGCCGACGACGGCACCGGCGTGGTGAAGGACACCTTCGACTACTTCACCACCACGATCACCGTCCTCGACCGGCTCGACCTCGGCCTCGAAGACGTCCACGACGGCAATCTGCGCGACGCCTACCAGGCGCTCCAAGTCCTCGGCAACGCCAAGGAGTTCACAGGCGAGGAGCGCGCCATCGTGCTCGGCTCGGTGCGCGCCGGTAAGTTCCGCGGCGACGACTACAGCCGGTTCATGGAGATCCGCGCCGGACGCCTCGCCGCCCTCGACGCCTTCCCGCGGTCGGCCACCGCCGTGCAGGAGCGGCGGCTGAACACCGCCCTGACCACACCCGACGCCGAGCGCACGCTGGCGTACGAGAGCAAGGCGGTGCACGGCACCGGGAAGCTGAAGTCGAGCGCGATCCCGCCCATGGCCTGGTGGGACTCGACGACCGCCACCATCAACGGGATGCGGAACGTACAGATCTCCCTCGGCACCGATGTCGAGAACAGGGCCGCCCAGTTGGAGAGTTCGGCCCAGCGCGACCTGCTGCTGTTCCTGCTGCTCGCCCTCGGCACGGTCGCCGCGCTCGCCGCGCTGGCCCTCGACTGCGTACGGTCCGTCTCCACACCGCTCGTCGAACTCGCCCGGCAGGCACGGGAGGTGGCCGGCAGCCGGCTGCCGCAGGCCGTGGCCGCCGTACAGGACGGGTCGTCCGGGGCGGCGCCGACGCCGCCCGCTCCGCTCGCCGTCGCCGGCAAGGCGGGGGCCGAAGTGCGGGAGGTGGCCGAGGCGTTCGACCGGGTGCAGCGGTCCGCCTTCGAACTCGCCACCGAGCAGGCCGTGTTGCGGCGCAACGCCACCGACTCCCTGGTGAGCCTGGGGCGTCGCAACCAGAACCTGGTGCGCCGTCAGATCAGCTTCATCAACAAGCTGGAGCACGAGGACGCCGACCCCGCGACCCTCGCCAACCTCTTCGAACTCGACCACCTGGCCACCCGTATGCGCCGCAACGCCGAAAGCCTCCTCGTGCTCGCCGGAGAGTCCAGCCCCCGCCCCTGGTCCACGCCGCTGGCCGTCAACGACGTGCTGCGCGCCGCGCTGTCCGAGGTCGAGGAGTACCGCCGGGTCACCCTGCGCCGCATCGAGCCCGCGTTCGTCACCGGCTCCGTGGTCGTCGAAATCGCCCATCTGCTGGCCGAGTTGGTGGAGAACGCGCTGAGCTTCTCGCCGCCGGACTCCGACGTGGAGATCGAGGGACGGCGCACCAGCGCCGGGTATCTGGTCGCGATCGTCGACCACGGCTTCGGCATGGACAACCAGGCCCTCGCCGAGGCCAACGTACGACTCTCCGGCACCGCCAGCTTCATGGCCGAACCCACCCGGTTCCTGGGCCACTTCGTGGTCGGCGCCCTCGCCCGCAAGTGCGGCATCGAGGTACGGCTCGGCGAGGCACCGGCGGCCGGTGTGGTCGCCCGGGTGCTGATCCCCGCGGGGCTGCTGACGGAGAAGGCGGTCGAGACGGGGCCGGCGGTTCCCGCACCCAGGAAGGCGGAGACGGAGGAGATGAAGAGCGAGGAGACCGAAGCGGTGGCCGCCCCGGTCGCCGCCAAGGGCGGTTCGTCCGCCGCGCGCACCCGCAACGGCCTGGTCAAGCGGCCGCAGCGCAGCGGTATCGCGGCAGCGGTGAGCGAGACCGACCGGAGTGGCCGACCCGCTCCCACCACACCGCCCAACCCGGAACGGACCCCTGAACAGGTCTCCGGGATGCTCTCCACCCTGCGCAGCGCCCACATGCGGGGCGGCATCAGTGTCGAGAAGGAGAAGCAGCAGAAGACCGAGAAGAGTGCGGCGAAGAACGCCGAGACGAATGAAGGTGCCGCCAAGTGACCACCGTCGACACCCCGCACGACTCACAGACCTTCAACTGGCTGCTCGCCAACTTCGTCAAGAGCACCGACGGCGTACGCGACGCGGTCGCCGTCTCCTCCGACGGGCTGCTGATCGCCGTGTCGGACGGGCTCGGCCGCACCGAGGCCGACCATCTCGCCGCGATCGTCTCGGGGTTGAGCAGTCTGGCCCGCAGCGCGTCCAAGCGGTACAGCTTCGACGGGGTCAAGCTGATCATGATCGAGATGGGCCGGGGTTTCCTGCTCGTCTCGGCGATCAGGGACGGCAGCTGTCTCGGTGTCCTCGCCGACAGCAGCGGTGAACTGGGCCTCGTCGGTTACGAGATGGCGGTGCTCGCGGAGCGGGCGGGTGATCTGCTCACCCCGACGCTCATCGCCGATCTGCGGCAGGCGTTGCCACGGTGAACGGTGAACAGCCCAGGAACGTAGAACCTGACGAGGACGCGACGTTCGTCCGGCCGTTCATCATCACCGGCGGCCGGTCCGAGCCTCTCCAGGCCGATCTGCGGCTGGAGACGCTGGTCGTCGCCGTCGGCGTGCCGGATCCGTCGCTCACCTTCGAGCGGCGCCACATCGTCGCGGTGTGCGAACAGCCGACGACCGTCGCCGAGGTGGCGCACCGGGTCGGCGTACCCCTCGGAGTGGCCAAGGTGCTGATCTCCGACCTCGTCGTCGCCGGGCAACTCGCCTGCCGACAACCCGCGGAGCTGCCGCTCCCGATGCTCGAAAGGATCAGGGACCATGTCCGGGCGCTCTGACAAGATCGTGCCGCTGGCCGTGAAGATCGTGGTCAGCGGCGGCCTCGGGGTCGGCAAGACCACCTTCATCGGGGCCATTTCGGAGATCGAACCCCTCGACACGGAGGCGGCGATCACCGAAGTCTCCGTCGGCGTCGACTCGTTGGAGGGCGTCGAGGCGAAGACCACCACGACCGTCGCCCTCGACTTCGGGCGGATCACGCTCGACCCGACGATCGCGCTGTACCTGTTCGGGACGCCCGGGCAGGACCGGTTCTCCTTCCTCTGGGACGACCTGGTGGAGGGCGCGCTCGGCACGGTCGTCCTCGTGGACACCCGGCGGATCGAGGACTGCTTCCCGGCGGTCGACTACTTCGAGTCGCAGGGCGCGCCCTTCGTCCTCGCGGTGAACCGCTTCGACGGCGCGGACCGGTTCGACGTGGACGAGGTCCGGGAGGCGCTGGGGCTGGGTGCGGACGTGCCGGTGCTGGAGTGCGACGCGCGGAACCGCGATTCCGTACGGGATGTGCTGGGAGCGCTGATGGACCGGGTGATCGGGGTCCGGGCGGCACCACGACGGCGTACGGCCGCCCTGACGCGGTAGGCGCGGTGGAGGAAGTGCGGACGGAACCCGAGGGGAGGGGTGTGTGAAGGCGGAACGGGTGGAGCGGGAGAACACGTGAAGCGCACGGTCAGAGGAGGACTCGGGCGACCGGGACGCGCAGTGGGTCAGCTCAACAGGAAGAGGACCACACTCGACCGAGGTCGATGTGGGAGCGCTTGACCAGCCACTGCTGCGGATGCATGGGACAAGTGGAACAGGCATCCGGTGGGGCGTCAACCAAGATGAGACGTACTGCTCACAGTGTGGACTTCCTTGACACCGAGGGGAAACGGCGCCGTACAGTCGGTAGACGGTCCTGCTGAGGGGCTCGGCCGTACGGTGCCGCCAGGCGCCCTGTGTGAAGGCATTCGCCCGTGTTGCTCACGTCACGGAGTCTTCGCATGTCTTCCGACATTCCCACCCCCGTATCCGCCGTCCCGAGCACCGGGCTCTCACTCGTGATCGTCGGGGCCGGGCCGCGGGGGACCGGTCTCATCGAGCGCATGGCGGCCAACGCCGTCGACCTGTACGACGGTTCGGGTCTCGACATCCATCTCGTCGACCCCCACCCGCCGGGCGCCGGACGCATCTGGCGCGCCGCCCAGTCGCCGCTGCTGTGGATGAACTCGCACGCCGAGGACGTCACCATGTTCACCGACGAGACGGTGGTCATGGAGGGTCCGGTCCGCCCCGGCCCCACCCTGCACGAATGGGCCGACATCGAGGGCAGCACCTTCGCCGACCGCCAGCTCCAGGGCTCCTACCTGCGCTGGGTGCACGAACAGTCCGTGGCCGCGCTGCCGCCGGGCGTCACCGTCCACCACCACCCGCACCGGGCCCTCAGGATCAGCGGCCCGCGCGACGGACGCCAGCAGGTCTGGCTGGAGGACAGCCCGAACCCGCTCCTCGCCGACCTCGTCGTCCTCGCCCTGGGCCACCTCGACGCCGAACTGGACGAGGACCAGCGCGAGTTGGCGGCCTACGCCCGCGCCCACGACCTGGTCCATCTGCCGCCCGACTTCACCGCCGACAGCGACCTCTCCTCCCTCGCCCCCGGCGAACCCGTGCTCGTCCGCGGCTTCGGCCTCGCCTTCGTCGACCTGATGGTCCTGCTCACGGAGGGGAGGGGCGGACGCCACGACGGCGACACCTACGTCCCCTCGGGGCAGGAGCCCGTGCTGTACGTCGGGTCGCGGCGCGGCGTGCCGTACCACTCGAAGATCGGTTACGAGTGGAGCGGTGAACGGCCGCCGCTGCCACGGTTCTTCGGGCCCGCCGAGGTCGACGCGATACTCGCGCTGCCGGGGGGCTTCGACTTCCGGCGGGACGTATGGCCGCTGATCGAGAAGGAGTTGGGGTTCGCGCACTACCACCGGCTGTTCGGTGTGCACCCCGAGCGGACGAGCATCGCCTGGACCGACTTCGAGGAGAAGTACGCGGCCGGGGAGGCGGCGGACCGCGAGGCCCTCGTCGCGTCCGCGGTGCCCGACCCCGCCGACCGGCTCGACCTCGCGGCCCTCGACCACCCGCTGGACGGGGTGCGGTACGCGTCGCACGAGCAGTTCCAGGAGGGGCTACGGGCTTATGTGGAGGGCGATCTGAGTCGCCGTCACGATCCGTCCAACAGCCAGGACCTGTCGGTCTTCCTCGGACTGCTCTCCGTCTACGGGCAGTTGATCCGGCTCGGTGACGTCGGGCCCTGGTGGCACGGCTTCTTCAGCTACCTCGCCTCCGGGCCGCCGGGACCCCGGCTGCGCCAACTCCTCGCGCTGTCCCGGGCCGGCGTCGTCCGGTTCGTCGGCGCGGACATGGCCGTAGCCGCCGAGGACGGGGTGTTCCGCGCGTCGAGCGCGACCGTGCCTGGTGCGACGACCGAGGCGCGGGCGCTGGTCGAGGCGCGGCTGCCGGAGCCCACGGTCGGGCGGTCCGTCGATCCGCTGCTGCGTCAACTGCACGCCGACGGGGCCGTGATGGAGAGTCCCGAGGGGCTGCTGCGGGTGGACCGCACCGACGGGCGGCTGCTCGACGGGGACGGGCGGCCGCACCCCCGGCGGTTCGCGCTCGGGCCCTACACCGACGTACGGACGCCCGGCGCCTTCACCCGGCCGCGCACCGGCGGCCCGGCCTTCCGGCAGAACGACGCCACCGCGCGGGCCGTGCTGGCGTTCCTGCGCGACCTCGCGTGTCGGGCTGCCGCGTAACGCCCGATCAGGGCGGTGAAGTCCCGGGCCTCATCAAGGACTTGGCCCTCTCCGAGGCGCTCCCGAACGACAGGAAGGCTTTCCTCCCATGACCTCCTCGCACGGCCGGGGCCTGCATCTGGCCGCCGCCGTCGACCAGCGGTCGGCCTACGACGCCGACTCCTACGTCGCGTTGGCGCGGCTCGCCGAGAGCGGCGGGCTCGACTTCGTGACGCTCGACGACACCTTCGCGCGCCCCGGACCCGACGCCCTCGCCGTCCTGTCCCGCGTCGCCCCGGCCACCAACCGGATCGGCCTGGTGCCGACCGTGACCACCACGCACACCGAGCCCTTCCACGTGCAGGCCGCGGTCGCGACCCTCGACTGGGTCAGCCGGGGCCGGGCCGGCTGGCGGCTCGACGTGTCGACCACCGAGGGCGAGGCCCGCCTCTTCGGCCGCCGGCACGCCGCACCCGCCGACGCGCTGTGGACGGAGGCCGGTGAAGTCGCCGAGGTGGCCGCCCGGTTGTGGGACAGCTGGGAGGACGACGCCGAGATACGGGACACGGCCACCGGCCGTTTCGTCGACCGCGACAAGCTGCACCACGTCGACTTCGAGGGCTCCGAGTTCGCCGTCAAGGGCCCCTCGATCGTGCCCAGACCACCGCAGGGCCACCCCGTCCGCGTGGTCGACGCCACCGAGGGCCAGGCCCGGCGGACGGCCGCCCGGTACGCCGATGTGGCCCTCGTCCGCGCGGCGAATTCCGCGCAGGCCGGGGCCGTACGGTCCGAACTGCGGTCATCCGCGCAGAAGTTGGGCCGGGATCCCGACACCCTGCGGGTCCTGGTGAGCCTCGTCGTCGACCTCGGCGACGGCGAGCACGCGGCCGAACCGGGCCACGGCGGGGGCGGCCCCCGGCAGACCGCGCACGGCCCGCTGTACCGGGGCGGCCCGGTCGACCTCGCGGAGTTGATCGCCACTTGGCACGGCGACCGTACCGTCGACGGCTTCCACCTCACGCCCGTCGAACCCCGCCGCGACCTGGAGCGACTGGTCAACGGGACGGTCGCGCTGCTCCAACACCGGGGCCGGTTCCGCACGTTCTACCCGGGCAGCACCCTCAGGGAGCACCTGGGCCTGGCCCGGCCCGCCAACCAGTACGCCGTGACCGGGGGAGCGTCATGACCGTACGGAGGCCTTCGCGCCGGCAGATCCATCTGGCGGCGCACTTCCCCGGCGTCAACAGCACCACCGTGTGGGCCGATCCGCGGTCGAAGTCCCAGATCGGGTTCTCCTCCTTCGAGCATCTCGCCCGCACCGCCGAACGCGGCCGCTTCGACTTCTTCTTCCTCGCCGAGGGGCTGCGGCTGCGTGAACACAAGGGCCGTATCCACGACTTGGACGTCGTCGGCCGCCCCGAGTCCCTCACCGTCCTCAACGCGCTCGCCGCCGTCACCTCACGGATCGGACTGGCCGCCACGGTCAACGCGACCTTCAACGAACCGTACGAACTCGCCCGCAGACTCGCCACGTTGGACCACCTGAGCGGAGGTCGCGCCGCCTGGAACGTGGTGACCTCGTCCGACGCCTTCACCGGGGAGAACTTCCGGCGCGGGGGATACCTCGACCGTGCGGACCGCTACACCCGGGCGGCCGAATTCGTTGACGTGGCACGGGAGCTGTGGGACTCCTGGACCCCCGACGGAGTGTCCCGCCCCTTCGCCCACCGGGGCCAACACTTCGACATCGCGGGCGAGTTCACCGTCCCGCGCTCACCCCAGGGGCACCCGGTCGTCATCCAGGCCGGGGACTCGGGGGAGGGGCGGGAGTTCGCGGCCCGGACCGCCGACGTCATCTTCACGCGGCACGGCACGCTGGAGGACGGCCGCGCCTTCTACGCCGACGTGAAGGGACGCCTCGCCAAGTACGGCCGCGGCGCGGACGATCTCAAGATCATGCCCGGCGTCAGCGTCGTCCTCGGCGACACCGCGGCCGAGGCACAGGAGCGGGCCGCCGAGATCCGGCGGCAGCAGGTCTCCCCGCAGAACGCGATCCTCGCCCTGGAACAGATCTGGGGCACGGACCTCTCCGCCTACGACCCCGACGGCCCGTTCCCCGACATCGACCCGGTGCCGGAATCGTCGATCACCCAGGGGCGGACCCGGCGCGGCGACACCGTAGCGATGGCCGAAAAGTGGCGGGCGCTGTCCCGCGAGAAGGGGCTGTCCATCCGGCAGACCGTGATCGAGGCGAGCGGCCGGCAGTCCTTCATCGGCACTCCGGAGGCGGTCGCCGCCGAACTGGAGACCTTCGTACGACAGGACGCCGCCGACGGCTTCGTCCTCGTCCCGCACCTCACCCCCGGCGGGCTCGACGAGTTCGTGGACCGGGTGGTGCCGCTCCTCCAGGAACGTGGCGTGTTCCGCACGGAATACCGGGGCACGACCCTGCGCTCACATCTCGGGCTCCCCGACCCGGAAGGCAGGGAAGGGGTGACCACGCGACGACAGGACTGAGCGCACGACGATGGAGCTGACGGCATGACTTCGGACGCGGCCGACGAGTGGAGGCAGTGGCACGAGCACCGCATGGAGACGGCGTCGGGTCCCTACGGCCCCCTCGCTCTGACCGGCACGCACTGGCTGGAGGACCATCCGGACGGTCACCTTCCGGGTATTCCCGGCGGATGGGTCCTCGACGGTGACACGGTGGTCCTCACCGCCACGGCTGACGACGGACTGACCGTCGACGGGGAACCCTTCACCGGCGAGATCCGCCTCGGCGCGGACACCGGCCCGGTGAGCACGGCCCGCGTCGGCCTCGGCGAGCGCCGGCTGGTCGTCCTGATCCGCGAAGGCCTGTGGTGCGTGCGCGACTACGACCCCGGCTCGGCGGCACGGCACGCGTTCCGGGGCGTCGAGGTCACGCCGTACCAGCCGCGCTGGTCGGTGCCGGGGCGCTTCACGCCGTACGACGCGCGGCGCACCGTACCGGTCGCTACGGCGGACGGTGTCGAACGCGGGCTCGGGCTCGCGGGTGAACTCGCCTTCCGGCTCGCCGGGTTGGAGGTGACCTTGCAGGTGGCGGTGCAGGACGACGGCAAGTTGTGGGCGGTGTTCGCCGACTCCACGAGCGGGGACGGCAGTTACCGGTTCCGGTTCCTGTATCCGGCGGCGCCCGACGCGGAGGGGCGCACGACGGTCGACTTCAACCGGGCCGTGCTCCCGCCGTGCGCGTTCGCCGACCATTTCATCTGCCCTTTCCCGCCGCCCGGGAATACGCTGGGCCTTGCGGTCGAGGCGGGGGAGCGCACCCTTCGGCAGGTGGGGCGTTGACCTGCGGCGGGCTGTGTTTCGGCCCACTGCGTCCGGGTGATCAACTCGCGTAGACCGTGGGCCAGTTGAAGGTCGTACGGCCGAAAGGCGCCCTTGCGCCCATCGGCCGGGCGGCCGAATACTCCCCCACAGCGCTTGTCAGGAGCACGGCGTGTTCGGAAACCGGACGCCCGACCCCGACTGCGCCTCACGGGCCCCGACCCCACGCGGGCCCCCGAATTCCCCTAGGAGGGAACGAAACGTGAGGATCAAGCGCACCACCCCGCGCAGCGGAATCGCGAGACGGACCAGGCTGATCGCCGTGGCCACCGGATTCGTCGCCGCTGCCGCGTTCGCCGTCCCCACCGCGAGCGCCAGCGACGCCCACACGTTCAGCGCCACCCAGCTCTCCGCGGCCAACTCGTCCGTGCTCAAGGCCGATGTCCCGGGCACCGCCTGGGCGGTCGACAGCTCGACGAACCGTGTCGTCGTCACCGTCGACAGCACGGTCTCCCAGGCCGAGATCGCGAAGATCAAGTCGCAGGCGGGCAGCACCGCCGACGCGATCACCATCAAGCACACGGCCGGTCAGTTCAAGAAGCTGATCACCGGTGGCGACGCCATCTACGGCGGCGCGTACCGCTGCTCGCTCGGCTTCAACGTGCACAGCGGGAGCACGTACTACTTCCTGACCGCCGGCCACTGCGGTGAGGTCGCCTCGACCTGGTACTCCAACTCGGGGCACACCACGACGCTGGGCACGAACGTCGGCTACAGCTTCCCGACCAACGACTTCGCGCTGGTGAAGTACACCAACACGTCGATCGCCCACCCGAGCGCGGTCGGCAGCCAGACCATCTCCAGCGCGGCCACGCCGAGCGTGGGCACCACTGTCTACCGGCGCGGCTCCACCACCGGCACGCACAGCGGCCGGGTCACCGCCCTGAACGCCACCGTCAACTACGGCAGCGGCGACGTCGTCTACGGCATGATCCAGACCACGGTCTGCGCCGAGGGCGGCGACAGCGGCGGTCCGCTCTACGGCGGCACCGTGGCCTACGGTCTGACCTCGGGCGGCAGCGGCAACTGCACCTCCGGCGGCACGACCTTCTTCCAGCCGGTCACCGAGGCGCTGAGCTACTACGGCGTGAGCGTCGGCTGACGTCCGCCTGAATCACTTCCGCTCCCGGACTGCAGCCGGTGGCGAAGCGAGTCCCCGTACGCAACTGGCGTGCGGGGGCTCGCTCTTGTGTGTCGGCTGGAGTTACCGTCGTTGTATCGAAGCAGGCACCTGATGCGCCACGTCGGACCCTGGGGGGCCGTGATGGTCGAGGAGCTGGTGACGGCGGGAGTGACGCTCGCGTCCGTCGGAGTGGTGTACGCGATGGCGGCCGCGCGGGTCGTCAAACAGTACGAGCGGGGCGTGGTGTTCCGGCTCGGCAGGCTGCGGCCCGAGGTGCGCGGGGCCGGCTTCACGATGGTCGTCCCGTTCGTGGACAAGCTCCGCAAGGTCAACATGCAGATCGTGACGATGCCCGTGCCCGCGCAGGAGGGCATCACGCGCGACAACGTGACGGTCCGGGTGGACGCGGTCGTCTACTTCAAGGTCGTCGACGCGGCGGACGCGCTGGTGCAGGTCGAGGACTACCGGTTCGCCGTCTCGCAGATGGCGCAGACCTCGCTGCGGTCGATCATCGGCAAGAGCGATCTCGACGACCTGCTCTCCAACCGCGAAAAGCTCAACCAGGGGCTGGAGTTGATGATCGACAGCCCGTCCATCGGGTGGGGTGTGCAGATCGACCGCGTCGAGATCAAGGACGTGTCGTTGCCCGAGACGATGAAGCGGTCGATGGCCCGGCAGGCCGAGGCCGACCGTGAGCGCCGGGCCCGGATCATCAACGCGGACGCCGAGTTGCAGGCCTCGAAGAAACTCGCCGAGGCCGCCGAGCAGATGTCCGAACAGCCCGCCGCGCTCCAACTCCGGCTGCTGCAAACGGTGGTGGCGGTCGCGGCCGAGAAGAACTCGACGCTGGTGCTCCCCTTCCCGGTCGAGCTGCTGCGGTTCCTGGAGCGAGCGGCCCCGGCTCCGGCCGCCCCGGCCGCTCCCGCCGCGCCCGCAGTGCCCGCGGCACCCGTGACGCCGGTTGCCGCTGTGGCGCCGCAACCGGTGCAGGAGCAACTTCCGCCCGCCGAGCCTCAGTCGGATCCGGCCTCCGATGGGGCGATTTCAAGACAGGACTAGACCTCACCGGCTGATGAGCGTCACTCGCACCGAGTGTTTGCAGTGCGAATGGCCTGGGGTGACCGTGAACAGTCAAAGGGGGGGGCGTGCAACCGCGTTCCGCGCACGACCTGAAGTCGACCTTGTGCGCTCCCTGTGCGATTAGGAAGAGTAGGCGCTCGTCAACCTACCTTTCGGCCGGTCGGGTCCCCATAACCTGGCGGGCCGACCCCCCACAGGAGGACACGAGTTGAAGCACCGACGCATACCCGGGCGACGGGTGGCCGTGGCAGGCGCGGGCGTAGCCGCACTGGTCGTCGCGGGAGTCACCTTGCAGAGTGCGAACGCCAGCGAGACCACACCGGCGGCCGCACCCCACACCCTCTCGGCCCTCGCGGCCGGAAAGCTCGCCTCGACGCTCGGCGAGAACCTCGGCACCGACGCGGCCGGCACGTTCTACGACGCGAAGACCAAGAGCCTCGTTGTCAACGTGCTCGACGAGAACGCCGCCGACACCGTCGAGGCGGCCGGCGCCAAGGCGAGAATCGTCGAGAACTCCCTCGCCGAACTGGCGGGCGCCCGGACGACCCTCAAGCAGGACGCCACCATCCCCGGCACCTCGTGGGCGACCGACCCCACCACCAACAAGGTCGTCGTCACCGCGGACCGCACGGTCTCCGACGCCGAGTGGACCAAGCTCACCAAGGTCGTCGACGGACTCGGCACCAAGGCCGAACTCCAGCGCACCAAGGGGGAGTTCAAGCCCTTCATCGCAGGTGGCGACGCCATCTCCGGCTCGGGCGGCCGCTGTTCGCTCGGCTTCAACGTCGTCAAGGGCGGCGCGCCGTACTTCATCACCGCCGGGCACTGCACCGAGGCCATCTCCACCTGGTCCGACTCCAGCGGCAACGAGATCGGCACGAACGAGCAGTCCAGCTTCCCGGACAACGACTTCGGCCTGGTCAAGTACACCTCGGACGTCGCCCACCCGAGCGCGGTCGACCTCTACGACGGCTCCTCGCAGGCCATCACCCACGCCGCCGCCGCCACGGTCGGCGAGAAGGTGACCCGCAGCGGCTCGACGACCCAGGTGCACACCGGCACGGTCACCGGCCTGGACGCCACCGTGAACTACGGCAACGGCGACATCGTCAACGGCCTGATCCAGACCGACGTCTGCGCCGAGCCCGGTGACAGCGGCGGCTCGCTCTTCGACGGCGACGCGGCGATCGGCCTCACCTCCGGCGGCAGCGGCGACTGCACCTCGGGCGGCGAGACCTTCTTCCAGCCGGTCACCGAGGCACTGTCGACGTTCGGGGCGCAGATCGGCTGATCTGCCCGTACGACACCGTGAAGTCCCGTCCCCGCGCGCGAGGGGGCGGGATCTTCGCGTACGGACCGGGGGTTGAGCTCAGCGCGTGGGCCAGTACCACTGCGGTTCGTCGAGCGGGCCCTCGCGGCCCGCCACCGTCGTCTGCCCGAACTCCTTCACCAGCTCTATGGAGTTGACGTCGAGACGGTGTCGTATCGCGCCCTTCTGGAGGGCGTCCGCGAGCGGTCGGGCGTGGGTGACCACGACGATCTGGGTGTCCTTGGTGGCGGTGAGGATCAGATCGGCGAGTGGCGGGATCAGGTCCGGGTGGAGGCTCGTCTCCGGCTCGTTCAGCACCAGCAGCGACGGGGGCCGGGGCGTCAACAGGGCCGCCGCCCACAGGAGATAGCGCAGGGTGCCGTCCGACAGCTCGGCGGCGGTGAGTGCGCGCAGCAACCCGTGCTGGCGCAGGGCGAGTTGGAAGCGCCCACCGAGGTCGGCGATGTGGACCTGGCTGCCGGGGAAGGCTGCGTCCACGGCAGCGTCCAGCGCATCGGCGTCACCGACCTCGCGGATCGTCTGCAGGGCGGCGGCCAGATCGGAGCCGTCACCGCTGAGCACGGGCGTGCGCGTGCCGATCTGGGCGGCCCGGGCCGGCGCGTCCGCGTCGGTGCGGACATGGTCGTAGAACCGCCAGGACCTGATGAACTCCCGTACCGCCAGGACGTCGGGGGCGTGCTGGGGGTCGGCCAGTTCGCCGAGCATGCTGTCGTACGGGCGCAGGGTGCCGTGGGCGCGGGACCAACCGCCGCCCGCGCCGCGGAGTTTGACGGCGGATCCCGCGCGGTCGGAGAGCACCGAGGCCGGGCGCAGGACGGGGCCGCTCCAGATGGACTCGCGTTTGATCTCCGGGTCGAGGTTGAACATGGACGCCACGCGGTCGGTCCCCGGGGACGGGCTGGGGTGCCCGAAGTCGATCGCGTACCCGAACTCGTCGCCCGCGAAGCCCAGTTGCAGACTGACCGGGCCCGAGCGGACCGTGCCCTGCACGGGGTGTCTGCCCTCGCGCACCGCGCGGCCGATCTTCTCCGGGCCCGCCCACAGGACCGACGGCAGCCCGCCCTCCTGCGCGAGCGCGGCGACGGCACCGCCGCGCGCGGACGCGGCGAGCAGGCGCAGCGAGCGGTAGAGACTCGACTTGCCCGTGCCGTTCGCCCCCGTGATCACGTTCAGTCGCGTCAGCGGGACGATCAGGCGGCGCAGGGAGCGGTAGTTCTCGACGGCGAGGGTGCTGATCATGCGTCCAGCGTTGCAGACGGGTCTGACAATCCCGGTCGGCCCAGCAGGTCCTCGTGCTTCCGGCGCAGTGTCGCCGCCAGCAGGGTGACCACGATCCCGGCGAGCGCCCAGGCCGACAGGACCAGCAGCGGGCCGGTGACGGCGTTGCCCTTGAAGTAGGCGATCGAGCGCGCCACCCAGGTCCCGGCGCCCGGTGGCAGCGCGGGCCCGATCGCGTTCCAGAACGGCGGCAGCAGCGGCAGCGGGAAGGCACCGCCCGCGCTCGGGTTGCCCGCGATCACCACCAGCAGGATCGCGAGACCGATGCCCACGACCCCGAAGACCCCCTGCAGCGCGAGGGTCGCCGCCCCCACGGCGAACGTGATCAGCGCGCCGAGCCCCCAGAAGGCCATGACGCTGCCCGGCAGCGCCCCCAGGATCGGTCCGATGATCACCGCGCCACCGAGACCGCCGACGATCGCGACCAGCGCCATCACGATCAGCCGGATCACCGCGCGGCGCGGGTTGGCGGGCCGCGCGCCGGTGCTGATCGCCAGGATCGAGGCGCACAGATAGCCGCCGACGCACCAGCCGACGACCAGGTAGAAGGACGACAGCCCGTCGAAGTCCTGGGACGAGGCCGGCGCCACGTCCACCGTCCGGACCGTGCGCTGCTCGGTCCTCTCCAGGGTGGCGGTGATGGTCTCCAGAGTGGTCGCGAGGACGGTGCCGCCGCCGGTGGCGACCAGGAGCGTGTCCTTGGTGCCGCGCGGGTCGATGACGAGGGCGCCGTCGATGTCCCGGTCCAGGATCTGCCTCCGCGCGGTCGCCGCGTCGGACACCGCGCGTGGGGCGAGCGGTGAGCCGGGCAGTTGCTTCAGCCGGGCCACCGTCTGCTCGGCCGTGACCTGAGGAGCGACGACCCCGAAAGACACGTCCCGGGGCTTCGGGTTGTGCAGCGCCCCTACGTAGGAGGCGATGAAGAGCAGCTGAAGAGCGACCACACCGACGACGAGCAGGCCGGCCCGCAGGGTGACCGCGTCCTTCACCTCACCGAAGAAGGACGTACGGGACGTACCGGCACCCGGGGTCTCTGTCATGTCCCCACGGTCTCGGTGGCCGGGTCTCCACGCAGGCGGGAAGGGGCCGAACGGATGTCGTACGTGTGTTCGGAAAACATTTCTCCGCCAACTGCCCGGCCTGGGTGGGGGGCTGACGGAGTGGTGTCTGTTTCGGCCATCGCGCACCTCCCCAAAGAATCGTTTGTATGTTCGAATGAGGTCGCTGACCGGGGCTGATGGGGCTAGAGTAATCGAACGGGCGTGCGATGGATATATCGGACGGATGGCCGAAAAGGGGTGGAGCGATGGAGGTGCGGCATGGCGGGCTTCGCCCATCTGCACGTCGCGTCCGGTTACTCCGCCCGCTACGGCGCCTCCCACCCCGAACAGCTCGCCCAGCGGGCGGCCGAACGGGGCGTGACGGCGCTCGCGCTCACCGACCGGGACACGGTCACCGGCGCCGTCCGCTTCGCGCAGGCGTGCGCCGGAATGGAGGTCCGGCCGATCTTCGGCGTCGACCTCGCGGTGGAGGCCCTCGCACCCCCGCCGCCCGCACAGCGCCCGCGCACCCCCGCCCGCGGCGGCGCGCACGTGGTCGAGCCGCCCCTGCGGTTCGTCCTGCTCGCCCAGGACCGGGCGGGCTGGGCCCGGCTGTGCCGCATCACGTCGGCGGCGCACGAGGGTGCCCTGTCCGGTACGGCGCCGGTGGTGCCGTGGGAGGCGCTGCGCGAGTACGGCGGCCCCGGACTGACCGTGCTGCTCGGCCCCCTCTCGGAGCCGGTGCGGGCGCTGTCGGTGGGCCGGGAGGATGTCGCGACGAAGCTGCTGGCGCCCTGGCGGGAGGTCTTCGGGAGGGGAGTGCGGTTGGAGGCCGTAGCGCAGAATCGTTTCGGCACGGCTCCGGGCTCCCTCCGTCTGGCCGCCCGCACCCTCGCCCTGGCCGACCGCACCCGCACCACCGCCGTGCTCTCCAACGCCGTCCGCTACGCCGACCCCGACCAGCACCGCCTCGCCGATGTCCTGGACGCGGCACGCCTGCTGCGCCCGATCGACCGGCGCCGCCTGGACAGCGGGCAGCGCTGGCTCAAGGACGAGAGGGAGATGACGGTCGTGGCACGGATGATCGCCGAGTGCGCCGGAGCGGACGTCCGCCGGGCCCGCCGGCTGATGACGGACACCGCGAACACGGCGGAGGCCTGTGTCGTAGACCCCGTGGACCTCGGCCTCGGCAGGCGGCACTTCCCGGAACCGTCGCTCTTCGGCGCCGGACCGGAGACGGGCGGCGCGGCCGGGCTGCTGCGCCTGAGGTCGGAGGAGGGCCTGGCCCGACGCGGCCTCGACCACGACCGCGCGGCACGCGACCGGCTGGACGAAGAGCTCAAGGTGATTTCCCACTGGAACTACGACGCGTACTTCCTCGCCGTCGGCCAGGTCGTCGCCGACATCCGGGCCAAGGGCATCCGCGTCGCCGCCCGCGGCTCCGGCGCCGGTTCGCTGGTCTGCCACGCGCTGGACATCGCCACCGCCAACCCGCTCGACCACAGCCTGCTGTTCGAACGCTTCCTGAGCACCCGCCGGGAGTCACTGCCCGACATCGACATCGACGTGGAGTCCGCCCGCCGCCTGGAGTGCTACGACACGATCTTCGAACGCTTCGGCAAGGAGCGGGTGGCGGTCACAGCGATGCCCGAGACCTACCGCGCGCGCAGGGCGCTGCGCGACACCGGCCTCGCGCTGGGGATCGCCCCGGCCGACGTCGACCGGATCGCCAAGAGCTTCCCGCACCTGCGCGCCTCCGACATCACGAGCGCGCTCGCCGAACTGCCCGAACTACGTCAACTGGCCGCTGAGGCGCACCGGTTCGGCCCTCTGTGGGAACTCGCCGAAGGCCTCGACTCCCTGGTCCACGGCATGGCCATGCACCCCTGCGGAGTGGTCATCAGCGACGCCACTCTCCTGGACCGGCTGCCGGTGCAGCCCACTCCGCAGGGCGACTACCCGATGGCGATGGCCGCGAAGGAGGAGATCGAGGCGCTGGGCAACATCAAACTCGACGTCCTGGGCGTACGGATGCAGTCCGCGATGGCCCACGCCCTCACCGAGATCGAACGCGCCACCGGCAACCACATCGACCTCGACGACCCCCAACAGGTGCCGCTCGACGACGTGTTCGCCTTCAAGCTCATCCAGGAGAGCCAGACGCTGGGCCTGTTCCAACTGGAATCCCCCGGTCAGCAGGACCTGTTGTCCCGGTTGCAACCGCGTGACGTGCAGGACGTCATCGCCGACATCAGCCTCTTCCGCCCGGGCCCGGTCGCCGGGGGTATGCCCGAGCGGTACATCGCCGCGCGTCATGGCGGTACGCCGGTGTATGCGCACCGGGATCTCGAACCCGTGCTCGCCGACACCTACGGCGTGACCATCTGGCACGAGCAGATCATCGACACCTTGCATGTACTGACCGGCTGCGACCGAGCCTTCGCGGAGATCACCCGGCGGGCCCTCGGCGACAAGGAGCAACTGCCCCGGATCAAGGACTGGTTCCACCAGAAGGCACGCGCGCGTGGCTACAGTCCGGCCGTCCGGGACGAGGTCTGGAAGACCGTCGAGGCCTTCGGGGCGTACGGCTTCTGCCGCGCCCACGCGGTCGCCTTCGCCGTACCGGCTCTGCAGAGCGCCTGGCTCAAGGCGCACCATCCGGCGTTCCTGCTGGCCGGGTTGCTCGAACACGACCCCGGGATGTGGCCCAAGCGTGTCCTGGTCTCCGACGCCCGTCGGCGCGGTGTGCCGGTCCTGTCCGTCGACATCAACCGCTCCCGGGTGAAGCACACCGTGGAGATGACCGAGAAGGAGGAGTGGGGCGTGCGGCTCGCGCTGTCCGGGGTGCGCGGCATCAGCGAGGAGGAGTGCGCGCGGATCGAGGAGGGACAGCCGTACGGATCGCTGTCGGACTTCTGGCAGCGGGCCCGTCCCAGCAGGCCGGTCGCCGAACGCCTCGCCGAGATCGGTGCGTTGACCTCTCTGCACGACGGCCGTCTCACCCGGCGTGATCTGCTGCTCCAGATCGCCGAGTTGCACCGGCAGTCCCGCAACCGGACCGCGGGGGCCGGTCAACTGCCCATGGATGCAGGTGCTGTTGGGGGAGTGGAGCCGAGCGGGTTGCCGGAGATGACCGGACGCGAGGCGCTGAGCGCCGAGTTGGGCACGCTCGGCATCGACGTCTCCCGGCATCTGATGGAGCATCACCATCGGCTGCTGCGCGAGATCGGCGCGACGGACGCGGCCCATCTGGCCGAACTGCGCGCGGGGCAGCAGGTGTTGGTCGCCGGGGTGCGGGCCTCGACGCAGACCCCGCCGATCGCGAGCGGCAAGCGGATCATCTTCGTGACATTGGAGGACGGTTCAGGTCTGGTCGATCTCGCGTTCTTCGAGGACTCCCATCCGGCCTGCGCGTACACCGTCTTCCACAGCGGGCTGCTGCTGGTGCGCGGCACGGTCCAGGTGCGCGGCACCCGTCGTACCGTCGTCGGTTCCATGGCCTGGGACCTGGACGAGATCGCCAACGCCCGCCGGGACGACGGTCCCGAGGCGGCGCTCGCCCTCCTGGGCGCCGACCGCCCGCATCCGACGCCCGCCCAGCCCGCTCCGGGAGAGTCGCAACCCGCCCCCGCCCGGCCGCGGCGCACCCTGGCCGACGGCACCGCCGGCGCACGGCTGCATCCGTACGCCGACCTCCAGCCCGCGGGCACCCGCTCGGCCGACCTGAAGAAGTTCGGCCACCGCAGCCCGGGAAGTGCGGGATGACCGCGCGTCGGCGGCACATCGCCCACCTCCACCTGCACGCCGAACTGACGGAGACCCAGTACGGCGACGCGATCGAGCTGATGTCCGGCATCACGCCCCACGTCCAGGCCGTCCCGCCCAACGCCCTTCAGCTGGACCTGACTTCGGCACTCAGATACTTCGACCTGTCCCCTTACGACATGGTCCAGACGGCGATGCTGAGGCTGAAGGGCCTCTACGGCATCGACTGCAGCGCGGGCCTCGCGGGCAACCGCATGCTGGCGGCGATGGCGGCCGACGCGTCCGCCCCGGGGGACACCACCTGGGTGCCCACCGGGCAGGCGGCCGACTGGCTGTACCCCCGGCCGGTCACCGCACTGCCCGGGATCGGCCGTGCCACGGCGGACACGCTGCACCGATACGGCCTGCACACCATCGGCCAGCTCACCGACCTGCCGTCGGCGACCCTGCAACGGCTGCTCGGCGCGGGCCAGGCACGGCTGTTGGCCGAGCGCGCCCGCGGTCACGACCCCCGCCCGGTCGTCCCCGCGGAACCGGCGGCGCATCTGACCGCCGACCTGGCCCTGGGCCGGGACTGCCTGGACCCGGCCCAACACCACCGAGCCGTCCTGGGACTTGCCGAGCGGATCGGCCAACGCCTGCGCCGAGAAAGGAAGTTCGCGGGCCGGCTGACCCTCACGGTGAGATATGCCGACCGCAGCTCCACCACGCGTACGCGTGCGCTGCCGGAACCCACCGACCACTCACCCGCCGTCGCCGCCACCGCCCTGGGCCTGTTGACCTCCCTCGGACTGCAACGCGCCCGTGTGCGTGCCTTCGTGCTCCGCGCCGACGACCTGCGGCCGGCGGGCAGTGCCTACCGTCAGCTCTCCATGGACCCGGCGGACGCCCGCGCCCGCGCGGTCGAAGTCGCCGCGGACCGTGCCCGGCTGCGCTTCGGGCAGGAGGCGGTACGCCCGGCGGCACTGGCCGACTGACCTCTGTCGCCGAGAACTGCCCCTGCGTTCAAGGGCGTTGGTGGAGGTCGCGGTTACGCACCTGCCAGGCCCGCACCAGCAGGAAGAGCCCGACCAGTGCGACCACCACGCCCAGCACCGCGTACTGGCCGTGGCCGGACATGGCCGAACCGTTCATCGCGCCGACGCCCTGCGCGATCCAGACCGCGCCGAGCACGACGAGGATGATCCCGCCGACACCACGGACCACCATGATCACTCCATTCCCCGCACCGGTACGTCACGCGGGCGGTGGCCGCCCACGTCCACCGCTCAGCTTCGTCCTGTTCGGTGCGCCCGGGGCGGTCGAAAACCTTACGGAACGGGAACGTCGTACCGGCCGGGGTGTTGGAAGCCATGGGTGCGGAGGCGTCAGCTGTTCGCCGCGGCTCGCAGAATGAGCCTGGTGATGACTTCCGGGTGCGTCACGAGCGACAGGTGGCCGGAGTCGACCTCGATGGTCGTGGCGTTCATGCGCCGGGCCATGAAGCGCTCCAGGTCGGGGTCGATGGTGCGGTCGTTCTTCGAGACCGCGTACCAGGACGGCTTCCGGTGCCAGGCGGCGACGCTGGTGGTGGGCGGGGCGGTCGAGAGCAGACCTTGGGCCGCGTAGAGCACGAGGGCCTCCTTCCTGGGCACGCCGTTGGCGAAGTCCTTGAGGAACGCCTCCTGGCCGATCCACTTGAATCCGCCCGAGCCGACGATCCCGGCGGTGACCGGCGAGGTGGGGAACTTCGCGGCGAGCGCGGCGTAGTCCTCGCCTGCCTCCGGGGCGCGGGCGGCGACGTAGACGAGCCCGGCGACGTTCGGCGCGAGCCCGGTCTCGGAGATGACGGTGCCGCCGTAGGAGTGCGCGACCAGGATCGTGGGGCCGTCCTGCCGGGCCAGCGCGAAGTTCGTGGCGGCGACGTCGTCGGCGAGGGACGTCAAGGGGTTCTGTACGGCGGTGACGTTCATGCCCGCCGCCTGTAGCAGGGGGACGACCTTCGCCCAGGAGGAGCCGTCCGCGTAGGCGCCGTGCACGAGTACGACATTGCGCACCGCGGGCCGGGGGCCACGGGTTGCCGCCCTGGCTGCCGGGGCTCCGGAAACCGTGGCTGCTGCGACTCCCGCGCCGAGCGCGGAGAACTGACGACGGCTGAATGCCATGACTGTCTGCTTTCTCTTCACATCAAGGGCATCGGGGACGTCGGGGTCTCGGACGTCGAGGTTTCGCTCCGACCATACTGGCTCTTACTGCCATATGGCGGCGTCCGCCACGTGGCAAAATGTGCACCGAAAAGGACAGTGGGCCGGCGTGCGGAGGGTGTGGAGTGGGACTTCGGGAGATCAAGATGGAGCGGACCCGTCAGCTCATCGCGGACACGGCCATCGCGCTCTTCAGTGAGCAGGGGTTCGACGCCACGACGGTCGATCAGATCGCCGCCGCGGCGGAGGTCGGTCCACGGACGGTGTACCGCTACTACCCGACCAAGGAAGCGCTCGTCGTCCGCTTCACCGAGGACACCCTGAACACCGCGCTGGAGGAACTCCGCGGCCTGCCCGAGGAGACACCGCTGCCGCAGGCCCTGTACCAGGTGGTCGAGAGCGTCCGGCGCACCGTCGACGGCGACTCGGAACGGCGCAAGGTCGTCTACCGGATCATCGTCCGGACCCGGTCCCTCCATGCGGAGCTGCGTGCCGTGAACTGGCTGTGGCGCGAGAGCCTCGCGGAGGAGATCAGCCGACGCGCCGGAGGCCGTACCGCCGAAATGGTCGCGGCCCTCGCCGCCGCGAACGTCGCGGCCGTCGTCGAGATCGCGGTCGCGGAGTGGGCGCGTAGCGAGGAGCCCTCCGCCCTGGGCGTGGCCATCGAGCAGGCCCTCGAACTTCTCCGCACCGGCGATGTCCCCGTTCCGGCGCCCGGCCCGGGTGGGCCGGACGCGGAGTGACCCGTTCGCCGACGCGGCCTACGGCATCGATCTCGAGGATGTGGCAGTCACTGCCCCACGGCAGGTAAAGCATAGTGGCAGCTACTGCCACAACATGGGTACACTGGCGTACCGAAACGGCTTCGTTTCGCTTGCTTTCTTCGCCCCGGAGATTCCCATGTCCACATCGCCCAAGCCCCTGACCGACGAAGAGGAAGCGGCAGCGCCCCCGCCCCCGGTCCCCATCGCGGTCGACGACGCGTCCGACCGTCGCCGCTGGTGGGTTCTGATCGTGATCGCGATCGCCCAGCTGATGGTCGTGCTGGATGTCACGATCGTGAACATCGCCATGCCGTCCGCGCAGCGCGACCTGGGTTTCAGTGACGGAAACCGGCAGTGGATCGTCACGGCCTACGCCCTGGCCTTCGGCAGTCTGCTGCTCCTCGGTGGCAGGCTCGCCGACCTCTTCGGCCGGAAGATCGCCTTCCTGGTCGGCATCGCGGGCTTCGCCGGCTCCTCCGCGCTGGCCGGTGCGGCGCCGAACTTCGAGGTGCTGGTGACCGGGCGTGTCCTGCAGGGGCTCTTCGGCGCCCTGCTCGCCCCGGCCGCGCTCGCCGTCCTCAACGTCACCTTCACCACGGCCAAGGACCGGGCCCGCGCCTTCGGCGTCTTCGGGGCCATCGGCGGTGCGGGAGGCGCCTTCGGACTACTGCTGGGCGGACTGCTCACCGAGCACCTGAACTGGCGCTGGACCCTCTACGTCAATCTGGTCTTCGCCGTCATCGCGTTCGCCGGCGGACTCGTCCTGATGCGCAAGGGCGCCCCTGCCGTACGGCCCAAGCTCGACCTCCCCGGCACCGTCCTGGGCTCGGCCGGCCTCTTCGGTCTGGTCTACGGCTTCGCGAACGCCGAGACGTACGACTGGTCCTCGCCGATGACCTGGGCGACCCTGAGCGCCGCCGTGATACTGCTGGCCGCCTTCGCCTGGTGGCAGACCCGCGCCCCGCATCCGCTGCTGCCCCTGCGGGTCCTGGCCGATCGCACCCGGGGCGCGTCCTTCCTGGTGATGGCCATCGCCAGCGCCGGGCTCTTCGGTGTCTCCCTCTTCCTGACGTACTACCTGCAGTCCTCGCGGGGCTTCACTCCCGTCAGGACGGGGCTCGCGTTCCTGCCGATGATGGGCAGCCTGATGGTCGTCGCCCAGCTGTCCATCAGCGTGCTGCTGCCCAAGGTCGGCCCCAAGATCCTCGTGCCCCTCGGCCTGTTGACGTCGGCCACCGGCCTGGCCCTGCTGACCGCGCTCGACCTGAACAGCGGCTACGCCACCGGTGTGCTGCCCGGACTGCTCCTGATCGGTTCCGGTATCGGCCTGTCGCTGCCGCCGGCGATGAGCCTGTCCATCCACGGGATCAGGGTCGAGGACGCGGGCGTCGGCTCCGCGGCGGTCAACACGATGCAGCAGGTCGGGGGTGCCATCGGCACCGCTCTGCTCAACACCCTCGCCGCGAGCGCCGCGACCGCCTACCTCGTCGGCAGGACACCCACCCGGGCCACCGTGGCCCAGGCTCAGCTGCACAGCTACTCGACCGCCTACTGGTGGTCGGCCGGCCTCTTCGTCGCCGGCGCTGTGATCGCGGCCCTCATGTTCCGCAAAGGTCGCCCCGAGAGCGGTGAACCGAGCGGCCCGATCGTCCACATGTGACCAAGGCCCCCTGTTCGTACGTCAGTTGGCCCACGGCGCGACAATGCGCGTACCGTCCGCCAGCTCCGCCTCCAGGCCGATGGAGGTCGTGACCCAGGTGATCACGGTCCGGTCGGTGGGGTTCTCGGCGCCGAAGGCCGCCCCCGGGTTGATGATCAACGTGTCGCCCGCGCCGACCCGTTCGGTACGACCGTCGAGCGTGATCACCAGCTCGCCTTCGAGGATGTGCAGGATCTCCTCGTGGTCGACGGTGTGCAGGGGGGGCCTTGGTGCCGGCGGGGATCTCGCCCCGCCACGCGCACAGCTCCTTGCTGCCGGTGCGGGGATGGGCGTACGAGACGAAGCGGGCGCCGTGGATCTCGTGGACGACGGCGTCGGACGGGTGGACGACGGGCACGACTGCCTCCGGAAGTGGATAGTCAAGCTACTTGACCGTATCTCCAACATGGTCAAGCAGCTTGACCAATCCGTCAAGGGTGTTTCAATGCCCCCGTGGAGAACTCCGAGGCCATGGCCCTGACCGCCGCCCTGCTCGCCGCCGCGGGCGACCTGACGAAGCGCATCAACGACGGGGTCGTGGCCCGTGGATTCGAGGGGCGCCCGGCGTTCGGTTTCGCCTTCACGCGGCTCGCGCCGGACGGGGCGACGGTCACCGACCTCGCCGCCCATCTCGGAGTCACCAAGCAGGCGGCGAGTCAGCTCGTCGACGAACTCGTGCGCAAGGGATACGCGGAGCGGCGCCCGCATCCCGTCGACGCCCGCGCCCGGCTCGTCGTGCTCACCGAGTTGGGCTGGGCCTGTACGCGAGCCGCGGAGGAGGCGGCCCTGGAGGCGGTGCGGCCCTGGGTCGAACTGCTGGGGGAGAGTGAAGTGCGCGTGTTGTGTGACCGTTTGCGGCGTATTGCGCCCTACGGTCCCATCAGGCCCACCTGGTGACTGGTTATCACTGGAAGTTTTTACTGACGCGTAACTTCACACTTCACCTACTCGCTCGTAACTTGACGAGTGAACAGCATTCTTGTGATCCGGATCACAGGGCGTAAGGCCGTCGCAACTCCCTTGAGCCGCAAGGAGATCACACGATGCTGCCCTGGAAACGACTGCTCAGACCCCTGACCGCGCTGCTGCTGACCGCCGCGGTCGCCGCCGTTCCCACCGCCGCCGCGCATGCCTCGACCGCCACGAGCAGCGGTTGGAACGACTACAGCTGCCGGCCCTCCACCGCCCACCCCCGCCCCGTCGTCCTCGTCCACGGCACCTTCGCCAACGCCACCGACAACTGGCTGACCCTCGCGCCGTACCTCGAAGCCCGCGGCTACTGCGTCTTCTCCCTCGACTACGGCCAACTCCCCGGCGTCCCGCTCGTCTACGGCCTCGGCCCCATCGACAAGTCGGCAGAGCAACTCCAGGTCTACGTCGACAAGGTGCTCGCCGCCACCGGCGCCGCCAAGGCCGACCTGGTCGGGCACTCGCAGGGCGGGATGATGCCCCGCTACTACCTCAAGTTCCTCGGCGGAGCCGCCAAGGTGAACACCTTCGTCGGCATCGCGCCCGACAACCACGGCACCACCCTGAACGGCCTCACCAAACTCCTGCCGTACTTCCCGGGTGCCGAGGACGTGATCTCCGCGGCCGCCCCCGGCCTCGCCGACCAGGTCGCCGGCTCGGCCTTCCTCGCCAAGCTGAACGCGGGCGGCGACACCGTCCCCGGCGTCCACTACACGGTCATCGCCACCAAGTACGACGAGGTCGTCACGCCCTACACGAGTCAATTCCTGAGCGGGTCCGACGTGCACAACGTGCTGATCCAGAACCTGTGTTCAGTGGATCTCTCCGAGCACGCCCTGCTCGGGCTCACCGACCGGATCGCCTTCCACGAGGTCGCCAACGCCCTCGACCCGGCACGCGCCACCGCCACCACCTGCCTGTCGGCGCTCAGTTGACCGTAGGCACACCGCGGGGCCTGTCCGACCTGAGCCGCCGGACAGGCCCCGCCCCCTGCACAGCCGTACTAACGACCGTGCCGTCCACCGCCGTTGGTCGCGCGGCGGCGGACCGAGGCGAACAGGGCCGCGGCGCCGAGCGCGAGGGAGGCGGCGCCGCCCACGATGAGATACGGCGAGCTGTTGCTGGCACCGGTCTCGGCGAGGTTCTTCGAACTCCCCGCCGCCTGCGGCTCGTTGGCCTCGGTGGTCGCCTGGTTCGTCGCGGCGACCGGCTCCGCCGAGGTGCTCGCGTCCGCGTCGCCGTGGCCGTTGTGCTCGACGGTCGACTTGTCGGCACCGGCTGCGATCTGCTGGCTGGAAGGGGCGGAGGCGGTGGGCGCCGGAGTCGTGGGGGCGACGGGGGTCGGTGTCGAACTACCGGCCGCACTACCGCCGTTGGCACCCGTACTGCTTCCGCTTCCGCTTCCGCCGAAGCTGACGTCCGAGCAGGAGTAGAACGCCTCCGGGCTGTCCGAGCGCTGCCAGATCGCGTACAGGAGCTGCTTGCCCGAGCGTTGCGGGAGGCTGCCGGAGAAGGTGTAGAAACCGCCCGTCGCGACCGGGTCGGTGGACGTCGCGACCGGGTGCTCCAGGTCCAGGTCCGCCCAGGCGAGCGGCTGGGCGGGGTCGTAGCCGGACTTGGTGATGTACACCTTGAAGGTGCCCTTGTGCGGGGCGGTCACGCGGTACTTGAAGGTGTACGAGCCGCTGCTCACGCTCGTCGCCGGCCAGTCGGCGCGGGCCAGGTCGAGTCCCTTGAACTCCTCGTTGTTCGCGCTGCACAGCTTGCCGTCCGGGATCAGCGTCTGGTGCTGCCCGTTCGCGTCGCCGATCCGGATGCCGTTCCAGTCGTAGAGCGCCTGCGTGCCACCGGCCGCGACCGCCGCCTTGCACGCGTCCGACTTCGGGCTCTCCGGCCCCTCCGCGTAGCACTGCGCGACCCGGCTGACCGGGTCGCCCATCGAACCGTGCGCCGCCGCGGGCGCCGCGGCGAGCGCGGTCAGGGCGAGCGGGGTCATCCCGAGGACGGCGACAGCGGCGACCTTGCGGCGTGCGGGCATAGGGAACTCCAACTCCTCGGACGGTGCTCGGCGCGGGGGACGGATCCCGTGGGGGTGATCAGAAACTAGCCCCTGGAAACCGCGAAATCGCCTGCTGGAGACGGGGAGGGGAGATCCTTATGGTCGCGTTAAGGCAGGGCTAACCGAGGGCTCAGGGAGTGACGGTTCCGTGAGTGGAGAGGTGCCGCGGATGAGTGGAGCGGACGGGGTTCGTGTCGCCGTCGTCGCCGATGTGCCGGCCGTGAAGGCCGTGACCGACATGGCGTACCGCCACTACATTCCGCGCATCGGTGTGGTGCCGCAGCCCATGGAGGCGGACCACATGGCGAATGTGGCCGCAGGGCGGGTGTTCGTGACGGGGGAGCCCGTGACCGGGCTGGTGGTGATCGAGGAGCGCGGCGATCACCTGTTCCTCGACAGCATCGCCGTCCACCCCGACGCGCACGGCACGGGGGTGGGACGGCGGCTGCTGGAGTTCGTGGAGGCACGCGCGCGTGCGCTCGGGCTGCCCGAAGTCAGGCTCTACACGAACGCGCTGATGTGGGAGAACCAGGAGATCTACCCGAGGTTCGGGTACGAGGTCGTGGAGCGGCGCGTGGACGGGCCGTACGACCGCGTCCACTACCGGAAGCAGCTGGCCTGACCGGGGGCTGACCGGGGTCAGCCGTCCGGCCACCATGTGCGGGCGATGTCCTTTCGGACCTCGGGGCGCTCGACAGGGCGCTCGTCGGCCTCGTCCCGTACCCGACGGGTGTCCGACTTCTTCAGGGGCTTCTGCACGGTTACGCGGCGCATGGCTGCCTCCTTGTGTCCACCCGGGTTCGTGTTCTCACGAGGTGGACCGTTCCCGGGAGGGTGACTCATCGGCGCGGGTCTGTCTGTGGCGGCTGTCACGATTCGACTGTCAGTGGTGGGTGTCACGCTTGGCGCATGAGTGAACCTGTAGCGAACTTCGACTGGGACGCGGAGGCGGCCACCTTCGACGAAGAGCCCGATCACGGCCTGCGCGACCCGGAGATCCGCCTGGCCTGGGCCGATCGGCTGCGCGGCTGGCTGCCCGACAGCGCCGCCGACATCCTCGACCTGGGCTGCGGCACCGGCAGCCTGTCGCTCCTCGCGTCCGAGCAGGGGCACCACGTCACCGGCGTCGACCTCTCCCCGGCGATGGTGGACCTGGCCCGTGCGAAGCTGGCCGGCCGTGACGCGGCGTTCCTGGTCGGTGACGCGACGGCACCTCCGGTGGGCGAGCAGCGCTTCGACGTCGTCCTCGTACGGCATGTGCTGTGGGCGCTGCCCGACCCCGGCCGGGTCCTGCGGCACTGGCGCGGGCTGCTGCGCCCCGGCGGGCGGCTCGTGCTGATCGAGGGACGTTGGGGGACGGTCAGCCCGGTCGGGATACCCGCCGACCGTCTCACCGAACTCCTGGCGCCCCTGGCCGGGTATGTGCACATGGAGCGGCTGTCGGACGATCTGCTGCTGTGGGGGAAGGACGTGGACGACGAGCGGTACGCGGTGGTGGCCATCCCCGCCGTCCCCTGAGCGAGCCCGCCCGCCGTCACGCCACCAGCGCGTCGAACCCGCCCTCACGGGCCAGCCTCTCCAGCTCGTCGAGCGCAGCCACGGCCGCCGCCGCGGCTGCGGGGTCCGAGTCGGCCAGCCCGCTCTCCTCGAACTCGTCCTCGTCCAGCCGCCGTACGTCCGTCCCGTCGGCGGAGATCCACAGGTCCAGATCGAGGTCCTCGACGACGAGTTCGGTGCCGGAGAGGGTGGCGGGGCGGGTGATGTCGCAGTACCAGCCCTTCAACTGCCCTGCGCCGTCCCGGACTTCCTTCACCGCGTACCAGCGGTCGCGCCAGTAGTACTCGGTGAACACGTCACCGCGCTCGAAGCGCACGAAGCCGAAGTCGCGGACGCCGTTGCCGGCCCAGGGGGCACGGACGGCGAGGTGGGTGCCGTCGTCGAAGAGCAGCTCGGCCGCGTAACGGATCTTCGTGCGGCCCGCCTTGACGAGGACGACGTCCAACCGGCGTGCGGGATCAGGTGAGTTCGCGGACATAGCGCACCTCCGTGGCGCAGGTTTCGTAGCCGAACCAGGTGTTGATCGCGAGCATCGGGTCGTTGCCGGTGTCGTTGCCCGTGAACGCCTCGGTGCAGCCGGCGGCGCGGGCGCGGTGCAGGGAGTCGTTCTTGGCGAGCTTGGCGAGGCCGCGGCCGCGGTGGGCGCGGGCGGTGCCGGTCATCACCGTGCCGTAGCGGCCGTCGTCGTCCGTGCGGGCCGCGCTGAAGGCCGCGGGGCGTCCGTCGACGAGGGCCACGGATGTCAACTCCTGGCTGAACAAGGGGTGTTGCCAGGTCCCGTCCAGCCAGGTCTGGTAGTCCGTGAACTCGACGCCGATGTCGCTGGGTTCGTCGGCCATCGTCTCCGCGTCCAGCTCGAACAGGGGGCGCGGGTCCTCGGCGAAGTCCGAACCCGGGCGGATCTCCACGTCCGGCGGCGGGGTCCGGAGCGGGGGCAGGGTGCCGTGCGCCAGGTCCAGGCGGAGGAAGTACGCGGAACGGCTCGCCGTATAGCCGAACTGTTCGGCGAAGGCGTGGTTGGCCGGCTCGTCCAGGACCCAGGCGTAGAGCACGGTCGCGCCCTGGGCGGCCAGGTGCTCCTCGGCGGCGCGGGCCAGGAGCGAGCCCGCGCCCCGGTGTGTGCGCTCCGGGTGCACGTACACGTTGACGAAGCCCCGGTCGGGCTCCGGGCTGTCGTAGGCGATGCCCACCTGGGCCGTGCCGATGATCTCGCCGTCCTCCTCCGCGACCAGCCTGCGCAGTGCGGCCTCCGGGTGGGCGTGGGCGATGTCGTGGGCGACGGACTCCGGGGTGAACAGCATGTAGGGGAGCGCGAGTCGGCGTACCTCGACGAAACCGTCCAGGTCGGCCCGGACGTCGGGGCGCAGGTCGCGTGCGATCACGGTCATGGGGCCGCACGCTACGGCGGAGCCGCGCGGGAGTGCCTCTTATTTTCCGGTGGGTGCGGGACAATCGGGCGGTGACCTTGAAGATCCACATCGATGACAGTGCGGCGCCCTACGAACAGATCCGCGCCCATATCTCGGAGCAGGCCCGGTCCGGAGCACTGCCGGTCGGCTACAAGCTGCCCACGGTACGAGGACTGGCCGAGTCGCTCGGCCTCGCCGCCAACACCGTCGCCAAGGCGTACCGGGCCCTGGAGACGGACGGGGTGATCGAGACACGCGGGCGCAACGGGACGTTCGTCGCGGCTGCGGGATCGGCGGCGGAGCGTGAGGCTTCGTTGGCCGCGCAGGTCTATGCCGAGAAGGTTCGGCGGCTGGGTCTTACGGAGGGCGATGCGGTGGCGGCTGTGCGGGATGCCCTGCGGGCGGCTTATGGGGAAGGGTGAGGTGAGTTCGGCACCTCCCCCACAGCCTTAAGGGCGTGGGGGGACCCCCAGATACGCCGCTGTGACTGGGCGCCGTTGCGGCGGAGACAAACGACCGGCAGAAGCGGGGCCGGTGCCTACAAGTACAACCCCGCGTCCGCGCCCTCCCGTTGGTCCGGTACCGAGGTCGGCTGGGTGCCGCGGCGCAGGGCGTACAGCTCTGCCAGGGTCGCGCCCTCGCGGCCGACGCCCTCCTCCGTGCCGAGCCAGTCGATCGACTCCTTGCGGGTGAGGGGGCCGACCTCGATACGGGCGAGGCAGCGGCCGGGGCGGACGACGGCGGGGTGGAGGCGCTCCAGGTCCTCGTTCGTGGTGACGCCGACCAGGACGTTGCGGCCCTGGCCGAGGAGGCCGTCCGTGAGGTTGAGGAGCCGGGAAAGGGCCTGGCCCGCCGTGTGCTTCGCCTCGCCGCGGATCAGCTCGTCGCAGTCCTCCAGGAGGAGGAGCCGCCAACGGCCCTTGCCCGTCGTGTCGTCCTCGCCGATCGCGATGTCCATCAGATAGCCGACGTCGCTGAACAGCCGCTCCGGGTCCAGCACGCAGTCCACCTGGCACCAGTCCCGCCAGGAACGGGCCAGCGTGCGCAGCGCCGAGGTCTTGCCGGTGCCCGGCGGGCCGTGCAGCAACAGCAGGCGGCCCGCGATGTCCTCCGGGGTCGTCTTCATCAGGGTGTCCATCGCATCGGCCACCGGACGCGTGTAGTTGGGGCGCACCTCGTCCCACGTGCCCGCCGAGATCTGCCGGGTCGTCCGGTGCGGGCCGCGCCTGGGGGAGACGTACCAGAACCCCATCGTCACGTTCTCCGGCTGCGGTTCGGGTTCGTCCGCCGCGCCGTCGGTCGCCTGGTCGAGGACCTTCTCGGCGAGCTCCTCGCTGGTCGCCGTGACCGTGACGTCGGCGCCGCGGTTCCAGCGGGAGATCAGCAGGGTCCAGCCGTCGCCCTCGGCGAGGGTCGCGCTGCGGTCGTCGTCGCGGGCGGCGCGCAGCACGCGGGCGCCCGGCGGGAGCAGGGTCGCCCCGGTCCGGACACGGTCGATGTTCGCCGCGTGCGAGTACGGCTGCTCGCCCGTCGCGAAGCGGCCGAGGAACAGCGCGTCGACGACGTCGGACGGGGAGTCGGAGTCGTCGACGTTGAGCCGGATCGGCAGAGCGTCGTGTGGGTTAGCGGACATGGGGCCATGATCCGGCACACGGACGCCGTGTGCACCCGCTTTCCGCAGTGCGCCCCCGAGTGTCGCCTCCGTCCGATGCTTCCGATGCATCCGATGTGTCCTGACTGTGTCCGCCGTCTCCTGAGTGTGTCCGTCATGTATCCCCTCCGCCCTGTTACCAGGCTGTGCACGCGGAGGCCTGCCCCTCCGCCCGGCGCCGACGTTACTGTTGTCCTTGATGGGACGTCATGGGTGGAATTCGGGGGCACTGCGGTGGCGGCTCACCGCGCTGCTCGGCGTGGGTGTGGCCGCACTGGCGCTGATCGTGACCCTGATCAACACGCTTCCCGGCGGCGGAAGCACCGCCGGCACCTCGCGCGACGGCGACAAGGTGCACGGCACCCCGGCGACCCCGCCCGACGAGGACCGGCCCGAGGTCGGCTGGGGCTTCACCCACACCCAGTACAGCGCCGACGAGGGCAGCAGCGCCGCCACCGAACGCGTCGAGGGACTGCTCGCCAAGTCCCAACTCCCGCAGGACCAGGCCATCATGGGCTGGGGCGCCGACAACCCCGAGCCGGTGAAGGGGCGTTACGACTTCGGCGCCCTGGACCGCCGTATCGACTTCATGCGCAAGTCGGGCGGCACCCCGGTCATCACGCTGTGCTGCTCGCCGGACTGGATGAAGGGCGGCAAGTCCGGTGTGGACAACACCAATTGGAGCCAGGCCTCGCTGGAGACGGCGCCGAAGCCGGACCACTACGCGGACTACGCGGCGCTCGCCGCGACGGTCGCCAAGCGGTATCCGGACGTCACCCACTTCATCGTGTGGAACGAGTTCAAGGGCTTCTGGAACAACGCCGAACAACGCTGGGACTACGAGGGTTACACCCGGCTCTACAACCTCGTCTACAAGGCGCTGAAGAAGGTCAACCCGAAGATCATGGTCGGCGGTCCGTATCTGGTGATGGACAGCGTGGACCCGCGTGACGCGAACGCCTCCAGTACGTTCAGGGGCAGTTGGGGCGCGATGGACCAGCGGATCATCGACGCCTTCGACTACTGGAACGAGCACAAGGTCGGCGCGGACTTCGTGGTCGTCGACGGCTCCAGCTACACCAACGACGACGACCTCCTGCCGAACGAGTTCGGGGCCACCGACAAGCTGACGGCCGTCAGCAAGTGGGTCCGTGAGCAGACGCACGATCTGCCGCTGTGGTGGGCCGAGTACTACGTCGAGCCCGCCGACGGCAACGACGACCGCAAGGGCTGGTCCGAGACCCACCGTGTCGCCGTCCAGGCCACCGGCATGATCGCCATGGCCAAGGGCGGCGCCACCTCCGGCTTCTACTGGAACCCGGAGGAGGAGAAGGGCACGGACTGCGCGGGCTGCCTGTGGACCCCGACCGACAGCTCCGACGGCGGGCGGCAACTCCCCGTGTACGACCTGGTGTCCCGCTTCGACGCGGCCTTCGGGCCCGGCACCACGTACGAGACCGTGTCGGTCGCCGCCGACGACGTGCCCAACGTACGGGTCCTCGCCACCGACAAGGCGGTCCTGGTCGTGAACACCCTGGACCGGCAGATCAGCGCGAAGGTCGATGGGAAGCAGTTCGACCTGGCGGCCTACGGGGTCAAGTGGCTGACGCGCTGAGCCACTTGACCCCATGACGCTTATTTCATCGTCAGGAACCGCTGCACCAGCGAGGCCAGCACCACCGCCAGCAGAGGCAGCGAGAACCAGAAACTGCTCTGCATCCACCGCAGTTGACGCACGCTCGGCCGGACCGCGACCCGGACGACCTCGCGGGCCGTCAGCATCAGGATCAGGGCGAGCGCGGCGAGCGCGCCGACCACCGACCACGGCGTCCAGGTGATCCGCGGTCCGATCGGCCCGGGATCGGGCTTCGGGACCGCACCGGCCGGCTGCTCGCGCAGGGAGTACATGGTCACGTCGGCGTTGACGAGGACCTTCTTCACCTCCTGCCGGTTGTCCAGGTTCTGGATGAGCCGGGACTCCCAGGTCGCCGAGTAGCCCGCGTCCAGCTGGAGCGAGACGACCTGGCTCTTGTTGAGCATCAGATACGAGTTCGGGCCCGCGTCCTTGAGCGCCTTGACCAGACCGGACACCAGCACCGGGTCCGAAGGGGCCAGCGTGGGAACGTAGTTGACACGCTCCATGTCCTTCGCGCCCCACGGCATCGCCGGCGTCACGTCGTTGACCGTGTCGTCGCTCAGCCACAGCAGCCGTACCGTCGGCTTGTCGTGGGCGTACACGTAGTTCATGGCGGCGACCTCGCCGGGTCGCACCCGTTCGAAGCCCTCGTTGCCCCAACGGGCCACCAGGAAGCCGCCCATGAGCAGCAGACCGGCGAGCAGCGCGGCCAGCGGGGCGAGGCTCACGCGGTCCTTCTCGCGCTCCTTGGCGGTGGTACCGGTGCGCGGGAAGAGGGCGAGGCCCGCGAGCAGGGCCGCGCCGGGAACGGCGAACATGAAGACGCGCAGCGCCATCTCGCCGCCGTAGGACTGCATGCCGAAGCCCAGGAACGGGACGAAGGTGAGGACGAGCAGGGAGCGTTCGCGGTATTTGTGGGCGCGGCGGCGCCACCAGCCCCAGCAGGCGAAGGCCATGACGCCGCCGGCCAGCAGGACGCGGGTGTAGAGGACCAGCTTGTGGGTCGAACTGCCGCCCTGGATACGGCCGGAGACGGACGTCGAGACGTTGCTGCCGACGCCGCCGACCCCGCCGAAGAGGTCGTTGAAGTGCCCGGACCAGTACGGCTCGGCCATGAAGCCGAGCCAGACCGCGACCAGTACCCCGAACAGGATGGGCAGGCCCCGGAGTTCGGAGCGGCCGAGCAGGACGAGGACCGTGAGCACGCCCAGCATCACGAACGGCGTGAGCTGGTGGGCCGGGACGCTCGCCGCGAACAGACCGATCAACACCAGGAGCAGGACGGCCTGTTGACGCCGGTCGGTGGGTTCCACCTCCGCCTCGCCGGGACGCATCCTCGTCCACAGGACGTGGGGTGCCCGGAACCAGACCAGGAGGATCGCCACGAAGGCCAGGTAGAGGAGGAAGGTGAAGCCCTGCGGGGAGAAGTAGTCCTGGCCGACCCAGCCGCTGAGCACGAAGATCCAGATGCCGGTCCACTTCGCCCGCCAGCTCGCCCGCAGCGAGCGCACCAGCAGGAACATCGGTGCCAGGTAGGCGAGTTGGATGGCCGTCGGCCACCAGCGGATCACCTCGGTCCAGTCGGTGATCCCGCACGCCTTGCCGACGAACGCGGCCACCGCGAAGAAGCCCGGCCAGCTCCAGCGCGCGTCCAGGTCGGGTACGGCCGACCCGGTGCGGTCGATGTAGTCGATGAACCCGAGGTGCTGCCAGGCCGTCGGGAAGCGCGGCTCGGACTCGATCACCGCGGGCAGCGCGTGCAGCGAGATCACCGTCGCGAGCAGGGTGATCAGCAGCAGTGCCTTGTGTTCGCGGCCCAACCACAGCAGCGACGCGAACACCGTGATCAGCAGCGCGGCACCGACCAGCGTGGGCAGCGGCAGCATCGAGATCAGGCCGAGCCCGCCCATGCGGTCCAGGTCGGACTCGCCGAGCCGCGCCGCGGGCACCCAGTACAGGAGCAGCGCGGCGACCAGCAGACAGCCGAGGACGACACCGGGGCGCGTGGGCACGAGACGCTCGCGCAGGGACAACGGGCGGGCGGGCGGCGGGACTTCGGACTCCCGTGCCTTCCGCTCCTGCTCCGCCGCGTCCTCCCGGGCCTGTTCCCGTACGAGCGACTCCTCCGGTACGACCACTCGGTCGGAGCCGTTGGCGGGCTCGAACGGCGCGTCCACCTCCGGCCGGGCGGACGGGCTCAGCGAGGACTCCGCGCCGGGTTCCCGCTCCTCGACGGGGAGTCCGACGATCTCGGACCGCTTGATGTCGAGCGCCCAGATCGGCCGCTGCTCGCCGGACACGATCGGGGTGCCGGTGGGCGGGGTGCCGGGGCCCGGCCGTACGTCCGGCCGGCGCTCCAGGTGGTCGAAGTCGACGTGTATGCCGAGCGCGAGGGTGTCGGAGTCGAGCGCCCAGGCCGGGCCGCGACGGTGCGGTGCGGCGGCCGGGACCTCGCGGGCCCCCAGGTCGGCGAGGTCGCCGTCCGGTGCCGCGTCCTCGGGCAACTCCGGGGCCGGTGCGGCCCGTAGCGTCTTGAAGAGTCTGGGCGCGGCGATCGCCACGATCACCGCGAGGCTGGAGATCTCGGCGACGCCCGCGCCGGTCAGCCCCATGCGGGGGAGCAGCAGCAGCGTCAGACTGAGCACCAGGACGCACAACAGGCCCTGCAGCAAGGCGAGTCCGCTCGTGCGGCTCTGCGCGCGCAGCACCGCGAAGTACGTCTCCATGAGGACCCGCAGCAGCGCGCCCACCGCGAACCAGCGCAGCAACGGCGTCGCCGCGTCCGCGTAACCCGCGCCGAACACGCCCAGGATGTAGGGCGCCCCGATGAACAGCAGCCCGCAGATCGGCAGCATGATCCGGGCCATCCGCTTGAGCGCGGCCCGGGTGTTGGCGGCGATGCGTGCCGGGTCGTGGGAGCCCTCGACGGTCAGCGAGGCGCCCATGTTGATGGCGAGCAGGTTGATCGTGCCGCCTATCGTCGTGGTGATGTAGAAGTACGCGTTGTCCTCGGAGCTGACCTGCGAGGCGATGATCACCGGCACGAGGTAGACCACGGCGAGCGAGAACAGCGAGCCGGTGTAGTCCCCGGCGAGGAACCTGCCGATCTCCCGCAGTGTCGGCGGCCTCGCGTGCTCCTCGGTCGCCTTGATGTGCCGGGGCACCAGCCGCCTGAACACCAGCCAGCCGAGCGGCACCACGGAGAACGCGATCGCGGCGACCCACGACACGAAGACACCGCTCGCGGCGAACACCGACGCCAGCCCCACGAGCAGCGCCAGCTTCACCGCGGAGAACACCGTGTTGCCCACCGGCACCCAGGGCGCGCTGCGCAGCCCGGTCAGCACCCCGTCCTGCAGCGTGAGCAGGTTCCAGGCGACGACCGCGACGACGAAGCCGAGCGCGGGGACCGGCCCGTGCAGGAAGCGGTACGAGGGTCCCCAGTCGTTCAGCGTCAGCAGGAAGATCCCGGCCCCGAGCGCGACGACGATCGAACTTCCCGCGTACGTACGGAAGATGAGGCGCCCGGTGGCGCGTCCGGCGACCGGGATGAAGCGGGCCAGGGCACCGGTAAGCGTGACCGCCGTGAGCCCGGCGAGGAGCTTCATCGCGGCGATGGCCGCCGAGCCCTGGCCGACCGCGGTGGGGGAGTAGTAGTGGGCGGCGATCAGCCAGTAGCCGAGCCCGAGCACCGCGGAGATCCCGGTGTTGAGCATCAGGGCGTAGGCGTTGCGGAACAGCGGGCTGCCGCCGGGAGACCTGCTCCTTCCCGGCAGGCGCAGTCGGCGCCCCGTCTGCTGGGGCGCCTCGGTCTCGGGCGCCGCGTCCTGGGTGGTGGTCGTCGTGTCAGACACGGGAACGGCTGGCCTTCCGGCGGACCTGTCGAGCTCTGCGGACCATGGCGTAGCCCTGGGTGAGGGCACGGTCCCTGGCGAAGGTGCGGGCGATCGCACGGCCCTCGACGAGCCGCTCGAACTCCTCGACTCCCGTACTGCGGCGCACAGTCACCCGCCGCAGCGCGTACGGTCCCTGTCGGCGCCGGGCGAGGTCGTTGCCGACGGCGAGCGCCTGTGCGAACCCCGCCTCGCGCACCGCGCCGCGCACCCGGCGGCTGGAGTAGCCGTAGGGATACGCGAACGAGACGGGTACGGAGCCGAGTTCGTCGGCGACGATCTCCCTGCAGCGGACCAGCTCCGTGCGCAGGGTGTCGTCGTCGAGCTGGTCGAGCTGCGGGTGGGTGTGGCTGTGGCCGCCGATCTCGACCTCCGCGCCCGCGAGTTCGCGCACCTGGTCCCAGTCGAGCATGGTGTCCAGGCCGCCGCCGGTGTCGTGGGCGCCCCGGATCCAGCCGGTGGAGACGAACAGGGTGGACGCGAAGCCGTGTCGGGCCAGCGCGGGCAGCGCGTGCCGGTGCACGCCCTCGTAGCCGTCGTCGAAGGTGATCAGCACCGGTCGCTCGGGCAGCGGTTTGCCGGAGCGCCAACTCGCGGCCAGATCAGCCGTGTTGATCGGCGTGAAGCGCAGATCACCGAGGAGCGCCAGCTGCTCGGCGAACGCCTCGGGCGCGACGGACAGGGCACGGGTGGCGTCGTTCGGGGCGGCGGCGATGGAGTGGTACATCAGGATCGGCACTGGTGATTCACTCATGGTCGCCCCCCGCCGCGCTCGTTGCGGCCACCGCGTTCGGGTGCGTCCCCGTGCCTGGGTGCCTCCCCGTGTCCGTGTCCGCTCCCGCGTTCGGGTGCGTCGCCATGCCCGGGTGCTTCCCCGCGTCTGGGCGCCTCCCCGCGTTCGGGTGTGTCCTCGCGCCCATGTCCGCTCCCGCGCTCGTGCGCGTCCCCATGCCCGGGTGCCTCCCTGAGTCCGTGCGCTTCCCCACGCCCGGGTGCTTCCCCACGCCCGCGTGCCTCCCCTTGCTCATGTCCGCCCCCCGCGCTCATTACCGCCTCCGCGCCCGCGCCCGCCTCCGCGCCCGCGCCCGCGCCCGCCCCCGCGCTCGCGTGCGTCCCCCTCGATCTCCACCACCGAGAAGGTGACCCCGCCGCGCCGGGCCCGGACGCTCCCGACGGCATACCCGCCCGCCGCCGTGAACACCCCGGCGACGATCGCGGCTGCCCGGCCCGCGCCGCCCGGTCGGGCGAGCACGGCGTCGCGCAGGCCGCGTGCGACCCCGGCCGGGAGGACCCGGGTCGTGTACCGGCGCTCGGACTCAAGTCCCTTGTCGGTGCCGACACTTCGGGCCACCAGGGCCTTGGAGAGACCTTCGGCGTACGTGCGCGTGCGGAAGTACCCGAAGTGCTCGCGGACCGCGGGCACCCGGTGGTGGATCACCGCGCGGTCGTCGATCAGCAGTACCGCGTCCGGCCTGGCCCGGGTGAGCCGGATGCAGAGCTCCGTCTCCTCGCCGCCCAGCGGACGCTTGTCGCCGTCGCGCCCGATGCCGGTCGCGAAGCCGCCGGCCGCGTCGAACGCCGTACGCCGGAACGAGGCGTTGCCGCCCAGCACGTTGCGCACCCGGACCCGGCCCGGCGGTAGGCCCTTGTACGTGCAGCCCACCACCCAGTCGAACTCCTCGGGGAACCAGGCCGGTCGGCGCCCGGACGCCCAGATCGGCATCGTGCGGCCGCCGACGGCCATCACCTTCGGGTCGGTGTACGCCTCGGCGAAGTACCGCAGCCACTCCCGCTCGGCCACGGCGTCGTCGTCGAGGAAGGCGATGACCTCGCCACGGGATGCGGCGATGCCGGTGTTGCGGCCCGCGGACAGACCGCGCGGGCCCGCGTTCGCCAGCACGCGGACCTCGCCCGTTTCCTCAACGTCCTTGTACTCCCTGGTGAGTCGGTCCAGGAGAGCGGGGTTGTGGTCGACGACCAGCAACGTCTCCAGCGCGGGCCGTGACTGCGCCCGCACCGAGGAGACCGCCGCGAGGATGTCCTCCCAGCGGTCCTCGGTGTAGACGCAGATCACGACGGAGATGTCGTGACTGCTCAAGACACCTCTCCCCGGACCGAGTCGAGTTGCGGGTCGAGTTGCGGGTCGAGTTGCTGGTCGAGTTGAGGATCGCGCTGCGGTTCGAGGGTGTCGATCATCGTGGAGTGCGAACGGCGGCGCAGCGCACGCCGGTTGGAGCGCTCCTTGAGAATCACCTTGAGCACCCGGATCCCGTCCCGCACGGCGCGCAGATTGCTCGTGCCGTGGATACGGAGGTACTCGTGGCTGGGGATCTCCTGCACCTTGAGACCGGCCTTGACCACCCGGATGTTGATGAGCGTCTCGATCTCGAAGCCGGTGCAGTCGAGGTCGATCTTGTCGAGGCAGTGCCGCCAGAACGCGTTGTATCCGTAGCAGAGATCGGTGTAGCGGGCGCCGAACTTGCGGTTGACGATCGTGCACAGCGCCCAGTTGCCGAGTTTGCGGATGAACGTCATGTCGTCCGTGCCGCCGCCGTTGGCGAAGCGTGATCCCTTGGCGAAGTCCGCGCCCGAGACGAGGGCGGAGACGTAGCTGACGATCTCGTGCCCGTCGGCCGAGCCGTCCGCGTCGACCATGACGATGATGTCGCCGCTGCAGGCCTCGAACCCGGTGATCAGGGCATCCCCTTTGCCCTTGCCCTGCTGTTCGACGACCTTGACCCCGGGCCACAGCTCGCGGGCCACCTCGACGGTGTTGTCGGTGGAATTGCCGTCCACGAGAACCACTTCGTGTATCCACGCGGGAAGTGTCTTGAAGACGTAGGGGAGATTCTCCGCCTCATTCATGGCGGGAATCACCACACTCACCGGCGGTGTGATCGCCAGGTGAGAGGAGATCGGCCGGTATTTGGCCGACATTAACGGATCTTGGCCCGATGCAGCTGGGCGCAGAACAGAACTCACGAGTCTGGTCCCTCTCGTCCGGCGGACCGCCCGCCCCTGGGCGGCCCGGCTCTGTGCTCCGGTTCGAAAGGGGGGTTCTCACGGTCGCCACGGAGAATACGGATCTCCGTGCACGCGTGGTGAGCTGGCAAAACTGGTCGACCCCCGAAAAACATGAAAGCCGGCCGCGCGGACGACTCGGTCACAAAAGCGGTCACCGAGCACGGCACCCCCCTACCGCGCCCCGCCCCGGATCCATCGCGGTCCCTGAGCCCTCCCCTGGAGCCGCTCGATGATGAACCAGTGCGGGTGAGATGTACGACGGTATTGACAATTGAACCTGTATGGCAAGACCCGGAACGAGACCTCACCTTTTTGTTGGTTTGACCGTTACACAACTTTGTCAGCCGTTGTGCGGCGGCATATGCCGAATGAATACCGATAGCGAAATCAAGCCACTGATCACCGCCACCGCGACGATTCCACCGTCGACCGACCATCGGTGAACGGCCAGCATTCCCTGGGCCACCAGCATGTCGACGACCACCGCACCCGCCACCGAGGTGAGAACACGGCCGAAGGGATCAAGTCCGCGCAATACCGCGGCGATTGCCGAAGCCGGCGCCGCGAACAGGAAGAACAGTGCGAACGGACCACGCAAGGGTGATCCCGAGTCGATGAGCGCAAGCAGCGCCCCGACCCCTCCAACGGCAACTGCCGCGCCCGCGAGCAGCGGTGCCAGGTCCCTCCCCGGTCCTGGCCGTGCCCGCTCGGTGTCGGCGATGGATGGTCTCTTGATACGGAAGGTCTGCATTGGCGACTTTGCCCCCCAGCGCGCCGGATGCCGGACTTCAATGTCGCGCAGCCCGACCGCGATCGTCAAGGTGCGCAGGGCACGCATCCCGGTTCGGATGCACAGGTGAACACCTGTTCCCACCGGCAAACCATTGGCATGCACACTTCCCGTCAATGCGCGTCACTGCTACGACAGTTGTGGCAGAGATCCTGCTAAGGGAGGTTCCATGAGACGTTCCCGATTTACGGCATACGTGACCTCGCTCCTCCTGGCCGCCGGCCTCGCCCTCACCGGGGCGATGACGGCGCAGGCGTCCCAACTCGCCGCCACCGGCGGCTATGTGGCCCTCGGCGACTCCTACTCCTCCGGGGTCGGCTCGGGCAGCAAGATCAGTTCCAGCGGGTCCTGCGACCGCAGCACCAAGGCCTACCCCTACCTCTGGGCGGCCGCGCATTCACCCTCGACGTTCGACTTCATGGCCTGCTCGGGTGCTCGTACGGGTGATGTTCTCGCCAACCAGCTCGGCACCCTCAGCACCTCGACGTCCCTCGTCTCGATCAGCATCGGCGGCAACGACGCCGGCTTCACCGACGTCATGACGACCTGCGTCCTGCAGTCCGACAGCTCCTGCCTGACCCGGATCGCCACCGCGAAGGCGTACGTCGACTCGACGCTCCCCGGCCTCCTCGACAAGGTCTACTCGACGATCAGCGCCAAGGCCCCCGCCGCGCACGTGGTCGTGCTCGGCTACCCGCGCTTCTACAGACTCGGCACCACCTGCCTCGGCCTCTCCGCGACCAAGCGCTCCGCCATCAACGGCGCGGCCGACTACCTCGACGCCGCCCTCGCCAAGCGCGCCGCCGACCACGGCTTCACCTACGGCGACGTACGCACCCCGTTCACCGGCCACGAGATCTGCTCCGGCAGCTCCTGGCTGCACAGCCTCAACCTGCTGAGCATCAGCGAGTCGTACCACCCGACCGCGGCCGGCCAGTCCGGCGGCTATCTGCCGGTCCTGACCAGCGCGGCCTGACGCTCTAGCCGTCAGAAGGCGTTGCCGAGTCCGACGCGGAGGCCCCGTCCGACGGGGTCTCCGCCACGCAAGTCACCGAGAACGGCACGGAGTTGGACTCCCCGTTCACCGGGCTGCGGATCTCGACGCTGATCTCGTTCTTGAACGTCCCGCTGTTCGAGTACGTCGTGAGGAACACCCGGTCCTGCTTGGTCTTCCCGCCGCCCGACGGGAACGACAGCGTCTTCCAGCCGGGGTCGGAGACCGAACCGGTCTTCGTCACCCACCGGTAGGACACCTCCGCGGGCAGCTTCCCCACCGTGATGCTGGCCGTGAAGGTCGGCGCCTTCGCGTTCGGCGGCGGACAGCTGCCGGAGTACTCGGTGTTGGCGCCCTCCACCGTCGCCTTCACCGACTGCGGCGCCGACGAGGACTTGCTGCTGCTCGGGCTCGGAGTGTCGCTCGGCGCCGTGGTCTTGCTGCTCGCACTGGGCGAAGTCCCGTCCGAGGGCTGGCTCTTGGGCGTGCTCGCCCCCTGGCCCGCGTTCGCGTCGTCGTCGTTGTTCCGGTTGATCAGCGTGTACGTCAGCCCGCCGATCGCCAGCGCCAGCGCGACCAGCCCCGCGACCAGCACGACGGCCGCACGCCGGTTGCGGTGCGGTTCGTCCGCGGCCGTCGGCGTCGAGTAGGAGTCGGGCGGCGGCCCGAAGCCCTGCACCGGCTGCGGCGGCGTCCGTGAGTCCTGCGCGGAGTAGCCGTCCTGCGGATACCCCGCCATCGCCGGAGAGTACGGCGTCGTCGGCGCGGTGTACGCGTGAGGCGTACCGCCCGCCGCGACCAGCCGCAGATCCTGCTCCGCCTGCTCCGCGGACATCCGCTCGGCCGGGTCCTTGCGCAGCAGCCCTTCGATGACCGGGGTGAGCGGTCCCGCCAGCTGCGGGGTCGGCAACTCCTCGTCGACGATGGCCCGCAGGGTGCTCAGCGGGGTGTTCTGGCGGAACGGCGAGTGCCCTTCGACCGCCGCGTACAGCAGCACGCCGAGCGCCCACAGATCGGACTCGGGGCCGGGCGTACGGCCCAACGCCCGCTCCGGGGCGAGGAATTCGGGCGAACCGATGACCTCGCCCGTCATGGTCAGCGCCGAACTGCCCTCGACCATCGCGATACCGAAGTCGGTCAGGACGACCCGGCCGTCGTTCGACATCAGCACGTTGGCCGGTTTCACGTCCCGGTGCAGCACCCCGGCGTCGTGCGCGGCCCGCAGCGCGGCCAGCACCTCGGCACCGATGTGCGCGGTCCGCTGCGGCGTCAACGGCCCCTCGGCGTCCAGGAGATCGGCCAGGGACACGCCCCGCACCAGCTCCATGACGATCCAGGGGCGGCCGTCCTCCGTCGCCACGTCGTACACCGTCACCACATTGCGGTTGGCGACCCGGGCCGCCGCCCACGCCTCGCGCTCAAGGCGGGCGTACATCCGCTCCACGTCGTCGGACGCCAGTCCGCCCGGCGCGCGCACCTCCTTGACGGCGACCTCGCGTTGCAGCACCTCGTCGCGGGCCCGCCACACCGTGCCCATCCCGCCCTCACCGAGGGGGGACAGGAGCCGGTAGCGGCCCGCGATCACACGTTCAGTGCCCGGATCTTCGGACATGGGCTCCCCCCATTCGCAGCCGGGCGAATTCTCGCCAAACGTAACTCAGCCGAGCGCTGATGCCGCCCCCTTGAGCACCAGTCCGACCCCGAGGGCCACGACGACGAGCGCCGATCCCAGCGGCAAGGTCCGGCGGACCAGGGACGCCATGGGGCTGGTGGTCCAGCGGGGGCGCCGGTCCAGCACTCGGTTCATCCCTGTACCCAGCTTGACGACCGCGAATCCGGCGGCGGTGAGGGTGAGGGCGAGACCGACGCCGTACGCGACGACGAGCAGCAGCCCGAACCACGCCTGCCCCAGCGCCGCGGCCCCCACGAGGACGACCACGGCGGACGGACTCGGCACGAGCCCGCCGGCGAAGCCGAGCAGGATCGTGCCGCGGACGGTGGGGGCGGTCTCATGCGTGTGGGTGAAGCCGCCGTGCGTGTGTTCTACGGCGTGGTCGTGGTCGTGCGTGTGGCCGTGGTCGTGGGGATGCGGGTGGTCATGGCCGTGGTCGTGAGTGTCGCCGTGATCGTGACTGTGGGCGTGGTCGTCGTCGTGGCTGTGCGGGTGCGGGTGCGGGTGTGCCTGGGTGTGGGTGGACCCGGCTTCGGCGTGCGCGGAGACGAGGACCCGGGCGCGCTCGGGGGCCTTGGCGTGGTCGTGGTCGTGGGGATGCGGGTGTGGGTGGGGGTGTGAAGTGGCTTGTGGGCGTGGGCGGTTGCGCCAGGCGCGGCGTACGAGGTTGGCGCCGGCGAAGAGGACCAGGACGCCGCTCGCGATGCCGAGCCAGGCGATCACCGAGGGCGTCGCGGCGGAGCCGGCCGTGACCAACAGGCCCAGGGCGACCACGCCGAGGGTGTGGGTGACGGTGACCGAGGCGGCGAGCGGGAGGACGTCCTTGAGGCGGGCGCGCCCGCCCCGCGCGGCCGCCGTGGCCGCCATCAGGGTCTTGCCGTGACCGGGCGCGAGCGCGTGCATCGCGCCCAGGGCGATCGCGATGAGCAGGGCGAGGGCGGCGAAGCCGACGGTGAGGTGGTGGCGGGCCACCAGGTTGTTCAGGGCCTCCGTCCAGCGGTCGGCACCACGTGGCAGCACGGAGGCGGCGGGCGGTTCCGACGTGGACCGGTCGGCGTCGGTGAGCGCCGGGCCGCCGGGGCGCGCGTGCAGGGACGCGGTCGTGGTGTCGTCGGGGGAGGAGAGCAAGTCCTTGGGATAGCTGGTGAGTTCGTGCGAGTTCGACTTCGTCGCCACGTCCGACTTCGTGAGCGTCATCCGGTCGGCGCGCGCGGTGATCTCCCGCCAGCCGGGCCCGGTGGTCAGCCCCGCGCTGTGGAAGCCGAGGGTGACTGTCCTGCCCTTGGGCAGCGCGGCCGTCGAACTGCACTCCACCCGCAGGGTGTTGAGCCCGGCCTGCCCCGGCCGCAGCCGTGCGGTACTGCTGCCGGGCGTGAGAGCGACCGTACGGCCGTCGACGGTGACCTTGCTGCCCTCGGCGGCCTTGTCGCAGCGCTGCCGGGCCCACTCGGTCATGCCCAACTGCTTGATCTCCGGCTTCACTTGGGTCGCCGGGATCTCGGCGAGGTCCTCGATGTGCGTGACGCGCAGCCGGCCGGGGGCGACGACGAGACCGTCGTAGCGGTTGACGGTGAAGTTGCCGAGGGGGTGCGCGCTCGCGGCGGCCGTGGGGACCAGCAGGAGCGCGCCGGCGGCCGTGAGGACGGCCGCCGCGGAGGCCAACAGGCGGCGGACCGGCGTCACTTGGTCGCCTCCAACGCCTTACGGGCCTTGCTCGCGCCCAGCGGCGAGAAGCCCGGGTTCAGTTTCAGGGCCTTGGTCAGATGCGCGCGGCCGTCCGCTTTGTGGCCCGTGGCCAGTTCGATCATGCCGAGGTGGTAGATGAACGAGGCGTTGTGGTAGTTCGTGGCCGTGGCCCGGCGGGCGTAGGGGAGGGCCTCCTTGTCGCGGCCGTTGACGTGCAGGGCCCAGGCGAGGGCGTCCGCGGTGTGCACGGTGTGGCGGCGGGCCCATTCGGCGCGGGCGGCCTTCAGGGCCGACTTGATGTTGCCGTGGTCGGCGGCGGCGAGCGCGGTGTCCAGGTCGGCGTTGACGCCGTTGGCGCGGGCCAGCGCGATCCAGGCGTCGACGAGGGCGTACTGGTCGTCGGCCTTGGCCCTGTCGCCCGCGGCGCCCCGGCTCTCGTACAACTCGCCGAGTTCCACGAGGGGTTGGGGCAGCGGGTAGCGGGAGACGACCAGCTCCATGCCCTTGATGGCCTCGGCGCGGTCGCCCAGGGCGGCCTGGGCGCGGGCGCGGCCCTCCAGGGCGGGGAGGTAGTTCTCGTCGGCGGCGAGGGCGCGGCCGTAGTCGTTCAGGGCGGTCTTGTAGTCGCCCTGGTTCCAGGCGAGTTGGCCGAGCGTGCCGGCCACGTACGAGATGTCGCCGGGGGAGGTGGCGGCGGCGAGGGCCTGCTCCAGGACCTTGCGGGCCGTGGTCACGTCACCGCGCAGCTCGTGCACGTACGCGTACCGGGTGAAGACCGGGACTCCGGGCTTGCGGGCGTCGGCGAGGTCGGCGGCCTTCTCCGCGTCGGCGTAGCGGCCGAGTTCGACGAGCGCGTCGATCCGCGAGCACAGGGCGCGCTCGCTGTACGGGTTCTCCTTCAGCACCTGGTCCGCGTAGGTCAGCGCCTCCGCGAACTCGTGCCGGGCGGCGGCGAGCGCGGCGCGGCCCTCGAGGGCGTTCTCGTTATTGGGCGATATCTTCAACGACCGCTGCAACGCGGCCTGCGCCTGCGGGTACCGGGACGGGTCACCCTTCGTCCTCGCCTGCTCCACATACGCCAGCCCGAGGGTCGCCCACCCGTCGAAGTCCTTGGGCTGCGTCCGCAGATGAGCCTGCAACGAGGCGATACTCGCGTCCAGACTCCCGCTGGCGAGCAACTCCGGCGACACGGCACTGGAGGCGGCGACACCGGTGGCCCCGCTGTCCTTGGCGGCCCCGATGGCGATGGCCCCGGCGGTCATGGCGACGGCCAACAGGGCGGCACACCCGGCGAGTTGAACGGTCCTCCAGCGGCGGCCCGCGGCGGCCACCCGACGTACGGCGGCGATGCGTTCGTCGTCGAGGTGGGGGAGCGCGGGGGGTGTGTGACTGTGGGGGGCAGCGGATCCATCGGCGTGATCGTGCTCGTGATCGTGCTCGTGGTGATGGTCGTGATCGTCGTTGTGAGAGTGGCCCGGCACATCGGCGTTGCCGTGCACGGGAGTTGGGCCCTGGTCCGCGTCGTCGACCGCGGCGTCGGAGGCCTCGGTGTCCGCGTCCGCGTCCCGCTCACCCTCCGGCCCGGCGTCCTCCTTCGTACTGCCCTCGTCCTCGCCCCCCGAGTCGTCGCCCTGTTCCCACAGTCGCTCCCACTCCCGCTGGGTAGCCGCCGGCTGCTTGTCCTCCGTCGGCTTGTCGTCGTTCTCGCGCGGGGCCATGCCGTTCCTCCATCGCCTGGGGTGGTTCAAGTGCTGTGGTGCCGGGGGGGTGTCGGTGCGTGGGGGTGGCGCGGCCCGCACCGTGGGGGAAGGTGAAGTGCGGGCCGCGCCAGTCGGGGGGTCTAGTACGGGCGGTGGGTCATCCGGCGGCGCCACCACGCGACGGCCGCACCGATCAGCAGGACGCCGGCGACACCGGAGGCCGCCGAGGCGACCATCAGCATCATGTTGTTGCTGTCGGAGGAGGATCCCGCCGGCTGCAACGCGTCGCCCAGCTGGTTCTTGACGTCGCTGCCGCTGGTCGTGCCCTTGGCGAGCGGGCCGCGGGAACCCGAGGTGGGCTCGGCGACGTACGGGAAGTACTTCTCGAAGCCCTTGTCGTTCTTGTCGACCGCGTCGCCCAAGTCGTTCTTGGAACCGACCAGTTCACCCTCCATGACCTGGAGCGCGGAGTCGATCACGTCGTCGGTGAGCCGACGCCCGTTCGGGAAGCCCGCGTTGTCGCCGTCGAGAACACCGAGGCGCTTGGGGTGCGCGGCCGGCGCGATCGACGTGTTCAGGCGCAGCATCTCCGACGGCTTCGCGTACGGCTGCTCGGTGTTGAGGCCCTTGACGCCCGTGAGGAACACGCTGACGAGGTCGTTGCGCGGCTCGCTCGGCGCCTTGATCTTGTAGATCGACTCGATGAGCTTCGGGATCTCGGGCTCGGTCACGTTCTTCAGGAACTGCGCGTCGTCCTTGGGCTCGGACGCGTTGAACTTGTCCTTGTCCTTCTGCGGGTTGACGACCTCGTTGACCAACGGGTTGCCCAGACGCGAGACCTGCGTGTAGTAGCCCTTGGCGTTCTTGCGCTGGGTCGTGGAGTAAATACCCACGGTCGGACGGGACTTGGACTGCCGGATCAGGTCGTTCGGCACCTGGAGGGCGATCGTGTTGACGTTGTAGCCCTTGAGGGTGTCGTTGCCGACCTCGCTCAGGTTGCCGCCGTAGAGCAGGTCGAAGACGCGCAGGTCCGCGAAGAACGGGTCGTCGGCCTGGCCCGCGAAGGTCGCGCCGCCGTTGGTCGTCTTGTAGATCGCCTGCGAGCGCAGCTTGGCGTAGTCCGGCATCGACGCGTCGCCGACGTCCGAGGGCGCCGCCGGGATGTCGTCGGCGACCTTCGTCTCGGAGACCGCCTTGCCCTTCTTCAGCTTGATGAGCTCGATGTCGTACGACTGCGTGATGTTGAGGTCGGGGTCGGTGAGGCTGGTGACCGGACCCGTGTTGTAGAGGAACGTCTTCTTGTTCTTGATCTGCGTGCTGAAGGTGTAGCGGAAGATGAAGTCGTCCAGCGCGTCACCGTTGTTGTCGATGTGCACGTCGTACTGGGCGTCGTCCGCGAACTGGTAGAAGTTCGGGCCGCCGGCGGGCTCCTCGAACGGTATCCAGTTCGCCACGATCGTCGTCGTGTCCGGCTTGTCCGGGCTGACGAACGCGTACAGGTCCGTGTTGTCGTACTGCGGGGTCCCCGAGATCAGGGGAGCCTCCCGGTGGGAGGAGGCCGCGGCCACTCCCGGTTCCAGCGCGGCCGTACCGGCGGCTGCGAGCCCCCCGGCGGCCAGCGCGCCACATACGAGGGCCGCGAGCTTCCTGCGTCCCGCACCGCTCCTGGAGATAGGTGTCATGCCGTCCGTCCTCAGTGCCAACTTGCCTGACGCACGAGGATTCGGAGCAGGTGCCGGGGCGGATTGGTCAAACCTGAAAAGTTTTTTTGGCGCCTTCCAATCCGTCCCTTGACCCGCGTTTTGGGCTTCCTGATCCGTAACCCATCCGTAGAGGTGTTCGCTACGAACGCCTCGTGTGACGGGATGTGATGAGGGGATGGGCCGCGTGCGGTCGAAGAGTGGGGGACGGGTGGAGGCCGACGAGCTCCTGGTGCAGGTGGCGGCAGGTGATCAACGGGCCTTCGAGGAGCTGTACGGACTGGTGTCCGGGCCGGTGTTCGGACTGGTGCGCCGCGTGGTGCGCGACCCGGCACAGTCCGAGGAGGTGTCCCAGGAGGTGCTCCTGGAGATGTGGCGGTCCGCCGCCCGCTTCGACCCCGGCCGGGGCAGCGCCCTGTCCTGGGTCCTCACCCTCGCCCACCGCCGCGCCGTCGACCGGGTGCGCAGCGCCCGCGCGGCCGGCGAACGCGAACAGCGCGAGGCCCGCCGCTCCCACCACCCCGCCTTCGACCAGGTGACCGAGGAGGTCGAGGCAGGCCTGGAACGGCAGTTGGTGCGCCGCTGCCTGGACCGCCTCACGGCCCTGCAACGGCAGTCCGTCACCCTCGCCTATTACGACGGCTATACGTACCGTGAAGTGGCCGAGCGGCTCTCGCTGCCGCTCGGCACGGTCAAGACCCGCATGCGTGACGGACTCACCCGGCTGCGCGACTGCCTGGGAGGTGTCGCATGAGCGTTCTCGCCCGACTGTTCGGCCGGGGGGACGTCCACTCGCTCGCGGCCCCCTACGCCCTCGACGCCCTGGAACCCGGTGAGCGCCGCCAGTTCGAGAAACACCTCAGGGGCTGCGACCGCTGCGCCGAGGAGGTCCGCGCGCTGACCGAGGACGCGGTCCGGCTGGCCTGGTCCACGGCCGCCCAGCCACCGCTCGCCATGCGCGACCGCGTGCTGGCCGCCGTACGGCAGACTCCGCAGGAACCCGGACCGCTCCGGGAACATGTGCGGGAACCACAGGCGCGGGAGTACACGCCCCGGTTGCCGGCCCATGTGTGGGGCACACAGCCGCAGGCGTCGCGCGCCCGAGTGCCCCAACGGCGCCCGTTCTTCGTGCCGTTCGCCACCGCGACGGCCACCGCCGCCCTCGTCGTGGCCTCGCTCTTCGCCGTGCAGGCGAACAAGACACAGGACAAGCTGGACGCCGCGCAGGCGCAGTCACGTGACATCGCACACGTTCTCGCAGCTCCCGACGCCCGTGCGACCACCGGCGCGGACACCGCGGGCCGGAGCATCGGCGTGATCGCCTCCGCGTCGGAGGGGCGCGCGGTCGTCACCCTGAGCGGATACGGCGCGCTGCCGAGCGGGCGCGTGCATCAACTGTGGCTGATGCGCCCCGATGTGCAACCGCGCTCCCTCGGGCTCTTCAAGGACGACACGCCCTTGGTCGCCACCGGACTCGACAAAACTGCAACATCACTCGCAGTGACCGTCGAGCCCGACGGCGGCTCAGCGCAGCCCACAACTCAGCCAGTTGTCCAACTCGCCCTGAAATCGGTTGGATTCGGAGAGTAATCAAGGAGGGGTCGTCAACACCCTTACGGGGAAGGTGAATCCTGAGACCTCGATACACGAGTGCTCGGTTGGGGCGATAGGGTTACCCTGCCCGGGCCGGGTGGAGTCGTACGCGGGTGGGGAGTGACATGGAACAGATAGTGCGCAGCAGGGCAAGGGTCCCTGCGATCACGTGCGGGAGCAGCGCGACCAGTTCGCGTCTCGACCGCCATCTCTCGGTGCTGGGCGGCCCTGTCGTCCCGCAACGCGAGACGGCGGAGGCGACCTTGCTGATGCGTGAGCTGACCTCGCGTGACACCACGCAGGAGCGCAGTGCCACAGGTACCCGAGTGAGCCGCGTCAAGCTCTTCGCGCCACTGCGCAGGCTGCGCCGTTCGCTGTTCGGCGGGCGCTGAGCAACTCCTCGGCGCCCCCGGGGAGTTCCCGGGGGCCCGCGCTCAGGCCGCCACACCGTCCCGGCGCAGTGCTGCGATCTCCAGGTCCGCCATCCCCACGGCACGCAGCAGCGCCTCGGTGTGCTCCCCGAGCGCGGGCACGTCGCCCATCCGCGCCTCGCCCCCGCCCGGCAAGGTGATGGGCGGCAGCAGCGCCCGCAGCGGCCCGACCGGCGAACCCACCTCCCGCCACCGCTCCCGGGCCGCCAACTGCGGGTGCTCCGCCAGCTGTTGTACGTCCCTGAGCCGCGCGCAGGCCACCCCCGCGCGCTCCAGCAGCCCCACGGCCTCGTCGGTGCCGAGCCCACCCAGCGCCGCACCGACGAGGGCGTCGGTGCGCTCCCGGTTCACGACCCGGGCCGCGTTCGTGGCGAAGTCGGGATCGGTCCCCAACTCCGGCCGCCGGATGACCTGTTCGGCCAGCCGCCGCCACTCCCTGTCGTTCTGCACCGACAGCAGCACCCGCCCGCCGTCCGCCGTGGGATATGCGTCGTACGGCGCGATGACGGCGTGCGCAAGTCCCGTGCGCGCCGGGGGAGTTCCGCCGTGCATCGCGTGATGCAGGGGATGCCCCATCCACTCCGCGAGCGCGTCCAGCATCGACACCTCCACCGGCCCACCGCGCCCGGTCGCACCCCGGCGCACCAGCGCCGCGAGCACACCAGAGAAGGCATACATCGCCGCCGCGATGTCGGCGGCCGGAATCCCCGCCTTCACCGGCTGCTCCGGCGTCCCGGTCACCGACACCAGCCCTGCCTCGCACTGCACGAGCATGTCGTAGGCCCGCTTGCCGGCGTACGGGCCGCTCGGTCCGTATCCGGAGATGTCCACGGCGACCAGCCGCGGATGCGCCGCGCACAACGTGGCGGCGTCGAGCCCGAGCCGGGCGGCGGCTCCATGCGCGAGGTTCTGCACGAACACGTCGGCGCCGGCGATGAGTTGACGTATGACGTCGACCCCGCGCGGGTCCTTCAGATCCAGGGCGATGGACTCCTTCCCCCGGTTGCACCACACGAAGTGCGAGGCCAGACCGCCGGCCGCGCTGTCGTAGTCGCGTGCGAAGTCACCTCCGTCGATCCGCTCGACCTTGATCACCCGGGCGCCGAGATCGGCGAGCTGGCGGGTGGCGAAGGGGGCGGCGACGGCCTGTTCGACGGCGACGACGGTGATGCCCTCCAGGGGCAGCGGCAAGGGCTCCATGCCGGGGATCATGTCCCGCGTCTGACACCTTTGTCATGTGGGGAGCATGATGCGTATGGCTGATGCACCGATCCTCGCCGCTCCCGGAGGCGCACGTGTGTGACCCCCACGACCAGCACGAACACGAGACGACGACCGCCGACGACCCGGTGATGGCGGCCTCCGCCCACACCACCGCGCACACCTATGTCCCGCCCACCGGCCTCGCCCGGGACAGCCCCGCCAAGACGACCGCGCTGGACTGGATCGCGGAGCACACCGACCGCATCACCGGCCTCAACGCCGAGATCTGGGAGCACGCCGAACTCAGCCTGCGCGAGTGGAAGTCCTCCCTCGCCGAGGCCGCGTTCCTCGAACAGGCCGGATTCCAGGTCGAGTTCGGCACGGCCGGCTTCCCCACGGCGTTCACCGCGACCTACACCTACGGCACCGGCGGCCCCGTCCTCGGCTTCAGCGGCGAGTACGACGCGCTCCCCGGCCTCTCCCAGCACAGCGGCGTCGGCCACCACGACCCGCGCGAGTACGTCCACGACCCGTTCGCACCGGGCTACGGCCCCGGACACGGCTGCGGTCACTGCGCCCTCGGTACGGCGGCCGCCTCGGCCGCGGCAGCCGTGGCGCAGGCGGCGCAACGACACCAACTCCCGGTCACCGTCCGCTTCTTCGGCTCGACCGCCGAGGAGAACCTGATCGGCAAGACGTACGCGGTCAGCCAGGGCGTCTACGACGGCCTCGACGCCTTCCTCGACTGGCACCCCTCGACCTCCAACGCCACCGGCTGGAAAAGCAGCACCGCGATGACGGCGGTGACCTTCACCTTCCTGGGCGTGGCCGGTCACGGCGGTCATCCCCTGGGAAACAAGAGCGCGTTGGACGCGGCCGTGATGATGGCGACCCTCTCCGAGTTCCTCCGCGAGGAGAGCGTCGCGCCGAGCGGACGTCTCCACTGGGTGATCAACAACGGCGGTGACATCCCGAACGTCACCCCCGAGATCGCGGAGATCAGTTACTACGTCCGCGAGGGCAGCCCCGCCCGCGTCCAGGTCCTCCTCGACAAGGTGATCGCCGTCTCCGAAGCGGCGGCGAAGGCCTCACAGACGTCGGTACGGCACCGCATCACCGCCGCCTGCTGGAACCAACTCCCCTCCCGGGCCTTCGCGGAGCTGATGTACGACAACATGCGACAGCTCGGCCCACCTGAATTCACCGAGGAGGCGCAGCAGCTGGCGCGGGAGCTGCAGGAGTCACTGGGCCTTCCGCAGAAGGGCCTGCACACCGAGATCGCCGAACTCGCCCCGCCCAACCCGGTGTTCCTCGGCGGCGGCTCGACGGACGTCGCCGACATCAGCTGGAACGTCCCGACCGTCTCCATGGGCGCCGCCCTCGCCCCCATCGGCAGCAAACTCCACACCTGGGCCCTCACCGCCTGCGCGGCGTCGGCACCCGGCCGGGCAACCGTCATCGCCGCCGCCCGCTACCTCACGGCGACGGCGATCGACCTCCTCACCCAGCCGGAGCAACTCAGGGCGATCAAGGCCGAGTTCGAGGAACGCACGGAGGGCGTCGAATGGCGGACGGCGCTGCCCGACGGCTACGAACCGCCCATGTACGAACCCCCGGAGTGGTTCCTGGAACGGACCGGCCAGACCTGGCCACCGGACAACATCACCTGGCCGCCCCAACGGGTGGTGTCCCAGGAGAAGTTCTCGTCCTTGGGCCCCGAACTGCCGCCTCAGCGGTAGCGATTCAGCGCTCGCCGTGCGCGTACCGGTGCACGGCGAGCGGGGCGAACACCGCGATCAGCGCGGCGCACCACGCCAGCGACCCGGCGACGGGATGGGCCACCGGCCAGGCGGCGCCCTCGGGGATGGGGGAGTTGCCGAACAGGTACCGCAGGGCCGTTGTCACCGCGCTGATCGGGTTCCATTCGGCCAGCGTGCGCAGCCAGCCCGGCAGCCGGTCGGTCGGGATGTACGCGTTGGACAGCAGCGGCAGCATGAAGGTCGCGCTGCCGAGCTGACCGGCCGCCTCCTCGCTGCGGGAGGCCAGCCCGAGCAGGATGCCGACCCAGGCGCAGGCGAACCGGAAGAGCAGCAACAGACCCACGGCAGCGGCGGCTTGGAGCGCCGACCCCTCGATCCGCCAGCCCACCGCGAGGCCGACCAGCAGAAACGGCACGGTACCGGCCGCCGTGACGACCAGGTCGGCGGTCGCCTGCCCGAGGGGCACGGCCGTCCTGCTCATCGGCAGCGTGCGGAAGCGGTCCGTCACGCCCCGGTGCGAGTCCTGGGCGGCCTGGAACATGCCCGTCATGATGCCGTTGGCGGCGGTCGCCACCATCAACCCCGGTACCAGGTAGGTCCGGTAGGCGTCGCCCGGCATCGCGAGCGCGCTGCCGAAGACGTACCCGAAGAACAGCAGCATCGTGATCGGCATGGTCTGGGTGAGGATCACGAGCCCCGGGCTGCTCCGCACCCGGCGCAGTTGCCGGCCGACCATCGCGCCGCCGTCGTACGCCAACATGCTCATGCCGCACGCTCCTTGGGGTCCATGTCCGTGTCGGTGAGCCGGAGAAACACGTCGTCGAGAGTGGGCGGGCGCAGACTCGCGTCGAGCAACGGCACACCCGCCGCGTCGAGTTCGCGGACGAGCCGGGGAAGGGTGAGTGTCGGGTCGCCGGTGACGGCGCCGACGGCGTTGCGCTCATGGTCGAACGACGGCTCGGTGCCGGTGAGTTGGTCGAGGACGCCGGCCGCCTTCGCCAGGGCGTCCGGGTGCGCGACGACGACCTCGGCATACGTCCCGATGAGCGCCTTCAGCTGAGCCGGTGAACCGCTGTGCGCGACCCGTCCCTGGTCCACCAGGGCGATGTCGTCGGCGAGTTGGTCGGCCTCCTCCAGGTACTGCGTGGTCAGCAGCACGGTCGTACCCTCCGTCTTCAGGTCCCGTACGGCGTCCCGGATCCGGTTCCGGCTGGCCGGGTCGAGCCCGGTCGTCGGTTCGTCGAGGAACAGCACGTCGGGGCGTCGTATGAGACTCGCCGCGAGGTCGAGGCGGCGGCGCATTCCGCCCGAGTAGGTGGACGCGGGCCGGTCGGCGGACTCGGTCAGGCCGAAGCGGTCCAGCAGCTCACCGGCCCGCTCCGCCGGACCCCGCACCCGGTGCAGCCGCGCGAACAGGCGCAGGTTCTGCCGGCCGGTGAGGTCGCCGTCGACCGACGCGTACTGCCCGGTGACGCCGATCCGACGCCGTACGGCCGAAGCCTCCCGGACGAGATCGTGCCCGGCGATCCGCGCGGAGCCCGCGTCGGGCCGCAGCAGTGTGGTGAGCAGCCGTACGGCCGTGGTCTTGCCCGCGCCGTTCGGCCCGAGGACCCCGCAGACCGTGCCCTGTGCCACCGCCAGGTCCAGCCCGCGCAGGGCGTGCACAGCGCCGAAGCGCTTCTCCAGACCTTCACTAAGTACAGCGTACGTAGTAGTCATGGGTCGACCATAGCGCACTACGTACGGTGTACGTAACTAGGATGGTGGTCGAGGTGATGATCAATGGCGGACCGAGCGGCCGTACCCGAAGTGATCTGGGCGCGCCCCGAGCGCGCGGGGCGGGGGCCGAAGCCGGCGTTCCGCCGCGCGGACATCGCGGCGGCGGCCGTGCGGATCGCCGATGGTGGGGGACTGGACGCGGTGTCCATGCGGCATGTCGCGGCCGAGCTGGGGTGCGGGACGATGTCGCTGTACAACTACGTCCCCCGCAAGGAGGACCTGTACGAGCTGATGGTCGACGCGGTCAGCGGCGAGCACGAGGAGTGGGAGCCGTCGGGGGACTGGCGGGCGGACATGATCCGGGTCGCCCATCAGACGCGGACGCTGATGCATCGGCATCCCTGGCTGCCGCGGTTGATGTCACCGGTGTACGGGTTCAGCCCCAACGCGCTGCGGTATCTGGAGCATTGCCTGGCCTGTCTGGACCCGGTGGAGTCGACGTACGGGATGAAGATGCAGCTCGTCGGGCTGCTCAATGGGGTCGTGACGATGTACGTGAGCAATGAGTTGGCGACTGCTGAGCGGTCTCGGGCGTTGCCTTGGTCCGAGGAGCAGGAGAACGCGGTGCGGATCGCGTACCTCGGGAGTCAGATCGCCGGTGGGGCTTATCCGCGGATGGCTGCGGCGTTCATGGAGGATCCGGGGCCTATTGATCTGGACGCGGTGTTTGATATGGCGCTGGAGAAGGTTTTGGATGCGTTTGCGCTGCGGGGGGATGGTTCGTAGGCGGGTGCGGGGCCGTTGTGGCTGGGCGCGCAGTTCCCCGCGCCCCTGGGAGTTACAGGTGCCCTCAGATCAAAGCGAACTGGCCTTCCGGGCCCTCCTCGTGGTGGTCCAGGACCGATGCTGGGTGGCGGGTCCACTCCGGGGGCGGTAGGACGCCCGCCTTGCGTAGCTCTGTTGCCGTGATCTGGTCCGTCACCTCCAACTCCTCCTGTTGCGGACGCAGTTCGGCCAGTAGCGCCAATACCGTGATCAGCTCCAGCAACTCCGACGTCCACGTCTGTTGCCAGGTGCTCGGGCGGATCGCCGCCAGCGTGCCCGGATCGGCTTCCGCCGTACGGGAGTTGAACCACTGCTCCAGTACCCGTACGCCGCTCACCTCGAAGTCCCAGGACTCGGGTGGCACCGGGGAGATGCGGCCCTCGTCGAGGTGGAGGGTCTCCTCGTCGCGGTCGTAGTGGAGGGTGAGGGGGAGGGGTGGCAGCGGGGCGCGGACGTAGGGGCGGCGGCCGCCGGGGAGTTTGGGGCGGTCGCCGTTGCGGCGCATCAGCCAGAGGAGGCGGTGGCCCAACTCGACTCCGCGTGACCACAGTTCGGAGTCCGTCGTCAGGGGTACCGCTGGTCCGGGGCGGGCCGTCGCCACTGTCCAGGCCAGGACGTCCGCCGGGGTTGGGGAGTGGCCGAGGTGGCCGGCGAGGTGCTCCAACAGGCCTGGGGCCAGGTTCGGTTCCTCGGCGCCGGGGCGTCGGTAGAGGGGGCGGACGCGGCCGGGGCGGACCAGGGGGAGGATCGTGGACGCGAAGAGGATGGGGCCGGAGGTGCCGGGGACACCCGGTGTCTCCACCACGAAGATCTGGCGTTCGTCCGCCACCCGCCACAACTCCGGGCGGGCCACGTCGATCAGGCGGTGGTCGGGGATCAGCCACTGCTCGTCGAAGGGGGCGTGCAGGACGCGGATGGGGTCCGGGCAGGGGCCCGTGGCGCGGATCAGCTTCTCCGTGCCGCTTGGCTGGCCGGGGAGTTGGGACACCGCCGAGTGCAGGGTGCGTGAGCGCGTCGGCTCGAACAGGGTTTCCCGGTCGGGGACTTCGGCTTTCACCAGGGCGTCCCAGCGCGCTTTCAGGGTTGCCGCGTCGGGTGCCGTCGGCCACCCCCGGCCGAGCCGGATCGGTGCGACGGACCACGGCATGAGGTCCGCGAGCAGCGGAGCGTCGTCGTGCGTCACGCTGGGCATCGTACGACGACGTCAGTTCGCGGCGTCGAGGGTGACCGAGAAGGAGAAACGGTCGCCTCGGTAGTGGATGACTGCCACGTCCAGGACTCTGCCCTCTGTGTCGTAGGTGATGCCCGTGTAGTGCAGGATCGGGCTGAGGAGCGGGACCTGGAGGAGGCGCGCGGTCTCCGGGTCGGCGAGACGGGCCTCCACCGTGTCCGTGATGCGGCTGATGTCCGCGCCGACGACGTCCCGCAGCACCTTGGTCATCGGCCAGCGGATGAGGTCGTCCAGGTCGAGGCGGTCGGCCAGTTCGGGGCGGATGTGGTTGCGGGCGTGGTTCGTCGGCTCGCCGGTCTTCTCGTCGCTGCGGAGGCGGTGGTACGTCGCCACCTCGGTCAAGTCCGGGAAGTGGTCGGTGAGTTCGGATGGTACGGATGCCTTGCCGTGGTCCAGGAGTTCGGTCGTCATGCCGGACTGCTGGGCGACGATCGCGTCCACCGAGCCCAACAGCCGTACCGGCGTGGCCCGCTGGACGTCCGGCTCGATGAACGTGCCCCGGCGGCGGTGCCGGGTGATCAGCCCCTCGTCCTCCAACTCCTTCAGCGCCTGCCGCATGGTGAGCACGCTGACGCCGTAGTGCCCCGCGAGTTGCTCCTCCGTGGGCAGCCGCAGCGGGTCCCGGGGCGAGCGGCCGAGTATCGAGGCGCGCAGCGACTGCGACACCTGGTACCAGAGCGGCAGCTTGCGGTTCAGGACGATCGAGTCCGGGGCGAAGGAGGTCACGGGGCCATCCGTACCGGTAGGGAGGGATCAGTGCAAGGGCCGTAAACCGGTGGGGAATTGTCGGCGTGCGAGGTGTCGGTCGGAGGCGAGGGGTCAGTGTGAGGGGCGGAAGTGGCGTTGCAGGCCCTGCCACACCTCGTCGTAGCCCCGCTGGAGGTGATCGGCCCGCGCCGCCTGGGCCGTCGCGGTCACCGGCCACCGGGTCTCGAACATGAACGCCAGGCCGTCGTCGATCTTCTGCGGGCGCAGTTCGGCGGAGCTGGCGCGGTCGAAGGTCTCCCGGTCGGGGCCGTGCGCCGACATCATGTTGTGCAGCGAGCCGCCGCCCGGCACGAACCCCTCGGCCTTCGCGTCGTAGGCGCCCTCGATGAGGCCCATGTACTCACTCATCACGTTCCGGTGGAAGTACGGCGGCCGGAACGTGTCCTCGCCCACCAGCCAGCGCGGCGCGAAGACCACGAAATCCACACCGGCCAGGCCCGGGGTGTCCGACGGGGAGGTCAGCACCGTGAAGATCGACGGGTCGGGGTGGTCGTACGAGATGGAGCCGAGCACATTGAACCGGCGCAGGTCATAGGCGTACGGCACATGGTTGCCGTGCCAGGCGACGACATCGAGGGGGGAGTGGTCGTAGGTCGCCGTCCAGAGGTTGCCGCAGAACTTGTTGACCACCTCGACCGGGCCCTCGATGTCCTCGTACGCGGCGACCGGGGCGCGGAAGTCCCGGGCGTTGGCGAGGCCGTTGGCGCCGATCGGGCCGAGGTCGGGGAGTTGGAAGGGCGCCCCATAGTTCTCGCACACATATCCGCGGGCTGAAGCATCCAGTAGCTCCACACGGAAGCGCACCCCACGAGGGATCAACGCCACGTGTCCCGGCTCCACATGGAGGAGCCCGAACTCCGTGCGCAGCAGCAGTCCGCCGCGCTCCGGGACGATCAGCAGCTCGCCGTCCGCGTCGCTGAAGACCCGGTCCATGGAGGCGTCGGCGTGGTAGAGGTGCACGGCCATGCCGGTGCGCTGGGTCGCGTCGCCGTTGCCGCCCAGGGTCCACAGGCCGGCCAGGAAGTCGGTGCCGGGCGCGGGGTCGGGGAGCGGGTTCCAGCGCAGGCGGTTGGGGTCGGGCACCGCCTCCGTGAAGGGCGCCGTACGGAGGGAGCCGTGGTCGGCGCGGGTGAACGCGGGGTGCGCGGCCGAGGGGCGGACGCGGTAGAGCCACGAGCGCCGGTTGTGCGCCCTCGGCTCGGTGAACGCCGTACCGCTGAGCTGCTCGGCGTAGAGGCCGAGCGGTGCGCGCTGCGGGGCGTTGCGGCCCTCGGGCAGGGCGCCCGGCACCGCCTCCGAGCTGTGTTCGTTGCCGAAACCGGTGAGGTAGGTCAGTCCCTCGGCGGTCTTGCGTGCGTCCCCGCTCATCCCTGCTCCCTGCCGTCTGATTCCTATGTATCACCGTAGGATTGCGGTTTCGCGGGCGCAAGGGGACGGGGAGGGGTCGGCCGGAAAGTTGAGGGTACGGCCGGAAAATCCGACTCACGGAGACCAAGAACCAGCCTCCAGGGGGATCCGGCTGTCGGACCGGTGTTCTACTCTCCCCCGCATGTCGTGGTCGCGCGCTGTTCTCACCGCGCTCGCGGTCTGTGCCCTGCTGCTGGCCGGATCGGCGGGCTGCGGCTCCGGTGACGCCCATGCCCGGAAGGGCGACCGGGTGTCGCCGTCGCCGGTGGGCAAGGTCCTCGACGACACCGACGAGCAGGGCCGGCACTACCGCGAGGTGGACAAGAAGGGCGCGCCGGGGGTCGGTGTCGAGGTGGAGCCCGACGCCGCGGACGACAGCTGGGACGTCACGCTGACCGTGCACGACTTCCGCTTCTCGCCCGCGGGTGTGAAGCCGCAGGCCGTCGCGGGGCGCGGCACCGTCCACCTCCTCGTGGACGGCCGCACCGTCGCCCGCCTCCGCATCCCCGAGTACCACCTCGCGGCCGACCTCGTCCCGCACGGCACCCACCACGTCACCGCGCGCCTCTACGCCGACGACGGCACGGTGTGGGCCGTCCACGGCAAACCGGTGCAGAGCACGGCGGACATCACGGCGTCGGAGGCCCAGGCGACCCCCGACGGCAGCAAGGTCCCCAGCTCCACACCGGCGCAGGGGTCGAAATGAGTGCTACGGACACCCAATTCCGTACTCAGGTACGAGCTTCACGTGACCGCGGCGGAAAGGCATCATGAAGCCCGTGCCCCACACGACATCGCTCCGGCGTGCGCCCGTGCAGCGGCGGAGCGCCGAACGGCTGACCAGGATTCTCGACGCCTGCGCCGACCTGCTCGACGAGGTCGGCTACGACGCGCTGAGCACCAGGGCGGTGGCCCTGCGCGCCGGTGTGCCCATCGGCTCGGTCTACCGTTTCTTCGGGAACAAGCGTGCGATGGCCGACGCGCTGGCCCAGCGCAACCTGGAGCGCTACACGGAGCGGGTCACCGAGCGCCTCAAGGAGAGCGGCGCGGAGGGCTGGCGGACGGCGGTGGACGCCGTCCTGGACGAGTACCTCGCGATGAAGCGCACCGCGCCCGGCTTCTCCCTCGTCGACTTCGGCAACCAGATCCCCATCGGCTCGGGCCACGCGGAACCCAACATCCGGGTCGCCGACCGCCTCACCGACCTCCTCTCCGGCTACCTCGCCCGCGAGCCCGACGAGGACCTCCGCCGCACCTTCCTGGTCGCCGTGGAGACCGCCGACGCCCTCGTCCACCTGGCGTTCCGGGTCGCCCCGGAGGGCGACGAGAAGGTCATCGGGGAGACCAGGCAGATGCTGCGGGCGTATCTGGCACGGGTACTGGACTGACCTGCGGTCGGGGCGCCACGTGGCGCTCCGCGGGTACCGGGGGGCATCGGGTCGCGCGCTTTCGCGGCGGGTGTCGGACTGACCTCCGGTCGGGCGGCTGGCTCTGGGCGGCTACTGGAAGGGCCCTGGGCCGCGCGCTTGTCCCGCGGCGGGTGTTGGATTGACCTCCCGGTCCGGGCGGCTGGCTCTGGGCGGTGACCGGGCGGGCTTCGGGTCGCGCGAGCTTGCCTCGTACGGCGGGTGTTGGGCTGACCTCCGGTGGGGCGGCTGGCCCTGGGCGGCGACCGGGCGGGCTTCGGGCCGTGTGCTTGCCTCGTATGGCGGGTGTTGGATGACTTCCGGTCGGGCGGCTACTGGATGGGCCTTGGATCGTGCGCTTGTCCCGTAGCGGGTGTGGGATTCACCTTCCGCTCCGGGCGGCTGGCCCTGGGCGGCGACTGGACGGGCTTCGGGTCGCGAGCTTGCCTCGTACGGCGGGTGCTGGGCCTGACCTGCGGTCGGGCGGTCGGCTCTGGGCGGTGACCGGATGGGCTTCGGGCCGTGTGCTTGCCTCGTACGGCGGGTGTTGGGCTGACCTCCGGTTGGGCGGCCGGCTTGCGGCGGCTACTGGGCGGACCTCGAGTCGCGCGCTTGCCCCGCATGGGCGGGTGTCGGACTGACCTCCGGTCGGGCGGCTGGCGCTCAGCGGGTACCGGATGGGCCTCGGGGCGCGTGCTTGTCCTGCCGTGGGTGCCGGACGGTCCCGGGTCGGGCGCGGGCAGCCGGATCGACCTCTGGCCGAAAGCCCGAAGGCCCGAAGGCTCGCCCGTCTCACGGCTGAACGTCGGCCCGCCCCTGCCGCCAAGCATCCGCCCGCCCCCGGCCAAGCACCCCTCCGCCCCCGGGCCAAGCATTCACCCGCCCCGGCCAAGAACCCGCCCGGCCCTCCGGCCAAGCATTCACCCGCCCCGGCCAAGAACCCGCCCGGCCCTCCGGCCAAGCATCCGCCCGCCCCAGGCCAAGCGCCCGCCCGGCCGAGCATTCACCTGCCCCCGGCCAAGCACCCCTCCGCCCCTCCGCCCAAGCCCGCCCCACCCACCCCGCTCCCGCACGTTTCCGACCTCACCCCCGTCACCCCCTCGCCACCTCCCATACCGCTCGGTATGCTCGCGGCCAAGAGGCAACGACGCCCTTGGAGGCCCCGTGTCCCGCACCGCCCCGCGTATCTGCCCCCTGTGCGAAGCCACCTGCGGGCTGACGCTCACCATCGAGGGGACCCGGGTCACCGGCGCCCGAGGCGATCGCGACGACGTGTTCAGCCGGGGGTTCATCTGCCCCAAGGGCGCCTCCTTCGGCGCCGTCGACAGCGACCCCGACCGCCTGCGCAGCCCCCTCGTGCGCCGGGACGGCGAGCTGCGCGAGGCCACCTGGGAGGAGGCGTTCGACGCCGTCGCCGCCGGCCTGCGCCCGGTCGTCGAGCGGTACGGCCCGCACGCCGTCGGTGTCGTCCTCGGCAACCCCAACGTGCACACCATGGCCGGTGCCCTCTACCCGCAGGTCCTGCTCGGCGCCCTCGGCACCCGCAGCGTCTTCACGGCCTCCACGGTCGACCAGATGCCCAAGCACGTCTCCTGCGGTCTGCTCTACGGCGACGCCAACGCGATCCCGGTACCCGACCTCGACCACACCGACCACCTCCTCCTGATCGGCGCCAACCCCCTTGAGTCCAACGGGAGTCTGTGCACGGCCCCCGACTTCCCCGGCAAGCTCAAGGCCCTCAAGGCCCGCGGCGGCACCCTCACCGTCATCGACCCGCGCCGCACCCGCACCGCCAAACTCGCCGACCGCCACATCGCGGTCCGCCCCGGCGGCGACGCCCTGCTGCTCGCCGCGATGACCCACGTCCTCTTCGACGAACACCTCGTGGAGCTGGGGGAGTTGGCCCCGCATGTGGAAGGGGTTGATGAACTCTGCGCGGCCGTACGGGACTTCACCCCCGAGGCTGTGAGCGGTGCCTGTGACGTCGACGCCGACGAGATCCGTACCCTCGCCCGCGAACTCGCCGCCGCCCCAACTGCCGCCGTCTACGGCCGTATCGGCAGCTGCACCGTCCCGCACGGCACCCTGGCCAGCTGGCTCGTCGACGTGCTGAACATCCTCACCGGCAACCTCGACCGGCCCGGTGGTGCCCTCTTCCCGCAGGCCGCCACCGACCGGACACCCCGGCCCGCCGGACCAGGCCGCGGGTTCGCGCTCGGGCGCTGGCGCTCACGGGTGAGCCAATACCCGGAGGCCAAGGGCGAGTTGCCGCTCTCCGCGCTCGCCGAGGAGATCGACACCGCGACCGCCGAGGGCGAGCCGATCCGCGCGCTGATCGCCGTCGCGGCCAACCCCGTGCTCTCCGCCCCGGACGGCGCCCGCCTCGACAAGGCCCTCGACTCGCTGGACTTCATGGTCAGCGTCGACCCGTACCTCAACGAGACCGCGCGCCATGCCGACGTGGTGCTGCCGCCGCCCCCGCCGTCCCAAAGCCCGCACCACGACTTCGCGTTCAACACCCTCGCCGTCCGCAACCAGGTCCGCTACACCCGCCCCGCGATCCCGCTGGAGCCCGGCCGGATGGCCGAGACCGAGATCCTGGCCCGACTGGTCCTCGCCGCGAGCGGCATGCACGGCACCGACCCGGCGGCCGTGGACGCGATGGTCATCGACCAGACCCTCGGCAAGGCCGTCAAGGATCCCAACTCGCCCGTCCACGGCCGTGATTCGCGCGAAGTGGCCGCCCTCCTCACCGGCGACACCGGCCCCGAGCGACGGCTGGACATGATGCTGCGCCTCGGTCCCTACGGCGACGGCTTCGGCGTACGACCGGACGGGCTGTCGTTGGAGAAACTCCTCGCGCACCCGCACGGCATCGACCTCGGCCCGCTCACCTCCCGCCTTCCGCAACCGCTCAAGACCCGCAGCGGGAAGGTCGAACTGCTGCCGCAGCCGATCGTCGACGACCTGCCCCGGCTCCGGCAGGCCATGAGCGACCGCGCCGACGGGCTCGTGCTCGTCGGCCGCCGGCATCTGCGCTCCAACAACAGCTGGATGCACAACGTGCCCGCCCTCACCGGCGGCACCAACCGCTGCACCCTGCACATCCACCCCGACGACGCGGAGCGCCTCGGCGTGGTCGACGGGGCGCCGGTCCGCGTCAAGGGCGCCGGGGGAGAGGTGACCGCCCCCGCTGAGATCACGGACGGGCTGCGGCGCGGCGTCGTGAGCCTCCCGCACGGCTGGGGACACGACCGTCCCGGCACCCGGCTCACCCACGCCGCCACCGATCCGGGCGTCAACGTGAACCAGCTGCTCGACGGCAGTCAGCTCGACCCGCTGTCGGGCAACGCGGTGCTCAACGGCGTGCCCGTGGAGGTCGCCGCACTCACCGCACCGCTGTGACCTGGACTTTTGCGCTTATTGCTCGCGCGTCAACATCTTGTTAACGGAGCTTTGCGCGACCTAACGTCGTCGGACCGCCGCCCCTGGTGGGAGTTCAAAGGCGAACGTTAGGTGTTCCACTCATGCTGACCATCCTCGGCTTCACCATGATCGCGACCTTCCTGGTCCTGATCATGCTGAAGAAGATGTCGCCGATCGCGGCGCTCGTGCTGATACCCGCGCTGTTCTGCGTCTTCGTCGGAAAGGGCGCCGAGCTCGGCGACTACGTCATCGACGGCGTCACCAGCCTCGCGCCCACCGCGGCGATGCTCATGTTCGCGATCGTCTACTTCGGCGTGATGATCGACGTGGGTCTCTTCGACCCGATCGTGCGAGGGATCCTCAAGTTCTGCAAGGCGGATCCCCTGCGCATCGTCGTCGGTACGGCGGTCCTCGCGGCGATCGTCTCCCTGGACGGCGACGGCTCGACCACCTTCATGATCACGGTCTCGGCGATGTACCCGCTGTACAAACGCCTGAAGATGAGCCTGGTCGTGATGACCGGCGTCGCCGCGATGGCCAACGGCGTGATGAACACGCTCCCTTGGGGTGGCCCCACCGCCCGCGCCGCGACCGCCCTCAAGGTCAGCGCCAGCGACATCTTCGTCCCGATGACCCCGGCCCTCGCCGTGGGCATGCTCGCGGTCCTCGTCCTCTCCTACGTCCTCGGCCGCCGCGAGCGCAAGCGGCTCGGCGTGCTGACGCTGGACGAGGTCCTCGTCGAGGAGCCCGCCGAGTCGGAGACGGTCCTCGTGGGCGCCGGCGGCGACAAGAAGGGCCTGGCGGCAGGCAAGGGCGACAACAAGCAGGCGCCGACCGGCAGTTCGGGCTCCGGCACCGAAGCGGACGCCGAACTCCCCGACGAGGACGACGGCTTCCAGGGCCTCGACCCCGACCGCCCCACCCTGCGCCCCAAGCTGTACTGGTTCAACGCGCTGCTCACGGTCACCCTGCTCACCGCCATGATCATGGAGTGGCTGCCGATCCCGGTCCTGTTCCTGCTCGGCGCCGCCCTCGCCCTGACCGTCAACTTCCCCCACATGCCCGATCAGAAGGCACGCCTCGGCGCCCACGCGGAGAACGTCCTCAACGTCTCCGGCATGGTCTTCGCCGCCGCCGTCTTCACCGGCGTCCTCCAGGGCACGGGCATGGTCGATCACATGGCGACCTGGCTGGTTGACAACATCCCCGACGGCATGGGCCCGCACATGGCCTTCGTCACCGGTGTGCTCAGCATCCCGCTCACGTACTTCATGTCGAACGACGGCTTCTACTTCGGCATCGTCCCGGTGCTCGCCGAGGCCGGAAACGCCCACGGCGTCTCGACCCTGGAGATCGCCCGTGCCTCCCTCGTCGGCCAACCGCTGCACATGTCCAGCCCGTTGGTGCCCGCCGTGTACGTCCTCGTCGGTATGGCCAAGGTCGAGTTCGGCGACCACACCAGGTTCGTGGTCAAGTGGGCCGCCCTGACATCGCTCGTCGTCCTCGGGGCAGGAATTCTCTTCGGAATCATCTGACCCGGCAGCATCTGACCCGGCCTCATCTGACCCACGGCACAAGGGACTTCACCATGGCGCCCGGCAGGGACCGCGGCTGGCTGCTCCGCCTCGTCATCGCCTTCAGCTTCACGCAGGGGGCGGTGTCGATGGCCCGCCCCGCCGTCTCCTACCGGGCCCTCGCGCTCGGCGCCGACGAGCGGGCGATCGGCGTGATCGCGGGCGTGTACGCGCTGCTCCCGCTGTTCGCCGCCGTACCGCTCGGCCGCCGCACCGACCACGGCCGCTGCGCACCCCTGCTGCCCGTCGGCGTGGTCCTCATCTCCGGCGGCTGCGCACTGAGCGGCCTCGCCAACTCCCTCTGGGCGATGGCGATGTGGAGCGGCGTGATGGGCCTCGGCCACCTCTGCTTCGTGATCGGCGCCCAGTCGCTCGTCGCGCGCCAGTCCGCCCCGCACGAACAGGACCGCAACTTCGGCCACTTCACCATCGGCGCCTCCCTCGGCCAGCTCATCGGCCCCATCGCCGCGGGCGCCCTGATCGGCGGCTCCGACATGGCCGGCACCAGCGCGCTCGCCCTCCTCGTCGCGGGCGCGGGCGCCGCCGTGTCGTTCACGTCGCTGTGGCGCATCGAGGACCGTACGGCCGTCAAGTCCCGTACGGAGCAGGGCGATCGCGTGCCCATGCGGAGCATCCTGGGCGCCCGGGGCGTACCCGCCGGCATCTTCATCAGCCTCTCCGTACTGTCCGCGACCGACATCCTCACCGCCTACCTCCCGGTGGTCGGCGAGCACCGGGGCATCGCGCCCTCCGTCATCGGCGTCCTGCTCAGCATCCGCGCGGCGGCCACCATCGCCTGCCGCCTGGTCCTGACCCCACTGCTCCAACTCCTCGGCAGAGCCGCGCTGTTGACCGCGACCTGCCTCCTGGCGGGCCTCCTGTGCGCGGGCATCGCGCTCCCGCTCCCGGTCTGGGTCATCGGCCTGATGCTCGCGATCCTGGGCTTCTGCCTCGGAGTCGGCCAACCCCTCTCCATGACCACGGTCGTACAGGCCGCCCCCGACGACGCCCGCTCCACCGCCCTCGCCCTACGGCTCACCGGCAACCGCCTCGGCCAGGTCGCCGCGCCCGCCGGTGCGGGTCTCGTCGCCGGAGTCGCGGGCGTGGCCGCGCCGTTCGTGATGCTGGGCGCGCTGCTGGTGCTGTCGGCGGGGGTCGCCCTGCGCTCACCGGGCGGATCGGCGGAGGGGCGTACCGCACCCCGCGGGGTGCGGCGGGAGGGCCCTTCCTTGAGCCGGAAGGGCGATATCTAGCGGTATTTGACGGCGCGTACGGCGCTGCGCACGCGTTCGGCGGGCCGAACGTGAAAGGGAATCAGGTTGAAGAGTGATTCGTACGATAATCATCTGATTCGGAGGGCTGTACATGCCGACCTCATTCCTGCCCCGTCGAGCCTCCGCCTGGACGGTTCTCGCCGCCGCGGCAACCGTCGCCTTCGGTGCGCCCGTCGCCGTCGCCGCCCCCGGTGACAACGGAGACGTCAAGATCCACGAGGTGGGCACGCCCTTCACCGACGAGCGCAACCAGCCGAAGGTCTGCGACTTCTACCTCGACGCGTTCAACTTCGACACGGTCCAGCAGGTCACCTGGTCCATCGAGACCCAGCCGTCGGTTCCGGGCGGCGCGACCCGTTCCGGCTCCATCACGCTCACGACCGGCACCGGCCACACCATGCCCATCGCGCAGCTGCCGAACGGCATGTACAAGCTGACCTGGAACTTCGTCGGTGAGAACGGCAACGGCAAGCACAAGGTCTTCCAGGTCGACTGCCCGTCGCCGCCGCCCGGCACCACCGGCGGCGGCACGGGCGGTACGGGTGGCGGCTCGGGCGGTCCCAACGGCGGTCCGCCCGCCGGTGGCGGCGGGCTGGCCCGGGACGCGGCCCTGACCCCGCTCGCGGGCGCCGCCGCGGTGGGCCTGACCGCGGTCGGCGGGGCGGTCTGGTTCCGGCTGCGTCGCCGTCCCCACGGTGCGTCCTGAGCGGATGCGATGAACTCCGGCTCTGCCCCGCGCCCCGCACGGGCGCGGGGCGCTGACGCCATGCGCCCACGTCACGGGCCGCGACCGGCCGTGGGCGGTCGGCGGCCCCCTGGTCGATCCTTCCGGGAGGCGCCCGGCCGCACCACCCTCGGCGTGGTGCGGTACGGCCGGCCCTGGTACCGGACGCGCGCCTTTCGGCTCGTGCGGACCCTCGTGCTGGCCGTCGTCATGATGGTCGGCGGTGCCCGGTGTGCCGGCGGGGACACCTCCCGCCCGGTCCGGGCGGCTCCGCCGGCCACGGACCTGCGCACGGACGCGCGCGGTGGCCGACCGGCGCCCCCCGCGCACCCCGTGGCCCACTCCGGCCGCCCGGCAACCCCGGCGCATCCCGTGGTCCGCCCCGCCCGCCCGGCACCTCCACCCCGCCCCCTGCCGCACTCCCGCGCGATCACCCTCGCGATCCCCTATCTCGACGTCGACGCCCCGGTCATGCCCCTCCGGCTCGACCGCGGCCACCGGATGTCCGCACCGCCGGACGACGACCCGAAGCGGGTTGGCTGGTACGCCGACGGGCCTGCTCCGGGCGAGCAGGGCACCGCCGTCGCCGTCGGCCACCTCGACACCATGACCGGCCCCGCCGTCTTCGCCGGCCTCGGCGAACTCAAGCCCGACCGCCTGATCGAGGTCCGGCGCGCCGACGGACGCACCGCCGTCTACACGGTCGACGCTGTACGGACGTACGAGAAGGCGCACTTCCCCGACCGGGAGGTCTACGGAGCCCGCGGGCGCCCGGAGTTGCGCCTGATCACCTGCGGCGGCGGTTACGACCGCAGGACCGGCTACACGGGCAACACCGTCGTCTTCGCCCATCTCGTCGCGACCCGCGAGCGCGCCCGAACTGGCTGAAGATGACCGTCCGTTTTCTCACGACCCGGACCGACACGCCCGATCCCGTCCGGTCTCTTCCCCCGGGTGCGCACATTCCGTTAGCTTCCGTGACTCACAAGCCTCGTACGACCCGTGCGAGGTGACCGGATCGCGGAGCACCGTCGCCCAAGTGAGCCCCCGGGGGCACTCGTCATGACACGCGCCATCTCCCTGCACGACGTGAGCAAGGCCTACGCGCGAGGTGTCCGCGTGGTGGACCGGCTGTCGCTGGACATAGCGCCGGGGGAGTTCCTCGTCCTGCTCGGGCCGTCCGGGTGCGGCAAGTCGACCGTGCTGCGGATGATCGCGGGCCTGGAGCAGATCGACGAGGGCGAGTTGAGGCTCGACGGCGAGTACGCCAACGAACTCGCCCCCTCCGAACGGGACATGGCGATGGTGTTCCAGAACTTCGCCCTCTACCCGAGCATGACCAGTCGCGACAACATCGGCTTCCCGCTGCGCATCGAGACCCCCGGCGAGGACCCGCGCGCCCGCGTCGACGCCACCGCCCGCATGCTGGGCATCGAGGACCTCCTGGAACGCTTCCCCAGCCAGCTCTCCGGCGGCGAACGCCAGCGCGTCGCCATGGGCCGGGCCATCGCCCGTCACCCCTCCGCGTTCCTCATGGACGAGCCGCTCTCCAACCTCGACGCCAAACTCCGCAACCACCTTCGCGCCGAAATCTCCTCCCTCACCCGCAAGTTGGGCGTCACCACGGTCTACGTCACCCACGACCAGGCCGAGGCCATGTCGCTCGGCGACCGGGTCGCCGTGCTGCGCGGCGGAGTCCTCCAGCAGGTCGGCACCCCGCGCTCGGTGTACGCCCTGCCCCGCAACGTCTTCGTCGCCGCCTTCATCGGCACCCCGCGCATCAACCTCCTGCGCGGCCTGGTCCGGGCCCCGTTGGACGGCGCGATGACCATCAGCCTCGGCAAGCAGTACCTCCGGCTGCCCGAACCCCTGTGCCTGGACCACCAGTTGCTCCGTGTCCAGCAGGGCCGCGAGGTCATCGTCGGCCTGCGCTCCGAGGCCATCCGCATCGCCAAGCCCGCCGCGGCCCGCCCCGGCGAGGTGGCGATCAGCGGCCTGGTCGAACACGTGGAGTTCCAGGGCCACGAGGTCCTCGTCCACTTCAACACCGGCTCCCGGCCCGCCGTCGTGCCGGAGTTGGAGGCCCCGCGCACCGCCCGCCCGGTCCGCCGCCGCCGACGCGAGGGCGGAGTCCTGGACCGGCTGCGGGGACGCGCGGGGGCGCTGCGCGCCGGACCGGTGGTGGTCCTGGACCCCTCGACGGCCCCGGAATCCGACCTCGTACCGCCCGAGGGCCGCCTCCCCGGCGACCTCGTCGTCCGCACCACCCCCGACATCGAACTCCGGCACGGCATGCATGTCCCGCTCCTCGTCGACATCGCCCACCTGTTCGTCTTCGACCAGCACGGCGAACGGATCTCCCCGGCCCCGGCGCGGCTGCCCGACCTGGACGAGTGACGCCCGGTACGGATAGGCGCATGACCCTGCACTTCACCCGAAACCGGGCAGCCCTCGCGACCGCCGGCCTCCTCCTGGCGGCCGCGGCCCCCACCGCCTACGCGAGCCTCGACGCGGAAACCGCTCCCGCAATCGCCCCCGCGCCGACGCGCGGAACGCCGTACATCGAGACGCGGCTCTTCTTCGGCGCCGAGCGGCCGGACGGTGGACCGGCCGTCACCGACCGGCAGTTCGCGGCCTTCGTCGACAAGGAGGTCACGCCGGACTTCCCGGACGGGCTGACCGTGCAGAACGGGCGCGGGCAGTGGCGGGACGCGAACGGGAAGATCGAGAAGGAGCGGTCGTACGAGCTGATCCTGCTGTATCCGGTGAAGGCGGCGGCCGCGAACGACCGCAGGATCGAGGAGGTCCGGCGAGCGTACGAGAAGGCCTTCGGGCAGGAGGCGGTGGCCCGGGTGGACGACCGGACCCGGGTCGATTTCTGAGGTTCCCGCACCCCGGCTTCCGCGGTCTCCGTGCGTCTGTGACCCGGGGTCTCTGGCGCCGCAAAACTAACACCGCTAGTTTGTGAGGCGGACGACGACGTCACGCCCGGGAGGCAGCACGATGAAGGCACACGACGGCATGTACATCGACGGCGCCTGGCGCCCCGCCGCGAGCGGGGACACCATCGACGTGGTGAACCCGGTCGACGAGCAGGTGATCGACCGCGTCCCGGCCGGTACCGCCGCGGACGTCGACACCGCCGTACGGGCCGCCCGTGCCGCCCTCCCGAGCTGGGCCGCGACCCCGCCCGCCGAACGCGCCGCCCAACTCGCCTCCCTGCGGGACGTGTTGGCGGCCCGCAAGGACGAGATCGCCGAGACGGTCACCGCCGAACTGGGCTCACCGCTCGCCTTCTCGCAGGCCGTCCACGCGAGCGTGCCGATCGCGGTCGCGGGCTCCTACGCCGAACTCGCCGCGACCCACGCCTTCGAGGAGAAGGTCGGCAACTCGACCGTCTACCAGGAACCCATCGGCGTGGTCGGCGCGATCACCCCCTGGAACTACCCCCTCCACCAGATCGTCGCCAAGGTCGCCCCCGCCCTCGCGGCAGGCTGCACGGTGGTGCTCAAGCCCGCCGAAGACACCCCGCTCACCGCCCAGTTGTTCGCCGAGGCGGTCGACGAGGCGGGCATCCCGGCAGGCGTCTTCAACCTCGTGACGGGCCTGGGCCCGGTAGCCGGCCAGGCCCTCGCCGAGCACCCGGGCGTCGACCTGGTCTCCTTCACCGGCTCCACGGCGGTGGGCCGCCGGATCGGCGCGACGGCGGGCGCCGCGGTGAAGAAGGTCGCCCTGGAACTGGGCGGCAAGTCGGCCAACGTCATCCTCCCGAGCGCCGACCTCGCCAAGGCCGTCAACGTCGGCGTCGCCAACGTGATGTCCAACTCCGGCCAGACGTGCAGCGCTTGGACCCGCATGCTCGTCCACCGCGACCAGTACGACGAGGCGGTGGAACTGGCCGCGACGGCCGCCGCCAAGTACGGCACCCGCATCGGCCCGGTGGTGAACGCCAAACAGCAGGCAAGGGTGCGGAGTTACATCGAGAAGGGCGTCGCGGAGGGTGCGAGGCTGGTGGCGGGCGGCCCCGAATCCCCGTCCGGGCAGGGCTACTTCATCAGCCCGACGGTCTTCGCCGACGTCACGCCCGACATGACGATCGCGCAGGAGGAGATCTTCGGCCCGGTCCTCTCGATCCTCCGCTACGACGACGAGGACGACGCCGTCCGCATCGCCAACGGCACGGTCTACGGCCTCGCGGGCGCGGTGTGGGCGGGCGAGGAGGCCGAAGCGGTCGCGTTCGCACGGCGGTTGGAGACCGGGCAGGTGGACATCAACGGCGGGCGGTTCAACCCCCGTGCCCCGTTCGGGGGTTACAAGCAGTCGGGTGTCGGCCGGGAACTCGGCGCGCACGGGCTGTCCGAGTACCTCCAGACCAAGTCCCTTCAGTTCTAGCCCTGTCAGGAGGCCTCACATGGTCCGCGCCGCCGTACTGCCCGCCGTGGGCGCTCCGTTGGAGATCGCCGAGATCGACCTCCCGGACCCCGGCCCCGGCCAGGTCCGCATCCGCCTCGCCGCCGCCGGGGTCTGCCACTCCGACCTGTCCCTCACCAACGGCACGATGCGCGTGCCGGTCCCGGCGGTCCTGGGCCACGAGGGCGCGGGCACGGTCGTAACCGTAGGAGAAGGCGTCACCCACGTCTCACCCGGCGACCCCGTCATCCTCAACTGGGCCCCGTCCTGCGGCACTTGCCACGCCTGCACCCTGGGCGAGGTCTGGCTCTGCGCCAACGCGCTCAACGGCGCCGCCGACGTCTACGCCCACCGCACCTCCGACGGGAGCGATCTCCACCCCGGCCTGAACGTGGCCGCGTTCGCCGAGGAGACGGTCGTATCGGCGTCCTGTGTCCTGCCCCTGCCGGACGGAATCCCGCTGACGGACGCGGCCCTCCTCGGCTGCGCCGTCCTCACCGGCTACGGCGCGATCCACCACTCGGCACAGGTCCGCGAGGGCGAGACGGTCGCGGTCTTCGGCGTCGGCGGAGTAGGTCTGGCCACCCTCCAGTCAGCTCGGATCGCGGGCGCCACGACGATCATCGCCGTCGATGTCTCCCCGGAGAAAGAGGAGTTGGCGCGCGCGGCCGGGGCGACGGACTACGTGGTCGCCTCCGAGAACACGGCGCGGGAGATCCGAGCCCTCACCGGAAAACAAGGAGTCGACGTCGCCGTCGAATGCGTCGGCCGGGCGGTCACCATCCGCACCGCCTGGGAATCCACCCGCCGAGGCGGCCGCACCACGGTCGTCGGCATCGGCGGCAAGGACCAGCAGGTCACCTTCAACGCCCTCGAACTCTTCCACTGGGGACGGACGTTGAGCGGCTGTGTCTACGGCAACTCCGACCCGGCGAAGGACGTACCGGTGCTCGCCGAACACGTCCGCGCCGGGCGGCTGGACCTGGGAGCGCTGGTGACGGAACGGATCGGGCTGGACGGGATCCCGGGGGCGTTCGAGAACATGGTGGCGGGGAAGGGCGGACGGGCGCTCGTCGTGTTCTGAACGGCCTTGTCCGCAGCCGCCGGCGGTTCAAGGCTGAACGCCCTTGCCTACGGCACCTGTTCGGGCTGCGGCTCCTCCGCCGCAGCCTGCTTCGCCCTCGCCCTCGCCTTCGCGCCCGGCCGGGACCGCGACACCGCCACGCCCGCCAGACACAGCACGCCACCCCCGAGGGTGAGCAACCCCGGTACCTCACCCAGCGCCAGCCACGACATCAGGACGACCAGGGCCGGTACCGCGTACGTGGTCGCGCCCATCTTGCTGGCGGTCGTCCGGGCGAGAGCGTACGCCCAGGTGGTGAAGGCGAGGGCGGTCGGGAAGACGCCCAGGTAGACCATGTTGAGCGTGGCGGAGACAGGCGCGTCGCCGGCCTGCTCGACAAGCTGCCCGGCGAACGGCAGGCACAGCACGGCCCCGACGAGACACCCGAACGTCGTCACCTGGAGCGCGCCGGCCCGGGCGAGCGCCGGCTTCTGGGCGACGACCCCGCCGGCGTACGCGACCGCCGCGAGCAGGCACAGCGCCACACCGAGCACCGACGAACCGCCGTCGCCGGACATCGAAAGACCCACGGTCACCGCACCCGCGAACGACACCGCCATCCCCGCCAGCAGCCGCGGCGGCATCGCGTCACCGGGCAGCCGCGAGCCGAGCAGGGCGATGAGGATCGGCCCGATGTTCACGACAAGGGCGGCGGTACCGGCGTCGACCTGCTGCTCGCCCCAGTTCAGGACGACCATGTAGAACCCGAACCACAGCACGCCCGAGATCGCGATCCCCCGCCAGGCGGACCGCGGCGGCACCCCTTCCCGCCGTACGAGAGAGAGCACGCCCAGCGCCAGCGCCCCGCTCGCCAGCCGCCCCAGCGCCAGCGCGCCCGGCGAGTAGGCGGACCCCGCGCTCCGGATGGACACGAACGCGGAGGCCCACAGCACGACGGTGACGACAGCGGCTGCGGCGGCTGCCCGTTCGGTACGGGGGAGGGATTTCGTCATGCGTCCGAGGTTAGGCGGCGACAGGACCGTACCGCTGGCGGAAATCGGACGCGATCGTCGGGGAACGTATGTGATGCCTATGGGGTCAGTTTTATTGCCTGCGAGGCTTGACGGCGGGCCCGGCCGACGGGCAGAGTCCGAAACACGCGCCGCCACGCACCGCCACGTACCGACAGGTGAGGACGGGTCCGATGAGCCACCACTCCGTACCGAAGCGAGTGCACCGCCTGTGGTCGCCGGACCACGTGCCCGTGCTGGAGGTCGAGGACGGCGACACCGTGTCCTTCGACCTCACCGAGGCCACGGACGGACAGTTCGCCCCGACATCGACGGTCGAGGCGGTAGCCGGTTTCGACTGGGACCGCGTCTATCCGCTCGCCGGACCGATCGTGGTCAGGGACGCCGAACCGGGCGACGTCCTGGAAGTGGAGTTCCTGGAGTTGAGGTCGGTCGACTGGGGCTGGACGGCCGTACTCCCCGGACTCGGCCTGCTCACCGAGGACTTCCCCGACGCGCATCTCCACCTGTGGGACCTGACCGCCGGAGACACGGCCAACTTCCTCGACGTGGCCGACATCCCAATCCGCCCGTTCTGCGGGGTAGTTGGGGTCTGTCCGGACGTCACCGAACCCCAAAGCGTCCTCCCGCCGGGCCACTTCGGCGGCAACGTCGACTGCAAGGACCTGGTCGTCGGCACCAAGCTCTACCTCCCGGTCCAGGTTCCCGGCGCCCGCCTCAGCCTCGGTGATCCCCACGCGGCCCAGGGCGACGGCGAGTTGTGCGTGAGCGCGATCGAGGCGTCCCTGTCGGGCGCGGCCCGCATCCGCCTGCACAAGGGGCGCCGCATCCTGGCCCCCCAATTCGAGACGACGGGCCCCCTCCACCCGGACACCGACCGAGCCGGCCACTACGCCACGATGGGCGTGGCCCCCGACCTCATGCGAGCGGCCCAGGACGCGACGCGAGCCATGATCGACCACCTGGGCGCCCGCTACGGCCTCGCCCCGATCGACGCGTACGTCCTGTGCAGCGTCGCCGTAGACCTGCGGATCACAGAGGTGGTGGACGCCCCCAACTGGATCGTCACGGCCCACCTGCCAAAGGCGATCCTCCGGGCACGATGAAACAAGGGGCACGTTTCCCTTCTCAGGGGCGCGGGGAACTGCGCGACCAGCCACAACGCACCGTCACTCGACACACGAGGGAACCTAACCGGCCCGCCGTATCTCCTCGAACTGCCCGGCCAACCCATCCAGCAACGCAGCGAGCCCCACCTCAAAAGCCCGCTCATCCACCTTCTCCTGCTGCTCGGCAAGAAGATGTGCCTGTCCGAGATGCGGATAGTCGGCGGGATCGTACGCACTCTCGTCGTCCACGAATCCCCCGGCGAACGACCCCAACGCGGACCCCATGATGAAGTACCGCATCAACGCCCCGATGGACGTGGCCTGTGCCGGCGGCCACCCCGCATCGACCATCGCCCCGTACACCGCATCCGCAAGCCGCAACCCCGCCGGCCGCCGCCCGGGCCCGGTGGCCAGCACCGGCACGATGTTCGGATGGTCGCGCAACGCGGACCGGTACGACACGGCCCAGTCATGCAGCGCCGTACGCCAGTCCCGGCCGTCCGAGAACATCGACAGATCGACCTGCGAACTCACCGAATCCGCGACCGCCTCCAGAATCTGGTCCTTCGTGCGGAAGTGGTTGTACAGCGAGGGCCCGCTCACCCCCAGCTGCGCGGCGAGCCGCCGCGTGGAGACCGCCGCCAGCCCCTCCGCGTCCACCAGCACCCGCGCCGCCTCGACGATCCGGTCGGTACTGAGCAGGGGCTTGCGCGGTCGGGCCATGCCGCACATAGTAGGGCTGCGAGAGTCAAACTAGCAGTGCTAATTTAAATGTGCAGCAGTCGATGTACGGCCTTCCACTTGGGGTGACGCGCAATGAACCTGGAGCTCAGCGAGGAGCAGGAGGCCGTACGGCGGCTCGCCAAGGACTTCGTGGACCGCGAGATCGCCCCGCACGTCATCGCCTGGGACCGCGCGGAGGAGGTCGACCGCTCGATCGTCAAGAAGCTCGGCGGCGTCGGCTTCCTGGGCCTGACGATCGACGAGGAGTACGGCGGTTCGGGCGGCGACCACCTCGCGTACTGCCTGGTCACCGAGGAACTCGGCCGCGGGGACTCCTCCGTGCGCGGCATCGTCTCCGTGTCACTGGGCCTCGTCGCCAAGTCGATCGCGGCCTGGGGCGACGAGGAGCAGAAGCGCCGCTGGCTGCCCGGGCTCACCTCCGGCGAGTACGTCGGCTGCTTCGGGCTCACCGAACCCGGCACCGGTTCCGACGCCGGCAACCTCACCACCCGCGCGGTCCGCGACGGCCACGACTACGTCATCAACGGCACCAAGATGTTCATCACGAACGGGACTTGGGCCGACGTGGTGCTCCTCTTCGCGCGTTCGACCGACGCCCCGGGACACAAGGGCGTCTCCGCCTTCCTCGTCCCGACCGACACCCCCGGCCTGACCCGCCGCACCATCCACGGCAAGCTCGGCCTGCGCGGCCAGGCCACCGCCGAACTCGTCCTCGAAGACGTCCGCGTCCCCGCGTCGACGATGCTCGGCCCCGAGGGCAAGGGCTTCTCCGTCGCCATGTCGGCGCTCGCCAAGGGCCGGATGTCGGTCGCGGCGGGCTGCGTCGGCATCGCCCAGGCCGCGCTCGACGTGGCGCTCCGCTACGCCGGTGAGCGCGAGCAGTTCGGCAAGTCCATCGCGCAGCACCAGCTCGTCCAGGAACTGATCAGCGACATCGCCGTCGACGTGGACGCGGCCCGCCTGCTGACCTGGCGGGTCGCCGACCTCGTCGACCGCGGGCTCCCCTTCGCGACCGAGTCCTCCAAGGCCAAGCTCTTCGCCTCGGAGGCGGCCGTGCGTGCCGCCAACAACGCGCTCCAGGTCTTCGGCGGCTACGGCTACATCGACGAGTACCCGGCGGGCAAGCTGCTGCGCGACGCCCGCGTGATGACCCTGTACGAGGGCACCAGCCAGATCCAGAAACTGCTCATCGGGCGCGCGCTGACGGGCGTTTCGGCGTTCTGAGTACGTGAGTTGAGTATCTGTGCGGATGTCGCAGGGGCCGTGGTCGCCGACGCTTGACCCATGAGCGAAGCATCGGGCAAACCGCAGAACACGGCCGCCTTCTACGGCCAGGCCGTCGCGTCCTTCTCCGTCGCCATCGCGGCGACCGCCATCGGCATCTTCAAGCTGCACGCCGACGCCTGGGTACGGGCCTTCCTCGCGATCGCCGTCCTGTACCTGGTCACCTCCTCCTTCACCCTCGCCAAGGTGATCAGGGACCGGCAGGACGCGGCACGCACCACCTACAACCCGTTCGAAAAGCTCTGAGCGGCCAGACTAAGCGCTCGCTCAGGTTCGGCGGTATGGTGGTCCCCTTGTCATCGAGAGGGGTTCACGAGCGATGAGTACGGCGGAGGAGACCACCGCGGGCGACCCGCAGGCCTGGGCGGAGGTCACGCCCGACGCGGCCAGGCGACTGCTGATCGCCGCCGTGGAGGCCTTCGCCGAGCGCGGCTACCACGCGACGACCACCCGGGACATCGCGGGCCGCGCCGGCATGAGCCCGGCCGCGCTCTACATCCACTACAAGACCAAGGAAGAACTGCTCCACCGCATCAGCAGGATCGGCCACGAGAAGGCCCTGGAGATCCTGCGTACGGCGGCGGGGCGCGAGGGCAGCGCCGCCATGCGGCTCGCGGACGCCGTGAGCTCCTTCGTGCGCTGGCACGCGGGCGGCCGTACCACCGCGCGGGTCGTGCAGTACGAACTCGACTCGCTCGGCCCGGACGCCCGCGCCGAGATCCTCGCGCTGCGCCGCCAGGTCGACGCCGAGGTGCGCGGGATCGTCGAGGACGGGGTCGCGGACGGCTCCTTCGACGTGTCGGACGTGAAGGGCACGACCCTCGCGATCCTGTCGCTGTGCATCGACGTGGCCCGCTGGTTCAGCCTCGACGGCCCCCGGACGCCCGACGAGGTCGGCGCGCTCTACGCCGACCTCGTGCTGCGGATGGTGGGGTCCAAGTAGCCGCCGTGGCGCGGGTGTTGGGCGCTGCTCAGAGGTGTCCGCTCAGAGGTAGTAGCGGGACACCGACTCGGCCACGCACACCGGCTTGTCGCCGCCCTCGCGCTCCACGGTGAACGCGACGGTCACCTGGACGCCGCCCGGTACGTCGTCGACGCCGGTGATCTTCGCGGTGGCGCGCAGCCGGGAGTCGACCGGCACCGGGGCGGGGAAACGGACCTTGTTCGTCCCGTAGTTGACGCCCATCTGCACGCCCTCGACCTTGATCAGCTGCGGGCCGAAGAGCGGGAGCAGCGACAGGGTGAGATAGCCGTGCGCGATCGTCGTCCTGAAGGGGCCGGCCGCCGCCTTCTCCGGGTCCACGTGGATCCACTGGTGGTCGCCCGTCGCGTCCGCGAACAGATCGATCCGCTTCTGGTCGATCTCCAGCCAGTCGGTGTGCCCCAACTGCTCACCGACCGCCGCCCGCAGGTCGTCGACGGAGGTGAAGATCCTCGGCTCTGCCATGTCCTGTCCCGGCCTCTCACGTCATCCAGCACGCCATCACATACCTAAGCAACTGCTTAGCATGGTCGGATGCGGGGCCCCTGTCAACGGACCATGGGTGGGACGCGATGGGTAGGCTCTGACAGGTGCCTCAGATCCCCGAGAAGATCCACGAGCTGACGGTCGGCCAACTCGCCGCACGCAGCGGAGCCGCCGTCTCCGCCCTGCACTTCTACGAGGCCAAAGGCCTGATCAGCAGCAGCCGCACCACGGGCAACCAGCGCCGGTACACCCGTGACACCCTGCGCCGGGTCGCCTTCGTGCGGGCCGCCCAGCGCGTCGGCATCCCGCTGGCCACCATCCGCGAGGCGCTCGCCGAACTCCCCGAGGAGCGCACCCCGACCCGCGAGGACTGGGCCCGCCTCTCCGAGGCCTGGCGCTCCGAACTCGACGAACGCATCAAGCAGCTCAACCGCCTCCGCGACCACCTCACCGACTGCATCGGCTGCGGCTGCCTGTCCCTGTCGTCCTGCGTCCTGTCCAACCCGGACGACGTGGTCGGCGAACGGGGCGCGGGTTCACGTCTGATGACGGAACCGGCGGAGCGCCGAAAAGCCCGCACCCCTCGGGACCGGTAACCGGATCCCGAGGGGCGCGACCGAGGACGACGCTCACTCGTACTCGGTGCCGCCCTTCCGCGTCAGATACGCCGGGCTGACGGCCTTGGCGATCGCCCGTCCACCGGTCACCGCGCTGTACCGCTCCACCGCCGGACGGATCACGACCCCCTCGCGCAGATGCAGCCCCCGCCCGGACACGGTCTCCCGCCCGCTCGCGACCTCCAGCACCCGCTCGATGTCGTACGGCCCCTCGTACAGCCGGGGCACCAACGGCAGCTCCCCGTCGAGGAGTTGGGCCAGTTCGCCCGCGTCCAGCCACCGGACGGCACCGTCGATCTCCGCGGACACGTCGAACACGGCGTACCCGAGCGTCTCGCGTCGCCCGTCGGCGCCGTACGTCAGGTCCTGCACGCCCGCGCCGTACACCTCGCCGAAGATCCCGACCCGGCGCGCGCCGAGCCGTTCGGCGAGACGGGCGGCGGCCTCGGGGACGCCGTGGCCGCGGACGGCTCGCCAGTACAGATTGCGCGGATCCTCCTTCAGGGCAAGGGACTTGGCGCCGAAGCCCTTCGAGGAGACCTGTACGCGACCGCCCTCCTCGGTGCCCTCCTCCTCCGTGGAGTAGGTCAACAGGCAGGCGGAGCCGTGGAGTTTCTCGGTCAGGACCACAGCCTCGCCCGGTTCGAATATCCCCGGAAACCGCTGGATGTTCTCGATGTCCACCCAGGGCAGCAGATCGGGCGCGTGCTCGACGTCACCGTCCATCGTGGGCGGGATCGGCGGCACCCATTTGACGATGCCGAGCCGTTCCGCGAAGTCGGTACCGTCCAGGGCGGCCTGTGCCAGATCCACGTCGGCAAGGGCCTTCGGCCGGCACACGATGCCCTGCGACAGCTCACCGCGCAGCCGCACCGCCCTGACCCGGTCGGAGTTGCTCCCCGCGAGGCGCCCGGTGAGCCCCAACTCCTCGATCAGATCGGCCGGGAGCACGGACTGCTCGGGGATGTAGACGGCGGTCTCACCGGTGCGGAACGCGCCCTTGGCGACGACGGCCCGGTACAGCCCGACCTGGGCCAGTTCGAGGGCGTCGGCGTTCGGGTGTTCATGGACGGTCAGCACTTCTGCGGTGACGCGCAGCGTCGACATCGGGACTCCTCGGGTTCCTCAGCTGTGTTTCATCGCCCCCAACTGTCCTGATCGGAAAGGGGTGGAGCGACCGAATATGCGGCTGCTAGCTTCGGGATCCATGCCCCTGTCGCCAGTGCTCACCGCCGCCCTCGCGGACATCGAGACGGTCTTCAACGGTTTCGCGAGCCCGGGGGAGACCGGCTGCGAGCGGTGCTTCGGACCGACGGAGACCGCGTTCCTGCGCACGCCGTACACACGCGTGCCCGGCGAGCTGGTGAGCAGGTTCGTGTTCAAGGACCCCGCGCACTTCGAGGACCACGCCGCCGTACTGCGACGCCTGCTGCCGCAGACCGCGCGGGCGATGGCGGAGGGCGGCCTGGACGGGATCGGCTGGGGAGCGCACGGGCTGAGCCGGACCGACTGGCGTTCCTGGCCGGCCGACCAGGCTGCCGCGATCGAGGTCTTCCTCCACGCCTGGTGGCAGGACGCCCTTGCGAAGCCCGAGTCGCCGTACGGCGTCCAGGACGTCTTCGAGACCTGCGCCACCATCGCCAGGAGCGTGACCCCCTTCCTGGACGGGTGGGCCCAAGGCCCGGTCGCCGACGCCCACTTCGTCCACTGCGCCGACCATTGGCTCTACTACCTGGTGTCCGACGCCTCCCCGTTCACCTGGTGGTACGACGACACCGAGGACGTCGGCGTCGCGGACCTGCGCGCCTGGCTGGCCGGCCCCGGTGTCGCCCGCCTCCGGGCTCAGGGCGAGTCCGACCTCGCGATGCGCGCCGAACTCCTCGCCCTGCCCTACGACGAGCGCTGGGCGCACCCGTACTGGACCAGCCCCTCAGCCACCAACTGAGCGTTGGACAAGGCCCGTTCGCCGTCCGGCAGGAGCAGCGTGTCCTCCAGGCCGATGCGGGTCGCGAGCCCCAGGCGTCCCGCGAGCCGGAGCACCGGCCAGGTGCTGCGGTCCTCGCCGTGCAGCAGCACCGGGCGGCCGTGGCCGGTGTCGAGGTCGGCGAGCAGTGCGTGTGCGGTCGCCTCAGCCGTGGTCTCGTCCGGGTCCGTCACCTCCGCCAGGATCCGCAGCACCTTCGACCGGAGCGGTGAGGCGGCGAACCGGGACGCCCCGTCCGTGCCCGACCAGATGCCCGCCTCCACGCCGACGCCCCGGTCCAGCAGCGCCGCCGCGACCTCCTCGGCCCCCGGCTCATGCCAGTTGACCGAGGCGTGGTCGGGCAGGACCGTCCACCCACGCACCCGTTCCACCCGTGCCGCCGGGTCCGGTTCGGCCCAGGCGCCCGTGGTCACACCCACCGGCACGGTCACCCGCGCCCGTATCGCCTCCAGCGTCACCGCGAGGACGCGCGGTGACAACGTGTCCCGTCCGCAAGGGGACTTGGGGTGAAGGTGGACGTCCGTGGCCCCCGCCGCGACGGCCTCCACCGCGGTATCGGCCAACGCTCCTGGCGAGACCGGCACCATCCAGCCGTCGGCGGCCCCACGGGCCCCGTTGAGACAGACCTGCACCATGCCTCGATGGTGCCACCCGCCACTGACAACCACCCCCTCGTCCCGGCCTCTCCCTCATCCCCACACCCACCGGATCCCGACCCGGCAGGGCCCCGCCCCCAACGCCACCGCGTGCACCGACCCCGACGCGTCCACCCGGAGCCGTTGTTCGCGGGGGCGCCCGGCACGGGGACGGGGGGCGAGGCCGTTCGTGCGGAAGGAGTAACACGCGCGCGGCAGACACTCCTTGGCGAAGCGGACCTCCAGGAGGTGTTCGCGCATCGGGACGTGGATCGTGGTCTCGGCGCGCTGGGAGTACGGGCGCGGGTCCCGGTGCTCGACCGTGTAGTCGACGATCACGGTCTCGCCGCGCGCCAAGGGGCTGTCGAAGAGCAACTCGGCCGCGACCAGGCCCTCTTCGGGCAGTTCGAGAACCGTGCCGAGCCGCGCCGGTACCGCCACGCGGAAGTACGGCAACGGGCCGGGCGCGTCCAGGCGGTACAGGGCGATCCAGCGGTCCGCGCCGTCCGCCTCGGCGCGCAGCAGGCGCCGGCTGGTCATCGAGCGGACGCGGCGGTCGGCGTCCACGTCCACCCGGTTGTGGCAGCTGAGCCGGGTCAGGCTGTCGTCCCAGCGGGTGTCGAGCGCGGCGAGGGCGGCGGTGAGGTCGTGGTGGTCCGACCAGGCCCGGGCGAGATCGGGGTGGTCGCCGTCCGGCGGGAGCCAACGCCCCCTCGGCCGGGGCGGGCCCAGCAGGCCGGTCAGCGCGCCGGGCGGCAGCCGTAGGACGTCCTCCAGTACGGCGAGTGCCGCCAACGACCGTTGCCGTTCGGGCTGGTAGCGGCCGGACTGCCAGGAGCTGAGCGTCGCCGACGCCACCGGGGTGCCGCGGCGCAGCAGCCGGTCCTGGAGCCGGTCCAGGCTCAGGCCGCTGGCCGCGATGGCCGCGCGCAACGCCTCGTGGAACGGCATCGCCCCGGTGCCGGCCGTTGAGTTCTCCGGCCCGGACGCCGCGTTCTCCAGCTTGGACGCCACGTTCTTCGGCCGGGACGCCGTGCTCACGGCTCCGGACGGTGCGTTCTCGGGTCCGGAAGGCGCGAGCTCCGGTCTGGGATGCGGCGCGTGCTCCGGTCTGGGCGCCACGTTCTCAGGCCTGGACGCCGCGTCCTCCGCTCCGGACTGTGCGTTCTCGGGGCCGGAGGGCGCGTACTCCGGCCCGGGAGGCGGCACTTGCTCCGGTCCGGGACGCGCGTACCCCGCTCTGGAACGCGGCGCGCTCTCCGGTCTGGACGGCACGTACCCCGGTCTGGAAGTCACGTACTCCAGCTCAAGTCAGGGCACTCGCGGGGCGGAAGGGCGTTGCCCTGAAGTTTGGTCAGTCTTGCCCGGCGGTTGATCAACCTTGAACGAACCTGTGAGATTTCCCGGGTGTTGCGGCGCCAATTCCCGCAAGACTGAAGGAACTTGTCTGTCTTGCCATGCGCATGAGGCCTCGCGGAAGCTGCTGTGCACTGCCGTCACGGCAGCCCCCCACCCCCTCGAATGACGGAGAGTCATGTCCCCGAGATCTTCCGCCGGGTTCGTTCTCGTCACCGCCGCCGCCCTCACCGCCGCCCTCGCGACACCCGCGCTCGCGGCCGCCCCGAGCGCCGCCGCGCACACCCCGGCCCAGCTCACCCAGGCCATAGCGAGCCACGAGAGTCACACGCTGCACGGGCTCGCGAAGCCCGGCAAGGTCAACGCCACCGTCTCGTCCACCAACTGGTCCGGCTACGCGGCCACGGGCTCGACCGGCGCGTACACCTCGGTCACCTCGTCCTGGACCCAGCCGAGCGTCACCTGCTCCTCGGCCACCACGTACTCCTCCTTCTGGGTCGGCCTCGACGGGTACAGCAACTCCGCGCTGGAGCAGACCGGTACGGAAGCCGACTGCATCGGCGGCAAGGCCACCTACGGCGCCTGGTGGGAGGTGCTGCCCGCCTCCGAGAGCGCGTACTCCGGCGTCACGGTCAAGGGCGGCGACAAGTTCACCGCGACGGTGACCTACACCGGCTCGACCTTCACCATGACCCTCGCCGACTCCACCGAGGGCTGGACGAAGACGACCACGCACGCGGGCTCGTCCGGCTTCAAGAACGCCTCCGCCGAGGTCATCGCCGAGGCCCCCGAGGTCGGCGGCTCGGTCGCGAGCCTGGCCAACTTCGGCACCGTGAACTTCACCGGTGCCAAGGCGAACGGCAGCAACCTGGACACCTACTCGCCGAACGAGATCGTCATGACGAAGAGCAGCAGCTCCGCCGTACGGGCCCAGCCGGGCTCGATCTCCGGCGGCAGCTTCGCCGACGTCTGGAAGGCCAGCTGACGCCTGCGGCGCGCCACTTGGGGGCTGTCGACGAACGCCGTCGGCAGCCTTCGCCGTTGCACCGGCAAGCGCAAACCGGCTGGGTCAAAAAGGGGGTGCGGCATCCCCGGCGCACCCCTGGCGCCCTTCTTCGGTTCGCCCGGTTCAGGCGGACATCAACAGCCGTCCCCGCCTGGCGTACGCCAGGGCCTCGGGCGTGAGCACCGGACGCGGTACGACGATGCCGCAGTCCGTGCAGACCGGGCCCGAGGAGGGTTCGTGGGCCAGGTCGTACATCCACAGGAGGCGCTCCCCGGCGCACACCGGGCACACGGAACCCGGTTCGCGCTCCAGGGCGGCGATCAGCCGTCGCAGCACCTCGGCCAGTGGTTCATGGGGGTGGAGTCGTGGGTCGTCGCACCAGGCGACGCCGAAGCCGCCCCAGGTCAGCCGGTGCCAGTCGTCCACGGTGCCCGGGCGGCGGAGCCCGTCGTGCTTCTCCTTCTTGCGGCGTTCGGCGAACCCGACCTCGTAGGCGAGCCAGACCTTGCGCGCTTCCTCCAGCTCGTCCAGTGCGGCCACGAGCCGCGCCGGGTCGGGGGAGCGGTCCTCGGGTCCGAACCCGGCCCGGGAGCACAAGTGGTCCCAGGTCGCCCTGTGCCCATAAGGGGCGAACCGCTCAAGGCACTTGCGCAGCGAGTAGCGCCGTAGCGCCAGATCGCACCGAGGGTCTCGCACCTGTCTCGCCAGACTCCGGAAACCGGCCATCGCCCTGCACCTCCGTCACACCTGCACCTGTACTTCGGTCACCTCGGCGTCGTCGAACGGACGTCGCCGAATAGACGTATCGACAAGCGATTTGGCTCCATCCGATTTCCGATGGCCTCCATAAGCCACTTGCCCGGATCCAAAACTTGACGCATGTTCATCTTCAATCTCGGGGATACCGGCGGTAACGTCCCGCACCACCCCCGGTCGGTAGGAGCTGCGATGCCACGGCGCACCCCGCGTAACTTGCTCGACAGACTGAGAACTCCCGGCGGATTCCCCGGGTTCCTGAAGGCCGCATCCGTATGCGCCCTCATTGCTGCCCTTTTGTCCCCCCTTGCCCAGGGGACGGCCGTGGCGGCGACCGCCTCGAACGACTACTGCGGCGGCCAGTGCTCGGACATCCTCCCGGCCGGCGAGAACGGCAACGCCACCCTCGCCCAGATCCTCCTCAACCAGGTCTTCGGTACCCAGCCCAGCCATGCCGAGGACCAGCTCGGCCCCTATGCCAACCTGGCCACGGGCGCCTCCACGCTGACCGACGCGAAGATCAACACCTTCTTCAACGACGCGTCGTTCGGGGTCCCCGCCGCCAACGTCGCCTCGACCGAGAACCCCAGCGGCCGCACCGACGTGACGATCGTCCGGGACAAGGCGACCGGTGTGCCGCACATCACAGGCACCACGCGCTACGGCACCGAGTACGGCGCCGGCTACGCGGCGGCCGAGGACCGGCTGTGGCTGATGGACGTCTTCCGGCACGTCGGACGCGGCCAGTTGACCACCTTCGCCGGCGGCGCGGCCTCCAACCAGGGACTTGAGCAGGAGTTCTACCGCAACGCCCCGTACACCGAGGCCGAGTTGCAGTCCCAGATCGACAACGCCGTGAACAACAACGGCACCCGCGGCCAGCAGGCGCTCTCCGACGCCAACGCCTACCTGGCCGGCATCAACGCCTACATCGACGCCTCGGACAGCGGCCGTTACTTCCCCGGCGAGTACGTCCTCACCGGCCACAAGGACTCGATCACCAACGCCGGCACGATCGACCACTTCAAGATCACCGACCTGGTCGCGCTGGCCTCCGTCATCGGCACGCTCTTCGGCTCCGGCGGCGGCGGCGAGGTCAACAACGCCCTCTCCCTGCTCGCCGCCCAGGAGAAGTACGGCGTGGAGCAGGGCACCAAGGTCTGGGAGTCCTTCCGCGAACGCAACGACCCCGAGGCCGTCCTCACCGTCCACAACGGCGAGAGCTTCCCGTACGGCACCAAGCCCACCACCGCCCAGGGCGAGGCACTCCCCGACGCCGGTTCGGTGACGACCGAGCCACTCGTCTACGACGCCACCGGCACCGGCGCCAACCAGAGCGCCGACGCCGCCTCCGCCGCGGCGACCGCGACCGCCCTCAGCTCCGCCAAGCGCGGGATGTCCAACGCCCTTGTGGTGAGCGGCAAATACACCGCGAGCGGCCATCCGATCGCCGTCTTCGGACCCCAAACGGGCTACTTCGCACCGCAGTTGCTCATGCTCCAGGAGATCCAGGGCCCGGGCATCAGCGCCCGCGGCGCCTCCTTCGCGGGACTGAGCATGTACGTCGAACTCGGCCGCGGCCAGGACTACTCGTGGTCCGCCACGACCTCCGGCCAGGACATCATCGACACGTACGCCGTCGAACTCTGCCAGGACGACTACCACTACCTCTTCCACGGCACCTGCACGCCGATGGAGGAGATCGAGCAGAAGAACTCCTGGACGCCCACCACGGCCGACGGCACCGCCGCGGGGTCGTACACCATGCGGGTCTGGAAGACCGAGTACGGACCCGTCGAGTACCGGGCGACCGTGGGCGGGAAGAAGGTCGCCTACACCACCCTGCGCTCCTCCTACATGCACGAGGCCGACTCGATCATCGGCTTCCAGATGCTCAACGACCCGGACTACGTGAAGAGTCCGCAGACCTTCCAGAGCGCCGCGCAGCACATCAACTTCACGTTCAACTGGTTCTACGCCGACTCCTCGCACACCGCGTACTACAACAGTGGCAACAACCCGGTGCGGGCCAGCGGTGTCGACCCCGAGTTCCCGGTCTGGGGCCAGGCCGCCTACGAGTGGCAGAACTGGGACCCCACCACCAACACCTCCGACTACACCCCGGCCTCCGCGCACCCCAACTCCATCGACCAGGACTACTACATCTCCTGGAACAACAAACAGGCACTCAACTACACGACCGCGAGCTGGGGCGACGGGTCCGTCCATCGCGGCAATCTCCTCGACGACCGGGTGAAGAAACTCGTCGCGGCCGGCGGGATCACCAGATCCTCGCTGGTGAAGGCGATGTCCGACGCCTCGCTCACCGACCTGCGCGCCGAGGACGTCCTGCCCGACATGCTGAAGGTGATCAACAGCAGTACGGTCACCGACTCCACCGCCGCCGCGGCCGTCGCCAAGCTGCAGACCTGGCTCACCGCCGGCGGCAAACGCACCGAGACCTCGGCAGGCTCCAAGACCTACGCCAACGCCGACGCCATCCGGATCCTGGACGCCTGGTGGCCCGCACTGGTGAAGGCCGAGTTCCAACCCGGCCTCGGTGACACCCTGTACACCGCGCTCACCAACAACCTGTACATCGACGAGACCCCGTCGGCCGCCCACGGCCCGACCGGGTCGCATGCCGGAAGCTCCTTCCAGTACGGCTGGTGGAGCTATGTCGACAAGGACCTCCGGTCGGTGCTCGGGCAGACCGTGTCCGGTCCGCTGGCCCAGCAGTACTGCGGGGGCGGCAGCCTCAGCGCCTGCCGGGACATCCTGATCAGCACACTGAAGACAGCGGCCGGTGCTACCGCGGCCACGGTCTACCCCGGGGACACCCTGTGCTCGGCGGGCGACCAGTGGTGTGCCGACTCGATCGTCCAGCGGACGCTCGGCGGCATCAAGCACTACAACATCAGTTGGCAGAACCGGCCCACCTTCCAGCAAGTGGTGGAGTACACGTCACACCGGTGACGCCTGAGCGGCGGCGGGCCGGCCGATCCGGCCCGCCGCCAGCACCACCCGCGCGAGTTCGGGGTGCACGATGTCGCCGTGCGCCCCGGTCGGCGGCTCGCCGTGACACACCACCGCGCAGGTGTCGACGTTCACGCAACCCGTCGCAGGAAGCGGGGAGTTGAGGGCCTCGGCCAGGGTCAGCGAACGGGTGCCCGGCACCCCCTGCACCCCGTCGTGACCCATCGCGCCCCACTTGTCGCCCAGCACCCGGACGATGTCGACGGCGGCGAACGAGCAGTCGTCGTCCGCCATCCGCGAGGCCAGCGGATAGATCGTGCCGAGCGCCGAGTCGCAGTGCGAGTAGCAGCACACGAGGGGTCCGTCGACACGGTTCTGCTGGCCCTGCAGGACACCTCCGGTACGCGGGTCGTCCGGCAGCCGGGCCGCGAACGCGTAGTGGGAGAAGGCCCCTTGGAGCAGCGTCACCGACTTCACCGAGTGCACGCCCTCGGGCAGACCCCGTAGGGCGAACGACACCAGGCGCCCGCCGAAACTGTGCCCCACGAGATGCACCCGCACCTCCGGCGCCACCGCCGCGAGCCGCCCGATCGCCGGGCCGAGACCCCGCTCACCGACCGTGCCCGCACGTCTCTTCATCGCGTAGTACGCCGCCTGCCGCAGCAGCTCCCGCGCACCCTTCCACGGGTTCGGCAGCGCGAACTCCGTTACGGGGCCGGGGGATTGAGGGGCCGCGAGCTGGGCCAGCGCCTGCGCGAACTGCTCGCACACCTCGGCCGTACACCCGGCCGCGAACATCCGCGGCTCGCACTGCGGCACCCCCTCCGCGAGCGTGTCCGCGCCGAACATCGCCTGCGGCCCCGGGGGCACCACCTCCACCAGCGTCCGCACCAGCCGCCCGTACTCCTCCAACTCGGTGTCCTGGGGCGGCTGTTGGTCCAGCATCCGGGCGATCTGGTCGATCACCGGCGCCTTGCCGGGGAAGGCGTCGAGGAGCGCGTGCCGGGTGTCGTCGTCGAGTGCGGGCCGCGTCGACTCGGGTGCGGCCGACGGTGACGGGGGGAAATCCGGAATCGGCTGGTCCGGGAACTCCATGGATGGCCAGATCACGCCTACGTACCCGATCGTGGCCTTCGGTGCGAGGCGTGGAATCGGGGCGAAGAAGCGGCTGTAGAGCCGGGTCGCGCCGGCGCGTTGGTTGTTCCACCCGTGCGAGAAGACGATCAGGTCACCGACCCCGCGCTGCCGCACCTCGCTCAGCAGCCGGTCCCGTTCTCCCTGGTCGACGTCACCGTCGGCGTCGAAGGTCAACTCCCAGTAGGGGCTCACACTCATCGCCGGATCCGCCATGACCGGCCTCCTTGTTCCCCGAAGTGGTGCGATGTGGGCGCATCGTCCCGCTACCGGTGAAGATTGGCCATACGTCACGACTCACTTGTAGAGGAGGTATTCAGTTCGAACCCGCCGGAAGGTCCTCAACTCCTCCTGCCAGCCCGCCACCACCTCGTCGGTACCCGCGCCCGCGTCGATCGCCGTCCGCACCCGCGCGGACCCGGTGAGCTTGTCGATCCAGTTGTCGGAACGCCAACCGAAGCCGCTCCAGACCTTCTTGGCGGTCACCAGCAGCGCGATACCGGTGCGGACGGGGTCGTACGCGGCCCGGTCGTGGATGTGGATCTGGACCCCGCCGACGGTCCTGCCCTCGAACTTGGAGAAGGTGGGGGCGAAGTAGGCCTCCCTGAAGTGCACGCCGGGCAGAGCGAGTTGATTCACCTCGGCGGCCCAGCGCCCGTCGATCCCCTCCGCGCCGAGCAGTTCGAAGGGGCGGGTGGTGCCGCGGCCCTCGGACAGATTCGTGCCCTCGAGGAGACATGTCCCCGAGTACACGAGGGCCGTGTCCGGTGTCGGCATGTTGGGGCTCGGCGGCACCCAGGGAAGCGACCAGGCGTCGTAGAACTCCGAACGCTTCCAGCCCGTCATCAGTACGGTCTCCAGGGGGACGGGCTTTGTCAGGAACTCCCCGTTGAACAGCCGGGCCAGCTCGGCGACCGTCATGCCGTGTGCCTGGGCGATCGGCTGTCTGCCTACGAAGGTCGCGAACTCCCTGTGCAGGACCGGGCCTTGGGCCGATCTTCCGGTCACCGGGTTGGGGCGGTCCAGGACTACGAAGCGCTTGCCGGCCAGCTGGGCCGCCTCCATGCAGTCGTACAGGGTCCAGATGTAGGTGTAGAAGCGGGCGCCTACGTCCTGGATGTCGAAGACGATGGTGTCCACGGCGGCGGTCCTGAAGATGTCGGCGAGTGGTTGGCCGCTCTTCAAGTACGTGTCGTAGACCGGGAGTTCGGTCGTCGGGTCGGTGTAGTGGCCCTCGGAGCCGCCTGCTTGGGCGGTGCCTCGGAAGCCGTGTTCTGGGCCGAAGACCGCGGTGAGGTTCACGTGGGGGCTGGCGTGCATGACGTCGACGATGTGGTGGGCGTCTCTGGTGATGCCGGTGGGGTTGGTGACGATTCCGACGCGCTGGCCGTTGAGCTGGGTGTAGTCGTTTGCGGTTAGTTGTTCGAAGCCGTTGCGGAGGGTGCGGGGTTTGGTGGTTGCTGGGGTGAGGGTTGCCGCCGGTGCCGATGCCAGGAGGGTTCGTCTTGTGAGGGGCATGCGGGCACGGTATGGGCTGCCGTGTGTCGTTCGTAGGGTGCGGGTCCGTTGTGGTTGCTCGCGCCGTTCCCCGCGCCCCTTAAGGGAAACTGCCCTTCCGGTGTCACATACCGACCGGTTAGTCTGGCTGGGCAGTGGAGCCGCAGTCGAAGGAGACCGATGGTGGAAGCCGTTCAGGGTGCCGGGGTAGTCGTCACGGGGGCTGGGGGTGGCATCGGGGCTGCGCTTGCGCGGCGGTTCGCTGCCGAGGGGGCCCGGGTCGTGGTGAACGACCTTGATGGCGACCGGGTCAAGGCCGTCGCCGATGAGATCGGGGCCATTGCCGTACCGGGGGATGCCTCTGCCGTCGTCAGTGATGCTCGGGACGCCCTTGGTGGGAGCGTCGACATCTACTGCGCCAACGCCGGGGTCGGCTCCGGTGGGTCGGAAGCGGCCGGGGAGGACGTCTGGGCGCTGGCCTGGGACGTGAACGTCATGGCTCATGTGCGGGCCGCGGAGGCGTTGATCCCGGGGTGGCTGGAGCGGGGTGGCGGGCGGTTCGTGTCGACCGTGTCGGCGGCCGGGCTGCTCACCATGATCGGGGCCGCGCCGTACAGCGTCACCAAGCACGGTGCGTACGCCTTCGCGGAGTGGCTGTCGCTGACGTACCGGCACCGGGGGATCAAGGTCCACGCGATCTGTCCGCAAGGTGTGCGTACCGACATGCTGGCCGCCACCGGCAGCGCGGGTGACCTGGTGCTTCAGCCGACGGCCATCGAGCCTGACGTCGTCGCTGATGCTCTGATGAAGGGGATCGAGGAGGATCGGTTCCTGATCCTGCCGCATCCCGAGGTCGCCGGGTACTACCAGGCCCGGGCCACCGAACCCGATCGCTGGCTGACCACCATGAACCACATCCAGCAGAAGTGGGAGGCCGGGGAATGACCGACTCCCTGTATGCCGCTCAGCCCTGGCTGGGGCTGCTCAACGAGGCGCAGAAGGCGCCGATCAGCCCTCCCGACTCGCTGGTGCACGCGTTCCGCGCGGTCGCCGCGGAGCACCCGGACCGCGCCGCGCTCGCCTACTTCGACGGACGGCTCGGCTACCGCGAGGTCGACGAGCTGAGCGACTCCGTCGCCGGGCATCTCGTCGCCCGGGGCCTGGAGCGCGGCGACCGGGTGGCGATCCTGCTGCAGAACTCGCCGCACTTCGTGCTCGCGCTGCTCGGTGCCTGGAAGGCCGGCGCGATCGTCGTCCCCGTCAACCCGATGTACAAGTCGGGGGAGGTCACGCATGTCCTGCGGGACGGCGAGGTGACCGCGCTGATCTGCTCCGACCGGGCCTGGGAGTCGTATCTGCGCGACACGGCCACGGCGGTTGAGAAGAGCGGGTCTCCCGTGCGGATCGTGCTCACGGCATGCGAGTTGGATTTCCAAACGCGCAACGACGCGCGCGTGCTCACCTTCGAGCGGCTCCCGCAGGCCGCCGACGCCGAGGACCTGGTGGCCGTCGCCCGGCAGGGGAATCCGGCGCCCGAGGGCCGCGACTTCGGTCCGTCCGACATCGCGCTCATCAGCTACACCTCGGGAACCAGTGGCGCCCCCAAGGGGGCCACCAACACCCACGGCAACATCATGGCCAACGCGGAACGGCAGCGGACGGGCCTGCGGCTGCCCGAAGCTCCCGTCTACTTCGCGATGGCCCCGCTGTTCCACATCACCGGGATGGTCTGCGAACTCGCCGCGTGCCTCAACAGCGCGGGTCTGCTCGTCCTCGCGTACCGCTTCGAGTCGGGCGTCGTCCTCGACGCGTTCGCCGAACACCGGCCCGCCTACACCGTCGGCCCCTCGACGGCCTTCATGGCGCTGGCCGCGCACCCGGCGGTCACACCCGACCACTTCTCGTCCTTCGTGAACATCTCCTCCGGCGGCGCGCCCCTGCCGCCCGCCCTGGTGGAGAAGTTCCGGGCGGCCTTCGGGCCGTACATCCGCAACGGCTACGGCCTCACCGAGTGCACCGCGCCCTGCGCGTCCGTGCCGCAGGACCTGGAAGCCCCCGTCGACCCGGTCTCCGGGACGCTGGCCGTCGGCGCGCCGGGGCCGAACACGGTCGTACGGATCGTCGACGACCAGGGCGAGGAGGTGCCCTTCGGGGAGCAGGGCGAGATCCTCGTGCGCGGGCCGCAGGTCGTGCCCGGGTACTGGCGGCGCCCCGAGGCCACCGCCGAGACCTTCCCGGACGGTGAACTGCGCACCGGGGACATCGGGTTCATGGACCCGCAGGGCTGGCTGTACGTCGTCGACCGCAAGAAGGACATGATCAACGCGTCCGGCTTCAAGGTGTGGCCGCGCGAGGTCGAGGACGTGCTGTACACCCATCCGGCGGTGCGCGAGGCGGCCGTCGTCGGCGTCCCCGACGGGTATCGCGGCGAGACCGTGAAGGCGTACATCAGTCTCCGTCCGGGCGCCGAAACCGACCCCGATGAATTCGCCGTGTACTGCAAGGAGAGACTGGCCGCCTACAAATACCCCCGCCAGGTGGAGATCCTCCCCGACCTGCCGAAGACGGCAAGTGGGAAGATCCTCCGGCGGGAACTGCGTTCCCGGTCGCGCGACAGCGAGTGAACAGTCAGAAAAGGCAGGTGGCGGCAGTGCCCAGGACGACCGACGGAGACGGGGCCCCTGTCCCGCAGCGGCTCCTTGCCGCCGCCACCCGACTCTTCGCCGAGCAGGGCTACGACCGCACCTCGGTGCAGGAGATCGTCGAGGCCGCGGGCGTCACCAAGGGGGCGCTGTACCACTACTTCGGCTCCAAGGACGATCTCCTGCACGAGGTGTACGCGCGCGTGCTGCGCGTCCAGCAGGAGCGTCTGGAGGTGTTCGCGACCGCCGACGAGCCGATCGAGAAGCGGCTGCGGGCCGCGGCCGCGGACGTCGTCGTGACGACGATCGACAACCTCGACGACGCGTCGATCTTCTTCCGGTCCATGCACCACCTCAGCCCGGAGAAGAACAAGCAGGTGCGTGCCGAGCGCCGGCGCTACCACGAGCGGTTCCGCGGGCTCGTCGAGGAGGGCCAGCGCGCGGGCGTCTTCTCCACGGCGACGCCGGCCGACCTCGTCGTGGACTACCACTTCGGCTCGGTCCACCACCTGTCGACCTGGTACCGCCCGGGCGGCCCGCTCACGCCCCAGGAGGTCGCCGACCATCTGGCGGACCTGCTGATGCGGGCGCTGCGGCCGTAGTACGCCCTCACACGTCCGGTGGGTGGATGAGTCCTGCCTCCCGGGCCCAGGCCGCCGCCTGCGCGCGGTCGGTGACTCCCAGCTTGGCCAGGACCGCCGACATGTGGTTGCTGACCGTCTTCGGGGACAGGCCCAGGCGCGTGGCCACCGCCGAGTTCGGCCGGCCGTCGGCGATCAGCGCGAGGACGTCCCGTTCGCGCGGGGTGAGCGCCGGGCACGGGTCGGGCCGGTCCGGGGGTCTGCTCAGGTGTCCGAGGACGCGCCTCGCGACACCCGGGCCGAAGATGGCCTCACCCGCGGCCACCGCCCGGATCGCCCGGACGATCTCGTCCTGGCCCGCGCCCTTGAGGACATAGCCCAGGGCGCCCGCCCGCATCGCGGCGAACACCGAGTCGTCCTCCTCGACCATCGTCAGCATCAGTACGGCCACCCGGGGCGCCACGCGGCCGATCTCCCGGGTCGCCTCGATGCCGTTGAGATCGGGCATCCGGATGTCCATCACCATCACGTGCGGGCGCAGGGTCACCGCCGCCCGTACCGCCTCCCGCCCGCTCGCTGCGACCCCGACCACCCGCACGCGCGGGGTGCCGTCCCGCACGGACTCCAGGAGCGCGGCCAGCCCGGTACGGACCACGGGATGGTCGTCGGCGAGCACGACCCGCAGCGCGTCGCCGTCGTCCTGACCCTCAGGTTGCAGCCCCATCACATCGCCTCTCCCAACGGCAGCGTCGCCACCACCCGCCCCTGCCCCGCCACACACCGGCCGCCCAGCTCCGCCGCGCGCTCCTGCATCGACGTGATGCCCACGCCCGGTGTCCACGCGGTCTCCTCGTCCACCGGCGAACCGTCGTCGCGCACCTCCAGACGCAGCCCGTCGCCGATCTCGATGTGCAGGTCCACGTGGGAGGCCCGGGCGTGCCGGGCCGCGTTGGTCAGTGCCTCGATCGCGATGCGGTACGCGGCCACCTCTACGGCGGCGGGCAGCGCGGGCAACCGCTCCGGCGCCCGGACCCGCACCTCGATCGGGGTGCCGTCCGCCCGCCAGGACAGCCGCACCGCACGCTCCCGCAACGCGCCCAGCAGCCCCAACTGGTCCAGATCCGGCGGCCGTAGACCGTCCACGAGCCGACGCACCTCCGCGACCGCGCCGCCGACCTCGGACCGCAACTCGGTGAGGAGTGCCGCCGCCCGGTCCGGATCGAAGGTCAGCAGATTGCGTACGGCGTCTGCCTGGAAGGCGGCCCCGGCGAGGGTGGGTCCGAGTCCGTCGTGCAGGTCGCGGCGGATCCGGCGGCGTTCCTCCTCGCGGGCGGCGACGATCCGTTCGCGGGAGTGCTGGAGTTGGCGGGTGAGGTCGGTGGCGTGCAGGGCGGCGGCCAGGGGTACGGCGAGCAGCTCCAGGACGGCCAGGTCGGCTGGTGCGGGCTGCTGTTCGCCGGGGCGCAGGCCGATCACCAGCGCGCCGACGGTGCGGCCGTCGTAGTCGAGGGGTATGGCGTGGATGCGTTCGCCCGGGTCGCCCCAACTCCCGTCCGTCACCCCGGACTTGGACTCCACGCACACGTACGGCAGTCGCAGTGCCTCGCCGACCGCCTCGGGGACCGCGCCGACGCCGGTGCCGGCCAGCCGTTCGCCGATGCGGGAGACCGCGCGCACCGGGTCGTGCCGGTCGCCGTACAGGGCGCGGTCGACCATGTGTTGGAGGAGGCGGCGGGCCGGTTCGAAGGCGGCGGCGAGAGTGACGGCGATCAACGCCGGTCCGAGCAGCGCGGGGTCGGGGTTGAGGAGAGCCTGGACGGAGGTGACCAGACCGACGTAGGTGATGGCCACGCCGACCGTGAGCGCGCCGTAGAGCAGGCTGCGGGAGACGACGAGGCGGATGTCGAGCAGCTCCTCGCGGACCACGGCGATCATGATGGCGGTCGGCAGGAACAGGGTGCAGCACGACGTGTAGACCGCCGGGAAGCCCAGGATCTGCAGGGCCACGCTCACCGCCAGCGGCAGCATTCCCGCGATGAGCCACAGGAGTCGGCGGCGGTCCTGTTCGCCGCCGCGCCGGTAGCGGACGACCATGACCGCGAACACCGCGGCCAGCACCAGGCAGGCCTTCGCGGTCTCGATGTCGCGCAGGGCGGGCATCCAGCCGTCCGGCACCGGGAGGTACGACGGCTGGGCCGGAGTACCGCGGAACAGCCCCCAGTCGTCCCGCGCCCAGATCGCGAAGTCGAGCGGGGAGGACAGGAGTTGGGCCACCAGGGCCCAGCGCCAGCGGCGGTCGGGCAGCCGGCCGTCGGGGAACAGGAAGAACACGAGCACGAACGCGGTGGAGCTGCCGAGGATCCAGGTGTGGCGGCCGGCGGTCGTGAGCGCGTGCAGCAACTCCGGTGACCAGCCCAGCCGTAGGCCCTCGACGGCCAGCCCGATCGACATCCCGGTGAACGCGTGACCCAGCCCGTACGCGATCAGCAGCCAGCCGATGGGATTGCGCGGGCGGTGCAGCGCGATCACCGTGCCGCACACCGGGTAGGCGAGACCGACCGCGAGGTCGACGACCATGTCGTAGCGGATCACGTCCGCGGCGGAGACCCCGGCCGCCGCCAACGCGACCGCCCCGACGGCCACTTGGAGTGCCGCCAGCCCCAGCAGTCCGTACGCCGTCGCCGTGCGTCGCCGGGTGCGCCCGTCGCGGTCGTCCATGCGTCCCATCGTGGGGGCGCGGCGCCCGGGTGTCCCGGGAACGCTTCCCGGTCCACCCGGGAGAGGTCCCCGGCGTCGCCCGAGGGCTTCCCCTCAACTCCCGGCCGCGGGAAGGGTGATGCTCGTGGCAGCGGGGCGGCGGACCCATCGCCGGACCGATCGACAGGAACCAACGGGGGAAACACCATGCTGTCAACGAAGCGGCGCCTGACCGGCGTTGTCCTGGGATCCCTGCTCGCGCTCGGCGGCACGGCTGCGGTGCCGGCCGCGGCGCAGACACCCGCTCGGGCCGCGTGCTCCATCCCGGTCAACGAGTCCCACATCAACCAGCGTTGGAACGCGCTCGGCGGAGCCTCCGGCTGGCTGGGCTGCCCGACCAGCGGCACCAGGGACGTCTACCTGAACAACGTGTACGCCGGGAAGCGCCAGTACTTCACCTACGGCACCGCCACCTGGTCACCGCGACAGGGGTCGAACATGGTCGTCGCCGCGTGGGAGGACCGCGGCTACGCCTACTTCAACTGGGGCACGACGGCCCCGGAGCACCGCTACGACTCGTTCCTGGTCCGCTGGACGAGCGCCTCCGACCCCGGGGGGACCCAGCGGGAGTTCGGCGGCGGGACGTCCGGCCGGATCAGGGTGCTGGAGCGGAACACCGGCGCCTACGTCTTCACCGTCGAGGGCTGCGACATCGGCACCTTCGGCCACACCTGCCGGCAGGGCTGGACGCTGAAGGCGAGCACGCCCAACTGACCGTCACCTCGGGGGAAAAGGGGCTGGAGGGGTGCGCACACCGGATACGCCTACCGGGTGCCCGCCCCTCCAACTCCTCGCGTACTACAGGTACTTCTTCAACTCCCGGCGCGCCAGTGACCGTTGGTGCACCTCGTCCGGACCGTCGGCCAGCATCAGGGTGCGGGCGCTCGCGTACAGCTCGGCCAGCGGGAAGTCCTGGCTCACACCGCCCGCGCCGTGCAGCTGGATCGCGCGGTCGAGGATGCCGACGACCGTACGGGGCGTGGCGATCTTGATGGCCTGGATCTCCGCGTGGGCACCTTTGTTGCCGACGGTGTCCATCATCCAGGCCGTCTTCAGGACCAGCAGCCGCAGTTGCTCGACGGCGACGCGCGCGTCCGCGATCCAGTTGTGGACGACGCCCTGTTGGGCCAGCGCCTTGCCGAACGCGACGCGGGAGACGGCGCGTTGGCACATCAGCTCGATCGCCCGCTCGGCCATGCCGATCAGCCGCATGCAGTGGTGGATACGGCCCGGGCCGAGCCGCGCCTGGGCGATCGCGAAGCCGCCGCCCTCCTCGCCGATCAGGTTTGTCGCCGGCACGCGCGCGTGGTCGAAGACGACCTCGGCGTGGCCGCCGTGCGAGTGGTCCTCGTAGCCGAAGACCTGCATCGCGCGCTTGACCGTGACGCCCGGGGTGTCGCGCGGGACCAGGATCATGGACTGCTGGCGGCGGATGTCGGCGCCGTCCGGGTCCGTCTTGCCCATCACGATGAAGATCTTGCAGTCCGGGTTCATCGCCCCGGAGATGTACCACTTGCGGCCCGTGATGACGTAGTCGTCGCCGTCGCGCTCGATGAGTGTCGTGATGTTGGTGGCGTCCGAGGAGGCCACCTCCGGCTCCGTCATCGCGAACGCCGAGCGGATCTCACCGGCGAGCAGTGGCTCCAGCCACTGCTTCTTCTGCTGCTCGTCTCCGAACTGGTGGAGGACTTCCATGTTGCCGGTGTCCGGCGCCGCGCAGTTCAGCGCGGTGGGCGCCAAGTGCGGGGAGCGGCCGGTGATTTCGGCGAGCGGGGCGTACTGGAGGTTGGTCAGGCCGGCGCCGTACTCGGAGTCGGGGAGGAAGAGGTTCCACAGGCCCTGCCTGCGGGCTTCCGCCTTCAACTCCCCTACGACGGCCGGGGTGTCCCAGGGGGACGCGAGCTGGGCGCGCTGCTCCTCGGCTACGGGCTCGGCCGGGTAGACGTACTCGTCCATGAAGGCCAGGAGCTTGGCGCGCAGTTCCTCGGTGTGTGCGTCGTACGCGAAGTCCATGGTGGATCAGCCCTCCTGAAGGGTGGTCAGGCCGTGCTCGATGAAGACGGGAACCAGCTCGCCGATGCGGTCGAAGCCGCGGCCGACCGTCTGGCCCAGGGTGTAGCGGTAGTGGATGCCCTCCAGGATCACGGCGAGCTTGAACCACGCGAACGCCGTGTACCAGGAGACCGCCGAGACGTCGCGTCCCGAGCGGGTGGCGTACCGCTCGATCAGCTCGGCGGGTGTCGGGTGGCCGGGGGCCGAAGCGGTCGTGGAGATGGGGGAGTTGGGGAGGTCCAGCGGGATGCTGTACATCACCAGCAGGCCGAGGTCGGTGAGCGGGTCGCCGAGGGTGGACATCTCCCAGTCGAGGATCGCCTTGATCTTGTCGTCCTCGCCGATCAGGACGTTGTCGAGGCGGTAGTCGCCGTGTACGACGGCCGGGGCGGGGGAGGTGGGGAGGCGGTGGCCGAGGGCCGCGTGCAACTCCTCGACGCCTGCCAGCTCGCGGTTGCGGGAGGCGTCCAACTGCTTGCCCCAGCGGCGGAGTTGGCGGTCCAGGAAACCCTCGGGGCGGCCGAAGTCCGCGAGGCCCACCTCGGCGGGGTCCACCGCGTGCAACTCGACCAGGGTGTCGACCAGTTCGAGCACCGCGCCACGGGTGCGGTCGGGGCCGAGCGGGGCGAGGTCGTCCGCCGTGCGGTACGGGGTGCCCTCGACGAACTCCATGACGTAGAACGGGGCTCCGAGCACCTCGTCGTCCTCGCAGAGGAGGATGGGTCTCGGTACCGGCACGTTTGTCGGGTGCAGGGCGCTGATCACGCGGTGCTCGCGCTTCATGTCGTGCGCGGTGGCCAGTACATGGCCGAGCGGGGGCCGTCGTACGACCCACTTCGCGGTGCCGTCGGTGACCGCGTAGGTGAGGTTCGACCGTCCGCCCTCGATCAGCCGGCCGGACAGGGCGCCGGTCACCAGGCCGGGCTGCTCGCGGTCGAGCAGGCCGCGGAGCCGGTCGAGATCGAGTCCGGGCGGGTGGTCGGGGCTCATACATCACTCCTACGAACGGAGGAACAGGTCTCCACCCATCATGCCGACCGGTCGGTATGTCGTCCAGTGGGCGAGCGAAACGTGATCGGGGCCACGATATGCCGACAGCTCCCCGCGCCGGGCGACGGGGAGCTGTGGGTCGGTCGTTCCAGGCCGTACTCGGCCGTGGGGGGTGAGCGGGGGTGGGGGTGAGTAGGGATGAGCGGGGATGAGCTCAGTGGTCGTCCCAGTGGCCGTCGTGCAGGGCGTGGCGGTGGCCGTCGTGGACGTAGTCGACGTGGTCGCCGTGCAGCACGCTCTCGTGTCCGCAGTCCTGGCCGTGCTGGTGCGCGTGCTCCTGGTGGGCTACGTGGCCGCCGGGCTCGCACTCGTCCCAGTGGCCGCCGTGCTCGCGGTGCAGGTGGCCGTCGTGCGCGTAGTCGACGTGGTCCTCGTGCGGCACCGCGGGGTGGCCGCAGTCCGGGCCGTGCGTGTGGGTGTGGGAGGAGTGCTCCAGGTGAAGGGTGGTCATGGGGCTCACCTTCGGAAGTGCGGGCTGTGACGTCGGACAGGGTGCCATGGGAAACGCTCATATCGGGTGATCCGGGGTGTGTTCGGGCGCAGGTGTGTTGTGGGGTCGGGGTCGTGGCGGTACGGCGAGCCCGCCGCTGGTGGGGCCCCGCTGTTCGTCACCACAGTTGAACGGGTTGGTGCCGGGTACGCGGCGGGCTGCGCCGCACCGCCACGACCCGCTCCCGTCTCGTCGGCGGCCGCCGGCCGTGGTCCATCCGGCCGATTCCAGGCGCGGTTGCTGGGGTGGCGGGTGGGGCGATGCGGACGGTTTCGGGTGATGCGGCCGGGTGGCTTCCGGGCGCGGGTGCGGCTCGCGTGGCCTCTGGCCAGGGCCTGTCCGGCGGATCAGGTCGCAGGAAATCGGCGGTGCCTGATCAGTTCCGGTGAGCGGGGTGTGGTGCGTGCAGCTGCAAGGGGGAGGAGGGAGGCGACGCGGAGCGTCGGCGACCGACGACGACGCCGCTGGGGGTCCCCCACGTCTTTAAGGCAGTGGGGGAGTGCGTGCCACGCCCCGCGTCTGCGACAGGATCCGCCGGACAGGCCCTAGGCGTCTCAGTGCGCGAGTGCTGCCTTCTCGCCTGGGTGCTGTCCGGGTGTTACCCGCCTAGGCGTTGCCCTGGGCGGGTGCCGCCCATGTTCCACTCGCCTCTACGCCCCAGCACACGAGCCCCGTTCGCACAGTTCCCGCTCCGCTCCTCAGTACACAAGGACCGCCGCGCACACCGCCACGGCCACCGTGCACAGCACCGCCGCGCTGGCGTGGCGTGGGGCCAGGGTCGGGGGGATGCCGCCGGAGGCGAGGGTGCGGATGCGGTGGTGGGCCACGGTGAGGAAGCCGAGCCACAGGGTGCAGCAGAGGGCGCAGATGATGACGCCCTCGGTCCGGACGCCGCCGTGCAGGGTGGCCTTCACCGCCAGGACGGCGGCCACCGTGCTCGACAGGGTCGTGCGGCGCCAGGCCAGGCGGGTGCGTTCGGGCTGGAGGCCCGGGTCGCGGTCCGGGGTCGGGGGGCGGGTCATCCGGCCCAGCCCGCCAGGACTACGACGACCATCGCCACGGCCACGATCGCCACGGCGATGCCCAGCAGTGCAGGGAAGCGGGAGACCGGCAGATCCTCGCCCCGGCGCATCGCCCGCTCGCAGCGCACCCAGTGGTTGACCGCGCGGAGGGAGCACAGGACGCCGGCCGCGAGGAGGGCGAGGGCCAGGCCGACTCGCCAGGCCCAGCGCAGGTGGGGCAGGAACTGGTCCACCGCGAAGCCGCCGCCGATCAGCGCCAGCGCGGTGCGCAGCCAGGCCAGGAAGGTGCGTTCGTTGGCGAGTGAGAAGCGGTAGTCGGGGGTGGCGCCCTCCTCGCTGATCTCCTGAGGCGCGAACCACAGCCGGACGTTCCGTGCAAAATCGATCACGGGCAGGACCCTATCCGGCCGTTTCTTCCCGGTGCCCCTTGAGTCGGGCATAGGCCGCCACGCCGTCCGGCACCCATTCCCAGTCGTTCAGCCGCCGTTCGATCTCCGCCTCCGCCAGGAAGTCGTGCCACGCGACCTCCTCGACTTGTGGGCTGACCGGCACGTCGCAGCGCACCTCGTACACCGCCGACCACCAGGTCCGGCCGGCGCCGCCGTCGTACAGGAACTTGAAGAGGAAGGTGGGGCGGGGCAAGCCCGATACCCCTAGTTCCTCCTCGGCCTCGCGCAGCGCCGCGTCGTCGTAGGACTCGCCCGCGCCGACCACTCCGCCGACGAACATGTCGTAGAGGGAGGGGAAGACGAGTTTGGTGGGGGTGCGGCGGTGGACGAAGATGCGGTCGTGTGCGTCGCGGGTCTGGATGAAGACCGCTCGGTGGCGTAGGCCCTGTGCGTATGCCTCGCCTCGGGGGGACTGGCCGATGACCCGGTCGTGTTCGTCGACGATGTCGAGGATTTCGTCAGCTGGGTTCATGCCCTCATCAAAACAGGGGGCGGGTGTGGTGGTCAGTGCGGCTGTAGGGCCGGGGCCGGCTTCGGCTTTGTCGTGCCGCGTGGCATCGCGGGGTGCATGCCGAGGAGCAGGATGCCTACGACGATTCCGGCGAGGCCCACCGCCTCCCAGGCCAGTGCTCCGGTGTCGGCGCGGAGCCTGTCGCCCAGGAAGCCCACGCCGCAGATGATCCCGGCGAGTGGCTGGGCCGCGGTGAGGGCGGGCAGGGACATGCGCAGGGGGGCCGTCTCGAAGGCGCTCTGTACGAGGACCAGGCCGGTCACGCCGAGCGCGAGCACGCCGTACGGCTGCCAGCCCGTGAGGAGTTCGGTGAGGCCGCCCTCGGTGAAGCGCTGGCCGCTGACGCGGGTGAGCGCGTCCTGGACGCCGTAGAGGAGGCCGGCGGCCAGGGCCAGGAGGACCGGGCCCGAGCTGAGGCGGGAGCGTTTGGCGTACGTCGTGAGGAGGAGGGCGAGGCCCACCATGACGCCGATGATCAGCCAGTGGCGGAACGGGTCGGTGACGGCTGTGCCGCTGCGTGGTTCGCCCGCGACGATGAACGTCGTGACGCCGCCCGCGAGGAGCGCGAGGCCCGCCCAGCCCTGGCGGCCCAGGGGTTGTCGGGTCTGCTTGCGGGAGAGGGTCAGGGCGAAGAGGAGGTTCGTCGCGAGGAGGGGTTCCACGAGGGAGACCTCGCCCTTGCTGAGCGCTATCGCGCCCAGGACCATGCCCGCGATCATCAGGCCGATGCCGCCGAGCCAGCGCGGCACCCGCATCAGGTCGAGGAGCAGTCTGGGGGAGAGGAAGTCGCTCAGGGGTGCCTGCTGGGCCACGTTCTGCTGGAGCACGAACCCGAAGCCGAGGCAACAGGCCGCACTCACGGCGAGCATCAGAACCAGAAGGGACACGCTGCGTACCTCGATCGTCAGGCCGGGCTACGGGATGCGTTTGGGCGACTGTAGCGCCCCAGGGCCCGGCTTGCCCCTGGGAGTACCCGGAAGCGGGCGGTTGCTCCGGTCACGATGCTCTGACGACCGTGGGCACGATCGGAGGCTGCGGCGGGACCGTGCTCCCATCGTCCGCCGCCGCGCGCCCGAGCGCCATGGCCTACGCCACACCGGTGACCCGCGAACGGTTGGCAGCGTACCGTCCCGGGTAGGGGATCGAGCCACAAGTGCCCCATCTGTAACGGAAGTTGACAGGTGTAACAACGGTACGGCACTTGACGTGAAGTATTGGTGGAGGGTTTGCTGTGCGTGATCGGCCGATGGCAGGCCGATGTCCCGCAGCGTCGCGTGAGGATCGTGAGGAATACCCGGGTGTCCCCACCCCCGCCACCCCTCGGACGCCGTCACAAGCGCGCCTCCCAGGCCTTCGACGCCGCGCTCGACGATGCTCAACTCGTCGCCGCGCGGGCCGCGTTGGCCCAGGGGCGCTGGCAGGCGGCGCGCGGCCTGCTCGCCCAGACGGGCGACGACTGGGACGCCCGCGCCCACCGGGTCACCGTCCTCGCCCGGGAGTCCTACACCGCCGCCTGGGCCCGCGACTGGCTGCTGGCCGAACCCGAGTCCGGTGACGCCTCCGTCCTGCTCGCCCTGGCCCTGGTCCAGCGCACGCTGGCGGGCAAGGAGAAGCCGGCCCGTGCCCGCGAGGCCTGCCGTACGGCGTCGGCCCGGCTGCCCGACGATCCGACACCGTGGCTCGGACTGCTCCTTCTGGAGCACACCCTCGGCACCGACGAGGGTGTGGTCGAGCTCTTCGACGAGGTCCGCCACCGGTACCCCGACCATCACCACGCGCACCATCTGATGGTGGCCCGGCTCGCGGAACGCCGCGCCGACGCGGGTGTCGACCCGCTGCACGAGGTCTACGACTTCGCCTACTGGGCCGCCGAACAGGCCCCCGCCGACTCCCCGCTCGCCATCCTGCCGGTCGTCGCGCACGCCGAGCGCTACCGCGTACTGGCCGCCGCCGGCCTGGAACCCGCCGACCCGGCCGCCTCCGGACACTGGACCGGACGCCGGGCCCGGCAGGTCATGAAGGCCGCCTTCGACTGGTGGCTGGAGTGGGAGCACGAAGGTCATCCGCGCCGCTTGGTCGACCTCAACTTCCTTGCCCACGCGAAGTGTTGCGAGGGCCGGAGTGCCGAGGCCGCCGCCCTGTTCCACCGCATCGGGGAGCACCCGACCCCGGCCCCGTGGTCCTACCCGGACCGCGACCCGCTCACCGCCTTCCGTGCCGCCCGCGACAGCGCGCTCGGGACGTCGTAACGCCCCCGTACCAACGATTCGGCAGCGATGAAACGCACCCGTAGCAACGCTGCCGTAGCGAAGCAACGCGACCGTAGCAACGCCCCCGTAGCGACCCGAAAGGACGTTCCCGCCATGACGACGGGCAGTTCCAGAACGAGCAGCGCCACCTCTGACGGCGGAGGTAGCAGCAGCGGTATCAGCACCTTCAGGGGGCAGGAGCGCGCCCTGCGCGCCGACCGCCTCGGCACCGGGGGGCTGCTGCTCTCGGTGCTCGCCGCGACCGCGCCCCTCATGGTGGTCGCGGGTGTCATGCCCACCACATTTGCAGTGATGGGCATCGAAGGGCAGCCCCTGCTCTTCGTGCTCCTCGGTGTCGTCCTCGTCCTCTTCAGCGTCGGCTACGCCGAGATGAGCCGGCACGTCCACAACGCGGGCGCCTTCTACGCGTACATCTCCCGCGGCCTCGGCGGCACCGCGGGCGCGAGCGCGGCCCTGGTGGCCCTCGTCGCGTACAACGCCCTCCAGGTCGGCATCTACGGCATCTTCGGCTTCGAGGTCTCCGGGCTGTTCTCCACCTACGCCCATCTCCAAGTGGCCTGGTGGATACCGGCGTTGGTGGCCGTGCTCGTCGTGGGCGCGCTCGGCTGGCTGAAGATCGACGTCAACGCGCGCGTGCTCGGCGTCCTGCTGATCATCGAGGTCGCGCTCGTCGTCATCTTCGACATCGCGGCCGTAGCGGATCCCGCCAAGGAGGGCCTGTCCCTGCACGCCTTCAACCCGGACACCCTCAGCGGCGCAGGCGTCGGCACCGCCCTGTGCTTCTGCATCGCCGCGTTCCTCGGCTTCGAACAGGCCCCGGTCTACGCCGAGGAGACCAGCCGCCCGCACATCCTGGTGCCGCGCGTGATGTTCCTCGCCGTCGGCGGCGTCGCCGTGTTCTTCGCGCTCAGCTGCTGGGCGCTCACCGTCGCCGCAGGGCCCTCGCAGATCGTCGGCGTCTCCCAGAAGCAGAGCGCCGGCCTGCTCTTCTATCTCACCGAGTCGCGGCTCGGCGGCACCTTCACCGACGTGCTCCACGTCCTGTTCGTCACCGGCATGTTCGCGGCGATGCTCAGCTTCCACAACGTCGTCGCCCGCTACGCCTTCGCCATGGGCCGCGAGGGTCTGCTGCCGTCCGCGTTCGGCCGTACGACGGGTTCGAGCGGCGCCCCCGGCACCGGCTCGCTGCTCCAGACCGCCGTGTCCGCGGTGATCGTGATCGCCTTCGCGATCGCCGACGACAAGCCCACCGGCGACCCCACCGAACCCGTCCTGCACCTGTTCACCTGGTTCGGGAACATCGGCGCCCTCGGCGTGATCCTGCTGATGGCCGCCGCCTCCCTCTCGGTGATCGTCTTCTTCGCCCGCCGCGGCTCCGCCGGCGCCCAGGCCTGGCGGCTGGTCACCTCCGCGCTCGCGGGCATCGCCCTCGTCGTCATCGCCGTCTACACGGTCAAGGACTTCGACGTCCTGGTCGGCGCGGGCCCCGGCTCGTCCCTGAGCTGGATCCTGCCCGGCATCGTCGTCCTGGCCATGCTCGTCGGCCTGGCCCAGGGTCTGTTCCTGCGCGCCCGCAACCCCGAGGCGCACGCCCGCATCGGGCTCGGCAACGAGGCGTTCCAGCTGGAGAAGGCGGCGGGCGAGACGTCGTAGCGCGTCCACGTTCTTCGGGCGGCTCTCTGAGAAGCACGTAAGAAGTGGTTACGGAAGTCTGACGGGCACCCGCTATCCCTGGCCGCGCCGGGGTCGCGGGTGTTCGAATGACTGCGTGAAACCTGAACCGACCGAGCCTGATCCACCCGAGGAGAAGGCGGCGGGCCGGCCGCTCGGTCGCCGGGTCCTCCTGGGCACTCTCGGCCTGGGCGCCCTCGGCGTCGTCACCGCGCCCGCGCTGCAGAAAGGCATGGAGGGCTTCCTCGGTGCCGTCTCCGGCAAGGACCCCACCGGGCTGACCGGACTGCTCCCGAACGGCGGCGGCTTCCGCTACTACTCGGTCACCGCGTCCGTCCCGAACAAGAACGCCGAGAACTACCGGCTGACCGTCGACGGCCTGGTAGACAAGCCGGCGTCCTACACCCTGGCCGACCTGCGCGCGCTGCCGCAGACCAGGCTGGTCAAGGACGTCCAGTGCGTCACCGGCTGGCGGGTCCCCGGGACCCCCTTCGAGGGGGTGCGCCTGTCCCGGCTCCTGGACGCGGCGGGAGTGCGCGCAAAGGCCGGGGCGGTGCGCTTCACCTGCTTCGACGGCGCCTACACGGAGAGCCTGACCATCGAGCAGGCCCGGCGCTCGGACATCCTGGTTGCGCTGCGCATGCAGGACAAGCCCCTGGGCCACGACCACGGCGGCCCGGTCCGGCTGTACGTCGCCCCCATGTACTTCTACAAGTCCGCCAAGTGGCTCTCCGGCATCACGGTCACCGAGCATGTGAAGCCCGGCTACTGGGAGGATCGGGGCTACGACGTCGACGCCTGGGTCGGCAAGTCGAACGGACGCGACGATGACCCTACGAGCTGAAGCCCACGCCCCGCAGACGGAGCCGTCGGCCCGCGTCCGCCGCTTCGGCCGCGCCGAACGCTGGGTGCACCGGACCACGGCCGCGCTGATGGGCATCTGCGTGGCCACGGCGGCCTGCCTGTACCTTCCGACGTTCGCCGAGCTGGTCGGCCGCCGTGACCTGGTCGTCCGTATCCACGAGTGCGCCGGACTCGCCCTCCCCGTGCCCGTCCTGATCGGCCTGGTCTCCCGCGGTTTCCGCGTCAACCTCGGCTTCCTCAACCGCTTCGGCCCGCACGACCGGGTCTGGCTGCGCGGCGCCCTGATGCGCGACAAACGCCGGTCGGCGCGCCCGGCGGGCAAGTTCAACGCCGGCCAGAAGATCTACGCCAACTGGATCGCCGGCGCCACCCTGGTGATGCTCGGCACCGGCCTGATGATGTGGTTCACCCACCTCACCCCGATCATGTGGCGCACCAGCGCGACCTTCGTCCACGACTGGCTCGCCCTGACGATGGGCATCGTCCTCGGCGGTCACATCGGCATGGCGCTGGGCGACCCGGAGGCCAGGGCGGGACTGCGCACCGGGTCGGTGAGCCGGGACTGGGCCAAGCGCGAACACCCGCTCTGGAAGCCGTAGTCGAAGCCTTGGGCTGACGTGCCGGTCGGCTTGCTCAGCCTCCGAAGTCCAGCAGCACCTTGCACGACCGGCTCCGGTCGGCCGCCAGCGCGAACGCCGACTCCGCCTCCCGCACCGGCACCACCGCACTGACCAGAGCGTCGAACGCGGGCTCCACGGCCAGGAGTTGAAGAGCGTCGTTGAACTCCGTGTCGAAACGGAACGCACCCCGCAGCTCGATCTCCCTGCTGACGACCAGGTTCCCGGCGAACGGACTCTGCCCCGGCGGCAGCATCCCGAGCTGCACGACGACCCCGCCCCGCCGCACGAGCCGCAGACAGGTGTCGAGCCCGGCCGCCACCCCGGACGCCTCGACGGCGACGTCCACCTCGGAGGGCCACCCGGAATCGTCCAGGTCATCGGCCCGTACGACGGTGTCGGCACCGGCCGCCGTGGCGTATCGAAGTGCCGCCGGGAGCAGGTCCGTTACCGTCACGTGGGCCGCGCCCGCCGCCTTCGCTGCCGCGACGACCAGGCAGCCGATCGGGCCCGCGCCGGTGACCAGCACATGGCGTCCCCGTACGTCCCCGGCGCGTCGTACGGCGTGAAGTGCGACGGAGAGCGGTTCGGCGAGGGCGGCCCGGCGCAGCTCCAGGCCCGCCGGGACAGCCCTCAACTGCTCGGCGGGGACGGTGACTTGGGCCGCGAATCCGCCCTGTACGTGCGGGAAGCGGGCCGCGCTGCCCAGGTACGCGGTGTCCCGGCACACGTTGCGGCGACCGTCCACGCACTCGGGGCACACCCCGCACGGAGTGGCCGGGTGCACGGCAACCGCCGTACCGGGGACGGGACCTGTGGCTCCGGGGCCGTAGGAGACGACCGTGCCGACGACCTCGTGGCCGAGGAGCATCGGTTCCTTGAGGCGGAAGTCGCCTACTCCGCCGTGGCGCCAGTAGTGGAGGTCGGAGCCGCAGACGCCGCCGTAGCGGACGGCGACCAGGGCCTGGCCGGGGCCGGGCTCCGGGACCGTCAACTCGTCGACCCGCAGGTCGTCCTGACCATGAATCACACAACCCAGCATGTCTGGACTCCCGTTCTCTACAGCACGCTCGTCATGCCGCCGTCGACGTAAAGGATCTGTCCGCTCACGAAGTCCGCGGCGGGCGACGCCAGGAACAGCACCCCGCCCACCAGGTCCTCCGTACGACCCCAGCGGCCGGCCGGGGTCCGCTTGCGCACCCAGGCGCTGAACTCCTCGTCCTGGACGAGGGGTTGGGTGAGTTCCGTCTCGATGTAGCCGGGGCCCAGGCCGTTGACCTGCACGCCGCTCGGGCCCCAGTCCGCGCACATGCCCTTGGTGAGCATCTTCAGGGCGCCCTTGGTGGCCGCGTACGGCGCGATGCCGGGGCGGACCACCTCGCTCTGCAGCGAGCAGATGTTGATGATCTTCCCGTGGCCGCGTTCCGTCATCCGGCGGGCCGCCTCGCGGCCGACCAGGAACGCGCTGGTGAGGTTGGTGTCGATGATGCGGTGCCAGTCGGAGTCGGTGAACTCCAGGAGCGGGGCGCGCAGTTGCATGCCCGCGTTGTTGACGAGGATGTCGAGCGGGCCGACCCGGTCCTCAACGTCCGCGATTCCAGCGGCTACTGACGGACCGTCGGTCACGTCGAAGGCCGCCGTGTGGACGTCGCCGGAGAGTTCGGCGGCGGCCTTGGTGAGGCGTTCGCCGTCCCGGCCGTTCAGGACGACCGTGCAGCCGGCCTCCAACAGGCCCTGGGCGAGGGCGAGTCCGATGCCCCGGCTGGAACCGGTGACCAGGGCCGTGCGGCCGCTGATGTCGAAGAGAGGATGACTCATTCCCGTACCCCTAGATGATCAGCGAGAGGAGGAGGACCAGTCCGCCGGCGACGACCGAGATGATCGTCTCCATGACGGACCAGGTCTTGAGGGTCTGGCCGACGCTCAGGCCGAAGTACTCCTTCACCAGCCAGAAACCGGCGTCGTTGACATGGCTGAAGAAGACCGAGCCCGCGCCGATCGCCAGCACGAGCAGGGCGGTGTGGGCCGTCGACATGTCGGCGGCCAGCGGGGCGACCAGACCGGCCGCCGAGATCGTGGCCACCGTCGCCGAACCGGTCGCCAGCCGGATCGCCACCGCGATCAGCCAGGCCAGCAGCAGCGCCGGGATCGACCAGTCCTTGGAGATGTCCAGGATCATCTGGCCGACACCGGAGTCGATCAGCGTCTGCTTGAAGCCGCCACCCGCGCCGACGATGAGCAGGATGCCCGCGATCGGCATCAGGCCCTTCTCGACGGTCGTGGAGAGGCGGTCCTTGGTGAACCCGGCCGGCCGGCCCAGCGTGAACATGCCGACGATGACGGCCGCGAGCAGCGCGATCAGCGGCGAACCGATCACGTCGAAGACGCGCTGCACGGTGTGCTCGGGGTCGTCGATGATGATGTCGACCAGCGCCTTGGAGAGCATCAGGACGACCGGCAGCAGGATCGTGGCGAGGGTCGCGCCGAAGCCGGGACGGTTCTTCACGTCCTCGGACGGGCGGGCCGGGAGCATCCGCTCGGGTGCCTGGACGTCCACCCAGCGGGCGGCGACCTTCGAGAACAGCGGCCCCGCGATGATGACGGTCGGGATGGCGACGAGGACACCCAGCGCGAGGGTCAGACCGAGGTTGGCCTTGACCGCGTCGACGGCGACCAGCGGGCCGGGGTGCGGCGGGATCAGCGCGTGCATGACCGACAGGCCGGCCAGCGCCGGGACGCCGATGCGCATGAGCGAGTAGTTGCCGCGCTTGGCGACCATCAGCACGACCGGGATCAGCAGCACGATGCCGACCTCGAAGAACAGCGGCAGCCCGATCACGGAGGCGATCAGGACCATCGCCCACGGCATCGACCGGGGACTCGCCTTCGCGAGGATCGTGTCGACGATCTGGTCCGCGCCGCCCGAGTCGGCGAGCAGCTTGCCGAGGATCGCGCCCAGCGCGATCAGCACGCCCACACCGGCGACGGTGGAGCCGAGCCCGGTGCTGAAGCTGGTGATGACCTTGTCCAGCGGCGCCCCGGCGAACGCGCCGAGCGCGAGCGAGCCGATGGTCAGCGCCAGGAAGGCGTGCATCTTGAACTTGGTGATGAGCAGGACGATGACGGCGATGCCCGCCAGTACGGCGATGCCCAGCTGAGCGTGGCCGGCCGAGGTGATGGGCTCGACGGGGTCCGCTGCCAGCATCTCGACGCTGAGTCTGGTCACGGTGGATTCCTTGCGGATACGGGGAGTTGGGGGTGACAGGCGGTACTAGGAGGTCGGCTCGGGGACCTGTTCGAGCGCGGTCGTGGCCCGCTCGGCGATCTGCTCCGGGCTGCCGGTGACGTCCACGGCGACGCCCGCCTCGTCCGCCTCCAGCGGCTGGAGCGTGGCGAACTGCGAGTCGAGCAGCGCGGTCGGCATGAAGTGCCCGTGCCGGTGCGCCATCCGGTCCTCGATGAGCGCGCGGTCACCGGTGAGGTGCACGAAGACGACCCCGGGGGCGGCGGCGCGCAGCCGGTCACGGTACGACCGCTTCAGGGCCGAGCTGCTGACGACCCCGCCGAGCCCCGCGCGCCCGTGTGCCCAGTCGCCGATGGCGTCCAGCCACGGCCACCTGTCCTCGTCGGTCAGCGGGTGCCCGGCCGACATCTTGGCGATGTTGGCCTGCGGGTGGAAGTCGTCGCCCTCGGCGTACGGAACGCCGAGCCGGGCCGCGAGCAGGGGACCGATGGTGGTCTTCCCGGTGCCCGCTACGCCCATGACGACGACGACATGGGGGGTACGCATCGCTGCCTCACTGTCTCCGTCGACACCTGATGTCGATCCCACTGAAACCGATTAGGTACGACGAATTCAAGAGTCTGTGACATATAAGTCTGACTTTTTGGTTCCGTGATGCGACCCGTACGCTGAGTGCATGACCACTCCGGGCCGCGGCTTGCACGGCCGTGTACTCGACTCCCTCGGCCCCGCCATCACCGCGGGCGACTACCCGCCGGGCAGTGTCCTGCGCACGGACGAGCTCGCCAAGGACTTCGAGGTCTCCCGCTCCGTGATGCGCGAGGCCGTCCGCGTCCTCGAATCCATGCACCTGGTCGAGTCCCGCCGCCGCGTGGGCGTGACGGTCCGCCCCAAGGCCGAGTGGAATGTCTACGACCCACAGGTCATCCGCTGGCGCCTGGCCGGCGCCGACCGCCCCCAGCAACTGCGCTCACTCACGGTCCTGCGCTCCGCCGTGGAACCGATCGCCGCGGGCCTCGCCGCCAAGTTCGCCACGGCGGAGCAGTGCGCGGAACTCACCGAGTGCGCGATCGGCATGGTCGCGAACTCACGTGGCCACAAACTGGAGGCCTACCTCGTCCACGACGTGGCCTTCCACCGCGTGATCCTCACCGCCTCGGGCAACGAGATGTTCGCCCGCCTCGGCGACGTCGTCACCGAGGTCCTCGCCGGCCGCACCCACCACGAGGTCATGTTCGAGGACCCCGACCCGGCGGCGGTGACCTTGCACGTACAGGTCGCGGAGGCGGTCCGCGAGGGCGACGCCCTCCGAGCGGAGACCCTGACCCGCGAGATCACGGTGGGCGCGCTTCAGGAACTGGACATCCTGGCGCCGTAGTTGTTCTGGGGGCTGTAGCTGTCCCTAGTCCAGGAACTCCCCGTCGAGGTACACCCACGCCCCGTCGACCCGCTCGAACCGGCTCCGTTCATGGATCGCACCGCCCTGGTACGAGGCCCGGAACGTCACGGTCCCCGCGGAGTGGAACGCCGACCCGCCACCCGTGTCGATGATCTCCAACCCCGTCCACCGCATCCCCGGATCGAGTTCGAGGGGAGCGGCGGGACGCGTCCGAGGGTGCCAGGTGCGCAGCAGGTAGGGCGCGTCGAGCCGTACGAAGGCGCTGTAGCGGGAGCGCATCAGGGCCTCGGCGGTGGGGGCGGGGGTGGGGCCTGAGTGGTAGCGGCCGCAGCAGTTGTCGTAGGGCTGGGGGAGGCCGCAGGGGCAGTTGGTGCGTGGGGTCATGGGCACATTGTGCCGGGGCTAGGGGAGCGGTTCCTCGGGGGTGACCCGGAGCGGTAACTCGACGTAGGCGTCCGCCCCGGGGCCGGGCAGCTTGGTGCTCTCCTTCCCGTGCGTGAGGATGGCGCGGGCCAGGAGGGGCGGTGTCGGGAGTTCGGCAGGAGCTGTGTGCGTGGGCGCGGCGCCGATGAACTGTACGAGCAGGGCGCCGGTGATCCGGGTGCCGATCTGGTTCACGAAACTCGGCGGGAGGATCCACTCGACTCCCTGGTACAGGGTCTCGTCGACGGTGTCGTGGACCCTCCTGACGTACCACTCGTCGTTCTGTATCTGGGGCGCGCTGCGCGCGTTCAAGTGGGCGACCGCGGATGCCACCGCGTTGAGTTCGGGAAAGCCGGTCAGGCCGGCCGTGACGGTGCCGACGGCCTGTAGCAAGGGTCCGGCGACCTGTAAGTCCTTGGCCAGCGTGTCCCGCCACGCACGCTCCTCCTGCACCGGCGGCAGGTGGTACACGACGGCCTGGAGATCCTTCACCCGCCAGTCGTCCTCGGCCGGGAACAGCAGGGTGACCTCCGTGCGCCGGGCGTCCCCCGAGTATCCGAGCGTCCAGACGTACAGATAGGCCGTGAAGGGGTGTGCCTCATCCGCGTCCGTGGCGAGGATCCGCTCCAGCGGGATGGACCGCGGCTGAGTCTCCCCGTAGACCTCCAGCCACTCACCCGTCTCAGCGCGCCCTCGACCCCATGCGGCTGCCATGACCTCACCCCCGTGAAACCACTTGATACTCCGTCAGTTCCCCATCCGCAACGGAGCCGACACCTCAGACCGCGATCCCCGTCTCCGCCGAAGGCATCGGCGGCAACGCCCCCCGATACACCCACGCGTCGAAGAGCTGGTCCAACGGCTCGGAGGTGAACCGGGACGCGTGAGACGTGAACGTCGCTGTCGTCACCGTGCCGTTGCGGTGCTGGTTGGCCCAGCCCCGCAGCATGCGGAAGAACGCGATGTCGCCCAGCGCGCAGCGCACCGCGTGGACGGTGACGCCGCCGCGTTCGTAGAGGCGGTCGTCGAACATCGACTTGCGGCCGGGGTCGGCGAGCCGCAGGTCCTGGGGGAGCGTGGAGAGCAACCGGTGGGCGGCGGCGGCGTGTTGGTGGGCCGTGCGGCCGCCCGAGCGCTCGGACCACAGCCACTCCGCGTACTTGGCGAAGCCCTCGTTCAGCCAGATGTGACGCCAGTCGGCGATGGAGACGCTGTTGCCGAACCACTGGTGGGCCAGCTCGTGCGCGACGAGCCGTTCCGAACCACGGGCCCCGTCAACGTGGTTGGCGCCGAACAGCGACAACCCCTGTGCCTCTACGGGGACATCGAGCTCTTCCTCCGTGACCACGACCGCGTACTCGTCGAAGGGGTAGGGCCCGAACAGGTCCTGGAACAGCTCCATCATCGCGGGCTGTCGCGCGAAGTCCCTTGAGAACTCCGGGAGTAGATCCGACGGGATGTGCCCGTGCTGCGGGACACCACCCAGACCCGGGTCGCCCAGCAGCACCGTCTGGTACTTGCCGATCGACAGACCGACCAGATAACTCGACGTCGGTGCCGACTGCTCGTAGACCCAAGTGGTCGTGGAAGCCTTGGTCGTTCGGGTGAGGAGTCGGCCGCCCGCCACCACCGCGTACGCCGACGGCGTCGTGATCGAGATCTGGTACGACGCCTTGTCCGCGGGGCGGTCGTTGCACGGGTACCAGGACGGCGCCCCGATCGGCTGGCTCGCCACCAGCGCGCCGTCGGTCAACTCCTCCCAGCCGAGGCCGCCCCAGGGGCTGGCGACCGGCTTGGGGTTGCCCGACCAGTGGACCTCCACGGTGAACGCGGCACCGGCCCGCAGCGGCTTCGCCGGTCGGACGCGGAGCCGGCCGCCGCGGTGTGTGTAGTGCGGCTGGCGGCCGTCCACCCGGATCCGGCCGATCTTGAAGTCGCCCAGGTTCAGCTGGAATTCGGGCAGCGGCGCACGGCCCGCTATGGCGTTGATGCGTGCCGTGCCGGAGAGACGGTTGGGGCCGGGACGGTAGTCCAGCGCGAGCTCATAGCGGTGCACCCGGTAGCGGGCATCGCCGTTTGCCGGGAAATACGGGTCCGGACCCGCCGCCTGCTGAACGGTCACTGCTGCGTCTGCTCCCTGCGCTGTGCTCGTATCTCGTACCCGTGCACCGCCCTCCGAAGCCGACGCCGCGTGACCTGTGTTCAGGATCGCCATGACTCGATCGGATTGCCCAGCCAGCGGGTGTCGTCCGGGACGGACTCCCCCGCCATCACGAGCGACGCGGGCCCCAGAGTGGTACGGGCCCCGACCTCGCTGCCGGGCAGGACGATTCCGCCAGGACCCAGCGTCGCGCCCTCACGGAGGACCACAGTATCCGTCCGCAAGATCCGGTCGTGGAAGAGGTGGGTCTGGAGCACACAACCACGGTTCACTGTGGACGCGTCCTCCAGGGTCACCAGGTCGGTCTCCGGCAGCCAGTAGCTCTCCACCCAGACACCCTTGCCGATGTGCGCCCCGAGCCCGCGCAGCAAGGCCGTCAGCACCGGAGTACCCGGCACCGAACCGGCCAGCCACGGCACCGCCACGACCTCGACGAAGGTGTCCGCCAGCTCGTTGCGCCACACGTAACCGCTCCACAGGGGGTGCTCGGCACCGCGGTGCCGCCCCACGAGGGTCCACTTGGCCACGATCGAGATCAGCCCGGCCAGCGCACCGACGGCCAGCAGCACGAGCCCCGACAGCAGCGGCGCCCACGCCCCCAGCGCACACAGCGCGGCCACCGTCAGCACGGCAAGACCCGCCGAGCAGAACACCGGCACGATCCGGCACAGCTCCACCAGCCCGCGCGCCCACAGCAGCTTGGCCGGCGGGTCGTACGTCCGGCTCTGGTCGCCGCCGCTCGTGCTGCGCGGCAGCTTCACCGGCGGCAGCCCCAGGTACGACGTGCCCTTCTTCGCCTTCTTCGGCGTCGCCGACAGCACCCCGACGAGCCCGCCGTCCGGCACGCTCCGCCCGGGCGCGGTCATCCCGGAGTTCCCGAGGAACGCCCGCCGCCCGATCTCGGCCCGCCCGATGTGCACCCAGCCGCCACCGAGTTCGTACGGCGCGGTCAACGTGTCGTCGGCCAGGAACGCGCCCTCGCCGACCGTGGTCAGGCTCGGCAGCGCGAGCACGGTCGACACCTCGGCGCCGCGCCCGATCCGCATCCCGAGCAGCCGCAGCCACACCGGCGTGACCAGCCCGGCGTACAGCGGGAACAGGGTCTCGCGGGAGAGGTCCATCAGCTGTGTCACGGTCCACGCCTGCCAGCCGATCCGGCTGTGCGTCGGGTGCGTACCCTCGCGCAGCCCCAGGCTGAGCAGTCGTACACCGATCAGGATCAGCAGCGCGTACGTCATACCGAAGGCCAGCGTCGCCGGGACCAGCGCGACCGCCGCGCCCCGCAGGGCCTCGCCGAGACCGTCACCGGGCGCGATGAACGCGCTCGCCACCAGCAGTGCCACGGCGCCGGAGACCACCGGGAGCATGGTGAGCGCGAAGCCCGTCACGCCGTACATCACACGCCAGTACGTGCCACGCTGCGGGCGCTCCTTGGGCCAGTTGCGCTTGGCCTTGCCGAGCTTGACCGCGGGCGCGCCCGCCCAGCGCTGGCCGGTCGGGACCGTGCCGGTGACGGCCGAACCCGGCGCCACCTCGGCCCGCTTGCCCACCCGGGCGCCGGGGAAGAGCATGCTGCGCGTGCCGACCACGGCGTGCGCGCCGACCTTGACCGGGCCGATCTCCAGGCGGTCGCCGTCCAGCCAGTACCCGGACAGGTCCACCTCGGACTCGACCGCGGCACCGCGGCCCAGCTTGAGCATGCCGGTGACCGGCGGGAGCGAGTGCAGGTCGACGTCCGGGCCGATCTTGGCGCCGAGGGCACGCGCGTACCGCTCCAGCCAGGACCCGGTCAGCCCGGTCGCTCCGCTGAACTCGGCCAGCCGTTCCGCCGCCCACAGCCGCAGATGGACGCTGCCACCGCGGTCGTAGCGACCGGGCTTCACGCCACGCAGCAGCAGGCGCGCACCGCCCGCGGCGATCGCGAGCCGGCCGGGCGGGCTGAAGAGCAGGAGCGCACCCGCGCCGACCAGCCACCAGGAGGCGGTCGGCAGCCATCCGTAGCCGGACAGGACGTTGCCGAGCGCGGCCAGTGCCACCGTCCAGCGCAGGCCGACCACGGTGAACAGGGGGACCAGCGCGAGGAGTTGGATCACCTTGGCGCGGGTCGGGACCGGCGCGATCACGCGCGCGGTGCCGTCGCCCTGCGCCGAGTCTTCGAGGTGCCGGGCCAACTTGCGCAGCGTCGGCTGCTGGTAGATGTCGAGGACGGCCGCGCTCGGGTACCGGGTGCGCAGCCGCGTGGTCAACTGGGCGGCGCCCAGGCTGCTTCCGCCGATCGCGAAGAAGTCGTCGGCCGCGCTGCCCACGGGGATGCCGAGCACCTCGGCCCACTGCTCCGCGAGCCAGGCCTCCGTGCCGTAGAGCTGCTCCTTGGCGCCGGCGGTCTCCAGGCCCTCGAGCGGCCAGGGGAGCGCGTTGCGGTCGACCTTGCCGGAGGTGCGGGTCGGGAGGTCCTCGACCGGGGCGATCAACGGCACGAGGGCGGCGGGGAGTTCGGCCCGCAGCTTCTCGACCGCGGCGGCCTGGTCCCAGCCCTCCTGGGTGACGACATAGCCGACGAGGAGCTGGTTGCCGCTGCGCGCGGTGCGTACGGCGGCGGCTGCTCCGGCGACTCCGGGGAGTGCCTGGAGGGCCGCGTCGACCTCGCCGAGTTCGATCCGGCGTCCGCCGAGCTTGATCTGCTCGTCGGCGCGGCCGAGGAAGATCAGTCCCTCGGGCTCGGCCTTGACCAAGTCACCGCTGCGGTACGCCCGTTCCCAGCCGAGCGATTCGAGGGGCGCGTACTTCTCCGCGTCCTTCTCGGGGTCCAGGTAGCGGGCGAGACCGACCCCGCCGATCACCAACTGGCCGCTGCCGCCCATCGGTACGGGCACGCCGGCCTCGTCGACGACGGCCAACTCCCAGCCGTTCAGCGGCAGTCCGATGCGGATCGGCTCGTCGCCGGTCATCAGGGAGGCGCAGGCCACGACGGTCGCCTCGGTGGGCCCGTACGTGTTCCAGACCTCGCGGCCCTCGGTGACCAGGCGCTGCACCAGCTCGGGCGGGCAGGCCTCACCGCCGAAGATCAGCAGGCGTACGTCGTTCAGCGCCTCCGGCTCCCAGAGGGAGGCCAGGGTCGGCACGGTCGAGACGACGCTGATGTCCTGGTCGACCAGCCAGGGGCCGAGGTCGGCCCCGCTGCGGACCTGGGAACGCGGCACGGGCACCAGGCAGGCGCCGTAGCGCCAGGCCAGCCACATCTCCTCGCAGGACGCGTCGAAGGCGACGGACAGCCCCGCCATGACCCTGTCACCCGGACCGATGGGGTCCTCGGTGAGGAACAGAGCCGCCTCGGCGTCGACGAAGGCCGCAGCGCTGCGGTGGGTGACGGCGACGCCCTTGGGCTTGCCGGTGGAGCCGGAGGTGAAGATGATCCACGCGTCCTGCTCGACACCGGGCCGGGCGGCCGGCACCTCGCTGTGCCCGAGGACGGTCAGCGCGTGCTCGGCGCCGATGACGGCGCGGACGTCGGCCTCACCGAACACCAGCTCGGCCCGCTCGTCCGGGTCCTCGGCGTCGACGGGGACGTAGGCGGCACCGGCGGCGAGTACGGCGAGGATCGCGATGTAGAGGTCGTTGGTCCCGGACGGGACCCGCACGCCGACCCGGTCACCGAGGCCGACACCGGCCGCGGCCAGGGTGCGGCGCAGGGTCTCGACCTCGACGGCCAGAGCACGGTAGGTGAGACGGACGGTGCCGTCGTCCAGGGCGAGCTCGTCGGGATACGAACGCACCGACGCGTCGAAAACGTCGACAAGGGTGCGGGCCGAGGCGGCCGGCGCCGCGGAGAAGCGTGCCGTATCGCCGAACTGTGTGCGGATCTCTTCGTCAAGCCCGAGAGCACTGCTCTCGTGTATGGCTGCCATCGGTCCTCGCGTCTCGAACCCGGACATCTCCGGGGTGCTGGCGGGCCCGCAGGTATGCCTGGGGTTGTCCAGCTCCAGCTCCGTTCCGTAACAAGCCGGAAATTTTAGTACGACGCTAGGCTCCTGGCCTGCCGACGGCCACTCGGGGGAGCCGAACGGAGGCGCTCCGTGAGCGTCCGGCAACGCTCTGACCTGGTGATCTTCGAAGCGAAGGAGACATCCCCCACAAATGCGGCGAGGGCCGCGACCTTGGTGGTCGCGGCCCTCGCCTGCGATGTGTCCGAGGGGGGACTTGAACCCCCACGCCCGATAAAGGGCACTAGCACCTCAAGCTAGCGCGTCTGCCATTCCGCCACCCGGACAAGGTGTCTGTCGCGCGTGGTTTCCCCCGCGGCGACGAAGGAAACATTACCAGGCTTCCAGGGGTGGCCGATCACCCCCTGTTGCCGCCCTGCCCGCCCGCGTCCCGCGTGAACGGCGTGTGACGGGCCGGGACCGCCCTTGGGGTGAGGTGCGACGGAGAGAGAGGATGGGGGAGGACCGCCAGCAGTGACAGTGGGAGGAAGCAGCGTGAGCGACACGGACACGGCCAAGGGCGTCACCGGCGAGGACGAGGTCGTGGACCTCTGCCGCGAGCTGATCCGGATCGACACCAGCAACTACGGCGACCACTCGGGCCCCGGTGAGCGCAAGGCGGCCGAGTACGTCGCCGAGCAGCTCGCCGAGGTGGGCCTCGAACCGAAGATCTTCGAGTCGCACCCGGGACGCGCGTCCACGGTGGCCCGGATCGAGGGCACGGACCCCTCCCGGCCCGCGCTCCTCATCCACGGCCACCTGGACGTCGTACCGGCGAACGCGGCGGACTGGACCCACCACCCCTTCTCCGGCGAGGTCGCGGACGGGTGCGTGTGGGGGCGTGGCGCGGTCGACATGAAGGACATGGACGCGATGACCCTGGCGGTCGTCCGCGACCGGCTGCGCAGCGGACGCAGGCCTCCGCGCGACATCGTGGTCGCCTTCCTCGCGGACGAGGAGGCGGGCGGTACGTACGGTGCGCGGCACCTCGTGGACAACCATCGCGAGCTGTTCGACGGCGTCACCGAGGGCATCAGCGAGGTCGGCGGGTTCTCGTTCACGGTGAGCGAGGAGCGGCGGCTCTATCTGATCCAGACGGCCGAGAAGGGCATGCACTGGATGAAGCTGACCGTGGCCGGCACCGCCGGGCACGGGTCGATGATCCACCGGGACAACGCGATCACCGAGTTGTCGGAGGCGGTCGCCCGTATCGGCCGGCACAAGTTCCCGGTACGGGTCACGAAGACGACGCGCGCCTTCCTCGACGAACTGGGTGACGCGCTCGGCACCCAGCTCGACCCCGAGGACATGGAGTCCACCCTCAAGCGGCTCGGCGGCATCGCCAAGCTCATCGGCGCGACCCTGAGCAACACCGCCAACCCGACGCAGCTGAACGCCGGTTACAAGGTCAACGTCATCCCCGGCGAGGCCACCGCGCACGTCGACGGGCGGTTCCTGCCCGGGTACAAGGAGGAGTTCTTCGCCGACCTCGACCGGATCCTCGGGCCGAACGTGAAGCGTGAGGGCACGCACTCCGACAAGGCCCTGGAGACCTCCTTCGACGGGCCACTGGTCGAGGCCATGCAGTCCTCGCTGCTCGCCGAGGACCCGACCGCGAAGGCGATCCCGTACATGCTCTCGGGCGGTACGGACGCCAAGTCCTTCGACGACCTGGGCATCCGCGGCTTCGGCTTCGCCCCGCTCAAGCTGCCGCCGGAGCTGGACTTCGCGGGCATGTTCCACGGGGTCGACGAGCGGGTGCCGGTGGAGGGGCTGAAGTTCGGGGTGCGGGTGCTGGACCGGTTCATCGACGCGTCCTGAGGCCGTGTCCTGAAGTCGTGTCCTGAAACACCGGTCGACGTCGGTTGACGCCGGAATTCGACCGCGCGTACGGAGGCGACCGGGAAGAGTGAATGTGCTCATAAGCTCGTAGCTCCATTACTCCCTCCTCGTTACAGGTGATGCGATCGGCAACACGAGATCGCTTTTGCCAACAAGGAGGAATAATGATCAAGAAGGTCGTCGCCGCTGCGGCTGCCACCGGTGGCCTGGTTCTCGCGGGTGCGGGTCTGGCCGTCGCCGACTCGGGCGCTCAGGGTGCCGCTGTGCACTCCCCGGGCGTCGTTTCCGGCAACGTCATCCAGGTTCCCGTGCACGTCCCGGTGAACGTGTGCGGCAACACGATCTCGGTGATCGGTCTGCTGAACCCCGCCTTCGGCAACACCTGCGTCAACAAGTGACGTCGCCCCTCTAGGGGGTGATCACGTCCTCGGCCCCGGAGCGCGCGCCATGCGCTCCGGGGCCGACGGGATTTCGTGCGGGAAATCGCGCGAGGAATTCAGTCAGGATTGAAGGCAGGGGGGAATTCAGCAATGCGACAGGTCACTCGAAAAAGCTTGATGACCGTGGCGGCCGCGACCGGGGTGATCGCCGCCGCGGGCGGTGTCGCCCACGCCGACTCGGGCGCCACGGGCTCCAGTTCGGACTCGGCCGGCGTACTGTCCGGCAACACCGTGCAGGCACCGGTGCATGTGCCGGTCAACGTCTGCGGCAACACCGTGAACGTGGTGGGGATCCTCAACCCGGCGGTCGGCAACAAGTGCGGCAATCCGGGCGGGGGCGGCGGAAGCGGCCACGGCAGTGGTGGCGGTCACGGCTCGACCGGCGGGTACGGCGACTCCGGCGGCTACGGCTCGTCGGGCGGACACAGCGGCTCCGGCGGACACGGCGCGCACGGCGGCTCAGGGGGCTCGCACGCCGGCGGACACGCCTCGAACTCGCCCGGTGTCGGCTCCGGCAACCACGTCCAGGTACCGATCGACGTGCCGGTGAACGTCTGCGGCAACAGCGTCGACGTCATCGGTATCGGCAACGGCGTCACCGGCAACGACTGTGCCAACAACGGGAGTTGGAACGGCGGCGGCCATGACCACGGGACGCCTCCCGGCGGTGGCGGTCACCACGGTGGCGGTCATCACGGGACGCCTCCGGGAGGGGGCGGACATCACGGTGGCGGTCACCACGGGGGTGGCCATGACCACGGGACCCCTCCGGGCGGCGGCGGTCACCACGGTGGCGGTCACCACGGGACGCCTCCGGGCGAGGGCCATAACCCCGGGGGTCACCACCCCGGCGGCGGTCATCACCACGGCACGCCTCCCGGCCACGGCGGCCACCACGGCACCCACCCGGGCGGCGGTCACGGGACCACCCCGCCGGGTACGCCCAGCCACCCGGGCACTCCCGGTACGCCCACCCACCCCACCTCACCGGGCACCTCGCCGATCAAGGGCGGTCAGACGCCGATCGGTTCCGTGCACGTGAACCAGCCCGGCGCGCAGTCCGGCGTGCGGTCCCCGGGAGGCGCGCAGCTCGCGCACACCGGCAGCGAACTGCCGCTCGGCCTCGCCCTGCCGGTCGGCGCGGGCGCACTGCTCGCGGGCGCGGTGCTGTACCGCAAGGCGCGGGCCTCGGTGTGACCCCCGGGCACATGTGACTCGGAACATGTGATCTGCGCAACGGAGGGGCCCCGCACTGTCGGGGCCCGCTCCGTTTCGCCCGGCTCAGCTCACCACGTGGCGCGCACCTGGCGGATGATCCGCCGGCGCAGCCGCACCCTGCGACTGCCGTCGCGCAGCAGGCTCAGTCGGTCCAATTCCCAGTGTCCGTACTCGGCATGGTCCGTCAGGAGACGTGTGGCGTCCTTGCGGGAGACCCCGCGCGGTACGTACACGTCGACAAATTCGTATTCCGGCATCGCATCTATTGTGCGGGCAGAGCCCCGGTACGGATAGCGTCTGCACTATGTCTGATGCTGCGCAGCCCACCGCTGCCGAGGTACGCGCCGCCGCCGAGGCGGTCAAGACCGCGCTCGACCGCCACCTGGCCGCGGTCGAAGGCCGGTCGGGGGAGGACGACCCGGCCGTCTACGAGGCGTTCAACCAGCTCGCCGCGGCCGCCGAGGTCTACGACGAGCTGCTCTACGACCGTTATGACGAGGTCACGCCGTTCGAGATCCCCGGTACGGAGGACTCCCTGCCGCCGTACACCGGCCCGGAGGAGCCGAACGCGGTGAGCGTGCTGATCCGCCGTGACTACGCCGTGGCGGAGCCGCAGCGGCTGCTGGCCCAGGCGCAGCGGGTCGAGGCGGCGGTCGGCGACGGCATGGGCACGGAGGCCTCCGGCACGATCCACGGTGCGCTCGGCATCCTCTTCGACGAGTTCGAGGCGGACGAGATCGCCTCCCGGCCCAAGGAGTTCGGCCTCGAGGAAGGCGACTCCACGCTCTGGGTGACCGCCGCCGACGAGACGGCCGAACCCGGCGCCTGGCTGGAGGCTCCCTTCGAGGGCGTCGACCCGCAGCGGGTGGTGTGCCGCTTCGACGTCAGCGCGGTCTTCGACGACGAGATCAACGACGAGATCGACGACATCGACGAGGTGGACGAGGCCGAGGACGAACTCGATCCCGACCTCGACGCCGATCTCGACGAGGACGAGGACCTGGAGGCGCTGGAAGCGGACCGCTGATCCGCACCGCGCCCAGCTGTTACGACGGCGGCGGCGGTCACCGAGGGCTCCCTCGGTGACCGCCGCCGCCGTCTGTCGTCCGCTGCCGTCCGGGCTCAGACCTGCGCCGGGACCTGTGGCCGCAGCAGCACCGGCAGCCGGGTCGTACGCGGCTTGGCCGGGACCTCGGCGACGGCCCGGGGCAGCGCCTGGTCCACACCGTGCACCACGGACAGATGCCGGTCGGCCCGGCTGAACGCCGTGTACACCCAGGGCCGGCTGAGCGCCTGCGCCGCGTCCCCGGGCAGCACCACGACCACCGCGGGCCACCGCACCCCCACGGCCTGGTGCGCGGTCAGCGCCCACCCGTGCCGCACGGACTGCTCGACCCGCTCCTTCGGTACGACGACGGGGCCGCCGGCGCACGCCAGGTGCAGCCCCTCGGCGTCGGCGTTCACCACCCGGCCCGGGACCGTGCGGCCCGGGGTGGGGGAGTACGCGATCCGGTCGCCGGGGTCGAAGCCGCCGAAGCGGCCGGGGCCGGGGTTGAGCCGCTCCTTCAGCGCCACGTTGAGGGCACGGGTGCCGGCCGCACCGCCGTGGCCCGGCGTGATCACCACCGTCTGCTCGGCCGGGACGCCGATCACGCGCGGCACGGAGTCGGCGACGAGCTGCACGGTCCGGTGCACGGCCTCACCGGCGTCGCGCACCGGCACGATCACGACCTCCTTGCCGGGAGCCTCCACCTGGTTCAGCTCACCGATGCCGATGCCCGAGACGAGTTCACCCACGGGACCGAGATCCGGTCGCCGCGAGACGACCTGGGGGCAGGCCTTCGACGCGAGCAGATCCGCGAAGACCCGCCCGGCACCCGCAGACCACAACACCCCCGGGTCCCCGGCCAGCACCAGCCGGGCCCCGTCCGGCAACGACTCACTGACCAACGCCGCCGTCTCGACGTCCAGTTGAGGCGCGTCGAGCACGACAAGCAGGTCCAGGTCGAGGGCACCGTCCGCGTCCCGCCCGGGGCCCTCGGCACCGGACAGGAGTCCGGCGACGGTGGCGGCACGGGGGCCGTCATCCGGGGCCGCGCTGTCCGGCGCGAGGCCCTCCCGCGTGGAGTCGCCCGGCGCCGAGTGCTCCGGCGCGCCGGACCCGGCACCACCGGGTGCGGCGGACGTGGGATCTCCCGGCCCGCCGGACGTGCCACCGGCCACCGCGGCCGACCCTGCCAGCAACGCGGCGAACCGGTCCCGCCCGACCGGACTGTGGGCGGCGGCCCAGGCGCGCAGCCCGAACCCCGCCGCCGCGCGGAGCAGTGCCGCCGGTTCCTCCAGGGACGCCTCCCCGCCGGTGTGGAGCACCAGGCCGTGGCCCGCGACCGCGCGGATCAGCTCGCCGGTGGAGCCCTTTACGGCACCCGCCTGCTCCCAGTCCGCCGCCGAACCGTCCTCCTTCGGCACCGAGTTGATCAGCTTGGCGAGTCCGTCGGCGAGGCTCTCCTCGGCGAGCGCGTACCGCTCCAGGCCGATCAGCACGCGGACCGGGCGCTCCTCGGCCTCCGTGTCCTCGTCGGACGTGTCGTCCGTGCGCTGCACCGGGACCGCGGGCTCGTCCAACGCGTCCTGGAAGACCAGCACTTCACCCTCGGCGATGGCGCTCTGCGTCGCCGCGTCCGGGTCGGGCACCCCTTGCTTGGCCAGCGCGGCCGTCAACGCCGAGGCCTCCAGGGCCGTATGACCGGCCAGGGCCGCCTGCTCCAGGAGCCAGCCGATGACCGCGCGGCCCCGCCGCTCGTCGTCCGGCGCGCACTCGGCGCCGAGCAGCGCCCGCGCGAACCCGTCGGCCTGCTCGGGCCGTACTCCCGGGACACGCAGCAACTGCCAGGGATCCTCGCGGAGTTGATCGTCCCCGCCCTCGCCGAGCGCCGCCGCGACCTGGGCCGCGAGCGTCTCGGGCGCGCCGCCCTCCGCCAGCACACGCCGTACGGACTCGACGGTCTCGGTCGCGGGGGCGCCGGGCTCGGTCGGCACGGGCTGTGGCGGTCGCACCGCTTCGGGGGCGGGGGACCGGCGCGAGGCGGGTTTCGGCTTGGCGAGGGGGGTGGTCACGGGCTTCTCGCCGCTCTCCACGGCCCGTACCGCCGCGAGCAGATCGGCGGCCGTGCCGGTGAGCTTGGTCCCGGCCGCGATGGGCCCCGCCTTCTCCGCCTTCCGCCGCTCGATGCGCTCCCGCTCCACCTGCTGCGCCAGCAACTCGGCGGCGGCCTCGGACAGTTCGGGAGCGGCGGCCTCGGCCTTGGCCTCACCGGTGCCGTCGGTGCCTTCTGCGGCCGGGGCCTCCCCGGTGCTGTCGGTGCCCTCAGGAGCCGTGCCCTCGGCGCCCGGGGCCACGTCCGCCCCCGCGCCCTCGGCACCCCCCGCGGCGTCCGTGCCCGTGTCCTCGGACGGCGAGGTCTCCGTGGTCTCCGGGTCCGTGCTCACAGCGTGCTCCAGTCGTGATCGGGATAGCGGTGCAGAGGCGCCGACACGTCGTCGAGCGCTCGGCAGATCTCGTCAGGAAGACTAAGCGCCTCCACTGACAATGCGGCCGTGAGCTGGTGCGCGTTGCGCGCGCCGACGATCGGGGCGGCCACCCCGGGCCGGTCGCGGACCCAGGCGAGGGCGACCTGGAGGGGCGTCACGGCGAGCCCGTCCGCGGCGATGGTCACCGCGTCCACGATGCGGGTCGCCGTGTCGTCGAGGTACGGCGCGACGAAGGGCGCCATGTGCTCCGAGGCGCCGCGCGAGTCGGCCGGGGTCGCCTGCCGGTACTTGCCGGTGAGGACCCCGCGCCCGAGCGGTGAGGAGGGCAGCAGCCCGATGCCCAGGTCGAGCGCGGCCGGCAGCACCTCGCGCTCCACGCCCCGCTGGAGAAGCGAGTACTCCAGCTGCGTGCTCGCCAGCCGTGTGCGCGTGCCCGGCGCCGCCAGCTGCCAGGTCGCGGCCTTGGCCAGCTGCCAGCCGCAGTAGTTCGAGACGCCCGCATAGCGCGCCCGGCCGCTGCTGACCGCCAGGTCGAGGGCCTGGAGGGTCTCCTCCAGGGGCGTGAACGGGTCGAAGCCGTGGATGTGCCACACGTCGACGTAGTCCGTGCCGAGGCGGGCCAGCGAGGCGTCCAGCGCGGCGAGGAGATGGCCGCGCGAGCCGTCGAAGCGGCGGTCGGGGTCGGGTACGCTCCCCGCCTTCGTCGAGATGACCAGGTCCCGGCGCGGCACGAGCCCCTCTATGAGCTGTCCGAGCAGGTACTCGGCCTCCCCGTCGCCGTACACGTCCGCCGTGTCGACGAGGGTGCCGCCGGCCTCCCAGAACGCCTTCAAGAGGTCCGCGGCGTCATGCTCGTCGGTGTCGCGCCCCCACGTGAGGGTGCCGAGTCCGATCCGGGACACACGAAGGCCGGTACGGCCGAGATGCCTCTGCTCCATGAACGCCGAGATTACTGGCCTGAACCTGCGGTGTGGTGGCCTGTGGATAACCGATTTCCACGATGATCCACAGTCCCTCCCGCGGCACGCTCCGTGATCACTCACCGGCACCCGTCCTGTCCGCCCGGACCACCGCGCGCTAGGGTCGGCACAACAGCGACGTTACTGATCGGTAAGGGGTCTGCCATGCAGCTCGGGATCAACCTCGGCTACTGGGGTGCCGGAATGGACGGCGACAACCTCGCCGTGGCGCAGGAGGCCGACCGCCTCGGCTACTCGGTGTGCTGGGCCGCCGAGGCCTACGGCTCCGACGCGGCCACGGTGCTCACCTGGGTCGCCGCGCAGACCGAGCGCATCGACGTCGGCTCGGCCATCTTCCAGATCCCGGCCCGCCAGCCCGCGATGACCGCGATGACCGCCGCGACCCTCGACTCGCTCTCCGGCGGCCGCTTCCGCCTCGGCCTCGGCGTCTCGGGCCCGCAGGTCTCCGAGGGCTGGTACGGCGTCAAGTTCGACAAGCCGCTGGCACGCACGCGTGAGTACGTCGAGATCGTCCGCAAGGCGATGACCCGCGAGCGCCTGTCCTACGACGGCGAGCACTGGACGCTGCCGCTGCCCGGCGGCCCGGGCAAGCCCCTCAAGCTGACCGTGCACCCGGAGCGCGAGCACATCCCGCTCTACATCGCGGCGATCGGCCCGAAGAACCTGGAGCAGACCGGCGAGATCGCCGACGGCGCGCTGCTCATCTTCCCCTCCGCCGAGCACCTGGAGGACACCGCCATCAGGCACCTCCGGGCCGGGCGCGAGAAGGCCGGCAAGACCCTCGAGGGCTTCGACATCGTCCCGACGGTCCCGCTCGCCTTCGGCGAGGACAAGGACGTCGAGAAGCTCGCCGACACCTTCCGCCCGTACACCGCGCTCTACGTCGGCGGCATGGGCAGCCGGCAGCAGAACTTCTACAACAAGCTGGCCCAGCGCATGGGCTTCGAGGCTGCCGCCGCCGAGATCCAGGACAAGTACCTGGCTGGCGACAAGGAGGGCGCCGCTGCCGCCATCCCGCACGACCTGATCGACAAGACGGCCCTGCTGGGTTCCGTGGACCGCATCGCGGACCGGATGAAGGAGTACGCGGCGGCCGGTGTCACCACCCTGACGCTCTCCCCGGCGGGCTGGACCCTGGAGGAGCGGATCGCCGCCCTCCGCGCCGGAACGGAAGCACTGGAGCGCGCGGGTCTCGCGTGACGCGGCTCTGTCGTACGGAAGTTTTCTACGGCCGTGGTGGGGGCTCGGGGGGTCTTCCCCGCCACGGCCGTCACGGGGAACAACGCGCGGCAGCCCGTGCGGTTACGCCCCCGACGGGACATCCGTAGTCCTCCTTTTGGCGGAGTTGTCCGACACTGCTGTTGCAGCACCTCTGACGTCGCATTTGACTCGTTCTTTGCGGAATGCGGCGGAATCCTGCATGGAGGTGCGTTCAGATGCTGTCGGCCAAGAGTCTGTTCCAGGAGATCCTCGACAACGACGAGTCGTTCCGGCTGTTCTGCTCCATCGCGGCCAGCGGCGAGTCCCAGGGCGGCTGGGAGAACGGGCGCATCGCCGTCCTCGTCCCGCCGAGTGAACGCGACCTCGCCCCCAAGATCAGCCGGCACGGCGCCGACGAGGACAAGCACGGGCGCATTTTCAACGCCCTTCTCAAGAAGCGCGGCCTCGACCCCGTCCGGGTGCCCGCCGACACCGACTACACGATGCTCCTGGAGCGGCACGGCATCGGCCTCGCGCACGAGAAGCTCAAGGGCGAGGCGGCGCTGACCGTCCAGGACGTCGTCACCTACCTCGCGCACAGCCGGGTCACCGAACAGCGCGCCTCCGAGCAGATGGACCTGCTGCGCAAACACTTCGCCGACCACCCCGACCTCGGCCGCGCGGTACGGATGATCTCGAACGACGAGGACAACCATCTCGCCTACTGCCACGAGGAGTTGCTGCGCTTCGCGGCCGCCGGACACGGCCGCGCCATCCAACGGGCGCTCCGGGAGTGCGCGTTGGCGGAGATCCGCATCTACCGGGACGTCAGCCTCGCGGTGATGGCCCACATGGGACGCGTCCTCGGCTGGCCGCGCGCCAAGTCGGCCGCGCTCGCCGCCGGCATCCACGCGGTGTACGCGTACGAACGGCTCGGCGGCTGGCGGCGGATGGTGTCCCTGAGGATGCCGGAACGCCGCGACGCCCTCGGCGGACCGGCCACCGCGGCCCCCGAGTTCGCGTAAGCCCAAGAAGCGCGCTACAGCCAGCCTCGCCGCTTGAACGTCCGGTACAGCAGCACCTCCAGGGCGGCCATCAGCAGGATCACTCCCGGGTATCCCCACAGCCAGTGCAGCTCCGGCATGTGGTCGAAGTTCATGCCGTAGATCCCCGCGATCATGGTGGGGACGGCGGCCATGGCGGCCCAGCCGGAGATCTTCCGCATGTCGTCGTTCTGCCGGACGCTGGTCTGCGCGAGATGCGCCGACAGGACGTCCGAGACCAGCCTGTCGAGGCCCTCGACGGACTCGTTGACCTTCATCAGGTGGTCGTTGACGTCACGGAAGAACGGCCGTGACCTGTCGTTCACGAACGGCACCCGGTCCCCGGCGAGACCGACGCCCGCGAGCCGGGCCAGTGGCATCGCCAGCGGCCCGGTGGCCCGGCGGAACTCCAGGATCTGCCGCTTGAAGGTGTAGATGCGCGACGCCGTGGTCCGCGAGCCGCCGCCGGTCGGCGAGAACACCGCCGCCTCCAGCTCCTCCAGGTCGGTCTGCAACTCGCCCGCCACGTCCACGTAGTGGTCGACCACCGCGTCCGCGATCGAGTACAGCACCGCCGTGGGCCCGTGCCGCAGCATCTCCGGCTCCTCCTCAAGACGGTGCCGTACGGCCGCCAGGGGAGCCTCCTCGCCGTGCCGGACGGTGACTACGAAGGAGTCGCCCACGAAGACCATGACCTCACCGGAGGTGACCACGTCGCTGTCGGCCTCGTAGCCCACGGGTTTGAGGACCACGAACAGCGAGTCGTCGTAGACCTCCAGCTTGGGGCGTTGATGCGCGGTGAGGGCGTCCTCGACGGCCAGGGGGTGCAGGGCGAACTCCTGGGTGACGCGGTCGAACTCCTTCTCCGTGGGCTCGTAGAGGCCGATCCAGACGAAGGCGTCGCCCACGCGACGGCAGTGGTCCAGGCCGTCGGAGAAGTCGCCGGGCCCTTCCGTCCGGCGTCCGTCACGGTAGATGGCGTAGTCGACGATCACGGTGCGTATTCTCCCGCCGTCCGCCCGAAGCCGCACGTTGACATTTTCGCCTCCGGGCCGCCCATGCCGGTGTCGAGGGGCCGACCGTGATCGGCCCTTCGGGCCTCCGCGCGCTCGGCCCCTCGACACCGGCGCGGCCCTTCGGCGGGTGGCGTACGCCTACCCTTGGCGGCATGCCCACGTTGATCCTTGTCCGGCACGGACGTTCGACCGCCAACACCGGCGGAGTGCTCGCCGGCTGGACACCCGGTGTCGCCCTCGACGAGCGCGGCAACGCCCAGGCCGCCGCGCTCCCCGGACGGCTCGCCGCGCTGCCGATCGCCGAGGTCGTCGCCAGCCCGCTGCAGCGCTGCCAGGAGACCCTCCAGCCCCTCCTCGACGCCCGCCCCGACCTGCGGATGCACACCGAGGAGCGGATCGGGGAGTGCCACTACGGCGACTGGTCCGGCCGCAAGCTCGCCGAGCTCAAGGACGAGCCCCTGATGGAGGTCGTCCAGTCGCATCCCTCGTCGGCCGCGTTCCCGGGCGGCGAGTCGATGCGCGCGATGCAGACCCGCGCGGCCGAGGCCGTACGCGAGTGGAACGCGCGCGTGGAGCGCGATCACGGCTCCGACGCCGTCTACCTCATGTGCTCGCACGGCGACATCATCAAGTCCCTTGTCGCGGACGCACTCGGACTTCATCTGGACCTCTTTCAGCGGATCTCCGTAGAACCGTGTTCCATCACCGCGATCCGTTACACCCGTCTCAGGCCCTATCTCGTACGGCTCGGGGACACGGGTGATCTCGCGTCCCTGGCGCCGCGCGAGGAGCCCCCGGGCGACGACGCCACGGTCGGGGGCGGCGCGGGCGCACCGTGATCGTCGGCCGCAGTAGGGTGAAGCGGTCGCAGTAGCGCCGCACTTGTCAGCAGTCGATTCCAATGGAGACAGGACGTGTCCCGTCAGGTGTTCCTCTATGACCCGCCGGACCGCTTCGTAGCCGGCACGGTCGGACTGCCCGGGCGCCGTACGTTCTTCCTCCAGGCCGCCTCCGGTCCTCGGGTGACCAGCGTGGCCCTGGAGAAGACGCAGGTCGCCGCGCTCGCCGAGCGCATGGACGAGCTTCTGGACGAGGTCGTACGGCGCAGTGGCGGCAGCGCGGCCGTCCCGGCCGTCACCCCCACCGAGATCTCCGACACCCGCCCGCTGGAGACCCCCGTCGAGGAGGAGTTCCGCGTCGGCACCATGGCGCTCGCCTGGGACGGTGAGGAGCAGCGCATGATCGTCGAGGCGCAGGCCCTCGTCGAACTCGACGCCGACACCGACGAGGACCTCGCCGAGGCCGAGGAACGCCTCCTCCAGGACGAGGAGAACGGACCCCCGATGCTGCGGGTCCGCCTCACCGGAGCCCAGGCCCGCGCCTTCGCCAAGAGGGCCCTGGACGTCGTCAACGCCGGCCGTCCGCCCTGCCCGCTGTGCAGCCTCCCGCTCGACCCGGAAGGACACGTATGTCCGCGCCAGAACGGATACCGCCGCGGAGCGTGACCACGGCCGAGCTGTTGTCCAAGGGTGAGCTGAAGGTACGCGGACGCATCCGCGAGGCCTCGAACGCGGTGCTGTTCTGCTCCGTGACCTACGAGGGCCGCGAGGCGTCCTGCGTATACAAACCCGTGGCCGGGGAGCGCCCCCTGTGGGACTTCCCGGACGGCAACCTCGCCCGGCGCGAGGTCGCCGCCTACGAGGTCTCCGAGGCCACCGGCTGGGGCCTCGTGCCGACCACCGTGCTGCGCGACGGGCCGCACGGCGAGGGCATGTGCCAGCTGTGGATCGAGACGGCGGCCGAGTCCGAACTGCTCGCCCTGGTCGACGCCGAGGAGCCCGAGCCGGGCTGGAAGGCCATCGGCTTCGCCGAGGTCGGCGAGGGGGAAACGGCCCTCCTGGTACACGCAGACGACGAGCGGCTGCGCCGCCTCGCCGTCCTGGACGCCGTCATCAACAACGCGGACCGCAAGGGCGGCCATCTGCTGCCCGCCGACGAGGGACGCCTCTACGGCATCGACCACGGTGTCACCTTCAACGCCGAGAACAAGCTGCGCACCCTCCTGTGGGGCTGGGCGGGCGAGCCGCTCACTCCGGAGGCTGTCGACGTCCTCCAGGCGCTCAGGGAGGCGCTGAGGGACGGCGGCGGGCTCGCCGCGAAGCTCGCCGAGCTGATCACCGACGCAGAACTCGATGCCACGCGCGCGCGGGTCGACGCGATGCTGGCGGACGGGAAGCATCCCGAGCCGAGCGGGGAGTGGCCGGCCATTCCGTGGCCGCCGGTCTAGCAGCACGGGAACGGGAGGGCGCGCAAGACCGCCTCACCGGCCATACGGCCTGGTCCGGTTCGTAAACGGATTATCCGTCCGGTTACGCTCATGACATGTATGCCTGGCCCGCTTCTGAGGTCCCCGCCCTTCCCGGCAAGGGCCGCGACCTCCGGATCCACGACACCGCGACCGGCGGTCTGGTCACCCCTGACACCGGTCCCGTCGCCCGTATCTATGTCTGCGGCATCACGCCGTACGACGCCACCCACATGGGGCACGCGGCGACCTACAACGCGTTCGACCTCGTGCAGCGCGTGTGGCTCGACACCAAGCGCCAGGTCCACTACGTCCAGAACGTGACCGACGTCGACGACCCGCTCCTGGAGCGCGCCGTGCGCGACGGCGTCGACTGGGTCGCCCTCGCCGAGCAGGAGACCGCGCTCTTCCGCGAGGACATGACCGCCCTGCGCATGCTGCCCCCGAAGCACTACATCGGCGCGGTCGAGGCCATACCCGGCATCGTGCCGCTCGTCGAGCGCCTCAGGGACGCAGGTGCCGCCTACGAACTGGAGGGCGACACCTACTTCTCCGTCGGGTCCGACCCGAACTTCGGCAAGGTCTCCAACCTCGACGCGACCGCCATGCGCCTGCTGTCCGCCGAGCGCGGCGGCGACCCGGACCGCCCGGGCAAGAAGAACCCGCTCGACCCGATGCTCTGGATGGCCGCCCGCGAGGGCGAACCGAGCTGGGACGGCGGCTCGTTGGGCCGCGGGCGCCCCGGCTGGCACATCGAGTGCGTGGCCATCGCCCTGGACCACCTCGGCATGGGCTTCGACGTGCAGGGCGGCGGCTCCGACCTCGCCTTCCCGCACCACGAGATGGGCGCCTCGCACGCCCAGGTGCTGACCGGCGAGTTCCCCATGGCCAAGGCGTACGTCCACGCCGGCATGGTCGGCCTCGACGGCGAGAAGATGTCGAAGTCCCGGGGCAACCTCGTCTTCGTCTCCGCGCTGCGCCGCGAGGGCGTCGACCCGGCCGCCATCCGGCTCGCCCTGCTCGCCCACCACTACCGCTCCGACTGGGAGTGGACCGACCAGGTGCTCGCGGACGCGGTCGCCCGGCTCGGGCGCTGGCGTGCCGCCGTCTCGCGGCCCGACGGCCCCTCCGCCGTCACGGTCGTCGAGGAGATGCGCGAAGCCCTCGCGAACGACCTGGACGCCCCGGCCGCGCTCGCCGCGGTCGACCGGTGGGCGGCGCTCCAGCGGGACCGGGGCGGCAGCGACGAGGGCGCCCCCGGCGTCGTGTCCCGCGCCGTGGACGCCCTGTTGGGCGTGGCCCTCTAGCAACAGCCCACAGAACAGGGGCGGTTCCTCCCACCCGGGAGGAACCGCCCCTGTCTCACATCCTGTTGGCCTGCGGACTCACTCCTCGGAGGAGTCCTCGTCGTCCGCGTCGGCCTCCGGCTCCGTGTCCGGCTTCGCGGGTCTCGTCGGCTTCGCACGGCCGCCGGGGTTGTCCCGCAGATACGACGCGCTGTCGCTGCCGTCCGCCGTCGCGTGACCACCGGGCGGCGGGCTGCCACCGCCGTCACGCCTCCGCAGATAGCGCTCGAACTCGCGCGCGATCGCCTCGCCCGACGCCTCCGGCAGCTCCGCGGTGTCGCGGGCCTCCTCCAGCGTCTGCACGTACTCGGCGACCTCGCTGTCCTCGGCGGCCAGCTGGTCCACGCCCACCTGCCAGGCGCGCGCGTCCTCGGGCAGCTCGCCCAGCGGGATGCGCACGTCGATCAGGTCCTCCAAGCGGTTGAGCAGCGCCAGGGTGGCCTTCGGGTTGGGCGGCTGCGACACATAGTGCGGCACCGCGGCCCACAGCGACACGGCCGGTACGCCCGCGTGCGTGCACGCCTCCTGGAGGATGCCGACGATCCCGGTGGGACCCTCGTACTTGGTCTCCTCCAGGTCCATCCGCTGCGCCAGGTCCGAGTCCGAGGTGGTGCCGCTGATCGGCACCGGACGCGTGTGCGGGGTGTCACCGAGCAGCGCGCCCAGGATCACCACCAGCTCCACGCCCAACTCATGGGCGAAGCCCAGCAGTTCGTTGCAGAACGAGCGCCAGCGCATGGACGGTTCGATACCTCGGACGAGTACGAGGTCACGCGGCTTCTCGCCGCCGACCCGGACCACCGAGAGGCGCGTTGTCGGCCATGTGATCTTTCGCACGCCGGCGTCCATCCACACCGTGGGTCGGTTGACCTGGAAGTCGTAGTAGTCCTCGGCGTCCAGCGCCGCGAACACCTCGCCCTTCCACTCCCTGTCCAAGTGCGCGACCGCGGTGGAGGCGGCGTCGCCGGCGTCGTTCCAGCCCTCGAACGCGGCCACCATCACTGGGTCGATCAGCTCGGGAACCCCCTCCAGCTCGATCACCCAGCGCCTCCTTCCGATCTGCCCTCGCGTACGTCCCAACCTTACGGCGTCCGACGGGGGCGCCCGCAGCCCCCTTGCACGGGGGAGTGAACCCATGCCTGCCCCGTCCGGGACGGTCGAACACACAAGATCGCCATCCTGTGCAGACCCGTCCCGGCCGGTCACTCCTCCGATGGATCAGCGGGGCGCATCACTCGATCACAGGGTCGAACGCAGCCACTGCTCCACACTCGCGATGTGCACCGTCGCCCACGACCGCGCCGCCTCCGCGTCCCGGTCGCGCAGCGCGCCCAGGATCGCCCGGTGCTCGTGCAGCGTCCGGCTGACCGCATCTTCCTGCGTCAGACCGCGCCAGATCCGGGCCCGTGTGGTCGGCCCGGACAGACCGTCCAGGAGCGAGCACAGCACCGAGTTGCCGGAACTCTGCACGATGCCCCGGTGGAACTCCAGGTCGCACGCGACCAGTTCCTCCACCGAAGGGGCACCGCCCAGCGCGTCCAACTGGGCGCTCAGCGCGTCCAGTTGCTGCTCGCTGATCCGCAGCGCCGCCATCCCCGTGGCCGCCGGCTCCAGGATCCGTCGTACGGACAGGAATTCGAGGACCGTGTCGTCGCGGTGGAAGTCGACGACGAAACTCAGTGCCTCCAGCAGGAGTTGGGGATCGAGGCTCGTGACGTACGTGCCGTCGCCCTGCCGCACGTCCAGGATGCGGATCAGTGACAGGGCGCGCACGGCCTCCCGCAGGGAGTTGCGGGACAGGCCCAGTTCGGCGGCGAGTTCGCTCTCCTTGGGCAGCCGGTCCCCGGGACGCAGCGCGCCGGAGACGATCATTCCCTTGATTTTCTCGATCGCCTCATCGGTGACTGCCATGGCCGGCCTCTCTCTTGCTCAGACGTCCGATGTATCAGGTGCATTATGCGGGTTCAGCAGGCTGAACGGGAGGGAAATCCACAGCTCAGGCAAGTGCTTCGAGCTCCGCGAGCACGGCTTCCTCGTCCAGCGTGCCGAGTGTCCGGTTCCGCATCAGCACCCGCCCGTCCACCACCGTGTCCCGTACGTCCGCCGAGTGCGCCGCGTACGCGAGCGTCGACCACGGGTCGTGCAGCGGCCGCAGATGCGGCGCGTCCAGATCGAGCACGACGAGATCGGCCCGCTTCCCGGCCTCCAATGAACCCAGGCGATCACCCAGACCCAGCGCCCGCGCGCCCTCGATCGTCGCCATCCGTACGGCCTGTTCGGCGCCGACCGCCGTGGGGTCGCCGCCCGCCTTGTGCACGAGAGCCGCCTGCCGTACGGCGCCCAGCACGTCCAGCGTGTTGGAGCTGACGGCACCGTCCGTGCCCAGTCCGACGGTGACGCCCGCGCTCAACAGCCTTGGCACCGGCGCGATCCCGCAGCCCAACTTCAGGTTGGACACCGGGCAGTGGGCGACCGACGTGCCGGTGCGGGCCAGCGCCGCGATCTCCGGGCCGGTCAGGTCCACGGCGTGCGCGAGCAGCAGATCAGGACCGAGCAGCCCGAGCGAGTCGAGCAACTCCACCGGCCGCTTGCCGTACTTGACCTCGACGGTGGCGACCTCGGTCGGGTTCTCCGCCGCGTGGATGTGCAGCAGCGCCCCGAACTCCCGTGCCAGGGCGGCGATTTCGACCAGCTGGTCGGGCGCGAGGGTGTAGGTCGAGTGCGCGAACAGGACCGGCCGCAGACCGGGGCGTGCCTCGCCGCGCGCCGCCAAGTCCCGCCGCGCCCAGTCGAGTCGGTCCTCGTAGGCGATACGGTCCGGCGGTTCCGGTACGTCCATGAAGGTGGGCCCGGTGTGCAGCCGCCAGCCCGTCTCGCGGGCCGCCTGCTCGGCCGCCTCGTGGAACCAGTACATGTCGAGCGCCGAGGTCACCCCGGCCCGCACGCTCTCGGCCACCGCGAGCCGCACCGCCGCCGCCACGTTCTTCGGCGTCAGGAGCTCGGCCTCCCACTTCAACACCCGCTCCAGGAAGCCCTGGAGAGTCACGTCGTCGGCCCGGCCGCGCAGCAGCGTCATCGCGAGATGCGTGTGCGTGTTGATCAGCCCGGGCAGCACGAGACAGCCCGACGCGTCAATGGACTCCGCCGCTGTGAACCGAGTTGTCAGCTCCTCGGCCGGTCCTACGGCGACGATCTCGCCCTCGTGGACGGCAACTGCCCCGTCTCGTACGACCGTTCCGGCCTCGTCGACGGTGAGGACGTCACCGCCGTACACCAACAGGTCGATGCTCAAGGTGCTCACGCCGTCAACTCCTCGGCCTCCGCGAGCAGCCGGAGCGCCTCCAGCGAGACGACCGCGCCCCGCTCGACGCCCGCCGCGACGACCTCCCGGTGCGGGTCGTACCCGCCGGTGGTCTCCGCGTCGACGAGTTCATCGGCGTTGGCGCCGTCGATGACGAGCACCCCGCCCGCGACAAGACCGCGCAGCGAGGCCGTCACCAGCAGCGCCGACAGCTCCATCTCGATCGCCGAGAGCCCGGCGCCGTCGTAGGAGAAGAGGGGGAGGAGGCCGGGCTGGAAGGCCGCGCGGGTCCAGACGATGCCGCGGTGGTGCGGGGCGTCGGCCTCGCGGGCCGCGCGCTGGAGGGCGAAGACGGCCTCGGGGGAGGAGACGGCCGGGTACTCCGGGGGGAGGAGTTGCTGGGTGACGCCGTCGTCCCGTACGGCCGCTTCGGCGATCACGAGGTCGCCGTCGCCGATGCCGGGCTTCATCGCGCCCGCCGTGCCGAAGCGCAGGAAGGTGCGGACCCCCGCGTCCGCCAGTTCCTGGAACAGCAGGATCGCGCCGGGTCCGCCCACTCCGTGCGAGGCGACGGTGACCGGCAGGCCCTTCCAACTCCCGCTGAACACACGGTATTCGCGGTGGTACGACACCTCCTCGGCACCGTCGAGCAGCGCGGCGACGGCGGCGGCGCGCGCCGGGTCGCCGACGACGACCGCGCGCGCCGGAAGTCCGGTGCGTGGTATGCGGGAGATGGGCAGCAGGTCCTGCGTCATGTGGTGGCTCCGGAAGGGGAGTTGGCGGTACGGCGACGGCGGCGGGCCGTCGAGAGGAAGAGGGCGACGAGCGTCACGACGTACGGCGCGGCGTCGGTGGCCTGTTGGGGCAGGCCGACGCCCTGGAGGCGGAAGCCGGCGGCCTCGGCGAGACCGAAGAGCAGCGCGGCGAGCAGCACACCGACGGGTGCCGCGCGGCCGAGCATGACCGCGACGACCGCGATCCAGCCCCGGCCGGCCGTCATGTTCTCGGAGAACAACGTGACGTTGCCGAGCGCGAGTTGGGCCCCCGCGAGCCCGCACAGGACACCGGAGATCAGCACGGCCGCGTACTTGTACTTCGCCGGGCTCACCCCGAGCGTGGCTGCCGCGTCCGGTGCCTCGCCGACCCCGCGCAGCCGCAGCCCCCACGCATGCCGGGACAGCATCAGCGCGGCCACCGCGACCGCGACGAACGCCAGATACGCGAGCGGGGTGAAGCCACCGACCAACGGGAGCCCGGCAAGTGACGGATCGTCGAAAGTGCCCTGCACACCGAAGACCGTACGCAGCAGGAAGCTGGTCAGGCCAACTGCCAGGAGATTCATGGCGATTCCGAGAACGACCGCGTCCCCGCGCAGAGTTACCGCGCCGACGGCCAGGATGAGCGAGTACGCGGCTGCCGCGAGGGCGGCGGCGAGTACGCCGAGCCAGGCGCTGCCCGTGAACCAACTCGTGGCCACCGACGTGAAGCAGCCCATCAGCATCATGCCTTCGAGGCCGATGTTGAAGACGCCCGCCCGCTCGCACAGGGCACCGCCGAGTGCGGCCAGCAGGATCGGGGTCAGCGCGCGCAGCGCCGACATCAGCAGATCGGAGTCGAAGAACATCACGTGGCCCCGATCTTCTGAGAGGTTTCCGGAGAGCCCTCGTGCGGGTTTTCCTGGGAACGTCTCCTGAACCACCCACTGGGGAAGCGCAGTCGGGCCGCCAGGAACACGATCACGATGGCCTGCAGCACCTGCGTCAGCTCGCGCGGCACCTCGGTCGTCCGCTCCATCGCCAGACCGCCGACCGCGAGGACGGCGAAGAAGAAGGAAGCGATGACTGTGCCGAGGGGTGCTGCGGCGGCGAGCAGGGCGGCCGTAAGTCCCGTCCAGGTGTAGCCGGGTGCGGTGAGCGAGCCGTCGACGAAGCGGTACGGGAAGCTCAACACCCCTATGGCGCCCACGAGTCCGGCGAGCGCACCCGAGACGGACATCAACTTGAGGGTGAGGCCCCGGCGTTCGACGCCCGCGTAGGCGGCGAAGCGGGAGTTGAGGCCGGTCATGCGGATCTCGTAGCCGAACGCCGTGCGCTTGTCGGTGAACCAGTAGGCGGCTGCCGCGAGGACGACGAGGACGAGCCCGATGGTGACCGTCGAGTCGCCGAACGCGGGCAGTGCCACGCCGTCCGGCATCGCCCGGGTCTGGGGGAGGCTGGAGCCGGGTTCCTTGAGTGGATAACGCGCGAGGTAGGAAGCCAGGGACACCGCCGGGTAGCTCAGCAGCAGGCTGCTGACCAGCAGCGGGACGCCGAGGCGGTTCTCGCACAGGGCGGCCAGAGCGGCGTATGCGGCGCCTGCCGCCATCCCCGCGAGCAGCGCGAGTACGACGGTGATCGGGGCGGGTAGCGGGGAGTACAGACCGGTCACGGCCGCCGTGATGCCGCCGAGGACCATCTGTCCGTCGCCGCCGAGGTTGATCAGCCCGGCCCGCAACGGGATCGCCAGCGCGAGCGCCATGCCGAGCACGCTGGTGCCGGTGCTCAGCGTGGAGCCGATGCCGTCCGCGCCGAGCGAGCCGGTGAGGACGGCGCCGTACGCCGTGAACGGGTCCGCGCCGGTGCCGACGAGGAACAGGGCGCCGATGACCAGGCCCGCGAGCACGGAGAAGGTGATGGGGGAGCGCAACACCCCTGATATGCGCGGTATCTGAGTGTGCGTCATGTCAGTCGACGGCCTCCGTCGGCGCTACGGCCCCGCCCGCCATGGCGAGTCCCAGTGCCCGTTCGTCCGCCTCGTCCTTCGTGTACGTCGCTGTGACCCGGCCCTCGTACATGACCAGGACCCGGTCCGCGAGGCCCCGGATCTCGCTCAGTTCGGCGGAGACGAGGAGGACGGCGTGACCGGCGTCGCGGTAGGCGACGATCTGGTCGTGGATGTTCTGGATGGCGCCGATGTCGACCCCGCGCGTGGGCTGCTCGACGAGCAACAGCGGTGCCTCGTGGGCGAGTTCGCGGCCGATCAGCAGTTTCTGCAGATTGCCGCCGGACAGCGCGGAGGCGGGCACCTCGGGGGTGGCCGCCTTGATGCCGAAGCGCTCGATCAGCCGCCCGGCGTGGGCGCGTACGGCCGCGGGCGGCAGAAGTCCCTTGGTGGACAGGGACGTTCGATGGTGGCCCATCGCGAGGTTGTCAGCGACGGAGGCCGCCGGTGCCGTACCGACCGCGTGCCGGTCCTCGGGGACGTAGGCGAGGCCCCGCGCACGACGCTCGGTGGCCGAGGCGTGCGTGATGTCCTGCCCCTTGAGACCGACCCGACCGGAGATGACCGGCCGTAGCCCGGCCAGGGCCTCGATCAGCTCGCTCTGACCGTTGCCGGCGACGCCCGCGATGCCGACGATCTCTCCGGCGTGGACAGTGAGTCCCACATCGTGGACGGCGTCCGTGGTGAGGTCTCTCACGTCCAGGACCACGTCACCGGGTGTCCCGGGCGCGTGGACGCGGTCCAGCTCGACCGCGCGGCCGGTCATCGCGGCGGCGATCTCGTCGGCGGAGGTGTCCGCGGTGACGAGGCGGGCGACCACCCGGCCGTCCCGCAGGACGGTGACGTTGTCGCTGCCTTCGAGGACCTCGCGCAGCTTATGGGTGACAAGGATCACCGTACGGCCTTGCGCGGCGAGCGACTTGAGGACGGCGAACAGGGCGTCCGCCTCGGCCGGGGTGAGCACGGCGGTCGGCTCGTCGAGGATGAGGGTGCGGGCACCTCGGTGCAGCAGCTTCAGGATCTCCACGCGCTGGCGCAGCCCGACCGGCAGGTCGCCGACCCGGGCGTCCGGGTCGACGGCGAGCCCGTGCTCCTCCGCCAGCTCCCGCACCCGGCGGCGGGCCGCGGCCCGGTCCACCAGGCCGAAGCGGCGCGGCTCGGCGGCGTAGACGACGTTCTCGGCGACCGTCAGCGAGTCGAACAGCTTGAAGCTCTGGTGGACCATGCCGAGCCCCGCGGCCATCGCCGCGCTCGGGTCGCCGAACGCGACCTCGCGTCCGTCGATCCGGATGGACCCGGCGTCGGCGCGCTCCATGCCGTAGACGATCGACATGAGGGTGGACTTGCCGGCGCCGTTCTCGCCCATGAGGGCGTGGATCTCGCCGCGCTGGACGGTCAGGTCGACGGAGTCGTTGGCGAGCGTGCCGGGAAACCGCTTGGTGATGCCCCGGAGCTCGACCGCCGGCTCAACTGGCGGCCGGGTCATCGACCTTGAGCTTTCCGGAGACGATCTGGTCGCGCAGCGCCTTGACCTTCGTGAGGACGTCCTTGTGCTCGGCGATCACGCACTTCGACGAGTCGACGCCCGCCTCAAGGCCGGTCAGGCTGATGCCGCCCTCCTTCAGGCCGTACGACACCGAGGTGCCGGTCTTGCCCGCGAGGACCTGCTCGACGCCCTTCTCCACGGCGACGTCCGTCTTCTTGATCACGTTGTCGACGACCGTGCCGGGGGAGGAGACGCACTGGTTGACGTCGACGCCGTACGCGAACGCGCCCTTGGCCTTCGCGGCCTCGAAGACGCCGTAGTTACCGGCCGCCGCGGCCGCCATGATCTGGTCGGTGCCCTTGGAGAGAAGGGAGTTGGCCTGCTCCTTGGCGCGCGCCGAGTCGTCGAACGGGGACTGGCCGCCGACGAAGCGCGTCGACGCGGACGTCTTGGCGGCGACCTTCTTGGCACCGGCCGCGAACGGGTCGCTGTAGCGCCGGAATTGGGGCGTGTCGAGCACGTCCACCGCGCCGACCTTGCCGCTCTTGCTGAGCAACCCGGCCTCGGCGCCCGCGAGATAGACACCCTCGTGCTCACGGAACACCGCGCACGTCACGTTCTTGAACGTCTTCGTCGTGCACGCGTCGATCATCAGGAACTGCTGCTTCGGGTGCGCCTTCGCCTGCTGCGCCACGAGGTCCGCGAACTCGAAGCCGACCAGCACGATCACGCTCGGGCTCGCGTCCACGGCGGCCTGCACGTTCTGCTGCTGGGACGCGGTGTCCGTCGACTCGTAGACCTTCTCGGTCCCGTCGTGCGTCTTCGCGGCGGCCTTGACGCCCGTGACGGCGAGCTTCAGGAATTCGTTCTGCCCGACCGCGTCCGGCGTGACCAGCGTGAACGACTTCCCGCTGCCGCCGCTCGCGCTGTCCGAGGCGTCGCTCTTCGCGGCGGCGTTGCAGGCGGTGGCGGCGGTGACCATGAGCGTGGTGGCGGCGACGAGCTGCAGGGTGCGACGTGATCTGCGGAGCATGGGGACCTTCCGGGGTACGGCAAGGCGCGCTCCGGCGGGAGCGCGTGCGACCAGATGGTGAGACGGGACAAGACGAGGGGTGGACGCGAGAGGGACAGGTCAGCGTCGACAGCAGTCGCTCGCGCAGCGGCCGTGATCGAGGAAACGGCGCACGGTGAGCAGCACACGTCCTCCTTCGTCTCGGCCTTCGGGCTGCGGGTGCTGGACTTTAACATTCGTTTTGAGACACCCGCTCGACTGTCTCGAACTGTGGTTCTTCCAGGTCATGTACGGTGACCGACACCATCGGAACAGCAGGAGTGTCCCGTTATGTCCCAGGAATTGCGCGCGGTCGACTGGACCGGAACCGGTCTCGCACTCATCGACCAGACCCTGCTCCCGCATCGCAACGAGACGGTGGCTGTCCACGATGTGGACACGCTGGTCGACGCGATCCAGCGCCTCGTGGTGCGCGGAGCACCCGCGATCGGCGCGGCGGGCGCGTACGGCGTGGCGATCGCGCTCATCGAGGGCGAGCGGAAGGGCTGGACCGAGGCTGAGACGCGCGCAGCCGTCGCCCGCGTCCGCGAGGCCCGCCCCACCGCGGTCAACCTCATGGTGTGCGTGGACCGGGTCATGACCCGCTTCGACGAGGGCCTGGACGCGGTGTTGGAAGAAGCCGCCGCAGTCCAGCGCGAGGACGTCGCCGCCAACCGCGCGATGGGCGCGTTCGGCGCCGACTGGCTGGTCCAAAAGGTGGGCGTGGACCGGCCGTTGAGGCTTCTGACGCACTGCAACACGGGCGCGCTGGCCACGGCCGGCTGGGGCACCGCACTCGGCGTCATCCGCGAACTGCACGCGCGCGGACTGGTGGAGGTCGTCTACGCCGACGAGACGCGCCCCCTGCTCCAGGGATCACGCCTGACCGCCTGGGAGTTGGTCCAGGAAGGCATCCCGCACTACGTCCAGGCCGACGGCGCCGCCGCCGGCACCATCCTGCGCGGAGAGGTCGACGCGGCCATCGTCGGAGCGGACCGCATCGCAGCGAACGGCGACACGGCGAACAAGGTCGGCACGGTCGGCGTCGCCCTGGCCTGCGCCGACGCGGGCATCCCGTTCCTGGTGGCGGCCCCGACGACCACGGTCGACCTCTCGACGGAGACCGGCGACGACATCCACATCGAACTCCGGGGCGAGGCCGAGGTGTTGGAGTGGTCGGGAGTGCGTACGGCTCCCGCCGAATCACGGGGCCACAACCCCGCCTTCGACGTGACCCCGGGCCGCCTGGTGACCGGACTGGTCACGGAACGGGGCGTGTTGGAGGTCTCGGCAGGCGAACTCCCAGGCGATCGCCTGAAGTAGCGGCGAGTGTGAAGCACGGCCAAGCCCCCGCGCCCTGTTTTTTGTCTTTTAGGGGCGCGGGGAACTGCGCGACCAGCCCCCACCGGCGCGCGCTTTGACTACCGAGCTTCCCGCGGAGTGCTCAACTCCAACTCCAGCAACCACTCGACCACTTCGGTGTGATGCCGCGCCTGCCTCGCATCGGCACCCCACACATACAACCCATGCCCGGCGACAACAACGGCAGGCATCCGAGGATCCCGAGCCGCCTCCAGCCGATCCCCGAGCACCTTCATGTCCTGGCTGTTGGCGATGACAGGCAACGTCACCTCGACATCATGCGCAGGCTGCCCAACACCCTTGAGCATCTCGACATCCTTGAACACGATCCCGCCCGGCTCCCGCCGCCCCATGGCAACAGACGCAACGGTATGCACATGGACGACGGCACCCGCTCCGGTCAACGCGGCAACACGGGCGTGCAGTTCGGCCTCGGCAGACGGCTTCCCACCCCGCACGGCCGCACCCTCGGCGTCCACCAACACCACGTCGTCCGCGGTTAGTTCACCCTTGTCGTGCCCGCTGGCCGTCACCGCCAGCCGCAGGGGATCCCGGCCCACGACGACGGACAGGTTGCCGGAGGTCCCCCTCATCCAGCCGAACGAGGCGAACCGCGCGGACTCGGCGGCGAGTTGAGCCCCCGCCTCCTTCAGGTCGAGGTCACTGATCTCGGTGGTCACGTGGTGCTCCTTGAACTGGTGATGCCGATCTCGTCGAACGCCCCCGCCTGCGCGTGGTCGCCGACGCCTTGCTCGAAATACGGTTCGCCCGGCCGCCGTACACCCACCGCGTGCCACCCCGCGGCCACGGCCGCGTCCAACTCGCCGGGCCGGTCGGAGAGGAAGAGCAGCCGGGACGGCTCGACGCCGGTCGCCTCCGCGATACGGCGGTACGACTCCGGCTCCTGCTTGGGGCCGGCGTTCTCCGTGTCGTAGAGACCGGAGACCAGCGGCAGGAGGTCGCCCTCCGGGCTGGACGTGAACCACGCGCGCTGCGCGGCCACCGAGCCGGACGAGTAGACGTACAGCCGCAGGCCCGTCGTGTGCCAGGTGCGCAGGGCCGGTACGACGTCGTCGTAGAAGTGCGAGACGAGGTCGCCGCGGGCGAAGCCCTCGGACCAGATGATGCCCTGGAGGGTCTTGAGCGGCGTGGCCTTGCGGTCCTCGTCCAACCAGGTGTTGAGCGTTTTCTCGATCTGTACGGCGTCGGCGTCCGGGTCGCCCGTCAGCTCGCGGACCTGGGCGATCGCCCGGGCCACGGCGGGATCGTCGGCCCGCTCGGCGAGCAGCGCGGCGAAGCGCGAGCGCGAGTACGGGTACAGGACGTCGACGACGAAACCCGTGGCGCTCGTGGTGCCCTCGATGTCGAGCACCACGGCGTCCACGGTGAACTGCAAGGTCACGCGGCGGCCTTGTCCTGCTGGAAGCCCGCGTCGATCGTGTCGTAGTCGGGGAAGCGCGAGGCGATGGTCGAGCCGGTGAAGTTGCCGACCCAGCCGTCCTCCTCGTGGAAGAAGCGGATCGCGGTGAAGGCGGGCTTCGTGCCCATGTCGAACCAGTGGGTGGTGCCGCGCGGCACGCCCAGCAGGTCGCCCTTCTCGCAGTAGACGGCGTGCACTTCGCCGTTGACGTGCAGGTAGAAGATGCCGGAGCCGGAGACGAAGAAGCGGACCTCGTCATCGTCGTCGTGCGTGTGCTCCTGGAGGAACTTCGCGCGGGCGCCGGCCGCCTTCGCCGGGTACTCGGGGTCGTCGCTGGGGTGCAGGCCCAGGACGTCGACGGTGGTGAAGCCCTCCTCGGCGTTCAGCTTGTCGATCTCCGGGCCGTAGGCGGCGAAGACGGTGTCGCTGTCGGCGTCGGCCGGGACGTCCTCGCGGATCGGCCACTGCTCGTAGCGGACGCCGATGGGGGCGAGCGCGGCGGCGATCTCGACGGGGTCGGCGGTGCGGCGCACGAGGGTCTCCGGGCCGGACTCGGACCAGGTGGTGAGCAGCGTCATGGGAACAACTCCGAAAAGTGGGAGGGATGTCCGGATGCTGGGACGAGCACCGGACGGGTGGGGGAGGAGAAGTCGGGGGCGGCGAGCGACGGCGGCGGACAGCTGGTCAGCCCGGACACCGTGCGTCGGGACAGCACCGTGTGCAGCTCATGGGCGGTGTCGTCGCGCGGGGTGTCGTCATCGGGGCCTCACTGTGCCGGGTCGGGAGCCGGTCCCGTGATGGTAACCGCCGTCGGTGAACGGGCCGGATGTGACGTAGTCGTTGTCTCACCTGCTGAGAAACCGCTTCCATGCCTTTGACCAATGGCCGAAAACATTCTCATGATCTCCCTATGAAGACGCTGCTGCTCGTGCGGCGGCTGTACGTGGACTTGCTCCGGTCGACCACAGCCAGCTGTCGCTGACCACACCCGGAGCCCGACGCGCCCCGCTCTCTCGGAGTGCTCGCCGCCTGTCCACTATGCGTACGGTGGCGCGTTCCCATCCCCGGCTCCGGGTCAAGCACTCCCTTCCTTCACTCCCTCTGCACCACCCTGCACCTCCCCGCACCTGGAGCCCCCTGATGTCCCGTACCCGCGTCCCCCTCGCCGCGCTCTCGCTGGCCTCCGTCTCCGCCCTCCTCCTGGCGGGCTGCTCGCAGTCCACGGACGCCTCGAAGAGCAGCGACGACACCGCGGCCTCGGCCTCGGCCGCCACGGGCAAGAAGCCGGCCCCCTTCAGCAAGGGCACGGTCAAGGTGGCGCTGGTGCGGCAGAGCGGCGCCGGCGACTACTTCGAGCAGTGGGGCAACGGCGCGAAGGCGCAGGCCAAGGCCCTCGGCATCGACCTGACCGTGTACGACGCGCAGGCCGACAACGCCAAGCAGGCCACCGACCTGTCCTCGGCGATCAACTCCGGCGCGCAGGCGATCATCGTCGACCACGGCTTCCCCTCGACGATCCAGCCCGAGATCGACCAGGCCGTGAAGAAGGGCATCAAGGTCGTCGTCTACGACGTCGACCAGACCAACAAGTCCGTGGTCAGCACCGAGCAGGACGACGCGAGCATGGCGAAGGCCGTCCTCGACGTGATGGCCAAGACGGTCGGCAAGAACGCCAAGGTCGGTTACGTCAACGTCGCCGGTTACGCGGCTCTCGACAAGCGCAACTCCGTCTGGAAGACCGCGGTCGACGCCAACGGCTGGAAGCAGCAGTTCAAGGTCGGCAAGGTCACCGACTCCACGGCCACGGACAACGTTCCCCTGGTCTCCGCCGCGCTGACCCAACACTCCGACGTGGCGGGCGTGTTCGCCCCCTACGACGAGCTCGCCAAGGGCACCGTCCTCGCCGTGCAGAACAAGAAGCTGCAGAGCAAGGTGAAGGTCTTCGGCGCGGACGTCTCCAACGCCGACATCCAGAACATGACCGCCGCGAACAGCCCGTGGGTCGCCACGGCCGGCACCGACCCGTCGGCGGTCGGCGCGGCCGTCGTCCGTACGGCGGCCCTTGAACTCGCGGGCCAGTTGAACAAGACCACCGTCGACTTCCCGGCCGTCGCCATCACCCAGGACTTCCTGCGCAAGAACAAGATCGCGAACATGGACCAGCTGCGCGCGGCCCTGCCCGCCCTGAACCTCTCCAAGGTGAGCACCGCGGACTGGATCCCCAATGTCGCCCACTGATACGGGAGTTGACGCGGCGGTCTCGCTCCGCGACGTCAGCATGGCCTTCGCCGGCAAGACGGTACTGGCCTCCGTCTCCCTCGACATCGCACCGGGCAGCGTGGTCGCGCTGCTCGGCGCCAACGGCGCGGGCAAGTCCACGCTGATCAAGATCCTGTCGGGCGTGCACACGGACCACGGCGGGGAGGTGCGGGTCGCAGGGGAACCCGCAGCTCTCCAATCCCCGTCGGCCGCCCGGCAGTTGGGCATCCAGACGGTCCATCAGCGGATCGGCGAGGGCATCGTGCCCGGTCTCACGGTCGCCGAGAACCTGGTCTTCGAGGAGCTGGCCCAGCGCCGCGGCAACCCGTTCCTCAACGGCCGCCGCATCCTGGCCCGCGCCCGCGAGATCCAGGATGCGCTCGGACTCGACTGGAGCGACGCCGTGTTGCGCCGCGACGTCACCGAACTGGGCATTTCCGACCGCCAGTTGCTCATCCTGGCCCGCGCCCTCGCCACCCGCCCCCGGCTGCTCATCCTCGACGAACCGACCTCCGCGCTCTCCGCCGCCGAGGCCGAGCGGCTCTTCGCCCTCGTCGAGAAGATGCGCGACGACGGCATCGCGGTCCTCTACGTCTCCCACCGTCTCGGCGAGATCGACGCCCTCGCCGACCGCCTGGTCGTCCTTCGGGACGGCGGTCTCACCGACGACCAGGTCAAGCCCTTCGACTGGGACAGCGCCCTGCGCGCGATGCTCGCCCAGGCCCACGAGGCGACCAGCGCCCGCCCGCAGCGCAGCGGCGACCACGGCGACGTCGTCCTCGCCCTGCACGGCGTCCACCTCTTCGAGGGCCGCGCACCCCTCGACCTGGACCTCCGCGCCGGTGAAGTCACCGGCGTCGTAGGCCTGTTGGGCGCCGGCAAGACGGAACTGGCCCGCGGCCTGTTCGGCGCCGAGCCCTTCCCCACCGGCAAGGTCGAACTCGACGGCAAGCCGTACGCGCCCCGCCGCCCGTCCGACGCCATCCGTGCCGGCGTCCACCTCGTCCCCGAGGACCGTCATGCCGACGCGCTCGTCGCCGGCTGGTCGGTGGCCCAGAACATCTCGCTGCCGTTCCTCAAGTCCCTGTCCCGGGCGGGGCTGGTGAACACGACGAAGGAAGACGCCCTCGGCCGCGAGACGATCGACGCCCTCGGTGTCGTGGCCCGCGACGAACACAGCACGGTCGAGGAGCTCTCCGGCGGCAACCAGCAGAAGGTCGTCGTCGGCCGCTGGCTCGCGGAGACACCCCGTGTCCTCATCCTGGACGAACCGTTCCGAGGTGTGGACATCGGCGCACGACGCGACATCGGCCGCCGGGCGCGCGGGCTGGCCGCCGAGGGCGCCGCCGTCCTCGTCCTCTCCGCCGACGTGGACGAGGTCCTGGAGATCGCCGACCGGGTCGTCGTGCTGGCGGCCGGCGAGGTCCACCTCGACGCGTACGGCGAAGACGCGGAACGCGACCGCGTGATCCAGACCATCTCGGCGTCCGTGTGATGCCGGCCCCTTCAGGAAGCACCCGATGACCACCACCCAGAGCTCCGAGGCCACACCGAAGGCACTGGCCCCGCCCGCCGTCTCCACCGCCGTGCTCGTCCAGAACGCCGTCATCAAGTACGGCTTCATCTTCGTCACGGTCGCGCTCTTCCTGTACTTCGCGCTGAGCGAGGGCTCCTTCCGGGAGTCGGCGACCATGCTCGACACCCTCCGGTACGTCTCCGTCGCCGCGATCCTCGGCCTCGGCGTCACCCTCACCATGGCCGTCGGCGGGATGGACATGTCCGTCGGCGCGGTCGCCGGGCTCGGGGTCACCGTCGCCGCGAAGACGATGGTGACGTACAACCAGGTCGGCACGGTCGCGATCCTCGCCGTGATCGCGGCGGGCGCGCTCGCCGGACTGCTGAACGCCCTGCTCATCGTCGTGATGAAGATCCCGGACATGCTCGCCACGCTCGGCACCATGTTCGTCATCCAGGGCACCAAACTCATCCTGGTCGACGGTCAGTCCATCTCCGCCGGCATGACCGAGTCGGACGGCAGCACCGCCCCCGGCAAGTTCACCGACGGCTTCCTGCGCATCGACCGGGGCACGCTCCTCGGCATCCCCATCTCCGTGCTGATCTTCGGCGCGCTGACCGTCGTGGCGTGGGTCTTCCTGGCCCGCACCCGCTGGGGCCGCATCCTGTACGCGATCGGCGCCAACCCCGAGGCCTCCCGCCTGGCGGGCATCCGCGTCGGCGCGTACCGGGCCCTCGCCTACGTCCTCTCCGGCGTCCTCGCCTCCATCGGCGGCCTGATCCTGGCATCCCGCATCGGGCAGGGTGACGTGTCCGCCGGTACGTCGCAGTTGCTGGAAGCGGTCGCCGTCGCGCTGGTCGGCACGTCGGTCCTCGGCCGGGGGCGCCCGAACGTCTGGGGCACAGCCCTCGGCGCGGTACTGATCGGCATCATCACCACCGGTCTGACCATCAAGGGCCTGCCGTACTACACCCAGGACGTCGTCGAGGGCGCGGTCCTCATCCTCGCCCTGGTCTTCAGCTTCACCCTGTCCAAGCGCCGCACCGCATAAGGAAGTTCGAGGAGTTCGTACGATGGGCTACCGCATCCTGGAGACCGACGACATCCCCGGCTACCTGCACGAGCGCGGCCACTGGGACGACGTGACCGACATCCACGTCCGTGAGGTCTCGGACGGCAACATGAACCGGGTGTTCCTCGCGTCGAACGCCGACGGCAGCCACAGCCTCGCCGTCAAGCAGGCGCTGCCCTGGGTGCGGGTCGCCGGCCCCTCCTGGCCGATGAGCCCCGAGCGCGCCGACGCCGAGGCGCGGGCGTACGAGCAGGTCGCGCGGGTCGCCCCGGACAAGATCCCGGCGATCCACGGCTACGACGCCGACAACTACGCCCTTGTCATGGAGGACATGTCCGACCTGGAGGTCCTGCGCACGGTCCTCAACGAGGGTGCGTCGTACGGCCCTGACACCTCGGCGCGGATCGGCGAGTTCGTCGCCCAACTCGCCTTCGCGACCAGCGACTTCGGGATGTCCTCCGCCGAGCGCAAGGCGCTGATCGCCACCTCGGTGAGCCCCGAGCTGTGCAAGATCACCGAGGACGTGGTCCTCTCCGAGCCGTACATCGAGCACGAACACAACCACTGGCTCCCGGAGTTGACGGACCTGGCCGCCGCCTTCCGGGCCGACACTCGCCTGCGTACGGAGGTCGCCGACCTCCGGTACACCTTCATGACCAGCGCCCAGGCCCTCCTCCACGGCGACCTGCACACCGGCAGCGTCATGGTCGGCGAGCGCGAAGGCGCCCCGGTGGTACGGGTCTTCGACCCCGAGTTCTCCTTCGTCGGCCCGATCGGCTACGACCTCGGCCTGTACTGGGCCAACGTGCTGGTGTCGGAGGAACGGGCGCGTGAGCTGGGCACGTTGACCGACCACGGCGACCAACTCCGGCTCTCCTGGGCGGCGTTCGAGACCGAGTTCCGCCGCCTCTGGCCGACCCGTGTCGACACCTTCTTCGACGACGCCTTCCTCGACCGCTTCCTCTCCCGCGTCTGGACCGACTCGGTCGGCTACGCCGGGACGGAGATCGTCCGCCGCATCATCGGCTTCGCCCACCTGACCGACCTGACGACGTTGCCGGATCCGGTTCCGGCGTCCCGGCGGACGTTGCTGCTGGGGCGTGAACTGATCGTGCGGCGCGAGGAGTTGACGTCGCCGGACCACATCAGGGCGCTGGCCTGAGAGGCCTCACTCCGTTGAGGGGCGTCACTCCGCGTCGAACCACTCCTTGCCGGCCGCCCAGTGCGCCACCCAGCCGGCGAACCCCGGCGCGGAGGTCGTGAACCCGAACTCCGCGCCGAACGGCATGGCGCCCACATCGGTGACGTGCCAGATGTGACCCCGCTGAGGGCCGGTGACGACAAGGTGCCAGTTCATCGCGCAGCCGTCGGTCCCGAGCACGATGGAACCGTGGTTGAGGACCTGCTCGACGACCGCGTCGGGGTCCTCGTAGGGCCCGTCGTCCTCCTCCCACAACCACCCCGCGGTGAGCGGGAACGGCTTGCCCAGGTCCCGGTCCTCCTCGCCGTCGCCCCAGTCGTCCGGCAACTCGGCCAGCCCCACCAGCCCGTACTCCGGCGGACCTTGGAACGACCCGTCGGACATCTCCGCCACGTACGTCCGGTACGGCTCCGGCAGCACCACCCCGTGCTCCGCCTCGAACGCACGCACCGCGTCCCAGCCGAGCGCCGACTCGCCGTCGTCGTCCACGCCGAACGCCGCCCGCAGCGCGGCGAGTTCATCGGCGGAGGCTTGATCGTTGTTCATACGCCCATGAAAACACCCGGCACTGACAACCGGGCACGCCAAAGGGGCGGCTCCCGTCCGGGAACCGCCCCTGTCATGCCGTAGCGCCTACTTCTTGTCGAGCAGGTCCTGGACCTTGCTCCGCACCTCGTCCGTGGCCAGACCCCGGATCGTCAGGGTCGTGCGGCGGCGGAGGACGTCGTCCTGGGTCTCGGCCCACTCGTGGTCGCGGGCGTAGACGACCTGGGCCCAGATCTCGGGGGCGTCGGGGTGGACGCGCCGGCCCAACTCCGGGTTCTCGTTGGCGAGTCGGGCGATGTCGAAGGCCAACGAGCCGTAGTGCGTGGCCAGGTGCTTCGCCGTGTCGGCGGCCATGCGCGGGCCCGGGGCCGGGTTGTCGACCAGGAGGCGGTGGGCGACCGCGCGCGGGTTGGCCACACCCGGGAGCGGGAGCTTCTTGGGGAGGGAGGAGATCGGCTCGAAGTCCTCGCCGAGCGGGCGGCCCGGGAGGGCCTCCAGCTTCTGCATGACCGTACGGCCGATGTGCCGGAAGGTCGTCCACTTGCCGCCCGCGACGGACAGCATGCCGCCCTTGCCCTCGGTCACCACCGTCTCGCGCTTGGCCTTGGCCGTGCTCCCGGGGCCGCCGGGCAGCACGCGGAGGCCCGCGAAGGAGTACGTGATCAGGTCACGGGAGAGCTGCTGGTCGCGGACCGAGAACGCGGCCTCGTCCAGGATCTGGGATATGTCCTTCTCGGTGACCGAGACATCCGCCGGGTCGCCCTCGTACTCCTCGTCGGTCGTGCCGAGCAGGAGCATGTCCTCCCAGGGGAGGGCGAAGGTGATGCGGTACTTGTCGATGGGGGTCGCGAGCGCGGCCTTCCAGGGGGAGGTGCGCTTCAGGACGAGGTGCGCGCCCTTGGACAGGCGGATGGACGGTGCCGCGTTCGGGTCCTCCATCTTGCGCAGGTGGTCGACCCACGGGCCGGTCGCGTTGAGCACCAGGCGGGCGCTCACGCCGAACTCGTCGCCGGAGGTGGTGTCGCGCAGCTCCGCGCCGGTCACCCGGCCCTGGGTGAAGCGCAGGCCGGTGACCTCGGCGTGGTTGAGGACGACCGCGCCCGCCTCGACGGCCGCGCGGACCGTCATCAGCGCCATGCGGGCGTCGTTCATCTGGTCGTCGCCGTACACGGCCACGGCCTTGAGGTTCTGGGTGCGCAGCTCGGGCACGTCCTGCGCCGCCTTGGCGGGGGACAGGAGGTGGCCGACGCCGTCACCGAACGCGGAGAGCGCGGAGTAGGCGAAGACGCCCGCCCCGAGCTTCGCCGCACCGTGCGGACCGCCCTTGTACACGGGGAGGTAGAACGTGAGCGGGTTCGCCAGGTGAGGGGCCACCTGGCGGGACACCGCACGGCGTTCGAAGTGGTTCTCCGCCACCAGCTTCACCGCGCCGGTCTGCAGGTAGCGCAGACCGCCGTGGAGGAGCTTGGAGGAGGCGGAAGAGGTGGCACCGGCGAAGTCGCCGGCGTCGACCAGGGCCACCCGCAGCCCGGACTGCGCGGCGTGCCAGGCGGTGGAGATGCCCAGGATGCCGCCGCCGATGACGAGGAGGTCGTACGTCGCCTTGGAGAGCTGCTCCCGGGTCTCGGCCCGGCTCGGGTTCGAGCCGGAGGCCGGGTGCGTACCGAGGGCAGGCACGGACTGCAGGGTGGACTGACTGGTCATGTGGGGTTCTTACTCCTCGTCCTCGAGCCAGCCCATGGTCCGCTCGACGGCCTTGAGCCAGCTCTTGTACTCACGGTCGCGCTTCTCCGCGGCCATGTTGGGGGTCCACTCGGCGGCCCGGCGCCAGTTGGCACGCAGGTCGTCGGTGCTGGTCCAGAAGCCGACGGCGAGGCCGGCGGCGTAGGCGGCACCGAGGCAGGTGGTCTCGGCGACCATCGGGCGCACCACGGGGGCGTCCACGAAGTCCGAGAGCGTCTGCATCAGCAGGTTGTTGGAGGTCATGCCGCCGTCGACCTTGAGCGCGGTCAGCTCGACACCGGAGTCCTTCGTCATGGCGTCCGTGATCTCACGGGTCTGCCAGGCGGTGGCCTCCAGGACGGCACGCGCGAGGTGCGCCTTCGTGACGTACCGGGTGAGACCGGCGATCACGCCGCGGGCGTCGGAGCGCCAGTACGGGGCGAACAGACCGGAGAAGGCCGGCACGAAGTAGGCGCCGCCGTTGTCCTCGACCGAGAGCGCGAGCGTCTCGATCTCGGCGGCGGTGGAGATGAGGCCCATCTGGTCGCGCATCCACTGCACCAGCGAACCGGTGACGGCGATCGAACCCTCCAGGGCGTAGACCGGCGCGTCATTGCCGATCCGGTAGCCGACCGTGGTCAGCAGCCCCGAGTAGGAGTTGATGATCTTCTCGCCGGTGTTCATCAGCATGAACGTGCCGGTGCCGTACGTGGACTTGGCCTCGCCCTCGGCGAAACAGGTCTGGCCGAACAGGGCCGCCTGCTGGTCACCGAGCGCGGAGGCGACCGGGATGCCGCCGAGCAGCTCGCCGAGACGGCCGCCGGTGACCTCGCCGTAGACCTCGGCGGAGGAGCGGATCTCCGGGAGCATGTTCATCGGGACGCCGATGGACTCGGCGATCTTCTCGTCCCACTCCAGGGTGTGCAGGTTCATCAGCATGGTGCGGGAGGCGTTGGTGACGTCGGTGTAGTGCTTGCCGCCGTTGACACCGCCCGTCAGGTTCCAGATGACCCAGCTGTCCATGGTGCCGAAGAGGATGTCGCCCGCCTCGGCGCGCTCGCGCAGGCCCTCGACGTTGTCGAGCAGCCAGCGGGCCTTGGGTCCTGCGAAGTACGACGCGAGGGGGAGACCCGTCTCGCGGCGGAAGCGGTCCTGACCGACGTTGCGCCCCAGCTCCTTGCAGAGCGCGTCGGTGCGGGTGTCCTGCCAGACGATGGCGTTGTGGACGGGCTCACCGGTGTTCTTGTCCCAGAGGAGGGTCGTCTCGCGCTGGTTGGTGATGCCGATGGCCTTGATGTCGTCGCGGGTGATGCCGGCCTTCTCGATGGCGGAGGCGACGACCTCCTGGACGTTGGTCCAGATCTCGGTGGCGTTGTGCTCGACCCAGCCCGGCTTCGGGAAGATCTGCTCGTGCTCCTTCTGGTCGACGGAGACGATACGGCCGTCCCGGTCGAAGACGATGCAACGGCTGGAGGTCGTGCCCTGGTCGATGGCCGCGATGAACGGTCCGGCGGTGTGCGCGTCGGTCACTGTGTGCTCCTGAGGGGTTCCGTGGTCATGAGGACTGGTTCTACTGCTGCTTCAGTGCTCGGAGTTCCGGTTCTCGTCCGGTTCTAAGCAAAGGCGAGGTTGTAGATACCCGCAGCGATCGCGCCGCCGATCAGCGGTCCGACGACCGGGATCCAGGCGTAGCTCCAGTCGGAGCCGCCCTTGTTGGGCAGCGGCAGGAGCGCGTGCACGATGCGCGGGCCCAGGTCACGGGCCGGGTTGATGGCGTAACCGGTCGGGCCGCCGAGCGACAGACCGATGGAGACGACCACGAACGCGGTGATCAGGGCGCCCAGGGTGCCGAGACCGTTGCCCTTGTCGTTCAGACCCTGCGTCAGGATGGCGAGGATCAGGACGACGGTGCCGATGATCTCCGTGGCGAGGTTCTGCACCACGTTGCGGACCTCAGGACCGGTGGAGAAGATGCCCAGGACAGGTCCGGCGCCCTTCTCCTCGGCCTCGACGGCCTTGGCCGCCGGTTCGCCGACGATCTCCTTGTCCGTGAGGTGGGCCTGGAACTGGCCGTAGTAGGCCACCCAGACGAGGGTCGCGCCGATCATGGCGCCGAGCAGCTGCCCGGCCCAGTAGATCGGGACGTTGTCCCAGCCACCGTCCTTGATCGCGAGTGCGAGCGTCACGGCCGGGTTGAGGTGGGCGCCGGAGAGCGGTGCCGAGATGTACACGGCCGTCATGACGGCGAAACCCCACCCGAAGGCGATGGCGAGCCAGCCGGCGTTACGGGCCTTGGAGGCCTTCAGCGTGACGGCGGCGCAGACGCCACCGCCCAGCAGGATGAGCACGGCGGTACCTATGGTCTCGCCGATGAAGATGTCGGAGCTGGACACCCGCGACTCCTTTGTCCTTCGTCCAGGGAAGCCGAACCCCGGGTCCCGCCGGGGGTTCGTGCGCCCTCGGGGATGAGAGCGATGCCGGCCTTTGGCGTTGCCACACTCTAGCGCGTATTGCCGGTAGGTGTTCGACAATGCCGACCGATGGACGGGAGTCTTGCTCCGGGGTTACAGGCGCGTCAAGAGTGCTGTTATCGAAAACACGATCGTTATTGATTGCTGTGGGCTATCGATCTCACGGTCGATGCGGACGGCTATCAGATGGACACCGTGTGTGGTGATTTGGCGTTTTGGCCGACTTTGTCATCCACAGTACGACTGATACCGGAACGTCGGCATGACGTTCCGGTGAGTTCCCGCTGTGAATCCGCTGAGCTCAGAACCGCCCGGCGCCGAGATCCCGCGACACCGCGCGGGCGCAGTCCCGTACCGCGGCGATCAGCTCGGGGCGCAGCGCGCCGTCCTCGTCGGGCCGGCACAGCCGTTCCACCGCGCCCGTGATGCCGACCGCGCCGACGGGCATGCGCCGCCGGTCGTGGATGGGGGCGGCGATGGACGCGACGCCCTCCCAGGTCTCCTCGACGTCGGCCGCGTATCCACGCGCGCGTGTCACGTCGAGGATGTGCTCGAAGTCGGCGAGCTCGGACACCGTGCGGTCGGTGAAGGGCTTGCGGTCGGCCTCCAGGGCCTCGCTGTGCGCGACCGGGTCGTAGGCCGACAGGACCTTGCCCAGGGCCGTGGAGTGCAGCGGCTGCATGGCCCCGATCTCCAGGACCTGGCGGCTGTCGTCGGGGCGGAAGACGTGGTGCACGATCAGGACACCGTGCTGATGCAGCACTCCCAGGTGCACGCTTTCGCCGCTGGAGCGGGCCAGGTCGTCCGTCCAGACCAGGGCGCGTGCCCGTAGTTCGTGGACGTCGAGGTAGGTGGTGCCCAGGCGCAGCAGTTCGGCGCCGAGCTGATAGCGCCCGGAGACGTCGTCCTGCTCGACGAAGCCCTCCTGCTGGAGGGTGCGCAGGATGCCGTGGGCGGTGCCCTTGGCGAGACCGAGCGACGAGGCGATGTCCGAGAGGCCGAGCCGTCGCTCGCCGCCCGCGAGCAGGCGCAGCATCGCGGCCGCCCGTTCGAGCGACTGGATGTTCCGTGCCATCGCCGTACTGCCTCCGTCCCGTTCGACCGTCGACGCGCGACGTCGCTGCCGCCGTTCGGCAATGTCGAACACTACCGGTCCATGCCGACCTCCCGCTAATGGTCGGCCGATTCCGGTCACGTCTCTGTTAGGTCACTCGTCGCGAGAACCTAGACGGCGTTGACCCGCCCGTCACCCCGGTCCGCGTCCCTTTCACCCCGGTCCGCCTCCACGCCACCCGGTCCGCCCCATGGACGCATCGAGCATCCCTCGGCCCGACCCCGTTACCCTGGCGACGTGCACGCTCCCCGGGGAGTTCCGTGAGAGGTTCCCTGGGAAGCCGCAAAGCCGACAGCCGTCGCACTCCAGGGAGCCCCTTCATGGCCTCGTCGCCACTGACCCCTTCTGCCGACAGCCGGACCCGTGTGTCCGCGCTCCGAGAGGCACTCGCCACCCGCGTGGTGGTCGCCGACGGAGCCATGGGCACCATGCTCCAGGCGCAGGACCCCACACTCGAGGACTTCGAGAACCTCGAGGGCTGCAACGAGATCCTGAACATCACCCGCCCGGACATCGTCCGCTCGGTCCACGAGGAGTACTTCGGCGTCGGCGTGGACTGCGTCGAGACGAACACCTTCGGCGCGAACCACTCCGCGATGGCCGAGTACGACATCCCCGAGCGCGTCCACGAACTCTCCGAGGCCGGCGCCCGCATCGCCCGCGAGACCGCCGACGACTTCACCGCCCGCGACGGCCGCCAGCGCTGGGTCCTCGGCTCCATCGGCCCCGGCACCAAGTTGCCGACCCTCGGCCACATCGGCTACGCCACCCTCCGCGACGGCTTCCGGGCCAACGCCGAGGGTCTCCTCGCCGGCGGCGCCGACGCCCTGATCGTGGAGACCACCCAGGACCTCCTCCAGACCAAGTCGTCGATCCTGGGCGCCCGCCGCGCCATGGAGGCGACCGGCGTCGACGTACCCCTGCTCGTCTCGATGGCCTTCGAGACCACCGGCACGATGCTCCTGGGTTCCGAGATCGGCGCCGCGCTCACCGCGCTGGAGCCCCTCGGCATCGACATGATCGGCCTGAACTGCTCGACCGGGCCCGCCGAGATGAGCGAGCACCTGCGCTACCTGGCCCGACACTCCCGCACCCCGCTGCTCTGCATGCCGAACGCGGGCCTGCCCATCCTCACCAAGGACGGCGCCCACTTCCCGCTCGACCCCGAGGGCCTGGCCGACGCGCAGGACCACTTCGTCCGCGACTACGGCCTGAGCCTGGTCGGCGGCTGCTGCGGTACGACCCCCGAGCACCTGCGCCGGCTCGTTGAGCGGGTCCGTGAGGCCACCCCGACCGAGCGTCACCCCCAGCCCGAGCCCGGCGCCGCCTCGCTCTACCAGACGGTGCCGTTCCGGCAGGACACCGCCTATATGGCGATCGGTGAGCGTACGAACGCGAACGGTTCGAAGAAGTTCCGTGAGGCCATGCTGGAGGGCCGCTGGGACGACTGCGTGGAGATGGCCCGTGACCAGATCCGCGAGGGCGCCCACATGCTGGACCTCTGCGTGGACTACGTCGGCCGCGACGGCGTCGCCGACATGGAGGAACTCGCCGGCCGCTTCGCCACCGCCTCCACCCTCCCCATCGTCCTGGACTCCACCGAAGTCCCGGTCATCCGGGCCGGGTTGGAGAAGCTCGGCGGCCGCGCGGTCATCAACTCCGTCAACTACGAGGACGGCGACGGCCCCGAGTCCCGTTTCGCGAAGGTCACCAAGCTCGCCCAGGAGCACGGCGCCGCGCTCATCGCGCTGACCATCGACGAGGAGGGCCAGGCGCGCACCCCGGAGCACAAGGTCGCCATCGCCGAGCGGCTGATCGGGGACCTGACGGCGAACTGGGGCATCCACGAGTCGGACATCCTCATCGACACCCTGACCTTCACCATCTGCACCGGCCAGGAGGAGTCCCGCGGCGACGGCATCGCCACCATCGAGGCGATCCGCCGCCTCAAGGCCGCCCACCCCGACGTCCAGACCACGCTGGGCCTCTCGAACATCTCCTTCGGCCTCAACCCGGCCGCCCGCGTCCTGCTCAACTCCGTCTTCCTCGACGAGTGCGTCAAGGCGGGCCTGGACTCGGCGATCGTGCACGCCTCGAAGATCCTGCCGATCGCCCGCTTCACCGAGGAGGAGGTGAAGACGGCCCTCGACCTGGTCTACGACCGCCGCGCGGAGGGCTACGACCCGCTGCAGAAGCTGATGGCCCTCTTCGAGGGCGCCACCACGAAGTCCCGGACGGCGGGCCGGGCCGAGGAGCTGGCCGCGCTCCCGCTGGAGGAGCGGCTCAAGCGGCGGATCATCGACGGCGAGAAGAACGGCCTGGAGGCCGACCTCGCCGCCGCGCTGGAGACCCGCCCGGCCCTGGACATCGTCAACGCGACGCTCCTGGACGGCATGAAGGTCGTCGGCGAGCTGTTCGGCTCCGGGCAGATGCAGCTGCCGTTCGTGCTCCAGTCCGCCGAGGTGATGAAGACCGCGGTCGCCTATCTGGAGCCGCACATGGAGAAGTCGGACGCGGAGGGCAAGGGCACCATCGTGCTGGCCACGGTGCGCGGCGACGTCCACGACATCGGCAAGAACCTCGTCGACATCATCCTGTCCAACAACGGCTACACCGTCGTCAACCTCGGCATCAAGCAGCCGGTCTCCGCGATCCTGGAGGCCGCCGAGGAGCACCGCGCCGATGTCATCGGCATGTCGGGCCTCCTGGTCAAGTCCACGGTGATCATGAAGGAGAACCTCCAGGAGCTCAACCAGCGCAGGATGGCCGCCGATTACCCGGTCATCCTGGGCGGCGCCGCGCTGACGAGGGCCTACGTCGAGCAGGACCTGCACGAGATCTACGAGGGCGAAGTCCGTTACGCCCGCGACGCGTTCGAGGGGCTGCGCCTGATGGACGCCCTGATCGGCGTCAAGCGGGGCGTGCCCGGCGCGAAGCTGCCCGAGCTGAAGCAGCGCCGGGTGCGGGCGACGGCGGCCGTCACAGAGGCCGAGGAGCGTCCCGAGGAGGGCCACGTCCGCTCCGACGTCGCCGTCGACAACCCGGTCCCCACTCCGCCGTTCCGCGGCACCCGGGTCGTCAAGGGCATCCAGCTCAAGGAGTACGCGTCCTGGCTGGACGAGGGCGCCCTCTTCAAGGGCCAGTGGGGCCTCAAGCAGGCCCGCACCGGCGACGGCCCGACCTACGAGGAACTCGTCGAGACCGAGGGCCGCCCGCGTCTGCGCGGCCTCCTGGACAGGCTCCAGACCGACAACCTCCTCGAAGCGGCCGTGGTCTACGGCTACTTCCCCTGTGTGTCCAAGGACGACGACCTGATCATCCTGGACGAGCAGGGCAACGAGCGCACCCGCTTCACCTTCCCGCGCCAGCGCCGCGGCCGCCGCCTGTGCCTGGCCGACTTCTTCCGCCCGGAGGAGTCCGGTGAGACCGATGTGGTCGGCTTCCAGATCGTCACCATGGGCAACCGCATCGGCGAGGAGACCGCCAAGCTCTTCGAGGCGAACTCCTACCGCGACTACCTCGAACTGCACGGCCTGTCCGTCCAGTTGGCCGAGGCGCTCGCCGAGTACTGGCACGCGCGCGTGCGCTCCGAACTCGGCTTCGCCGGCGAGGACCCCACGGACGTCGAGGACATGTTCGCCCTCAAGTACCGCGGCGCCCGCTTCTCCCTCGGCTACGGCGCCTGCCCCGACCTGGAGGACCGCGCGAAGATCGCCGACATGCTGGAGCCGGAGCGCATCGGCGTCCACCTCTCCGAGGAGTTCCAGCTGCACCCGGAGCAGTCCACGGACGCGATCGTCATCCACCACCCGGAGGCGAAGTACTTCAACGCGCGCTGAGCGACCTCGGAGCGCTGAATACACAGGCGCGCTGAACGGACGAGCACACTGATCGGATAAGTCGTACACTGGTCGGTCCACCGCAGGCCGGTCGCCCTTGTTGGTATCAGGGGCGGCCGGCCTGATCGTCCCTCAAGGAGGTGCGCCAGGATGACCAGCACGGTCCCCGCGCTCGGAACCCGTACGGCCGAAGGCTCAGCACTCCAGGCCGTACTCCTCGACATGGACGGAACCCTGGTGGACACCGAGGGCTTCTGGTGGGAGGTCGAGGTCGAGGTCTTCGCCGCCCTCGGACACACCCTCGACGACTCCTGGCGCCATGTCGTGGTCGGCGGCCCCATGACCCGTAGCGCCGGCTTCCTGATCGAGGCCACCGGCGCCGACATCACACTCGCCGAGCTGTCCGTCCTGCTCAACGCGGGCTTCGAGGACCGCATCGGGCGCACCCTGCCGCTGATGCCGGGCGCTGCCAGACTCCTGGCCGAGCTGGCGGAGTACGAGATCCCCACAGCCCTGGTCTCCGCCTCGCACCGGCGCATCATCGACCGCGTCCTGACCGCGCTCGGCCCCCAGCACTTCGCGCTGACGGTCGCCGGTGACGAGGTCGCGCGCACCAAGCCGTACCCCGACCCGTATCTGCTGGCCGCCGCCGGACTCGGTGTGGACCCGGCCCGCTGTGCCGTCGTGGAGGACACCGCGACCGGTGTCGCGGCGGCGGAGGCTGCGGGCTGTCTGGTGGTGGCCGTGCCGTCCGTGGCGCCCATCGCCCCGGCCGCCCGGCGCACCGTCGTGACCTCCCTGGAAGTCGTCGACCTGGCATTTCTGCGCGGACTGATGGCCGGCTGATGACGGAAATGCGTCAGCTGTTCACCGAGCGTGCAAAGTCCAATGGGATCAACGGGAAAGGAATTCGGCCGCGGTCGATCGGCCGAATTCCGTTGCGCTCCAACTGAGTTGAAGCGTGTGAGGTTCCCCACGTGCGTGAGGGTCGACAATATCGTCGCCCTGTGCTGTTCACCCCATTTCTGAGGCCGATCGCGCACCCTTGTGTCCCGATTGGTGAAACCCTGCACTAATCCTTCCCTCGACGGGTTTTCGGTCTGTCCACGGCCGGTTCCGCTGCGTGATGGGAACTCAACTACGGTGACCGTGAACCCCCGTGCGGGTCCGGACTAATCTCAACGCGAGAACATCGCCCTTACCCCCGTGATCGACATCACCACCCCATGTATGTCGGGTACACGGACTCGAACAGCTCTGGAGAAACTCCCGCATGAACCGCAAGACTTTGGTGCTGCCGGCCGTCGTCGGCCTGCTCGCGCCGGTGCTCGCCGCGTGTGGCGGCTCCGGCAGCGGGAGTTCCAGCGACGATGCGATCATCGTCGGCACCACGGACCGGTTCGAGGCGACGAAGGACGCTCCGGCGCCGCTCGACCCCGCCTACGCCTACGACGTCGGTACCTGGAACATCCTGCGCCAGACCATTCAGACGCTGATGATCCAGCCCAAGGGCGAGGGCGACCCGGTCCCCGAGGCCGCCGAGAAGTGCGGCTTCACCGACACCGGCAACGAGCGCTACGCCTGCACCCTGCGCGAGGGTCTGAAGTTCGCCAACGGCGACAAGATCACCGCGGAAGATGTGAAGTATTCCATCGACCGCGCGATGCGCATCAAGGCCGACAGCGGCGTGTTCGCCTTGCTGTCGACCGTCGACACCATCGAGACCCAGGGCGACCGCGACGTCATCTTCCACCTGAAGACGGCCGACGCCACGTTCCCGTACAAGCTGTCCACTCCCGTCGCCGGAATCGTGAATCCGGACGACTACCAGAAGGACAAGCTGCGCGACGGCTTCGACATCGACGGCTCCGGCCCGTACACCCTCTCGGCGTCCACGAAGGACGACGCGATCACCACGGCCACGTTCACCAAGAACCCCAATTACAAGGGTGCTTTGAAGGTGAACAACAGCAAGGTCGAGATGCGTTCCTTCGCTGACGCCGACGCCATGGGCGCCGCGATCAGCAAGGGCGACATCGACGTCATGACGCGCACCATGTCGCCGGAGCAGATCCAGAAACTCAGCGACGACACGGACGGCGACGTCGACCTCGTCGAGATGCCCGGCCTCGAAATCCGCTACCTGGGCTTCAACACCAATGCCCCGACCGTGAAGACGAAGGCCGTACGCGAGGCGATGGCCCAGATCATCGACCGCGGCGAACTCGTCTCCAAGGTCTACGGCACCGAGGCCGAGCCGCTCTACTCCATGGTCCCGGCGACCATCACGGGTCACTCGAACTCGTTCTTCAACAAGTACGGCGACCCGAGCGTCTCCAAGGCCAAGACGATGATGGAGCAGGCCAACATCACCACTCCGGTGAAGCTGACCCTGAACTACACGACCGACCACTACGGTTCGGCCACCAAGGAAGAGTTCGAGCAGCTCCAGAAGCAGCTCAACGACAGCGGCCTGTTCGACGTCAGCATCAAGGGCACCCCCTGGTCGACGTTCCGCCCGGCCGAGCAGAAGGGCAAGTACGACGTCTACGGGATGGGCTGGTTCCCGGACTTCCCCGACGCCGACAACTACCTTGCGCCGTTCCTCGACAAGGACAACACCCTCGGCTCGCCGTACGTCAGCACCAAGATCAGGAGCACCCTGATCCCGGAGTCCCGCCGCGAGGCCGACCGGCTCGCCGCCTCCAAGAGCCTCACGGCCATCCAGGACATCGTCGCCACCGACGTCCCGCTGATCCCGCTGTGGCAGGGCAAGCAGTACGTCGCCGCCCGCGACGACGTCACGGGCACCGCGTACGCGCTCAACTCCTCCTCGACCCTCCAGCTCTGGGAGCTGGGCCGAGGCGTGGGCAACTGACCGCGCACTCGCGCACGCCGAACAAGCTCGACTAAGTGGCCGGTCCCGCCGAACGCGGCGGGACCGGCCACTGGCCTTTCGGCCCGGACCCGCAGACACGAAGAGGGCGCCCCCGTCAGGAAGGGGCGCCCTCTTTCGTACGTACCCGGTGCCTAGTGCCTACTGCGCGCCGGGGCGCACCAGCCCGCTCTCGTACGCGTACACCGCGGCCTGGACCCGGTCGCGCAGGCCCAACTTGGTGAGGACGTGCCCCACATGCGTCTTGACGGTGGTCTCGCTGACGAACAGGTCGGCGGCGATCTCCGCGTTCGACAGCCCGCGCGCCACCAGCTTCAGCACCTCGACCTCACGCTCGGTCAAGGTGTGCAGAGCATCCGGGACGGGCTCGTCACCGGACGGCAGATGCCCGGCGTACTTGTCGAGCAGCCGCCGCGTGATGCTGGGCGCCAGCATGGCCTCACCGGCGGCCACCACACGGATCGCCTGCACCAGTTCGTTCGCCGGAGCGTCCTTGAGCAGGAAGCCACTGGCACCGGCCCGCAACGCCTCCACGACGTACTCGTCGAGATCGAAGGTGGTCAGCACCAGCACCTTCGCCGGACCGTCCCGACCGGGACCGGTGATCTGCCGGGTCGCCTCCACCCCGTCCATCCGCGGCATACGGATGTCCATCAGCACCACATCGGGCTGCAGAGCCCGCACCTGGTCGAGCGCCTGCAGACCGTCACCGGCCTCCCCGACGACCGCGAGATCCTGCTCCGCCTCCAGAATCATCCGGAACCCGGTTCGCAGCAGCGGCTGGTCATCAACCAGTAGGACGCGGATGGCCACGTGAATCTCCTTCGCTAGCCCGGGCCCATTCTGCCCTGCGCGACGCCGGGCGACTCGACCGGCCTTGGGGGCGGCTGTCGGGTCTTGGTGGAAGCGGGTGTCGGGACACGGTTCGCTGTGTCCGGGCTTGTGGCGAGGGGGGCGCAGGGACCCCTTTGGCGGAAGGTCGGTTCGTCGCCTATGACCCCTTGGTGGAGAGTCCGTCCGCGGCCTCCGGACCCGAGGCGCCTTCAGCGGAAACCCCGCCAGCCGCCTCGACATCCCCGTCAGAACCGCCGTCGGCCCGCCGTACCGGCAAGGGATACGGCGGGGGAGTGCCGCCGAACTCCGGGCACACCTCCTGGTGGTCGCACCAGCCGCACAGCTTGGTCGGGCGCGGGCGCCAGTCGCCCGTCTCCGTGGCCAGCCGGATCGCCTCCCACAGGGCCAGCAGCTTGCGCTCCACCCGCTCCAGGTCGGCGATGACGGGGTCGTACGTCACCACGTCCCCACTGCCCAGATACACCAGCTGAAGCCGCCGCGGGACGACCTGCTTCAGCCGCCAGACCACCAGGGCGTAGAACTTCATCTGGAACAGCGCACCCTCGGCATACTCGGGCCGAGGCGCCTTGCCCGTCTTGTAGTCGACGATCCGCACATCGCCTGTGGGCGCCACATCTACCCGGTCGATGATCCCGCGCAGCCTCAGCCCCGAATCCAGCTCGGCCTCGACGAACATCTCCCGCTCGGCGGGCTCCAGCCGCGTCGGATCCTCAAGGGAGAACCACCGCTCGACCAGCCGCTCCGCCTCCCCGAGCCAGCGCGCCAGCCGCTCGCCCTCCGGATCGTCGGCGAACAGCTCCACGACCTCCGGCCGGGACTCCCGCAGCCGGTCCCACTGCCCGGGGATCAGCGACTTGGCCCGCGGCGCCGTACGCTCGGCCGCCGGCGCGTCGAAGAGTCGCTCCAGCACCGAGTGCACCAGGGTCCCCTTGGTCGCCGCCTCGCTGGGCTTCTGAGGGAGCCGGTCGATCACCCGGAACCGGTACAGCAACGGGCACTGCATGAAGTCACTGGCACGCGAGGGCGACAACGAGGCAGGCGCTATGGCGACGCGCTCGACCACGTCCGCCGTCCCCGTCTCCACCGTCACCGCCGCGGTCGGCTCCGCCGCCGCGCCCTCGTCGCCGACTGTCCCCGCGACGCCCTCCGCACTGGTCTCCATGCCCACAGACCTTACGGCCCGCCACTGACAGTGACCCGATCCCGGCCGACGAGCCCGCGACGGCCGGGGAAACGCGGGGGGTGCCGGGGCGGAACGCGTCCCGACCGCCGCATACCATCGACCCGAGACCCCTCCGCCCGGTTGGTGCGGAGGATGCTTCGAACGAGGGGACACCGTGGACGAGAGCGGCGGGAGCGGGCAGCCGCGGTCCGGCACCAACGAGCCGACCGAACACGCCCCGGGTGCCACGACCCCGGCCACCGCCCCCGGCACCCCCGAACCGAAACCCGACGACTCCACCGACCAGAAGCCCGAGACCTCCCCGCAGGCGCGCGGGGACGCGAGCGCGCCGTCCGGAGAGGGCAGGGACGGGAGCACGTCGTCCGGAGAGCACGGGGCCACGGGTACGTCGTCCGAGGACCGCGGGGATGTGAACAGGCCGTCCGGCGAGCGCGGGGCCACGGGTACGTCGCCCGAGGACCGCCGGGACGCGAGCACGTCGTCCGTAGAACACGGGTACACGGGTACGTCATCTGCGGACCGCGAGGACGCGAGTACGCCTTCCCAGGTCCACGGCGACGGGAACACCTCACCCGGAGAGCGTGGAACCACGGTCGCGTCGTCCCAGGACCACGGGGACGCGAGCACGTCGTCCGGGGAGCGTGAGGCAACAGACGCGCCGTCCCAGGGCCGCGACGAGGCGACCACGTCGCTCGAACACAGCACGCGTGACGACGACTTGGAGCAGGGCGCATCGTCCGGGCCTGCCGCAGAGGATCGTACGGAGCAGGGATCACCGTCCGTCTCCGCCGCGAACGGCGCCCCGGAGACGGAGACGCCCGCAGGTTCCTCCGACCCCGCCACACACCGCCGTACGGAGACGGACGCTACGTCCGCGACCACCACGAACCACCGCACGTCGCCCGCCCATCTGAACGGTGAGCCGAAGCGCGACAGCGCGTCCACGGGCAGCGACCACGACGGCACCCCCAGCCACCCGAACCTCCCCTACGCCCACACCGACCCCAACGCCCAACCCCACGCAGACCCCCGGATCGCCAAGGGACGCCCCCCACAGCGCCCCAAGGAGCCCGGTGGCGGGCTGCTGATGGGGCGGCCCTTCGGTGTGCCCGTCTACGTCGCGCCCAGCTGGTTCCTCGTGGCCGCGCTCATCACCTGGGTGTTCGGCGGGCAGCTCGACCGCGTGCTGCCCGAGCTGGGCGCCGCCCGCTACCTCGTGGCCCTCTTCTTCGCCGTCGCCTTCTACGGCTCGGTCCTGGTGCACGAGCTCGCCCACACCGTCGCCGCGCTCCGCTTCAAACTCCCGGTCCGCCGCATCCAGTTGCAGTTCTTCGGGGGAGTCTCCGAGATCGAGAAGGAGGCCGAGACCCCCGGCAGGGAGTTCGTGCTGGCCTTCGTCGGCCCGCTGCTCTCGCTGATCCTCTCGGGCATCTTCTACCTGGCCATGCTGCCCACCGAACCCGGCACCGTCCCCGGCGTCCTGCTGGCCGGACTGATGGTCTCCAACCTCATCGTGGCCGCCTTCAACCTGCTGCCCGGCCTGCCCCTCGACGGCGGCCGCATGCTCCGCGCCGTCGTCTGGAAGATCACCGGCAGGCCCATGAGCGGCACGATCGCCGCCGCCTGGGTCGGCCGCGCCCTCGCCGTCTCCGTCCTGATCGGTCTGCCGCTGCTCACCCAGACCGGCGCCCTCGGCACCAACACCGAGGACATCAGCGGCATGGACACCGTCACGGACGCGCTGCTCGCCGCGATCCTCGCCGCGATCATCTGGACCGGCGCAGGCAACAGCCTCCGTATGGCCCGACTCCGTGAACACCTCCCGGAACTCCGTGCCCGCAACCTCACCCGCCGCGCGGTCCCCGTCGAGACCAACACCCCGCTCTCCGAAGCCCTGCGCCGCGCCAACGCCGCCGGCGCCCGCGCCCTGGTCGTCGTCGACGCCGACGGCCAGCCCCTCTCCCTCGTCCGCGAGGCCGCCATCGTCGGCGTCCCCGAACACCGCCGCCCCTGGGTCTCCGTCAGCGGCCTCGCCCAGGACCTCACGGACGGCATGCGCGTCTCCGCGGAACTGGCCGGAGAGGACCTCCTGGACGCCCTGCGCGCGACCCCCGCCACCGAGTACCTCGTCATCGAGGAGACCGGCGAGATCTACGGCGTCCTGTCCGCCGCCGACGTCGAGCGCGCCTTCGTGAAGGCCATGGCCCGCCCCAACTGACGCACGCGCGCGTGGTCGGCGGCCCCCGTAAACGCCGGTAGGCTGGTCACATGTCCGAACCGACCGGTGCCGCCCGCAGGCGCGGGCCCTTCAAGGTCGGGGACCAGGTTCAGCTGACCGACCCCAAGGGCCGCCACTACACGTTCACGCTCGAAGCCGGGAAGAATTTCCACACCCACAAGGGTTCCTTCCCGCACGACGAACTGATCGGTGCTCCCGAGGGCAGCGTTGTCCGCACCACCGGCAACGTCGCCTACCTCGCGCTGCGCCCCCTGCTCCCCGACTACGTCCTGTCCATGCCCCGCGGCGCCGCCGTGGTCTACCCCAAGGACGCGGGGCAGATCCTGGCCTTCGCCGACATCTTCCCCGGCGCACGCGTCGTGGAAGCCGGCGTCGGCTCCGGCTCGCTCAGCAGCTTCCTGCTGCGCGCCATCGGCGACCAGGGCATGCTGCACTCCTACGAGCGCCGCGAGGACTTCGCCGAGATCGCCCAGCAGAACGTGGAGCGCTACTTCGGCGGCCCGCACCCCGCCTGGCAGCTCACCGTCGGCGACCTCCAGGACAACCTGTCCGACCTGGACGTCGACCGCGTCATCCTCGACATGCTCGCCCCCTGGGAGTGCCTGGAGGCCGTCTCCAAGGCGCTCGTGCCCGGCGGCATCCTGTGCTGCTACGTCGCGACCACCACCCAGCTCGCGCGGACCGTCGAGTCCATCCGCGAGATCGGCTCCTTCAACGAGCCGACCGCCTGGGAGACGATGCTCCGCAACTGGCACGTCGAGGGCCTGGCCGTCCGCCCCGACCACCGGATGATCGGCCACACCGGCTTCCTCCTCACCGCCCGCCGCCTCGCGGACGGCGTCGAGCCCCCCATGCGCCGCCGCCGCCCCGCCAAGGGTGCCTACGGCGAGGACTACGACGGCCCCAATGCCGCCGGTGGCGCCGCCGGCCGCTGAGCCGCACACAAGGGCGGCCCTGTGCCGCACTCAACGCACGAACGCCGTGGCCGAGTTCCCGGAAATCCTCCGGAACTCGGCCACGGCGTCTTTCTTCTGACGCACCGACCGACGCACCGACCGACGCACCGACCGACGCACCGACCGACGTGCCGACTTCCGCCGTACCGACCCCGTCGGACCCTCCCGTGTGACCGGGCGAACGAACTGTCGACCCCGCCGTTCCCCCGCACCGTGCCGTGTGGCAGCATGCAGGCCACCCCCACCGGCACAGCCCTCACAGGAGACACTCCTAGTGCAGCACTCCGCCGTCCCGGAACTGGAACTGGCACACACCACCACCCGTCCCATCCACTGGGTCGCCACCGCCACGGCTCTCGCCGGCGTCGTGGCTCTCTCCTCGGGCCTGCAGCCCGACTCCGCGCACGCCGCCCAGGCCGCCGGTCCGCAGACCAAGTCCGCGCCCGCCGCCTCGGCCCCCGCGACCACAGGAGTCGCCTTCCCCCTCGACTGCGGCCCCGTGAAGGCCGTCGTACAGAAGAAGGCATCCGGGGACCTCGACGGCGACGGCCGGCCGGAGACGGTCGCCGTGGTCCACTGCGACGCGGGCATGGGTACCCCGCCCGACGGCGTCTACGTCCTCACCCAGGGAGCGGGCGCCGCCAAGCCGCGCGTCGTCGCCACCCTGGTCGCCCCGAAGGCCCGCGAGACCGTCACCGACTTCTCCGTACGCGACGGCGCGGTGCTCGCGACCCTGCTCGGCTACTCGACGGCGGACGTGCCCAGTTGCTGCCCCGACGTGAAGGAAACCGCCAAGTGGCAGTGGCAGAACGGCACGTTCGTCCGCTCCACCCCCGGCAACGCCCAGAACGTCTGACCCCCGCCGTCCCTCAGGCCGCGTCGGGCCCGTACACCTCGACCCGGTCCGCGACCCGGCGCACATGAATGCAGTCCCCGGGGCACTCCTTGGCGGAGTCCACGACGTCGACCAACAACGGCAACGGCACGAGCGTGGTGGCGCCCTTGTCCTGCAGCAGCTCGTCGTCCGGGCTCTTCACATAGGCCAGGCCGTCGATGTCCAGCTCGAAGACCTCGGGGGCGTACTGGGCGCAGATGCCGTCGCCGGTACAGAGGTCCTGGTCGATCCAGACCTCCAGCGCCTCGCCGTCGGCCGCGGCCTCGTCCTGCACGGTGATGTCTCCTGTTTCCGCCGGGTGTTGGACATCGTCGACCCTACCTCCGACCGCCCGAGCGACCTTTCTCCGCGATCTCAGGTTTCACGCCCCCGCATGACGGACACTGTCCGCATGGACACTCTCAGTCAGGGGCGCCTTGGCCGGTTTCCGTCGGGCGCAGAACCCGCCCGCACGGCAACTCACGTCCACCGTGAAGGGTTTTGACCAACCCGGCCTTGGAACAGTCCGCTTCTGAATCACGTTGAGTGGGTATCCACACGGCGTGAGGGAGAGCGCAGGGTGACCGACGACACACCTTGACAGTCTTTGTGATCTAGGGGTTTCAATCGACACCCACCCAGGTAGGGTCTGGAAGCGTCCAGCTCCCCTTGGAGGAGGTGAGGACCGTGGCAGCCCACGACGACGACATGAACCGCGGCATCCGCCCGGGACGAGGGTCCGACGACCCGTCCGGGCAGATTGCCTACCTTGAGCAGGAGATCGCCGTCCTGCGACGTAAGCTCGCCGACTCTCCGCGACACACGAGGATTCTCGAAGAGCGGATCGTCGAGCTGCAGACCAATCTGGCCGGGGTGTCCGCCCAGAACGAGCGACTCGCCAACACGCTCCGTGAGGCCCGCGACCAGATCGTGGCCCTCAAGGAAGAAGTCGACCGGCTCGCACAGCCGCCGGCCGGCTTCGGTGTCTTCCTCGTGGCCAACGAGGACGGCACAGCGGACATCTTCACCGGCGGTCGCAAACTGCGGGTGAACGTCAGCCCAAGCGTGGAACTCGAAGAGCTCCGCCGCGGCCAGGAAGTAATGCTCAACGAAGCGCTCAACGTGGTCGAGGCCATGGAGTACGAGCGCGTCGGCGACATCGTCACCCTCAAGGAGATCCTCGAGGACGGCGAACGCGCCCTCGTGGTGGGGCACACCGACGAGGAGCGGGTGGTGCGGCTCGCCGAGCCGCTGCTGGACATCACCATCCGCCCCGGCGACGCCCTGCTGCTCGAACCACGATCCGGCTACGTCTACGAGATCGTCCCGAAGAGCGAGGTCGAGGAACTCGTCCTCGAAGAGGTCCCCGACATCGGCTACGAGCAGATCGGCGGTCTGGGCGGCCAGATCGAGATGATCCGCGACGCGGTCGAACTGCCGTACCTCTACCCCGACCTCTTCAAGGAGCACGAACTGCGGCCGCCCAAGGGCGTCCTGCTGTACGGGCCTCCTGGATGCGGCAAGACGCTCATCGCCAAGGCCGTCGCCAACTCGCTGGCCAAAAAGGTCGCCGAGGTCACCGGCCAGGCCACCGGCAAGAGCTTCTTCCTCAACATCAAGGGTCCCGAGCTCCTCAACAAGTACGTCGGTGAGACCGAGCGGCAGATCCGCCTGGTCTTCCAGCGTGCTCGTGAGAAGGCCTCTGAGGGCACCCCCGTCATCGTCTTCTTCGACGAGATGGAATCCCTCTTCCGCACCCGTGGTTCCGGTGTCAGCTCGGACGTGGAGAACACCATCGTCCCGCAGCTGCTCGCCGAGATCGACGGCGTGGAAGGCCTGCAGAACGTGGTCGTCATCGGCGCCTCGAACCGCGAGGACATGATCGACCCCGCCATCCTGCGCCCCGGCCGCCTGGACGTGAAGATCAAGATCGAGCGTCCCGACGCCGAGGCCGCCAAGGACATCTTCGCCAAGTACCTCACCGAACGCCTCCCGCTCCACCCCGACGACGTCGGCGAGCACAGCGGCGACAAGACCACCACCGTCCAGAGCATGATCCAGACGGCCGTGGAACACATGTACACGGAATCCGAGGAGAACCGCTTCCTGGAGGTCACCTACGCCAACGGTGACAAGGAAGTCCTCTACTTCAAGGACTTCAACTCCGGTGCCATGATCGAGAACATCGTGGGCCGGGCCAAGAAGATGGCCATCAAGGACTTCCTCGACCACAAGCAGAAGGGCATCCGCGTCTCGCACCTCCTCCAGGCGTGCGTGGACGAGTTCAAGGAGAACGAGGACCTGCCCAACACCACCAACCCGGACGACTGGGCCCGGATCTCCGGAAAGAAGGGCGAACGGATCGTCTACATCCGTACGCTCATCACCGGCAAGCAGGGCGCCGACACCGGACGCTCCATCGACACGGTGGCGAACACCGGTCAGTACCTGTAAAGAGCAGGGCGGCTGCGGGTGCCCTCGGCGGGTACCCGCAGCCGACTGTTTTTCAGGCCATGACCGAACAAGGGGCGCGCGAGGCAATGACGCAAATGATCTCCCCACCAGCGCAAAGCCGTTCTAGGCTCTTCGGTACCGCCGAGTCGCGCAGTGCGGGGACGGGCACCGCACACGCACCGGAGCGCCAGCGGTACTTGAGCAGCGTCCCCGACCGAGGGCGCCGCCGGGCAAGGAGGGCCGCATGACCGTACGGCGAGTAATGGGCATCGAGACGGAGTACGGGATCTCCGTCCCCGGCCACCCCAACGCCAATGCCATGCTCACCTCGTCCCAGATCGTCAACGCCTACGCGGCGGCGATGCACCGGGCCCGGCGGGCCCGCTGGGACTTCGAGGAGGAGAACCCGCTGCGGGACGCGCGAGGCTTCGACCTCGCCCGGGAGGCCGCCGACTCCAGCCAGCTCACCGACGAGGACATCGGCCTCGCCAATGTCATCCTCACCAACGGCGCACGGCTCTACGTCGACCACGCACACCCGGAGTACAGCTCCCCGGAAGTCACCAACCCCATGGACGCCGTCCTGTGGGACAAGGCCGGCGAGCGCATCATGGCGGAAGCGGCGGAACGAGCGGCCCAACTCCCGGGCGCCCAGCCGATCCACCTCTACAAGAACAACACCGACAACAAGGGCGCCTCGTACGGCACGCACGAGAACTACCTGATGAAGCGGGAGACCCCCTTCTCGGACATCGTGCGCCACCTGACGCCCTTCTTCGTCTCGCGCCAGGTCGTCACCGGAGCGGGCCGCGTCGGCATCGGCCAGGACGGGCACGAGCACGGCTTCCAGCTCAGCCAGCGCGCCGACTACTTCGAGGTCGAGGTCGGCCTGGAGACCACCCTCAAGCGCCCGATCATCAACACTCGCGACGAACCGCACGCGGACGCCGAGAAGTACCGCCGACTGCACGTGATCATCGGCGACGCGAATCTCTCCGAGATCTCGACCTACCTCAAACTCGGCACGACAGCCCTCGTCCTCTCCATGATCGAGGACGGCTTCATCGCCGTCGACCTGGCCGTGGACCAGCCCGTCCGCACCCTCCACCAGGTCTCCCACGACCCCACGCTCAAGCGCCTGGTCACCCTCCGCAGCGGCCGGACCCTCACTGCGGTCCAGCTGCAGATGGAGTACTTCGAGCTCTCCCGCAAATACGTCGAGGAGCGCTACGGCTCCGACGCGGACGACCAGACCAAGGACGTCCTGGCCCGCTGGGAGGACACGCTCAACCGCCTGGAGAACGACCCGATGAGCCTGGCCGGCGAACTGGACTGGGTCGCCAAGCGGGAGCTCATGGAGGGCTACCGGCGCCGCGACAGCCTCGACTGGGACGCGGCCCGGCTGCAGCTGGTCGACCTCCAGTACGCGGACGTACGGGCCGAGAAGGGCCTCTACAACCGCCTGGTGGCCCGCGGCCGTATCAAGCGCCTGCTGGACGAGGACACGGTCGAGAAGGCCCGCACGCAGCCCCCGGAGGACACGCGCGCGTACTTCCGCGGCCGCTGCCTGGAGCAGTACGCCGACGACGTCGCCGCCGCCTCCTGGGACTCCGTGATCTTCGACCTCCCGGGCCGGGACTCGCTTCAGCGCGTCCCAACCCTCGAACCGCTTCGCGGAACGCGTAATCACGTCAAGGAGCTCCTTGACCGCTGTCGAACTGCGGAAGACCTGGTCAGGGTCCTGTCGGGCGGCTGACAGGACCCTCGGATCCCCGGTGCCGGACAGGGTGGAATGTCCGGTGGCCGGGAATCATCGAGGTGGCCGCCGTACGTTGTAGGAACTGCGGGGCCGATGTCAGTCCCTGCAAGTAGGGTCTGATCAAGAACGTCGAACCGAGCGGGGTGAGGGTTATGGCGACCAAGGACACCGGCGGCGGACAGCAGAAGGCGACGCGCTCCACGGAGGAGGTCGAAGAGCAGGTCGAGGAAGCACAGGCGACCGACGACCTCAAGGAGCGCCACGAGAAGCTGAGCGACGATGTCGACTCGGTTCTGGACGAGATCGACGATGTCCTCGAGGAGAACGCCGAGGACTTCGTGCGCTCCTTCGTTCAGAAGGGCGGCCAGTAGGTCGCTCTACCCTTCGATTCGAAGGTGAACGGGGTGGCGTGGTGGCAGGCGAGTCGAAGATGAAGTGCTGCGTGCGGTGCGGCGAGGCCAAGCCGCACGCAGTCTTCGCATCCGGGCGCACGAATCACGTGCGATTCGGGGCGAGCCGGCCGCGGTCTGAGCGGCTTGCGAATGCCTGCTCCGTTCATGTGGATCACTGCCAGTAGACGGGTAGGGTCCGTGGCGTACTGTGCTTCAACTGCAATTCGGCCATCGGCAAGTTGGGAGTTGATCCCGACGCTGTTCGTCGGGCTGCCGCCTACTTGGAAGGATCCTCGTGGAAGCCAACACTCGTAGCCCCGGGCGTCTACCGGCTGCCTTCCTGACGCCTGGGTCGTCGTCCTTCATGGACTTCCTCTCCGACCATCAGCCGGAGATGCTCCCGGGCAACCGGCAACTGCCGCCCATGCAGGGCGTCATCGAGGCACCGCACGGCACGACGATCGTGGCCGTCACGTTCCCCGGCGGCGTGGTGCTCGCCGGTGACCGGCGGGCCACCATGGGCAATGTCATCGCGCAGCGGGACATCGAGAAGGTGTTCCCCGCGGACGAGTACTCGGCCGTCGGTATCGCCGGCACCGCCGGACTCGCCGTCGAGATGGTCAAGCTCTTCCAGTTGGAGCTGGAGCACTTCGAGAAGGTCGAAGGCGCCCAACTCTCCCTGGAGGGCAAGGCGAACCGACTGTCCACCATGATCCGTTCCAACCTCGGCATGGCCATGCAGGGCCTGGCCGTGGTCCCGCTCTTCGCCGGTTTCGACGTGGACCGCGGCGTCGGCCGCATCTTCTCCTACGACGTGACGGGCGGCCGCTCCCAGGAGCACGGCTACGCGGCCACCGGCTCCGGCTCGGTCTTCGCACGCGGTGCCATGAAGAAGCTCTTCCACGACGGACTGACCGAGGCCGAGGCCACGACCCTGGTGGTCCAGGCGCTCTACGACGCGGCCGACGACGACTCGGCGACCGGTGGTCCCGATGTCGCCCGCCGGATCTACCCGATCGTCACCGTGATCACCGAGGACGGCTTCCGCCGGCTCACCGACGACGAGTCCTCCGAGATCGCCCGCTCGATCCTGGAGCGGCGACTGCAGCAGCCCGACGGCCCGCGCGCCGCGCTGCTCTGACCGAGGGCCCGTTCGTCACAAGGTGATCCACTGATTTCGACGGAACTTTAAAGAGAGGGACGGATACCGGTGTCGACGCCGTTCTATGTCTCACCCCAGCAGGCGATGGCCGACCGGGCGGAGTACGCCCGCAAGGGCATCGCCCGTGGCCGCAGCCTGGTCGTGCTGCAGTTCGCCGACGGCATTGTCTTCGTCGGCGAGAACCCGTCCCGTGCGCTGCACAAGTTCAGCGAGATCTACGACCGGATCGGGTTCGCGGCCGCCGGAAAATACAACGAGTACGAGAACCTGCGGATCGGCGGCGTCAGGTACGCCGACATGCGCGGTTACACCTACGACCGTGCGGATGTGACGGCCCGCGGTCTCGCCAACGTCTACGCCCAGACGCTCGGCACGATCTTCTCCAGTGCGGCCGAGAAGCCGTACGAGGTGGAGCTGGTCGTCGCGGAGGTCGGGGACACTCCGGACGGCGATCAGATCTACCGGCTGCCGCACGACGGTTCGATCGTGGACGAGCACGGCTCGGTCGCGGTCGGTGGCAACGCCGAGACGATCAGCAGCTATCTGGACCAGCGTCACCGCGACGGCATGACCCTCGCGGAGGCGCTCAAGCTGGCCGTGCAGTCCCTGTCCCGTGACACGAACGGCAGTGAGCGGGAGATCCCCGCGGAGCGCCTGGAGGTCGCGGTCCTGGACCGTACGCGTCCGCAGGCCCGCAAGTTCAAGCGCATCGTCGGCCGTCAGCTGTCCCGCCTGCTGGAGGGCGAGAACGCGGACACGTCGTCGGAGGAGTCCGACGCCGACGACGAGGAGTGAGTCGACCTCGCTCAGCCTCTCGCGCGCCCCGGCCGGTCATCGGCCGGGGCGCGCGGCGTTGCGGGGGCCACAGGGTCGTCAGAGGGCGCGTGGTGGCGCCGTAGAGCCCCGTACGACCAGTTCCACCGGGATGTCCCCCTCCTCCGGTACACGGCCGTCCAGGACGGCCAGGAGGGCGCGCATACCGTGTTCGCCGAAGAGCTCGGCGTCGAGGCGGACGGTGGTGAGTTCCGGGTCGATGGCGGTGGCGAGGGCGAGGTCGTCGAGGCCGGTGATCGAGAGGTCGTCGGGGATGCGCAGGCCCAGGCGGCGGGCGGCCTTGTAGGCGCCGGCGGCGAGTTTGTCGTCGTCGCAGACCAGGGCGGTCACCCGCGATCCCGGGGCTGCGAGCGCGGCTTCGGCTGCGGCCAGGGCGCCCTCGATCGAGATGGGGGCGCGGGTCGTCCGTACCGAGGTGCCTGTCACGGAGCCGACGCGTGCGGCCAGTTCACGCGCGCGTACCTCGAAGGTCCAGGACGGTACGTCGGCGGCGAGGTGGAGGAAGTGGCGGTGGCCCAGGGCCAGCAGGTGGTCGGCGACCTGGCGGATGCCGTCGGCGATGTCCAGGTTGACGGTGGCCGCGCCGAGGCTGCCCTCGGGGTCGCTGTCGAGCATGACCAGGGGCAGCTGGTCGCCGCGGATCGCGGTGAGGGCGTCGGCGGCCATGGAGGAGGCGATCACGCCGTCCAGGGCGGCCTGGGCGGAGGCGAAGGGGTCGCGGGCGGGGCCGATGCCTTCGGGGGAGGGGTAGAGGACGACGCCGAAGCCGTGTTCGGCGGCGACGCGGGCGGCGCCCGTGTAGACACCGGCGAAGAACTCCGTCGTCAGCACCGGGACGACGAGCAGGACGGTGCGCGTGCGGCCGAGGCGGAGGTTGCGGGCGGCGAGGTTGGGGCGGTAGCCGAGGTCGCGGGCGGCCTCGCGGACGCGTTCGGCGGTGGTGGCGGAGACCCGGCCGCGCCATTTGTCGCCGAGCACCAGGGAGACCGCGGCCTGGGAGACGCCGGCGGCCTGCGCGACGTCGCGGCTCGTGGGGCGGGTGTTGCCTGGTGCCACGGTCGGCCTGCTCCTTGGTGAGGATCCGTAGGGACTCCGTATGGACGCGTGAACAGCGCACATGGTACGTATGACAGAGGACGTTATACGTAAAACCTCATGGGTGACGGTGAGGGGGAGGGCGGTTCGAGGCCGTGGGATATCTGGAGATCCTCAGGGCGAGGCACGCCACCCGCCTGCTGGTGGGCACGCTGGTGGGCCGGTTGCCGAACGCCACCGCCGCGATCGCGATCGTGCTGTTCATCCGCGCCGAGGGCGGCACCTACAGCCTCGCGGGGGCGCTTGCGGCCGTGTACGGCATCGCCAACGCGGTCGGCCAGCCCCTCCTCGGGCGCCTGGTGGACGTCCACGGGCAGCCGCGGGTGCAGTTGCCCGCCGCGGTCCTGTCGGCGCTCTCCATGGCCGTCTTCGCCTTCTGGGGCACCGATCCACTGCCCCTCGCCTACGTAGCCGTCGCGGCCGCCGGTCTCTTCGCGCCGCCCCTGGAGGGCGGTCTCCGGGCGCTGTGGCCGGCCGTGCTGCGTCGCGAGGAGCAGGTGCACACGGCGTACGCCATGGACGCGGTCGCCCAGGAAGTCATGTTCACCGTGGGGCCGTTGCTCGTGACGGTGTTCGTGTCCCTGTGGTCCGCTCCAGTAGCCCTGCTCGTGCTGAACGTCATCGGCGTGCTGGGCGCCCTCTCCGTAGTCGTGTCGCCCCCCTCGCGCGCGTGGCGCTCGGCTCCGCGCGAGGCGCACTGGCTGGGCGCCCTGCGTTCGCCGGGACTCCTCGCGCTGCTGGGCGCCTTCCTGTTCGTCGGCATGGCGCTCGGCTCGATCACGGTCGCGTCGGTGTCGTACGCCGACGGGCACGGCGGTGACGTGGTCTACGGCTGGCTGATGGCGGCGATCGGGCTGGGCGCGCTGCTGGGCGGGACCGTCTACGGGGCGCGGCAGTGGACCGGGGTGCCGGAGCGGCGACTGCGGGTCCTGGTGGGGCTGCTGGCGGTGTGTTACCTGCCGTTGATGCTCATGCCGGGTGCGGTCGCCATGGTGCTGCTGACCGTGCTCGCCGGGGTGTTCCTCGCGCCCGCTCTCGCCTGCGCCTTCATCATCGTCGACCGGCACGCGCCCAAGGGGACGGTCACCGAGGCTTTCTCGTGGCTTGTGACGACGTTCACCGTCGGGGCGTCGGTCGGGACGGGCGTCGCGGGCCCGGTCGTACAGGCCGGTGGGGCCCTGTGGGGGTTCGCCGTGCCGGGGGTCGCGGGGGCCGTGTCGCTGCTGGTCCTGCTCCTCACCGGGCGGGTCCTCGCAGCTCCCGCCGGGGGTGCGGTGGTTGCGGCTTCATCGGAAAATGATCCAAACCGTGCTGCCGAACCCCGTTTCAGCACAGGCGATCGGGCGTAATGTTCAGTCATGGACCGCCGCATTTTCGGGCTGGAGAACGAGTACGGCGTCACGTGTACGTTCAGGGGACAGCGGCGTCTGTCTCCCGACGAAGTGGCTCGGTACCTCTTCCGCCGTGTCGTGTCATGGGGCCGCAGCAGCAATGTCTTTCTGCGAAACGGCGCCCGGCTCTATCTCGACGTGGGCTCACATCCGGAATACGCGACCCCCGAATGTGACAACGTGACCGAACTGGTCACCCACGACAAAGCCGGCGAGCGCATTCTCGAGGGACTCCTGGTGGACGCCGAACGACGCCTGCACGAGGAGGGAATCGCGGGCGACGTCTACCTCTTCAAGAACAACACCGACTCGGCGGGCAACTCGTACGGCTGCCACGAGAACTACCTGGTGGCACGGCACGGCGAGTTCTCCCGGCTCGCGGACATCCTCATCCCGTTCCTGGTCACGCGTCAGCTTCTGTGCGGCGCGGGCAAGGTGCTGCAGACTCCGCGCGGCGCCGTGTACTGCGTCAGCCAGCGCGCCGAACACATCTGGGAGGGCGTCTCCTCGGCGACGACGCGTTCCCGGCCCATCATCAACACGCGGGACGAACCGCACGCGGACGCCGAGCGCTACCGCCGTCTCCACGTCATCGTGGGCGACTCGAACATGTCCGAGACGACCATGCTGCTCAAGGTCGGTGCCACCGACCTCGTGCTGCGCATGATCGAGGCGGGCACGGTGATGCGCGACCTGACCCTGGAGAACCCGATCCGGGCGATCCGCGAGGTCAGCCACGACATCACGGGCCGGCGCAAGGTGCGTCTGGCCAGCGGACGCGAGGCCTCCGCGATCGAGGTGCAGCGCGAGTACTACGAGAAGGCCGTGGACTTCGTCGAGCGCCGCGGCATCCGTACGGGCACCGTCGAGCAGGTCCTGGAACTGTGGGGCCGCACGCTCGACGCGATCGAGGCCGAGGACCTCGACCGGATCGGCACCGAGATCGACTGGGTCATGAAGTACCAGCTCATCGAGCGGTACCGGGCGAAGCACAACATGACCATGTCCCACCCGCGGGTGGCGCAGATCGACCTCGCCTACCACGACATCCACCGTCGCCGAGGGCTCTACTACCTCCTCGAGAGGAAGGGCCAAGCCGCCCGGATCTGCAACGACTTGAAGATCTTCGAGGGCAAGTCCGTTCCGCCGCAGACCACTCGGGCCAGGCTCCGCGGCGACTTCATCCGCAGGGCCCAGGAACAGCGGCGGGACTTCACCGTCGACTGGGTCCATCTCAAGCTCAACGACCAGGCCCAGCGCACGGTGTTGTGCAAGGACCCGTTCCGTTCGGTCGACGACCGGGTGGAGAAACTGATCGCCGGAATGTAGGCAAAAACATCCGGATACCGACGTCCGGATACATATTCGGTACGCCACACGGGCCCCGTACGTTTCACGTACGGGGCCCGTCCCGCACCGTAGAGTTGCGCGCACGCCATCAACAAGATCGACCGATTACGAGGCCTTCACCGTGCGCCGACGCTCCGTTCTTATCGCTGTTCCCGCAGGACTTGTGACGATCGCGGGGTGCGGTGACAGTGATTCCTCCTCCAGCAAGGCCAGCGCGTCGCCGTCGCCCTCACCGTCCTCCTCCGCCTCGGCCGTGCCGCCGCCGAAGCTCGTGGACGGCCCGCTGCCGGCCATCACCGCGGGCACGAAGTTCGACGAGAAGCCGACCGTCGCCAAGGGCACCGGCACTCCGTCGAAGGACCTCGCGGTGAAGACGGTGATCGCGGGCGGCGGCAAGGCCGTGGCGGAGGGCGACTTCGTCAAGGTCAACTACCTGGGCCAGATCTGGTCGACGGCCAAGGTCTTCGACAACTCCTACGACCGCAACACCTCGTTGGTCATCCAGCTCGCCCAGGGCGGCATCATCGACGGCTGGCGCTACGGCCTCGCGGGCAAGAAGGTCGGCAGCCGCGTCGAGATGGCGATCCCGCCGACCTGGGGATACGGCACGGCGGGCAGCCCCGAGGCGGGCATCAAGGGCACCGACACGCTGGTCTTCGTGATCGACATCCAGGACTCGTTCAACGCCAAGAGCTCCGCCAAGGGTTCGACCGTCGCGCAGTCCGACGCCGATCTGCCCAAGGTCGGCACGAACACCGACGGCAAGGCCCCCTCGGTCACCGTCCCGAAGGCGGACCCGCCGAAGAAGCTGGTGTCGAACTACGTCCTCGAGAGCGACGGAGCCGTCGTCAAGGCGGACCAGTCGATCCTCTGCCAGTTCAAGGGCGTGGTCTGGAGCACGGGCAAGGAGTTCGAATCGACGTACTCCCAGGGGCGGTTGAGCCAGTTCGCGCTCAAGGACATGTTGTCGGTCGTCAAAGGCCTGGCCCAGGGCATCACCGGCAAGAAGGTCGGCAGCCGCATCATGATCGTCGCGCCCGCCGACCTGGCCTACGGGGACACCCCGCCGAGCGGCGGCGCCATCAAGAAGGGCGACACCCTGGTGTTCTCCGTGGACATCCTGGCGGCCATGTGACCCCTGCGGGGTCGGGGCCTGGCCGGAGCACGAATTCGGCCGGTCTGCGAGACTGTCGGAGTTGCCTTGTCGTACACAAGCAGGAGCTAGAGACGTGAGCATCGAGAAGCCCGAGATCGACTTCCCGGAGGGCGAAGCCCCGGCCGACCTGGAGATCAAGGATCTCTGGGAGGGTGACGGCGAGATCGCGGTGGCGGGCCAGAACGTCACCGTCCACTACGTGGGCGTGGCCTTCAGCACCGGCGAGGAGTTCGACGCCAGCTGGAACCGCGGTACCCCGTTCAAGTTCCCGCTCGGTGGCGGCCGTGTCATCAAGGGCTGGGACAAGGGCGTGCAGGGCATGAAGGTCGGCGGCCGCCGCCAGCTGACCATCCCGGCGCACCTCGCCTACGGCAACCAGAGCCCGACCCCGGCGATCAAGCCGGGCGAGACCCTGATCTTCGTGGTCGACCTCATCGCCGTCTGATCACCGGTTCCGACCGGACCCGATCACCTGGGGCCCATGCCTGTTGGGGCATGGGCCCTCGGCTTTTGCCAGGCATCCGCGGAGCGGTACGGTCATCGTTCGTAAGCACATACAGGGAGGCGAAGGGCGTCGATGGCCATTGCCAAGGCCGAGCGGCTGATGAACCTCGCGCTGTGTCTGCTCGGGACACGGCGGCCGCTCAGCAAGCGTGAGCTGCGCGAGTCCATCGAGGCCTACCTCGAAGCGGGCTCGGACGACTCCTTCAACCGCATGTTCGAGCGCGACAAGGACGATCTGCGCGAACTCGGCCTCGTCATCGAGACGGTGGAGAACCTGGACGGCGAGGTCGGCTATCTCGCCCGCCGCGACAGCAACCGCCTCCCGCCCATCACCCTCGACGCCGAGGAGGCCGCCGCGCTCGGTCTCGCCGCCAAGGTGTGGCAGCAGGCCCGGCTCGCCGGCGCCGCGAGTGGCGCCCTGCAGAAGCTGCGCGCGGCCGGGATGCCCGAGGACCTCGACCCGTACGAGCCGCACGGCGCCCTGGAGCCGCGCATCCCGGTGCACGAGGCGTCGTTCGAGCCGCTGATGCTGGCCTGCCGCGACCGCCGTCCCGTCGTCTTCGACTACCGCAAGGCCACCGCCGCCCGCCCAGAACCCCGCACTGTCGAACCGTGGGCGCTGGAGTGCTGGCGCGGCCACTGGTACCTCGCCGGCTGGGACCGCGACCGGGGCGCCGAGCGTGTCTTCCGGCTGTCCCGGATCACCGGCAAGGTGCGCTCGCGCAACGGGCGGTTCACCGCGGACATCCCCGACGTCGTCACCGTGCGGGAGACCGTCGCGAGCTGGGCGGGGGAGACCGCCGACCGCTCCGCGCTGATCCGGCTGCGCATGGGCTCCGGTTACCCCTTGCGGGCGAAAGCCGTGTCGGTTCGGGAACTCGGGGACGGCTGGGACGAGTTGGAGATTCCGTACGGCCACGGGCTGGACGCCTGGCTGGTGGAGTTCGGGCCCGATGTCGTCGTCCTGGAGCCCGCCGAGCTGCGGGCCGACGTGGTGGACCGGCTGCGCGCCGTGGCCAAGGGCTGAGGGGGAGCGGAAGAGAACTGTGGCAGGCAAACCGGTCAGGCCCGTCAACGCCATCGACCAGACCCGGCGGATGCTCTCCCTGGTGACCTATCTCAAGGAGCGCCCCGGAGCACGTATCGAGGACGTCGCCCGTGCCTTCGGGATCACCGAGGACGAGCTGGTCTCCGACCTCGACGTGCTGCCCATGTGCGGGACCAGCTTCCGGGGCGGCGACCTGCTCGACATCGACACCGACGGCGACCGTATCTGGTGGCACAACCCGGACGACGTCGCCGAACCGCTCCGGCTCGCCGCCGACGAGGCGACCGCGCTCCTGGTGGCCGCCCGCGCCGTGTCGACCCTCCCGGGCCTGCGCGAGAGCGACCGGCAGGCGCTGCTGCGGGCCAACGCCAAGGTGGAGGCGGCGGCCGGTGAGGCGGCCGGGGCCAGCGCGCGCCTGTCGGTGACCTTCGAGTCCGAGGGCGGGGTCTTCGCGGACGTCGACCGCGCGATCTCGGAGCGCCGCCGCCTGTGGATCCGCTACTACTCGCCCGCCCGCGACGAGTTGAGCGAGCGCGAGATCGACCCCATCCGGCTGGTCAGCGTCGGCCACACGTACGTGGAGGCCTGGTGCCGCCGCTCCGAGGCACGCCGCACCTTCCGCCTCGACCGGGTCGCCGAGATCAAGATCCTCGACGAGCCGTCCGCGCCCCCCGAGATCGAACTGCGGGACCTGTCCGAGGCGTTGGTGCAGCCCGCCGCCGAGGACCCGGAGGTCGTCGTGGAGGTCGGCCCGGGCGGGCGCTGGGTCGCCGAGTACTACCCGCACGACAGTGCCGATGAGCTTCCCGACGGCGGGCTGCGTATTACCTTGCGCACCCCCGACCCCACGTCTCTGAGACGCCTGGCCCTGCGGCTCGGGCGCGACGGCCGGATCGTCTCCCCGAGCGACCTCGCCGACAGCGCCCGCCGGGCCGCCCGCGAGGCATTGGCGGCGTACGACGGTCCGCAGGGTGTTGTTGACGCAGTGCAGGGTGTTGACGAGAGGCGGGAGTGAGCCGTAGGGGCCCTCTCGGTAACGGCTGAAAGCGCCCCGGAGGCGAACGACCAAGGAAAGAGGAGCAGGGGCTGTGAGCGAGTCGACGATGACGGATGTCTCGGGTGCCCAGGGCGGTCCGGAGATGACGGTGGCCGCCGCGTTCGCCGGGATGAAGAGCGTGGTCCCCGTGATGTTCAGAGCGGGCTGCCCGGACTGCCGGAGCAACTTCGAACTGGCGGCGAGCGCCCTGCGCCTCGCCATCGGCGCCACCAGCCGCACCACCTTCTACTCCTTCACCTGCCCCGACTGCGGCGCGGCCGTACGCAAGCCCGCGGGCGAGCGGATCGTCGAACTGCTCACCGGCGGCGGAGTCAGGACCCTGCGGCTGACCTCCGTCGGCTAGCAGGGTCTAGGCTCGCCCCATGTTCTGGGCGATGGTCGCGGTAGCTGTTGGTTTCCTGGGTCTCGCCGTGCTCGGCGTGCTCGCCGTCCGGGTCTTCCTGGAGGCGCGGCGGCTCGGGCTCCAGGTCAGTGACGCCGCGCACCGCATCAACCGGGCGGCCGAGGACCTGGAGCGCGCGGCGGCATCCACGGCGCGTTCCGTGGACGCACTGTGATTCACATATGGGCGGGGTGTGAGTTGCGCGCCTCATGCGCTTCGCGTCACTTTGCCCTGTCACGTTGTCGGTGGAGGCGGGTACGCTGCTGATCGCGGTCCGGATAACGAGGCCCGGAGCGCGGACCGGGAGTACGCACGGGGATTGCCTCACGTTTACCCCTGAGCGTTACGATCGCTGGCAGCACGAAGGTCGGACAGATGTCCGACCGATCGGACAGCACCCCACCCCAGCCGCCTCGGTGAGAAGGTAAAGACTTATGTTCGGAAGGCTCGGAGCACCCGAGATCATTCTCATCCTCGTCGTCATCGTGCTCCTGTTCGGCGCGAAGAAGCTTCCGGACATGGCCCGCTCGCTCGGCAAGTCCGCCCGCATCCTCAAGAGCGAAGCCAAGGCGATGAAGGAAGAGGGCAACACCGCGCCCACCCCCGCCGGCCCGCCGAACACCGACGAGTCCGTGCAGCGCACCATCCAGGCGGCCCCCGGCGACGTGACCAGTGCGCGTCCCGTCACCGAGCCGTCGGACACGACCAAGCGCTGACGCAGGGCCGGGACCCCCTCGGCCTGCCGCACGAGATGAGGACGTGGGTTGCCTAAGTCCGCCCGCAAGAAGGAGAAGGACCCCGAGGGGCGGATGCCCCTCGCGGACCATCTGCGTGAGCTGCGCAACCGGCTCGCGAAGGCGATGCTCGCCATCATCGTGGTGACCTGCGTGGCCGCCTTCTTCTACAACGACATCGTCAACATCATCACCAAGCCGGTGTTGCACTCGGTCGGTTGCTCCCAGAACTTCGAGCAGCTGTCGAGGTCGTCGGCGAAGACCCAGCAGTGCGCGCAGATCACGATCAACGGTCTGCTGACGCCGTTCACGCTGGCGTTGAAGGTGTCCCTGATGGCCGGTGTCGTCCTGGCCTCCCCGGTCTGGCTGTACCAGCTCTGGGGCTTTGTCGCGCCGGGCCTGCACAAGAACGAGAAGAAGTACGCGCTCTCCTTCGTCGGCACCGGCGTGCCGCTGTTCCTCGGCGGCGCCTACTTCGCCTACAAGGTGCTGCCCACCACGGCGAAGGTCCTGATCGGCTTCACGCCGAGCGGTGTCGACAACCTGCTGCCACTGGACGACCTGCTCGACCTGGTCACGCGCATGGTGCTGGTCTTCGGCCTCTCCTTCGAGCTGCCGCTGCTGCTGATCATGCTCAACCTCACGGGGGCGCTGACCGGCAAGCGGATGCTCGGCTGGTGGCGCGCCATGATCCTCGGCATCACGGTCTTCGCCGCCGTCGCCACCCCCAGCACCGACCCGCTGACCATGCTGGCGCTGGCCGGGCCGATCTGGGTGCTGTACTTCGGCGCCGTCGTCTTCTCCCTGCTCAACGACCGGCGCAAGCGCCGCCGCGAGGCGGAGGGACCGGACGACGACGAGGCCTCGGACCTGGACCTCACCCCCGAGGACATCGGCGAGATCGAAGCCGTCTCGGCCGGCCGGGCAGCCCTGCCCGAGCAGGCGAGCGGCACCGGTTCCGACCGGGTCAACGGCTATGACGACGTGACCTGATCACCTTCCGAACTCCACCGAGACCGGCCGTTCCCACAGCGGGGGCGGCCGGTCTCCGTGTGTGGAGGACCCGTGGGAACGGATAATGATCGTCCTGTTGTCAGTGGCGCCCGGTACGCTCGAAAGCACGATGACAGAGGACCTCTCCCCGGCCGAGCGGTACGCGGCAGCCCGCCTGCGGGCAGCCGAGCAGGCCACCGCGCTCGCGGACTTCCGCGAGATGTACGACTTCGGTCTCGACCCCTTCCAGATCGAGGCCTGCCAGGCGCTCGAAGCGGGGAAGGGCGTGCTGGTCGCGGCGCCCACCGGCTCCGGCAAGACGATCGTCGGCGAATTCGCCGTCCACCTCGCCCTCCAGCAGGGCAAGAAGTGCTTCTACACGACCCCGATCAAGGCGTTGTCGAACCAGAAGTACGCCGACCTCTGCCGCCGTTACGGCGCGGACAAGGTCGGCCTGCTCACCGGCGACAACAGCGTCAACTCCGAAGCCCCGGTGGTCGTCATGACCACCGAGGTGCTGCGCAACATGCTGTACGCCGGTTCGCAGACCCTCCTCGGCCTCGGCTACGTGGTCATGGACGAGGTGCACTACCTCTCCGACCGCTTCCGCGGCGCCGTATGGGAAGAGGTGATCATCCACCTCCCCGAGTCGGTCACCCTGGTCTCGCTGTCGGCGACCGTGTCGAACGCCGAGGAGTTCGGCGACTGGCTCGACACCGTCCGCGGCGACACCGAGGTGATCGTCTCCGAGCACCGGCCCGTGCCGCTGTTCCAGCACGTGCTTGCCGGGCGGCGGATGTACGACCTCTTCGAGGAGGGCGAGGGCAACAAGAAGGCCGTCAACCCCGACCTCACCCGCCTGGCCCGCATGGAGGCCCAGCGGCCGTCCTACCAGGACCGCAAGCGCGGCCGTGCCATGCGCGAGGCCGACCGGGAGCGGGAGCGCAGATCGCGTTCGCGGGTGTGGACACCGGGCCGCCCCGAAGTCATCGAGCGGCTGGACAACGAAGACCTGCTGCCCGCCATCACGTTCATCTTCAGCCGCGCCGCCTGCGAGGCCGCCGTGCAGCAGTGTCTGTACGCCGGGCTGCGGCTCAACGACGACGAGGCGCGGGAGAAGGTGCGGGCGCTCGTCGAGGAGCGCACGGCGTCCATTCCCGACGAGGACCTGCATGTCCTCGGGTACTACGAGTGGCTGGAAGGCCTGGAGCGCGGCATCGCGGCCCACCACGCGGGCATGCTGCCGACGTTCAAGGAGGTCGTGGAGGAGTTGTTCCTGCGCGGGCTCGTGAAGGCCGTGTTCGCCACGGAGACCCTGGCGCTCGGCATCAACATGCCCGCGCGCTCGGTGGTGTTGGAGAAGCTCGTCAAGTGGAACGGCGAGCAGCACGCCGACATCACCCCCGGCGAGTACACCCAGCTGACCGGCCGGGCCGGCCGCCGCGGCATCGACGTAGAGGGCCACGCCGTCGTGCTGTGGCAGCGCGGGATCAGCCCCGAGCACCTCGCGGGACTGGCCGGCACGCGCACGTACCCGCTGCGCTCCAGCTTCAAGCCGTCGTACAACATGGCGGTCAACCTCGTCGAGCAGTTCGGGCGGCACCGGTCGCGGGAGCTCCTGGAGACGTCCTTCGCGCAGTTCCAGGCGGACCGGTCGGTCGTCGGGATCTCGCGGCAGGTGCAGCGCAACGAGGAGGGCCTGGAGGGCTACAAGGACTCCATGACCTGCCACCTGGGCGACTTCGACGACTACATGCGGCTGCGCCGCGAGCTCAAGGACCGCGAGACCGAGCTGGCCCGCCAAGGCGTGGCGCTACGGCGCGCCGAGGCCGCCGTAGCGCTGGAGAAGCTCAAGCCGGGCGACGTCATCCATGTCCCGACCGGCAAGTACGCGGGTCTGGCACTGGTGTTGGACCCGGGACTGCCCGCCGGGCGGTCCAACGGCCATCGCGGCTTCGAGCAGCACGACGGGCCGCGTCCACTGGTCCTGACGGTGGAACGGCAGGTGAAGCGGCTCGCGTCGATGGACTTCCCCGTCCCCGTCGAGGCGTTGGACCGGATGCGGATCCCGAAGTCCTTCAACGCCCGTTCCCCGCAGTCCCGTCGGGACCTGGCGTCCGCGCTGCGCACCAAGGCCGGGCACATTCCGCCGGAGCGGGCCCGCAAGCAGCGCTCGCAGGCCGCGGACGACCGGGAGATCGCGCAGTTGCGTACGGCGATCCGGGCGCATCCGTGTCATGGGTGCAACGACCGTGAGGATCACGCGCGTTGGGCCGAGCGGTACCACCGGCTGCAGCGGGACACCACGCAGCTGGAGCGGCGGATCGAGGGGCGGACGAATACGATCGCCCGCACCTTCGACCGGATCGTCGCGCTGCTGACCGACCTGGACTATCTGCGGGGCAACGAGGTCACCGAGCACGGGAAGCGGTTGGCCCGGTTGTACGGCGAGCTTGATCTGCTGGCCAGTGAGTGTCTGCGCGAGGGGGTTTGGGAGGGGCTTTCTCCTGCCGAACTCGCCGCGTGTGTCTCGGCGTTGGTGTTCGAGGCGCGGGTCAGTGACGATGCGACTGTTCCCAAGGTGCCGTCGGGTGCGGCCAAGGCGGCGCTCGGGGAGATGGTGCGGATCTGGGGGCGGCTTGACGCCCTTGAGGAGGATTTCCGGATCACTCAGACCGAAGGGGTCGGGCAGCGGGAGCCTGATCTCGGGTTTGCCTGGGCCGCGTATATGTGGGCCAGCGGGAAGGGGTTGGACGAGGTGCTTCGGGAGGTTGAGATGCCTGCCGGGGACTTTGTTCGGTGGTGCAAGCAGGTGATCGATGTGTTGGGGCAGATTTCTGCTGCGGCGCCGGTCACTGGGGGCGAGGCGTCGTCCACCGTGGCGAAGAATGCGCGGAAGGCTGTTGAGTTGTTGCTGCGGGGGGTTGTGGCCTACTCGTCGGTGGGGTGAGGGTTCGTTGGCGGGTGCGGGTGCGGGTGCGGGTGCGGGTGCGGGTGCCTTTTGGCTGGTCGCGCCCACGCGGCGGAGCCGCATATCGACACAGCCCCGCGCCCCTAGGGGGTTGGCCTCGTGCCTCTTCAAGAGCCCAGGTACGGTCGCCAGCCGCCGTAGCTTGTGATGTCCTTGGCGTTTTCCAGTGCCGTCGGCTCGCACAAGAAACCCGGGACGCTTGTGCCGTCTGCCAGCTCAACGCTGCCCAAGGTCATTGGGCGGGGCAGGCTTGCCAACAGGCGGCCCAGGCCCTCTGCCGGTAGGTGCCATACCTCCGCTTCTATCGCCGCTCCGCCCTCGCCCACGTGAACCAAGCCCGGCTTGGGCGGAGTTGTTGTCAGGGCGTGCAGGCGGTAGACCGGGGCCGTTGTGGTTGCGCGGTCCAAGCGGGCGCCCAGGGAGAGCAGTTGGGGGTTCAGGGGCTGGCCCGTCAAGTGGGCTCCTACGACTGCCAGTTGCACCGATGGATCCAGGTCGCGCGCTATCCGCCCCAGGCGGTCGTCCGTGAATGCCGGGCCGATCAGCATCACGCCGAAGGGCAAACCGTTTACCTCGCCGGACGGGACTGCCACCGCCGCCAGGTCGAAGAGGTTGGTGGAGTTGGTGAAGCGGCCCAGGCGGGCGTTGGCGCCCAAGGGGTTGGCTGCTACCTCGGCAAGAGTGGGGTGGCCCGGGGTTGTCGGGAGCAACAGGGCGTCTGCGTCTGCCAGTTCGGCGAGGGCTCGGGTGCGGAGAGCGGCCAGGCGTTCCTCGTCCGCGTACAGCTGGTGGGCCGGGACGTCTCGGGCTCGGGTGATGATGCCGGTCACCGTGGGGTCCAGGCCCTCGGTGCCGGAGGCGATCGCCTTGTCGACAAATGCCCCTACCGCCGTGTAGCGCTCGGCCACGAACGCTCCCTCGTAGAGCATCGCCGCCGCCTCCGTGAACGGAGTGAGGTCGAGGGTGCGGATCTCGGCGCCCGCGCCCCTGAGCTGCTCCACCGCCCCCTCGTACGCCTCTGCCCAGCCCTCGTCCAGCTCGCCGAGCTGTTCGCGTGGCGGAACCGCTATGCGCCATGGGCCCGGGGCGCGTTGGGGGAGGGGCGGGAGGGTGCGGGTCGATGGGGAGGTCATGAAGGACAGGGCCTGTTCGGCCTCGGGGAGGGTGCGGGCGAAGACCGTCACGCAGTCGATCGACGTACAGGCCGGGACCACGCCCGCCGTCGGGACCAGACCCCGGGTGGGCTTCAGGCCGACTATGCCGTTGAAGGCGGCGGGGACCCGGCCCGAGCCCGCCGTGTCGGTGCCGAGGGCGAAGTCGACGATGCCGAGGGCCACGGCTACGGCCGAACCCGCGCTGGAGCCGCCGCTGATCCGTTCCGGGTCGTGGGCGTTGCGGACCGCGCCGTACGGGGAGCGGGTGCCGACCAGGCCCGTGGCGAACTGGTCGAGGTTCGTGGTGCCGAGCACGATCGCGCCGGCCGCGCGGAGACGGGCCACCACCGGGGCGTCGGTCTCCGGGGTGTAGGCGTACGCCGGGCAGCCCGCCGTGGTCGGGAGGCCGTGGACGTCTATGTTGCCCTTGGCCGCGAACAGGCGCCCTGCGAGGGGGAGTTGCTCGCCCGCCGTCACGCGCTCGTCGATTGCCTGTGCCTCGGACTCCACGTCCGGCCGCGGGCGCAGGTCGATCCAGATCTCTGGGCGGTTCACCGCCTCTATGCGGGCGTAGGCGGCTCGGACTCGGGACACGGTGGTCGACATCGCTCTTCTGCTCCTTGCGGTTCGGCTTGAGGTTCAGCTTGCGGGGGCGAGGACCAGCAACACCGTGCCCGCCTCGACCTGGTCGCCGGGCCTGGCCAGGATTTCCGTGACTATGCCGGCCATGGGCGCGTGCACCCTGGACTCCATCTTCATCGCCTCCAGGGCCAGGAGGGGTTGGCCCGCCGTCACCTCGTCGCCCGGCTCCACGTTCAACTGCCAGACGGACGCGGCGAATTCGGCCTCCACCAGTTGTCCGCCCGCCGGGACCGTCACCTCGGCCTGCGGTGGTGCCGGGGCGGCTGCCGCCTCCGCTCGGGTGAACTCGCCCGCCGCCTCCCACGCATCGCGTTCCGCACCGAACGCCGTCTGCTGGCGGGACCTGAACTCCGCGATGGACTCGGCGTTCTCGGTGAGGAACGCCTCGTACTCGGCGAGCGAGAACGTGCCCTCCTCGATGCGCGGGACGAAACGGCCGGAGGTGATGTCCGCCCGGAGTTCGAGGAGTTCGTCCGCCTCCACCGGGTACCACTTGATGCGGTCGAAGAAGCGGAGGAGCCAGGGTGAGCCCTGCTCGAACGCGCCGCGCTGCTGCCAGCCCGACCACACCTGTGTCGTACGGCCCACGAACTGGTAGCCGCCGGGGCCCTCCATGCCGTAGATGCAGAGGTACGCCCCGCCGATGCCGACCGAGTTCTCGGCCGTCCAGGTGCGCGCCGGGTTGTATTTCGTCGTTACCAGGCGGTGGCGGGGGTCGAGTGGTGTGGCTACCGGAGCGCCCAAGTAGACGTCTCCCAGGCCCAGTACGAGGTACTCCGCGTCGAAGACCGTGGCGTAGACGTCCTGTACCGAGTCCAGGCCGTTGACGCGGCGGATGAACTCGATGTTCCAGGGGCACCAAGGGGCGTCGTCGCGGACGCCGGCCATGTAGCGGGCGATCGCCTCGCGCGTGGCCGGGTCGTCCCAGGAGAGGGGGAGGTGGACCGTGCGGGAGGGGACGATCAGTTGGTCCGTGGGGGGCAGGGAAGCTGCTGTCTCCCTTACTGCGGCCAGGAGTTCGCGCTGGGGGAGGCGGGTCGGGTCCGTCTGGATCTGGAGGGAGCGGATGCCTGGGGTCAGGTCCGTGACGCCCTCGAAGTCGGCCTTCGCCACCGCCTCCATCAGGGCGTGGACTCGCATGCGTTGCGCCAAGTCCAGTTGCATGGGGCCGAATTCGACGAGGAGGTTGTCGTCGCCGCTGCGGCGGAAGGTGACGTCTCCGTCCCTGGCCAGGATTCCGCCGTCCACTATGGCGGGGCGGGGCGAGCCGTCGACGTTCACCGGGGTGAAGCGCACCGTGTCGCCCGGCCTGAACTGGCCCAGTTTCCAGCGCTCTTGGCTGATGACCGTCGCCGGGCAGACGAAGCCGCCCAGGGACGGGCCGTCGGGGCCGAGCAGGACCGGCATGTCGCCCGTGTAGTCGACGGCGCCCACCGAGTACGGGGTGTCGTGGATGTTGGACGGGTGCAGGCCCGCCTCGCCGCCGTCGGTGCGGGCCCAGCGGGGCTTCGGGCCGACCAGGCGGACGCCCGTGCGGGCCGAGTTGAAGTGGACCTTCCAGTCGGCAGCGTAGAAGTCGTGGATGTCGTCCTCGGTGAAGAACTCCGGTGCGGCGTGCGGGCCTTCGACCGCCGCCACGTCCCATACGGCGGCGAAGGTCGGGCGGTCGGCGGCGGGTACGGATGTGCCCTCGGTGACCGTGCCGCCGTGCAGGACGTCACCGGTGCGCAGCGCCCGGCCGCCGTGGCCGCCGAAGCGGCCCAGGGTGAAGGTGCTCGCGCTGCCGAGGAAGGCCGGCACGTCCAGGCCGCCCGCGACCAACACGTAGGTGCGGAGGCCGTGTTCGGCCGGGGTGCCGATCTCCAGGGTCGCGCCCGCCGGTACCGTCACCGGCTCCCATTGCGGGACCGGGGTGTCGTCGACGGTCACCGGTGCCGGCGCGCCCGTCACGCACACCGTGGTGGCGTGGGTGAACCTCAGCGTCGGTCCCTGGAGCGTGCATTCGAGGCCGGGGGTGCCCTCCTCGTTGCCGAGCGCGCGGTTGCCGAGGCGGAAGGAGAGGTCGTCCATCGGGCCGCACGGGGGTACGCCGACCTGCCAGTAGCCGGTGCGGCCGGGCCAGTCCTGGACCGTGGTGAGGGTGCCGCCGGAGACGATCTCGATGCGGGGAGTGGGGTCGGTCACCGTGGCCAAGGTCGCCGTGGAGTGGGTGGCCGTGCGGAAGTCCGGCTCCGCCAGCGCCGCCCGGACCAGGCCCAGGTTCGTCTCGATGCCGTCCACTCGGGTGCGGGCCAGTGCCTCGTCGAGGCGTTGGAGCGCGTGGGCGCGGTCGGAACCGTAGGCGATGACCTTCGCGAGCATCGGGTCGTACGACGTCGTCACCTCGGTACCGGTCTCCACCCAGCCGTCGACGCGTACGCCGTCCGGGAACTCGACCCGGGTCAACAGGCCCGCGCTGGGCCGGTGTTCGCGGGACGGGTCCTCGGCGTAGACGCGGGCCTCGACGGCGTGGCCGCGCGGGGTGCCGGGGTCGCGGACGACGTCGGGCTCGCCCTGGGCCAGCCGCAGCATCCAGGCGACCAGATCGACGCCGTAGACCTCCTCGGTGACCGGATGTTCCACCTGGAGACGGGTGTTGACCTCCAGGAAGTAGGCCTCCTCGCGCGTCGCGTCGTAGACGAACTCGACGGTGCCGGCGGAGCGGTAGCCGACCGAGGCGCACAAGTCACGGGCTGAGGTGGCCAGTTGGGTGCGGATGTGGTCGGGGAGGCCCGGGGCGGGGGCCTCTTCGACCACCTTCTGGTTGCGGCGTTGGAGGGAGCAGTCCCGGTCGCCGAAGGTGACGACCTTGCCGTCTCCGTCGCCGAAGACCTGGACCTCGACATGGCGGGCGTGCTCGACGAGGCGTTCCAGGAAGACGCCGGCGGAGGAGAAGGAGGCGGCCGCTACGCGCTGCACGCGCTCCCAGGATTCGGTGAGTTCGGCGGGGGAGTGGCAGGCCGACATGCCGATGCCGCCGCCTCCGCCGGTGGCCTTGAGCATGACGGGGTAGCCGATCAGGGAGGCCTGGGTGAGTGCCTCGTCCAGGTTCGCCAACAGGCCTGTGCCGGGGGCAAGTTGGACACCCGCCGACTCCGCCGCCGCTCGTGCTGTGTGTTTCGCGCCGAAGAGCTCTAGTTGGGCCGGAGTTGGGCCGACGAACACGATTCCGGCGTCCTCGCAGCGCCGGGCGAAGGCCGCGTCCTCGGAGAGGAAGCCGTAGCCGGGGTGGATCGCGCCCGCGCCCGTGTCCTTGGCCGCCTTGAGTACCAAGTCGGCGTCCAGGTACGACTCTTTGGCGGGTGCCGGGCCGAGTCGTACCGCCTCGTCGGCGAGGCGTACGTGGGGTGCCGAACGGTCGGCGTCGGAGTACACGGCGACCGTGCGCAGGCCGAGTTCGCGGGCCGTGCGGATGATGCGGACGGCGATCTCGCCCCGGTTGGCGATCAGCAGCGTGTCGAAGGTCATCCTGAAACCCCGATCGTCATCGCCACCGCTGTCGGCTCGAAGCCGTTGCAAGGGTTGTTGATCTGGGGGCAGTTGGAGACCAGGACGAGGACGTCGCGTTCGGCGCGCAGGGTCAGCTTCAGGCCCGGGGCGGAGAGGCCGTCGACGATGCCGAGGGTGCCGTCCTTCTCGACCGGCACGTTCATGTACCAGTTGATGTTGGAGACCAGGTCGCGCTTGCCGAGGCCGTAACGGGCGCCCTCCGCAAGGAAGTTGTCCACGCACGCGTGCTGCGACCACGTGTGGTGGCCGTAGCGCAGAGTGTTGGACTCCTTGGAGCAGGCGCCGCCGACCGTGTCGTGCCGGCCGACCTCGTCGTCCGTGACGGTCATCAGCGGGGTGTGCTCGTTGGACATCAGCACGCTGCCGGTGGTCAGGAAGAGGTTGCCCTGGGCGTGGATCGTGTCCGGGGCGCTGTAGCGGACCGACGTGTCGTGGGCGTCGTAGACGAGGAAGTCGACGGCCTGGTTGCCGTGCAGGTCGGTGATGGTGAGGGTCTCGCCCGTGCGGATTACGGCGGACCAGGCGGCGCGTGCCGGTACTTCCACGGTCTTCACGGCCGGTGCGTCCTCGGTCTTCATATGAGCCCCCTCGCGGCAAGGAATTCGGCGGTGTTCAGGAAGGCGCGGCGGCCCTCGGGCGTCGCCTCCCACAGCGGGTCGCCCGGCTTGGTCGCCTCGGCGCGCCAAGCCAGCACCTCCAGCGGGGAGTTGACATAGTCGTCGCGCGGGTCGGCCGGATGCGGGACGTTCGCGATCAGCACGGTCACGTCCTGTTCGGCGCGCAGGGTCACGCTGCCGCCGGGGCCGGTCGAGCCGGTGAAGTCGAGGGAGCCGTCGTCGCGGATCTCGACGCCCTGGAAGAAGGAGAGCGAGGGCGGCAAGTCGCGTGGTTCCAGGCCGTTCTTGGCGGCGGCGAGCTTGAACAGCTCACGCCCGGCAGGGGAGTTGGACTGCGGGGTGCCGTCGCCGTAGCGCTCGGTGTTGCGGACCAGGGTGGAGGTGCCGCACAGCGCGTCGTGCCGGCCGGAGGTGTCGGCGACGAGGGAGGCGAGGACGCGGCCCTGGTCGGAGAGGAGGAGCTGGCCCTCGCCGAGGTAGGCGTTCCACTGGACCTTGACCGTGTCGGCGACGTTCAGGCGTTCCCACGGGCGGTCCGCCGCGTAGAGGAGGAGGTGGGCGCAGGCGTCGCCGCGGAGGTCGGTCAGGCGGAGTTCGGTGCCGCGGGCCAGGACGCGGTGGGTGTAGTTGCCGCCCGCGACCGTCTCGGCCCACACCAGGTGGCCCGCCTCGCAGGGCGGTGCCGGCCAGTCGCCGGCCGGGACGACGGGCATCGCCTCGGCCTGTTTGCCCTCCTGGGCACGGGCGTGGTCGCGGGCTCCGTAAGTGGTCGCTGTCGCCATCGCGGGGGACCTCCGGCTGCGGGGGACGTCGTGGGCGTACGACATTTCTGTCGCTTGACAGAAATTAGGAGGCGGGCGGGTCACCGGGGTTGCCCGGGTGTTGCCGCTCGGTTACCGAGCCCTCACGGAGATCACCCGGCGTTCGGCGGGCGGTCGCCGTCCAGGGCCGTGTGCGAGGATCGAACGCATGGGGACAACGGGTGCACAGGGGGGCCGCCGGGTCGGCAGGCCACGGGCCGATCAGCGGCCGGACAGCGGACTGTCCCCGCGTGCCGAACTCCTCTCCGCCGCCGCCGAGTTGTTCACCACTCGCGGCTACGCGGCCACCACCACCCGGGCCGTCGCCGAGCGCGCGGGCATGCGGCAGGCGTCCATGTACCACTACGTCTCCGGCAAGGAGGAGCTGCTCGCGGACCTCCTGGAGTCCACGGTCACGCCCTCGCTGACCTGCGCCCGGGAACTCCTCACGGACGACGCGACCCCGGCCGAGGACCGGCTGTGGGAGCTGTGCCGTACGGACGTCGAGCTGTTGTGCGGCGGTTCGCACAATCTCGGTGGGCTGTATCTGCTGCCCGAAGTGCGCGCCGAGCGTTTCGCCGGCTTTCATGCCGTGCGTGCCGAACTCAAGGACGCCTACCGGCAGTTGCTCGCCGCGACGGCCGCGAGCGGGGCGCTCGCCAAGAGCGAGTTGGAGCTGCGGACGGATCTGGTGTTCGGGCTCATCGAGGGCGTCATCCTCGTGCACCGTTCCGATCCCGAGCGGCCGGTGTCGGCCTTCGCCGAGGCGACCGCCGACGCGGCGCTGCGCATCGCGGGAATCTGAGCCGGAACCCGAGCCGGAACCCGAGCCGGAACCCGAGCCGGAACCCGAGCCGGAACCCGAGCCGGAATCGAGGCTTCACTCATTACGGTGAGTGATTTTCGTATGCCCGTGCGCCGTAACTCACTGTGTGCGATTGAAGCCACAGCGTGTAAATGGGCTGAGGGTACTCCTCTTCTATGTCCCTTTTCAGGGGCTTGCTGAATATGACACAGCGGTGATCCGGTCGGACTAAGCTCGCCCGCAGCGCACCGAGTTGGGCTGTATTCGTGCGCTTGTTCCCAAACATGCAAAAGATACAGAAGCTCCCCCCAGATTTCCCCATCCCCCCAGCCGACCTGTCTTTAGAGGGCATACATGGTGAGTGTTCAATCGCCCCCCGGTGGCCGTGAACTTCCCTACGCGCGCGTGCTGTTGCCGCCTGCCATAGTGATGGCCGCGGCGACCGGGGCCGCCGTCGCCCTGGTGGCGGGGCCTGCCCGGATCGCCGTCGGCTGGTGCGGAGCCGTCGCCACCCTGTTGGTGATCATGACGGCGGCCGAAGCGGTACGCCGCGGACGCAACCTGCGGGACCAGCGCGCCGAGCACGACCGTCACACCGCGTATCTGGAACGGCGGCTCGCCGACCAGAACCAGGAGATGGTCCGCCTCGGTCAGGAGATCCTGCCCGCGACGCTGCACCGGCTCAGCAGTGGAGAATCCCCCGGAGAGGTGATTCGCCAAGTCGTCGACGCCGATCCGGAGTGGCGGCAACTTCCCGATCCGCAGCGCGACTTGCTGAGGACCGTGCTCAGGATCGTGGAGCGCGAGGAGAACATGCGTGACTCCGCGCAGCGTTCCTTCGTCAGCATCGCCCGCCGTGTGCAGGCCATCGTCCACCAACAGGCCAAGGAACTCCGGGAGATGGAGGAGGACCACGGCCGTAACCCGGAGGTCTTCGACGACCTCCTGCGCATCGACCACGGCACCGCGCTGATCGGCCGTCTCGCCGACTCCATCTCGGTGCTCGGTGGTGGCCGCCCGGGCCGCCAGTGGCCCGAACCGGTGCCGCTGTACAGCGTGTTGCGCGGCGCCATGTCCCGCATCCTGGAGTACCGCCGCATCGAGTTGCACTCCATCGCCAAGGTCAACATCCGCGGCATCTCCGTCGAGCCGGTCATCCACGCGGCGGCCGAACTCCTCGACAACGCCACGCGATACTCGCCCCCGCAGACCAAGGTGCACGTCACCGCCGTAGAGGTGCAGACCGGTGTCGCCATCGAGATCGAGGACGGCGGCGTCAGCCTCAGCGAGGAGTCGCGGGCCCGGGCCGAGGGCATGCTGGAGCGCGCCAAGGCCGGCACCGACCTCCAGGACCTCGGCGAGAGCCCGCGCCTGGGCCTCCAGGTCGTCGGCCGGCTCTGCGCGACGTACAACATGCAGATCTCGCTGCGCGCCTCGGCCTACGGCGGTGTCCGCGCCGTCCTGATCGTGCCCAGCGAGATGCTCACCCCCGGCACCGCACCCGGACTCGCCCACGGCATCGGCGCCACCGCCATGCCCAAGGCCGAACTCGGCGCCGTCGACGGCCCCAAGCGCACGATCAAGCGGCGCCGCCCCACGAGCCCGCGCATCCCGGCCTCGGTGAGCATGGAGGACGAGGTTCCCGAGGTCACCGAGTGGACGGCGGGCGGCCTGCCGCAGCGCCGCAGCCGGGTCAAGGTCCCGCTCGCCCAGCGGTACGCCGAACAGGCCGCCGCCGAGCGCGCCGAGGCCGCCGCGCGGGAGGCCCGTTCCGCCTGGGGCGCGCCCGAGCCCGAGCCGGAGAAGAAGGACGAACCCGAACCGGGCCTGTGGGTCGAGGCGTTCATGGAAGGCCTCAAGGGTGACCCGGACCCGACCGCTTTCACCCAGAAGACCGAGCCGGCCCGAGTCGAGGCCGACGACGAGGGGGACCTCAAGTGATCCAGCAGCGAGCCAACTTCGACTGGATGCTCAAGGATCTCGCCGACGGCGTGCCCGGCATCCAGCAGATCGTGGTCCTGTCCGCCGACGGGCTGCGCATCGCCCGCTACGGCGGCGACCCGGACGCGGCCGACCGCGTCGCCGCGGCCTGTGCCGGGCTGCAGAGCCTGGCGGGCGCCGTCGCCTCCGAGATCCCGGGCAGCGACGGCCGGATGAAGATGGTCATCATCGAGATCAACGGCGGCTACTTCTATCTGATGGCAGCGGGCGCCAACGCCTACCTGGCCGTGCTGTCCGACGTGGTCGCCGAACCCGGCCTGATGAGCAACCGCATGCGTGACCTCGTCGTCAGAATCGGCGCCCACCTCACCAGCCCGCCGAGGCGCAACGGGCAGACCGTATGACTCCTCCGCAACGCCAGCGGCGACATCCGAAGGACGGGCCGCCGCCCGAGCCCGCCAAGAAGCAGGGCGAAGGAAAGATCCCGGAGCGGCTGTACGTCCTCACCGGCGCGACCGAGGACGGCGACCGGGCCGAACTCGACCTGGTCACGCTGATCGTGGCGCGTTCCGACGCGCCGCAGTCGGCCACTCCGGAGCAGGCGGCCCTGCTCGGGCTCTGTATCGCCCCCCTGTCCGTGGCCGAGCTGTCGGCCTACCTGAACCTGCCGTACAGCGTGGTGACCGTCCTGCTCACCGAGCTGCTGACGGCCGAACTGGTGCAGGCGCGCGCCCCGATCGTCCGCCAGGCGCTCCCCGACCGTTCCCTCCTCGAAGCGGTGATGCATGGACTTCAAAAGCTCTGACACCATCACGGGCCCTCGTACCGAGGACCATCTCCCGCACACGGCCCAGGCCGCGGTGAAGATCGTGATCGTCGGCGGCTTCGGGGTCGGCAAGACGACCATGGTCGGTTCGGTCAGCGAGATCAGGCCGCTGACCACCGAGGAGACCATGACGCAGGCCGGCGTCGGCGTCGACGACAACTACGGTTCGGAGAGCAAGACGGCCACCACCGTCGCGATGGACTTCGGCCGCATCAGCATCACCGACCAACTGGTGCTGTATCTGTTCGGCACCCCTGGCCAGGAACGCTTCTGGTTCCTGTGGAACGGGCTGTTCGAGGGCGCGCTCGGCGCGGTGGTGCTGATCGACACGCGGCGCCTCGAAGTCAGCTTCGACGTCATAGGACGGCTGGAGGAGCGCGGGGTGCCGTTCGTGATCGCCGTCAACTCCTTCCCGGACGGCCCGCATTACCCCATCGAGAACCTGCGTACGGCGCTCGACCTGTCCCCGGACATCCCCATCATCGAGTGCGACGCGCGCCGCCGCGCCTCCAGCCGGGACGTCCTGATGACCCTGATGCGCTTCCTGCACTCCCTGGCGATGACGGGCTCACTGACCTGACCCGCCCAACTCCCCCGACACCGGATCCACTTCAGTTCTCGGAGCGATCACTGTGACGCCTGAACCTCACTCCCCGACCGATACGGACGACACCGTGCTCGGTCCGCCGCCCGGCTGCCCCGCGCACGGCACCGGCCCCGGCGGGCTGCGCCGGCTGTACGGTCCCGAGGCCGAGGACCTGGGAGCCGTGTACGAGAAACTCCGCGCCGAACACGGTGCGGTGGCCCCCGCGCTGCTGCACCAGGACGTGCCGATCTGGGTGGTGCTCGGTCACGGCGAGAACCTGCACATGGTGAGCAGCCCCTCGCAGTACTGCAAGGACAGCCGGCTGTGGACTTCCATGCTGGACGGCACGGTCAAGCCCGACCACCCGCTGATGCCGCACTTCGCCTGGCAGCCCATCTGCGCGCACGCCGAGGGCGACGAGCACCTGCGGCTGCGCGGCGCGGTCACCGGCGCCATGTCGACCATCGACCACCGGGGCATCCGCCGCCACATCAACCGTGCGACCCAGCACCTCGTCAACCAGTTCTGCGAGGACGGCAGCGCCGACCTGGTCGCCGAGTTCGCCGAGCATCTGCCGATGGCGGTCATGTGCGAGATCCTCGGCATGCCCGAGGAGTACGGCGACCGGCTGGTGCAGGCCGCCCGCGACTGTCTCAAGGGCACCGAGACCGCGCTCGCCAGCCACGCCTACCTCATGGAGGTCCTCAGCCGGCTCGCCGTACGGCGCCGGGCCCAGCCTCAGGAGGACTTCACCAGCCATCTCGTCACCCACCCGGCGGGGCTCACCGACGACGAGGTCAGGGAACACCTGCGCGTGGTGCTCCTCGCCTCCTACGAGACCACGGCCAACCTCCTCGCCAACGTGCTGCGCATGGTGCTCACCGAACCGGGCTTCCGGGCCCAGCTGAACGGCGGCCAGATGACCGTGCCCGAGGCGGTCGAGCAGTCCCTGTGGGACGAGCCGCCGTTCAGCACGGTCTTCGCCTACTTCGCCAAGCAGGAGACGGAGCTGGGCGGCCAGCGCATCCGCAAGGGCGACGGACTGCTGTTCGCGCCCGCGCCGGGCAACGTGGACCCCCGGGTGCGGCCCGACCTCAAGGCCAACATGATGGGCAACCGCTCGCACCTCGCCTTCAGCGGTGGCCCTCATGAGTGCCCGGGCCAGGACATCGGCCGTGCCATCGCGGACGTGGGCGTCGACGCACTGCTGACCCGCGTTCCGGACATCCAGCTCGACTGCGAGGAGGACGAACTGCGCTGGCGGTCGTCCATCGGGAACCGGCACCTGGTGGAACTGCCGGTGCGGTTCACGCCGAAGGCCCAGCAGGACGTCGCCGAGCAGCCCGCCGTCAACCCGTCGCTGCGGCAGCGCCCGAACGACTGGCAGGTCAGCTTCGTGCCGACCCCGCCCACGGTTCCGGCGCCCGCCGCCCCGGTCGACGAGCCCACCGCCGTGCCCGCCGCGGCGCCGGTGCCCGAACCGGCCCACCGACCGGGCCTGTTCCGCCGTTTCCTGCGCTGGTGGCACGGCGAATGAGACGACCGGCCACCCGGGTCACCCCGCCCACTCCTCGTACGACGACCAGGCCCGCAGCACCCGCGGGCTGACGAACCGGTGCTCGCACCCCGTGACCGGATCGGTGAACTCCAGGACCCGCGCCAGCAGTTGGAGCGGACGGCGGAAATCACCGGCCGGCACGGGGTCGGCCACCACCGGATAGAGCGGATCGCCGAGGATGGGCACGCCCAACGCGCTCATGTGCACCCGCAGTTGGTGCGTCTGCCCGGTACGCGGAGTGAGCCGGTACCGGGCCCGCCCGTGCCGGTGCTCCAGCAACTCGACCCGACTGATGGCGTTGGTCTCGCCCTCGACCTCCTGGGCCGCCAGGATCCCGCGCTCCTTGACGATCCGGCTGCGCACGGTGCGCGGCAGGGTCAGCGTCGGGTCGTACGGGGCCACCGCCTCGTACTCCTTCGCCACCCGCCGGTCGCGGAACAGCGACTGGTACGCGCCGCGCTCCTCCGGTCGCACGATGAACAGCACCAGCCCGGCCGTCAGCCGGTCGAGGCGGTGGGCCGCGCCCAGCGCCGGGATTCCCAGCTGCCGCCGCAGCCGCGCCAGGGCCGTCTCGGTGACGTGGCTGCCGCGCGGGGTGGTGGCCAGGAAGTGCGGCTTGTCGGCCACCACCACGTGCTCGTCCCGGTACACCACGTCGATCGGGAACGGCACGCGCTCCTCGTCCGGCAGTTCCCGGTGGAACCACACGAACATCCCGGGCGCGTACGCCGTGTCCCGCGACACCGGGCGCCCGGTGACGTCCACGATCCGTCCCTCGTCGAGCATGGTGTCGATCACCTCGGCCCTGGCCGCGAGCCGCGCCACGAGATGATCCCGTACGGTCGCCCAGGCGTTTCCGGCCGGCAGCCGCACCCGCACCGGATCCACTCCGTCGCGTTGGGGCAGCGGAGAGGGCGGGGGCGGGGTGCGGCGACTCATCACGATCAAGCGTACGCGGCGGTTCGGTTCCTCAGGATCCGAGAACCGTGGAGGGCACGTCTCCCGGGGCGGGCGCCTGATACCGCGGGGCGGTGGTCGTCCAGGCGTCGACGGCGGCGAGGTGGTAACCCATCACTTCGACGACGGCCGACAACTGCTCACGATCGTTGCCGTTCAGCCGCAACTGTTCGCAGATGTCCGGGAGTTGAGTCTTCTCAAGGTGTTCGTACTCCGACTGCCTGGCCGTGCGCAGCCGGGTTGTCACGGCCGCGGCCTCGTCGACGGAGATGTCCAGGAACCTCGCGAACACGAGGACGAAGTTGCATATCTCGTCCTCCTTCTCGACCTCTCGACGGTAGGAACGGACGTCGTTGTAGAGAGTCTGAAGGTCTATCCAGGCGTCCGTCAGCGCACGGAAGGGACGGGAGCGGCGCACACGGGCCGGCACTTCCGCGGCGGCCACGTGCTCGGCGAGGCAGATCCCGACCTGGCCGCCGAACGAGCCGCGGCGGCGGACAAGGTACTCGGCCGGATCAGGGATACGCCCGGAGCGCATGCATTCCAGCTCCCAGCACTGCCCGTCGGCATATTCCAGCACGGCGTTCCGCATGTTGCGTTTCCAGTCCGTCGACCTGGTCGGCGTCATCCGTATCCATAAATCGGCAAGGGACCTCTCTATGGGGTGCTTCGGCATCGCATGGGAAGTGCCGTGCAACGGCATGAACAGAGACAGCCGGTCGACCAGGGCCCGCGCTCCTTGGAGGTCGCGCTCGGCCTTGAACGTCCGCGGGAACAGCAGGTCGAGGGCGAACATCCACGCGTAGAGGTGGTACGCCAGGAACAGCTCGTCCTTGTCCGCGAAGGGGTAACACCATGCGGTGCAGTCGGCGAGTCCGATGGCCGCCCACTCCTCCGGGTCGGCCGCGACGGGCAGGAGCCCCATGTCGTACGTCCAGTCGTCGCCGCTGCGATTCAGCAGGTCGACGTTCGGGTTCCCCTGCCAGGTGTAATGCGCTCGGAGCGCGGATGTGCTCATCGTGCTGATCTCCTGTCGGGACGCAAGACCTGGCATCAGCAGTGGTTGTCAGGCCTTTCGGCTTGGGCGGAGCACGGAATCGGAGACTCGCGGAGGGCGGCCTCGGGCCGCCGCACGCAGCCGACGGCCAGGGCTACGGCCCCTGGCGGCTGGGTGGGGGCGGAGCCCTTGGCGGTGCCCTCCGGGTGACGGAGTCGACCAAGTCCACGAACTGCGCGCTGTACTCCCTGCGCCGTGACTGCGGCGTGGCTGATTCGTACACGAACAAGGCCCGCGGGCTGACCCGGCCGAGCGGGCCTCATCGACCGCGTGCCGGGTGGTGCTGTCAGCCATGGCCTTGGCGGCGACCGCCGGACGGTGCGGTCGCGGGGCGTCTCCACCTTCCGATGTGCCTGCGGGTCCAGTCAACTGTTCGAGGCAGGTCGGAGCTCAGGGAAGGCGCCGTCGCGAGGTGTTGAGCCGCCGGCCGTCGCGGGCATCCGGGCACCACCTCCAACGGGCCCGGGTGCGACATCGAGTCATGTCGTCAATTCGCCCTGAAAGGGCCTTGCTCCGGACCATGCGACGGCCCACGCCTCCCCAAAAGGGCGTTCTGCCCCGGCGCATGGTGCTACCCCGGCGCATGGAGCGGTTCGCCGCTTGCCGGATGCGCGGCTTCACGCTCCGTCCAGTGCGCCGTCCATGCGCCGCCAACCGACCACAACAAGGCTTATTCAGGCGGCAGTTGAGTATGAACCGCAAGAGATCGAGCAGGTTCGGTCGCGGAGCGCACGCGTCGCGCGCGCATGAGCCGGTACAAGGCTCCGCACGTAACCGTCACCGCCAGGAACAACACCGTGAACCACTGGAAGTACCAGTGCCCGCCCGCCGGGTCGTACACAGCAGCCCGCGGCCACGCCAGGTTGACCGTCATCACCAGGCCGTAGACAAGCGCCAGCGCGTTGACCGGCACCCCCCACCGCCCCAGGGAGAAGAGACGCGCCCCCGTCTCGTCCGTGCCCTCCACCTCGAACTCGCCCCGCACGCGGCGGAACAGGAGTGGTCCCGTCACCATCGCGTACGCCAGGTACAGCATCACGATGCAGGTGGTGCCGATGGCGAGGAACGCGTCCGGGGAGGCGAAGTTGAGGAGGAGCAGGGCGGCCGAGAGGATGCCTACGACGAGGGCCGGGGCGCTGGGCATGCCCGTGCGGGGGTTGACCTTGGACAGGCGGGCGGAGAAGGGGAGTTGGCCGTCCCGGGCCATCGAGAAGAGCATGCGGCAGGCCGCCGTCTGGATGGCCAGGGTCGCTACGGCTATCGCCACCACCACGTCCGCCAGCAGGGCCTTGCCCACCCCGTCGCCGAGGCTGCTCGTGAGGACGTAGCTGAGGCCGTCGACGCCCAGCCGGCCGTCGGTCAGGCTGGGGGCGGCGAGGAGGCCGCCGAGGATGATCAGGCCGCCGAGCAGGCCCGCCGCGCTGAGCGCGGTGAGGATCGTGCGGGGCGCGGTGCGGCGGGGGTTGTGGGTCTCCTCGCTCATCTCGCCCGCGCTGTCGAAGCCGATCATCACGTACGCCGCCGTGAACGAGCCCACCAGCAGGGCGCCGAGCAGTCCGCCCTCCAGGCTGCCGGTCGTGTGGAAGGTGATGCTCGGCGTGCGCTTCGAGTGGGTCAGCAGGAGGACGACGATCAGGATCGCGCCGATGATCTCCGCAGTCACACCGACCCGGTTGATCACCGACATCACGCGGTTGTCGAGGATGTTCACCAGCGTCGTCAGGACCAGCAGGATCACGCCCAGGACCGCCGCGTTGGCCGCGCCGTCCGGTGAGGTGGGTGCCGGGTCGCCGCCCACCAGCTGGAAGCCCGACCAGATCGCCGGCAGGACCATTTGCAGGGCCAGTGCCGCCGCCGCTACCACCACGATCTGGCCGATTACCATGATCCAGCCCGCGAACCAGCCGAAGGCCGCGTTGGAGAGGCGGGACGACCACTGGTAGATCGCGCCCGAGATCGGGTAGCGCGCGGCCAGTTCCGCGAAGCAGGCCGCCACCAGCAACTGGCCCGCCAGGACCACCGGCCAGGCCCAGAAGAAGACCGGGCCGCCGAACGCGTACCCGAAGGCGAAGAACTGGAAGACGGTCGTCAGTACGGAGATGAAGGAGAACCCGGCCGCGAAGGACGCGTACCGGCCCAGGCTGCGGTGCAGTTCCTGGCGGTAGCCGAACTCCGCGAGGGAGCCGTCGTCGGGGGAGGAGGAGTGGGGCGGGTCGGGGCGTATGTCGGAGGTGGTGGTTGTGGTCACGGCGGCACCTGCCTTCGGCGCAGGAGAGCGGAATCCTGACGGCGACAGCTGAATTCCTGTCGGGTGACAGAAATTAGGGAGCCGCTGTTTCCGCCGCGTCACGCCGCCGTGTCTGTGGCGGGCCTAAGTCCTCACGCCGGTGGGCTTGTTCCGGTCATAGCGGCCATCGGCGCGACCGACCCGGGCATGACGAAGGGGCGGTGCCCGAAGGCGCCGCCCCGTTCCCCAGCTCTCTCCCCGGCGCTACGCAGCCGCCGTGGTCCCCTCCTGCTCCGCCTCGATCTTCGCGTTCCACTCCCGCTTCGACGCCTGCCAGCCGTCCTCGTTGTGACCCAGGCGCCAGTAGCCGGAGATCGACAGGTCCTCGCGCGGGATCTGCAACTCGACCCGCAGCAGGGCGCGGAGGTCCTTCACGAAGGCCGCCTCGCCGTGCACGAACGCGTGCATCCGGCCCTCGGGGAACTCCAGCGCCCGTACGGCCTCGGAGAGTGTCTCGCCGACGGGACGGTCGCCGCGGTGCAGCCAGACGACCTCGATGTCGGAGTCGATCTTCTGTTCCTCCTCCGGGCCGGAGATCTCCACGAAGGCGTGCGCGGTGGCGCCCTCCGGCAGCGACTCCAGCGCGCGGGCGATCGCGGGCAGCGCGCTCTCGTCCCCGGCGAGCAGATGCCAGTCGGCGCCCGCGTCGGGGGCGTAGGCGCCGCCGGGGCCCATGAAGTGGACGGTCTCGCCCGGCTGGACGCGGGTCGCCCACGGGCCGGCGAGGCCCTCGTCGCCGTGGATCACGAAGTCCAGGGTCATCTCGAGGTGCTCGGCGTCCCAGGCGCGCACGGTGTAGGTGCGGGTCACCGGCCACTGCTCGCGCGGGAACTCGGCGCGGATGCGCTCCATGTCGAAGGGCTCGGGGTAGACCGCGCCCCCGGCCGGGAACAGCAGTTTCACGTAATGGTCGGTGCAGGTGTCCGCCGAGAACTCGGCCAGACCCTCGCCACCGAGCACCACGCGCTGCATGTGAGGGGTCAGGCGCTCGGTGCGGACGACCTGCGCGGAGTGGGGCTTACGCGGCTTCCGTGCCGGACGTTCTGCCATGACGGCCTCCCAGATTCCCATGCTTAGGCTTACCTAAGTTAGCACTAGATTCTTTGTGATAGGCAAGAAGGCGAGAGCAATAACAATGCTTACGCGCACAGCGTGGTGAGCAGTCGCTGCAATGATCCGCCCAGCCCCCACCGCTCCGCCAGTGCGTCCACCAGCTCCGGGTCGCGCGGGGCGTGCGGCAGCGTCGGGTCGACGTCGGGCAGCGGAACGTCGTCGGCGACCCTGACGACCTTGGGCGCGACCGCGACGTACGGCCGCGACTCGTCGAGGCGCTTGCGCTGCGAGGGGGTCAGCTTGGACTGGAGGTCGTCGATCGCGGCCATGATCCCGGGCACGTCACCGAACTCGGCGAGCAGCTTCGCCGCCGTCTTCTCGCCGATTCCGGGGACGCCCGGCAGACCGTCGCTGGGGTCGCCGCGCAGCAGCGCCAGATCCACGTAGCCGCGCCCGTCGACGCCGTACTTCTCGCGCAGGAACGCCTCGTCGGTGACTTGGAGCGTGCCGACGCCCTTGATCGGATACAGGACGCGGATCCCGCGGGCGTCGTCGACGAGCTGGTAGAGGTCGCGGTCGCCGGTGACGATGTCGACCGGGCCCTTCGCGTGCGCCGTGAACGTGCCGATCACGTCGTCGGCCTCGTACGGCTCGACGCCCACGCGCGCGATACCGACCGCGTCGAGGACGGCCTCGATGATCGGCACCTGCGGGGACAGCGTGTCCGGCACCTCCTCCGCGTCCGGGCCGCTCTCGCGCACCTCGGCGACGCGGTGCGCCTTGTAGGTGGGGATCAGGTCGACCCGCCACTGGGGCCGCCAGTCCGCGTCCATGCAGGCGACCAGCTGGTCGGGGCGGTGGTCCTTGACCAGGCGGTCGATGAACTCGAGCAGCCCGCGTACGGCGTTCACCGGCGTCCCGTCCGGTGCCTTCACGGACTCCGGGACGCCGAAGTAGGCGCGGAAGTAGAGCGAGGCGGTGTCGAGGAGCATCAGTCGTCCGGTCACGCCTCGCATCATGCCGCACGACGGCGCGACGACCACCCCTCCCCGTCACCCGGAGGGACCAACACCGCCGGCTCCGGAGGGGCGCACACCGCCGGCTGGTGAGCTGGGCCACTCCTGAGTTTGCGCCCGGGAAGCCTGGGAAGGCGCGGCCTCGGAGCGATGCCGGTTGCACATTCAACCGTCGAGGGGCCTTCAGGTCTCTCGCCGTCGCCTCCCCGTCCTGCCCCCGACCGAGAGGTACGCGTGTCAGCCAGGCTAGAAGCCGAGCATCTGTACAAGGTGTTCGGCAGACGACCCGACCAGGCAGTCGAACGGCTCCGCGAAGGAGCCGACCGGGAGGAGCTGCGCGCCGACGGCACCACCGCGGCCGTGATCGACGCCTCCTTCTCCGTCGCGCCGGGACAGATCTTCGTCGTCATGGGCCTGTCCGGCTCCGGCAAGTCGACCCTCCTGCGCATGCTCAACGGACTCCTGGAGCCCACCGCGGGCCGCGTCCTCTTCGACGGCCAGGACCTGACCGCGCTCGGCGACCGCGAACTCCGCGAGGTCCGCGCCCACAAGATCAGCATGGTCTTCCAGCACTTCGCGCTCTTCCCGCACCGCAGCGTCCGTGAGAACGCCGCCTACGGTCTTGAAGTGCAGGGCGTGCCCCGCGCCGAGCGCCTGAAGCGCGCCGGCGAGGCGCTCGCCCTGTGCGGCCTGGCCGGCTGGGAGGACTCCTGGCCCGACGAGCTGTCCGGCGGTATGCAGCAGCGCGTCGGCCTGGCCCGCGCCCTCGCCACCGACGCCGACCTGCTCCTCATGGACGAGTCGTTCAGTGCCCTCGACCCGCTGATCCGCCGCGACATGCAGGACCAACTCCTGGAACTGCAGCAGTCGTTGAAGAAGACGATCGTCTTCATCACCCACGACCTCAACGAGGCCATGCGCCTGGGCGACCGCATCGCCGTCATGCGTGACGGCCGCATCGTGCAGACCGGCACGGCCGAGGACATCCTCGTCCGCCCCGCCGACGACTACGTCTCCTCCTTCATCCAGGACGTCGACCGCTCCCGGGTCCTCACCGCGAGCTCCGTCATGGACACCGACCTGCGCGGCGACGAGGCCGACTGCGCCTGCGAGACCGCGACGCCGGAGACGCCGTTCAACGAGCTCTGCGCGATCAGCGCCCGCCTCACGCACGCCGTCGCGGTGCTCGACAAGGACCACGAACTGGTCGGCGTCGTACCCAGGCAGCGCCTGGTCGCCTTCCTCGGCGACGAGCAGCACGAACCCACCCCCTGTGTCAGTCCGCGCGACGGCGGCGAGAAGGTGACCGCCCATGCCTAGGCTCCCGCTCGGCGACTGGGTCGACTCCGGTGTCGACTGGCTCCTCGCCCACATGTCCTGGCTCTTCGACGCGATCAAGACGGTCGTCGAGGGCATGTACGACGGCATCAACGCGGTCCTCACCGCCCCCGAACCCCTGCTCCTCGCGGGCATCTTCGCCGTCATCGCCTGGTGGCTGCGCGGCTTGGTCGCGGGCGTCCTGGCCTTCGCCGGATTCCTGCTCATCGACTCGCTGGACCTCTGGGACCGGGCGATGTCGACACTCGCCCTCGTCCTCGTCGCGACCGTCATCGCCCTGGTGATCTCGATCCCGCTGGGCATCTGGGCGGCCCGCTCCAAGACGGTCAGCGCGGTCGTGCGGCCCGCTCTCGACCTGCTCCAGACGATGCCGTCGATGGTGCTGCTGATCCCGGCGATCCTCTTCTTCGGGCTCGGCACCTCCGCCGGCGTCATCGCCACCCTGATCTTCGCGCTCGCCCCCGGCGTCCGCATGACCGAGCTCGGCATCCGCCAGGTCGACGCCGAACTCGTCGAAGCGGCAGAGGCGTTCGGCACCTCACCGCGCGACACCCTGCTGCGCGTCCAACTGCCGCTGGCGCTCCCGACGATCATGGCGGGCATCAACCAGGTCATCATGCTGGGCCTGTCGATGGTCGTCATCGCCGGCATGGTCGGCACCGGCGGCCTCGGCGGCGCTGTCAACGAGGCCATCGGCCAGCTCGACATCGGCTTCGGCTTCGAGGCGGGCGTCGGCATCGTCGTCCTCGCGATCTACCTCGACCGCATGACCAGCGCGCTCGGCACCCAGATCTCCCCGCTCGGCCGCCGCGCCGCCGCCAAGGCCCGCGCCGCCGGCACCGCCAAGCCCTGGAACTACCGCCCCCGCCCGGCGTTCGCCGTGATCGGCGTGGTCGTCCTCGCCCTCGTGGCAAGCGGCATCGGCGTCTTCGGCTCCTCCTCCGGCACGAAGGCGACCTCCGCCACGGACGTCGGCAAGGGCAAGAACATCACCATCGGCTACATCCCCTGGGACGAGGGCATCGCCTCCACCTTCCTCTGGAAGGAGATCCTGGAGGAGCGCGGCTACAAGGTGACGACCACCCAGTACGCGGCGGGCCCGCTGTACACCGGCCTCGCCACCGGCCAGGTCGACTTCCAGACCGACTCCTGGCTGCCCACGACGCACGCCGAGTACTGGAAGAAGTACGGCAAGCAGCTCGACGACCTCGGCAGCTGGTACGGCTCCACGTCCCTGGAGCTGACAGTCCCGTCGTACGTGAAGGACGTCAACACCCTCGCGGACCTCAAGGCCCACGCCTCCGAGTTCGGCGGCAAGATCACCGGCATCGAACCGAGCGCCGGAATGATGGGCCTCCTGAAGACCAAGGTCCTCAAGGAGTACGGCCTCCAGGGCTCCTACGACGTCGTCGACGGCTCCACCCCGGCGATGCTGGCCGAGCTGAAGCGGGCGTACGCCAAGAAGCAGCCGATCGTCGTCACGCTCTGGTCGCCGCACTGGGCGTACAGCGACTACAAGCTGAAGAAGCTGAAGGACCCGAAGAACGCCTGGGGCAAGGGCGACGGCGTGCACACCGTGTCCCGCAAGGGCTTCGCCGACGACAACCCCGACGTCGGCAAGTGGCTGAAGGACTTCAGGATGACCGAGTCCCAGCTCACCGGTCTCGAGGCGCAGATCCAGAAGTCCGGCAAGGGCGAGGAGCAGGACGCCGTCCGCACCTGGCTGAAGCAACACCCGGGCCTCGTCGACCAGTTGGCCCCGGTCGCGAAGAACCGGAAGAGCCAGTAGGACCGACCGGAAGAGCCAGGCGGCCGGGGTGACCTGACAGTCCCGCAGCCGCCGTCCCAGAGGTGGGCCCCACCGCACGTTCCCCCCCTTCGTGCGGCGGGGCCCACCTTTCTCGGCGCCCCGATCCGGTACGGAAAGGATCCGGCCAACCACATAGCGCTACGAAACCCCGCAATCAGGCCTGAGGAGTGAGCGGGAACACAGTCGACCGCGTACGCATTGAAGAGTAGGGAAGAACTCTCGCGCCGACCGAGGGGCAGGGGACCGTTGCGGACTGGCCAGAACCATGACGTCCGATCGCACGCTGTGTGACGTGGATGTGACAGGCGCATGAAACGGTTTGACGAACATGCGTAGGGTGCAGAGAACTCATCAGAGGCAACTGAAGACCGACGAGCGAAGGAGGGAGCCGGAGCGATGGGCGACCACAAAGAACAGCCCCTTCGGGTGGGTGCGGCCGTACGGCGCCGCCGCCGCGCGCTGTCCCTGACCCTCGCCGTCGTGGCCGAACGCAGCGGCCTCTCGGTGCCCTTTCTGAGCCAGGTCGAGAACGACCGGGCCCGCCCCAGCAGAAGCTCCCTGGAGAAGGTGGCCGACGCCCTGCGCACCACGGCCGTCGAACTCCTCGCCGCCGCCGACCCCGCGTGCAGCGTCGACGTCGTCCGCGCGGAGGAGCCCGAGTCGGCCCAGCCCCGGATGCGTTCCCTGGTACGGGGCCATCACCAGCTGCACGCCTCGGAGTTCACCGGCGACCACGACGCCGGGCGCGAATTCCAGCACCGCAACGACGAGTTGATGTACGTCGCCGACGGCGCCGTCGAGATCGAGGCCGAGGGGCGCGCGTACCGGCTGGTGCGCGGCGACACGATGTACCTGACCGGCGGCGTCCGTCACCGCTGGCGCGCGACCGTGCCGGACACCCGGGTGGTCGTGGTCGCGGTGGCCGAGCACATCGAGGCGGTCCAGGACCGCCAGCGCTGATGCGCGTCGTGTCCCTCGTGCCGTCCCTTACGGAGGCAATCGCCGTATCGCTTCCGGGAGTTCTGGTCGGCGCGACGGACTGGTGCAGCCACCCGCCCGACCTCGACGTCACCCGCGTCGGCGGCACCAAGAACCCGAAAGCCGACCAGATCCTCGCCCTGGCCCCCGACTTGGTGATCGCCAACGAGGAGGAGAACCGTGCACCGGACCTGACGGCCTTGCGCGGGGCGGGAGTCGAGGTCCTGGTCACCGAGGTGCGTGACGTCCCGCAGGCCTTCCTCGAACTCGCCCGCGTCCTCGACGCGTGCGGAGCGCCGTCCCGGCCGCGCTGGCTGGACCAGGTGGAGGAGGCGTGGGCGCAACTGCCGGAACCGGAACGCCGTATGACCGCCGTCGTCCCCATCTGGCGTCGGCCCTGGATGGTGCTGGGCCGGGACACCTTCGCGGGAGATGTGCTGTCCCGGCTGGGAGTCGACCACGTGTACGCGACGCACGCCGAGCGTTACCCGCGGGCCACGGTAGACGAACTGCGGTCTGCGGCACCGGACTTGGTGGTCCTCCCGGACGAGCCGTACCGCTTCACGGCTGACGACGGACCAGGGGCCTTCGCGGGCCTGCCCTGCGCGCTCGTCAGCGGCAGGCACCTCACGTGGTACGGGCCGTCACTGGGCGAAGCGCCACGGGTGCTGGGCGCGGCCCTGCGAGCAGTGCGCCGCTGAGCAGGCCGCGGGCCGTGTGTACGGCGGCGGTGGTCCAGGCGGCGACCAGGACGCCGTAGAGGACGATCGCGAGCAGGTCGTAGGCGGCGAGGCCGGTGTGGTGGGACAGGGATTCGGCGCCGGTGACGCAGGTGCCGACCGGGAAGGTGAACGCCCACCAGGTCATCGTGAAGCGCATGCCGTGGCGGCGGGCGCGGACGACGTGCGCGGTGGCGAGGCCGAGCCAGAGCAGGGCGAAGCCCATGACGGGGACGCCGTAGAGGACGGCGAGGAGGCTGAAGCCCTGGGCGTCCGCGGGCGGTACGACACCGGGGGCGAAGTCCGCGAACTTGCCCACGGCGGTGGTGGATTGGCCCAGCGGGCCCAGCACCAGGAACAGCGTCGGGGTGAGCGCGAGGGGCAGCGGGCCGCCGGTGACGAGCCGGGCGAAGACCAGCGGCAGCATCAACAGCGTTGCCAGCAGGCTCAGTCCGAACATCGCGAAGCACGCGAGGAGGAGCGTCTCCCGGGGCTGTCCGGGCGGCAGGTGGGGGATAAGGAGCGGTCCGAGGGCCGCGGAGACCATGGGCGCGACCACGGGCAGCAGCCACACGGGAGTCGCCTGTGCGGGGTGCACGTGATGCCGTACGGCCATCAGGTACGGGACGGCGACGGCGACCGCGAGCCCGATGACCGTGCCGGTGCCGAACAGCGCGGCGTCGAGCGCGACCGCCGTCCGGACCCCGATCCAGTCCTGCCCGACGACCAGCGTGCCGCCGCCCACCGCCAGCAGGGCCATCGCGAGGCAACCGTAGAAGGGGGCCATCGCCGGGTCGAGGAGATGGGCGCGGGCCTGGTCGCGGTGGTGGGTCCAGTGCAGGGTCCGGGCGGCGAGCAGGGCCAGCAGCATCGCGAGGGAGAGGGCCCAGACGGCGGTGCAGGCCGTGCGCAGTCCCGGGAGGTGGAGCGGGAGCCCGGCACCGGCCGTGGCGACGATGGCGGTGCCCATGACGGAGGCGTACCAGTTGGGTCCGAGATGACGAACTGCGGTGACCATGCCTCCACCGTCTCGCCGACTGAGACACGCGACCAGGGAGTATGGGTCTATGGGGACATAAACTGGATTTATGAGCGGGAGCGAGACGGAAGATCAGCGGGGCGGGTCGATTGCGCACCGGGTGCCTGACCTGGGCGCGCTGGAACTGCTGCTGGCGGTGGCCCGGCTCGGGAGTCTCGGCGCGGCGGCCCGCGAGCTGGGGATCACGCAGCCGGCGGCCAGCAGTCGTATCCGCTCCATGGAACGGCAGCTCGGCGTCGCCCTGGTGGACCGCTCACCGCGCGGATCGACCCTGACCGACGCCGGCGCCCTGGTCACGGACTGGGCCCGCCGGGTTGTGGAAGCGGCGGCCGCCTTCGACGCGGGTGCCCAGGCGCTACGGCACCGCCGCGACTCCCGGCTCCGTGTCGCCGCCAGCATGACCATCGCCGAGTACCTCCTCCCGGGTTGGCTCCTCGCCCTCCACTCCCAACGCCCCGACACGGCGGTCTCGTTGCTGGCCGGCAACTCGACCACGGTCGCGGAACGGCTCCTCGCCGACGAGGCCGACCTGGGTTTCGTGGAGGGCCTGTCCGTGCCCGCGGGACTGGACTCCACGGTGATCGCCCATGACCACCTGATCGTCGTGACCGCCCCGACCCACCCGTGGGCCCGTCGCCAACGCCCGGTCCCGGCGGCCGAGTTGGCGTCGACGCCCCTGATCCTGCGGGAGAAGGGCTCGGGCACGAGGCAGGTACTGGACGCGGCACTGGGCGGTCTGGCCCGCCCCCTCATCGAGTTGTCGTCCACTACGGCGGTCAAGGCGTCGGCGGTGAGCGGAGCGGGGCCCGCGGTGCTGAGCGAACTCGCCGTGGGGGAGGAGCTGTCGATGCGGAGGCTGGTGCGCATCCCGGTCGAAGGGATCACGCTCGCCCGGGACTTGAGAGCGGTGTGGCCCACGGGTCACCGGCCGACGGGACCGGCAAGGGAACTCCTGTCACTGACCCGGGGTTAACGCCCCGCACTGCGCCAACCCCCGGCCCGTCGGGTAGCGGCGGCGGGGGTGAAAACCCTTGGCGCGCGCCCACAACGCTTGCGCACCATAATCGCCATGACCCCCACCGCCCCGCCCGCCCAAGGCGTCCGCACCCCCTGGGAAGCCCTCCCCGCCCACCTCCACGACGCCGTCGCCCGGCTGCTCGGCTCGCCGGTGTCCCACGCCGTCACGCAGCCAGGTGGCTTCTCCCCGGGCACGGCCGCCCGGGTGCGAACCGCCGACGGCACCCGAGCCTTTGTCAAGGCGGTCAGTGCCGAGACCAACCCCCACAGCCCGAAACTCCACCGCACGGAGGCCCGCAACGCCGCCGCCCTCCCGCCTTCGGTCCCCGCGCCGCGTCTTCTCGGTACCTACGACGACGGCACCTGGGTGGCCCTGGTCTTCGAGGAGGTGGCCGGTCGGCAGCCTCATGTCCCGTGGCGGGAGGCCGAGTTGGAGCGCGTGCTGGGCGCCGTGGAGCAGTTGGGCCGCAGCCTCACGCCGTCCCCCGTGGCCGCCCCGGCCGTCGTCGAAAGCCTCGCCCGCGATTTCGCCGGCTGGCGGCGGCTGCTCGACGGTGAGGCGGGCGACATCCCGGGACGGCTCGAACCGTGGACGGTCGAGCACCTTCCCGAGCTGGCCGAACTCGCCGAACCCTGGACCGAGTTCGCCGCCGGTGACACCCTCGCGCATGCCGATCTGCGCGCCGACAACATGCTGCTCACGGACGACGGAGGGGTCGTCTTCGTCGACTGGCCGCACGCCCTCCGTGCCGCGCCCTGGTTCGACCTGCTCGTCATGCTGCCGTGCATCCGTGCCCAGGGCGGCCCGGATCCGGAGGAGTTGTTCACCCGGCATCCCCTGGCCGAGGGCGCGGACCCGTCCGGTGTCACCGCCACACTGGCGGCCCTCGCCGGCTACTTCGTCGAGCACTCGCTCCGACCGTCACCGCCGGGCCTGCCCACCCTGCGCGAGTTCCAACGGGCCCAGGGCGACGCGGCCCTGGCCTGGCTCAGGAAGCGGTTGGAGACGGCGTCGTAGCGCGCGCGGCCGCCTCGACCAACGCCCGCATCACCCGCAGGTCCTCACCCATCTCGGGATGCCACTGCACGCCCAACACCCAGTCGGCGGAGGGGAGTTCGACGGCCTCCGGGGTGCCGTCCTCGGCCCAGGCCGACACCGTCAGGCCCGCGCCCAGGCGGTCCACGCACTGGTGGTGGAACGTGGGGACCGAGGTCTCCTCCGGTACCGCCGAGGCGTACAGGGTCCCCGGTACCGGCTTGACCGGGTGGTGGCCGAAGACGCCCGGTGTCTCCGCGTGGCCGTCCATGTGCTGGACGAGAGTGCCGCCCACGGCGACGTTCAGGAGCTGCATTCCCCGGCAGATGCCCAGGAGGGGGATGCCCGCCGTCAACGCGGCCTCGATCAGGGCGAGTTCCCAGGCGTCGCGGGCGGGAGCGGGCGGGCCGGAGCGGGGGTCGCGCTCCGCGCCGTAGCGGATCGGTTCCACGTCCGGGCCGCCCGCGATCACCAGGCCGTCGAGGCGGGCGACGGTCGCCGCGGCATGCTCGGGGGCGTCGGGCGGCAGCATCGCGGCGAGGCCGCCCGCGTGCTGGACGAGGCGCGGGTAGCCGGCCGGAAGCAGCGCGGCCTCCAACTCCCAGGCGCCCCAACGCGCTCCGGCCTCCAGATACGTACTGATGCCGATCAGCGGCCTGCCCGCCATGCACCCCTCCGACGTGAAGCGAATTGAATGGACTCCGTGGGAACCATTGAACTACCCCGCTGGTCAGGCGGTCATGCCAGGAACCCCCGCAGCAGCGCCGCCGTCCCCGCGCAGTGCTCCCGCATCATCTCCCGCGCCCCGTCCGCGTCCCCGTCGAGGACCGCCTCGACCAGCGCGATGTGCTGGCGCTGCGAGTGCTCCAGGTTGCGGACCAGGAGCGGGATGCAGTCGAGGAGGTCGTTCACCGTCGCCCGTACCGCCGCGTACTGCGCGGTCAGGGTCGGTGAACCGCACAGCTCGGCCAGGGTCAGGTGCAGCAGGGTGTCCAGGCGGCGGTAGTCGGCGAGCGGGGCGTCGTGCGTGCGGGCCAGGGCGTCGCGCAGGCGGCCCGCCTGTTCGTCGCTCAGGCCGTGGGTCGCGCACAGGCCCGTCGCGCCGACCTCCAGCACCTCACGGAAGCGCAGCACGTCCTCGATGTCGACCGCGCTGATCCGCCGCCGCAGCTCGTCCTCGCCGCCCGCGTCCGACTTCGGCAGGACGAACGTCCCGCCGTAGCGTCCGCGCCGCGACTCCACGAGACCCTGGTCCTGCAGTACCTTCAGAACCTCGCGCAGCGTCACCCGACTGATCCCGAGCCGCTCGGCCAGTTCCCGCTCGGCCGGCAACCGTTCGCCCCCAGGCACCAGGCCCAGCCGTACGACCTGCAGTATCTGTTCCAGCGCCTCTTCGAATCCGTTGCCCGCCCGCACCGGCCGCAGTACCGGGGTCAACCGGTCCTCAAGGCCGTTCTCCGCTTCCAGTGACATATGGCGGCACCCCCTTCCCAAGCAATGGTTCTCCGCAATACCTTATGGCTTCCGGCTGACCGTAGAAGCCGAAGGAGGCTTTCCCGTGGCAGACCGCACACCCCCACTGGGCGTCGAGGCACTTCAACGCCTCGTCGCCAGTGGTGAGATCGACACTGTCGTCCTGGCCTTCCCCGACATGCAAGGGCGGTTGCAGGGCAAGCGGTTCGCCGCCCAGTTCTTCCTGGACGACGTGCTCCGGCACGGCACCGAGGGCTGCAACTACCTCCTCGCCGTCGACACCGAGATGAACACGGTCGACGGCTACGCCATGTCCTCCTGGGAGCGCGGTTACGGCGACTTCGCCATGCACCCGGACCTGACCACCCTCCGCCGTGTGCCCTGGAACGCCGGCACCGCCCTGCTGATCGCCGACCTCGCCTGGAACGACGGATCGCCGGTGGTCGCCGCACCCCGCCAGATCCTGCGCCGCCAGCTGGAGCGCCTCGCCGAGCACGGATTCACCGCGCAGGTCGGTACGGAGCTGGAGTTCATCGTGTTCAAGGACACGTACGAACAGGCCTGGGACGCCAACTACCGAGGGCTCACCCCGGCCAACCAGTACAACATCGACTATTCGGTGATGGGGACCGGCCGCATCGAGCCGCTGCTGCGCCGGATCCGCAACGACATGACCGTCGCCGGACTGACCGTCGAGTCCGCCAAGGGCGAGTGCAACCCGGGCCAGCACGAGATCGTCTTCCGCTACGACGACGCCCTCGTCACCTGCGACCAGCACGCGATCTACAAGACCGGCGCCAAGGAGATCGCCTCCCAGGAAGGCGTCTCGCTGACCTTCATGGCGAAGTACAACGAGCGCGAGGGCAACTCCTGCCACATCCACCTCTCGCTCGCCGACGCCGACGGCGGGAACGCCATGGCCGGCTCCTCGGACGACCCCGGCGGCATGTCGGAGGTCATGCGGTACTTCCTCGCCGGGCAACTCGCCGCGCTCCGCGACTTCTCGCTGCTCTACGCCCCGAACATCAACTCGTACAAGCGGTTCCAGCCGGGATCCTTCGCGCCGACCGCCGTCGCCTGGGGATACGACAACCGCACCTGCGCCCTCCGGGTCGTCGGCCACGGCCGCTCGATGCGCTTCGAGAACCGGCTGCCGGGCGGGGACGTGAATCCCCACCTGGCGGTGGCGGGCCTGGTCGCGGCCGGGCTCTACGGCGTCGAGCACAAGCTGGAGCTGCCGGAGGCCTGCGCGGGCAACGCCTACAGCGGCGACTACGCGCACGTCCCCACCAATCTCCGCGAGGCCGCCGAGCTGTGGGAGAACAGCCCGATCGCCAAGGCCGCCTTCGGCGACGAGGTCGTCGCGCACTACCGCAACATGGCACGCGTCGAACTGGACGCCTTCGACGCCGCCGTCACCGACTGGGAGCTGCGTCGCTCCTTCGAACGTCTGTGAGGACCGCTTTGCCTGCCGAGCACCCGCTGGAAGTACTGAACCCCGCCACCGAGGAGGTCGTCGCCACCGTCCCCGCCGCCACCGCGGCCGACGTGGACGCCGCCGTCGTACGCGCCGCCCGGGCCCAGGCGAAGTGGGCCGCGCTCCCGCCCGCCGACCGGGCCCGGCTGCTCCGCCGCTTCGCTACGGCGGTGGACGAACACCTCGAAGAACTGGCCCAGTTGGAGGTGCGCGAGGCCGGGCACACGGTCGGCAACGCCCGCTGGGAGGCAGGCAACGTCCGTGATCTGCTCGACTACGCGGCCGGGGGAGTGGAGCGGCTGACCGGGCGGCAGATCCCGGTCGCGGGCGGTCTCGACATCACGATCCTCGAACCGCTGGGCGTGGTGGGCGTGATCGCGCCCTGGAACTTCCCGATGCCGATCGCCGCGTGGGGCACCGCCCCGGCGCTCGCGGCGGGCAACGCGGTCATCCTCAAGCCGGCCGAGACGACCCCGCTGACCGCACTCCGGCTGGCCGAACTCGCCCTGGAGGCAGGACTTCCCGAGTTCCTCTTCCAGGTCCTCCCCGGCCACGGCCCGGTCGCGGGCACCGCACTCGTCGAGCACCCGGGCGTCGCGAAGATCGTGTTCACCGGGTCAACCGCCGTAGGCAAACAGGTGTTGGCGAAGGGCTCGGCGCTCCTCAAGCGCGTCACCCTCGAACTCGGCGGCAAGAGCCCCAACATCGTCTTCGCCGACGCGGACATCGAGGCCGCGGCCGCTGCCGCCCCCATGTCCTTCCTGGACAACTCCGGCCAGGACTGCTGCGCCCGCACCCGCATCCTGGTCCAACGCAGCGTCTACGACCGGTTCCTGGACCTCCTGACCCCCGCGATCGAGGCGGTGACGGTCGGCGACCCGGCCGACGAGAAGACGGACATGGGTCCGCTGATCTCCAAGGTCCAGCTGGAGCGCGTCCGTTCGTACGTCACGGACGACCTCGGTGGTATTCGCGGCACGGCGCCCGAGGGGCCCGGCTTCTGGTTCCCGCCGACGGTGGTGACCGGCGTCGATCCGCACGCGCGCGTGGCCGTCGAGGAGGTCTTCGGGCCCGTGGCCGTAGTGCTCCCCTTCGAGGACGAGGCGGAGGCGATCGGCCTGGCCAACGCCACCGACTACGGCCTCTCCGGTTCCATCTGGACCCGGGACGTCGGCCGCGCCCTGCGCGTCTCGCAGGCCGTGCGGGCGGGCAACCTGTCCGTCAACTCCCATTCCAGCGTCCGCTATTGGACCCCGTTCGGCGGCTTCAAGCAGTCGGGGATCGGCCGCGAACTGGGCCCGGACGCGCTCGCCGCCTTCACCGAAACCAAGAACGTCTTCATCAGCAACGTCTCCACCAGCAGCGTCTCGACCAGCACGGAGGGCCCCGCACAGTGACCTCAGAGATTGTTTGCCGGCGTCTCGTCGGCCGTACCGCCGTCATCACCGGAGCCGGCAGCGGCATCGGCCTCGCCACCGCGCGCCGGTTCGCCTCCGAGGGCGCCAATGTCGTCTGCGGCGACATCGACGAGACCCATGGCAAGGCGGCGGCCGACGAGGTCGGTGGGCTGTTCGTGAAGGTCGACGTCACCGACCCCGAACAGGTCGAGGCGCTCTTCAAGACGGCCTTCGACACCTACGGCAGCGTCGACATCGCCTTCAACAACGCGGGCATCTCACCGCCGGACGACGACTCCATCCTGGACACGGGCCTTGAGGCCTGGAAGCGCGTCCAGGACGTCAACCTCACGTCCGTGTACCTGTGTTGCAAAGCCGCGATCCCGTACATGCGGCGCCAGGGCAAGGGTTCCATCATCAACACGGCGTCGTTCGTGGCGAGGATGGGCGCGGCCACGTCCCAGATCTCGTACACGGCCTCCAAGGGCGGTGTCCTCGCCATGTCCCGTGAACTGGGCGTGCAGTTCGCCCGCGAGGGCATCCGTGTCAACGCGCTGTGCCCGGGACCGGTCAACACCCCGCTCCTGCAAGAGCTGTTCGCGAAGGACCCCGAGCGGGCCGCGCGTCGTCTGGTGCACATCCCGGTCGGCCGTTTCGCGGAGGCGACCGAGATCGCCGCCGCCGTCGCGTTCCTGGCGAGTGACGACTCTTCGTTCGTCAACGCGGCCGACTTCCTTGTGGACGGCGGGATTTCGGGGGCGTACGTCACGCCGATGTGAGGTCGGCCGGTCAGCACGCAGCGACGGCCCGGAAGAACTTCCGGGCCGTCGTGCGTTTCTGTCGATCCGTCAGAGGTCAGAGGTCAGAGGAACGTCATGCCTTCGCCGCGATAGGTGGGCACCGTGGCGGTCACCGCGTCGCCCTCGATCAGGTGCAACACGTCGAAACGCTCGCACAGTTCACCGGCCTTGGCATGGCGGAACCACACCTTGTCGCCGATGAGGAGATCGTCGGCGGGGGAGCCCAGCAGCGGCGTCTGCACCTCGCCGGGCCCTTCCTGGGGGTCGTAGCGCAGGCCCTCCGGGAGGTACGGCACCGGGAGCCGGTCGGGACCGGCGGCGCCCGAGGCGGGGTAGCCGCCGCCGAGGACGGTGACGACGCCGACGCCCGGGCGTCGTACGACGGGCATGGCGAAGAGCGCGGACGGACGGCCGTGGAACGACGTGTAGTTGTCGAAGAGGCGCGGCACGTACAGCCCGGAACCGGCCGCGATCTCGGTCACCGCGTCCTCGGCGGCGGTGTGCTGGACACTGCCGGTGCCGCCGCCGTTGACGAACTCCAGGTCGGGCACGACTGCCCTGACCGCGCGCACCACTTCGGCGCGCCGCTCGGCGAGTTCGCGCTTGGCGGTGGCCTGCATCAGCCGGATCGCGCGGGAGCGGAACGGCCGCCCGGCGACGGAGTCACCGACGCCGGCGATGTGACCTTCGTAGGCCATGATCCCGACGACCTTGAAGCCGGGGCGGCGGGACACCGTCCTTGCGATGTCGGCGAGTTGGGCGGGGGTGCGGAGGGGGGAGCGGAGCGCGCCGACGCGGATGCGGCCGCCGAGCATCCGCAGTGAGGTGTCCAACTCCAGGCAGACACGGATGACTTCGGTGCCGCCGTCGCGGGAGTCGTCGATGAGTTTGAGCTGGGCCGGGTCGTCGATCATCACGGTGACGGCGGCGGCGAGCTTGGGGTCGTTGGCGAGTTCGCCGAAGGCGGCGTGGTCGGCGGAGGGGTAGGCGAGGAGGACGTCCTCGAACCCGGAGCGGGCGAGCCACAGTGACTCGGCGAGGGTGAAGGACATCAGGCCCGCGAAGCCGTCCCTGGCCAGGACGCGTTCGAGGAGCGCTCGACAGCGGACGGACTTGCTCGCGACGCGGACCGGCTTGCCGCCGGCCCGGCGGACGAGGTCGTCCGCGTTGGCATCGAAGGCGTCCAGGTCGACGATCGCGAGAGGGGCGTCGAGGTGGGCGGTGGCCCGGTCGTAACGGGCCCGGTCGGCGGCGCGCGCAGTCATGAACGCAGCCTGCCAGACAGGATTACCGCAGGGTAGGGGGACGTTCCGGGCAGATGCCCCGGGGGCGTGGACTGGTTCCCGTTCGAGCGGGGTCAACCCGTAGAGTGACGCGCACGCACGGAGGAAACGCCGCCGGTCGTTCGACCGCGCCCGGGATGGCGGTCCGCCGCTGCGGGTATGCGTGCCCGGGACGACTTTGTCTTCGTGACTTTGTTTTTCTGTCGTGCCGGGTGAGAGCGGGGTGGACGCCGGTCCGTATACGAGCACGGGCGGGAGTACACCGGCCCGCGTACGGACAAAGGGCAGGCGTACATCGGCCCGCATGCGAGCAAACGGTGGCCCGGGTACGAGGAAACGGGGGGTGCATGAGCACGGAAGCGCGACGCGCCCCCGGACCGGCGGGTTCGACGCCGCCGCACCGGCCGCCGGGCTCGATGGGTTCGACGGGCTCAGTGAATCCCGTGCACCCGGCGAGCGGAACGAACGGGACGAGCGGGACGAATTCGGGGAACGTGACGGACTCGGCGGGGTGGCCGACGGCCGACGAGGCAACGGGCGAGGACTTGGACCGACCGCATTCTGGTTCTGTGGGGGATTCGGGGACGGCGGGGGCGAGGGGGACTTCGGGGGCTTCCGGAATGTCGGGGGCGTCCGGGTCGCCGGGGGTGGCTGCGTCAGGGGCCACCTCGGGTTCCGCTCCGGGTTCCGCTCCGGGTTCCGCTCCGGGTTCCGCTCCGGGTTCCGCTCCGGGTTCCGCTCCGGGTTCCGCTCCGGGTTCCGTTCCGGGGTCGGCTTCGGGTTCCGCTTCGGCTCCGGGCTCGGGTTCCGTTCCGGGTTCAGCGTTGGGTTCTGCTCCGGGCTCGGGCTCTGTTTCTGGTCCGGTTTCGGGGGCCGCTTGGGGGCCGGTCCCGGGTTCCGGTTCGGGTCCGGGCTCGGGGGTGACTCCGGGTTCCGCTTCTAGGGGTGGGCAGGGGATGCCGGGTGGGCCGAACAGGCCTGGTGCGTCGAGTACTTCGAGTGCGTGGGACGCGTGGAGTGCGCCAGGGATGCCGGGTGCGTCGACGAACGGTGGGTCGTCGGACCGGCGGCCTGCCTCGGGCGCCCACGCGAGGGGACGCCGGGCGACGGGGGATACGCCGCGACCGGGCGATGGCACGGCTACGGGTGTGTCGGGGTCGGGTAACTCGGGGGCTTCTGGGGCTGCGGGAGTTTCGCGGACCGGGCGAGAGCCGTTCGCGCGGGGTTCCGGTGCGGCTTCGGCGGGGAGTGGCAACGCGGGCTCGGGTGACGGGTCCAGTACGGGGTGGTGGGACCGCGGCAACGCCAGGCGTACGGCACCGCAGGACGGTGGGGTCGACGCCGGGACGGTGTTCCGGGGGAACGGTTTCGATGCGCGAACTGGGGTTCCGGGCAACGGGTTTGATGCCGGCTCGGTGTCTTCGGGTACCGGTTCTGGTGGGCGTGGCGGGTCTTCGAGTACCGGCTTTGACGCGCGTACCGGGTCTTCGAGCACCGGTTCTGACGTAGGTACCGGGTCTTCGACTACCGGTCTTGATGCGCGTACCGGGTCTTCGGCCGACGGTTTTGATGCCCGTGGGGTGTCGGCCGGCTCCGGTCCTGATGCCCGCGTGGACTATCCGGGCACTGGTCCTGATGGCCGCGCGGGCTTTCCGAGCAACGGTCCTGATGCCCGGGCGGACTTTTCGAGCAACGGTGCTGATCCTCGTCCCGTGTCTCGGAACAACGGTTCCGATGGCCGTGACGGGTCGGGTTCCGCACCGGTCGCCTCTGACGGGCGGCCGCGTTTTCCCGGCCTTCGGCCTTTCTCACCCCGCGTCATGGACTCCGTGAGCCCACCCCCTCCGCCGGCTTCGGCACGCTTCCCGGACACCCCGCCCGCGCCTGGCGACGAGGTGCTCCGCGCGAACGCCGATGGAGCCATGCGGGGAGCTGTTCCACCCCGGCCGCCTCACCGCCCTACGGCGGCCGGTGGTAACGAGGCGCTGTGGGAACCCAGTTCGGAGCCGGTCACCCCTTTCCGCCAGACCCCGCCATCCGGCACGGGCAACCCGCCGCGCCCTGCGGGCGAGGGCCCGCGCCCGTCGTCGTCCGATTGGCTTCGCCAGGATGCGACCGGGTCGGCGACACCTCCCGGCTCCGTTGGTTCGCAGCGCTCTGTGGGTGAGGCTCCTGGCGAGGCGTTCGACTGGTCGCGTCAGGAGTCGGCTGGTTCGGGGATGCCTTCTTCTGTTCCGGGTGTTCCGCCGGGTGCTGCGGGTGAGGGCCCTGGTGGGTCGTCCGATCGGCTTGGCCATGTCTCCGGGCGTCCGGTAGCGCCTCCTGGTTCCGCTGGTCCGTTGCGTCCTGTGGGTGAGGTTCCGGGTGAGGCGTTCGACTGGTCGGGTCAGGTTTCGGCTGGTTCGGGGATGCCTTCTTCTGTTCCGGGTGTTCCGCCGGGTGCTGCGGGTGAGGGCCCTGGTGGGTCGTCCGATCGGCTTGGCCATGTCTCCGGGCGTCCGGTAGCGCCTCCTGGTTCCGCTGGTCCGTTGCGTCCTGTGGGTGAGGTTCCGGGTGAGGCGTTCGACTGGTCGGGTCAGGTTTCGGCTGGTTCGGGGATGCCGCCTGCCCCGGGTGTCCCGCCGCGTGCTGCGGGTGAGGGCCCTGGTCAGTCGTCCGACCGGCTTCGCCATGCCCCAGGGCGTCCGGTAGCGCCTCCCGGCTCAGCCACTCCGCCCGGTCCGGCGGGCGAGGCTCCGCTTCAAGCGTCCGATCCGCTCGGCCAGGACCCTGCTCGCCAGGAAACGCCTCCCGGCCAGGCGACTTCGCCGCACCCCGAGGACGAGGCGCCGCGTCAGTCGAATGACCCGCAGCACTATGTCCCCGGACGCCCGGGGACATCTACCGGCCCCGCTGCCTCGTCCGGTTCGGCGACCGGGACTCCGCGTGACTCGTCCGACTCTCAGCGGTACATCCCGACCCGTCCGGGGACATCCGCCGACTCGGGCAACCCGCCGCGCCCTGCGAGCGGGGCCCCGCGTTCGGCATTCGACCGGCCTCGTCAGGATTCGGCTCGTTCGGCAACGCAGCCTGGCCCGATCACTCCGCCGCGCCCTGAGCCCGAGCCTCCGCGACAGTCGTCCGACCGGCAGCGCCATGTCCCGACCAGCCCGGGAGCCTCTGCCGGTCCCACCACCCCGCCTGGTTCGGCGGCCGAGGTTCCACCCCAGTTGTCCGACCGGTCGGACAGGAACTCTCCTCGTTCGGCAACGGCTTCAGCTCCGGGTACTCCGCCGCGCCCCGAGGTCGAGCCCTCGCGTCAGTCGTCCGACCGGCAGGGCTATGTCCCGACCCGTCCGGGAACGTCTGCCGGCTCCAGCACCCCGCCCGGTTCAGGGGCCGAGGTTCCGCCCCAGCCGTCCGACCGGCCTCGTCAGGATTCGGCACGCCAGGAAACGCCTCCTGGCCCGGTCACTCCGCCGCGTCCCGAGGGCGAGCCTCCGCGTCAGTCGTCCGACCGGCAGCGGTATGTCCCCACGCGCCCGGGAACATCTGCCGGTTCCACCACCCCGCCGCGCCCGTCAACCGAGCCCTCGCCCCAGCAGTCCGACCGGCTTCGCCAGGACTCGAACCGCACGGCGACGCCTCCCGGCTCCGCCGTTACCTCGCCGCGCCCGTCAACCGAGCCCTCGCCCCAGCAGTCCGACCGGCTTCGCCAGGACTCGAACCGCACGGCGACGCCTCCCGGCCCCGCCGTTACCTCGCCGCGCCCGTCAACCGAGCCCTCGCCCCAGCAGTCCGACCGGCTTCGCCAGGACTCGAACCGCACGGCGACGCCTCCCGGCCCCGCCGCCACCCCGCCCCGCCCGACAACCGAGCCCTCGCCCCAGGGATCCGACCGGCGCAGCCCCACCCCCACTCGCCCACAAGCTCCCCCCGCCGGCCCCGCCCCCGAGCCCGCCTCGGGCACCACGGATCGGGTCCGGCCGGAAACCCCTTGGCGAGGCGAGTCGTTCACGGATCCCACCCGCGGCGCGCCCAGCCGTGGTGCGTGGTCGCCGACCGGTGGCAACGCGCCCTACCCCTCCGACACTCACCCCGCTGCGCCCTACGCCTCGGGCCCACGCCCAGCCGACGCCCACCCCGTCGGCCCCGGCGCCTCCGCGTCCGCCGCGCAGAGCTCCACCGTCGACGACACAGCCCGCCGGTCACCGGCCGCCCCCGGTAAGCCAGTTGGGCCTCCCGCAGACGACACCGACGCCCGTGCCTGGTCAGCAGCCGCTCCCAACACGCCGGTCGGGCCCGCTGTCGATGACACGCGTGCCTGGTCAACGGCCTCCCCCGGTAAGCCGGTTGATCCCTCCGTAGACGACGCCGATGCCCGGGCTTGGTCACCGGCCGCTCTCAGTACCCCCGCCAGGCCTGCCGACGACGCCCCCCGTGCATGGTCAACGTCCGCCCCCAGCAAGCCGGTCGGGCCCGCCCCCGACGACACCGACACCGAAACCCGAACCTGGCCGACTACCGCCCCCAGCAACCAAGTCGAGCCCACCCCCGCCTGGACCCCCGCACCACCCGGCACCCCCACCCGCCCCGCCTCCGAAATGCCCCGCCCCGCCCCCAACTCCAGCCCGGACCCCGCCTTTTCCTGGAGCTCGTCCGTGAATCCCGGCGAGGGGCGGCCCGTTGTGTCGTTCGGGGAGCCCGAGGGGTACGACGAGCGGGTGCGGGCGCGGCCGTTGGGGGCGCGGATACGATCGCGTACCGCCGCTGTCGGCGTCTGTGTCGTGCTGGGCCTCGGGCTCATCGGCGGTGCGGTGACCGGGAGTTGGCTCACGGGGGATGACGGAGTGGACAGCGGCGCCACCTCCTTCGCCGCCGCCGGGCAACTGTGGCACAGCGTGCCCGTCGACCAGCTGTTTCCGCCCACCGTGGCAGGGCAGGGGGCCGGGCCCGGCGGCGCCGACCGTACCTGGACGCGGATCGCCGTCGCCCCGGACACCGGGTGTGCCAACGCCTTCGACCCGTTGCTGCGCGACGTACTCGCTCCCGTCGGCTGCCAGCGGCTCCTGCGGGCCACCTACACCGACGCCACCCAGAGCTACGTCACCACCGTCGGCATCCTCTTCACCAAGGCCGACCTCACCGCGATGACCGCCCTCTCCACCCGGTTCAAGAAAGAGAACCTCGGCAACCGCGCCGACCTCATGCCCCGCCCGTACGCCGCCAAGGGCACCCTCGCCGCCGCCTTCGGCGACAAACAGCGGGCCTCGTGGACCGTCTCCGTGCTCACCGACGCCCCCGTCGTCGTCTACGCCGTCTCCGGCTGGGCGGACGGCCGTACGGTCGACGCACCCGAGCCCGCCGACGAAGCCGTCACGTCCGGTGGCACCGAAGCGCCCGCCCAGGCCGGTCTCGGCAACGAGGCGCAGGGGCTCGCCGACCGCGTCGAGCGGAGCCTGCGCAAGACCGTCGACTCACCCTCGGCGACATCGAAGACCTCAGGGGTCTCAGAGAGCTCGGAGAAGAAGACCTCATGAGCGTCACCGTCCGCCGGGCCGGTCTGCTGAGCGCCCTCCTGGCCGCCTCCCTCGCCCTCGTCCCGTCCACCGTCGCGCACGCCGACGGCATACGCGCCCAGGAATGGGCCCTGGACGCCATGCACACCCAGGAGGCCTGGCAGACCACCAAGGGCAAGGGCATCACCGTCGCCGTCCTGGACACCGGCGTCGAGGCCGACCACCCCGACCTCGCCGGCAACGTCCTCGCCGGCAAGGACATGGTCGGTTTCGGGGCCAAGCCGGGCGACCGCGCCTGGGCCCGGCACGGCACCGCCATGGCCGGGATCATCGCCGGCCACGGACACGGCCCCGGCGACACCGACGGCGTCATCGGCATCGCCCCCCAGGCCAAGATCCTCCCCGTCCGCGTGATCCTTGAGGACGGCGACTCGGCCCGCGGCAAGGCCCGTACCACCCGGGGCAACGCCCTTGCGGACGGCATCCGTTGGGCCGCCGACCACGGCGCCGACGTCATCAACCTCTCCCTCGGCGACGACTCCGCCTCCGCGCACCCCGAGCCCGCCGAGGACGAGGCCGTGCAGTACGCCCTGAAGAAGGGCGTCGCCGTCGTCGCCTCGGCAGGCAACGGCGGCGAGAAGGGCGACCACGTCTCCTACCCGGCCGCCTACCCGGGCGTCATCGCCGCGACCGCCGTGGACCGCTTCGGCACCCGCGCCTCCTTCTCCACCCGCCGCTGGTACGCCACGGTCAGCGCCCCCGGCGTCAACGTCGTCATCGCCGACCCCGACCACAAGTACTACGAGGGGTGGGGGACCAGCGCCGCATCCGCCTTTGTCTCAGGGGCCGTTGCGCTCATCAAGGCGGCCCACCCGGGGCTCACCCCGGCCCAGATCAAGAAGCTCCTCGAGGACACCGCGCGCAACCCCCCGGCCGGCGGCCGCGACGACTCCCGCGGCTACGGCTTCATCGACCCCGCCGCCGCCATCAAGGCCGCGGCCGGCCTCAAGCCCACCGGCCTGCGCTCCGCCGCCTACGGCAAGAAGTACTTCGGCTCGGGACCGGACGCCGCCAAGACCGACAGCAGTACGTCCGACTGGGCGGGCCCCCTCGCGGGCAGCGTCGGCGGAGTCCTCCTCGTCGCCGCGGTCGTCCTGTGGCGCGGCCGACGCCGACGGCCCGAGGCCTTCTGAACACGGCGGTGAACAGGGGGAGTCGGCCGGAGAGAGCCGCACCCCCGGACCGGGCGAGCGGTCGTCAGTCCGTCGCGGACGCCGAAGCCGCCGTAGACGAACCGCTGTTCTCGCCGAACGCCGCTACCCCCGCCTTCGCCGCCGCCTCTATCAGCGTGATGCCCTTGGTCTGGGTCGTGCTGCCCTTCGACAGCACGGCGACCAGGTACGTGTCGCCGTCCGCGCCGGTCACCCGGCCGATGCTGTTGACGTCCCACAGGCCGGTCGTGCTGCGCGCCAACCAGCCGTTCTTCAGCGCCCACTTGGAGCCGTCGGCCGCGGCCGACACCCCCCACTGCTGGTCGGCCTCTATTTCCTTCATCAGACCCTGGATGTACGACTGCGACGCCGCGCTCAGCTTCGAGTCGTCCCCGAACACCTGCTGGAGCAGGGTGAGTTGGTCGGCGGCCGTGGTCTGGGTCAGGCCCCAGAGCGGGCCCGCGCCACCCGTGGTGCCCGTCAGTCCGAACGTCTTGTTCGCCGTGTCGAGCCCGTCCGCCGTGCCGATGACGTTCCACAGCGCGGTCGCGGAGTCGTTGTCGCTGTTCCGGATCATCGTGGTGGCGTACGACTTCTCCGTCGCGGTCAGCTGGCGGCCCGAGTCCTGTGCCTGGAGCAGCAGGGTCGCCAGGATGTCGACCTTGACGATGCTCGCCGTGTCGAAGGCCGCGCTGCCGTACGTGGCGCTCTCGCCGGAGGTCAGGTCGAGGACCGCGACCGATACCTTCTGGTCGCCGACCGGAGTCACCGACTTCATGGCCTTCGCCAGCAGCGCGTCGTAGTCCACCGTCGGCTGCGTCACAGGTTCCACCGTCGCCTCCCCGCTGCCCGACGCCGACGCGGAGGCCGACGGCGCCGCCGAAGACGATACGGCGCCGGAGTGAGCGTGTGCCTTCACGTACACGGTTCCCCCCGCCGTAACGCCCACGACGGCCACGGCGGCGAGGGCGATGTAAGGGAGCGGACGGCGTCGGGAGGGACGCGCGCGGTGGTTTCGGCGGGCGGCTCTGGAAGACTCCATGCCCGCGATCGTGGTGGCGGCGACTGTGCGACACGTGAGATGAAAGTTAGATGTCTGTCAACTGTGTCTGAGAAACGTGTGAAAGCTGTGTCCTCCGGGTTTCAGGACCCGCACAAGCCCTGCAGCATCCCCCCGATAGGGTCGGTCACCGTGGCGAACAAGAACATTCCCGACTCCGGCTACTCCGACGACGACGGCTCCGCCGACCCCGCGCTGAGCGCGGCACTCGCCGCCTGGGCCGGGGACCGCACCGCCGTGGGGCCCGTCCTGGAGGCACTCAAGGGCGCCCGGCTGCTCGTGCCCGTAGTGGCCGTCCTCGGCGAGGTCGAGGAGGACGAGAACGGGCTGCGCCGCGAGAAGACCAGTGACATGGCCGTGCCCACGCTGAAGGCCGGCGGCCGGACCGCGCTGCCCGCCTTCACCTCCACCGACTCGCTGGCCCGCTGGGACCCGGCGGCGCGGCCTGTGGCCGTACCCCTGCACCAGGCCCTGCAGGCCGCCGTGCACGAGAAGGCGGACACGATCGTGCTGGACCTGGCCGGGCCCGTGCCGTACGAACTGAGCGGGTCCGCGCTGCTCGCGGTGGCGGAGGGGCGCACGACCGCCGATCCGCTCAGCGACCCGGCCGTGGTGGAGGCGGTACGGACCGCGGTCGCCGCCGAGCCCGCCGTACTCCGTGCGCACCTCGGCCCTGGTCAGGCCGACGGCACCCTCGCGCTCGTGCTCGACCCGGCCGCGCCCGCCGCCGAGGCCGCCCGCGCGGTGGCCCGGCGCCTCGCCGACGACGAGACGCTGAGGGCCCGCCTGGTGCGCGGCCTCGACCTGGCACTGCTGCCGGCCGGGGCGACGCCTCCGGGCGAGCCCTTGTACGTACGTAAGGGGTGAGCTGCTAGCCGTAGATCGGGCCCGTGTACTTCTCGCCCGGGCCCTGGCCCGGCTCGTCGCGGACGAGGGACGCCTCGCGGAAGGCGAGCTGGAGGGACTTCAGGCCGTCGCGCAGCGGGGCCGCGTGGAACGAGCTGATCTCGGTCGCGCTCGCGTCGAGGAGGCCGGCCAGGGCGGTGACCAGTTTGCGGGCCTCGTCCAGGTCCTTGTACTTGTCGCCCTCCTCGGTCAGACCCAGCTTCACGGCGGCGGCGCTCATCAGGTTCACGGCGACCGTCACGATCACCTCGACCGCCGGGACCTCCGCGATGTCGCGGGCCATGGCGTCGAAGTCGGGGGCGTCAACATTGGGGGACTCGGGAGGCGTGTCACTCATGCCCCACACGATAGGGCCCGGTGTACGGCGGTTCGCACCACCCCCGGGGAGCTGCTAACCTTGTGTGATGACCGGCCAGGCACTGTGGTGCCCGGCCAACAAGTGGAGGCTCCGATCTCCCACCTGACTGTCCTCACGGACGGCGGGTCACCCCGGTCAGGCGGTCACCATCGTTCCGTACGGACGATGGAGTCGCCCGAAAGCGCGCCCCGCGATCATCGCGGCGGTGCTCCGGCAGTGTTTTGGAGCCCCGTCTTGTGATCGTCCGGGGCATTTTTTGTGTTCCGGCGCGGTTAGGTCTGTCTACCAAAGACAAACGCGGCCGTCCGCCAGATGGCCGTGTGGTGCTAACCGAGGAGGATCCATCAGCACCGAGCCCCGTATCAACGACCGGATTCGCGTTCCCGAAGTGCGACTTGTCGGTCCGAGCGGCGAGCAGGTCGGAATTGTTCCGCTTGCCAAGGCCCTTGAGCTTGCGCAGGAGTACGACCTGGACCTGGTCGAGGTTGCGGCGAGTGCACGTCCGCCGGTCTGCAAGCTCATGGACTACGGGAAGTTCAAGTACGAGTCGGCCATGAAGGCCCGTGAGGCGCGCAAGAACCAGGCGCACACGGTCATCAAGGAGATGAAGCTCCGGCCGAAGATCGACCCGCACGACTATGACACCAAGAAGGGTCACGTCGTCCGGTTCCTGAAGCAGGGCGACAAGGTCAAGATCACGATCATGTTCCGTGGTCGCGAGCAGTCCCGGCCGGAGCTCGGCTACCGACTGCTGCAGCGTCTCGCGGAGGACGTGGCCGACCTCGGGTTCGTCGAGTCGAACCCGAAGCAGGACGGCCGAAACATGATCATGGTTCTCGGCCCGCACAAGAAGAAGACCGAGGCGATGGCCGAGGCCCGTGAGGCCCAGGCCGCCCGCAAGGCGGAAGCGAAGGCCAACCCCGGCAAGTCGCAGAACGCCGCGGAGTCCGAGTTCGACGACGAGAACCTCGCCGACGAGGACACCGTCGACGAGGTCGAGACCGTCGAGGCCCCGGCCGAGGCTCGCGCCGACGCCTGATCCCCGGACGCCAGTCCAGGGAAGTAACCGATACAAGAGCGACGCTCCACCTGTGCCCGGTTTCACGACCGGGCACCGGAGCGCCACCGACGAGGAGATACGGCGCTATGCCGAAGAACAAGTCGCACAGCGGTGCCAGCAAGCGCTTCAAGATCACCGGCTCCGGCAAGGTGCTCCGCGAGCGTGCCGGCAAGCGCCACCTGCTCGAGCACAAGTCGTCCCGTGTGACGCGTCGCCTCACCGGCAACGCCGAGATGGCCCCGGGCGACGCCAAGAAGATCAAGAAGCTTCTCGGCAAGTGACGTACGCGGCGCTCCGGTTGAGCGCCGTACGTCTGGACCGGGACCCCATCGATTCCGGGCCGTGTGAGTCCAACCACGGCCCCGCTACAAGGAGTTAAACAAGTGGCACGCGTCAAGCGGGCAGTCAACGCCCACAAGAAGCGCCGGGCGATCCTCGAAGCCGCCTCCGGCTACCGCGGTCAGCGTTCGCGCCTGTACCGCAAGGCCAAGGAGCAGGTCACCCACTCGCTGGTCTACAACTACAACGACCGCAAGAAGCGCAAGGGCGACTTCCGTCGGCTGTGGATCCAGCGCATCAACGCTGCTGCCCGCGCCAACGGCATCACGTACAACCGCTTCATCCAGGGTCTGAACGCGGCGAACATCGAGGTCGACCGCAAGATCCTCGCGGAGCTGGCTGTCAACGACGCCGGTGCGTTTGCTGCGCTGGTCGAGGTTGCGCAGAAGGCTCTGCCGAGCGACGTCAACGCGCCCAAGGCCGCGTGACGCTGCGCTGGCTTGAGCGGTGACTTGAAGGGCCCGCAGGTTTTTGCCTGCGGGCCCTTTGTTGCTGGGGCGGCCCTGGTTCGTTGTCGGGTGCGGGTCGTATGTGGCTGGTCGCGCAGTTCCCCGCGCCCCTAAAAAAACACGGTCGGCCTGAGATTGAAGGTGAAGCGGAGTATGTCCCCGAACGGTCCCGAACTCGTCTCTCCCCGTTCCTCTCGTGTGGTCGCCGCCCGGCGACTCGCGAAGCGGAACTTCCGGGGGAAAGAGCGGCTGTTTCTTGCCGAGGGGCCGCAGGCCGTGCGGGAGGCTGCCGGGTACAAAGACACGCTCGTTGAGTTGTTCGCGACCGTTGAAGCCGCTGAGCGGTACGCCGATATCGTCGGCGAGGCCCGTGATGCCGGTGCGCGCGTGCATCTTGCCGATGAGCAGGTCATCGCCGATATCTCGACCACTGTCACGCCGCAGGGGCTGGTCGGGGTTTGCCGGTTTCTCGACACTCCGTTCGAGGAGATCCTCAAGGCGCGGCCCAAGCTCGTTGCCGTGCTTGCCAATGTGCGCGACCCCGGGAACGCCGGCACCGTTCTGCGGTGTGCTGACGCCGCCGGGGCCGAGGCTGTCGTACTGACCGATGCTTCTGTCGATCTCTACAACCCGAAGGCCGTACGGGCCTCCGTGGGTTCGCTCTTCCATCTGCCTGTCGCCGTCGGGGTGCCCGTTGAGCAGGCCGTGGCCGGGCTCAAGGGGATCGGGGTGCGGATTCTCGCCGCTGATGGGGCCGGGACCGACGACCTCGACGACGAACTGGACCAGGGGACCATGGGCGGGCCCACCGCCTGGGTTTTCGGGAACGAGGCGTGGGGGCTTCCGGAGGAGACGCGGGCGCTCGCGGACGCCGTTGTGCGGGTTCCGATCCACGGGAAGGCCGAGAGCCTGAACCTCGCCACCGCCGCCGCCGTATGTCTGTATGCGTCGGCGCGTGCACAGCGCGCCTCCGGAGGGTGCCGCTCTGTCACCGGCAGCTAGTAGGGTGACCAGCTCGGGGGCCACCTGCGCCGTATGAGAAGAGGTGGGGTACGGGGATGACTGTCGGCACGAGCAGCGCGCCGGGAGCACGGGGTGTGCCCCGGCCGTCCGAGGCCCGGCACGACGACCTCGGCATCGATCCCGACGAACTGGCCGACGGTCTCGTGATCGCCGATGAGCACGGGCATGTCGTCTGCTTCAATGCCGCCGCCGAGCGCATCACCTCCCTCGCCGCCTCCGATGCCCTCGGGCAGCGGCTGGAGAAGGCGCTTCCGTTAGAGGACCTGGAGGGGCGCCGCTGGTGGCAACTGACCGATCCCTACGGTGGGTTGGCCATCCGGGTGCGGCAGCCCGAGCGGAATTTGCTGTTGCCGGGCGGGCATGAGGTTCTCGTCACCGCGCGTTATGTGCGTGCGGAACCCCTCGGTCCTGTTCGTCGGGTCGTCGTCTCCCTCCGGGACACCGAAGCCCGGCGTCGCACCGAGCGCAGTCACGCGGAGCTGATCGCCACCGTCGCCCATGAACTGCGTTCGCCGCTCACCTCCGTCAAGGGCTTCACCGCCACCCTGCTCGCGAAGTGGGAACGTTTCACCGACGACCAGAAGCGGCTGATGCTGGAGACCGTCGACGCCGACGCCAACCGCGTCACCCGGCTCATCGCCGAGCTGCTCGACATCTCCCGCATCGACTCCGGGCGGCTGGAGCTGCGCCGTCAGCCCGTCGACATGGGCGCGGCCGTCGGCCGTCACATCCAGGCGTACGTCGCCGCGGGCCAGACCGCCGACCGGTTCCTGCTCCGCGTGGAACAGCCGCTGCCCGATCTGTGGGCCGACCCCGACAAGGTCGACCAGGTGCTCAGCAACCTGCTGGAAAATGCCGTGCGCCACGGCGAGGGAACCGTCACTATCGACGTCACGGCCTCGGCCTCCCCCCGAGAAGGGGAGGAGACCGGCACCTCGGTGACGGTGAGCGACGAGGGCCCAGGCATCCCGGAGGAGTCCATGAACCGCGTCTTCACCCGCTTCTGGCGGGGCAGCAAGCGCGGCGGCACCGGTCTCGGGCTGTACATCGTCAAGGGCATCGTCGAGGCCCACGGCGGCACCATCACGGTCGGCCGCGCCCCGGGCGGCGGCGCCGAGTTCCGATTTATGTTGCCCGTGGGCACCCCGGCGTATCTGCAGTAGCCCTGCCGCAGCCGCCGACGAGGCCCCACGGGCGATGTCACCTGCCTCACCCCCGTTAGACTCGGCCTTTGGCACCTTTGCGTCCCCGTTTCAGGGACGACGACGCGTCCCCCGAGTCGAGTCGGGACGGGGACCATCCGCCAGCCAACCGGAAGCACGGGAAGAGATGTCGGCACCGAATAAGTCGTACGACCCTGTAGAGGTCGAGGCCTTGAAACCGGAAGAGATCGAGCGCATGCGGGACGAGGCGCTCGCCGCCTTCGCGGCCGCCGGCGACCTCGAAGCGCTCCAGGAGGCCAAGGTCGCCCACACCGGCGGCACCTCCCCCCTCGCCCTCGCCAACCGCGAGATCGGCGCGCTGCCCCCGCAGGCCAAGGCCGCGGCCGGCAAGCTCGTCGGCCAGGCCCGGGGCGCGGTGAACAAGGCCCTCGCCACCCGCCAGGCCGAGCTGGAGGCCGACCGCGACGCCCGCGTCCTGGTCGAGGAGGCGGTGGACGTCACGCTGCCGTACGACCGCGTCCCGGCCGGCGCCCGGCACCCGCTCACCACGTTCATGGAGCGCGTCGCCGACGTCTTCGTGTCCATGGGGTACGAGATCGCCGAGGGCCCCGAGGTCGAGGCAGAGTGGTTCAACTTCGACGCCCTGAACTTCACCCCGGACCACCCGGCCCGGCAGATGCAGGACACCTTCTTCGTCCAGGGCCCCGAGGGGACCGAAGGCGACGAGTCCGGTGTCGTCCTGCGCACCCACACGTCCCCCGTGCAGGCCCGCGCCATGCTGGACCGCGAGCCGCCGGTCTACATCGTGTGCCCCGGCCGCGTGTACCGCACGGACGAGCTGGACGCCACGCACACCCCGGTCTTCCACCAGATCGAGCTCCTCGCCATCGACGAGGGCCTGACCATGGCCGACCTCAAGGGCACCCTCGACCACATGGTCCAGTCGCTCTTCGGCGCGGGGATGAAGACCCGGCTGCGGCCGAACTACTTCCCCTTCACCGAGCCGTCCGCCGAGATGGACATGCTCTGCTACGTCTGCAAGGGCGAGTCCGTCGGCAACCCCGACCGCCCCTGCCGTACCTGCTCCTCCGAGGGCTGGATCGAGCTGGGCGGCTGCGGCATGGTCAACCCGCGCGTGCTCGTCGCCTGTGGTGTGGACCCGGAGAAGTACAGCGGATTCGCCTTCGGGTTCGGCATCGAGCGGATGCTGATGTTCCGCCACAACGTCGAAGACATGCGAGACATCGTCGAGGGCGACGTCCGGTTCACCCGGCCGTTCGGGATGGAGATCTGATGCGCGTCCCGCTTTCTTGGCTGCGGGAGTACGTCGACCTGCCGGCGACGGAGACCGGCCGCGACGTCCAGGCCAAGCTCATTTCCGTGGGTCTTGAGGTAGAGACCGTCGAGCAGTTGGGCGACGGCCTCAAGGGCCCGCTCGTCGTCGGCAAGGTCCTCACGATCGAGGAGCTGGAGGGCTTCAAGAAGCCCATCCGCTTCTGCACGGTCGACGTCGGCCGGGCCAACGGCACCGGTGAGCCCCAGGAGATCGTCTGCGGCGCCCGCAACTTCGCCGTCGGCGACAAGGTCGTCGTGGTCCTCCCCGGCGCGGTCCTGCCCGGCGACTTCGCGATCGCCGCGCGCAAGACGTACGGCAAGACCTCGCACGGCATGATCTGCTCCGGCGACGAGCTGGGCATGGGCGACGACGGCTCGCACGGCATCATCGTGCTGCCGCCCGAGCACGAGGTCGGCACCGACGCGATCGAGCTGCTCCAGCTCGTCGACGAGGTCCTCGACATCGCCGTCACACCCGACCGCGGCTACGCCCTGTCGATCCGCGGCGTCGCCCGCGAGACCGCCACCGCCTACGGCCTTCCGCTGCGCGACCCGGCCCTCCTGGACGTCCCGCAGCCGAACGCCTTCGGCTACCCGGTCCAGGTCTCCGACCCGATGGGCTGCGACCGCTTCACCGCCCGCACGGTGACCGGCCTCGACCCCGACGCCCGCTCCCCGCTCTGGCTCACGCGCCGCCTCCAGAAGGCGGGCATGCGCCCGATCTCGCTCGCCGTCGACATCACCAACTACGTGATGCTGGAGCTCGGCCAGCCCCTGCACGCCTACGACCGTTCCCGCGTCCAGGGTCCGATCGGCGTGCGCCGGGCCGAGCAGGGCGAGAAGCTCACCACCCTCGACGGCGTCACGCGCACGCTGGACGCCCAGGACCTGGTGATCACCGACGACCGCGGCCCCATCGGCCTCGCGGGCGTCATGGGCGGTGCCAACACGGAGATCGACGACACCGAGGGCACCACCACCGAGGTCGTCGTCGAGGCCGCGCACTTCGACGCGCTCTCCATCTCGCGTACGGCCCGCCGCCACAAGCTGGCCTCCGAGGCGTCCAAGCGCTTCGAGCGCGGCGTCGACCCGCAGGCCGCGTCGGCCGCCGCCCAGCGCACGGTGGACCTCCTGGTCCTCCTCGCCGGCGGCACGGCGGACGCGGGCGTCACCGAGGTCATCGCGCCCTCGGCCCCGCACACCATCACCATCCCGGCGGACCACCCGGACAAGGTCGCGGGTGTCGCCTACGGCCGCGAGACCGTCGTACGGCGTCTCCAGGAGGTCGGCTGCGACGTGTACGGGCAGGACGAGCTGATCGTCACCGTCCCGTCCTGGCGCCCCGACCTCACCGACCCGAACGACCTGGCCGAAGAGGTCATCCGCCTGGAGGGCTACGAGAACCTGCCCTCCACGCTCCCCAAGCCCCCCGCGGGCCGGGGCCTCACCGACCGCCAGCGCCTGCACCGCCGCATCGGCCGCGCGCTGGCCGGTGCCGGCTATGTCGAGGCGCCGAACTACCCCTTCATCGGCGAGCACGTCTTCGACCAGTTCGGCCTGACCGCCGACGACCCGAACCGCAAGGTCGTCAAGCTGGTCAACCCGCTCTCCGACGAGGAGCCCGCTCTTCGTACGACGTTGCTGCCGGGCCTGCTCGGTGCGCTGCGCCGGAACGACGGTCGTGGCTCGCATGATCTCGCGCTGTTCGAGACGGGGTTGGTCTTCCACCCGCGCGAAGAGCTGAAGATCGCGGTACGGCTGCCTGTCGACCGGCGTCCCACCGACGAGGAGATCGCCTCTCTCACCGAGGCGCTGCCCGTTCAGCCCCGGCATGCCGCGGTCGTCCTCGCGGGCGCGCGTGAACAGGCCGGGTGGTGGGGCAAGGGGCGTCCTTCCGACTGGGCCGACGCGGTCGAGTCGGCGCGGGTGCTGGCGCGTGAGGCCGGGACCGAACTCGTTGTGCGGGGTGGGCAGTACGGGCCCTGGCATCCGGGGCGGTGTGCGGAACTCGCCGTTGTCGTCGAGGGTGTTGAGCAAGTCATCGGGTATGCCGGGGAGTTGCACCCCGGCGTGCTGAAGACCCTGGGGCTGCCTGCGCGTACCAGCGCGATGGAACTCGACCTGGATGTCCTTGAGTCGGCGTCTTCGGGGGTTCCCAAGGGGCCGAAGATCTCCACGTTCCCTGTCGCTACGCAGGATGTCGCGCTCGTTGTTGATGTGGCTGTGCCGCATGCGGGTGTTGAGGCTGCGTTGCGTGAGGGGGCGGGTGAACTGCTGGAGTCCATCCGGCTGTTCGACGTCTACGAGAATGCTGCGCAGCTGGGTGAGGGAAAGAAGTCCCTTGCTTATGCGTTGCGGTTCCGGGCGGCTGACCGGACGTTGACTGTCGACGAGGCGTCTGCGGCTCGGGATGCGGCGGTGGCGTTGGCCGGGTCGCGGGTTGGGGCTGTGCTTCGCGGTTAAGGCGGGCTAAGGGGTGGGGAGCTGCTGTTGTTTGCCGGCTGCGGGAGCGTTGTGGCTGGTCGCGCAGTTTCCCGCGCCCCTTAAGGGCATCCCTGTGGGCCTGTATTTGAGGGTCTGCCTGCATAAATGCATGTGTCTGATCTCTTCTCACTCGTTCGGGTGAGAAGTTTGGGTGATGTGGCCCGATCGGGGCATGTGGTCGACAGAATCGGACCGGCCTTTCGGGGTCGGTCCGATTGCGCTGTCGGGGCCTATTTGGGGGGCCACAGGCATGATCCGCATCAAGGCTGGGGTGCCCCGCAGGACGCGCCCGAGGAAGCGTGCCCGTCGTCCGCTGCGCCGGGCGCTCGCCCTGGGGCTGCCCACGGTCTGGGGCGCCATAGCGATCACCTACAAACTCACCTGCCCGCTCGCCCAGCAGAACAGCCTGGGCGCACGCATCGTCACCAGCGCGGTGTTCTTCGCGGTCGGCACCGGGCTCATCGTCCAGGTCCGCCGCTCCCTGCTCCGCGAACTGCGGCAGATCCGCCAGATCGCCGGCGCCGCGCAGAACGCCCTGCTGCGACCGTTGCCGCCCCGCCTCGACGGGCTGAACATCGCCGCCGCCCAACTGTCCGCGGAGCGCGGTGCGGTGGTCGGCGGTGACCTGTACGAGGTGATCGCCACCGAGCACGGCGTCCGGGTCGTGATGGGCGACGTACGCGGCCACGGCATCTCCGCGATCAGCACGGTCGCCGCCGTCCTCGGCAGCTTCCGCGAGGCCGTCCACGACGAACCCGACCTCGACGGCGTCCTACGACGGCTGGAGCGCGCCCTCGCCCGCCACCTCCGCGAACGCGCCCGCGCGGAACACCCCGCCTCGGGCGGCCTCGACCCCGACAGCCCGGTCGCCGAGGAGTTCGTCACCGTACTACTGCTGGAGATCGGCAGGGACGGCGAGGTGCGGGGGCTGAACTGCGGCCACCCGTGGCCGTACTTGCTGAGCGGCACGAGCGTCGAACCACTTGCCCGCGCCGATCCTCTTCCGCCCCTCGGTCCATTCCCGTTGCCGACCGAGCTGCCCTTCGTCTGCTGCGGCCAACTCCTCCCGGGCGAGGCCCTGTTCCTCTACACGGACGGGGCGGAGGACGCCCGTGACACGAGGGGCCGTTTCTTTCCGTTGGCGGATGTCCTGGCAGAGGCAGTGGGGCAACACCCGCTCCCTGTACCCCAGTCGGTCCTGGGTTCGGTCTTCACGGCCCTACTGCGCCACACAGGCGGCACCCCGACGGACGACGTGGCGATACTCGTCCTCAGCAATGACAGAAAGCTGGCGCTTCCCGACCCAGGGGCGCGGGGAACTGCGCGACCAGCCACGACGGCGTCGCACCCGACCAATCACCCACAACACAACGGCGTTTAGTCGCACCGCATTGAACCCCATCGCAAAGCCAGGCCGCCGCACTTACGAGGGGGAGCCGGCGGCCCGGCCGGCCTCTTGCGAGGCAATCCAGTCAACCGGTTCGGAACTCTCCGCAACAGCGCGCACACACCACGGATTCGCGCACTCCGTTCACACCCGGTGTGAACCGAACCGCACTACTCTGTCCGCACCGAGTCACCGGGGGGCCATCCATGCAGCCCAACACACTCCTCGACGCGATCCTGGACGAGGCGGGAATCTCGCACGCGGGACTCGCCGCCCACGTGAACCAGGCCGGACGGGCCCGAGGGCTCGCGCTACGGTACGAACACACCGCCGTGGCACGGTGGTTGAAGGGCCAGCGCCCCCGGGGCCAGGTCCCCGACCTGATCTGCGAGGTACTCGCGACCCGCCTGCACAGACCCGTGACCCTCGACGACATCGGTCTCGGCGTACCGGGCGAACCGTCCACCCCGCACGGCACCTCCCTCTCCGGCTTCGTCGAACGGGCCACCGCCCTGTGGCGCTCCGACGAACAACAGCGCCCGCACATCCTCGGCGCCCCCGCGGTCACCGGAACGCCCGCGGTGATGCCCGTCTGGGAGTGGGAGAACCCGCCCGACGACGTGGACGTCTCGCGCGGCGGCCGGCACCGGGTGAGCATGGCCGACATCGAGATGCTGCGCGCGGCCCGCGCCCACTACGAGCAGATGTACCGCAAGGCCGGTGGCATCGCGACCCGCACCCGCATCGTCGGCTTCCTCAACTCCGAGACCGCACCCCTGCTGCGCGGCAGTTACACCGACGCCACCGGCCGCCAACTGCACCGCTGCACCGGCGGCTTGGTGGCCATCGCGGGCATCTGCGCCTACGACTCCGACGCGCACGGACTCGCCCAGCGCTACTTCCACCAGGCGCTCAGACTCGCAAAGGCCAGCAACGACAGGGGACTTGGCGCGTACGTCATCGCGCTGCTCGTCAACCAGTCGTTGTTCATGCGGGAGTTCCGCCAGGCCGTCGCCTTCGCGGAGGCCGCGCTGCGCGCCGCGGGACGGCAGATCACCCCGGCGCTCGCCTCCGACCTGTACGCGATGCAGGCGAAGGCGTACGCGCACCTCGGCGACGGCACGAGCGCCCTGTCCTGCATCCGGCGTGCCGAACAGGCCGCCGAACGCATCCGGCGCGGATACGAACCCGACGAGACCGGCTATGTCCAGCCGGGACTGGTCAACGTCCAGGTGGCGGAGGCGCTTCTCAGCCTCGGCGATCTGACGGCGGCGGCGGAACACGCCACGGCGGCCGTGGACACTCCGGCGCACGACCGGGGCCGGGTGCACCGGCTGGCCATGCTCAGCCAGATCGAACTGCGCCAGGGAAACGCCGACAAAGCGGTGGCCACGGCGGTGGAGATGGCCGAGCAGGCACGGGGCATGGAGTCCCAGCGGCTGCGCGACAGACTCCGCGCGGTCCGCGAGTACCTGGTGCGCAGCGACTGCGCGGGTACCACCGAGGCGGCCGAACTCATCGACGGGGCACTGCGCGTACCGCTGTAGAGAGCGCCCTGGAAAGCGCCGTAGACCACAACACAGTCCCTGCTGCGATATTGCCACTTACTCGACGGAAGGTGGCAGAACCGTGCAGTGGACGAAACAGAACGAACAAACTGTGTACTCAAACCGCTGGTTCAGCGTCAATCTCGCGGATGTCGAACTACCCGACGGCCGGCACCTCGACCACTTCCTCATACGGCTGCGCCCGGTGGCCGTGGCGACGGTGGTCAACGAGGCGAACGAGGTTCTCCTGCTGTGGCGGCACCGTTTCATCACCGACAGCTGGGGGTGGGAGCTCGCGGCCGGCGTCGTCGAGGACGGCGAGGACATCGCGCGCGCGGCCGCCAGGGAACTGGAGGAAGAGACCGGCTGGCGGCCGGGGCCCCTGCACCACCTGATGAGCGTGGAGCCGTCCAACGGGCTCACGGACGCCCGGCACCACATCTACTGGGCCGACGAGGGCGAGTACACCGGACACCCCGTGGACGACTTCGAGTCGGACCGCCGGGAATGGGTGCCGCTCAAACTCGTACCCGACATGGTCGCCCGCGGGGAGGTCCCGGCCGCCAACATGGCGGCCGCGTTACTGCTGTTGCACCATCTGAGGCTGGGGGCGGATACAGCGCCCCGTAGGGGCGCGGGGCAGTGACATTAGCGGCTCCGCCGCGGAGCGCGACCAGCCACAACGGACCGGCAGCCAACCGACTGACCTTCGGGCTCTAGCGTCCCAAGGCCTGCCAGACAGTCACGACAAGTGCACCCACGGCGGTCATCGCGGCGATGGTCGGCAGCGGCCACCGCGTGTGCTCAAGTGCAACGATTCGCGCGCTCAGATCGTCCAGTTCCTTGTCCGTCTCCTCGGTGCGATGACTGAGCAGGGCCAGCCCACCCTCGACACGCGCGTACGCGACGTCGAGGCGGCGGCGTAACTCTGCGAGTTCTCCATGGACCACGGGATGCTCGGGGTCGGCGGTCACGGGTCCGCTCCTTTCCGTAGTCGGAACATCCCTTGCATGCGCATGAAGAGTCAACTCCCCTGGTGGACACCAGGGGAGAGTGTGCGAGCGGCATATGCGGGCCCGGCGCGCACACGGTGTGTGAATGGCGCGGGCCCGGTACTCCGAAGAGTGCCGGGCCCGCAACCGTCAAAGTATTACGGTGAGTTGCCGCGAGGGAAGTGCTCAGGCGTAGGTGTAGAACCCCGAGCCGGACTTACGGCCGAGCCGCCCCGCGTCGACCATGCGCTGGAGCAGCGGGGGAGCGGCGTACAGCGGCTCCTTGTACTCCTCGTACATCGAGAACGCGACCGAGGCGACCGTGTCCAGACCGATCAGGTCGGCCAGCTTCAGCGGACCCATCGGGTGGGCGCAGCCGAGCTCCATGCCGTTGTCGATGTCCTCGCGGCTGGCGATGCCCGACTCGAACATCCGGATCGCGGACAGGAGATAGGGGATCAGCAGCGCGTTGACCACGAACCCGGAGCGGTCCTGCGCGCGGATCGCGTGCTTGCCGAGCGCCTTCTCGGCGAACAGCTGGGCGCGGCTGAGCGTGCCCTCGGAGGTGGTCAGCGCCGGGATCAGCTCGACGAGCTTCTGCACCGGCGCCGGGTTGAAGAAGTGGATGCCGATGACCTGGTCGGGGCGCGAGGTGGCGACCGCGAGCCGCACCAGCGGGATCGAGGAGGTGTTGGAGGCGAGGATCGCGTCGGGGCGGGTCACGACCTGGTCGAGCACCTGGAAGATCTCGGTCTTCACCTGCTCGTTCTCGACGACGGCCTCGATCACGAGGTCGCGGTCGGCGAACTCGCCGAGATCGGTGGTGAAGCTGAGCCGCGCCTGCGTCTCCGCCAGCTCCTCGGCCGTGATCTTGCCGCGCTCGGCGGCCTTGGCCAGCGAGTTGAACAGCCGGGTCCGGCCGATCTCCAGGGCCTCGCCGGTGGTCTCGGCGACCTTCACGTCCAGGCCGGAGCGGGCGCACACCTCGGCGATGCCGGCGCCCATCTGGCCGCAGCCGACCACTCCGACGCGCTCGATGTCGGTCACATCGTCCCCTTCGCTGATCTACGGCTGGTCGCAGGACCCCGTTGTTCGACGCCTGCTCCGATCGTGCACGTTACCCGCAAGTATCGATGATCGATCGCCGGGGTCGGGCATTCTGGGGCGCGGAGACGATCCGTGACGGCACGGATCCACAGCGTATGGGGGTGTACAGATGGGGCGATTGTCACGTCGGGCGTTCGCGATGGCAGCGCTGTCGACGCTGGCCACGACGGGCAGCGCGGCGGCCGACACCGGGCGCGCGCCGAGGCCGGCAGGGCGCCCGCGCGGAGTCACCGAGATGCGGGGCGTGTGGCTGGCGACGGTCGCCAACCGCGACTGGCCCTCCCGCCCGGGCCTCACCCCGGCACAGCAGCGCACCGAACTGATCGCCCACCTCGACACGGCGGTCCGCGACCGCCTCAACACGGTGATGTTCCAAGTACGGCCCACCGCCGACGCGTTGTGGCCCTCGCCGTACGAGCCCTGGTCGCAGTACCTCACCGGCACCCAGGGCGTGGCCCCCGGCTGGGACCCGCTGAAGACGGCAGTGGAAGAGGCGCATGTGCGGGGGCTGCAACTCCACGCCTGGTTCAACCCGTACCGGATCGCCAACAACACCGACCTGACCAAGCTCGTCGCCTCGCACCCCGCGCGCAAGCACCCCGACTGGGTGGTCGAGTACGGCGGGAAGCTCTACTACAACCCCGGACTGCCCCAGGTCCGCGCCTTCGTCGAGGACGCGATCCTCGACGCGGTGAAGAAGTACCCGGTCGACGGGGTCCACTTCGACGACTACTTCTACCCGTACCCGGTGGCCGGTCAGACCTTCGACGACGACGTGGCCTACGACAAGTACGGCGGCGGCTTCACCGACCGGGCCGCCTGGCGCCGCGACAACATCGACAGGTTGATCCGCGAGACCGCTGCCCGCATCCAGCAGATCCGTCCGGGCACGCGCTTCGGGATCAGCCCCTTCGGCGTGTGGCGCAACATCGCGACCGACCCGCTCGGCTCCGACACCCGCGCGGGGGTGCAGACGTACGACGACCTCTGCGCGGACACCCGCAAGTGGGTGCGCGAGAACTGGATCGACTACATCGTCCCGCAGCTGTACTGGAACATCGGCTTCGCCGCCGCCGACTACGCGAAGCTGCTGCCCTGGTGGGCGGAGGTCGCGCGCGGCACGAAGACGCAGTTGTACGCAGGTGAGGCGCTGTACAAGGCGGGCGACCCGGCGCAGCCCGCGGCCTGGCAGGACCCGGTCGAACTGTCCCGGCACCTCACCCTCGCCGCCAAGTACCCCGAGGTCGGCGGGCATGTGTTCTTCGCGGCCAAGGATGTGGCGGTGGATCCGGTCGGCGCGATGGCGCGGGTGGTCGCCGACCACTACCAGCAGCCGGCGAATGCCCCCCGCTGAACTGCCGCTCCGGGTCCGGGTACTTGACGTCCTGGTGCTTGACGGCTTGGTGAACGGCCCTCAACTCCGCGCCCGTTGCGTGACGGCGATGCAGACCAGCACCGCCGCCGCGGTCAACGGGGCGGCCACAGGCAGGTGTTCGCCGAGCAGCAGGACCGACCACACCAGCGTGAGCAGCGGCTGGGCCAACTGCAGTTGGCTCGCCTTCGGGACGCCGATGGCGGCCATGCCCCGGTACCAGACGACGAGCCCGAGGAACTGTGAACCGGCGGCGACCCACAGCAGTCCGGCCATGCTGTGCGCGGTGAGGTGCGGGGTGTCGTACGACAGGGCGAGCGCGGCGGCGGGCACGCTCAGCGGCAGGCACAGGACCAGCGCCCACGCGATGACCTGCCAGCCGGGCATGACCCGGGCCAGCCGGCCGCCCTCGGTGTAACCGGCCGCGCAGACCAGCAGCGCGGCGAGGAGATACAGGTCGGCGGTGGTCACGGCGCCGCCGCTCTGCTGGACCGTGAAGGCGAGCACCGCGCCGGCGCCCGCGAGCGCGGCCGTCCAGAAGGTGCGCGAGGGGCGGATGCCGGTGCGCAGCGCGGACAGGGCGGCGGTCGTCAGCGGCAGCAGACCGACAACCACCGCCGCGTGGGCGGTAGTCGATGTCTCCAGCGCGAGCGTGGTGAGCAGCGGGAATCCGACCACCACTCCGGCGGCTACGACGGCCAGCCCGCCCCAGTGCCGACGGCTGGGCACGCGGACGCGCAGCGCCAGCAGACAGCCGCCCGCGATGACCGCGGCGAGGACACTGCGCACGGCCACCAGCGACCAGGCGCCGAAGCCCTCCAGCCCCCAGGCGGTGGCCGGGAAGGTGAGGGAGAAGGCGATCACACCGAGCGCGGCCTGGACGGTTCCGGCGCGGGCGCCGAGCGCAGGGGCCGGTGCGGGGGGAGTGGGACCGGCGGTGCTGACCGCTATCGGACTCGGGGCGATAGCGCTATCGTGTGCTCTCATGCATGAGCGTAGCAGTGTCGGTGAACTGGCGAATCGCCTGCGACAGGAACTCAACCGCTACTCGCCCGGTGGAAAGCTGCCGTCGAGCCGGGTGCTCGTCGAACGGTTCCGGGTCAGCCCCGTGACCGTCTCGCGCGCCCTCGCGCAGCTGGCCGCCGAGGGGCTGGTGGTCACCCGGCCCGGGGCCGGCGCGTTCCGGGCGACGCCCCGCACCGCGACCGCCGCCGCAGGGGACACCTCCTGGCAGGAGGTCGCGCTCAGCGCGGACGGCACCGCCGACTTCGTGCCGCGCACGGTGGACGCGTCCGCGGTCCTGGCCACCCTGGCCGTCCCGCCGCCGGGCGTGATCGAGTTCAACGGCGGCTATCTGCACCCGTCGCTCCAGCCCGAGCGTGCGATGGCCGCAGCGCTGTCCCGGGCAGGGCGCCGTCCCGGCGCCTGGGGCCGACCGCCGATGGAGGGCCTGCCGGAACTGCGCGAGTGGTTCGCGCGCAGCATCGGCGGAGCGGTGACGGCCGCCGACGTCCTGGTCAGCGCGGGCGGCCAGACCGCGTTGACCACAGCACTGCGGGCCCTCGCACCCCCGGGTGCACCGGTCCTCGTCGAATCCCCCACGTATCCAGGCATGTTGGCGATCGCACGGGCGGCGGGCCTGCGTCCGGTCCCGGTGCCGGTGGACGCGGACGGCGTGAAACCGCCCCTGCTCGCCGATGCGTTCCGTGCCACCGGCGCCCGGGTCTTCGTCTGCCAGCCCCTGTTCCAGAATCCGACTGGCGCGGTCCTGGCCCCCGCCCGCCGCCCGGAGGTCCTGCGCATCGCCCGGGACGCGGGCGCGTTCGTCATCGAGGACGACTTCGTACGACGGCTGGTGCACGAGGACGCGGGACCGCTGCCGCGTCCGCTCGCCGCCGACGACCCCGACGGAGTCGTCGTCCACGTCGGCTCCCTCACCAAGGCGACCTCACCCAGCTTCAGGGTCAGCGCCCTCGCCGCGCACGGTCCGGTACTGGAACGCCTGCGCGCCATCCAGGTCGTCGACACCTTCTTCGTCCCCCGGCCGCTCCAGGAAGCGGCCCTCGAACTCGTCGGCTCCCCGGCCTGGCCACGCCATCTCCGCGCGATCTCAACGGAGTTGAAGACCCGCCGCGACACGATGACGACCGCCCTGCGCCTCGAACTCCCCACCCTCTCCCTCCCGCACATCCCCTCCGGCGGCTACCACCTCTGGCTCGGCCTGCCCGAGGGCATTGGGGGCACCTCCCAGGCTTTCGGATCTGGGGGAGAACAGTCGCTGACGATCGCGGCCCTCCGCGCGGGCGTCTCCATCACCCCCGGCCGCCCCTACTTCAGCGCCGAACCCCCGGCTGCCCACGTCCGGTTGAGCTTCGCGGCGGTCGCGGGGACGGGGGAGATCGTGGAGGGGGTACGGCGGCTTCGGGCGGCCTGCGAGGAGGTGCTCTGACGCGGACGTGCTTCAGTCCTCAGGCACCGGCACCAGAGCGCCGGAGAACTCCAGGGACGCGAACAGCTCCGGCGTCAGGTGCACGCCCGTGAGGCGATGGGCGAGCGCGAAGGCGGCCTCGGTGTGCAGGTCGTAGCTGCGCTCCTCGTCCTCCCTCAGATCGAAGCCCGACTCCCGCATCCCGGTGAGGAGTTCCGGTTCGTCCGCGTGACTGCCGTCCCGGGAATAGGCGAAGAGCGGCTCGAATCGCAGCCGTATCTCCCTGTCCTCGAACCAGTAGAAGCGGTCCACCGCGTTCACGTTGCGGAAGTGGGAGACCACCGTGCGCCCGCGCGAGACGGGGAGCATGGCCGCGCTGGTGACGCCCAGATATCCGTTGTGCTCGACCATCAGCGACCAGTCGCCGACCGCGGCGACACCGACGAACAGCGGGTCCCCGTAGTGCTCGTCCCAGGTGTCGTACGACGGCTCACGCAGGGGCTCGACACCCTTGACCCGTATCCTCTCCGGCTCCGCTCCCAGCTCATGCAGCAGCCGGTCCGGCGTGATCTCCCGGACCAGCGTGACGCAGTAGGCATGCATCAGCGGGGCATGCTGCGCCTGGAGCCAGGTGTAGTCGTCGGCGGTGGTCGTCCGTGTCATGGTCTCAAGCCTGCCACCCGCCACTGACAACGCCCGGGCGGCCGGCCAAAATCGCTCGACACCTCGCCCTCTGACCTGCGAGCCTCCCGCCATGAACGACATCCCGAGCCTCCCCGACGGCTACGAGTTCTCCGCCGACCCCGCCCGTGTCGACATCGACCGCACCTACCGCTGGCTGTCCACCGACGCCTACTGGGCGAAGGACCGGCCCCGCGAGAAGCACGAGCGCGCGGTCGCGTCCTCGATGAACTTCGGGGTGTACGACGCGACTTCGGGGGAGCAGGTGGCGTACGCGCGCGTGGTGACCGACGAGGCGTTGTTCGCGTGGCTGTGCGATGTGTACGTGGACCCGTCGGTGCGCGGCAAGGGCGTCGGCACGGCGTTCGTCGGCGCCGTACGGGAGGAGCTGCGGCCGTTCGGACTGCGGCGGATCCTGCTCGCCACGCACGACGCCCATGGGGTGTACGAGAAGCTCGGATTCAAGCCACTGGAGCGGCCCGACCAGTGGATGGCCCTCATTTTCGAGTGAGTTGTCCGCCTGGTCCCGACCTCGAGGTGAGGTTTCGCCCACCCTGGGTAACTCTCATCCGGCACCCCTTGACCTGCGTACTTCGGCGGGATCACGATCGCCGCATGCAACTTCGGGTCACGTTCGTCGCCGCCGCGCGCAGCTCGCCGCTGCTCGCGGAGCGCTTCGAGGACGACCGCCCGCTGGACCAGGCGGGTTGGGACGAGGTACAGCGTGCCGCCCCGGTCCTGCTGCCGCTGGCGGCGGCGGAGCTGCGCTACTGCTCACCGACCCCGCGCAGCCGCACCACCGGCGACGGGCTCGGTTACACCCCGCTTGTGCAACTCGCCCTGCGGGACTGCGACATGGGCCGCTGGCGCGGCCTGACCCTGGGTGAGGCGATGGCCCGCGAACCGGCCCTGGTCGACGCCTGGCTCGGCGACCCACGCTCCACCCCGCACGGCGGCGAGTCCCTGCTGGCCTTCATCGCCCGGGTCGGCGGTTGGCTCGACACCCGCCCCGACGACGACGGCGGCCGCATAGTCGCCGTGGCCGAACCCTCCGTCATCCGCGCCGCGTTGGTCTACGCCCTCAAGGCACCCCCGTCGACCTACTGGAACTTCGACGTACGCCCACTGTCGACGACGACGGTCACGGGGCATGCGGGGCGGTGGAATCTGCGCTTCGACGGGGCGGGGGCTCAGTCGAGGCGGGTGTAGGGCGGGGCGGGTGTGGTGCGGGGCGGTTTTGGGGAGCGCTGGAGCGGGTGGGGGCGTTGATGCCGGCCTGCGCCTGTGCTCGCGTCGGCTGGTGCGAGCTCCGCCCGGAATCAGCCGGGTTCGCCGACGCCCACGTCATGCGAGCGTGGTGCATGCGGACTCCGCCGCAACGGCCTGGGCTGATCGCCGTGCAGTCCACGTGTGCGCGATTCCGTGCGAACTCCGCCCAGCCTCAGCCGGATTCGGAGCCGCCCGGCACGCATGCGGCCAGGTCGGCTGCCGTCCGGCCCAGGCGGGCCCGCGCATTTGATCCGAACTCCGAGTGAAACCCGCCGGGTCGGCCGCCGCCCGGCCCACGCACACGAAGGCCGGTGCACGCGCGGGACGGCACCAGCCGCTGCCCCTTCACCAAGCCTGCGCGCAACCTGGCTTCAACTCCGCCTGATGCCAGCCGGTTTGGCCGACGCCCGGCTCACGCACACGAAGGCCGGCGCACGCGCGGGACGGCACCAGCCGCTGCCTCTGCATCCAACCCGCGCAACCCGGCATCAACTCCGAGTGAAACCGGCCGAGTCGGCCGCCGCCCAGCCCACGCACACGAAGGCCGGCGCACGCGCGGGACGGCACCAGCCGCTGCCCCCTGCATCCACCCCCCATCCAGCCCACGCGCAACCCAGCATCAACTCCGCCTGAAATCACCCGCATTCGGCGACGCCCCGCCCCAGCCCCCGCACCCGCCTCGAACCCAACCCGCTACCGCCCGGACCCGCCACCCCTCAACCCCCGCGCGCATACTCCGTACTCAGCACCAGATCCTTCGCGGGCCCGCCCACTCGCCACACTGTCCGCCAGTGGTCCGCGTCCAGAACCGTGAACTCGCCCCGGTACAGATCCGCCGAACAGGGATGGTCGGCCACATGGTGCCCCGAGGTGAGATCCAGGTCGTGGAACGGCCGCCCGTCACCGAAGCGAACGTCGGCCACCCCAGGTGCCCCGCCCGGCAGGAACCGTAGGGTCCGTTCGGCGGGGCGGGCCACGCCCTGCCAGGTGAAGGTGCCCAACTCCGTGTGCAGCAGGCCGCCTTCGGGCAGGGCGCCGAAGACGGTCGTACCCGCGAAGTCGCCCTCGTCGCCGCTCGACAGGTCCCGTACCGACCTCCGCACCCGCCAACTCCCGGACAGATACGCCAACACGTCCACCACCGGCCAGAACTCGCCCATCGTCACCCCTTCCCCAGCCGCCGCCGACGTCGCCGACCGTCCGGCGAGTCGGTGGGTGCCTTGCGCCGCGCCTGAGCCCGGATCTCGTGGTGCGAGGCGTGGCTCGTGGTCCGGAAGGCCTCCTCGTACGCGGCCAGGGCGCCGCCCATGGCGCCTCCGGCGGTGCCGCGGCGGCGGATCCGGCGGGCCAGCCAGGTGAAGAAGCCCAGTACGACGGCGAGGAAGCCGAGCAGGGCCAAGTACGGGAACAGCGCATGCATGCCCTCGACCCTACGTCCCTCCGCACCCCGGCCCCATTGACGTGCTCACGACCCTTTCCTATCGTGCCGGTTCGAAGTGCTGACCGACGTCTGGTATTTCGAACAACCCGAGGTGGCCTCCGAGTAGTTCCAGGGCCGCCTCAGGGCAACTTCAAGAGCCGCGGAGTATCCATGTCACGCACCAGCCGCACCCGCCTGAGACTTGCCTTAGGGGCAAGCGCATTCCTGCTGGCGACGGCCGTCGTCCCCGCACCCGCCCACGCCGAGGACGTCACGGACGTCACCGACTATGCGATCACCGTCGATCCGTCGTCGCGGGGCGCCACGATCGACAGGACGATGTACGGCGTCTTCTTCGAGGACATCAACCGCGCGGCCGACGGCGGCCTGTACGCCGAGCTCGTGCAGAACCGGTCCTTCGAGTACTCCACCGACGACAACAAGTCGTACACCCCGCTGACCGGTTGGACGGTCGCCGGTACGGCCCAGGTCGTGAACGATTCCGGCCGCCTCAACGAGACCAACCGCAACTATCTCTCCCTGGCGGCGAGTTCGTCCGTCACGAACGCCGGTTACAACACCGGCATCGCCGTCGAGGACGGCAAGAGGTACGACTTCTCGGTGTGGGCCCGCGCCGACAGCGGCACCACGCTCACCGCGAGCCTCCAGGACGCCGGCGGCACCCTGGCGACCGCACGTCAGGTGCGGGTGAGGAAGAACGGCTGGGCCCAGTACAAGGCGACCTTCACCGCGACCCGCACCAGCACCACCGGCCGCCTCACCGTCGCCTCCTCCGACGCGGCCGCCCTCGACATGGTGTCCCTCTTCCCCCGCGACACCTACAAGCACGAGCCGAACGGCCTCCGCAAAGACCTCGCCGAGAAGGTCGCCGCCCTGCATCCGGGCTTCGTACGCTTCCCCGGCGGCTGCCTGGTCAACACCGGTTCCATGGAGGACTACAGCGCCGCCTCCGGTTACCAGCGCAAGCGCTCGTACCAGTGGAAGGACACCGTAGGCCCGGTCGAGACCCGCGCCACGAACTCCAACTTCTGGGGCTACAACCAGAGTTACGGCCTCGGCTACTACGAGTACTTCCGCTTCGCCGAGGACATCGGCGCGATGCCGCTCCCCGTCGTACCGGCCCTGGTGACCGGCTGCGGCCAGAACAAGGCCGTCGACGACCCGGCGTTGCTCCAGCGGCACATCCAGGACACCCTGGATCTGGTCGAGTTCGCCAACGGGCCGGTGACGTCGAAGTGGGGCAGGCTGCGCGCCGAGATGGGCCACCCCAAGCCCTTCCACCTCACCCACATCGAGGTCGGCAACGAGGAGAACCTCCCCGCCGAGTTCTTCGCCCGCTTCACCCAGTTCCGCTCCGCGATCCAGGCCAAGTACCCCTACATGACCGTGATCTCCAACGCGGGCCCGGACGACAGCGGTTCGACCTTCGACACGGCCTGGCAGCTGAACAAGGACGCCAAGGTCGACATGGTCGACGAGCACTACTACAACAGCCCGCAGTGGTTCCTGCAGAACAACGACCGCTACGACTCCTACGACCGCACCGGCCCGAAGGTCTTCCTCGGCGAATACGCCTCCGGTGGCAACGCGTTCAAGAACGGCCTTGCCGAAGCGGCGTACATGACCGGCCTGGAACGCAACGCGGACGTCGTCAAACTCGCCTCCTACGCACCGCTGTTCGCGAACGAGGACTACGTCCAGTGGCGCCCGGACCTGGTGTGGTTCAACAACCACGCCTCCTGGGGCTCCGCCGACTACGAGGTCCAGAAGCTGTTCATGAACAACGTCGGCAGCCGGGTGGTGCCCTCAACTGCCACTGGCACCCCCTCACTTGCCGCCCCGATCTCCGGCGCGGTCGGCCTGTCGACCTGGGCGACGAGTGCGGCGTACGACGACGTGCAGGTGACCGGCGCCGACGGGACCTCGCTCCTGAGCGACGACTTCTCCGGTGACGCGTCCCGCTGGACCCATACGGGAGGCGGGAGTTGGAGTCTGGAGGACGGGCAGTACGTCCAGACCGACACCGCCGCCGAGAACACCATGGTGTCGGCGGGCGACCCGGCCTGGCACGACTACGACCTGCACGTGAAGGCGACGAAACAGTCCGGGAAGGAAGGCTTTCTCGTCGCGTTCGGCGTCAAGGACACCGGCAACTACTACTGGTGGAACCTGGGCGGTTGGAACAACACCCAGACCGCCGTCGAACAGGCCGTGGACGGCGGCAAGTCGACGCTGATCGCCAAGCCGGGGACCATCGAGACGGGCCGCGCCTACGACGTCGACATCAAGGTGAGGGGCCGTCAGGTCACCCTGTACCTCGATGGCCAGGAGTGGGGCAGCTTCGCCGACGACAAGCCGGCCGAGCCGTTCCGTCAGGTCGTCACCAGGGACGCGAAGACCGGTGACCTGATCGTCAAGGTCGTCAACGACCAGTCCTCGGCGGCCCGTACGGCGATCGCCCTGGGCGGCGCCAAGGTCGCGTCCAGGGCGAAGGTCACCACGCTCGCCGCCGCGCCCGACGCGGTGAACAGCGAGACGGCGACCGCGGTCGCGCCGGTCGTGTCCACCTTCAACGGGGTTGCCGGCAGGTTCAGTTACACCTTCCCGGCGAACTCGGTCACGTTCCTCAGGATCAAGCAGAAGTAGCGTCCGGCGTGGGCTGCTGTCCCAGCGGCAGCAGTCCACGCTCGGCGAAGACCTTCTTCGCGGCGAAGGTGGCGTTGAGCGCCTTGGGGATGCCGCAGTACACGGCGGAGTGCGTGAGGGCCTCGATGATCTCCTCGGGTGTGAGGCCCACGTTCAGCGCCGCGTTCACGTGCACGTCGAGCTGTGCCTCGCAGCCGCCGAGCGCGGTGAGCATGCCCAGCGTCACCAACTGCCGGTCGCGCGGGGCGAGTCCGGGACGGTCGTAGATCTCGCCGAAGGCCCAGGCGACGACCTGGTGACCCAGTTCGGGGTTGATGTCGGCGAGCGAGTCGACGACCCGCTGCCCGGCCTCGCCGTCGACCCGCTTCAGGACCTCCAGGCCGTGGGCGAAACGCTCTTCACGGGTGGTGCTCGCGCTCATGTCAGCTCATCCGATCCCGGCCGCTCGTGCTCGACCTCGTCGAGGAGCAGCTGTTCGTAGTGGTCGATCTTGTCGTCCAGCGCGGACGCGTTGCGGCGCAACGCCCTGATCCGGTCGGCCAGTTCGGCACGATGCTCACGGAGCATCGCCAGCCGGTCGGCGACCGTGCCGTCCCCCGCCGCCCGCAGCGCCGCGAACCGCTGCATGTCGGCGATCGACATGCCTGTCTCGCGCAGCCGCAGCAGAAACTCCAGCCAGGCCAAGTCGGCCGCCTGGTACCGCCGTTGGTTGCCGGTGGTCCTTCCGACCCGCTCGATGAGGCCGGCCTTCTCGTAGTAGCGCAGCGTGTCGTGCGAGAGGCCGGTGCGCTCGGCGACCTGGGCGATGGTGAGGGTGGGTTCCCGGTCCCGGGGGAGGGGTTCCGGGGGCTGTCCGCTGCTCATGAACACAACGGTAGAACCTGGAGCGCACTCCAGGTCAAGCCCCGGCCGGGGATCGCTGCGGACGTGCGAGCGGGACCGGCATCCGAACCGCTGGATCACGCTTGACCTGGGGATTACCCGACCCGCACACTTGTCCGGCCCCCGGGGAGGGGGTTGGCGAGGGGGATTCCATATGAGCGGGACGACCGCGATCGACGTGTACCAGGACCGCTGTGAGCAGCTGTTCCTGGCCGGGGGAAACGCGGCCGTCCGGCGCGCCGCGCAGGAGGGGCTGGACGAGCTGGGGCCGCAGCCCGATCTCTACTGCTGGCTGGCCCTCGGGCATGCCGTCGAGGACGACGACGACCACGACGATCGCGCGGAGGAGGCGTTCCGGGCGGGACTCGCGCTCGACGCCGGCCATCTCGGGCTCCTCGCCGGTTACGCCGAACTGTGCCTGCGCGCCGACGCGTTCGAGTACCCCGGCCGTGCCGCGCGCGCCGCCGTTCTCTCCCGGCGCCTGAAGGAGCTGGCACCGGAGTCCGCCGAGGCCGGACAGCTCGCCGCCGCCGAGCGCTGGGCCCGGCGCGGTTACTGGGAGGACATCAGGATGAGAGCGGTGGTCGGTGCGCTCCAGGGCCGTGACACCGAGGCCCAGGCCCGCGTCCTGGCCGAGGACCTCCGGCAGCGGGACGGCGACGACGTCGACGGCGCGAGCACGCGAGGCGCCGGGACCGTCGACCGGGCCGCCACCGTGCGCGCCACGACCCTGGAGGCGCTCTCCGGCCCGTGGAACGCGCCGGTACGTCTCCTCGGCCGGTACCGGACGGCCGCGTGGGCGGTCAGCCTCATCCTGTGCTTCGCCACCAACACGACGCTGCGGCGGACGGGAGCCGTGGACCACTTCAGCCTGTGGGGCTGCCTCTGGCTGATCCCCGTGCTGATCGTCGACCGCCGTTTCGCCGCCGTCCGCAAAGAGGCCGAGGCCCGCCACGTCGCCCACCTCGAAGCCGTACTCACCGAGCGCTCCTGACCGGGCAGGAGGTGTCAGTCCCGCGCCGGCCGGCGCCGGTAGTGGCCAATGGCGTAGTGCGCGGGGACGAGCGCGATCCAGAACCACATGGCGGCCTTCGTGTTGAGGAAGGCCAGGGGGATGGACAGGCCGAACACCAGGACGCTGGAGCCGAGTTGGGCGGTGAAGCGGCGACGGGCCAGGGCGGCGGGGGACTCGGGTGAGGGGTGCACCTGGCGTTGGGTGAGCAGGAGCAGAGCCACGTGCACCGCGTGGATCGCGGCCATGGCGCTCGCGTAGAGGGCGACGGCGTCGGGCTGGGAGGCGTACTCGGCCAGGAGCCCGGTGGGGAAGGGCAGCAGCGCGACCAGGCCGAGGCCGAGGAGGGTCAGGCGGGTGACCACGGTCGTCTCGGCAGGCAGTGCCGTGAGGATGCGGCGATGGTCACGCCAGAACCCTGAGATGAGCGTGAAGCTGAGCGCGAAGGCGCCGAGGCTGGGCAGCGCGTCGCTCAGGGCCTTGTGGAAGGCGGCGTCGCCCAGATCTGCGGGGACCGCGACGTTGATGACGAGCAGCGTCATCGCGATGGCGTATATCCCGTCGGACAGCGCGATCAGGCGTGCCGTGCCGGGGGAGTGCTCGGGTGTGCGCATCGCTGCGACGGGCTCCGTCATGCCGACGACAGTAGGGCGTCGCGTCCTTGAGCGGTGGTGCCGAACCGTTGGGTCCGCTTACGGTCGGTCCGTGACGATCAGATGTGACGAGCCGCGCGGACTCGGCGTCCCGGACGCCGAGGCGCGGTTGCGCTTCGAGGCGGAGCCGCAGCGGAGCGGGGGTCGGACCGGGCGGAGACTGCTCGTGGTCGACGGGGAGCCCGCGTTCGAGCTCAGCTACTGGTGTGGGACATGCCCGTTGCTGTTCCGCCGGCTGGTGACCGCGAATCAGAAGCTGTCGCTGGAGGACGTACGGGAGCAGCTCACCGGGACGCTGGCCGAGCCCGGTGACGGCGGTGTGATCGACGCGTTCGGCGCGTTGCTGCCGGAGGGCGAGTACCTTCCGGTGCTGCTGCGCGTGGAGCCCCGGCTGGTGATCCCGGGCCGGGAGGGCGACTACTTCAGCGGCGAGCAGGTGGACTCCTGGGGGATCGACCAGTTCTGGGGCCTCCCGGAGTACCCGCACACGCCGTACTACCGGACCTTCGAGACGGTGGTCGACGCGTCCGCCCACCTGTACGAGTTCGTCGTGCCGATGGTTCCGCCGACGTGGAACGACCGGGAGCGCGTCGAGGAGTACGTCGAGCTCATGGGCCGGGGTGCGGTCCCGACGGCGGTGGCGGTCTCGACGCTGGACGTGTGCGAGCCCGCCATCGCCTTCGGGGACGACCAGTCCCAGCACTGGGGTCTGACCCACTTCCTCCTCGACGGCCACCACAAACTGGAGGCCGCGGCCACCGCCGGCCGCCCGGTGCAGCTTCTCTCGCTTCTGGCCCTGGGTGAGGGCCTGGCGAGCGCTGAGGAATGTGCCCGGCTGCCCGCGCTGCGTGCTCAGCCCCGCTCGGCCCGTACGACCGGTGCCTGACCCGGCAAGGATCGAGAGCCGGTGACTGCGGCGCCCTGCCGGGCCACCACCGCGAGCAACAGGATCTCGACGCCCGCGGTGATGCCCGCCCGGAACTTCCCCGAGCCTGTCGAGGCGGTGCCCAGCGGCACGGGGATCTTCCCCCGGGGACGCAGCACGACCAGCGCGGCGAAGGGCACCGCGAGCGTCGCCGGGACGGCTGAGCCCTTGGGCTCCTCGCCCGGCACCATCAGCACGGGGAGCAGGAACGCCAGCAGCGACGCGGCCAGGCCCACCAGCCGAGCCCGTCTCGGTACGCGACCCGCCACAGCACCCCCACCGTCGAATGTTCGCGCCGGCGGAAAGGCGCGTTGAGCGGATCTCGGTCGCGGCGCTGCGGAGACACCATTCGACTTGAGTATTCGAGTGGACCCGCAAAGGTGGTAACCCATGAACGACCATCTCGCAGAGAATACGCGGCCTCGGCCTCGGCGTCCGCAGCAGCGGGCGCTTTGGCCGACATTGTCCTCGCTGCGGAAACAACTAACGGGGCCTTCTGCGGTCACTTCAGGAACAAAGTTGAAGTCGCGAAGGTGATCGTGCTTCACAGTTTCGCTGTGGTGGAGGGCCTCGATCACCAGAGGGTAAAACTGCAGGAGGTAGTGGACGCCGGGATGTCGCCGGCTTACGGACTCGCTAATGAGCCTGCCCTGGTAGCGGCACTGACGCTCTCATTCCACGCCAAAGCGCGGAAAAACTACGGAATTCCCTGGCCGGATTGAGTCGAGTTCAACATCGACCAACTGGCCGAAGCGAAAGAACAGGGTGGGCTGAGGCCGCACATCGTCCTGGACGATCACGCCGTCCAAATCTCTGGAACGTGGTCCGGTCTGGCTTTCGTAGGGCGGGCAATGGGCGGCGACCTGAGCAAATTCCAATCGCGCGTACACCGCGTTGCTCGAAAAGCGCAGCGATGAGGCTGACACCGAGACGACGTAGTTCTTCCAGTCCGGTAAAACCTCCCCAGTTGTCCAACGCCGTTCGTCCCGGCCGTCCGCAGGACGATGTGGACGCATCCGACCAAAGGATTTGTCGGGAGTTAGAGGCACGGCACGTACTTTGACTGTATTCAGGACCACGCCCCGCCTGATGTGTATTCACCTGCGGCCAGACACTTTGGCGCGGGCTGAATGCCCGCGACTTCCTGTGAAAGTCCACTGTGGCTTTGCCTGCAGTGCACGTCCGCGCCCTCGCACGTCACCGGCAGTCGCTTCCCTGGAAATGGGGACGCGCCGACGAACTGGGGGAGGTCGTTCCTGGCAGGTCAGGTTCGATGATGAAAGCCTGAATCGGTCAAACGTGATCCGCACAACAGTAGCCACCTCGCATGAACGTTCAATCACAGGGGTATGCAGGCTTGCGGTTACGTCCTGGCTGCCAGAGGAAGAGTTGCCGTGGAATCCATAGTTGCTTCTAGCAACGTCGACCGACGCGCACTGGTTTCGCTTTTCGCTCGTCTTCGCAGGAGCGAGGGACAGTCCAATCCGCTACCCATCTACGATCAGCTCAGGTCACTTGGCGAAGTGATCCCGGCGCCATGGGGAGGGCATTTGGTAACTTCCTATCGGCTGTGTCACAGCATTCTGCGGGATAGGTCGTGGAGAGTTCCCGATCGTCAATGGCGCGCCAGCCAGACGGGCTCGAATCGATGGAATTCAGCCGCATCGTTCCAGATGGCTTCCACCCTGCCGATGCTGAATCCTCCGCTCCACACGCAGACGAGGGAAATCCTTGGACGTGTGTTTCACAAAGGCTCACTCCCGCAGTTGAGTTCTTCGATACAAAAGGCGGTCGACCGTCTCCTCGATCAATTCTTCGAGGAGCTGAGTCAAGGGCCGGCGGATTTCGTGAAGAGCGTCGGTGAGGAACTTCCCGTAATCGCGATCGGTGAGTGGTTGGGCCTGCCTTCATCCGACTACGGCCTCCTGCGAACCCTGACCCACGACCAGGTCTTCACCCAGGAGTTGTTTCCGTCCGCGACCGAGCTGTCACTCTCGGATGCCGCGACCGCTCAACTCCGGTCCTACTTTTCCGCACTGATCAATGACCGCCGGGAGAATCCTGGCGCCGATCCCATTTCGAATTGGCTCAGGATCTGGGATGAACGAGAGCGCGACCGGGCCACCGTCGACGAGGCCGTCCACTCCATGGCCCTGTTCATGATTCTCGCGGCCTTGGAGACAACGAGCCACGTGCTGTCCGCAGCGCTTCGCCTCGTGCTCGACCACCGCGCGCAGGAGGACTGGCTGCGCCGGCTCCCTCATCTCGTACCGGACGCGGTCGAAGAGGTCCTGCGCTACGACCCACCGATTCACATGATCAGCCGCATCGCCGGCACCGCCACCGACCTTGGCGGAATCCGCGTGCCCGCAGGCGGGATGGTCCAACTCATGGTGGGAGCAGCGCATCACGACCCGGCCCAGTGGACGGATGCCCACCGCTTCGATGTCCGTCGCCGTCAGACGAAGACGGCCGGGCCCCCGCACCTGAGCTTCGGCGCGGGCATTCACTACTGCCTCGGCAGCCAGCTCGCACGCCTGGAAGCGACAGTCCTCCTCAGATCCCTGCTCAAGCGCCCCGGGCACCTTCGCATCAACGCACCTGTCCAGTGGGCGTCGCGGATCGCCTTCCGGCGCACGACTTCGCTGGAACTCGTCCTCGAATGACCTCCACCCACTCCAAGAGAGCTGACATGCCGACCGACTTCAAGAGCCTGCGCGTGGTCGAAGAGGGCCCCGTCCTCCAGGTACAGCTCAACCGACCCGAGCTCGGAAACGCCCTGTCCGGAGAGGTTCTCACCGACCTCCTGGAGGTGCTGAATATGCTTCAGGAGGACACCACGATTCGCGTCATGGTGCTTTCCGGGGCAGGAGACGATTTCTGCCAGGGAGGCGACCGTAGCGAATTTCCGGCCCTGTTGGCCGAAGACCCCTCCGGTGGCTCACTTCGCGCGCTCGCCACCAAGGCTGAGCGTGTGTGCGCCGCACTCTCCACACTGGAGGTGGTCACCATCGCCCGGCTTCAAGGAGACGTCATCGGGGCCGGCTTGGGACTCGCCGTCTACTGCGATCTGCGCGTCGGTGCCGACACCTGCCGCTTCCGGATGCCCGAGCTCGGGCTCGGGCTCCCGCCTGCTTGGGGAGGAGTCCTGGACCGTCTCCCCACAGAGGTGGGGCAGTCCTGGGTCCGCTACCTACTGCTGACCTCGGAGCCTTTCGATGCCCATAGGGCCCGGGAGCTCTCCGTCCTCCACAATGTCGTTCCACGTGACGGCCTGGACGCAGCCGTCAGCCGTCTGGCCAGGACGATCGCACGCCGGGACCCTGCGGCCATCCGAATAACGAAGCGCATGCTGAGCGCCCGCGCCAACGCTGCCCAGCTCTCCATCGGCGGCTACTTCGACGGAGAGCTGCTCACATCCGCGGTGACCCGGGCGGTCAATGCGCGTTCGTCGAGAGGACAGAAGAGTTCCGACCCGAGCTGACGGCTCCCCCGGGCCGGTCCGGCGGAGCCGGGGCCCGGTCGGTCACCCGCGCCGGGCGGATGGAAGACGGCGGGACCTTCCGCGACTTCTGCCGGACGGATCTCTTCGCCGAGAGGTCCCCCGAACAGGCGGCGTGGCCTTCCCGACGGGGGAGACCACGCTGTCGGCGGAAGTCCCGGGCACCACTGAAGGCTTCACCTTCGCCGGGCCCATCGCGTCCGGGCTCTGGTACGCGTGCGAGCGCTGCCGCCAGCACGTCAAGGCCGACCGGCGGGCCGACCTGGCCCCCGAGTGCGGATATCCCGCGGGCAGCAACCGGGCCGACACCTGGCAGGCCTTCCGCGGCGCACGCCTTCCCGGGCCGGGCTACGCCTGGCCGCTGGTGACGCACAAGCTGCCCACCGCGCACAAGAAGGTCCGCGACGCCTGGGAAGAGGGCAAGCTCGCCTTCGCCGATCACGTCCGCGAGCGCCTGCGGCGCCCTGCTCCTCCTAGGGGTCGACAGCACGCTGTACGTGCGCTGCGGCGAAGCCGGGGACGACCAATGGCCGGCCACGAATCTGGGCGAGGAGATCGTGGCCCCGTTCGGCTTCCACCTGCAGGGCCGCACCGTGCGTCTCCCCCTCCTCCCTGCCCGGCCGTAGCCCATCGTTCGGTTGACGGGGACCGTCCCGCCGGAGGCTGCCGGTGGGAAACCGCAGGCCGTGTCTGGCTTCGCGAGAGATCCGAGGTACTACGGCGACCGGCTGGTGTACGAGCCGCTGGAGCGGAAATGAGCCGGGTACCACGCCCGGGACCGGCTCGAAGCCCATGCCGTCCCAGCCGGGTTCACGGTGATACCGGGGGCACGATCGGCTACTACGGGCTCGCCGGCCCCGGTCCGACCGAAGGCGTCGACGAGGCGGCCTCGGTGGCCGCCACTTCCCCGGCGCCGCGGACTTCAGCGCGTCCCCTTCCTTGATCAGCTTCATCGGCCGGACATCCAGCAGCCACATCCGGCCGCCGATCACGGCCAGGAAGTCCGGGATGCGCCAGGCCGGCCCACCCGCATGCTCGGAGTCCAGCCGGAACGGCTGCGACAGCACCTCCGATGCCCTCAAGAGGTCCAGCGCGACCAGCAGGCGCCCCGCATCGGGCGGGACACCAGCACCGGTACGTGAGCCATATCCCGGACCGGCCAGCAGGCCTTGCCGTCGCCTACCAGCCGTGTCCAGCTCCACCGACGTACCCAGTCATCCCCAAAATCCTGGTCGCGCCGACCTGGGTGCATACCCACCCCCTCGGATTGCATAAACGTGCAGCGAAACGTATAGTCATGCCATCGAAGAGGAGGGTTCCATGGCGGTACGTGCGGCAGTGGCCGGAGCGAGTGGATACGCGGGTGGGGAACTCCTGCGTCTGCTCCTGGCGCACCCCGAGGTCGAGATCGGTGCCCTGACCGGCAACTCCAACGCCGGACAGAAACTCGGCGCGCTGCAACCGCACCTGCTGCCGCTCGCCGACCGAGTCCTCCAGGAAACTACCCCCGAAGTCCTCGCCGGACACGACGTCGTCTTCCTCGCGTTGCCGCACGGGCAGTCCGCCGCCGTCGCCGAGCAACTCGGCCCGGACGTCCTCGTCGTCGACATGGGCGCCGACTTCCGGCTGAAGGACGCGGCCGACTGGGAGAAGTTCTACGGCTCCGCGCACGCCGGCACCTGGCCCTACGGCCTGCCCGAACTCCCGGGCGCCCGCGCCGCGTTGGAGGGCTCCAAGCGCATCGCCGTGCCCGGCTGCTATCCGACGGCCGCCTCCCTCGCGCTCTTCCCGGCGTATGCCGCCGGGCTCGCCGAGAACGAGGCCGTGATCGTCGCCGCCTCCGGCACCTCCGGCGCGGGCAAAGCCCCCAAGGCGCACCTGCTGGGCAGTGAGGTCATGGGGTCGATGTCGCCCTACGGCGTCGGCGGCGGCCACCGGCACACCCCCGAGATCATCCAGAACCTCGGCGCGGCGGGCGGCGAGCCCGTCACCGTCTCCTTCACTCCCACCCTCGCGCCGATGCCCCGCGGCATCCTCGCCACGTGCAGCGCCAAGGCCAAGCCCGGCGTCACCGGCGAGTCCGTGCGTGCCGCATACGAGAAGGCCTTCGCCGACGAACCCTTCGTGTACCTGCTTCCCGAGGGACAGTGGCCCGCGACGGCGTCCGTCTACGGTTCCAACGCCGTTCAGGTGCAGGTCGCGTACGACGAGGCCGCGGGACGCATCATCGCGATCAGCGCCATCGACAACCTGACCAAGGGCACCGCGGGCGGTGCCGTACAGAGCATGAACCTTGCCCTCGGGCTCGACGAGACCACCGGGCTTTCTACGATCGGAGTCGCGCCGTGAGTGTGACGGCAGCACAGGGATTCACGGCCGCGGGTATCGCCGCCGGGATCAAGGAGAACGGCAACCCGGACCTGGCCCTCGTGGTCAACACCGGGCCCCGCCTCGCCGCCGCGGGCGTCTTCACCTCCAACCGCGTCAAAGCCGCGCCGGTCCTCTGGTCCGAGCAGGTGCTGAAGGGTGGCAAGGTCTCCGCCGTCGTCCTCAACTCCGGTGGCGCCAACGCCTGTACGGGTCCGAAGGGCTTCCAGGACACCCACGCCACCGCCGAGAAGGTTGCGGACGTGCTGGGCCACAATGCGGCCGAGGTCGCCGTCGCCTCCACCGGACTCATCGGACTCCTGCTCCCGATGGACAAGCTGCTGACGGGAGTTGAGTCCGCCGCCGGTCAACTCTCCCCGCACGGGGGCGAGAAGGCCGCCATCGCCATCAAGACGACCGACTCCGTCCACAAGACCGCCGTCGTGACCACCAAGGACGGCTGGACCGTCGGCGGCATGGCCAAGGGCGCCGGCATGCTCGCCCCGGGCCTCGCCACCATGCTCGTCGTCCTCACCACCGACGCCGACGTCGAAAGTGCCGTACTGGACACGGCACTTCGGGCCGCCACCCGCACCACCTTCGACCGGGTCGACTCCGACGGCTGCATGTCCACCAACGACACCGTCCTGCTGCTCGCCTCCGGCGCCTCCCAAGTCACCCCGGAGTACGCCGAGTTCGCCGAATCCGTCCGCGCCGTCTGTGACGACCTCGGGCAGCAGCTCATCCGCGACGCCGAGGGCGCCAGCAAGGACATCAAGGTCGAGGTGATCAACGCCGCGAGCGAGGACGAGGCCGTGGAAGTCGGCCGTTCCATCGCCCGTAACAACCTCCTCAAGTGCGCGATCCATGGCGAAGACCCCAACTGGGGACGGGTGTTGTCCGCCATTGGCACCACCAAGGCCGCCTTCGAACCCGACCAGCTCAACGTCGCCATCAATGGTGTGTGGGTCTGCAAGAACGGGGGCGTCGGCGAGGACCGCGAGAAGGTCGACATGCGCTACCGCGAGGTGCACATCGTCGCCGACCTCGCCGCCGGCACCGAGACCGCGACGATCTGGACCAACGACCTCACCGCGGACTACGTCCACGAGAACAGCGCGTACTCGTCATGAGCACTACTCGCAAGCACACCGCGCTGCCCAAGGCGCAGATCCTCATCGAGGCGCTGCCCTGGCTGACCCGGCACAACGGCAAGACCGTCGTCATCAAGTTCGGCGGCAACGCCATGATCGACGAGGACCTGAAGGCCGCGTTCGCCCAGGACGTCGTGTTCCTGCACCACGCGGGGCTCAAGCCCGTCGTCGTGCACGGCGGGGGCCCGCAGATCAGCGCCGCTCTCGACCGGCACGGCATCGTCAGCGAGTTCAAGGCCGGCCTGCGTGTCACCACCGAGGACGCCATGGACGTCGTACGGATGGTCCTCGCGGGCCAGGTGCAGCGCGAGCTGGTCGGGCTGCTCAACCAACACGGTCCGCTCGCCGTCGGGTTGACCGGCGAGGACGCGCACACCATCACCGCCACCAAGCATCTGCCCGAGATCGACGGGGAGTTGGTCGACATCGGGCGGGTGGGCGAGATCACCGCGATCGACACCGGCGCGATCGAGGCACTGCTCGCGGACGGCCGTATCCCGGTCGTCTCGTCGATCGCCAGGAGCGAGGACGACGGACATGTCTACAACGTCAATGCTGATACGGCTGCTGCGGCACTCGCTGCTGCGCTGGGGGCCGAGACCCTCATGGTCCTCACGGACGTCGAGGGTCTCTACGAGGACTGGCCCCACAGCGACGAGGTGATCAGCCGCCTCACCGCCACCGAACTCGAGAAGCTGCTCCCGGAGTTGAGCTCCGGGATGGTGCCGAAGATGGAGGGCTGTCTGCACGCCGTACGCAACGGCGTGACCACCGCCCGCGTCATCGACGGCCGGGTCCAGCACTCGATCCTGCTGGAGATCTTCACCGACGAGGGCATCGGCACGATGGTCGTGCCGGACGAACTGCCCGACGCGAAACCCGCCAAGAAGAAGTCCGCCAAGAAGTCCGGCAAGAAGCAGGGGGATGCCGTATGACCGCGAATGAGGACCTGACCCAGCGGTGGCAGGGGTCGCTCATGAACAACTACGGCACCCCCAAGCTCCCCCTCGTCCGCGGCGCGGGCGCCAAGCTGTGGGACGCCGACGGCAACGAGTACACCGACTTCGTCGGCGGGATCGCGGTCAACGCGCTCGGGCACGCGCACCCGGCGATCGTCGAGGCCGTCAGCACGCAGATCGCCCAACTCGGCCATGTCTCCAACCTGTTCATCGCCGAACCGCCCGTCACCCTCGCCGAACGGCTCATCGAGCGCTTCGGCCGGGACGGCAAGGTGTTCTTCTGCAACTCGGGTGCCGAGGCCAACGAAGGCGCTTTCAAGATCGGCCGGTTGACGGGCCGTCAGCACATGGTCGCCACCCAAGGCGCCTTCCACGGCCGGACGATGGGCTCCCTCGCCCTCACCGGCCAGTCCGCCAAGCAGGAGCCGTTCCTTCCGCTGCCCGGCGATGTCACGCACGTGCCCTACGGCGACGCGCAGGCCCTCGCCGCCGCCGTCACCGACGAGACCGCGCTCGTCATCATCGAGCCGATCCAGGGCGAGAACGGGGTCGTCGTACCGCCCGCCGGGTACCTGAAGGCAGCCCGCGCGATCACCGCCGCGCACGGTGCGCTGCTGGTGCTCGACGAGGTGCAGACCGGGGTCGGCCGTACCGGGCACTGGTTCGAGTACCAGGCCCACGAAGGCGTCCTGCCCGATGTCGTGACCCTCGCGAAGGGGCTCGGCGGCGGGCTGCCGCTCGGCGCCACCGTGGCCTTCGGGCGCGCGGCCGAGCTGCTCCAGCCGGGTCAGCACGGCACGACGTTCGGCGGCAACCCGGTCGCCTGCGCCGCCGGACTCGCGGTCCTCGACACCATCGCGAACGAGGGGTTGCTGGAGAACGTCAAGCGGCAGAGCGAGAAGCTGCGGGACGGAATCGAGTCGCTGGGCCACCCGTTGATCGATTATGTCCGGGGCGCGGGGCTCCTCCTGGGTATCGTGCTCACCGAGCCGCTCGCGCCCCAGGTGCAACAGGCGGCTCAGGACGCCGGCTTCCTGGTCAACGCGCCCGCCCCCGATGTCGTACGGCTGATGCCACCGCTGAACCTCGGCGACGACGAGGCGGACGCGTTCCTCCGGGCGCTGCCCGGTGTCCTGGACGTGGCCAAGGGGGACGGATGATCCGGAGAATGAGTCGACGATGAGTCAGGCGCAGGAGCACGAGCACACCGCGGGGCCTGCCGTGCCGCAGACCCGCACCGCCCGCCACCGCCGGATCGTGGACATCCTCAACCGGCAACCGGTGCGTTCCCAGAGCCAGTTGGCGAAGCTGCTGTCCGACGACGGGCTGAGCGTCACCCAGGCGACGCTCTCCCGGGACCTGGACGAGCTGAACGCGGTGAAGATCCGCAACAACGACGGCGACCTCATCTACGCGGTGCCGAGCGAGGGCGGTTTCCGCACTCCGCGCGTGCCGCTGGGGGAGTCGGCGAAGGAGGAGCGGATGCGGCGGCTCTCCTCCGAGCTGCTGATCTCCGCGGAGGCCTCCGCCAACCTCGTGGTCCTGCGCACCCCGCCGGGCGCCGCCCAGTTCCTCGCCTCGGCGATCGACCAGGCCGAACTCCAGGACATCCTCGGCACCATCGCCGGCGACGACACGCTCCTGCTGATCAGCCGGGACCCGCTCGGCGGCCAGGCCCTCGCGGACCATCTGCTGCGGCTGGCGCAGAACGACCACTGACGTACCCGTACGACCAACGAGTCGGGGGCGCACCGGAGTTGTCCGGTGCGCCCCCGACTCGCATGGGGCTTCAGCCGAGTCTGGCCGCGAGGCCGCCCGTGCAGCGCACCTCGTCGCCCGCCGTGATGAGCAGGGCTTCCACGTCCGGGAGCGACTCCAGCCAGGCCAGACCCTCGCGCGAGCCCATCGCGAACGCGGCCGTGGCCCAGCAGTCGGCCCAGGTCAGACGCGGTGCCACGACCGTGACCGCGACCAGGTCCGTCACCGCGGACTTGCCGGTGCTCGGGTCCACGATGTGCGCCCCGCGCTCCGCCGTACCGGAGGTCGCCACGGCCAACTGGGCGGTGCCCGCAGCCGAGATGACGGCCGCGAGACCGCCCGGGCGGAGCGGGTCGGAGACGCCGACCCGCCAGGGCCGGTGCGGTCCCGGCGTGCCGAACATCTGGACGTCTCCGCCGCCGTTCACGCTGACCCCGCTCACCCCGGCCGCCGCCGTGATCAGCTCGGCCGCGCGTTCGGCGGCCCAGCCCTTCACGATGCCGGTCGGGTCGAGCTGTCCCTCGTACGTGGTGCTGAACCAGCCGGCGCTCACCCGCTCCGCCTCGGCGCCCAGCTCCAGCACCTCGGCGACCTCGGCGTCGCACTCGGCCAGGGTCAGCTCGCCGCGGGCCAGCCGGGAGACCTGACTGTCCTCGCGGTAGGTGCTGAACACCTCGTTGACGCGGTGCAATTGCGCGATCGCCTGCTCCAGCGCCGCGCGGACGGCCTCGGGCTCCCCGCCGCGGATGTCGAAGGAGAACACCGTCCCCATGACCTCCTCGGCGTGCCGCAGTTCGGCGGGAGCCGCCGCGGGATCGGTCACCGTGTCAGCCACCGGCCTTGTCCAGCGCCGACTGCAGGGACTGCTTGTAACCGCCGCTGGTGTACGACGCGCCCGACACGGAGTCGATGGTCGCGCTCCCGGCCGCGACGGCCTCCTGGTTGAGCTTGGGGATCGCCAGCGCCGTCTTCTGGTCGCTGGTGCCGCCCTTGGGCGCCTGCACCGCCTCGGCCTTGGTGATTTTGCCGTTCGCGACGGTGATCCGGACCTGGACGGGCCCGTACTCGGTCGTCGCGACATCACCGGTGACGGTCTTGGCCTGGGCGGCCTGACCCGACCCGGCGGCCGAACTCTGGGACGGGGCAGCCGTGTTGGCGCCGGCCGCCTTCATCTTGTCGATGGCCGACTGCAGGGACTGCTTGTAGCCGGCGCTGGTGTAGCTCGCCCCGGACACGGACGTGATGTCCGCGCTCTGGGTGGCGACCACTTCCTGGTTGAGCTTGGGCACGGACAGCGCGGTCTTCTGGTCGCTGGTGCCGCCCTTGGGTGCCTGGACCGCCTCGGCCTTGGTGATCTTGCCGTTGGCGACGGTCAGGCGTACCTGGACGACCCCGTACTGGGTCTGGGCGACGGCGCCCGTGACCGTGGAGGTCCCGGCCGCCGCGGTACCGCCCTGGGGCGACTCCTGCGCGGCGGCGGCGCCCTGGGTCCCCGCACCCTGCGCGGACGCGGAGGCTGGATCCGACGCCGGCTTCAGGGAGAGCAGCAGCACGATCCCGGACACGGTGGCGGCGCTCGCGAGCAAAACACGCCGGATGGGGTGGCTCTTCTTCATCGCTCCTGACTCCCGTCGCTCACATCTCGAACGACTCGTGATGGATGCGGCGGGCGGGAACCCCCGCGCCGCGCAGTGCTTCGTAGACCGACTGCGCGAAGCCGGGCGGCCCGCACATGAAGACGTCGTGGTTGTCGATGTCGGAGATCTTGCGCCGCAGGGACTCCGCCGAGATGTCGGGGCGTTCCCCGTCGGGGCTGTTCACCGCGTACATCAGCCGGGCGCCGCGCTCGTCGGCGATCTTCGCCAGCTCGTCCCACAGGGCCAGGTCCTGGGTGGTGTTGGCCCGGTAGAGCAGCGTGATGTCACCGGCCGCGCCGGGCAGCGTCTCGAACAGCGCCCGCATCGGCGTGATGCCGACGCCGCCCGCGACCAGCAGCACCTTGCCGCGGGTGCGCCGCTGCGAGGTCAGCGCGCCGTACGGGCCCTCGGCCCACACCTTGGTGCCGGGCCGCAGTTCGCGCAGCCGGGCGCTGTGGTCGCCGATCGCCTTGACCGTGATCCGCAGCATGTTCGGTCGGGGCGCCGCCGACAGTGAGTAGGGGTGCGAGCTGAACCGCATGCCCGGCGCCAGGAACCGCCAGCGGAAGAACTGCCCCGCCTCCGCGCCGATCCGGTGCAGCTTGCGCCCGCTGATCAGCACCGACACGATGCCGGGCGTCTCCTCGATGACCGCCTCGACCCGCATCCGGTGCCGCATGTTGAGGCGGATCGGGGTGAGGATCCGGTACCAGACGACCAGCGCGGTGACCGTGCCGTACAGCCCGTACCAGACGGTCTTGGCGATCGGCGTCAGCGCGAAGTCGTTGCCGGTGGTGATCTGGTGCCAGAAGGTCAGGAACACCGCCGCGTACGTCAGCAGGTGGACGTGGTACCAGGTGTCGTACGGCAGCCTGCGGCGGACGGCGCCGATCGAGGAGAGGCCGATGAGGAGGAACAGTCCGGTGCCGATGGCGGCCTTGCCCATGTCGGGCAGCTGGTTCACCGAGTCGATGGTCTGCTGGACGATGTCGCTCAGCGTCTTGCCCGCCTGGAGGGCGTAGCCCCACATGATGAGGAAGACGTGCGCGAAGACCAGGCAGAGCGTGTAGCGGCCGCTCATCGCGTGCCAGCGGGCGACCCGGTCGGAGCCGACCCGGCGTTCCAGGGCGGGCACGCGGGCCATCTGCAGCACGACGAGTGCCATCAGATAACCGGCCAACAGGCCGGTGATACGGCCCGCGTTGAGGATCTTGCCGTTCTGGTCGGCGATGGACGGCGTGTTGTGCCACCACATCCACAGCACCCCGACCGCACCCGCCCAGACGGCGAGCAGCAGCAGGGTCGCTGGGGAGCGGCGCGGGCGGATGCGGCGCATCGTCTGTCGGCGGGCGGCACGTCCGCCTGCGAGCGTGGTGGTCACGGTTCCTCCGTGGACGGGGCAAGGGGGGTGGGCTGGTCCCTTGGCCCTGAAGTACGTGCCGTTGCGCCTGTGCGTTCAGAGTCCCGCGGAGTCCAGTGCGGACTGGAGTGACTGGCGGTAACCGTCACTTGTGTAGGTGGCTCCCGACACCGTGTCGATGCTCGCGCTCTGCGCGGCGAGCACCTCGCGCCGCAACTCCGGCAGGGCATAGGAGTTGATCTCCTGGTCGCGCGGATTGTCCGACGGCGACTGGACGGCGGTGACATCGGTGATCTTGCCGTTCTTGACGGTGATCTTCACCTGCACGGGACCCCAACGGGTCTGCGCGGTCTCGCCGGTGACGGTCTTGGTGCCGGTGGCGGTCGAACCGCCGGACCCCGTACCGGTACCGGAACTGGAACTGCTAGACGGCGCGGTCGCGGGCGACGCCGCTATCGCGGGCGCCGTGTGCGGCTTCAGCGCCAGCAGCATCACCAGACCGGACGCGGTGACCGCACTGGCCAGCACGATCCGGCGCAGCGGGCGGTTCTTCTTCAACGGATGCACGACGGCCTCACAGCTCGAACGACTCGTGATGGATACGACGGTCCGGCACACCCGCGGCACACAGCGCCCCGTACAACTCCTGGGCGAACGCGTGCGGACCGCAGAGGTACACGTCGTGCCCGGCGAGATCGGGCACGGCCTCGCGGAGCGCCGCCGCACCGAGTGAAGGTCGTTGCCCCTGCGGCCCGTTGAGCGCGTACAGGACCTTCGCCCCGCGCCACTGCGCGATCGCCTCCAACTCCCCGCCCAACGCCAGGTCTTGGGCGGTCCGCGCCCGGTACAGCAACGTCACCTCACCCGGCAGCGTCTCGAACAGCGCCCGCAACGGCGTGATCCCGACCCCGGCCGCGATGAGCAACGACCGCTTCCCGGAACCCCGTTGGGCGGTCATCGACCCGTACGGCCCCTCCGCCCACACCCGCGCCCCCGGCCGCAGCAACGGCACGGCAGCGCTGTGGTCGCCGAGCGCCTTGACCGTGATCCGCAGCAGGTCCCCGCGGGGCGGCGCCGACAGGGAGTACGGCGTCGACGTCCAGCCCATGCCCTCGCCGAAGAACCGCCAGCGGAAGAACTGCCCTGCCTGCGCGCCGAGTTCGTCGACATGCCGGCCGCGTACGACGACGGAGTACACACCCGGCGCCTCCCGGTGCACCGACTCGACCCGCAGCCGGTGCCGCAGGTTGAGCCGCACCGGGGCGAGGATCCGGTACCAGAGGACCAGGGCCGCGACGCCGAGATACAGCGCGTACCAGGCGTCCGTCGCGCCCGCGTGGCCGTTGAACTCGTTGCCCAGGGACAGCTGGTGGAAGAAGGTGAGGAACACGGCGACGTACGTGAGGAGATGGACGTAGTACCAGAACTCGTAGCTGAGCCTGCGCCGCGCGGCGCGGGCCGAGGTGATGCCGACCGCGAACAGGATGACCGCCCCGAACGTCGCCTTCAGCATGTCCGGGTAGTCCAGGACCACAGTGACCGTCTCGTGCACGACCGAGGCACGGTCCTGGGCCGCGTAGCCGAGCAGGATGAACACGATGTGCACGACCAGCAGGCAGACCGTGTAGCGGCCGGCCATCGCGTGCCAGCGGGCCACCCGGTCCGAGCCGACCCGCCGCTCCAGCAGCGGCACCCGCGCCATCAGACCCACCAGCACCGCGCAGGCGTACCCGCACAGCAGCCCGGCGATCCGCCCGATCCCGGTCAGCCAGCCCGCGGCCCCGACGACCGACCCGGTGTCCGCCCACCAGAGGGCGACCGCGGCCGCCGCCCCGGCCCACAGCAGCCCGAGCACGGCGCCCGCCGGTGAACGCCGGGGGACCGGCGCCACAGGCGGTGCCGTCCGCCGTTCGTACACGGTGGTCATGTGAGCGTCCTTTCACCCGTCCTGCACGCAACTGTGCGGGCCGAACCTCTGAGGGATCTCTCAGCGAACGCCTTTCTCAGCTTTCTCAGAGGAAACTCAGAGCCGCTCACGGCGGCCGAGGACGCCGCCAGGGGAGATGCTGGTAAACGCCATGAACACGACCCGCTCCGGCCGACCGGCCCTCACCCGCCCCGACGGCACCCCCGTGCGCGTCCTCGTCGTCGACGACGACCCCGACCTCGCCGAGGTGCTCTCCGGCGCCCTGCGCTACGAGGGCTGGGAGGTCCGCGCGGCCGGTGACGGCGCCTCCGCGCTCGTCGGCGCGCGCGAGCTGCGGCCCGACGCCGTCGTCCTCGACGTGATGCTCCCGGACACCGACGGCTTCGCCGTGCTGCGCTCCCTGCACGAGGTCAAGCCCGACGTCTGCGTGCTCTTCCTCACCGCCCGGGACACGGTCGAGGACCGCATCGCCGGCATCACCGCCGGCGGCGACGACTACGTCACCAAACCCTTCAGCCTGGAGGAGGTCGTCGCCCGGCTGCGCGGACTGCTGCGCCGCGCGGGCATGGCCCGCCAGCAGGAGGAGGGCCCCCGGATCGTCGTCGGCGACCTGGTCATGGACGAGGAGGCCCGCGAGGTCACCCGCGCGGGTGACCTCGTCGAGCTGTCCCCGACCGAGTTCGAACTGCTCCGCTTCCTCATGCGCAACCCGCGCCGCGTCCTCAGCAAGGCCCAGATCCTCGACCGCGTCTGGTCCTACGACTTCGGCGGCCAGGCCCACGTGGTCGAGCTGTACATCTCGTACCTGCGCAAGAAGGTGGACGTGGGCCGCGCGCCCATGATCCACACCGTGCGCGGGGCCGGGTACGTGCTCAAGCCGGTCGTGTGATGGGCCGGGGACCGCGAGCCGTCGGGCGCCGGCTGGCGCGACTGCCCCGGCCGCACACCCTGCGGGCGCGCCTCACGGCGGGCCTGGTGGTGCTGCTGGCGGTCAGCTGCGCCGCCGTAGGGGTGGCCGCGGTGATCGAGCTGGACGGGTTCCTCACCGGCCGCCTCGACCAGCAGCTGACCGAGGTCGGGACCCAGTTCCCGGCCAGCCTGGAGCACAAGGGCCAGACGCTGACCGACCACGACGCCGACGACCGGGAACGCGGCGACACCCGCAGGCAGGCGCCGGGCACGTTCGGCGCCCGCCTGGTCGACGGCACCGTCACCAACGCGGCGGTCGTACCCGCCGACAAGGACGACACCACGACCGACCTCAAGGTCACCCTCTCCGGGCGCGACCGCAGGGAACTCGCCGCGGTCCCGGTCGACGGCAGGGCCCACACCATCCACCTCTCGTCCCTCGACAGGTACCGGGTCCTCGCCTCGGCGGGCCGGGACGGCGACGTGATGATCACCGGCCTGCCCCTGGAGTCGGTGGAGGCCACCGTCCACCGACTGGAAACGGTCGAGGCGATCGTCTTCGGCGCGGCGCTCCTGATCACCGGCTTCGCGGGCGCGCTCTGGGTGCGCTGGTCGCTACGGCCGCTCAGCCGGGTCGCCGCCACGGCCACCCGGGTCAGTGAACTCCCGCTGGCCAGCGGCGAGGTGACCCTGCCGCCCCGGGCACCCGAGTCCGATCCGCGCAGCGAGGTGGGCCGCGTAGCCGGTGCCTTCGACCGCATGCTCGGCCATGTCGAGGACGCGCTCACCCACCGGCACGCCAGCGAGGAACGCCTCCGCAGCTTCGCGGCCGACGCGAGCCACGAGCTGCGCACCCCGGTGGCGTCGATCCGGGGCCACGCCGAACTCGCCCTGCTGCACCCGGACCCCGTCCCGCCGAAGGTCACCCGGGCGCTGGAACGCATCGCGGCGGAGTCCGCCCGCATGGGCGTCATGGTCGACGAGATGCTCCTCCTCGCCCGCCTCGACGCCGGCCGCCCCCTGGAACGCCGCCCGGTCGACCTCACCCACCTGGTCCTCGACGCCGTCACCGACGCGCGCGCCGCCGGCCCCGACCACCGCTGGACCCTGCAACTCCCCGAGGAACCGATCACGGTCACGGGCGACGCCCACCGCCTCCAACAACTGTTGGCCAACCTGTTGGCCAACGCACGTCTGCACACACCGGTGGGCACGAAGGTGACGGTGGCCGTGGAGACGGGCGATGGAGTGACCCGCTTGGTGGTCCACGACAACGGCCCGGGAGTCCCGGCGGAGGTCCAACCGGGAGTCTTCGAACGCTTCACCCGAGCAGACCGCCGCCGGGCGGATGGCGGGGGAGGAGGAGCGGGGCTGGGCCTGTCGATCGTGGCGGCGGTGGCGCAGGCGCACGGGGGAAGCGTGAAGCTGGAGAGCCGCCCGGGCTCGACAACGTTCACGGTCCGACTCCCGCCGGCCTGACCCCCTCAGGGGCGCGGGGAACTGCGCGACCGGCCACATCCGCCCCGCACGCGCCAGACGACCGACATGTGAACGGCGCTCTCGCAATTCAGTACCGAGTAATAGCCGTAGCCCCGCTCACCGTCCCGATAACAATATGCGGCCCCCGCCCAGGAACAACCCACGCAAGAATCCTCCGCATCGCATCCCCCGGCACAGACACACAACCAGCGGTAGCCCCACGCCCGTTGACATGCAAAAAGATCCCGGCACCCCGCCCCTTCACGGGCTTGGCGTAGTTGAACCCAACGACGAACCCATACGCATACTGGGCCGGATAAGAGATCAACCGCTCGGACTCACTCGCCCGACAGTCACCCGCCAGCGGCTCACTCCACCGGTTGTAGACCCGAGACCGAGTGTCCTCACACCACCACGAACTCCCGCCAACCCGCCGGTACTTGGCCTTGGTCCCACCCGGAGCCGCCTTGATCCCGAAGGCGTACGGCAGGTCGTACAACCCGGTGGGAGTCGTGTACGACCCCTGCTTACGCGCCCGCCCCTCGACAAGCCCCTTCGCCCCGAACCGAGCGGCGGCAGAACCGACCTTGACCCACACGCCACCCCGCCGCTCCCACCAACTCAACGTCCCGGAAGTGGAGTTGGCACGCGGCGTCGCCGCCAGGATCAGCTGACTCCCACCCCCGGTGTCCGCGAGCGACGAGGGTGACGGAGGCTCCGCCGCACGCGCGGGCACCGCACCGAGCAGCAGAAGAAGGGACGCGGACGCGAGGGCGACAACACCGGGACGCATGGCTCAGACGGTAGAGCGCGGACAAGGTGACGGCAGCTCAGATGGGCCGAACAGGGAAGACGAGACCGGTCCGGGCATGACCGTGGCCGCCCCGGCCGGCGTTCATCGGGGCGGCCACGGCTGCCTGTCACGTCACTTGGTGAGCGTGCAGGCGGCCAGGGAGTCGAGACCGGAGGGCTTGGTGCCCTGACGGCCGATGGCGATGGCGATCCGGTCGATCGTCGAGACCCGCTTGTCCGCCAGCGGGCCGAGGATCGCGTTCTGGACGAAGTTGGCGCCACCCTGTCCGACCGTGTCGACGAGCCGCTTGTTGGCCTCGGCGATCTGGGTGTCGAGAAGGGCGAGGTTCCGGTCGACCTCGGCCTGAGCCGAAGCCGGAACAGCGGGCAGTTGCGACTTCACGTCGGGGCACGAGATGGTCCCGACCGCCGTGCTGGTGTCCGTCCCGCCGGCCGCGTCGGTGGCGGACGCCGTGGCGCTGGGGGTGGCGGTGTCGGTCGCGCCGGTGTCCGTGCCGGTGTCGGTACCGCCCGTCTCCGTCCCGCCGACGTCGGTCCCACCGGTGTTCAGGGCGCAGGTGGCCAGGGAGTCGAGCCCGGTCGGCTTGGTGCCCTGACGGCCGATGGCGATGGCGATCCGGTCGATCGTCGAGACCCGCTTGTCCTTCAGGGGGCCGAGGATCGCGTTCTGGACGAAGTTCGCCCCGCCTTGCCCGACCGTGTCGACGAGTCGCTTGTTGGCCTCGGCGATCTGGGTGTCGAGGAGGGTGAGGTTGCGGTCGACCTCGGCCTGCGCGGAAGCCGGAACAGCGGGCAGCTGCGACTTCACGTCGGGGCAGGAGATCGTCCCCGGGTCGGCCAACGTCCGGGCGCTCTGCGCGGAGCTGCTCTTGTCCGGCGTCCCGGCGAGAGCGGACCCGGCGATGACCGCGCCGGACAGCACCACGGCGGCGGCACCGCCGATGAACACGACGCGACGCTTGTTGTACTTGGGGAGAGCCCTGGACATGCGAATGCCTCACTCGGGTCAGGGGTGAACAGGGGATGACTCGTGGGGGAAACGCGGCGCCTGCGTTCGGCGAGAGGTACGGGAAAGCGGTTGCTGATGTTCAAGGTTCTTTCAAATTGACGAATCATGCATAGCTCTGCATAATCATGCATGCGAGACAATGCAGGGGCACCACAGAACGACGACCCCCATCCACAGCCTTTGAGGAGCAGCGCAAGTGAGCAGCAACAGCGGTGACGTACGGCTCTGGGGCGGTCGTTTCGCCGACGGTCCCGCCGAGGCCCTGGCGAAGCTGTCCGCGTCCGTCCACTTCGACTGGCGGCTCGCGCCCTACGACATCGCCGGTTCCCGCGCCCACGCGCGCGTGCTGCACAAGGCGAACCTCCTCACGGACGACGAGCTGAACCGCATGCTCGCAGGCCTCGACCAGCTCGAAGCGAACGTCGCCGACGGCTCCCTCGTCGGTACGATCGCCGACGAGGACGTCCATACGGCCCTGGAACGCGGCCTGTTGGAGATCCTCGGCCCCGACCTCGGCGGCAAGCTGCGCGCGGGCCGCTCCCGCAACGACCAGGTCGCGACCCTCTTCCGGATGTACCTGCGCGACCACGCCCGCACGATCGGCGGCCTGATCGCCGACCTCCAGGACGCGCTGGTCGGCCTCGCGGAGGCCCACCCGGACGTGGCGATGCCCGGCCGCACCCACCTCCAGCACGCCCAGCCGGTGCTGTTCGCCCACCACGTGCTGGCCCACGTGCAGCCCCTGTCCCGGGACGCGGAGCGCCTGCGCCAGTGGGACGAGCGCACGGCGGTCTCGCCGTACGGCTCGGGCGCCCTCGCGGGTTCCTCCCTCGGTCTGGACCCGGAGGCGGTGGCGAAGGACCTCGGCTTCGAGCACGGCAGTGTCGCCAACTCGATCGACGGCACGGCCTCCCGCGACTTCGTCGCCGAGTTCGCCTTCATCACGGCGATGATCGGGGTGAACCTCTCCCGGATCGCGGAGGAGATCATCATCTGGAACACGAAGGAGTTCTCCTTCGTGACCCTGCACGACGCGTTCTCCACCGGCTCGTCGATCATGCCGCAGAAGAAGAACCCGGACATCGCGGAGCTGGCACGCGGCAAGTCGGGCCGCCTGATCGGCAACCTGACCGGCCTGATGGCCACGCTCAAGGCCCTCCCGCTCGCCTACAACCGCGACCTCCAGGAGGACAAGGAGCCGGTCTTCGACTCCATCGACCAACTCGAGGTCCTGCTCCCGGCGTTCACCGGCATGATGGCCACCCTCACCATCCACCGCGACCGCATGGAAGAACTGGCCCCGGCCGGCTTCTCCCTGGCCACGGACATCGCCGAGTGGCTGGTCAAGCAGGGCGTTCCCTTCCGGGTGGCCCACGAGGTCGCGGGCGAGTGCGTCAAGGTCGCCGAGTCCGAGGGCATCGAACTCGACGGCCTCACCGACGAACAGTTCGCGAAGATCTCCCCGCACCTCACCCCCGAGGTCCGCACGGTCCTCAACGTCCCCGGCGCCCTGGCCTCCCGCAACGCCCGAGGCGGCACGGCCCCGAGCGCGGTCGCCATCCAACTGGCAGAGGTGAAGCGGGATTTGGCGGCTCAGTACGAGTGGGCCACGGCGAAGAGGAAGTAGGGCCGCAGGCCCTTGGGTGGGGGGCGCGGGGAACTGCGCGACAAGCCACGACGCACCCGTAGTCGCCAAATCACCTGAAGAACCCGAGCTCTAGGGCGAAGGTCATCCGGGGTTACGTTGGTCAGAGCCGTACTGGAGCCGACCAACCGGAGCCCGCGATGCCCTTCGCCCGACTGGCCAACGCAACAACCCCCACCAGCCACATCGGACTGGGCCTCGCCGCAGTAGGCCGCCCCGGCTACATCAACCTGGGCCGAGAAGAAGACCTCGGAGCGCACCGCACCGTAGAAGCCCTCCGCACCCGAACCCACGAACTCCTGGACGCCGCCTACGCGCAAGGCGTCCGCTACTTCGACGCAGCCCGCTCCTACGGCCGCTCCGAGGAGTTCCTCGCCGACTGGCTGAAGTCCCACCCCGACCTGGACGACATCGTGGTCGGCAGCAAGTGGGGCTACACCTACACCGCGGACTGGTCGGCGGACGCCGAGACGCACGAGGTCAAGGACCACAGCGTCCAGACCTACGACCGTCAGCGCGCCGAGACCGCGAACCTCCTCGGCGACCGCCTGGACCTCTACCAGATCCACTCGGTGACCCCGGACAGCCCGGCCCTCACCGACAAGGAACTCCACGCGAAACTGGCCGAGTTGGCGGCGACGGGCGTGACCGTCGGCTTCTCGACCAGCGGCCCCGCCCAGGCCGACGCGATCCGCGCCGCGCTCACCGTGACGGTCGACGGCGAGCCCCTCTTCCGTACGGTCCAGTCGACGTACAACGCCCTGGAGACCTCGGCGGGCCCCGCCCTGGCGGAGGCGCACGACGCCGGCCTCACGGTGATCGTCAAGGAGGGCATGGCCAACGGAAGGCTCGCGGAGCCGTACGCACCGGACGCCCTGAAGGCCGTAGCCGAAGAGACATCACTCGGCACGGACGCGATCGCCCTGGCCCTGATCCTGCGCGAGCCGTGGGCCGGCGTGGCTCTCTCCGGTGCGGCGACGGCAGGGCAGCTGGCCTCCAACCTGCACGCGGCGGTCGTGGACCTGAACGACGACCAGCTGGCCCGCCTCGACGCGCTGGCCGAGGACCCGCACGTGTACTGGGAGAAGCGCGGCCGGCTGCCCTGGCACTGAGCAGTTCCAGGCAACCGACCACCTGCGAGGCAGATGCACTCATGAGACGGCAACGCCCGTGATGAGACATGAGTGTCTCATGTGGGTTATGGTTGTCTCATGGCTCTCGACCGTGACCACGTACTCCGCGCCGCCGCGGCCCTGCTGACCCGTAAGTCCACCGCGACCATGGACGAGGTCGCCAAGGCGGCCGGGATCAGCCGGGCCACGCTGCACCGCCAGTTCGCGGGCCGCGACGCGCTCGTACGGGCGCTGGAGGCGCTCGGCATCGCGGAGTGCGAGACCGCGCTGGAGGCGGCGCGGCTGGACGAGGACCCCGCGGAGGACGCCGTGCGACGGCTCGTCCGTGAGGTCGAACCGGCCGCCGGCCTGCTCGCCTTCCTCTACACCGAGAACCAGCTGTTCGAGGGCGAGGAGCAGCACGAGGGCTGGGCCCGGATCGACGACCGCATCACCGCCGTGTTCCGGCGCGGCCAGCAGGACGGCGAGTTCCGCATCGACCTGACGCCCGCCTGGCTCACCGAGGCGCTGTTCGGCCTGCTGGCCTCCGGTGCCTGGATGGTGCAGAGCGGCAAGGGTGCCCCCAAGGACTTCACGCGCATGATCGCCGAGCTGCTGCTCGGCGGCGCACTACGACGAAACGAAACACAGAGAGAGGAATCATGACCAGCACCCTGCGGCCGGCGATCGCATCGGAGACGGAGAAGCGCCCGGGCCGTTGGCTCGCGCTCTCCGTCCTCGTGCTCGCCGTGCTGCTGGTGGCCGTGGACGCGACCGTCCTGGGCCTCGCGACCCCTTACATCAGCGAGGACTTGAAGCCGTCGGGCACTCAACTCCTCTGGATCGGCGACGTCTACTCCTTCGTCATCGCGGGCCTGCTCGTGTCGATGGGCAGCCTCGGCGACCGCATCGGCCGGAAGAAGATCCTGCTGATCGGAGCCACGGCGTTCGGCGCGATCTCGGTGCTCAACGCCTATGCGTCCACACCGGAGTTGATGATCCTGGCACGGGCGCTGCTCGGCGTCGCGGGCGCGACCCTGATGCCCGCCACCCTCGCCCTGATCCGCAACCTCTTCCACGACCCGCGCGAACGCAGTCTCGCCGTGGGCATCTGGGGCGCAACTGCCTCCGCCGGTACGGCAGTCGGCCCGGTGGCGGGCGGCTTCCTCCTCGAACACTTCTGGTGGGGCTCGGTCTTCCTCATCAACCTGCCCGTGATGGCGGTCCTGGTCCTGGTAGGCATCAAAACCCTCCCCGAGTCCAAGAACCCCAATCCGGGCCCCTGGGACCTGATCAGCGTGGTCCTGTCCCTGATCGGCGTGATCGGAGTGGTCTACGCGGTGAAGGAGGCCGCGACCCACGGCTTCGAGCTGCCCTCGCTCGCGGTGGGCGTACTGGGCGCGGCGGCCCTGTACTGGTTCGTACGCCGCCAACTCACGCTCCCCGCCCCCCTGTTGGACATGCGCCTGTTCCGCAACCGCGGCTTCAGCGCGGCCGTCCTCGCCGACCTCCTGACCATCCTCGGCCTGTCCGGCCTGGTCTTCTTCCTCTCCCAGTACCTTCAACTGGTCCAGGGCAGGGGTCCGTTCGAGGCAGGCCTGGCCGAAATCCCCGCAGCGGTGGGCGCGGTGGCGGCCGGCCTGATCGCGGGAAGGGTGGCTCGCCGCTTCTCGGTCCGCGCGGTGGTCGCCGGCGGCCTGGCAGCGGTAGGCCTGGCACTGGCCGTCCTGACAACCCTGAACCGGTCGACCGGCTACCCGCTCCTGGGCGTCGCGCTCCTGGTGGTCGGCGTAGGCGCCGGCTTCTCCTTCACGGTGACAGCCGACGTCATCCTCTCCTCCGTCCCGAAGGAACAGGCAGGAGCAGCCTCGGCGGTCTCGGAAACGGCCTACGAGCTGGGCGCGGCCCTGGGCATCGCCGTACTCGGCTCGATCGTGACGGGCGTGTACCGGGGCTTCGCATCCCCGGCGGGCACACCGAGCGGCGCGCACGAGTCGTTGGGCGGCGCGGTGGAAGCGGCGGCGAGCATGCCGACACAGACGGCTCAGCAGATGCTGACGTCAGCAAGAGAGGCCTTCGTCAGCGGCCTCAGCGTCGCATCGGCGGTAGGCGCAACGGTCCTACTGGCAACGGCGGTTGCGGCATGGTTCATGCTCCGGGGCCAGCGGCTGGAGGACGCCCTTTAGGGGCGCGGGGAACTGCGCGACCAGCCACAACGCGCCCGCACCCGAAAACCGGTCGACCGCCGGAGGCTTATGCGGCCTTGGCCTTGGTCGCATACATGTCGACGTACTCCTGCCCAGACAACCGCATGACCTCAGTCATCACAGAGTCGGTCACAGCCCGCAACACATACCGGTCCCGATCCATCCCCTCATACCGAGAGAACTCCATCGCCTCACCGAACCGAACAGTCACCTTCCCCGGCCGAGGAAACCCCGCCCCACCCGGCTGCAACTTGTCCGTGCCGATCATCGCGAACGGAACAACAGGCGCCCCGGTCATCATGGTGAGCCGAGCGATCCCGGTCCGCCCCCGGTACAGACGCCCGTCGGGCGACCGCGTGCCCTCGGGGTAGATCCCGAAGACCTTGCCCTCTTCCAGAATGCGACGGCCGGTCATCAGCGCGGCGACCCCACCGTTCGCCCCGTCCCGGTCGACCGGAATCATCCCGACCCCGGTGAAGAACCAGGCCATGAGACGCCCCTTGAACCCCTCACCGGTGACGTACTCGTCCTTGCCGATGAACAGCACCTGCCGGTCGCAGACCAGCGGAAGGATCATGGAGTCGATGAACGTGAGGTGGTTGCCGGCCAGGATCACCGGACCGTCTCCCGGGATGTGCTCGATTCCCTCCACCCGGGGGCGGAACATCAGGCGCATGATCGGTCCGAGCAGTGCCTTGATGAGCGCGAAGCGGGACAACGGGCCCTCCGGTGTCAAGGGGGTTCGATATAAATCTGTGCAGGTGAGGACGATACTCGCGGCGCCCGGGGTATTGCACATCGGGTTCACCGAGGTCTTACGCAGTGTTGACGCACGTTTACCTGCGGTGCCGCGCCAGGACCGTCCCGTAACCGGGCCGCCATGTTGTGACGCATCTCGCGTTCCTTGGTGACGCCGAGTCAAACCTGCCAGCCGGTACGACATCCAGCGTCACCGCCGTGTTCCGGCCGAGGTCTCCCGCCCGTCATCTACGCGCACCTACGATCGGCGCGCAGCGACGGGGCGACGCCAGGAGGTTTCATGGACACGCAGGGAACGCAGGGGCCGAACGAGCGAGCGGGCGGCACCGGACGACGGGCGCTGCTCGGCGCCGCCGTGCTCGGCGCGGGAGTGGCCGCACTCGGACCGGCGGGCACCGCGAGAGCGGCCGAGGCCACGTCGGGCCGCCACGGCGGCGGCCTGAAGGACCTGCCCAAGCCGACGATCGTCGGTCACCGCGGCACCAGCGGCTACCGCCCGGAGCACACCTTCGGCTCGTACAACCTCGCTCTCGACCTGGGCGCCGACATCGTCGAGGCCGGTGACCTGGTCCCCACCAAGGACGGTCACCTGGTCTGCCGGCACGAGCCGGAGATCGGCGGCACCACGAACGTCGCGGACCACCCCGAGTTCGCCTCCCGCAAGACCACCAAGCTGCTCGACGGCGTCTCCACGACCGGCTGGTTCACCGAGGACTTCACGCTCGCCGAGCTGAAGACCCTGCGCGCGATCGAGCGCATCCCGGTCAACCGTCCGCACAACATGCTCTACAACGGCCGCTGGGAGATCCCCACCTTCGAAGAGGTGCTCAAGTGGCAGGACGAGCAGACCCGTAAGCGCGGCAAGCAGGTCTGGATCTACCCCGAGATGAAGCACCCCACCTACTTCCGCAAGCGCGGATTCGAGATGGAGAAGCTGCTCTCGACGATCCTGCGCAAGCACGGCAAGGACCGGAAGAACTCGCCGGTTCTGATCCAGTCCTTCGAGCCGACCAGCATCGCGAAGATCAACAAGCTCGTCGGCAACCCGCTGGTCGTGCTGCTGTCCGGCACGGGCACCCAGCCCTTCGACTTCATCGACCAGGGCGACCCGCGCACGGTCGACGACCTGGTCACGCCCAAGGGTCTCGCCGAGATCGCGAAGTATGCGGACGGCCTGGGCCCGACGCTCGACCTGATCATCACGAAGAACGCCGACGGCAGCCTGAACAAGGAGACCACCCTGGTCGCCGACGCGCACAAGGTGGGCCTGATCCTGCACCCCTACACCATGCGCAACGAGAACCCGTTCCTGCCGCTGGAGTACCGCAAGGGCACGGCCGCGGACGCCTACGGCGACGCGTTCGGTGCCTTCAAGCGGTACTTCGCCACTGGCATCGACGGCGTCTTCACCGACAACGCCGACACCGGTCTGCTCGCCCGCGCGGACTTCGTCAACGGCTGAGCCCCGCGCCCCGTTGGAGTGACAGACGGCCGCCCCGGCAACCTCCTGCCGGGGCGGCCGCGTCGTGCCGCATATGACGCACCAACTTGTCGCCACCTTGCGCCCACTGCTCGCCGCCGAGGCCTCCGCCGAGGCATATGCCTCCGGAACCGAGCCCGGCGACCTCGAACAGGCCGTCTGGCTCCGCCTCCTGGAGCTCCTCGACGCCTCCGGCCCCCCGGTCGACCCCCAGCGCTGGCTCCGCCGCGCGGTCCGCTCGGAGGCCCGCCGCACCCGCCGTACCGCCCGCCTCGAGCAGTCGTACGGCGACGAGCCCGTCGACGACAGCGACCGCGGCCCCGAGCAGGCCGCGATCACGGCGGCGAGGCATCGCGCGCTGCACGACGCGGTGAGCCGGCTGCCGGGTCGTTGCCCGCGCCTGATGGAGGCTCTCTTGTCGCCCAAGGACCTCACCTATCGCGAGATTGCGGGGGAGTTGGGTATCTCACAGGGCAGTCTCGGCCCGGAACGTTCCAGATGTCTGGGATGTCTTCGGCGATTGCTGACGCCGGAGGTTGCGGCCCACGAAGCACGGGGATAGGAGTGAGGAATCAAGTGGCGATCAGGTGAGCGGGAGGCGTGCGCACATGGGCATGAGCGTGACCATCTCGGTGGCGACCGAGCAGGACTCAGAGCAGATCTTCAGGCTGCAGTACCTGTGCTTCCAGAGCGAGGCGGCGCTGTACGGCAACTACCGCATCGACCCGCTCGTCCAGAGCCTCGACTCGGTCCGGGACGAGGTCGGCGCCGACTGCGTCTTCGTCGCCCGGCTGGGCGAGGAGGTGGTCGGATCGGTCCGCGGCACGGTGACCGAGGACGGCGCGGCGGCCATCGGCAAGCTCTGCGTCCACCCCCGCCTCCAGGGCCACGGCATCGGCGCCCGCCTCCTCCGCGCGGCGGAGTCGGCCCTCGCAGGGGAGCGCGGCGCCAAGAAGTTCCGCCTCCACACCGGCCACCGCAGCGAGGGCAACCTCCGCCTGTACCGCCGCGTCGGCTACGAGACCGTAGGCACCTCCCAGGGCGACGACGGCGTACCGATGATCGTCCTGGAGAAGCCGGTCGAGGCGTACGTCGCTACGGCGTGACGGTGTCGGCGGTGTCGGTCGTGCGGTTCTTCCGCAGCCAGTACAGCGCGGACAGCGGCAGCAGCACGGGGATGAAGATGTACCCCGCGCCGTAGTACGACCAGACCGTCGCGTCCGGGAAGGCCGAGCTGTCGATGACGGTCAGCGTCCCGACGACGAGCACACCCGCGAGTTCGGCGGCACAGCACACTTGTGCCGCCCTGCGGGCCGTCTCGCCGCCGCGGATCAGGGAGTACGTGATGAATCCGTACACCAGGCCCGCCACGGCCGACAGGGAGTAGGCGAGCGGGGCCCGGTCGAACTCGGTGGCGATCTGGTAGACGGAGCGGGAGACCGCGCCGACGACCATCACGCCGTAGAACCAGACGAGCAGCATGCCGGGCCCGCTGATGAGCCGCTTGGGCTTCTCTTCCACGGTGTTCTCTTCCACGGTGGTCATCTCAGCTTCCCCAGATGTCGTAGAGCCGCACTTCGAGGACGGCGAGGACCACACCGCCGGCCGCGGCCGTGATCGAACCCCAGCGGGTGCGCTCCGTGAGGGACATGAAGCCTGCCGCCGGGACCGACGCGAACGCGCCCAGCAGATACGCCACGAAGATCACGGTGCCCTGCTCCGGCTTCTCGCCGCGCGCCAACTGCACGATGCCGACCACCAGTTGGACCGTGGCCAGCAGGGTGACGACGGCCATGCCGATGAAGTGCCAGTCCTTGGTCGGCTGATCACGGTAGGCCGCCCACCCGCACCAGGCGGCGAGCAGCAGCGCGGCGACACCGGTCGCCAGCGTCAGGGCATCAAGCATGGAGTGACCCTATTACGGGCCAAACGGCAGGTGACCGTAGGGTCGGGAACATGAAGATCCACGCTGAGGCCCTCCTGTTCGACAACGACGGCACGCTCGTCTCCTCCCTCGAATCCGTACGCCGGTGCTGGACCCGGTGGGCGGAGGAGTTCGGGATCACCGCCGAGGACTTCGCCCGGGTCGAACTGCACGGGCGGACCGCCGTGGCGATAGCCGCCGACCTGCTGCCCGCCGATGTCGTCCCGGCCGCGGTCGCGCGGATCGAGGCGCTGGAGGTCGAGGACGTGCCCAACGGCGGCGCGACCCTGCTGCCCGGCACCCGGGACTTCCTCGACTCGCTGCCCGCCGACCGCTGGGCCGTCGTCACCTCCGCCACCCGGCGCCTGGCCGAGGCACGGCTCGCGCACGCCGGCATCCTCCCCAAGACCCTCGTGGTCGCCGAGGACGTCACCCGCGGCAAGCCCGACCCCGAGCCCTACCTGCTCGCCGCCCGCCAGTTGGGCGTCGACCCGGCCCGCTGTGTCGTCTTCGAGGACGCCCCGGCGGGACTCCAGGCCGGCCGCGCGGCCGGAATGATCACCGTGGCATTGGCCACAACGCACCAGCCCCACGAGCTGGACGCCGACCTTGTTGTGAGTGACCTGTCAGCCGTGTCCGCGCTGGTCAGCGACGGGGGAGTGGAGATCTCCGTACGCGGCTGACAGGCGTCCGCCGCTGTCCGGCATGCGGACGGCGGCCCTTTGTCAGGACCGTACGTCTGCTTTACTGATTCCATGACCACGACGAGCTGCCGCACCCTTGCGACCGAGGCGACCCTGACGCCCGGTGCTCGTTGTATGTGTCGAATGTGCGCCTTCTAGAGGGCCCCCGCACCACCCCCGAGCCTCGCGCCCCGAAGCGAGCCGCTGTGGCATGTCCATGCAGTTTTTGTTGTGTGTGACTGACGCCGCCCCGCGCACATTTCCCCCCTCGTACCCAGGGCACACCCACGCCCGCGTACCCGACAGTCATGGAACCCCAGTGATCACCACATCGGGCCTGACCAAGGTCTACCGCTCACGCGGCCGGGAGGTCACCGCCCTCGACGGCGTCGATCTCCACGTCCGCGAAGGCGAGGTCTACGGCGTCATCGGCCAGTCCGGCGCCGGCAAGTCCTCGCTCATCCGCTGCGTCAACCTGCTGGAGAAGCCCACCGCCGGCACGGTCACCGTCGCCGGGCAGGACCTCACCGCCCTCGCCGGGCGCGGACCGCGCGCCGGACGGGAACTCCGGCAGGCGCGCAGCCGTATCGGCATGGTCTTCCAGCACTTCAACCTGCTCTCCTCGCGGACCGTGCAGGACAACATCGAGCTGCCGCTGGAGATCCTCGGCAAGTCCGGGAAGGAACGATCCGCCAAGGCCCTCGAACTCCTGGACCTCGTCGGGCTCGCCGACAAGGCGAAGTCCTACCCGGCGCAGCTCTCCGGCGGTCAGAAGCAGCGCGTCGGCATCGCCCGCGCGCTGGCCGGCGACCCCAAGGTGCTGCTCTCCGACGAGGCCACCAGCGCGCTCGACCCGGAGACCACCCGCTCGATCCTCCAGCTGCTGCGCGACCTGAACCGGCAGCTGGGCCTGACCGTCCTGCTCATCACCCACGAGATGGACGTCGTCAAGAACGTGTGCGACTCGGCCGCGCTCATGGAGAACGGCCGCATCGTCGAGTCCGGCACGGTGAGCGAACTGCTCGCCACCCCGGGCTCCGAACTGGCCTCCGCGCTCTTCCCGGTCAGCGGCGAGGCGCACGGCGCGGACCGCACGGTCGTCGACGTCACCTTCCACGGCGAGGCCGCCACCCAGCCCGTCATCTCCCAGCTCTCGCGCACCTACAACATCGACATCTCGATCCTCGGCGCCGCCATCGACACCGTCGGCGGACTCCAGGTCGGCCGCATGCGCATCGAACTGCCCGGCCGCTACGAGGACAACGTCGTGCCGATCGGCTTCCTGCGCGAACAGGGCCTGCAGATCGACGTGTTGGGCCAGGAGCCCGTACTGCTGAAGGAAGGTGCCAAGTGACCTGGTCGGAGATGCAGCCGCTGCTGTCCCAGGCGTGTTGGGACACGCTGTACATGGTCGGCTGGTCCACGGTCATTGCCGTCGTCGGCGGGCTTCCGCTCGGCATCCTGCTGGTCCTGACCGACCGCGGCGGACTGCTGCAGAACGTCGCCGCGAACAAGGTCATCGGGCAGATCGTGAACGTCGCCCGCTCGCTGCCGTTCATCATCCTCATGGTCGCGCTGATGAACTTCACGCGGACCATCACCGGCACGACCATCGGCCGTGAAGCCGCCATCGTGCCGCTCGCGATCGGGGCAATCCCCTTCTTCGCGCGCCTGGTTGAGACGGCTGTCCGGGAAGTGGACGGCGGGCTCGTCGAGGCCGTGCAGTCGATGGGCGGCAACACCTGGACCGTCGTGCGAAAGGTCCTCGTACCGGAGTCCCTGCCCTCGCTGATCTCCAGCACCACGACCACGATCGTCGCGCTCATCGGCTACTCCGCGATGGCGGGCACGGTCGGCGCCGGCGGCCTCGGCGACATCGCCATCCGCTACGGGTACCAGCGCTTCGAGACCCAGCTGATGTGGATCACCGTGGCGATCCTCGCGGTCGTCATCTCCCTCATCCAGTTCGCCGGCGACTACGCGGCCCGCTCCGTGCACCGGCGCGGCGGACGGTCCGGACCCGCGCCGAGGCTCCGGCTGCTGAAAGCCGCGTAGGCCCACCCCCCACCCAGACTCCCCGCACCACCCAACGCGGGGCCGTAGTACGCGACACCCTTCAGGAAAGGCACTTTTCGTGCGTAACACCGCAAAGCTCACCACTGCCGTCCTCGCCGCCGGAGCGCTCACCTTCGCGCTCTCGGCCTGCGGCTCGGGCAACAGCTCCTCCTCGGCCTCCTCCGACTACAGCGGACCGCTGGTCGTCGCCGCGAGCCCCACCCCGCACGCCGAGATCCTCGACTACGTCAAGGACCACCTGGCGAAGAAGGCCGGACTCGACCTGGAGGTCAAGGAGTTCACCGACTACGTCACGCCGAACACGGCGACGGAGGACGGCTCGGTGGGCGCCAACTACTTCCAGAACCAGCCGTACCTCGACGACTTCAACAAGAAGAACGGCACCCACATCGTGCCCGTCGTCACGGTCCACCTGGAGCCGCTCGGCCTCTACTCCCACAAGGTCAAGAGCGCCGACGCCCTCAAGAGCGGCGCGACCGTCGCCGTCCCGAACGACAGCGTCAACGAGGCCCGCGCCCTCAAGCTGCTCGCGGCGAACGGGCTGATCACCCTCAAGTCCGGTGTGGGCAACGAGGCGACCCCCTCGGACATCACCAAGAACCCGAAGAAGCTCAAGTTCAAGGAGCTGGAGGCGGCCCAGACCCCGCGCTCCCTGGACGACGTCGACGCGGCCGTCATCAACGGCAACTACGCGATCTCCTCGGGCCTGAAGCCCGCCAAGGACGCCCTGATCCTGGAGTCGGCGAAGAACAACCCGTACGGCAACTTCCTCGCCGTGAAGAAGGGCAACGAGAAGGACCCGCGCGTCAAGAAGCTTGCCAAGCTGCTCACTTCGCCCGAGGTGAAGAAGTTCATCGAGGACAAGTACGCCGGTTCCGTCATCCCGTCCTTCTGACCGTCCTTCTGAACAGAGCCGGGGGAATCACCATGCGCAAGAGCATCGCCGTCACGGCGGCCGGACTGGCCGTGACCTTCTTCGGCCTCACGGCCTGCGGTTCGGGCTCCGGCTCAGGCAAGAGCGGTGGCAAGGACGGCACTCTCGTCGTCGGCGCCACCGCCGTGCCGGCCGGCGAGGTCCTGACGTACGTCAAGGACAACCTGGCCGAGAAGGCCGGACTGAAGCTGGAGATAAGGGAGTTCACGGACTACGTCCTGCCGAACACCGCGCTCCAGGAGGGTTCGCTGGACGCGAACCTCTACCAGAACCAGCCCTTCCTGGACGAGTTCAACAAGTCCAAGGGGACCGACCTGGTCTCGGTCGTCAAGGCGTATCTGCCGCCGATGGGCGTGTACTCCAAGAAGGTCAAGGACATCGCGAAGCTCGCCGACGGAGCCACCGTCGCCGTGCCGAACGAGACCACCAACGAGGGACGCGCGCTCAAACTCCTCGCCGCCGAGGGGCTGATCACGCTCAAGGCGGGGGCGGGCACGGACGCGTCCCCCGCGGACGTCACGGCCAACCCGAAGCACCTGAAGTTCAAGGAGCTGGACCCGGCCCAACTGCCGCGCTCGCTCGACGACCTGGACGTGGCCGTCATCAACAACAACTACGCCCAGGACGCGGGCCTCAGCCCCGCCGAGGACGCGATCCTCCTGGAGTCGGCGAAGGACAACCCCTACGCCAACCTCCTGGCCGTCAAACGCGGCAACGAGGACGACCCCCGCGTCGAGAAGCTCGCGAAGCTTCTCGTCTCCTCCGACGTGAAGAAGTTCATAGCGGAGAAGTACAAGGGCTCCGTCCTGCCGGTCACTTCCGGCTGACCGGGCGTATACGGCGTATCACCACGCACGGGGTCCACACCCTCACGATGAGTGGACCCCGTGGTGCGGTTCCCCGCTTTCATGCTGCATGCTGGGCAGTTCAGGTAGGCCCTGAACATTTTCCGAAGGTTACGGAGCGGCGCATGACGAGCACCTTCCCCAACATCTCCATCAGCACGGAGCGGTTGGTGCTGCGGCCCCTCGACGAGGACGACATCCCCGCGCTGACGGAGATGATGAACGACGAACAGGTCGGGTCCTGGACCGACGTCCCCCAGCCCTACACCGAGGACCGGGCCCGCCGTTGGATCACCGAGTACGCGCCCACCGAACGCGCTTCGGGCCGCGGCCTCGACCTCGCCGTCACCGAGTTCCTCACCCAACGGCTCGTCGGCATCGTCCAGTTGACCAAGACGAACTGGCATGTCCGGTCCACCGAGCTGTCGTACATCATCGCGCCCTGGGCCCGCGGCGAGGGCTACGCCTCCGAGGCCGCGCTCGCCACCGCCCAATGGCTGTTCGGGGACCAGAAGTTGGAGCGCATCGAACTGCGCACCGCCGCCGACAACACGGCGTCCCAGCAGGTCGCCCAGAAGATCGGCTGCATCAGCGAGGGCGTCCTGCGCAACGCGTGCATAGTGCATGTCCACGCCGACGACGGCACCTGGAGCGACGTCCGCACCGACTTCATCGTGTGGAGCCTCCTCCCCGAGGACTTGGAGGGCACGGCCGAACAGCTGGAGGACGTCGACGGTTTCACGTCACTCGCCGACTGGAACTGAGTCCGGCGGGTACAGCCCAGGGAGCACCGCCCAGCCGCACCAGGTACCCTCACGGTGCCCGCGTACGGGCCGCTTTCCCCGACGACCTGCTGAATTACCCCTGGAGACTGACGACGATGGCCGACCGCGTCACGGTGATCGGCTGGGACGGCTCTCCGCTGACCGCCGCGGCACGCTCCGCCCTCGCCGCCGCCACGCTGGTGGCCGGCGCTCCCCACCATCTCGCGCTCCCCGAGGTGTCGCAGCGCGCCGAGCGCATCCGCCTCGGCAGCGTCGCCCTCGCCGCCCGCCGCATCGCGGGCCACCGCGGCACCGCGGTCGTGTTCGCCGACGGGGACCCCGGCTTCTTCGGCGTCGTACGGACCCTGCGCGACCCGGAGTTCGGCCTCGAGGTCGAGGTCGTCCCCGCGGTCTCCTCCGTGGCCGCCGCCTTCGCCCGGGCCGGGATGCCGTGGGACGACGCACAGGTGGTGGTCGCACACAGGCGCACCCTGCGACGCGCGGTGAACGTATGCCGGGCCCACACAAAGGTCGCCGTCCTCACCTCACCGGGCGCCGGACCCGCCGAACTCGGTCTCCTCATGGAGGGCGTCCACCGCACCTTCGTCATCTGCGAGGAACTGGGCACCGAGCACGAGCAGGTCACCGTCCTGACCTCCGACAAGGCCGCCGACCGCACCTGGCGCGACCCCAACGTCGTCATCGTCATGGGCGGCCCGGCCGGCCCGACCGTCTCGGGCACGACCGCCGAGGGCTGGATCGCCGGTCGCGACCCGTCCGCGGTCGCCCGCGGCTGGACCCTCCCCGCCGAGGCCTACGGCGGACAACTGGGCGAAGGGGAAACGGACTTGCTCCGGGCCGCCCAACTCGCCCGCCTCGGCCCGCGCGTCGGAGACCTGGTGTGGGACATCGGCTGCGGCAGCGGCGCCTTCGCCATCGAGGCGGCCCGCGCCGGAGCCGCCGTCATCGCCGTCGACCGCGACACCCAGGCCTGCACCCGCACCGACTCCGCGGCACGCAGCTTCGGCGTGCACCTCCAGATCGTCCAGGGCGACGCCCCGCACATCCTGGAGAACCTGCCCGAACCTGACGTAGTACGGGTCGGCGGCGGGGGAGTGGCGGTCGTCTCCGCGGTCGCCGACCGGCGCCCGCAGCGCATCGTGGCGCACGCCTCCACCCGCGACGAGGCCGAACTCCTCGGCCGCGACCTCACGGAGCACGGCTACCACGTGGAGTGCGCCCTCCTCCAGTCCGTCGAACTCGACACCAGGGCCTGGACGGAGACGGAACGGAGCGTCGCGTTCCTGCTCAGCGGCCTCCTTCCGGAGCGCGTTTCCTGACCCCTCGTACCGTCCCCGTGATCCTGTTGTCGTACTGCGCGCGGTAGGCTGGCGGACTGTTGTACCGCATCGGGTGACCCGGCACTTCGTTCGTCAATGTCCGGAAAACCCGCCCGTTTTGGGGTGAGTGTGGTACGGCGGAACCGGAGGACGCGCAACGTGGCGCAGTCCACAGCGGGCCGTCGCGGGTCAACCTGTCGCGACGGCCGAACGGCCGCGACAATGCCAGTCAATGGCTTTGTCGTCTAAATGGCTTTGTCGCCTTTTGACGTCGGGTCGTTCGTGCCGCTGGACAGGCACGCTCGTTCTCCACTGCGGGGCGGTCGGTGCGCCGTTCCCGGTGAGCGGGTCGTAGAAGCACTAACCGATGGGCGAGGGGTACGCATGACCGACACCGGCCAGATCCCGGCCGAGGGGCTGCCGGAGAACGCAGGCATGGTGGAACAGCCAGGCGTTCCCGCGCACGGCGCGTACACCTACCTCTCCGACACCACCGCCGAGGACGAAGACCTGCTCCTGCTCCCGGGCGCTCAGGGTGCCTGGGGCAACGAGGTCCCGCCTCCCGCCCCCGAGCCCGTTTTCGAGGCGGTCCACGAGCCGGCTCCGCAGGAAGCGGCGGCGTACGAGCCGGGCCTGCACGAGGCCGCCGCGCAGGAGCCGGGTGTGTACGAGGCCGCTCCGCAACAACCGGCTCCGCACGAGGCTGTCGCGTACGAGGCTCCCTTGCCCGAGCCGGCCGCGCATGAGGCTGCCGCACACGAGGCTGTTGCGCCGCACGAGCCGGTTCTGCAGGAGACCGCGCCGCCCGAGGCAGCTGTGCACGAGCCGGGTCCGCACGAGACGGCCGGCCGTGACAGCGGTTCCGTCGATGTGGGGGGCGTCCGGCTCCCCGCACCGCCGCCGCCCGCGCCGGTTCCGCCGCGCCGTCCGCTGCACCTCGGCCCGCCCCTCCCCGACACCTCCGCGAGCCCGGTCCGCTCCCTCGCCGACCGCGGCCCCGCAGGCGCTCCGGTACGGCAGATGGGCCCGGCGACGACCGGCCCCGAGTACTTCGACGCACCCCAACTCCGCGACCTGCCCCCGCAGGGCGCGGCTCCCTGGGGCGCCCAGGCTCCGGTGAGCGCGGGGGTGCCGACAGCGGAAACGGTTGTTCCGGTTGGCAAACCTGACAGCGAGCTCGTCGCTGAGCCCGTCGGTGGGGGTATCGCCATGGCCCTGGACGCCGGGGTCGTCGTACCGGAGCCCGAGCCGGGTCCGTTCATGGGTGCGGGTGCGGGCACCGGCAAGGACGCCGACCTGGCGAAGGCTCCCGACGCCGGTGGGGCGTGGCAGGGGCACGGGCAGTCGTTCGACGGGGAGCCCGCGGCCGCTTTTGCCCATGTGAACGCCCACGTGAGTACGGAGGGCTCCGGAAGCGCCGGTGTCGCCGAGGCAGGTCAACTGCCCGAGGGTGCGGGCGCCTTCGAGGCTGTGCCGGTTCCCGAGAACGAGCTTGGCGTGGCTGCCGAGCAGGAACCGGAGCAGATTGCTGCCGCGGTTCCCGCGCCGGGCGCCGAGGTCGTGCCGGAGCCTGAGGCCGTGCAGGTGTCCCAGGAGGCGTTCGCTTCCGAGGGCGCGGTGTTGCCGGAGGCCGTTGACGTGGCAGGAGCCGCAGAGGGCTTCGACGCCGGGTTCGCCGGTGCCGACGAGCCGGTTGCCCAGCCCCCCGTATTCGCTCAGGCTCCCGAAGAGGTACTCGCGCAGGATGTCGCCCCCGAGCCCGTGGTGGCTCAGGACGTCGTGCAGGAGCCCGAGGCCGTAGCGGTTCCGGAGCCGATCCAGGCGGAGGACGTCGTGTACGCCCCCGCTCCGGAGCAGGTCCTGGAAGCCTCTCCGGGCCCCGAGATCACTCCGGTCGACGAGACCGCGGTCATCCAGGAAGCCGAGCCGACTCCGGCCGTTTTCCCGGAGGTTGAGACACCGCTCGCCCCCGAAGCGGCGCCCGTCGCCGACACCGGGGCCGAAGTCACCCCGGCCCCCGAGCCCGTCGTAGCCGAATCCCACGTGACGGAGACGGCCCCGCCGGAGCCCGAGCCGCAGCCGGAGGTGCAGCCCTTGCCGCAGCCGGAGTTGCAGCCCCAGCCGCAGCCCCACCCGGACGACTCCCTCGGCAGGTTCGTCCCGGTGGAGGGCTCCGTGCCCACCACCCCGCACCTCGCACCGACCCCGCCGCACCCGCTCGTCCTCCCCGCGGAGGAGCAGCCGGGCGTCGTGGAGGAACCCTTCGCCGCCGTCCCCGCCCCCCGTGAGGCAGACCCGGAACTCGTACAGCACGTGGACGACCTGGACACCCGGGCCGCCGATCAGGAAGAAGAGAGCACGGCCGTAGTGGAAGACGTACGAGAGTCCACCGGCCCGGCCGCTCCCGCCTACGACGACGCCGAGCGCGAGGCCGTGCTCAAGGTGATGCGCGAGCGTCGGGACATCCGGAACGGCTTCCGCAGCGACCCGATCCCGCACGACGTGCTGTTGCGGGTGCTGGAAGCGGCGCATACGGCGCCGTCCGTCGGTCACTCGCAGCCGTGGGACTTCGTGGTCATCCGTTCCGCCGACACGCGCCGGAACATGCACGAACTCGCCCAGAGCCAGCGCGAGGCGTACGCGAAGTCGCTGCCGAAGGGCAGGGCGAAGCAGTTCAAGGAACTGAAGATCGAGGCCATCCTCGACACCCCGGTGAACATCGTCGTCACCGCCGATCCGACCCGCGGCGGCCGCCACACCCTGGGCCGGCACACACAGCCGCAGATGGCGCCGTACTCCGCCGCGCTCGCCGTCGAGAACCTCTGGCTCGCCGCCCGTGCCGAGGGCCTCGGCGTCGGCTGGGTCAGCTTCTTCGACGAGCGCGAGATGGTCCGCGCACTCGGCCTGCCCGAGCACCTGGAGGTCATCGCGTACCTCTGCGTCGGCTACGTCGACGAGTTCCCGGACGAGCCCGAGCTGATGCAGGCCGGCTGGTCCAAGCGCCGCCCGCTGTCGTGGGTCGTGCACGAGGAGACCTACGGCCGTCGGGCGCTGCCCGGCGAGGACCCGCACGACCTGCTCGCCGAGACCGTCGCCGGTATCCGCCCGCTGGACGCGAAGGCGCTCGGCGAGGCGTGGGAGCGGCAGAAGCGGATGACGAAGCCGCCGGGCTCGCTCGGCATGCTGGAGATCATCTCCGCGCAGCTGTCCGGCCTTTCCCGGCAGTGCCCGCCGCCGATCCCGGAGCCCGCGGCCGTCGCGATCTTCGCCGGCGACCACGGCGTGCACGCGCAGGGCGTCACCCCCTGGCCGCAGGAGGTCACGGCCCAGATGGTCGCCAACTTCCTTGGCGGCGGGGCGGTTTGCAACGCCTTCGCGAGCCAGGTGGGCGCCGAGGTGTGCGTGGTGGATGTCGGCGTGGCGTCCGAACTCCCGGCCACGCCCGGCCTGTTGCCTCGCAAGATCCGCGCGGGCACGTCCGACATGACGACCGGTCCCGCGATGTCCCGCGAGGAGGCCAAGCAGGCCATCGAGGTGGGCATCGAGACCGCCCGCGACCTGGTGGCGGCCGGCAACAAGGCGCTGCTCACCGGCGAGATGGGCATCGCGAACACCACCGCGTCCGCCGCCCTGATCTCGGTGTTCACGGACACCGACCCCGCCGAGGTCACCGGTCGCGGCACCGGCATCAACGACGAGACCCTCGCCCGCAAGACGGAGGTCGTGCGCCGCGCGATCGACCTCCACCAGCCGGACCCGGCCGACCCCATCGGCGTCCTCGCGGCGGTCGGCGGCTTCGAACACGCGGCGATGGTCGGCCTGTTGCTCGGCGGCGCGTCTTTGCGCACGCCGGTGATCCTGGACGGCGTGAGCGCCGGCGCCGCGGCTCTCGTGGCCCGCGCGATCGCGCCCGAGGTCCTCGCGGCCTGCATCGCGGGCCACCGCAGCGCGGAACCGGGTCACGTGGCGGCGCTGAACAAGCTCGGCCTGCGCCCCCTGGTCGACCTGGACCTCCGCCTCGGCGAGGGCACGGGCGCGCTGCTGGCCCTGCCGCTGGTGCAGAGCACGGCGCGGGCGATGCACGAGGTGGCGACGTTCGACTCGGCGGGGGTAACCGAGAAGTAGGGGCGAGGGCGTTCCGGTACTGCGGTTCCGGGCGCCTTCGTCGTGCCCGTGTGGTCCGTGGGCAGACGTTCCGCAGGGCGATGGGGGCCACGCTCGAGCGAAGCCGAGAGTCGGGGAGGGCGGGCACGGACCACGCACCCGCAGTCGTCGACGCTGCTCAGCCACCGGACCGGCTGCGCCGCCCTGCCGCCCTGCCCTTAAAATCTGCACGTCAGGGCCACCGCACGCCGTGAAAGCACGCGGGGGAGACCCGCCGCAAAAGAGGAGCCGCACCCTCATGGCCGAAAACCCCGCCTACCCCGTAGGCCTCCGCCTCACCGGCCGCAGGGTCGTCGTCCTCGGCGGCGGCCAGGTTGCCCAGCGTCGCCTCCCCGCGCTGATCGCGGCGGGCGCGGACATCACCCTCGTGTCCCCCGAGGCGACCCCCTCCGTGGAGGCGATGGCGGACGCGGGCGAGATCACCTGGGAGCACCGCCCGTACGCGGAAGGAGACCTGGCGAACGCCTGGTACGCCCTGATCGCGACCACGGACCCGGAAGCGAACAACCGGGCCTCCACCGAGGCGGAGGCGAACCGCGTCTGGTGCGTCCGCTCCGACGACGCCGACCAGGCCACCGCATGGACCCCGGCGACGGGCCACAGCGAGGGCGTGACGGTCGCCGTCCTCACGACCGACGCGCGCGGCCGCGACCCCCGCCACACCGCCGCGATCCGCGACGCGGTCGTCGCGGGCCTGCGTGACGGCACCCTCGTCGCCCCCCACCACCGCACCCGCACCCCGGGCGTCGCTCTCGTCGGCGGCGGCCCCGGCGACCCGGACCTGATCACGGTCCGCGGCCGCCGCCTCCTCGCCGAGGCCGACGTCGTCATCGCCGACCGCCTCGGCCCCCGCGACCTCCTCGCCGAACTCCCCCCGCACGTCGAGGTCATCGACGCGGCGAAGATCCCGTACGGCCGTTACATGGCCCAGGAGGCCATCAACAACGCCCTGATCGAACACGCCGAACAGGGCAAGTCGGTGGTCCGCCTCAAGGGCGGCGACCCGTTCGTCTACGGCCGTGGCATGGAGGAGGTCCAGGCGCTGGCGGAGGCAGGCATCCCGTGCACGGTCGTGCCGGGCATCTCCAGCTCGATCTCGGTACCGGGAGCGGCAGGCATCCCGGTCACCCACAGGGGTGTCGCACACGAGTTCACAGTGGTCAGCGGCCATGTGGCCCCTGACGACGAGCGCTCCCTGGTGGACTGGCCATCGCTGGCCAAGCTGACCGGCACCCTCGTCGTCCTCATGGGCGTGGACAAGATCGGCAAGATCGCCGAAACCCTGATCGCGCACGGCAAGCCGGCCGACACCCCCGTCGCCCTGATCCAGGAGGGCACGACGGCCGCGCAGCGCCGGGTGGACGCGACCCTGGCGACGGTCGGCGAGACGGCACGCGCCGAGGACGTGAAACCGCCCGCGGTGATCGTCATCGGCGCGGTGGTCACCGTAGGCCCGAAGGAACTCGCGTAACCCCGGGTAACACAACCCGTTCCCAGCCGTTGGCACCACACCCAGGACAAGGCAGTATCACCCTGTGGCCGATCTCATCACCGTTGAGGATCCCGACGACCCGCGCCTGCGTGATTACACGGGCCTGACCGACGTAGAGCTGCGCCGCAAGCGTGAACCGGCCGAGGGCCTGTTCATCGCCGAGGGCGAGAAGGTCATCAGACGGGCCAAGGACGCGGGCTACGAGATGCGTTCGATGCTGCTGTCCGCGAAGTGGGTCGACGTCATGCGGGACGTCATCGACGAACTCCCGGCCCCGGTGTACGCGGTGAGCCCGGAACTGGCCGAACGCGTAACCGGCTACCACGTCCACAGAGGCGCCCTGGCCTCCATGCAGCGCAAACCGCTCCCCACGGCGGACGAACTGCTCCAGACCACCCGCCGCGTCGTGGTCATGGAGTCGGTGAACGACCACACCAACATCGGCGCGATCTTCCGCTCGGCGGCGGCACTGGGCATGGACGCGGTACTGCTGTCTCCCGACTGCGCGGACCCTCTGTACCGCCGCAGCGTGAAGGTCTCGATGGGCGCGGTCTTCTCCGTCCCGTACGCCCGCCTGGACAGCTGGCCCAAGGGCCTGGAGTCGGTCCGCGAGGCGGGCTTCACGCTCCTGGCGTTGACCCCCGACGAAAAGGCGAAGAGCCTGGACGAGGCGGCCCCGCACCGGATGGACCGGGTGGCCCTGATGCTGGGCGCGGAGGGCGACGGCCTGTCGACGCAGGCCCTGGTGGCGGCCGACGAATGGGTCCGCATCCCCATGGCCCACGGCGTCGACTCCCTCAACGTGGGCGCCGCGGCCGCGGTCGCCTTCTACGCGGTGGCCACCGGCCGCCCCGAACTCTAGGAGCCCGCTTGGCCCAGCGCGAGGCGATCGTCGCCGTACTCCGACGCGCAGACCGCGTCCTGGTCATCCGCCGCGGCCCCGACTCGGCCCGCGCCGGCTACTGGGCACCCCTGAGCGGCAAACTGGAACCAGGCGAAACCCAGGAAGAGGCCCTGGTCAGAGAGGTCAAGGAGGAGGTGGGCCTCACGGTCTCCCCCCTCTCCAAGGTCTGGCAGTCCGACGCGGCCGACGGCACCTTCCGCCTCCACTGGTGGACCGCCACAGAAACAGGCAACGGCGTGATCGTCCCGGACCCCGGCGAGGTGTCGGAGGTCCGCTGGGTGACACCGGCGGAGTTCCTGACGATGAGCCCGGCGTTCGATGCGGACAGGGAGTTTTTCGAAGACGTGTTGCCGGGGTTGTAGGCGCGAGGCTGGCGGAGGGGGCTGAACGCAGGCCGGCAAATTTCAGCCCGTCCGGCGTTTGAGGACGAGGCCCCTTCAGGGTCGATGGGGGTCTGGGGGCGAAGCCCCCGGGCGGGGCGGAAGGGGCGGCAGCCCCTGGGGATGGGCCGGGTAGGGGCGGCGGGGGCGAAAACCACCACCGGCCCCCACTACTCGGCGAACCCGTCCGCCCGCACGACACTCCCATGCCCCTGCCGCACACCATCCCCCGTACGCCCAAGCCCATGAGCCGGCCCCGAACACCCCTGAGCCACCGCGATCCCCAGCGCGACCAGCAGAGTCACCACCACGAACACGAACAACCGCTGCCGCAGCAACCGCGGATTCGCAGGCCGCCGCCCGGTCCCCGTGGTCCGAGGCCCAGGCCGCCCGGCCCCACTACGAGGCGCGGGACGACTCCCGCTACCGGACCCGGACCGGGTGGTGTTACGCCCCGACGGAGTGGGCCGCGGAGAACCCGGCCGGGACGGCACCCCATTCCCGCGCGACGGCACCCCACTGCCACTGCCACCCCCACGAGAGGGACCACCGCCACCCCGGGACGGCGAAGCGGCACCACGAGGCGCCGGCGTCCCCTGAGGACCCTGAGGATTCTGCGGCCGCCGCTGACTCTGAGTGCGCTGCTGCTCCGGATAACTGTCGGTGAGCCGCCCGGTAGGCCGATCCGCCTCCGCGGCCCGCGGCCCGGGCGGCCGCACATCGGCCATTCCCTGAGCCTCGCGCGCGGCGATCTCCTTGAGCCGCAAGGACAGTTGAAGCGTGCTGGGCCGCTCCTCGGGATCCTTCGCGAGGCACGCGCGGACGAGCGGCGCGAGCGCGTCCGGCACCCCGTGCAGCTGCGCTTCCTCGTGCACCACGCGGTACAGCATCACCTCGGAACTACCGTGCCCGAAGGGCGAGTCGGAGGTCGACGCGTACGCGAGCGTGGCCCCGAGCGAGAACACATCGGTGGCCGGAGTAACGGCGGCCCCCCGCACCTGCTCAGGCGCGAGGAACCCGGGCGAACCCACCGCCGTACCGACATGCGTGAGCGTCGACGCACCGGTAGCCCAGGCGATACCGAAGTCGATGATCCGCGGACCCTTGGGGGAGAGGAGGATGTTCGACGGCTTGAGATCCCGGTGGACGACCCCGGCCTCGTGCACCGCGACTAGCCCCTCGGACAGGGCGGCCCCGATAGCGGCTACCTCGGCCGCGCCCAGCGCCCCCTCGTCGGCGACCTTGTCGTGCAGGGATGGCCCGGGCACGTACTGAGTGGCGAACCAAGGCCGATCGGCCTCAAGATCCGCCGCAACCAGCCGGGCGGTGCACCCTCCACGAATCCGCCGAGCGGCCGAGACCTCGCGCGCGAACCGCGAACGGAACTCCTGGTCCTCCGCCAGATCCGGCCGGATGACCTTCAGCGCAACCCGCTGGCCCTTGCGGTCGGAGCCCAGATAGACGACACCCATTCCGCCCGCGCCGAGCCGTCTGTGAAGCCTGAACGAGCCGACGACGCGCGGGTCCTCGCGCCTCAGGCGCATCATCGCCATGTTCATCCCCGCTGCCCGGTCCGTGTGACGAGCGACAGCTTACGTTTCCACGGGCGCCCGCGCGCAAAGGCCGCGCCCTCTCGAACCGACGGATTGTCAGTGCCGGGTGGGAAACTTGAAGAGTGGTCAGAGGCGTTGCGAGCAGCAGGACTTCATACCGCCTCGGACCCCAACCAACCATCGCAGAAGGGGGATTGAGCGCGTGAAGGGTGATCGCGTCGAGATAGTGGTGGACGCCGGCGACACAACACGTACCTACGAGGTGGTGGCGAGCAGGGCGGGCCGTCGGGTGGAGACGGCGGTACGACGAGGTGTCGTGGAAGTGAGCGAAGTCACCCGCAGTGGCTCCGTCGTCCGCACCGCCCGCTTCATGGCGACCAGGGTCCTCGCCCTGGTCGAGCAGCCGGTCCCGCGCGAGGACAGCTCAGAGAAAGCGGTGCACACCGGACTCCCCCTCCGGGAAGACCCCGAGACGTAGGAGCCGGTCTCCACCCAGGGGAGTAGTTCGCAGGTCATCGCTCATCCTCCGGGAGGCCCGCCAATCGGTACGAGGGCATGACGACCCGCACCCGCCGCACGCCTAGATTTGAGGTCAAGCGGCGGGTGCAGCACTCGTCCCCCGAGGTCAGACACCCGCCGCTGCCAACGACAACCGAGTTTGGTCAACGGAGCACGGTCAGGAGAGGGACCATGGCCCACACGGCACCGCGGGCATTGATCCGCGAAGAGGGACGCAAGGCGTACAACGCGGCCTTCCACACCCGCCGCACGGGCCGTCGCCACCCACTGGTGGCGACCTTGATGGCACTTCCCCTGGCGGTCCTGCTCCTCGTCGTCTTCGACGGCTGGGAGACCGTGGCCACACAGGCGTCGTCCGTGGGAGTGATGCTGGGGCGCTGAGCGGCGACCCCAGGCCCGGAAGAGCGGTCCGGGCGGGGACATCAACCCATGAAACCCCGTGGGGACGGGGGTGCGGCGGACGGCAAAAAAAGCCGGCGCAGCTGGGGAGCTGCGCCGGCTTTGCTTTGCCCTTTTCCTGTTGGCGCTCTCTTGGACGCAGGCCGGCAATTTCCGGCCCGTCCGGTACCTCACAACACGGGCCGGCACTATTCAGCCCGCCCGGTACCTCACAGCACGGGCCGGCACTATTCAGCCCGCCCGGTACCTCACAACACAGGCCGGCACTATTCAGCCCGTCCGGCGTTTGAGGACGAGGCCGTTCAGGCCGAAGGGGGTCTGGGGCGCAGCCCCAGGCGGGGCCGAAGGGGCGGCAGCCCCTGGAGGATGGGAAGGGTAGGGGCGGCGGGGGCGAAAACCCCTGGGCCCGCCCACCGGCACAGGCCGCCCGAACCCGCCGTAGAACCCCACAACCCACCACGACGTACGCTCGCGACGAACTCCCCACCCCCCGCCCCCAGGAAGCGCGATGCCCCGCACCCCCTTGCTCTCCGACCTCACCGCCCGAGCCAGGACCACGGCCCACGCGCGCACCCGCCCCTGCCCCTGCGGAGCGACCACCACCCTCACCGACCGCCCCGACGGCACGGTCGTCCGCCACGAGGACACCGTCGCGAAGGCCCACGCTCCGCACACGGACCCCACCGACCTCACCGCCCGCCTCACCACGGCCGCCCACCTCCCCGGCATCCTCCTGCCCCCACTCGACCCCACCCCCCTCCACCTGCACGACCGCCTGGTGACGTGCTGGCCGTACGGCACCCCCGTGGACCCGGACGACCCGGACGCGGCCCCCTGGGAGGCGGCGGCCACCCTCCTCGCCCGCCTCCACCGCACCCCGGCCCCCACCCCGCTCCCACCCATGCGAGGCCCCCTCAAGGCGGTCCGAGCGATCACCCGGCTCCGCGAGGCCGGCCCGCACCCCGCAGCCGCCCCCGTTCTGCACGCCTGGACCCGGCTCCCCGCCTGGGCCCGCGCGGAGGCCCCCCAGCCCGACACCACCACCCTCTGCCACGGCGACCTGCACCTAGGCCAACTCGTCCGCCACCCGGCCCCCGACGGCCCGTGGCTCCTGATCGACGTCGACGACCTGGGCGTAGGAGTCCCCGCCTGGGACCTGGCCCGCCCCGCAGCCTGGTACGCCTGTGGCCTGCTCCCACCCGACGAATGGGCCCGCTTCCTGAACGCGTACCGCGCGGCGGGCGGCCCGGCGGTCCCCACCACCGGCGACCCCTGGCCCGCACTGGACGTCCCGGCCCGCACCCTCACCGTGCAGACCGCGGCCCTGGCCATCGTCAAGGCGGTCGCCGCGGACCGCCCGTTGGACGAGGTGGAGCTGGCGGTCGTGGACGCGTGTGACCGAATGGGTTCCGTACCGGCCGAGTTGGCGCCCGGATCCGCGAAGTAGGGTGCAACCGACCGGGGTCGGACGGAGTCTGTCCTGGGGAAACACCAAGATGTACCGACGGGCGAGGAGTTGAGCCGAGCATGCAGTGTCCGAAGTGCCATGCGCCGATGCACACGTACAACCGCAACGGTGTCCAGATCGAGCAGTGCAGCAACTGCCGGGGGATCTTTCTCGACTATGGCGAGCTGGAGGCGCTGACCCGCGTGGAGTCCCAGTGGCAGCAGCCCGCCCCGCCGCCCCCGGGCCCGCAGGCCTACCCCGCCCCGTCCGCGCCCGCCTGGGGCGCCCCGCACGGCGGCGGTCACGGCGGTGGGCACTACGGCGGTCACGGCGGCCACCACCGGCACAAGAGCTTCGGCCACATGCTGTTCTCCAGCTGACCGGCACACGAAGAAGCCCCCGACCGTACGAGACGGTCGGGGGCTTCGGTGTGTGGACGATACTGGGATTGAACCAGTGACCTCTTCCGTGTCAGGGAAGCGCTCTCCCGCTGAGCTAATCGTCCTCGGGACCACGATCCGAAGATCATGGGCGGTGCGTGCGCGATACTGGGATTGAACCAGTGACCTCTTCCGTGTCAGGGAAGCGCTCTCCCGCTGAGCTAATCGCGCGGGGATCCTTGCGGACCAGTGGACGATACTGGGATTGAACCAGTGACCTCTTCCGTGTCAGGGAAGCGCTCTCCCGCTGAGCTAATCGTCCTTGGAGGTGGAGACGGGATTTGAACCCGTGTAGACGGCTTTGCAGGCCGTTGCCTCGCCTCTCGGCCACTCCACCAGGAGCGCGGGGGTTCGGGAAGATCCCCCACTTTCCTGCGAGCGGACGACCAGGTTCGAACTGGCGACCTCAACCTTGGCAAGGTTGCGCTCTACCAACTGAGCTACGTCCGCTTGTCGTTTCCGCTCGGCTTGCGCGTCGCGGCGACGAGTTGAACTCTAGCGGATTCCGGGGCCAGCACAAAAACGCGTTTGTGCAGCGTGCTGGCCTGCGACTACGGGAACACATGGTCAGGGCGGCCATGGGGACACGGCCGGGCAACCTGGAAGACACCCGCCATAGACTCGACGGCGTGTCCCGCCTCGCCCCTCTCGTCCGTTTCGGCGGCCGTGTCGCCACCGGTCTCCTCGATGTCACCAGCGATCCCGCGGCCCTGGACTCCACCGGCTTCTGGGCGGTCGCGGCCGACTTCGAGGGCCGTCTGACCTGCGCGCGCTTCCGCGACGTACGACACGAACCGGTCCCGGCGCCCGCCCCCGGCGCCTGGCACGGCCCCGCGACCGAGGCCTGGACCTCCTCCCTCGACCGCGCCGCCTACACCTCCGGCGTCCGCCGCATCCGGGAGCACATCGCGGCCGGCGAGGTCTACCAGGCGAACCTCTGCCGCGTCCTCTCCGCACCGGTAGCCCCCGACGTGGACGTCGACGCCCTCACCGCCCTGCTCGCGCGCGGCAACCCGGCGCCGTACGCAGGAACGATCCGCTTGCCCGATCACGGCGTGGAGATAGCCACGGCCTCTCCCGAGCTCTTCCTCCGCCGCAGCGGCGAGGTCGTCGAGTCGGGCCCGATCAAGGGCACCGGGCGCACGGAGGCGGACCTGCTGCAGAAGGACTACGCCGAGAACGTGATGATCGTGGACCTGGTCCGCAACGACCTCGGCCGCGTGTGCGCCACGGGGACCGTGACGGTGCCGGACCTGTGCGTCGTCGAGAAGCACCCCGGCCTGGTCCACCTCGTGTCGACGGTGCGGGGCGAGCTGCCCGCGGACGCCGGTTGGCCGGAGCTGCTGGCCGCCGCGTTCCCGCCCGGGAGCGTCACCGGCGCCCCCAAGTCCAGTGCCCTGCGCATCATCGACGCCCTGGAGACCGCGCCCCGTGGTCCCTACTGCGGGGGCGTCGGCTGGGTCGACGCGGACCGGGGGACCGGCGAACTGGCCGTAGGCATCCGCACGTTCTGGATCGACCGCGTCGACGGCATGCTGCGCTTCGGCACCGGCGCGGGCATCACCTGGGGTTCGGACCCCGAGGGGGAGTGGCGGGAGACCGAGCTGAAGGCGTCACGGCTGCTCGCGATAGCGTCGGGCGCGTACGAGGTGAGCGGAGAGGCTCTTTCATGAAGATCTGGCTCGACGGCGGGCTGCAGGACATCGAGTCCGCCCGTGTCTCCGTCTTCGACCACGGACTGACCGTGGGCGACGGCGTTTTCGAGACGGTGAAGGCGACGGACGGCAAGACGTTCGCGCTGACCCGGCATCTCGACCGGCTGACCCGTTCCGCGCGCGGCCTCGGCCTGCCCGACCCCGACCTGGACGAGGTCCGCCGCGGCTGCGCGGCCGTCCTCGACGCCAACCCGATGCCGCTCGGCCGGCTCCGCATCACGTACACCGGCGGCCACGGTCCGCTCGGCTCCGACCGCGGCGAGCACGGCCCGACCCTCGTCGTCGCCCTCGGCGAGTCGAAGCGCCGCCCCGACTCCACGGCCGCCGTCACGGTCCCCTGGACCCGCAACGAGCGCGGCGCCCTCACCGGCCTCAAGACGACGTCGTACGCCGAGAACGTCGTCGCCCTCGCCCGCGCCCACCAACACGGCGCCTCCGAGGCCCTGTTCGCCAACACGGTCGGCCAACTCTGCGAGGGCACGGGGTCGAACGTCTTCGTCGTCCTGGACGGCGAGATCCACACCCCGCCCGTCGCCTCCGGCTGCCTCGCCGGCATCACCCGCGCCCTGACCGTCGAATGGACCGGCGCCAAGGAGACCGACCTGCCGCTGGACATCCTGGAACGCGCCGACGAGGTGTTCCTCACGTCCTCACTGCGGGACGTCCAGGCCGTCCACCTGGTCGACGAGCGTCAACTCCCGGGCGTGGCCGGGCCGGTGACCGCCAAGGCCATGCGCGTGTTCGACGAGCGGTCGGGCGACGACCTTGATCCGTAGGGGCAGTAGTTAATGGGCTGACCTGGGGCTCCGGTCCGGGTAGAACTCCTTTGATGACTACGACCCTGCGGCCGACCGAGCCGCTTCAGCAAGAGGCCGACGGGACCCGCTCGCGCCGCTATCAGGTGTGCGTGAACAGTCGCCCCGTCGGCGCGATACACCTCGGCACGAGTCCCTTCTTCGGCGATGCGGTGGCCCAGATCCGGGACCTGCGCATCGAGGAGCCGGACCGTCGGCGCGGCCGGGGCACGGTGGCCGCGCTCGCCGCCGAGGAGGTGGTGCGGGGGTGGGGCTGCGAGCGGATCGAGGCGTCCGTGCCCGCGGAGGCGGAGGTGGCGCTCAAGTTGGCGACCAACCTCGGATACGTCGTCCGCAACCGCCACATGGAGAAGCCCCTCGGCGACGCCGCGCCGGAACTGCCCGCGGGGAGCCGGGGCCGGCCGATGACCCGGGAGGAGTTCGGCCCCTGGCAGGTGCTCGACACGGAGTCCTTCATCCGGAGCTGGACCGAGCGCGGGGTGCCCGAGGCGGAGGCCCGGACCAAGGCTCTGCAGGGCAACGCCGCTCTGCTGCCAGACGGAGTGGACACCGCGAACATGGTCTTCAGCGTCCTGGAGCACGAGGGGACCGCGGTCGGCACGCTCTGGACGGGCCCCGGTAACGGCAAGGCCTTCGTCTACAAGGTCGAGGCCGACGCGCGCCATCGGGGCAGGGGTCACGGCCGCACTCTGATGCTCCTGGCCGAGGCGCAGGGCATCGCGACCGGTCTGCCGATCATCCGGCTGAACGTCTTCGCGGGCAACACCCCGGCCGAGCGTCTCTACGAGTCACTCGGCTACGAGACGGTCACCCACCACCTGTACAAAAGCCTGCTCTGAGCCTCTCTCCGAGGCTCACTCGCCCCCGGCGAGCAACCGGTCGGCGATCTCCTCGATACGGGCGCGGAGCCCTTCCTGGCTCTTGCCGCCGTCGAGAAGCTCGCCGTCGATGACGTATGTCGGGGTGCCGGTCACGCCGATGGCCTTGCCCTCGGCCTGGTCGGCGTCGACGATCAGGATGTGCCGGCCGTCGATCAGGGCGGTGTCGAACTCCTCGGCGTCCAGACCGAGTTCACCGGCCACCTCGACCAGGAAGGGTTCTCCCTTACGGTCCAGCTCCTCGACCCGGCCGAGGACGGCCTCGACGTAGTCCCAGCCCCGCCCCTGTTCCACGGCTTCCTCGGCGGCCTGCGCGGCGGCGAACGCGTGCTTGTGCTTCTCCAGCGGGAAGTGCCGCAGCCGCACCTCCAGCCGGTCGCCGTAGCGGGCCCGCAGGGCGCGTACATCGTCCAGGGCGGTGTCGCAGTCCGGGCACTGGAGCTCGCACCAGACGTCGAGGACGGGGGTGCGCACGGAGGGGAGGTCACTCATGGTCCCAGTCTCCCAGCCCGGCCGCACCGCTCCCAACCGGGACCACGGTCCGCACGCGGACGACACCGACCGGGCGCGGACAGAGCTCATACGGGACTCACGCGGACGACACCGACCGTCACCTAGGGGCCGCAGCCGTACGACGCCGACCGGCACCTGGGGAGGATGCGACCCGGAGATGTCCCTGATGTCCTACCGGGGCATGGCCTCCCGGGGACCCGACGGTGCAGGATGGAAGGGACGAAGTACGACCTGCCCGAGGGGACACCTCGACCGACGGGGCTGCTCCGGCCGACGGGAGCGCTCCGGCTGACCGGGATATGCCCTGCCGGCCGGCACGTGTCCAATCGACCGGGACGTGCCTGCCCGACGGGGACGCCCCGACCGGCACCCGCGTGACCGGAGCGTGCCCGACCTGAGCGTGCCCCATCGAAGCCTGCCCGACGGATCTGCCTGGAGGACCGGATGATTGCCGAGACCGTCTGTTCCGCCGTCTCCGCGGCCGGCCTGGGCATCGCGGCGGTCACGGCGTACCGCAAGCGATTTCTCTCCGCCGCCCGTATCGCCGCCTATTCGCTGGTGCCGGTCGGCCTGGTGATGACCGGGGTCGTCGGCTGGGTGGCCGACACCGCGTTCAGTCCTACGGCCTGGGCGGGCTTCGTGGTGTTGGGTGGCGCCTGGCTGCTCTTCATGGGCACCCGAGCCGTGGAACGCCGCCGTGGCGGTGGTGGCACCCGCAAGGAACGCAAGGCGGCCCGGGCATCGGTGCAGTCCGACGCGGTGGCCCCGGCGGCCTCCGCCCCCTCCCTGGGTCCGGCCAAGCGCCCGGCGACCCGGCCGGCGGGCGCGCCCCGCGCACAGGGCGGGGACGACTTCAGCGACATCGAGGCCATCCTGAAGAAGCACGGCATATGACGGTCGGACGGGACCGCGACTGAAACGACACAGAGTGAGCCAGCTCCGCCGGTAAGCGTTCAGGAGTCGTCGCGACTCGAAACGGACATCACGGAATTCGGCGAACTCCCTCTCATAACGGGCGTGTTGATCGCGCCAGGGGTCTCCGCTGCGTCATCATCGCCGCGAGATGCTGGACACGACACAGAGCGACGCCGCGCCGCCGAAGGACGAGCCGCGCGGGTGCCTTTTCGCCCTTTCCCAGCCACCGCTGATGATCTTCCTAGCGGTGATCGGGTGTCTGCTGCTCATGGCCTCGCTGCACGACCTGCTGATGCTGTGAGCCGTACTCGTGGTCCCCGACGTCACCCGTCGGGGGCCGCGACCTCATCCCTGTGCGAGAGACGCGATCGGCGTCAGCCCGCCGCTTCCTTGCGCCGCGCCCGGTACGCGGCCACGTGCAGCCTGTTCCCGCAGGTCCGGCTGTCGCAGTACCTCCGGGAGCGGTTCCGGGAGAGGTCGACGAAGGCGCGCCGGCAGTCGGGGGCCTCGCAGCGGCGCAGCCGCTCCTGCTCGCCGGCCACCACGAAGAACGCGAGCGCCATCCCGCAGTCGGCGGCGAGATGGTCGGCGACCGAGGCGCCCGGCGCGAAGTAGTGCACATGCCAGTCGTAGCCGTCGTGATCGGTGAGCCGGGGTGTGGTGCCCGCGGCGGCGACCAGGTCGTTGATCAGCCCGGCGGCGGTCCGGGGGTCCGGGGCCGAGAAGACCGCGGTGAACCGGCCGCGGATCTTGCGCACGGCGGAGAGGTCGAACTCCGACAGCACCCCGACATCGCTGATCTCGTGGTTTCGTACGAAGTCCGCGAGCAGCGCGACATCCTGCAGTCCGTCCGGCGCCGCGGCGTCTTCCGGTGCGGTGTTCACCAGATCGACCACGGTGTCGAGGGCGCACCGGGTGTCGTGGGTGATCAGCACGTTTCGCTCCCTGGCCTGGGGGGTCGGGCGGGCGCCCGCCGATGCTGGCCGATGGTAGTGGCTTCCCGGAGGGCGGCCCCCTGTCTCTTAGAACGGGACGGTGTACCCCGCGGTTCCCCGGATCACGGAGAGTCGCGCGACCGGGCTCCACGCGCACCGGCGCCGCCCCCGCGACGAATCGCGGCGACGGCGCCGGTGTGTGCCTTATGCGGTTGTCTGAGCCCGAGCCGTCTCCCCGAGTTCGGACGGCGCCGGGCGGCTTGGTTGGGACCTCGCTCTAGCTCTCCGCCAGGATGTGCGACAGCTCCTGATCCAGGTCGAAGTGCCGGTGCTCCGTGCCGGGTGGCACGGCGGCGTCCGTCCGCTTCAGGAAGGACTCCAGAGCCCGCGCGGGAGCCTCCAGCAGGGCTTCGCCCTCGGGAGAGCTCAGTGCGATGCAGACGACGCCCTGACCGTGACTACGGGATGGCCAGACTCGGACGTCGCCGGTACCGGTGGGCCGGTGGAGGCCCTCAGCGAGAAGGTCGCGGGCGAACACCCACTCGACGGTCTCCTCGGCTCCGGTGTGGAAGGTGGCGTGCACGGCGTAGGGGTCGGCCGTGTCGTACCGCAGGCCTGCGGGGACAGGCAGGGATGACTCGCTCGACACAACGAGGCGCAGGTGCAGCTCGCAGCTGACCGTGGTGTTCATAAGCGCCAGGGCCTTTCGCTCAGTGTGCGCTCGGGGATTCGCACGTCGGCGAAATCGACATGCCACCTACGGTGCCGTTGTAAACCCCTCTGAGTGTTTTGCGTGCCTTTACGTAACTCTTCCGGCCGAGGGCTCGATCGCTCCGTGGGGCCATTCCGGTGACTGGTTTCCCTCGGGTAGGGTTTGTCCGTATGAATACGGGGAGTGACGAGCCGGGTGAGGTTGTCGTGGCGTCGGACGGGGCGGCCGACGAGAAGCGGACGGACGGGGCGCGGGACGGGCAGGGGCTCGGTTCCAAGGCGCCGGAATTCATCAAGGCACGCCGTGCGCTGCATCTGAGCTGGCAGGTCGGCGTCTTCGTCATCGGCCTCGCGGTCGTGGTCGCCGGCATCATCATGCTGCCGCTGCCGGGACCCGGCTGGGTCGTGATCTTCGGTGGCATGGCGATCTGGGCGACCGAGTTCGTCTGGGCCCAGCTGGTGCTCCGCTGGACGAAGCGCAAGGTGACCGAGGCGGCACAGCGCGCGCTCGACCCCGCCGTACGCCGCCGCAACATCGTCCTGACCTCGATCGGTCTGGTGATCGTGGTTGCCCTGGTCGGCGTCTACGTCTGGAAGTTCGGCGTCGTGATGCCCTGGAAGATCAAGGACCAGTGACCCGCTGACGGCCTCCGGGGGCCTTCCGGTGCTGGTCGGGGCACCCGCTGACATGGGGTAATGTTCTCCGTGCGCCCGGGCGATTAGCTCAGTGGGAGAGCGCTTCGTTCACACCGAAGAGGTCACTGGTTCGAACCCAGTATCGCCCACCCGGACCGACGGCCCGCCTGTGATCACAGGCGGGCCGTCGGCGTTCGCGCACCGAGCACGGCGTGGTCAACTCCCCACCGCCCAGGCGTTTTTCGGCCGGTCGCCGGCGGAGTGCGGCAGGCCGCTTCCTGTTCGGCCGACCGGCCACGCGCGCCTCACCTGCGGTGTCCGTCCCGTCGCTCCGGCAACGCGCCCGGCGGCGCCGTCGTAGCGCTCAGCCGGTTCACAAGAAAATCCTGTCCGAATCATTGACGCACCCCGAGGGCCTCCGTACCTTGTGCCAGCAAGCGCTTACTTGAAACGATTCATGCAGGTGGCAACGACGCTACGGGGAGGGCCCATCATGGGAACCCGCACGAATGTGGAGAGGCGTACCGTCCTGAAGGCCGCCGGGGTCTCGGCGGCGACACTGGGGCTGGCGGCGACGGGATGCGGCGGGAACGACGGCACGTCCGCGAACGGGAATGTGACGATCCGTTACTCGTGGTGGGGTGCCGAGGAGCGGGCGAAAAAGATCAATCAGTCCATCGCGCTCTTCGAAAAGAAGTATCCGAAGATCAAGGTGAAGACGGACTTTCAGGACTATCCCTCTTTCTGGGAGAAGTTCCAGACGCAGGCCGCCGGCGGAAATCCGCCGGACGTATTCCAGAACGCCGTCGGATTTCTTCGGAAGTACGACAAGAGAGGCGTCCTGCTCGATCTCAGATCGCAGATCGACGCGGGAAATCTGAGCCTGGATCACTTCCGCGCGGGTGTCACCGCGGTGGGTCAGGTCGACGGCAAGCAGCTCGGCGTCCCGGTCGGTTCGAACACCATGGCGCTGGTCATCGACAAGAAGGTCTACGCGAAGGCGGGCGTCGACCCCACGGCGGGCTGGACCTGGGACGAGTACTTCAAGGCCCTCAAGACGATCCACGACAAGACCGAAGTGCCAGGGGACACGGGCTACTTCAGCATCATGTACCTGTACGACCTCTACCTCCGGCAGAACGGCAAGGCGTTCTTCACCAAGGACGGACTCGGTTTCGAGGAGTCGGACCTGACGGAGTGGTGGACGGACGGGTACGGCCGGGTGAAGGCCGGCATCGTCACCTCCCCGAAGGTCGTCGCCCAGGACACCCCCAAGTCCTCGCTCTCGGCGGGCCACGGCGCCTCGGAATTCACCTGGGACAACTTCACCGTCCGCTACACGGCGGAGGGCGCCAGCGACTACGGCCTCGCGCCGATCCCCACCACCGACGGCAAGGACACCGGCCAGTACCTCGCGTCCCTGATGCTCAGCGGCTCCGCGCGCACCAAGCACCCGAAGGAGGTCGCCCAGTTCATCGACTTCATGGTCCACGACCCCGCGGTCGGAAAGATCATGGGCTACGACCGGGGCATCCTCGCGACGACCGACCAGTACGACGCCTTCAAGCCGACCGACGTCGTCCAGAAGGAGATCGCCCAGTACGAGGTGGACACCGCCAAGGCCGGTGTCCTCGGGACGATCACCCCGCACCCGTCCGGCGCCGACACCGCCGAGTCCGCCTTCCTCCGCATCGGCGGGGACATGGCGCTGGGCAAGACCAAGGTCGCCGACGCGGTGAAGCAGTTCTTCTCCGAGGCGCAGGCCGCCTTCTCCGCCTGATGGGAACCGCCGTGACGCTCGTCGACGACGCTCCGCCCGACACCCGGCAGACCCGCTCCGCCGCCCCCGCCGCCAAGAAGCGGCGGGGGCGCCGCGAGAACGTCGCCGGCTACCTCTTCATGTCCCCGTGGATCGCGGGCTTCCTGCTGCTGACCGCCGGGCCCATGGTCGCCTCCCTCTACTTCGCGTTCACCGACTACAACCTCTTCGACAGCCCGAAGTGGATCGGCTTCGACAACTTCACCCGGATGTTCGACGACCCGAGGTGGCAGAAGTCGGTCGAGGTGACGGCGAAATACGTCGTCATCGGCACCCCGCTGAAACTCCTCCTCGCGCTCGGCGTCGCCATGCTGCTCGCCCAGAGCCGCCGCGGCCAGGCCCTCTACCGGGCCGCCTTCTACGCCCCCTCGCTCATCGGCGCGAGCGTCTCGATCGGCTTCGTCTGGCGGACGCTCTTCTCCGACGGCGCCGTCGTGGACCGTACGCAGTCGTTGTTCGGCTCCCATGTCGGCGGCTGGGTCGGCGACCCCGACTGGATCCTCTACTCCCTGGTCGCGCTCACCGTCTGGCAGTTCGGCGCACCGATGGTCATCTTCCTCGCCGGGCTCAAGCAGGTGCCGAGGGAGCTGTACGAGGCCGCCGCGATGGACGGGGCCGGGCCCTTCCGCCGCTTCTGGAACATCACGCTGCCGATGATCTCCCCGGTGCTGTTCTTCAACGTGCTGCTGGAGACCATCCACTCCTTCCAGATCTTCGGCTCCGCGTACGTCGTCTCCAACTCCCAGTGCGGACCGGCCGACGCCACGCTCGTCTACACCTGTTACCTCTACCAACAGGGCTTCAAGAACGCCCAGATGGGCTTCGCGTCCGCGATGGCCTGGATGCTGCTGCTCGCCGTGGCGCTCGTGACGGCCGTCCTCTTCTGGTCGCAGAAGAAGTGGGTGCACTACGAGGAGGACGCCCGATGAGTGCTACGACTGCCCCGAAGTCCCCGGGGCTGGGGCGCAAGCGCACCGGCTCGCTCGTCTGGCACGTCGGGGCGCTGGCCGTCCTCGCCGTCGTCCTCTACCCGGTCGTCTGGGTCATCGGCGCCTCGTTCAAGCCGAGCAAGGACGTCATCAACAGCCTGCAGCTCTTCCCCGGGCACCCGATCCTCGCCAACTTCAAGGGCCTGGCCAAGGGCATCGCCGACATCTCGATCTGGACCTTCTTCCAGAACTCCCTCTTCTACGCCCTCGGTTCGGTCGTCGGCATCCTCATCTCCTGCTCCCTGACGGCCTACGCCTTCGCCCGTATCCGGTTCGCGGGCCGCAACCTGCTCTTCTCGCTGATGATCGGCACGCTCCTGCTGCCGTACCACGTGCTGCTGATCCCGCAGTACGTGCTGTTCCAGAAGCTCCAACTGGTCAACACCTACGTCCCGTTGCTCATCGGCAAGTACCTGGCGACCGAGGCCTTCTTCGTCTTCCTCATGGTGCAGTTCATGCGCAACCTGCCGAAGGAACTGGACGAGGCCGCCCGCCTCGACGGCTGCGGGCACCTGCGGATCTACTGGTCGATCGTGCTGCCGCTGTGCCGGCCCGCGCTCATCACCAGCGCGATCTTCACCTTCATCAACGCCTGGAACGACTTCATGGGCCCGCTGATCTACCTCAACGAGCCCGGGAAATACACGGTTTCACTGGGTCTGATGATGTTCCGCGACTCCGACGGAGTGGCCGCGAACTACGGCGGCATGATCGCGATGTCGCTCGTCGCCCTGTTGCCGGTGCTGCTGTTCTTCCTCGCCTTCCAGCGGTACCTGATCGACGGCATGGCGACCTCCGGACTGAAGGGCTGAGACGGTGGCCGGAGCACGCGTGAAGGCACGCAGGGAGTCGGTCTTCGCCGAGCGGTTCGGGGTCTTCGCCGAATGTCTGCTCACCGGGGTGTGGATCGCCGTCGCGTCGGCGGGAGTTGTCACGTATCCCGCCGCATTCGCCGCCGGGGCGCGGCACTTGAGGCGCCGTACGGGTCATGTGGGTGGTGGCTGGCGGGAGTTCGTCGCGGACTTCCGGGTGTCGGCGCGCGGTGGGTGGGTCGTCGGGGTTGCCGGGTGGGGCGCGGTGGCCGCCGTATGGGTGGACGTCCAGGCCGTGCGCGCGGGGCTGCCCGGTGGGCAACTCGTCGGTGCCGTCGGCGTGTTCGCGTTGCTCGGGATCGTCGTCGCCGGGATGCGCGCGGCGGCGGTCTGGGCGCCGGGGGACGCCTGGCGGGCGCTGCTCGCCGAGGCCGGTCGGCGTACGGTCCTCGACCCGGCCGGCTCCTTCCTCCTCGTCGGCGGGCTGGTCCTCGTCGGCTGTTCCGCCCTGCTCATCGCACCGTTGGCGGTTCCCGTGCTGGGGGCCGTCGCCGCGGCGGCCGTCGCCGTGGAGGAGCGGTACCGGCGCCGCTGACGGGCGGACGGTGCCCTGCACGAGGTCGGCGCGTTCGGGGCGCCGCACCTCTACCTGTCATGCCCCTGACTATTCGCACATGACGAACGCTTCCCGCACGGAAAGGAAAGGCATGTCTCCCATTCCCCGCAGGTCCCTGCTCAAGGCGGCGGCCGTCGCCGGAGCCGCCGCGCAATTCAGCTGGGCGCTAGGGGCGAAGGACGCCCAGGCCGCGCCCAGAGCCGCGGCGGCCGACGACGGCCCGGTGATCCTCGACTGGCTGGAGGACGGCGGTCTCGGTGCCGCGCCCGGTTCGACGTTGGGTGTGCCGTGGCCGATGGGCACCTACCAGGAGGACCAGACCTTCGCGCTGACGGACGCCGAGGGCACAGCTGTGCCGGTGCAGTCCTGGCCGATCGCCTACTGGCCCGACGGTTCCCTCAAGTGGACGGCCCACGCGGTGAGTTCGGGCTCCGGCAAGCTCACCCTCACCGCCGGGGACACGGCCGCCCCCGACAAGAAGGTCACCGTCGACCAGCGCGGCGGCACCATCGACGTGTCCACCGGGGTCATCACCGCGAAGATCGGCAAGAACGGCTCCACCCTCATCAAGTCGGTCACCCGGGGAGGCACGGAGATCGCCAAGAACGGCCGCCTCGTCCTCATCCGCCAGCCAGAGATCGAGGACGAGGACCAGGGCGCGGTCAAGACCGAGCGCTTCGACGGGGTGATCGGCGAGGTCACCGTCGAACAGGACGGGCCGGTCCGTGCCGTCGTCCGCATCGACGGCAAACACCGCAAGGGCGGCCGGAGTTGGCTGCCGTTCTCGATCCGCCTCTACTTCTACGCGGGCGCCGACTCCTTCCGCATGGTGCACACGATCACCTTCGACGGCACGGTGGAACCGGGCAAGGCGAGCGGCGACTTCATCCGCGGGCTGGGGGTTCGCTTCACTGTTCCGATGCGGGACGCGGCCTACGACCGTCACATCCGCATCGGCGGCGAGGGAACCGGCCTGCTGCGGGAGGCGGTTCAGGGCGTCACCGGCCTGCGCCGCGACCCGGGCGCGACCGTCCAGGCGGCCCAGTACGCCGGCCAGAAGCTCGCCGACCCGTCCACCTGGGACCAACGCGTCACGAGCCGCCTCCAGTACATCCCCAAGTGGGGCGACTACACCCTCTCCCAGCTCTCCGCCGACGGCTTCACCCTCCGCAAGCGCACCACGAAGGGCTACGGCTGGATCCCCGCGGGCGGCGGCGGGCACGCCTCCGGGTTCGGGTACGTCGGCGGGGCGAGCGGTGGATTCTCCTTCGGGCTGCGGGACTTCTGGGAGAAGTTCCCCGCGCAGCTCGACATCCGCGACGCCCACACCGACGAGGCCGAGGTCACCCTCTGGCTCTGGTCGCCCGAGGCCCAGCCGATGGACCTGCGCTTCTACCACGACGGCATGGGCCAGGACACGTACGCCAAGCAGCTCGAAGGCCTGGAGATCACCTACGAGGACTACGAGCCCGAGTTCGGCACGCCGTACGGCATCGCCCGCACCTCCGAACTCCTCTTCTGGGCAAACGAGTTCACCCCGACACCCGAGACCCTGGCCCAACAGGTGGACGCCGTAAGGGTGTTGCCCCAACTCGCCGCCCCGCCCGCGCAGTTGATCAAGTCCAAAGTGTTCGGCCCGGGCCTCTACTCCGAGCCCGACCGCTCCACCACCGCCAAGGCGAAGATCGAGGACCACCTCGACTTCCTCTTCACCTACTACAAGGGCCAGGTGGCGCAACGCCGTTGGTACGGCTTCTGGGACTACGGCGACTTCATGCACTCGTACGACACCGTGCGCCACCAGTGGCGGTACGACATCGGCGGCTACGCCTGGGACAACTCCGAGCTGTCGCCGGACATCTGGCTCTGGTTCGCGTACATCCGCTCGGGCCGCTCGGACATCTTCCGCTTCGCCGAGGCGCTCACCCGGCACACCGGCGAGGTCGACGTCTACCACCTCGGCGAATGGGCCGGTCTGGGCACCCGGCACGGCGTCCAGCACTACGCCGACAGCGCCAAGCAGCAGCGCATCGCCAACACCACCTACCGGCGCTACTACTACTTCCTCACCGCCGACGAACGCGTCGGCGACCTCATGGCGGCCAACGTCGACTCCGACGAGACGTTCCTCGTCCTCGACCCGATCCGCAAGATCCGCACCGAGCCGTACACCCCCGACCGGCACGCCCTGTCGATCGGATTCGGCACGGACTGGAGCGGGTTGGTGTCGGCGTGGCTGACCGAGTGGGAACGCCGGGGGCCCAAGTGGGAGAAGGCCAAGGCGCGCGTCCTGTCGACCATGGAGACAATTGCCGCCCAGCCCAACGGATTTGTGCAGGGCAGCGGGCTGTACGACCTCGACACCGGCAGGTTCGCCGTCGCCTCCGCGCCCGTCGTCTCCGTCTCGCACCTCTCGGCCGTCTTCGGCCTCAACGAGCTCTGCGCGGAGCTGATTTACCTGGTCGACATGCCCAAGTTCAAGGAGGTGTACATGGATTACTGCCGCTACTTCAACGCGTCCAAGACAGAACAGGCGGCCCGCTACGGCTCCAACTTCGGCACCCTGCTGCTCTTCCAGGGCCACTCACGCCTCGACGCCTACGCCGCCGTACAACTCGACGACGCGACGCTCGCCAAGCGGGCCTGGGCGAAGTTCTACGGCTCGGACGGTTATATGGAGTCCTCGCCGTGGAAGACGGAGCCGCTGACCGGGCCTGTGACGCTCGTCCCGGGCAGCGAGGCCGCGTGGGTGTCCTCGAACGACACCGCGCTCTACGGCCTCGCCGCCATCGAGAACCTGGCGCTGCTCGGCGACAAGATGCCCTAATGCAGGGCTAGTTCATCCTCCCCAGGACCTCCCGCACCCGCCGGGCGTCCCGGATCCGCTGCTCGTACGTCGCGCCGAGTGCGAGCAGCAGGGCTCCGGCGAGGGCGGGAGGCGCCCAGCGGGGCAGGGCGCCGACGGCCTGGGCGAGGTACGGGGCGAGTTCGTGCAGGGTGTCCAGCACGAGGGTGGCGCCGCCGAGGAGGAGCGGTGCCTGGAGGCGGTGCCGTGCGCCGATCAGGGTGACCAGCAGTGCGGCCGTGCCCAGCAGCAGGGGGCGGGTCCAGTGCGCGTCGGCCCAGGCCGCGAGGAGGCTCGGCGCGAGCGTGGCGGCGAGCCCGGGGCCGTACGCCGTCCAGGACGAGGTGTTCGGTTCGCGGCGCCTGCGCAACGCGCCCACCAGCAGCGCCGGGACGGTCACCGCCAGCGTGTACGCCTCGGGGCTGCCGACGTCCCACGCGGACAGCCGTACCCAGGTGGCCAGGACGAAGAGGGCGGCGGCCACGTAGCCGACGCTCCTGCGCTCGGGCCGTAGCGCCGTGCCCGCCGCGATCACTCCGCACAGAGCCAACACCAGGGCGAACATGGGCGGTTCGAGAGTGGAGAGGCCGATCGCGACCAGGGCCGCGACGGCGCCTGTGATCTCGACGGCCGTCGTTGTCGTCGGTTCGGCGAGGCGCGCGGCGAGCAGGGCGGCGGTCACCGGTACGGCGAGCACCAGCAGCGCGACGTGCTGCGGCTGCCAGTCGAGGGCGGCGCCGACGGCGCAGGCGAGGGCCGTGGCGTAGCCGAGGGACGCGGCGGCGGACGCCGGTGCGAGTCGGCCGCGCCGGGCGGCCACCGCGAACACGGCGGTCAGGGACGCGAGTACGGCGAGCGTGGCGGACTCCGTGGCCAGGGAGAGGGCGGCCAGGCTGAGGGAGGCGGGCAGGGCGAGGAGTGTCGCGGCGCGGTGCGCGAGGACGAGAAGGGCGATGATCGCGAGCTCCTGCGTCAACAGGCTGACGCTGTACGGCAGTCGGAGTGCGGTCGGGACGGTGATCGCCGCCGTCCAGGCCAGGGTCAGCGCGGCGGTCCGTGCCTGGGGCTGCCACTCGGCGTTGCGGACCGTGCGGGCCAGGACCGTCGCAACCGCCGCGAGCACCAGGGGAGTTGTGGTGGCGTGTGGCGGCCAGAAGGTTCCCATCGCGGCCGCGTCACGGGCGTCGCCCGGTGCACCGGACCAGGCGTGCGACAACCAGGCGGCCGGACCGAGCAGCGTGACCCCGACGACCGGCAGCGTCCACAGCACCGCGCTCGCCTGTACGGCGCCGGAGGCCCAGCCGAGACCGTGACGTACGGGCTCGGGGAGCCGACCCCGTACGAGCGCCAACAGGGCGACCCCACAAGCCAGATACCCGGGAACCGTCCAGTCGGCGGGCAGCGACGCGCGCAGCATGCCACCCAGCGCGGCGACCAGGAACAGGCCGCCCGCCGCGGCCGTACCCGTCCTCAGCCCCCGGCCGGTCGCCAGCCACGCGGCGCCGAACGCGCCCGCCGCCGCGAGAGCGAAGAGCGCCGCCGCACGGGCGGCGGCGCCCGGACCGGACGCGTCCAAAGAGATCACGCCGGCCGCCAGCACGCCCCAGCCGCCCATGCCGAACGCCCCGCCGGCGGCGACGAGACGAACGGCCTTCGGGGAGACCCGGAGCGCGACAACCATGTCGGTCACGGCGGTCAGCAGGAGCGCGGCCGTGATCGTGTGCGGGCCCCCGCCGGCCGCGATCGCCCAGAGAAGCAAGGGGAGTTGGGCGACCGCGAGCGCGGCGGGGAGGGGGAGGAGAAGGGTCGGTGGGGTGGACGGTGCGGTGCTCGGACCGGGGCGGGTGACGGTCGGGCCCGGGAGTGCGGCGAGTCCGATGCCGTACGCCGTCCAGACCGCCGTCAGCACCGTCGCCGCCGCTGCCGCGAACGTCACGCCGTCCCCGTCCGGGAACGCGACCTCGTGCAGCGCGTAGGCGTCCAGCACCGTCAGGGCGAGACCGAGGCCCGCGAGCGACTCGGCCGTGGAACGCAGGCCCCGCCGCAGCAGCACGACGGGTGCGCCGAGCGTCGCCAGGGTCACCGCGCCGAGCACCAGCGCCCGGCCGGCGATCCCCATGCTGCCCCAGCTGACCAGCGTGAACGCGATCGCGGCGAGGATGAGCAGGGTGGCGCCGAGCAGAAGCAGCACGTTCTGCACGCTCGGCGCGGTGGCCTCCCGCCGGGGCGGTGCGGCGGGAGGCGGCGACAGCACGGGCACGGGGCGGACCGGCTGGAGCACGGTCAGCAGCCAGGCTCGCCGGTGCAGCAACTGGGCCCGGCGGGCGTCCAGTTGGCGCAGCTCGGTGTCCAGAAGCCCCAGCTCCACGGCCGGGGGCGGAATGTGCGTCATGACTCGGAGTGTGGTGCCCGTCACGTCGTACGACATGAGTACGGGTACTCAAACGCGCCTGGTGGCCGGGAGACGGGCCCGGGACCGGGCAGACTCCCGCCATGGACTGGAACCGTTACCGCTTCCGCGCCCAGTGGTCCCTGCCCGCGCCGCCCGCCGTCGTGTACCCGTTCCTGGAACGGGCCGAGGACTATCCCCGCTGGTGGCCGCAGGTGCGCGCGGTCGACCGGATCGACGACACGACCGGCGTCATCCGCATCCGCGCGAGCCTGCCGTATGTCCTGACCTTCACCGCGCGCGAAGTGCGGCGCGACCCGGTCGCGGGGGTCCTGGAGATCGCCATGACCGGTGATCTCGTGGGCTGGGCGCGCTGGACCCTCACGGCCGACGGTTCCGGCACGCTCGCCCGCTACGACCAGGAGGTCGACCTGAACCGGCCGTCGCTCAGGCGGTTCGCCGTACTCGGGCGGCCGGTGTTCCGCCTCAACCACGCGCTGATGATGCGGGCCGGACGGCGCGGGCTCCTCGCACACCTGGAAGCGGTCTGACGGAAGCGGTTTGAAGGAAACCGGCGGGGGCCTGTATTGTTCGGTGCGTTCCCGGGCGATTAGCTCAGTGGGAGAGCGCTTCGTTCACACCGAAGAGGTCACTGGTTCGAACCCAGTATCGCCCACCGGGAAAGGCCGGTCCGCAGCAGCGGACCGGCTTTTTTGTGCGCCGAGGTGGCGACCGCTTATGCGGCCTCCGCCGTCAGGTTCGGGCGCAGTGGCCACGACTGGTCCACCGGCTCCGGGGTGCCGCTGCGCGCGAACCACGCCTGGAGGCCGCGTGCTTGGGCCGCGTGCCACGTCGACTGCAGGGTGTGCAGCTCGGTGGGGGACAGGCGTTCCAGGCGGGTCGCGAAGCGGCGGCCCAGGGCGCGGACGACCTCCAGGGAGGCCAGCGCGTCCGCGCCCGCGTCGTGCGCGCCCTCCAACTCGACGCCGTAGTGCGCGCACAGGTCGGTGAGGGTGCGGCGGCCCTTGCGGTAGCGGTCCAGGTGTTTGTCGAGGACCCGGGGATCCAGGACCTGTAGGGGCGTCGACTCGAACCACCGGTCCAGCGAGCACGCGCGGTGGCGGCGCAGTTCGCGGTCCAGCAGGGTCAGGTCGAACGGTGCGTTCATGACCACCAACGGGCGTCCCATCGCGGCCTGTTCGGCCAGCTCGTCGGCTATCTCGTGCATCACCGGCGCAGGCCAGCGGCCGTTGCGCTGAAGATGCTCATCCGTCAGTCCATGGATCGCCGTCGCCCCGGCGGGCACCGGCACCCCCGGGTTCACCAGCCACCGGGCCACCCGGGGCCGGGTACCAGGGGCGTCCTGGACGACGATCGCGGCCGACACGATCCGGTCGGTCTCCACATCCACGCCCGTGGTCTCCGTGTCGAACGCGGCCAACGGGCCCTCGTACCAGCACGTCATACGTACACAACTCCTCGTTCACCCACGGCAGCTGACGTACCGTCTTCTGCCTGTTTGGTGATACCCGGGCTGTTTGCGCCGTACGCCGGAAGGAGACAACAGGAGTACGGGTCTTTGCAGTTCAGCGACCCGGCACCGGGATACACCTGAACTTGGAAGGCTGTTGGCCATGGTGATAGCGCAGCCCGAGCGGGGCGGGCTGCTGCCCGAACGGACGGCACCCCATCGCGGATCGCTCGCCACCACCGCCTGCATGGAGACACTGCAGGTGGGCTATCTGCACGCCGTCGCCGCTGCGGCCGGCTGCTCGCTGTCGCAACCCTTTCCGGACAACGGCATCGACTGGCACGTCAGTCACGGCTCGCCCGGGCACACGGTGGACGACGAGGTCACGATAAAAGTGCAGCTCAAGTGCACTTACCAGATCCCGCCGAATCCGCCGGGACGTTCCTTCTCCTTCACGCTCGACAACGACCATCTGCGCAAGCTCGCCCGCACACCGGTCTCGGTGCACAAGATCCTGGTCGTGATGCTCGTCCCGCGTTCCCAGGACGACTGGCTGCGCGCCAGCCACGACCGGCTCGATCTGCGGCACTGCTGCTACTGGGTCAACCTCGCCGGTCACGCGATCACCGGCCGGACCCGGACCACCGTGCGAATACCGACCTCGCGCATCTTCGACGACCGGGCGCTGTGCGAGATCATGACGCGGGTCGGGACGGGAGGCAGGCCATGAGGCACCGCTCGGTCGAGGAACACCTGCGGACGGTACGACCCCATCCCGAGGACCGGGCCGACACGTCCTGGGACCGCGCGCCCCAACCCGACGAGGTGGACCCCGCCGTCCTCGGTGCCCTGCTGCGCCGGCACGGCTGGCAGCGGCGCGGCGGCGCCGCCGGACGGTACGGCCGCTGGACCCCACCCGGGCCCGGCGGCTCGGGCACCAGCCTGCTGGTCCCCGAGAGCCGGGCCTTCCCCGACAGCGACGACCTCCTCGGCGAGGCGCTCATCGCACTCGCCCGCAGCAACACCCCCTCCGCCCGCGAGGTCCTCGTCGGCCTCGCCGTACCGAGCGACGAGATCCGCTGGTGGCGCGACATCCCGACCGGACCGGCAGGCGCCGCCTCCTGGACGGTCGAAGAGCAACTCCGCGCCGCCGCCCGCCAGATGCTGCTCGCCGCCGCACTCGCCACACGCGCGCGTGCCGGCTACTACGGCGCCCGCCACCGCCGCCCCGCCGCCGCGTCCCTGGAACACGTCCTCGTCGGCTCCGCACCCGGCGGCCGCCAGCTCACCGCGTTCGTCCCCGTCGACACCGGCCGCGCCCTCGCCGTACGCCTCCACCAGGCCCTGTACGCCACCCGCGAGGCCATCGACTACGAGCGGGCCACCGGCGGCATGGACGCCTTCGACGGGGCCGTGGAGGCGGGCGTCAGCCGGGAGTTGACCGAAGCCGTCGTCGCGCTCGTGCGTGGCACCGAGGGCGCCCGGATCGCCGTCGAGTGGGCACCCGGCGCGGGTGTCCCCGAGGGCTGTGCCGCGCCCGCCGAGGCCGTCGAGTTCTCGCCCGGCGACCTGCCCGTGCTGCGCGCGGCCGGGGCCCGCTATCTGCGCGAGGAACCGTCCATGCCCGTCCGGATCACCGGCTCGGTGGTGCGGATGCGCCGGTCGGGGCCGCGCGGCGAGGGCACCGTGCGGATGCAGGTGATCGCCGGTGCCGAGGTCGGGCACGTCCGGATGACCCTGGACGAGGAGTCGTACCGCATAGCCGGGCACGCTCATCTCGTCGGGTTGCCGGTGCGCGTGCACGGGCGGCTGGAGAGCCGGGGCGGCTTCCGTCGGCTGACCGGTGCCTCCGGGGTCGTACCCGTGCAGGTGGACGAGGCGGAGCGGGACCGGCTGATGAAGTCCCTCCAGGAGAACCTCGACTTCTTCGAGGAGGCGTGCAGCGGGGAGGAGGACTGAGGGAGCGGAGGGGAGTGGGGGCCGGGCCGGTCCTGGGCTCGGGCCCGGGGCAACCGTTTCGCGGTGGGCCCCTTAGGGTCGGTACGATCCCCTATTGCGCGCGCTCACGGTATGGCGCCGCACCCACCCTGTAGTCAGGAGAGACCCGTGTCAGACGTCCGTGTGATCATCCAACGCGATTCCGAGCGGGAAGAGCGCACGGTGACGACGGGCACCACGGCCGCGGAGCTCTTCGCCGGCGAGCGCTCGATCATCGCCGCGCGTGTGGCCGGGGAGCTCAAGGACCTGGCGTATGTCGTCTCCGAGGGGGAAGAGGTCGAGCCCGTCGAGATCTCCTCCACCGACGGCCTGAACATCCTGCGCCACTCCACCGCGCACGTCATGGCGCAGGCCGTGCAGGAGCTGTTCCCCGAGGCCAAGCTCGGTATCGGCCCGCCGGTCAAGGACGGCTTCTACTACGACTTCGACGTCGAGCGGCCGTTCACGCCCGAGGATCTCAAGGCCATCGAGAAGAAGATGCAGGAGATCCAGAAGCGGGGGCAGAGGTTCTCGCGCCGCGTCGTCACCGACGAGGACGCCCGCGAGGAGCTGGCGGGCGAGCCGTACAAGCTCGAACTCATCGGCATCAAGGGCTCCGCGTCCACGGACGACGGCGCGGACGTCGAGGTCGGCGGCGGCGAGCTGACGATCTACGACAACCTCGACGCCAAGACCGGCGACCTGTGCTGGAAGGACCTCTGCCGCGGTCCGCACCTGCCCACCACGCGCAACATCCCGGCGTTCAAGCTGATGCGCAACGCGGCCGCCTACTGGCGCGGCAGCGAGAAGAACCCCATGCTCCAGCGCATCTACGGCACTGCATGGCCCTCCAAGGAGGAGCTGAAGGCGCACCTCGACTTCCTGGTCGAGGCCGAGAAGCGCGACCACCGCAAGCTGGGCAGCGAGCTGGACCTGTTCTCCATCCCGGAGCAGATCGGCTCGGGCCTGGCCGTCTTCCACCCCAAGGGCGGTGTCGTCCGCCGGGTCATGGAGGACTACTCGCGGCGCCGGCACGAGGAGGAGGGCTACGAGTTCGTCTACACCCCGCACGCGACGAAGGGGAAGCTCTTCGAGACGTCCGGGCACCTGGACTGGTACGCCGACGGCATGTACCCGCCCATGCAGCTCGACGAGGGCGTGGACTACTACCTCAAGCCCATGAACTGCCCGATGCACAACCTGATCTTCGACGCGCGCGGCCGCTCGTACCGTGAACTGCCGCTGCGGCTCTTCGAGTTCGGGACCGTGTACCGGTACGAGAAGTCGGGCGTCGTGCACGGTCTGACCCGCGCGCGGGGCTTCACGCAGGACGACGCGCACATCTACTGCACACGCGAGCAGATGGCCGACGAGCTCGACAAGACGCTCACGTTCGTCCTCAACCTGCTGCGGGACTACGGCCTGACGGACTTCTACCTGGAGCTGTCGACCAAGGACCCGGAGAAGTTCGTCGGCTCGGACGAGGTCTGGGAAGAGGCCACGGAGACGCTGCGCCAGGTTGCCGAGAAGCAGGGCCTGCCGCTCGTTCCGGACCCGGGTGGTGCTGCCTTCTACGGCCCGAAGATCTCCGTCCAGACGAAGGACGCGATCGGCCGGACCTGGCAGATGTCCACGGTCCAGCTGGACTTCAACCTGCCGGAGCGCTTCGACCTGGAGTACACCGGTCCTGACGGTTCCAAGCAGCGGCCGGTCATGATCCACCGGGCGCTGTTCGGTTCCATCGAGCGGTTCTTCGCGGTACTGCTTGAGCACTACGCGGGTGCGTTCCCGGCGTGGCTGGCGCCCGTGCAGGCGGTCGGCATCCCGATCGGGGACGGGCACGTCGAGTACCTGGAGAAGTTCGCCGTGGCGGCGAAGAAGAAGGGGCTGCGCGTCGAGGTCGACTCGTCCTCGGACCGGATGCAGAAGAAGATCCGCAACGCGCAGAAGCAGAAGGTCCCGTTCATGGTCATCGTCGGCGACGAGGACATGAACGGCGGGACGGTGTCCTTCCGTTACCGCGACGGCTCGCAGGAGAACGGCATCGCGTTCGACGACGCCATCGCGAAGATCGAGCAGGTCGTGGCGGACCGGGCGCAGGTCTGAGTCCGCTGTCGCGGGTCTGAGTCCGCTGTTGTTCGGGAGGCCCTCGGGGAGTTCAGATCCCCGGGGGCCTCTCGTCGTCCTCCCGCGTGAAGACCTGGAGCAGCCAGGAGGCGAAGGTTCCGGTGACCGCGCCGAGCAGGGCCAGACCGATGGCCATCATGCCTACGGCGATCAGCCGGCCGAGTGGGGTGACGGGGGCCACGTCGCCGTAGCCGACGGTCGCGAAGGTCGCGCAGGTCCACCACACGGCGTCGCCGAACGTCTTTATCGTCGCGCCCGGGGCCGCGTGTTCCTCGTGGTAGACGGAGAGGGCGCCCGCGAAACCGAGCAGGACGGTGGACAGGCCGGCGTAGACGATCACGCGCGCGTGCAGGGCGAGTCGGGGCTGTCCGTGCCGTCGCTGGACGGCCTCGTACACCCTGACGACGCGCAGCGGTCGGAGGAGGGGCAGGAGCAGGACCAGGGTGTCCAGCCAGTGCGTGCGGACGAAGCGGAGGTGCTGGCGACTCAGTCGCCAGCGGACCGCGTAGTCCACGGCGAAGAGCGCCCAGGCGGCGAACAGCACGGCGAGGCAGAGGTCCTGCCAGGTGTCCGGCAGGCCGTGGGCCAGGATGCGCACCGCGTACGCGGCGAGGAAGACCAGCGACGCCACGGCGAGGGGGACCTCCGTGCGCTGCTCCCAGCGGGCCTTGCGGCTGTCGTCGTCCATCGGCCCAGCTTGGCGCGGGAGGGGTTTCGCGCAACCCCGGCGACACGCCGCGAACGGGCGAAGCCATATGCTTCCCTGCATGACGAGTGAGCCGGAGCAGCAGATCGGAGTGGGCACGCCGGACGCGTTCCAGCGCCTCTGGACGCCCCACCGGATGGCCTACATCCAGGGCGAGAACAAGCCGACCGGCCCCGGTGCCGACGACGGTTGCCCCTTCTGCTCGATTCCGGCGAAATCGGACGAGGACGGGCTGATCGTCAGGCGCGGTGAGCTGGTGTACGGGGTGCTCAATCTGTACCCGTACAACGGCGGCCATCTGATGGTCGTGCCGTACCGTCACGTCGCGGACTACACCGACCTGACGGACGCGGAGACCGTGGAACTGGCGGCTCTCACCAAGCAGGCGATGACGGCCCTGCGCACCGCGTCCGGCGCCCACGGCTTCAACATCGGCATGAACCAGGGGAGCGTGGCGGGCGCGGGTATCGCCGCCCACCTGCACCAGCACATCGTCCCGCGCTGGGGCGGCGACACGAACTTCATGCCGGTGGTCGGCCACACGAAGGTGCTGCCCCAACTCCTCGCGGACACGCGGAAGATGCTCGCCGATGCGTGGCCCACGGCGTGAGCCAAGGGGCTTGACCCTCGGGTCGGCATCATCCAGCCTGTCCGGCGATTGAGGACGAGGCCGTTCAGGCCGACACCGGGGGGCCGGGGGCGCAGCCCCCAGAGGCCGGCCCCGACGTACCCGCACGCGACCTGCTCAACCGCCGGAGGCCTACGCGTCGTACAGGTCGGCCTTCCTCGGTGACGCGTCCTGCACGCTCGTGCTGAGGAACGACGAGCGGTTGCCGAACTTCTCCGTGTCCACGCCGTTCTCCTCCAGGACGCGGATCGCCGCGGTGTGGACCACGCGCAGGACCGGGGTCGCGGCGCGCAGCGCGTCGTCCGCCATGAAGCGGTGGCGCCAGGGTTGGTCGGCCCAGGCGTGCCGCAGGCCGAAGGGCTCGGGCAGGGATATGGAACCGCCGAGCCAGTTCAGCAGTGGCGGGTACCAGGTGATCGGGGCGCGGACCGCGAGGCGTACCACCTCGTCGGCGGGCACGAGCGGGAGCTTGACCTTGCGGGTCTCCCACGGCTTGAGGGTCTTCTGGACGTCCTTCGAGGGGGCCTCGGGCTTTCCGGTGAACAGGGAGTTCACGGGTCCCAGGGCGTGTCCGGTGATCTCGATGCGCAGCGTCTTGTGCAGCACGGTGACCGTGATCATCATCGTGATGACCAACTGCCCTTCCCAGAGCGTCCATTGGACGCCCAGGTAGTGGCGGTCGCCGGCGCCGAACTGCTGCTTGTTGCAGATGTCCTGTATCGCGTGCGTCTTGACCTGGTACGCGTCGACGTCCGTGCCCCCGGGCCGGGACACGGCCTTGGCGCCCTCGCCGATCGGCGTGACGACCCAGTGGCGTATGGACGCCTTCGGGAAGCCGCCGGTGTTGATCGTGTTCCGCTCCAGCATGCGCAGGTCGTCATGGATGTTGCGGATGACGTCCCAGCTGCGGAAGGGGTGGATCTCCCGGGAGGCGTCCCGAGCGATCAGGTCCTCGGCGAGCTGCCAGCTGCCCCAGCGGGTGCCCATGCCGAGGATGCCCTTGGGACCTGCGTAGAAGATGGAGTTGGACTGCTGCTCGGCGCTGAGCGTGGCCAGGGACTGGCGGAGCTGCTCGGCCTGCGTCTCGCCGGGGCTGGTCGGCACCGCCTCCGGGACCTTGGCGCCGACGCTGCTCCCGGACAGCAGGCTGTCCCAGCGCCCGCGCAGGTCCTTCGCGGTGTTCTCGCAGACCTGCTTCGCCCACAGCCAGCCGACCACGGGCAGGATGACGCACGCGCGTGCGTACCAGGACCAGAAGCCGTGGAACGGCATCTTGATCAGGAAGATCACGGCGACGGCGCCCACCGCGACGAGCAGGGTCGTGGCGATCGCGCCGGCCCTCTTGTTGGTCTGGGTGCGCTTGTCGACCAGGCTGCGCAGCTGGAAGACCAGCAGCCAGACGACGAGCCCGGGCAGGAAGAGCAGGCCGCACAGCACCATGATCATGGACAGCCTGTTGTCCCGCGCGCGGCGGATGTTGTTGGCCGCCAGGGCGTGCTCGACGACGGACTGCGGTTCGGTGCCGAACGACTGGATGAGCGGCTTGCGTCCGGGGCCGAGCATGCGGGCCACCAGGGCGCCGGAGAACGCCTCACCGAGGTTGGGGCGGAAGATCGTCGCCCACTTGCGGCCAGCGTTGACGGCCGTCTGGTGCCATTCGTTGTCGGCCTTCTTGATGTCGGCGACCGGGTTGTCCCGGTAGGCCGCCGAGGCCAGCGCGAAGGTCGCCGTCTGCCCCTCGTCGCCGGTACGCGGCACCTGTGGTCCGAAGATGTCCGCGTAACCGCTGTCAACGGTCATTCCCGCCCCCGATCGCCGCTGTTCCCGCTTCTGCGGCTTTCCCGACTTCCGTGCTCCGCACACCTGTTGATCAGGTCATCAGCGTATCGGCAGCCACTGACATTCGTCAGCGGACGACCGAAGCCGCCCGCTGACCCGGAGGAAAGCGTTCCGTTTAAGTCACTTGTGGGTCGTCGCACGCCACAAGTGAGCCTCTCGGCATCAACTCCTAGGCGTCGCCCGCCTCTTCGCGGATCCGTTCGGCGATCTGTGGAGGCATCGGTTCGTGGCGGGCGTAGGCGCGGTTGAAGCGCGCGGTGCCGTGGGAGAGGGAGCGGAGGTCCACGGCGTAGCGGCCGATCTCTATCTCCGGCACCTCGGCGCGGATCAGGGTGCGCCCGCCGGTCGTCTGCTCGGTGCCGAGCACGCGGCCCCGCCGCCCGGACAGGTCGCTCATCACGGCGCCCACGTAGTCGTCGCCGACCAGCACGGTCACCTCGGCCACCGGTTCCAGGAGATGGATCTTCGCGTCGATCGCGGCCTCCCGCAGGGCCAGCGCGCCGGCCGTCTGGAACGCGGCGTCCGAGGAGTCCACCGAGTGCGCCTTGCCGTCCAGGAGCGTGATCCGTACGTCGAGAAGCGGATGCCCGGCCGCAACTCCCCTTGCCGCCTGGGCCCTTACGCCCTTCTCCACCGACGGGATGAACTGCCGCGGCACCGCGCCACCGATGACCTTGTCCACGAACTCGATGCCCGTGCCGCCCGGCAGCGGCTCGACCTCGATCTCGCAGATCGCGAACTGCCCGTGCCCGCCGGACTGTTTGACGTGCCGGCCGCGTCCCTGCGCCTTGGCGGCGAACGTCTCCCGTAGGGAGACCTTGTGCGGCACGAGGTCGACCTGGACGCCGTAGCGGCTGCGCAGCCGTTCCAGGGCCACGTCCGCGTGGGCCTCGCCGAGGCACCACAGGACGACCTGGTGGGTGTCCTGGTTCTGTTCCAGGCACATGGTGGGGTCCTCGGCGACGAGCCTGCTCAGGCCCTGCGAGAGCTTGTCCTCGTCCGCCTTGCTGTGCGCCTGGATGGCGAGCGGCAGCAGGGGGTCGGGCATCTCCCAGGGCTCCATGAGGAGCGGGTCGTCCTTGGCCGAAAGGGTGTCCCCGGTCTCCGCGCGGCCCAGCTTCGCCACGCACGCGAGGTCGCCCGCGATGCAGTGCGTGAGCGCGCGTTGCTGTTTGCCGAAGGGCGCGGAGAGGGCGCCGACGCGTTCGTCGACGTCGTGGTCCTCGTGCCCGCGGTCGGCGAGGCCGTGCCCGGAGACATGGACGGTCGCGTCGGGCCGCAGCGTCCCGGAGAACACGCGCACCAGGGAGACCCGGCCGACGTACGGGTCGGAGGCGGTCTTCACGACCTCGGCGACCAGCGGACCGTTCGGGTCGCACGGCTTGAGCTCCCGCGCCCTGCCGTCGACCGTGGTGACCCCGGGCGCCGCGCGCTCCAGCGGTGTCGGGAAGCCGCCTGTGATCAGCTCCAGGAGCTCGACGGTGCCGAGACCCTGCCGGGCTCCCTCGGCGGCCGGAGCGGCCGCCAGAACGGGAAAGAAGACCCCGCGCGCCACGGCCCGCTCCAGGTCCCCGATCAGCGTCTTGACGTCGATCTCCTCGCCGCCGAGATAGCGGTCCATGAGGGTCTCGTCCTCGCTCTCCGCGATGATCCCCTCGATGAGCCGGTTGCGCGCCTCCTCGATCCCGGGCAGTTGCTCGGCCCCGGGCTCGGACTCCTTGCGCTCCCCGGACGCGTAGTCGAACAGCTTCTGCGACAGCAGCCCGACAAGACCCGTCACGGGCGCGTGCCCGTCCGGCCCCGGCGCGCCGTGCAACGGCAGATACAGCGGGAGTACGGCGTCGGGGTCGTCCGCGCCGAAGGCCCCCGCGCAGGTGCGGGTCATCGACTCGAAGTCCGCGCGGGCGGACTCCAGATGTGTGACGACGATGGCGCGCGGCATACCGACCGCCGCGCACTCCTCCCACACCATGCGGGTCGAGCCGTCCACGCCGTCGGAGGCCGAGACGACGAAGAGGGCCGCGTCCGCCGCACGCAGACCGGCCCTCAACTCGCCGACGAAATCGGCGTACCCGGGGGTGTCGAGAAGATTGACCTTGTACCCGTCCCAGTCGACGGGCACCAGGGAGAGCTGCACCGAGCGCTGCTGCCGGTGCTCGATCTCGTCGTAGTCGGAGACGGTGCCGCCGTCCTCCACGCGGCCCGCCCGGTTCACCGCTCCCGCGGTCAGTGCGAGGGCCTCCACCAGAGTCGTCTTGCCCGATCCGGAGTGGCCGACCAGCACCACATTCCGTACGGACGCGGGTTGGTCGGCCGCTGTAGCCCTGCCGGCGGCTCCGGGGTGTGCGTTCGCCTTGTCGCCCATGGCCTTGCCTCCCGTACACGGTGAGGTCACTGTGGGCGCGGACACACGCAGCCGCGTGCGGTGGCGGCTCCGATGACGCCCGCGGTGGTTCGAGCTTTCCACTCCGGTCACGGTGCGTCCATACAGCGGACGCGATCCGGCCGCCGGCACCGATGCCATCGAGTCGTGCTGCAGCCATTCAAATCATGGGCGCACGGGTGCCCGGCCGTCGCCCACGCGCGCGCGTGGCTACGATGGGCCAGCCGGTGGCCAGCAGGGGCCGCGCGGCGACACCGACCCTCGGGAAGGCCATGCTGAACAAGTACGCGCGTGCATTCTTCACGCGTGTCCTCACGCCGTTCGCCGCGTTTCTGATCCGCCGGGGCGTCAGCCCCGACACGGTCACCCTCCTCGGCACCGCCGGAGTGGTCGCGGGCGCGCTGGTCTTCTACCCCATGGGCGAGTTCTTCTGGGGCACGGTCGTGATCACGCTGTTCGTGTTCTCCGACCTCGTCGACGGCAACATGGCCCGCCAGCTGGGCCGCTCCAGCCGCTGGGGTGCCTTCCTGGACTCCACGCTGGACCGGGTCGCCGACAGCGCGGTCTTCGGCGGCCTGGCCCTCTGGTACGCGGGCGGCGGCGACAACATCGCCCTGTGCGCCGTCTCGATCTTCTGCCTGGCCAGCGGCCAGGTGGTGTCGTACACCAAGGCACGCGGCGAGTCGATCGGCCTGCCGGTCGCCGTCAACGGCCTGGTCGAGCGCGCCGAGCGACTGGTGATCTCCCTCGTCGCCTGCGGTCTCGCCGGTCTGCACAAGTTCGGCGTCCCGGGCATCCAGTGGCTGCTGCCCATCGCGCTGTGGATCGTCGCCGTCGGCAGTCTGGTCACGCTGATCCAGCGCGTCGTCACGGTCCGCCGGGAGGCCGCCGAGGCGGACGCCGCGGCGGCCCAGGAGGCCCCGGAACAGCACAGCAGCGGGGCGACTCCGTGAGCAGTGCCCAGGAGCGGCTGACGGACGCGCTCTACGGCCTGGGCTGGGGCGCCGTCAAGAAGCTCCCCGAGCCGGCCGCCGTCCGGCTCGGCCGCACCGTCGCCGACCTCGCCTGGAAGCGGCGCGGCAAGGGTGTGCGACGGCTGGAGAGCAATTACGCGCGCGTGGTGCCCGACGCGAGCCCCGAGCGGCTCGCCGAGCTCTCGCGCGCGGGAATGCGGTCGTACCTGCGCTACTGGATGGAGTCCTTCCGGCTCCCCGCCTGGAGCGCCGAACGGATCCGCACCGGCTTCGAGCCCAAGGACGTCCACCACCTGACCGACGGCATCGCCTCCGACCGCGGTGTCATCCTCGCGCTGCCCCACATGGCCAACTGGGACCTCGCCGGCGCCTGGGTCACCACCAAGCTGGAGACCCCGTTCACCACGGTGGCCGAACGCCTCAAGCCGGAGACGCTCTACGACCGCTTCGTCGCCTACCGCGAGGGCCTCGGCATGGAGGTCCTCCCGCACAGCGGCGGCACCGCCTTCGGCACGCTCGCCCGCCGCCTGCGTGACGGCGGCCTGGTCTGCCTGGTCGCCGAACGCGACCTGTCCGCCTCAGGCGTCGAGGTCAAGTTCTTCGGCGAGACCACCCGCATGCCCGCGGGACCGGCCCTCCTGGCCCAGCAGACCGGCGCACTCCTGCTCCCCGTGACGCTCTGGTACGACGACTCTCCGGTCATGAAGGGCCGGGTCCATCCACCGGTCGAGGTGCCCGAGTCAGGTGACCGGGCCGAGAAGACGTCTGTCATCACACAGGCGCTGGCAGACGCTTTCGCCACCGGCATCGCCGACCACCCGGAGGACTGGCACATGCTCCAGCGCTTGTGGCTCGCGGACCTGGATCCGACCAAGGGGCCCTCGTGAGGATCGGCATCGTCTGCCCCTACTCCTGGGACGTGCCGGGCGGCGTCCAGTTCCACATCAGGGACCTCGCCGAGTACTTCATCCGGCTCGGCCACGAGGTCTCCGTCCTGGCCCCGGCCGACGACGACACCCCGCTGCCGCCGTACGTCGTCTCGGCCGGCCGCGCCGTCCCGGTGCCGTACAACGGCTCGGTGGCCCGGCTGAACTTCGGCTTCCTCTCCGCCGCCCGGGTCCGACGCTGGCTGCACGACGGCGAGTTCGACGTCATCCACATCCACGAACCGACCTCGCCGTCCCTCGGCCTGCTCGCCTGCTGGGCCGCACAGGGCCCGATCGTCGCCACCTTCCACACCTCGAACCCGCGCTCCCGGGCGATGATCGCCGCGTACGCCATCCTCCAGGCCGCCCTGGAGAAGATCAGTGCGCGGATCGCCGTGAGCGAATACGCGCGCCGCACGCTCGTCGAACACCTGGGCGGCGACGCGGTGGTGATCCCCAACGGCGTCGACGTCGACTTCTTCGCCCGAGCCGAACCCAAGCCGGAATGGCAGGGCGAGACCATCGGCTTCATAGGGCGCATCGACGAGCCCCGCAAGGGCCTCCCGGTGCTGATGAACGCCCTCCCGAAGATCCTCGCCGAGCGCCCGAACGCCCGACTCCTGGTCGCCGGCCGCGGCGACGAGGAGGAAGCCGTCGAATCGCTCCCCAAGGAACTGCGTTCACGCGTCGAGTTCCTCGGCATGATCAGCGACGACGACAAGGCCCGCTTCCTGCGCAGCATCGACCTCTACGTAGCGCCCAACACCGGCGGCGAGAGCTTCGGCATCATCCTCGTGGAGGCCATGTCGGCAGGCGCCCCGGTCCTCGCCTCCGACCTCCCCGCCTTCGCCCAGGTCCTCGACCAGGGCGTCGCCGGCGAACTGTTCCCCAACGAGGACGCGGACGCCCTGGCCGAGGCCGCCGTACGACTACTGGGGGACCCCAAGCGCCTGGCGGAGCTGCGCCGGAGCGGGAGTTCCCATGTACGCCGCTTCGACTGGTCGACGGTCGGGGCGGACATCCTGTCGGTGTACGAGACGGTGACAGCGGGGGCGGCGGCGGTCGCCACCGACGAACGCACCGGACTCCGGGCAAGGTTCGGCTTGGCGCGGGACTGAGGAGCGGCAACTTCTTGATGCGGGCCGGTATATCCAGCCCGTCCGGCGTTTGAGGACGAGGCCGTCCAGGCCGAAGCGGGGGCGTGGGGGCGGCAGCCCCCCCAACGCCCACACCAACCCCCCGCACGAATCCCGGTCAACCCAAGTGGAACGGCCCCGTAGGCTTGCCGCCCGTGACCGCAACCCTGATCTGGATCCTCGTCGCCGTCGTGGCGATCGGCCTGTACCTGAGCTGGACCGCGGGACGGCTCGACCGGCTGCACGCCCGGATCGACGCGGCCCGCGCGGCACTCGACGCCCAACTCCTGCGCCGCGCCTCGGTGACCCAGGAACTGGCCACCTCTGGCGTCCTCGACCCGGCCGCCTCGATCGTCCTCTACGAAGCCGCGCACGCTGCCCGGCAGGCCGAGGAGGAGCAACGGGAGGTCGCCGAGAGCGAGTTGAGCCAGGCCCTGCGCGCCGTCTTCGCCGAGGCCCCGCAGGTCGAGGGCGTCCGCGAGGCACCCGGGGGAGAGTCGGCGGCCCACGAACTCACCGAGGCGGTACGGCGGGTGCCCATGGCCCGGCGTTTCCACAATGACTCCGTACGCGCGGCCCGCGCCCTGCGCCGGCACCGCAAGGTCCGCTGGTTCCGGCTGGCCGGACACGCGCCCTTCCCGATGGCCTTCGAGATGGACGACGAGCCACCGGCGGCGCTGGTGGACCGGGCCGCATAGAAACCAGCGGTGCAGCACAGCCGTAGAAGACCGGCGTAGGGCACAGCCGTAAGGCACGGGGGTTCGAAAACGATCCACCGCCTCCCCATTGGCCCTTGCTGTGGCCTGCACCTCTCGCGTTTGCTCGGTACTGCAGAAACCCTCTTTCACCGAGTGAGGTCACCCCGTGTCCAGCACCCCCAGCTCCGCCCAGACTCCCGAGACCGGCACCGCGCGCGTGAAGCGCGGGATGGCCGAGCAGCTCAAGGGCGGTGTGATCATGGACGTGGTCAACGCCGAGCAGGCGAAGATCGCCGAGGACGCCGGTGCCGTGGCCGTCATGGCCCTGGAGCGGGTCCCCGCCGACATCCGCAAGGACGGCGGCGTGGCCCGGATGTCCGACCCGACGATGATCGAGGAGATCATCGAGGCGGTCTCCATCCCGGTCATGGCCAAGTCCCGCATCGGCCACTTCGTCGAGGCCCAGGTCCTGCAGTCCCTCGGCGTCGACTACATCGACGAGTCCGAGGTCCTCACCCCGGCCGACGAGGCCAACCACTCCGACAAGTGGGCCTTCACGACCCCCTTCGTCTGCGGTGCCACCAACCTGGGCGAGGCCCTGCGCCGGATCGCCGAGGGCGCCGCGATGATCCGCTCCAAGGGCGAGGCCGGCACCGGCAACGTCGTCGAGGCGGTCCGTCACCTGCGCCAGATCAAGAACGAGATCGCCAAGCTGCGCGGCTTCGACAACAACGAGCTGTACGCGGCCGCCAAGGAGCTGCGCGCCCCGTACGAGATCGTCCGCGAGGTCGCCGAACTGGGCAAGCTCCCGGTCGTGCTGTTCTCCGCCGGTGGCGTCGCCACCCCCGCCGACGCCGCGCTGATGCGCCAGCTCGGTGCCGAGGGCGTCTTCGTCGGCTCCGGCATCTTCAAGTCCGGCGACCCGGCCAAGCGCGCCGCCGCCATCGTGAAGGCGACCACCTTCTACGACGACCCGAAGATCATCGCGGACGCGTCCCGCAACCTCGGCGAGGCCATGGTCGGCATCAACTGCGACACCCTCCCCGAGACCGAGCGCTACGCCAACCGCGGCTGGTAACCACCCATGGCGGATGTTTCTTCAGCCCCTGTCATCGGCGTCCTCGCTCTCCAGGGCGACGTACGGGAGCACCTGATCGCCCTGGCCGCGGCCGACGCCGTGGCCAGGCAGGTCAGGCGCCCCGAGGAACTCGCCGAGGTGGACGGTCTCGTCATCCCCGGGGGTGAGTCGACCACCATCTCCAAGCTGGCCGTCCTCTTCGGAGTGATGGATCCGCTGCGCGCACGCGTGCGTGCCGGAATGCCTGTCTACGGCACCTGCGCCGGCCTGATCATGCTCGCCGACAAGATCCTCGACCCGCGCTCGGGCCAGGAGACGATCGGCGGCATCGACATGATCGTGCGCCGCAACGCCTTCGGACGTCAGAACGAGTCCTTCGAAGCAGCTGTCGACGTCCGGGGCATTGAGGGCGATCCTGTGGAGGGCGTCTTCATCCGCGCCCCCTGGGTCGAGTCCGTCGGTGCCGAGACCGAGGTCCTCGCCGAACACGAGGGCCACATCGTCGCGGTCCGCCAGGGCAACGCGCTCGCCACGTCGTTCCACCCGGAACTGACCGGCGACCACCGCGTGCACTCCCTGTTCGTCGACATGGTGCGCGCGAACCTGGCTCCGGGGTCCTAGTAGGATCTCTGGGGTTCGTAAAGAGTTGGGTTACGCGAAGGAGACAGGCAGATGTCCGGCCACTCTAAATGGGCTACGACGAAGCACAAGAAGGCCGTGATCGATGCCAAGCGCGGCAAGCTCTTCGCGAAGATGATCAAGAACATCGAGGTCGCGGCCCGTACCGGTGGTGCCGATGTGTCCGGCAACCCGACGCTGTTCGACGCCATCCAGAAGGCCAAGAAGAGCTCGGTCCCGAACAAGAACATCGACTCCGCGGTCAAGCGCGGCGCCGGTCTCGAGGCCGGTGGCGCCGACTACGAGACGATCATGTACGAGGGTTACGGCCCGAACGGTGTCGCGGTGCTCATCGAGTGCCTCACCGACAACCGCAACCGCGCCGCCTCGGACGTGCGTGTCGCCATGACCCGCAACGGCGGGAACATGGCCGACCCCGGTTCCGTCTCGTACCTCTTCAACCGCAAGGGCGTCGTCATCGTCCCCAAGGGCGAGCTGGGTGAGGACGATGTCCTCGGTGCCGTGCTCGACGCCGGTGCCGAAGAGGTCAACGACCTGGGTGACACCTTCGAGGTCATCTCCGAGGCCACCGACCTGGTCGCGGTCCGCACCGCGCTCCAGGAAGCCGGCATCGACTACGACTCCGCCGACGCCAACTTCGTCCCGACCATGCAGGTCGAGCTCGACGAGGACGGTGCCCGCAAGATCTTCAAGCTGATCGACGCCCTGGAGGACAGCGACGACGTGCAGAACGTCTTCGCCAACTTCGACGTCAGCGACGAGGTCATGGAGAAGGTCGACGCGTAGCGCTGCCGCGAGCTGAAGTCGAACAAGCGGTTCAACGGGCCGACGGGACACACCCCGTCGGCCCGTCGCTTTGTCAGTGACACCCGATAGCCTGCACAAACAGGCGATCGAACGAGGGGGGTTGGAGTGCGGGTACTGGGTGTCGACCCCGGACTGACCCGATGCGGTGTCGGCGTCGTCGAAGGCGTCGCGGGCCGGCCGCTCACCATGGTCGGCGTCGGTGTCGTACGGACCCCGGCGGACGCCGAGTTGGGGCTGCGCCTCGTTGCCATCGAGCAGGGCATCGAGGCCTGGCTGGACGAACACCGGCCCGAATTCGTCGCCGTGGAGCGGGTGTTCAGCCAGCACAACGTCCGTACGGTGATGGGCACCGCCCAGGCCAGCGCCGTAGCCATGCTGTGCGCAGCCCGCCGCGGCATCCCCGTCGCCCTGCACACCCCGAGCGAGGTCAAGGCCGCCGTCACCGGAAGCGGTCGCGCCGACAAGGCCCAGGTCGGGGCGATGGTCACCCGGCTGTTGCGGCTCGACGCGCCCCCGAAGCCCGCCGACGCGGCCGACGCCCTCGCGCTGGCCATCTGTCACATCTGGCGCGGGCCCGCGACCAACCGTCTCCAACAGGCCGTCGCCCAGAACCGGTTGCAACAGGCGGTCGCCCAACACGCGGCCGGCGCGCGCAAAGCACCGCAAGCCCCGCAAGCACCCAAGACCCCGCACGCATCGAAAGGCCGTACCGCATGATCGCCTTCGTCAGTGGCACGGTCGCCGCTCTCGCCCCGGACACCGCGGTCGTCGAGATCGGCGGTGTCGGCATGGCCGTCCAGTGCACGCCGAACACGCTGTCCACGCTCCGCCTCGGCAAGCCCGCCAAGCTCGCCACCTCGCTCGTCGTCCGCGAGGACTCGCTCACCCTGTACGGCTTCGTGGACGACGACGAACGCCAGATCTTCGAACTGCTCCAGACCGCGACGGGCGTCGGCCCCCGGCTCGCGCAGGCGATGCTCGCGGTGCACACCCCGGACGCGCTGCGCCGAGCGGTGGCCGCCGGGGACGAGAAGGCGCTGATGGCCGTTCCGGGCATCGGCAAGAAGGGCGCCCAGAAGCTGCTGCTGGAGTTCAAGGACCGGCTCGGCGCACCGGTGGGGTCCGCCCCGGCGATCGGCGCCCCGGTCACCAGCGGCTGGCGCGATCAGCTGCACGCCGCCCTCATCGGCCTCGGGTACGCCACCCGCGAGGCCGACGAGGCCGTGGCCGCCGTAGCACCGCAGGCCGAGGCCGCCGAAGGCACGCCGCAGGTCGGGCAGTTGCTGAAGGCGGCCCTGCAGACCCTGAACCGCGCCCGCTAGGAGAACCGTCAGTGAACTGGGACGACACGACCGACGAGACCGCCGCCGAGCGGTTGGTGGGCTCGGTCGCCGACCGCGAGGACCAGGCCGTCGAGGCCGCCCTGCGCCCCAAGGACCTGGGCGAGTTCATCGGCCAGGAGAAGGTCCGCGAACAGCTCGACCTGGTGCTGCGCGCCGCACGCGCGCGTGGCGCCACCGCCGACCACGTGCTGCTCTCCGGTGCCCCCGGCCTCGGCAAGACCACCCTGTCGATGATCATCGCGGCCGAGATGGAGGCCCCGATCCGCATCACCAGCGGGCCCGCCATCCAGCACGCCGGCGACCTCGCCGCGATCCTCTCCTCCCTCCAGGAGGGCGAGGTCCTCTTCCTCGACGAGATCCACCGCATGTCACGGCCCGCCGAAGAGATGCTCTACATGGCGATGGAGGACTTCCGCGTCGACGTCATCGTCGGCAAGGGCCCCGGCGCCACCGCGATCCCGCTCGAACTGCCGCCGTTCACCCTGGTCGGCGCCACCACGCGCGCGGGACTGCTGCCACCCCCGCTGCGCGACCGCTTCGGCTTCACCGCGCACATGGAGTTCTACGAGCCCACCGAGCTGGAGCGCGTCATCCACCGCTCGGCGAACCTCCTCGACGTGGAGATCGACCCCGCCGGCGCCGCCGAGATCGCCGGCCGCTCCCGCGGCACCCCCCGCATCGCCAACCGGCTGCTGCGCCGCGTACGGGACTACGCGCAGGTCAAGGCCGACGGATTCATCACCCAGGACATCGCCGGAGCCGCCCTCAAGGTCTACGAGGTCGACGGCCGCGGCCTCGACCGGCTCGACCGCGGTGTCCTCGAAGCCCTGCTCAAGCTGTTCGGCGGCGGACCGGTCGGCCTGTCCACGCTCGCCGTCGCCGTGGGGGAGGAGCGCGAGACCGTGGAGGAGGTCGCCGAACCCTTCCTCGTACGGGAGGGGCTGCTGGCCCGCACCCCGCGCGGACGCGTCGCCACCCCCGCCGCGTGGGCGCATCTGGGCCTCACTCCGCCCCGCTCGTCAACCGGGGGAAACGGACAAGGGGACCTGTTCGGGGCGTGACGGCGGGGGCACTGGCCGGGTCAGGAACCCCGGTGCCATGCTGAGCGTTGTTCCATCAGCGTGGACTCGCTTAGACTCCGCCGATGCCGCCTTTGTGGGCGGCGCCGACCACCCCCATCCACCAGGCCGCTCACCGCCGCGGTCGTGCGAAGGAAATTCCGTCCCGTGAATATCGTGACCCTTCTCCCCTTCATCGTGCTCATCGGGGCCATGTTCCTGATGACCCGCTCTGCCAAGCGCAAGCAGCAGGCGGCCGCGTCGATGCGTAGTGACATGCAGCCCGGCACCGGCGTCCGCACGATCGGGGGCGTGTACGCGACGGTCAAGGAGGTCAACGAGGAGACGGTCCTTCTCGACGCAGGCCCGGGCGTCGAGCTCCTCTTCGCGAAGAACGCGATCGGCGCCGTCCTCACCGACGACGAGTACAACCGCATCGTCCACGGCGTCGAGCACGACCTGAAGGACGACGCCGACATCGTCCCGGACGACGCCTCCTCCCTCACCGAGACCGACGAGCCCGCCGCCGACTCTTCCGACGACAAGCCCATCGACCTCGGCAAGAAGGACGCGGCCGACGAGCCGGCCGACGCCACCGAGGAGCCGGCGAAGCCCGCCGAGGCGAAGACGGAAGAAGAGCCGAAGAAGTCCGACGGCGAGTCCGACGCGAAGTAGTCACGTCCCGGGAGCGCGGCGCGACCCGCTCGCGCCCCGCGCACCCCGGGTACGTGCGTCGCTCGCACGGGATCCCGACACCATGTCATGGCCGTAGCCGCGCTGACCCGGCGTGGAGCGGCCCGAGAGGGAGTACGAGAAGGTGGCAGCACCTAAGAGGGGCCGCAGCGCGAGCGCCCAGAGCAAGCCGTGGCGCTCGCTGGCCCTCATCCTGATCGCCATCGTGGCGCTCACCGGGGGCATGTTCGCATCCGGGCACACCACTCCGCGTCTCGGCATCGACCTGGCCGGCGGCACGAGCATCACGCTGCGGGCGGTGGCCCAGCCCGGCGAGGAATCGTCGATCAACAAGACCAACATGGACACCGCGGTCGACATCATGAACCGCCGTGTCAATGGTCTTGGTGTCTCGGAGGCCGAGGTCCAGACCCAGGGCTCCAGGAACATCATCGTCAACATCCCCAAGGGCACGAACTCGGACGAGGCACGGCAGCAGGTCGGTACGACGGCCAAGCTGTACTTCCGCCCGGTCCTGGCCACGGAGGCCTCCACGGGCGCCGCGACGACGACCCCGTCGCCGAGCGCGTCCGGCAGCGCCTCCAGCAGCCCGTCGAGCACGGCCAGCTCCAAGGCGACCGCCTCCTCGACCGGCTCCGCGACCCCGACGGCCACCGCCACCTCTCAGGGTCGTGCCGCCAGCGACGCGCTGAAGGCCGACTCCACCTCGTCCGCGAGCCCCAGCGCCTCGGCCTCGGCCAGCGCCTCCCCGTCGGCGAGCAGCAGCGCCGCCGCCAGCGCGGCGGCCGCCAAGCTGGAGGCCCAGTACACCGCCCTCGACTGCTCCAAGAAGGCGTCCCAGAACGTCGGCAAGAACGCCAAGGCCGAGGACGCGACCGTGGCCTGCGGCCAGGTCTCGGGCGTCTGGTACAAGTACGTGCTCGGCCCCGCCGCCGTCGACGGCACCGACGTCAAGAAGGCCGCGGCCGTCCTGAACACGACGACCGCCGCCGGCTGGCAGGTCACCATGGACTTCACCGGCAAGGGCGGCGACAAGTTCGCCAAGGTCACCGGTGAACTGGCGAAGAACACCGCCCCGCAGAACGAGTTCGGCATCGTCCTCGACGGCCAGGTCGTCTCCAGCCCCTCCGTCAGCTCGTCGATCACCGGCGGCAGCGCGGAGATCTCCGGCAGCTTCACCCAGGAGGAGGCCCAGAGCCTCGCCAACATGCTGTCGTACGGCGCCCTGCCGCTGACCTTCAAGACGGACAGCGTCACCACGGTGACCGCGGCCCTCGGCGGTGAGCAGCTGCACGCCGGTCTGATCGCGGGCGCGATCGGTCTCGCGCTGGTCGTCATCTACCTGCTGATCTTCTACCGCGGTCTGTCGGTCATCGCGATCCCCTCGCTGCTGGTCTCCGCGATCCTCACCTACGTGATCATGGCGCTGCTCGGCCCGGGCATCGGCTTCGCGCTGAACCTGCCGGCCGTGTGCGGTGCGATCGTCGCGATCGGTATCACCGCGGACTCGTTCATCGTGTTCTTCGAACGCATCCGGGACGAGATCCGCGAGGGCCGCTCGCTGCGTCCCTCCGTCGAGCGGGCCTGGCCCCGCGCCCGGCGCACCATCCTGGTCTCCGACTTCGTGTCGTTCCTCGCCGCCGCGGTGCTGTTCATCGTCACCGTCGGCAAGGTCCAGGGCTTCGCGTTCACCCTCGGTCTGACCACCGTGCTCGACGTGGTCGTCGTCTTCCTCTTCACGAAGCCGCTGATGACGATCCTCGCCCGCAGGAAGTTCTTCGCGGACGGCCACAAGTGGTCCGGCATCGACCCGAAGGCGCTGGGCGCCAAGCCGCCGCTGCGCCGCACCCGCCGTCCCGCCGGTTCTGCCGCGGGCCCTGTCGACCCGAAGGAGGCGTGAGATGTCGAAGCTCGGCAACCTCGGCGCCCGACTGCACCGTGGCGAGGTCGGGTACGACTTCGTCGGCAATCGCAAGATCTGGTACGGCATCTCGATCCTGATCACCATCACGGCCATCCTCGGCCTGACGGTGCGCGGCCTGAACATGGGCATCGAGTTCCAGGGCGGCGCCGCCTTCACCACGCCGAAGGGCATGTCCGCCTCGGTGAGCCAGGCAGAGAAGTACGCGGAGGACGCCTCCGGCCACGACGCGGTCGTCCAGAAGCTCGGCGACGGCAGCCTGCGCATCCAGATCGCCGGCATCGACACGGACAAGTCCGACAGCATCAAAAAGCAGCTGTCGAAGGATCTGAAGGTCGACTCCGAGAGCATCGCCGCGGACCTGGTCGGCCCCAGCTGGGGTGACCAGGTCGCCAACAAGGCCTGGGAGGGCCTGGCGATCTTCATGGTGCTGGTCGTGATCTATCTGGCGATCGCCTTCGAGTGGCGCATGGCCCTGGCCGCGCTCGTCGCCCTGATCCACGACATCACCATCACCATCGGCATCTACGCCCTCGTCGGCTTCGAGGTCACGCCCGGCACGGTGATCGGTCTGCTGACCATCCTCGGTTACTCGCTCTACGACACGGTCGTCGTCTTCGACAGCCTCAAGGAGCAGACCAAGGACATCACCAAGCAGACCCGCTGGACCTACAGCGACATCGCGAACCGGTCGATCAACGGCACCCTGGTGCGTTCCATCAACACCACGGTCGTCGCGCTGCTGCCGGTCGCGGCCCTGCTGTTCATCGGCGGCGGCTTCCTCGGCGCGGGTGTGCTCAACGACATCTCGCTGTCGTTGTTCGTCGGCCTCGCGGCCGGTGCGTACTCCTCGATCTTCATCGCCACGCCGCTCGTCGCCGACCTCAAGGAGGCCGAGCCGCAGATGAAGGCGCTCAAGAAGCGCGTCCTCGCCAAGCGGGCCCAGGCCGCCGCGCAGGGCGAGCCGGCGGAGTCGCAGGTCACCAACCGCTCGGACGACGACTACGACGACGAGCCCGAGGACGCGGCAGCCGTCGTGGGCCCGCGCACCCAGCCGGCGTCCCGCAACCGCGGCCGCGGCCGTCCCTCGGGGAAACGCCGATGACGGACATCCAGGAGCTGCTGCTCAGCCGTATCCGCGATGTGGCCGACTACCCGGAGCCGGGCGTGATGTTCAAGGACATCACCCCGCTCCTGGCGGACCCGGCTGCGTTCACGGCGCTCACCGACGCGCTCGCCGAGATCGTCGTGCGCACCGGTGCGACGAAGGTCGTGGGTCTGGAGGCCCGTGGGTTCATCCTCGGGGCCCCGGTGGCGGTCCGCGCGGGCGTCGGCTTCATCCCCGTGCGCAAGGCGGGCAAGCTCCCTGGAGCGACCCTCAGCCAGACGTACGACCTGGAGTACGGCTCCGCCGAGATCGAGGTGCACGCCGAGGACCTGAGCGCCGGAGACCGCGTCCTGGTCGTCGACGACGTCCTGGCCACCGGCGGCACCGCCGAGGCCTCCGTCCAGCTGATCCGCAGGGCGGGCGCCCAGGTCGCCGGCCTCGCGGTCCTGATGGAACTGGGCTTCCTCGCGGGCCGCGCCCGCCTGGAACCGGCCCTGGAAGGCGCTCCACTGGAAGCGCTGCTGGTGGTCTGAGGCCGACAGCACGTCCAGCCTGCGGCGATTCGAGAACGGCCGCCCCGGTACCACCGGGGCGGCCGTTTCGGTGTCCCCTGGGGCACGGGGCTGTATCCATGTGCGGCCCCACCACGTGGGCGCGACGAGCCGCGCGGCGCGGCGGTGGGCCGGTCACCTACGGCTTCTCCCTGGTCGGCTGCCCGGTCGAGCGACGATGGTGCGGTCGGCCAGGTATCTCCGGTGCGTTGTCGTCCGCCCGGTCGAGCCGCGGTGGCGGGGCGGTCGGTCGGGCGCCTTCGGCCTCTCCCTGGTCGGCTGCCCGGTCGAGCGACGATGGTGCTGCGGTCGGCCAGGTATCTCCGGTGCGTTGTCGTCCGCCCGGTCGAGCCGCGGTGGCGGGGCGGTCGGCCGGTTGCCTTCGGCTTCTCCCTGGTCGTCCGCCCGGTCGAGCGACGATGGTGCTGCGGTCGGCCAGGTATCTCCGGTCCGTCGTCGCCTGCCCGGAGGAGCCACGATGGCGTGGTGATCGGCCGGGTGCCTCCGGCCTCTCCCTGGTCGCCGGCCCGGACGAGTCACGATGGTGCCGGGATCGGCCAGGTATCTCCGGTCCGTCGTCGTCCGCCCGGAGGAGCCGCAATGGTGCTCCGATCGGCCAGACACCTCCGCCCCCCGTCGCCCGGCCCCGGAGCACCCCCGCCGAACACCTTCAAGGCGCCCTCACGGCACCTCCGGAATGCCGGTGGCAGCCCCTCGTGTTTTATCGGTAGACGGCCCTCACATCGGGCTGAAGGCGAGCCCGGAGCCCGGGATCGCTACCATGGGCACTCCGGAGCCTGACCGGGGGACCCGGATCGCGCACGAGGAGTCCTCTTGGCAGACGAGGCCCAGCCCCTGACCGCCGCCAAGCCCGAGCCCACCCCGGGCCCCGCGGCGGAGCCCGCCACGAGCGCGAGCACCGCAGCCGCGAGCACCGCACCGGCCGAACCGCGCCCGGCGGCGGAACACGACCGGTCGGCGCCCGTCGACAAGGCGGCCGAGCCCGCGCGCCCCAAGCCGGCTCCGGCCGAGCGCCCGGCGGCCACTCCTCCCGCGCCCCGTCCCACCGCCGGCCAGCCCGCACGTACCGGCGGCGGCTCCTCCAACCGCGTCCGCGCCCGCCTCGCCCGTCTCGGCGTCCAGCGCTCCAACCCGTACAACCCGGTCCTGGAGCCCCTGCTGCGGATAGTGCGCAGCAACGACCCGAAGATCGAGACGGCCACCCTCCGCCAGGTCGAGAGCGCCTACCAGGTCGCCGAGCGCTGGCACCGCGGGCAGAAGCGCAAGAGCGGCGACCCGTACATCACGCACCCGCTCGCCGTGACGACGATCCTCGCCGAACTCGGCATGGACCCGGCCACGTTGATGGCCGGCCTGCTGCACGACACCGTCGAGGACACCGAGTACGGCCTCGACCAGCTCCGCCGCGACTTCGGCGACTCCGTGGCCCTCCTCGTCGACGGCGTCACCAAGCTCGACAAGGTCAAGTTCGGCGAGGCCGCGCAGGCCGAGACCGTGCGCAAGATGGTCGTAGCGATGGCCAAGGACCCGCGCGTCCTGGTCATCAAGCTCGCCGACCGCCTGCACAACATGCGCACCATGCGCTACCTCAAGCGCGAGAAGCAGGAGAAGAAGGCGCGCGAGACGCTGGAGATCTACGCGCCGCTCGCCCATCGCCTGGGCATGAACACCATCAAGTGGGAACTGGAGGACCTCGCCTTCGCGATCCTCTACCCCAAGATGTACGACGAGATCGTCCGGCTGGTGGCCGAGCGGGCACCGAAGCGTGACGAGTATCTGGCCATAGTGACCGACGAGGTCCAGACCGACCTGCGCGCCGCCCGCATCAAGGCGACCGTCACCGGCCGCCCGAAGCACTACTACAGCGTCTACCAGAAGATGATCGTCCGCGGCCGCGACTTCGCGGAGATCTACGACCTGGTGGGCATCCGCGTCCTCGTGGACACCGTCCGCGACTGCTACGCGGCCCTCGGCACCGTGCACGCGCGATGGAACCCGGTCCCCGGCCGGTTCAAGGACTACATCGCGATGCCCAAGTTCAACATGTACCAGTCGCTGCACACCACAGTAATTGGCCCCAACGGCAAGCCTGTTGAGCTCCAGATCCGCACGTTCGACATGCACCGCCGTGCCGAGTACGGCATCGCGGCGCACTGGAAGTACAAGCAGGAGGCCGTCGCCGGCACCTCCAAGGTGCGCGCGGAGACGCCCCGGACCACCGGCAAGGACGACCACCTCAACGACATGGCGTGGCTGCGCCAGTTGCTCGACTGGCAGAAGGAGACCGAGGACCCGGGCGAGTTCCTGGAGTCCCTGCGCTTCGACCTGTCCCGCAATGAGGTCTTCGTCTTCACGCCCAAGGGCGACGTGATAGCGCTGCCGGCGGGCGCCACCCCGGTGGACTTCTCGTACGCGGTGCACACCGAGGTCGGCCACCGGACCATAGGAGCACGGGTCAACGGGCGCCTCGTACCGCTCGAATCCACCCTGGACAACGGCGACTTGGTGGAGGTCTTCACCTCCAAGGCGCCCGGCGCGGGCCCCTCCCGCGACTGGCTCGGCTTCGTGAAGTCGCCACGCGCCCGCAACAAGATCAGAGCCTGGTTCTCCAAGGAGCGCCGCGACGAGGCGATCGAGCAGGGCAAGGACGCCATCGCCCGCGCGATGCGCAAACAGAACCTGCCGATCCAGCGCATCCTCACCGGCGACTCCCTCGTCACGCTCGCGCACGAGATGCGCTACCCGGACATCTCCTCGCTGTACGCGGCGATCGGCGAGGGCCATGTCGCCGCGCAGAACGTCGTACAGAAGCTGGTGCAGGCGCTCGGCGGCGAGGAGGCGGCCACCGAGGAGATCGACGAGAGTGTGCCGCCGTCGACCGGCCGCGGGCGCAAGCGCCGGTCGAACGCCGACCCCGGTGTCGTCGTCAAGGGCGTCGACGACGTGTGGGTCAAACTGGCCCGCTGTTGTACGCCCGTCCCCGGCGACCCCATCATCGGTTTCGTCACGCGTGGTAGCGGTGTATCGGTTCACCGCAGCGACTGCGTCAACGTGGAGTCACTGTCCCGCGAGCCCGAGCGCATCCTGGAAGTCGAGTGGGCGCCCACCCAGTCCTCGGTCTTCCTGGTCGCCATCCAGGTGGAGGCCCTGGACCGCTCCCGGCTCCTCTCGGACGTCACCCGCGTCCTGTCCGACCAGCACGTCAACATCCTCTCCGCGGCCGTCCAGACCTCCCGCGACCGCGTGGCCACCTCCCGCTTCACCTTCGAGATGGGCGACCCGAAGCACCTGGGCCACGTCCTGAAGGCCGTCAGGGGCGTGGAGGGGGTCTACGACGTCTACCGCGTGACGTCGGCGCGCAACAAGACGTAGGGCATACGAAGAAGGGGCTCACGTACGGTGCGTACGGGAGCCCCTTCTTGATGCGTGCGGACCGGTCAGCCGCCGAACTCCTGCAGCCCCTTCAGGGCCTGCTCCAGCAGGGCCTGGCGGCCCTCCAGCTCGCGCTGGAGCTTGTCCGCGCGGGAGGTGTTGCCCTGCGCGCGGGCCTGCTCGATCTGGCCCGTGAGCTTGTCCACGGCGGCCTGGAGCTGGCCGGTCAGACCCTCGGCACGCGCGCGTGCCTCCGGGTTCGTCCGGCGCCACTCGACCTCCTCGGACTCCTGGAGGGCCCGCTCGATCGTGTGCATCCGGCCCTCGACCTTCGGACGGGAGTCACGCGGCACATGGCCGATGGCCTCCCAGCGCTCGTTGATCGAGCGGAAGGCCGCGCGGGCCGCCTTCAGATCGGTGACCGGCAGGAGCTTCTCGGCCTCCTCGGCCAGCTCCTCCTTGAGCTTCAGGTTCTCCGTCTGCTCGGCGTCCCGCTCGGCGAAGACCGAGCTGCGGGCGGCGAAGAAGACGTCCTGGGCGCCGCGGAAGCGGTTCCACAGATCGTCCTCGTGCTCGCGCTGGGCGCGGCCCGCCGCCTTCCAGTCGGCCATCAGCTCGCGGTAGCGCGCGGCCGTGGGACCCCAGTCCGTCGAGGCCGACAGACCCTCGGCCTCGGCGACCAGCTTCTCCTTGGTCTTGCGGGCGTCCTCGCGCTGCGCGTCCAGCGACGCGAAGTGCGCCTTGCGGCGCTTGGAGAAGGCCGACCGGGCGTGCGAGAAGCGGTGCCACAGCTCGTCGTCCGACTTGCGGTCCAGGCGCGGCAGACCCTTCCAGGTGTCCACCAGCGCGCGCAGCCGCTCACCGGCCGCCCGCCACTGGTCGGACTGCGCCAGCTCCTCCGCCTCGACGACCAGCGCCTCCTTGGAGTGCCGGGCCTCGTCGGACTGTTTGGCGCGCTGCTGCTTGCGCTCCTCGCGGCGCGCCTCGACGGTCTCGACGAGCTTGTCCAGCCGCACCGTGAGCGCCGCCAGGTCGCCCACCGCGTGGTGGGCGTCGACCTGCTCACGGAGATGGTCCACGGCGGCCTGAGCGTCCTTCGCCGACAGGTCGGTGGTCTTCACGCGCTTCTCGAGGAGGCCGATCTCGACAACCAGGCCCTCGTACTTGCGCTCGAAGTAGGCCAGCGCCTCGTCAGGGGAGCCGGCCTGCCAGGAACCGACGACCTGTTCGCCGTCGGCCGTACGCACGTACACGGTCCCCGTCTCGTCGACGCGTCCCCACGGGTCGCTGCTCACAGCGCCTCCTCCACATGATGCCTGCACAGGGCCTCTGTGCCCCCGGGCATCGTCCACAGTTTCGTCACGGCCAACATAGGCGACCGGCGGGTTGCCTGTCCGCATCCCGCGCGACCGAAATTTCGCTGTTGACGGTCAGGATTTCGTGACGGTCGCCTTGTTGATCACGACCGTCGCGTTCGGTGCTCCGTCGCCCGCGCCCGTGCTCTCACCAGCGGCCGCGATCTTGTTCAGGACCTTCATCCCGGAGGCCGAGATGGTACCGAACGGGGTGTAGCTCGCCGGCAGCGTGCTGGCCTTGTACACGAGGAAGAACTGGCTGCCGCCGGTGTGCTTCTGACCGGTGTTCGCCATCGCCACCGTGCCCGCCGGGTACGTCCCGCCCTTGAGGCTCGCGTCCTTCAGGTTCTCGTCCGGGATCGTGTACCCGGGGCCGCCGCTGCCCGCGCCGGTCGGGTCGCCGCACTGCAGCACGTAGATGCCGCTGGTGGTGAGCCGGTGGCACTTCGTGTGGTCGAAGAAGCCCTTGGCGGCAAGGAAGTTGAACGAGTTCACGGTGTGCGGCGCGGCCGACGTCTTGAGCGCGATGTCGATGTCACCGCAGGTCGTCGCGAGCTTCATCGTGTACTTCGCCGACTTGTCGATCGTGACCGCCGGCTCCTTCTTCCAGGTCTCCGTCTTGATCTTGCCGGCCGCCGGCTTCGCGCACGGGTCCGGCGCCTTCTTCGTCGCCGAGGCGCTGGGCGTGGGCGTCACGTCCGCGCTCGCGTTGGTCTTGTCGTCGTCGTTCTTCAGGACGCCGGTCGTGTAGAGCGCGACACTGCCGATCACGATCACGCCGAGCACCGACGCGATCACCGAGTTGCGCATGCGCGCCTTGCGTCGAGCGGACGTACGCCGCTGCTGCTGCCGCAAGAACTTCTCCCGCGCGAGCTGCCGCTTCCGCTGTTCCTGGGTGACCACCGGATTCTCTCCTCATGCGTCTCGTACGTCGACTGGGACGCGTGCGTCTTATGAGCCGACCGCCTGCGTGTGCCCCGTACCGTATATGGGTTCGCTGAGGATTCGGCAGCGCCGGTAGGCTCTGACCACTGACGCAGGGATCCTTATCCCCACCCGTATCGACACAACGAAGGACGATCGTGCTCATTGCCGGGTTCCCCGCCGGGGCCTGGGGGACGAACTGTTATCTCGTCGCCCCCGCCGCCGGTGAGGAGTGCGTGATCATCGACCCGGGCCATCAGGCCGCCCAGGGAGTCGAGGAAGCGCTCAGGAAGCATCGGCTCAAGCCCGTCGCGGTCGTCCTCACCCATGGTCACATCGACCATGTGGCCTCGGTCGTCCCGGTGTGCGGCGCGCACGACGTGCCGGCCTGGATCCACCCCGAGGACCGGTACATGATGAGCGACCCCGAGAAGGCGCTCGGCCGCTCGATCGGGATGCCGCTGATGGGCGAGCTGACCGTGGGGGAGCCGGACGACGTCAAGGAGCTGACCGACGGAGCACGGCTCGCGCTCGCGGGACTGGAGTTCTCGGTCGCGCACGCGCCGGGCCATACGAAGGGGTCGGTGACCTTCCAGATGCCCGAGAACACGGAGATCCCGTCCGTGTTCTTCTCCGGGGATCTGCTCTTCGCCGGCTCCATCGGACGCACCGACCTGCCCGGCGGCTCCCACGCCGAGATCCTCGACTCGCTGGCCCGTGTGTGCCTGCCGCTCGACGACTCGACCGTGGTGCTGTCCGGCCACGGCCCCCAGACGACCATCGGCCAGGAGCGCGCCACCAACCCGTATCTGCGAGAGGTGGCCGTAGGCCGCCGGGAGCACGGCGCTGACGTGAACGCTCCCCGACGAGGAATGTGACGAGATTTTCGTGAGCACCTTTCAGGCCCCCAAGGGCACGTACGACCTGATTCCGCCGGAGTCGGCCAAGTACCTCGCCGTGCGCGAGGCCATCGCCGCTCCGCTGCGCAACTCCGGCTACGGCTACATCGAGACGCCCGGCTTCGAGAACGTCGAGCTGTTCGCGCGCGGTGTAGGTGAGTCCACCGACATCGTCACCAAGGAGATGTACGCCTTCGAGACCAAGGGCGGCGACCAGCTCGCCCTGCGCCCCGAGGGCACGGCCTCCGTACTGCGAGCGGCACTTGAGGCCAACCTGCACAAGCTCGGCAACCTGCCGGTGAAGCTCTGGTACTCGGGCTCCTACTACCGCTACGAGCGCCCCCAGAAGGGCCGTTACCGCCACTTCTCCCAGGTCGGCGCCGAGGCGATCGGTGCCGAAGACCCGGCCCTGGACGCCGAGTTGATTATCCTCGCGGACCAGGCGTACCGCTCCCTGGGCCTGCGGAACTTCCGCATCCTCCTCAACAGCCTGGGCGACAAGGAGTGCCGTCCGGTGTACCGGGAAGCGCTGCAGAACTTCCTCCGGGGACTGGACCTCGACGAGGAGACCCTGCGCCGCGCGGACATCAACCCGCTCCGGGTCCTGGACGACAAACGCCCGGACGTCCAGAAGCAGTTGACGGACGCCCCGCTGCTCCGCGACTACCTGTGCGACGCGTGCAAGGCGTACCACGAGGAGGTCCGCGAGCTCATCACGGCTGCTGGCGTCTCCTTCGAGGACGACCCGAAGCTGGTCCGCGGCCTCGACTACTACACCCGTACGACCTTCGAGTTCGTCCACGACGGTCTGGGTTCGCAGTCCGCGGTGGGCGGCGGCGGCCGTTACGACGGCCTGTCCGAGATGATCGGCGGTCCCGCGTTGCCCTCCGTGGGCTGGGCGTTGGGCGTCGACCGTACGGTCCTCGCCCTGGAGGCGGAGGGCGTCGAACTCGAACTCCCCGCGTCCACCAGCGTGTTCGCCGTCCCGCTCGGTGACGAGGCCCGCCGGGTCCTCTTCACCAAGGTGACCGAACTCCGCAAGCTGGGCATCGCGGCCGACTTCTCCTACGGTTCCAAGGGCCTCAAGGGCGCGATGAAGAGCGCCAACCGCAGCGGGGCCCGCTACACGATCGTCGCCGGCGAGCGGGACCTTGCCGAGGGTGTCGTGCAGCTCAAGGACATGGAGTCCGGGGACCAGCGGGCGGTCGGGGTGAACGAGATCGTGGCGGAACTGGAGTCGAAGCTGGGCTGAGGCCTGGCCTTTTCGCCCCCGCCGCCCCTACCCGTCCCATCCCTGGGGGCTGCCGCCCCCAGACCCCCGCTTCGGCCTGAACGGCCTCGTCCTCAAACGCCGGACGGGCTGAGTGATGCGGACCAGGGCTTGAAAATTCTGGCCGGCAAAATCTCAGCCCCTCCGGCGTTTGAGGAGCGGGGGTCCAGGGGGCGGAGCCCCCTGGCGGGGTCGAAGGGGCGGAGCCCCTGGGGGATGGGACGGGTAGGGGCGGCGGGGGCGAGGATCCTCAGTCCAGCAACCCGTACCGCATCGCACTCGTCACGGCGGCCGTCCGGTCATCGACGCCCAACTTGCCGAAGACCCGCAGCAGATGGGTTTTCACCGTCGACTCCCCGATGAACAACCGCCGCCCGATCTCCGCGTTGGTGCACCCCTCCGCCACCAACCGCAACACCGCAACCTCCCGCTCGGACAACCGAGGCCGCTCCGGCTTCGTCCGCAACTGGTCCACCAACCGCGCAGCCACAGACGGCGCCAACACGGTCTCGCCCCGCGCGGCGGCCCGTACCGCGTCGGCGAGTTCACCTCGCGGCAGATCCTTCAGCAGGTAACCCGCCGCCCCCGCCTCCACGGCCCGCAGAATGTCCCGGTCGGTCTCGTACGTGGTGAGGACGATCACCCGGCACGGCAACCCGGCCGCACTCATCCGCACGATGGAGTCGACGCCCCCGCCGCCCGGCATACGCAGGTCCATCAGCACGATGTCCGGCCTCAACTCGGCCGCCAGCGCCTCCGCCTGCGGCCCACTGGAGGCATCGGCGACGACATCGAGGTCGGGTTCGGCACTGAGCATGGCGCGCAGGCCTTCCCGTACGACGGGATGGTCGTCGGCGAGGACGATCCGGATCATCGAGAACTCCTCAGAGGCGATACCGGCGACGCGGGGGATTCAGGGGATACAGGTGATGCGGGCGATACCGGCAGCCGTACCGTCACCGTCGTCCCCTCGCCCACCGCACTCCGCACCACCGCCGTCCCACCCACCTCCGCCGCCCGCGTCCGCAACCCCGCCAGACCGTAACCACCGGACACCGCCCCCGGATCGAACCCGCACCCGTCATCTCGTACCGACACGGTGAGTTGCTCAGCGGCGTACGCCAGCGAGAGGCTCACCTTCGCCGAACTCCCCGCATGCTTACGGGCGTTGGCGAGAGCCTCCTGGCAGGAGCGCAGGGCCACCACCTCCGGCCCTGCGGGCAACGCACGCGCGGGGCCGGTGACTTGGAGCGTCGCGTCATGGCGGGCGGCGAGTCGGCGCAGGGCGTCAGAGAGGGACGCGCCCTCCAGGTCGGCCGGTGTGCCGCCGGCGACCAGGGCGCGGGCCTCGGCGAGGTTCTGCCGGGCCGTCTCGTCCATCAGGGCCAAGTGCCGTCTCGCCTGCGGGAGATCGTCGTCCAGCTCCGCCTCCACCGCCTGGGTCAGCATCAGCAGGCTGGTGAAACCCTGGGCGAGGGTGTCGTGGATCTCGCGGGCCATCCGCTCCCGTTCGGCCAACGCGCCGTGGGCCGAGGACAGTCGGGAGACCTCGTGGCGGCTGGCGTCCAGCTCGGCTATCAACTCCGCGCGCTCCTGGCTCTGTTCGATGACGCGGATGATCCAGGTGCCTAGGGCCATCGAGAAGACCAGGGTGACCACCGCGAAGACGGAATTGAAGAACACGTCCTGCGCGCTCGGCCACCACAGCAGCGCCCAGCCGATCACGGGCGCGATGTTGATCACGGTCACCGCGATCAGCGCCCAGCGCAGCCTCAGCACCATGAAGCAGGGCGGGACGAGCGCGAAGGCCAGCAATCGGGTCTCGCCGACCAGGACCGCCGAGGGCAGGAACAGCGCCATCTCCGCGATCAGGTAGCCGACCGCCCGGCGTTCGTCCGGTGGGTCGCCCTGGAGGACCGGGCGGCCCGTCCAGACGTAGAGCGGGATCAGCGGGACGAGCAGCGCGGCCGCAGTGACGCGTACCGGCCACCCCGGCCGGCTCGTGCCGAGCACGAACACCAGGGTGGCCAGCCAGATCAGGGCGAAGTACGTGTCCCAGAGCCGGAAGGAGCGGTCCCAGGTGTACGAGCCCGACGCCCCGTGCGGAGCCGTCATCCGTCGCGCCGGTTCTTCCACCGGAAGGTCAGCAGGCACAGCAGCAATCCTCCGACGCACCACGCCCCGAGCACCAGCGCGACCTTCCCGAACTCCCAGCTCCCGGCCTGCTCCAGCACCTGCGCCGAACTGGGCAGGAACACCCCGCGCAGCCCCTGGCACATCCACTTCAGCGGGAACAGGGCACCGATGTTGAGCATCCAGTCCGGGATGGTGTCGATGGAGATGTACACCCCGGAGATGAACTGCAGGACCAGGAAAGGGAGTACGACCACGGAGGTCGCGCTCTTTCCGGACTTCGGGACCGAGCTGACCGCGATGCCGAGCAGTGCGCACGCCGTCAGACCGAGCACGAAGATCCACCCGAAGTCCAGCCACTTCACCGCGGACGAGGGCAGGTCCACGTCGTAGAGCGTGGTGCCGACGAGGAGCAGGATCGCCGTCTCCATCAGGCCCGTGACCAGAACCAGCCAGATCTTGCCGAGGAAGTACGCGGCCGGCGGCATCGGCGTGCCGCGCAGCCTGCGCAGCACCTTCTCGTCCCGCTCGATCGCGATCGAGATGCCGAGGGACTGGAAACTCGTCGACATGATGCCGGCGGCCATCATGGCCGGGACGTAGAGCTGGGAGGCGTTGACGCCCGCGCCCCGGACGTCGTCCTTGAAGATCGACGCGAAGAGGAACAGGAAGACGACCGGGAAGGCGAAGGTGAACACCACCTGGTCGCGCTGCCGGAAGAACTGTTTGAGTTCCAGCGACCCGCGGCGCAATCCGAGTCCCCAGGCACTGGGCAGCCGGTCTCCGGAGGTCCTCGTCCGGGGCCGTACGGTGGTCGTGTTCGTGGTCGTGGTCATCGCGCGTCCTCCTGTCCGGTCAGGCGGAGGTAGACGTCCTCCAGGGTGGGGCGGCTGACCAGCAGCCCGGGGATCTCGCCGTCGAAGCGGTGCATGAGCTCGGCTACGACCTTGGTAGGAGTCTCCGTGTGCTCCGCGCGCGGGGTGCCGTCCAGGTCCGTCCACTCGACCGTGGCTCCGGTGCCGTGGCGTTCGCGCAGGGCGGCCGGTTCGCCCTCGGCGACCACGCGGCCCTTGGCGACGATGGCGAGGCGGTCGGCGAGGTTCTCCGCCTCCTCCAGGTAGTGCGTGGTGAGGAGGATCGTGGTGCCCTCGTCGGCGAGCTTGCGGATCAGGTCCCAGAACTGGCGCCGGGCCGCCGGGTCGAAGCCGGTCGTCGGCTCATCCAGGAGGAGGAGATCGGGGCCGCCTATCACCCCGAGGGCCACGTCGAGACGCCTGCGCTGTCCGCCCGACAGGGCCTTGATGCGGCTGTCCACCTTGGCCTCAAGACCGACCAGGCCGATGACCTCCTCGGGGTCGCGCGGCCGGGGGTAGTAGCGCGCGAAGTGCCGTACGGTCTCGCCGACCGTCAACTCCGCGGGTGCCGATTCGTCCTGCCAGACGATCCCGACCCGCGAACGCCACGCGCGTGTGCCCGTCGCCGGGTCCGAGCCGAGCACCGACACCTCACCCGCGTCCCGGCCTCGGTTGCCCTGGAGGATCTCGACGGTGGTGCTCTTGCCCGCCCCATTGGGTCCGAGCAGGCCGAACACCTCTCCCGTGCGGATCTCCAGGTCGATTCCGTCCACGGCGGTCACGTCCCCGTACTGCTTGCGCAGCCCCCGCACATCCACTGCGAGTTCGTTCGCCTGTGTTGTCATGCCATGAGCATCGTCCGGAATCGAGCGCTCAGGGACGACCGTGCGTACTTCCTTATGTCCATCGAACGGTGGACAGAGGTGCGCGTGCGGCACAATGGCCGTGCCCGAAGAAGGTCCAACTCTCAAGTGACGGATCGGCGTGATGAGCAAGACGACAGTGAAGGACGTCTCCACCGACTCCGAGCCGGAGCACACGGCCGCGGAGCCGCGCACGGTGGGCAGCAGCCGGGCCTTCGCCCTGTTGCTGATGATCACCGGTGCGGCCGGACTGCTCGCCGCCTGGGTCATCACGATCGACAAGTTCAAGATCCTTGAGGGCAAGGTAGCCGGGAAGACGTTCACCCCGAGCTGCAGCATCAACCCGATCGTGTCCTGCGGCAGCGTCATGGAGAGCAAGCAGGCCGCCGCCTTCGGCTTCCCGAACCCGATGCTCGGCCTGGTCGCCTACGGAATCGTCATCTGCGTCGGCGTCAGCCTGCTGACCCGGGTCCAGTTCCCGCGCTGGTACTGGCTGACCTTCAACTTCGGCACGCTCTTCGGGGTGGCCTTCTGCACCTGGCTGCAGTTCCAGTCGCTGTACCGGATCAACGCGCTGTGCCTGTGGTGCTCGCTGGCCTGGGTCGCCACGATCACGATGTTCTGGTACGTGACGTCGTTCAACATCCGCAACGACTTCCTGAAGGCCCCGCGCCCGGTCAAGAACTTCCTGGGCGAGTTCACCTGGGTCCTCCCGGTCACCCACATCGGCATCATCGCCATGCTGATCCTGACCCGCTGGGGCACCCAGCTCTGGGCCTAGGACCTGTCCGGCGGATCAGGTCGCAGACGCGGGGCGTGGCACGCACTCCCCCACTGCCTTAAAGGCGTGGGGGGACCCCCAGCGGCGTCGTCGTCGGTCGCCGACGCTCTGCGTCGCCTCCCTCCTCCGCCTTGCAGCTGCACGCACCACGCCCCGCTCACCGGCGCCGATCAGGCCCTGCCGTTTTCCTGCGACCTGATCCGCCGGACAGGCCCTACCCCGGCCCCGACCGGATTGTCAGTGGCGTGACATAGGGTTTTGGACGTGGAGCCCGACCTATTCACCGCCGCCGCGGAAGAACGCCAGGAGAAGGACCCGTCCAGCAGTCCCCTGGCGGTGCGGATGCGCCCGCGCACCCTCGACGAGGTCGTGGGCCAGCAGCATCTGCTGAAGCCGGGCTCGCCCCTGCGCCGACTGGTCGGGGAGGGATCGGGCGGCCCGGCCGGAGCTTCCTCGGTGCTCCTCTGGGGCCCGCCCGGCACCGGAAAGACGACCCTCGCCTACGTCGTCTCCAAGGCGACCAACAAGCGGTTCGTGGAGTTGTCCGCGATCACCGCCGGCGTGAAGGAGGTCCGCGCGGTCATCGAAGGCGCCCGCCGGGCCACCGGAGGCTTCGGCAAGGAGACCGTCCTCTTCCTCGACGAGATCCACCGCTTCAGCAAGGCCCAGCAGGACTCCCTGCTCCCGGCCGTCGAGAACCGCTGGATCACCCTGATCGCGGCGACCACGGAGAACCCGTACTTCTCGGTGATCTCCCCGCTCCTGTCCCGCTCCCTCCTCCTCACCCTCGAACCCCTCACGGACGAGGACCTGCGCGCCCTGCTCCGCCGCGCGCTGTCCGACGAGCGCGGCCTGAAGGACGCGGTCACGCTCCCCGAGGACAGCGAGAACCACCTGCTGCGCATCGCCGGCGGCGACGCCCGCCGTGCGCTCACCGCCCTGGAGGCCGCCGCCGGAGCCGCCCTCGACAAGGGCGAGCCGGACATCACCCTCCAGACCCTGGAGGAGACCGTCGACCGCGCGGCGGTGAAGTACGACCGCGACGGCGACCAGCACTACGACGTGGCCAGCGCCCTCATCAAGTCCATCCGGGGTTCGGACGTCGACGCGGCCCTGCACTATCTGGCCCGCATGATCGAGGCCGGAGAGGACCCCCGTTTCATCGCCCGCCGCCTGATGATCTCTGCGAGCGAGGACATCGGCCTGGCGGATCCGAACGCGCTGCCGATCGCGGTCGCCGCCGCCCAGGCCGTAGCGATGATCGGCTTCCCGGAGGCCGCGCTCACCCTCAGCCACGCCACCATCGCGCTCGCCCTCGCGCCCAAGTCGAACGCGGCGACCAACGCGATCGGCGCCGCCATGGAGGACGTACGCAAGGGGCACGCGGGCCCGGTGCCGATGCATCTGCGGGACGGGCACTACAAGGGCGCGGCCAAGCTCGGTCACGCGCAGGGGTACGTCTACCCGCACGACCTGCCCGAGGGCATCGCCGAGCAGCAGTACGCCCCGGAGGAGCTGAAGGACCGCGAGTACTACGAGCCGACCCGGCACGGGGCCGAGGCGCGGTACGCGGACGCCGTGGAGTGGACCAGAAAACACCTTGGTCGTAAGCGGTCCTGAGCACCCTGTAGAATCCCCCGAAGTGCTGTGTCCCGTGCAGTCAGAACGGGACGGTCAGCCGGAGCCCCGGTTTTCGGACCGGCTCCAGGAGCGTCGCGCACCTTTCGAATGGTGTCGCGGGCAGCCCACCACCATCCGTCGCAGGACGGAACCGGTCGGTGGGCCACTCGCGTGCTGCACGTAGTGCCCAGATCAGGGGAGCGGCTGCCCACCAGGTCCCGCAAGGGTCCCGGCGGGTTTCCCCGGCTGCGGATGCGACCTCCCTCACCACTCTGACAAGCCGACAGACAGAGAGAGACATCGTGGCGAATCAGTCCCGCCCCAAGGTCAAGAAGTCGCGTGCCCTCGGCATCGCGCTGACCCCGAAGGCCGTCAAGTACTTCGAGGCCCGTCCCTACCCGCCGGGTGAGCACGGTCGTGGCCGCAAGCAGAACTCGGACTACAAGGTCCGTCTGCTGGAGAAGCAGCGTCTGCGCGCGCAGTACGACGTGTCCGAGCGCCAGCTCGTCCGCGCCTACGAGCGTGCCTCCAAGGTCCAGGGCAAGACCGGTGAGGCCCTGATCATCGAGCTGGAGCGTCGTCTCGACGCGCTGGTCCTTCGTTCGGGCATCGCCCGCACGATCTACCAGGCCCGCCAGATGGTCGTCCACGGCCACATCGAGGTCAACGGCCAGAAGGTCGACAAGCCGTCCTTCCGCGTCAAGCCCGACGACGTCGTCATGGTCCGCGAGCGCAGCCGCAGCAAGACGCTGTTCGAGGTCTCCCGCGCCGGTGGCTTCGCCCCCGACGGCGAGACCCCGCGCTACCTCCAGGTGAACCTCGGCGCCCTGGCGTTCCGCCTGGACCGCGAGCCGAACCGCAAGGAGATCCCGGTGATCTGCGACGAGCAGCTCGTCGTCGAGTACTACGCCCGCTGATCACCTCACGGACGTAGCACCACCTTTCGCGTCAGCCCGCCGTCTCCCCGCCCTTCCGGGTGGGCGAGGCGGCGGGCTTTCGCATGTCCACGCTCACCGTCGTGGGCCGTACCGGGCCGCGCGGCACCGGCACCGCCTCCAGCGCCCGCGACGGCCCCAGCGCCCGGGCCACAGCCGCCTCCCGGCCCAGCCGCGCCCCTTCCCGTACGCACTCCGCGTACCGCTCGTCGCCGAGCCGCTCGCGGGCCATCGCCTCGCACAGTTCGTGCGGCGCGTTGTAGTACGCCGAGCCGAACAGCGGCAGCCCCACCGAGGGCCACATCCCGGCCGCCGCGCCCTGCAGCAGCGCGGCCTCGGCGGCATCGCCCTCCGCCGCGGTGACGAGGGCCAGCAGCTCGACCGCGAGCACCGAGCCCAGCAGATCGCGGAAGCCGTGCGCGCTGCCCAGGCAGTCCGCCAACAGGTCGCGGGCGAGGGGGAGTTCGCCGTCGCTCCAGGCGACGTACGCCAGGACGTACAGCGCGTACGCCCGGGTCCAGCGCTCGCCGTGGTCCTCGCACACGCGCCTGACGTCCTCGCACAGCTTCACGGCGTCCGCGAGATCGCCCTGGAAAGCCCGGGTCATGGCCAGCTCGACCTGGCCCATCAGCACGTTGCTGTTGAGCTCGCCGATCTGCTGGTAGCGGTCGAGCGCCGAGCGCAGCAGGGTCTCCGCGCGCGGCATGTCGTCCGTGACCAACGCCAGGCAGCCGGTGCGGTGTTCGGCGTAGGCGACCGCCGTGGGGTTCGCGGCCTCGTCCGCCTCCTCGCGGCATTCCTGGAGGGCCGCCAGCGCGGGCACGGTGTCGCCCTGGAGGATCGCCACATAGCCCAGCACCCACAGGGCCTTCAGCCGTGACTGGTCGTTCGCCGTGTCCTCGGCGTCCAGCTGTACGGCCTGCTCCAGCCAGTGCCGGCCCTCCGCGAGGCGCCCGCAGCCCGCCCAGTAGAACCAGAGCGAGCCGGCGAGGTACTGGCCCAGGTGTGTCTCGTCCGGCTCGGTCAGGCAGTACTCCAGGGCTCCGCGGAGATTCGGCAGCTCCGCCTCGACCCGCGCGGCGACCTCGCCCTGGCGCGGCGAGAACCAGTCCAGCTCGCACCAGGTGGCCAGGCCCAGATACCAGTCGCGGTGTCTGCGCCGCAGCCGGGCCGCGTCCCCGGCCGCCTCCAGCCAGTCGGCGCCGTAGGCCCGGATCGTGTCGAGCATGCGGTAGCGCACGCCTGTCGGCGTCTGCTCGCGGACGACCACGGACTGCGCGAGGAGTTCGGAGAGCACGTCGAGGACGCCGTCCGTGTGCAGTCCGTCGCCGCCGCACACGTACTCGGCGGCCTCCAGGTCGAAGCGCCCGGCGAACACCGACAGCCGCGCCCACAGCAACCGCTCCTCGGGCGTGCACAGTTCATGGCTCCAGCCGATCGCCGTGCGGAGTGTCTGGTGCCGGGGGAGCGCGTCCCTGCGCCCGCCGGCCAGCAGCCGGAACCGGTCGTCGAACCGCGCCAGCAACTCCCCGGGCGACAGCGCCCGCAGCCGCCCCGCCGCCAGCTCGACGGCAAGGGGAATCCCGTCGAGCCGCCGGCACAACTCCCGTACGTCCGGCTCGTCCTGGAGTACGACCCCTTGCTGCGCGGCCCGGTCGGCGAACAGTTCCACCGCCTCGTCCTCGCCCAACGGCGCCACCGCGACGACCCGTTCACCCGCCAGCTCCAACGGCCGCCGCCCCACCGCGAGCACCCGCAGCCCCGGCACCCGCCCGAGCAACTCGGCCACCAGCTCGGCACACACCTCGACCAGATGCTCGAACCCGTCCAGCACCAAGAGGAGTTGACGGTCCGTCAGGTGCGCGAGCAGTGCCTCGCGCGGCAGCCGCGCGGTGTGATCCGTCAGCCCCAGCGCCTCCACGACCGCGAAGTCCACGAGTTCCGGGTCGCGCACCGGCGCCAGCTCCACCCGCCACACGCCGTCCGGGGGTGCGGACCGGGCAGCCGCGTGGGCCGCGAGCCGCGACTTGCCGACCCCGCCGGGCCCGGTCACCGTGACCAGACGCGAGGCGTCGAGGGCCCGCGCCAGCTCGGTGAGTTCGGCCGAGCGGCCCACGAACCGGTCGGGTTCGAGGGGCAGATTGCCGTCCGCGGTGGCGTCGCCGCCATGGGAAGCTCGCATGGAACACGGAGCGTACTGAACCGTATTCAGTCCGTACAATCGCTTCGCGCAACTCCAGTGTGCGCGGGGCGGTAATGCGGTACGGAGCGCCACCCCCGGCGCGATAGGCTCGGCAGCGGTTATCCACAGGGGTTTACGGGGCGCCGCCTCCGGCGCGATAGGCTCGGGACGAGTCATCAACAAGCGTTTATGAGAGCGGGTGTCAGGTGTCCGGTGGAGAAGTGGCCGGGATCCTGGTGGCCGTCTTCTGGGCGATCCTGGTCTCGTTCCTCGCCGTCGCACTGGTGAGGCTGGCCCAGACGCTCAAGGCGACCACCAAGCTGGTCGCGGACGTGACCGACCAGGCCGTGCCGCTGCTGGCCGATGCCTCCGCGGCGGTGCGCTCCGCGCAGACCCAGATCGACCGGGTCGACGCGATCGCCACCGACGTCCAGGAAGTCACCTCGAACGCCTCCGCACTGTCCACCACCGTCGCCTCCACCTTCGGCGGGCCCCTCGTCAAGGTCGCGGCCTTCGGCTACGGTGTCCGCCGGGCCCTGGGCGGCCGCCGCGAGGACGTGCCCGCGCCGTCCGGGGCGTCCCGTCGTACGGTGATCGTGGGCCGTACCGTCCCGGCCGGACGGCGGGGCAAGCGCACCCGGAAGAAGGACTGACCGAGCGATGTTCCGCCGTACGTTCTGGTTCGGCACGGGCGTAGCCGCCGGTGTCTGGGCGACCACCAAGGTCAATCGCAAGCTGAAGCAGCTGACCCCCGAGCACCTCGCCGTCGCGGCGGCCAACAAGGCGCTCGACGCGGGCCACCGGCTCAAGGACAGCGCGGTGCACTTCGCGCTCGACGTCCGCGCGGGCATGGCCCAGCGCGAGGCCGAACTCGGCGACGCGCTCGGGATCAACGCTCCCGTGGACCCCGAACTCCCGGCGCCCCGGGGGCACATCGCCATCGAGAACCGCAACACCCCGATGTCCGTCGAAAGAAACGACAGGACGACGTACTCGTACAACCGGAATGAGGACCACTGATGGAGTCGGCTGAAATCCGCCGCCGCTGGCTGAGCTTCTACGAGGAGCGCGGCCACACCGTCGTTCCCTCGGCGTCGCTCATCGCGGACGACCCGACTCTGCTCCTGGTCCCCGCCGGCATGGTCCCCTTCAAGCCGTACTTCCTCGGCGAGGTCAAGCCGCCGTGGCCGCGCGCCACCAGCGTGCAGAAGTGCGTGCGCACGCCCGACATCGAAGAGGTCGGCAAGACCACCCGCCACGGCACGTTCTTCCAGATGTGCGGCAACTTCTCCTTCGGCGACTACTTCAAGGAAGGCGCGATCACCTACGCCTGGGAGCTGCTCACCTCGCCCCAGGACAAGGGTGGTTACGGCCTCGACCCCGAGCGCCTGTGGATCACCGTCTACCTCGACGACGACGAGGCCGAGACCATCTGGCGCGAGAAGATCGGCGTCCCGGCCGAGCGCATCCAGCGCCTCGGCAAGAAGGACAACTACTGGTCGATGGGCGTCCCCGGACCCTGCGGCCCGTGCTCCGAGATCAACTACGACCGCGGCCCCGAGTTCGGCGTCGAGGGCGGCCCGGCCGTCAACGACGAGCGGTACGTGGAGATCTGGAACCTCGTCTTCATGCAGTACGAGCGCGGCGAGGGCATCGGCAAGGAGGACTTCGAGATCCTCGGCGAGCTGCCCAGCAAGAACATCGACACGGGCCTCGGCCTTGAGCGCCTCGCGATGATCCTGCAGGGCGTGCAGAACATGTACGAGATCGACACCTCCATGGCCGTCATCAAGAAGGCCACCGAGCTGACCGGTGTCGAGTACGGCGACTCGCACGAGTCCGACGTCTCCCTGCGCGTGGTCACCGACCACATGCGGACGTCCGTGATGCTCATCGGCGACGGCGTGACCCCCGGTAACGAGGGCCGCGGTTACGTACTGCGCCGCATCATGCGCCGCGCCATCCGCAACATGCGGCTGCTCGGTGCCACCGGTCTGGTCGTCAAGGACCTCATCGACACGGTCATCGCGATGATGGGCCAGCAGTACCCGGAGCTCGTCACCGACCGGCAGCGCATCGAGACCGTGGCCCTCGCCGAGGAGGCCGCCTTCGTCAAGACGCTGAAGGCCGGCACCAACATCCTCGACACCGCCATCGCCGACACCAAGCAGTCCGGCGGCAAGGTCCTCGCCGGCGACAAGGCGTTCCTGCTCCACGACACCTGGGGCTTCCCGATCGACCTCACCCTCGAAATGGCCGCCGAACAGGGCCTTTCCGTGGACGAGGACGGCTTCCGGCGCCTGATGAAGCAGCAGCGCGACCAGGCCAAGGCCGACGCGCAGGCCAAGAAGACCGGCCACGCGGGCGTCGGCGCCTACCGCGAGATCGCCGACAAGGCCGGCGAGACCGACTTCATCGGCTACTCGGACACCCAGGGCGAGTCCACCATCGTCGGCATCCTCGTCGACGGCGTCTCCTCCCCGGCCGCGACCGAGGGCGACGAGGTCGAGATCGTCCTCGACCGCACCCCCTTCTACGCCGAGGGCGGCGGCCAGATCGGCGACACCGGCCGCATCAAGGTCGAGTCCGGTGCCGTGATCGAGATCCGCGACTGCCAGAAGCCGGTGCCCGGGGTCTACGTCCACAAGGGCGTCGTCCAGTACGGCGAGGTCACCGTCGGCGCCAAGGCCGAGGCCGCGATCGACATCCGCCGTCGTACCGCCATCGCCCGCGCCCACTCGGCCACTCACCTCACCCACCAGGCGCTGCGTGACGCCCTCGGTCCGACGGCCGCGCAGGCCGGTTCCGAGAACCAGCCGGGCCGCTTCCGCTTCGACTTCGGATCGCCGTCCGCGGTTCCCACGGCCGTGATGACCGACGTCGAGCAGAAGATCAACGAGGTGCTCGCCCGCGACCTGGACGTGCACGCCGAGATCCTCAGCCTCGACGAGGCCAAGAAGCAGGGCGCCATCGCCGAGTTCGGAGAGAAGTACGGCGAGCGGGTCCGCGTCGTCACCATCGGCGACTTCTCCAAGGAGCTGTGCGGCGGTACCCACGTCCACAACACCTCGCAGCTCGGCCTGGTCAAGCTGCTCGGTGAGTCGTCGATCGGCTCCGGAGTCCGCCGTATCGAAGCGCTCGTCGGTGTCGACGCCTACAACTTCCTCGCCCGTGAGCACACGGTCGTCGCCCAGCTCCAGGAGCTGATGAAGGGGCGCCCGGAGGAACTGCCGGAGAAGGTCTCCGCCATGCTCGGCAAGCTGAAGGACGCCGAGAAGGAGATCGAGAAGTTCCGCGCCGAGAAGGTGCTGCAGGCCGCGGCCGGTCTCGTCGAGTCCGCCAAGGACGTGCACGGTGTCGCGCTGGTCACCGGCCAGGTGCCGGACGGCACGAGCGCCGACGACCTGCGCAAGCTGGTCCTCGACGTGCGCGGCCGTATCCAGGGCGGCCGGGCCGCCGTAGTGGCCCTCTTCACGGTCAACAACGGCAAGCCGCTGACGGTCATCGCCACCAACGAGGCCGCTCGCGAGCGCGGTCTCAAGGCCGGCGACCTGGTCCGCGCGGCTGCCAAGACCCTCGGCGGCGGCGGTGGCGGCAAGCCGGACGTGGCCCAGGGCGGTGGCCAGAACCCGGCCGCGGTCGGCGAGGCCGTGGACGCTGTCGAACGCCTCGTCGCCGACACGGCCAAGTAAGAAACGGCCGCGAACATGCGAAGAGGACGTCGACTCGCGATCGACGTCGGGGACGCCCGGATCGGGGTCGCCTCGTGCGACCCCGACGGGATCCTCGCGACTCCCGTCGAGACGGTCCCCGGCCGCGACATCCCGGCGGCGCACCGCCGGCTGAAGCAGCTCGCCGAGGAGTACGAACCGATCGAAGTCGTCGTCGGCCTCCCGCGCTCCCTCAAGGGGGGCGAGGGACCGGCCGCGGTGAAGGTCCGGGCCTTCGCCCAGGAACTCGCGAAGGGCATCGCCCCGGTACCGGTCAGACTGTTGGACGAACGGATGACCACGGTGACGGCCAGTCAGGGACTGCGCGCCTCCGGGGTGAAGTCCAAGAAGGGCCGGTCGGTCATCGACCAGGCGGCCGCGGTCATCATCCTCCAGCAGGCGCTGGAATCCGAACGGGTGTCAGGTAAACCACCCGGCGAGGGCGTCGAAGTGGTCATCTGATCGCGATACGGTAACGTTCCGCGCGATGCGATGGTGTTCGAACAGCCATGGCACAGCAAGAGGCGGGACGGGAGCCGGAGCCGCAAGCGCCGCGACCGCCGCCTCGCGGCTCTAGGGGATCGATGACTGAGTATGGCCGGGGCCCAGGCTCCGAACCGTGGCATCCGGAGGACCCGTTGTTCGGGGACGTCGGATGGGAAGGACAGCAGGCCCAGCAGGGGCAGCAGTCCTCCTACGGCGGCCAGCCGCAGCACTACCCGGAACAGCCGCAGCAGCCGCAGCAGTACGGCGACTGGGGCCATGGCCAGCAGGCCGACTACGGTCAGGCGCAGCAGCAGTACCCGGTCTACGACGAACAGGGCAACCCGCACTACCCCGGCCAGCAGCAGTGGGCGGACCATCAGCAGTACGCCGATCAGAGCCATCAGCAGTACGCCGCTCAGCAGCAGCAATATCAGCAGGGCGGCTGGGACGGTACCGGCGCGCCCGCGCAGGTCCCGTACGCCGCGGACCCCGGCGACCCGTACGCGCAGCAGGCCGCCGCCTATGGCGAACAACAGCCCGATTTCTACGGCACGCCCGACGCGTTCCCACCGCCCGAGCCGCCCGGCAAGCGACGCACCGAGCCGGAGCCGGAGCAGACGGACTGGGACCCGGGACCCGATCAGGGCGAACATGCGTTCTTCGCGGGTGGCGGCGACGACGATGACGAGGCCGACGACGAGCCGGACGGGCGCCGACGGGGCAAAGGCGGCAAAGGCAAGGACAAAGGCGGCAAGGAGAGGAAGCGCCGCAACGGCTGCGCCTGCCTTGTGGTCGTCATGGTGTTCGGCGGCGGCCTGGCCACGGTCGGCTACTTCGGCTACCAGTTCTACCAGAACCGTTTCGGCTCGGCGCCGGACTACGCGGGCGACGGCACCGGTTCGGTGAGCGTCACCATCCCCAAGGGGGCGGGTGGCTACACCATCGGGCAGGAGCTGAAGAAACAGGGCGTCGTAAAGAGCGTCGATGCCTTCGTGGCCGCTCAGTCGCAGAATCCCGACGGCAAGAAGATCCAGGCTGGCGTCTTTCTCCTCAAGAAGGAAATGTCCGCCGCGAGCGCCGTAAAGCTCATGCTCGACCCGAAGAGCCAGGACAACCTGATCATCCCCACGGGCTGGCGCAACTCCAAGATCTACGCGGAGATCGACAAGAAACTCCAGGTTTCCGACGGCACCACCAAGGCCATCGCCAAGAAGGATTACAAGTCCTTCGGGCTGCCCAGCTGGGCGAACAGCAACAAGGACATCAAGGACCCGTTGGAGGGCTTCCTCTACCCCGGCACGTACGGCGCCGCAAAGGGCATGAAACCCGAAACGGTCCTCAAGCAGATGGTCGCCCAGGCCAGCGACAAATACGGCGCGATCGACCTTGAAGCGAAGGCCAAGGCGCTCAACCTGGAAGACCCGCTGCAGGTCATCACGGTCGCGAGCCTCGTCCAGGCCGAGGGCAAGACGCACGACGACTTCCGCAAGATGGCCGAAGTGGTCTACAACCGTCTCAAGACCACGAACACCGAGACGAACCGGTACCTGCAATTCGACTCGACCTTCAATTACCTGAAGGGCCAGAGCAACATCCACATCAGCGAGTCCGAGATCAACAGCAACAAGGACCCGTACAACACCTACACCCAAAAGGGCCTCCCGCCCGGTCCCATCGACAACCCCGGTGACGAGGCTCTGGCAGCGGCACTGAATCCGACCCACGACGGCTGGATCTACTTCGTGGCGACCGACGGCGAGAACAAGACCGAATTCGCCAAGACGTACGCCGAATTCCAGGCACTCAAGGAAAAGTTCAATGCCACCTCGGGCAACTGACGCCCGCCGTGCCGCCGTGCTCGGTTCCCCCATCGCCCACTCCCTCTCCCCGGTGCTGCATCGCGCGGCATACGGGGAGCTGGGGCTGGACAACTGGTCCTACGACCGCTTCGACGTGGACGAGGCAGCCCTGCCGGGCTTCTTCAAGGACCTCGGCCCGGAGTGGGCGGGCCTGTCGCTGACGATGCCGCTGAAGCGCGCCGTGATACCGCTGCTGGACGAGATCAGCGAGACAGCGGCGTCGGTGGACGCGGTGAACACAGTCGTCGTCACGGAGGACGGCCGACGCGTCGGCGACAACACCGACATCCCAGGCATGGTCGCCGCCCTCCGTGAACACGGCATCGAACAGGTCGACTCCGCCGCCATCCTCGGCGCCGGCGCCACCGCCTCCTCCGCCCTCGCCGCCCTCGCCCGGATCTGCACGGGCGAGGTCGTCGCGTACGTCCGCAGCGAGGCGCGCGCGGCGGAGATGCGGCAGTGGGGGAAGCGGCTGGACGTAGAGGTACGCACGGCGGACTGGGCGGACGCGGCGGAGGGGCTGCGTGCACCCCTGGTCTTCGCCACGACGCCGGCCGGCACGACCGACGCCCTTTCCTCCGCGGTACCGGAACGCCCCGCCACGCTTTTCGACGTCCTGTACGACCCCTGGCCCACGGATCTCGCGGCCCGCTGGTCCGGCTACGGGGGCGCGGTGGTGAGCGGACTCGATCTGCTGGTGCATCAGGCGGTACTCCAGGTGGAACAGATGACGGGGTGTCGGCCGGCGCCGGTGGACGTGATGCGGAGGGCGGGGGAGAGGGCGTTGGCGGAGCGGTGAGGTGGGGTTGGCCGACGGCGGGGTAAGCACCGCGGTCGACTGATTGCCGGTCCTGGGGCGGTGGAGACACGGTGGACTGGACTGCATCGGCGAGGCGTCGCCTTGGGCCTGGCGGAGCGGGCCAGGAGACAGAGCCCGACTGCTGACCGGGGTTGGGCGGGGCGGTCGAGAAGACGTCGGCAGACCGCTGGGCCGGACCCGACAGGGCAGGCAAGTGGCCGCCGGCCGGCTCCTGACCTCGGCCCTCGCCCCGCCACGGCTCTCAAGGAGCCGTCGCCCAACCCCTCACCCGGCCCCCGCAACGCGACCGAGCGCGAGTCGGTCGGCCCCTGACCTCGGCTGGCCTCAGCCCGGAACAGCAGGGCGAGAAGGCCCAAGTCCGTCGTCGTCCCTTGCCCCGCCCCGTCCGCCCCCTGGACCGTAGGCCGGGTCCGCGCCCCGGACGTGGGAGGATCGGGGGCGGCGGGCCAGGGCCGCGCACCCGGTCGCGCCGTCGGCGTATGCGAGGACGCGCGTACGCAGCAGTACCAGGGCGCGAGCATGAGGAGCACCGTTGAGCAGGTTGCGCTGGCTGACCGCGGGGGAGTCCCACGGTCCCGCACTCGTGGCGACGCTGGAGGGTCTTCCCGCCGGCGTGCCGATCACCACGGACATGGTGGCGGACCACCTGGCCCGGCGCCGGCTCGGCTATGGACGCGGTGCTCGCATGAAGTTCGAGCGCGACGAGGTCACCTTCCTCGGCGGTGTCCGGCACGGCCTGACCCTCGGTTCGCCGGTGGCCATCATGGTGGGCAACACCGAGTGGCCCAAGTGGGAGCAGGTCATGGCGGCCGACCCGGTCGACCCCGAGATTCTGGCGGGGCTCGCCCGCAATGCGCCGCTTACCCGGCCGCGGCCCGGGCACGCCGACCTCGCCGGTATGCAGAAGTACGGTTTCGACGAGGCCCGGCCGATCCTGGAGCGTGCCTCCGCGCGGGAGACGGCGGCCCGTGTCGCGCTGGGCGCGGTGGCCCGGTCGTACATCAAGGAGACGGCCGGGATCGAGATCGTCTCGCACGTCGTCGAGTTGGCCTCCGCAAAGGCCCCGCGGGGTGTCCTGCCTACGCCCGCCGATGTCGAGAAGCTGGACACCGACCCGGTGCGCTGCCTGGACGCGGACGCGTCGAAGGCGATGGTGGCCGAGATCGACCAGGCCCACAAGGACGGCGACACGCTCGGTGGGGTCGTCGAGATCCTCGCCTACGGCGTTCCCGTGGGCCTCGGTTCGCATGTGCACTGGGACCGCAAGCTGGACGCCCGTCTCGCCGGTGCCCTCATGGGTATCCAGGCGATCAAGGGTGTCGAGATCGGTGACGGTTTTGAACTGGCCCGGGTGCCCGGCTCGCAGGCGCACGACGAGATCGTGAACACCGATGAGGGTATTCGTCGGGTCTCCGGTCGTTCCGGTGGTACCGAGGGCGGGCTGAGCACCGGCGAACTGCTGCGCGTCCGCGCCGCGATGAAGCCCATCGCGACCGTGCCGCGTGCCCTGCAGACCGTCGACGTGGCCACCGGTGAGGCCACGCAGGCCCACCACCAGCGCTCCGACGTCTCCGCGGTTCCCGCCGCCGGCATTGTCGCCGAGGCGATGGTGGCGCTGGTCCTCGCGGACGCCGTCGCGGAGAAGTTCGGCGGCGACTCGGTGCCCGAGACCCGCCGTAACGTCCGCTCGTACCTCGAGAACCTGGCCATCCGGTGACCGCGACCCCGCTCGTCGTCCTGGTCGGTCCCATGGGCGTCGGCAAGTCCACCGTCGGGCAGCAGCTCGCCGAGCGGCTCGGCGTCGGCTACCGGGACACCGACGACGACATCGTGGCCACCGAGGGCCGCACCATCGCCGAGATCTTCGTCGACGAGGGCGAGCCCGTCTTCCGCGCGATCGAGAAGCGCGCCGTGCACCAGGCACTCGCCGGGCACGACGGCGTCCTCGCGCTCGGCGGCGGCTCGATCCTCGACGAGGACACGCGCGCGCTGCTCGCCGGACACCGGGTCGTCTACCTCTCCATGGACGTGGACGAAGCGGTCAAGCGCACCGGCCTCAACGCGGCCCGCCCGCTGCTCGCGATCAACCCGCGCAAGCAGTGGCGCGAACTGATGGAAGCCAGGCGGCACTTGTACGCCGAGGTCGCGCAGGCAGTCGTACCCACGGACGGCCGCACCCCCGAGGACGTCACCCAAGCCGTCCTGGACGCACTGGAGTTGAAGGAAGCATGAGCGAGTCAGTGACGCGGATCCAGGTCGGCGGCACGGCGGGCAGCGACCCGTACGAGGTCCTGGTGGGCCGTCAACTCCTGGGCGAACTGGGCGGGTTGGTCGGCGACCGGGCCAAGCGGGTCGCCATCATCCACCCCGAGGCGCTCGACGAGACGGGTGAGGCGCTGCGCGCCGACCTGGCCGGGCAGGGCTTCGAGGCCGTGGCCATCCAGGTGCCGAACGCGGAGGAGGCCAAGACCGCCGAGGTCGCCGCCTACTGCTGGAAGGCCCTGGGCCAGTCCGGCTTCACCCGCTCCGACGTCATCGTCGGCGTCGGCGGCGGCTCCACCACCGACCTGGCCGGCTTCGTCGCCGCGACCTGGCTGCGCGGGGTCCGCTGGATCGCCGTACCGACGACCGTGCTCGCCATGGTCGACGCGGCCGTCGGCGGCAAGACCGGCATCAACACCGCCGAGGGCAAGAACCTGGTCGGCTCCTTCCACCCGCCGGCCGGTGTGCTCTGCGACCTCGCCGCGCTGGACTCCCTCCCGGTCAACGACTACGTCTCAGGGCTCGCCGAGATCATCAAGGCAGGCTTCATCGCCGACCCGGTGATCCTCGAACTCATCGAGTCCGACCCGGAGTCCGCCCGCACCCCGGCGGGCCCGCACACCGCCGAGCTGATCGAGCGCTCCATCAAGGTCAAGGCCGAGGTCGTCTCGGCCGACCTCAAGGAGTCGGGCCTGCGCGAGATCCTCAACTACGGCCACACCCTCGCCCACGCCATCGAGAAGAACGAGCGCTACAAGTGGCGCCACGGCGCGGCGGTGGCCGTAGGAATGCACTTCGCGGCCGAACTCGGCCGTCTCGCGGGCCGGTTGGACGACGCGACGGCGGACCGGCACCGCACGGTCCTCGAGTCGGTCGGGCTGCCGCTCAGCTACCGCTACGACCAGTGGCCCAAGCTGCTGGAGACCATGAAGGTCGACAAGAAGTCCCGCGGCGACCTCCTCCGCTTCATCGTCCTCGACGGCCTCGCCAAGCCGACGGTGCTCGAAGGCCCCGACCCGGCCGTCCTGCTCGCCGCGTACGGCGAAGTGGGCGAGTAAGTACCGCCAAGCACCTTCCGCCCGAATTGCCTTGCGCGGACGGGCACTTCGGGCCCTCGCCGGCCGTTCACCAAATGGCGGCCGGGGAAGGTACCGTTCGGTAGGGAGCGGGGGTTCGGGCCCGCTGCCAGCGCCAATCGCCGTACGAGATGGAGTGGCACCGGATGCAGCACGCAGTGGGGTCTCCGCTGCCGCCGCCCCACCAGCCGGGGCAGGGACCGACCACCGGTTGGTCCCCGGCCGGACAACACTCGGGTCCGCCGCCCCATCCGGGCCCGGCACCCGTGCCGCCCCCGCCACCGGCCCCGGGCTTCGCGCCCACCCCGCCGCTGCCGCACGCGGTACCGCGCCGCGCACCGGACACCACCGGCCACGTCCAGCTCCCGCCGGGCGGCCCGGTCCCCATGCCCAGCACGCCACCGGCGCAGGCCGCGGCCGACCCGACCTCCACGACCCTCGCGGTGCTGCTCATCGGCCCCGCCGGCGCGGGCAAGACGAGCGTCGCGAAGTACTGGGCGGACCACCGCCGGGTCCCCACGGCCCACATCAGCCTCGACGACGTACGCGAATGGGTCCGCTCCGGCTTCGCGGACCCCCAGTCCGGCTGGAACGACCACTCCGAGGCCCAGTACCGCCTGGCCCGCCGCACCTGCGGCTTCGCCGCCCGCAACTTCCTCGCCAACGGCATCTCCTGCATCCTCGACGACGCGGTCTTCCCCGACCGCCCGGTCGTGGGCCTCGGCGGCTGGAAACGACACGTGGGCCCCGGCCTCCTCCCCGTCGTCCTCCTCCCCGGCCTGGAAATCGTCCTGGAACGCAACGCCGAACGCTCCGGCAACCGCCGCCTCACCGACGAGGAGGTCGCCCGCATCCACGGCCGCATGGCCGGCTGGTACGGCTCGGGCCTCCCGATCATCGACAACTCCCAGATGGACGTCCAGCAAACGGCCCAGGTCCTGAACGACGTCCTGGCCCGCTCGATAGCAAGCCCCCCGAACTGGTAATCACAGGGGAGCTGTCCCACCCAAGGGGCGCGGGGAACTGCGCGACAAGCCCCCACCGGCGCGCGCCCGGCGAACAACCCAAGGCCCACCCCCGTCCCCCGAACGGCACTCTCCCAACCAGCACAATCCAGCCACCGCTCCTACGCTCATCTCATGTCAGAGGTCTACGCAGCCCGCCGAGCAAGGCTGAGGGAACGAGCCCAAGCCGTCGGCAGCCAGTCCGCCTTGGTCACCCGCCCCGCCAACGTCCGCTACCTGGCCGGTCCAGCCCCGCAGGGCACCGTTCTGCTGCTCGGTAGGCGCGACGACACACTGGTCTGCGTGAGCCCGCTGGAGGAACGCCCCCCTGAGGGACGCCCCGACGAGGCACTGCGCATCCACACGCTCCCCGGTGCTGATGGCGACCCCGCCGTCGCCGCCGCCGACCTCGCGGCAGCGCACGGTGCCGAATCCATGGCCGTAGAGGAACACCACCTCACGGTGTCCCGCCACCGAGCCCTCCGCTCGGTCGCTCCCACGCTCCGCCTCACCGACATCGGCGGCGCGGTCGAGCAACTCCGGGTCGTCAAGGACGAGGAGGAGATCTCCTGTCTGAGAATCGCCGCCGAGATCGCCGACCAAGCCCTCGGAGAGCTGCTGGAGTCGATCCTCGTCGGCCGCACCGAACGCCACCTCGCCCTCGAACTGGAGCGACGGCTCGTCGACCACGGCGCGGACGGCCCGGCCTTCGCGACCTCCGTCGCCACCGGCCCGCACTCGGGCAGACGCGGCCACCGGCCGACCGACCGCCGGGTCGAGGAGGGAGATTTCCTTTCCGTCTGCCTCGGTGCCACCTATCGCGGGTACCGGTGTGAGATCGGCCGTACGTTCGTCATCGGGACCTCTCCCGCCGACTGGCAGATCGAGCTGTACGACCTCGTCTTCGCCGCCCAGAGGGCTGCGCGGGAGTCCCTGACCCCCGGTGCCGCGTACCGTGATGTGGACCGCGCGGCCCGCCAGGTGCTGGACTCCGCGGGGTACTCGGAGGGCCTCGCAGCCCTCACCGGCCACGGTGTCGGGCTCGAAATCGACGAGGAGCCGCAGCTGGCCCCCGCGGCCATGGGTAAACTGGACGCTTGCGTGCCGGTCACCGTCGAACCGGGGGTTCACCTCCCGGGCCGGGGCGGTGTCCGGATCGATGACACGCTCGTCGTACGCCCTGAGGCGGACGGCGGACCCGAGCTACTCACCATCACGACCAAGGAGCTGCTCGCGCTCTAGCTTTTCCGAGCTGTGCGCGTGTCCCGTGGTCGTCCACGTCAGTCCAGGAGATTCCGCAACCGTGGCTTCCACGAACGACCTCAAGAACGGCCTGGTGCTCAAGCTCGACGGGGGCCAGCTCTGGTCCGTCGTCGAGTTCCAGCACGTCAAGCCCGGCAAGGGCCCTGCCTTCGTGCGCACCAAGCTCAAGAACGTGCTCTCCGGCAAGGTCGTCGACAAGACGTTCAACGCCGGCGTCAAGGTCGAGACGGCCACTGTCGACAAGCGCGACATGCAGTTCTCGTACATGGACGGCGAGTACTTCGTCTTCATGGACATGGAGACCTACGACCAGCTCATGGTCGACCGCAAGGCCGTCGGCGACGCCGCCAACTTCCTGATCGAGGGCTTCACCGCCACGGTCGCGCAGCACGAGGGCGAGGTGCTCTTCGTCGAGCTGCCGGCCGCCGTCGAGCTCGTCATCCAGGAGACCGAGCCCGGCGTCCAGGGCGACCGCTCCACCGGTGGCACCAAGCCCGCCACCCTGGAGACCGGTTACCAGATCCAGGTCCCGCTCTTCATCACCACCGGTGAGAAGATCAAGGTCGACACCCGTTCCAGCGACTACCTCGGCCGGGTGAACAGCTAACCGTGGCTGCCCGCAATACGGCCCGCAAGCGCGCCTTCCAGATCCTCTTCGAGGGCGACCAGCGCGGAGTCGGCGTCACCACGGTCCTCGCGGACTGGATCCGGCTCTCCCGGGACGACACCCGGCAGCCCCCGGTCAGCGAGTACACGATGGAGCTGGTCGAGGGGTACGCGCAGCACGCGCGCCGCATCGACGAGCTGATCGCGCAGTACTCCGTCGGCTGGACGCTCGACCGCATGCCCGTGGTGGACCGCAACATCCTGCGCCTCGGCGCCTACGAGCTGATCTGGGCCGACGAGACGCCGGACGCCGTCGTCCTCGACGAGATGGTGCAGCTGGCGAAGGAGTTCTCCACGGACGAGTCGCCCTCGTTCGTGAACGGCCTGCTGGGCCGTTTCAAGGACCTGAAGCCCTCGCTGCGCCGCGACGAGGCGTAGGCAGGACACGAGTACGCGAGCGAAACGCCGGAGGGCCCGCAGCACGACCGCTGCGGGCCCTCCGGCGTTCCCGTGGGGATGAGGGCGCTCCCCGTACGCAGGAGGCTCGTGAGGCCCGCAGAAAGCCGCCGGGGTGGCCGGAACAGTGAAGTTCCGGCCACCCCGGCGGCACGTTTCTGCTGAGACGGGAAGCGGCTCGGCGGGAGCTGCTCAGTTCTCCTCGTGGGAGACCGCGCGACGCGCGTCCGCGTCCAGCACGCCCCAGCTGATGAGCTGCTCGGTGAGGACCGAGGGCGACTGGTCGTAGATGACGGCGAGTGTGCGCAGGTCGTCCTGGCGGATCGAGAGCACCTTGCCGTTGTAGTCACCGCGCTGGGACTGGATCGTCGCCGCGTAGCGCTGCAGCGGGCCGGCCTTCTCGGCGGGCACGTGGGCCAGCCGCTCCAGGTCCAGGACCAGCTTCGGCGGCGGCTCGGCGGCCCCGCCCGGCGTGGTGCCCGGCAGCAGCTCCTGCACCGGAACCCCGTAGAAGTCAGCCAACTCGGCGAGGCGCTGCACGGTGACGGCACGGTCGCCGCGCTCGTACGACCCGACCACGACCGCCTTCCAGCGTCCCTGTGACTTCTCCTCGACACCGTGGAGGGAAAGGCCCTGCTGGGTGCGGATGGCCCGGAGCTTGGCCCCGAGCTGTTTGGCGTATTCGCTGGACATATAGCTCCCGGACACTGTGTCGACGCGGCTGCAGTGTTTCCGCGCCGCGCGGCTGGTAACTCACTGTGAGGTTACGCAGCGTTACGCTTCCGCGTCAAGCCGAATGGTCCGCACCGGCTCTTCCGTGCTGGCGGTGTCCGATTACGCCATAGGGGTGATCTGGGGTGTCGCCCCGGCCTGCTACCGTGGATGGCGCAAATCCGACGTCCTTTAAGGTCCGTCCCGTGAGGCGGAGAAGGAGGTCCGTTTCTTATGGACACCCAGCAGTACGAGTCCGATGCCCGGCCGGTTCTCGAAGCCCCCGACATCGCGCGGGTCCTGACCCGCATCGCCCACGAGATCGTCGAGCGCGCCAAGGGCGCCGACGACGTGGTGCTCCTCGGCATCCCGACCCGGGGTGTGTTCCTCGCCCAGCGGCTCGCCGCCAAGCTCGAGGAGATCACCGACCGCAAGATCCCGGTCGGCTCCCTCGACATCACCATGTACCGCGACGACCTGCGCATGCACCCGCCGCGAGCGCTGGCCCGCACCGACATCCCCGGTGACGGCATCGACGGCCGCCTGGTCGTCCTCGTCGACGACGTGCTCTTCTCCGGCCGCACCATCCGCGCCGCCCTCGACGCCCTGAACGACATCGGGCGCCCCCGCGCGGTGCAGCTCGCGGTCCTGGTCGACAGGGGCCACCGCGAACTGCCCATCCGCGCCGACTACGTCGGCAAGAACCTCCCCACGTCGCTGCGGGAGACGGTCAAGGTCCAGCTCGCCGAGGAGGACGGTCGCGACACCGTGCTGCTCGGTGTGAAGCAGACCCCGTAGCGGACGGACGCCGTGCCCCTGTGGCACGCCGCGCCCCCGCATGCCCGGCCGTGCCTTCTGGGGGACATCCCCCAGACCCCCGGATCCCGACCTGAACTGCCTTACGGAGCCTGACAGATGCAGCGTCATCTCATCTCGGCCGCCGACCTCACCCGCGACGACGCCGTCCTGATCCTCGACACCGCCGAGGAGATGGCCAGGGTCGCCGACCGGCCGATCAAGAAACTGCCGACCCTGCGCGGCCGTACCGTCGTGAACCTCTTCTTCGAGGACTCCACGCGTACGCGTATCTCCTTCGAGGCCGCCGAGAAGCGCCTCTCCGCCGACGTCATCAACTTCACCGCCAAGGGGTCGAGCGTCTCCAAGGGCGAGTCCCTGAAGGACACCGCGCAGACCCTGGAGGCCATGGGCGTCGACGCGGTCGTCATCCGGCACGGTGCCTCCGGAGCGCCGTACCGGCTCGCCACCTCCGGGTGGATCGACGCGGCCGTCATCAACGCCGGTGACGGCACACACCAGCACCCGACGCAGGCGCTGCTCGACGCGTTCACCATGCGGCGCCGGCTCGTCGGCCGGGACGCCGGGCTCGGGCAGGACCTGGACGGCAAGCGGATCACGCTCGTCGGCGACATCCTGCACAGCCGGGTGGCCCGCTCGAACGTCGACCTGCTGCACACCCTGGGCGCCGAGGTAACCCTCGTCGCCCCGCCGACCCTGGTGCCGGTCGGCGTCGAGGCCTGGCCCTGCGAGGTGTCGTACGACCTCGACAGCACGCTCTCCAAGTCCGACGCGGTGATGCTGCTGCGCGTGCAGCGCGAGCGCATGAACGCGGCGTTCTTCCCGACCGAGCGCGAGTACTCGCGGCGCTACGGCCTCGACGGCGACCGCATGGCGAAGATGCCCGAGCACGCCATCGTGATGCACCCGGGGCCGATGGTCCGGGGCATGGAGATCACCGCCGAGGTCGCCGACTCGGACCGCTGCACCGTCGTCGAGCAGGTCGCAAACGGAGTGTCCATCCGGATGGCCGTGCTCTATCTGCTTCTGGGCGGCAACGAACCCGCCGTCAGCCACGCCCGTATCGAGGAGAAGTAAGTCACATGAGCAAGATCCTGATCCGTGGTGCGAAGGTGCTCGGCGGCGAGCCGCAGGACGTGCTGATCGACGGGGAGTCGATCACTGAGGTGGGCGTCGGCCTGAGCGCCGAGGGCGCCGAGGTCGTCGAGGCCGACGGCAAGGTGCTGCTGCCTGGCCTCGTCGACCTGCACACCCACCTGCGCGAGCCCGGCCGTGAGGACTCCGAGACCGTCCTGACCGGTACCCGCGCGGCCGCCGGCGGTGGCTACACGGCGGTGTTCGCCATGGCCAACACCTTCCCCGTCGCCGACACCGCCGGCGTCGTCGAGCAGGTCTACCGGCTCGGCCAGGAGCACGGCTACTGCGATGTGCAGCCCATCGGCGCCGTCACCGTCGGCCTGGAGGGCAAGAAGCTCGCCGAGCTGGGCGCGATGCACGAGTCGGCCGCCGGGGTCACCGTCTTCTCCGACGACGGCAAGTGCGTCGACGACGCGGTGATCATGCGCCGGGCGCTGGAGTACGTGAAGGCCTTCGGCGGAGTCGTCGCCCAGCACGCCCAGGAGCCGCGGCTCACCGAGGGCGCCCAGATGAACGAGGGCGTCGTCTCGGCCGAACTGGGGCTCGGGGGCTGGCCGGCGGTGGCCGAAGAATCGATCATCGCCCGGGACGTCCTCCTCGCCGAGCACGTCGGCTCCCGCGTCCACATCTGCCACCTGTCGACCGCCGGGTCCGTCGAGATCGTCCGCTGGGCCAAGTCCCGGGGCATCGACGTGACCGCCGAGGTCACCCCGCATCACCTCCTCCTCACGGATGAGCTGGTGCGCTCCTACAACCCCGTCTTCAAGGTCAACCCGCCGCTGCGCACCGAGCGCGACGTACTGGCCCTGCGCGAGGCGCTCGCCGACGGCACGATCGACATCGTCGCCACCGACCACGCGCCGCACCCGCACGAGGACAAGGACTGCGAGTGGGCCGCCGCCGCCATGGGGATGGTCGGCCTGGAGACGGCGTTGTCAGTGGTGCAGGAGACCATGGTGGACACCGGGCTCCTCACCTGGACCGGGGTCGCCGAGCGCATGTCCGTCAAGCCCGCCGAGATCGGCCGGGCCACCGGACACGGGCGTCCCGTCTCGGCTGGTGAGCCCGCCAACCTCACGCTCGTCGACACGGAATACCGTGGGTCGGTGGACCCCGCGGGCTTCGCTTCGCGCAGTCGCAACACCCCGTACGAGGGGCGTGAGCTGCCGGGCCGTGTGACGCACACCTGGCTCCGGGGCAAGGCCACGCTCGTCGACGGGAAGCTCACGTGACACCTCTGGAACTGACCCACCTCGCGGCCGGGGAGAAGTCCGCCCCGGTGACCGACTGGGCCGCCCGTATCGGCTGGCTCGTCGGCCTCGCCCTGTTCATCGCGCTCGTCTACTGGCTGATGCGCGAGGGCTGGAAGTGGCGCGGCACGCTCCAGGGAGACCTGCCCGAGCTGCCCACGTCGCCGGAAGAGGTGGGCGAGGCGAAACTGGCTGTGTTGTCGATGAGTGGCCGCTACCACGGCTCCACCACCGCCGGGCAGTGGCTCGACCGCATCGTGGCGCACGGCCTGGGCACCCGCAGCCGGGTCGAGCTGACCCTGACGGAGGCCGGCCTGGATGTCGTACGACCGGGAGCCACCGACTTCTTCATCCCGGTCGGCGCGTTGCGCGAGGCCCTGCTCGGCAAGGGCATCGCCGGGAAGGTCCTCAGCGAGGGCGGTCTGCTGGTCGTGACGTGGGCGCACGGGGACCGGCTGATCGACTCCGGGTTCCGCTCCGACCACGCGGCCGAGCACACGGAGTGGGTCACCACCCTGAACGGCATGATCAACAAGAGTCTCGAGACGACCGACACGGAAGGCGCACGATGACCACCTCCACCAGGGGAGCCGCCAAGGTTCCCGCCGTACTCGTCCTGGAGGACGGCCGGATCTTCCGCGGCCGTGCCTACGGGTCCGTGGGGGTGACCTTCGGCGAGGCCGTGTTCTCCACCGGCATGACCGGCTACCAGGAGACCCTGACCGACCCGTCGTACCACCGCCAGGTCGTCGTCATGACCGCCCCGCACATCGGCAACACGGGTGTGAACGACGAGGACCCCGAGTCGGCCCGCATCTGGGTCGCCGGTTACGTGGTGCGCGACCCCGCGCGCGTGCCGTCCAACTGGCGCTCCCGCCGCTCCCTGGACGAGGAGCTGCGCAACCAGGGCGTCGTCGGGATCTCCGGCATCGACACGCGCGCGTTGACCCGCCATCTGCGCGAGCGCGGCGCCATGCGCGTGGGCATCTTCTCCGGCCCGGCACTGCCCGACGACGACACCATGCTCGCCGAGGTGCGCGAGGCCCCCGAGATGACGGGCGCCGACCTCTCCGCCGAGGTCGCCACCAAGGAGGCGTACGTCGTCCCCGCGATCGGCGAGAAGAAGTTCACCGTCGCCGCCGTCGACCTCGGCATCAAGGGCATGACCCCGCACCGCATGGCCGAGCGCGGCATCGAGGTGCACGTGCTCCCGGCCACCGCGACCGTCGAGGACGTCTACGCCGTACAGCCCGACGGAGTGTTCTTCTCCAACGGACCCGGCGACCCCGCCACCGCCGACCACCCGGTCGCCGTCATGCGGGCCGTCCTGGAGCGCGGCACCCCGCTCTTCGGCATCTGCTTCGGCAACCAGATCCTCGGCCGCGCGCTCGGCTTCGGCACGTACAAGCTGAAGTACGGCCACCGGGGCATCAACCAGCCCGTGCAGGACCGTACGACGGGCAAGGTCGAGGTCACCGCGCACAACCACGGCTTCGCCGTCGACGCGCCCCTCGACAAGGTCTCCGACACGCCGTACGGCCGCGCAGAGGTCTCGCACGTCTGCCTGAACGACCAGGTCGTCGAGGGGCTGCGGCTGCTCGACCGGCCGGCGTTCAGCGTCCAGTACCACCCCGAGGCGGCGGCCGGCCCGCACGACGCCGCCTACCTGTTCGACCGCTTCACGTCTTTGATGGAGGGCCAGCGTGCCTAAGCGCACCGATATCCAGTCCGTCCTGGTCATCGGCTCCGGCCCGATCGTCATCGGCCAGGCCGCCGAGTTCGACTACTCCGGCACCCAGGCCTGCCGCATCCTGCGCGCCGAGGGCATCCGCGTCATCCTGGTCAACTCGAACCCGGCGACGATCATGACCGACCCGGAGATCGCCGACGCCACCTACGTCGAGCCGATCACCCCGGACTTCGTCGAGAAGATCATCGCCAAGGAGCGCCCGGACGCCCTGCTGCCCACCCTGGGCGGTCAGACGGCGCTCAACACCGCCATCTCGCTGCACGAGGCGGGCACCCTGGAGAAGTACGGCGTCGAGCTGATCGGCGCCAACGTCGAGGCCATCAACAAGGGCGAGGACCGCGACCTCTTCAAGGGCGTCGTCGAGGCCGTCCGTCAGAAGATCGGCTACGGCGAGTCCGCCCGCTCGGTGATCTGCCACTCCATGGACGACGTGATCGCCGGTGTCGACACGCTCGGCGGCTACCCGGTCGTCGTCCGGCCCTCCTTCACCATGGGCGGCGCCGGTTCCGGCTTCGCGCACGACGAGGAGGAGCTGCGCCGCATCGCCGGCCAGGGCCTCACCCTGTCTCCGACCACCGAGGTCCTCCTGGAGGAGTCCATCCTCGGCTGGAAGGAGTACGAGCTGGAGCTGATGCGCGACAAGAACGACAACGTGGTTGTCGTCTGCTCCATCGAGAACTTCGACCCCATGGGCGTGCACACCGGCGACTCGATCACCGTCGCCCCGGCGATGACGCTGACCGACCGCGAGTACCAGGTGCTGCGCGACGTCGGCATCGCGATCATCCGCGAGGTCGGCGTCGACACCGGCGGCTGCAACATCCAGTTCGCGATCGACCCGGTCGACGGCCGTGTCATCGTCATCGAGATGAACCCGCGCGTGTCGCGTTCCTCGGCGCTGGCCTCCAAGGCGACCGGCTTCCCGATCGCCAAGATCGCCGCCAAGCTGGCCGTCGGCTACACGCTCGACGAGATCCCGAACGACATCACGCGCGAGACCCCGGCCTCCTTCGAGCCGACCCTCGACTACGTCGTCGTGAAGGCCCCGCGTTTCGCCTTCGAGAAGTTCCCGTCGGCGGACTCGACCCTGACGACCACCATGAAGTCGGTCGGCGAGGCGATGGCCATCGGCCGTAACTTCACCGAGGCCTTCCAGAAGGCGCTGCGCTCCCTGGAGAAGAAGGGCAGCCAGTTCACCTTCGTCGGCGAGCCCGGCGACAAGATCCAGCTCCTCGAAGAGGCCGTACGGCCCACCGACGGCCGGATCAACACCGTCATGCAGGCCATCCGCGCGGGCGCCACCCAGGAGGAGATCTTCGAGTACACGAAGATCGACCCCTGGTTCGTCGACCAGCTCTTCCTCATCAAGGAGATCGCGGACGAGCTGGCCGCCGCAGACAAGCTCGACCCGGAGCTGCTCGCCGAGGCCAAGCGGCACGGCTTCTCCGACCAGCAGATCGGCGAGATCCGCAGCCTGCGCGAGGACGTCGTCCGCGAGGTCCGGCACGCGCTCGGCATCCGCCCGGTCTACAAGACGGTCGACACCTGTGCCGCCGAGTTCGCCGCGAAGACCCCGTACTTCTACTCGTCCTACGACGAGGAGAACGAGGTCGCCCCACGCGAGAAGCCCGCGGTCATCATCCTGGGGTCGGGCCCCAACCGCATCGGCCAGGGCATCGAGTTCGACTACTCCTGCGTCCACGCCTCCTTCGCGCTCAGCGACGCCGGCTACGAGACCGTGATGGTCAACTGCAACCCCGAGACCGTCTCCACGGACTACGACACCTCCGACCGCCTGTACTTCGAGCCGCTCACGCTCGAAGACGTGCTGGAGATCGTCCACGCCGAGCAGCAGGCGGGCCCCGTCGCGGGCGTCATCGTGCAGCTCGGCGGCCAGACTCCGCTGGGTCTGGCGCAGGCGCTGAAGGACAACGGCGTCCCGGTCGTCGGCACGTCCCCGGAGGCGATCCACGCCGCCGAGGACCGCGGCGCCTTCGGCCAGGTCCTCGCCGAGGCGGGCCTCCCGGCCCCCAAGCACGGCACCGCGACCACCTTCGTGGGCGCCAAGGCCATCGCCGACGAGATCGGCTACCCGGTCCTCGTCCGCCCGTCGTACGTCCTCGGCGGACGCGGCATGGAGATCGTCTACGACGAGACCCGCCTGGAGTCGTACATCGCCGAGTCCACCGAGATCAGCCCCTCCCGGCCGGTCCTGGTCGACCGCTTCCTCGACGACGCCATCGAGATCGACGTCGACGCCCTCTACGACGGCCACGAGCTGTACCTCGGCGGAGTCATGGAGCACATCGAGGAGGCCGGCATCCACTCCGGCGACTCGGCCTGCGCCCTGCCGCCGATCACCCTGGGCGGCTTCGACATCAAGCGCCTGCGGACCTCAACCGAAGCCATCGCCAAGGGTGTCGGCGTGCGCGGACTGATCAACATCCAGTTCGCGATGGCCGGCGACATCCTCTACGTCCTGGAGGCCAACCCGCGCGCGTCCCGTACGGTCCCCTTCACCTCGAAGGCGACCGCGGTGCCGCTCGCGAAGGCCGCCGCCCGGATCTCGCTCGGCGCGACCGTCGCCGAGCTGCGCGCCGAGGGGCTGCTCCCGGCCCACGGCGACGGCGGCGAACTCCCGCTCGACGCGCCGATCTCCGTCAAGGAGGCCGTCATGCCGTGGTCGCGCTTCCGCGACATCCATGGGCGTGGCGTCGACACGGTCCTCGGCCCGGAGATGCGCTCCACCGGCGAAGTCATGGGCATCGACTCCGTCTTCGGCACGGCGTACGCCAAGTCCCAGGCGGGCGCCTACGGTCCGCTGCCCACGAAGGGCCGCGCGTTCATCTCGGTCGCCAACCGCGACAAGCGCTCGATGATCTTCCCGGCGCGTGAACTGGTCGCCCACGGCTTCGAGTTGCTCGCCACGTCCGGTACCGCCGAGGTCCTCCGGCGCAACGGCCTCAACGCGACGGTCGTCCGCAAGCAGTCCGAGGGCGTCGGCCCGAACGGTGAGAAGACCATCGTCCAGCTCATCCACGACGGCGAGGTCGACCTCATCGTCAACACCCCGTACGGCACCGGCGGTCGCCTCGACGGCTACGAGATCCGTACGGCGGCCGTGGCCCGGTCCGTGCCCTGCCTCACGACGGTCCAGGCGCTCGCCGCCGCCGTCCAGGGCATCGACGCCCTCAACCACGGTGACGTGGGCGTGCGTTCGCTCCAGGAACACGCGGAACACCTGACCGCGGCCCGCGACTAGCAGCCCTGAGGGGGACACCGGAAACGGTGTCCCCCTTCTTGTGAGGACACTGAGATGTACAAGCTTTTCTTCCGTCTGGTCTTCAAACGGATGGACCCGGAGCAGGCCCACCACCTCGCCTTCCGCTGGATCCGGCTCGCGGTCCGCATCCCCGTGCTGCGCACGTTCGTCGCGGCCGCCCTCGCGCCCCGGTACGAGGAGCTGCGGACGGAGGCCTTCGGGCTGCGCATGCACGGCCCGTTCGGGCTCGCCGCCGGCTTCGACAAGAACGCGGTCGCGATCGACGGCATGTCGATGCTCGGCTTCGACCACGTCGAGATCGGCACCGTCACGGGGGAGCCGCAGCCCGGCAACCCGAAGAAGCGGCTGTTCCGCCTTGTGCCGGACCGGGCGCTCATCAACCGCATGGGCTTCAACAACGAGGGCTCCGCGGCCGTGGCGGCCCGCCTGGAGGCTCGTGAGGCGGTCTTCAGGACCGTCGTCGGCGTCAACATCGGCAAGACCAAGGTCGTACCCGAGGAGGAGGCCGTCGGCGACTACGTGAAGTCGACCGAGCGGCTCGCCCGGCACGCCGACTATCTCGTCGTCAACGTGTCGTCACCCAACACGCCCGGGCTGCGCAACCTTCAGGCGACCGAGGCGCTGCGCCCGCTGCTGAGCGCCGTCCGCGAAGCCGCCGACCGCACGGTGACCGACCGCCGCGTCCCGCTCCTCGTGAAGATCGCCCCGGACCTCGCCGACGAGGACGTGGATGCCGTCGCCGACCTGGCCGTGGAGCTGGGCCTGGACGGCATCATCGCGACCAACACGACCATCGCGCGCGAGGGCCTCGGTTTGAAATCCGGACCCGAGCTCGTCAAGGAGACCGGCGGACTGTCGGGAGCGCCCCTGAAGTCCCGCTCCCTGGAGGTACTGCGCCGCCTCTACGCGCGCGTGGGCGATCGCATCACCCTCGTGGGTGTCGGGGGCATCGAGAACGCCGAGGACACCTGGCAGCGCATCCTCGCCGGTGCCACGCTCGTGCAGGGCTACAGCGCTTTCATCTACGAAGGGCCCTTCTGGGGCCGCGCCATCCACAAGGGCCTCGCCGCGCGCCTGCGCACGAGCCCGTACGCCACCCTCGCCGACGCGGTCGGCGCCGACGTAAGGAAGCAGCCGGTATGAGCCCCCTCGAACCCTTCGGTGCACGTCTCCGCTCGGCCATGGACGAACGCGGCCCGCTCTGCGTCGGCATCGACCCGCACGCCTCGCTGCTCACCGAGTGGGGCCTGAACGACGACGTCGCCGGCCTTGAGCGGTTCAGCCGCACGGTCGTCGAGGCACTCGCCGACCGGGTCGCCGTCCTCAAGCCGCAGAGCGCCTTCTTCGAGCGCTTCGGCTCGCGCGGTATCGCCGTCCTGGAGAAGTCCGTCGAGGAGGCGCGGGCAGCCGGTGCGCTCGTCGTGATGGACGCCAAGCGCGGCGACATCGGCTCGACCATGGCCGCGTACGCCGAGTCCTTCCTCCGGAAGGACGCCCCGCTCTTCTCCGACGCGCTGACGGTCTCGCCGTATCTCGGCTACGGCTCGCTCGCTCCGGCGATCGAACTGGCACGGGAGAGCGGCGCCGGGCTCTTCGTGCTGGCGCTGACCTCCAACCCGGAGGGCGGCGAGGTGCAGCACGCGGTCCGCGAGGACGGCCGGAACATCGGAGCGACCATGCTGGCCCACCTGGCCGCCGAGAACGCGGGGGAGGAGCCGCTGGGCTCCTTCGGGGCCGTCGTCGGCGCCACCCTGGGCGACCTGTCGTCGTACGACCTCGCGGTCAACGGTCCGATCCTCGCGCCCGGCATCGGGGCGCAGGGGGCCACTCCGGCCGATCTTCCCGGGGTCTTCGGAGCGGTGCTGCGCAATGTCGTCCCGAACGTGAGCCGAGGTGTTCTACGTCACGGTCCCGACGTCGGAGCGCTCCGAGCGGCCTCGGAACGCTTCGCGGAGGACATCCGCGTCGCCTTTGCCACCGTCTGAGGTGTTCGAACGGGTCGATCGAGTCCTCCGATGAGTGGCTCGACGAGCGACTCCGGAGCGACTTGAGTCTGAATACATCCTCAAATCAGGGGCATTATGCCGGAAATGTCCGGCCTGGCGCAGGCTGACCAGGACTTTTCCTCTGTTCTCGCTGACTCTGGCGTCCCTGGCCGCTAGTCTCCGAGCAGAGTCAACGGGCAAGCGTGTTGCTCGTAGCTCCCCAGGTGTGGGGCGACTAGGTTCCTCACCGGTCCGTATCCGACAGTTCGACATCCGAGGTGACGTAGGCGTGGCTCTTCCGCCCCTTACCCCTGAACAGCGCGCAGCCGCGCTCGAAAAGGCCGCCGCGGCTCGCCGGGAGCGGGCCGAGGTCAAGAATCGACTCAAGCACTCCGGCGCCTCCCTGCATGACGTCATCAAGCAGGGCCAGGAGAACGACGTCATCGGCAAGATGAAGGTCTCCGCCCTGCTTGAGTCCCTGCCCGGCGTGGGCAAGGTCCGCGCCAAGCAGATCATGGAGCGACTCGGTATCTCCGAGAGCCGCCGTGTCCGTGGCCTTGGTTCCAACCAGATCGCCTCCCTGGAGCGTGAGTTCGGCAGCACTGGTTCCTGAGTCCGGGTACTCCGGACCGGGAGTCCCGGGCACACCGGGATTGCTGGAATAATCGCTGCATGGCTGCAACATTCCGGGGGACGACCCCCGAGCCCCCGGACGTACGTCCGCGGCTGACCGTGCTCTCCGGCCCCTCTGGGGTCGGCAAGAGCACGGTCGTCGCCCATATGCGCAAGGAACACCCCGAGGTGTGGCTCTCGGTGTCGGCGACGACCCGTAGGCCACGCCCCGGCGAGAAGCACGGCGTCCACTACTTCTTCGTCTCCGACGAGGAGATGGACAAGCTGATCGCCAACGGCGAGCTGCTGGAGTGGGCCGAATTCGCGGGCAACCGCTACGGCACACCCCGCACGGCCGTGCTCGAGCACCTGGAGTCCGGCGTACCGGTCCTCCTGGAGATCGATCTCCAGGGTGCCCGGCAGGTTCGCGACTCCATGGCCGAGGCGCACTCGGTGTTCCTGGCTCCTCCCTCCTGGGAGGAGCTGGTGCGCCGGCTCACCGGACGGGGCACCGAGCCGCCCGAGGTGATCGAGCGCCGCCTGGACGCGGCCAAGATCGAGCTCGCGGCGGAGCCCGAGTTCGACGCGACCCTGGTCAACACCTCCGTCGAGGACGTAGCGCGCGAGCTGCTAGCCTTGATGGAAGTTGTGTGATCGTTTTTCCGATCTCATCCCATCTTTCGGAAGGCAGAGCGTGTCCTCTTCCATCACCGCTCCCGAGGGCATCATCAACCCTCCGATCGACGAGCTCCTCGAGGCCACCGACTCGAAGTACAGCCTCGTGATCTACGCCGCCAAGCGTGCCCGTCAGATCAACGCGTACTACTCGCAGCTGGGCGAGGGCCTCCTCGAGTACGTCGGTCCGCTCGTCGACACCCACGTCCACGAGAAGCCGCTCTCCATCGCCCTGCGCGAGATCAACGCGGGTCTGCTGACGTCCGAGGCCGTCGAGGGCCCCGCGACCTGAGCCGCAGCAGCTTTATCCACAGGCCCGGCAGCGACTGTCGGGCCTGTGGTGTGTCATGGAGTCGTACGAGTCGCACGCGAGTCGCATGAGTCGCACGCACGTTTCCGAGCTCGGGGAGAGACGGTGGACAAGCCCAAGGTCGTTCTGGGGGTCAGCGGTGGCATCGCCGCGTACAAGGCCTGTGAGCTGCTGCGCAGACTGACGGAGTCGGGCCATGACGTCCGCGTCGTCCCCACCGCGTCCGCCCTGCACTTCGTCGGCGCGGCCACGTGGTCCGCGCTCTCCGGGCACCCCGTCTCGACCGAGGTCTGGGACGACGTCCACGAGGTCCCGCACGTGCGCATCGGACAGAGCGCCGACCTGGTGATCGTGGCACCGGCGACGACGGACATGCTGGCGAAGGCGGCCCACGGCCTGGCCGACGACCTCCTCACCAACACCCTTCTCACCGCCCGCTGCCCGGTCGTCTTCGCGCCCGCCATGCACACGGAGATGTGGGAACACCCGGCCACCCAGGAGAACGTGGCGACGCTGCGCCGCCGCGGCGCCGTCGTGATCGAGCCCGCCGTCGGCCGGCTGACCGGCGTCGACACCGGCAAGGGCCGCCTGCCCGATCCCACCGAGATCTTCGAGGTCTGCCGCAGGGTGCTCGCGCGGGGCGTCACCGAGCCCGACCTCAAGGGCCGGCACGTCGTCGTCAGCGCCGGCGGCACCCGCGAGCCCCTCGACCCGGTCCGTTTCCTCGGCAACCGCTCCTCCGGCAAGCAGGGTTACGCCCTCGCGCGCACCGCCGCCGCCCGGGGCGCCCGGGTCACCCTGATCGCCGCGAACGCGGGACTGCCAGACCCGGCGGGCGTGGACGTCGTCCCGGTCGGGACCGCCGTACAGCTGCGGGAGGCGGTACTGAAGGCCGCCGCGGACGCCGATGCGGTCGTCATGGCCGCGGCGGTCGCGGACTTCCGTCCTGCCGAGTACGCGGCGGGGAAGATCAAGAAGAAGGACGACAAGGAACCCGACCCCATCGTCCTGGTGCGGAATCCGGACATCCTCGCGGAGATCTCCGCCGACCGGGCCCGCCCCGGACAGGTGGTCGTCGGGTTCGCCGCCGAGACGGACGACGTCCTCGCCAACGGCCGCACCAAACTGGCCCGCAAGGGATGCGATCTGCTGGTGGTGAACGAGGTGGGAGAGCGCAAGACGTTCGGTTCCGAGGAGAACGAGGCGATGGTGCTGGGTGCCGACGGCAGCGAGACGGCCGTTCCCTACGGACCGAAGGAAGCCCTGGCCGAGACCGTGTGGGACCTGGTCGTACACCGTCTCGCCTGATTTGTTTCAGCCATCTGTCAGTCGTCTGTCAGTTCGCCGAAACCTGACATTGGTGCGTGGCGGCTCTGGCCAACGGCACCCGGCATTCGGCAAAATGCGCGTGCCGCAGGTCACAGCGTTTCCCGAGAGGCGAGACAGGTGGACCGTCTGTCGACCGCGACCGATAAACTGTTCTCGGACGATGTCGGGCGCAGCTCCCGTCCGTCCGCCAATGATCAGCCAGCAGCCGCTGCAACCTCAGGGAGCGTTGTGTCCCGTCGCCTTTTCACCTCGGAGTCCGTGACCGAAGGTCACCCCGACAAGATCGCTGACCAGATCAGCGACACCATTCTCGACGCGCTCCTGGCGGAGGACCCGACCTCCCGGGTCGCCGTCGAGACGCTGATCACGACCGGCCTGGTGCACGTGGCCGGCGAGGTCACCACCAAGACCTACGCGCCCATCGCGCAGCTCGTCCGCGACAAGATCCTCGAGATCGGCTACGACTCCTCCAAGAAGGGCTTCGACGGCGCCTCCTGCGGCGTGTCGGTGTCCATCGGCGCGCAGTCCCCGGACATCGCGCAGGGTGTCGACACGGCGTACGAAAACCGTGTCGAGGGCGATGAGGACGAGCTCGACAAGCAGGGCGCGGGCGACCAGGGCCTGATGTTCGGCTACGCGACGGACGAGACGCCGACGCTGATGCCGCTCCCGATCTTCCTGGCGCACCGCCTGTCGAAGCGCCTCTCGGAGGTCCGCAAGAACGGGACGATCCCGTACCTGCGCCCCGACGGCAAGACCCAGGTCACCATCGAGTACGACGGCGACAAGGCCGTCCGCCTCGACACGGTGGTCGTCTCCTCGCAGCACGCCAGTGACATCGACCTGGAGTCGCTGCTCGCCCCCGACATCCGCGAGTTCGTGGTCGAGGCCGAGCTGAAGGCGCTCGTCGAAGAGGGCATCAAGCTCGACACCGACGGCTACCGCCTGCTCGTGAACCCCACCGGCCGCTTCGAGATCGGCGGCCCGATGGGCGACGCCGGTCTGACCGGCCGCAAGATCATCATCGACACGTACGGCGGCATGGCCCGCCACGGCGGTGGCGCGTTCTCCGGCAAGGACCCGTCCAAGGTGGACCGTTCGGCGGCGTACGCGATGCGCTGGGTCGCCAAGAACGTCGTCGCCGCGGGTCTCGCCTCGCGCTGCGAGGTGCAGGTCGCGTACGCGATCGGCAAGGCCGAGCCGGTGGGCCTGTTCGTCGAGACGTTCGGCACGGAGAAGGTCGACACGGACCGGATCGAGAAGGCGATCGACGAGGTCTTCGACCTGCGTCCGGCCGCCATCATCCGCGACCTGGACCTGCTGCGCCCGATCTACGCCCAGACCGCGGCGTACGGTCACTTCGGCCGCGAGATCCCCGACTTCACGTGGGAGCGCACCGACCGCGTGGACGCGCTGCGGAAGGCCGCGGGGCTGTAGTTCCGCTCTGTCGTCAGGTTCTGCGAGGCCCGGTTTCCCTTGGGGGGGAGCCGGGCCTCGGTGTGTTCACGGCAGGGCCGGCGCGGGATGTGATGGGCGGACATGAGCACGGCGGGCGGCGGGCGTTGTCAGTCGGGTTTGGTAAGAATGCAAGGGTGAGCAGCGCTGATGGGGAACGGGACGGTGGGGCGGAGGGTGCGCCGCCTGAGCAGCTTGCGCTGATTCGGGAGAGTGTGCGGCAGGCGAAGGGGCCGAAGGCCAAGCCGCGGACGTGGCGGGGGGCCGCGTTGGCCGGGGAGTTGCCCGTTGCGCGGGTGCTCGTGGACAAGGGGGTGCTGCATCTTGATCGGTACTTCGACTATGCGGTGCCTGAGGAGCTCGACGCCGATGCGCAGCCCGGGGTGCGGGTGCGGGTCAGGTTCGGGGCCGGGCGGCATCGGGTGCGGGACGGGCGGCGTGAGGGCGGGGGGCTGATCGACGGGTTTCTTGTCGAGCGGCTGGCCGAGTCCGACTACTCCGGGCCGCTTGCCGCGTTGGCGCAGGTCGTGTCGCCCGAGCCTGTGCTGAGTGAAGAGTTGTTGGGGCTTGCTCGGGCTGTTGCCGATCGGTATGCCGGGAGTCTTGCCGATGTGCTGCAGCTGGCTGTGCCGCCGCGTAGTGCTCGGGCCGAGCAGAAGCCTTCGCCTGCGCCCTTGCCGCCGCCTGAGGTGCCCGAGGTGGGGTCCTGGGGGCGGTACGAGCGGGGGGCCGGGTTTCTGGAGGCGCTCGCGTCGGGGGGTGCGCCTCGGGCTGTGTGGAACGCGTTGCCCGGGCCCGAATGGAGCGAGGAGATCGCGCGGGCCGTCGCCGCGACGCTTGCCTCGGGGCGGGGAGCGCTCGTCGTCGTACCGGACGGGCGGGCCGCCGGGCGGGTCGATGCCGCGTTGACCGCGCTCCTGGGGGAGGGGCGGCATGCGGTGCTCACCGCGGATGCCGGGCCCGAGAAGCGGTATCGGCAGTGGCTGGCCGTGCGGCGCGGGGCCGTGCGTGCGGTGGTCGGGACTCGGGCCGCTATGTTCGCGCCCGTGCAGGACCTGGGGCTTGTCGCGATCTGGGACGACGGGGACGGGAGCCACAGCGAGCCGCACGCGCCGCAGCCGCATGCGCGGGACGTGTTGCTGCTGCGGGCCGCGTTGGACAAGTGCGGGTTTTTGCTGGGGAGTTGGAGTTGCACCGTGGAGGCGGCGCAGCTGGTGGAGAGCGGGTGGGCTCGGCCGTTGGTCGCGTCGCGGGACCAGGTGCGGGTGGCCGCGCCGCTCGTACGGACCGTGGGAGACGGGGACTTGGCGCGGGACGAGGCGGCTCGGGCCGCGCGGTTGCCCACGTTGGCCTGGCAGGCGGTGAGAGAAGGGCTGAAGCACGGGCCCGTGCTGGTGCAGGTGCCTCGGCGGGGGTATGTGCCGCGGATGGCGTGTGCGCAGTGTCGGGCCGCTGCGCGGTGTCGGCACTGTGCCGGGCCGTTGGAGGGGCAGGACGCGGGCGTGCTGCGCTGTGGGTGGTGCGGGGTCGAGGAGAACTCCTGGCACTGTCCCGAGTGCGGGGGGTTCCGGTTGCGGGCGCAGATCGTGGGGGCGCGGCGGACCGCGGAGGAGTTGGGGCGGGCGTTTCCCGCGGTGCCGGTGCGGACGTCGGGGCGGGAGCAGGTGCTGGACACCGTGCCGGGGACGCCTGCGTTGGTCGTGAGTACGCCGGGGGCCGAGCCGGTTGCCGACGGGGGGTATGCGGCGGCGTTGTTGCTGGACGGGTGGGCGATGCTCGGGCGGCCCGATCTGCGGGCCGGGGAGGATGCGTTGCGGCGGTGGATCGCGGCGAGTTCGCTGGTGCGGCCGCAGGGGAGTGGGGGGACCGTTGTCGTGGTCGCGGAACCTACCTTGCGGCCTGTGCAGGCGTTGGTGCGGTGGGATCCCGTGGGGCATGCGGTGCGGGAGCTTGCGGAGCGGGGGGAGTTGGGGTTTCCGCCGGTTTCTCGGATGGCTGCGGTGGCGGGGGTTGCGGGAGCCGTCGCGGAGTTTCTTGCTGCTGCTGAACTGCCTTCTGATGCTGAGGTGTTGGGGCCTGTGCCGGTGCCGGCTGCTTTGGCCGGGGGGGCTCGGCGGGTGGGGGGGCCGCTGGTGGGGGAGGAGTGGGTGCGGGCGTTGATTCGGGTGCGGCCGGGGAGTGGGGGGGCGTTGGCCGGGGCGTTGAAGGCTGCGCAGGCTGCTCGGATGGCTCGGGGTGGGGGGGATGTGGTGCGGGTGCGTGTTGATCCGCCGGATATCGGGTGAGCCCCTCGGCCTTCGGCCTCGGGGGTGTCTCCCACCCGCGCACCGCGCGTTTACCGCTCCTTGAGAGGTGGACGTTTCCTGTGGGGTTTCTCGCCGTCGGCGGCCGGCGGACGGCGGCTGTCGAGAGGCGGACCCTTGCCGTGGGGATTCTCTCCGTCGGCGGTCGGCCGTTCGTCGTCTGTTGAGGGGTGGGACTTCGGTGTCGGGGGGTCTCGCCGCTGGCGGCTGTTGGGTGTGCGTGCGCCCGTGTTCCCGGCGCTTATGGCTGGCTGAGAGATGGACTTTTGCCGTGGGGTCTCGCCGTTGGCGGCCAGCCGCCCGCGGGTGCGGCGTGCCGGTGGGTGCAGAAGAAGATGCGGTACCACTCGCAGTCGGCCGTGCGCGGGTGCCGCCTACGGGCGAACGGGGTTTGGCATGCCGCTGCCTCCCGGGTTTTGGCCGGGAGGCAGGTGAGGTTCGGGTGGGGTCAGCCGTTGCGGGGGCCCGGGAAGGCCGTGGGCCTGGCCTCGTCGCGGAGGGTGGGGCTGCCTGCGGTGGGCTGGGTCGGCATGGAGCGGGCCGCCGGGACCGTGGGGAGGGCAGGCATCGTGGGCATCGTGGGGAGGCCCGTGTTCACGCCCACCGGCCGGGTCGTCGCCGCCTCCGTCGTGCGCTCGGCGTCGGCCGCGGCCTGGGTCGCGGCGCGGCGGGCGCCGTAGCGGCGGTGGACGGCCTGCTTGGTGACACCCAGGGCGGAGCCCACCGCGTCCCACGAGAAACCGAGTGAGCGGTCGAAGTCCACGGCGGCCGTGACCAGGGTCTCGACACTGTCCCGCAGCTCCTGCGCGAGACGGACCGTCGGGGCGGGAGCGCGTCCGTAGACGACGAAGCCCGTGGACGGGCCGGAGCGGCGCGGGCGGTAGACGTTGCCCAGCTGGGCGGTGAGCGTGCGCAGTGCGTCCACCTGCCGGCGGACCCGCTCGATGTCCCGCACCAGCAAGTGCAGGCTGGCCCGAGCCTGGGCGTCGTGGGTTGCGTGGTCGGCCATGAACAAGCCTCTCGAACCGGCGTTGAAAAGGATCGGGCCACGCGAATGCGGCCCAAGGAGGTCAACTCTTTCTTGACCAACGCCTGTGCGCTCCGCTGGTCACGCGAAGGGGGCGTAGGGGCATATGCGTACGCCCCCGCTGAACCGGTGTGCGCTGCGGGCGCCTGCTAGTTGTCGATGAGTTGTCAGCGAGTTGACGGGTGTGAGCCGCCGGGCGCGTGTCCCGGGACGCGCCATAGACTGGTGCGCTGCCCGCCCACCTCCGCCCGAGAGGCCCGAACCCTCCCATGAAGCTCGTCTTCGCCGGTACCCCCGAGGTCGCCGTTCCCGCTCTGGACGCCCTGATCGCCTCCGGGCGGCACGAGGTGGCCGCCGTCGTCACGCGGCCCGACGCGCCGGCCGGGCGTGGGCGCAGGCTGGTGGCGAGTCCCGTCGCCGAGCGGGCCGAGGAGGCGGGCATCGAGGTGCTGAAGCCCGTCAAGCCGCGCGACCCGGAGTTCCTGGAGCGGCTGCGGGAGATCGCCCCCGACTGCTGTCCCGTCGTCGCCTACGGCGCCCTGCTGCCCCGCGTCGCCCTCGACATCCCCGCCCACGGCTGGGTCAACCTGCACTTCTCGCTGCTCCCCGCCTGGCGCGGCGCCGCCCCCGTGCAGCACTCCATCATGTCCGGCGACGAGATCACCGGCGCCTCCACCTTCCTCATCGAGGAGGGCCTCGACTCCGGGCCCGTCTACGGCACCGTCACCGAGGAGATCCGCCCCACCGACACCAGCGGCGACCTGCTCACCCGGCTCGCGTTCGCCGGCTCGGGGCTGCTCGCGGCGACCATGGACGGTATCGAGGACGGCACCCTGAAGGCCGTACCGCAGCCGAACGAGGGCATCACCCTCGCCCCGAAGATCAACGTCGAGGACGCGCAGGTGGATTGGGCCGCTCCCGCGCTGCGGGTGGACCGGGTGGTGCGTGGGTGCACGCCCGCGCCCGGCGCCTGGACCGTCTTCCGCGGTGAGCGGCTCAAGCTCATCCAGGCGGTGCCCGTGCCGGAGCGGACCGACCTCGCGCCCGGAGCGCTGGCCGTCGGCAAGAACAACGTCTACGTGGGCACCGGGTCGTACGCCGTCGAGCTGCTGTGGGTGCAGGCGCAGGGCAAGAAGCCGATGCGGGCGGCGGACTGGGCGCGCGGGGCGCGGATCGGCGCGGGGGAGACCGTCGGGGCGCTCGGGACCTCCTAGACCCCGGGTGCCCTGGGCACTCCGGGACTCTGGGCACCCGGGGGCCTTCGGCGCCCCAGCAGCCCGGGACCTCCGGCGCCCTGGGACCCCCGCACCTCGGGCACCCCCGCACCTCGGGCACCCCAACACCTCGGGCACCCCGGGACCCGCAGTATCCCTGCGACCTCCAGACCCCCGGCACCTTGGCATCCCAGCACCTCGGGCATCCCAGCACCTCGGGCCCCCGGGGACCCGGGGACCCGCAGTATCCCTGTGACCTCCAGACCCCCGGCACCTCGGCATCCTGGGCACCTCGGCACCTCGGCACCTCGGCACCTCGGCACCTCGGCCCCCCGGCACCTCGGCCCCCCGGCCCCCCGGCCCCCCGGCCCCCCGGGACCCGCAGCATCCCCGGGACCTCCAGGACCTCCAAGATCCCGAGACCCCCGGCATCCCCGTGCGCTTGACGTCCCGCGCACAGGCCCCGCGGGGCGACGTACGCTGGGTGCACATCTCGGCCAGAAATCCGGAGCACCTTTTTCGTGAGCGAGCAGTCCCCGCGACCCCGTAAGCCCGGCAAGCCCTACCGCCGGCCGCAGAAGGACCCCGTCCGTTTCCTCGCCTTCGAGGCGCTGAGGGCCGTGGACGAGCGGGACGCGTACGCCAACCTCGTCCTGCCGCCGCTGCTGCGGAAGGCGCGCGAGAAGGGCGACTTCGACGCCCGGGACGCCGCGCTCGCGACCGAGCTGGTGTACGGGACGCTGCGCAAGCAGGGGACCTACGACGCGATCATCGCCTCGTGCGTCGACCGGCCGCTGCGCGAGGTCGACCCGCCGGTGCTGGATGTGCTCAGTCTCGGCGTGCATCAGCTGCTCGGGACGCGGATCCCGACGCACGCCGCCGTGTCGGCCTCCGTCGAACTCGCCCGGGTCGTCCTCGGCGACGGCCGGGCCAAGTTCGTCAACGCCGTCCTGCGCAAGGTCGCCAACGACGACCTCGACACCTGGATCGAGCGGGTCGCGCCGCCCTACGACGACGACCCCGAGGACAACCTCGCCATCGTGCACTCGCACCCGCGCTGGATCGTCTCCGCGCTGTGGGACTCGCTCGGCGGCGGACGTGCCGGCATCGAGGACCTGCTGGAGGCCGACAACGAACGGCCCGAGGTGACCCTGGTCGCCCGCCCCGGCCGCTCCACCACCGAGGAACTGCTCCGCGAGGAGGCCGCGGTGCCGGGGCGCTGGTCGCCGTATGCCGTGCGGCTCAGCGAGGGCGGGGAGCCCGGGGCCGTGGAAGCGGTGAAGGAAGGGCGCGCGGGGGTGCAGGACGAGGGCAGTCAGCTGGTCGCCCTCGCGCTGGCCAACGCGCCCCTCGACGGGCCGGACGAGAAGTGGCTCGACGGGTGCGCCGGACCCGGTGGCAAGGCCGCGCTGCTCGCCGCCGTGGCCGCCGAGCGCGGGGCGATGCTCCTCGCCTCCGAGAAGGCGCCGCACCGGGCAGGGCTGGTGGCGAAGTCCCTCGCCGGGAACCCCGGGCCCTACCAGGTCATCACCGCCGACGGGACCCGGCCGCCGTGGCGGCCCGGCAGCTTCGACCGCGTCCTGATGGATGTGCCGTGTACGGGGCTCGGTGCGCTGCGCCGCCGTCCGGAGGCCCGCTGGCGGCGCCGCCCGGAGGACCTCGAAGGGTTCGCGCCCCTGCAACGCGACCTGCTGGGCACCGCGCTCGAATCCGTGCGCGTCGGCGGTGTCGTCGGTTACGCGACCTGCTCACCGCACCTCGCCGAGACCCGGGCCGTCGTCGACGACATCCTCAAGCAGTACCCGCACACCGAACTGATCGACGCCCGCCCGCTCCTGCCGGACGTCCCGGCACTCGGCGCGGGTCCCGACGTACAGCTGTGGCCGCATCTGCACGGCACCGACGCGATGTATCTGGCGCTGATCCGCCGGACCGGGTGACCTGTCGGCCGCATGCAGGGTCTCGCGGCCGATGCCGAAGTCCCATGGGCCGCTGCTGCTCAGCGCCTCGTCTCGTACCTGGTCAGGATCACGCCGCCGGGAAGCGTCCGCGTCTCCACCAGGTTCAGGTTCACCCAGCTGTCCAGCGCGGTGAAGAACGGTGTGCCGCCGCCCACCAGGACCGGATGGGTGGCGATCGTGTACTCGTCGATCAGCCCGGCGCGCATGGCCGCCCCGGCGAGCGTCGCGCCGCCGATGTTCATCGGGCCGCCGTCATCGGCCTTGAGCCGGGTGATCTCGGCGATCGCGTCGCCGGTGACCAGGCGGGTGTTCCAGTCGACCTTGTCGATCGTCGAGGAGAACACCACCTTCGGCGTGTCCCGCCAGTTCCGCGCGAACTCGATCTCCGCCGGGGTGGCGCCCGGCTGCTGGTCGCCGGTCGGCCAGAAGGAGCTCATCGTCTCCCACAGCTTGCGCCCGTACAGCGACAGGCCACTCGCCTGCTCGTGGTCGAGCCACCACTGGAACAGCTCGTCGCCCGGCGGTCCGCCCCAGCCGATGTCGTCGCCGGCCGCGGCGATGTAGCCGTCCAGGGTCAGGTTCATGCCGTAGATCAGTTTCCGCATGGCGCCGGCCTTCCGTGAGTCGGTCTCGCGTGTACGGACCGGCGCGGCGCGGGAAACTCATCGGTGCGCGATCCGGGCTCGCCGTCGGCCCTCGTGCTCGGGGCTCAGCGTGGTGTACTCGGCCGACTCGGACGAGCCGCCCGATCTCGCCCCCGCCCTCGCCGACCGCCCGGCAAGCCGTTCTCGTGGAGCGGCTGTACGGGCATCGCGAACGGCCTTCGGTACCGCGTTCCCCGGCCCGCTCGGGCGCGTCGTCACAGCACGCGCTGAAGCGCCTCCCGCGTGAGGTCGGCGAGGGTCGGGTAGCCGTCGACCGCCATGATCAGGTCGGCCTCCGCGAGGAGGGAGCGGAGGACGTGGACGATGCCGTCCGTGCCGCCGAGGGCGAGGCCGTAGGCGTACGGGCGGCCGATGCCTACGGCGGTGGCGCCCAGGGCGATGGCCTTGACGATGTCGGCGCCGCTGCGGATGCCGGAGTCGAACAGGACCGGGAGGCCGTCCGCCGCCTCGACCACGGCGGGCAGCGCGTCCAGGGCGGGGAGGCCGCCGTTGGCCTGGCGGCCGCCGTGGTTGGAGCAGTAGATGCCGTCCACGCCTCCGTCCTTCGCGCGCCGTACGTCCTCGGGGTGGCAGATGCCCTTGACGATCAGGGGGAGGTCGGTGAGGGACCGTAGCCAGGGGAGGTCGTCCCAGGTGAGGGGGTTGCCGAAGAGCTGGGTCCAGAGGAGGACCGCGGACTGGGGGTCCTCCTCCGGGGTGCGGGGGAGACGGGCGCGGAAGACCGGGTCGCCGGTGTAGTTGGCGAGGCAATGGCCGCGCAGCTGGGGGAAGTTGGCGGTGGACAGGTCGCGGGGGCGCCAGCCGGTGACCCAGGTGTCCAGGGTGACGACGATGCCCTTGTAGCCCGCTTGTTCGGCGCGGTGGACGAGGCTCGCGGCGAGGTCCCTGTCGGTGGGCGTGTAGAGCTGGAAGAGGCCCGGGGTCTCTCCGAACTCTCCGGCGACCTCCTCCAGCGGGTCGACCGTCAGCGTCGAGGCGACCATCGGAACTCCGGTGCGTGCGGCGGCCCTCGCGGTTGCCAGGTCGCCGTGGCCGTCCTGGGCGCACAGGCCGATGACGCCGATCGGTGCCATGAAGACGGGGGAGGGCAGGCGCATCCCGAACAGGTCCACGGACAGGTCGCGTTCGGCCGCGCCGACGAACATGCGGGGGACCAGGCCCCAGTGGTCGAAGGCGGTGACGTTGGCCCGCTGGGTGCGTTCGTCTCCGGCGCCGCCCGCGACGTACGACCACACGGAGGGCGGCAGCGCGGAGCTCGCCCGGTCCTCCAGCTCCGCGAAGGCCATCGGGTAGGACGGCACGATGCCGCCGAGCCCGTTCAGGTAGATCTCGTTCTGGTAGGAGCCGAACGGCTGTCCCGTGCCCACGCCATCTCCCTCTGCGCTGAGGTGCCCTGCCCGCTGCTGAAAGCCGGTGAAGTGCAGGATTCTCGCACCCTGGGTCAGGTGGAGGGATTCGCGGGGGTGAGCCGGACGGGCAGTTCGCGCCAGCCCTGGGCGATGAACGAGGGGACCTGTTCCAGGTCGTCGTCCTCCACCGCGAGGGAGATGCCCGGGAAGCGTGCGAAGAGTGCGGGCAGCGCGGTGAGCGCCTCCGTGCCGGCCAGCGGGCGCCGACGCAGCGGTGCACGCCGATGCCCAGGGCGAGATGCCGTCCGCGTTCCTGGCCACGTCGAACAGGTGGGCGTCGGGGTCGAAGCGTTCCGGGTCGTGGCCCGCGGCGGCGATGGTCGTGAGGATGGCCTCCCCGGTGCGGATCGTCGTACCGTCGGCCGTCGTGATGTCGGACACCGCGTAGCGCAACGGCACGTTGGCGATCGACGGGGCCCAGCGCAGCGTTTCCTGGCTCACCTGGTCCCAGGTCGACTGCCCGGCGAGCACCCGCTTGAGCTGGTCGGGGTGGCGGAGCAGGGCGTGGACGGCGTTGCCGATCAGGTTGACGGTCGTCTCGAAGCCCGCGCCGATCACGAGGAGCAGCGTGTGGATCAGCTCCTCTTCCTCGGAGAGCCGGTCGCCCGGGGCCCGGCCTGGACACGGGGTCACGCCTCAGTCCACTCACCGGAACGGCAACTGTTTCCACCCCGTCCAGAACAGCGCCGGGTAAGGGGCGCGGGGCAGTGTCGATTTGCGGCTCCGCCGCGGGGCGCGACCAGCCACACACGACCGGCACCCGAAATCCGAGCGCATCCACAACGGACCGATGCGGCCAACCCCCGGAGGGCATGGCAGGCTTGGGGCATGCCCGTGCAGATCAACCCCAGCATCCTGTCCGCCGACTTCGCCCGCCTCGCCGATGAAGCGAACGCAGTGACCGGCGCCGACTGGCTCCACGTGGACGTCATGGACAACCACTTCGTCCCGAACCTCACCCTCGGCGTGCCGGTCGTAGAGTCGCTGGCCCGGGCGACGGACACCCCGCTGGACTGCCATCTGATGATCGAGGACGCCGATCGCTGGGCGCCGCAGTACGTCGAGGCGGGTGCCTCCTCCGTCACCTTCCACGTCGAGGCGGCGGGTGCGCCGGTGCGGCTGGCCCGTGAGATTCGGGCCAAGGGAGCGCGCGCGTCCATGGCGCTGAAGCCGGCGACGCCCATCGAGCCGTACGAGGATCTGCTCCCCGAACTCGACATGCTGCTGATCATGACCGTGGAGCCGGGCTTCGGTGGCCAGTCGTTCCTCGACATCATGCTGCCGAAGATCCGCCGCACCCGGGAGCTGATCAAGAAGCACGGACTGGAGCTGTGGCTGCAGGTCGACGGGGGAGTTTCGGCCGCGACGATCGAGCGCTGCGCGGACGCCGGCGCGGATGTGTTCGTCGCCGGTTCGGCGGTGTACGGGGCATCCGACCCGGCCGCGGCGGTACGTGCATTGCGCACACAGGCGGAGGGGGCCACCGGCAAGGCATCCTGGGCGTGCGACCACTGAGCGGCAGGTATGTGAACGGCGGCCATCAAGGCTGATCAAGTGCGCCGGATCTGCGAGGATGAACGGCGAATCCAGAGTGTGAACAGCAGTGAGGAGATCGCCGTGTCGGGTATGTCGGCGGGCCGGTCAGCCATGCGGATGGGACCCGCTGAGCTGGTGCAGGCGGCGGCCATGGCCCGCCGCTTCTACCTCGAGGGCAAGTCCAAGATCCAGATCGCGGAGGAGTTCGGCGTCAGCCGCTTCAAGGTGGCCCGGGTCCTGGAGACCGCTCTCGAACGGGATCTCGTACGGATCGAGATCCGAGTACCGGCCGAACTGGACGCGGAGCGCTCGGACGCGCTGCGTGCCCGGTACGGCCTGAGGCACGCCGTCGTGGTCGAGTCCCCGGCCGAGGTCAGCGAGGAGTCGCCCGATCCCGAGAACCTCGGGGAGGTCGCGGCCGACCTGCTCGGCGAGCTGGTCAACGAGGGCGATGTGCTCGGCCTGGCCTGGGGCCGGTCCACCATCCACATGGCGGCGGCCCTCGACCGGCTGCCGCCCTGCACGGTGGTCCAGCTGACGGGCGTGTACGACGCCGGGACCGCCGAGCGCGGCTCGGTGGAGGCCGTACGGCGGGCCGCGCAGGTGTCGGGCGGCGACGCCCACCCCATCTACGCGCCGATGCTGCTGCCGGACGCGGCCACCGCAGAAGCGTTGCGCCACCAGACGGGGATCGCCCGGGCCTTCGAGTACTTCGACAAGGTCACGGTCGCCTGCGTCTCCATCGGCTCCTGGGAGCCGGGCATCTCGACGGTCTACGACATGCTCAGCGACGAGGAGCGGGCGCACTACTCGTCCTTCGGTGTCGCCGCCGAGACGTCCGCGCACCTCTTCGACGCCGAGGGCCGCCGGGTCGGCCGGGACCTGGGCGAGCGGTGCATCACCGTCAAGGCGGACCAGTTGCGCCGTATCCCCGAGGTCGTCGCGATCGCGGGCGGGCAGCGCAAGGCGGCGGCGATCGACGCGGTGCTGCGCTCCGGTCTGGTCACCAGCCTGGTGACGGACACCGCGGCGGCCGACTATCTGATGACGGCCGGGTCACCGCCGAAGTCGGCGCTCAGCCGGACGGACCCCGACGGGATCTGAACCGACACCGACGGGCCCTGACAACGGCTCGTACGGGGACGGCCGTGGCAGCATCGGGCGCATGCTGCTGCGGTTCGTCTCCCGGGTGCTTCTCGTCTTTCTGGCCGTACTGCTGCCGGTGGGCTGTTCTTCTACGGCCACCAGCGGTACCGGCACCGCAACGGTCCAACTCTCCCAACTCCCCGCCGAGGCACGGCAGACCGTCGCTCTCATCGACAAGGGCGGACCCTTCCCGTACGCCAAGGATGGGGTCGTCTTCGGGAACTACGAGAAGCTGCTGCCCCAGCAAAAGCGTGGTTACTACCACGAGTACACCGTCAGGACGCCGGGCTCGCGCGATCGCGGAGCCCGGCGCATTGTCACCGGGCGGGACAGCGAGATCTACTACACCGATGATCACTACAAGTCGTTCAGGACGGTGCTGAGATGACGGAGCTCGCGGTCACGCTGGACCTCGACGGGGTCACGGACAAGGCCGGCCTGATGGACCGCTGTGCCCGTGCGCTGTCCCTGCCCGGCTGGTTCGGCCGGAACTGGGACGCCCTCGCCGACAGCCTCGGCGACCACATCGTGTGGCCCGAGGGTGCGGTGGAGCAGGGGCTGCTGATCGTCGTACGGAACTGGCAGGGGTACGCCAAGGCGCGGCCCGACGAGTGGGAGATCGCCGTCGACGTCTTCGGTGACGCGGTCGACCGGACGCCCGCGCTCTCCGTGGTGCTCGCGCTGGGTGGAACCGGGCGCTAGGCCGATTGTCCGAGGCGGCTGGCAGAGTGTTCGGTATGGAGCAACAGGAGCAGCGCACGTCGGTTCGTCTCGTGGTCGTGGACCCGGATCTCGAAGCGCAGTGCGACCGCGTGGAAGAGCACTTGCTGGCGCCCCTGGCCGAGACCGTCGGGGGAGCGAGTGGGCACGCGCTGTTCGCGGACGGGCTCGCCGTCTTCCGGCGGGTGCGGGAGGCACTCGCCGACGCGGTGGCGCGCGGGCCCAAGGTGCTGTCGCCGAACGGCCGTTGGGAACACGAGGGTCTGCGCATCGTCGAACTGCCCACGGAGGACACGGACTTGCTGTACGCGCTGCTGCGCGAGCTCTCCGGACTCCTCGTGGCCCCGCCGGACCTGCCCGACCCCTCCGGCGTCGTGGCCACCGTCCGCACCACCGTCCTGACCCCCGAGAAGACCGCCGTCGGCCTGGTCGGCGCGCTGGCCCGGGTGCTCTCCCTGGTGGACCTCACGCCCGACGCCGACACGGCCACCCTCTTCGCGGCGATCGAGGCGGGCGGCGGCGAGGACGTGAGACTCAGCTACGGGCAGGACGAGGCGTGGCAGCGCCTCGCCCACCGGCTCACGATGCTGCTGACCGAGTCGGCTCCGTTGCATCGCTTCCTGTACTGATCCGGGTTCGCGTGTCCCGTACCGAACTGGGCCCGCGTCAGCGGGAGTTGCGCCTGCGGCGGGCGACGAGCAGGGCCGCCGAGCCCAGCACCACGGCCCCGCCCGCCGCGGTGGCGATGAGGGCCATGGGGCCCGTGCCCGTGTGCGGCAGCGTGCCGCCGGGCGCGGTCGTCGCGGTCGGTGTGGCCGACGCACCGCCCGACGCTCCCGGGGTGGCGGACGTGCCGGACGTGGGCGAGGACGCGGACGCGCTCGACGTCGGTGACGTGGCCGCCTTGTCGAAGGCGAACGTCACGCTGTCGTTGGCGGTGTTCCGGTCGTTGAGGGCGATACCCGCCGGACCGGGGCCTACGGTCGCCGTGCCCTTGGCGTCGGTGTAGTCCTTGGCCGGCTTCACCCACAGCACGAACAGCTGGCTCTTCCCGGCGGCGACACCGCGCGGCACGGGGCAGACGTAGTGCCGGTGGCCCGCCGCGAAGGGTGCCGTCTTCGTGGTGCTGACCCAGAGGAAGCACTCGCCGTAGGGCGTGTCCTCCCCCTCCTCGAAGGCGTTGCCGGTCGCGACCGTGCCCTTGGGCAGGACCACGTCGACCAGGGCGACGGCCTTGTTGCCGACGCCGTACGCGGAGGCCGGGCCGTGGTTCACGGCGTTGAGGGTCAGGGTCCACTCGCCGGCCGTACCGCGGGGTGTCACCGCGGCGGTGGCCGCGAGGTCCGCCGAGCTGTCGGTCGAGACACGGACCTGGCCCGTCGCGCCGCTCTCGAAGCCGTCCCCCGACCCGGACGCCGGCACCAGGGTGAGCGCGGGCCCGGTGCCCGGGTAGCTGCCGCCACCCGGGTCCACGCCGGGCTTCAGGAGCTCGGCCGAGTAGTCGGTCACGGCGGTCAGGACGTGCTTGCCGACCGTGGCGGTCAGCGGGCTGCTCAGCTCGACGGTGGCGCCCGCGGCCACGGGGGCGGTGAAGACGCAGGTGACGGACGCCTGGCTGCCGGGTTCGACGGGGTCGTCGCCGTCGCCGTAGGTGCAGTTGGAGAACTTCCGGTCGAAGACCAGCCCGCCCACTTCCTCCCAGCGCAGCATGATGCGCCGGTCGGTGGCCAGGTCGCCGGTGTTGCGCAGCCGCAGCGGAAGCTCGATCCGGGACCCGATCTTGGCGTGCGTCACGTCCGGAACCTTGCCGACGACCAGATTCGGGACGCCGACGACCACCTTCGCCTCCGCGGTCGCGCCGGTGCCGTGGTCGGCGGAGACGGTGTACTCGATCGTGCCGGTGGCGCCGACGGCGGCGCCCGTGTCCGCCCGCACGGTGAAGTCGACGTACGGCTGCTGGGCGGTGTCCTTGTTGACGCAGGTGAGGACCTGCCCGGCGGTCGTGCACCTCGGGTCGTCGACCGCGACGCTGGCGACGCCGGACAGGCCCCGGGCATCGATGACGAGCGTCTCGTTCGTCTGCAGGGGAACGTTCGCCCCGCCGTCGTAGAACGTCCAGCCCACGTGGACCGACTGCGCGGACGCCCCCACGTTGAGCTGCTTGTCCGCGTCGATCACGGCGTAGGACTGCGTCGGCAGGGGGGAGGGACTGGCGGCCAGGGCCGCGGATCCTGGTGCGAGGGCGAGCACCACGGCGGCGAGCGCCGCCCCGAGCACCGTGCGGTGGAAGGTCATGCACGTTCGATACGCGAGGTGTCCCGAAGGTTGCCCACATGTGAATCACAGGTTCGTTTAGATCTTCCTCCAGCGGAGCCGTCGACCTGCCTGGACGATGATCCGAGGCATGGCATTACGCCCGACATGGGACAATGAAGTACGTGCTCCTCCCCCTGGCTGACCTGTCCGGGGACCACCTCTGATCGACTGGGATGTGCAGCACGTGCGTTTCCTCAACGACATCCAGCCCCCGTACGACCTGACGTACGACGACGTCTTCATGGTGCCCCGCCGCAGCGCGGTCGGATCGCGTCAGGGTGTGGACCTCAGCTCCCCGGACGGCACGGGCACCACCATCCCGCTGGTCGTCGCCAACATGACCGCCATCGCCGGGCGCCGCATGGCCGAGACGCTGGCCCGGCGCGGTGGTCTCGTGGTCATCCCGCAGGACATTCCGATCGAGGTCGTCACCGAGGTCGTGTCCTGGGTGAAGAGCCGCCACCTCGTCCTGGACACCCCGATCCGGCTGGCCCCGCACCAGACCGTCGCCGACGCGCTGGCCCTGCTGCCCAAGCGCGCGCACAACGCCGGTGTCGTCGTGGACGGGGCCCAGCGCCCGGTCGGTGTCGTCACGGACGCCGACCTGACCGGGGTGGACCGCTTCACGCAGCTCGGCGAGGTCATGTCCCGTGACCTGCTGCTGCTCGACGCGGACATCGACCCGCGCGAGGCGTTCAACAAGCTGGACGCGGCCAACCGCCGCTACGCGCCCGCCGTGGACAAGGACGGCAAGCTCGCCGGCATCCTCACCCGCAAGGGCGCCCTGCGCGCCACGCTGTACTCGCCGGCCGTCGACGCGGACGGCAAGCTGCGCATCGCGGCCGCCGTCGGTATCAACGGCGACTTCGTGCGGAAGGCCAAGCAGTTGCTGGACGCGGGCGTGGACACCCTGGTCATCGACACGGCCCATGGCCACCAGGAGTCGATGATCAGCGCGATCAAGCAGGTGCGCGCCCTCGACCCGCACGTCCCCGTCGTGGCCGGCAACATCGTCGCCGCCGAGGGCGTCAAGGACCTCATCGACGCGGGCGCCGACATCATCAAGGTCGGCGTCGGACCCGGCGCGATGTGCACCACGCGCATGATGACCGGCGTCGGCCGGCCGCAGTTCTCGGCCGTCATGGAGTGCGCCGCCGAGGCGAAGAAGTACGGCAAGCACGTGTGGGCCGACGGCGGTGTCCGCCACCCGCGTGATGTCGCGATGGCGCTCGCGGCCGGTGCGTCGAACGTGATGATCGGCTCGTGGTTCGCGGGCACGTACGAGTCCCCGGGCGACCTCCAGCAGGACGCCAACGGCCGCCTCTACAAGGAGTCGTTCGGCATGGCGTCCGCCCGCGCGGTGCGCAACCGCACGTCGGACGAGTCGGCCTACGACCGCGCCCGCAAGGCGCTGTTCGAGGAGGGCATCTCCACCTCCCGCATGTTCCTCGACCCGGCCCGCCCGGGCGTCGAGGACCTGATCGACTCGATCATCGCGGGCGTCCGCTCCTCCTGCACGTACGCCGGCGCGGCCTCCCTGGAGGAGTTCGCCGAGCGCGCGATCGTCGGCATCCAGAGCGCGGCGGGCTACGCGGAGGGCAAGCCCCTGCACGCCAGCTGGAGCTGACGAACTCCCTTCTGCGCGGCCCGTGTTGTCCCGGCGCCGGGACGTTTCGGGGGCCGCGGGCGTGCTGCGGCGGGTACCGTTCCGGGCCAAGTCGCAGCACATGGGCTGGAGTTGACTGACTCCCTTTTTCCTACGGCCCTTGTTTCCGGGCGTCGGAATGTTCGGGGCTGTGGGTGTGCTGCGCGGTTGCTGTCCTGGGGCAGGCCGTTGCACGTGGGCTGGAGCTGACCAACTCGCCTTGCGGCGGCCCCTGTTGTCCCGGCGCCCGGGATATTCGGGGGCCGTCGGCATGTCCGGGGTCCTGCCGTCAGGGCATGCGGATTGCCGCCTGCAGGGCCGAGGACATCGTCGTACTGGATCACCTCATGCCGTCGTACAGCATCGACGGAAACCACCGGGCTCGGTTCGCACGGCAGGAGGCCGGAGAGAGCAGCTATCTGATCCCCTGGCTCGACGGCCGTCCTGTCGGGCACGCTGAGGTCCGTTGGACGGGGTGCGCGGCGCCTGAGGTGCGGCGGGCTGTCCGGAGATCAACGGCCTGTTCGTCTGGCCCGAGTCGCTCCGCTCGCAGGGCATCGGCGCGGCCCTGGTCCGCGAGGCCGAGCGGCTGGCTCGCGAGCGCGGCATCGACGCCATCGGGCTCGGGGTCCGCGACGGCAACCTGCGTGCGGCGGCGCTCTACGCGCGACTCGGCTACCGGCCCACGGTCACGTACGTCGACCGTCACGCGCACCTCGATGCCGAGGGTGTGCGGCACGAGCACGCCGACCCGTGTGTGTTCCTGGTCAAGGAACTGCCGTCAGGCCCCCTTGACGTCAAGCATCCTTGACGCAACGCTGCCCCCATGACCACACCCCAGAGCATCGAACCCGAGCACACCCTCCTCACCGTCGTCGCCCGCCTCGACCACCTCCGCACCCGCGAATCCCTCGCCGGCTTCGGCAGTGACGCCGAGGCGCTCGACAAGACCGAGACGCTGGAACTGCTCGCCCTGACCGAGGTCGTCGCCCGCAAGGCCGCCTACGGCCGGCAGCTCACCGTCCGCGCGGCCCGCGAGGGCGGTGCGTCCTGGACGCAGATCGGGGCCGCGCTCGGCATGAGCAAGCAGGCCGCGTGGGAGGCGCACACACGATGGATCGACGCCCAGGCGGAGGTGTTCGGGCAGCCCGGGCGGATCGGGTTCGACGAGGAGGACCTGGCCGCGGCGCGGGCCCTCGCGGGGGAGCCGGACGAGGGCTGAACCAGGTGTTGACGGAAGGTGAACCGGGCGCGGACGAGGCATGGCGCAACGCTCGACACCCACCGCGCAACGAATCCGCACCCGCACCCGATGAACGCAACGATCTTGCGGAGACGCGCAAGGTTGCCGCATTACGACCAGGACGCGCGGCCTCGTAGGGTCAAGCGCTGTACCCAGCGCGCGGCAGGACCTCCGCTCGGCGGCTCCCTCCGTGCCGCCCGTCCCTGCCGCCGTGACCGGCAGCGACAAGGAGCCACCCGCGTGCTCGACCAAGGCGCACCCCCGCACCACCGCAGCCAGACCGCCGAGCCGTCCCCGGGGCTCGGCGCGCGTCTGATGCGCCGCAAGCCCGTGGAACTCCTGGTCGCCGAGGGCGGTCAGGGCGAGGGAGGGTCACTTCGGCGCTCCCTCGGGCTCTGGCAGCTGACCATGATCAGCATCGGCGCCACCCTCGGCACCGGCATCTTCGTCGTCCTCGGCGAAGCCGTCCCCAAGGCCGGCCCCGCCGTCACCCTCTCCTTCGTGATCGCCGGCCTCACCGCCCTCTTCTCGGCCCTCTCGTACGCGGAACTCGCGGGCAGCATCCCGGTCGCCGGTTCCTCGTACTCGTACGCCTACGCCACGCTCGGCGAGCTGATCGCCTGGATCTGCGGCTGGTGTCTGGTCCTGGAGTACGGCGTCTCGGTCGCCGCCGTCGCCGTCGGCTGGGGCGAGTACCTCAACGAACTGCTCGACGGCACGATCGGCGTCACCATCCCGGACGCGCTGTCCGCCCCGCCCGGCGACGGCGGCATCTTCAACCTCCCGGCGCTGATCGTCGTACTCCTCGCGATGGCGTTCCTGCTCGGCGGCGCCAAGGAGTCCGCGCGCGCCAACACGGTCATGGTGTGCGTGAAGATCGCCGCGCTGGTGCTGTTCTGCGCGATCGGCATCCAGGGCTTCAAGTCCGGCAACTACGACCACTTCATGCCGCTGGGCATGGCCGGCGTCAGCGCGGCCGGAGCGACGCTCTTCTTCTCGTACATCGGCTTCGACGCCGCCTCCACGGCCGGCGAGGAGGCGAAGAACGCGCAGCGCGACCTGCCCCGCGCGATCATGCTGTCCCTCGTCATCGTCACCGCGCTGTACGTCCTCGTCGCGGCCGTCGCCGTCGGCGCGAAGCCCTGGCGTCGCTTCAACGACTCCGAGGCCGCCCTCGCCCAGATCATGCGCGACGTCACCGGCCAGTCCTTCTGGGGCACCCTTCTCGCCGCCTGCGCGGTCATCGCCATCGCGAGCGTCGTCCTGACCGTGCTCTACGGCCAGACCCGCATCCTCTTCGCGATGTCCCGGGACGGACTCGTGCCCAAGGTGTTCGGCAAGGTCCACCCGAAGACCGGGGCGCCGCGCGCCAACACCGTCATCGTCTCCCTGTTCTGCGGAGTCCTCGCGGCCGCCGTCCCGCTCGGGCAGCTCGCGGACGCGACCAGCATCGGCACGCTCTTCGCCTTCGCGCTGGTCAACATCGCCGTCGTGGTGCTGCGCCGGACCCGCCCCGACATGTCCCGCACCTTCCGCGTACCGCTGTCGCCGGTGCTGCCCGCCGTGGGCTTCGCGCTGTGCGTGTGGATGATGGGCAGCCTCTCGGCCGTCACCTGGGTGGTCTTCGGAATCTGGATGGCCGTCGGGCTCGTGTTCTACTTCGTATACGGCCAGCGCCGCTCCCGACTGGCACCCACCGCACCACCCGAGAAGTGATCGATCCACCGTGCTGAACGAACTCGACGAACGCATCGTGCACGCCCTCGCCGAGGACGCCCGCCGCTCCTTCGCGGACATCGGGCAGCTCGTCGGCCTGTCCGCGCCCGCCGTGAAACGGCGCGTGGACCGGCTGCGGGCCACCGGCGCCATCACCGGCTTCACCGTACGGGTGGACCCGTCGGCGCTCGGCTGGGAGACCGAGGGGTTCGTCGAGATCTACTGCCGGCACAACACCTCCCCGGACACCATCCGCCGCGGCCTGGAGCGCTACCAGGAGGTCGTGGCCGCGTCGACGGTCACAGGTGACGCGGACGCGGTCGTCCAGGTCTTCGCCGCCGACATGCGCCACTTCGAGCGGGTCCTGGAGCGCATCGCGGGGGAGCCGTTCGTGGAGCGGACCAAGTCCGTGCTGGTGCTGTCCCCGCTGCTCCGGCGTTTCTCGTCCGGCTCGCCGACCTGAGCCGCGGGGGCTACTCGGACTGGCGGCGGACCGCCGACAGCAGCCGGCGTACGGCGATCACGTGTCCGCCGCTGGAGATGACGAGCCGCCGGTAGAGGCCCCCGGCCGGGCCGGGGAAGACGGCCCGGGTCTCGGCCCGCAGCAGCGAGCGCCCCGGGCCGGTCCGCTCGACGTGGAAGACCAGGGCGTACGACGAGAAGCGGTGGCTGCCTTCGACGACCAGCTCGCGCCCCGGGACCGCCGAGGTCACATGGAAACCGGCGAACGCCGAACCCTCGGCGAGGGGCCGGGGCCCGGAGGACTCGCGGTCGGCGGCGCGGACCAGGCGTGCGTACAGGGTCGCCGGCGCGGAGGAGTGGCCCATCACCCGGCTCAGGGCGCGCCACACGGCGTCGGGCTCCGCCGCCACGACCGTGGTCTGTTCCCCGACCTGGGGCAACGCGGCGATCTCCATCAGGACCTCCATGACGTCGGACCCGTCCCCCTGGCTACGACTGTCCCACAGCGAGGCCGGAGGCTCTCACTCCGCCGTCTTCCGCGCCAGCGCGTTGTTCCCTATGGAGTTGTGCACGCTGAAGCTCACCGCGTCCGAGCGGTAGCGATCGTCAGACCACTCAACGGGCCGCCCCTCGCGGGTGGTTGTCACCCGGCGAACCCGAAGGAGCGGGCTGGTGCGGCGGATGCCCAGCAGCTCCGCGTCCTGTGCCCCCGCCGCGACCGCGTCGATGACGTGCTCGCCGTAGGCGAAGACCAACCCCGTGTCGTCGTACAGGCGTTGGGTCACCGACGGGCACTCCGGCTCGATCGCCTCGACGGCGGGGGAGATCCAGTCGGCGTACACCGTCCGCTCCAGGAGGACCGGCTCGCCGTCCAGGCCGCGGACCCGCAGGACGTGCAACACGGGCGTGCCGGCGGCGAGTTGGAGGCGTACGGCGTCCTCGGCGGTGGCCGGACGGTACTCCTGCGCGACCACGTGTCCGGTCGCCTCGCGTTCCATCGCGCGGGCCCACTCGGCGAAGCTGCGCAGTTCCGCGAAGCTCTGGCTGCGACGGCTGGCCAGGACGACCCGGCGGGCGCCCTGGCGGGAGCCGATCAGCCCCTCGGCGGTGAGGGTCGCGACGGCCTGACGCACCGTGCCGCGCGAGACGCCGTACTGCGCGGCGAGGTCCGTCTCCGCGGGCAGCAGGCTGCCGACTGTGTACTCCTCGCGGTCGATGGCCCTGCGCAGCTCGTCGGCGATCTCCTCGTGTCGCGCCGTCATGCTTCCCCTCCGAGTTGGCCACTGTGCACAGCGTGAGCAGCGTAGTCGAGTTCCCTCGGTGATCCGTGTCAGCCAGGAGTGTGCAGTGAATAAGGGGTCACGGTTTCGCCAATGTTTACGAACAAGACACCATCGCCGGGCGTACTGAGGCCAACTTGTTCAGACAAGTTCTCCGCTCTGCTCTAACCCTCGTGCGCACCCCTGGAGAGACCGTGACCGTGTCCCCGCCGAGAAACGCCGTCCTGGGTGGATCCCTCGCCGTCGTCGCCGCGCTCGCCCTCAGCGCCTGCGGCGCCGCCCCGACCAACTCGTCGACCACCGCCGACGGCAAGAACGCCGCCACCGCCACCTCCGTCGCCGACTTCGGCGGCATGGATGCCCTGGTGAAGGCGGCCAAGAAGGAGGGCACGCTGCACGCCATCGCGCTGCCCCGCGACTGGGCCAACTACGGTGCCCTCATCGACGGTTTCACCAAGAAGTACGGCATCAAGATCACGGACGAGAACCCGGACGGTTCCAGCCAGGACGAGATCAACGCCGTCACCTCCCGCAAGGGCCAGGACCGTGCGCCCGACGTCCTCGACCTCGGTTCCTCCTTCGCGCTGAGCGCCGCCCAGCAGGGCCTGCTCGCGCCGTACAAGGTCGCCTCCTTCGACCAGATCCCCGAGGGCCAGAAGGACCCGAAGGGGCAGTGGTTCAACGACTACGGCGGCTACATCTCCATCGGCTGCGACGCCAAGCGCGTCAAGACCTGCCCGACCACCTTCGCGGACCTGCTGAAGCCGCAGTACAAGGGTCAGGTCGCCCTCAACGGCAACCCCACCAAGTCGGGTTCGGCCTTCGGTGGCGTGTACGCGGCGGCGCTCGCCAACAAGGGCTCCTTCGACGACATCCAGCCCGGCCTGGACTTCTTCGCCAAGCTGAAGAAGAACGGCAACTACACGCCCGTCGAGTCCACCCCGGCCACCGTCGAGAAGGGTGAGACCCCCATCTCCATCGACTGGGACTACCTCAACGCCGGTTACGCCGACGAGTTCAAGTCCAAGGGCGTCGACTGGAAGGTCTCCATCCCGAGCGACGGCCAGTACGCCCAGTACTACTCGCAGGCCATCAACAAGGACGCCCCGCACCCGGCGGCCGCCCGCCTGTGGCAGGAGTACCTGTACAGCGCCGAGGGCCAGAACCTGTGGCTCAAGGGGTACGCGCGCCCGGCGCTCATGACCTCCATGGAGTCTGCCGGCACCCTCGACAAGACCGCCGCCGCCAAGCTCCCCAAGGTCACCGGCACGCCGTCCTTCCCGACCGAGGCCCAGCAGAGCAAGGCCAAGACGGTCATCGCGTCCGGCTGGGCGAAGGCCGTCTCCGGATGACGGCCACGCTCACGCGGGCCGATGTGGTCGCCGCCGCTTCCTCGAAGCGGCGGCGCCGTGTCCCCGGCTGGATCGCCGTGGTCCCGCTGCTCGTGTTCGTCGCGGTCGCCTTCGGGGTGCCCGCCGTCGCGATGCTGAACGGCGCCTTCACCGTCAAGAACCAGACGACGGGCGCCACTTCGTACAGCACCGCCAACCTGACCGAGTCACTCAAGGGCGCCTACCTCACCGCGCTGATCGGCAGCGTCAAGCTGTCCGCGCTCTCGGCCGCCCTCGGTACCCTGCTCGGGCTGCCGCTCGCGCAGGTCGTCGTCACCTCCCGCTTCCGCGCGCTGCGCGAGGCCGTGCTCACCGCGTCCGGCGTTCTCGCGAACTTCGGCGGTGTCCCGCTGGCCTTCGCGTTCGTCGCCACCCTCGGCAACGCCGGTGTCCTGACGACCCACTTGGGCCTCAAGGACAAGGGCTGGGACCTCTACAGCTTCTCCGGCCTGGTCCTCGTCTACCTCTACTTCCTCATCCCGCTGATGGTCCTCACCATCACCCCCGCCCTGGAGGGCCTGCGCACCCAGTGGCGCGAGGCCGCGCAGAACAACGGCGCCACCGGCGTGCAGTACTGGCGCCACGTCGCCCTGCCCGTGCTGCTGCCCTCGCTGCTCGGCGGGTTCGTCCTCCTCTTCGGCAGCGCCTTCGCCGCTTACGCCACCGCCGCGGCCATGGTGGGCAGTTCGATCCCGCTGGTCACCCTGCAGATCGCCGACGCCATCTCCGGCAATGTGCTCGTGGGCCAGGAGAACGTGGCCCTCGCCCTCAGCCTCGACATGGTCCTGATCGCGGGCCTGGTCATGGCCGTGTACCTGCCCCTGCAACGACGGAGCGCGCGATGGCTGGACGCCTGAACCTCTGGCGGTGGGTCGTCCTCGGCCTCGCCGCCCTGTACTTCCTGGTCCCGCTCGCCGCGTCGGTGATCTTCACGGTCGACGTGCCGGGGGAGGGCGTCACCTTCGACGCCTACACCCAGATCGTCTCCGCCGACGGCTTCACCTCCAGCCTGGTGCTCTCGCTGGAACTCGCCGCCGCCACCATCGCGGTCGTCCTGCTCCTGATGGTCCCGGCCATGGTCGCGCTACGGCTCGGCGCGCCCCGCCTGCGGCCCGTCGTCGAGGTGATCTGCTCACTGCCGCTGGTGGTACCGCCGATCGCGTTCGTCGCCGGTATCGCCACCGTCCTCAAGTGGGGCCCCGACTACCTCTCGCGCACCCCGCTGTTCGAGACCTTCGTCGCCATCCAGAACCCGAGCTTCCCGTTCATCCTCGTCCTCGCGTACGTCGTGATGGCGCTGCCGTTCGTGTACCGGGCGCTGGACTCCGGGCTGCGGGCCATCGACGTGAAGACCCTCGTCGAGGCCGCCCGCAGCTGCGGCGCGAACTGGCCGCAGGCGCTCGTGCGGACCGTACTGCCCAATCTGCGCGGGGCGTTGCTCAACGCGTCCTTTCTGACCCTGGCGCTGGTGCTCGGCGAGTTCACCGTGGCCCAGCTGCTCGGCTTCCAGCCCTTCGCCGTGTGGATCTACAGCGTCGGCGGGTCCAACGCCCAGCTCTCCGTCGCCGTCTCCGTGCTCAGCCTGGTCGTCACCTGGGCACTCCTCCTCACGCTCGCCGGTGTCGGCGGACGTGACAAAACCGCTTCGTCCCGGGGATGAACCATGACCGCCACCACGCTTGAGAAGACCACGACGGACAACGCCGCCACCGTCGAATTCCGGGGCCTGCGCCGGGAGTTCGGCCCCACGGTCGCCCTCGACGGACTCGACCTGACCGTCCGGCCCGGCGAGTTCCTGGCCCTGCTCGGCCCTTCCGGCTGCGGCAAGACCACCGCCCTGCGCATGCTCGCCGGCTTCGAACACCCCACCTCCGGCGAGGTGTTGGTCGACGGCAAGGACGTCACCGACGTCCCCGCCCATCGCCGTGACGCCGGGATGGTCTTCCAGTCGTACAGCCTCTTCCCGCATCTCAACGCGCTCGACAACGTCGCCTTCGGCCTGCGCATGCGCAAGGTGCGTACGGCCGAACGGCGGTCCCGTGCGGCCGAGTTGCTCGACCTCGTCGGGCTCGGCGACAAGGGCGAGCGCTTCCCGCACCAGCTCTCCGGCGGCCAGCAGCAGCGCGTCGCCCTGGCCCGCGCGCTCGCCCTGCGCCCGCGCGTCCTGCTCCTGGACGAGCCGCTGTCGGCACTCGACGCCAAGGTACGGCTGTCCCTGCGCGAGGAGATCCGCCGCCTCCAGCAGGAACTCGGCATCACCACCCTCTTCGTGACGCACGATCAGGAAGAGGCACTGTCCATAGCCGACCGGGTCGCCGTGATGCGCGCCGGAAAGCTCGAACAGTGCGCCGCCCCGGCCGAGCTGTACGGCCGGCCCACGACCGCGTTCGTCGCCGAGTTCGTCGGCACGATGAGTCGCCTCCCGGGGCATCTCACCGACGGGGTCGTCGAGGTGCTCGGCCAGCGGCTGCCGGTCGACGGCGAGGCACCGGCCGGACCCGAGGTCGACGTGCTCGTACGCCCCGAGGCGATCCACGTGCACGCCGACGCCGCCGGTGACGCGCGGGTCGTCGCCACCGCCTTCCTCGGCTCGGTCGTCCGCCTCACCGTGCAGCTCGCCGACTCCACCGAGGTCAAGGCCGACCTGCCCGCGCACGAGGCAGCGGGGCTGGGCGCCGGCGTCGCCGTACGGGTGTCGCTGCCGGAACGGCCGGTCCTCGTGGCAGAACGCGTCAACCCGTAGGGCCCAACGGCCCGTAGTGCACCCGTACCGAAAGAGAGAAACGTGACCCCCCACACCCAACTCCCGCTCCAGGCCGTCCTGTTCGACATGGACGGAACGCTCGTCGACACCGAGCGGCTGTGGTGCGAGGCGGTGGAGCAGGTCGCGGGCAGGACCCTGACGGACGCGGACCAGCCGGAGGTGCTCGGCCGCCCGGTCGAGCACACCGCCGCCTGGCTCGCCACGAGCACGAACACGGGCGCGTCGGCGGCGGACCTCGCGGTCGAACTCCACCGGGAGTTCGCCGCCCGCGTCCGCACCGGCATCGTGCCCCGCCCCGGCGCGCTCGCCCTGCTCGACGCCCTCGCCCGTGACGGCGTCCCCACGGCGCTCGTCACCGCGTCCCCCCGCGCGGTCGCCGACACCGTCCTCGACGCCCTCGGCGCGAGCCGCTTCGCGGTCTCCGTCACCGCCGACGACACCGGGCTCACCAAGCCCGCCCCCGACCCCTACCTCGCCGCGTGCCGCGCCCTCGGCGTCGACCCGGCGGCCTGCGTGGCCGTCGAGGACACCCAGACCGGCGTCAGCTCCGCCGAGGCGGCCGGCTGCGCGGTCCTCGCGGTCCCGTCGCTGGCCCCGATCGACGCGGCTCCCGGCCGGACCGTACGGGACAGTCTCGTCGGGGTCACCCCGGCGGCCCTGCGCGCGATGGTGACGCGTGAACAGCCGTACGAGCTACGCGTGTTGACCTGGAACCTCTGGCTCGGCGGCAGCAAGGTCGACGACCACCGGACCAAGCAGCTGAAGGCCATCGCGGAGACCGGCGCGGACGTCGTCGGCCTCCAGGAGACCGGCGGTACGGCGGCGGAGGAACTGGCCGAGGCGCTCGGCTGGCACCACCACCGGGCCGGCGAGAACCTCGGCGTCATCAGTCGCCATCCGATCACCGCCCGCTTCGGTGACCCGGACGTCGGCTTCTACGGCGCGGCCGGGGTGCGCATCGCCGTAGGGGAGGGGCGGGAGGTCGATCTTTGGACCTGCCATCTCGACTACACGCCCTACGGCCCCTACGAGTTCGCCTACGACGGGCTCCCGGCCGCCGACCTGATCGCCCACGAGGGCGTCCGGCTCGCGCAGATGCGGGATGCCCTTGGCCGGATCGCGGAGGTGGGCGACGATGCCGTTCCCGTTGTGCTCGTCGGTGACTTCAACAGCCCTTCGCATCTGGACTGGCCGGGTGTGGAGTGGCCTGTGACGAAGGCGGCGGCGGATGCGGGGTTGCGGGACTCGTACCGGGAGGTCCACCCGGACCCGGTTGCTGAGCCCGGGCACACCTGGTCGCCGATCCATCCTGTGAACGAGGACGGCAGTGGGCGTGCCGAGCCGCAGGACCGGATCGACTATGTCCTGCACCGGGGGCTGACCGTGCTGGACTCCCGGACGTTCGTGGTCGGCACGCCTAGCCCGTGGCCGGATGTGTCTGGTAACTGCTGGCCGTCGGACCATGCGGCTGTTCTCACGGTGTTTGGGGTGCCCCGGCGTTAGTCCTCCGGTCGAAGGGTTGTGTGTCGGCTGCGGGTTTGTTGTGGCTGGGCGCGCCCGCGCGGCGGAGCCGCAAATCGACACAGCCCCGCGCCCCTACGGGGCGCCCTGCCGGACCCGCGTATGACCCGTCAGGGGTTCCAGAAGAAGGAGACGTGTGCGCGGTCGAAGCGGCGGGCGGCCAGGTCCCGGCGCGGGATCACCCAGTGCAGGGTGGCGCCCTCGCGGCCGGTGAGGCCTATGTCCCACTGGGCGAGCAGGGTCCACTCCTCGGGGGCGGGCAGTTCTGCGGCGTCGGCCCGGTGGCGGCGGGCCTGTTCCGCCTCCGTCGCGGCGTCCGTGACCGGGTCCGTCTCCGTGCACTCGTGGGAGGCGTACCCGCCGATGTGCAGCGGGCCGTCGACGACGATGTCGCCGTACGTCTCGTCCCACACCTCGGCCAGGTCCCAGGCGCGGGGATGGCCGGGGAGCGTGACGGTCTCGTCGCCGCCCTCCGGGGACGGGACCAGGAAGTGGTACGGCAGGGAGACATCGGGCGCCAGCCGCAGCTCCTCCCGCGGGAACTGCTCGTAGATCGCGAGCGTGTCGGTGTCGTCGAACTGGTCCCCCTCCTCGCCGTGGACGCAGGCGTACTTCGTGTTCCGTTCCTCGACGGGTGTCCCCTCGGGGATGTAAACGACCTCGCCGGCCGTACCGCCGTAGTACGTCATCTCGGGGAAGCCGAAGAGCAACAGGCGGCCGTCAGGCGGCAGTTGGAGGCCGGTCGTCTCCTCGGGCAGGGCCGCGCAGTCGAGGGTGGCGAGTAACGGGAACCAGGGGTCGGGGGCGTCGGCGGGCAGCAGCAGCGGGCCGCCGAACCTGCCGACGACCGGGCCGTCCCCGCCGGTGACGAGGGTCCCGGAGGGACGCGCGGCGGCGATCCACCGCTCGACGTCCTCGGGCGGTATCCCGCGCCCCAGTGCTTCCTCGCGGAAGGGTGCGAGCCGGTTGATCAGGTCGGGATTCATGGGCGGAAACCTACGCCCGGGGTCTGACAACCGGTTCGCCGCACCCGTACCACCCGCACCCACCAGGCACGCAACGAATCGCCGCCCCACCCCGCCCGCACGCAACAAACCGCTCACCGGCGCGCAACAGCTCCTTCTTGTCCGGCCCAGTCCCTCGGCCGTACCGTCTAGGTGGGCCCCGATAGGTGGCTCTTCAACCTTTTCGTACCGGTGAGGACCACACATGCGCACCGCCCTCCTCCAGAGCTCCGGCCGCCCCGGTTCCGTCGTCGAGAACCTCAAGGTCCTCGACGAGGCCGCGGGCCGGGCCGCGGCCGGCGGTGCCGCGCTGCTCGCCGCGCCGGAGATGTTCCTCACCGGATACGCGATCGGCGACGACATCGGCCGCCTCGCCGAGCCCGCCGACGGCGACTCCGCGGACGCCGTCGCCGAGATCGCCGGCCGGCACGGACTCGCCATCGCCTACGGCTACCCCGAGCGCGACGGCGAGGCCGTGTACAACTCCGCCCAGCTGATCTCCGCCGACGGCACCCGCCTCGCCAACTACCGCAAGACCCACCTCTTCGGCGACTTCGAGCGCGCCCACTTCACCCCGGGCGAAGAGCCGGTCGTCCAGGCCGAGTTGAACGGCATCCGGATCGGCCTGATGATCTGCTACGACGTCGAGTTCCCGGAGCCCGTTCGCGCCCACGCCCTCGCCGGCACCGACCTGCTCCTCGTCCCGACGGCGAACATGCACCCGTTCCAGTTCGTCGCCGAGTCCCTGGTCCCGGTGCGCGCCTGGGAGAACCAGATGTACGTGGCGTACATCAACCGCATCGGCCAGGAAGGGGAGTTCGACTTCTTCGGCCTCTCCACGCTCGCCGGCCCCGACGGAGTCGCCCGCACCCGCGCCGGCCGCGGCGAAGAACTCCTGTTCGCGGATCTGGACCCCGAGTTCCTCGCCGACTCCCGTGCGGCGAACCCGTATCTGACGGACCGTCGCCCCGGTCTCTACGGGTCCCTCGGCTGAACTCCCCTGACTTTCCTGCCCTGTTCTGTATTTGCTAGGAGTCCGTACCCCATGACGTCCACGGTGCCCAACGCCGTCCAGCACGCCGACGAGCGGCAGCCGCCGATCACCATGTTCGGGCCGGACTTCCCGTACGCGTACGACGACTTCCTCGCCCACCCGGCGGGCCTCGGCCAGATACCCGCGACCGGGCACGGCACCGAAGTCGCGGTGATCGGCGGCGGGTTGTCCGGCATCGTGGCCGCCTACGAACTGATGAAGATGGGCCTCAAGCCCGTCGTCTACGAGGCCGATCAGATCGGTGGGCGCTTGCGGACCGTCGGCTTCGACGGCTGCGACCCGTCGCTGACCGCCGAGATGGGCGCGATGCGCTTCCCGCCCTCCTCCACCGCTCTCCAGCACTACATCGACCTGGTCGGACTCGAGACCCGGCCGTTCCCCAACCCCCTTGCGGAGGCGACTCCTTCGACGGTCGTCGACCTCAAGGGCGAGTCGCACTACGCGACCACCGTCGACGACCTCCCGCAGGTCTACCGCGACGTGATGCACGCCTGGAACGCCTGCCTCGAAGAGGGCGCCGACTTCTCCGACATGAACCGCGCCATGCGCGAACGCGACGTCCCGCGCATCCGCGAGATCTGGTCGAAGCTCGTCGAGAAACTCGACAACCAGACCTTCTACGGCTTCCTCTGCGACTCCGAGTCCTTCAAGTCCTTCCGGCACCGCGAGATCTTCGGCCAGGTCGGCTTCGGAACGGGCGGCTGGGACACCGACTTCCCCAACTCGATCCTCGAGATCCTGCGCGTCGTCTACACCGAGGCCGACGACCACCACCGCGGCATCGTCGGCGGCTCCCAGCAACTCCCGCTCCGCCTCTGGGACCGCGAGCCCCAGAAGATCGTCCACTGGCCCCACGGCACCTCGCTCGCGTCCCTGCACGTGGGCGGCGAACCCCGCCCCGCCGTGACCCGGCTGCACCGCACCGCCGGCAACGGGATCACGGTGACGGACGCGAACGGCGACATCCGCACCTACCAGGCGGCGATCTTCACCGCCCAGTCCTGGATGCTGCTCTCGAAGATCGCCTGCGACGACTCGCTCTTCCCGATCGACCACTGGACCGCGATCGAGCGCACCCACTACATGGAGTCCTCGAAGCTGTTCGTCCCCGTCGACCGGCCGTTCTGGCTGGACAAGGACGAGGAGACCGGCCGGGACGTCATGTCGATGACCCTCACCGACCGTATGACGCGCGGGACTTACCTCCTCGACGACGGCCCGGACAAGCCGGCCGTCATCTGCCTCTCGTACACGTGGTGCGACGACAGCCTCAAGTGGCTGCCGCTGTCCGCGAACGAGCGGATGGAGGTCATGCTGAAGTCGCTCGGCGAGATCTACCCGAAGGTCGACATCAGGAAGCACGTCATCGGCAACCCGGTGACCGTCTCCTGGGAGAACGAGCCCTACTTCATGGGCGCGTTCAAGGCCAACCTGCCCGGCCACTACCGCTACCAGCGGCGCCTGTTCACCCACTTCATGCAGGATCGGCTGCCCGCCGACAAGCGGGGCGTCTTCCTCGCCGGCGACGACATCTCCTGGACGGCCGGCTGGGCCGAGGGCGCCGTCCAGACCGCGCTGAACGCGGTCTGGGGCGTCATGCACCAACTCGGGGGAGCGACCGACCCGACGAACCCCGGGCCCGGGGACGTCTACGACGAGATCGCACCGGTCGAACTGCCGGAGGACTGACGGGAGTTCAGATCCCGGCTGCCCGCGCCTTCTCGTACACCTCGGCGGCGACGTCCTTGAGCTCTTGGGCGTCCCGCGGAGTGGTCTGGAGGTCGACCAGGATCTCCTCCAGGCCGAGCGCCGCGTGTGCCGCCAGGTCCTCGACGATCTGGTCGGCGCTGCCCTGGAAGGGCTGGCGGTCGGGTCCGTCATAGGGCTTGGCGGTGTGCACGGCGTTGGCCCGCACGACCTTCTGGATCGGTTCCGTGCGGCCGCGTTCGGCCGCCAGGTCCTGCAACTCCTGCCACTCGGCGGCCAGTTGCTCGGCGCCCATGGCCACCGGAATCCAGCCGTCGGCGTGGTCCACCAGCCGCCGCTGGGCCTTCTTGCCGCTCGCGGCCAGCAGGATCGGGATCGGTCGGGCGGGCTTGGGACCGACCACCGCGGAGGCGATCTTCGTCAGTCGGCCGTCGTACTTCACCGGGTCCGGGCCCCACACCGCCCGGCACACCTCGATCAGTTCGTCGAGCACACGGCCGCGCTCCTCGAATGGCCGGATGCCTGCGGCCGCGTACTCGTCGAGCGACCAGCCGGTGCCCAGGCCCGCGACCACCCGGCCACCGCTCGCCGCGTCCAACGAGGCCAGGGCCTTGGCCAGTTGGAAGGGAATGCGCAGCGGCGCCACCAGCACACTGGTGCCCAGCCGTGCCCGCTCGGTGGCCCCGGCGGCGAGGGTGAGTGTGACCAGGGGCTCGGCCACGTTCCGGTACACGTCCGGCCAGGCGAGGCCCTCGATGTTGTAAAGGCCCTGGGTGGCGGGCTCCGGGAAGAGGGCACGCTCGAAGACCCACAGGCTTTCGTAGCCGATCTCCTCGGCTCTGCGGGCCACGTCGGGAACGTCCGTGCCGATGGAATACTGCCGCATCTGGGGGAGGCTGAGGCCGAGCCGAGTCGTCATTCCGGTGCTCCTTCGCAGTCGGGTGCGTGCCGTCAACGCAAGGCGATCACAAGGAGATTCCGAAGGGGGCCGGGCGTCGATCGGATCAGGCCACCTCAGCCGGACAGCGGGGTGAGCAGCATCCGGCCCGCCAGCCCCACAGCCGCGTCCAGCCGTTCGGTGAACTCCTCGGCGACATCGGGCAGTCCGCGCAGCGCCCACAGGGCCCGCGCTGCCGTCCAGGTCGCCTCCCGGGCGCGCTCCAGGCTCCACGAGCCGAGCAGATGGGTGAGCGGGTCGGCGATCTGGAACAGGTCGGGCCCCGGCATCAGCTCCTCGCGGATGCGCTCCTCCAGCGACACGAGGAGATCGCCCACACGGTCGAACTCGTCCTCCAGCTCGGCCGGTTCGCAGTCCAGCGTGCGACAGGCGTCCACGACGGCGAGCGCCAGATCGTGGCCGATGTGGGCGTTGATGCCGGACAGGGCGAACTTACCGGAGTAGCATCACAGCCATGACGCTCCCTGTACCGCGCCAAGCGCTGGCTCCTCGCCACGCTCCACGGATCGTCGGCGCAATCCGGCTCAGCCGCCACCACGACTCATCCACGTCTCCTGAAGTGCAAGAGGAGATGATCACGCTCGCAGCACACCGGGTAGGCGGTGCCATAGTCGGGTGGGCAAAGGATATCGACGTATCGGCGCTCAAGACGTCCCCTTGGGAGCGTGAGGAGCTGTCCCGTTGGCTCGAACATCCCGACGAGTGGGACGTGCTGATCTGGCAACGCATGGACCGAGCCGTCCGGAGCATGGCGGACATGGCCAACTTGGGGCGCTTTGCCAAGCAGCACGGCAAGCGACTTGTCTTCGCCTCCGGCCCTGGAGGTGACATGCTAGAGCTGGACTTCAGCTCAGCAATGTCGGAACTCATCATGTTGATTCTGGCATTTGCTGCGCAGCTTGAGGGGCAGACCATCACGGAGCGGAATCAGGGTGCGGCTGCACGCCTTCAATCCCTTGGGAGATGGGCGGGAGGGCCCGTTCCTTACGGCTTCATGCCTGTGCGGAAGACATTTCCTGACGGGAATGAAGGATGGTGGCTAGGAGAGCACGCGGAGACCGCGGACGTTCGGCGTCAAGCCATTGCGCGGACTATCGCGCATAAGTCGTACAGCTCGACAACGGAATGGCTTTCGACGTCCGGCGCGGTAACTCCGGCTAATCACCGGGCTCGCCTGGCTGGCCGCGCCGAGGATCCCGAAAGCCGGTGGAGTAGTACGGTCGTCAGATCGATGATGATTTCCGATCTGAACAGGGGGCACCTCGTTACACGGGACGGCACTACCGTCCGGAATGCCGACGGAAGTCCCGTACTCCAGGGGGACGCTTTGATCAGCGACGAGACGAGTAGAGCACTCAAAGAGGCAACGGTGGCTATGGCAGTGGAGGTTCTTCAAGCTCCTCGTCGCCGAGACGCTCACGAACTACTCGGGGTACTGGTGTGCCACGACTGTGTGAACAACATGCACACGGGTTCCCGGACGATGCCCGACGGGACGCGCGCGGATGTGTTCCGCTGCAACAGTGACCGACACGGCAAGGGAACGCCGAAGCCGACAGTCACCAAAGCGACCACGCTCGCGTGGGTGCACGCGGAGTTCGTCGAGCGGTTCGGCTTCATGCGCCGCACTCAGATCGTGCGCACCGCCGGCGTCGACCATCGCCCGGAGATTGCGGAGCTGGAGGAGAACCTCCACGAGTTGAACGGTCGCTTCCCCCGGATGCGCGGAGCTGCGGCCGACCTGGTGGAGAGCCAAATGAACGGGATCTCTGATCGCCTGGCGTCGCTCCAGGCTCTTCCTATCGAGCCACCCCGGATTCAGGTTGTCGAGCTGGATACGACGTGGGGCGACGCCTTCATAGACGCCACTGACGAAGGGAAGCGACAGATCATGCTCGACATGGGGGTCCGGGTCACCGTCGGGCCGCCCACTGGTTGGCGCCGGCCTGTCGAGGAGCGTTTGGTCATGACCATCGAACGAGACGACCCGGTACGCGATGAGCTTGACGACGTCGCAGCTCAAGAACTGTTGTAGACCCAGCAACAGCAGAGAGCCCCCGTCAGTTGACGGGGGCTCAGTCGTGTCATCGGTGGGCCCACCAGGCTAAGCCAGTGCCCGCGGCTGTGGTCGGAAGCGCTAGGAGCCATGTAGGTACGCGCTGCACAGTGAGACGAATTCCCCCAATCCGCAGGTCAATGGCGGGTTTCGTGAGGGTGGAAGCTACGGCGCCTGGACGACGCTTCTCGGTGGGCATACCAACAGAGTGTGAGGTCATTCGCGCTTCGGCTGAAGTCGAAAGGCGTTGCGCTCTTACAACGTCTGCATAGGGGCGCTGGCGAAATTCTCACAACTTCTATACTTTCGAAGGGTCACCGTGACCCTTCTGTTACTCACTCTCGTGCGACGGCTGTTGATGCTCCTGCGGGACTTCGCTCCATGGTCCCGCAGGGGGGCGCTCAGGGGGCTTGGCGCCTGGCCGGCGGCAGTAGTGCGCGACGAATCGCCGCAGGACGTCTGATCGGTCTGTGTCATCGGGTACGGCGTCCCCGAACGCTTTCCACAGCTCCGCGTCGATACGGAAGCGGCTGATTGGTGTCTTCGGTTGGTTGGGCACAGGAAGACGGTAACAGGGGTGTAGCCACACCGAAGGGTTGCGGTGTGGCTACACCTCTGCCTAAGGTGTAGCCACACCCCGACGCAAGCATGACGAAGGGCCCGCGGAATCTTGGCGGACGCAGCGGGCCCTTCGTTCCATTACTGGAGGTCTCAGCATGGCACGGAACACGATCCTCGTCGTCGGCAACACCACCACTCCCGCGGACCTGGAAGACCTGACGGCCTTCGCCTTCGATGTGGCCGACCGCATCCAACTCCCCGCGGAGGTCGCTACGTCCATGGCGTACGACGTCACCGCCTACGCCGGCGTTGTCCTCTATGACACGTGGCTCGACTCCGTCCCGAGTGCCGTTCTGGGCACGGAGGCACTGGAGGCGGACATGTTCGCGATCGGTGCCGACGAGCTGTACGCCTACGAGCCCACGAAGACCTGCGGCCACTGCGGGGAGGTCGACGACGAGGCGGCTCCGGTCCTCCGCGGCAACACGTGGACCGTGAGCGTCTGCCCGTCCTGCGTCGCCGAAGCTGCCCGCGTTGCCCTTCCTGGCGCCCCGCTGGTGGCCGCCGCATGAGCGCCGAAGTGCAGGCACTCCGCGCCCTCCTGGAGGCTGTGTACGAGGCGCTGACGATGACGTCGACGACCGACGGCTTGTCGAGCGCGCGATGTTGGTCCGCGTCACGGTCCGAGGGGTACTGCACGACGAGGACCCGCCAGACATCGCGTGGGATGTCGACTACCTCCGCCGGAAACTGGCGGAAGAGGAAGCGCACGCAAAGTAGCTACACACCGTGACCGATACGGGGCGCCTCCGGGAAACCGGGGAGCGCCCCCGTCGCGTTCCGGCGCCTCGTCGACATCCTCCATGCCGGCGCCCAACTCTGTGGCGTACGCAAGCACTTCAGGAGCGAATGCGCAGCGTTACGGATTTCCGCCTAGTCGTCACACTGCGTCTACCGTGGGGCTGTTCTGGGTGCCAAAATGACAAACTAACCCCTAACTTCACTTCTCTCTAAGGCGCGTTAAGAGAGAAAGGAAAATGGCAGTTAGTTTGGCGATTTGGACCTCACTCTGTCCGCGGCCCCTCGTCGACGCCGCGCGCGGAGGCTGACGGAGGCGGTGGGACGGACGAGGCCCGAGAAGGCCTCTGTGTGCCCGCTGAAGAGCCTGCCGCCGCGGGCATGGGCAACGAGTCCGCCGAACGCGTCAGTCGCGCACAGGGCGCCCTCCGTGCCGCCTGGCGAGTTGTCACGCACGGTGACGGAGCCGCAAACCTCAAACGTAAAGCTACCGCAAAGAGTTTTTGTAGCTTTTCGAGTAGTCGCAGGTCGTGATCAATTCAAGATCGCTAACGCGTCACCCTTACCCCATAACAGTAGTAGGAGGAGATTCCGCGAGCTGTGGGCTGCGGCTCTTCCTGCAAGCTGCGTCGCTGCTGCTCCTCCTCTCGCGCAGCGACGCTAGGTCGGTGGCGTTGAGCCTCGTCCGTGTCGAGCCGCCGTACTCTCCTCCGGTCGCGCTCCTCGTCGACGTGCTCCGCCACCGACCTTCAAATTTTCGGGCGCTGCCTCCGGGTGGCGCCCTTTTCATTTGCCATCCATTCGCCAGACGGACAGAACGGAGGACGCCATGTCGATGTGCGACGTCCCCACACCGAAACAGGATCAGCCGTGCCCCGTGTGCCGGCGCCAACTCCCGCGGACCGTCGACCACTTCCAGCGTGACGCGCTCGGCAGGCAGGGGCTTAGGCGACGTTGCCGGGACTGCTGCAACGCGGCTGAGCGTGCCCGCTACGCGGCGTCGGCCGACGCCATCCGTGCCCGTGTGCGGCAGCGACGTGCGGAGCGTGCGGAGTTGCTCCGGGACACCCCGCAATGGCGCCCTACGCCACACCACCAGGCCACTGACCAACTCGGGTCAGTGGCCTTTCTTGTAAGCCCTGAGAGGACTTCATGACCCCCAATCCCAATCCCAATCCCGAACTCGTCGCGGCACTCGCGACCGTCCCCGACATCGCGCGGACGGAGGCGTTGCTGGACGACGCAAAGAAGCGACTGCGCGAGCATCCCGCCGGTTTGTCACCTGACCGGGCGCGGGAATCCGTGATCAACGACGCTGTGGTCAAGTTCCAGAGCACAGGCACATGGCCGGCGGGCATCGGAACAGGCGCAGCGACGGCGTACACGACGGCGCTGGAGTGGGAGGCGGAGAGGCTCGCCCGTCAGCAGGCGAAGGACTCAACGGAACTCCTCGCCTACGACACGCGGCAGTTGCTCGCCTCTGACGCCCTGGAGTTCCTGGGGACTCGCCTCAGCGACGTCCTGAGCGCCGCCAGGGAGGCCGCGGAGACGCTCGGCGATGCACGCACGGCAGAGGACGCCATCAGAGCCGGAGGCGCCGTTGTAGCGGCGTGGGGAAGCCTTCAGGGGCTCGTCGAAGACCTGGCCAACATCCGCGCCGCACAGTGGACGTTGCTTCTCCCGCCCGTGCCTCCGCGGGGCATCGTCTCCGACCTTGACGGCGATGAGCGCCGGGAGATCAGGAAGTGGAGGGCGCAGGGCTACGGCGAGGTCGGAGCCCCGCTCGACGACCTGCCCGCCTTTGTCCGCGCCGCCACCGCCACCGGACGGTACTCCGCGCCCGTACTCCTGTGGCTCGCGAACGCCGATGCGGCCCATGTGCCGACGTCTTACGACGATATCCACCGCTACGCCGGCGTAGCAGATCTGATCGACGTCACCTCAGGCGCTGACGGACGCATCGAAGACCTCAGCCCGAGCGTGACCCCCGAGCCTGCGCCCGTGCCGTCGAAGGTGTTCGCGCACAGCTCCACGCCGCACCTGGACAGCTCGCAGCCCGCTCCCGCGCAGCCCAAGCCCACCGCGTCCGTGAGCGACCCCAAGCCGCCTAACTTCAACCGCTTCTAGGAGCACTCATGACCGAGCAGACCCCCGAGCAGCCGCATCCCGCGGTGCTCGAACTCGCCCGACTCCGCGCCGGACTCACCGCGGGGCTCACCGTCGAACAGTCCGCGCGCCTCCAGGGCGCCACTGACGAAGAACTGACGGCCGACGCAACGGCTTTCGCCGCAGAGCTGGGAACGGCCAACTCCGTTGCGCCCGTGCCCCGTTCAGGCGGGAGCCGTGGCCCCGACGTCGCCACGCCGACAGGCGTTGCGGCTGGCGCAGCGCTCTACGCCGATCGCCACCCGCAGGCGGTAGAGCGCCCCGCAGTGACGGACGGGCGGAACCCGTTCGCTACCCGCACCTACAGCATGGAGTCCCGATGACCGGCTACCCCACAACCCACACGCTGATGGGTGACGAGTACCTGTCTGCCATCCGTGAACAGGCCATCGCGCTGAACGGCACGTCCGTGAGCGTCAACCTGATCGGAGGGCAGACGCTCGCCGGCACCCTGACGTACGTCACCGAGACCCTGTCCGGCTGGCCGGCGGGCGGGAATCAGTGGCCCAACGCGCTGACTGTGACCGTGTCGACGAAGGTGCACAAGGTGCGGCTCGACCACGTCAGTTCGCTGGGCCAGGGCTGACGTCAGCGGCGCCAGAACCTCCAGAACTCGGCAAGCGCACGGATGATCTCCGGTCTCTCGTTGGCCGCTGAGCCCCACAGGCTGAGCGGCAGAGAGACGAGGACGATCAGGAACAGTACTGCCACGAGTGCCACGACCAACCACGGCGCAGCCATGGCGAGTTCACCCAGCACGGACCACACGACAAGCTCTCCTCGGCAACGGTGTTCGCCTGTCGCGTGGAGGAGCGCGAGCAACCTCAACGACGACAGGTGTCCTGTCGGAACGCGCCGGCCGCGGAGCGCGCTGCACCGTTGCGGTGCATGTCGTTGAGGTCTCTGTGCGGAGACCTTGCGTCAAGGGGGTATTTCTGACAGCGCATCACGCGCCATCGTTGTGCGGCCACTGAACGCACTTCACGTGCGTCCGCCACCCGCCCATCTCGGACGAGGCAACTTCCTTGTCAGACCTCTACCTGAGGCCGTCCCAGTTTGCGCACTCTGGGTAGTGGCTTTGACCATCACGGTCTCCGCAGGAGTCCATCACGGTCTCCTCGCCATCAGGCTAGCAGCCATCCCAACTCGCATGCCGTGCGTCGTGTGGGACTGGACGAGAATGGACGATGCCGTCGACGTTGAGACGCTGCTGCGAGCCTCCAAGACCGACGCTGCACGACGGTGACGATCACGCTCGTCCCAAGCCGCTTGGAGATCAAGGGTGAGCTTGCCGACGGTGATCGTCGCGAGCCCCGCGCCGGCTTCGCTGCGAAGATCGACTAGCCCGGACCCAGGGGGTGACCCCCTCCAGGAGAATCTGCCGATCGTAAAGGTGCTGGGCCTCGCTGTCTGTACGGGTCTGGGGGATGCCGTCCAGGCGTCCACAGGCGCCCCCATAGCGGCCCCTGAGCCCCTCTCAGAGGCCATTCCGCGCGACGGACGAGGCGGATCGTGGGCGTCAGACGATCAAGCGGTAGCCGGAAGATCCAACTCTTACCACCATAAACCGCAGGTCAGAGGCTTAAAAGCGTAACGGCCCCGAGGAGTCTCCTCGGGGCTTCGGCATGTTCGAAGCGATGAGGAGCACGATGCCCACCCCCGAACTTCAGTGTGTGCGCAACGGCTGCACCCTGCCGCGCAGTGTCCGCGAGATTCCCGACGGCCGACGTCGCCCACGGAAGCATTGCAGTCACGCATGCCTCGTCTGGGAGGCGAGAGCGCGCCGCGTGGCGGATTCCGGCGACGCAGAGGAAGCGGCAGCGCTGTTGGCGCTCGCGCGGCGACTGGACGCACGCACCCACCCCGGTCAGACCGTGCCAGGCGCACTCAGGGATCCCCGTAAGGCTGCCTGACGCGCGCAGCCCATAGACCGAATTCCAAGCCCTTAGCGGACGCGCTAGGGGCTTTTTCTATGCCCGAAACGAGTACTCATGACAGACGAAAATACCTGCGCGCGGGACGGCTGCAACTTTCACGTTGAGCTAGTGATGATCGGCGATACGCCGTTTCCCGCCGTTTACTGCGGAGATGCCTGCGCTGACGCCGAATGGCTTCGCAGAGCCCTGGAAAGCTCCGAGCCGTCGCCTGACGTTGCGGCGTCGTTGCAGCATCTAAACGCGCTCCAACGCCTGTTGGACGGCCGCACATCGCCGTTGCAGGTCGGACCATTGCTGGACGTGCTCCATGGTCGCTGATCTCGACGTCGTTGGCGGAGCAGCCGTTGACGTCGTTCCTGTCGCTCCGAATTTCCATAACAAGCTCAAGGCCATTGTCCTCCCCGTGGCTGACCGGGTAGGGGAGGAAGCGGGATCCCGTCTAGGCGATGCCATCAGTCGGCACATAACCATCTCCATCCCTGATGGGATAACCGCTGGAGGTCAGCGCGCGCGGGTAAGCGCCACGCGTCAGGGTGGGCAAATAGGTGGCGCCCTAGGCGAAAGCGTGCGGCGCTCACTAGAAGCCGCTATGCGGTCCCTCCCACGGGCTGACGTTCGGCTTGGTGATACCGGGTTGAACGCAGATCTCGACCGTTTGCGCGCCCGGATTCAGTCGTTGGCCGGCAAGACCGTCGGTATCGATCTCGACGCCGGCGCGGCGCTCACTGAAGTCGCCGACATCAACGCGCGTTTGGAGCGGTTGGCCGCTCAACACCCGAGCGTTCAGGTAACCGCCGATACCGCTGCTGCGCGTGCTGCGTTGGCGGGAGTCCAACGGCAGATAAACGGCGTCGATCGCGACGACGTGAACATCCGAGTTAAGGTCGATTCCGCCGGGGCAATGTCCGCGCTCCGCGGGATCGGAATTGCTGTGGCGGGTGTCGCCGCAATACCGGTCGTGCCTGTTGCTGCCGCGGGAATTGGTGCCATCACGTCGGCAGCAGTAGCGGCCGGCGCTGGCGTCGGAGCGCTCGCGCTCGCTGCGGTTCCGGCCATCAAATCGGTAACCTCGGTAATCCAGCAGAAGACAGCAGCGGAGCAACAGAGCAAGACCGCTACGGACAATTCCGCGGCGTCCTCGGTTAAGGCCGCTCAGCAAGCGCTGACGCTTGCCGGCGCTCAGGCGTCGCTCACTGCCGCACACCGTCAGGCAGCACAGGCCATCGCGCAGGCGAACCAACAGGTCGAAGATGCCGAGCGGTCCCTTGCCGACGCCCAACGAGGCGCGCGTCAGGCTGAGTTGGACCTCACACAGGCCCGTTCCGACGCGGCGCAGACCCTGAAGGATCTGAACGACCAACTCCTTGACGGGATGTTGGACCAGCGCGAGGCGACGCTCCGCGTCAATGAGGCACGGGCCGACCTCGCGGCGACGATTGCCGACCCCACATCGACGGACCTTGAACGGCAGCGTGCGCAGCTCACCTACGACGAGGCCGTACGCAACGCGGACAAGCAGAAGACGAAGAACGCGGAGCTGAAGAGGTCCGTTGACGACGCCAACAAGGCAGGCGTCAACGGGAGCAAGCAGGTCAAGCAGGCTCAAGACCAAGTCCGGCAGGCGAACGAGAAGGTTGCCGATCAGGAGCGCACGCTCGCCGACGACCGAGCGAAGGTCCGTGACGCGCAAGTCCAGGGTGCGGAGGCCGTCGCGTCGGCCGAACGCGGCCTTCAGTCAGCGCAGTTGTCCGGGGTCGACACCTCGACGAAGAGCGCCAGTGCGACCGACGACTACCGAAAGGCACTGGCGAAGCTCACGCCCGAGCAACGCGACCTCTACGACTCCCTTGCGGGACCGAAGGGTCTGACTGGCGCCTTCAAGGACTGGTCGACGTCGCTTCAGCCTGACGTCCTCCCTCTGTTCACGAAGGGAGTCGACGGAGCGAAGAACTCTCTCCCGGGTCTGACGCCCCTGGTGAAGGGTGCTGCGGATGCAGCCGGGATCCTCTTCGACAAGGCGTCGAAGTCCCTCAAGTCGCCTTTCTGGCGTGGCTTCAAGGACGACATCGACAAGAACGCTGAGCCGGCCATCGTCGGGTTGGGTGTGTCCTTCGGGAACATCGTCACCGGCATGGCCGGAGTCGTCGACGCCTTCCTTCCGCACATGGGGTCGATATCCGACACCATGCAGCGGATCACGGGGCGATTCGCCAAGTGGGGCAAGGGACTTAAGGGCAGTCCTGAGTTTGAGCGCTTCCTGTCCTACTCATCGGATAAGGCGCCCTTGATCGCCGACACCTTCGGGAAGATCGCAGACGCTCTAATCGATATCGGAACGGCTCTGTCTCCGGTGTCCGGACCGCTGCTGACGATGATCGGCGGACTCGCTCAGGGTGTCGGCTGGCTCGCGACGAACGTGCCGGAACTGGTAGTCGGGATCTACGGCCTGTATCTGGCCACGAAGTTGTGGGCGGTATGGCAGTTCGTTGCGAACGGCGCCATAGCTGCGTTCGACGTCATCGCGGCTGCCGGCCCGTGGGGGTGGATCGCCCTCGCGATTGGTGCCGTCGTTCTCGCGGTCATCTACGCCTACAATCACTTCACATGGTTCCGCAAAGGCATTCAGGTCGTGTGGGACTGGCTGAAGATTGCAACCGTCTGGCTCTGGGAGAAGGCGCTCAAGCCGTTCTTTCAGGGAATGTGGGACGCAATCAAGCTCGTCGGTGACATAGCCGTCTGGCTGTGGCAGAAGGTACTTTCCCCCGTTTTCAACGTCATCGGGATAGCCGCAAAAATCCTGTTCGCCATCGTGGTAGTAGCTGTCCTCGCACCCATGTGGATTGCCTTCCAGGCTCTCGGCCTGATCTCCATTTGGCTGTGGGAGAAGGCCATCAAACCGTCGCTCGGATTCATCGGGCAGGCGGCAACGTGGTTGTGGACGAAGCAGCTTCAGCCGTTCCTCCAAGGATTCTGGGACGGGATTCAGTGGGTCGGCGACAAGTTCAAGTGGCTGTACGACCACATGATCAAGCCCGTTTCCGAGTGGATCGGGAACAAGCTCAAGGCGCTGTGGGATAACTGGCTTTCCCCTGCGTTCTCGAACATCTGGGATGGAATCCAGTGGCTTGGCGGCAAGTTCAAATGGCTCTACGACAAGGGCGTCAAGCCGATCGTCGATGACATAGCCAGTGCCTTCAAGTCCATGGGCAAGAGCATCAAGGCGGCATGGGATGACGTAGTCGACCACTCCAAGACGCCCGTCAACTTCATCATCAAGTGGGTTTACTCGAACGGAATTAAGGCCGTTTGGGATCGGGTAGCAAAGTTCGTCGGCCTTGACGCGCTCCCTGCCGCACCGAAGCTGCTCGCAGCCGGCGGGACGGTCGGCAACGGCTGGGGCCCCGCAGTTCCGATGAAGACGAACCGCCCGACGGCGATTGTCGGTGAGGGCAACCCGCGGTACCCGGAGTACGTCATCCCGACGGATCCGAAGTACCGGGGACGCGCGCTCGCCATGCACCAGGCAGCCGGGTCGCAGCTCCTCGCATCCGGTGGCGTGCTCGGGGGAGTCTGGGACTGGACGCGGGACACCGTCTCTGACGTCGTTGGTAAGGGCATCGACTGGGCGAAGACCGGAGCCGACCTCCTCACCGACCCCTCGTCGGTCTGGAAGAAGCTCACGAGTCCGATCCTCAACAAGGTGTCGCACGGCGTTGGTTCCTCCCCGATGGGCGAGGCGCTGACAAAGATTCCGACGAAGATGGTCGCGGGTCTGAAGGACAAGCTCGTCACTGCGGCTGAGTCCCTGTTCTCCAGTGGAGGCGGGGGAGGCGGACAGTGGATCAAGCCTGTCAACGTGCCCTTCGGAACGCGCTTCGGCGTCTCCGGCCCCATGTGGTCCTCCGGCCATCACACGGGCCTCGACTTCCCCGCACCGACCGGGACCCCGGTCCACGCTGTGGCCGACGGTGACGTCACAGGCGCAGCAAGCGGGGGCCCGTACGGCAACCACGTCATCGTCTCCCACGGCGGAGGCCTGGCGTCGCTCTACGCCCACATGTCGGAGATCTTGACGGCAGTCGGACGGCACGTGACGCAGGGCCAGGAAATCGGCAAGGTCGGTGCGACGGGCAACGTCACAGGTCCCCACCTCCACCTGGAGGCACGGGTCAACGGGCGTGCAGTCGACCCGATGCCGTACCTGACGGGCTCGAAGGGCTTCACCGCTGGAGCGGCAGGGACGGCGCAGAAGTACGCGAAGGGTCTACTCGGTCAACACGGCTGGGACGCGGGACAGTTCGGTCCGCTCAAGTCGTTGTGGCAGGGCGAGTCCGGGTGGAACTACCGGGCGAAGAACCCCAGCTCCGGCGCCTACGGCATCCCGCAGGCGCTGCCCGCGTCGAAGATGGCGTCCGCCGGCTCCGACTGGCTGACGAACTACGCCACGCAGATCCGTTGGGGTCTCGGCTACATCGACGACCGGTACGGCACGCCGGCCAACGCCTACTCCAAGTGGCTGTCAAGGTCTCCTCGCTGGTACGACGACGGCGGAATGCTTCCGACGGGCCTCTCCCTCGTCGCCAACGGCACCGGATCCCCGGAGCCCGTGTTCACCGGATCCCAGTGGTCCGACATCCGGGCGGCGAAGAGTGGAGGCGGGACGACGCCGAACATCAACGTCGTCGTGCACTCGTACCTCGACGGCCGCGAGGTGGGCGGGATCATCGAGCAGAAGATTGAGGCGTACGACGCCGACACCGGTCGCTTGATCACTGCTGGCCGCTACACCTGAAGCACACACGGGCTGCTCGTCGACATGACGGGCGGCCCTTCCCACGCCCCGCGGCCGACATGGACGCGGGGCTTTCGACTTTCAGGAGGAGCACGATGCTTGGACAGCCCGCGAAGAACCAGAACGTCACCTGCCCACAGTGCGGCAGTGACGTCGCACAGAGCCCCGGTGCGGGGCGTGTACGGCGTTACTGCAACCCGGAGCACGGGAGGAGTTGGCGACGTCGCATGCGCCACGCGGGATGGCTCTAGGTGCCCTTGACGTCCGCGCCCGTCGGCGTGATGGTCGTAGAACATTGCGCAACCCGCGTGACAACGGAGGTCATCATGGCTCTACGCTCATTCGGCAAGGACCCCGAGACCAATGGCGACCACTGCCCGACGGTGTGGCTCGACGAGGAGAAGGAAGAGTTCGTCTTCCAGGGATGGAAGGCGGACGAGGTTCTCCAGGCAGAATGCCTTGCTACGGGATCCATCCCCGACACGGAGGCAGTCGTCCGGCTGCCTGCCCGCATGGTTCAGCAGATCAGGGAGGCGTGCGATGCCGCAGACGGTGCCGCCGTTCAGTGAACTGATCGCAGGCTGTCACCAGTCTGCCGGTCACCTGGAGACGCGGGACGTCTACGGAGTCGAAGAGGAAGACGCCGACTTCGCGGCGTGGCGTGACGGGCAGACGTACGACCTGAGTGACCGGGCGTCCTGGTGGAACGGCTTCCATCAGTCCATCGCTGACGCCGTGGCACGTGGCGTCACCGTTCGCCGTGCCCGCGTCGTGTCGGAGCCCGTCAGCGACTACATCCGCTACGAGCACTCGTGCACGGCGCAGAACATCGCGGCTGGCGAAGACGTCCGGTGGCTGCCGCGACGTCTGGCGTCGGATCTCCTGATCCCCGGCAACGATCTGTGGATCTTCGACGAGCGACTCATTCGGTTCAGCCTGTTCGCCGGTGACGGACGGTTTGTCGTTGACGTCCTGGAGGACGCGGCCGAAGTCGTGAAGCGCCACGCGGAAGCGTTCGCTGCTGTCTGGGAACGTGCCGTCGCGCACGAGGACTTCCGGATCTGAGCGACGCGCAACAATGCAATCTCCCTACCCGTCGACGGCCCTTGACGCCGCACGCCGTGCCATCGCGGAGCAGCTCCGCGAGATCCGGCGTGACGCTGGGCTGACGGGTAGGGAGGTCGCAGCCCGCGCAGGGTGGTTGCCCTCGAAGGTGTCGCGCCTTCAGAGCGCAACTACGCCCCCTTCGGACGACGACATCCGCGTGTGGTGCCGCGCCTGCAACGCTGAGGACAGGATCCCGGATCTCCTCGCGGCCAACCGCACCGCAGAGTCGATGTACCTGGAATGGCGCCGTGTCCAGCGGACAGGACTCCGGCGCCTTCAGGAGTCGCGCATCCCGCTGTACGAGCGAACGCAACAGTTCCGCGTCTACAGCTCGACCGTCATCCCTGGCTTCCTCCAGACCTACGAGTACGCGGCGGCCCTCCTGGGGAACATCGCGCGCGTCCACGGGACCCCGGACGACGTCGCCGACGCAGCAGCCGCGCGAATCGAGCGCTCCCACATCATCCGTGAGGGAGGGCGCCGCTTCGGGATTCTCCTGGAGGAGTCCGTCCTCCGTCACGTGGTCGGGGAGGCGGCGACGATGGCCGGCCAACTGGGCTATCTGCTCTCAGTGATGGCGCTTCCGTCCGTGTCGGTCGGGATCATCCCAGCGAGTCGACCGCGGGGCATGTGGACGCTGGAGACATTCACGCTATTCGACGACGAGCGCGTCCACGTGGAACTACTGACGGCAGCCATCACCGTGACGACGCCCGGCGAGATTTCGCAGTACGCCCATGCGTTCGAGGAAATGGCGTCGCTCGCGGTACACGGAGCCGGCGCGCGCACTCTCATCTCAGCGGCCATTGACTCGCTCGACTGAAGTTGCGTAGAACTTCGTAGGATTCCGTGGAACTTCCCCTCTCGCCCCTTCTAGCTTCGACGTACAGAAGCCCGCGGCGGAGGTGCAGGAATGGCGCTGGAGACGACGCTCAGAGAACCCGTTCAACTGACAGACCCACTCGAAGTCGAACCCCCGGCACCGGCGCCCGGTTGCGATGTGTGCGGTGCCCTGCTGAAGCAGTGGCGACAAGCCACGGAGAAAGACGGTCACGCGTACGACCTGTCGCACGCAACGGATCTTGCCGTCGAAATCAAGCGGCACCCGCACGCGTGGCAGAAGGAGAAGCGTTCGTGACGACCGCGAATCCCTTTCCGGTGATACGCAACCGCGTCGAACTCGATGCCGCGCCGGCGAGAAGCTGGGTCGAGTGCGTGGCCTGCGTCGAAAACAGCGACCTGGAGGACGGGACGGATCCGTCGATCTGGGCGGAACTGCACATGGAGACGCTGCCCCATCACAACAGGTTCCGCGTCGTGCGACAGTCCAACTTCCGCGTCGTCCCGTCCGGTGTCTCACCGTCAGGAACTGTGGCGGAGCTGACGTGGCAGTGACCAACGGCCCCGTGTGCGGCGTGACGAAGACTCTCCCTGACGACCCGAGCGAACTGACGAGAATGGCCCTGAGTCCCGCATACGCGGGCGCCACCATCACATGTGAGGACGCACCGCACGCCTGCTTGGAGGAGGAAGTCGTCCATAGCGGCCTTCTCCTGGACCGTGCCGGCGGAGTAGCTGCTGTCCACTACTGGGGTCCGGGCTGGCGCCCGATAGCCCTCTCTTGACCCCCTGAGCCCGCGACCTGGCGCCCCGTGGCGTCGGCTCGCGGTGGGCGCGGCGGGGGTGGTCCGGGTTGAGGTTGATGTGAGGTCGGCCGACTCCCCGCACCCCCGCTAGCGTCCGAACCCTCGTCCCGACGTGCTCATCACACACGCGGTCGTGGACGAGGTACCGACGTGGTGGGTTCCGCACCTTCCCGCCCACGTCGGAGCTGGGATCCCGCTCGCCTGACTGCCGTCTTGTGGCGAGCGGGGTTCCCCGCACTTCCCGCCCCGAGTGATCGGAGGCGGGGCGCTGCCCGTCGGTGGAGTCTCTAACTACAGGGACTGCCCGGGGTGGCACAGGAGCCCCACTCGTGCGACGTCCCCCGCGTTGCGTGAGTGGGGCTTCTTCATTTCCGCAGGTCATCCGCATAAACCGTGAAGTGCATGTCTAACTATCTCGCGAGGGCGAACTGCAGCGGCCGTACGCCGGGATGGCGGCGGAGCTGGAACAGCGGGCGCCAGCAGGCGGGCGGGCGGCGCCCGTCGGCCGCCGCGTCCACGGCCGCGAGGTAGCGCTCCGCGAACCGTACGTCCAGCGTGATCGCGGCCCGCGCGTCGGCGAACCGCCCGGCGTCGACACTCCGGTCGACCGCCTCGGTGACGGCGAGGTAGACGCGGTTGAACACCGCGATCCCGTCCCGCGCGGGCAGTTCCTCGTCGAGCGCGCGCAGCCGGGAGACGACCTTGTCCACGGGTGTGGTGAAGTGTGCCAATTGCCCCATGGGGGCAGCGTCCCAGCCCTAGGCTGGCCGAGGCGCCGCCGGGCCCGACACTTCCCCAGAACGGGGGAACGGGTTCGACGCGCGGGAGGGGGCGGCAGCGTGTCAGGTTCACGTGGCCGGCAGCGCGGGCGGATCGCCCGGCGGAGCGTGCTGGTCGTGGCCGCGTCCGTCGTGGTCGCGGTCGGCACCGTGACCGGGATGATCAACGCGCTGGACGACGATCGCGCTTCGAACACGGCTGGGCCGGACACGACCGGGGCGACACTGCTGGTTCCGCTGCCTGACGTACCGTCAACCTCCCCGCCCGCAAAGGCGAGTTCCTCCGCGTCGGCTTCCGCCGAGCCGAAGGAGACCGCCTCGCCGTCTCCCACGAGGACCGGCAAGAAGCAGTCGGCGGCCGTCTCCCCGAGCCTCTACCGCCACCCCGAGTCGCAGGTCCTGGACTGGGTCCGCGATCACCCCGACGACCCCCGTACCGAGGTCATAGAGTCCCGGATCGCCGATCAGCCGGCGGCGGTGTGGTTCGCGGACTTCACGCCGTCGACGATCACCTCCCGGGTGCGCGCGGTGACTTCGGGGGCGGCGGCGCAGGGGCGGGTGCCGGTGGTCGTGCCGTACGCGATCCCGGACCGCGACTGCGGCGGGGCGTCCGAGGGCGGGGCTTCGGACTTCGACGCCTACGACGGCTGGATCGACGACTTCGCGGCGGGACTGGGCTCAGGGGAGGTCGTGGTCGTCCTCGAACCCGACTCGATAGCCCAGGCCGACTGCCTCTCCGCCGCCCAACGCGCCGACCGCTTCGAGGCGTTGGCCCGCGCGGGCCGCGTCCTGAAGACCGCCGCCCCGAAGGCCCGCGTCTACTTCGACGCGGGCCACTCCGACTGGAACCCGGCCGCACAGCAGGCGGACCTGCTGAAACAGGCGGGCGCAGCCAACGCCGCCTCCTCGGACGGGATCTTCAGCAACGTCTCGAATTTCCACGCCACTTCGGCCGAGATCGCCTACGACCGTCAGGTCCTCGACGCCCTCGGCGGCCCCGCGGGTCTCGGCGCGGTCATCGACACCAGCCGCAACGGCAACGGCGCCCCGGCCGACGGCCAGTGGTGCGACCCGGCGGGCCGGAAGATCGGCCGGGCGCCAACTCTCAGCACCGGGGAGGCGCGGATCGACGGCTACTTGTGGGTCAAGTTGCCGGGGGAGTCGGACGGTTGCAAGGGCGCGGCCGGCACGTTCACGGCGTCGTACGCCTACGAGTTGGCGCGCTGACCCTGCTGACCCGCGTCGCCGGGGGAGTCGTACGACGACGTCCCCTCGTCCAACAGCGGTTGCTCGGTCTTGAGATGGGCGGGCGCGAGGAAGCGCAGGGCGTGGTAGCCGGTGATGACGACGAGCGTGCCCAGGGCGATCCCGCTGAGGGTGAAGTTGTCGGTGAACTTGATGGTGACACCGCCCACGCCGATGATGATGCCCGCCGCGGCCGGCACCAGGTTCAGCGGATTGCGCAGATCCACACCGGAGTTGAGCCAGATCTGCGCGCCGAGCAGGCCGATCATGCCGTAGAGGATGACGGTGATCCCGCCGAGCACCCCGCCCGGGATCGCGGCCACGATCGCGCCGAACTTGGGGCAGAGGCCGAAGAGGAGCGCGAAGCCGGCGGCGGCCCAGTAGGCGGCTGTGGAGTAGACGCGGGTCGCGGCCATCACGCCGATGTTCTCGGAGTAGGTGGTGTTGGGCGGGCCGCCGACGGCGGTCGACAGCATCGACGCGACACCGTCCGCCGAGATCGCCGTGCCGAGCTTGTCGTCGAGCGAGTCGCCGGTCATCTCCCCAACTGCCTTGACGTGTCCGGCGTTTTCGGCGACCAGTGCGATCACCACCGGCAGCGCGACCAGGATCGCCGACCACTGGAACGTCGGCCCGTGGAAGGACGGCAGCCCGACCCAGTCGGCCTTGCCGACGGCGGAGAGGTCCAGGCGCCAGTGGTCGGTGACCTCGCCGCTCGCGCTCATCGAGTGGATGCGGCCGAAGATCCGGTCGAAGGCCCAGGAGATGCCGTAGCCGAAGACCAGGCCCAGGAAGATCGCGACGCGTGACCAGAAACCACGCAGACAGACGACGGCCAGACCGGTGAACGCCATGACCAGCAGGGCCGTCCACTGGTCCTGCGGCCAGTAGGTGGCGGCGGTCACCGGGGCGAGGTTGAAGCCGATCAGCATCACCACCGCGCCGGTCACGATCGGCGGCATCGCGGCATGGATGATCCGCGCCCCGAACCGCTGCACGGCGACCCCGACCAGGAACAGCACGACCCCGACGACGAACACCGCGCCGGTCACCGTGGCGCTGGTCCCGCCCTGCGCCCGGATCACCGCGGCCACGCCGACGAAGGACAGCGAACAGCCGAGGTAGCTGGGCACCCGGCCCCTGGTCGCCAGCAGGAAGATCACGGTCGCGACGCCGGACATCATGATCGCGAGGTTGGGGTCCAGGCCCATGAGCACCGGGGCCACGAAGGACGCCCCGAACATCGCCACCACGTGCTGGGCGCCGAGCCCGATCGTGCGCGGCCAGGAGAGCCGTTCGTCGGGGCGGACGACCGCTCCGGGCGCGGGCGTCCGCCCGTCACCGTGCAGCTTCCAGCGCACGCCGAGGTCCATGGTGGGGTTCGCTTTCTCTGTAGCTGAATTTGCTAGCTGAATTCTGTCTATCTGAAGACGGTCCGGACCATTGTCACGGGTACCTCGGGGTTCTACGCTCGCACGGTTCCACTCATGAACTGCGTTCACGTATCTGATCGGAGTTGATCGGTGAGTAGAAGACCCCGGCTGAGTGTTCTGCTGGTGGCCGCGGCGACGCTGACAGCCCTGTTCGCCCCCTCCGCCTCCGCGCACACGGCCCCCGCCGTCCCCCGCACCGCCGTCCTCGACGGCACCCGCCTCCAGCAGGCCAAGCTCCGCCTGGACCGCGGCGACCCTCAACTCCGGCGCGCGCTCAAGCAGTTGACGACCCGCGCCGACAACTGGCTGCACCAGGGCCCCTGGACGGTCGTGGACAAACCGAAGCCCGCTCCCGGAGGGGACGTTCACGACTACCTGAGTCAGGCGCCCTACTGGTGGCCCACGACCACCCCGACCGCCGACAATCCGTGGGGCTGCCCGTACGTCCAGCGCGACGGGCAGCGCAACCCCGAGGTCGACACGGGGACCGACCGCCAGGACGTGGAGAAGGTCTTCGACTCGACCTACGACCTCGCGCTCGCCTGGTACTACACCGGCGACAAGCGCTACGCCCACAAGGCCGACCAGGTCCTGCGCACCTGGTTCCTCGACCCGGCCACGAAGATGAACCCCAACCTGGACCACGCCCAGTTCATCCCGTGCAAGTACGACGGCCGCGCCATCGGCATCATCGACTTCTCCCAGTCGTACACCAGCGTCGTCGACGCCATCGCGATCCTCGGCACCGGCGCCCCCGGCTGGACGAGGAACGACCGTACGGAGATGGCCGGTTGGAACTCCGACTTCCTCGCCTGGCTCAAGAACAGCGCCTTCGGCAAGGAGGAAGGTGCCGCCGCCAACAACCACGGCACCTTCTACGACATGGAGTTGGCCGCCCTCGCCTACGCGACCGGCGACACCGCGCTGGCCAGGCGGACCGCGCTGGACGCGCGCGCCAAGCGCATCGACCCGCAGATCGCGGGCGACGGCAGCCAGCCGCAAGAGCTTGCGCGGACGCGGAGTTGGCACTACTCGACCTTCGACCTGGTCGCGTACACCCGGCTCGCCGCCATCGGCCGGCATGTCGGCGTGAACCTGTGGGCCTATCAAGGCCCGGACGGGCAGGGCCTGTTGAAAGCGGTGGACTATCTGCTGCCGGCCGCGACCGGGGCCGCCGCGTGGTCGCATCCGGAGCTGGAGTTCTACCGGTACGCGGCGAGCGACGTCGTCCACGCGGCCGCCGACGCGGGGGACGCGAAGGCGAGGGCCGCCCTACCGAAGCTGGAGGCGCCGCCCGGCGGTGACCTCTGGGCGCTGCGTCCGGCGGTCGAGCAGTTGGACTCGATCGCGGGGTGACCGCCGGCCGGTCACCGGCCTGACCAGGGCCTTCCTGACAGGGGCTCCTGAGCGGTCGCTTAGAATGGGGCGTCCCCACAGTCTCCACCGCCCCACCAGCACCGCTCGGGAGCCCCGCCGTGACCGTCGAAAGCCCGCCCGCCACCCTGTCGTACGGCCAACTCGTCGCCGTCACCGTGCACTTCGACGACCTCGACGCGCTCGGCATGCTGCACAACGCCCGCTACCCGCTCCTCGTCGAGCGGGCGTGGACCGAGCTGTGGCAGGGGCACGGGGTCCGCTTCGACGGCGACTGGGCGAGCGCCGGGGACGCCTGCAACGTGGTGAAGGAACTGCTGATCAGCTACGAGGCGCCGGTCACCAGGCCCGGGGCGTACGCCGTACACCTCTGGCTCGACCGGCTGGGGACGACGGGGCTGACGTACGGCTTCCGGTTCTGCTCGGCGGATGGCGTGACGACGTACGCGACCGGCACCCGGGTGCTCGTGCGGCTGGACGCGGGCACGTTGCGGCCCGCGCCCTGGAGCGAGGGGTTCAGGGCCGTGGGCCGGACACTGCTGCGCTCGGCGGGCTGACCTTCGGGCGGTCGCGGTCCCCGGCGCGGAGCACGCCCGCGAAGACCACGAGCCCGCCCGCCAGCACTGTGACCAGGCAGAACGACACGACCAGGCTCGTCGCCTGCGCCACCCCGCCGATCAGGCTCGGCGCGACAAGGCCCGAGGTGTAGGTGATCGTCGCGACGCCCGCGATGGCCTGGCTGGGGTTTGGGCCGCTGCGGCCCGCCGCCGCGAAGCACAGCGGGACGACCACGGCGATGCCGAGTCCGAGCAGCGCGAAGCCGACCATCGTCAGTGCCGGGTTCTCCGCGAGGACGATCAGCAGCCCGCCGAACACGGACAGCACCCCGCCCGCACGGACCGTACGCACCGAGCCGAAGCGGTTGACGACCCCGTCGCCGACCAGCCGGGCCACCGCCATCGTCAGCATGAAGCCGGTCGTCGAGGCCGCCGCGAGCCCGGCCGACGTACCCAACTGGTCCTTCAGGAACACCGCAGACCAGTCCAGGCTCGCCCCCTCCGCGAAGACCGCGCAGAAGCCGACCGCGCCGATGAGCAGCGCGGACCTGGGCGGCAGCGTGAACCGGGGCGGCGCCTCCTCCTTCTCGCCCGGGGGGATGTCGAGCACCCAGTGGCAGGCGGTCACGCCGAGCGCGGTGAGGATCACGGCGGCGATGAGGTGGTGCACCCGGGCGTCCGAGCCGAGGTGCGCGGCGAGCGTGCCGCCCGCCGAACCGATCAGGGCGCCCGCGCTCCACATGCCGTGCAGGCTCGACATGATCGACTTGTCGAGGAGGCGCTCGATCTCGACGCCGAGCGCGTTCATCGCGACGTCGGCCATCCCCGCGCTCGCGCCGTACGTGAACATCGCCAGGCACAGGGTGACCAGGTTCGGCGCGAGGGACGGCAGGATCAGGGACATGGTCCACATGGCGATCAGGCCGCGCAGCGCGGTGCGGCTGCCGAAGCGGTGGGTGATCCAGCCTGCCAGCGGCATCGAGCACGAGGCGCCGAACGCCCCGAAGGCCAGGGCGAATCCGAGCCAGCCGGCGGCGACGTGCGCGTGCTCCTGGATCCACGGCACGCGGGTCGCGAACGAGCCGGTGACCGCGCCGTGCACGGCGAAGACGGCCGCCACGGCGTACCGGGCGCGCTTCACCTCGTGTCGGTCGTAGACCACTTCGCTCATTGTCGGCCCCTCCTGCTGGTCACGTCCCCGCCGCCGTCACAGTCCCTGCTCGCGTGTTCTCGTCCCGCTCGCGCCGGGTAAACTATCAGGAACCCTGCCTGATAGATAGCGAATTACCGGCCGCCCGCCGCACCCCCTCGATCTGGGAGGATTCCCGGCATGCCCGCATCCCCGAGCACCGCCCGGGCCATCAACGACCGGCTCGCCCTGCGCCTTCTGCAGCACGAAGGCCCCCTGACGGCAGGGCAGTTGAAGCAGCTCACCGGACTCTCCCGGCCGACCGTCGCCGACCTCGTCGAACGCCTCACGGCCTCCGGGCTGATCGAGATGGTCGGCGAAGCCGGGGAGCAACGGCGCGGTCCGAACGCCCGGTTGTACGGCCTCGTCGCCGATCGCGCGTACCTGGCCGCGCTGGACGTCCGGCTGGAGAGCGTCTCCGTGCTCGTCTCCGACCTGGTGGGCCGGGTGCTCGCGGAGGCGTCAGTACCGATCGACGGCGGCTCGGGCACGGGCCCGGCGGTCGAGCAGGCCGTGGCGCTGGTCGAACGGGCGGCGAAGGAGGCGGGCGCGGAACACCTCCACACGGTGTGCGTCGGCGCCCCCGGCCTCATCGACCCGGCCACCGGCGAACTCCGCGACACCACCGGCCTCCCCGCCTGGCACCGCCGCCTCGTCGCCGCCCTCCACGAACGCCTCCCCGACACCCGCATCGTCGTCGAGAACGAGACCAACCTCGCGGCGCTGGCCGAGCAGCGTGACGGCGCGGCCCATGATCGGGACACGTTCGTCCTGCTCTGGCTGGGCATGGGGATCGGTGCGGCGGTGGTGTTGGACGGGGCGTTGCGCAGGGGTGCGTCGGGGGGTGCGGGCGAACTCGGTTTTCTCCCGGTGCCGGGGACGCGGGGGCTCCCTTCGTCCACGGACTGCGAGGGGGGTTTCCACTCGCTCGCGGGGGCGGGGGCTGTGCTTGAACTCGCGCGGGAGTGCGGGGTGTCGGGGGTTGAGGGGGGCGGTGCCGCTGAGGTCGTGCGGCGGGCGGTCGCGGGGGTGGGCGGGGGTGAGTCGGGTGCCGGGGGAGGCGCGGATGACACTCCCGGCGGCGCCTCAGTCCCCAGCTCCCCTTCCGCCGCCCGCTTCCTGGACACCCTCGCCGACCGGCTCGCCCTCGGTGTCGCGTCGGTCGTCGCGCTGCTGGACCCCGGGTGCGTGGTCCTCGGTGGTGAGGTCGGGCAGGCCGGGGGTGACGAACTCGCCGTACGGGTCGCGGAGCGGATCGTCCGCATGTCCCCGTTGCCTGCCGAGGTGCGGCCAAGCGTCCTCGGTGGTGCCGCCGTTCTGCGCGGGGCGTTGCTGACGGCTCAGGACGGTGCGCAGGGCGAGTTGTTCGGATAGCCGGCCGGGTGCGCGGTCGCACCTGGCCTGAGTGGCCCGGCGGTGGGCAAGGGCCGTCGTCACCACCGCCGGACCGGTCCAGGGGTGTCCCCTCCGGAGATCCGAAAAGGACTAGACCAGATGATCCAGCAGGTAGGGGCCGCTTGAGAAGTCCAGCGGCACTGTCTGTGAGCCAGCCCACATCCTTCGCCTGGATGGACCCTTGCCGGGCGTGGCACACTGGCCGTGTACCAGAAGCAGCGCACTCCGGGGTCGGTGAAAGTCCGAACCGGCGGTTACAGTCCGCGACCCGTCCGTGTTGTTCAGCGGCCGGTTGACCAGGTGGAATTCCTGGACCGACGGTTAAAGTCCGGATGGGAGGCAGTGCGCGGCGGGCGGGCATTCGTGCGCGCCGCCGTATCGGCTCGTCCTGTGTGGACGGGTTCTGTCCGGCGTCGTTCCCGGTGTTCTCGTCCGTTTCATTCTGTCGTCTTCGACAGGCCCCGGAGTCCGTGCCCTATGAGGCAGGAGGACCCGGGAAGTGTTCACCGGAATCGTCGAAGAGCTGGGTGAGGTCACCGCCGTCGAGAGTCTCGACGACGCCTCCCGCTTTCGTCTGCGCGGCCCCATCGTCACCGAGGGCGCGAAGCACGGCGACTCCATCGCCGTGAACGGCGTCTGTCTCACCGTCGTCGAGCACGAGGGTGACGAGTTCACCGCCGACGTCATGGCCGAGACCCTGAACCGCTCCAGCCTCGGCGTCCTCGCCGTCGGCTCCCGCGTCAACCTCGAACGCCCCATGGCCCTCGGCGCCCGCCTCGGCGGCCACATCGTGCAGGGGCACGTCGACGGCACCGGCGAGGTCATCGAGCGCAAGCCGTCCGAGAACTGGGAGATCGTCAAGATCTCGCTCCCGGCCGACCTCACGCGCTACGTCGTCGAGAAGGGCTCCATCACCGTCGACGGCATCAGCCTCACCGTCGTCGACGCGGGCCCCGACTACTTCACCGTGAGCCTCATCCCCACCACCCTCGGCCTGACCACGCTCGGCCTCAAACAGCCCGGCGACCCGGTCAACCTCGAGGTCGACGTCATCGCCAAGTACGTGGAGCGGCTGATGGGCGCGCGCGAGGTGACCCCGTGAACTGGCTCAACTCCGAGGCCTTCGTCCTGTTCGGCCAGCACATCAAGTGGTCGGACATGATCGGAAACGTCATCGGACTGATCGGCCTCGCCTTCGGCTGGCGGCGGTCCATCTGGAGCTGGCCCACCCAGTTCGTCTCCGGCGTGATCCTCTTCGCCGCGTTCGCCACCGCCCACCTCTCCGGCAGCGCCGGCAAGCAGGTCGTCGTCATGGTCGTCGCGGTCTACGGCTGGTGGCAGTGGAACCGCGGCACGGGCGGCTCCGCCGACGGCCACATCACGCCCCGCTTCGCCACCTGGCGCGAGCGCGCGATCCTGGCCGGCTCCGCCGCCGTGGGAACGGTCGCGGTCGCCGCCCTCTTCAAGGCGTACCCCTCGCTCTCCTGGGACCCGTGGCCCGACGCCTACATCTTCGTCGGCACCGTCGTCGCGATGTACGCCCAGGCCCGCGGCATGGTCGAGTTCTGGTTCGCCTGGCTCCTCGTCGACCTCGTCGGCGTCCCCCTCAACTTCGCCAACGGCTTCGCGTTCTCCGGCTTCGTCTACGTCATCTACGGCGCACTCGTCCTGTGGGGCATGCGCGACTGGTGGCTGCGCTCCCGCAAGACCCCGCAGCCCGTCCTGGAAGGAGCGCCGGCATGACAGCCCGCCCGTCACCCACCACCGCCCTAAACGAGACGCTTCGCGTCCCCCCCTCGATCCCGCCGATCCTGTACAGCACCGACGGTTTCGAGGACTTCTCCCTCGACCCGGTCGAGCAGGCCATCGCCGACATCGCGGCAGGCCGCCCCGTCGTGGTCGTCGACGACGAGGACCGCGAGAACGAGGGCGACCTCGTCATCGCCGCCGAGAAGGCGACCCCCGAGATCATCGCGTTCATGATGAGCGAGTGCCGCGGCCTGATCTGCGCGCCCATGGAGGGCGACGAGCTGGACCGGCTCCGGCTCCCGCAGATGGTCGAGGACAACACCGAGTCCATGAAAACCGCGTTCACGGTGTCCGTGGATGCCGCGCCCCTTCACGGTGTGACCACCGGTATCTCGGCCTCCGACCGTGCGACCACGCTTCAGGTCCTGGCGAGCGGCAACGCCCAGGCCGACGACCTCGTCCGCCCCGGCCACATCTTCCCGCTGCGCGCCCGTACCGGCGGCGTCCTGGTCCGCAACGGCCACACCGAGGCCGCCGTCGACCTTGCCCGCCTCGCGGGCCTGCGCCCGGCCGGCGCGATCGTCGAGATCGCGGGCGAGGACGGCCGTATGCTCCGCCTCCCCGAACTGATCCCCTTCGCCCGCAAGCACGGCCTCACGATCATCTCCATCGAGGACCTGATCACCTACCGCCAGGCCGCCGAACCCACCGTCCGCCGCGAGGCCGAGGTCCAACTCCCCACCCGCCACGGCCAGTTCACGGCCTACGGCTACCGCTCCACCGTGGACGGCGTCGAGCACGTGGCCCTCGTCCACGGCGAGATCGGCGACGGCGAGGACGTCCTGGTCCGGGTCCACTCCGAGTGCCTCACCGGCGACGTCTTCCACTCCCTGCGCTGCGACTGCGGCCCCCAGCTGGAGGCCTCCCTGGAGCGCATCCAGGAGGAGGGCAGGGGAGTGGTCGTCTACCTGCGCGGCCACGAGGGGCGCGGCATCGGCCTGCTCTCCAAGCTCCGGGCGTACGAACTCCAGGAGCGCGGCCGCGACACCCTCGACGCCAACCTGGAGCTCGGCCTGCCCGCCGACGCCCGGGACTACGGCGCCGGCGCGCAGATCCTGGAGGACCTCGGCGTCCACAGCCTGCGCCTGATGACCAACAACCCCGACAAGACCGACGCGCTCGTCCGGCACGGCCTCAAGGTCACCGGCCGGGAGCCGATGCCCGTACAGGCGGGCGAGCACAACCTCCGCTACCTGCGCACCAAGCGGGACCGGATGGGGCACGACCTGCCCTGGCTGGACACGGCCCCCGTGTCCACCTGCGGCAACCAGTAAGACACCTTCAGAAGTCACCGAGGAGACCAGAGAACGTGAGCGGCAAGGGCGCACCCGAACTGTCCGTACGCAACGTCGGAGACCTGCGGGTCGCCGTCATCGCGGCGCAGTGGCACGAAAAGGTGATGGACGGTCTCGTGGACGGTGCCCTGCGCGCCCTGCACGACCTGGGGATCGACGAGCCGACCCTGCTGAGGGTCCCCGGCAGCTGGGAACTCCCGGTCGTGGCAAAGGTGTTGGCGGGCCGGGGCTACGACGCGATCGTCGCCCTCGGTGTCGTCATCCGGGGCGGCACCCCGCACTTCGAGTACGTGTGCCAGGGCGTGGTCCAGGGCCTCACCCAGGTCTCGGTCGAGACCGGCGTCCCCGTCGGCATGGGCGTCCTGACCTGCGACACCGAGGAGCAGGCCCTGGACCGGGCCGGCCTGGAGGGCTCGAACGAGGACAAGGGACACGAGGCGGTGACGGCGGCGGTGGCGACGGCGGCCATCCTCCGCTCAGTATCTGAACCGTGGCGTTAAGCCCACGATTGTTTGCAATAGGGTGGGCGGCACCATGTCCAATAAGACGTTCGAGGAGCTCTTCACCGAGCTCCAGCAGAAGGCCGCCACCGGCGACCCCGCCACTTCCCGCACCGCAGAGCTGGTCGGCAAGGGCGTCCATGCCATCGGCAAGAAGGTCGTAGAAGAGGCCGCCGAAGTGTGGATGGCCGCCGAGTACGAGGGCAAGGAGGCGGCCGCCGAGGAGATCTCGCAGCTGCTCTACCACGTCCAGGTGATGATGGTCGCCCGCGGAATCTCGCTGGACGACGTCTACGCCCACCTGTAAAAACCCCTTTAGAGCCGTTTCCGACAGTTCACCCCTTTTCATGCGAAGGAAGCCGACCTCATGCTGCGCATCGCCGTCCCCAACAAGGGTTCCCTGTCAGGACCTGCGGCGGACATGCTGCATGAGGCCGGCTACCAGCAGCGCCGGGAGTCCAAGGAACTGCGGATCGTCGACCCGGTCAACGAGGTCGAGTTCTTCTACCTCCGCCCCCGCGACATCGCGATCTACGTCTCCTCCGGCCGCCTCGACATCGGCATCACCGGCCGCGACCTGCTGATCGACTCCGGCGCGAGCGCCGAGCCGATCCTCCCGCTCGGCTTCGCCCGCTCCACGTTCCGCTTCGCCTCCAAGCCGGGCGCCGCGAACACCCTCGCGGACCTCAAGGGCAAGACGGTCGCCACCTCGTACGAGGGCATCGTCGCCAAGTACCTCGCGGACAACGGCGTCGACGCCTCCGTCGTCCACCTCGACGGCGCCGTAGAGACCGCCATCGAACTCGGTGTCGCCGAGGTCATCGCGGACGTCGTCGAGACCGGAACGTCCTTGCGCAACGCGGGACTTGAGGTCTTCGGCGACCCGATCATGAAGTCCGAGGCCGTCGTCATCCGCCGCACGGGCGCCGAGACCGACGACACCGCCGAGCCCAAGGTCCAGCAGTTCCTGCGCCGCCTCCAGGGCGTCCTGGTCGCCCGGACGTACGTGATGATGGACTACGACTGCCGGGTCGAGCAGCTGGAGAAGGCCGTAGCGCTCACCCCCGGCCTGGAGTCCCCGACCGTCTCCCCGCTGCACAACGAGGGCTGGGTCGCCGTCCGCGCGATGGTCCCCGCCAAGGAAGCGCAGCGGATCATGGACGACCTGTACGACATCGGCGCCCGGGCCATCCTGACGACGGCCATCCACGCCTGCCGTCTCTGAGGAACACGCCGACCATGTCTCAACTGCCCGCCCTGCCGGTCACGTTCCGGCCGGGCCGCACCCGTGCCGTGCTGCTCACCGCGGGCATCGCGATCTTCGTCGTCATCACGACCGTCGCGATGCTCCTGGAGCAGCTCACCCCGGGGGAGAAGCTCAGCTTCGTCCTCACCGGTGCCCTCCTCTTCGCCGTACTGGCCATGCTCGCCCGGGTGAAGGTCGTCGCCGACGAGTCCGGTGTCACCGTCGTGAACATCGTGAGCAGGCGCCGGCTGGCGTGGGCCGAGATCCTCCAGGTGAACCTTCGGCCCGGCGACCCCTGGGTTTTCCTCAACCTCAGCGACGGCACCAGCCTGCCCGTTCTCGGCATTCAGCCCGGTATCGCCAAGCAGCGGGCCATCGCCGACGCACGCGCTCTGCGGGCTCTCGCCGAGGACCGGTCGCTGAGGGATCTGCCGTAGAGGGCCATGTCTTGATTAATCTGTTGTCGGTGGCGTTTTTCGTTCCCGCCTCCGCCACCGATGTTCCCCCCTGTCTTCTGAGGCCCCCTGCGACCCGAGGAGTGACTCCCTCCAGCGATGGACGGATCGTCCTGTAGTACCTGCGCCGCCCCCTCCCGACATATCGAGGCGGCGGCATGACCATCCCCTTGTTGCTCCTCGGAGCGGCGATGCTGCTGATTCTGGCCAACGGATTCTTCGTCGCGGCCGAGTTCGGACTCGTCACCGTGGAGCGTCCCGAGGCCGAGAAGGCCGCCGCCGAGGGCGACCGACGGGCCGCCAGGGTCGTCGAGTCGCTCAAGGAGCTGTCCTTCCAGCTCTCCGGCACCCAGCTCGGCATCACCATCACCTCCCTGGTCGTCGGCATGCTCGCCGAACCGGCCCTCGCGGAGCTGCTGCACGGCCCGTTCAGCGCGATCGGCATCCCCGAGGGCGCCGTCTCCGGCGTCGCCGTGGTCGTCGGCATGCTGCTGGCCTCCGCCGTGCAGATGGTGATCGGCGAACTCGTGCCCAAGAACTGGGCGGTGTCCCGGCCGCTCCAGGTCGCGCGCTTCGTCGCCGCACCGCAGCACGCCTTCGCCAAGCTGTTCCGCCCGGTGATCGCCGCGCTGAACACCGTCGCCAACAAACTCGTCCGCGCGCTGGGCGTCGAGCCCACCGAGGAGCTGGCCTCGGCCCGCACCCCCGGCGAACTCGTCTCCCTGGCCCGGCACTCGGCGCAGGCCGGCACGCTGGAGCAGGACACCGCCGATCTCTTCGTACGGACGCTGTCGCTGGGCGAGTTGACCGCGCAGCACGTCATGACCCCGCGCGTGAAGGTCAGCGCGCTGCAGTCGTCGGCGACCGCCGAGGACGTGGTCAACCTGACCCGCGCCACGGGTCTGTCCCGCTTCCCCGTCTACCGCGAGAAGATCGACGAGATCGTCGGCATGGTCCACCTCAAGGACGCGCTGGCCGTGCCCGCGCACGACCGCCTGCGCACCTCCGTCACCAGCATCGCCAAGTCCCCGGTGCTGGTCCCCGAGACTCTCCCGGTCCAGCCCCTCCTCGCCCGGCTGCGCAGCGAACAGCCGATCGCCGTCGTCGTCGACGAATACGGCGGTACGGCCGGGGTGGTCACCCTGGAGGACATCGTCGAGGAACTCGTCGGCGAGGTCCGCGACGAGCACGACGACCAGGACGTACCCGAACTCGCCGCCGCGCCACCGGAGGACGGCAAACCCGCCTGGGACGCCGACGGCAGCTGCCGGGTCGACATCCTCCAACGCATAGGCCTGGACGTCCCCGAGGGACCGTACGAGACCGTGGCCGGACTGGTCGCCGACCTTCTCGGCCGCATCCCGGCCCCCGGCGACAAGGCCGAACTCCCCGGCTGGCGGCTGTCGGTCCGCCAGGTGGGCCACTACCGCGCCGAGCGCGTCCGCCTCGTCCGCACGGTTCCCGCGGTGAACGTCATGGAGGCGGCCCGATGACCGTCCTCCAACTCCTCTTCGCCGTCCTGCTGGTGCTCGCCAACGGCTTCTTCGTCGGCGCCGAGTTCGCCCTCGTCTCCGTCCGCCGCAGCCAGATCGAGCCCCTCGGCACGGCCCGCGCCCGCCAGGTCCTCTACGGTCTCGAGCGGCTGCCGCAGATGATGGCGGCGGCCCAATTCGGTATCACCGTCTGCTCGTTGACGCTGGGCGCGGTCGCCGAGCCGACGGTCGCGCACGTCCTGGAGCCGGTCTTCGAGTGGATGCACCTGCCCGAGGGCATGATCCACCCCCTCGGCTACATCCTCGCGCTCGCCGCAGTCGTCTTCTTCCACCTCGTCATCGGCGAGATGGTCCCGAAGAACCTCGCGATGGCCGCGCCGGAGAAGGCCGCGATGTGGCTCAGCCCCGGCCTGGTCGCCTTCGCCCGCGTCTGCAGGCCGATCACCGTGGCCCTCGGCGCCGTCGCCCAGGGCATCCTGCGGCTCTTCCACGTCGAGCCCAAGGACGAGGTCGAGGCCGTCTTCACCAGCGAACAGCTCAACCGCCTGGTGGAGGACTCCGGCCAGGCCGGCCTCCTCGACCCCGAGGAGCAGGAACGCCTGGAGGACGCCCTGGAGTTGGGCTCCCGCCCGGTCACCGACGTACTCCTGCGCCGCGAGGACCTGGTGACGGTCAGTCCCTCGGTGACCCCGGGCGAGATCGTCGCCCTCACGGCCCGTACCGGCTACTCCCGCTTCCCGGTGGCCGCGGAGACCGGCGCCTTCATGGGCTACCTCCACGTCAAGGACGTCCTGGACCTGGAGGAGTCCGAGCGGGCGGTACCGCAGCAGATCTGGCGACCCATGACGACGCTGCGGGCCGAACTCCCCCTGGACGACGCCCTGACGGTGATGCGCCGAGCGGCGACCCACCTGGCCCAGGTCGCCGACGCCTCCGGCAAGGTGCTCGGTCTGGTCGCCCTGGAGGACGTGCTGGAACTCCTGGTGGGCGAGGTGACGGACCCGGCCCACCGAGAGGTGCCGGCACCGGCACAGCCACGGACGGCGGAACTCAAGCAGGCGGTACCTGGCTGAGAACCGGAGTCGGCGCCCGGCCGAGAACCGAGACGTCGTCCGCCTGTCGATCACGGGTGGTCCGGTCGGGCGGGGGGCCCGCCCTGAGGATGCCCTGTGTGCCGTGGCGCTCCCCGCGGATAGGGTGGGCGGTGATCGACAGGGACGGGCTGGGCGAGGGCGGCGGACGGCGTGGGCGGTGCCGAGGAGAGCAGGAACACGGGCACCGGGCGCCCGACGTCACGGGACGTCGCCCGGATCGCCGGTGTGTCCCACACCGCGGTGTCCTTCGTGTTCAACGGCCGCGCCGACGGCAACCTCTCGCCCGCCACCCAGGAACGCATCCGGCAGGCAGCGACCCAGCTGGGCTACCGCCCCGACCCGGTGGCCCGCGGGCTGCGCCGTCGCCGTACGGCCGTGATCGGGCTGGTCACCGACGAGATCGCGTCCTCGCCGTTCGCCGGGCGGCTGCTGCGCGGCGCCATGGAGACCGCGTGGGACAGCGACCATCTCGTCCTCACCGTCGACTCCGGCGGTGACCCGGCCAAGGAGGACGCGGCCGTCGCGGAACTGCTCAACCGGCGCGTGGACGGCATCATCTACGCGGCCATGTCACTGCGCCGGGTCCGTGTCCCCGAGGGCCTGCACCGCACCCACTCCGTGCTGGCCAACTGCCTGCCCGAGGACGACTCGCTGCCCGCAGTGGTACCCGCCGAGCGTGCCGGTGGCCGTACCGCCGCCCGGCTGTTGCTCGCCGCGGGCCACCGCCGGCTCGCCGTGATCGGCGGCCTGGACGACATCGCCTCGGTGGAACGCACCCGCGGCTTCCGGGACGCGCTGCGCGCCGAGGGCGTCACCGTGCCCACGGAGTGGATCGTGCGCGGCGGCGGTGAGATCTCCGCGGGATACGCGGGGGCGCTGCGCCTGCTTGACGGCGCCGAGCCGAGCCGTCGCCCCACGGGCGTCCTGTGCTACAACGACCGGGTCGCGGCGGGCGTCCTGCACGCCGCGACCCGGCTCGGGATCGACGTGCCCGCCGATCTGTCGGTGGTCGGCTACGACGACCAGGAGCACATGGCCGCGTTCCTCACCCCGCCGCTCACCTCCATCGCGCTGCCGCACCGGGCGATGGGCGAGGCGGCGGCCCGGCTGCTCCTGAACGCCATCGAAGCCGGCCCCACACCACCCGCGACCGTCCGGCGCCTGGCCTGCCCTGTGGTCAGCCGCGCCTCCGTGGGCCCGGCGCCCACCCGTTGACCCGGCCCGCGCCCGGCCCACCCCGAGACCAGCCGCGCCTCCGTGGGCCCGCACCCACCCGGACACCCTGCCTGCGCCCGATCCGGGACCAGCCATGCCTCCCTGGGTCCGGCACTCACCCGGCCACCCGGTCCGTGCCCGCCCCACTGAGGGACCAGCCACGTCTCCGTGCATCCGGCGCCCACCCGGTCACCCTGCCTGGGCCCGGCCCACCCTGAGACCAGCCACGTCTCCGTGGGCCCGCACCCACCCGGACACCCTGCCTGCGCCCGATCCGGGACCAGCCATGCCTCCCTGGGTCCGGCACTCACCCGGCCACCCGGTCCGTGCCCGCCCCACTGAGGGACCAGCCACGTCTCCGTGCATCCGGCGCCCACCCGGTCACCCTGCCTGGGCCCGGCCCACCCCGAGATCAGCCGCGCCTCCGTGGGTCCGGTGCCCGCCCGGACACCCTGCCTGCGCCCGATCCGGGACCAGCCATGCCTCCCTGGGTCCGGCACTCACCCGGCCACCCGGTCCGTGCCCGCTCCACTGAGGGACCAGCCACGTCTCCGTGCATCCGGCGCCCGCCCGGTCACCCTGCCTGGGCCCCGGCCCACCCCGAGATCAGCCGCGCCTTCGTGGGGCCGGTGCCCGCCCGGTGACTCGGGCACCCGGCCCGCGCCCGGCCCACCCCGAGACCAGCCACGTCTCCGTGGGCCCGCCCTCACCAGGACACCCTGCCCGTGGCCGGCCCGCCCCGGTATCAGCCATGCCTCCCTGGGGCCAACGCCCACCCGGTGACCCGGGCGCCCGGCCCGTCGACGGCCAGCTCGGCGAGGTCGTCGGGGCGCCGGTAGACGCGCTCGGTGACCATGGCGCGGTCCGCGACGAAGAGTTCGAGGAGCGAGCCGTCGACGAGCAGCCGGAGCGTGAGTTCCGGGGCCTTCGGCACGTGCACGGTGATCGGGGCGGAGCCTTCCCTGCCGGTCCGGGGCCAGGCGGCGCGGTCGAGGACGACGGTTCCTGAGGCGGGGTCTGCGCGGACGGTCAGCTCCTGGCCCGCCGCGTCCCGGAGCAGGGTCACCGTGGTCGGTCCGCACGCGGTGACCGTCAGGTCGTAGGCGTCCGGAAGCGGAACCCGGCCCGGCGTGGTGACGAACGGCTCGGCAGGGCGCAGCAGTTCGAGCTCCGGGGCCGGACTCACCCGCAGTGAACCGTCGGGGTGGACGTCGACGACCCGTGGCGCGGTGAGAACGCCTGCCCATCCGGCCCGGTCTATCTCCTCCTGCGGGCGGGCCTCCCACGACCAGCCCCACAGCAGTGCGCGGTCCGGCTCCTGGAGCACGGCGGGAGCGTAGAAGTCCCGCCCATGGTCGAGTCGGCCGCCGACGCGCGGCGCAAACCTCAACGCGCCCTGGCCATCGGCTTCCAGACGGCCCGTCAGGTATCCCGTGGAGCAGGGATCCCCGTCCCACAGGGACACCAGGAGTACGTGGTCGCCGCCCGCTGTCCGGTACAGGTGCGGGCACTCCCAGCCCACGGACTTGTCGCCGAACACGGCCGCGGCCACCGGGTCCCTGCCGTCCAGCAGCACACCGGCGAACCGCCAGTCGGCCAGGTCGTCGCAGTCGTAGAGCAGGACCGACGGCGTGCCGTCGGCGTGCCCGGCGCCGACGAGGGCCCAACGCCTGTTCGCGCAGCGGAAGATGAACGGGTCGCGGAACATCACCACGTCAAGTCCCGGCGGCGGTCCTGTCACCACCGGTGTCGGCAGCGGCTTCCACTCGGTCAGCCGCTCGTCGTCCGGGTCAGCCGCCCGTGCCAGGCAGATGGTGCCGAGCCCGGTGTGGGAATGGTCAACTCCCGTGTACACGGCGGTCGGTGTGCCGGCGTCGTCGGTCACGCAGCCCGACCAGCAGCCGGCCTCGTCGGGGCCGCCGGGCGTCGGGGTGAGTGCGATCGGGTGGTGCTCCCAGTGCGCGAGGTCGGCGCTGGAGGCATGACCCCAGTGGACGTTCGCGTGCACCGGTGCGTTGGGGTTGTTCTGGTAGAAGAGGTGGTAGCGGTCCCGCCAACGGAACGGCCCATTGGGGTCGTTGATCCAGCCGACGGGCGGACGGACCCTGAAACGCGGCGCGTTGGGGTCATTGCTCAACGGTTGACTCCTGCGGAGGTGATGCCCTCGCGGAGAGGGCGCTGGCCGACGGCGAACACGGCGACGGCGGGGAGCATCGAGAGCACGACCCCGGCCAGGACCACCGAGATGGACCCGGTGCCGAGGTTGCCCTGGAGGGAGACCAGACCCAGCGGAAGCGTGTAGTTCTGGCTGGAGGTCTCCAGGATCAGGGGCCGGAAGAACTCGTTCCAGTGGTAGTTGAAGGCCAGTACGCCGACGATCGCCAGACCGGGTGTGGCCAGCGGCGCGTACACCGAACGGAAGATCCGCCAGGTCCCCGCGCCGTCCAGCATGGCCGCCTCGCCCAGGTCCTTCGGCATACCGAGGAAGTACTGGCGCATCAGGAAGGTGCCGAAGGCGGTCGGGAAGGCCGGGATGATCAGGCCGAGGAGCGTGTCGGTGAGACCCATCGTCTTCAGCACCAGGAACACCGGCACGATGGTGACCTGCAACGGCACCATCATGGTCGCCAGCACCAGGCCGAAGAGGGGCTTCTTGAAACGGAACTCCAGCCGTGCGAAGGCGTATCCGGCCAGGCCCGCCGTGATCATCTGGCCGACGGCGACCAGTGCCGTCACCAGCGTGGAGTTCAGGGCGAGCAGCCACACGTCGATCTGCTGGAAGACCCCGCGGTAGGCCGAGGTCGTCGGGTGCGTCGGGATGATCTGCGGGGGCAGGTCGAAGGACTGGGCCGGAGTGCGCAGCGAGGTGGCGACGGTCCAGATGACCGGGCCCAGCGTCAGCAGGGCGCAGACGGTCAGTCCGGCGATCCGGGCCCAGGGGGAGAGTGAATAACGTAGGCGACTCAGGGTCGGGGTTGCTTTCAGGGGCGGGGTTGCTTGGCTCATAGCGCTCATGCGGCTCACCGGCTCACTGGTAGTGGACGAAACGCCGGCTGAGCCGGAACTGGACGGCGGTGACCGCCATGATCATCGCGAAGAGCAGTACACCCACCGCGGATGCCTCGCCGAAGTCGAGCTGCTCGAAGGCCCTCTCGTAGATCACCATCACCACGGTGCGGGTGGCGTCGCCGGGTCCGCCGTCGGTGAGGACGTAGGGCTGTTCGAAGACCTGGAGGGCGTTGATGATGCCGACCACCGACGCGACGAGCAGCGTCGGCGACAGCAGTGGGAGCGTGATGCCGAGGTGCTTGCGCAGGCCGGTCGCGCCGTCGAGGGCGGCGGCCTCGTGGATCTCCTTGGGGATGTTGTTCAGACCGCCGATGAACAGCAGGAACGAGAAACCGAACTGCTGCCAGACGTAGACCAGGATCACCGTGGCCATCGCCGCGTGCTCCGAGGTCAGCCAGGGCACGGGCGCGATGCCGACCAGGCCGATCAGCCAGTTCACCACCCCGAAATCCTGGTTGAACAGGTACTTCATCACCACCGAGATGGACGCGGCGGACAGCACCAGCGGGAAGAAGAACGCCGAACGGAACACGGACCGCAGCCACACCGGCATCCGCCCGTTCAGCGCGAGTGCCAGCGACAGCGCGATCAGCAGTTGCAGCGTGACCGCGAGGACCATGAAGAGGAGCGTGTTGCGGAAGGAGACCACGACGGTCGAATCCGTGAAGGTCGTACGGTAGTTGGCGCCGCCGGCGAAACGGGGCGGGTCGATCACGTTCCAGTGGAACAGGCTCAGCACGACGGACCCGATGATCGGCACGACCGTGAAGACGACGATGCCGACGACCGTGGGCGCCAGGAACAGCGCGGCCAGCAGCCGGGAGCCGCGGTCGCGGACGGACGGCCGCACGGCGGCGGATGGCGTGGCGGGCCGCGAACGTACGGCCGGTACCTGGGAGTTCGGGACCTGAGTGTTCGTCATACCGCACGCTCCATGGCCTGCTCCAGGTCGCCCTGCATCCGGCGCAGCGCGGGGCCCACCGAACGCGGCGAGGCCAGCGCGGTGCCGGTGTACTTGAGCAGGACGTCGGTCACCTCGGCGACCTGCGGCGGCGCGGGGATCGGGCCGGTGTCGGGAAACCGGTCGAGGGTGTCGTAGAAGACCTGCCAGTGCGCCGGGCCGCTCGCGGCGTAGCGTGCCGCGTTCAGCATCGAACGCCGGGCCGGGGTGGTCTGGTTGCTCTTGAACAGCCGGGTCATGGTGTCCTTGCGGGCCGCGTACTTGATGAACTCCCAGGCGGCTTCCTGCTTCTTCGAGGTGCGCAGCAGCGCGTAGCCCGCCGCGCCGAACTGGTGGCGCTGGGTGCGCCAGCGCGGGAAGTACTGCACGTCGTAGTCGGTGGCCGACATGCCGGCCAGCTGCAGGCCGCCCGCCCAGAAGCCGCCCGCCGGTGTGACGCCGACGTGGCCGGTGGAGAACACACCGACCAGGTTGCTGCCGTTGCCGCCCTCGGGCCGGGTGCACAGGTCCTCCTGGACGAGGGAGGCGAGATAGTCGTACGCCTCCTCGACCCGGCCGGCGGTGGCCTGCGGGGTCGTCCAGCGGAAGCCTCCGCCGCGCCCCTTCCGGTCGGCGGCCGGGTAGAAGGTGTCCCACAGCCAGGAGCCGCCGGGCGCCTTCGACTCCTTCAGCAGGTTCGTGCCGTTCGCGAAGAGCCAGGGCACCACGCCGCCCCACAGCCGGTTGGTCCAGAAGTACGGCGTGAAGTGCGAGCCGCCGCCACGCTTCAACTGCCGCAGCAGCGCGGTGAAGTCGTCGCGGCTCCAGTCGGCCGCCGGGAACTCCGCGCCCGCCCGCTTCAGCACCTGCTTGTTGAGGTACATGTCGGCGGCGTTGAACTCCATGGGCAGCTGGTAGAGGTTGCCCTCGTACATCATCGACTCCACCAGCGAGGGGTGGACGTCGGCGAAGTACTCGCGCAGCTCCGCCGCGTCCCGCCGCACCCAGCGGTCCAGGGCCACGCCGAGCCGCTGGGCGAACAACTGCACGCCCTCGGTGGCCACATACACCAGGTCGGGAGCGGTGCCCGCGGCGATCTGGGTGAGGATCTTCGCGAAGAAGTCCGACCAGTCGACGGCCTGCACCGCGTTCACCCGCAGCGGGATGCCGGGGTGGATCCGGTGGAAGCCCTGGGTGAGGGCGTCGACGGTGGCCGGGTCGAAGGCGGAGCCGAGGGTGGCGACGACGAGGGAGCCGTCGTCACGGCCGGGGATGTCGGCTCCCGTGAGCCGGTCCCAGCTCGCGGCGGTACCGGCCAGAGCGGCTGCTCCGGCTCCGTACGCGCCGTACCGCAGCAGTGTGCGGCGGGGGAGGTGCGAGTCAGTCATCTAACGGGCCTAACTCGTGTTAGTTCAGGGGTGATGCCCCAGATGATGGGAACCGGGCGGCGGGCCTGTCAAGGGTCGGGAACGCTTGACCTTTAACGAGTTAGGTCTACAGTCCTCGTTGATCTGAGCCGATTTTTCACGCCCTCTGCGTCGTGAGCCGCCACGAGAGGAACGATGTGCCATGCCCGGAACATCGGGGATATCCAGGAGATCACTGTTCGCGGGATCGGCGGTGGGCACCGCCGCCGCGCTGCTGTCCACCGGAACGGCCACGGCCGCCCCGAGGCCCAAACCCGGGGCTGAGCCCGGGCGCAGCGCCAACTCCGCGGCGAACGGGGCGAGTTACCGCGCCGCGTACCACTTCACGGTCCCCGACCAGTGGAAGAACGACCCGCAGCGGCCCGTCTGGATCGACGGCGAGTACCACTACTACTACCTCTACAACGCCGACTACTTCACCGGCGTCGTCGGCACCGCGTGGCGCCTGGCCACCACCAAGGACCTGGTCTCCTTCACCGACCGCGGGGTCGCCGTGCCCAAGGACACCACGGTCAACGGCGATCTCTGGTCGGGTTCGGTGGTGGTCGACACCGGCAACACGGCCGGATTCGGCGCGGGCGCGGTCGTCGTCATCGTCACGATGTCCCCCGGCGGCGGCACCGACCACCAGGAGCAGTTCCTGTACTACTCGACCGACGGCGGTCTCACCTTCACCAACTACGGGACCGACCCCGTCCTGCCCAACCCGGGCGTCGCCGACTTCCGCGACCCCAAGGTGATCCGCGACGAGGACCGGGGCCGCTGGGTGATGGCCCTCGCCGAGAACGACAAGGTCGGTTTCTACCACTCCGACGACCTCAAGTCCTGGACGTACGCGAACGGTTTCGTCCACGACGGCATCGGCGTCCTGGAGTGCCCCGACCTGTTCCGCATCACCGCCGCCGACGGCACCGTGAAATGGGTGCTCGGCGTGAGCGCCAACGGGAAGAGCTCGGGGCTGCCCAACACGTACGCCTACTGGACGGGTTCCTTCGACGGCAGCGCGTTCACCGCTGACACGAGTGACCCGCAGTGGCTCGACCACGGCTGGGACTGGTACGCCGGCGTCACCTTCGAGAAGCGGGGCGCGAGCGGCGCGGTGGACCCGGCCGCCCGGTACGCGCTCGGCTGGGTGAACAACTGGGACTACGCCGACACCACCCCCACCATCGACTGCGACGGCTTCAACGGCACCGACTCCGTCGTCCGCGAGATCACCCTGGAGAAGGCGTCCGACGGCACCTACCACCTCGCCTCCCAGCCCGTCGCCGGTCTCGACGCGCATGTCTCCCGCACGGTGAACCTGGGCGACGTGACCGTGGACGGCACGAAGGTGCTCGACTACACCGGTATCTCCTACGAGGTCACGACCGAGATCGCCTGGTCCCGACTCACCGGCGCCGGACTCCAGTTGAGGCGCTCGCCCAGTGGCGGCCGGCACATCGACGCCGGTGTCTACAACGACTACGCCTTCCTCAACCGACGCAACACGGTGAACGCCGACACCTCCGGCAACTGGCAGGAGAGCCACACCCCGTTCGACCCGTCCACCGGCACGGTGAAGCTGCGCATCCTGGTGGACCGCACATCGGTGGAGATGTTCGTCGACGACGGCCGCTATGTGCACACCAGCCAGGTGTTCCCGTACCTGCTGGACACCGGGCTCGCGCTGTTCACGATCGGTGGCAGCGCGGTGTTCCGGAACACGGTGATACGCGAGTTCTCGGTGTGAGGCAGGCCGGGGCCGACGGCACCTGACGGACACCGGTTCCCCGTGCCCGCCCAAGGGGCGCGGGGCTGTGTCGATGTGCGGCTCCGCCGCGCGGGCGCGACCGGCCACAACGCGCCCGACGCCGCGAAGGCACAGATCCAACCGAGCCCTCGCGTACCGCGGTTCACATCCCGGCAGGACCAGGCCCGCGCCCGGACAACACCTCGCCGTACGCCTGCATCAGATCCGGTAGCCGCAACGTCGACAGGTCGTCCCGCGACAACATCCCGGGATACACCGACAACCGCAGATCCCGATACGCACAGCTCTTCTCGTACAGCGTGCGCAGGAACCGCCCGTTCCCCAGCTCGTCGATCCAGCCCTGGTCGACCACATGGCCGGCGATCGACCGCAGCTCGTCCAACGCCTCCTCGTCCCACACGTCACCGTTCTCGGCCGCCAACACCTCGCCGATGGAGGTGAGTTCAAGCGGACGGTACGAAGGGAAGTCGACGCGAGTCGTGAAGCGGGACGACAGGCCGGGGTTCGCGGCGAGCAGCCGGTCCATCCCCTCCGGATAGCCCGCCAGGATCACCACGAGGTGGTCGCGATTGTCCTCGGCCCGCTTCAACAGCACCTGCAAGGCCTCGTCGCCGTACGCATCGCCCTTGCCGTAACCGGAGTTGGAGAGCGAGTACGCCTCATCGACGAAGAGGACGCCACCGATCGCCGAGTCGATCAACTCGTTGGCCTTCACGGCCGTTTGACCCAGGTACTCGCCCACCAGGTCGGCCCGCTGCGCCTCGACGAGATGGTCCCCGCCGAGCAGCCCGAGGGCGTAGAAGACCCGCCCGAGAATGCGAGCCACGGTGGTCTTGCCGGTGCCCGATGGCCCGGAGAAGACGAAGTGCCGTTTCGGCGGCTGGACCGGCAGCCCCTGCCCCGCCCGCAGCCGCGCCATGTTCAACTGGGCTGACAGCGCTTTGACTTGGCGCTTGACCGGCTCCAGCCCCACCATGCGCTCCAGCTCGTTGAGCGCCTCCTCCAGTAAGACGGGGTCAGTGGGGCCCGTGGGGAGCGGCAGCACCGGATTCGCGGTCTTCTCCCGCACCGAGTCACCCGCGGAGGACAACGGCCCGGTCGGCGGCAGACCGGGCTCCGACAGCTTCAGATCCCGCCCCTCCGCGCCGAACAGCGGATCGAGCCCGTCCGGCCCCTCCAGCGCGTCCTGCCCGCCGGACAGCGTGATCGCCGCGAGGTCGGTCACGTCCTCGGAGCCGTCGTACCCGTCCGAGTCGGTGATCGCCGCGAGCCGCGCCGAGGTGTCCATGAACGCGGGGTCGACGCGGTGCACCGCCCGGTACAGGGGGAGCGCGGCGGCGCTGCGCCCGGTGCCCTCATGGGCCCGCGCCAGCCAGTACCGCAACTCCTTGCGCTGCGGCTGTTCACTGCGACAGCGCATCAGCGCGGAGGAGAGGAGCGGTTCGGCCTGGCCGTACATCTCCAGCCGGACCCGGGCCATCCCGCCGAACAACCCGGCCTCGATGCCCAGGAGTTGATCGTTGATCAGCGGATCGGTGTGCCGGACCAGCTGCTCCCAGTCCTTGACCAGATAGGCCCGGCACGCGTGCAGGAAGCGGACCTGGTGGTCGGTGTCGACGGGCGGCAGTCCCGCCAACGCCCGGTCCAGCTCCGGCACATGGCGGCCGTCCAGCCAGTGCGAGGCGTGCGCGAGCAGCAGATCACGCGGGCTCTCCAGCACGGGCTGGACCCACCAGCCCAGCCAGTACCAGGAGTTGAGCGTACGGCGGTGCCTGGTGCGCTGTTCCCCGAAGCGTTCCCGGTGCCGGTACATCCGCAGCAGCGCGGTCGTCGTGTCGACGCGCAGCGCGTGCAGTCCGAGCCAGCCGTCGGCCATCCCGGGATCCATCCGTACCGCGGTGCGGAACTCCTCCTCCGCCTGCGGATAAGCGCCCATCGTGTAGGCGTCCACGCCTCGCAGCCACGCGAGGTCGGCCGGGGCCTCGGGGCCCTGCGTGCCGAAGTCCATCACGTCCCCCCACAAACCGTGCCCCCGTTGATTCACCGCCGGGCCGGCGCCCGTCGGCAGTCTGGGTCGAACCGCTGTGCCGCGGACGGGAGTTGCCGTGGTGCGCGAAGCAGCCGTCCGTCGGTCGCACCCTGGGCATCGTACCTGCGGGGCAGTCGCCCATCGAAGGGTGCCGCACAGGCCGTTTGGCGAGGTGGGAGCAGATGGGGCGCACTCAGGACGGTGACCCAGGGTGAGCAAATCACGGCTCGTAGCGGCCGGGAAACGTGCTGGGAGCAGAACGAAGCCCCCGATCACGGGGGAACAACCGGGGGCTTCGCGACTCTGGGCGGCTTCGAATCGGCCGCACATTCAGAACGTAAGACCTGTACGGCCCCTGGGTCAAGCCGAGTTGAGGCACTCAAGCAAGTTCGGGCGGAAGGGTCTTCACAAGTTCAGCACACTGCGGGCGGTCCATCACCGTGGGTGACCGCATGGTCCGGTCCAACCGTCCCTGAGGGCCCCGTGAGTACCTCGTACCCCTTCCCCAACTGCCGTACCAGGAAGTCCGCGTGGGGGCGCGAAGGGTCTTTGGCGAAGTGTTCGTGTTCCGCCTCGACCCATCCGTCCCAGAAGTCCCGCTGCTCCGTTCCGTCCCGCTGCCGGCCCCGTGCCCACGACTCCTCCCGGGGCAGTTCCATCCACAGCAGTCCCGCTAGGAACGGGCGTACCGCCCGGCGTCCGGCGCCGACGCCCTCGACCAGGACCACGGGCGCGGGCGGCAGCGCGCGGGGCGCGTCGAAGCGGCGGGCGTGCCAGTCGTAGGGGGAGTAGTGGGCGGTCTCGCCGCGGCCGAGCGGGGTGATCACCTGGCTCAGCAGCCGGGCGGTCCAGCCGAACAGTTCGTCGTGGGTGGCGAGATCGTCCAGGTGCAGGACGGGGGCGCCGCCCAGGGCCTCGGCCAACCGCCCGGCGAACGTGGACTTCCCGGACCCCGCGTGCCCGTCGACACCGACGAGCCGGACCGGGCCGCAGGACGGGGGCAGTCGGCTCAGGCGATGGGCGAGGTCGTGCATGGCTGGTCCCGGGAGGTCGTGGGGCGGGTGATGCCGCAGGTCACCGGGACAGTGTAGGGAGCGGTGGCTCCCGCCCCAGCTCATACCACTGGTCGATACCAATATTGGTTGGTGTGGCGAGGTTCGAAGTGCTGGCAGCACAGTGCCGTGTGTGTTCATAGTGGGCGCACAGTCGTCCATTGGATCTGTCCCGACTGGATCTGTCCCGACTCGGAACACCCGGGGGTCTTCCGCCCATGAGCAGAGCCGAACAGCCGTCCCGCAGAACCGTCCTGGCCGCCGCGGTCGCCGCCGCGGTGGTCGCCGGCACGGGCCCCGCGGTCGCCGACACCGCGACCGCCACCGACACCGCCGACTCCGACCGCGCCCCGTCGCGCCTGGTCGACAACCACGCCTGGACCACGTACGCCGACTGGCGCCGCGGTGCCGCCCAGGGCACCCGGGCCGTCGCGGGCGCCCGCCCCGGTCTGGAGATCGGCGCCGCCCTCGGCAGCGTCGACTACACGGACCCGCACACCCAGAAGACGGCGGCCTGGGAGTACGCGACCTGGACGTCCCCCGTCCACAAGCTCTCCGTCCCCGCGACGGAGACCATCGCCTCCTGGAACGCGCACACCCCGGCCGGCACCTGGATCCAGATCGAGCTGCACGGCACGTACTCCGACGGCACGGACACCCCCTGGTACGTGATGGGCCGCTGGGCGGCCGGCGACCAGGACATCAAGCGGACCTCCGTCGACGACCAGACGGACGGCAAGTCCACGATCTGGACGGACACCTTCGCGATCGACGACGCCACGACGGGGCTGCGCCTCGCGTCGTACCGACTCCGCCTGACCCTCTACCGCAAGCCCGGCACCAAGCTCACCCCCACCGTGTGGCGGCTCGGCGCGATGGGCTCCGACGTCCCGGACCGCTTCACCGTTCCGGCCTCAACTCCGGGACTGGCCCAGGAGTTGATCGTCCCGCGCTACTCGCAGGAGATCCACGTCGGCCAGTACCCCGAGTACGACAACGGCGGCGAGGCCTGGTGCAGCCCCACCTCCTCGCAGATGATCATCGAGTACTGGGGCGGCCGCCTCACCCCGGAGCAACTCGCCTGGGTGGACCCGGCGTTCGCAGACCCGCAGGTCGACAACGCGGCCCGCTTCACCTACGACTACCAGTACGAGGGCTGCGGCAACTGGCCGTTCAACGCCGCCTACGCGGCGACGTACAAGGGCCTCCAGGGCGTGGTCACCCGGCTCGGCTCGCTCGGCGACCTGGAGACGCTGATCGCGGCGGGCATCCCGGCCATAACGTCACAGTCGTTCCTCAGCAGCGAGCTGACCGGCGCGGGCTACGGCACCTCCGGCCACCTGATGACCGTGATCGGCTTCACCGCCGACGGCGACGTGATCGCCAACGACCCCAACTCGCCCACCGATCCGGCCGTCCGCCGCGTCTACAACCGGCGCGAGTGGGAGAACATCTGGCTGCGCACCAAGCGGTACAACGCGTCCGGCAACCTCTCCTCCGGTACCGGCGGCGTCTGCTACCTCTACTTCCCCGCGCACCCGACCGCCCGCCAGCGCAAGGCCCTCGCGGCGGTGGGCGTGCGCTGACCCCGTGCCGGAGACCGAGGTCCCTGTGACCAAGGTCTCCGGCGCAAAACCCGACAGGGATGGCAAGGTGGACAGAACGGGGGAGTCCACCGCACATCCGACCTCTGCGAGCCACCATGACCGCACACTCAGCCAGCGCCGCCCGCACCCGTACCCGCACCGGCGGCCCCAAGGGCGACGGTCCGAAGATCGTCGAGCACATCGTGGGCTGGACCCTTGTCGTGGTGATCGCGATGCTTGTGACCCAAATCGGCCTGCTGTGACCTGACACATACGCGACCTGCCATACTGCGGTTGACCCAGCCCAGTTGGAGAGCCAGAGTCGAAATTGGAAATCAGTCAGCAGCGTGACGTCCCACGTCCCAGGGCGCGCGGTACCGAGCGTTCCTTGGCGCGCCGCGCCGAACTCATCACCATCGGCCGGAAGTTGTTCGCCGACACGTCCTACGACGCGCTGTCAATGGACGACATCGCGCGGCAGGCGCATGTCGCCAAGGGGCTGATCTACTACTACTTCCAGTCCAAGCGCGGCTACTACCTGGCGATCATCAACGACTCGGTCGCCGACCTGGTGACCTTCGCGGCGGGCGGTCTCGAACTGCCCCAACTGGACCGCGTACAGCGGACGATGGACAGCTATCTGCGCTGGGCCGAGCACAACCAGGCCGCGTACCGCACGATCGTGAGCGGCGGCGTCGGCTTCGACACCGAGGTGCACGACATCCGCGACGGGGTGCGCGCGGCGATCGTCGCGACCATCGCCGACGGGGCGTACGGCCGCACCGACATCTCCCGGATCGCCCGCATGGGCCTGTTCGGCTGGGTGTGCAGCGTCGAGGGCGCGACCCTCGAGTGGATCAGCACCTCCGACCTTTCCCGCGAGACGATGCGCGAAATCCTCGTGAAGACCCTCGGCGGCACCCTCCGCGCCATCGAGGAACTGGACCCCGCCCACCCGGCGCCGCCGCCCGCGCGCCGGGACGGCTGAATCCGCTGTTCTGCCCCGTTCCGGACGGCCGGGCTATTCTTGAAGTAAGCGGTCGTTAACTGGTGACGCAGGACCTTCGATCGGGCATACTCACAGCGCAGAGCCGCTGGTCAGCCGCTTCCGAGACCCGGGAGTAGGAGCAGCGGCCGCATCCGTGCGGTACCCGGCCACGTCGCCTCGACCCCAGGCGTACGCCCGCCGAAGTGCCCGACAGGGAGGAGAGCGTCGCCATGCCCGACCGCGCCCCGCAGCCGGTGGACCGGCAACTGCCCACGGACGAGGCCCGGGATCTGATCTCGCTGGCCCGCGACATCGCGCAGCGAGAGATCGCCCCGAGGGCCGCCGAGGAAGAGGACGCCGGACACTTCCCGCGCGAGATCTTCACCCTGCTCTCCCGCTCGGGACTGCTCGGCCTCCCGTACGACTCGGAGTACGGCGGCGGCGACCAGCCGTACGAGGTCTACCTCCAGGTCCTCGAAGAGCTCGCGGCGGCCCGCCTCACGGTCGGCCTCGGTGTCAGCGTCCACTCCCTCTCCTGCCACGCGCTGGCCGACTACGGCACCAAGCAGCAGCAGGTCGAGCACCTCCCCGCGATGCTCGGCGGCGGCCTGCTGGGCGCCTACTGCCTCTCCGAACCGTCCTCCGGCTCCGACGCGGCCTCCCTGCGGACGAAAGCGGTCCGGGAGGGTGACGACTGGGTGATCGACGGCACCAAGGCCTGGATCACGCACGGCGGCATCGCCGACTTCTACACGGTCATGGCCCGCACCGGCGAGGACGGCGCGCGCGGGATCAGCGCCTTCCTGGTGCCCGGCGACGCGGCCGGGCTGAGCGGCGCGGCACCGGAGAAGAAGATGGGCATGAAGGGCTCGCCCACCGCCCAGGTCCACTTCGACGGCGTCCGGGTCCCCGACGAGCGCCGCCTCGGCGAGGAGGGCCAGGGCTTCGCGATCGCCCTGTCCGCGCTGGACTCCGGCCGCCTCGGCATCGCGGCCTGCGCGATCGGCCTGGCCCAGGCGGCACTTGACGAAGCGGTGGCCTACGCGAGCGGCCGGCAGCAGTTCGGGCGCCCGATCTCCGACTTCCAGGGCCTGCGCTTCATGCTCGCCGACATGGCCACCCAGATCGAGGCGGGCCGGGCCCTCTACCTCGCGGCGGCCCGGCTGCGCGACGCGGGCCGCCCGTTCGCCAAGCAGGCAGCCATGGCCAAACTCCACTGCACCGACACCGCGATGAAGGCCACCATCGACGCCGTCCAGGTCCTCGGCGGCTACGGCTACACCGCGGACTTCCCGGTCGAGCGCTATATGCGCGAGGCCAAGGTCCTGCAGATCGTCGAGGGCACGAACCAGATCCAACGGATGGTCATCGCCCGCCACTTGGCGGGCCCGGAAGCCCACCGAGCCGGCTGACGCCTGGGGTCTGGGGTCTGTTCGGAGGTCTCGGGCCGCCGATGTGGCGCCCGGCTCCCGCGCCTTGGCCACGACTTTCTTCGGCCGGCTCGGCCCAGTGGCCATCGACGCGGGGAGCGTGGCAGGCGGGTGCGGTCCGAGTCGCCGGCTGCCCGCGTCCCTGCCCCGGACAGCCTCGTGCGGGAGGAGCCTATCGCCGATCAGGCGCCGTCGATCCCCTCCGACCTGACCCACCGGGCAGACCTGAGCGGCGGCGCCGCCAGCCGCGCCCACTCCGGGTCGTGACGCCCCGGCAGGGTGCGGCCCCGGTCGGCCCAACTCCGCATCAGATCACGGTAGATGGGCGGATCCTGGGGCTGCGGCGGCGCCGGGGGAACCGATTCTGCGGGTACGGGGGCGAAGATCCGGTGCTGACGCCCGGTAGGCGCATATGTGGGGGTCATACCGAGGCAACGGAAGGGCATGTCGACAAGTCACCGGCTCCGGTAATCGAGCGTGAGTTCACCGGCGTACAGGTCACGGCTATGGCGACCACACGCGACCTGACGTACCGTCACCTCCACTGTCCCCAGGGGAGGTTAGCCGTGGCAGACGACCGTCCCGTGCCCCTCGACGAGTACCCCGTGCACCAGGTCCCCCTGTCGATGAAGCACGTCGCGACCGGCGACCGGAACGCCTACGACCGCTGCATCTTCCACGTGTTCGACCACGAGGGCCGCGCCCTGCTCATCCTCGGACTCGGCGTCTACCCCAATGTCGGGGTGATCGACGCCTACGCGACCCTCCGCACCGGGGACCGACTCCACGCGGTCCGCGCCTCGGACGCCTTCGGTGACGACCGCATGCACCTCGCCGTGGGCCCGCTGCACATCGAGGTGGAGGAGCCCCTGCACCGCCTCCGTCTCCGCTGCGAGGACAACTCCCTCTCGTGCGACCTCACTTGGACGGCCGAGTTCCCCGCCCTCTGGGAACCCCATCACGTCCAGTACCGCGGCGACCGGCTCACCCTCGAAGGGCGCCGCTTCGTCCAGGCGGGCGGCGTGGAGGGCGTGATCCGCGCCGGCGACGAGGAGTTCCGGGTCTCCGCGGGCGGCTGGACCGGTACCCGCGACCGGAGTTGGGGCGTGCGGCCGATCCCGGGCGAGGAGGGCGGCCGGCTCGCCGAGGAGCACCCTACCGAGGGCTTCCACTGGATCTGGTGCCCGGTCCGTTTCGAGGATCGCTTCCTCATGGTCATCGTCCAGGAGGACGCCGACGGCTACCGCACTCTGAACGAGGCGACCGTCGTGCGCCCCGGCCACCGCGACCGCCAACTCGGCTGGCCCCGGGCCGAGATCACCTACCGCTCCGGCACCCGCCGCCCCGAGCGCGCCCTGATCCACCTCGACGACGCCCGCAAACCCCAGGAACTCGAGGTCGAGATCCTGACCTCCTCACCCCTGGCGATCGGCGCCGGCTACCCACCCGCCGACGACTGGCAACACGGCACGTGGCGCGGCCGCACCTGGACCGACAGCCGCACCTACGACCTCACCCAGCCCACCCCGCTCGCCGCCTACGGCGTCACCGACCACGCGGCCCGCTTCCGCCTCGACGGTCAGGTGGGCCACGGCATCTTCGAGCACGGCTCCTTCGGCCGCCACGACCCGAGCGGCTTCACCGGCTTCGACTCGGTGGCGCCGTAGGGGAGTTGAGGGAGCTTCGCGGTTGTGCGGTCAGGGTGTCGCGGTGGCATCGCGACGGCAGAGCAAGGGAGCCGGGGCCCTGCTTCGGCGGCAGCGCAAGGGAGCCGAGGTGACATCTCGGCGGCGACGCATGGGAGTTGAGACGGCATGGCGACAGCACCCCGCCCCCGCACCACCACCCGAGACCCCGAGGAACTCGCCCAGCGACTCACCGCCTGGCTCGATGCCCGGCTGCCCGGTGCCAAGGCCGTCGACATCAGGGTCCCCGCGTCGAACGGCATGTCCAGCGAGACCCTGCTCTTCGACATCGAGCACCCCGAACCACCCATCCGCGCCTGCGCGTTGAGGCTCGCGGCCGACCCGGCGGCGTACACCGTCTTCCCGGTCTACGACATGCCGCGTCAGTTCCGCACGATGCGCCTGGTCGCCGACCGCACGGATCTGCCGGTGCCGAAGGTGCGTTGGCTGGAGGAGGATCCCGGGCCGCTCGGCGCGCCGTTCTTCGTCATGGAGCGTGTCGAGGGGCGCGTGCCGCCGGATGTCATGCCCTATACGTACGAGGGCAATTGGCTGCACGCGGCGACCGACGCGGAGCGCGCACACCTGGAGGCCGCGTCGGTGGGACTCATCGCCCGCCTGCATGACCAAGTCCCGCTGGGGGAGGTCGAGTTCCTCACGCTTTCGGGTGACGGCGACGCCCTCCATCGTCACGTCGCATCCCAACGCGCTTACTACGCATGGGTGGTTGACGGGGTCGCCCGCTCACCGCTCATCGAGAGCGCCTTCGACCGGCTCACGGAACTCTGGCCGGCCGACCCCGGCGAACCGGCCCTCAACTGGGGCGACGCGCGCATCGGGAACGTCGTCTACGACGGGTTCGACCCCGTCGCCGTCCTCGACTGGGAGATGGCGGCCCCGGCCCCACGCGAGGTGGACCTCGGCTGGACCGTCTACCTGCACCGCTTCTTCCAGGACCTGACGGTCGCCTTCGGCCAGCCGGGACTGCCGGAGTTCTTCCGCCGGGACCGGGTGGAGGCCCGGTACGCCCAACTCACCGGTCACACCCCGCGCGACATGGACTTCTACACCCTGTACGCGGCCCTGCGGCACGCGATCGTGATGCTCCGTATCGCCTACCGGCAGGTGCACTTCGGCGAGGTGGCCGTCCCGGCGGACCCGGACACACTGATCCTGCACCACGGCAGCCTGCGGGCCATGGTGCAGGGCAGCTACTGGGGTTGAGCGGAATCGCTCAGGCGGCGGGGCGCATGACGGGCACCCGCATCGGGCGCGAGCTGGGGCCGCCGACGTGCGAGAAGGGCTGCGTCCGCCAGTCGAGGCCCTGAGGGAGCGTCAACAGCAGTGCGGTGTCCTGCTCCTGGGGTTCCGCGGACTCGTCGGCGGACCGGGCGTCGGCCGCCTCACGGCCCGTACCGGCGCAGACCGTCAGCCCGAAGGGGTTCCACGGAGAGGCGCACAGCGCGTGCTCCGGCAGGACCTCCTCGTCCGCGAGGAGCGCGATGGGCTGCACGCAGTCCGGGCAGATCACCCGGTACATCTCGAAGGTGTCGTACGCGTCGAGCTCGTCGGCGTCGAAATCCTCGGATTCGACGCCCTCCGGCTCGGGCTCGACGACGAGCTGCGGCCGCTTGGGCGCGGTGCGTCCAGGGCGCTTAAGACTCTGCATGGGTTCTCCCCCTACTGGGCTGGGCCGTGAAGGCGCTGCGGCCTCGACCACAGCAAGCACTTCCCGTCCCGTCTCCGCGGTAATCACGAGACCATCACGGAGACCGTCCGGGGCCTGTGGCGTTCGTCACATGCCGCTCGCAGATGCCCGAGGCGGCGGATTTGTCCCCGGCCGCCACACGGGTCGCTCTCCGCCACATCACGAACCGGGTATGACCTGCGCCGCCGAGGTATCGGAGGAGATCAGCCGCACTGTAGGTTCTTGCGTCATGGAGGAGCTGGACCGACAAATCGTGCAGCTGCTCGTCAAGGACGGGCGGATGAGCTACACAGACCTGGGCAAGGCCACGGGCCTGTCCACGTCGGCCGTGCACCAGCGGGTGCGCCGGCTGGAGCAGCGGGGCGTCATCCGCGGGTATGCCGCGGTCGTCGACCCGGAGGCGGTGGGCCTGCCCATGACCGCCTTCATCTCGGTGAAACCGTTCGACCCCAGCGCCCCGGACGACATCGCGGACCGGCTGTCCGACGTCCCCGAGATCGAGGCCTGCCACAGCGTCGCGGGCGACGAGAACTACATCCTCAAGGTGCGGGTCTCCACCCCGCACGAACTGGAGGAGCTGCTGGCCCGGCTGCGCGGCCTGGCCGGCGTCTCGACCCGGACCACGGTGGTGCTCTCGACGCCGTACGAGGCCCGCCCGCCCCGCATCTGAGCGACCTGCGTGCGGGGCGACGCCGGTGAGGCGCGAGACTGTTCCCCATGAGTGAGCGCACCCCCGAGCCGTCGACCGTCCTGCTCCGCCGCGGCGAAGTCCACAGTCCCGCCGACCCCTTCGCGACCGCGATGGTCGTGGAGCGCGGCCAGGTCGCCTGGGTCGGCTCCGAGGGCGCCGCCGACGCCTTCGCGGACGGCGTCGACGAGGTGGTCGACCTGGACGGCGCGCTGGTCACCCCGGCGTTCACCGACGCACACGTCCACACGACGGCCACCGGCCTCGCGCTCACCGGGCTCGACCTGTCCGACGCGCCCTCCCTGGAGGCGGCACTGTCCCTCGTCCGGGACTTCGCCGCCGCCCGCCCGGCCGACCGCGTCCTGCTCGGCCACGGCTGGGACGCCGCCCGCTGGCCCGGAGGCCGCCCGCCGACCCGCGCCGAACTCGACACCGCGACCGGTGGACGCCCGCTCTACCTCTCCCGCATCGACGTCCACTCCGCGGTCGTCACCACCGCCCTGCTCGACCTCGTCCCCGGCCTCGCCGCGACCGACGGCCCCCTCACGGCCGACGCCCACCACGCCGTCCGCGCCACCGCCCTCGCCGCCATCACACCGGAGCAGCGCGTCGAGGCCCAGCGCACGGCCCTGGCCCACGCTGCCTCCCTGGGTGTGGGTTCGGTCCACGAGTGCGCGGGGCCGGAGATCTCCTCCGAGGACGACTTCACGGGTCTGCTGCGGCTCGCCGCCGAGGAGCCGGGGCCGCGCGTCGTCGGCTACTGGGCCGAGCAGGACGTGGAGAAGGCGCGTGAGCTGGGTGCCGTAGGAGCGGCGGGTGATCTCTTCGTGGACGGCGCGCTCGGGTCGCACACCGCGTGTCTGCACGAGCCGTACACCGACGCCGGGCACGCCGGTATCGCGTATCTCGACGCGGACGCCGTCGCCGCGCATGTCGTCGCCTGTACCGAGGTGGGCCTCCAGGCGGGCTTCCACGCCATCGGGGACGCCGCCGTGACCGCGGTGGTCGACGGCGTCCGGGCAGCCGCGGAGAAGGTCGGCCTGGGCCGCGTCCGCGGCGCCCGTCACCGGGTCGAACACGCCGAGATGCTCACCCCGGAGACCATCGCGGCCTTCGCCGAGCTGGGCCTGACCGCTTCCGTGCAGCCCGCCTTCGACGCGCTGTGGGGCGGCGAGGAGGGCATGTACGCCCAGCGGCTCGGCGTGGAGCGGGCGCGTGCCCTGAACCCCTTCGCGGCCCTCCTGCGGGCCGGTGTGCCGCTCGCCTTCGGTTCCGACAGCCCGGTCACGCCGGTCGACCCGTGGGGGACGGTCCGCGCCGCCGCGTTCCACCGGACGGCCGAACACCGGGTCTCGGCGCGGGCCGCGTTCACCGCGCATACGCGGGGCGGCTGGCGGGCCGTGGGACGGGACGACGCGGGTGTTCTGGTGCCGGGCGCGCCCGCCGACTACGCCGTCTGGCGGACCGACGCCCTGGTGGTGCAGGCGCCCGACGACCGGGTCGCGCGCTGGTCGACCGACCCGCGCTCCGGCACACCCGGACTGCCCGACCTGACACCGGGCGGCGACCTTCCCGTCTGTCTGCGCACCGTCGTGGGCGGACGGACGGTGTTCGTACGGCCGGGCGAGTGATCTCCCGGGGTGGCGCGCCCCCGATCCACGGCCGCCGCCCCGTCGCGCGACCTGCGCATCCTCTGCCCTGACCAGCCGTTTGAGGGAGAAGGGCCAGGTCAAACGGCTGTTGACAGGCGGGCGCAGGGGGCCGGTAGGTTCGTCCGAGTCCACCACCGGACGCCCGACCGGGGAACCTCCGAGCACTCGTCGAAGCGCCGCTGGGTCAGGGTCGGTGCCGCACCGGGCACCGTCACTGGGAGCCAGGCTCAGCGCCCGCGCCACGGCGAGGGAACGTTCCGGCCGGTCGGCTGGTGTGACCCGGGTGGGGCCCGGACGTCCAGTAGACAACGGCCTTGGTCGACCCGCAGCCGGCGGGTCCCAGGTCGGCCCGAAGGGCGCCGGGCCCCCATCCGCAGTACACAGGTGCCAAAAGGGGCAGTCTTACCCCGTTCTTGTCGAATCGACACCACCGTACGAACGACGTGGCACGTCATCGCAGGCCGCGGCCACTATGGTGGACGCCTGCGTACGGACATGAAGGGGCAGCAGTGAACGACGGCGACGGAGCCCTCGCGGCACAGGCCCAGGGGCGGAAGTTCGGCCCGCTCGGCACGGCCTTGGTGATCATCCCGACCTACAACGAGGCGGAGAACATCAAGTCCATCGTCCGTCGGGTGCGGCAGTCGGTCCCCGAGGCTCATGTCCTCGTGGCGGACGACAACAGCCCCGACGGCACCGGCAAGCTGGCCGACGAGCTGGCGGCCGAGGACGAACAGGTCCAGGTACTGCACCGCAAGGGCAAGGAAGGCCTCGGCGCCGCCTACCTGGCGGGCTTCCACTGGGGCATGGACAACGGCTACGGCGTCCTCATCGAGATGGACGCCGACGGCTCCCACCAGCCCGAGGAGCTGCCCCGGCTGCTCACCGCGCTCAAGGGTGCTGACCTGGTGCTCGGTTCCCGCTGGGTGCCCGGCGGCCGGGTGGTGAACTGGCCGAAGTCCCGCGAGTTCATCTCCCGCGGCGGCAGCCTCTACTCGCGCGTGGCCCTCGACCTGCCGCTGCGCGACATCACCGGCGGCTACCGAGCCTTCCGCCGCGAGACCCTCGAAGGCCTCGGCCTGGACGACGTGGCCTCCCAGGGCTACTGCTTCCAGGTCGACCTGGCCCGCCGCGCCGTCCGGGCCGGCTACCACGTCGTCGAGGTCCCCATCACCTTCGTGGAGCGCGAACTCGGCGACTCCAAGATGAGCCGCGACATCCTCGTCGAGGCCCTGTGGCGGGTCACGACATGGGGCGTGGGCGAGCGCGTCGGCAGACTCCGCGGCCGCGGGAACCCCGGGAGAAAGCCTTCACAGCCGTAGCCCTGCGACGTCACAGGCCTCGTTGATCGTCCGCTTATCCCGCACTGAGCCGGGCCCAGGCACACTGGACGTATGACGACTGGCGCACCCACCCCTTCCTCCGCCGCCCGGCCTCCGCGTTCCCGGCTGCGTACGTTCCTGCCGTTGGGCATCGCCGTGTGGCTGGTGCTGGAGATCTGGCTGCTGACGGTGGTCGCGGGCGCGTCGAGCGGTCTCACGGTCTTCCTGCTGCTGCTCGCCGGGTTCGTGCTCGGTGCCGTGGTGATCAAGCGGGCGGGCCGACGGGCCTTCCAGAACCTGAGCCAGGCCGTGCAGCAGGGCACCGCCCCGGCCAGCGGCGGTGGCAGCGGCCTGATGATGCTCGGCGGCCTGCTGCTGATGATCCCCGGGCTGATCTCGGACGCCCTGGGCCTGCTCCTGCTGATTCCGCCGGTCCAGAAGGCGCTGGCGCGCTACGCGGAGCGCGTGGTCGAGCGGAAGCTCGGCAAGGCCGCCCCCGGCACCCTCGGAGACGCCTTCCAGCAGGCCCGTATGCACCGCCCGGACGGCAAGGTCGTCCAGGGCGAGGTCATCCGGGACGAACCCGCAGGAGACGCCCCGCAGGGCCCGCGCCCGCCGCTCACCGGCTGACCCGGTCGCGGACAGGCAAAAGCGCGGGCGCCGTACAGATTCGTACGGCGCCCGCGCTTACTTGCTTTGTGCCTTGTGCGGTAGAACCGCTCCGCACCTTCAGGACTAGGCCGACTTGCGGCTGTCCCTCGGGTGAACCGCGATATTCATCGCGCCGGAACGGAGAACGGCAAGACGCTCCTCGAGGACCTCTTCGAGTTCCTCGCGGGTGCGCCGCTCCATCAGCATGTCCCAGTGGGTACGCGCGGGCTTGGCCTTCTTTTCCTCAGGGCCGTCGCCGTCGACGAGGAGTGCCTGGGCCCCGCAGACCTTGCACTCCCACTCCGGCGGGATCTCCGCCTCGACCGAGAAGGGCATCTCAAAGCGATGTCCCTTCTCGCATGCGTACTCCACGGCCTGGCGTGGTGCCAGGTCGATACCGCGGTCCGTCTCGTAGCTGGTCACCACGAGGCGCGTGCCGCGAAGAGCTCGCTCACTCATGAATCGTGCCTCCCGGGCTTGTCGCCCACAGGACAGGTGTCGCTGTCGTCGTCATCCGGTCAACGTCCGGTCGGCGGTAAAGATTCCCGTACGGGGTCATGCGTCGCCGTCGTAGCCGCCCCTTGTTGTACCCACCAGCGCCCGGTTTGTCACATCTACTAGCAGATGTCACCTAGCGATTCGTCATCTTTGACGCGCAGTAACGGTACGCCAGGCAGGCCAAACGCGTACACTACCGCCCTTTCGCCTCCAGCGCTAAATCCTCTCGGGAAGAGGATTCCCCGCGTCGCTGATCGCCCGCGCCACCGGAACCCGCGCGAGCAGCACGAATCCCACCACGAAGAAGACCACCAGGGAGATGATCGCGTCCCGATAACTTCCGGTCAGCTGGTAGGTCACCCCGAACAGAAGCGGGCCCAGCCAGCTCATGCCCCGATCGCTCATCTCGTACGCCGAGAAGTACTCGGCCTCTTTCCCTGGCGGTACGAGATGCGAGAACAGGGACCGGGACAGCGCCTGGCTGCCGCCCAGGACGAGGCCGATCCCGGCGGCGAGCACGAAGAACCAGACGGGCGCGCCGGCGGGCAGGAAGTACCCGGCGGCCAGTGTCACCGTCCACGCGATCAGCGAGCCGAGAATCGTCCGCTTGGCCCCGTACGTCCGGGCGAGTCGCCCCATGCCGAGCGCGCCCGCCACCGCGAGCACCTGGACCATCAGGACGGCCGTGATGAGCGTGGACTGGCTCAGGCCCAGCTCCTCCGAGCCGTACACGGATGCCTGGGAGATCACCGTCTGGATGCCGTCGTTGTAGATCAGATAGGCGAACAGGAAGGACAGGGTGAGCGGTTTGCCGCGCATGTCCCGGACGGTCGCCGCGAGCTGCCGCCAGCCCTGCGCCGTCGGCGCCTCGGACGGCGTACGGCCGCGGTCACGCAGCCGTTTCAGCGGTACGAGGGTGAAGGCGCCCCACCAGATTCCGGCCGAGGCGAGACAGATGCGCACGGCCATCGACTCGGAGAGGCCGAACGAGTCGTGGGCGGTGAACAGGATCAGGTTCAGGACGAGGACCAGGGAGCCCGCCGCGTAGCCGAAGGCCCAGCCGCGGGAGGAGACCGCGTCGCGCTCCTCCGGAGGCGCGATCTGCGGAAGGTAGGAGTTGTACACGACCATCGAGACGGCCACGGAGGAGTTGGCGACGATCAGCAGGAAGCCGCCCAGGAGATAGCGGTCGCCGTCCAGGAAGAACAGGCCCGTGGTCGCCGTCGCGCCCACGTAGGCGGCGAGCGCCAGAAGAGGCTTCTTGCGGCCCGTGCGGTCGGCCGCGGCGCCCGCGAGGGGCATGACCAGGATCGACACGATGACGGACGCGGAGACGGTGTAGGCGAAGAAGGATCCCGCCCGGATCGGTATCCCGAGGGGATGCACAAACCCGTCCGGGTCCGCCGCCGACTTCGCGACCGAGGTCAGATAAGGGCCCAGGAACACGGTGAGCACGCTCGTCGAGTAGACGGAGCAGGCCCAGTCGTAGAAGTACCAGCCGCGTTGTTCGCGCCGCCGTTCGTCGGCCTCGTCGGCCGGCTGTGATCGCAGGGTGTCGGTACCCACCCGTGCCCTCGCTTCCGCGTGAACGCGTCGCCTTGGGGGCTCAGGCCCAGACGCCCCGCTCCACCATGACCTCGCGCAGTGTGTCGATGTGATCGGTCATGATGCCATCGACGCCCAGGTCAAGGAGCCGGTGCATGCGATCCGCCTCGTTGATGGTCCACACGTGGACCTGCACCCCGCGCGCGTGGGCGGCGCTCACGAAGCGCCGGTCAACGACGGGGACGCCCGACTGCTCCTCGGGCACCTGTGCGGCGACCGCCGAGCGGCGCACCGGAAGGGGCGCGCCCCAGGACCGCAGCCGCAGATTCAGCACCCCGCGCGTGCCGAACGACGTGGCCAGGCGCGGCCCTGCCAGGTGCTGGGCGCGGACCACGCGCTTCTCGGAGAACGAGCCGACGAGGACGCGGTTCCAGGAGTCGGTGCGCTCCAGGAGGTCCAGGAGAGGGCGGAGCGCCGGCTCCGCCTTGATGTCGACGTTCCAGCGCACCTCGGGGAAGGTCTCCAGCAACTCTTCGAAGAGGGGCACCGGTTCCTTGCCCGCCACGCGCGCGTGGCTCACGTCCGACCAGAACAGGTCCGCGATCCGCCCGGCGCCGTCGGTGACCCGGTCCAGGGTCTCGTCGTGGAAGGCGACGAGTTTTCCGTCCGCCGTGGCGTGGACGTCGGTCTCGATGTACCGGTAGCCCAGTTCCACCGCGCGGCGGAACTGGAACACCGTGTTCTCCAGGCCGTCCGCCGCCCCGCCCCGGTGGGCGAAGGGGATGGGGCCGGGGTGGTCGAGGTACGGATGACGTATGAGCGTGGTCACCTGGGCAGTATCGCCCGTTCCGGTGACCCGGTGGCTACGACCGTGCTGCCGCCGGATGCCGACGGGGCGGCGAACACGCGCAGGAACAGCTGGGCCAGCGGTCCGATCGCCAGGGCGTACAGCAGAGTGCCGATGCCGACGGTGCCGCCGAGCGCGAAGCCGGTGGCCACGACCGCGACCTCGATCGCCGTCCGCATCAGGCGGATCGACCGGCCCGTGACCCGGTGCAGCCCGGTCATCAGCCCGTCGCGCGGCCCCGGTCCGAAGTTCGCGGAGATGTAGAGCCCGGTGGCTGCCCCGTTGAGCAGGATGCCCACCAGGAGCAGCGGAATCCGTACGGCCAGACCGTGCGCGTCGGGGACCAGGGCGAGGGTGCCGTCCATGGCCAGGCCGACCACGAACACGTTGGAGACCGTGCCGAGGCCGGGGCGCTGGCGCAGGGGGATCCACAGGAGCAGCACCGCCGCGCCCACGATGATCGAGACGACGCCGATCGTCAGGCCGGTGAGTTCGGCGAGGCCCTGGTGCAGCACGTTCCAGGGCTCCAGGCCCAGGCCCGAGACGACCAGGAGTGCCGAGCTGGCGCCGTAGAGCGCGAGTCCGACGTAGAGCTGGGCCAACCGTCGGCCGAGACGGTTCCGCGTGGACAAAGAAGGCTCCCTGGTGGTCGTAGTGGCCTGATGCATGACACTCTGTGGCTTGAGAACGAATGGCATCCATGGCCAATTCTGGGAAGGTGGACTGGTTTCCATGGCTCAGTGGACCTCGGCGATGGGCGCCGCGCAGCTGGCCCGGCTGCTCAACTCCCAGCAGGACCGGCCGGCCGGGCCCGGCACCCGCCGACCGCCCGCCTACCGCGCGCTCGCGGACGGCATCCGCCTGCTCGTGCTGGAGGGGCGTGTCCCGGTGGCCGCCCGGCTGCCCGCCGAGCGGGAGTTGGCGCTCGCGCTGTCCGTCAGCCGTACCACCGTCGCCGCCGCCTACGAGGCGCTGCGCACCGAGGGGTTCCTGGAGTCCCGGCGCGGGGCGGGCAGTTGGACCGCCGTACCGGCCGGAAACCCGCTCCCCGCACGCGGGTTGGAGCCGTTGCCCCCGGAGGCGCTCGGTTCGGTGATCGACCTGGGCTGCGCCTCCCTGCCCGCGCCCGAACCGTGGCTCACCCGGGCCGTGCAGGGTGCCCTGGAGGAGCTGCCGCCGTACGCCCACACGCACGGCGACTACCCGGCCGGGCTGCCCGCGCTGCGCGCGATGATCGCCGAGCGGTACACCCTGCGCGGGATTCCGACGATGCCCGAGCAGATCATGGTGACGACCGGCGCGATGGGTGCCATCGACGCCATCTGCCATCTCTTCGCGGGGCGCGGCGAGCGGGTCGCCGTCGAGTCGCCCTCCTACGCCAACATCCTCCAGCTGATGCGTGAGGCGGGGGCGCGGCTGGTGCCCGTGGCGATGGCCGACGGGCTCTCCGGCTGGGACATGGACCGCTGGCGTCAGGTGCTGCGCGACGCCGCGCCCCGGCTCGCGTACGTCGTCGCCGACTTCCACAACCCGACCGGCGCCCTCGCCGACGACGACCAGCGGCGCCAGCTCGTCGACGCGGCCCGCTCGGCCGGCACCGTGCTAGTCGCCGACGAGACGATGACCGAGCTGTGGCTGGACGAGGGTGTCGACATGCCGAGGCCCGTCTGCGGCTTCGACCCGGCCGGCTCGACGGTGATCACCGTCGGCTCCGCCAGCAAGGCCTTCTGGGCGGGCATGCGCATCGGCTGGGTCCGCGCGGCCCCCGACGTCATCCGCAGCCTGGTCGCCGCCCGCGCCTACGCCGACCTCGGCACCCCCGTGCTGGAACAGCTCGCCGTCAACTGGCTGTTCAGCACCGGAGGTTGGGAACAGGCCGTGGACATCCGTCGTGCACAGGCCCGCGAGAACCGGGACGCGCTCGTCGGCGCGCTGCGGCGACAGCTGCCCGACTGGGAGTTCGAGGTGCCCAAGGGCGGGCTCACGCTCTGGGTGCGCACCGGCGGACTGTCGGGCTCACGGCTCGCCGAGATGGGGGAGCGGGTGGGCTTGCGGGTCCCGTCCGGGCCGCGCTTCGGCGTCGACGGGGCCTTCGAGGGGTATGTGCGGCTGCCGTTCACCGTGGGCGGAGCGGTGGCCGAGGAGGCGGCGGTACGACTGGCCGCGGCGGCCCGGCTGGTGGAGAACGGCGTCACCGGGGGCGGCGATTCGCCGCGCACCTTCGTGGCGTAGCCGAGTCTCCGGGTGCCCGGTTCCGGCGCGGGCGGGCGACTCCCGGCCGCCCGCGCCGACCCCGGGCTCCTACGAAGTTTCCGCCACGGCGGCCTCCACCACCGCTTCCGTCGCCACCGTCTCCTCCGCGTCCGCCGGTGTCGTGCGCGGCGGGAGCAGGGCGAGGACCGCCTGGCGGTGCGCGTCGTTCGTCGCGTCGTCGTACGGGTCCGGGGTCGCCGGGACCTGAAGGCGGTGGACGGGGCCGCTGCCGAGGCGGGCGTAGCCGCGGCCCGGGGGGACCTGGGCGATCGGTGTGGTGTGCGGGGGAGCGCCCAGGACCGCCTCCAGTTGGGCGGCGGTGGCGGGGCCGAGGACGACACGCGCGCGTGTGTGTTGTCGTACGGCGTCGCTGAGGGTGTCCGCGCTGTCGAACTGGTCGGCCACCACCACTGTGACGTTGGCCGCGCGGCCGTGCCGGAGGGGGACCTGGAGCAGGGACTGGGGGTCCTTGTAACCGTCGGCCGTCGCCACGTGGGCGAAGGCGCTCGGGCGGTCCAGGATGATCCACAGGGGGCGCCTGGTGTCGTCCGGTGCCGGCTGGCCCGACTGGCGGGCGCGGTTGGCCGCGATCAGCCGGCGTTCCGTCTCGTGGGCGGCCCACTCCAGGCTGGCCAGGGCTCCGGCCAGCCCGCACTCGACCGCGAGGACCCCGTCCCGGCCGGTGAGGCACGCGTACTCGCCGGTGCCGCCGCCCTCGACGATCAGGACGTCGCCGTACTGGAGTGCCTGTAGGGCGATCGAGCGCAGCAGGGTGGACGTGCCGCTGCCGGGCTGGCCCATGACCAGCAGGTTCGGCTCGGTGGAGCGGACGCCGGTGCGCCAGACGACCGGCGGGACGTCGCGCTGTTCCTCACCGTGGGTGAGGGGGAGGGTGCGGTGGACCTGGGTCGGGTCGGTGAAGCCGAGGACGGTCTCGCCGGGGGCGGTGACGAAGCGCTGGGCGGCGATGTCGGTGGGGAGCGGGGCGAGGACGCCGATCGTGAGCTGGTTGCCCTCCTCGTCCCACGCGAAGTGGTACTCCCGGCCGCGGCCGGACTTCGCGGTGAGCAGCTGCTCGATCCGCGCGCGGGAGTCGGCCTCGCCGTCGGTGAAGTACGCCGGATAGCGGACGACCAGATGGGAGATCCGGCCCGCGCCGTCGAACTCGTAGGCGGGGAAGGCCTTCTCCCAGTCTCCGCCGTGGGCGAACAGGGGCGCCGGGTCCTCGGCGGCCGAGAAGTAGGGCACCAGCGCCTCGTAGAGGGACTGGAGGCGCTGGGTCTGGGACTCGTCGGGCCCTTCGGGCGCCGGCGGGGTGCGGTCCCGGCCCTGCCATGCCGCCGCCGCCATCAGGGTGATGGCGGCGAGCAGCGGGCCGTACGGGACCAGGGCCACGACCAGGATCACCGAGGCGACCAGGAAAAGCAGCGGCCCGCGCTTGTCCTTGGGGGTCTCGGCCCATCTGCGCCGGCCGGCGGATGCCAGCCGGCGCAGACCCTTGGTGATCGTGATCACTGGATGGAGGACATCGGTGGCGCTGTCGGCCGCCGTCCGGGCCAGCTCCCGGCTCCGGGCGATCTGGGCGGTGCCGTTGCTCAGGATGCGGGGGAGGGGGCGCCGGGCCACTGCTGTCTCCTGAAGGTCCGTACGGGTGGTTGCGTCAGAACTTGATGCCGCCGAGGAGGCTCGCCAGGCTCTCGCCGCCGGCCTTGATGCTCGGCGCGATGGCCGTGCTGGCCATGTAGAAGCCGAAGAGCGCGGCCACGATGGCGTGGGAGGCCTTGAGTCCGTCCTTCTTGAAGAAGAGGAAGACGATGATGCCGAGAAGGACGACGCCTGACATGGACAAGATCATTTGAGCTCTCCTGGTTCGTGGGGACAGTCACCATGAGTTGTTCCAGGATCACAGGATGTATCCATACGATAAAAGGTGCAAGTGGGTGAATTTCGGCGAATTTCCCTCGGATGGCGGAGCGCATTCGGGCCGTCTGAGCAGGGGTTTCACCTGTGTCGGGCCCAGTGGTGATCTTTGCCTCGGCGGGGGCCGGTCATGTGTCTGCGGAGCCAGTACGCTGGCGATTCACCCGTACTAGTGAGAGGCGGTCAGGCCGATGAGTGAAGCCCCCGACCCCGAGGTCGTGGAGTTCGCGACCAAGATCTTCGATCTGGCCCGCCAGGGCGGGACCGAGGCGCTGGTCGCCTACGTGGACGCGGGTGTCCCGGCCAACCTCACGAATGACCGCGGCGACTCCCTGGTGATGCTCGCCGCGTACCACGGGCACGCGGACGCCGTACGGGCCCTGCTGGCGCGGGGCGCCGAGGCCGACCGGATCAACGACCGGGGCCAGACGCCGCTCGCCGGAGCCGTCTTCAAGGGCGAGCAAGAGGTGATCGAGGTCCTCCTGGAGGCCGGCGCCGATCCGGCCGCGGGCACCCCGTCGGCGGTCGACACGGCCCGGATGTTCGCCAAGGCCGAGCTGCTGGAGCTGTTCGGCGCGCACTGACACGCGGCCCGTCGGCAGCAAAGACGGGCCTGCTGACCAGGTACGACACGGAAAACGGGGGAAAACGGGGGAAGGCAGCACGGCGCCGCCCGAAATTTCGGTCGCGGCATCGAGAACTGCCGGGTCATCATGACGTCGTGATTTACGGACGCGATGGCTGGGCAGGTGTTGCCGCACCGCGCGGGCCGTAGTTGCGGCCCGCATGGGCCACCTACGAGAGGCAGAGGAAAATGGTCTACAGCAAGCAGGAAACGGCGGGCGCCCCGACGTGTTGTCACGCGGCCAGGTAGTGCACGTCCCCCGGTTGCGTCGACGCTTGATGTGAGGCTGTTTCCCATGTTCGATCCGGTCATAGCGCCCAGCGGTACGCTGCTCGGCCTGCTTCAGCGGGGCCGCGGCGACGGCACACTGCACGCGCTCACCGCCCCCCGTGCCGAGGCACTCGCGGCACTGAACCACTGTGTGCTGCGCGACCCCCGCCACGACTGGCAGGTGGAGAACCGCTCCCTGTACTACGCCCGTCTGTACCTCGACCTGGGCGGCGACCTGGACGCCGTAGAGGCCCACCTCTTCGACACCGAGGACGTCCTCGACACCGAGGAGTCACGCACAGGCCTCGCGCTCGCCGTCCTAGGGCACCTCGCCTCCTACGGCAGGCGGGACGCGCTCCTCCTGCTGCGCAGGTACGCGGCCTCCGGCAGCAACTGGGCCTGGGCGCTGGACGAGCTGGCGCTCAGGGACGACGACGCGGGCCTGCGCGCCCTCGCCGCCCCGGTGCTGGCGCGGTTCCCGGCCGACCCCGAGGGCGAGGCCGAACTGGCCACCGCCGTGCGCGACGCCTTCGAGCCCCGGCCCTGGCGGCTGTGGGCCGAGGATCCACGCGAATCGATCGCCACGCGCGTGCGTGCCGCCCAGGAGGCCGGCTGCTTCGACCTCTGGCAACGCCAGATGCGACCAACCGGGCCCCGTCCGGGGTGGAGCGTGCGAGCGGTGTTCGAGTGGGCCCAACAGGGCCTCGAACGCGGAGCCGCGCTGCATGTCCCCGCCGCCCGCTGTCTCACCGCCGTCGCGGGCCCCGAGGACCGGCCCGAGATCGTCGAGGCCGCCAAGGACGGCGGCGAGGGCGCCCGCTGCACCGCCCTGCGCTATCTCGCCGACAGCAACGATCCCGAAGCCCTCCCCCTCATCGAACGCGCGGTGGCCACCGGCCCGGCACCCGTCGTGGAGGCCGCCGTCGACGCCTTCGAACGGATGCGGTCCGTCGCCGCCGTCGACCGGGCCCGCGGCTGGGCCCGCCGCCCCGATCCGCTCGGCGCCGCCGCAGGACGCATGCTCGCCTGCCGGGGCGGAGCCCAGGACAGCGACCTCGTCCTCGGTGCCCTCAGGGAGGCCGTCATGGGCGAAGGACCCGACGCCCCCACCCTGTGGACCCTCGTCGACGGCGCCGGACGCCTCGGCATCGCCTGCGCCGCCCCCGTCCTGCGCCATGTGTACCGCGAGACGGCCTCGTCCCATCTGCGCGGCCGGGCCGCCCGCGCCCTGGCCGCCACCGACCCCTCCTACCCCACCGGCTTCGCCGTCGAGTGCCTCTGGGACTGCGAGGAGACCACCCGCGAGATCGCCGCCCGGCACGCCGAGACCGCCGACGCCCGTGTCGTGGAGCAGCTCCGCAGGCTCGCCGCCGACCCGGCCGAGGAAGCGGAAGTCCAGACAGCCGTACGGAGCCGGATCGGGCCCGACGCCCCCGCAGTGTGAACGTGGGATGACCCGCGGGTCAGACGCGCATGGACGCCGTCTGACCTGCTCGGGTGTGCAGCGCAACGCTCATGGGACGTTCACCGTTCGCATAGATCGACGTTGACGCGGGCACGTCCAGCGGGGCGAGAACACGGGTATGCGTGTCGTCATCGTGACCGAATCCTTTCCCCCCGATGTGAACGGCGTGGCCCACTGCGCGCTCCAGACCGCCCGGCACCTCGTGGATCGCGGTCATCATCCGCTCGTCGTCGCGCCGGCCACCTCGGCCGGTCCCGGGCCCGACGCCGAGTCGCCGTGCCCCGTCATCCGTGTCCCCTCCCTACCGCTCCCGGGCTACCCCCAGGTCCGCGTCGCCCTCCCCAGCCGACGCGTCGCCGCGGCCATCACCGAACACCGCGCCGACATCGTGCACCTGGCCAGCCCCTTCATCCTCGGCGTCCGCGGCATGGCCGCCGCCGCGCGGCTCGGCATCCCCGCCGTCGCCGTCTACCAGACCGACCTCGCCGGCTACGCCCGTACGTACGTCGGTGCGGGCGAGGCCACCGCCTGGCGGCGCATCCGCTCCGTGCACGCCGCCGCCGACCGCACCCTCGCGCCCTCCAGCGCGGCCCTGGGCGACCTGGAGGCACACGGCGTGCCCCGGGTCCGCCTCTGGCCGCGAGGCGTCGACACAGAGCGTTTTCGCCCCGAGTACCGGGACGAGGCGCTGCGCCGCGAACTCGCCCCGAACGGCGAACTGCTCGTCGGCTACGTCGGCCGGCTCGCCCCCGAGAAGCAGATCGAACTCCTCGCCGGAACCTGCGGCCTCCCGGGCGTCCGTGTCGTGGTCGTCGGCGACGGACCCAGCCGGCCGCACCTCGACGAGGCGCTGCCGGGCGCGGTCTTCCTCGGCCGGCGTACCGGCGACGAGCTCGCCCGTATCTTCGCCTCGTTGGACATATTCGTGCACACCGGACCTTTTGAGACCTTCTGTCAGACCGTCCAGGAAGCCATGGCCAGCGGCGTCCCCGTCGTCGCGCCCGCCGCCGGCGGCCCGCTCGACCTGGTCGCCCACGGGCGCACCGGGTTCCTCTTCCCGCCGCGCGACGAGGCCGCCGTGACGGACGCCGTGCGGACCCTGGCCGCCGATCCCGCACTGCGCGCCGAGTACGGCACCGCCGCGCGGGCCATGGTCGAGGGCCGCACCTGGGCGGCCGTCGGCGACCAGTTGATCGCGCACTACGGCGATGTCCTCGCCGCGCGCAAGGTGGTGGTGGCGGCATGAACACCGCCGCGCTGCGGATCGTCCGCCTCGCCAACTTCGTGGCCCCCTCCTCCGGGGGGCTGCGCACCGCCCTGCGCGAGCTGGGCAAGGGCTTCAAGGAGGCCGGACACGATCCCGTCCTCATCGTGCCCGGCGAACGCCACACCGACCGCGAGACCGAGCAGGGCCGGGTCATCACCCTGCCCGGGCCGCTGCTCCCCGGCACCGGCGGCTACCGCGTCCTCGCCGACAAGCGGCGCGTGGCCACCCTCCTGGAGCAGCTCGCCCCGGACCGCCTGGAGGTCTCCGACCGTACGACCCTGCGCTGGACCGGCAAGTGGGCCAGGCGGGCCCGCGTCCCCGCCGTGATGGTGTCCCACGAGACCGCCGACGGCGTCCTGCGCACCTGGGGCCTGTCGGAGAACATGTCCCGGCGCACCGCCGACGCCCTCAACGTCCGTACGGCGCACACCTACGCGCGCGTGGTGTGCACCACGGAGTTCGCCGAGCGGGAGTTCGTCCGCATCGGCGCCCGTAATGTCGTACGGGCTCCGCTGGGCGTCGACCTGGTGGGGCGCAGCCCGGCGCTGCGGGACCCGGTGGTACGCGCGGACTACGCGCGCGTGGACCAGGTTCTGCTGGTGACCTGCACCAGGCTCTCCGTGGAGAAGAAGCCCGGCACGGCGCTCGACGCCCTGGAGGCGCTGGTACGGCGCGGGCGGCGGGCGGTTCTCGTGGTCGCCGGGGACGGTCCGCTGCGGGCCCGGCTCGAACAGCGGGCGCGGGAGCGCGGGTTGCCGGTCACCTTCCTCGGGCACGTCTCCGACCGGCGGCTGCTCGGCGCGCTCCAGGCCTCCGCCGACGTGTGCCTGGCACCCGGGCCCGCCGAGACCTTCGGGCTCGCCGCGCTGGAGGCCATGGCCTGCGGCACGCCCGTGGTGGCCAGTGCCTCGTCCGCACTGCCCGAGGTCATCGGCTCCGCCGGCGCCACGGCCGCGGACAACGGGCGGGCCTTCGCGGACGCCGTCGACATGCTGCTCGAACGCTCCGAAGTGGAGCGCCGCGAGATCGCACGCGCGCGTGCCGAGTGTTTCGGCTGGCACACGGCGGTCGACGCGTTCCTCGCCGCCCATGACGCGGATGTTCCGGTCCGGCGGTTCGTGCCCGGAGGCGTGGCATGAGAACGGTCCGTTTCGTCGCCCTCGGTGACTCGCTCACCGAGGGCGTGGGCGATCCCGTCGGCGAGGCGTGGCGCGGTTGGGCCGCGCTGCTCGCCGGCGGGCTGGCCGAACAGCCCGAGGGGTCCGTGGAGTTCACGAACCTCGCGGTCAGCGGGGCGCAGACGCGGGACGTGCTGGAACGGCAGACCCCGGCCGGGCTCGCCCTGAACCCGGACGTCGTGTCCGTCGTCATAGGCGTCAACGACACCCTGCGCTGCACCTTCGACATCCAGGCCGTGGCTGCCCGCCTCGACGAGGTCTACGCGGCCTTCACGGCACAGGGCGCGACCCTCCTCACGGCCTGTCTGCCCGACCCGGGCGCGATGCTCGGCCTCCCGGGCGCGCTGGCCCGCCCGCTCGCCCGACGGCAGCGAGCCGTCAACACCGTGGTGCACGCGCTCTCCGAGCGGTACGGCGCCGTGCATCTGCATGCGGCGGAGGGCGAGTGGATCATGGGCCGAGAGATCTGGAGCGCGGACCGGCTGCACCCCAGCGAGCGGGGGCATCGCCAACTGGCGCTCCGTTTCCATGCGTTGCTCACCGAGGAGGGTGTGGCCTCGGGGGTCGCGCCGTCGCCCGAGGCCGAGTTCCCGGTTCCCACCCGGTCGGCCAGTCTGGTGTGGCTGGCGACCGCGGGCACCGGGTGGGTGGCCCGCCGCTGCACCGACCTGTTGCCGCAGCTCCTGAGGCTGGCCGCCGACGAGATGCGCCACCGCGCGCGGGGCACGAGCGCGCGCCTCGACCTGAGCGCGTCCCACGCCGTGTCGATGGCGCTCGCCTCGCTGTCGGTGCGGCAGGAGCAACCGGACGCCGCATAGGGCGTCCGGGGCCTCAGCGGCGCCGTACGGCCACGAAACGGACAGGGGTTCCGGGCACCGCCTGAGCGGCGGCCGGGAGGTCCGTGGGGCGGACGACGGCGATCACCGGGTAGCCGCCGGTGGTCGGATGGTCGGCGAGGAAGACCACGGGGCGGCCGTCCGGTGGGACCTGGACGGCACCGAGGACCATGCCCTCGCTGGGGAGTTCACCGGTGAGGGCCCGTTCCAGGGCGGGCCCCTCGGTGCGCAGCCCGATGCGGTTGCTCGCCGAGGACACCCGGTACGCGCGTGACGTGAACGTGCGGACGGCCTCCGGTGCGAACCAGTCGTCGCGGGGCCCCAAGGTCACTCGCAGGACGAGTTCGACCGGGGGGCGCGGCTGCGGGGCGACGTCCACGCACGCGTGGCGGCTCATCGGGGATCCCAGCGGCAGTATGGCGCCGTTCGTGAGCGGCGCCGGACCGAGCCCCGACAGCAGGTCCGTGGAGCGGCTGCCGAGCACCGGCTCTACCCCGACCCCACCGGCGAAGGCGACGTAGGACCGCACTCCGGAGACCGCTGTTCCGATGTCCAGGAGCGCCCCGGCGGGCACGTGCACGGGTGCTCCCCAGGCGACCGGCCGTCCGTCCACCGTGACCGGGCAGGGGGCGCCGCCGACGGCCACGAGGATTGTTGAACGAGGCCGTACGGCACAGCCGTTGAGGGTCGTCTCCAGGACGGCCGCCTCGGGCGGATTGCCGACCAGCCGGTTGACGAGCGCCGCCGCGGGCCCGTCGAGCGCCCCGGAACGCGGCACCCCCAGGTGCGCGTGCCCGGGCCGTCCCAGGTCCTGCACGGTGGTCAGGGCCCCGGCCCGTACGACGGCGAAGGCGCTGTCCGTCATACGTCCGCCACCGGGACGAAGCGCACGCGCGTGCCCGGCGACAGCAGCGCGGCGGGCACGCGCGCGGTGTCCCACAGGACCGCGTCCGTCGTGCCGATGAGCTGCCAGCCGCCGGGTGAGGCACGGGGATACACGCCGGTGTACGGGCCCGCCAGTCCGACGGCACCGGCGTGGACGGCCGTGCGCGGGGTGGCCCGGCGCGGGACGTCGTAGCGGGCCGGGAGGCCGGTGAGGTAGCCGAAGCCGGGGGCGAACCCGCAGAAGGCGACGCGGAATTCGGTGGCCGCGTGGATGCGGGCCACCTCTCGCTCGGGGACGTCCCACAGGGCGGCGACATCGGCGAGGTCGGGGCCGTCGTAGCGCACCGGGAGTTCGACCACCTCACCCGCGCGTGGGGGAGCGGGGGGTACCTCGGAGGCGGCGAGTTCGGAGGCCAGCCGGGCCGGGTCGTCGAGGCCGTCGAGGAGGACCGTGCGGGCGGCCGGGACGATCTCGCGGACGGTGAGCAGGCCCTCCGCGCGGCGTCGCAGCAGTTCCGCGTGGACGGCCTGGGCCTCCTCCCCGGAGGCGACCTCGACGAGCAGCGCGCTGTCGCCGACGGGCAGCGCCCTCATGCGAAGGCCTCCACCCGGACACCCGACTCGAGGAGCCGTGCGCGGACCCTGCGGGCCAGGTCGACCGCGCCGGGCGTGTCCCCGTGCAGGCACAGGGAGCGGGCCCGTACCTCGATGCGCGCCCCGGAGAGCGCGTCGACCGTCCCGGAGCGGGCCAGGCTCAGCGAGCGCTCCACGACGGCCTCGGGGTCGGTGACCACCGCGCCGTCCCGGCCGCGTGGCACGAGGGTGCCCTCGTCGGTGTAGGCGCGGTCCGCGAACGCCTCCGTGACGGTCGGCAGCCCGGCCTTCGCGGCCAGGTCGAGCACGACCGAGCCGGGCAACCCGAGCACGGGCAGCGAGGCGTCGGCCAGGAGCACGCCTTCGATCACCGCGGCGGCCTGCTCCGGGTCGTGCACGATCCGGTTGTAGAGCGCGCCGTGCGGCTTGACGTACGACACGCGCGTGCCCGCCGCCCGAGCGAACACCTCCAAGGCGCCGATCTGGTACGCCACTTCGGCCGCCAGCTCGGCGGACGGCACGTCCATCGCGCGCCGCCCGAACCCCGCCAGGTCCCGGTAGGACACCTGCGCGCCGACCCGTACCCCGCGCTCGGCGGCCAGCTCGCACACCCGCCGCATCGTGACCGGGTCCCCGGCGTGGAAACCGCAGGCCACATTGGCGCTCGTGACGACGGACAACAGCTGCTCGTCGTCGGTGAGATGCCAGCGGCCGAAGCCCTCGCCGAGGTCGGCGTTCAGATCGATCATCATCTCTCCTGGTCAGGCGACGCGGTACTGCTCGTCGCGGGCGTCGGTGACGAACATCTGGCCCGGCGCGTGGGTGATGGCGAACGGCGGGCGGGAGGCCATCACCGCGGCCTGCGGGGTCACTCCGCAGGCCCAGAACACCGGGATGTCGTCCGGCGCGGCGTCCACCGGATCACCGAAGTCCGGACGGCCGAGGTCCGCGATGCCGAGCCCCGAGGGATCGCCGCAGTGTACGGGGCTGCCGTGCACCGCCGGGAGCAGCGCCGTCTCCCGGATCGCCGTCGCCAGGTGCTCCGGCGGCACCGGGCGCATCGACACCACCATCGGGCCGTGCAGCCGCCCCGCAGGGCGACACGGGCGGCCGGTCACGTACATCGGGACGTTGCGGCCCTGCTCGATGTGCCGGATCGGGACACCCGCCTCGCTCAGCGACCACTCGAAGGTGAAGCTGCACCCGATCAGGAACGACACCAGGTCGTCGCGCCAGTACGCCCGCACGTCCGTCGGCTCGTCCGTCAACTCGCCGTCCCGCCACACCCGGTAGCGCGGCAGATCGGTGCGCAGGTCCGCGCCGTCCGCGAGAACCGTCTCCCAGGAGCCCGCGTCCGTGACGTCGAGCACCGGACAGGGCTTCGGGTTGCGCTGGCAGAACAGCAGCATGTCGTAGGCCCAGTCGGCGGGCACCGAGATCAGGTTGACCTGGGTGTGGCCCGCCGCGACCCCGGCCGTGGGACCTGTCAGCCCGGCCCGGAAGCGGGCCCGGGCGGAACGCGGGCTCCACGCGTGCGCGTACTCGTCGACGAGGGTCAGGGGGCGGTCCTCCGTGCGGTTCACGCCAGTTCCTTTCCGCGCGTCTCCGGCAGTCCCAGGAGCGCCAGCGCCGCGATGCCGTAACCGATGGCTCCGAAGACGAGCGCTCCGCCCACACCCCAACTGTCGGCCAGGAAGCCCACCAGGGTCGGGAAGACGGCGCCCACCGCGCGGCCCGTGTTGTACGTGAAGCCCTGTCCCGTGCCGCGCACCGCCGTCGGATACAGCTCGCTCAGGTACGAGCCGAAGCCGCTGAAGATCGCCGACATGCAGAACCCGAGCGGGAAACCGAGCACCAGGAGAAGCGTGTTGGAGCCGATGGGGATGTGCGTGTACGCCAGGATGCAGATCGCCGAGAGCAGCGCGAAGAGCCAGATGTTGCGCTTGCGGCCCAGTACGTCGGTGAGGTAGCCGCCGGTCAGGTAGCCCAGGAAGGCGCCGGAGATCAGGAAGGTCAGATAGCCGCCGGTGCCGACGACCGACAGGCCGCGCTCCGTCTTGAGGTAGGTCGGCACCCAGGTGGCGAGGGTGTAGTAGCCGCCCTGGACGCCGGTGGAGAGCAGGCCCGCGAAGACCGTCGTGCGCAGCAGGCCCGGAGACTCGGCCGTGCCCGGCTTGAAGATCGCCGCGAACGAGCCCTTCTGGGGGTTCTGCTCGCGCACGGCCGTCGCCTCCGGGGCGTCGTGCACCCGGCGCCGCACCCAGAGCACCAGCAGCGCGGGCAGCGCGCCGGTCCAGAACATCACCCGCCAGGCCAGGTCGTCGCCGAGGAACGAGAAGACCAGCGTGTAGACCACCGCCGCCAGCGCCCAGCCCACCGCCCAGGAACTCTGGACCGCGCCGAGCGTACGGCCGCGGTGCTTCGCGCTCGCGTACTCGGCGACCAGGATCGCGCCGACCGCCCACTCGCCGCCGAAACCGAGCCCCTGGAGGGCGCGGAACACCAGCAGGGTCTCGTAGTTGGGTGCGAAACCGCAGGCCACCGTGAAGACGGCATAGGTGATCACCGTGATCATCAGGGCCTTCACGCGGCCCACCCGGTCGGCGAAGACGCCCGCCACGGCGCCGCCGACCGCGGAGACGACCAGCGTGACCGTGGTGAACAGGCCGGTCTGGCCGCTGTCCAGGCCGAAGTACGCGGCCAGCGCCACCATGCTCAGCGGCAGCGTGAAGTAGTCGTAGGAGTCCAGGGCGTAGCCGCCGAACGCGCCGGCGAAGGCGCGGCGGCCGTTCGGACCGAGCGCGCGCAGCCAGGCCAACGCGCCGTCGTCGGCGGTGAGTTCATCCGTGTCCGGATGTACGCCGGTGACCGGGGCCTGAGGTGGAGGGGTCGTGCTCATGGGCACCTCGCAGAGGGAGGACGGAGGGTGCTGGGAGTGAGCAGTGCCGTGCGGAAGCCGTCGGCGCCGGGGTGAGCGGTGGCGCCATGTCGAGAAAGGTAGAGGATCGTTGAACGATCCTTCAATACCCATGTTGTTTCGTTCTTGTATCTGCGGTTGAATTCCGGGCATGGCAGAGCAGATGGCGGGACTGGCCGACGACCGCGCCCTCCTGGGCCGTACGAGCACCGCGGAACGCGTCTCGGACATCCTCAGGAGCCGTATCGCGGAGGGCTATTTCCCGCCGGGCACGCGGCTCTCGGAGGACAGCATCGGCGGGGCGCTCGGTGTGTCGCGCAACACACTCCGTGAGGCGTTCCGGCTGCTCACCCATGAGCGGCTGCTCGTCCACGAGTTGAACCGGGGCGTCTTCGTCCGGGTCCTGAGCGTCGAGGACGTCGAGGACATCTACCGCACCCGCCGCCTCGTCGAGTGCGCCGTCGTCCGCGGACTGGGCGAGCCGCCGTACGCCCTCGAACAGCTCGCCTCGGCCGTCACGGAAGGGCAGTTGGCGTCCGTCGAAGATGACTGGAAAGGCGTGGGTACGGCCAACATCCACTTCCACCGGGAACTCGTCGCCCTCGCCGGCAGCGCCCGCACCGACGAGCTGATGCGCAGCGTCTTCGCCGAACTCCGGCTCGCCTTCCACCTCGTGGACGACCCGAGGGCGCTCCACGAGCCGTACCTCCAGCGCAACCGCCTGATCCTCCAGGCACTCCAGGCGGACGATCCCGCCGAGGCCGAGAAACTGCTCGCGGTCTACCTCGACGACTCGCTCGAACGGGTCGTCGACGCGTACCGGCGGCGGGTCCGCGAGGACGGCACGGCGCCCGACTGAGGACGGCACGGCGCTCGACCGACTCGCACACACGGCTGAGGCGGTAGTCGCTTCTGCGTCGTTTGGGTCGTTGTCAGACCGAGGACCTAGTCTGTGCACCGTGACTTCGCCTGCATCGACGGACAGCGTTCCGCCCCAGTTCAGCGCGGGGCCGCGCCCCGCCCCGGGCCCGGCCGCCGACGAGGGACTGGCGCGGCGACTGCGCGCGCTCGCCTGCACCGCGCCGCTGCACGACCTCGATGTACGCAAGGCCAACCTGGCCGGCGAGTACTCGGTCTACGGCATGGCCGAGGTGGCCCTCGCCGCCATCGACCTGGTCACTCTGAACATGGACTTCGACACGGGTGCCGACCACGACCAGATAGTGGCCAGGCTCATCCCGCGCATCGCCGCCCAGGCCCCGCAGCGCCCCGTCGTCGAGCACGAGCGCGTGGCCCGCTGGGTCCTGGAGAACCTGATCAACGTCGGCAGCGTCGACCGCGGCTTCCGCACGGTCTACGGCACGTTCGCCCAGGACGGCACGTATGTGCGCCGGGACTACGACTTCAAGTTGATCGAAGAGGTTCCCGGCTACGGCGGCAGCGTGTACCTCCGTACGACGGACGAGGCTGTCAACGTCCTCGTGGGGGCCCTCGACACCGACGTCACCAGTGCGCAGATCGCCGCCGAGGTGAAGCTGGAGGTGCTGATCAGCCGCGGTCGGCTCGCCGACGCGCAGCTCGCCGCGGAACAGGCGCGGTACCGGACCGTGCAGTACTCGGAGACGCTCCGGCGTGCGCTGGACGCCACGCGACGCAACGTCCGCGCGGTGGACTGGCTCAACTCCGTGCCGGACATGATCGCCGAGGCCCTCGATCACGTGGCTGATCGGTATCGCCACGAGAACGCGATCCTGACGAATATCCGTAAGGCCCGTGACGAGTCCGAGGACGCCGAACAGAAGCGGCGGGCGGCCGAGTTGGTCGACATCGTGAAGGACTGCATCCGGCGGCACACGCAGCTTCAGTCGCGCCTTCTGGAGGCCGGGCCGCTGTTCCGTGCGGAGCAGGATCGACAGGCCTTCGCCACGCCGATGACCACCTCGGGGATCGACCTCTACGGGCATCTCGTCTCGCCTGTTCTGCCGTTGCCTCTGGAGTCGGCGATCCGGGTCACTGACGCGTTCTTCGCTCGCGGGACCGGGTTGCGTACGCCGGTGTCCGTCCGGGTGGGGGATCTGGTCGACATACTGCTGACGCCGCCTGCCGAGCGGGAGCATCTCGGGGCGGAGATGCCTGAGCCGGATCTGATCGCCACGCCGGATGACAGTCGGTTCAGCGAGGAGCAGCTGGCGGCGGCCATGGAGTTGCTTGATCTGCCTGCGGATGCGCCTCGGAGGTTGTCGGGGTTGCTTGCGGATGCGCGGCGTCAGGATGCGGAACTTCCTTATCTGGTTGCCCTGTTGGCCGTGCATGCGGCGAGTCCGCCTGTTGGTACGGCCTATCGGCAAGGGGAGCCGAAATTGTTGTTCGCCGTGGACGACGGGACCGAGTTGGACGATCCCGAGTTCGGTGGGGCCGATCTCATCGTTGGGATGGCTCTGTTGGACGCGGTCGGGATGGCTGCGGGACGGAGTGAGGCGGCGTGATGGATCGGTTGTCGTTCGCGTGCGGGTCCGCTGTGGCTGGTCGCGCAGTTCCCCGCGCCCCTGAAGGGGCGCCTGTCCTCAACCTTGTATGGAAGACCAAGGAGTTGCAGTCGTGAGTGAGCAGGGCGAATGGAGTGAACCGGAGGTTGCCGCCCCCGCGGTGAGTGCTGCTGTCACGCCTGCCGATGCTGCCGACGCGGCTCGTCTCGTCGCGTTTGGGTTGCAGCCGAAGTTGCAGCCCGCGCGGGATCAGGAGTACGCGGAACTGCTCCGTCGCTACCGGGAGGACTCGCCGTTCGCCCGGCTCGCCGACGCCGTTGCCGCTGGCCTCGGGCTGGTCGTTCTGGAGGTGTCCCCGCGCGCGGGGATGGCCGTGACTGCCGCCGAAGACTCCGTGTTCGCCGTCCGCATGGGGGACTATGCGCGGCGTACGGCCGCCGACTCCGGGGACCGGTTCCTGCATGGGCTCGCGCATCTTGCCGTCGCCGCCATGGCGTTTCCGCGGCCCGAGGATCTTGCCGACGACGGGTACATCGGGCGCGTCACGGTCAACGGCGTCGACGCCTTCGTGCGGCAGGCCTGTCGGCGGTTGGAGGAGCGGGCCGACGAGCAGGGCATGAACACGGACCCGGCCACCGACGCGCCCGGTCTGGAGGCCGCGTGGCGGATCTGGGTCAGACGCAGCGCGACCGGAGCCACCAAGGACGCCCGGAGACTGGCCGGTTCGACCACCGGGATCGTCGGCAAGGCGGCAGCCTTCCTCACCGACTCCGGGTTCCTGCAGCGCACCGGCGACGACAACGGCGGGACCTATCGCACGACCGCCCGTTATCAGCTCCAGGTACGTGACATGGCCGGAAGCGCCGCCATGGCCGAGCTGTTGGAGCTGGGCGTCGTCCCGGTCACCGACGGCACCGCGAGCCTGATGCCCGCCGAGGACACCGAGGATCTGGAGCTGGTGGCCGACGCCGGGCTGCCGTTCCACTCCTGAGATCCCTCAGCTCCTGAGGTTTCTCAACTCCCCCCACCTGCCGAAGACTTACGACGAGAGTCCGCCATGTACGAGCTGTCCCGGGTCCGCCTCTACTCCATCGGGCCCGCCGGTGCGCGCTACGCCGACACCGTGCTTGACCTGCGAGGCGTGGGCCAGCCCGTGCCCGATCCCGCGCCCACCCAGGCGGAGTTCTTCGAGGACGAGCCCGTCGGGCCGCCGCGCCGCCCCGCGCCCGCCGGTGTGCTCTTCCTGGAGAACGGCGGCGGCAAGTCCGTCCTGCTCAAGCTGATCTTCTCCGTGATGCTGCCGGGACATCGCAACACCCTTGGCGGCGCAAGCTCTGGTGTGCTGCGCAAGTTCCTTCTCGCGGACGACTGCGGGCATGTCGCCCTGGAGTGGCAGCACACGCTGACCGGCGAGTGCGTGGTGGTCGGCAAGGTCAGCGAGTGGCGGGGGCGTCAAGTCTCCAACGACCCGCGGAAGTTCGCCGAGGCCTGGTACTCGTTCCGGCCCGGGCCGGGGCTGAGCCTGGACAACCTCCCTGTCGCCGAGGCCACTTCCGTACGACCGCCCGCCGAGGGCGCGTCCGGCGCGCAGGGCCGTCGGCGCACCATGAAGGGCTTCCGGGACGCCCTCACCGAGGCGGGCAAGGCGTATCCGCACCTCGAAGTGCACTGGGAGGAGATCCACGACCGCTGGATCGAGCACCTCGGCGACCTCGGCCTCGACCCCGAACTCTTCCGCTACCAGCGGGAGATGAACGCCGACGAGGGCGAGGCCGCCGGCCTCTTCGCCGTCAAGAAGGACTCCGACTTCACCGACCTGCTGCTCCGCGCGGTCACCGACACCCGGGACACCGACGGCCTCGCCGACCTGGTCGGCGGCTTCGGCAACAAGCTGGGGCGGCGCGCCGAGCTGATCGCCGAGCGGGACTTCACGGCCGGTTCCGTGGATCTGCTCGGCCGGATCGTCGAGGCCGCCGAGGCGCGGGCACGCGCGCGTGACATCCACGCCGGTGCGGAGCGCCGAACCCGCACCCTGGCCCGACGACTGTCCGCGCGGGGCGCGCAGGAGCGGGTACGGGCCGCCGACCTCGCCCAGCGGGTCACCGCCGCCGCGTACGCCGTCACGCACGCCGAGGGGGCGCGGGAGCGCAGCGCGCTGATCGCCGCCGAACTCGCGTACCGGCACGCCTCGTTGGCACTCGCCACCATGGAGAAGTCCGCCGCCGCGCAGAAGCGCGAGCTGGCCGACGCCCGTACTCTGCACGCCGCCTGGCAGGCCGCCGAGGCGGTACTGCGGCACCGGGCCGCCGCCGACCGCTCCGCGCGCGTGGCCGTCGCCATCCGCGAGGCCGAACGGGACGCCGCACCGGCGCTCGCCGCCCGCGCCAAGGCCGCCGTCGATCTCGTACGGGCCCTGCACTCGGCCGCCGAGAGCGCCGAGAACCTCGCCAACGAGGGCGAGGAGCGCTCCGCCGCGCTCCAGGAGGTCGGCGAGACCTCGCACCGGGACGCGACCTCCGCCGCCACCGAGGCGCAGCGCGCCCGCAGCGAGGTCGGGCATCTGCGCCAGCGGCTGTCAGAGGTCGAGCAGGAGACCGCCGAGGCGGTGCGCGCCGGCTGGCTCGACGACAGCGCCCCCGACGCCGACCCGGCCCGTGCCGCGCTCGCCGCGAGCGACGCCGAGAAGACGGCCGTGGCTTCCTGGGACACCGCGCGCGAGGCATCCCGCCGGGCTTCCGAGCATGCCCGCGAAGCGGCTTCCGCCGAGTCCCGCGCGGAGTTGACGGCGGCCCGCGCGTCCGACGCGGCGACCGCCGCCGAGCGGACCTACGACGCGGAGCGGCGCCTCGCCGAGGGGCTGGCGGGGGAGGAGCGGCTGGCGGAGCTGCTCAGCTTGCCTGCTGCTGGTGATGCGGGCCGTAGTGGTGGTGTGCCGGTGCCGCGTGGTGCAGGTGTGGAGCGCGCGGGCGACGGCGCGACGACGGGCCAGGGCGCTGACGGCGCCGAGGGCGCGCGCTCGGGTGCCGCCGGTCAGGGTGCCGAGTCGGCCGCACGCACCGGTGCTGCGGCCAACGGTGTTGTAGGAAGCGGCCGTTCCGCCACCTCGACCGCCAGTCCCGCCCGCCCCCTCACCGAAGGCCCCCTCACCCCCGAGGAACTCGACCGCTTCGCCGACGAGTTGCGCGAGCTGCTCGACGACGGGGTCTCCTCCGCCGAGCGGCACCTCTTCGACCTGCGCACCGCCGCCGCCGACGACTCCCGGATCCTCGGGGCGCTCGGTGACGGCGGGCTGCTGCCGCCCGGCCCGGACGTGCTGGCCACCGTCGAGTACCTCGGCGAGCACGGCATCCCCGCGCTGCCCGGCTGGCGTTATCTCGCCCAGGCCGTCGACCCCACCGACCATGCGCGCGTGCTCGCCGCCCGGCCCGAGCTGGTCGACGGCGTGATCATCACCGACCCGGACACGCACGCGCGTGCCCGTGAGGCCCTCAACGACGCGGCCCTGCTGCCCCGGTCCGCCGTGGCCGTCGGCACGGCCGCCGCCCTCCTCGCCCCGACCCCGGCGCCCGACGCGCAGACCAGTGACGTCTTCCTCGTACCGCCGAACCCGGCCATGCACGACGAGCACGCCGCCGACGAGGAGCGGCAGGCGCTGCGCGCGCGGGCGGGGCAGCGGGACGAGGAGATCCGTACGCTCGCCGCGCGGCTCGGCAAGGATCGGGAGCTGGCGGCACGGCTCGCGTCCTGGCGCACCGGCTGTCCGAGCGGGCGGCTGGTCGAGCTGGCGCAGGCCGCGCGGGACACGCGCGCGTTCGCCGAGGAGGCCGAGGCCGAACTCGCCGAGGCGCGGACCGTGCGGGCCGAGGCGGATGAAGTCGCCGCCGAGGCCGCCCAGGTGCGCGACGAGCGGCAGGAGACCGCGCAGAAGGCCCGGCGCGCCGCCGACGCCCTCGCCGGACTCGCCTTCCGGCTGCGGGAACGCGCCGGCTGGCAGGTCAAACTGCGTGAACTCGCCGACGAGGCAGCCGAGTCGGAAGCCCGCGCCCAGTCCTGCCTGGAGCGCGCCCGCGCCGCCGACGAGGACCGCCGCGCCGCCCAGCGCGCTGCCGACGACGCCCGCCGCACGGCCCGTGCGCTGCGCGCCGAGCGCTCCGAGATCGCGGGCGCCCCCGACGACGTACCGGAGGACGACCCGGACGCCCCCAGGCCCGCGCTGGCCGCCCTCCGCGAGGCCTATCGGGCCGCCTCGCAGCTCTACGAGAAGGTCGGCGTCGGCGCCGATCTGCGGGCCGAGCAGGCGCGGGCGGAGAGTGACGAGAGCGCGGCGATCGCGGAGTTGGACCGGCTCAGCAACAAGGTCCGCACGCGTGCGGCGCAGTTGCTGGAGTCACCCGACGGCTCCGACGGACCGTCCCGGCAGGCCGCCGCCGCGCGTGCCGAGGAACTGGTGCAGCTGCTGGAGACCCGGGTGTCCACCGCGAGCGAGCAACTCGGGCGGCTGCGCGGCGAGGCCGAGCGGCACGCGCCCGAGGACGGCGAGGCACACACCGAGCTGGCCGAGGAACTCGTCCCGCGCGACGCCGAGCACGCCCAGGCCCTGCTGCGCACGGCTACGGCCGAACTCGGCTCCCGCACCGACGCGTTGGGCCAGGCCCGCGAGGCGCACGCCGAACTCCTCGACGCCCACCGTGCCGCCGAGGACGGGGCCGGCGGTTTCGACGAGACCGCCGCGATGCTCCGGGACCTGATGCGCGAGCACTCCTCGGACGAGGAGCAGGAGGAGCCCGAGCCGTACCCCGGCAGCGTGGAGGAGGCCCGGCACTCCGCCGCCGAGGCTCGCCGCTCACTGCGCGGCTGCGCCGCCGACCTGTCCGCCGCCGAGGGAGCCGTACGCGAGGCGAGCGATGTGCTCGTGCGGCACGCCAACTCCACGCGCTACGAGCAGGTACGGACCCCCGCGCGGCAGCAGATCCGTGAGCTGCCCGCGTCCGCGCTGCCCGAGCACGCACAGAAGTGGGCCGACGCCTTTGCACCCCGACTCCGCGTCCTCACCGACGAGTTGGCTCAGTTGGAGCGCAACCGCGACTCGATCGTGGACCGGCTCCGCGGGCTCGTCGAGTCGGCGCTGGCGACCCTGCGGTCCGCGCAGCGGCTGTCCCGGCTGCCCGAGGGGCTCGGCGAGTGGTCCGGGCAGGAGTTCCTGCGCATCCGCTTCGAGGAGCCCGACCAGGCCACGCTCACCGAGCGGCTCGGTGTGGTCGTAGACGAGGCGACCCGGGCCGCCGTGAAGAAGAACTCGGACATGCGGCGCGACGGAATGTCCCTGCTGCTGCGGGGAGTTGGTGCCGCGCTCGAACCCAAGGGCGTCGCTGTGGAGATCCTCAAGCCGGACGCCGTCCTGCGCGCCGAGCGGGTGCCCGTCGGGCAGATGGGCGACGTCTTCTCCGGCGGCCAGCTGCTCACGGCAGCCATCGCCCTGTACTGCACGATGGCCGCGCTGCGCTCGAACGACCGGGGACGGGACAAGCACCGGCACGCCGGCACGCTCTTCCTGGACAACCCCATCGGGCGGGCCAACGCGACCTATCTGCTGGAGCTGCAGCGCGCCGTGTCCGACGCGCTCGGTGTCCAACTCCTGTACACCACCGGCCTGTTCGACACCACGGCACTGGCCGAGTTCCCGCTGGTCATCCGGCTGCGCAACGACGCCGACCTCAGGGCTGGCCTCAAGTACATCAGCGTGGAGGAACACCTCCGGCCGGGCCTGCCGCAGCAGGCCCCTGCCGGAGAAGGCGAGTCGGTGCACAGCGAGATCACGGCGACCCGGATGTTCAAGCGTCCGGCGTCGACCGCCCCGTAGGCGAACCGTCCGTGGGCGAGCGTCAGGAGTGGGACAGCTGCCCGGCGCCGCTCTTGCGGGCTATCCGCTCCTGGGCACGCTCGCTGGACCGCGCCTGACGCTGGGCCCGACGCCGCTCGCGGCGGAGGGCCCTCGCCGTGCTGCTGGGCTCCGAGACCACGCCGTTGCGCTGGTTCCACATCTGGCGGGTCACCCAGACGTCGAGGGCGCCCCAGGTGGCCACCACCGTGCTCACCACGCTGCTGATCACCATCGGGAACGCCAGCCAGGACCCGGCCATCGTGCACAGGAAGGCCACCGTCGCCTGCATCAGCGTCACCGCGATGATGATCACCGCCCGCACGGCCGCCGTACGCACCGGATCGGGCAGCCGGCGTCGACGCGCGGGCTCCTCGATCCACAACGGCCGGTAGTACTCCTGCTGTTGGTCTGTCGCGCGAGCCGAACGCGGCTCGTCGAACTCCGCCGTCGTCCGCTCGTCCGAGTCCCTGTGGGCCTCGCCGCCGCCCGTGGTCGTCCCACCGTCTGCCGGAATGTCGTGATCCGGTGCCTCACGGCGCCGCCACGCCGTCGACCGCGCCGCCACGCCGTCCTCAAGCGCCTCTTGCCGCTCCGCCGTGCCCATCAACGTGTCCTCCCCACCGCCGGTACACCACTCGCCCCGGAGTCCGAAGACTCCGACTCCCCAGTGGGTGCCCGGCTTGCGCTGTTTTACGCCGCACGGTTGCGGATGCGGCTCGTGTGGCCGGTTCCGCCCCCATGTCCCGTAGAGAAAGACGAACAACATGCCACGAAGATTCCCAACAGACGAAAAATTCCGGCCAACTGGCCAAGTGGACCGAAGGGGTGGGGTGTGGTGATCCCGGGGATATCGGGGCGGCAATCTCCCGCAATGACCCGACAACTCCGCATGTCCGGTCGCTGTTGCGGAAGTTCACGCTCCGGACAGCTCTTCGAGTTACCTCTGTGTCAGTAGTAGGCTCGCGCCGTTTGTTGACGTACATGTGTACCCCCGGCCGGCGGGGGTCCAGCTGGGGGAGGCCATGCGCTTTCGCGGGAAGTCCATCCGCCGGAAGATCGTGGCGCTCCTTCTCGTGCCGCTCGTGTCCCTGACCGCGATCTGGGCGTTCGCCACGGTCCTCACCGGCCGGGCGGCCGGCGACCTGTTCAACGTGTCGTCGGTCGTCGAGAAGATCGGCTATCCCACCGAGGACACCGTCCGGGTCATCCAGCAGGAACGCCGGCAGTCGCTCGTCTATCTCGCCGACCCGCGCGCCGCCGACGGGCTCACCGATCTCCGGCGCAGCCGTGCCGCGACCGACGAGGCCGTCGCCAAGATCCGCAAGAACGCCGAGAACCCGGACGTGCGCGACGCGATGGGGCAGGCCACCGACAGCCGAGTCAGCGCGGTCCTCGACGCCTTCGACGGGCTTCAGTCGCTACGGCGCAGCGTCGAGGACGGCACCGTCAACCGCGCCCAGGCCCTCGGCCTCTACAACCACCTGGTCGACCCGTGCTACGTGCTGCTGTCCAACCTCCACGTCGTCGACAACGTCGAGATGGACAAGCAGTACCGCGCCCTCGTGAACCTCGCCCGCGCGCGGGAGTTCCTCTCCCGTGAGGACGCCCTGCTCGGCTCCTCCCTGGTCGTCGGCAAGCTCACCCGGGACGAGACCCGCGACGTCTCCGACCTGGTCGCCCAGCGCACCCTGATGTACGACGTGAACCTGCCGCTGCTGCCCTCCGCGGAGCGCGGCCACTTCGAACGCTTCTGGAGGAACGCGGCCAGCGCCCCGCTGCGTGTGGCCGAACAGGCCGCCGCCTCCACGACGTCCGGCACGCCCCGCAACGTCACCGCGCAGACGTGGAACACCGCGGCCGGCGCGGTGCTGGCCAAGCTCGGCACCCTCGACGACCAGGCCAACGACCGCTACCAGGACCGGGTGCGCCCGGTCGCGATGAGGGTCATCCTCAAGGCGGCCGTCGCCGGCGTCCTGGGGCTGATCGCCCTCCTGTTCTCGCTCTTCCTGTCGGTACGCATCGGCCGCGGCCTCATCCGCGACCTGCGCCAACTGCGCCTGGACGCCCACGAGGCGTCCGGCGTCCGGCTGCCCAGCGTGATGCGCCGTCTGTCCGTCGGCGAAGTGGTCGACGTGGAGACCGAGGTCCCGCGCCTGGAGTACGACAGGAACGAGATCGGCGACGTCGGCCAGGCCCTGAACACCTTGCAGCGCGCGGCAGTCGAAGCCGCCGTCAAGCAGGCAGAACTGCGGTCCGGTGTCTCCGAGGTGTTCGTCAACCTCGCCCGCCGTAGTCAGGTCCTGCTGCACAAGCAGCTCACCCTGCTCGACACCATGGAGCGCAGGACCGAGGACACCGATGAACTCGCCGACCTGTTCCGCCTCGACCACCTGACGACCCGTATGCGCCGGCACGCCGAGGGCCTCGTGATCCTCTCCGGGGCCGCCCCGTCCCGGCAGTGGCGCAAGCCGGTCCAGCTCATGGACATCGTCCGCGCGGCCGTCGCCGAGGTCGAGGACTACGAGCGCATCGAGGTCCGCCGGCTGCCGCGTATCGCCGTCACCGGCCCCGCTGTGGCGGACGTCACCCACCTGGTGGCCGAACTCCTGGAGAACGCCACGGTGTTCTCCCCGCCGCACACCGCCGTCCAGGTCCTGGGGGAGCGGGTCGCGAACGGCTTCACCCTGGAGATCAACGACCGGGGCCTCGGCATGGCGGCCGAGGCACTCCTGGACGCCAACCTCCGGCTCGCCGAGACACCGGAGTTCGAACTCTCCGACACCGACCGCCTCGGCCTGTTCGTGGTCAGCCGGCTCGCCCAGCGGCAGAACGTCCGCGTCTCGCTCCAGCCCTCGCCCTACGGCGGCACCACCGCCGTCGTGTTCATCCCCGACGCCCTGCTGAGCGACGAGGTCCCGGACACCAACGGCATCGGCTTCCGCCTCGACCGGCCCCGGCCGACGAAGGAGGCCGAGCTGGAGGAGAGCCGCCGCTCCGCGCTCTCCCAGATGCCCGTGAAGCTGCCCGGTCTGCCGCCCGCCCTCCTGGACGGACCGGTCGAACTGGAAGCCCCCGTCGACCTGGACGCCCTCGAAGGCTTCCCGAACGGGCTCGACGACGAGGACGGCGAGCGCGGCGGGATCTTCCGCCCCCGCCGCGCCTCCACCCACCGGGACGACCTCGCCCCCGTCCGCCCCGTGGACCACCATCAGCAGGTCCCCGAGGCCGATGCGGACGGCCACCGCAGCGAGCCGCTTCCGCTGCCCCGACGCCGTGCGCCCAAGCTGGTCAGCTCCCATGGACGTCCGGTAGTCGAGCAGCGCTCCCGACGCGAAACGGCGGACTCCGTAGAGGCCGATTTCGACGGCCCCGCCACGGCTCCGAGTCTGGGCGGACCGGAGACGGACGGCCCCGCACCGCTCCCGGCCCGGCGCCGCGGTGACACGCCGCTACGGCGCCGTACCGACGTGCCCGGTGGTCGCGCCGAATCCGCGCAGCCCCCCGCCTCCCCGGGACGCGGACTCGACGAGCCGCCCGAGACCCCGTCCCTCCCCAGGCGCACCCGGCGTGCCGAACTCGCGGCCGGCGCACCGGACTCCGACACCCCGCCGAGTACCGGAGCGTTGCCCAGACGCGTACGTCAGGCCAATCTGGCCCCGCAGCTGAAACAGGACCCCGATCGGCGCGCCGCGAGCCCGGCGGAGGTCGCCGAGCGCGACGCCGACGAGGTGCGCAGCCGTATGGCCTCGCTCCAGCGCGGCTGGCAGCGCGGCCGCGAGGAGAACGCCGAGGGCGACGACGCCCGAGGCGGCACAGCACAAGGAACTAAGGGGGACGGTCGATGACCGCACCGAAGGCGACCGGCCACAGCACCGACCAGCGCGGGCTGAACTGGCTCCTCGACGACCTCGTCGAGCGCGTCGCCAGCATCCGCAAGGCCATCGTGCTCTCCGGCGACGGCCTTGCCACCGGCGTGTCCCAGGACCTGACCCGCGAGGACAGCGAACACCTGGCCGCCGTGGCCTCCGGCTTCCACAGCCTCGCCAAGGGCGTCGGCCGCCACTTCGAGGCGGGCAGCGTGCGGCAGACGGTCGTCGAACTCGACGAGGCCTTCCTGTTCGTGACGGCCGCGGGCGACGGCAGCTGCCTCGCCGTTCTCGCGGACGCCGACTCGGACGTCGGACAGGTCGCCTACGAGATGACACTGCTCGTGAAGCGGGTCGGTGTGCATCTGGGGGCCGCTCCGCGCACCGACGTGTCCTCCGGCGGGTAGTGGAGTGACATGAGCGGAGACGGTCAGGGAAGAAGCCACTGGTTCGACGACGAGGCCGGACCGGTCGTCAGGCCGTACGCGATGACGCGCGGCCGCACCACCAGTGCGGCCCAGCACCGCCTCGACCTCATCGCGGTGGTGATCGCGGAGTCCCACGAGGACGACTCGGAAGCGGACCAGACGCTGTCCCCGGAGCACGTGGACATCGTCGGTCTCTGCCGTGACGCCCCGCAGTCGGTCGCCGAACTCGCCGCCGAACTCGACCTGCCCATCGGGGTGATACGGGTCCTCATCGGCGATCTCGTGGACAGTGAACTCGTCCATGTGTCACGTCCCGTACCCCCGGCGGAACTGGTGGACGAGAGTATTCTGCGCGACGTGATCTCCGGCCTCCGGGCCCTGTGAGCGGCGCGAGCCACCGCCCCCTACCCCATCAAGCAGGAGAAAAGACCGATGATCTTCGGGCGTACTGAGCGAGGCAAGCCTCCGGTCGAGCCCGTCACGCTCAAGATCCTGGTGGCCGGCGGCTTCGGCGTGGGCAAGACCACCCTGGTCGGCGCGGTCAGTGAGATCAGGCCGCTGCGCACGGAGGAACTGCTCACCGAGGCAGGGCGTCCGGTCGACGACACCAGCGGGGTGGAGGGCAAGCACACCACCACCGTGGCCATGGACTTCGGCCGTATCACCCTGCGCGAGGACCTGGTGCTGTACCTGTTCGGTACGCCGGGCCAGGAGCGGTTCTGGTTCATGTGGGACGAGCTCTCCGAGGGCTCCCTGGGTGCCGTCGTGCTCGCCGACACCCGCCGCCTGGAGGACTGCTTCGCCGCCCTCGACTACTTCGAGCGGCGCTCCATACCCTTCGTCGTCGGCGTCAACTGCTTCGAGGGCGCGGACCGTTACCCCGTGGACGCCGTACGCCAGGCCCTCGACCTGGACGAGGACGTCCCCTTGATGCTCTGCGACGCGCGCGACCGCGCGTCGGTCAAGGAGGTCCTCATCGAGGTCGTCCAGCACGCCATGGCCTACGGCGCGAAGCGCCGCCAGAGCGTCACCAGCTGAGGCGCGGGCGCGGCCCGTACCCCCGCCGACCGGGGTACGGGCCTCAGCTCGCGGAACGACACGCACGCGCGTGTGCCTCGTGAACGACCCACGCGCGCGTGCCTAGTTGTCGCCGTCCTCCTCCCAGCCGAAGCTCTTCTCCACCGCCTTGCGCCAGTTGTGGTACTCGCGGTCCCGCACCGACGACTCCATGGAGGGCGTCCACTCGACGTCCTTCTGCCAGTGCGACTTCAGCTCGTCCAGGTCGTTCCACACCCCGGTGGCGAGCCCGGCCGCGTACGCGGCGCCCAGGCAGGTCGTCTCGGAGACCTTGGGCCGGATCACCGGCACCCCGAGGACGTCCGCCTGGTGCTGCATCAGGAGGTTGTTCTTGGTCATGCCACCGTCCACCTTCAGGGTGGTGATCTGCACCCCGGAGTCCTGGAACATGGCGTCCACGACCTCGCGCGTCTGCCAGCTCGTCGCCTCCAGCACCGCCCGCGCGAGGTGCGCCTTCGTGACGTACCGGGTCAGCCCGGTGACCACTCCGCGCGCGTCGGAACGCCAGTAGGGCGCGAACAGGCCGGAGAACGCGGGCACGATGTACGCGCCGCCGTTGTCGTCCACGCTCGCGGCGAGGGTCTCGATCTCGTCGGCGTTGCGGATGATGCCGAGTTGGTCGCGGAACCACTGAACGAGCGCGCCCGTTATGGCGATCGATCCCTCCAGGCAGTAGACCGGCGCCTCGCTACCGATCTTGTAGCCCATTGTCGTGAGCAGCCCGTTCTTCGAAGGTACGGGCCGGTTCCCGGTGTTGAGCAGCAGGAAACTGCCCGTGCCGTAGGTGTTCTTCGCCGTGCCGACGTCGTAGCAGGCCTGTCCGAACACGGCGGCCTGCTGGTCGCCCAGGGCCGACGCCACGGGTACGCCCGCGAGTTGGCCGACCGCGGTGCCGTAGACCTCGGCGGAGGACTTGATCTCGGGGAGGATCGCCTCGGGGACGTTCATCGCGGAGAGGATGGACGGGTCCCACTGGAGGGTCTCCAGGTTCATCAGCATGGTGCGCCCGGCGTTCGTCACGTCGGTGACGTGTTTGCCGCCCTCGGTGCCGCCGGTGAGGTTCCAGATCAGCCAGGAGTCGATCGTGCCGAAGGCGATCTCGCCGCGCTCGGCGCGGTCCCTGAGGCCGGGCACGTTGTCGAGCAGCCAGGCCGCCTTGGGGCCGGAGAAGTAGCTGGCGAGCGGCAGCCCGGTCTGCTCGCGGAAGCGGTCCGGGCCGTCCGAGCCGCCCAGTTGCTTGCAGAGGGCCGCGGTGCGGGTGTCCTGCCACACGATGGCGTTGTGCACGGGTTTGCCGGTGGCGCGGTCCCAAAGGACCGTCGTCTCCCGCTGGTTGGTGATGCCGAGCGCGCTGAGCTGGTCGGCGCGCAGTCCCGCCTTGGCGATCGCACCGGCGACCACCGCCTGCACCTTGGACCAGATCTCGGTGGCATCGTGCTCCACCCAGCCCGGCTTGGGGAAGATCTGGCGGTGCTCGCGCTGGTCGACGGCGACGATCGCGCCGTCCTGGTTGAAGACGATGCAGCGGCTGGAGGTGGTGCCCTGGTCGATTGCGGCGACGAACCTGTCCGTCATGACGACCCCTTTGTCGTGTCCTTCGGATCCTCCGGGGGACTGCTCCGGTCCTTCGGAGGGCTGCTTTCGGAAGACGGTTGTCAGAAGGCTGCGTTGAAGATGACTCCGGCGAGCGCCCCGCCGATCAGCGGTCCCACCACCGGGATCCACGCGTAACCCCAGTCCGAGGTGCCCTTGTTCGGGATCGGGAGCAGCGAGTGGACGATGCGCGGGCCCAGGTCGCGCGCCGGGTTGATGGCGTACCCGGTGGGACCGCCCAGCGACAGACCGATGCCGACCACCAGGAAGGACACGACCAGCACCGCCGTGCCGGACGTACCGAGTCCCTTGGTGAGCCCGAAGGCCAGGATCGGCAGGACCAGCGCGATCGTCGCGATGATCTCCGTCATCAGGTTCGCCACGACATTGCGGATCGTGGGCGTGGTCGAGAAGATCCCGAGCGTGGGCTGCGCCATCTCCTCCTCGGCATTGGCCTGGAACTGCGCGTAGTAGACGAGCCAGCACAGCACCGCGCCGAGGATGGCGCCGACCATCTGCCCCGCGATGTAGAGCGGGACCTTGTCCCACTTCCCGGTGTCGATGGCGATGCCGATCGTGACCGCCGGGTTGAGCTGCCCGCCGGACAGCGGCGCGGCGGTGTACGCCCCGGCCATCACGCCGAAGCCCCAGCCGAACGCGATGACGATCCAGCCGGAGTTCTGTGCCTTGGAGTAGTTCAGTACGACGGCGGCGACCACGCCGGCGCCGAAGAGGATCAGGATCGCGGTGCCGATGACCTCACCGAGGAATATGTCTCCATTGCTCATGGCGGCTCCTAGGCCCTCGCCCGGGACGGTCTGCCCCGGTCCTCCGTGCAGGGTGCGGTTCCCTTGGCGACTTCAGCCGAAGGCAGGGAGGGTCCCGAGCCCCGCCCGGCGTCCGTGACGAGCGTGCCGTCGCAGCCGAATCGCCCGTGGGAGTGGGCCTGAGCGCAGGCGGAGCCCGCGCGGCGCAGTGCCTGGTACGCCGAGAATGTACGGCGATGTCGACCGACACCGGGAAGTGTTCACCGGTGCCTGTGGAGCGTCAAGGTCGCGGACGGCAACGGTGACACCCGCCCTGACGGCCCCTCAAGGCCCGTAGGAAGCCTCCGGGCCGCGCTCAGCGCCCGGGGGACTCCGCGGCTGTGCGGGGGGCCTGTGCGGGCGTCACGTGCGATCCGCGGATGATCTCGTAGTCGCCTCGCTCCGCCCGGCCCAGCACCCAACTCGTGCCGTCCAGCGCCTTCGCGGCCTTCTTCAGCGGCGCCAGACACGCGGCCGCCTGCCGGTGGTCGGTCACGCTGCCCGGCACGCACAGGACGGTGGCCAGGGACAGCGTCACGGCCCTGCCGCCCGCCTCCCAGGGCACGTCGAGCACGTCGGCGGCCAGCGGATGCAGCCCCTCCGGATCGGTGAGCACCAGGAAGTCGTCCCCGCCGATGTGCCCCACGCGCGCGTGCGCGGTCGCCGCCTGCTGCAGCGCCCGCCCGACCGAGCGGATCAACTCGTCGCCCGCCGCGAAACCGGCCCCGTCGTTGACCTGCTTGAAGTGGTCGACATCCAGCCAACTCAGCGCGAACGTCCGCCCGTCCGCGATCCGCCGGTCCACCTCACCGGTGATCGCGTCCGAACCGGGCAGCCTGGTCAGCGGGTTGAGCCCCGCGGCCTCCTCCACCCGCGTCTCGGCCAACGTCCGCACCAGATCGGCGAGTCGTACGACGCCGACACAGCGTCCGTACCGGTCGACCACCGCCACATCGTCCGACGTACGGTCCCGGTCGCCGACCGCGACCACGTCCAGGACCTCCCAGGCGGTCGCGTCGACGCCGACCGTCCGCGGCACGTCGCCGAGCTTGGCGGCGGGCCGGTCGGAGTACAGGGCGTGGCCGTAGCGCCCCGACATCGACAGAAGGAAGCGCGACCGGTGCACCGAGCGGACCGGCACCCCGTCCCGGTCCACGAGCACCACCCCGGAGACGTCCGGCGAGCCGGTCAGCAGCGCCCGCACCTGACCGGCGGACGCGGTGTCGGGCAGCAGCGCGGCCGGCCGGACGAACTCCCGCACCCAGGGCCCCGACGGCGGTGTCGTCGCGAGTCCGGGGGCGCGGGGCGGAACGTATACGTCCACCGCGGGGATCCGCGTCGGCGGTGCGAACAGCTCGCCCTGCGCCAACTGGGCCCCGGCCGCCCGCGCGGTCGCGCACTGCGTCTCGGTCTCGACGCCCTCCACGGACAGCAGGGCGCCCAACTGCTCGCACAGGGTCCGCATCGCCCGCACCGCGGCCGGCCGCTCCAGCAGCGACGCGTCGAGTTTCACCAGGTCGGGCGCCAGGTCCGTGAGCAGCCGCAGGGGTACGTCACCGTCGCCGACGCCGTCCGCACAGATCCGGAACCCCTGGCCGCGCAGCTCGGACACCGCCTCCAGGAGCGCCCGTTGGGGCACGTGCGTGTACGGCGGCACGATGTCGATCGTGACCTCCCACGGCAGCCGCCCCGCCTCGCGCACCGCGCTGTGCAGCGGGGTGAGCCCGCCGAGGTCGGCGAGGGTGCCGGCGAACACGTTGATGTGCAGCGGCAGCAGGGTCTCCTTGCGCGCGGCGGCGCGGACCGCCAACACCGCCAGCCTGCCGTCGAGTTCGGGGTCGCGGCGGGCCTCGGCCAGGATGTCCCCGGTCTCCGGGCGGACGAGGACCTCCAGCCCCGCGACTCCGCCGGTGGTCAGATTGACCACCGGCTGGAAGGCGAAGCGGAGAGTGTCCGTCGAGGAGCGCACGGCAGCATGATGACGCCACCGGCGTACGCCCAGGCCCAGTTCATAAGACGTTCACGCAGCCTTGCGGGCTGCTCACACCGCGTGCGGCGCGCCGTCGGTCATCGCACGGCGACCACCGCCGACCCGTGCCCGAACAACCCCTGGTTCGCGGTGAGCCCCGCCCGCGCCCCCGCGACCTGCCGGTCGCCCGCGTCGCCTCTCAACTGCCAGGTCAACTCGCAGACCTGGGCGATCGCCTGCGCCGGAACCGCCTCCCCGAAGGAGGCCAGCCCACCGCTCGCGTTCACCGGTATGCGCCCGCCCAGGGCCGTCGCCCCCTCCCGGAGCAGCTTGGCGCCCTCGCCCTCGCCGCACAGCCCCAGATCCTCGTACCACTGCAGCTCCAGGGCGGTGGAAAGGTCGTACACCTCGGCCAGAGAGAGCTCTTCGGGGCCGACGCCCGCCTCCTCGTAGGCCGCGCGCGCGATCGACGCCCGGAAGGTCTCGTCCGGCGGTGGGGCTCCCGCCGCGGAGTCGGTGGCGATGTCCGGGAGGTCCAGCACCGTGTTGGGATAGCGCGGCGTCACCGTGGACACCGCCCGGATCCGCACCGGGTCCGCCGCCCCGTGCCGGCGCGCGAACTCCATGCTGGACAGCACCAGCGCGGCCCCGCCGTCCGAGGTGGCGCAGATGTCCAGCAGCCGCAGCGGATCGGCCACCACCGCGGAGGCGGCGACCTCCTCTGCGGAGACCCGCTTGCGGTAGCGCGCGTACGGATTCAGCGCCCCCAGGGCCGCGTTCTTCACCTTGACCTGGGCGAAGTCCTCCGGGGTGTCCCCGTAGCGGGCCATCCGCCGGCGCGCGTACAGCCCGAAGTACGTCGGATTCGTCGCCCCGAGGACCCGGAAGCGCAGCCAGTCCGGATCGTCGTGCCGCTCGCCGCCGGCCGGCCGGAAGAACCCCTTGGGCGCTGCATCGGCGCCCACGACCAGGACCACGTCCGCGAGCCCCGAAAGGATCTGCGCCCGCGCCGCGTTGACGGCCTGCGCCCCGGACGCGCACGCCGCGTACACGCTCGCCACCCGGGCACCCTGCCAGCCCAGCGCCTTCGCGAACGTCGCGCCCGCCACATACCCGGGATATCCGCCACGCACCGTGTCCGCGCCGACGATCGAGCCGACGTCCCGCCACTCCAGCCCGGCGTCGGCGAGCGCCGCCCGGGCCGCCGCCGTCCCGTACTCGACGAAGCCGCGCCCCCACTTCCCCCAAGGGTGCATGCCCGCGCCGAGCACCGCCACGTCCGCGGTCATTCCGCCACCCCCGCAGGCCGCCAGTGCCAGGTCGTCCAGGTCGTCTCCGCGTCCTCGCTCAGGACACCGGGGACGACCTCCACCTCCATGCCCACCGTCAGATCGGAGACGGTGATCCCGGGAACCGCCTGTCCCAGCACCACGATCCGCTCGGCCTCCAGCTCCACAGCGATCAACGCGTACGGTTCCCACGGAAGTTCCGGATCGCTCACATACGGTGACGGTGGCCGGTACCGGCTGTCCGTGTACGACCAGACACGGCCGTGCCGCGACAGCGGAACCTCGGCCAACTCGCCGCCCGCGCAGGCCGGATTGCGGCAGTGGCCGTCCTCACGCGGGAAGAAGACCGAGGCGCACGCGGAGCAGCGCGTGCCGAGGAGCCGGAAGTCGTCCCCGTCCCCGGTGAACCAATCGGTGACCACAGGTGTGCGTGTCCGCGACAACGTCCCTCCACAGCACTGGATCTGACGGAACGTCAGAAGTGTGCCACGGGCAACGGAAAATGAGCAGGGCGTTTCGGTGAACCATCGAGCCACTTACGGCGTCGTGGTATCGGGAGGGACGGCCGGGGCCCACGGGGGTGGTTCCGGCCGTTTCCCGTTCACGCGTGCGGCCCCCGGAAAGACGCCCTCCGCTTGATCGGATACAGTCCGCCGGGTGTCCGAAACTCAAGCCTCCGTCCCCAACTCCGGGCCGAACAGCCACTGTTCGAGCTGCGGATCGCCCTACGGAGAGGGCGTCTCCGGCTGGCCCCGTACCTGCCCGGCCTGCGGCACCGTCGCGTACCGCAACCCGCTGCCCGTAGCCGTCGCACTCCAGCCCGTGTACGACACCAAGGGCAGCGCCCTGGTCGTCATCACCCGAACCGTCGCCCCCGCGCGCGGAGGCGTCGCCCTCCCGGGCGGTTACGTCGACGACCGCGAGGACTGGCGACAGGCCCTCGTCCGCGAACTCAGGGAGGAGACGGGCATCGACGCCGCGAGTCGCGACGTACGGCTCGTCGACGCCATCAGCTCGCCCGACGGCCATCTGCTGCTCTTCGGGGCCCTTCCCGAGCGCCCGGTCGAGGGCCTGCCCAAGTCCGTCGCCACCGACGAGACGGAGGGCTGGCACCTGCTGCGGAGGCCTGAGGAGCTCGCCTTCCCGCTGCACTCCGTGGCCGTCAGGGCCTGGTTCGAAGGCCGGTACCTCTGAGGTCAGCCCTCACCCAGCCCTCGCACCCGCACCGGGTAGGACGGCGCGCTCACGCCGTCCTCCCGCTCCCGCTCCACGACCACCCGCCGGCCCTCCCAGTGGGCGACGTACCGCTCGATCTCCGGTTCGTCCCAGCCGTCGCCCGCGTCCGGCACCACCAGCCCGCCCCCGGTCCGCCCCCGGGCGGGCGCCCACACCTCCAGCTCCAGCCCGCCGTCCGCGCCCTGCACAGGCAGCACGGCACCCGCGCGCGCGAGCACCGGAATCCGCGACAACGGGGCGTCGAGGAGAACCTGGGCCGGTCCCTCGTAGGCCTGCTCCGTCTCCGTGTCGTACCAGCGCCCCCGCGGCAACTGCACCGCACGCCGGTCCGACCCCGGATCGAGTACCGGCGCCACCAGGAGACAGTCGCCCAGCAGGAAGGCGTCCTCGCAGTCCCGTAGCGCGCGATCCTCCGGCGCGCCCCACCACAGGGGCCGCACATAGGGCGCCCCGGTCCGTCGCGCGAGATGGGCCAGCGTCATGAAGTACGGCAGCAGCCGCCGCCGTTCGACGAGCGCCACGCGCGCGTGCTCCAGCACGTCGGCACCGAACTCCCAGGGCTCCCGACGCCCCGCCCGCAGGCTCGCGTGCGTGCGGAACAGCGGCAGATACGCGCCGAGTTGGAACCAGCGCAGATACAGCTCGGGCGACGGACTCCCGTCGAAACCGCCCACGTCCGGACCCGAGTACGGCACCCCGCACAGCCCGAGCCCCATGACCAGCGACAGCGAGGCCCGCAACCCCGGCCAGCCGGTGGCCACATCACCGGACCAGGTGCCCCCGTAGGACTGCATCCCGGCCCACCCGGAGCGCGAGAAGAGGAACGGCCGCTCCTGGGGGGCCAGTTCGCGCAGCGCCTCGTAGGCGGCTCTTGCCATGCACAGGGCGTACACGTTGTGCGCCTCGCGATGGTCGCCGCCCCGCCCGTCCAAGTCGTGCCGGGCCGAACGGGGCAGGGTCGACTCCCCGAACGCGGTGAACGACGTGGGCTCGTTCATGTCGTGCCAGTACCCCGCGAAGCCCTGCGCGAGCCGCTCCTTGTAGAGCCCGCCCCACCACGCCCGCACACGCGCGTGCGTGAAGTCCGGGAAAACGGCCTCGCCGGGCCATACGACTCCCCGCACCAGCCGCCCCGAGGCGTCACGCACGAAGGCATCCTCGGCCATACCGCTGTCGTAGACGGCGTTCCCGGGCTCGGCCTTCACCGCGGGGTCGACGACCGAAACCAGCCGGATGCCGTCCCGCCGCAACTCCTCGGCGAGCAACGGCAGTTCGGGGAAGTGCTCGCGGTCGACGGTGAACACCTGGTGCTGGTCGTAGTGGTCGATGTCCAGGTGGACGGCGTCCAGCGGCAGACCGCGCTCCTGGTAGCCGGCGACGATCCGCCGCACCTCCTGCTCGCTGCCGAAGCCCCACCGCGCGTGATGGTGCCCCAGCGCCCAGGCCGGCGGCAGCGCGGGAGCACCGGTGAGCGAGGCCCAGGCGTGCAGCACGCGCGCGGGGGTGCCCACCACGACCCAGCAGCGCAGCGGACCGCCGTCCATCCGCAGCTCGGACGCCCCGGCCCGGTCGTGCCCGGAACCGGCGCCCTCCTCGCCCTCCCGCAGCGTCACCGTGCCGTCCCAGGAGGTGTCGTGGAACACCAGATGCGTGGCCGCGTCGGCGACCACCAACTGCACCGGCATCGTGACGTACAGCGGATCGTCACCCGGCGCGAAGGCATGCCCGGGGTCGGTGTTCCACAGCCGGTACGTCCCGTCGCGCAACCGGGGGCCCGATGCGCGCCCGCCGAGCCCGAAGAACCGGGCGTCCGCCGCCACCTCCGAGCGCTGCATCCAGCGTGCCGTGCCGCCGCCCACCGGCTCCCACCAGCGCGGCGGCAGATCCCGGCGCAGCGTCACACCTCCGGGCGTACGCACCTCGACCGCGCCGTGCCGCGACACGGAGACCGTCACCCGCTCCGCCACGACCCGCCAGCCACCGTCCTTGTCCGGCTCCAGGACCGCCCGGGGATCCGGCTCGGGACAGCGCCCGCCGAGCGCGTACGACGGCTCCGGACCGGACCCGTCCCAGCCCCAGAAGACGGCCCCGTTCGCGGCGACGGTGATGCGCAGTTCGGAGCGGCTGAACCGGATGACCCCGCCGCCCGGCCCCGGCTCCGCCTCCCGCACCGGCCCCGGGACCCGAGCCCGCTCAGCGCCCCGCGAGGGCAGCCCGGTGGCGTCGGCACGCCGCCTGCGCCACGCCGCCCGTACGGTACGCAAACCCTGCGCCGCCCCCGTCGAACCGACCACCTTCACCGAACGCACCAGGTCACGACCGTCCATGCTGCTCACCCTGCCATTACAGGCCCCGGATAACCGTGTCGTTCAACTGCCGTTCACCCGTGGTGGGACCACATCTTCACGACACGGACCATGTGGAGCCCGCCCTGGTGCAGAAGTCGATCACATGGCATCGTCCGTGTCAGCCGCGTCACGCGCACACCCCCGCACGTGCGCGACCCGACGCACACGACGCGCACAGTCCCGGGAGCCGCCCATGTCGACCGCGAACCCCCTGCCGCTCTGGCAGCCAGATCCGGAACGCATCGCCCAGGCACAGGTCACCAGGTTCCAGTCCTGGGCGGCCGAACACCACGGAGCGCCCGCCGAGGGCGGCTACGCGGCACTGCACCGCTGGTCCGTCGACGAACTGGACACGTTCTGGCAGGCCGTCACCGAGTGGTTCGACGTCCGCTTCTCGACCCCCTGCGCGCGCGTGCTCGGCGACCGCTCGATGCCCGGCGCCCACTGGTTCCCCGGAGCGACCCTCAACTACGCCGAGCACGCCCTGCGCGCGACGGAGACCCGCGCGGACGAACCGGCCCTCCTGTACGTCGACGAGACCCATGAACCGAGCCCGGTCACCTGGGCGGAGCTGCGCCGCCAGGTCGGCTCCCTGGCCGCCGAACTGCGCACCCTCGGCGTACGCCCCGGAGACCGCGTCAGCGGCTACCTCCCGAACATTCCCCAGGCCGTCGTCGCGCTGCTCGCCACGGCCGCCGTGGGCGCCGTCTGGACGTCCTGCGCCCCCGACTTCGGCGCCCGCAGCGTCCTCGACCGCTTCCAACAGGTCGAACCGGTCGTCCTGTTCACCGTCGACGGCTACCGCTACGGCGGCAAGGAACACGACCGCCGCGACACGGTGGCCGAACTCCGCCGCGAACTCCCCACACTGCGCGCGGTCGTCCACATCCCCCTGCTCGGCACCGAAGCTCCCGAAGGCGCCCTGGAGTGGTCGTCCCTGACGTCGGCCGACGTGGAGCCCGTCTTCGAAGAGGTCCCCTTCGAGCACCCCCTGTGGGTGCTCTACTCCTCGGGCACGACCGGCCTCCCCAAGGCCATCGTCCAGTCCCAGGGCGGCATCCTCGTAGAACACCTCAAGCAACTCGGCCTGCACTGCGACCTGGGCCCCGAGGACCGCTTCTTCTGGTACACGTCCACCGGCTGGATGATGTGGAACTTCCTCGTCTCCGGCCTCCTGACCGGCACGACGATCGTCCTCTACGACGGCAGCCCCGGGTACCCCGACATCGGCGCCCAGTGGCGCGTCGCCGAACGCACCGGAGCGACCCTCTACGGCACCTCGGCCGCGTACGTCATGGCCTGCCGCAAGGCCGGCGTGCACCCGTCCCGGGACTTCGACCTCTCCACGGTGAAGTGCGTCGCCACCACCGGATCACCCCTGCCCCCCGACGGCTTCCGCTGGCTGCACGACGAGGTCCGCGACGACCTGTGGATCGCCTCGGTCAGCGGCGGCACGGACGTCTGCTCCTGCTTCGCGGGAGCCGTACCGACCCTCCCGGTGTACATCGGCGAACTCCAGGCCCCAGGCCTGGGAACCGACCTCCAGTCCTGGGACCCGAACGGCGACCCCCTGGTCGACGAGGTCGGCGAACTCGTGGTCACCAACCCCATGCCGTCCATGCCGATCTACTTCTGGAACGACCCGGACGGCACCCGCTACCACGACAGCTACTTCGACACGTATCCCGGAGTGTGGCGCCACGGCGACTGGATCACCGTCACCTCCCGAGGCTCCGTAGTCATCCACGGCCGCTCCGACTCCACGCTCAACAGGCAAGGCGTGCGCATGGGTTCGGCCGACATCTACGAAGCGGTCGAACGGCTCCCGGAGATCAAGGAGTCCCTCGTCATCGGCATCGAACAGCCCGACGGCGGCTACTGGATGCCCCTCTTCGTCCACCTCGCCCCCGGAGCGGTCCTCGACGACGCCCTCCTGGGCCGCATCAAGCAGGCGATCCGCGAACAGCTCTCCCCACGCCACGTACCCGACGAGGTCATCGAGGTGCCCGGCGTCCCGCACACGCTCACCGGGAAGCGCATCGAGGTACCGGTCAAACGCCTCCTCCAGGGCACCCCTTTGGAGAAGGCGGTCAACCCGGGCTCCATCGACAACCTCGACCTGCTGAGCTTCTACGAGGACCTCGCCCGCAAACGCGCCTGATCACCCTCCCGTAGAGGACGATCACCCTCCATAGGTGGCCTCGGACTCGCCCTCGCCGAGCACGGCGGCGAAGTCCGAGGCCAGCCGAGCCGCGTCGGCCGGTTCGAGCTCGGCGACGGAGATCCGTACACCCGGCTCGGACGACAGCCGGAACCGCGCCCCCGCGGCGACCCACCAGCCGTACGACCGCAGCCCGTTGACCACGGCGGACTCGTCCCGCACGGGCACCCAGAGGTTCATGCCGCTCGCCCCGTGCGCGTCGATTCCCCGCCCGCTCAGCTCCTCGCGGAGGGTCTCCCGGCGCAGCACATAGGCCTCCTTCGCGCGCGCGACCAACGCGCGCGTGCCGTCGTCCGTCATCAGCCCGTGGACGGTCTCCTGGAGGAGATGACTGACCCAGCCGGACGTCAGCAGCAACCGCCCGTCGTGCCGCGCCAACGTGACCGGATCACAGGCCGCCGCGGCCCACCGCAGGTCGGTTCCCAGGAACTTGCTCACCGTCCGCACATGCACCCATCGCGACAGCCCACCGGACGTCAGCGACCACAGGGGAGCGGCCGCTACGGAGGACGCGTGATCGTTCTCCACGACCAGCACCTCCGGATCGTCCCGGAGCACCTCGACGAGCGCGTCCCGGCGCGCGGCCGAGAAGCAACCCCCGTACGGATTCTGCGCCCTGGGACTGCACACCACGGCGCGCACACCCACCCGTAGTACCGCGCGCAGGGCATCGGGACGCATGCCCTCGTCGTCCACGGCGACAGGCACCATTCGCAGCCCCAACGCCGTGACCAGGTCCAGCAGATGGTGATAACCGGGGTCCTCCATGGCCACGGCGTCCCCGGGCCGCAACTCCACGGACAGCAGCCGCCCGATCAGATCCAGCGCCCCGTGCGCGAAGGTCACGTGCTCCACAGGCACACCGTCGGGCCGGAGCCAGTCCCGTACGGTCTCCTCCAACCGCGCCAGCCGTGGCGTCGACCGGTGGGACCGCGCACCGGGGGAGAGCCGCGAAGGCGGCACCAGGGCCGGCAGGAACGCCGGATCGGGGTGCCCGCCGGCCAGGTCCCGCAGACCCTCCGGTACCCGGGGCGGCCGCCGCGCCGCCACCGACGGAGCCTGTGCCACCACTGTCCCGCCCCGCCCGCGCGTGACGACGATGCCCCGCCGGCGCAACTCCTTGTACGCCGTGGCGACGGTCCCCGGGCTCACCCCGAGCTCGTCCGCGAGCCGCCGCACCGGAGGCAGCGCGGCACCCGGCCCCAACGCCCCCTCGGTCACACGCCGTTCGACGGACGCGGCAATCCCCTTGGCCGTCGCACCACTGATCCCATATTGTATTGCCACGTCGATCACTATGTATCAATACATAATTCAACGCAAGGGGGAGTAGTGAGTACGACGCGTCGCGCAGCCGGACGGCCGAAACGCATACCTGGAGGACGCGACGGCCGCAGAATGCTCGCGATCGCCCTCGTCGACCGCACCGGCAGCGGCCTGTGGGCGTCTGTCTCCGTCCTGTACTTCACCTACGTCTCGCATCTCTCCGTGGCCCAGGTGGGCACCCTCGCCGCGATCGCCGGTGCCATCGGCATCGCCGGCGCACCTCTGGGAGGGCGCCTGGCCGACCGGTTCCCACTGACCCGCGTGCTCGTCGCCCTCCAACTCCTGCGCGCCCTGGCCTCGTTCGCCCTGCTCACCACGGACAACTACGTCCTGCTGATCGTCTTCTCGGCAGCCGGCGGCTTCGGGGACCGCGCCGCCAACGTGCTCACCAAGCTCTACGCCACCCGCGTGGCAGGCCCGGACCGCATCCGCTACCAGGCCATCAGCCGAACCGCGGCCAACGCGGGCTGGGCCCTGGGCGGTCTCACCGCCGCGGCCGCCCTCGCCCTCGGCACGACCGCCGCCTACCACTGGCTCCTCCTCGGCGACGCCCTCTCCTTCGTCGCGGTCGCGACCCTCACCGCGGGCTGCGGCGAACCCCCGTCGCCGCAGCGCACCGTAGCGACGTCGAAGAACGTGCCGCCCGCAAGCAGGCCACCGAACCCCTGGCGTGACCGCACCTACCTCGCGTACGTCACGACCGAGACCGTCCTCTTCCTCGACGACGCCGTCTTCAAGGTCGGCCTGCCACTCTGGATCGCCCACGCCAGCGACGCACCGCACGGACTGGCACCCCTGCTGATGGTCCTCAACAACGTGATGGTGGTGGCGTTCATCGTCCCCCTGGCCCGCTTCGCCACCACGACAGCGGCCACCCGCAACCTGCTGATACCGCTCTCCGCCGCCTTCGCCCTGGGCGGCGCGACCCTGGCGCTCTCGGCCACCGGCGGAGCCGTCACGGCGATCGTGCTCCTCACCGCTTCGGCGGTCGCCTTCACCGTGGCGGAAATGCTGCACGCCACCATCTCGTGGGAACTCTCCGTCGCCCTCGCACCCGACACCGCACAGGGCGCCTACCTCGGCGTGCACGGACTCGCCCAGTCCACCCAGCGCAGCATCGGCCCACTCGCGGTCACCGCGGCCATCGCCACCGGCCCCCTCGGCTGGACCGTCTTCGGCGCCTTCATCGCCCTGACCTGCATGATTCAGCACCGCCTGGTCCGCGAACCCCTCGTTCGGACGCCGCTGTCAGTGCCGCCAGTTACTGTGAGTGAGCATTGATCGACCGTGCACAGGGGGAAACATGGCGCACACCGACCACCAGACCATGCGACGCGTTCTGCGCCGCGAAATCGCGGGAACCATCGGTCTGTTGACCGACGAGCAGGACTTCAGCACCATGCGGCGCTATCGAAGCTTCACCTTCGACGACCACGCCGCCTACCTCCAGCAGGTGGAGGCCCTCCTCAGGAGCCGCGCCCTCCAGGGCAGCCACACCAGCGTGGCCCTCTTCGACCCCGAGGAGTACGCCGAGTTCTGCGTCAACAGCGGCCTCGACCCCGACATCCCGTCGAGCCGAGCCCGCTTCACCGCCGAACTCGCCGCCACCGGCCCGACCTTGCTCTACGAAGGCCAGCCACTGGCCGACCTCCTCCCGGCCCTGGTCGACGAGGCTGTCCGCCAGGCGACCTGGGAGTACGCGACCACACTCCTCGCCCGCCTCGGAGCCTGCGCCTCCTGCGGCGAGGACATCGGCCGCGCCGCCTTCACCCGGGCCTCCGGCCTCCTCGTCCGCATCCTCGACACAGCCCGCCCCGGCAACCGACACCTCGTCTGCAGCGTCTCGGGAGCACCGGAAACCCTCGTCGCCATCCTCCACGCCGACCAGGACGAAGACGACACCACGCACCTGGACGACGCCGAGGCCCTCGAATTCACCACGGTGCTCGCCCTCGGCCTCGCCACCCGAAGCCCCGGCGGCCTCGTCATGCGGACCACCAGCCCCGACACCCCGGACTGCATCTACGGCTGGCGCCTGCGCGGCGACGGCCTGGAAGCCCTGACCGCCGGCGAGGTCTTCGACGCCTACTGCACCGACGTCGAATCCGGCGACCTCATCTCCCCGGAATCAGGCGTCGACTACTGCGTACCGCCGGACCTCGGGGACCTGGAGCAGCCCCCGGGAGGACACCACCACTGAAACGCCAGGGGCGGCTCACCCATGGGTGAGCCGCCCCTGAACCACAGCCGACGGAAGGCTTCCCGCCCAACTGTTTCCCTATCTGCCTATTCGCCGGACAACACCGCCTGAGCAGCCGCGCGCGCCTCCTCGGCACTGTCCGCTGCGCGCGCGGCCAGCGCTGCCCGCTCGCACTGCGCCAACGTGTACTTCGCCAGCGCCGAGCGCACGTAAGGAATCGAAGCCGCACCCATCGAAAGCGAGGTGACCCCCAGACCGATCAACACACAAGCCAGCAGCGGGTCGGACGCGGCCTCACCGCAGACACCACAGCTCTTGCCCTCGGCCTTCGCCCCCTCGGCGGACATCGCGACCAGGTCGAGCAGCGCGGGCTGCCACGGATCCTGCAGCCGGGACACCGCACCCACCTGACGGTCGGCGGCAAAGGTGTACTGCGCGAGGTCGTTGGTCCCCAGCGACAGGAATTCGACCTCCTGCAGAATCGAGCGCGCCCGCAGCGCGGCCGACGGAATCTCCACCATCGCACCGAACTTGGCCCGCAGTCCGGCCTCCCGGCACGCGTCCGCGAACGCCTTCGCGTCCGCACGGTCCGCGACCATCGGCGCCATGACCTCGAGATAGACCGGCAGCCCTTCGGCGGCCTTCGCGAGCGCCGTCAGCTGAGTGCGCAGCACATCGGGGTGGTCGAGCAACGACCGCAGACCGCGCACACCCAGAGCCGGGTTCGGCTCGTCGGCCGGCGTCAGGAAGTCCAGCGGCTTGTCCGCGCCTGCATCCAGCACCCGCACGACGACGCGCCCCTCGGGGAACGCCTCGAGCACCTGCCGGTAGGCCTCGATCTGCTTCTCCTCGGACGGAGCGTTCTTGCTGTCGTCCAGAAAGAGGAACTCGGTACGGAAGAGCCCCACACCCTCGGCACCCGCCTCCAGCGCGGCCGGTACATCGGCAGGCCCGCCGACATTGGCGAGCAGCGGCACCTTGTGCCCGTCGGAGGTGGCACCAGGACCCGTAGAAGCGGAGAGAGCGGCCTTGCGCGCGGCGGCCGCGGCCTCCAACTGCTCCTTCTTCTCATCGCTGGGGTTCACGAAGATCTCGCCGGTGCTGCCGTCCACGGCGACCACCGTGCCCTCGGCCAACTCCCCGGCCCCCGGCAGCGCCACCACGGCCGGCACACCGAGCGCCCGCGCCAGGATCGCGCTGTGACTCGTCGGCCCGCCCTCCTCGGTGACGAAACCGAGCACCAGTGTCGGGTCCAGCAGAGCCGTATCGGCAGGCGCAAGGTCACGGGCAATAAGGACGTACGGCTCGTCGCTGTCCGGAACACCCGGCATCGGCACCCCGAGCAACCGGGCGACGATACGGTTCCGCACGTCATCGAGGTCGGCCACCCGACCGGCGAGATACTCACCGGCACCGGCCAGCAGAGCACGGTAGGCGGCGAAGGCGTCGTAGACGGCCCGCTCCGCGGTACTGCCGACGGCGATACGACGTTCCACGTCCGCCATCAGCTCGGGGTCCTGGGCCATCATGGCCTGCGCCTCGAGCACCGCCTGGGCTTCGCCCCCCGCCAGATTGCCGCGCGCCATCAGGTCGGCAGCCACAGCGTCCACGGCTTGGCGGGCGCGCCCCTGTTCGCGCTCGGCGTCCTCCACCGGAATCTGCTTGGCAGGCGGTTCCAGAACCGCCGTCCCCATGTGCCGAACCTCGCCGATCGCCACACCGTGGCTCACACCGACGCCTCGCAGCGTTGTCTCCATCTCACCCGTCTCCGATAGTGCGGCGGGTCCCGCCGCCGCGGTGGTTGTCCTGCTCGCCGTCACACGACGGCACTGACGTCACGCCCAGGTGAAGAGAGCGTCGCCGGCCTTCACATCGCCGTCCTCGCGGAGACCGGAGAGGGCATCGGCCGTTGCTTCGAGAGCCACGACCGGGCATACCGGGGACTTGCCGGCGGTCTCGACGGCGGCCGGGTTCCAACGCACGATGCTCTGGCCTCGGGTCACGGTGTCGCCCTTGTTGACGAGCAGCTCGAAGCCCTCGCCATTGAGCTGCACGGTGTCGATACCGAGGTGGATGAGCACGCCGTGCCCCTCACTGTCTACGACGACGAAGGCGTGCGGGTGGAGGGAGACGATCACTCCGTCCACGGGAGAGACGGCCTCGGAAGGCTCACGTACGGGGTCGATGGCCATGCCGGGGCCGACCATGGCTCCGGCGAAGACCGGATCCGGCACCTCCGTCAGTCCGATGGCACGTCCTGCGAGAGGGGACGTCACGCTGGTCATGGGAAGCCTCCCAGGGGTGGAAATGTGATGGGGCCGTCACTACCTGTCCCGGACGGCACACTGAGCAGCAGGGTATGTCATATGTAGTACCGGTTCCGCCTGAGAGGTCCGGATTAGTGGTCTAGACCACACCTCTAATCGATTTGCACCTGCTCTACGGCCGCATGTACAGTCGTACTCCTGCTTGAGGCCGAGCGACGCAACCAAGCGTCTTTGCTTGGCCTGGCAGCACCCAACTTGTCAGATCCTATCCCGGGGTCACCTTCTGCATGCCTGCAGGACGGTGGTCAGGGGGCCGGAAAAACACTGATAGAGTTTGGAACACCGAAGGGAAGCCCGGAGGAAAGCCCGAGAGGGTGAGTACAAAGGAAGCGTCCGTTCCTTGAGAACTCAACAGCGTGCCAAAAATCAACGCCAGATATGTTGATACCCCGTCTCCGGCCATCACGGCTGGGGCGAGGTTCCTTTGAAGAAAACATACAGCGAGGACGCTGTGAACGGTCGGGCTTATTCCGCCTGACTGTTCCGCTCTCGTGTGTGTGGTCCCGATTACGGGAAAACATTCACGGAGAGTTTGATCCTGGCTCAGGACGAACGCTGGCGGCGTGCTTAACACATGCAAGTCGAACGATGAACCACTTCGGTGGGGATTAGTGGCGAACGGGTGAGTAACACGTGGGCAATCTGCCCTGCACTCTGGGACAAGCCCTGGAAACGGGGTCTAATACCGGATAATACTCCTGCACTCATGTGTGGGGGTTAAAAGCTCCGGCGGTGCAGGATGAGCCCGCGGCCTATCAGCTTGTTGGTGAGGTAATGGCTCACCAAGGCGACGACGGGTAGCCGGCCTGAGAGGGCGACCGGCCACACTGGGACTGAGACACGGCCCAGACTCCTACGGGAGGCAGCAGTGGGGAATATTGCACAATGGGCGAAAGCCTGATGCAGCGACGCCGCGTGAGGGATGACGGCCTTCGGGTTGTAAACCTCTTTCAGCAGGGAAGAAGCGAAAGTGACGGTACCTGCAGAAGAAGCGCCGGCTAACTACGTGCCAGCAGCCGCGGTAATACGTAGGGCGCAAGCGTTGTCCGGAATTATTGGGCGTAAAGAGCTCGTAGGCGGCTTGTCACGTCGGGTGTGAAAGCCCGGGGCTTAACCCCGGGTCTGCATTCGATACGGGCTAGCTAGAGTGTGGTAGGGGAGATCGGAATTCCTGGTGTAGCGGTGAAATGCGCAGATATCAGGAGGAACACCGGTGGCGAAGGCGGATCTCTGGGCCATTACTGACGCTGAGGAGCGAAAGCGTGGGGAGCGAACAGGATTAGATACCCTGGTAGTCCACGCCGTAAACGGTGGGAACTAGGTGTTGGCGACATTCCACGTCGTCGGTGCCGCAGCTAACGCATTAAGTTCCCCGCCTGGGGAGTACGGCCGCAAGGCTAAAACTCAAAGGAATTGACGGGGGCCCGCACAAGCAGCGGAGCATGTGGCTTAATTCGACGCAACGCGAAGAACCTTACCAAGGCTTGACATACACCGGAAAGCATTAGAGATAGTGCCCCCCTTGTGGTCGGTGTACAGGTGGTGCATGGCTGTCGTCAGCTCGTGTCGTGAGATGTTGGGTTAAGTCCCGCAACGAGCGCAACCCTTGTCCTGTGTTGCCAGCGTGCCCTTCGGGGTGACGGGGACTCACAGGAGACCGCCGGGGTCAACTCGGAGGAAGGTGGGGACGACGTCAAGTCATCATGCCCCTTATGTCTTGGGCTGCACACGTGCTACAATGGCCGGTACAATGAGCTGCGATACCGTGAGGTGGAGCGAATCTCAAAAAGCCGGTCTCAGTTCGGATTGGGGTCTGCAACTCGACCCCATGAAGTCGGAGTTGCTAGTAATCGCAGATCAGCATTGCTGCGGTGAATACGTTCCCGGGCCTTGTACACACCGCCCGTCACGTCACGAAAGTCGGTAACACCCGAAGCCGGTGGCCCAACCTCCTTGTGGGGAGGGAGCTGTCGAAGGTGGGACTGGCGATTGGGACGAAGTCGTAACAAGGTAGCCGTACCGGAAGGTGCGGCTGGATCACCTCCTTTCTAAGGAGCACTTCTTACCGATCCCTTCGGGGTGAGGTCAGAGGCCAGTACATCGGCGAATGTCCGGTGCTGGTTGCTCAAGGGTGGAACGTTGATTATTCGGTGTCGCCGTCCGTCTCGGACTGCAAGTACTGCCCTTTTGGGGGCGTGGAAAGCTGATCAGAGCGGTGGGGATGCCGGGCACGCTGTTGGGTGTCTGAGGGCACGGCCGAGAGGCTGCCTTCAGTGCCGACCCCGGTAAAAATCTGCTTCGGTGGGTTGTGACGGGTGGTTGGTCGTTGTTTGAGAACTGCACAGTGGACGCGAGCATCTGTGGCCAAGTTTTTAAGGGCGCACGGTGGATGCCTTGGCACCAGGAACCGATGAAGGACGTGGGAGGCCACGATAGTCCCCGGGGAGTCGTCAACCAGGCTTTGATCCGGGGGTTTCCGAATGGGGAAACCCGGCAGTCGTCATGGGCTGTCACCCTTGCCTGAACACATAGGGCAAGTGGAGGGAACGCGGGGAAGTGAAACATCTCAGTACCCGCAGGAAGAGAAAACAACCGTGATTCCGGGAGTAGTGGCGAGCGAAACCGGATGAGGCCAAACCGTATGCGTGTGAGACCCGGCAGGGGTTGCGTATACGGGGTTGTGGGATCTCTCTTCTGTCGTCTGCCGGCGACAGGACGAGTCAGAAACCGTTGATGTAGGCGAAGGACATGCGAAAGGTCCGGCGTAGAGGGTAAGACCCCCGTAGTCGAAACATCAACGGCTCGTTTGAGAGACACCCAAGTAGCACGGGGCCCGAGAAATCCCGTGTGAATCTGGCGGGACCACCCGCTAAGCCTAAATATTCCCTGGTGACCGATAGCGGATAGTACCGTGAGGGAATGGTGAAAAGTACCGCGGGAGCGGAGTGAAATAGTACCTGAAACCGTGTGCCTACAAGCCGTGGGAGCGTCGCGCATCAAGTTTACTTGGTGCGTCGTGACTGCGTGCCTTTTGAAGAATGAGCCTGCGAGTTTGCGGTGTGTTGCGAGGTTAACCCGTGTGGGGAAGCCGTAGCGAAAGCGAGTCCGAATAGGGCGGTTTAGTAGCGCGCTCAAGACCCGAAGCGGAGTGATCTAGCCATGGGCAGGTTGAAGCGGAGGTAAGACTTCGTGGAGGACCGAACCCACCAGGGTTGAAAACCTGGGGGATGACCTGTGGTTAGGGGTGAAAGGCCAATCAAACTCCGTGATAGCTGGTTCTCCCCGAAATGCATTTAGGTGCAGCGTCGTGTGTTTCTTGCCGGAGGTAGAGCACTGGATAGGCGATGGGCCCTACCGGGTTACTGACCTTAGCCAAACTCCGAATGCCGGTAAGTGAGAGCACGGCAGTGAGACTGTGGGGGATAAGCTCCATGGTCGAGAGGGAAACAGCCCAGAGCATCGACTAAGGCCCCTAAGCGTACGCTAAGTGGGAAAGGATGTGGAGTCGCAGAGACAACCAGGAGGTTGGCTTAGAAGCAGCCACCCTTGAAAGAGTGCGTAATAGCTCACTGGTCTAGTGATTCCGCGCCGACAATGTAGCGGGGCTCAAGCGTACCGCCGAAGTCGTGTCATTCATACAATAGGGCCAACGCCTGTATGGATGGGTAGGGGAGCGTCGTGTGCCGGGTGAAGCCGCAGCGGAAGCTAGTGGTGGACGGTTCACGAGTGAGAATGCAGGCATGAGTAGCGATACACACGTGAGAAACGTGTGCGCCGATTGACTAAGGGTTCCTGGGTCAAGCTGATCTGCCCAGGGTAAGTCGGGACCTAAGGCGAGGCCGACAGGCGTAGTCGATGGATAACCGGTTGATATTCCGGTACCCGCTGTGAAGCGTCAAACATCGAGCATCGTGATGCTAAGGCCGTGAAGCCGTTCCGGACCCTTCGGGGAATGGAAAGTGGTGGAGCCGCCGGCCCAAGCGGTTAGTAGGTGAGTGATGGGGTGACGCAGGAAGGTAGTCCATCCCGGGCGGTGGTTGTCCCGGGGTAAGGGTGTAGGACGTGGTCTAGGCAAATCCGGATCACACATAGTCTGAGACCTGATGCCGAGCCGATTGTGGTGAAGTGGATGATCCTATGCTGTCGAGAAAAGCCTCTAGCGAGTTTCATGGCGGCCCGTACCCTAAACCGACTCAGGTGGTCAGGTAGAGAATACCGAGGCGTTCGGGTGAACTATGGTTAAGGAACTCGGCAAAATGCCCCCGTAACTTCGGGAGAAGGGGGGCCATCACCGGTGAGAGGACTTGCTCCTTGAGCTGGGGGTGGCCGCAGAGACCAGCGAGAAGCGACTGTTTACTAAAAACACAGGTCCGTGCGAAGCCGTAAGGCGATGTATACGGACTGACGCCTGCCCGGTGCTGGAACGTTAAGGGGACCGGTTAGTCCAACTTCGGTTGGGCGAAGCTGAGAACTTAAGCGCCAGTAAACGGCGGTGGTAACTATAACCATCCTAAGGTAGCGAAATTCCTTGTCGGGTAAGTTCCGACCTGCACGAATGGCGTAACGACTTCTCGACTGTCTCAACCATAGGCCCGGTGAAATTGCACTACGAGTAAAGATGCTCGTTTCGCGCAGCAGGACGGAAAGACCCCGGGACCTTTACTACAGTTTGATATTGGTGTTCGGTTCGGCTTGTGTAGGATAGCTGGGAGACTTTGAGCATCGGACGCCAGTTCGGTGGGAGTCGTCGTTGAAATACCAGTCTGGTCGTGCTGGATGTCTAACCTGGGTCCGTGATCCGGATCAGGGACAGTGTCTGATGGGTAGTTTAACTGGGGCGGTTGCCTCCTAAAGAGTAACGGAGGCGCCCAAAGGTTCCCTCAGCCTGGTTGGCAATCAGGTGTTGAGTGTAAGTGCACAAGGGAGCTTGACTGTGAGACCGACGGGTCGAGCAGGGACGAAAGTCGGGACTAGTGATCCGGCGGTGGCTTGTGGAAGCGCCGTCGCTCAACGGATAAAAGGTACCCCGGGGATAACAGGCTGATCTTCCCCAAGAGTCCATATCGACGGGATGGTTTGGCACCTCGATGTCGGCTCGTCGCATCCTGGGGCTGGAGTCGGTCCCAAGGGTTGGGCTGTTCGCCCATTAAAGCGGTACGCGAGCTGGGTTTAGAACGTCGTGAGACAGTTCGGTCCCTATCCGCTGCGCGCGCAGGAACATTGAGAAGGGCTGTCCCTAGTACGAGAGGACCGGGACGGACGAACCTCTGGTGTGCCAGTTGTTCTGCCAAGGGCATGGCTGGTTGGCTACGTTCGGGAGGGATAACCGCTGAAAGCATCTAAGCGGGAAGCCTGCTTCGAGATGAGTGTTCCCACCCCCTTGAGGGGTTAAGGCTCCCAGTAGACGACTGGGTTGATAGGCCGGATCTGGAAGGCGGGTAACCGCTGGAGGTGACCGGTACTAATAGGCCGAGGGCTTGTCCTCAGTTGCTCGCGTCCACTGTGTTGGTTCTGAAACCACGAACAACCCCATGTCCAGGGCCACTGGGTGTGGTGCGGTTGATGTGTTTCATAGTGTTTCGGTGGTCATAGCGTGAGGGAAACGCCCGGTTACATTCCGAACCCGGAAGCTAAGCCTTACAGCGCCGATGGTACTGCAGGGGGGACCCTGTGGGAGAGTAGGACGCCGCCGAACTCCTTTTAGAGCTCTGGCTCTTGGGCATACAGCCCAAGAGCCAGAGCTTTTTTGCGTTGGGGTAAGGTCAGGGGGAATCGTTGGCACGTTTTCCCACAGGAGGCCCCCGGGTGGAGGTCCAGGAGACCCGCGTCCAGACAGACCGGGTGCTCACCATCCCGAACATCCTCAGCATGGCGCGCCTGGTCGGCGTACCCATCTTCCTGTGGTTGATCCTCAGGCCCGAGTTCGGCGGTCCCGAGAGCGATGGCTGGGCACTTCTGGTGCTGATGCTCAGCGGGATCAGCGACTACCTGGACGGCAAGCTCGCGCGACGCTGGAACCAGATCAGCAGTCTCGGCCGGCTCCTTGATCCGGCCGCGGACCGGCTCTACATTCTCTCGACTCTCGTCGGGCTCACCTGGCGCGAGATTCTGCCAATCTGGTTGACCGCCGCACTGCTGGCGCGAGAGCTGGTCCTGCTGGTGGTGGTGGGCATCCTCAGGCGGCACGGCTATCCGCCGCTGCAGGTGAACTTCCTGGGCAAGGCCGCTACGTTCAACCTGATGTACGCCTTCCCGTTGCTGCTGCTCAGTGACGGAAGTGGATGGCTCCCCTCACTCGCAGCCATTTTCGGATGGGCGTTCGCAGGATGGGGTACAACGCTGTATTGGTGGGCAGGAGTCCTCTACGTGGTACAAGTCCGCCGCCTACTGCGTGCGGACGCCATGGCCGACTGACCTTGCCGATTGGGCGGTAACAGTCGCTCGATGGCCCGTTGCGCAAAAGTGCGGGACAATCTGGACTGGTGAAGTCGGCTAGACCGTCGTCTCGCAGAGGAGGACGCTTCCGACATGAAGGCCGTCGTGATGGCCGGAGGCGAAGGCACACGCCTTCGCCCCATGACCTCAAGCATGCCCAAGCCACTGTTGCCCGTGGTCAATCGACCGATCATGGAACACGTGCTCAGGCTGCTCAAAAGGCATGGGCTCAATGAGACCGTAGTCACCGTGCAGTTCCTGGCCTCGCTGGTCAAGAACTACTTCGGTGACGGCGAAGAGCTCGGGATGGAGCTCTCGTATGCCAATGAGGAGAAGCCACTCGGTACCGCCGGAAGCGTCAAGAACGCCGAAGAGGCGTTGAAGGACGATGCCTTCCTCGTCATCTCCGGTGATGCCCTGACCGACTTCGACCTCACCGAACTGATCAATTTCCACAAGGAAAAGGGTGCGCTGGTCACGGTCTGTCTGACCCGGGTGCCCAATCCGCTGGAATTCGGCATCACCATCGTCGACGAAGAGGGAAAGGTCGAGCGTTTCCTCGAGAAGCCGACCTGGGGTCAGGTCTTCTCCGACACGGTGAACACGGGCATCTATGTCATGGAGCCCGAAGTCTTCGACTATGTCGAGGCCGACGTGCCCGTCGACTGGTCCGGCGATGTCTTCCCACAGTTGATGAAGGAAGGCAAGCCGGTCTACGGCTTTATCGCCGAGGGCTACTGGGAAGATGTCGGTACCCACGAGAGCTATGTGAAGGCGCAGGCCGATGTCCTCGAGGGCAAGGTCGATGTCGAGATCGACGGCTTCGAGTTGTCGCCGGGCGTATGGGTGGCCGAGGGCGCCGAGGTGCACCCCGACGCGGTTCTCCGCGGGCCGCTGTACATCGGTGACTACGCCAAGGTCGAGGCCGGCGCCGAGATCCGTGAGTACACCGTCATCGGTTCGAACGTCGTCGTGAAGGCCGGGGCTTTTCTGGACAGGTCCGTCGTACACGACAACGTGTACGTGGGTCAGCACAGCAACCTTCGTGGTTGTGTCGTCGGAAAGAACACCGACATCATGCGTGCGGCCCGGATCGAGGACGGTGCCGTCATCGGTGACGAGTGCCTGATCGGTGAAGAATCGATCGTGCAGGGCAATGTGCGGGTCTACCCGTTCAAGACGATCGAAGCCGGTGCCTTCGTCAACACGTCGGTCATCTGGGAGAACAGAGGTCAGGCGCACCTCTTCGGTGCACGCGGTGTCTCCGGGATCCTGAACGTGGAGATCACGCCGGAACTCGTCGTCCGCCTCGCCGGCGCCTACGCCACGACTCTCAAGAAGGGGTCCACGGTCACCACGGCCCGCGACCACTCCCGAGGCGCCCGTGCGCTCAAGCGGGCGGTCATCTCCGCCTTGCAGGCCAGCGCGATCGACGTACGGGACCTGGAGAACGTACCGCTGCCCGTGGCCCGGCAGCAGACCGCGAGGGGCAGTGCCGGCGGGATCATGATCCGGACCACACCCGGTGTGCCGGACTCGGTCGACATCATGTTCTTCGACAGCCAGGGTGCAGACCTCTCGCAGGGGAGTCAGCGCAAGCTGGACCGGGTGTTCGCGCGGCAGGAGTACCGGCGTGCGTTCCCCGGCGAGATCGGGGACCTGCACTTCCCGGCCAGCGTCTTCGACTCGTACACCGGGTCTCTGCTGCGAAATGTCGACACGACCGGTATCGCCGAATCCGGCCTGAAGGTCGTTGTGGACGCGTCGAACGGTAGTGCCGGGCTCGTGCTGCCCAGCCTGCTCGGCAAGCTCGGCGTGGACTCCCTGACGATCAATCCAGGGCTCGACGAGTCCAGGCCGACGGAGACCGCGGACACACGGCGGTCGGGGCTGGTGCGGCTCGGCGAGATCGTGGCCTCCGCGCGGGCCGCGTTCGGGGTGCGGTTCGACCCGGTCGGTGAGCGGCTCTCGCTCGTCGACGAGAAGGGGCGGATCGTCGAGGACGACCGGGCCCTGCTCGTGATGCTCGACCTGGTGGCCGCGGAGCGGCGCAGCGGGCGGGTGGCACTCCCGGTGACCACCACGAGGATCGCCGAGCAGGTGGCGGCGTATCACGGGACGCAGGTCGAGTGGACGACGACCTCACCGGACGACCTGACCAGGGTCGGGCGTGACGAGACGACCATCTTCGGCGGGGACGGGAAGGCCGGGTTCATCATCCCGGAGTTCAGCAGCGTCTTCGACGGTGCTGCAGCCTTCGTACGACTCATCGGGCTGGTGGCGCGGACGCAGTTGACGCTGAGCCAGATCGACGCCCGGATTCCGCGGGCGCACGTCCTCAAGCGGGACCTGGCTACTCCCTGGGCCGTCAAGGGACTTGTGATGCGCCGGGTCGTCGAGGCGGCCGGTGATCGCTTTGTCGATACGACGGACGGTGTGCGGGTCGTGGAGACCGACGGGCGCTGGGTGATGGTGCTGCCCGACGTCGCCGAGGCGGTCACGCATCTGTGGGCCGAAGGGCCCGACGACGCCTCCGCGCAGGCCCTGTTGGACGAGTGGTCGGCGGTCGTGGACAGCGCCGGACGGTAAAACACGGAGCACGCACGCGTGCCGGACATGTTTCCCCAAGGGGGCCTGTCCGGCACGCCGGTGGGGCCATTCGGAGGTACAGGCCACCACGTGCGACGATGTGCGGCATGCCGCAGCAGCCCCCCGTTCGGAGCACACCCACGCGCCCTGCGCGCCCGGACGCGTCCATGTCGCTGCTCACCAATGTCATGGACCACAGCCTCGACGACGGCTACGCCGAGGCGGCCGCCCGGAAGAAGGCCGCGGGCGAGAGCGGTATGCCGAAGACCCTCCGGGCGAAGCTCGGACTCGCCGCCGGCCTGGTGCTGGCGGCGCTCGTCGTGACCGTAGGAGCGGCACAGGCGCGTGTGGCCGCCCCCGTGGTGGCCAAGGAGCGCCAGGAGCTGATCGACCGTATCGACAAGGAGACCACGTCGGCGGACAAGCTGGAGGGCTCCGTCGACACGCTTCGGGACGATGTGAGCGCGCGGCAGCGGGCGGCGCTGAAGGCCAGCGGTGGCAGCGGGCAGGCCGACCTGGTGAGCATGCTGTCCGGTGCCACCGCGGTGCACGGCCCCGGTGTGAAGCTCGTCGTCGACGACGCGAAGGAAGCCAGCTCCGGCGGGGGCGACAACCCGCGTGAGACCGCGGACTTCTCCGACACCGGACGGGTGCGCGACCGCGACATGCAGCGCGTCGTCAACGGACTGTGGGCGGCGGGCGCCGAGGCCGTCTCCATCAACGGGCAGCGGCTGACGGCGCTGTCGGCGATCAGGGCCGCCGGTGACGCGATACTGGTCGACAACAAGCCGCTGGTACCGCCTTACACGGTGCTCGCGGTGGGGGACGGCAAACGGCTGAGCACCAGGTTCCAGAACGGTGCCGACGGGCTCTATCTGCACGCCCTGGAAGACAACTACGGCATCAGGGCGACCATCGCCGTGGAGAGCGATCTCCGGCTGCCCGCCGCGCCGAGTGTGATCGTACGTACAGCACAGCCGAGAACTGAGAAGGGCACATCGTGATCGCCGTACTGGGCCTCATCGTGGGAGTGGTGGCCGGAATCCTGGTCCGGCCTGAGGTGCCGGTGGTCGTGGAGCCCTATCTGCCGATCGCCGTCGTCGCGGCGCTCGACGCGGTCTTCGGCGGGCTGCGGGCCATGCTCGACGGCATCTTCGACGACAAGGTCTTCGTGGTGTCGTTCCTGTCGAACGTGGTCGTGGCCGCCCTGATCGTGTTCCTGGGCGACAAGTTGGGCGTCGGCGCCCAACTGTCCACGGGTGTCGTGGTCGTCCTCGGCATCCGGATCTTCTCCAACGCCGCGGCCATTCGCCGGCACGTCTTCCGGGCGTGAGGTCGATGAGCCACGAAGACGGGCGGCCTGAACACAGGCTGCGCAGGGAACTGCCCGAAGAGGTCCAGGCGTCTGCCTCCTCGGAGGCGCCGATTCCCGAGGAGAAGTCCGGGCCCACCGTGACGGGTCGGCAGCGGCTGGTGCAGGGGCTGTGGCCGCCGCGCGTGAGCCGGGCCCAACTCATCGTCGCGCTACTGCTGTTCGGCCTCGGTTTCGGGCTGGCCGTACAGGTCGCCTCGAACAGCAACAGCGACAGCGCGCTGCGTGGGGCACGGCAGGAAGATCTTGTGCGCATTCTCGATGAACTGGACGACCGTACTCAGCGTCTTGAAGACGAGAAGCAGGGTCTGCAGAAACAGCGCGACGAGCTGGAGAACAGCTCCGACCAGGCCGAGGAGGCCCGCAAGCAGACGGCCGAGAAGGAGAAGCAACTCGGCATTCTGGCGGGCACCGTGGCCGCGCAGGGACCCGGCATCACGATGACCATCGACGACACGAAGGGAACGGTCGAGGCGGACATGTTGCTCGACGCGGTCCAGGAGTTGCGCGCGGCCGGCGCGGAGGCGATCCAGGTGAACGGCGTACGGGTCGTCGCCAACACGTATCTGACGGACTCCGGCAAGAGCGTGAGTGTCGACGGGAACAAGATCAACGCCCCCTATCGTTTCAAGGTCATCGGCAAGCCGCAGGATCTGGAACCGGCGCTCAACATCCCTGGAGGTGTGGTGCAGACTCTCGAGAAGGAGCAGGCCACCGTTACCGTCGGGCGGTCGGCCAAGATCGTCGTGGATGCCTTGCGGGCCGCGAAGCAGCCTGACTACGCTCGGTCGTCCTCCCGGTGAACCGCGGGTGCATGGGGGCCGTTGCTCGAGGGCATGAGGTTGCGGGGGGTCGACGCACCGATTGGGTGGTGCGTGGTGGAAACTGTCTGGTGGATACGGACGTTGTGAGGATGTCCGGGTCAACCGGTGTGTTCAATCAGGGTTCGTCCTGCCCCACGGGCGGGTCTGTTTCGGTCAAGGGGAATCGCCCGTGAAGTTGTTTGCGAAGTTGTTCGGCAAGAGTGCGAAAGAGAGCAGCGACAACCAGACCGCTCGCCACCGCGCACAACCGGACGCAGAAGGCCAGCGCCCGCTGTTCCGCGACCAGGTCGCGGGCCAGGGCGCGCCGTCGGTTGACCCTGCGCAGTCCGGCGACATAGGTTTCGGGCAACCGTCAACCTCAAGTACGGGTGGAGGGTTTTCCCCTATGTCGGCCCTGGTGTGTACGAGGTGCGGTAACCGCAACGCGGAGAACAGCCGCTTCTGTTCCAACTGCGGTGCGCCGCTGCGCCCCGGCGCGACCCCGGAGCGTCCGTCCGAGACGACCTCCACGATCTCCATCTCCGGTCTTGAGGCCTACGACGCCGAAGTGACCGGTCAGACGCAGATGCCCACGCTCTCCCCGGAGGCGCAGGCCGCCGTCGACGCCCTGCCGTTGGGCTCGGCGCTGCTGGTGGTGCGGCGCGGTCCGAACTCGGGCAGCCGCTTCCTGCTGGACGGCGAGCTGACCACGGCCGGCCGTCATCCGCAGAGCGACATCTTCCTGGACGACGTGACGGTCTCGCGCCGCCATGTGGAGTTCCGGCGCTCTCCTGACGGTTCGTTCACGGTCGCCGACGTCGGCAGCCTGAACGGCACGTACGTCAACCGTGAGCGCATCGACTCGGTCTCGCTGGCCAACGGTGACGAAGTGCAGATCGGCAAGTACCGGCTGGTGTTCTACGCGAGCCAGCGGGGTTACTGACCCTCCCTCGGACTGGGTCCGGGGGATTCCCCCAGGAAGGTCCATGCTTCAAACACCGAGCGGCGGTGCCGGACACGGTACCGCCGCCGCGGACACTGGGCTGATGAGCATCGGCACGGTGCTGAACGTGCTGCGCGACGAGTTCCCCGAAGTCACCATCTCCAAGATCCGCTTCCTGGAGTCGGAGGGTCTCATCGAGCCGCAGCGGACCCCTTCCGGGTACCGCAAGTTCAGCCCCGCCGATGTCGAACGCCTCGGCCATGTCCTGAGGATGCAGCGGGACCACTATCTGCCGCTCAAGGTGATCCGCGAGCACCTCGACGCCATGGAGCGCGGTGAGGCGGCGCCGCTGCCCACCGTGGGGCGTCAGCGGGACGGTGAGGTCGTCCTGGAGCCCGTGGAGGCGCCCACCGCGGCCCGGATCGGGCGGGCCGAGCTGATGGCCGCCGCCGGCATCGGCGAGCAGGAGCTCGACGAGTGGGAGTCGTACGGACTCATCGCCCCGCTGCCGGACGGGGTGTACGACGCGGAAGCCGTCACCGTGGCCGGACTTGTCCTCGAACTCGGGCGGTTCGGGATCGAACCGCGGCATCTGCGCGCCATGAAGGCCGCCGCCGACCGTGAGGCCGGGCTCGTCGACCAGGTGGTGGCCCCGCTCAAGCGCCACCGCAATCCGCAGACCAGGGCCCACGCGGAGGCCCGTACGAAGGAACTGGCGGGGCTCACGGTGAAGCTGCACGCCGCTCTGGTGCAGACCGCGCTGGGCGTACGCCTGCCCTGAGACGGGCGGCTCCGCGGCTGCCTGATCGGGCACCCGTTCTCGGCCCGACTACCCAAACGTCCCGGGCACGGCCTAGGGTTGCTGTGTGAACGAGCTCGATGTCGTAGGTGTCCGGGTCGAAATGCCCTCCAACCAACCGATCGTGCTCCTGCGTGAAGTGGGAGGCGACCGCTACCTCCCCATCTGGATCGGGCCCGGGGAGGCGACGGCGATCGCCTTCGCGCAGCAGGGCATGGCCCCCGCACGACCGCTGACCCACGACCTGTTCAAGGACGTGCTGGAGGCCGTCGGCCAGGAGCTGACCGAAGTACGCATCACGGATCTGCGGGAGGGCGTCTTCTACGCGGAGCTGGTCTTCGCCAGCGGCGTCGAGGTGAGCGCCCGTCCGTCCGACGCCATAGCGCTGGCGCTGCGCACCGGGACGCCGATCTACGGCAGTGACGGTGTGCTCGACGACGCGGGCATCGCGATCCCGGACGAGCAGGAGGACGAGGTGGAGAAGTTCCGCGAGTTCCTCGACCAGATCTCGCCCGAGGACTTCGGCACCAACAGCCAGTGAGCCGAGGGCCGGCGAGAAAATGCTGGCATTTGCCACCGGCGAGTGAGAGCGTCCTGCGGCTCTCCGCGAGCGCATTCGGCTAGCCTTTCCCCGCGGTGGGACACGGGAAACCACTCCTTGGGTGATTATCACTCGGCGTGCCGAGTGTGGCGATCGTTGACGCACCCCTGGTGACTGCCTACCGTCGAGAAGGCAGGTCAAGGACGGAGGTCGGCGTGAGAAGCAGCGGCGACGGTACGGCTGGGGGTGCCCCGGAACGCAGTTTCGGGGACAGAGGTCCGTACCCGCTTCACGGCAGTACGGCCGATCGCATTCCGCAGCGGCCGGCGGCAGTGCCGAGCAGCGGAGGGGCGACGTCCATGGCGTCCGAGGAGATCGGCTACCGGGGCCCCACGGCCTGTGCGGCGGCCGGCATCACCTATCGGCAACTGGACTACTGGGCGCGCACGGGGCTCGTCGAGCCCAGCGTGCGGCCCGCACACGGGTCGGGGACACAGCGGCTCTACAGCTTCCGGGACGTCGTCGTTCTGAAGATCGTCAAGCGGTTCCTCGACACGGGTGTGTCGCTGCAGAACATCCGCAGCGCCGTTCTGCACCTCAGGGAGTGCGGTTTCCGCGATCTGGAGCGCATGACGCTGATGAGCGACGGCGCCACGGTCTACGAGTGCACCTCACCGGACGAGGTCCACGCCCTGCTCCAGGGCGGCCAGGGGGTCTTCGGCATCGCCGTGGGCGTCGTGTGGCGGGATGTCGAGAGCGCCCTGTCGCAGCTGCACGGGGAGCGCGTCGACACCGGCGAGACGCTCGTCGGGTCCAACCCCGCCGACGAGCTGGCCAGGCGGCGCAACCGGGCCGTCTGAGGGCCCGGCGGGAGCCGTAGCGGGGCATTGTCAGTGGCGTAGGGCAGCATCGGAGATGTGAGAACCGCGCCCACGATCCTGCATCTCGACATGGATGCCTTCTTCGCCTCGGCGGAGCAGGCGTCCAAGCCGAGCCTGCGCGGCAAGGCCGTCGTCGTGGGCGGGCTCGGGCCGCGTGGGGTGGTCGCCACCGCGTCGTACGAGGCGCGGGTCTTCGGGGTGAACTCGGCGATGCCCATGGCCCAGGCGCGCCGGCTCGCTCCGAACGCCGCGTATCTCGTGCCGCGCTTCGGGTTCTACCGGTCGATCAGCGAGCAGGTGATGGGCCTGCTGCGGGCGTTGTCGCCGCTGGTGGAGCCATTGAGCCTGGACGAGGCGTTCGTGGACCTGGAGGCCGGGGGAGCGGCCTGGGACGCCGAGTCGGCGCAGCTGACCGGGGCGCGGCTGCGGGCGGACATACGGGCGGTCACGGGGCTCACCGGGTCGGTGGGACTCGCCGCGTCCAAGATGATCGCGAAGATCGCCTCCGAGCGGGCCAAGCCGGACGGGCTCGTGATGATCGAGCCCGGGACCGAGCGGACGTTGCTGGGGCCGTTGTCGGTGCGCACACTGCCGGGGGTCGGGCCGGCGACGGGTGATCATCTGCGGCGGGCCGGGATCACCACGGTCGACGAGATCGCCGAGGCGGGCGAGGACGAGCTCGTACGGCTGGTGGGCAAGGCGCACGGGCACGCGCTGTACGCGATGGCGCTCGCGCACGACGAGCGGCCCGTGGTGGCCGAGCGGGAGACCAAGTCGGTGTCGGTCGAGGACACGTACGACGTGGACATCCATGACCGGACCCGGGTGGGCCTGGAGGTGCAGCGGCTGGCCGACCGGTGTGTGCGGCGGCTGCGGGCGGCCGGGCTGTCGGGGCGGACCATCGTGCTGAAGGTGCGGCGGTACGACTTCTCGACGCTGACCCGGTCCGAGACGCTGCGTGGGCCCACCGACGATCCCGGGGTGGTGCGGGAGGCCGCGGCCCGGTTGCTGGACTCCGTGGACACCACGGGCGGGGTGCGGCTGCTCGGGGTGGGGGTCTCCGGGCTCGCCGACTACACGCAGGAGGACCTGTTCGCGCAGGCGGCGGGGGAGCCCGATCTTCTTGAGGAGGAGCACCCCGAGGTGGAGCCGGGTGAGGAGCCGGTGGCGCCCGTGGAGCGGCGCTGGCCCGCGGGGCACGATGTGCGCCACGCCGGGTTCGGGCACGGGTGGGTGCAGGGGAGCGGGCTGGGGCGGGTCACGGTGCGGTTCGAGACGCCTGAGGACTCGGGGCCGGGGCGAGTGCGGACGTTCCGGACCGATGATCCTGAGCTGGATTTGGCGGAGCCGTTGCCGTTGGTGGCGCGGAGTTCCGATGCGTTGCCGGGTGAGGCGTCTGCGTTGGCGGCGCGAGGTTCCGGTGAACCGTCGGCGGAGTCGTCGCCTTTGGCGGGGCGGGAGCCGGGTGACTTGCCTGGGGAGCCGCTGCCGTCGGTGGAGCCGAGCCCCGGCGTTTCGCAGGTTGAGCCGCTGTCGCCGGACGGGGCGTGTCGTTCCACTGGCGCGCTTGCTGCGCGGACGCCCTTGGTGACCCCCAGCTCGGACACCTCGCCTGCCGCATCGCCGCCCCCGGACACGCGACGCCCGGGTACCCCGCCCGCAGCGTCAACGCCCCAGGAGACTTCAAGACCCGGCGACGCCCCGCCCGCCCGACCCGTTCACGTGTCGTCCGAGCCCGCCAGCTTGCCGAAGTCGTGGTCCGGGAAGGACGGAGGCGGGCCCACGTCGAGGCCGTAGTGGTGGTAGAGCTGGAGTTCCTGGTCCGGGGAGAGGTGGCGGCCCACCCCGAAGTCGGGGGCGTCCTTGATCAGGGAGCGGTCGAAGGGGATGTGCAGGGTGCCCTCGATCAGTTCGCTGGGCTCCAGGGGGACGAAGGCGTCTCTGGAGAACAGGCCGGTGCGTATGGCCGCCCACTCCGGTTCGCCGGTCGCGTCGTCGAGGTAGACCTCGTCGATCGTGCCGATCTTGGCGCCGGTGCGGTCGAACGCCTTGCGGCCGATCAGGTTGCGCGGATCGATATCGGTCTGCACGGGCCCTCCTCCTGGTCGCAACTCATCCGTAAGCACTACAAAAGAGCACATTGGGGAAGGTGGCCACTCGAAAGCTCGGGTTCAACGCTCGCTGGTAGGCTGGCCATCGGCTGCTGACCCCGTGCGGGAGAGTCCTCCAGACTTCACCGGAGGCGCCGAAGGAGCAAATCCTCCCCGGAATCTCTCAGGCTCACGTACCGCACGGACGAGGTCACTCTGGAAAGCAGGGCGGGTGTCGTCGACAGTGTCGACGGTGTTCGCTCTCACCGACGGTGAAAGCCGGGCGCCTTCGGGATGCCCGGTGAAGCTCTCAGGTTGAGATGACAGAGGGGGAGGCCGTCCGGCACCCCGCTGTCGTGGTGCCCTCGAAGGTCGTGTCCGACCAGGAGGCCTCCCTAATGACCGTCCCTCGCATTCCGCTCTCCGAGCTCGAACAGGGCATCCCGTTCGAGCAGCGCCACATCGGGCCCGACCAGGAGGCGCGGGCCAAGATGCTCGCGCAGGTCGGATACGGCTCGCTCGACGAACTCACGGCCGCCGCGGTCCCCGATGTGATCAAGAACGCCGACGCTCTCGATCTGCCGGGCGCCCGTACCGAGGCCGAGGTGCTGGCCGAGCTGCGTTCCCTCGCGGACCGCAACGAGGTTCTCGGTTCCATGATCGGGCTCGGGTACTACGGGACGTTCACCCCGCCCGTGATCCTGCGCAACGTCATGGAGAACCCGGCTTGGTACACGGCCTACACGCCGTATCAGCCGGAGATCTCCCAGGGGCGGCTCGAAGCCCTTCTGAACTTCCAGACCATGGTCGCCGATCTGACCGGGCTGCCGACCTCCGGGGCCTCCCTGCTCGACGAGGGCACGGCCGCCGCCGAGGCCGTGGCGCTGTCGCGGCGCATGGGCAAGAACAAGAAGGGGCTCTTCCTGGTCGACGCGGACACGCTGCCGCAGACCATCGCCGTGATCGAGACCCGAGCCGAGCCGGCCGGGGTCGAGGTCGTCGTCGCCGACCTCAGCGAGGGCATCCCGGCCGAGATCGCCGAGCGTGAGATCAACGGCGTCCTCGTGCAGTACCCGGGCGCCTCCGGTGCCGTACGCGACATCGAGCCGCTGATCGAGCAGGCGCACGCGCTCGGCGCGCTCGTCACCGTCGCCGCCGATCTGCTCGCGCTGACGCTGCTGAAGTCGCCGGGTGAGCTGGGCGCGGACATCGCGGTCGGTACGACGCAGCGGTTCGGGGTGCCGATGGGCTTCGGCGGGCCGCACGCCGGATACATGGCCGTGCACGAGAAGTTCGCGCGCAGCCTGCCCGGGCGGCTCGTGGGCGTGTCCGTCGACGCCGACGGACACAAGGCCTACCGCCTCGCTCTGCAGACGCGTGAGCAGCACATCCGTCGGGAGAAGGCCACCAGCAACATCTGTACCGCCCAGGTGCTGCTTGCCGTCATGGCCGGGATGTACGCCGTCTACCACGGGCCCGAGGGGCTCAAGGGCATCGCGCGGCGGACGCATCGGTATGCCACGATCCTCGCCGCGGGGCTGAGGGCCGGCGGCGTCGAGGTCGTCCACGGCGGCTACTTCGACACCGTGACCGCGCGCGTTCCCGGCAGGGCTGCTGAGGTCGTCGCCGCTGCCCGTGAAGACGGCGTCAACCTGTACCTCGTGGACGCCGACCAGGTGTCGATCGCCTGCGACGAGACGACGACCCGTGCCCAACTGGCCGCCGTATGGACCGCGTTCGGGGTCGACGGGGACATCGAGGCGCTGGATGTGTCGGCCGAGGACACGTTGCCCGAGGGGTTGCTGCGTACCGACGCGTATCTCACGCACCCTGTCTTCCGTGACCACCGCTCCGAGACCGCGATGCTGCGGTACCTGCGGCGGCTCGCCGACCGGGACTACGCGCTCGACCGGGGCATGATCCCGCTCGGCTCCTGCACGATGAAGCTCAACGCGACCACCGAGATGGAGCCGGTCACCTGGCCCGAGTTCGGGCAACTGCACCCCTTCGCGCCCGCCGAGCAGGTGCAGGGATACCTCACGCTCATCCGGGAGTTGGAGGAGCGGCTCGCCGAGGTCACCGGGTACGACAAGGTGTCGTTGCAGCCGAATGCCGGCTCGCAGGGGGAGTTGGCCGGGCTCCTCGCTGTTCGTGGGTATCACCGGGCCAACGGTGACGAGCAGCGGACCGTGTGTCTGATTCCGTCCTCCGCGCACGGCACCAACGCCGCGAGCGCCGTGATGGCCGGGATGAAGGTCGTCGTCGTGAAGACCGCCGAGGACGGTGAGATCGACGTCGAGGATCTGCGAGCGAAGATCGAGCAGTACCGCGACGAGCTGTCGGTGCTGATGATCACCTACCCGTCCACGCACGGTGTGTTCGAGGAGCACGTCGCCGACATCTGCGCGCAGGTCCACGAAGCCGGCGGGCAGGTCTACGTCGACGGCGCCAACCTCAACGCCCTTGTGGGGCTTGCCAAGCCGGGGCACTTCGGCGGCGACGTCTCGCATCTGAATCTGCACAAGACGTTCTGCATTCCGCACGGTGGCGGTGGTCCGGGGGTCGGGCCGGTGGGTGTGCGTGCGCATCTGGCGCCGTATCTGCCGAACCACCCGTTGCAGCCTGCGGCCGGGCCGGAGACGGGAGTCGGGCCGATCTCGGCGGCTCCCTGGGGTTCCGCCGGGATCCTGCCGATCTCGTGGGCGTACGTCCGGCTCATGGGTGGGGAGGGGCTGAAGCGGGCCACGCAGGTGGCGGTGCTCAGCGCCAACTACATCGCCAAGCGCCTTGAGCCGCACTACCCCGTGCTCTACACCGGGCCCGGTGGGCTCGTCGCGCACGAGTGCATCATCGATCTGCGGCCGATCAGCAAGGCGACCGGGGTCAGCGTCGACGACATCGCCAAGCGGCTCATCGACTACGGGTTCCACGCGCCGACGATGTCGTTCCCGGTGGCCGGGACGCTGATGATCGAGCCGACCGAGTCCGAGGACCTGATCGAACTGGACCGGTTCTGCGAGGCGATGATCGCCATTCGTGGGGAGATCGAGAAGGTCGGGGCGGGGGAGTGGCCGGCGGAGGACAACCCGCTGCGCAACGCTCCGCACACTGCGGCCGCGCTCGGTGGGGAGTGGGAGCACGCGTACACGCGCGAGGAGGCTGTCTTCCCGGCCGGTGTGTCCGTTGCCGACAAGTACTGGCCGCCGGTTCGTCGGATCGACCAGGCGTTTGGTGACCGGAACCTGGTGTGTTCTTGCCCGCCGTTGGATGCGTACGAGGACTAGGCACTCCGCTGGTAGACCGGACTTCGGGCGCGGGTTCGTTGTGGCTGGTCGCGCCGTTCCCCGCGCCCCTTTGGGGCGCTGTCGGACCGGGTTGGACTTCGGCTGGGAGTTCGTTGTGGTTGGCTGCGCCCCGTGGCGGAGCCACAAGTCGACACAGTCCCGCGCCCGTACAGGGGCGCGGGACCACTCAAGCTGGGTACGCGTGCGTCTGGGTTGCTTTCACCGTCGCCCACACCAACGCGCCCTGGTGCAGGTCCAGTTCGGCCGCCGCTACCGTCGTGAGGTCGGCGGTCAGGGGGAGTTCGCCGGTCAGGTCTACGCGGATCTGGTCGCCGTGGGTTTCCAGGCCCGCTACCTCGCAGTGCCAGAGGTTGCGGGCGCTGGCGGCGGTGGGGCGGTCGCCGTAGAGAGTTACGCCGCTCGGCGGGAACGCTACGAACACCTCGCCCTGTAGGTCCTCCGTGGTCGTGATCGTGGGGCCCGTGTCGAGGGTGACCGTGTGGCCGTCGGACCGGCCCTTGTAGAGGTTGAGGCCTACGAGTTGGGCGATGTAGTCCGTGCGCGGATGGCGGGCGATGTCGGCCGGGGTACCCTCCTGGACGATCATGCCCTGCTCGATCACGACCAGGCGGTCGGCCAACACCATGGCGTCCAGCGGGTCATGGGTGACCAGGACCGCCACCGCCTCGAACTCGGCCAGGTGGCGGCGGAGTTGGGCACGTACGTCCAGGCGGGTGCGCGCGTCCAGGGCTGCCAGGGGTTCGTCGAGGAGGAGCAGGCGCGGGCGGGTCGCCAACGCCCTTGCCACGGCGACGCGTTGGGCCTGGCCGCCGGAGAGTCTGCGGGGCTTGGCGGCTGCGTGCTCGGCGAGGCCCATGCGGTCCAGCCACTCGGCGGCGATGGTACGGGACTCCGCCTTTGTCGCTCCCTGGCAGCGTGGGCCGAAGCCGACGTTGTCGAGTGCTGTCAGGTGGGGGAACAGCAAGTAGTCCTGGAAGACGACTCCTACAGGGCGGGACTCCGGTGGTGTGCGGTTCAACTCCGCGCCGTCCAGCCATAGATGACCGTCCGTCAGGCGGACCAGGCCCGCCAGGGCGCGCAGCGCGGTCGTCTTGCCTGCGCCGTTCGGGCCGAGCAGGGCTACGACGTCTCCGGGGGCGGCGGTCAGTTCTACGTCGAGGCGGAACGTGCCGCGGTCCACGACGAGATGGGCGTCGAGGCCCTGGGCGCCGGTGAGTTCGACGTCGGCGGTGTCGGTCATGACGTGCACGTCCAGGGTGCTGATCTGCGGGCGGTCGTACGGCAGTTGCTCATGACGTGGTCATCCAGCGGTCCCGTAGGCCTGCCAGGACCGCGATCGACACGGCGAGGAGGACCAGGCTCAACGCGATGGCCGCTTCCGGGTCGTTCTGGAGGGCCAAGTAGACCGCCAGCGGCATGGTCTGGGTGCGGCCGGGGAAGTTGCCGGCGAAGGTGATCGTCGCGCCGAACTCGCCCAGTGCGCGGGCCCAGGCGAGGACCGCGCCCGCCGCGATGCCGGGGGCGATCAGGGGGAGCGTGACCCGGCGGAACGCCGTGAAGCGGGAGGCGCCGAGGGTTTGGGCCGCCTCCTCGTAGCGGGGGTCGGCGGCGCGCAGGGTGCCCTCGACGCTGATGACCAGGAACGGCATCGCAACGAACGCCTCCGCCACCACGACGCCGGTCGTGGTGAAGGGGAGGGTGATGCCGAACCAGGAGTCGAGCCACTGGCCTACGACTCCGTTGCGGCCGAGGGCGAGGAGCAATGCCACGCCGCCTACCACCGGGGGCAGGACCAGCGGGAGTGTCACCAGGGCGCGGAGGAAGCCGCGGCCGGGGAACTCCGTGCGGGCCAGGACCCAGGCCAGCGGGACGCCCAGGACCAGGCTCACGGCCGTCGCCGCGGTCGCGCTGAACAGGGAGAGCTGGAGCGCCTGCCAGACCTCCGTGCTGGTCAGCTGGGAGGGGAGGGAGCGCCAAGGGGCCCGTACGAGAAGGGCGATCAGGGGGAGGAGTAGGAACGCCAGCCCTACCAGCGCGGGGATCAGGAGGGGGAGCGGCACCCCGCGGCCGGTCATCCGGACACGGCGACGCCGCGGACCGGCCTTGAGGGTCTCGGCCGCGGCGTCGGAGGTGTCTGGCTGGGTCACGGCTTGAGGAAGCCCGCCGCGGACAGCACCTTCTGGCCCTCGGCGGACTGCACCAGCGCGATGAACGCCTTGGCGGCGACGGCGTTGGGCGCGTTCTTGAGGAGGACGATCGGGTAGTCGTTGATCGCGTTGGCGGACTCGGGGAACTCCACGCCCTGCACCTTGCTGCCGGCCGCGTGCACATCGGTCTTGTAGACGACCGCGGCGTCGGCCTCCTTGAGCTCCACCTTCGTCAGGGCGCTCTTGACGTCGGCCTCGTACGACACCGGGGTGAGCTTCAACTTGCTTGCCGTGAGCGCCTTTTGGGCCGCCGCGCCGCACGGCACCGTCTTGTCGCAGAGCACGACCTTCAGCGAGGACTTGGTCAGGTCCTTGAGGGAGGTCACCTTGTCGGGGTTGCCCGGCAGGGTGGCGATCTCCAGCTGGTTGCGGACGAAGGTGGCCGGCGTGCCGACGCCGTCGCCCTTGTCCGTGACGATCGCCATGGTCTTGGGGCTCGCGGCCGCGAACACGTCGGCCGGGGCGCCACCGGTGATGCTCGCGGCGAGGGTGTCGCTGCCGCCGAAGTTGAAGGTGACCTTGGTGCCCGGGTTCGCCTTCTCGAAGTCCTTGCCCAGGGTCGTGAACGACTCCTGCAGCGAGGCGGCGGCGAACACGGTGACGGTGCCGGACATCTTCGGGGACGCGGACGTCGAGGAGTCGGACTTCGAGGAGGACGAGTCGTCGCTGGAGGAACAGGCGCTCAGGGCCAGCAGCGCGGCGGCTCCCGCCCCGGCCACCTGTAGGGTCCGGCGGGTCCGACGCGCGGAACGGGTCATCACGGTTCTACTCCTCTGGTCTCTTCATGAAAGGGGCTCATGAAAGGGGTGGTCGCGCCCTGGGACGACCGCAACGGCCGTGCCGCGATGATACTGCCGCATTTGCAAGGCATAAGTCTCCTGTCGCATCGCATGAGCTGCACTATTCGCTTGCGGGCCGCGCATGTGCGTTTGTACGGGAGTGCCGTCCGGGTACCACATTCCGGGAGGTGATGGCTCGTGACGCTCGCGCAGCTCGACCTGACCGGGGACCTGGCCCGCCCCGCCCGGCTGACCGTGCCCGACCTGCTCGACTGGCCGCTGCACCGCGTGCGGGTCAGCTTCGAGTGCGCCACCAGCGGCATCCAGGTGCACCGCTTCGCGGGACCCCGTCTCTACGACGTCCTGTCCTCGGCCGGCCCCGGCTTCGACCCCGTCCGCCGCAAGGACCGGCTGCGTTTCCTCATCGCGGTCAGCGGTGCGGACGGGCACCACGCGCTGCTGTCCTGGGCCGAGATCGACCCCGACTTCGCTCATGCCCCTGTTCTGCTCGCTGTCAGCGTCGACGACACCCCGCTGGACCGTGCCGGTCCGCAACTGGTGCTTCCGCAGGACCGTTGCGGGGCCCGGCACATCAGTGGGATCAGGGCGATACGGGTGGACGGGGGATACGGGACGATCCCGCCAGTGCCCGCCACACCCGGTCTCGGGTCAGCGGAAGTTCGGTGAAGCGCACGCCCGTCGCGTCCCGCAGCGCGTTGGCGAAGGCGGGCGCGACCGGGTTGAAGGGGCTCTCGCTCATCGACTTGGCGCCCAACGGCCCGATGGCGTCCGCCGTTTCCATGAAGTGGACCTCGGTGCGCGGCACGTCCGCGTACTGGGGGAGCCGGTAGCGGCGGAACGCGGCCGTCTCCACCGCGCCTTGCTCGTCGATCCGTACGTTCTCGAAGAGGGTCGCGCCGAGCGCCTGGGCGACCCCGCCCTCCACCTGCCCCCGGCACTGCATCGGGTTCATCACCTTGCCCGCGTCGGCCGCGTGCACGCTGCGCAGGATGCGGATCTCGCCGGTGCCGGGATCGACGGCGACCCTGAACCACTGCGCGTTGAAGGCCACCGAGCGGGGCGTCCCGCCGAAGTGCCCGTCGGCGCTGAACTCCATCCCGACCGCCGCACCCGCCGCGTGCAGCTCCTTCAGGGTGAGACGGCCGCCCGGGTGCAGTACGGCCTCCTCGGCCAACGTGCAGTCGGCACACGGGAGTTGCAGATGGGCGGCGGCGAAGTCGAGCAGTTGGTCGGCGAGAGCGCGGGAGGCGCGGAGAGTGGCCTTGCCCGCCACCACCGTGCCCGTGGAGGCGAAGGCGCCCGTGTCGTGCCGTACGACGTCGGTGTCGGACTGGCGGACGGTGATCCGGTCGACGGTGGTGGCGAGTTCACCGGCCGCGATCTGGCGGTGGACCGTGGTGGTTCCGTTGCCGAACTCCGCTGTGCCTACGGCGAGATCGAAGCTTCCGTCGGGGAGGAGGCTCGCCTTCGCGTCGGCGATGTGGCCGCCGGGTGGGCCGGTCGCGATCATCGCCAGGGCCGCTCCTTCGCCCACCAGCCAGCCGTCAGGAGCGGCGTCCCCAGGTTCGGTCTGCGCGCGGCGCACGATCGACACGCACTGGTCGAGGCCGTAGCTCGCGATGTGCAGGTCCTCCTCCTCGCCACCGGGGGTGATCATCGCCTCGCCGGGGCCGATGATGTTCTTCGCCTTGAACTCCAGTGGGTCCAGGCCGAGTTGGCGGGCCAGTTCGTCGAGCGCCGATTCCACGGCGAACATCACCTGGCCGAGGCCGTAGCCCCGGAAGGCGCCCGCCGGGACGGTGTGCGTGTAGACGGAGAAGGCGTCGACCTTCTTGTGCGGGGCGCGGTAGACGGCCATCGACTCGCCGACGCTGTGGAACATGACGGCGGGGCCGTGATTGCCGTAGGCGCCGGTGTTGGAGACAACTCGCAGTTGCAGTGCGGTGAGTTGGCCGTCGCGGCGGGCGCCTGCCTTCACGTTGATCGTGAAGGGGTGGCGGGTGGTCGCGCCGTAGAACTGTTCGGCGCGGGTGTACTCCAGTTTCACCGGGCGGCGCAGGCGCAGGACCGCGAGGGCGACGATGTCCTCGACGAGCATCTCCTGCTTGCCGCCGAAGCCGCCGCCGACCCGGCCGGCGACGACCCGGACCTGTTCCTCGGGGAGGTCGTACAGCGCGCACAGGGCGCGGCGGGTGAGGAACGGGGTCTGTGAACTGGTGCGTACCGTCAGCCTGTTGTCCTCGTCGAACCACGCCACCGCGCCGTGCGTCTCCAGGCTCGCGTGCTGGACGCGCTGGGTGCGGTAGGTGTCCTCGTAGACGGCGTCGGCCTCTGCGAAGCCCGCCTCCACGCTGCCGATCTCGCCGTGTGCCTCGCCGACCACGTTGTTCTGCGGGCGTGAAATGCGAGCCGTGGCAGCGTCCTTGTCGTGCACGACCGGGGCGCCGGGGCGCATCGCCTCCTCCGGGTCGAGGACCGACGGCAGGATCTCGTACGTCACCTCGACGCGTCGGCAGCCCTCCTCGGCGGCGGCCTCGCTGTCGGCGACCACGGCGGCTACGCGTTGGCCGATGTAGCGGACGGTGTCGTCGAGGACGCGGGTGTCGTCCGGGTCCTCCGTGGGGTGTTCGTGGCGGGCCGTGGAGAAGTGGCGTTCCGGGGCGTCGTAGTGGGTGAACACGGCGTGCACGCCCGGGACTTGGAGCGCTGTCGTGGTGTCGATCGCGGTGATGCGGGCGTGGGCGTGCGGGGAGCGGAGGAGCTTCATGTGGAGCAGGCCGGGGACGTCGATGTCGAAGGTGTAGCGGGCCGTGCCGGTGACGACCTGCGGACCCGCCGGAGCGGGGAGGTTGCGGCCGACCGCCTCGCCCGCGCCCGGTGCCTCGGCGTGGCAGACGCCTCGTACCGCGTCCTCGATGGCGCGGTAGCCGGTGCAGCGACACAGGTTGCCCTTGAACGCCCTTGGCAGGTCGGTGAGTTGGTCCTCGTTCAGGGCGGCCGTCGTCATCAGGAAGCCGGCCGTGCAGAAGCCGCACTGGAAGCCCTGCGCGTCGAGGAACTTCCGCTGGACCGGGTGGAGTTCACCGTCCTCGGCGGCCAGGCCCTCGACCGTGGTGACGGCGCGGCCGTCGGCGCGGAAGGCCGGGTAGAGGCAGCTGTGCACCGGCTCGCCGTCCACGTGGACCGTGCAGGCGCCGCAGTCGCCCGCGTCGCAGCCCTTCTTCACGCCGAACCAGCCGCGCTCGCGGAGGTAGGTGCGCAGACACTGACCCGGGCGGGGTTCCTCGGCGAAGGACCGGCCGTTGACGTCGATCTTCATGCTGCGGTCTCTCCCAGCTCCCGGCGGATCTCCTCGGCGTAGCGGAACGTCATGTGCGCCCGCCACTCCGGCAGCCCGTGGATGTCGTCGAACCACTCGTCGTCCGCTACGGCGGAGGCGATTGCTGCGTGCAGTTGCTCGGCCGTCGGGGGCAGCGGGAACCACAGGCGGAACGGGCGGACCGTGGACGCGGTGATCGTCAGCGCGAGTGAGCCGTCGAGTGGGTCCAGGGTGCCGATGACCAGGACTCCGGAGCGGCCGAGGCCGTAGAGGGACGCCTGGCGGAAGGCCGTACGGGAGGTCAGGGCGCGGGCCGGGATTGTGATCGAGCGGAGGAGTTCGCCGTCGGCGAGGTCCTTGCGGCCCGCGCCGGTCACGAAGTCGGCGACGCGGATCCGGCGTCGTACGCCGTCCTGGGACAGGAGGAGGCACTCGGCGTTCAGGGCGGCCGTGAGGGAGATCATCGGGCCCGCGGGCAGGGCGTTGCAGAGGTTGCCGCCGACCGTCGCCAAGTTCCAGATCTTGAAGGAGGCGAGGAAGGCGCGGCAGCACTGCTCGAACAGTGGGGCCGCGGCTTTCTCCAACTCCTTCGCGAAGCGGGAGAGTTGGGCGATCGTGCAGGTGGCCGCGATCTCCAGGGAACCGTCCGGGTGGTGCTCGACGGGCGTCCAGCCGGTGCGGCTCAGGTCCACCAGGCGGCGCAGGTGCGGTTGCGGCTCGGAGAAGAGATACGTGCCGCCGCCGAGCCAGGCGTCGCCCGGCCGCCAGGGTGTCGGCTGCCGGGCGTCGAGGATCTCGGCCACCGTGTTCAGGTCCATGACCGCCAGTGAAGCAACGCGGAGGCGGTCGGGACGACTAGTTCACAGCACGGAAACGTCGACGTTCCACGGCCGGACACTGGAGGATCAACCAAGAGGCGTTTCGGCCGATTGGTCTTGCACTTACCATGCAATCACTCGCATTCACCTGGCGAATGCGAGATGCGAGGAGCCGGAACCATGCACGTCGAACACCTTCTTCAGGACGAGTCCCTCGGCCTGCGCCTGCTGTGGGCCGAGGACGCCCAGCTGGCCCGGGAGATCAGCGGAGTGACCGTGACCGACCTGGAGGACCCCGCCCGTTTCGTGCGGCGGGACGAGGTGGTGCTCAGCGGGCTGGTGTGGTGGACCGCCGAGGACGGGCCCGGGCGGGCCGAGCGGTTCGTGTCCGCGCTGCGTGGTGCGGGGGCCGCCGCGCTGCTCGCGGGGGAGGAGACGCACGGCTCGGTGCCGGACGATCTCGTCGAGGCGTGTGTGCGGCACGGGGTGCCGGTGGCCGCCGTACCGGCGCACATCATGTTCCGCGCGATCACCGACACCGTGTACCTCGGTCGGTGGGGCGAGCTGAGCCGGCGGCACACGCTGCCGGAGAACGTGCGGGGGCGGCTGAGCCGGATGGCCGCGCAGGGGGTGGGGCCGGAGGCGATCGTGACGACCGCCTTCGCGCACCTCGAACGGGCCGTCGCGTATGTCCTCACGCCCTCCGGGCGGACGGTCGCGGCGACGCCGATGGCCTCCGCGATACCGGTGGAGAAGGCGGCCGGACTGCTGGGGGAGGCCGTACCCGTCGACGCCGACGGGGTCTCGCCGTACGAGCGTTGGCACCTCTACCTTCCCGACCCCGACGACGCGCCGCCGCGCATGGTGCACGAGCTGGCCTCGGTGTTGGGGCGCTGCCAGGAGGCGCGGGTGCGGGCGCGGGCCGAAGAGCGGCAGACGGCGGACGAGTTGGGGGCGTTGCTCGCCGTGCCGGGCGCGGAGGGTGCGGCCGTGGCGGCCGCGCTACGGGCTTGTGGGTTGCCGGACGACGGGCCGTACCGGGTGCTCGTCGCGGAGACCGGGGCTCAGCGGGCGGGGCTGGCGGAGGGGGCGTTGGCGGAGGTTGTCGCGCATGCGGGGCCGGGTGCTGTCGGGCGGTTGGCGGACGGTACCGCCTTCGCGGTCGTGGGCGGGGTGGAGGTCGGGGCGTTGCAGGACGTCTGGCCGCTTGTCGCCTCCGCCGAGAACGGCGTGCCGCTCTACGGCGGGACCGGGGCCTCCGTCGACATCGCTCAGGCGCTCAACGGGGACTTGGCGGAGGCGCGTTACGCACTTGCCTCGGCGCGGAGTACCGCTGCGGCGGGTGGCTCCGCGCTCACCGACGCCGCGACGCTCACGGGACTCGACGCGCTGCTCACCGGTGTTCCGGCCGAGGTCCGTACCGCCTACAGCCGGACCGTGCTCGGTGAACTGCGGTCCAACGCCGTGCTGTTGGAGACGCTGGAGACCTTCCTGGCCTGTGACGGTTCCTGGGCGCGGACGGCGGAGGCGCTGCATCTGCACGTCAACTCCGTGCACTACCGCATAGGCCGCATCGAGCACTTCACCGGCCGCGACCTCTCCCGCCTCTACGACCGCCTCGACCTGTGGGCGGCCCTGTTGTGCCGGACGGACAGCGCCTAACCTGCACGTTCAGCGGTCCAACATGCCAGGTTCCAACATTCCAGGGGAGGTTGGGCGTGCTGCTGCGTCAGCTGGAGTACCTGGTCGCGCTCGCCCGTGAGCGGCACTTCGCGCGTGCCGCGGCGGCCTGCTATGTCTCGCAGCCCTCGCTGTCGGCCGCGATCCGGCGCCTGGAGCACGAGTTGGACGTGCCGATCGTGCGGCGCGGCCGACGGTACGAGGGGCTGACCCCGGAGGGCGAGGTGGTGCTGGCCTGGGCGCACCGCATCCTGGCCGAACAGGACGCGCTGCACCAGGAGTTGTCCGCGCTGCGGGGCGGACTGACCGGCACGCTCCGGCTGGGCGTGGTACCGACCGCGCTGCCCGCCGCCTCCCTCCTCACCACCCCGTTCTGCGTACGGCACCCCCGGGCCCGGGTCGCCCTGGAGTCGCTGTCGTCCGTCGGCATCGCCCACGGGCTCGCCGAGTTCGAGCTGGACGCGGCGATGACGTACCTGGACGACGACACCCTGCGCAACGTCCGCCGCCTCCCGCTCTACGAGGAGCGGTACGTCCTCCTCACGCCGGTCGACGGGCCACTTGCCGGTGTCTCCAAGGCCAGTTGGGCACAGGCGGCCACGCTTCCCCTCTGTCTGCTCAACTCACGGATGCGCAACCGCCGGATCATCGACGAGTGCTTCGCCGCCGAGGGCGCCACGGTCTCCCCGGCGATCGAGTCGGACAGCGTGGCAGGGCTCTACACCCTGCTGCCCGGGGGCCGTTGGTCCAGTGTGATCTCGCATGCGTGGCTGCACATGTTCGACGTACCGGACGGGATGCGGGTCGTACCGCTGAACGGGCCCGCGCACGGTCCCCGGGTCGGACTGGTCGTCGCCCGCAGCGAGCCCCAATCGGTGCTGGCGGAGGCGCTGTTGAAGGTGGCCAGGGAGGCGGGCGTAAGGGACGCGCTCGACGAGTTGCTGCACACGTACCTGGGCGACGGCAGCTGATAGGAGCGGGCTATCTAGGCATAGCAACGTTCGCTTTGACCAGGGCGATTCACCCCGAGGATCGTGAAGTGCATCTTCCGACAACGGAGTTGAGGAGCCGCGACATGGCCAAGGTTCTCTGTGTCCTGTACGACGACCCGATCGACGGATACCCGACCTCGTACGCCCGCGACGACCTGCCCGTGATCGACCACTATCCGGGCGGTCAGACCACTCCCACTCCCGAGGCGGTCGACTTCACCCCGGGGCAGCTGCTCGGCAGTGTCTCCGGTGAACTCGGCCTGCGTGCCTACCTGGAGGCGGCCGGGCACACGCTCGTCGTCACCTCCGACAAGGACGGCGAGGGCTCGGTCTTCGACCGGGAACTGGTCGACGCCGACATCGTGATCTCGCAGCCGTTCTGGCCCGCGTACCTCACCCCGGAGCGGATCGCCGCCGCCAAGAACCTCAAGCTCGCGGTCACCGCCGGCATCGGTTCCGACCACGTCGACCTCGACTCGGCGATCTCGCACGGCGTGACGGTCGCCGAGGTGACGTACTGCAACAGCATCAGCGTCGCCGAACACGTCGTGATGATGACGCTGTCCCTCGTGCGCAACTACCTGCCGTCCCACCAGGTCGTGCTCGACGGCGGCTGGAACATCGCGGACTGCGTGGCCCGTTCGTACGACCTCGAAGGCATGCACGTCGGGACGGTCGCCGCCGGGCGGATCGGGCTCGCGGTGCTGCGGCGGCTCGCGCCCTTCGACGTCAAGCTGCACTACACCGACCGGCACCGGCTTCCCGAGGACGTGGAGCGGGAGTTGGGGCTGACCTGGCACGAGAGCGCCGAGGACATGGTGCCGCACTGCGACGTGGTCACCATCAACGCGCCGCTGCACCCCGAGACGGAGGGGCTGTTCGGGGACAAGCTGCTCGCGCAGATGAAGCGCGGGGCGTATCTCATCAACACCGCGCGGGCGAAGATCGTGGACCGGGACGCCGTCGACCGGGCCCTGCGCAGTGGGCAGTTGGCGGGGTACGCCGGTGACGTGTGGTTCCCGCAGCCCGCTCCGGCGGACCACCCCTGGCGCACGATGCCGCACCACGGGATGACCCCGCACATCTCCGGTTCCTCGCTGTCGGCGCAGGCCCGGTACGCGGCCGGCACGCGGGAGATCCTGGAGGCGTTCTTCGCGGGGCGGCCGATCCGGGACGAGTATCTGATCGTGGACGGGGGCGCGTTGGCGGGTACCGGCGCGCACTCCTACTCGGTCAACGAGTGACGCGGTGACGGACAGAGGCCGCTGCCCGCCTCACACGCGGTCGATGTGCACGTTCGTCGACTTCACGCGGGCGGTGGCCTCCATGCCGACCTCCAGGCCGAGTTCCTCGACGGCCTCGCGGGTCAGCAGGGAGACCAGGCGGTGCGGGCCGGCCTGGATGTCGACCTGGGCGGCGACGTCGCCGAGCTTGATCGCGGTGACGATGCCGGGGAACGCGTTGCGCACCGAGGTGTAGGAGGGGTCCTCCTCGACACCGCCCGCCTTCGCCAACTCGACGGAGAACGCGGCCAGATCGATCCCGTCGATGAGGCGGCGCCCGCCCTCGTCGCGGTGGGTCGTGACCCGGCCCGCGTCCGCCCACCGGCGCGCGGTGTCCGGGCTCACGCCGAGCAGCCGCGCCGCCTGGCCGATTGTGTAGGACTGCATACGCGCCACCCTAGGGCCAGAAACGTGAACCGGTGGACGGGGGGTTGGCTCTGGGGTATAACGCGATATAGCGCCAGGCGGTCGATCGGGGTGAGGGTATGTCGGGTGAGCTGACGAGCACTACCGGGTTGCGGGCCTCGCATGCGGACCGGGACCGCGTCGTGGAGGCGCTGACCGGCGCGGCGGGCGACGGCAGACTGACCGCCGAGGAACTCGACGAGCGCGTCGAGGCGGCCCTGACCGCCCGCACGATGGGGGAGTTGGCGGTGCTCACGGCCGACCTGCCGGTGGTGGCGGGTGCGACCCCGGTCGAGGTGAAGGACGTCGCCCGCATCGAGCAGAACGGCGGTTCGACGCGGCGCGGTGATGGCTGGGTGGTGCCGCGCCGGCTGGAGATCCAGTCGCGTCTGGGCGATGTGACCCTCGACTTCACCCAGGCGGTGATCACCCAGCCCACGCTCCGCATCGACCTCGACATGCACCTCGGTGCGCTACGGCTGCTGCTCCCGCCGGGCATCGTGGTGGACACCGACTCCCTGGTGCTCAACTACGGCAAGCTCAAGGCGCGCGGGCCCGGTGACGCGGGGGCTCCGGTCGAGCTGCGGATCGAGATCGTCGGGCAACTGGGCTTCGGCAAGGTCCTGATCCGCCGGACGCGGCGCGCGGTCAGGAAATCCCCGACGCCCTGAGGACCGACCGCGCGGTCTCGTCGTCGATCAGATGGCCCAGGTGGCGCCGGACGTCGGTGCCCTGGCGCAGTGTGCCGCGTTCCATCGAGCGCCGCATGCCCGTGTCCAGCTCGTGCCAGAGCAGGGGGTTGGCGACCAGGACGCGGGGGTCCAGTTCGAGCCATTGTCCGTACGTGTCCCGCAGGACCAGGCGGGTGGAGACGTCTCCGTACTGCCGTACGACGGTCAGCGCGTCCGTGTGCACCGTGCGCCGCAGCAGCGGGCTGTCCACGGTGAGCCAGCCGGGGCCCGCGGTGACGCGGTGCGGCAGCAGGACGACGAAGAGCACCGCCGACAGGACCAACCACAGCAGCGCGCGGATCAGGGTGAGGGTTCCGGCTTCCCCGTCGACCAGCAGGGTCATGACGAGGAAGCCGAGCGCGCAGCCCGTCGCCAGCCGGGCGTCGCCACGCCAGTGGCGATCGCCGGCCGGGTCCGGTGGGAGGGTGCTGTGCCGCATGAGGCCGACGCTAGGCCGCGGACAGCGCGCTGCGGGGGCCGCTGACGGGGCTCTTACACACCGGTGCCGGATTTTGTCGTGCCTCTTACGGTGACGTCGGCTCGGGCGGTCCCGGACGGTCGGCCGGTGCGTAGACGAGGGCGCGGTGTGCGTCAGCCCGTGTGCACGCGCGGGCGTCGGTTGCGGTCCGGCTCCGCCTCCCTCAGTACCTCCCGGGTGACCGGGGCGACCTCGCCCTGGCCGAAGAGGAAGAAGCGGAGGAAGTTGGCGAAGGGGTTGCCCTCGGTCCACTCGAAGTACATGTGCGGGATGCGGCCCGTCGAGTCGCGGACGTGGAGCATCAGCGCGGCCAGGGCGTTGGGGATGGAGGACGACTCCAGGGTCAGGACGCGGTAGCGGCCGTGCAGCACCTCGCCGCGTACCGTCAGGCCCGCCTCGAACTCGGAGGCGTCGAGGACCGTCACCTCCACGAAGACGAAGTCCTCGCCGGGGATGTCGTTGTCGTTGCGGATCTGCTCGATCTTGTCCCGGTACTCGGCCTTGTCGCGGCGGTCGGGCTCGTTGGCGACGAAGCGGATCTTCCGGCTGGCCATGTCACGGATGAATCGTTCCGCCATGGAGTCCAACTGCACGCTCGTCACGCGGAGTTCGAAGGCGCGGGCCAGCCGGGACAGCAGGGAGACCAGGATGATGCCGGCGATGAAGCAGGCGCCGATCTTCACACCGTCGGGGCGTTCGATGACGTTCACGACGGTGACGTAGAGCAGGACGGCGGAGACGATGCCGAAGACGACGGTCCAGTTGCGCTGCTGGGCGCGGCGGGCCGCGATGGTCACCGCGATCGCCGCCGAGGACATGAGGACGAGGACGCCGGTGGCGTAGGCGCCGCCCTGCGCGTCGACGCTGGCGTCGAAGATCCAGGTGACGAGGAACGCGACCAGCGTGAAGACGATCACCATCGGGCGGACCGCGCGGGCCCAGTGCGGGGCCATGCCGTAGCGGGGGAGGTAGCGCGGCATCAGGTTGAGCAGGCCTGCCATCGCGGAGGCACCGGCGAACCACAGGATGGCGATGGTCGAGAGGTCGTAGACCGTGCCGAAGGCGTTGCCCAGGTACTCGTGCGCGAGATAGGCGAGCGCGCGGCCGTTGGCCTGGCCGCCCGCCTTGAACTCCTTCTCCGGGATGAGCACCGTGGTGATGAAGCTGGTGGCGATCAGGAACACGCTCATGATGAGCGCGGCGGTCGTCAGCAGCTTCTTCGTGTCGCGGATACGGCCCTTGGGGTTCTCGTGGGTGTCGTCCGGGTCGCCCTCGACGTGCGGCATGACGGCCACGCCGGTCTCGAAACCGGACAGGCCCAGCGCGAGCTTGGGGAAGACCAGCAGGGAGACGCCGATCATCGCGAACACGTTGCCGTGCTCGGTGGTCAGGGCGCTGCTCCAGTCGGTGACCACGTGCCCGTGGGTGACCACGTGCCACATGCCGACGATCACGACGACGACGTTGAGGCTGAGGTAGGCCGCGACCAGGTACACGGCGACGCCGATCGCCTCCAGGAACCCCTTCAGGAACACCGCGCCGAGCAGGGCGACCAGGATCAGCGTGATCAGCATCTGCTTGTCGTGCAGCATGCTCGTCAGGTGCGGGTTCTCCACGAGGTGGGTGGAGGCGTCCGCCGCCGACAGGGTGATCGTGATCAGGAAGTCCGTCGCCGCGAACCCGAGCAGGGTCAGGACGAAGAGCTTGCCCTTCCAGAACGACAGCAGCCGTTCCAGCATCGCGATGGAACCCTCGCCGTGGGGGCTCTCCTCGGCGACGCGTCGGTACACGGGGAGGGCGCCGGCGAGGGTGACGATCACGAGGACGATCGTCGCGACGGGGGAGAGCAGGCCGGCGGCGAGGGCCGCGATGCCCGGCTGGTAGCCGAGGGTGGAGAAGTAGTCGACGCCGGTCAGGCACATCACCCGCCACCAGCGCTGGCCCTGGTGGACGTGCTGCTGGGGTTCCGGTGCGGTCTGCGCGACCTGGTGGCTGCCCTTGCCCATGTCGGCCAGGCCCTCCAGCATCCAGGCGCGCAGACGACTGGGAGGGTGTTCGGTCGTGGCCATCGGCGTGCTCCTGGAGTGCGGGTCAGCGTGTGGTCTCTGGCCATCACGCGGACGGCGGCACCAGCGTAAGCGGAGAGTGACGCGTGGGCCCACGGATGCGGGGGCCTTCGGCGTCAATCTTGCGTTAAGACTGGCCGGGTTGGGGGTGGGGGCGCATCAGGAAGGGGGGATGGGGCTGGTTGGGGGTGCGTTGGGCTGTATGGGGGGTGGGGTGGGGGTGGTTCGGGGTGGTGGATACCCAGCGTTACGGGGGTGGGGGCTTGGGGGCTGGTGTTTCGGCGCCTTGGAGCTCGGGGGTTCTGTTGTGTGGCGGGTGCGGGGGCGTTGGGGCTGGTCGCGCAGTTCCCCGCGCCCCCAGGGGGTGCCGGCGGGGCGGGGTTGGATGTGGGAGGTGCCTGCGCTCGTGCCGAACGCCCCTGGCTGGCAAGGCAGTTGCGACCCCGTCAAGGGCCCGTCAATCCCGGCCGGGGGTGCGTCAGGGCTTCGTCAACGCGCGTCGTTCCCGGTCTGGTCCGGTTCCAGACTGGCGGACGTGGGGGACGGGCAGGGGGAGGCGCCATGACGATCACGGCCGGTACATCGCGGAGGCCCAAGAGACCGGCTCCCTCGCCGGCGTCGGTGCGGCCGGCGGTCGGTCCGGCCGGGGGGAGCTCCGGTCCGGCCCCGACAGGGAAGCGCCCCTGGCGTCGCCTGCGCCGACGGACCGTGGCCGCGCGGGCCGCTCTCCGCCGCCGTTACTGGGCCGGCGTGCCCGCCCGGCTGCGTCTCCTGCGCGCGGTCACGGTTCTGCTCGCCACCGGCCTCGCCCTGCTGCTCGCGCTGGCCGGTCTCTCCGCCTCCGGTACCTGGAACACCGTGGCCGGCCGTGACGCACCCCGCACCACCAGCGCCGCCGACCTCGAACTCGCCCTCAACGACATGGACGCCCAGGTCGCCAACCTCCTGCTCGCCAACGGGGACGCGGGCAAGGGGCGGCTGCGGACGCCGTACGAGAAGGCGGTCGGGTTCTACGGTGATGCCCGGGACGAGATCGGGCACGACCTCCGCACCCTGGCCGTCGCTGCCCAGGGGGACCGGGGCGACGAGGAGACCGTGGAGTCCCTCACCGACTTCTTCGCCGAGTATCAGGAACTCGTGGGGCGGGCTCTGGAGAATGACGGTCGCGCGGGGGGTAGGGCGGCCGCGTTGGGCGACTATCGCCGGGCTACCGATCTGGTTCAGGGGCAACTCCTGCCCGAGGCCCGGGACTTGGTGTCGTCCAATGACGCCGTGTTCAACTCCGAGTACACGGCGGCCCGTTCCGCGCTCCACGACCAGATTGTCGCCGTCTTCGCGCTCGGTGTGCTGCTGCTCGTCGTACTCGGGTTGCTTCAGTGGTATCTGTCCCGGCGGTTCCAACGGACGCTGAACGCAGGCATGTTGGCCGCCACCGTCTGCGCTGTCCTCGCCGTTCTCCTCGGTGTTCAACTGCTCTCCGCCACCCGGGAGGATCTGCACGGCGCCCGTCGCGACGCCTTCGACTCCGTCGTCGCGCTGTCCCGGGCCCGTGCGATCGCCTACGACGCCAACGCCGACGAGAGCCGTTATCTCCTGGATCCGCAGCGGCGTGACCAGTACGCGTGGTCCTTCCTCGCCAAGTCCCAGGAGCTGTACGGGTTGAAGGGTGCGAGCCTCGGCACCTACGACTCTCGACTCGCCGTCACCTGGCGGGAGTACGAGGCCGATCATCAAGTCCTGCACTTCACCGGTGAGTTCCGGCGCGAGCTGGACAACATCACCTTCGCGGGGGAGCGGGGCGCGGCGGAGAAGACCGTCGAGACGTACGCCGTCTACCAGCGCGACGACCGGATGATCCGCAAGCTGCTCGCGGAGGGGGACGAGGCCGGTGCCGTGCAGTTCTGCATGGGCTGGGAACCGGGTACGTCCAACGCCCACTTCGAGGCCTGGATGGGCGCGTTGGACGACGTCACCGCCATCAATCAGCGGCATTTTGACCAGTTTGCCGCCGCCGGGCACTCGGACATCAGCGAGCTGCTGCCCGCCGCGCTCGGAACCCTCCTCGCGGCGGCCGCGCTCACCGTCCTCGGGCTGCGGGCGCGGTTCGCCGAGTTCCGGTGAGCGGTCAGGCGTCCGCCAGCCTTGCCTCCTCCAGGTCCAGGGACCGCTGGAGCCGCCTGCGGGTCGTGTCGCTGATGGCGTGGTCGTCGTAGAGGCGCTGTAGTTCGACCGTTTCCACGGCGATCAGGTCGCGGCGGAGCTGCCGGTAGACCAGGTCGGCCGATTCGGCGTGCGCCGCTTGGCCGTTGTTGTCGGAGAGGCGGTCGCGGGCGTTGTCGAGGCGGGCGTTGAGGCCGCGGCGGAGGCGGTCGAGGACCACGTCCGGGACCGCCTCCAGCTCGGCCAGTTCGTCCAGACGGCGGATGCCCGCGTCGGCCAACCGGCAGCGGGCGGAGGCCTCTTCGCGTTCCGTGTGGTCGGGTTCCAGGGCGATGCCGGAGCGGCGGACGACCGGCGCGAGGGTGAAGCCCTGGACCACGAGGGTGACCACCACGACCGACGTGGTGAGGACCAGGACGAGGGGGCGGTCGGGCAGGGTGGCGCCGGTCCTGGTGACCTCGGGGATCGACAGGGCCGCCGCCAGCGGGAGGACACCCCGGGTGCCCGCCCAGGTCAGCACCATCGGTACCCGCCAATTCACCCTGTGCACCCCGCCCTTGCGCTGCACCAGTGCCGACAGCGGTGCCAGCCACAGCAGTCGTACGGCGATCAGGGTGCCCGCCACCGCGAGCGCGTACAGCGGCCACGCGCGGTCGCCGTCGGACAGTGCCCGTACCTGGGCGGGCAGCGCCAGTCCGATGAGCGAGAACACCACGCTCTCCAGGAGGAACACCACCGTGCCGTAGACGGCGTGGAGTTGGAGCCGTATGCGGGCGTTGGTGAGGCGGTCGCCGCGGCCGCCCAGGACGACGCCTGCCACCACGACCGACGTCACGCCGGAGGTGTGGGCGCCCTCCGCCAGGACGTACGCCGCGTACGGCGTGACGAGGGAGATGACCGTCTCCAGGACCGGGTCCTCGGTGCGGCGGCGGATCAGGGTGACGACGTAGGCCACGGCCGCTCCGATGACCGTGCCGCCGCCGGCGAGGACGACGAACTCCCCGCCCGCCGTACCCCAGTTGGCCGCCGCCGAGGTCACGGCGATGGTCACCGCGACCCGGAACAGGACCAGCGAGGTCGCGTCGTTGAACAGGGACTCGGCCTGGACGAGCACCTGGATCCGGGGCGGCAGGGCGAGGCGTCGGCCCAGTGCGGTGACGGCGACCGGGTCGGTGCTGGCCAGGACCGCGCCGAGGACGAACGCCATCTGCCAGGACAGCGGGGTCACCATCGACGCCACCCAGCCGACCGCCGCCGCGGACGCGAGGACCAGGCCGATCGCGAGGATCCCGACCGGCTTCCACACCGCCTTCAGCTCGCGCCACGACATGTCCTCGGCGCTGGCGTAGAGGAGCGGCGGCAGGACGACCAGGCCGATCACGTCGGGGCTGATCTCGATCGCCGGGGTGCCCGGCAGCAGGGCCACGGCGAGACCGGCGACCACGAGGAGGGAAGGTGCGGGGATCCGCCAGCGGCGGGCGAACGTCGCGACCAGCGTCGCCAGTACCACGAGTGCCAGAACCGTACCGACGCCGCGCATGCCGTCCCCTTGTGGTCTTGGACGAGCCCATGCGGACTCCCCGCCGACCAGACTTCCCGGCACACCGCGCACACCCTAACCCGGCCGGGCGCCGTCAAGACAGTGTCAACGTCCTCGCGGGCGGCGCCAGAGACGCGTCAAGAAGCCTGCCCGAGGCGCTGCGGGGCGCTTGTCTGGGAGGCGATGAACGACGTACGACGCGGGCGACTGAAGGTCTACCTCGGGGCGGCCCCGGGTGTCGGCAAGACGTACCGCATGCTCGACGAGGCACGGCGCCGGGCCGCTCGGGGCGCCGATGTGGTGGTGGGGTTCGCCGAGTGCCACGGGCGCCCGCACACCGAGGCGATGCTCGACGGCCTGGAGGTCGTGCCCCGGGCCCAATGCGCCTACCGGGGTGGGTACTTCGAGGAGATGGACCTCCCCGCGGTGCTCGCGCGCAACCCCGAGGTCGCCGTCGTCGACGAGTTCGCGCACAGCAACGTCCCCGGCGGCGGACGCAACGCCAAGCGCTGGCAGGACATCGACGTGCTGCTCGCCGCCGGCATCGACGTCGTCACCGCCGTCAACGTGCAGCATCTGGCCTCCCTCAAGGACGTCGTCGAGAAGATCACCGGGGTCCCGCAGCACGAGACGGTGCCCGACGACGTCGTACGGCGGGCCCAGCAGATCGAGCTGATCGACATGCCGCCCGAGGGACTGCGGCGGCGCATGGCGCACGGCAACATCTACACACCGGAGAAGATCGACGCGGCCCTGGCCAACTACTTCCGGCCCGGAAACCTCACCGCGCTACGGCAGTTGGCGCTGCTGTGGGTCGCCGACCGGGTCGACGAGGCCCTGCACACGTACCGTGCCGAGCACGCGATCGGCGGGGTGTGGGAGACCCGGGAACGGGTGGTCGTCGCCCTCACCGGCGGCCCGGAGGGCGACACGCTCATCCGGCGCGCCGCCCGCATCGCCGACCGGTCCGCCGGCGGTGATCTGCTCGCCGTGCACGTGGCCCGCAGCGACGGACTCGCCGCCGGGGTCTCCCATGCCTCGCTCGCCCGGCAGCGGCGTCTCGTCGAGGACCTGGGCGGCAGCTACCACTCGGTGGTCGGCGACGGCGTCGCCACCGCCCTGGTCGACTTCGCCCGCACCGAGAACGCCACCCAACTCGTCCTCGGCACCAGCCGCCGGGGCCGGCTGGAGCGGTTCCTGACCGGCCCCGGCACGGGAGAGACGGTCACCGAACTCTCCGGCGACATCGACGTCCACCGGGTCACGCACGAGCGGGCCGGACGCGGCACCCTGCTGCCCTCCCGCCGCCGCACGCTGTCCACGGCACGCCTGATTGCCGGGCCCGTGGCGGGACTTGTACTGCCGGTGCTCCTCACCGTCTGCCTCGCCCAGGTGCGCGGCACGGTCAACCTCACCAGCGAGGCCCTGCTGTTCCTCCTCGCCGTGGTCGGGGTCGCCTGCATAGGCGGCGTGGCCTCGGCGGTCATCGCGTCGGTCACGGCCTCGCTGCTGCTCAACTACTGGTTCATCCCGCCCATCGGCCAGTTCACCCTGGACGACCCCAACGCCCTGCTGGCGCTAGGGGTGTTCACGGTCGTGGCGGCGACGGTCGCCGCCGTGGTCGACCGTTCGCTACGACTCTCCCGGCGTTCGGCGCGTGCCACCGCCGAGGCCGAGACGATGTCGTCCCTCGCGGGCAGCATCGTGCGCGGCGGCCAGACCATCCCGGCGCTGCTGGAACGCACCCGCGAGACCTTCGGCACCGACTCGGCGGAACTCGTCGACGAACCACCGGACCACGAGGTCGGCTCCGGAGTCACCACCGTCCCCGCGGGCCCCGGCGCCTACCTGGTCCTGCGCGGACGCACCCTGTCCTCCTCGGAGCGCCGGGTGCTGGCCGCCTTCGCCGCGCATGTCGGCTCCGCCGTCGAACGCGCCCAACTCGCCGAGGCCGCCGCCGAGATCGAGCCGGTGAAGGCCGCCGACCGCTTGCGTACCGCGCTGCTGCGGGCCGTAGGACACGACTTGCGGACTCCGCTCGCGGCCGGGTGGGCGGCGGTCACTTCGTTGCGCGGGCGGGATGTCGAGTTCTCCGCGGAGGACCGGGACGAACTCCTCGCCACCGCCGACGAGTCCATGGCCAAGCTCAACCGACTGCTCGAGAATCTCCTCGACCTGAGCCGCCTCGAAGCGGGCGTCCTGCCGCTGAGCCTGCGGGCCACGAGCCTGGAGGAGGTGCTGCCGATGGCGCTCGCCGACGTGCCCGACGTGGATCTGCGGGACGTGGAGTCGATACCGCCGGTGCTCGTCGATCCGCCGCTGCTGGAGCGCGTGATCGCCAACCTGGCCGGCAACGCGGCCCGGCACACCCCGGCCGGGCGGCGAGTCATGGTCACCGCCAGTGCGCTGGGCGGGCGGGTGGAGTTGAGGGTCGTGGACCGGGGGCCCGGGCTGCCAACTACCGGCCGCGAGCGCCTCTTTGAGCCCTTCCAGCGGCTCGGCGACACGGACAACACCACCGGGCTCGGGCTGGGCCTCGCCCTCGCGCGTGGCCTCACCGAGGCGATGAACGGGACGCTCACACCCGAGGACACCCCGGGTGGCGGCCTGACGATGGTGGTGTCACTTCCGCTGGCCGAACGCGTGGACCCATCGGCCTCGACCGCGGCCGCTACTCCAGGCCGGACACCTTGAACACGGTCTCCGCGGTCTCGCGCTCGACGCGTTCCGCGACCCGGCGCAGCGCGGTCGCCCCGCACGTGAGCGAGCCGGAGGCCACGGACTTTCGGGAGCCCTCGGAGACGCGGTGCCACAGGTCGGGGTTGGTGACGAGGACGTCGGGGTCGATCTCGACCCTGCCGCCCAACTCGTCGCGCAGCACCAGCCGTTGAGAGATTCCCTCCAGGCACCGCACCGACACCAGCCGGTCCGTGCGGACGCGGCGCTCGCGCAGCAGGCCGCGTGAGGACAGCCAGCCCTCGCCCGCCCGGACCCGGGCCGGGTACAGCACCACGAGGAGCAGGACGGCGAGGGCGAGCCAGAGCGCGCCGCGCCACAGGGTGAGACGGCCGCTCAAGTGGTCGACGAGCAGCAGGAGTCCCAGCAGCGCGCCCGCGCAGCGGAACGTGTCGCGCAGGTCGCGCCTCCATCGGCGGTCGTGCGCGGACGCGGGTGCGTGGTCGGGGCGTCCCATGGTGGTGACGGTAGGGACTCCGGGCGTACGGAGGCCGGGCCTTGACGCGACTCTGACGGGCGGCCGGTGCTTCTTGACGCCCTCGCAGCGGTGGCGGGCGGTTGCCCTGGTCACACGGTCGTCAAGTTCGCGTCAAAGAACGTGTGTTCGGCGCGAAGAAGACGCAAGGAGAAGGGGAAACCGGCCACGGCGGGACAGAACCTGAAGCGCACTCGCGCGTTCCCGTCACCGCGCGTCCGTACGTGAAGGAGCCACCAGCATGACCGTTCTCACCGTCCAGCCGGGCGCGACGCCCGCCGACGAGGAGCCCCCGGATACCGGCGAACGCCACCGGCTGACCGCCCTCGCCGGGTTCGCGGCCCTCTCCCTGGACGCCATGGCGTCGGTGGCCTACGGCCCCGAGGCGATCGTCCTCGTGCTGGCCGCCGCCGGAGCGCACGGGCTCGGCTTCACCCTCCCGGTCACGCTCGCCATCGCCGGTCTGCTCGCGGTGCTCGTCGCCTCGTACCGGCAGGTCATCGCGGCCTTCCCGGACGGCGGCGGCTCCTATGCCGTGGCGAAGACCCACCTGGGCGCGCGGACGAGCCTGGTGGCGGCGGCCTCGCTGGTGCTGGACTACGTCCTGAATGTGGCGGTGGCCGTCACGGCCGGTGTCGCCGCTCTGACCTCGGCCTTCCCGGGGCTCTACGACGACCGGCTGTGGCTCTGCCTCGCCGTGCTCGTGCTGGTCACGGCGGTGAACCTGCGCGGGATCGTCGAGTCGGCCCGCGCCTTCATCGTGCCGACCGTCGTCTTCGTCGGCTCCATCCTCGTGCTCATCGCGGTCGGCCTGTTCCGATCCGCGCCCGTGAGCACCGCGACCGCCGACGGACACGCCTCCGCGCTCGCCGACAACGCGACGAGCGTCGGCACCCTGCTGTTGCTGAAAGCTTTCGCCAGCGGCTGCAGCGCCCTCACCGGCGTCGAGGCCATCGCCAACGCCGTGCCCTCCTTCCGCGCACCCCGCGCGAAGCGGGCCCAGCGCGCGGAGGTCGCCCTCGGCGCGGTGCTCGGCGTGATGCTGATCGGCCTGTCGGTGCTGATCTCCCGCTTCCATCTCCAGCCCGTCCAGGGAGTCACCGTCCTCGCCCAGCTCGCCGACGCCTCCCTCGGCCACAACTGGGCTTTCTACGTCATCCAGTTCGCGACGATGATCCTGCTCGCCCTGTCCGCGAACACGTCCTTCGGCGGGCTGCCGGTGCTGCTGAAGCTGCTGGCCCGCGACAACTACCTCCCGCACGTCTTCGCCCTCAAGGCCGACCGCCAGGTGCACCGGCACGGCGTGCTCGCGCTGGCCGCGGTCTCGGCGGCCCTACTGGTGTTCTCCGGCGGCGACACCAACACCCTCGTGCCGCTCTTCGCGATCGGCGTCTTCGTCGGGTTCACCGTCGCGCAGGTCGGCATGGTCCGGCACTGGCGCGGCGAACGCGGCACCGGCTGGCGCGGCAAAGCCCTGCTGAACGGGTTCGGCGCGCTCCTCACCGGCATCGCGGCCGTCGTCGTCACCGCGACCAAGTTCGAGGAGGGCGCCTGGCTGATCGTGATCACCCTGCCGCTGCTCGTGGCGGCCTTCGAGACCGTGCACCGCGCCTACGCGCACATCGGCGAACGGCTCGGTCTCGGCCGTATCCCGGATCCCCCGCACCGCGACCGGTCCGTCGTGATCGTGCCGGTCTCGTCCCTCTCCCGCCTCACCTCCGAGGCGTTGACGGCCGCGGCTTCCCTCGGCGACGAGGTGCGCGCGGTCACGGTCTGCTATCCGGACCCCGAGGACCGCGCCAACCTGCACGCCCTGGAACGCGCCTGGGCGCAATGGGACCCCGGCGTCCCCCTGGTCCAACTCTCCTGCGAGCGCCGCACGTTGGGCCGCCCCATCGCCGCCTACGTACGGGACGTCTCGGCGACGGAGCCGGACACCCGGGTCACCGTCCTGATCGCCGAGGTGGAGCCGGTACGGCTGTGGCAGCGCCTGCTCCAGAACCAGCGGGGCGCCGTCGTCGCCCATGCCGTACGACGGGACACGGACGCGGTGATCTGCCGACTGCGGTTCCGGCTGTTCTAGCCGTCGGTACGCCGAATGGCGGGGTTTCCCGAGCGGCCCCGCGCCCTTGCCGTAAGAGTCGCGTCAAAGGCGTATGCGTCGCCGTAAGGGACCCGTCAACGGCGGCCGAATCCGGTCACGGGCGCGGTTACCTCTAAGCGTCCGTTCCATTCGAACCTCATTCCAGGAGCTCACGATGGCCGATCTGGCCTTCGTCGTCACCACGATCGCGGTCTTCGCGTTGGTGGCCCTCGTCGCCAAGGGGGTGACGAAGCTGTGACCGCCGAGAACATTGTCGGCCTCGTCGTGGCCGTCGCCCTGCTGGGCTATCTCGTCCTCGCCCTGATCTTCCCGGAGAGGTTCTGAGTAGCGTATGGGTCCCGTCCTCGCCGGTGTGCTCCAGCTGATCGCCCTGATAGCGGCGCTGGCGCTCGCCTACATCCCCCTCGGCAACTACATGGCCAGGGTCTACTCCTCCGACAAGCACCTGCGCGTCGAGAAGTGGATCTACAAGGGCATCGGTGCCGACCCGAACACCGAGATGCGCTGGCCCGCGTATCTGCGCAGCGTGCTCGCCTTCTCGGCGGTCGGCGTCCTCTTCCTCTACCTCCTCCAGCGCCTCCAGGGCATCCTGCCCGGCTCGCTGGGCTTCTCCTCGGTCAACCCGGCGCAGTCGTTCAACACGGCCGTGTCGTTCGTGACGAACACCAACTGGCAGTCGTACTACGGCGAGCAGACCATGGGTCACGTCGTGCAGACCGCCGGTCTGGCCGTGCAGAACTTCGTCTCCGCGGCCGTCGGTATCGCCGTCGCGGTGGCTCTCGTACGAGGCTTCGCGCGCTCGCGCACCGGTGAACTCGGCAACTTCTGGGCCGACTTGGTGCGCGGCGTCATTCGCATCCTGGTGCCGCTCTCGGTCGTCGCCGCGCTCGTGCTCGTCGCCTGCGGTGCCATCCAGAACTTCTCCGGCATTCACGAGGTCGGCCAGTTCATGGGCGGCCACCAGCAGTGGAACGGCGGCGCGGTCGCCTCGCAGGAGGCCATCAAGGAGGTCGGCACCAACGGTGGCGGTTACTTCAACGCCAACAGTGCCCACCCCTTCGAGAACCCGACGCCCTTCACGAACCTGTTCGAGATCTTCCTGCTGCTGGTGATCCCGTTCGCGCTGACCCGCACCTTCGGCGTGATGGTCGGCTCGATCAAGCAGGGCTACGCGATCCTCGCCACCATGGCCACCATCTGGGTCGGCTTCGTCGCCCTGATGATGTGGACCGAGTTCGCCCACCACGGCCCGGCGCTCCAGATCGCCGGCGGCGCGATGGAGGGCAAGGAACAGCGCATCGGCGTAGGGGCCTCCTCGATCTTCGCGGTGTCGACCACCCTGACCTCGACGGGCGCGGTGGACTCCTTCCACTCCTCGTTCACCGGTCTCGGCGGCGGAATCACCATCCTGGGCATGCAGCTGGGCGAGATCGCACCCGGTGGTACCGGCTCCGGCCTCTACGGGATGCTGATCATGGCGGTCATCGCGGTGTTCATCGCCGGACTGATGGTCGGCCGTACGCCCGAGTACCTGGGCAAGAAGATCGGCACCCGCGAGATGAAGCTCGCGGCCTGCTACATCCTGATCACCCCGGCCCTGGTGCTGATCTTCGCGGCGGCCTCCATGGCGCTGCCGACCCCGCCGCACTCGATGCTGAACTCCGGCGCGCACGGGTTCTCCGAGGTGCTGTACGCCTTCACCTCCGCCGCGAACAACAACGGATCGGCGTTCGCAGGCCTGAACGCGAACACCGACTGGTTCAACACCATGACCGGACTCGCGATGGTGCTCGGCCGCTTCCTGCCGATGGTGTTCGTGCTGGCCCTGGCCGGCTCGCTCGCCGAGCAGAAGCCGGTGCCGGTCACGGCAGGAACCCTGCGCACCGAGAAGCCGCTGTTCACCGGTCTGTTGGTGGGCGCGATCCTCATCATCACCGGTCTGACCTACTTCCCGGCCCTGGCGCTGGGACCGCTGGCCGAGGGGCTGGCGTCATGAGCACCCGTATAGAAAACCAAGAGGACTCGATGTCCACAGCCACTCCGACCAGGGCGCCGCACAGCGATGTGCCGACCGGTCACAAGGACGAGGGACGTGTCGGCGCGGGCCTGTTCGACCCGAAGCAACTGATCAAGTCCCTGCCCGACGCCTGCCGCAAGCTCGACCCGCGGGTGATGGTCAAGTCGCCCGTGATGTTCGTGGTGTGGATCGGGTCCGTGCTGACCACGATCTTCTCCTTCAAGGACCCGGGCGACTGGTTCGGCTGGGCGATCAGCGCCTGGCTGTGGCTGACCGTCATCTTCGCCAACCTGGCGGAGGCCGTCGCCGAGGGCCGCGGCAAGGCGCAGGCAGACACCCTGCGCAAGGCCAAGACCGACACGGTGGCCCGGCGGCTCAACGGCACCGTCGAGGAGCAGGTGCCCGGCACCGAACTCCGCATCGGTGACCTGGTCGTGTGCGAGGCCGGCGACATCATCCCCGGCGACGGTGACGTCGTAGAGGGAGTGGCGAGTGTCGACGAGTCGGCCATCACCGGCGAGTCCGCGCCCGTCATCCGTGAGTCCGGCGGCGACCGCTCGGCCGTCACCGGCGGGACGAAGGTCCTCTCCGACCGCATCGTCATCAAGATCACGACGAAGCCCGGCGAGACCTTCATCGACCGGATGATCGCCCTCGTCGAGGGCGCCGCCCGGCAGAAGACGCCCAACGAGATCGCGCTGAACATCCTGTTGGCGTCCCTCACCATCGTCTTCCTGCTGGCCTGTGCCACGCTGCCGCCGTTCGCGGACTACGCGGGCACCCACCTCACGATGATCGTGCTGGTGGCCCTCCTGGTCTGTCTGATCCCGACCACGATCGGCGCGCTGCTCTCCGCGATCGGCATCGCGGGCATGGACCGCCTCGTCCAGCGGAACGTACTGGCCATGTCCGGCAGGGCAGTTGAGGCCGCCGGTGACGTCTCCACGCTGCTGCTCGACAAGACCGGCACCATCACCCTCGGCAACCGTCAGGCCTCCGAGTTCGTGCCGGTGACCGGCACCACCGAGGCCGAGGTCGCCGACGCCGCCCAGCTCTCCTCGCTGGCCGACGAGACGCCCGAGGGCCGTTCCATCGTCGTCCTGGCGAAGGAGAAGTACGGTCTGCGGGAGCGCCACCAGGGCGAGTTGGCCCACGCCGAGTGGATCGCGTTCACCGCGCAGACCCGGATGTCCGGCGTCGACGTGGACGGGCGCAAGATCCGCAAGGGTGCGGCCGGTTCGGTCGTCACCTGGGTCCGGGAGCGGGGCGGCGAGGTGTCCGAGGACGCCGGCGCGCTCACCGACCGGATCTCCGCGGCCGGCGGCACCCCGCTGCTCGTGGCGGTCGAAGACACCGAAGGCGCACGGGTGTTGGGTGTCATCCACCTCAAGGACGTCGTCAAGGCGGGCATGCGGGAGCGGTTCGACGAGCTGCGCCGCATGGGCATCAAGACCGTCATGATCACGGGTGACAACCCGCTGACCGCCAAGGCGATCGCCGAGGAGGCGGGCGTCGACGACTTCCTCGCGGAGGCCACTCCCGAGGACAAGATGGCGCTCATCAAGCGGGAGCAGGCCGGCGGCAAGCTGGTCGCGATGACCGGTGACGGCACGAACGACGCGCCCGCGCTGGCCCAGGCGGACGTCGGCGTCGCGATGAACACCGGCACGTCGGCCGCGAAGGAGGCCGGCAACATGGTCGACCTCGACTCGAACCCGACCAAGCTCATCGAGATCGTCGAGATCGGCAAGCAACTCCTCATCACCCGGGGCGCGTTGACGACGTTCTCGATCGCCAACGACGTCGCGAAGTACTTCGCGATCATCCCGGCGCTGTTCGCGGCGGTCTACCCGGGCCTGGACAAGCTCAACATCATGCACCTGGCCTCGCCCGACTCCGCGATCCTCTCCGCGGTCATCTTCAACGCGCTGGTCATCATCGCGCTGGTCCCGCTCTCCCTGCGGGGCGTGCAGTACCGGCCGGTCAGCGCCGACAAGATGCTCCGCCGCAACCTGGGGATCTACGGCATCGGCGGGCTGATCGCGCCCTTCATCGGCATCAAGATCATCGACCTCCTCATCTCCCTCATCCCCGGAATCGGCTGATCGGCTATGAACAACTCGGTATCCAACACAGCCCGGTTGCTCTGGGCGGGCCTGCGTGCCCTGCTCGTGCTGACCCTGGTGACGGGCGTCATCTACCCGCTGGTCGTCACCGGGATCGCCCAGGGGATCTTCCCCGGCAAGGCGAACGGCTCGGAGATCAAGTCGGAGGGCAAGGTCGTTGGCTCGTCCCTCATCGGGCAGTCGTACAACCTGCCGTTGAAGAAGGGGCAGGAGACCCCGGACCCGGATCTGAAATGGTTCCAGGGCCGGCCGCAGAACGGGCTCGGCACCAACAGCATCAACACGCAGTACTCGTTGATCCTGTCCGGCGCCACCAACCTCTCCGCCGACAGCAAGGTCCTCGTCCAGCAGGTGAAGGACGCCAAGGCCGCGGTCATCAAGGACAACTCGGTGCCCGGCTACACGGTCAAGGCGTCCCAGGTGCCCGCCGACGCGGTCACGTCCTCCGGCTCCGGCCTCGACCCGGACATCTCCCCGGCGTACGCGGACCTCCAGGTCCACCGCATCGCCGAGAAGAACGGCCTGTCCGTCACCCAGGTGCAGAAGCTGGTCGACGAGCACACCGACGGCCGCACCCTCGGCTTCATCGGTGAGCCGACGGTGAACGTGCTGGAGCTCAACATCGCGCTCAAGTCCCTTGTGACGAAGAGCTGATGGCGTTACACGACCGGCAGGGGAGTCGGCGGCCCGGGGGAGACCCCGGTGCCGCCGACTCCCGCCGCCATGCCAGGGACCACACGAAAGGCACACCCCCATGACACGGGTGCTGGTGGTGGAGGACGACCCGCAACTCGTACGGGCCCTCGTGATCAACATGCAGGCCCGGCAGTACGGCGTCGACGCCGCCCCCGACGGAGCCACCGCGCTCCGGCTCGCGGCCGCGCGACAGCCGGACGTCGTGATGCTCGACCTCGGACTGCCCGACATGGACGGCGTCGACGTCATCAAGGCGCTGCGCGGCTGGACCCGGGTCCCGATCCTGGTGCTGTCGGCCCGGCAGGCCTCCGACGAGAAGGTCGCCGCCCTCGACGCGGGCGCCGACGACTACATCACCAAGCCGTTCAGCATGGACGAACTCCTGGCCCGGCTACGGGCGGCGGTCCGCCGCGTCGAGGACGTGCCGCTCGCCCCGGCGACCACCCTCGTCACCACCGACGACTTCACCATCGACCTGCTCGCCAAGAAGGCCACCCGCGACGGACACGACATCCGGCTCACCCCCACCGAGTGGCATCTGCTGGAGATCCTGGTCACCAACCCCGGCCGCCTGATCACGCAGAAGTACCTGCTGCAGGAGGTGTGGGGGGTGACCCAGAGCAACAAGACCAACTATCTCCGGGTCTACATGGCCCAGTTGCGCCGCAAGCTGGAGGGGGACCCGTCGAGCCCCCGCTATCTGATCACCGAGCCCGGCATGGGCTACCGCTTCGAAGGATGACATGGGACGCGGCAAGCTCCGGATCTACCTGGGCGCGGCACCGGGCGTCGGCAAGACGTACGCGATGCTGTCCGAGGCGCACCGGCGAATCGAGCGGGGCACCGACTGCGTGGTCGCCTTCGTGGAACACCACAGCAGACCGCGCACCGAGGTGATGCTGCACGGCCTGGAGGAGATCCCGCGCCGCGAACTCGCCTACCGGGACACGACGTTCACCGAGATGGACGTCGACGCGGTCCTCGCCCGCCACCCCGAGGTGGCCCTCGTCGACGAGCTGCCGCACACCAACATCCCCGGCTCCCGCAACGCCAAGCGCTGGCAGGACATCGAGGAGCTGCTGGCGGCGGGCATCGACGTGGTCTCGACCGTCAACATCCAACACCTGGAATCCCTGGGCGACATCGTCGAGTCCATCACCGGCGTCCGCCAGCAGGAGACCGTCCCCGACGAAGTCGTCCGCCGCGCCGACCAGATCGAGCTGGTCGACATGTCACCCCCCGCGCTACGGCGCCGGATGGCCCACGGCAACATCTACAAACCGGACAAGGTCGACGCGGCCCTCTCCAACTACTTCCGGCCCGGAAACCTCACCGCTCTAAGGGAGTTGGCGCTGCTCTGGCTCGCCGACCGGGTCGACGCCTACCTCCAGGAGTACCGCAGCGAACACCGCGTCTCGGCGATCTGGGGCTCGCGGGAGCGGATCGTCGTCGGCCTGACCGGCGGCCCCGAGGGCCGCACCCTCATCCGCAGGGCCGCCCGGCTCGCCGAAAAGGGCGCGGGCGGCGAGGTGTTGGCGGTCTACATCTCCCGCAGCGACGGACTGACCTCCGCCTCCCCGAAGGAACTCGCCCAACAGCGCACCCTCGTCGAGGACTTGGGCGGCACCTTTCACCACGTCGTCGGCGAGGACATACCGGCGGCACTGCTGGACTTCGCACGCGGGGTCAACGCCACCCAGATCGTCCTCGGCGTCTCCCGCCGCAAGGGCTGGCAGTACGTCTTCGGGCCCGGCGTCGGCTCCACGGTCGCCCGCGAGTCCGGCCCCGATCTCGACGTCCACCTCATCACCCACGACGAGGCGGGCAAGGGGCGGGGACTGCCCGTGAACCGGGGCGCGCGGCTCGGGCGCGCCCGGATCGTCTGGGGCTGGCTGGCCGGAATCGGCGGACCGCTGCTGCTGACCTGGCTGTTGAGCAGTGTCGCCCCCGAAGTCGGCCTGGCCAACGACATGTTGCTCTACCTGACCCTGACCGTGGCGGCGGCCCTGCTCGGCGGACTCTTCCCCGCACTGGCCTCGGCCGCGGTCGGATCGCTGCTCCTTAACTGGTACTTCACCCCGCCCGTGCACACCTTCACCATCGCCGACCCCAAGAACATCGTCGCCATCGCGATCTTCGTGGCCGTCGCGGTGTCGGTCGCGTCGGTGGTCGACCTGGCGGCCCGCCGCACCCACCAAGCCGCCCGGCTGCGCGCCGAGTCGGAGATCCTCTCCTTCCTCGCGGGCAACGTGCTGCGCGGCGAGACCAGCCTGGAGGCCCTCCTGGAACGCGTCCGGGAGACCTTCGGCATGGAGTCCGCCGCCCTGCTGGAGCGCGCGAGCGACGTCGAACCCTGGACCTGCGCGGGCAGTGTGGGCCCCCGCCCCTGCCAGAACCCGGAGGACGCGGACGTCGACGTACCGGTCGGCGACCACATGGCCCTCGCCCTCTCCGGCCGGGTCCTGCCCGCCGAGGACCGCCGCGTGCTGGCCGCCTTCGCCGCGCAGGCAGCCGTGGTCCTGGACCGCCGTCGCCTCCGTGAAGAGGCCGACCAGGCAAGGGCGTTGGCGGAAGGCAACCGCATCCGCACGGCACTCCTGGCGGCCGTGAGCCACGACCTGCGCACACCCCTCGCGGGCATCAAGGCGGCGGTGTCCTCGCTCCGTTCGGAGGACGTCGCCTGGTCGGAGGAGGACCAGGCCGAGTTGCTGGCCGGCATCGAGGACGGCGCCGACCGCCTCGACAACCTCGTCGGGAACCTACTCGACATGTCCCGCCTCCAGACCGGCACGGTCACCCCGATCATCCGCGAGGCGGACCTCGACGAGGTGATCCCGATGGCGCTGGGCGGGGTCCCCGAGGACAGCGTCGAACTCGACATCCCCGAAAGCCTCCCCATGGTCCCCGTCGACAAGGGCCTCCTCGAACGCGCCGTCGCCAACATCGTCGAGAACGCGGTGAAGTACAGCCCGGAGCGAACTCCCGTACTGGTCAAGGCGAGTGCCATCGCCGACCGCGTGGAGATCCGGGTCGTCGACCGCGGCCCCGGCGTCCCCGACGAGGCCAAGAACCGCATCTTCGAACCCTTCCAGCGCTACGGCGACGCCCCGCGCGGCGCCGGAGTGGGCCTCGGCCTCGCGGTCGCCCGCGGCTTCACCGAGGCCCTCGGCGGCACACTCAGCGCCGAGGACACCCCCGGCGGCGGCCTCACGATGGTCCTCAGCCTCCACCTCGCCCCCGCACCCGCCCTTGCCCCCGCCGAAGGTTCCACCTACAGTCCGGCTCCGTAATATTCGTCAGTCGGCCCGAAACTTTCGAGCACGGGCCGTACGAAGGGGCGGGGACACATGCGGACCTACGACAACCCGGTCATCGGCGGCTTCCACCCCGACCCCAGCGTGTGCAGGGTCGGCGAGGACTACTACCTCGCGTGCTCCAGCTTCGAGTACGTCCCCGGGGCCCCGCTCTTCCACAGCCGCGACCTGGTGCACTGGCGCCAGATCGGCAACGCCCTTGACCGGCCAGGGCAGTTGGACCTGCCGGACGACACCCCCGCCTCGGCCGGCATCTACGCCCCCACCCTCCGCCACCACGACGGCCGCTTCTATCTGATCACCACCGACGTGCGCGGCAAAGGCACCTTCATCGTCACCGCCGACCGGCCCGAGGGCCCCTGGTCGGACCCGGTAGTCGTCGACATCCCCGGCATCGACCCCGACCTGGCCTGGGACGAGGACGGCAACTGCTGGTGTGCTCTCGCCGGGGTGACGGTGTCCCGCATCGACACGACGACCGGCAAGGTCCTGGAGGGCCCGATCCCGATCTGGTCCGGCACCGGACTCCAGCACCCCGAGGCCCCGCACCTCTACCGCGTCGGCGACTGGTGGTACCTGATGATCGCCGAGGGCGGCACCGCACACGGCCACAGCGTCTCGATCGCCCGCGCCCGCTCCCCGCGCGGCCCCTGGGAACCGGCCCCCGCCAACCCGATCCTCTCCCACCGCAGCACGGACCTCCCCATCCAGAGCACCGGCCACGCCGACCTGGTCACCGCCCCCGACGGCACCTGGTGGATGGTCCTGCTCGGCACCCGTCCCCGGGGCTGGTTCCCCGGCTTCCACGTGCTCGGCCGCGAGACGTTCCTGACCCCGGTGGAGTGGATCGACGGCTGGCCCCGGGTCGGCCCGGTACGGGAACAGCACCCGGCACCGGAGGCCTGGCATCCCTTCCAACTCCCGCCGGTACGCGACGACTTCGACGCCCCGGCCCTCGCCCACACCTGGATCTCCCCGCGCAGCCGACCGGACGACAGCTGGTCGCTGACCGAGCGCCCGGGCTGGCTGACCCTCGACGCGAAGTCCGCCCCGGTGTTCCTCGGCCGCCGCCAACAGCACCCTGACTGCCGCGCGTCCGTCCGGATCGACCCCGGCTTCGGCCGCGCCGGTCTCTCCGTCCGCATGGACGAGGCGCATCACTACGACATCGAGGTCGCCGGGGGAGCGGTGAGCGTGGTCGCGCGGATCGGCCCGGTGCGGCAGCGCATCGCCGAGCACGCGGTGCGGCCAGGTCCGCTCACGTTGACCGTCGACATCAGCACGGCCGACGTCGGTACGCGCGGCCCCGACACCCTCACGTTCTCAGTGGAGGGTTCCGAAGGCGCCGTAGAACTGGCCGAGTTGGACGGGCGCTATCTGTCCACGGAAGTGGCCGGGGGATTCACCGGGCGGGTGATCGGCATGTACGTCACCGAGGGGGAGGCGGCCTTCGACTGGTTCGACTACCAGGAGGCACTCCGACAGCGGCCGACTACGTAGGGTGACTAACCCCGGAAATGCGTCGGGGCCGGTGCGCACTTCATGTGTGCGGCCGGCCCCTCATGTCCCTGAAATGCTCACGCGGGAAATGCTCAAGCGGCTGTCACCACTTGGCGGTGCGGGGCGATGATCTGCCCGTCGGGCAGGAGCTCACCGGTGTCCTCGAACAGGAGAACGCCGTTGCACAGCAGGCTCCAGCCCTGTTCCGGGTGGTGCGCCATGAGGCGGGCGGATTCCCGGTCGGCGGATTCGGCTGTGGGACACGGTGGCTGGTGCTTGCACATTGGTGGGATCTCTCGCTCTGTTGTGGTCATGTCCGTCCCCCGTGGTGTTGAGTCGGTCCGAACCCAGTGTTGCCCCATGGACGTCAATCCGCAGGGATTTAGCAGCACCGCTTCTCACAGGTTCATGACGCATCACCCGCGCGGACGGTTCATCCCAATTCCCAGCTCGTACGAGCTTTTTCGTGCTCGGACGAGCGTTACGAGCGTGAAAGGGCCGGAAACGCGATCGTACCCCGCCACCGGGAATTCGATGACGGGGTACGAGGGCGACCGGAGGGGAAAGTCAGGCGGGAGAACCGAGCAGTGGCGCCGGAGTCACCCGATGGGTCAGCACCGGCAGCAACTCGGCGACCCGGTGCGGACGATGGGCCGCGATGCCGGGCGGTGCCGGGGCCAGCGGGACCAGCAGATCGGACGCGACGGGGTGGCCGCTGGCACCGTCCGCCGTGAGGTCGCCGTGCAGCCAGAGCGTGAGCATGTAGAGACCGGGCACGGAGAGAAGGCGCGGCTGGTAGGCGCCCTTCATGTTCTCGGCCTGGCGCAGCGCCCGCTCGGTGGAAGCGATGTACGGGCCCTCGAAGAAGTGCGAGAACGCCCACCCGTCGGGGGTCAGCATCGTCTCGGCCGCGGCGACCGCGCGGTCCCCGCAGCGGATCAGGAAACGCCATCCGGCCAGCCGGGTGACGGCCGTCCCGTCCGCGGACACGCGGTCCAACACATGCAGGGGCAGGGGGAGTTCGGGTGTTGCCGGTCCCTGGGCCGCGCGCAGGGACGGCGTTTTCGCCTCGCGGACCGCGGTAGGGGAACCGAGTGCCGTGAGAACGGAGCGCAGGGCGGGCGCGGGAGCCGGGGGGACATGCAGCGGCATGGTGGGTCGCCTCTCATTCGACAGGCACTGGTGGCGCGAGGGCGGGGCGGGGGCGGACGGCGCTGTCAGCTCTCGGGGTCAGGGAGGCCGGGCCGGGTTCCGTGAACATGGGTACGGCCTGCCGCACGTCACCTAGACGGCAGGTTCCAGGACCGGGGCGCCAACCTTCTGCCTTGTTCGCGGAGTTTATACGACACGGGTTCAGACGATGTTTCGTCTAACCGTTTCCCGTATGAACAACAAGGACCTATTAGGCCAGCGATTCACGGGAATCATCCCGGTTCCGAACGGGCCCTACGGCGATGACCTCGGGATATGTCGCCGATGGGGTCGGCCAATTCGCGTCGGCGTTTTTCACGAGGTCTTCATTGTGCGGGAACTGCTCGCTGCCGCATGCCTCGTGAATGTGCCGCGGGTCACGTTCGACCAGAGTAGCGGGCGCCGGGCCGGTCCGGGGACGTTATCGATCGCCAGGTCTGGGCATCATCCTTCCTGACCCGGGGACGAGTGGGACGAGGAGGTGAGGCATCGTGGGTGAGAAGGTCGTTTCGGGAGGATCGTTCGAGCTCGCCGACCGTCAGCGCTACCGCGCCAAGCTGCGGCGCTGTCTGGCGGGGCTGGAGCGGCTGCTGGCCGAGAAGCGGTTCGACCGCCCGAAGAACCTCATGGGGCTGGAGATCGAACTGAACCTCGTCGGTTCCGACGGCATGCCGAGAATGCTGAATGGCGAGGTGCTGGAACGCATCGCGAGCCGAGATTTCCAAACAGAACTCGCCATGTTCAATCTGGAAGTCAACATTGCCCCACACCGATTGGAGGGCCGGGTATTCGATCGGCTCGCCGAGGAGATCCGTACGTCACTGGCATATGCCCATCGGAAAGCGGGCGAGGTCGACGCCGGAATACTGATGATCGGCATTCTGCCGACGCTCGACCGGGACGACCTGGTCTCCTCGAACCTCTCCGCGGTCGACCGGTACACCCTGCTCAACGACCAGATCGTGGCCGCCCGCGGCGAGGATTTCGTCCTCGACATCGACGGCGTCGAGCACCTCACCTGCACCTCGGGCTCCATCGCGCCCGAAGCCGCCTGCACCTCCGTGCAGTTGCACCTCCAGGTCACCCCGGACCGCTTCGCCGACGTGTGGAACGCGGCCCAGGCCGTCGCCGCCGTCCAGGTCGCCGTGGGCGCCAACTCGCCCTTCCTGTTCGGCCGCGAGCTGTGGCACGAGTCCCGGCCCCCGCTGTTCCAGCAGGCCACCGACACCCGCCCGCCCGAACTCCAGGCCCAGGGCGTCCGCCCCCGCACCTGGTTCGGCGAGCGCTGGGTCACCTCCGCGTACGACCTCTTCGAGGAGAACCTGCGCTTCTTCCCGCCCCTGCTCCCGATCCATGACGACGAGGAACCCCTCGACGTCCTCGACGCCGACGGCATCCCCACCCTCGCCGAACTCGTCCTGCACAACGGCACGGTGTACCGCTGGAACCGCCCGGTCTACGGCATCGCCGACGGCGTCCCGCACCTGCGCGTCGAGAACCGCGTCCTGCCGGCCGGCCCCACCGTCACCGACGTCATCGCCAACACCGCGTTCTACTACGGCGTCGTCCGCGCCCTCGCCGAGGAGTCGCGCCCGGTGTGGACCCGGCTGCCCTTCGAGGCCGCCGCCGCCAACTTCGACACCGCGTGCCGCCACGGCATCGACGCCCGCCTGCTCTGGCCCCGGCGCGGACGCCTCGGCGGCACCACCGAGATCGACGCGGTGGCCCTCGTACGCGACGAACTGCTGCCGCTCGCGGAGGCCGGGCTGGACGCGTGGGGGGTCGAACCGGCCGACCGGGACCTGTACTTGGGCGTGATCGACGAGCGCTGCCGCCGCCGGGCGAACGGCGCGACCTGGCAGTCCGCCACGTTCCACCGCGCACTGGAGCAGGGGCTCAGCAGGGAGGCCGCGCTGGCCGCGACGACCCGCCGCTACAGCGAGTTGATGCATCTCGGGGAGCCGGTGCACACGTGGCCGGTGGGGTTGCCGGAGCCGGTGCCGCTGGGGTGAGGTGCGGAGGTGGGACGAGGTGTGGGGGTGGGGTGAACTGGCCCTGTTTCACCCCGCGTTGGCCGACGCGCCCGCCGCCACGATGGCCTGGAGGATCACCGACTGGATCTGGGCCGGGTTGCTCACCTCGTGGCCCGAGCCGCCGGTCGCCTCGGCGATCTGCCGGGCCTCCTCCTTGTCGGCCTCAGGACCCACCCCGATCATGATGAGCGGCACCGGCCGTTCAGGGCTGGCGAGTTGCCGCAACTGCTTGATGAGCGTGGAGCGGGAGATGCTGCCCGGGTCCTGGTTGACCCCGTCGGTCAGGATGACCAGCGCGTTGAACTTCCCCTTCGCGTAAGAGGACGTGGCCGCCTTGTACGCGGCGAGCGTGGTGTCGTAGAGCCCGGTCGCCCCGTTCGGCACCGGCTTCAGCGAGCCGAACGCCGCTGACAGGGCGTCCCGTTGGGTGCCGTCGCCCTTGTGGTCGCCGAGCCGCTCGGTCGGGACGAGGACGCGGTAGTCCTTGTCGCCGTCGAGCTTCGTCGAGAACTCCCACAGCCCGATCTCGTCCTCCGGCGTGAACGTGGCAAGCGCCTGCAACAGCGAGGCCTTCGTGACGTCCATCCGCGACTGCCCGGTCCCCGGCACCGTCTCCGCCATCGAGCCGGACGCGTCGACGACCGTGGTGATCCGCGCGCTCTGCACCGTGATCGTCCAGGTGCCCAGGGCCTCTTGGAGCGCCGTGTCGGAGGCGGGCTCGGGCGCGGCGACGGCGTACGGCTGCGGACTGCTGCCACCGGCCTTCGCGACCACGGCCTTCGGCGCTGCGTCGTCATCGGTGCGGAAGCCGTACTTCTCCATCAGCTTCTGCTGCGCGGACTGGCTCAGATAGGTCATGAACCGGATCGCGGCCCGGCTCTGGTCCGTGGTCAGCCGCTCCTGGTCGACCAGGTTGTACGGATAGTCGAGCCGCGGGGAGCCGTCCTTCGGGTAGAAGAGGTCCAGACTCCCGTCGCTGTCCGCCGACGCGTTGTACGCGAACGCCGACTGCTCGCTGAGGACCAGCGCCTGGTTGCGCTTCGGATTGCCCTGCTCGGTGCCGGACGAGTTGCGCGGCAAGGTATCGAGGACCTGGCCGTCGGTGTCCGAGGTCCGCTGCGACAGGGTCTTCATCATCGCCGCCGCCTGCGTGGCCCCGCCCTTGACCTTGGCTGCGGCCGTACTCAGCTGCGTGAGCGCCAGCAGCCCCGTCGCGCTGCGCGCCGGGTCGGCCGCGCCCAGCCGCAGCGAATCGTCCGTGAGGGTGGCACCGGCCAGGTCCAGCCAGCTGTACGTCTTCTTCGGCCACCCGAGCGACTTCGCGGCGGCCGGGACCATCGCCACCCCGACCGGCGTGGAGGCCACGTTGCCCGCGGGGGTGACCTCGGTGGCGTCGCTGTCGGCGGCCGACGAGACCTCGTTCACCCACAGCTCCGAGTCGGGCACCCACACCTGTGCGTCCGGGTGCTTGCCCGCCTTGAGCGTGTCCGCGAACTTGTACGACTCCTGGGCGGTCACCGAGATGTTCAGACACTGTCCGTCGGACGTGATGCCCTCGTCGCGCGCCTGCCCGGCCGCCGCGCGCAGGGCGGGAGTCAGGTCGGGAGAGGCGGCGATTCTCAGCCGTACCGCGTCCTTCCGGCAGGAGGAACCGAAGGAGAGCAACCCGCTCTGCACCGCCACGGCGGTACCGCCGGCGACGGTCAGCACGAGCACCGTGGCGATGGCGACCGTACGGCGGCGCGCGCGAGGACGGGGGTCGCTGCCGCCCGCCCCGTACTGATCGGGCAAGCTGTGACGTCCCATGACGGTGGTGCCCCTCCCTGTTGAACCACGTGCCGGTATGCGGCCGTATGGCAGACATGGGGGAGGCTCGCCCCGTATCGCGTCCGTCCCCCCAACGGCCTGTCACGCACGATCTTCGTAAGTTCTTTCGAGACCCTAGCGGGGCGAAGATGGGCATGAGGCGGGATTTCCGAACTGAAGGCAGGTGTGCAGGTGGAGGCAGGGCAGGTGGCCGAAACTTTTCCGCTGGAGCGGCCCACACGGCGGATTCTCCGGTCCGAGGCACTGCTCGTTCTGGGGCTTTCGCTCGGTGCGAGCGGTGTGTCAGCCCTGATCAGTTTTGTCGGATCGGTCACGAAACCGGGAGGCCTCAAGGACCAGGCGGCCACCCTCAACGCCTCGGCCGCGCCGGGCCGTCCCTGGCTGGATCTCGCCTGGCAGCTGTTCGGCATCGCCTCGGCGCTCGTGCCCGTCGCCCTCGTCGCGCACTTCCTCCTGAGAGAGGGCGAGAGCCTGCGCACGATCGGCTTCGACCGCACCCGGCCCTGGCCCGACCTGGGGCGCGGGGCTGCGATCGCGGCGGTCATCGGCAGCACCGGCATCGCTTTCTACCTGTCCGCCCGCGGCCTCGGCTTCAACCTCACGGTGGTACCGGAGGCGCTGCCCGACGTCTGGTGGAAGTACCCGGTCCTGATCCTCTCCGCGATGCAGAACGCGATCCTCGAAGAAGTGATCGTGGTGGGCTATCTCCTGCGCCGCCTCGGCCAGTTGGGCTGGACACCGGGCACCGCGCTGGTGGCCAGTTCCGTACTGCGCGGTAGCTACCACCTCTACCAGGGCATCGGCGGCTTCGTCGGCAACATGGTGATGGGCGTGGTGTTCGTCTACCTGTACCGGCGCTGGGGTCGCGTGGGTCCCCTGGTGGTGGCGCATTCCCTGCTCGACATCGGGGCGTTCGTCGGCTACGCGCTGCTGGCGGGGAAGGTGGGCTGGCTACCGACGGCGTAGGTCGGGTAAGTAGCTTGCGTGGCAGGTCTGTTGAGGATCAGGCGAGCAGCTCGCCGTCGATGACCGTGACCGCGCGTCCGGTCAACAGGGTCCGGCCGCCCCGGAGTTCGGTACGGACGCGTCCGGAGCGGGGCGAGGCCTGCAGCCCGGTGAGGACCGTGCCCCCGAGCCGCTCGGCCCAGTAGGGAGCCAGCGCCGTGTGCGCGCTGCCGGTGACCGGGTCCTCGTCGATCCCGATGTTCGGGAAGAAGCAGCGGGACACGAAGTCGTAGCCCCGGCTGGGGTCTTCGGCCCGCGCGGTCGCGATGATGCCGCGCTCGGAGGCGGCGGCGAGCGCCTTGAGGTCTGGGGCGAGTCCTACGACGGTCTTCTCGTCGGCGAGTTCGACGACGAGGTCGCCGATGTTCGGGCCGGCGTCGAACGCGGTCAGCGGCTCGGCGCCCAGGGCCTCGGCGACACCGTCCGGGATCTCGACGGGGGTGAGCGGTGCGGTCGGGAAGTCGAGCGTGATCGACCCGTCCTCGGCCGGCGTGGCGACGAGCACCCCGCTCCGCGTGGCGAACCGCACGGTCCCTTCGTGGGCGCCGGTGCTGTGCAGTACGTGGGCCGTGGCGAGGGTCGCGTGCCCGCACATCGCCACCTCGGTCGCCGGCGTGAACCACCGCAACGCCCAGTCCGCGCCCCCGCCTTCGGGCAGCCGGTGCGCGAACGCCGTCTCCGCGTGATTCACCTCCGACGCGATCTTCTGGAGCCGGTCGTCCGTCGGGAAGGCGTCGAGGAGCAGCACCCCGGCCGGGTTGCCGGCGAAGGGACGGTCGGTGAAGGCGTCGACGATTCGAATCCGCATGGCCTGACGCTAGGCGCCGCGTGGAGCCGCGGGCCAAGGCCAATTCGCGGGGACTGGACCGATTCGGGGGCGGCTATGGGGCTGCGGGGTGTTCCGGTTTCCGGGCCATGAAGGCGGCGTGCGTCCGTTTCGCCCCCTCGGCCGGCTCCAGGACCAGGCGCGCGGTGAGGGTGAGTCCGGCCTGTGTCAGCAGCCCGGCGATCCGGTCCGGCGGGAGCAGGTGGGACTCGTAGGACACGGGATGGCCGCCGTACGCCTGTGTCGGGCGCAGGAGTTGGTCCTCGCCTACGTGTCCGGCCAGCATCAGGTGGCCGCCGGGGGCCAGCGTGCGGTGGAACTCGCCGAAGACGACGGGGAGTTGGTCGGGCGGCGTGTGGTGGGTGGAGTAGTGGGCGAGGATGCCGCCGAGCTCGCCGTCCCCGATCGGCGGCGCGGTCATCGAGCCCACGGTGAAGGTCAGGTCCGGGTGGGCGCGGCGGGCCAGTTCGATCATCCTCGGGGAGAGGTCGATGCCGAAGACAGGCACCCCCAGGCCCGCCATATGGGCCGTGATCGTGCCGGGCCCGCACCCCAGATCCGCCACCGGCCCGAGGTCGGCCGCCCGCACGGTCTCGGCGAACGCGGCCAGCATCGCGCGGGACAGCGGGGCCAACTCGCCCGGTTCCTTGACGAGTTGGACGTAGGCGGCGGCGACGGTGTCGTACGACTCCCGGATCGCGGCGAGGTAGGGAGGCGGCTGCTCGGTCACGCCGGTGACTCTAGGGGGCCGTCGTCGGAAGGGGTCGGACGGGGCCGTCGGACCGGGCTCTGGAACCGGGCTGTCGGAAGGGGGTTGTCGGAAGGGGTTGCCATCCGAACAGTCCCGATATATCGTTGACGCATCGCGACAGATCAACGATGGAATGGAGTGATTGCGATGCGTACCCACGGATACGAGCGTGGACATGGACAGGACGGCCCTTCCCGGCGCGGCCGGGGTGGCCCTGACGGGCGGCGTGGGGCTTTCGGTCCCTTCGGGCCCGGTGGACCTGGTGGTCCCGGAGGTCCCGGCTTCGGACCGGGCTTCGGTCCTGGCCCCTGGGGCGGACGAGGGCGCGGCGGCCCGAGGGGCGGCAGGGCGCGGCGCGGCGACGTACGCGCGTCGATCCTGGCCCTCCTCAAGGACCGGCCGATGCACGGCTACGAGATGATTCAGGAGATCGCCGAGCGCAGCGGCGGCGCGTGGAAGCCGAGCCCCGGCTCGGTCTACCCCACCCTGCAGCTGCTGGAGGACGAGGGCCTGATCGCCAGTGAGTCGGAGGGCGGCAAGAAGCTCTTCGCCCTCACCGAGGCCGGCCGTACCGCGGCCGAGGAGGGTCCTGACGCCCCCTGGGAAGAGGCTTCCCGCGGGGTCGACTGGGAGGCCCTCAGTGAGATCCGCCAGGCCGGCTTCGGTCTGATGGAGGCCTTCGGCCAGGTCTGGAAGACCGGCAGCAAGGAGCAGCGCGAGAAGGCGCTGACCGTCATCAACGACGCCCGCAAGAAGCTGTACCTGATTCTGGCCGACGAGGACTGATGTCCTCGGGGTCGGAAGAGGTGGCAGGCCAAGGCGCCTCACGGAACTTCCGTGGGGCGCCTTCCCTGTGCGCGTTCCCGTTCCTGCGGTGCCCCGGCGCGTTCCTCAGGCCACCAGCCCGGCCAGTTTGCGCAGCGACTCGTTCAGGGCAGCCGTACCCGAGTCCTTCAGTTTGCCCGCCATCAACGACACCGCCGCCCCCGTGAACTCACCGTCGATCCGGACCGTCGTGGCGTCGCCGTCGGGCGTGAGCGTGTAGCGCGTGGCGACGTTCACGGCCATCGGGCCCTTGCCGCGGATGGCGAACACCCGGGCCGGTTCCACCTCCTCGATGGTCCACTCCACCTCGGCCGGGAAGCCCATCAGCTTCATGTTCTCCTGGAAGGTCCCGCCCACCGCGAGCACGTCCGGGCCGCCCTTGGGGAAGTTGGTGTGGGTCGCGTTCCACTCGCCGTACGCGGTCCAGTCCGTGAGTTGAGCCCACACCTTCTCGGCCGGGGCCTCGATGCGTGCCTCCGCGTTGATTTCGGCCATGCGACCACCTCTTCGTATCGGGCTACCGTGTCGCGGAACGTAGCCGCAGGGCGCGCAACATTCAATACTGATGAACCGTCAGGAATTGTGTGCGTGGGCCGAGTTGTGCGGTTCAGCTCACCCGTCGTATGACGGCCGCGTCGAACAGGTCCCACGCGCGTGGGTGGGCGCTCTCGTCGTGGCAGTGCCACGCGTCCCAGAACAGGTCGGCGAGCAGTGCGTCCTCCGGGGCGTACACCCGGTACACGTACTGCCTGCCGTCGACCGCCGGCAGTGCCACCAGCCAGCACCTGCTCTCCACGTTCGCGAAAGACGTACGCCGGGTGCAGCGCGGTTGCGTACGGGGCGCGCGGCGGGCAGGCGCGCGCCTCTCGGGGTCAAGGGGCGTGATCTCATCCGTAAGGAGGAGATTCCGTCCGCCCGGGTCCACTCTGTGTGGGACGCCGAAATGCAACCCTCCGGGGATGCCCTCAATGCGGGGGACTGATGGGGTAAGAGTGTGCAACCCCAGATCCCCAGGCAGTCGGCCCGCGAGCAAGGAATCCACCGCGCGGACAACGATGCCAGGCTCAGTGCAGAGCTGGCAGCGGTGGTCGCCGGTGCGCGCCGCCGGGCCCTGCGGGACGGGGACCGCCAGATCGACACGGCCCACCTGCTGCACAGCCTCCTGGAGTCCGACCCCGACGCGCGCGCCGTCTTCGGCGACGGCCCGCAGATCGCCCGGCTCCTCGGCTACCTCGTCCAGCGCAGCATCGGTTACGGCCTCCGCTGGCAGGGCACGGTCGAGGACTCCGGCGCGATCCCCGTGATCCCCGCGGCGGAGGGCTGGTCGCCGCTGGCCGCCGGCGCCCTGGAGTACGCCTGCGAGCGCGCCGGACTCCGCGACGGCGACCTGGCCTGCGGCGTCGACCTCCTTGCCGCGATCGTCGCTGACCCGGAGTCCCGCGCGGTCGAGGTCCTGCATCGCGCGGGCATCGAGTCCCCCGAGGTGCTGATCTGGATCGAGGGCCGCTTGGGGGAGTACGTCGGGGGTGGCGGCGAGCCGGGCTGCTGAGGTCTCGGTCGTTGTGCGGAACCCGCGGTAAGGGCCCGGGCGGTCCACGACCTGAGACAGGTGTCAACGAGGGTGACGCTCCTGTCATCCCCTGTCATCATGTGCCCGTGCATACGTCTGAGAGCAGTGCGGCCGGAGGTGGCAGCGGCAAGGGTGTCGGGCTGGGCCTGGCGCTCGGGTCCGCGTTGGCCTTCGGGGGATCCGGGGTCGCGGCGAAGCCGTTGATCGAGGCGGGGCTCGACCCGCTGCACGTGGTGTGGCTGCGGGTGGCCGGCGCGGCCCTCGTGATGCTGCCTCTCGCGGTACGGCACCGCGCGCTCGTACGGACTCGCCCCGCGCTGCTCCTCGGGTTCGGGCTGCTCGCGGTGGCCGGTGTCCAGGCCTGCTACTTTGCCGCGATCTCCCGCATACCCGTAGGGGTCGCCCTGCTCGTGGAGTACCTCGCCCCCGCCCTGGTGCTCGGCTGGGTGCGGTTCGTGCAGCGGCGGCCGGTGACCCGTGCCGCCGCGCTCGGTGTCGTCCTCGCGGCCGGCGGGCTCGCCTGCGTCGTCGAGGTCTGGGCGGGCCTGAGCTTCGACGCCGTAGGACTGCTGCTCGCGCTCGCCGCCGCCTGCTGCCAGGTCGGCTACTTCGTCCTGTCCGACCAGGGCGGCGACGCCGGCGACGAGGCCCCCGACCCGCTCGGCGTCATCGCCCATGGCCTGCTCGTCGGCACCCTCGTCCTGACCGCCGTGGCCCGCCCCTGGACCATGGACTGGTCGATCCTCGCGGGCGACGCCCACATGAACGGCCGCCCGGTCCCGGCCGCCCTCCTGCTCGCCTGGATCGTCCTGATCGCCACGGTCCTGGCGTACGTCACCGGAGTCGTCTCCGTCCGTCGGCTCTCCCCGCAGGTCGCGGGCGTCGTGGCCTGCCTCGAAGCGGTCATCGCGACCGTCCTGGCCTGGATCCTGCTCGGCGAACACCTCTCCGCACCGCAGATCGTCGGGGGAGCGGTGGTCCTGCTGGGCGCCTTCATCGCCCAGTCCTCCGCACCCACGAAGAGCTCCGCCGAACCGGTGGCCGCCGGCGGCCCGAAACGCGAGCCGGCCACCCGGGAGACGACGGCCTGAGCGCGTCGTACGACAGGTCGTCCCACCGCCCGCCACATCAGCGCCTGCGACCTGCCGTCCCGGCGCCCGCCGCGATCGGCCTACCGCCACCGCCCGCACGCTTGCCGACTGCCGTCCCGGCTCCCAGGGCCTGCTGTCCCGTACTCCGCCTGCCTTCCGGGCGCTCCCCACGATCGGCCCGCCGCCTAACGCCCGCGAGCCTGCCGCCACCCGCGACCGGCCGTCGCCTGTCCGCTCGCGGTCCACGGCCTGCCGTCCCGCCGGTTGCTCGCCGTCAGGGCACCGCGATGGTCCTGCCCGCCGTCCCGGCGTTCGCCGCAATCGGTCGGCAGCCAACTGCCTGCCGCCTGCGGGCCTACCGCCCGCTGCGGCCGGCCGTCGCCTGTCGGCTCGCCGCCCACGGCCTGCCGTCCAGGCACCGCGATGGGTCCGTCGCCCGCCCGCCGTTCCGGCGTTCGCCGTGATCGGTCGGCAGCCAACTGCCTGCCGCCTGCGGGCCTACCGCCCGCTGCGGCCGGCCGTCGCGAGCCGGCTCGCCGCCTACCGTCCCGGCTCTCACGGCTTGCCGTCCCCCCACCCGCTCGCCGTCCCCGCCCCCCCCGCAGGCTGGGGTGATTTCTAACCGGTCAACTGGGTGAACAGTGGTTAGATTTACCCCCAGCTTCCAGCGCCCCCCCCAGACCGCCCACCGGCCCGCCGGCCCACCGGCCCGCCGTCCCTCTCCGTCAGCTCGGTCGCCGACGTGCATGCCTCAGTTCGCGGTCGACGGCCCAGGCGTCGGCGACCGGGCCGATGTGGCCGAGCTTGTCGGGGTTGATCACCGCTCGGATGGTCTGGATCCGGCCGTCGAGGACGTCGAGGGCCAGGGTGTGGAGGACCTTCCCGTCGCGGTCGCGGAAGAGCGCACCGGGCTGGCCGTTGACCTCGTGCGGTTCGTACGACACGTCGATGCGGATCAGCCAGGGGAAGACCGTGCCCAGCACCCGGGCCACGTTCTCCGCCCCGGCGACGGCCTTGGCCAGTTGCGGGGCCTTCCCGCCGCCGTCACCGACGAACTGCACGTCGGCGGCGAGCAGTTCACGCAGTCCGCCCACGTCGCCGTCCTTCAGCGCGTCGAAGAACCGGGTCGCCAGCTCCTCCCGCTCCTGCCGGTCCGCGGCGAACCGGGGCCGCCTGTCCGCCATGTGCCGCCGCGCCCGTACCAGCAACTGCCGGCACGCCGACTCCGAACGCCCCACGGTCGTGGCGATCTCGTCGAAGCCGAAGGCGAACACCTCCCGCAGCACGAACACCGCCCGCTCCAGCGGGCTGAGCTGCTCCAGCAGCAGAAGGGCCGCCATCGACACCGAGTCGGCCAGCTCCACCGACCGCGCCGGATCCTGGTACGGGTCGCTCAGCAGCGGCTCGGGGAACCAGGGACCGACGTACTCCTCCCGCCGTACCCGAGCGGAGCGCAGCACATCGATCGCGATCCGCGTCACCGTGGCCGACAGGAAGGCCTTGGTCGACGTGGGCCGGGTGGCCGTGCCGTCGAACCGCAGCCAGGTCTCCTGCACCGCGTCCTCGGCCTCGCCCACACTGCCCAGAATCCGATAGGCGATCGAGAACAGCAGCGGCCGCAGCTCCTCGAACTCCTCGACCTTGCTCACGCCGAATCCCCTTCCCCTGCCCGTAGTTGTCCCGCTCAGCCGAACAGCCCGGGCTCGTAGTCGCCCGCGCACGGCTGGCGGGTGATGATGTTCAGCCGGTTCACCGAGTTCATGAAGGAGACCAGGATGACCAGCGTGGTGAGCTGCTCGTCGTCGTAGTGCTTGGCGGCGTGCGCCCACACCTCGTCGCTCACCCCGCCGGCCGCGTCCGCGACCCGGGTCCCCTCCTCGGCCAGCTCCAGCGCGGCCCGCTCCGCCTCGGTGAAGACCGTGGCCTCCCGCCAGGCCGCGACGAGGTTCAGCCGCACCGAGGTCTCGCCCGCCGCGCCGGCCTCCTTGGTGTGCATGTCGATGCAGATGGCGCAGCCGTTGATCTGGCTCACGCGCAACGCCACCAGCTCCTGCGTCAGCGCCGGCAGCGCCGACCCCTTGAGCGTCCTGCCCACCGCCATGAACTGCTTGGCGGCCTTGCCGGCGATCGGGCTGGAGAGGTAGTTCAGTCGTGCGTCCATGGTGTGCCCTCCCGGGCTGTGGTCGTCAGTGGCTACACCCCCGAGACGAGACAGCCCGGCCCCCTGTGACATCGGCGAAAGTGACCTGCGTCTCTCACCCGCCGACCCCTAGGCTGGCCGTCATGCACGCGAACGCACTCGTTCTTCCGCCGCCGGCCACCTGAGGCGGGCCCCCGGATTTCACGCCCGGCACCGCCCGGGCCGAAGAGTGCTGCCCGCAGACGAAGTCCATGAACCCCGCCCACAGGGGTTCCTCCTCGTCGCACTTCTGCACCTCTGCGGAGACCTCTCGTGCCGAACGCCGCTCTCGGCCTGCCCATCGGGCGAGGCCTGCTCTACCTGACCGTCGCCGGAGTCGCCTGGGGCACCGCGGGCGCGGCCGCCTCCCTGGTCTACCGGACCAGCGACCTCGGCCCCCTCGCGCTGTCCTTCTGGCGCTGCGCGGCCGGTTTCGTCCTGCTGCTCGCCGTCCACCGCATGCGACGGCCGCGGGTCCGTCCCGCCGCCGTGTCCGAACCACTCCGCCGCAAGGTCCTGCGGACGGTGACGACAGGCCTCGGGCTGGCCGTGTTCCAGACGGCCTACTTCGCGGCCGTCGAGGCCACCGGCCTCGCCGTGGCGACCGTCGTCGCCCTCGGCGCAGGGCCCGTGTTCGTCGCGCTCGGCGCCCGGCTGACCCTGGGTGAGCGGCTCGGCGCCGGCGGTACGGTCGCCGTGGGCGGGGCGCTCACCGGGCTCGCCGTGCTGTCCCTGGGACCAGCCGCGACCGTACGACCGTCGGGCGTGCTGCTCGCGCTCGTCTCGGCGGCCGGCGGCTCGGCCATGACCCTGCTGACCCGACGCTGGGGGCGCGACGGCGCGACCGACGCGTCCGCCACGGCAGTCGGGACGTTCGCGGTCACCAGCCTGTGCCTGCTGCCGTTCGCCCTGGCCGAGGGACTGGTACCGCACACCGCCCAGCCGGTCCGGGTGCTGTGGCTCCTCGGGTACATCGCGACGGTCCCGACCGCCCTCGCCTACGCGCTCTACTTCGCCGCCGCGGCCGTCGTACGGTCCGCCACGGTCTCCGTGATCATGCTCCTCGAACCGGTGAGCGCGGCCGTCCTCGCCGTCGTCCTGCTCGGCGAACCACTGACCCCCACGACCCTGGCCGGCACCCTGCTGATGCTCACCTCGGTCGCGGGCCTCGCGGTGACAGAAGCGCGCGGGGCGACCACCGACGAACAAGCCCTGGTGTGACGGGAGTTCGGTTCCTCAGCCCTCGCGCCGCCGCCGTAGCAGATGCTCCCGGGCCACCGCGTCCCGAGGACCGTCCCGCTCCACGAGCCCCGCCGCGATACGGTCCTGGACCTCGGTCGCGCGATGGTTCGCGTACTTGAACTTCGCCCGTACGCCGGTCACTTCGAGCCGCACCACCCGGATACCGGACAACATCCGTCCGTACGGCGCCTCGCCCGCGGCGACCGTCGAGGAGCCGCCCTCGGGCTGGAAGTGGCCGACCTGACGGTTGAGCAGGGTCGCCGTCTCGGCGGGGTCGTCCACCAGGTGGGCGGTGCACCGGAGTTGGACCGCCGCGTAGAAGCTGGTCGGCACGCCGTGCTCGGGCGGGCCGTCCGGCTCCGCCTGCCAGGGGCCGGGGACGTAGACGTAGTCGTCCACGACGCTCAGGACCACCTGGGGGTTCGTCTTCAGCGCGCGCAACAGCGGGTTGGGGCGGGCGAGATGGGTGATCGCCTCACCGCGCCCGGGGTCGTAGGCGAAGTGGAGGGGCTGGACGAACGGGGGTTCGCCGGAGGGCCCGTTGACGGCCAGCTGGCCGAAGTCGTGGGCGGCTAGCCAGTGTTGCCACTCGGCGTCGTCGCGCGGCGCGTCCCAGGGGTGGATGAGCATTACAACGCGGCCAGGTAGGAGGGGAGTTCGGTGCCGGGGGCCAGGTCGTCGTTCGGGAGCGGGGCTCCGTAGGCGGGGGAGAGTGGGACCACGCCCGCCCAGTGGGGGAGGTCCAGGTCCTCGGGGTCGTCGTTCGCGCCGCCCGTGCGGAGCTTGGCGGAGACCTCGTCGAGGTCGAGGCGGATCACCATGGTGGCGGCGATTTCCTTCTTGTTGGCGGGCCGCGAGTCCGCCGACCGGCCCGGCACGACGTGGTCGACCAGCGCGTCCAGCGCCGTCCGCTTCTCCTCGGGGTCCGTCACCTGGTGGGCGATGCCGTGCACCACCACGGAGCGGTAGTTGATCGAGTGGTGGAACGCGGAACGGGCCAGCACCAGGCCGTCGACGTGCGTGACCGTCAGGCAGACCGGGAGCCCCGGGTCGGCCTGCCCCGTCATCCGCAGCGGGCGCGCGCCCGTCGACCCGTGCACGTACAGCCGCTCGCCGACCCGCCCGTACAGCGTCGGCAGCACGACCGGCCTGCCGTCCCGCACGAAGCCGAGGTGGCAGACGTAGGCCTGGTCGAGTATCGCGTGCACCAACTCCTTGTCGTACGAAGCCCGTTCCGCGGAGCGGGTGGGGATCGTCCGGTCGGTCGGCGTGTAGGCGGCGGGCGGTGATGTCGGCTGGGAGGTGGTCCCCTGCATGGTGCTCTCCATTGGCGTGTGTGCTGTCGGGGGGGGTGTGGTGCCCGGTTGTCATTTACATTGCACTAGTGCATAATGCGCTTTGTGCTAGGAGGATATCGGATCGAAGGGCGACGCGCAGCAGACATTGCGGCGGACGTCGAGCGCGCGGTGGGTTCGGGAGAGCTGGAGCCCGGGCAACGGCTGCCGCCCATGCGGGAGTTGGCGGTCGAGCTGGGGGTGAACCCGAACACGGTCGCGGCCGCGTACCGGACGCTGCGGGAGCGCGGGGTCATCGAGACCGCCGGGCGCCGGGGCAGCCGGGTGCGGCCCAAACCGGCCACGACCGGGCGCGAGCACATCCGGGTGGACGTGCCGGCGGGGGTGCGTGACGTGTCCCACGGCAACCCGGATCCGGCGCAACTCCCGTCCCTGGTGCGGGCGTTCACCTACGCCGCCGAACGCGCCGACCGGGAACCGGTCATGTACGGCGACGACCCGGTCGAACCGGAGCTGGCCCGCATCGCCCGCGCCGAGCTGGACGCGGACGGCGTGCCGGCCGGCCCCGTGGCCGTAGCCTCCGGCTCGCTGGACGCCATCGAACGCGTCCTGGCCGCCCATCTGAAACCCGGGGACACCGTCGCCGTGGAGGACCCGGGGTGGGGCAGCCTGCTCGACCTCGTACCGGCGCTGGGGCTGCGCGTGACCCCCGTCCGCGTCGACGACGAGGGGCCTCTCCCCGACGACGTGCGTGTCGCGCTGGAGGCCGGCGCGCGGGCCCTGATCGTCACCGACCGGGCGCAGAACCCCACCGGAGCCGTGGTGAGCGCCACGCGTGCGCGTGCGTTGCGTTCCGTGCTCCGCCGCCACCCGGAGACCCTGCTGATCGAGGACGACCACGGCCACGGAATCGTCGACCAGCCCCTGCACCCCCTGGCCGGCACCACCCGCACCTGGGCCTTCGTCCGCTCGGTCGCCAAGGCCTACGGCCCGGATCTACGGCTCGCCGTACTCACCGGCGACGCCGTCACCCTCGACCGCGTCCGCGGTCGCCAACGCCTGGGCCCGGGCTGGGCCAGCCGCATCACCCAGCGGGCCGTGGCCCGGCTGTGGGCCGACGGCGCGGTCGACACACCGGCGGTGGCGGCCGCGTACGGCGCCCGCCGCGACGCGCTGATCGCCGCGCTCGCCGAACGCGGGGTCACGGCCCACGGCACCAGCGGCCTCAACGTGTGGATCCCGGTACCGGACGAGACCGGCGCGGTCTCCCGCCTCCTCCACGCCGGCTGGGCCGTGGCCCCGGGCGCCCGCTTCCGCCTGAGCGCACCCCCGGGTATCCGCGTCACCGTCTCTACGCTGACGGCCGACGAGGCGGGGTCGCTGGCGGAGGCGATCGCTTCTGCGAGTGGTCCGGCGCCGGCTCGGGGTTATGTCTGAGGGCGGTTGGCGGGTGCGTCGAGGGTGAGGTGGATACGGGTTGGCTGGGCCGTGGCCCCGGGGTGCCCGCTTCCGGGGGAGTGCGCCGCCGGATATCCGTATCACCGTCCCGACGCTGACGGCTGAGCGCGTCGGGGTGAGGTGTAAGCGCGTTGGCTGGCCACGGCCTTCCGGGGGAGCGTGCCGCCGGGCATTCGTGTCGCCGTCTCGACAGTGACGGCCGACGAGGCCGGACCGCTGGCGGAGGTGATCGCTTCCGCCGGCGGTCACGGTTACGTCTGATGCCGGTCCCAGGGTGCGTCGGAGGCGAGGCACATACGCCTCGGCCGGACTGTGGTCCCTGCCGCTCGCCTTCCCCTCCCGGAGCGCGCCGACAGGGGGGCCGACACCGATTCGCGGCTGCGTCTGACGCTTCGCGCGGGCGCTTACGGTCCCTCGCCCGCGCCGCGTCAGCTACCGCTTCCCCCTCGGCCGCACCTGCGTGAGCGCCGCCCCCGCCAGCACGATCACCGCACCGACCGGCGTCGACCAGGTCAGCGACTCGCCCAGGATCGCGACGCCCGCCGCCGTGGCGATGACCGGGATGAAGTACGTGACCATCTGGGCGGTGGTGGGGCCGACTTCGGCGACGAGGCCGTACTGGAGGAGGACGGCGAGACCCGTGCCCAGGGCGCCCAGCGCGGCGATCGCCAACAGGGGGAGGAGCGGGAAGTGGGTCGGCGCGGACGTGAACAGCGGGGTGATGACGGCCAGTTGGAGGGTGGCCAGCAGCAACTGGGTCCCCGTCAGGGAGAGATGCGAGGCGCCGGTGCCCGCCAGTGTGCGGCGGACGTAGATCCAGCCGATCGCGTAGCTGAGCGAGGCCAGCAGGGCCATCGCGGTGCCCCTCGCGTCCAGGCCGCTGAAGCCCTGCCAGGCGCCGAGGACCGTGAGGACGCCCAGGAAGCCGAGGCCGAGACCGGCGACGCGGACGCGGGTCGGGCGGTCCTCGGAGAGGGCGACCAGGGAGAGGGCCATGCCCCAGAGCGGCGAGGTCGCGTTGCAGATGCCCGCGAGCGTGGACGGGATCGTCAGCTCCGAGTAGGCGAAGAGGGAGAACGGCAGGGCGTTGAGCAGGAACGCGGCGACCGTCAGATGGGCCCAGGTGCGCGCACCGCGCGGCAGCCGCTCCCGCTTCACCGCCATCGCCGCCGCGAGCACCGCCGTCCCGAACAGCAGCCGACCGAACGTGACTTGGAAGGGCGCGTAGCCGTGGGTGCCCACCTTGATGAGCAGGAAACTGAAGCCCCAGATGAGGGAGAGCGCCCCGAAGCGCAGCCGCCAGTCGAGGGCGCGGCGGGGGAGGGGCGTGGTGGTGTCCCCGGGCTGCTTCAGGGCTGCGTCGGCGGTGGTCGTGGCGGTGCTGACTGTGCTCATGGATACCAAGATCCTGGCCCCGACCTCGTAGCACAAGCGAGATTTGGCGCCAGCTATCTCGTAGTATCTCTTACATGTTGAATCTGGAGCGCCTGCGCACCCTGGACGCCCTCGCCCGGCACGGCTCGGTCAGCGGCGCCGCGGAGGGGCTGCATGTGACGACCTCGGCGGTGTCGCAGCAGATGTCCAAGCTGGAGCGAGAGGTGGGCCAGCAGCTCCTCGCCAAGAACGGCCGGGGGGTACGGCTCACCGACGCCGGCCGACTGCTCGCGGAGCACGCGGGCCGCATCCTCTCCCAGGTGGAGCTGGCGCAGGCCGACCTGGAGGCCCAACGAGGGCAAGTCGTCGGCGAGTTGAGGATCTCCGCGTTCCCGACCGCTGCCCGCGGCCTTTTCCCCGCCGCGCTCGCCGGCCTGCGCGCCCGCCACCCCGCACTACGCGTCCGCTCCACGGAACAGGAGCCGGAGCGCGGCATCGCGGGCGTCGTGCGCGGCGACCTCGACCTCGCCGTCGTCCTCGACTGGTACAACAAGCCGATGCCCCTGCCCGACGGCCTGGTCAAGGCGCCGATCCTGGACGACCCCGCCGACGTGGCGATGCCGTCCGGTCACCCGCTGGCCGGGCGCGACGAGGTTGACCTCGGGGAGTTCGCCGACGACGAGTGGATCACCTGGGCCGAGGGCGAGTTCTGCCACGAGTGGCTGATGTTCACGCTCCGCTCCCGCGGCATCGAACCGATCATCGGCCACCGCGCCGCCGAGACCCACACCCAACTAGGCCTGGTCGCCGCCGGGTTGGGCGTCTGCGTCGTTCCCCTCCTGGGCCGCAACCCGATGCCCGCCGGAGTCGTCACCGTCCCCCTGAAACAACGGGTCCGCCGACACGTCTACGTCGTCTGGCGCGCCGACGCCGACCGCCGCCCGTCCATCCGCGCGGCGGTCGAGGCGCTGCAGGCCGCGGCGGAGACCGTCGGCTGAGCAACTGCCTTACCGCGCCGCCAACTTACGGAAGTCCCAAGAAGTGAGCGTGTCCGGCGTCAGCCGTACCCACGCGTGCCGCCCGTCGTAAGGCATCGCGTCCAGCCCGAAGTTCTTCTGCGCGAACAGCTTCTCCACGGGGACGAGTTCGGGATGCGGCTCGCCCGTGCGCGGGGCCTCGCCGACGAACTCGACGGCGCCGGAGAGTTCGACGCCGCGCAGCTCGTCGTAGGCGTGGCCGCCGTCGATGACCACCGCGACGCGCGGGTCGCGGCGGAGGTCGGCCCAGCGCTTGCTGCGGGTGATCGAGTACAGCCAGAGGGAGGTGCCGTCCCAGGCGAACCAGAGGGGGCTGACGTGGGGGGCGCCGTCCGCGGAGGTGGTCGCGACGCGGCAGGTGCGCTCGGTGGTGAGGAACTCGTCCAGTTCCTCGGGTGTCATCATGATCTTCCGGCCTCGACGCTGAGTGGCGGTCATGCGATCCCCTTCAACTACGGCACGAGCGGCGGGCAGCCGCTTCTGACGCTGCGTCAGGGATTGCGGCCGGAGGAGCGTCGGCCGTCTTCCCTCCGCACGCGATGCTCGTTACTGTCGCCCGCCCCGGCCGTCGACGACAAGGGAGAGCCATGCCGTCGCACGAACAACTCAGTGAGATCCTCGACACGGTGAGTACTGTCCTGCTGACCGTCGAATGTCAACAGGGGGTGGTCGGACCGGACAGTGCACTGCCCGAACTCGCCCTCGCCGCACGCCAGTCGGGCGCGCTCGCGAACGTGGCCCGACTGGTCGCCGCCGCGCACGAGAGCGGGGTGCAGGTGATCCACGCCGTTGCCGAGCGTCGGCCGGACGGGCGCGGGGCGAACCACAACGCCCGGCTGTTCCGCGCCGCCGAACGCCTGCCAGTCCAGCAGCTGTCGGGCACCACGGCGGTGCGCGTGGCGCCCCCGATCGAGGTCGCCGAGGAGGACTTCGTCGTACGCCGGCTGCACGGTCTGTCGCCGATCCAGGGCACCGACGTCGACGCACTGCTGCGCAATCTCGGCTGCCGCACACTGATCGTCACCGGCGTCTCCGCCAATGTGGCCATACCGAACGCGGTGTTCGACGCCGTCAACCGCGGCTACACCGTCGTCGTCCCCAGGGACGCCATCGCGGGGGTGCCCGCTGACTACACCCCCGCGATGATCCGCAACACCCTCGCATTGGTCGCTACGGTCGCGACCACGGACGAGGTGCTGGGCTGTCTCAAACGACCGCGCAGGGCACGTCGTGGCTGACCGTCACGCCAGCGTGATCGAGTCCCCGGAGACGGTGATCTGCTCGGCGGGCAGGCCCTGGGTGGCCGGACCCTTCTTGACGCTGCCGTCGGTGACGGAGAACTCGCTGCCGTGGCACGGGCAGACGATGGCCCCGCTGCTGATGCTGCTCACCGCACAGCCCTGGTGGGTGCACTTCGACGAGAACGCCTTGTAGGTGCCCGCCGTCGGCTGGGTGACCACCACGCCCTGGCTGGCGAAGATCTTGCCGCCGCCCTCGGGGATGTCGGAGGTCTTCGCGAGCTCGGTGCCGCCCGCGTCACCCTGGGCGGTGGACGCGCCGGCCGTGCTGGTGGAACCCGAGGTGTCCGAGGAGCTCGAGGTGTCCGACGACGAGTCGTCGCTGGACGAGCACGCGGTCAGCGCGACGGCGAGTCCCGCCGCGCCGACCGCCGCCAACGCGGTGCGACGGGACGGCGCCGTGACGGGTTCGAACGATTCGCTGGTCATGCTGACGTTCCTTCCATGGGAAGCATGTGTGGGTCTGCAAAGGGGTACGAGGTGCGGGTGACCGTCGTTCAGACGGTGTCGTGAGCTTGGCCTGATCGAGATCAGGAAGACGTAAAACGTCCCTGTCGTTCAGCTGTCAGCTGTGCATAAGGCCTGTACAGGCACCGGCAACCCGGGGCGATACTCGAGGACGCCGTCGCGTCCCGATCCACAGCAACACGCCGAGAGCTGCGCGCCCCGGCCAGCTCCACCGTCGCCGCGAAGGTCTCGTTTACGCAGCGGTCCGCTCAGCGGACTCCTGGCGTGCTGGGTCCGGACCGTGGACCCAATAATGAGCCCACTCGATTCCAGGGGTGCCGCACAGAGGCGGCTTGATCCCGAAATACCGCCGAAATATCTCCGCGAGAGCACCGACCGTATCCGTCGGGCCCACGCAATGCTCAGACCGACCTCCACAAGAGTCGACTGAGCGGTACTCGAAGACTCTCCCGAAGTCCCCTGACATCGCGCGGACTTACGCCACCGAGAAACCGCCATGACGGCGGCCTCCCCCCTCACCTCCGGTGAATCCCGCGTACCCACTTATTGCCTCGACGCCGGAGGTCCCAGATGACACGCACGCGCCTTCCTCTCACCTTCACGGCCGGTGCCGCCGCACTCGCGTTCCTCACCACCGCATGCGGTGGCGGAAACAGTGCTTCGTCCGGCACCGCGAAGGCCCAGGACCCGAACGTCCTGACCGTCGCCTCGGCCATCGCGCCCAACAGCCTGAACCCCGGTCTGGGCGGTTCCTCCGACCCGCAGCAGTACTTCTTCGAGCTGGCATACGACACGCTGATCCGCCAGGCACCGAACGGGACATACACGCCGGCCCTCGCGACCAAGTGGGGCTTCGTCGGTTCCGGCAGCAAGACCTTCGACATCACGCTGCGGTCCGGCGTGAAATTCAACGACGGCTCCGCACTCACCGCCGCGGGCGTGAAGAGTTCACTGCAGTACTACGCCAAGGCCGGTGGCCCACTCGCGGCGGACCTGGCTCCGGTGGGGGCGATCGACGTCGTTTCCGATCTCGAACTCCGCATTCGCCTGAAGACGTCCGATCCGCTGCTGCCGCTCTATCTCTCCAGACCGACGACCGGAGAGATCATCAGCCCCCTCGGCCTCAAGAAGACGGGCGAACTCGGGACCACCACACACGGCGCCGGGCCCTACGTGATCGACAAGTCGCAGACCGTCTCCGGGCAGACCTACACCTACGTCCCCAACCCCACGTACTACGACAAGTCGCGCGTGCACTGGAAAAAGGTCGTCGTCAAGGTCATCAAGGACGAGAACAGCACACTCAGCGCCCTGCGTTCGGGAGAGGTCGACTACGCGCTCGGCGACTCCACGACCGCGAAATCCGCGAAGTCCGCCGGATTCCAGGTCCTTTCGAGCCCGTACTCGATCATGGAGCTGATGATCCAGGACCGCGCGGGCGCCATGGTCAAGGCGCTGGGTGACCTTCGGGTACGGCAGGCCATGATGTACGCAATCAACCGGGACTCGATCGCCAAAGCCCTGTACGGCACGTACGCGAAGGGCTGGGACTATCCCGTTCTCGAGGGCACGAGCGGATATACCAAGGGCAGTGAAGGAAAGTACGCCTACGACGTCACAAAGGCCAAGAAGCTTCTGGCTGAGGCGGGTTACCCCAACGGCTTCACCCTCCCCATCACCGTGAATCTCACCGGTGTCGGAGAATCCCAAGCCGCAGAAGCCTTCGCCGCGGAAATGGCGAACATCGGAATCAACGTCAAGATCAACGTCCCGGCGAACGTGAACGAACTCTTCTCCACCTACTCGAAGTACGCGGGAATGATGTTCGACTACGGCGACGGAATCTCCCCGCCGTACGCCCAGGGAAACGATCTCCTGTACAGCTGGGGCAACCCGCTCAAGGTCAGTGACAAGCAACTCGACACGCTCTACAGCCAGGCGGCCTCGGCGTCGACCGCCCAGCTCCAGGAGCAGGGCTGGCAGAAGTTCGAACAGCGCCTGTCCGACCTTTCCTGGACCATCCCGATGGTGTCCATGGAAAAGATCGTCTACGTACGGCCCGGTCTGAAGGGCGTCGACCTCTCGACCACGAATCTCACGCCCGACCTGACGTCGTTGTACGCCGCCAAGTGACCCTACGGAGAAAGGCTCCACGTCATGTGGCGAACCAGCGGAATGCGGATCGTGCAGGCTGTGCCCCTGCTGCTTTTCGTCTCGGCGCTCACCTTCTTCCTCCAGCTGTTCATCCCGGGTGACGCCGCCAAGTCCATCGGAGGTCTCAGCGCCTCACCCCAGTCGATCGCCGCACTGCGGCACCGCCTCCACCTCGACCAGCCGGTCTGGGAGCGCTACTGGGCCTGGCTGAAGGACGCGGTCCACGGCGACCTCGGACGGTCGATCAGCAGCAACGAGTCGGTCGCGGGCTCGCTCAACACCCGGCTGGGGGTGACGCTCTCGCTCGTGATCGCGACCACCCTGCTCGCGCTGGTGATCGGAATCGTGCTGGGCATGGCCGGCGCCCGCGGCGGGCGCACCACGCGGATCGCCGCGGACACCGCGTCCATCGCGGGCATGACCGTCCCCGCCTTCTGGGTCGGGCTGCTGGGTATCTGGGTCTTCAACACCCGGTTCGGCCTGCTGCCCGCGAACGGATACGTGTTCTTCGGGACCTCCGCCGGCGGCTGGCTGCGCTCGCTGCTGCTGCCGGTGGCCGCCCTGGCCTTCGCACTGGTCACGGTGATCGCCAAGCAGACCCGTGAGCAGTTCGCCGACGTGCTGAGCCGGGACTTCGTACGGAACCTGCGGGCCAACGGCGTCAGCGAGTGGTCGATCCTCTTCAAGCACTCGCTACGGCATGTCTCCGTCACCGTCCTGACCGTGGCGGGCAACAACCTCATCGGACTGCTCGGTTCGGCCGTGGTGATCGAGGAACTCTTCGGTCTGCCCGGCCTCGGCAGCGCGGCCGTCACGGCCGCGTCCAGCGGCGACATCCCGGTCATCCAGGGAGTGGCGGTGTACTTCACGCTCATCGTCGTCGGACTGAACCTCCTGCTCGACCTCGCCATCGGCTGGCTCAACCCTCAGGCGGTCGCCGCATGAGCACACAGGAGACATCGATGACGAAACCCGGGCTTCCCCAGCAGACGGAGAACGCTCCCGCTTCGCCCGCCGCCACCCCGGCGCGCACACCTCACGGGTCCGCCCTCCGCCGCGCCCTGCGCCGGCCGCGCATCGCGATCCCGGCCGTGATCCTGGTCCTGGAGCTGATCGCGTCGTTCGGCGCCCGCTGGCTCGCGCCGTACCCACCCCAGCAGGCGGACTTCACCGCGGCACTGACCGGCCCGAGCGCGAAACACCTGCTCGGCACCGACCGGCTCGGCCGCGACGTCCTGTCGCGGCTGATGTACGGCGGCGCGGACACGTTCCAGGACATCGCGCTGGCCGTGGCGATCACCCTGGTCATCGCGGTCCCCCTGGGCCTGGTCATCGGCCTGCGCCGGGGCCGTATGGACGCCGTGCTGATGCGGCTGGCCGACGTGGTGATGTCGATCCCCGGCATCATCCTGCTGCTGATCGTGCTGGCCCTGTTCTCGCAGAGCATGACCGCGGCGATGATCGTGATCGGCCTGCTGTCGGTCCCCGGCATGATGCGGGTCGTCCGCTCGGCGTCGCTGACGGTCGGCCGTGAGACCTACGTCGCGGCGGCACAGGTGTCCGGCCTCAGCACCTGGCGCGTGGCCCGGCGGCACGTGCTGCCGCGGATCACCGGCCTGATCCTCGTCAACACGGCGCTGGCATGCGCGAACACCCTGCTCATCGCGGCCGGCCTGAACTCCATCGGCCTCGGCGTGAAGCCGCCCGCTCCGTCCTGGGGCGGCATGATGGCCGACGCCGCACAGACGCTGAACCAGAGCCTCTGGCTGGCCATCCCGACCGGCGGCCTGGTTGCCGTCACGGCGGCCGCGCTGATCGTCCTCGGCGACGGCCTGCGCGACCTGCTGGCCGAGCGCTGGTCCGGTGTTTCCCACGCGACCCCGACCCGGCGCCGCAAGGCAACTGCCAAGGCAACAGCCCCCGTTGAGGTACCCGTGTCCGACGACGCCTGGCTGCTCGCTGAGCCGGATCCCGTCGTACGGCTCACCAGGGTGACCGTCACCGCGGACACCTTGGAGGGCGAGGTCGCTCTGATCAGCGACGTGAGCCTGTCCGTGGGACAGGGCCGCACCGTGGGACTGGTCGGCGAGTCCGGCTGCGGCAAGTCCATGACCGGGCTGGCGCTGCTCGGCATGCTGCCGAACGGAGCCCGTATCTCCTCTGGCACGGTCGAGATCGACGGCACCGACGTCACCGCGTTCGATGTGGCCCGGTGGCGGGACCTGCGCGGCGGCACCATCGCCTTCATCTCGCAGGAGCCCATGGTCGGCCTCGACCCCCTGTTCACCATCGGCAACCTGTTGCGCGAGGCGGTACGCACCCACGAACGGCTCTCCCGCAAGGACGCCACACTCCGGGTCCGTGAACTCCTCGCCCAGGTCCAACTCCCCGATCCCGACCGGGTGATGAAGCTGCGCCCCTCGCAGATCTCGGGCGGCATGGCACAGCGCGTCTCCATCGCCGTCGCCCTGGCCGGGCGCCCGCGGATCCTCGTCGCCGACGAACCGACCACCGCCCTCGACGTCACCGTCCAGCGCGAGATCGTCCAGTTGCTGCGCACCGTCCAACGGGACACGGGTATGGCCCTTTTGATGATCAGTCACGACTGGGACGTCATCGCGGAGGCCTGCGACACCGCTCTGGTCATGTACGCGGGCCAGGTGGTGGAGGCCGGTCCGACCGAGCGCGTCATGACCGCGCCGCTCCACCCGTACACCCGCAAGCTGCTCGCCGCGAACCCGCGCCTGGCGACGGTGGGCGAGCCCATCCCCACCATCCCCGGCACCGTGCCGCCCCCGGGGCAGTGGCCCGTCGGCTGCCACTTCGCCGACCGGTGTCCCGACCGCGTCGACCGGTGCACCGAGGCGCCGGTCGTCCTGATTCAGCCCGACGAACTGGGCGTGGCCCGCTGCCTGTTGGTGGGCGAAGAGCTGGAGGTGTCCTCGTGAGCACGACCGCACGGCCGCTGCTCGACATCCGCGACCTGTCGGTGTCGTACCACCGCGCCGGCAAGGGCACCCCGGCCATCCGGGACGTGTCCCTGGACATCCGGCCGGGCGAGACCGTCGCCCTGGTCGGGGAGTCCGGCTCCGGCAAGTCCACCCTGGGCCGGGCCGTGCTCGGGCTGACGGCGGTCACGCGGGGCACGATCCTGTTCGAGGGCCAGGACATCACCCATGCGCGCGGTGCCCGGCGCAGGGAGCTGAGCAAGAGCGTCCAGGCAGTCTTCCAGGACCCCAACGGCTCCCTCAACCCGGCCCTGACCGTGGGCCAGACCCTGGCCGAACCGCTGCTCGTGCACGCGCGTGACGAACGGGCCGTAGTCCAGAGGCGGGTACGGGAGGTGCTCGCGCTGGTGGGGCTGCCGCCCGAGGCGGCCGACCGCTATCCACGCCAGTTCTCCGGCGGACAGCGGCAACGGATCGCGATCGCCCGGGCCCTGGTCATGTCACCGAAGCTCATCGTGTGCGACGAGCCCGTCAGCGCGCTCGACCTGTCGGTCCAGGCACAGATCCTGAACCTCTTCACCGACCTCCAGCGGGAGACGGGCGTCAGCTACCTGTTCATCTCCCACGACCTCGCCGTCGTCCGGCATCTCGCCCAGCGGATCGTCGTTCTGTACCGCGGTGACGTCGTGGAACAGGGCACAACCGAGGACGTCTACGCGGACGCCCAATACCCCTACACGCGACGGCTGTTGGCGGCGGCCGGAATCGCCGGAACCCCGGCCCCTTCGGCCCGCTGACCCAGGCAGCCCCCAACTCCCGTACACGGAGGCGCACATGCAGCAGTTCGCCGACCGTCTCGGCGTCACCAAGCCCTCCGAGCAGTCCGGCTTCAGCGCCGAACGGCTGGGCCGCATCGCCGAGTTCTTCGACCGGCAGACGGACCTCGGGGTCATCCCGGGATGGTCGGCGGTCGTCGCCCGCGACGGAGAACCCGTGTACGCGGCGGGCGGTGGACTCCGGGACCTCGACCTCGGGCTCCCGGTCGGACCCGGAACGCTGTGGCGGCTGTACTCCATGACCAAACCGGTGACGTCCGTCGCCGCCATGATGCTGGTGGAGCGCGGCCTGCTCGGACTCGACGACCCGGTCAGCGCCTACATCCCCGAGTTCGCGGACATGCGGGTCTACGACGGCGGGTCCCCGGCGAGTGTGCGGACCCGCCCGGCCGCCCACCCGGTGACCGTGGGCCAACTCCTCACGCACACCGCCGGGTTGACGCTCGGGCTGGCCCACATGGACCCGGTGGACGCGCTGTACCGCCAGGCGGGCCATGACGTACTCCCCTTGCCGGGCACGACACTTGAGCAGATGTGTGCCGAAGTGGGTGGGCTGCCGCTGCTGTTCGAGCCGGGCACCGCGTGGAACTACTCCCTCGCCGTCGACGTGCTGGGCCGGGTCATCGAGGTCTGCACCGGCCAGAGCCTCGACACGTTCATGGAGACGAACGTGCTCGGCCCGCTCGGGATGACCGACACGACGTTCTCCCTCGCGCCCGAACGTGTGGCGGATCTCGCGGAGATCTACAGCCCGGAACCCGACTCGGGCCGCCTCGCCGTGAACCAGGAACTGCGGCCCACCTTCCGCCGGCCCGCGGAGTTCCCCTCCGGCAGCGGCGTCCCCGGACTGGTGTCGACGCTGGCGGACTACCACCGGTTCGCGGCCATGCTCGTCCGCGGCGGCGAACTCGACGGCGAGCGGCTGCTCGGCCCCCGCACCCTCGCGCTCATGACGGCCAACCACCTGCCCGGCGGCGCCGAGATCAACTCCTTCGGCCGGTACCCCGACGACGAACACCGCGGCTGCGGGTTCGGGCTCGGGTTCTACGTCGTCACGGACCCCGTGGCCGCGGGTTCGTTCGGCAACAAGGGGGAGTTCGGCTGGTCCGGCGCGGCGAACACCCACTTCTTCGTGGACCCGGCCGACGGCATCACGGCCGTGTTCTGCACCCAGGTCGTCACCTGGGGCAAGCACCGGACGCCCCTGCGCCGCCAGCTGCGGAACCTCGTGTACCAGGCCATGACCAGCTGATCCCCTGACCCGCGATCAGGACGCGGTGGCCGTGATCACCCCCCGCTACCATGGGCAGCCGAAACTCCCCGGACTCTCCCCGGGACCGCAGACGAGACGGATGGCCCGGGAACATGCTGGAAGAGGTCGTCGCGACCCGCTTCATCACCCCCCTGCGCGAAGGCGGCTCGCTGCCGGGACTCGTCGAGGGCGACGACCTCGGGACGTACGTCATGAAGTTCAGCGGCGCGGGCCAGGGCCGCAAGACGCTCGTCGCCGAGGTCGTCGTGGGGGAGCTGGCCCGTCGGCTCGGCTTCCGGGTGCCCCGCCTGGTGACCCTCGACCTCGACCCGGTGCTCGGCCTCGGCGAACCCGACCAGCAGGTCCAGGAGTTGCTCAAGTCCAGCGGCGGTACCAACCTCGGCATGGACTTCCTGTCCGGCGCGCTCGGCTTCGACCCGCTCGCCTTCACGGTGAGCCCCGAGGAGGCCGGCCGGATCGTCTGGTTCGACGCGCTGGTCAACAACGTCGACCGCTCCTGGCGCAACCCCAACCTGCTGATGTGGCACGGCGACCTGTGGCTCATCGACCACGGCGCCACCATGATCTGGCACCACAACTGGCCCGGCGCCCGGACCTCGGCGGCCCGCCCCTACAACGCCGCCGACCACGCCCTCGCCCGCTTCACCCCGGACGTGGCGACCGCGGCCGCCGACCTGGCCCCGCGCGTCACCGAGGAACTCCTCGCCGAGGTCACCGCCGAGATCCCCGACACCTGGCTGACCGACGAACCCGGCTTCGACACCCCGGACCTCCTCCGTGAGGCGTACGCGGCACCCCTCCTCGCGCGCGTGCCCTTCATCCACGAGCGCATCGAGGGACTCCAGTGACCGAGCGCCACATCATCCGCCCGAGCGAGGCGAACACCCGGGACGTCTTCGAGTACGCCCTCCTCCGGGTCGTACCGCGCGTCGAGCGCGGCGAGTGCATCAACGCGGGCGTGCTCGTCTACTGCCGCGCCCAGTCCTACGTCGGCGCCCGCACCCATCTGGACGAGGCGAGGCTGCTCGCTCTCGACCCGGCGGCCGACGTGGCCGGGATCCGGGCCGCGCTGGGTGCCGTGGAAGGTGTGTGTGCGGGGGGTGCGGCGGCCGGGCAGGCGGCGGACGACGATGCCGGGCGGCGGTTCCGGTGGCTGATCGCGCCCCGGTCCACCGTGGTGCGGCCGGGGCCCGTGCACACCGGTCTCACCGTCGATCCGGCGGCCGAGACGGAGCGCCTGCTCGACCTTCTGGTGAGGTAATGGATCACACCGGGCCGCGCGCACGTTGACACCGAGTGCCATGGCTTCTAGCGTCACGTCTGCCGAAGGTACTAAGCGGTCGCTCACCGGCGGGCCGCGCAAGGGCGAGAGTTTCTCAAGGGCGAGGAGAACCAGCAATGTCCACCACTGAGCAGCGGGTCGCGATTGTCACCGGCGGGGCGCGGGGCATCGGCGCCGCCACCGCCGTACGCCTCGCGGCCGAGGGCCGTGCGGTCGCCGTGATCGACCTCGACGAGGCCGCCTGCAAGGACACCGTGGAGAAGATCACCGCGGCCGGCGGCAAGGCCCTCGCGGTCGGCGCCGACGTCTCCGACGAGGCACAGGTCGAGGCCGCCGTCGCGCGCATCGTCGCCGAGCTGGGCGCCCCGACGATCCTCGTCAACAACGCGGGCGTGCTCCGCGACAACCTCCTCTTCAAGATGAGCGTCTCCGACTGGGACACCGTCCTGGGCGTCCACCTGCGCGGCTCGTTCCTGATGACCAAGGCCGTTCAGAAGCACATGGTCGACGCGGGCTTCGGCCGGATCGTCAACCTCTCCTCGTCCTCCGCCCTCGGCAACCGCGGCCAGGCCAACTACTCCGCCGCCAAGGCCGGTCTCCAGGGCTTCACCAAGACCCTCGCCATCGAGCTGGGCAAGTTCGGCGTCACGGCCAACGCCGTCGCCCCCGGCTTCATCGCCACCGACATGACCGCCGCCACCGCCGCCCGCGTCGGCATGGGCTTCGACGACTTCAAGGCCGCCGCCGCCACCCAGATCCCGGTGCAGCGCGTCGGCGAGCCCGACGACATCGCCAACGCCGTCGCCTTCTTCACGAACGAGGCGGCCGGGTTCGTCTCCGGCCAGGTGCTGTACGTCGCCGGCGGACCGCTCAACTAGGGAACACGGAACCATGACTGAACTCCCCGAACTCTCCGGCAAGGTCGCCGTCATCACCGGCGCCAGCCGCGGCATCGGCTACGGCGTCGCCGAGGCGCTGCTCGCCCGCGGCGACCGGGTCTGCATCACCGGCCGCAGCGAGGACGCCCTCAAGGAGGCCGTCGAGGCCCTCGGCGCCGAGCGCGTCATCGGCGTCGCCGGCAAGGCTCACGACGAGGCCCACCAGACCGTCGTCGTCGAGCGCACGATGGAGGCCTTCGGCCGCGTCGACTTCCTGGTCAACAACGCCGGTACGAACCCGGTGTTCGGCCCCATCGCCGACCTCGACCTGAACGTCGCCCGCAAGGTCTTCGAGACCAACGTCATCTCGGCCCTCGGCTTCGCCCAGAAGACCTGGCACGCCTGGCAGAAGGACAACGGCGGCGCCATCGTCAACATCGCCTCCCTGGCCGGCGTCTCCGCCTCGCCGTTCATCGGCGCGTACGGCGTCAGCAAGGCCGCGATGATCAACCTGACGCTCCAGCTGGCCCACGAGTTCGCGCCCGGCGTCCGGGTCAACTCGATCGCCCCGGCGGTCGTGAAGACCAAGTTCGCCGCCGCCCTGTACGAGGGCCGCGAGGCGGAGGCCGCCGCCTCCTACCCGCTGGCCCGCCTCGGCGTCCCGTCCGACATCGGCGGCACCGCCGCGTTCCTCACCTCGGACCAGTCCGACTGGATCACCGGCCAGACCCTCATCGTGGACGGCGGCATCCTCCTCAACGCCGGAGTCGGCTGACCGACTCCGCCCGGGCGCCGGTCTCTTCACTGTTCCCTTGACGGAACCGGCGCCCGTGTCGAGACAAAGAACGCGCACAGCCGAATGACAACGTCGTCATAAAAACGCTGCTCAACAGCCCCTCCCGAACCACCTTTTCGGGCCGCGGAACTGCGGTACGGTCTGCCGACCCTTGGTACGGCGGATCGAGGAGCGAGCGCGTGTTCAACCGGAACCGAGGCCTGCGGGCGGGCGCGGCGATCGCGTCGATATCCCTGGCGGCCGGATGCGGAGTGTTCTCGGACGGGAATTCCGACGACCGCGGCCCCATCGTCGTCGGCACCACCAGCGCCCCCAGCACACTCGATCCGGCCGCCTCCTGGGACGGCTCCTGGGAGCTGTTCCGCAACATCTACCAGACGCTCCTCGCCTACCCTTCCGGCGCGACCACACCTGAGCCGGACGCGGCCAAGAGCTGTGCGTTCACGGACAGTTCGAACACGACGTACCGCTGCGAACTCCGCGCGGACATGAAGTTCGCCGACGGCGACCCCCTCAACGCCCAGGCCGTCAAGCACTCCATCGACCGCATCAGACAGATCGACGTCCCGGGCGGACCCGCCGGCCTGCTGGGCAGCCTCGACCGGGTACAGGTGCTCGGCGACCGCGACGTCGTCTTCCACCTCGACAAGCCCGACGCCACCTTCCCGTTCGTGCTCGCCACCCCGGCCATGTCGATCGTCGACCCCGACGACTACCCCGCGCACTCGCTGCGGAAGGACGGCAAGGTCTTCGGCTCCGGGCCGTACACCCTGAAGTCGTACGACGACGGGAAACAGGCCCGACTCGTCAAGAACGACCGCTACAAGGGCTTCGCCCAGCGTGAGAACAGCGCGGTGACGATCCGCTACTTCCAGGACTCCGGCGCCATGGTGAAGGCGCTGCGGGACAAACAGATCGACGTCACCTACCGGGGTCTCGCCGCCGACGACATCGTCGCCCTCCAGGGCCGTGCCTCCAAGAGCCTGCAACTGGTCGACGGCTCCGGAACCGACATCAACTACCTGGTGTTCAATCCCAAGGACAAATGGGCCGGGAACCTCGCCGTCCGCAAGGCCGTCGCCCAGCTCGTCGACCGCGGGGCGATCACCCACAAGATCTACCGCGACACCGTGGACCCGCTCTACTCGATGGTCCCGAAAGGCCTCACCGGCCACACCACCGCCTTCTTCGACGACTTCGGAGACCCCAGCGTCCCCAAGGCACGCCAGCTCCTCACCGACGCGGGCATCCACCGGCGCGTCCCGCTCACCCTCTGGTACACGACCGACCGCTACGGCTCCGAGACCGCCCTCGAATTCGGGGAAATCAAGCGGCAGTTGGACGACTCCGGGCTCTTCGCGATCACCCTGAAGAGCCGCCCATGGAAGACGTACGTGACGGGCTACCAGAAGGGCGAGTACCCGGTGTTCGGGCGCGGCTGGTCCCCGGACTTCCCGGACGCCGACAACTTCATCGCGCCGTTCGTGGGGAAGCAGAACGCGCTCGGTACGCCCTATCCGTCGACCCGGATCACCGACGTACTGCTGCCCGAGTCCCGCAAGGAGAGCGACCGGGCCGACGTGGTCAAGGAGTTCGAGGACGCCCAGCAGGTCATGGTCGACGACGCGCGGCTGCTGCCGCTGTGGCAGGGCCGGCAGTACGTGGCCGCCAGCGAGGACGTCTCCGGCGGGGAGCGGGCCCTCGACCCGTCGACGATCATGATGATGTGGGAGCTGTACCGCAAGACCAGCTGGTGACACGGCTTCCGGCACCCGTTGTCAGTGGCCGCCTGTAGGTTCTGGGCATGGCAGCGACCGCACCGCGCGGTCGCTCCGCATCGCAGTCGCCGCACACCGTAAGGAAGTTGACGTGACCGACATCTCCATGCTCCCCGAGTCCTGGCGCGGGGTCCTGGGCGACGAGCTTCAGCAGCCCTACTTCAAGGAGCTGACCGAGTTCGTGGAGGAGGAGCGGGCGAAGGGTCCCGTCTACCCGCCGCGCGAGGAGGTCTTCGCCGCCCTGGAGGCGACGCCGTACGACCAGGTGAAGGTGCTGGTCCTCGGTCAGGACCCGTACCACGGCGAGGGCCAGGGCCACGGCCTGTGCTTCTCGGTCCGCCCCGGCGTGAAGACCCCGCCCTCCCTGCGGAACATCTACAAGGAGATGAAGGAGGAGCTGGACCTCCCGATCCCGGACAACGGCTATCTGATGCCGTGGGCCCAGCAGGGCGTCCTGCTGCTCAACGCGGTGCTCACGGTCCGCTCCGGCGAGGCCAACTCGCACAAGGGCAAGGGCTGGGAGAAGTTCACGGACGCGGTGATCCGCGCGGTCGCCGAGCGCCCCGACCCGGCGGTCTTCGTCCTGTGGGGGAACTACGCGCAGAAGAAGCTCCCCCTGATCGACGAGGAGCGCCACGTGGTGGTCAAGGGCGCGCACCCCTCCCCGCTGTCGGCCAAGAAGTTCTTCGGCTCCCACCCGTTCACCCAGATCGACGAGGCGGTGGCCGAGCAGGGCCACACCGCCATCGACTGGCGCATCCCGAACCTGGGCTGACCTCACCGGGGCCGGTCCGGGGCCGCCTGACGGGGATTGTCAGTGCCGCCGGTTAGCGTCGAGAGGGACAGCCAGGGTGGCTGGCGAGTGCGGAGGACGCGGTGGCGGAGCGACAGGAGCAGGCGGCACCGGACGCTCTGCTGACGCGGATCGGACAGATCGTCATGCTGCACCACGGCGGCGACCGCGAGGAGGCCCGGGACCGCCTGCTGGTCCTCTGGGCGGAGCTGGGCGAGGACGGCGACCCGCTCCACCGCTGCACACTGGCCCACTACCTCGCCGACACCCAGGACGACCCGACCGACGAACTGGCCTGGGATCTACGGGCGTTGTCGGCGGCGGACGAGCTGACGGACGGGCGGGACGCGGTTGACCCTGGAGACCCCGGGGATGTCGCGGACGTCGGTCAGGAGGGGGCGATCGCGATCCGCGCCTTCTACCCCTCCCTGCACCTCAACCTCGCCGCCGACTACGTGAAGCTCGACCGCCCGGACGCCGCCCGCACCCACATCCGCCGCGCCCGCAGCGCCTGCGCCGTCCTCGCCGACGACGGTTACGGCAACGGGGTGCGGGCCGCGATCGGGCGGCTGGAGTTGAGGCTGGGCGACGAGGGTGCGGGCGGGGGCGAGACCTGGGGTCCGCCGAGACAGCGGCCGTAGGGTCCCGCCCTGGCACCAACTCGTCCTGGCACCAACCCCAAGGGGCCCCGCTCGCCTCAACGCCCGTACGTCTGGCCGCAGATGATCGACTGCGGGCTGTCCGACTGCCAGCCGCCGTACTTCTTGCCCAGAGCGCAGACGTCCTGCGTGTTCTTGGGCACCGACTTGACCACGTCGGGGATGTCCGCGCCCGACTGCCGGGGGTGGTGCGGCTTCGGGTGCGGATGGGGGTGTGGATACGGGTGGGCGTGCGCGTGTGAGCGGGGAACCGGTGCCTGGGCCGCAGCTGGGGGCGGGGCCGGTGCGTGGTGCGGCGGGTGTGTGGCGGGTTTCGGGTGGTGGGACGGGTTGATCAGTTCCAGCGCCTCCCGCGCCGGGGCCTGTACGACCTGCGGCTCCGCGCTGCCGTCCGGGCGCGGCACCGACGCTTGGGTCGGTACGGCCGGGGGAGCGGGGGCCGCCGGCCGCTGGACCGTCACACAGCCGGAGAGGGCCGAGACAGCCACGGTGACCAGGAGCGTTGCGGTGGTCGTCGTTCGATGCACCCGCGCAACTCTGCTGGTTCCGGACCCGATGGGGACAGCGGACGGGCGGATGATGCCCCACACGGGTGATCTCCGCCCCCTTACGGACGGCGCGCGCCCGCTCCGGGTGACGTGACGTCAGTGGCCGGTGTCAGTCGCCGGTCTTTCCGTCGATCCGCTCGCGGAGCAGGTCGGCGTGGCCGTTGTGCCGCGCGTACTCCTCGATCATGTGGGTGTAGATCCAGCGCAGGTTGAAGCGCTCGCCGGTGCGCCGGTGTTTGCCCACGGAGACGTCGTCCAGGGCGAACCGGGCCGCGTGCGCCTTCGCCGCCTCGATCTCCCCCTGCCAGGTGGCGTACGCCTCGGCCCAGGTGTCCGCTTCGGTGAGATGGAACTCGCCGTCGGGGTCCGTGTCGGTGTAATAGATCGGGTCCACCCGCTCGTCCGCCATGACGAAGCGGAACCAGCCCCGCTCCACCTCCGCCATGTGCCGTACCAGGCCCAGGAGCGACAGGGTGGACGGCTCCACGGAAGCGGTCCTCAACTGCTCGTCGGTCAGGCCTTCGCACTTCCAGGCGAGGGTGTCCCGGTGGTACTTCAGCCAGCCCTCCAGCATGGTGCGTTCGTCGGCGGTGGTCCCGGGTTCACTGCGCTCGATCGTCATGCCCGCATCCTCGCGTGCTCCGACCGCCCGCACCAGCGGATATCCCCTCGCCGTATGCTTCCGAGGAGGTACGGGAGGTACCGCCGGGCGAGCGTTAGGGAGACTCCGTGAAGGTCGGCTGCATCGGGCTCGGTGACATCGCGCAGAAGGCCTACCTGCCGGTCCTCGGCGGGCTGCCCGGGGTCGAACTGCATCTGCAGACCCGCACGCCCGCCACCCTCGCCCGGGTCGGGGACGGCCTGCACCTCCCGGCGGACCGGCGGCACACGGACCTCGACGCGCTCCTCGCGCAGGGCCTCGACGCCGCCTTCGTACACGCGCCCACGGCCGTGCACCCCGACATCGTCACCCGGCTGCTGGAGGCGGGCGTACCGACGTACGTCGACAAGCCGCTCGCCTACCAACTCGCGGACTCCGAGCGGCTGGTGCGGCTCGCGGAGGAGCGGAACGTGTCGCTCGCCGTCGGCTTCAACCGCCGCTACGCCCCCGGGTACGCGCAGTGTCTCGACCACCCGCGCGAGCTGATCCTCATGCAGAAGAACCGGATCGGGCTCCCGGAGGAGCCGCGCGCGATGGTCCTGGACGACTTCATCCACATCGTGGACACCCTGCGGTTCCTGGTGCCGGGCCCGGTCGAGGACGTGACCGTGCGCGCCCGCACCCAGGACGGACTGCTGCACCACCTCGTGCTCCAGCTCTCCGGTGACGGCTTCACCGCGCTCGGGGTGATGAACCGGCTCAGCGGCTCGGTCGAGGAGATCCTGGAGGTCTCCGGCCAGGACACCAAGCGGCAGGTCCTCAACCTCGCCGAGGTCGTCGACCACAAGGGCCAGCCGACCGTACGGCGGCGCGGGGACTGGGTGCCGGTGGCCCGCCAGCGCGGCATCGAGCAGGCCGTGCTCACGTTCCTCGACGCCGTGCGCGCCGGCAAGGTGCTCAGCGCCCGGGACGCGCTGGCGACTCATGAACTGTGCGAGCGGGTGGTACGAGAGGTCGCGGACCGGTCCGCCGCAGCCTGAACGCCTGCGCGCCCTCACCGGCGCACATCGCCGCGAGCACCAGCAGGGCCAGGCCCACCGGCCAGGCGCCGTAGCGGACGTACGGCGTGATGCCGTGGGCGAGCGGGACGTCGTAGACCTGGGTGGTGCTCTTGTTCGTGCCCAGCCATGATCCGATGCGCTGGCCGCTCGGGCCGTAGACGGCGGAGACGCCGGTCAGGGTGGCGTGGACCATCGGGCGGCCGGTCTCGGCGGCGCGCAGGGCGGCGAGGGTGGCGTGCTGTTCGGGGGCCCAGCTGTTCTGGAACGACGAGGTCGACGACTGCGCGAGCAGGACGTCCGCGCCGTCCTGGGCGAGGTGGCGGCTCATGTCGGGGAACGCGGTCTCGAAGCAGATCAGCGGGCCGATGCGCAGCCCGTGCCCCACGTTCATCACGACCTGCTCGGTGCCGTGCCTGCGGTCAACGCCCGCCGCCTTGCCGACGGAGGTGGCCCAGCCGAGCAGCGAGCGGAACGGGATGTACTCCCCGAAGGGGACGAGCCGCATCTTGTCGTAGCGGTCGCCGGTGAGACCCTTCGGGCCGACCAGGATCGAGCTCTTGTAGATGCCGGGCTTGTCGGAGCGCTGGGCGTCCACGTTGACCAGGATGTCGGCGCCGGTCTCCTTGGAGAGGGCGGCGATACGGCGTGCGAGATCGGGCCGCTTGCCGAGGTCGAAGCCGACACTGCTCTCGCCCCAGGCGATCAAGTCGACGTTCTGACCGGCGAGTTGGCGGGTCAGCTGCTCCTCGCGGTCGAAGCGCCGGACATCGCTGTCGGCGCCGGCGATGACACCGGGCTGTACGACGGCGATCCGCACGTGGCCGTCGACGTCGGGGCGCGGCGACCACACCCAGGCCGCCGAGGTCACGGCGGCGGTGGCCACGAGCCCGGCGACGGCGGGCACCCGCACCGCACGGACCGCGACCAGCACGGCGACCGCGACATTGACGGCCACCACCAGGAAGCTCAGCAGCCACACCCCGCCGACGGACGCGAGCCGCAACGCCGGTTCCACCTGCCACTGGGTGGAGCCGAGCAGCCCCCAGGGACCGCCCAACCCCTGCCAGGACCGCACGAGTTCGACCATCAGCCAGCCCGAGGGCAGCACAAGCAGTGCGGCACCGCCCCGCCGGGGCGACGGCACGCCCCCGAGGAAGCGGCGCACCAGCCAGCCCCACGGCGCCCACAGCACGCCCAGCAGCCCCGCGATGACCACGATGAACACGCTCAGGCTCGGCACCAGCCAGCTGTGCACCGCCAGCATGAAGCCGAGCCCCCCGAACCAGCCGTCGTAGACCGCCCGCCGCCCGGTCGGCGCCGAGCGCGTCAGCAGGATCCAGGGGACGAGCGCGACGTAGGCGAACCACCACAGGGACGGCGCCGGAAACGCGAACACGGGCAGGGCGCCCGCGAGCACGGCGAGCAGGGAACGCCGCCAGGGGGAGACGAGCCAGTCGCCGAAGTTCCTCATGCGAACCCCCTACCCGCTGGTGACTCCGGTGTGCGTGCCGCGGCCGGTCATCCCGGACGGCGGACGCCGAACCGGTCGTATCAGTGGACCACGGCTTCCGGGCGCCGCTCGGGAAGGCGCCGCCACTTCTCCTCCACGACGACCTCGGTCAGCCGCCAGCCGTCGTCCGTCCGCAGCAGCCCGAACGAGTACCGCCCGCCGCACACGAAGTCGGGCGCGGTGGAGGAGTCACTGTCGCCATTGCTGTCACTGTCGCCGTTCTCGTTTTTGGCGAAGCGCATCGGATTGACGTAGTCGGCCTGGACGCGGGCGGTGTCGTCGGTGTGCTGGTCCAGGGCTCCGAAGCGGATCCGCCGGTTCACGATCAGGTGCTGCCGCATCGAGAACAGTTGCAGGCTCTCCGCGAGCCACCCGGCGACCTGTTCCGCGTTCCCCTCGATCCCTCCGGCGGACCGGTAGTCGGCACGCCCGTCCGGGGCGAACAGTTTCCGGTACGCCTCCCAGTCGCCGTCGTCCACCGCCACCGCGTATTCGGTGACCATTTCGTCCACGGCCAGCCGGTCCATCACAATCGCCAGTTCCACACGCTGCGTCATCGGCTCAGTGTTGGCTACGGAGCGTGTCGCGCCAAGGGGGACGCGGATACGAGGTGGGGAACATTCGGTGGTGTTCGACGGTTCTTCGCCGGACTTCGTCATCGTGTTCTGTTGTCGTCCGTCGTTTTTCGTTGCGAGGAGTACCCATGAAACGTCTTGTCACGGTCGTCACCGGGGGCGGCCGGGGGATCGGCGCCGCGACCTGCCGACGGCTCGCGGAGGACGGGCACGACGTGGTCGTGGGCTACCTCCGGGACGCGAAGGCGGCCGAGGAGGTCGCGGGGGCCGTACGGCGGGCAGGGGCCCGTGCGGTGTGCGTGCCCGGGGACACCTCCGTCGAGGCGGACGTGGAGCGGCTCTTCACGGTGGCCGAGAAGCAACTCGGCCCGGTCACAGGGCTGGTGAACAACGCCGGGGTGACCGGCCCGTTCGGCCGCCTCGCCGACATCGCCCCCGCCGACCTGCGCCGCGTCGTCGAGGTCAACTTGCTGGGCACACTGCTGTGTTCACGCCGCGCCGCACAGGTGATGACGGCACGAGGAAACGGCGTGATCGTGAACGTCTCGTCCGCCGCCGCGACCCTCGGCAGCCCCGGTGAGTACGTCCACTACGCCGCGACGAAGGCCGCCGTCGACACCCTCACGCTCGGGTTGGCCAAGGAACTCGGCCCTGCCGGCATCCGCGTCAACGCGGTCGCGCCCGGCGTCATCGACACGGAGATCCACGGGAGGTCAGGCGACCCGGGCCGCGCCGAGCGGTTGGCGGAGTCGATCCCGCTGCGCCGCGCTGGTCAGGCCGAGGAAGTCGCCGCCGCGATCGCCTGGTTGATGTCACCGGAGGCGTCCTACGCGACGGGGACGGTGGTACGGGTCTCGGGCGGGCGATGAGCCGACAGACGAGAGACCGGGGCGCGCTGAACCGGTCCGGGCTCGGGGATTCAGGCGGCCGCGATGACCTCGTCCCGTATCGCCGCGGCCCACTCGACCACCAACAGCTCGTATTCCTCCCGCTCCTGGGTCGAGAGCGAGCCGCCCGCACGCAGCCAGAGTGCCCGGATCTGCTCGTTCACCTCGGAAGCAGACCGCACGGAACCAGGGGCCACGAAATCGGGGGACATGCGAACAGCCTAGGGGCAAGGACTGACACTGCGCTACCGGACGGCTACTCAGACCGTATGGGGTTGGTCACGGGCGCGGTGAACCGGGGGTCGAATCCGCAGACGGCGGCCGCGACCTGGGCGGACGCGGGCATCCCGGCCCGGTGCCGCGTCGGACGAGGTACCCGGACGTCACGCAGGCGAACTGCCGCGTCCGCGCCATGAGTTGGCTCAGCCCGCAGACTCCGCCGCGTGCGGGCTCAGCGCGCCCGCCGTCACCAGCGCGATGATGACGATGCCGAGGGCGATGCGGTAGTAGACGAACGGCATGAAGCTCTTGTGGGAGATGAACTTCATGAACCAGGCGATGACCGCGTAACCGACCACGAACGCGATCACCGTCGCGAACATCGTCGGCCCCCACGCGACATGCCCTTCCTCCGCCGCGTCCTTCAACTCGAAGGCGCCCGAGGCCAGTACGGCCGGCATGGCGAGGAGGAAGGAGTAACGGGCCGCCGCCTCGCGGGTGTAGCCCATGAAGAGGCCGCCGCTGATGGTCGCGCCCGAGCGGGAGACGCCGGGGACCAGTGCCATCGCCTGGCAGAGTCCGTAGAGGAGGCCGTCCTTGGTGTTGAGGTCCAGCAGGGTCTTGCGCTGCTTGGGGGCGCGATGCCGGCCGCCGTTCTCGTCGCGGGCCGCGAGGCGGTCGGCGATGCCGATGACGACGCCCATCACGATCAGCATCGTGGCGGTGACGCGCAGGTCGCGGAACGGGCCCTCGATCTGGTCCTTGAGGGTCACGCCGAGCACGCCGATCGGGATGGAGCCGACGATCACCAGCCAGCCCATCTGGGCGTCGTGGTCGCGCCGCATCTCCTTGTTCGTGAGCGACCGGAACCACGCGGCGAGAATCCGCCCGACATCCTGGCGGAAATAGATCAGCACCGCCGCCTCCGTGCCGAGCTGGGTGATCGCCGTGAAGGCCGCGCCCGGGTCCTCCCAGCCCGAGAAGGCCGCCGTGAGCCGCAGATGCGCGCTGGAGGAGACGGGGAGGAACTCGGTCAGCCCCTGGACGAGTCCGAGGATGAGGGATTCAAACCAAGACATGGAGTTACGGCGTCCAAGTGCTGATCGAGGAGGGGCAAAGGACACACCAAAACGCCGCGCGCGGTGAACGAGTGTGTGTGAGGGGCAGCGTAGCGTCCCGGTGTGACAGGCCGGACACAGGGGTTTCACGGCGGTCGGGCGACTCCGGCACGGAGGTTTCAGGGCGGTTGCGCGACTCCGTACACAGAGGTTTCACGAGTGGTCCGACGACTCCGGGTTCGCGGTGTTGACCAGCTGCGGGGGCGGCGCATACGTTGCAGCGGAGGAAAGCGCTTGCTGCATGCGCTCGCTGTCCCCGGAGGAGTGCTGATCACGACCATGTCCACACCCGCCACCAACCCCGGGGCCCTCCCGCCCTTGCCCCCGCTCACCGGCCGACGCGTCCGGGCCGCCGTGGTCGGCGCGGGCGCCATCGGCCGCGGTTCCCATTTCCCCGCGCTCGCCCGGCTCGCCGAAGAGGGCGAGACCGAGGTCGTCGCCGCCGTTGACATCGATGCCAACGCGGTCGGGTCCTTCTGCGCCGAGGCCGGGATCCCGCACGCCTACACCGACCTGGAGCAGATGCTCCGGGAACAGCGGCCCGACCTCGTCACCATCTGCACCCCGCCCACCCTGCACCGCGCGCAGACCGTCGCCGCGCTGCGGGCCGGCGCCTGGGTCTGGTGCGAGAAGCCCCCAGTCCCGACGCTCGCCGACTTCGACGCCGTGGAGGACGAAGAGGGGAAGGACGGCGGGCCGTACGCCTCGATCGTCTTTCAGCATCGCTTCGGGTCCGGTTCCCGGCATGTGCGCCGGCTGCTCGCCGAGCAGGCGATGGGGCGGCCGCTGGTGGCGCACTGCCAGACCACCTGGTACCGCGACACCGCTTACTACGCCGTGCCCTGGCGCGGGCGCTGGGAGACCGAGGGCGGCGGACCCGCCATGGGACACGGCATCCACCAGATGGACCTCCTGCTCGATCTGCTCGGGCCGTGGAGCGAGGTGAAGGCCATGGCCGGACGGCTGGTCCACGACGTGGAGACCGAGGACGTCTCGACCGCGCTGGTCCGCTTCGAGAACGGCGCGATGGCGACCGTCGTGAACAGCGTGCTGAGCCCCGACGAGGTCAGCCGTATCCGCATCGACTGCGAGCGCGCCACCGTCGAACTCACCCACCTGTACGGGCACAGCAACGACAACTGGCGCATCACGCCCGCCCCGGACGTGTCCGGCGAGGACACCGCGGCCTGGCAGGACTTCGGGCCCGATGTGCCGAGTTCGCACCTGGAGCAGCTGCGTGAACTCGTCGTGAGCATGCGGGCCGGCGAACGGCCGCGCAGCAGCGGCACGGACGGGCGCACCAGCCTCGAACTGATCACCGCGCTCTACAAGTCGGCCTTCACGGACACGACCGTACGGGCCGGCGAGATCGGCCCCGGAGACCCCTATTACACGGCGCTGCACGGCGGCGCCCCCGGCTGGGCGCCCGTGGCGCGCGAGGAGGTGTCGGCGTGACCGGCCTGCGTATCGTCCATGCCCACGGGGACCGCATCACGGTGACCGAACCGTCCACCGGCGTCGAGCTGTTCAGCTACGTGTACCGGCCCGAGGCCGCCTGGGAGGCGCCGAAGCCGTACCTCCACCCGATCAGGACCCTTGCCGGTGACGTCGTCACGGACTACCGGCCCAACGACCACCGCTGGCACAAGGGCCTGCAGTTCACCGCCTCGCATCTGTCGGGCCAGAACCTGTGGGGCGGCAACACATACGTTCACGGTGAGGGGTATCTCCAACTCCCGGAGCGGGTCGGGTCGATGGCCCATGTCGCCTTCGACGAGATCGACACCCACTCCGACTCGGGCGCCGAACGTCTCGTCATCGCCGAACGGCTGACCTGGCACCCGTACAGCGGTGAACTCTGGGCCGACGAGCAGCGCCGGATCGAGGTCCACGACGTCGACACGGAGTCCGGTTCGTGGGCGCTGACCTGGACGAGCTCCGTGACGAACCGCCGCGACGAGCCCCTGCTGTTCGGCAGCCCGACCACCCACGGGCGTGAGGCGGCCGGCTACACGGGCCTCTTCTGGCGCGGCCCGCGCGCCTTCCGCGACGGCCGGATCATCGGCCCGGAGGGCGAGGGCCCCGACCTGATGGGCTCCCAAGGCCCCTGGCTCGCCGTCTCCGGCGAGCACGACGGCACCGACGGGCACGCGACGATCGTCTTCGCGCACGCCCCCGAGAACGACCACACCGGCGCCCAGGGCACTCACCCCGATCACTGGTTCGTACGCAACGAGCCGTTCGCGGGAATCGCCCCCTCCTACGCCTTCTACGACGAGCTGGTGCTCGACCCCGGCGACACACTCACCCGGCGCTACCGGGTCGTCGTGGCCGACGGGGCGTGGGAGCGGGAGGAGATCGCCAAGTATCTGGAGGCGCGTCCGTGGTGAGCGGTTTTTCTGGTCTGCCGGGTGGGGTCGCCGTCTCGCATCTGTCCGTCTACGACTGGCCTGCCGAGGTCGATGGCGGGGTGTGCGGCGGAACTCCCCATATGCACCTGACCTGTTCGGAGGGGTACGTCGTCACCGGCGGGCAGGGTGCGGTGCAGACGCTCACGACATCCGGGTACGAGGTGACGCCGCTCGCGGCCGGAACGGTCGCCTGGTTCACGCCGGGCACCATCCACCGGCTGGTCAACGAGGACGACCTGCGCATCACCGTCCTCATGCAGAACAGCGGCCTGCCCGAGGCGGGGGACGCGGTGCTCACACTGCCTCCGCAGTACCTCACCGACCCGGAGACGTACGCCTCCGTCACCGTGATCCCGGCCGACGCGCCCGAGGCGGAGCAGGAACGCGTCGCCCGGGCCCGGCGCGACCTCGCCCTGGAGGGCTACCGGGCGCTGCGCGACGCGGAGGGTCCGGAGGCGCTGGCCGCGTTCCACCGGGCCGCCGCCGCGCTGGTACGACCCCGGCTCGCGGAGTGGCGCGAGCGCTGGGAGCGGGGCGCGCGGGCCGCCGCCACGGCCACGGGGGAGCAGCTCGACCGGCTCGAACGGGGTGACTTCTCGCACCTTGCCGATGCTGGTGTACGGGCTGAACAGCCGTCCGCGTACGGGAAGTTCGGGATGTGCGGGCGGTTGGACGTCTACAAGGGGGTGTAGGTCTGGATCTCAGGCCGCGGTGGGACCTGCCACCGTCCAGCCGGGTGTCTGCGGGTGCGCCGTCAGGTCCTGGTGGTGGACCGGGGCGCCGCAGGCCGTGCAGGTGACGGCGGGGACCAGTTCGTTGCCGCAGATGTGCTCGATCACCATGGGGCGGTCCAGTTGATCCCTCCGAAGATGGCGGTCGCCCCACGCCATGAGAGTCATCAGGACCGGCTCCAGTTCGAGTCCCGCCTCCGTGGGCCGGTACTCGAAGCGCTGCGGGTGTTCGCTGTACGTCCGCCGGGTGAGGATCCCGGCGTCGACGAGGCGGCGCAGCCGAGTGGTCAGGACGTCGCGCGGGGCGCCGATGTTGCGGACCAGCTGGTCGAAGCGGCGGTTGCCGAGGCATACCTCCCGTAGGACGAGCAGGGAGTACTTCTCGCCGACGAGTGCGAGGGCGTCGGCGATGGAGCAGGGGCGCGGGTCTTTGGGGGCGGGCATGGCGTCCAGTCTAGGGCCGATTCAAGGGTGGGTTTGATTTTCCAACTGACAGGGCTATGGTGAGTTTGGATTTCCTACTCACTGGTAGTTCTGGCTGGTAGTTCTGGCTGGTAATTCAGGCTGGTAGTTCTGGCTGGAAGCACTGGAAACAGCGGAGGCCCGTCCCATGCGTGACGCAGTGATCGTCGAAGCCGTACGCACGCCCGTAGGCAAGGGCAAGCCGAACGGCACCCTCGCCCAGGTCCACCCCGTCGAACTCCTCTCGCACACCCTGCGCAGCCTCGTCGAGCGCACCGGGATCGACCCAGCCCTCATAGACGATGTCATCGGCGGCACGGTCACCCAGGTCGGTGAGCAGGCCGTGAACATCACCCGGCAGGCCGTGCTGTCGGCGGGCTTCCCGGAGTCGGTACCCGCGACCACGGTGGACCGCCAGTGCGGTTCCTCCCAGCAGGCCGTGCACTTCGCGGCGCAGGGCGTGATCTCCGGGGCGTACGACATGGTCGTGGCCTGTGGAGTGGAGTCCATGGGGCGGGTACCGATGGGGTCGAGCGTTCTGCCCGGCACGGACCCCTTCGGCCCCGGTGTCGCGGGGCGCTACCCGGAGGGCCTCGTCCCGCAGGGCATCAGCGCCGAACTCATCGCCGCCAAGTGGTCGATGACACGCGACCAGTTGGACGCCTTCGCGGTCTCCTCGCACCTCAAGGCGGCCGCCGCCTGGGACGCGGGTCTCTTCGACGCGCAGGTGGCGCCGCTGTACGGTGCCTCGCGCGACGAGTGCGTACGGCCCGGCAGTACGACCGAGATCCTGGCCGGCCTCAAGCCCGCCTTCTACGACGCGACGTACGCCGAGCGCTTCCCGCAGATCGAATGGAACATCACCGCCGGCAACTCAAGCCCGATCAACGACGGCGCCTCCGCGGTCCTCATCACGTCGAGTGAGGCGGCGGCCCGGCTCGGTCTGCGCCCGCTCGCCCGGCTGCACAGTTTCGCGGTGACCGGTTCCGACCCGCTGCTCATGCTCACCGGCGTCATCCCGGCCACCGAGAAGGTGCTGCGCCGGGCGTCGCTCACCCTCGACGACATCGACCTGTTCGAGGTCAACGAGGCGTTCTCCAGCGTCGTTCTGGCCTGGCAGCAGGAGACGGGCGCCGATCTCGCCAAGGTCAACGTGCACGGCGGGGCCATCGCGATCGGGCATCCGCTGGGGGCGAGCGGTACGCGGCTGACGACCACACTGGTGCACGCGATGCGGGATCGCGGGGCGCGTTACGGACTGCAGACGATGTGCGAGGCGGGCGGCCTCGCCAACGCGATGATCCTTGAGGCGGTCTGATCCCTCAGGGGGCTCGCAGGTGGTGGCGCTTGCGCCAGGCCACCACCGCGCCGCCCAGGGCCGGCAGGGCGATGCAGGCCATCGCGATCAGGAAGGCCGGCGACGTGGGGCTGGAGGCGCGGGCGCCGGCGACGACGTAGGCGGCGGTGTTCGGGAGCGAGCCGAGCGCCGTCGCGAGCAGGAACGGTGTCCATCGCATACGGGAGACGGCGGCGCAGTAGTTCACGCCCCAGAACGGCAGTCCCGGGAAGAGCCGTGCCGCCATCATCGAACGGAAGCCGTGCTTGCTGAGCTGGCCGTCCGCGGCCTTCAGCCACCGGCCCCGCAGCAGCGGGCGCAGGGCGTCCTGGCCCAGCACACGGCCCAGGCCGAAGGAGATCCCGGCGCCGAGCACCGTGCCCGCCAGCGCCGCGCCGGTGCCCAGCTGGGAGCCGAACAGCGCGCCCGCAGCGAGGTTCAGCAGGGGGCGCGGCACGAACGCCACGCTGCACAGGCCGTACGCCGCCGCGAACACCAACGCGGCCATGGCGCCGCTGAGTTGGGGCGGCCAGCCGTCGGAGAGCAGCCGCTGCGGGTGGAACAGCAGCACGGTCGACGCCGCCCCGGCGAGCAGCACGAGGAGCAGCGACAGCCGCGACCACGGCGAGAGCAGGGCTCTCGTGCAGCGCGCGGCGAAGCCGGCCGGGGTGACGGGCAGCAAGGGCACGACGGGCAGCAGAGGCGCGACGGGCATGACCGCGGGGACGGCCACGGCGGCGGCGAGATCCGTGCCGGTGATCCGGTCAGTGGCCTGGGGAGTGACCTGGGGAGTGGCCGTGGCGGTGCCCCCGGAGCGGGTGCCCCCAGAGTGGGTGGTGGCATCGGCGAGCATGTCGGCGACACTAACCGACCTGTGTATGTGATCGCCGTATGGTTCGTCTCATGAGCGTCACAGGTGCGGGCACCGTGCGGGTGCCGGGCAGCGTTCTCGCGGACACCGTGCTGGAGCGGCTCACGGCCACGTACGCCGCCGTGGCCGACCCGGAACGGGCCGTGCCCATGCGGGCGTACATGAAGGACATCGCGCCCTTCCTGGGCCTCACCACACCCGTACGCAGGGCGTTGTCCCGCACGGTCCTGGAGGGCACACCCCGCCCCGACGAGACCGACTGCACCGCGATCGCCCTGCGCTGCTGGGAGCTGCCCGAGCGCGAGTACCAGTACTTCGCGGTGGACTATCTGCGCCGCCATGTGAAGCACTGCACATCCGGCTTCCTGCCGATCGCCCGCCACCTCGTCTCGACGGTTCCTTGGTGGGACACCGTCGACGCACTCGCCTCCCACGTAGTGGGAGGCCTGGTCGCGGCCGATCCGAAACTGGTCACCGACATGGACGCGTGGATCGTCGACGAGGACATGTGGGTCGCCCGTACCGCCCTCCTCCACCAACTGCGCTACAAGGAGCGCACCGACACCGAACGCCTCTTCGCGTACTGCCTGCTCCAGTCCGGGCACCCGGACTTCTTCATCCGCAAGGCGATCGGCTGGTGCCTGCGCGAGTACGCCAAGACGGACCCGGAGGCGGTACGCGGCTTCCTGGCCCGGGAGAAGGGGCGGTTCGCGCCGCTGTCGGTGCGCGAGGCGTTGAAGAACATCGGGGCCTGAAGCCCCACGTACGGAAAACGCCTGAGGTCCCACGTACTGATAAATCGTTCGACGCCGGGCAAAGCGTCGGCAATGATCGGCCTCATGTTCCGGTACGCCTTCCACCTCGCAGCACCCCCTGTCGCGGGTGCTCCGAAGGCTGCCGTTCCCGCTCTCGTCGCCGCAGTCGACGGCGCCCGAAGCTGACCCTCTCCGGATCGTCCGGCGGACCCCGCAGGGGGAGGGTCGGCGAGTCCTCGGGGTCCCGTTTTTCACCACTGGGCTTTTCACCTCTGGAGAGGCTTCGAGGTACCCCCATGTCCAAAACGGCATACGTCCGCACGAAACCGCATCTGAACATCGGCACGATGGGCCATGTCGACCACGGCAAGACCACCCTGACCGCCGCCATCACCAAGGTCCTCGCCGAGCGCGGCGCGTCCACCTTCGTACCGTTCGACCGGATCGACCGGGCCCCGGAGGAGGCCGCGCGTGGCATCACCATCAACATCGCGCACGTCGAGTACGAGACCGACACCCGGCACTACGCGCACGTGGACATGCCCGGCCACGCCGACTACGTCAAGAACATGGTCACCGGGGCCGCGCAGCTCGACGGGGCGATCCTCGTCGTCTCCGCGCTCGACGGGATCATGCCGCAGACCGCCGAACACGTGCTGCTCGCCCGGCAGGTGGGCGTCGACCACATCGTGGTCGCGCTCAACAAGGCCGACGCGGGCGACGACGAGCTCACCGACCTGGTCGAGCTGGAGGTCCGCGAACTGCTCACCGCGAACGGCTACGGCGGCGACTCCGTACCCGTCGTACGGGTGTCCGGCCTCAAGGCCCTTGAGGGGGACCCCCGTTGGACGGCCTCGATCGACGCGCTGCTCGACGCCGTGGACACGTACGTGCCCATGCCCGAGCGGTATCTGGACGCGCCGTTCCTGTTGCCGGTCGAGAACGTGCTCACGATCACCGGGCGCGGGACGGTCGTCACGGGTGCGATCGAGCGCGGCACGGTCCGGGTGGGCGACCGGATCGAAGTGCTCGGCGCCGCCGTCGACACGGTGGTCACCGGCCTGGAGACCTTCGGCAAGCCCATGACGGAGGCGCAGGCCGGCGACAGCGTGGCGCTGCTGCTGCGCGGTGTCCCACGCGACGCGGTCCGCCGCGGGCACATCGTCGCGGCGCCCGGCAGCGTCGTCCCCAGCCGCCGTTTCTCGGCGCAGGTGTACGTCCTGTCGGCCCGCGAGGGCGGCCGCACGACCGCCGTGTCGACCGGTTACCGGCCGCAGTTCTACATCCGCACCGCGGACGTGGTCGGCGACATCGACCTGGGCGAGACGGCGGTCGCCCGCCCCGGCGACACCGTCACGATGTCGGTCGAACTGGGCCGTGAGGTCCCGCTGGAGCCGGGACTCGGCTTCGCGATCCGCGAGGGCGGGCGGACCGTGGGGGCGGGGACGGTGACGAAGGTGGGTTGAGCGCGGTAGGTCGAGCGGGGTGGGTGCCCGTCCCTTCGGGGGCGGGCACCCATGTGTGTGGCCCCGTGTGTCCGAGATCAGGGGCTCGCATCCGTGATTGTCAGTGGCGTGCGCAAGACTTGATCGCGGCGGCAGTCGGGGCGAGGCGCGGGGAAGGCGGGGCACCATGGCGGGCAGGGCACTTGTGCTCGGTGGCGGGGGCAGCAGTGGGATCGGCTGGATGGCCGGGGTGCTGTACGGGCTGGGCGAGACCGGCGTCGATCTCTCGGACGCCGATGTCGTGATCGGTACGTCGGCGGGTTCGACCGTCGGCGCCCAGCTGCGGGCCGCCACGCTCAAGGAGGTCTATGAGCGTCAACTCGCCGTCCCCGAGGGCGAGATCCCCGGCCGACTCGGTGCGGGGCTGTTGCTCCGCTACGCCTGGGCGACCGTGACCTCGCGCACTCCCGAGGCGTACGGGCGGAAGATCGGCCGTATGGCACTCGCCGCCAGGACGCCCCACGGGGCGGCCCGGCGCGCGGCGATCGAGACCCGGCTCGTCTCACCGGAGTGGCCCGACCGCGCGTTGCGCATCACCGCGGTCGACACGGTGACCGGTGGACTACGGGTCTTCGACCAGGACAGCGGGCTGCCCCTGGCCGACGCCGTCGCCGCCAGCTGCGCGGTTCCCGGGGTGTGGCCTCCGGTCACCATCGAGGACCGCCGCTGGATCGACGGCGGCATCCACTCACCGGCCAACGCGCAACTCGCCGAGGGGTACGACCGGGTCGTCGTCCTTGCGCCGATAACCCTCGGGGGTGGCCCCCTAGTCTCTCCGGCGGCCCAGACCCGGCGACTTGTGGAGCGGGGCGCCCGAGCGGTCGTCGTCTCGCCGTCCCCGGAAGCGAGGCAGACGTTCGGCCGCAATCCGCTCGACCCGTCGGTACGGGCGGGTGCGGCGCGGGCGGGGCGAGAGCAGGCGGCGGCGCATGTGGGGGAGGTGAGGGACGTCTGGGGGGTTGGCGGGGCGGGTGGGTGACCGGCTTGCTGGTTGTTGGCTTGCCGAGGGGACGGGTTGGCGGGGTGAGGGCGCCGGGTTGGTGGGGCGTGGAGTGGTTTAAGGAAGTGAGCGTGGGGCGGGTATCGGGAGCTATTGTCAAGACCTGCTGGGTGGAGCTCAGTTCGGATCGTCGGCTCGCATGGCCGGCTTCAGTCGTGTGAATGCCGTCGGAGTCGGCCGCCGCGTCAGGGCGTTCTTGATCTGCTGAGCGATCTCACCGGAGGTGCTCTTACTCGTGTCGCATTCGATGTCATAGGTGCCGTGCGCGTGGACCTGCTCGAACTGCCGCGCGGCAAGGCCGGGCGTCCGGTCGCCGCGGATCCGTTCCCGTCGTTCCAGTTCCGGCAACGGGCAGTGAACGCCGACGAGGACGACGTCTTCGGCAGCGAACAGGTCGAGGCAGTCGAGAAGGCGCCAACGCCGGCTCAGCACGTGGTCGACCACGATCTGATTGCCGGCCGCGGCCATCCCGGCGACGGCACGGTGGAAGCCCATAGCGGTCCGGTCGATCTCGGCCTGCAGACGCCCGTCGGGAATGTCCCGATCAGACCGCATCGCATGGAAGGCGTCCACCGACATGTGGAAGAAGGATTGGTCCAGGATCCGGAGAAGCTCTCGGGCGATGCTCGATTTTCCAGAGCTCGATGTCCCGTTGAGGAAGATGATCGAACCGCCCGGCGGCTTGCCAGGCACTTCAAGGCAGCCGGGCACGCCGGCGTGAGCGTTGGCTGGGACTACCTCGTTCCGATCTGAATCGTCGTGCGACATGGACAGATGATCTCGGAGGTATCGGCCGGATCGCCACCAGGATTCATGCCGCTCCGGCCTCGTCCCGCTCGACCGGGACGCCGTCCCGCACGTCAGCACCCCACCCACACTCCCGCGCCCCCCCGTGGCCAACCCCGCACGAGCGCCCGCCACCACCCCACCGCGTCACCTTCCACCCCCGCACCCCGGCACAATGGACCCGTGAACGAGTCGATACCCGTGACCCGGGACGTAGATCACGGGGTCGCCAAACTCATGCCCGATGTCGACCGGGAGCGGGCCTGGCTGCTGACTGTGGACGGGGCGCCGCAGTCCTACGTGGACCTGGACGCGCCGACGCACCTGGAGTTCGAGTACACGCGGCGACTCGGGCACGTGCTGGATACCCTCGCGGAAGCGGGGCGCCCGCTGGACGTACTGCACCTGGGCGGCGGGGCGCTCACGTTGCCCCGGTACGTGGCGGCGACCCGGCCGGGTTCGCGGCAGGACGTGGTCGAGGCCGACCGGGGGCTGCTGGAGTTGGTCACCGAGCACCTGCCGTTGCCGGACGGCGCCGGTGTCACCGTGCACGGGGCCGACGCCCGAGCCTGGCTGGAGGCGGCGCCGGACGGTTCGGCGGACGTCATCGTCGCCGATGTCTTCGGCGGCTCACGGGTTCCGGCGCACCTCACATCCGTGGCCTACGCCCGCGAAGCCGAGCGCGTCCTGCGCGCCGACGGCGTCTACCTGGCCAACCTCGCGGACGCCGCCCCCTTCACCTTCCTGCGTGCCCAACTCGCCACGTTCGGCACGGTGTTCCAGGAACTGGCACTGATCGCGGAACCGGGCGTGCTGCGAGGCCGCCGCTTCGGCAACGCGGTAGTCGTCGCCGCCCACCACCCGATCGAAACGGTACCCCTGACCCGGCTCGTCGCCTCGGACGCGTTCCCGGCACGTCTCGAACACGGGCCTGCGCTAAGGGACTTCATCGGCGGTGCGCGACCGGTCCAGGATGAGGATGCCGTGCCGTCGCCCGAGCCTCCGGACGGCGCGTTCGGTATCGGCTGAGTCGGCTCCTGGCCTCGCGCGTCTGCCCGGGGCGAACGGTGGCCCGAACGGCGGGCCGGGCTCGGGAAGTTACTAGGCGGTGCGCAGCCGGTCCAGAACGGGGACCGGTTGACCGGGGGGCTCCCGTGGTCCCGCACGGTTTCCAGGCGTGGCTCCAACGTGGGCCTGTGCCCCGGGAGTTCATCAGCGGTGCGTGGCCGGTGCGCAATGAGGATGCTGCGCCGTCACCTTGCAGCCCGGGATGCTGCCTCGCCGCGCCCCGAACACGGGCCTGCGCTCCCGAACACGGGCCTGCGCTGAGGACTTCACCGGCAGCACGCGAGCCAACCGCGACGAGAGCGCCGTACCGCGGCACCTGAACGGACAGACCCGGAGCCCCGCCCACCTTCCCCGCACGCCCCGAACTCAGCCCCACCCCAAGGCACTTGACCGCCGGACACCCGCCCCGCCCCCACCATCACCCAAGCCCCTCAACCGCCCGCCCGCCATCATCGACCGACCCACCCGCACCCCCCGGCGTCCCCTCCACGTCCCCCACCCCACCCCGCCGCCGCAAATTCCGAACCTCCGGCACACACAGCACCGCCCCCGTCACCACCGTGACCAGAGCCGCGCATCCCCACAGCGCGGCCGTACGTCCGAAGGCGGATTCCGTCGGGCCGGCCGCCGCCGCGGCGAGGGGCATCAGCGCGATCGAGCCGAACCAGTCGTAGGCCGAGATCCTGGAGAGCTTTTCCTCGGGGATCTCCTGGTGCAGGGCGGTCATCCAGCTCACCCCGAACACCTCGACCGTCGTGCCCGCGACGAACATCACCGCGAAGAGGACGCCGATCGGGGCCGGGATCGCGAGGGCGGCGGACGGGAGGGCCAGGGGGAAGATGCCGAGCATGCCTGCCAGGAGGAGGCGGCGGGGTTTCCAGCGGGTCATCAACAGGGCGCCGGCTACCGTGCCCGCGCCGAATGCCGCCAGGGCCAGGCCCCACGGGCCCGCGCCGCCGAGGCTGTCGCGGGCGACGAGCGGGCCGTAGACCGCGTCCGCCGCGCCGACGACCGCGTTGGCGATGGAGAAGGCCACGACGATGGACCACAGCCACGGGCGGCCGATGAACTCCCGCCAGCCGTCGCGGAGATCGGCCAGCATCCCGCCGCCCGGCGCGCGTGGTGCGATGTGGCTCACGTCGAGGAAGGAGCGGAGGCCGCCGGCCACCGCGAACGCCGCCGCGTCGATCGCCAGCACCGAGCCCGGGCCGACCGCCGCGACCAGCGCGCCGCCGAGCGCCGCGCCGCCCAGCGACGCGCCCTGCATCGCCATCCGGAAGACCGCGAACGCCCGGCCCGCCTGTTCGCCGCTCACCGTGGACATGAGCATGCCCTCGGCCGCCGGGCCGAAGAACGCCTGGCCGGTGCCGCCGAGCGCGGTCAGCAGCATCATCTGCCAGAGGCGGGGGTCGCCGGTCAGGACGAGTACCGCGAACGCCGCCTGTGACACGCAGCTCAGGGCGTTCGCCGCGACCATCACGTGGTGCCGGGGCACCCGGTCCGAGATCGCGCCGCCGATCAGCAGGAACAACACCAGGGGCAGCGTGCGCGAGGCCGCCACCAGACCCACGTCACCGCTGTCGCCGCCCGACTCCAGCACGGCGAACGCGGACGCGATCAGCGCGCCGTTGCCACCGAGACCGGTCGCCACCGCGGCGGCGGTCAGGAGGGTGTAGTTGCGGCCCGCCCAGTCGGGTCGGCGCGATCGGCGGGAGGTGGGGGTGGCGGTCACCGGCCGACTATCGCCGCCCACGCCACACCCCGCCAAACGGATTGCCGCCAGAATCAAGCCAAACGGACAAACGGCCAACGGCCCACGGCTGTCAGCTCGTTGCGCCCGTCGGATCCCCGTGCAGCCGTACGGTGCTCAGGATCTTCTGGATCGTCGCGTCCGGGATCTCCTCGCTGACGCCCTTCGCGCCGTAGAGCGTCCAGGAGACGAAGTCGTCCGCCGAGTTCTTGAAGGCGAACGTGGTCGCCTTGCCGTCGGAGGAGCACTTGCCCGTCTTCGGCACGCCGGACGTGTACGACGTGGCGACGCTGCCGACGACACCCGACTTCGTCGTGTACGGCTTGGCCGCGCCGATCTTCAGGTACTTCTTGGACGAGTCCTTCTGGTCCGTGTACCCGCCGAACGCGAACGCGGCCGCGTCACCGCGCGCGGTGCTCGCCGTGTCCTTCGCGCCGTCCTCGCCCTTGGTGCCGCTCGACGCCAGCGACGACGTCTCCTTGGTGCCGTCCTTGTTGTCGTCGGACTCGCACCAGTCCTGCTTGAGGTAGGCGGGCGCGGAGAAGCCGATGTACGGGGAGCCGTCGCCCTTCACCTCGTCCTCGAAGAACGTGAAGGTGCCCGGCTTGCCGACCTCCCAGGTGGCGGGGACGTCGAAGGCGGTGCCGTACTTCTGGTTGACGACGACCTTCCAGCCCGCGATCGTCGGCTTCTCGGTCTCGTTGCCGCGCGGGTTGTCGTCCGAACCGGAGGAGGAGGCACTCGGGTCCGCGGACGCCGACGGCGACCTGCTCGCCTTGTCCGTGCCGCCGTCCGCCTTGTCGTCCTTGTTGCCGCCGAGTACCAGGAAACCGGTCACACCCGCGGCCACGACGACGGCCGTCGCCGCGACGATCGCGACCAGCTTCGTCCGGTTCCCGCCGCCCCCGCCCTGCGGCGGCTGAGGCGGCTGCGGTCCGCCCGCGGAACCCGGAGCGCCCCACTGCGGCTGCTGCCCATAGGGATTGGGCTGCTGATAGCCGGGCTGCTGATACGGATTCGGCTGTTGGTACCCCGGCTGCTGGTACGGGTTGTCCTGCGGGTTCTGCTCGCCCCCGGGCGGCTGCTGTCCTGGCCACATGGGGGGTAACCCTAGTGCGGCCCCGGACACGGTTGGGTCACCGCCCCTTGTCAGGGTCGTACCAACTCCATCCGAGCGGACGGCCGCGCGGTGTGTGCGGGCGCACACACCTGGCCAGATGTGGCTACTCGTGGGTAACATCACCGTCATGAGTGCTGACCAGATGTCGATAGGCGAACTGCTCGCCGCCACGGTGCCGATGGTTCGGACCCTGAACCTCGAATACCTGGAGACCAGTCCGGAGCGGGCCGTGCTGGCCCTGCCGGACCAGAGCGAGTACCGCAACCATGTCGGCGGTCCGCACGCCGGCGCGATGTTCACCCTCGGCGAGTCCGCCAGCGGCGCGATCGTCCTCGCCGCCTTCGGCGACCAGCTCTCGCGGGCCGTGCCGCTCCCGGTCAACGCCGAGATCGCGTTCAAGAAGATCGCCCTCGGCCCGGTGAAGGCCACCGCGACCCTCGGCCGCCCCGCCGCCGACGTCGTCGCCGAACTCGACGCGGGCCGGCGCCCCGAGTTCCCGGTCACCGTCGCCATCCAGCGCGAGGACGGCGCCGTCACGGGCGAGATGACGGTCACCTGGACCCTCCGGCCGAACGGCTGACCAGTTCAACTCGGCTCAACTCCGTTACGGGGACCGGTCATTGCCCATGGGCGACCGACTCCGCTACGAGGGCCCGGTCATCGCCTGCCGATGACCGGGCCCTCGTGCGCGTGAGGCGCAGGCCGCGACGATCAGGCCGCGATCCGCGAGCTCCTGCCCTCGCTCTCGCCAGGCTCTCCGGCGCTCTCCCCGCTCTCCAGCCCCGCCACGAACTCCTTGAGCCACGCGACGAATTCGGGTCCCAGGTCGTCGCGGTCGCAGGCCAGCCGGACCACCGTGCGCAGGTAGTCGGCCTTGTCGCCGGTGTCGTAGCGCAGGCCCTTGAAGACGACTCCGTGGACCGTGCCGTCGGCGGCCAACTCCTGGAGGGCGTCGGTGAGTTGGATCTCGCCGCCGCGGCCGGGCGGGGTGCGCTCCAGGGTGGGGAAGATCGCGGGGTCGAGGACATAGCGGCCGATGACGGCGTAGCGGCTCGGCGCGTCCTCGCGGGACGGCTTCTCGACCAGGCCGGTGACGCGTACGACACCCTCCTCGCCGGTCGGCTCGACGGCCGCGCAGCCGTACAAGTGGACTGATTCCTCAGGGACTTCCATGAGGGCGACGACGCTGCCGGCGTAGCGCTCGCGGACCTCCAGCATCTGGCTGAGCAGGGTCTCGCGCGGGTCGATCAGGTCGTCGCCGAGGAGGACCGCGAAGGGTTGGTCGCCGACGTGGTGGCGGGCGCAGAGCACCGCGTGCCCGAGGCCGAGCGGGTCGCCCTGGCGGATGTGGTGGATGTCGGCGAGGCGCGCGGGGTCGCGTACGGCGTCCAGACGCACGGTGTCGCCCTTGGCGGCCAGGGCCTGTTCGAGCTCGAAGGCGTGGTCGAAGTGGTCCTCGATGGCGCGCTTGTGCCGCCCGGTGACCATCAGGATGTCGTCGAGCCCGGCCGCCGCGGCCTCCTCGACGACGTACTGGATCGCGGGCTTGTCGACGACCGGGAGCATCTCCTTCGGCGTCGCCTTCGTCGCGGGCAGGAACCGCGTGCCGAGTCCGGCGGCCGGCACGACCGCCTTGCGGACCGTGGGGACGCGGGCGGGTGCGGGGGTGGCTGAGGAGTGGGGGGCGATCATGAGGCCCATGGTGGCGCACGGCGATGAGAGCACCCCGAGAGAAACTTCGGAGTTCCCTGTGTGCCGACCTTAGTTCGCGGGGGAGTTGGAGATTTGGTGGAGACGCCTGTGGATACCGCGGGTAACCAATCTGAATTCTCTGCGTTTTGAACATCGGTCACTCGAACTCCTTGTTTCCTGTCAGCGGCTTGTGCGAGTGTGAGCCACCCCGTGAGACCGGCTGTCAGTAGACATCGGAAGGCAATGGTCAGCGTCCCTTCCGGTGCCTTCTGACATCTCATAGGTATGCACCAATCAAGCACCTGCTTTCCGAGGGCGGTCATTCCGTGTGCCGTCCTGCGGCTTGGAAGGAAATGGTTCCGTGCAATCCCCCAACCCCCCACGCCCGCCGTTCCCGCCCCGCCCCGGATCGACCCCGGGGGAGTCCGACCGCAATCTCGTGGCGCAACTCGGCGATAAGGCGACGGGCACCCGTGCCGTGGCACTGCTGCTGGCACGACACTGGCAGGCGACAAGTGAATATGCGGTCATCTGCCTTGCCACCGTCGACAGTTCGGCGTCCATGGTGGCCAGCGCGGCCTTCCACCAGGTACTGGCGGGCCGCGCCACCGGCGGCGCCCTGCGTCCCCAACTCCTCGTGGCGGTAAGGGAGATGGTGAAGACGTGGGCGGCGGAGGAGCGAATTGCCGCGGTGCTGCCGGAACTTCGTAAACCTACTGGCGCCCGAGGTCTACGCGCGGCGAGGTCCGGCACCTCCGAAAGGCGGAAGCTCGCCGAGCGGGCTTTCGGGGAGCTGTCCGGCGCCTCCCAATGCCTGCTGTGGCACTCCGAGGTCGAGGCCGAACCCATATCCGTACCGGCCGGTCTGCTGGGCGTGGACGAGGTCACCGCGACCGCCGCGCTGGACCAGGCGCGAGAGCAATTCCGGCAGGGCTGTGCACGTGCCCATAAGGAACTCGCGCCGACCGCGGAATGCCGTCACTACAACCGGCTCCTCGACGTCCCGATCCGCCGCGGCGGCGGACTGTTGCCCGATGTGCAACGGCATCTCATGACGTGCCGCTACTGCCGTTTCGCGGCAGAGCAGTTGAGCCATTTCGACGGCGGCCTCGAAGTGCTGCTCGCCGAGACCGTCCTCGGCTGGGGCGCCCGCCGCTACCTCGACTCACGGCCCGGCCGTGAGACCCCCGAGTCCGCCGCCCGCGCAGCCCGCCGTCCGATGGGCCGCCACCGACCCACGTCGGACGGCCGTCTCGCCTTCCCGCGCAGGCACCCCAAGGTCGCGCTCGTGGGCGTGGGTCTGACCTCCCTGGCCCTGCTCGCGACCGTGCTCGCCACCAAGGGCTGGACGGAAGGGGGCAACACGCCTGATCCGCATGTCACTTGGGGTGCGGCCAGCGGCAGTTCGACCCACCCGAGCCCTGTCGGCGCGCCCTCGTCCGACGGTGCCGCCGCCTCCGCGTCGGCTGCCGGCGCCGACGGGGGAGTCGCGGGAGTCGTCCAGCAGGGCGTCCTGCGCAGCCTCGCCTCCGGCCTGTGCCTCGACATCCCGGGCGGCCAGGTGCGGTCCGGGGCCGCCGTCACCATGGCGGCCTGCTCGACCGCCGGATCACAGCAGTGGTCGTACGACCAGGACGGCCTGCTGCGCAGCCTCACCGACCCGGGACTCTGCCTCGACGCCGACACCACCGCCCACACGATCACCCTGGCCGGCTGCCTGGTGCACGCGGGCGAGGTGCACTACGACCTGACGGTGCGCGGCGAGTTCCTGCTCCGCTGGAGCCAGGGACTGGCCGTGGCGCCGGCGAGCGCGAAGGCCGGGGCGCGGGTCGTGGTGACGGACCGGAACGGGTCCGCCGGGCAGCGGTGGGCGCTGGAATCCGCGGCCGACGCGCGGGTGAAGCTGGGCGACCCGACAGGAAAGGGCGAGACGGACGGGAAGGGGGAAGTACCGGGGGACGGCGCACCCGACGTGCCCGCGCCGCCCGAGGGCGCCCCCCAGGGTGACGTACCGCCGCCCCCTCTCTCGAACCTGCCGCAACAGGGCCAGCAGCAGTACGCACCCCGCGCCGCGCAGGTCGCCTGCTGCGACGAACCGGCGCCGGAGCCCGGGCCCTCGGGTGGCGACGCCGGTGCCGTGCAGCCGCTGACGGCCGTAGGGGACGCCGTGGGAAATGTCGTGGGAGGCGTCCTTGGCACGGTCACCACGCTTGTTCCGTCCCTTTAGTGAGCTGAGCTGAGCGCCGGGGCTGCCCCCGCCGGATGCTGTTGGAAAATCCCGGTGCGGCCGGGGCACCCTTCCCAGAAAGCGTGACACTTCTCGCGAAAGTGTCACGCTTTCTCGGCTGTGCAGGGTCGCCCAGGCCCGCTGACGGGATGGGCCAACAGCGTCCCACCGGGGTGGCCCCGCAGCTCTGTCACCCTTCGGTACTTGTGGGCGCCCGGCCGATTCCTGTTCGGGTCATTGACACGAGTCAGTGACGGTCATAGTTTTCCCGCCGCGCCAGTGCTGTCTAACGGGTCGTCAAGTCGGTCTCCGCGCAAGGTGAGTTCAGATACCGAACGCGGCCCGGGACATCGAGGCGCACCAGCGGTTCACACCGTCGTGCCCGCACACCGAAGGAGTGACGGCTCATGACCGACACCGTGTCCCGGCGATCCGCCCTGCGTCTGCTGGGCGGCGCGATCGCGGTCGCCAGCGCGGCCACCACCGGACTCGTCTCCCCGTCGCACGCGTACGCGCAGGCCAGACCCGAGGCGGGGGCCGGACCCCGCGTCGAAGGACTCCTGGCCAAGCTCACCCTCGACGAGAAGATCTCCCTCCTGCACGGCGCCACCGACCCGGACTCGCTCGGCCAGGCCGGTTACATCCCCGGCGTCCCCCGCCTGAAGATCCCGCCGCTCCGGCTCACCGACGGACCGGCCGGCGTCCGCGTCACCGCCCACGCCACCGCCCTCCCGGCGCCCGTCCTGCTCGCCTCCGCCTTCGACCCCGAACTCGCCCGCCGCTACGGCCGGGTCGTCGGCCGGGAAGGCCGCGCGCTCGGCCAGGACGTCCTGCTGTCGCCGATGGTCAACCTCATCCGCACCCCGTACGCGGGCCGCAACTTCGAGACCCTCAGCGAGGATCCGCTGCTCGCCGGCGAGTTGGTCGCCGCCGAGATCAAGGGCATCCAGGGCGAGGGACTCATCGCGACCGTCAAGCACTTCGCGATGAACAACCAGGAGAAGGACCGCGACTCCATCGACGTACGGGTCGACGAACAGACCATGCACGAGATCGAGTTGAGGGGTTTCGAAGCGGCCGTCGGCGCGGGCACCGGTGCGGTCATGGGCGCGTACAACAAGGTCAACGGCACCTTCGCCTGCGAGAACAAGACCCTCCTCACCGACGTCCTGCGCGGCCAATGGGGCTTCGAGGGCTGGGTGATGACCGACTGGTTCGCCGCGCACAGCACCGTCGCCGCGATCACCGCAGGCCTCGACATGGAGATGCCGGACGGCACTTACTTCGACGCGCCCCTCAAGTCGGCCGTACAGAACGGCAGTTTGTCCGAGCGGTACGTCGACCGCGCGGTGCGAAGGATCCTCGGCGTCATGGACCGGTTCGGCCTCCTCGACGGCAGCGTGCCGCCCCGGCCCGATCGCAACGCGAAGGCGGGCGCCGCCGTAGCCCTGGAAGTCGCCAAGGCGGGCGCCACCCTGCTCCGCAACGAGAACCGCACCCTCCCGCTGACCGGCAGCGGGGGCATCGCGGTGATCGGCCCCACCGGCACCCTGCCCTTCGTGAGCGGCGGCGGCAGCGCGCATGTCGTACCGGACCACGCGGACAGCCCGCTCGACGCGATCAGGGCGCGGGCCGGTTCGCGGAACCGGGTGACGTACGCACTCGGCGAGGACCTGTTCGGCAAGGCCATCCCCGCGTCCTCGCTCACGCCCGCCTTCGACAGCGAGGGCCAGCAGGTGGACGCGGGCAAGACCTGGCAGTACGACGGCTCGCTCACCGTGACCGAGTCCGACGAGTGGACGTTCGTCCTGCACTTCGACTCGGCCCCCACCGCCCGCCCCCAAGTCCTCCTGGACGGCGCGGAGTTGTTCCCGATCGCGGCCGGCTACGGCGAGTACTTCTCCGGCGGCCTGGTCTCCGTCGACCCCGACGGCCTCTCCGTCCGCCGCAAGACCCTCACCCTCGCCCAGGGCACCCACACCCTGAAGATCACCGCCGAGGGCGGCGACGCGGGACTGTTGTTCCGGCTGCGGCGCATCACCGGCGGGACCCGCGCCCAGGACGTCGCCGAGGCGGTCACCGCGGCACGCGCCGCCCGCAGTGTCGTCCTGTTCGCCTACGAGGACGCCACGGAGGGCCTGGATCGCACCACCATCGAACTTCCGGGAAACCAGGTGGAGTTGATAGCTGCCGTCACGACCGCGAACCCGCGCACCACGGTGGTCCTCAACACCTCGTCCTCCACGTCGATGCCGTGGCTGGCGCGCACCGGCGCGGTCCTCCAGATGTACTACCCGGGCCAGGAGGGCGCTGCCGCCACGGCCGCCGTCCTGTTCGGCGACTGCGACCCCGGCGGCCGCCTCACCCAGTCCTTCCCGGTCGACGACGCCCACCACCCGGTCGCCGGCGACCCGCTCCGCTACCCCGGCGTGAACGGCATCGAGGAGTACTCCGAGGGCATCCACGTCGGCTACCGCTGGTACGACGCGAAGGGTGTCCGGCCCCTCTACCCGTTCGGGCACGGACTCTCGTACACCTCCTTCTCCTACGAGGACGCGTCGGCGCGGTGGCACGGGCACGGGCTCGACGTGACGTTCACGGTCCGCAACACCGGCCGACGGGAGGGTGTGGCCGTGCCTCAGGTGTACGTCGGCCGCTCACCGGACCTCCAACTCGACCAGGCGGTACGGGTGTTGGGCGGCTATCGGCGACTCGTGCTGCGGGGCGGGGAGCGGCGGCGGGTTACCGTGCATGTCGATGCGCGTACTTTGTCGTCGTGGGACGCGAAGCGGCACGCGTGGGTGCTCGGGAGCGGACGGCGGGCCGTGTGGGTGGGGGCCTCGGCGGCGGATCTGCGGGTGCGGACGAGTGTCGATGTGAAGTGAGCAGCGAAGGGCGCGATCCGCAAGGTAAGGTAAGCCTTACTTAACTTGGTGGAATCGTTGGAGGAATGCCCCGGCATTCCCCTGGAGGCCCTTATGGCGGACAACCCAAGCGCCCTGACCCTCACCCGGGTGCGGCTCGGTGCCGGTGGGCCGCTCGCCCGGGTGCGGGTGGCGGACGGCCGGATCACTCACGTCGTACCGGAGCCGGACGCGGGCTCGGGCGCCGAGGTCGGCGGTGGGCGTCAACTCGATCTGGGCGGGCGGGTGTTGCTGCCCGGGCTGTGGGACGCGCACGTCCATCTGGCGGAGTGGGCGAGCGCCCGGCACCGGCTCGACCTGGCCGGTACCGGGTCCGCGCGGGCCGTCGCCGACCTCGTCCGGGAGCGGGCCGGGGCGGCCGGCGGCTCGGTGCTCTACGGGTACGGGTTCCGGGACGGGCTGTGGGCCGACGCCCCGCACAAGGCGCTGCTGGACGCGGTGCTGCCCGACCGGCCGGTCGCTCTGGTCAGTGCCGATCTGCATGCCGCGTGGCTCAACTCCGCCTGCCTCGCCCTCGTCGGGCGGGGCGACCACCCCACCGGCCTGATCCGGGAACACGAGGCCCACGAGGTCCTGTCCGCGCTGCCCGCCGCCCCGGTCGACGTGGTCGACGGGTGGATCGAGGAGGCCTGCCGGGCCGCCGCCGCGCGCGGGGTCAGCGGTGTCATCGACTTCCAGTACGGCGACACGGTCGCGGACTGGGAACGGCGCTCGGCCCAATTCCGGCCCGCCGTAAGGGTGTCGGCCGCGGTGTACCCGAGTTACCTGGACGCCGCGATCAAGCGCGGGCTGCGGACCGGGGACGAGGTCGGCGCCGACGGGAGCCTGGTCCAGGTCGGGCCGCTGAAACTCTTCACGGACGGTTCGCTCAACACCCGCACCGCCCTGTGCCGCGACCCCTACCCGGGACTCGAGGGCACGGACGGCGCCCACGGTATCGAGGAGACGGCGCCCGACGAGCTGGTCCGGCTCATGCGGCACGCCGCAGCACACGGCATCGAACCCGCCGTGCACGCCATCGGCGACCGCGCCAACACCGTTGCCCTGGACGCCTTCGAGGCGGTGCGCTGCCGCGGCCGGATCGAGCACGCACAGTTGCTCAGCCCCCAAGACCTGCCGCGCTTCGCCCAGTTGGGGGTCACGGCGGGGGTGCAGCCCCGGCACGCGACCGATGACCGTGACGTGGCGGACCGGCACTGGGCCGGACGCACCGAACGTGCCTTCCCCTACGGCGACTTGCTCGCCGCCGGCGCCCGGCTGGAGTTCGGTTCGGACGCCCCGGTCTCGCCGCTCGACCCCTGGCTCGCCATCGCGTCCGCCGTCAACCGCACCGACGACGAACGCCCCGCCTGGCACCCGGAGCAACGCCTGTCCGTCCCGGACGCGTTGGTCGCCGCGGCGCGCGGACGCCGGCTCATCAGGGTCGGTGACCCGGCCGACCTGGTGGTCGTCGACGCGGACCCGCTGGACGCCGAACCGGACACCCTGCGCGCGATGCCCGTCCACGCCACGATGACCAACGGCCGCTGGACCCATGGGCCTTACTGAGCGGGTACCGCGCTCCCCCTTCCCCGGTGAGAGGCCGATGCGTATGCCGTCATCCGACATGGTCCCGTACGTCATGCCCGGTTCCGCCGTGCTGCCCCCGGACCGGACGGGCTGGGCCATCGACCCGGGCCGCGCGGCGCTGGTGGTCCTGAACGTGCAGAACCACTTCCTGCACGTCCTGCGGGAGTCCTCCGCGCCGGTCGGTGAACTCCTCGCCGGAGTCGGCCTGTTGACGGAGTCCGCGCGGGCCGCGGGGATTCCCGTCCTGTACACCCTCAAGACCGCCGAGCGGGAACCGGACGGCCGAGAGACCAGCTTCGGGCATCCACGCCTGCCCGGCGGCGAAGACTCCCGTGACGTCGTGGACGCGATCCGCCCGCAGGTCGGCGACAGTGTGCTGGTGGCGAAGCGGTTCAGTGCCTTCGCCGGTACCCGACTGCGGCGCAGGCTCGCGGAGTTGGGGCGCGACCAGCCGGTCATCGTCGGGGTGTTCGCCCGCACCCAGGTGCTGCTGACGGCCGCCGACGCCTGGATGCAGGACATGGAGCCCTTCGTCGTCGCCGACGCGGTGGCCGACCGGGCGCCCGACGACCACCGGATGGCCGTGGACTGGATCGCGGCGACGTGCGGAGCGGTGCGGACAGTGCGGGGCGTGGCGGAGGTGTTCGGCGGACCCGATCGCCGGTGGCGCGGAGAAAACCGACCCTCAACACCGCTGATTTGAACGAGGTTTGACCAGCCGGGCCCGCAGTCGCAGCGAAAACCCCGGGCCCGGAAGGGACCGTACCCTCCGGGCCCGGGGAGCCGGGGTGGGTCAGACGGGCAGCTTCGCCGCCTGTACCGACCGATGGATCTCCTCCGCCCGCACCGCGACCGTCGACAGCAGCGTGCTGGTCAGCCCGTGCGTGTGCTCGGTGCCGCCCTGGAGGTAGAGGCCCGCGGTGACTTCGGGGACCGTCTCGACCCGGTGGTCCCGGCCGACGCGGATCTCGTCGCCGTCGTCCCTGAGGCAGAGCTTCGCCGCCTCGCCGAGCAGTGAACTCAGGTCGCGGGGGCGGTAACCGGTGGCGAGCACCAGCACATCGGCGGACAGCACCTGCTTCTCGCCGGTGGGCAGGAACTCCACGGCGACGTCGAGACCGCCGCCGGTCGCGGGGTCGACGGCGCGGATGCGGGAGACGTTGAGGAAGCGCAGCCGTTCCCGTCCGGCCACCTTCTCCCGGTACGCGGTGGCGTACAGGGCCTCGATCAACTCCATGTCCACCACGGAGTAGTTGGTGGAGCGGTGGTAGTCGATGAGCGACTGCTTGACCTCGGACGGGGCAGAGAAGTAGACGTCCACCGCCTCCGGGTCGAAGATGCGGTTCGCGAACGGGCTGTCGTCCGCCGGGGTGTAGCCGTATTTGGCGAACACCGAGCACACCTCGGCGTCCGGGAAGGTGCGGTGCAGATAGTCGACCGCCTCGGCGGCGCTCTGCCCGGCGCCGAGCACCACGGCCCGCTGCACGGGCTTGCCCTCGTCGGCGAGGCGGGTCGCGCGGGGGATCAACTCGCTGTTGTGCCAGATGCGTTCGGCCAGTTCGAGCCCCGGCGGAACGTGCGGCTCAAGTCCCATCGCGACGCTGATGTTGCGCGCCCGGCGGGTGATCGTCGTACCGGAACCCGAAGGGTCGTGGCTGGTGACGTCGAAGTAGGCGATCCGGCCGTCGTCGCCGCGCACCGGGTCGACGGCGATGACCTCGCTGCCGTAGGAGACCAGGTGGGAGACCCGCTCGGCCGCCCACTCGAAGTACTCGTGGAACTCCACGCGGAGCGGGAACAGGGTCTTCTGGTTCAGGAAGTCGATCAGCCTGCCCTGCTCGCGCAGGAAGCAGAGGAAGCTGTAGTCGCTGGTCGGATTCCGCAGCGTGACCAGGTCTTTGAGGAACGACACCTGCATCGTGGCGTCGTCGATCAGCATGCCCCGGTGCCAGCCGAAGCGCGGCTGGCGTTCCAGGAACAGGGCGTTGAGACGGCTGTCTGCCGGAAGGCTCTTGTTGTGCTCCTCAACCGCTATGGACAGAGCGAGATTTGACGGACCGAATCCGATTCCGAGTATGTCGTGGACCACTTCGGAATCCAGTAGCGGTGACTTCACCGTGGCATCGCCTCCCTCAGGCAGCCCAATGCTAGATAAGGTAAGGCTTACCTTGCAATGAGTTGTTGAAGGGAAGGACCGTCATGCGGGTCGTCATGCTCGGCTATCAGACCTGGGGTCACCGCACGCTGCAGGCGTTGCTGGACTCCGACCACGAGGTCGTTCTCGTCGTCACCCACCCGAAAAGTGAGCATGCCTACGAGAAGATCTGGGACGACAGCGTCGCCGAACTCGCCGAGAAGAACGACGTCCCCGTCCTGCTGCGCAACCGCCCCGACGACGCCGAACTCCTCGACGCCGTACGGGAAGCACGGCCGGACATCATCGTCGCCAACAACTGGCGGACCTGGCTGCCGCCGGAGCTGTTCGACCTCCCGCCGCACGGCACCCTCAACGTCCACGACTCGCTGCTGCCGTCGTACGCGGGCTTCTCGCCGATCATCTGGGCGCTCATCAACGGTGAGCCGCGCGTCGGCGTCACCGCGCACCGCATGAACGGCGAACTCGACGCCGGGGACGTCCTGATCCAGCGCTCGGTCCCGGTCGGACCCACCGACACCGCGACCGATCTGTTCCACCGGACCGTCGACCTCATCGCGCCCATCGTCCGCGAGTCGCTCGACCTGATCGCCTCCGGCCGCGACGCCGGCCAGTGGGTCCCGCAGGACCGCGGCCGCGCCAGCTTCTTCCACAAGCGTTCGGCCGAGGACAGCCGCATCGACTGGAGTTGGCCCGCGGAACGCCTGGAGCGCCTCGTACGGGCCCAGTCGGACCCGTACCCCAACGCGTACGCCTTCCACCGCGGAGAACGGCTCAGGATCGTCTCCGCGGCCGTCTCGGACGGACGCTACGGCGGCACCCCGGGCCGGATCTTCATCCGCGAGGGCGACGGCGTGGTCATCGTGGCGGGACCCGATGCCCATACCGGGCGCGGCCAGGGCCTGTTGGTGCGCAGGGTGCGCACGGACGACGGCACCGAGTACGCGGCCGGCGACTACTTCCGAACCATGGGCGGGTACTTGACGTCCCGGCCCTGATTGGGCGGCCCCACGTCGGCCGGCGGACTTCGGCGGTGGGGCAGGGGTAGGGGCTCGGAAAAGTGTGACACTTCTCGCGAAAGTGTCACACTTTTTCGGAGACACCCGGCTGCCCGGCCCCGGCCGGGGAGGTGCCGTCGTGGTGATGCCGCCCCAGCGGGATCACCAACGGCGTGCCGCTGACCGGGTCCGGCGTGATCCGGCAGCGCAGGTCGAAGACGTCTTCGACGGTCGCCTCGGTGACGACATCGGCGGGCGCGCCCTCGGCGACGATCCGGCCGGCCTTCATGGCGATGACGTGATCGGCGTACCGGCAGGCCTGGTTGAGGTCGTGCAGCACCATGACCACGGTGCGGCCCTCGCGCCGGTTGAGGTCCGTGATCAGATCGAGTACGTCGATCTGGTGGGCGAGGTCGAGATAGGTCGTCGGCTCGTCGAGGAGCAGGACCGGGGTGCCCTGGGCGACGGCCATGGCGATCCACGCGCGTTGCCGCTGGCCGCCGGAGAGTTCGTCGACCGGGCGCTCGGCGAGGTCGGTCAGGTTGGTCGCCTCCAGGGCCGCGTGCACGGCCTCCTCGTCGGCCGCCGACCACTGTCGCCACCAGGTCTGGTGCGGGGAACGGCCCCGGCCGACCAGGTCGAGGACCGTCAGTCCCTCGGGCGCCACCGGCGTCTGCGGCAAGATGCCCAGTTTGCGGGCGAGTTCACGGGTCGGCACGGACCGCAGCGCGACGCCGTCCAGCTCCACCACGCCCTGGCGCGGAGTGAGCAGCCGGGCGAGCGCCCGCAACAGGGTCGATTTCCCACACGCGTTGGCTCCGACGATCGCCGTGATCCGGCCGGTCGGCACCGTCAGGTTCAGGTTCTCGACCACGGGCCGTCCGTCGTAGGCGAGATGAAGATCACGCGCCCGCAACTCCGGCCCGGCGGCCGGTGATTCGGACGTCCGCGGGGCGCGCGGGTCAGTGGTCGACATGCGATCAGCCTCCAGAGCCCGCGCGGTTGGCGCGGATGAGCAGCCACAGCAGGACCGGCGCGCCGAGGGCGCCGGTGACGATCCCGACCGGCAGTTCCGTCCCCGGGACCGCCTCGCGGGCGAGGAGGTCGGAGCCGAGGACGACGAGCGCGCCGGTGAGACCGGAGACGAGCGGGGGCGGCGACGAGGTGCCCGCCAGCCGCTGCGCGATCTGCGGACAGGCCAGCGCGACGAACGCCACCGGACCGGCAGCCGCCGTACCGAACGCGACCAGGCCCACACCGGCCAACAGCAGGGCCAGCCGGACGGGTTGGACGGGGGTGCCGAGCCCGGCGGCCACGTCGTCGCCGAGCATCAGCGTGCGCATCCAGCGGCCCATGCCGAGGGTGATCGGCAGGAGTACGGCCAGGGCGATGGCCAGGGAGTCCACCTGGTTCCAGGTCCGGCCGTTGAGGTTGCCGACCAGCCAGCCGAGGGCAGCCTCCGCCTCGAAGCGGTTGCCGCGCGCCACAAGGAAGTTGGTGGCGCTGGAGCAGATCCAGGACACCCCGATGCCGACGAGGATGATGCGGTACCCGGTGGCCCCGCCCTTCCACGCCAGCACGTACACGAGCAGTGCGGTGGCGAGCGCGCCGAGCAACCCCAGCGTGGACAGCCCGAGTCCACCGGTCCAGCCGAGAACCACCGCCGCCACCACGGCGGTTCCGGCGCCTTCGGTGAGCCCGATCATGTCGGGGCTGGCCAGCGGATTGCGGGTCATCGTCTGGAACACAGCCCCGGAGACCCCGAACGCGACGCCGACCAGCAGCCCGACCAGGGCACGAGGCAGCCGTAGATCCTGGACGACGATGACCGTTCCCGCGTCGCCCGAGCCCCACAGGGCGCGGATGACGTCGGTGAAGGCGACGGGGTAGTCGCCGATGGTCAGGCCCCAGCAGAACAAGAGGAACGCGCCGAGCGCGACGCCAACTCCCGTGAGCAGCAGGCGTGGACGCAGCACGCCGGAGACCGGGGGCACGGTCAGCCGGAACGGCCGGTCGGCGAGGGCGGCGCGCGCGGGAGCGACTACGGGTGTGGGCACGCTCATACCTCCGCGAGCTTCCGGCGGCGGACCAGGACGATGAAGAACGGGCCGCCGAGGAAGGCGACGAGGACACCGGCCTGGATCTCGGTCGGGCGGTCCACCATCCGGCCCAGGATGTCGGCGGACAGCAGCAGGAGGGGCGCGAGCGCGGCCGAAAGGGGCAGCAGCCAGCGGTAGTCGGGGCCGATCCCGGCGTACTGCGCGAGGACCCGTGCGATGTGCGGGACGACCAGACCGAGGAAGACCACGGGACCGATGACCGCGACGGACGCGCCGGTCAACAGCACGACGGCGGTGACCCCTTGGAGCCGTACGAGACCCAACCGCCGTCCCAGGGAGGCGGCCACGTCGTCGCCGAGGGCCATGCTGTTGAGGGCGGGCGCGCAGGCCAGAGCCAGGATCGCGCCCACGACGAGGAAGGGCAGGATGCGCACCAGCTCGCCGGAGTCCTGGTCGGCGAGCGTGCCGGCCGACCAGAACCGGTAACGGTCCAGCGCGTCCTGGTCGGTGAGGACGACGGCGCTGGTGAACGACTGGAGCAGCGAGGTGATCGCGACCCCGGCGAGCGCCAACTTGACCGGCGTGGCCCCGGACCGGCCCATCCGCCCCAGGAAGAAGACCACGACGCTCGCGACCAGCGCCCCGCCGAACGCGAACCACACATAGCCGTACAGCGAGGCCACCCCGAACACCCCGACCGCCATGACGATCGCGAAGGACGCCCCCGCGCTCACCCCGAGAATTCCCGGGTCCGCGAGGGGATTTCGGGTCAGGGCCTGCATCAGCGCGCCGGACAGGCCGAGCGCGGCGCCAGTCGTCAGGCCGAGCAGTGTGCGGGGCACGCGCACCGACCAGATGACGTTGTCGACGAGGCGGCTGGGCGGATGCCCGAGAACCGAGCGCACGACCTGGTCGAGCGGGACGCTGAGCGCGCCGAGGGCGACCGACAGGAGGGACAGCAGGACGAGCAGGGCGACGATCACCGTCACCAGCACCGTGGTGCGAAGCCTTCTGCCTGAAGCCACGTGCCGGTCTCCATGTCGTCTTCCGGGTCATCTTCCGTGCTCTGGAGCCCTGTTGGCGGACCACCGGGCAGCCCGGCCAGCAGCTTAGGTGAGCATAACCTCAGTGGCTGTGACGTGGACCTGTGGTTCCGGGGTGGGTCTATCAAGTAAGGCAATGCTTACCTTACTATGCGAGCGGTCGCGGCTCCGCTGAGCCGTTCCATACGCATGGGGAGGCACGGGCAGCTGTGGCGGGCAACACGCTTTCTTCCGCACGGGCAACGGAGACGAACGACTTCTGGCGACGGCGGTTCGCGTCACCGGTACCGGAGACGTCCCTGCCGCTGGACTTCCCCCGTCCGCCACGCCAGGACGGCACGGCGCCCCGCGCGCGACGCGCGACCCCCCTCGCCGTGACAGCCGACGAGGCCACCCAACTCACCGCCTTCGTCACCCTGTTGCACCGCTACGGCGGCACGACGGCCACCGAGACGGCGGTAGCCCACGAGGGACTCCCGCTCCGCGTCACGATCGACGGCGACACCCCGTTCGCCCAACTCCGCGACCAGATCACGGCCGTTCGAGAGGAGGCCGTAGCGCACCACCTCCCGACCACCGATCTGCTACGGCTGCTCGCCCCCGAACCCTTCCGCAGCGGCGGGCTGTTGTGCGCCACGGGCTTCGGCGCCGACCCCTGGGACGAGACCGGCCCACTGGACCTGGCCCTCACGGTGACCGACGGCGAGGTGTCGGCGGACTACCGCACCGACCTCTTCTCGCCGGCCACGGTCGACCTGGTCCTCGGCCACTACGGCACCCTCCTCGCCGACGCCGTCGTCCGCCCGGACACCCCGGTCGCCGACCTCGAACTACTCGGCGCGGACGAACGGCACCGCATCCTGCACGGCTGGAACGACACCGAGCACGACGTCCCCGCGCTCACCTGGCCGCGCATGTTCGCCGACCAGGTCGCCGCCCGTCCGGGCGAGATCGCCCTCATCCACGAGGACGTCCGCCTCACCTACGCCGAACTCGACGCCCGCGCCTCGAAGTTGGCGCACGCCCTGGTGGCCCGGGGCGCCGGTCCCGAGCAGGTCGTCGCGCTCGCCGTACCGCGCTCGGCCGACATGATCGTCGCCGAGGTCGCCGTCCTGAAGTCGGGCGCCGCCTATCTCCCGGTCGACACCGACTACCCGGCCGACCGCATCGCCTACATGCTCGCCGACGCCCGCCCGGTCTGCCTCGTCACCACCGCCGAGATCGCCCCCGACCTCCCGCCGGACCTCGACCCGCTGGTGCTCGACGCCCCGGAAACGGTCGCCGAGCTGGCCGCGTACCCGACCCAAGGCCCTTCCACCGCCGACGAGTTGACGACCGCCCATGCGGCCTACGTGATCTACACCTCCGGCTCCACCGGCCGCCCCAAGGGCACCGTCCTCTCCCACGCGGGCGTCGCGAAACTCGTCGCCACCCAGCAGGAACGCTTCGGCATCGGCCCGCACAGCCGGGTCCTCCAGTTCGCCTCGCCCAGCTTCGACGTCGCGTTCTGGGACCTGTGCCTCGGCCTGCTCTCCGGCGGCCGCCTGGTCGTCGTACCGGCCGACCGCCGCGTCCCCGGCGCCCCGCTCGCGGACTACGCCGACGAGCACGGCATCACGTTCATGATCCTGCCGCCCGCGCTCCTGGCCGCGATGCCCGAGGACGTCCAACTCCCGCCCCGGGCAACCCTGCTGGCGGGCACGGAACGCGTCTCGCCCGAGCTGGTCGGCCGCTACGCGCGCGGCCGGATGATGTTCAACGCCTACGGCCCGACCGAGGCCACCACCAACTCCACCCTCGGCCTGTGCGACCCGGACACCCCGCCCGGCACCATCGTGCCCATCGGCATCCCCGACCCCGGCACCCGCGCCTACGTCCTCGACGACCGGCTGCGCCCGGTCCCCGCCGGTGTCACGGGAGAGCTCTACCTCGGCGGCGCCGGCCTGGCCCGCGGCTACCTCGGCCGCCCCGCCCTCACCGCCGAACGCTTCGTCGCCGACCCCTTCGGCGCCCCCGGCGCACGCCTTTACCGCACGGGCGACTTGGTCCGCTGGAAGGCCGACGGCCGCCTGGAGTTCCATGGCCGCGTCGACACCCAGGTCAAGATCCGCGGCTTCCGCATCGAACCCGGCGAGATCGAGTCCGTCCTGCGCTCCCACCCGTCCGTCGACCAGGCCGCCGTCGTCGTCCGCGAGGACCGTCCCGGCGAACGCCGCCTCGCCGCCTACGTCGTGCCTTCGCTGGACGTCGAGGCGAGTCCCGACGAGGGGGTGGCCGAGTGGAAGGACCTGCACGAACTCCTTTACTCCGCCGCCGGATCGGAAGGCTTCGAGGAGAACTTCGCCGGCTGGAACAGCATGTACGACGGGCTGCCCATCCCCCTCGCCGACATGCGCGAGTGGCGCGAGGCCACCCTCGACCGCATCCGCGCGCTACGACCCCGGCGCATCCTGGAAATCGGCGTCGGCAGCGGCCTGTTGCTGTCCCGGCTGGCTCCGGACTGCGACGAGTACTGGGGCACCGACCTCTCCGAGGAAGCCGTACGCGCTCTGGACGCCCAGGTCTCCGCGGTTCCCGAACTGGCCGACCGCGTCACCCTGTTGGCGCGCCCCGCGCACGACCTCTCCGGTCTGCCCGAGGGCCACTTCGACACGGTCGTCGTGAACTCCGTCATCCAGTACTTCCCCGGTGGGGACTACCTCACGGGCGTACTCCGTGACGCGGCTGCTCTACTCGCCCCCGGCGGCGCGGTGTTCGTCGGCGACGTACGCAACCTGCGACTGCTCCGTACCCTGAGCGCGGCCGTCGAGAGTGGACGGCCACGGGACGAGGAGGACGACGACAAGGAAGCCCTGCGCGCCGCCGTGGACCGCGCTGTCGCCTGGGAGGGCGAACTCCTCGTCGACCCCGACTACTTCACGAGCCTCGACGGACTCAGCGCCGACATCCGCGTCAAGCGCGGCACGCACCACAACGAACTGACCCGGTACCGCTACGACGTTGTGCTCCGACCGCAGACGGATGCCGCCGAGGAGACGCCCGAGTCGCCCTGGCCCGCGCTGGGTTCGGTACAGGCGCTGGACGAACTGCTCGCCGGGAGCCGGGACTTGCTGCGGATCACCGGCATCCCCAACTCCCGCCTCGCCGACGACCTCGCCGCGCTCGACGCCCTCGCCGACAGCAGCAGGCCGGCCGCCGGACCGTACGGTGTGGATCCCGAGGCCCTGTACGAGATCGCCGCGCGGCACGGCTACGAGGTGGCGCTGACCTGGAACGGGGGTGCGGAGGACGGCAGTTTGGACGCCGTGTTCGCACCCGAGGGGTCCGGGCAGGCGCTCGTCCGCTACCTTCCCGGCGGTGGACACCCGCTCACGAACCGCCCCGCGCCCTTCCGCAACGTCAACGCCCTGATGTCGACACTGCGGACGCATGCCACGGAGTATCTGCCCGACTACATGGTCCCGGCCGCGTTCGTGCCGCTGGACCGGCTGCCCGTCACCCCGAGCGGCAAGCTCGACGCCGCCGCGCTGCCCGTCCCGGACCTCACCCGCCTGCTCACTGCGGGCCGGGCGCCCGAGACGGCCCGCGAGCACCTGCTGTGCGACCTGTACGCGCGGGCACTCAAGGTGCCCTCGGTCGGCGTCGACGACGACTTCTTCGCGCTCGGCGGCGACAGCATCGTCGCCGTCCAACTCCTCATCCTGGCCCGCCGCGCAGGCCTGGAACTCACCCCGCGAGACGTCTTCCGGCACCGTACGGTCGCCGAACTCGCCACGGTAGCCCGCACGGGCACGGCCGACGATGACGACACCACCCCGTGGCAGAACCTGAGCGAGGAGGAACTCGCCTTCGCACAAGGTGAGTTCCCCGTCACCGTCGAGGAGGCCCTGCCCCTCGGCCCGCTCCAGGAAGGCTTCTTCTTCCACGCGCTCGTCGACGGCGCCGAACTCGACGCGTACGTCGTCCAGCAGGTCATCGAACTGTCCGGACCGGTCGACGGCACCCTGCTCCGCGAGGCCGCCCAACGGCTCATCGACCGACATGCCCCGTTGCGCGCCTGCTTCCGCCAGACACCCGACGGCCGCCCGGTCCAGCTCATCGCCACCGGTCTCGAACTGCCCTGGCGCGAAGTGGACTTGGCCGCAGAGGACGACACCACCGTCCGCCGCACCCTCGCCGAGGCCGTCGCCGCCGACGAACGCGCCCAGCGCTTCGACCTCGCCCGCCCGCCGCTGATCCGCTGCGCCCTCATCCGCTTCGGCGAGGACCGCAGCCGACTCGTTCTGACGTTCCATCACATCGTCGCGGACGGCTGGTCCTTGCCGGTCCTGCACCGCGAACTCCTTGCCCTCTACGGCGAGAACCCGCCCCCCCTCCCCGAAGCCGCCCCGTACCGCGGCTACCTCCGCCGCATCGCCGGCGCCGACCGCGAGGCCGCCCGAGCCGCTTGGAGCACCGCACTCGCCGGGGTCGACGAGCCGACCCGACTGGTGGAGACCCCGGCGCCTGCCGGGCCCGTCGAACCCGCCCAGATCCGCGTCGAGTTGAGCGAGCGGGTCACCTCTCGGCTAGCCGCCCGCGCCCGTGAGCGTGGAGTCACGCTCGGCACGCTTGTCCAGGGCGCCTGGGGTCTGCTTGTCGGCCGTATGACGGGCCGCGAGGACGTGCTGTTCGGCACCACGGTCGCCGGACGTGACGCCGCTGTCGACGGCATCGAGTCGATGATCGGCCTGTTCATCAACACCCTGCCCACCCGCCTGCGTTGGGCTCCGGGCGACACCCTGGGCGGGCTGCTCGACCGGCTCCAGGACGAGCAGAGCGCGCTCCTCGACCACCAGCACCTCGGCCTCGCCGACATCCAGCGCGCCACCGGGCACGCGGGCGACGGTGAACTCTTCGACACCCTGGTGGTGTTCGAGAACTACCCCGGTGGCGAGGGCGCCCCGGGCATCACCGACCCCAGCGGCACGATCGCCGTCGCCGGGCACGCCTTCCACGACGCCGTGCACTATCCGCTGGCCCTCATCGTCAAGCCCGGTCGCCGCCTGGACCTGCGCCTCAAGCACCATGCCCGGCGCCTCGACGCCGACGCCGCGCAGTCCCTCGCCGACCGGCTCACCCTCATCCTGCACGCGCTGGCGGACGACCCCGGCGCCCGCGTCGCGGACCTCGACCTGCTGACGCCGGACGAGCTGGCCTCGGCCCACCCGGCGGGGGAGACCCGGCCGGTTCCGGCCACCACGCTCGCCGCCGCGTTCGCCGCGCAGGTCGCGCGTACTCCGGACGCCACGGCGATCGTCTTCGACGGCACGACGGACGTGGAGCGTACGGCCCTCACCTACGCCGAACTCGACGCCCGCGCCGAGGAGTTGGCCGTACGACTGCGGGCCGAGGGAGTGGGACGGGAACGGTTCGTCGCCGTCGCCGTACCCCGCTCGGCGGAGCTGATGGTGGCACTGCTGGGCGTCCTCAAGTCGGGGGCCGCCTACCTGCCCCTCGATCTGGACTATCCGGCGGAGCGGCTCGCGTACATGCTGGCCGACTCGGGGGCGACGACGGTCGTCACGACGGAACGGGACGCGCACCGGCTGCCGTCGGTCGAGGGCCTGGACGTGGTGCAGGTGGATGGAGCGGGAGGGGGAGAAGGCGCCCCGTCTGCCCAACTCCCGGACCCCGCCCGCCCCGACGACCCCGCCTACCTCATCTACACCTCCGGATCCACCGGCCGCCCCAAGGGCGTAGTCGTCACCCACCGAGCCATCGGCAACCGACTGGCCTGGATGCAGGGCGCGTACGAACTCGCCGCAGACGACCGGGTGTTGCAGAAGACGCCGTCCAGCTTCGACGTGAGCGTGTGGGAGTTCTTCTGGGCGCTGCGCGAGGGCGCAGCAGTCGTCCTCGCGGCGCCGGACGGACACCGCGACCCCGCCTATCTGTCCCGTCTGATCCGGGCCGAGGGCGTCACGACGATGCACTTCGTGCCCTCGATGCTGGAGGCCTTCCTCGCCTCCGACGAGGTCACCGCCGACCCCGCGTGGGCGGCCAGCCTGCGCCGCGTGTTCAGCAGCGGCGAGGCCCTCTCCGCGTCCGCCGCCCACCGCTGGCGCGAGCTGACCGGCGTTCCGCTGCACAACCTCTACGGCCCCACCGAGGCCGCCGTCGACGTGACGTACCACGCCTACGACGGCGCGCCCGACACCACCGTGCCCATCGGCCGACCTGTGTGGAACACCGGTCTGCGCGTGCTCGATTCGTGCCTGCGCCCGGTGCCGGACGGCGTACCCGGCGAGCTGTACCTGACCGGCGTCCAGCTGGCCCGCGGCTACCACCGGCGCCCCGCGCTCACCGCCGACCGCTTCGTCGCCGACCCGTATGCCACCGAACCCGGCACCCGCATGTACCGCACCGGCGACCTCGTGCGCCGCCGCCCCGACGGCACGATCGACTACGTCGGCCGCACCGACCGCCAGGTCAAACTCCGCGGCAACCGGGTCGAACTCAGCGAGATCGAGGCCGAGTTGACGAGTCTCCCAGCGGTGGCCCGGGGCGCCGTCGTCATCCGCGACCAGCGGCTCGTCGCCTACGCGGTGCCGTCGTCCGGAGCCACGCTCGACCCCGCCGAGCTGCGCGCCGCTCTCGCGGACGTGCTGCCCCCGCCCCTGGTCCCCGAGGCGTACGTCGTCCTCGCCGACCTTCCGCTCACCCCGAGCGGCAAGCTGGACCAGGCCGCGCTGCCCGCCCCCGAGGCCGAGCACGCCGAACGCCGTTCGCCCGCGGGGCCGTTGGAGCAGCAGCTCACCGAGATCTTCGCGGCCGTCCTAGGTATCGAGGACGCGGGACCGGACGACGACTTCTTCCGGCTCGGTGGCGACAGCATCAGCTCCATCGGCGTCGCCAGCCGGGCCCGCGCGGCCGGCCTGGAGCTGAGCCCGCGCGACGTGTTCACGCACCGCACCCCGGCCGCCCTCGCGACGGCGGCCGGCACTGCAACGGCAGCCCCGAGCAACCGAGTCGAGGCGTTCACCCTCACCGAAGCCGAGCACACCCGCGTCCGCGCCGTCGCCGCCCCGGCGGAGGTCGCCGACGTATGGCCGCTGGCCCCCCTCCAGGAGGGCCTGTTCTTCCACTCGGCGTACGACGAGGGCGCGTTGGACGTCTACACCGTCCACGAGACCTTCGACTTCGCGACCCGCCTCGACACCACCCGGCTGCGCGCCGCCGTCCGCACCCTCCTCGACCGCAACCCCGGCCTGCGCGCGGGCTTCACGAGCGACGGCCTCGACCAGCCGGTGCAGTTCATCGTCGAGGACCCGGAGATCCCCCTCGAAGAGGTCGACCTCACCCTCCTCCCCGCCGCCGAACAGGACGTACTCCTCCGGGAGTTGACGGACGCCGAACGCAACCGCCGCTTCGACCTCTCCGCACCCCCGCTCTTCCGCCTGCTGCTGCTCCGCCTCGGCGCGGAACGCGGCGACCGGCTCGTCATCGGCCGCCACCTGATCCTCTGGGACGGCTGGTCGGCCTGGCTGTTTCTCGACGAACTGTTCGCGCTCTACGAGACGGGCGGCAACGCGAACGCCCTTCCCGTACCGGGCAGTTACCGCGACTACCTGACCTGGCTGGAGGAGCAGGACGACTCGGTCGCCACGGCCGCCTGGCGTACCGCGCTCGCCGGTCTCGAGGAGCCGACGCTGCTCGCGCCCACCGCCACGGACGGCCTCGAACCGGTCATCCCCGACCAGCTCGACGTACACCTGTCCGCCGAACTCGGCGACCGGCTCCGCGAGTTGGCCCCGGCCCACGGCCTGACCCTGAACACGATCCTCAACGCGGCCTGGGGACTCACCCTCGCCTCCGCGACCGGCCGCGCCGACGTCGTGTTCGGTACGACGGTCGCCGGCCGCCCCAGCGAGGTCCCGGACGTCGGCAACATCATCGGCCTGTTCCTCAACACGGTCCCGACCCGCATCGCCCTCGACCCCGCAGAGCCGGTCCTCGACCTGCTCCGCCGCGTCCAGGGTGAACGCCTCGACCTCATGCCCTACGAGCACTTGAGTCTCGGTGTGCTGCAGGCCGAGACCGGCCACCGCAAGCTCTTCGACACGCTGTTCGTGCTGCGCAACAACGACACCGAGGAGCGGTTGGCGGACCTGAAGACCCGGCACGGCGCCACGGCCGTCGCCAACGTCGACGCCACGCACTACCCGGCCAACCTCGTCATCACCCCGGGCAGCGAGATCGCCGTCACCCTCACCCACCGCCCCGACCTCGTCCCAACTGAGCGCGCCCAGGCCCTCCTCGACCGTTTCGCGCTTCTCGTCGACCGCCTCACCGCCGACCTCACGGCCCCGGTCGGCTCCCTCGACCCGCTCCTTCCGGTCGAACACGCGGCGCTACGACGGGAGTCGGCGGCCAGCCGCGTCCCCGACCCCGAGGACACCATCGCCGACCTGCTGGCCGCGCAGGCGGAACGCACCCCGGACGAACGCGCCCTCGTCTTCGGTGAGCGCAGCATGACGTACGCCGAACTCGACGCCGCCGTCAACCGGTTGGCACGACTGCTGATCGACCGCGGCGCGGGCCCCGAAAAGGTCGTAGCCCTCGCCCTGCCGCGTTCCCTCGACATGGTGGTCGCCCTCTTCGCGGTCCTGCGCACCGGAGCGGCCTACCTCCCCCTGGAGTTGGACCATCCGGCCGACCGCCTCTCCCTGATGCTGGCCGACGCCCGCCCGCTCCTCCTGCTCAGCACCACGGCCGTATCCGCCACGCTGGACGGGGAGATGACCCGCGTCCTGTTCGACGACCCGGCGATCAAGGGGGAGTTGGCAAGCCAGTCGGACGCTCCGGTCCGGCTCCGCTTCAGCCTCGAACACCCCGCCTACGTCATCTACACCTCCGGCTCCACCGGCCGCCCCAAGGGTGTCGTCACCCCCTACCGGGGCCTGACGAACATGCAGTTGAACCACCAGAAGGAGATCTTCGAACCCGCGATCGCCTCCGCAGGCGGGCGGCGCCTGCGCATCGCTCACACGGTGTCCTTCGCCTTCGACATGTCGTGGGAGGAACTGCTGTGGCTCGTCGAGGGCCACGAAGTGCACGTCTGCGACGAGGAGTTGAGGCGTGACGCCGAGGCGCTGGTCGCCTACTGCGAACGGCACCGCGTCGACGTCGTCAACGTCACCCCCACCTACGCCCGACTCCTCATCGAGCAGGGCCTGTTGGAGGGCCACGTCCCGCCGCTGGTTCTCCTCGGCGGCGAGGCCGTCCCCGAGACGGTGTGGACGGCACTGCGCGACACCGAGGGGACGTACGGCTACAACCTGTACGGGCCGACCGAGTACACCATCAACACCCTCGGCGGCGGCACCCTCGACAGCGACACCCCGACCGTCGGCAAGCCCATCCGCGGCACCCGCGCCCACATCCTCGACGCCTGGCTGCGCCCGGTGCCCGACGGCGTACCCGGCGAGCTGTACATCGCCGGAATCGGCCTGGCCCGCGGCTACTTGGACCGCCCCGCGCTGACCGCCGAACGCTTCGTCGCCGACCCGTTCGGCGAACCCGGCGAACGCATGTACCGCACCGGCGACCTGGTGCGTCGCGACCCCGACGGCAACCTCGACTTCCTCGGCCGCACCGACGACCAGGTCAAGATCCGCGGCTACCGCATCGAACCCGGCGAGATCGAAACCGCCCTCAGCCGCCACCCGTTGGTCGCCCAGGCCGCCGTCGTCGTCCGCGACGAACGCCTCGTCGGCTACGTCGTCCCCTCCGGCGTCGACTCCGCCGAACGCACCGCAGCCGAGGCCGCGCAGGTGGGGGAGTGGCAGGAGATCTACTCCGACGAGTACGAGGAGATCGGCACCGCCGTCTTCACCGAGCAGTACGACGGCTGGGACAGCTCCTACGACGGACAGCCCATCCCCTTCGAGGAGATGCACGAGTGGCGCGAGGCCACCCTCGCCCGCATCGGCGCCCTCAAGCCCCGCCGCATCCTCGAAATCGGCGTCGGATCAGGCTTGTTGCTGTCCCGGCTCGCCCCCGACGCGGAGGCGTACTGGGCAACTGACTTCGCCGCGCCGGTCATTCGCAAGATCGGCGAGGAAGTACGGCGCGACCCGGCCCTTGCCTCCAAGGTCGAACTGCGCTGCCGCCCGGCCGAGGACCTGAGCGGTCTGCCGTTCGCCTACTTCGACACCATCGTCATCAACTCCGTCATCCAGTACTTCCCGAGCATCGACCACCTGACCGCCGTGCTGCACGGCGCGATGGAACTGCTCGCGCCCGGCGGCGCGTTGTTCGTCGGCGACGTCCGCAACCTGCGCCTCGCCGACACCTTCCACACCGAGATCCAGCGCACCCGGGGCACCGCCGAGGCGGACCTGGAGCGGGCGGTGGAACGCGGCCTGCGCCTGGAGAAGGAACTCCTCGTAGACCCCGACTACTTCACCACTCTCGGCTACGGCGTCGACCTGCGCACCAAGCGCGCCCACCACCACAACGAACTGTCCCGCCACCGCTACGACGTCGTCCTCTACGCCGACGAGCCGGACGTACGCCTGGACAACGCCCCCTCCGTCGACTGGGCCACCGGCAACACCATCGGCGAACTCCTGCGGGGCGACTGGTCGTCGGCCGAGGCGATCGGCGAGCTCCTGCGCGGTGGTTGGTCCGCGACCGGCGCCACCACCGAACGCCCGCGCGGCGAACACCCCGAGGCGCTCCGCTTCACCGGCATACCCGACGGCCGCACGACCGAGTCCGGCGTCGACCCCGAGCACCTGCACGAACTCGGTACGGCGGCCGGCTATCGGGTGCTGACCACTTGGTCGAGGGAGGCAGGGACCTACGACGCCGTCTTCCTGAAGTCCGCCGAACTACGCCTGACCGGCGGCCTGTTCCGCCCCGGCGGCGGTACGCACCCCTATGCCAACGACCCCACCGCCGCCCGCGAGGCGAGCGCGCTGGTACGGCGGCTGCGCGAGGACCTGGGCCGCGAGCTGCCCGACTACATGGTCCCGTCCGCCTTCGTCACCGTCGACGGCCTGCCCATGAACGCCAACGGCAAGCTGGACGTCCGTGCCCTGCCCGACGCCGAACCCGCCGTCGCCCTCGGCGGCGGACGCGGCCCGCGCACCCCACAGGAAGAGGTGCTCTGCCGCCTGTTCGCCGAGGTGTTGGGTCTGCCGGAGGTCGGCGCCGAGGACAACTTCTTTGACCTGGGCGGCCATTCACTCCTCGCCACCCGACTGGTCAGCCGCGCCCGCACCGAACTGGGCGCCGAACTCGCCATCCGCGACCTCTTCGAGGCCCCCACCCCGGCGCTGCTCGCGGGCCGCGCCGACCAGGCGAGCCCGGCCCGCCCAGCGGTGACCCCGGTCGCCGAACGGCCCGAGCGCATCCCGCTGTCGGCCGCCCAGCGACGGCTGTTGCTCGTCGAGGAGATCACCGGCAGCGGTGTCGCCTACAACTTCCCGCTGGTCTTCCGACTGCGCGGCACCCTCGACACCGAGGCGCTGACCGTCGCGCTGAGGGATGTCGCCGGCCGCCACGAGGCCCTGCGGACGGTGTTCCCGACGCACGAGGGCGAGCCGTACCAGCGGATCGTCCCGGTCGAAGATGTGGCCGTGTCGTTCACGGTTCTCGACTGCGCGGAGGATGACCTGCCCGCGCTGATCGAGTCCGCCCAGCGCCGCCCCTTCGACCTCACCACCGAACTCCCGTTGCGGTGCGAGGTGTTCAGGCTCGGTCCGGACGAGCACGTCGTCGCCGTCGTCCTGCACCACATCACCACCGACGAGTGGTCCGACCGCCCCTTCCTCGCCGACCTCGACACCGCTTACGCGGCCCGCCGTGAGGGACGGGCGCCCGAGTGGGCCCCGCTGCCGGTGCAGTACGCCGACCACACCCTCTGGCAGGACGACCTCCTCGCCCGTACCGGCGAGGCCCAACTCGCCCACTGGGCCCACGCGTTGCGTGGTCTGCCCGACGAACTCGCCCTGCCCACCGACCGACCTCGCCCCGCCGAACCGACCGGCCACGGCGGCAAGGTCCGCCTGGAACTCCCGACCGCCACCGGCCACGCCCTGCGCGACCTCTCCGGTGCCACCGGCACCAGCATGTTCATGCTGTTCCAGGCAGCCACCGCCGCACTCCTGAACCGGCTCGGCGCGGGCGAGGACATCCCGCTCGGCGCACCGATCGCCGGCCGCACCGACGAGGCTCTCGCCGACCTGGTGGGCTTCTTCGTCAACACGCTGGTGCTGCGCACGGATGTGTCCGGCGACGAGCTGACCTTCCGCGAACTCCTGGGCCGGGTAAGGGAGTCGTCCCTCGCCGCCTTCGAGTACCAGGACCTGCCCTTCGACCGGGTCGTCGAGGCCCTCAACCCGCCCCGCGTGGCCGGGCGCAACCCGCTCTTCCAGGTCATGCTCGGCTACCACCACCGCCCCGACGGCGATCCGGACGTGCTCGGCCTCGCGACCGAGTGGTTCGACATGGACACCGGCATGGCGAAGTTCGACCTGCACTTCACTTTCGTCGACGAGACGGGCAGTGACCGGGTGGTCCTGCTCCTGGAGTACGCGACCGACCTCTTCGACGTGTCGACAGCCGAACGAATCGCCGGTCGCATGGCGCGCCTGCTGGACCAGGCGGCAGCCGAACCCGACCGTGCCGTAAGGGACTTCGACCTTCTGGCGGACGCCGAGCGCGCGCTGGTCCTGGGGGAGTGGAACGACACCGAGCACGTCGTCCCGTCCACCACCCTCCCGGAACTCTTCCGCGCCCAGGCCACCAAGTCCCCCGACGCCACGGCCCTCGTTTTCGAGGGGCAGCAACTGACGTACGCGGAGCTGGACGCCCAAGTGGAGCGCACGGCAAGGGTGTTGGCCGCGCTGGGTGCGGGCCCCGAGCGAACCGTGGCCGTAGCCCTCCCGCGCTCGCTCGAACTCGTCGTCGCCCTGCTCGCCGTCCACCGCGCCGGAGCCGCCTACCTCCCGCTCGACCCCGACTACCCGGAGGACCGCCTCGCCCTGATGGTCGAGGACGCCCGCCCGGTGTACGTCATCCGCGACACCCTGCCGACTGGCCCCGAGGGCCAACTCCCCACGTCCTACGACCCGTCGAGCCCGGCGTACGTCATCTACACCTCGGGTTCCACCGGCCGCCCCAAGGGCGTCGTCGTTCCGCACGAGGGCATTGTCAACCGGCTGCTCTGGATGCAGGACGCGTACGGTCTGACGGCAGCCGACCGGGTACTCCAGAAGACGCCGTCGAGCTTCGACGTGTCGGTGTGGGAGTTCTTCTGGCCGCTGATCGTCGGCGCCACCCTGGTAATCGCCCGGCCCGAAGGCCACCGGGACCCGGCCTACTTGGCTGGGCTGATCCGTGAACAGGACGTCACCACCGTCCACTTCGTGCCCTCCATGCTCCAACTCTTCCTGGAGGAAGCCGCCGCAGCCGACTGCACCGGCCTGCGCCGAGTGATGTGCAGCGGCGAGGCCCTGCCCGTCGCCCTCACCCACCGTTTCCACGACGTCCTGACCACTGCCGAACTCCACAACCTCTACGGCCCCACCGAGGCCTCGGTCGACGTGACGGCCGTGGAGATCGGCCCCGACGCGAAGGGCGTTCCGATCGGCCGCCCGGTCTGGAACACCCGCACCTACGTCCTCGACGCCGGCCTGCGCCCCGTACCGCCCGGCGTCCCGGGCGAGTTGTACCTCGCGGGCATCCAGCTCGCGCGTGGCTACCTCGACCGGCCCGGCCTGACCGCCGAGCGGTTCGTCGCCGACCCGTACGGCGCCCCGGGCACCCGCATGTACCGCACCGGTGACCTGGCCCGTTGGAACGCCGACGGCACGGTCGAGTACCTGGGCCGCACCGACGACCAGGTGAAGGTCCGCGGCTTTCGCGTCGAACCCGGCGAGATCGAGGGCGTGTTGACGGCGCACCCGTCCGTTGCCCAAGCGGTCGTGGTGGTTCGGGAGCAGCGCCTCGTCGCGTATGTGGTGCCGGCCGGGGACATGGCGGCACTCGGAGCCCACACCGCCGCCGTCCTCCCCGCCCACATGGTCCCGGCCGTCTTCGTCACGCTCGACGCGCTTCCCCTCACCCTCAACGGCAAGCTCGACCGCGCAGCCCTGCCCGCCCCCGACTTCACGAGCAACGCTGGTACGGATGCGGGTACTTCGCCCCGCAGTCCGCGTGAGGAGATCCTCGCCGGGCTCTTCGGTGACGTGCTCGGCCTCGAACGCGTCGGCGCCGACGGCGACTTCTTCACCCTCGGCGGCCACTCCCTGCTCGCCATGCGCCTGGTCAGCCGCGTACGCACGGTACTTGGCGCCGACCTGACCGTCCGTACCGTCTTCGAGGCATCCACGCCCGCGCTTCTCGCGGCCCGCCTGGACGACCGGGCCGGCGGACTGCCCGCCCTCGTCGCCGCCGACCGCCCCGACGAACTCCCGCTCTCCTACGCCCAACAGCGGCTTTGGCTCCTGCACCGCATCGAGGGGCCGGGAGCCACCTACAACATCCCGGCCGCGTGGCGCCTGACCGGCACGCTCGACCGGGACGCCCTGTCCGCCGCGCTCGACGACCTGGCCGTACGGCACGAAAGCCTGCGCACGGTCTTCCCCGAACGGGACGGCCGCCCCCACCAGGTAGTGCTGGACGAGGCTTCCGTGCCCCTCCACCACAGCCGCGTCACGGAGACCCAACTGCCCGCCCGCCTCACCGAGGCCGCGGCGCGAGGCTTCGAGATCGACCGCGAACTCCCCGTCCGCGCCCACGTGTTCGAGGTGAGTGAGGACGAGCACGTCCTGCTGCTGGTGCTGCACCACATCGCCGGCGACCAGTGGTCCGACGGTCCGTTGTGGCGCGACCTGGCCACCGCCTACGAGGCCCGCCGCGAGGGACACGCACCCGCGTGGGCGCCGCTCCCCGTGCAGTACGCCGACTACGCCCTCTGGCACCGCGAGGCGCTCGGCGATCCCGACGCCCCCGACAGCCGCCAGTCCCGTCAACTCGCGTACTGGCAGGACGCCTTGGCGGGCCTGCCGGACGAACTGGCGCTCCCCACCGACCGCCCCCGCCCGCTGGAGAGCAGTCACCAGGGCGGTGCGATCGGCCTGACGCTGGACGCCGAACGGACACGGGAGCTGCGCGCGTTGGCCCGACGCCACGGCGTCAGCATGTTCATGGTCACCCAGGCCGCCGTCGCCGCACTGCTGCACCGGCTCGGCGCCGGAGACGACATCCCGCTGGGCGCACCCATCTCCGGGCGAGGCGACGAACAGCTCGAAGACCTCGTCGGTTTCTTCGTCAACACCCTTGTCCTGCGCACCGATCTGTCCGGCGACCCCACGTTCGCCGACCTGCTCACCCGCGTCCGGGACACCGACCTCGCTGCCTACGAGCACCAGGACCTGCCCTTCGAGCGCCTGGTCGAGGCGATCAACCCGGCCCGCTCCCTGGCCCGGCACCCGCTCTTCCAGGTGATGGTCGTCCACCTCGACGACGAGGGCGCCACCCCCGCCCTGCCCGGACTGACCGCCCGCCGTGAGGAACTCGGCCAGCAGGGCGCCAAGTTCGACCTCAGCTTCGACTTCGTCGAGCAGGGCGAGAACGGCATGCGGTGCTGGATCGAGTACAGCGCCGACCTCTTCGACGAGTCGAGCGCCGAACTCCTCGCCCAGCGGCTTGAGTTGCTGCTCGCTCAGGTCGCCTCGGAACCCGACCGACGTATCGGCGCACTCGACGTCCTGCGCGACGACGAACGCGCCCTCGTCCTCACCGACTGGAACAACACCGCCCGCACCGTCCCCGACCTCACCCTCCCGGAACTCTTCCGCGCCCAGGTCGCCCGCACCCCCGACGCCACGGCGGTGGTCTTCGAGGACACCGCTCTCACCTACGCCGAACTCGACCTGCGCGTAGAGCGGTTGGCTCACACGCTTGCCGCGCGGGGGGCCCAGGCCGAGGCCGTCGTAGCCGTAGCGCTGCCCCGCTCTCTCGCCCTCGTGGTGTCCCTCCTCGCGGTCCACCGCGCGGGCGCCTCCTACTTGCCCCTCGACACCGGCTACCCGGCGGAACGGCTCGCGTACACGCTCGCCGACGCCCGGCCGGTCTGCCTGATCACCGCCGAGGGCGTCACCCTCCCGGACAGCTCCGTAGCCACCGTCACGGTGGACGCGGACGGCGCCCCCGACCACCCCGCGTACGCACCCCTGCCGACCGCCCACGACCCCCGGCTCCCCGCCTACGTCATCTACACCTCCGGCTCCACCGGCCGCCCCAAGGGCGTCACCGTCCCCCACCAGGGCATCACCAACCGCCTGTTGTGGATGCAGGACACGTACCGCCTCGACGCCGACGACCGGGTGCTGCAGAAGACCCCGGCCGGGTTCGACGTGTCGGTGTGGGAGTTCTTCTGGCCTCTGATCACCGGCGCCACGCTCGTCGTGGCCCGCCCGGAAGGCCACCAGGACCCGGTCTACCTCGCCGAACTGATTCAGCGTCAGCACATCACCACGGCCCACTTCGTACCGTCGATGCTGCGCGCCTTCCTCGATGAGCCCGGCGCCGCCGACTGCACCGACCTGCTCCAAGTCATGTGCAGCGGCGAGGCGTTGCCCGCCCCGCTGGCCGCCCGCTTCCACCAGGTCCTCCCGGGCAGCCGGCTGCACAACCTCTACGGCCCGACCGAGGCGTCCGTCGACGTCACCGCCCACGAGGTCCCCGCCGACCCGGCCACCGTGCCCATCGGCCGCCCGGTGTGGAACACCCGTACCTATGTCCTCGACGCCGGACTCCGCCCCGTACCGCCCGGTGTGGCCGGCGAACTGTATCTGGCGGGCGTCCAGTTGGCGCGCGGCTACCTGGGCCGGTCCGCCCTGACCGCCGAACGCTTCGTCGCCGACCCGTACGCCACCGAGCCCGGCGCCCGTATGTACCGAACCGGCGACCTGGCCCGCTGGACCCGGAACGGTGAACTGGAGTACCTCGGCCGCGCCGACGACCAGGTCAAGCTGCGCGGCTTCCGCATCGAACTCGGCGAGATCGAGAGCGTGTTGGCCGCCCACAAGAGCGTCGCGCACGCCACCGTCATCCTGCGGGACGAACGCCTCGTCGCGTACGTCGTGGCGGAGGGCGCTGTGGACCCGGCTCAACTCCGCGCCCACACCGCCCAGTCGCTGCCCGACCACATGGTCCCGGCCGCCGTCGTCACCCTCGACGCCCTTCCGCTCACCCCCAACGGCAAACTCGACCGCCGTGCCCTGCCCGCACCCGACTTCGCCGCCGAAGTCACCGACACCCGGCCGCGCACACCGCTGGAGGAGGCCCTCTGTGCCCTCGTCGCGGACGTGCTCGGTCTCGAACGCGTCGGTGTCGAGGACGACTTCTTCTCACTCGGCGGCGACAGCATCGTCGCCATGCAGCTGGTCGCCCGGGCCCGTGCCGCCGGGCTCACCTTCAGCCCGCGTGACGTGTTCCGCCACAAGTCGGCGGCGGGGCTCGCCACGGTGACCGCCACCACGGTCACCGCTGACCGCGACGACGACGTCACCCTGCTCGACCTCACCGACGACGAGCGCGCCGAACTGGCCGCCCTGCCCGCCGGAACCGAAGTCCTGCCCGTCTCTCCGCTCCAGGCCGGCCTGCTCTTCCACGCCGCCCTCGACTCCGGCGACGACGGACCGGACGTGTACACCGTCCAGGTCTCCTACGACCTCGAAGGCCCTCTGGACGCCGACCGGTTGCACACCGCGGCCCAGTCCGTGCTCGACGCGCACGAGAACCTGCGCAGCGGCTTCCGGCACCTGTCCTCCGGACGGCCCGTCGCCGTCGTACCGCGTACGGCCGTACTGCCCTGGCGGCAGCTCGACCTGGCGGACGACCCCGAGGAGTGGGAGCGCCTGCTCGTCCAGGAACGGCGCCGCTTCGACCCCGAACACCCGCCGCTGCTCAGGCTGTTGCTGGCCCGGCTCGGCCCGGACCGGCACCGGCTCGTGCTCTCGCACCAGCACCTCCTGCTCGACGGCTGGTCGCTGCCGCTGCTCACCGCCGAACTGTGGGCGCGCTACGAGGGCCGTACCCCGGCCACGCCCGCCCCGTACCGTGCGCATCTGCGGCTGCTGGCCGCGCAGGACCCGGCCGTCTCCACCGCCGCGTGGGCCGAGGCCCTCGGCGGACTGGCCGAGCCGACGCGGCTCGCGCCCGTCGACCCCGACCGGGCTGCCGTCGTACCGTCCACCCACACCGTGGAGTTGGACCCGGACCGCACGGCCGAGCTGGAGGCCTTCGCGCGCCGCCAGGGCGTCACCGTCAACACCCTTGTCCAGGCCGCCTGGGGCGTGTTGCTCGGGCGGCTCACCGGCCGGGACGACGTGGTGTTCGGTGCCACCGTCGCCGGTCGCTCGCCCGAACTCGCCGGCGCCGAGTCGATGATCGGCCTCTTCATCAACACCATCCCCGTACGTGTACGGGTCCGCCCGCAGGAGAGCACCGCCGCACTTCTCGACCGGCTCCAGGACGAGCAGTCCCGGCTCATCGCCCACCAGCACCTCGGCCTCGCCGACATCCAGCGGGCCGCCGGACTCGGCGAACTCTTCGACACCCTCGTGGTGTTCGAGTCGTACCCGGTCGCCGACGACGAAGAGGGCGGCGACGGACCGCGCGTCACCGTCCGCGACCACGAGGACTCCACCCACTACCCGTTCGCGTGGGCCGTCGAGCCCGCCGAACGGCTGCGGCTCACCGCCGAGTTCAGGCCCGACCTCTTCCAGCCGGCCGTCGTACGACGGATCGCGGGCGCCCTGACCGCCCTGCTCACCGGCATGGCGGCCGAGCCCGACCGTCCCGTCGGCCGTCTCGACCTGCTCGCTCCCACCGAGCGGCACACCGTCGTGGAGACCTGGAACGACACCGCGCTCCCCGCATCGGAGACCGAACGGCTCGGTACCGTACCGGAGTTGTTCGTCGCGCAGGCCGCCGCAGATCCCGGCGCGGTCGCCGTCACCGACGGCCGTACGACCTGGACGTTCGCCGAACTCGACGCCCGTACCGACCAGTTGGCCCGCGTCCTGGCCGGACACGGCGTCGGACCCGAGCGGATCGTGGCCCTCGCGCTGCCCCGCACCGCCGATCACATCGCGGCGATCCTCGCCGTGATGAAGGCGGGCGCCGCCTACCTCCCCCTCGACCCGGACCTCCCCGAGTCGCGCCTCACCGGCATGCTCGACGACGCCCGCCCTGTGTTGATCCTGGCCACGGAGGAGACGGCCGCCACGCTGCCCTCAACCACCATCCCGGTCCTGCGACTTGACGCCCCGACCGACGGACTGCCGGAGGCCGAACCGGTCGCCCCCGGCCCCGACCACCCCGCCTACGTCATCTACACCTCCGGCTCCACCGGCCGCCCCAAGGGCGTCGTCGTCACCCAGCGAGGCATCGCCAACCTCTTCCACAGCCACCGGCACGACCTGCACGAAGTCGCCAAGCGGCGCACCGGACTTCGGCGGCTGCGGGTCGGGCACGCCTGGTCGTTCTCCTTCGACGCCTCCTGGCAACCGCAGTTGTGGCTGCTGGACGGGCACGCGCTGCACATCGCCGACGACGAGACCCGCCGCGACCCCGAACTCCTCGCCGCGTTCATCCGCGACCGGGGCATCGACTTCATCGAGGTCACCCCGTCGCTGCTCGCGCAGATGGCGGACAGTGGGCTGATCGGGGACGAGGGCGACTGCCCGCTCTCCGTGGTCGGCTTCGGCGGCGAGGCCGTACCCGAGTCGCTGTGGGCGCGGTTGGCCGCGCTCCAGGACACCGAGGCGTTCAACCTCTACGGCCCCACCGAGGCCACCGTCGACGCGCTCGTCGGCCGGGTCCGCGACAGCGCCACCCCGGTCGTCGGACGGCCGGTCCACGAGTCCCGCGCCTATGTCCTCGACACCACCCTGCGCCCCGTACCGCCCGGCGTCACAGGGGAGCTGTACCTAGCGGGACCGGGCCTGGCCCGCGGCTACCTCGGTCGGCCCGAGCTCACCGCCGAACGCTTCGTCGCCGACCCGTACGCCACCGAGCCCGGCCGGCGCATGTACCGCACCGGCGACATGGCCCGCTGGACCGAGGACGGCCAACTGGAGTTCGCCGGCCGCACCGACGATCAGGTCAAGATCCGCGGCTACCGCATCGAACTCGCCGAGATCGAGGCCGCGTTGGACACCCACCCGGCTGTCACGCAGACCTTCGTCGTCGCCCGCGAACACCGGCCCGGCATACGGCAGTTGATCGCCTACGCGGTCGCCGACGAGGTTGACGGGGCCGAACTCCGCGCCCACGCCGCCTCCGCGCTGCCCGACTACATGGTCCCGGCCGCCGTGGTCGTCCTCGACCGGCTGCCGCTGCTGTCCAACGGCAAACTCGACCGATCCGCCCTCCCCGCACCGGACTTCACCGCGCAGGGCGGCGGCCGGGCCCCTTCGGGCGACACCGAGCGCACCCTCCGCGACCTGTTCGCGGACGCCCTCGGACTGCCCGCCGAGGCCATCGGCACGGACGACGACTTCTTCACCTTCGGCGGTGACAGCATCGTCGCCATGCAACTGGTCGCCCGAGCACGCGCCGGCGGGCTGCGGGTCACGCCCCGGCAGGTCTTCCAGCACCGAACTGTCGCCGCCCTGGCCGCTGTTGCCGTCCCGCTCGGCACCGACGAACGGCACGCCGTCCACGACGACGGCACCGGCGCCGTCCCGCTCACCCCGATCATGCGCGGCCTGCTGGAGCGCGGCGGACCCATCGCCGCCTACCACCAGGCGGCGCTGGTCCAGACCCCGGCCGACCTGACCGGACCCGGCCTGCTGACCGTGCTCACGGCACTCGCCGACCGGCACGACATGCTCCGGGCCCAACTCGTCCGTGAGCCCCAGTGGTTGCTGCGGGTACCGGCCACACGCGACACCGACGTGAGCACCTGGCTCACCTGCGCCGACGTGCGCGGGGCGGACGAGGACGAACTGCGCGCGGCCATCTCCCGCCACGCTGAGGCGGCCCGGGCCGGGCTGGACCCGGACGCGGGGGTGATGGTGCGGGCGGTCTGGTTCGACGCCGGACCCGGACAGCCCGGCCGACTCCTCATCCTCGTCCACCACTTGGTGATCGACGGTGTCTCCTGGCGCGTCCTGCTGCCCGACCTGGCCACCGCCTGGGCAGCGGTCAGGGGCGGCGGCACACCCGAACTCGCCCCCGTGGAGATGTCGTTCGGCCGCTGGTCCCGACTCCTCGGAACCCGCGCGACCGACCCGGCCACCGAGGACGAGCTGCCGTGGTGGACCTCCGCCCTCGCCGAGGGCGCCGAACTCCCGCTGGCCCGCCCGCTCGACCCGGCCCGGGACACGGTCGCCACCACCCGCCACGTCTCCGTGTCCCTGCCCGCCGACGTCACCGGCCCGCTGCTGAGCCGGGCCCCGGCCGCGTTCGGGGCCACCGTCAACGACGTACTGCTCACCGCGTTCGCACTGGCGGTCGGCGACTGGCGTACCCGCACCCTGGGTGCCGAACAGCAAGGCGGGCCAGTACTGGTGGACGTGGAGGGCCATGGTCGTGAGGAGCAACTCGCGGGCGACGCCGACCTGTCCCGTACGGTCGGCTGGTTCACCAGCGTCGTGCCCGTACGACTCGACCCGGGCGAGGCCGAGTTGGCGGACGCCGTCACGGACGGACCCGCGCTGGACGCGGCCCTGGCCCGGGTCCGCGAGCACCTCACCGCGCTGCCCACCGCCGGTATCGGACACGGCCTGCTGCGCCACCTCAACCCCGAGACGGGCGCGCGTCTCGCCCAACTCGGCGAGCCGCAGATCGAGTTCAACTACATGGGCCGCTTCGACCGCCCGGCGGCAGCCGACTGGTCCTACGCCCCCGAGGACGACGCCGCCGACCTCGACGCCGACTCCGGTCAGCCGATGTCCCACGCCCTGACCCTCAACGCCATCACCGAAGACCGCCCCGAGGGCCCGGAGTTGAGCGCCCACTGGGCGTACGCCGCCGAACTCCTCACCGAGGAACAGGTGCAGGACCTGGCCCGCACCTGGTTCCGGGCGCTGGAAGCGGTCGTACGACGAGCGGCCGTACTCGACAAGTCCTGACGACCCCGAACAAGCCCTGACCGAACCGCATTTGCCCACCCGACCGCATCAGAGAGGCAAGGAACCCCCGACATGAGCAACCCGTTCGAGAACCCCGAAGGCGTCTACTCCGTCCTCGTCAACGACGAGGGCCAGCACAGCCTTTGGCCCGACTTCGTGGACGTACCGTCGGGTTGGACGGTTGCGTACGGACCGTCCGCGCGGCAGGAGTGCCTCGACCACATCGAGGCCAACTGGACGGACATGAGGCCGAAGAGCCTGGTCGAGGTCGACGGGGTCTGAGCACACGAAAGGGGGGGCGGGTCCGAACTTCCTCGGACCCGCCCCCCTTTCACGTTCCCGTGGGTCAGGACGCCGGCTGCTCCACCTTCGTCGACGTCTTGCCGTCCACCGCCGCCGCGAGCTGCGGCACCATGCGGTCCAGGACGTAGGGGATGCTCAACACCGTAGACAGGGATACCGCGTTGCCGTAGTCGCTGGTCTCCTTGATGAAGACCTCGCGGCCCTGCTTCACCACGTTCAGGTCGCCGTAGATCTTGTCGCTGTGCAGCTTGCTGACGGCCGTGGTGGTGTCCGGCACGATCCACACGGCGACCTTCTGGTCGAGGAGGTCGTAGCGCTCCTTGCTGATGTTCGCGCCGAACGTGTCACCGATGACCTTGTCGAGGTCCTTCGGGAGCGAGAAGCCGAGGTCGGAGAGGAAGCGGGAGCGCGGGTCCTGGCTGCCGTAGACGAACACGCCCTCGTACGGGGTCGCCATGACGGCCGACGCACCGGCGAAGGAGGGGTTGGCCTTCTTGGCCGCCGTGAACTTGGCCTCGACGCCCGACACCAGGGTCTTGGCCTCGGCGGCCTTGCCCATCGCCTTGCCGATCTCCTCGGTCTGCTGCTGCCACGGCACGCCGTAGTCGTTGTACTCCTTGGGCTGGGCGACGACCGGCGCGAACTGCGACAGGCTCTGGTACTGCGCCTTGGTCAGACCCGAGTACACGGCGAGGATCAGGTCGGGCTTCAGGGCGGCGATCTTCTCCACCTGCGGGCCGGTGCCGGTGTCCTTGAGGACGGTCGGCGCCGGTGAACTCCCCAGCTTGTCCTTGGCCCATGGGCCGATCGCGCCCTTGTAGCCGCCGAGCCACTCGGTCGTGCCGACCGGCACCGTGCCCAGGGCGAGGACGGCGTCCTGGTCGGTCAGACCGACGGTGACGATGCGCTTGGGCTCGGACTTGATCGTCGTACTGCCGAACTTGTGGGCGATCGTCACGGGGAACGCGTCCGCGGAGGCCTTCGCCTCCGAGCCCGATGTGTTCGAACTGGACGACGTGGAGTCGGAGTTGGAGGAACCGCAGCCGACCGCCGTGACGGCCAGCAGGAGTACGGAGGCGAGCAGGCCGGACAGCCGTGAAGCTCTGGTGGCGCGGGGCATCGGATGATCCTTCTGTTCGTCGCGGTGGGTTCGGCGGGGGGTGACAGGTCTGGGGGAGGTCTGAGAGGGGGTCCCTAGTGGGCGTCGGGAGCTGCCTCGGCGGAACGGCTGTCGGACCAGGCGTGCCACAGGGCGGCGTACTGGCCCTGGGCGGTGAGGAGTTCGTCGTGCGTGCCGCTCTCCACGACCCGGCCGTCGCTCAGGACGATCACCCGGTCCGCGGAGGCGGCCTGACTGAGCCGGTGCGCCACGACCAGTGCGGTACGGCCGCGCAGCGCCTGCTCGGCGGCCTCGTCGAGCTGCCGCGCACCCGAACTGCCCGCCTCCGCTGTCGCTTCGTCGAGTACGACGACGGGTGGATCGGCCAACAGGAGCCGGGCGAGGGCGAGTTGCTGCGCGCGGTCGGCGGTCAGCCGGTGACCACCGTCGCCGACGACCGTGTCCAGCCCCTCCGGCAACGCCTCGACCCAGCCGAGCGCGCCCACCGTGTCGAGCGCCTCCCGGAGTTCCTCGACGTGCGCGTCCGGGCGGGCCAGCCGCAGATCCTCGGCGAGCGGCCCGGCGAAGACATGCACCTCCTGCGTGACCAGCCCGACCAGGTGGCCGGCCTCGTCCGGTTCGGAGCCGCCGACGTCGATCCGGCCCGACTGCGGGCGGTGCAGCCCCGCGACCAGCTTGGCGAGGGTCGTCTTGCCCGCACCGGTCGTACCGACCAGCGCGACCCGCTCCTTCGGCCGTATCTCCAGGTCGACGTCGTGCAGCACCGGGCGGCCCGGCACATACGCGTGGGAGACACCGGTCAGCGTCACGGACGGGGGCCCGGCGGCGGTCGTACGGTCGTCCGAGCGGGCGGCGACCACGGGCGCGGGCTCGTCCACCACCCCAACGAGCCGTGCCAGTCCGGCCGTTGCCGACTGGGCGTCGTCCAGCAGCACCAGCGCGGTGTTGACCGGACCGAAGAGACTGGCGAAGTACAGCGCGGCCGCGGTGGCCGTACCGACCGACGCGGAACCGTCGCGCACCAGCAGGAACCCGGTGACCAGGACGGCGGACAGCCCCAGATACTCGGCGATGTGCAGCCGGCTGTAGAAGCGGAGCATCAACTGCACGCCGCTCATGGTCAGTTCGACCGCCGAGCGCGAGCGTTCGGTGACCCGCCGGGTGTGGCCCTTCTGCAGCCGGTACGCCCGTACGGTCCGTGCCCCGCCGATGGTGTCCAGCAACTGCTGCTGCTGTGTCCCGGTGGCGATGCGCTCCTTGGCGTACAGGGGAACGGCGTTGCGCACATACCAGCGGGCGGTGTGCGCCTGCACCGGCACGGCGATGAGTGCGGCGATCAGGAACCGCCAGTCCAGCAGGGCGAGCGCGCCGAGCGTCAGCACGATCGACAGCGCCGACCGCGCGAGTTCGGGGAGCGCCCCGCGCACGGCGTCGGCGACCCGCGAAACGTCGCGTGTGACACGGGCGTTGAGGTCACCGGAGCCGGCCTTCTCCACCCGGTCGAGGGGGAGTGACAGTGCCCGCTCGACGAACAGTTCGCGCAGCCGGGCGAGCGTGGTCTCGCCGAGCCGCGACACGAGGGACATGCCGAGCGCGGTGGTCACACCCTGGACCAGGGCGACCCCGGCCAGCGCGACCACCGGGAAGGTGAGCGCGTCGGGGGAGCGGTGCTCGGTGACGACGTCGACGATGTGCCCCAGCAGCGGCTGGGTGAGCAGTCCGACGGCCGTGGCGAGCACCATCAGCCCGAATCCGGCGGCGGCCAAACCCCGCTGCGGGCGCAGGAGTTCGCGGACCGCGGCGCGGGTGCGGGCGGGGGTGGCGGTGGGGAGGAGGGTGCGATCGGTGTCCGCCTCGCGCGTGTCCGTGCGCTCGGCGTCCACTCGCCCCGCTCCCGTCATCCCCGTCGTCTCCTCGGCTCCGGTCGTCATGCCAGCACCGCCGTCCGGTAGGTCGCGTCGGTTCGTACGAGGTCCGCGTGGGTGCCCTCGGCGCCGACGCGACCGGCGTCGAGGAGGATCACGTGGTCGGTGACGGCGAGCAGGGCTGGGCTGTTGGTCACCACGATCGTGGTGCGCCCCTGCCGGAACTCACGCAGGCCGCTCGCGATACGCGCCTCGGTCACCGTGTCGACGGCGGTGGTCGGATCGTGCACGACCAGGACGGGCGGTTCGGCACGCAACGCCCGTGCCAGCAACACACGTTGACGCTGACCGCCCGACAGCGACCGGCCGCCCTCACCGACACCGGTCGCGGTGCCGTGCGGCAGGGAGTCGGCGACCTCGTCGGCACGGGCGGCGGCCATGGCACGCTCGGTGAGGAGATCGGCCTCTCCGCCTTGAGAGTCCTCTTCCGGTGTCACGTTCGCTGCCAACGAGCCCTCGAACAGCGCCGCGTCATGGGCGGCGACCAGCACAGCGGCCCGAAGTCCCGCAGGATCAAGCCGAGTCAGCGGCACGCCGTCCAGCTCGACGGACCCCGACTCCGGATCGGTCTCCCGTCCCAGGCACCGCAACAGGGCCTCCGCACCGGCCGGGTCCGTCACCGCGATGCCGGTCAACTGCCCGGCGGGCAGGTCGAGATCGACACCGTCGAGCCCACCGAGCCGTACGCCACGCAGCCGCAGCTCCCCGCGAACGGGCTCGGCGACCGGGTCGTCGCCGTCCACCACCGCGTGCCCGGTGGCCAGCACCTCGGCGACACGGGCGGCCGAGGCACGGCCCTGCGCCAGCTCGGCGTTGACCCAGGCGAACGTCTCCAACGGCCCCAGCAGGAACAGCGCGAGCCCCACCGCCGACACCAACTGCCCCAGCGTCAAAGACCCGTTGAGCGCCAGCCGACCGCCCACGAGAGCGATCAGCGCGATGAAGCCACCGGTGAGCGCGAGCACGAGCCCGGTCTGCCAGGACTCGGCACGCGCCGAACGCAGCGCGGCGGCGAGGGAGATACGACTCGTCCGGCGATACCGCTCGACGGCGGCGTCCTGCGCACCGAGGCCCTTCAGCACCCGCAGCCCGGCCACCAGATCGGCGGCCACGCCCGACGCATGAGCGGCCTTGTCCTGCTCGGCCTCGCTGCGCCGCTCCAAGGGCTTGCTCAGCAGATGCCCCAGCCACAACAGCACGGGCGTACCCAGCAACACGATCAGCCCGAGCGTCACGGACGTCAGCAGCAGCGCGACCGCGCTCACAGCCACACCCGAGACGGCCCAAATGCCCGCCATCAGCGCCATGTTGACCGCGCCGACGCGCTTGGCGTCCTCGGTGGCGACGTTGGCGAGTTCCCCGGGCAGTCGTCCCTCCTCGGCGCCGCCACGGGCGTCGAGCACCCGTCCCACGATCGCCAACCGGAGTGTGTGCGCGGCCTCTTCGGCACTGCGCTCACCGGCCTTCGCGCCCAGCCGGAAACTCCACGACAGCGTCACGTACATGACGGCAAGTACGCCGAGCCACAAGGCCAGGCGTCCCGCGTCCTGCCCGGCGACGGCCTGGTCGATGACGACACCGATGAGCACCGGTACCAGGGCTTCCCCCAGTTGGTGCACGCTTCCGAGCGCCGAGCCGAGTGCGACGCGCCGTGTCTGTCCCTTGACCGAGCGCGTCAGGACGTCCCGCCCCGACAGTTCCCCTGCTCCCACCAGCCACCCTCCGGAAACCGGCCAACTTAGGCAAGGCTACTCTAAGTGAATCTCGGGTAGGTGATGCCCTTTCGGTCCGCCTGGGACGTAACGGAGCGGTTTCGATGCGGTCGTCAGAGCCGCTGTCCAGGCCGGTGTCCGGCCGGTGAACGCGCTGCAGTCCGAGCGCTCGTCCGAGGGGCGTTGCCGTGCGATGCCGAGCGGTAGGCTTCACAGGTGCGCCAAATGCGTTCGAGGCGCACGCCGGCAAGACAGACAGTCCGCGCATTCAGGAGGACCGGCGTTGCACGTCCAGGAATGGCTCGACTCGGTTCCGGCGGTGGCCGTCTACGCCGTGGTGGCACTCGTCATCGGGGTGGAGAGCCTGGGCATCCCGCTGCCGGGCGAGATCGTCCTGGTCTCTGCGGCACTGCTCTCCTCCCAGCACTCGGGCATCAACCCGATCGTCCTGGGCGCCTGCGCCAGCCTCGGTGCCGTGATCGGTGACTCCATCGGCTACGCGATCGGCCGCAAGGGCGGACGCCCGCTGCTCGCCTGGCTCGCGAACAAGTTCCCCCGACACTTCAGCGAGGGCCATGTCGCCACCGCGGAACGGTCCTTCGAGAAGTGGGGCATGTGGGCCGTGTTCTTCGGCCGCTTCATCGCCCTCCTCCGCATCTTCGCCGGCCCCCTCGCAGGCGTACTCCGCATGCCCTACTGGAAGTTCCTGACCGCCAACCTCCTCGGCGGAGTCGTCTGGGCCGGCGGTACCACAGCTGTCGTCTACTACGTGGGAATCGTCGCCGAGGACTGGCTCAAGCGCTTCTCCTACTTCGGCCTGGCGGCAGCGGTACTGGTCGGCCTGGCCTCCATGCTGATCGTGCGCCGCAAGGCGCAAAAGATGACGGCAGAGAAGAACGCAGCCGAGCCGGTCAACGCGGGCGAGTAAGGCGCCCCCAAAGGGGCGCGGGGAACGGCGCGACCAGCCACATCCGGCCCGCACCCGCCATGCGACCTACTCATGCACCCCACGATGCGCCTTGGCCAACTCCGCATACATGGTCCCGTTGAGGGTCAACCCCTCCCGCTCTTCAGGGCTGAGCTCCCGCCTGACCTTGGCAGGTACGCCGGCGACCAGTGAACCCGGCGGCACAACCATCCCCTGCGGCACCAACGCCTGAGCCGCGACAAGCGAACCCGCCCCGATCACCGCCCCGTTGAGCACCGTAGCCCCCATCCCGATCAGGCAGTCATCCTCAACGGTCGCCCCGTGCACAACGGCGTTGTGCCCGACAGAGACCCGCTCGCCCACACTCACCGGAAACCCCGGATCCGCATGCAGCGTGCAGTTGTCCTGGATGTTGCTGCTCGCGCCCACCGAGATCCGCTCGACGTCACCGCGCAACACCGCCCCGTACCAGACACTCGCTCCCGCGGACAGCGTCACATCCCCGATCACGGACGCCGTAGGAGCCACGAACGCCGACTCGTCGACCTCCGGCTCCCGGCCACCAATACCCACGATCAACGCCCTGTGCGTCATAAGACCCTCCCAACCGTCGGAGACACCCGCACGGTACGACATCGGTAGGGCGAAGATCACAGCGGCCGGACCTCATGGGCACGGCTCACGCTGAGTACCGTGGCCGGGTGCCCAAGAGCAAGAACACGTTCTCAAAATGGCGGCGCCACCTCGCGCAACGCGCCGTCCACGCGGGCTGGGCCTGGGTGCAGCGCATCGGCTCGGTGACGGCGGAGGACCCCGGCCGCTTCCGGTTCGGCTCCATCGGCGAAGCCACCCGGCTCGCCTTCCCCCTGGGCACGGTCTTCGGCGAACCCTGGATCCACCTCGGCTCCCACTGCATCGTCGGCGAACAGGTCACGCTCACGGCAGGCCTGATGCCGGACCTCGACCTCGGCCCCGACCCGATCCTGCGCCTCGGCGACGGCGTGGTCCTCGGCCGCGGCAGCCATGTCATCGCCGACACGACGGTCACCATCGGCAGCGACTGCTACTTCGGGCCGTACGTCTACGTCACGTCCACGAACCATTCCTACGACGACCCGCACGAGCCCATCGGCAAGCAGTGGCCGCGCATGGAACCCGTCGAGATCGGCCCCGGCTGCTGGATCGGCACCGGCGCGGTGATCCTGCCGGGCGCGCGGATCGGCCGGAACGTGGTGGTGGCCGCCGGCGCGGTGGTCCGCGGCACGGTGCCCGACCATGCCGTGGTGGCGGGGGCGCCCGCACGGGTCGTACGCCGCTGGACGCCGACGGAGGGCTGGCAGCCACCGCTCCGGACCCCGGCGCCGGTGCCGATCCCCGCGGATGTGACCCCGGACCAACTCCGGGCACTCGCGGGCCTGGACGAGGCGAGCGCGGCACGCCTGGCCGAACTGGACGAGAACGTGATCGCCCACCTCGCGGAACTGGACGCGGAGGCCTGATCCGGCACGTGTGTCGGGGCGTGATCCGGGATGCGTGTTGAGACCTGATCCGACACGTGTGCCGAAGCCCGATCCGGCATTCATGCCGAGACGGGCCGGGCGCTCGACGTCTTCGGCACCCCACCTGGCAGCCGGCGCCTGTCGGAGGTGCGCCGAGGCGTGATCCGGCGCTCATGCCGAGGCCTGACCGGCGCGTGTGCGGAACTGGCCCGGCACTTATGCGGAAGCTCGATCCAGCACTTGCGCCGAGGCCTGACCCGATATGCCGAGGCGTACCCGGCACCCGGCATCCGACGCCATTCGCCCCGACACTTGACACCCCGGCACTCGCCGCTCCGCACACAAGCCCGCCCCGTCCTCCCGCCCCACACTCCGTCGCCTGACAGGGCACGCATGTCGAGGCCCCGGGACACTCGACGCTCCTCCCCGCACCCGGCACCCCGCATCGCCCCGCTCGCGATCCGGCACCCCCGCCCCCCACCCCCTCACCCCGTCGCCAACAACAACGTCCCCACCAACGCCAGCCCCGCCCCCGCCGCCTGAATCACCCGCAACCGCTCACTCAGGAACCCGCGCGCGGCCAGCGCGGTGACCACCGGATACAGCGACGCCAGCACCGCCGCCACCGTCACCGGCCCGTGCTGCGCGGCGATCGAGTACGTCCCGTTGGCCGCCACATCGGCCAGCCCCACGAAGGCCAGCGCCGGCAGCGAACTCCAGGGGAACCCACCTGCCGGAAGCGCGACCCCGCCCCGCCGTACGGAGACGTAGAGCGCGGTGCCACCCGTGGCCACGTTCGTCACGCGCTGCACGAACAGTGCGAGGAAGAGCCCGGTCACGGTCGTCGACGCCTCCGCGATCAGCGCGAACACCGTGCCGAAACCGAGCGCGGCGATCAGCGTCAGCAGGATCGTCTGGCGTTGCACGGGCGCGCCCCGCAACTGGGGTCCGCCCGCGAGGACGACCCCGGTGACCGCGACCGCGATCCCCGCCACCTGCATCAGGCCGGGCCGCTCCCCGAGGAACAGCCCCACCCCGACCGGCACGGCCACGCTCAGCGTCGCGAGCGGCGAGACGACCCCCATCGGGCCCAGCGCCAGCGCCTTGTAGAAACTGAACAGCGCGATCGGACCGACCACCCCCGCCGCCAACGCGAACCACAACCGCGGCCCGGCCTCGCTCCAGCCCCCGGTGCCCACCACGACCGCGCCGAGCACGGCCGCCGCGATCCCCTGCGAGACCACGACCACCGTCAGCGCCGGGGTCCGTCGGGTCAGCAGTCCGCCGCCGAAGTCGGCCACTCCCCACAGGAGGCTGGTGGCCAGGGCGAAGAATGCTGTCACGGGGTGCCTCGCAGTACAGTTCGGTGAACGATCGGGTGCAGCACACCGTAGTTCGATCCATTGCACCCTGTCATCCACAATATTGAACTCAAGGTATGGGCGGAACGTGTCGGACCTCGACCTGCTGAACCAGTCCCTGGCTCGCAACGTCAAGCACTGGCGCTCGGTGCGCGGCTTCACCCTGGACGTGCTCGCCGCCCGGGCCGCCGTCAGCCGGGGCATGCTCATCCAGATCGAGCAGGCCCGCACCAACCCCAGCATCGGCACGGTCGTCAAGATCGGCGACGCGCTCGGCGTCAGCATCACCACCCTGCTCGACTACGAGCAGGGCCCGAAGGTCCGTATCGTCCCCGCCGACCGCGCCGTACGGCTCTGGCACACCGAGGCCGGCAGTTACAACCGCCTCCTCGCCGGGACCGAGGCCCCCGGCCCGCTGGAGATGTGGGACTGGCGGCTGATGCCGGGCGAGGCCAGCCCCTCCGAGCCGCACCCCACCGGCACGGTCGAACTCGTTCATGTCACCACCGGCGAACTGACCCTCACCGTGGACGGCGAGGACCACCGCGTCCCGGCCGGCGCGAGCGCCACCTTCGAGGCCAACACCCCGCACACGTACGGCAATCAGGGCGACGTACCGATGGAGATGGTGATGGCCGTGTCGGTCCCGCCCGTGCACCGGGAGACCTCGTGAGCAGCTCCCGGACGACCGTTCGGGACGCCCCGTGAGCCGTCGCCGTACGCCTGTTAGCGTGCCGTCATGCGCGCACCCATCGGACACTTCGACCACGCCACCCCGGCCCCCGACTGCCTCGACGAGCTGACCCGCCCGGTCGCCGACGCCGTGCGCGCCTGGCGCGGCAGCGTCCCCGCCGACCAGTTCGTCTACGTCGACACGGACCCCGAGTGGGCCGACACCGCCACCTTCGTCGAGCACTACGGCCGTGAGCTGCTGGAGCGGTCCGCGAACTGCGTGGTCGTCGCCGGGAAGCGCGGCGGCGAGACCATGCTGGCCGCGTGCGTGGTCCTCTCCACCACCCGCGTCGACGTGAACGGCGTCGTACGCCGCCAACTCGGCGCCCGCAAGGCCTCGTTCGCGTCGATGGACATTGCGACCGGCGAGAGCGGCATGGAGTACGGCGGCATCACCCCCGTCGGACTCCCCGCCGACTGGCCGGTGTTGGTCGACTCGGCCGTCGTCGACCTGCCCTACGTCCTGGTCGGCAGCGGTCGCCGCCGCGGCAAACTCCTCGTCCCGGGCAAGGCGTTCGCGGAACTCCCGGGCGCGGTGGTGCTGGAGGGACTGGGCGTCGCCTGAGCCCCAGACCGTAGAGAACCGGCCTCACACCATGGCGTGGTGGTGGGCCAACTCCCCATGCGGGTCCGCCTCGCCGGGCACCGGTGCCGGGTCGGCGTGCACGAGCGCCGCCGTGAGCCGCGGCACCGCGTGCAGCAGCGCATGCTCCGCCGCCACGGCGACCGCGTGGGCCTGCCGTACCGTCGCCTCCCCGTCCACGACCACCGCCACCTCCGCGCGCAGCCGGTGCCCGATCCAGCGCAGCCTCAACTCGCCCACCCCGCGCACCCCTTGGACCTCCCGTACGGCGTGCTCGGCGCGGTCCACCAGGTCGGGATCCACGGCGTCCATCACGCGCCGGAACACCTCGCGCGCCGCGTCCCGCAGGACCAGCACGATGGCGGCCGTGATCGCCAACCCCACGATCGGGTCGGCCAGTTGCCACCCCAGCGCCGAACCGCCGGCCCCGACCAGCACGGCCAGCGAGGTGAACCCGTCCGTACGGGCGTGGAGTCCGTCGGCGACCAGCGCGGCCGAACCGATCGCCCGGCCGACACGGATCCGGTACCTGGCCACCCACTCGTTGCCCACGAACCCGACGAGCGCCGCGACGGCGACCACCGGGACATGCGTCACGGGACGCGGGTCGAGCAGCCGGTCCACCGCCGCCCAGGCCGCGAAGGCGGCGGACGCGGCGATCGTCAGCACGATCGCGATACCGGCCAGATCCTCGGCGCGCCCGTAGCCGTACGTGAAGCGGCGGGTCGCCGCCCGGCGGCCGAGCACGAACGCGATGCCGAGCGGTACGGCGGTCAGCGCGTCCGCCGCGTTGTGCACGGTGTCGCCGAGCAGTGCGACCGACCCGGACACGACCACCACGACGGCCTGTACCAGCGCCGTCACCCCGAGCACCGCGAGCGAGACCCAGAGCGCGCGCATCCCGCGGGCCGAGGACTCCAGGGCGGAGTCGAGTTTGTCGGCGGTCTCGTGGGAGTGGGGCGTGAGGAGGTGGCCGAGGCGGTGCCGGATGCCCGTGGGGGAGTGCTCGTGGGGATGCGGGTGGTCGTGGCCGTGGTCGTCGTGCGGGTGGGCGTGCTCGTGTTCGTGGTGGTGCTGGTCGCTCACGTGGGTCCCCTTCCGGTGCGCGGGTGGACGTACGGCGCCCACAGGGCCATTATGTGCGTATGAGCGCACGCATGCACCTATCAACTGCGCATGATGCGCATCCGCGCACCCCGGGCGAGGAACAGTTCGCGCTGGCCGCCGAACTCCTCGCCCTCCTCGGCGACCGCACCCGCCTGACCCTCCTGCATGCCCTGACGGCGGGCGAGTCCGACGTCTCCACCCTCACGGAGGCGTGCGACGCGGCCCGCCCGGCGGTCAGCCAGCACCTGGCGCGGTTGCGTCTGGCGGGCCTGGTGACCACGCGCAAGGAGGGCCGCCGGGTGATCTACGCGTTGAGCGACGGTCATCTGCGGCGGCTGGTCGACGAGGCGTTGAACGTGGCGGACCACCGCCTCACCGACCGCCCGCCGCACGACTGACCGCCGTACGACCGGCGACCGTCCAACTGGCGCCCCTGGCTCAGGAGTTGGGGTCCTTGCCCAGGTAGCTCTCCGCGAACGCGAGGGCCGCGGCGGGGGATTCGAAGACGCGGCGGAGCCGGGCGAGGGTGGTGCCCGCGTGGTACGGGTCGCCGGACGAGGTGCCGTGGTACACCTCGGAGAGCCACTGGGAGAACTCCTGGTAGTCCCACACGCGGCTCAGGCAGGCCTCCGAATAGCCGCCCAGGCCCGCCGAGTCGCCCTTCGCGAGGTACGCGACGAGCGCGTCGCCCAGCAGGAACGCGTCGTGCAGGGCGAGGTTCATGCCCTTCGCGGCGATGGGTGCGGTGAGGTGGGCCGCGTCGCCGGCGAGGTAGAGGCGGCCGAACACCATGGGTTCGACAACGTAGTTGTGCATGTCGAGCACGCGCTTCTCGATCAGCCGGCCCTCCGTCAGCGGCGGGGCGCCGGTGGCGGCGAGACGGAGCTGGAGCTCGGCCCAGACGCGTTCGTCGGTCCAGTTGTCGGGGTCGTCGCCGGGCGGGCACTCCAGGTAGTAGCGGGTGACCTCGGGACTGCGCGCCATGTGCCCGGCGAACCCGCGCGGATGGACACCGAACACCACACAGTCCGAGGACGGCGGCGCCTCCGCGAGCAGGGCGAGCCAGCCGATGCCGTAGTCGTGTCGTGCGATCCGCGCCCGCTCCGGCGGCAACGCGGCCCGCGTCACCCCGCGCGCACCGTCGCAGCCCGCCACGAAGTCGCCCTGCACAAGCTGCCGTTGACCGGTCTCCGGGTCGGTGTACGACACCGCCGGGCGGTCGGAGTCGAGGTCGTGCAGCTGGACGTCCTGGACGCCGAAACGGATCTCACCGCCCCGTACGTCCGCGTACTCCCGCACCAGGTCCGTCACCAGCAACGGCTGCGGATAGACGAAGTGGTGATGCCCCGTCAGCTCCGTGTAGCCCAGCCGATGTCGTTGCCCACCGAACCGGAACTCGCACTCGGTGTGCAGCTGCGCCCGCTCCAACAGGCCCTGGGCAAGCCCCCGTTGCTCCAGCCCGCGGACGGCCCGCTCCTCGATGACCCCGGCCCGCGGCCGCCGTTCGATGAACTCCCGGCTCTCCGTCTCCAGCACCAGGCAGTCGATCCCGGCGGCGCGCAGGATGTTGCCGATGGTGAGCCCGGCGGGTCCGGCGCCCACGACGACGACCGAACGGCGTTCCGGCAGTGGGGAGTTGAGACGGGGGGAGGGGGGAGAGGTCACGTCCGCATTGTGTCAGGCGTCATGTGGCCATTGGGTGATGATTTGAGGTTCATTTGAGTTGGGGCATTTCCTGGAAACCGGTTCCTTTCTTCTGGGTCCGGCCATGATTCTCGCCATCGCCTCGTCGCTCGGCGCGGTCACCGAGGCGAGCAGCCGGGCCGCGACCATGGACAACCCGTATTTCCCGAAGTGGAAGGTCACCCACGTCGGCAAGGCGTGCACCACGTACGGCAAGTGGAAGACCTGCGTGACCTTCAGCAAGGACGCCACGCCGCACTCGGTGACCTGCTCGCTGGCGAAGACCACGTCCACCACGGTGAGCGGCACCCTGACGGTCTCCGTCAAGGCGGTGTCCGCCGCTGTCGGATACCAGGCGCAGAAGTCCTACTCGGTCACCGGCGGCGAAGCCTACCCGCCCAAGAGGAACAAGTCCGGCCGGGTCGAGTGGCGCGAGACCTACCACACCGACAAGGTGACGGAAAAGGAATACATGTGCCCGCTGCACGGCACGTGCCAGTACACGAACCCGGTGAAGACGTCGTACGCGTACACCCACAAGTACATCGCGCCGAATTTCGGGATCGCGTACAACTAGCGATCCCGCACCACCGGTAGGGAAAGCCTTCAGCTCAAGCGGGGAATCTCGATCGCCGGGCAGCGGTCCATCACCATCTCCAGGCCCGCTGCCCGGGTCCGCTCGTACGCGGCCTCGTCGATCACCCCGAGCTGGAACCAGACGGCCTTCGCGCCGATGCCGGCCGCCTCGTCGGCGACCGTGCCCGCGAGGTCGCTGTTGACGAAGACGTCCACGACGTCCACCTCGAAGGGGATGTCGGCGAGGGAGGCGTAGCCCTGCTCGCCGTGCACCGTCTCCGCCTTGGGATGGACGGGTACGACGCGCTTGCCGAAGCGCTGCAGCACCTGAGCGACGCCGTAGGCCGCCCGGGACCGGTTCGAGGACAGGCCCACGACGGCCCAGGTGTCACCGGACTCGGTGAGGATCTTGCGGATCGTGGCTGAGTCGCCGTACATGCTCGGTCTCCTTGGAATCGTGCGCGCCCGCTGCTGCCTGCGACAACAGCGGGCGGAGCACCCTGATTCCTCAGTCCGACACCACGGACGTGTTGAGGCCCTTGTCGTAGTGGTTGTGCGCGATCTTGATGCCCGTGCTGCCGTGGAAGACGAACAGCGGGGAGGTGTACGGCGGTTGGTCCGCTGTCGCCAGGCGGCGGACGGTGTTGCCGGTGAAGGCGAAGCCGCCGACGCTCTTGGCGTTGACCACCGTCACATCGCTGATGTCGAAGGTGTTGTGCTCGACCTTGATGTTGTGGTGCACCGGGTGCGCCGGGTCGACGACCTGGTTGGTCGGTTCGACGAAGATCACCGGGCCGGTGGGGCGCGTGAAGGTGTTGTCGCGGATCGTGAGGTCGGCGACGGGGCCGGACTCGTACCACTGGTAGGCGTCGGCGGAGACGTAGATGCTGGCCATGGACATCGCGTCGAAACGGTTGCCGGCGATCAGGACCGGCTTGCGGGTGGTGACCAGGATGCCGCGCGTCGGCACGTTGCGGAACGTGTTGCCGGTGATGACGACCGACGGGGTGGCCGTGATGTTCTCGACGACCGTGCCGCCGATCTCGACCCCGGTGGGGACCGGCCGGTCGAAGGTGACGTTCATCGTGGTGAGGGACTTGGAGTGGTCCATGCCGCTGGGTCCGTCGACCGCCGTGACCTTCGCGTGCGGGTTCGCCACCGGGGTCATCGTGCGCTGGGTCGTGAACTCGACCTCGTCACCGGGCGCGAACTGCGGGAAGCCGGCGGTCTGCGGGTGCTCGTAGGCGAGGGTGAGCGTGTTCGGCCCGGGCTGCCCTACGACTTCCAGGTACGTGCCGTGGATGTTGATCGGGTCGTCGTGCGGGCCGTCGAAGAGGCTCCGGGTGATGGAGACCTTGCCCTTGACGCCGGACATCTGCACGAAGTCGGCGAACGAGGCCGTCGACCGGCCGGACTTCGGATCGGGCGCGAAGTTCACCTTGTCGATGGAGATGTTCTCGCTGAACTGCCCCACCACACCGAAGGATTGGAGGTAGTAGGCGTTCATCGAGCGCATCGTGACGTTCTTGGACTGCCAGATGAAGGCGCCCGGTTCGGTCCGCTCGATCAGGCGCATCTGGTAGACGAGCCCGGCGTCCGTCGGCTGCGTCGCGGTGGTGTAGTCGATGCGGATCCGGCGGTCGCCGAGGTCGGTGACCGAGGAGACATCGTTGAAGAGCGGGTTGTCGCCGCGCCAGGTCCGCTGCGCCTTGGGGTCATGGATCTGGGTGTACTGGAGCCCGTCCGTGCCCGACCAGTACGGCTGCCCGGTGGCCGGGCTCTTCTCGCCGAGCCAGGTGATGTGCGTGCCGTTCACCTCGTACGGGCTGCCGGCCGGGATCTTCAGGACGCGGTAGGCGTGTCCGCCGCCGCCGCCGGTGACCCCGGCGGTGGCTACGGTCGCGTCGATGACCTCGGGGGCCGCGTAGTCGAAGGAGAAGTTCTGGAACGTCACGTTGGTCGAGCGGATCGACGCGAACGCCGTCTGCAGACCGTGGTAGACGAGCTTCGCGCCACCGCCGTCGACGGTGACGTCGTGCATGTCCTCGATGAGGAGCCCGATCTTCTTGTCCCGGTAACGCTGGTCCGCGCCAACGGTGTTGGAGACGTACAGCTCACGCGTCTCCGCCCGCTCGGGGTAGAGCTGGTAGGTCCCCTTCGAGAACTCGATCCGCACCGGCCGCCCGTGATCGACGCTCTTGGCGTGCCGCAGGGCCGCGACGACGGCGGGCGTGGAGTCCGTCCGGCCGGTGGGGTCGGCCCCGAACGCGTCCACGTCGACCACCGCCACCGGCGTCGTTCTCTGCGCCGCGGCGACAGGACCGCCGCCGCCCACGAGCAGCGCGAGCGCCACCCCGACAAACACGAACCGAGACCGAGACATAGACCCTCCGGAGCATTCATGATGCACGGCCGTGAGCCGCGAAACACCCGATGAATAGGCGGAGTTACCGTCCATCGTCTCGTCGGAACTCCGACTGGAGTGTGCTTAGATCCGACCTCTAGGTCAATGGTCTGGACGAGCTCAGAGGAACTCGGGTCATCCGCTCCGCCGCCTCACGCCTTCGGTGCCCCGGTGCTCGCGCGGATCACCAGCTCGGGGTCGAAGAGGAGCTCACCGACGGGGACGTCACGGTTGCCGACCAGGGCGAGGACGCTGCGGCCCGCCTCCGAGGCCAGCCGGTCGGCGGGCTGGCGGACCGTGGTGAGCGGCGGGTCGACGAAGTCCATGATCATGGAGCCGTCGTAGCCGACCACCGACACATCACCCGGCACGTCGTACCCCTGCCGGCGCGCACCGCGGATCGCGCCCAGCGCCATGTAGTCGCTGGCCGCGACGATCGCCGTGGCACCGCGCCCGAGCAGCGAGATCGCGGCGGACTGGCCGCCCTCGACGGTGTAGGACTGCCGGACCACCCACTGCTCCGCGTCCTCGACACCGCGCTTGGTGAGCGAGGCGACGAAGCCGCTGACGCGCCGGTCCGCCGGGCGGTTGCCGATCGGTCCCGACGCCATGCCGATACGGCGGTGGCCGAGCCGGTGCAGATGGTCGACGGCGAGTTCGGCGGCGAGCAGGTCGTCCGTGGAGAAGACCGGCGCCTCGCTCACGCCCTCGAACCGGCCGTTGATCCCGACGAAGGGGATTCTGCGGGACCGCAGCAGTTCGTACGCCGAAGGGTCCGCGCCCTCAAGGGTGTTGCTGGCCGAGAGGAACACGACGGCGGCGACGCCCCGGTCGGCGAGCGAGGTCACGAAGTCCAACTCCTGCACCCCGCCCGGGAAGCACGGGCACAGCACCGTCTTCAGGCCGTGCGGGGCGAGGACGGACTCGATGCGCTCGGCGACATCGGCGAAGAACGGATTGGAGACCAACTCGGTGACGACGGCGACGAGTTGACCCCGGGTCTGCCGCTCGTACCCCAGGTCGGCCATCGCCTCCTCGACCGCCTCGCGGGTCTTGCGGGACACGCCCTGACGCCGGTTGATGACCCGGCTGACCGTGGCCTCGCTCACCCGCGCGCGCTCCGCGACCTCGGTGATACCGACCTTCATCCGCTTCCCTCCACCCCTACTTGCAACAGATGGACGAAAACTTTCAGTCCAACCTCCCACGCAACATAGCAGTGAGGCTGCATGTCTTCCATGTTTCTTGCGCATGACCATTGAATCGCCACTTCGGCCCCTGCTAGCTTTCCGGCCACCACGCGGCCCCATCCCGCAGTGACCGAAGACCGGGAGACCCGATGAAGCCCTCAAGGCTCATGCTGCTCACCGCTGTTGCCCTGCTCGCCCCGATGGCTCCCGCTCTGTCGGCCACCGCGTCCGCCGCACCTCGTCCCCAACTCGCCATCCCCGACCCCGGGTTCGAGAACGGCGGCACGGGCTGGACCTTCACCTCGGGGGCCGGCGTCGGCACCGGCAACAGGCACGGCGGCGAACGCTTCCTCTACCTCGACGCCGGAGCGGGGAAGAGCGCCCAGCTGACCATCGTCGCGCCCAGGAACGGGAGTTACGACTTCTCCGCGTGGATCGGCAGCGCCGGCACCGGCGGCACGTACACGATCCGGCGCAACGGCCAGACCGTCCAGACGATCACCCTGCCGCAGCACCCCGGGTACGCCCGGTACACCATCAGCGACGTCGCGTTGAGGACCGGCGACCGGCTCCAGATCGAATTCGGCTCCGGCAGCGCCTGGGTCAACGCCGACGACCTGATGATCTCGCCCGCCGCGCCCGCCGACCCGAAGGTCACCTCGTCCGACCCCGAGGTCGTCGCGATGTTCGACTGGGCCCAGAAGAAGGCCAACAGCTGGGTCCAACTCCCCGGCACCGTGGGCCCGGTCAACGTCGACGAGTATCAGACCGGCGGCACCGGCACCGCGACGTACGAGCCCACCTACTGGGCCGGATACGCCAACCGCAGCGCCTACTACTCCCGCGACATGACCCACCAGCTCGCCGGGGCCCACCTCATCGGCCTCGACGCCGAGAACGAGACGATGCTCCGCTCGTACGCGGCGTCGGCCACCGCCGAGCACAAGTACTTCCCGGTGTGGTCCCTCAACTTCGACGCCAAGACCTACCTGAGCATCGACTACAAGAGCCCGGACAACTTCGTCCGCGAGGTCCCGGCCACCTTCGAACTCGTCGAGAAGGCGGCCCAGGCCTACCTCTGGACCGGCGACCGCCGTTACGTCGACGACCCGGTGCTGTGGGACTTCTACCGGCACGCCACCGAGCAGTTCATCGACCTGCACAACTCCGCCAAGGACAACGGCAAGGTGAAGGTCGCCGAGGGCACGGGCCAGGGCATCTTCCAGGGCGCCGCCAGCTACAACGAGCAGGACGGCGACGGTCTCGCCGAGGCCGGGGACGGCATCGCCTCCGAGTACCAGGCGTACCTCGCGATGGCCGTACTCGCCCGCGGCAAGGGCGACACCGCGCTGGCCAGGACGTACGACAAGCGGGCCGCCGACCTGAAGACGTACTTCAACGACGACTGGAGCGGCACCGGCAGCGGCGCCGACATGGTCCGCGCGTACACCACCTCCGGCGCCCCGGTCACCGGCTGGGGCAAGGAGAACAGCGTCTTCATGCCGATGAAGCAGATCATCGACCCCGGCCCGCGCAACGACGCCTACCTCGACTACATCCAGGCACAGGAGCTGGGACCGGACGGCTCGCCCAACATCGAGTCGACGACCTACCTGCCCGACATGTTCTTCAAGAACAACCGCCCCGACACCGCCTGGCAGTGGATGAAGAAGATCTACGGCGAGCGCGAGACCCAGCACGTCAACGCCAGCCAGGGCCCCAACGGCGACTACCCCGAGGTGTCGTTCACCCTGGTCAGCCAGACCGTCCAGGGCCTGATGGGGATCACACCGGACGCGCCGGGCCACAAGGTGACCACCCAGTCCCAGTTGCCGACCGGCATGAAGTGGCTCCAGGCGGCCGACGTCCCCATCGGCACCGGCACGGTCACCGTCCGCCACGACGGTGCGATCAAGACCACGCTCACGAACAACTCCCGCAAGGGCTCCTATAGTTGGGAGGCCCGCTTCCCCGGTGTCCACAAGAACATCAAGGTCAACGGCGTCCCGCAGCACGTGCGCACGAAGGTGGTCAACGGCGTGACCTACACGTACGCGACGCCGACGGTGCGGGCGGGGTCAACGGCGGTGGTGCAGGTGACGGGCTGACACGCGAACACCGGCTCACCCGGGGTGTCGTAGCGCCGCGGCGAGGTCGTCGAGGTGGTGCGCGACCGGCCCCAGGGTGAGCAGGCCGCTGCCCGCCCCGGCCAACTCGGCCGCGGCGGGCGTCAGTTCGGCGAGAGCGCGCTCCATCGTGTCCCGGTCACCCACGGCGAGTGCGGCGCGGGCGGCCAGGCACCACAGGGCCTCGAAGAGGAGGTCGCGGGGCGGGTCCGGGAGCGAACTCAGCGCCGCCCGGGCTTCGTCGGGACGGTCCTGGGCCAGCAACACCAGCGGGCGGGCCCATGGTCCGTACGGTCCCCAGTCGATGTGCTCGTCGGTCTGAGCGGGCTGCGCGTTCCGCAGGTGCAGGCACAGCAGGGCCAGCGGGAGCAGCCCGCGTTCCAGCCCGGGCATACCGGCTCCGTCCAGCCGAAGTGCCGCGTCCTGGTACGCGGTTGCCACCTCGGCGGGATCGGGATTGCCGCTCGCGGTGAGTCGTAGCACCCGGTACCACTCGGTGAACACGCCCACCAGCGGCAGTTCGTGACGGTCGGCCAGCTGCTCCGCGGCTGCCGCGTGCCCGTCGGCTCCGGTGAAGTCCGCGAGGGCGCTGCGGGACTGGAGCCGGACGAGATGCCCGAGCACCTCGTACGTGACCAAGCCGTGCCGGGCGGACAGGGCGACCAACTCGGCGCCGATCTCGTCCCGTTGAGGGGCCAGGCCCGCGCGGTGGAAGGTCTGCATGAAGGTGCCGTTGAGCGCGAAGGCGAGCAGCGCGGGGTCGTTCAACCGGCGGGCGATGTCCTCGGCTTGGCGGGCGGCCTGGGGTCCGCGTGCGGAGCGGGTGCCCCGTGACTCCAGGGCGATCGTGGCCAACAGGCGGGCCCGCGCCGCGAGATGGGCGTCCGGTGGGAGCGCGGCCAGGGTGCGCTCGGCCGCCGTCACCGTGTCCGCCGTCTGCTGCGGGTCGTCGACGCGGGTCCAGATCGCGGGGACGTCGTAGGCACCGATCACGCGGGCGGTGAGTTCCGGGTCGCCCAGGTCCTGCGCGGCCGTGATCGCCGCGAGACGGTGTCGGCGGGCCGCTTCCAGGCCGCCGCCTCCCGTCACCGCGAGATTGCGGAGGAGGCCGACCGTCGATTCCAGACGGGCACGGGCGCCGGACGCCACCGTCCGGTCGTAGGCGGCGGTCGCCTGCGCCCACACCTGTTCCGCCGGATCACCGGGACCGGGGTCCAGATGCGGGGCCTGGTCCAGGATGTCCGCCTCCAGGCGGCGCAGGGCCGGGCCCGGGTCCGTGCCGAGTTGTTCCGCGAGGAGGGCGCGTGCCCGGCGTAGTACCGCGAGCGCGTCGCCCTGGCGGCCGGTGCGGTAGAAGGCCAGGGCCAGCAGGCGCCAGGCGTCCTCGCGCCAGGGGTGTTCGGCGACGTGGGCGTCCAGATCGGGGACCGCCTCGGCGGCCTGGCCCAGGGCGAGTTGGGCCTCCGCCCGGCGTTCGACGGCGTGCAGCCGGAGTTCGGTGAGGCGGGAGCGCTCCGCGCGGGCCCAGGACTCGTCGGCGAAGTCGGCGTAGACCGGGCCTCGCCACCAACTCAGCGCCTCCTGCAAGTGGTTGAGCGCGTGCGAGGCCGGCAGGGTCGCGGCGGCCGTCACCGTCCGTTCGAAGCGCCAGGCGTCCACCGTCTCCGGCTCGGCGCGCAGGGCGTATCCCGGGCCCTCGGTGACCAGCAGTCGGGCCGGGGTTCGCGGCGGGCGATCCGGTTCCAGCGCGCGGCGCAGTGCGGCCACGAAGGTGCGGAGCGCGCCCACCGCGTCGGCGGGCGGCTCGTCCTGGCCCGCCCACAGGTCCTCGACCAGGCGTGGGACCGGTACGACCCGACGCCGGGCGACGAGCAGCCGGGCCAGCACGGCCCGGTGCCGTGGGCCCTTCAGGGCGATCGCGTCCCCGGCACCGTCCCAGGCCGCGACCGGCCCCAGCACCCCGAACGCGACCTCCATCGCCGACCACCCTTTCCGGGGCATCGCCCCAGGTCACGGTAGCGCGCTCATTCGTTGCTCATTGGTTCGCGGCAGGCTCTGGGACATTGACATCGCTACGAAGGAAGGCGCACCCGTGCCACCAGCCATCCCCGGCTTCACCTACCACCGCGTCCCCGTCGCGGACGGCGTCACCCTGAACGCCGCCGTCTCCGGCTCGGGCAGCCCGATCGTGCTGCTGCACGGCTTTCCGCAGACCCACCTCATGTGGCGCCATGTCGCCGCCGACCTCGCGGCCGACCACACCGTGATCTGCCCCGACCTGCGCGGCTACGGCGCGAGCGACAAGCCCGCCGAGACCGACGGGTCCGGTTACGCCAAGCGCACCATGGCCGCGGACGTCGTCGCTCTCGCCCAGGCACTGGGGCACGACCGTTTCGCGCTCGCCGGGCACGACCGCGGCGCCCTGGTCGCCTTCCGTGCCGGACTCGACCACCCGGGCACGATCACGCATCTCGCCTGCCTCGACGTACTCCCCACGCTGGACATGTGGGACGTGATGCACGGTGTCACCGCCGCCGTGGGCTTCCACCTCTACCTGATGGCCCAACCCCCGGGCCTGCCCGAGCAGTTGATCGCCGCCGCGCCCGACGCGTTCTTCGGCCACTTCCTCGACCTCTGGACCGACGACCCGTCCGCGATCCCCGCCGGCATCCGCACCGCCTACCTCGACGCCTGCCGCGCCGCGGTCCCCTCGATCGTGGCCGACTACCGCGCCTCCGCCGGCATCGACGTCACGCACGACCGGGCCGACCGCGACGCCGGCAACCGGCTGCGGATGCCGGTCGCCGTCCTCCAGCAGGACTGGGGCGCCGCCCTCGGCTTCGACGCGGCTGCCCTGTGGAGCGCCTGGGCACCGGACCTCCGGCACGAGACCGTGACCTGCGGCCACTTCATGGCGGAGGAGGACCCGGCCGTCGTGGCGAAGACACTGCGGGAGCTTGTCGCCGCCCGGTGAACCGGTGCGCCTCAGGCGGTCCTCGCGGTCACGGTGAAGTCGACGTCCTCGCCGACCGCCGAGACCCCGTTGAAGGCGGCGCTCGCGTGCAGCCGGTTGGCGCCCTCCGGGAGCGGGGTGTCCGGGGTGCACGACCAGGTGCCGTCGATGCGTGCGACGCCCGCGCACACCTTGCGCTCGGCGGCGTCCAGGACACTCACCCGCGCCCCCGGATAGGAGGTCCCGGCGAGCCGCGCCGCGCCGGACACGAACGTGCCGCCCGCCGGTTCGGTCAGCGTCGGCACGGGCATGCCGACGGTCACGGTGCAGCTGCCGGACGCGCGACGTGACCCACCCGCGTCGGTCAGCACGACGGCGCACCCGGGCAGCCGCGTCCCCGGCACCGCCCGCGCGTCCACGGCGAGCGCGAACGGATAGCCGCCGTCCTTCCACGAACCGGGCCCCGAGTCACGGACGTAGGTGTACGTGCCGGTCGCGCCGTCGGCGGTCACCTCGCCCTGGAACCGTGCCGTGTCGGCGAGGGGCGTACCGGTGACCCGGGCCCCGGCGGGCGCGGTCAGCCGAAGCGAGGACCCGGCCGGCAGGTCGGCACCGTCGTACCCGCTGATCTCGACCAGCCCGGAACGCCCCGGCACGATGGTCACCCCGCCGCCCAGACCCCGCGCGGAGAACTCCCCGGAGGCGGTGTGGAGCGGGGCGGCCGTGGCGGTACCCGTCATGACGAGCGCCGTACCGGTGACGAGCACGGCGGTCAGGAGGAGCAGTGGCCGTCGTCGAACGGGCGTCGGCGACGGGGGTTCGTGGGGGAACGTGCGGCGGTCGGTCATCGGAAGTCTCCGGGGTCGTCTCGTCCGGGGTGCTGGTCGGTGCTCCCACCCCACACGCCCGACCGGCCCCGGCGAAAGGCGGGATGGGCGAACGGGTGAACGCCGACGGGGCGACAGGGACGGCCGGAAGAGTGCAGGAGGAGCGCGACAGGCCCCGAAGACCGCCCTCGGCCTGTGTCTCGGTACGGGCACCCCACCGGCCGGCCGACGCCGGGCCCGCCCGTGCCACCGGACCACGGACCACGGATCACCGGCGCGGTTCCGCCCGAACCGCACATGCCGGCAACCGAGTTCACCCGCACCTGCGAGGCGCGGATCGCGTCACCGCCCTCGGCACGAACTGCGCCCCGGGCGCCTCGGACCCGGTCTGGACCACGACGTCCTGGGAAACTCCTCGCTCGGAACAGGGCGAACATGCATGCGTACGGCCCTCCGCCCGCCTACGCTCAGGCCGTGCTGCGCATCACCGACGCCCGAACCGGCGAGCCCGTCGAAGCCGCCCCCGCCCGCCGTGGCCTGACCAGGGTCGAGGCGCACGCGTCGGGCCTGGACCCCACGGCACTACGCGTGCTCCTCCTGTCGGACCTCCTCGTACGCGCCCTGGAACTCGGCGGCACCCCCGTGTGGTCGCTCCTCACCGGCGAACACGAGCAGGCCGAACTCCGCGCCGCCGCAAGGGCCTTGGGCATACGGCCCTTCGAGGACGGCGGAGACCTCGGCTCCGGACTCGGCGAGGCCCAGGTCCTCCACGTGGCGACGGAGGGCGGCGCCGAGGCGACCGCGGGAGTCCTGGTAGCCGTAGCGCCAGTCGAATCGCCTACGACCGCTGCCCCCGACCTCTCCGACCCGGGCGCGCTGCGCCTTGCTCTGCTTTCGCACGCCCGGGACCTGCCGGTACGGCTCGACGCCGAGGTGTTGGAGGAGGCGCGGCGGACGCTGGCGCACTGGCGTGGTTCGGTCGCCGACTGGGCGCGGCGGCCCTCGCGGCCGGTGCCCGACGAGGTGCGTGTGGAGCTGCGGACCGCCTGGGAGGACGACCTGAACGTGCCCGAGGTGCTGCGGGTGCTGCGGCGGGTGGAGACCTGGCCCGAGCTGTCGGACGGCGCCCGCTTCGAGACGTACGCCTACGCGGACCGGCTCCTCGGGCTCGAACTCACCCGTGACATCGGGTCGTTGGCGTGAACGCCCGCGCCGGGGCCCGTCCGTTGCGTCGACTGGTCGTACTGCGGCACGCCAAGTCCGCCTGGCCGGAGGGTGTTCCCGACCATCAGCGTCCCCTCGCCCCGCGCGGGCGCCGTGACGCTCCGGCCGCCGGCATCGCCCTCGCCGAGACCGACTCCCTGCCGGATCTCGCCCTGTGCTCCACGGCCGTACGGGCGCGTCAGACCTGGGAATTGGCGTCCGCCGAGTGGGGAACCCCGCCGCCGGTGCGGTACGAACCGGGGTTGTACGCGGCCGACGTACCGGAACTCCTCGACGCCGTCCACCAAGTGCCGCCCGAGGTCGAGACGTTGCTCCTGATCGGGCACAACCCCGGCCTGGAGGAACTGGTCCTCGACCTCGCCGGCGACAGTCTCGACGACGCGCTCGACGAGGTCCGGGTGAAGTTCCCGACCTCGGCGATCGCGATCCTGGCCTGGCACGGCACCACCTGGCGGGAACTCGCCCCGGGTACGGCCCTGTTGACGGGCCTGACCGTGCCGAGGGGCAAGAAGAAGTAGGGTGCCCGGTGCGCGCGCGTGGTTTCAGGGCCGCGGGGAGCGGGACCAACTCGCCAGCAGCTGAAGGCGTTCCGCGGAGGGGGACCCTGGTTCGGCGGTGGAGACGCCCAGGGTCTGCTCGGGGTCGTCGGCGGGGCTGAAGGCCTCGTAGCCCAGGACGAGTTCGCCGACGACGGGGTGGTGGAAGCGCTTGGTGCCGTGGGTGCGCTGGAACACGTCGTGGTCGGCCCACCAGTGGCGGAAGTCCGTGTCGTGGACGGAGAGTTCACCGACCAGCTCGGCCAGGGCGGGGTCGTGCGGGTGACGTCCCGTGTACAGGCGGAGGGAGGCGACGATGGAGCGGGCGGCGTCCTCCCAGTCGGCGTACAGGCTCCGGACGTGGTCGTCGAGGAAGACCAGCCGGGCCATGTTGCGGCCGCGGGCGGGCAGGGCCTCGAAGTCCGTGTACAGGGCGCGGGCGAGGTCGTTGGCGGCCAGGACGTCCATGCGGCGGCCGTAGACCAGGGCGGGGACCTCGGTGAGGCTGTCGAGCAGCAGGCGCAGGCCGGGGCGGACGCGCTGCGGGGGCAGTGGGCGCGGACGGGTGCGGGCCGGTCTGGCGATGCGGAACAGGTGGGCGCGCTCCAGATCGGTCAGGCGCAGGGCGCGGGCGATCGCGTCCAGGACGGACGCGGAGACGTTGAGGTGCCGCCCGCGCTCCAGGCGGACGTAGTAGTCGACGCTGACACCGGCGAGCTGGGCGACCTCCTCGCGCCGCAGGCCCGGAACGCGGCGAGTGCCGGGCAGGGGTGCCAGGCCCGCCTCCTCGGGGGTGATCTTCGCGCGGCGCGAGCGAAGAAAGTCCCGCAGCTCGCTGTTGGGTTCCTGGGCCATGTCACCACCGTAGACCGGGTGACCTGGGGAACAGCCGAGCCAGAGGGGGTCTGTCGGACCCCCGGTCGCAGGGGGAGGAACCCGGCCGGGGCAGCGGCCCTGCCCGCTGGATCCGGCGCGCGGTCGAGAACGGCCCGCGCCTCCGCCGAGGCCCCCTCGCCTGTACGGCCGGACTCCGGTCGGCGGTCAACACCCTTGCCGCGAGCGGCCGTTCAGCCGACGTGCACGCGAGGCCGGCGCTCCGGATCCGGTTCCGCGCGGCGCAGTACCTCACGGGTGACCGGGGCGACCTCGCCGTCGCCGAAGACGAGGAAGCGGATCAGGTGGCTGACCGGGTTGCCCTCGGTCCAGGTGAAGTAGGCATGCGGGACCTTGCCGGTACGGTCGCGGAGGGAGAGGAGGACGGCGGCGATCGCGTTGGGCACCGTCGGTCCCTCGACGCGGAGTCGTCGTACGCCGTACTTCTCGTCGCCGTGCACGGAGATGTCCGCCGAGAAGTCCGAGGAGTCGTGGAGGAACACCTCCAGGAACAACACAGGCCCGCCGTCCGGGATATGGGTCTCCTCGCGCTGGCTGTACTCCTTGGCGCGGTACTCCCGCCTGCTGTGCTCCTGCGGCTCGTTCGCGATCAGCCGCAGCGGCCCGTGCTCCGCCGCCTCGTCGATGAAGCGTGCCGCGGTGTCGTCGAACGTGATCTCGGCGGCGCGGAGTTCGAAGGCGCGGTGCACACGCGAACCGAACGACGTCACCAGGATCAGCACGATGAAGATGCCCGCGATCTTGATGCCGTCGGGCCGTTCGATGACGTTCGTGACGAGTGTGTACGCGAACACGGCGGTGATCACGCCGAACCCGAGCGTGGCCTTCCGGTGGCCCCGCTTGTGCACGGTGACCGTGGAGGCGAAAGCCGCGGACAGCATCAGCACCAGCACGCCCGTCGCGTACGCGCCGCTCTGCGCGTCGACGCTCGCGTGGAACCACAGGGTGATGACGATCGCCGTCACCATGAAGACCAGGACCAAGGGGCGTACCGCCCCCGTCCACTCCGGTGCCATGCCGTAGCGCGGCAGATAGCGCGGTACGAGGTTCAGCAGGCCGGCGAGTGCGGAGGCGCCCGCGAACCACAGGATCGCGATCGTCGAGACGTCGTAGACCGTGCCGAAGACCTGGCCCAGGTGCTCGTGCGCGAGGTAGGCGAGCGCGCGGCCGTTCGCCGGGCCGCCCGTCTTGAACGCGCTCTGCGGGATGAGAATCGTCGTCGCCAGGCTGGACAGCAGCAGGAAGCCGGACATGATCACGGCGGCCGTGGTGAGCAGCCTGCGGGTCTCGCGGATGCGGCCCGTCGGCTTCGCCCAGGTGTCCGTGTCATCGCCCTTGACCTGCGGCATCACCGCCACACCGGTCTCGAAGCCGGACATGCCGAGGGCGAGTTTCGGGAAGACCAGCAGCGCCACGCCGACCATCGCGAGCGGGGAGGAGTGCGCGGCCGTCATCGCGTCCGTCCAGTCGCCGATCTTCACCGGATGGCTCAGCACCTCCCAGGCGGACACCGCGAGCACCACCACGTTGAGCGTGAGATACGCGCCCACCAGCACCACCGCGATCCCGATGGCCTCCCGGAACCCCTTGAGGAAGACCGCGCCCAGCGCCCCGACGAGCACCAGCGTGATCCACGTGTTCCCGCCGTGCATCCAGCCCGGCGCGAACGGGTTCTCCACGACGTGCGCCGCCGCGTCCGCCGCCGACAGGGTGACCGTGATCATGAAGTCCGTCGCCGCGAAGCCCAGCAGCACCAGGACGAAGATCTTCCCCGACCACCACGGCAGCAGCCGCTCCAGCATGGCGATCGACCCCTCGCCGTGCGGGCTCTCGTGCGCCACCCGCCGGTAGACCGGCAGCGCCCCGAGCAGCGTCAGCCCGATCAGGACGACGGTCGCCAGCGGGGACAGCAGTCCGGCCGCGAGGGCGGCGATGCCCGGCTGGTAGCCGAGGGTGGAGAAGTAGTCGACGCCGGTCAGGCACATGACCCGCCACCAGCGGTGCCCCTCGTGCTCCGGGTTCGGCGTGGCGTGCGGGCCCGGATGCCGGGCGCTCTGCTCGCTCAGACCGTCCAGGAGCCAGGCCCGGCACTGCTCCGCGGCGGATGCGGAACCGCCGGACGCCGTGGTCTCCGTGGGGTCCGCCTGCGCGCCGGTCATGCTGAGAACTCCCTGCGATCGGACGACGTGCCCGGGGCCCGGGCAACGAGGAGCGAGTATCCACCACATCCCCGTCCGAACCCGGACCGGGGGCGACCACCGGCCCTGCGCATAGGCTGGCCGGATGCAGGACGAGTACCGCACAGTGGCCCGCCCGGGCGTGCACGAGACCGAGGTCAACCGCTCCCGCTTCCTGTGCGCCCTCGCCCCGGCGGCCACCGAACAGGAGGCGCAGGACGTCATCGCCCGCGTCCGCAAGGAACACGCGGACGCCTCCCACAACTGCTTCGCCTACGTCATCGGCGCCGACGCCGCGATCCAGAAGGCGAGCGACGACGGCGAACCCGGCGGCACGGCGGGCGTCCCCATGCTCCAGATGCTGCTCCGCCGCGACATGCGGTACGTCGTCGCCGTCGTCACCCGCTACTACGGCGGCGTCAAGCTCGGCGCGGGCGGCCTCATCCGGGCCTACGGCGGCTCGGTCGGCGAGGCCCTCGACACCCTCGGCACGATCACCCGCCGCCGCTTCCGCCTCGCCACGGTGACCGTCGACCACCAGCGCGCGGGCAAGGTCCAGAACGACCTGCGCGCCACCGGCCGCGAGGTACGCGATGTCCGCTACGGCGAGGAGGTCACGATCGAGATCGGCCTGCCGGACGCCGAAGTGGACGCGTTCCGGGGGTGGTTGGCGGACGCGACGGCGGGGACGGCGGGGCTGGAACTGGGCGGCGAGGCGTACGGGGACGCCTGAGTCTCGGAAGGTCTCGGTGGTTGATTGGCGGGGTTCTTGACGGTCCGTCAGGAGGCCCAGTTCCAGACCTGGTTGGAGCTGCCCGCGCAGCCGAAGGTCTGGACGGTCTGACCGTCCTTCCCCGACTCGGAGGCCTCCGCGTCCAGACAGAAACCGTCCGGGGCGCTGACCAGGGTTCCGCCGTTGCCCAGCTGCCACCGCTGCGCGCTCAGCCCGTCGCAGCTCCTGGCCCGGATCTTCGAGAAGTTCTGGCCGACCGTACTGGCGTCGGCGTCCAGGCAGGCGTGGTTGCCCTGATTGACCACCAGGTACTGGGAGTTGTGCCCGGGCACCCGGAAGAGCGCCCACTTCTGCGGCGCCGTGCCGTTGCACGCCCACACCTGTACCGCGGTGACGTGGGCGTCCAGGCACCGGGCGACATCGCTCTCGGTCACCGTCACCGGACCGGCCCGGACCGGCCCGCGCTCCGTGCCGTACAGCAGCTTCGCGGTCTGTGCGTCGACGGTGCCGCTGGCAGGGGTCCCGGCCTCGGTCTGGAAGACCTTCAACGCGTCGACCGTCGCCGCCCCGAAGTCGCCGTCGACCGTGACGTGCAACCCGTAACCGGCAAGGAGGAGTTGGAGCGCCTTCACACAGTCGCCGTGGGAACCCGAGACGAGTTCGTGGACGCAGGAGGTGACACGGATGTCGAGGCTCGCGGGATCCTGGGCGGCCGGCGCGTTCGTCGGACTCTGCGACGCCTTGTCCTTCGTCGCCGACGTAGTGGGGGACGCACTCGGTGAACTGCTCGAAGCCGAGGGCGAGTTACCCAGTGCGGCGGCCGTCGGAGGCGGTTCCGGCGGGGAACCGGCCGACGGCCCGGAGTTGTCGTGGTGCAGCAGCAGGGTCGCGGTGATGCTGCCGGCGACCAGGACCGCCGCCGCGGCGACGGCCCCCGCGATCAACCTCCCGCGTTTTCCACGGGTGTTGCCGTGTTTCCCCGGCGCGGCGGGCGGGTCGGCCGGCGCCGCCGAAGGGTGGGCCGCGGGTTGCTCGACGCGGGAGGGCCCGCGTCTGGGGGCGAGCCGTGGAGGAACGCCGGCCGGTGCGGACAGCTGATGCCCGATGGCCGTTCTGAACACCGCCTCGGGTAACGGCCGCAGCTCGGGGTCCTTGTCCAGGCAGGTGCGGATGAACGCGGCCAACTCCGCGTCGACGCCCGCGACTTTGTCGAGAACGTCCTCCCGGGGCGGGTCGAACGCCACCCGGTGCAGCACGTCGACGCCCGTGCCCTCGCCGAACGGGGCCTCCCCGGCGACGGCGTAGGTCAGCGTGGAGGCCAGCGAGAAGACGTCGGAGGCGGCGGTCACCTCCTGGCCGCGCACCTGCTCCGGGGACATGTAGGCGGGGGTGCCCACGTTCTGGCCGGTGACGGTGATCGAGGTGCTGTCGCCGGCCTGGACGACACCGAAGTCGATGACACGGGCGCCGTCGGCACCCAGCACGACGTTGGACGGCTTGAGGTCGCGGTGCACGATCCCCGCGCGCCAGATCGCCTCGATCGCCCGCCCCACGTCGGCCAGCAGCCGCCAGGCCGTCGCCGCGTCGACCGGTCCGCGCGCGTCGACCAGCTCCGCGAGGGTGGGCCCGGGTATGTACTCGGTGGCGACCCACACCAGATCCTCGTCACAGCCGCTGCCCAACAGCCGTACGATGTGCGCCCCTTGGATCCGGCCCAGCGCGCCGACCTCGCGCTCGAAGCGCTTGCGGAACAGCGGGTCCTCCGCGTACTCGGGCCGGATCACCTTCACGGCGGCGGGGCCCGTGGCGCCGGTGGCGTCGCGGCCCAGATAGACCCGGCCCATCCCACCGCTGCCGAGCACCGACATCAACCGGTACGGACCCGCCTGGCGCGGGTCGCTCTTCCGCAGCGGCACCACAGGCGGCGGCTCCATCCCCGCCGCCGCATAGGCCATCGTTTCGGACCGACCGCGGAACTCGACTGGCATGGGAACCCTGTGTCTCTCGCGTGGTGCGTGTGACGTGAGATTAGCGCAGCACATGTGTGCGACAAGGGAGTTGGGGTTTTCCACAGCCGCTGCTCAACCACGTGACATCGCTCTCTCCCGGCAGACGAGGAGTACCGAAAGTCATGGCCGACGAACGGGTCGTCATCGTCACCGGAGGAGGCACCGGCATCGGCCGCGCGACCGCACGGTCGCTGCGCGCCGCCGGACACCACGTCGTCATCGGCGGCCGCCGCCCCGAGCCGCTGCACAGCGTCGCCGAGGAGACGGGCGCGCTGGCCCACCCCGTCGACATCACGGACCCGACTGCCGTACAGGACTTGGTCGCTACGACCGTCTCGTGCTTCGGTCGACTCGACGGACTGGTCCTCAACGCGGGCGTCGGACGCGGCGGCGCGGTCGGGGACCTGACCGACGAGGCGTGGGACACGGTGCTGCGGACGAACCTGACCGGCCCCTTCCACCTGCTGCGCGCCGCCCTCCCGCACCTCCTGGAGACCCGCGGCGCGGTGGTCGCCGTCGCCTCCGTCTCCGCCCTGCGCAACGGAACGGCCAACGCCGCCTACGCCACCTCCAAGGCGGCCCTCCTCCAGCTGTGCCGCTCCCTCACGGTCGACTACGGCCACCGGGGACTGCGCGCCAACACGGTGTGCCCCAGCTGGATCCGCACGGAGATGGCCGACCGCCGCATGACCCGCTTCGCGGAGGAGGCCGGACTGGACGGTGGGGTCGAGGAGGCCTACGAGGAGGCGACCCGGCTGATCCCCGCGGGACGCCCGGGAGATCCCGCCGAGGTCGCGGAGGCGATCACCTGGCTGCTCTCACCGGCCGCGTCCTTCGTCAACGGCGCGGTCCTCACGGTGGACGGCGGGGTCACGACCCTGGACCCGGGAACGGTCGGATTCGACTTCGGCCTTCAGCGCCGTGACGGCGGTCACTGATCCGCGTATGAGGCATATTTCCTGCCATAAGGTCCCGAATGCATGGGAACTCCGAGGTCAATGGTGGTTCAGGGGCCCGCAGGCGCTAGCGTGGTGGACCGATGAGACTGCTGCACACTTCCGATTGGCACCTGGGCCGGGCGTTCCACCGCGTGAACATGCTCGGGGCCCAGGCCGACTTCGTGAGTCACCTCGTCACCACCGTGCGCGAGCGCGCCGTGGACGCGGTGGTCGTGTCGGGAGACGTGTACGACCGGGCGGTGCCGCCGCTGGCCGCGGTCGAGCTGTTCGACGACACCCTGCACCGGCTCGCCGACCTGGGCGTGCCCACGGTGATGATCTCCGGGAACCACGACTCGGCGCGCCGCCTCGGGGTGGGCGCCGGTCTGATCGACCGCGCGGGTATCCATCTGCGCACCGAGCCGTCAGCCTGTGGGACGCCCGTGGTGATTCCGGACGCGTTCGGAGACGTGGCCTTCTACGGGCTGCCGTACCTCGAACCCGCCCTGGTGAAGGCCGAGTTCGGGGTCGAGAAGGCCGGCCACGAGGCGGTCCTCGCCGCCGCCATGGACCGCGTCCGTGCCGACCTCGCCGACCGGCCGTCCGGCACCCGCTCCGTGGTCCTCGCGCATGCCTTCGTCACCGGCGGCGAGGTCAGCGACAGTGAGCGGGACATCACCGTCGGCGGAGTCGCCGCCGTACCGGCCGGTGTCTTCGACGGCGTCGACTACGCGGCGCTCGGGCATCTGCACGGCTCCCAGACCATCACCGGGCGCGTGCGCTACTCGGGTTCCCCGCTGCCGTACTCCTTCTCCGAGGCCGACCACCGCAAGAGCATGTGGCTCGTCGACCTGGATGCCGACGGCGCCGTCACCGCCGAGCGGGTCGACTGCCCGGTGCCACGTGAACTGGCCCGGATCCGGGGCACGTTGGAGAACCTGCTCGACGATCCGGACCTCGCGCGGCACGAGGAGGCGTGGGTCGAGGCGACGCTCACCGACCCGGTGCGCCCGGCCGACCCCATGGCCCGGCTCGCCGAGCGCTTCCCGCACACGCTCAGCCTCGTCTTCGACCCCGAGCGGGGCCCGGACGACCCCGACGTGTCGTACGCCCGCCGCCTCGCGGGGCGCAACGACCGTGAGATCGCCGACGACTTCGTGGCCCATGTGCGCGGCGCCGGACCCGACGAGGACGAACAGGCCGTACTCCAGGAGGCGTTCGACGCGGTGCGCGCGGACTCGGTCGTACGGGAGGTGACGCCGTGAGCGTTCGGATGAGTGCGGTGGACGTGCGGTGCGCTGTCGGCCTCACGAGGCGAGCGGGAGAAGGGGGCGGTCGCCAGTGAGGCTGCATCGGCTCGACATCACCGCCTTCGGGCCCTTCGGCGGGTCCCAGACCGTCGACTTCGACGAACTGTCCTCCGCCGGGCTCTTCCTCCTGCACGGGCCGACCGGCGCCGGCAAGACCTCCGTCCTCGACGCCGTGTGCTACGCGCTCTACGGCTCCGTGCCGGGCGTCCGTCAGTCCGGCCAGGGGCTCACCCTGCGCAGCGACCACGCGGCGGCCGGTACGCGCACGGAGGTCAGGCTCGAACTGACCGTCGCCGGGCGGCGGTTGGAGCTGACCCGGCAGCCGCCCTGGGCGCGTCCCAAGAAGCGCGGCACCGGCAGCACGCTGGACAAGGCGCAGAGCTGGCTGCGCGAGTACGACGCGACGGCCGGTGCCTGGAAGGACCTCAGCCGCTCGCACCAGGAGATCGGCGAGGAGATCACCCAGCTGCTGGGCATGAGCCGGGAACAGTTCTGCCAGGTCGTACTGCTGCCCCAGGGCGAGTTCGCGCGTTTCCTGCGGTCCGACGCCGAGGCGCGCGGCAAGCTGCTCGGCCGGCTCTTCGACACCCACCGCTTCGCCGAGGTCGAGAAGCGGCTCGCCGAGCGGCGCCGGGCCACCGAGGCCCAAGTCCGTGAGGGCGACGCGCAGTTGCTCGCCGACGCGCACCGCATGCAGCAGGCCGCCGGTGACGCCATGGAGCTGCCGGACCTCGCCCCGGGCGAACCCGGCCTCACCGACGCGGTGTTGGGCGCGGCGGCTGTCGCCCGCAGCACCGCACGCGAGCAACTGACCGTCGCGCAGGGCGGGTTGACTGCCGCCGAGTCCGCCCAGGCCGCCGCCGATCGTGAATTGGCCGACATCCGTGAACTGGCCCGCCTGCAACAGCGGTTCACGCAGGCGCGGGAGCGGGCCACGCTCATGGAGGAGCGGGCCGACGGCTATCGGCAGGCGCAGGCGCGGATGGAGCGGGCCCGGAAGGCGGAGGCGGTGGCACCGGCGCTGGAGCTGCGCGAGGCCGCCGACACCGAGCACCGGGACGCCGCCCGGGCCGAGACACGTGCGCGGGGCCTGCTGCCGGACACCTTCGCGGGCGCCGGTGCGGCCGGGCTCGCCGCCGCCGCACGCCGGGCCGCCGAGGAACTGGGCGGGCTGGAATCGGCCCGTCGCGCCGAGCAACGGCTCACCGAACTCGGCGTGGAGCGCGCCGAGTTGGACCGCCAGGAGCGTGCCGACGAGGACGTACGGCAGGAGGCCGAGGCCTGGCTCGCCGAGTGGGACGCCACCCGCGCGGGACTTCAGACACGGATCGAGTCGGCCCAGGAGGCCACCACCCGGGCCGAACAGCTCGGCGTCCGGCGCGAGCCCGCCGAGCGACGGCTCGGTGCGGCCCGGCAGCGGGACCAGTTCGCCGGTGACACGGAGGACGCGCACCGGCAGGTGCTCGCGTCGGCCGAACATGCCCTGAAGGCTCGTGCCCACTGGCTCGACCTCAAGGAACAGCGGCTGAACGGCATCGCCGCCGAACTCGCCGCCCACCTCACCGACGGCGCACCCTGCGCCGTCTGCGGAGCCACCGAACACCCCGCCCCCGCACGCAAATCCGCCGGACACGTCGACCGCGCGGCGGAGGAGCAGGCCCTCACCGCCCACCAGCGCGCCGAGGAACAGCGTACCGAGGCCGAGCGCCGCCTCGGTGTCGTACGCGAAGCCCTCGCCGCCGCCACCGCCGAGGCGGGTGACACACCGACCGATCAACTGGCCGACGAGGTCGCCGAGTTGGAGCGGCTCTACGAGCAGGCCCGCCGAGACGCGTCCTGGCTGCACCCCGCGACCGAGGAGCTGCGCCGGGCCGAGCAGGAGCACGAACGGCGAACCGTGATCCAGCAGCAGGCCGCCCTGCGAGCCGCCTCCCGTACGACCCTCCGCGATACCCAGGACCGCGAACGGGCATTGCTGGAAGGAGAGTTGGCGCAGTCGAGGGGTATCGCCGAGAGTGTTGCCGCGCGTGCCGACCAGCTGGAGCGACAGGCCGTGCTCCTCACCGACGCGGCCGACGCCGTTCGTGCCGCCGAGGACACCGCGCAGCGTCTCAAGGACGCCGACGCCCGGCTAGCCGATGCCGCCTTCCGTGCCGGGTTCGACACCCCGCAGGCCGCGGCGGCCGCCCTTCTCGACGACACCGCCCATCGCGAACTCCAACGGCGCCTGGACGCCTGGCAGTCGGAGGAGGCCGCCGTACGGGCCGTGCTGGCGGAGGCCGACACGGCGGCGGCCGCGCAGCAGGCGCCCGCCGACCTGGACGCGGCGGAGCGGGCCGCGACCGCAGCCGTTCGGCGGACACGTCACGCCGCCTCCGCGCGCGACGCGGCGGCCCGGCGCTGCACCGAACTCGACCGGCTCTCCGCCCGGTCGGCGGCCGGGGCACGCCAACTCGCCCCGCTGCGCGAGGAGTACGACCGGGTGGCCCGCCTCGCCGCCCTCACCGCGGGCACCTCGGCCGACAACGAACGCCGGATGCGCCTGGAGTCGTACGTCCTCGCCGCCCGCCTGGAACAGGTGGCCGCGGCGGCGACCGTACGGTTGCAGCGCATGTCGTCCGGGCGTTACACGCTCGTGCACTCCGACGACCGGGCCGGGCGCGGCCGTAGCGGACTCGGGTTGCATGTCGTCGACGCGTGGACCGGGCGGGAGCGGGACACGGCGACGTTGTCCGGCGGGGAGACGTTCTTCGCGTCGCTCGCCCTCGCGCTCGGGCTCGCGGACGTGGTCACTGACGAGGCCGGCGGGGTCCGGCTCGACACGCTCTTCATCGACGAGGGCTTCGGCAGCCTCGACGAGCAGACCCTCGACGAGGTCCTCGACGTCCTCGACTCCCTGCGCGAACGGGACCGCAGCGTCGGCATCGTCAGCCATGTCGCCGATCTGCGGCGGCGCATCCACGCGCAGCTGGAGGTCGTGAAGGGGCGGGACGGGTCGGCCGTACGGCAGCGGGGGCAGTGACGTCGTCGAGGCCGGCTGGGTCAGTGACCCAGGGGGCGGCGGGGGAGCGGTGAGGAGTAGACGACGCTGGTGGTGACCGAGCCCAGGGCGCCGATCTTCCCCGAGACCTCCTCCAGGTGGCGCATCGAACGGACCGCGACCTTGATCATGAAGCAGTCGTCGCCCGTGATGTGATGCGCCTCCAGGATCTCCGGCGTCACCGCGACCAGGTCGTGGAAGGGCTTGTAGTTGCTGTTCGGATAGCGCAGCCGTACGAACGCCAGGATGGGCAGCCCGAGTTGCTCCGGGTCCACGACCGCCGCGTACCCCTGGATCACCCCCGCCTCCTCCAGTCGCCGCACCCGCTCGGTGACCGCGCTCGCGGACATGGAGACGGCCCGGGCCAGCTCGGCGAAACTGGCCCGGCCCTCCCGCTGGAGGACGTCGAGGATGCGCCAGTCGGTGACGTCCGGGGTGTAAGTGGAATCCGCGGTCATGTCCCACGAATAGCAGGGGAATCCCCGGCTGATCAAGAGGTACGGCGGGGATCGTCCCTTCAGTGGGCCGGTCGGCGACCATAGATTTCTCGACGTAGAGATGTAGGGACGTATCGACGCAGAGGCACCTCGGTGAAAGGCCGGATCATGAGCAGCAGTACCGTCGTCAACCCCGTTCTGCGGGTCGCCCCCGCCGCTCCTTCGGCAGCGGCCGCCCACTTCCGCGCGAGCCTCGCCTTCCACGCGGACGTCTCCGACGTGGCGGCGGCGCTCGCGGGCGATGGCGACCCCGGTTTCCCCGGTTTCGTCGTCCTCGACTCACGCTCCACCGAGTCGTGGGATCAGGGTCACGTCCCTGGAGCGGTCCACCTCCCCACGGCGCTCATCCCGGTGCGGGCGGAGGAACTCCTCGACAAGTCCGTGCCGGTCGTGACGTATTGCTGGGGTCCGGGTTGCAACGGCGCCACCCGGGCCGCTCTCGCGCTCGCCGAACTCGGGTACCAGGTCAAGGAGATGCTCGGCGGGTTCGAGTACTGGGTGCGTGAGGGCTTCGAGTTCGAGACGTGGGAGGGGAGTGAAAGGCGTGCGGTCGATTCGTTGACGGCCCCGGTGGGGGCGGACGACTGCGGCTGCTGATTCCTGGGCGATGTTTCGCCAACTCGGCGCTTTGCAGGGCGAGTTCGTACATCGACCGTCGACGCGCCGGATCTCTTGAACCCTCAACATGTGGGATCGCTGTGCGTGTAGGTTCTGCCCATGGCGCGATACGCGGAGCCGGGAACGGCGGTGCAGTGGGTGGAGTCGGGCGGCGGACCGCTCATAGCGGTGCCGACGACGGTGTTGCCGTTCTGGACGGGAGCCGACGGCGACGAACTCGCCTCGGACTACGACCGGGCCTGCGAGGTCGGTGGATACGCCGGCCTGCTGCCGGTGGGGGACAGCGCGGCGCTGGTCCTCGGGGACGACCCCGCGTCGACCTCCTTCCTCCCGGAACACGGCACGTTCGTACGGTGGTGCGCCGCGAACTCCGAGGACGAGGTCCTGGCCGTCATCCCCGCCGCGCTCGCCGACGCGACCTGGGAGAACGAGGTGCACTGGGACGTACCCGGCCCTGTCGTCCTGTTCGACTCGGCATGGCCGGGACGGGAGTCGGAGGGCACGGAACATCTGAAGGTCGACCTGGAGCCAGGGCGTTATGCCGTGCGGGCGGGTCAGGCGCAGCCTGCGCCGGAGACGTGGCTGGGGCTTGTTCAGCTGCGGCGGCTTTCCGGCTGACGGGTGGGGGGCGGGACTTCAGCTCCGGCGTTGGGTACGGAGGGTGGTCGTGTCTCGGAGCCGGGCGGTTGGTTGAGGGGACTTCATTGCTCGGCGTCAGACACGGACGGCGCGTCCACGTCCCGAACTGGCGTATGCGCAAGGGGACGTCGGCTCCGGCGACACACAGGGGCGGCGCCCGGGTCCCGGAACTGTCGCTCGGCGGGCGGGACTTCAGCTCCCAGTGTCAGACGCGGGCGGCGGCCGGGTCCTGAACTTCCGGACCCGGCCGCCGACATGTCACGCCCTGCATGACCCGTGCGTCACCGCACCCCGCGTCAGAGCTGCGACAGCTCGTCCACCAGGTCGTCCAACCCCAGCGAGCCCTGGGACAGTGCGGCCATGTGCCAGGCCTTCAGGTCGAAGGCGTCGCCGTGTCGTTGCCGTGCGTTCTCGCGGCCGGACAGCCAGGCCCGCTGGCCGAGTTTGTAGCCGATGGCCTGGCCGGGAATCGTGAGGTAGCGGGTCAGTTCGCTCTCCACGAAGTCCGCCGGGCGGCTGCTGTGCGCGCCGAAGAACTCCTGGGCCAGCTCCGGCGTCCACCGCTCACCGGGGTGGAACGGCGAGTCCGCCGGGATCTCCATCTCCAGATGCATGCCGATGTCGACGATGATCCGGGTGGCCCGCATCATCTGCCCGTCGAGGAAGCCGAGTCGCTGCTCCGCGTCCTCCAAGTAGCCCAGTTCGTCCATCAGTTGCTCCGCGTACAGCGCCCAGCCCTCGGCGTTGGCGCTGACCATGCCGACGGAGGCCTGGTAGCGGGAGAGGTCGTCGGCGACGTGCGTCCACTGGGCGAGCTGGAGGTGATGGCCGGGGACGCCCTCGTGGTACCAGGTCGAGACGAGGTCGTAGACCGGGAACCGGGTCTGTCCCATCGTCGGCAGCCAGGTGCGGCCGGGACGCGAGAAGTCCTGCGAAGGCTGCGTGTAGTACGGCGCCGCCGAGCTGCCCGCGGGCGCGATGCGCGACTCCACCCGCCGTACCCGCTCGGCGAGTTCGAAGTGGGTGCCGTCCAGTTCCTCGATGGCCTTGTCCATCAGGCCCTGGAGCCACTCGCGGACCTCCTCCACGCCCTCGATGTGCCGGCCGTGCTCGTCGAGGTGTGCCAGCGCCACCCACGGGGTCTCGGCGCCGGGCAGGATCTTCTCGGCCTCCTGCTTCATCTCGGCGAGCAGCCGGTGGTACTCGGACCAGCCGTACGCGTACGCCTCGTCGAGATCAAGCTCCGTGCCGTTGTAGTAGCGCGCCCATCGCGCGTACCGCTCACGGCCCACCGTGTTCGGCGCGCCCTCGATGGCCGGCGCGTACACGTCGCGCATCCAGTCCCGCAGCTCCACCAGGGCCGCGGTCGCGGTGCGGGCGGCCTCGTCCAGTCCGGCGCGCAGGGACTCGGGTCCGGCCGAGACGAAGTCCTCGTACCAGCCGCGCCCGTGGCCGTCCGTGTCCGACCACTCGGTGAGCTGGCCGATGAAGGTGGCGGTCGGGCGCGGACTCGCGAACAGCTTGCGGTCCAGGCCCAGTTGGAGGGATTCGCGGTAGCCGGCCAGGGCGGTGGGCACCGCGCGCAGCCGCTCGGCGATCGCTGCCCAGTCCTCGTCGGTCTGGGCCGGCGTCACCGTGAACACATCACGCACCGTGTGCGCGGGCGTGTGCATGTTGCCGACCTCGCGCAGGCCCTCCTCGGTGTCGTGCACACCGAGCGCGGCGGTCAGCCGCTCGCGCAGCAGGCGTGCGCAACGGCGCTCGCTGTCACTGTCCGCGCCGGGCCGGCGCTCGGCCTCGTCGAGCTTCGCGAGGGTCGCCCGCTGAAGCTCCGCGAGCCGTTCCTGACCTGCGGGGGAGAGGTCGGGCAGCCTGCTCGAACTCTCCTTCACGCCGAGATACGTACCGATGACCGGGTCGAGGGTGATGAGGTCGTCGACGTAGGCGTCGGCGACCTGCCGGGGCAGCGGAGTATTGGTCTGCGACATGAGGACCATCCTCATACGCGGAACTCGGACCCGTCACCCCAATTCAGCTGTGGGCGTGGCAAGCGGCAGCAAAGGCCCGCAGTCCCACTGCTGGAAGATCAACCGGGTCTCCACCCGGGCCACTTCGCGCTGTGACGTGAACTCGTCCAGCACCAGCCGCTGCAGGTCCGCCATGTCCGCCACGGCCACATGGACGACATAGTCGTCGGGCCCGGTCAGATGGAACACGGTCCGCGACTCCGGCAACGCCCGGATCCGCTCCACGAACGGACCCACCAGCTCCCGCCGGTGCGGCCGCACCTGCACCGACAGCAACGCCTCCAGCCCACGCCCCAACTTGGCCGGATCGAGCCGCAGTTGATGCCCGAGGATCACCCCGGCCCGGCGCAGCCGCGCCACCCGGTCCAGACACGTCGACGGCGCGACCCCCACCTGCGCCGCGAGCTCGCGATACGTGGCCCGGGCGTCGTTCTGCAGCAGCCGCAGCAGATGGAGATCCACCGGATCCAGTACGACAGAATCGGTCATCGGCCGAACGTAACACGGTGATCTCCGCTTACTGGTCGGTCGATGTTCACCCTTCCCTCCATGGACACCACGAGCCCGCACCCCGTCCCGGCCCCCCGAGCCCTGGCCACCGAAGCCGTGCACGCCGGCCGCGACGACCTCGCCCGGCAGGGCCTGCACGCCCCGCCGATCGACCTGTCGACCACCTACCCGTCGTACGACAGCCGCGGCGAGGCCGCCCGCGTCGACGCCTTCGCCGCCACCGGTGCCGAACCGGACGGCCCGCCCGTCTACGGCCGCCTCGGCAACCCGACCGTCTCCCGCTTCGAGACCGCCCTCGCCCGCCTCGAAGGCACCGAGAGCGCGGTGGCGTTCGCCAGCGGCATGGCGGCCCTGACCGCCATCCTCCTGGCGCGGGCCGCGGCGGGGCTGCGGCACGTGGTGGCGGTACGACCCCTCTACGGCAGCAGTGACCACCTGCTCACCGCCGGACTGCTCGGCTCCGAGGTCACCTGGACCGACCCGGCCGGGATCACCGACGCGCTGCGGCCGGACACCGGCCTGGTCGTCGTCGAGTCCCCGGCCAACCCGACGCTGGCCGAACTCGACCTGCGCGCCGTCGCCCACTCCTGCGGCTCGGTGCCGCTCCTCGCGGACAACACCTTCGCCACCCCCGTCCTGCAGCGCCCCGCCGAACACGGCGCGCGCATCGTCCTGCACAGCGCCACCAAGTACCTCGGCGGCCACGGCGACGTGATGGCGGGCGTGGTGGCCTGCGACGAGGAGTTCGCCGGGCAGCTGCGCCAGGTGCGGTTCGCGACGGGCGGCGTGCTGCATCCACTGGCCGGCTATCTGCTGCTGCGCGGCCTGTCGACCCTGCCGGTACGGGTGCGGGCCGCGTCCGCGAACGCCGCCGAACTCGCCCGCCGCCTCACCGCCGACCCGCGCGTGGCCCGCGTCCACTACCCGCGCATCGGCGGCGCGATGATCGCCTTCGAGGTCCACGGCGACCCCCACGAGGTCATCGCCGCCGTCCGCCTCATCACCCCCGCCGTCAGCCTCGGCAGCGTGGACACCCTCATCCAACACCCGGCCTCCATCAGCCACCGGGTGGTGACCGAGGAGGACAGGAGGGGTTCGGGCGTGAGCGACAGCTTGCTGAGGCTGTCGGTGGGACTGGAGGACGTCGATGACCTGTGGGCGGATTTGGAGAGGGCGCTTGCGCCCCTCCAAAGGGGCGCGGGGAACGGCGCGACCAGCCACAACGAACCGTCAGAGGCCAACGAATCCGGAGCTCCTACGGCGCTTCGGCCCGCCCGAACTCCGTAACTTCCGCAACTTCCACGGCGGCCGCACTCAAGCGAGCCGTGACCACCAGCGTCCCCTCCTCGATCTGATAGTCGAGCGGCAGACCAAGCCCCCGCATCGCCGCGACCATCCCCGTGTTGGACGCCTGCGTCACCGCGTACACGCTCTCGCACCCCGCCTCGACAGCCATCCCCACCAGCCGCCCCAACAACTCGCTCCCGATACCGCGCCGTTGCCAGTCGTCCTCGACCAGCAGCGCGACCTCCGTCTCGTCCCCGTCCCACAGCAGATGCCCGAGCCCGACGATCCGCCCCGACGCCGTCTGCACGGCGAGCGTCCGCCCGAAGCGCGGAGAGAGCAGGTGGTTGAGATAGCGGTCGGCGTCACCGACCGGCCCGTGGTACCGCATACCGAGCGTCCGCGCCGAGCACCGCTCGTGCATCTCCCGCGCCGCGTCCAGATCGCCGGTGTCCGCGCGCCGCACGGTGATCGCGTTGCCCTCGGGCAGCGTCAGTACGTCCTGGCTGCGCGGGATGCGGGGACCGAGCCGGGCGTCCAGCTCGACCAGCGCCCGGGCCCGGGCGAACTCGGTGGGCGTGAACGGCAGATACGGCCGCTCCACTGTGATCACTCCGCCTTCCGGCGCCCGCAGCCGCATGACCGTGTCCTCCAACGACCCCTCCACCGGCACCGATTCCGGCTCGCGTCCCTTGCCGGCGACAACGTTGGCGGGCAGCGAACGGATGGTGCACCGGCCCAGCAACTGCCTTAGCGCCAGGGGAAGTTCCGCCGCGTCCAGGGCTGTGCGCGTGGCCAGGCCCAGGACGCGGGTCGGCGCGTCCACCAGGTCGTGGGCATCGGCCCGCTCGATCCACGTGCCCGAACCGCCGGCCGACGCCACCGCCCGGGTGATCTCGGCCGCCGCGACCTCGGCCGGCGCCCGCAGCAGGAACTCGTCCACCGTGCCTTCGGCCAGCGGATGCGTCTGCAGACTCAGGATGTCGACCCGCTGGCCGGCCAGCGCCGTGCACAACACCGCAAGCGAGCCCGGCGCGTCCTGCACCGTCGTCCGCATCCGCCACAGCGCGGCCGCCTCGGCGACGGGGTCGGCAGGCGCAGACTCGGGCTCTGCCCCGGTCGGTTCGGCCCGCTCGGTCGGCCCGGCCTGCCGCGGCTCCGCGGTCGGCCGGGCGCCGGTATCGCCCGTCGGCGGCGCATGACCGTGGCGGCGTGACCACCACGTGTGGAACCCCGCCGTGGCGACCAGGGCCAGCGCGGAGATCGCCAGCAGTGCCGGTCCGTCGGGCCCGTGCCCCACCAGATCCGCCACGACGTCCGCCACCGCGACCGCCGTGAACAGCGCGGCCAGCTCCACCAGGTCCCGCCGCCAGTGGTGCACCGGACGCCCGTGCTTCGCGCGCGTCACGTCAAACATGTCTCGACTCATGCACCCACTGTGAAGGAAGGGTGTTGCGTGATCACGAACGCTCTGTGACCTACCGGTAAAAGCGTGGTTCTGTACCTTTTGCCGTTCTTTTGGCGAGTGCGACGCACCGGAGGTCAGCCCTGTCGCCCTACGTCATGCGGCCACCTCCGCCACCAGCGCACTGCGCAGCCGACGTGCCTGCGTGACCAGCCGGGACGAGCCGCTCCGGGCCGCCGTCTGCGCCAGATACGGCAGTTCACCCCGCGCCCCCGACCGCTCCGCGCATTCGGCGGCCACGGCCAGGAGGTCCCCGAGCCCCCGCGCGTGGGCGGGCTTGGCGTCGCCGTCGAGGTCGGCGAGCAGCGCGGCCAGGGTGTGCCGGAGGATCCCCCAGATGGTCGCGTTCGCCCCGGTCGCCGCCCCCGTCCGTACCGACTCGGCGAGCCGCGACGGCTTCACGGCTCCGCTCCGCACCAGCTCCCCGAGATCCGCCCCGAGCCGGGCCCCGTCCAGCTGTCCCCGCGCCGCGAGCACCAGCAACGCGTCCACGGCGGCGAGCCGGTCCTCGGGGTGCCGCGCACCGAGCCCGTACGCCAGACACAGGTGCGTGGCCTGCCCGGCCACCCCCTCCGACTCGGCCAGCAGCGGGAGTACGGCGGCCGCGCCCCGGGTGTCCTCCAGCGCGGCGGCGGCCACGTCCCGCAGCAGCCGAGCCGCCACCAGTTCGCGACGCTCGGGGAGTATCGCGAGCCAGTGCCGCTGCATGTCCTGGTTCCAGTGGTAGCAGTACCAGCGGTCGCCGTAGGCGGTCACCGGCTTGCCCAGCGCGCTGAACTCCGCCGGGAAGTCCTCCTGCAGATCGAGGAGTTCACCCAGCTCCACCACGACGCGCACCCCGGACGTCCGGCGCCTGCTCAGCGGCAGGGCGGGGCTCTCGGACATCAACCAGTGCGCGAGCCGGGTGCCCTCCGCCGTGCCAAGAGCTTCCGCCCGCTCGGCGGCGACGGCTGCCGCCCTCCGGTCCTCGCGACGCACCCGCAGCAGCGCCTGCGCGAAGTCGGCGTCCGAGACCCGCGCGCCCAGGCGCCGGTAGGTGTCCAGCCGGTCCACCAACTCGTCCGGCTCCAGCACTCCCGTGCTCCAGCTCGGCGTCGACAACAGGAACGGCAGCGGCTCCGCGCGGAGCCGGTACGCCACCTCCCACACCCGGGCGTCGAAGACCCGGGACAGCGCGCTGTGCCCGCACTCCCGGCCCCGGTGACCGTGCCGCGCCCCTTCGTGGAGTGTGTCGGTGCGCACCTTGTCCAGGAGGGTGGCCAGCAGGAGGTCGAACCCGTACGACGCGCTGCCGAAGCTGTGGTGCGACCTGCTGAAGCGGTCGTCCGGATGCTGGACGTGCCCGGGGCCTTCACCGGCCCACCAACGGCGCGCGACCACCGGCCCCAACGCCTCCAGCAGGGCGTCCCGGTCCCGGTACGCATGGCGGACGAGCCCGTCCAGCCCCCGCTCGAACGCGGCCACGTCGCCCTCGGTCGCCATCAACGCCCCCACCTCCTCGGCGAGTTCGACCGCAGACTCGGGTGCCGGTGCGAGGCGTGCCGCCTCCGGTGCCGGCGGGAGCAGCTCCTCGTGCACCAGCGCCGCCGCCGTCGCGGGCGCCGCGCCCAGCGTCTCGACCGCGCGTGTGCGCAGCGCGGGGATCAACTGGCCGGCCGCTGCGCCGAGTTCGGCCCGCACCTCGAGGGAGTCGACCTTCTTGAGATGCCGCTCGACCAGCTTCAGTGCCCGCTCCTGCACGTCCGCGTCCTCATGCCCGAAGGCTTGGGCGAGGGAGGGCAGTACCTCGACCGCGACCGACGCGTCCCGTGCCAATACCTTCCCCAGCAGCGTGAGTTGAGCCCGGACGAGCTTCTTCTCGGGGCGGAACAGCACCGCGTCCGACATCTCCGCCAGCCGGCGCGGCGTCAACTCCCCGTCCAGAGCGAGGGAACCGAGCACCGACTGGGCATGCGACGCGACCATCGACACCGCGTCCGAGGCCAGCGCCAGCCAGTCGGCGATCCGCTCCCGCTCCTCGTCACGGGTCAGGGCGAGGGCCTTCAGCATGCGCAGGAACACCCGGTTGTCGAGGGTCGTACCGCCCCGCAGCAGCCGCGCCACACACGCGTCCACCGTCCGCTTCCGGTCGAGGACGCCTTCCGTGGTGAGCTGGGCGAGCGCGTCGACCCAGCTGTTCGGCCCCTCGGCCGAGGTCCACTCCAGCGGGCTGCCGATGTCCTCCGTCCCGAAGACCGCGTCCACCAGCTCCGCGAGATGCGGATCCTTGCGCAACCGGTCGAGCAGGGTGTTCCCGAGCTGCCGCAGGTTGCCGATGTGCTCAACCCAGCCCCGCACATAGGCGTCCGTCGTCGGCACCGGACAGCCGGAGAGCCGTACCAGACCGGCCATCAGCTCGTACGGCACGGCGGTGGAGGCCGGGCGTCCGGCGAGGCGGTGCGTCACGTCGGTGAGCCAGGCGGTGTCGCGGTCGCCCAGGATGTGGATCAGCAGCGCCGGGGACGACTGCGACCAGCGCATGTCGGTGGCGGCGATCCAGGTCGCCGCGGCTGCCGCCCCCGTCTCACAGGCGGCCCCGGCCGCGTGCAGAGCCGGATAGGCGCGGCGGGACGGCTCCTCCCAGGGTGCCTTGCGCAGCTCCTTGCGGAGTTCCTTCAACTCCGGGAGGAACCCCCGCCGTTCGGCGTCCGTCAACCCGTCGAGCAGGCCCACCGCCTCGGCCGTCCGGCCCGCCCGCACCGCTTCCATCAGCGAACTCATCGCACACCCCCGTCGACCCGCGCCATGTCCTGCTTCGTGTTCTGCTGTGTGTCCCGCTCCGTCGCGGCGCCCCGCCGCACCATCCGCACCGCCAGCGCGTGCTTGCACGGCCCCCGCCCGCCCCGGTACTTCGCCCACCACACGCAGCTGCAAGTCAGCACCCCCGCCTCGTCCCGCACCCGGTGCACATGACCGTCCTCGGCGGTCACCGTGCCGATCGCGCCCTCCAGGGTCACCGCCCCCGCGGCCACCAGCGCGTGGGCCGAACGCAGCCGGGGATTGTGACGCTCCACGCGCTGTGCGTCGTAGGGGAGTTCACGGTGGAAGTAGGCCGCCTCCGCCGTGTCGTAGCCGACGCGCCCCGAGGTGCCCAGCCGGGTCAGCGCCGCGCGGACCCGCTCCGGGGTGAGTCCCGAGGAGGCGGCCATGTCGGCGACGTCGATGCGGGGCTCCCAGGCCAGCAGCACGGAGATCAACTCCGCGTCCTCGCCCGCCTCGTCGGTCGCGAGCGCGTCCAGGACCCCGCCCTCGCCGGAGAAGCCGCGTGACGCGTCCGGCGACAGCGTGAGGGTGAGCCGCATGCCCGGCAGGACGGCCTCCCACGCACCGGCCGTGGCGTCGGCGCCGACGACGGAGGGGCCGTAGATGCGCAGGGCCGTCGCGTGGCGCAGGATCCGCTGGAGTGCGATCAGGCGCTCCGGGCCCGGGAGGCAGACGGCGCCCGGTACGGGACGGGTGGTCGGGCGCAGGCCGCGTCCCGCCGGGACGACCCAGCGCGGGCCGCTCGTGGTGCCGCGTGCACCGCCCTTCGGGAGCGAGCGCAGGAAACGGACCGCCTCCGCCGCGGGGAGTTCGGCGCGCAGGTCGAAGCCCGCCGCTATGACCTGGGCCTCCGCGAAGCCGCGCAGCCATCGGTCCGGGAGCGGCACCTTCTTCTCCACGACCGGGCCGTCGAGCGTGGTGACGGCCAACTCCTCGGGGCCGACCCGGAGGTGGAGCGGATCGTCCGTGCCGATCCGGGAGAGGGCCTCGCGGAGGGGGTTGTTGACGTCGACGTTCGTCGTGCCGTGTCCCACCTCGTCGCCGTCGAGTCCGGGAGCGAGGACGTCCAGCCGCGCGTACACCCCGCCGCAGCCGGAGAAGGACTCGAAGCGCAGCCGGTCGCCGCCCGCCGTGACCACCGGGTCGAGGGAGGCGGCCAGTTGGCGCTGGTAGTAGCGCGTGGCCGCCACGTCGGCCACCGCCAGCAGCGCCGCCGAGGCCACCTGAGGCGAGGTCAGGAAGCCCGCGAAGAAGCGCGGATGGTCGGTGACACCCGAAGGAGTCGCACCTCGTGAGGTCTCCAGCCCGAGGCGCCGTCCGTCCGCCGACGACTCCAGCACGGAGGGTCGGGGATAGGTCACGGCCTGCAAAGATCGCGTCATGCAAAAACCGTAGAGGCCACCACTGACAATCGGACCTGACCTGCGGAAACACGGTCTGCGGCGGGGAGTTGGCACGCTGCGCACCGCGCCGCGCACCGGGGGATGACGCCGGTGCGCGGCTCAGGTACGAGGGTAGTGGAGTTACTGGCCGACCCGTCCCGGCTGAAGGGTCTTCGTGAACAGCACGGTGCCGTCCTGCTCGCGCAGACGCACCGTCAACTCCCCGCTGTGGCCGTCGATGTCGACCTCGCCGAAGAACTGGTAGCCCTCGGCCGGCGACACGTTCTGCGCGGTCGGCGCCTTCACGAACACCCGCTCGGGACCGAAGGTGTTGTCGAGATCGCTGGCCGGGAAGGCGCCCGCGTTCAGCGGACCGGAGACGAACTCCCAGAACGGCTCGAAGTCGGTGAACGCGGCCCGCGAGGGCTGGTAGTGCTGCGCCGAGGTGTGGTGCACGTCGGCCGTCAGCCATACGGTGCCGGTGATCCGCCGGTGCTTGATGTACCGCAGCAGCTCCGCGATCTGCAGTTCACGTCCGAGCGGCGCGCCCGGGTCGCCCTGCGCGACGGCCTCGATGTTCGGCTTGCCCTCGGTCGCGTCGGGCACGACCAGGCCGAGCGGCATGTCGGCGGCGATCACCTTCCACACCGCACGCGAGCGCGACAACTCCCGCTTGAGCCACTCCAGTTGCTCCCGGCCGAGGATGCCCTGCGGGTCCACGGTCTGTTGGTCGGGCGAGTTGGCGTTGCGGTAGGTCCGCATGTCCAGGACGAACACGTCGAGCAGCGGGCCGTGCCGCATCACACGCTGGACGCGGCCCTCCTCGGCGCCCGGCCGCAGTGTCGAGATCGGGAAGTACTCGCTGAACGCACGCCGGGCGCGCACCGCCATGACGTCGACGTTCTTCTCCGTGTAGCGGGTGTCGGAGGCGGAGATCACCTCGCCCGGGTACCAGTTGTTGCGTACCTCGTGGTCGTCCCACTGGATGATCGACGGGACCTGGGCGTTGAACCGCTTGAGGTTCTCGTCGAGCAGGTTGTAGCGGAAGTTCCCGCGGAACTCGGCCAGGGTCTCGGCGACCTTGGACTTCTCCTGCGTGGTGACGTTCCTGTAGAGGCTGCCGTCGGGCAGTGCCTGGGTCGCCGTGATGGGACCGTCGGCGTAGATGTTGTCGCCGCTGCACACGAAGAAGTCCGGGTCCAGCTCGGCCATCGCGTCGTAGATCCGGTAACCGCCCAGGTCCGGGTTGATGCCCCAGCCCTGCCCCGCCAGGTCACCGGACCACAGGAAACGCACGCCGCGCCGCCCGGTCGGCACCGTGCGGAACGTGCCGTCGACCGGCTCGCCCGTACGGCGCGGGTCGTCGGGGTCGGCGAGCAGGACCCGGTAGTGGATCTGCTGCCCCGAGGGCAGCCCGCGCAGCCGGGTGGTGCCCGTGAAGTCCGTGTCCGCGCCGAGCAGCGGGCCGTGCCAGCGGTGCGGATTGCGGAACGACTCGGTGGCCGAGGTCTCCACGATCATCCGAGCAGGGCGGTCCGAGCGCACCCACACCAGCCCGGAGTCGGAGGTCACGTCCCCCGCCTGCACGCCCCAGCCCGCCTTGGGACGCCCGGAGAGGGCGAAGGCCGGGGCGGCTCCGAGGGCGGCGGGCACGGTCAGGGCCGCCGACGCGGCCAGGGAGCCGCGCAGGACGCTACGGCGGGCGGGGAACGGACGATGTGACATGGGGTTGCGCCTCCACGGACGGGATGCGGTCAGGGTGCAGTGCCACAACTACTGGTGCGCCACAGCGCACACGGAAACCACAGGTGAACAACGGAACGCGGTGACATGGGGGCCCGCGTGCGACACCAGAGACTCTCTACGGGCGCACGGCGCCGGCCATCAGGCCCACACCCGCACGAATCCGCCCGGGCGACAGATGCGCGTACCCCAGGACCAGCCGTACGACCGCGTCGTCCACGCGCGCGTGGCTGTAGGCGGTGAGCGGGCGCACCGCGACACCGGCGGAGGCCACGCGTTCCAGGAAGTCCTCCTGTGGGCCGTACTTCTCCGGCAGTTCGGCGATGACGTGAAGTCCCGCCGCGATCCCGGTCACCTGCGCTCCGGGGAAGTGCTCCTCCAGGGCGACGACGAGGGCGTCGCGGCGCTCTCGGTAGGCGCGCTGGCAGCGCCGCAACTGGCGGTCGTAGTCGCCGCGTTCCAGGAAGCGGGCGAACAGTGCCTGGTCGAGGGTCGGGTGGCCGAGGTCCATGGTGCGCTTGCGTTCGACGACCTCGTCGGCCAGTGACTCGGGGACGAGCAGCCAGCCGAGCCGCAGCCCCGGGGCGAGGGACTTGCTGACCGAGCCCGCGTAGGCGACATGCTCCGGATCGAGTCCCTGGAGCGCGCCCACGGGGGCTCGGTCGTAGCGGAAGTCGCCGTCGTAGTCGTCCTCGAAGACCAGCCCGTCCAACGACCTCGCCCAGTCCAGAAGTTGGGCGCGCCGCCGTGCGGAGTAGGCGATGCCCGTGGGGAACTGATGGGCGGGCGTGGTCACGACGACCCGTACGCCCGAAGCTCGCAACGGACCGATCGCCAGTCCCTCCTCGTCCAGGGGCAGCGGTACGGTGCCGACGCCCGCAGAGGCGTACAGCGAGTCGTGCTGGGGGCTGCCCGGGTCCTCGACGCCGACGGTGCGTGTCCCGCGCGCGTGGAGCACGAATCCGAGCAGCGCCGTCGCCTGCGCCACTCCGGAGACCACGATCAGCCGCTCCGGGTCGGCGACCACACCCCGGCGGCGCGCCAGGAGTTCCGCCAGAGCCGTACGCAGTCGGGGCAGCCCGCGCGGATCGGGATAGCCGAGCAACTCGTGCGGCGACTCCGCCAGCACACCGCGCTGCGCCGCTGCCCAGGCGGCACGCGGGAACAGCGACAGGTCCGGGGTGCCGGGCACGAAGTCGGCGCGGGCGCCGGGGGAACGCGGCGCGAGGTCACGCGCGCGTGGCCGCGCCGCCCGTACGGCACCGCCCACCCAGGTGCCCGCACCGCGGCCGCTGCGCAGATAGCCCTCCGCCGTCAACTGCTCGTACGCCTCCGTGACGAGGCCTCGCGACACCCCGAGGTCGGCCGCCAGGTCCCGGCTCGACGGCAGCCGGGTGTCCGGCGCCAGCCGCCCCGCACGCACCGCCTCGCGCAGCGCCGCCTGAAGGGAGCGGCCACGCGCGCGTGCCGGTGCCGAGGCGGCGGGCAGCAGCAACTCCCAGGCGGCGGAACCCGTCAGCCCCTCCGGACCGGTCGGCCCCTCCGCATTGGTCGGCCCCTCCGGATTGGTCCCCGATGACGTCATGGAAATGGACCTTAAACCGGACCGCCGCTCTCCCTAGCGTCGCCGCCATGAACGCCACCACCGCCCGCGGCGCCCCGCTCGCCGCCTTCGCCTGCGTCCTCGTAGGTGCGTCCTTCACCGCGAACAGCGTCCTGGGCAACTACCCGTACGCGGGCGGCCAGTTCCTGCGCTACGGCCTCGCCTGCCTGCTCCTGGTCCCGTTCACCGGCAGAGACGCGAGGGCCCGGCTGCGGGCGCTAACCCCACGCCAATGGGCCCGTCTCGCCCTGCTCGCGGCCGTCGGCATGGTCGGCTTCAACCTGGCCGTCATCGCCGCCGAACGCAGCGCCGAACCGGCAGTCCCCGGCGTCTTCGTGGGCTGCGCCCCCGTAGCGGTCGCGGTCCTCGTCCCCCTCCTGGAGGGCCGCCGTCCGCGCCGGATCGTGCTCTACGGGGCGTCACTCGTCGCCGTCGGCGCGTTCACGGTCCAGGGGTGGGGCCGTACGGACGGCGCCGGAATCGCCTTCTCCGGGTGCGCACTTGCGGGAGAGGTGGGCTTCGCGGTGCTCGCGGTTCCCGTACTGCGGCCCCTGGGACCGCGTTTGCTGTCGGCCACGGTGTGCGGGCTCGCCGCGATCGAGGCGGCGACGGCCGGGCTCGTCCTCGACGGGACCGCCTGGCTGCGACGCCCCGACGGCACCGAGGCCGCCGCGCTGCTGTGGCAGGCGGCGGTCGTCACGGTCGTCGGCTTCGTGTGCTGGTACATGGGCATGCAGCGGATCGGCGCGGAGCGCGCCACGCTCTTCTCCGGCCTCATCCCGGTCGCCGCCGCCGCTACCGCGCCGCTCGTCGGAACGGGCTCCTACGGGGCCGCCCAGGCCGTCGGCAGCGCCCTTGTCGGCGCCGGAGTGGCCCTGGGATCGGGCGCGTTGGGGCTGTTCCCGCGCCGGTCAGCGGCTGCCGTCGAGGATGACGCGCGCGACCAGGGCCGGGTCGTCGTTCATCGGGCAGTGCCCGCAGCCGGGCAGCCGTACCAGCCGGGACCGGGGGATCATCTGCTTGGCGCGGACGCCCTGCCGGCGCAGCAGCAGCCGGTCCTGGGTACCCCAGGCCACGGTCACCGGGATGCCGGGGATGTCGTCGGTGAACCGGACGCTCGTACCGGCCCGGAGCGTGTCGTCGAACCCGGGGGCGTTGACCAGCGCGAGCGTCTCGGCGACCACGGCCTCGGGTGAACGGCGGCCGGGGCGGGCGTAGATGGTGCTGGTGAGCGCGGTACGGCCGGCTGTCGTGCGCGCGAGTTTCTCGACCAGCGGGAGCGGCATCCGGCGGGCGATCTGCCGCATGGTGAGCAGCACACCGAAGGCGTAGCGACGCTCGGCCTGCGACCAGAACCCGGCGGGGGAGAGGGCGGTGACGGACCGTACGACCTTCTCGCGGCCCAGCTCCAGAGCCATCAGGCCGCCGAGCGAGTTGCCCGCCACATGCGGACGTTCGAGCCCCAGCTCCTCACAGAAGGCCCTGAACACGGCGGCCGTCGTGGGCAGGTCGTACGCCAGCCCCTCCGGGAGCGCGGGCGAGGCGCCGAACCCCGGCAGGTCCACGGCGATCACATCGCGCTCGGTCGCGAGGATGTCCACCACCGGGTCCCAGGCCTGCCGGTGGTGACCTATCCCGTGCAGCAGGAGCAGCGGTTCGCCGCGGCCCACGCGCGCGTAGGACACGGTCACGGTCTTCGGGCCCCGCGAAGTGGGGACCGGGAAGGAGACGGTGGCGGACATGGGGGTACTCCTCGTCTGGGACGCGCCGGCAGACGCCGTACAGGCCGTGTAGACAGCTTGTCAGCAACTGCTACTGACCGGTAGCCCCAAGAGTCGGGGACCTTGCGGCCCGCGGTTTTCTGCTGGACAGAGCAGCGCCCAACGCATGGGATGAGGTGGTGACCACCGACACCCCGACCGATGTCTTCGAAGAACACCGCCCCGTCCTCATGGGAGTCGCCTACCGCATGCTCGGGCGGGTGGCCGACGCCGAGGACGTGGTCCAGGACGCCTGGCTGCGCTGGTCCGCCGCCGACCGCGCCGAGGTCCGCGAACCACGCGCCTACTTGGTGCGCATCACGACCCGCCTCGCCATCGACCGGCTCCGCCAGGTCAAGGCGCGCGGGGAGGCCTACGTGGGCCCGTGGCTGCCGGAGCCGTACGTCACCGACTTCGGGGACACCGTCCCCGACACCGCGGAGCGCGCTGTGCTCGCCGACTCCGTCTCCCTCGCCGTACTCGTCGTCCTGGAGTCGCTGTCCCCGCTGGAACGCGCCGTGTTCGTCCTCAGGGAGGCGTTCGGCTACCCGTACGCCGACATCGCGGCCATGCTGGACCGCGGCGAACCGGCGGTGCGCCAACTCGCCGGACGGGCCCGCAAACACGTCGACGAACGGCGCCCGCGCTACGAGGTCGACCCCGCCCAACGCCGCGATCTCACCGAGCGGTTCCTCGCCGCGGCGGCCGAGGGAGACCTGGCGGGCCTCATGAAGATGCTCGCCCCGGACGTCCGTCTGATCGGCGACAGCGGCGGCAAGTCCAAGGCGCCGCTGCGCATCCTGGAGACCGCCGACAATGTGGGCCGCTTCCTGGTCGCCGTCGCCGGGAAGGGGATCCCGGACATGTCGTTCCGCTTCCTCGAGCTCAACGGCGGACCCGCGGTACTGATCCTTTCGGGTGACACGCCCGACAGTGTCTTCCAGGTGGACGTATCCGCCGGACGCATCCGTTCCGTCTACATCGTCCGCAACCCCGACAAGCTTCGATCACTGGCTTCCGCTTAGCCGCGGCCCGCGCGGAGCCCCCGTTTCGCGACGGGGGCTTTGCTGTTACGTCACGAAGAACACCCAGTACGAACGCCCTGTGAACGCTCTGCGGCAGACGCTCTGTGCATTGCATATGACATGGAGGATTGGTCTTGACCAAGGGTGGGGGCCGTCCTATGGTCGCAGATAAGTGAAACAACCTTTAATAAACAAGGGCGCTAAAACGCCGCCGGAACACGGCGATTGCGGAGGACAGGGTGGGGACCACGCAGTTGGAATCGGTGCCGGAGCCGAAGTACTGGCATCTCAAGACAGTGCTGAGTGAGGCACTGGACTCCGAGTTCTCGGTGGGTGAGATCCTGCCCAACGAGCGCGACCTGGCGGCCCGCTTCGGCGTCGCCCGGGCCACGCTCCGGCAGGCTCTGGAACAACTCGAACTGGAAGGCCGGCTGCAGCGCCGCCGCGGCGTCGGTACGACCGTCGCGCCGCCGCGCGTGGGTGTCGCCGTCGGCACCGAGCAGCACGCATGGCCGGGCGCCGGGGAGGACGCCTGGCAGTCCGTCGACTGTGTGCTGGCGGCTCCGCCGGCGGCCGTCGCGGACGTCCTGGAGACCGGTTCCGAGGAACTGGTCCACACCGTGCGGCGCTCCCGGGTGAGCCACGGCCAGCCGGTCGCCGCGGAACTGCTCTACATCCCGGAGTCGTCGGTACCCGACCTCTCCGCCATAGACGCTCCCTCCGCGACCGCACGCGCGCGTGCGGTCCTGCGTGAGTTGCAGCGCCTCGAACTGGAGGGCCAGGACCGCGCCGTGGAACTCGGCTCGGCCCGCGCGGACGACGCAAAGGAACTGGATCGCCTCCCCGGAGCCCCGGTTCTCGTCGTCACGACCCGCTTCTTCGCCGAGGGCCGCACCGCCGCAGTCTCCGTCGCGACCTACCGCGCGGACACCTGCCGCCTGACCTTCGCCGACTCCGGAGGCGTAGAAATCCACCACGGCCCAGAACGCCAGGCTTCCTGACCCGGCCACAGTTCATCGCGTCGCGCCCCGGAACTGCTCCGGGGCGCAACGCGTTTTCGGTACAGGGCACGGCAGCGCGCCCCAAAGGGGCGCGAGGAACTGCGCGACCGGCCACAACGAACCGGCAGACAACAGACGACCTTGACGGCCAAGCTAGCGCCGCGTCACCGTGCCCTCGACCGCGAACAGTTGCTCCTCGACATGGTCAAGAGCCAACCGCAGCGCCCCAGTCGCCGCAGCCGCCTCCCCGAGCAACGACAACGCGACCTTCGGCGGCCGCAGGCAATACCGCGCCAACTCCCGCCGCAACGGCTCCAGTACACCGTCCAGCCCAGCAGCCCACCCACCCACGACGACCAGCTCCGGATCGAGCGCCAGCACCAGCGCGGCGACATCGTGCACAAGGCGCTGGATGAACCGGTCGACGGCCGCCACCGCCCGCTGGTCACCGTCCCGCGCCAGCGCGAAGACCTGCGCCACCGCCTGCTCGTCCAACGGATGCAGCGGCTCGTCCGTGGTGGAGAGCAGCGTCTCCGGAGTCACGTCCCGCCCCAGCAGATGCAGCGCGCCGATCTCGCCGGCCGCCCCGCGATACCCCCGATGCAGCCGCCCCCCGATCAGCGAACCGGCGCCCGGACTCAACCCGGCCAGCACCATCACCATGTCGTCGGACTCGGTGGCCGCGCCCTTCCAGTGCTCGGCGACCGCCGCCGCGTTGGCGTCGTTCTCGACCAGCACCGGGCACTTGAAGGAACGGCTCAACCGCTCGCCCAGGTGCAGCCCCGTCCACTGGGGCAACGCCGTGCCCAGCCGTACGGTGCCGTCCGCCTCGACGATGCCCGGCGTGGCGACGCCCACCGCGCGCAGCGAGCCGCGGGCGACCCCGGCCCGGCGCAGCAGCTCGGCGACCGCGGTGCGCAGCCGCTCAAGACGCTCGTCCGCCGAGGCCGTCTCGTCGACGTCCTTGGCGATCGCGCCGAGCACCCGGCCGTCGAGGTCGGCGAGCAGCACGGCGACGCGATGTGCGCCGATCTCCAGGCCCAGCAGATGCCCGGCCTCGGCCCGGAACCTGAACCGCCGCGCGGGCCGCCCCTGCCGCCGTACAACGCTCTCGTCGGCCGCCTTCTCGACGACCAGCCCGGCGTCGATCAGTCCCTCGACGACGCCCTCGACGGTCGGCCGGGACAGACCGGTCACCCGGGTGATCTCCGTCAGCGTGGCGCAGTCCGTGGCACGCAACGCGTGCAACACCACCGCGGAGTTGATCCTCCGCAGCAGCGAGGGGTCCCCGCCGGTCAGCCCCGCCAAGGTCTGTCCTCCCAGCTCGTGCGCGTGTTGGGCGGATCGTACTCGGCGTGGCGGACCCCGGCGAGTGCCGGGCACCCCCGACCCGTCCGCCCCACCGCGTCACCCCGGCGCCACGAACCCCGACTCGTACGCCGCGATCACCGCCTGCGTACGGTCCCGCGCCCCCAGCTTCGCCAGCACGGCGCTCACATGCGACTTCACCGTCTCGGTCCCGACGACCAGCCGGGCGGCGATCTCCGCGTTCGACAGACCCCGCGTCATCAGTCGCAGCACCTCGGCCTCGCGCTCGGTCAGTTGGGCCCGCTCCATCACCGCGCGAGCCGCCCGGTTGCCGCCGTCGTCGCCGTACTCGGCGGCCAACTGCCGTACGGAGGCCGGGAACAGCAGCGACTCGCCCTCCGCCACCAGCCGCACCGCGTGCACGATCTCGGCCGGCCGCGCCCGCTTCAGCAGGAACCCGTCGGCACCGGCGCGCAGCGCCTCGTAGACGTACTCGTCGTTCTCGAAGGTCGTGATGACCAGGATCTTCGGCGGATCGTCGACCGTGCGCAGCACCGCGCGCGTGGCCTCGATGCCGTCCAGGAGCGGCATCCGTACGTCCATGGCGACCACGTCCGGCCGCAGCTGCCGCACCAGCGGGATCACCGCGGCCCCGTCGGCGGCCTCCCCGACCACCTCGATGTCCGGCTGCGCCTCCAGCACGGCCCGCAGACCAGCGCGTACGAGAGGTTCGTCATCGACCAGGAGAACGGTGACCGGCATCCGGTCAGCCTAGATCAGCCCAGCGGCAGCTCCGCGTGCACCTGCCAGTCACCCTCGTCGGGCCCGGTGTACGCCCGGCCCCCGAGCAGCGCGGCACGCTCGCGTATGCCCCGTAGACCACTGCCTCGGCCCGGGCCCGCTATCGCCGCCGTCAGCGGATTGCGGACCTCCAGGTCGAGGGTGCCGTCGGCGACCCCGATACGGACCCGTACGGGCACGGACCCCGCGTGCCGCAGCACATTGGTCAGCGCCTCCTGCAGAATCCGGTAGCCCTCCCGGGAGACCGACCCCGGAACCGTCTCCAACGGCCCGGTCACCTCGGCGTCGACCTTCGCCCCGGAGGCCCGCGCCGACTCCAGCAGCCGGTCGGCGTCCACGAGCGTCGGCCGACTGCTCACGGGCCGCTCCGCCTCCCGCAGTACGCCCAGTACGCGCTCCAGGTCCTCCAGCGCGGCCCGGCCGGTCTCCTCGATGGCGCCCAGCGCCCGCTCGGTGAAGTCCGGGTCGCCCGCCGCGCGGGCGGCGCCCGCCTGCACGACTGCGACCGTCAGCGCGTGACCGATGGAGTCGTGCAACTCCCGCGCGATACGCGTGCGTTCGAGCAGCTGCTCGGTGCGCTCCTCCAGGGCGGCGAGCTGCTCCGCGCGGGAGGGGCCGAGCAGCTTCCGGGCCAGCAGCGTGGTCAATTCGCCGAGGCCGACGACGACGGCGTACATCGCGATCAGGGGGAGCAGCGCCAGGACGGCGTATCCCCAGTGCGGTTGGGCGTTGCTCAGCACGGGGACGTCGTCCGGTACTTTGCCGATCGCCAACCCGACGAGCGTGACGGACAGGAGCGGCCCCCAGATGGTGCTGAACGAAGCCAGCACGCTCAGCGCCATCCGTGTCTGCAGCCACAGCACGGTCCGGCCCCGGTCCCGCCAGGTCGCCGCCGGTGCGACGGAGATCCCCGAGTCCTGCTCGCCCGGCGTCAGCAGCAGCCGTGCCTGCACCCCCTCGCCCATCCGCACGGCTGGGATCAGGCCGACCGGGATGAGCACGAGCGCGGGCACATAGGGCGTCGACATGTCGATGTACAGCCAGACACTCACGATGAGCATCGGAACCCAGAGGTGCAGCAGACGCGTGTACGTCGTCCCCCGGAGCAGCGGGCGCAGGAAGCGGGCCATTCCGACATCGTGACAGCCGGCACCGACAATCGGCCTCCCCCGGGCGGGGGAGACGATCGCCACCGGCGGGGGAGGCCCCAACCCCCTTGAACGGCCAGGCTGTTGGCCATGACCAGCATCGACGTACGAGACCTCACCAAGGAGTACGGCACCCGGCGGGCCGTGGACCACGTCACCTTCGACGTCCGCCCCGGCAAGGTCACCGGCTTCCTCGGCCCCAACGGCGCCGGGAAGTCCACCACCATGCGCCTCGTCCTGGGCCTCGACCGGCCCACCTCCGGAACCGCCACCATCGGCGGCCGCCCCTACGCCGCGCTCACCGAGCCGCTGCGCCACGTGGGCGCCCTGCTCGACGCGCAGGCCGCGCACGGCTCCCGTACCGCCCGCGACCATCTGCGGGTCCTGGCGGCGAGCAACCGCATCCCGGCCGCCCGGGTCGACGCGGTGCTGGAGGAGACGGGGCTCGCGTCGGTCGCGCGGCACCGGGTGAAGACGTACTCCCTGGGCATGCGTCAGCGGCTGGGCATCGCCGGTGCCCTCCTGGGTGACCCCGAGGTGGTCCTGCTGGACGAGCCGTCGAACGGCCTCGACCCCGAAGGCATCGTCTGGATCCGGGAGTTGCTGCGCCGGCTGGCGGTGGAGGGCCGTACGGTCCTGGTCTCCAGCCACCTGATGAACGAGACCGCGTCCTTCGCCGACCACCTCGTGGTCCTCGGCCGCGGCCGCCTCCTCGCCGACACCCCGATGCGGGACTTCATCGACGCGCGCGTGCAACCCCAGGTACGCATCCGTACGACGGACGCCGGTGCCCTCAAGAGCACGCTCGCCGAGCACGGTCTCGACGCCGTGGAGCACGAGGAGGGGCACTGGACCGTGGCGCACGCACGCGTGGACGAGATCGGCACCCTGTTGTCCGCAGCGGGCGTACCGATCCTCGAACTGACCGCTACGGAGGGCACGTTGGAGCAGGCCTACCTCGATCTGACCGCCACCGAGACCGAGTTCACCGCACCGCTCCAGGAGGCCTGACCATGGCGTTCACGCCCGTGTTCCACTCCGAGTGGATCAAGATCCGTACCCTGCGCTCACAGCTCGCGGCCCTCGCCATGATGCTCGTGGTGACGGCACTCTTCTCCGCGCTCGCCTCGGCCGACACCGGAGGCGACGACTTCGACCCGCTGTTCGCGGTCTTCTTCGGCGTGACCTTCGGCCAGATCGCGGCCATCGCCTTCGGCACGACCGCCGTGTCCTCCGAGTTCCAGGGCGGAGCGCTACGGCTGTCGCTGGCCGCGGTGCCGCACCGGGGACGCTGGTTCGCGGCCAAGGCGACGGCCGTCGCCATGCCCGTGTTCGCCGCCGGACTGGTCACCGGCGTGGTGACACTGGTGGTCGGCAAGGCGGTGCTGGGTGCCGACGCGGACGGGCTCGGCTGGGCGGAGCAGGTGCGCGGTGTGGTCGGCTGCGCCGTCTATCTCACGCTGATGGCGCTGCTCGCGGCCGGTCTCACGGCGGTGCTGCGCAGCGGAGTTGCGACGCTGAGCATCGTCATCCCGTTCCTGCTCATCGTGAGCTTCGTGGTCGGCGACGCGTCGAGCGGCATCGCGGACCTCCTGCCCGACCGGGCCGGCCAGGTGGCGCTCCACGAGACCTGGGCCGGGGCGATGGGGCCGTGGACCGGGCTCGGGGTGACGGCCCTGTGGGCTGCGGCGGCGTTGACGGCGGGGGCGTGGAGCGTGCGGCGCCGGGACGCCTGACCCCGGACGTGCCGGAACGTTTGACCCCAAGCGGGCACTGACGCCCCGTCAATTGTCAGTGGGGGCCGGTTTACTGGAGGCATGAACATCACGCACTGGCCGGCGACGATCGACCTGCTGTGCACCCGGGACTTCCCCGCGGAGCACGGCAGGACGGACGTGGGTACGGGGGGACCCGGCTATCACATCGCCGAATTACACACGAGCGGCGACTTCTGGGAGGACGACGGGGCGGAGCGGGAGCAGACCGAGGCACAGTACGAGATCGACCGGGACGGACTCGGCGAGCGGCTGAGCGAACGGTGGGGAGCGTCCCAAGTCATCAGCCTGGCCGGAGCGTTCGAGCGGTCACAAGGCGGCGAGGACATACCGGAGCCCTGGGCCTCGCTCAGCGCACACGTGCCGGACGTACACCTGTGGAAGTCACCGGAGACCGGCCGGTGGATCGCACTCGGGGTGTCCCAGTGGGACAAGGAACTCCCGTTCCAACTCCTCGCCGTCGTAACGGAGACGGACCCACTGTGAGGATCTAGTTCTGCGCGGCGGCCCGCAGCCGTCCGAACTCCTCGGCCATCATCGCCGCCGTCCAGTGCGCGTTCAGCCCGCTCGGATTGGGCAGCACCCACACCCGTGTGTCCCCGAACGTCCGCTCCTGCGGCCCCACTTGGGCCTTCTTGTCGTCGAACGCGGCCCGGTACGCGGTCACCCCGAGGACGGCCAGCCAGCGCGGCTTCCACCCCGTCAGCTTCGACGCGAGGAGTTGCCCGCCCTCGCGGTACTCCTCCGCGCTCAGCTCGTCGGCCCGGGCCGTCGCCCGTGCCACCACGTTCGTGATGCCGAGCCCGTAGGACAGCAACTCACCCTGCTCCGCGGGCTTCATGAGCCTCGGGGTGAAGCCGGACAGGTGCAGCACCGGCCAGAAGCGGTTGCCGGGACGGGCGAAGTGGTGGCCCGTGGCCGCCGTCATCAGACCGGGGTTGATGCCGCAGAACAGCACGGCGAGGCCGTTCGCGACGACGTCCGGTACGAGACGGTCGCGGGCGGCCTCCAGCTCGGCCTGGGTGAAGCGGGTCAGAGGATCGCCCCCGGGGTGTAACCCGCGGCCTCCGGGTGCTGCTTCGCGAGCTCCTCGACCCGGGCGACGACGACGGCGACCTGGTCGGCCGCGGCACCCGTGAAGGACAGCTTGTCGGCCATCAGCGCGTCCAACTGGGCGCGGTCGAGCGGGATGCGCTCGTCGGCGGCGAGCTTGTCCAGCAGCTCGTTCCGCTCGGCGCCCTGCTCGCGCATCGCCAGCGCGGAGGCGACGGCGTTCTCCTTGATGGCCTCGTGCGCGACCTCGCGGCCGACGCCCGCGCGGACCGCGGCCATCAGCACCTTGGTCGTCGCGAGGAACGGCAGGTAGCGGTCCAGCTCACGCGCCACGACGGCCGGGAACGCGCCGAACTCGTCGAGCACGGTCAGGAACGTCTCCAGCAGCCCGTCGAGCGCGAAGAACGCGTCGGGGAGGGCCACCCGGCGCACCACCGAGCAGGAGACATCGCCCTCGTTCCACTGATCGCCCGCCAGCTCGCCCGTCATCGAGGCGTAGCCGCGCAGGATGACCATCAGACCGTTGACGCGCTCGCAGGAGCGGGTGTTCATCTTGTGCGGCATCGCCGAGGAACCGACCTGGCCCGGCTTGAAGCCCTCGGTGACCAGCTCGTGCCCGGCCATCAGCCGGATCGTCTTCGCGAGTGACGAGGGCGCCGCCGCGACCTGCACCAGCGCGGTCACGACCTCGTAGTCCAGCGAGCGCGGGTACACCTGGCCGACCGAGGTGAACGCCTGCGAGAAACCGAGGTGGGAGGCGATCCGCTGCTCCAGCTCCGCGAGCTTCGCCGCGTCGCCGCCGAGCAGGTCCAGCATGTCCTGCGCCGTGCCCACCGGGCCCTTGATACCGCGCAGCGGGTAACGACCCAGCAGCTCCTCGACCCGGCCGTACGCCACGAGCAGCTCGTCGGCGGCGGTCGCGAAGCGCTTGCCGAGGGTGGTCGCCTGCGCGGCCACGTTGTGCGAGCGACCGGCCATGACCAGCTCGCCGTACTCACCGGCCAGCTTGCCGAGACGGGCCAGAACGGCCACCGTGCGGTCGCGCATCAGCTCCAGCGAGAGCCGGATCTGCAACTGCTCGACGTTCTCCGTCAGGTCCCGGGACGTCATGCCCTTGTGTACCTGCTCGTGCCCGGCGAGATCGTTGAACTCCTCGATCCGCGCCTTCACGTCGTGCCGTGTGACCTTCTCACGCTCGGCGATCGACGCCAGGTCGACCTGGCCGAGCACACGCTCGTAGTCCGCGATCGCCGCGTCCGGCACCTCGATCCCGAGGTCCTTCTGGGCCCGCAGCACGGCGAGCCAGAGCTGCCGTTCCAGCTTCACCTTCTGCTCGGGAGACCAGAGCGTGGCGAGCTCGGTGGAGGCATAACGTCCGGCGAGGACGTTCGGGATGCGGGGCTTGGCGGGAGCGGAAGTCACGTGTACGGAGTTTACCCGGCGTCCTCGAGGGATCCGGACCGTCCGTTCGGCCCAGAGATCCCAGGTCAAGGACTCTCCGGACAGCGGGCCGCGACAGGGCCGTCCGGGAGGCCGGACATCTGCCCCGACACGAATGGGTGAATCCCCCCAGCAGGCAGCAACCACACGCTGTGTTTACAAGTCACACATCTCGCATTTACCAGCGAAGACCTCAGGGGGACACATGAGCAACCAACCGCCCTACCCGCCACAGCAGCCCGGCTGGGGCAACGGTGGTCAACAGCCTTACGGACAGCCCCCGTTCCCGCCGCAGCCCCCGAAGAAGCGCTCCGTCGGGAAGGTCGTCGGCCTCGGGTGCCTAGGCATCGTCGGTCTGTTCGTCGTCATCGTCATCATCGTCACCGCCGTCGGAGGAGGCAGCGGCAACAACGACTCCAGCGGCAGCTCGAAGAGCGCGGCGCCCGCCGGCAAGAGCTCCGACAAGGCCGCCGGCGACACGAAGAAGAACGACACCAAGAAGGACGCCACCGACGGCAAGGCCGTCTTCAAGGTGTGGGGCACCGCCCCCGCCGGCGCCCTCGGCGGTCTCGACATCGGGTACGGCTCCGACTCGGACACGCGTAAGGGCACGTTCAAGGACGGCAAGTTCGAGGCGACGCTGACCCTCCGCAAGGACGCCCTCTACTACGACGTGCATGCGCAGCTCCAGGGCTCCGGAGACATCAACTGCTCGGTCACGGTGGACGGGAAGACGAAGAAGGGCCACGCGTCCGGTGGCTACAACATCTGCAACGCGCAGCTGAGCAGCAACTTCACGGGGGGCTGGTCGTAGCCGGTTCTGCGGGCGTGGGGACGTTCGCGCCCGACCACGAACGGAACGACCACTCCTGGGGGACCATGACCGACACCAGCTTGCCGCCCATGCCGTCGATGCCGCCCACGCCGTCGAACGATCCGTCGCCACCGGCGAAGAAGCCGCGCACCAACCTCGTCATCATCGGCTCGGCCGCCGCAGTCATCGCCGCCATCGTGGCCACCGGCTTCGTGGTCACGCAGTCCAGGAACGACGGCAGTGAGCCGGCATCCACCGCCAATCCGAACGCACACACGGAGGACGCGGTCCCCGCGGAGAAGCCGGACCCTGAGCCGACATACATCACAGTCGACGCCGACAGTTTCACGATCGGGCTCAAGACCACCGCCCGGCAGTGCTTCGGGTCCGCGGGCTGCAACGTCACGGTCGAGCCGGACCTGACCCTGCTGGGTGACACCGAGGCGATCGATCCGGACGCCGTGTACGAGATCACCTACGAGATCCACGGAGATGAGTCCGGCCCGGTCATCGAGACGGCCGAGCTGTCGGACCGAACGAGTCTGAACTACACGCCGTCCATGATCAGTACTGCTTCGTCGGGCACGCAGGTGTCCGCGGAGATCACGGACGTCTCGGTTCAGGGGGAATGAGACGCCTTAGGTCGCGTGTACGGCGGCCCCGCTCCTGGGCGATCCGATCCCGGAGCGGGGCCGTCCGTCACCACGACCCACGTCACGGCCCGCAACCCCCGCCGTCGGCAAGCTCAGCCAACACCTCCGCATGACAACCAACGGCGCACACCAGCAAGCCAGCCCCCGTCCCCGCAGCGGCGGAATCAGCTTCAGCAGAAAAGGCCGCTCCAGCAGATACGCCCGGTACTTCGCCATCACCTCCGCGCGTGTGCCGTCGCGGCGGCGCGTGGGGGTGTCGTAGGCGAAGGGGTTGTGGAGCGGGTGGCGGGGGAGGTCCCAGCCGCCGAGGGTCCAGCGGCGGCCTACGTAGGTGATGTCGGCCGGGGCGAGTTCCAGGCGGGGGCCGAAGTCGTGGATTCGGCCCCTGACGTTGATCACCCGCGTGGTCATGGGGAGTTACGCCGCCGGGCCCTCGTAGGGGAGCAGGTCCGGGTGCTTGGGGGAGAGGCCGTCGCCGGAGGCGCGGGCGGCAAGGGCTCGGTCGCCCGCCACCGGCCGCTGAGCGTCCTGGACCACATGCGCCAGGCCGCCGAGGCGACCGGGCGCGGCAACATCACCCGGCCCGAGCTGTTCGCACACCTCGCGACCGTCGACCCGCAGTACCGGCGGAACGACCGCGAGAACGAGACCGCGTACCGCCGCCGAGATCGCCGCCCGGGCTCGCGGGCACTGGACCGTGCAAAATACTGTCCACTGGTACCGGGACGTCACCTTCAACGAGGACAAATCCCAGGTCAGAACCCACAACACCCGCGCCGTCCTGGCCGACCTGCGCGACCTCGTCCGAGGTGCCCTCAAACTGGCCGGCCACGCCAACATCGCCGCCGCCCGACGCTCCCACACCGACCGCGACCGCGTCCTCGCGCTCTACGGCATCACATGATCACCACGAACCGGACAACCGGGATACGCGCCGGGGCCCTGGTCCGTGGGTGAACTCGTTGATGGTGCTTTCGGCTCCGGGGTGGCGGCCCGGCAGTGGTCCGCTGACGGTGCCGCCCGGGTTGCTCGCACGCGCGATCTGCACGGTCAGGGACGGGACCCGGCGATCAGCGCTTGGCGCGAGCCACGGCCGCGGCGCTCTCCGTTCCGGTGTGGTGGCCCCAGCGGGGCTCATCGCCCTGCGGCTTGTCGCCCAGGATCGTGACCCGTTGGCCCACGCGGCGCTCGGTGTAGTCGTTGACCGCGAAGTGCTGAGTGGCCCGGTTGTCCCAGAGGGCGATCGCGCCGGGCACCCATCGGTAGCGGCACGTCCGTTCGGGGCGTTCGGAGAGAGTGAACAGATGGTTGAGCAGCATGTCGCTCTCGTCCTTGCCGAGTTGGGGGATGCGGGTGGTGAACATGCGGTTCACGTAGAGCGAGCGCCGGCCGGTGCCCGGGTGCTCGCGCACCACGGGGTGCTCGGCCTCGCTGCGGAAGGAACCGTTGGGGTGAGCGAAAAGGTGCAGTGCGGTCAGCCCGTCCAGCAGGTCGCGGAGCGGCACCGAGATCGCCTCGTAGGCCAGGTACTGGTTGCTCCACATCGTGTCGCCGCCGCTGGGCGGGCACCGCACGATCTGGAGGATCGAGGCGATGGGCGGGCTCGGGCTGAAGGTGACGTCGGTGTGCCATACGTCGGCTTTCGCGCCCTGGTCGGAGTCGAGTACCACGATCTCCGGGTGCTCGTCCAGCTTGGGCAGGAAGGGGTGGATCTCCAGATCCCCGAAGCGGCTCCCGAATGCCTTGTGTGCCTGCGGACTCAGGCCGGCCGCCTCGGGGAAGAACAGCACCAGGTATTGCAGCAGGAGTGCGTGCAGTCGTTCAAAACCTTCGTCGGTGAGTTCTTCGAAATCAACGCCTCGGACCTCGGCGCCGAGTGCCCCTGAGACCGGGCTTACGTCGAACGCGATGCCATGACTGATGGTAGCCATTACCCGTGGACCTTCCTTTTTCTGATGCCCGAGAATATTTTTGAGGGCGCGTTTGAATTCCGATTAGGCAATCGCGAATCAATTGCCTTTTCGGTGTCCATTGATATATTCTTTCAATCGCGCTCGCGTTTTCCGGAATAGTCTTCATCCGGTGGCGAGCGCCCGTCACAGTCGACGTCGACAGGGAGTGAACACGTATGGAATCTCAGTCTGCCGAGCCCACTGCCGCCACCGCTGCCACGGCCACTGCCGAGCTGACCCGGCTCATAGACCTGGCCACCCCGTTCGCCGTGCGCACCGCGGTGACCCTGCGCCTGCCGGAACTGGTCGCCAAGGGCACCACCGGACTCGACGGGCTCGCCGAGGCGTCCGGGGCGCACCAGGAGTCGTTGGGCCGCCTGATGCGTCACCTCGTCGGTGTCGGGCTGTTCGCCGAGACCACCCCCGGGACGTACGGGCTGACCGGACTGTCCCGGCAACTGCTCAGCGAGGACAGCACCTGGTACCGGGGCTGGCTGAACCTGGAGAGCCCCGGCACCAGGATGGACTTGGCCTTCACCGGGATGCTGCATTCCATACGTACCGGTGAGTCCGCCTACGGCACGGTGCACGGCACGCCGTTCTGGCAGGAATACGAGCAGGATTCGGACCTGCGTGGCTTCTTCTGCGGTGTGATGGCGGCCTTCGCCTGGCAGACCGGGCCGGTGCTGGCCACCGAGTTCGACTGGTCCGGGGTGCGCACCGTGATCGACGTCGGAGGCGGGATCGGCGCGCTGCTCGCGGAAGTCGTACGGGTCAACACTCACCTGCAGGGCGAGGTCCTGGACCTGCCGCCGGTCGCTCCCGAGGCCGAGGAAGCGCTGGGCCGGGCCGGGGTGGCCGACCGGGCGCAGTTCGTGCCCGGCAGCTTTTTCGACCCGCTGCCGGCGGGCCGCGATGTGTACGTGGTCTCGCGGGTGCTGACCGACTGGAACGACGAGAACGCGAAGCTGATCCTGCGACGTTGCGCCGAGGCCGCCGGGGCGGACGGCCGTGTCCTGATCGTCGAGGTGCTCGCCGGGGATGACCATGCCAAGCGCAATGCCTCCTTCGACCTGCAGTCCCTGGTTCTGCTCGGCGGCCAGGAGCGCACCGTGCAGGACTTCGAGGTACTGGCCGGGGCGGCCGGGCTGAGGGTGGCCCGTTCGCGAAGCTGGCCCGGCGGTCTGGTGGTCGTCGAGTGCGCCGCGGCCCGGTGAAGCGGGACAGGATCCAGTAGGACGGGAGCCGGCCGGCGTGAGGGTCGGCGGGGCGGCCCTCACGCCCAAGCCGGCAACTGCCGGGCGCGGGGGTCGGGGAGGAGCCCGACCTGGTGCAGGCGGTCCAGCAGCGAGAGCTCGTGGATGCCCAGGCCGGCCATGTTGTGCATGACGGTGTAGCGCAGCCGGGAGTTCGCCCCGGTGTGCCGCATGGCGCGTCGGCCGAGCGTACGGCCCGCCCACGACAGGTCGGTGATCATCCGCGCCGCGTTGTGGCTGGTCCGGCCGGTGTGGGCGAGGTTGGGCAGGCGCTCGGACTCGTAGGCCCGTAGCGCGGTGTCCACCCCGGACGGGGTGAGGTCACCGGAGAGCGCGCCGATCACCCCGGCCAGGCAGTGCGCGTCGCAGACCGAGCTGTTCATACCCTGGGCCGCCATCGGGTGCACGGTATGCCCGGACTCTCCCACCAACGCCAAGCCGGGTGCGGCGAGGCGGGGCGCGAGGAAGCGCGAGACGGGCAGCGCTTGGCGGCTGTCCAGGGCGGCCGGCAACGCGTCGCCGAGGGGCGCCAGCCCTGGTACTTCGGAGAGCAGCCGATCCGTCCAGCGCAGCAGCCCGTCCTTGTCGAGGCCGCGCAGTTCGTCCGGTGCGGTCTGTACGTAGAGGCGTACCCGGCCGCCGGGCAACGGGTAGCGCAGCCGCAGGCCGCGACCGCTGACGTAGGCGGAGAAGTCGGGCTCGGTCGGCGGGGCGTCGTGGATGTCGAAGGCGACGAGCCGATGGGGGTACTCCTGTCGGTGGACCTCGATCCCGGCCTCGCGCCGCAGCCGGGAGGAGATCCCGTCGGCCGCGACGATCAGCGCGGCGTGGACGTCGTGGTCCGGGCCGCCCTCGCTGAGCGTTACGCCGCAGATCCGCCCCGTGCCGTCGCGCAGCGGGCCGCGTACGAGCACGCCCCGTCGGAAGTCGACGGTGGGGGCAAGACCGTCGGCCAGCGCGGCCAGGATCGCCGGGTAGTCGTGGGCGAGCAGCCAGTTGGCCTCGCCCGGCAGCCGGTCGTACTCCAGGGACATCTGCGGACGCCCCTCGGGATCGCGGGCGACCAGGTGGGACAGCCGTAACGCGCCACGCTCCTGGAGGCGTCGGGTGACGCCCCATTCGCTGAGGATCTTCAACGCTCCGGGCTGCAGGACCTCACCCTTGGCGGCTGTGGTGGGCTCGGCCTGCTTGTCCACCAACAGGACGCGCAGGCCCAGCGAGCCCAGCGCGTGAGCTGCCGCGAGGCCGCCCACGCCTGCCCCGCACACGACAACGTCAGTACGCATCCGTGTGTTGTCCTTCCTCGACGGCGCTGCGGTAGCGGGCGAGAGCGCGCAGGGCGAGACCGCCTGCGAGACCACCGTTGGGGTAGCGGCAGACGTGGCGGACGTACTCGTTCACCCTTGCCTCGGGCCAGGAACCGTCCGCGCGCCGGACGGCCAGCAGCCACTGGACACCTCGGTCGACGGCCGGATCGGCGGCGGGCACCGCAGAGGAGAGCAGTGCGCCGACGGCCCACGCGGTCTCCTCGACGGTCCCGGGCGTGGTGCCGTCCCCGGTACTCCAGGAGCCGTCCGCGAGCTGGGTGTCCATCAGCCACTGCCGAGCCTTGGCGACGGTGGGGTGCCCGCCTTGCGCCGCCTTGACGAGCGTCCGCACTACGGCGGAGGTGCCGGCGGTGTGCATGCGGTACCAGACGGACTCGAAGGTGCCGTCGGGCCGTTGCGCGGTGTGCAGCCACTTGACCGCTCGCAGGACACGGGGATCGTCCGGGAGAGCTCCGGCGTCCAGCAGAGCGTCGACGGACTGCGCGGTCATGTGCGGGCAGGGGCCGCTGTTGGCGACCTTGGTGTTGCGTACGCACAGGCCCCAGGAGCCGCGGGTGTCCTGTTGGGTGGTCAGCCAGGCGATCCCGCGCTGGATGCTGGAGCCGGCCTGTCCGTCCTCGTCGGGCAGGGCGGTCAGCGCGGAGACGATCTCGGCGGTCTCCATCGAGGCGGGCCATCCGCGCGACCCGGACCAGCCCCAGAACCCGGCCGGGCATCCGAAGGCTGTGAAGGGCTGGTCCTGCTGATCCCGCAGGAACAGCTGCCGGGTCGACCGGAGGCGTTCGTCGGCTGCGTACCCGGCTTCCAGCAGCCCGCCGGCCGCGTACATCGACCAGGTCAGGTCCAGGGTGCCGCTGTTCCACGAGCCGTCGGGGTTGGCCATGTCGCGGAACCACTTCACGGCCCCGGCGACCATGTCGGGGGCCAGGTCGGCCCGTGCCAGGCCCGCGCAGATCAGCCCGGTCACCCAGGCGTCCTCGCACCAGCCGCCGGTGCTGCCCTCGTGTTCGTACACCTGGCGGATGACGGACAGCGCGTTGGGTGCCCCGGCGGCGGCGAGCAGCCGCAGAACCGGATTGGTGCGGCGGTACCGGGTCTGGGCCAGGGCCAGGGCGGCGACCATCGGGCTGCGCAGGTCGAACAGCCGCCGGAACAGCCCGGGTAACAGCGCCAGTTCGAGAGGGAAGCGCCGCATGTCCTGCGGGTCCAGCCATCCCGCATAGCCGTAGAACTGCCGGCACCAGGCGGTCACCTCCGGGTGCGGGATCGCTTCCAGCCCGCCGTGGGCCGCCATCCACTCACGGCCCGAGCGCACCGCCGCCTCGGCGCCCGAGGGGGCGACCAGGTGCAGGGTCGCGGCTGCCACTGCCGTAGGACCGGCTTCGGATTCGCCGCCTGGCACCATGCTCCACCCGCCGTCGGGCAGTTGTGTCCGGCTCAGCCAGTCCACGCCGAGCGCGATCAGATCGGCCGAGGCTTCCGGGTCTGCGAAGTGCAGGGCGGAGACGGCGCCGACGGTGCTGAGCGTCGAGGTGAGGGTTCCCGCGCCGTAGTCGAAGACCCCGTCGGTGCGCTGGACGGAGAACATGGCCTCCGCGCCGGAGGCGATGGCCGAGGTGACATGACTGATGTCGATCTTCAGCGAGGTCATGGCTGGTATGCCTTTCTCTGCGTTCCAGGCGTTCCTTGCTTTACGGGGGAGGGCGGCGGGAGTTCGTGCCGGGAACGCATCGCGCGCTGGGTGACGACGCTGAACATCAGTACCGGTGCCAGCAGCCCGAGTACGGTCCGGGCCCCCGTTCCGGCGGCGATGACGGCGGCCGCCAGTACCAGGCGTTCGACGACCAGGACCTTGTGCGCCCGCAACGCCACCGCCTGCGTCTCCGTCGGAGCCGCCACCCCCGTCACAGACCGGGTCACCGACCGCGTCCGCCGGAGTAACGGAACGAAAGCCGCCACGCCGGTGCCCGCCGCCACGACGAGCAGGACGGTATAGCCGGACCGGTGCGCCATCGGCAGGAGCACGGCGCCGGCCGTGCCAACCGCGATCGCGCCTGCGTACAGCGCCAGTGCCAACCGCGCGGCCACGTCCACCCCGTGGCGGACCGGCACCGACAAGTAACCGCAGACGCGGTCGCCGTCCACGTCGCGGATGGTGCCGACGAGGTTCGAGGAGGTGTCGTGCAGCAGGAACATCAGCGCGGGCACGAACACCCGCCACGGCGGATCGGGTTGCGCGAGCATCGCGCCGACCACGAATGCCAAGGCGGTGAGCGCCCCGCGTACGAGGTTGCCGGAGATGCCGCGTCCCTTGCAGATCCTGCTGTATACGACGATTCCGGTCATCGCGAGGGCGAACAGCAGCAACGTCCGCCAGTTCGCCGCCGCGAGGATCAGCGCCGAGCCCGCCGCGCAGACGACACCGCCTGCCAGTGCGGCCTCGGGGAGCAGCCGGCCGGAGGGGATCGGCCGCTGTGGTTTCGCGATCGCGTCGAGGTGCCGGTCGAAGTAGTCGCCGAGGTAGTGGCCGGCCAGCCAGCCCAGCCCCGGCGCCCCGGCGGCCAGCGCGAGCGTACCCGGCCGGTCCGCACCGCCCGCCGTGCACGCACCCGCCACGCCGACGAGGGCGGGGTGGGCAAGGGTGTACGGGCGCCAGGTCTGCACATGCGCCTGGACGGTGCGGTGGACGCTGCGCCGCCACCGTCCGTCCGTGCCCCGTGTGGCGTGTCCGGTCCCGTTTCCGGCCACGGCTACCGGTCCCGGTTGATCGACAACTCGGCTACGGCCGCGAGCAGGCCGACGCCTTCGGAACTGGGCAAACCCGCCAGCTGCTCCCTGGCCAGAGCGGCTTCGGTCTCGGCCCGCGCGCGCGCCCGGTGCAGTGCCCCGGTGGACTCCAGTAACTCGCGCAACCGCTCGTAGGCCTCCGCCGCCGGTATCCGGCCGCTGAGGGCCTCGGTGAACCGTTCGCGGTCCCCTCTCCCGGCGCTCTCGTAGCCCAACAGCACGGGGAAGGTGGGCCGTAGGTTGCCGGCGTCGCTGGTGTTCGGCTTGCCTGTGGTCCCGGGTTCCCACAGGTAGGGCAGCAGGTCGTCGTACATCTGGAAGGCCAGGCCGAGGTGTTCGGCGAACCGGGTGACCGCCTCGGTATGGTCCGGGCCGGCCCCGCCCAGGATCGCCCCGGCGCGGCACACTCCCCGGAACAGCGCACCGGTCTTGAGCGAGATCACCGTCTCGTAGTCGGCGATGGGGGACGAGGGGTCGCTCGTCAGCTCGGCTTCCTTTGTCTGGCCCCGGCACACATCGGCCCCGGCCTCGGCCAGGACGCGGACCGCTTCCAGTACGGCCGCTGCGGGAACCCCGCGCTCGACGCACTCGGCCAGTGAGGTGAACATCGTCAGGATCAGGAAGTCACCGGTGACGATCGCGTCGGCCATCCCGTAGTGGGCGTGCACCGAGCGCTGGCCCCGGCGGAGCTCGTCGTCATCGATCACGTCGTCGTGGATCAGCGTGGCCACATGCAGGTACTCCACCGCCATCGCCGCCGGAAGGACGCCGTCGTAGCTGCCGCCGACCGCGTCGGCCGACGCGACCAGCAGCAGCGGGCGCAGGGTCTTGCCCGGCGCCAGCAGGGCGTAGCGGCTGATCTCCCGCACCCGGTCGGGGGTGCTCGGCCAACGTTTCAGCAGTTCACGGCGGAGCGATTCGGCAATGGGTGAGGAACTGAGTTCGTGAAGGAGGGTGTCGGCCGGGGCGCTGGTGGGGTTGGCGGCGGGAGCATCGGCAGTTCGGGCGTTCATTGCTGCCATCCGGCTACTGCCGCTCACTCGGATGAGCCGCACCGGGCGGCGCGCCACCGGCGAAACGTCTGGCCAGTTCGATCACCGCGTCATTGGCCTCCGGGGTCCCCACGGTCACTCGTACGCCCGCCCCCGCGATCTCACGGACCGAGACGCCGTTGTCGGCGCAGAACTCCACGAACCGGCCGTTGTCCTCGCCCAGCGGCAGCCAGTGAAAGTTGGCCTCACTGCCCGGTACCCGGTAGCCCAGTTCCGTCAGCGCCCGGTGCACCCGGTCCCGTTCGCGGCTGACCTCGGCGCACTGCCGCCGCATATGGGTCTCGGCCTTGAGCGCCGCGAGCGCAGCGGCCTGCGCCGGGGTGCTGACCCGCAGGAACGGCGAGGTCGGCGCGAGCGCGGAGGTGACGGCCGGGTCGGCGACAAGGTAGCCGACGCGCATCCCGAGCAGGCCGTAGGACTTGGAGAAGCTCCGCACCGCGCAGACGCGCGGGTCGCCCCGGTGGAGGTCGATGGCGTTGGCGATCGAGTCCGGGTCTGCGAAGTCGAGATATGCCTCGTCAACGAGTACGAGTACATCGCTGGGCAGCCGGTCGAGGAACTCCTTCAACTCGGCCTCGCCCAGCATGGTCCCGGTGGGGTTGTTGGGGTTGCACAAAACGACGACCCGGGTCTGCGGAGTGACGGCGGCGGCCATGGCGTCCAGGTCGTGCGAGAATTCTTTGAGGGGCACCGGGACCGGGATGCCGCCCGCGTTACGAATGAGCAGCGGATACATGTCGAAGGACGGCCAGGCGTGCACGACCTCGGCGCCGTTGCCGGCGTAGGCATTGAGGAGTTGCAACAGCAGAGCACCCGAACCAGGGCTGACGAACACATGTCGGACTGGTACATCCAGATGCTCAGCGAGAGCCGTGGACAACCCGGTCGACAGTGCGTCCAAGGTGAGGTTGATGTCCTTCAGCGAGTCCCTGATGGCTTCTTGTACACCTGGAAGATGTAACGAGAAATTTTCATTCAGGGCGAGTTGATGACGTATCGGTGTCATGGCGACGCTCCATTCTGCGATTGTGCGCCAAGGCACCCCGCCTGCAGGTGGGTTCGCTGGTGCAGTCGGGACGCTAATTCACTGTCCTCGACGCCGGATCCATTGGTCAATAGCGCCCTACCGCGCGCACAGCAGGTTGAACTGCGGCTTGCGTACCGGAATGAGAATGCCCTTTACACTGATTAGCCAGATTTCCTGCGGTTTCATTGATGGGAACCCAAGGGATATCTGCTGGATACGATATTCCGTTGCGGTTTACAGTGATCTACACCATATTTAGTGGCCTCGGTGTCCGCGTTTGGCGGTCTGTCGCCCGTTTCGTGTGGTCCTGGAAAGGCGCTGCGGCCACCAGGACATGGCGCCGCCCCGGACGTGAGCATGCGCGGCCGGGGCGGGTGGTCTGCGGACGGAGGGGAGACGCGAGGGGTCGAGGGTGAAAGGGGTGGTGAGCGGGTCAGCCGGAGGGGCGGCGCCACCACGGAGGTCCCGGGTGTGCGGGCCTGGCCTCCGTTGCGCGACCCGACGGAAACCACTCCCGGTAACTGACCGCCCGTGTCCGGCACTTGAGCGTCAGAGGCCGACCGCGTCCCATGTCACAGGGAGCCTGGCAAGGCCGTAGGTGATGGAGTCCGTGCGCAGTGGCACGTCCTCCGGCGGGACGGCGAGCCGCAGTGTGGGAAAGCGTTGGAACAGCGCCTTGTACCCGATCCGCAGCTCGACCCGGGCGAGTTGTTGGCCCAGGCACTGGTGGATGCCGAATCCGAAGGCCACGTGGCCGGCGGCCTGGCGGGTGACGTCCAATACGTCGGGATCGCCGAAGCGTTCCGGGTCGCGGTTGGCGGCCATCAGCGCGGGCACGACGACGTCACCCCTCCTGATCAGCCGACCACCCACCTCGACGTCCTCGGTGGCCGACCGTTCCGCACCGTACTGTGCGATGGTCAGATAGCGCAGGAGTTCCTCGACCGCGCCGTTGACCAGGTCGGGGTCGGCGCGCAGGGCCGCGAGCTGGTCGGGGTTGCGCAGCAGCGCGAAGGTTCCCAGAGCAAGCATGTGGGCAGTGGTCTCGTGGCCTGCCGCCAGCAGAGCCAGGCCCATCCGGGCGACCTCCTCCGTGGTCAGTTCCTCGTCGGCGGCGAGATTGCTGAGCACGTCGTCCGTGGGCCGGGCACGCTTGGCAACCACCAGCTTCGTGACGTAGCCGGTCATCTCCTCGACCGCCGCCATGAACTGATCAGCGCTGGCGCCCAGGGTCAGCATTGCCTTGGTCCGCTCCTGGAACTCCGCCCGCTCCGCGTAATCGACACCCAGGAGCTCGCAGATGACCAGCGAGGGAATGGGAGACGCGAACGCCTCCACCAGATCGACCGGCGGGCCCAGGAGTTCCATTGTGTCCAGAGCGTCATCGACGATCCCGGCAATGCGCTCGGACAGCTGCGCCATACGACTCGTGGTGAACTTGCCGGAGAGCTTGCGCCTCAGCCGGGTGTGTTCCGGCGGATCGACGGAATTGATCTCGCCGGGCCTCGCCGGTCTGGCGGCGGTCACCTGGCCGTCGAGGGCCGAGTTGCGCAGCTCGCCGCGTGAGCTGAACCGCCGGTGGTCGCCCAGTACCGCGTGTACGTCCTCGTGACGGGTGAGCAGCCATCCGCTGCTGCCGTCCGCCATCGCGACCGGACAGACGGGGTCTTGCGTCCGTAATTCGCGCAGCGTCGCCGGCGGATCGAAGGGGCAGGTCTGCGAGCGCTCCTTCGGTATGGCCCTGCGCTCTGGAACGGTCTCTGGCACGGGGGATTCCCCTCTCGTGGGGGGCGGAAGACTTCCCGGCATGATCGGTCGAGCAGCGTCACTTTACAGACGATCATTGCCCCGTCAACCAGGAGAACATTCCGCTTGGTTGGTTCGGCAGCCTGCGGTTGCGGGCGTCGTGGAGCGTTTGGCGCCGTATGAGCCGTGGGAGCTTTTCGAGCCGGTGGTGGTGGTCACTTCTGGTTTGTACCTGGAGGCCGTCGCCCCGCCATTCGGGCCCCGGGCAAACGGCCCGCCGCCGCTTCAACAAATGGTCCAAGGCCAGGGCCGAGGTCGGGCCGCACCTCCTGGTGCTGGAGACACAACCGCTCGCGCACGGGACACCGTCGGTCCGTGCACGCCGCGGTCCGCACCGACGCCGATCCGGCAAACCGCAGGCCGGCAAGGGTTATGTCGCCAGCAGTGGTCATGACCACCTGCGCCGATGGCTCCGTAAGCGCGGTATGCGCAGTCCGCCGAGATGTCCAGCGTCGTGCGTGGGCCGCGCCAATGGGACCGCCTCTATCACGGGAGAATAGAAGACCGTTGATCGCCATAATTCATTTGTATCGGGGGCAAACCATCCATCCCGGAGGCGTACTTGCATGCGCGCGCTCCAGTCTTTAGGCTCAAAAAGCGGCAGGTGAAGATCCGCCCTAGTTCGATGAACAGGACGTACTGACCAATGTCTGGCAGCAGTCTTTTCAGGCACGCAACCACCGCTTCCTTTCGAGGAAACGGCATTGCCGGCAGCCTTGCCGCAGCGTGTGTATTCACCCCAAGTGAACACCGGGGGCCAGGTGTCAGTGATCCGGACGTGACAGCCGCGGACGAGACCCCGCAGTACGTCGAACTCGACGACGGATTCGGTTGCTACGCCCCGGAGATCGGTAGCGGTAGACCTCCGGGACCGGATTCATCCACACCGCAACCTTCCGCAGGAACTGGCCTTCGAACGTACGCCCGTCACGTTCCGCGCGTCGCGCGCGCCACTGCCCGGCGCAGCCCCGGGAACACGAGTACCGGGATCGGCTGCTGACGGGCACGCGCGAGGTACGGCTACCTGCCGAGTCGTTTTCGGACTTGCCGGCCAATGTCCACCCCGTGGAGGCCATCGCCTTGGTCGCGATCGACGTCGGAGGGCCGAGACGGATGCGTTCGCCGATCCGGGTACGGAGACCGTGTCCGTGAGGCGGCGACAGGAGGAGGGTGTCGGATGCGCGTGATACTGACCTGTTTACCCTATTACTCACACATGATGCCGGTGGTGGTGCCGGTGGCGATGGCGCTACAGCGGGCCGGTCACGCGGTCGCCGTGGCGACCGCGCCGGCGATGGCTGACGCACTCGTCCGTGCCGGCGTCGAGCATCTGCCGCTGCCGCACGTCCAGACATTGGAAGAGCTGCTCGCCGATCCCGAGTTCGCCGGCAGCCCCGGGATGCCGGAGGCGCGGGAGGAAAGCCCCGAAGAACAGGCACGGGCCAGGGCGCAACCGGGACGGTTGACACAGGCGAGAGCCGGAGCGTTGGCCGGGATCTTCGCACGAGAGGTGATAAGGGCCTCGCAGGCGTGGCGGCCGGACCTGATCGTGCGGGAGTGTAACGAGTTCGGCGGCTACCTGGCCGCGGAGAGGCTGGGGTTGCCTCGCGCCGTGCTTGACATCTCGCCGTTCTCGGCACTGAACCTCCCGTTCGTGCACGATCGGGTGAACGGTCAGCGGGTAGCGTTGGGTTTGGACCCGGTCGACGATGTATGGCACCCGATCCGTGGCCCGCTCGCCGGCATCATCCCCCGCGAGTGGTATCCGGAGTCCTTGCCGATTTCCCCGGCGCGTTCCTACCGTCCGGATGCGGTCACCGCCGCTCTCGACCGCGCGCTCGCTGACCTGCCCGACGACCGACCGCTGGTGCTCGCCGGGCTCGGCACGGTCGCACCTCTTGTCGTGCCGGAATCTCGGCAGTTGCTCACGGCGATGGTCACCGCGCTTGGCGAACTGCCCTGTACGGCGATCATCGCGGCGGAATCCGATTGGCAGGGACCGCGCCCGGCCAATGTCCGGCTGGTGCCATTCGTCCCGCTTTCTCTGCTGCTTGGCACTGCCGAGCTGTTCCTGTCGCACGGCGGTTTCGGCAGCGTGCAGTTGGCGATGATCGCCGGCACACCGATGGTCAACCTGCCGATGTTCGGCGACCAGCCTGCCAACTCGCACCGGGTCGAAGAACTGGGTCTTGGAATACATGTGGACCCGGCCGACGCATCCCCCCGAGTACTGGCCGAGGCATGCGGTCGGGTGCTGGCGGACCGGACCTTCCGGTACCGAGCGGCCGACATGTCCAGGCGCATTCTGGCCGATCCCGGGTATGACGTGCTCGTCGATGATCTGGCCACCCTCTGCTAAAAAGGGGACTAAACGTGAAGATAATCGGTGTCGGTTTCCCCAGAACGGGCACGGTAACCCTGTACGAAGCATTGAATCAACTGGGCCTCGGTCCCTGTTATCACACGAAGGAAATGATAAAGAAACCCGATCACATCGAACACTGGGTACAGGTCTACGAGGGCGGGCCGATCGATCCGCATACGATATTCGCCGGTTACCAGGCGACAGCGGACGCACCCGGTTGTTTTTTCTGGCGAGAGCTGATCCGGGAATATCCGGAAGCGAAGGTCATCCTCAGTATTCGTGATGCGCAAACGTGGTACCGGAGCATGAGCGACACCGTCCTTCGTCAGGACCTCCTCGATAAATCGGCTGATCCCGTCCTCGCCGGGCTGCGCCGGTTGGCGCTGGCGATGTTCGACCATGTCTTCGACAACCGCCGCGATGAAGCGCACCTCACGGCGGTGTTCAATCGGCACAACGCCGAGGTGCAGCGCGAAGTCCCCGCAGACAGGCTGCTGGTGTACGAGGTGACTCAAGGCTGGGCGCCGCTCTGTGAATTCATCGGAGTGGACTCGCCCGTCACGCCGTTCCCGTGGCTGAACAACACCGCGGAGTACGTGGACAAAGCCGAAAAGCACCGCCGTTCGCTCGTGAGGGGCCCAGTGTTTCCCGGACAGGCGTCTGGCCATTGAGCGTTTTCCAACCTCACGTTGACGCGTGGTGAAGGACGAGGACGGCCTTCACCATCTCGGTGATCCGGTTGGTGCTGCCCCGCCTGGATCAACGACCCGGCCAAGCGCCGCGAACCCGCACCACAAACCTCATAGCGCCAAGACCGTCTCACTGGACTTGAAATCTTCCGCGGACCTGGTGAGGCTTTCCAAGTCTGCGACGGAACCCGGTTCTTGGAGCCGGTGGGCGCACGTGGATCGCTGTGTGGTTGTCCGACGAACCTGGCTGACCGCAAGGCGGCAGCCCGGGCGGGTCGCGGACCGATGCCGGAAGTCCGAATCGGCTTCCGGCTGACGGATCTCCCCGAGCTGGGTGTGTTCTCTGTTGTGTCGACTTCGTGGGAGCTCGCTGCCGAGCCGGCCGCGTTGGCTGCTGCCCTGGAGGTGGCGGTTGCGTCGGCCTTGGGTGTGCTGCGATGTGAACTGGTGGAGTTCAGCACACGCTCCGGGCTCGCCGTGAGCGACAGGCGGCCGGTCGTTGAGGTCGACAGGACGCAGGTCCTCGCTCAGGATGCTGTACGACTCGCGGCGTGACGTCGGTCCGTCGGCTGCAGGTGTCGTGCGGGTGAGGCTCCGCGTTCGATCGGTGCATGGCATCCGGCGAGGCTCCGGTTCAGGGCTCTACCTGTTGCCAGTCCGTCACAGGGCCAGGGTTTGTGTGGTCCACAGGGGTGACCCAAAAGGCTTTGCCCAGCTCAGCGCTGAAGTGGGCGCCTGTCCGGCCGTCCCCCGAGGAGCGGCCCGTGAGGCGGCGGCCGATCCAGGGGAGGAGGTACTGGCGGGTGAAGCGGGCGTCCTCGACGCGGCGGGCGGTCCAGTTCGGGGGCGGGGTCGGCAGCATCGGGGTGCGCCACTCCGGGTCCTCCGCCTCGTAGCCGAGGGTCTGCCAGACCGCTTCGGCGACGCGGCGGTGACCCTCATCCGTGAGGTGGAGGCGATCGACGTCCCACGCGCGCGGGTCGGCGAGCGAGGGGGCGCCGTACAGGTCGACGACGAGGGCGCCGTGGCGGGCGGCGAGGTCGTCCACGCACGCGAAGAGTTCCTCCATGCGGGGGCGGAAACGCTCCAGGACCGGGCCCTGCCGGCCCGGGCTGCGCATCAGGACCAGGTGCTTGCAGGCCGGGGTGAGGCGTTCGACGGCCTCCTCCAGCAGGGCGCGGACGCGGCCCATGTCGCACTTGGGGCGCAGGGTGTCGTTCAGGCCGCCGACCAGCGTGATCACATCGGGCTGCATGGCGGCCGCCGGGCCGACCTGCTCGTCGACGATCTGCGCGATCAGCTTGCCGCGCACGGCGAGGTTGGCGTACCGGAAGCCGGGCGTCCGGGCGGCCATCCGGCCGGCGAGGAGGTCGGCCCAGCCCCGGTAGGTGCCGTCCGGGAGCCGGTCCGACATGCCCTCGGTGAAGGAGTCGCCGATCGCGACCAGGCTGGTGTGCGTGGGATTCGTCTGCATGGCGACGAAGATGATATCCCGCGTCCATACCCGTCGGTAGGTCGGCCTCCGCCATGACCGGTCGGGCTTGCGCCGACGGGCCGCCGGGGCCCCGGCCTGCTGTCGGACGCGGGCCCGCAAAGCCACTCACCGAGCGCTCGACCTGCCACCGGCACCGGCCGGGAACCAGTCCGAGTCACCGGCCAGGCACCGACGCGTCCCGCGCGGGGATCATGGCCTGCCGCCTGCCGCCTGCCGCCTGCCGCCTGCCGCCTGCCGCCTGCCGCCTGCCGCCTGCCCCCTGCCCGTCGCGCACCGCGCTGCCTCCCGGCCCGGATCAGCCACCCGCGGCCGTATCCCGGCCCGGACCAGCCGCATGCCCGCGGCCGTATCCCGGCCCGGACCAGCCACCCGCGGCCGTATCCCGGCCCGGACCAGCCACCCGCCCGCGGCCGCATCCCGCCCCGGACCAGCCACCCGCCCGAGGCCGCCCCCGGCCCGACCGCCCCCTCACTCCCTCACGCGCGCTGCCCGAACAATTCCCGCAGCACGTCCTCCATGGTCACCAGGCCGGTCAGCCGTCCCTCCTCGTCGAGGACCGCCGCGAGATGCGTACGGCTGCTGCGCATCGCGGTGAGGACGTCGTCCAGCGGGGTGCTCTCCTTCACGTTCGCGATGGAGCGCATGTCCTCCACCTTGAACGGCTCGTCGCGCGGTGAGGCGTCCAGCGCGTCCTTGACGTGCAGGTAGCCGATGATCCGGCGCTCGCCGTCCACCACCGGGAAGCGGGAGAAGCCCGACTCGGCCGACAGCACCTCCAGCTCGGCCGGGGTGATGCCCGCGACCACGTAGTCGACGCGTTCGAGGGGGAGTACGACGTCCCGCACGGGCCTGCTGCCCAGCTCCAGCGCGTCGTTCAGCCGCTCCAGGGCCCGTTCGTCGATGAGTCCCGCCTCGCCGGAGTCCCGTACGATCCGGGCGAGTTCGGCGTCCGAGAAGGATGCCGTGACCTCGTCCTTGACCTCGACCCGCAGCAGCTTGAGCAGCGTGTTGGCGAACGCGTTGATCGTGAAGATCACCGGACGCAGCGCCCGGGACAACGTCACAAGCGGCGGCCCGAGGAGCAGCGCGCTGCGCACCGGCTCGGCCAGGGCGATGTTCTTCGGCACCATCTCGCCGAGCAGCATGTGCAGATAGGTCGCCGCGGCGAGCGCGATCACGAAGGACACCGCGTGTCCCGCGCCCTCCGGAACGCCGACCGCGTGGAACACCGGTTCCAGCAGATGCGCGATCGCCGGTTCCGCGACGATGCCGAGCACCAGCGTGCACAGCGTGATGCCGAGCTGGGCCGCGGCCATCAGCGCCGACACGTGCTGCAGCCCCCACAGCACGCTCTTGGCGCGCCGGTCGCCCTGCTCTGCGTGCGGCTCGATCTGGCTGCGGCGCACCGAGATCAACGCGAACTCGGCGGCCACGAAGAAGGCGTTGACGACCAGCGTCGCCAACCCGATCAGCAGTTGTACGGCGGTCACAGCTCCCCCTTCGCGGAGTCGGAACCAGATCCGGAATCGGAGCCGGAATCGGCGTCGTCGAGCGGCGCGTGCAGCAGCAGCCGCGCGGCCCTGCGCCCCGACGCGTCAACCACGTCGATCCGCCACCCGGCGACCTCGACGACGTCCCCGACCTCCGGAATCCGCCCCAGCTCATTGGCGACCAGACCGGCCAGCGTCTCGTACGGCCCCTCCGGCGCCCGCAGTCCCACGCGCGCGAGCTGGTCCATACGGGCGGCGCCGTCCGCCGAGTACAGCGTGCGACCGTGATCGTCCGCCCCGGCCGGGGCCAGGTCGGGCGTCTCGTGCGGATCGTGCTCGTCCCGCACCTCGCCCACGACCTCCTCGACGATGTCCTCCAGGGTCGCGACCCCCGCCGTACCGCCGTACTCGTCGATGACGACCGCCATCGTGCGCTTGCCGGACAGCCGGTCCAGGAGACGGTCCACGGTCAGGGACTCCGGGACCAGGAGGGGTTCGCGCATCACCTCGGAGAGGGGGAAACGGGCGCGGCGCTCCGCCGGTACCGCCAACACGTCCTTGATGTGCACCGTGCCTACGACCTCGTCGAGGTTGCCGCGGAAGACCGGGAACCGGGACAGCCCGGTCGCCCGGGTCGCGTTGGCCACGTCCTCGCAGGTCGCCTGGGCGTCGAGGGCGACGACCTGGACGCGGGGCGTCATCACGTTCTCCGCGGTGAGGTCGGCGAGGTTGAGGGTCCGTACGAACAGCTCGGCCGTGTCCGGCTCCAGGGCGCCCGCCCTGGCGGAGTGCCGGGCCAGCGCGGCCAGCTCCTGCGGCCCGCGCGCGGAGGCCAGTTCCTCGGCCGGTTCCAGGCCGAAGGCGCGCACGACATGGTTGGCCGTGTTGTTCAGATGGCTGATGAACGGGCGGAACGCGGCACTGAACCACCGCTGCGCGTTGCCCACCCGCTTCGCCACACTCAGCGGCGACGAGATCGCCCAGTTCTTCGGCACCAGCTCGCCGACGACCATCAGGAACACCGTCGACATTGCCGTACCCAGCACCAGCGCGACGGACTTCGACGCGGAGTGCGAGATGCCCAGGGATTCGAGCGGGCCCGCGATCAGCGCGGCGATCGACGGCTCGGAAAGCATGCCGACGACCAGGTTGGTGACGGTGATGCCGAGCTGCGCCCCGGAGAGCTGGAACGTCAGATTCCGTACGGCCTTCAGGGCGCCCGCGGCGCCCCGCTCACCGCGCTCGACCGCGCGCTCCAGCTCGCCGCGCTCGACGGTGGTCAGCGAGAACTCGGCCGCGACGAAGGCGCCGCAGAGGAGCGACAGCAGGATCGCCACCAGCAGCAGAAGCACTTCGGTCATCGGGTCACCTCCGTCCCATGATCGGACAGGGCAGGGAGGTTCGCGCGATGTCGCGCGCCGGGACCGGGAGGCTCGCCCATGGGCGGACGCTCACACCTTTCGAAAAGAATCAGAAGTTCGGAGTGGTCCACCAATGGTAAAGGATGGGCAAAGCGTTCAGGTGGTGAGGTGCTTCACCCAGCGCCGCCACTGTTCCTCGGGTGCGTACCCCGCCGCGCGCCACGCATGCCGGCCGGTCTCGTTGCGCTCCAGCACCATCGCGTCCCCGCGACGCCCGCCCAGCGCCACGAACCGCTCCTCGGCCGCGGTGAGCAGCGCCGAGCCGATGCCCTGCCGACGGTGCTCCGGGTGCACGGCCAACCGGTACAGGTGACAGCGCCAGCCGTCGAAACCGGCGATCACGGACCCGACGAGTCGCCCGTCGCGTTCCGCGAGGATCAGCGCGTCCGGGTCCCTGGTGATCAGCCGGGCCACGCCGTCGCGGTCGTCGCTGATGCTCGTGCCTTCGGCGGCCTCGCCCCAGAAGGCCAGCACGGCGTCGATGTCGGGGAGGGCTGCGCTACGGATATGAAGATCACTCATGGGACGAGCCAAGCAGAGGGTGGGCGTGCGGGGCGAGCGGGTTTCGGCGCAGTTCCTCCACGACCGGCGCGAACGCCTCCATGGACGGCTCCAGCACCGTGAGATACGAGAACCCGTACCGGTCGCGCAGCGCGCGCAGCTTCGAGGTGATCTCGTCCAGGGTGCCGACCAGGAAGACGGGCAGGTCCAGCACGTACTCCAGGGACAGGTCCGGTCGGCGGTCCAGCAGCGGCCGGAGCGCGCTCGCGGGGTCGTCCGTCACGGCCACCATCTGGATCAGCAGGTTGAGTTCGGCGGGTTCCTCGCGACCGGCCGCGAACTCCCGGTACCGGGAGACCCGTTGACCGAACCCGGCGGCATCGACCGGTGCCAGCTTGCCCGTTGTGCTGCCCGGCTCCAGGCTCGCCCCCGCGAACGCCGCGATGTCCGCGTGCTCGGCGGTCAGGCGCAGCATGCGGTCACCGTTGCCGCCGAGGAGCAGCGGTACGCGGCACTTCGCTGCGTCCAGCAGCCTCCCCAACTCCTCGATGGTGCGCCGCAGATGGTCGACGCGCTCACCCGGCGAACCGAAGGGCAGGCCCGCCGTGTCGTGCTCCGCCTGTACGTAGCCGGTGCCGAGGCCGAGTTCGAGGCGTCCGCCGGTCAGATCGGCGGTCGTCGTCACCTCGCGGGCCAGTAGGGTCGGGTTCCAGAAGCCCGCGTTGAGCACGAACGTCCCCACCTGCGGCCGTTCGGTCGCGTCCGCCGCGGCGACCAGTGCCGGGAAGGGCGCGACCATGCCCAGATGGTCGGGGACCAGGATCACGTCGTAGCCGAGCTCCTCGACCCGACGGCATCTGGTCCGCCACTCATCGGCAGGTGAGGACGTGAGCAGGCTGGCTCCGAAGCGGAACGGGCGCGGCATGAACTCTCCTCGCAGGCAGGTGACCTGACTGGGCGTCACTAGGTGTGAGTTGCTGTCGCGATTCCATCACTCGTGCGCGATCGCCGCCAGCACGTTCATGCGCGACGCACGCAACGCCGGCAGCAGTGCCGCCACGATGCCGACCACCGCCGAGCCGATCACCACCGCGACGATCGTGGTCCACGGGATCGCGAGCGCCTTCATGCCCTGGAGCGCCAGGACTTGCTGCGCGCACACGCCCCACACCAGGCCGAGCCCGAGTCCCAGTACCGCGCCGAACACCGCGATCACCACCGACTCCAGCCGGATCATGCGCCGCAGTTGGCGTCGGCCGAGACCGATCGCACGCAGCAGGCCGATCTCGCGGGTGCGCTCCACGACCGACAGGGCAAGGGTGTTGACCACGCCGAGCACCGCGATGACGATGGCCAGCCCGAGCAGCGCGTACACGAGGTAGAGCAGTACGGCGATCTGGTCGTGCACGAGCTTCTTGTAGTCGGCCTGGTCGCGGACCTGGACCTGCGGATAGGGCTTCAGCGTCGTCTCAAGGGACTTGCGGAGCTGGTCGGCGCCGGTGCCGGACGCGGCGTTCACGTACAGCGAGGAGTCCTGGCCGTTCGGGACGTACTTCTCGACCGTGGCGATCCCGAAGAACAGCCCGCCCTGCGTCCCGAACCCGCCCGAGGAACCCTGGTCGCTGAGGGCGCCCACCGTCAGCTTCGTGGTGCGGCCGCCCGGGAACTCGACGGGGAGCACACTGCCGATCCGTACGCCGTGCTTCTTCGCGAAGTCGACCTCCATGGCCAGGTGTCCGGCGGCGAGCGCCGAACTCGTGCTGCCCTGGGCGTACTTGATGTGGGCGACGTCGTCGAGCGGGGTGTCGTAGCCGGCCGCCGTCGTCTCCACCCGTTTACCGTCCGGCAGTCGGACCGCGAGGGGCGCGAAGCGGGCCCGTACGACGAGACCGACGCCCTGGGTGGCGCGCACATGGTCCGTGACCTCCTTGGAGAACGGCAGGAAGTTGCCGTTCTGGATCACGAAGTCGGCGCCCAGGGTCCTGTCGATCTGCTGGTCGAAGGACTTGGACATGGACGCGCTCGCCACCGACATCCCGCCGACCAGGGCGAGCCCCACCATCAGCGCCGCCGCGGTGGCACCCGTACGGCGCGGATTGCGCAGGGCGTTGCGCTGGCTCATCCGGCCGACCGAGCCGAACAGGGCGGGGAAGGCGCCGCCCAGCACCCGGATCATCGGGCGGACCAGGAGCGGGCCCGCGATCACGGTCGCGATGAGGGTGAGGACGATCCCGAGGCCCAGGAAGGAGGAGGCGGAGGCTGTCTTCGTCGCGGCGGCGCAACCCGCCAGCGCGGCCACACCGATCGCCCCGACGACGGTACCCACGACCGCGCGCACCTTCAACGGCCGCCCCACGCCTGCGACTTCGGCGTCCGCGAGGGCCGCCATCGGCGAGACACCGGCCGCACGTCGGGCCGGGAGGTACGCGGCGACGAACGTGACGCCGACCCCAACGACGTACGCCGCCACGGGAGTCGGCCAACCGACCACCATCTCCGTGGTCTTGAGGTTCATCCCGAACGCGGTCATCAGCTTGATCAGCCCGGCCGCGAGCCCGATCCCGGCCGCCAGACCCAGAGTTGAGCCCACCAGCCCGAGCAGCAGTGCCTCGGTGAGCACCGACCGCCGCACCTGCTTGCGGTCCGCGCCCAGGGCACGCAACAGGCCCAGTTCGCGGGTGCGTTGGGCGATCAGCATCGAGAACGTGTTGACGATCAGGAAGACACCGACCAGGACGGCGATGCCTGCGAATCCCAACATCACGTACTTGATCACGTCGAGGAAGCCGCCCAGATCAGCGGCCGCCGACTTCGCCTGCTCGCCCGCGGTCTTGATGTCGTACGTACCGGAGGAGTCGATCGCGGCGCTCACCCGCTGTTTGAGTACGGCGTCGTCGACGCCCTTCGCCGCGTCCACCGAGATGCTCGTGGCGCGGTCGGACGCGCCCAGGAGCTGGGACTTCGCGGTGGCCGGGTCCAGGAAGACCAGTGCGGCACCGGGGTTGGTGGTGGTGAAGGTGGCGATGCCGACGATCTTGACGTGAAAGGTGCCCGGCTGCGCCTGGACCGCCAGGGTGTCACCGATCTTCACGTGCTTGTTGTCGGCGGTGTCGGCGTCCAGGAGAGCCTCGCCGGCGCCCTGCGGGGCGTGGCCCGAGGTCAGTTTCACCGGGCTGCGGTCGGTGAGGTACCAGTCGGTGGCGATGGTGGGGGCGCCGGTGGTGGGGCCGACGGACTTGTTGTCGCTGTCGACGACCACGATGTTCTCGACGGACACGTCGGCGTGGGTCGAGGCGACCCCGGGCACCTTCGCGACCTGTCCGGCGAGGGAGGCGGGCACGGTCTCGGTCGCGCCGGTCGGCACCGAGGACTTGAGGTCCTGCTTCGGCTCCACGGTCACATCGGCGGACGTGGACGCGAAGAGCCGGTCGAAGGTGCGGGTCACCGTGTCGGAGAAGATCAGGCTGCCGGCCACGAACGCCACCGACAGCACGACGGCGAGCGCCGAGAGCAGCAGCCGTCCCTTGTGCGCGAGGAAGCTCCGGAGGGTCGCTTTCAGCACGGGTTCAGTCCTTGTCGAGGGTGACGTCGGTCGAGTCGCCGGAGCGGCGGGGCCCGGGGCCGGCACCGGATCCGGGACCGTCGAACTGGCCCCTCGCCAGGTCGAACCGCTTCATCCGCTCCAGCACCGCCTCCGCCGTGGGCCGCTCCATCTCGTCCACGATCCGCCCGTCCCCGAGGAAGAGCACCAGGTCGGAGTGGGCGGCGGCGCCCGGGTCGTGGGTGACCATGACCACGGTCTGGCCGAGATCGTCGACAGCGTTGCGCAGGAAGCCGAGCACTTCGAGGCCCGCCCGTGAGTCGAGGTTGCCGGTCGGCTCGTCCGCGAAGATCAGCTCGGGGCGGGAGGCGAGCGCCCGCGCGCAGGCCACGCGCTGCTGCTGGCCGCCGGAGAGCTGGGACGGCCGGTGCTTGAGCCGGTCGCGCAGGCCGAGCGTGTCGATGACCTGGTCCAGCCACTTCTGGTCCGGCTTCTGGCCGGCGATGTCCATGGGCAGCGTGATGTTCTCGGCCGCGTTGAGGGTCGGGATGAGGTTGAACGACTGGAACATGAACCCGATCCGGTCCCGCCGCAGCCGCGTCAGCTCGCGGTCCTTCAGCCCCGTGATCTCGGTGTCGCCGAGCCACACCTGCCCGGCCGATACGGTGTCGAGCCCCGCCAGGCAGTGCATCAAGGTGGACTTCCCGGACCCCGACGGGCCCATGACCGCGGTGAAACGGCCCCGCGCGATGTCCACGTCCACCGAGTCCAGGGCGAGCACGGTCGTCTCGCCCGAACCGTACGCCTTGGTCAGCCCGCGGGCGCGGGCCGCGATCCCGCCGGCCGATGCCTGACCCGGAACGTGCTGCGCGGCAGATGTGGACAAGACGGCCCCCTGGGATTCCTTCGCTCGTCGTCTCAGCTCGTCGTCTTCGCAAGCTGTCGTTGCGACGCCTTCGTCGCGGGCCGAGCCTAGTGTGACGCGCCACACACCCGATATCCCCCGTGCGACCGAGGCGGTCTCCACCTCAGGTCGGGCCCCCGATACCGGTGTAAGGGGCACTCTCCACCCACCGGACGAGCCCTTGCCGGTGCTAGCAATCCGGCGCTAGCGTCTAGGTATGGCGAAGACCCAGCTGAACGTACGCGTGGACGAGGGCACCGCCCGCGCGGCCCGTGAACGTGCCCTGGCGCGTGGCATGAGCGTGAACCGGTACATAGAAGAACTGGTCAGACAGGACACCGGGGAGGTCGGCCACACCTTCGTCGAGGCCGCGGCCGACTTCATGAAGCAGTACGAGTCCGTCTTCGCCGACGAGTTCGGTGCCGACGGGAAGAGCACCCGCGAAGGTCGCCGCTGATCCCTTGAACAACCTCAGGATCGACCTCGCCTGGCTGCTCATGCTCGCCGAACACAACACACCCGGAGACCCCCAGGTCACCGACTGGGGCGCGCTCGTCGCCGCCGTCGCGCGCCACCAGGCCGACATATTCGACGTCCCCGTCTACGACAGCCCGCACGCACGCGCCGCCGCCTTACTCCAACTCCTCATCCACGTCCCCGCGTTGGAGCGCTCCAACGCCCTCTTCGCCTCGGCTGTCGCCTACGCCTACCTCGTCGCCAGCGGCCTGAAGGTCGTCACCTCGCCCGAACAGGTCCGCGATCTGGCCCGGTTGGTCAAGAGCGGCGAGGCGTCGGTCGATGACATCGCGCGGGAGTTGCGTCAGTGGAGCCTGTGATCACTCCACGGTGTCGGGGCGCCATGCGGTGCCCAGGACGCAGTACGAGCTGGGCAGCGTCGGCCCCTTCTCCGGGATCAACACCCTTCGGTACGGCCCGAGTTCGAACCCCGCGTCGCGCAGCGCGTCGACCGGGTCGCGGGCCAGATGGCAGCCGCCGTTCAGCGGCGGCCACAGCGTGCGGTCCAGGGCGCGCTGGGTGAACTCCATCGCCGGTCCGCCTCCCTTGCCGTGCTCGAAGAACCGGACGACTCCACCGGGCCGCAGCACCCGCCGTACCTCAGCGAGCGCCCGCGGTACGTCGCGCACGCTGCACAGCACCAGGGACAGCACGACCGCGTCGAAGGCCTCGCTCTTCACGGGCAGCTTCTCCGCCGCGCCCGGCACCACGTCGACGGGTACGTCGGAGCGGAGCGCGGACTCCACGGCGAGCTGCCGCAGAGTCCGCTCGGGTTCGATCGCGACGACCTCCGAGACGGCGCTCGGATAGTGCGCGAAGTTCAGGCCGTTCCCGGCCCCGATCTCGATCACCCGCCCGGAGAGCCCGGCGAGCAGCCGGTCCCGCATCCCGGCGAGGCCGAACCGCGACTCGGCGCTCACGCTGAAGCGGGCGTAGTAACGGGCGAACAGCGGGTGGGGGACGGTGTCCCGCGGCACTGTGCCGGAGCCTGCGGACCGTAGCGGCATGGCGACCTCCCGGGCCGGACCGGGCCGAAACCGGTCCCTACCGGGATTGTCCCCCCTGCCGTCCTTGACCACCCCCGCTGCCGCCGGGGACCGGGCGGGGCCGGGTTCAGGAGATGAAGTCCCGGACCTGCTCGTAGACGCCGTGGTCGTTGTTCATGTCGGTGTGCGAGATGCACCCGACGTCCACGTTGGTCGCGCCGCTCAGCTCGGCCGAGGTGTCCGGGTCGATCGCCGCGTCGCAGTCCGACCAGTAGGCCGCGTACGACACGCTGCCGGGCGTCTCGTCACCGGAGTTGAGCGCCGTGAGGAACGAACTCCCCGTCTGCATCTCCTTGCAGGACGTGTACAGCCAGCCGCACAGCGAGGCGATGCTCGTCCCGTGGTTCACCCCGGCGACCGACACGAAGTCGTCGACGTACGAGGTCCCGCTCAGGTTCTTGAGGTAGTAGCGGCTGTTGAGCGCACCCATGGAGTGGACCACCAGGTCGACCTTCGAAGCGCCGGTCTTGGAGAGGACGGACTGGATGTAGGTCGACAGCGTCGAAGCGGTCGTGACGTTCGACTTCGTCCAGTCGTAAGAGATCGCGTACAGCTCGGAGGACGAGTAGCCGTCCGCCTCGAAGTCCGCGATCCAGTCGTCCCAGCTGGTGGAGTCGCTGCTCAGACCGTGCACGAACACGATCGGGTTGTGGCTCGCCGCATGAGCGGGCGTCGAGGTCAGGGAGAGTGACAGAAGGAGCGAGGTCGTCACGGCCGACAGGGCCGTGGCGATGCGACGCTTGTGGCGCTGCATGATGCCTCCTGATACGGGTGGGGTTGTCAGGAGTGTCAGCGCGGGTCTACGCGCGCCGCATCGGCGAAATCGCCGGTCTTTACGGGTGAATTAACTCGCCAGTAACGTCAGTTGTGTGCTGACTCCGGTGAACCCCACTTCCCTAGACCGCACTTCGCCCCCGTCGCGCACCGACACCGGGCGAACCCTCGACCCCGAGCTCCCCGAAGGGGTCCGCATCCGCATGCTGCGCGCGGTCTACGGCGATCCGCGCGCCGCCGCCGAACTCCTCCCGCGCCTGACCCCACGTCAGGCCGCGGGACTCGACCCCCTCCCGACCGAACCGGCGTCCCTGGCACCGGAGTTGCTCACCCGGCACCGCCGGGAGATCCGTGCCCTGCCCGACGACACGCGGCTGCTGTTGCTGCTCGCGGCGGCGGACCAGTACCCGGTCGCCACGCATGCCTTCCTGCGGGCCGTCGCGGCGGCCCGACTCGACACCAGGCCCCTCGAAGCCGCCGAGACGGCCGGGGTCGCCCACGCGATGGCCGGCGGGGTCGTCTTCCGCGACGCGTGGACGAGGATCGCCGCGTACGAGACCGGGTCACCGGCGGACCGGCGGGACGTCCACCGGTTGCTGGCACGGGTGTTGCGCGCGGAGGGAGAGACATCGCGCCGTTCCTGGCACCGGGGCGCGGGCGCGCTCGGCCCCAGCGTGCGGCTCACCGCGGAACTCCGCACGGCCGCCCAACAGGCACGTGACGCCGGCGAACACCCGCTCGCCTGCGCCCTCGTGGAACGCGCCGCCGCGCTCTCCAGCGACCCGCGCGAACAGTCCCGCCTCCTCAACCGGGCCGCCGGTGACGCCTGGCAGTCCGGTGAGGGGGACCGGGCTCGAAGACTCGCGGCCGCGACGGACAGCGATGCGTTGAACGGGGTGTTCGCGTTACGGGCGGGGAACGCGGCCGAGGCGTTCGACGCGCTGCTGACGGCGGTGGTGCGGCGGGAGCCGGAGGAATCCGCGGCCTCGCCGAACGTGACCTCACCGAACGCTGCATCGTCGAATCCGGCTTCGCTGAACGCGGCTTCGCTGAACGCGGCTTCGCCGGCCGCGGCACCTCTCACCACCGGATCACCTCGCATCGCCGCCGTACCCCGAACTCCCGCCCCCGACCACGCAGTTCACCTCCTCGCCCGGGCCACCGAGGCCGCCGTCTACACCGGTGACCTGAGACGGTGCCGGGAGGCGGCGGCTGTCGCCTCCCGGGTCGGGATCGTTCCGCACGGGACGCTCGGGGGACTGGCCGCTGCCTTTGAGGGGCGGTACGAGGACGCGCGGGATCTGCTCAAGGCCGCCGCCGGGCGGTGCGGGCCCGGGGGTGACCCCACCCTTCTCATCCATGCCGGGATCGCCGCGTTGATGCTCGGTGACCACACCCGTGCCACCACCGCCACCGTGCGGGCGGCGGCCTCGGCGCGGGCGCGGGGTGCGACCGTGGTCGTGGCGCAGGCGATGGAGTTCCGGGCGTACGCCGAGTTCTGGACCGGGCATCCGCGGGCCGCCGAGACGGCCGTGGCCGACGCCCTGTGGCAGGCCCACGCCACCGGGCAGGACAACGGAGCCTGTCATCTGCAGGCAGCGCTCGCCATGTTCGCGGCGCTCACCGGGGACGGCGATGTCTGCCGGGAACGTGCCGCCGCCGCCCGCTCGTACGCCCTCGGCCGTGGGCTGGGTCTGCCGGCCGCCCTCGCGCAATGGGCACTCGCCTACCTGGACCTCAGCAGTGGCCGGTTCGCCGCCGCCGCGGCCCGGCTGCGGGCGCTGGCCGGGTTCGGGCCGGGGCACGGCCACCGGGCGATCCGGCACCTGGCAACCCCTCACTACGTCGAGGCCGCCGTCCATAGCGGCGACACCCGGATCGCCCGTGCCGCACACGCCGACTACGACCGCTGGGCTCGTGCCGTCCACAGCCCCGACGACCTTGCCCTGAGCGCCCGTTGCCGTGCCCTGCTCGCGCCCGGCGCCGAAGCCGTCGAGCACTACCGCGTCGCCCTCGACCTCCACGCGCACGGCACCCGTGACTTCGAACGGGCCCGCACCGAGCTGCTGTTCGGCGGTGCGCTGCGTCGACTGCGCCGGCGTACCGAGGCCCGCGACCGGCTGCACACCTCGCTGGAGGCCTTCGAGTCCTTCGGCGCCCCGCACTGCGCCGCCCAGGCCCGCGCCGAACTCCGCGCTCTCGGCACCCCGGTGACCGCGACCGCCCTTCCCACACCGGGTGCCCTCGCCCCGACCACCCGCCTGACCGCCCAGCAACTCATGGTCGCCCGCATGGCAGCTGACGGCGCCACCAACCGCGAGATCGCCGTCCGCCTCGCCCTCAGCCCCCGCACGATCGACCACCATCTACGCGGCGTCTTCAGCCGGTTGGGCATCCGGTCGCGGATCGAACTGGTACGGCTGCTGGCAGAGGGGGAGGCCTCCTAGACCGCGCCGGTCGAGCGGGAGTTCCAGGACGGCGGCGCCTCCAGCCCCCCGAACTCCTCCGCATCCCACGTCCCGTCAAGCCGCGGCGCCACCCAACTCGGCGCCGCAGCACGGAAGTCCGCCGGTGTCAGTGTCCCCGCTCCCTCCGGCAACGCCCCGAGCAGCGGTGCCCCCGCCACCTCCGGCAGGTCGGCCACATTGCAACGCGACGCCAGGTCAGGTGAGTTGGGCCAGCTGCCGATCACCACGCCGAGCAAGTCGAGCTCCTGGGAACGGAGTTCACGGGCCGTCAGTTCCGTCGTGTTCAGGGTGCCCAGGCCCGCTGATGTCACGACCAGCACCGGCGCCCCCAGCAGCCGCGCCGCGTCCGCCAGCGTGCCGCCCTCCGCGTCGAACCGTACGAGCAGCCCGCCCGCACCCTCGACCAGCACCAGGTCGTACTCGGTGGCCAACTTCTGGGCGGCTTCGGCGATTTCGTGCGGGCGTACCGGTGCCAGGCCGGCCCTGCGTGCCGCCGTGCCCGGTGCCAACGGCTCGGGATACCGGGCGAGTTCGCTCGCCGTCACCGCGCCCGCGAGCCTCGCCACCTCGTCCGCGTCCCCGCGCTCGTCCGGCCGTAGACCCGTCTGGGCGGCCTTCAGGACGGCCACCGTGCGGCCGGAGGCGAGCGCCGCCGCCGCTACCGCGGCTGTGGTGATCGTCTTGCCGACCTCCGTGCCCGTGCCTGTGATCACCAGTACCGGCATGTCATCCCTCCCGTGCCGCCGCGCGCACCGCGCGGGTGATCCGAGCCAGGTCGGCGTCGCCCGTGACGTACGGCGGCATCGTGTAGACGAGGTCGCGGAACGGCCGTAGCCACACGCCCTCGCGTACGGCCGCGTCCGTGGCGGCCTTCATGTCGACGGCGTGGTCGAGTTGGACCACGCCGATGGCGCCGAGGACGCGGACGTCCTGGACGCCCGGGATCTCCCGCGCCGGGGCCAGGCCCTCCCGCAGGCCCGTCTCGATGCGCTTGACCTCCGTCAACCAGTCCTGGTTCAGGAGGAGTTCGAGCGAGGCGCAGGCGACGGCCGCCGCCAGGGGGTTGCCCATGAAGGTGGGGCCGTGGGCCAGGACCGGTACCTCGCCCTGCGAGATGCCCTCGGCCACGCGTGACGTGCACAGCGTCGCCGCCATCGTCATGTAGCCGCCGGTCAGCGCCTTGCCCACGCACATCACGTCCGGGGTCACCGCCGCGTGCTCCGCGGCGAACAGCGCGCCCGTGCGGCCGAAACCCGTCGCGATCTCGTCGAACACCAGCAGCACGTCGTGCGCGTCGCACGCCTCGCGCAGCACCCGCAGATAGGCGGGGGAGTGGAACCGCATCCCGCCCGCGCCCTGCACCACCGGCTCCACGATCACCGCGGCCAGTTCGTGCGCGTGCCGCCCGATCAACTCGCGCAGATGGTCGGCGTACGACTCCTCGTACTCGGTCGGAGGCGCGTCGGCGAACACCTGGCGGGGGAGCACCCCGGACCACAGCTCGTGCATCCCGCCCTCGGGGTCGCACACCGACATCGGCTGCCAGGTGTCACCGTGGTAGCCGCCGCGCCAGGTCAGCAGGCGCTGTTTCGCGGGGCGGCCGAGCGAGCGCCAGTACTGGAGGCACATCTTCACCGCCACCTCGACCGACACCGAGCCCGAGTCGGCGAGGAAGACGTGTTCCAGACCGTCCGGAGACATGTCGACAAGGAGCTTCGCCAGCCGTACGGCGGGCTCGTGCGTGAGCCCGCCGAACATCACGTGACTCATCCGGCCGAGCTGCTCGCGCGCGGCCTCGTCGAGCACGGGGTGGTTGTAGCCGTGGATCGCCGACCACCAGGACGACATCCCGTCGACCAACTCGCCCCCGCCGTCCGCCAGTCGGAGCCGCACCCCGCTCGCCGACTCCACGACGAGCGGGTCGGCACGGCCGGGCATCGGACCGTACGGATGCCAGACGTGCCGCCGGTCCAGCTCCAGCAGCTCCGGGACGGGCAGGCGGCTGATCGGGTCAGGCATTGGGCGCGATGTCCGTCCCGGCACCTCGACGGCGTACGGAGACCAGGTCACGGCGTACCTCGTCGACCTGCGGCGCGGGAGCGGCCGTAGCGGCGGAGCTGGAGCCGCAGACTCCGGCGCCCTCGTGCGACCCGCAGCCGGCACCTTCGTGGGACCCGCATCCGGCGTCCTCGTGCGAACCGCAGCCGCCCACCGTCGCCCGGTGCTGCGGCAGCGTCACCTCGCCCGCGCCCTCCACCTCGAAGCCCGCGTCCGCGATCATCTCCAGGTCGGCGTGGCCGGCCTGGCCCTCGCTGGTGAGGTAGTCGCCGAGGAAGATCGAGTTGGCGAGGTTCAGGGCGAGGGGCTGCATCGTTCGCAGGTGGACCTCGCGGCCGCCCGCGATACGGACCTCGACGTCCGGGCAGACGAACCGCACCATCGCGAGGATGCGCAGACAGCGCTGCGGGGTGAGGTGCCACTCGGCGGCGAGCGGGGTGCCCTCCATCGGGATCAGGAAGTTGACCGGCACCGAGTCGGGGTCGAGATCGCGGAGGGAGAACACGACGTCGACCAGGTCCTCGTCCGTCTCACCCATGCCGGCGATCAGGCCGGAGCAGGCGGACAGGCCGGCCGCGTGCGCCTTCTGCACGGTGTCGACGCGGTCGGCGTACGTGTGGGTGGTCGTGATGTCGCCGTACGTCGACTCGGACGTGTTGAGGTTGTGGTTGTAGGCGTCCGCGCCGGCCTCGCGCAGCCGGTCGGCCTGGCCGTCGGAGAGCAGGCCGAGGCAGGCGCACACCTCGACGCCCTCGTTCTGGTCCTTGATCGCCTTGATGGTGCCCGCGACCCGGTCCACGTCCCGGTCGGTCGGGCCCCGGCCCGAGGCGACCAGGCAGACGCGCTTGGCGCCTCCCGCCACACCGGCGGCCGCGGCCTTCGAGGCATCGTCGGGTTTCAGCCATGTGTACTTCAGGATGTCGGCCTTGGAGCCCAGCCGCTGTGAGCAGTACGAGCAGTCCTCGGCGCACAGGCCGGACTTCAGGTTGACGAGGTAGTTGAGCTTCACCCGTCGGCCGAACCAGTGCCGGCGCACCTTTCCGGCCGCGGCCACGACATCCAGCAGGTCGTCGTCCGAGGTGGCGAGGACGGCGAGTGCTTCCGCGCGGGTCGGCAGCTCGCGCCGAAGCCCCTTGTCCACGAGCGTGTTCAGCAGGTCCATGAGGCCCGATCCTGTCCTACGGGACCGCTTGCGGCCAAGGAGAGAATGCACAAGACATGGCCCCGGGCATGTGGGTATCACCACACCATGGGCGGCTCGTCGTCCGATTAGTGTCTGTGCACTGCCTACAAAAGCCCGGAGGAACCATGGCGTTCGGCTGGATCGACGAGCAGGCGGAGCAGCGCCGCCGCGCCGGGCTCGTACGGACGCTGCGGCCCCGTCCCGCCGACTCGCCGCTCCTCGATCTCGCGAGCAACGACTACCTGGGTCTGGCTCATCACCCCGAGGTCGTCGAGGGCGCTGCCGATGCGGCGCGGACCTGGGGCGGCGGGTCCACCGGGTCGCGGCTCGTCACCGGTACGACCGAGCTGCATGCCCAACTGGAGCGCGAACTGGCCGAGTTCTGCGGGTTCGAGGCGGCCCTCGTCTTCTCCTCCGGGTACGCGGCCAACCTCGCCGCGGTCACCACCCTCGCGCCGCACGGCTCGCTGATCGTCTCCGACGCGGGCAACCACGCCTCGCTGATCGACGGCTGCCGGCTGGCGCGGGGCGCGACCCAGGTCGTAGGGCATGCAGATCCGGACGGGGTGCGCAAGGCGCTGCGGACGCACGACGGGCAGGCCGTCGTGGTGTCCGACTCGGTGTTCTCCGTGGACGGGGACGCGGCTCCGGTCGGGGTGCTCGCCGAGGCGTGCCGGGAGCATGGGGCCGGGCTGCTGCTCGACGACGCGCACGGGCTCGGGGTGCTGGGCGCGGGTGGCCGTGGGGCGCCGTACGCGGCGGGGCTCGCGGGGGGTGAGGACGTGGTCGTGACCGTGACCCTGTCCAAGTCGCTCGGCAGCCAAGGCGGTGCCGTGCTCGGGCCGGCGCGGGTGATCGACCATCTGGTCAACGCGGCGCGGACGTTCATCTTCGACACGGGACTGGCGCCCGCGGCGGCCGGTGCGGCGCTGGCCGCGCTCACCCTGCTGCGGCGCGAGCCCGAGCGGGCTGCCCGGGCCCGCGCCGTGGCGGGTGACCTGCACGCACGGCTGACCGCCGCGGGTCTGGAAGCGGTACGTCCGGACGCCGCCGTGGTCTCGGTGCGTGCGCCGTCCCCGGAGGCGGCCGTGCAATGGGCGGCCGACTGCCGTACGGCAGGGCTGGCCGTGGGCTGCTTCCGTCCTCCTTCCGTGCCCGACGGCATCTCACGGCTCAGGCTGACTGCCCGAGCGGACCTCTCCGGGGCCGAGATCGAACGCGCTGTACGTGTGATCGGCGAGACGCGACCATGAGTCGGCGTGACACGGTCGTGCGTCGCTGATGACGGGGGAAGCGATCAGTGGAACGCGCTGAGGAAACCCGTCCAGCTCTCGGGGGAGAACAGCAGGGCGGGTCCTTGCGGGTCCTTCGAGTCGCGTACGGCGAGCAGCCCCGCGCGGGGGCCTGAGCGCGGACGAGCCGCCTCGACGCAGTTGTTCGCTCCCGTGCTGTAGCTGCTGCGCAGCCACCGCACACCGGACAGTTCAGAACTGGAAGGTACGTTCCGAGGCAGTGCAGACATGGTGCCTCCTTACGCGCCGTCACCTATCCCGGCGATGTAATCCGACGAATCCTCGGGCGAAAGGGCGTGGAACTGAAGGGTGTTGAAGGCCTCGCTGTAGGCCTCTAGGTCTTCTTTCCGTTCGAGGTAGAGGCTACTCGTCAAGTGGTCTAGAACAACCACGTCCAGATCAGAAGTGCTCGGAAAGGAGAAGATAACGAAAGGTCCGGTGATGCCGATGTGTGCTCCTGCGGCGAACGGCAGTACCTGAAGCCTCACTTGGGGCAGCTCGGCCGCCTCCACGAGCCGGTCCAGCTGACGTGCCATCACCCCCGGCCCGCCGACCTCGCGCCGCAGCACCGCCTCGTCGAGGACCACGCTCAGGGCCAGCGGCGGATCCGCGCGCAGCACGTCCTGCCTGGCCAACCGCACCTGCACCAGCGCGTCGAGCCGCTCGGGGCCGTCGTTGTCGAGGCCTCCCACGGCGGCCCGGGTCACCGCACGGGCGTACTCGGGCGTCTGCAGCAGGCCGGGGACCACCGAGGTCTCCAGGGTGCGGAGTGTGCTGGCCTGGGACTCCAGGCTGATGAAGTCCCGGTAGGCGGGCGGCAGTACACCGCGATAGGCGTGCCACCAGTGGTGGCGGCCGCCGCCGTCGTCGGAGCCGGCCAACACGAGGAGCATGTCCCGAAGTTGTGGGTCGCCGACCTGGTAGGCGTCCAGGAGTAACCGGACGTCGGGCGCTTTCACGCCACTCGCGCCGGTCTCGATGCGGCTCACCTTCGACTGGTGCCAGCCGACCAGCCGGGCCGCCTCACCGCTGGTGAGCCCCGCCTCCGCACGCAACGCGCGGAGTTCGGCGCCCAGTTTCCGGCGGCGCACCGCGGGACCGTACTGCATGGGTTTCTCCTTACTCCTTCCGAGCCGCCCAAATACGGTCTGGGGTCGCAGAGTTCACCGCTTCGAGCGACAGATATATGCATATCTTGGTGGATCGCCACCGTTACCGACGCGGTAATGGCAGTCTGGCGAAGAAGCACCAGTCCGGGACCGTACTCGAACCATCCGCTCCGTGTCGGACACCGGTCCCGCGGGAAAGGGACGACCGCGCCATGGCAGACCATCTGGAAGCATCCGTCACTCTGCCGAGCGATCCCGCCTCGGTCTCCACCGCCCGCACCTATGTCGTCGGGACCCTGGTGGAATGGGGACTTCCGGCGGACACGGAGGTCGCCGACACCATCCGCCTGATCGTCTCCGAACTCGCCACCAACGCCGTACAACACACCTTCGGGCAGTCACCCACCTTCACGGTGGACATCCAGCTGGAGCGTGACGAACGGCTGCGCATCGGGGTCACCGACAGCCACCCCCGGTTCCCGAAACGCCTGCCGGCCGCCGTCCAGCAGGACAACGGCCGGGGCATGGTGATCATCCGCTGGCTGACCGCGGAGTGCGGCGGCAAACTCAAGGTCCGGCCCACCCTGGAGGGCGGCAAGACGGTCTCCATCGAGGTGCCCTGGACGGTACCGGCCCGGCCGGTGACCGCCGCGGGTCAGCAGGAGCCGTAGAACAGTGTGGTGAACGTCCCTGGACACCCGAGGGGGTGGTGGCCTGTCAGGTGGCCGCCACCCCCTCGGGAGATTCGGACAGGCCTAGCTGACCCGGCCGTACCAGACGCTCTTGGTCCAGATCTTCTGCAGCCTCACCACGTCCCCGGTCTTCGGGGCGTGCCAGATCTTTCCCTTGCCGGCGTAGATGCCGACGTGGTAGACGCTGGAGCCCGAGTGGAAGAAGACGAGGTCCCCGGCCTTGCGGCTCTTGGCCGAGATGTGGTGGGTCTTGTTGTACTGCTGGGCCGCCGTACGGGGCAGTTTCTTGCCCGCCTTCTTGTACGAGTACAGCGTGAGCCCGGAGCAGTCGAAGCGGCCCGGTCCGGTGGCCCCGTACCTGTACGGGGCGCCCTTCTTGGACGCCGCGACCTGGAGTGCCTTCGTCGCGGGTGTCGCGGCCGCGGCGTCGGATGCGACGCCCGGTATCACGACGGAGCCGCCCACGGCGGCGATGGCGAAGGCCGAGGCCGTACCGGCCCTGACCATCAGCGACGGGACACGATTGAGCGCAGTCATGCGCAACCCTTCGTCAGCCGCCTGTGAAGGATGACCTGTCGGATTCGGGCTGGCGAAGTTGCCCGGCCGCTGACGCGGCTTCACCCCAAGGGCTGCTCGACCCGGTCATGGCGTGACCGTCCCGGCGACCCGTCGTGCCTGGGTCCTCCACTCCTGCCGATGCAATCCTGTCGACCTGTCATCCGGGCGGCGGCAGGACTCGGCGTCCGCCCGGATCGCCCCGCCGCTGTGGCGGGGTCTTGTCGTCAGACAGGGATCTTCACCTATGAATGTCCGAAAAGCCCAACGGAACCGGGGATTTGTGGGGTTACTCACCACTCACCCGTTCGGCTGAACGCAACGGTGTTCGAGGGAGTGTCGAGGGGGGTGTGACGCTCGGACCAGCGCCGGAACAGTTCATCCGGGCCTCGGGCTACGCGTGTTGCGCAACCCGGACGGCCGTATGGACGGAGTCGCGACTACGCCGATCGGGGGTACGTCGTTCGGCTCGTTTCGACGTCGTTCGGGACAGCTTCGGGTCCGTCAACTGTCGGAGGGCGAGGGCAGGGTGACGCGCGCCGTGCGGCGCTCCCCGTCCAGCACGCGCAGCGCCCGCGCCAGCGTGGGGGCGTGCAGCTCGGTCTCGCCCCGCTGGTGCATCAGCGCCAGCGCGTCCCGGAGCTCGGCGGCCTTGGCCACGAGCGCCTGAGCGGCCCTCAGGCCACGGTACGTGTCACCGTTGTGCGCCGGGTTGATACGGCCCAGCAGGTCGGCCACATCCAGGTAACGGTCGATCAACTCGCCCTCGGCGCGCGTCAGTGCGGGCAGCGGCGGCAGTTCCGGCGGCAGCATCGTCGGCTCACTCCCCGCCCGGCTCGGTGAGCGAGGTCTTGCGGGTGGCCACGATCCGGTCCACCAACCCGTATTCCAGGGCCTGTTGGGCATCCATGATCCGGTCCCGCTCGATGTCCGCGCTCACCTGCGCCACCGTCCGGCCCGTGTGCAGGGCCAGCAGTTCCTCCAGTTGGACCCGCGTACGCGCCAACTCCTCGGCCTGGATGGCGAGATCACTCGCCTGACCCTGGATCGGCTCGGGGAGCGAGGGCTGGCGGAGCACCACTCGCGCACCCGGCAGCGCGGACCGCTTGCCCGGGGTGCCCGCCGCCAGCAGCACCGCCGCGGAGGTGCCGGCCTGGCCGAGGCAGGTCGTCTCCACGTCACACGTGACGAACCGCAACGTGTCGTAGATCGCCGACATCGCGCTGAACGATCCGCCGGGCGAGTTGATGTACAGCGAGATGTCCCGGTCCGGTGCCTGGTACTCGAGGTGCATGAACTGGGCCATCACGTCGTTCGCCGAGATGTCGTCGATCGGCGTCCCGAGGAAGACGATCCGCTCCTCCAGCAGCTTCGAGTACGGGTCGAGGGTCCGGTGGCCGGCGCTGGTGCGCTCGGTGAACTCGGGCAGGACGTGACGGGCGGACGGTCGGGTCATGGGTACCCCTCCTTCGGCATCTGTAAGAAATGTACAGGACGTACATGACGTTATGATGGGGGTATGGCCTACGAGATTCCGGTGACACAAGCCAGGGCTGAGCTCGCCGACCTGATCAACCGGGTGGTGTACGGCGGTGAGCGCGTCGTCGTGACGCGGCACGGCAAGCCCCTTGTCGCGCTGGTCTCCGCCGCCGACCTGGAGCGACTCGACGAACTCGACAAGCTGGACCGCCTCGACGAGCCGGCCGAGGAGCAGGTGATCAGCTCCGTCTCGCGTGTCCACGAGGTCGCGTCCGCTCCCCGCGAACGCCAGCGGTTCGGTATCGCGGCCGAGCACCGGGGGCCGAATCCCTCGTAGCGGCAGGTCGCGCGAGGGGCCGTGCGCGGGGCGGCTCTACGTGCGTAGATGTGATTGTCCTGATCACAGCTCGGTTAACTTGCTTGAAACTCGGTCCAACTAGCCTGCCGATCCACGCCACCAGGGACTTTGCCCAGGTGGCTGAGCGCGTCCGGCGAAGTCGGCTGCGGTTCGGCAGCGCCCCGACGGGGCGCGGGGAACTGCGCGACCAGCCACGACGGGCCTTCGGACGACGTCCCGCACTCCGAGCGGAGCGTTTAGGCGGCAGCCGGACCCCGCACGGTCCGGAGCGAGGACTGTGAGGTGGGACGTGCAACTGACCCCGCACGAGCAAGAGAGGCTGCTGATCCATGTGGCGGCCGACGTGGCCGAGAAGCGCCGGGCCCGTGGTCTGAAGCTGAACCACCCCGAGGCGGTCGCCCTCATCACGTCGCACATCCTCGAAGGCGCCCGTGACGGCCGGACCGTCGCCGAGCTGATGTCCTCCGGGCGCAAGCTGCTCACCAGGGACGACGTCATGGTGGGCATCCCCGAGATGATCCACGACGTACAGGTCGAGGCGACCTTCCCGGACGGCACCAAGCTCGTCACCGTCCACGACCCGATCGTGTAGGAGGCCTCGATGATTCCCGGCGAGATCCTGTTCGCGGACGACCCGATCGTCTACAACGCGGGCCGCGAGGTCACACGGATGACCGTCCTCAACGCCGCCGACCGGCCCGTCCAGGTCGGCTCCCACTACCACTTCGCCGAGGCCAACCCCGGCCTCGAGTTCGACCGTGCCGCCGCGCGCGGGCAGCGGCTCAACGTCGCCGCCGGTACGGCCGTGCGCTTCGAGCCGGGGATCCCCGTCGACGTCGAACTCGTCCCGCTGGCCGGTGCCCGGATCGTGCCCGGACTGCGCGGGGAGACCGGAGGTGCCCTCGATGCCTGAGATCTCCCGTGCCGCGTACGCGGACCTGTTCGGGCCGACCACCGGCGACCGCATCCGGCTCGCCGACACCGATCTGCTGATCGAGATCGAGGAGGACCGCAGCGGCGGTCCCGGACTCGCCGGTGACGAGGCCGTGTTCGGCGGCGGCAAGGTCATCCGCGAGTCGATGGGCCAGGCGCGTGCCTCCCGCGCGGAGGGCACCCCCGACACCGTCATCACCGGTGCCGTGATCGTCGACCACTGGGGCATCGTCAAGGCCGACGTCGGCATCCGCGACGGCCGCATCACCGGCATCGGCAAGGCCGGCAACCCCGACACCATGGACGGCGTCCACCCCGACCTGGTGATCGGCCCCGAGACCGAGGTCATCGCCGGCAACGGACGCATCCTCACCTCCGGCGCCGTCGACGCGCACGTCCACTTCATCTGCCCGCAGATCGCCGACGAGGCACTCTCCGCCGGGGTCACCACCCTGGTCGGCGGCGGCACCGGACCGGCCGAGGGCTCCAAGGCGACCACGGTCACCCCGGGCCCCTGGCACCTCGCCCGGATGATGGCGGCGATGGAGCAGTATCCGCTCAACATCGGCTTCCTCGGCAAGGGCAACACCGTCTCGCACGACGCGATGATGTCCCAGATCCGAGGGGGAGCGCTGGGACTGAAGCTGCACGAGGACTGGGGCTCGACTCCCGCCGTCATCGACGCCTCGCTCACCGTCGCCGACCGCACGGGCGTCCAAGTCGCCATCCACACCGACACGTTGAACGAAGCGGGGTTCGTCGGCGACACCCTCGCCGCGATCGCCGGACGCGGCATCCACGCCTACCACACCGAGGGTGCGGGCGGTGGGCACGCGCCGGACATCATGACCGTGGTCTCCGAGCCGCACGTGCTGCCCAGCTCCACCAACCCGACCCGGCCCTACACCGTCAACACCGCCGAGGAACACCTCGACATGCTGATGGTCTGCCACCACCTCAACCCGGCGGTCCCCGAGGACCTGGCCTTCGCCGAGTCCCGCATCCGCCCGTCGACCATCGGCGCGGAGGACATCCTCCACGACCTCGGCGCCATCTCGATCATCTCCTCCGACGCGCAGGCGATGGGCCGGGTCGGCGAGGTCATCATGCGGACCTGGCAGACGGCGCATGTGATGAAGCGGCGGCGGGGGGCGCTGCCGGGTGACGGGCGTGCGGACAATCACCGGGTACGGCGTTACATCGCCAAGTACACGATCAATCCCGCCCTCGCGCAGGGCCTCGCCCGCGAGATCGGTTCCGTCGAGACCGGCAAGCTCGCCGACCTCGTGCTGTGGGAACCACCGTTCTTCGGGGTCAAGCCGCACCTCGTCATGAAGGGCGGACAGATCGCGTACGCGCAGATGGGCGACGCCAACGCGTCCATCCCGACGCCTCAACCCATCCTGCCGCGGCCGATGTTCGGGGCGATCGGACGGGCGCCGGCCGCCAACTCCTTCAACTTCGTCGCCCAGTTGGCGATCGAGGACGGGTTGCCCGAGCGGCTCGATCTCGGGAAGAAGTTCGTCGCGATCGAGTCGACGCGTGGGGTCACGAAGGCCGACATGCGGGAGAACGATGCCCGGCCTCGTGTCCAGGTCGATCCCGACAGCTTCGCCGTGCACATCGACGGGGAGCTCGTCGAGGCGACTCCGGCGGCCGAACTGCCCATGGCCCAGCGGTACTTCCTCTTCTGATGTCCAGGGGAGCGTTGCTGGTTCTGGCCGACGGGCGCTTTCCCGCGGGGGGGCATGCGCACTCCGGCGGGGCGGAGGCTGCCGTCAAGGCCGGGCGGGTCACCGGGGCGGACAACCTCGGGGAGTTCTGCCGGGGGCGGTTGCACACGGCCGGGCTTGTGTCCGCCGCGTTGGCCGCTGCGGCTGTACTCGGCGTTGATCCGGGGGAGTTGGACCGCGCTGCGGATGCGCGGACTCCTTCGCCCGCGTTGCGGGTGGCCTCGCGGAAGCTGGGGCGGCAGTTGATGCGGGCGGCTCGGGCCACCTGGCCGTCCGCCGAACTTGACGCCCTGGCGCGGGAGTTCCCCAAGGGGGCGCATCAGCCGGTGGTGTTGGGGTTGGTGGCTCGGTCGGCTGGGTTGGGGCCGGTGGATGCGGCGTACTGCGCGGCGTACGAGAGCGTGAGTGGGCCGGCGTCCGCGACGGTGCGGTTGCTGAGTCTTGATCCGTTCGACGCTACGGCTGTACTGGCCCGGTTGGCGCCGGAGTTGGACCTTGTCGCCGATCGGGCGGTTGAGGCGGCTCGGGGTGTGCTCGACGAGGGGGTTGACGTGCTGCCGTGTGCGTCTGCGCCCTTGCTGGAGATCGGGGCGGAGGTGCATGCGGCTTGGGCTGTGCGGTTGTTCGCGTCGTAGGGGTTTTCTCGCCCCCGCCGCCCCTACCCGTCCCATCCCCAGGGGCTCCGCCCCTTCGACCCCGCCAGGGGGCTCCGCCCCTTCGACCCCGCCAGGGGGCTCCGCCCCCTGGACCCCCGATCGGCCTGGACGGCCTCGTCCTCAAACGCCGGACGGGCTGAGTGGTGCCGGCCCCGGTTTACAAGGACCCGGAGCTGCACAGCGCCGTAGGAAACAAGGCCCGAAGCCGCAAGGCCCCGAATCCGTAAGGCTCTGAAGCCGCGAGGCTCTGAAGTCGCAAGAGACCGAAGCCGCAGGGCCCCGAAGCCGCCAGACACCGAAGCCGCAAGAGTCTGAAACCGCGAGGCCCCGGAGTCGAAAGAGACCGAAGCCGCCAGGAACCGTAAGAAACCAGAAGGAGCCGCCCCATGCATCTCGACCACACCCACGACGGCCCCGCCGCCGTCAGTGCCGACGCTCACCGTCCCGACGGGACCCACCGTGCCCTGCGTATCGGGCTCGGTGGGCCTGTCGGATCGGGCAAGACCGCTACCGTCGCCGCGCTCTGCCGGATCCTGCGGGACGAGCTCTCCCTCGCTGTTGTCACCAACGACATCTACACCCGCGAGGACGCCGAATTTCTGCTCCGGGAAGCCGTGTTGCCGCCTGAGCGGATCACCGCCGTCGAGACCGGGGCCTGTCCGCACACCGCTATCCGGGACGACATTTCCGCCAACCTCGAAGCCGTGGAGGATCTTGAGGACGAGGTCGGGCCCTTGGATCTCATCCTTGTCGAGTCCGGTGGGGACAATCTCACCGCCACCTTCTCCAAGGGGCTTGTCGACGCGCAGATCTTTGTCATTGACGTGGCCGGTGGGGATGACATTCCGCGCAAGGGTGGGCCGGGAGTGACCACGGCAGATCTGCTTGTCGTCAACAAGACCGACCTTGCGCCCTACGTCGGGTCCGATCTGGGGCGGATGGCCGCCGACGCCAAGGCTCAGCGGGCCGAACTGCCCGTTGTCTTCCAGTCGTTGAGGAGCGAGGCCGGGGTCGCCGACGTCGCCGGCTGGGTGCGGGAGCGGCTTGCCGCGTGGACGGTGTGATCGTGACCGGGGTGCGGGCCACCGCGCGGATCGTGGCCCGGGAGGACGGACGGGGCGGTACCGCGCTGCCCGTGTTGGAGGGAGACGGGCCGCTTGCGTTGCGGCGGACCCGGGGGAGTGGGGCCGAGGCTCAGCTCATGCTCGTGGGGGCCATGAGCGGGCCGCTCGGCGGGGATCATTTTGCTGTTGAAGCGGATGTTGAGCGTGGGGCCCGGTTGCGGGTCGGGTCCGCTGCCGCCACCATCGCCCTGCCCGGGCAGGCGAAGGGGGAGTCTCGGTACGACGTGAGGATCCACGTTGCCGAGGACGGCGAACTGCATTGGCTGCCCGAGCAGTTGATCTCCGTGCGCGGTAGCGATCTGTACGTCACCACACGCGTCGATCTCGCCGGCTCCGCCCGGCTCGTGTTGCGTGAGGAGCAGGTGCTCGGGAGGGTCGGGGAGGAGCCCGGGCGGCTTACCAGTCGGCTCACTCTGCGCATCGCCGGACGGACCGTGCTTGATCAGGAGTTGGCCTGTGGGCCGGGGGCGCCGGGCGGCTGGGACGGGCCCGCCGTGCTCGGGGGACATCGCGCTGTGGGGCAACTCCTCGTCGTACGGCCGGAGTTCACCCAGGAGCCGGTCGCGGCGCGCATGCTGGGGGAGTGTGCGAGCCTCGTGCCGCTCGCCGGGCCCGCTGTGCTGGTGAGTGCGATCGCCCCCGACGCGCTGCGACTGCGGCGGGTGCTGGACGAGGCGATGTCGATCCTCGGGTGAGTATCCGCTGAGCGGTACGGATGTTTCCGCTTATCGGATTGGTAAAGAAGGTCAACTGCCTCTGTTCTCAGGTGGCTCACAGCCGCGAGGATCCTCCGAGACCATTTCGCAACGATGTACGGGGAGGGGCCCACTTGAGGCACAACAGACCGAAGAGCCGGGTGATGGCGTTCGGTTCGGCCGGATTCGCGGCGGCGGCACTGATAGCCGGTGCCGTGGTGGCACCCGCGGCCAACGCGCAGACCGGCCAGACGGCGGGGCACAGTCAGGATCGTGCGGCCGCCCAGGGCGCCGCGCTCACCGCCGCCCGCGCCGCCAAGGCCGGGATCAACTGGCAGGACTGCCCCGCCGATTGGGCGCTGGCCAAGCCGGTCCAGTGCGGGTGGGTCACCGTGCCGATCGACTACACCAAGCCGAACGGCAAGAAGATCAAGCTCGCCGTCGACCGTGCTGTCAGCACCGGGACGAAGGCCGAGCGCCAGGGCGCGCTCGTCTACAACCCCGGCGGTCCCGGCGGCTCCGGACTGCGCTTCCCGCTCCGGGTCACCACCAAGAACCCGCTGTGGGTCAACACGTCCAAGGCGTACGACTTCGTGGGCTTCGACCCGCGCGGTGTCGGCCACTCGGCGCCCATCTCCTGCATCGACCCGCAGGAGTTCGTGAAGGCGCCCAAGGCGGACCCGGTACCGGACAGCACCGCCGACAAGAACGCGCAGCGCAAGCTGGCCCGTGAGTACGCCGACGGCTGCGCCAAGCGCACAGGCCGCACCATGCTCGCGCAGATGACCACGCCGAACACCGCGCGCGACCTCGACGTCATCCGCGCAGCCCTCGGCGAGAAGAAGCTCAACTACCTGGGCGTCTCCTACGGCACCTACCTCGGCGCCGTCTACGGCACCCTGTTCCCGAGCCACCTCCGCCGCATGATCGTCGACAGCGTCGTCAACCCGGCGCAGGACAACATCTGGTACGAGGCCAACCTGGGCCAGGACGTCGCCTTCGAGGGCCGCTGGAAGGACTGGGAGGACTGGGTCGCGAAGAACGACGCGGCCTTCCACCTGGGCACCACGCGTGCCGCCGTCCAGGCCAAGTGGCTCCAGCTGCGCGCCACCGCCAAGAAGAGCCCGCTCGGCGGGGTCGTCGGTCCGGCCGAGCTGCTCGGCTTCTTCCAGGGCGCCCCGTACTACGACTCCTCGTGGGTGCCGGTCGCCACCGCGTTCAGCAAGTACTTCGCCGGTGACCCCCAGCCGCTCATCGACGCGGCCTCGCCCGACCTGTCGGACACCGCGGGCAACATCTCCTCGGAGAACGGCAACGCCGTCTACACGGCCGTCGAGTGCACCGACGCCAAGTGGCCCACCAGCTGGGCGAAGTGGGACAAGGACAACACGGCGCTCAACAAGCAGTACCCGTTCTTGACCTGGTCCAACGCCTGGATGAACCTGCCCTGCGCCACCTGGCCGGTCAAGCAGCAGTCGCCGGTCAAGGTCAAGACCGGCAAGGGTCTGCCGCCCGTCCTCATCGTGCAGTCGCAGCGCGACGCCGCCACGCCGTACGAGGGCGCGGTCGTCCTGCACAAGAGCTTCAAGGGCTCCCGGCTCATCACCGAGAAGGACGCCGGTTCGCACGGTGTGACCGGTCTGGTCAACCCGTGCATCAACTCCCGTGTCGACGCCTACCTGTTGACCGGCAAGCTCGACGCGGCCGACTTCACGTGCACCCCGCACGCGACGCCGGTGCCGTAAGCAGCAAGTCGTAGGCAGTAGTTGTACGTGGTGAGGGGCGGCCGGTGCTGAACCGGCCGCCCCTCACTCACATCGACTCAGGGTTCTCGGGGCCTCAACTCAGCGGCAGGCGCGGGAACTTGCGTTCCTTCGCCGCAGCCGCCTCCTCCGCCTTGGCGACCGCCGCGTACTGGTCGACGTACTCCTGCTCGGAGAGCATGAGGATCGCGTACATGATCTCGTCGGTGATGGCGCGCAGGATCGCCTTCTCGTTCTCCATGCCTTCGTAGCGGGAGAAGTCGAGGGGCTTGCCGAAGCGGATCGTCACGGGGTGGATCCTGGGGATGACCTTGCCGGGCGGCTGGGCCTCGAAGGTGCCGATCATCGCGCAGGGGATGACGGGGACTTGGGCCCGCAACGCCATGACCGCCACGCCGACCTTGCCCTTGTAGAGGCGGCCGTCGTGGGAGCGGGTGCCCTCGGGGTAGATGCCGAGCAGCTCGTCCTTGCTCAGGACGCCGAGGCCCTCGCGGATCGCGGCCTGGCCCGCCTCCTTGCCGGAGCGGTCGACCGGGATCTGGCCCGCGCTGCGGAAGAAGGTCGCGGTGAGGCGGCCGCGGATGCCGGGGCCGGTGAAGTACTCGGCCTTGGCGAGGAAGGTGATGCGGCGCTTGAGGACCGCCGGCATCAGGAAGTGGTCGGCGAACGACAGGTGGTTGCCGGCGACGATCGCCGGGCCCTCCTCCGGTATGTGGTCCAGGCCCTCGATCCGGGGGCGGAAGACCAGTCTGAGCAATGGCCCCAGAATGACGTATTTCAGGAGGTAGTAGAACAAGGGGGGTCGCTCCTCACTCCGGCGGGTCGGCTCGACCGACCTGTTCTCGCAGGTCACCCGGTACCTCGTGAGCTGTCAGTGTAGGGGCAGGCGCCGTCCGGTGGAACCGGGGCGATCAGGTCGCCGTCGACACGACCGAGGGCGGCGAGGAGATCGTCCTCGCCGCCCTCGGTGCGGGCCAACCGGCCCCGGTTCTCGGTGACTTACAGGGCCGCGCTACGGCTCCTGCGGCGGTACACGGCGAACGCCGTGGTCGCTCCCACCGCCGTGAGCAGACCGGCGCCGATCGCGACCGGCAGAGCCGTGGAGGAGTCGCTGCTGGCGGCGACGTTCTGCGCCTTCAGGTCCTGGACGTACGCCGGGTACGGGGCCTTAGTCGCCGTCGACGACGTCTGCGTGTAGTGCGGGATGCGCTTGACCGACTTCACGGAGCCATTCGAATTCAGCAGCACCTGCTTGTTGTTGGGGTGCCGGAAGTCGAACATGCCGCCCAGGGTGCCCGCCCGCTGGTCGAAGGACGCGTCACCGATCCGGCCGGTGTGCCAGTTGTCCTCGATGAACTGCGTGATCGACGCCTGCTCGGTGGCGGTGTGGTCGATCTTGTCGACCTTGCTGTACGGCGAGATGACCAGCAGCGGCTGCCGGGTGCCGGGGCCGCAGCGGTCGGCGTAGCCACCCTTGGCGGCCGGACCGGCCTGGCAGGCCGGGCTGTCCGTGGCCTTGCTGTTGGAGCCGACCGTAGAGTCCTTCGAGCCGTTCAGGACCTTCGAGGAGACGTGGTCGTACCAGCCGTCGGAGTCGTCGTAGGCGAGCACGACCGCCGTCGACTTCCACTCCGGCGACTTCTGAAGAGCGTTGATCTCCTTGATCAGGAAGTTCTGCTCGTCGGTCGGGTCCGAGTAACCGGCGTGCCCGTCCTGGTACTCGGCCGCCTTCAGGAAGCTCACCGCGGGAAGGTTGTCGGCCTTCAGCGCGGCGTCGAAGTCGGTCAGGTCGTAGTTGTGGTTCGCGCGGCCGTTGTGCCCGATCTCGGCCACGGACTTCGGCGCCAAGTGGTGCGGGTTCGACGTCGACTTGTAGTACTCGAACGGCTCGTGGTGCGCGCTGTAGTCCTCCGACGCGGCGCCGCCGACGTTGGTGTGGGTGGTGCCGGCGCACTGCGCGTAGTCACCGCTCTTGCCGTCCCACGCGGTGCTGGGCCGGAAGCCGCCCTGGAACCAACCCCAGCTCACGTTCTTGGAGTTGAGCAGGTCACCGATGTTCTTGCCCTGCATCTCCGCGAGCGCGCTGGTCGCGGTGTGATCCTTGTCCGAGCAGTCGTCGAAGGCCGGGTCGGGGTCGTTGATGACCGTGCCGACGCCCTTGGCGTTCGGGGAGACCACGGCGTACGAGTCCGGGGTCGTCGTCTGCTTCGGGTTCTCGGTGCCCGAGGCCGGGTCGACGGAGATCACGCCGTGCGTCTGGCCCGATATCAGGTTCAGCGCGCCGGGCGTCGAGGGACCGAAGTTGGAGCTGAACGAGTGGTCGTTGAGGGCGTACTGCTGGGCGTAGTTCCACATGCCCGTGACGGTGTTGCCGTCGTAGTAGTCCATCACCAGACCGGGCTCACCGAAGAGGCCGGTGCACTTGTTGACCTCGGTGTTCTCGACGTACTTGTCGGCCTTGCCGCCGTCGGCCGCGTACTGCTCGGGGCCGTAGGAGTGGTTCTGGTCGCAGGTCATCGCCTGCGAACTGCTCAGCCGCGTGGGCGTGTAGAGGTTCGGGTTCTTCTTCAGCAGCCCGGCGTTGAGCAGGTTGTCGGCCTTCGGCGTGTGCGCCGCGGCCTTGAACTTGGTGCCGTCGGTGTTCGCGGCCTTGGGGTAGGTGGCGAAGTAGTGGTCGAACGAGATGTTCTCGTCGTAGATCACGACCACGTGCTTGATCGGCGTCGACGTGTGCGTGCCGCCCGAGGGCTGGTGGCCGTTCGAGGCCGCCGACGCGGGGACCACCCCGCCCGCGGTGGCCAGGGCCGCGGCGCCGAGCAGGGCGCCCACGCGCGTCAACCGGCGCCGTGCACCGGGGTTACTTCCTTTGCCGATCATGCTGTCTCGCCTTCCGGGAGCAGTGGTTCTGCTGCCACACCGTCCATGGCCGTGGCACCTACCGCCGTAGCCTGGGCAATGGTGACGGCGGGGCGGGGGAGCGGCAATGACGTGGGAGCGAACGCCCGGTCAGGAAATTCTCATGGTCTGTTGGCCTGTTCTTGACCCTGCTCTCAGGCCAGCAGGCTGCGGCCCAGCCAGTCGGACGCGTCCCGCACGCCGGGCAGCGCGAAGAAGTACCCGCCGCCGTACGGCGAGATGTAGTCGACCAGCGGTTCACCGGCCAGCCGCTTCTGCACGTTCTCGAACTGCCGGGCCAGGTCCTGCTGGTAGCAGCAGAACAGCAGCCCCATGTCGAGGTTGCCGTTGCTGTCCATGCCCCGGTCGTAGTTGTAGCCCCGCCGCAGGATGCGCTGACCGGCACTCTGCGTGGAGCGCGGGTTGGCGAGCCGGATGTGGCTGTCGAGCGGGATCACATCGCCCTGCGGGTCCTGCGCGAAGTTGGGCGTGTCCTTCTCGTGGTGCCCGTCCAGCGGGGCGCCGGTGTCCCGGGCGCGGCCGAACATCCGCTCCTGCTCGGTGATGGAGACCCGGTCCCAGAACTCCACCAACATCCGTATCAGCCGTACGACTTGATAGCTGCCGCCGGTCGCCCAGTCCGGCTCGCCCCTGCTACTGCCCACCCACACAAGGTCGTTCATCGCGCGGGCGTCGGTCACCTCGGGGTTGGAGATGCCGTCCTTGAACCCCATGTGGTTGCGCGGGGTGCCCGAGGGACGCGGCGGGCTGATGAACCCGTCCGTCCGCCACCGCACTTGGAGACCACCACGCGTGTGCCGGGTGACATCGCGCAGCGCGTGCAGCACGGTGTCCGAACTGTCGGCGCAGAACTGCACGCTCACATCGCCGTGACACCAGTCGGCGTTGAGATCGTCGTCGGGGAACGACGGCATCGTGGTGAGCCGGCGGGGCGTGAGCTTCGCGAGCCCGTAGCGGTCGTCGAAGAGGGACGCCCCGACACCGACCGTGACGCTCAGCCGGTCGGCCGGGAGGTCCGGGCCGAGCGTGCCCGAGTCGGAGGGCGGGGCGGTGATGCCCAGGTCCTCCGGGCTGCCACCGGCGGTGAGGAAACGCGCCCGCTCGGTCAACGTCCGCAGCAGATCGGTCAGTTCGGTCCGGTCGGCAGCGGTCGTGTCGAAGGAGACGAACGCCGTGGCGCGCTGGGCGGGGGTGACGATCCCGGCCTGATGAAGGCCGTGGAAGGGCACGCTCCCGGCGGTCTCCACCGCGGCTACGGCCGCACCACGATCGGCGGCCACCAGCCCGGCACCGGCCACGGCCGCCGCACTCGCCAGGAAACCCCGGCGGCCCACCTCGTTCACGCGCTTCACGCGGTCCTCCGTACGTCCGTGAGGGCGGCCACATCGGCCAGCCGCTCGACCAGCCCACCGAGGTCGGCGTCGACCTTCTCCCTTTGCGGACGGGTGAGTTGAGCCAAGGGCGTCCACTTACCGGAGTGGTCGAGGCCGTCCAGGGTGTGCTGGGCGCGGTCCATCCAGTCGCCCAGTTCAGCGAACCCCGTGTCCCGGGTCTTCAACAGCGGTTGCAGATAGCCGAGCAGTACGCGGGTGCCGTCGAGGTTGGCTCGGGCGGTGGCCAGATTTGTCCCGCTGCCGTAGTCGGTGCGGCCGGTCAGCTCGAACTGCACGGTGTTCTCCAGGATCTCGTGCGCGCGCAGCCCGGTGTCGGCCGGATCCATCCGCTGGGAGGGCCAGCTGCTCTCCAACGCGTGGACGTCCTTGGCGAGTTGATCGGCGGGTCCGCGCAGCCCGCTCGCCGACTCGCCGTGCCACAGCCCGTACTCGACCCGGTGGAACCCGGTGAACCCGGCGTCGTGCACCCCGCCCGCGAGCCCGGCGGTGGTGCCGTTGATCGCGCCGTCGGAGTCGCCGAACGTGCCGTAGGCGGCGCCCATCCGCTCGTAGACGAGATGGGCGGGCAGCCAGGCCTTACGGGCGGCGGCGAGGTCACCGCGGTCGACGGCGGCACGCAACACGTCGGTCTTCTGGGCGAGTTCGACGGTCCGGCCCTGAATCCACTTCTGATAGGCCAGCGTTGGCGGGATGAGTTCCTGCTGCGTGATGGGCACGGCGGCCGGCCCGCTCTTCACCTTCGAGCCGGTGATCCGCACGGTGGGCCCGGTCACGGCGTCCGCGTCGTCGGGCAGACACTTGAAGGCGTACGACCCGTTCCCGAGGGTGACCCCGAGCGGCCGGACGGTACCCGGCGCCAGCCCCTCGACCTCGCCGTAGACGGCACCGGTCTTCACGTCGGTGAGATACACCTCGGCTGCCGTGCTGGACGTGTTGTGCAGCTCGAAGACCTGGTGCCCGCCCTGCGGGTGCGTCCAGCCGCTGCCGCACCCGGCGGTCGCGACCTCGACGGTGGTGTGCGGGAGCCCGTCGGTAGCAACCGCGGCCTTTCCGTCCGAACCGGAGCCGCGGGCCGCGAGCACTCCGGCGACCACTGCCGCTACGGCGACCAGGGCACCGGCCGCGAGCAGCACGGGGCGGCGGCGGGCGGTACGGGGTGCGGGCGTGGGCGAGCTCAGTTCCGAGGCCGGTGTCGGACCGGGCTCGGCATCGGCTTCGGCGCCGCGCGCGGTTTCGGGCACGCCGGGCCTCCAGTGGGGAGTCGTACGAAAGGTGGCGGTGCCAGCGATCTTATGAGTGCGCTACGGCCCCCACCGCGTCCCTTGACCCTGTTCTGACCGGAGGGCGGGCGAGAATTCGCCCGGGGTTCACCGGACGGCCCGCGACGGCCACGGTGCGGTGGGTGGGGGTGCACGGTGGGCTACGGGTGGGCTGGGGGTGCCCCTATGCGTTTGGCCGAGGTCGAAGAGCAGTAGGTTCGCGTGGTCGAGGGTGGGGGCCGAGCCGGAGGGGTGCGTATGAAGGATGGCCGGGTCACGATCAAGCTCACGAGTGACGAGGCGCTGGTGCTGTCGCACTGGCTGGAGAAGCTTCAGATGACGGACCTCAGGCGCGTTGTCGACGATCCGGCGGTCTGGGCGCCGATCCATCGAATTGCCGGAACGCTGGACAAGGCACTTCCTGAGCTCTTCGCCGCCGACTACGACCAGCGGCTCGATGCCGCTCGACAGCGACTTCGGCCGGAGGACTGACGTCGAGCGTGGGTGGTATCGGCCCGGGCCCGATCCTGGTCGGGGAACATGAGACCGTCTGGTCGTGCCGGAGATGACGAGTGGGCTGCGGACGGCCTTGGCCGGGGTCTCGTCCCCTTCGTGGTCGAGACGGGTTCGTGCCGGGTGCGACCTCGCCCCCTTCGCTGATGTTCCCGAAGCCGCGGACGCGTTGGTGAGGTTGCTGCTGGACGTCGAGGACTCGGCGGTGACCCGGCGGACGCCGGAGGCGCCGGCCCGGGTGGGGACGGTGGCTGCAGCACGGCTCATCGCTGTCGCGGGTGCCGAGGCCGACGACAGCCAGGCCGACTGGATACAGACCGGGGTGCGGGACGCGCTCGCGGGAACGGACGGTGGGCCGGACGCCGCGGCGGACTGACACGACCCGGCAGCCGACCGGAGTCGATCGGGAACCGCCGTTCCCGGTGTCGGCCCGAACGGGTGGCGCCGCAGCCGCCCGGGAACAACCCGGCCTCCTACGGCGCTGCTCCTGATACCTCGCCGGGTACTCAGGGAAGGGTCGTGGAGGAGATGAATCGGTCAGGGCAGGAGCCGCTCCCGCCGTCAGGAGAAGCACCGTTGGTGACCACCTGCGGCCGACAGGTCGCGGTGAAGCGACTGCTGTTGGCGATCCCGGAACGGCCGATCAGCCGGGTCACCCTGGACGTGGGCCCGGTCGTACGCGGCGAACCCGGACTCTGGGCCTCCCTCACCGTCGACGAGGCCCGCGACCTGGCCCGCCGCCTCCTCGCCCAGGCCGCCTTGGCCGACGGTGGCACCGGCCCGGGTACTCCTGCGGAGCAGGGCGTGGCGGGCAAGTAGCCTCTGCCGTCCGGGAGTTACCTGCGTCGCTGCGGGTGGGCTGGACCGGCCGCCGTGCGTCGATCCGGTTGGCACCCACACCTCGCGTTCCTTGGGTCGGGACCTTCCCGTGGAGCAGTGCGGGGCAGTCAAGTGGCAGTTGCTGTAAGGGAGTTACGTGCCGCCGTGCGGGCGGATTGGACCGGCCTCCGAGGGCCTCTCCACCCGACCCGCCCACCTCACGCCCCTTGAGTCGACACCTTCCTGCGAAGCGGAGCGCGGCGGGTGAGCAGCCGCTGCCGCATGGGAGTTAGTCGCCCCTGCGGGTCGGATTGGACCGAGCCCCGTGTGTCGGTCCAATCGATCCCCACACTTCAGGTTCCTTGGGGCAGCGCCTTCTTGCGGAGCACCGCGGGTAAGTGGCGGCTGGCGCATGGGAGTTGTGTGTCTCCCTGCGGGCGTGGCTGGACCGACCCCGTGCGTCGATGGCCCCGCGGCCGCACCTCCGGCCCTGCGTCGGCATCTTCGTGTGGAGCGGCGTGCCGAGGGTAAGTGGCGGCTGGCGTATGGGGGTTGTGTGCCTTCCGGCGGGTGTGGCTGGACCGATCTCGTGCGTCGATGGCCCCGCGGCCGCACCTCCGGCCCTGCGTCGGCATCTTCCTGTGGAGCAGCGTGCCGAGGGTAAGTAGCTGCTGGCGCACGGGAGTTGCGCGCCTCCCTATGGGCCTGGCCGGACCGACTCCCCACCCCCGTCCGCCGATCCAGCCAGCCCCCACAACTCACGCAGGCTTACGCCCCCTGCGTCAGCACCTTCTCCAACGCGCCGATCGCCGACCGGAGTTCGTCCGCCGTAATCGTCAGCGGCGGGGCCAGCCGGATCGTCGAGCCGTGCGTGTCCTTGGCCAACACGCCCTCGCGCATGAGGCGTTCGCTGATCTCGCGCCCCGTGCCGATCGCCGGGTCTACGTCGACGCCCGCCCAGAGGCCACGCGCGCGGAAGCCGACCACGCCCTTGCCGACCAGCTCGGTCAGGGCGTCCCGCAGGATGACGCCCAGCTCCGTGGCCCTGCGCTGGAATTCACCGGTCTCCAGCAGTTCGACGACCGCCGTGCCGACCGCGGCGGCGAGTGGGTTGCCGCCGAACGTCGACCCGTGCTCGCCGGGGTGCAGTACCCCCAGCACCTCCCGGCGTGCGACGACCGCCGACACCGGCACGATGCCACCGCCGAGCGCCTTGCCGAGCAGCAGGACGTCCGGGACGACACCCTCGTGCTCGACCGCGAGCGTGCGGCCCGTACGGCCGAGGCCCGACTGGATCTCGTCCGCGATGAACAAGCAGCCCTTGCGGGTGGTGAGTTCACGCACACCGGCCAGATAGCCCGCGTCCGGGATGATCACCCCGGCCTCGCCCTGGATGGGCTCGATCAGCACCGCCGCCGTGGTCTCGTCGACCGCCGCCTCCAGCGCCGCGAGGTCGTTGTACGGCACGATCCGGAAGCCGGGAGTAAAGGGGCCGAAGCCCGCCCTCGCCGTCTCGTCCGTCGAGAAGCTGACGATCGTCGTCGTACGGCCGTGGAAGTTCTCCGCCGCGACGACGATGGTCGCCCGGTCGGCGGGGACGCCCTTCACGTCGTAGGCCCATTTGCGGGCCACCTTGATGCCGCTCTCGACCGCCTCCGCCCCGGTGTTCATCGGCAGCACCATGTCGAGCCCGGTCAACTCCGCGAGCCGCTCGGCGAATTCGGCCAGCTTGTCGTTGTGGAAGGCGCGGGAGGTGAGGGTGAGCTGGTCGAGCTGGCGGTGGGCCGCCTCGATCAACACCGGGTTCCGGTGGCCGAAGTTGAGGGCCGAGTAGCCCGCGAGCATGTCGAGGTAGCGGCGGCCCTCGACGTCCTCCACCCAGGTGCCCTCCGCGCGGGCGACGACCACGGGCAGCGGGTGGTAGTTGTGCGCGAGGACCGGCTCCTCGGCGCGGATGAGGTCGGCGGACGTACGGGTGCCGGCGGGGTCACGAGTGGGCGCAGTCATGAGCGGATCTCCTGGGTGCAGCACTTGATGCCGCCGCCGGCCTTGTGGAACTCCGACAGGTCGACAGGGACGGGGACGTAGCCATGGTCGGCGAGGCGCGAGGCGAGTGCCTCGGACCGGGGGGAGATGAAGACATGACGGCCGTCGGAGACCGAGTTCAGACCGAACGTCATCGCGTCCTCGCGGGTCGCGAGCACCGCCTCCGGGTACAGCCGCGCGAGCACCTCACGGCTGCCCGGCGAGAACGCCTCCGGGTAGTACGCGATGTTGTCGTCGTCGAGCACGAACAGCGCCGTGTCCAGGTGGTAGAAGTACGGGTCGACCAGCGTCAGGCTGATCACCGGCACGCCGAAGAACTCCTGCACCTCGCGATGGGCCTCGCGGGTCGTACGGAATCCGGTGCCGGCCAGGACGTAACGGCCGGTCGGGATCAGGTCGCCCTCGCCCTCGCTCACCGACTCGGGGCGGTGGACGTCGTAGCCCGCAGCCTTGAACCACATGTCGTAGTGGTCGGACTCGGGGCGCCGCTCGGGCGCGTGGAAGAGGGAGCCGAAGACGCGGCCGTCGACGACGACCGCCGAGTTCGCGGCGAAGACCATGTCCGGGAGACCGGCCACCGGCGCCACCGTGTCGACGGTGTGGCCGTGGGAACGGTAGGTGTCGATCAGCGTCCGCCACTGCTCGTGGGCGAGATCGACGTCCACCTGGGCATCGGGATGCATCCAGGGGTTGATCGCGTACTGCACGGCGAAGTGTCTGGGTTCACAGACGAGAAAGCGCCGCCGGCGCTGCACACGGGTGTCGGGCACAGAGGGGTCCCTCCGCTTCCTGTGATGACGACTGGGGTTGACACCACGGTAGGAAACGACCTATACGCCCGACAAGCGATGAGCGCTGCGTGTCTACGCAGGAACGCTGCGTCTTTCGTGCCCTCAACGCACGTCTGATGCGTCTCCCGGTGCCGGATGGGTGGCGCCCGCTTCCGGGCTTTCCGGGAGGAGGTGGGACAGCACCATCACGCTGATCGTCTTCCGGATGAACGGCTCCTGCCGGATGCGCTCCAGGACCTCCTCGAAGTGGTCCACATCGGTCGCCCGCACATGCAGCAGCGCGTCCGCGCCGCCGGTCACCGTCATCGCCGCCGTGATCTCCGGATGGTTGCGCACCACCTCCGCGAGCCGCCTGGGGGGCGCGGCGCCCTCGCAGTACACCTCCACGTACGCCTCCGTGCGCCAGCCGAGCGCGGACGGCTGCACCGTCGCCGTGAACCCGGTGATCACCCCCGTCTCACGCAGCCGGTCCACACGCCGCTTCACCGCCGTCGCGGACAGCCCGATCGCCCCGCCGATCTCGGCGAAACTGGTCCTGGCGTTCGCCATGAGCGCGGTGATGATCTTCCGGTCGAGATCGTCGAACGGAGTGGTCCTGCTGTTCATGCCCGCACTGTATCCAGCGCGAACGTCCACGCCCGGTACATGTCCAGCCGTACGAATTACTCCTACACTCCACCTTCATGCTGCGCGCCCTCGCCGTCGACGACGAACGCCCCTCGCTGGAGGAGTTGCTCTACCTGCTCAACGCCGATCCACGCATCGGCAGCGCGGAGGGCGCGGGCGACGCGACCGAGGCGCTGCGCCGCATCAACAGGGCCCTGGAATCAGGCCCGGACGGCCCGGAGGCCATCGACGTCGTGTTCCTCGACATCCAGATGCCCGGCCTCGACGGGCTCGACATGGCACGGCTGTTGACGGGTTTCGCGCAGCCGCCGCTCGTCGTGTTCGTCACCGCGCACGAGGACTTCGCCGTACAGGCCTTCGATCTCAAGGCAGTCGACTACGTGCTGAAACCCGTCCGCAAGGAACGGCTCGCCGAGGCGGTGCGCCGGGCGGCCGAACTCGGCGGCTCCGCACCGCGGATACCCGTGCACGAACCCGACCCCGACCACATCGCCGTCGAACTCGGCGGCGTCACCCGCTTCGTGGCCGTCGACGACATCACCCACGTCGAGGCCCAGGGCGACTACGCCCGCCTGCACACCGACCGGGGCAGCCACCTCGTGCGCATCCCGGTGTCGACCCTGGAGGACCGCTGGCGCGCCCGCGGCTTCGTCCGGATCCACCGCCGCCACCTCGTCGCCCTGCGCCACATCGGCGAACTCCGCCTGGACGCGGGCACGGTGAGCGTCCTGGTCGGCGGCGAGGAACTCCAGGTCAGCCGCCGCCACACCCGCGAACTGCGGGACCTGCTGATGCGGAGGTCCTGACGGTGCCTCAGGACCCCAGCGAGCGCAGGGTGGTTGTCACCGGCCCGCCCCGCCGCACCCGCCGCGCCTCCGGCTACTCCCGCCCCCGCACCGAGATCGACGAACAGACCACCCTCGGCCACACCTACGTCCGCTCCCTCATGCGCACCCAACTCCGCGCCGCCCTCACGGTGTTCGCGGTCCTCGTGCTCCTGGTCGGCCCCCTGCCCCTCGTCTTCGCGGCGACCCCGGACTCCCACCGCCTCGAATGGCTGATCCTCGGCTTCTGCCTCTACGCCCCGCTCGTCCTCCTCGCCCTCTGGTACGTGCGCCGCGCCGAACGCAACGAACGCGACTTCGTCCGCCTCGTCGAGGACCGCTGAGCCGGGTGAACTCCAGTTACGCGGTACCGGCGGTGGCCCTCGTCGTCGTGGTCACGGTCCTCGTGGGCGCCTTCGGCCTGCGCATCTCCCGCACCACCTCCGACTTCTACGTCGCCTCCCGCACGGTCGGCCCCCGCCTCAACGCGGCCGCCATCAGCGGCGAATACCTCTCCGCGGCCTCGTTCCTGGGCATCGCGGGCCTGGTCCTGGTCCAGGGCCCCGACATGCTCTGGTACCCGGTCGGCTACACCGCCGGATACCTGGTCCTGCTGCTGTTCGTCGCCGCCCCGCTACGCCGCTCCGGCGCCTACACCCTCCCCGACTTCGCCGAGGCCCGCCTCGCCTCGCACGCTGTACGACGCCTCGCGGGCGCCTTCGTCGTCGGCGTCGGCTGGCTGTACCTGCTGCCCCAACTCCAGGGCGCCGGACTCACGTTGACCGTCCTCACCGGCGCGCCCGACTCACTCGGCGGCCTGATCGTGGCGGTCGTCGTGGTCGCCACCGTCGCGGCCGGCGGCATGCGCAGCATCACCTTCGTCCAGGCCTTCCAGTACTGGCTGAAGCTCACCGCGCTGCTCGTCCCCGCCCTCTTCCTGATCCTCGCCTGGCAGAGCGACGGAGCACCCCGGCACGCCTTCGAGGAACCGGCAACGTTCCGTGAACAACGGGCAGTTCGGGTCGACGAGACCCTCGACCTCAGGCTCGAACGACCCCTCACGGTCACGGCCACCGGCAAGGTCGACGGCCACGCGTACGACGCGACGAAGCTCCAACTCCCCGCCGGCACCCACCACATCGAGCGCGGTACCCGCCTCACCTTCGCCAAGGGCGCCCCCGTGCCCGTCGCCGACCGGGGCACCAACGGCGGCATGTCGACCTCCCTCGCCGCGAGCCGCGAGGAACGCCCGCTGTACGCGACGTACGGCCTCATCCTCGCCACCTTCCTCGGCACCATGGGCCTGCCGCACGTCGTCGTCCGCTTCTACACCAGCCCGCACGGCGTCGCCGCCCGCCGCACCACGGTCGCCGTCCTCGGCCTGATCGGCGCCTTCTACCTCCTCCCGCCCGTCTACGGCGCGCTCGGCCGCCTGTACACCCCCGAACTCACCATCACCGGCGACGCCGACGCGGCCGTACTCCTGCTGCCCGACCGCATGATCGGCGGAGTCGGCGGCGACCTGCTCGGCGCACTGGTCGCGGGCGGCGCCTTCGCCGCGTTCCTGTCCACCGCCTCGGGGTTGACCATGGCCGTCGCCGGGGTTCTCACCCAGGACGTCCTTCCGTCGCGCGGGGTACGGCACTTCAGGCTCGGCACGGTCCTCGCCATGGCCGTACCGTTGGTGGCGAGCGTGCTGGTCGGCGGGCTGCCGGTCGCCGACGCCGTGGGGCTCGCGTTCGCCGTATCGGCGTCCTCCTTCTGCCCGTTGCTGGTCCTCGGTATCTGGTGGACGCGGCTCACCCCGCCCGGTGCGGCGGCCGGGATGCTGGTGGGCGGTGGCTCGGCGTTCGTCGCGGTGGCCGCGACCATGGCGGGCTTCCCCGGCACCGGGCCCCTGCACGCGCTGCTCGCCTGGCCCGCGCTCTGGTCGGTACCGCTGGGCTTCCTCACCATGGTGCTGGTGTCACTGGCCACGCCGGGCCGGGTGCCGACGGGGACGGCGGCGATCCTGGCGCGGTTCCATCTGCCGGAGGAGCTGCGGGCGGAGGTGAAGGCGTGACGAAATCCAAGGGGGGCCTTCGTGGCGCCGTGAACGGATCGCCCAACTGCCCTGCGGAGGTGGCCACATGAGCGGATTCCTGGCCGGCCTCTGCGTCGCCGTACTCCCGCTGCTGGCCGCCGGGTTCTGGCTCGGCCGACGCACGGCACGCCCCGAGAACCTAGGCGGGCTCGGCACCCCCGTCGAGCACGCCACCTTCCAGACCCTGCACACCGCGTCCCTCGCCGCGCCCCCGCTGCGCGCCGGTCTCACGGAGGAGACGGCCCGCCGCTCGGCCCGCCGACTGCGCACCCTGCTCGGCACGGACGCGCTGTGCCTGACCGACCAGAAGCAGGTTCTCGCCTGGGACGGCGTCGGGGACCATCACCGGGCCGAGATCATGGAACGCCTCGCGGGCCCGCTGGAGACCGGCCGCGGCGAGGCGTTCCGGCTCAACTGCGACGCCCCCGACTGCCCGTTGCGCTGGGCGGTGGTCGCCCCGCTCACCGTCGACGACCGGGTCCACGGCGCCCTGGTCGCCTGCGCACCACGCGAGTCCGCCGTACTCGTGCGGGCCGCTGGGGAGGTGGCCCGCTGGGTCTCCGTCCAGTTGGAGTTGGCGGATCTGGACCAGTCCCGCACGCGTCTGATCGAGGCCGAGATCAAGGCACTTCGGGCCCAGATCTCCCCGCACTTCATCTTCAACTCGCTCGCTGTGATCGCGTCCTTCGTCCGCACGGACCCCGAGCGCGCCCGCGAACTGCTGCTGGAATTCGCCGACTTCACCCGCTACTCGTTCCGCAGGCACGGCGACTTCACCACCCTCGCCGACGAACTCCACGCCATCGACCACTACTTGGCGCTCGTGCGGGCCCGCTTCGGCGAGCGCCTCTCGGTCACCCTGCAGATCGCCCCCGAGGTACTCCCGGTAGCGCTCCCGTTCCTCTGCCTCCAGCCACTCGTCGAGAACGCCGTGAAGCACGGCCTCGAAGGCAAGGCGGACAAGAGCCGGATCAGCATCACCGCGCAGGACGCGGGCGCCGAGGCACTCGTCGTCATCGAGGACGACGGCGCCGGCATGGACCCCGACCTGCTGCGCCGCATCCTCGCGGGCGAGGTCAGCCCCTCGGGCGGCATCGGCCTGTCCAACGTCGACGACAGGCTCCGCCAGGTCTACGGCGACGACTACGGCCTCGTCATCGAGACCGCCGTAGGAGCGGGCATGAAGATCACCGCCCGGCTGCCGAAGTACCAGCCGGGCGTGCACTCGGCGAGCCGGCGGAGTGAGCCGTAGCCGACGTCAGGTGCTGCGCGTGGCCACCATCCCGAGGGTGATCAGCCCGAGCACGACCCAGCCGAACCACAGCCAGCCGTTACTCCCGAGCGCCACCGTGTAGGCCGTCACCACCACCAGACCGCCGACGGTGATCACCCCCATGGTCTTCGTGGAACCGGGCATCGCAACACCCTCCTCATGGTTCGTCCCCCTCCATGGTGCCCCCGTTCTGCCTCCGAACGGAGCACACGACGAAATGTGTGCCCGACTTCCACGGCCCCTGGCTGGTCCAGGAGGCCGCCTCGTACACCGTCGGATCGAAGCCGTAGTCGGCCGGCGGGACATCCCGGGCACACGCGGCGTCCGATTCCGCACGCGCCCGGGCCAGCGTGACGCCAGCGCCCAACCGGGTGAACCCGAGCACTTCCTGGTCGTGCTTGCCCGCGCAGGAGACCAGGCTCGCGGCCCGGTCCGAGGGTACGGCCAGACAGTCCCGCCGCTGCATCGTCGACGTGTCCGCGAACGCAGACCCCAGGGCGCGACGACTGGCCAGCGGCCCGTAGACCGGCCCGTGCGCGCCCAGCACCAGACACGCGGTGCGATGCCCGGCGGCCTCGAAACCCGCGTCGGTCGGTACGACGGCGAAGCCCCGCACATCCGCGAGCTTCTCCCGCATCTCCTGCGTCCGCCGCGCACACCGGTCCACCCCGACCTTGCGCGCCTCGCCCGCGGACGCGGTGGAGACCAGTGCCATCACCTGCCCGTCGGGCACGGAGTTCCGACAGGTGGGGTCGACCGCGAGCCTCGGCGTCCCGTGGAAGAGCTTTCCGCCGGGCCAGTCGGCGGTGACACAGTCGCCGTCCTTGAGCGGCGCGGAGAGCCCGACGATGCTGCCGTACGGCGAACTGTCCTTCTTCTGGCTCGAGTTGTCGCCGGACGACTGGAGGGCCATGGCGTACCAGACGCCGCCCAGGGCCAGGGCGAGCCCGAGCAGGCCCGCGAGGACGGCCTGGCGGAGACGGGGACGCGGGCGGCGGCGCCGACCCGTGGGGGAGGACGAGGGAGCCGGCGGCGCCGGTGTGAAAGACACCGGCTGCCCTTCCCAGGGGGACGGCGAGCCCAGGTCGGTCTGGGTCCGTGCGTAGGCCTCCGCCTCCGTCTGCGGCGTCACGATCCGCGACAGCTCCGCCTCGGCCTCCGCCGCCGGAATCCGCCGTAGCGGATCCTTCTCCAGCATCGCGTGGAGCACCGGGGCCAGGGCGCCCGCGTGCACCGGAGGCAGCGGGTCCTCCATGACCACCGCGGTGATCTCCGCGAGAGGGGTCTCGCGCACGAACGGGCCGTGGCCCTCGACGGCGTGGTAGAGCGTGCAGCCCAGCGAGAACAGGTCGGCCGCGGCGGTCGGCGGCCCGCCCGTGGCCCGTTCCGGTGCCAGATACCCGGCCGTACCGACGAGCACGGACGTCAGCGTGTACCGCGTCTCCCCGGCGTCCGGCTGTACCGAGATGCCGTAGTCGGTGAGCAGGACGCGGGCGTACGGCGAACCGGTGCGGTCCGGCGCGAGCAGGATGTTCGCCGGTTTCACGTCCCGGTGCATGACGCCCCGCTGGTGCCCGGCCGTCAGCGCGTCGAGTACGGCGAGCCCGATGCGGGCGCACTCCGCCGGGGCCAGCGAGCCGTACCGGCCGACCATGTCGCGCAGGTCCACGGCGTCCGCCACGTACTCCATGACGATCCACGGCAGCCCCTCGTGCTCCAGCACGTCGTGCACGGTCACCACATGCGGATGACCGCGCAACCCCGCCGCGTTCCGCGCCTCGGCCCGGGCCCGCGCGACCCGGGCCTCCCGCTCGGCGTCGGCGGAGGCCGGGTTGCTGAACACGATCTCCTTGAGCGCGACTTCACAGGCCAGCCGCTGGTCGTGTGCGAGCCACACATGTCCCATCCCGCCACTGCCCAGCCGGTTCAGCAGGAGATAACGGCCGGCGATGACCCGGCCCACTCCCGAGGTCGGCGATCCCTGCGGCATCCGGACTCCTCCTTCCGGGGCTGCGTCACGTCTCGGTCGTGGTCGCAGTGACGGTGGTGGCGGCGGGCGTGCCGGTCGGCACGGAGGCGCCGGCGGTCACGGGAGCACTCGTCACCGGGGCGCTGCTGATGACCGGTGCGCTCGACGGGGGCGAGTGGGTCGCCACCGCGGGCGACCCGGTCGTAGGCGAACTGCTCGACGGTGGTGGCTCGCTCGGGGGCGAGGACGGGGGCGGTGTCGGTGCGGACGTCGAGGGCGGTGCCGTGGACGTCGGTGGAGCCAGTGTCGGCCCGGAGGTCGTCGGGCTGGAGGTCGTCGGGCTGGAGGACGTCGGACCCGGGGGAGTGGAAGTAGCGCCCCCACTTGTCCCGCCGGCCACGCTCAGCAGCACGTACTCCCCGAACCGCAGCTCGGTCCCGGCGGGCGGATCGGTAGCCGTGACTCGCGCATCGTCGGACGGCAGCGCACCACCGCCGTACCCCACGGCCAGACCACTGCTCACCAGTTGCCGCCGCGCGTCCCCGAACGTCGCCCCCGCGAGGTCAGGCACAGCGTGCTGCTTCCGGGCGTCGAAGGTGGTGTCGTGCTTGCCCGTCGTACCGACCGGACGCGTGATGCCGGTGTCGGGATCCTCGACGTCGACGAGAGCGAGCCCCTCCATTCTCCGCGGCGCCGGACGTACGGCCACGACCGAGGACGCGTGATATCCGTTCCACTTCTTGTTGCCGTCCGCGAACTTGACGGAAATGCGGCTCGCGGCGCCCTTGAAGGGGCGCAGTGGATTTCCGCACGAGCACTTCGCGGCGGGTTCTCCCTGCTCGTCGACGAGAATCGCGATTCCCGACTGGAGAAGGGAGTTGTAGGGCGTGGCCTTTCCCTTTTTGTAGTCGTGGTTCTGTACGAGAGTGTCGTGACGCAGGAGTACGGGTGTGAGCCGGTCCAGATAGCCCGGTATCTGGACCGTGTTGATACCCAGTACGCCCGACCAGGCAACGGCCTTCTGATGATTCGCGGGATCCGTCAGGAACCTCCTGAGTTTCGCCACGTCACAGATGGTCGGCTTCTTGGTGCCCCCGTACAGCCCAGGCGTGTCCCCTTGCTGCAAGCTGCCCTGTACGGGCATCGACCGGACCTCGGCGTCCTGCCCCAGTCCCTGTTTCTCGTCGAAGAAAGGCGCGAGCGACGGAACTCCGGCGGCGACCGCCTTCACGCCGAACGTATGTGCGTCCCCGCCGCATCCACTCAGTCCGCTCAAGACCAGGACGCAGCCGAGCAGCACGGCGATCCTGCGGATCACCGGAATTCCGGTACTTTGCACAACAGCGCGAAATGTCACTACCGCTCCCCCCGGCCGCGGTTCCCCCATCGCGCTTATGCTACTGAACGAAATTCCCGTTCAGTTGCCGGATGTGTTCAATGGCTTCGTGTGTTCAATGAGGCCAAATAGGCGTTGTACGCCTCGAGTTCCTTGTCGCCGTCCCGGTCTGCGGCCCGGTCCTGGCGCTTGGCCTGCCGCTGTTCCGAGCTGTACCACTGGAACAGCAGGGCGATCAGCACCAGCACGGACGGAACCTCGCTGAACGCCCAGGCGATACCGCCGGCCGCGTTCTGATCGGAGAGCGCGTCGATACCGAGGGAGGCGGGCGGGTTCTTGAACGTCTCGACCATCGGCTCCGACGCCATCATCAACGCGATGCCGAAGAACGCGTGGAACGGCATCCCCGCGAACAACTCCAGCATCCGCATCAGATAGCCCGGCCGGCTCGGCCCCGGGTCCACGCCCATGATCGGCCAGAAGAACACCACACCCACGGCGAGGAAGTGCACCATCATCGCGATGTGCCCGGTCTTCGAGCCCATCAGGAAATCGAAGATCGGCGTGAAATACAGCGCGTACAGGCTCGCGATGAACAGCGGGATCGTGAACGCGGGATGGGTGATGATCTTCATGTACCGGCTGTGCAGAAACATCAACAACAGCTCGCGGGGCCCTTTGCGACCCCGCGCGGCCGGCGGCAGCGCGCGCAATGCCAGGGTGACCGGTGCGCCGAGCAGCAACAGGATCGGCGTCAACATGCTGATGACCATGTGCTGCACCATGTGCACGCTGAACATGACCATTCCGTAGTCATTGAGCTTGGTGCACATCACCAGCCCGATGGTCAGCACACCGATGACGAAAGAGATCGTCCGCCCCACAGGCCACGAGTCCCCCCGCCGCCGCAACCGCACGACCCCCCAGCCGTACAGCCCGAGCCCGAGGAGGCAGGCGGTCAGGAAGAACGGGTCGGCCGACCACTCAAGCCCGCGCGCAAAGGTGAACGGCGGCAGATCCATGGTCATACCGTGCCCGCCGTGATCCATCGAACGGCTCCTGATTCGTGGGGTTGTGCGTCGTCTGTCCGCACCAGGGTAGAACCGCCCCCGGTCACTTCTGCGACCGGGGCCAGCGGAACCCACCCAGGGGCGCGGGGCTGTGACATTGGCGGCTCCGCCGCGCGGGCGCGACCAGCTCCCACACACCTGCACCCGACGAACTACCTCACGGCGTTCAGAGCACGCACTCGGCCTCTTCATACCGATCAGCGGGAACCGTCTTCAACGTCTCCACCGCGTCGGCCAGCGGAACCATCAGAATGTCGGTCCCCCGAAGCGCGGTCATCTTCCCGAACTCCCCCCGATGCGCAGCCTCCACCGCATGCCACCCAAACCGAGTGGCGAGCACACGGTCATACGCGGTCGGAGTACCCCCACGCTGCACATGCCCGAGAATCACCGGCCGCGCTTCCTTACCGAGCCGCTCCTCCAGCTCGATGGACAGCTGCCGCGCGATCCCGGCGAAGCGCTCGTGACCGTAGACATCCTTCTTGCCCTCGTCGAAGTCCATGGACCCCGCCCGCGGCTTGGCACCCTCAGCGGCAACAACGATCGCGAACCGCTTGCCCGCTTCGAAGCGTTCGCCGACCCGAGCAGCCAACTCCTCGATGTCGAAGGGCCGTTCAGGCACGACGATGGCGTGCGCACCGGCCGCCATGCCGGAGTGCAGCGCGATCCACCCGGTGTGGCGGCCCATGACCTCCACGACGAGCACGCGCTGATGGGACTCGGCGGTCGTCTTGAGCCGGTCGAGCGCTTCCGTCGCGACACCGACCGCCGTGTCGAAGCCGAAGGTGACGTCCGTGACCGCGATGTCGTTGTCGATGGTCTTGGGGACGCCGACGATCGGGAGACCGGCGTCGTACATCAGCTTGGCCGCCTTGAGCGTGCCCTCGCCGCCGATCGGGATGATCGCGTCGAGGCCGAGCTCCTCGACATGGCCCTTGGCCCGCTCGACACCGTCCCGGAGCTGGGAGGGCTGGACGCGGGAGGAGCCGAGGATGGTGCCGCCGCGAGCAAGGATGCCGCTCACCGCGTCGAGGTCGAGCTTGAGGTAGTCGCACTCCAGGAGGCCCTTCCAGCCGTCCCGGAAGCCGATGACCTCGTCGCCGTGGTCCACGACGGCGCGGTGCACGACGGACCGGATGACGGCGTTCAGGCCGGGGCAGTCGCCGCCGGACGTGAGGACACCAATGCGCATAGCCCGAAGAACCTTCTCAACGTGGGCCGAAACCGGACCACGTTGTCCGGTACGAACCCCGCCACCCTAACGGCAGGAGGGGGCGGGGTCGTAACGTGCGTCCGCCTGCTGGACGACCCCGCTCACCTGCGCGGACGGGCCGTCAGACGGGCTGGTTTCCGGTATCCGAAGAGGAGGTGGACACCTGGTTCAGGCAGGCTGCTGAGCTGCGCTGATGCGCTCGTTGCGGAGCGCCTCGTACCAGCGGTCGTCGATCGGCGGCAGCGCGTTCACATCGAGGGCCAGCTTCAGCAGCAGGTCCGCGATCAGCGGGTTGCGGGCGAGCACGGGCCCGTGCATGTACGTACCGAACACCGTGTCGTTGTACGCGCCCTCCGTGCCGTCGCCCGTGCCGTTGCCCTTGCCGAGCCGCACCTGTGCGAACGGGCGGGCGGTGGGGCCGAGATGGGTGACGCCCTGGTGGTTCTCGAAGCCGGTCAGCTGGGGCAGGCCCAGGCGCGCGTCGATGTCGCCGAGTACGTCACCGACGCACCGCTCGCCCTCACCGCGCGTCGACACCACGTCGAGCAGGCCGAGGCCGGGCTCGCGCTGGCCGAGGTCGTTGATGAACTCGTGGCCGAGGATCTGGTAGCCGGCGCACACCGAGAAGACGATCGCGCCGTTGCCGACGGCCCGGTGCAGACCGCCGTCACGGCGCAGCCGCTCCGCCGCGAGGCGTTGCGGACGGTCCTCGCCACCACCGATGAGATAGATGTCGCCCGAGGTCGGGATGGGCTGGTCGCTGCGCACGTCCAGCCGGGCCACGTCGAGGCCGCGCTGCCGTGCCCGGCGTTCCACGACAAGGGCGTTGCCCTGGTCGCCGTAGGTGCTCAGCAGGTCCGGGTAGATCCACACCAGACGCAGCTGGTTGTCGCTCATGGTCAATTCGTCCTCTGAGTCTCAGTTGCCGACGCGGCGGCGCAGGTCCTGGAACGCGGTGTAGTTCGCGATGACCTCGATCCGTCCGGGCGGGGCCATCTGCACGGCCTGGTCGAGGTTGTCGCAGACCTGGAAGTGCTGGTTGGCCACTTCCAGGCGGACCGCGAGGTCCAGCTTGCGGTCGCCCACGACGAAGATGGGGTGGCCGGTCAGTCGGGTGTAGTCGACGTCCCAGAGCCACGAGGTGTCGGTGCCGTCGGCGCCGCGCGCGTTCACCGAGAGGATCACCGGGGTCGGCGGCGGATCGATCAGGCTGAACGTCTCGAGCCAGCCCGCCGGGTTCTTCGCCAGCAGCAGCCGCAGGTCGCGCTGCATGAACTGGACGACGTCATAGCGCCCGGCGACGGCCTGCACGCGGTACATGCGCTCCAGGGCGACCTGCGGCGGCACCCCGAAGACGGCGGCGACGGCGGCCGAGGAGGCGGCGTTGGCCTTGTTGGCGCGCCCCGGCAGTTGGAGGTGAATGGGCCAGGCGGAGCCGTGCGGGTCGAGGACATGGTCCCCGGACAGCGCCCAACTCGGCGTAGGCCGACGGAAACCGCACTCACCGCAGAACCAGTCGTCACCGGGCCGCTGCATCACGCCACCGCACGAAGGACACGACCAGGCGTCGTCCTTCCACATCTGCCCGGCGGCGACCCAGATCACGTTGGGGGAGGAGGAGGCGGCCCACACGACCAGCGGGTCGTCCGCGTTGGCGACGACGACGGCCTTCGAACCGGCAAGCCCCTCACGCCAGTTCTCCGCGAGCATGCGGGTCTCGGCCGCGCGGTCGAGCTGGTCGCGGGAGAGGTTGAGCAGCGCGATGCACTTGGGGTCGGTGTCACGGGCGACGCCGGCGAGGTACTTCTCGTCGACCTCGATGACACCGAACTTGGCGTCCGAGCCACCGGCCAGCGCCGAGGTGATGCCGGCGGGCATGTTGGCGCCGAGCGCGTTCGAGACGACCTCACCGGCGGCCCCGAGGGCCTCGGCGATCAAACGCGTCGTCGTGGTCTTGCCGTTGGTGGCCGAGACGAGCGTCACGTCCAGGTTCTGTGCGAGCCGGGCGAGCAGGTCGGGGTCGAGTTTGAGTGCCACTCGGCCGCCGATCACCGATCCGCTGCCCCGCCCCGCGGCACGCGATGCCGCCGCGACCGCCTTGCCCGCCGTCACGGCCAGCTTGGCCCGCGGCGTGAGCGGGTCCGAGTTGCCTGCCATCAGTTCTCGATCCTCCTTGCGTACGCGCCGCGCCTCTGCCTCCGGCAACGTGGTGTGGACCTCAGCCTATCGAGATCCTTATCGGTGCCCGAACCGCGGCACCGCGAACCCCTCGCGGCGGGCGTGCGCCGTAGAGAACCGTACCCTTGCGCCCATGCGATACGGCTCCATCCCGGGCGCCCACGGGCGAGTCCGTCCCCTCACCCTGCTCGGCGACCCCCTGCTCCATACCCCGTGCGCCGAGGTAACAGACTTTGGGCCGGAACTCGCCCGCCTCGTAGAGGACTTGTTCGCGACGATGTACGCGGCCCAGGGGGTGGGCCTCGCCGCGAACCAAGTAGGCGAGCGTTTGCGGGTGTTCGTCTACGACTGTCCCGACGACGAGGAGGTCCGCCACCTCGGCCATGTGGTGAACCCACGCCTCGTCGAGACGGACGGCGTGGTGTTGAGGGGCCCGGAGGGTTGTCTCTCCCTACCGGGCCTGGAAGCGGGAACGGAGCGTTACGACCACGCGATCGTCGAGGGCTTCACGGTGACCGGGGAGCCGATCACCGTGCACGGGACGGGTTGGTTCGCGCGGTGCTTGCAGCACGAGTACGACCACGTGGAGGGAAAGGTCTACGCGGACCGCGTGACGGGCTGGCGCCACAGCCGCTTGATGCGACAAGTGAGCCGAGCTCCGTGGTCCCGGTGAGCTGAGGTCTTTTCAGGGGCGCGGGGCTGTGTCGATGTGCGGCTCCGCCGCGAGGGCGCGACCAGCTGTCAGCACCGGTGACCGGGGTCTTTTAGGGGCGCGGGGAACTGCGCGACCAGCCCCCACGCACCCGCACCCGAAACACAACCGGCTAAAACCCCGGCCCACCAACCTTGTCCCCGGCGGCAGCCAACCGTCCCCACAGCAGATCAGCCAGACTCCGCACCAACTCGGCCCGGGAGCAAGGCCGTTCACCCAGCCACCAGTCCCCGGCCGCGTGCATCATCCCGACGATCCCATGCCCCCACACCCGAGCCAGCTGCTGACTGTTGGGCCCGAGATCCACCCGCTCCTCGATGACCTGGGCCAACTCCTCGCCCATCCGCCGCAGCAACGGAACCGAGTGATTCCCCGTGTCGAACCCCTGGTCCGCGGTCTGCCCACCCTCCACGGGATGCATCAGGAACCGATACACCTGAGGCAGCGCCTCGATTGCGGCGAGGTACGTGTCGAGCGTGGCCTCAACCCGCTCCCGACGCTCGGCGGGAGCGTCCAACGCCGCCCGCAGCGACGACAACAGGGCATCCGTATGCCGCTTGGCAAGGGCCGCGTACAGTCCACCCTTGTCCCCGAAGTGCCGGTACAGAATCGGCTTCGTAATACCCGCTTCCGCGGCGATCGCGTTCATCGAGGCCTGCGGACCATCACGCAGCACCACTCTGTCCGCGGCCTCCAGCAACTCGCGCCGTCGGCGATCGGCGGACCGCTGTTGATCGGTCCGCTGCGTGGTGTCCATGGTCTCTCCCCACCCGTGCTGAATCGGTGACGCCTGCGCAAACTAACACTCAATGGCCCCAACGCCTCGAACGGGCTGCCGAGTGGTCATCGGGAGTTGACTTTTCCTACCCGTCGGTAACAGACTCTGTCGTTACCGCAAGTAACATGCTAGTGCGCTGCTGGAGGAGTCATGGCCGAGTTCACCATGGAACTCAACGACGAACAGAAGGAGGTGCGGGACTGGCTGCACGGCTTCGCCGCCGACGTCATCCGCCCCGCCGCCGCCGAATGGGACGAGCGTGAGGAGACTCCCTGGCCGGTCATCCAGGAGGCCGCGAAGGTGGGCATCTACTCCCTGGACTTCTACGCCCAGCAGTACTTCGACCCCACCGGCCTCGGCATCCCGATGGCCATGGAGGAACTGTTCTGGGGCGACGCGGGCATAGCCCTCTCCATAGTCGGCACCGGTCTTGCCGCGGTCGGCGTCCTCGCCAACGGCACCGAGGAGCAGATCGGCACCTGGATTCCCCAGATGTACGGCGACGCCAACGACGTGAAGGTCGCCGCCTTCTGCTCCTCCGAGCCCGACGCCGGTTCCGACGTGGCCTCCATGCGCACGCGTGCCGTGTACGACGAGGCCAAGGACGAGTGGGTGCTCAACGGCACCAAGACCTGGGCGACCAACGGTGGTATCGCCAACGTCCACGTCGTCGTCGCGGTCGTCGACGCGGACCTCGGCTCCAAGGGCCACGCCTCCTTCATCGTCCCGTCGGGCACGCCGGGCCTGTCCCAGGGGCAGAAGTTCAAGAAGCACGGCATCCGCGCCTCGCACACCGCCGAGGTCGTCCTGGAGGACGTGCGCATCCCCGGTTCCTGCCTGCTCGGCGGCAAGGAGAAGCTGGACGAGCGCCTCGCCCGCGCCCGTGAGCGCGCGAAGGCCGGCGGCGGCGAGCGGGTGAAGAACGCGGCGATGGCCACGTTCGAGGCGTCCCGCCCGGCTGTCGGTGCGATGGCGGTCGGCACCGCCCGTGCCGCGTACGAGGTCGCTCTCGACTATGCGATGACCCGCGAGCAGTTCGGCCGGCCGATCATCGACAACCAGGGTGTCGCCTTCCAGCTCGCCGACATGCGTACGTCCATCGACGCGGCGCGGTTGCTGGTGTGGCGGGCGTCCTGGATGGCGGTCAACGGGAAGCAGTTCACGGCGGCCGAGGGGTCGATGTCGAAGCTGTTCGCGAGCGAGACGGCGAAGAAGGTGACCGGCCAGGCCATTCAGATCCTGGGCGGCAACGGCTACACCCGTGAGTATCCGGTTGAGCGGATGCACCGTGACGCCGCGATCTACACGATTTTCGAGGGGACGAGTGAGATTCAGCGGCTGGTGATTGCGCGGACGTTGTCGGGGATGCCGATTCGTTGAGTTTCGGGTGCGGGCCGGTGGGGGCTGGTCGCGCAGTTCCCCGCGCCCCTCAAAAACCTTCGCTCACCGGTGCTGAGAGGTGGTCGCGTCCGCGCGGCGGAGCCGCATATCGACGCAGCCGCGCGCCCCTTCAGGGCGCGAACGCTGACCGGCGCTCTCAGTGCGGGGCGCGGTGCCAGTCCTCGGCGAGCAACCCGAGGATCACCTCGTCCACGAACTCGCCGTTGACCCACGCCGCGCGGCGGAGCGTCCCCTCCTGGATGAAGCCGGCGCGGGAGGCGGCCCGGATCATCGGGGTGTTGTCGGCCAGGGTTTCCAACTGCAGCCGGTGGAGGCCGCGGACGGTGAAGCCGTAGGTGCACAGCACCGCGACGACGTCGACGGCGAGTCCGCGGCCGCGGAAACCCGGCCGCAGCGACATGCCCAGATGGGCGGTCCTGTTGTGGGTGTCGATGCCCCACAGCCCCGCGGTCCCCGCCAACTCGTCGTTGTCGAGGGACACGACGGCGAAGGGGGCGGCATCGTCGTCGGGTTCGGTGACCGCGAAGGGTGAGGCCTCGGAGCCCGGTGAGACGGGGCGCCAGGGCCGTGAGTCCACTCGCGATCTCGTCGCCACGTCGTCGTACAACTCGGCGTGCAGGACCGGGACATCGGACTCGTGCCGGGCCCGGAGCCCGATCTTGGTTCCTCGCAGCATGGACAGTTCCTAGCCGACCCGCTCGATGCCGATCAACTCGATTACCGACCGAGTCCAAGGGTCAACGGTGCTTGAGAGGCGTCAGCTGCTCGATGTCGTACCGCCCCCGCAACTCCTCGATCGCCGCGTGATCCGGCGGCCCCCCGCTCCCGAGGATCTCCAACAGCTCCTCGAAATACCGCTCATGATCCGGTGGCGGAGACGCCTGGAAGAACATCTTCGCCGCCGTCTCCGTCGGGTTCGAGAACGCGTGCGGACACCCGGGCGGTACGACGATCACCGTGCCCGGCGTCGCCCGTACCACCCGCGTGCCCGAACTCGACTCCCAGCGCTGCCAGTTGTCGGGGGTCCGGATCCGCGGCTCGAAGGCGAGGACGTCCAGCTCGCCTTCGAGCACGTAGAACAACTCCTCGCTGCGCGTGTGCACATGGGCGCCGACGTCGAAGCCCGGCGGCACCAGCACCTCGAAGGTGGACGCCGTCCGCGAATGAGAGCCGGTCACCTTGAACGTCACGTGCTGCGCGGGTGTCTGGACGACCCGGCCGTGACCGGGCGGTACCAGCAGCCCCTCCGTCGCCGTCATCGGCACCTCACCACGTCACGGGCAGGGCCTCGGGCCCGCGGATCAACGCGCCCTTCTTGAAAGGGACCTGATCGGCCGGTACAGCGAGCTTCAGCCCCGGAATCCGGTCCAGCAGCGCGTCCACGAGCAGCTCGGACTCCAGTCGCGCCAGCATGTTGCCGGGACAGAAGTGCGGGCCGAAGCCGAAGGACACGTGAGGATTCGGACTGCGGGTGAAGTCGATCCGGTCCGGGTCCGGGAACACGTCCGGGTCCCTGTTCGCGGCCAGGTACGACACGTACACCGGGTCGCCCGCCCGCATCCGTACCCCGCGGATCTCCACGTCCTCCATGGCGATCCGGGACAGCCCGACCGCGTTGCGGTGCGGGATGTAGCGCAGCAGCTCGTCGATGGCCTGGGGCCTCGACTCCGGTTCCGCGCGCAGTCGTTCGACGAGATCCGGGCGGGTCAGCAGCAGGTAGAATATCTGCCCGCTGTTGTTGGTGACCGCCTCGCCGCCGATCTGCAGCAGCACCGCGAGCCCCACCGCCTCCTCCAGCGTGATCTCCTCCCGGCCCACGGCGGCACCGAGCAGCGAGGCGACGTCCTCGCCGTCGCTGCCCTCCCGCAGGCCGATGAGATCGCCGAAGTAGGCGCCCATCTCCTGCTTCGCCTTCTCGCTGACCTTGGCGCCGTGCGAGGAGGACAGGATGAGCTGGGTCCAGGTGTGCATGCCGTGCCGGTCGGCGGCCGGGACGCCCATCAGCTCGCAGATCACCGCGATGGGGAAGGGGCTCAGCACGGTCTCGGTGAGGTCAGTGGGCGGCCCGTTCTGGAGCAGCTCGTCGATCAACTCGTCGAGCAGCAGGCGGGATTGCTCCCGCACCCGTTCCACCCCGCGTGCCGTGAACGCCTGGGCGACCGAGCGCCGTAGCCGGGTGTGGTCCGGCGGGTCGAGGAAGCCGACGGCGCCGCGGGCGGGGATGAAGTGCGGGGCGAGCCGGGTCACCGGCTGGGCCATCACCGCCTCGCGGCTGAACCGGGGGTCGTTGGTGACCATCCGCACGTCGTCGTGCCGGGTGACCAGCCAGGCCCAGCCCTCGCCGTTGGGCAGCTTGATCCGGTTGACCGGACCCTCCCGCATCAGCTTGGCGAGGACCGGGTCGAAGTCCACCCCGGTCAGGTCGAGGGCCGGCCAGGGCCGGACCGGGGGCAGGGTCTCGGTGAGCGTCTCTTCAGTCATGCCGTACTCAAGCCGTCTCTCGGTCGTCGCTGTGCCAGCGGCCCAGGGCCATCTCGGCGGTGATACCGGGTCCGAACCCGGCGAGGAGTCCGCGCGCCCGGTGTTCGGCACCGCCCTCGTCGAAGAGCCGGCGCAGCGCGTCCAGGACGACGGCGCTGGCGATGTTGCCGTACTCGGTGAGGGTGGCCCGGCTGAACCGGAACGCGTGCGGGTCGACCTGGAGGAACTTGCTCAGGTCGTCGAGTATTCGGGGCCCGCCCGCGTGGACTATGTAGAAGTCCAGGTCGGCCGCGTCCCAGCCGTGCAGTCCCGCGAGGTCCTGGAGCGCCGGTGCGAGGGGCTCCATGGTGGCCGGCACCCGCTTGTCCAGCAGGAAGTGGAATCCGGTGGCCCGGACGTCGTACATGATCCACTCTTCGGTCTTGGGGATCAGGTACGACCCGTTGCGCTCGAGCTGGATGCCGGTGCCGCCCCGTCCGCGCACGACCGCGGCCGCGATGCCGTCGCCGAACAGCCCGTTGGAGAGCAGGGAGCCGATGCCGAGGTCGGTCGGCTGGTAGCACAGCGAGCAGAACTCGCAGGCCACGATGAGCGCGTTGGCGTCCGGGTAGGCCGTGCAGAAGTCGTGCGCCCGGTTGATGGCCGCGCCGCCGGCCGCGCAGCCCAGCTGGGCGATGGGGATCTGCCGGGTGGTGGCGTCGAACGCCATCTCGTTGATCAGCCAGGCCGTGAGCGAGGGCATCATGAAGCCCGTGCACGAGACGTAGATGATCACGTCGATGTCGGTGGTGAGGAGCTCCGCCTCGTCGAGCGCGCGCTGCACGACCGAGGGGACGCGGGCCTTCGCCTCGGCCGTGTAGATCCTGTTGCGGTCCTCGAACCCCGGGTGCTTCAGGGTCTCCTCGATGGGCTGCACGATGTGCCGGGTGCGCACACCGGTGTTCTCGATCAGTCGGAGGGCCAGCGGCAGGTTGGGGTGGTCCGCGTGACGGGAGCGCGCCAGCTCCAGCGTCTCCTCCATCGTGATCACGTGCTCGGGAACCGACACCGAGGGCTTGCACAAAGTCGCCATGAACCGTCCCTGCTTTCGCCTTCCGGAAGGCCTTCGCCCGCCGGTCAGAAGGTGGTTCACCTCAGAGGGTGGTGCACCCACGATCACCCGGGAGGACGACGATCTCGCGGTGGACTACTCCAATTCAGGGACAAGCTCATAAAGACGGGATCAGTGATACCTGTGCAAAGCCAGTGAACCGCCCGAGCTTCTGCTCGCGGTTGAGTGGTCCGAGTCAGGGACGAGGGGCCGAGCTCTCAAACACCGCTCAGCGCACTCCCCAGGGGCGCGGGGCTGTATCGATTTGCGGCTCCGCCGCGTGGGCGCGACCAGCCCCCATCGGCCCGCACCCGACAAACTACGAACCGCCCCCACTGCTGTGCGCAATACACGCAACGTCAATACGGTCGGCCAGCTTCGCCAACTCGATCGTCAGCGCGGCAACCGTGTCCTCGTCCAGCCCCTCTTCCCCGGCCTCGACAAGGTGCAGCCACCGCCCACCCACGGTACGCAAAAGCTTGCTGACATCCGCGGCAGCCACCTGCAAGGTCCCGCGGTCGTCGACGATCAGAGGCAGAGTCACTTCGCGGTTCACAGAGGGGATCGTAGCCGCGGAACGCTCACGCTCCGTGCCATACCGTGGTGATGTTGCAGAACTCGCGGATTCCGTGCCCCGACAGCTCCCGCCCGTACCCGGACCGCTTCACCCCGCCGAACGGGAACGCCGGATGCGACGCGGTCATCCCGTTGAAGAACACCCCGCCCGCCTCCAGGTCCCGTACGAACCGCTCGACCTCCGCCTCGTCCCGCGTCCACACGTTGGAACTCAGCCCGAACGGTGTGTCGTTGGCGAGGAGGACGGCCTCGTCGAGGTCGGCGACCCGGTACAGCGTGGCGACGGGCCCGAACGTCTCCTCGCGGTGGATGCGCATCTCGCGGGTGATGTCGGTGAGGACGGTCGGCGGGTAGAACCAGCCGGCTCCGTCGGGCCGCTCACCGCCGCACAACACAGTGGCCCCGCTCTCCACCGCGTCGTCGACGAGTTCTTCCAGATCGCTACGGCCCTGCTCGCTGGCGACCGGTCCGACCTCGGTCTCCTCCGCCAGCGGATCACCGACCGTGAGCGCCTTCATGCCGGCCACGAACCGCTCGGCGAACGCGTCGAAGACATCCGTGTGCACGATGAACCGCTTGGCGGCGATGCACGACTGCCCGTTGTTCTGCACGCGCGCGGTCACCGCGATCTGCGCGGCCCGCTCGATGTCGGCGGACGGCATCACGACGTACGGGTCGCTGCCGCCCAGTTCCAGAACCGTCTTCTTGACCATGTCCCCGGCGACGGACGCGACCGCACGCCCGGCCGGCTCGCTGCCGGTGAGGGTGGCCGCCTTGACCCGCTCGTCGCGCAGGATCTCCTCGATCGCACCGGAACCGACCAGCAGGGTCTGGAACGCGCCCTCCGGGAAGCCCGCGCGGTGGAACAGGTCCTCCAGATAGAGGGCGGTCTGCGGCACGTTCGACGCGTGCTTGAGCAGGCCGACGTTGCCCGCCATCAGCGCGGGCGCGGCGAAGCGGATCACCTGCCACAGCGGGAAGTTCCACGGCATTACGGCGAGCACCGGGCCGAGCGGCCGGTAGCGGACAAGGGCCCGGGAGCCGCCCGAGTCCTTGACGTCCGCCGCGTCCGGCTCCTCGTCGGCGAGGAGTCCCTCGGCGTGGTCGGCGTACCAGCGCATCGACTTCGCGCACTTCGCGGCCTCCGCGCGGGCCTGCTTGACCGGCTTGCCCATCTCGGTGGTCATGGTCCGGCCGATGTCCTGCCGGTCCTCGTCGAGCAGATCGGCGGCCCGGTGCATGAGCCGGGCGCGCTCGGCGAAGGAAGACGTCCGGTACGTACGGAACGTGGCCTCCGCGAGCTGGAGCCGCCGCTCGATCTCCTCGGCACCCATGGCCTCGTACGTCTTGAGCGTCTCGCCGTTCGCCGGGTTGACCGTCGCGATGGGCATGGCTGACCTCCTGGAGCGGGCTGTACCTCGACCTTCCCGCGTGGCACGGGGGACCGCAACGCGTACACGGTCCTTCAGCCCGAGTGCTCCACCAGCCGGTCGAGAAACGTGGCCTGCGCGGTGACGATGACGGCCCGCGCCCGTTCGAGGCCCAGCCACTCCACGCGATCCAGCTCCGGGAACTCCTGGACCTGCCCCGACTTCGGCGGCCACTCCATCCGGAAGGTGCCGGGAACCATGTCCGCCGGGTCGAGATCGGCCTCGATCGCCCACGCCGTGACGACCTTCCCGTTGCTCTGCCGCACCTCGCCGAGCTCGATCGCCTCGCCGTCCGGCGGCGCGATCCCCAGCTCCTCCTGGAACTCACGCCGGGCCGCGTCCCAGGCGGTCTCGTCGGGCTCGTACTCACCCTTGGGCACACCCCACGCCCCGGCGTCCCGTCGCGCGAAGAACGGGCCGCCCATATGGCCGAGCAACACCTCCAGCCCACGATCGGTGTGCCGGAACAACAACAGCCCGGCACTCCGCTTCCCCCTCGCGTCCCCGCTCACGGCTTCACCTCCGGATGCGCCGCCAACAACGTCTCCACCGAGTCCGCCTCCTCCGCCCGCTTGTCCTCCCGATACCGCACGACCCGCGCGAAGCGCAGCGTGACACCGGCCGGATAGCGGGTCGACTTCTGCAGTCCGTCATACGCGATTTCCACGACGAGTTCGGGCCGTACGGTCACCACGTGGCCGTCGCTCTGCACGGCCAGCTCCTGGAGGCGCTCGGTCTGCCAGGTCAGCACGGCGTCGGTCATGCCCTTGAAGGTCTTGCCGAGCATCACGAAGGAACCGTCCGAACTCCGGGCGCCCAGATGGAGGTTGGAGAGCTTGCCGGTGCGCCGGCCGTGTCCCCACTCGGCGGCCAGGACGACCAGGTCGAGCGTGTGGACGGGCTTCACCTTCAGCCAGGAGGCGCCCCTGCGGCCCGCGCTGTAGGGGGCGTCGAGGCCTTTCACCACGACCCCCTCGTGGCCGCGCTTCAAGGTCTCGGCGAGGAAGGTCTCCGCCGCCGGGACATCCTCCGGGCCGGACACGAGAGTCCGGCGGACGCGCATCGGCTCGGGCACCAACTGGGCCAGTTCCGCGTGCCGTTCGGCGAACGGCAGGTCGAGGAGATCGCGGCCGTCGACGGACAACGCGTCGAAGAACACGGGGGAGACGGGGACCGTCTCGGCGGCCGTGGCCACGTCCACCCGCGATCCGACCCGGCCTGCCGTCTCCTGGAAGGAACGCGGACGCCCGTCCGCGTCGAAGGAGATGACCTCACCGTCCAGGATGAACCGCTCGCCTCTCAACTCCAGAGCGGCGGCGGTGAGTTCGGGCAGCCGGTCGGTGATGTCGTCGAGGGTGCGGGTGTAGAGCCGTACGACTTCGCCGTCGCGGTGGACCTGGACGCGGATGCCGTCGAGCTTCTCCTCGACCGCGCAGTCGCCCAGCTTCTCGACCGCCTCGGCGACGGACGTGGCGCTGTGCGCGAGCATCGGCAGGACCGGGCGGCCCACGGTCAGCCGGAAGCGGTCGAGCGATGCCGGGCCGTCGGCGAGCAGCGCCTCGGCCACCGTCTGGAGCGAACCCGCCAGCATCACGGCCCGTCGAACATCCGCTGCGGGCACGTCGGTTGCCTGGGCCAGGCCCTCCACGGCGACCGCGTCGAGCGCGCCCTGCCGGACCTCACCCGTGATCAGCCCGAACAGGAAGCGCTGCTCGTCGGCGGTGGCCGCGCCCATCAACTCGCCCACCAGGCGCGCCCGTTCGGCCTGCGAACCGGCGCCCGACACCTTGCCGAGAGCGGTGAGCCGCGCGTCCACCTCGCGCACGGTGAGGGTGGGTTCGAGGGCCGGTTCGACCGACTGGCTCAGTACCTTCCAACCGATGCCGAGCCGCCCCTGTGGCAGGCGGCCCGCCAGGTACGGGATGACGATCGGGACGTCGTCGGCCTCCGCGTCCCGGAAGAGCTCCGCGAGCAGGGCGATCTTCCGGGACCGCGCCGAGGTGGCGGCGACCTCCTGGGACACATGCGCGAGCCGGGTCAGCAGCATGCAGCCATCGTGCAACGGAGGCGGGCGGTCTACACCCGGACGGCCGCGTCGAGGTCGGACATGAGCAGTTCGCCGTTGATCGTGGCGGCCGCCCGGTACCCGGCGGAGGCCGCGTTCACGACCTGCTCCCCGAAGCCCATCGCGTTGCCCACGGCCCACACCCCGGGCACGGTCGTCAGCCCCGTCGGGTCGACCACGGGGTACGCGCCGAACGGGGTCTCCTGCAGCTCGGCGCCCAGCTTCTCCAGGAGCCCGGTCCGCGGGACGGCGCGAGGCGCTACGAACAGGGCCTCGCGGGGATGCGTGCTGCCGTCCGTGAGGCGGACGCCGGTGAGGCGGTCGTCCTCGACGGCCAGTTCGGCGACCTCGCCGGGGACCACGGCGACCCCGGCCGCGGCCAGCCTGCGCAGGTCGTCGTCCGTCAGCTCGGACTCGGCGACCGTGTGCAGGAACAGGGTCACGTCCTTGGACCACTGCGAGACCATCAGCGCCTGGTGCACACTCATCGCCGTCGTCGCGAGCACCCCGAAGGCCCGGTCACGGACCTCCCAGCCGTGGCAGTACGGGCAGTGGATCACGTCCCGACCGAACCGCTCGGCGACTCCGGGGACGCTGGGCAGCTCGTCCTTGAGCCCGGTGGCGACGACGATCCGCCGCGCGTGCACGGTCTCCCCACCGGCAAGCGCCACGGCGAAGTCCGCGCCCTTCGTGACGTCCACCGCGCGGTCCCGGACCAGGTCGACGCCGTAGCGCGCGATCTCCTCGCGGCCCAGGGCGAGGAACTCGGCCGGAGACATCCCGTCCCGGGTCAGGTAGCCCTGCATGTGCGCGGCGGGCGTGTTGCGCGGCTCGCCCGCGTCGACGACCAGCGTGCGACGCCGGGACCGGCCCAGGACCAGCGCGGCGGAGAGCCCCGCCGCTCCGCCGCCGATGACGACCACTTCGTAGGTTCCGGTACGTGTCTCGGTCATGGTGACCACCTCCACCCCCGAAGGTCGCCCCGTCGCTGCCGTATTGACAAACAGGTTTGCCGAAACTGCAATATCGGTCATGAACGACGACATGGACGACGTACTCGCGGAGGTCGGCCCGAGGTTGCGACGGATCCGCAAGGAGAAGGGCGCGACGCTCGCCGGCCTCTCGGAGGCGACCGGCATCTCGGTGAGCACCCTCTCGCGGCTGGAGTCCGGGCTGCGCAAGCCCAGCCTGGAGCTGCTGCTGCCGATCGCACGGGCCCACCGGGTGCCTCTGGACGAACTGGTCGGAGCCCCGGCGGTCCGTGACCCCCGCGTACGCGCCGAGCCGATCGTCCGAGGCGGCCGCACCCACTGGCCCCTGACCCGCCAGCCCGGCGGCCTCCAGGCGTACAAGGTCCTGGAACCGCAGCGGAAGGTCGAGCCGGATCTGCGGACGCATGAGGGCTACGAGTGGCTGTACGTGATGTCCGGTCGCCTACGGCTGTTGCTGGGCGAGCACGACGTGGTGCTGGGCCCGGGCGAGGCAGCCGAATTCGACACCCGGGTCCCGCACTGGTTCGGCTCGACCGGAGAGGGCCCGGTGGAGTTCCTGAGCCTGTTCGGCCCGCAGGGGGAGCGAATGCATGTGAGGGCCAGGCCGAAGCGCGGCCAGTGAAAAATGCCGCCCTGCTGGAGCGCCCCTTTTAGGGGCGCGGGGAACTGCGCGACCAGCCCCCACCGGCCGGCAGCCAAAGAACTACACGCACCCTGGGGATCGTGACGAACCCGACTGTTCCCCGACGCGCAAGCGACCGCTTAGTATGCAACCGACCCCGGTCAGACAGAGCAGTCCCGTGGAGGCCCCGCATGCAGGCATGGCAAGTGCACGAGAACGGCGAACCAAGCGAGGCGATGCGCCTGGCGGAGGTGGAACGACCCACGCCGGGCGACGGCCAGGTCCTGCTGAAGGTACGCGCCGCGAACATCAACTTCCCGGACGTCCTGATGTGCCGAGGCCACTACCAGGTCCGGCCCCCGCTCCCGTTCACCCCGGGTGTCGAGATCTGCGGCGAGACCGAGGACGGCCGCCGCGTGATCGCCAACCCCGCACTGCCGTACGGCGGTTTCGCGGAGTACGCGATCGCGGACGCCGCCGCCCTGCTGCCCGCCCCCGACTCGCTGGACGACGCCGAGGCCGCCGCACTCCACATCGGCTACCAGACGGGCTGGTTCGCCCTCCACCGCCGCGCCCACCTGGAGGCCGGCGAGACCCTGCTCGTGCACGCCGCCGCCGGCGGAGTCGGCAGCGCGGCAGTACAGCTCGGCAAGGCCGCCGGTGCCACCGTCATCGGTGTCGTCGGCGGCGCCGAAAAGGCAGTCGTGGCAAGGGAGTTGGGCTGCGACGTCGTGATCGACCGGCGTACACGGGACGTCGTCGCGGCTGTCAAGGAAGCCACCGGCGGGCGGGGCGCCGACGTGGTCTTCGACCCGGTCGGCGGTGATGCCTACACGCAGTCCACGAAGGTCGTCGCCTTCGAGGGCCGGATCGTGGTCGTGGGCTTCGCGAGCGGGACGATCCCCAGCCCCGGTCTCAACCACGCCCTGGTGAAGAACTACTCGATCCAGGGCCTGCATTGGGGCCTGTACGCCACCAAGAACCCGAAGCTGATCCTGCACTGCCACGAGCAGTTGACCGACCTGGCCGCACGCGGCGTCATCAAGCCGCTGGTGAGCGAGCGCGTCCCGCTGGCCGGTGCGGCCGCCGCCGTGCAGCGCCTCGGCGACGGTGTCACCACCGGCCGGGTCGTCGTCGTACCGTCGCTGGAGAACGGAGCCGCCGCATGAGCGAGGAGACCACGGGAGCGGACTCGGCCGCGGCCGAACTGCGCCGCCGTACCCAGGAGTTGCTGGCCGCGCACCCGCCGCTGGAGACCGACCACCTCGACTTCCTCAAGGCCCGTTTCGACGCCGGGCTCGCGTGGGTGCACTACCCCGAGGGCCTCGGCGGGCTGGGTGCCCCGCGGGCTCTCCAGGCCGTCGTGGACGCCGAGTTGGAGGCCGCGGGTGCCCCCGACAACGACCCGCGCCGGATCGGTATCGGCCTGGGTATGGCAGCGCCGACCGTCCTCCGCTTCGGCACCGAGGAGCAGAAGCAGCGCTTCCTCAGGCCGCTTTGGGTGGGCGAGGAGGTCTGGTGCCAGCTCTTCAGCGAACCCGGTGCCGGGTCCGACCTGGCCGCGCTCGGCACGCGCGCGGTGCGTGAAGGCGACGAGTGGGTCGTCAACGGGCAGAAGGTGTGGACGTCCAGCGCCCACCTCGCCCGCTGGGCCATCCTCATCGCGCGCACCGACCCGGACGTGCCCAAGCACGCGGGCATCACCTACTTCATCTGCGACATGACCGACCCCGGCGTCGAGGTCAGGCCGCTGCGCCAGATCACCGGCGAGGCCGAGTTCAACGAGGTCTTCCTCACCGACGTCCGTATCCCCGATGCCCATCGCCTCGGCGAGATCGGCGACGGCTGGCGGGTCGCGCAGACCACGCTGATGAACGAGCGCGTCTCCATCGGCGGCATGCGCATCCCGCGCGAGGGCGGCATGATCGGCCCGATCAGCCGAACCTGGCGCGAACGCCCGGAGTTGCGCACCCACGACCTCCACCAGCGCCTCCTCAAGCTCTGGGTCGAGGCCGAGGTCGCCCGGCTCTCCGGCGAGCGGCTGCGCCAGCAGCTCGTCGCGGGCCAGCCCGGCCACGAGGGCTCCGGCATGAAGCTCTCCTTCGCCCGCCTCAACCAGGAGATCAGCGGCCTTGAGGTCGAACTCCGGGGCGAGGAAGGCCTGTTGTACGACGACTGGACCATGCGGCGCCCGGAACTGGTGGACTTCACCGGCCGCGACGCCGGCTACCGCTACCTCCGCTCCAAGGGCAACAGCATCGAGGGCGGGACCAGCGAGGTCCTGCTGAACATCGTCGCCGAGCGCGTCCTGGGCCTCCCGGCCGAGCCGCGCACCGACAAGGACGTCGCCTGGAAGGACCTCGCGCGATGACGGATCTGCTCTACTCGGAGGAGGAAGAGGCGCTGCGCGCCGCCGTCCGGGACCTGCTGACCGACCACTGCGACGCGGCGAGCGTGATCGCCCGCACCGAGTCGGACGCCCCGCACGACCTGTCCCTCTGGAAGTCCCTCGCCGACGGCATGGGCCTCGCCGGCCTCCTCGTGCCCGAGGCGCAGGGCGGCCAGGGCGCGACCCATCGTGAAGTCGCCGTCGTACTGGAGGAGTTGGGCCGCGCGGTCGCCCCCGTCCCGTACCTCACCAGCGCGGTCGTCGCCACCGAGGCACTCCTCGCGTGCGATGCCGAGGACCTCCTCGCCGAGCTGGCGTCCGGACGGAAGATCGGCGCCCTCGCCGTCTCCCTGAGTGTCGCACCGGGCGGCGCGCACAAGGCCGTACGGCACGAAAACGGCTCCCTGCACGGGGAGTTGACCGGGATCGCCGACGCTGCCGCCGCCGATGTGCTGCTGGTGCCGGGGGAGGACGGCGGGCTGTATGCCGTCGACGCGGCCGCCGTGACCGTCGTACCGCAGGTGTCCCTGGACCTGACCCGGCCGCTGGCGCGCGTGGTGTTCGACGGGGCCGCCGGGCGTCGGATCGGGGACGCCGAACCCGCCGTACGACGTGCTCTGCGGGCCGGGGCCGGGCTGCTCGCGTCCGAGCAACTCGGGCTCGCCGACTGGACGTTGACCGAGACGGTCCGTTATCTGAAGGAGCGCAAGCAGTTCAACCGGCCCGTCGGCGGGTTCCAGGCGCTCAAGCACCGGCTGGCGCAGTTGTGGCTGGAGGTCGTCAGCCTGCGGGCCGCCGCGCGCAACGCGGCCGACGCCCTCGCGACCGGTGACGACACCGACGTGGCGGTCGCCGTCGCGCAGGCCTACGCGGCGTCCGTCGCCGTCCACGCGGCCGAGGAGGCCGTCCAGTTGCACGGCGGCATCGGCATGACGTGGGAGCACCCGGCCCACCTCTACCTGAAGCGGGCCAAGGCCGACTCGATCGCCTACGGCACGGCGGGTGCCCATCGTGAGGCGCTGGCCGAATTGGTCGACCTGCAAGCTCCTTGAGCGCCATGAGGTGAAGTCCGCGGAAAGCCCGTCCCACCTGGGGCGGGCTTTCCGTGCGCCTCCGCCGAAGGAGTGAACACGCGAGGGCAGTCCGGCCAACTCCTGTCATGTGCAGGTTCGTTGGAGTCCTCACAGCCTCATACTCCCTGTGGTTCTGGCCCGCCCCACACGGAGGAACACCATGGCCCTCATCACCCGTCGCAGAGCTCTCACCGGGCTCGGCGCCACCCTCGCGGCTGTCCTCGCCCCGCCCGCGGGCAGCGCCTTCGCCGGCGAACAGGGGCACCGCAAGCGGCCGTTGTGGCGCGCCCACGCCCACAACGACTACGAGCACCCGCGCCCGCTCTTCGACGCCCTCGACCACCGATTCGGCAGTGTCGAGGCCGACATCTTCCTTGTCGGCGACCAACTCCTCATCGGTCACGACGCGACCGAACTCGATCCGAGCCGCACACTCGAATCCCTCTACCTCGACCCGCTCTCCGCCCTCGTGAAGGCCAACCACGGCTCGGTGTACCGGGGTTGGCGCCATCCGCTGCAACTCCTGATCGACATCAAGACCGAGGGCTCCTCGACCTACCTCGAACTCGACCGCCATCTCCAGAGCTACAAGCACCTGTTCACGACCTGCGCCCACGGACGCGTCCACCCCGGCGCCGTCACCAACGTCATCTCCGGCGACCGCGCGGCCCGTGTCCCCATGGAGGCGCAGACCGTACGACGCGCCTTCTACGACGGCCGGCTAGCCGACCTCGGCAGCTCGGCGCCCGCCTCCTTCATCTCGCTCATCAGCGACGACTGGCAGGCCAACTTCACGTGGCTCGGCACCGGCGCCTTCCCCGACACCGAATGGCAGAAGCTGCGCTCGATCGTCGCGCGGGCGCACGCCCACGACCAGACCGTGCGGTTCTGGAACACCCCGGACGTGGCGGGCCCCGCCCGCGACGCGCTGTGGGACGAACTCTTCGCCGCCGGCGTGGACTTCCTCAACACCGACGACCTGGCCGGGCTGGAAGCGTTCCTGGACGCGCGCCGGTCCGTGTGACACCCGTTCGGGGGACACGTCGGTAGCCCGGACGAACCCTCCGCTACGCCACACTTGCGGCCGAACGCCGCGAACCAGACATGGCGGCGTGGCGGAGGAGGGTGACGATGGCCATTTCCATCTCTGTGGTGCTGCTGCTCCTGATCCTTGCGGTGATCTTCATGCGCAGCGGCGGGCTGAAGCTCTCCCATGCGCTGGTCTGCGCACTGCTCGGGTTCTTCATGGCGAGCACCAGCATGGCGCCCACGATCCACAGCGGCCTGACGGCCACCGCGGATCTGGTGAGCGGCCTGCATCCGTGAGGTCAGCCGGCCGACCGGTTGACGGATCGGCTGGTTGATCAGTTGGTCGAGAAGACTCCGACACCGTTCGGTACGGGACGCTCGGCGCCGCCGCTGGGGTGGTTCCGTACCGTGACGGCGCTCGCGCCGGGTGCGCGGGCGACCAGGGTCGTCGAGCCGCCGCCGTCCAGGCTGAAGGCGTCGACCGAGCCCAACTCCCGCATCTCGGTGGCGACTTCGGCGATCGTCAGTCCGTTGCGGTAGGCGACCGCGCCGTCCGTCGCGAACAGCAGCAGACGGTGGCCGCCGTTCGCGATCCCCACGGCGGTGCGGACGGCCGAGGTCGTGTTGTCGAGACCGGCCAGCGGCCGGCCGTTGCGCAGGACGGGATAGCCGCCGAGGGCGAAGCGGTACGGAACTCCGGACCTCGACGCCACGAGACGGTGCTTCACCTGGACCCGCTCGCCGGTGGACAGCTTCCGCAGCCGCTGCGCACCCGCCTCACGGCCGACGAGAACGGTGGTGCCCGCGGCGATGGCACCGGTGCCAGGGGTGTTGGACGCCGACACGACCCGGCCGTTGCGGACGGTCACCTCATAGGTGTCGGCACTACAGGCGCCGGCCCGGTTCGTGTCCGTGCCACATGTGGCACGCACCCGGGAGACGCTGCCCCACTGTGTGGTGAACGCACCGATGGAGTTCTCCGGCAGCGCGTACTGATTGAACCCGCCGAGCGTCAGCCGCCCGTGCGGGGTGCTGACCGACCCGCTGAGGGCGAGGCTGTCCAGCCGGGCGACCCGGTCGACCCCCACGCCGAGCACGTTCCGGGTGTTCGTGCCGGGCGGCAGCGCGGGCCCGAAGCGCTGGCCGTCCGGTACCGCGGCCTTGAGCGCGATGCCGCTCGCGATGGCGGGTCCGTCGGTGGAGCCGGTGGCCTCGACGCCCGGGTGCTGGGTCTCGGTGATGTTGAAGAAGTCACCGTTGACGCCCGCGACGGCACCCGCCGAGTCGGCCAGCTGGGAGACGGGCTCGCGGGCCGCCACCGCGCCCGGGTACAGCAGGTTGACGCGCACATGGGCGTTGCGCAGGTCCACGACGACCACATGGGCGTGGGTCACACCCTTGGCCGCGGTGATGTCGAACTGCCGGTAGGTGACACCGGGCGCGAGCTGTGTGGTGCCCGGTACGGCGTTGGCCGGTGCCGCCCCGACCAGGGCCGCACCGGCCAGCGCGCCGAGTGCCGTGAGCTGTGTGAGTACGAATCTGCTTGCTCTTAAAGGCTTTTGACGGTGCGTCACAGGATCCCCTGATGTCTCGTCAACTCTCTCAAGTCTCAGGGGAAGTGCAGCAGATGACGGTGACCGGCGGGGCTGCTAGGCGCCGACTACACGGGAACGAGTGAGAAAACGCACCCCCTCGGGTGCTTCCAGCGAGAAACCGCTGCCGCGCCCTGCTACGACGTCCACGATCAGCCGGGTGTGGCTCCACACCTCGTTCTGGCTGCGCGAGATCCAGAACGTCACGGGCTCCGGCACGCCCTCGACGACCAGCTCGGCGAGCAGCACGTCCGAACCGCCGGTGCGGAACTCGCCCTCCGGATAGCACATGGGCGCACTGCCGTCGCAGCAGCCGCCGGACTGGTGGAACATCAACGGGCCGTGCTGTGCGTGGAGTTGACGCAGCAGGTCGGCCGCGGCGGGGGTGAGTTCGACGCGCGGGGTGGTGTCGTCCATGTCAGCCGTCCCAGGGAGCCGGGTGGGGTTGTGCAGGTGACCCAGGGCATCACACGCAAGGTTGCGAGAGGGTTGCGCGCCGGTCGGCCGGACCAATTGCCGTACCGCACTGGGGTGATGGGTCACGACGTCATCCCTGAGATGTAGCCGGCGGATGTATGCGGCCCGTCCGCCGGAGGGATTCCGGGCGCCGTCGGTACCCGAGAGAATGGGCCGGTGACGGTGGGAGAGGAAGTCCCGGGTCGGTCGGTCTCCGCTCGGCTGCGGCGGGCGGTCGGCCTGTTGCTGCGCCCCGGTGGTCGACTGCCGCGCCCCACAGGGCAACAGCGGCTCGTCGACGCCGCGCTCGCGCTCGTTCTCACATGCGTGTCCGTGCAGTACGCGTGGGGCGACGGCTACGACGAGGCCCACCGGCACCGCATGACCGACCTGGTCATTCTGGTGTTCCTCGCCTCGGCTTCGCTCGCGTGGCGACGCCGCTACCCCCTCGCCGTCCTGTGGCTCGTGACGGTCGCGACGGCACTGACCCCGGACGACGTCGCCCGGCTCACCTTCTACGCCTGCGTCATCGGCGCCTACAGCGCGGCGGCCTACAGCCCCCACCGCCTGCCGACCCTGGCGAGCCTCGCCGTGGCGGTCGCGGTCATCAGCAGATCGGGCCAAGTCGGCCCGGCCAACCCGTACTTCTACGTCGCCCCGACCGTGCCCACCCAGTACGTGCCCCTGTTCATCTCGGTGCCGATCGTCGTGGCCGCCATCGGACTGCGCACCTGGAAACTCCGGGCCGCCGAGACCCGCACCCGGCTCACCGCGGTGGAGAGCGCCCGGGCCGAGGAGCTGCATCGGGCCGTAGAACATGAACGGGCCCGGATGGCCCGGGAGTTGCACGACGTCGTCACGCACAACGTCAGCGTGATGGTCATCCAGGCCGGCGCCGCCCGCACGATCATGGACAAGTCCCCGGAGCGGGCGCGCGAGGCGCTCCTCGCCGTCGAGGCGGGCGGCCGGGCGGCGATGGGGGAGCTGCGTGACGTGATGGGCCTGCTCACCATGGAACTGGGCCAGGATCCCGCCGAGTTGGAGAGCCTGGACCTGGATCTGGATCCGCAACCGGGGCTGGACCGGCTGGAGGCGCTCGTCGGCCGCATGCGCGGCGCCGGCGTACCGGTCGAACTGACCGTCTCCGGAGCGCCCCGGCCCCTCCCCGCAGGCATCGAACTCGCCGCCTACCGCGTGGTCCAGGAGGCCCTGACCAACACCGTCAAACACGCCTCCGGCGCCGACGCGAGCGTCCAAGTGTCGTACGGCGACGGCGAATTGCACGTGGAGGTCACCGACACCGGTGGCAGGCCCGGCCCCGCCGCGGCCACCGGCAACGGCCGCGGCCTGATCGGCCTGCGCGAACGCCTCGCCGTCTACGGCGGCACCCTGCGCACCGGCCCCCGCCCGCTCGGCGGCTACCGTGTCCGCGCCCTGATCCCCCTGGAGGACCTGTGAATCGCGCCCCGCGCGTCGTGGTCGCCGACGACCAGGCCCTCGTACGCACCGGCTTCCGGCTGATCCTCGACGCCCACGGCATCGAGGTGGTCGCCGAGGCGACCGACGGAGCGGAAGCCGTCGACGCGGTCCGGCGGACCCGGCCCGACGTGGTGCTGATGGACATCCGCATGCCGGACATGGACGGCCTGGAGGCAACGCGACGCATTCTCAGGGATGTTGGCGCCGTGGACGCGCCGCGCGTGGTCATGCTGACCACGTTCGACCTCGACCACTACGTCTACGCGGCGCTGGCCGCCGGAGCCAGCGGTTTCCTCCTCAAGGACGTCACGCCGGAACACCTCGTCGCCGCCGTCCGCACGGTCCGCGCCGGTGACGCGCTGCTCGCCCCGGCCATCACGCGCCGCCTGGTCGAGCGGTTCGCCCGCCGGGCCCCGGAGACAGCCTCCCTCCACCGCGACCTGGCCGCCCTCACACCCCGCGAACTGGACGTCCTGCGCCAGCTCGCCCAGGGTCTGAGCAACGCCGAACTGGCCATCGGGCTCCATCTCTCCGAGGCCACGGTCAAGACCCACGTCTCCCACATCCTCGCCAAGCTCTCCCTGCGCGACCGGGCCCAGGCGGTGGTCGTCGCGTACGAGACGGGGCTCGTCAGCCCGGGGACGCGGCACGAGGACGCCGCCGGCGGCGAAGTACCGGCGTAGTACCCCCTGCGGAGCACCAGTCTCTGCCCCGGATTCCGCTCGGGTTGACAAGTGCGCGGCCGCAACTGAAACTGAATTCAGATTTACTTTTTTGATGACGAGACCGTCGGAGGACCCATGCCCGCAACCGCCACGTCCAAGGGCGAGCGCTCCGCGGCCGAGCTCAAGGCCGCCGCCCTGCGGGTGATAGCGCGCCAGGGCTACCTGTCGACGAAGATCGGCGACATCACCGCCGAGGCGGGCAAGTCGGCCGGGATCTTCTACCGGTACTTCACCGACAAGGACGACCTGTTGCGCTCGATAGCGGACGACTTCGCCGCCGCCCTGCGCGAGCGCGTGGTCGAGCAGTCCGGGGAAGGGCACGCCCTCGACGGGATCGACGACATCCGCGGGCACGTGCGCGCCTACTGGGACATCTACCGCGACCACCGCGCGGAGATGACCGCCATCTACGAGGCCTCACTGGTCAGTGCGGAGTTCGCCACGCACTGGGAGGCGATGCGGGCGCGGCACGTCACGATCTGGACCGCACATGTGGCGGAAGCACGTCGACTCGCCGCTCCGGATGTGGACGCGCGACTGACCGCGCTCGCGGTCGTCTCCATGATCGAGCGTTTCTGCCAGGTCGTGGCCCCGCCGGAGAGCGAGGCGGCGGGCGACGCGGCGGTCGAGGCGCTGACGCGGCTGGCGGCGCACGGTGTGCTCCAGCCCGACCTGCCTCACCCGCCCCGCTGACCGGGGCGCCCCCGCCTCCGCTGCCGTACCGCGAACTGCTGTCGTAGACCGAAGTGAGGAACCACATGTTCGCCACCCACACTCCGCGCCTGACGGAGGTGGCCGTGCTGCCCACCTCGGGGGCGCGTGCCGTGGAGCCCTTCGAGCTCGACGGCATGCGGCTGCTGGCGGTCCCCCAACTCGCCTACGACATCCCCGGTACTCCGGCCGGCATGAACGGCGGGGACAGCGACACCGAGCTGCTCCTGCTGCGCCGGGCCGAGGGCGACGACACCTACGAGCCCTTCCAGACCCTGCCCGCGCCCGGTGGCGAGGACGCGGAGTTCTTCCGGATCGGCGAGCGTGCCTTCCTGGCCGTGGCCGACATCCGCTCGGGCAAGGGGCCGTACGAATACACCACCGACTCCACGGTCTTCGAGTGGGACGGGACCCGGTTCACGCCCTTCCAGAGCGTCCAGGGTTTCGCGGCCAAGCAGTGGCGCCACTTCGCCATCGGCGAGCGGCACTTCCTCGCCCTGGCGCAGGGCGTGACCGTCCCCGGCCACGAGGACGAGAACCGACCCTCCCGCATCTACACCTGGGACGGAACCCGCTTCGCCGCGCTGCAGGACGTCGACGCGCTCTGGGGCTACAACTGGCACGCCTTCGAACTCGGCGGCGAGCACTTCCTCGCCTACGCCGACCACGTGCGCCCCTCGGTGCTGCTGCGCTGGAACGGCGAGAAGTTCGAGCACGTGCAGGACCTCGCGCCCCAACACGGCCGCGCCTTCGCCCACTTCACCGACGGACAGGGCGAGACCTACCTGCTCGTGGCCTGTCTGGCGAGCCCCTCGCGGCTGCTGCGCTGGGACGGGGAGCGCTTCGTCGAACACCAGGTTCTGGATGGGCTCGGGGCCCGGGAGTTCGCCGTCCTCGACACCGAGGACGGGCTGTACGTAGTCCGCGTCAACTTCATCCTCGGCACCCAGGCCGAGCCCGTCACCGCGCTGGACTCCGAGCTCTACCGGTTCGCGGAGGGACGCCTCACGTCCGTGCAGTCCTTCCCGACCACGGGTGCCACCGATGCCGCCGTGCTCCGCGCCCGCGACGGCGGCCTGTTGGTGGCCGTCAGCAACAGCCTCACCGCCGACATCCGCTTCGCCGCTCGGACCGTTCTGTACCGCTTCGAGTAGTACGGGCCCTGCTCTGCCCCCTCTGGAGAAAGGATCCGCCGATGCCGTCCCACCAAAGTCCCGAACTCGTCGACCTGTTCACCACCTACACCGCCGGGCCCGGCAGCATCGGCTCGCAGCTGACCCGGGCCGCCGTCGAGCACGGCAGCGCAGACCCGCTGATCGTGGCCACCAGCGCCGACTTCGCCCTCTACCCGGGTGACGGCCGGCCGCCCACCGTCGAGGGCTTCCGCTTCTCCACCCGCGGGTTCAAGGAACTGGCCGGTGTTTCGCACCTCGGTCCCGCCGTGGCCACCCTCGTCCAACTCCGCGCGAAGTACGCCGACTTCGGCTGGCGCGCCGAGGCCGAGCGGCTGCTGCGCGAGGTCGAGCGCTCCCGCGCCGCCAACGGCGCCGAGTTGTGGCGCGACACCATCGCCGTCGAGGCGTACCGGGGGCGCGAGCAGGCGATCGCCGACATGGTCGACTACGCGTGCGCGGTCACCGCCCGCTATCTGCGCGCCGCCCTGGCCGACGAGTCGTATCTCAACTCCCGTACGCTGCGCGAGGATTACCTGGAAGGCGGCGGGCCCGGCGCCCAACTGCCCGTCCCCGTCGACCAGATGATGATCGCGACGTTCTTCCTCACCGGATTGGACGTCTCCCACCGCATCCTGCGCTGGTTCACCACGCAGAAGATCGACTGGGCCCGCGCGATGGTCGTGATCGCCGGTCAGCAGGGCCGCCCCACCGCGGGCGTCACCTGGAACACCTCCAGCGTCGCCACCATGATCCTGGGCGCCTCCGAGTACCGACTGCCCCTGGAACGGCTCTACATGGCCCCGCACGCGCCGACCTTCGCCACCCCCGTCGACGGTGATCTGACGGAAGTCGCCGCGCTGGAGGAGCCGTTGCGCCGGATCTGGTTCAACACCCGCGCCACCGTCGAACTGGGTGAGCTGATGTTCGACGGCTATCCCCGTTACGCCCCGGGGCAGTTGACGGCCCCCGACGTCGCGGACCCCGCCGTCACCGAGGTCAGCGAGATGCCGGTGATCCACGGCCCCGACGACCGGCGTGCCCTGACCACCCGGCTGCGCATGGTCCTGGAGGACCCACGCCAACTGCTCTCCGGCTGCGTCACCGACTTCGCCGTACGCCAACTCGTCGAGGCCGGGAACGACCCCGCCAAGGTCGTCGTCCCCGGCCTGGACGGCGTCACGTACCCCACCGACCTGTAGATCCATCGCCGCACCTGCCAACCCCTCCGCCCCGGTCCTGGCCCACGTACACCCTCCGGGAGAGACCTCACCATGCCCACGACCACCACCCCCCTCACCCTCGATCAGGCCCGCCACCTCGACGTACCGGACGGCGGCCGTATCGCCTACTACGAGACCGGCGCGACCCACCCCGCCGCACCGGTGATCGTCTGGGTGCACGGCCTCCCGCTCGACTCCCGATCCTGGTCTGCGCAACGGGAGTTCTTCGACACCCGCGCCCGCAATGTCTTCCTCGACCTGCGCGGCTACGGCGCCTCCAGCGAGCTTCCGTCCGACGTGACCGGCGTGACGGCCCTGTACGTTGCCGACCTGGCGGGCCTGATCGAACACCTGGGACTCACGGCCCCGATGCTGGTCGGCTTCGCCTCCGGGGGACACGTCGTGATGCGTCTCGCCGCCGAACACCCGGGGCTCGTGGGCAAGTTGGCGGTGCTCAACGGCTCACCCAAGTTCCGCCGCTCCGCCGACTGGCCCTACGGCTTCGACGAGAAGGGGATCGCCCGCTTCACCGACGCGGCGGCCGAGGGCGGCATCGAGGGCATCACCGACGCCGTGCTCGACCCCGAGGTCGTCCTCGCCGACGTGGACGCCGCCCGCGCGGCCGAACTCGGCGCCTGGTTCCGGGAGATGAGCCACAACGCCGGCGTACGGACCCTGCTCGGCTTCTTCGAGGACATCTCCCTGGACGACGACCGGGCCCTGCTCCCGGACATCGAGGCACCCACCCTTCTGATGGCGAGCACCATCGGGCAGGAGGTGCCCACCGGAGTCTCCCTGTACCTGCGCACCACCATCGCCCGCGCCCGCCTGGCCGAGCTGCCCGGCGCGGACCACTTCGCCTTCGCCACCCGCCCCGACCTGGTCAACAGCCTCCTGGACTCCTTCCTGACCAGCTGACGGCGCCCCACGGATCCCCGCTCCAGACCTTCCCGACCCCCCTCATGGACGTGACACCATGCCCGAACCCACCACCCCGCGCCCCGAGTTCACCGCCGACCCCGCATCATCGGCCCCGCCGCAGCCCCGCGACGTCCTCGCCTTCGCCACGACGGTGGCCGAGAGCGACACCAGCACCAGCATCGTCGTGGACCCCACGGGCGAGCCCCAGATCACCCTGGGCAAGCGGAAGCTCTCCGAGCAGCGCGACATCGTGTACGCGACTCCGCAGGACGCCGACGGCAACCCGTTCCCGCTACGGCTGGACCTGCTGGTCCCCGACACGGACGAACCGGCGCCGCTCGTGCTCTTCGTCCCGGGCGGCGGTTTCATGATCGCCAGGAAGGAGCTGTCGCCGGACACCAAGGCCTATGTGGCGGAAGCGGGCTTCGCGGTCGCCAGCATCGAGTACCGGACCATCCCCCAGGGCACCACTTTCCGCGAGGCCGTCGCCGACGTGCAGAGTGCGCTGCGCCATCTGCGCGCCCACGCCGAGGAGTACGGCATCGACACGCGGCGCGTCGCGCTGTGGGGCGAGTCGGCCGGGGGCTACCTGGTCGCGATGACGGGAGTGCTCGGCGGGCGGTCACTGCTCGATCCCGCGACGACGGACCCCGACGCCGCGGTCCAGGCCGTAGTGGACAACTTCGGCGCCTCGGATCTGGCCAAGATCGCGGCCGACTTCGACCCGGTGACCCAGGCGTCGTTCGAGGGGGCGGACAACATCGCCGCCATGTTCGTCAACGGCCGTACCAGCGGGGCGACTCTGGCCGGCGACCCGGAGGCAGCCGCCGAGGCGAACCCGATCAGCCACCTCGACTCAGCGCCGGCGCTGCCCGCCTTCCTGCTCCTGCACGGCACCGCCGACCCGATCGTCTCGCCCAGCCAGACCCTGCTGCTGCACGAGGCCCTGCGCGCGCACAGCGCCGACTCGACCCGCGTCGTCCTCCTCGGCGCCGGCCACGGCGACCTGGCCGTCCTCGCCGACGCGGAGGTCGGGCAGCCCTGGTCCACCCGCCGCACGATGGACCTGGTCACGGATTTCCTGGGCCGGACCTTGCACGGCTGAGGGCGTATACCAGCGCCTGTGTGGCGTCTGCCCCGCTGTCCCGCCCTGAACATGCCGCGGGCCCCGGCGATGAGACTTCATCACCGGGGCCCGCGATCACGACCGTGTACGGGCTGGTTCAGCCCTCGACGACGCCCGACGCCGCGATCTCGATCTTGGCCTTCGTGGCGCCCGACTGCGAGCCCAGGGACTCGATCTTGTCGATGATCTCCGTGCCCTCGACGGCCTCGCCGAAGACGACGTGCTTGCCGTCGAGCCACGAGGTGACGACGGTGGTGACGAAGAACTGCGAGCCGTTGGTGTTGCGGCCGGCGTTCGCCATCGACAGCAGGTACGGGCGGTCGTGCTTCAGGTCGAAGTTCTCGTCCGCGAACTTCTCACCGTAGATGCTCTTGCCACCGGTGCCGTTGTGGTTGGTGAAGTCACCGCCCTGCAGCATGAACTGGGGGATGACGCGGTGGAAACCGGAACCGGCGTAGCCGTAACCGTTCTGCCCGGTGGCCAGCTCGCGGAAGTTGCGGGCGGTCTTCGGGACGACCTCGTCGAAGAGGTTGAAGACGATGCGGCCGGCGGGGGCGCCGTCGATGGTGATGTCGAAGTAGACGTTGCTCATGGTCAATTCTGTCACTTTCGGTGTATTGCACCCTCTGCCTGGTGTGGCCGTGTGCCGAACACCAGGCCGTTACGTCAAAGGGCTCTGATCGGAGTCCAGTCCGTCGAACTCTATCCACAGAGCAGGGCTCGTGCGTCGGCGCCGGGTTCCAGGGGCGGGGCGTCGGCCGCGCCGTACGGCTCTCTCGGGCGGGAACGCGCGTGGTAGCGTCGGTATACAAACTGTATGCGATGTCTGGGGGTTGCCGTGGCGTCCGGTCGGGAGAAGGCCTACGCGTATCTCAAGGACACGGTGCTGACGGACCCCGGGATGCAGGGGGCCTTCCTGTCGGAGCAGGACCTCGCCGATCGTATCGGCGTCTCCCGCACCCCCATCCGCGAGGCGCTGCTCATGCTCGCCGCGGAGGACCTGGTCGAACTCGTGCCCAAGCGCGGTGCCCGGGTGGCGCCTCTGACGGGGCGCGAGGTCCGGGAGCTGATGGAGCTGCGCGGCATGGTCGAGCGGTACGCGGCCGAGCGGCTCGTCGCGGCCGGGCGGGTGCCCCTGGAGGAACTCCGCTCCCTGCTGGAGCAGCAGCGCGCGCTCACCGGCGCCGAGGAGGCCCACGAGTTCATCACCGTGGACCACCGCTTCCACGCGTCCCTGGTGTCGGCCGTGGGAAACACGCTGCTGGACCGGCACTACGACGGTCTGCGCAGCCGCCAGGTCCGCGCCGGAGTGGTCGCCGTCTTCAACCAGCAGGGCCGGCAGAAGGTGGTGCTCGACGAGCACGAGGCCATCGTCGACGCCCTCGCCGCCGGTGACGCGCAGGCCGCGTGCGCGGCCATCGACCACCACCTGCAGTCGACCCTCAAGGTGCTCCTCGACGGCTGAGGCCACTCCGCGGGAGTCAGGGGTAGGTGATCACGAGCATCGTCACGCCGTCCGCCGAGGTCCACGGCCCGTGCGGCATCCCCGGGGGACGGCAGGCGTACATGCCCGCCGTGAAGGTGCGGTCCAGCGTCAGGTCGTGCATCGCCCCCTCGACGAGATAGACCTCCTCCCATACGTCGTGCAGGGCCACGCCCGCGGCCGAGGAGTCCGTGCCCGGCGCCCACCGGACGAGCGCGGTGCGCCGCCCGCTCTCGGGATCCTCGGCCAGCACGCACTCCTCTACGCCGGGTCCGGCACCGGCAGGCGCACGCCAGGGCCCGTCGGGAAGGTGGAACTCCAGTTCGGGCCCGCTCATCGCCACACCTCCGGTCGCCGGTTCGCCAGCACGGACGTCTTCTCGCGCACCGCGCCGACCTCGTCGACGTCCAGGTCGGTCACGAGCAGCTCCGGCTCGGCGCCGAGGGAGGCCCGAACGGTCCCGTCGGGGCCCACCACCAGGCTGTGCCCGATGCCGGTCGGCACCGGGCCCGGACCGGTGCCGGGATCGGCCTGGCCGACGGCGGCGATCCAGACGGTGGCGTCCAACGCGCGGGCCCGCACCAGCAGTTCCCACTGGTCGAGCTTGCCGGGCCCCGCACCCCAGGAGGCCGCCAGCAGGGTGCCCACCGCCCCGGCGTCGGCATGCGCCCGGAACAGCTCGGGGAACCGGACGTCGTAGCAGGTCGCCAGGCCCAGCCGGACGCCGTCCACGTCGATCACGGCGGGGCGCGAACCCGGGGCCACGGTCTCCGACTCGCGGAAGCCGAACGCGTCGTAGAGATGGATCTTGTCGTACGACTCCTCGACGCCCGGTCCGGTGGCCAGCAGGGTGTTGGCCACCCGGCTCTCGCCGGCCGGGGTGAACATGCCGGCGACGACGACCGTGCCGGTCGTGCGGGCGATCTCGCGGACGCCGTCGGCCCAGGGTCCGTCGAGGGGCTGGGCGAGCGGGGCGAGTGGTGTGCCGAAGCAGGCCATCGACGCCTCCGGGAAGACGACGACACGGGCTCCGGCGTCGGCGGCGCGGCGCGTCCACTCCTCGATGAGGCGCAGGTTCTTCTCAGGGTCGGGGCCGGTGGTGAGCTGGCTGAGGGCGATCCGCATGGGCGGTGCCTCCTTGTCTGGGGCGGGAGCTGGGTTGCGTGGCTTTTTCTCAGCGGGGGAGGGGGAGGTCCGCTGCGACCGGGGTCTTCGGTGCGGCGAGTTGTGCGTCCTCGTCCACGGCGGCTTCGGGGTCGCGGCCCAGGATGACGCCTACCAGGGAGATCGCGGAGGCGAGGGCGATGTAGAGGGCCAGCGGGACCCAGCTGTCGTAGGCGCTCAGCAGGGTGGTGAAGAGGAGCGGGGCGATGGCGCCGCCGATGATGCCGGCCAGGGTGTAGGCCAGGGAGGAGCCGGTGTAGCGCAGGCGGGGTGAGAACTGTTCGGCGATGAAGGCGGCCTGTGGGCCGTAGAGGCAGCAGTGGATCACCAGGGCGACGAGGACTCCGGCGGCGAGCGGCAGCCAGGAACCGCCTGCGGCCATCGGGAAGAACACGAACGGCCACACCGCGGCCGCGATCGCCGAAACGCCGTACAGCAGGCGGCGGTTGACGCGGTCGGAGAGGGCGCCGGCCAGGGGCATCAGGAAGACCTGGACCGAGGAGCCGATGAGGACGGCGGCGAGGGCGGAGCCGCGTGACATGTCGAGTTCCTGGGTGGCGTACGTCAGCACGAAGACGGTGAACATCGCGTAGAGGACGTCCGGGCCGACCCGGCACAGGATCGCGGCGGTCAGGGCGCGGGGCTGGGTGGTGAAGACCTCGCGGATCGGGGTCTGGGGGCGGGACTGTTCGGCCTCCATCGCCTTGAAGACCGGGGTCTCCTCCAGCTTGGCGCGGATCCACAGGCCGAAGCCGACCAGGACGCCGGACAGCAGGAACGCCACCCGCCAGCCCCACGACTCGAACTGCGCCTCGGTCAGCAGGGCGCCGAGGGCGGCGAGCACACCGTTGGCGAGCAGGTTGCCCGCGGGCGGTCCCACCTGTGCGGCGGAGGCGTAGAAGCCCCGGCGGCGGGAGTCGCCGAACTCGCTGGACAGCAGCACCGCGCCGCCCCACTCGCCGCCCACGCCGACGCCCTGGGCGAAGCGCAGCACGACCAGTGCGATGGGTGCGGCGACGCCGATCGTGCCGTAGGCGGGCAGCAGGCCGATGGCGAAGGTGGCCACGCCGATCAGGACAAGTGTGGCGATCAGCACCTTCTTGCGGCCGATCACATCGCCGAGCCGTCCGAAGACGAAGCCGCCGAGGGGGCGGGAGAGGTAGCCGACCGCGTAGGTGGAGAACGCGAGGAGTGTGCCGGTGAGCGGGTCCTCGGAGGGGAAGAAGAGGTCGCCGAAGACGAGGGCAGCGGCGGCGGAGTAGACGGCGAAGTCGTACCACTCCAGGGCGGTGCCGGTGAGGCTGGCGATGAAGGCACGGCGGACGCCGGAGCGCTTCGCCGTGACGTCGATGCCACTTCGCGCGGGGTGGCTCTGCGCGGCGTCGGCGGCGTTCCGCGGGGCTTCGGGTTCGTTCCGCGGAGCGCCGGCGTCGCCCTTCGGGGTGTCGTGCATGGTGCCCATCCTTGCTCGGGAACATCGACCTTCCGGCATACTTCTTGTATACAGGTCGTATGCGCAAGCCCTGCGCCGGAAGTTAACCGTGGAGAAATCAGGTTCTGCGGGCCGGCTCGGCATTGTCCGAGCCCGGTTTCCCGGGCTTCCGTTCCCTGTCCTCGTTCTCTGTTCCCCGATCGCTGGGAGTGTCCTCATGTCCGTGCTGACCTTCGAACTGCCCGACGGATCGACGCGCGAGGTCGATGTCGTCCAGGTCCTCAACGCCGGGTACGCCGGGCGCAGCCAGGACGATGTCGCCGCGCACGTCGCGGAACTCGCCGAGCTGGGCGTGCCGGGTCCGTCCGTGACGCCGGCGCTCTACCCCGTCTCGCCGTACCTCGCCCAGCAGACCGAGCGGGTCGCGGTCCAGCACGGGCGCACTTCCGGCGAGGCCGAGTGGGCGCTGGTCGTCGCGGAGGGCGGGGAGCTGCTGCTGACCGCCGCGTGCGATCACACCGACCGTGACCTGGAGGTGCACGGTGTGGCCTGGAGCAAGAACGCCGGTCCCGACGTCCTCGCCCGCCGCGCCTGGCGGCTGGCCGATGTGGAGTCCCGGCTCGACGAACTCACCCTGCGCGCGTGGGTCAGCCACGCCGGCGCGGAGACCGAGATCCAGACCGGCACGCTCGCCGAACTCCTCACCCCGGCCTACTGGGTCGACGTTCTGCGTTCCCGCGGCGAGCTGATCCCCGGGACCGTCCTGATCTCCGGGACCATCCCCATGGCCGCGGGTGTCGACCAGTTCGCCGACGGCTGGCGTGTGGAGTTGGGGGATCCGGCGGGCGGGGACGTCATCGGCCTCTCCTACGATGTCCGGGCCATGCCGGAGCCCATCGGCTGACAGGGCGGGCGTGCGGGGTGAATTCCCGCGGTCCGGCGGGGCGAACTCCCGCCGTCCGGCGGGGTGGATTCTCTTCGTCCGGCGGGGTGAACGATTCGGCCGGGTTGCGGTTCCCGGCGTCCGGCCCGGCCCGATGCCCGATCAACCAGGGAGAGCAACCAAGGGAGTTGCTAGGGGAGTTACGGGGTGAGTTGCTAGGGGAAGTACAGTGCGGCCTTCTCCAGGACGTGCCCCGTGAACATCCCGCCGTACATGCTCCCGCCCCGATACATGGTGACCCGGGTGACTCCCGATCCCGACGTCTCCACGGTGACGGGCCGTCCGATCAGGGACGTTCCGAGGACCCGGGCGTCCTTGGCGGCCCACGTCCGCGCGTCGGGCCGGGCGCTGCCGGTGACCAGTGCGGGCAGGATCAGCGCGGCGTTGCGGGCGCCGGCGAGGCCGCCCCGCAGGTTCTTCGCGTAGTCCAGGGCCCACCCGGTGTACTCGGTCAGCAGGGCCTGGTCGACCTCGGGGACCGAGGCGGCGAGGACGAACAGTTCCGCCTTGGTCCCGAACCACCGCGCCTTGCGGTCCGACCGGCTGCCTATCATCACCGGGCGGTCGCGCCAGGTGGTCCCGGTCACCACCGTCCCGTCGGCGGCCAGCCGTTCACGGAGTCCCGCCAGGTAGGAGTCGGCCGCGCCGGTCGCCGGTGCCGGGTCACTCTGATGTTGAGTCATACGGGGATCTTCCGTCACATCAAGGCCGGGGCACAGGGGATTCCTTGATTTCGGCGGCTGGGCTCCGGAGGGTCGGAGGGAGTCGGGGCGCGGTGGTGCAGTCTGCGTGGGCGGGTTCGCGGGTGCGGTGGTCGGGCTGCTGTCCAGGGAACCGGCGGCGCGGCCCGAGTGTGAGACGAATCCGAACTTCGTCGCCACCACCACCTCGTCACGCCGGCCCTTGACGGCCCGGCCGACGAGTTCCTCGCTGGCGAAAGGGCCGTAGACCTCGGCGGTGCCGATGAAGGTGACGCCCAGGTCGAACGCGCGACGCCGTACGCCGTGCCGTGCACTTCACGAGACGAGAAGGGATCTCCTACCGGCCTGCTGGACGCGGGGCGCTCACACAACGGCTTGCCAGTCAGTCTGACGTCTCGGCCGTCCCGGCCGTCTTGGAATCGCTGACCGGTGCGGACTCGTCGATGTCGTCGTTGGTCGCGGCCCAGCTGGCCAGCAGGTTGAGGGCGTCCTGTGATCGTGACGCGGGCTCGGCGGTGTAGGTGAGGAGGAACTGGCTCGGGTCGCCGCCGAGCGGGAAGGTCTCGAACGGCAGGTCCAGGTCGCCGACGACCGGGTGGTGGAGGCGCTTCGCGCCGGTGGTGTGGATCCGGACGTTGTGGGCCGCCCAGCGGCGGCGGAATTCCTCGCTGCGGGTGGACAGCTCCCCGATCATGTCCGTCAGCCGGCGGTCGTAGGCGTCGCGGCCGGCCTCCGCGCGCAGCATGGCGACCGTGTCGTTGGCGACCTCGTCCCAGTCGCGGAAGAACTCGGACGCGTGCGGGTCGAGGAAGACGAACCGGGCGTTGTTCGGTGGCCGTACCGGGTCGGCATAGACCGGGGAGAACAGCGCCCGCCCGAGGAGGTTGGCCGCCAGGACGTCCAGGCGGCCGCTCATGACGAACGCGGGCGTGCCGGTCATCGAGTCGAGGACGCGCCGCACCGCCGGCCGGACACGCTGCTGGGCCGGTCGGCGGCGCGGAGGGCGGGCCGTGCCGGCGCCACGCAGGAGATCGACCAGGTGGGCGCGCTCGGCCTCGTCGAGCTTCAGCGCTTGCGCGATGCCTTCGATGACGCTCTCGGAGACGCCGGTGGCGTTGCCGCGCTCCAGCCGGGTGTAGTACTCGCTGGAGATGCCCGCGAGCAGAGCCACCTCCTCCCGGCGCAGCCCGGTGACCCGCCGACGGTCTCCGCCGTACGAGGGCAGTCCGGCTTGCTCGGGGGTGACCCTGGCCCGTCGCGTGCCCAGGAATTCCCTGATCTCCGCACGGAAATCACCACGGATGTCATGGTTGGTGCCGTAAGGGTCGTTTATTCCTGTCATGTGCTCCACTCTACGAACGCTTCCCGCCGCCTGGGAGTCCCTCTCAGTGACCCCCTCATCAGGGACTCCCACACACCCGTGACAACCGGTTCTGTTGATGGTGCACCGCCCAGGGCGGTGTGAACGGCCCGGATACGGCGGTGCTTCTGCCACCGCTCTCCAGCCCCTCCGCGGCGCCGTCGGCGCCGCGATCCCCGGAATCGGAGGACGGATCATGCGTCGATACACCAAGCCCGCTGTCGTAGTCACAGCGCTGGGAACGCTCGGCCTCACGGCCTTCGGATCGGGTGCCGCGGACGCGGCCGGCGCGGCCGACGGCAACACCGGCGCCGAGTCGTCGACTTGCGTCACCGCGGTATCCGCCTCCCGGAACCACGGGACCGCCCAACTGAACAAGCGCGTCATGCAGCGCTTCACCAGCGAGTTCCTGCCCACCGGTGATCCCGCGTCGGCGAGGAGGTTCATCAGCCCGGACATCGTCATGCACTTCGGCGGCCGGGCGCAGCAGGGCCGGGACACGTATCTCGGCATCGTCGCCGCGAACATGAAGGCATTCCCCGACCTCAAGTGGACGGTGGAGGACATGCGGGCCGAGGGCGACACCGTGGCCATCCGCTACACCATGACCGGCACGCACGAGGGACCCTTCGCCGGAGCCGAGGGTACGGGCACGAAGATCCACGCGGAGAGCTCCGCGTTCTACCGCCTGTCCCACGGCAAGATCGTCGAGGAGCGCGCCCAGCTCGACATGCTCGGCATCCTCCAGCAGCTGGGCGCCCTGCCCGCCGCATAGCAGCGGAGCGCCGTACTCCACTCGCCTCCGCCGTACCCCACCCGCCTCCGCCGTGGCCACCCCTACGCCGACGCGATGACCGGCGCTCGCCGCACCCCTCGGTTCGGCCCGTACGAGTCCCCGTCGGCCCTGCGCCGCACACCCAGAGAACCAAGGAAGAACAGGACACCCCCATGGCAACAAAACTGACCGACACGGTCGCGCTCGTCACCGGCGCGAGCAGTGGTATAGGCGCCGCCACCGCCCGCCGACTCGCCGAGGACGGCGCCTTCGTCGCCCTGGTGGCCCGCCGCAAGGACCGACTGAACGACCTCGCCGCCGAGATCGAGAAGGCGGGCGGCACCGCCCTGGTGGTGGAAGCGGACATCACCGACCGCACCCGGGCCGAGGCCGCCGTACAGCGGACCGTCGAGCACTTCGGACGTCTGGACACCCTGGTCAACAACGCCGGGCTGATGCTCCTGGGCCCGGTCGTCGGCGCGGACGCCGACGAATGGGAGCGCATGATCGCCGTCAACGTCCAGGGCCTCCTCCACACCACCCGCGCCGCCCTCCCGCACCTGCTGAAGGCCGCCGAGGACGGTCCGCGCCGGGTCGCCGACATCGTCAACATCAGCTCCATCGCAGGCCGGGTCGCCTGGAACGGCTACGGCGTCTACAACCTCACCAAGTTCGGCGTGAACGGCTTCACCGAGTCCCTGCGCCAGGAGGTCACCCGGCGCCACGTCCGCGTCGGCGTACTGGAGCCGGGTGGCGTGGACACCGAGCTGGGTTCGCACAACGACCACAAGCCCGAAGTCCGCGATGCGATCGGCACCTTCTACGAGCAGACCGAGGTCCTCGCCCCCGACGACATCGCCGACGGCGTCGCCTACATGGTCACCCGGCCCCGCCACGCCTCCGTCGGCGAACTGTGGATCATGCCCACCGACCAGGCCTGACCTCCCACCCACCGAAACACCCCAAGCACCCCAAGTACCCGCGAAGGAACCCCTCATGAGCAAGGTCATTCTCGTCACCGGTGCCGGACGCGGTCTGGGCACGGACATCGTCCGCGAAGCCCTCGCCGCCGGTCACCAGGTCGTCGCCACCGGCCGTCGCCCCGAAGAGGTGGAGAAGACACTGGGCGGACCGCAGGACAACCTGCTGGTCACCAAGCTGGACGTCACCAGCCTGGAGGACGCCGAGGCAGCCGTGCAGGCAGCCGTAGACCGCTTCGGACGCATCGACGTCCTGATCAACAATGCCGGGAACTTCTTCGCCGGCTACTTCGAGGAGATCACGCCCGCACAGATGCGCCGGCAGATCGAGACCAACCTCTTCGGCCCCATGAACGTCACCCGCGCCGTCCTGCCCGTCCTGCGCAAGCAGCGCGCCGGCCACGTCATCACCCTCTCCTCCTCCGCCGGCATCATCGGACAGGAGTTCTGCGTCGCCTACGCCGCCTCCAAGTTCGGCGTCGAGGGCTGGATGGAATCCCTGCGCTACGACGTCGAGCCCTACGGCATCCACACCACGGTCGTGGAACCCGGTTTCTTCCGCACCGAGCTCCTCGTGGACGCCTCCACCACCTGGCCCGAGCCGACCATCGAGGACTACGCCGAGCGCACCACCGCCACCATCGCGGCCTGGAAGAGCATGAACGGCCAGCAGACCGGCGACCCCGCCAAGCTCGCCCGCGCCCTGCTGACCATCGCCGGCCAGGAGAAGCCCCTGCTGCGCTTCGTCGCCGGTGCCGACGCCATCGAAGGCGTCCAGGCCAAGGCCAGGGAACTCCTCGCACAGGCCGAAGCCTCCCGCGAACTCGGCGGCGACCTGGGCCACGACGACATCAGCGCCTGACACGCCCGGACCCGGGCTGTGGGCTCACACCGCGGTGAGGAGCCCGGGCCGCACATGTGCGCGCTCTCGGACGAGCGCGGATCCCGCTGACGGAATCACTTTCCTGTCCGGACGGCGCGGCACCGGCCATGGAGCACCTGAGCGCTCGTCAGCCCGTCCGGCGGCCAAGGCACGCGCACTGCTGCGCGTCACCCTCACCGCCGCGCCGAGTTGGACATCCCGCTCCTGCGCCTCGCCGCGACAGAAGTGGTGCCGTTGCGTACTGCGCAGAGGGGGCCCGGGCACAGAGGAGTTGCCCCTGGAGGGGAAACGGTCGGGACGGCAATCGATCTGTCCGTCGCCGGCCCCGTCCGGGACGCTGGAGGCCAGGTTCGACAGGGGGGACGGTCTGCACGGAACCTAAGAGATGCGCCTGCCACCGGAAGGCACCGCGGAGTGTGGGGCAGTGGTGTCAGCGGTTCGAGTGCCGCCTACGGATATGCGTCGAGTCGGGTTGCCCGGAGCTCAACCAGGCCTCCAGGCAACCGACTTCAGGCTCTAGAAGAACCCAAGTTTCTTCGGACTGTATGAAACGAGAAGGTTCTTGGTCTGCTGGTAGTGGTCCAGCATCATCTTGTGGTTCTCGCGACCGATGCCGGACTGCTTGTAGCCGCCGAACGCCGCGTGCGCGGGATACGCGTGGTAGCAGTTCGTCCACACCCGGCCCGCCTGGATCGCCCGGCCCGCGCGGTACGCCGTGTTGATGTCCCGGGTCCACACGCCCGCCCCGAGACCGTACAGCGTGTCGTTGGCGACCTTGATCGCGTCGTCGAAGTCGTCGAACGACGTCACCGAGACCACCGGCCCGAAGATCTCCTCCTGGAAGATCCGCATCCGGTTGTCGCCCTCGAAGATCGTCGGCTGGACGTAGTAGCCGCCCTTCAACTCCCCGTCGTAGTCGAGGCGTTCGCCGCCCGTGAGGATCTTCGCGCCCTCCTGCCGGCCGATGTCCAGGTAGGAGAGGATCTTCTCCAACTGGTCGTTGGACGCCTGCGCTCCGATCATCGTGTCCGTGTCGAGCGGGTGGCCCGGCTTGATCAACTCCGTGCGGGCGACAGCCGCTTGGAGGAAGTCCGCGTAGTGGCCGCGCTGGATGAGCGCCCGGGACGGGCAGGTGCACACCTCGCCCTGGTTGAGCGCGAACATCGTGAAGCCTTCGAGTGCCTTGTCGAGGAAGTCGTCGTTCGCCGACGACACGTCGTCGAAGAAGATGTTCGGCGACTTGCCGCCGAGTTCCAGCGTGACCGGCTTGATGTTCTCCGAGGCGTACTGCATGATCAGCCGCCCCGTCGTGGTCTCGCCGGTGAAGGCGACCTTCGCCACGCGCGGGCTGGACGCCAGCGGCTTGCCCGCCTCGACGCCGAAGCCGTTGACGATGTTCACCACGCCCGGCGGCAACAGGTCCGCGATCAGGCTCATCCAGTAGTGGATGGACGCCGGGGTCTGCTCGGCCGGCTTGATGACGACCGCGTTGCCCGCCGCGAGCGCCGGCGCCAGCTTCCAAGTCGCCATCAGGATCGGGAAGTTCCACGGGATGATCTGCGCCACGACCCCGAGCGGCTCGTGGAAGTGGTACGCCACGGTGTCGTCGTCGACCTCGCCCAGCGAACCCTCCTGCGCCCGGATCGCCCCCGCGAAGTAGCGGAAGTGGTCGATGGCGAGCGGGATGTCGGCGGCGAGCGTCTCGCGGACCGGCTTGCCGTTCTCCCAGCTCTCCGCGACCGCGAGCGTCTCCAGGTTCGCCTCCATCCGGTCGGCGATCTTGAGCAGGATGTCGGAACGCTCGGTCACCGACGTCCGGCCCCACCCCGGCGCCGCCGCGTGCGCCGCGTCCAGCGCCCGCTCCACGTCCTCCGCGGTGCCGCGCGCGATCTCCGTGAACGGCTGCCCGTTCACCGGTGACGGGTTCTCGAAGTACTGCCCGCGGGCCGGCGGCACGTACTCGCCGCCGATGAAGTGGTCGTAGCGCGCCTGGTAGGAGACGATCGCGCCCTCGGTGCCGGGTGCCGTGTAACGGGTCATCCTGGTCTGCCTCCCGGAACAGCGCTGCCCGCCGTTGGGCAGCTCTCGGCGCGAGGCTAGGGAGCGAGACGTTGCATGTACGTTGCGCGGAAGCGGTGGGTGGAGGGAGGGGGCGGGGGCCGGGAGCCGTCGTCCTGGCGGGAGTGGACGCGGGACGGGAGTGGACGCGGGAGTAGACGACGGAGGCGTTGGAGACAGGGGCACCCCCGGAGCCGGGAGCCGGGAGCCGGGAGCCGGGAGCCGGGAGCCGGGAGCCGGAGGGCGGAGAGTCGGCTGGGCGGTAAGCGCCTTACGTCGAGCGCGAGTTACGTCAGCGTCCCGTCTGCCGTGACCACCCGGCCGGTGCCGCCAGCTCGGACTCCAGCGCGGCGAGTCGCGAACGCACCGGCGCCGTCGGCCGTATCGCCGCGAGCGCCCGCCAGACATCGAGGTCGTCTTCGCCCCACGGCGCGTGCGCCCAGTCCGCCAGCAGGTCGGGGTCGCGGCGGGCGATCAACGCCGTACGGAGGCCGTCCGCGAGGCGGGTCCTGAGCCGGACCACGGCCGGTGCCTGCGAACCGGGCAGCAGCGGACCCGTGTACGCCGTCGCCGCTCCCATGACCGTGCCCCCTTCCAGCCGCCGCTCGACGATCGCCACGTCGGACTCGACCGGCGACGTGAGCCGGTACGGACGCGAGGCGAGCAGACCCGGGCCCAACAGGCGCCGCAGCCGGGCGAGTTCGGCCCGCAGGGTCACTGGCGGCACCGACTCGTCCTCGTACAGCGCACACAGCAACTCGTCGCCGGTCAGCCCCTCGGGATGCCGGGCCAGCAGCACCAGGATCTCGCTGTGCCGGCGGCTCAGCCTCATCTTGCGTCCGTGGAGGCACAGTTGGGCCTCGTCCCGGCCGAGCGCGGTCAGTTCGGGTCCGTCGACGGGTGTCTGTTCCGGTGCGAGCAGCGCCAGTTGGGACTCGGCGGCCCGCGCCACCGCCTGCACGAAGCCGAGGCTGTGCGGATGCGCCAGCCCGTTCCCGCCGGTGATGTCCACGGCACCGAGCACCCGCCCCGTGCGGGGATCGTGTACCGGAGCAGCCGCGCACGTCCACGGCTGCACCCGCCGGATGAAGTGCTCGGCCGCGAACACCTGCACCGGCCGGTCCACGGCGACCGCCGTACCCGGCGCGTTCGTCCCGACCGCGCTCTCCGCCCAGCGCGCACCCGGCACGAAGTTCATCCGGCCCGCCTTCCGCCGGGTCGCCGGGTCGCCCTCGACCCACAACAGCCTGCCCTGCGCGTCGCACACCGCCAGCAGATGCTCGCCGTCCGCGGCGAACGTGCCCACCAGCTCCCGGATCAGTGGCATCACCCGCGCCAGCGGATGCTCCGCGCGGTGGACACCCAGGTCACCGTCCGTCAGCTCCACACTCGCAGTGCCCTCGGGGCCGACCCCGGCCCGCGCGGAACGCCGCCAGGAATCGGCCACCACCGACCGCACCGGCTGCGGCACCGTACCCGCCACGGCGAACGTCTCGTGCGCCCGGCGCAGCACCCGCACCCGCTCGGCAGGGTCGGCCCCCGGCTCCAGGGCCACCCATGGATCGGTCAACTCGGCCTCCCCTGAAGTCGATACGACGGCGGTGCAGCGGCGGTACAACGGCGATACGGCGACGACATGACAGCGACACGGCGTCGCAACGGATGCGGACATCGTCACTCCGCGGACGGATCCGGACAACCGTTTCGACCAGGTACGCCCCGAACGAATCGCGACGCTCTCGGATCCGGCTCGGAACCGGCTCGGATCCGCCTCGGCTCAGGCGAAGTTGACCAGCCTTATGTAGCGTGTCCAGTCCCAGTTCGGCCCCGGATCCGTGTGGTCCGTACCCGGTACCTCGTAGTGCCCGATGATGTGCGCCCGGTCCTTCGGGAGCCCGTACTTCGCGCAGATCGCCGCCGTCAGCCTGGCCGACTGCTCGTACAACGCGTCGGTGAACCACTGGGGTTGATCCACCCAGCCCTCGTGTTCGATACCGACACTGCGCGTGTTGTAGTCCCAGTTCCCGGCGTGCCAGGCGATGTCGGCCTCCCGCACGCACTGCGCCACATGCCCGTCGGCCGACCGCACGAGGTAGTGCGCGGACACCTTCTTCTGCGGATTCTGGAAGATGGACAGGGTGTTGGGATACGTCTCCTGCGTGACGTGGATGATCACGTAGTCGACGGGATAGGTGCCGGGGCGGTTGGACGCCGTGTAGTTGGAGGCGCTCGCCGGCTGCCACTCGGCCGGCGGATAGTCGACGGCCTGGGTCTGCGCACCGGCCTCCGCGTCGGGAAGTAACGCGTACGGTACGGCGGCCAGCGCGGCACCCTTGAGGATGCGCCGCCTGCTCGGAAGCGGTCTTGAACGGTCCACTGCGGGTTGCCTTTCAGAGTTCTTCGGGGTGTTCGGGGTCTTCCGGGTGTTCGGAGTGGGCGGTGGGCTCAGTGCTGGAGTGCGGCCGCGGTCTCACGCAGCCGCGCGTGCAGTCCGCGGTGCGTCTCGCGCGCGGGCAGCCATTCCTTCCTGATCTTCGCCACACAGGTGTAGTTGGTGTCGCACACGTTGGCCAACGGCGATTCGACCGCCTGGGTTGCGAATTGGTAGGCGTCCAGTTCGCTGAACCCGTAGTCGCGCACCAGCCAACGCACCAGGTCGAGCTGGGAGATCCGGAACGCGTCCTCCAACGGGCGAGCCGATCCGGTCGAGATGATGTGCGTGTCCGACTCGATGCGCGGCCAGGGCGTGGCGACCCCCTTGAGCAGCTCCACGATCACCACGGTGTTCATCGCGCACTCGACCGCGACTCCACAGGTCTCTCCCTCGCCCTGCCGGGCGTGCCCGTCGCCGAGGCTGAGCAGTGCGCCCTCCACGTTCACGCCGAGGTAGCAGGTGACCCCGGCCCGCATCTCGGGCGTGTCCATGTTCCCGCCGTGGGCGTCGGGCACCAGCGCCGAACGCACCTCGAGGTTGGCGGGGGCCACACCCACCGTGCCGTGCATCGGGTCGAGGGGCAGCTCGATCTCGATGTCGCTGTCCCGCGCGCGGAACAACGCCGTACGGCGGGTCCGGTCCAACTGCCAGATCCAGACGGTCTCCGGAAGCGGCGGCTGCAGCGTCGCCGTGGTGTGCGTCGAGGTGAGCGCGCCGAAGAGCGGGACCGTGGTCGAGGCGGCCCAGTCCCGGGCGGGTTCGATCGACACGAAGTGGACGGCGACCGTGTCGCCCGGCTCCGCGCCCTCCACATGGAAGGGGCCGGTCTGCGGGTTCAGGAACGGGAACTCGCACACCTCGGACACCAGGTCCTTCTCGGACCGTACCCGTCCGGCGAAGCAGTCCTCCGTGTACAGGTCGAGAACCGTGCCGGGCGCGATGCGCGCCACGGGCGGGGCGCCGCCGAACGTCCAGGCGTACTCGCCCGGTTCGGGCCGCACCGTCAGGATCCGGGGGTCGTTCATGGCTGTACTGCTCCGTTCTGCGGATGACCGGTGGAGGCGGGTTCGTCGAGATGGACACGGGCGGTTTCGGCTATTCGCTCGGGGTGCCGTCGTAGGAGAACGAGCAGGACCACGACCCCGGCCGCCATCCATATGCCGACGACCGGTCCGGCGTAGGACACGGGAGCGGTCAGTTCGGTCACGAAGTCGAAGGCCGGGATGCCTGCCGCGGTGAGCAGGGCGGGGACGAAGGCGACGATCCCGAGGAGGGGGACCAGCAGGTGTCGCAGCGGCTTGAGCAACTCGCGCCTGCGGCGCAGGAAATAGCCCGCGCAGGCCAGGTTCACGACGATGTAGACGCCGATGACGACCGTGACGATCACCGTGGCCAGGAGGAGGAACGCGGTCACCGGGTCGTAGCCGAAGCCGAGGCCCAGGACGGCCCCCACCGCGACGACGGTCTGCACGGCGATGCCGGCGACGGGGGAGCGGTGGCGTGGGTGCAGGGTGGCCAGGACGCGAGGGAGCACCCGGATGCGGGCCAGGGCGAAGGCGGTGCGTGTGGAGACGGTGGCGCACGCGTTGGCGTTGGCGATCGTCGAGTTGACCACGGCCAGGAACACCAGCACCCAGAACAGTCCGAACGACGCGCGGGCCACCCCCTCCCAGGACGCGGTACCGGAGGCACCGAATCCGCTGAAGCGGTCCGGCCCGAAGTACACCGTCATGGCGTAGGTCGTCAGCACGTAGAACAGGCCGATCCCGAGGGCCGCGCCGAGCACCGCGCGGTGCATCGTCCGGCGTGGGTCCCGTGTCTCCTCGGCGAGCGGTGCCGCGGCCTCGAACCCGGCGAACGCGAGCACCGTGTAGACCGAGCCGGCGAAGACCCCGCCGAGAGCCGGGTAGTCCTTGCCGGTGTGTGAAGTGCCGAACACCGAGAGGGTGTTGGCGCTGCCGGCCTTGCCGATCAGCCAGACGGCGAACACCAGGAAGACGAGGATCTCGAAGACCCCGAGGACCGTGCCGAAGCGGGCGGAGGCGCGGACTCCGAACCAGCCCGCCGCCGCGATGATCGCGGCGCCCGCGAGCGCCCAAGGCCACCACAGGTTCTCCGGATACGAGTTCCACTCCTGGTGCAGGGTGCCCGCCGTGGTGAAGCCGAGTTGGAGGAGCAGAAGGGGTGGGATCAGCGCCTCCACGAAGACGTAGCCCCAGCCGACCAGGAAGCCGACGGCCGGATGCAGTCCCTGTGCCGCGTAGGTGGCCACTGAGCCGGCGGCGGGCAGTTCGCGGGCCAGCTCGGCCACGCAGGACGCGGTGAACAGGCAGGCCACCAGCGCGATCAGCACCGACAGCGGGAGGCTTCCGCCCGCGAAGGCCGCGCCCGACGGGATCGACGCGGCGACCGCTGCGGCCGGCGCCATCGCCGTGACGCTCTGGAAGAGAACCTCGCGCAGCCCGACGGCATCCCGCCTCAGCCCCGGAACTGTCTCCGGCCTTCGTACTGTCTCCCCCGACACGTGAATCCCCCCTCGTCCACCGGTATCCGCACGCCGTCGTCACGACTCGACGGCTGCGCCTCGCGTGAATCACGGTACGGCGCTTGCGGGTTGGACAGTAGGGCGTGGCGGGGTTCCGTGGACGACGACGAAACTGTGGATAACTCGATCACTCGGACGGGTGAAGTCGGCCCCGTTTCAGGCCTGTTCAGCCACGTTGTCCCCAGCCCGTTCGGCCACCGCCGCCGGATCGTCGAGGACGGCCCGCACCACCGAGTGCGCGGCCCCCAGCAGCGGACCCTCGGGCCCCAGCCGCGACACCGACACCGGACAGGCAGGCCCCGCCGTGCGCCGCGCCAACTCGGCCTCCAGCGACGGCAGTAGCCATGGCGCGAGCCCGGACAGCGCGCCGCCCAGCACCACCAGCTGCGGATCGAGGAGGTTGACCGCGCCGGTCAGCGCGATGCCGAGCGCCGTACCGGCGTCCTGCAGGGCACGTCGTACCGCCTCGTCGCCGTCGGCGGCACGCGTCGCGAGCAGCCCGACCCGGTCCGCGCCCGGCTTCAGACCGGCGGCGCGCAGTACCGCCTCCTCGCCCGCGTACTGTTCGAGGCAGCCGCGCCCGCCGCACGCGCACCGCGGCCCGTCGGGACGCACGGGGACATGCCCCAACTCGCCCGCGAATCCCCGTGTTCCGCGCAGCAGCCCCCCGTCCACCACGACCGCGGCGCCGATGCCGATCTCGGCCGACACATGCAGGAAGTCGCGCGGAGTGGTCCCGCCCAGCCAGAGTTCGGCGAGTCCGCCGAAGTTGGCCTCGTTGTCCACCGTGGGCGGGAGTCCGGCGGGCAGCAGGGCGCCGAGGTCCGTGTCGTGCCAGTCGAGGTTCGGGGCACGGACGACCGTGCGGCCGTCGCGTGCCACCAGACCGGGCACGGCGACCGCGAGCCCGGCCGGCCACAGGCCCTCCGCTTCCGCCTCGGCCACGACCTGCCGTACCAGGGCAGTGAGTTCGGCGAGCACAGGCTCGGGGGAGCGGCCGCGGTTCACGCCGTGCCGCACGGCACGCGCGCGTATCTCGCCGCGCAGATCGACCGCGCAGACCGCGAGATGGTCGACGCCGATCTCCGCGCCGATCCCGGCCGGACCGCGCCCGCTGACGGCGAGCGCCGATCCGGGCCTGCCCACCCGGCCGGGCCGCTCGGGGCCCAGCTCTTCGAGGAGCCCCGACCGGATCAGCTCGTCCACCAGCGTCGACACCGCCGCACGCGTCAGCCCGATGCGCGAGGCCACGCCAGCACGCGAGAGCGGGCCCTCGGCGCTCACCGTGTGCATCACGCGCGCGAGGTTGCGGCGGCGCATGCCCTGCTGGGTGTCGGGCAGGGCACGCCCGGACCCGGTGGGGTGCGCCTCGTGCAGCGGTGCGGTCATGCCTCCGTCAGTCCTCGGTCGGTGTGCGTCAACGGGCGTCCGGCCCCCGTTCGAGCAGCGGAGCCGCGTCGGAGAGTACCCCGGAGATCCTGGCCAGCGCCGCCTCGTCGCGCTCCACGGCGTCCAGCACCGGCCCGGCCGCCGTGTTCCAGCGCCGGGCCACCGCGGCCGGATCCTCGCCGGTCAGCAGCCCCGCGGCCTGCGCGGCGGCACCGAGCGCGACCAGTTCCTTCGCCTCGGGCACCTGGACAGGGCGCCCCGACAGCCGCCGTACGGTCTCCTGCCAGGCCGTGCCCCGGGCGCCTCCGCCGATCAGCAGCAGGGGCGTCGTGCGGTCCGCGTCCTTGTCGAGGACCAGGTCGAGCGCGCCCAGCAGGGCGTGCACGGCACCGTCGTAGGCGGCCTGGAGGAGCTGGCCGCCGGTGGTGTCGTGGCGCAGGCCCGTCAACAGGCCCGAGGCGTTGGGCAGGTTCGGGGTGCGCTCGCCGTCCAGGTACGGGAGCAGCGTGACCGACGTGCCGGGTTCTACGGCTTCCCGGTCCAGGCCCAGCAGGGCGGCGACCCGGTCGACGGCGAGCGTGCAGTTCAGGGTGCAGGCCAGGGGCAGCCAGTCGCCGTGCGCGTCGGCGAAGCCGGCGACCGTGCCGGACGGGTCGGCGGGGCGGTGCTTCGACACGGCGTACACGGTGCCGGACGTGCCGAGGCTGAGCACGGGGACGCCGGGGCGCAGCCCGAGACCCAGCGCGGCGGCCGCGTTGTCGCCGGTGCCCGGCGCGACCAACGTGCCCTTGGAGAACGGCAGATCGTGGCAGTCGCGCACCGTCCCGGCCACCTCGCCCGGCCGCACCACCCGGGGCAGCAGCGCCGGGTCGAGCCCGACGTGCTGCAGGATCTCCTCGTCGTACGACTCGGTCCCCGAGGCCCACCAGCCGGTGCCGGAGGCATCGCCCCGGTCGGTCGTGCCCTGCCCGGTGAGTCGCTCGGTGAGGTAGTCGTGGGGGAGGCGCACGGCCGCCGTGGCGCGCACCGCCTCCGGCTCGTGCTCGGCGAGCCAGGCCCACTTCGTGACGGTGAAGGAGGCTCCGGGCACGCTGCCGGTGCGCTCCGCCCAGGCCTTCGGACCGCCCAGTTCCTCGATCAGCCGGGTGGCCTGCGGCGCCGAACGCACGTCGTTCCACAGCAGCGCCGGGCGTACCGGCTCGCCCTGCGCGTCCAGGGTGACCAGGCCGTGCTGCTGGCCGCCGATCGACACGGCCGCCGCCTCGTGGGCCGCGTCCCCGCACTGGCGCAGGGCCTCGCACAGGGCGTCCCACCACTGGCGGGGATCGCTCTCCCGGCCCGTCCCCGAGGAGACGGTGTGCGGCGCCTGGCCGCTCGCGACGATCCGTCCGGTGGACACATCGACGACCAGTGCCTTCGTGGACTGGGTGGACGTGTCCACGCCGACGACGAGCGGACCCTCGGCTGCTGACATCGGGCTCTCCCTGTTTTTTCCGCGGCTCTGCGGGCTCTGACCTGGTGTTCTCAAGGCTGTCCGGGGTGCGGTGACCCGTACCCCACTCCTTCAGGGACACCTTGTCCCTTCCCAGAGCTGCGTGTGCATACTAATTTGTAAACCGCCATGACGAAATAGTCGCAGCGAAGCAACAAGGAGCCGCGTCATGAACTACCAGCCCACCCCCGAGGACAGGTTCACCTTCGGCCTTTGGACCGTCGGCTGGCAGGGAAGGGACCCGTTCGGCGACGCCACCCGCCGTGCCCTCGACCCCGTCGAGACGGTGCAGCGCCTGTCCGAGCTCGGCGCCCACGGTGTGACCTTCCACGACGACGACCTGATCCCCTTCGGGTCCTCGGACACCGAGCGCGAATCGCACATCAAGCGCTTCCGCGAGGCCCTCGACGCGACCGGCATGAAGGTGCCGATGGCGACCACCAACCTCTTCACGCACCCGGTCTTCAAGGACGGCGCGTTCACCGCCAACGACCGCGACGTGCGCCGCTACGCCCTGCGCAAGACGATCCGCAACATCGACCTCGCGGTCGAGCTCGGCGCCGAGACCTACGTCGCCTGGGGCGGCCGCGAGGGCGCCGAGTCCGGCGCCGCCAAGGACGTGCGCGTCGCCCTCGACCGCATGAAGGAGGCCTTCGACCTCCTCGGCGAGTACGTCACCGACCAGGGCTACAGCATCAAGTTCGCGATCGAGCCCAAGCCGAACGAGCCCCGCGGCGACATCCTGCTCCCCACCGTCGGCCACGCCCTGGCGTTCATCGAGCGCCTGGAACGCCCGGAGCTCTACGGCGTCAACCCCGAGGTCGGCCACGAGCAGATGGCCGGGCTCAACTTCCCGCACGGCATCGCCCAGGCCCTGTGGGCGGGCAAGCTCTTCCACATCGACCTCAACGGCCAGTCCGGCATCAAGTACGACCAGGACCTGCGCTTCGGCAACGGCGACCTGCGTGCCGCCTTCTGGCTGGTCGACCTCCTGGAGAGCGCCGGTTACGCCGGCCCGAAGCACTTCGACTTCAAGCCGCCGCGCACCGAGGACCTCGACGGCGTGTGGGCGTCCGCGGCCGGCTGCATGCGCAACTACCTGATCCTGAAGGAGCGTTCGGCCGCGTTCCGCGCCGACCCGGTGGTCCAGGAGGCGCTGCGCGCCTCGCGTCTGGACGAACTGGCGCAGCAGACCGCGGCGGACGGCCTCAAGTCGCTGCTCGCGGACCGCTCGGCCTTCGAGGACTTCGACATCGAGGCGGCCGCCCAGCGCGGTATGGCCTTCGAGCAGCTCGACCAGCTCGCCATGGACCACCTCCTGGGAGCACGCGGCTGACGGCACGCACGCGTGCGTCACGTCACCCGCGAGCCCGTGGGTGTGCGTGAGTGCCCGTTCGTGACCGGCCCCCGCGCGGAATGCTCCGGAATCATGCGATCCACGGCATGAGCCCGTATCAACCACCGCGCGGGGGTCGCGCCATGACCTCTGCGAGGCGACTCTTGACGGTATGGCCATGCCGCCCGTACCGCCTCGACCGCCTGGGCCACCCGGCGCCGCCCCGCCTCCGGGAGGCGGCTTCGGACCACCACCTCCCGGAGACTTCGGACACCCGCCGGGAGGGGACTACGGGGCCTACGGACCACCTCCCCGTAGGCGCCCCCGGCCGCTGTTCATACTGCTCGCGGCGGTCGTCGCCGCCGGAGCCGTCGCCGCCATCGTGCTGATGGCCTCCGGGGGACACGACTCACCGGACAAGAAGACGCCCGCGGAGAGCAGTTCGAGTACGAGCCGCAGCCCGTCCCTCGCCCTCCCGACGAATATCCCCACCAGCCTGCCGACCAAGCTCCCGACGTCGCTTCCGTCGAACTTCCCCTCGGAACTGCCGAGCGAGGTTCCCAGCGACATCGAGTCCCTGCTCCCGTCCCTGTTCGGCTAGCCGCCTCAGGAGCCGACGGCCGCTCAGATGCCGTGCGGCAGCTTCAGGTACACCACGGTCGTCTTGATACCGCTGTCGACCAACCGCCCCTGCGCGTCGAACGCGCCCGCGCCGTCCGTCATCCCGAAGTCGTTGTCATTCACGAGGGCGAGCGTGTCGTGATCCACGCGCGCGATGCCCTCGATCTTCTGCGGCACCCCGGAGACGGTCCCCAGGTCGACGACCAGCTTCTTGGCCAGCACGGGGACACCCGAGGCGGCCGGGTCGTCGAGTTGCTCCAGCGACGGGGACGTCGAGTCGTCGTCGTATCGACCGCCGAGGATGTCCGACTTCCGGCTCAGCTTCACCACCTGCAGCCGGGCCGCCTTGTCGGTGCGCTCCTCGACCAGGAGTCGGTCGTCGCCCACGGCGACCACCGAGGAGATCTTGAGTTCGGAGGTGTCGTCCTCGCCGGGGTCGACCACGTTCACCGGGTCGAAGCGGTACGCGTACTCCGCCGTGACCGCCTTCTTCTTCGTGGAGAAGCGCAGCAGGCGGGTGTTGAGCGACGCGTCCCCGGCGTCCCCGTCCGGCAGCGACAGCGGGCTCTGTAGGGCCATCACCAGGTCGCCGCCCGGCAGTTGGGCGAGCCCCTCGAAGCCGCGGTTGATCTTCCGGTGCAGCAGGACGGCCGGCAACGCCTCCACCACCGGGTAGTCGGCCCCGGTCAGGTGCAGCCCCTTGGGTACGTACCGCGTGAGCACCTTCCCGCGCGCGGAGACATGCACCAGGGAGGGCCCGTACTCGTCGACGAGCCAGAAGGACCCGTCCCCGGCCCGCACGATGCCCTCCGTGTCCAGCCCGTTCGGGTTGTACGACAGCGCCGTCTGCGCGTCGTAGGAGTACGGGGCCTCGTCGCGTCCCTGCTGGTTCGACAGCCCGGTGACGGCCTTCCCGGAGGACGTGGTGATCGGGAGGGCGTCCAGGACCTTCACCTTGTCCCCGGAGACACGGATCTTCACGATCGCCGGGTCGAAACCGGGCACGGGGAACGTGCGGCGCTTCGTCCCGCTCACCTTGATCTGGCCGTTGGGCCCACGGTCGGTGACGGTCCAGTACTCGCCCTTGCGGCCGGCGGGGTAGATGTCGCTGCCGATGCCGCCGAGGTCCACGCCCCGGTCGTTGACCACCGTCCCCGGCAGCAGCGCGTTGCTGAACGCGCCGAGCGGGATGTCTCCGAGCGTCGCCGTCCGCGTGACATGGGCGGCCTCGGCCTTCGCGGGGGCACCTGCGGCCGTACCGGCGGCCACGAGGGCGACCACCATGGCGAGCGGAACACCCGCCGCGACGGGACGACGGACGCGGCGTCGGACGAGGTCGTGCGGGGACATCGGGCCTCCTGAGGACAAGTTGGCTGACAGCGGCCAGAGTTGGTGCTCATGAGGAACGGTGCCTGACGGTGAGGTGGATCCGGGGTGTCGGCCGGTTGTCGGGCGGGCGCGACACCGGCGACGGGGCGTCCGTAATCCGATCGCGTCGCGAGGTGCTGTCGGCCACACAGGCCCGGTGACGGATCCCTGTGCCCTTCGCCCGGTCGCCGAGGACGAGTTCGAGATGGTCTCCTGGACCGAGTACGAGGGCCGATGGCGGACCGCTGCCGCACCTGCTGACCGATCCGGGTCACTCGCCGCGACTGTTCTCGTGCAAGGACTGCGGCTCGGAGTCCTGGTCGGCGCGACGACGGCGTTCCGCGCGGACCGCGAGCCGTTCTACCCGGGAGGCAGGGTGTTCCCGGCGTACTGACCACAGCGGGCGGGGGAGAGCAACTAGTGGGCCACACCGAACCACTTGGGCAGCCGACTCAACAGGTCCTCCTGGTCGTCGCCGACCCACACCACGTGGCCGTCCGGCCGCATAAGCACCGCGGGTGCGTCCAGTTCCTCGCTGACGTCGACTACGTAGTCGACGCGATCCGCCCAACCCGCGACCGAGAGCCGGCCGGTCTGGTCGAGGAGTAGGCCTCGGCCGGCGTGGATCAACTCGTACAGGCGCCCCTGTTTCAGCTTCACGTCGCGCAGCCGTCGGCCGAGCAGTTCATGGCCCTCGCCGAAGTCGTAACGGATCCCGACCGCGGTGATCATCTCGGTCACGTACCGGTTCACCTCCTCGAAGTCCATCAGCGTCGAGAACAGTTCCCGTAGCGCGGTCGGACCGGGATCGGTCCCCAGGAGCGTGATCTGCGCGCGCGTGTTGGCGATGACTCGGGCGCCTACAGGGTGTCGTTCGATGTGGTAGCTGTCCAACAACCCTTCCGGAGCCCAGCTGTTGACCTCGGCCGCCAGCTTCCAGCCGAGGTTGAACGCGTCCTGCACACCCAGGTTGAGCCCCTGTCCGCCGGTCGGCGGATGGATGTGTGCCGCGTCGCCGGCCAGCAGGACCCGGTCGACCCGGTAGCGCTCGGCCTGCCGGGTGGCGTCGCCGAAGCGGGACAGCCAGCGCGGCGAGTGCACGCCGAAATCGGTGCCCGCGACGGCCCGTAGCCGCTGCTTGAAATCGCCGAGGGTCGGCGCGGTCGCACGGTCCTCGGCAACACCGTCGGCGGGCACCACGACGCGGTGCACGCCGTTCTCGCCGGGGCTGACGCCGAACCGCAGTTGAGTCCTGCGGACTTCCTCGACGACGGCGGCAATGGTCGCCGGATCCTCGGTCACCTCCATTTCGCCCAGCAGCGTCTCGACCGTCGCGGGCGCGCCGGGGAAACCGACACCGAGCAACTTGCGTACCGTGCTGCGGCCGCCGTCGCATCCGACGACGTAGCGCGAGCGCAGCCGCGAGCCGTCCACCAACTCGACGGTCACCTCGTCCTCGGCCTGACTCAACCCGACTACTTCGCAGCCGCGCCGGATCTCGGTACCGAGTTCGACGGCGCGCTCCTCCAACAGCCGCTCCGTGACCGGCTGCGGGGTGGCGACGCCGTACGGGTGAGCCGTGTCCGATCGGTCCGGCCAGGGTTTGACGATGGCTCCGAAGAGACCGCCCGTCTGGAACTTCTCGCTGACCGCGAGGAACCGGTCGAGGAGGCCGCGCTGGTCCATGATCTCGACACTGCGCGCGTGCAGACCCTGTCCGCGGGACTCCCCGGTCGGCTCGGTCAACCTCTCCAGCACGACGACGTGCACGCCGTGCAGCCGCAATTCGCAGGCCAGCATCAAGCCGGTCGGTCCGCCGCCGACCACGATCACGTCAATCATCAAAACGCCCGTCCCACGAGATTGTTCCGGCCCGCCGATCCGTGGACCCGCGCTCGCGAATCCTTCGTTTCCGCAGGTCCCGGCCTCGGTCGGCCATTCTGTGGGACACCCGGGGCCTTGCCGCAAGCCCCCCACTGCGCTATACGTTGGGTGTGGCAAGGAGCGGATGAGCTCCTTGCCATCGCCTGTTTTCGGGCACCTCTCCGCAAGCTCGTTACTCCTGTGGGGCCGGGTCGTCGAGGGTGTCGTCAACCCCCCTGTGAGGACCCGGCTGACCCCCGTACGAACACGGGGGGTTCCGCCATGGTCGCGACCGGTCACCGATTCGTACGTTTGCTCAGGTCAGCCCGTTGCCTGAGTAGAGCCGGAGACCGGACATGTCCCAGACCACCGCAGTCATCGGCGTGCATGATCCGGGGGATGCCGTCGCGGCGCCCCCAGGAAGCGAGTTCGCGCCCCTCCTGCGCACGGTCAAGGGCAGAGGCCTACTGGAGCGGCGGTATGCCTGGTACGCGCGCTGCATCGCCATCAACGCCCTCGCGCTGGGCGGCATCGTCACGGGCATCGTCCTGATCGGCGACTCCTGGCTGACGCTGCTCCTGGCCCCGCTGCTCGCCGTGTTCGGCGCCCGCACGGCCTTCATAGGCCATGACGCGGGCCACTCCCAGATCGCCGGCGGCAAGGCCGTCAACCGCGTCATCGGCCTGATCCACGGCAACCTGCTGCTGGGGATGAGCTACTCCTGGTGGAACGACAAGCACAACCGCCACCACGCCAACCCCAACCACATCGACAAGGACCCGGACGTCGTCGCCGACATCCTCGTCTTCACGGGCGAGCAGGCCAAGGACCGCTCAGGGTTCCGGCGCTGGCTCACGCGCAACCAGGCGTGGATGTTCTTCCCGCTCACGCTGCTCGAAGGCGTCGTCCTCAAGGTCCACGGTTTCCAGGACCTGCGGCGCCAGCCCCGCCGCGAGCGGGTCGTCGAAGGCGCTCTTCTGGTGAGCCATGTCGTGGCCTACGCGACGCTGCTGCTCATCTCGATGTCCCCGGGGAAGGCACTCGCGTTCGCCGCGCTGCACCAGGCCCTGTTCGGCCTGCACCTGGGCCTGGCCTTCGCGCCCAACCACAAGGGCATGGAGATGCCGGACCCGAACGGCGAACGGTGGGGCCATCTCCGCCGTCAGGTCCTCACCTCGCGGAACATCCGCGGCGGCTTCCTGACCGACTGGTTCCTCGGCGGCCTCAATTACCAGATCGAACACCACCTCTTCCCGAGCATGCCGCGGCCCAATCTGGGGCGCGCACAACCCCTGGTGCGCGCCCACTGTCAGGATGTGGGTATCCCCTACGTGGAGACGGGGCTCGTCGACTCCTACCGGCAGGCCCTGCGCCACCTCCACGAGGTGGGGGAACCGCTGCGCATGGAGTGGACGGAGTGACGGAACGGCCGACGGCCCGGATACCAGTAGGGGAAGCGCCTCAGGGATGTCTCAGGGTCGCGATCCGGAACTGTACGGAGCGCGGACCCGTTTTCAGATCAGAGAGCGGCTGCGGCCGCGGAGGAGGCGACATATGTCGAGGAACGCGAAGATCGCCGTAGGAGGTGTGGCGGTCGGACTGATCCTGTTGATCTGGCTGCCCTGGTGGGTTTCATTCCTGATCGTCGTGGGAGTGCCGGCGGCCGCATATCTCACGCTGGACCCCTCGCAGCGGCGTCGGCTGCGCCGCGTGGCAGGCAAGGAGATCGGCCGCTGACGCACCGATGTCCGGCTGCGTTCCCGGGTGGCGTACGGGAGCAGAGCACAGCACAGCGCCGTCCGCGGGACTGCCGGCAACAGCCCTGCGGACGGTGCGCGGCCGGGCACCGTCCACGAACCGAGCACTTCTCGTCGCCCCGGTCGATCGAGCGTGACCCGGGCGTCCGGGCCCTGAACGCCCGGATCCGCGCCCAAGGCCTCAACTCGGCCGTACGGCCAGCTTGTCGAGTGCTTCCAGGAGACCAGGAAGCTCGGGGCCCCGGCCGACCGGCAGGACCTCGCCGGGCTCGTCGTCGAGGAGGACGAACGCTATGTCGTCCGTCCGGGCCACCAACGACCAGCCGGGGCCGTCGGCGCGCAGCGTGCGTGCGTCGCCCGGTGCGAAGGACGATCTGACGCGGCCGAGGGGCGGCGGGGTGTCGACGTAGGCGCGGACCTCCGTCAGCACCCGGCGGACTCCGCTGTGGCCCGCCTGAGGGCCTTCCCCGCTGTCGCCCGCAGAGGTGCCGCCCGAGGCGTTGTCGTCCGACGGAGTTCCGTCCGCCTCGGACGCGGCGTCGGGGGTGGCGGCATCGCTGGTGGCGTCAGCGGCGGCCTTGTCCGTCTTCGACGCGTCGCTCGTCCCGTCCTGGGCCTCCTCGGCCTCCTGGACCTCCTGCGTCGAGAAGGTCGAGTCGTCGATCTGCTCGCGCCACAGGGCCCATTGCAGCGCGATCTCGTCGGCACCCAGCCGTCGTTGCGCGGGACCCCAGGTGGTGGTGTCCGGTGGAGTCAGCGGTGGCCGGTCCACGAGGTCGGGGTCCGGATCGTGCGGCGCGGGCACGTTGGGAGCCGCCACGGCGACCGCGAGCGGCCAGCCCGGCAGGGCGGCGACCACTGTGCGCTCGCTCGGCGACAGGTCGTACTCCATGCCGCAGTCCCAGGACGCGATGGCGACCGCGACCAGCGACACGTCGTCGATGACGACGGTCCACCGTGACCCGTCGCCGTCCTGGCCGAGAACCAGGCCGTACCCGTCGGCGAGCGGCGCCATACCGAGCGCCGCACAGGCCTCCGGGTAGTCGTCGCCCAGCACACTCGGGAACTTCGCCGGCGTCAGCAGCACCGCCGTGAGCACATAGAGCGCATCGTCCTCGGCGGCGACGGCCTCTTCATCCGTGTCGGCCATCCCAGCCTCCCCATCATTCGTCCAACCGCGCGCACCCTAGTGTGCGCGGAAGGCGCTTGTCACGACTCCCAAGTACACCCGGAGCTGCAGTTTTCCGGCTGGACAGGGCGAAATGACCTCCGGTGGCCCGAACTGTCAGGCCGCGGGGAGCCCAAGAAGCGCACGAGCCACCGTCCTTGGCGACTCGTCACGTTCCCTGGCGAGCGCGACGACGGCCCGGCACGCCAGCTCGCTCACCCCGAAGGACAGCGCCTCCGGCGACACCCAGCCCGCGGCCTCGTCGATCCGGTCCTGGTCGTCCTCCGCGCGGGCCGAGACGTAGACGGCCGCGGCCTCGAAGAGATTGTGCGGGCGCCGCTGCGGGCCGCTGCTCGGCTCCGTGCGCGTGGAGGTGAGAAATCTGGCGAAGGTCTTGCGGGGCCCGTCGAACATGCTGACCACCTTCCCCTGCGTCGTTCTCTGTCGCTGACCGTCCATCTACTGCTACCCAACGTAGAGTTGGAGGTGCGGTGACAGAAGGGGGACGCTGCGGTGAAGCGCATCGGACACCCCGCGCGGAAACGGGTCAGCCGTCGAGCGCGTCCAACAACTCCTCGGCGCGCAGCGGCCGGTCACCGGCGTAGGAGAAGCTCGCGGGCTTCTCCGAGAGGCGTGTGACCCGCGCGCGGGCTCAGCTCTCGCGTACGGCCAGCGCCAGGAAGCGGGCGTCCTCGTCGGCGTACGACGTCATGCGCCATCCCGAACCGGCCAGCAGCGGACGGAGATTGGGCTCCGCGCGCAGGTCGTCCGGCGTGATCTGCCGCCCCTGGCGCGCAGCGAGCGCCGCCCGGCCGATCGGATGGAACAGGGCCAGCGTGCCGCCGGGGCGCACCACACGCGCCAACTCCCGCAGGTTGTCATCGGGTTGGGGCAGGTGCGCGATGAGGCCCGCCGCGAACACGGCGTCGAGCGATTCCGACCGCAACGGCAGCGCGGCGACGTCGGCGAGCAGCAGGAGCCCGTCACGGTCGCGTCCGGCCCGTACAGCGGCCTCCAGCATGGCCGGGGTGAGATCGGCCCCGGCCACCACTCCGGAGCGCCCCACGGCCGCACGGAGCGGCGGCAGCGCGCGTCCCGTCCCGCAGCCCGCGTCGAGGACCCGGTCGCCCGCCCGCAGCCCGAGTTCGGCGACCGCGGCGGCGTAGGCGGGGCCGTCGTCGGGAAAGCGGCTGTCCCAGTCCGCGGCGCGCGCACCGAAGAACTCCTGGACATGCGTGTGGTCGTCGCTCATGTTCCGCATGATCCCTCACCGACACGGATGACGCTTCGGCGCACACGTTCGAGCGTGACGCGGTCGTTCAGGTGCCTCTCCGTGTCAGATTGCAACACCTTTCGAAATGCGCCCCCTTTGTGCACCCGTGCCCCTACTAGCGTCCCCTGGTCATGGGACACCTGGACCACGCCACCTTCGGCTGGCTGACCCCCGTGCTGTCATACGTGATGGCCTGCATGGGCTCCGCACTCGGGCTGCGCTGCACCGTCCGCGCGCTCGGCGCCACCGGCCGGTCGCGCCGCAACTGGCTCATCACCGCGGCCTCCGCGCTCGGCACCGGCATCTGGACCATGCACTTCGTGGCCATGCTCGGCTTCGGCGTCACCGGCACCGACATCCGCTACGACGTACCTCTGACCGTGCTCAGCCTCCTCGTCGCCATGGTCGTCGTCTGCGCGGGCGTCTTCGCGGTCGGCTACGGCCGCGACCGGGGCCGCGCGCTCTTCCTCGGCGGCCTCACCACCGGACTGGGCGTCGCGAGCATGCACTACCTGGGCATGGCGGCGATGCGGTTGCACGGGGGCGTGAGCTACGACCCGATGCTCGTCGGGCTCTCCGTGCTCATCGCCGTCGTCGCGGCGACGGCGGCCTTGTGGGCGGCCCTCAACATCAAGTCCCCCGTAGCCGTCACCGCCGCCTCCCTCGTCATGGGAGCGGCCGTCAGCAGCATGCACTACACCGGCATGTTCGCGGTGCGTGTTCACGTCACGCCCTCCGGGGCGGTCCTTCCCGGCGCCACGGCGATGCAGTTCATCTTCCCCCTCGCCGTAGGCCTCGGGTCCTACCTGTTCCTCACCTCGGCGTTCGTCGCGCTGTCGCCGACCACGGGAGAACGCGAGGCCACCGCCTCGGCCCAGCGGCCGGTCGAGAGCGTCGCCCGCTGACCGGCGGACCAGGAGCGGCCGTTGCCCACACCCGCCCCCGAACCACTCCCGAGCGAGGAGGCCATGCGTACCCCCCGTAGGACCCCGAGAGCCGGCGCCGAGGCGCCGCCCGTGCGCGGTCGTCGCGCGCATGCCGGACCACCCGCCGACGAACTCTTCGACGAGCCCCTGGACGCCCCGTCGGAGGACATACCCCCGCGCGCGGGACGATGGCGGCTGCGTCCCCGCACCGTACGAGCCAAGATCGTCTGCCTCCTGATGGTGCCGGTCGTCTCCCTGCTCGCCCTGTGGGCGTACGCCACCGTCAGCACCGCCCAGGACGTCTCCCGGCTACGGCAGTTGCAGCGCGTGGACTCCGCGGTGCGCAGCCCCGTCGCGGTCGCCGTAGCGGCGCTGCAGACCGAGCGGTCGGCCGCCGTGCGGTACGCGACCGACCCCGACGCCGAGCAGAGCGGGGATCTGAAGAAGCTGGCGGCGAGCACGGACCGGGCGGTCGCCCGGTTGCGGCTCGGCGACGACAACACCGTCGCCGACAGCGAGGAACTGCCTGCCGGAGTCGCCCGCCGCCTGAAGACCTTCGTCACCGGAGCCGAGCAACTGCGCTCCCTGCGGGCCGACGTGCTCGCGCACCGCGCGGGATGGGACGAGACCTACGGGCAGTACACGAAGACCATCACGACGGCGTTCGCCGTGGGCGGGGCGCTCACCGGGATCCAGGACGCCGACCTGGGATCCGACGCGCGCGTGCTCCTCGAATTCTCCCGGGCCGGGGAATCGCTCTCCCAGGAGGACGTGATGCTCGCCGGCGCCCGTCTCGACGGCAGGCTCGACGGGGAGCGGCTGCGGCTGTTCACCGGCGCCGTCGACACCCGACGAACTCTCACCGACTCCGCCGTCGAGGACCTGCGCGGCTCCGAACGCGACGCCTGGCAGCGCCTCGCCGACACCAGCGCCTACGCCGCCGTCGGCACCGTCGAGGACAAGGTCCTCGCCACCGGCTCGGGTACCCGGGCGATCGCCGCGGCTCCGGAGACCACCTGGAACAACGCGCACGCACGCGTGCAGGACGGCATGCGCACCATCGAGTCGGACGCGGGCAGCGAGGTCGCCGACCGCGCCGATCCCTTCACCCGCGGGCTGCTCACCTCCGCCGGTGCCGCGGTCCTCCTCGGCCTCGCCGCCGTCATCGCGTCACTCATCATCTCCGTGCGCATCGGACGCGGCCTCGTCGTCGAACTCGTGAGTCTGCGCAACGACGCCCTGGCGATCGCCCGCCACAAACTCCCCGAGGCCATGCGGAGACTGCGCGCGGGGGAGGAGATCGACATCAGGGCCGAGGCCCCGCCCGGGTCGCCCGCGGAGGACGAGATCGGACAGGTCGTCGAGGCCCTGAGCACCGTGCACCGCGCGGCTCTGCGGGCCGCCGTCGAACGTGCCGAACTCGCCAGCGGCATCTCCGGGGTCTTCGTCAACCTCGCCCGCCGCAGCCAGGTCCTGGTGCACCGTCAACTCAGCCTGCTGGACAGCATGGAGCGCCGCTCCGAGGACCCGAACGAACTGAGCGACCTCTTCCGCCTCGACCACCTCACCACCCGTATGCGACGGCACGCCGAGAGCCTGATCATCCTCTCCGGGGCGGCACCCGGCCGGGCCTGGCGTATGCCGGTCTCCCTGACCAACGTCGTGCGCGCGGCCGTCTCCGAGGTCGAGGACTACGCGCGCGTGGAGGTACGCCAACTCCCCGAGGCGTCCGTCGTCGGCGCGGCCGTCGCCGACCTCACGCACCTGCTCGCCGAGATCGTGGAGAACGCGGCCCAGTTCTCGCCGCCGCACACACGCGTGCGGGTCACCGGCGAACCCGTCGGCAACGGCTACGCCGTAGAGGTCGAGGACCGGGGCCTCGGCATGGGCACGGAGACCCTGGGCGACGCCAACCGCCGCATCGAGCAGTCCGAGGCCCTCGACCTCTTCGACAGCGACCGGCTCGGCCTCTTCGTGGTGAGCAGGCTCGCAGCCCGCCACGGCATCAAGGTGCACCTGCGGACCTCGCCCTACGGCGGCACGACGGCGGTCGTCCTGCTGCCGACGGCGCTGCTGCACGGCGGCGCGGCGGAACGTGCCCCGCGCGCGGCGGTCGAGGACGGGGAGCGCGCCGTGGAACGCGAGTACGCGCGCGTACCCACCGCACCCCAGCACCAGGAGTCCGTCCCGGCCTCGGCCGACCGGCCCGCCCTGGCGGTCTCCACACGGGCCGCCGCGGACTCGGCGAACGACACCCCGCCCCCCGGAGTCACCACCTTGCGACTGCACCGTCCCTCCGAGGACACCGAAGGGGCCGACGAGAACGACGACCTCCCGCGCCGCGTACGCCAGGCGCACCTCGCGCCCCAACTCCGCGAACAGCCCACCGCGGAACGGGAACAGAAGCCGGCCGCCCCGCGCGACGAGCACCGCACCCCCGAGGTCGTACGGGACCGGATGGCGGCCTACCGCGAAGGCTGGACGCGCGGCGGCGGCAGACAACCGGGCCGCGGTGCCACCCCAGGTCCCGCAACGGGCAGCGACAGCAGCGAAGGAGACCCCGCGTGATCCAGGACCCGAGCATGAGGGCCGCCCAGCGGTCCGGCGAACTCGACTGGCTGCTGGACGACTTGGTGCTGCGCGTGAGCGAGGTACGGCATGTCGTGGTGCTGTCCAACGACGGCCTCGCCGTGGGCGCGTCGACCGACCTCAAGCGCGAGGACGCCGAACACCTCGCCGCGGTCGCCTCCGGATTCCACAGCCTGGCCAAGGGCGCGGGGCGGCACTTCGGAGCCGGCGGAGTACGGCAGACCATGGTGGAGATGGACGACGGATTCCTGTTCGTGGCAGCGGCCGGAGACGGTTCCTGCCTCGCCGTCCTCACCGCCGTCACGGCCGACATAGGCCTGGTCGCGTACGAGATGGCGCGGCTGGTCAAGCGCGTCGGCGAGCACCTCTACACGCCGCCGCGTGTCGGTGCGCGGCCGCCCGCAGCCGGATGAGGCGAGAGGGCGATCCGTTCCGATGACCGAGGACACGACCGGCGACCGGCGCGAGCCGGGCAGCCAGTGGTACGACCAGGAAGCCGGGCCTCTGGTCCGCCCCTACGCGATGACGGGCGGACGGACCAAATCAGGCCCTACGGGGGTGCGTTTCGACCTGATCGCACTCGTCACGCTGGACAAGGGCGCGCCCGGCTTCGACGACGACACCGGGCTCGGACCGGAACACCGGGCGCTCATCGACCTGTGCCGCCCGGAAACGCAGTCCGTCGCCGAACTCGCCGCCGGAGCAGACCTCCCACTGGGCGTGGTCCGGGTGCTCCTGGGCGACCTCCTGGAGCTCGGCTGCGTCACCGTCAGCCGTCCGGTGCCGCCCGCGCAGCTGCCCGACGAACGGATTCTGCGCGAGGTGATCGAGGGACTGCGGGCACTGTGACGAAACTTCAGAACCACTCGAACGCGTACGACGCCGACTTGCGCACCCTTTCGCTCACCGAACGGGTGCGAGGCGGTCACATCGGGCAAATAGCGGTCCAACCGCCCAGGGCGAGGCCGCAGTTGCCAGGATGCGTATCTACGGACGTCGAGCGTTTCCGGCACTCCCGAGAGAAGTGATCGATGGTCTCCGAGCACTCCGACGCCGAGGACGGCGAGACGACCGCCCTGGCGTTGAAGATCCTGGTCGCCGGCGGATTCGGCGTGGGCAAGACCACCATGGTGGGCGCGGTCAGCGAGATCAGGCCGCTGCGCACCGAGGAACTGCTCAGCGAGGCCGGTCAGTCGGTGGACGACACCGACGGTGTGGACCAGAAGGTCACGACGACCGTCGCCATGGACTTCGGCCGCATCACCATCAGGTCCGGCCTCTCCCTCTACCTGTTCGGCACGCCGGGCCAGGACCGCTTCTGGTTCCTGTGGGACGAACTGTCGCAGGGTGCTCTGGGGGCCGTGGTCCTCGCGGACACCCGGCGACTCGAGGACTGCTTCCCGGCGGTCGACTACTTCGAGCACCGGCACATCCCGTTCGTGGTGGCCGTCAACTGCTTCACGGGCGCCCGCAGTTACGGCGCCCGCGACGTCTCCCGCGCGCTGGACCTCGACCAGGGGACACCCGTGGTCCTCTGCGACGCCCGTGACCGCGACTCGGGGAAGGAGGTGCTGATCCGGCTCGTCGAGTACGCCGGGCGGATGCACACCGCCCGCATGCTCGACTCGGTGGGCTGACGGGGGCAGCTCACTCCGAAATGCCCTTCTGCGCCAGGACCTTCTCGACCGTGACGCGGACGAGGAGTTCGCCCGGGACTCCGTTGCGGGCACCGAACTCCTCGGCGCGCTCCTCGCCCATGTACCGGGCCCCGATCCGGGCGGCCCAGTACCGGAGTTCGCCCGGTTCCTCCGACAACTCGGCGCGTCCCTGGAGCACCACGAAGTCGAACGGCGGCCTATCGTCGTCCACACACAGGGCGACTCGCCCGTCACGGGCCAGATTGCGCCCTTTTACCGTTTCCTTCGCGGTGTTGAACACCACATCGTCGCCGTCCAGCAGGAACCAGATCGGCGCCACATGAGGGCTCCCATCGGCGCGTACGGTCGACAGCTTGCCGGTCCGCGTGCCGAGCGAGACGAACGCCCGCCATTCCTCGTCGGTCATCTTCTGTGCCATGCCCCTATCCTCCTTGCCCGGGCGACGGAGGTGGGGAAGGCTGACGGGAGATCCTCCGGCCAGGGGGAGAGGCGACACGGGGAGGCCGGAACATGGCACAGAACCAGGGACTGAGCTGGCTGCTGGACGATCTGACCGAGCGCGTCGAGCACGTACGCCACGCCCTGGTCCTGTCCAACGACGGACTGGTGACGGGCGCGAGCACGGGACTGCGCCGCGAGGACGCCGAACACCTCGCCGCCGTCTCGTCCGGACTGCACAGCCTGGCCAAGGGCTCGGGACGCCACTTCGGAGCCGGCGGAGTACGGCAGACGATGATCGAGTTCGACGACGCCGTCCTGTTCGTCACCGCCGCGGGCAGCGGCAGCTGTCTGTGCGTCCTCAGCGGCGCGGACGCCGACATCGGCCAGATCGCCTACGAGATGACACTCCTCGTCAACCGCGTCGGCGAGCACCTCGGCGTGGACGCCCGCCAACCCGAGCGGACCCCCGTCACAGACCTCTGACCTGCTATTTCTCTGGCCTTCGCAGAGTTATCCACAGGCCTGCCACGAGATCCGCCGACCCGGTTACGGTTTGTTCACCGCAAGCGCACACAGCGTGAGCATTGGACTCCGTGGGGGAGATCGACCATGGCAGGAAACACCATCACCAAACCGTCCGACCTCTCGTGCACGCTCGGTCGGGCGGCACGGGAACTGGGGCTCAAGCGAGGCGAGTTCGACCTCGCCGTCCATCTCGGACGCATCCGCACCGCGCCCGACGAAGGCGGCGGCCGACGCGTCGCCTGTGCCGAGATCGACCGACTGCGCTCGGCGGGCGGATTCCCCGAAACTCTCCTGGAAGGCGTCAGGACCGTGGGTACCACGGACGGCGCGGCCCTCATGGAGGTCACCTCCGCCAGGTTCACCCGCCTCGCCCGGCTGGGACTGGTGGTGCCGGTGAAGTTCTACCTCAACCGCTATCGGGCCGTCGTCTGGCTCTATCTCGCCGAAGAACTACGGCAGTTCGCGGCCGACAAGAACCACACCGCCCTGCTGAACGGCCGCACGCCCGAGGGAATGCGGGACCAACTGCAAGAGGGCCTGGACCTACGGCCCCGCAACTGGCGCGGACGGCATCTCGGGTTCCTGCTCCACCAGGCCGACGGCCCGTGGGAGCGCGCCGGCGCCCTGGCCGCGCTGCTCGACCCCGTCCAGATCGCGGAGATCGTCCAGGACCCGTACGAGCGCGCCTACTTGAACCGCTTCCGGCCCGACCCGCCCGCCCACGGGGCTCCGGGCTCGCCCGCCGCCCACCTCGCCGAGCGGATCATGACGGCGGAGGACCCGGACGAGATCGGCTGGCTGCGGGCGGATCTGGCCCAAGTGCTGGACGAGGCACGCGGCCACCACCCCGCACCGCGACCGACAGCCGAACCCACCGGGCCACAGCCCGCTGTCGAACGGGCCGCACCGCGACCGACCGCCGCATGGGCCGCACTACGACCGACGGTCGAACCGACTGCACCGCGACCGACCGTCGAACTGACCGCACCGCGACCGACCGTCGAACCGGCTCGATCGTCGCCGGCCGCCGAACCCGTCGGACCATCGTCGTCCCCGAGCGAGCACGCGCTGGAGCGGGAGCCGGCGCCGGAACCCGAGCGATCACGCGGCATGTTGGGCTGGCTGCGCCGCAGAAGCGCGTGAGCTACAGCGCGGCACGGCCACCGGTCACAGCGCTCTGAACAGCCCTTCCTGGACGACCGAGACGAGCAGGCGTCCCTCCAGGTCGTAGATGCGCCCGCGGGCCAGACCGCGGCCGCCCGTCGCGATCGGGGACTCCTGGTCGTACAGGAACCACTCGTCCGCGCGGAACGGCCGGTGGAACCACATGGCGTGGTCCAGCGACGCCATGTCGAAGTTCCGCGGTCCCCACAGGGGTTCGACGGGGATGCGGACGGCGTCCAGGAGCGTCATGTCGCTGGCGTACGTGAGCGCGCAGGTGTGGACCAGCGGATCGTCGCCGAGCGGCCCGACCGCGCGCATCCACACCGCGCTGCGCGGCTCGGCGTCCTTGATCTCCTCGGCGCTCCAGCGCAGCCCGTCCGCGTACCGGATGTCGAAGGGCTGACGGCGTGCCATCCGCTCCAACTGCTCGGGCAGCACGCCCAGATGGGCCCGGACCTCCTCCGACACCGTCGGCAGGGACTCCGGGTCCGGGACCTCGCGAGGCGGCAGCTGGTGCTCGAACGGACCTTGCTCAGGCTTGTGGAAGGAGGCGGTGAGATTGAAGATCGTGCGGCCCTGCTGCACGCCGGTGACCCGACGGGTGGTGAACGACCGCCCGTCCCGCACCCGCTCGACCTGGTACACGATCGGCACGCCAGGACGGCCCGGGCGCAGAAAGTACGCGTGCAGCGAGTGCACGGGCCGGTCGCCCTCCGTGGTGCGCCCCGCGGCGACCAGCGCCTGGCCCGCCACCTGGCCGCCGAAGACCCGCTGCAGGGACTCGTGCGGGCTGCGGCCACGGAAGATGTTGACCTCGATCTGCTCCAGGTCGAGCAGGTCGACGAGCCGCTCTGCCGGGTTCGTCATGGGTGGGATTCTCCTGTGCTCACAGCTGTCCGACGTCGGTGACACGGACGACCGCACGGCCCTCCGTGTCGGAGGCCGCGAGATCGATCTCCGCGCTGATGCCCCAGTCATGATCGCCGTTCGGGTCGGCGAAAATCTGCCGAACGCGCCACAGGTTGTGCTGGGGCTCCTCCTCGATGAGCAGGAGCTTGGGCCCGCGGGCGTCGGGGCCGGTGCCGAGGTCCTCGTACTCGTCCCAGTACTTGTCCATCGCCTCGCCCCAGGCGTCCGCGTCCCAGCCCGCCTCGGCGTCCAACTCGCCCAGTTCGTCGACATGGTCGAGGGCCGCGAGTTCGACGCGGCGGAACATCGCGTTGCGCACCAGGACACGGAAGGCACGCGCGTTCGCGGTGACCGGCTTGACCTGGTCGGCCTTCTCCTGGGCCTCCTCGGCGGTCATATCCGCCGGGTTGGCCAGCTGCTCCCACTCGTCCAGCAGGCTGGAGTCGACCTGGCGCACCATCTCGCCGAGCCAGGCGATCAGATCCTCCAGGTCCTCGGACTTGAGGTCGTCCGGGACGGTGTGGTCGAGGGCCTTGAAAGCGCCGGCGAGGTAGCGCAGCACGATGCCCTCGGTGCGGGCCAGCTCGTAGTACGAGGTCAACTCCGTGAAGGACATGGCTCGTTCGTACATGTCACGGATCACGGACTTCGGGGACAGCGGGTGGTCGCCGACCCACGGGTGGCTCTTGCGGTACGTGTTGTACGCGTGGAAGAGCAACTCCTCCAGCGGCTTGGGGTAGCTGACGTCCTGGAGGCGCTCCATGCGGTCCTCGTACTCGACGCCGTCCGCCTTCATCGCGGCCACGGCCTCACCGCGCGCCTTGTTCTGCTGGGCGGCGAGGATCTGCCGCGGGTCGTCCAGCGTGGACTCGACGACGGACACCATGTCCAGCGCGTACGACGGCGATTCGGGATCCAGCAGCTCGAACGCGGCGAGCGCGAAGGTCGACAGCGGCTGGTTGAGGGCGAAGTCCTGCTGCAGGTCGACCGTGAGGCGCACGATGCGGCCCTCGGCGTCCGGGGTGTCGAGCTTCTCGACGATGCCGCCGTCCAGGAGCGAGCGGTAGATGGCGATCGCGCGCCGGATGTGCCGCAACTGCTGCTTGCGCGGCTCGTGGTTGTCCTCCAGGAGATGCCGCATCGCGTCGAAGGCGTTGCCGGGGCGGGCGATCACCGACAGCAGCATCGTGTGCGTGACCCGGAAGCGGGATGTCAACGGCTCCGGATCGGAGGTGATGAGCTTCTCGAAGGTGCCTTCCGTCCACCCGACGAAGCCCTCGGGCGCCTTCTTGCGGACGACCTTCCGGCGCTTCTTCGGGTCGTCGCCCGCCTTGGCGAGCGCCTTCTCGTTCTCGACGACGTGCTCGGGGGCCTGGGCGACCACCAGGCCCGCCGTGTCGAAGCCGGCGCGTCCGGCGCGGCCCGCGATCTGGTGGAACTCACGGGCACGCAGCGTGCGCACTCGGATGCCGTCGTACTTGGCCAGGGCCGTGAACAGCACGGTGCGGATGGGCACGTTGACACCCACCCCGAGCGTGTCCGTGCCACAGATGACCTTCAACAGGCCTGCCTGCGCGAGCTTTTCCACGAGGCGCCGGTACTTGGGCAGCATGCCGGCGTGATGCACACCGATGCCGTGCCGTACGTAACGGGAGAGATTGCGGCCGAACTTGGTGGTGAAGCGGAAGTTGCCGATCAGCTCGGCGATCTGGTCCTTCTCCTCGCGCGAGCTCATGTTGATGCTCATCAGCGCCTGCGCCCGCTCCACGGCCTGCGCCTGGGTGAAGTGCACGATGTAGACCGGCGCCTGCCTGGTCTCCAGCAGTTCGGTCAGGGTCTCGGTGAGCGGGGTCAGCTTGTACTCGTAGGACAGCGGCACCGGCCGGGTCGCCGAGCGGACCACCGAAGTGGGGCGCCCGGTGCGGCGGGTGAGGTCCTTCTCGAACATCGCGACGTCGCCGAGCGTGGCCGACATCAGGATGAACTGTGCCTGCGGCAGCTCCAGGATCGGGATCTGCCAGGCCCAGCCGCGGTCAGCCTCCGCGTAGAAGTGGAACTCGTCCATGACGACCTGGCCGACATCCGCGTGCTTGCCGTCGCGCAGGGCGATCGAGGCGAGGACCTCCGCGGTGCAGCAGATGATCGGGGCGTCGGAGTTGACGGACGCGTCGCCGGTCAGCATGCCGACGTTCTCGGTGCCGAACATCTTGCACAGCTCGAAGAACTTCTCCGAGACCAGGGCCTTGATCGGGGCGGTGTAGAAGGTGACCTCGTCCCGGGCCAGCGCGGCGAAGTGCGCACCGGCGGCGATCATGCTCTTGCCGGAGCCGGTGGGCGTCGACACGATCACGTTCGCACCGGAGACCACCTCGATCAGCGCCTCCTCCTGATGGGGGTAGAGCGTGAGACCGCGCTCCCGGGCCCACGACTCGAAGGCTTCGTAGAGGGCGTCGGGATCTGCGGTCGGCGGCAACTGGTCGATGAGGGTCACGCCCCCATCTTGCCTGGCGTCGTGGCCGATGGGGGAATCGGCTGCGGGGACGAAGATCGCTACCGCTACGCTGTGTCGCCGACAGAGTGTCAGGGCGCCCGAGCAACTGACCGGCGGCGTAAGAGGAATGGGGCGGGGAACGGCCATGATGGGACCAGCACACTCACTGTCGGGAGCGGCGGCCTGGCTCGGCGTCGGAGCCGCGGCCGCGGCGGCCGGACACCCGATGCCCTGGCCGGTGATCCTGGTGGGCGCCCTGATCTGTGCCGGTGCCGCGCTCGCCCCGGACCTCGACCACAAGGCGGCCACCATCTCCCGGGCCTTCGGACCCGTCTCCCGGGGCCTGTGCGAGATCGTCGACAAGCTCTCGTACGCCGCGTACAAGGGGACCAGGAAGCAGGGCGACCCGCGTCGCTCCGGTGGACACCGCACCCTCACCCACACCTGGCTGTGGGCGGTCCTGATCGGGGCGGGGAGTTCGGCCGCGGCGATCTTGGGCGGCCGCTGGGGGGTGCTGGCGATCCTCTTCGTGCACATGGTGCTGGCCATCGAGGGTCTGCTGTGGCGGGCGGCCCGCGGCTCCAGCAGCGACATCCTGGTGTGGCTGCTGGCGGCGACCAGTGCGTGGATCCTCGCCGGCGTGCTGGACAAGCCGGGCAACGGCTCGAACTGGCTGTTCACGGAACAGCACCAGTACCTGTGGTTGGGGCTGCCGGTCGTGCTGGGGGCGCTGGTGCACGACATCGGGGACGCGCTGACCGTCTCCGGCTGCCCGATCCTGTGGCCGATCCCGTTGGGCCGCAAGCGCTGGTACCCGATCGGGCCGCCGAAGGTGATGCGGTTCCGCGCGGGCAGCTGGGTCGAGCTCAAGGTGCTGATGCCGGCGTTCATACTCCTCGGGGGAGTGGGCTGCGCGGCGGCGCTCAACGTGATCTGAGGCCAGGCCTCGGTTCCGGCTTCGGCGCGGGCAGTTGCCTACGCCCCGCCGGAGCTCTCGCCCGCTCCGCCGCTGCCGTAGCGTCGCTCGAACTGGGCGATGCGGCCCTCCGTGTCCACCGTCCGCGCCTTGCCGGTGTAGAAGGGGTGGCTCTCCGAGGAGATCTCCACGTCCACGACCGGGTAGGTCTCGCCGTCGTCCCACTCGATGGTCCGGTCGCTGGTCGCGGTGGACCGGGTGAGGAAGGCGTATCCGGCGGCGCGGTCGCGGAAGACCACGGGGTGGTAGTCGGGCTGCTTGTCCTGCTGCATGACTGCTCCTCCTGCGACGGTGGTGCGGTGGACGGCGAAGGGGCGGCGAGGTCAGCCGTAGAGGGAGTCCTCGTCCTCGTCGACGATGTGCATCGCGGCCTCCTCGGCGGAGGCGGCGGCACCGTCGATGCCCACGTCCGTGGCGATCAGGCCGCTCTCCTCGTCCTCGTGCGCCCCTTCGTCGGGTGCCACGAGCCGGCCCGAGCGGGTGTCACCGACCTCGATGTCGAGGAGCTCGCCGTCGGTGTCCTCGGAGTCGCCGATGCCGTCGCCGTCGGACGCGGCGAGATCCGGGATCTCCTCGGCGAGCCGCTGGTCGAGCGTCTCGCCGTGCTCGCGCCCGGCGGCCGTCACGTCGTCGCGTTCCACCGCCCAGGGGCGTTCCGGCGGGGACCAGCCGCGGTCGAGGGGGTCCTCGACACCGTCGGCCACCAGGGTGTCCTCCGCGTCGAGCAGACCCGCGTCGTCCTGCACCTCGGATCCGTCGGGCTGGTAGACGTCGTCTCCCCATCCGTCGGCGCTGTTCACGGGTACCTCCAGGTGGTGGGGACCGGCCCGTTCTCACCGCGGTCGGCGGCGGGTCGCCGCTGTGCGGGGCACAGTCGGCGCCCGGCACGAACCACATGGTCCCCGGGCACTCCCCGAACCGGTGCCGCTCCCCAGCCTTCCACCCCTTTTCCCCCGGGCGCAACGGCAGGCGTCCGGTTCCGGTGCGGTACGGCGCCCCGAAAGGGGCGCGAGGCTGTGACATATGCGGCTCCGCCGCGTGGGCGCGACCAGCCCCCACCGGCCGGCAGGTACTCACCGGCCTGCAGATCAGTCACCTCCCTCCCCGACCAGCCCCCACCGGCCCGCAGGATTCCACCGACCCGCAACCCAGTCACCGCTCGACCAGCGGAGCTACCCGTGCCAGGACCGCCACAGCGCCGCGTACGCCCCCTCCGCCGCCACCAACTCGTCATGACTCCCCAGCTCGCTGATCCGCCCGTCCTCGACGACGGCGATGACATCCGCGTCGTGGGCGGTGTGCAGGCGATGGGCGATCGCGACGACGGTACGGCCGTCGAGGACGCGGGCCAGGGACCGTTCGAGGTGCCGGGCCGCACGCGGGTCGAGCAGCGAGGTCGCCTCGTCCAGGACCAGCGTGTGCGGATCGGCCAGCACCAGCCGGGCCAGCGCGATCTGCTGGGCCTGGGCCGGGGTGAGCGCGAGCCCGCCCGAGCCGACCTCGGTGTCGAGGCCGTCGTCCAGCGCCTGCGCCCACCCGTCCGCGTCGACCGCCCCCAGCGCCGCCCACAGCTCGGCGTCCCCCGCGTCGGTCCGGGCGAGCAGGAGGTTGTCGCGCAGGGAGCCCACGAAGACGTGATGTTCCTGGTTGACGAGGGCCACATGGGAGCGGACGTGTTCCGCGGTCATCCGGGAGAGTTCGGCGCCGCCGAGGGTGATCCGGCCGTCCCGGGGCGCGTAGATGCCGGCGAGCAGCCTGCCCAGGGTGGACTTGCCCGCGCCCGAGGGGCCGACCAGGGCCAGCCGGGTGCCGGGCGCGACCTCAAGGGACACCTTGCGGAGCACGTCGACGCCCTCGCGGTAGCCGAAGTGCACCCGGTCCGCGTGCACGTCCCGGCCCTCGGGGGACAGCGCGGCGTCCCCGGCGTCCGGCTCGATGTCGCGGACGCCGACCAGCCGGGCCAGCGAGACCTGGGCGACCTGGAGCTCGTCGTACCAGCGCAGGATCAGGTTCACCGGGTCGACGAGCATCTGCGCGATGAGGGCGCCCGTCGTCAGTTCGCCCACCCCGATCCAGCCCTGGAGGACGAACACCCCGCCGAGCATCAGGACCGAGCAGAGCACCGTGACATGCGTGACGCTGATGACCGGGAAGAGCACCGACCGCAGCCAGAGCGTGTAGTTCTCCCAGGCGGTCCACTCCTTGACGCGGCGCTCGGAGAGGGCGATGCGCCGGTCGCCGAGGCGGTGGGCCTCGACGGTCCGGCCGGCGTCCACGGTCTCGGCGAGGGCCGCGGCCACGGCGGCGTACCCGGCGGCCTCGGAGCGGTAGCCGGCCGGTGCGCGCTTGAAGTACCAGCGGCAGCCGATCACCAGCACCGGCACCGCGATCAGCACGGCGGGCGCCAGCGGCGGCACGGTGACGACCAGACCGCCGAGCAGCAGCACCACCCACACCACACCGATCGCCAGTTGCGGCACGGCTTCCCGCATCGCGTTGGCGAGCCGGTCGATGTCGGTGGTGATGCGGGACAGCAGGTCGCCGGTGCCCGCCCGTTCCAGGACGCCCGGGGGCAGCCCGACCGACCGGACGAGGAAGTCCTCGCGCAGGTCGGCCAGCATCCGCTCGCCGAGCATCGCGCCCCGCAACCGCACCTGCCGGATGAACAGGGCCTGGACGGCGAGCGCGACCACGAACACCCCGATGGTCAGGCCGAGATGGAGTTCCCGCGCTCCGTCCGACACCCGCTCGACGAGATCGCCGAGCAGATAGGGACCGACCATCGAGGCGATCACGGCGACCGTGTTCACGGTGACGAGAAGGAGGAAGGCACGGCGATGCCGGTGGAACAGTTCGGACACGTACGCGCGTACGGTCGCGGGGGCGCCGACCGGCAGGGTGTTCGCCGTGGTCGGGGCCGCCGGGTCGTAGGCCGGGGGCGCCACGCCGATCATGCGCTCTCCTCGATTTCTTCCAGCGCGCTCCGCAGAGCGGCTTCGTCGTCGTCCAGGGCGGCCCGCAGCGGGCCCCCGTCGTCGTCCTTGGCACCCCGGAGAGGAGCCTCGTCATGGTTCAACTCGCCTCGCGCAGCAGCTTGTTCGTGTGCTGCGGCACCTCGCGGAGCGGTGCCCTCTCCGTGTTCCACGGCCCGCCGGGGCGGGGCCGCGCGGGACTCCGACTCATCCCGCAGGGCGGCCTGTTCACCGTCCCGCGCTTCCCGCGAAGCCGACTCCTCCTCGGTCTCCCGCGTCACCACCGCCCGGTACCGCGGCTCGCTCCGGAGCAGTTCGCGGTGGGCGCCGACCGCCACGACCGCGCCCTCGTGCACCAGCACGACCCGGTCCGCGTGGTCCAGGAGCAGGGGCGAGGAGGTGAACACCACCGTGGTCCGGCCGGTCCTCACCTCCCGTACGCCGTCGGCGATCCGGGCCTCGGTGTGGGAATCGACGGCGGAGGTCGGTTCGTCCAGGACGAGGACCTCCGGGTCCGTGATCAACGACCGTGCCAGGGCGAGCCGTTGGCGCTGGCCGCCGGAGAGGGAACGTCCGCGTTCGGTGATGCGGGCGTCCATCGGGTCCTCGGTTTCGAGTGAACCCTGCGAGAGCGCCACCAGCACGTCCCCGCACTGCGCGGCGGCCAGGGCCTCCTCCGCGCCGACCGCACCCGAGGCGGGCACGTCGAGCAGTTCGCGCAGCGAACCGGACAGCAGCACCGGGTCCTTGTCCTGGACGAGGACGGCGGTGCGCGCCGAGTCGAGGGGGAGTTCGTCGAGCGGTACGCCGTCCAGGAGCACGGAGGTGCCCGCCTCGGCGGGGTGTCCGCCGAGCCGTTCCGCCAGCCGCCCGGCCGCGTCCGGGTCGCCGCACACCACCGCGGTGAGCAGGCCGGAAGAAGCGAGCAGACCGGTGTCCGGGTCGTACAGATCCCCGGTGGGCACCTCCGCCGCGCGCGTCCCCACGGTGTCGGTGACCCGCTCCAGGGACAGCACGCGCGCGGCGCGTCTGGCCGAGGGCCGGGAGAAGGAGTACGCCATGGCAATTTCCTCGAAGTGGCGCAGCGGGTACGAAAGGATCATCACCGCGCTGTAGACGGTGACCAGTTCGCCGACGGTGATCCGGCCCTGGCGGGCCAGGTGCACGCCGTACCAGACGATCGCGATCAGCAGCAGACCCGGCATCAGCACCTGGATCGCGGAGATGACCGCCCACATCCGGGCACTGCGCACGGCCGCGTGGCGCACCTCCTGGGAGGCGCGGCGGTAGCGGTCGAGGAACAGTTCCTCGCCGCCGATGCCGCGCAGCACCCGCAGTCCGGCGACGGTGTCGGAGGCGAGTTCGGTGGCGCGGCCCGCCTTCTCGCGCTGCACGTCGGCGCGCCGGGTGGCGCGGGGCAGCAGCGGCAGCACGGAGACCGCCAGCACGGGCACGCCCACGGCGACGACGACACCGAGCGCGGGCTGGTACACGAACAGGCCGACGCACACGATGACGATCGTCAAGGCGGCGGCCAGGAAGCGGGACAGCGCCTCCACGAACCAGCCGATCTTCTCGACGTCACCCGTCGACACGGCCACGACCTCACCGGCAGCCACCCGCCGGGTCAGCGCCGAGCCGAGGTGCGCCGCCTGCCGGGCCAGCAGTTGCTGGACGCGGGCGGCGGCCGTGATCCAGTTGGTGACGGCGGCCCGGTGCAGGAAGGTGTCGCCCACGGCGATACCCGCCCCGCACAGCACCATCAGCCCACCGGTCTGGGCCAGCCGACTCCCGGAGCGGTCGACCACGGCCTGCACGGCGAACCCCACACAGAACGGCAGCGCGGAGACGGACACGAAGTGCAGCAGCCCCCAGGCCAGGGACTTCAGCTGGCCACCGAGCTGATTCCGGCCGAGCCACCACAGGAATCGGGGCCCCGAGCGCGCGTCCGGCACACCCGGGTCGGGATACGGAAGGTCTTGAATCTGCATGACGTCCCAGTGGCTCTTGTTCAGACGGGAAGGGGAGGAGGGAGCCGCGGAGCGCGGCGACGGACCGCGAGCGGAACGCGGCAACAAACCGTGAAAGGTTCGCGTCGCAGCGTGGTCGGAAGCAAGCGGTTTTCCCCGCCGGGGGTCAGAACCGGCGTTCACCCATCAGGGGCGAGATGTCCGTGACCTCACGCAATGCCGCCGAATGCGATGTGACCATGGCTCGATGCAGAGTGGCGGCACACGGCGTGCGACGGTCGCGATGGCGGCTCTCGGTTCCCTCCTGACGATGACGACCCTGTCCGCGTGCGGCAGCGCGCACACCGGACACCCCGGCGGCACGGAAGGGAGACCCGGCGCCCGGGCGACCCACCCGAGACCGGCCGTCACCACCTCCGCCCCGGACCCGACCCGCATCCCGGACGTCGGCGACCGGCTCCAGCGCGCCATCCCGACCGACACGAGCCAGGTCCTCACGGTCTACGGCGACGGCAAGGACTCCTCGGACTCCACCGCCGTCCTGTTCACCAAGAACGGCAACACCTGGGCCCGGGCGGCCAGTTGGCCCGCGCACAACGGCAAGCTGGGCTGGACCACCGATCACCACCTCGGCGACAAACGCAGCCCCGTCGGCGTGTTCACGCTGACCGCCGCGGGCGGTGTCCTCGACGACCCGGGCACGGCACTCCCGTACTCCCAGGACGAGTCGTACGAGGCGCCGCGCGACTGGGACGAGTCGCACTGGCACGACTTCGACTACGTCATCGCCATCGACTACAACCGCGTCCCCGGCACCCCGCCCGACGACGCGGAGCAGCCCGAGGGCGAGGACAAGGGTGGCGGGATCTGGCTGCACCTGGACCACGGCAGCGGTACGTCGGCCTGCGTCAGCCTTTCCAAAGAGGCGATGGAGTACCTGCTGCGCACGCTCGACCCGAACCGGCATCCTGTGGTGCTGATGGGGGACAGGGCGGACCTCAAGGGGTAGAACACCGCCCATGAGAAGCCGGATAGTCATGTCCATGCTCGCCGGAGCGACCCTCCTGGCGAGCACCCTCCTAGGAGCCGGCCCCGCCCAAGCGGCCGAAGCGAAAGCCCAATGGGCCGACTCGAATGCTCGGGCGGCCGGCGCGAGGGCCCAAGTCGCCGACGTCCCCGCCGAGTTCGGAACCGACTGGCACGACCCCCTCACCGCCGCCCCACCCATCGCCGAGCCCGCGACGAAGTCCTGCCGAGTCACCCTCGCCGACACCGAGTTCCGCGACTTCACCCCGTACAAGGGCACTTACACCCCGCCCAAGGCCTGCGGCGACCACTGGAGCAAGGTCGTCCTGAGACTGGACGGGACGGTCGCCGGACGGCAGTACGACCGACTCGGCTATCTGCACGTCGGCGGGGTCGAGATCCTCCGTACCTCCACACCGGAACCCTCGCCCGACGGCATCAAGTGGTCCGTGGAGAAGGACGTCACGCGCTACAGCGCCACCTTCCGCAGCGCACAGGACGTCGAGATGCTCATCGGCAACGTCGTAGACGACACCTACACCGGCGTCATCGGTGTCAAGGCCACCCTGACGTTCTACGAGGGCAGACCCGCGGCGGCGCAGACCCCCGACCGCGTCCTCACCCTCGCCGCCGACTCGACCGTGACCACCCCGCGCAACACCGAACGCATCGTCGCCGAGGTCTACGCGACCGGATCCGGCGGCGGCTGCGAGGAGTTCTGGTATCTCGCGGTACCCGGCTCGGCGCCGTACTCCTGCCAGGCGGACAAGGGCCCCTACCGCGAGGTGCAGATCAAGGTCGACGGTCAACTCGCCGGAATCGCCGCCCCGTTCCCGAACGTGTGGACCGGCGGCTGGTCCGACCCCTTCCTCTGGTACGTCATTCCCGGCCCGCGCGCCTTCGACGTCAAGCCGATCGAATACGACCTCACGCCCTTCGCCGGGCTGCTCAACGACGGCCGCCCGCACCACATCGACGTCTCCGTCGTGGGCGTGCCCGAGGGGCAGAGCGGGTGGAGCGCACCGGTGAACGTGCTCGTCTGGCAGGACGCACAGCGCGCCCATGTCACCGGAAAGCTCACCCTCGACAAGGCGGGCGAACTCGCCAACTCCTCGGTGTACACGCCCGGTTCGGAGGAGCGAGTGGACACCGACGCGGGCCACCGGCTGACCACGGCCGGGTACCTCGACACCTCGCACGGCCGGGTGCGGACCACCGTCGACCGGACGCTCGCGAACACCTCCGTGCACCGCTGGATCGACGGCGAGAACATGGACGGGCTCGACGCGACCTGGACGGACGACGAGTCGGTGACCGTCGACGGGCGCGGACCGGCCCGGACGACGGCCACGCACCGGACGTACACGATGAACGGTGCGACGACGATCGGGACGGACGACCGGCTGCGGACCGTTCTCACCCTCGGCGACCGGGCGGCGGTCGTCGACACGTGGGACGGGCGGCGGACCGGGTCGTCGCGGCTCGACGACACCTACAGCGGGGACGCGACCTACACGCTGAACGTGCCCCGCGACCAGCGGCACGCGGTCGGGACGTCGAGTGAGCGCTACCGGCTGTACGGCTCCGGCGGCTGCTACGACCGTTCGCTGGCGACCGCGCAGGGGGTGCTGACCGAGGACCGAAGCGGCTGCTGACCTGCTGTGCGTGCGATGCGTCACTCAGATGTGTGATTTACACGGCCGTCACACGGAGGTTTTCCGGACGATCAACAACGGCTTCAAAGTGTCCACTCGGAAGCCGCTTTCCGTATTGCAGAAGTCTCCCCCCATCGACTTCCGCGAACGACCGTCCCCCCTCAAGGAGTGCCCGTGCCGCCGTCCGTCCCGCCCCTGCCGCGACGCGTCGCACGCATACTGCGTACCTCACTCTTCGCGCAGGTCGCCTGCGCGCTCGTCCTCGGCATCCTCGTCGGAAAGCTCTGGCCCGACGTGGCCACGGACCTTCAGCCCCTCGGTGACGGATTCACCCGGCTCATCAAGACGATCATCTCGCCGCTCGTGTTCTGCGTGGTCGTCGTCGGCATCGCCAAGGCCGGTGACCTCAAGGCCTTCGGCCGCATCGGCCTCAAGGCGCTGATCTGGTTCGAGGTCGCCAGCACCGCGGCACTGATCATCGGCCTCGTCCTCGCCAACGTCGTCCAGCCCGGCTCCGGGATGCACGTCGACCCGGCCACGCTCAACACCTCGGCGGTGGACGCGAAGACGGGCGGCGCAGCGCTGCCCTCGACGACCGAGTTCATCGTCAACTCGCTCCCCACCAGCTTCATCGGCGCCTTCGCCGAGAACTCCCTGCTCCAAGTCCTCATCCTGGCCTGCCTGGTGGGCGCCGCGCTGCTCCACCTCGGCCACACCAAGGTGCCGCAGGTGCTGCCCGCGATCGAGCAGGCCCAGGAGATCATCTTCGCGATCGTCGGCTTCGTCATGCGACTCGCCCCGCTCGCCGTCTTCGGCGCGATGGCCGTCCTCGTCGGCCAGTACGGGCTCGGCGTCATGAAGACCTACGCCAAGCTGATCATCCTCTGCTACGTCGCCGCCGCACTCTTCCTCGTGGTGCTCGCCGTCGCCCTGCGCATGGTCACCGGGCTCAGCCTCTGGAAGTTCCTCCGCTACATCCGCGAGGAGATGCTGCTCGCGCTCGGCACCGCCTCCACCGAGTCCGTCATGCCGCGCGTGATGCAGAAGCTGCGCAAGGCCGGCGCCCGGGACGACGCGGTCGGCCTGGTGCTGCCCACCGGCTACTCCTTCAACCTCGACGGCGCCTCCCTCTACCTCTCCATCGGCACGCTGTTCATCGCCCAGGCCGTCGGCGTCGACCTCAGCCTCGGCCAGCAGATCACCGTGATCCTGGTGCTCATGCTCACCAGCAAGGGCATGGCCGGCATCCCCGGTTCGGCCTTCCTCGCCCTGTCCGCGACCGCCTCCTCGCTCGGCGCGATCCCGGCCGGCGCGGTCGCCCTGCTCCTCGGCGTCGACCGCATCATGGACTCGATGCGCGTCGTGACCAACCTCCTCGGCAACTGCGTCGCCGTCTTCGCGGTCTCCCGCTGGGAAGGCGCCCTGGACATCGAGAAGGCCAAGAGGGTCCTCGACGGCGAGATCACGGACGCAGAAGAAGCCGTGGATGAAGAGGCGGCTGTGCCGGAAGTGGCCGTAGAAGAAGCCGCGCCGGAAGAGGCGGAGATCCCTGCGCAGCGCGTCAAGGAGACTGCCCCTGAGGCAAGTTGACGTCACGTCAGTTCACCGTCGCGGGCTGCGGCTCCTGCTTCGTCTCTACGGTGGGGGAGTCGCGGCCCGTTGTCGTGGCTACGGGAGGTCGACCGGGTAGTCCTGGTCGAAGTCGGCCGAGCGGCTCACCGCCTCCCATGCGGCCGCCTCGGCGATCTGGTCGCGTGAGTAGTTCTGCGCCATCTCCACGGCGACGACTCCCAGGAGGAGGTGGGAGGGGAGGTTCGGCTGCTTGACGATGCGGACCAGGATCTCCCCGGCGCGCTTCGGGTCGCCCGCGGCGGTCACGGGACCGTCGAGGAGGCGGATCATCGCGCCGACGGTCTCGTCGTACTCCGGTGCCACCTCCGGGATCTGCATCGACGAACCGGCCCAGTCGGTCGCGAACCCGCCCGGTTCCACGACGAGGTACCTGATGCCGAACGGCGCGGTCTCGGCCGCGAGCACGCGCGTGAAGCCGTCGACCGCGAACTTCGCGGCCTGGTACGAGCCGAGCCCGGGATTCCCGCCGACCCGGCCGCCGACGGACGAGAACTGTACGACCGTGCCCGCGCCCCGCGCCCTCAGGAACGGGATCGCGGCCGTCGAGACGTTGTAGACGCCCCAGAAGTTCGTGTCGAACTGTCGGCGGAAGTCGTCCTCGGGGGTCGTCTCGACCGGGGAGAGGTTGGCGTACCCGGCGTTGTTGACGACCACGTCGATCCCACTGAAGCGGTCAACTCCCGACTGCAGAGCCGCCGTTGCGGCCGTTCGGTCGGTGACGTCGAGCGCGACGGGGAGTATGCGGTCGCCGTACTTCTCCGCGAGGTCGTCCAGCTGCTCCGGCTTGCGTGCCGTCGCGACGACCTGGTCGCCGGCCTCCAGGGCCGCGACGGTGAGGTTGCGGCCGAAGCCGCGGGACGAACCGGTGATGAACCATGTCTGAGCCATGGGTCTAGCGAAACACCATTTCGTTATTAGTGCAACCGCGTTGCGCTATGTCCAATCGGTAGTGCGAGCGGGCGATCCTCGACGCCGCCAGATCCCTCGGCGTCGAACGCAGCGTGCGGAGGTCACCCTCACGGACATCGCCGCCGCCGTGGGGATACGCAAGTTCGCGATGCTGCGGTACTTCGAGACCCGGGAGCAGATCTTCCTGGCGCTGACCGCCGAAGGCCGGGAGGACTGGCCGGCGGTGCTCCGCGCGCGGTTGAGCGAACTCACCGGCGACGCCACCGACCCCGACACGGTCGCGGCCGTCATCGCGCGGACACTTGTCGCGCGGCCGTTCTTCTGCGACCTGCTGGCTCAGGCGCCGTTGAACCTCGAGAGCAACCAACGTCTCACTCGACTCGGTGTACGAGTTCAAGACGGTCGTACTCGGCGAAGTGGCCTCGTTGGTGGCCGAGTTGTGCCGAGTGCTCGCGATCGCCGAGCGTTCGGCCATCGATGTGATCTCCACGGCGACGAGCATGGCCGGGGCGCTGTTGCGGATGGCCGCCCCTGGTACCCGCCTCGGAACGCTCTACGAATCCCGCCCCGAGTTGGCGCATGCGCTGGTCGACGTCGAGCCCCAACTGACGCGCATCCTGGCCGCGTTGGTGAAGGGAACGCGGTCGACGGGGGCGTGAAGTGCCACCAGTGAGTCACGGTGTCGGCGACTGCGCGCGCGTACTGGCGAACCGACTGCGATAGTGCGTCGGCGTCGTGTCCAAGTGGCGGGCGAAGGCGCGGCGGAGGGTCTCGTCGGTACCCAGGCCGCTGTGGTGCGCCGCGGAGGTGACGCTGTGGCCTTCGAGGAGGAGATGCTGGGCGCGGTCGAGACGGACCCGTTCGACCCAACGGGCGGGCGTGGTACCGAGTTCGGTACGGAAGAGTCGGGTCAGGTGGCGGGGGCTGACGGCCACGGTCGCCGCCATGGCGGGCAGGCTGTGGTCGGCGGCCGGGTCCGCCAACACCGAGGCGATCAGCGACCGTAGCGGATCGGTGCGCGGTGGAGGGGTGGCGGTCGCGGTGGAGAACTGCGACTGGCCGCCCGGGCGTTGCATGAAGACGACCAACTCGCGCGCGATGTCCCGGGCCACGTCCGCGCCGTGGTCGTCCTCGACGAGGGCGAGCGCCAGGTCGATTCCGGCGCTGATGCCCGCCGAGGTGACGAAGTGCCCGTCGCGGATGTGGATGGCGTCCGGCTCGACGCGCACCCGGGGGTAACGGCGGGCGAGCGTCTCGGCGTGCCGCCAGTGGGTCGTGGCCGACCGCCCGTCCAGCAGGCCGAGTTGGGCGAGGACGAAGGCGCCCGTGCAGACCGACGTGACCCGGGCCGCGTGCTCGGTGAGGGTACGGGTCGCGGTCAACAGCCCTTCCTCGGCGGGCAGTTGGGCCAGCCGATCACCTCCGGCGACGATGACGGTATCGACCGTACCGGCCTTGGCTGCGGTCACCGTACCGGTCAGCGTCAGCCCGTTCGAGGCGGTCACCGTGCCGCCGCGGGGCGAGACCAGCACCAGCTCGTAGGGGTGGCCGAGCTTGCCCGACTGGTGCAGCACCTCGGCGGGGCCGCTGACGTCGAGCATGGTCACGCCGTCGAAGACGAGGAATCCGACCCGGTGCGTCATGCCGGAAGCCACCTCTGGAGCCGCGCCTGAAGGCATGTCCGAATCTGTGGTTTTCCTGGCTGTGAGGACATGGCCCCAGCGTACGCCGCCGACGATCCTGGAGGCATACGGCAGCCAATGGCATCCAGGAGAGGCAAGAACGATGAGTGAAGTGATCGCAGGCGTGGAGATCCCGGACACCGCCCTCGTGCGGGAGACGACCGAGCTGGTGCGCGAGGCCGCGTCGCCGTTGCTGTTCGACCACTCGCGGCGGGTGTTCCTGTGGGGCGCCCTGCGCGGCCGGGAGCAGGGGCTCGACTACGACCCCGAACTGCTCTACGTGGCCGCGATGTTCCACGACCTCGGGCTCACCGAGAAGTTCCGCCGCACCGACCAGCGCTTCGAGATCGACGGCGCCGACGAGGCGCGCCGGTTCCTGCACGGGCACGGCATCACCGGCGAGCCGGCCGACCGGGTCTGGGCGAGCATCGCCCTGCACACCACGCAGGAGATCCCCTTGCACATGGCGGCCGAGATCGCCCTGGTCAACCGGGGTGTGGGGCTGGACGTCGTGGGCATCGGCTACGACGCCGTCTCCGACGAGCAGCGCGCGGCCGTCGTGGCGGCACACCCCCGCCCGGACTTCAAGAACGGGATCCTCGCCGCCTTCACCGAGGGCATCAAGGACCGCCCCGAGACCACGTTCGGCAACATCAAGGCGGACGTGCTGGAGCACTTCGTACCCGGTTTCGTGCGCGGTGACTTCGTCGAGCGCATCAAGGCCTCGAACTGGCCGGAGTGACGCGAGCCCGGTCTTCGACGGCAGCCTGGACGCGAGCCGGGTCTCCGGCGACAGCTTGGCCTTGGCGGCAGCCCCGACCCGGGTCAGCAGGAACGCCCGTGCCCGTGCCCCTCGTGCGCCGCATGGGCGCCATGCCCCTCATGCGCACCGGGCGCCCCGTCCACCAACGTGTCCAGCAACGCCCGCAGCACCTCGCGCTCCACGTCCGTGAGCGGCGCCAGAATCTCGTCCGCCGCCCCCCGCCGCGCGCCCCGCAACTCGCTCAGCGCCTTGCGGCCGTCGTCCGTGATCTCGATCCGGATCACCCGGCGGTTGGACGGATCGGGCACCCGCCGCACCTTGCCGCTCGCCTCCAGCCCGTCGACCAGCGTCGTCACGGCGCGCGGTACCACTTCGAGGCGCTCGGCGAGGTCGGCCATGCGTGGCGGGGCGTCGAAGTGCGCGAGGGTGCGCAGCAGGCGGGACTGGGCGGGGGTGATGCCGAGGTCGCGCTGCTCCAGATGGCGCTTCTGGATGCGGTGCACCCGGCGCGTGAGCCGCAGCAGCTGCTCCGCGAGCAGGCCGTCGGAATCGGGGGTGGTCATACGGGAACAATATCAGGACCTGGTTCATTGTGAGTATAGGTAACAATGAGCTATGCTCCACCAAGCCTCATCGCTCCACGAGCTCTGAGCGCTTGACCAGTCCTGATCGCCTCACCATCCGTAGGAGACCATGCCCCGCGACGACATCAACTGGACACCGTCCCCCGGCACCTCGACCGACCAGCCCCGGCAGGTGCGCCGCATCCTCAAGCTCTTCAAGCCCTACCGCGCCCGGCTCGCGGTCGTCGGCCTCCTGGTCGGCGCCGCGTCCCTGGTCACCGTGGCGACCCCGTTCCTGCTGAAGGAGACGCTGGACGTCGCCATCCCGCAGAACCGCACGGGCCTGCTGAGCCTGCTCGCGCTCGGCATGATCCTGAGCGCCGTCCTGACCAGCATCTTCGGTGTGCTGCAGACCCTCATCTCCACGACGGTCGGCCAGCGCGTCATGCACGACCTGCGCACAGCGGTCTACGGCCGCCTGCAGCGCATGTCGCTCGCCTTCTTCACCCGGACCCGCACGGGCGAGGTCCAGTCCCGCATAGCCAACGACATCGGCGGCATGCAGGCCACCGTCACCTCCACGGCCACCTCCCTGGTCTCGAACCTCACCAGCGTGGTCGCCACGATCATCGCCATGATCGCCCTGGACTGGCGGCTGACCGTCGTCTCGCTGCTGCTGCTGCCGGTCTTCGTGTGGATCAGCCGCCGCGTCGGCAACGAACGCAAGAAGATCGCCACGCAGCGCCAGCGGCAGATGGCCGAGATGGCCGCCACGGTCACCGAGTCGCTGTCCGTCAGCGGCATCCTGCTCGGCCGCACAATGGGCCGCTCCGACTCGCTCACCCGCTCCTTCTCCGAGGAGTCCGAGGGGCTGGTCGACCTCGAGGTCCGGTCGAACATGGCCGGGCGCTGGCGCATGGCCGTCATCTCGATCGTCATGGCCGCGATGCCCGCCGTCATCTACTGGACGGCCGGCATGACCCTCCACCTGGGTGGCCCGGACGCGTCGATCGGCACGATCGTCGCCTTCGTCTCGCTCCAGCAGGGCCTGTTCCGCCCGGCCGTCAGCCTGCTGTCGACCGGCGTGCAGATCCAGACCTCGCTGGCGCTCTTCGCCCGCATCTTCGAGTACCTCGACCTCCCGATCGACATCACCGAGCGCGAGAACCCGGTCCACCTCGACACCATCAAGGGCGAAGTCCGCTTCGAGGACGTCGAGTTCCACTACGACGACAAGAGCGGGGCGATACTCGACGGCATCGACATCACCGTCCCCGCGGGCAACAGCCTCGCGATCGTCGGCCCGACCGGCGCCGGAAAGTCGACCCTCGGCTATCTCGTGCCCCGGCTCTACGACGTGACGGGCGGCCGGGTCACCCTCGACGGGGTCGACGTCCGCGACCTGGACTTCGACACGCTCGCGCGTGCCGTCGGCGTCGTCTCCCAGGAGACGTACCTCTTCCATGCCACGGTCGCCGAGAACCTCCGCTTCGCCAAGCCGGACGCGACCGACGAGGAGCTGTACACGGCGGCGCGCGCGGCGCAGATCCACGAGCACATCGCGGGCCTGGCCGACGGGTACGACACGATCGTCGGCGAGCGCGGCCACCGGTTCTCCGGCGGTGAGAAGCAGCGCCTGGCCATCGCCCGCACGATCCTGCGCGACCCGCCGGTCCTCATCCTGGACGAGGCGACCAGCGCGCTGGACAACCGCACCGAGGCCGCCGTCCAGGACGCCATCGACGCCCTGTCGGCCAACCGCACCACGCTCACCATCGCCCACCGGCTGTCCACCATCCGCAGCGCCGACCAGATAGTGGTCCTCGACTCCGGGCAGGTCGCGGAGCGGGGTACGCACGAGGAACTGCTCGATCAGGACGGGCGGTACGCGGCCCTCGTACGCCGGGATGCCCAACTGGAACCGACAAGCTGAAGATATGCCGGGTTTGTGACGATATGCGGGTTACCGTGCCCGCATGCAGATGAACACTCCGCCACGGAGCACGATTCGACTGACCCGCAGGGGCCGGGTCGCCCTCATCGCGACGGGGGCCGTCGTGGCCGGCACCGCCGTGGCGGTGCCGCTGCTGAGCCTGGAGAGCGAGGGGGACACACGTCCCACGTCCCTGGTGATCCCGGAGGGCTGGCGCTCGGGCCAGATCTACGAAGCGGTGGACAAGGTCCTCGCGCTGCCGGTCGGGACCACGAAGAAGTCGATCGCGAAAGCCGGCCTGAAGCTGCCGAACGACGCGGAGGGCAACCCCGAGGGCTATCTCTTCCCGGCGACGTATCCGCTGGAGAAGAAGTCGACGCCCGCGTCGCTCCTGTCGTTCATGGTCAACACGGCCAACAAGAAGTTCAACGGCGCCCCGGTCGCGGCCGGCGCCCAGCGCAACGCGATGAACGTCTATCAGGCCGTCACCATCGCGAGCATCGTGCAGGCCGAGGCGGCCTCCCCGGCCGACATGGGGAAGGTGGCCCGGGTCATCTTCAACCGCCTGGAGCGCGGCATGCCGCTGCAGATGGACTCCACCATCAACTACGCGCTGAACCGCGCCACGTTGAAGACCACGAGCAGCGACACCCGCCTGGACAGTCCCTACAACTCCTACCAGCGCATGGGCCTGCCCCCGACCCCGATCGACAACCCGGGCGAGGACGCGATGCGCGCCGCGATCAACCCGCCCCCGGGCGACTGGCTGTACTTCGTCACGGTCAAGCCCGGCGACACCCGCTTCGCGGCCACCTACGAGGAACACCAGCGCAACGTCGCCGAGTTCAACGCGGCCCAGAAGAGCACCGCGTCGCCCACGAAATGACCCGGGCGGGATGCCGTAGGGCGGCGCTCGGCTTTCCCGCCGGCGCCGCCTGATGTGTCGCGGGGGTGGGTGCCTTGTATTTCGTTGGCGGGTTCGCTGTGGCTGGTCGCGCCCCGCGGCGGAGCCGCTAATGTCACAGCCTCGCGCCCCTCAAAAAGACCCTTGGCCGGCCGGAGCTGTCCAGTTCTGCCATGCCCGAAACAAGCTGGAACGGGATCGTAAAACCTCACCGCTCGCGCGTCGCGGCACCTTCGCCCCGCCCGTGAAGCGACCCCGCCAGAACGACCTCAGACCGCCACCGGCTCCCCGGCCAACAGCCGCCTGATGTCCCGTACGGCCGCACGCCCCGCCCGGTTCGCGCCGATGGTGCTCGCCGACGGTCCGTACCCGACCAGATGGACCCGCGGATCGGCGACCGCCCGCGTCCCCTCGACGCGGATACCCCCACCCGGCTCGCGCAGCTTCAGCGGTGCCAGGTGGTCGATCGCGGCCCGGAAGCCGGTGGCCCACAGGATGACATCGGCGTCCACATGCCGGCCGTCGTTCCAGTCCACCCCGTCGGGCGTTATCCGGTCGAACATCGGCTGCCGGTCCAGGACCCCGTCCGCGATCGCCTGCCGGATCGCGTCGTTCAGCGGCAGCCCGGTCACGGAGACGACGCTCTTCGGCGGCAGCCCCTGCCGTACCCGCTCCTCCACCAGCGCGACGGCCGCCCGGCCCACGTCCTCGGTGAAGGGTTCGTCCCGGAACACCGGCGGACGCCGGGTCACCCAGGTCGTCGCGGCCGCGTACGGGGCGAGTTCCATCAGATGCTGCGTGCCCGACGCGCCCCCGCCCACCACGACCACCCGCAACCCGGCGAACTCCTCGGGCCCCGGATACTGCGCGGTGTGCAACTGCCGCCCCCGGAACGTCTCTTGACCCGGATAGCGCGGCCAGAACGGCCGGTCCCACGTCCCCGTCGCGTTGATCAGCGCCCGCGTCGACCACGTACCGTCCGACCCGTCCGACGTCTCGACGAGCAGCCGCCCGTCCACGCCCTCCCGCACGGCCTTCACGTCCACCGGCCGCCGCACCCGGAGGTCGAAGGCGCGCTCGTACGCGGCGAAGTACTCGGCGATCACCTCGGCGGACGGGCGGGCCGGATCGGCGTCCGTGAGTTCCATGCCCGGCAGCGCGTGCATCCCGTGCACCTTGCCGTACGTCAGCGACGGCCACCGGAACTGCCAGGCCCCGCCCGGCGCGGGCGCGTGGTCCAGCACCACGAAGTCGCGCTCCGGCTCGAAACCGGTGCGTCGCAGGTGATAGGCGCCGGCGAGTCCTGCCTGCCCGGCGCCTATGACGACCACGTCGACCTCACGCGTGTTGTTCACGTTTGTACGAACAGCACCGGGGCCGTGGATCTTCCCGCCCCCTCAGCGCCCGCTGCTCACGAGCAACGGCAGGCCGCCCTTCGTCCTCCCCTCGACCAGCCCGCGTGCCGCCAGCTCGGGAATCACGCCCTCGCCGAACCAGTACGCCTCCTCCAGATGCGGATACCCGGACAGCACGAAGTGCTCGACACCCAGCGAGTGGTACTCCTCGATGAGATCGGCCACCTCGGCATGACTGCCCACGAGCGCGGTGCCCGCGCCACCCCGGACGAGACCGACCCCCGCCCACAGGTTCGGGTGGATCTCCAGCTCGTCCCGCGAACCGCCGTGCAGGGCCAACATCCGCTGCTGGCCCACCGATTCACTGCGTCCGAGCGCAGCCTGCGCTGCCGCGATCGTGTCCGCGTCGAGGTCGTCGAGCAGCCGGTTCGCGGTCGCCCACGCCTCCGCCGACGTGTCCCGCGAGATGGTGTGCAGCCGCACCCCGAACCGTACGTCCCGCCCCTCCCGCTCGGCGAGCCCGCGAATCCAGTCGATCTTCTCCTTGACCTGCGCCGGCGGTTCTCCCCAGGTGAGATACACGTCCGCATGCCGGGCGGCCACCGGCCCGGCCGCCGCCGACGACCCGCCGAAGAACACCTGCGGCACCGGATCGGGCGGCAGCGCGGTCAGCCCGCCTTCGACCTGGTAGTGGACACCGTCGAAGTCGTACGGCTCTCCCCGCCACACTCCTCGTACGACCGACAGGAACTCGTCCGTCCGGGCATACCGCTGGTCGTGGCCGAGATGGTCACCGAAGCGGCGCTGCTCGGCCGAGTCGCCACCGGTGACGACGTTGAGCAACAGCCGCCCACGCGTGACCCGTTGATAGGTCGCCGCCATCTGCGCGGCCAGCGTCGGCGAGATCACCCCCGGCCGGAACGCCACCAGGAACTTCAGCCGCTCGGTGTGCTGCGCGAGCGCGACCGTCGTCAGCCAGGCATCCTCGCACCACGTGCCGGTCGGTGTCAGCACCGCCTCGAAGCCCAACTGCTCGGCGGCCTTGGCGATTTGGGCGAGGTACTCGATGTCCGGCGGACGCACCCCGCGAACCGCCCCGGCACGGTTGGGCCCGTAGGCATGCCGGTCGACGAGCGTACGGCCGTCGCCGCCGGTCGGCAGGAACCAGTGCAGACGCACGCCCATGTCACGAACCTCCCGTGGTGCGCGGGGCGGAGGTGGAGGCCGGCAGGTCGCCGTTGTAGCGCGTGTCCACGAAGTCGGCGAAGTCCACCTTCCGCGGGATCAGCTTGAGTTGGGTGAAGGTGTCCGCGATCTGCTGCTCGGAGGCGATGAGCGGCTTGTCGACGGCGACCGACACCCGGGTGGAGTTGGTCCGCTTCACCGACGCCAGCGCCACCTCGTACGGCAGCCCGGTGTCCTTCGACCACACCTTGGCCCACTCCTCCTGATGCGTGAACACCCAGGTCTGGGCGCGGCGCAACCGGTCGAGGTAGTCCTTGATGGCGGCGGACTTCTTCTTGTCCGCCAGCGCGCCGGGCGCCGCCACCTGGAAGGTGAGGCCGTTGGTCACGCCCTGGCCGGTGGTGAGGACGCGGCCCTGCTTGGCCTGGAGGATCTGCGAGGTGTACGGGTCCCACACCGCCCACGCGTCGACCTTGCCGGAGGTGAACGCGGCCAGGGCGTCGGCCGGTTGGAGGTACTTCACCTTGACGTCGCCGATGCTGAGCCCGGCCGCCTTGAGGGAGGCGACCAGCTGGAAGTGCGCGGACGAACCCTGGGCCACGGCGATGGACTTGCCCTTGAGTTGCTGGGGCGAGGTCAGCTTCGAGTCCTTCGGTACGAGGACGGCGTCACCGTTGGACGTGCCGTGCCAGGCGGCCACCACCTTGATCTTCGAGTCGGCGCCCGCCGCGAACACCGGCGGGGTGTTGCCGACGCCGCCGATGTCGACGGCCTTGGCGTTGACGGCTTCCAGGAGTGGCGGCCCGGAGGTGAACGTGGACCACTTGATCTTGTAGTCCAGGTTCTTGAGTTCACCGGCGGCCCGCAGCACTGCCTCCGAACCGCCTTTCTGGTCACCGACGTTGAGCGTGAGGGAGCCCTTGCCGTCGGTGCCTGTCGAGGTCTCGGCGGCCGAGTTCCCGCCGCAGGCGGTGAGCAGGAGGGCGAGGGGGAGCAGCAGGGCGGCGGGGACGAGACGTCGTCGCATGGGGGTTCCGTTCTCGGTAACTGGGTTGATGCGTGGGGGAGTTCAGGCGGCTTCGGCGGCGGTGTCGACGCCGAGACGTTCCAGGAGTCCGGCACGCAGTTCGGCGAACCGGGGGTCGGCGATGTCGCGCGGTCGGTCCAGGTCGATGCGCTGCTCGTGCGCGATGACGCCGTCGTCCATCACCAGGACCCGGTCCGCGAGCAGCACCGCCTCCTCGACGTCGTGCGTCACCAACAGGACAGCGCAGCCCCGCCGTTGCCACAGTTCGCCCACCAACCGCTGGGCCTTGATCCGGGTCAGCGCGTCGAGCGCCCCGAACGGCTCGTCGAGCAGCAGCAGATCGGGCTCGCGCACCAGAGCGCGCGCCAGCGAGGCCCGCTGCGCCTCACCACCGGACAGCGTCTTGGGCCACGCATCGGCATGGTCCCCGAGCCCGACCTCCGCCAACGCCTGTTCGGCCACGGCCCGTTCGGGCTTCCCGGGCAGCCCGAGCAGGACGTTGCGCCACACCTTCTTCCACGGCATCAGCCGGGGCGCCTGGAACGCGACGGCCTTCCGGCGTGGCACGAGGACGGTGCCCTCGATGTCCCGGTCGAGCCCGGCGAGGATGCGCAGCAACGTGGACTTGCCGCAGCCGCTGCGGCCGAGCAGCGCCACGAACTCGCCCTGCTGTACGTCGAGTTGGAGCTGGTCGATGACGGCGCGGCCGTCGAAGGAACGGGTCAGCCCCTCGACGCGTACCGCCTGCGTGGTCACCGCCGATGGGGTTGCCGATGAGGTGGTCACCGGCCCGTGAACGTCGGTCGCCATTGCAGCAACAGCCTTTCGAGGGTGCGGACGAGGAAGTCGGCCAGCAGGCCGAGGAAGGCGTAGACGATCAGACAGACCACGATCACGTCCGTCTGCAGGAAGTCCCGGGCCTGCACCATGAGGAAGCCGATGCCGGCGTCCGCGTTGATCTGCTCGGCGAAGACGAGCGCCAGCCAGGCGATGCCGAGGGAGTAACGGAGCCCGGTCATCGCGTTGGGCAGCGCGCCCGGCAGCACCACATGCCGTACGAGCCCCCAGCGGGACAGCCCGAGCGACTCGCCGGCCCCGATCAACTGGCTGTCCACGCCCCGGATTCCGGCGTAGACGTTGAGGTAGAGCGGGAAGGTCACGCCGAGCGTGATGATGGCGACCTTCGGCGCCTCGCCGATGCCAAACCAGATGATGAACAGCGGGATCAGCCCGACGAAGGGCACGGTCCGCAGCATCTGCACGGGGGCGTCGACCAGGTCCTCGCCGACCCTGAACAGGCCGGAGACCAGGGCGAGTCCGGTGCCGATGACCGTACCGAGGAGCAGTCCGATAGCGACCCGTTGCAGCGAGGTGGCCATGGCCGAGGTCAGTGAACCACTGTCGATCAGGTCCCACCCGACCTGGGCGATCCGCCCGGGCGAGGCGAGCACGTCGGAGGTCAACGCGCCTGTACTGCTCAGGAGTTGCCACAGCGCGAGCAGGACGAGCGGGCCGGTGGTGCGGCGCAGCCAGCGGGGTACGCGGGTGCGGCGCGAGGAGGTGGGGACGAGGGGGACGAGATCGAGCGGAGCGGGATCGCCCGAGTCGGTCTTCGATGTCGATATAGGGGATATGTCGGGCCCGGAGGAACCGGGCGGTGCATGACTGATGCTCATGGGTGCTCCACGGGTGGGGAGAGCGTCCGGTGAGGAGGGGGTATGCCTCAACGCCGCCGCGTCACGGCGATGTGAACGGGCGCGACGGAGTGCGGGAGAAAGGAAGGGGTGAGGCGGAAGAAGACGTCAGCAGCCGCGGCGACACGCGGCGGAGGCCACCCGCAGCAGGTCGATGTGACCGCGCGTGGTGAGCAGAACTGAACGCAACATGCGGCCGAAAATAGGTCAGATGGCGTGCCACGGTCAACGGTGTCTCGCGGACTGGACCCCTCGTATCACGGGCCGGGCGGCCCGAAGCGGACGGCGAGCCCGCCGCATGGGTCAGGATGGAGACATGTCTGCTGCCTTCACCACCCGCGTCCTGAACGTCACCACCGGTTCCAGGGAGCGGGTCATGGACCTCACCCGCGACTGCGAGGCGTTCCTGAGAGAGGCGGCGGCCGGCCGCGACGGCCTCCTCAACCTCTTCGTCCCCCACGCCACCGCGGGCATCGCGATCCTCGAGACAGGCGCAGGCAGCGACGACGACCTCCTCGCCGCCCTGCACACCCTCCTCCCCGCCGACGACCGCTGGCGGCACCGCCACGGCAGCCCCGGGCACGGCCGCGACCACGTCCTCCCGGCCTTCGTACCGCCGCACGCGACGCTGCCGGTGGTGGGCGGGCGGCTGGAGTTGGGGACGTGGCAGTCGGTGTGTCTGGTCGACACGAACAGGGACAACCCCGAGCGGAAGGTGCGCCTCACCTTTCTTGTGGGGTCCTGATGCCGTCTCCGATCTCCGGGTGCCGCCTCAGGTTGAGCTGCCCGGACCGGTGACCGCTCCGGGCAGCCGTACCGCCTTGATCAGGTGGTGAAGCGGTGGGTGCCGGAGCCGACCCGGTACACCGCGCAGTCGTCCTCCTGGCGCAGGTAGGTCCCGTGCGTGTGGGTCACCGCGTCCGGGGTGGACGTGGGGATCCACACCTCGGCGGTCGTGTTGGGCGGCACCGCGCAGGTCAGCGTGAACCGGTCGGACCGCTGCCGCCAACGGGTGGAGACGGGGCCGTAGACCGAGGTGAACGTGGCGCGGGCGGTGGTGACGGCGCCGCCGGGGCGGGGGCGGATGACGATCTCGCGGTAGCCGGGCCGGCCCGCCGAGATGCCGGCGATGTTCGTGTACATCCATTCCCCCACCGAGCCGTAGGCGTAGTGGTTGAAGGAGTTCATGCCCGCGTCCTGGAAGCTGCCGTCGGGCCGGATGGAGTCCCAGCGTTCCCACATCGTGGTGGAGCCCCGGTCGATCTGGTAGCCCCAGCTGGGGAACGAACGCTGTTGCAGGAGGCGGTAGGCGACGTCGGTGTGGCCCGTGTCGGTCAGGACGGGCAGGAGCCGGGGAGTGCCGAGGAATCCTGTCGACAGGTGCCAGTCCTTGGCCTCGATCAGGGCGACCAGACGGTCGGCCGCGGGCTTTCGCGACGCGTCCGGGAGCAGGTTCATCGACAGCGCCAGGACGTACGCCGTCTGCGTATCGCCCTTCACCCTGCCTTCGGAGGTGACGTAGGCGTTCTGGAAGGCTGTTCGTATCCGCTCGAAGAGATCGAGGTAGGGGGCGGTGTCCGTGCCGAGTTCCCCGGCCATCCGCGCCGCGAGGTCGGCGCTGTGCGCGAAGTACGCGGTGGCGATGACGTCCTTGGGGGTCTCGTCCTCGACGTTCAGCCAGTCGCCGTATCCCTGGTTCGGGCGCAGCAGTTGGTCGCTGTTCTTCTCCAGGTACGTCAGCCAGGTCCGGACGGACGGCCAGGCGTCCACGAGGACCTGGCGGTCGCCGTACGCCTGGTAGAGGGACCAGGGGACCGTGACACCCGCGTCGCCCCAGCCGGCCGTGCCGTTGCCGACCGTGCCGACCATCGGCGCCACGTCCGTGAACGCGCCCTCCGCGGTCCGGGAGTCCCGAAGGTCGACGAGCCACTTCGACAGGAAGCGGGCCGACTCCATCGTGTACGCGGCCGTGGGCGCGAAGACGTTGATGTCTCCCGTCCAGCCCAGGCGTTCGTCGCGCGCGGGGGTGTCGGTCGGGACGGAGAGGAAGTTGCCGCGCTGGCCCCAAGTGATGTTGTGGTGCAGCTGGTTGAGCATCGGTACGTCGGTCTCGAAGTCGAGGGTGAAGGGGGCGGACGTATGCATCACGCGGCCGGTGACGGTCCTCACCGAGGGCGTGCCGGGGAATCCGGTCACCTCGACGTACCGGAAACCGTGGAAGGTGAAGCGCGGCTCGTAGACCTCCTCCTTCCCGCCGCCCTTGAGGGTGTACGTGTCGGTCGCCGCCGCGGTCCGCAGGTTCGCGGTGTAGACGGTGCCGTCGGGGTTGAGGACCTCGGCGTGTCTGAGCCGGACGGTCGTGCCCGCGTCGCCCGACACACGCAGCCGCACCGAGCCGACCATGTTCTGGCCCAGGTCCAACACGTGGACGCCGGGCTTGGGTTGGGTCACGGTCTTCGGTGTCAGCTCCCGCTCCACCCGCACCGGACCGTCCACCTGCGCGACGATCAGGTCGGGACCGAAGTCGCCGACGCCACCCATGCCCCGCACGCCGAGCCAGCCCGTGTCGTCGAAGCCGGGTGAGGCCCAACCAGAGGTCTCCTTGCGGGCGTCGTACGTCTCGCCGTTCAGGAGATCGGCGGTGACGATCGGCCCCGCAGTGGCCCGCCAGTCGGCGCCCGACACGATGCGCTCGCTCGTCCCGTCCGCGTACTCCACCTCCAACTGGGCCAGGAGCGCCGGGACTTGACCGTACTGGCCGGGCCCGAACATACCCACGTTGCCGGCGTACCAGCCGGGCGCCAGATACGCCCCGATGGCGTTGGCGCCGGGCCGCAGGAGTTCGGTGACGTCGTACGTCCGGTACTGGACGCGGGTGCGGTAGTCCGTCCAGCCGGGAGCGAGCTGGTCGAGGCCCACCCGGCTGCCGTTGAGGTGACTCTCGTACAGGCCGAGCGCCGTGGCGTACAGGCGGGCCCGGGACACCTTCCGGCGCGGCAGCCGGAATTCGTGCCGCAGTTGGGTGACGGCGTACGACACGGGGACGACCCGCCCCCACGGTCCACCGCCCCAGGCCGCCGCCACCCGGACCGCCGGCCAGGACCCGTCGTCGAAGCCCAACTCCCGCCATCCGTCGGCGGGTTCCTGATCCGTGGCCCTCCAGGAGGCGTCGGTGAACACGGTCTGCTCACCGGAGGCGGTCCCGACGACAAGGGCGGCGACGAGTCCCGCCGGGCCTTCGGTCGCGTTGGTGGCGACGACGGCGATAACGTTGTCACCGGTCTGCAAGTGGTCCAGTACGTCGAGCACCGCCGGGCGCTTCCAGTCCTCGTTGTCGGTGTCGAGGTCGGTGTGGGCGACCTCAACTCCGTTGAGGGAGACGGCGTATACGTTGTCGGCGGTGATGGCGAGCGTCGCCGACGTGATCCCGTCGGGCAGTCGGGCGGTATGGCGGAACCAACGGGTGGCCGCCGGAACGCTGTTGGTCGGATCGCCCTCGGGGAACCAGATCCAGGAACCGCCCTCGAAGGACGGCGCGTCCACGAGGCCCGCCGGTGCGGAGATCCAGTCGGCGGTCCACTGCCCGGCGTCCATCAGTCCGGTCTCCCACCACGAGGGCGCGCTCCAGCCGGAGACGTGCCCGTCGGCGTCCCACACGCGCACCGACCAGTGATAGCGCGTACGGGGCTTGAGACCAGGACCTCCATAGGACACGAGGACGGACTCGCCGGACGTGACCTTCCCGCTGTCCCAGACGTCCGGGCGGGACAGACCCGACGCGGTGGTGGCGACGCGGATCTGGTAGGCGCTCTGGCGCGCACCCACCCCGTCGGACGCCAACGGCCAGCTCAGCCGGGGGCGTTGCGCGTCGATCCCCAGCGGGTGCTGGACGTACTCCACCGTCGGCACCGTGACACGCAGCCCGCCGCGCTGTGCCTGTGTCCCTGCCTGCGCCTGGGCCTGTCCGGATGCCGGCGCGGCCATCGCCGGCACGCTGTCGACGGTCGCTGCCGCGACCGTGGCGACCGCGCCCGCGAGCATGTTCCTCCTGCTGATCACTACGACTCCTCACTCGCACGGAATGGGATGAATCGATTCAGTTGTGAGAGGCGTGGGTAACGTAGAGCCTGGTGAGGCCGGGGTCAATCGTCGTGCAACTGTTTTCCTGACACGGCTACTTCGCGATCGGCGCGGGCGGAGTCGGGACGTGAGGTGGATGCGCGGGAGTTGAACGGTTTCAATCCCGGCCCGCGAACCCTTGTGCTGGGCGGGGCTCTGTCTACCGGTGCGCTGTGTAGACGGTCGCGGTCATCGGTGCCGTCACGGGGCCGGTGCCGAGTCGGTCCGTCATCTTCCGTGTGACGGCGGCCTGGATGGCCTGCGCGTCCTCGCGGGCCTGCACGGCGGCGCTCACCGGTGTGCCGGTGAGGAAACCGGTGGCGATGGAGGCTGCCGACTCCGCGACGCCTTCCAGCGTGATCTCCTCGGCGGTGGCCGGAGTCAGCCCGGCGGCCGCCAGATCCGCGGTGACAACGGCCGGGTCGGAGTAGCCGTGGGGCACGTCCTTCAGGAACGTGGGTGCTCCGTCGGGCATGGACTGTTCCAGGGCGGTCTGGAAGGCGGCCCCGAATCCGTGCGAGGCCAGCGGGCCCCAGCTGTTGAACAGGAACCGTCCCCGCGGGGCCAGGACCCGGAGCACCTCGGCGTAGGCGGCGGGTCTGTCGGGGAAGAACATCACCCCGAACTGGCACACGACGAGGTCGAAGCTGCCGTCCTCGAAGGGCAGTTCCTGGGCGTCCGCCCGCCGCCAGTCCGCACGGGGTTCCCGCGCCGATCCTGCGGTGACCATCGCTTCGTTGAGGTCGGTCGCCACCACCGAGGCTGTGGGGACCGAGGTGAGCAAGGCGGAGGTCAACGCCCCGGTCCCGGCGGCGAGTTCGAGAATCGTGCGGGGGCGCAGCACTGCCGCCCTGGCGGCCAGGTCGGCGGCGAAGGGGCGGAAGAAGACCGGCACCAGGTGGCGTTCGTAGGCCTCGGGCATGGACCGTGTCCAGAGCCGGTTCACATCGTCTGTGCTCACCCGACGGACACTAGCCCCGCGAGAGGTCCCGGGGCGGACCGCCGCAGCCACCGTGGCTTCGTGTCGGTGCCGCCGCCCGGCCACAGGGCGGGGCCGACGTTCGGCGGATACGAATCGCCACAGCCCGGACCGGCAGGTTCGGTTGTCGTTCCTCGGCTGAGGGACGGAACGGGACGACCAAGCCCTCGTTCAGGTGACCGCGTTGACGGCGAGGAGTCGATCAGGCCGCGGAGCACACCTCGGCCTCGGTCGGGTTGTCCTCCTCGACGAGGGCGCGATCGCGCGGATCGTCCGAGCCGGCCGTCATCCAGTGGTACGGAGCTTTCCGCCGTCCGGGCCGACCCCGCAACACCCCGTCATCCAGACGGAGTCGGAGGCCGCAGCGTCGGCGACCGCAGGATTCGCGACCACGCCGAGACAGGCCGACGCCGCCCCGCAACCGGACCGCGCCGGATGACGTCGAGGCCAGTGACACCACTGATGAAGGCGCCGACTCGCTTGGCGGTTGCGGGAGTTGTGACGTCCGGTGGGTGATGCTGGAAACTTCCGCACAGTGGTTCGGGCAGGCGTCGCCCCGCACGTCTGCATCAGGGCAACACACACAAGGGAAGAGCCTTGCAGCAATCCTCGCGTAGAAGATCACCCCGGAAGGTGCTGGCCGCGATCCTGGCCGGCGGTGCCGTGGCCGCGGGCTGTTTCGCCGTTCTGCCGTCCACGGCACAGGCCGCCCAGACCCCGGGTGCCGACCGGCAGGCCTCCTTCACCGACGCCGCCAAGGAGTTCGGCGTACCGCTGCCCGTGCTCCTGGCCGTGTCGTACCAGGAGTCGCAGTGGGACGACCACGACGGGCACTACAACACCTCGGGCGGATACGGCCCGATGAACCTGACGGACGTCACCGCCACGATGGTGTCCGGGGGCGCGGCGGGCGCCGCAGGCCGAGGTGACCTCGCCGAGCTGACGTCGGACCCGGCGCTGCACACCCTGGACGCGGCGGCGAAGCTCACCGACACCCCGGCGACGAAACTGCGCACCGACGACCGCGAGAACATCCGCGCTGGCGCCGCCCTACTCGCCTCGTACCAAAGGAAGTTGACGGGCAAGAGCTCCACCGACCCGGCCGACTGGTACGGCGCGGTGGCCAAGTACAGCCAGTCCTCCGACAAGAAGGCCGCGCAGCTCTTCGCCGACCGCGTCTTCAAGACCGTGTCCTCGGGCGCCTCGCGGACGACTGTCGACGGACAGCACGTCCGCCTCGCGGCGCAGCGAGCGATTCAGCCCGAGACCCGACAGCTGTCCGAACTGAAGCTGAAGACCGCCGCGACGGCCACCGACACCGAGTGCCCCGCCACGGTCGACTGCACCTTCCTCGCCGCGGCCGCCTCCAACGGGCAGGTCGCGGGCCGCCCGGCTGACGGCGTGCAGATCAAGTACATCGTCCTGCACGACACCGAGTCGTCCTACGACGCCGCGATCAAGACGTTCCAGACGGTGGGCTCCGGCGACTCGGCGCACTACGTCATGCGGGCCTCGGACGCGGCCGTCACGCAGATGGCGCACACCAAGGACATCGCGTTCCACGCCGGCAACTACTGGTTCAACATGCACTCGATCGGCATCGAGCACGAGGGCTACGCCGCGCACGGCGCCACCTGGTACTCGCAGGCGCAGTACCGGGCGACGGCCGATCTGGTGAAGTACCTCGCCGCGCAGTACGACATCCCGCTCGACCGCGAGCACATCATCGGCCACGACAACGTGCCCGGCCCGCAGGACAGTTACGTGCGGGGCATGCACTGGGACCCCGGCCCCTACTGGGACTGGACGGCGTTCATGAACATGGTCGCCCCGACGAGGGCGGTCCACGCGCAGAGCGCATCCCGGCACGCCCCGAGGGTGGGTTCGGCGGTCACGATCAGCCCCGAGTTCGCGACCAACGACCAGACCGTCCAGGTCTGCCCGGCCGACGACCCCACGGGCGCCACCACCGCCTGCACCGAGAGCACCGCGCCCTCCAACTTCCTTCCCGTGCGCACCGCTCCGAGTGCGGACGCGCCCCTGTTCGCCGACCCGGCCATCCACCCCGGCGCGACCGCCGGCACCGACTCGATCAACGACTGGGGCAGCACCGTCCAGGCCGGCCAGGAGTTCGTGGTCGCCGACGTCGACGGTGACTGGACCGCCATCTGGTTCAGCGGCGCGAAGGTGTGGTTCTACAACCCCGGCGGCGTCAACACCTGCGCCGCGCCGGGCGCGAAGATCCTCCACTCCGGCGACCAGGCCGCGACCCTCTACGGCTCCGGCTACCCGCAGGCGTCGGAGTACCCGTCCGGCCTGTCCCCGTCCACCCAGAAGCCCCTGACCGTCTACGGCTTCCCGGCGGGCCAGGCCTACGTCGCCACCCAACCCGCGGTCAGCGCCGACGACTTCTTCGTCTCGGGCGACACCTATGTCACCGGCGCGGCCAAGTACTACACGATCCAGTACAACCACCGGGTCGTCCTGGTCGACGCCTCGCAGGTCTCCTGAACCGACCGGTGCGGGCAGCACACGTAGGTCCTGCCCGCACCGGTGCACGCTCTTCCCGGGGGCGCTCTGCGAGGATCTCCCCATGAGCGATAACCCCCAACGTCTCGTCACCGTCGACCGCACCGGCCCCGGCCGCTTCACCGCGACCAACGCCCGCGGCGGCACGATCGACTTCGGTACCGCAGTCGGCGGCGGCACCGAGTTCACCCCGGTCGAGCTGCTGCTCGCCGCGATCGGGGGCTGCACCGCCGCCGACGTCGACGTGGCGACCACCCGGCACGCGGAGCCGGACGGGTTCACCGTCACGGTGACCGGCAACAAGGTCAGCGACGACCTCGGGAACCGGATGACCGACCTCGCGGTCACCTTCGCCGTGACCTTCCCGGAGGGCGAGGTCGGGGACCGGGCCCGGGCGATCCTGCCCCGGGCGGTCACCGTCTCGCACGACCGGCTGTGCACGGTCAGCCGTACCGTCGAGACCGGCACACCCGTCACCGCGACGATCAAGGACGCCTGACCCTCCCGTTCGCCGCGAGGTTCTCTGCGAGCAGGTGACAAGGGCGCCGGCGTGCGCTGCGTTCTTGTGAGCACCGCCTGATCCCGTGGTCCAGGCCGTCCTACGGTCCGGCCATGAACACGAGTCGCAGCAAAGGAAGTTCGTGGCGCGGAGCCACGAGCAAAGGTCGTACGTGGCGCGAAGCCACGAGCGCAGGACGTACATGGCGCGGTGCCGCGCTCGCGGTGTTGTTGACCGCGGGCGCGCTCACCGCGGCCGCTCCACAGGCCCAGGGAGAGAACGCCCGTACCGAGACCCCGGTGGCGTCGACGCATCCCGCCGACGGTGTGGTCGAGTCGGTGGTGCGGGTCAAAGTGCCGTTACCGCAGTCCTTCGGCGCCCGTCCGGCGGCGTGCGACTGGCTGTCGTATCTGCGCTACCGCTCCGCCGACGGCCCGAGCGCGTCGGCCGACGCCGACCGGATCCTCGTGGCCCAACCCGGCATCCTGGAAGGGGCCGGAGCGTTCGACAGCGTCGCCCGCAACACGGTCGTCCAAGCCGCCGCGCAGGGACGGCACATCGAGTTCTGGGCCCTTGACCGGCGCTCCAACTGCCTTGAGGATCCCACCGGTATCGCCTCCGGCGACCAGCACACGGCCGTCGACTACTACTACCGGGGCAAGGCGGTCGGCGGCCGGACCTTCGCCGGGTTCGTCGGCAACGACCAGCTCGGCTGGATGGCCAAGCTCGGCATCCAGCAGACCGTACGGGACGAATACGACCTGCTCGTCGCCGAGTTGCCCGATCAGGGAGTACGCAAGAGCAAGGTGCTGTGCGGCGGTCACTCGCTCGGCGGCGTCATCACCGGGTACTTCGCGGCGGCCGACTTCGACGGCAACCCCGCGACCACGGCGGACGCCGGGCAGAACCAGTGCGCCGGGTATTTCGCCCTCGACACGACGATCTCCACCGACCTGTCGGACCTCAGTGGCAGCATCCCGGACGACACCAACTTGCCTGACATCGGGCTCGGTTACGCGGTCGTACAGGCCGGGCTCGACAGCGGTGTGCTGTCGCGTTCACTGTCCGCGCCCGTGCTGCTCAACCCCGAGACGATGACCCTGCTCGCCATCGCCGGCCTGGGCGCCGTACAGAACCCGGACGGCGAGGCGGACCTGCCGTCCTATCTCCCCTCCAACGTCAACATCGAGGCCACGAACCGCTTCCTGTTCTCCAAGGACGCGGCCACGTTCCTCACCGGCTCACCCGCGGTGAAGGACTTCCGGCTCACGAACGACGCCGTGCTCGGGTCGCTCATGGACGACAACTCCGTACCCCTCGCGTTCCTGCAGAGCAGCGTCGGCTTCTTCGACGGCGGGCCGATCGTCGACAAGAACTTCCCCGCCACCAACGGGAGTTCGGACCAGTCGCAGTTGTTCGGCGTCGAGTACAAGGCCATCCCGGACCAGCCGCACGGGCCGCTCTACACGTGGCGGAATTACGACCGTGTCGGCGCCGCCGACGACCCCGGGTACCGGTCGGCCGACGGTACCCCCTTCACCAATGCCTCCAAGGAGGTCACCGACATCCACGAACTGGCCCGCAGCATGGGGGAGCAGCCGCTGGACTTCACCGAGCAGTACTTCCCGACCAAGCTGGTCACCGACATCGAGCTGTCCACCTCACCGCAGGTGAAGCAACTCCTCGTGCACCCGGGCGGGTTGACGGCCAACCCGACACTCACCGTCCTCGCCGGCGACGGGCTGCTCGCCGGTCACATCCCGGCGGACCTGCACCCCGTGATCGCCCCCGGCTACCAGCACTTGGACGTACTGACCGCCGCGCCCGTCCAGAACGACGGCCGCCCCGAGGCTGTCTCCAGCAGCCTCGCCGCGTTCGCCGCATCACCCAAGTAGCCGTTCCTGCACGGCCGTTCCGGGAAACCGATGAGGACCGGGAGGATCGACTCCCGGTCCTCATCAGTGCATTGCTACGGCTCAGACCTTGCCCGCGGCGAACGTGGCAGCCGCGTCCGCGTCGGAGGTGTAACCGAGGTGGGCCAGGACGTCCGTTCCGCCGTTCTGGCAGATCGGGTCACCGTTGGCGCAGAAGTCGATGGTGCGGCTCTGGTAGGTGCCGGTGACGCTCTTGCCGAGGGCCCGGATCGGGTTGCCGAACAGCAGGACCGCGGCGACTCGCGGTGCCAGCGCGGCGGGGATGGTCGCCACGATCGGGCTGCCGACCACCGCGCCGTCGCTGCTGATTCCGATGGAGTTGTCGACGACGTTCGCGCCCTGCGAATAGCCGACGAGAATGAAACGCTGATTGGGGCAGGCCGCCGCTTGCGCGTTGACGTGGTTCACCACGTCGGCGTTTCCCGTCGCGGCGGACGTCAGGGAAAGGTCGGCGGGATAGTTCACCGCATAGCTGGAGAGTGTCTTTCCGGTGATTTTCTTCTGGAGTGCGGAGAACACCGGGTCGCCGACGATCAGGCCGAGGGTGCCCGGCTCGAAGGTGCCGCGAGCCGCCACGACGTCGAGGTCCGAGCAGGTGGCGGCCGATGCGGCGGGTGCGGAGAGGGTGGCGAGCCCGGCCCCGCCGACCAGCGACAGCGCGGCGAGACATAAGCGAATACGCATGGGGATCCTTTGAGGGTGGGGCGCTTGCGGCGCCTGTGGAAAGGACTGTCCCGAAGGTATTCGCGTTCCCGTACCCGGTGTTATGGACGGGAATTCAGAAACTCTCTCTGTTTTTGTCGGCTCGTGAGTCGCGCTCACCGCCCCGTGAGTCGCGGATGCTCTCTTTCAATGCCGCCGAACGCAGCGCGAGGATCAGATCCAGACGCGTGCCGGGATCGTGCAGGGACGCGCCGAAGAGTTTCTCCAACTGGCGCAGGCGGTAGCGGACCGTCTGCGGGTGGATATGGAGCCGGGCGGCGACATCGGGGACGTTGCTGCCGGAGAGCAGCCAGGCGAGCAACGTTTCGGCCAGCCGCGGGCGTTGACCCTCGGAAGCGGCGTCGAGCGGAGCGAGAGCCCGTAACTCCAGTTGGGCGAGCAGTGGTTCGTCGCTGTGCAGCAACAGCGTCGACAGGTGGTCGGCGCACAGCACCACGCCCTGCCGGGGCAGCACCCCGCGGCCCATCAGCCCCAACGCCCGCGTGGCCCAGCGCAGCGACCGCGCGGCCTCGACGACCGGGACCGTAGGACCGATCGCCGCCGGACGGCCGCCCAGGCCGAGGACGAACGACCGCCCGCCGAACCGGCCGTAGCCCTCCGGGTCCGGCACCAGCACGCGCGGCGGCCGTGACTCCATGTCCGCCAGCGCGCCCGGCATCGCCGGCGGCCGGTCCTCCGCACGCGGGTCCGCGGGACCCGCCAACGCGATGACGGCGACCCGCGACGGCACCCGCCACCGCGCCCCGTGCGCCAGGTCCTGCAACGCCTCCGGGGCCACCGGCCCCTCACCCAGCAGGAGTTCGAGCAGCCGACGGCGCCGCCGCTCCACCTCGTCCGTGCTGCGCGACTGCGCCTCCGCGTACCCGGCGGCGGCCGCCTCCGCGACCTCGTGCACCGTCCGGAACGCCAGCTCTCCCAGCGCGGCCACCACCGCGGAATCCAGGCCGAGTTCCTCCGCCGTACGGCCCATCAGCCGCCACGCGTGCAGCCCGCCCACGCGGATCGCCGACTGCAACGCCTCCAGGCTGCGGCCCTCCAGGGCCTCGCCGCGCCCGAGTTCCTCGTAGTACGCCGCCGCCATCGCGGCGTTCTGGCCGTGCGGGTCCGCGATGTGGTCGACGAACAGCGTGAGCGCCTGCACCACCCCGGACCTGAGGTTCTCGCGGTAGGTCCCGTCGGCCGGCCGCGCGTACTCGGGGACGTGTCTGCGGACCACCTCCTCCACCTCCGCGGAGACGGCGGAGAGTTGGGCGCGCAACAGCTCGGCCAGGTCGGGCGGAACCAGCGCGGTTCCGGGCTCGGTGGGTACTCCGCGTGGGGTGGGGACAGCCACGACGGACACTCCTTTCCCCCGGAGGCGGCTCGCCCACGGACTGTTGCCCGTGGGACGAGGGGGACGTCCCGTGTTGGACGGTCGTCCCCTGCGCTCCGTTCCGTGCCCCGGCTGCACCGACATCACTCCGGCAGCCCCAGCGCACCGGCGAGCATTGGCCACGAGGTCGTGAACTCCCCTTTCCAGTAAGCCCAGCTGTGCCCTCCTCCTGAATAGAAGTGCGCGGTCACCGGAATGCCGAGCAGCGCGAGAACACCGGTGAAACTGTGTGCGGAGGGCCACAGCAGACTCTCCAGCGCCTCGGGCAGCCAGTCGCCCGAACCCCCGGCCACACCACTGCCGTTGGACACGTACAAGGGCGTCCCGCGCAGTCCGCCGGCCCGGGCGCGCGGATTGGCGGCCTGCCAAGTCAGCAGGTCCAGCAGGGGATTGCCCCAGAGGGAGCGCGGCGCCAGGTTCTCCCGGGCCACGATGGCGTCCACCAGCGAGGGCACCCCGGGGGCCGTGGTGTCGAGAATGCCGCTGTACGACGCGGCGGCGGTGAACGCCCCCGGGTGGCGGGCCGCGTGCGCCATCGCGCCGTAGCCCCCGGTGGACACCCCGGCGACGGCCCGCACCCCGGACGCCCGGTAGTCGCGCGCCAACAGCGCCGGAACCTCCGTGAGTTGGAAGGTCTCGTAGTCGGGACCGTCCCGCCACGCGCTCGGGATACCGGTCGGCCCCGCGTCCGGCATCGCCACGATCAGATCGCGGCCCTCGGTGAAGGCCTCGATGTCCGTCTCGCGCGTCCAGGACGTGTAGTCGTCGTGCGCCCCGTGCAGCAGATACAGCACGGGATACGTCCGACCGGGCTGCGCGTCGAAGTCCGACGGCAGGATCACCCGCACCGGCGCGCTGCGGCCCAGCGCGGGCGACGACACGGACACGTCGAACGTCCGCGCCGAGACCTGCGTCGCGGCCCGGGCCCGGCCCACGGCGGCCGTGGCACCGAACAGGACGGCAAGTCCCGTGGCCGCGGTGGCCCTTGTGACGGCGCGGCGGGACATCCCGTTGGGGTGGTGGTGCGGCATGGCGGCTCCTCAGGCTGGTTCGGCGGGTCCCTCCGGCGAGGCGAGCACCCGCCGCAGATGGGCGGCGATCTCGTCGACGTACGGCGGGTCGAGCAGCGACAGGTGATGCCCCGCCACCGGTACGACCGTCAGCCGCGGGCACACCTCGTCCCAGCCGAGCGCGTCGTCGTCCCGTTCGTACGCCGGGTCACGCACGGTGTGCGGCGCCGGTTCGGTGGCCCGGTACAGCACCACCCGCCCCTCGTACCGGCCCGGTTGATGCGCCTCGCCGATCCGCAGATCCAGGTACGAGGCACGCTGGTGCTCCAACGCGGCGGGCGGCACCTGCACAGCCCCGCGCAGGGTGCGCAGCACGACGTCGATGCGCTCGTGGTCGTCGTCCATCGCCACGAGTTCGTCGTAGGGGAGGGGGAGTTGGATGCCGTAGGTGTCGGCGATGTGCTGGGCGAAGCCCGTGAGGTGCGAGCGGACGCGGTCGGCGGGGGTGCGGTCGGGCTGGGGGAGGGGGCGTACGGAGTCGATGAGTACGACGAGTTCGACGTCCCGTCCGGAAGCGGTGAGTTGGCGCGCGGTCTCCTGGGCCATGAAGCCGCCGAAGGACCAACCGGCAAGCACGCAAGGCCCGTTGGTGAGAGCGGTGCTGATCACCTCGGCGTAGCGGCGGGCCTTCTCGGAAACGGTGTGGGCGTCCTCGATCCGGTCCAGCCCGTGCACCGGCCGGTCTTCGCCCAGGCGTTCGGCGAGTGCGCGGTAGACGTCGGTGGTCCCGCCGGCGGCGTGGAACAGGAAGAGCGGGGAGAGATTGGATGGCACGTCGGTCAACTGGCTTATATGCTCCGCCACTTCGGCGACCGTGACGGCGTCGAACAGGTCACGCAGATGTAGCTCGACACCGAGGTCGCGTTGCAGAGCGGAACGGATGCGGACGGCCATGAGGGAGTCCAGGCCGAGGTCCGTGAGTGCGGTGGTCGGGGTGATGCGGGCCGCCGGATGGCCGGTGACGGTGGCGATGTGGTGGCTGAGGCGGGCGGTCACCGAGTCCTCCGCGGCCGGTGCCGGCTCGGCCCAGCGGTGGGCGGCAGGCGCTGTGGCGACGGCAGTTCGGCCGTCGGTCCACCAGTACCGGACGTGCCGCCAGCGCGGTGCCGGGAGGTCGATGACGCGGCCGCCCGGCAACGGGAGGTCCAGTCCCGCCGCGTACAGGGCCCCCAACTCCTTGAGGAACGCGGCGGATCCGTCCGCGTCGCGGCGCAGCGTGCCCACGGTGAGGGCGCCGGGCACGTTGTCGGCGACGGACCTGGCCAGGACCGGATGCGGCGAGATCTCCACGAAGGCGGTGTGACCGTCCGCCGCGGCGGCGTCGAGGGCACGGTCCAGACGCACCGGCCGGCGCAGGTTGGCGGCCCAGTGATCGGCGTCGAACTGACAGGCACCGCGCGGGTCTTCGAGGACCGTGGAGTAGACGGGGATGCGTGGCGGCCGGCCCTTGACGTCCCTGAGAGCCTCGGTCAGTTCCGGCAGCAGCGGGTCCACCTGAGGTGAGTGTCCGGCGCCGACGACCCGCATGACCCGGGCGGCACACCCCCGCTCCTCCAACCGACGCACCAACCGGGCGACCGCCATCTCGTCACCGGTGACGACCTTCTGCCGGGGCGAGGAGTGGACGGCGACGTGCACACCCGGGAAGTCCCGCTCCAGCGAGACCAGTTCACCGTCATGCAGGTCCACGACGGCCATCGCGCCCCCGTGCAACTGCCCCAGCAGCCGCGCCCGTACGGCGACCACCCGGGCCGCGTCCGCCACATCCAGCGCGCCCGCGCAGACGGCGGCGGCCACCTCGCCCAGGGAGTGACCGATCACGGCGACCGGCTCGACGCCGTACGCACGCCACAGCTCGGCGAGCGCCAACTGGACGCCGAACAGGACGGGTTGTGCGACATCCAGACGGTCGAGATCCCCGGCGGAGACCAGGTGCTCGTGGAGGGAGAAGCCGAACACGTCAGCCACCTGCGCGTCGACCTTCTCCACCGCGGCGGCGAAAGCCGGTTCCTCCAGGAGCAGTTGGCACCCCATGCCGGTCCACTGGCTGCCGTACCCGGAGAACACCCATACCGGGCCCCGCCCGACGAGATCACGGTCGCCGGTGACTACTCGCGCATCCGGGCTGCCGCCACCCCGTGCCAACGCGCCCAGTGCATCGGCCAGTTCGCCCCCGTCGCGCGCGACGACCGCAGCGCGTACGGGCCCGCGCCCGGCCCGCCCCGCCAGTGTGCGTGCCACATCGGCTGGACGGACGGCGCTCCCTTCGGGCGTGCGAAGCCATGCGGCGAGACGGGACGCGGTGTCGCGGACCCGCTCGGTGCCGACGTCGGAGAGGAGGTGGAGGCGGGCGGCCGGCTCCTCGCCCCGGAGGACAGCAGGCCGCCATTCCTCCACCACGGTATGGGCGTTGGTGCCGCCGAACCCGAAGCCCGAGATGCCGGCGGTGGCCGTACCGCCGTAGCGGGGCCAGGGTTCGGGCTCGGTGACGACGCGCAGCCGGGCGTCGTCGAGGGTGTTGCCGTGCAGCGACGGTGGGACGAGGTCGTGGTGGAGGGCGAGGACCGTCTTCACCAGACCGGTGATGCCGGCAGCCGATTCCAGGTGCCCGAGGTTCCCCTTCACCGAGCCGAGCAGCAGCGGTTGTTCGGGGTCACGGCCCGCGCCCAGTACCGCGCCGAGCGCGCCCGCCTCGATCGGGTCGCCGAGCGGGGTGCCGGTGCCGTGTGCCTCGACGTAGTCGACGTGGGCAGGGATGAGTCCGGCGCGGGCGTACGCGGTGGTCAACAGGGCTTGCTGGGCTGCGGGGTTGGGGGCGAGGAGACCATTGGAACGGCCGTCGGAGTTGACGGCGGTCGCGCGGATGACCGCGAGGACGCGGTCGCCGTCCCGTTCCGCGTCGGACAGCCGCTTGAGAAGCACCGCCGCGCAGCCCTCACCGCGTCCGATGCCGTCGGCAGCCGTGGAGAAGGGCTTGCAGCGGCCGTCCGGGGCGAGGGCGCCCGCTCGTTCGAAGGCGACGCCGACGACGGGGGAGAGGAGGACGTTGACTCCGGCGGCGATCGCCGTGTCGGTCTCGCCGGTGCGGAGGCTGACGCAGGCCTGGTGCACGGCGACGAGCGAGGACGAACAGGCCGTGTCCACCGCCATGTTGGGACCGCGGGTGTCCAGGACGTACGCCAGTCGGCCCGCCGTCACACTCAGTGCCGCGCCCGCCGGGGCCCACGGGTCGACGGCGTTCGCGTCGGCGCCGGTGAGCTGTCCGTACTCCGGGGCCGAGACACCGACGTAGATGCCGGTGGCCGTACCCGCCAAGGAAGTTGCGGTGACGGCGGCGTGGTCGAGGGTCTCGCGCACGACCTCCAGGAGGATGCGTTGCTGGGGGTCCATCACCGCCGCCTCACGCGGGGTGATGCGGAAGAAGTCCGCGTCGAACCCGGCGATGTCGTCCAAGTAGCCGCCGTACAGCGGGGTTTCGGGCGGCGGGAACGCCGTGAAGTCGGCCCGTCTGTCCTCGGGGGCCCGGCCGATCGCGTCGACGCCGTCGAGCAGCAGTTGCCAGTAGTCGGCCGGACCGCGCACCCCGCCCGGCAGTCGGCAGCCGATCCCGATGACCGCCACCGGCTCGCCCGGCGTAACAGCAACAGGGGCCTCCTCCGCGGCAGTTCGCGCGGCCGTACCGCACACCCGCTCCACCAGCGCGCCCACGGTCGGCGCCTCCCACAGCAGCGTCGCCGGCAACTCGTGCCCGGTCAGCGCGGACAACTCACCCGCCAGCACGACCGCGTCCCGCGAGGACATGCCGAGCTCGGCCAGCGGTCGGTCCAACGGGACGTCGTCCACAGGGATGTTGTTCCACTCGGCGACCCGTTCCGCGATCCGGCGGCGCAGCAGGGCTCTCGTGTCGGCGGTCGTCATACGGCGGTCTCCGCCGCGTAGGCGCCCTCCAGATAGCGGGTGCGGGTCAGCGCCCGGGACACCTTGCCGCTGGAGGTGCGGGGGACCGTGCCCGGCGCGACGAGGACGACATCGGCGAGCCGCAGCCCGTGCCGGGCGGAGACGGCCGCGCGTACGGCCTGCGTCAGGGCCGGTACGTCGATGTCGGCGAGGCTGGCCGTACGCGCGTGCTCGGCGACCACCACCACCCGCTCGCCCGCGCCGCCCGGCACCCCGAACGCCGCGAGCCGGTCGCGTCGTACGGCGTGATGCGCGTCCTGCGCGGTGGCCTCCACGTCCTGCGGGTAGTGGTTGCGGCCGTCGATCACGATGAGGTCCTTGAGCCGGCCGGTGACGATCAACTGCCCGTCCAGCACGGTCCCGAGGTCGCCGGTGCGCAGCCAACCGCCCGGCGCCTCCTCGCCGAGCACGGCGCCGAAGACGCGCTCGGTCTGCACGGAGTTGTTCCAGTAGCCCCGCCCCACGTTGGGACCCTGTACCCAGATCTCTCCGACCTCCCCCTCGGCCAGCACGGCGTGGGCGACCGGATCGACGATGCGCACCCGCTGCCCAACTGGCGTACCGCAGGCGGCCAGTAGCACGGCTCGCGGATCCTCGGGCCGCGCGGGCAGTGCCTTCCCGGCGGCGAGCGCGTCGCGGTCGAGGGCGATGCGGCCGAGCGGGCGGCCGGGCCGGGCGGCGCTGACGAAGACGGTGGCCTCGGCGAGCCCGTACGACGGACAGTGGACCCCCGCCGCGAGCCCCTGCGCGGCGAACGCGGCCCGGAAACGGTCGGCGGTGCCGGGCCGGACGGGTTCGCTGCCGTTGATCAGCGCGGCGACCCCGTCCAGCCGCAGCCCCTCCTTCTGCGCCCCGGTGACGGCGGAGGCGCAGTAGTCGTAGGCGAAGTTGGGCGCGGCACTCAGCGCCTGCGGATGCGCGGCCAACAGCCTCAGCCAGCGCACCGGTTCGTGCAGGAACGCGGCCGGGTCCATGACCACCGACAGCAGGCCCCGTACGACCGGTGCCGCGACACTCAGCACCAGCCCCATGTCGTGGTAGAGCGGCAACCAGCCCACACAGGTCATCGGGTGCGCGTCGGCGCCGTAAGCGGCAAGTGCCTGGCGGGCGTTGGCGACGACGTTCCCGTGCGTGATCTCCACACCGGCCGGAGCGCGGGTGGAGCCGGAGGTGTACTGGAGGTAGGCGGTCGCAGCCGAATCCGGCGCGGGTGCCTGCCAGTCGAGGGCGGCGGAGTCCGGGACCCGGTCCGCCGCGAGGACTGTCACCTGCGCGCGCTCGCAGAAGTCCGTCACCTCGGGCAGAGCGCGGTCCGTGGTCACCACGACGGACGGGCGCGCGTCGCCCAACACCCCGACCAGCCGGTCGCCTTGCCCAGGCAGGCCGGGCGGATACAGCGGTACGGCTACCATCCCGGCCGTCAGCGCCGCCAGGAAACCGGTGATGTAGTCCGTGCCCTGCGGGCACAACAGGGCGACCCGCGAACCGGGTTCGGCGTGCTCGGCGATCCGTGCGGCCAGTGCGCGTACGCGGAGATCCAGGCGCTGCCAGGTCAGAATGCGGTGCACGCCACGGGAGTTGGGGGCGGGGTGGTCGACGAACGTGAACGCCCGGCGGTCCGGGGTGACTTGGGCCCAGTGCCGCACGTACTCGGGCAGGGTCCGGTACGCGGGCGCTAGCGGGGGGCGGCGGCTGTCCATCGGGTGTGACTCCTCACATCGCGGAACATCGCGGTGTCGGCTGACGAGGGTGAACGAGGTGAACAGGACGGTCAGAGCGGGATGTTGCCGTGCCGCCGCTCCGGCATCGGGGCGCGCTTGCCACGCAGGGCGCGCAGGGCGCGGCTGACATGGGCGCGGGTGTCGCGCGGGGCGATCACGTCGTCGACGTATCCGCGCTCGGCGGCCGGGTACGGCGTCCCGTGCGTGGACTCGTACGCGGTGACGAGGTCGGCCCGCAGCGCCTCAGGGTCGGCGGCGGCGGCGAGTTGGCGCCGGTGCAGTACACCCACGGCACCCTCAGCACCCATGACGGCGATCCGCGCGGTGGGCCAGGCGAGGTTGAGGTCCGCGCCGAGGTGCTTGGAACCCATCACCGCGTACCCGCCGCCGTACGCCTTGCGGACCACGACGGTGACCTTCGGGACGGTCGCCTCGGCGTATGCGTAGAGGAGTTTGGCGCCGCGCCGGATGATGCCGCCCCGCTCCTGGCGGACGCCGGAGAGGTAGCCGGGGACATCGGCGAAGGTCAGCAGCGGGATGCCGAACGCGTCGCAGAACCGTACGAACCGCGCCGCTTTCTCGGAGGCGTCGATGTCGAGGACACCGGCCGAGTGCAGCGGCTGGTTGGCGACGACCCCGACACTCGCCCCCTCGACCCGGGCCAGCGCGCAGATGATGTTCGGCGCGAACAGCTCCTGGACGTGCAGGAGTTCACCGTCGTCGACGACCGCGTGCAGGATGTCCCGGATGTCGTAGGCCTGCCCGAGCCGGTCGGGCACGACCTCGTCGAGCGGGGTGCCGTCGGCGACGGAACCGGGCGCGTACTCCGGCGGCCGCTCCAGGTTGTTGGCGGGAAGGTACGACAGCAGGTCGCGTACGGTGTCGAGTGCGTCGCCCTCGTCGGCGGCGAGGAAGTGGGCGTTGCCGTTCACGGAGTTGCTGGTGCGGGCGCCGCCCAGCTCCTCGGCGGTGGTGCGTTCACCGGTGACCGCCTCGATGACGTCGGGCCCGGTGACGAACATGTGCGAGGCACCGTCCACCATCACGGTGAAGTCGGTGATCGCGGGGGAGTACGCGGCACCGCCCGCACACGGGCCCAGGACGACGGAGATCTGCGGGATCACCCCGGACGCCTTCACATTCCGGCGCACCAACTCGGCGTAGAGAGCGAGGGAGTTGACGCCCTCCTGGATACGGGCGCCGCCGGAGTCGTTGAGGCCGACGACCGGGCAGCCGGTCTTCAGGGCGAGTTCCATGAGGGCCACGGTCTTCTCGCCGAAGGCCTCGCCCATGCTGCCGCCGAAGACCGTGGAGTCCTGCGCGAAGACACAGACCGGCCGTCCGTCCACCGTCCCGTACCCGGTCACGACCCCGTCGCCGTAAGGGCGTTGGGCGCTGTCACCGACGGCCCGGGCCCGCACGAAGCCGCCGGTCTCCGCGAACGAGCCCGCGTCCAGCAGGCGTTCGATGCGCTCCCGCGCACCGAGAGCGCCCTGTCTTCTCGGCGCGGCCGTGGCAACTGCCTGTGCCCGCCGGTGTTCCAGGTCGGCGATGCGTCCGGCGGTGCGGTCCGCCGTGTCTGTCACTGACGTCAGGGATGTTGTCGCCTCTAGCGTCACAGCCACCTCCGAAGTGGTTCTCGAATATGGCAGCGATTCGGGAGCGGACCGAGGGATCGCCGTTCTGTTTGCGGGAGTTGAGTCCTGGGCGACGGAGGTTCGTCCTGAGGTGACAAGGGAGTGACGCCGGCCCGGCACAGCACATAGGCATCTGCGGTCCAGACCATTAGTGTGGTCATGTCACTGGCAACGTTTCCATTCCGTCTCACGTGCCCCCACCGATGTGACTGCAGGAGGACCCCCCGGATGAGATCGTCGATGAGACGGCCGTTGATCACGGCCGACAGACGGCTGTTGACCGCGGCCGACGGAACCGAGAAGCGCGTACTGCGCCCCCTGGCCCTCGTGTTGACGGCCCTCCTGCTCGGCGTCGCGGCACTCTTCGGCGCCCCACAGCCCGCACAGGCCGCGGCGGGCACGGTGTCGGCGTACCCGGTCCCCTCCATCTACCCGGCGTCCACCGACTACAGGTTGACCGTCAACGGCACGTCCGTGCCGGTCACCAAGTACACCGGGTACGACATCGCCCAACTCGCCCTGGGGACAGGCACGGCCACCGTCTCGGTGACCAAGCTCAACAACACGGCCATCGGCGCGTACAGCATCAGCCCGCAGAAGCTGGGCATCACGGGGACCGTCAGCGGCCCGACCCTCACCTTCACCGTCCAGAACGACGAGTACCTGATCGTCAAGCTCGACGGCCGCCCCAACCTGGTCATCGCCGCAGACCCGGCCGAGACCAACCGCCCGGCGACCAGCGGCACCGGCATCTTCAACGTGCAGAGCGCGCCCTACTCGGCCCAGCCGAACACCGGCGCCTACACCACAACTCCCTTCCAGGACGCTCTCGATGACGCCGCCGCGTACGGCTCGGCGAACGGCACCCAGGGCATCGTGTACGTCCCGGCCGGCGTCTACACGCTGGGCAATCTCTATCTGCGCAGCAACCTCGCGTTCTATCTCGCCCCAGGCGCGGTCCTCCGCTACACGGGCGAGGCGAGTCACTATGTGGTGAACGGACACAAGACCTCGCAGGGCCGCGACCTCACCTGGTTCATCTCCACCCGGTACTCCTCGACGAACATCAAGATCTACGGCCGCGGCATCATCGACGGCAACGGCCAGGCCGCGCTCGCGCCCTCCAACCTCGGCGTGAACCTCCTCGCCCCGATCTACACGAGCGGCTTCACGGTCGACGGCATCACCTTCCGGGAGTCCAGCAGTTGGGCGGTCATCCCGCTGCGCTCCTCCGACATGACCTTCCGCAACATCAAGATGTTCAACAGGTTCGACATGGGCGAGAACGACGGCATCGACGTCATGGAGTCCACCAACGTCACCGTCGACCACGCCATCGGCATCGGCCTCGACGATCCGTTCAGCACCAAGACCTGGCCCGCCGGCGCCGACATCTACAGCTCGGTCCCCGGCACCCCCCGCCCGCTGGACAACGTCACCTTCAACGACCTTGTCTCCTGGACCTATTGCTACGGCGTCAAGGTCGGTCAGGGCGTCTACGAGTCGCAGAACAAGGTCACCTTCCAGCACGTCGTCGTCTACGACGCGGCCGTCGGCATCGGCGTCCACCACAAGTACGGCACGGCCGCCGCGACGAACCTCAAGTTCGACGACATCGACATCGAACGGCTCAGCTTCAGTAACGACGGCAACCGGACCTGGCTCGCCATGATGACCGGCAGCACGGCGGGCATCGGGCCGGTCACCGGCGTCACGATCTCCAACGTCCGCGTCCGCAACGCCGGTACGACCGCCGCACGCGTCAACGGCCTTCCCGGCGCGCCCATTTCGGGCGTGGCCCTGAGTCACATCGTGATGCCGGGAGGCACGACCGGCGTGACCACCCTGAGCCAGGCGAACCTCACCAACCTCTCGGACTACGGCAGTTTGACCATCACGCCCTGAGGTCAGACGGCCAGGGGTGTCGCTCCCCAGGGTTCGGCCCAGTCGTAGACGAGGGTCTCGGGGCCGGACCGCCAGCGACGGGGTGCGGTGGTGGAGAGCCAGTCGAGCGGCTCGACACCACCGGGTGTCCCGCCGTCCAGTGCGAGCCGTACGGCCGCCGTCAGGTCGGCGTCCGTACGGTCCGTGCGGGCGGCGGGGTCCACCGACACGAACAGGGCCGTACCTGAGCGCGCCACCAGGTCCAGGAACTGCCGGTTGAGGTTCCAGTCGGTCTGCGGTGTGCAGGGCACGCAGTCCGCGTCGAGGGTGAACAGCCGGTTGTGCTGGGCCAGTCGGAAGGCGAGCGTGTTCACCCCCATCCGCCGGGTCCGCTCCCAACTCCGCCCGGACGTGTCGTCACCACACCGCTGCACCCGCACCAGGCCGGCTGCGAGATGCCCGACCGTGTTGCAGCCGATCACCACGGTGTCGTCCGCGGCCTCGGCGATCGTGCGGTAGAGCCGGACCAGGATCTCGGCGCTGGTCCGGGTCCGGTCGGCCAACGACCAGCCCGGCGAGGCGAGTTCGGCGGGAGAGGGCTGCGAAGCGGCCGAACACGTCGTACGTCGAGAAGTCGTGCTTGATGAGTTGGTACCCCCAGTTCCGGAACCGGGTCACGTCCTCGGCGACCGTGTCGAGTGCCACGTCCAGCGAGGGATCGAGCGGGAAACCGGAATCCCTGAGCATGCCCGGCCGTACGGCGGTGGTCTCGGTCCTCGACAGCAGCGGCCGGAACCACAGCCCGGGCCGGGCGCCGGTGTCCGTGATCCGGGCGGCTAACTCCCCCATGTCGTCGAAGACACCCGGCAGTCCGGCGTCCCACGGGCCGCCGGGCACGGAGCCGCCGCCCTCGGTCCAGCCGTCGTCGATCACACAGTACGGGCGGACGGGATGCCCATCGGCGTACTCGACGACCGTCCGCGCGTCCCGCAGCACGGCGTCGGGGCCGAAGCCGCGGCCGTAGGCGTAGTACCAGTTGTTGCAGCCCACGACAGGGCCGGTGGAGGGGAGTTGGTCAGGACTCATGGCGGTGCAGAGCGCCTCGTGCGCGGTGAACGGGGTCGGGCCGGCGGCGGTCACGACCGTCGCCACATCCAGCTCGCGCTCACCGAGCAGCACGGGAAGCCCACCACTCCGGACGTCCGCCCAGAGGGCGATACCGCCCTCGTCGACAGTCCAGGAGCACAGCGCACCGGCCCTGGTCCGCACTCCCCACCCGGTGGTCGGGCCCCCGAACGCCCCGTCGGTGATCAGCACATACCAGGGCAGCGGGCGATCCGGTTGCAACGTCCGCCACTGAAGATCGCCGTAGCCGCGCTCCCAGGCATCCCCGAGAATCCGCGCGTCCTCGGACGAGTCGACCCGCCAACGCAACACGATCCGCGACAGCCCTTCGACACCGGCGCGAACGCGCACCCGCAGCCCGTCCGCCGTGCGCTCGGCGGTGACTCGGGCGCCGCGTACCATCCAGACACCTTCGGTGACCTCAGCGGCCGTACGCGGTCGGGTGTCGTCGGTCATGACGTGGACGGAGTCGGGGAGACACGGCACGGGGGCTCCTCAGGGGGGCGGGACGACGACAGTCGAGATGAGGCGTGCTGCTCTGCAACAGGCAGCCTGGCCAGGGGAGTTCGCTGCCACGTCATGCCACCCCGCCAACCGCCCCCGCCCCCGACCCACCAGGCAACGCCCGCGGGTGCACCGGAAAGAAATGCCGCACCCCGCCCCCGCACACCTCCAGCGCAAGCTCGCAGAACATCGCGTTCGCCCACCCGAACCAGTCCCGCGTGAATCGACCGGGCGCGTCGACATGGAAACTCTCGTGCATCAGACCGGTACCGGCGGTGGTGGCAGCCAGGGTCTCCAGCGCCCGAGCCGCCTCGTCCCCGTCTCCCGTCAGGCCCGCCGTGGCGATCGCCAGCGGCCAGACATGCCGGTCCGGCGTGTGCGTGCTGCCGATGCCGGACGCGTAACGCCCCCTGAAATAGGCAGGGTTGGCCTCAGAGAGTGCGAAACGCCGTGTGGCCCGGTACAGCGGATCCTCCGGTGCGCACCAGCCGCTCAGCGGAAGGCTCAGCAGACTCGGAAGGTTCGCGTCGTCACACATCAGCACCGCCCCGAGGCCGTCGACCTCGTACGCGAGGACGGAGTCGCCGTCGACCTCGGTCACCCCGTGCGCCAGGATCCCGGCGTCGATCTCGTCGGCCAACCGCCGGCATTCGTGGGCGAGTTCGGTGTCATCGAGGACGGCTGCGGCCAGTTCGGCCAACCCGTGCAGGCTCGCGGACGCCAGCGCGTTCGCCGGGACCAGATAGCCGTGGGCGCACGCGTCGTCGCTCGGCCGGAAACCCGACCATGCCATCCCGGTCCAACCGACTGCCGCACCATGGCCGTTGAGGGGCAGGCTGTCTCCGGCGAACGGGCCGGACGGCCGGACGAACCGGTAGGGCGACCGCGTGTGATGGGACTGCTCCGCCCGCCACATCCGTACGATCTGCCAGGCGGCGCGGTGGAACGCGTCGTCGAGATGGTCCTCGCGGCCGGTCGCCCGCCGGATCGCGTACGCGAGCTGCAACGGCGCGCAGAGGGAGTCGAGTTCGTACTTGCGCTCCCACACCCAGTCGCCCGGAGTGGGCAGATCGCCGGGTTCGCCGTGCGCGCCGGTGGGGCCGTCGTTGAAGGCGTTGGCGTACGGGTCGAGCAGGACGCAGCGGATCTGGCGGCGCGAGACCCCGACCAGGACGTCACCGACCTCCGGGTCCGTGGCCACGGCGAGGTAGGGCCGGACCTGCGCCGTGCTGTCCCGCAGCCACATCGCCGGGATGTCGCCGGTCTTCACGAAGACTTCTGACGACGCGCCCGACACCCCGACTGGCAGCCCGCCCGACGAATCCCCCCAACTCATCGACGTAGCCCACGTATTGGTCAGGCACCGCTCGACGATGTCCCCCGCCGGACCACCCCGCAACTCGCCGGACAGCCGCCGCCCGAGCGTGCTCAGCGACTCCGGAACTGCCCACACTGTTCCGGATGTTGATCCGGGAAACGTTACCATCGCGCCTCTTGACTCCCTCATGTGGCGTGCGCCACCGTGTGATCGCCAGGGAATGGAAACGTTACCTTGAGCGGGCCGACGACCACCAGACGGTCTGGTCCGCGTGATCCGAGTGATCGTCAACTCCTCGGAGGAAGAAGGTGAGCGCGTGTGACAGCCGCTCCGCACCAAGAGACGCGAACAGCCGTACCGCCCGTGGACAGGCCGCCCGGCCGGGGGAGTTCGGGGCGTCTCGGACGACCCTGGCGACGACCGCCCAAGAGGTCCTCGGACACCCTGGCCGCGTACGTGTTCCTGGCCCCGGCGCTCATCGGCTTCACGGCGTTCGTCGTCTACCCGCTGTTCCGGTCCGCGTACTTCGCGCTGACCACCTACAACGGCCTGACGGACCCGAAGTTCGTCGGCCTGGACAACTTCCACCGCATGTTCACCACCGACCCGTCCTTCTGGCCCTCGGTGCGCGCCACGCTGCTGCTCGTCGTGCTGTACGTGCCGTTGTCGCTGGCCATCGGGCTGGCCCTGGCGGTGTTCTGCAACCAGCGGATGCGGGGCGTCGGCCTGCTGCGCACCCTGTGCTATCTGCCGGTCGTGCTGCCCGTGGTGGCCACGATCACGCTCTGGAAGTTCGTGTTCAACCCCCAAGTCGGCCTGGCCAACCAGGTGTTGAAGTGGTTCCACCTGCCCACGAGCGAGTGGCTGTCGGGGGACGACTCCGCGATGCCGTCGATCGTGATCGTCATGCTCTGGAGCGTCGGCTCCACGATGATCATCTTCCTCGCCGCGCTCCAGGCGGTCCCCACCGAGCTGTACGAGGCGGCCAGACTCGACGGTGCCGGCCCCCGCACGGTGTTCTTCCGGATCACCCTGCCGCTGATCAGCCCGATCATGATGCTGCAGGTGGTGCTGCAGATGGTGACGGCCCTCCAGGCGTTCAACCAGCCGAAGATCCTCTCGCCGGACAACCAGGGCGGCCCCGGCTTCAGCACCAGGACCCTGATGCTGTCGATCTACGACAACGGCTTCCCCCGGCTCGGGCAGGTCTCCCAGTTCGGCTATGCCTCCGCGCAGGTGTGGGTGCTCTTCCTCGTCATCGTCGTCGTGATCGCCGCCACCGCCCGCTTCTCGTCGATTTGGACCTACAGTGACCACGTCTCCTGACGTCACGAGGGCGCCGACGACGGCGACCCCGACAGCCCCACCGACGAAGCCGCCCGCCAAGGCCGTACGCAAAGCATCCTGGTACGCGACCGCGCTGCTGATCAGCTCGGTGATGATCCTGCCCATCCTGTGGATGCTCACCGTCGCCCTGAAAGGTCCCTCGGCGGTCTTCGAGGTGCCGCCGAAACTGCTGCCGCACGAGTTCCACTTCAAGAACTTCATCGACGGCCCGAAGGTCATCCACTTCCCGCGCCTGCTGCTCAACTCCCTTGTCATCACCGGTCTTTCGGTGGTCGGCGGGGTCATGACCTCGATGATGGCGGGCTACGCGCTGGCCCGGCTGCGCTTCCCCGGCCGCAAGGTGTGGTTCTACGTCTTCGTCGGGAGCATGCTGCTGCCCCCGGTGGTCGGCATCATCCCGCTGTTCCAGCTCTTCAAGGACATCGGTTGGTACGACACCTGGCTGCCGCTGATCGTCCCGGCCTTCCTCGGCGGCAATCCGCTCTTCATCTTCCTGGCCCGCCAGTACTTCCTGTCGATCCCGCACTCCATCGACGAGGCGGCCAAGGTCGACGGCGCGGGGCATGTCCGGATCTTCTTCAGCGTGATGCTGCCGATCACGAAACCCGCCTGGATAACGATGTCAATCCTGGCCTTCCAGATGTCCTGGAACGACTACCTCAACCCGCTGATCTACCTGTACTCGTCCCAGAAGTGGCCGCTGAGCGTGGGCATGGCCTCCTTCGTCACCCAGTTCGCCGGCCAGACCCCGGACTGGAACCTCTACATGGCCACCAACCTGCTCTACATGCTCCCGCCGCTGATCGTGTTCTTCGTCGCGCAGCGCTACTTCATCCAGGGCCTGAGCGCCCTGGGCACCGTCAACCAGCGCTGACCGGCGCCGATTTGGACCCCGACCCACCTACGAGCCGTATGCCAGCCAGGTATCAGGAGGCCACGATGAAACGATGGATCCGTTGCGCCGGAGTGTTGCTGTCGGCGGGGGGACTGCTCGCGACGGCGGCGTGCGGCGGCTCGTCCGGGAAACAGTCGGACGGCAAGGCCACGATCACCCTCATGACCTGGGAGTCCGCCGCCACCAACAAGGCCATCGACCAGGCCCTGACCGGCTTCCACGACCCGAACATCACGGTCAAGCGCGTCGACACCCCGAACGGCAACTACAGCGACAAGCTCGCGGCCCTCACCCAGGCCAAGAAGCTCCCCGACCTGTTCTGGTGCGGCAACGACACCGAGCAGCAGTACACCAGCCAGGGTCTCCTCACCGACTGGGCCTCCCGGCTCTCCGGCTCCAGCGACTTCGGCGCGAGCAGTTTCGTCTCGTCCACGATGAAGAACTGGAAGACCGCCGACGGCAAGATAGGCGGCGTCCCCTCCCTGCTGAACACCTACGGCATCTGGTACGACGTCGACGCCTTCAAGGCCGCCGGCATCACCGTGCCCGCCGCGGGCTGGACCTGGGACCAGATGTTCGCCGCGGCCGCCAAACTGCACGCCAAGGGCGCCAAGTACGGCCTGGTCGCCGACGCGTTGACCTCCACGGACGGCCCCTTCTCCCTCAGCACATACTCCCTGTCCGCAGGCGGCAAGCCCTTCGCGGACAACGTGCACCAACCCACCAAGACGACCATCGACTCGACGTACACCGAGGGCGTGAGCAAGGTCGTGGCCGGCATAAAGAGCGGGGCCATCGCGCCGCCCGGTTACGACATCAGCAACCAGCAGGGCCTGTTCGCCGCCGGACAGATCCCGATGCTGTGGAGCGGTCAGTGGCTGGCCGCGGGCTTCCTCACCGACAAGCCGAAGATCAAGTACGGCTTCGCGCCCCTGCCCCAGGTCGACAAGCCCGCCACCCTCTACGACGCCGTGGGCATCTGCACCCCGTCGTACACCCAGAACGCGGACGCCACCTTCAAGGTCCTCAAGTACCTCGACTCCACGGTGTGGACCAAGGTGCTGCCCGACTCCCCGGTCGCGGCCCCGGCCTATCTCTCCGCCCAGAACGCCTACTTCGGCGCCCTCGACAAGGCCGGACAGACGACCGTGGCGGCCACCGTCAAGGCGGGACTGAACACGCCGACCACCATCGGCGTGCGCTTCACCACCCAGTGGGCGAGCCAGTCAAATGACTTGATCACCGCCTACTGGCCGGACATCCTCAACGGCAAGAAGCCGCTCTCCGACCTGCAGACGATGACCGACAAGATCAACGATGTGATCAAGAACAACAGTTAGCGTCCCGGGCCGAGCGGCGGGCCGGGACCCGATACGTATCCTGAGGGCGGTCCCGGCCCCCGGTACGCGATGGAAGGTTGGTCTTCAACTCACGTGAGCAGTCGTCCCCCGCACCGCCAGAACACCAGGCCCACGATGCGCGACGTCGCGGAGCGGGCCGGAGTCGCCGTCGTCACCGTCTCCCGCGTCGTCAACGGCATCGGCACGGTCCGCGAGGAGACGGCCGAGCGCGTGAACGCGGCGATCACCGCGATCGGCTACCAGCGCAACGAGATCGCGCGCTCCCTGCGCCCCGGCCAGAACTCCATGACCATCGGGCTGCTGCTGGGCGACCTGACCAACCCGTTCTACGCCTCTCTCGCCAAGGCCGCCGTGGAAGTCGCCAACGAGGCAGGCTACGCAGTCCTGTTGAGCACCGCCGACGAGGACCCCGAGGTCGAACGCCGGGCCGTGGGCGAGCTGATCGGCCGCCGGGTCGCCGGGCTCATCATCGTCCCCGACCAGGGCGACCACGCCTTCCTGAACGAGATCAACGGCCACGACCACGTGCCCATCGTCTTCGTCGACCGGCCGGCCACCGGCGCCGAGGCCGATGTCGTGCTGGTCGACAACGAGGACGGCGGTCACAAGGCCACCCAGCACCTTGTCGACCAGGGCCACCGCCGTATCGCGATCCTCGTCGCGCCCTCGTACTACAGCACCGGCCGCCGACTGCGCGGCTACCGCAAGGCCCTGCGCCGCAGCGGCATCGAGCCCGACAACGACCTGGTCGTCACCCTGCGCCGCGGCACCACCGAGGAAGCCGAGGCCGCGACCCGGGCCCTGCTCACCTCCGCGAACCCGCCCACCGCCGTCTTCTCGACCACGGGCTTCCTCACCGAGGGCGTGCTGCGGGCCTGCCGCGACCTCCAAGTCTCCATCGCCGTCGTGGGGTTCGACGACTTCAAGCTCGCCGACATGCTCCCCACCCCCGTCACCGTCGTCACCTCCGACACCGAGGAACTCGGCCGCCGCGCCGCCCACATCCTGCTGGACCGAATTGACGGCGACGACAGCCCTTCCCATCGCACCGTCCTCCCGGTGCAGCTGATCGCACGCGGCACCGGGGAGATCACACACCCGTAACGTCAGTACAGAATCCGCCACTTGGCGCGTGGCCAGGCGAGCACGGCGTAGAGCTGCACGAGAGCCGCCTGCTGGATCGCCTGCGTGCCACCGGCCGAGTCGAAGTGCACGAGGCCGGTGGCGGGATCGCGCATCGTGTCCCACACCTGGTCGGCGTAGGCCGCCATCGCCCGGTGGTAGGTGTCCTTCCCGGTCACCGACTCCAGGAGCAGCAGGTTCTTGAAGAAGATCGAGTTGAAGAACACGGGCTGCGCGAACAGTCGCCCCTGTGTGACGTAGTAGGCGTACGCGGCTTCGGCGACCTGCTCGGCCTGACGCAAGTAGGCGCGGTCGCGCGTGACCTGGTAGAGCAGCACGGCTACGCCCACCGGTACGCCCTGGTTGTAGGACCAGATGGTCTTCTCGATCGTCCCTTGCAGGTCAAGGTGGTCCCAGTACAGGCCGGTTGGGCTCTGGAGATGCGCGTTCGTCCAGTCGTAGAAGCGCTTGGCCCAGTTGAGATAGTCGGCCTCGCCGGTGATCTGGTGCAGGCGCAGGGCGAGTTGGGCGCCGGGCATGTTCGAGACGGTGTTGCGGTCGTGGCTCCAGTCGGCCTGGGTCCAGAAGACCCCGCCGGGTGCGGCATGGCTGCTGTCGGTGTCCCAGCCTGACTTGACCAGGTCGAAGATCTCCTTCGCGCGGGTTAGTGCGGCGGTGTCCCCGGTCTGCAGATACCGCTGGACCTTCGCCAGCCCGACCCATTCGTTGTCGTCGTAGAACATGTCCCCGCCCGCTCCGTACGGCGCGACCGGGTAGGAGGCGTAACCGGGCAGCTCGGTGGACCCGCCGCCCGCGTTCCAGTGGTGCTCCTGCGCCGCCGCCCGCCGCGCCAGCTCGGGCTCCAACTCCGGCGCCACGACGGTGAGATCGAGCGCGGCGATGTGCACCTGCGAGAAGGGCCATTCGTACGAGTACGGGTTGTCACCGGCCGCCGCCGGGATCTGCTCGCGGACCAGCCCGGAGCCGTCGTCCACGTCGAAGTGTCTTCTCAGCGCGGCGTACGTGGTCCTGGCGCGGGACAACGCCCTTGCTGCGCTTGGGCGTTCGGCCGCGAAAGAGGGGGTGGCGGCCGTAGCGGCCAGGGCGGCGGCCAGGCTGGAACCGATCATCACGCGCCGGGAGGGACGCAGCGACATGGAGGCCTCCAAGGGTGCGGGTGGGTGCCGATGATGGAAACGTTGTCATCGACTGAAGAGGTCGTCAACGCATCTGACGGCACGGGCAGTTCACTCCGGGGGCATTTTGGTCCGGACCATTGACGATGCAGTTCCGCTGTTGGAACCTTCACGATGGTTACGTTTCCAAAGTGAGTTCGACCGGCCCCACACGGCGAAGCAGGAGACCTCGACATGACCGTCCCGTCACCCTTCAAGAGACGTCTGAGCGCCGCCCTCACGATGGTGCTGCTGCTGGCCCTCGTCCCGGCCCTGCTGGTACTGCGCGCCGCGCCGCCCGCGCAGGCCCTCGACAACGGCCTGGCGAAGACGCCTCCGATGGGCTGGAACGACTGGAACGCCTTCGGCTGCAACGTGACGGAGCAACTGGTCGAGCAGACCGCCGACTACCTCGTCTCCTCCGGGCTGAAGGACGCCGGGTACCAGTACGTCAACATCGACGACTGCTGGATGACCTCGGCGCGCAACTCCGCCGGTCAACTCGTCCCCGATCCGGTCAAGTTCCCGAACGGCATCAGCGGCACCGCCGCCTACGTGCACAGCAAGGGCCTCAAGCTCGGCATCTACGAGAGCGCCGGTACCGCCACCTGTGCGGGCTACCCGGGCAGCCTCGGCCATGAGCAGACGGACGCCAACAGCTTCGCCGCGTGGGGCGTCGACTACCTCAAGTACGACAACTGCAACCATCAGAACGTGCCCGACCAGCAGCGCTACACCGCGATGCGCGACGCGCTGGCCAACACCGGCCGCCCGATCGTCTACAGCCTCTGCAACTGGGGCCTCGCCGATGTGTGGACCTGGGGCGCGGGCGTCGGCAACAGCTGGCGCACGACCGACGACATCAACGTCAACTTCTCGACCGTGGTGTCGATTTACAAGGCCAACGTCAAACTCGCCGCGTACGCCGAGCCGGGCGCCTGGAACGACCCCGACATGCTCGAAGTCGGCAACGGGATGTCGTTCACCGAGGACCGCTCGCATTTCAGCCTCTGGTCGGAGATGGCCGCACCGCTGATCGCCGGCACCGACCTGCGCAAGGCGACCGCCGCCACGCTCTCCCTCTACGGCAACAAGGACGTCATCGCCGTGGACCAGGACTCGCTGGGCAAGCAGGGCACCGAGATCTCCAACTCCGGTGGCCTGCACGTCCTTTCCAAGCCCCTCGCCAACGGTGACGTCTCGGTGGTCCTCTTCAACGAGAACTCCTCCGCCGCCACCGTCACCACCTCGGCGACGGCGGCCGGCCTCCCCTCGGCGTCCTCGTACAAGCTCAACAACCTTTGGTCGCACGTCGTCAGCAGCACCAGCGGCTCCATCTCGGCGAGCGTCCCCGGCCACGGCTCGGTGATGTACCGGGTGTCCGTCGGCAGCGGCACCAGCGTCGGCACCACCCACCCGCTGATCGGCGCCTCCTCCAACCGCTGCCTCGACGCCTACAACGGCGAGACCACCCCCGGCACCAAGATCGAGATCTGGGACTGCGGCGGCGGCACCAACCAGGCCGTGACCATCACCGCGGCCGGTGAACTCCGGCTCTACGGCGGTACTCAGTGCCTGGACGCCTACAACAACCAGACCAGCAACGGCACCAAGGTGCAGCTCTACACCTGCAACGGTGGTGCCAACCAGAAGTGGAGCGTCAACCCCAACGGCACGATCACCGGCACCCAGTCGGGCCTCTGTCTCGACGTCACCGGGGGCGACCAGCCCGCCGGCAACGTCAACGGCACCGCGCTGGAACTCTGGTCCTGCAACGGCGGCGCCAACCAGCAGTGGCGCCTGGGCTGACCTTCCGTACTCCCCCCACCTCGATGGAGCCGGCATGACCTCAACAGCACGACACATCAGGAGAGTCGGGACCGGTCTGATCGCCGCCCTGGCCCTGTTCATGCCGGTCTCCACCGGCGTCGCGAACGCCGCCGCCCAGGCGTCGATCTGCAACAAGTACTGCGACGCCCGCGACCCGGCCCTCTCCCCGGGCGACCGCCAGCCGGTGAGCGCGACCATCTACTCCCGCAGCATCGCCCTCCACTTCGACGACACCGACGCGATGGGCTGGGCCTCGATCACCAACGGCAGCCCCGGTGACGAGGTCTGGCTCGACCGCTCCTTCGACGGCGGCCGCACCTGGGCCTCGGGCAGCAAGCTCGGGGACACCACCATCCCCGCGGCGCAAGGCGGTTGGCGCACCCTGATGTACAACGTCGACGACTGGAACGCCCTCGGCGTGGGCGCCCTGCGCGCCTGCGGCAAGGCGGGGGACCGGGCTGAGATCGCCTGTACGGCGTGGGCCCGGACGACGTGGAACGCGGGGAGCCGCCCAACTGCCGCCGCCACCGCGCTGATGCAGTCGTACAACCTGGGCACCGGCCTCTTCGACACCACCGGCTGGTGGAACTCGGCCAACGCCCTGACCGCCCTCATCGACAACATTCGCGTCACCGGCATGGGCAGCTACAAGTACGCGATCGCCAACACCTACGACCGCAACCTCTCCGCCCAGGGCGGCAACTTCACCAACGACTACATCGACGACACGGGGTGGTGGGGGCTGGCCTGGGTCGACGCGTACGACCTCACCGGTGACTCCCGCTACCTCAACACCGCCCGCGCGGACGCCGATTACATGGCGCGGTACTGGGACAGCACGTGTGGCGGCGGGGTGTGGTGGAGCACGGCGAAGACCTACAAGAACGCCATCGCCAACTCCCTCTACCTGGAGCTCAACGCCGCGCTGCACAACCGCATCGCGGGCGACACGGCGTATCTCGGCCGGGCCAACGCCGAGTGGTCGTGGTTCAAGGGCACCGGCATGATCAACGGCTCCCACCTCGTCAACGACGGCATCAACCTGGCGACCTGCGGCAACAACGGCGACACCACGTGGTCGTACAACCAAGGCGTGCTGCTCGGCGGACTGTCGGAGCTGTACCGGGCGACCGGGGACGCCGGTCTGCTCACGACCGGCCGCCAGATCGGGGACGCCTCGACCACGTCGACGGCCCTCAACTCCGGTGGAATCCTGCGGGAACCGTGCGAGACGAGTGGGTGCGGAGGCGATGGCCCGTCCTTCAAGGGGGCGTACATCCGGGGTCTCGGCGCCTTCAACTCCCGGCTGTCCGACCGCCCTTACACCACCTACATCAAACGCCAGGCGGACACGGCCTACGCGAACGACCGCAACTCCCTTGACGCGTACGGCCTGCACTGGGCCGGACCGTTGGACTCCACCGACGCGGCCCGGCAACAGAGCGCGCTCGACCTGATGAACGCGGCGAATTGACGCCCCGTCACCCCTGCCCGGTGAGGAGCCGTCGCGGATTGGCGATGCGAAAGGCGTAGGCAGCCGCCCCGCCCAACCCGTACCCCGGGTGGCGGGGCGGCCCCGCGTAGGGCCGGTCCGAGCCCTGCACCACGGCGTTGACGCCCAGTGCGTGCACGATCGCGTCGACGGCTGTCGGGCCGTAGGACGACGTCTCGACGAACACGCCCTGGTCTCCCTCCTGTTGCTGCCCGCCACGGGCCGCCAGGCGCTCCCCGTGCAGCGGGGCGAGTCCGGCCAGCAGGGCGAAGCACACGCGGAGGCGTGGATGGCGGGGGCGGCCGAAGGCGCGGAAGGCGTACCAACTGGCGTGCATCTGCTGGACGTACGGGACCAGGGCGGGCCACCAGGCGGGGTCCGCCGAGGAGCCGACCGCGGGCCCCGGGTGGACGAAGAGCGGGAGGTCGCGTTCTTCGAGGAGGTCGAGCAGCGGGGCACAGTGGGCGTAACCGGCCGCGTCGGCAAGGGAGTTGGCGGGGAGCTGGAGGCCGGCGAAGCCCCGGGCGAGGTCCTTGGCGGTCGCGTCCGCGTCGATGTCCCGAACGCAGGCCGCGGCCCATGCCCCGAACGGCTCGGGCAGCGCTGCCGCGCCGTCGTGGTAGGCGTCGAGGAGGGGCCGCGCCTCGGCCTCGGGCAGCCACTCCACGCCGATCGGGGCGGACAGTGAGACGAGGACCTGGTCGAGACCGTCGGCGGCGGCGAGTTCCGCGCGCCGGGCGATGTCGTGGTCGGCGGGCGGTATCTCGAAGGGCGGTTCACCGTCCAGGAACAGTGTCCAGCCGGCCAGGTACGGCGGTTCGCGGCGGGCGCGCAGAGCCGTCACCAGCGATGGGGTCCACAGATGCTGGTGTACGTCGACGTTGGTCATGTAGCTTCTCCCGCCAAGGCGTTCAGTGTGCTGCGGACGTCGTCGGACCCCAGGATGTCGCGGCTCACGGTCTCCACGTCCACGCCGTGCGGCCGGTCGTCGTCCAGGGTGGGCACGACCTCACGGATCGCACGATGCAGGAACTCCGGCCCCCGCCCCAACGTGCCCGGCGCCGCCAGATCCACCGCCTGCGCGGCCACCACCGCCTCCACGGCGAGCAGTTGGCGCAGCCGGGTGAGCATCGTCGTCAACCGCCGGGCGCCGAGCGCCGCGTTGGTCGAGTCGTCCTCCACGGCGTCCGCGCCCTGCCGGGGATCGGTGCACACCGGCGCGGACAGCATCCGGATCTCGGCGACGAGCGCCTGCGCCGTCTTGACCAGCGGTGCGAATCCCGAACGCTCCGGGCCGTACGGCGAGAGGTTCGCGGGGAGTCCGCTGACGCTCGGGTCGAGCAGCCGGCGCATACGCTCGGCGGAGATCGCCGCGGTCTGGGTCAGGGCCAGCGCGAGGGTGTCGAAGGCGAGGGCGAGGCCGGGGGTGTGGAAGTTCCCGGACGAGACGATATCGCCTGTGCTGCCCGGGAGTTGAGGGCCTTCTCCGGCACCGGGTAGCCCCTTCAGGTCGTCTCCGGTACCGATCAGCACCACCGGGTTGTCCCCGCACCCGTTCAACTCCGGCCCCAGCGCCGCATCCGCGAACTCCAGCGCCGCATACCCGGCACCGTGCACCTGCGCGGCACACCGCAGGCTGACCGGGTCCTGGACCCGGCGGGCGTTGCGGGGGTCGGTCAACTCGCCGCCGTTCAGCAGGGCGAGCAACTCTCCCGCCGCCCGGGACTGCCCCGGAGCGGGACGCAGCGCCAGTACCCGCGCGTCGAGCGGGCTCGTGTTCGCCCGGAAACCCTCGTAGGTCAGAGCCGTCACCGCCTGCGCCAAGGCCAGCACCGCGCCTGCCTCGTGCAGGGCGAGGGCGCCGACGCCGGCCGCCAACGGGCTTGCGCTGCACAGGACATGGCCGTCCTTCGGGCCCAGCGTCGCCGGGGTGAGACCGGCCCGGCGCAGGGCCGTGGCGCCGTCGAGCACCTCGCCGCCGTACTCGGCGTTGCCCTCGCCGATGACGACCAGGCCGACGTGTGCCATCTGGCAGAGGTCGGACGCGCCGATCGAGCCCACCTCGGGGATCACCGGATGTACTCGTGCGTTGAGCAGGGCTACGAGCAGCCGTACGATCTCCGGCCGCACTCCGCTGCCGCCGCCCGCGAGGCCGTTGACCCGGGCGAGGAGGGCGGCGCGTACGACGGGGGTCGGCAGCGGATCGCCGACCGCGTTCGCCCGGCCCCGAACCGTGCGCACGCTGAACGCGTCGAGTTCCGTGCGGGGGAGGGCGTAGGAGGAGCGGGCACCCAGTCCTGTCGTCAGGCCGTAGGTCGGGATCTGGCGGTCGACCACGTCGTCCACGACCGCCCGTTCGCGGGCCAGGCGCGGCAATACCCTTTCCGCCAGGGCGACTTGAACACTGTGGTGGGCAACGGCGACGACATCGCCGTAGGACAGTGTCCGTCCGTCGACGACGACCTCGGTCACCAATGGCTTCACCCCATGTCCTGTCATGTGTGAACCTAGCGCCTGGGGCCGTGATGATCGAGTGGTGGGGAGCAGGGGGCGGGCGTAACGTCGAACGGTGAGTAACTGGTGGACGGAGCCGTTCACCGGTCTCTCGTGAGTGCGATTCACCATGAGCAGCAGCCCTCAGCAAGCCCCCGCGGACCAGACCACCACCCGGGACACCGGCGGTGGCGGCAGCACGATGGCGTTGCTGGTCATCGCGTCGTGTCAGCTGATGGTGGTTCTCGACATCACCATCGTGAACATCGCGCTTCCGCACATCCAGAGTTCGCTGGGGTTCTCCACCACCAGCCTCGCCTGGGTGGTCAACGCGTACACCCTCACCTTCGGCGGGCTGCTGCTGCTCGGTGGGCGGGCCGGGGACATCCTCGGGCGGCGGCGGGTGTTCGTGTTCGGGGTGCTGCTCTTCGTACTCGCCTCCCTGCTCGGCGGGTTGTCGCAGAACTCCGGTGAACTCCTCGCCGCACGCGCCCTCCAGGGCGTCGGCGGTGCCATCGCCTCGCCGACCTCGCTCGCCCTGATCAGCACGACGTTCCGCGAAGGACCGGAACGCAACCGGGCGTTCGGGGTCTTCGCCGGTGTCTCGGCCGGCGGCGGCGCGATCGGACTGCTGATGGGCGGGATCCTCGTCGAGTGGCTGAACTGGCGCTGGGTGCTCTTCGTCAACGTCCCGATCGGACTGCTCATCGTCCTCGCCACCCCGCGCTGGATCAAGGAGTCCGAACGCCACCCGGGCCACTTCGACATCACCGGCGCGCTGACCTCCACCGTGGGCGTGGTGTTCCTCGTCTACGGCTTCATCCGGGCCGCGCAGGAGGGCTGGCGGGACTGGCTCACCCTGAGCTCGTTCGCCGCGGCCGTGGTCGTCCTCGCCCTGTTCGTGCTGGTCGAGCGGCGCTCCCGGCAGCCGATCACCCCGCTGCACATGTTCCGCGACCGCAACCGCGCCGGGACGTACGGCATCATGCTCTGCCTCGCCGCCGCGATCTTCGGCATGTTCTTCTTCCTCACGCTCTTCGTGCAGGACGTGCTGGGCTTCAGCCCGCTCGAGGCCGGTTTCGCCTTCCTGCCGGTCAGTGCCGTCATCGCGGTCGGCGCGGGCCTTGCCTCACGGTTCCTGCCGACCTACGGGCCCAAGCCGTTCATGGTGGTGGGCGCCGTTCTCGCGGCGGGGGGCCTGTCCTGGCTGACGCTGACCGACGTCCACTCCACTTACCTGGGCAGCGTCCTCGGCCCGATGCTGGTGTTCAGCCTCGGCATGGGCATGGAGTTCGTCTCGCTGACCCTGATGGCGCTGTCCGACGTGCCCGTCCAGGAGACCGGCGCGGCCTCCGGACTCCTCAACGTGACGCAGCAGGTGGGTGGTTCGCTCGGACTGTCCATCCTGGTCACGATGTTCGGCACGGCCAGCCGCAACGAGGCGAAGGACCAGATCCCCGCGTTCCTCGCCCAGGCGACCCCGGCCGAGCGCATCCGCTTCCAGCGCACCGGTCAACTACCGGGCACCTGGGGCGATCACGTCCTCACCGCCGGGGCCTCGGCCGCGTTCGTGACGGCGGCGATCTTCACTGTCGTCGCCGCGCTGATCGCCGTAGTGGTCATCCAGGTTCGGCCCTCCGACCTTGAACGCCTCAAGGGAGGCACGGGAGTTGGACCGGTCTGAACGCCGACGCCCGTGATCTCACTGGCCGTTCGGGATCTGCTGCTCGAACCACACGACCTTCCCCGTGCTCAACCGCGTAGCTCCCCACCGCTGGGCGAGCCGATCGACCAGGAACAGGCCCCGGCCGCCCTCATCTCCCGGCGCCGCCTGCCGCATGCGGGGCACCTGGGGCGAGTCGTCGGTGACCTCGCACCGCAGCACGTCGGTGCGCAGCAGCCGTAGGGAGATGGGGCGGGAGGCGTACCGCACGGCGTTCGTGACGACCTCGCTGACCATGAGTTCCGTGGAGTCGAGCAGGGCGTCCAGGCCCCAGCGGCGCAACACCCTGCGGGTCAGCCGGCGGGCCTGGCCCGCGGTGAGGGGGTGGGGGTCGAGGTGCCAGTAGCCGACGCTGTCCGGCGGGAAGCCGTCGAAGCGGGCGGTGAGCAGGGCGATGTCGTCGTCGCGGGGGCCCGGCGCCAGTGCGGTGAGGATGCGGTCGCACAGCCGCTCCAGCGAGGACAGGCGGTGTCGGTGCGGGGTGGACTGGAGGTGGGTGCGCAGGGCCTCGACGCCCGTCCCCACGTCGGTGTCGCGGGACTCGACCAGGCCGTCGGTGTACAGGACCAGGGTCGTGCCGGTGGGGGCGGGCATCTCCACGGACTCGAAGACGACCCCGCCGACGCCGATCGGCGCGCCCGGCGGGACCTGGAGGACCTCGGCGTGGCCGTTCGGGCGCAGCAGCACGGCGGGCGGGTGGCCGGCGTTGGCCATGAGCAGGCGGTGCGAGATCGGGTCGTAGATCGCGTACAGGCAGGTCGCTATGTGGTCGCTGCCGAGCCGCTGGGCCTGCTCGTCGAGGTGGTGGAGGACCTCGTGCGGGGGCAGGTCGAGGCCCGCGAGGGTCTGCACGATGGTGCGCAGCTGGCCCATGATCGCGGCGGACGTCATCGAGTGGCCCATGACGTCACCGACGATCAGCGCGACCCTGCTGCCGGGCAGCGGGATCGCGTCGTACCAGTCGCCGCCGACCTGCGCGGTCTTCGAGGCGGGCAGATAGCGGCTGGCGAGCCGGATGCCGGTCGGCTCGGGCAGCGAGGACGGGAGCATGGTGTGCTGGAGCGTGTCCGCGACGGAGGCCTCGTGGCCGTACATCACCGCCTTCTGGACGCCGATGGCGGTGTGGGTGGCCAGCTGGGAGGCGACGAGCAGGTCGTCGGCGGTGAACGCGGAGCGGTCGGGGCGGCGCAGCAGGACGACGGTGCCCATGACGTGGTGGCGGCCGTGCAGCGGGGCGATGATCAGCCGGCGGCCCGGCGGCAGCGTGCCGTGCGCGCTCGCCGCGGGGCCCAGCAGTTCGGCTACGGCAGGGTGGATGCCCGAGGCGTCGCCGAAGGCCGGCCGCCCGGCCAGAAGCAGCTTCGCGAGCCGACCGGCGGGCATCGGCTGCACCCGCTCGGCCACGCTCGCGTACTCGGCGTGCGGCATCAGCAGCGCGCTCCTGGCCTCCGGCGCCCGGTCGATGCTGTGCAGCTGCAGGACGACGGGCGCCGCCGACTTCTCGTCCCCCACGGGCAGCGGATCGTGCAGGTGGATCACGATCGCGTCGGCGAAGGCGGGCACCGCCGCCCACCGCAGCTCCCGCAGTGTCTCGTCCAGGTCCATCCCGCGGGCGATCCGCCGGGTGGCGACATCGAGGTACTGGAGCCGGTCCATCTGCCGCACGGGCGTCCGGCCCAGCGGTACGACGGGCGCGGGGCCGCTCGACGGAGAGCCTCGCCGGGCGGTTCCGGCGGGGCCTTCGCGGGGGCTGGGATGCTCCGTCACACGCTTCGTCCCGTCACTGGTACGGCAGCGGCCGCTGTGTCGGTCCTACGGCCTCAGTCGCGCCGTCGGCAGCAGAGGAAGACCTGTTCCTCGGGCGGGACGTCGGCGGTCGCCGGGGCGTAGGTGTAGGAGTTCTCCTTCACGATCTCGAAGCCGGCCGTGTCGAGGATCTTGTGCAGGTCTTCGAGGAGGTAGCCGGAGACCCGGATCGTGTGGCCGAGAAAGGGGATCTCGAAGTCGTCCACATGGGCCTCCACCATCGACAGGGCGAGCAGCCCGCCCGGGTTCAACAGGTGGTGGATCGTGCGCAGGGCGAGTGGGATCTCCGCGCGCGGGAGCATCAGCAGGGAGAAGAACGCGGCGACCCCGTCGAAACGGCCCAGGTCACGGGAGCCGCCCGGGCGCAGATCGGCGAGGTCGAGCTGGTGGAACGTGGCGTTGGGGACGTACTCCCGGGCCAGCGCCACCATCCGGGCGGAGAAGTCCACGCCGACGACCTCGAAACCCGCGTCGGCCAGCTGCCGGGAGGTCGGCACGCCCGTGCCGGCGCCGAGGTCCAGCACACGGGCGTCCGGATCGAGGGACTCGATCAGCCAGTCACCGGCGCCGACCTGGCCCTCCTTGTGCGGGAAGGCCTCGTCGTACCGGTCCCCGATGGCATCGAAGGCCTCGGCCTGACCGGTGCGGTCGAGCCGAAGGCTGTCGTAGTCGGACCCGTCGTGCGTTCCGCTCACTGAAGTGGCCTTTCGTCCGCGCATAGAGGATTGTCCCACAAGTCTGTGAAGTGAGGTTTCGGCGGAAAAAGAACGTGAGGGGCGCCCTGGGGCACCCCTCACGGAACGTCGAGGGCGAGGAAAGCGGACGGACTGCGTTTCAAGGAGTGGTTGAGAAGGAAGCCCGTCCATGGCCTCGCCGAAACCGACGCTATCAGTCAGGCGGGGATCAGGTCGCGCAGATTTTCGAGAGTGACGACAAGAGATCCGGCGGGCAGCTCGGCCGGGCGGCTCATACCGATGAAGGTGACCGGTCCGTCCGGGACCGTCTCGCCGTCCCACAGGGTCACCTTCGTCGCCTCCCCGCTCATCAGGTCGACGAGATGGCGCACGGTGAGCTGCTCGCGCTCGACGATGCCGCGCAGCAGGTTGGCCACCGTCACGCGGTTCTCCTCGACCCGGTTCGCCGACGGGCTGCCCTTGAGGTACAGATGCAGCCACTTCGCGCGCCAGGCGCCGTCCTCCCCGCGCAGGAACACCAGCGGCAGCGCTACCCGCCCCGCACCGCGCAGCTCCGACTTCATCCGCACGGTACGCGGTTCGAACGGCCGCCCCTGCTGCTCGCCCTCGCGCAGCATGAACCCGAAGAACGACTCCTCGACCTCCTCGAAGCCCTCGCCCGCGAAGATGTTGACCTGCGGCACGACGAACGCCCCGCGCACGGCACCGAGCCGCAGATCGATGAACTCCGAGGCCCCGTCCGGCGCTTCGGTGATGTCGCCGGAGTGCTCGCCCTCGACCTCGGTGAGCGAGGTGTACGACAGCCATGTGTTCGTCGAGTAGTCGGCGTTGAGCATCAGCGCCGACAGGTCGAAGTCGGTGCGCCGCTCGGTCTCCTTCCAGTACACGAAGAACCGCAGCAACTCGCCCTCGACCATGGAGAGGGACCCGCGCGGCAGCACCCCGAGCCCGGCCGCCGTCGCCTTCCCGCTCAACGGCAACGCCACGTCCAGCACCTCCGGATCGACCAACAGCCGCTCCGGAGAAGGCAGTCGACGCCGCGTCTCGTCGTCGAGCGCGACAATCAGCCGTTCCCGCTCCGCCGGTCCTACGACCGCTCGCTCGTCGTCGGTCACCCAGGCCCGGCCGCGCCGGTTCACGAAGACCCGCAACTCCCCGGTGTCCCGGGCCCGGTTGTGCAGATGCTCGCGCACCGACAGCACGACCCGGCCCGACACCTTGGGCGCGACCTGTTCGGCGGCGGCCACCACGGCGTTGCGCTCCTCCTGCGTGAGCGCCATGCGCAGCAGTCGGTCCAGCGCGCGGAACAGCCTGCCCGGCGCCGACTTCAGCAGCTCCGCCGCCCCCGACACATCGTGCCGGGCGAGCAGTTCCTCGACCCGGCTGTCGAAGGACGGGGCCTTCAGCTCACCGCGCGCGACCGCGAACACCTCGGCGGCACGCGGCAGTTGCGGGTACTCGTGCGGGTGCAGCCGCTCACCGAGCCGCTTCCACGCCTCGCGGTGCGCGTGCACGTCGGCGAGCTTGGCGGGGGATGCGGCGACCACGGAGTCCAGCCCCGCGAGCAACGCCCGCCGCACCGGACGCGACGGTGACCGGAAACGGGTCGGCTCCGCCAGCGTCACATCGCCGTCCGACAGTGCGCAGGCCAGCCGCAGCACATCGGTCACGGTGTCCAGCAACAGTCCCGAACCCGCCTTCAGCCGGGCCTGGTTGACGATCGCGCGGTTCTCCCGGACCGGGATCGCCTCGGGCTGCGGCCCGGCCACGCACCGCTCGGCCAGCACCCGCAGATCGCCCTGGTGCTCCTCGCTCAGGGGTGTAGTGCTTCCCGCCAACGCCAGGTAAAGGGCGGTGAGTTCGTCGGCCAGGTCTCCGCCCGCGTGCAGCACCGTGAGCCGGTCGCCCGCCGCCGCGATCAACTCGTCCTGGGCGGCGAGCAGTTCGGCGTACGTGTGCTGGTACCTGCCGTACGTCGGCAGGCTGAGCAGGTTCACCACGCCGGCCCGCAGCTGCTTCAGCGTCGCGGCCGAGGTCTCCTCGTCGTCGAGCGCGTCGGCGACGCACGACATCCAGAAGTCCACGGTGTCGGGCACGTTGGCCGGGAAGTCGATGAAGTAGGCGTTGTGCTGGACGTGATCGCCGACCAGCTCGCGGACGGTCCGCAGCGTGCGTGCGGCGATACGGACGACGGTCTCCTCGGGCAGGCCCGACAGTTGTTCCAACAGGTCCGGGGAGAGCTTGAAGCCGACGGAGAGCAGCGCGGCGTCGAACTGCCGCGCTGCGGTGGTGCCTTCACCAGCGGGACCTGTGGCTTCACCCAGGGGACCGGTGGGGAGGGGGACGCGGAACGTGTGCCGGAGGACCAGTGGTTCGAGACGGTCGATCATTCCCGCATGGTCCCAGAACCGAACAAGCGGGCGCATTCGGGTTTCCGTGAAGGGTGCGGCGACCTTCCTCCTCGTTCGGTCAGCCCTCCTCGTTCGGTCAGCGTCCGGGCGCTCCCGTCCGCAGTCCGTCCATGACCAGGTCCAGGAGCCGCTCGGCGCGCCCCTGCCAGTCGCCGTGCGGTTCGATCTGCCACAGGCCCGCGATGGCGAGAAAGAAGTCGTCGGGGGTGACGCCCGGGCGGATGGTGCCGGCCTCGTCGTTCGCCCGCAGGAGCAGCGCGACGGCCTCCGTCACCGCGCCGTGCCCGGGCTTGGCCGGGGTGCCGGACGCTCCGGCCGCCTGCCGCAGCGCTCCGGCCAGGCCGACCTTGGCCCGGGCGAACCGGGCGAGGCGGTCCATCCACTCCCGCAGTGCCCGGTCCGGCGCGCTCGTCTCAAGCAACGGGGCCGCCGCGTCGGCGACCTGCTGCATCTCGTGGCGGTAGATCTCCAGCAGGAGCGCTTCGCGGTTGGGGAAGTTGCGGTAGAACGTGCCCTGTCCGACGCCGGCCTTCCTGGCGATCGTACTCAGCGGGACGTCCGCCGCGAGCGTCAGCTCGGCGAGCGCCACTTCGAGGATGCGCTCGCGGTTCCGCTGGGCGTCCGAGCGCTGTGGTGTGCCCAACTCCTCGCGCACTCCTCCTCCTTCGGGGAAATACGGCAGAGCCGACCTTGCTAAGCGGACAGCTGTCCGTTAGGTTCCTGGATAGCGGACAGTTGTCCGTTTAGAGCTCACTCTACCGGCAGAACGGGCTGCGCGAACGGCCGGACCGACCGCCGACCGGAATTCTCGTGCGACCCGTAATTCTCGTGCGATCCGTGGGCTCACGGATCTCCTCGTCCGACTTCGACGCGCCCCACCTCCGCGAGAGAAGGCTGATCATGGCCCCATCGACGTCCAGCGTCATCACCCTGAACATCAACGGAGAGAAGCACACGCTGCCCGTCGATCACCGCACGACCCTGCTCGACGCCCTGCGTGAACACCTCGACCTCACCGGCACGAAAAAGGGCTGCGACCAGGGTCAGTGCGGGGCCTGTACGGTGCTGCTCGACGGCCGCCGGGTCGTCTCCTGCCTCCAGTTGGCGGTGGCCGCCGAGGGACGCGCCGTCACCACCATCGAAGGCGTGGCCGACGGAGGCCGGCTGCATCCCGTGCAGCAGGCGTTCCTCGACCTCGACGGTTACCAGTGCGGCTACTGCACTCCGGGCCAGATCTGTTCGGCCCTCGCGGTGATCGAGGAGCACGCGGCGGGCTGGCCCAGCGCCGTCACCGCCGACGTACGGCCCGAGGCGGGGCCGCCACCCCTCACCGCCGAGGAGATCCGGGAGCGGATGAGCGGCAACCTGTGCCGGTGCGGCGCGTATGTGTCGATCGTCCAGGCGGTCGCCCGGGCGGCCGAGGCGCGGCGGACGGAGGCACCGCGGGCCGAGGAGGAGCAGGACGACTTCAAGGAGGCCGTGGCATGAGGGAGTTCGAGTACCGGCGTGTCCTCGACGTCTCCGGCGCGGTCGCGCTGCTCGACGCCGAGCCCGACGCCCGTTTCCTCGGCGGCGGCACCAATCTCGTCGACCTGATGAAGGCCGGCGTGGAGCGTCCCACGCGGCTCGTCGACGTACGCGAACTGCCCCTGGACCGCGTCGAGACGACGGCGGACGGCGGCCTGCGCATCGGCGCCACCGTCACCAACAGCGACCTCGCCGCGCATCCCGAAGTGCGGCTCCGTTACCCGGTGTTGGCCCAAGCGGTGCTGGCCGCCGCCTCCGGCCAGTTGCGCAACATGGCCACGGTCGGCGGAAATCTGCTCCAGCGCACCCGCTGCGCCTACTTCACCGACGTGACCCAGCCCTGCAACAAGCGGGCCCCCGGTAGCGGTTGCCCCGCGCTGAAGGGCGAGCACCGCAACCACGCGATCCTCGGTGCCTCCGAGCACTGCGTGGCCACCCACCCCTCCGACATGGCGGTCGCGCTGGCGGCCTTCGACGCGGTCGTGTCGTACGAAACCGCCGCCGGGCCGGGGGAGTTGGCGCTCACGGACCTCTATCTCCCCGTGGGCGACACCCCGCATCGCGAGACCGCGCTGCCGCCGGGCGCGCTGATCACCGGGGTCACGCTGCCGCCCGCCCCGGTCGCCGCCAACTCCCGGTACCGGAAGGTGCGCGAGCGTGCCTCCTTCGCGTTCGCGATCGGCTCGGTCGCCGCCGCCCTCGACGTGCGCGACGGTGTCGTGCGCGAGGTACGGCTGGCCTTCGGGGCGGTGGCGTCACGGCCGTGGCGGGCGCGGCAGGCCGAGCGGGCGCTGACCGGGGGACCGGCGAGCGCCGAGGCGTTCATGGCGGCCGCGGACGCCGAACTGGCGGCCGCCGAGCCGCTGTCGGACAACGCCTACAAGGTCACCCTGCTGCGCAATCTCGTCGTGGCCGTACTGACCGAACTCGCCGAGGAGACCGCCCGATGACCACCACGACCCAGACCGTCCGGTCGACGGGTGCCTTCGGAACCGCCCACACCCGGGTCGAGGGGCGGGACAAGGTCACCGGCGCGGCCCGCTACGCGGGAGACTTCCCCTTCGACGAACTCGCCCACGGCTGGCTGGTGTTGTCCACCGTCGCCCGAGGCCGCGTCCGCACCGTCCGGGCCGACCCGGTGCTCGCGATGCCCGGCGTCCTCGCCGTCCTGCACCACGCGAACGCACCGCGTGTCACCACCGACTACATGAGTGTCGTGGGCCCGCCCGACCCGGCCCTCGGACTCTTCCAGCACGACCAAGTCCCTTACGTGGGCTGGCCGGTGGCGCTGGTCGTCGCCGAGACGTCCGAGCAGGCCAGGGAGGCCGCCGAAGCGCTGGTGGTCGACTACGACGAGGAGCCGCACGACATCGCGTTCTACGCCGGGCACCCCGGCGCCTACCTGCCCGCGGGCTCGCCCGCCGGACCGGCCGAGGTGGTGAAGGGCGACGTGGAGGACGCCCTCGCCCGGTCCGCCGTGGTCGTCGACGAGGAGTACACGACACCCGAGGAGCACCACAGCCCACTGGAACCCCATGCCGCGACGGCCCGTTGGGAGGCCGGACGGCTCGACGTCGTCGACTCCAACCAGAGCACCGTGTGGGTGGCCGGCGAACTCGCGAAACTCTTCTCCCTCGACCCGGCGGCCGTGCGGGTGCGGTCCGAACACGTCGGCGGCGGCTTCGGATCCAAGGGCGTACGGCCGCACCAGGTGGCCGCCACGATGGCCGCGACCGTTCTCCAGCGCCCGGTCCGCGTGGTGTTGACGCGCCGTCAGATGTTCACCCTGGTCGGCTATCGCAGCCCCACCACCCAGCGCGTCAGGCTCGGCGCCGACCCCGACGGCCGGCTGCGCGCCCTCGACCACCAGGCACTCAGCCTCACCTCGACCGTGCACGAATTCGTCGAACCGAGCGCCGCGTTCGGACGCCCGCTGTACGCCGCCGACGCCCACCGCACCGCCTTCCGGGTCGTACGGCTCGACCTGCCGACCCCCACCTTCATGCGCGCCCCGGGGGAGGCGCCGGGCTCCTTCGCGCTGGAGTCCGCGCTCGACGAACTCGCCGAGAAGTGCGGACTCGACCCGATCGCCCTGCGCGTCCGCAACGAACCCGCGGTGGGGCCCGTTTCCGGACTCCCCTTCAGCAGCCGCAACCTGCTCGCCTGCTTCGACGAGGGCGCCCGGCGCTTCGGCTGGGCCGACCGCGACCCCCGCCCCGGCGTGCGCCGCGACGGGCGCTGGCTGCTCGGCACCGGCATGGCCGCGTCCACCTTCCACGTCGGGGTCGGCCCGTCCACGGCGGCCGTCACCGCTGAAGCGGACGGCACCTACACCGTGCGGATCAACGCGACGGACATCGGCACCGGCGCCCGCACCGCGCTGACCCTGGTCGCCGCGGAGTCGCTGGAGACGGAGCCGTCCCGGGTCCGGGTGCACATCGGGGACAGCGACCTCGGAGCCGCGATGTTCGCGGGCGGCTCGATGGGTACTCGCTCCTGGGCCTGGGCGGTGATGCGGGCCGCGGCCGACCTGCGCGAGCAACTGGCCCTGGGCGGCGACATCCCGCCCGACGGCATCACCGCGCGAAGCGACACCGCCGAGGCCGTCGCCGCGCTCGCCAAGAAGGAACGGCACTCCTTCGGGGCGCAGTTCGCCGAGGTCGCCGTGGACGTCGCCAGCGGTGAGGTCCGGGTACGACGGCTGCTCGGCATCTTCGCCGCCGGACGGATCATCAACCCGCTGACCGCGCGCGGTCAGTTCGTCGGCGGGATGATCTGGGGCATCTCCATGGCCCTGCACGAGGAGGCGGTCCGCGACACGGCGTCCGGCGCCCAGGTCGGACCGGACCTCGCCACCTACCACTTCTCCGCCAACGCCGACATACCGGACATCGAGGCCGACTGGGTCGACGACCCCGACCCGGACGACCCGGTCGGCATCAAGGGCATCGGCGAGATAGGGGTCGTAGGGACCGCAGCGGCGATAGCCAACGCCGTCTGGCACGCCACCGGTGTCCGCCACCGTGCCCTGCCGATCCGCCCCGACCGGGTCATGACCGCGGGCGGGACGCCAAGTGCTTGACATCGCCCAGGAGTTGGACCGCTGGATGCGGGACGGCCGGGACTTCGCCGTCGCGACCGTCGTCACCGTGGGCGGCAGCGCACCGCGCCCACCCGGTGCCGCGCTCGCCGTCGACACCGACGGCACGGTGATCGGCTCGGTCTCCGGCGGCTGCGTCGAGGGCGCGGTCTACGACCTGTGCGTACAGGCGCTCCAGGACGGCGAGCCGGTCCGCGAACGCTTCGGCTACAGCGACGAGGACGCCTTCGCCGTGGGTCTGACCTGCGGCGGGGTGATCGACGTCCTGGTCACGCCGGTGCGTGGGGGCGACCCGGTCTACGCGGCGGGGTTGGCGGCGGCGGCCGGGGGCGAGCCGGTGGCGCTCGCCCGGGTGGCCCGGGGGCCCGCCGAACTGCTCGGCAGGGCGCTGCTGGTGTATCCCGACGGGAGGCACGAGGGCAGTCTCGGCACGAGGGGCGCGGACGGCCCGGGCGAGGTGGACGCGTGTGGCCTCGGCGAGGCGGACGAGAGCGGCCGCCACCGACCGCACGAAGGCCCCCGCGCCGGTCGGCCCCACCTGGACCGCACGTCGGCGGCCCAGGCCCGCGCGCTGCTGGACCTCGGCCGTACCGGATCCGTCGAGATCTCGGAGGACGGCTCGCACTGCCCGGGTGGTCTGACCCTCTTCGTCGAGTCCAGCGTGCCCGCACCCCGCATGATCGTCTTCGGTGCCGTCGACTTCGCGGCGGCGCTGGTGCGGGCCGGAAAGTTCCTGGGCTATCGGGTGACCGTGTGCGACGCCCGGCCCGTCTTCGCCACCCGGAGCCGTTTCCCGGACGCCGACGAGATCGTGGTCGACTGGCCGCACCGCTACCTCCGGCACACGGCCACGGACGAGCGCACGGTCCTGTGCGTACTCACCCACGACGCCAAGTTCGACATCCCCCTCCTCGGAGAGGCCCTGAGGCTGCCCGTCGCCTTCGTCGGAGCCATGGGCTCACGCCGAACCCACGAGGACCGCAACCGACGGCTCCGGGAAGTCGGCGTCAGCGAGCGGGAGTTGACCCGGCTGCGCTCGCCGATCGGCCTCGACCTGGGCGGCCGTACGCCCGAGGAGACGGCCCTGTCCATCGCGGCGGAGATCGTCGCCGTACGCAACGGCGGCTCGGGCGTGCCGCTGACCGGCTCGGCGGCACCGATCCACCGCGACCGGGACAAGGTCGTGCTGGGGGTGTCCTGAAGTGGATGGGTCAGTCCTCGGTGAGCCAGTCGTACGCCGCCTGCGCGCTGAACTCCGCCTGCCCGCCCCGGAGTAGCAGCCCCGCCGTCGCGAACTCGGCGGCGTCGGCCTGCGCGGCCACGTACGGGATCGCGATGCAGCGCATCCCGGCCGCGTGCGCCGCCGCCGCGCCCGGAGCCGCGTCCTCCAGGACCACGCAGTCGGCCGGGGCTGCCCCGAGCCTGCGTGCGGCCTCCAGGAAGACGTCCGGCGCGGGCTTGCCCCGCGCCACCTCGTCCGCGGAGACCACGGTCCGCAGCGACGCGTCGAGCCCCGTGCCCGTCAGGATCGCCTCGATGGCCTCCGGCGACGAACCCGACGCCACCGCCATCGGTACCCCCTCGGCCGCCAGCAGCTCCACGAACTTCCGCATCTCCGGGTACACGGGTGTCGCGGCCCGGGCCAGCGCCAGATAACGGCGGTTCGTCTCCGCGAGCAGCTCCTCCACCGGCGCCTTCAGGCCGTAGCGCTCCTTCAGGAGGACGAGGGTCTCCTGGGTGCTGATGCCGACGAAGCGCTCGTGCTGGGCCCATGTGAAGTCCGGGACGCCGTGCTCGGCGAGGGTCTGCCGGGTGGCTTCGTAGTAGTTCGGCTCGCTGTCCACGAGTGTTCCGTCGAGATCGAAGATGACCGAGAGGCCGCCGGGATTGCTCATGGGTTCAGGATGCCAAGGGTCACGTGCCGGCCGCGCGGCCGATCGACTCCACCAGCGGCAGCAGGCGGTGCGGGACGCGCTCGCGCAGCGCCATCTCGGTCCGGGTGCGGACCACGCCCGGCAGGCTGATCAGCTGCTGGATCACGTCCTCCAGGTGACCGTTGTCCCGCGCCACGACCCGGGTCAGCAGATCCCCGCCACCGGTGATCGAGAACGCCTCGACGATCTCCGGTACGGCGGCCAGCGCGTCCCCGACCTCGTCGAGATGCCCCTGGGTGACCTCGATGTGCACGAACGCGAGCACCGGGTGCCCGAGCGCGGCGGGGGAGAGGAAGGGGCCCGTACCGGTGATCACCCCGTCCCGCTCCATCCGGTCGAGCCGCGCCTGGAGCGTGCCGCGGGCGACGCCGAGCAGACGGGCGTACTCGCGCACGCTGGTACGCGGCTGCTCCAGAAGCAGCCTGAGGATGCGGGTGTCGAGTTCGTCCACACTCATGGCGCAAGACTGTACCAATGGACTAGTCCCTAAGGGCCGGGCCATTGGCCCAGTGGATCGGGAGCCACTTGAGCCACTCGCCTCGATGATGCTCTCATGGGCATGTCGATGGCGCTGCGGACCTCCGCGGCGCCTTTTTCATGCCGGTGTCCAGAGGTGCGCGCAGGGGGCGGGAAGCAGTGCTGAAAAGGGTGTTCGTGGCTCCGGACCCGGGGCGCGTGCGGCTGCGGTTCGCCGGTCGGGCCGTCCTCGGCATCGGCCTCGCGGTCGTCGTGTGCGGACTGAACGGGCAGTCCCTCGCGGGCGCAGTGACCGGCGGTCTCGCCGCGCTGCTCGCCCTGTTCACGGTGACGGACACCTCGGTGCGCGGGCAGGCCGTCACCACCGCGCTGCTGCCCTGCGTGGGCCTGCCGGTGCTCGCCGCCGCGGCCGAACTGCACGACCACCCCGTCGCCCGTGACCTCACCTTTCTTGCCGTGGTCGGCGCCGGCGTCTACGCCCGCCGCTGGGGACCGCGCGGCCACAGCCTCGGCGTCTTCGCGTTCATGACCTTCTTCGTGGCGCAGTTTCTGCACGCGACCACCGACCAACTACCCGTGCTCTACGCGGCAGTTGGCCTCTCCGTGCTCACTGCGGCAACGGTCCGCTTCGGCTTCTGGTGCTACGAACGACGACTGCCCCCGACCGCCGTACCTGCCCCAACTGCCGCTCGCGGCCTGGCCCGTGTGACCACTCGGCAAGCGGTCCAGGCGACCGCGGGCACCGGATTCGCCCTCGTCGTAGGCCAGTTGGTGTCCGGACAGCGCTGGTACTGGGCCGTCGGGGCGACCTGGTGGATCTTCGTGAACACCGCCTCGCGCGGCGAGACCGTGGTCCGCGGCTTCCGTCGCGTCCTCGGCACGGTCCTCGGCATCGCCCTGGGCCTGCTCGTCGCCGTACCGGTCCACGGCGCCCCCGTCCCCACCGCGATCCTGGTGGCCGCCTGCGTCTTCGTCATCTTCTACTCGGCCGCCGTCTCCTACACCTGGATGATGCTCTCGGTGACCTTGATGGCAGAACTGCTCTACGGCCTCCTCGGCGTCCTGAACCCCGGCCTGCTGGCGCTGCGCTTCGCGGAGACAGGCGTCGGCGCGCTCGGTGCCGTACTGGCCGTCCTCCTCGTGCTGCCGGTGACCACCCACACCACCACGGACGCCTGGATCCAACGCGCCCTGCGCTGCGTCCACACCTGCACCGCCGAGGCCGCCGCCCGCCTCGCCGGTTCCGCGACGGCCGACCCCGCCGGACGCGTCGCCGAACTCGAGCAACTCCTCGGCCGGGTACGGCTGTCCGTCGCGCCCCTCGTGCACCCGCTGAACCCGGTGCTGGGCCGCAAGCACCGCGCCCGCCGGGTGCTCGCCCTGCTCGACGACTGCGCCCGCGAGATCCGCGGCCTCGTCGCGGTGGCCGCCGACCCCGAGGCCTCCCACGACGCCCGCCTCGCCGCCGCGTGCTGGCGCGTGGAGACCGCGGTCGAGGCCCTCACCGACGGCGACACGTCCCGGCTCACGGCCAGTGCGGCCCGGCCACCGGCAGAGCCCGCGCTGGCCCACCTGCACGGGCTGGAACGCGCTCTCGCCGAACTGGCGGAGCCGCTGCGCGCGCGGTCCGGTTCGCGGCTTGTCGGAGCTTGAGCCGGTTCGGCTGGGCCGAGGCGGAGGCGCGGAGGCCGCCCACGACATCCGCCTGCCTGCCCGCCTGCCGCCTGCTGATGCATCGAAGCCGAGGCGCTCATCGACGGCGACGCCTCGCGGCTGAGGGCCACTGCGGTCCGGCCACCGGCGGAGCCCGCGCTGGCCCACCTGCACGGTCTGGAACGTGCCCTCGCCGAACTCGCCGAACCGCTGCGCGTGCGGTCCGGTTCGCGGCTTGTCGGACCGTGAGCCGGTATGGGTGCGGAACCGGTACGGCTGGGTGGAGAAAGCTCCGGGGTTTGGTCTAGACCGGTCATGATCGACTGCTACCGTCACCCCGGACAGCACTGACCGAGAGGGGACAGCGGTGGCAGACGGCGGCAGGCGGGGACGGCGGGCCTTCATCGGGTCGTTCACGGCGGCGGGCGGCCCGGGTGTCGTCGCGGCGGCCGTGGACGCGGACAGCGGCGCGCTGACGGTCCTGAGCAGCGTCGACGGCGTCCCCGACCCCTCGTATCTCGCCCTGGCGCCCGACGGGGACACGCTCTACGCCGTCAGCGAGACGGTCGAGGGCGCGGTGGCCGCGTACCGCGTGCACGGCGACAAGCCCGAGCTGCTGGGGTCGCCGGTGCGTGTGGGGGGCGCGGGACCGACGTACCTGAGCCTGTTCGCGGGGCACGTGCTGACCGCCGACTACGGCTCCGGCAGCGTCACCGCCGTGCCGGTCCGCCCGGACGGCACCCTGGCGAACCGCCCCTCCGGACAGCTCCGGCACACCGGTTCCGGCCCGCACCAGCAGCGCCAGCAGGGTCCGCACGCCCACCAGATCCAGCCCGACCCGAGCGGTCGTTGGGCGGTCAGCGTCGACCTCGGCACCGACTCCGTGCGGGTGTGCACGCTGGACGACGGACGTCCCGTACTGCATCGCGAGATCGCGCTCCGACCCGGCTCGGGCCCCCGCCACCTGGCCTTCCACCCCGACGGCGCCCACGCCTACGTCCTCAACGAACTCACGCCGACCGTCACCGTCTGCACCTGGGACGTCGAGAGCGGCGCGCTGAAACCGCTGACCGAGGTGGCGGTCCTGCCCGGCCCGCCCGACGGCGACGCCGCCTACCCGTCCGGCATCGCGACCTCGCCGGACGGCCGCTTCGTCTGGACGGCGACCCGCGGCGAGGACGTGCTGTCCGTCCTCGCCGTCGAGGGCGACGGGCTGCGGCTGATCGGGACGGTGCCCTGCGAAGGCCACTGGCCGCGCGCCCTCACCGAGGCCGGAGGCCACCTGTACGTCGCGAACGAGCGCTCCGGCGACGTCACTTGGTTCACCGTCGACCCCGCCACGGGCATCCCGCGCCGCAGCGGCTCGGTCAAGGTGACCGCCGCGTCCTGCGTGGTCTTCGACTGACCCCGCTGTCGTCCCCAGCACATGCCGAAGGGCCCACTCCCGCGTGAGGAGGGGCCCTTTCGGCGCTACGGCGTTACACGTGCCGGTTGGGTCAGCGAACCGGCGCGCCCTGCGGCTGCGGCGGCGCGATGCCCAGCGCCGTCGTGTACTTGGCCAGCGCGAGCTTGCCGATCGCCGGGTACGGACCGAGCGCCTCGGCGGCTGCGCAGCCGGCCTCGGCGGCGGCCGCCTGGAGCAGACCCGGGTCGATCTCCGGGCCGATCAGGTACGGCGCGAGCGCCAGCTGCTGCGAACCCGACCCGCGCAACTGCTCCGCGATGGCCGCGATCGAACCTTCCTGGTCAAGAGCCGCCGCCATCACCGGCACGGCGAGCCGCGCGGCGAGCAGCATGCCGGTGATCCCGGCCGCCTGCACGGCCTCCTCGCCGCCCACGGACGCGAGGATGATGCCGTCCGCGGCGGTCGCCACGGTGAACAGCCGGGCACGGTCGGCACGGGCCAGACCCGCCTCGGACAGCCGCACGTGCAGCGCCTCGGCGAGCAACGGGTGCGGACCGAGCACATCGGTCAGGTCGGCCGCGACCCGGCTGTCCATGACGGCCTGGCGGACCTGACGCAGCAGCGCGCTGTCCGGACCGGCGAGCAGCGGCACGACGACGGCCACCGGCCCGTCGGGCTCCTTGACGTCGGCGCCGGCGGCCCTGGCCTGCTCGAAGCGGGCGGTGCGCTCCTCAGCGGCGTGCGCGAGCACGGACGTCAGCGTGGGGAACTCGGAGTCGTCCCCGTCGAGATAACCGATGCGGCCGTCGAGACCGGGCAGCTCGGAGCGCGCGATGCTCACGACCTCCTCGGCGAGGCTGCGCGTGGCGGCGCTGGGCGTGCCCGGCACGGCCAGGACCAGCGCGGGCGCGCCCTCGGGAGCCGCCAGCTGCTCGGGTCGGCGGTGCCGCCCGGGCTGGCGAGGTCGCGGCATTCGTACTGGCAGGCCGGACGCGGGCCCAGTGGGGGAGCTCATGGCGAGGCATGTTACTGGCTTCCTGGGCTCCCCTGTTCGGGGAGGGTGCAGGTGAGCGGTATCCGTCCTGTTTTGTCTGATGAGTTACGTACGGATCAGAAGTGATCACCTTGTCCTTTTGGGCTCACCACGGACAACATCACGTCGTCACGCGGCAGAGCGAGCGCCCCCGCGGCAAGATCACGCGCGATCCGCACGGCACCGTCCAGCGGATCACCCTCCGCCGGAACCACCCGCGCATGCGGCAGCCGCTTCGCCAACTCCTCGTGCAGCGGTACGAGGAGGAGCTCGCCCATCTTGAACAGGCCACCGGTGAGCGCGACTTGGGGCTCACCGGCGGGCGGACACACCGCGACGGCGGACTCGGCCATGTGCCGGGCGGCGTCGCGCAGGATGTCGGCGGCCACCGGGTCGTCCGGCGCGCACTCGGCGACACGAGGCGCGAAAGCCGCGAGTACGGCGGGCCGGTCCGACCGCGGATACACCTTGCCGGGCAACCCCGTCATCGCCCCGAACTGCTCCTCGGCGCAACTCAACAGCGCCTCGGAACCCCCGTCCCGCCCGTCATACGCGCGCAGCGCCGCCTCCAGCCCGGCCCGCCCGATCCAGGCCCCGCCACCGCAGTCGCCGAGCAGATGCCCCCAACCGTCGGCTCTTCGCCACCCGGTGAGATCGGTGCCGATCGCGATCAGCCCGGTACCGGCGGCGACCACGGCACCGGGCCTTGCCCCGAGGGCGCCCACATAAGCGGTGACGGCATCAGCGGCGAGCGCGACGGTCCGCACCCCGAATTCCCGCGCCAACGCCCCCGGCAACTCCGCCCGCAACCCGTCCCCGAGCGTGGCGAGCCCGGCGGCCCCGATCACGGCTGTGCCCACCTCGGACACGTCGGCGTGATCGGTCAACTCGCGCACCATGGGCGCCAGTTGCTCCATGAAATGCCCGGGATCGATCCCACGGGCACCGGTCCGAACGGGTTCCCCGGACGAGAGCGGGCCGGAACTTCGGCCACTACCGACCTCGCCCACGACGACCCGGAGCCCGGAGCCTCCCGAGTCCACGGCGAGGAACCTGCCCGCGGCATACGGTGAACCGTCCCCCGGAATCGTCACGGCAGACGCCAGTCCACCGGTTGTCCCCCCTGCCGGACCAGCAGGTCGTTGGCGCGGCTGAAGGGGCGGGAGCCGAAGAAGCCGCGGTCGGCCGACATGGGGGACGGGTGCGAGGACTCCACCGAGGGCAGGTCGCCAAGGAGGGGTCGGAGGTTGCGGGCGTCGCGGCCCCACAGGATCGACACCAGCGGCTTGCCGCGCCCGGCCAGTGCCCGTATCGCCTGCTCGGTGACCTCTTCCCAGCCCTTGCCGCGATGAGCGGCCGGACTGCGCGGGGCCGTGGTGAGCGCCCTGTTGAGGAGGAGCACCCCCTGCTGGCTCCACGGGGTGAGGTCGCCGTTGGACGGCTGGGGCAGTCCCAGGTCCGTGTTCAGCTCCCGGTAGATGTTGAGCAGGCTCGGCGGGAGCGGACGTACCTCGGGGGCCACCGAGAACGACAGCCCCACCGCGTGCCCCGGAGTCGGGTAGGGGTCCTGTCCGACGATCAGGACGCGGACGTCGTCGAAGGGCTGCTGGAAGGCTCGGAGGACGTTCGGTCCGGCCGGTAGATAGGTGCGCCCGGCGGCGATCTCCGCGCGCAGGAAGTCCCCCATCCCGGCGACGCGTCCGGCCACGGGTTCCAGGGCTTTCGCCCAGCCCGGTTCGACGATCTCATGCAACGGTCGTGGTGCCACGGGCGTCACCCTACTGCCGTACAGGGCCCGGCGATCAACCGGTGCTCGAAGCCCGACCGGGAACGACCGAAGCGTGGGCGCGTGTGAACGAAGCCTGCCCTGCCGGGAGTTGCCCTTCCGGAAGCTTCCGCCCTCACGCGACCACCGCCGCGCGCACGCACAGCACGTCCGGGAGATGGGACGCCAACTGCCGCCAGCTGTCCCCGTCGTCGTCCGACGCGAACACTTCACCGTTGCGATTGCCGAAGTACACGCCCGCCGGGTCCGCGCCGTCCGTGCACATCGCGTCGCGCAGCACCGTGCCGTAGTGGTCCTCGGTCGGCAGGCCCGCCGACAACGCCTCCCAACTCCGGCCCGCGTCCGCCGTACGGAAGACCCGGCACCGGTGCTCGGCGGGCACGCGGTCCGCGTCGGCGTTGATCGGGAACACGTACGCCGTGTCGCCGCGATGGGGATGGGCGGCCGCCGCGAAGCCGAACGTGGACGGCAGTCCCTCGCCGATGTCCGTCCAGTGCGCGCCGGCGTCGTCGCTGCGGTACACGCCCCAGTGGTTCTGCAGATACAGCCGGTCCGGGGTCGCCGCGTCCTGTGCGATCTTGTGTACGCACTGGCCGAACTCCGGGTTCGGATCCGGCAGGAACACCGCGGAGACACCGGAGTTGGACGGCTCCCAGCTCTCGCCCCCGTCGCCGGTGCGGAACACCCCGGCCGTCGAGACGGCGACCGTCACGGCGCGCGGGTCGCGCTCGTCGGTGAGGACGGTGTGCAGGCCCTCTCCGCCGCCGCCCGGAACCCACCGCGAACGGGTCGGGTGCTCCCAGAGCGGGCGGACCAGCTCGAAACTCTCGCCGCGGTCCTCGGAGCGGAACAGCGCGGCCGGTTCCGTGCCCGCGTACACCACGTCGGGTTCCGCGGTCGCCGGGTGCAACTGCCACACCCGCTCCAGCGAAGCCCCCGTGTCCTTCGGGAACTTGACCGCGGGCCGCGCCGGCTCGGCCCACGTCCGGCCCAGGTCGTCGGAGTGGAACACGGACGGACCCCAGTGAGAGCTGTCACCACCAGCCAGCAATCTCGGTGTGGGGCCTCTGGTGTCGACGGCGACCGAATACAGCGCCTGCGCGTTGAAGTACGGACTCTCGTCGAACTCCCAGATCCCACCCCGCCTGCGCCCGATGAACAGGCCTTTTCGCGTGCCCACCGCGAGCAGTACCTCCGTCATGCCGGTCACCTCCGCTGCGTTTTTGGCGACTTTGCCCCCATCACCGCCCAGTCTGCACCCCACCACTGACAGTCACCCCTGGAATCGGCATCACCGCAGGTCAGGAGGCCCGTTCCGGTCCGTGGGGCAGACTCGCGAGGCCTTCCCGCGAAGCGCCTGCGGAAGTCCCGGCAGCCATGGGAACGTCGAGTCGGGGTATTCGTCGTGAGCATCGAGCAGACGTCTCCCGTATGGGAGGGCGGTTCGGTAGGTGAGCGCGTTCATGAGGAGGATGCCTTCGATGGCGTTCCGAGGTCCGAAGGTGTGGCTGTGGCGGTGGCGGCGCAATCCGCTCAAGCGCCGTGCCGATGCGGTGGAATCGTGGATCGTGCTCGGCGCCTGGCTGATCACCGTCCTCGCCGGGGTGCTCGCCGGTCTGACGGCGACCCAGTCCGTCGAACACGAGCTGGCCCAGGAACGCGTCGACTGGAAACCCGCGGTGGCCCTGGTGGTCCAGGACGCACCGGGTCCCGCCCCGGCGAACTCGAGCAGAACGAGCGGCGAACCGGTCTGGGCGAAGGTCCGCTGGACGGCCGTGGACGGCTCCTCCCACACCGGCCAGATACGCGTCCCCTCCGGCAGCGCGATAGGCACTCCGGTGACCGTCTGGACCGACCCGCAGGGCCACCTGGTCACCAAGCCCGCCAGCGCCTCGCAGGCCAAACTGCGGGCCGTACTGATCGGCACCCTCCTGGGAGTGGGCGCGGCAGCCGTCCCCCTCGTCAGCGCCCGGGCCCTGCGCGGCAGACTGGAACGCCGACGCATGGACCAATGGGACGAGGAGTGGGCCCGCTTCGGCCCACTGTGGGGCCGCAAGACGGGCTGAGCGCCCGCCCCGACGCCACGAGCCCCTGCCCTGCGAATCGCAGACAGGGGCCCTCGTCGTGCCTGTCACACAGACCCGATTGGCCCCAAGTCGCCCGTGCTTCCCGGCGCGCAGCCCTGACCGGTCCTACCCAGCCCGTACTCCCGGGCGGATGGACCCGCCCGATGTCATTTGTCCAGCACCTACGGTCCTCCGGCCTGCCCGGTCTCAAGCCGCGTGTGCTTCCCGGCAGCCACGACGGTCCTACTCCGCCCGAACGCCTCGGCACACGGGCCCGTCCGATCTCACACGCCCGCGCCTCCGGTCCTCCGGCCTGCCCGGTCTCAAGCCGCGCGTACCTCTTGGCAGACGGCCCTGACCGACCCTGCTCGACTCGAACGTGCCGACACACGGATCCACCCGATCCCCTGCGCCCTCACTCCCTGCACCCACTCCCACCCGATCTCAAGCCCCCCGCACCTCCCGGCACACCTCCAACAACCGCTCGTCCTCCAGGACGTCCTGGCTCCCGTGTCCACCCGACCGCACCAAATGCCGTCGCGGCGCGGCGAGTTCCGCCTCCACCAGGTCGTGCAGCGGCGCCCCGGCCGCCCCCATGTCGACCAGGCACGCGGCAATGACGCCCCGCACACCCGGATGCTCCACCCAGGCCGAACGGAGTACCGGAAGCACCCTCTCCACCTCCCCGTTGACCCGCCACAGTGCACACGCGCCCGCCGTCCGCTCCCACGCGCACTCCGCTCCGAGCATCCGCGCCAATCCGGGTGCCGCGGCCCGCGCAGCCGAGCCCAGGCGGGCCAGCACCTCGGCGGCGGCCCGGCGCCGTTGCGCGTCAGGGTCCGCCAACTCCCGTACCAGTACCGGCAGTACAGCCGAGGCATCCCCCTCCACCGACCACAGCGCACCCGCGGCGACACCGGCGCACTCGGACTCCAACAGCCCCCGCACTACGGGTACGACCCCTTCCGCACCACCCCCGAACACCCCGAGCGCCCGCACCGCCGACTCCACGACCCGGGGCCTCGACCGCACCCCGTCCGCCATCCCGCCGAGCAACCGCAACACCTCCGGCACTGCCTCCCGATCGGCGAGCGCGGTCAGCGCCGACAGCAGGGGTACGGCACGGTCGTAGGTCTCGGGGGAGTCGAGGGGTAGCTGGCCGAGGAGGTGTCGTAGCGCCGGGGTGAGGGGTGCGCCCGCGCGGCCGAGGTAGACGATCACGCGTCCCAGGTCGTCGGGTACGACCGGCTGCGCGAGGACCTGGGCCAGTACCGGTGTCGCCCGTGGATCGCCGCTGCGGGCAAGGGACTTGAGCGGACCGCCCAGGGTCGGCGGCCGGCGTTCCCAACGGTGCACCCACAGGTCGGGGCGGGAGATCACCAGCGCGTGGAGGGGGTCGGCGGCCGGCGCGGCCAGGTGGAAGAGATCGCCCAGGACCGACACCGCGGCATCACGCAACCGGTCCGACACCGCCGCACCGGGCAACGGAGGTGCCCCCGCGCCCAGTTGCTCACCGATCAGCGCGACCGGCACCGTGTAGTCGGCCCGCCACTCGCGGAACAACCCCGCCGCCGTCCACACCCCGTTGCACCGGTCAGCCGGGTCCGGGCTGGTCAACTGCCCCTCCAGCAGGGCGATCCGGTCGCCCACCCGCCCGCCGAGCGCGGTGTGCAGCGTACGCAGCAGCAGCGCGCCCTCCTCGTCCGAGGGCCGTAGCCGACGTAACCGTCCGGCGAGCGTGTCCGGGTCCACGTGGTCGCCCTCCGTCGGCGCCGAACGGCCCGACCGGCGCTGCTCGGACCGCTCCCCGAGGAGTTCGACGACGGTCGGGACGAGGTCGGCGGGGAGCAGATCGGGTGCGCAGCCCGCGAGTTGGCCGAGCGCGGCGAGCCGTAGACCGGGGTCGTACGGCGGAGTGCCGAGCATCAGCAGGATGTCCAGCGCCTCGGGGGCGTGGGCCGGGTGCTGCCGTACGAACAGGCCGACGCTCTCGGTGAGGGCGAGCAGGACCCGGTCGTCGCGCTCCACCGCGATGCGCTGCCGTAACAGGCCCAGCACGCGCGCGGGTTGGTCCAGGAACCGGACGAGCGCTTCGGCAGCTGCCCGGCGCACACCGGGGTCCCGGTCCCCGATGAGGACGACGAAGACCTCGCCGCCCGCGCGGACAGCGGCATCGGCCGACCCACGCCCGTCACCATCTTCCTGCTCCGGCCTCCGCCCGTCACCCGTATCGACAACCTCCCCCTCCGGCCCGTGTCCCCGTCCGATGCTGACCAGAAGTTCCACCAACCCGCCCCGGTCCGGAACCTCTTCGCAAGCGGCGAGTGCGAGCAGAAACGGAACGCAGGCGAGCGTCGAGTCGTACACGATTCCCTGGTGGTGCACCGCGCCGTACATCCCGTCGAGCGCGCTCGCCCGCTCGACGGGGTCCGCGGAGGCCAGTCCCCGGAGCAGTCCGGGCACGTCCTCCGCGCTGCCGTACGCATGTCGCAGTGAGGCCCAGCCGACCTCGTCGATCCCCGTGAACACGTTGTCCTCCCCAGGCGCAGTGCCAACTGATCGCGAGTCTGCACCACGCCACTGACAACGAAGCGGAATCGGGGGGTAACCGAGGGTCAGGCTTCTTCGGGCAGGGCGCGGGCGAGGATCGTGTCGAGGTCGGCGGAGTCGGGGAGGGTGCCGAAGGCGTGGCCCCAGTCGCCGCCGAGCCGGCTCGCGCAGAAGGCGTCGGCGACCGCGGCCGGGGCGTGTCGTACCAGGAGGGAGGCCTGGAGGGTCAGCGCCATCCGCTCGACGAGACGGCGGGCTCCCGTCTCGGTGGCCTCGCTCAACGCGTTCTTCAATCGACTGACGGCCGCGTCCAGGCGGGCGTCCGCGCCCTGCGCCAGGGCGAGTTCGGCGAACAGCGCCTCCGCCGTACCGGGATCGCGGGTCAACGCCCGTAGGACGTCAAGGGCGTTGACGTTCCCCGAGCCCTCCCAGATCGAGAGGAGCGGCGCCTCGCGGTAGTGGCGGGGCATGCCCGAGTCCTCGACGTAGCCGTTGCCGCCGAGGCACTCCAGGGCCTCCGCAGTGAAGGCCGGGCCGCGCTTGGTGACCCAGTACTTGCCGACGGCGGTGGCGATCCGGCGGAACGCCGACTCGGCGCCGTCCCCGCGCACCGCGCGGTCCGCCGCACCCGCCAGCCGCAACGTGAGCGTCGTGGCGGCCTCCGACTCCAGCGCCAGATCCGCCAACACGTTGCGCATCAGGGGCTGTTCGAGGAGCCGTGCGCCGAACGCGGACCGGTACCGCACATGGTGGCCCGCCTCGACGAACGTCTTGCGCATGAGAGTTGCCGACATCATCACGCAGTCCAGGCGGGTGCAGTTGACCATCTCGATGATGGTCTTGACGCCGCGCCCCTCGGGCCCGACCAGCCAGGCGACGGTCCCGTCGAACTCGGGCTCCGAGGACGCGTTGGAACGGTTGCCCAGCTTGTCCTTCAGCCGCTGGATACGGAAGGTGTTGCGGCTGCCGTCGGGCAGCACGCGCGGCACCAGAAAGCATGACAGTCCGTCAGGCGCCTGTGCCAGCACGAGGAACACGTCGCACATCGGCGCCGACGTGAACCACTTGTGCCCGCGCAGGGTGTACACGCCGGGTTCGGCGGTGGGAGTGGCTGTTGTGGTGTTCGTCCGGACGTCGGAGCCGCCCTGCTTCTCCGTCATCCCCATCCCGGCGAGCAGCCCGCGCTTCTCGGTCGGGACGCGCAGGACCGGGTCGTACACCCGGCTGGTCAGCAACGGCTCGTAGGCGGCGGCCAGTTCGGGCGTCGCGCGCAGGGCGGGGACGGCGGCGTACGTCATCGACGTCGGGCAGCCGTGCCCGGCATCGGTGTGTCCCCACACCAACCCCCGTGCGGTACGGGCCACATGGGCGCCGGGGCGCTCGTCCGCCCAGGGCGCTCCGGCCAGTCCCTCGGCGACGGCGACGCCCATCAGCCGGTGCCAGCTCGGGTGGAACTCGACCTCGTCGATCCGGTTGCCGTAGCGGTCGTGCGTGCGCAGCTCCGGTTCGTGCCGGTTCGCCTGCTCACCCCACTCCTGCGCCTCCTCGCTGCCCGCCGCCCGCCCGAGCCGCCGCACGTCCTCCTCGGCCCAGTCGGCGCCCTCCCGGCGCAGCCCCTCCAGCAGGGCCGCGTCCTCGGAGGAGTCGTACGGGGTCAGCGGCGGGGGCTGATTGGTGACGTCGTGCGTGGAGTCCCGCGGCTGCGGCGGTATGTGCGCGAGTGTCTGGGCCATGGGTGAAGTGTTGCACTATCTCTGCGAATGCATCAATGATGTAACACGAGAATCGCCACGTAGAGTACGAGGCCATGCGGATGAACGTGTCAGAAGGCCCCGGCGAGGTGGACCTGCGCCCGCTGTCCGCGCGGTCGGTCGTCCTGAGCCTGCTGCTGGGCACGCACCCGCCCGAGCTGCCCGTACGGGATCTGCTGCGCGCCGTCGAGCCCCTGGGCGTCGCCGGTTCCACGCTCCGGGCCGCGCTCAGCCGGATGGTGGCCGCCGGCGACCTGCGGACCACGGACGCGGTCTACCGGCTCAGCGACCGCCTGTTGGAACGCCAGCGCCGCCAGGACGCCGCCGTACATCCCGAGACCCGCCCCTGGGGCGGTGACTGGGAGATGACCGTCGTCACCGCGACCGGCCGCGGCCCCGCCGAACGCGCCGACCTGCGCGGCAAGTTGACCGCCCTCCGGCTCGCGGAACTCCGCGAGGGAGTCTGGCTCCGCCCGGCCAATCTCCTACGACCCCGCCCTGACGAACTCGGCCCGGTCGCCCGGCACTTCACCACCCGTCCCGCGGAACCCGCCCGCCAACTGGCCTTCACCCTCTGGCCACTTGACGCCTGGGCGAAGACGGCCCAGGCGCTGCTCGCCCGTCTCGCCGCCACCGCGGACCACCCGGCCGACCGCTTCACCGTGCTCGCCGCCGCCGTACGGCACTTGCTCGCGGACCCGGTCCTGCCTCCCGAACTCCTGCCCACCGACTGGCCGGGCGCGACTCTGCGCAGCGAATACACGCGCCACCGGCGGGAGTTGATCGCGACCACGCTCGGGAACACGGCATAAGCCCTTCCGCTCGGCGGGTTCGACGGTCTGTTAGCGTGCGCCGATGGAAGATCTGGGAGTCGCGGCTTGGCCGCCTGAGCCGATCAAAACGGGGCGGCTCGTGCTCCGTGCCTCCGAGGCGTGGGACCGTGCCACGTTCATCGAACTGCTCGCCTCGCCGGAGGTGCACACGTACCTCGGCGGTCCCCGCCCGCGCGATGAGCTTGAGCGCAAGACGCCCGAGGTGCCCGAGCGCCGGTCCGGGAGCCTCGTCGTCGAGCTCGACGGGGCGATGATCGGCCTGATCCTGCTCAGGAGAGCGGCCGGGCATATCCGCCCGTCCGCCGACGGGAAGGTCGATCTCGGCTACCTGTTCCTGCCGCGGGTGTGGGGGTTCGGATACGCCGCCGAGGCGTGCACGGCGGCGCTCGGCTGGCTCGACGGGGTCCTTCCCGGTGAGCCGGTGGTGCTCACCACCCAGACCGCCAACGCCCGTTCGATGCGCCTCGCGGCGAAACTGGGGTTCACCGAGGTGGAGCGGTTCGAGGCGTGGGACGCCGAGCAGTGGCTCGGCATGCGGTCAACGGCCGCGCCGTCGGGCTGAGTTCGTGCCGGAGCGGCCGTGCGAAGCGCCGTGCGGGGACGCTTCGTACGGCCGCCGTCACCGTGGGAGGCCTACTTGTACGTGATGTCCGAGGATGCGTACTTGCAGTAAGTCCCGTCCGCGCCCGTGCCGTTGGTGGTCGGCTCCGCGCCCGTGTTGTTCCCGATGTACTTCTGGCAGGGGATCATCTTCTTGCTGGTGTCCCCGACGATCGTGATGGCCTTCAGGGTCGCGCTGTCACCGTAGTTGGTGTTGATGCCGACGATCCGGCTGCCCTTGTAGGTCGCCTCGATGGTGTTGAGGTTGATCGTGCGCTTGTACTGCGTCTTGCAGTTGCCGCACGAGCGGACGAACGTACCGAAGGTCTGCGCCGCGAAGTTGGAGACGTTGAGCGTTCCGGCACCGTTGAACTGGAACACCTTGTCGCTCGCCTCCTTCGCGCCGCCGCCGTTGACGGTGTACACGTTGGACGACGAGGAGCCCAGGAAGGTCGCCGCGTCCTCGCCGACGTCCTCCCACCAGACGTTCTGCAGCGTGCAACTGCCCAGGCAGTGGATGCCGTCGGCGGCGGGCGAGCCGATGATGACGTTCTTGACGACGGCACCGGCGGCCAGCTCCAGGATGGGGCCCTGGTCCTCGTCCTGGCTGCCCGTGCCCAGGTCACCGCTGCCGTACAGGCGCAGCATCCCGTAGTCCTTGGTGCCCGAGACCGAGATTGTCGAGGTCACCGCCTGGCTGCCGCTCGCGGTGGGCCAGGTCGCGGCACTGGCCGGCGACAGTGCGCCGGATGCCATGATCATGCCAACAGAGAGGCCGAAGGCGGCCAGTGTGCCGGTCAGTACGCGCGGTCGTACGGAAGAAGTCATGTCCCGATTCCTTCTCCGAGGTGGGGGAGTGGTCAGAGCTTTCCGGTGCCCGCGCCCGCGGTCACCGAGGCGACGACGGTCGAGGCGGGCTCGGCGGTGTAGCTGTACGGCGGGCTGGTGAACGTGCCGACCTGCGAGATCTCGGTGGCGGCTCCACCGAGGTCGTTGCCGCTGAGGTTGGCGTAGCCGTCCACGTCGCTGTCCCGGTTCGTCGTGACGGCGACCTCCGTGTCCCGAAAGACGTTGTTCTGGACGAACATCTGGGCGCCCATGCGCGAGTGCACGGCCGTCTCGGCGCCGACGACGTAGTTGTCGTAGAAGTGCCCGGTGCCGAAACGCAGGCTGGGGATACGGGAGTTGACCTGGTCGAACCAGTTGTGGTGGTACGTCACCCGCAGATGCCCGGTGTCCTCGCTCGCGTTGTTGTCGCTGTGGCCGACGAGCGAGCCCTTGTAGTGGTTCTTGAAGGTGTTCCAGGAGACGGTGACCCAGTCGGAGGCGTGGCTGATGTCGACCAGGCCGTCGTAGTAGTCCTTGCCGTGGTCGAGGTCGGACGAGAAGGCGTTGTGGTCGATCCACACCTTCGTCGACGCCTGCACGGTGATGCCGTCGGCGGGCGCGACCGACTTGCTGATGTTCAGGTTGCGGACGACGACGTTCGTCACGTTCTTCAGGCGCAGCCCGCCGCCGGTGAACCCGGACGCCGAACCGACGCCCAGCACCGTCGTGTTGGACCCGACGTCGACCTGACCGCTCAGCGAGATCAGCCCGTTGACCTTGACCACCTTCGAACTGCCGCCGGTGACCGCCGACTTGAAGGCGTCCAGCGTCGACACCGTGACCGCCGCGGCGCTGCCGCCACCGGTCGTGCCGGCACCGAAACCGACCGGCGAGGCGTCGACCGCCGACGCTGACTGGGGGAGCGTGAGCACGGCCGCCGCGGCGAGCGCGAGCGCCGCCAGAGCCGATCGTCGTGGATGTGCGTGTGGGGGGCGAGTACGCATGCGGGTGCGTCCCTTCCGGGGGAATGGGGTGATCGTGTACGTGAACGATGTACGCCATGAAGGACCGTGCGGTCACACTTCTGAACGGAACGTAGGGTGCAAGCGCTTTCTAGTCAACGCTTGTGCAGAAACTATTCGAAGCGTGGGAGCGCTTCCATGGCATCCGTGTCCATGTCACGATGCCGATTGTTCTCCCCGAAAGATGCCGCACGAGCCGCGATCAGGAAGGGACGATGACGTGCGCCCCACAGCCGCCGACACCCTCAAGTCATCGAGAAAACCGCCGCGTTCGGTACTCGTCGCCCTCTTCGGAGCGCTGGTGCCCTTACTCGCGGCCCTGACCCTCATGGCACCCCCGGCCGCCGCCCGCACCGAGGCCGTCCCCGCCGCCACCCTCACCGAGGTCACCGGCTTCGGGGCCAACCCCAGCAACCTGCAGATGTACGTGTACGTCCCGGCCGCCGTCACCGCGCACCCGGCGGTCGTCGTGGCCGTGCACTACTGCGGGGGATCGGGCCCGGCGATGTACTCCGGCACCGAATACGCCTCGCTGGCCGACCAGTTGGGCTTCGTCGTCGTCTACCCGTCGGTCACCCGTGCCAGCAAGTGCTTCGACGTCTCCTCGCCCCAGGCCCTGCACCGCGACGGCGGCAGCGACCCGGTCGGCATCAAGTCGATGGTCGACTGGGTGACCAGCACCTACGCCGCCGACACCTCCCGCGTCTACGCCCTGGGCATCTCCTCCGGCGCGATGATGACGAACGTCCTCCTCGGCGACTACCCCGACGTGTTCGCGGCCGGCGCCGCCTTCGCCGGCGTGCCGTTCGGCTGCTTCGCCACCACCGACGGCTCCGAGTGGAACACCGCCTGCGCCAACGGCACGGTCGTCCAAACCCCGCAGCAATGGGGCGACTTGGTCCGGGGCGCAGACCCCGGCTACACCGGCCACCGCCCCCGCATGCAGCTGTGGCACGGCACCGCGGACGACACGCTGCGTTACCCCAACTTCGGCGAGGAGATCAAACAGTGGACCAACGTGCTGGGCGTCGGCCAGACCCCGGCCGCCACCGACTCCCCGGCGACCGGTTGGACCCGCACCCGCTACGGCGCCACCGGTGACCAGGCCCCCGTCGAGGCGATCAGCCTCCAGGGCGTCACCCACAACCTCTACACCTACGGCATGGGCGCCCGCGTCCTCACCTTCTTCGGTCTGACCGGGGGCGGCACCACACCCCCGCCCTCGACCGGCCCCTGCAAGGTGGCCGTCACGACCAGCGCCTGGAACACCGGCCTCACCGCCTCCGTGACCATCACCAACACCGGTCCAAGTGCCGTCAACGGCTGGCAGTTGGGCTTCACCCTGCCCGCCGGACAGACCGTCACCAACGGCTGGGGCGCGACCTACGCACCGGCCTCCGGCGCGGTGACGGCCACCAACGCCTCGTACGACGGCACGATCGCCCCCAACGCGAGCGTGACCATCGGCTATCAGGCGAACCACACCGGCAACAGCGCGGCGCCGACGGCCTACACGCTCAACGGGACGGCCTGCACGGTCGGTTGACCCGCCCCGGGGTGCGTGCCCGACGCCTCCGTCCGGCACGCACCCCGAACCCAAATCCCGCCAGAGGAAGGCAGGTTCCGTGCAGCCCACGAGACGGACAGCGATCGTCGCCACGACGACAACGGCTCTGTCGGCCCTGGTCACCACCAACCCGGCACACGCAGAGGGGAGTTCGGGACCATCTGTCGCGCACTGGGTGAACACCTGGACGGCGATGCCCCAGCTCACCGAGCCCGGCAACCTGCCACCCGCCCCGTTCACCGGCACCGCCTCGGTCCTCGTCGACACCACCCTGCGCCAGACACTCCGCGTCACCACCGGCGGCCGGAAGCTGCGCCTGCGCTTCTCCAACGCCTACGGCGACACCCCGCTCCCGCTCACCGCGGTGACGCTGGCCCTCCCGCAGGACGGGAAGGCAGGCGCGAGCGCGATCGTGCCCGGCAGCAGCAGACCGGTCACCTTCGCCGGACGCAGATCGGCGACCGTCCCGGTCGGCGCCCAACTGGTCTCCGATCCACTGGACTTGGACCTGCGTGCCGCGTCCGTCCTGACCGTCACGACGTACCTGGCGACGGGCCAGCCCTCGCTCGCGCTCACCTCGCACCCGGGCTCGCGCACGACGTCGTACCTCCGCACCGGCGACCACACCGAGGACCAGGACCTGCTGCCCGGGGCGACACCGGTCGACCACTGGTATCTGCTGAGCGACGTCGAGGTCCTGGCCCCGCGTGCCACCACGGCCGTAGCGATCCTGGGCGACTCGCTCACCGACGGCCGGGGCTCCACGACCAACGCCGACGACCGCTGGCCCGACCAGCTCTACGACCGCCTCCGTGCCCACCCCGCCACCGCCTCCGTGGCGATCCTGAACCAGGCCGCCGGAGGCAACCGCGTCCTCAACGACGGGCTCGGCCCCAACGTCCTCGCCCGCCTCGACCGCGACGTCCTCTCCCGCAGCGGCGTCACCCGCCTCATCGTCTTCGAGGGCGTCAACGACATCGGCACCGCCGACGCGACCCCTAGCGCCCAACACCAGGTCACCGAGGACCTGTTGGGCGCCTACGCCCAGATCGTCGTCCGCGCCCACGCCCAGGGCATCCGCGTCTTCGGCGCGACCCTGCTCCCCTTCGGCGGCAACACCTACGACGACCCGGCGGGAGAGCGCGAGTCCTCCCGCCGGGCGGTCAACTCCTGGATCCGCACGGCCGGTTGCTTCGACGCGGTGCTCGACTTCGACCGAGCCGTACGCGACCCCGCCGACCCGCGCCGGCTGCTCCCGTCCCTCCAGGTCGGCGACTGGCTGCATCTCAATCCGGCGGGGTACGGAGTGCTGGCCGCGACGGTCCCCGCCGGACTGCTGCGCTGATCAGGGCGCAGGGGATCGGCGGTGCCGCATCGGTACCGGTGAGTGGGCTGTCGTGCGTGCCGCGCCCCGCGTCCGCGGCTGGATCCGCCGGACGGGCCCTAGACGACCGGCTCCTCCGCGACAGCGCCGGCGGGAGCCGGGGTGCTGGTGGCGGGTGAACTTCCCTTCGCCGGAAGGTGGTTGAAGAGCAGGTTCAGGACGATCGCCGTCAGGCAGCCCGCGCTGATGCCGCTGTTCATCACCGTCTGGAACCAGTCCGGGAACTGGGCGTAGATCGTCGGCACCCCGACCGGGAGCACGCCCACGGCCACCGAGACGGCGACGACGGTGAGGTTGTGGTTGTCCTTGAAGTCGACCTGGGTCAGGGTGCGCAGACCGCTCGCGGCGACCGTGCCGAACATGACCAGACCCGCGCCGCCGAGTACCGGGGCAGGGATCGCCGCGACGACCGCGCCGAGCTTGGGCAGCAGGCCGAGAACGACGAGGATGCCACCGGCGACCGCGACGACCCAGCGGCTGCGGACGCGGGTCATGCCGACGAGGCCGACGTTCTGGGCGTACGCCGTGTACGGGAAGGTGTTGAAGACGCCGCCGAGCACGGTGGAGAGCCCGTCGGCACGCAGCCCGTCCGCGAGGGAGCGCGGCTCGATCTTGCGGTCGGTCATCTCGCCGACCGCGATCAGGTCACCGGTCGTCTCGGTCATCGTCACCAGCGCCACCACCAGCATCGACACGATCGCCGAGGCGTGGAAGGTGGGCGTCCCCATAGATGAGTTGAGACATAAAAAGTCAGCATGAGCCCGACGCGGCAATACCCCAGGCCACAGCGGCTCCCAGCACGACGAGCGCGGCGACGTAGACGATGATCCTCTTGCGCGCACGCCCGGTCACTGCGTCCCCTCCGGTCCGGCCGGAGCGGGCCTCTCGGGAGTGTGGCAGGGGCCGGTGTGGTTGTAGCGCAGGCTGAACAGGATGGTGGTTACGACGTACGGCCGGAGCCTGCGCGACGTGAGCGCGAGGGGACACCCGCACGCGCAGAAGACTCGCGCCTTTCTGCCGGTGGCCGCGTAGGCGATTTGGTGCGCGAGGGCCGGGCTCCAGCCGTCCGGGCACCATGCGGTGCGGCACGACTCGCAGTCCAGTACGTGCCGCCTCCAGGCCAGGTAGGCGCACACGTACGTGAGTCGCGCCTGTCGGCAGGCGGCGCACCCGTGGGGCCGCCAGCCGCCTGTGCCGCCCAGGGGTGCAAGGGCGACGCCCTCGCCAGCGGCCTCGCACCACACGCACGCCTCGCCGTGGTTCTGCTGGCGGGTCAGGTAGACGGCGCCGGGGACCTCCTGGATCAGCAGTCGTGCCGCCTCGGGGTCGTATGACGCGCCGCTCATCATCAGGACATCGGCCCCGGTCATGACTGTGCCTCCTGGGCGAGACGGTCGGGGGTGGTGGTGATCAGCCGGTCCACGTGTCCGGGCTCGCACAGAGCGCCGGGCAGCGTCAGCGGCATCGACCAGTACGGCGCCTCCGTACGGGGGTCGTACGCGGTCGCGTCCACGGGCGGGACGCTGATGTAGCTGCCGAGGCCCAGGGGGATGACATCTGCCGCCCGCCAGTTGTCAGTCCCCGTGTGCCACCCCGGCGTTGCGGCGGGGACGAGGGCGTACCACCGGCTGATCCGGCATGGGTCGCAGATGACCGGGCCACTGCCGAACGCCGCGGCGATGACCTGTTCGGCGACGGCCGGGTCCCACTGCCTGTCGTGGTGACCGAGGATCAGGTCCTGAGGCAGCCGTACAGCGCTGAACAGGCCCCCGAGCGGCATCAGGACGCACTGGCCCTTCCGCCACTGCGCGCTGGCGTCGTCACGGTCCTTCGCGTCGAGGGCGGCCAACAGCCAATGTTCGGCGCTGCCGGCGACGGCCTGGCCGCCGCTCGCGTTCTCGGGGTGTGCGGTCACGACTCACCGCCGACGCCGAGCTGCTGCATGCCCGCCGCGATCAGGCGGGCCACGTTCAGGGGCGTGCACAGCATCGCGGGCGACTGCATGGGTACCGACCAGTACGAGACGCAGGCCTGCTCGTTGAACTCCACGACATGGAGCGGCGGTACGCCGAGGTACGTGCCGCGGCCCAGGATCTCCACGCCGAGCGGGCGCCAGTCCTCGGCTGCTCCCTTGTACGACTCGGGCATGTCGGCGGGAACGAGCGCGTAGTAGCGATGCCCTTGGGGGTCGCAGATGACGGGGCCGCCGTCGAGGACCTCGTCGAGGCAGGCGTCAACCTGCGCCAAGTCGGGTTTCCCCCTCAGGAAGCCCGCGGCGCGCACCAGGTCTCCCGGCAGACGGACGGCGGAGAACAGAGTGCCCAGCGGCAGCATCGCCACCGTGTGTTCCTGCCACTCCATCCGGGCCCGCTCACGGCCACCATCCGGAACCGTCGACAGAAGCCAACTGCTCGTGGCGAGCCGTCGTTCCGCCGCGGGCTGTACGGACGAGGCCTCGACGATGTGCGGGCCACCGTCCGGCTCCCCCACTTCAGGGACTTCTGTCGCATTCTGTGCACGCGTCCTAGTCACACGGCGATGATGGGCGGGCACGGAGAAGCGGAACTAGGTCGAGCAGTGGCCACCCGTGGCCACGTTGCGGCCATGGCCGGGGACGGGCGCGATGACACTCCAGACTGGACGCATGGGCCGCAACGACGCCTTGAGAGCCGCACGGCTCCGGGCTGGCTGGCGCACCATCGAACAGGCCGCGGCCAAGCTGACCGAGCACGGGCAACGCCTCCTCGACGATCGCCAGTTCACCGTGTCCGCACGGACCTGGCGACGGTGGGAGGGCGACCGCCCCGGTTGGCCGGCGGAAGAGACCGCGATCGTCATCCATGACGCGCTCGGACGGTGGCCTGAAGATCTCGGATTCACCACCCCGCCCGGCTGGATCCGCCCCGAGCACCACGAAGAGGCTGATGTGAAGCGCCGAGCGTTTGTCTCCGTCACCGCCGCCGCGCTCGTCGCCGGACCAGTCGCACCGCAGCAAGTCGACCCCGCCCTGATCGACTACTTCCAGAAGCAGTTGGAAGGCCACTACGTGGCTGACATGTACCTCGGCCCTCACGACCTGATCGGCACGGTGTCGGCGCAGTACCAGCTGATCGACAAGCTCGTGCGGTCCGCGAAGGGCGAGACGAGGCGAGGCCTGCTCCGTACCGGTGCCGCGTATGCCGCGCTGGTCGGATGGCTATACCAGGACGCTGGCGATATGGACGGCGCGCACTTCTGGCGTGGGGTCACCCAGGAGATCGCCATGCGGTCCCGGGACCCGCACCTGATCGGCTACTCGCTGGTCAACCAGGCGCAGGTACGCACCGACTTGGGCGACGGGCACGCGGTCATCGACCTGTGTGAGGCGGCCCTCGACGACGCCGGACGCCTGGTGCCGAAGGTGCGGATCATGGCCATGCAACAGCAGGCCCACGGCGCGAGCCTCACCAATGACCGCGACTCGGTCGACCAGTTGATAGACCAGGCGGCCAGACTCCTCAGCCGGGTCGACGACGACCTGCCGTGGGGCAACGCCTGCCGGCGGACACCCGGATACCTCGAAGTCCAGCGCGCCACCTGCTACGGGCGCCTCGGCCTCGGAGCCGAGGCCGTATCACTGTGGGAACAGGTCCTCGACATCGTCCCCGAGACCGCGCGCCGCGACCGCGGCGTCTACATGGCCCGGCACGCCACGGCAGCGGCAGGGGCAGGCGAGCCGGACCAGGCGTTGGAGATTGCCCGGCAGGTCGCCGACATCGCGGTAGAGACCCGCTCAGCGCGCATGCGGCGGGAGCTGGCGACCCTTCAGCGAGCCATGCGACCGTGGCAGGATGCCCCGGTCGGCCGGGACCTCGTCGGAGTCCTGGCGCCCGTGACTGAGGAGAGCTGACGCGTGACAGACGCACCGGTGCCGCTGACCGAGGACGAGATCGTGATCGCGCTGGAAGGCGTGCCGGGGTGGCGTCGCGAGGGAGACGAGATCACCCGCGCTTACGGCATCCGGTATCACGGCGGCGTGGCGATGATCGTGCACGTGGCCGATGTTGAGCGGCTCATCAGCCACCACGCGGACATTGATCTGCGGTGGGGGAAGGTCCGGTTCGGGATCACGACCCACGATGCCGGTCACAAGCTGACCGAGGCGGACTTCGACCTCGCGCGCCGTATCGATTCCATCGCTGCGGCGCACGGAGCCGAGCCGCTCGACGGTTGAGTGCACGCGGAATGCCCCCTGCACGGCCCGTGGTGGGCCGTGCAAGGGGCATTGTGGTTCAGCGGCCGAGCAGGGCCAGGACGCCCGCGGCCGCGCCGATGATCCCGGTAAGCGCGCCCACCGTGGCGAGCGGCCACCTGTTCTTTTTCAAGGCCTCGACGTCCGCGCGGAGTTCGCTGAGGTCCTTCTCTGTGTCCTGGCGCAGCTGCTGGAGATCGCGTTCGTTGCGGTCGGACCGCTCGACGAGGACGGACAGCGAGCCCTTGACCTCGGCGAATCCGGTCGAGACCGTACCGCGGAGCCGCTCCAGCTCGACGGCGACGGTGGCCGAGGCCTCCGGCACGGTCATTGCCTGCTCGCCGTCTCGTCGGTCCGCAGCCACGACGGGAGCAGTGCCTGGACGCTCGGCAGGGCCATCACGCGGGCGAGGCCTCCGGCAACCGCGAGCGCTCCCGCCACCCAGGGCAGGGACGCGGGGACACCGGAGGCGTCGACGATCCCGGGCAGCGCCACAGCGACACCGACCGAGGTCTGCAGGACCGTACGCACCGTGCGCTTGGTGGAGTCCTTCACGTGTCAGTCCTCCTGCAGCTTGTCGCCGAGCGTGGCGAGCGCGGCCTTGGCCCCGGCCTCGGCGGCCGCCTGGACCTCGGCGACGGTGAGTCCGCCGGACGATCCGATCGCGTCGACGAGCTTCGCGATGGTGGCCTGCTGCGCGCCGAGCTGGGCGAGGATCGCCGTCGTGTTGTCGGCCGCGCGGCGGGCGTGCGCATAGCCGGAGCCAAGCGCCGTGTTCACCGTGATCTGCTTGTCGGCGAGACCCTCATCCTTGGGCCACGCGGCGGGGATCCAGTCCCCGAGCAGGATCTTGTCTTGCAGGCCCATGTCGTCCTCCTGGGTGGTGGTGTCGCCTCCGGCCCAGGCGCGGAGCGCAGCCTCGGACAGGTAGGCGATGGACTGGTCAACGCGGGCGGCGCCCGCGGGGTCTGACGTGAACTGCCAGATGAGCGGGTACCGTCCGCTCGGCCGGGGCTGCGCGGTGGCCTCGGCCTCGGCGTAGGTGTCGACGCGCGTGCCCGGGTAGGCGGGGTACCAGAGCGGGACGCCGGCGGGCACGTGGCCGGCCGTCAGGTCGGAGGCGCTGGTGTAGATGCCGACGGCCTGGCCGGGGAATGCGGCCTTCACAGCGGCGATCCACGCCGCGGCCCAGGCCTTGATCTGGGCCGCGCTCCGGCCGGCATAGTTGCGGCCGTCGGAGTACCGCTCAAGGTCCAGCCAGTGCGTGAACCCGACCCCCGCCTTGGCGTACGGCTTGACGGCGCTGATGTAGTTCGCGGCCTCCGCCGCGACCGGCTGGTTGGGCCACGCGAAGTGGTAGGCGCCGGGAATCAGCTGGGCCTTGATGATGCCGGCGATGTGGGTGTCGAACTTCGCGTCGCGCGAGTGCTGGCCCTCGGAGGCTTTGGCGAAGGCGAAGACCAAGCCGTCCCGCCTGAGGCTGGCCCAGTTCTGGGTGCCCTGGTACGCGCTGACGTCCATGCCGCGGCAGGTGGCCATCAGCTGGCCCCCGCCTCGGCGACCGGGGTGAAGTCCAGGTAGTACGCCTGGCCGGGCTCGAAGGTGACGGCGGGGTTGTCGACCTGGATCGTGAGGCTCCCCGAGGGCGAGGCCTTGGCGTAGCGCTGGTCCTCGGGGATGGTCTGGTCGTACACGGCCATGAACTCGTAGGAGCGGGCGGACTGAGAATCGGCGGAGCCCCACCGTTTGGTGGTTTCGGTGGTGCAGGTGAACTTCGCGCGTACGGCCACGATGGCCTCCTTCGGAACGGGGAAAGCCCCGGGCCGGTCGGCGCGGGGCTGAGTGTGAGGGGCGTAGGACGGTGACTCAGGCGGCGGCGGCCCAGATGTTGTTGGCGTCCGCGGTCGCGCTCGTCATCGTGTAGCTGGTGGGCAGCGAGGTCTGCCCCGAGGCGGAGCGGCAGAAGCGGTAACTCCCGCTGGCCAGGTGCGCGTTGCCCGGGGTGAAGGTTGCGCCCAGCGACGAGCCGGCCGCGAATACCGGACTGGTGGTGCCGTTGTGCAGGAACGCGATGTAGTACTTCCCGGCGGCCGCGGCGTAGGACGAGGTCAGCGCCATCGTCTTGTCACCGGCCGAGTTCCAGGTCGTCGACATGTCCGCCGTGACCCCGACCCGTGTGCCGCTGGCGGTGTACAGGCCGGCGAGGCACTGGCCGGAGGTGAGGCCGCTGCCCGCTGTCCCGACGACCGCGCAGAGGCTGGTGATCGTGGCGGCGTTCCGCAGGATCACCTCCATGAAGTAGATGTATCCGGCGCTCAGGGAGGATCCGGCGGGCGTGCAGGAGGCGGGGTCCATCGTCCAGGCGACGAGGCCCTGGTCGACCGGTCTCCAGGCGTTGGAGTTGACTGCGGAGATGATGCGGCCGGCGCCGTCGATCTCGAACACCGTGTTGCCGTCGGCGTCACGGAAGCGGGCGATGGACACCGCCGACGAGGAGAAGCCGATGACGTCCAGACCGATGGTGCTCAGATCGTTCTGCTGGATGTTCACCCGGCCGGCATTGAGACGGCCGGCGACGGTCAGAGCGTCGGCGACGACGTTGCCCGCGAGCAGCGCCGCCCGCAGCAGGGACGCCGGGCCCGGGCCGGTGTTGGCGGTGGCGTAGGTGTAGCCGGCCACCCCCGAGAGGGCGGCGTCCGCGGTGATGACGCCCTCCGCGTAGGCGGGCAGGCCGTACCCGTAGACGACGCTGTCGGTCCGCTTGCGTTTCCGCAGGTAGACGCCGTCCCCCTCCAGGCTGCCGTTGTCGTTCGTGTTGGCTTCGATGGTCCAGATGTAGGTGGCGTCGTAGGCGTAGACGATGCCGGTGTGCTCGCTGCCGCCGGAGCCGTAGAACACCTGGGCGCCGAGCGCCGGGTAGTAGGACCATCGGGACGCGGCCGTGAACCAGGCGACGCCCGCGCTGCAGTCCACGCCGCGCGGGAACAGGGACGGCACTCCGGCGCGCATGGCCACCCAGCTGGTGTAGGTCATGCACCACGACTGGCCCTGATACCCCGACAGGCCGGGGACCTCCAGGGCGAACCGCACGATGTTGTTCCAGCCGCCCTCGGCGTAGCCCTCCCGGTAGCCGACCTGCGACCGGGCGACCGCGATCACCTGGGCGACCTGCGTTGTTGCCATGTGCTGGCCTCCTTAGCTCTTCAGCAGCGCGCTGATCACGGACGCCGTGTAGGCGTGGCCGGCGTCGGACATCTGGACGGCATCCGTGCCCGCGGTGCCCGGGGACGTCGGGTCGCCCCAGTAGCCGAGGCTGGACCAGTAGTTCCAGGAGTTGCGGCCGAGCGCCCAGAGGTTGACGAGGGCGGCCTCGTGCGCGATGGCGAGGGAGTGCGCGCGGTCGACGTAGTCCTGGTAGCGCCAGCCCAGGGCGTCGGCGGTGCCGATGTGCGGGAGGACCAGGACGAGGTCGGTGGCGCCGGTGAGGCTGCCGCCGTCGCGGATGTTGGCCAGGTGCTGGCGGGTCTGTGCGGCCCAGTCGTCCGCGCTCAGGCCGGAGGTGACGTCCTCTGGGCTGACCGCGTACACGACCAGGTCTGCCGGGTAGTTGGGGCCGCCGTTCCATCCCGTCCGCAGGGTGACGTTGTAGTCGGAGGCGACGGCGTTCTTCCTGCCGAAGTTGTTGAGGACCACCCCGGCGGCGTTGGCGCCGGCCACGCCGAGGACGGACAGGTACTGGCCCGTGGTGCCCGCGTGGCGGATCTTGACGGTGTGGCTGCCGGCGGACAGGCCGGTGATCGTGCGGGTCCGTACGGCAAGGCCGGTCGTGGCCGTGTCGGTGACGGTGGTCTCGCTGCCGCCGTCGACGCTGTACGCCCAGGAGGCGCGGCCGCCGTCCGAGCCGAGGGTGTAGATGACCGCTGATGTCCCGCGCACGGTGAACGTCACGTAGTTGTTGGCGGTGCTGCTGTAGGTGTATCCCCAGCCGGGTCCGGCGGTGTAGCCGCCGGTGGCCCAGGTCCCGGACTGGACGACGAGGCTGCCGGTGGCGGTCCAGGCCGTGATGGCGGCAGCGTCCTGCCCGGCGATGCCGTTCGCGGAGAACAGCGCCGACCGGAAGCCTGAGCCGCCGTCTCCGTAGGCGGTCTGCAGCGACGAGCCGAGCAGCGCCGGCCAGTTCTTCGTGACGAGGTCGGAGGCGTAGAAGCCGATCGTGCTGCTGCCGCCGATGACGGCCACGGTCGCCATGCTGCCGCTGGCGGCCGCGTCCCGGGCGGGCCGCCAGAACGAGCCCCAGCCGGGCCGTACGTACAGCCCCCTAGTTTCCACGGCAGTGCCGGCGGTGGGCGCGTACGCCTCCCGCGCGGCCATCCATGCCCGGGTGGCACCGCCCCCGGCCTCGGCCCACATGCCGCTGATCTCGTCGGGGCCGAAGAACGATGGCACCGCTCCGTAGGTGTCGGACGTGACGGATGTGACCGCGTCGCCGCCCGCGGTCAGCAGGTCGGTGTACTGGGCGCCGTCATGGGCCGCCGACCAGAACGTGACAGCCGTGTTCTGGCCGACCGCCCACAGGCCGTCGGACGGTGTCACGACGAAGTCCGCCGCGCCCGCCCCGAACGCGTACCGCATCAGCTCACCACCCAACTGACGCCGGACCCGGGCAGGACGAAGTCCCCACTGGCGAGCGCGGGATGGTTGGTCAGCCACACCTGTCCGGCCCGGTCACTGGCCGCCGAGGAGATGATCATCCTCGCGACCTCCACCCCCGAGCAGTAGGCCAGGGCGTACTGGTCGCGGCTCGGGTGCCGGTAGGCGGCGGGGATCAGCACGGGCAGCCGGGACTCATCAGCCCCGGCCAGGGCGCCCGCACGCTGGAAACTCCCCAGGCGCAGGTGAACGCTGCCGTTGCGTTCCTCCAGGACGGAGTCCGTGGTGATCGTCCAGGCGGACAGAGTCGCGTTGCACGACACGATCCCCGAGTAGCTGTAGACGACCTTCCACAGCGTTCCGGTCCACAGCAGCAGCCGGTCCTCGCCCACCTCCCAGGCCAGTTCGCCCGGGGCGGTCGGGTCGGGCAGGGAGATCGACGTGCACGGCCGGACCCTGGTCCCGACGTACAGCTCCTTGCCGGCCACGCCCACGGTGGTGGCGGAGGCGGTGATCGACACGGTGGCGAGCGGGATCTCGTACACGCCGGTACTGCCCATGTCCTTGGTGAGGGCCGGCACATCCGCCCCGGGGGTGCCCTGCTTGATCACAGCGGTGACGTTCCAGGTGGAGCGGTCCAGCCGCAGGATCACCCGGTCGAACCGTGTGGAACCCGAGACGTTCGCGGCGACGGTGAGGTTGACGGTGGAGGCGCCGGAGGTCCACACGTGTCCGCGCACCGAGGCGTACACACCGGAGCGGACGTTGACGGACAGGCCGGTCCCGGCGGTGACGACCGGGTCATCGGTGGGGTCGCCGTAGACACCGTCGTCGGAGAAGCGGGCGGAGAGCTGCTCGTATTCGACGTCCGTCACGCCCCGGTCGTTGTGGTCCGGTGAGGGCCAGGAGTCCTGAGCCACGGTGGGTTACCTCGCTTCCAGTCGTCCGAGTCGGCGGTCGAGGTCGCGCACCAGGCGCACCATCGCCGAGCTGGTGGTCTTGTCGGAGTTGCCGATGACGGAGGTGACGACCTCGCCGTCCTTGGGGGTGGCTTCGAGACGGATGGTCTGGACGATGTCCGCGACCTGCAGGCCGGTGGGCAGGACGACGGTGACCTTGTCGCCGAGGCCGTAGTCGCGGCCGGCCTTCAAGTCGGCGGTGTCGATCGTCACGGTGGCGAGGCTGGCCTGCGGGCCGTCGTCGCCCTGGGCGAAGACGCCGGCCTGAGTGAGCTGGCCCTTGGAGTCGTCCTCGGTGCCGGTCATGTCGATCAGCTTCTCGACGCGGTACCAGTCGGTGGTCGCGTCGACCTCCACGTAGACGCGGGTGTTGGGCGGGGTCGCAGCCTCGGCTGGGTCGTTGCCGCCCATGACGAGTTCGCTCGTCGCCAGCGGGGCGCCCAGCGTGAAGCCGACCGACCGCAGGTTCCCCAGCCCGGCGGAGAAGCGCGCCGTGCCGGTGCGGTCGGCGGGCGCGTACACGCCGAACCTGATCTCGTCACCGACCTGGCGGGTACGGAAGCCCAGCCCGTCCGTGGCGGCCGCGGTACGGCAGACGTCGAGCAGCGCCTCGAACCGCGTGCTGATCGTCCGGGTGCCTCCGACCCCGGCGACGTCGTCGAGGACCAGGCGCTCGATCTGCCGGGCGGTCAGGGCGCCCGGGCCGCAGTTCTCGTCGACGAGCGTCCTGATGATCACCTCGGCGTTCGTCGTGTTGATGTCCCGCGTGAAGTTGACGGCCGTGATCTGGTCGGTGAACTCGTAGTCGGGCTGCGGGTAGGTGACGTAGCCGGCCACCCGCGCGAGGTCGTCGGTGAAGTTGGCGGTGATCGTGCCGTATCCGGCGTTCGTGCTCAGGTCCCACGTGAAGTTCTGCGGCTCCTCCAGCGGCCCCGCACACCAGATCGCCTCGTCACGGATGATGACGAGCCGGTTGCCGGGCTGCAGCAGCTCGACGTACTGCGGGCGCGCCGGCAGCGTGAGGGACCCGGACGCGGGGGCGTTGAAGTTCAGGTCGCACGCCAGCTTGGTCCACCCGTCGAGCGGGTCGCCGAGGAAATTCAAGTTGCGGTCGGTGACCAGGAGTTGAATCGTCATGCCGTCTCGTACCTCGGGTGAAAGACGAGGTCGACGGCGCTGCCGGTCGCGGCGCCATCGAGCTGGAAGGTGACCGGCGTCGGCCCCGGCGGCAGGGACCACAGCACGGCCGAGGGCCAGTTGAGTCCGGCGACGAGGTTCTCGCCGGTGCCGGAGCGCACGCGCGGCGGGTCGGTGGAGATCGTCACCGTCTCGCCGTCCAGGAGGTCGCCGTGGTCGGTGGCCGTCATGTCGAGGGTGAAAGCCTCGCCGGTGTCCTCCCGGGTGAACTCGATCGCCGAGGCCGGTCCAGTGACCACCCAGGTCGGCCAGACGTCGACGTCGCCCGGGTTGTCGACGGTGGTCGCGCCGAGGACCTGGCTGGAGGACACCGAGGGGAACGGGTCGAGGTAGTCCTCGGGCGTGGCCGTCTCCCGGTGCACGACCACCGGGTCGGCGTCGGCCCAGTACGGGTCCTCGCACCACAGGGTGAGGACCGCGGAGTCCCACGTGATGCCCGTCGCGGTCTGGCCGCGCCCCTCCCAGCCGCTGTCGTAGTACACGCTGATCGTGCGGACGGTGCCGTCCGGGCGCGCCACCTCCAGGACGCCCGGTGACCAGGATCCGTCCGGCTGCTTGCGCAGCGTGCGGGTGAACGCGCGCGCGAGCGCCCGCCAGTTCGCCGTGAACGCGGTGTGGTCGGCGCCCTTGACGAGCACCGGCCACACGATCGTGCGGGCCTGCGGCTGCACGTGCCGCAGCCGCGCACCGCCCCTGGGGTGATCGTCCGACGTCAGCACGTACGGGCTCGCGCCGAGCCCGGACACGCCCTCGGCCAGGGTGTACCACTGCGCGGACAGGTCGGTCATCGGCCACCGTGTACCGGTCGGGTCGATGTACGTGATGACCGCATAGCCGATCTCGGGCACCTCGACCGGAGGCGGTGGGGGTTCTGTCGGGGTGGTGGTGACCGGTGCTGTGACCAGGGGCATCTACCTCGGCCTCCCCACACGCTGACGCGCCTCCTCCTGCCGCTGGATCAGCCGCAGGTCCTCCACATCGATCACGGATGCGCGCGGGTACAGGTTGTACGTCACCTGCGCCCGGTCGCTCCCGGCGGCCGCGGCGGCCGCCGTCGTCGCCGCGGGCAGTCCGGCCCGCGGCGCCGCCCTGCCGACGGGCAGGGTGCCGTCGTTGACGGAGTCCATGAACTTCTCGCCGTACTTGTCGACGGACGCGGCCTTGACCATGTACTCGCCGGCCGAACCCCACAGCAGGATCGAGTCCGACGTCGAGGTGCCCGGACCGCGCAGAAGTCCGCTGCCGCTGGCGAAGCCCGGGATCGGTCCACCGTGCGCACGGCCGATGAGTCCGCCGCGCGCCTTGTGCGGGCCCTGCGAGTAGTAGTCGCTGGCGTTGACGCCGGTCGCCTTGCCGTTGATGTAGACCGTCACCGTGGTGCCGTTGAGGATCGCCAGCTGCCGCTTGGCCTCGGCGATCTGCGCCTGCAGCTGGGCAATGTCGGCGCGGACCTTCGCCTTGCGGGAGTCGGGCACGGAGGCCAGCCGCTTCTTGGCGTCGGCGAGTTTCGCCTGCAGGTCCTCGATGTTGCCCTTGAGCTTGGCCGTCTTGTCGGGCGTGCTGAGGATCTGGTCCGCCAGCTTCTTGGCCTCGGTCCTGGTCAGGCCCATCTGCTCGGCACTCTTGATGAGCGCCTGGCGGCCGCGCTCGTAGATGTCGTTGACCTCCTTCCAGGAGGCTCCCGACTCACGTGCGGACGCGGTGGCCTCGTCGGTCTTGGCCGCGAGGTCGTTCAGCGCCGTGGCGGCGGCGCGCTGCTTGTCGGTGGCCAGCGTCAGCTGGCCGCCCTGCATGTCGAGGACGCCGGCGTTCTCCTGCGCGGCTTTCGTCGACGCGTCGATGGCGGCCTCGAACCCGATCATCCCGGAGAGGCCTTGCCGGTTGACGTCGTTGAGCGCCTGGATCGACTGCCTCAAGCCGTCGGCGGACTGCTTCTGGTCGTTGAGTTTGGCCTGCACAGCCTGGGCCTGCTCGCCGAACAGGCCCATCGATTCGGCGGCCAGCCGCTGTTCGAGGGCCTGGCCCGCCAGCGCGTCGTTGTAGTCGTCGAGCTGGCCGCGCAGCTTGCTGGTGTCCTTGCCCTGCGCGTCGAGCTTGTTGATGGTGTCCTGCAGGGCGGCCGCGGCCATCGTGGCGTTGCCGCCGGAGACCAGGCTGGCCAGCGACTTGTCGAAGGCGTCGACGTCCTCCTTCGCATTCTTGATCGGCGTCGAGTCGGTCCCGAAGAAACTGATGATCGACTGCTGGACCTTGTCGAGCCCCTTGGGATCGGTGATCTTCTGCAGGCTGTCCCCGAGTCCGGACAGGTCCTTGCCGAAGGACCGCGCGGCCTCGCCGGAGACCTTGCCGGTCGTGGCGAAAATCTTCAGGCTGGTGGTCAGCTTGTCGACGTCCGGCGGCGCTTTCTGGCTGCGGCTGGACAACTCGCTCAGCCCGATGAGCAGCAGACCCAACCCTGTACCGGCGATCGCCACCTTGGCGGTGGTGGACAGGCCCATGATCGCGGCCCGCACCCCGGCGACGAGGCCAGGCGTGGCGGCGGCCGTGGTGTTCATGACCGCGATCTGCAGGCCCAGGGCGAGGAGCGCGGCCCGGGCGGCACCGGCGCCGGCCGCAGCGAGTCTCACGGCCTTGATGGCGATGGCCAGTTGCAGCATGTCCGCGATCGCCTCGGGCGGTACCGCGGCGACGATCCCCGACAGGGCGTTGACGACGTCGAGCATGCCGACCCCGACGTCGGATCCGGCCTGCAGCACGTTGATCAGCGCGTCGGCGACATTGCGCAGGGTGTCCCACACGGCGGGCCCGTTGGCCTTCGCGTAGTCGAGAAACTTCTCGAAGTCTCCGCCGATCTCGCCGGCGTCGAGCTTGGCCAAGAAGATGTTCAGCTCGTCGACGGCGTGATCCATCGTCTTGTCGGCGAAGTCGGTGAACTTCCCGGTGAGGCTGTCGAACCCCGGCGTGGAGATGGCTCCGCCGAGTTCGGTGATCAGCCGGTCGAACTGGGTCGACGCGCCCTGGACCAGGCCCGTGGTCTTGGGCAGCAGGTCGTTGGCGATCGCCACGCCCTTGTTGAACGGGGCCATCACATCGCCCGCGAGAGAGTCGGACCACTTCTGGTAGTTGTCCTTGAGCAGGCCCACCGCGACCGCGGCCTCGCGGGTGGCGGGCGGCAGCTTGTTGAGCTGCTGCTGATAGGCGACCTGCGCCTTGATCGCCTCGTCGGAGGTGGCGCCACTGGTGCGGACCGCGTCCTCGTACTTGGCCTGCGCGTCGACGGCCTCGCCGAGCGCGGCGATCTGCGGCTTGAGCGCCAGCCCGTAGGCGGCCGCCGAGACGGCCACCGCCCCGAACTGCCCGGCGAGGACACCGGCAGACTGCGCCAGCGCGGCCGAGGCGGGGATCGCCGCGGGGACCAGACTGATCAGGTTCGCCTTGAGCTTCTCGCCCAGCTTGCCGCTCGCGGTCGACAGCTCATCGAAGCGGCTGCGGAGCAGGCCCGTACGGTCGTCGAGGCGGCGCTGCGCATCGGCGGTGGTGACGAGGTTGCCCTGCAGGTCGCGCAGCCGGCCGTCGGCATCCCCGGTGATGCCGGCCATCCGCAGCCGCAGCCGGTCGGACGCGTCCGCGGTGTTGTTGAGAACCCGGCTCAGTTCGTCACGGCCGGCGAGGGTGAAGGTGAGGCGGTCGACCACGACTCACCCCCTCGTCATCTGGTGGCGGCGTGCCGGTCGATCCACACGACCAGGCGCAGGAACCGGTCGACCGACAGCCGGTCGTACTCGGAGGGCTGCATGTTCAGGTAGTGCAGGAACAGCGGCTCGTACTCCAGGACGAGGCCCCTCAGTCCTCCGGGCCCGCTGCCAGGTGGCCTTTTCCCAGCGCGTCGAGCGCCGCCTCGACGTCGGCCTGGTCGTGGGCGAGCCTGCGCAGGTGCGGCAGCATCGAGTCGATCGCCGCGTCCTCGTTGTTGGCGAGGGCCTCCGTGACGAGGGTGTTGAGGACGTCGTCGATCTCGACGCGTTCGATCCGCGCGAACAGCCGGCGCTTCCACCCGGGCACGTCGAACTCGCTGAACACCAGCCCGGGCTGGGTACGCCGGCGGAACGCCCACAGGACCGCGCGCAGCGAGGTCGGGTCCTGCGCGCGCAGCAGGTCCTCGATGCGCCGCCACGCCGTTCCGTTCGTGGCCTCCTCGATGGCGGCCGCCTCGATCGCCGACAGCTCGTCGGTGAAGTACCGCTCCTCGGGGAGGTCGTCCCCCGGCTTGTAGGTGATGATCATCCGTTGTCTCTTCTCATTGGAGGTCGCGGCGTACGTCGTCGCGGATCCGGTCGACTTCGGCCCGCATCCGCGGCATGCCGTCCTGGACTGTCTTGGTCCACCAGCCGGACGGGCGCGCCCACTGGTTCGTCCAGCGCTTGCCGTTGCCGAACACCGGGTGGCGCAGGCGCCCGTCATCGATCCGGGCCGCCACTCCCGCCGTGATGTCGTCCGGCAGCCGGGAGTGGTCCAGCCACACCCGCGCGCCCGGGCTGGCACCGGAGCGGACGCTGATCCGCACCGCGCCCGCCAGCGCAGCCCGCAGCGGGCGGTTGGTAGGCGAGGGGCCACCGCGCACCTTGCGCCCCGAGCCCGCCAGCTCGACCGTCCGGATCGTGTCCTGCAGGTCCTTCTGCAGCGGCTCGGCCGCCCGGCGGATCCGGCGTGCGGTGTTCTGGCGCAGCCGCGGGCCGCCCGCCGCACGCAGGCGGCGCGAGAGCTCCAGCAGCTGCCCGGTGCCGAGGATCTGTACGGAACTCGGCATGGTCAGGCCGCGGGGATCGTGACGTTCTCGGCCGGCTCCGAGGTGATGGCGAACTGCGCCATGATCTGCGCCGCACTGTCGAGTTCGCGGACCTTGGCCTGCGAGGTGACCGTGACCGGGAAGACGTCCATGGTCTGGCCCTCGACGTCGCCCTCGTCCATCCAGATGACGAATCCCTCGTCCTCGCGCTGCAGCAGCAGGCGGACGTCGTCACCGTCCTTCGACGCCCAGAACGTCAGCGAGCTGTCCGCCGCGGTGATCTCACCGCCCACCACCGGCGTGAACCGCGAGCCGAGCGCCGGGGTGCCCACGGTGGCCGACGTGGTCTGCCAGCCGCCCATGGCCCCGGTCTCGCCCTCCAGCGCCGTACTCGCGTTGATCTCCGAGCGGGAAGGGCTGTTCTTGTTGGCGATCGCCGGGGCCCACAGGACCTTGGTCGTGCCGCGCCGGTAGTAGCGGATGCTGGCGTTGATCGGTGTGGCTGCCATCAGCTCTCATCTCCTGTCTGCCGCCGGCGCGTTGCCGCCGTCCTGGGCCTGCGTTTGGTCGGGGTGCCCTCGTCGACCTGCCAGCCCGCAGCCTGGTAGTGGCCGATGGCCTGCTCGCGCACCGTGATCGGCTGCTCCGGCAGATCGGGATGGGTCATCGTCACCGTCGCGCTCATGAGACGAGCGCCCGCACGACGGCGACGGTCACGGAGGTGACACCGTCATAGGTGACCGCGGCCCGACCGGTGGAGGGGTCGCGGTAGTCGCTGGTGACGGGGATCGCGACCTGGGCGCCGGCCGCCACCGCGATGGCCCGGTCGGCGATCGCCAGCCCGTTGACGGTGCCCGGCGTGGCCAGCGTCACCGTGTGCGATCCGGAGTCGCCGTTCTTCACCAGCAGCAGCACACCGGCTCCGGTCGGGCAGGTGTCGCCGCCACCGGCGGCCGCGGTGAACGTCACCGCAACACCGGTCAGGGGTACCACCTGCGCAGCAAGTGCAGCCATGTGTCCGTTCCTTCCTAGGGGAGAGTGAAGGCGCGGCCGGCCACCGACAGCAGCAACACGGCCTGCGCACCCTGATCTGTCTGGTCCTGCGTCAGCCGCGTGCCGACGATGGCCGCCTCGACGGAGCGCAGGCCGATGCTCGGGTCTTCGCGCAGCCACGCCTCGACCGGTGCGGCAATCTCGTACGCGCGCCGGCGGGCGGTGACGATGTCCGTGTCGCCTCGGCTGGCGATCGCCGCGACAGTGACCTGGAACTCTTCCTCGCGGCCGGTCGACAGATCGGCCCAGCCGCCCACGGATGTAGCGGCCTCGAAGTCGCCGTTGGGGTCGCCGTCGAACCCGATGACCAGCCAGTCGGGCGTCGAGTCGTCGGTGACCTGCGGGCCGTCCGCCACGACGACACCGGGCGTGTCGTCGTCGGCCGGCTCGTATGCGGGCTCGGAATTGCCCAACGCCACGAGGGCGTCAATCACTTCGGGTATCCGTGATGGCATCTACGCACTTCCTGGGGGGAGTCGGTACGGGGCGAGGAGTTCGAGGACGCGGTTGGGCACCGCGTAGCCGAACCCGGGGATCGGCTGGCCGACGCTGTAGTCCTCGCCGCCACCGGGCAGCCCCCCGCTACGGCTGGGGTGCTGGGTTCGCCACAGGTGCTGGACGAGCATCCGTGCCGCGAGGTTGACCGTCGGCGTGACCTCCGTGCGTCCGGCCTGCAGGGTGAACAGCAGCAGGCCCCGGAACCAGCCGCCGTCCCGGCGGCGCACCTCGCCGGTGTCCGGGTCCAGGACCAGGCCGTCGACCGGGTAGGTGATGCCGCCCGTCAGGAGTGGTTCCACCGATGTCAGGGACAGGACGGGGGTGGTGCGCAGGACCAGGGCGCGGCGCCCGGATTCCGCGTCGAGCCGCTCGGTCACCTCGCGCGGCTCGACGGGGCCGATGTACTCCTCGATCACGGGGGTGACCGCGTCGACGTACGTCTGCAGTTCGTCGTCGTCCGTGTCGCTGGTGATGTTGAGCTGCTTCTTGGCCTCGGCCAGGGTCAGCAGCGCCATGCCGTCCCCCTCATGTCCGGGAGATCGGGAGGGTGTTGGGGAAGCCCAAGAGGATCACCGCGCCGTAGACGCCGCCGCTGGTGACACCCGAGGGCGTGGTGACCGCGCGCAGGTAGCGCTTGGTGCCCGTGTAGCCGACCTCGTAGAGCTTGTCGTCGTCCGTGGCGGCGATGGTGGGCAGGGTGCCCTGCACGTCGCCGGCCGCGGCCGCCGCCCAGGACGAGTTGTCGTCGCTGACTTCCAGGGTGATGACGTGGGTTCCGTCGGTGATGGTGCCGGTGTGGACCAGCAGCATCACCGACTGGTGCCATTCGTTGGCGCCGGAGGCACCGGACAGCATCCGGTCGACGGCGGTGCCGTTGGTGGCGGTCGTCCGGGCAGCGATGGCGAGTGAGGCCTTGGCGCGGACGTGGTTGTAGACGCTGCGCTTCACTTCGCGTCACCTCCTGCAGGCTTCGAGGACGCCGCGGTGGTCTTCCTCGCCGGGGCCTTCTTGGCTGCCGGCGGGGTCGCGGCGCCGGTGTCCCCGTTGCTGCCGGCGTCGTCGGCCGCCGCGGCGGGGACGTCGCCGGTGTCGGGCGTCGGCTCCGGGTCGCCGGGGTCCGCATCGGCGGCCGCCGCGGTGTCGGCGTCGGGCTCGGCCTCCTGCCGCGCTGCGGCGGCCTGCGCGGGGTCGAGTGCCTGCGGGATGACGACGGCCTCGAACAGTTCCTCGCGGCCCTTGACGACAGGATCGTGGGGGGCGACCAGGTCGCCCTTGACGATGCGCCGGTTGTCCGGCGCCCAGAACGTTTCTTTCGCTCGGTACATCACTGGTCTCCTGCAACGGGAAGGGGCGCGGCCTGGTGATGGCCGCGCCCCGGGGGTGGATGGGGATCAGGTGATGTCGAGCAGCCGGAACGCGTCGGCGTTGACGACGTCGGAACCGACGCGCCAGTAGGCGAACCAGCCCGCCTCACCGGTCGGCCGGCCGTTGGAGCCCTTGACGAGCGGCTCGTAGACCATGGTCATTCCGACCCGGTCGACGATGTAGAAGTTGCGGAAGTCGCCGAGCAGCAGGCTGTAGTTCTCGGCGCTGGCGTTGATGACGCCGTCCATCGCCGAGGCCTCGTAGATGGGGGCGCCGAGCAGCTGCTCGGGCTGGCCCATGCCGAGGTTGGCCCAGAAGCTGGAACCGCCCGCCGTGTCGAACTGCCGGGTCTTGTTGATGATCGTCTTGTTCGCCATCCAGGACGGCGACGAGGTCAGCCGGTAGCGCGGCGGCAGCGCCTGCTCGACGGCGTACACGTCGGCCACCGCGTAGGTGTCGGTGCTCGCCGAGTTGACGACGGAGCCGGAGACCGCGGACACCGCGGTGACGACGCCCTTGGGCTGTGTGCTGCCGTTGCCCAGGGCGAACGCCGTCGCCTCCAGCCGGTCCTTGGCGTCCGCCAGGAGCGGCCCGACCTCCGCACCGAACCCGGAGTCGGACAGCACCTCGAACGAGCCCTGCACCCAGGCGGCTGCCTTCTTGGGCGTGATGGACGGCTGCGCGAACGCCGGCGATGCGTCGGCGGCCTGGTTGGACTCGGCCAGCCACTCCGCGGTCACGCCGGCGCTGGAGACACCGTTCCACGTGTCGGTGGTGATCGTCTTGATCGTCGACACCTGCCGGAAGGGGTTCGCCGATCCGGCGTTCGTGAGGATGATCGTCGGATCCAGGGTGAACGGAACGAGGAAGCCACCCGCCGAGTCCGTCAGGGTCATCGCCCGGCGGTGTGCCTCGGCCAGCTTGTACGCGGCCGCCTCGTCGTCCTCCAGGAGTGCCGGGTTGCCGCCGTTGGAGAGCAGCGCCTCAAAGGCGCGCATGTAGTCCTCGGAGCCGGTCAGCAGCAGGTGCTGCGCGATCCGGCCGCGACGGTCCCCGCGCACCAGGCGCTCGACGCGCTCCTGCTGGTCCTCGCTCAGTTCCTCGGCCGCGAGCTCGACCGCGTACAGCGCGCGCGAGCGCAGATCGGCCTTGGTCGCCCGGTCCGTCAGGTTCGCACCGCGGACCCGGTCCAGGTCCTCGTAGGGGTTGCCGCGGGAGCGCATGTGCTGTGGGCCGTCCCCGCTGGGCCGCTCCTGGCTGCCGGGGACGGTTGCGGCCGCCCGTACGGCGTCGACGCGCTGCTCGTGCGCCAGCTGCTCGTCGAACGCCTCCTGCGCGGTGTCGACCTCGGTCAGCAGCGTTCTGGCGCGCGTGACCTGCTCCTCGTCCGGCTCCTCGACGTCTTCCAGCTCGAACAGCTCCGAGCGCAGCGCTTCGAGCGATTCCTTGAGCTTGTCGCTCTTCTTCTTCCGCTTGGTGGTCACAGGGCCCTCCTGGCCTTGATGTCCGCGCGGATCTTGATCCACGCGATCTTCTGCCGAGCGGAGTGCCCTGCGGGCGGGTCCTCGGCGGCGGGGCCCGGATCGGGGTCGCCGTTGGCCGGCGGGCCCGCGGGAGTCTCGCCCGGGGGCGAGTCCAGCGGGGTGCCGGTCCGAAGCATGTCGACGAGCCGTTCGCGCTCGTCGGGGGGAAGGTCTGCCAGCAGGCGCGCGGCCTGCTCGGCGCGGACACCGATCACCGCGGCGTCGGGGTAGGCGGGGAACGGGGTGGGCCCGTACTCCCGCAGCTTGATCTCCTGGCGCCGTACGGTGCGCAGTTTGCCGCCGGCGTCGGGCCGGTAGCCGCCGCGCGGCGTACGGCCGGGGTCGGAGCGCAGGAATCCGCCGGAGAACGACTGTGCGCTGATCGATCCTTCGCGGATGTTCTCCAGGACCTCGTCCGCCAGCTCGGTCTTGTTGTAGCGGGTGACGGTCAGCAGGCCGCGGGTGTCGGCCTTGATCTCGACCGGTGTACCGATCGGCATCGCCCCGCGTTCCGAGGGCGTGCCGAACAGGGTCCTGCCGTGGTTGTAGAGCACTCCCACCCGCCATGTGCTGCGGTTGCCGGCAGGGGCGAGCTGGGTCAGCGTGCGGTCGAACGCGCGGCGGTCGATGACTTCGTTGTAGTGGCCGTCCTGGTCGTGGATCTCGGACGGGGTGTCGAAGACCGAGGCGTAGGCCTCGACCGTGCGGCCGTCCCCGCCTGCGCGGACGTGGATGTCTTCGAGCGGGAAGTAACGCAGGAACGCGTCCATCAGGGCACCTCCGGGTCCGTCGTCGGGGGAGTCGGGGAAGGGGCACCCGAGCCGGTGCCGGGTTTCTGCAGCTGGACCGAGTACAGGCCGCTGTGCTTAAGGAGGCTGTAGTCCTCGGCCGCCACCGCGGCGACGACCGTCTCGGGCTCGTAGCCGGCGTCGACCAGCGTGCGGATCGTGCGCGACTGCAGGCCCTGGATCTCGGCCGCGTCGTGCTGGTCCTCGCGCAGCCAGGCGATGTCACGGTCGTCGTACCAGAGGTCTGCGCCGGCGGGGACGTTGACGATCTGCGCCAGCGATCCGGCGGCCTCGCGCCACAGCGGCCGCATGGTCCCGTCCGCCAGGCGCCGTCTCGACGAGGAGTAGTTGCCCGCGTTGAGGGACGAACCGGCCAGGCCCTCGGAGAAGCCGACGACCACGGAGGGGACACCGGCCGCGGCCGCCAGGCGCGTCTCGCCGGCGCCCTGGGTGGCCTTGAAGTCGAGCTGGTGCAGGTCCTTGCCTACGACCGTGACGTCGGCTCCGCCGCCCAGGTAGAGCGTTTTGTAGGCGGTGTCGACGCCGCGGTGGTCGGAGTCCATGAGCGCCTGGAATTTCTTCACCTTCTCCGGCGTCACGGACGGGTCCAGGGACACGACGACCTGCGGTGTCGCCCCGTTCTCGAAGAACTTCAGCTTGTGCCGGGTCGCCGCGGTGTCCCCGACGATCTCGCGGATGACGGGGGTGATCCACGACATGCCGCGGAACTGGAACTCCGGGTCCGGGATCGGCGCGAAGTGCGCCACCTGTTCGGGCAGGAGGAACCATGGCTCGCTGCCGGTGGGCGGGTCGTACATGTAGCCGAGCAGTTCGGAGTCGATCGCCTCGCTCGCGAGGCTGGGCTCCTCCTCGGAGCCGGTGATGATCGTCACCCAGTCGGGGCGGAGCATCTTCAGCCGCCCCGGGTTGTAGTTCGTGACGTAGGCGCTGCCCTCAAGGTCGGCGAACTGGATCATCCTCGACAGCAGATTCCCGGTCGTTCCCCCGGGCCACGGCGTTTCTAGCAGGGCCAGGTCCGCCGTGCCGAACAACTCGCCGGGCCGGCCGTTGCGCATCTGCCGGAACTGGAACCGCGCCTCGCTGAACAGCATCTGCCGCACCGTCATCAGCGCGAAGACAGGGCCGTTGCTCTTGTAGGCGTGCCGGACCTTGGCCTCGAACTCCGGAGAGAACGGCCGTTCCATGCCGTCGATCGGCCGGCCGGTGCCGTAGTAGACGTTCCCGGCCACCGACCATGAGTCGTCGTCCCGTGTGGCCGGCCGCCGCGCGTGCTGCCACAGGCTCGTCAACGCTCCCCCTCGGGCCGCGGCCGCCGGTCCTCGATCAGGAAGCACCGCAGGCCGGGCGGGGATGCCTGCCAGGCCGTGACCTGGTAGACGACCTGGTCGGCAAGCGTGATCTTGTCGCCGTGCACCTGCATCTCGTGGCCGCACGCCTCGTGCAGCACCTCCAGTGAGATGCAGGCGCTGTGCGGGGCCTCAAGGATTTCGATCCCGCCGGGCACGCGGCGCAGGGTCAGCTCGTCACTCATCGCTCTCTCCTTCGCCCTCGACGTCGACCAGCAGCAGGAACGAGGCGGCCGTGAGCGCCCCGCCGGCCATCAGCCCGTATCCGGGCCCGAACTGCACTGCCGCACCCACGGAGAGGCCTGCACACCCCATCCAGTAGCCGAGCCGCGCCCGGGCCAGCTGCGACCACTGGGTCACACGTAGGCGCCCCACGGCTCCGCCTCCTCTTGCTCGACGTCGTGGTACATCTCCCACCCCCACACGGCGTAGGTCGTGGCCACCAGGGGGCTCACGTCGACGCCGTCGCTCTTGCGTGTCCAGGCCCAGGCGTCGCCGAGGTCGCGTTTCTGCGCGCCGGCGAGCGCGGCCGCCAGGGGCGCCTGCCCGAGGTGCGCGATCGACCCGGTGTCGGTGACACGGTCGTAGAACTGGCCGCAGGCCTGCGCCAGTTGGCGGACCTTCGGACAGACGATCTTCTCGGAGCGGTCCTCAAGGTCCTCGTCGTCCTCGTACCGCAGGGCCTTGCGCAGGGCCTCGACGAGGGATCCGGCCGGCCCGCCCTCATCGATGACCCAGGCGCACGGATTCCAGCGCTGGTCGCGCTCGACGACCCAGTCGACGACCCAGTCCGTGCCGGGTCGGTGCTCGACGACCTCGGCGTGCACGGACTCGCCCGAGGCGCCGGCGACGCTGATCGCCGTCCAGGTGCGCTCGGGGTTGGTGTCGATGGCGAACGCCACCGGATCTCCGGGCTGCGACGAGGTATCGGTCAGGTCCTCCCACGTGGCCTTGGGGATGACCTGCCAGGTCTCGTCGGAGACCTGGGGGTAGTCGCCCACGCCCAGGCGCTCGCGGTCGAACAGGTCCGGTCGCATGCTGCGCATCTCCTGCAGCACGTACGCCGTCCGAATGCGGATGCCCAGCGCCGGGTTGGCCCGGGCGAACGAGGCCTCCTCGCCGCGGTCGTCGTGCGACTCGCACACGATGCGGCCCTCGGGGTCGGTCGCGCATTCCTTCACGTGCGGGGCGATCGAGTGCTCGATGTAGCAGAGCGACTGATCAGGCTCGCCGTCGGCCAGGGCCCGGGCGCGCAGCAGCGCCAGCTGCTCGCTCTCGTCTCCCATGCCGGCGCTTCCGGTGTACACCAGCTGCGGGTTGGGGCGGGCGGAGAGAACGGGCATGAGGGCGCCGATGGGAGCCGCCCGGAGTTTCATGCCCTCGTCCATGAGGACCAGGTCGCCGGAGAACCCTCGGCCGCTGTCACCGCCCCGGGCCAGGAACCGGATCCGCGCGCCGTTGAAGAACGTGAACCCCTCTTCGCCGTGCGAGCGGCGGACGTTCTTCACACGGCGTGACAGGGCGTAGGAGCCCTCGATCATCTGGTCCAGCCGCAGGAAACTCTCCTGGGCGGTGTTGAACTGGTGGGCGGTGTGGATGACGAGTTTCCCGCCGAACAGGATGACTTCGCCCAGCTGCCTGATCTCCAGGAAGCCGCCCTTGCCGTTCTGGCGGGCAACGTTGATGACGACGTCCAGCGCGGCCCAGCGGCCCTCGTCGTCCTCCACCAGGGAGTGGTGCAGGGCGAGCCGCTGCCACGGATCGAGGTCGACGTTCGAGTCCTCGGCGAGGTCGACGCACTCCTGCCCGGCGGGCGACGTGAAGTCGAGCGCCTCCTGGTCCTCGACGCCGTCCCACCGCCCTGTGTCGATGCGGCGCCGCCATGGGACGGACAGGATGCGCGGCGTCTGGCAGCCGATCACCGGGACCCCTTGGCAGCCCGGGGGGAGATCCGCCGCTCGCGGCGCTTGGCGATCTCGTCGATCCGGTCGCCGCTCTCCTTGGGGGGAGCGGCAGCGACGACGACTCTCATAGCCATACGCAGTTCGCGCGCTACTGCGGCTGCGGCCTTGGGGTCCGGAGCGCAGTCGAGTTCCTTTGCGAGCCGGACGGCGGTTGCGGCCTGGGCGTTCCCGTCCGGCTTGACGCCGAGTTCGGCGAGCTCGGCCTGCGTCGCCTTGGTAACGGCGCCGGCGCGGAGGGTGCGCCGCTTCGGAGCGTCATCCATCGGACATCACCCCCCGTAACAACACAGACAGTCACGGACAGCGATAGATGATCAGTAACTAAGTGTCACCGCATGAATGGTGACGTAGTGTCACTAATTCGCTGAAGCGCAGGCCAGCGGATTAGTGCGCGCCGCGCGGGGAGAGAAACGGGCGACAAGGGCTTTTGGGTCGCCCGCCCCTTCGATTCACGTCGGCCCACGGCCCCCCTCCCCTCCGGACTCGATCGCCTCGGCAAGCGGTGCGAATCGGACACGAACGCTGATCACTCGACGACTCCGACCGCGTCCGACACCGACCGAGCCGAGTCACCAGGCGCGGGACGTCTGGGCAGTGACGGGGCGTGACCCACCCTTGCGGTAGTCCCGGTACCACTTGGTGACCACACCGTCCATGGCAGGCGAGCGCATCGCGGCGACGCGCTCGCGCACGACGTCTTCGCCTGGGTCGACGGTGACGATCTCGGCACCCAAGCGCCGGTAGCGGGCACGGGCCTTGGGGCTGGGCATGGTGTGGATCAGGTAGACGTCGACGTCCTCGATGTGCTGGAGGGCCTCGTCGATGGCCGCGTACCGGGCGCGCTGGGCGACGCGTACGTGCACACGGTCCTGTGACCACTGCGGTGCGCCCGGGCCGGTGAGGGCCATGGTGATGCGGTCCAGGTCGATGACGATGTCCGCGGCCTTGGCGTGCGCCTGGATCCATGTGCTCTTGCCCGAGGCCGGCGGGCCCGTGATGACGTACAGCACACTGCGTCACCTCCCGCCGTGGCGGCTACGGGTGACTGCGGCCGCCGGGAACCGAGTCCGCGTAGTCGCGGGGCCGGGCGGGGTCCGGGACGTTCACCAGGTTGGTCACGGGCAGTTCGCCGGTGGCGAGGGCCTGAGCCACGTGGGACCACATCTCGGCGAGCTTGAGGGCTTCGGTGGACCGTACGCCATGGAAGTCGGCGAGGCGGCGTTCCTGGGCCATGCGGTCGCCCTGCCGGGGGGCGGCGGAGTCGTAGGGGGCGCGCGAGCGGTTCTCGTACTCGATCGCCTCCACGTACTCGCCGTTCGCCGTCCAGGCCCAGAAGAGGGCGCGTTCTTGGGCCTCGCGCAGCCGCCCGGTGCGCTGCTCTTCGCGGCTCTGCTCGCTGTCGCTCATGGTCACCATCTCCTCGATGCTCGGGGCTGCGGCTGGGTGATGCGGTTGCCTCGGGCGCTGTTGCACTTGCGGTGCGCTGAGCGGGCGTTGGCGGGGTCGAGGAGGTCGCCGCCGCGTGTGAGTGGGATGGCGTGGTCGAGGGTGAAGGCCCAGCGGCTGCGCTGTGCGGCGTAGCCGGTGAGGGTGTAGTCGATCTCGTGGCCGCACCACCAGCAGGGCAGGCCGAGGGCGCGCTGTTGGACGCAGAGTGTGCGGTAGGGGCGCCCGTTGCGGGGGTTGCCGGCCACGGGCGCCACCTCCGGCTACAGGTCGTCGCCGAGGACCTCACGACGGGCGGCGGCGGCCTTGCGGTTGTAGGCGTTGCTCATCCGTATGGCGGTGAAGGTGAGCAGCAGGAAGAGGGCGACGAACAGCGCTTGCGTGACCACGCTGACGATGTGGATGTGCTGGGTGCCTCTGGCGATGAAGAACATGATCACGTTGCCACTGGCCCACGCGAACCAGACGCGGAACTTCTCGACGCGTACGGCTGACTGGACAGCGCGGTAGTCGCTCATGTGTCCCCCCAAGGACGATCGGTCGGCTGAGGGCATCATGCCGTGGCGTACGCGCTGCGTGATGAGCGTGTGGCCGTTCCGTGACGTCCGTCCCGCTGCCCGGTCCCGGGCCCGCGCTGGGGCGTTGGGGCGCCCGCGAAGGTCCGGCCGCCTCGCCGGGCAGCGGGGGCTACTGGGCGCCGACGAGACGCAGGGCGCGGTCGCGGGTGGCTGCCTCGGCGCGGGCGATGTCGGGCAGGGCGTAGAGGGGGTGGCCCTGGTCGTCGAGGCCGGCGGGGTCGAGGTGGCCTCGGGAGGCCCACTTGCGGACGGCGGCGGGGGTGACGGTCGCGGGGGTGCCGGTGCCGAACTGGCGCCACCTGGTGGCGTGGTCGGCTGCCTGGGCGGTGGTGTAGAGCACGGCTCACCTCCCCCGGGATGTGCCGCAGCCCCGGGCCTGGGTGGTCCGGGGCTGCGGGCCGGTGCGCGACGTCCGGCTGTTGTGGCGCTGGTGATCATCAACGGGTAGCTATGGGCACAGGTGTGCTACTGGGAGGAGTGTGACGCTAAGTGGTGATCTTTGTCCAGCAGGAACGCGCGGGTGTCGGCGTCCTACAATCGAACACATGGGCGATATCGGTGACAGGCGTGTCCACGTCGTGCTCCCGGACGGGCATGTCCTCGACGGTCAGCTCCAGGCCCGCCGCCGCGATCCCGACGGCCGCTGGTGGTACGGCGTCACCGTCGAGCTCCCTGCCAAGGCCGTGGAGCCTGTCCCTGGGAAGGACTACAGCCAGGTGCCCACGACGGTTCAGGAGCACTGGCCGTGGCTGATCCAGGCGCCGGCCGCGCCCGGGGAGGCGCCGGTCCTGCATGTCGGTGACTGCGCGGCCGCGACCGGCCGGCTGGAGCCCGTGCAGCACGCCGAGTTGGCCCGGGGCGCGTTGGTGGACTCCTGGGCCACCGTGTGCGACGTGTGCCGGCCCGCGCCCTGACTCCCCGGTCAGGTCTGCGCCGGTTGGGTCTGGCGGTCGGCGAGGTACTGCGCGGCGTGCTGGTCGTACTCGTCGGGGCTCAGCTGGTGGCCGCAGTCGAGGCAGTGGATGTGCCAGCGGCCGTCCGTGCGGACGAGCGTGCAGAGGTCGCACACGGGGCAGGGCGCGGCGCGGGGGTGCTGCTGCGGGGTGGTGTGGGTGAGGTTCCGGATGCGCCGGATGAGGTCGCCGATCTGGCGGTGGAGCTCGGCGGCGACGGGCAGCGTGAGCGCGAACGGAAGGTACGCGAGAAGCCACGCGCACCAGCCGGGGATCGTCTCGCCCTTGCGGGGCGAGGCCTGCTCGCAGGGCTGGGTGCGGGCGGTGCCGTACGCGTCGCGTGCGGCGGCCGGGTGCTGGTAGGCGATGTGTCCGGCCCAGGCGCCGAGGACGGCGGCGATCGGTGCCTCGCCGTCGTCGTCGGTGCCCGGTACGGCGTCGTAGCGGCCGGGGCCGAGGAGGACCAGGACGCGGAGGTCGACAGGCAGCGGCGCGTAGGCGCGGCCGCTACCACCGAGGCGGCCTTCGGCGGGCCGTCCGCCGGCGGCGACGAACTGTTCGAGCAGGACGGCCTGGCCGGGCAACTCGGTGAGCCAGCCGCGGAGTTCGCCGGCGTGCAACTGGCACAGGTGCTGGCCGTCCGGCGCGGTACGGGGGCACAGGGGGCAGCTACTCACGGTCGGCCTCGGCGGCGTTGCGGCGTGCTGCGTGCTGGGCGCGGGCGAGGATGGCGGGGTCCTGGAGGAGTTCGGGGATGGAGCGTTCCTCACGGCCGTCAGCGACGTGTTCGCGGCCGAGGAGCAGGTCGCGGAGCCTGTCGAACTCGGCGATCACCTTGGCGGTGGACTTGCTCATCTGCTTCCCGGTCTCCTCGCCGAGGGCGGTGACCTGGCGGGTGACCTCGGCCGCCAGGAGGTCACGGACTTGGGTCTCCGCGAGTTCGGTGACGAGCTGGTGCGTGGTGGCGGTGAGGTCGCGGGCGGTCTTGATCTCGTAGCGGAGGTCCTTGAGGGTTCCGCGGGCCTCGCGGATCTCTTCCTGCAGCTGGTCGCGTATCTGCCGGAGTTCTTCGGTGCCGGGCTGGCTCATGATCGTTCTTTCCGGCCGGGGTGTACGGCCATGGCTACTGGATAGTAATGACAGTTCTCTCGCGCGCACGCGCCCGCGTTCCGCGCGCGGTTATCGCAGGCGCGTGCGCGCGAGACGGTCATGGGCTCGTGCCCTTGCGGGGGCGTCGGGTGCGGGTGACGAGGGCGTTGAGGACGGCGACGAGGGCGAGCAGCAGGACGGTGAGGGTGGCGATGAGGGCGATGTACCAGCGGTAGTAGGCGTGGAGGAGGGCGGCGAGGGTGGTGAGTGCCTCGACGAAGAGGGTGCCGTTGCTGCTCATCTGCTGGCCTGGCGGGTGCGGAGGCGGAGGTTGTCGGCGGCCTCGTTGGCGAGGGCGGTGGCGCCGATGAGGGCGATGAACGCCCAGGTCTCCTCGCCGCGTATCCAGGCGCCGAGGCAGGCGGTGAGACAGGCCAGGGCGAGGAGGGCGGTGACGGCGACGTTGGCGCGGCTGGGGGGCGGGCAGGTGCAGTGCGGTACGGCGGCGGCCGCGGTGGTGGTGATGGTCCAGCCGCAGCCGGTGAGGTAGTCGTCGATCTGTTCGGCGGCGACGGTCCAGTAGATGTCCTCGCCGGGCGGGGTGGTGATCCAGTAGGCGTCGAGGGCTGCGGCGATCGCCTCCCGGGGTGTGGCGGGCAGTGGTACGGGGTGGGTCATGGCGTGGCTCCGGGGTGGAAGATCGCGTCGTAGAGGGCGTCGAGGTCGTGGGTGGGGGCTGGCGTACCGGCGGTCGTGGGGCGGTTGGGGCGACGGTTGGGGACGGGGATGTTGTGGTGTTTGCGCAGGGCGCTGATGCGGTCGTACTGGAGGCGGGTGGCGTCGTAGATCTGCTGGTAGGTGGCGCCGGCACGGAGCATGGCGGTGGCCTGTTCTTCCCGGGCGCGGCGCTCGGCGGGGGTAAGTCCGTTCCGGCTGGCAGGCAGGGGGATGCGCCGTTCGGCGCGGACGCGGACAACGCGGACGTGGCCGACGTGGAGGGTGTTGACGATGTGCTGGTGGGTGGCGCCGGCGCGGAGCATGGCGGCGATCTCGTCGTCGAGCTGCTGGCGTCGGTTCATCGCGGCCGCCAGGGGGTGGGGCGTACGCCGGTGAGGGCGCGGCCGGCGGTGCGCCGTGCAGCTGCTGCGCGCGTGCGTGCCCGGGCCCGGGCGACGGGGCAGGAGGAGACGTGCGGCTGCCGCAGGACCTCGCGCTCCTCGGCGGTGGGCCGGTCGCTGCTGAGCTGGCGCGTCCAGTAGAAGGTGTCCTTCACGCTGACGGCCTGGTTACCGGTGGGGTCCTCGCGCGGGTCTATGGCGATGATCTTGCGGTGCTTGGTGGTGAGGGCGTACAGGACGCGCCTCCCGCAGTCGTCGCAGGTGCCGTAGCCGGTGGTGGTCCGGCGGGTGGGGCTCTCGTACATGGCAGTTCGGTGGTCCTTCCGGGTCAGGCGGTGTCGGTGAGGTCGGTGTGGCAGAGGCGGCAGTTGGTGTGGCGCAGGGGTGGGCGGTAGGGGGCGTCACAGCCGGGGCATGCGAGCAGGGCCTGGGTGGGCGTGGCGGGCGGGGGTTGTCCGCGGACGCGGCCGGTGGGTGACTCGGCGCAGGCCTTGCAGGGCATGCCGGTATGGGCGAGGAATCCCCAGTGGCAGCCGGTCATGCCGCAGCGGGAGCGGACGGGCAGGACGGCGCCGAGGAGCCAGCGGCCGGGGTCGGTGATGTCCTCGTCGGGTGTCCAGCGGCGCATGCGGGTGATCTGGTCGCGGATCTCCTCGGGCCAGATCCCGTCTTCCCGGATCTGGCGGAGGAGTTCGCGGACGATGCGCCGGGTCATGTACGGCGAGATGCGCGGCAGGAGGTCGCTCACGGGCTCCAGGACGGGGCCCAGGAGCGTCCAGGCGTCCCGGCTGAGGGTGAACGGCGGCCCGGCGTACGCGGGGCGCTCAAGGGGGCGCACAGCCGGTGCGGGCCGGAACGTCGCGGCGACCGGAGCGAGTGGCCCGGCGGCGTTGTCCACAGGGCCGGCGGCCCACTTACGTTCAGCTCGCCTGCGGCGGAAGTCCCCAGCTTCCGTCGTTGTTCCCAGGTCGTTCAGTGGTGAGTGGTCTTCCTTATACGCGAGGGCCCCGCCCTCAAGATCGGGAGCCGCCCCACCCTCAGCGTCAGGAGTGGGTTCGGGCCCGTCGACGGGGTGGACGGGGTCGTCGTGGACGGTGACGAGGTGGCGGCCGCGGTAGCCGGCGCGTCGGTCGAGGGTGATCCAGCCCAGGCCCGCGAGCTCGGCCAGGAGGCGAGTCACGACCGCCTCGGCGAGCGGCAGGCCCACCCGCTTGCCGGAGTGGTGGCGCAGCACCCACGCGATCTCGGCGAGGGTGAGCTGACGGCGCTCGACGATCTCGGTGTAGCGCAGCAGGAGGTAGAGGCGGTGCAGGGTGCCGCGCAGGGTGTCCGCGGCCAGGACCGGGGCGGACACGTACCGCTCGTCACGGCCCAGCGCGCGGCAGGTGCGTTCGTTCGTACGGCCGTTGCCGGTCACCTCGTGGGAGCGCTGGCGCCGGGTCAGCTCCGTGATGCCGTCCGGCGGGGCGGGGCGGGACAGGCGGGAAAGGGCTTTCTCGACGGTCGAGGGCGCCAGGCCGGTGTACTCGGCGAGCCGCTCGACCGAAGCCGTGCAGGGGCGGCCGCGCGTCAGGGCCTTGACCTTGACGTACACCTTGGTATCGGCGTCCGCGTACGCGTCGGCGCCCCACACGATCCGCATGGGGGTGGTGGTCCACTGTCCGCGGGCAGCACCACCGGCCCCGCCGCTGCTGCGGCGGGGCTCGGCGGGAAGCGCGCGGGCCTGGTCCATCGGGTCCTAGCTGGTGTCGTCGGCGGGCTCGGTGTCGTCGTCGGTGGCGGCGCCGGGCACGGTGTACGCGGCGCCGCACGGGCCCCGGCGCACGCCGGGGAAGATGTGGCGGTGAACAGCGCCGCAGCCGGTCGGGCCGGTGCAGTGCACGGCGTACTCGGTGCGGCCCTGGGTGCGGATCGGCTCGACGGCGGCGGCCGCGGGGCCGCCGTAGGCGGGCGGGTCGTCGGGCAGCAGCGCTAACTGCGACTGGCCGTTCACCGCTCCGTCCCGCCGGTATGCGGTGGCTCGGTCCGCCGCAGCGCGGGGACGGTGAGCGTGACGGGCCGTACGACGCTCTGCTGCGACCACTCATGGATGGACGGGCGGCTGATCAGCCCGGCGTTCTCCAAGCTGTTCAGGGCCATGCGCACGTGCTTGGGCGCCACGCGTGCCAGCCCCGCCAGCCGTCCCGCCTCCTGCGGTCCGCCCGCGGGCAGCTCGCCGGACGCGTCGGCGAGGTGGGCCAGGACCAGGCCGGTCTGGCGCTGGTCCCGCGTCCGGTCGCCGGTCAGGAGCGCGGCTTCCCAGGCTCTGCGGTCGAAGTGCGGGCCGTGCGGTGCGGTCGCCGGCGTGATGGTGGTTGCGGTGTCCATGTCTCCTCGATTCGGATGGGTGGTGGCCGGGCCCCGGATGTGAGCCGGGGCCCGGCACCGTGCGGACGGGTCAGCTGCCGGTGCGGGTGCGGCGGCGGGGAGCGAGCTTGTGCAGCGCGAGGCCGGCCGCGATCAAGGTCGTGACCGCGACGACCGAGGCGAGGACGTCGAATCCCGCGCCGGTCGCGGCGAGCGCGGCCGTGCCGGCCACTCCCGCCGTGGCGCTGCCGATGGCTCCATACATGCTGTGAACTGCCTTCCTGTAGTGGGGTGTTGGAGATTCCGCTGGGTCCGTCAGGTGGCGGTCCAGCGCTCCTCGCGTCGCAGCGCGAGGTCGATGAGGGCGCGGAAGTAGACCGCGTGCTGGAACAGGTCGTAGGCCAGCTCGACGACGAGCACGGCGGCCAGGAGGCGGGAGCGCCAGCCCGCACGCCACACGCTGGCGACCTTCTCGACCACGAAGACCAGACCGAGCGAGGTCCAGAACGGGGAGACGGCGAGGGCGCCGAACAACAGCAGCTGCCAGGCGGTGAGCCACAGGAACAGGGCGAACGCGATCGCGCCGAGGCCCATCATGATCTGCTGCCCGAAGTAGCGGGCGGTGACCTTGGTCAGGCCGTACGAGCGCAGGTTCTCCAGGGCGCCGCGCTGCCACCGAAGCCGCTGATTCCACAGCTTGGGCAGGCTCGTCATGACCTCGGTGGTGACCGTGCAGGCGGCCGGGGACATGGTGCGGTAGCCGAGGGTCTTGACGGCCTTGGTGATCTCGTCGTCCTCCGTGAGGGAGGCGATCGTGTAGTAGCCGGAGCCGCCGGGGAGGCGATCGTCGAGGCGCGCGGCGCGCACCTCGCGCAGCACCCGCACGCTGAACAGGCTCGCGGTGCCGGTCAGGACGGTGGCGCGGCCGCCGCGGCGGCCGATCTCCCACGCGTAGCGCTGGTACTCCATGCGCTGGAGCTGGCCCAGCAGGCCCCCGCCGTCCTCGCCGTAGAAGACACCGCCGACCGCGCCCACCTTGCGGCGCATCGCCGCGGCGGCGTGCTCGACGAAGCCCGGGTTGAGCACGGTGTCGGCGTCCTGGATCAGGACCAGGTCGCGGTCGGCCAGGCCGGGCAGGACCTCGTCCAGCGCCGTGTTGAGGGCGCCGGCCTTCTTGCCCTCTACGCCGTGCAGGTCCAGGACCCAGGCGCCCGCGTCGCGGGCCGTCTCACGGGTGGCGCCGGCGTCGGTGCAGTTGTTCGTCACCGCGATGATCTCGTCGGGGCGGCGGGTCTGCGCCTGCAGCCCGGCGATCGCCGCGGCGATCCGCTCGCCCTCGTTGCGGGCCGGTATCAGCGCCACGATCCGCGGCCCGGCACGCTCCGGTCTCGCCACGGTGCGCAGCTGCATCGTGGTCTCGGTCAGGGTCATCTCAGCAGGTCCTCAAGTGACGGGCCCGGGCAGATCCGGGCGTGATCCTCAGACAGGTGTTCGGTGAGGTTGGCGACGTCGACGGGGCCGGAGGCCTCCAGGACGCACCCCCACCGGCAGGTGAAGCGGGCGGCCGGGAACGCCAGCCAGATGCCGCGCTTGGTGTGCCAGTCCCCGAGGTCGACGTGCAGCCCGAAGAAAGCCCGGGCGAACGCCTCGTCGACGACGGGCACGGCCTACGCGCCGGCCAGGCCGAGGACGGCCCACAGGGCGAGCAGGGAGAACAGCAGCCACATCCGGTACACGCCAGCCTCCGCGATTCGTACGGACGTTCAGGTGGGTCCGGCCGCCCCTCAGCGGGGGGAGCGGCCGGGCGGCCGGACCCGGTCTCAGGTGGCCGCCGTCGGCGGCCCTGCGGCCGCGACGACCGGGGGCGGGGGCGACCCGCTCGGGCGCAGGTCCATGGAGCGGACGACGAACCGCTGCCCGGGCCTGATCCGTCCAGCCGCGAGCTCCTTGCCGTACTGGTGCGCCAGGCAGACGACCGCCAGGTGCACCACCGCCTCCGCGGACATGCCGGACTGCGCCAGCACCGCGAGGTCTCGGCGCAGCGCGCGCGCCTGGCTCACGTCGATGCCGGCCAGCGGATCGGCCAGGAACCGGCGCGGCAGCGCCGCCCTGGCATCCGGCGCATCGTCCGGCTCATGACCCGGCGCACGCTCAGCGGCGTCGCCCTCGCCGGCCTGCGGCGCTAGCGGCGTGTCCGGCTCAGCGGGCGGCGCATCGTCCGGCGCGGCCTCCGGCGCAATCTCAAGGTCGCGGCGCACCGTGTCCTTGGAGATGTTCAGACGCCGCGCGATCTGGCGCTGGCTCAGCCCCTCCTCGTCGCGCAGCTTGTGCACCAGCGTGCGCCGGTCCCCACGCGTCACTGCGCCACCTCGTCGGCCTCGGCGCGCGCCACGGCGAGCTGCTTGCGGTGGGCGTCCTTCGGACCCAGGAGGACAAAGCTGAGGGCGCGCTCCGCCAGGAGGCCGTACGCGTAGGCAGCATCAGCCAGGCCCTCGCCCGCCTCCGAGGCGTCCGTCATCTGTGAGGCCTCGTGATCGGACACGTAGCTCTGCGCCCCGATGTCCTCCGCGACTTCCCGGGCGTACAGGCACTCGCACACGCGCTTGTATGCGGTGCTCAGCTTGCCGATGCCGGCGTATCGGCCCTCCATGCGGTCGAGGTGCACGTCCAGCGATCCGGGTGCGAGCTGGCGCCGGCCGTCGTCGGTCAGACCGAGGACGACCAGCGGCGGCGTCTCGCCGTCCTGGACCTGGCGCACGGCCCAGGCCGCACCCGAGGCGAAGCACATCGCGGCCAGCTCATAGGCGTTGTCAGCACGGTGGAAGGCGTCCAGGTACTCCTTCCGGATCCCGAACACGGCAGAGGAGTGCGGCGTGCGGTCGATGGGGCGCGACTCCCAGCCCTGGGCCTCGGGGCCCGGGCGGCCAGTCACCTTGCCCTCGTGAAAGTGGAGGAGGCGGTCCGCCTTCATGAGGGCGGTGCCGGCGTCCCGCTGGACCAGCTTCCATTCGAGGGCCGCCTCGCCGAGGGCGCGGACGCTGTCGATGAGGTGCTCGAACCAGGGCGCGTTCGCCGGTGCGAGGTTGTACATGAGCCACTCCAGATTCGTTGTGCCTCGGTCGGTCGGGCCGGGTGAGGTCACGGCCCGACCGACCGGGAGATCAGGTGGTGGTGCGTTCGGCCTTGAGGCGGCGCGCGGTGGTGGGGATCACGCCGACGGGGGCGGTGACTTTCCATCCGGCCTTGACGAGGTCGTCGGCCTGGCGGCGGGCGATCCGCTGGACCTCCGCCTCCTCCAGGCCGGGGACCTCGATCGAGATGCGGGCGGCCAGGACCGCCGTCGCGGCCTCAGCGACGATCCCGGGGCGGCGTGACGGCATCCGGCACCTCCTCTCCGGTACGGGCCCGGTGCCAGACGGCGCGGGCGGGAGACGGCATGTGTGGCACGGCCGCACGGACGGGCTGACGGATGCGGTGCACGACGCCGGCCGCACGGACACCGATGTGGGTGTCGGCGACGGCCGCTACCACCCACCACAGGACGACGCCCACGGCGAAGACGAGGAGCCAGGCCACAGCGCTCACCGTGCGGCCCCCTCTTCGACCGGCGCGGCACTGACCCATCCGGCCGCCACGCAGATGGCCACGGCGTGGGTGAGGTTGTGGGCGTTCAGGCGCAGCAGTGCGCGCTGCCGGTGCGATTTGATGGCGTCGCACGTCAGGAACATCCGGGCCGCGGTGCCCTCCACGGTCTCGCCGGCGGCCGCCGCGGCGATGACGTGCCACTGCCGCTGTGCCAGCGGGCACTCACGCAGCCGCTCCGCCTCACGGGCCGCGGACGCGGTCACGTCCTGACGCGACCGCGTCCCGCTCTCTGCACGCAGCCGTCCGATCTCGACGAGCAGCAACTGCCGTGCCCGGTCCAGGCGGAACCCCTCACGCAGCAGGTGTCCCTCGGCGTCGGTGTGCGGCTGCCACAACTTGCCCGGGTACGGCGGCCGCGGCCGCTCGAACCCGGCCTGGCTCAGGCGCTTGATGGTCCTGTCCGACATGGGCTCGATCACCACGTCACCTCCCGCTCGTCGTAGTGAGCGAGCGCGATGTCCAGGTAGACGGCCTCGGACCAGCGCCCCAGCCCGGGCGGCGGCGCCCACATGGCGCCCTCGTCGAGGGGTTCCTCGGCCAGGTGCAGGGCCGCGTGGGCGATCAGCCGGGGGTCGGCGAGCGCGTCGACGTCGAGGAGGCGGCAGATGCCGTAGGCGTCGTGCGCGCTCCACCCGGTCACGTGCGACCAGGCCAGCGTCAGCCCGCGGCCGCGGACACGGTCGTCGAGGAGCGCGGTGCCCGCCGGCCACACCGCCCGCAGGAACAACTCCGGGGCACCGCTGCGGCCGTCGCGGATGCCGGTCTCGAACGCCTCCGGGGGCATGGCCACGGCGAGGAGCTCGGCGTGGACGGCGTCCCCGTACGGCAGCTGCGGCACGTCCAGGGCCCGGGTGGCATCGCCCACCGACAGCTGGCTGCTGCCCTGGGTGCTCTTCACGGGCCCGGCAGTGCCGGGCTCCTCGAGGGCGGTCATCCGGCATCACCGACCGGGACGGCGCCGCTCTCCTCGGCGGCGGCCCGGTCCTGCTCGGCCCGCCACGCCTCGGTCTCGTCGTCGGACAGGCGACGGGTTCCGGCGACCTCCACACTCACGCCGTCGACGTCCACCACCAGCTCGGCGTGCTCGAACGGCTGGTCCGGCCCGATGATCCGGATCACCGGCTCGCCGCCCAGCGCCTCCGCCCAGGCGCGTACGCCGTCGACGCTCCCCGAACTGACGTCCACCCTGGCCGCCACGGATGCCTTCTCGTCGAAGTACCCGGAGACGTAGACGCTCGGGCGGATGCTGCGGATGGGAAGGTCGGGGTGCTCCGCGAGCAGGCGGCGCATCACCTGGCCCACGCGGAACGCACCGGACTCCAGAGCCTCGACGGCCTCGATCGGCGTGTGCTCGGTCTGGCCGCTCACAGGTCGCCGCCCGTCTCGGCCTGGCCGTCGGCCTCGTCGACGTCGCCGCGCTCGTCGTCGAACGCGGAGTCGATCGCCTCGGCCACCTGCTGGTCGTGCTCGTCCGACGCGCCGACCCCGTACCGCGCGTCCAGGTCGTCGGCGGCGGCGAGCTCGTGGCCGGCGCGGGCCAGGGCGTCGAAGACGCACATGTCGCAGCAGTACCAGCGGGGCCCGTGCCTGAGGCTGGCGATCTCCAGGCGGGACCAGCCGAACAGGTCGGACAGCTGAGCATCGGCGGCCGCACCGCAGCCCGGGGTCTCACACTTCGCGTCGAGGTCGCGGACGGTCCAGGGGGTGAGCTGCCTCGCGAGGGACGCGCACTGCTCGTCGGTGAGGACGAGGTCGGCGCGGCCGCCGTACGAGGAGGTGCACTCGACGGACGCCCGCCCGCGGGTGGGATGGACCTCGGTCCGCCCGGTCCAGGTCAGCGTCATCGGCAGGCCGTCGAGGGCGGTGGTGCCGGACTCGGCCGCGACCGCGACCGCCGAGACGAGCAGCATGTCGTCACCATGGCGGCCCTCGCACAGGCGCAGTACGGCCTGCACCCGCCGGTGGGCACCGGCCAGCGTCGCCAGCTGGGTGTGCAGCTCGGTGAGTTCGGCCTGCGTCTCGGCGCGGGCCTGCGCCGCCGCGGCGTCGACCGCCTCCTGGACGTGCGTGGCGTCGAACAGGATCCCGGCGCGGGCCTCAGCTGCCGCGAGGTCCAGCGAGGTGGCCTCGGCGTTCTGGGCGCGGACGGCGTCGAGGACGCCGGCCGCGGCCGCCTCCTCCACCGACACTGGCACCTCGGCCGCAGCGGCGGGCAGGTGCGGGAAGCAGTAGAGGACCTGCGCACCGGACGGGTACCTGTGACCGGCCGGGTCCGGGCGCAGCGGAGTGCCGTGCCGGGCGGATCCGGCGGGCAGTCCGCACGTGCAGCACTGCGGAGTAGCAGGCTCGGGGAACGGCGAGCGCAGGCTGTAGGGGACGTCCGGGTTCTGCTCCCACGGGTCGGCGTACGTGGTGCCGGCGGGCACGGGCAGGGCCACGTCGTACGCGGCGAACACCTCGCGCACCTGCTCCGGCGTCGCAGCCGGCGGGGACGCGGGGGGCATGGGCCCCGGGGTCTGGGATGATGCGTTCACGGTCTTCCACTCCTTCAGTAGGTGCGGGGGTGGGCTGTGCCGAGGGGTCGTGTCCGGGGTCCAGCCGGGCGCGGCCCCGTTCTCATGTGGTCAGGCGGCCATCGGCCGGGCCGGCTGCTCGCGCTCAGCGGGCGAGAGGGCCGGGCCCGTTTCCGGGGCCAGGAGCAGCGCGAGCTGGGCGTAGGTCTCAGGCGTGACAGGCGGCCAGCCGTCCACCATGCGTCGGATGCGCTCCTGCCACTCCGGGCGAATCACGCCGCAGCCCCGACAACGCGCGGGGCGGACAGTGGCGGCATCAGCTCGGCGATCTCGCACCCGAGGACATCTGCGAGTCGTTTCAAAACTGGCGCAGAAGCGCTGGCGTGCCCGCGCTCCAGCATCGACATGTACGACTGCGAGATCTCGGCTCGAACTGCGAGTTCTCCCTGTGTCAGGCCGGTCTGTACCCGCCGACGCCGCACGAGGTAGGGGTCCTGATTTGGCGAGGACTTCATGCCCAAACGTTAGAACAGATTGATAGTCATTGCAATCCATTGATGCTCACTGTTTCAACGTGACCCAACGTGGGACAGTGGCGCCCCGGCTGTGACCTGCGCTGATATTCGCTAAAGTTCAGTGATGTCCAGTGGTATTCATTGATCGGAGACCAGGGCGTGAGCGGTGCCAACGAGTTGCAACCGACGCCAGAGGGCGCACTCATCCGGCTGGCGCGACAAGCACGAGGGATGAGCCCTGAAGTTGCTGCGGACTTGACTCCGGTTCAGATCAAGGGCGGCCGCTGGAGGCAGATCGAGAGCGGCTTCGACAGGAAGAACCCACCCAAGCGCTCATTCGCGCCGGCGCTCACCCTCGCCCACATGGCGCACACAGTCGGCACAACCCCAGAGCGGCTCGCCGAGGCCGGCCGTGACGACGCAGCAGCGATCCTTCGGGAGATCCTGCGCGGCGAGGGTGAAGAGCCCGCGAACCCCGAGACGCTCACGACGCGCGAGCAGCAAATGCTGGCCGAGATGGTCGCCAGCACAGCAGAGGGTTTCGACCTGACTCCCGAGCAGCTGGACGCGGCGTACCGCCGAGCGGTGGAGCTGATCAAGGAGCGCCAGGCGGCACGCAGCGAGGACGGAAAAGGGGTCCGCAAGGATCGCGCCAGCTAAGTCACGATTAGGTTACGGCTGACTGGTATTCAACCAAAAGCAACCGCTTGCGTCACAGGCTGATCACTCATTGCACATGCGTGCATATGTCACCGGCTTGGACTGGGGGGTTCAGAGGTGATGATCAGCCTTGCGCAAGTGGTCGCCGCGATTGCCACGGGGGCGATGCTGCCGATCGCAGCGCTGCTCGGGATCGAGATGCACCGCCTGAGACAGCGGAGCCGAGCAGACGACCAGATCGCCGGGCCACCGACACCGGAGCGTGTAGTGGACGACGACGCCGAGCGCGTCGAGGCCATCGCCCGACTGGCGGCGGCACGCTTCGACCTCTTCACCCAGGAGCCGGACAACGTTGGCACCGCAGAGGCCGACGTCAGGCCGCGGTCAAAGGCCCACCTGACGCTCGTGTCGCGCTCGCCGAGGCCGGGGAAGAAACGTTCCTCCTCGGTCCCGGCGAGCGAGAACCGCCGGCCCCTGGGGTACCGGCCGGACGTCGCGGTGCGGACGCATCGGCCGGTCAGGCGCGACTGATGTCCTCGGCCGTACGCCTCGGCGTGATCAGCAGCGTGTCGGGGTCTAGGCGGTGAGGGTCACCCTTGAGGATGACGACGTCCATCAGGAGCCTCACGATCTCGCGCCGCTGACCGATGCTTTTGGACCGCCACAACTTAGAGACGGCCTCCCCCGAGCGGGCGTCGAGGAAGTCGACGAGGGGGCTGTCGGAGGCGGCCTCGGCCAGCTGGGTACGGCTCGTCGAGATCTGTTTGTCGCACTCGGCCTTCACGGTCTCCAGCATCGACAGGTCGATCGAGCGGCGGGCGTAGGCCAGGCTCGCCTCGGTCTTCTGCTGCTGAAGGGCAGCGATGTCATCGCGCAGTGCTGCTACGTCGACGCCCGGGCGCGGCGGCGCGATGAGCTCCGTCAAGTCCGGGCGCGACAGCCGCTCACAGGCGACCGCCGCCAGGTACTCGTCTATCGCTTCGGCGAGTTGGTTGCCGCGGCCACAGACGTCACACCGGTAGATCGCCCCCTTGGAGTTGTGCCGGACGGTGACTACGCCGCCTGCATCGCATTGCCCGCACTGCGCGCCGGGCGAGTGCGATACCAGCCACTTCGGGGTGTTGCCCGGACTGGTCATCCGAGACGGGTCTTCCAGGAGAGTGATCAGCGCCTGTCGGGTTTCCTCCGGAAGGATCGGCGGCCACGCGTCCCACTTGATGATCACGCCGTCGTGCACGGAGTGCCCGGACACGCGCGGCGACGTGAGGATCTTCCGGACGGTGACGCTTCGCCAACCGCGGTGTACCGCTGGCTTTCCTCGGTACTTGACGGTGCGGTGGCCGGACTCGCTCACGGTCGGCACGCCACGTTCCCGGATGCTTGCGAGCAGCTGTTTGATGTTGCCCTTCGTGGCGAGCAGCTCCCGGGCCCAGCGGCGGATCTCTTTCGCCTCGTCCTTGCGGTGCTTCCCCATGTCGAGGACGGGCACGTCGACGTACTCGCGTTCGTCCAGCGGAGCCTTGGGGTTGATGCACTTGCTACGGACGCGACCCGTGGGTGCGCCCCAGCCGAAGGGCCGGACGCCGCCGCCGTAGGCACCCGTGCGCGCCTGCCGCTTGCGCGCCAGCGTGATGCGTTCGCCCTTGTGGCCGGACTCCCGTGCCGCGGCGTTGATGTCCGAGATGAACTCGGCCCGCCCTGATGCGCGAGTCAGGAGGTACTCGCCGCCCTTCTGGACGGAGTACAGGCGCACGCTGTGCTTGCGGAACAGCTCGATGATCCTGAGTGCCTCGCCGACATCGCGGGTGAGGCGGTCGGCGTGCCAGATGATGACGGCGGCGAGCACACCGCCGTCGACGTCCGCCAGGAGGCGCTCGAACTCAGGCCGCGCACGGCCGGTGAACGCGCTCAGGCTGTTGTCCTGATAGGAGGCGGTGACCGGTCGGCCGATCTCGTCGCCGAACTGGACGCACTCCTCGTGCTGGGACTCGACTCCCTCGGCGGCTCCCCGGTCGTCCTCGGAGACGCGAGCGTAGTCCCCGTTGATGCGAGGCGGCGGCGTCGTTATCTCAGGTGCGGGCATGCGGCCATTGTCCTATGTCCCAATGCATCTATGGGAGTACCGAAGTGGAACGGCGTGCTGATGCCGACCCAGTCGGCGTCCCCGACCCCGCTGAAGTCCGTGAACCCGAACACCACCGCGGCCACGAGCCCCACGGCCATGCCGATCAGCACCGCGATCCGGCTGAGGAAGGCCGGCGCGAACCGCTGCACACCGAGGACCACCGCGAGGACGAACGCGGCGAGCGCGATGTTCTTCGGCTCGCCGAAGTCCTTCGCGCCCTGACCGCCGGCCGCCCAGTTGCCCGCCGCGGGGAGCAGTGACAGGCCGATGATCAGGATCACCGTGCCGGTGACCAGCGGCGGGAAGAAGCGGAGCAGCCTGCCGAAGACGGGGGCCAGGAGCGCGATGGCGAGCCCGGCGATGATCACGGAGCCGTAGATCGCGGGCAGTCCGCCGCCCGTCGTACCGATCAGCACCATCGGTGAGACAGCGGCGAACGTGCAGCCCTGCATGATCGGCAGCCGCACGCCGAACCGCCAGAAACCTATGCACTGGATGAGCGTGGCTATCCCGCACACCAGCAGGTCCGCGGTGATCAGATACGCCAGGTCGGCGGCCGACAGCTTCATCGCCCCGCCCACGATCAGCGGCACCGCGACCGCGCCCGCGTACATCGCGAGCACGTGCTGGAGCCCGAAGGCGGCCAGTTGCCGTACGGGTGGGACCTCGTCGACGGGATGCACGGGTGTGGTCGTGGCCATGGGCACTCCTGAGCGGCGGAGAGGGGGGAAACGTGCGAACAGTTCGAGACCGTAGGCGCCTTGAACAGTTTGTTGATTTCTGGGTTGTTGCCGCCGTGTGTCTTGCCCAGCTGCTATGTGTGCGCCCCACATATCTCTAGATGCGCGCCTCGCGTACCGCCGCCAGCAGGGCGTCCCAGTCCGGCAGCTTGACCACACCGCCCCGCCCGAGCGAGGCCCCCAACTCCGCCTCGGCCCGCTCGATGGCCTCCCACCCGCCCCACTCGACCGGCTCGATCCCCTCGGCGCGCAGTGCGGGGAGCGGGTCCTCGGTCGGGTCCCGTCGTACGAGCACGGGCGCGTCCGCGAGCAGGGACGTCACCGTTTCCTTGGCGTCCGGGCGGTTGGTGCCGATGACGCCGGTCGGGCCCCGCTTGATCCAGCCGGCCACGTACTCGCCGGGCACGGTCCGCCCTTCGCGTACGACACGGCCCGCCCGGTGCGGCACGGTGCCGTGCTCGGCGTCGAACGGCAGCCCGTCCAGCGGCACTCCGCGATAGCCCACCGAACGCAGCACCAACTGCGCCTCGATCTCCTCGAATCGACCCGTGCCGACCACGCCGCCCCGCCCGTCCGGCGCGGTGCGTTCGAAGCGGACCGCGCCCACGCGCCCCGCGTCGGCGAGGAGTTGGACAGGACGGAGGAAGAAACGGAGGTGGATACGGCGTGCGGCGCCCTGGGGCGGGAGCGCGGCCCAGTGGCGAAGTTCCTCCACGTTGCGGCGCTGGGCGCCGGGCAGGGCGGAGAGGTCGGCGCAGTCCGGGTCGAGCGCCAACTCGGCCGGATCCACGGTCACTTCGGTGCCGGGGAGCCCGCCCAGTTCGCGTAGTTCCTTGGTGGTGAAGCGGGCCTGCGCGGGGCCGCGCCGGCCGACCATGTGGACGTCCGTGATCCCGCTCGCGGCCAGCGCGGTGAGCGCGGCCTGCGGGATGTCGGTACGGCTCAACTCGGCCGCGCCGCGCGCCAGCATCCGCGTGACGTCCACCGCGACGTTGCCCACGCCGATGACCACGGCCGAACGCGCGCCGAGCACGAAACCGTCGGCGGTGGAGTCCGGGTGGGCGCTGTACCAGGACACGAACTCGGTCGCCGACCAGCTGCCCGGCAGCTCCTCACCGGGAATCCCCAGGTGACGGTCGGTGGCGGCACCCACGCAGTACACGACCGCGTCGTACAACTCCCGCAGCCGGGCGGCCGACAGACCGCCGGGTCCCACGGGCACCCCGCCGAGGAACCGCACCCGCCCGTGCTCCAGGACCGTCCGCAGGTTGTTCTGCAGCGACTTGATCTTCTCGTGGTCCGGTGCCACGCCGTAGCGCACCAGACCGTACGGGCACGGCAGCCGGTCCAGGACGTCGACCAGCACCCCGGGTTCCAGCTGGACCAGACTCTGGGCGGTGTAGACCCCGCTCGGCCCGGAGCCGACGACGGCGACACGCAGCACGGCGGAACTCCTCACCCGTCAGGCACGCAGGAGATCGCTGATTCGCCAGATCACTGACGCCTCCAGGATCGCACCACCGGTGCTCCGCTGACAGGGTGCCGAACGAACCCGTACACGCTGAGGGCGCGCGTGTCCGTTCGTATGGAATGTGATCATGCGGTTACGTTGCGTATGTGCTAGAAGCATCCTTCGTTAATCTTTCTGATCGCTCTCCGTCGGACGGTGCGGTGTCCGTGTGGCCCGCGTGGGAAGTGCAGGAGCACGACGGAGCCACCTCGTGGTTCCACGTCCGGCTCGCCTTCACCGACGGCGCCCGGGTCGACGCACTCGCCGTGGTGTGCGAGCAGACCGTCTCCGTCGAGGACGTACGGGCCCAACCTGCCCTGTCCCTCGACGACTTGACGGTGCTCGCCGACTGGCTGGAGGGGCCGCTCTTCGAGGCGTGCGGGCTGCAACCCGAGGAGGAGGGGGCGGAGTCGGGCGGGGCGCGCCGGGCGCGGCCGGCCTGGCCGCGGGGCATCGAGGGGCGGTGGCAGATCGCCCAGGAGTATCGGGCCGCGCAGGACGAGGGAGTTGACCCCGTCCTCGCGGTGATGTGCGCGACCGGGCACAGTCGGCGCCGGTCGCTCCGGCTCATCTCGCAGGCGCGGGACGCGGGGTTTCTGACACCTCGTCATGCCCGGCGCTGAACAGGGAAGTTACGCGTCGGAGGGCTCGGTCGGCCGGTCGTCGGCCGGGTCTTCGGCCGCGGACGGGGGCGTGGATCTGTCGTCCGTCGCGAAGAACCGTGACAGGTCCGTGTCGGCCGCTCCGGCCCGCTCACCTGACCCCGGCGGGATCCCCAACTCCCAGTCGAGGCCGTACCGTTCGAACAACTCGGTGCGCAGCACCGGAATCGGCATCGGCACCCCGGGCACGAGCGCCGAGTAGACCGCGCCCATGAGCAGCGCGCGGAGCATGGGGTAGTCGGAGGGGACGTTCCCCGACCCGTACCCCGCGATCGTCTGCCCGAGCAGCTCGGACAGGCGCCGCTGTTCCGGGCACTGGACGAAGCCCTCGCCCTGCAGCAGTCCCGCCATGTGCTGGCGCATCAGCACGGGGCGGTCGTGTGCGAGACCCAGGATCGCGTCGATGGCCCGGGCCATCCGCTCCTGCCCGTCGTCGGTCCGGGGTTCGCGCTCCAGGGCCTCCTCCAGCGTCCGGTGCATCAGACGGTGTACGGCGGACTGGACGAGCTGGCGTTTTCCGGGGAAGTAGTACGACACCAGTCCGCGCGCCGAACCGGCCCGGTCCGCGATGTCGCCCAAGGTCGTGGCCTCGTACCCACGCTCGCTGACCAGCTCCACGGCCGCCTGCAGGAGCCGTTCCCGGGAACGCCTGCGCAACTCTTCATTGACCGATGCGCTTCGCGGGGACATGCTGTAACTCCTGCGTTGACTGGCTATCAGCCAACTATACTCAGGACGTCCGGGTCTCCCGTCGAGGGGGCCTGGCGCATGCTGCCGTCCGTCTGGGGCGACGCGGGGGATCGTCTCAGGCGGGCGGCTCCTTTTCACCCCAATGGTTTCCTTGGGCGACTTTTGAACCGGCGTCCGGCGCCGCCTTCTCGCACATCTGTCGCACGGCACGTGATCCGTCCCTAGAGTGGGCACGGGTGTCGAGCCGAGGAGGCGCACGGGCATGGAGCAGGACCAGCAGATCTTCGCGCGGATCAACGAGATGGTCGACGACGAGCGCAAGCTCCGGGAGGCCGTCGCGTCCGGTGCGATCGACAGTGCCACGGAGCATCAGCGCCTCGGGCAGCTGGAACGTGAACTCGACCAGTGCTGGGACCTCTTGCGCCAGCGTCGCGCGAAGGTGGAGTTCGGGGAGAACCCGGACGAGGCGCGGGTGCGGCCGGAGTCCGAGGTGGAGGGGTATCAGGGGTGACGTGAGGTGACGGGTGGGGTGGCCGCGGCGGCCCGGTGCTCCGCGGTCGCTGGTCGTTTCCTCGCTAATTGCCGCGCGCGGCAAGCCTGTTGGAGATTTCGGCCTTGACCGTCTCGTGCAGTTCGTCCGAGGTGAAGCCGAGGTTGCGCAGGATCTGGGCGGCCGGGCTCTCCTCGACCCGGATCAGACCCAGCAGCGCGTGCTCCGTGCCGACCCAGTCGTGGCCGAGGTCGGCCGCCGCGCGGCGGGCCTGTCCGATGGCCTCCTTGCTCTCCGGCCGGAACGCGATGTGACCCCGCAGCGCCTTCTCCCCGGCCGGCGGCAGGGCTTCCGCGATCGCGTCACGGATCCGCTGCTCCGACTCGGTCTTCGCCACCAGCACCTCGTACGCCAGGCCCCGCGGTTCGCCGAGCAGGCCGAGCAGGAGGTGTTCGGTGCCGATGGAGTCGTGCTTGTGCGTCCGTGCGGCTTCCTGCGCGAGCACGATGCTGTGCCGGTTCAGGTTGGTGTACCGCTCGAAAGGGCCGGGTGCGTGGCGCTGCTGGGCGGCCTGCTTGGACACTCCGATGGCGTCGCCGATCTCGGTCCACGACGCGCCGACCTGCTTGGCCTTGCTGACGTAGTGGTCGATGAGCTGGTCACCGAGGTCGGACAGGGTCTGGGCACGCAGTCGCGCTTCGCTGATGCGGGCCAGTTCGTCGGTTTCGGGGAGCTCCTCGTCGAGGCGGGCGATCAGGTCGGCGAGGCTGATGTCGAGTGGGCTCATGCGTCAACTTTAAATTGACGATTCCCGATCGTCAACCTGTAATTGACGATTGGTGCGAGGGTGCTCCGGCGTGGAGATCCGTGGGGCTACGACCCGGCGGGCCCAGTGACCGGTCAGCTCCGGAGGCCGTCCAACCCCCGCCCCTGCCCGACCAGTTCGAGCACGGGACGCAGACCGTCCGGCCGCTCCGTCACCGGCCGGTGGTCCACGAAGTGCACCCCGCACCCCAGCGCCGCCGCCCCGCCGTCCGCCCGCCGGTCGTCACCGACCATCAGCACGTCCTTCGGGTCGACGCCGAGCGCCTCGCATGCGACGGTGAACAGCCGCGGGTCGGGCTTCTGGATGCCGTGTTCGTACGACAGGACGTACGCGTCCACATACGGGTCGAGCCCGTGCTCGCGGAACACCGGCCGCAGATCCCAGCCGATGTTGCTGACCACACCCACGCCGATCCCGCGCTCGTGCAGGGTCCCCAGTACGTCCACGGTGTCCGGGTACGGCGTCCACGCGGCCGGCGTCATGTGCCGCTCGTACAGCGCGTCGTGCAACGCCGGGTCGGGGAGCGGGACTTGACGGGAGACGCCGGTGTACGCGGCCCGGTGCAGCGCGGAACTCTCGTCCCGGATCGCCCACATCTCGGCGAACTCCTCGGGCAGTTGCTCCGGCTGTGCACCACCAGGCATGGCTCCCGCCACCTCCAGCGCCCGCGCCGCCTCCACCAACTCCGGTTCCGGCAGCGCGATCCCGGTCTCACGCAACACGGCACGCAGCCAGGACTCGGTGGACTCGATACGGAAGAGGGTCCCGGAGAAGTCGAAGAGGACGGCATTCATGCGGTGATCTTACGCAGCGATGTTCCACGTGGCGGGAAGGTCGCTCCCGCAGAACAACTCCGCCGGTCCGACATGGCGGTGCCGCCACCAGGCCGTGTTCACACCCGCCACCGTTCGTACGCCCCCACGGCCACCGTCACCACGAACGCCCCCAGCAGCCACCCGCCCACCACATCCGACGGCCAGTGCACGCCCAGCCAGACACGGGTGAGTCCCACGCCCGCGACGGAGATCACGGCCAGGGTCAGGGCCGTACGCCATACAGCGCGTCCGGTGCCGTAGTCGTGGAGCAGCCACAGGAGCAGGCCGCAGACCACTGTGGCGGTCATGGCGTGGCCCGAGGGGAAGGCGGCGTAGTGGGCCGAGTCGACGGGGTCGGGCCATGTCGGGCGGGGGCGGTCGACCAGTGCCTTCAGGGTCTGTTGGAGCAGTGTGCCCAGCGCACATGTGGCCGCCAGCCATAGAGCCGTTCTCCATGCTGAACGCCGCCACACCAGCCACATCATCGCGGCCGCACACACGAGGCGCATGGTCAGTGGATCCCAGACCCAGTCCGTCAGGATGCGGAACGTATGCGTCAGGCCGTGGTTCTCGACCGCCCAGCGATGTGTGGTCCGGGCGATCCGCTCGTCGGCGTCGATCAGCGGACGCCACTCCACCGCGACCAGGGTGAGGAGCAGCGCGGAGCACAGGGCGAGGGTGATGCTGGTCGTCTGTCGGAGGGTCGGGCGGGGCGGGTGGTGCATGGAACGATCCTCGCCGACTGATGGTGGGCGGAGCCAATCCCGCTCAGGGACCACACCCCCCGGCCCCTCCTCAGCCCAGCGCCCGCAACCCCGGCACGAACGCCACCAGGACCGGAACCACCGGCACCAGTGCCGCCGTCGCGGTCCAGCCCAGGCGGCGCATCGCGGTGAGGCGGTCCGGGGGAGTGAGCAGCCGGTTCACCCGCTGCGGGACATGGGCGTGCGGAGTGGGGCACGGCCCGAACACCCCGCGGTCCTCGTTGAGTTCGACCAGGGCGAGGGCGGTCGTGAGGCGGCCGAAGCGCCGGGAGGCCATGTCGTCGGCGGCGAGTTCGACCAGCCGGTGCATCTCGTCCCGGAACGCGGCGAACACCGGTACCTGCGGAAACCCGTTCGCGAGCGCGCCCGAGCAGTGCAGCAACCAGTCGTGCCGGGCCTGCGCGTGGCCCTGTTCGTGCGCGAGCAGCGAGTCCAGTTGCCGCCCCTTGAGGCGCCTCAACGCGGCCGTGGTGATGACCAGTTGGGGCGCGGTGCCGGCCATCCACCACGCGTCCGGCCGTTCCGCCTCCAGGATGACCAGCGGCTCGGCACCCGGCTCCTCGCCGGGCAACACCGGTGCGCGGACGAGGAGTTCGGCCCTCCGCAGCCGACGCCGCGCCCGGGCCCGTACGACCTCACGGACCAGCATCGCCGCGGTCCACGCCCCGCCGCACGCGAGGGCCACCGCGGTCGTGGCGGCCCAAGGCCCGGTCGTCACCAGGGGATAGGCGTCCACGACCGCGTGCGGGGCGTTGGCGAACACGTGCCCGCGCACCGCCTGCCACGCGGCGGCCGCGCTGAGCGTCATCGACAGGGCACAGCACAGGAGGACGGCCGCCACCACGCACTGCCACACCCACAGCGCGAGCACCGGCTCATGGTCCGGCCAGTCGGCCCGGGCGAGCAGCCGTGGGGCGACGACGGCGGCCAAGGCGCCGAGCAGCAACAGTGCCGCGGGGACCATCATGGAAGCACCCTATGAGCGCCGCGGTGATCAGGGGTACGGCTTGTTGCGGCAAAGTGACGCAGGCCACCATTTCGTACGGCCGCGCCGGTCCTGCCTAGAGCGTCAGCAACATCGCGACCATGCCGATCCCCATCGACAGCCGGCACGCCCGCGCCAGCTCCGGCCGGTCGCCCCAGCCGACGCTCCCGCCGCCGACGGCCGCGCCGGTGACCCCCCCGGTGCCCGGCACCAGCCGGATGCCGGACAGCAGCACGTATCCCACGAAGTAGAGGAGCAACGCACCCGTCACGAGCGGGACTCCGGAGTCGCCGTGCTCGTGGTGGTGCGCGGGCGAGGCGGCCATCGCGAGCGCCATGTAGACCATGGCCGCGGTGCCCAGCAGATGGTGCACGTGGTGCGGGCTCCTGCGCGCCGACCACAGGGCGCGCAGCGCCGCCGCGCCGAACACCGCCGCGTAGCCGGGCCATGCCCAAGAGGGTGGCGTGAACACCGCGGCGGGTACGGCCATCGCGGCCATGCCGAAGCCCATCAGTGCCTCGCCGCCCGCGGCCCGGCGCTGTTCCTCGACGGGGCTGCGCATCCGCAGCAGGCAGTAGGCCCCGGTCGCCGCGCACAGCGCGACCAGCAGCCAGCCGGGCGAAGCCGGTCCACCATGCACGCGCATCCCCCGTTCCGCCCCGGACATCGCTCTCCGTCGACGTTCGGTCACAGGATGCCCGTGCCGCACGGGGCGCAATCAAGCGCAACGGTGTACACGGGGAGCACTCGACGGAGCGCGGCAGGTCAGTGGCGCCCCGGTGGCCTGCTCGACGAAAATATTTCACGAGTAAAACACCTGCTAAACTTGTTTCCCATGAGCAGTGCGACCCCCGCCCCCACCCCGCGCGTCCGACGTCTCCCGCTCACCGGCGCGCTGCGCCTCGGCCGGCCCTCCGACATCTGGTTCAAGCCCGCGCTCAGCGCGGTCGCCTCGGTCGCCCCGCCCAACCTGACCCTGTTGGCCCTCGGCCGCCTCGACCTGGCGATGTACACGATGGCCGGCTCCTTGTGCGCGCTCTACGCCCACAACAAGCCCTACGCCGCCCGGGCCCGCGCCCTGGTCTGGGTGGTGCTCGGCATGATCGCCGGTCTCGCCGTCGCGCTGGTCACGGCCTCCCTCACCACGAACGCCGTCGTGCTGGTCACGGTCGGCGCCGCCCTGGCCGCCGTACAGAAGGGCTTGTGCGACGCGACCCGGATCGGCCCGCCCGGGAACGTCGTCCTCACCTTCATCAGCTCGGCCTCGCTCTTCGCGCCGCAGACGCTCGGCCAGGTCCCCGGCCACCTCGCGCTGGCCGCCGCCGCAGGCGTCTGGGCATGGCTCGTCGGCATGGCGCCCGCACTCGTCCGCCCCTACGGCCCGGAGCGCCGCGCCACCGCCCAGGCTCTGAACGCCGTCGCCGCGTACGCCGCCGTACATGGCACCGGAAGGAGCCATGCACGCGCGCGTGCCGTCGACGACCTCTCACGCGCGCGTGCCGCCGCGGCGGCCGCCGTCCACGCAGCCTGGCAATCCCTGCTCGCGACCGGCACCCCCACCCCACCCCGGCGCGCTCTCGAACACCTCCTCGTCCGTGCCGAGGTCGCCCTCGCCGCGCCCGCCGACGCCGACCCGGAGCTGCTCCGCACCTGGGCCCGCGAACTGCGCGGCCGTGGACCGGTCCCGCAGACCGACGCCCCGGCAGGCGCCGTAGCCGACGAACTCCTCGGTGTGGACGCCGAACTGGCCGCCCCCGCCCGCCCGTTGTGGACCAGGCTCGGTCCGCTCACCCCGCTCGTGCTGCGTACGGCGCTCGGGTGTGCGCTCGCCGGATACGCGTCCCTCGCCCTCGGGGTCGGCCGCCCCTACTGGGCCCTCGTCACCGCAGCCTCCCTCTACCAGGCCAACATCACGCTCACCTGGGGCCGGGGTGTACAACGGGTCGTCGGGAACCTCGCCGGGGTGCTCGTCTTCGCCGCGGTCGCCCCGCTCGCCCACGCGCACCCGGCGGCCCTCGTGCTGTGCTGCCTCGCCTTCAACTTCGGTGCGGAGGCGTTGATCGGCCGCAACTACTGGCTCGGCAGCGTGTGTGTGACCCCGATGGCATTGCTCATCACGGAGTTCGCGCGGACCCAGCAGCCCGGCGAGCTGATCACCGAGCGGATCGTGGACACCCTCGTCGGCGCCCTGGTCGGCCTCGTCGCCGCGTTCGCCGTCACCAACCGGCGCGCGACCGACCGTATCGAGGAGGCGCTGACCGCCGTGGAACGGGCCCGGGAGCGGGCCGCGCGGCTCCTGGCGGAGCAGGCTCCCGCGCGCGGGAGCCTCGATTCCGTGCACCGCGCGCTCGCCGCCGCGCTCGTCGAACTGCGGGCCACCGTCGACGCCGCGTCCGGCGAGTGGTGGCAGCGCGCCCTGCCGCAGGAGCGGGTCGTGCTCGCCGAACAGTCCGGACACCGTACGCTCGCCGCGACGGTACGACGCCGGGAGTCGCACTCCTGGCCGACCGGGGATCGGCGCACGGGCGGAAAGACGGAGGGCGTACGGGGATGACGGCAATGAACGGACGGCCGGTCGACGGCGACGGCGCGGCCCGCCCGACCCCTCCGAGAGCGACCCGGCGCGACACCGTCGCCGCCGTCGTCGGGCAGTGGCAGGCCGTGCACCCCGACCTCGACACCGGCCCGATGGAGATCATCGGCCGGATCAACCGGTGCGCCGCCCTGCTCCAGCAGGCCGAGGACGCGCCGCTGCGCCGGGCCGGGCTCAGCCGCCCCGAGTTCGACCTGCTCGGCGCGCTCCGCCGCACCGGGCACGAGCTGACACCGAGCGAGCTGACCCGGGAGACCTTCTCCTCGGGCGCCGCCGTCACCAAGCGCCTCAAGCTGCTGACCGAACGCGGACTGGTCGAGCGCCGGGGCGACACCCGCGACCGGCGGGTCGCCCACGTCCGCCTCACGGACACCGGCCGCGACCTCGTCGACGCGATCCTGCCCGAGCAGCTCGCCTACGAGACGACCGTACTCGCCGGTCTCGACACCCCCGGACAGGGCGAACTCGCCTCCCTGCTCGGCGAGTTGCTGGTCCAGCTGGAAGGCCGGCTGGGCATGTTGCGCGTCTGACCCGCCGTACGCGGACGCCGACGGACCGTTGACGCGGGTCGCGTGATCTCCCTACGTTCGATCAAGCCGGTCCGGGAAGCCGACCGACGTACGACATGCCGAACAAGGGATTGATGCCGTGGCAGCCGCAGCCTCCGCCGCTCCTGTTTCCGGAAACCTCACCATCGACCTCGGCACCGGCACGGGCCCCTTCCACGGAGGAGCGAGCGGCACGCTCTACGGCCTGTACGGCGACGGCGTCCCCAGCCGCAACGCGGTCGAGGGCATGTACGTCCGCACGGTCTCCACCAAGGCCCAGGACGGCACCCAGCACCCGGGCGCCGACGCCCTGGAGATCCTGCGCCCCTTCGTCGAGGCGGGCGGCAAGGACGTCTACGTCTACATGACCGACATCTACCGCGGCTTCCCCTACGAATGGCCCGGCGACACCGGAGCCGAGCGCCTCGCCGACTTCACGGCCCGCGTCCGCCACCAGGTGGAGCAGGTGCTGACCCTAGGCGCGTACAAGTCCCATGTCGTGTACGTCCCGTTCAACGAACCCGAGGGCAACATGTTCGGGACGGAGGAGTGGAGCTACGACCGGACCTCCTGGCGCACCGACCCGCACCGCTACTTCACCGCCTGGCGGGACCTCTACCGCCTCATCAAGGAACTCGACCCCGGCGCCCGAATCGCCGGCCCCAACACCTGCCTCCTGTACGACGAGGTCAGGGGCTTCCTGGAGTTCGCCCGGGCCGAGGACGTACTGCCCGACGTCATCACCTGGCACGAGCTGACCACGCCCGACGAGATCCGTACGAGCGTCGCCAAGTACCGTGCGTTGGAACGGGAGTTGGGCATCGGGCCACTGCCCGTCAACATCAACGAGTACGCCCACAACTACCACTTGTCCGTGCCGGGCCAGATGATCCAGTGGATCGCCGCGATCGAGGAGTCGAAGGTCGACGCCGACATGGCGTACTGGAACATCGACGGCAACCTCAACGACTCGGTGGTGGAGGCCAACAAGGGCAACGGGCAGTGGTGGTTGTTCAACGCCTACGGGCAGTTCACGGGCGACACGGTCCAGGTCACGGCGCCCCACCCCAACGTCCAGTACACGTTGCAGGGCGTTGCAGCGCTCGACCGCACCAAGCGGCAGGCTCGGGTGCTGCTCGGCGGCGCGGGCGGCTCCGCGGACGTCGTGTTCGAGCACGTCGACCCGGAAGTCTTCGGTACGACCGTCCACGTACGGCTCCTTGAGATCCCCTGGACCGGTCAAGTCGGCGCCTCCGCGCAGCCGTTGAGGCTCGGTGATCGTGAACTCCCCGTCGCGGAAGGCAAAGTGACGCTGCGTCTGCCCGACCTGGAAGCGATGTCGGCGTACCAGGTGATCCTGTCCCCGGGCGGCAAGGGGGCCGTAGCGCTGCCGCCTTCGGTCGGCTGGCGGCGCTCGTACCAGTCGGAGGACGCGGCCTACATCGGTGACGGCCATGCGCTGAACGGACCCGAGGGGTCCCCGTCCGACGTCGACAAGTTCGCGGGCTCGACCGGCTACCACGTGGGTGGACTGCGCACCGGTTCCGATGGAGTGCTCGTCTTCTCCGTGGAGGTCCCGCGGGACGGGACGTACGAAGTGAGCGTCTTCGCCAACTCCTACAACCTGGCCGACGCTGTGCGCGAGCAAGGACCCACCAACGTCTTCCTCCGGGTCGACGGCGGGGATCCGCAGGAACTCCGGTTGCCCCTCGGCTACAAGTGGGCGGTGTGGGGCCACGCCGACACCCGGGTCGAACTGACCGCCGGCGCGCACACGATCACCCTCGCCGCGCAGGACCATGACCTCGGTGTCACGCGGGGTGACGCGGTCGTCGACCGGCTCGACCTCGCCCTGCGGGACGACCAGGTGACCGCGCCCGCGCTGTACGACGCGGAGTTCGCGGCCCTGGGCGGCGGGGCTCGCGTGGACTACGGGCAGCGTGGAGCGTCGGGCCCTGGTGTCGTCGTGCTGCCGCGGGGCGGTACCGCCACGTTCTGGGTGCACGCGGCGGAGGACGGGGAGGCCGCTGTGGGCGTCGATCGGATCGGCTCGGGGGAGGGCGAGTTGACGATCAACGGGGAGAACGTGGGGATGGTGGGCGGAGACGACATGGGGATGGTGGAGGGAGGGGACGTGGGGATTGTTGAACGATCCCCCGTCCCCCTGTTCCTCATGTCGGGCATCAACAAGGTCACCGTCACCGCCACTTCGGATCAACTGGTCCTGGACCGCCTCCAGGTAGGCCCCTCGCGCGGCCTCCTCCCCACCTCCACGCACCCGGCCGAGGAAGGCGCCACGACCGGCGGCGCCCGGGTCACCGGCGCCCACACGTTCGCCACGGGCGGCAAGGCGGTCGATGGCATCGGCCGCGGCCCCGCGAACGCGCTCACGCTCACCGTGACGGCGGAGCGCGCCGGCCGTCACGCGCTCACGATCCGCTACTCCAACGGCGAGCAGGCGCCCGCCACCCACTACAACCCGGACCCGGTCTGCCGCCACGCGGACATCTCGGTCAACGGGTCGGTCCCACAGCGCGTGTTGTTCCCCACCACCTTCCACTTCAACAACTTCCACGACCTCTCCGTCCCCGTCACCCTCGACCAGGGCGCCAACACCCTCACCTTCACCGCCGACGAACTCCCGGACCACGACGGCCACTCCAGGAACCAGTACGGCCAACGCTCCGCGTACGCCCCGGTGATCGACCGGGTGACGGTGACACCGCTGGCGTGACACCGACGCCGCCGGGGCGCTGGAGGACCACGGTCGCCGAGCGGCGGTAGCCGGAGCGCCGGTCGTCGATGTCGGCCCAGCGGTCGCCGCAGAGGTTCCGCACGACGGCTCCGTACGAAGTCGTGCGGGAAGCCGAGGTCCACCGCGCTCACCTCGTCGAGCCGGGCGACGGCGTCGGCGTCGAGGCGGACGTCCAAGCCGCCCAGGTTGTCGGCGAGTTGGTGCACCTTTGTGGCCGCGACGATCGGGACGACGTTGCCGGGCCGGCCCAGCAGCCAGGCCAGCGCGACCTGGGCCGGACTCCAGCCGCCCTGTTCGGCGATCTCCAGGACGGCGGAAATGACGTCCTCCTCCCGCGAGTTCGGCTTGTCGCCCCAACTGTCGAGCCGACCCGCCTCACCCCGGCGGTACTTGCCGGTGAGCTTCCCGGCCGCCAACGGCGCCCACGCCGGCACCGCCTGACCGAACGCCCGTGCCCGCGGCAGCAGTTCCCGCTCCGGCATCCGCTCCAACAGGTTGTAACGCAGCTGCGAACCCACGAACGAGGTCCAACCCCTCAGCTCCGCAAGCGTGTTGGCCTGCGCGATCTCCCAAGCGGGCCAGTCCGAGACACCGACGTACAGCACCTTGCCGGTACGGATGAGGTCGTCGAGCCGGTCGGTGCGCAGCTGTCACCGGTGATTCCTGATCCGATCAGCATCGCCGGGGTGCGTCCCGGACGTGAACGTGCTCGCCAGGCTGAGGTGCCGAGCCGTTCGCCGAGGTCAACTCTGTTCTGCCGTCGGTGTATTCGGCCGCCGCGTCGACGAGGTTGCCGCCCGCGTCCGGGTAGCCGTCGAGCAACGGGGCGCTGGTGTTCTCACCCACGCTTCACCCCGGTCCCTGCCGAACAGCCCGGTGACGAGGCTCAGTTCGCCGACCTGCACCTCAATGCAAGGCGCCCCGTCGGCCCTCCTCACCCGCATAGACCCCGAACATCGCCCCCTGCGGATCCCGCAGCACCGCGATCCGCCGCACGTCCCCGATGGACGTCGGCTCCATCAGGACCGTGCCGCCCGCCCCCGTGGCCGACGCGGCGGTGGCGTCGACGTCCGAGACCGCGAAGTACGGCAGCCAGTGCGGAGGCACCTCCGGCGGGAACTTCGCGTCCATCGTCATCATGCCGCCGAAGTCGGCGCCATCGATGCCCCATTGCGGGTAGTGCTCCGAGGGGCGGACGGTCCAGCCGAACACGGTCGTGTAGAAGCTCTCGGCCCGCTCGGGCGCCCGTGTCAGCAGTTCCACCCAGCCCAGCGCGCCGGGCGCGTTGAACAGCCCGGCGCCCGGGAAGGTCCGCGCCTGCCACATCTGGAACGCGGCGCCGCCCGGGTCGAGGGCGACCGCGAAGCGCCCGATGTCGAACACGTCGATCGGCTCCATCAGCAGGGTTCCGCCCGCCGCGCGCACCCGCTCCGCCGTCGCATCGGAGTCCGCGACAGCGAACGACACGTTCCACGCCACCGGCTGCGACTCCTGGAACAGCGGTGTCAGCGCGGCGACCGCCGCGTCCCCGATGTGCGCGACCGTGTAACCGCCCGCCTCCGGCCGGGGATCGGTCTCCGGACGCCAGCCGAACACGTCCGAGTAGAACCGCTTGGCCGCCTCCAGATCACTGGTCCCGAGCTCGGTCCAGCAGGGGCCGCCGGTCACCGGCCTGTCGAGCTTCATGGCGTTCCTTCCGCAGAAAGCTCCCCTCCCAGCACGCTAAGCCCGCGCCACGACCCCGGCCATCCGGCGGGGAACGGGTGCCCTGGCCGCCGTAGGCCTACATCCCCGGCCGGTACCTCAGCGGATGATCCGCCGGGACCTCCACCAGGACGATCCGTGTGCCGTCCGGGTCCGAGATCCACATCTCCACCAGGCCCCATGGCTCCTTCGCCGGCGGACGTGCGATCTCGACCCCCTTCGTCCGTAGCTCCTTGTGCGCGGCGCCCGCGTCCTCGACCTGCAACCACAGCTGTACGGCGGGGGAGGGCGGCGTGTCGGAGCGGCCGGAGACCTCCAGGAAGCCGCCGCCGAGGAAGTAGACGGTTCCGCGTTCCGGACCCGTGCCGAACTCCCGGTAGACGGGCAGGGCCAGCTGCTCGCCGTAGAAGACTCGGGAGCGTTCGGGGTCGGTGGGGCGCAGCAGGATGCGGCTGCTCAGTACGTGCACCATGGGGGCGGAGCCTAGTCTCCGGGGCCGCGTTACCCTCGTCTCTGCTTGAGCCGCGCCCTGATCGGAGTTGTGCACCCATGGACACCGCCGCCACCGGACTGACCTTCCGCGACGCCACCGACGCCGATGTGGACGCCCTCGTCGTGCTGATCGAGTCGGCCTACCGGGGTGACGACAGCCGGGCCGGCTGGACCACCGAGGCGGACATCCTCGAAGGGCAGCGGACCGACCCCGAGGGCGTGCTGGCGGTCATCAAGTCGCCCGACAGCCGGCTGCTCGTCGTCGAGCGCGAGGGTCGGGCAGTCGCCTGCTGCCAGCTCGAACACCGGGGTGAGTACGCCTACTTCGGGATGTTCGCCGTCAGCCCGCAGCTCCAGGGCGGCGGTCTCGGCAAGGTCATCATCGCGGAGGCGGAGCGCACGGTCCGGGAGACCTGGGGTGTACGGGAGATGCACATGACCGTGATCTCCGTACGGAACGACCTCATCGCCTGGTACGAGCGCCGCGGCTATCGCCGTACGGGCCGGATGACCCCGTTCCCGTACGGCGACGAGCGGTTCGGCATTCCGCAGCGCGACGACCTGCAGTTCGAGCTGCTGGTCAAGGAACTCGCTTGATCGTCACGGCAGTTACGCCGTGAAGCGGCCCGTGCGTTTGATCTCCGGGTAGTCGGTGGTCGCGCCGTCCAGACCCAGGGCCCGTACGAGCCGCAGCTGGTCCTGTGTGTTCACCACCCAGCCGATGATCCTCAGGTCCGCCTTGCGGGCCGCCTCGACGACCTCCAGGGTCAGCCGGCGGATGTTGAGGCAGACCGTCTCGGCACCGGCCTCGGTGGCGCGCTCCACCACGTCGGGGCCGAAGCGGCTGGCGATCAGCGCGGTCCGTACGCCGGGCACCAGGCGGGCGATCTCGGCGATCGCCTCGTCGTGGAACGAGGACACCTCGACCCGCTCGACCAGGTTCCGCCGGTGCATGACCTCGGCCAGCGCCCGCGCCGCCGCCAGGTCCTTGATCTCGGCCTGGACCGGCGACTTGACCGCGTCCAGGACCTCTTCGAAGGTCGGGACGCGCTCGCCGCGGCCCGCGTCCAGGGTGCGCAGCTCGCCGAGGGTCCGCTCGGCGATCGGACCGGTCCCGTCGGTCGTGCGGTCCACGTCGGCGTCGTGCATGACGACGAGAGCGCCGTCCTTGCTCAGATGCAGATCGAGTTCGATGACATCGAGGCCGGCCTGCTCGGCGGCGACGAAGGAACGGAGAGTGTTCTCGGGTTCGAGACCCATGACTCCGCGGTGACCGATGGTAAGGAAGTTCAAGGTTCAACTCGCTTCCGTCGACGGCGGCTCGGCATGCGCGCGTGAGCGCGGCCGGACACCGGCGTCCACGCGGCAGAGCCGCAGCCTAACGGCCGGGCCCGGCGTTGTACCCGTGCGTACACGGGGGATTGGGGGCGACGACCGGGGTGTATCCGGAGCGTACTGCGCGCCGCCGTCACCCGGCCGTGGGCGAGTCCGCCGCGCATTGACCGAAACCGGCCTTCGGTGGCCCTGGGGCGCAGGCGCCAGCGTGCCTACCCCGCCACAGCGGAAGTAATCGCCTTCTCTGTGTCCGGCAGGAAAAAGAGCGGTGACAAACGGAGGGTGCAGGATAATTTGCGGAGCCTTGCCTTGCTAGAGGAAACCCCGAACGCATACGGTGTCCATACGCGAGGTTCTCCCGTGGAGGATGGGACATGACGGAAATTCTTGTGCAGGTGGGTTTTGAGGAGCGGCTTCCTCCCGTGACCACGGTGGTGGAGCATCCGGCATGGCCCGTGCTCAAGGACGCCGTGGAGCGGATCCGGCCATGGCAGTCGAAGGACGGCTCGATCGACTTCGCGGCCGAGGGTGCCCCGGGCCGCACGGAGGCCGAGTCCGCCGTGCGCCGCGTGACGGGCGCCGTGGAAGAGCTCTCCCCGCTGCTCCCGCACGACGCGGCCTACCACGCCGCACTGGTCAGGGATCTGGGGCAGTGGGCCGACGGCGGTTTCCAGGTGCCCGACTTCCTCGACTCGCTGCTGGCCTTCCAGCCCGCCGCGAACCGCCGGGACGGACTCCAGCACCTGGTCGTCTTCCCGATGTACACGCAGAACGGCAACCCGGACCGCAACCTCGAAGCGGTCGTCCTGCGCATGGTCTGGCCCGACTGGCTGGCCGAGCTGGAGGCGACCCGCTACGACAACCCGCTGTTCTGCGGCATCACCTTCGAGGACTTCACCTCCGGCTACGACACCAACTCGGCCGTCCTCTTCCCGGAGACCATCGCCGTACGGCAGGCGCCGGAACGGTTCTCCTGGGGCGGCATCTTCTGCGACCGCGAGGCCGCCCGCTTCCGCCGGGTCACCGAGGCCGCCGTGGACATCCTGGGCATGCGACTGCCCGAGGACGTCGCCACGATGGTCGACGACCAGAAGCGCTGCGAGGAGGCCTTCGTCCTGTGGGACATGGTCCACGACCGCACCCACAGCCACGGCGACCTGCCCTTCGACCCGTTCATGATCAAGCAGCGCCAGCCGTTCTGGATGTACGGCCTGGAAGAGCTGCGCTGCGACCTCACCGCCTTCAAGGAGGCCGTGAAGCTGGAGGCCGACGGCGTCCCGCAGGCCCGTGACGTGCAGTACGCGGTCCTCTGCGACCGCATGTTCCGCTTCCCGGTCACCGGCGAGCGCGTCCGCAACTACGACGGTCTCGGCGGCCAGCTCCTCTTCGCCTACCTGCACAAGCACGACGTCGTCCGCTGGACCGACAACAAGCTGCACATCGACTGGCAGCGCGCCCCCGAGGTCACCAACCAGCTGTGCGCCGAGATCGAGGACCTCTACCGCGCGGGCATCGACCGCCCCAAGCTCGTCCACTGGTTCAAGGCCTACGAGCTGGTCGCGACCTACCTCGCCCCGCACCCGGGCTCCCGCTGGGCCAAGGGCCCCGACGCCCTGGACCTGAGCCTGCCGCCGCGGAAACTCGTGGATGACGTGCTTCCGGACGAGTTTCCGCTGAGCATGTTCTATGAGGCACTCTCCAAGAAGCTCAAGAACGTGATCGCGTCGACCCGGGGCATCACGGCGGAGAACGCCGAGCGGATCGCCGCGTGAGCGACCGTACGACCGAAGTGGCTCAGGAGGCGAGGACCATGGGGAACGGGGCGCTCAACGGCGCGGTGATCGCGGTGGCGGGAGCGGGCGGCCCCGCGGGCCGTGCCGTGCTGCTGCGGCTGGCCGAGGCCGGCGCGACCGTCGTCGGCGCGGACGCGCATCCCGAACGGCTGGCGGAGGCCGTGGACGCGGCCCGCTACGCACACGGCGGGGCAACCGTCGTAGGAGACACCGTCGACCTGCTCGACCCGCAGGCGACCCGCGACTGGGCCGAGCACATCGAGAAGGACTTCGGCCGGGTCGACGGCCTGGTCCACCTCGTCGGCGGCTGGCGCGGCAGCGCGTCCTTCGCCGACACCGACCTCGCCGACTGGGACCTGCTGGAGAAGCTCCTCATCCGCACCGTCCAGCACACCTCCCTGGCCTTCTACGACGGCCTGGAGCGCAGCGACCGCGGGCGCTATCTGCTGATCAGCGCGGCGGGCGCGAGCAAGCCCACCGCGGGCAACGCGGCGTACTCCGCCTCGAAGGCCGCCGCCGAGGCCTGGACCCTCGCCATGGCCGACGGCTACCGCAAGGCCGGCGGCGAGGACGGGCCCAGCTCCGCGGCCGCCGTCATGGTGGTGAAGGCGCTGGTGCACGACGCGATGCGCGCCGAGCGTCCCAACGCGAAGTTCGCGGGCTTCACCGACGTCAAGGACCTCGCCGAGGCCATCGCAGGCGTCTGGGACAAGCCCGCCACCGAAGTGAACGGAAACCGTCTGTGGCTGACCGAGAAGCCGTGAACCCTCCGAAGACCGACGCCCGTCGCCATCACGACCCGGAGATCCGCGGCTTCGCCAGCGACAACTACGCCGGCGCCCACCCCGAGGTGCTCGCCGCCCTCGCCCTCGCCAACGGCGGCCACCAGGTCGCCTACGGCGAGGACGATTACACGGCGAACCTCCAAGGCGTCATCCGCAGCCACTTCGGCGCCACGGCCGAGGCCTTCCCGGTCTTCAACGGCACCGGCGCGAACGTCGTCGCCCTCCAGGCGGTCACCGACCGCTGGGGCGCGGTCATCTGCGCCGAGAGCGCGCACATCAACGTCGACGAGGGAGGCGCCCCCGAGCGTATGGGCGGCCTGAAACTCCTCACGGTCCCCACCCCCGACGGCAAGCTCACGCCCGAACTGATCGACAGGCAGGCCTACGGCTGGGACGACGAGCATCGCGCGATGCCGCAGGTCGTCTCGATCACCCAGAGCACCGAACTCGGCACCCTCTACACGCCCGACGAGATCCGCGCGATCTGCGACCATGCCCACGCACACGGCATGAAGGTCCACCTCGACGGTTCCCGGATAGCCAACGCGGCGGCCTCACTCGACGTCCCCATGCGGACGTTCACCAACGCGGTCGGCGTCGACATCCTCTCCCTGGGAGGAACGAAGAACGGTGCGATCTTCGGCGAGGCGGTCGTCGTCATCAACCAGGACGCCGTCAGCCACATGAAGCACCTGCGCAAGCTGTCCATGCAACTCGCCTCCAAGATGCGCTTCGTCTCGGTGCAGTTGGAGGCGCTGTTCGCCAAGGACCTGTGGCTGCGCAACGCCCGCCACGCCAACGAGATGGCCCAGCGCCTCGCCGAGGGCGTGCGCGCGGTGCACGGCGTGGAGATCCTCTACCCCGTGCAGGCCAACGGCGTCTTCGCCCGCCTCCCGCACGACGTGAGCGAGCGCCTTCAGAAGCGCTTCCGCTTCTACTTCTGGGACGAGGCCGCCGGAGACGTCCGCTGGATGTGCGGCTTCGACACGACCGAGGACGACGTGGACGCGTTCCTGGCGGCGCTCAAGGAGGAGATGGCGCGCTGAGTCTGCCGACTCGGAGTCGGATGGCGTTGTGCATAGGTATGCGGTCACCTGAAAAGTAATTGACTCTCGGGTGGTCGCTTTCCTATGCTCTGCGGTCATGGAGCTGATCCAGAACACCCCTGACCTGTCCGCGTACTTGGCTGCCGACGAGGTCATTGACCATGAGCATCCCCTCGTACGGGAGACGGCCGCGCGGCTGGCCAGAAGTGCCGCCGACTCGTATGGCTATGCACGCCTCGCGTTCGAGTTCGTGCGGGACGGCATTCCCCACTCGCAGGACTCCGGTGACCCGCGCGTCACCTGGCGGGCCTCCGACGTCCTGGAGCATGGCACCGGCATCTGTTACGCCAAGGCGCACGCGCTGGCCGCGCTGCTGCGGGCCGAGGACATTCCTGTGGCGCTCTGCTATCAGAAGTTCGACGTGGTGCACGGGCTGGTCGCCGTGCGGTTCAACGGGGGCTGGCACCGTCAGGATCCGCGCGGCAACAAGCCGGGCGTGGACGCGCAGTTCTCGCTGGATGGTGAGCGGCTGGCCTTCGTGCCCGATCCCGAGTTCAATGAGATGGACTATCCAGTGCTGTACGCTGAACCGCACCCGGTCGTGCTGAGCGCCCTCAAGGCCGCCCCCGACCGGCCGCACCTCTGGCAGACACTCCCGACCGCACTCTGAGGCAGCCCATGACCCTCACTCTGACCGTGTCCGACGAAGTCCGCGCCCTCGCCCCCGGGTTCACCCACGTGGCGATCGAGGCCGACGGACTGGTCAACGGGCCGAGTACCGAAGCGAGTTCGGCGCTCCTCGACGACGCGGCCCGCCGTCTCGCCGTACGACTGGACGGGCGCGCCCCGCACGAGGACCCGCACATGGTGGCCTGGCGCGAGGTGTACACGGCGTTCGGGTCGAAGCCGTCGCGGACGCGCAACTCGGCGGAGGCGCTGGCCAAGAGGGCGCTTTCCGAGGGCGGGTTGCCCCGGATCAATGTGCTGGTCGACCTCTACAACGCCATCAGCGTCGCCCACTTGATCCCCGTGGGCGGTGAGGACACCGACCGCATCCAGGGTGCGATGACCCTTCAACGGGCCACCGGGGACGAGGAGTTCGTGACCGTCGCGGGCGGCGAGGAGGTCGTCGAGCATCCCGACGCGGGCGAGGTGGTGTGGACCGACGCGGTCGGTGTCACGTGCCGGCGCTGGAACTGGCGGCAGGGGCCGCGCACCAGGCTCACGGAGGAAACGACCTCCGCCGTCTTCCTGTTGGAGAGTCTGGCGCCGATGTCCGTAGCCGAGGTCGAGCGCGCGGGGGCCGAACTGGCCGAACTGCTCGAGAAGTTCAGCCCCGGGGCGCGGATCACCGTCCACGCCCCGGTGTGACGATTCAGCGAGCCTCGGCCGCCTTGACCTCTTCGGGAGTGGGTGCCGTGCCGCCGAGATGGGCCGGCATCCACCAGGTGTCGTCCGGGCCGTTGGGCCGTACCGGATAAGCGCGTTGGGCGGCTTCGAGGAGTTCCTGGATGCGCTCGCGCAGGCGGCGGGTGATCGCGCCCGCGTACTGGTCCTGCGGGGCCTCCACCGGCTCGCCGACCCGGATGGTGATCGGAGTGTGGCTGCGCTTGAAGTTCTTCGGGTGGCCCTTGGTCCACAGGCGCTGGGTGCCCCACAGCGCCATCGGGATCAGCGGGACGCCGGCCTCCTGGGCCATGCGCGCGGCACCCGACTTGAAGCTCTTCAGGGTGAAGGACTGGGAGATCGTCGCCTCGGGGAAGACGCCGACGATCTCGCCGGACCGCAGCGACTCCAGTGCGTGCTGGTAGGCCGTCTCGCCCTGCTTGCGGTCCACCGGGATGTGCTTCATGCCGCGCATGAGCGGACCCGAGATCTTGTGCCGGAACACCGACTCCTTCGCCATGAAGCGCACCAGGCGCTTCTGCGGCAGGGCGGCGAGACCGTCGAAGATGAAGTCCAGGTAGCTGATGTGGTTGCTGACCAGCACGGCGCCGCCCGAGCGCGGAATGTTCTCCGACCCCTTGCAGTCGATCTTGAGGTCCCAGGCCTTGAACAGCGTTTGGGCGAGACCGATGACGGGGCGGTAGACAAGCTCAGCCATGGACGGGGTGGACCCTTCTCTCTGCCTGAAGGGGTTCTCCGGGCGGGAAAGTTACGCAGCCGTAGGTTTACGGCATTGCGCAGATCGTGCCCCAAGAACGGACGAGTGGCCAGTCCCCGTGCCCCAGAACGGCGAGATCCTCGTCACGTACATCGCTTGATCCACCTCGGCCTTTTAAGTTCCCTTTACTGTGCGCGAACTGTCACTCGGCGCACGAGCAGGTACATCTCGCACCCCAGGCAGTACCCGAACGCGGCATTGAGGAACGCGGCGGCGAGCGCGGCCCCGGTCGCCGCGAGCCCGAGCCAGTCGGGACCCAGGCCGAAACCGACCAGGCCCACCCCGGCGAAGACCAGACCGACCGCCTGCGCGAACCGCGGCGGCTCCGGCGACTCGAACTCGGTCGGCGGCCCGATCCGGGGCCGTACGGCCTTCCGGAACAGCCAGCCGTACGGCGAACGGCCCACGCCGCCCGCCGCGCCCAGCGCGAACGCCAGGGTCTGCCAGGCCAGCAGCCAGAAGCTGCCGGTGATCAGCACGACCGCCAGCACCACAGTCGTCAGGGCCGCCCCGAAGCGCGGTCCTCTTACGTCGATGTCCATGAATCAAGGATTCCGCAACGGAAAGGATTAGGGGTGCCGGGAATCTTTGCAGTCTCGTGAACGCTGGAAGGGACGATGACCGGACTTGTGGTGTGCGTGGCGGTGCTCGCGGCGGCGAGCGCCTACGGAGTGCTGCATCGGCGGCGGAGCGGGAGAGTACGCGTGCGTGGGCGCGACGGCGGAAAACGGCTCGGCGCGACCGAGCTGGGCGGCGACCTCGGCGAGAAGGCCACCCTGGTGCAGTTCTCCAGCGCCTTCTGTGCGCCCTGCCGGGCCACGCGCCGGGTGCTGGGCGAGGTGGCCGGCATGGTCCCCGGCGTGAGCCACATCGAGATCGACGCCGAGGACCACCTGGACCTCGTGCGGGAACTCGACATCCTGAAGACCCCCACCGTGCTGGTTCTCGACGCCGACGGGCGGGTCGTACGGCGTGCCACCGGCCTCCCCCGCAAGGCGGATGTCATCGCGGCTCTGGGGGAGGCGGTCTGACGGTCGTGAGGACGACGGTGAGTCATCTCCCATATGTCGGAACGTACTTGACTGCGCGCACCACCTATCGTCAGCCTGACCGTATGCCTTCGGAACTCCTTCTCTACGGGCGGGTGCACGTCGACCTGGCCCGCACCGCGAGCGCGCGCTGTCCGGGCTGTTGAGCAGCCACGGACCCCGCTCGTCCCCTCGGCAGAAGGACAGTTCCATGACGGCGACGCCCGACCTCGGCACCCGTGACCATCAGCACGCCTCTCCCGACCTGCTGCGTTCCGTCTTCCGGCAGCACGCGGCCGGTGTGGCGGTGATCACCGCGCGCGGTGAGAACGGCCCGGTCGGCTTCACCGCGACCTCGCTCAGCTCCGTCTCCGCGCAGCCTCCGATGCTGTCCTTCGGGATCAGCACCGGCGCCTCCAGCTGGCCCGCGATATCCGCCGTCGACCATGTCGGCGTGCACATACTCGGCGAGCACCAGGAGCAGTTGGCCGCCACCTTCGCCCGCAGCGGCGCCGACCGGTTCGGGGCGCCCACCGTCTGGCGCGAGGGTCCCGAGGGTGTGCCGGTCCTCGACGGCGTGCTCGCCTGGCTGGTGTGCCGGGTCGTCGCGCGCGTGCCCGCGGGGGACCATCGCATCGTCCTGGCCGAGGTCGTCCTCGGTTACCATGCGGGCACCGGCCGCCCGCTCCTCTACCACCAGGGGCGCTTCAACGGGCTGCGTGACTGAGGCCACTCCGGGTGGGTGACGGGCCACCCTGCGGAAGCGTCGAGTTCCGATTACGCTGCGTTGCACAGGTCACAGTTCAAAGCGCTTGCTTAGCGGGCACCCCTTGGGGGAGCGTAGGAGTGCGTACTGGCGAGTAATATTTCGCTCGGAGCACCGGTCGCCCCCACCGGGAACGGCCGTTCAGGGCGCCTATGCTGCCTGGAAGTAGGCAGCCGAAAATGACGATGCAGTAGGAGAGCCGGCGTGAGCTTGAGGATCGTTGTCACTGTGAAGTACGTGCCCGACGCCACTGGCGACCGGCACTTCGCCGATGACCTGACCGTCGACCGGGACGACGTGGACGGTCTGCTCTCCGAGCTCGACGAGTACGCGGTCGAGCAGGCGCTGCAGATCTCCGAGAACTCGGACGACGACGTGGAGATCACCGTCCTGACCGTGGGCCCGGAGGACGCCAAGGACGCCCTGCGCAAGGCGCTGTCCATGGGCGCCGACAAGGCGATCCACGTCGAGGACGACGACCTGCACGGCACCGACGCCATCGGCACCTCCCTGGTGCTCGCCAAGGCGATCGAGAAGGCCGGCTTCGACCTGGTCGTCTCCGGCATGGCCTCCACCGACGGCACCGCCGGTGTGATCCCCGCCCTGCTGGCCGAGCGCCTGGGCGTCCCGCAGGTCACCCTGCTCTCCGAGGTCTCCGTCGAGGACGGCGTCGTCAAGGGCCGCCGTGACGGCGACACCGCCTCCGAGCAGCTCGAGGCCTCCCTGCCGGCCGTCGTGTCGGTCACCGACCAGTCGGGCGAGGCGCGTTACCCGTCCTTCAAGGGCATCATGGCCGCCAAGAAGAAGCCGGTTCAGGCCTGGGACCTCTCCGACCTGGAGATCGACGCGGACGAGGTCGGCCTCGAAGGCGCCTGGACCGCCGTCGACTCCGCGGCCCAGCGCCCCGCGCGCACCGCCGGCACGATCGTCAAGGACGAGGGCGAGGGCGGCAAGCAGCTCGCCGAGTTCCTCGCGGGCCAGAAGTTCATCTAAGGCCCCAAGGCTCAAGGCCCAACTCGCTTACCGCCCCTCAGACTTCGCACGCACGCAGGAGATCATTCCCATGGCTGAAGTTCTCGTCTACGTCGACCACGTGGACGGCGCCGTCCGCAAGCCCACCCTGGAGCTGCTGACCCTGGCCCGCCGCATCGGCGAGCCCGTCGCGGTCGCCCTCGGCGCCGGTGCGGAGAACACCGCCGCCGCGCTTGCCGAGCACGGCGCGGTGAAGGTGCTCACGCACGACGCCGCGGAGTACGCCGACTACCTCGTCGTCCCGAAGGTGGACGCCCTGCAGGCCGCCGTCGAGGCCGTCTCCCCGGCCGCCGTCCTGGTGCCGTCCTCCGCCGAGGGCAAGGAGATCGCCGCCCGTCTGGCCGTACGCATCGGCTCCGGCATCATCACCGACGCCACCGACCTGGAGGCCGGTGACGAGGGCCCGGTCGCGACGCAGTCGGTGTTCGCCGCCTCCTTCACCACCAAGACCCGGGTCTCCAAGGGCACCCCGGTCATCACCGTGAAGCCGAACTCGGCCGCCGTGGAGGCCGCCCCGGCCGCCGGCACCGTCGAGGCCCTCGCGGTCACCTTCTCGGACAAGGCCACCGGCACCAAGGTCACCGCGCGCACCCCGCGCGAGTCGACCGGCCGTCCGGAGCTGACCGAGGCCGCGATCGTCGTCTCCGGCGGCCGCGGTGTGAACGGCGCGGACAACTTCGCGATCATCGAGGCCCTGGCCGACTCCCTCGGCGCGGCCGTGGGCGCCTCGCGCGCCGCCGTGGACGCCGGCTGGTACCCGCACTCCAACCAGGTCGGCCAGACCGGCAAGAGCGTCTCCCCGCAGCTCTACATCGCCAACGGCATCTCCGGCGCGATCCAGCACCGCGCGGGCATGCAGACCTCGAAGACGATCGTCGCCGTCAACAAGGACGCCGAGGCCCCGATCTTCGACCTCGTCGACTACGGCGTCGTCGGCGACCTCTTCGACGTCGTCCCGCAGCTCACCGAAGAGGTCAACTCCCGCAAGGGCTGACGCTTTTCCGGCTGTACGAGGCTCCCGTGACCCATGTGGTCGCGGGAGCCTTCGTTCATCCCAGGCTGATGGTCGACTGCACGGGCAGATGGTCGCTCGGGAACTGGCTGTTCTCGGAGAAGGTGTTGAGGGCCGTCCGGCGCACGGTGACTCCCGGGGAGACCAGGATCCAGTCGATGCGGGGCCCCTCCGGCACTAGCGCGCGGTAGCCGTGGAAGCTGCCGTAGAGCTCCCCGCGCGCGGCCGCCGCGTCCCAGGTGTCCCTGAGGCCCGCGCCCGCGTCCAGCATCGTGGAGTAGACCGAGGTGGTGTACGCGGCGGTGTTGAAGTCGCCGGTCACCACGAGCGGCAGGGAGCTGTCCAGGCGGGCGAGGCGTTCGGCGATGAGTGTGGCCGCACGCTCGCGTGCGTACTGACTGGCGTTGTCCAGGTGGGTGTTGAGGACGTAGAACTCCCGGCCGTCGTCCCCGAGATCGCGGAAGCGGATCCACGTGGCGATGCGCGGGTGGGCGCCGCCCCAGGTGTTCGACCCGATCACGGCGGGCGTGTCGGAGAGCCAGAACTGGTCGTACTCGACGGGGGCGAGGCGCCGGGTGTCGTAGAAGATCGCCGTCTCCTCGTCGAAGCTGCCGCCCTTGCGGCCGCCGCCGATCCAGTCGTAGTGCGGGAGGTCCCGTTTGATGTCCTGGAGCTGCGCGTAGAGGCCCTCCTGGGTGCCGATGATGTCGGGGGCCGCGCGGAGCAGCAGGTCGCGCATCACCGGGCGGCGGACCTTCCAGCTGTTGGGTTCGGTGGTGTCGGCGTAGCGCAGGTTGAACGTCATGACGTCCAGCAGACGGGTCTCCTTCCGGACGGAGGCGGAGCGTGCGGTTCCGATGAGTGGCAGGGCGATGGCGGCCGCCACCAGCGCGCTCAGCCCCGCGCGCCGGGTGACCGTCCTGGCAGTCGACATGTGCGTCCCCTCCCCTTGGGAGTCAGGATGAAGGGGCGAGGCGCTGGACGGAAGAGGGCCTGGGGACGGCAGTGAACGCGACGGGTTCACGGCGTGGACAGGGTGTTGACCGGCGGGAAGCTCCATGGATAACTTCGTTCTACGGATTGTTGATTCCGTAGAGCGGAAAACTGGAGGGTGTGGGAATGGGCCAGGAGCACGAGAAGGTGGCGACGAGCCTCGCGGGCGCGGTCAGCGAGGAGATCAGCGCCTCCCTGGCACCGGTCGACGCCGAACTGGAGCGCCGCTACCCCGGCGACCCCGGCACCCGCCAGCCCGTCCACACCGTCTACGTCCCCGGTGACGTCTTCGCCGCCGACACGGTCCGCACCTGGGGCGACCGGGCGCTGGCCGCCCTCGACGAGCACGCCCCCGACGCGGCCTCCTTCGCCGCCGTCCTCGGCCTCTCCGACGACCTCGCCGAACCCGTCCACGCGCGCGTGCGGGCCAAGTTGGAACGCGAGCCCATCGAGGACCTGCGCGTCGACTTCGAGGACGGCTACGGCCCCCGCCCCGACGCCGAGGAGGACGAGGCCGCCGCCCGCGCGGCCCGCCTGATCGCCGAGGCGTACGAACAGGGCACGGCGGCTCCGTACATGGGCATCCGGATGAAGTGCATGGAGGCGCCGGTGCGCGACCGGGGCATCCGTACCCTCGACATCTTCCTCACCGGACTGATGGAGGCCGGCGGGCTGCCGAACGGCCTGGTCCTGACGCTCCCCAAGGTCACGTACGCCGAGCAGGTCACCGCGATGGTGCGCCTCCTGGAGGCCTTCGAGAAGGCGCGCGGGCTGGAGCCGGGCCGGATCGGCTTCGAGATCCAGATCGAGACCAGCCAGTCCATCCTCGCCACGGACGGCACCGCCACCGTCGCCCGCATGATCCAGGCCGCCGAGGGCCGCGCCACCGGCCTGCACTACGGCACCTTCGACTACAGCGCCTGCCTCGGCGTCTCCGCCGCGTACCAGGCCAGCGACCACCCGGCCGCCGACCACGCCAAGGCGATCATGCAGGTGGCCGCGGCGGGGACGGGCGTACGCGTCTCGGACGGCTCGACGAACGTGCTGCCGGTCGGCCCCACGGCGAAGGTGCACGACGCCTGGCGCCTGCACTACGGCCTCACCCGCCGAGCCCTGGCCCGCGCGTACTACCAGGGTTGGGACATGCACCCCGGCCACATCCCCACCCGCTACGCGGCCGTCTTCGCCTTCTACCGCGAGGGCTTCGAGCAGGCCGCCGCCCGCCTCGCCCGCTACGCCAACCACGCCGGCGGCGACGTCATGGACGAGCCCGCCACCGCCAAGGCCCTCAGCGGGTATCTGCTGCGCGGCCTGGACTGCGGCGCGCTCGACATCGCGGAGGTGGCCAGGGCGACCGGGCTGACCCGGATGGACCTGGAGGGCTTCGCGTCGCCGCGCCGGGGTGACCTCACGGCGTCCGCCAAGTAGCGGACCTGTCACAGGTGTTGGCGCCGGCTTCTGTTGTCACTGCCGCCCCGTAGGCTGTACGGCGTTCATGGATGTGCCACAGGGACGGAGCGGCGGTGCCTTCGGGGGAGAGCGGACGCGTGGACGGGGCCGACCGGTTGCTGGCCGGGCGCTATCGCGTCGTGGCCCGGCTCGGGCGCGGCGGCATGGGCGTGGTCTGGCGGGCCGTGGACGAGGTCCTCGGCCGTGAGGTCGCCGTCAAGGAACTGCGCACCTTCACCGACGCCCACGGACCCGAACTGGCCGACCTGCGCCTGCGGATGCAGCGCGAGGCCCGGGCTGCGGCGCGGGTCCGCCACCCCGCCGTGGTCGCCGTGCACGACATCGCCGAGGTCGACGGACGTCCGCTGATCGTCATGGAGCTGATCGACGGTCCCTCCCTGGACGACGTGCTGAGCGGGCGCGGCCCGATCGACCCCCGCGAGGCTGCCGGGATCGGCGCGAAGGTCATGGAGGCGCTGGCCGCGGCGCACTCCGTGGGCGTCCTGCACCGTGATGTGAAGCCCGGGAACATCCTGTTGGACCGCTCGGGCCGCGTCGTCCTCACGGACTTCGGCATCGCGACGATGGACGACCCGGGCGACGGCTCCGCCACGCACCTCACCCGGAGCGGTGAACTCATCGGCTCCCTGGACTACTTGGCCCCCGAGAGGGCGCAGGGGGAGGATCCGGGGCCTGCGTCGGACGTCTGGGCCCTGGGCGCGACCTTGTACGCGGCGGTCGAGGGCGCCTCCCCGTTCCGCCGCACGTCCACGTACTCCACCCTCACGGCGATCGTCTCCGAGCCCTTGCCGGAACCCCGGCGGGCGGGGCGACTCGGGCCCGTTCTGCGGCAACTGATGGAGAAGCGGGCGGAGCTGCGGCCCGGGGCGGATTTGGCGCGGGGGTTGCTGGAGGAGGTTGCGGGGGCGCCCTGGGTGGATCTGCCCACGGCCGTGCTGCGGGGGACCGGGGGCGGGGTTCCTGCGGTGCCGCCGGGGTTCGGAGCGGTGGGGTCGCGGGGGAGCGCGGGGACGGGAGCGGGGGTTCCGGAACCGGAGGAGTCGAAGGAGTCAACGGAGGCGCGGGCGGCGGGTGTTGGGGCCTCGGGTGCGGCACTGGGCGATGTCGATCTCGATACCGGGGCTGGGCTCCGGGGAGCGGAGCCGACGGAGAGCGGGCAGGGCCTCGGGGCTGTGCAGCATGCTGCTCCAGCCGGGCAGAGGTTTGGCACGGACGAGCCGGTCAGCGGCGGCGATGGACCGGAGACCGGCGGTTCGTCCGAGCAGGCGGGAGTGGAGGATACCGGCGCCGGTGCCTTGGGGCGGTCTGGATCGGTAGGGTCAACGCCCAGGTCTTCGGGGCTGCTTGAGGCATCGGGGTACTGGTCTGCCGCGATGGCACCGTCCGGACCGGGAGGGTCAATCCCCGAGCCTTCGCGGCCGCTTGAAGCATCGGGGTGCGGGTCTGTCGCGACGGGACAGCCTGGACCGGGAGGGTCAACTCCGGAGCCTTCGGGGCCGCTTGAAGCATCGGGGTGCGGGTCTGTCGCGACGGGACAGCCCGGACCGGGAGGGTCAACTCCCGAGCCTTCGGGGCCGCTTGAGGGATCGGCGTTCGGGTCTGCTGCGCCGGCTCGGTCCGGGGGAGGGTCAACGCCCGGGTCTTCGGGGCCGCCTGAGGCATCGGGGTACGGGTCTGTCGCGACGGGACAGCCCGGACCGGGAGGGTCAACTCCCGAGCTTTCGCGGCCACTTGAGGCATCGGCATGCGGGTCCGCCGAGGCGGGACCGTCCGGACCGGGAGGATCAACACCCGGGTCTTCGCGGCCACTTGAGGCATCGGCGTACAGGTCTGCCGCGACGGCACCGTCCGGATCGGTGGAGCAGGGCCCCGGTTTCTCCGGGTGGCCCGCACCGGACACCCTCCCACCCACTTCTGCGGCCCCTTCCGCGTCCGTACCCCAAGGCTTCGGCCCGCCCCTCGCTTTCGTGGCCTCCGTACCCCAGCCGTCCCCGCCCATCGGTCCCATGGCCGCCGGCCCAACCACACCCCGCCACAGGCGCAGGGCCCGCATCCTGATAGCCGCCGCTGTCGTGGCCGCCGTCCTCGTCGGTGCCGGAGTGGTCGTCGCCCGCATGGCCAACTCCGGCGACACCACGGTCACTTCGCAGCCCAGCGACTCACCGCCGGCCGGTGCCGGTGGCGACCCCGCCTCGCCCGATGGTCGTAAGGACACCCGTCCCTCGGCCGACGCCAAGCCCGCCGAGCAGGGCGACGACGGGACCCAGGCGCCGACGGAGCAGCACACCGGCAGGGGGAAGGGCACGGCGGCGGGGCAGGCTCCCACGGTCGCCCCGAGCAAGTCCACGTCCTCTGGCGGCGGAGGCACCGGCGGCAGCGCGTCCACGACGGGCGGAGCCAGTCCCAGCTCCAGCCCCGCCTCCGCCTGCCAGTCCATCGGCGGCGGCAAGTACAACTGCCAGGTGTGGCGCAGCGCCAAGTCCTACACCGCGTCCGGTACCGAAGTCGGTGTCCTCGGCGCGGGTACCAATTATTTCTTCTGCCAGGAGAACCTGGGCCGCCGCGAGACGTACGGTCAGTGGACCAACACCTGGTGGGCGAAGACGGACGACGACAGCGGCAACACCGACGTCCATGTCAGCGACGTCTACCTCAAGGGCGGGGACAACGACGAGCCGGTGCCGGGCCTCCCGGTCTGTTGAGGTCCCCGTCCGGGGACTGTCCGTCGTCATTCCCGGAACCGATCGCATGAGGTGACGATTGTGCACAACGTCCCGTCCGCAGAGGCGGATCGGCAGAAGCAAGGCACCATCGTGGTGTCCAGGGCACCGGACGGTGGCCGTGATCAGTTCCGGCGCTACAAGGTGTTCGTCGACGACGCCCAAGTCGGCCTGATCGGCCGCGGACAGACCGTGCGCCTCGACCTGCCGGCCGGCCCTCACCGGCTGCAACTGAGGATCGCCTGGTGCACCAGCCCGACCCTCACAGCCATGGTGGAACCGGGGGAGGCGACTTCCTTCCGCTGCGCCCCCGGCGGTGAGCCGTCCGAGGCGCTGAGTGCTGTGACCGTGGGCACAGCCGACTACATCGCGCTCCAGCAGACAGACGAGCCGATGGAGGCGGCCCGGGTTCCCCGGAACGGAACGACCCGCTTCCGCCTGGCGACCGCGCTGGGTTTCCTCGGTGGCTGCCTCGTCCTCATCGGGGCCTGGATCTGGCACTAGGTCGGCTGAAGCACTCGGCCCCGTCGGCGTGACCTCACGCACGCGCACCAACGACGTGCCCTGGGCGCGCGATCGTCGCTCACCGTTCCAGGCCCGACGCCGTCACCAGCCCCTCATCCCGGAACAGTCGAGTACCCCGCTCGCACAACTCCCGGTCCGAGCGCGCCCGTTCACAGAACTCCTCCGGTGTCCGCCCGAACAGCGCCCTCAACTCCGCCGAAGCAGCCAGCAGTTCGGTGAGCAGCGTCCGCTCGCCCGGGTGCCGACGCGGTACGCCCGTGCCGTCGTGCAGGACGCCATGCCGGTTGACGTAGACGTACGCGCCTGGCAGCGACATCCCGGAGTCCGGTTCCAAACGGAACCCGGGCCCGGCCAACCACGCCCGGTCGTACGCCCCCTCACTCGCGTCCACCACCGCGAGCTGCCGCGCGTCGAACCACGTCACGAACAACTCCCGTACGACACCCGGTGCCTTGACCGGCGACGCCGACACGTACCCCACGCGACTCACATGCGCGGAGACACCGACGTCGACGCCCGTGACCCGTACCTTCAGCATCGGGACGGGAGATGTGATCCCGAACTCGGCCATCTTGTGCCGTAGTTGGCCGGGGCAGGCGTTGGAGCCGATCGCCAGGACCGGCGTGCGATCCGCATACGCGGTGTCCTCGTCGAGGGGCAACAGCCGGTCCCCGACGAGGAGTCCGGACTCGGTGGGCCACGCGCCCGGGTAGGCGAGCGGATCCTCGCGCGGCGCCCGAGCCAGCCCCAGCGCCTCCAACGTCCGGTCCACACCGTCATCCACGCGGTCGCCCCTACGCTCACTCACGCCGTCGTACATGCGCCCCTCAGTCCGACGGCGGCAGCTCGCCCGAGCCCCGGGTGATCAACCGGGTCGGCAGCTCGATCCGCTCCGGCGCGAGGAGCGTGCCGTCCAGCTGGCGGAAGAGACGGTCGGCGGCCGTACGGCCGAGGGTCGCCGCGTCCTGCGCGACGACGGTCACGCCCGGCTGGAGCAGGTCGGCGAGTTCGAAGTCGTCGAAGCCCACCAGGGCGATCCGGCGGGACTGTTCGGCGAGGACCCGGACGACGGTGACCGTCACACGGTTGTTGCCGGCGAAGATCGCGGTGACGGGGGAGGGGCCGGTCAGCATCTCCTCGGCGGCCCGGCGCACCCGGACGGGGTCGGTCACGCCGAGGGACATCCAGGCGCTCTCGACCGGTATCCCCGCGTCCTCCATGGCGGCCCGGTATCCGCGCAGACGCTCGGCGGCCGTGTGGATGCGGGGCATGTCGCCGATGAAGCCGATGCGCCGGTGGCCGTGGGAGATGAGATGGGTGACGCCGTCGCGGGCGCCGCCGTAGCTGTCCGACAGGACGACGTCGGCGTCGATCTTCCCGGCCGGGCGGTCCACGAACACCGTCGCGACGCCCGCCTTGATCTCCGGCTCCAGGTAACGGTGGTCGTCACCGGCCGGGATCACCACCAGACCGTCCACGCGCCGGGCGCACAGCGCGAGCACCAACTCCTGCTCGCGGTCCGGGTCTTCGGCGCTGGAACCGTTGATGAGCAGGGCGCCATGGGCGCGGGCGACCTCTTCGACGGCGCGGCTGAGGGGGCCGTAGAACGGGTCGGCGAGGTCCTCCAGGACGAGGCCGATGCTGGCCGTGCGGCCCTTGCGCAGGACGCGGGCGCTGTCGTTGCGACGGAAGCCGAGGGCGTCGATGGCCTCCTGGACCCGGCGCTCGGTGTCGGGGGTGACGCCCGGTTCGCCGTTGACCACGCGCGACACCGTTTTCAGGCCCACACCGGCGCGTGCGGCCACGTCCTTCATCGTCGGACGGTTGCCGTAGCGGTTCTCGGGGCGGCGGGCGGTCTCTGGCACGATGCGCTGTCCTGTCCTGTCGTCCACGGGGGATGCATAGGTCCATGGGCTTGTATGAGGATGTGGCGTCGAGCATAGAGCCTGGACAACGTTGTCATATGCGAGAGAGACTGTCCACCGATATCTCCGGCCTGCGCCCCCACCGCGAGACCGGCCCAACTCACCTTCTGGTGGTTCTCATGTTTGACGGGGAGATCTGACACTGATGCACACCGACCTCGTGGCCGCGCTCGACATCGGCGGCACCAAGATCGCCGGGGCGCTGGTGGACGGCCACGGCAAGATCCTGGTGCGAGCACAGCGCCCGACGCCCTCGCAGGACGACGGCGACACCGTGATGCGAGCCGTGGAGGAGGTGCTCGCGGAGCTCACCGCATCACCTTCGTGGTCGCGCGCGAGCGCCCTCGGCATCGGCAGCGCGGGTCCCGTGGACGCCTCCGCCGGCACTGTGAGCCCGGTCAACGTGCCCGGCTGGCGCGACTATCCGCTCGTCGAGCGGGTCCGTGCGGCGGCCGGCGACCTGCCCGTCGAGCTGATCGGCGACGGCGTGGCGATCACGGCGGCCGAGCACTGGCAGGGCGCCGCGCGCGGGCACGCCAACGCGCTGTGCATGGTGGTCTCCACGGGAGTCGGGGGCGGCCTCGTCCTCAACGGGCAGCTGCATCCCGGGCCGACCGGCAACGCGGGCCACATCGGCCACATCAGCGTGGACCTGGACGGCGACCCCTGCCCGTGCGGTTCGCGCGGCTGTGTCGAGCGGATCGCCAGCGGTCCCAACATCGCCCGGCGGGCGGTCGAGGGCGGCTGGCGGCCGGGTCCCGACGGCGACGCCTCGGCCGCGGCCGTGGCCGCCGCCGCGCGTGCCGGTGACCCGATCGCCGTGGCCTCCTTCGAGCGGGCCGCGCAGGCCCTCGCCGCCGGTATCGCGGCCACCGCGACCCTCGTCGAGATCGACATCGCCGTGATCGGCGGGGGAGTCGGCAAGGCGGGCGACGTGCTGTTCACGCCGCTGCGGAAGGCGCTGAGCGACTACGCGACGCTGTCCTTCGTGCAGCGCCTTACGGTGACGCCGGCTCAGATGGGCACGGACGCCGGGCTGGTGGGAGCGGCCGCGGCCGCGCTCGCCGGGCGGGCGAGCACGACCGCGGCCGGGGTGTGAGGAACGGACCGGCCGAAACGTTCGTTCAGCGGCCTACGCACCAGTTCGGTACCTGAGTCCCACCTTGTTCGACCTTGCTCAGCACGTGAGTTGAGCGTCCGCCCAGTCCGCGTGGTCCGAGTCGATCCCGTCGCCGCCGTCGGTGACGACGAGTCGGACCACCTGGGCGCCGGTCACGTCCGCCGTGACCGGCTGGGCGGGCATCGCGTTGGTGAGGACGCCGGTCGAGGCGACCTTCGTGCCGTCCGCCCAGATCTCGAAGGCGACGGTCCCGTTGGCGCCCTTCTCGTCGTCCACACCGACGTCCGCGGTGACCTTCTCGCACGCCTTCCCGGTGTAGTAGTCCACATCGCTCTCTGCGTGCACACCAAGTCCCTTGGAGTACACCACTCCACCCAGGGTGATCGGACGACCGTCCCCCGCCGCGCTCTCCCCGTTGCTGGTGTTGCGCTCAACAGGCCCGTATCCATTGGCCGTTGACATCCACGGAAGGTCGCCGAGGTACGACGTCCCCGCGGGCGGTGCCACCACCACGGACGCGGTGAACGGCAGCGTGCTGGTGACCCGGGCGCCGGTCGGCGAGCGGTAACTCGCCCTGAGCGTCAGGTCGTACGACCCCGTGGGCGTCCCAGCGGGAGCGGTGACCGTCCACTTCGTGCGCAGCGCCTTGCCGGTCCGTACGGCCCTCGCGGTCGTCGACGACTTGGCCCGCACCTTCCAGCCCGCGGGCCCGGTCAGGCTCACGGAGACGTGCTCGGCGGTCGTACGGCCCAGGTCGGTGACCGTCGTCGTGAGCGGGGTCGGAGTGGCCGCCTGGACCAACGGGGCGCTGTCCAGGCCGAGTTCGACGGCGGGCGGGTTCTTGAGCGCGTGCCGGTCGGCGGAGACCCGGACGAGGACCGTTCCGTGAGCCGGTACGGTCGCGGAGATCGCGCCCGCGGTGTTGTAACTCCTGTGCTGCCACAGGTCGCGCAGGGTGTACGCGTGGGCGCCGGGGAGGCCTACGGCCGCCGCGGTCGTGGCGATGCGCTGGGCGCTGCCGGTCTCGTTGAAGAGCGCGACCGTACGGCTGCCGTCCTTCATCTCCTTGGCGACGACCCAGCGTCCGCCCTCGGACGTGACAACGTTGCCCTGCTTGCCCAGCGGGTCCTGGTCGACCGCGATGACCTCCTTGTTGTCGAGGATGTCGAAGGTCGCGGCGGTCGCCGTGCGCAGGTCCGAGCCGATGAGCAGGGGCGCGGCCATGATCGACCACATCGAGAAGTGCGAGCGGTACTCGGTGTCCGTCATGCCGCCGTTGCCGACCTCCAGCATGTCGGGGTCGTTCCAGTGCCCGGGTCCCGCGTAGGGGGCAAGTGGCAGGTTCTGCTTGAGGATCGAGAGCATCGAGCCCCAGTTGTCGCTGATGTCACCGGTCGTGCGCCACAGATGCCCGACGTCCGCGGCCCACTCCCAGGGCTTGTTCTCGCCCCACTCGCAGATGCTGAAGACGATCGGGCGGCCGGTTGCTTTCAGGGCGTCGCGCATCGTGTTGTAGCGCAACTTGGCGTCCACGCCTTGGTTGTTGCAGTTGTCGTACTTGAGATAGTCCACGCCCCAGTCGGCGAACTGTTGCGCGTCGCTGTACTCGTGGCCCAGGCCGCCCGGGAATCCGGCGTCGTTGCACGTCTTCGTGCCCGCGCTGGTGTAGATGCCGAGCTTGAGTCCCTTGGAGTGCACGTAGTCCGCGACGGCCTTGATGCCGTGCGGGAAGCGGACCGGGTCGGGGACGAGCTTGCCGTCGGCGTCGCGGGACGGCAGGGCCCAGCAGTCGTCGAGGTTGACGTACTGGTAACCGGCCGCCTTGAGGCCCTTGCTGACGAAGAGGTCCGCGATGCCCTCGACCATCGACTCGTTGAACTCGGCACGGCAGTTGGTGGAGTTCCAGTTGTTGAAACCCATCGGAGGGGTGAGCGCCTGACCGTCGGCCAGGGCGGGGGAGACGGGGTCCTGCGGGGGAGCGGCTACGGCCGGGGCGGCGAGGCCCGCCGTGCACAACAGCCCTGCGGCGAGCGCTCCGACAACTCTTCGGCGGGTCGTGCGGGTGTGAGGGTGACGCGTCATTACGTTCCTCCGGACTCGCGAAAGATGGGATCACTTCCTGTGCATGTCATGTGCGCGATTACGGTAGGACGTGTCGAACTCTGTTGGAAGAGTTGCGTATTTATTGTTCGACTTTCCATCGCGCAAGTTTTGAACGCGTTCAACTTTCTGCGCTAGGCTCACTCCCGACAGAAGGGGGAGCCCGGTGAAGATCGTCATTCCCGGTGGCACGGGACAGGTGGGCGCGATCCTGGACCGCGCGCTGACCGAGGCCGGTCACGAGGTCGTCGTCCTGACCCGGCGGCCGTCGCGCGACCGCGAGGTGTGGTGGGACGGCGAGAACCCGGGCTCCTGGGCCCGGGAGATCGACGGCAGCGATGCCGTGATCAACCTGGCGGGCCGCAGCGTCAGTTGCCGCTACACTCCCGCCAACCTCAGGGCCATGATGGACTCGCGCGTGCGCTCCACCCGGGTCGTCGGCGAGGCCGTTGCGGCCGCCGTGAGCCCGCCGCGCGTCTGGCTGCAGATGAGCACCGCCACCGTCTACGCCCACCGCCACGACGCCCCCAACGACGAGGCGACCGGCGTGATCGGCGGCGCCGAACCGGACGTACCCGACTACTGGTCGTACAGCGTCGAGATCGCCAAGAACTGGGAACGCGAGCAGGAGCGCGCCGACACCCCGCACACCCGCAAGGTCGCCCTGCGTGCCGCCATGGTGATGAGCCCCGACCGGGGCGGCGTCTTCGACGTCCTGTCGGGGCTGGTCCGGCTCGGGCTCGGCGGGCCGGTCGCGGGCGGCGCCCAGTACGTCTCCTGGATCCACGACCAGGACTTCGTCCGCGCGGTCGAGTTCCTGATCGACCGGGGCGACATCGCCGGGCCGGTGAACCTCGCCGCCCCCGGACCGCTCCCGCAGCGCGCCTTCATGCGTGTGCTGCGCGCCGCCCGGGGTGTCCCCGTCGGGCTGCCCGCCACGAAGTGGATGGCGGAACTGGGCGCCCTCGCGCTGCGCTCGGACACCGAACTCCTGCTGAAGAGCCGCCGGGTCGTACCGGGACGGCTGCTGGCGGAGGGGTTCACCTTCGACCATCCGCAGTGGCCCGAGGCTGCCGTGGACCTCGTGCGGCGGGCGCGGGACGGGGCGGGTTCCATCCGGCGGCCGGTCCGGGCGTGACCCCGGCGCGCTTCGTCAGTTGAACGGGGCATGAAGAAGCGCAGCATGCTGGCCATCGCCTCCCTCGCCACCGGGTTCGTCGTCGCCGCGATCTCCCCGTCGCACTCCCACGACCACGACGTGCTCGGCGATCTGAACGTCAAGGACACCGTGGGTTCCGTGGATCACCTCGTCAGTGACGGCAGCTTCGCCACCGACGAGGGGGCCCTGGGAGAGAACACCTGATACCGGCCGAAAGCGTACGGCGCCGGTGCCTCGTCGGAGGGGGCACCGGCGCCGTCGTATGTGCGCTCTCAACTGCGGCTGGTTTCCGTGGCAGGGTGGAACGGGCAAGCCTCAGGGGGCCAATAGAAGAGGGGGAACTGTCCGTGATCGTCTGGATCAACGGCGCGTTCGGTGCAGGCAAGACCACCACCGCACGGGAACTGATCGAACTGATCCCGAACAGCACGCTCTTCGACCCCGAGGTCATTGGCGGAGCACTGCCGCACCTGCTCCCGCCCAAGCACCTCGCAGAGGTCGGCGACTTCCAGGACCTGCCGATGTGGCGACGGCTCGTGATCGACACGGCGGCGGCCATGCTCGCCGAGTTGGGCGGGACCCTCGTCGTCCCGATGACCCTGCTGCGCCAGGAGTACCGGGACGAGATCTTCGGTGGTCTGGCGGCCCGCCGGGTCACGGTCCGGCATGTCCTCCTGGCTCCGGCGGAAACGATCCTGCGCGAGCGAATAGCCGGCCGGGAGGTCCCACCGGACCTCCCCGACGGTGAGATCCGGACACGGCAGTGGGCGTACGACCACATCGAGTCGTACCGCGCCGCGCTCGGCTCCTGGCTCACCGCCGACGCCCATCTCGTCGACACCAGCGCCCTCACCCCGTACGAGACGGCCGCCCGGATCGCCGGGGCCGTCGGCAGCGGTGCCGTGCCGGTGTGCGACATCGTGCAGACCCCGGAACCCACCTCCGAGACCCTCGCGGCCGGAGTGCTCCTCTTCGACGAACAGGACCGCGTGCTGCTCGTCGACCCCACCTACAAGGCCGGCTGGGAGTTCCCCGGCGGCGTCGTCGAATCCGGCGAGGCACCCGCCCGGGCCGGCATGCGCGAGGTCACCGAGGAGACCGGCATCGTGCTCGACGAGGTCCCCCGACTGCTCGTCGTCGACTGGGAACCGCCCGTACCACCCGGCTACGGCGGGCTGCGCCTCCTCTTCGACGGCGGCCGCCTGGACGCCGCGGTGGCCGACCAACTGCTGCTGCCCGGGCCGGAGTTGCGCGGCTGGTGCTTCGCCAGCGAGGAGGAGGCCGCCGATCTGTTGCCGCCGGTCCGCTACGAGCGGCTGCGGTGGGCGCTCCGGGCCCGGGAGCGCGGGGCCGCGCTCTACCTGGAGGCGGGCGTACCGCTTGGCTGACGACACGTCAATTTGCGGTCAGATCAACGATGTTGGACGTGACTTTGCCTTTTCGGGGACACCACCTGGCGATTTTGCGGGGTGCGGGTCATTCCGATAACAAAGCGAGGGTGAATTGTCGCCTTCCCGGTATGAACAAGAACGTGAAGAAGGTACATCGGAGCTCTAACGTCTTTGCGCAGCTCAGTTCTCTCGCGGCCGCCGGCCGCCTCGACGGGACCGGACACATCGCCGGTCGAAGGAGAGGAACATGCGCGCGCCATCCTCGGCCCTCACCCGGGCCCTCACTCTCGCCGCCGGGCTCACCCTGGCGCTCACCGCCTGCAGCAGCAGTGGCGGGGGCGGCGGCTCCAGCAAGGGCAGCTCCGCCGGGCTCACGTCCTGCAACACCGTGGGCAAGGCCAACACCTGCAACTCGGCCACCACCAAGTCCGGCGGGACGTACACCTATGTGCTGGAGAAGAACATCCAGCAGTGGAACGTCCAGGACGTCAACGGCAACTCCTTCGAGAACGGGGAGGCCATGGACGTCGTCCTGCCGCAGGTGTTCATACCCCAGCCGGACTTCACCGTCGCTCTGAACACCGACCTGGTGACCTCGGCCACGCAGACCAGCACCAGCCCGCAGACCATCGTCTACAAGATCAACCCGAAGGCGTCGTGGAACGACGGGACGCCCATCACCGCCGACGACTTCATCTACTACTGGCGCACCAACAACGGCAAGGACTGCCCGCCGCCGCCCGCCAGCGACTCCACGCAGACCAAGGGCTGTCTGCCGGAGAGCACCGCGGGCTACGACCGGATCAAGTCGCTCACGCCCTCCGACAACGGCAAGACCTTCACCATGGTGATGTCGCAGCCGTACTCCGACTGGAAGTCCCTGTTCGGCGCGGGCTATCCGCTCTATCCGGCCCACACCGCGGAGAAGATCTCCGGCGCCAAGGCCGGTGACGCCACCGCCATGACGGCCGCCCAGATGGCGCAGGCCTGGCAGTACTTCCTGAAGACTCCGCCCACCAAGTACCCCACCGCGGGCGCCTACAAGATGCAGCAGTGGGTCGACAACGACCATGCCACCTATGTGTCCGACCCCAAGTGGACCGGCGCGAAGAAGGCGACCCTCCAGCGGCTGATCTTCAAGGTGATCTCGGACGCCACCCAAGAGCCAACAGCCTTGAAGAACAACGAGGTTCAGGGCATCTACCCGCAGCCCGAGGTGGACCTGGTCAACCAGGTCAAGGACATCCCCGGTGTCACCTACACCATCGGCAACGGACTGACCTGGGAGCACTTCGACCTCAACCTGCACAACGCGGTGATCGGCAAGTATCTGGCGCTACGGCAGGCGATGTTCACGGCGATCAACATCAAGGACATCATCGCCAAGACGGTCGGCCAGTTCGACCCGGCCGTGAAGCCGCTCGGCAGCCACAACTTCGTTCCCGGGCAGGCCGGTTACAAGGACGTGGTCACCGGCACCGGTCAGGGGTCGGGTGACCTGACCAAGGCGAAGGCGGATCTCACGGCCGCCAAGTTCACCGGTGTGGGCACGGCGTTGAAGACACCTGACGGCAAGACCGTCGGACCCTTCAACTGCCGCTACACCACCGGCAATCAGATCCGGCAGAGCGAGTGCCAGATCCTGCAGAGCAACCTGGCGAGCCTCGGCATCAAGGTCACCATCAAGCCGATCGGCGCGGCCGACCTCGGTACGGTCCTCGCCGGGCACCAGTACGACATCATCGTCTTCGCCTGGGTCGCGGCACCGTTCCCGACCAGCAACGCCCAGCAGAACTGGTTCACCGGCGGTGGCGGCAACTACGGCGGCTACAGCAACAAGACGGCCGATGCCCTGATCTCCCAGGCTGTGGGCGAGACGGACGCGACGAAGGCCGCGGCCCTCCTCAACCAGGCCGACCAGCTCATGGCGAACGACGCCTACGTGCTGCCGCTCTACCAGAAGCCGACGTTCTTCGCGACGCAGACGCGGTTCGTGAACATGCGGAACAACTCCACCAACGTGGGTCCGGCCTACAACACCGGCGCGTGGGGCCTGAAGAAGTAGCCCACCCCCCGAGGGAACAGCTCCACCGGCACGCCCGTCGAGCCCGGCCCCGGCAACACCGGGGCCGGGCCCGGCCGGGACGGCATCCTCGACCCGCCGGCCTCCGAGAGAAGACCGCATGCTCGCCTACACCGTGCGTCGCATCCTCGTCTCCATACCCGTCCTGATCATCTCGACGTTCGTCGTGTTCCTCGTCGTCATCAACTCCGGTGACCCGGTGGCGAACTTCGCCACCTCACGCCAACCCGCGCCCAGCAAGGCGGCGGTGGCCGCCTTCGCCCGGCACATCCACGCCAACCAGCCGGTGATGGAACGCTATTGGAACTGGATCACCGGCGTCCTGCACGGCGACTTCGGCCCCTCCGTACAGGCCAACCTGAACATCGGGCACGACCTGTTCACCCGCTTCAAGGTGACCATCACCCTGGTCGCCGCCGCGATGATCCTCGCGCTGATCATGGCCGTGGTCTTCGGGGTGTTCAGCGCGATCCGCCAGTACTCGGCCGCCGACTACACCATCACCTTCTTCGGCTTCCTGTTCCTCGCCATGCCCGTGTTCTGGTTCGCGGTCCTGCTCAAGCAGGCCGGGATCTGGTTCAACCAGAAGACCGGCAGCCAGTTCCTCGGCACCATCGGCGAGAAGTCGCCGTACCTCGAAGTCGACACCACCTGGAACCAGTTCACCGATCACGTCGGCCACCTCATCCTGCCCACCATCACCCTCGCGCTGGTCTCCTTCGCGTCCTGGACCCGCTACACCCGTGCCTCCATGCTGGAGGTCCTCAACAGCGACTACGTACGGCTCGCCCGCGCCAAGGGGCTGCGGCGCGGCAGGGTGATGACCCGGCACGCGCTGCGCACCGCCCTCATCCCGCTCGCCACCGTGACCGCGCTCGACATCGCGATCATCCTGGGCGGCGCGGTGATCACGGAGACGATCTTCCAGTGGCACGGCATGGGCGAGATGCTGGTCCAGGCGGCGACCACGCTCGACGTCTACCGCACCATGGCCTGGCTGTTGCTCTCCGCCGTCGTCGTCATCGGGTTCAACCTCATCGCCGATCTGCTCTACGCCGTACTCGACCCGAGGATCCGCTATGACTGACATCGAGGCGCCGGGGTCCGCGGGCACTCAACTTCCGCGCGGGGACCACGAGTTCACCGTACGACAGCGCACCCAGACCCAGCTGGTGCTACGTCGGTTCGTGCGCCACCGGGCCGCGATGGTCAGCCTGGTCGTGTTCGTGCTGATCATCCTGTGGGCGTTCATCGGCCCGCACCTGTGGCACTACTCGTACCAGAAGTACACCGAGGACAACTCCAAACCCCCTTCCCTCAAGCACCCGTTCGGCACCGACTCCTCGGGCTACGACGGCTACGCACAGGTCATGCGCGGCACCCAGACCTCGCTCAAGATCGCCATCATGATCGCGCTCGGCTCCACGCTGCTCGGCGCGATCTGGGGAGCCGTCGCCGGCTTCTACCGGGGCATCGTCGACGCGGTCATGATGCGCATCGCCGACCTGGTGCTGACGCTGCCCCTGTTCGCCATCGCGCTGGTCATCTCCTCGCGCACCGGCGGCTCCTGGTACTGGATCGCCATCGTGATCGCCGGACTCACCTGGGCGTACGTGGCCCGTGTCGTGCGCTCGGCCGTACTGTCGCTGCGCGAGAAGGAGTTCATCGAAGCGGCGCGGGCGCTCGGGGCCTCGGACACCCGGATCATCTTCCGGCATCTGCTGCCGAACGCGCTCGGCCCGATCATCGTCAACGCGACGATCCTGGTGGCGACCGGCATCCTCACCGAGACCGCGCTCTCCTTCCTCGGCTTCGGCGTCCAACCCCCGGACACCTCACTGGGGTTGCTGGTCTCCCAGGCGCAGACGGCGGTCGACACCCGGCCCTGGCTCTTCTACATACCCGGCGCGTTCATCATCGCCATCGCGCTGACCATCAACTTCATCGGCGACGGACTGCGCGACGCCTTCGACCCCCGGCAGCAAAGGGTGCGACAGTGACGACCACGAGTCATGGAGTGCGGGAGGTCCCCGTGACGTCCGCCGTGCTCGAAGTCGAGGACCTCAGCGTGGAGTTCGCGACCGAGGACGGGCTGGTACGGGCCGTGCGCGGCGTCGGCTACCGGCTCGACCGGGGCGAATCGCTGGGCATCGTGGGGGAGTCGGGGTCGGGGAAGTCGGTGACCGCGCTCGCCGTGATGGGGCTGCTGCCGTCCGGCGCCCGGGTGCGCGGCTCGGTCCGCTTCGAGGGCACCGAACTGCTCGGGTTGTCCGACGCGCGCCTGTCCGACCTGCGCGGCAGCGGCATCGCGATGATCTTCCAGGACCCGATGACCTCGCTCAACCCCGTCTACAACGTGGGCTATCAGATCGCCGAGACCCTGCTCCGTCACAACCCCGAGATGAAGCACAAGGACGCCCGCAGACGGGCGATCGAGCTGCTCGGCACGGTCGGCATCCCGAGCCCCGAGCGGCGCGTCGACAGCTACCCGCACGAGATGTCGGGCGGTATGCGCCAGCGCGTCGTCATCGCCATCGCGATGGCCAACGACCCGGACGTCATCATCGCCGACGAGCCGACCACTGCCCTCGACGTCACCGTGCAGGCCCAGATCCTCGAAGCCCTGGAGACCGCCCGCGCCGAGACCGGCGCGGCGCTCGTCCTCATCACCCACGACCTCGGGGTGGTGGCCGGCCACACCGACCGGGTCGCGGTCATGTACGCCGGACGGATAGTGGAGACCGGCTCCGTCGAGGACATCTTCTACACCCCGCGCATGCCCTACACCCTGGGCCTGCTCGGCTCCCTGCCGCGCATGGACCGTGAGGAGGCACGCCTCACCCCCATCACCGGCTCACCGCCGAGCCTGCTCAACCTGCCACCGGGCTGCCCCTTCTCACCCCGCTGCCCCATGCACCGCGACGTGTGCGACACCGACGAACCCGCCCTGCGCCGGGCCGGCGGCGACCTCCACCTCAGCGCCTGCCACTTCGCCGACGAACTCGTCGACACCGGCGCCGGTCAGGTCTTCGACGCGGTGGGCGCGGACACCGAGGCCCTGGCCCGCTTCGCCGACGCGGCCCCCGCCACGAACCCCGAGGAGGACGCCGTATGACCGCGCCCGCGCAGGCCGTCACCCCCCTGCCGCCGCTGCCCGGCCACGGCGGCACCGGCGAACCGGTCCTCCAGGTAAGGGACTTGGTCAAGCACTTCCCCGTCATGTCCAAGGGCGTCATCCGCCGCCGCGTCGGCGACGTGCACGCCGTGTGCGGAGTCTCCTTCGACCTCTACGAGAACGAGACCCTGGGCCTGGTGGGGGAGTCGGGCTCGGGCAAGACGACGATCTCCCGCACCGTCCTCGGCCTGGAACGGGCCACCTCGGGCCAGGTCCGCTACGGGGAACACGAACTCACCGAGCTGAGCAGACGTCAGATGCGGCCGCTACGGCGCGAGTTGCAGATCGTCTTCCAGGATCCGTACGCCTCCCTCGACCCGCGGATGACCGTCCACGAGATCGTTGCCGAGCCTCTGCGCATCCACGGCCGGTACGGGTCCGGGGCGGCCGGCGAGGTGAGCGAACTCCTGCGTCTGGTCGGACTCAACCCCGAGCACGGCAACCGCTTCGCCCACGAGTTCTCCGGCGGCCAGCGCCAACGCATCGGTATCGCACGGGCGTTGGCCCTGCACCCCAAGGTGATCATCCTCGACGAGCCGGTGTCGGCGCTCGACGTGTCCATCCAGGCGGGCGTCCTGAACCTGCTGATGGACCTGCAGAGCGAACTCAGCCTGTCGTTCCTCTTCGTCGCCCACGACCTGTCGGTGATGCGGCACGTGGCCGGGCGGGTGGCCGTCATGTACCTGGGACGGCTGGTCGAAATCGCCCCGGCCCGGCAGCTGTTCGCACGCCCGGCACACCCGTACACCCAGGCCCTGGTCTCGGCCATCCCACTGCCCGACCCGCGCAAGGAACGCGCCCGGAAACGCATCACCATCCAGGGCGACGTCCCGAGCCCGGTCCGCCCGCCCAGCGGGTGCCGCTTCCGCACCCGCTGTCCCAAGTTCGCCAACCAACTCACCGACAGCGAACGGACGTCGTGCGTCGAGGAGATACCGGCGCTGGTGGACCGGGGTGGGGGCAATCCGGTCGCCTGTCACTATGCGGAGAGCGTGGAGCTGTTGTAGACGCGGCTCAGTTCGTCGTCCGGGTACCGGGTGAGCCGACTCTCGTTCTGCACACGGCGGTTGAAGTCGGCCAGCACAGCGGTGAGGGGCGCGTGCCGGGTGATGATCGAGGCAGCGGCTTCGGGGATTCCGTTGGGCCGCTCCCCGCCGGCACAGGCGCGCACGAAGGCTTCGCGCTTCGGGAGGTCGTATCCGTACAGGGCGACGACGAGCCAGTTCACCAGCCGAGCGGTGGCGTAAGAGCGGTCGTAGTGCTGGTGCCGGTCGAAGAATTCCCGTTCCTCGGGGTCGAGTCGGAAGCGGGATGAGACGGCCAGGCCGTAGTCGGCGAGATACAGCTGTCGGCCGTCGGTGAGGATGTTCTCGAAGTGGGCGTCGAAATGCAGCAGTTGGTGCTTGTGGAGGAACTCGGTGGTGGTCTTCAGCTGCTGCTCGACGAGGGTGCAGGCGGCGTCCGGATCGCCGGTGCGTAGCTGGTCGTCGAACCAGTCGTGGAGTGTGTGCGGGAAGTGCTCGATGAACAGGGTCAGGCTCGCGCTCGCCGTGCGTCGTGCCTCGATGTAGTCACGCACCTGTCGGCTGCCGCCCCAGTAGGCCACAACCCTTTCCACATCCGCCAGTTCCTCGTGCAGAGGCTGGGGCGAGTCGGGCAGTACCCGCCAGTGGTACATCAGGGGAAAGCCCGGGAACCGGTCCGCCAGTACCCAGTTCGTGGTCATCGTGTGCACGGCCAGCTCCCGCCAGACACCGAAGCCCGGACTTCCGAGGCCGTAGTGGCAATAGGCGGGCATTCCGAACACGTTGGCCGTAGACCGAACGTTCTCCGGCCGCTGCTCCACGTCCGTGAGCGGCATCCGCTTCACGAACACCTTTCTGCCGTCGACCTCGATCAGTGCCGAGCGCCCACCGATGCCGGACCCCAACGGCGCACCGGCGTCGACCAGTTCGGCGAGTTCGTGGTCGGAGAGGAGAGCGAGGGACGTGGTGATGTCACTGTGGGCGGCGACGCGCGAGGTGCGGGACATACGCCTATCCTCCTTCAGATGGCGCCGAGTTGGAGGCGGACGGACAGCTCGACGCTCACCTCGTCGTCCGCCCCGAGACCCTGCGGCTTGCGCACGGCGTTCTTGAGCGGCAGCAGATAGCCGCCGTCCTTGGGGAAGAGGGACGTGGTGAAGACCACGTCGCCGATCCTGGCCTCGACCGGAATGACACCCCAGCCGTACGAGGCCAGGGCGGCGACCTCACGGATGTCCGCCGACTCCTCGTCCGGCACGGGGACGAAGTAGTACGGCGAAGGGCCGCGCCACTCGATCACCCGGCCGGTGAAGACGAACCTCATCGATGCGGTGCCCTTCCTCAAGGACCGTCAGCTCAGGCTCAGTTGGCCGCGTAGTTCTGCAGGAACAGCGCCTCCGCCACCGACAGCCGCTCCAACTCCTCAGGAGACACGCTCTCGTTCAGCGCGTGGATCTGGGCCTCCGGCTCGCTGAGGCCGATGAGGAGGATCTCCGCCTGCGGGTAGAGGGCTGCGAGGGTGTTGCACAGCGGGATGGAGCCGCCCTGGCCGGCGTACTGCATCTCCTCGCCGGGGTAGGCGACCGCCATCGCGTCGGCCATCGCCGTGTACGCCGGGCTGGTCGTGTCGGCGCTGAACGGCTGACCCTGGCCGATCTGTTCGGTGCGGACGCGGGCGCCCCACGGGGTGTGGGCCTCCAGGTGGGCCTGGAGCAGCTTGGTCGCCTCGGCCGCGTCCGTGCCCGGCGGCACCCGCAGGCTGACCAGCGCGCGGGCGCCGGCCTGCACGGACGGGGTGGCGCCCACGACCGGTGGGCAGTCGATGCCGAGGACCGTGACGGCCGGACGGGCCCAGATGCGGTCGGCGACCGCGTCGGAACCGATCAGCTCGACGCCGTCCAGCACCTTCGCGTCCTCGCGGAACTGCTCCTCGTCGTAGGCCAGCCCCTCCCAGGTCGCGTGGGCCGCGAGTCCGTCGACCGTCGTCGAGCCGTCCTTGCCACGCAGCGAGTCGAGTACGCGGATCAGCGCGGCCAGCGCGTCGGGCGCGGCACCGCCGAACTGGCCCGAGTGCAGGTTGCCTTCGAGGGTGTCGACCTGCACGCGCACCATGGTCATGCCGCGCAGGGTCGAGGTGACCGTGGGCAGACCGACCCGGAAGTTGCCTGTGTCGCCGATCACGATCGTGTCGGCGGCGAGGAGGTCGGGGTGTTCTTCCGCGTACCGCTCGAGCCCGCCGGTGCCCTGCTCCTCCGAGCCCTCGGCGATCACCTTCACGTGCACCGGGACACCGCCGTTGGCCTTGAGGGCGCGCAGCGCGAGCAGGTGCATGATCACGCCGCCCTTGCAGTCGGCGGCACCGCGCCCGTACCAACGGCCGTCGCGCTCGGTCAGTTCGAAGGGCGGGCTCGTCCAGCCGGCCTCGTCCAGCGGCGGCTGCACGTCGTAGTGGGCGTACAGGAGCACGGTCTTGGCGCCCTCGGGGCCGGGCAGGAAGCCGTAGACCGACTGGGTGCCGTCCGGGGTGTCGAGCAGGGCCACGTCCTGGAAACCCTCGGTGCGCAGCGCGTCGGCGACCCAGTTCGCGGCGCCCTCGCTCTCGCTCTTCGGGAACTGGTCGAAGTCAGCCACCGATCGAAAAGCCACGAGCTCGGTGAGCTCGGTCCGCGCCGTGGGCATCAGCGAGGCGACGGTCTCGGCGACCGGATGCGACGACATGGGCACGCTCCTTGTGGGTGCGACGTTGTACGAATGATGCCGTCGATCCTCCCACAGCGGTCTGTGGCGATGTCCGCCGTAGGATGCGGGGGACAGGTGCGGCAGCGGCTTGATCGGGAGCAGTAGACCATCGTGAGCAGCGAGAACTCTTCGGCGGACGACGAACAGCGGGTGTGGGACGTCGTCGTGGTGGGCGCGGGACCCGCAGGGGCTTCGGCCGCCTATGCGGCGGCGGTCGCGGGACGGCGCGTGCTGTTGCTGGAGAAAGCCGAGCTGCCCCGCTACAAGACATGCGGCGGCGGCATCATCGGACCCTCTCGCGACTCCCTCCCGCCCGGCTTCGAACTGCCGTTGAAGGACCGGGTGCACGCCATGACCTTCTCGAACAACGGGCGGTTCACGCGCACCCGCCGGTCCCGGCAGATGCTGTTCGGGCTGATCAACCGGCCCGAGTTCGACCAGCAGCTCGTCGAGCACGCGCAGAAGGCGGGCGCCGAGCTGCGTACGGGCGTCACAGTGACACGAGTCGAGCAGCACGGCTCCGCGGTCCCGGACCGGCGTACGGTCGCGGTCGTCCTGCAGGGCGGTGAGACGGTGCTCGCGCGGGCCGTCGTCGGCGCCGACGGCAGCGCCAGCCGCATAGGGGCACACGTCGGGGTCAAGACCGACCAGGTGGACCTGGGCCTGGAGGCGGAGATCCCGGTGCCGGAGACGGTCGCCGAGGACTGGAAGGGCCGGGTGCTCATCGACTGGGGCCCCATGCCCGGGAGTTACGGCTGGGTCTTCCCCAAGGGCGACACGCTCACGGTCGGCGTGATCTCCGCGCGCGGTGAAGGCGCCGCCACGAAGCGGTACTTGGAGGACTTCATCGCCCGGCTCGGCCTCGCCGGCTTCGAACCGAGCATCTCCTCAGGGCACTTGACCCGCTGCCGGGCGGACGACTCGCCCCTGTCGCGCGGCCGGGTGCTGGTCTGCGGCGACGCGGCGGGACTCCTGGAGCCGTGGACCCGGGAGGGCATCTCGTTCGCGCTGCGGTCGGGGCGGCTCGCGGGGGAGTGGGCCGTGCGGATCGCCGAGGCGCACGATGCGGTGGACACCCGCCGCCAGGCGCTGAACTACGCGTTCGCGATCAAGGCGGGGCTCGGCGTCGAGATGAGCGTCGGCAAGAGCATGCTGGCGATCTTCGAGAAGCGCCCCGGTCTGTTCCACGCCGCGCTCACCGGCTTCCGGCCGGCCTGGAAGGCCTTCATGGACATCACCCGGGGCTCGACGACGCTGGGCGAACTCGTGCGCAGCCATCCGATGGCACAGCGCGCGCTGACCGCGATGGACCGCAGGAACGCGGAGCCGGTGGAGCGCGTGGAGCCCACGGAGCCCGTGGAGGGCGAGGTCAGCTCCTGACCGTGACGTGGAACACCGGGTGGTCGGGGGCGATCCGGCGCAGCTCGTCGTCGGAGGAGTCCGGGCCGACTCCTCCGAAGAACACCCCGACCTCGGCCTTCCACCGCTTGAGGTAGGCGCGCAGCAGCGGCACCTTGTCGTCGCCGGTGACCTCGGTCGCGGTGAACGCGTCCACCTTCTTGCCGAGCCGCAGCTCGCCGCCGCCCGCCGCCCGCATGTTGTGCGTCCACTGGACGTGCCCACGCGGGGCGACGAGGTACTGCCGGCCGTCCACCGTCAGCAGATTCACCGGGGTGGTCCGCCACTCGCCGCTCTTCCGGCCGCGGACCGCCAGCACGCGTGAACCCCAGACGCTGAGACCGCGGCGGGTGAACCAGGCGACGGCGCGGTTGAAGACGTTCACGGTGAACCAGCCGGGCTTCTGGACATGGGTGCTCATGACGACTCCTGGATTTTGGAGAGCGTGGCTCACTTTTGTGAGCACTGCTCTCGCTCTCGGGAACAGTCTGCATCGGCTCGGCGATGCAATGCAAGAGCGGTGCTCTCTTTTTTGTTCGGTGCTCTTGATTGTGTGCGCTGCTCTGATTCCGTGCCACACTGGCTCGTATGAGCACCACACAAGGCGCCCGCGCCCGAGCCCGGATCGAGGTCACCGCGGCCATCAAGGACGAGGCGCGCAGGCAGCTCGCCGCGGAGGGTGCGTCGAAGCTTTCGCTGCGTGCCGTGGCGCGTGAGCTGGGCATGGTCTCCTCCGCGCTGTACCGGTACTTCCCCAGCCGTGACGACCTGCTGACCGCTCTCATCATCGATGCGTACGACTCTCTGGGCGAGGCCGCGGAAGCGGCGCACTCCGAGGTGGCGGATGCGGTTCCGCTGCCGCGGTGGGTCGCTGTGTGTGAGGCGGTGCGGGGGTGGGCGCTCGGGCATCCGCACGAGTACGCGTTGATCTACGGGTCGCCGGTTCCGGGGTATGTCGCTCCCGAGACCACCGTTCCGCCCGCTGCCCGTGTTGCCCTTCTTCTCATTGGCATCACGCGGGACGCGCACGAGGCCGGGGGGCTGACCGAGCCTCCGCTCCCGGGGGATCTCCGCGCCGAGGGGGAGCGGATGGTCGCGGACTTCGCCGGCGACCTGCCGCCTGCCGTGGCTGTGGCCCTGGTGGCCGCGTGGGCCGAGCTGTATGGGCTGGTCAGCTTTGAGCTCTTCGGTCAGTTCCGGCGTGTGGTGGAGGAGCGGGAGGTGTTCTTTCGGCATGCGGTGCGACGGCTTGCGCTTGGGGTGGGGCTTGCGGATGTGTGAGTGCTCCGGTGGGTGAGGAGTTCTTTTGTCTGCGAGCCGGTGGGGGCTTGTCGCGCAGTTCCCCGCGCCCCTCAAGGGGCGCTGTACTCCCCGGGGAGTACGTGTGATCACCCCGCCTGGCTGACGCCCCCAGCGCAGCTCGGCGTCTAGCGTGACGTGCATGGACGAGCAGCGGGTTGGCGGCGGGGGACCGCCCTGGTGGCGGCACGGGCCGCCGTGGGGTGACTCGGCGCGGTGGCCGTGGCGCTCCACGTTGCTGGTCACCGTGTTCGTGCTGGGCGGCAGCAACTTCGCCTCGCACAGCCAGCCCGACCGTGTCCACCTCGACCTCTACGCGCGCGTGCTGCTCATCGCCGGGTCGGCGCTGCTGCTGTGGCGGCACCGGTACCCCGTGTGGGTGGCCTTCGGCACCGTGTTCGCCACCGTGCTCTACGTCGGCGCCGGATATCCGTACGGCCCGGTCTTCGTGACCGTCGCCCTCGGGTGCTTCAGCGCGGTCGTCGCCGGGCGGCGCTGGGCCGCCTGGAGCGCGCTCGGTGTGCTGTGGGCGGCGCATCTCCTGATCTCGCACTGGCTGTACCGCTGGCTGCCCCCGCAACACGACCACGCGATGCCCTGGAGCGGTGAAGTGGCCGTCGCCACCTGGGTGGTGGCCATCGCCGCGATCTCCGAACTGGCCCGCACCCGCCGCGACCAGTGGACCCGGGAGCGGGCGGAGCGTGCCCAGGCGGCCCGGCGCCGCGCCGACGAGGAGCGGCTGAAGATGGCCCGCGAACTGCACGACGTCCTCGCGCACAGCATCTCCGTCATCAACGTCCAGGCGGGCGTCGGCCTCGCCCTCCTCGACTCCGACCCCGAGCAGGCCCGCACGGCCCTGACCACCATCAAGGCCGCCAGCAAGGAGGCGCTCGGCGAGGTCCGCCAGGTCCTCGACACCCTGCGCGCTCCGGGCGACGCCCCGCGCGCCCCGGCCCCCGGCCTCGACCGGCTGCCCGAACTGGTGCAGCAGGCGGCGAGCGCGGGCCTCACCGTGACGGTCGACGGAACACCGCCCCGCCTCCCGCCCGGCGCCGACCTCGCCGCCTTCCGCGTCGTCCAGGAGGCGCTCACCAATGTCGTACGGCACTCCGGTTCGCGGCACGCGCGCGTGCACATCGGGCACGAAGGCGGTGCGCTACGGCTGCGCATCGACGACGACGGGCCCGCGACCGGCGCGGACGCCGGGGGCAGCGGCAACGGGCTGGCCGGAATGCGGGAACGGGCCGCCGCGCTCGGTGGCACGATCGAGGCGGGCGCCCGCCCGGACGGCGGCTTCCGGGTGCTCGCCGTACTGCCGTTGAAGGTCACGACGAAGGAGGACGACCGGTGATCCGGGTACTGCTCGCCGACGACCAGGCCCTGGTCCGGGCCGGCTTCAAGGCGCTGCTTGACGCGCAGCCGGACATCGAGGTGGCGGGCGAGGCGTCCGACGGGGAGGAGGCCGTGCGCACGGTGGGTGAACTGCGCCCCGACGTCGTCCTGATGGACATCCGCATGCCGCTGCTCGACGGGCTGGCCGCGACCCGCCGGATCACTGGGGACGGCGACCTCAAGGACGTGAAGGTGGTCATGCTGACGACCTTCGAACTCGACGAGTACGTCTTCGAAGCGATCCGCTCCGGCGCCTCCGGCTTCCTGGTCAAGGACACCGAACCGGACGAACTCCTGCGCGCGGTAAGGGCGGTGGTCGAGGGCGACGCGTTGCTGTCGCCGGGCGTGACCCGCCGCTTGATCGCCGAGTTCGCGGCCCGCTCCAAGGAACCCGCGACCGCCGACGCCCTCACCCAACTCACCGAGCGGGAACGGGAGGTGATGGCTCTGGTCGGCATCGGCCTCTCCAACGACGAGATCGCCCGCCGCCTGGTCGTCAGCCCCCTCACCGCGAAGACCCACGTCAGCCGCACGATGGTGAAACTGGGCGCCCGGGACCGGGCCCAACTGGTCGTGCTGGCCTACGAGTCGGGGTTGGTACGCCCGGGCTGGCTGGGCTGACCCGACTCCTGCCGATACCGGTACAGCACGGTCGCCACCCGCACGAGGAACACGACCGGCGCGAGCACGAGCCCGCCGCGCAGCAGCAACGTCTCGACAGCACCCGGCAGTTCGAAGAGCAGCGCGGGCCCGGCAATCACCCCGAACAGCACCGCTGCCACGAACGCCGCGCTGACCAGCGCGTACCCGATCTCCACGGTCATCGCATCCCGCTCGGCCTGCGTACGCCGTCCCCCGTACATAGTCATCCCGAAAGTCTCACACGCGTACGCCCGACGGAGCAATCAACTCCGCCGGGCGTACGCGCTCCAAAGGGGCGCGGGGAACTGCGCGACCAGCCACGACGGACCTGCAGACGACGCACTGCCCGTCCAGCCGATTTCTTAGTCGCGCAGCGCCACCCGCTCCGCCTCCGCCTCCGCCACAGTGGACTTGGCGACGACGATGGACTGTTGGGCACGCCGGGTACGCAACCCCGGCAGCGTGATCAGCAGCCCGGCGAGCGCGATGAACGTCACCACGACCAACCCCGGCCGGTAACTGTCCAGCACTGCCTGCGGGGTGGCCTGCGCGGGCGCGTGCGCGGTGACCACGGCCGTGACGACGGCCAGGAAGATCGCGCCGCCCACCTGCACCGAGGTGTTCAACAGTCCGGAGACCATGCCCTGTTCGTGGTCGTCGACCCCGTTGGTCGCCTGGATGTTGAGCGAGGGGAAGACCAGCGCGAAGGCCGCGCCGATCAGCAGCATCGACGGCAGGATCATCGACGCGTACCCGGGATCGACACTGACCCGCAGGAACAGGGCATAGCCAACGGCCATCAGCGCGAAGCCCACCACGATCAGCCGCTGGGTACCGAACCGGTCGACGATCGCCCCCATCTTCGTCGAGGACGCCGCCACCAGCGCACCGGCCGGCAGGAAGGCGAGCGCCGTTTGCAACGCCGACCAGCCGAGCAGTTGCTGCATGTACAACGTGACCAGGAACTGGAAGCCGACGTACGACCCGAAGAGGGCCATCGCGCCGAGCTGGGCGCGGATCTGGTTGCCGGAGCGCAGCACCCCGAGCCGGATCAACGGCCCCGCGGAGCGTCGCTCGACGTACACGAAGACGGTCAGCATGACGGCAACTGCCAGGAAGGACAGGAGAGTTCGGGCCGAGGCCCAGCCGACTTCCGGTGCCTGTACGACGGTGAAGACCAGCAGGAGCATCGACGCGGTGCCGAGGACCGCGCCCGGGATGTCGTAGCCGTTGTGGTCCTTCTCGCGTTCGCTGCGCGGCAGCAGCTTCAGACCGGCGAGGAGGGCGAGCAGGGCGATCGGCGCGGGGAGCAGCATGGTGAGGCGCCAACTGGCCTCCGTGAGCAGGCCGGAGAGGACCAGGCCCATCGAGAAGCCGGTGGCCGCGCAGGTGGTGTAGATGGACAGGGCGCGGTTGCGCAGCGGGCCCTCGGCGAAGGTCGTCGTGATGATCGACAGGCCGGCCGGTGCGGTGAAGGCCGCGCTGAGGCCCTTGATGAAGCGGCTGGCGATCAGCAGGGGGCCCGAGTCGACCAGGCCGCCGAGCAGCGAGGCGACCGCGAAGACACCCAGGGCGACCAGGAAGACCTGACGCCGGCCGAGCAGGTCGGCGGTCCGGCCGCCGAGGAGGAGCAGGCCGCCGTAGCCCAGGATGTAGCCGCTGACGATCCATTGGAGCGTCGAGGTGGAGAGGTCGAGTTCGGTGCCGATGGAGGGCAGTGCGACGCCGACCATCGACACGTCGAGCGCGTCCAGGAACATCGCGGCGCAGAGCACCAGCAGGGTGCCCCACAGCCGTGGGGTCCAGCGAACCGCCGAGGACGGGGCCGCGGGAGGGGAGAGCGGAGAGGTCATGCCGCAGACAATACATGCGCATGCATTGAATGCGAGCACATTTAATTCCGATGCAACAAACTCGTTTCTCTGCTACGGTGCGCTGTCATGGCGGCGAAGAAGGCCGAGCAGGCGCTCGTGGACCAGTGGCGGGAGATGCTGGCGCTGCACGCCCGCACCCAGTGCGAACTCGACCGTGCTCTGCATCAACACGGCCTGTGCGGCAGCGACTTCGAGGTTCTGGACGTCCTGTCCGCCGAGGCCTGCGCGTTCCGCGTCCAGGAGATCTCCGAGCGGGTCCATCTGAGTCAGAGTGCTCTGTCCCGCCTGATCGCCCGGCTGGAGAAGGACGGTCTGGTCGAGCGGGGCATGTGTGCGGAGGACCGGCGGGGCGTCCGTGTGACCCTCACGGACAAGGGCCGCGCGCTGCACGGTGAGGTACTCCCGTTGCAGCGCGCGGTGTTGACGAAGATGCTGACCGGCTGACGGATCGTCAGCTTCAGGTGACGGCGGACTTCTCCCGCCACAGCGCGGCGACCGACACGTCCCCGGTGACGCTCGGGAACGGCCCCCGGTTCCACAGCGCCCGATACAACTGCCCTGCGGGACCGGCCAGTTCGCAGTCGGCGTCCCCGGTGCCGTCCCGCTCGGCGACGGGCGGTTCCTGGGACAGTCGTACGGTCCACACGGCGTCGTCCGCGTCCGTCGCCCGCACCCTCAGCACCCGGGGCTCCTCGCTGCGGACCCTGCTTCTTTCACGGCGGTGGAAGCCGCGCAGCAACTCGTCGATGCCGTCGGCCGCGAAGTCCGGGGCGATCTCGCCGGCCACCCCGCCGCGCGCCGCCTCGGCGTCCATCCGGTGCACGGTCGTCTCGTGCGCCTGCCGCCGTGCCCAGAACGCGAGCGGTGACGGCGCCGCGAAGAACTGCCAGCACTCCACGTCGGGCGGAGCGGCGGACAGGGTGTCCACGAGGGAGCGGTGCCCCGCCCGGAACCAGGTCACCAACTCGGCGCCGTCCAGGTCCGGGAGGCCACCGTCGGGGTGGTACTCGGTGTGCCCCTCGGCGACGAACGCGGTCGCCCAGCGATGCACCATCCCCGTGTGCCGCAGCAGATCCCGCACCTGCCACCCCGGGCAGGGCGGCACCTCGGCCTCGACGCCCGCCGCCTCGGCGGCCGAGGCCAGCAGGCCACCCTCCTGGTCCAGTGTCCGTACGAACGCATCGATGTCCATGGGGCCGAGTGTGCCGTAGGAAGTGCGGTCGACGGGCGTCGTCGTCCCGGGAGGGCGGCGGGTGTGTCAGCCGGAGGCGAGGGCCCTGCGCAGGACGGTTGTGGCCAACGTGAGGGCGGCCTCGGCGGCGTGCGTCTCGCGCAGGGCGTTCAGCATCACGAAGTCGTGGATGATCCCCTGGAAGCGGACGGCGGTGACGGGGACTCCGGCCTCGCGGAGCTTGTTGGCGTAGGCCTCGCCCTCGTCGCGGAGGACGTCGGCCTCGCCGGTGATGACGAGGGCCGGGGGCAGGCCCGTGAGCTGTTCGGTGGTCGCCCGCAGCGGGGAGGCCGTGATCTGGGCGCGCTCCGCTTCGTCGGTCGTGTACTGGTCCCAGAACCACTGCATGCCGTCGCGGCGCAGGAAGTAGCCGGTGGCGAACTGGTGGTAGGAACCGGTGTCGAAGTTCGCGTCCGTGACCGGGTAGAACAGCACCTGCTGCACGAGGGGAACATCGCCCCGCTCCTTGGCCATCAGGGTCAGCGCGGCGGTCATGTTGCCGCCCACGGAGTCGCCGGCCACCGCGATGCGGGTCGGGTCGAGGTCCTTGCCCGCGCCCTCCTGGACGATCCACCGGGCGACGGCGTAGTTCTGCTCGATGGCGACCGGGTAGCGGGCCTCGGGGGAGAGGTCGTACTCCGGGAAGACCACGGCGGCGTTCGCGCCCACGGCGAGTTCGCGCACCAGGCGGTCGTGGGTGTGGGCGTTGCCGAAGACCCAGCCGGCGCCGTGGATGTAGAGGATCACGGGGAGCGTGCCGGTGACCCCGGCCGGGCGGACGACACGGGCCCTGACCTGCCCGGTCGGGCCGCCGGACACGGTGATCCACTCCTCGTCGACGGCGGGCTTCGCGATCTCCCCGGACTGCACCTCGTCGACCGCCTTGCGGCCCTCCGCCGGGGCGAGGTCGAAGAGGTACGGCGGGTTCGCGGTCGCCTCGGCGAAGGCCTGGGCGGCGGGTTCGAGGACGGGGCGGGATGCGGTGCTGTCGGTCATGGCGATCTCCTCGGATCGGGTGCCGCGACGGGTTCCGGCCGGGTCTCGGCCGGTGGTGCGGGACGAAGATGAGAGTAGCGTGCGATTAAGTCGTGCACAACTAAAGCGTGCTCGATAGAATCGGGTGGACTCGAACGATAAGGTGGTGATTGCCCTGAAGAGCGCCGCAGACGTCGTAGACGCCGGAGCGAGGAGTCGCACCATGAGCCCAGCCGCCGCGGAACCGGCCGAGGGATCGCTGCTCCTCGACGACCAGTTGTGCTTCGTGCTGTACGCGGCGTCCCGTGCGGTGACCGCCCGCTACCGGCCGCTGCTGGAAGAGCTGGGTCTGACCTACCCGCAGTACCTCGTCATGCTCGTCCTCTGGGAGCAGGACTCGATCTCCGTACGGGACCTGGGCGCCGCGCTCCAACTGGAGTCCAGCACTCTCTCCCCGCTCCTGAAGCGGCTGGAGGCGAACGGTCTGCTGCGCCGCGAGCGCCGGCGGGACGACGAACGCTCGGTCGCCATCCGGCTCACCGACACCGGGGAGCGGATGCGTGAGCAGGCCGCCGCCGTGCCCCTCGCCATCGGCGACGCGATGGGCCTGACCCCCGCTCAGGACGCCCTGGCCAAGCAGCTCCTCCGGCTGATCACCGCCAACGTCGCCGCGGGCTGAACCACCCGCCACCTGCGCTTTCCCGCCTCTCGGGGCGGTGTGTCGTCGCCGCTGTTCACCTTAGTTTGCAGGCCCAACGGCATCTCCTGGACCGGGTCCCCGGTATACGGTCCGAAGCGATTTCCCGAAAAGAAATGGCTTACGTCAATGGAGATTAAAGCCGAACAGCCAGGTCAACTTCCGGGCCGCGGGGCGCGATTGACGGAGTCGGCACCGTCACCCCCGCCCTAGCCGCGCACGCAACACCACGCGCAGTTCACACCCGGTCAATCCGCCCCCGTACGACGCGTCGAAGAGGTGCCATGCCGACCCTGGTCTCCGAAGTCTCGCCCCCGGCCCCGCAGCCGGACAGTCCGTCCCGGAACGTCACCGTGACCATCGTGCTGGCCTGCGTGGGAGTCTTCGTCTCCTACCTGCCGGTCGTCGGGGTGTCGGTCGCCCTGCCGGTGATCCAGCAGGCGCTCGACGCGTCCACCACCGGGCTCCAGTGGATCACCGACGCGTTCATCCTGCCGACCGCCGCACTGCTCCTGACCTGCGGTGTCATCGGTGACCTCTACGGCCGCAAGAAGATGTACCTGATCGGCCTGACGCTGTCCTGTCTCGGCTGTCTCGTCGCCCTGACCGGCCACAGCGTCGTCCAGGTCTGCGTCGGCCAGGCGCTCACCGGCGTGGGCACCGCCGCCCTGCTCCCCGCGACCCTCGGTCTGATCAGCCACGTCTGCCCCGACCACCGCAAACGGGGCGCGGCGATAGCCCTGTGGACGGCCGCCCTCGGCCTCGGCCTGACCCTGGGCCCGCTCTTCAACGGCCTGATCGTGGAGCACGCGAGCTGGCGCTGGATCTTCCTGCCGACCCTGGCCATCGGCGCCGTCACGGTCCTGATCGGCGCCTTCGCCCTGACCGACTCCCGCTCGGACCGCGAACGCCACCTCGACATCCCCGGCCAACTCCTCGCCGTCGTCACCATCACCGCCATCGTCTACGGCGTCATCGAGGGCGGCGGCGCCCCGGGCTGGGGCTCGGCCGAGGTCGTCACCGCGTTCGTCGTGGCGGTGCTCGCCCTGCCGGCCTTCGTCCTGGTCGAACTGCGGTCGCGCTGCCCGATGTTGGACATGCGGTTGTTCAAGTCCCGGGCGTTCTCCGGGGCCGCGTTCGTCATGGCGCTCACCCTGTTCGCGCAGGTCGGTCTGGTCTTCTCGCTCAGCGAGTACTTCGGGCTCGTCCACCACGCCTCGACGTGGGACATCGGGCTGCGCCTGATCGCGCTCAACGGCTTCACCGTCGTCCTCGGCCCGGTCGTCGGCCGGCTGATGCACCGGTTCTCGCCCGGCCTCGTGCTGGTGACCGGCCTGCTCGTCGGTGGCATCGGGGCGCTCCTGGTGAACCTCTTCGACGCGACCACCGGTACCGGCGAAGCGGCCCTGGTCATCGCCGTGTTGGGCATCGGCATCGCGCTGGCGATGGCCCCGATCACCACCATCGCCATGAACAGCCTGCCGCGCCGCCTGGGCAGCACCGGCGGTGCCGCCAACAGCGCCCTCCGCCAGATCGGCAGCGCCCTGGGCCCCGCCATCTTCGGCGTCGTCCTCACCCACCGCACCCTGGAGACCCTGCCCGCCCACGTCGCCGCGTCCGGCCTCAACCCGGCCGACCAGGGCCAGGTCATCGGCATGGTCAACGGCGCCGGCATCCAGGCGGGCGCCTTCCTGCACCTGAACACCGGCGAGGCGACGGGCCAGGCGCTGGCCGCCTACGGAGCGAGCTTCACTGACGCGCTGCACACCTGCGCCCTCGTCGGCGGCATCGGCATGCTGGTGGCCGCGGCCGTCGCCCTCTTCACGATCGGCATCCGTGCCCGGGCGCCGCACGGCGAGGGGGAGGCGCCTTCGGCGGTGCATCCAGCCGCCGGGGCGGCGGGTGTTGGTGAGAGCGCCTGAGTAACGGCTGCTGCCTGAGGGGCAGTTGGCCATCGGCCGTAGGGCTCAGATGGCCAACTGCCCTTGCTGTACGTCCCGTTGGTCGACTCCGGCGGCCCACGATCAGATGAGGCCGCCGTCGTTCTCCAATGCGGGCGCGAGCAGATGGCACAGGGAGTCGGCCAGCAGGTACAGCGGGTCGGCGGTCTCCAGCGGCCACTCCACGGCGATCCAGGCGGCGAAGAACGACTCGGTCTGCAGTACGGCCATGAGCGTCCGCTGGCGAGCCTCCGCGGGGTCGACGCCCCGCCACCGCTCCGGGGGAGCGACCAGCATCGCGACATACCGCTCGTGCGCCTCGACGTACTGCACCCGGCCCTCGCCGAGACTGCGAAGCGCCGCCGGGGCCGCTGAGTTGGCGACACGGCGGACCGGCGCCATCTCGCGCCAGCGGGCCGCGGCCTCCTCCAGCCAGGTGCGGACGCCGGCCCGGGTCCAGCGCGGCAGCGCGGCCAGGTCGGCGTACGCCTCGCCCATCACGCCGTAGACACGCTCCACCAGCGCGTCGACGATCTCGGCCTTGCCGGGGAAGTGGGCGTAGACCGTGGCCCGGGTCACCCCCGCCGCCTGGGCGATGTCCTCCATCCGTGCGTCGAGGAACGGCTTCTCCGTGAACACCGCGACGGCCGCGTCGAGCAGTCGGCGGTGTGTGAGGAGCTTCTGTTCCTCGCGCAGGTTCTTGCGGGGCGGCGTCGGCTCCATTCGCCCAGTCTCCGGCATGGGGCGACTGTACGCCGTGTGCGGTGCGACCTGCGGCTCGGCGGTTCCGGCCGGACAACACGTCCAGGAGAAAGGGCTGTGCGCCGACGCGAAAGACGGCTTCGTCCGGCCTTGGCAGAGTCTGGACCGCACCGGCCTTTCCGACGGAGACGCAGTCTCCCGCCCGGTGCTCACGAACGCGAGAGAACGGAACGGACATGCCAGGGACGGACGCGACCACATACGCGATGGGCAACACCTCCGGGGAGGCGGTCCGGCTGGACGTTCAGGACGCGCTGTACGCGGGGTGCACCGAATACCTCTTGAGGGCCGCCGGCCTACGGGAGGGAATGCGCGTCCTGGACGTCGGCTGCGGCACGGGCGGAGTCTCTCTCGCGGCCGCGCGCATCGTCGGCCCGGACGGTCATGTCGTCGGCGTGGACATGAATCCCGAGGTGTTGGAGGTCGCGCGCGGGAACGCCGCCGCGGCCGCCATCGGGAATGTGAGTTTCGAGCGCCATGTGCTGCCCGATGTCGAACTCTCGGAGCCTGTGGACGCGGTGGTGGGCCGACTCATCCTGATGCATCTCGCCGACCCGGCGGCCGTGGTGAAAGAGCTGACCGGGCTGGTACGTCCCGGCGGGATTGTGACGTTCCAGGAGATCAACATCTCACGGGCGCGGGCCATCCCTGACGTGCCGTTGGTGACGCGGTGCCGGGAGTGGATCTGCGCGGGGCAGCGAGAGGCGGGCAGCAACCCCGACATGGGTGAACAACTGGCTCAGGTGCTGCGATCCGCCGGGCTGACCGACCCCGCCGTCGCCGTCGCCGTGCCGACCGGAGACGCGGACTCGACGGCGATGACACTCGTCGCCGAGACCGTGCGCAGTCTCCTGCCGCTGATCGAGCGCAGCGGCGCCGCCGACGGCCAGGAAGTGGACGTCGAGACTCTGCGCGGCCGGCTGTCGGACGCGTGCGCGGAAGTGCAGGCGACGCTCTACCTGTCGGAGCTGGTCGCCGCGTGGGGACGGATGAACTGAGCTGGGAGGAGAGGCAGACCTCTGACCTCGTCTCAGCTCGACTCGGACCAGTCGGCGTACCGGATGCGGCGCAGGTCGAGAACCTCGCCGATGGTGCTCCACTCGTCCTTGCCCAGACGGGCCAGGGGGCGCAGCCGGGTGACCTCGGGATGGCCGTCGTGCAGGACGGTCTCGTCGATCGCGAGGTGGACCACCCGGCCGAAGACCACGGTGGAGTTGCCCAGTCGGAGGGTGCTGTGCAGTTCGCACTCCAGCGCCACGGGGGAGTGGGCGACGCGTGGTGCCTTCACCCGCGTACTGGCCTCGCGCTCCACTCCCACGGCGTCGAACTCGCTGACCCCTTCCGGGAAGTCCGTGGCGGTCCTGTTCACCTCGTCGATGAGCGACTCCGGGGCGAGGTTGACCACGAACTGCCCGGTCGCCTCCACATTGCGCAGCGAGTCCTTACGGCCGACCGAGGTGAACTGCACGATGGGCGGCGCGACCGACGAGACCGTGAAGAAGGAGTGCGGGGCGAGGTTGTCGGTCCCATCGGCCGAGACCGTCGAGACCCAGGCGATGGGGCGTGGAACGACGGTCGAGGTGAGCAGGCGATAGACCGCCATCGGATCCAGCTGGGCCGGGTTGTATTCAGTGCGCATACCAGCGATATATCAGATACCCACGAGGCACCGCGCTGCCGTCCCGGCGGTTCCGGCCGGACAGCACGTCCACGGGAAAGGACCGTGCGCCGACGCGAAAATCGACGGCTGCGACAACGACGCGCAGGAGGCCGATGAAAGGCCTCCATCGCAGGTGGCGAGCGGAGTCGGTACGCGGGCCGCGCGTCTGGATGACGCGTGGCCGCGTACACCGCCTGGTGGCGAACGGTGGCCTACGACTCTCGGTACCACCGCTCGTTGGCAGTGCCGCCGGCCCAGGGCCAGGCGAGGACGTCGTGGTGCGCGGTCCCGCCGCTGTAGTCCTGGTTCAGGTATTGCCCGCTCTCGGCGTTCTGGAGATAGAACACGGTCCTGGCCGTGTTCGCGTAGAGGTACCACTTCTCGTTGAGCGCCGAGCTGTCACAGGGCCAGGCGAGGACGTCGTGGTGCGCGGTCCCGCCGCTGTAGTCCTGGTTCAGACACTGGCTGCTCTCGTAGTTCTCCAGAATCCACAGAGCGCTGTTGCTGGAATCGCTGGAGAGCCACCACCACTGGTTGTCCGCAGCGCTGTCGCAGGCCCACGCGAGGACGTCGTGGTGCGCGGTTCCGCCGCTGTAGTCCTGGTTCAGGCACTGGCTGCTCGCGGCGTTCTGCCAGTAGTACAGGCCGTCCACCACGTTGGGCGACACGTCGCCGTGCGTGACCAGGGTGAAGCCCGACGGAGTGGACGGGACCGCGCTCGCGCTCGGCGTCGTGAAGACCACCGCCGCGGCGGCCATGGCGGTCGCCATGGCGAAGACTCGCTTGAATACGGACATGGACATGCTCTTCTCCTTCTGTTGAGGAAGAACGGCTGGTGCGGAGAGAGGCGCAGGGTGGTCAGGCGGGGCAGGTCGCGTCCCGGTGGCCGCCGAGGTAGGTGGCGCGTTCGAGCGGCGTGAGGTCGCGGTGCACGGCGGCGCAGATCTTGTCGGCGGCCTGCTCCGGGTCGAGCAGAGTCAGGCTCCACAGCCGAGCGGTCCCGTCGTCGGCGGCGGTGGCGAGGGTGCGGTCGTCGGGGCTGAAGGCCACGGACCGTACGGTCCCGAGGCCGCCGCTCAACGTGGCTCGAAGCCTTCCCGTGGCCACGTCCCACAGCCGTGCCGTGCCGTCGGCGCTGCCGCTGGCCACGGTGCGGCCGTCGGCGCTGAAGGCCACCGTCCTTACTTCGTCGCCGTGGCCGCTCAGGACAGCCCGCTGCTTGCCGGTGGCGGTGTCCCACAGCCGTACGGTGCGGTCCGCACCGCCGCTGGCGAGGGTCCGTCCGTCAGGGCTGAAGGTGAGCGCTCGGACGCCGTTGGTGTGGCCGGTGAGGGTGGCACGGATGGCGCCGGTGGCGAGGTCCTGGAGCTCGATGGTGTTGTCGTACGAGCCGGTTGCGAGAGTGCGACCGTCCGGGCTGACGGCCACGGACCAGATGGCTTTGGTGTGCTGGGTGGTGAGGGTGTGTGCCTTGCCCGTCACCGTGTCCCACCGTCGCAGTTCGTTCACGCGGCTGTTGTAACGGACGATCAGGCTGCGGCCGTCCGGGGTGAAGGCGAGCGACATGACGGAGGCCGTGTCGCGCAGAACCAGGCGAGACCTCGCCGTGCGCACGTCCCACAATCGGACGGTCCAGTCGACGCCACCGGTGGCCAGAGTCCGGCCGTCCGGGCTGAAGGCCACCGACTCGACGGGTGCGGTGTGACCGACGAGGGTGGCCCTGAGAGCCCCGCCAGCCGTGTTCCGCAGGCGGACCTTCCCGTCGAGTCCGCCGGTGGCCAGGGTGCGGCCGTCGGGGCTGAGGGCCGCCGACATGATGGAACCGGGCGGGCTGCTGAAGGTCGTACGGGCCTTTCCGGTGTCCAGTTGCCACAGGCGGGCCGTGCGGTCGTCGCTGCCGGTGGCCAAGGTACGGCCGTCCGGACTGAAGGCCACCGCGTTCACTCCCTCTGTGTGCCCGGTGGTGATGAACCGGGTCTCGTCGGTGGCCAAGTTCGTCAGCCGCAGTGTCTTGTCGTTCCCAGTGGTGGCCAGGGTGCGGCCGTCCGGGCTGAAGGCCAGCGACCACTCCACGCCGGGGTGGTTGGAGAGCAGGACGCGGCCGGTACCGCTCCCGCCGTGGGGAGACAGTGCAGCCCGTACCTGCCAGGTCCGGACGGTGTAGCCGACGATGCCGGCGAGGGTCTGCCCGTCGGGGCTGAAGGCCAAGGAGTACACCTGGGCGCCGTTGCCGTGCAGGACGGCCCTGGGCTTCCCGGTCGCCGCGTCCCACAGACGTGTGGTGCCGTCGTCGCTGCCGGTGGCAAGGAGATGGCCGTCGGGACTGAACGCCACCGACCAGACAGTGTCGGTGTGCCCCTTGAGCGTGGCACGGATCTTCCGCGAGGCCACGTCCCACAGGCTCACCTTCGTGACTGCGGCAGCGGCGATCGTACGGCCGTCGGGGCTGAACGCCACCGCCACCACCCGGCCATGCGCGGTGAGTCTGCCGCGGGCCGTGCCCGTGGCCACGTCCCAGAGCTCAAGGCCGTGATCCCCGCCATCGGCCAACGTACGGCCGTCCGGACTGAAGGCCACCGACCGGACGGGTCCGGTGTGGCCGGCGAGTGTGACCCGCAGTGTGCCGGTAGTGGTGTCCCACAGCCGGACGGTCTCGTCGGTGCTCGCGGTGGCCAGAGTGCGCCCGTCCGGGCTGAACGCCACCGACCGCACCTTTCCACCGACGTTCAGGCGGTGGCGCAGTGGCAGGGCGGCTGCCGTGTAGAGGCTGGTGACGGCCTCGGCGCTGGGGCCCGTGCGGTACGCCTGGACCGCGAGCAGTGAGGCGAGGTCGGGGTCGGTGTCCAGCAACGCCGCGGACTGGGCGGCGAGTTGCCGGGACAGCGCCATGCGCTGGGCGGTGACGGCACTCTGCCGTTGGACGAACGCCAGTCCGGCGGCGACGACCGCCAGCACGAGGAGGGCGGCCAGCGCCGCGATCAGAGCGCGCAGCCGGCGGGTCGTACGGGCTGCCACGCGCTCCTCCGCGTCCCGCGTCCGGAGGCTCGCGGTGAGGAACTCCCTTTCCGGCGGGGTGAGTTGGTCGGTACTGCGCGAGCCGGTGAAGGCTTCCTCGGCCGCGGTCAACCGGGCCCCGCGGTACAGGGCGCCGGTGTCGTGGTCCAACTGCTCCCAGGCGGTGGCCGCTTCGGTGAGTAATCGGCGTCTGCGCAGCGACTCACGGTCGCGGTCGATCCATTCACGCAGCCGGGGCCATGCGGTGATCAGGGCCTCGTGGGCGAGGCCGACGGTGTCGTCGTCGAGGGTGATCAGTCGGGCCCGGGCCAACCGGTCCAGGACCACGGCCGTGTCGCCGGCGCCTTCGAGTTCGGCGCGGTGGGCGGGACGGCTGGTGTCGTCGCTGTCCTCGCCGGGGGCGATCAGCCGCAGCATCACCTGGCGGGCGATCGTGGCCTCCTGTGGGGACAGGCTGCCGTAGAGGTCCTCGGCGGTCTGGGTGATCGCGCCCCTGACACCGCCGGCGGCCTCGTACCCCTTGAGGGTCAGCGTGCGGCCGCGGCGGCGGCGCCAGGTCTCCAGGAGCGCGTGGGACATCAGGGGGAGGCCGCCGGGCTGATCGGTGACGTCCGCGATGATCCGGTCGGCCAGGGCCCGTTCGACGCTCAGGCCGTCGGCCGTGGCGGGTTTCGCGATGGCGTCGCGCAGTTCGTCCGGGGTCATCGGGGCGACGAGCAGGCTCGCGCCGTGCAGAGCGGCCGCGAGACCGCGGTGTTCGCCGAGCCGGCCGTAGAGGTCGGCGCGTACGGCGATCACCACCCGCAGCCCGCCCGCGGCCCGGGAGCCCGCCAGCAGCCGGTAGAGGAAGCGGGCGCGCTCGGCGGGGTCCCGGCAGAGCGTGAACACCTCCTCGAACTGGTCCACGATCACCCACGTCTCCCCGCCCTCCGTGCCGGCGGGGGTGAGCGCGCGGGCGTGGGTGCGCGCGGGGTGCTCGCCAGGGGTCAGGATGCGTACGGCCGTCGGGCGGGCTCCCGGCCAGGCGTCGCCGCGCAGGGCCGGGACCAGTCCGGCCCGCAGCAGGGACGACTTGCCGCTGCCCGAGGTGCCGACGACGGCCACGAACCTGTGGTCCAGGGTCAACTCCGCGAGATCGGCGACCAGTTGGTCCCGACCGAAGAAGCGGTCGCTGTCGCCCGGTTCGAACCGTGACAGCCCCCGGTACGGCGGCGTGGCCCCCTCTTCGTCCTCGGCCGGCCGCCCGGCCTCCTCCTCGGCCGCGTGCCGCCAACGCCGCTCCCACTCACCGGGGTCCGCGCCGCAGGCCCGTACGTAGGCGAGGACGACGGCCAAGGACGGGAGGCGTTCGCCGGCCGCCGACTCCGACAGCGTGGCCGCGGAGAACTCGACCCGGCCGGCCATGGCCCGATAGGTGATCCCCCCTGCCTCCCGCCGCAGTTGACGCAACTCGTACGCGAGCCGCTGCACCGGCCCGGCCTCAGGGTCCAGTGGACTCTCCGGACGCCCCATGCCATTCCCCCTCTGCGCGACGCGACGACACCGTCCGTCCCCGCCGGATGTTCTGTTCGAACGGGGATTCCCGTTCTCTGGAGCGTCACCCGCGGAACCGCGGGCCGGTCGAAGGTCCCGCGCCCCTTCCCCAGGGGACGCGGGACGACCTCCCCCTCTGCACCGAGTCCACCCGGCAGACAGTTGATTGGCAGCCCTTTCAGGGCCGTCAATCAATAGGAACTGGCGCACAGAAAGGCGGAGTTGGGCGGAGCTGCTCAAATGGACCGGTCCGCCGTCCGAACCCCGTAGCCCCCGGCGTCCGCTGACGAGTTTTTCGGACGCCCTGCGGAACGATCGCTCAGCCCAGGAAGCGGCCGACCGTGACAAAGGTGGCGAGCAGCAGCAGGAGCGCGTTGACGGGCAACGGCCGGCGTTCGTCGCGAGCCAGGTGCACCCGGAGTGCGCCGATCTGCACAACGGCCAGGCCGATCGCGGCGATCGGGGTGAGGACCGGGGCGATCCCGGTCAGCCAGGGCAGGATCACGCCGAGCGCGCCGAGGATCTCCACCAGCCCGACCGCCTTCACCGCGGCATCCGACGAGTCCTTCATCCACTCGAAGTTGCCCGACGCGACCAGCTGTTCGCGCGGCCGTACGACCTTGAGCCCGCCCGCGGCGAGGTAGGACAGTGCGAGCAGACCCTGGACGATCCACAGTGCGGTGTTCACCGTATTTTCCCCCGTCGTTGTCACGTGTGCGTGACCTGATGGTCCGTGCGCACGGGGTCGGCCACAAAAGGCACATCAATGTATGTGTCCAGGAAGGAGGCTCAGGTATGGCGAAGGTCACACGCGAGACCGACGGCCCGCCGCGGATCCGGGACGGCGGCGCGGTCCGTGAGGTACTGGACCGGATCGGCGACAAGTGGAGCCTGATGGTGATCGGCGCCCTGCGTTCCGGGCCGCTCCGGTTCGGTGAGCTCCGGGAAGCCGTTGCCGGTATCTCGCAGCGGATGCTGACGCTGACGCTCAAGCACCTGGTCGAGGACGGTCTGCTCGTGCGCACCGCCTATGCCGAGGTGCCACCTCGGGTCGAGTACGAGGTGACCGAGTTGGGCCGGACCCTGGTGCCGCTGGTGATGGCGCTCGCCGAGTGGGCGATGGCCAACCACGAGCAGATCAACGCCCGTCGCAGGTCCGGCGAGTAGTCCTTGATCCGGTCTCGAAGTGGCCCGCGCCGCAGCTCCTTCGCGGCGGCGATGACGACTTCCGACCGTGGGTGCGGCATCTCGGCGTGCAGTTCTAGAGCTTCCCGCGCTTGGCGCAGGAGGGGCGCGCCAAGATCGCCGAGATGAGCCCCGGCCGCCGCGCTTCGACCGGACCTGCCCGCGCCGGCCCGGGGTAGCGGCTCTTTTTCCCCTGCTATACGCCATGTATGGTGAGCCGATGTCGCTATACGCGGTGTATAGCGAACGGGTCGCTTGGAGTCCGGCGTATGAGCACGGCAGTGAACGAGTCGAGTCCGTCGGACATGTCCCCCGCGGCCCGCCGGAAGGTGCTGAAGGCGCTCAGCGGGCTGCTGCTCGCGCTGTTCGTCTCCACCCTCAGCAGTACGGTCGTCTCCAGCGCGCTGCCGAAGATCATCGGGGCGGTGCACGGGTCGCAGACGCAGTACACGTGGGTCGTCACCGCGACGCTCCTCACCACCACGGCGACGACGCCGATCTGGGGCAAGCTCGCCGACCTGTTCAGCAAGAAGACCCTCGTGCAGGTGTCCATCGGCGTCTTCGTACTGGGCGCCGTGGCATCCGGGGTGAGCCAGACCGCGGGGCAGCTCATCGCCTCGCGGGCCTTGCAGGGTGTCGGCGTCGGCGGTGTGCAGGCCCTCGTCCAGATCACCCTCGCGGCGATGATCCCGCCGCGCGAACGCGGCCGCTACAGCGGCTACTTGAGCAGTGTCACGGCCACGTCGACCATCGGCGGACCGCTGCTCGGCGGAGTCGTCGTGGACACCTCGTGGCTGGGGTGGCGGTGGTGCTTCTTCATCGGCGTGCCGATCGCGGCCGTAGCGCTGTTCATGCTCCAGCGGACGCTGAACCTTCCCGTCCTCCGGCGCGAGAACGTCAGGATCGACTACCTGGGGGCGACGTTGATCGCCTCGGGTGTCAGCGTGCTGCTGGTGTGGGTGTCGTTCGTCGACAACTCCTTCGGCTGGGCCTCGTGGCAGACCGCGGTCATGGTGGGCGGCGGGCTGGTGCTGATCGGCGCGGCCGTGTGGGTGGAGTCGCGGGCCGCCGAACCCGTCGTACCGCTCCACATCGTGAAGCAGCGCACGACCGCGCTGGCGATCGTCGGAAGTCTTTCCGTCGGTACGGCGATGTTCGGCGCCGCGGTGTTCCTCAGCCAGTACTTCCAGCTCAGCCGCGGGCACAGCCCGACCGAGGCGGGCCTGCTGACGATTCCCATGATGGCCGGGATTCTCATCGCCTCCACGGTCGCGGGCCGGTTGATCAGCCGGACCGGGAAGATCAAGCCGTTCATCATCACCGGTGCCGTCCTCCTCACGGTCGGGTTCGCCGTGCTCGGCACCATCGACTCCAGGACGTCGATGCTCCTTCTCGCCGTGGCGATGCTGTGCGTCGGGATGGGCGTCGGCATGACGCTGCAGAACCTGGTGCTCGTCGTGCAGAACACCGTGCCGCTGAGGGACATCGGCGCGGCCAGCTCCACGGTGTCGTTCTTCCGCTCCCTCGGCGGCACGATCGGTGTCTCCGTCCTCGGCGCCGTACTGGCCCGGCACGTCCAGGACCAGATCGCGCACGGCCTCGCCTCGGCGGGACTGCGGACCACGGGCACCGCCACGGATGTCTCCGCGCAGCCCGCCGCCGTACAGGAGATCATCCGTGTCGCCTACGGCGACGCCACCGCGCGGATCTTCCTCCTCTCCGCCGCCGCGGCCCTCCTCGCGGTGATCGCCGCGATCCTGCTGAAGCCGGTCAGCCTGCGCAGCAGCCTCGACCTGACCGAGAAGAGCGGGGAAGCGGCGACGGTCGCCGCGGAGGCGGGGTGACGAGCCGAACCAATCCTCCGCGCGAGCCCCTCCCGACCCGTCTACCTGGGTAAACTGTCGGGAACGCCAAGTGCCTTGAGGGGGAGCCGGGATGCCGCCGCACAGTCCTTCCGCGGCCGGGGTGCCGGACGAGGGCGAGGGTGACGAGCGGAGTGTGCCGCCCGTCCGGCAGGCGCTGTCGGACAGTGTGTACGAGCGCATCAAGGCGATGGTCATGGACCACGAGATCGCCCCCGGCGCCCGCGTCGGCATCGAGGCACTCGCCCGCACCCTCAAGGTCTCCCCAACTCCCGTACGGGAGGCGCTCGCCCGGCTGGAGTCCGACGGCCTGGTCGTGAAGCGGGCACTCTCCGGATACCGGGCGACGCAGCTGCTCACCGGTCAGGGTCTCGACGAACTCTTCGAAATGCGGCTGCTGTTGGAGCCGAAGGCAGCCGCGCTGGCCGCCGTCAACGCGACCGAAGCGCAACTCGACGGCCTTGAGCGGATCGTCGAGGAGATGCAGGCCCACCCGAGCCCGAACGAACGGTACGCGTCCTACCGCGACTTCGCCGCCCTCGACCAGCGCTTCCACGAGGCCATCGGCCGGGCCGCGCACCGACCGCTGCTGGCGGACGCGGTGGAACGGCTCCACGCGCATCTGCACATTTTCCGGCTCAGCAAGGTAGTTGGCGCCTGGGGGCCGACCGTCGCCGAGCACGAGCGGATCGTCCGCGCGGTGCTCCGCCGCAGCCCCGAGCGGGCGGCGGAGGCGATGACGGAGCACCTGACGCGCAGCCTGGAGCGGCAGATCGAGGACGGCGAGGGGTCTGGGTCCTGAACGGCCGCTGCTGAAGCCGGAGTTGGGGCCTGTCCCCGCTCACTCCATGAGGAACACCTGCTCCGCCGTGGCCCACCATTCGCCGGGCGCCGCCTCCGGCACGGGCACCTGACACGGGGCGGTGAGTTCCCACCACCGCCGGGTGGCTTCGTCCTCGGCCATCAGGGCCAGGTCCGCCGCGAGATCGTCGCCGTCGTACTCGAAATAGCTGAACAGGCGGTCGCCCAGCAGATGGATCGAGTAGTTGAAGATGTGGCTGCGCCGGATGCGGTCGAGCACCGGCCGGGGCACGTCGCGGTGCAACTCCCGGTATGCGTCCAGCTTTTCCGGGTGTACGGCGATGACCTGGGCCACGCGCTTCACGAGCGCACCGCGTCGCGGTCGTGGATCAGGCGGATGACCCGGCCGCTCATGCGGTCGTAGTCGCGGTCGTTGTCGAGTTCGCCGCGGATGCGGTGGTCCGTCATGACGACGATGCGGTCGGCGAGGGTGACCATCTCGGCGAGGTCGCTGCTGATGAGGAGGATGGGGAGGCCGTCGCGGGCGAGGTCCCAGATCAGTTCGTGGAAGGCGCGCTTGGTACGGACGTCGACGCCCACCGTCGGTTCGTCGATGACGAGCAACTTGGTGTCCGCGGCAAGCCACTTGGCGAGGCTGACCTTCTGCTGGTTCCCGCCCGAGAGTTCACCGGCGTTCTGTCCGAGCCCCGAGACGCGGATGCCGAGCCGGTCGACGAGGTCCTGCGCGACGTCGCGCTCCTCGCGTGCCGAGACGTACCCGAGGGCCTTGGCGAGTCGCTTCCACACCGTCACCGTGATGTTGCGGACGATGGGCTGCTCCAGGAAGACGCCCTCCTCCTTGCGGTTCTCGGTGACGTACCCGATGCCGTACTCGTGCAGAGCCTGGCGGGGTGACGTGATGCGGACCGGGCTGCCGTGCACCCGGACCTCGCCGCCCGTGATGCGGTCCAGGCCCAGCACCGCCTTGACCAGTTCGCTGCGTCCGGCGCCGACCAGTCCGTACAGGCCGACGATCTCGCCGGGGCGGACCTCCAGGCTGATGTCACGGTGGCCGCCGGCCGTGGAGACCTTGTCCAGTACGAGAGTTGGGGTGGCGGTGCGGTCGACCGTGCGGGGGCGCATCTCCGTCGCCGCGTGGGCGCGGCCCACCATGAGGCCGACGATGTCGTCGTGGGTGTGGTCCGACAGGGGCGAGGACTCCAGGACCGACTTGCCGTCGCGCAGCACGGTGACCGTGTCGCAGACCTCGAAGACCTCCTCCAGCTTGTGACTGACGAAGACGACACACGCGCCGCGGGCGGCCAGGCGCCGGATCACCTCGAAGAGGCGTTCCGTCTCCTGCGGGGAGAGGGACGCGGTGGGCTCGTCGAACAGGAGCACCCGGCTCTCGGTGTAGAGGGCCTTGGCTATCTCCACCAACTGCTGTTGGGCCACGGAGAGTTCGCGTACCGGTCGCTGTGGGTCGAGGTCGACGCCGAGTTCCGCGAGGCACGCGACGGCCGGTGCGGTCATGGCCTCGCGGTCGACCAGGCCGCGGTGCGAGGGCGGGTTCTGCAGGGTGATGTTCTCCGCCACCGAGAAACCCGGGATCAGGTTGCGTTCCTGGTGGACGACACCGATGCCGGTGCGGGTCGCCTCCAACGGCGAGCGCAGATGGACCAGTTGGCCGTTCCAGGTGAGCTTGCCGCCGTCGGGGGAGTGCACGCCGGTGAGGACCTTGATGAGGGTCGACTTGCCGGCGCCGTTCTCGCCGAGCAGCGCGTGCACGGAACCGGCGGTCAGCCGTAGCCCCACACCGTCCAGCGCCCGGACACCGGGGAAGGCCTTGACCAGTTCCTCGCATTCGAGAAGAACCGTGTCGCTCACTGGGCACCTCCGGTCTGGGGCAGGACGGCGCCGTCGGTCGTCGCGGACTTCTCCAGGCGCGTCTGGTGCAGTCGGCCACCGGCGACCGTGCCCAGCACGACCAGGCCGATCAGCAGGTTCACCCAGCTCGGGTCCAGCGAGAACTGGGCTCGCGCGGCGTCGATCAGCCGCGTCACAAAGGCGGCGAGTACCGTGCCCAGTACGGCGATCGAACCGCCGGTGAGGGCCACGCCCCCGATGATCGGCGCGGCGAAGCTCGGCAGCAGCCAGTCGCCGCCGACGCTGCGGTTGACGCCGGGCAGCGAGGCCGTGGCGGTCACGGCGGCCACGCCGATCAGCAGCCCGGAGAGCGTGTGGGCGGCCACGATCTGCCGGTCGGTGGAGATGCCGGACAGCCGGGCCGCGAGCGGGTTGCCGCCCGCCGCGAGGAGCCGTCGGCCCGCGACCGTGCGGTACATGAACGCGGCCAGCAGCGCCGCCGCGACGAGCGCGGTGACGAAGACGAGCGGGATGTTCAGCGGCGCCGCCGTGCCGAAGTCGCGCAGGGTGCGGGAGTAGCCGTCGACGGTACGGGTGCCGGTGAGCCGGTACTGCGCCCCCAGGAGGATCGTCATCGTGGCGAGGGTGACGATGAACCCGTTGATCTGGGTGCCCACGATGGCGACACCGGTCGCCAGCCCGATGGCCGTGGCCGTCAACAGGCCCGCGATCACGGCGACTCCGGCGGGCACACCGTGGTCGGCCATGAGAACGCCCATCAGACAGGCGGTGAAGCCGCCCAACGCGCCTACCGCTAGGTTGAGTTGGCCCACGCAGAGCGCCACCATCTGGGCCAGCCCGATGAGAACGGGAGTCGCGAGGTACTGGAGGAAGACCCGCACCGAGGGCCCCTCGAAGAACGAGCCCGACGAGGCGATGCCCAGCGCCACATAGCCCACCACGACCACGCACAGCAGCATCGCCGCCGTCGAACGGGAGAACCGGCGCAGCGTCTCGCCGCCCCAACTCCCTTGGCCCAGCGTCACGTTCAAGCGGTTCATGTGGAGCGCACCACCTTGCGATAGGACACCACCGTGCGGATCCGGTCGGCCGACAGGGCCAGCAGGAGGACACAGCCGAGATAGATGTTCAGGCTCTCCAGCCCGACGCCGAGCAGGTCGAGACCCTTGCGGATCACCCCGACCAGGGCGGTGCCGAGAAGCGTGCCCAGCACGGACACCACCCCGCCGGTGAGCAGGGTGCCGCCCAGTACCGCGCCCAGGAAGGACGGCAGCATGAAGTCGTCGCCGATGGAGGCACGGAACGTACCCGTGCCGGCCGCCGCCATGAACCCGGCGAGCGCCGCGAGCAGCCCCGAGAGCGTGTGCGCGAGCAGGATCCGGCGTCCGGTGGGGATGCCGGACAGCTCCGCGGCGGCCGGATTGGCGCCGGTGAGCAGCAGTTCCCGGCCGATGCGCGTACAGCCGTAGAGGAAACCGAGGGCGAGCATCGCGAGGACGGTGAACTGGGCGATCTGCGGGATGGCCGGCAAACCGCAGACGGGGCCCGCGCAGATGTCGGCGAGGGAGTAGGAGCGCAGGGCGTCGATTCCGGCGGGGTGGGTGGTGAAGGCGGCGTCGTCGGTGAGGGACGAGTAGAGGAGGGAGACCAGGCCCAGGAGGGCGAAGTCCATGGCCAGGGTGACGACGAAGGAGCTCACTCCGGTACGGGCGATGAGCCAGCCGGTGACCGCACCGATCGCCGCCCCGGCGGCCAGGCACATCAACAGCCCGACCTGCATGGGGACGCCGAGACGGTCGTAGCCGAGGCCCGCGAACATCGCGCCGAAGGCGGCCATGCGGCCGACCGCGAGGTTCATGTGGCCCACGGACAGGGCGACCATCTGCGCGAGCGCGACCACGGTGAGGGTGGCGACGTCGCGCAGGAGCGGGAAGAGCACCAACCGCTGGTCCAGGAACGCCGGTCGGAGCACGCCGAACAGGACGCTGAGCGCGATGACGAGGACCAGCAGGCCGAGCCGCTGGTTGACCCAGAACGGCATGCGGTGAGCGGCCGTCCTCTCCTCCGGGACGGTGTCCGGTGGGCTGATCGAGGTCGTCATGCCACCCTCCGGTCGTCCAGTGCGTCCGGGTCCCAGTCGATGCCGATGCCCGGTGAGTCCGGTGCCACGGCCTTCCCGTCGCGGATGGTCAGTTCGGTGCGGGTCACCGCCCTCAACTGCGGGATGTACTCGACGTATTGGCCGTTCGGCACGGCGGCGGCGAGGCTCACGTGCAGTTCCATCAGGAAGTGCGGGCAGACCGCGACGTTGTGGCTCTCCGCCAGGTGCGCGACCTTCAGCCACGGTGTGATGCCACCGATCCGCGCGGCGTCGACCTGCACGACGGACGCGGCACCGGCCTCCAGATAGCTGCGGAACTGCACGAGCGAGTACATGGACTCGCCCACGGCGACCGGGATACGGGTCGCCGCCGCGAGCCGCGCGTGCCCGCTGATGTCGTCGGCGGGCAGCGGCTCCTCCAGCCAGTACGGGTCGTACGGCTCCAGCGCGGCCGCGAGCCGTAGGACGGAGGACGCCGTCTGGGACTGGTTGGCGTCGGTCATGATGTGGAGGGAAGGTCCGACTGCTTCGCGTACCGCGCGCAGGCGCTCCGCGTCCTCGGCGGGGTGCGGCCGGCCCACCTTGATCTTGACGCCCGCCCAGCCCAACTCCTGTGCGCGCAGGGCGCTTTTGACCAGTTCCTCGGCGCTCAGGTGCAGCCAGCCGCCCTCCGTGTCGTAGACCGGCACCTCCTGGCGGTGACCGCCGGCCAGCCGCCACAGCGGCTCGCCCGCGCGTTTGCACCGCACGTCCCACAGGGCGGTGTCGACGGCGGCGAGGGCGAGCGAGGTGATGGCGCCGGTGGTGGTGGACCGGGTCAGCGCGAACAGCCGCTGCCACAGCGCCTCGACATTGCGGGCGTCCTGTCCGACGAGCACGGGCAGCAAGTGGTCGCGCAGCAGGGCGAGTACGGAGCTGCCGCCGGTGCCGATCGTGTAGGAGTAGCCGGTTCCCGCGAGGCCGTCCGCCGTCTCCAGGTCGACCAGGACCGTCTCCTGTTTGACGAACGACTGCACCGCGTCGGTGCGGTCCTGCTCGACGGCGATGTCGGCCAGCCGGGCGGTCGCGGCCGTGATGATGCTGCTGCTCATTCAGCAATTCCGTTTTCTGTCGGGGGAGTTGGCGATCAGCGATGCCGGGCGGTCGTGGCGGCCGGCCGTCAGGCGCAGGAGAGGATCTTGTCGGCGAACTGCTTCTTCAGTTCGGCGGTCTTCGCCTGCCGCGCCTTGTCGTAGCCGGCGACGTTCGCCTTGGTGACGACGAACGAACCCGAGTCCACCTCCACGCCCGGGGAACGCACCGTGCACTGCTTCGTCTGGAGCAGCGCCAGCGCCCATGTGCCGATCTCGGCCTGCCCGACCGGGTTCTGTACGACGGTGGCGGTGACCGTGCCCTGCTTGATGCCGCTGAGGATCTTGGCGTCGTCGTCGATGGCGATGACCTTCGCCTTCGACCCGGACGACTTGACGACGTCGGCCGCGGCGACGGCCGGGTTGTAGGCGGTCGCGACAATGCCCGTGATCTGACTGCCCTTCGCGGCCATCAGGTCGGACACCGCCTTCTGCGCGGTCTGCAGGTCCGTGTCGATGTCGGTGATGGTCTGCAGGAGCTTCACCTTGCCGCCCGACTCCTTCACCGCCTGGGCGACGCCCTTGATCCTCAACTGGGTGTTGGCGTCGACGTTGTTGCCGGTGAGGTGGACCAGGGTGCCCTTGCCGCCCATGGCCGCGATCGCCGCCTTCGCGGCTTTGTAGGCGGCGAGTTGGACGTCCGTGGAGAGACAGAAGTCGGCGTCGTCCTTGTCGCCCGCGGGGCAGGAACCCAGCGAAGCCACCGGGAAACCCTGAGACTTGAGGTCCGCGAAGGTCGAGTTGATGTCGGTGGGGGAGACGCCGAACACCCCGAACGCGTTGTAGCCGCGCGCCGCGAGCGTCGACAGCAGGTTGTTCTGCTTCTGCTGGTCCCACTCCGCCGTCTCGTCGAAGGCCACGGCTCCGAGGCCGTACGTCTTCTTCGCGGCGGCGCCCGCGGTCTTCCAGGGCTGGAAGTACGGGTGGGCGCCGCCGGGCACGAGGGCGATCTTGGTCCCTGAAGCGTCCCCGAGTTCGGCCCCGCCACCGGTCCGGGCGGCCGGCGCGGCCTGACTGCCGGACTGCGCACCGGAGTTCTTGTAGGTACAGGCCGCTGTCCCCGTCGCCAGCAGCGCGACGGCGACAACTCCGGGCAGGACAGATCTGGTTGGGAAGCGCATGACCCACCCCTGCGGATTCAGATAGGAATCAGATAGGAAATCGATGCGGCGATCGTGGGGGAGGAAGCCGGGCGCGTCAAGACTTGCGACATGAACTGGTCTGGTGGATAGGGGTTTTATGACTCCGGCGGACCGTGCCCGCGTCTGTCGTTGAGGCCAGCTGAGCGCAAAATCGTATAGGAAATGCCTACGTGTCGGCCTGGCCGTAAAGGTACAGATCATTCCCGCAAGTCGAAGATCGCGGGCCCGGCAGCCCTCTAGGATGGCTGGCTTCAGCGTTCGCCGGCGTGCACGTCGTAGACGTACAACTCGCCGGCATGCAGGGGCAGTTCACCGCAGGGAGATCGTGCATGGGTTCCGATGAGGTCTTAACCACGCCGCTGGACGGGCTGTCGGCCGGCCCCGTGGTGCCGCGGCTGGTGCTGGGCGCGCGGTTGCGCGAACTGCGGGAGGACCGGCACATCGCCCGCGTGGTCGCCGGCGAGGCCATCCGCGCCTCCCGCTCCAAGATCAGCCGCCTGGAGGCAGGCCGCCACCGCTTCAAGCCGCGCGACGTGGCCGACCTGCTCACGCTCTACGGCGTTACGGACGACGCTGAGCGCGCCACCCTGCTGGCCCTCGCCGAGGAGGCCAACTCCCCTGCCTGGTGGCAGCACTTCAACGATGTGGTGCCCACGTGGGCGCGGGCCTACCTCGGGGCCGAACAGGCGGCGAGCCTCGTCCGCTGCTTCGAGGTCCAGCGCGTTCCCCACCTGCTGCAGACCCCGGACTACGCGCGCGCCTCCCTCCGGCTCACCCACGCGGGCGCCGGGAGGGCGGAACTCGACCGGCGGGTCAAGCTGCGGATGACCCGGCAGCGGATTCTGCGCCGGCGGCCGGCGGCACAGCTCTGGGCCGTGATCGACGAGGCGGCGCTGCGGCGCCCGGTGGGCGGAATCGGCACGATGCGGGCCCAGTTGAGGCATCTGATCGAGATCTGCCGGCTGCCGCAGGTCACCGTCCAGGTGATGCCGTTCCTCGCGGGCGGGCACGCGGGGGAGGCCGGTCCGGTGACCATCCTGCGGCTGCCGGGGGGCCGGCTGCCCGACATGGTCTACCTGGAGCAGCGGGTCACCGCCCTCTACCCCGACCGGCCGACCGAGATCGAGTGCTACTGGGACGTCATGAACCGGCTGGTGGTGGAGGCGGAATCGCCGGAGGAGACTCCGACGATCCTGCATCGCATCCTTCAGGAGACGTGATCCTTCAAGGAACTTGAACTGCCGGGCGGGTTCTAGCGCTTGAGGGCGACACCGCCGTACTGGTGCACCTCCGCCGGCAGGCCCCAGGCGCTCTCGTCGGGACGCCAGCGCGAGCAGGAGGCCACACCCGGTTCGAGCAGTTCGAGACCCTCGAAGAAGCCCGCGATCTGCTCGGGGCTGCGCAGGATGTACGGGATCGAACCGCCCTCGTTGTACTGGCGGATGGCGTCGACGTAGGCCTCGCTGGTGTCGGTGCTGTCGTAGTGCACGAGGTAGCTGCCGGAGGGCAGGGCGTCCACCAGGCGCCGTACGATCGAGCGGGCCTCGTCGTAGTCCTCGATGTGGCCCAGGATGCCCATCAGCATGAGGGCGACGGGCTTGTCGAAGTCGAGTGTCTTGCCGGCCTCGCGGACGATGGTGACCGGGTCGCGGAGGTCGGCGTCGACGTAGTTGGTGACGCCCTCCGGGGAGCTGGTGAGCAGCGCGCGGGCGTGGGCCAGCACCAGCGGGTCGTTGTCGACGTAGACGATGCGGCACTCGGGAGCCACGCGCTGGGCTATCTCGTGGGTGTTGTCCACGCTGGGCAGCCCGGTGCCGATGTCCAGGAACTGCCGGACGCCCTCCTCGCCGGCCAGGTGCCGGACGGCGCGGGCGAGGAAGTAGCGGGCGGCGCGGGCGCCGGTCTCTATCCCGGGGAAGATCTCGCGGAACGCGTCACCGGCGAGACGGTCCACCTCGTAGTTGTCCTTGCCGCCCAGCCAGTAGTTCCAGATCCGGGCCGACTGAGGCACGGTGGTGTCGAACCTGGCGAGCGGATCCTGCTCGGAGTTGTCTGCCGCTTCGGTCATGGAAGCTCCTGTGCGTACGGCGGTGAGAACCACGGAACCGTCGAAGATCGGCCGTGGACACCCACGTTATTCCCCCGCGGCGCGACTCGTGCGCCTCGTCGGCCCCAACTGCCCGTACCGGCCCGCTCGTTGGCTGGTTCGCTGCGCCCGGTGACGTGGAATCAGCCCTCTGCGGCGTGCCGGGTGAGGAATCCGATGAGGGCCGCGACGGCGGCGAGTACGGCCACGCTGGTGAGGGCGGCGGGGAGGGAGTACCAGTCGGCCATGAAGCCGATGGCGGGCGGTCCCAGGAGCATGCCGCCGTAGCCGAGGGTGGAGGCGATGGCGACTCCGTCGGGGCCGGCGAGGGTGCCGGCGCGTTCGACGGCGACGGGGAAGAGGTTGGCGAGGCCGAGCCCGGTGATCACGAAGCCGAGGACTGCGGCCCACAGGGTGGGCGCGAGCGCGCCGAGCAGCATGCCGAGGGCGGCGGTCGTGCCGCCGGAGACGAGGGTGCGGGTGCGGCCGAGGCGTTCGAGCAGTCGCGTGCCGGAGAGTCGGCCGGCGGTCATGGCGAGCGCGAAGCAGGAGTAGCCGATGGCGGCGGCACCGGCGGTGGCGTCGAGGTCCTGCTCCAGGTGCAGGGCGCTCCAGTCGGCGAGCGCGCCCTCGCCGAAGGCGGTGCAGAGGGCGATCAGGCCGAAGGTGAAGACGAGGCCGCGGGTGCGGGGGTTGAGGCGGCGGGGGGCGGTCTCCTGCTTCGGGGAATCCTCGGGAGGTTCGGGAAGTGCCGGGGGCTTCAGGCGCAGCAGCTCGCGCCCTACGACGGCGGTGACGAGCAGGCCGATCAGGGTGAGGCCGAACAGGTGCTGGGTCGGGGTCAGAAACCCGGCGACCAGTCCGCCCAGCCCGGCGCCGACCATGCCGCCGAGGCTGAACGCGGCGTGGAAGCTGGGCATGATGGGCCGCCGCATGGCCCTGACCAGGTCGACCGCGGCGCTGTTAAAAGCGACGTTGATCCCGCCGTAGGCCGCGCCGAAGACCAGGAGGACGAGGCCGAGGGTGAGTGGCGAGTGGGTGAGCGGGGGGAGGGAGACGCTCAGGGACAGCAACACGGCGCAGACGACGGTGACTTGGTGGTTGCCGTAGCGGTGGCAGAGGCGGCCGGTGAGCATCATGGTGATGACGGCGCCGGCGGAGACACCGAGGAGCGCGAGTCCGAGGGTGCTGGCCGAGGCGCCGGTCTGTTCCTTGATGGCGGGGATGCGGACGACCCAGCCGGCGAAGATGAAGCCGTCCAGGGCGAAGAACGCGGTGAGGGTGATCCGGAGGCGGGTGAGGTCGGTGGGGGTGCCCGGCACGGCGTTGTGCGTTCGGGGTTTGTTTATTTGCGGCACAAATTGAGGCTAGGGGGATCCTGGTACAGGGACAAGGGGGAGTCGGCGGGTGCAGGTCGCCCGACCTCAGAGGTTGCGACGGGGCTCGGGTTTTCGTTGTGTAGTTCTCTTCGGGGGATTCAGGGCTCTTCCCGCAGACGCCTTCCCTGAAGTCGCCCTGTGCGTTGCCCCTGCCTCTGATGCAGTCGCCGCACGGCTCAGGAACCTGGCCGCACCTGGCCGTGCTGCCAGGCCCAGGCGCGATCTCGACGCGGTTTCGCGCGGCGAGTTTCAGTTGGACGCTGGAGAGGTGAGTCTTCACGGTGGAGAGGGAGACGTACGGCGCGGCGGCGATCTCGGCGTTGCTACGGCCCAGGGCTACCAGCTGGACGACCTCTGCCTCGCGTTCGGTGAGGGGCTCGCGCGGTGCCGGTGCGGGAGGGGCCGGTTTGGCTGTGTCCGTGGTCGGGCGGTGACGTGCTTGAGCAGGCGGAAGGTAGGAACAGGAAGTGGCCCGCGCCGCGTCGCCCCCCCCGGGGGGCAAGATCCCCACCTGGCCCAAGACGGGATTCTCGCCTTCGGTGACGCCGCCTGTCGACTTGCTGGAGCTACCTCAACGCAATGGAGAGGAGGGTGCCTCACCGGCACACCAGCAGGTGGAAGGGGTTCGCCGCGCATGTCACCGAGACGTGCGGTCCTCGGCAGCGTCCATGTGATCACGCACGTGGCCGGCACCTCGGCCGTCACGAACGACGGCCAGGGACCGCGCGGTATTCACACCCGCCGGCACCGCACAGACGAAGGCTTCGACCGGGACGACTTCCCGATCGCCCTCGACTGCCGACATGACACCTGTCCCGAGGACGGGTCGGTCAGGGCCGGGTACGCCCCCGGCCCGCCCCCGACTGGTTCCTCGCTCTTGATGGCGGTGGGGTCACACAGGGCCCGAGGAGAAGCCATCGAGCCCGGCGACGCGGTGCAGCAGCGTGGACTTGCCGGATCCAGAGGGCCCCATGATCGCGGTGAACCGGGACCGCTCGAAACTGACCGGCACCTGGTCAAGGTCGACCATCTGGGCCGCGCCCTGTCCGTAGACCTTGGAGAGTTCGGTCGCCCGGGCAGCCACGCCGCTGCGGGGGCGAGGGTTGGTGGGCGTCGTGACAGTGGGTACGGGCTATTGCTCCGACCAAGGGCACAGACGGCGCCAGGACGAGGACGCGGGCCCGCACCTGGCTGGGAACCCCGCCATCGTCCGGTTTGTGACGGACGCTGTGGATCAGCCGAATCGCCGACCACCTGGGTCCGATGCGAGAGCCGGTTTCGTCAGCCTCGGGCATGCCGTCGCGTCGTCTCCGGGGCCCTCCGTGATCCGCACTGCGCATCCGGAACAAGGCCGCGGGCGACGACAGCACGGCCCCCGTCTGTTCGTCCTCGATGACACCCGTGCCCGCCCGGTCCACCTCACCCGGCGTCTGACGAGCGCGGTCCGGTAGTCCCGGTCCGGACACCAGGAAACGAGTGACTCACCGGCTGGTTCTGGAGGTTCACCCACGGCACCTGCCCACCTCCAAGGTGTTGGCGGACACGCTTCCAGCAGTGACCATCCGGTGCCGCCGGGACGGGCGACGGCAGTCGCGGTGTACGGACGCGGAACCTCTGGGCCCGCGGGTTACCAGGGGCCGTGGTCGGCCAGGCCGAGGGCCAGAGCGGCGGCAGCGCTGGCGAGGAAGACGAGTCCGCCCACGATGTTGCGTGAGCCCACTCGCAGGTGGGCGATGATCGCGCCGATGAAGTACAGCACGAGGCCGGAGGCGGCGAGGGTGCCCAGGAGCGGCACGGCGAGCCCGGCCAGCAGACCCGTGGTGCCCGCTGCCAGCAGTACGCCCAGCACGGGGACCCACTTCCGGGGTATGCCCTTCATGTCCGCCTGGGCCTTGGGGTATTCGTGGCCGATCAGGTAGGTGACGGCGGCGGCACCGTTGAAGACCGCGCCGAGGACGGTGACCGTGACGTAGGCGGTGAACACGCTTTCTCCGTTTCTGTGGGGAGTTGTGTGGCTGGGTACTCCGTCGGGGGATGTCGTTCTCTTGGAGAGGTCCAACGACTCGATTTGTGACATGAGTTGCCAGTCCGGCGCGCCGTCGGTCGGGAACGAGCGCGCAGACCGGTGACGCCCTGCGCACCGAGCACAGCTACGGCGCCTGCTCCGCACATGCGGAGGCATACGGGCTTTCTCGGCCTCGTCCTTTGGACTGAAGTTTCGCCGTTACGCGGCGGTTGCTTGGCTGGTGGGGGTGTTCTCGCCCAATAGGGCGGATGTGCCCTGGGCTGCGGTGTCGCTGGTTGTCCGGGTGCGCCGGAATGCGGTGATCATGTCTTCGATGGAGACGTGGCGCTTGTGGCGGTACCAGGGGGCCTCCTGGCGGCGGGAGTTGAGGTCGGCGGCGGGGTGGCCGGCGTGGTCGTACCACAGGACCAGGATGGTCAGATTCGCCAGTCCCAGGGGTGTGGTGCGTTCGACGGCGGCGGGTGGACGGTTCTGGGCATCGCCCGCGCCCAGGAGGTTCTTCCCGTCCTTGATCGACTGCTCGATGGACCAGCGGGAGGCGTACCGGGCCACAAGATGTTCGGCGCTGGTGGTCAGGTGGGTGCTGGCCAAGGCGAGAGTGCAGGGGCGGGTCTCGTCCAGGTCCCGGACCGGGACCACGCGGATAGGGGTGCGGTGCAGGCTGCCCCACCACAGGCAGGCGATCACTGCGAGGTCCACGTCCTTGGTCACGCCGTAGCGCGTCACGCGAGCACGGGTCCAGGTCGCGCAGACGGCCATCTCGGCAGCGGTGCCCAGGCGTTCGCCCTTCCAGGCGGGATGTCAGCGTTTGCCGGTGCGTGGTGGCTGGGGTCCGTACAGGACCGCGTTGGCGGCCAGGCGGGTGGTGAAGGTGACCCGAGCGGGCAGGCCACACCAGGCCGGCCCCCGGTACAAGGCGTCGCCCACTATGTGGACGACGCGGTCGGGCAGGGCTTGGACGAAGAGGTCGACCATGGTTCTGGCTGCTCGGTCTTGGAGATGCTGGTCTTGGGTATGTGCAGGCGAAACAGGACGGGCAGGCAGACCTGACGGGCCAGGAACGGCACGGTCACCACGATCCCGATGATCACGAAGCAGTTGCCGCGCCCGATGCCGTCGCGTCCTTTGGCAGAGCCGTCGTGCTGGTACTTCGCGCCGTGGACCTTCTTTCCATAGCGGTGGAACAGGGTGTCGTCCACCGCGAGGGTCACCGCCGCGCCCCGGGGCACGAAGCGAGCCACGACCGCACGGGCCAGGGCGAGTCCGACCTGGTCCAGGTCCCAAACCGCCCGTGAGAAGAACCGGTGCGCTCGCGGCCAGTGGGCCTTCCCGGCCGGTCCGGCGGTCTGCCACATCCCGGTGACGGTGTGCGGACTGTTCCCCGACGGCACCCCGGTGACCAGCACCGCCATCGTCGTGCACGAAGGGGGGTGAAGCACGGCCGCAGGACTTCCAGCACGATCAACAGGGATGACGGTACGGTCACCGGCACCTGGACCTCCCCGGTATAGCCACGCGCGGCGCATCCGCCACCTCCGGCAAGGGCGGACACCGCTTATGACCCGATCCGCCGCACCGCGTCCGGACCAGCCCACCCGGGGCTCCTGCACCGCGCACCCTTTCCTACGCCCGCAAGAACTCTGGCCTGACACGGAGGTTTTCTTCTGCCACCCCGGCCCGTTCCGCCTCTGCGGACGGTCGACTCGTGGTGCCGTCTATTCCCTGCGAAGCTCAAAGCCGCCCAGCCTGCTGTATCGCCAGACGGCTCCGAGATCTACCCGGCTGACGCGGCTGCTGTGTCGGGGATGTGGACGTGCTGGGTGAGGAACAGGGCTGCGCGGTCCAGTGCCTGGTCGGCCTCGTCGAGAACGCCGGCGAAAGACTGGAACACATGGGGTACGTTGGCGGTGATGTCGAGGATGACGTCCACTCCGGCTGCGCGGGCGCGGGCGGCCAGGCGCGTGGAGTCGTCCAGCAGGATCTCGTTGGTGCCCGCCTGGATGAGCATCGGGGGGAAGCCGGTCAGGTCGGCGAGGACGGCTGGGCTGAGCATGGGCTGGTGCGGGTCCTGCTTGGCGAGGTACATGGCTCCGGTGTGTTCCACGGACTTGCGGGTGAGGATCGGGTCGATGTCTTCCTTGGTGTCCATGCTCTCGCCCGTGCGGGTGGCGTCGAGGCCCGGGGAGAACGTCACGACGGCGGCGGGCAGCGGGAGGCCCGCGTCGCGGGCGGCCAGGCAGGTCGTGACGGTGAGGCCGCCGCCGGCCGAGTCACCGGCGAACGCGATGGTCGAAGGGTCCTGGCCCCTGTCGAGGAGGGCGCGGTAGGCGCTCAGTGCGTCGTCGATCGCGGCCGGGAACGGGTGCTCGGGGGCAAGCCGGTAGTCCACCGAGTATGCCCCGAAGCCGGTCTTGGCAACGAGGTGTCCCGTCAGCGACAGGACGCTTTCGGGGGAGCCGTATACCCAGCCGCCGCCATGGAAGTACAGGATCGTCCCGGCGCGCAGACCGTCGCCCGGCTCGACGCGCAGTGCGGGTCGGTCGCCGAGCGTGGTCCGCGTGGTGCGGATGTTGTCGGGCACGATCATCTTGGCCATCAGCGCCTCGAATCCGGCTCGGATCGCCTCGAGAGACCTGGGGCCTTCGGGCCGCGGCTGCCGCAGCATCGCGTCAATCTGCGCCCGCTGTTCCTTGCTCATCGTTCTTCCCCTGCCACAAGTGACTTCCACGGCACTATATGCCGTGGCATGTATCGTAAACTACATGCCGTGGCATCCAAAACAAGCAGTGACACGGTCGACCTTCCGGGCTTCTTCGCTGACCTGGTCCGATGCGAGACGCGTCTCTACAACGCCCTCAACGACCGTCTCCGTGAGCGGCACGGGATCGTCACCTCGCAGTTCGAGGCCCTGCGCCACCTGCGCGACCACCCCGAGTCCCGCGTGGCTGACCTCGCCGCCGAGTTCGCCATCGGCATCGGGGCGGCCAGCAAGACCATCGACCGTCTGGAGAAGCAGGGATGGGCCGTTCGGCAGCCGAATCCATCCGATCGCCGGTCCTCACTGCTGGCCCTGACCGACGACGGCCTGCAGTTGGTCGACGCAGCAGAAGAGACCTTTACCGAGCGGTTGGCCGAGCTGACCGCGGATGCGCTCAAGGCGTCCCCCCTGAGAGCCGCCGCGCAGGCCCTCTCGGAGCTGCGTTCCGTCCTGGAGCGCGACCGGATCGGCGCGCCCACAGGCTGACGCGTTTTCGCAACCGGGTCGAAACGGCAACGGCCAGGCATGGTCGGCCTCGGCGCACCATCAGGGTCGGCCCCGGAATGATGCCTCTTCGCGGTCCGCAATTGGGTGCCGTAGGCCGGGGCGCGCTTATGCGTTCCGTGCCTGGCTTCCGGGTCGGCCCACCCGCCAACCCCCTGACGACCAGCCAACCTCACACACCGTCACTCGCAACCCAGTAGCCGATCACGAGAATGGCGAAACTTCAGTTTGGAACTGGGACACATGGCGCCGTTACATGTGGACCATATGTGTGACCGACCGAAGTCGAACGCCAGGACCCGGTGGGCGACTTGGGGTGAGGCTGTTCACTTCTCGTTCGATTTTTGTTGGGGCGTCTGCCGCTACTGTCTGGCGTGCACTCGGATCGCCGACCATAAGACGACAAGAGCCAGTATCCAGCCAGTATCCAGCCAGTATCCGTGGTTTCCGAATACGGGAGAAACACGTGAAGGTACTTCGCCTGCCGTTCGTCCTCGCCGTTGCACTGGCGGCCCTGTTGGGCACTCTCGCATCACCCGCTTCGGCCGTGGAGCGCACCTGTTACGGGAAAACGGGAAACTTCAACGCCAACTGGCTTCTCCTGGTGGACTGGGACCGAGGCGAAAGTGAATGCTTTGGCGTCGCGCCGTCCGGCAGTATTTGGCACACATGGCAGACTGCCGACACGTGGTACGAGATGCCGGGCAGCGGCCGTGCCTCGTATGTCGCAAATGCTTATGACATCTACGACGGCATTTCCCAGAATGCTCAGAACATCGGGAAAGCCGTAAAAGTCGTCACGACGAGTAGTTCTTACTGCAGTTACCTTGACTACGCAACCAACACCTGGGGTGGCTGGTATGAGGTCTCCACTTCCAGCACATGCACGAGCTCACCCAACATCGGGTACGAGGCTACGCATTGGCTCCTGCAATAGGGCATAGCCGCACTCCACGGACAGCTGCCTCGCGAGAGACAGCTGTCCTGCGGTACGTGGCCGGGACCAGTCATGCCCGGGTCTCAGAATCCAGCCGCGCAGTGCCGGAGTGCCACGAGAAACTCGTGCTCACCCTGGAGATCGTCAAGCGCACGTTCGCGTAGTTGATGCATTCGCGCCAACTGGCTCGGGGCTACGAGACGTTGCCCGTCGGCTGCGAGGCGATGCAATCCTTGACGCCCAGGTGGCGCGATGGATCTCGGCAGCGGCGCGGGCGCGGTTTCCTGTTCAGCCCTGGTCGCGGCGGTGGCGTCGGCGGCCTCCAACACCCCGGCCAGCCGGGCGACTTCCTCCCACAGCCCTTCCACCCGCACTCGGGGAGCTGCCTCCCGTGCCTCCCTCATTCCGCGCGCGACCGTGGAGGCACCTGATCGGTGCCGACGGGTGCGCCTCCTTCGCGCGGAAGATCCACAGGCCCCAGGCGCACGTCAGGGTAAAGAAATAGTGCGTTGGCCAGTCCGGACGGTCTATGGGTCGGATCGTTGTGGTAGCGCTAGTGCTGGGCGATGGTTTTACGGGCACGACCGGGGCGTGACGAGGACGAGCGGTCCGTCGTTCGCCGCTTGTCGCGGGCGAGGAAGGCTCCGCGGGATGCGGTGATGCGGGCGTGGATGATCGAGCTGAGCTGGTCGGGGCTACGGGTGCCGGCGATCGCCGTGGAACCATGTACGTCTTCACCCCACCGGACGGACGGAGTTGGGGCCTGACGTACGAGGGCCTGGAAGCCGGGTTGCGTGAGCGGAACCCCGAGGAGTTCGTCCGCGTCGACGACGGCTCCGACGGCCCGGTCCGCGGCTCGTCGATGCATTTCGGCGTCACCCTGGGCGAGGAGCAACTGGAGGGCATGGCCCTGTTGTCGCCCGAAGGCGTGTCGGTCCTGGACCGCACGGCTCACTCGGCGGCCCGGCTCGCCCTCTGGCTCAGGAACAACGTGCTGCCGGGCGGCACAGTCGTCATGTTCAACAGCGAGTGGGGACTCGAGGCCGATCTGCCGCCCGCGCCCGTCCCCGACGCCGGTCTGTTTGCTGACGGCGGAGGTCAACCGCCGTTCCCTTGTGGGCTGTTCCGTGCGGCGGTCGGTGACCTGTCCCGTGCCGCACGGTGTTCATGGAGCCGTATCGAGTGTGGCCGCTACTTCAGGCCGATCGCGGCGCACGCCGCCGCGTACTGCGGGGTGCAGATGTCCTTGACGGTGTAGATGCCGTCCGTGATCACCGTGTCCTGGATGTTGTCCTTCGTGAGGGAGACCACCGGCACCAGCATCGTGGGGATCTTCTCCTCGGTGGGGCTGTCGACCGTGTCGCGGGTCAGCGCGTCGAACTGGATGTCGCGGCCCTGGACCTTGTACACCGCCATCTCCGCGGCGCGGGTGGCCTCCTCCGGGAACGGTTTGTACGCGGTCATGTACTGCTCGCCCGAGACGATCCGCTGCACCGCGTCCAGGTTCGCGTCCTGACCCGTCACCGGTGGGATCTTGGTGGCGCCCGCGTCCTTCAGCGCCTTGATGACGGCGCCCGCCAGGCCGTCGTTGGCCGCGTAGACCGCGGCGATGTTGTCGAGGCCGACGGACTTGATCGCCTTCTTCATGTTCGCCTCGGCGACCGTCGGCGACCATGCGGCGGTGTCGTACTCCTTGGCTATCCGGACCTTGTCCTTGAGTTCGCCGAGGGCACCGTCCTTGAACTTCGCGTAGTTCGTGTCGGCGGGGTCGCCGTTCATCATGACGACCTTGCTGGAGGCCGCCTTGCTGCCGAGCGCCGTGATGAGGGCGCGGGCCTGGATCTCGCCGACGAGTTCGTTGTCGTGCGAGACGTACGCGGCGATCGGGCCCTCCGCGAGCCGGTCGTAGGCGATGACGGGGATGCCGGCGTCCTTCGCCTTCCGGACGTCCGGCGCGATGGCCTTGGAGTTCAGCGCGTCCACCAGGATGACGTCGACCTTCTGGTCCACCATCTGCTGGAACTGCCGGCTCTGCTTGGCCTCGCTCGCCTCGGCGTTGGCGTAGACGACCTTGCCCTTGCCGTTGGTGAGGGAGGCGACCTCCTTCACGATGACGGGGTGGTCGAAGGCCTCGAAGCGTGCGGTGTCCCTGTCGGGCAGGAGCAGCCCCACCGTGATGTCGTCGCCCTTCTTCGGAGACGCGGAACCGTCGCTTCCGACGACTCCGTCGACGACGCCGCACGCGGTGAGCGCGAGCGCGGATGCGGAGGCGGTCAGGGCCGTCGCGAGGTGACGCACGGGGATTCCACAGAGGGCGGGAGCGCTCACGTGAGGCGCCTTTCGAGTGTGAGGGGGAGGGGGCCGGGTGGCTTTCGGGGGCGTTGATGTCCGGTGAGAAGTGGCTGTCGGGCGGGGGGACTTGGCCCCTGCTTGCGCGGGGCAGGAAGGCTTCGAATCGGCTTCCGCGACCGGGAGTTGCTCCTTCGCCTGTGCGATTCCTGTCTCCGGCCGTCACCGTCGCACTTCCTTGATGTGGACGGGGTGGTGATCGCGGGGAGAGGTTGTGGCGGCTTCGGTGACCCGGTTTGATGCGGCCGCGTCCGGAGGGCACGGGGGAAGCACGATCGCCCTGACATCGCTCTGGTGGCGCCCCGACATCGCCCTGGTGTCGTAACCGCGCGCGTTGCAGCGGGTGTTGGGGACTACGGTCCCGCCGTCCATCGGCACCGCGCCGATGCCGGGACTTCCGTTCCGCGCCAAGAGGCCTGTCGGGGCCCGGTGTTGCCGATTCGCTGCAGGACAGCCGTGAACCGGGGGCGGGGCTTGGGGCGGGGGCACGGATCCGCGGAAGCGGTTGTCGGGCGGATACGTCCGTGAGCGTGAACTCGGCCGGGGCGGACAGGGAGTGGTGTGGCTCGCCCGGGACCGGCCGGGGCAGCAGGGCGTGGTGAAGTTCCTGTTACCCGGCACGGAGTTCGACGAGGTCGTGCTCGCCCGAGTACGCAGGGAGTTCGGCGCGGCGAGCCGGGTCGGTGAACTCGCCACCGCACGCGTCCTCGACGCCGATCTGACCGGACAACACCCCTACATCGTCGGCGAGTTCGTCCAGGGTCCGACGATCCAGCAGCATGTGGCCGCCGGTGGTCCGCTGCCCTCCGGCCGGCTCCAGTCCCTGGGGCCGGCCGTCGCGCACGCGTTGGCACAGGTGCACCGGGTGGGCGTGGTGCACCGCGACATCAAACCGTCCAACATCCTGCTCTCTCCGGACGGACCGCGGATCATCGACTTCGGGATCGCCCGCGACGACCGGTCGCTGGAGTCGGCGCTCACCACACCGGGCAGCGTGCTCGGCCCGCCCGCGTACATGTCGCCTACAGCGCGACCGACCCGCGGGGCGCGGCCTACCACGCGGGTTTCGAGCGCTTCACCGCGACCGAAGTGTCGGCGCGGTGACGTCTTCTAACAAAATTATCATCGAAATTGTTAACAATGCCCGGCTCCGGCTCAGGGTCCCGGCCTACAGTCTGGGACTCGTACGAGCCGCACAGCCCGACTTGCCCGCGGCATCGCCGGGGTGGTGCCCAAGTACGGCTGTGACCACGCAACTTGCTGTACAAGGAGGTCCACGGGTGGACATGAACCGCAGAACGGTTATCCGTAGCGCCACGGGCGTCGCAGCCCTTGCCACGTTCGGAGTCGCCGAGGGCACGGCAGGCACGGCGTTCGCCGCCACCTCGTCGTCGAGCAGCTCGTCGAGCACGTCCTCGGCGTATTCGCTGGAGCTCGACCCCACCGCCTGGTCGTACGACTCGACCAACGACGTGTACTACCAGATCGGGAAGGTGTACGTCGCGAACCCGGCTGCGACGGACTACGAGAACCTGTCGATCTATGTGCCGGGCGCCTATCTGACGGCCACCGCGAACAGCGACGGGACCACGTACACCGCGAAGGCCAACCCGAAGGGCACCGTCGGCGCGTACTCGGGACGCACGGCGCCGATCGTGATCCCGGTCAACACCCCCGGCTACGCCCAGCAGGCACCGGCCACGTCCTACAGCTACACGAGCGTGTCGGCGTACCTGGAGGCCGGGCTCGTCTACGTGTGGCCGGGTCTGCGCGGCCGGGACAGCTCGACCAGCACCCGCTCCGACGCGGCCCCCTGGGGCGTGACCGACCTCAAGGCCGCGGTCCGCTTCCTCCGGTACAACCGCAGCGTCCTGCCCGGCAGCACGGACGACATCGTCCTGTTCGGCATGAGCGGCGGCGGCGCCCAGGACACCGTGGCGGGGACCTCCGGCGACAGCCCCCTGTTCCACCCGTACCTGCGCACGATCGGCGCGGCGATGGAGGACGCCCAGGGCCGGCCGCTCAGCGACGCGGTCGCCGGCGTCATGGCCTGGTGCCCGATCACCGACCTCGCCGAGGCCAACCTGTCCTACGAGTGGAACATGGGCCAGTTCGCCTCGACCGGCACGCGCGCGTCCACCACGTGGACCAGCGCCTACTCGGCGGACCTCGCGAAGGCCTGGCCCAAGTACCTCAACCGCCTGGGCCTGCGCGACGAGCACGGCAAGCGCCTGGAGCTGACCGAGTCCGGCAACGGCACGTACCTGTCCGGCAGTTACTACGACCACCTGATCGAGGTGATCACCACCTCGCTGAACAACTTCCTGTCGGACAACACCTTCCCGTACACCATCACGACCCAGGGCGGTCCGCCCGGATCGGGCCAGACGGGGACCTCGACCACGTACGAGACGGTCGCCGACTACATCGCCTACCTCAACACCGGCAGCACCTGGGTCACCTACGACGCGGCGACGAACACCGCCACGGTGTCCGGCCTCGAAGGCTTCGTCAACAGCCAGAAGACCGCGAACAAGCCGGTCGGCGCGTTCGACGGGTACTCCCGCGGGCAGGGCGAGAACAGCGTCTTCGCGATGGGACTCAACGCCCCGTCGCACTTCGCGCCGCTCACGCGTGACGTCATCAAGGCGAACGAGACGACGTACGCCACGTACTCCGACTGGAACACCGACTACGGCGTCTCGGCGTACGACGGCGACTTCGCCAAGAAGGACAGCGTCGGCAAGGACATGGCCTGGCGGGGCGACGCGTACAACCCGCTGTACTTCCTCTCGCCCGCCTTCGCCGGTTACCGGCAGTCGAAGGTGGCGCGGCACTGGCGCATCCGCACCGGCATCATGCAGGGCGACACGGCCAACACGACCGAGATCAACGTCCGGTTGGCCCTGCTGAACTACGGCATCCGTGACGTCGACTTCGCCACCGTGTGGGCCCTGGCGCACACCATGGCCGAGCGCGCCGGCGACCCGACTACCAACTTCATCAGCTGGGTGGAGTCCGTCGTCAAGAAGTGACCCCCGGTCCGGACAGCCCGGGCGCCCGGCCGACCAGCCTCGGTCGGGCGCCCGGCACCGAACGGCAGGCCGCCGTACGGCACCGTCTCCGCCCACGTGCGGGAATGACCGCGGCGCCACCCCGGTTGCCCCGAGCATGACGACGACCGCGCCACAGCCCGAGGTTCTGCGCTACACCGCCTTCTCCAGCGACCCGGCGGGCGGCAACCCCGCGGGCGTCGTCCTGGACGCCACCGCTCTGGACGACAGCGCCATGCTGGCCATCGCCGCCGACCTCGGATACTCGGAATCCGCGTTCCTGTCCGCGCCCCCGGAGGGTCTCGGCGGTGAGGACGGGCGGGCGTACACCATCCGGTACTTCAGCCCCAAGGCCGAGGTGCCGTTCTGCGGGCACGCCACCGTCGCGACCGCCGTGGCGCTCGCCGAGCGGGTGGGCCCCGGGGAGTTGGTGTTCGCGACGCGCGCCGGCACCGTACCGGTACGGGTGGTCGAGGAGGACGGGACACTCCGGGCCACCCTCACCAGCGTCGAACCGCACATCGAGGACATCACCGACGCCGACCTCACGGAGGCGCTCACCGCGCTCGGCTGGCCGGAGGCCGATCTCGACCCCGCCTTCCCGCCCCGGATCGCCTTCGCCGGCGCCCGGCATCTAGTCCTCGCGGCGGCGACCCGCGCCCGGCTCGCGGACCTCTCCTACGACTTCGCCCGCCTCGAAGCCCTGATGCACCAACTCGACCTGACCACCGTCCAGTTGGTGTGGCGGGAGTCGGCCACCGTCTTCCACGTCCGTGACCCGTTCCCCGTCGGCGGTGTCGTCGAGGACCCGGCGACCGGTGCGGCGGCGGCCGCGTTCGGCGCGTACGCGCGTGAACTCGGCCTGGTCCCCGAGGACTCCGTCCTCACCCTGCACCAGGGCGAGGACCTCGGCCGCCCCGGCGAACTCACGGTGACCCTGCGCGCGGGCGACCCGCGGGTCCGCGTCGGCGGCGCGGGAACACGCATCGCCTGAAGCCCCGGCAACGCACGAGGCTCCCGTGCCCTGGGGAGAGGTGGTCGAGGCCTCAACCCACCGGCACGGGAGCCTCGTTGGTTCCGGGTGTCAACGGTTGCCGCAGTTGTCCAGCCAGTCCATGGACGATCCGCGACATGTCAGTGACCCGTGGCACGATCGCCGGCATGACATCGATCGACGAACCCCTCCTACTTGAGACGGCCGCCAAGTACGGCGTACCCGCCCCCGTAGTACGGGAGTTGATGGCCCAGGCGCGGCCGTGCCTCTATCTGGTGCCGTACGACGAAGTGCCTGAGGCTCGTCGGGAGGGCATCCGCCCCGCCGCACGGACGGGTGGGCTTCCCGCGCTGCCGGACGGGGTGAACTGGCCTGACGGGAGGGAGCCGTTGGTGCTCAGCGTGGACTGTGCGGCCCTGCCTCGGGGCGTCCTGGACATCGAACTGCCCGCCGACGGGCACCTGTTGCTCTTCACCGAGATCGAGTACCCGCCGGAGTCGTCCGCGGTGCTCCACATACCTGCCGGAGTACGCACCACGGAGCGCTCCGCGTCGTATCAACTCGACGGTGAGGCCAGGGAGATCAGGGTCTATGAACCACGCACCCTGTACCCCGTGCCCGGCCTGACCTTCGACGCCGAGTGGGAAGGGGGCCCGCAGATCAGCGAGTTCCTCGACGGCGACGGCGACCAGGAGGCGCTGGACGGCTTCGAGGAAGCCGTCGGGGACCTGGCCTACGGCGGGCATCGCCCCGGCGTCTGCGTCCGGATCGGTGGCTTCTCCGACCCGTGGGACATGGCACCGGACACGGGCGAACTCGTCCTCTTCGCGCAGTTGGCCGGGCAGGCGGTCGACTACAACGTGTTCACGATGAACCTGATCGTGGGGACCCGGGAGGACGTCGCGGCCCGGCAGTACGCCGGGCTCCAGTACGAGCAGCAGTGCTAGGCACCCCGTCGTTCGGCTCAGCCGGCGACTGCCCCCACGAGGTCGGCAGTCGCGTCCCACAGCCGCCCGGCCACGGCCGCGTCCAGGCCGGCCTTGCCCGGTCGCCGTACGGCCGGAGAGCCCCGGAAACCACCCAGGCCGTCCGGGCCGACGTAGGAGTTGCCGGGGACGTCCTGCGTCGCGGCGTAGAGCAGGGACAGGGCTCCGCGCTCGGGGGCGTTGGTGAGGAACGTGAACCGGTTGACGACGTTCGACCGGGAGTGGGCCGCCAGCGAGGTGCGGGCGATGCCCGGACTGGCCAGGACCGAGCGGACCGGACTGCCCGCGGCGGTCAGCCGGCGCTGGAGCTCCAGTGAGAACAGGACGACCGCGAGCTTCGACGCCTGGTAGGCCTGCATTCCGTTGTGCTTGCGCGTGCGCCAGTCGAGGTCGTCCAGGTCGAGCCTGCCCTGCTTGTGCAGCTCGCTGGTGACGTGCACGACGCGGTCGGTGATGTGCTCGAGGAGCAAGGTGGTCAGCAGGAAGGGGCCGGTGTGGTTGGTGGTGGTCTGGAGATCGAGGCCGTCGGCGGTGCGCGCGGCCGGGATGTCCATCACGCCGGCGTTGTTGATCAGGATGTCGAGGTCGCCGGACCAGGCGTCGGCGAAGGCGCGTACCGAGGTCAGGTCCGACACGTCGAGCGGCCGGACGTCGAAGGTGCCGGGCAGACCGGCGACGGCGCCGCCGGCCTTGCCGGTGTCGCGTACCCCGAGCACGACACGGGCACCCACGCGAGCGAGTTCGCGTGCCGTGATCAGGCCGAGGCCGCGGCCGGCGCCGGTGATCAGCACCGTACGGCCGGTCAGGTCCGGGAGGTCGTTGGCTGTCCAACTAGCCGTACTTTTCATGGGACTTGGCTCCTGGCTCGGAGGTGTGCGGTGGGCGGCGACCGGTGATCGCATCGCCAGTGAACTCGCCGCACCACGGGCGCCGGAAGGACCTCCGCAACCACTGAACGGCAGGTCGTGGCTAACCCGCGCCGGATGGCCAACGATGAGAACCATGGACCACACGTTCGACCGCACGTCCCTCGGCACCTTCCTGCGCACCCGGCGTGCGGCCCTGCAACCGGAGGACGTCGGGCTGCGCCGAGGGCAGCGCCGGCGCGCTCCGGGCCTGCGCCGCGAGGAGGTGGCGGAGCTGTGCACCATGTCCGCCGACTACTTCGCCCGACTGGAACGCGGCGACGGCCCGCAGCCCTCGGAGCAGATGCTCGCGGCCATCGCCCGCGGCCTGCGGCTGACACCGGACGAACGCGATCACCTGTTCCTGCTCGCCGGCTACCGCACCGCCCGCCACGATCTGTGTCTCCAGCACGTGAGCCCCGGGCTGATGCGGGTCATGGACGGCCTGGCCGGCACTACCGCACAGGTCATGGGACCGCTGGGGGAGACCCTCCTGCAGACGCCGTCCGCGGTGGCACTGCTCGGCGAGCAGACCCAGTACACCGGCAACTCCCGCAGTGCGACGTTCCGTTGGTTCACCGACCCGGCCGAGCGGGAGCGCTACGACCCCGAGCAGCACGACGACAACAGCCGGACCAACGCCGCCCTGCTGCGCGCCTCCGCCACCCGGGACGGGCCCGGTTCCCCCGCGGCGGGCCTGGCGGACGTCCTGCGGCGCACCAGCGACGAGTTCGCCCGGCTGTGGGAGCGGCACGAGGTGGGCCTGCGCTGGAGCGAGACCAAACGGTTCGTCCATCCTCAGGTCGGCCGACTGGACCTCTACTGCCAACTCCTGCTGGAGCCGGACCAGGGCCAGTCGCTCCTCGTCTTCACCGCCACCCCCGGTACGGAAAGCCAAGAGAAACTCGCCCTCCTCACCGTGCTCGGCACCGACCGGTTCGCCCCCGGCATCGAGTGATCCTGCGAGTACCGAGGGCTACGGCCCTGCCTGACGCGTCAACGCGCCCTGCGTGTCGGCACTTTCCTCACTTTCTTCCCCAGCTCTTTCCTTCCGCCGGTGAACCTCGTCGGCTCCTTTCACCTCTACGACGTGTAGTGGAGGTTGCCCCGGAGTGAACTGCCGACCGACCGGGACGGAGCGAGGAGAAGGACGCCATGGATGACGGTCCCCGTGCCGGCGGTGGTCTGCGGCTGAGGCGGCGCGACGCGCCCGCCGTGGCGGGGCCGCAGTGGGCCCGGCCGCTCATGACCGAGCCGGCCGCTCCGCAGCAGCTGCACCGGGGGATGACGCTGATCGCCGTCATCAGCCTGTTCATCGGCACGCGTGACGCCTGGACGAGGGCGATGACGTCCCGTCCGGACGTCGCCGGGATCATCTCCGTCTGCTACGCCGGGATCCTGGTCGCGGGCGTCCTCGCCCTCACCACCCGCACCCGGCGCGCCCTGACCCGGGTGGACGCGGGTGTCCTGCTGCTCGCCGTCGTGCTGGTGCTGTGCGGGTACTGGCTCAACCACGCCGGCACCGACGAGGGCGTCCTCACCGCGCAGGCCGCCCACGAGATCCTGCACGGACACCCCATCTACGGGCAGCCCTGGCCGTGGCTGTTCGACCGTTCGTCGGTCGGCATCACGAAGACCATGTCGGGCGGCGCCGACTACACCTACGGCTATCCGCCCCTGACCGCGCTGCTCGCCGCCCCCGTCCACGCCGTGGTCCACTCGACGGCCGCCGCGACCCTAGTCACCACCGGCGCGCTGCTCGGCGGAGCCGTCCTGCTGTGGTGGCTGCTCCCGGCACCCTGGCGGTCCGGCGCCACCGCCGTGTGCCTCGGCTTCGGCTTCCTGCCCGGCTACGCCTACTCCGGATACCCCGCCGTCCTCGCCCTGGTGCTCCTCATCCCGGTGGTGGTCCGCTGGCCCGACACCGGCGCCGGCGGCCGGCTCGGACTCCCCGGAGTGGTCCAGGCCCTCTGCCTCGGCGCGGCCTGCGCCACCCAGCAACTCGCCTGGTTCCTCACGCCGTTCCTCCTCATCGGCCTCCACGCCGTCCGCCGCGGCGACCTCGGACCCCGGCCCGCCCTCGGCGTGATCGCCCGCTACACCGGAACCGCCGCCCTCACCTGGGCCGCGATCAACGCCTACTTCGCCACCCAGGACTTCCACACCTGGCTGCACGGCCTGCTGCTCCCGCTCACCCAGAAGGCGATCCTGCACGGCCAGGGCCTCATGGGGATCTCGTACTACTTCACCGCGGGCAGCAGGCACCTCGACTACTACTCGTACGGCAGCCAGCTGCTCCTGTTCGGCCTGCTCGCCGCCACGCTGCTCTTCGTACGTCGGCTCGGACCGGCGATCACCGTGCTGCCCTGGCTGAGCTTCTACCTCGCCACCCGGTCCCAGGACGGCTACTTCCTGATGATGACCCCGCTGTGGCTCGCGGCGGCCGCCACCGTCCCGGCCTCCGCGTTCGCCCCGGCCTGGCAACCCCGCATCCCGCACCTGACCGGGCACCGGGCCAAGGCCGTCCTCGCGGTGGCGCTCGTCACGCCCGCCGTGGTGTGCGCGACGGTCGCCGCGGCCAGTTCGCCGCCGCTGCGGATGACCGTCACACCGAGCTTCGCCGAGCGGGCCGGCCACCTCGACATCACCGGTCTCGCGGTCCGGGTCGTCAACATCACCGGCACCCGGCTCACCCCCCACTTCGCCAGCCGCCTCGGACAGGGCGCCTCCGACTGGTGGACCGCCTCCGGCGGCCCCGAGACCCTCGCCCCGCACGCCTCCGCGACGTACGACGTGAAGCCGCCCGGCGGTGTGCGGCGGGCGCCGGGAGGGTCGCATCCGCGCTTCTATCTCATCGCCGTGACCGGTACCCCGATGACCATCACCAGCGCACGGATTCCGATCAGTTGACCGAGTTTGACGTAAAAGGATATCCCGTAAATGAGAAAGGCCCTACAGGGTTCTCATCTGAGATTGTTATATTGCGCAACCACGCAAGAGAGGCAGGCCCCCTGCCTCGCCCGACCCGACACGGCCGCGCGCCCCTGGCCGCAGCATCGAACGGCCTGAACGGCCCGACCGTACGTGGGAGTGCCAGATGACCGACCTCGGGGACGGCCCCGTGGGACACGCCACGCGCAGCCGCACACGAGGCGTGCCCAGGCCGCGTGCGAGTGAGGCCGACGAACCGCTGCCCACCGGCGGCCGGGCCGCCGCCCGCGCCGCGGCCCGGCAGGCCCCGCGCGGCGGATCCCGCGCACGCGGCCGCACCGCCTCGCGCCGCCGCGTCAAGCAGACCGCGGGCGGCAAGCGGGTACTGAAGATCAGCGCGATATCCCTGTCGGTGCTGATCATGGTGACCGCGGGCGCCGGCTGGTGGTTCTACGAGCACCTGAACGGCAACATCAACAGCATCGCGATCGACGACGGCGCGGGCGGCAAGGAGAAGGCCGACGCCTTCGGCCGGACGCCGATCAACCTCCTCGTGATGGGCAGCGACGCCCGGAGCAGCGCGACCGACTGCAAGCTCGGCGGCGGCTGTTCGACCACCGGCGTGCAGACCGGGAACGGCAACGCCGACGTCGAGATGGTGGTGCACATCTCCGCCGACCGCTCGAACGCCACCGTGATGAGCATCCCGCGCGACACCATGACCCAGGTCCCCGCCTGCAAGGACCCGGACAGCAGCCAGTCGACGGCCGGCTACTACGGCCAGATCAACAGCGCGCTGCAGTACGGCCAGGAGTGCCAGGTCAAGACCGTCCACCAGCTCACCGGCATCACCATCGACCACTTCGTGCAGATGGACTTCTCCGGCGTGGTGAAGATGTCCGACGCGGTCGGCGGTGTCTCGGTGTGCGTCGACGCCGACGTCTACGACACCTACTCGCACCTGAAGCTCGCCAAGGGCACCCACACCCTCAAGGGCGACGCGGCGCTCGAGTTCGTCCGCTCCCGGCACGGCTTCGGCGACGGCAGCGACCTCGGCCGTACCGTCTCCCAGCACCTGTTCCTGAGCGCGATGATCCGCAAGTTCAAGAGCGCCGGCACGCTCACCGACCCCCAGGCGGTCTACAACCTGGCCGACGCCGCCACCAAGGCGCTCACCGTGGACACCGGCCTCGGCACCGTCAAGAAGCTCATCGGGCTCGCCGCGGACCTCGACAAGGTCCCCACGAAGCGCATGACGTTCACCACGATGCAGACCGGCGCCGACCCGAGCAACGCCGACCGGGTCGTGCCCGCCGCCGCGGCCAAGAGCCTGTTCGCGACCATCGCCAACGACCAGTCGCTGACCAACTCCTCCGGCAAGAAGTCCTCCGCGGCCACCGCGACCGCCACGGCGGCGGCCGTACCCGCCGCGCAGATCGCCGTGACGGTGGAGAACGGCACCAGCATCAGCGGACGCGCCTCCACGGTCGCCACCTCCCTGATAGACGGCGGCTTCAGCTCCGACACCACCACGGGCAACGCCTCCGTCAGCGCGACCACGACCACGCTCACCTACGGCACCGATCAGAAGGCCGAGGCGCAGACGGTCGCGAAGGCTCTCGGCCTCGCCTCCTCGCACCTCAAGCAGGGCACCGGCACCGGCCTGACCCTGGTGATCGGCACGGACTGGCCGAGCGGCACGACGTACCCCGGCGCCACCTCGTCCCCGGCCCCCGCCGACACCAAGGCGGCCACCTCCAACGCCCAGGCCTCGACCGCCGACCAGTCGAAGTCCTGCGCCAAGGTCAGCACCTACAAGACGGTCAGCCTGAACGGCGTCGCGATGACCCCGACCCAGGCGTACCGGCTGGCGACGAACAAGAAGGACTCGGCGTCCTGACGGGCGCTATACGACGCTCTCGGCGGTCCAGGTGATGTGCGGGGGATCCACCCGCGCACACAGCGGGCCGCCGTTCGCGTCCGTCAGACCGAGCCGCCCGACCAGCAGACCGTCGGGCGCGGCCGCGGCCAGGACGTCGTCCGGCACCGAGTCGAGCATGAGCTTGGCGCGCCGGAACATGGTGAAGATACCGGCCGCGTCGACCGTCCCCCACGACAGATAGACGAACCGCAGCCCCATCCGGTGCTGCACATAGGGGCCCGTGACCACGACGCCGTCCGGTGTCACCTCCGCCGTGCACTCCAGCGTCCAGGTCGCGGACGCGGCGTCCCCCGGCCGCGGGTCGAGGAGTTCGGCCGGCCGGTCCCGGCGCTGCACGGCGACATGGACGTTGTCGTACGTCGCGACAGGCTTGTCGGCAGGGGCGGGGAAGGTACGGCCGGGCAGGTCGACGGCGTCGATGCGGAGGTGCATACGGCCCATCATGCAGGGTCCGCCCGCCGCATCCTCAGTCGATCAAGGGGAAGTGGCAGGCGGTGTGCCGACCGGAGGCCGTCACAGTCAGCCGGGGCCGCTCCACGGCACAGCGCTCCCGCGCGTAGGGGCACCGGGTCCGGAACGGACACCCCGTCGGCTTGTCCACCGGGTTGGGCACCTCACCGGAGAGCACGATCCGCTCCCGCGGAGCCTCATCGGTGAACGTGCCGTCGTCGATGTCCGGTACGGCCGACAGCAGCGCCTGCGTGTACGGATGCGCGGGCTCCTTGTACAGCGCCTCGGTCTCGGCGAGTTCGACGATCTCCCCGAGATACATGACCGCGATCCGGTCCGACACATGCCGGACCACCCCGAGGTCGTGCGCGATGAACACGTAGGTGAGCGCGAACTCCTCCTGCAGATCGGCGAACAGGTTCAACACCTGCGCCTGGATGGACACATCGAGCGCGGACACCGGTTCGTCCGCCACGATCAGCTTCGGGTTCGTCGCCAACGCCCGCGCGATACCGATGCGTTGCCGCTGCCCACCCGAGAACTCGTGCGGATACCGTTCCAGATGGGCCGCCGCCAGCCCTACGACGTCGAAGAGCTCGGCGACCCGACGGCGCACGGCGGCCCCGTCGCCGTACCGGTGCACGAGCAGCGGCTCCGCCACGATGTCCCCAGCGCGACGGCGGGGGTTCAGCGAGGCCTGCGGGTCCTGGAACACCAGCTGCATCCCCGGACGGACGGGACGCAGCCGGCGCGTGGAGAGCGTGCTGATGTCCCGGCCGTCGAACTCGACCTGCCCGCCGGTGAGTTCGGTGAGCCGGACCAGACAGCGGCCGAGCGTGGACTTGCCGCAGCCCGACTCGCCGACGATGCCGAGCGTCTCACCGGCACGCACCTCCAACGACACACCGTCCACGGCGCGCAGCACTTTGCGGCGCGGAGAGAGGCCGTCCGCGCGCAGGGGGTAGTGCTTGGTGACGTCCGTGGCGCGCAGCAGCACGTCTGTCGATGTCGTCAGCGCGCTCATGGTGTCGCCTCTCGTTCCTTGTCCGGTACGTCCGTCGCCGTCGCGCGGGAGGTCAGGCGCAGCGAGGCGCGGTCGTCGTCGGGCAGCCAGCAGGCATCGCGGTGCGCGCTGTCACCGAGGTCGGCGCCGGACTCGAAGACCGAGCCCGTTCTCAACTCCGGCCGCTCCTCGCACCGTTCGTGCCGCAACCTGCACCGGGGTGCGAACGCGCACCCCTCCGGCAGACTCCCCGGCGCGACGGGCATCCCTGCGATGGTGGGCAGCCGCCGCAACCGGGGCCCGCCCACCCGGGGCACCGAGTCGAGCAGCCCCCACGTGTACGGGTGCCGCGGTCCGTGGAACACCGCCCGGCGCGGACCCTCCTCGGCCGCCCGGCCGCCGTACATGACCAGGACCCGGTCGGCGATCTGCGAGATCACGCCCATGTCGTGCGTGATGAGGACGACCGCCGACCCCTGGGTGTTCAACTCCCGCATCAGGTCCAGGATTTGAGCCTGCACCGTCACGTCCAGGGCCGTGGTCGGTTCGTCGGCGATCAGCAGTGTCGGGCCGCAGGAGAGGGCCATCGCGATGACCGCTCGCTGGCGCATGCCGCCGGAGAACTCGTGCGGGTAGGCGTTCGCCCGGGAGGCCGCGTCCGGGATGCCGACGTCGGAGAGCAGGCCGACGGCGCGCGCGTGGGCCTCCTTGCGGGACACCTTCTCGTGCGCCCGGATCTGCTCGGCGATCTGCCAGCCCACCGTGTACACGGGCGTGAGCGCGGTCATCGGGTCCTGGAAGACCATGGCGATCTCCCGGCCCCGTACCGCCCGCATCTCCTTGTCGGGGAGGGTGAGCAAGTCCCGCCCACGGAAGTGCACGTGGCCCTCGACGGTCACGTTCGGACTGGTGATCAGGCGCAGCACGGCGAGCATCGAGACGCTCTTGCCGGAGCCCGACTCGCCCACCACGCCCAGGATTTCGCCGGGGGACACCGAGAAGGACAGGCCGTCGACGACGGTGACTGAGCCTCGGCGGGTGCGGAAGGACACCCTCAAGTCGCGGACGTCCAGCAGGGGTTCGTCAGGCATGGCGGGCCCTCGGGTCGAGTCGGGCGTACAGGATGTCCACCAGTGCGTTGGCGAGGACCACGAAGAACGCCGCGTACAGGACGGTGCCCATGATCACGGGCAGGTCCAGGTTCTGCAGGGCGTCGAAGGTCAGCTTGCCGATGCCGGGGAGGCCGAAGACCACCTCGGTGAGCAGCGCGGCGCCGCCCACCAACGCGCCGAAGTCCAGGCCGAACAGCGACACGATCGGGATCAGGGAACAGCGCAGGGCGTGGCGGATCAGGATGCGCCGCTCGGAGAGGCCCTTGGCGCGCGCGGTGCGGACGTAGTCCTCGTTCAGGGCGGTGACGACCTCGCCGCGCAGCAGCCGGGCGTAGATCCCGGCGTACAGCAGCGCGAGGGTCAGCCAGGGGAAGAGCAGGTGCAGGGCCCACTGGCCGGGGGAGTGGCTCAGGTCCACGTATCCCGGTGGCGGGACCCAGGAGAACACCGAACTGTGCAGCTGCTTCTGGGTGATGAGGTTCACGACCTCGCCGAGCCAGTAGGCCGGCAGCGAGACCCCGACCACGCCGACGAGCATGATCAGCGGATCGGCCGCCTTGCCGCGCAGGGCCGCCGCGGCGGTGCCCATGACGATGCCGGCCGTCATCCAGATCAGCGCGGCGCCGATGACGAGCGAGAGGGTCACCGGGGTGGCCTGCACGATCTGCGGGATCACGCGGGAGCCGCGGTTGACGAACGACTCCAGGTCACGGTCGATGAGCAGATGACGCATCATCAGCAAATAGCGGATCGGCATGGGCCGGTCGAGGCCGAAGGAGTGCCGGACCTGGGCGAGCGTGGCCGGGTCGGCGTTGCGGCCCGCGATGCGGGCGGCGGGGTCAACTCCCGGTGTGGCGAAGAAGATCAGGAAGACCAGCACACTGATCGCGAACATCACCAGCAGGGCGGACGCGAAGCGTTTGACGATGAACCGGAGCATGAGTGTCACACCCCGCCGCGCAGCCGGGCGCCCGGGTCGAGCGCGTCGCGCACGCCGTCGCCGAGGACGTTGAGGGCAGCCGTGGTCAGCGCGATCAGCAGGCCGGGGGCGATCGTCACGGCGGGCCGGGTGTAGAGCAGCCCGAGTCCGTCCTCGATGATCGTGCCCCAACTGGCGTCCGGCGGCTGGACCCCGACGGACAGGAAGGACAGGGCCGACTCGGTGAGCATGGCGAGCGCGGTCATCAGCGGGACGAACACGATCGCCGTGGGCAGCACGTTCGGCAGCACCTCGCGGCGCAGGATGCGCACGGTCGGAGCCCCGGATCCGATGGCCGCCTGGATGTACTCCTTGTTGCGCAGCACCAGCACCTGACCGCGCAACGGCCTGGCGATGTACGGCACATAGATCGCCGCGATGATCGCGACGGGCAGCCACAGACTTCCTGCCTCGACGGTGAGCGGCCCGAGGTGCAGTCCGTCGGTGAGGAGGACGACCGACAGGCAGATCGCCAGCAGGTACACCGGGAACGCCCAAATCACGTCCAGGACACGGGAGATGACGGCGTCCACCGCACCGCCCGCGTATCCGGCGACGACTCCGACGACCGTGCCGAGGGCGCAGGTGAGCAGGGCCGCGGTGAACCCGATGAACAGGCTCGTGCGGCCGCCGTAGAGGAGACGGGCCATGACGTCGCGGCCCTGGTTGTCGGCGCCGAGGAAATAGTGGGCGGGGTCCCAGGTCGGGCCGATCGGGGTGACGCCGAGGCCGAGGCCGGTGCTGCTCGGGGTGAGCACCGGCACGGTCTTTCCGTCGACGACGGTGGTGCCGGAGACATGGGACTGGAAGGGGTCGGTGTGGGCGATGTGGTGCGCGTACAGCGGTGCGCACAGGGTCGCCAGCACGACGAGGAAGAGGACGGCAGCCGCGGCCGGCGCCGACCTGTTGTGCAGCAGGTCGGCGCCGGCCGTCCGCCAGGGGCCCGGCGAGCGCCGGGCCTCCGCGGTGGCCAACTCGGGTGTGGCGGTGCTCACTTGACCCACGTCTGGCCGACGAGCATGTAGAACTGCTTGCTGAACTGGTAGTTGCCCAGGCGCTTCGACGTGAAGTCGATGATCTTCGGGTTGATCAGCGGGACGACCGGGGACTGCTGCATGATCGACTGGTCGATCGCGCCCCACTGCTTGTTCGCCGCCGTCGGGTCGGTCTGCGCGGTCTTCAGCGCGGTCTGCATCTTCGCGTCGATGCCCTTGTCGCAGAAGCCGGAGATGTTGATGCTGGAGTCGCTGCCCGGGTGGAAGGCGGCGCAGGACAGCAGCACGTTGAGGAAGTCCGAGGCCGCCGGATAGTCCTGGTACCAGGACGTCAGGGCGAGTTGGACCTTGTTCTTCGTGTTCTGGATGTAGGTGAACTGGATGTTCGCCGACAGCGGCTTGAGCGTCGCCTTGTAGCCGAGCTGGGTGAGCAGGCTCTGCAGGTACTGCCCGATCGACTTGTTGACGTCGTCGTCCTGCACGACGATGCCGACCGCCTGCCCCGCCGTACCGGACTTCTTCACCAACGCCTTGGCCTTGGCCAGGTCCGCGGCCGTCCAGGTCTTTCCGCCGCCCTTGGTGTAGTCGCACGAGTCGACGTGCCCGGGGAAGCCCGGCGGCAGGATCGTGCACGCGGGGGATGCGAGGTTGGTGCCGCCGTAGAGCCGCACCACGGCCGATCTGTCCACGGCGTAGTTGATGGCCTGGCGCGCCAACTTGTTGTTGAACGGGGCCGAGTTGACGTTCAGCGTCGCGTACCAGAACGCGGTCAGCGGGTTCACATGCGCCTGGGACGTGTACTTGGTGCCGATCTCGTTGAGCCGGTCGGCGGGCGGCGGGTCGAACATCCAGTCCGCCTGGCCGTTCTCGACGGCGGTGACCTCGGACTCGACGGTCTGCCCGAAGGCGTAGTCGATCTGGTCCGGGTAGCCCTGCGGCTCGGCCTCCCGCGACCACTCCTTGAAGTGCGGGTTGCGCACCAGCTTCAGCGCACGGTTCGGGTCGTACGAGGCCGCCATGTACGGGCCGGTCGTCGGCAGCGGCTTGGTGCCCGCGTCCTTCGTCGGCGAGTCCTTCGGCACGATGCTGGCGTGCGGGACGGCCAGCTTGTACGGGAACTCCGAGTCCGGCGCCGTCAGGTTGATGGTGACCGTGTTCGCCTTCGCGTCGCCGGTCACGCCGCCCTTGAGGGTGCAGGACGCGGGGGTCTTCAGACAGGCGGCGGCGCCGACGATGCCGTTGTAGAAGGTGCCGGCGGTGGGGCTGGAGACCTTGAAGATGCGCTGGAAGGATGCCACCACGTCATCGGTGGTCAGCGCCTTGCCGTTGGAGAAGGCGATGCCCTTGCGGAGCGTGAAGGTGTACGTCTTCCCGTCGTTGGTGACCTTCGGCATGGCCGCGGCCAGGTCCGGGACGACCGTGAACGACTCCTGGCCGCCGACCTTCTTGAACGACAGCAGCCCGTCGTACATCGACTGGTACAACTGCCAGTACTGGAGCGTGTAGTTGACCTGCGGATCGAAGCTGCCGCCGGCCGCGTGGGCGACCAGCTTCAGCGTGCCGCCCTTGTGCTGCGGCTGGAAAACAGAGGAGCCGGCCGCCGACGAGGACGAGGAGCCGGCCGGGTCGGAGGAGCCGCTGTCGGAGGACGAACAGGCGGCGGTGGTCAGGGCGAGGGCGACGGTGGCGGCGGCGAACGCGCTCCGTCTCGTGCTGCGGGACATCCAGGGAACTCCCGTCGGGGGAACGGCGGTCGGGTGGGCCGGGGAATGGGCCGAAGGCTCAGTCGGTGGAGTCGAGGAAGGTGCCCACGACCCGGAGGTAGAGCTCCTCCTCCTCGACGTGGGGCATGTGGCTGGAGCGCTCGAACATGTGCCAGCGCACGTCGGGGATGTGGTCGGCGAACGGGCGCAGGGTCTCGGGAGTCGCCTCGTCGTACCGGCCGGACACCAGCAGCGTCGGTGCCTCGACCAGATGCAGCCGGTCGATCACGGACCAGTCCTTCATGGTGCCGACGACATGGAACTCGTTCGGCCCGTTCATCGTGTGGTACACGGTCGGATCGGCCGCGATGTTCTCCCAAGTCGCCTGCACCTCGGGCGGGTTGGGGTTCAGCCGGCACACATGGCGTTCGTTGAAGACCTGCTCGGCGGCGAGGTAGTCGGGGTGGTCGGTGGTCCCGGCCGCCTCGTGGACGAGCAGGGTGCGCTGGACCTCGGGCGGCAGCGCGGCACGCAGTTCGGCCGCGGCCGCCAGCCAAAGCTCCATCGACGCGGGGGAGTTGGCGATGACCAGACCGCGCAGCCCGGCCGGCCGGCGGACCGCGTGCTCGGCGGCGAGCATGCCGCCCCAGGACTGGCCGAGGAGGTGGTAGGCATCGGCGATGCCCAACTCCTTGAGCAGATTGTCTAGTTCGTCGAGGAAGAGCTGGACGGTCCAGAAGTCGGCGCCCTCGTCGGGCAGATGGGTGGACAGGCCGGTGCCGAGCTGGTCGTAGTGCACCACCTGGCGGCCCTGCTCGGCGATGCCCGCGATGCTGAGCGTGTAGTTGTGACCGGCGCCGGGTCCGCCGTGCAGGACGACCAGCGGTGTCCTGCCGGGCTCGCCGGTGATCCGGTACCAGGTCGAATGGCCTTTGAAGTCGACGGTGCCGGTGTGATTCGGTTCGGGAATCGCCACGCGAGGGCCTCCCAGACGGGCCGGACGCGAGCCGGCCTCTGGCGGAATCGGAAAAGGAAGTGACGGATGGCTGTGATGGTGATTGGGTAAAAGGTCAGCGCACAAGACCTTTTAGCGGGGACTGGGCAAGACGTAACGGCGAGTTCACGTGGCCCGCCCGCGTTTACAGAAGCGGCACTGAAGGGGGAGGACAACTGACATCCGTACCTGAGGCATCCGAAGCGGGGGACGAGTTCTCACGCGTCCTCGACCGCGTCCTCCTCGGCGGCTCCCCGACCTCCGCGCTGCGCCCGGTGCGGGTCGCGTCGGCGGTCGACGAGGTGTCCGACCGGCTGCTCACCGCGATCGCCGTCGGCGACTTCCTCCCCGGCGAACGGCTGCCGGCCGAGCGCGAACTCACCGGCCTGCTGCGGGTCAGCCGCCCCACGGTCCGCGAGGCGGTCGCCCGCCTCCAGGCCGTAGGCGTGGTCGAGATCCGCCGCGGCCGCAACGGCGGGACCTACGTCCGCGACAGCTGGACCGAGTCGACGGCGGCCGCCGTCCGGCACACCCTGCTGCCCCGCTGGGAGGAGTTCGAGCAACTCTTCGACCTGCGGGGTCTGGTGGAGGGCATGGTCGCCGCGACGGCCGCCCGGCGCCGTAGCGCCAAGGACCTCGAACCCATGCGGGACGCCCTGTCCGCCTACCTCTCCGCGAGCACCCAGCGCGCCGCGCACACCGCGGACAGCGCCTTCCACCAGGCCGTCCGCACCGCCACCGGCAACCCGCAGATCGTCATGCTCAGCCAGGACCTGCTGGCGCGCATCAGCCTCGGCTTCCCGGTCGAACCCTGGGGCAAGGGCGAGCCGACCCACTTCCATCAGGGCGGCGAGGACCACAAGGCCCTGTACGAAGCCATCGCCGCGGGCGAGCCCGAGCGCGCCGAGGAGATCGCCCGGGGCCACTTCACGATCAGCGCCGACCTGATCCGGGACGTGCTGGCGAGGGTCCGGGCGAGCTGAGCGCTCCACTGGAGGCCGGTGCGTCGTCTGCGGGTCCGTCGTGGCTGGTCGCGCAGTTCCCCGCACCCCTTAGGGGGCGCTGTACCTCACCGGACTTCATCGGCCCCGCTCAGGCCGGCACGGGCCGATTACGGCAGCCGCACGACGCCCGTGACTTCGGCGGTGCCGCCCAGCTGCACCACCGGTCCGGGCCGCGCCGTCGCGGTGATCGTGGCCGGGCTGCCCAGTGAGTCGCCCATGTCGACGGCGATCCCGGTGACGCCCCGGCCCGCGAGATCGGCGGCGAGACAGGCGGTGCTGTTGGCGTTCGCGATGTCCTCCGGGACGCCGATCGACGGCGCGAACATGCGCGCCGCGATCCGGCCCGAGCGCGTCGGCGCGGAGTAGACGTAGCAGCCGAGGAGCCCGAACCGGTCGCAGGCCGACCGGAGTCGACCGAAGTCCGGGGCGAGTGCGGCGAGGGCGGACCGCGAGTTGACGGGGACCAGCAACCGTGCCCGGCCGACCGAGGCCACGCGGACACCGGGAGTGAGCGTGTCGCGGCCGACGCCGAGCGTCGGCAGGACGAGCCCGCACTCGGCCGGGGTCGGCTCACGCAGTTCGACGGAACCGGGCTCGAAGGCGGCACGGACCCGCGCCCCCTCCCGTACGGCCCACCCGGCGAAGGAACGCCCCGCCGCCCGCAGGGCGCCTCGGTACTCCGACCCCCCGGCACGCTCCAGGAGGAAGGCCAGGGCGGCGATCGTACCGTGGCCGCACGCGGGCAGTTCGCCTTCGGCGGTGAAGAACCGAAGGGCCACGGCCGACCCGCGCACCGCGACGAAGACGGCGTGTGACGTCCCGGCGAGAACCGGTACCCGGCACCGCTCCTCGTCGCTCAACGGCGTCTCGTCCAGCACCGCGGTCGGACTTCCGCCCCGCCCCTCCCGCAGACACGCGCGGACGATCGTGACGGGCAGTCGGCTGATCACACGAGCACCGTACTCCCGAGCCCCGACCTGCGGTCCGGACGGCGTGTGGGCGCGGCAGCGGCCGTACTCCTCGCTATGTTCGGTCGCAACATCAGACATTCGGAGCAAAAATGCCAAAAACGGATGAGCTGCTTGATGTGACGGAGACGGTGTTCCCGGCCGCCGTCCGCCCACCCGAGCGACGGCGCCGCGTCCTCCGCAGGCCCCCGCCGAGAACGGCGTTCGTCATCGCGCTCGGCCTCGCGGTGGCCGTCCTCGTGCTGTCGGGCACGCCGTGGCCGAACGACCCCGCCGTGGCGGCCTGGCGGACCGTCTGCCTGGCCATCACCGTGCAGGCGCTGCCCTTCCTCCTCCTGGGCACCGCCCTGTCCGGGGCCATCAACGCCTTTGTCCCGGCGGACCTGTTCACCAAGGTGCTGCCGAAGCGGGCCGCGCTCGCCGTCCCCGTCGCGGGCATCGCGGGCGTGGTCCTGCCGGGCTGCGAATGCGCGTCCGTGCCGGTCGCCAACAGCCTGATCCGGCGGGGTGTCACCCCGGCCGCCGCCTTCGCGTTCCTGCTCTCGGCGCCCGCGATCAACCCGATCGTGCTGACCGCCACCGCCGTCGCCTTCCCGGGCAGCCCCGCCATGGTGCTGGCCCGGCTGCTCGCCTCGCTCGCCACCGCCGCCGTCATGGGCTGGTTGTGGCTCTGGCTGGGGCGTGAGGAGTGGCTGCGGCCCGTCGTACGGCACACCGGACACCGGTCGGGGCACAGCCGCTTCACGGAGTTCCGGCTCGGCTTCCAGCACGACTTCCTGCACGCCGGCGGCTTCCTCGTGCTGGGCGCCATGGCCGCGGCCACCTTCAACGTGACCGTCCCGCGCTCGGTCCTCGACACCTTCTCCGGCTCGCCCTGGCTGTCCGTGCTGTTCCTGGCCGGTCTCGCCGTCGTCCTCGCGGTCTGCTCCGAGGCCGACGCGTTCGTCGCCGCCTCGCTCACCGGCTTCTCGCCCACCGCCCGCCTCGCCTTCATGGTCGTGGGCCCGATGGTCGACCTGAAGCTGATCGCTCTTCAGGCCGGCACCTTCGGCCGGGCGTTCGCGGTGCGTTTCTCCACCGCGACCACCGTCGTGGCCGTGGCCGCCAGCGTCCTGATCGGAGGCGCCCTGCTGTGAAGCGCACCGCGCAAGTACTCCTCCTGGTCCTGACCGGCCTGGGCCTCCTGCACACCGCCCTCTTCACCGACCTCTACCTGCGCTACGTCAAGGAGGGCCTGCGCCCGCTCCTGATCATCTCCGGCGCGCTCCTCCTGCTCCTGGGCCTGGCGCACGCGATGTTCGACCGCGGATCCGGCGACGCGGCGGAGCACGAGCACAAGCATGACCAAGACCACGAGCACGGCCACGGGCACGACCACTCCACCGCCCCCCGCATCGCCTGGCTGCTCTTCCTCCCCGCGCTCAGCCTCCTCTTCTACGCCCCACCCGCCCTCGGCGCCTACACCGCCTCCCACGCGGGCAGCGAGGCCGTCAAGAAGCAGAAGGGGTTCGCCGCGCTGCCCGCGACCTCACCTCTGCCGATGACGCTCACGGACTTCACCACCCGGGTCCAGCAGGACAAGGAGCTGGCCATCAAGGGGCGCAGTGTCGAGATGACCGGGTTCGCGACGCCGGTCCGGAGCGGCGGCTGGGACCTGACCCGGATCATCTTCACCTGCTGCGCGGCGGACGCCCAGACGGTCAAGGTCCACATGTACGGCACCCCGGCCCCGGCCGCCAACACCTGGCTGGCCGTCACCGGGACCTGGCACACACAGGGCGCGCTCGGCACGCGAACCGCGGCGGCGGCCCTCGACGTCCACGCCACCCGGCCCATCGCCCAACCGGTGAACGCCTTCACGGACGACCTGCCCCTGACCCCGTCCTGAACCCCTTTCCGCGGGCATGAACTCCGGCCGGCAGCAGGGGTGTTGCGCATCCCCTCTGCCGGTTTGTCCCGCCGGGTCCATGTTCCGATCGCCTGCCATGTCCGAGAGTTAACGGGTCATTGGGGCACATGCGGTGTGAAGAGGGGGGCAACACGTAAATCATCTTGTCATGAACCTGCGATCCGACGGGCGGATCGCGGTCTCATGGAGGTGTTGAATGCACCGCAGACTCGCCACCGGTCTTGCCGCCTCAACTCTGGCTCTGGCAGCCGTCGTCGCCACCGCGACAGCCGCCACCGCCGCCCCGGCCGACAAGCCGCAGGTCCTCTCCAACTGGACCCAGACCAGCGCGTCGAGCTACAGCCTCTGGGCCGCGGCCCGCGCCAACCGGACCGCCTGGTCCGCCTACGCGTTCGACTGGTCCACCGACTACTGCTCCGACTCGCCCGACAACCCCTTCGGCTTCCCCTTCGCCACCTCCTGCGCCCGCCATGACTTCGGCTACCGCAACTACAAGGCCGCGAACACCTTCAGCGCCAACAAGTCGCGGCTCGACAGCGCCTTCTACGACGACCTCAGGCGCGTCTGCGCGGGTTACAGCAGTGCCACCGCGACCACGTGCAACAGCACGGCGTGGACGTACTACCAGGCCGTCAAGGTCTTCGGCTGACGGATTGCAGACCGCTCAGGCGATGAGTTCGGGCGGCGCGGACGGTCTACCTGACATGACTGACAAAGTGATCTCGGGAATGTCCATGTCCCTCGACGGCTTCATCACCGCCCCGGACGACACCCGCGCCAACCCCTTCGGCGTCGGCGGCGAACGCCTGCACCGATGGGTCCAGGAAATGGACGACGCCGACGCCAAGATCCTGGCCGAGATGGCCGACGGCGTCGGCGCCGTCCTCATGGGCCGCCACTCATACGACGTCTGCGAAGGCGAAGGCGGCTGGGGCGACGGAGGGCCCGTGGGGAAGGTCCCCTGTGTCGTGCTCACCCACCACGCCCCCGACCCGGCGGACGTCGTCGCCCCCGACGTGTTCACCTTCGTCACCGACGGCATCGAGTCCGCGGTGGCCCGCGCCAAAGAGGCCGCCAACGGCGGGGACGTCGGTGTCCATGGCGCGACCGTCGCCCAACAGGCCCTGAACGCCGGTCTGTTGGACGAGGTGCACATCATGCTGGTCCCCGTGCTGCTGGGCGCGGGCAAGCGGCTCTTCGACCACCTCGGCGGTCCCGTCGAACTCCGCCGGCTCTGGACGCGCGAGTCGCCGGACATCACCCACCTGCGCTTCGAAGTCCTGACCAAGCACTGACCGGGTGTCGGAGGTGGCCCGGCGCGGACCCGCCGTCACACGGCGACGACCTGTACCCCCGCCTCCTCGAACCGCCGCACCATGTCGGCCCCCACCCCCGCGTCCGTCACCAGCGTGTTCACCGCCTGGGCCGAGCAGATCCGGGCGAACGCCCGCTGCCCGAGTTTGCTGGAGTCGGCCGCGACGACCACCCGCTCGGCCCGCTCGCACAGCAGCCGGTTGATCGCGGCCTCCGCCTCGTCGTGGGCCGCCGCGCCGTGCGTCACGTCGAAGGCGACGACGCCGAGCACCGCGACATCGACGGTGATCTGCGAGAGCACCCCGTCGGCGAGGGGTCCGACGAGTTCGTACGACTGCGGGCGCGCGACCCCGCCGGTCAGCACGATCTTGAACTGGGGCCGTACGGCAAGCTCGTTGGCGATGTTGAGCGCGTTGGTCACGACGGTCAGTGCCGGTGTTCCGGAGGTGAGGTCGCCGCGGACGGCCAGGGCGCGGGCCACCTCCGTGGTCGTCGTCCCGCCGGTCAGGCCCACCGCCTCGCCGGGCGCGACGAGTTCGGCGACCGCCTTCGCGATGCGCTGCTTCTCGGAGGCGTGCCGGGCGGTCTTGTAGCGCAACGGCAGTTCGTACGACACCCCGTGCACGACGGCGCCGCCCCGGGTGCGCACCAGCATCTGCTGCTCGGCGAGTTGGTCGAAGTCACGGCGGATCGTCGCGGCCGACACCGAGAGGTCCGCCGCAGCCTCCTCGACGTCCAGCCGCCCGCGCTCCACGAGCAGGTCCAGCAGCGCCTTCCAGCGGGCGTCGCGCGACATCCGCACTCACTCTCCGTTTCTCTCCGTTCCTTGTTTCTCCGGCGACCCTAGCGCACACGATCCTCACCCAATTGCTTGATTGTGCTCGAAAGCTCGCTATATCTTGCAGGAACAAGCATCAACGGGGAGGGGTACGGGCATGACCTATGTCGAGGACGAGCTGAAGAGCCAGCCCGAGTGCTGGATACGCGCCGCGGCGGAGGCGCCCCGATACCGGGACGTACTGCCGGCGCCGGGGGAGCGGGTCGCGATCGTCGGCTGCGGCACCTCGTACTTCATGGCCCAGGCGATCGCCGCCCTGCGCGAGGGAGCGGGCCAGGGCGAGACCGACGCCTTCGCCGCCTCGGAGTTCCCGCACGGGCGGACGTACGACCGGGTCCTCGCCCTCACCCGCTCCGGCACCACCACCGAAGTGCTGGAACTCCTGCGGGAGTTGAGGGGGCGCACCCGCACCACCGCGATCACCGCCGACCCGCACACCCCCGTCATGACGGCTGCCGACGAGATCGTCGTGATCGACTTCGCCGACGAACGGTCCGTCGTCCAGACCCGGTTCGCGACCACCGCCGTCACCCTGCTCCGCGCCCACCTGGGCCTGCACACCGACGCCGCGGTCGCCGACGCCCGCACCGCGCTCGCCGCCGACCTGCCCCAACAGCTCGTCGCCTGCACCCAGTTCACCTTCCTCGGCCGCGGCTGGACCGTCGGGCTCGCCAACGAGGCCGGGCTGAAGATGCGCGAGGCCTCACTGTCCTGGACCGAGGCCTACCCGGCGATGGAGTACCGACACGGCCCGATCAGCATCACCACCCACGGCACCGCCACCTGGATGTTCGGCGAGGCGCCCGAGGGACTCGCCCAACAGGTGGGCGCCACCGGCGGGTTGTGGATCGAGGGCGGCCTCGACCCGCTCGCCGAACTCGTCCGCGCCCAGCGCCTCGCGGTCGCCGTCGCCGCGTACCGGGACCTCGACCCCGACCGCCCGCGCCACCTCACCCGCTCGGTGATCCTCGCCCCCTGAAGCCCCGGTACTCCAGGTCAGGAAAGGGAAGACCGTGCCCCTCGTCACCACCGGCGAGCTCGTCACCCGCGCCGCCGAGACCCGCTCCGCGGTCGCCGCCTTCAACATCATCACGCTGGAACACGTCGAGGCGGTCATCGCCGGCGCCGAGTCCACCGGCGCCCCCGTCGTCCTCCAAGTCAGCGAGAACGCCGTCAAGTTCCGCTACGGCCGTCTCCTCCCGCTCGCCCGCGCGGCCGTCGCCGCCGCCGAACGGGCCGCCGTACCCGTCGCGTTGCACCTCGACCACGTCCAGAGCGACGACCTGCTACGACAGGCACAGGCCGCCGGTTTCAGCTCCGTCATGTACGACGCGGCCCGCCTGCCCTACGCCGAGAACCTGGCCGCGACCCGCGCCGCCGCCGACTGGGCACACGCCCAAGGGCTGTGGATCGAGGCCGAGTTGGGAGAGGTCGGCGGCAAGAACGGCGAGCCGCCCCTCGATGCCCACGCACCCGGCGCCCGCACCGACCCCGCCCAGGCCCGCGCCTTCGTCGCCGACTCCGGCGTGGACGCGCTCGCCGTGGCCATCGGCAGCTCGCACGCCATGACCACCCGCACCGCCACCCTCGACCACGACCTCCTCAAGCGGCTCACCGCGACCCTGGAGGTCCCCCTCGTCCTGCACGGCTCCTCGGGAGTCCCCGACGACGAACTGACCGCGGCGGTCGCCGGCGGCATCACCAAGGTCAACGTGGGCACAGCTCTCAACCAGGCGATGACCGGCGCGATCCGCGCGTTCCTCGCCGACCACCCCGAGGCGGTCGACTCCCGCAAGTACCTGAGCGTGGGGCGGGAGGCGATGGCCGGGGCGGTGGCCCGGATCATCGGCGTACTCACCGGAGGCGGTGGGGTTACCGCTTGACGGCCTTCAGGACCACGAACTTCGCGTCGCTGGCGACCAGTTGACTGTTGCCGAACAGCCGCTTCAGCTTCACGTGGTAGGCGAGATGCCGGTTGCCGATCACCCACAGCTCGCCGCCCGGCCGCAGCGCGCGCCGGGCACCGGAGAACATCCGCCAGGCCGTCGCGTCGGTCGTCGCCTGGTGGGAGTGGAACGGTGGATTGTTCAGCACGAGGTCCACGCTGTCGGCCGGGACCCCGACCAGCCCGTCCCCGACCCTGAACTCGGCATGCCCGGGTGCGCCGTTGGCCTTGTACGTCGCCTCCGCCGAGGCCACGGCCTGGAACGACTCGTCCACGAAGAGGACTTCGGCCTCCGGATCGGCCAGCGACACCGCCGTACCGACGACACCGTTCCCGCACCCGAGGTCAACCACCTTGCCGAGCCCGCGACTTGACGGCTGATGCTGGAGGAGGAAACGAGTCCCGATGTCGAGGCGTTCGGCGCAGAACACACCCGCGTGATTGACCACGGTCCGTCCCGAGACGACACCGATGCCGTCGGGCAGGGCGTAACTGTGCGGCCAGGGATTGGTGCCACGTGCCACTGACGACCGGGGCGTGCAGTGGATCAGGCGGGCCTTCTTCTCGGCCAGTGAGGTCCGGGTCGGGCCGAGGATCCGCTCGAACAGCTTCAGTGTCGAGGTGTGGATCTCCTTCACCATGCCGGTCCCGACGACGACGGTGTCCGCGTGCACCGCGGGCGCCAGCCGCAGCAACTGATCCTCCAGCAGCGCGAGGCTCTTGGGCACCCGGACCAGCAGCACGTCGACGCGCTCGGGCGGCGGATCCTGGGTGGTGAGCAGCCGTACGGAATCCGCGTCGACCTCGTTGCGCGCGAGGTTCGCCTTGGTCGCCTCCTGGGTGAGGAACGAGTCCGTGATCTGCACCGGACCGTGCTCCGCGAGGGCCGTGGCCAGGGCGCCCCAGCGGTCGCCCACGATCACGACCGTGCCGGACAGCGGGGTGTCCTGTTCCGCGAGCTGCCGCAGAAGGTATTCGTCGGAGGCGTCCCAGGCGCGCAGCCGGTCGCGCGGGTCCTCGGGGAAGCGGGCCAGGGCGCGGTCGCCCCACGGAGTCGTCATTCGGTCGATATGGTCGTCCATCGTGCGCCAAGGCTAACCGAGTGCCAGCTCATGGCCGGTCGGGGCAGGATGGGGCCATGGACGCCGAGCTGTTTCCGAGGGTTCGTACGGAGATCGCGCCGGGCGCGGTGCACATGCCCGACTGGCTCTCCCCGGACCGCCAGCGCGACCTCCTGACGGCCTGCCGCGAGTGGGCCAGGTCCCCGGCAGGTCTCCGCACGGTCCGCACCCCCGGCGGCGGCAGGATGACCGCCAGGCAGGTCTGCCTGGGCTGGCACTGGTACCCGTACGCCTACTCCCGCACGGTCACCGACGGCGACGGCACCCCGGTGAAGCCCTTCCCGACCTGGCTCGACGACCTCGCGCAGCGGGCGGTCACCGACGCACTGGGGGCACCGACGGCGTCGTACGACATCGCCCTGATCAACTTCTACGACGGCGACGCCCGCATGGGCATGCACCGCGACGCCGACGAACAGTCCGACGCCCCCGTGGTCTCCCTCAGCCTCGGCGACACCTGCGTCTTCCGCTTCGGCAACACCGAGACCCGCACCAAGCCGTGCACGGACGTCGAGTTGAGGAGCGGCGACCTGTTTGTGTTCGGCGGGGCGTCGCGGCTTGCGTATCACGGGGTGCCGAGGGTCTACGAGGGTACGGGGCCAGGGGAGTTGGGCCTGAGGGGCAGGTTGAACATCACGCTCAGGGTGAGCGGTCTTTAGGGGCGCGGGGCTGTATCGATATGCGGCTCCGCCGCGTGGGCGCGACCAGCCCCCACCGGCCCGCACTGTGAACACGACCTGCACACCTCGTCGCCACTCCTACGGATCATGGGAGACTCGCCCTCATGAGCGGCGGCAAGGCGGACCCCCGGCCGGCGGGGGATGGAACCACCTCAAGAGCACGACTGGACCGGGGCCGCGGAGCGCTCGGCCCCGCACTGGAACTCGTGCACACCGGCCGCGCCCCCACCCGAGCCGTACTCACCGCCGAACTGGGCGTGACCCGCGCAACGGCCGGCGCGGTAGCCGCCGAGCTGGAGGCCCTCGGCCTGATCAGGGTCGACGCCAGGCCCGGCGCCGCGGCCGGTTCACAGGGACGACCTTCGCACCGCCTTGCGCTGGCCGAGGACGGCCCTGTAGTCCTCGCAGCCCAGGTACACGCAGACGGCTTCCGCGCCGCACTGGTGGGCCTCGGCGGCCAGATCGTCGCGACCGCCCCCGGCTGCGAGGCCGTGGACGCCGACCCGGCGAAGGTGCTCGGGTCTGTCGTCCAGGCCGGTGCGGATCTCCTGCGTGAGACCGGCCGGCGATGCGTCGGTGCCGGACTCGCCGTACCGTCCGCCGTCGCCGAGCCCGACGGGCTGGCGCTCAACCCCCTCCACCTGGCCTGGCCCGCAGGCGCCCCCGTGCGGCGGATCTTCGCCGAGTGCGTGCGCGCGGCCGGCCTCACCGGACCCGCGTTCGCGGGCAACGACGTCAACCTCGCCGCGCTCGCCGAACACCGGCACGGCGCGGGGCGAGGTGCCCGCGACCTGCTGTGCGTGGCGACCGGGCACCGGGGCGTCGGCGGCGCGCTGGTGCTCGACGGGCGTCTGCACACCGGGAGTTCGGGTCTCGCGCTCGAGGTCGGGCACCTCACCGTGAACCCCGAGGGCCGCCCCTGCTACTGCGGCAGCCGCGGCTGTCTCGACGTCGAGGCCGACCCGCTCGCGTTCCTCACGGCCGCCGGCCGTGAGCCCGGCCCCGAGGTGTCCCTGCTCCAGGAGTCCAACGAGCTGATCCGCCACCACTACGACGACCCGTCCGTCCGGAAGGCCGCCGAGGCCCTCATCGACCGGCTCGGACTGGGGCTCGCGGGCCTGGTGAACATCCTCAACCCCGACCGGATCATCCTCGGCGGACTGCACCGCACCCTCCTCGACGCCGACCCGGACCGGCTGCGCGCGGTCGTCGCCGACCGGAGCCTGTGGGGGCAGAGCGGGGGCGTGCCGATCCTCGCCTGCACCCTCGACCACAACAGCCTGGTCGGAGCAGCCGAGTTGGCGTGGCAGCCGGTCCTCGACGACCCGCTGGCCGCCCTGTCCTGACCGCGGACGGTGCCGCCCGGCCGTCGCCCGGAGGACGTCGTACAAAAGGCGTGTGGTGGGCCCGTTGGGTCCGTGACCCGAGTGGGTCTATCGTCGGAAACCTAAGGCCAGAGGATGGAGGCGGCCGGTGATGCCGCAGGACGAGCCCGTGATCGGATGCACGGGAGAGGTGATCATCGAGACCCGGGGAAGCGCGGGCCCCGGCGAGATCCTCGTGCGGGTCCGGGGCGGCTCCGAGACATTCCTGGCCTGGTCGGATGATCCCCTGCCCACGGGGGCCAGGGTGCTCGTGATCGAGTCCCGTGGACGACGTGCCGTGCACGTCATCGAGTGGGCGGATCCATTGGACGCGCTGGACGGCGAACCCGCCGGCGCAGAGTGAGGAGCAAGACATGTTCGGTTACCGCGTTCCCGCCCCCGATGAGGCGATGCTGATCTCGGGTGGCAGGCGGGGACTGGGGGGCGCGCCGTTCCGAGTGGTGACGGGGCACGGAAAGTTCGTGCTGCCGGTCTTCCGCAAGACCCGTTTTCTCACGCTGTCGATGTGCGAGGCCGAGGTCACCGAGACCTGTGTGACCCGCCAGGGCATCGCGCTGCACGTCCGCGCCGTGATCGCGTTCAAGGTCGGCAACGACACCGAGAGCATCATCAACGCGGGCCAGCGGTTCCTCTCCGACCAGGACCAGATGTCGGTGCTGACCGGCCGGATCTTCGCCGGTCACCTGCGGTCCATCATCGGCTCGATGACGGTCGAGGAGATCGTCACGGAGCGGCAGAAGCTCGCCGCCGAGGTTCTGGACACGTCAAAGGTCGAGATGGCCAAGATCGGTCTGATCGTGGACTCGCTGCAGATCCAGTCGATCGACGACGGTGAGGTCGGCTACATCGAGGCCATGTCCGCGCCGCACAAGGCGGCCATTCAGCGGCAGGCTCAGATCGCCCAGGCCCAGGCCACCCAGGCCTCCGTCGAGGCGGAGCAGGTCGCGGCCCGTAACCAGGCGGAGTACGCCCGGCAGACCGCGGTGGTCAAGGCCGAGTACTCGGCCGAGGTCGACCGCGCCCAGGCGCAGGCCGCGCAGGCCGGACCGCTCGCGCAGGCCCACGCCCAGCAGGAGGTGCTGGCCGCGCAGACCGAACTGGCCCAGCGCCAGGCCGAGTTGCGCCAGCAGCAGCTCGTCGCCGAGATCGTCAAGCCGGCCGAGGCCGAGGCCCAGCGGATCAAGCTGCTCGCCATCGCCGAGGCGGACCGGATGAAGATCCAGGCCGAGGCGGCGGCGTCGTACGACCGAGTCGCGCTCGACCGGATGCTGATCGACCAGCTTCCGCAGATCGTGAAGGAGGCCGCGGGGGGTCTTGCGGGGGCCAATGTCAACGTCCTCAACGGGGCGGACGGGCTCGGCGAGATCGCCGCGGGGCTGGTTTCGCAGGGGCTGACGATTCTGGACTCGGTGCGGGGGAATCTGAGCGGGTCGGACCCCGACGGGCGTCGGCCCGGTGACGAGGTCAAGAACCTGCTGCAGTTGCAGGCGAAGAAGGACGAGAAGAAGAACGACGGGCCGGTTGATCTGGACTAGGTGCTCTCCTGGGGGTAGCGGGGCGGTGTGCGTCGTCTGTTTGCCGCTGCGCCGTCGTGGCTGGGCGCGCAGTTCCCCGCGCCCCTTTGGGGCGCCTACGGTGCTGTGAGGCTCCATAGGGCCGACACCAGTGGGCGGCGTAGATCCGCTCGCCGTACGCACAGGCCGATCGGGAACGGCTCCGGGGGTGGGTCCGCGGGGATCACCGTCAGCCGGTCCCGTACGGCGCTGTTCTCCAGGACGAGGCGGGGTACCACCCCGGTCCCGCAGCCGAGGGCGACCAGGGTCAACAGGCCCTCGTGGCCGTCCGGTTCGCAGGCCACGTCGGGTGTCGTGCCCCGGGTGCGGAACCAGCGGTCGGCCGCCTCGCGGACCAGGCCCCGGTGCGGGAGGACGAACGGGCCCGCCAGTTCCGGGTCGGGGCGGTCGAGCGCGGTGACCAGGACCAACTCGGTCACCGCGACCGTGCGGCTCACCAGCGGCTCCGGGAGGCGGGCCGGGATGCCCGCGACCGCCACGTCCACCTCGCCCTCGTCGAGGCGGGCCAGCGCGGCCGCCGCGTCGCCGGTGCGCAGGTCGAGCCGTACCTGAGGGTGCGCGGCGCGGAAGGGCGCCAACAGGTCGGGCAGCAGGGCCTGGCAGGCGGTCACCGTGGCGAACAGGGCGAGTCTGCCGGTGAGTTCGGCCGGGTCGGGATGCTCCTCGCGGTAGGCACGCCACAACTCCAGTGACTGGACGGCGTATTCACGGAAGCGGTGTCCCTCCGCGGTCAGTGAGACCCCGCGCGCCCCGCGGTCGAACAGCCGGTGTCCGAGGTCGGCCTCCAGCCGCTGCACGGTCCGCGTGAGCGTCGCCGGACTGACATGGCAGTCGAGACTCGTCCGCCCGAAGTTCAGCGTCTGCGCCAGATGCAGGAAAAGCCGCAGCTCCCGATGGTCGTCCCGCATGCTGTGACCTGTCCATTTCAGTTCGTGCAACAGTCCGCTGCGCAGGTTGCGCTTGCCGCAACACTCGCCGGGAGCCTACAACTCCACCATGACCTCGACCACGTACACCTCCGCCGTTTTCACCCTCGAAACGATGGACGTGCCCGGCGGCACGGAGACCATCCTGCGCGGCGGCCGGCACCTCTTTCCGCTGCTCCCGCACGCCTTCGCCGGCGTCCGCCGCATCGGCGTGATCGGCTGGGGCCCACAGGGCCGCGCCCAGGCCCGCAACCTGCGCGACTCCCTCGACGGCACGGACATCCGGGTGAGCGTCGGCCTGCGCCCCGGCTCGGCATCAGCGGCCGATGCCCGCGCGCACGGCTTCACTGAAGCAGACGGCTCGCTCGGCGACTGGCTCGCCGTCACCGCCGAGAGCGACCTGGTGATCCTGCTCATCGCGGACGCGGCCCTCGCCGCCCACCACGAGGAGATCTTCGCGGCCCTCAAGCCCGGCGCGACCATCGGTCTCTCGCACGGCTTCCTGCTCGGTCATCTCCGGGAAACGGGCGGGGAGTTCCCGTCCGGACACGGGGTCATCGCGGTCTGTCCCAAGGGCATGGGTGACTCCGTGCGCCGGCTCTACGAACAGGGCGCCGAGATCAACGGCGCCGGAATCAACAGCAGTTACGCCGTCCACGCCGACCCCGACGGCAGGGCCACCGACCGCGCGCTCGGCTGGTCGGTCGCGCTCGGCTCGCCGTACACCTTCCGCACGACCCTGGAGAGCGAGTACCGCTCCGACATCGTCGGCGAGCGTGCCATCCTCCTCGGCGCCGTGCACGGCATCGTCGAGAGTCTCTTCACGCGCTACCGCCTGACCGGCGACGAGGCGGTGACCGCGTACGAGCGCTCCTGTGAGAACGTCACCGGCCCGATCGCCCGCACCATCTCCCAGGCCGGACTCCGGGCCGTCCGCGAGGAGTTGGACCCGGCCGGACGGGAGGTCTTCGACCGCGCGTACTCGGCCACGTACGGCCCCGCCCGCGAGATCGTCGCCGAGATCTACGACGAGGTCGCCGACGGCACCGAGCTGCGCAGCGTCGTCCTCGCCGAACAGCGGCTCGGGGCACGGGAGATGAGCGGGATCGGCGGTTCGCCGATGTGGGCGGCGGGGGCGGAGGTGCGGGCGCGGCGAGCCCAACGCGCCCTGCCCGTCGAGCCGTTCACCGCCGGGGTGTTCGTGGCGACGATGACCGCCCAGGTCGACGAGTTCGCCGAGCGCGGCCACCCCTGGTCGGAGATCGTCAACGAGTCCGTCATCGAGGCGGTCGACTCCCTGCTGCCGTACATGCACGCCCGGGACGTGGCCTACATGGTCGACAACTGCTCCCGTACGGCCCGCCTGGGCGCCCGGCGTTGGGGTCCGCGCTTCCAGGCGGCCTACGAGCAGATCGCCTTCCCGGGGTCCGAACTCCCGGCGGACGAGGCCCTGTTGGCGGCTTTCGATACCCATCCCATGCACGAGGCGTTGGCCGCGGCGGCGAAACTGCGCCCTTCGGTGGACATCTCGGTGGCCTAGCTCAGCTGCCTGCCGAGTTGCCCGGCTCGGTGGCCCGGCTCAGCGTGGGGACCCGAACGGCAGGGCGTCCTGGTAGGCGTTCACCGGCTTGGCGACCTTCGCGACGGTGACGCCGTCGAGCGCGGCCACGGCGGAACTCGTCCCCAGGGTTCCGCTCGCGTGCCAGGTCCCGGTGATCGTCACCCAGGTGTTGGCCGACAGGGCCGGGATGCCGTAGACCCGCACCTTGATGGACTGGGCGTCCGCCGCGCAGCACGAGATCATGATGCGGGTCAGGTCCCAGTAGGCGGACCCCTTGTCGGGCGTGACGAACCCGGTCATCTGGACGGTGCGGCCCTTGATGGCCCGCTTGTGGTCCTGCTGCACGCGGGTCGTGAAGTCGGTGAGGGTCATCGGCAGCGGCGAGGTCGCGGGCAGCGGATCGAAGGCGTCCTGTACGGGGACGGCCTTGGTGGCGGCGCGGGAGGCGGTATAGGCGCCGAGGGCGGGCGGGGCGTAGAAGAGGAGGCTGAGGGCGGGGAGGAAGAGCAGCCAGGCGACGCGGGGGACCTTGGAGTGGTTGTGGCCCATGTGTTCTTCGGGGTGTTCGGTGTGGTTCCCGTCCGTGTGGTCGTGGCCCATGTGGTGGTCGCCCACGTCCGCGTTCTGCCGGGACCGCGACCACGCCTCCGCGATGCCGAGCAGGATCAGCAGGAACCCCGAGACGACGAGCATCGGGCGCATGCTCGGCTTGACGTAGCGCAGGCACAGGTCGGTGAAGAGCGAGGCGTGCAGCAGGCCCAGGCCGCTGAGGACGAGCAGGGTCACCTGGAGGGGGCGTCTCACAGCAGTACGGCTCCGATCAGCGCGCTGGACAGCACCGCGACGACCGTCGTGGCGGCGGAGAAGCGAGCCGCGAAGGCCCGGCCGAACGTGCCTGCCTGGAGGGCGATCAGCTTCAGGTCCACCATGGGGCCCACGACCATGAAGGCGAGCCGGGCAGTGGGGGAGAAGCCCGTGAGGGAGGACGCGACGAACGCGTCGGCCTCCGAGCAGACCGCCAGGATGATCGCGAGCGCGGCCAGGAACAGCACGGACAGCCAGGGCGAGCCGGCGAAGGTGTCCAGCACGGAGCGCGGGACCGCGACGTTGAAGGTCGCCGCCGCCATCGCCCCGACGACCAGGAACCCGCCCGCGTGCAGGAAGTCGTGCTGGAAACCGGTCCGGAACTCCGTGAAGCGGCTGTGCCCCGGCCGGTGACCGGTGTGCCGCGCGACCGGGCGCAGCCACTCCTCGCGCCCCAGCCAGAGCCACAGCCAGCCCATCACCACGGCCGTCGCGAGCGAGGCGAGCAGCCGGGCCAGCACCATGACCGGGCTGGCGGGAAACGCGATCGCGGTGGCGGTCAGCACGACCGGGTTGATCGCGGGCGCCGAGAGCAGGAACGCGAACGCGGCGGCCGGGGTGACCCCGCGCCCGATCAGACTGTTCGCGACCGGCACCGACGCGCACTCACACCCCGGCAGTACGACCCCCGCCATCCCCGCCACCGGCACGGCGAACGCGGCCCGCTTGGGCAGCACCTTCGTGAACACCCGCGCCGGCACGAACGCGTTGATCGCCCCCGACAGCGCCGTACCGAGGAGCAGGAAGGGCAGTGCCTGCGTGGTGATGGCGAGACACACGGTCCGCCAGGCCTGCACGGCCGGCGCGTCCAGCCACCGCCCGACGACGAACAGCAGCAGCCCCGGAACGACAGCCGCCCCGAGCAGCATGAGCGGCCAGGACCGGGGCCACCCGGCCGCCGCGACATCCGCTTCCGCCGCTCTCGGCGGCTCCACCGTCGTCGTCTGCACACGAGCTCCACATGTTCGATGTTCGCGTCGAACATAGCGGGCCCGCCTCAGCCCTCGGCGACCGCCTCCGGCGCGAGGGCGTGCTGCGCGACACCATCGCCGGGCGACCAGTCGATCGACTGGTCGCCCGGTCACCGTGACGAACACGTTCCGGGGCTCGGTCCCCGCGTACGTGTGGGCGAGTTCGGCCTCACGGGATTTCCGTCAACGCCACTCGACAGAGAACGCCTTGGCGGGGTTCTCCGTGAACACGCGCCCCACCAGCTCCTCACCCAGCTCCACCGCGAGCCGTGGCCGCACCCGCCGCAGCAGGTACGGCATGCCCGGACCGCCGTCCACCGAGCGTGCCCCGGCGACGACCGTGTCCCCGCCGAGCAGCAGCCGGTCTCCGAACCCGGCCTCGGCCAGCGCCCGGACGGCTTCCGGCATCCGCCAGTCCGTGGCGTGGTGGGCGCGGGACGGGCCGTCGAACGCCAGGTAGGCGCCCGCGTCGGCGGCCTGGCGGTGGACCACGAGGTCGGGGGAGCGGTTGAGGTGGCCGAGGATCACCCGGTGCGGTTCGACCCCCAACTCGCCGCAGAGCAGGTCGAGTACGTCCAGTGCACCCGTGCCCAGCTCCAGGTGGACGGCGATGGGCGCGCCCGTCGTGTGGTGGGCCTCGGCCGCGGCGGTCATCGTCCAGCGGGCGTGCGCGTCGAGGCCGTGGAAGCCGCCCGCGACCTTGATGATCCCGGCGCGGACCCCGGACGGACCGACGCCCTTCGTCAGCTCGGTGACGAAGACCTCGGCCAGCCCGCCGCGCAGACTTTCCAGCAACTCCGGGCTGTAGTGCGCCGCTTGGTGCAACCCGGTCGCGCAGACCACGTGCACCCCGGTGGACCGGGACAGCAGCGGCAGATCGGCGACCCGCCGCCCCATCCCGTACGGCGTCCACTGCACGACGCTGCCCCCGCCGACGGAGCGGAACACGTTCAACTCGGCCTGCGCGGCCGAGGCGTCGCCCAGTTCCTGACCGGGGAGTTGCGGGCTGCGCAGGAAGAGATGGTCGTGCGCGTCGCACACACCCAACAGCCGTGGGTCCACATCCCCAAGTACCGTACGGACGGCGACGCTCACCACTGCCGACCTCGCGGTAACCCGCCCCGCCCCGGTGCCGAAAGATGCAGCACCTGGAACACGTCCCCCTCCGCCTTGGGCGTGTCGTGTTCCCAGAGCGAGAAGTGGACGATCTCCCAGCTGTGCGGGTCGACGGCCGCCGCCGCGAGGACCGCACCGTCCTCCCCGGCCAGCCGCCGGGTCTCGCTCACCGCCTCTTCCATCACTGCTGCCAACTCCCCACTCCCTGCTATCCGTTGACGCCGCCGCACCGCGACGGCCGCCGGTGAGCCCGCGGCGCCGCCCTCCTCGTAGGCGAGGCCAGTCCACTGCAGGACCTCCGGCCGCCCGAAGTCGTCGACGAGCCCCTGGAAGGCGCCGCCCCAGAGGAAGCGGTTCATGCCCTCGACCGTGTTCCACAGATAGAACGGCGCGTACTGGTTGACCGGCGAACCGTGCATCCCGCGCTCACGCAGGAGAAACGCCTTGAAGCCGAGCCCGTCCCAGTCGTCGAGCAGATGCCCGACCCGCGCGACCCGGCCCCGGACGATGCCCATGTCGTAGTCCGCGGGCAGAGTGAGTTCGTACTGCATCGCGTGCATCAAGTGCCCCCTCAGGCAGGGTAGTTCGCAGGGCCGACATGCTCGTACCAGCGGGCGGTCGTACCGTCCTCCGCGGCCTCGACGACCGCGAGATGCGTCATGAACGTGCGCGGTGTGGCGCCGTGCCAGTGCCACTCGTCCGGTTCGATCCACACGGTGTCGCCCGCGCGGATCGGCTCGACGGCACCGCCCCTGCGCTGCACCAGACCCTTGCCCTCCGTCACGTGCAGCACCTGACCGTGCGGGTGCGTGTGCCACGCCGTGTGCGCGCCCGGCGTGAAGTGCACGCTGAACATCCGTATCCGGGACGGCGGTTGGGGCGAGACGATCTCGTCGAGCCACACCGTGCCGGTGAAGTTCTCCGCCGGGCCCTGCCGTGTGTCGGGGTGCTTCCTACTGATCCGCACGTACCTGGACTCCTATCGGGAGGACATGGGCGAGAGAAGGGAGAGCAGTCCCCGGACACCGGCGTCGAAGGAGGCCGGCGACCCGGACGCGCGGGCGAGCACATATCCGCCCTGCACGGTCGCGAGGATGGTGGCGGCGATCTCCTCGCCGTCCAGCTCCGGCCCGAACTGCCCCTGTTCCTTGCCCTCTTCGACGATCCCGGCGAGCCGCTCACGGATCGCGTCGAGCGTCGCGTCGACCGGTTCCCGCAGCTCGGCGCTGGCGATCACGTCCGGATCCATCGTCAGCCGCCCGACCGGACACCCCCGCAGCACATCGCGCTCACGCCGCAGATACGCCTCGATCCGCTCGTACGGCGTGCCGGACCCGTCGAGTACTCCCTCGGCGGTGGCCAGCAACTCCTCGGCCGTCCGCCGGATCGCCGCCAGCGCCAGCTCCGGCTTGCCCTTGAAGTGGTGGTACATGCTGCCCTGCCCGGCGCCCGCGCGCTCCAGGATCGCCTTGGGACTGGTGCCGACGTAGCCGCGCTCCCACAACAGCTCGCGGGTGGACTCGATCAGTCGCTCCGGGGTGCTCATGGCAGGACTGTACATACTAGTAGGTACAGAAGTCGAGGGGTTATCGACGGGCGGCGGGAGCAGCCGGAACGACCCCGCGTACTCCCCGGGAGGTACGCACAGTGCCGCTGGCCGTACGACGACCCGGACCCCCTCCCCGAGCCAGTCTCGATACATCACCGGACATCACCGGATTCACAGGAAGCCCCCTCCGGGGCTCCGGACCTCTAGGAGATGAATCGACATGCAGACTCTGGCGAACTGGCACGGCGGCGGCCCCGGCCCGTGGATCCTGTTCCTCCCGCTGATCTGGGCGGCCGTGGTGGTCGGCGTGGTGACCGTCCTGCGCCGCACCGTCTGGCGCGGCCGGGGGATCGGGCGCGGCGGACCGTGGCGCGCGATGGCCGACACCCGCCCCACCGGCGACTCCCCGCTCGCCGTCCTCGGCCGCCGCTTCGCCTCCGGCGAGATCGACGAGGACGAGTACTGGCGCCGCCTGTCCGTCCTGGACGAGCAGTTCGGCCGCACCGCAGGCAAGGGCGGCGGCCCGGCATGACCACCGCGACCACCACCCGCACGGCCGCGCGGGTCGCCGACGCCGTCAAGGTCTACGGCGTCGGCGACACCGCCGTGCGCGCCCTGGACGGGGTGAGCGTCGACTTCCCGGCCGGCCGCTTCACCGCGATCATGGGCCCCTCGGGCTCCGGCAAATCCACCCTGATGCACTGCGCGGCAGGCCTCGACACACTCACCACCGGCGCCGCGTACATCGGCGACACGGAACTCGGCACCCTCGACGACCGCCGCCTGACCCTCCTCCGCCGAGACCGCGTCGGCTTCGTCTTCCAGGCGTTCAACCTGGTGCCGACGCTGACCGTCGCGGAGAACATCACCCTGCCCCTCGACCTCTCCGGAACCAGGGGCGACCGGGAGTGGATCGACGCACTCGTCGACGTCGTCGGCCTGCGCGACCGCCTCCACCACCGCCCCTCCGAACTCTCCGGCGGCCAACAGCAACGCGTCGCCGTGGCAAGGGCGTTCGCGGGCCGCCCCGAGGTCGTCTTCGCCGACGAGCCGACCGGCAACCTCGACTCCCGCTCCGGCGGCGAGGTCCTCGGCCTGCTCCGCCGCGCCGTGGCGCAGACGGACCGCACGGTCGTGATGGTGACCCACGACCCGGTAGCCGCCGCCCACGCCGACGAGGTCGTCTTCCTGGCGGACGGACGCCTGGTGGACCGTATGGAAGCCCCCACGGCCGAAAAGGTCCTGGACCGCCTGAAGGCCTTCGAGGACGTGAGGTCATGAACGCGTCCGTGCGCCTGAGCATGTCCTCCCTGCGGGCCCACAAAAGGCGCTTCGCCGGTACGTTCCTCGCCGTGTTCCTCGGGGTCGCCTTCCTCGCCGGGACCCTCGTCATGGGCGACACCCTGCGCGCCAACTTCGACACCATGTTCGGCGACGCGACCAGCGGCACCGATGCCGTGGTCCGCAGCGCCGACGCCATCACAACACCGGGCGAGAGCCAGGGCGTTCGGCAACCGGTGCCCACGTCCCTGGTGAAGACCGTCGAGCAGGTCCCCGGCGTCGCGGCCGCCGCCCCCAGCATCCAGGGCGCGGGCCAACTCGTCGGCGCCAACGGCGAGGCCATCGGCGGCAAGGGCCCGCCGACCCTCGCCGGCAACTGGATCACCGACCGGAAGCTCAACCCGTACCGACTCGCAGAAGGACGAACTCCGGCCAGGCCGGGCGAGGTTGTCATCAACCGAGGTGCCGCCGACAAGGGCCACCTGAAGATCGGCGACACGACGACCCTGCGCACCCCCGACCCCGTCAAGGTGACGATCGTCGGCCTCGCGACCTTCGGCGGCGAGGACGGCATGGCCCAGGTGACCTTCACCGGCATGACGCAGTCCGACGCGGAGAAGTACCTCACCGCGAAGCCGGGCGAGGCGGCGACGATCCAGGTCCGGGCAGGCCCGGACGTAAGCCAACAAGAACTGGTCGACCGCCTGACTCCCGTACTCCCCAAGGGAGTTGAGGCGATCACGGGTCAGAAGTCGGCGCAGGAGAACACGGACATGATCTCGTCCCAGTTCCTGACCATCTTCACCACGTTCCTCCTGGTGTTCTCCGGCATCGCTCTCCTGGTCGCGACCTTCTCCATCCACAACACGTTCGCGATCGTCATCGCCCAACGCACCCGAGATAACGCCCTGTTGAGGGCCCTCGGCGCCTCCCGCCGCCAGGTCACCGCGGCCACCGTCACCGAGGCGAGCGTCGTCGCGGTCGCCGCATCCGCCGCAGGACTGGCGGGCGGAGTCGGTATCGCGGCCGGGCTGAAGGCACTGTTCCCGGCAATCGGATTCCCGTTCCCCGAGGGCGACTTGGTGATCAAAGCGCTCTCCATGGCCCTGCCACTGGCAGTCGGCATCATCGTCTGCCTGGGCTCCGCACTCATGCCGGCGGTACGAGCAGGCCGCACCGCACCCCTCGCGGCACTGCGCGAGACGGCCGTAGACCAGTCAGGTGCGTCCCGCGTCCGAGCGGTGACGGGAATGGCCCTGGCCGTCCTTGCCGTCGCGGCGACGCTGACCGGCGTACTGATCTCACCGTCCTTGCCGCTGGCGGGACTTGGGGCGGTACTGGCCCTGGTCGCCTTCGTGGTCCTCGGCCCGGTCGCCTCCTCCACGGCGGTACGCGTCCTGGGCAGCCCCCTCGACCGCCTGCGCGGCGTCACAGGCGGCCTAGCCCGCCGCAACGCCCTGCGCAGCCCCCGCCGTACGGCCGCCACCGCGAGCGCGCTGATGATCGGCGTGGCCGTAGTGTCCCTGTTCACCGTGTTCGGCGCCTCGTTGAAGGCGACGATGGACCAGACGGTGTCCCGCTCCTTCGCCGGTGACGTGGCCGTCAGCACCCCGTCCTTCGGCGCGGGCGGCAGCGGCCTGAGCCCCCAACTCGCCGGAGCCATCGGCAAGTTGCCCGAGGTGAGCACGGCAGTGGGACTCGGCCGAGGAGTAGCCGAAGTAGACGGCAAGGGGCGGGCATTGACCGTCACGAATCCCACAGCCCTGGCCCGCACCTTCGACCTGGGAACAGTCCACGGCTCCCTGAGCACCCTCGGCGCGGACGGCATCGCCATCACCAGAACAGAGGCCGACCGCCAACACCTGACCACCGGCAGCAAGGCCCAACTGGCCTTCACCGACGGCAAGAAGCAGACCTTCACCGTCCGGGCGGTCTACGGCGAGTCCGAACTCGCCGGCGACTACGTCATCACCCGCGCCGCCTGGGCCCCGCACCGCACCCAGGACTCCGACACATTGGTCGCCGTCTCCTTCAAGAACGGCGTGAGCACGGCCAAGGGCAAGGCGGCGGTCGAGAAGGTCGCCGCCGACTACGGCAACCCACAAGTCCAGACCCGCCACGAATACGCGCAGTCCTCGGCCGGCGGCATCGACATGATGCTGACCCTCGTCTACGCGCTGCTCGCCCTCGCGGTCCTGATCGCGCTCCTGGGCATCGCCAACACCCTCACCCTGGCAATCCACGAACGCACCCGCGAACTGGGCCTGTTGAGGGCAGTCGGCCAGACCCGTTCCCAACTCCGGGCGATGGTCCGCTGGGAGTCGGTCCTGGTAGCGGCCTTCGGCACGCTGGGCGGCCTGGCCCTCGGCGCCTTCCTGGGCTGGGTCCTGGTCAAGGCCTCGGACGGCGCGAGCGACAGCGCCTTCGCCTTCGCGGTTCCACCGCTTCAACTCGTGGTGGTGGCCCTGGTGGGCGTCGCCGCAGGTGCCCTCGCGGGCCTGCGCCCGGCACGCCGCGCGGCCCGGCTGGACGTACTGCGGGCGATTGCCACCGAGTGATCTGACACCGGGGGAGAAGCGAACGGCGTCAACCTTCACCAGCGGTGCGGGCCCACCAAGTCCAACTGCCCCCACGCGGACGGCCGAGAGGGAGCCGTAGGGGCGCGCCGGTGTCGAGAGCCCCAGCGCGCGGAGGCCCGAAGGGTCGAGCACGGTGGGGCTCTCGACACCGGCTTCCAGCGCCCCGTAGGCGACCGAACCAAAAGAGGTGCGGGTGCGTTCACAGCACAGGCCCAGGTATCGCGTGCTTTCAAGACCGGCCCAGGCGTGTCGTTGTCTGAAGACAAGCCAGGGTGTCGCTCCGTCTGAACACCGGTCCAGTTACCGCGAGTTTCCAGGACGGGCGCAGGCGTGTCGCCATCTGAAGCCCGCGTCGGGCGTCCCGCCGTTCACCCGCTTCCCCCCTCCCCCCCCGCAACCCGTAACGAATCACCGCCCGATCAACCGGCAACGGCGGACCGGGCGGGAGCGTGTTGGGGCCGGTGGCCGTCGACCGGGTGCTCGACCTCGGTGACGAACCGGTGCGCGGGTTTCTCCGCGACCGTACGGCGCGGCGGACGAGCCGGCGCAGCCGTGGCGGACGAGGGCGCGGTCAGCGTGAACCACACGACCTTGCCGGACTCACCGTCCGGCCGCACTCCCCAGTTCTCGCTCACCGCGGCGACCATGGCGAGCCCCCGACCACAAGTGGCCGTAGGAGAGACCTCGTCGATGTCGCCCACCACCGGAAGCCGGGGATCGTGATCGCGCACCGAGACCATCAGCTGGTCCAGCAGCAGCTCGATCTCGACGACGCACGTCTTGTCCGGCTGGGCGTGCCGGTGGACGTTGGTCAGAAGCTCTGTCACACCGAGCGCGGCCCGGTCTATCAGAGGGTCCAGATGCCAGTAGCGCAATTGCGCAGATACGATTCTGCGGACCTGGCCGATCCGCGACGGCAGGGCTTGGAGCTCCACCGTGCAGTGCCTGCTTGGGTGACTGATCACGGCTGCGACTCCCCGACTGAGGTCCGGAAGAACACGGAGTTCGGATCCAGCAGAGTGGTCGGAGAACGGCCGCCTGCTGTTGTGTCCGGCGGGCTGGTTCGCAGCGTTATCGCCGGTAAACCCAGAGTGACGTGAGACCAGAGTGACTCAGGGGCCGCGGTCCCGCAACTCGCGGCCGGTCATTGCTCATCAATGGCGTGGATGCGACGCTCCACGGCGATCGGCTCTACGGCCCGGACGGGCCGCTCCATGGCGCCGCTGAGTTGCTCCACCGCACGGATCGGCCACCCCACCGCACGGATCGGCCACCCAGGCAGAACGGATCGGCCACTCCCGCGCCATGGCACCCGCGCCACGACTCTGACCGCAGGACCCCACCGCAAGGCCCCCACCGCGCAGCTCGACCGCACAGCTCAACCGCCCCGCCCCGCCGCCTTCCGCACGGCCTCGATGAACCGCCGTGCCGCGGGCGGCCCAGGCTGCCCGGGTGCGGGGTCATGCTCGCCGAGGGTCAACAGATACCTGTTGCCGTTGAGGTCGGCCAACGCCCGGTCCTCGGGCGCGAACCACGGCTTCGACGCACGCACCGCCTGCACCGGCGCGCTGTCGATCTCGCTGCCGTAACTGGTGAGCAACTCCAGCCTGCCGTCATTGATCCGGACCTGTCCGGCCCGGGTGAGCGAGCGCAGCCGCTTCCCGATCCGCACGCCCGTGGCCGTGAACTCCGGCTCCGCCATGCTTCCCCGCCCCCTTGGTCCAGGACATCTGGTGATCCAGTGTGTGCCCCCGTTCAGGACGTTCGTCCCGCTCCGGTGCAGTCTGCCCGCCGAGGCCGTCGAGCACCAGTACGTACGGCCCGGTCACGGTGAGTATCCGAAGCACTCGCGCGAGTGCGCCCCCGAGCCCCACGGGCGGCTGATCGCAAACCCGTAGCAAAGTGACCGCAAACCCACTACGAGCCCGCTGAAGCCCTGCCCCAGGGCCGCCTTTGAGCCGCCCAAAGGTGTGTTTATGCAGGTGAGAAGCGTGCGGAAGGTGCATATGATCGAGGCGTCGGCCGCGCTAGACGCCGTCGGCGCAACGCGTAAGGAGCCCCGCCGTGAGCACCACCCCCCAGGCCCTGACCGGTGCCACCCTCGACGTCGACCGCAGCGACACCGCCTACCGGAGCTGGCTGAAAGAAGCCGTCCGCAAGGTCCAGGCCGACGCCAATCGCTCGGCGGACACCCACCTCCTCCGCTTCCCGCTCCCGGAGAGCTGGGGCATCGACCTGTACCTGAAGGACGAGTCGACCCACCCCACAGGCAGCCTCAAGCACCGCCTTGCCCGCTCCCTCTTCCTCTACGGCCTCTGCAATGGCTGGATCCGGCCCACCCGCCCGGTGATCGAGGCGTCGAGCGGTTCCACGGCGGTCTCCGAGGCGTACTTCGCCAAACTGATCGGGGTGCCCTTCATCGCGGTCATGCCGCGCACGACCAGCGCCGAGAAGATCCGCCTGATCCAATTCCACGGCGGGCAGTGCCACTTCGTGGACGACCCGCGCAAGATGTACGAGGAGTCGGCCGCCCTTGCGGTGGAGACCGGCGGCCACTACATGGACCAGTTCACCTACGCGGAGCGGGCCACGGACTGGCGCGGCAACAACAACATCGCCGAATCCATCTTCCGCCAGCTGGAGTTGGAGCGTTTCCCGGAGCCCGCGTGGATCGTCGCCACGGCCGGCACCGGCGGTACCTCGGCGACCCTCGCGCGCTACGTCCACTACATGCAGCACGACACCCGCGTCTGTGTCGCCGACCCGGAGAACTCCTGTTTCTTCGAGGGCTGGACCACCGGCGATCCGGACGTCACCCGCGACTGCGGCTCCCGCATCGAGGGCATCGGCCGCCCCCGTATGGAACCGAGCTTCGTCCCCGGGGCCATCGACCGCATGATGAAGGTCCCGGACGCGGCCAGCGTCGCCGCCGTAAGAGCCCTGGAACAAGCCATCGGCCGCAAGGCGGGCGGCTCCACCGGCACCGGCCTCTGGAGCGCCCTGAAAATCATCGCCGAGATGGTGGAAACGGGCCAACAGGGCAGCGTAGTAACCCTGTTGTGCGACCCGGGCGACCGCTACCTGGACAAGTACTACTCGGACACGTGGCTGACGGAACAGGGCCTGGACATCGGTCCGTACAGTGAGGCGATCAAGTCGCTGCTGGCGACGGGCGTGTGGCCGGCCTGAGTCGCCAAGTGGCCTTTGCCGTACTGAAGTTGGATCTGTAGGCCTAGCGCGCCCCGTGCTGTACATGAACGCGACCGTTTCGTCCGAACAGCCCGCCTGTGAGTCACCACACGTCGACGGGTCGATCGGGATCGAGCGCCGGGGCGGGACCCAGGTCGAACTCGCAGATATCCATGCCCGCGAACGAAGCATGGTCCTGGTCGAGTTGAAGCCATACGCGAGGCGCGTCCTCGTCGTCGAGATGGATCCAGCCGTTGGCCGCGCGGGTTGTGGGAGCGGTTCGGAGGTACCGGCAGGTCGGCCTGCACCTGCACCATCCGTGGAAGCGTAACCGCACCAGAGCTTGAGCCAGGCGGGGCTCACCTTCTCCGACCAGCGCCGCGTCCAGGAACGAGACCAGCGCGGGATAGACGTGCGACAGCAGCGGAGGCTCGATCTTGCTCACCTGGCCAGACTAACGACGGCCCGACCCGGCTCGACGCTCATCGGCACCGATGGTCCACAGGAAAGGACCTAACCGGCCAACCGCCGGTCCAACGCCGTCACCGCTCCCTTGAACGCCCGCCCCAACCCAGGACCGGCCAACCTCACCGCACCCCGGAACACCGCGTTCCCCTCCACGGCGAACGTCCACTGAACCCGAGTCCCACTCCCCGCGGGGCTCAACCGCCACTCCTCAGCCATCGCACGGGCGCCCGGCGCGTTGGTGACGTCAACCCGATACGCGTACACCTCCGCCGGCTTCGCCGCGATCACCGTCTCGCGAAAGTACCCGCCACCCGTGAGCCGGATGTCACGCCCGGCCCCGTCGTCGACGGACCGCGCACTGGTGACGGCCGAGAACCATTCCGCCCACCCAGGCACATCGTCGTTGAGGGCATGGAAGACCGCGTCCGGCGCCGCGGACATCTCCTGTGTGAAGACCAGACGCACCGGAGCGGTGTCGATGAAGTCGAGCCCGACGGGCCGCAGTTGGTTGGCCATGGACGCGAACCCCCTTGACGGTTAAGGGAAGTTGACCGGGGTGGGCGACGTCACGATAGCTGGCGACCCGTCAGATGTCTGCCCCGTCACCGACTTCGCCCGCCACCACGAGCCGTAGATGCTCGGAGATGTCGGCGCGCGCCTCCGCAGGCAACCCCGCGTCCGTCACGAGCGTGTCGACCTGTTCCAGCGCGGCGAACGAACTCAGGCCCACCGTCCCCCACTTGGTGTGGTCGGCGACGACCACGACCCGTCGCGCGGACTGCACGAGCCGGCGGTTGGTCTCGGCCTCCGCGAGGTTCGGGGTCGACAGACCCGCCTCGATCGATATGCCGTGCACGCCGAGGAACAGCATGTCGAAGTGGAGCGCCGCGATCGCCTGGTCGGCCACCGGCCCCACCAACGAGTCGGAGGGCGTGCGCACTCCACCGGTCAGCACGACCGTCGCCGCCCCCTGTCGCTGCCCCGACGTCCGCTGCGCCGCGTGGAACACGTCCGCCACCCGCACCGAGTTGGTGACCACGGTGAGGTCGGCGACCTCCAGCAGGTGATGCGCGAGCGCGTACGTCGTCGTACCGCCCGAGAGCGCGATCGCCGTACCCGGCGCCACCAACTCCGCCGCCGCCCGCGCGATGTCCTCCTTGGCGGTCAGCTCCAGCCCCGACTTCGCCTCGAAACCCGGCTCGTGCGTGCTCGCCTCGACGACCGGTACCGCCCCGCCGTGCACCTTCTCCAGGACGCCCTGGCGGGCCAGCGCGTCGAGATCGCGGCGCACGGTCATGTCCGACACGCCGAGCTTGCGGGTCAGTTCGTTGACGCGGACGCCACCGCGGCGCCGGACCTCGTCGAGGATCAGGGCGCGCCGCTGCTCCGCGAGGAGGTTCTGATTCTCACTCACGTACGCTCCGGTCCTTTCGCCGCAACCCGTCAGACTGCCCGCGCGCCCGCCCCGACCAGGACATTTTCCCCGGCGGCGGTGCGCGGACGCCCCAATCCTCGCACGCCCCCGCAAGCACCGCGCCACCGCCTGTCCCGACGCGCACATGTCATTCGGTCATCATCCGTCGCTCGCGTGTCACACGGATCGGGGAGATTCGGTGACGGGGCGTGTGCGACGCGCCGGAAAGGACGATCCTGGTGTGCACACGGACACGGACAGACAGTGCGTCACGGGGGATGTGCGAACAGTGGAGCGTGTACAGGAACACGCCGTCACGAGCGAGGCGAAGACGCTCGCCGGACGGCCCGAACAGACCGAACCCGCCCTGGAACTCCTGGTTCACGGAGTCGGCGGCGCCACTCCCGAGGAGATGCTCGGCGATCCACGCACGGTGCGGATCACCGGCGACGACACGGCGGCCGTCTTCCGGCGCGCCGCCGACGTGGATGCCGAGTCCCGGCCCGCCGACCAGCACACCGGACCGATCCGCGAGGCCTATGTCTGGTGCAACCTCACCTCCGGCAACGGCACGCGCGCGTTGTGGCTGTTGCTGCTGCCGTTCATGGTCGTCAACCTCGCGCACTGGATGCGCCCCACCGCCCGCGACCGAAAATGGACGGTCCGCTTCTACGGCCTGCTGGTGCGGCTCGCGGGACTGACCCTGACCGTGCTGCTCGTCGCGGCCGCGTGCGAGGTCGCCCTCGACCTCGCGGCCTGGCAGTGCGCGGGCACGCGCGCGTGCGCCGAACGGCACACCTGGCTGGGCTTCCTGTCGCCCACGATGTCCCACGACAGCTGGTGGAGCCGCCCCGGCCGCCGCCTCGCGCTCGCCGCCCTGGTGCCGACCGCGCTCACCGTTCTCCTCTGGTACCTCTCCCGCCGCACCTGGAGCGAGTACGAGTCCCAGCAGCCGATACCCCGCAGAGCGGAACCCGACGACGAGCCCGACCACAGCTCCCTGGGCCGCCCCGGCTTCTGGTACGGCCGCCGCCTGGTGGCCCGACTGCGCGCCGCCCACACGGCGGCCGGCCTGCTGACGGTCGCCGCGGCCGTCACCGTCTCGGCGGCCCGTTTCGACCGCGGGCCCGAGGGCTCCGACCCACTGGCCCGCCTCGGCACGCTCCTGGAGACCGCCCTCGTCGGCGTCGCGTTCGTCGTGGTCTACGTAGTGTGCCGTCGGGGCCGCAGCGAGAACCGCCTCGACCAGGCCCTCGACCGCCGTCTCGTCCGCCGCCTGCCGCTCGGCGCACTCCTGCTGCTCGCCCTCTCCCTCCTCTACGCCGGTTGGTCGCGCCCGGCGTGGCAGTCGTCAGGGCGGCTGCCGGGTGACGCCGCCTTCGGCGGAATCGCCCTCGTTCAGGGCCTGTTGGTGGTCGCGCTGGCCGTCGTGGCCCATCTCCTGCACCGCACCCATCCCGATCCGCGCTCCGCGATGCGGGGCCTCGGCGGACCGGCCGTCGCGATGCTGGCCTGCGCTCTGGGCGGGGTGATGTCCGGCGGGGTCTCGCAGCGGGTCTCCGACTGGTTGGACGGCACCGGAACGTCCATCGCGGGCCCGCCCGTGCTGCTCACCTGGCAGGCCTCGGTGATCCCGCCGCTGCTCGTCGTCGTCCTCGTCCTCTGCGCCGGGATCGGCCACCGCACCTGGCGGCTGCGCCGTAGCGAACTGGCCGCGGTGGCGCGCGACTACCCGGGCGGGCGGAAGGACCGGGCGCGCACCGCCAAGATCGCGAGCACGCGCGCGATGGCCGCGCTCACCGACCGCGGCCCCCTCCTCGTCGCCGTCATCTCCACCGCGACCCTGCTCCTGGGCGCCGGAGCGCTTGTCGGCGCCTTCACCACCGACAGGACACCGGAACGGGCCGGGGAGGACGGCCATGCCTTCGTGCACGGCGCCGCGCAGACCTCGCAGGGCCTCGGGTCCTGGCTGATCGGACTCGGCTTCATACTGTTCGTCACCTGGGGCAGGCGCGCCTACAAAGACGCCTCCGCGCGGCGCACGATCGGCATCCTGTGGGACGTCGGCACCTTCTGGCCACGCGCCGCCCACCCCTTCGCCCCGCCCTGCTACGCCGAGCGTGCGGTCCCCGACCTGACCTGGCGCATGGCCACCTGGACCCGCGCCACCGGCGGCCGCCTCGTCATCTCCGGCCACTCCCAGGGCAGCGTCCTCGCCGCCGCGGCAGCCTGGCAACTCAAGCCCGCCCAGCGCAAACGCGTAGCCCTGCTCACCTACGGCTCACCCCTGGAGCGCCTCTACGGCCGCTGGTTCCCGGCCCACTTCGGACCGGCGGCGCTGACCCGGCTGCACCGCGAGGTCGACTGCTGGCGAAATCTGTACCGGCTCACCGACCCCATCGGCGGCCCGGTGCGCGTGTCCGGCGACTGCGGCCCCGAGGTGGACCACGAACCACCCCTCAAGGACCCTCTGGAGTACGGCCGTACGGCACGGCATCCGCTGCCCGCGCCGATCCTCGGCCACTCCGACTACCAGGCCGACCCGGCGTTCGCGGAGGAGCGCGAGCGGTTGCTGGCCCGGCTGCGGCCCGAGGTGCCGCCTCAGGGCAGCTCGGGCAGGTCCTCCGCGTAGAGCAGGGTCAGGTCGTCCGTGCTTGGCTCCTCGAACTGGGCGACTCGGCTCGCGTGTCGCTCCACCATCGCCTCGAAGGTCTGCCGCGCGGTACGGCCGTTGCCGAACGCGGCGCCCTTGGGGATCGCCGTGAAGTACTTCGTCAGCCCCTCGGACGCGCCCTCGGCCAGCCGGTACTCGTGCTCCTCGGCCTGCTGCTCGACGATCCTGAGCAGTTCCTCGGGGTTGTAGTCGCTGAAGGTGATGGTCCGTGAGAAACGGGACGCCACACCGGGGTTGACGGACAGGAACCGCTCCATCTCCGCCGTGTAGCCCGCGACGATCACCACGACCGCGTCCCGGTGGTCCTCCATCAGCTTCACGAGCGTGTCGATGGCTTCTTTACCGAAGTCGCGTCCCGAGTCCTCCGGAGAGAGGGCGTACGCCTCGTCGATGAACAGGACTCCGCCGCGCGCCTTGTCGAAGGCCTCCTGGGTGCGGATCGCGGTGGAGCCGATGTGCTCGCCGACCAGGTCGACGCGGGACACCTCGACGAGATGCCCCTTCTCCAGGACTCCGAGGGAGGCGAGGATCTCGCCGTAGAGCCGGGCGACGGTCGTCTTGCCGGTGCCGGGGGAGCCGGTGAAGACCAAGTGCCGTTTGACGGAGGCCGCCTTGAGGCCGGCCTGCTTGCGGCGGCGGCCCACCTCGATCATGTCGGTGAGGGCGCGCACCTCGCGCTTGACGCTGTCCAGGCCGACCAGCGCGTCGAGTTCACCGAGGACGTCCTTGGAGGAGCGGGACTCCTTCTCCGGGTCCGTCGCCGGGATCAGCGGGTCCTGCTCGGCCGTGCGCTGCGTGGGGATCGCGCCCAGCACGCTGGTCGACTGGCTCGCCGTCTCCACAGCTGTCTCGTGAGTGGTGGGCGGCTTGAGGCCGCTCTCGTCGCTGGTGCAGTCCTCGACGACGGGTCCCGTGCCGGGTGCCGCGTCCGGTCCGGCGTCCGCGAACTCGTAACCGCCGCGCGCGCACCGCTCCGTACGGCACTTCTTGAGCGTCGTACGACAGCCGTCGATCACATGGAAGCCGTAGCCTCCGCTGCCCGTCACGCGGCAGCCCAGGAAGGTGCCCCGGCCGCCCGCGGAGACGTAGAAGCCCGCCTCGGCGGGGGAGTCGACCGTGCAGCGCTCGATGGTGGGGTCGGCGCCCTTGGTGACGATCACGCCGGTCTGGGTGGCGTCCACGGTGCAGTTGTTCAGGGTGCCGCCGCTGCCGTGGTCGCGGAACCACGCGCCCGTGGCCGCGTCCCGGATCCGGCAGTCGTCGAGCTGCGCGGTCGCGCCGTCGCTCACCGACACGGCCGTATTGCGGACCTGGGAGATGTCACTGTCGACGACGTCCGCGCGCGAGCCGCGGTCCAGCACGAACAGCGCGTCCGGTACGTCGTGCACCCGGCACGAGTCGAGGACCGCGGTCGCGCCGTCGCTGACCCACACCGCCGGATAGTCGCCCGTGCTGTCGAAGATCTCGCACTGGTTGGCGTCCACGCGCGTGCCCGGGTCCCACACCGACAGTCCGTTGCGCCCGAACTGACGCACCGTCGTGCGGGTCAGCGTCAGCACCGAACGGGAACGCAGGTCCACCGCGTTCTCCGGGATGTCGTGGATGCGGCAGTCGGCCAGCGTCAGCACCGCGTCGGTGTCGAGCGTGACGCCGTCCGCGGCCGTACGGTGCACATCGCAGTCGGTGAGGTGCGCGGTGGCCCGGCCGGTGATCTGGACGCCGCTGCCCCGCGTCTCGTAGACCTCACAACCCACCGCCTCCAGCGCGGAGTTCTCGCCCGTCGCCGACAGACCCACCCCCGACGCGTGGTGGATACGGCAGCGCTCCAGACGTGGGTGGCCGCCGGCGCGGACCGCTACGCCCGCCTGGCCGGCCGAGACGACCTCGCACTCCTCGAACACCCCGCCACCGCCGTCGAGTACGGCGATCCCGATGCCGGCCGGGTTGTCGACCGTGCAGCGCCGCACGGTGGGGCGGGCACCGCCGCGGACCTCGATTCCGGACGCGGAGCGCGTGACGATCCGAAGGTCCGTCAACTCCGGAGCGCCGTCCTCGACAAGGAGGGCCGGCGCGGCCGAGTCCTGGCCCTCGACATGCAGGTCCTGGACGATCGCCGAGGCGCGGACGGTCAACGGCACGCCGTCCAGGGGCGCGATGCGCACCGAGCCGGGCGAACCCTCGGGGCCGCGCAGGGTCACCGACCGCGCCACGACGAGGTTCTCCCGGTACGTGCCGGGAGCGACGGTGAGCACGTCTCCCTCGGCCGCGGCCTCCAGGGCGGCGGCGAGCGACGCGTACTCACCTGTGCGGCGCCGCCACCGCGATGTACCGGTGTGCGTCACCTGGACCGTGCCCTGTGCCATGGCGCTGCTGTGCCCCCACCTCGTGGTACGCGGGTTGATGCCGAAGCCTTCGCCGGTCCACCGTAGCGTGCGTGCGGGCGGTGGGTTGACCAGAGCCGGAAGGCGGTCAGCTGCCGGTGCCGGTCCGGCCCCAGTCCGGGCCCGCCCGCTCCCACGCCCGGTCCCAACGGGCGTACCTGCGGCGGACCATGCGCCACAGCACGAACCGTCTGGCGCTGTCGACGAGCCCGGCGGTCAGCAGTGCCGCGCCGAGCCCGGCGAGCACCGCGTGCGTCGCCGCCGTGGCCGAGTCCAGCGGGCGGGCCACTATGTGTCCCTGCTGGTCCGTCCAGAGCCTGAAGTGGTCGCCCGCGTGCGGGGTGTTGAGGCTCGCCATGACCGCGCCGTGGTGGGCGGTGCCGTCCGGGGCGGTCCAGTCGGCGAGGACCTTGCTGCGGATGTCCCGCGCGGTGGACGAGTCGGGATCGGGGTCCAGCTCGGCCCCCTTCAGCTTCTTGACCACCGTCGCCGTCACGACGTGCCGGACCGCGCGCTGATCCCGCACCGACCGCTGCAGGCTGTCCTGCGCGACCGCGCCGACGAGCGAACCGATGACGGGTGCGGCGACCAGGACCAGCAGCAGGACCACGAGGGCCAGCCAGGCCTCGACCAGATCGGTCGCGCGACGTAGCGGATTGCGCCGCCAACGCCACAGACCCCTGATTGCTCCCACCGTCCCGCACCCCCTTCCCGCTCCGTGATAACTCCAGGCGTGGCCGTTCACCCAAGAGCCCCGGCAAAGAGAGAGCGAAATCACCTCTTGCCGGGCCTCTCATGAACTTCTCACGGGATCTCAACGACCGGGCCCACGGGGAGGGTTCCCGCCTCGCGCGCTCTTCGGCGGAACCTCGTGCGCTCTCGGCGGAACTCCGCCTACGCGAGGATCCGGACCGGATCGCCGACGCGGATCGTGCCGGTCGACCGGGGCACCAGGTGCTGCCCGAAGACGAGCTTGCCGCCGATGCGGCGGTGCCGGGCCAGGGTGCGCAGGGGTTCCTTGCCGCGCTCGGCGGTGCCCTGGTCGGTGGTGGTCACGACGCAGCGCCCGCACTTCTTCGCGACCCGGAAGGCGACCTCGCCGATCGTGACGCCCGACCAGTCGTCCTCGGCCCAGGCGGCGGTGCCCGCGACGACCACGTTGGGCCGGAACCGGTTCATGGGAAGCGGCCCCTCGGCCGGGTGATCCCCTTGCTCAATAAGGGAGTTGAGGGCGTCGAGGGAGGCCTCGGAGGTCAGCAGCAGCGGATAGCCGTCGGCGAAACTGACGGTCTCACCGGGAAGCGCGTAGTCCGGGTCGACGGGTCTGCGGGTCGCGGGATCGTCCATGTGGACGAGCCGTACGCCGAAGCCCAGACAGTCGCCGCACCAGACGTGCGCGGCGTCCGGCCCCGGCACCGCGTCGACCTTGGTACCGAAGATCTCCATCGCCACGGTGGTGACCGGCTCCGGAACGGGCACGGTCAGCGGGTCACGGCCGGGCGCCGACAGACGAACACCGCCGCCGGGCAGAAGCTCGGCGGCGGCCAGTGCGAGACGCGGGTGCTCGCGTTGCGTGACGACCTTTCCCCCGTCGTCGATCAGCACCCAGCGTCGGTCTCCGGCCAGCCCCCAAGGCTCCACGAGAGCCTCCCGGGGCGAGAAGCCCCGGAGCGCCTTGACCGGATGAACGTGGATCGACCGCAGCTCCGCATTCCCCATCGCTCCATCGTGCCAGGTGGCACGGACAACGCAGGGTGCGGATCAGTAACCGCCGCGGTACTGCTGCTGGTTGTTGTACGGGTCCTGCTGGTACGGAGCCGGGGCCGGGCGGGGAGCCGCCGGACGCATCGCCTCGTAGCCAGCGGGAGCCGCCATCGGGCGCGGCTGTTGCTGCTGCTGCCCGGGGTAACCGCGCGGCGGGGCCTGCTGCGGGATGTAGGCGGCGGGCGCCTGCTGCAGCGGGGCGGGCTGCTGGGCCTGCGGGTAGCCGTAGTTCTGCGAGGGACCCGCCGGCAGAGCGGGCAGTGCCGACGGCAGCGCCGGCAGGTTGCTCCCCGGCATGTCGTAGGCGGCGGGGACCCGGATCGGGGCGATCTGCGGGGTACCCCGCTCGGCCACGAGGGAGTCGTAGATCGGGGTGTCCGGGAAGGAGGCGGAGTAGTAGCCGCCGCCATAAGTGGAGCGGGGGGAGGTCATGGCACATAAGTTAAGCCCACGATGTGCTGGTTGGGGAGACCGATTAGAGGGTTGTTTTCCGTGTCGGGGGTGGCACGGGATCCCCAATGCGAGCGAACTTGCCAAAAAAGGGCATCGACCTGTGTTCGGATCGGGTAAAAGCCTAGTTCCCGGCGGGTTACCAGCGGTTGGCCGACGGTGTTGACGCGCTCCTGATGGGCGTTCGCCGCCCCGGGGAATAGGTTGTGCGGGTAGACACCCGATGGGCTGCCGGGTCGTGTCCTGGCACGGCGACACGTGATATGGGGGCAGGCATGTCGATGCCGAAGGGATCGAATGTGCCGGTGCCGACGACGGCACTGCGCGTCGAATTGGGCTGGCGGTCCGGGCCCGGCGTCCCGGACGCGGACGCCTCGGCCCTGCTGCTGGTCGACGGCAAGGTCCGTTCCGACGGCGACTTCGTGTTCTACAACCAGCCGGCGCACTCCTCCGGCGCGGTCCGCCACGAGGGCAAGGGCACCGCCGGCGGGAAGGTGACCGACAGCCTGCTCGTCGACCTCGCGCGCGTGGAGCCCGCCGTCGACCGCATCGTCCTCGCCGCCTCCGCGGACGGCGGAACGTTCGGCCGGGTCCCCGACCTGTACATCGAGGTCCGGGACGCCGTACAGAACACCGCGGTCGCCCGCTTCGACAGCACGGGCGCGACGGTCGAGACCGCCTTCGTGCTCGGCGAGTTCTACCGCCGTCAGGGCGCCTGGAAGTTCCGGGCCGTGGGCCAGGGCTACGACAGTGGACTCGAGGGACTGGCGACCGACTTCGGCATCACCGTGGACGAGTCGCAACAGGCTGTACCGGCCGCGACCATGCCGCCGCCGGCCGGTCCACCGGTGCACATGCCGCCGCCCTCCGGGCCGCCCGTGAACCTGCCGCCGCCGGTCCAGCCGCCCGTGACCATGCCTCCTCCTCCGGTCGCGCCTCCGGTGAGCCCGCCCCCGTCGGCGACCCCCGTGCGGCTCTCCAAGGTGACGCTCACCAAGGCGGCCCCCTCGGTCTCGCTGACGAAGCAGGGCGGCACCTCGGGCGCCATGCGCGTGAATCTCAACTGGGAGGTGCGCAAGCAGTTCTCGGGCTGGGGCAGCAAGCGCGGCCGGGCGGTCGCGATGCACGCGGACCTCGACCTCGACCTGTGCGCCCTGTACGAACTCGCCGACGGCCGCAAGGGCGTCGTCCAGGCACTCGGCAACGCGTACGGCTCCTTGCAGCGGCCGCCGTACATCCACCTCGACGGCGACGACCGCACCGGCGCGTCGGCGAGCGGTGAGAACCTCACCGTGAACCTCGACCACATCAAGGACTTCCGGCGCATCCTCGTCTTCGTGACCATCTACGAAGGCGCCCGTTCCTTCGCGGACCTGCACGCCACGGTGACGCTCCAGCCGCAGCACGGCGCCGCGATCGACTTCTCGCTCGACGAGTGCACGGTGCCCTCCACGGTGTGCGCGCTCGCCCTGATCACCAACACCGGGGGCGATCTCGTCGTCCAGCGCGAGGTCCGCTACCTGGTCCCCGACCGCGGGGTGAGCCCGCAGCGGACCGTGGACCGCGTCTACGGGTGGGGCATGAACTGGACCCCGGGCCGCAAGTGAGCCCTCAACTCTCGTCGCCGACAACGGCGTCGGGACGCGCGTAGGTGCGGCCCTTCCAGGCGGCACCGCGTCCCCTGTAGTGCTGCACCGCGGAATCGACGGTCATCAGGAGGTACAGAAACGCGGTGAACGGCAGCAGGGGAGCGAGCCACAGCGGCTGCCCGTAGTAGCGGAGCATCGGGATGTACGTGCCCGTCATCACCAGCCACGCGAGAGCACCGAGGACCGCGGCCGGCGCACTCCCTGCGGCCAGGCCCGCCAGCACGGCCACCGGCGGCACCAGATACACGAGCGCCAGGCCTGCGACCGTGCCCAGGAGGAGCAGCGGATTGTGCCGCAGTTGCGCGTACGCGCTGCGCGAGACCATCCGCCACAGGTCGTGCAGCCGCGGATACGGGCGCACGCTGTCCACCCGCTCGGCGAGCCCCAGCCAGATGTGACCCCCGCCGCCTTTGACGGCCCGCGCGAGCGCCACGTCGTCGATCACCGCCTGTCGGATCGCGTCCGGGATCCGCGCCCGCTCGGCGGCGTCGGTGCGCAGCAGGACGCAGCCGCCCGCCGCGGCGGCCGTCCGCGACCCCTTCCGGGCGATGCGGCGGAACGGATACAGCTGAGCGAAGAAGTAGACGAACGCCGGTACCACGAACCGCTCCCAGAGGCTCTCCACGCGCAGCCGGGCCATCAGCGACACGGCGTCGAAGCCGCCGGTCCGGGCCGCCGCCACCAACTCCCGCAGGCTGTCCGGGGCGTGCGCGATGTCCGCGTCCGTCAGCAGCAGATACTCGGGGTCACGCGCGCGTGCCAGCCCGATGCCGTGCCGTACGGCCCACAGCTTGCCCGTCCAGCCCGCGGGCGGTTCGCCGGGTGAGTCCACGGTCAGTGGCAGCCCGCCGTGCCGGGACGACAGCTCACGGGCCAGTTCCCCGGTGCCGTCCGAACTGCCGTCGTCGACAAGGAAGACCTCCGCCCGCCCGGGATAGTCCTGGGCGAGGAGCGACGGCAGACTCTCGGGCAGTACGGCGGCCTCGTCGCGGGCCGGGACGACCACGCAGACCGACGGCCAGTCGTCCGGGTCGGTGCGGGCGGGGAGTCTGATGTCGGTGCGCCAGAAGAAGCCCTGACAGAGCAGCAGCCACAGCCAGGCGGCGAGTGATCCGGCGGCGATCCACACGATGGCGCTCACGGGCGCAGTCTGCCCCACGGCGGCGGATCCACAGAGGCCATCGTCTATCGTGGCCGGGTGAAGATCGCGCTGATGGACTCCGGGATCGGCCTTCTGGCGGCCACCGCCGCGGTGCGGCGCGTGCGCCCCGACGCGGATCTCGTGCTCTCCCTGGACCCCGAGGGCATGCCCTACGGACCGCGGACACCGGAGGACGTCGCCCAGCGCGCGCTGGCCGTCGCCGAGGCCGCCGCCGCGCACCGGCCCGACGCCCTGATCATCGGCTGCAACACCGCGACCGTGCATGCCCTGACGGTCCTGCGTGAGCATCTGGAGCCCGGTATTCCGGTCATCGGTACGGTCCCGGCGATCAAGCCGGCCGCCGCCGGTGGCACGCCCTTCGCTATCTGGGCGACGCCCGCCACCACCGGCAGCCCCTATCAGCGCGGTCTCATCAAGGACTTCGCCGGCGGTGTGCCGGTCACCGAGGTCCCGTGCTGGGGACTGGCCGAGGCCGTGGAGCACGGGGACGAGGCGGCCATCGACGCCGCCGTCGCCGCGGCCGCCGAGCTGACCCCCGACGATGTAACGACCGTCGTCCTGGGCTGCACCCATTACGAACTGGTCGCCGAACGCATCCGCGCCGCCGTGCAGCGCCCCGACCGCCCGCCGCTCGTCCTGCACGGCTCCGCCGACGCGGTGGCCGCCCAGGCACTGCGCCGGATCGGTGAAAAGCCCGCCCCCGAGGCACTGCCCGACGGCACCGTGACGGTGCTCCTGAACGGCCGAGAGGGCGCGCTGCCCGCCGCCGCGTCGGTCTACGCCGAGGGTCGGCTCCTGCGGGCCGTCACACCCGCGCACTGAGTACCGGCGACGGACCGGATCCTGTGCGTCCACCGTGTCGCACCACAAAACGGTCACCCTCCGCAACGCCGTACCCGCGCAGCGAAACCTGAGTAGTCTCGTAGGCATGAGGGACCACCCCCGCGACGAAATCTTCCCGCAGACCGAGATCTGGACCGGACGCGCGACGAACCGGTTCCAGTGGCTGCTGGCGCTCGCCGGTGCCGCCTGCATGGCGCTCGGCATCGAGCTGGCCGTGGACTCCACCTGGACGTCCGGCATCGCCCCGCTCGTCATGTCCGTCGTCGGGTGCATCGCGGCCGGGCTGCTCATGCTGTTCGGCACGCTCGCCTTCGTGCACGTCGGCCTGAAGGTGGACACGGAGTCCCTCGAAGTGCGCTGCGGGCACATCGGTGTGCCGCGCCGCCGCATCCCCCTCGCGAGCGTCGCTGGCGCCGAGTTCGCCCCGCACGTCACCCCGCGCCAGTGGGGCGGCTGGGGCTACCGCTGGCGGCCCGAGAAGGGCACCGCGGTCGTCGTACGCCGTGGTGAGGGCATCGTCCTGCGGCTGTGGGACGGGCACACGTTCACGATCACCGTGGACAACGCGGAGGCGGCCGTACGGATCATCACGGACCGGCTGGCGCCGCCCAAGCCCGGCGCGGTGCTCTGACGCGTTCCTCGTCCGTCACGGGGCCAATCGGTCGCCACGCGCGTGTGCGTCCGGCGCGATGCGTGAGGGGTCGTCGGCGATCGGGTGGGCCGTGGCCAGCCCGGCCAGGAAGCCCGCGCCGACCGACACCGAGGTGAAGCTCAGCGCGTTGCCGACCGAGGCGACCATCGCGAGCCCCGTCAGCGCGGCGCCCGCCGTGAGCGCGATCGGGGTGGAGCGCGTGGTGCGCCACAGCGCGTGCAGTACCCAGCCGTAGGCCGCCGCCAGCAGGAGCACGCCGACGATTCCCTGCTCGGCCGCCAGCTGAAGCGGCGCCGAGTGCGGCTTGCCGTCCGGGAGCAGTGCCTCGGCCGCCGCGCTGCTCAGCTCTCCGAAGCGCCCCGGGCCGACTCCCAGGGCGGAATCCTGATGGGCCATGTGCAGGGCGTCCTGCCACAGCTGGATCCGGTGCGGGGTCAACTGGCCCTCCAGGGACGCGGTCAGCCCGTCCGGGAGCACGTTTCCGGCTACGGCCCAGGTCGCGCCGGTCACCAGCGCCGTGGCCAGGCCCAGGCCCGCGATGCCCAGACCCCGTCGCCGCATGCGGCCCGCGGCGAGCGAGCACAGCAGCACCGCCGTGCACAGGACGAATCCCGTGACCGAGCCCAGGACGACCGCGGCGATCGTGATCCCGGCCGCCAGCAGCCGCAGCGCGAGCCGCGGGGCCGGTGCCGAGGCGGCCCAGGCGGCGCAGCACGCCGCACCCACGGCCAGGGTCAGCAGGGCCGCGGTCGCACCGGCGTGGCCCAGGGGTACGGCGAACTGGGGGCCCGGGGCGAGACGCGGTTCGGCCAGTGCCATACCGAGCCCGGCCAGCGCCCCCGCACAGGGCGCGGCGACCGGTACGAGCGCCCCGGAGATCCGCCCCGACGCGTAACCGGCGGCGACCGCCAGGACCGCGAGCAGCACGCCCTCGGGCCGGCCGTCGTGCATGGCGGCGGTGATCAGCGACCACGCGGCACACGATCCGAGCACCGCGATGCCCACCGCATCCGAAACGTTTCGTCTTTCACTGTCGGCGTCCGGACCGGTCGCCGACGCCATCCCCGTGGAACCCACCCCGCCGCCCCCTGAACCGGGCCTCCCCGACCCGTGACCGGCCCCGGCCGTCCTGGCCTGGACCGACCGCACGACAGGGGCTCCGGCACACCGTAACGGCTGATGACCGATTTGTGGACGAGTTGCGCAGGAACGGTGCCGCTGCGGCCCTGCTCAGTGCCCCGGCCTGCCATCCGGACCGTGCTGTCGGCGTCAAGGTCGACGGCCGTACACTCCCGGAGTGACCGTCACCGCAACTTCCGTGGACGAGTCGGACCAGCTGGAGCCACAGGCCGCGCCCGCATCGCGCCTCGCCCGCCTCGTCCGTCTGGTCCCGGCCGCCGTAGCCGCACTCTCCGGAGTGCTGCTCTACGTCAGTTTCCCGCCGCGCACGCTGTGGTGGCTGGCGCTGCCCGCGTTCGCCTGTTTCGGGTGGGTGCTGCGCGGCCGCAGCTGGAAGGCGGGCCTCGGACTCGGCTACCTCTTCGGCCTCGGGTTCCTGCTGCCGCTGCTGGTGTGGACCGGCGTGGAGGTCGGCCCCGGGCCCTGGATCGCGCTGGTCGTGGTCGAGGCGATCTTCGTCGCGCTGGTCGGCGCGGCCATCACCGCGGTCTCGAAGCTGCCCGCCTGGCCGCTGTGGGCGGCGGCACTGTGGATCGCCGGTGAGGCGGTACGCGCGCGTGTCCCCTTCCACGGCTTCCCCTGGGGGAAGATCGCGTTCGGCCAGGCGGACGGCGTCTTCCTGCCGCTCGCTGCGGTGGGCGGCACCCCGGTCCTCGGCTTCGCCGTCGTCCTGTGCGGCTTCGGCCTGTACGAGATCGTGCGCCTGGCCCTGGAGACCCGCAACACCCGTGTCGTACGGCGGTCCGCCGCCGCCGTGGCCCTGCTGAGCGTGGCCGTACCGGTGGTCGGCGCGGTCGCCGCGCGGGGCTTGGTGAGCGACAAGGCCGAGGACGGCACCACGACGGTCGCGGTCATCCAGGGCAACGTCCCGCGCGCGGGCCTGGAGTTCAACGCCCAGCGCCGGGCCGTGCTCGACTACCACGTCAAGGAGACCCTGCGGCTGGCCGCGAAGGTCAAGGCGGGCAAGGTCGCCAAGCCCGACGTGGTCCTGTGGCCGGAGAACTCCTCCGACGTCGACCCCTTCGCCGACGCCCAGGCGTACACCGACATCGACGCGGCGGCCAAGGCGATCGGCGCGCCCATCTCGGTCGGCGGTGTCGTCGAACGGGGCGGCAAGCTCTACAACGAGCAGATCCTCTGGGACCCGGTGAAGGGCCCGACCGACACCTACGACAAGCGGCAGATCCAGCCGTTCGGCGAGTACCTGCCGATGCGCTCGCTGCTCGGGGCGATCAACAAGAACTGGACCAGCATGGTCCGCCAGGACTTCAGCCGGGGCACCAAGCCGGGTGTGTTCACCATGAACGGCGCCAAGATCGGCCTGGTCACCTGCTACGAGGCCGCCTTCGACTGGGCCGTGCGCTCCGAAGTTACCGACGGCGCCCAGCTGATCTCCGTACCCAGCAACAACGCGACCTTCGACCGCAGCGAGATGACCTACCAGCAGCTCGCCATGTCCCGGGTCCGCGCGGTCGAGCACAGCCGGACCGTCACCGTCCCGGTGACCAGCGGCGTCAGCGCGATCATCATGCCGGACGGGAAGATCACCCAGAAGACCGGCATGTTCGTGGCGGACTCCCTGGTCCAGAAGGTGCCGTTGCGCTCCTCGGAGACCCCGGCCACGAAGCTCGGCATCCTGCCCGAGATGGCCCTGGTGCTCATCGCCGCCGGCGGCCTCGGGTGGGCGGTCGCCGCCGGTGTGCGCGGGCGGCGCGCGGGCGACGTGTAGCCGTACGCCTGCTGTACGCCCGCCGAGCGCACGGTAGTTCGTGGAGTGGCCATGGATCGTCCCGTTAGGGTCGGAACATGGCTACTCCTGATTTCATCCGTACGATCCGGGCCTCCGCCGGGCATCAACTGCTCTGGCTTCCCGGGGTCAGCGCCGTTGTCTTCGACGACGCGGGTCGCGTCCTGCTGGGCAAGCGGACGGACAACCACGAGTGGGCGTTGCCCTCCGGAATTCCCGAGCCCGGTGAGCAGCCCGCCGCCTGCGCGGTGCGCGAGGTGTTCGAGGAGACGGCCGTCGAGTGCGTCGCGGAACGGGTCGTCATGGTGAAGGCCGGGGGACCGATCAGCTATCCCAACGGCGACGCCTGCCAGTTCATGGACATCACGCTCAAGTGCCGGGCCGTCGGTGGCGAGGCGGCCGTGAACGACGACGAGTCGCTGGAGGTCGGCTGGTTCGACCTGGACGCGCTGCCCGAGCTCAGCGATCACCAGCTGTTCCGGATCAAGCAGACCCTGGCCGACGCACCCACATGGTTTGACACCACGAGTTCCGACTGAAGTATGTGCTCGGCCCATATGCGGTTGGGTGGGAACGCTGTCTAGGCTCGCCCCATGACCGTGCCCAACGCCCTCCCGGGTACCCGCGCGAACCTCCTCGACCTCAGTGGCCGTACCGCCCTCGTCACCGGTGCCGCCGGCGGTATAGGCAGCGCCTGCACCCTGCGGCTGGCGGCCGCCGGGGCAAACGTCAGAGCGGTCGACATGGACGCCCCGGGACTCGAGGCGCTCGCCGAGCAGGCGCAGGGCCTCGCGGGCGCCGTCGAACCGCACGTCCTCGACCTCACCGACCTGGACGCCGCCGAGCGCGCCGCCGCCGGTACGGACGTCCTGGTGAACAACGCGGGGCTCCAACTGGTGCGCCCCATCGAGGAGTTCCCGCCCGACGTCTTCCACACGGTGCTCACCGTGATGCTGGAGGCGCCCTTCCGGCTCATCCGCGGCGCCCTGCCCCACATGTACGGGCAGGGCTGGGGACGGATCGTCAATGTGTCCTCCGTCCATGGGCTGCGCGCCTCCGCCTTCAAGTCCGCGTATGTGGCCGCCAAACACGGTCTGGAGGGACTCTCCAAGACCGCTGCCCTCGAAGGCGCACCCCACGGCGTCACCTCGAACTGTGTGAACCCCGCCTATGTGCGCACCCCCTTGGTCGAGCGACAACTCACCGACCAGGCACAGGCGCACGGCATCCCCGAGGAACGCGTGCTGACCGAGGTCCTCCTCCAGGACAGCGCGGTCAAACGGCTCATCGAACCGGAGGAGGTCGCCGAGGCCGTCGCCTATCTCTGCGGCCCGCACGCGTCGTTCGTGACCGGCACCTCGCTGGTGCTGGACGGCGGGTGGACCGCGCACTGAAGCACCCGGTGCGCAGGCGATTCCCGAGTTATCCACAGGCCTGACCGGCCGGCCCGGCGATGGGGAATCCTGTGAGCATGTCCAGCGATCACGTGCAGTCCGCCGAGCGCTCCGCCACCGTCACCGGTGCCGCCGCGCGACCGAGCAGTACCGAGGCACCGTTCCTCGAACTGCTGGCCCGGGGCGCCTCCGCCGACGCCTACGAGCAGCCGGTGCTGCTCGCCCGCACCGACGGAAGACCGGCCGAGGCGATCGCCGTGCTCGAACACGCCAAGGTGCTCGCGCTGCGCGTGCGCTCGGAGCTGGAGGGACGCCGACGGCGCGAGGCCGAGCTGTCCGCGCTCTTCGAGACGGCCCACGACCTCGCCGGACTGCGCGACCTCGACGCCGTACTGCGGGCGATCGTCCAGCGCGCCCGTTCCCTGCTCGGCACCGACATCGCCTACCTCAGCCTCAACGACCCGGCCAGAGGCGACACTTACATGCGGGTGACCGAGGGATCGGTCGCGGCCCGCTTCCAGCAGCTGCGGCTGGGCATGGGGGAGGGGCTCGGCGGACTCGTGGCCCAGACGGCACGGCCGTACGTCACCGACGACTACTTCAAGGACGATCGCTTCCAGCACACCCTGACCATCGACTCAGGGGTGCGGGACGAGGGGCTGGTCGCGATCCTCGGGGTGCCGTTGATGCTCGGGCACCGTGTCATCGGGGTGCTGTTCGCGGCGGACCGGCGGGCGCGGGTCTTCGAGCGGGAGCAGATCGCGCTGCTCGGCTCCTTCGCCGCGCTCGCCGCGGCCGCCATCGACACCGCGAACCTGCTCACCGAGACCCGCTCGGCCCTGGCCGGTCTGGAGCGCGCCAACGAGATCATCCAGGACCGCAGCGGAGTCATCGAGCGTGCCTCGGACATTCACGACCGGCTGGCCGAACTCGTGCTGCGCGGCGGTGGAGTTCACGACGTGGCTGCCGCCGTCTCCCAAGTCCTCGACGGAGTGGTCGAGTTCACGGAGATCGACGCCACACCCACGAAAGCGTTGGAGGAGTCCCGCGTCGAAGGGCACGCGGTGCGGCACCGGGACGACTGGATCGCCGCCGTGGCCGCCGGCGGCGAACTGCTCGGCGCGCTCGTGCTGCGCGGCCACCCCGGCCTCGACCCCGTCGACCAGCGCACCCTGGAGCGCGCCGCCATGGTCACCTCCCTGCTCCTGCTCGCCCGGCGGTCGGCCGCCGAGGCCGAACAGCGCGTGCGCGGCGAGCTGTTGGACGACCTGCTCGACGCCCGCGACGGTGACCCGCGGCTGCTGCGGGAGCGTGCGTCCAGACTGGACGCCGACCTGGACGCCACCCATGTCGTCCTCGCCGCCCGGCTCGACGGCACGGCCGCCGACGCCGACCAGGAGGCCGCCGCCCGCAGACGCCTGTGGTCCGCCGCCTCGCACCTCGCGGGGACCCGGCACGGACTGGCCGCCGCCCGCGACGGCGGCACGGTCCTGCTGCTGCCCCTCGATCCCGGCGACACCGCCACTGAGCTGGCCCGGCGTACCGCCGCCCACCTGGGAGCGGCGGTCCATGAGGCGGTCACCGTCGGCGCCTCCGCCCCCGTCGAGAAACCCGGCGCCCGGCTCGATGCCGTGGTCGCCGCCTACGAGGAAGGGCGCCGCTGCCTCGACGCCCTGCGGTTGTTGGGCCGTACCGGAGACGGTGCCGCCGCCGAGGACTTCGGTTTCCTCGGACTGCTCCTCGCCGGGGACCGGGACATCGGAGGCTTCGTCGAGCGGACCATCGGGCAGCTCGTGCGGTACGACGAGCGGCGCGGTACGGATCTGCTGCATACCCTGGATGCCTACTTCGCCTGCGGGATGAGCCCGGCCCGGACGAAGGACGACCTGCACGTCCACGTCAACACCGTTGCCCAGCGGCTGGAGCGCGTGGGCCGACTCCTCGGCGAGGACTGGCAGGAGCCGGGACGCGTCCTGGAGATCCAACTCGCCCTGAGGCTAAGGAGATTGGCCGCTCCGGCGCGGCCGTGACCCTCGTAGGCGCGGGGCGTACGAGGGCCGGTACGGCGCCTGGTGATCAGGCGGTGCGAGCGTCCGCGGCGTCCTTCGAAGGAGCGGTCGTCGCGGCCCGGTCGTCGGTGGCGGACTCGATCTCGGTCAGGTCGCGGTGCCGGGTTTCCTTGGCCACGCCCACCGCGATCAGGGTCAGGACGACCGCCGCGATCACATACAGGGCGATCGGGGTCGAGCTGCCGTAGTCGGCCAGCAGGGCGGTGGCGATCAGCGGGGCCGGGGCGCCAGCCGCGACCGAGGCGAACTGGGCGCCGATCGAAGCGCCGGAGTAGCGCATCCGGGTCGCGAACATCTCGGAGAAGAAGGCGGCTTGGGGTGCGTACATCGCGCCGTGGAGCACCAGGCCGACGGTCACGGCGAGGACCAGGTTGCCGAAGTCCCCGGTGTCGATCAGCGAGAAGAAGGGGAACATCCACAGCCCGATGCCCACCGCACCCAGCAGATACACGGGCCGGCGCCCGATCCGGTCCGACAGGGCGCCCCAGGCCGGGATGACGGCGAAGTGCACGGCAGAGGCGATCAGTACGGAGTTCAGCGCCGTCTGCCGGGAGACGCCGGCCGCGGTGGTGGCGTAGACGAGGATGAAGGCGGTGATCACGTAGTAGCTGATGTTCTCCGCCATGCGGGCGCCCATCGCGACGAGGATGTCGCGCCAGTGGTGGCGCAGTACGGAGACGAGCGGGAGTTGCTCGGGGGTGGCGCTTCGGGCCGTTGTCCGGGCGGTGGCTCTGCGGGCCTCCGCCTGGGCCAACGCCTCCTGGAACACGGGGGATTCATCAACAGACAGACGAATCCACAGACCGACGGCGACCAGGACACCGGAGAGGAGGAACGGGATGCGCCAGCCCCAGCTGCCGAAGGCCTCGTCCGAGAGGACGGCGGTGAGCAGGGACAGCACTCCCGTCGCGAGCAACTGCCCTGCGGGGGCGCCGGTTTGGGGCCACGACGCCCAGAAGCCGCGCCTGCGTGCGTCCCCGTGCTCCGAGACGAGCAGGACGGCTCCGCCCCACTCGCCGCCGAGCGCGAAGCCCTGCACCAGGCGCAGCGCGGTGAGCAGGACCGGGGCCGCCGCTCCGACGGTCGCGTGGGTCGGCAGCAGCCCGATCGCGAAGGTCGCCCCGCCCATCAGCAGCAGGCTCAGGACCAGGAGTTTCTTGCGGCCGAGCCGGTCGCCGTAGTGCCCGAAGACGAGGGCGCCGAGCGGGCGGGCCGCGAAACCCACGGCGTAGGTCAGGAAGGAGAGCAGGGTGCCGACGAGCGGGTCGGAGCCGGGGAAGAAGAGTTCGTTGAAGACGAGCGCGGCCGCGGAGCCGTAGAGGAAGAAGTCGTACCACTCGATGGTGGTGCCGATGAGGCTGGCGGCGACGATGCGTTTGAGGTTGGCGGGGGGTGGGGGAGCGGCGGGTGCCGAGGCCATGTGCGCCACTTCCTTGTGTGCCGTGGGGACGGGTACGTGATGGCACACGGTAGGAAGGGGCACGTCAGCGGCACATGTGGTGGGACACCATAGTTCTGGGAGACAAAGTGCGTGCGGAGACTATGAGTTGAGGGCGCTAGGGCAGGATCGAGTCGATGTATCCGCCGTCGACGCGCAGGGCTCCGCCCGTCGTGGCCGACGCCTGGTCGGAGCTGAGGTAGACGACCATGTGGGCGATCTCCTCGGGCTCGATCAGCCGTTGCAGGAGGGACTGCGGCCGGTGCGCCCGCATGAACTCGCGCTGGGCCTCGTCCCAGGGCAGGTCGCGGTCGACGAGTTCGTAGACGAAGTCCTCGACGCCGCCGGTGTGGGTGGGGCCGGCGATGACCGAGTTGACCGTCACGCCCGTGCCCGCCGCCTGCTTCGCGAAGCCGCGGCCGACGGCGAGGAGCGCGGTCTTGGACATGCCGTAGTGGATCATCTCGGCCGGGATGACGACCGCCGAGTCGCTGGCGATGTACTGGATCCGGCCCCAGCCGCGCGCGGTCATGCCCGGCAGGTACATACGGGTCAGCCGTACCGCGGCCAGCACGTTCACCTCGAAATAGCGCCGCCACTCCTCGTCGCTGATCTCCAGCGGGTCGGCCGAGCCGAAGATGCCCAGGTTGTTGACGAGGATGTCCACCTCCGGCAGCGCCTCCAGGACGCGCCGGGCGCCCTCCTCGTTCGCGACGTCGGCGGCCACGGGGACGAAGTCCGCACCGGGGACCTCCGCCGCGAGCCGTGCCACGCCCTCCGCGACCCGTTGCTCGTCCCGGCCGTTCACCCCGACCCGGGCGCCGGAGCGCGCGAGTCCGGCGGCGATCGCCGCGCCGATGCCCTGCGTCGAGCCCGTCACCAGGGCGGTGCGTCCGGTCAGATCGATCTGCATGTGGAACCAGTCCCCTTGTGTGTCTGCTTGTGTGTCTGCGCGTGCTGGCACGTCTGCTGCCAGCCTGGCGGCAGGGTGATCGGGCCGCCACTTCGGCCGATGCGGGCGGGAGCGGTGATGCTCATGGCCGGGTACCGCCTGCCTTTAAAAGTCCGGACCTGAATCCGCCCCCTCGGTGAACCTCCCCGTACCCCCGTGCGTAGCCAGTGCGGTGCCCGCGGCGATCCCGTGGGCGCGTACCCATCGTCGACGGACAGGAACGGATGGACTCAATGATGAGATCTAGGACCGCGACGCGACCCCCGCTCGACCGTCCCGCCCGCTCACTCACCAGCCGTGGGCGCGCACTGGGCGTGGCGCTGGCCCTCGGCGCGTTGCTGGTGTCGGGCGCGACAATGACCCTCGCCGCTCCGGCAGTTGCCGCGACGGGAGACGTCAAGTGCCCGTCCACGGACTGCGTACGGATCGCGCCGACGGCCGGTTCACCGGTCGCCATCGCCTCCGACAACGCCGGATCGCTGTATCTGGCGTACTCGGGCGGCGATCTGCTCAAGCTCGACCTGGCCACCGGAGCGCTCGGCACGGTCACCACCGGTCTCGGTAACCTCCGCGGGGTCGCCGTCGCCGACGGCAGCGCGTACATCACCGCCTTCGACGGCACGCTTCAGCAGGTCACCCTCGCCACGGGCGCCCGCCGTACCCTGGCCGCCGGCCTGCCCTCGCTCTTCGGGGTGGCCCGCTTCGGCACCACGACCTATGTCACCGACGGCAACGGAGAGATCGTCGCCGTCCCGGACGGCGGGGCATCGCGTGTGGTGGCCACGGGGCTCGGCTTCTCCTACGGCCTCGCGTTCGACAAGGCGGGACTCGCCTACACCGCGGACATGGGCCAGGGCCGCATCCTGCAGACGAACGTGACCACCGGTACGACGCGGGTACTGGCCAGTGAGGCCTACGAACCCACGTCGATCTCGGTCGGCGGCGACGGCCTGGTCTACTTCATGGTCGGCGACGAGGTGAAGCGGGTGAACGCCGCCACCGGGGTGCAGTCCCACGTCACGAACCTCGTCGGGATCAACGGCTTCAGCTTCTCGCTGGCGGCGTCCGGGGACGCGTACATGGCCGGTGGCGCCGGCGACGGCCTGTGGCGCATCGCCGGACTGACGTCGCGATGAGGCGGTAGGCGCCAGTGATCAGAGAGGGTGCCCGCGGGGTTTCTGCCTGCCGGGCACCCTTTCGCGTGGCCCTCGGACGAAACGGCCTGGCACGCCGACAGGCAGACCTCGTTGCCGACGTCGGCCGCTTCCGCCGCATCCACGGCGGAAGCTACAAGAACAAGGCGCTCGGAGTGTTCCTCCTCCGCTCCGGGCTCCTCGACTACGACCACCGCGACCTCGACGCCCAGAAGAAGCTCCTCCTGGACGCCTTCGCGGGACACACCGAGTGGAAGATCCCGCAGCTGCTCGACGCGGTCCGCGCCGATCCCGAGCTCTACTTCGACTCGGTCAGCCAGATCCACATGCCCACCTGGCACCGGGGCCGTATCGCTCTGGTCGGCGACGCCGCGCACTTCCTGGCCGAGGAACTCGAAGACGCGGGCGGCGATCACACGGTGGCCTTCGAGCGCTACGAGCAACGCCAGCGCCCCTAGGCCGAGTTCGCCCAGAACAGCGTCACGGACGGCGGCGAACTCATCGTGCCCTCCACACAGGAAGCGATCGACGCCCGCAACGCGAGACTCCAGGCCATCGCCACCTGACGGCGACACCGGGCCACGACCGTCACAGGCCTCAGACGTGGATGTCGACGACCACCCACGAAGCGTGGTGCATCCAGTGGGCGATCGCGGCCACGTGCGCGGGGTGGTTGAAATAGCGCTGGAAGGCGGCGGTGTCGTCGAAGAGGCTGTTCAGGGCGAAGTCGTAGGAGGCGGGCGTCTCGTCGAAGACGTGCCATCCGACCTCCCACTGGCGGATCTCGGGGATCTCCCGGTCGAGCTTCTTCACGAGTTCGAATCCCTCCGTGACCTCGGGGGATTCGCGCGTGAGGCCTTCATTGAGCTTGAAGAGGACGATGTTCCGGATCATTTCCGCTCCTGATGCCGTGTCGTGCCGCGTCGAACTCGGTGAACGTTGACGGCTACGGCGCGTCCGACGACTTGGTTCACGGAGGGGAACGCCGACGGACGTCGACCCGGACCGCTCGCGCCGCGACGCGCCGACGAGCCCTTCGGGGCTTTCGGCCGGCCACGGCAGGATGGCGGGCATGCGTTTTCGACTGCTCGGCCGCCTGGAGCTGGTGACCGCCAACGGCGTGGTCGTCCCGCCCGGCGCCGTGTCCCGGGCGATCGTGGGACGGCTGCTGCTGGCCCACGGGGCGGTCGTGCAGCGCGACACCCTCGTCGACGAACTGTGGGAGGAGCGCACGACCAAGAACCCGGTCGGCGCGCTCCAGGTCCAGATGGCCAAGCTGCGCGCGGCCTTCGCGGCGCGGGGCGAGGACACCCGCCTGCTGTTCGACCACGGCGGCTACCGCATCGTCCTGGGCCCGGAGGACGAGGTCGACGTACCCGACTTCGAGGCCGCGGTCCGGGACGGGCGTGAGCACCTGGCGGCGGCGGAGTACGAGAAGGCCGAGCACGAGCTACGGCGGGGGCTGTCGATGTGGCACGGCCGCGCCCTCGACGGCCTGGAGGGACGGGTCTTCGAGACCGAGCGGACCCGCCTCGAGGATCTGCGGCTCGGCGCTCTGGAGGACGCCGCCACCGCGGGCCTCGAACTCGGCCGCGCGAAGGAGCTGATCCCCGAACTGCAGGCCCTGCTGTCCCTCGCACCGCTGCGCGAGCGGTCCCGCGCCCGGCTCATGCTCGCGCTCTACCGCTGCGGTCGGTTCGCGGAAGCGCTGGCGGTCTACGACACCGGCCGTCGGCTGCTGAAGTCCGAACTCGGTGCCGCTCCCTCGGAGGAACTGCGCTCCCTGCACGCCGCGATACTCCGCCACGATCCCTCTCTCCAGGGGAAGGACCCGTCTCGTCAAGGGCGCGGGTCGACTCTCCAAGGGACGGTCACCCTGCCGGACCGACCGTCCTCGCCGCGTGCAGATGTCCGGGAGTCGACGTCCGAATCCGTCTCCGAATCCGTCTCCGTCTCCGTCTCCGTCTCCGGCGAAGGCAACCTGAGCCGGCCGCTGGGTCCGTTCGTCGGCCGGCGCAATGAACTGGCCGCGCTGTGCGAAGTCGTCGGCCGGGAGCGGCTGGTGACCGTGCTGGGACCGGGCGGCGTCGGCAAGACCCGTCTGGCGCTTGAGGTGTGCGCGCTGGTCCAGCCGTCCTGCGGCAACGTGTGGTGGGTCGACCTCGCCCCGGCCGACGACGCCAACATGCTCGCGGTGGTCGCCTCCGCGCTCGGCCTGTCCGACACCGCCGTCCGGCCGGACCAGCCCCCGCACGACTATGTGCACCGGCTCACCTCGTTCCTGGCCGGGCGCTCGGCCGTCCTCGCCCTCGACAACTGCGAGCACCTGCTCGACGCCGTGGCCCCGCTCGTGGCGACCCTGCTGGGCCGGTGTCCCGCGCTGACCGTCCTGACCACCAGCAGAGCACCGCTGGAGGTCGCGGCCGAGGTGCTGTACCCGCTCGCGCCGATGCCGGACGAGGAGGCCGCGGACCTGTTCGGCACCCGTGCCGCGATGATCGACCCGTCCTTCGCCCCGGACGCGGCGGCGCTGCACGACATCCGCCGCCTCTGCCGCAGGCTCGACGGACTGCCGCTGGCGGTGGAACTCGCCGCCGCGCACGTCCGGCTCCTGACCGTCCGGGAGATCGAGGCCCGCCTCGACAACCGCTTCACCCTGCTGATCAAGGGGGAGCGCACCGCGCCCGCCAGACATCGCACCCTGCGCGCCGTCCTCGACTGGAGCTACGCCCTCCTCGACACCGCCGAACAGCGGCTGCTGACGGAACTCGCCCTGTACGTGGGCGGCTGTTCCCTCGACATCGTGGAAGCGGCAACTCCCTTGCCCGGGGCGGACAGTGCCGAACTGCTCCACGTCCTGGGGCAGTTGGTCGACAAGTCCCTGCTCGTCCCGGTCTCCACGCCCGACGGGAACCGGCTGCGGATGCTGGAGACGGTCCGCGAGTACGCGCTCACCAGGCTCAGGGAGGAGGGCCGCGCCCCCGAGGCCGAGGAGCGCCTCATGACGTGGGCCGCCCGCTTCGTCCGCGACGGCAGCGCGGGACTCTCCTCCCCTGACCAGCGGGAGTGGGCCAGGCGCCTCACCGAGGAGTCCGCCAACATCAGGGCGGCATCGGACCTGATGACGGCCAGGTCCAGGCAGGCCGAGGCCCTGCTGCTGGAGGCGCGGCTGGGCTACTTCTGGTTCATCAGCGGTCGCGAGGAAGAAGGAATCGACCGCCTCCAACGCAGTCTGCAGGCCTACGACGCGACAGCGGGCCGGCGGACCACGGAGCCCACCGAGGACGACGAGTGGGCGCTCTTCTACACCATCGCCTGGCTCACCTGGCTCCATCACGTGGCCGGACACCACACGGAAGCCAGTTCCTATGTGGACAGGCACAAGGAGGCGTGGCACTACGCGAAGAACCCCGACCTCGCCGTCCTGGGCCTCTGCTACGACGCGCTCCACGCGATGCTCAACGGGCACGACGACGTGGAGGAGCGCTTCGCCCTGGCGGAGGCCGCCGTGGTGCACACGGAATTCCACTGGGACCGGGCGGTCCTGCAGACGAACTGGTCGACCCACTGCCTCCAGCACGGGGACACCGAGGGGGCCCGGCGGCACGGGCTGATCGCCGTGGCGGCGTCGCGCGCGGCCGACGACGACTTCGCCCGGGTCTTCTCCCTCACCCTCTGCGGCGACGCGGACGAGAGCGACGGCCTGCGTGCCCGGGCCCGCGAGCAGTGGGCGGAAGCGGCCCGGATTCTGCGTGCCGTAGGGGCGCGTACCCGCTGGGCGTATGTGCTGCTGAGGCTGGTCTGCCTGGACATCACCGAGCGGGAGTTCGCGTCGGCCGAGCGGCGGCTGGCGGACGTGAGCCGGCTCGCGGACGAACTGAGTGCGGACGATCTGCAGGCGGCGGTGGCCAACCTGCGCGGAGTGCTGGCGGTCCGGGGCGGCCGTTTCGCGGACGCGGAGCGGATTCTCCACGGTGTCTGGCGCTGCCCGGGAGCGCCGCCCGACCGCAGAGCCGTCGCGGCCGTCGGTCTCGCGGTCATCGCGACGTTCGGTCCGCCGACCCCCACCGCCTCGGACGACGCGAGGGCCTGGATCGCCCGGGGGCGCCAGACGCACGCCGGACTGCTGGAACCGCTCGCCCGGCACGCGGTGGGCGTGTTGCTGGACAGGCTGGACGCCCACCACGGGACGAACCGGCCGGGTGGGACGCACCCACAGTGCGACTGGCTCGCGGACAGCCCCTCCGTGCTGGCCGCCTTCAGCTGAGCGACTCCGGCTGCGGTGGGCGGGGTCGGCCACGAGTCGTACGCGGACAGTGAACCTCTTCGGGGTGTCCGCCGTAGCAGCGACCAGACGGCACCTGGTCCCCGGGATGTCTCCGTCGCCGTGTCGCATTGCGTCACGGCGCGGAGCCGTGTCCCTCGCTGTGCCAAGTGACCGTCGGACAGGGCCGGTTCTCCGACGAAAGGCACAGCACCATGACCGAGTACCAGGGGCGGATCGTTCTCGGAGAGGACACCGTCGCCGAACTGGCCGACCGGATCGAGGGATCCGTGTTCGCCCCGCACGACGCGGGCTACGCGGAAGCGGTCGCGGGCTTCAACTCGCGCTCGCGGCAAGGGCCTTGCCTGGTCGTCGCCGCGGCCACGGCCGCGGATGTGCGGGCCGCGGTCGGTTTCGCCGCCGCCCGTGACCTGCCCATCGGGGTCATGGCCACCGGGCACCAGCCGTTCCCCGCCGCGGACGACTTCCTGCTCGTCACGACAGGTGCGATGCGCGACGTCGAGATCGACGCCGAGCGTGGCGTGGCCCGGGTGGGTGCGGGCGCGCTCTGGTCGGACGTCGTCGAGCCCGCTCAGGCGGAAGGACTGGCACCGCTGAACGGGTCCAGCCCGCTGGTGGGAGTCGTCGGCTTCACACTCGGCGGCGGACTCAGCCCGTTCCTCGGCCGGTCCTACGGCTGGGCCGCCGACCATGTCGTGGCGATCGAGGTCGTCACACCGGACGGTGAACTGCGCCGCGTCTCCGCGGAGTTGGAACCGGAGCTGTTCTGGGGCCTGCGCGGCGGACGCAGCAACTTCGGGATCGTGACCGAGCTGGAGATCGGGCTCTTCCCCGTGACTTCCTTCTACGGCGGCGGAATCTACTTCCCCGCCCATGACGTCGAGGCCGTCCTCCGCGCCGTCCCCGAGGTGGTCCGCGACGCGCCCGACGCCTTCACCTGCTCGCTGGCGCTGCTCAACTTCCCGCCGGTACCGGAGATTCCGGAACTCCTGCGCGGCCGCTTCCTCGCCCACGTCCGGGTCACCCACCTCGGCTCCGACGAGGAGGCCGAGAAGCTCATCGCGCCCTTCCGGGCCATCGGCGAGGGCGTCATCGACACGGTCGGCCGTCATCCCTACGGCGCGTTCGCCCTCGTGCACACCGACCCGGCCGATCCCTTCCCGTACGAGGAACAGGGCGCCCTCCTGGCCGAGTTGCCGACCGAAGCAGTCAACTCCCTTGCCGAGAGCGCTCAGTTGGCGGCCGGAGGACTCGTCACGGTCCTGGAGATCAGGCATCTCGGCGGGGCGCTGGCCCATCGGCCGATCGCGGCGAGCCCCATCGCGGCCCGGGACGCCGTCTTCAGCGTGTGGGGAGCGACCGTCGGACCGCCGGAGATCGTCGACGCCGGGATGGCCGTGCTCGGCGGGATGGTCGAGCGCCTGAGCCCCTGGTCCACGGGGCTCGCGTACACGAACTTTGCCGGGCGTGACGACCGGGCGGAGAACGTGTTCACCGCCGACGACCTGGAACGGCTGCGGGTCCTGAAGCGGCACTACGACCCGCGCAACCTGTTCCGGGTCAACAACCACAACGTCGCTCCGGAACAGCGGTGAACCGCGGTGAACTGCGAGCAGGACAGACCAGAACTGGCCGCGTACGCCGTGGCGGCCCTCGATCCCGCGGACGCGGCACGCGTCGACGGCCACGTACGGGAGTGCCCGGCGTGTGCGGCCGACGTGGACGGGCTCCGCACCACTCTCGCCGCCGTCCGGACGCTGCCCGTCCAGGAGATGCTCGGCAACTGGTCCGGGAAGCTCCCCGGACTGCGGGAAGCGGCGGTCCGCGCGGCCCTGGCGGAGATCCCGGGGGCGCCCGGCTCCTGAGCATCCCCGGAACACCGGCCCCCACCCGCCCGTAGCGCATGTCCGCGTGCCCGGCGGTGGTGCCCTTTCCCGCGCCTTTCCCGCAGCTGTCCTACGCCTGTCCTCGCGGACACCGGCCAGGCAAGCGGACATCAAGCCGTCGGCAAGAGGTCCCCCCGAAGGTTTCCCCGTTCAGCTTTCAACGAATTGGCGCGCCGTGCATCGACCCGCGGCGCATCGGGGGAACGTGGCAATGAGGCACAACACAGGAATCCGGGACGTACGGCCGGACCGGCCCGGCGCACCGCGCGACACGGCGCGCGACGAGGCGTTCATCCGCGCCGTCTACGACAAACACGGGGTGTTCCTGCTGAGGGTGACCACCGGACTGCTCTGGGGCGACAGCCATCAGGCCCAGGACCTGGTCCAGGAGGCCGTCCTGCGCGCCTGGCAGCACGCCGACATCCTCGATCCCGAGGCGGAGGGCATCCGGCCGTGGCTCGTCACGGTCGTCCGCAACCTCGTCATCGACGGCTACCGGGCGCGGAAGGCCAGACCGCCGGAGACGATCGACACCGCGTTGAACGACATGCCCGGTCCGGTGTCCATGGATCCGGCCCTCACCAGGAAGATCGTGCGCGAGGCCTTGGCGGACCTGACGTTGCAGCATCGCGAGATCCTCGTCCACGTCGAGTTCCTGGACCAGTCGGTGGCCCGGACGGCGAAGACACTGGGCATACCGCCGGGCACGGTCAAGTCCCGCACGCACCTGGCGCTGAGAGCACTTCGGGCCGCGCTGGCCGAGCGGGGGTACACCCCGTGAGCGGTCGGCGGCGCTGAAAGAGCGTGACGTCCGCCCGGAAAGCGGAGCGGGAGCGCCGACATCCTCGGCGCTCCCTTTCTCGGCACACGGTCCCGTAATGGCGGACAGACATACCCCGTTACCGAGCCACCCGATCCGCAGCGGTTTCACGCCGAGCCGCCCGCCGACGCGCTTCCTCCACCGCACTCCGCTCTTCCGGAGTGAGGCGATTCATCAGGCGTTCGTTGTTGACCCAATCATTCAGAAGGGCGTGAGAACCCCCCAGGCTCAGGGAGTACGCCCACATACTTCGCCCTCGCGTGGTTCCGTTCCATTCATGTGCCCAGCTGAGCAGATGGCCAATTCTCTGCTCCTGTGTGAACCTCGTCAATTGCATGCCCGTCACCTTTCGATGGTTACGAGAAAGCCTGTTCTTCATCCGCCCGGTAAGCGGGGATCCACCCTGTGAACGGGGATCCGCTCTGTAAACGGAGCGGGGAAGAAGGAGGTTCACAGCGGGATCAGAATCCGGTGAGTGTCACCTTGCCGATGGTGCTGCCGGACTCCAGGATGCGGTGCGCCTCACGGAGGTGCGCGGCGTTGATCGTGCCGAGGTCCTGCGTGGCCGTGGTCCGCAGGGTTCCCTCGTCCACGAGCTGGGCGATCCGATCGAGGATGTGATGCTGCGTCACCTGGTCCGGGGTCCTGAACAGCGAGCGCGTGAACATGAGTTCCCAGTGGAAGGAGATGCTCTTCGCCTTCAGCAGGCCGATCTCCACGGGGCCGAAGTCGTCGATGGCGATCAGGCCCCCGAACGGCTTGAGCATGTCGGCGTACGCGGCGAGGTTCCGGTCCGTACCCGCGGTGCCGAAGATGTGGTCGACCCCGCCGGGCGCCACCTCGGCCACCTGCTCCGGCAGCGGACGATGGTGGTCGACCACATGTGTGACACCCATACGACGGGCGAACTCGACGGTCTCCGGCCGGGAAGCCGTGCCGATCACGGTGAGGCCGGTGAGGGCTCGGGCCAGCTGAGCCACCATCGCCCCGACACCGCCCGCCGCCGCGGTCACCAGCAGCGTGCCGGTCTCCTCCGCGGCACCCTCGCGCAGACCGAGGCGTTCGAACAGCCCCTCCCAGGCGGTGAGGGAGGTCAGTGGCAGCGCCGCCGCCTCACCGAAGGAGAGCGTGCTCGGCTTACGGCCGACGATGCGCTCGTCGACGGCGTGGAAGCGGGAGTTGGTGCCCGGCCGGTCGATCGCGCCGGCGTAGAAGACCTCGTCGCCGACCTCGAACAACTCGACCTGCTCACCGACCGCGACGACCGTGCCGGCGGCGTCCCAGCCGAGCACCTTGGGCTCACCGCCCGGGTCGTTGCTCTGCCGGACCTTGTAGTCGACGGGGTTGACCGCGACGGCCTCCACCTGGACCAGCAGATCGTGCGGACCCGGCTGCGGAACGGGCAGTTCGACGTCCACCAGGCTCTCGGCGTCATCGATCGGCAGGCTCTTGCGATACGCGACGGCGGGCATCGTCGCCGACTTCCAGGTCTCACTCATCATGGATCTCCTCGACTCGTGCGGTGGACCGACGAGGACCGGCGGCCACGACCCGCAAGGTACCTATCGGGAGGTAGTAACCATCAAGGGATCCTGCTTCCCAATGGAAACCATCGAGGTAGGGAGGCTGTCAGGAGCTCCGCGTGTCGTGAGGTCAGGCGGATTCCGGGAACCGGTCGATGTTCTGCTCCACCCAGCTGCGCAGATGGGAGAGCGGGGCGCAGGCGTCCTTGCCGAGCGGGGTCAGGCTGTACTCGACGCGGGGCGGGACCTCGGCGTAGATCTCACGGTCGATCAGGCCGTAGTCCTCCAGGCGGCGCAGCGTCTGGGTGAGAACCTTGGGGCTCACGCCCTGCAGCCGGGCGCGCAGGGCACCGAAGCGCTGGGGGCCGTCCTCAAGGGCGCCGAGTGCGAGGGCGCTCCACTTGTTGGCGAGCAGGTCCAGCATGTCGCGGCAGGGGCAGGCCGCGGAGTAGACGCTCTTGGGGTCCTCGCAGAGGCCCGATGTCTTGGTCATACGCCAACAGTACCCAATGGGTACTAGTATCCCTTGCGGGTAACCACCGCCTGCCTCGTACGGTCATGGGCATGCTCGGAATCCAGGTTGGGAATCATGGTTTCGAGCATCGGAACCGCCGATGAAGGCTGACACATGAACGACGACGCCCTGCACCTGCGACTGCTCGGCCGCCTGGAGCTGGCCGACGGGAGCGGTGCCGTCGCTCTTCCGGGCGCCGTCTCCCGCGCGATCGTCGGCCGGCTGCTGCTGGCCGGGGGAGCGGTCGTCCACCGCGACACCCTCATCGACGAACTGTGGGAGGACCGCGAGGCGAAGGACCCGGTCAACGCCCTCCAGGTCCAGGTGACCAAGCTGCGCGCGGCACTCGCGACCCGGGGCCGGGACGGGCGGTTGCAGTCGCAGTACGGGGGATACCGCTTCGTACTGGCGCCGGAGGACGAGCTCGACACGGTCCGTTTCGAGACGACGGTCCGCGAGGGCCGCGAGCACCTGGCGGCGGGGGCGTACCGGCAGGCCGAGGACGTCCTACGACAGGGCCTGGCCCTGTGGCGGGGCCGCGCCCTGGACGACCTGAAGGGCCGGGTCTTCGACGCCGAGCGCCTGCGCCTCGAGGAACTGCGCCTGAGCGCAGAGGAGGACGCGAGCGCGGCGGGTCTCGAACTCGGCCGCGCTGCTGAACTGGTCCCTGAACTCACGGCACTTGTGTCCGCCGCCCCGCTGCGCGAGCGTGCCCGGGCGCGCCTGATGCTCGCGCTCCACCGCTGCGGACGTCACGCCGAAGCGCTGGACGTGTACGAATCGGGCCGCAGACTCCTGAGGTCCGAACTGGGCGCCGACCCTTCCCCCGAACTGCGTGCCCTGCACGACGCGATACTGGCGGGCGACCAGCGTCCCGGGACGGCGACTGCGGACCCCGTACGGCTGTCCTCGGTGCATCCCGATTCCCGCCCGACGGATCGTCCCGCTCCCCACCCGACGCCCGGCGAAGGCGGTCCCGACCACCCCCTCGGCCCGTTCGTCGGCCGAGCCGAGGAACTCGACGGGTTGCGCGCCGCCCTCGGCCGCGGGCGACTGGTGACCGTCGTAGGGCCCGGCGGTGTCGGGAAGACCCGGCTCGCGCTTGAGGCGTGCGTGCTGACGCAGTCCTCGTACGACGGCGTGTGGTGGGTCGATCTGGCCTCGGCCGACGGCGCGGGTGTCCTCGCGGCGATCGCCGGAGCCCTCGGTCTGTCGGACGCGTCGGTCCGGCCCGACCAGCCGCCGCACGACTATGTGCACCGGCTCACCTCGTTCCTCGCCGGACGTCGGGCGATGCTCGTGCTCGACAACTGTGAGCACCTGCTCGACGCGGTCGCCCCGCTCGTGGCGGTCCTGCTCGGCCGGTGCCCCGCACTCACCGTCCTGGCAACGAGCAGAGCCCCGCTGGCAGTTGCGGGCGAGACGCTGTATCCCCTGGCGCCGATGCCCGACGGCGAGGCCGCGGACCTGTTCAGCACCCGCGCCCTCATGATCGACCCGTCCTTCACCGCGGACGAGACGGCGATGCACGACATCCGCTCGCTCTGCCGCAGACTCGACGGACTGCCGCTCGCGGTCGAACTCGCCGCCGCGCACGTGCGGTTGCTGCCGGTGCGCGAGATCGAACTCCGCCTCGACAACCGCTTCGCCCTGCTGGCCAAAGGGAAACGGACCGCTCCCGCCCGGCACCGCACCCTGCGGGCCGTCCTCGACTGGAGCTACGCCCTCCTGGACACCACCGAGCAGCGGGTGTTGACGGAACTCGCCCTGTATGTCGGCGGCTGTTCCGTCGAGTTCGCCGAGACGGCCATCTGCCTTCCCGACGCGGACCGCCACGAGATCCTGCAGGTACTGGCCCAACTGGTCGACACATCCCTCCTGTTCACCGTCTCGACGCCAGACGGAAGCCGGCTGCGGATGCTGGAGACGGTCCGCGAGTACGCGCTGGACCGGCTCCGGGCCGAAGGAAGGGCCGCCGAGGCGGAGGAACGCTTCATGGCCTGGGCCGTGCGTTTCGTGCACGAGAGCACTGACGCCAACGCGCCCGAGGACCAAGGGGAGTTGATCAGGCGGCACACCGCGGAATCCGCCAACATCAGGGCGGCCTCGGACCTCATGATGGCCCGGTCGAGAGCGGCGCAGGCGCTGTCGCTGGAAGCACGCCGGGGCAGCTACTGGGTCATCAGCGGCCGTGAGGAAGAAGGCATCGACCGTCTTCAGCGCAGCCTGCGGACCTGTGACGCGGCGGCTGCGGAAGGGCAACTGCCCGCCGTGGAGCCGACTGAGGAGGACGAGCTCGCCCTCTTCTACGCCCTCGCGTGGCTCGTCTGGCTCAACCACGTCGTCGGTCGATACGTGGAGGGCGGTTACTTCATCGACCGGTTCAAGGAGGTCTGGCGCGAGGCGAAGAACCCCGATCTCGCTGTCCTGGGCCCCTGTTACGAGCCGCTCCACGCCATGCTGACCGGGCAGGACGACGTGGCGGAACTCTTCGTGCGGGCCGAACAAGGCGTCGCGGGCACCGAGTTCCACTGGGACCGGGCGATCCTCCTGACCAACTGGACGACGTACTGCCTCCAGTTCGGCGACATCGACGGCGCCCGCGGCCACGGCAGGGCCGCCGTCGAGGCGGCCGTCGCCTCCGGCGACGACTTCGCCAGGGCGTGCACCCTCACGCTCCGCGGCGACGCGGACGAGAGCGCCGGCCTCCGCGACCGCGCCCGCGCGCACTGGACGGAGGCGGCACGCATCCTCCGTTCCATCGGCGCGCGCGGTCAGTACGCGTACGCCGCGCTCAGGATCGTGTGCCTGGACATCGCGGCGGGAGCGGTCGGGACGGCCGAGGACCGGCTCTCGGAGGTGGTCCGCCTCGCGGACGAACTGAGCGCGGACGACCTCCGAGCCGCAGCGGCCGTCCTGCGCGGAACACTGGCGTTCTACGGTGGCCGCTTCTCGGACGCGCAGACGATCTTCGCCGACGTCTGGGACAGCCCCACGGCGCCGCTCGACCGCCGGGCGATGGCCGCCGTGGGCCTGGTGGCGGTGACGACGTTCGGCCCGCCCGTTCCCTCGGCGTCCGGCGACGCGCGGCTGTGGATGGACCGCGCAGGCGAGGCGCTCGACCGGGTACGTGAGCCACTGGCCCGCCGGGCGGTGGGCGCCCTGCTGGACAAGCTGGACGCCTACTTCAAGTCCGGTCCCAGCGGCACGGTCGGGACGGACCATGTGCGGGCCTGGCTCTCCAACAACCCTTCCCTGCTCGCCGGTTTCACCGGAGTGCTGAACGGCCCGGGCCGGCATCGCTGACCCGCCGAGTCCCGTGCCCGTGCTGCTTTCGATCGTGGCACCTGATCCCGGCAACGAGTGAACCGGGTCCCGGAGCGGCTCGTAGACCGCATTGGTCCCGTGATCGGTTCGTCTCCTAAGGAATGACATGTCAAGCAGTGCCGCAGATCAGACCCTTGCCGTCCGGGTCGTCGACAGCATGGAGCGGATGAGCGGGAGGCATCCCGGGTACCGCCGGTCCAGTGCCCGGGGGGCCGGTTTCCGGGCCACCTTCACTCCCAGCGGGGCCGCGGCCGCGCTGACCACCGCCGCGCATCTGCAGACGCGGCCGGTTCCGGCGACCGTACGGTTCTCGAACTCCGAGGGAGATCCGCACACGCCCGACACCGCTCCGGTGACCCGCGGCATGGCCGTCCGCTTCCACCTGCACGACGGCGGTGACACCGACCTCGTCGCCCTCAGCGTCCCCCGGTTCGTCGCCTCGACGCCCAGGGAGTTCCTGGAGTTGACCGAGGCCCTGCGCCCCGACCCGGTGACCCACCAGCCGGACCTGACCCGGGTGCACGCGTTCGTCGGTGCCCATCCCCACCTGGCGGAAGCCGTCGCCCAGCAGCCGCCCATACCCGTCAGCTATGCCTCCGCCGCCTATTGGGCCATCCATGCCTTCATCTGGGTCGACGCGGACGGCGCCAGGCGGCCCGTGCGGTACCGCTGGGAACCGGAGGCGGGACGCGCCGAACTGACCGCCGCCGACGCCGCCACCCGCACCGCCCACTACCTGACCGACGAACTGCACCAGCGCCTGGAACACGCACCGGTGGCGTTCGACCTGCGGATCCAGCTCGCGGAACCCGACGACCCCACCCACGACCCCAGCACCGTCTGGCCCGATCACCGTGAGGAGTTCACCGCCGGGCGACTGGAGATCACCGCACCCGCCGACGACCAGGACCCCTGGAACACGCAGGCCTTCAACCCCACCCGTGTCACCACCGGCATCCAGCTCTCCGACGACCCCGTCCTCGCCTTCCGGGCCCACGCCTATGCCGAGTCCCACCTCCGGCGCAGCCACAACCAATGAGTGAACCTCCCTGACATCCCCGCCGTTTGACGTCACGCCTGCACAACGCCCCCGCACCCGACGCCAGTTGGCCGAGCGACTCGACGAGCGCTCCGGGGGCCCGACGAATGGATGGACTTGAACAGCGAGCAGACCAAAAGAACTCCGGTCCGGCGAGGCCTGTTGCGCGGTGCCACGGTGACGTGTTGCGCGATGGCCCTCGCCGCCGCGGGGGCGACAGCGGCGAGCGCCGCCTCGATACCCGCGGCGCCCACCAGCGTCGACTACGTTGCGCTGGGCGACTCCTACGCATCCGGCCCCGGCATCCCGACCCAGGTCGACGCCACGTGCGCGCGGTCCGACCAGAACTATCCGTCCCTCCTCGCCGCGGCGAGGAACTGGCAGCTGACCGACGTCAGTTGCTCGGGCGCGACCACAACGGCCCTGGCCGGACCCCAGGGTTCGCAACCGCCGCAACTCGACGCACTCGGCGCCGACACGGACGTGGTGACCCTGACCATCGGCGGCAACGACCTCGGCTTCTCCAGCAATCTGGCCACCTGCGCCGGACTGACGTCGAAGGACCCGACGGGCAACCCGTGCCAGACCTTCTTCACGAGCGACGGCACCGACCGGCTGGCACAGCGCGTCGACGACATCGCTCCCAGGATCACCGCCGCGCTGGACGCCGTACGGCAGCGGGCTCCGTACGCCAAGGTCCTGGTGGTCGGTTATCCCGACCTGTTCCCGGACGACGGGGCCGGCTGCACCAGCTCCGCCGTACCGCTCGCCGCCGGCGACTTCGCCTATCTGCGGGACACCGAGAAGAAGCTCAACACGATGCTCGCGGACCAGGCGGCGGCGAACGGCGCGCGCTACGTCGACACCTACACCCCGACCGTCGGACACGACATGTGCGAGCCGGCCGGCGAGCGCTGGATCGAACCCCTGGTCGCGCCGGCCCCGACCGCGCCCGCCCACCCGAACGCCCAGGGCCAGCAGGCCATGGCCGCCACGGTGGAGCGCGCCGTCCGCTGCGCCGCGTACCGCCGCTGACCTGAGCCGATGACCTGAGGGGAACGGGAGAACCCGGCTCGTTTTCCGCGGCTTTCCCCATCATGGTGCCGCAGGGGGCTGAAAGGCTTTGTCGGGGGTACTCGGCTTTCTGCGGCACCCAGGGGTCGCCGCTCCCCAAAGGAAAGAGAAACCCGTGTACATAGGTATCGGTACCGTCGTCGTCATCATTGTCATCGTCCTTGTCGTCATGATGCTGCGCCGCGGCTGACCCGTGCCCCTCGTACGGCACGGGCAGCACGGCCGGCCATAACCACAGCCCGCCCTGGATTCCCTTTCGCGGATCCCCGGGCGGGCATGGTCACGATCGGCGCCGGTACGACTTCCCTTTCGTCCGGCCACTAGAATCCGTCAAGTGGCAATAGCGGTGGACGGGTACGAATTCGGGCTGCTGGGGCCATTGAGCGGTCGGTACGGCGGGCGTGCGCTGGATCTCGGCAGCCCGCTGCAGCGGGCGGTCCTGGTCCGGCTGCTGCTCGGGGAAGGACGCCAGTGCGGCCTCGACCACCTCATCGACGCGCTGTGGGAAGAGCCGCCCGGCAACGCGGTGCGCTCGGTGCAGACATACGTCTACCGTATTCGCCTGTCGCTGGGCGAGGAACGGTCCCGGCTGGAGACCACCCAGGGCGGATACCAACTCGGCATCCCGGAACAGGCAGTTGACGCCCTGCGCTTCGAGCGGCTCGTCCGCGAGGGCGAGGAACTGAGGGCCGCACGGCAGACCGCCCCCGCCCTGCGTGCGTTCGACGCCGCGCTCGCGCTGTGGTCGGGCGAGCCGCTGTCCGGCGTACCCGGCCCCTACGCCCGCCGCCACCGCGGACGTTTCGTCGATCTACGGCTCAACGCCCAGGTGGCGCAGCTGAGTTGCGCCGACGAACTGGGCGACCACGCCCGCGTCGCCACGGAACTGATCTCCCTGATCGCCGACCATCCTCTGCGCGAGGACCTGTACGCGCTGCGCATGCGTGCGCTGTACCACGCCGGGCGGACGGCGGAGGCCCTGGCGGTCTACGCCGCGGCCCGCGAGACCATGGTGGCCGAACTGGGCATGGATCCGGGGCCGGAACTGCGTGAGTTGCAGACCCGCATCCTCAGCGGCACCGAGCCCGACGCCGTCGAGCCGCGTCCCGAGGGGCAACTCGCCGGTGCCGCACCGGAGTTCGGCGCCACTGCCTCGACCAGTCCTACGGCTCCCACAACATCGACTCCTGCGACATCGACCGGTGCCACGGCCGCCGCCCCCGAAGCCGACCGGTCGGCGACCGCGCAGGTCGAGGAGGTCCCGGCCGCCGTCCGCCCGCAGCAACTCCCCCCGGCGCCGGGCGACTTCGTCGGTCGGGAGCGGCTGCTGGAGCGGCTCCGGCTGGCCTTGCGGCCCAGCGGGGAAGCCGTCGCGCTCGCGGTGCTCAGCGGGATCGGCGGCGTGGGGAAGACCGCGCTCGCGCTGCGCGTCGCCCACGGCATCCGAGGCGACTATCCGGACGGCCAGCTCTATGTGGACCTGCGAGGTGACGGAGGCCAACCCGCAGACCCCGCCGACGTGTTGGTCGACTTCCTCCTCGCCCTCGGCATGCCCGCCGCCGGGATCCCCGCGACGCCCACCGCCCGGGCCGGGGCCTATCGCACCCTGACCGCCGACCGCCGGATCCTGGTACTCCTGGACAACGCGTCCGACACCGCCCAGGTGACCCCGCTGCTCCCGGGCACACCGGGCAACGCCGCGCTGATCACGACCCGGCACCGGTCGCTCGTACCGCCGGGCGCGACACGTTTCGAGGTGCCGGTGCCCGATCAGCGGGAGGCGGTGGCCATGCTGGGCCGGTTCACCGGCGACGCCGAGATCGCCGCCGCCCCGGAACTCGCGCTCGAACTGGTCCACGCGTGCGGGCAGTTGCCGTTGGCGCTGCGCATCATCGGTGCCCGTACGGCCGCTCGTCCCGGACGCGGGCTCGGCGCGCAGCTGCTGCGCCTGCGCGCCGAGGAACGGCGGCTCGACGAGCTGCGGGCCGGAGACATGTCGGTGGAGGCCACCTTCCAGGTCGGGTACCGGGCCCTGGCCCCCGACCGGGCCCGTGCGATGCGCCTGTGCGCCCTGCTCGACGCTGCGGACTTCCCGGTCGCCGTCGCGGCGGTCCTGCTGGACCAGCCGGAACACGAGACCGAGGAACAGCTCGAGCACCTGGTGGAGGCCGGTCTGCTCGAACCGCATTCGGCCGACCGCTACCGATTCCACGATCTGGTACGGGCGTTCGCCGCCCGGCGCGCCGAGCGCGAGGATCCCGTCGCGGACCGCGAGGCGGCGCTGGTGCGGCTGACGATGTTCCTGCACGCCACCCTGCTCCAGGCCATGAGCGCGACCGAGCGGGCCGGTTCGCTCAGCATCCATCTCTTCTCGGTGCCGCTGCCCGGGCTGCGGTTCGCCGACGCCGAGGAGGCGCGCACCTGGCTGCTGGCCGAACACACGCTGCTGGTCTCGGTGTTCGCCCGGGTGCTGCGCGACGTCCCCGGCGCCTCGACGATCGTCGTCGCCGCTCTGTCGGTGATCGCGTCGAGCGGACTCTTCGCCGGACCCGCGCACCAGCGGGAACTGGAACGCATCACGGACCAGGCGGTCGCGACCGCCGAACGGGGCGACAACCCGGCGTTGAAGGCGCAGATCCGGCACATCCGGGCCTGGCTCGCCTTCATCCGGGGTGATCTCACAGCGGCGGAGACCGATCTGCGCGAGGCGATCCGACGGCTGCGCGACGGCGCCGACCCGCTGACGTTCTTCATGGCCACCCGGCTGCTCTCGGTCGTACTGGTGGACCGGGGGCGGACCTCGGAGGCCGTCACGTTCTTCGCCGAGTCGGAGACCGTCGCCGGCGCGGAGGACGATCCGAACAGCCCCGCCTACTTCCTCCAGGAGGTGGCCCGCCTGTTCACCGCACTGAGCTCGGACCAGGCCGAGGTGAACATCGCCGCGGCCCGGCATGTGTACGAGGTGAGCGACCGCCTGCGGCGGGAAGCGGCGAAGCGCTGAGTCCGTCCGCTCACTGGGCCGGTCCCGCGTTCACGCGCCGTTGATCGAGTGTCGATCCGTGTCCGGCACGGTGAGCCGATAACGGACCGCAGAACTCCTCGAACAGGTGACAGACATGCTCAAAATCGGCCTGGGCTCTCCCCAGTACGGGTCGTTCACCGACCCCGCCACGATCTCCGGGTTCGCCTCCGCTGTCGAAGCGATCGGCTACGACAGCCTGTGGGTGGGCGACCGGGCCCTGGTGCCGACAGAGCCCCGTGACCCGTACCCCGGGGGTGGTCCCGTGCCTGAGGAGTACCGCACCTTCCTGGACCCCATCGCCACCCTGTCCTTCCTGGCGCACGCCACCCGACGGCTGCGCCTGGGGACCAGCACGCTGAACGCGCCCTTCTACTCCCCGCTGCTGCTGGCCCGTTCGCTGACGTCCGTCGACATCCTCAGCGGGGGGCGGCTCGACATCGGGTTCGGGCTCGGCTGGTCGTCCGACGAGTACGAGGCCATCGGCGTCCCGTGGCGGGGTCGCGGGGCCCGCCTGGAGGAGATCCTGGACGTCCTCGAACACGTCTGGTCCGGTTCGTCGGCCGAGCACAAGGGCGCTCTGTGGACGATCCCCAGCGCGCACATCGGGACGCTCCCCGTACAGCGCCCCCGCCCGCCGGTCCTCCTGGGCGGCTTCACCCCGGCCACGCTGGAACGCATCGGCCGGCGCGCGGACGGCTGGGCGGGCGTGGCACTTCCGGTGCCTCAACTGGCGTACGTCATCAGCCAGATCAGGCAGATCGCGGAGGCCGACGGACGTGACCCCGACGCCCTGCGCACCGTGGTCCGGGTGAACCCAGTGGTGACGGCCGAGGCCGCGCCGAGCGATGCCGTCCCGCACCGGGGAACGGTCGTACAGGTCTCGGACTACCTGCTCGCCGCCCACGCGGCCGGCGCCGACGAGGTGCTCATCGACCTGCAGCAGACCGCGCGGGACGCGGACGAGCTGACGGACCTGGCACACCGTTTCCACGACCAGCTGAGCAAGGGCTAGGGAGCACCATGTCTGACGTAGTCATCTCGAAGCCGGATGTCCACGACATGGTGGTGGTGCATCGTACGTTCCGCCAATCCTGCGCGGAACTGCCGGACTTGGTGCGCGGGCTACGGCCCGGCGACACCGCGCGGGCCCAACTGGTCGTGGACGCAGTGCGGTTCATGCTCATGGGCCTGGAGGCCCATCACACCAGCGAGGACGAATTCCTCTGGCCCCGGCTCGCGGACCGGACGACGCTGCACGCCGAGGCGATCACGCGCATGGCGGAACAGCACCACCGGCTCGAAGAGTTGGTCACCCTGGTGAGGGGCGCGCTGGACGGGCTGGCCGCCGATCCCCGGCCGCCCGTCTGCGAGCAGGTGGCGGCTCAACTCACCGAACTGGGCTCGGTGTTGACAGCCCACATGGACGAGGAGGAGCACACCATCCTCCCGTTGGCCGCCGAACACCTGAGCGTCGCCGAGTGGGAGGAACTCGGCGAGATCAGCCTGGCCAAGCTGGAGAAGAAGCATCTGCTGCGCGCCTTCAGCGCGTTGATGGCGGTGGCGACCCCCGAGGAGCAGCGGGCGATCCTCACCAAGGCGCCACTACCCGCCCGCCTCCTGTGGTGTCTCACCGGCCGCCGCTCACACGCCCGTTGGGAGGCCCGCCTGCACGGGGCGTGACTTACGGCGTGGCCGTGGCGGGGCTCGTGCTGCTGGGCGGATCCGTCGGTGTCGTGTCCGCCGAGCTGTGGTCGGGGGAGAACCAGGTCAGGCCGATCAGCAGCGCCCCGAGGAAGATCAGCACGGCGGCGACCGTGCCCAGCGTCTTCGACCGGCGTACGGCGACGCCGCGGCCTCCCGTTCGTTGCCGGCGCCGGGTCCGATGGGCCGGAGCGGTGCTGCCGGTGGCGGCGGTCGGGAAGGCGTACGTGGTCACAGAGCCGGAGCCAGGGCCTGCCCCGGAGCCGGGAGCCGCGTTCGTCCTGGGCTTCACGGGCGCGTCCCAGGAGGTCACCTGCGGTGTCGGTGGCGGTGTCGCTTCGGGGCGCGGTGCGGCCGCCGGGAGGGGCTCGGGGCGTCCCCGCCAGGCGCCGGAGGCGAACCACTCGGCCACCTGGCGCGCCGTAGGACGGTCCTCGGGGCGCTTGGCGAGGAGGCCGAGCAGGTAGTTCTCGAAGGCGGGCGGGAGGCCGACGCCGAGTTCCCGCGGGGGTACGGGGGGTGTGTCGAGGTGGTGGTGGAGGACGGCGATGGCGCTGCCGGCGCGGAACGGCGGTTGTCCGGTGAGGAGTTGGTAGAGCACGCAGCCGAGTGAGTAGACGTCGGACGGCGGCCCGGCGGGCTGCCCCAAGGCGCGCTCGGGCGCGATGTACAGGCTGGTCCCGACGATCTGGCCGGTCGCGGTGAGCGCGCCGTTCGGGTCGTTCATGAAGTGCGCGATGCCGAAGTCGGCGATCTTCACGGATCCGTCGGAGCCGAGGAGAAGGTTGCCGGGCTTGATGTCCCGGTGCACGATGCCCTGGTCGTGCGCCGCGCTGAGCCCCGCGGCCGACTGGGCGGCGATGTGGGCCACGTGCTCGGCCGGCAGGGAGCCCGCCTGGGCGAGCACGTGGGAGAGGCTGTCTCCCTCCACCAGCTCCATCACCAGATACAGACGGCCCTCCTGCTCGCCGAAGTCGAGGACGCCGACCACATGAGGGTGGCTGAGCCGGCCCGCGGTCTGGGCCTCCAGGCGGAAGCGGGCGGTGGCGGTGGGCTCGGAGTTCTGGGAGTGCAGGAGCTTGACGGCCACCGGTCGGCCGTTCATCTCGTCGTACGCCTGCCAGACCTCGCCCATCGCGCCGCGTCCGATGGTGGTGTTCAGCCGGTACCGGCCCGCTATCAGCACCTGTTGCTTCATCCTCACGCAGTGGAACGACTCGACTGCTGCGGGCCATGTCCCTTTGAGGTAAGGGGTGTTGGTGGGGTGGCGCAGCTGTCACAGCCTACTGGCGGGCAGGCGGTCACCGACCGCGATCCCGCACATGCCTCACGGCGGCGGGCGTGCCGGAGGCGCGCTGGTAAAATGAGGGCACGCTTCGACGCCGCCGGGGCCCGTACCGAGGGGTACGGGCCCCGGTGCCGTTGCGGGCACAGGACTGAGGAAGGTTCCCCATGAACGCGAAGCCGCCGGCCGTTTCCTTCGGCGCGCTCGGACTGCCGCCCGAGCTGGTCGGGACGTTGACCGGCCTCGGGGTGACGGAGCCGTTCCCGATCCAGGCGGCGACGCTGCCCGACGCGCTGGCCGGGCGCGATGTGCTCGGCCGGGCGCGCACCGGTTCAGGCAAGACGCTGGCCTTCGGTCTCGCGCTGCTCGTACGGCTCGCGGGTCGGCGGGCGGAGTCGAAGCGGCCGCTCGCCGTGGTCCTGGTGCCGACCCGGGAGCTCGCGCAGCAGGTCAGCGACGCGCTGGAGCCGTACGCGAAGACGATGGGGGTACGGCTCGCGACGGTGGTCGGCGGGCTGTCGATCAACCGGCAGCAGGCGCTGCTGCGGACCGGCGTCGAGGTGGTCGTCGCGACGCCGGGACGGCTGACCGACCTGGTGTCGCGCCGGGACTGCCTCCTGAACCATGTGCGGATCACCGTGCTGGACGAGGCGGACCAGATGTGCGACCTGGGGTTCCTGCCGCAGGTCTCGGACCTCCTGGCGCAGATCCCGGCCGACGGGCAGCGGCTGCTGTTCTCGGCCACGCTCGACCGTGACGTCGACCAGCTGGTCAAGGACCACCTCCACGACCCGGTGCACGCGTCGGTCGACCGGGCGTCGGGCTCGGTCACGACGATGGAACACCACGTGCTGAACATCCACGCCGCCGACAAGTACGCGACGGCGACCGAGATCGCCGCCCGGGACGGCCGGGTGCTGATGTTCCTCGACACCAAGGCCGCTGTGGACCAGTTCACCCGCCATCTGCGGGCCAGCGGCGTACGCGCGTCCGCCCTGCACAGCGGCAAGTCGCAGCCCCAACGCACCCACACGCTCGGCCAGTTCAAGGACGGCGAGATCACCGTGCTGGTGGCCACCAACGTCGCCGCCCGGGGCATCCACATCGACGCCCTCGACCTCGTCGTCAACGTGGACCCGCCCGCCGACGCCAAGGACTACCTGCACCGCAGCGGGCGTACGGCGCGCGCCGGCGAGTCCGGGCGCGTGGTCACCCTGGTCACCCCCAACCAGCGGCGCGACGTGAACCGGATGATGTCCGACGCCGGTATCCGCCCGACCGTCACCCAGGTCCGCTCCGGCGAGGAGAAGCTGACCGCCATCACCGGCGCCAAGCGCCCGCCGACCGAGACGAAGACCAGCACCGGCAACGCCCCCTTCCGCGGCATGGGCACCCGTCCGGGCCGGGCGGGCAAGGAGACCCGGAAGACCGCCGAGGCCCGCAAGGCCGCGGAAGCCCGCGCGGCGGCGAGGGTCCGCAAGAGCCGTTGACCTTAGGGGAGTTCGCTACTGCCTGGACTACTCCGGCTGCGCGGAAGCGGCGTCGCCATGTGAGGCCGCATCGCCATCCGAAGTGGCACGGCCCCGGAGCGTGACGAGCGCCAGCAGCGCCGAGCACAGCGCGGCCGTACCGCAGACCACGAAGCCGATCGAGTAGCCGTGACCGAGGGCGTCCAGCGCGAGCGGATGCAGGTCGGCCAGCTTCGGTGAGGCCGCCGAAGCACCGTTCACCGCGAGCGGCCCGCCTTCTTCCAGTACGGCCGTGCCCGCGCCCTTCAGCGCCGGCGGCAGCGCGGAGTCGTGCAGGGAGCCGGAGAAACTGCTGGCCGCGCGACTGAGGGCGACGGCGCCGATGACGGCGGGGCCGAGGGTGAAGCCGAAGTCCCGGAGCAGGTTGGTGGTGGCGCTGGCCATGCCGGCCAGGTGGGTCGGCACGGTGTTGACGGCTGTCGCGGTGATCGAGGTGACGGTGACCGAGAAGCCCAGGCCGACCAGACCCAGCGGCACGATCAGCGAGGTGAAGGCGGTGTCGGTGATCGGCAGCGTGGCCGCCAGGTAGTCGCCCGCCGCGATCAACAGCAGCCCCGAGCCCAGGAGCAGCCCCGGTGCGACCGTACGCAGCAGCCGTTCCGTCACCGGCAGCATCACCAGCGTGATGCCGTTGAGCAGGACGAATGCCAGGCCCGTCCGCATCGGGGCCTGGTCCTGCACCGGGCCGAGCCGGATGCTGACGGAGTAGGCGGTGCCCAGGAAGGCGAACATGCCCACCACGGCCACGATCGAGGCCACCGCGAAGGCACGGTTGCTGAACAGGTCCAGGCGCAGGAGCGGGGACTTGGCGCGCTTCTCGGCCAGGACGAAGCCGGCGAGGAACACGGCCGAAAGGACGAAGGCGATGATGATCGAGGGCGAGGCCCAGCCGTCCGTCGGGCCCTGGATGATGGCGTAGAGCAGAGCGAACAGGCCCAGACCGATGGTCACCTGTCCCGCTATGTCGAGTGAACGGCCCTCGGGCGCGCTGGAGTTGACCACGAACAGGGCGCTGACCGCGACGCTCGCCACGGCGACGGCGGTGACCACGACGAAGGACCAGCGCCACGAGCCGTAGGTGGCGGTGACGCCGCCGAGCAGGGGGGCGAGGAATCCGCCGGTGGAGAGCAGGGCCGCCCACATCGCGATGACCCGGGCGCGCTGCGCGGGTGAGGTGGTGCCGGCGGCCAGGATCGCCAGCGAGGTCGGGAACAGGGCGGCGGCGCCGAGGCCCGCGAGGGCCTGCCCGGCCCAGAGCTGGTGGACGCCGGAGGCGGTCGCACTGGTCAACTCGCCGACCGCCAGCAGAGCGGCGCCGCCGACCAGCAGCCGCTTACGGCCGAAGAGGTCGCCCAGCAGGCCGAAGGTCAGCTCCAGTACGGCGACCGGGAGCAGGAACGCGTCGGAGATCCAGGTGAGTTGGGAGCCGACCGGATTCAGGTCGGACTGGAACAGCCCGTTGAGCGTGGCCGGTATGGCCAGGCCGATCTGGGCGAGGCAGACGGCGAGGAGACCGGCGACCAGGGTGCCGGTGGTCAGGCCGGGACCGGTGGCGGCGGTCCTGGTGGAGGGTTCGGTCGTCATTGACACGGAGGGCTCCTGGGTCGCGCGGGCTGTGAACGGGGGGAGTTGGAAAGAGGCGGGGTGGGAACGCTTCGGGATCAGCGGGTACCGGTCAGACGGCTCGGCCGGTAGTCGGTGAAGGCGGCGCCGTCGAGGCCCAACTCATCGGCGCTGCGCTGGAGTTGGGCGGCCGTGGTGGCGTCGTCCCAGTGCCGGGTGTCCAGCCGGTGTTCCACGGCGTGCAGACCGGCGACCACTTCGGCGGTGGTGAAGTTGCAGTGGCTCTGGCGGGCGACGTAGGCCTGTCGCAGGAGGTGGGAGTCTCCGGCCGCGCGCACCCGCCCGGCGAACGCCGACTCCTGTTCCACGGGCACCAGTTGGTCGGCGGTGGTGTGGAGGTCGAGCAGCGGAACGGCCAGTCCCTGTCCGGCGGTCGAGGTCCGCTTCAGACGGGCCACCGCGGCCGGGTCGGCGGTGATGTCCGCACCGCGGGTGAGCCGGTTCAGATCGGTGCGCAGGTCGAGCCCGGCGTCACGGTAGAGCGCCTCGACCTGCTTGACGTGGGCCGACTTGCGCAACAGCCCGGCGTAGTCGACACCCTTGTTCCAGGACGTGTTGCCGCCGGCGGACTGCTCCACCGACCAGCGCGCCGGGATGACGAACGAGAGCAGGCCCTGAGCCAGCCAGGCGTACTGCTGCTGCTCCTGGCCCGCGAAGTCGCCGTGCGCGGGCGGCAGTTGGCCCGGAGCCCAGTCGGCCAGGTTCAGATAGGCGGCGGCCAGGGCGATCCGAGCACGTCCGGCTGGGGTCTGCTGCGCCGCTTTTACGGCCGCCGTGAGCCGGGCGGCGAGGGCGGCGCCGTCGGCCTGGTCGTCGAGGTTCACCAGGTCGTCGGCGTCGGCGGGGTCGAAGAACGTGGCCAGGGTGTACTCGGCGTCCAGCTGGTAGTTGTCCAGATCGACACCGCCCGCCACCAGACCGCACAGGCCGAGCGCACCGTCGACGCGGCCCGCGCCGTCCCGGGCGATCTGGGCGTTCACGAGTCCGCCCATCGACTGGCCCACCGAGATGACCCGGGTCGGTGTGCCGACCTGCGTACGGAAGGCGGTGAGCGCGGCGAACTGATCCCGCTCGGCCGAACTGAGCGCCCACATCGAGCCGTTGGGGTCGTAGGAGGACCCGGCGAGGGCGTAACCGGCGGCCAGCAGGGCCTGGCTCACGGCGGGCGAGGGCGCGTCGGCGGCGGTGGTCGGTCCGAAGCCGTGGCTGAACAGCAGCAGGGTGCCGTTCCACTGCTCGGGCGTGTCCGCGATCCAGGTGGCGCCGTCGGCCAGCGTGCCGGAGTAGTGGCCGGCGGTGGCGGCCTGGGCGCCGGTCGCCGGGCCGATCAGGGCGGTCGCGAGGGCGGTCGCGCAGGCGGCGGCGAGGGTCGAGAAACGGGGTCGGGGCATGACGGCGGCTCCGCGAGTCGAGGGGGACCGAGGGGGAGCGTGCTGGACGTGCGAGGTGGAGCGAGCGAGGCGGTCGAACGAACTGGATGAGCGGTGCGAATGTAGGGCTCTTTTTTCATGGCCGTCAATAGAGTGACCAATATCGAGGCAGTCGAATCCGCGGCGGACGCACGGGGGCCAGGTGCGGACGCGAGGAGGTCCGTACGCGGATCAGTCGAGGGTCAGGGTGTCCAGCAGACGTGCGGCCGCTCGCGCAGCCGGTCGCTCCCAGCGGCTGGCCAGCCCGCGGAACACGGTCTCCGCCTGTGCGGCGGGCCAGTCTCCGGGAAGGTGCTCGGCGGGCAGATGCGGATCCCGTCGTACGAGATCCAACCAGTCGGTGTGCAGCAGGAGTTGACCGGCGAGGTCGTCGCCGGAGGTCGCCGCGGGCAGGGGGTCGGTACGGTCCCAGCGGTCCAGGAACGCGCGGTACCGGGCGCCGATGGCCGGCACGTCGAAGGCCTGCTCCAGCACCTCACGGACGTCGGTCGGCGACTCCACCTCGGCCCGGAACACCCGCAGATACGGTTCCAGGCCGAGTCCCGCCGCCATCTCGCGGACGTCGACGGGCGCCGGGGCCACCCACAGGCCGTTCTGCAACGGGCCGAAGCCCGCCCAGATCAGACGGGAGCGCAGATCGTGCCGCTCACGGCTCCAGGCCTCGGGCAGCGAGAAGCCCACCATCGTCCAACGGCCGTCCCAGTCCCGGTTCACCGCGCCGGTCTGCCAGACGCGGTCCCTGCCGTCCGTCAGCACCTGTACGGCGTGCGGTGTCAGCGCGAAGTACGTCTTCCGGCCCTGGCGGCGGCGCTCCAGCAGATCGCGCTTGACCATCCGGTTCAGAGTGGTCCGCACCGCCTCCTCGGTGCTCCCCACCCTGCCGAGAGCGGCGATCACGCTGCCCGACGACACGGCGACGGGCCGCCCCAGCACATGAGCACCGAAGAAGGTCAGCATCAGGGACTGGGTGCGCGGCTCGGGTCCGCTCTCGGCGGCGGGTCCGGGGGCGACGTCAACACTGGTCACGGGCACAGCGTAGGCCCGGGGCGGGTGTGAGGAGCCGCTGTTCCGGGAAGTGTGTCGCGTCTGTAACGGCAATCGACGATCAGCCGAGTGTCGGAGTCGCCGGTGACGCGTGGCTCAGAAGGTGAACGCCTCGGTCAGGCGCAAGGTGTAGCCGTCCTCTTCCATCAGGACGACCGTGACGCCGAACGGGGACGGATGGTCCAGTTCGAGGGGAGTGAAGGCGTAGTCGACCGCTGCCTGGACGGGCGGGAGCAGTTTGGCGTCGGGCTGGGGAGCCGGGGCCGGCTGCCACTGGGGTTCGGCGGAGGCCGGGTCCTCGGTGTAGGGGAACTGGTGGAGCGTGTGGCCGTCCTTCGTGGCGTGCACCATGTTGAGGCAGGGGGACGGGCCGTCGGCGGGGAGTTCGCAGGTGGTGGCCACGTCCTGGGTCTCCCAGGCGAGCACGATCTCGTCGGCGTTCGCCGCCGCGGCGATGTTCGACAGCGACGCGATCGCCGTGAGCGCGTCCTCGCCGGACTTGACCGGGCGCAGCCAGATCAGGCCGACCAACTCGCCGCGCACCAGCGGCATGATGACCGGGCGGGGCACGGCGCCTTCGCTGAGACCCGCGACGTACGCGCTCTTCATCGACTCCGTCAGCGCGTCGAACGTACGCGTGTCCATGAACTCCCCATCCGCAGCGGCTGTGTGGCGTCCATTCTGCCCCGGTCGCGGAGTGCGTGAGGTCGCTCCTGGGAGTGAAAGAGGCCCCGGCTGGACGGGGGAGACCAGCCGGGGCCGTACGTGGTGGCGTGCGGAGGGCGGTCGCCTCTCGGCGAGGGGCTCCATGGGGCTTCAGCCGAACGATCGTCCCCATGGGCTATAGGTGAGGCCCGGGGACACTGTCCCCTCCGCAGCCACGTACGTATGAACGGACGACCTGGCTCAGTTGTTCCCGCTCATGTCCCGCCGGGGACTGTGAGCTGCGGAACACCCCGTGCGGCAGGTTTCAGTTGAGGTAGTCGGCGATCAGGGTCGCGAACTCGTCCGGGGTCGCGAGGCGGATACCCAGGGTTTCGGCCTTGGCCCGCTTCGATCCCGCGTTCTCGCCGGCCACGACCAGGGTGGTCTTCTTGGAGACGCTGGAGGAGGAACGGCCGCCGGCGCGCTCGACGAGTTCGTTCATCTGGTTGCGGCTGAGCTTCTCCAAGGGGCCGGTCATCGAGCCGGTGACGACCACCGTCATCCCGGCCAGCGGCCCGTCGTCGGCTGTGGCCGCGGCGCCTTCGCCGTCGGCTTCATCCGTCGTGGGCGCGGGCGGGGTCGCGCCCGGCTCCGTCATGTTGACGCCGGCGGCGACCAGTTTGTCGATGAGCGGGGCGAGTTCGGCCAGCTCGGCCACGATCGACGGGGCTTTCTCCGTGCCGATGCCGTCGACCCGCTGCATCGCCTCCGCGTCGGCGGCACGGATCTCGTCCATGGTCGCGAAGTAGCGGGCGATACGGCGGGACATGGAGCGGCCGGTGCCGCGCACCCCGAGCGCGCACAACACCCGGGACAGCGGCTGCCCCTTGGCCGTGGTGAGCGCGGCGAGGAGGTTGTCGGTGCTGGTCTCGCCCATCCGCTCCAGGCCCAGGAGTTGCTCGCGCGTGAGGGCGAACAGATCGGCGAGGTCGGCGACCAGGCCGGCGTCGACGAGCTGGACGACGCGGGTGTGGCCCAGGCCCTCGATGTCGAGCTGGTCGCGGCCCGTGGCGTAGGAGAGGGCGGCGACCAGGTGGCAGTTGCGGCCCTGTTCGCAGCGCCAGCGCAGTTCGCTGGTGTCGATGCCGGAGCCGCAGCGCGGGCACACCTCGGGGAACACGATGGGCTGTTCCTCGCCCGTGCGCAGATGCGCGACCGGGGCCTCGATGCGGGGGATCACGTCACCGGCGCGGTGGACCATGACGTGGTCGCCCAGGCGGAGGTCGCGACGGGTGATGTCACCGGGGTTGTGGAGCGTGGCGTAGGTGATGGTCGCGCCGTCGATCTCGACCGGCTCCAGGACCGCGCGCGGGGCGATGATGCCGGTGCGGCCCACGTTCCACTCGACCTCCAGCAGCCGGGTGATCTTCTCCACGGCGGGCAGCTTGTAGGCGATCGCCCAGCGCGGGGCCCGCGTGCCCGACCCGGCGGCCTGCTGGTCGGCGGCGAGGTCGGCCTTGATGACGATCCCGTCGATCCCGAACGGCAGTTGGGCCCGCAGCGCGGCGATCTCCTGCACCCGGGCCAGCACCTCCTCGACCGTGTCGGCCGTGATTCCGGGCACGTCGGTGGTGGCCGTGGTGTTGACCCCGTAGGCGGCGGCCTGGGCCATGAGGTCGCTGTGCGCGAGCTCGGGCAGCCGGGCCGCGAGGTCGGCCTCGGTGTCCGGGAGGGGCAGCAGGCCGTAGCCGAAGAAGGTCATCGGCACGGTATAGGCGCGCTCCTTGGCGCGCAGTGTGCCCGCGGAGGCGCCGCGCGGGTTGGCGAACGGCTGGCCGCCGTGCGCGGTGCGGACCTCGTTGCCGTGCTCGAACTGCGCTGTGGTCATGAGGACTTCGCCGCGCACCTCGACGGTGACCGGCTCGGCCAGCTCCTGCGGCAGGCCCTCGATGGTGCCGATCGCGTGGGTGACGTCCTCCCCGGCAGTGCCGTCGCCGCGGGTGATGAGCCGGGTGAGTCTGCCGCGTGTGTAGCGGGCCGCGATCGCCAGGCCGTCCAGCTTGGGCTCCACGCTGAACCGCGTGACCTCGTGGTCGATTCTTCGTGCCACCGACGCGGTCCAGGTGGTGAACTCCTCCGGGGAGAACACGTTGTCCAGGCTCAGCATCGCCACCGTGTGCGGGACATCGCCCTCGACCGCGCCACCGGCCACCTTCCCGGTGGGGGAGTCGGGCAGCACCTGGTCGGGATTGTCGGCCTCCCACGCGGCGATGCCGCGCACCAGCCGGTCGTAGGAGTCGTCGTCCAGCGCGGAGGTACCGGCGGCGTAATAGGCGGCCGACGCCTTCACCGCGTCCTCGACCGCCTGCGCGTAGGCGGCGGCATCCACGATCACAGCTGCAGGAGTTGTCATGACTCTCATCCTGCCTGCCACCACTGACAATGCCCCGGGCCCGACCCGGCGCGGCCTCCCCGCCCGCCCACGGGAGGGCGGGCGAGGAGGCCTTCACGCGGGTGTTCAGCCGAGCCCGCGGCTGTATGCCCAGGCGGTCGTGTTCAGGGTGTCCTCGGAACCGGTGAACGGCTCCTGCGGAGTGTACGAGTCGGTGGTGAAGTCGACGTCCACGTCGTCCGCCGTACCGCCGGTCCCGTCCGCCCCGACGCCCAGGATCTGGGCGATGTTGCCGCCCTGGTCCATCAGGTTCGCGGTGTCGTCGAACTGGTCGGTGTGCCAGTTGCCCGAGTAGTGCCCTATCTCGTGCGTGATGATGTTGCCGAGTCCCCGGCCGATGAAGCCGATCTTGTCGCTCTGCGGCCCCAGATAGGTGTTGAGCGAGTTCGGGTTCGGCGCGGCCGCGCTCAGCAGGTCGAGCAGGACGAGTGCGGTGTCCTCGTGGCCGTAGTTGCCGGGGTCGATCGAGGACGAGATGCCGATGGTCGGGATGCCGGACTCGGCGATGGTGCCGCCGACGACGACCCGGCTGACGTCGGGCTGCCCGAACGGGTCGGGATTGTCACGGCTGTTGAGGATCCGGACGGCGAAGTGCGGGTCGGTGCCCTTCTTGGCGAGGTCGGTGGCGATGTTCTCCTTCACCGAGGCCACGACGGCGTCGATCACCTTGTTCTCGTCGGCTGGGCTGAGCCCCCAGCCGGGCAGGAACGCGGACAGCGGCGACAGGTCGTGCTGCGCTCCGCCGGAGCCGAAGATCGACGTGTTGACACGAGCGCCGTCGAAGTCGAGGAACAGCGTCTGGACCGTGCCTCTGCGCTCCGCCTCGGTTCCGGGGCGGTACGCCTCCAGCTCGGCACGGTAGGCGCCGACGCCGCTGCTCACGGCCAGGTAGTACCGGCCGGCGCGCGGTGCCACGAGGTCGACCGTGGCGTTGCCCCCGCCGGGCAGTGGCGACGCCGGGGCGTAACTCCCGCTCGCGTCGAGGGCCGAGCCCATGAGCTCCGTGCCGGCGGCGTCGTAGAAGGACAGATGGTGTGCGCTGCCGGTGACCGTCGCCCCGACGACGTCTCCGGCCTTCAGGTCGACGCCGTAGACGTCCTGGTCCCCGCCCTGCTCGGTGGAGAGCTTGAGGCTGTACGCGCCCTCGGAGCCCGAACCGGCGCCACTGGCGGGGTCGTTCGGGTCGGTGGGCGAGCCGATGTTGGGGCCGGACCCGGCCACCATGAGGTAGTAGTCCCCGGTGGTGGGCAGCGCCAGGCTCACGGAAACGTTTCCACTCGACGGGTCGTCGGCCCAGAACACCGTGCCGCCGTTCGCGTCGTAGAGCCGCGCGATCGCGTTGAAGTCGCCCTGGGCGCCCACGTCCACCGTGAGAACCACGCCGCTCGGCACTCCGGAGACCTTGTAGAAGTCGAAGTCCCCGTGACCGTCACCGGCGCTGCCGTGCGGTCCGTCACCGATGACGCCGGAGGTCCTGACGGACTGCCGCGCACCGGCCACACCGGTGTCGACGGCCAGCGGGATGGACCCGTTGTCCTCCGAACCGGCAGGCAGCGTAGGGATGTTGGGGTCGTCGGCGAGATCCCCGGAGATGGCGACCGCGGAGTTCTGGCGGGCACCGGTGCCGAAACCGGTGATCCGTTCGGCGGTCGGCACCGTGTCGTTGGCGCCGAGCGTGCCCGCGGCTTCCTTCTCGGCGTACGGCGTCGCGGCCGCGAGCCCGGTCAAGTCCCGCCGCGCGGCCCGGAGTTTGCTGCGGGCTCCCCGATCCACGTCGGCCTGAAGGAAGTTGACCTTCCCCCGGGCCTCGGCCGGCAACAGGGCGAGCGACGGATCGAAGTTCAGCCCACCCGGGCTGGCCGCGCCCATGTGTGCCAACTGGAGCCCGTCGGTGATCTGTTGGGCGATCCGGTCGGGCCGGCTCTGTTCGGTGTGCTGATCCGCGTGTGCCGGTGAACCGGCGACGGACATGGCCGCGCTGAGTAATGTGACGGTCAGGGCGCTGGCCAAGCGGTAGCGATGTGCGCCTGCGCGCATGCGGTCTCCCCTCCGCGGGACCGCGCTCGGCGGTCCGGCGGTCCTGTTTCGAGCGTTCTGGTCAGGAGCGCTCTGGGCAGGGCCTGATCGGGTGGGGTGCCGGTGGTGGAGTCGGTGGTGCGATGGCGGCGCCCGTGATCAGGCCGTCCGGCAGAGTTGGTCTAGTCCAGCAGGCGGGCGTGGGCATGTCAATGGGGCCTTGGGGTGCCTGGTCGTAGGTCCTCTGTGCGTGGCGGACTCCCCGCGGCCGGAGGGGCGGCGGGGAGCTTCTCGCGAGGGTCTGCTGTCAGGGGTGTCCGGTCAGTAGTGCTTCGACCACCTCTCGTTGGCGCCCGGAGAACTGGCGCACGTCCAGGCCAGCAGGTCGCTGTGCGCGACGCCTCCGCTGAAGTCCTCGTCCAGGCACTTGCCGCTCAGGGCGTTCGTGATCGTCTTGTTCGAGTTGAAGTACCACCTCTGGTTGGGGCTGTTCTCGGTCCAGTCGCAGGTGTAGGCGATGACATCGCTGTGCTCGACGTTGTCGCTGTAGTCCTGGTCGAGGCACTCATCACTCAGGTAGTTGACGATGATCGAGCCACCCTTGCTGCTGGGCGTCACCAACCACAGCTCGTTGTAGCCGAAGGTGCAGGTCCAGGCGAGGACTTCGCGGTGCTCGACGTTGCCGCTGTAGTCCTGGTCGAGGCACTTGGGGCCGGGAACGTCGTTTTCCAGGTAGACCTGCTCGGTTGCGGCGGCGGCCACGGTCGGCCGGGGAGCCGCCGTGGCGGTAGGTGCGACGAAAACTGCCGCTCCGGCAACCATGACGACCGCCAGGGTCAAAGCGCGCCAGAAGAATGACCCGCGCATTTCCGCTCCTTCTCAAGAGGATGGTCGGTGCCCCGACCGTAGGAGCAGCCCCCCACCCCACGCGTCCCGCAGTGGTTGGAACTCCCGCCGCACCCCACGCGGTAGCCGAAGAGTCGTACAACTACCGTGGTATTGGCGAAAGTTGACGTTCCGTCAGTAGGTCGTGGCTAGGCTACGGCGATGCGCCCGAGGACGCCCCGACCGCTTGTCGTCGACTCGCTGATCGCGCTCGCCCTGACCGCGGTGTCCGTGCTGCTGACGGAGGTGTCGCGGGCGGCGGAGGGCTGGCCGGAACCCGACGTACTTGCCCTTGTGCTGATCGGCGTCGTGAATCTGTCGGTCGCCCTGCGCGGCAGATGGCCGGTCGGTGTGTTCGTGGTCGGGCAGGTCGCCTCGGCCGTGTACGTGTCGTTCGGGTACTGGCCCGTGGCCTGCGTCCTCGGCGCCATGGTCGCCCTGTACACGGTGGCGGCGCACCGGTCGACGCGGATCGCCGTCGCCTGTGCCGCGGTGAAGGGCGCGGTCTGGGCGTACGCCGGAGTGGTCGAGCACGCCCCGATGGTGCTCAACCTGGGCCAGGCGGTGGTGTACAGCTCGGTGGTGGTCTGGTTCGGCATGCTGAGCCGCCGCTCCGCCGAACTCAGCCGCAGACTGCGCGACATGCAGGCCGAGCGGGCCCGTCGAGTGGTCGCCGAGGAACGTGGACGGATGGCCCGTGAGCTGCACGATGTGGTCGCCCACCACATGTCGGTGATCTCGGTGCAGGCGGGCCTGGCCCGGTTCGTCCTCGACTCCGATCCCGAGAAGACCCGGGGCGCGTTGGGCACCATCGCGGACGCCAGTGGCGAGGCGCTGGGGGAGCTCAGGCGCATGCTCCGGGTGCTGCGCGAGGAGGATCCGCAGTTGCCCGAGGGGGCTCCGATCCCGACCCTGGCCCGGCTGGGGGAACTGGTCGACCGCGTCCGCGCCGCCGGCGTGAGCGTCGATCTGGCCGTCGAGGGCACGCCGCGCCCGCTCGCCCCCGGCGTCGAACTCTGCGCGTTCCGGGTCGTCCAGGAGGCGCTGACCAACGTCCTCAAGCATGCCGGGCAAGCCCACGCGCACGTGGAACTGCGGTACGGGCGGAGCGAGTTGGCCGTCTCCGTCACGGACGACGGAGAGGGGGTGATTCAGGGCAGAGTCCCGACTGACGCCGGACACGGGTTGATTGGCATGCGGGAGCGCGCCAAGCTCTACGGCGGGACCATCAGCCTCGGCCCGCACGCCGGGGGAGGCTTCGTGGTCGAGCTGGTGCTGCCGACCACGGCACCGTTCGCTCGGCGGGGGGACGACGATTCGAGATGACGAGAGTGCTCGTTGTGGACGACCAATTCCTCATCCGTGCCGGTCTGGTGGGCCTGTTGGACGCCGCGCCCGGGTTCGAGGTGGCCGGAGAGGCGGCGGACGGCGCGGAGGCCGTACGGCTGGCCGCCCTCACCCGGCCCGACGTGATCCTCATGGACGTCCGGATGCCCGGCGTGAACGGCATCGAGGCCACTGAACTCATCCTCGCCCAGGCCCCCGACCGGCCGCCCCGCGTCCTGATCCTGACCACGTTCGACTTCGACGAGTACGTGTACGCGGCCCTGCGGGCCGGAGCCTGCGGCTTCCTGCTGAAGGACTCCGGTCCCGAGCGGCTGCTCGCCGCGGTGGCCGCCGTCGACGGCGGCGACTCCCTCTTCGCGCCCAGCGTCACCCGCCGCCTGGTCGAGGCCTTCGCCCGCCAGCACGGGAGTGCCCACGTGTGCCCGCCGCGCGACCTGGGCATCCTGACCTCACGCGAGGTCGAGGTGCTCAAACTGACCGCCCGCGGCCTGTCCAACCCGGAGATCGCCGACCGTCTCTTCATCAGCCAGGCCACCGTCAAGACCCACCTCAACCGCACCATGACCAAGCTCGACCTGGCCAGCCGCGCCCAGGCGGTCGTCATCGCGTACGAGTCGGGTCTGGTGACGCCGGGGGGCTGACCGGCTGTCGCGCCCACCCGCTCGCGCCGCGCCGCCCGCATCCCCCACGGGAAACGGAGAGCGGCCCCTGTCAGTCCTCCGGCTCGGAAGCCCGCTGCAGATCGGCCCGGCCCTCCGCCGCCCGGATGAACCGGGTCATCCCGAACTGGCTTGTCCCGGGGGCGTCTTGGGGGTTGCCGGTCGCCGATTCGGCGGAGCGGGGCGTGGTCGGCAGGACGTAAGGGCGGCGGAGCACCTCGTCGAGGATGATCACGGTCTCGGTGGCGCGGACCGCGGGGATGGTGGAGAGGCGGTCGGTGACCAGACGGTGCACGGCGGTGACGTCGGCCACCCGGATCTGGATCATGGCATCGTGCTCGCCGGTGGTGACGGCGCAGTACTCCACCTCCGGCATCTGGGCGAGCGCGGTGCGGAACTGCTTCCACAGCTCCTGGCGGACCGTGACGAAGATCAGGGCGCAGATCTCCAGCCCGACCCGGTTGTGGTCGACGCGGGCGCTGAAGCCGTTGATCACGCCGTCGGCGCGGAGGGCTTCGAGGCGGGTGTAGGCGTTCGCGCGGGAGACGCCGACGCGCTCCGCGAGGGCCGCGACGGAGATGCGGCCCTGTGTACGGAGCACGTCGAGGATCTTGAAATGCACCGAATCCAGGGCAAGACCGATGCCGATCCGTCCAGAACGGCGCGAGCCCGGGGTCTCCGGGGTCGACAGATCTTCCATGTTCGCGCCTCTCCGTTGCATTACGTCTCGTGCTGGTCCCGTCCGCCGAGAGTCCTGGTTAGTTTCAGCCAACCCTAACGGCGAATCGTCCAGGTCCCCTCCCGGCATCCGCCCGCACCCGCACGCCCGGTCCCGCACGGCCTTCTTCCGCTCCGCCACGCTCCGCCCTGCTCACGGAGGCACGCATGCCCAGATTCACTGCCGGGTCGTACCCGGTGGCACTCCCTCTCGTCGCGGTCGCGGCGCTCGCCCTGAGCGCCTGCTCCGGCGGTACGGGCGCCACCGGCTCCTCGGCCGGCAAGACCCTGGTCGTCGACACGTCGTTCAACCTGAAGACCGCCGACCCGGGCCGCGAGTTCGAGCCGACCGGGCAGATCGTGGACAAGGCGCTGTACGAGACGCTGCTGTCCTTCAAGGGCTCCGACGTCACCAAGCCGGTGCCGGGCCTCGCCTCCTCGTACGAGCAGTCCAAGGACGGAAAGACGCTCACGCTCCACCTGCGTGCGGGCGCGAGGTTCGCGGACGGCAGCGCGGTCACCGCCGACGACGTCGTCTTCTCGCTGAACCGGGTGATCGCGCTGAAGGGCAACCCGTCGTTCCTGCTCGACGGAGTCACGGTCACCAAGACCGGCGCCTCCACCGTCACCCTGGTGTCGAAGAAGGCGAACCCGGCGCTGCCCTTCATCCTCCCCAACCCCGCGCTCGGCATCCTGAGCGCGAAGACGGTCCAGGCCCACGGCGGCTCGGCGACCGCGACGGACGCGGCGGAGAAGTACCTCAACACCACGTCGGCGGGCTCCGGCCCGTACACCCTCACCTCGTTCAACACGAACACCCAGGTCGTGCTGACCAAGAACCCCAAGTACACCGGCTCGGACAAGCCCACCTACGACAAGATCGTGTTGCGCAACGTCCAGGCCCCCACCCAGAAGCTCAACGTCCAGCGCGGTGACAGCCAGATCGCCCTCGACCTCACCTCCGACCAGGTCAGCGGGCTCGGCGGCGGGCTCAAGGTGGACAGCGGCGCGTCCTCGGACGTGATCTTCCTGCTGCTCAACCGGAACACCAAGGTCAGCGGTACGACGGCCAACGCCAAGTTCGCCGAGGCGGTGCGCAAGGGCATCGACTACAAGAGCCTGCTGTCGCTCGCCGGCACCGGCTCCGTCCAGCCCGCCGGGATCATCCCGTCGACCTTCCTCGGCGCACTGCCCGCCTCCGACGCCGCGGGCCGCGACCTGGCCGGGGCGAAGGCCGCGCTCAAGGCGAGCGGTATCGCCAAGCCCTCCGTGACCCTCGGCTACGCCAGCGACCTGACCGTCGACGGACTGTCCCTCCAGACCCTCGCCGAACGGGTCCAGGCCCAGCTGAAGGAGGTCGGCATCACCGTCACGCTCGCCCCCGCGCCGACCACCACCGAACTCGACAACTACCGCAACGGCAAAGAGCAGTTGGGCCTCTGGTACTGGGGCCCGGACTACCCGGACCCGAGCGACTACCTGACCTTCCTCCCCGGCGACCTCGTCGGCCTCCGCGCGGGCTGGAAGGCCGGCGCCGACCCCACTCTCACCGCCCTCGGCGACAAGGCGGCGACGACGATCGGCGACGACACCCGCAAGACCCTGTACGAGCAGATCCAGACCCGCATGAACGCCTCCGGCCCCTTCATCCCCCTGATGCAGCCGAGCCGCAACACCGTCTCCGCCGCGTCCGTGACCGGCGTCGCCTACAACCCCGTATGGACGATCGATGTCGCCGCGCTGGGCACGAAGTAAGGGGACGGGCGGCGAGGGGGCGGGCACCAAGGACGCCGGCGGCGCGGGCTCGGGCGGCGGCGACGGCCTTCGCACCGGCCCCCCGACAGTCCTCCGCCCCCGTCGTCTCCTCGCCCGCCACCCCCTCGCCCGTTTCCTCCTCCGCCGTACCGCCACCGCCGTCCTGCTCGCCCTCGGCGTGACCCTGGTGACGTTCATCCTCACCAACCTGGTCCCGGGCGACCCGGCGGCGGCGAACCTCGGCCAGCGGGCGATCGGCGACCCGGCGATCGTCGCCCAGTTCCGCCACCACTACGGCCTCGACAAGCCGCTGCCGGTCCAGTACGTCACCTACCTCGGCAACCTCCTCCACGGCGACCTCGGCGAGTCCCAGCAGAGCCACCAGTCCGTCCTCACCGACCTGTCGACGGCCGTCCCCGCCACCCTCGAACTCGCCGGCGCCGCGATCGTCGTCTCCCTGATCCTGGGCGTGGCCTTTGGCGTCGTGGCGGCCCTGCGCCGAGACCGCTTGACCGACCAACTCCTCCGCGTGGTCAGCCTGTTGGGGGTCTCGGTCCCCACCTTCTGGCTGGCACTGCTCGCCTTCTACGTCTTCTTCTACCGCCTCGGCTGGGCCCCCGGCAGCGGCCGCCTGGACCCCGGCATGACAGCCCCGCCACACGTCACGGGCCTCTATACGATCGACGCGGCACTCGCGGGCCAGTGGCCGGTGTTCTGGAGCGCGGTGAGCCATCTCGCCCTCCCCGCGCTGGTGTTGACGGCCTACACCGTCGGCCTGCTCACCCGCTTCACCCGCTCCGCCGTCCTGGAGGTCCTCAACCAGGACTACGTCCGTGCGGCCCGCGCCAAGGGACTCCCCGCCCGCACGGTCCTCTTCCAGTACATCCTCCGCGCGGCCCTCGTCCCCGTCATCACGGTCGCCGGACTCGCCTTCGGCGCCCTCCTCTCCGGCACCGTCCTGGTCGAGTCGATCTTCGCCTGGCCGGGCCTCGGCGCCTACGCCTACCGCAGCGCGACCACCCTCGACCTCCCCGCCGTGATGGGCGTCGGCCTGGTCGTCGGCCTGGTGTACCTGACCGTCAACCTCGCCGTGGACGTCCTGTACGGCGTGATCGACCCGAGGGTGAGGGTCCAGTGAAACGCAGTCCTGAGCGGAGCCCTGAGGGCGCGGTGAAACGCGGTCTCCTACGACGGCTGCCGCCCGCCTGGCGTCGCCCGCTCGCGGTGACGGGCGGTCTGGTCGCGGTGTTCTGGCTGCTGATCGTGGTCGCCGCCCCGCTGCTGGCCCCGCACGACCCCCTCGCGCAGAACCTGCCCCGACTGGCCGCCCCCGGCGCCGGACACTGGTTCGGCACGGACGAGCTGGGCCGGGACGTGCTGAGCCGGGTGCTGTACGGCGCCCGGGTCTCCATCCCGCTCGCGCTCCTGCTGGTGGCCATGTCGCTGCTGGTCGGCGGAGTGCTCGGGGCCTGCGCCGGGTTCTTCGGGCGGTGGGTGGACGAGACCGTGATGCGGATCGCGGACCTGGTGTTCGCCTTCCCCACCGTCATCCTGGCGATGGTCGTCGCCGCCGCGCTCGGCGCCAGCCTGCAGAACGCGGTACTGGCCGTCCTGGTCGTCTCCTGGCCGTCGTACGCCCGCGTCACCCGGGGTCTGGTGATGGGCCTGCGGAACCGTGAATTCGTGCTCAGCGGACGGCTGTTGGGCTTCTCCGCCTGGCGCTCGCTGCGCGTCGACATCCTGCCCAACGTGCTCGGCCCACTCCTCGTCCTGGCCACCCTCGACATCGGCACCGCGACGCTGCTGCTGTCCGGGCTGTCCTTCCTCGGGCTCGGCGCGAAACCGCCGACGGCCGAGTGGGGCGCGATGGTGGCGGACGGCACGCAGCAGTTCGACAAGTGGTGGATCGGGGTCTTCCCGGGCCTGGCCATCCTCACCGTCGTCCTCGCCTTCAACTTCCTCGGCGACACACTCCGGGACGCCCTCGACCCCGGTACCGCCCGCACGATCGGCGCGGAGAAGGAGCGTGTGGCATGACCGACGGCGACTCCGTGGACGTCCTGAGGATCAGCGGCCTCACGCTCGACCTGGGCGGCGCCCGCATCCTCGGCGGCGTCGACCTCGCGCTCCAGCCCGGCCGTATCCACGGGCTCGCGGGGGAGAGCGGTTCGGGCAAGACCATGACCGGTCTTGCCGTGCTCGGTCTGCTGCCGCCGGGCGCGCGGACCGGCGGGCGGATCGAGTTCGAGGGCACCGACCTGCTGACCCTGCCGGCCCGTCAACTGGCCGCGCTGCGTGGGCAGTCGGTGAGCATGGTCTTTCAGGACCCGTCCACCAGCCTGCACCCCATGCTCAGCATCGGCCACCAGCTCACCGACCACCTGCGCCACCACCTGAAGCTCAACCGCAAGGCCGCGAAGGAGCGGGCCGCCGACCTGCTGGCACAGGTCCGCATCCCCAACCCCCGCGAGGCGCTGGGCCGTTACCCGCACCAGTTCTCCGGCGGCATGCGCCAGCGGATCGCCATCGCCATCGCGCTGGCCTGCGAACCGAAGATCCTCATCGCCGACGAACCGACGACCGCGCTCGATGTGACCGTGCAGGCAGGCGTGTTGAGACTGTTGCGCGGTCTCTGCGACGACCTCGGCCTCGCCGTTCTGCTGGTCACCCACGACCTCGGCGTGATGTCCGCGATCGCCGACGAGGTGAGCGTGATGCGCCACGGCCTGGTCGTCGAGACGGGTCCGCGCGGCCGGGTCCTCACCGAGCCACAGCACGAGTACACCCGCCAGCTCCTGGACGCGCTCCCCGGAAGGAGCACCGTATGACCCCCGACCCGACGGCCCCTCTCCTCTCGGTCGACGATCTCGTGGTCCAGTACCACCGGCCGGGCGCACCTCCCACCCGGGCCGTCGCCGGGGTCAGCCTTCAGGTGCGGGCGGGCGAAGTCGTGGGCCTGGTAGGCGAGTCGGGCTGCGGCAAGTCGACGCTGGCTCGCGCGGTCTGCGGCCTCACCGCACCCGCGGAAGGCCGGATCACCTACGACGGCACATCGGTACGCCCGTTGCGGGTGCGCCGCCGCGAACTGGCCCTGACCGGCATCCAGATGGTCTTCCAGGACCCGTACGGCTCCCTCAATCCCCGGCGCCGGGTGGGTTCACAGATCGCCGACGGCATCCGTACGGCGGCCGGGCGGGGCGAGGCGGCGGCCGAACTCACCACCCCGGAGGACCTGTTGACCCGGGTCGGCCTGCCGGCGAGCGCCGCCGGCCGTTATCCCCAGGAGTTCTCCGGAGGCCAACGCCAGCGCATCGCCATCGCCCGCGCACTCGCCGCCCGACCCCGGCTGCTGGTCGGCGACGAACCGATCTCCGCGCTGGACGCCTCCGCTCAGCTCCAAGTGGCCACGCTGATGCGGTCGTTGGCCGTCGAATCGGGCGCAGGGCTGCTGTTCATCAGCCACGACCTGTCCGTCGTACGGCTGATCGCGGACCGGATCGCCGTGATGTACCTCGGCCGGATCGTGGAGACCGGCCCCACCGCCGAGGTCTGGGCCGACCCGCGCCACCCGTACACCCGAGCGCTGCTGGCCGCCGTACCGAAGCCGGACGGTGCGGGCGTGCTGCCGGCCGAACTCCCCGGCGATGTCCCCGACCCCGCCGCCCCGCCGAGCGGCTGCCGCTTCCATCCGCGTTGCCCGCAGGCCTTCGACGGCTGCGACCGGGAGGAGCCGCAGCTGATCGCGGGGGGTGTCGCGTGCCGGCTGTACGCGGCGTGAGCGGGGGTGGGGTGTCTGCGCGGGTGGTGATCCGGACTGGTGCTGGGGATGGTCGGCGGGTGGTGCGTGTCCGGGTTGGAGCGGGCTCGCACGTGGCACCGCGCCGCGCCCGTAGCGACGACTTTCACGCGGTACCGATCCACCCCGGCAACGCCGACAACGCCTGATCGCAGCGCCGCTCTCCGACGGTCGCCCCACGGGAGGACCGCTGCTCTGCCAAGAGGCGCCGCTCCGCAGGGAGTCGGCCACTCCGCCGGGACGCGACCAGCGCGCATCGCCCGCCATCCGCGTGTCCGGAGCCCCCGCCTCAGCGGCGCCCAACACTCCAGCACACACCGAACCTCACGGAGACTCGATGCCCACCACCCCGCCCCCCATCGGCGACAACCCCCACCACCCCGCCGAACCGCCCGCGAACCTCTACCCGGCCGACCGCCTCCACCGCGCCCAGGAGGCCGCAGCCCGAGCCGGTCTGGACGCCCTGCTGATCTCGCCCGGCGCGGACCTGCGTTACCTGACCGGCTACGACGCCAAGCCCTTGGAACGGCTGACCTGCCTGGTGCTGCCCGCCGACGGTGACCCCTTCCTCCTCGTACCGGCCCTGGAGGAACTCGCCGCCAAGGCATCCCCGGCCGGTGACCTGGGCATCGAGATCACCGGCTGGGGCGAGACCGACGACCCCTATGCCCTCGTCGCGGCCCGGCTGCCCGCCCGTACCGCCCGCGTCGGTGTCGACAACCGGATGTGGGCGGAGAAGACCATCGCCTTCCGCACCCGACTGCCGCGCGCGAGCCAGGAGTTGGCCGGAACCGTGCTGAACGGGCTGCGGATGCGCAAGACCCCGGAGGAGGCGGCCGCCCTGCGCCGGGCCGGTGCGGCCATCGACCGGGTCCATGCCCGTATGGGGGAGTGGCTGCGAGCGGGCCGTATCGAACGCGAGGTCGGCCGGGACATCGCGGACGCGATCGTCGCCGAGGGGCACATCCGGGTCGACTTCGTCATCGTCGGCTCCGGCCCGAACAGCGCCAGCCCGCACCACGAACTCTCCGACCGGACGATCCGCCCCGGCGACCCGGTGGTGGTCGACATCGGCGGTACGACCCTGGACGGTTACTGCTCCGACTCCACCCGGGTGTACGCGGTGGGCGAGCCGCCCGCCGAGTTCCGCCACCTCCACGACGTGCTGCTGAGCGCCCAACGCGCCCAGACCGACGCCGTACGACCGGGCATCACGGCCGGTCAACTCGACGCCGTGGGACGGGACATCATCACCGACGCCGGACACGGCCCGCACTTCATCCATCGCACCGGACACGGCATCGGCCTGGAGAGCCACGAGGAGCCCTACATCGTGACCGGCAACCCGCTCCCGCTCGCCCCGGGCATGGCCTTCTCCGTCGAACCCGGGATCTACCTGCCCGGCCGGTACGGAGCCCGGATCGAGGACATCGTGATCTGTACGGAGGAGAGCGGCGAGCGCCTCAACCGCACGCCCCGTGACCTGGTCGTCCTCCCTTGAACCCCCTCCCGCCAGCCACTCACCGAAGGATCCGCCATGCCCGCTCCACCGCCCCGTTCCGCCCGTCCCGCCGCCGACCGCGGTGCCCGCCCGGGTGGCGTGCCCGCCGATCTGGCCGACGTGTGGACGGTGATCACGGGGATGTACGAGGGCTACACGGCCGGCGACCGTGACCGGATCGACGCCTTCCTCGATCCCGAGGCCACCATCTGGGACTCGGCGACCCCCGAACTCATCTGTGGCAGGGCGGAGTTGAACCGAGTCCGGGACGCCCGTCCCACGTCGGACGACGGTCCCGCCGAGACCGGACTCACGGCGTACGGCCAAGTCGTCGACGTCTTCGGGGACTTGGCCGTGGCCCGCTACTGGCTGCGGGTCGACTTCCGTGCGGCCCCTTCGGAGTTGGCCCGCAACACCGCGGTCCTGCGGCGTGCGCAGCCCGAGGGGCACTGGCTCGTCGTGCATCTGCACGAGGACATCCAGTGAACAGGGTGACGGGTGAGGCGCGGGGGTCTGTTCCCTCTACTATGTCGGGGTCCGGTCCGGGCGTGTCGTCCGAGGACTGGTGTCGCATCCCCGCACCCCCGCTGGGCAACGGGGTTGGAGCCCAGCCGAGTTGACCTCACGGTGGATCCGGTGACTGTCGGTTCCACCCAAGGAGGACATGTCCCGTGCTTTCGCTCGATGGCTCCGACCCATCGCACATAGGCCGTTACCGTCTGGTCGGCAGACTCGGCGAGGGCGGGATGGGGAGGGTGTACCTCGCGCGTTCGCCGGGCGGCCGTCCCGCCGCCGTGAAGGTGATCAACGACCACCTGCGCCACGACGAACACGCCCTCAGCCGGTTCCGCCGCGAGGTGGAGACCCTGGGTACGGTCCGCAGCGCGTACACGGCCTCGCTCATCGACGCGGAGCTGGACACGCCGCCGTACTGGCTGGCCACCGAGTATGTGCCGGGGCCCACGCTGCACGCCGCGATCGTGACCAACGGGCCGCTCCCCGCCGACCTGGCCCGCGTGATGCTGGCCGCCCTGGCCGAAGGGCTGGACGCCATCCACGTACGTGGTGTGTGGCATCGGGACCTCAAGCCGCACAACGTCATCCTCTCCGCGACCGGCCCGCAACTCATCGACTTCGGCATCGCCAGGACCACCGGCACGTCCAACCTGACGCAGGTCGGCGGAGCGATGGGCAGCCCCGGGTTCATCGCGCCGGAGACGATCACGGTCGGCGAGACCGGTCCGGGCGCGGACGTGTTCGCCCTCGGGGCCACGCTGGCGTTCGCCGTCACCGGCCGACCGCCTTACGGGGACGGGCCGTTCGCGGCCGTGTCGTACCGTTCGGTGCACGGCGAGATCGACCTGCGGGGTGTGGACCCCGGCGTCGCCGAGCTGATCGCCGCCTGCGCGCAGAGTGATCCCGCGCTGCGCCCCACCCCGCATCAGATCGTCGAACTCTGCCGGGCCGAAGCCGACTTGGTCCACCATCCCGCTTACCAACGGGCGCTCTCCGTGGGCTCGTTGACGGATCGGCAACGAGCCGCGACTGTCACCGACAACGGCAGCGGTGCGCCGGCCGCCGCCTCGGAAGCGATGACGGCCGTAGCCCCGCGGACGACGGCGATGGACGGCGGCACGCGGGAGACCCACGCCGCCACCCTCCTCGCGCCGCACTCGGGCCTCGACACCCCCACGCAGCCTCACGTGGCCGATGTCTATGGCCCCTATCCGGCGGGAACCGGTACGACTCCGCCCCCGGACGGCGGAGGCACCGGAGGTGAACGCGGGCGTCGCACGCTCTGGACCGCCATCGGCGCGGCCGCGCTGGTCGTGGTCGCCGGTTCCGGGCTGCTCCTGTTCAACACCCTTGACGACAAGGGCAACAGCAAGAGCAAGGACTCGGCGTCCGCCCATGTCACGCCGTCGGCCGGCGCCGGCCGCGCCGCCCACGTGTCGGCCTCCCCGTCCGCAAGCGGAGCGACGGCGTCTCCTTCTGCCTCTGCTTCTGGCACAGGCGAGGACAAACTGGCCGACGCCGTGGTGGTGAAGGCCCCCTTCACGTTCGAGGTCGGGAAGTTCATCCAGACCGTGCGCTCGAAACTGATCATGCAGACGGACGGCAACCTCGTGCTCTACGACGCGTCCGGAACGGCGCACTGGGCGAGCCAGACCCAGGGCGCGGGGAACACGGCCACGTTCCAGGCGGACGGCAACCTCGTGGTCTACGACGCTCAGCACCAGGCACTGTGGAGCAGCAACACGCAAGGTGCGACCGGGGCCGTGCTCAAGGTGCTGGAGGACGGCAACATGGTCATCGCGACCGATGCTGCGGTCGTCTGGCAGACCAATACCGCGAGTTGAGGGCGGGGCGCGAGGCCGGCGAAGCGAACTCAGCTGATGGAACGGCTGAGTTGGCGCCCTCTGGGCGGGTCCGGAAGATCATGCGAGAGTGGGCGCATGACGGCACCAGAGGCCACGGTCGTGGCGGTCGACGAGGTCGAGGAACTCGCGGTGGACGGGCTGCGCTGGCTGATCGGCGCGGCACGAGAAACCTCCGGAGGAGGCCTCGCCTGGTCGAGGAAGCCCTCGGACGACGAGCCGAACCCGTCCCTCTACAGCGGTACGGCCGGGAACGTCCCCGTACTCCTGGAGGCGTGGCGGCACTTCGGCGACGACTCCTATGCCGACGCGGCCCTGCGAGCGGGCCTCGGTCTCGCGGACTCGGTCGACGGCATCGACGACGACTCCCTCTACTTCGGCCGTACCGGAGTGGCCCTCGTCCTGCGGACCCTGCACGAGGAACTCGGTGACGCGGCCGCCGGTGCCGCCGCCGACCGCGCGTTGCACCTCGTACGGTCACGCTTCGACGGAACCCGCTGGGGCGCCCTGTTCGAGCTGATGGGCGGCAACGCGGGGATCGGCCTCGGCGCCCTCCTGACCGGCGACTCCGAACTGGCCGTCCTCGCCGTGGAGCCGTACCTGCGGACGGCGGAGCAGACGCCGGCGGGTGTCCACTGGCCCCACCGCCCGGACATCGAATCCCGTCTGCACCACATCTCGCACGGCACACTCGGCATCGTCCTGGGACTCGCCCGGGTCGGTGAGGCAGCCGGCCGCCCGGACCTGGTCGACCTCGCGCTGGCCGGTGCCGCGGACGTCGTGTCGCGCGACGAGGCGGGCCCGGAAGGCTTCCTGGTCCGGCACTCCACCCCGCAGTTCCGCCCCGACGTGGTCGAGCCCGTCAGCTACGGCTGGTGCCACGGCCCGGCGGGCGACGCCCAGGTCTTCCGGCTCCTGCGGGACATCACGGCCGACCCCGCCTGGTCCGTCCTCGCCGACCGCTGCTGGCACACGGTCACGCACTCCGGCCTGCCCCAGCGGCTGCGCCCACGCTTCTGGGACAACAACGGGCGCTGCTGCGGCACCGCGGGCGTCCTGGCCCTGGCCTGCGACCGATTCGCCGAACAACGTGACCAGCGGGAACAGCAGGACCCGTACGACTTCGCACGCGTCCTCGTCGCGGACCTGGCAGCCCGTGCCACCCGCGACGGCGACGGCGCCCGCTGGTCGAACGTCGAACACCGGGCCACCCCAAGTGACTTGGAGCCGTTCACGGGCTGGGGGATGGGCAACGCGGGCATCGTCCGCGAACTCCTGCGCTTCGTACGGCTCGGCCGGGGAGGCAATCCGAGCTACGCGTTCACGTGGCCGGACCAGCCTCCCGTGCAGGCCCAGGACGCGAGCCGCCGCTAGCGGACCCGCGCCACCGCCGCGTAGATCCCGCTGCCCTCCGGAGCCTCCTCCGACGCCGGCGGGTTCCACTCCGTCGCCGTCACCAGGCCGGGCGGCACCAGTTCGAGGTCGTCGAAGAAGCGGGCCACCTCGGGGCGGGTGCGGAAGCCGAGCTTGATGCCGCCCTTGGCGTACTCGGCGGTGACCTGGGCGGCGAGTTCGGGGTACAGGTCGGACGCGGCGTGGGACAGGACCAGGTAGCTGCCGGACGGCAGGGTCGCGACGAGGTTGCGAACGATGCCGTGGGCGTCCTGCTCGTCCGGGATGAAGTGCATCAGCGCGATCAGCGACAGGGCGATCGGGCGGCTGAAGTCCAGGACGTGGCGGGCGTGTTCGACGATGAGCTCGGGCTCGCGCACGTCGGCCTGGATGTAGTCGGTGACCCCGTCGGGGTGACTGACCAGCAGTGCTTCGGCGTGACGCAGGACGATCGGGTCGTAGTCGGTGTAGACGACCTTCGCCGTCGGCACGGTCCGCTGGACGATCTGGTGCAGGTTGGGCGCGGTGGGGATGCCCGTGCCGATGTCCAGGAACTGGTCGATGCCCTCCCCGGCGAGCCAGGTCGCCGCGCGGTGCATGAACTCACGGTTCTGCCGCGCCGCGTCCTTCGCCTCGGGCGGCAGCTTCTCGCCCACGGCCTCGTCGACCGGGTAGTTGTCCTTGCCGCCCAGCAACCAGTCGTAGACCCGCGCGGGGTGTGCCTTGCCGGTGTCGATCTGCGGTGACGGCTTGGGGTCGGTCGTCATGGCAACTCCATCGCGGCAGGTGAGAAGGGTGGGCGAGAGGGGCGGGGCAAGCTCCTGATCATCGTACTCGGGGTGCTTCATGTGGCCTGTGGGGGAGGGGAGTTGGGGCCTTCGCCCCGTCAGCTCGCGGTACGTCCGTGCAGGCCGTCGAAGAGGATGGTCGTGAGGGCGTCTGCCAGCGTCTCCACGGTCAGGTCGCGGTCGGGGCGGTACCACTCCACGAGGGAGTTGACGGTACCGAACAGCAGGCGGCTGGCGAGGTGTGGGTCGATGTCCGCCCGTATGCCGCCCTCGGCCGCCGCCCGGCTCATCAACTCCGCGACCCGGTGGTCGAATTCACGGCGCCGGGCCAGCGCCCGCTGCTCCACCTCGCTGTTGCCGTGCAGACGCAACAGCAAGGTGACGTACGGCAGTTCGGCGGCCAGCACCTCGACGCTGCGGTGGATGACCCGCTTCATCCGGGCCGTCGCGGTCGTGCCGGACGCCTTGCCCCGCTGCTCCCCGGCCTCCTCCTCGTCGAGCACGGCGAAGAGGGCGTCCAGAGCACGGTTGACCGCGAGTTCGAGGAGTTCCTCCTTGCCGGACACATGGTGGTAGATGCTCGACTTGCTGAGGCCCAGGCGTCTGGCCAGTTCCTCCATGCCGGTGCCGTCGTAGCCGCGTTCGTTGAAGACCACGACGGCGACCTCCAGCAGGGAGTCGCGGTCGTAGGCGGGACGGCCGTGGCGGCCGGCCGGGTTCTGCACAGGTGTCCTGGTCACCGGTCCATTGTGACAAGGCCGGCGACCGGGCCGGGCGGAACGGCCTCGGATGTCACTGGTCCCGCAGATCCTTGACCCGGCGGATCTTGCCCACCGAGCGCTCCAGGGTCTCCGGATCGACGATCTCCACCGCCACGGTCACCCCCACGCCGTCCTTGACGCCCTTACCGATCGCGGCCGCGGCGGCATCCCGCTGCTCGGGAGTGGCACCGGGGCGGGCCTCGGCGCGGACCGTCATGTGGTCCATGCGGCCGCGGCGGCTGAGCTGGATCGTGAAGTGCGGGGCGACGGCCGGGGTGCGCAGCAGGATCTCCTCGATCTGACTGGGGAAGACGTTCACCCCGCGCAGGATGATCATGTCGTCGCAGCGGCCGGTGATCTTCTCGATGCGCCGGAAGGCCGGGCGGGCCGTGCCGGGCAGCAGCCGGGTCAGGTCGCGGGTGCGGTAACGGATGATCGGCAGCGCCTCCTTCGTGAGGGAGGTGAAGGTCAGCTCGCCGCTGTCGCCGTCGGGCAGCACCTCGTCGGTGATCGGGTCGACGATCTCCGGGTAGAAGTGGTCCTCCCACACGTGCAGGCCGTCCTTGGTCTCCACGCACTCCTGCGCGACACCGGGGCCGATGACCTCCGACAGGCCGTAGATGTCGACCGCGTGGATGTCCATGCGCTCCTCGATCTCGCGGCGCATCTCCTCCGTCCACGGCTCGGCGCCGAAGATGCCCACCTTGAGGGAGCTGGTGCGCGGGTCGACGCCCTGGCGCTCGAACTCGTCGAGAAGGGTGAGCATGTAGGACGGGGTGACCATGATGATCTCGGGCTTGAAGTCCTGGATGATCTGCACCTGGCGGGCGGTCATGCCACCGGAGGCGGGGATCACGGTGCAGCCCGCGCGCTCGGCGCCGTAGTGGGCGCCCAGACCACCGGTGAACAACCCATAGCCGTACGACACATGGATCTTGTGGCCGGGACGGCCACCGGCCGCGCGGATCGAGCGCGCCACCACGTCGGCCCACATGGAGAGGTCGTTCTCCGTGTAGCCGACGACCGTGGGGCGGCCGGTGGTGCCGCTGGAGGCGTGGACACGGCGGACCTGGTCCATGGGGACGGCGAACATGCCGAAGGGGTACGTGTCGCGCAGGTCGGCCTTGGTGGTGAACGGGAAACGGGCCAGGTCTTCCAGGGTGCGGCAGTCGTCGGGTTTGACTCCGGCCTCGTCGAACTTCCTGCGGTACAGCTCCACGTTGTCGTAGGCGTGCCTCAACGTGCTCTGGAGCAGGCCGAGTTGGTGCTCGCGCAGCTCCTCGCGGCTCAGGCGCTCGGCGGCGTCCAGCAACCCGTCGGGGAGCGGTTCCCCGAGGCGCGGACTCACGGGCGGCGAAGCCGGTGGAGCCGCCGGGGCTGTCAGGTCGCTGCTCATGGAGACTCCTTCGTCTTCGCGCTGTTGATCATGCGGCTGCGGCCGCGGAACTCCGCGATCACCTGGTCGCCGCGCACCACGCTCACGTCGTAGATGCCGCTGCGGCCGAACCGGGTGCGCTCCGTCGCCGTCGCCACCAGGACGTCGCCCTCGTACGCCGGGGCGACGAAGTCGATGTCGGCCGCGGCGGCCACGGTCACCGGGCCGTGGCTGTTGCAGGCGCAGGCGAAGGCGGAGTCCGCGAGGAGGAACAGATAACCGCCGTGGGCGATCTTGTGTCCGTTGACCATGGCCGGGGTCACGGTCATGCGGAGCACGGCGGTCCCTTCGCCGTGCTCGACGAGCTCCATTCCGAGAGCCCGGGACGCCTCGTCCGCGGCGAACATCCTCGCCGTCGGACCGGAGGCCGTGTCAGCGGCCTGCGTCATTTTCCACCACCTTGTGGACCGACCGAACATTCGGTTAGCGTGCGTCACGGCCAAGTAATCCAGCAACACCACTGCCTGTCAAGAGGTGGAACGCATGCCCCAGACCAGCTCCGAGCTGCCCGACTTCTTCTCGCGCCATCGCGCCCTGCTGGAACAGGCGGTCGCCGCGACCGGCACGCGTGACCACTGGACGCCGTATCCGGAGTCGCCCAGCAAGTCGGTCTACGGCGAGGACGCGGCCAAGATCGGCGAGGCCGCGTTCGAGGAGCGGCTCGGCGGGTCCTTCGAGCTGCCGGGGCATCCGGGCGACGGGCGCGTCCAGGCCGCCGAGACCTCCCCGTACGGCTTCGAGCTGGGCATCTCCTACCCCCGCGTCGCGCCGGACGAGGCGGTGTCCGCCACGCTGGCGGCCACCGGACCCTGGCGCGACGCGGGCCCCGACACCCGCGCCGGAGTCGCCGCCGAGATCCTGGCCCGGCTGAACGCGGCGAGCTTCGAGATCGCGCACGCCGTGCAGCACACCACAGGGCAGGCCTTCGTCATGGCCTTCCAGGCGGGCGGCCCGCACGCCCAGGACCGCGGCCTGGAGGCCGTCGCGTACGCCTGGGCCGAGCAGAAGCGCCACCCGGGCACGGCCCGCTGGAGCAAGCCGCAGCGCAAGGGCGGCCCGCAGGTCCTGGACAAGAAGTTCACCCCGGTCGGCCGCGGGGTGTCGCTGCTGATCGCCTGCAACACCTTCCCGACCTGGAACGGCTACCCGGGCCTGTTCGCCAGCCTGGTCACGGGCAACCCGGTCGTGGTCAAGCCGCACCCGGGCGCCGTCCTGCCCCTCGCGGTCACCGTACGGATCGCCCGCGAGGTACTGGCCGAGGCGGGCTTCGACCCGAACCTCGTGATCCTCGCCGCCGAAGAACCCGGGGGCCGGAGCGCCGCCGTCCTCGCCCTGCACCCGGACGTCCGGATCATCGACTTCACCGGCTCGACGGAGTTCGGCGACTGGTTGGAGACCAACGCCCGCCAGGCCCTCGTCCACACCGAGAAGGCCGGTCTCAACACCGTCGTCCTCGACTCCACCGACGACTACCGCGGCCTGCTCGGCAACCTCGCCTTCTCACTGGCCCTCTACAGCGGCCAGATGTGCACCACCCCGCAGAATCTCCTGATCCCGCGTGACGGCATCACCACCGACCAAGGCCCGCGCAGCGCCGACGAGTTCGCCGCCGACCTCGCCGCGGCGCTGGACAAGCTGCTCGGCGACCCCGCCCGCGCCGCCGGCACCCTCGGCGCGATCGTCAACGACGGCGTGCGGGACCGCTTGGAGCAGGCCGCGACGGTCGGTCGTACGGTGCGCGCGTCGGCGCCCGTCGACCACCCCGAGCACCCGAAGGCCGTCGTACGTACGCCGCTGATCGCACGCCTCGATGCCGAGGACGACCGGGAGACGTACACGCGGGAATGGTTCGGGCCGGTGTCGTTCGTCATCGGCACCGACTCCACCGAGCACAGCCTGCGGATCCTGCGCGAGACGGTGCGGGCGCACGGTGCGCTGACCGCCGCCGTCCACTCCACCAGCGAACTGGTGCTGGACGCGGCCGAGTTGGCCGCCCTGGACGCGGGTGTGCATCTCTCCGAGAACCTCACAGGCGGTGTCTTCGTCAACCAGTCCGCCGCGTTCAGCGACTTCCACGGCAGCGCCGCCAACCCGGCCGCCAGCGCCACCCTGTCCGACCCCGCGTTCGTCACCGGCCGGTTCGCGACCCTCCAGTCGCGCCGGCCCGCACCCGCCGAGGAGACCCCCGATGCCTGAGCTGTCCTCCGACGAGGTCTATCTGATCGACGGTGCCCGCACCCCGCAGGGCCGCTACGGCGGCGCCCTCGCCTCCGTGCGGCCCGACGACCTCGCGGCACTGGTCGTCGGCGAGGCGGTCCGGCGCGCCGGAATACCCGCTCACGAGGTCGACGAGGTGATCCTCGGCGCCGCCAACCAGGCCGGTGAGGACAACCGGGACGTGGCGCGGATGGCCGTCCTGCTGGCGGGGCTGCCGCACACCGTGCCCGGCTACACCGTCAACCGGCTGTGCGCCTCCGGCCTGACCGCCGTGGCCTCGGCCGCCCAGGCGATCCGCTCCGGCGAGGCGGACCTGGTCGTCGCGGGCGGTGTGGAGTCCATGACCCGCGCCCCCTGGGTGATGGCCAAGCCCGGCACCCCGTGGGCCAAGCCGGGGGAGGTGCACGACACCTCGCTCGGCTGGCGCTTCACCAACCCGCGTTTCGCCGCCCAGCAGACCCTGTCGATGGGGGAGACGGCCGAGGAGGTCGCCGCGCTCGACGGCATCACCCGCGCCGAGTCCGACGCGTTCGCGCTGCGCAGCCATCAACGGGCCGTCTCCGCCCAGGAGTTGGGCCACTTCGACCGGGAGATCGTGCCGGTCGCGGTCAAGGGCGGCGAGGTGACCCGAGACGAGGGCCCACGCCCCGGCACCACGCTGGAGAAGCTGGGCTCACTGCGCACCATCTTCCGCGAGGGCGGCATCGTCACCGCCGGTTCCTCCTCGCCGCTGTCCGACGGCGCCGCCGCCCTGGTGGTCGCGAGCGGCGCGGCCGTCCGACGTCACGGGCTCACTCCCCGGGCGCGGATCGTCACGTCGGCCTCGGCCGGGGTGCAGCCCCACGTCATGGGCCTCGGCCCGGTCCCCGCCACCGAGAAGGCCCTCGACCGCGCCGGTTGGGAGACCGGTGACCTGGACGCCGTGGAACTGAACGAGGCCTTCGCCGCCCAGGCCCTCGCGGTCACGCGTCGCCTCAAGCTCGACGAGGAGAAGGTCAACGCCGACGGGGGCGCCATCGCACTGGGCCACCCCCTCGGATGCTCCGGCGCCCGCATCCTCCTCACCCTGCTCGGCCGCCTGGAGCGCGAGAACGGCAGCAGGGGTCTGGCCACGCTGTGCGTCGGGGTCGGGCAGGGCGTCGCGATGCTCGTGGAGCGAGTATGAGCGCCGGCGCCTACGAGACTCTCCTCGTCGAGGAGCGCGAGAACCGGGTCGTCGTCACCCTGCACCGCCCCGAGGCCCGCAACGCGATCAGCGGCCTGATGATCCGCGAACTGCACGCCGTCTGCGACCAGTTGGAGCAGAACCCCAAGCTGCTCCTCCTCACCGGACACGGCGGAGTCTTCGCGGGCGGCGCCGACATCGCCGAGCTGCTGGCACGCGGGCGGGACGAGGCCTTGCAGGGCATCAACAGCCGCCTCTTCGAGCGCGTACGACGGCTGCCGATGCCGACCCTCGCCGCGGTGGACGGCTGGGCGCTGGGCGGCGGTGCGGAACTGTCGTACGCCTGCGACCTCCGTATCGCCGGACCGGACGCCGTCTTCGGCAACCCGGAGCCCGGCCTCGGCATCCTCGCCGCGGCCGGTGCCTGCTGGCGGCTGCCCGAGCTGATCGGCGAGTCCCTCGCCAAGCAGGTGCTGCTCGCCGGACGGAACCTCGACGCGACGGCGGCACTGGCGGCCGGGCTGGTCATCGACGTCGTACCGGCCGAGAAGCTGCTCGACGAGGCGCACGCGCTGCTCGACCGCATGGCCCGGTCCTCGGCCACGGCCCTGCGGCTCACCAAGTTGGTCGTCGACTCACCCGGCGCCCACCCGATCGCCGACGACCTCGCGCAGGCCGTGCTCTTCGAGGGCCAGGACAAGCGGGACCGTATGACACGTTTCTTGGAGAAGAGGAGCAGCCGAGCATGAGCCCAACACCCCACTCAGCGCCCGCCGTTGTCGGTGTGATCGGCGGCGGCCGGATGGGCGCCGGGATCGCGCAGTCCTTCGCGGTCGCCGGTTCGTCCGTCACCGTCGTGGAGAGCGGCGAGGCTGCCTCGGCCGCCGCGTACGACCGGGTCGCCACCGGCCTCAAGCGGGCCGCCGAGCGCGGCCTGCTCAGCGAACCCGCCGAGCAGGTCCTCGCCCGCGTCACCATGGCCGACTCGGTCGAGGGACTCCCCGCCGACACCGATCTGGTTGTAGAGGCCGTCCCCGAGGACGCCGGGCTCAAGGCTCGCGTCCTCGCGGCGGCCGAGCGGGCGGTGGGCGCGACGACCGTGCTGGCCACCAACACCAGCTCCCTCTCGGTCACCGAACTCGCCGCCGCGCTCACCCGCCCCGGCCGCTTCCTCGGCATGCACTTCTTCAACCCGGTGCCCGCCTCCGCGCTGGTCGAGATCGTCGTAGCACCGCACACCGAGCCCGCCGCCGTCAGCGCCGCCCTCGACTGGACGCACGCTCTCGGCAAGAAGGACGTGACCGTCAAGGACTCGCCCGGCTTCGCCAGCAGCCGCCTCGGACTGGCGCTCGGCCTGGAGGCGATCCGCATGGTCGAAGAGGGAGTCGCCGAGCCGGAGGCCATCGACGACGCGATGAGCCTCGGCTACAAGCACCCCATGGGCCCGCTGCGCCTCACCGACCTGGTCGGCCTCGACGTACGCCTGGCCATCGCCGAGTACCTGCACTCCACCCTCGGCGAGCGCTTCGCCCCGCCACAGCTGTTGCGCGACAAGGTCGCACGCGGTGAGCTGGGCCGAAAGACGGGACAGGGGTTCTACGAGTGGAAGTGAGCGCGTCCCCGGACGGCGTCGGCTATCGCCTGGACGCCGGTGTCGCCATCATCGAGTTGCGCAGGCCCGCGCTCGATGTCGCCCTGCGGGGAGGGCTGTTGGCCGCTGTACGACAGGTGTACGACGACGGGGACGCGGTCCGTGCCGTGCTGCTCACCGCGCGGGGCAAGCACTTCTGCGTGGGACAGGACCTGAAGGAGCACGCCCGGGCGCTGGAAGCCGGGCCCGAGGCCGCCTTCGCCTGCGTGCGGGACGAGTACAACCCCCTTGTGGAGGCGCTGCACGCGCTGACCCGGCCGGTGGTCGTGGCCGTCGAGGGTGCGTGTGTCGGGGCCGGGCTCGGGCTGGCGCTCTGCGCGGATGTGCGGGTCGCGGCCGAGGGCGCTCGGTTTGCTACGGCGTTCACCGGGATCGGGCTGGCCGCCGACAGTGGGCTGAGCGGTGCGCTGGCGCAGGCGGTGGGTCCGTCGCGGGCCGCCGCGCTGATGCTGCTGGGGGACCGGTTCGGTGCGGAGGAGGCGGAGCGGTGGGGCATGGTGCACCGGGTCGTACCGGACGGCGCCGCTACGGCGGAGGGGCTGGCCCTTGCGAAGCGTCTGGCCGCCGGGCCCACCGTCGCCTACGCGGAGGTCAAGGCGCTGCTGCGGGACGCGCCCGGCGCGAGCCTCGCCACCGTGCTGGAGCGCGAGGCGGCGGTGCAGGAGCGGCTGGGGGCGACGCGGGACCACCGGGCCGCCGTAGAGGCGTTTCTCGCGCGGGCGGAGCCGTCGTTCCAGGGCCGCTGAGCAGCCATTCGCCCGGGAGGTCTTGCCTCGCCGGGGGAAACCCATCAGACTAGGTACCGAACGAATGGTCGGTAGGGAAGTTGGTGTGTCGATGACCAGCACAGGCACGGAGGCGTCAGCCGCCGGCTGGGACGAAGCGCGGCTCGGCGAGCAGTTCGAGGCCACGATCGCGAAGGACCAGCGGATCGAGCCCCGCGACTGGATGCCCGACGGCTATCGCAAGACCCTGATCCGGCAGATCGCGCAGCACGCGCACTCCGAGATCATCGGGATGCAGCCGGAGGGCGACTGGATCACCCGCGCGCCCTCCCTGCGCCGCAAGGCGATCCTCTTCGCGAAGGTGCAGGACGAGGCCGGACACGGACTGTATCTCTACTCGGCCGCCGAGACCCTGGGCGCGGACCGCGCGGAGCTGACCGAGGCGCTGATCGAGGGCCGGCAGAAGTACTCGTCGATCTTCAACTACCCGACGCCGACCTTCGCCGACGTCGGCGTGATCGGCTGGTTCGTGGACGGCGCGGCGATCTGCAACCAGGTGCCGCTGTGCCGCTGTTCGTACGGGCCGTACGCGCGGGCCATGGTGCGGGTGTGCAAGGAGGAGTCCTTCCACCAGCGCCAGGGCTACGAGCTGCTGCTCACGATGATGCGCGGCACGGACGGCCAGCGGGCCATGGTCCAGGACGCGGTGGACCGTTGGTGGTGGCCGTCGCTCATGATGTTCGGCCCGCCCGACGACGACTCGCCCAACTCGGCGCGCTCGATGGCCTGGAAGATCAAGCGGCACAGCAACGACGAACTGCGCCAGCGCTTCGTCGACATGACGGTCCCGCAGGCGGAGAAGCTCGGAGTCACCCTGCCCGACCCGGAGTTGAGCTGGAACGAGGAGCGGGGTCACCACGACTTCGGCACCCCGGACTGGTCCGAGTTGCAGCGCGTGATCAGCGGCGACGGACCGCGCAACGCCGAGCGGGTCTCCCGCCGCCGGGCCGCCCACGAGGAGGGCGCCTGGGTCAGGGAGGCGGCCACGGCCCACGCGGCCAAGCAGGCCGCCCGTACCCAGAAGACCGCCCGTACACAGAAAACCGAAGGAGCGGCGGCATGACGCAGGACTGGCCCCTGTACGAGGTGTTCGTCCGCGGCAAGCGCGGCCTGAACCACGTCCACGTCGGCTCGCTGCACGCCGCCGACGACGCCATGGCGCTCACCCACGCCCGCGACCTGTACACGCGGCGCAACGAGGGCGTGTCCATCTGGGTCGTGCGCTCGGAGCACATCGCCGCCTCGACCCGCGACGAGAAGGACCCGTTCTTCGCGCCGAGCGCCGACAAGGTCTACCGCCACCCGACGTTCTACGACATCCCCGAAGACGTCCCCCACATCTAGGAGCAGGGAATGAGTGACGACCACGTCTATCTGTCCCTGGCCGAGGGACACGACGACAGCGACGCCCGCTGGGCGTTCGGTACCGGCTTCGAGGACCCGCTGTACGGCGTCGACCAGACCGTGCCGGACGGGACGGACTCCGCTCAACTGGCCGCGTTCTGCCTGGCACTCGGCGACGACGCGCTCGTGAGCGCGCAGCGGCTGGCCCAATGGTGCACGGCCGCACCGGAGTTGGAGGAGGAGGTGGCCCTGGCCAACATCGGGCTCGATCTGCTCGGCCAGACCCGCCTGCTCTACGCGCGTGCCGGCCAGGTGGACGGCACCGGACGCGACGAGGACGCGTACGCCTACTTCCGCGACGCGGACGCCTTCCGCAACGTACGGCTGGCCGAACTCCCCAACGGAGACTTCGCGTTCTCCATCACCCGGCTGCTGGTGCTGTCCTCGTGGCGGCTCGCCCTCTTCGAGCGGCTCGCCGGCACGACACAGGACCCGGTGCTCGCCGCGATCGCCGCCAAGGGCGTCAAGGAGCTGGCGTACCACCGCCAGTACGCGGCCGAGTGGGCCGTCCGACTGGGCGACGGCACGGATGAATCGCAGCGCCGGATGCGGGACGCGCTGACCGCGATCGCTCCGTACGTGGACGAACTCTTCGCGGGTGACGGCGAGTTGGGGACCGAGGTGCTGGCCGTGCTCCGCCAGGTCACCGACGCGGCAGGGCTCGTGCTCCCCGAGGCGACACCGGTCCCCGGACACGGCCGCGACGGCGACCACACCGACCACCTGGCCCCGCTGCTGGCCGAACTCCAGAGCGTGGCCCGCGCCCACCCGGAGGCGACATGGTGACCACCCTGATCGACTCACGCCGCGCCTGGAACATCGCCGCACAGGTCCCGGACCCCGAGATGCCCATGCTCACCCTCGCCGACCTCGGGGTGCTGCGCGGCGTCGAGATCGACGCGGACGGCAGCGTGGTCGCGAGCCTGACACCCACCTACTCCGGCTGCCCGGCCATGGCCGAGATGCGCGCCGAAGTCGCCGCGCGGCTGAGGGAGGCAGGGTTCGCACGCGTGGAGATCCGTACGGTCCTCGACCCACCGTGGAGCACCGACTGGATCACCGACAAGGGCCGCCGCAACCTCGCCGAACACGGCATCGCCCCGCCCGGCGCGGCACCCCGCCACCCCGCGGGCCCCGTCCCGCTGCAACTGTCCGCCACCCGCCGTACGGTGCCGTGCCCCCGCTGCGGAGCGAACGACACCGAGGAGACCTCGCGGTTCGCCGCGACCTCCTGCAAGGCCCTGTGGCGGTGCCGCGCCTGCCGCGAGCCGTTCGAGTACGTCAAGGAGATCTGATGGCGAGCCCCCAACGCCTGCTCGCGCTCGCGGAGAGCCCCCGACACCGGCTCGCGGCAAGCCGCCGGCGTTCGCCGGCGGCGAGCGCTGAGCTCCGGCCCGCAGCGAGCCCCCACCTTCCGCCTGCGGCGAGGCTTCAACTCCCGCCCGTGGTGTGCCCCCGGCTCCCGCTCGCGGTGAGCGGTCGGCTCTGGTCCGTGGCGAGTCCTCAGCTTGCCGTCGTGGTGAGTCGTCGGCTTCCGGCTGTGGCGGGTTCTCAGCTTCCGCCCGTGGTGTGCCCCCGGCTCCCGCTCGCGGTGAGCGGCCGCCCCTTGTCCGTGGCGAGTCCTCAGCTTGCCGTCGCGACGAGTCGTCGACTTCCGGCTGTGGCGGGTTCTCAGCTTCCGCCTGTGGTGTGCCCCCGGCTCCCGCTCGCGGTGAGCGGTCGGCTCTGGTCCGTGGCGAGTCCTCAGCTTGCCGTCGTGGTGAGTCGTCGGCTTCCGGCTGTGGCGGGTTCTCAGCTTCCGCCCGTGGCGCGCCCCCGGCTCCCGCTCGCGGAGGGCCGTCAGCTCCCGCCCGTGGCAAGCCCCCAGGCCGCCCCTGCGGCGCGCCCTCAACTCCCGCTCGTGGAAAGGACGGTGGACCAGTGACCGCCCCGGCTCCCACCACCCCCGCCCGCCCGGCGCGTCGTCGGCCGGCCTTCCACGCGCTGCGGGTCGCCGCCGTCGAGTCGCTGTGCGAGGACGCCGCCGCCATCAGCTTCGACATCCCCGAGCATCTCGCCGAGGAGTTCGCGTACCGGCCCGGTCAGTCGCTCACCCTCCGCCGTGAGGTCGAGGGCCGCGACGAGCGCCGCTCGTACTCCATCTGCTCGCCGGCCGGCGCCCGCCCCCGGATCGGCGTACGGGTTGTCCCCGGCGGCCTGTTCTCCTCCTGGCTGGTCAACGACGTGCGTCCCGGAGACACCGTCGAGGTGATGGCCCCCACCGGCGCCTTCACCCCCGACCTGACCCTCCCCGGCCACCACGTCCTGATCGCCGCCGGCTCCGGCATCACCCCGATGCTCTCCATCGCGGAATCCGTCCTCGCCGCCGACACCCGCTCCCGCGTCACGCTCTTCTACGGCAACCGGCGCAGCGACACCGTGATGTTCGCCGACGACCTGGCCGACCTGAAGGATTTGTACCCCGGCCGTTTCCAGCTGGCGCACATCCTGTCCCGCGAACCGCGCGAGGCCGAGATCCTGTCCGGCCGCCTCGACGCCGACCGGCTCACCGCGCTCGTCGACGCCCTCGTCGACGTGGCCACCGCCGACCACTGGTGGCTGTGCGGCCCGCACGGCATGGTCCGCGACGCCCAACAGGTCCTCACCGGCCTCGGCGTCCCCGTCGAACGCGTCCATCAGGAGCTGTTCTACGCCGACGACGAGCCCGTCCGGCCGAACCGCCATGTCGACACCGCCTACGACGGCCCCGTCAGCCGGGTCAGCATCACCCTCGACGGCCGCACCACCAACTCCGCGCTCCCCAGGGACACTTCGATCCTCGACGGCGCCCAGAAGACCCGCCCCGACCTGCCCTTCGCCTGCAAGGGCGGCGTGTGCGGCACCTGCCGCGCGCTGGTCACCGACGGCACCGCGGACATGCGGCGCAACTACGCGCTCGAACCCGCCGAGGTCGACGCCGGTTACGTCCTCACCTGCCAGACCTTCCCCGTGTCCGACACCCTCGCCGTCGACTACGACAGCTGAGGCCGGCCATGACACTTCACTTCGAAGCCGCCGAGGGCGTCGGCACGATCCGCCTCGACCGGCCACCGATGAACGCCCTGGACACGGAGACACAGGACGGCCTGCGCGCACTCGCCGAGGAGGCCTCGCGTCGCGACGACGTGCGGGCCGTGGTGGTCTACGGCGGGGAGAAGGTGTTCGCGGCGGGCGCGGACATCAAGGAGATGCAGCGGATGGACCATGCGGCGATGGTCGTACGGTCGCGGGCGTTGCAGGAGTCGTTCACGGCGGTGGCCCGTATTCCGAAGCCGGTGGTCGCGGCGATCACGGGCTATGCGCTGGGCGGGGGTTGTGAGTTGGCGTTGTGAGCGGACTTCCGTATTGCCGCGGACAACGCGAAGTTGGGGCAGCCGGAGATTCTGCTGGGGTTGATTCCGGGGGCGGGTGGTACGCAGCGGTTGGCGCGGCTGATCGGTCCGTCGAAGGCGAAGGATCTGATCTTCACGGGGCGGATGGTCAAGGCGGACGAGGCGCTCGCGCTGGGTCTGGTGGACCGACTCGCCCCGGCCGCCGAGGTGTTCGCCGAGGCGCACGCGTGGGCGGCGAAGTTGGCGCAGGGTCCGGCGATCGCGTTGCGTGCGGCGAAGGAAGCGATCGACACGGGTCTGGAGACGGACATCGAGACCGGGCTCGCGGTCGAACGGACCTGGTTCGCGGGGCTGTTCGCCACGGAAGACCGTGAACGCGGGATGCGGAGCTTCGTCGAAGAGGGCCCCGGCAAAGCCAAGTTCAGGTGATGCGGGCGACGTGAAGCGCGGGCCGGGAGTGATTCCCGGCCCGCGCTTCGTTCAGCGGTGTTCAGCTACCTGCGGTCAGCCGAGCAGCTTGGTCTCCAGGGTCGCCGCGTTGTACGAGCCCCAACCGGTGGTGAAGTCCCAGCCGGTGGCGGCGGAGTACGCGCCGTTGCTGCCACTGGTGATGTCGTGGAAGCCGGTGCCGCTCGCCGTGTAGAGCGCGGGGTTGGCGAAGCCGAGGTTGGCCTTGCCGGCCGCCGCGGCCCGCTGGTTGTAGAGCGCGCCGAAAGCCGCCCACTCGGGCGCGGCGGCGCTGGTACCGCCGACCGTGCCCCAGCTCCCCTGCGAGTAGATCGAGACACCGGGGCTCGGGTTCGCGAGCGCCGACACGTCGGGGACCTGCCGGAAGCCGCCGCCCGCGCTCTTCTGCACCGCGGTCTGCCAGCTCGGGATCTTGAAGACGGAGGACTTGCCGCCGCCACCGCCCGACCAGGCCGTTTCCTTGCTCCACGCGTTGGCGGAGGTGACGGTCAGCGTCGTGCCGCCGACGCCGGTGACGTACGGGTCGCTCGCCGGGTAGTCGACGGTGGTGGTGCCGTCGCCCGCGTCGTCCGAGCCGTCGTCGCCGGAGGCCGCGTAGAAGCCGAGGCCCTCGGCCGCGCCCGCCTTGAACACGGCGTCCACGGCGTTGATGTTGGAGGTGGTGCGCTGGCTCTCGGACGCGCCCCAGCTGATCGAGGTGGTCGGGATGCCGCTGTCGACGATGGCCTGGTAGGTGTCGACCTCACCGGCGTCGGAGTTGGGACCTTCGAAGACCGTGACGTTCGCCTTGGGGGCGATCGCGTGCAGGACCTCGATGTCCAGCTCGACCTCGACCTGACCGTCGCCGAGCGCGCCGGAACCGCCGTCCACCTTCGAGACGGTCGGAGTGGGGGAGCCCAGGCTGTAGTTGGTGTCGTACTTGGTGATGTTGGACTGCGCGAAGCCGTCGAACTCCAGCAGCGCGATCTTCTGGCCGCTGCCGGTGTACGTGCTGGAGACGTTGTAGCCGCCCTTGATCTGGGCCGGGGTGTAGCCGCCGCCGGGGCCGTTGTGCGGGTTGACCTTGGCGGATCCCTGGTGGTGCAGCTGGGCGCGGTTGTTGAGGCCGGTGACGTCGCTGACCAGGCCGGCGATGCCGGTCGGCAGGGTCGGCGCGGTCTCGTTGGCGTAGAACGCGCGGCCCGACTTGGCGTCCTTCCACGTCGACAGCTTGGTGCCGAACGCCTTCTCCAACTGGGCGGCGGTGCCACTGGCGTCGACCAGCAGGTTCCCCGAGTGGACCTTGCCGACGGTGAGACCCTGGGCGCGCAGGTACTCCTTGACCTGCTTCACCTCGGCGTCGGTCCGGCCGAAGCGGGCCGCGAACTGAGCCTTCGTCAGATAGTGGCCGTACGAACTCGACTGCGGATTACTGACGTTGGCGACGAAGGTGTCGAGGGCCTTGTTGTCTCTCGGGGTGAGGCTGATGGCCACCGATATGCGCTTGGCGGCGGAGACGGCGCCGGTGCGGGCCGCGTCGTGGTTCAGGCCCTTGAGGACATCTCCCGCGATGGCGGCGCGAGTTGTGTGCGGCTGGGCGGCGGCGTAGGCGCTGGGGACGGCGGCGGCGAGCAGAGCCGGTACGGCGACCAGACCGACCAGTTTCAGTCGTGACGTCACTGAGGTCCTCCGAGGAGTGGGGGGTTGCTGTCCCGGAAGCGGAACGGCTTTCACCGTAGGAACATCGACCCCACCCGCATAAGCGGGGGAACCCTTGCGTTGTGTGTTAACTGCGGATGTCATGTGAACCGCGAATGACAGGTCAGCGGCGGTTGTCGAGCGACCTCGGAGTACGGACCCGGCCGGGCTGACTGATCGTCACTGCCGGTGTGGTGAGCTGCCGTTGGTCGTCGTCGCTGACGCTCACGGTCGCCGCGCCGGACGCGATGACGGCGACCGCCATGGCGTGGGCGAGCGCGGTGCGCGAGCGGACACCGACCTTGCGGTAGACGCGCGACAGCGTGCCCTCGACCGTCTTCACGCTGATGAACAGCTCAGCTGCGACTTCCCTATTGGTGGCCCCGCCGCCGACCAGTTCGGCCACCCGCGCCTCCGTGGGCGTGAGTTCGGGCCGCCCCTCACCGTCCCGGTCGCCGGCCTCCAGCCGGGCCAGTTCGTCCCCGGCCCGCGCGGCCAGCGGGACGGCGCCAATGCGGGTCGCCGTATCCAACGCCTCGCCGAGCGCGGTGCGTGCCGCGTTCCGGTGCCGGGCCCGGCGTTCGACCGCGCCGAGCGCGATCAGGGTGCGTATCAGGTCTATGGGCAAAGGGAGTTGGCGCAGCCGGTCGACGGCGGTCCGCAGCCGCACCGCCCCTTCCTTCGCCCGGCCGAGGCCCGCCTCGCGCAGCCCTTCCGCCCGTTCCAGCGCCGCCAGTACGCTGCCGGGCGCGTCGACGGACACCCGCTTCCGCGCCTCGTCGATCACGGCACCGGCCGCGTCCGTCTCACCCAGCACGACCAGGGCCTCGGCCAGGTCGCTGTACCAGTGCAGCAGGGGCGGATCGGCGGCGGACATCGCAGCGCCGAGTTCCTTGACGCGCTGCAGCGCCTCGACCGCGGCGGCGGCCCCGCGCGGGTCACCGGCGAGCAACTCGGCCTGCCCCAGCACCGCCAACGCGCGTAGCAGGAACAGCCGGTCGCCGTCCGCCTCCGAGGCCCGCACCGCCTGCCCGGCGAGCCGCCGCGCCTCGTCGGCGGTACCGCCCGCGGTCGCCGCGAGCGCCGCCGCGTACAGCGCCGGTGCGGTCTGTACGCCGGTGTCGGTCACGGCACGTGTGCAGCGGGCGGCGGTGTCCAGGGCCTCCCGGCAGTGCCCGGCGCGCACTTGGATGCGGGTGAGGGCCACCAGGGTCGCCATGACCTCCTCGACCCCGGCGAACTCCCCGATCTCCGCGAGGAGTTCGGTGACCCGGTCCCGGGCTTCGGTGACCTTGTCCGAGTCCAGGGCGAGGATCGCCCGCATCCGGATCAACCCCCAGCTCTCCGGTCCCGCGCCGGCGCCACCTGCCAGGGCGAGAGCCTCCTCCAACGCGGTGTCGGCGGCGACCGGTTCACCGCCCAGGGAACGCACCCGGGCGAGCGTGGCGAGCGCCCCGATCCGGGTCTCCGTGTCACCGGCCACGGCCGCCTGCCGGGCAGCGCGCCGGGCGTGCCGGGCCGCGTCCTCCAACTCCCCGCACAGCAGGCCCCGTACGGCAGCCCAGTGATGAAGCCACGCCTCGGCCTCCGGATCACCGTCGGCATCCCGGAGCCCCTCCTCGATCAGGGCATGCGCACCCTTCAACGCCTGCCCGGCATTGCGCAGCAGGACCAGCCGCGCCCGCACCCGCTGCCGTGCGGAGCCCGACCCGGCGAGCACGGTCTCGGCCGCCTGCCCCGCCTCCTCCAACTGCCCGGCGTCACAGGCGTATTCGGCCGCCGCCAACAACCGGTCGGCACGTTCCACCGGACGGCCGCCCGGTGTGCGCAGGGCCGCGAGCCCGGCCAACTCGAAGGCGGCGTCGGGCGCGCCGTCGCGACGGGCGTACTCGGCCGCGTACATCAGCGTGCGGGCGGTGGCCTCGTCCTCGTACGGGTGGGCGAGCGCCAAGTGTCGTGCCTGCTCCACGGGTTCGGTGACCGGACGGGCCAGCAGCGCGTGTGCCTGCCGGCGTTCGTGCTCCGTGGCATCGGCGTAGACGGCGGCCCGGATCAGCGGATGCCGGAAGCGTACGGTCCCGTCGGCGTCGGCCGTCGCGACCCCGAGCCGCTCCGCCTCCGCGAAGTCCGCGGCGGGGTCGTCGAGTCCGGCGGCACGCAGCAGGGTGAGCGTGGGGCGGGCGGCTGCGCTGGTGACGAGGAGGGTGCGGCGCGCGGATGCGGGCAGTGGGCGTACTTGCTCCAGGAGCAGGGTGCGCAAGCGTTGGGGTACGGGAAGCGTCCGGCCGAGACCGACGGCCGCTCCGTCGCGTGGGGCCGCCCGCCCCAACTCCAGCGCGTACCAAGGGTTTCCGGCGGCCGCGTCCTGGACGGCCCGCAGCACCGCCGGTGGCAGGTCAGTGGGGAGGAGCTGCGCCACCTCGTCGTCCGTCAGGGGAGACACGGGCAGCTCGACGGTGTTGGGCGGGCAGTAGTGCGAGCGCTCGGGCTGCTCGTCCTCGGCCACTCGCTCGGCGGCCACCACTTGTACGTCGAGGCCCTCCACACGGCGTACGACGAAGGCGAGCACCTCGGCGGTCGGCTCGTCGAGCCACTGGAGACCGTCGAGGACCAGCAGCACGGGGCCGGTGGCGGCGAGGGCGCGCAGCACGTCGAGAACGGCGACGCGGATCGCGAGCCGTTCCCGGTCGCCGGCCGGTTCGTGGCTCTGCAACAGGGCGGCTCGCAGCGCCACTTGAGGTTCGGGGGCCAAGGCCGCCAGGCAGCTCTCCGGTACCCGTGCGAACAGGTCGACGAGACCGGCGAACGGGAGCCGGGCGTCCTCCTGGGCGGGGGAGCAGTGCAACACCGTTCCGGACGGCTGGACTTGAGCTGCCGAGGTCGCCACCAGGGCGGCCACCAGCACGGACTTGCCGATGCCCGCGGGGCCGTGGAGAAGTACTCCGTGATGGATCGTCAACTCGGCCCGGGCGGTGTCGAGCAGCTCGCGGCGGCCGGTCAATGACCGTACTTCCACGGCGAGTCCAGGGACGGAGCACAACCGGAGCCGAAGGCGGGGCAGATGGACCGGCGAGTGAGGCGGATGTGGCGGGTGTGGCGGAGCCCCGGATATTTCGGCATGTGTTCATGACAACCGGTGCGGAATCGCCTTGTCAATGACGGTCGGTGTGTCGCCGGTCCTCGAAGAAGCCGCGGCCGTGATCCGGCAGCCCAGCTCACTGACCATTTGGCGCACAAGTTGGGTCTGGATCCCATGAAGTGACGTATTTCCTGCTCGCAGAGTCGCGAAATGTGTGCGAAACAGCTGTCCGCCCGTACAAAAGCCTGGTCAGCGGATGTCGCAGAGAACAGCAGGCGGGAGAGAACGATGACTGATCACGGAGCCGATCTGGTGATCCGGGCGAACGCGATCCACACACTGGTGCCCGACCAGGCACCGCAGCGGGCGCTGGCCGTACGGGGCGACCGCATCACGGCCCTCTCGCCCGACCCGAACGGGCTCGACCACCTCGTGAGCGAGCGCACGACGGTGCACGATCTGCCCGGCGCCACCGTGCTGCCCGCGTTCGACGACACGCACACGCACCTGATCTACGCGGCACTCGGCGCGCACGACGTGCCCGTCCACCAGGCCCACGACATCCCCGAGTTCCTCGACCTGATCCGGCAGCGGGCGAAGGTGACGCCCGAGGGCGAGTGGATCCGCACGACCACCAACTGGCAGGAACTCAACCTCGCCGAGCGCCGCATGCCCACCGCGGCCGAACTCGACCGGGCCACCGACCGGCACCCCGTCCTGGTCAAGCGCGGCGGCCACAACGACATCGTCAACAGCTACGCGCTGCGCCTGGCGGGCATCACCGAGGACACTCCCGTACCGCCGGGCGGTGTCATCGGCCGCTACGCCGACGGCAGGCTCGACGGGCGGCTGATCGACAACGCCATGGGCTTGGTGGAGCGCCTGGTCCCGGCGCCGGACCGGGTGCGGCGGATCGAGGGGCTGCGCCTGGCGTCCACCCAGTACGCGGCCACCGGCATCGGCACCGTCCGGGACTGCGCGGTCACCCCCGAGGACTACGCAGTCCTCCTGGCCGCCCGCGAGGCCGGCGCGCTCAACACCCGTGTCCGCGCCCTGGTTTCGGCCCTCGGCATGACCAGCGCGGCCCAGGTGGAGGACCTGCTCGACGTCATGGAGGACTGGCGTGACGGCTCCGACCCGTGGCTGCGGGTGTGGGGCGTGAAGTTCGGGCTCGACGGCGGCCTCGAAGCCGGGGCGACCGAGGAGCCGTACGCCTGCGACCACGCCTACTCCGGAACCCTGATCTGGGAGCCGGACGCGCTGGTCGAGGCGGTCGAGGCCGTGGTCCGGCGCGGCTGGCGGGTCGGTACCCACGCCTACGGCGACCGCGCGGTCCGCACCCTCCTCGACGTCTACGAGCGCGTCCTCGCGCGCAACCCCGGCCTGCCCGCCGGCGCGCTGGTGATGGAGCACGGCGGCCTCGCCGGACCCGAACAGCGGGCCCGCGCCGTCGAGTTGGGCATCCCCGTCACCATTCAGCAACCCCTGCTGCACGACACCGCCGAGGTGGAGGAGGGCTTCTGGGGCCCGGAACGCGTCGCCCGCCTCTTCCCCGCCCGCGGCTGGATCGACCTGAGCGCCGAGGTCAGCGCCGGATCCGACTTCCCCGTCGGCCAGTTCGGCGCGATGCGCTCGGTCTACGGCATGACCACCCGCCAGACCGTCATCGGCGTCAAGGGCCCCGAGCACGCCATCACCTACGACGAGGCGCTCACCCTGCACACCGTCAACGCGGCCCGCCTGTGCGGCGATCAGGACCTGCGCGGCACGCTCGCACCGGGTCGGCTCGCCGACCTCACGGTGTGGGACCGGGACCCCGCCGACTGCCCGAGCGAGGCCCTGCGCGACCTGAACCCCGTCCACACGATCCTCGGCGGCCGCCTCGTCACCCGGTAGGGAGACCGCACGCCGGAAACGGCAAGAGACGACTGGAACTTACGACTCGCCCGGCACGCTGCGACACGGCGTCCGGGCGAGCGAACGTTTTGTCAGACGGCCGGCATCGTACGGATCGCCGCGATGTCGAACTGGAGCCGCACCTTCTCGCTCACCATCGCACCACCCTCGGCCAGTCGGGAGTTGTAGGTCAGACCCCAGTCGGAACGGTCGATGGTGGTGGTGCCGTCGAAGCCGACGCGCTCGACGCCGAACGGGTCGGTGACATGGCCGATATAGGTGAGTTCGAGGACGACGGGACGGGTGACGTCCTTGATGCTGAGGTCGCCGAGCATGCGGTAGACATCGTTGCCCGCCGTTTGCACCGCGGTGCTCGCGAACCGCATCCGCGGGAAGGTTGCGGTGTCCAGGAAGTCACGGCCGACCAAGTGGGCGTCGCGTTGTTCCACTCCGGTGTCGACACTGCCGGTGGACACCACGATCTCGGCCTGCGAACGGGCGGGGTTGCGGCCGTCGAAGTAGAGCCGGCTTTTGTATTCGGCGAATGACCCGCGCACGGTGGTCACCATCGCGTGCCGGACGGAGAAGCCGATCCGGCTGTGCGCGGGGTCGATCATCCACTCTCCGGTCAGCGCGGCCAGGGCGGGATCGGGCATGCCGGAGGGGGCGGAGGCCGGTGGGGCGGCCGGGCGTTTCGGGACGGCGGGGGGTGCCGAGCGGCGGAGGGGCGCAGCACGGTTGAACAGGTTCATGTGTCACGTAGTTACTGCACGCCTGAAATCGCCGCAAGCCTTCATCGGGAACCGACAGCAGCGCGAATCGGCACTGACACGGTTAAATACCGCCACCTCGCGGGCCGTTACACATTTCCCACACATATTCGTCACCTGAAAAACAGCGAGGGCCAATTCAACGCACGGGGAATCCGAACGAATAACCCTGCTCCTTCAGCCACGGCAGGATCTCGCGCAGCGCGGCCACGGTCTCCGAGCGGTCGCCGCCGGCGTCGTGGAACAGGATCGTCGGCCCGTTGGGGAGTTCGCTCTTGACGGTGGCGATGATGGCGTCCGTGCCCGGGAGTTCGAAGTCCTTGGAGTCGACGTTCCAGCCCAGCGGACGCATCCCCTGCGAGGCGGCGAGGTGCCGGCTGTACGGCGTGAAGGCGCCGCCCGGCGCACGGTAGTACAGGGGTCGGACACCGCCGGACGCCTTGGTGATCATGTTCGCGGCGTTCAGGATCTCCTGCGACTGGTACGACTCGGACTTCTTGTCCATCGTGGTGTCGTGCGACACCGTGTGGTCGCACAGCCGGTGTCCGGCCGCGACGACCGCCTTGACCAGGTCGGGGTGGGCCTCGGCCTCGGGGCCGATCATGCAGAAGGTGGCCTTCACCCCGTACTCCTTGAGGACCTGGAGCACCTGCGGTGTCCAGGTCGGGTCCGGGCCGTCGTCGATGGTGATGTTGACCCCGCGGGCGCCCTTGTCGGAGGCGTGCACGATCTCCTCCGACACGGTCGCCCGGGCGGGGGCCGAACCGGCCGCGGAGGGACGGGCGGAGCCCCCGGCACCCTGCGCGTCGACACCGGCCTGAGCGGTCCACACCGACGTTGCCGCCGCCACCGCGGTCACCCCGACCGCCGCCGCGAGTACCCGCCCGTACCAACCCCGCCCACCGTGCCGCGCCATGTCAGCCCTGCCCTTGTCCTGTTTGATCGACTCCGTGCACTCGTCAGGACGGCGTAAAGGCGGGGAAGGATCCGCCTGTTACGGATCACGGACAATTTCGCGGGAGTTCCGAGACGCAGGCTCAACGAGCGGACACCGCAGAGGTTTCGCTACCGCAGCGCGAGACGCCCGCGGAAGTCCTCCGGGACCGGCGCGAAGCGGAGCGCCATCGTGAGCTTCTCGGGGTGGTCGACGGTCAGCCGGTACCGGGTGCACAACAGATGGCACAGGCCCATCAGTTGGACGGTTCCGATGTTGGCGCCGACGCACTTCTTGGGCGCCCAGCCGAACGGCACATAAGAGGTACGGTCCGCCGGGCCGTGCGGCGCGCCCGGCAGGAAACGGTCCGGGTCGAAGACGTCGGCCTGCTTCCACACCCGCTCGTCACGGTGGATGAGGTGGGGGCTCAGCAGATACCAATCGCCGGGCTCCAAGCGGGTCTTGCCGAAGTCGAAGGGGAACTGGTTGCGCCGCACCAGCAGCAACGGCGGGCTCCACAGCCGCAGCACCTCCTTGACGAACCGGTGCGTCACCGGCGCCGCGTGCGTCGGAGCCGTACGGAACTCCACCGGGTCCACGGCCCCCAGTTCCTCGGTGAGTTGCTCCTGCCATTCGGGGTGCCGGACGAACTCGTACAGCAGACTCGCGGCGGCGGTACCCGGCGGACCACCGATCGCGGTGAGGACGGTGGTCACCACGTCCAGCGCGCGGTCCATGCCGAGTTGGGGCAACAGGTCGACGAACGGATCGGCGAGATCCAGCTCACGCTTCCGCTTCCCGTGCGCGCGCTGCCGCAGCACCCGGCGCACCACCAGCCCCGACCGCAGCTGTACGACGATGAACCGCAGGTGGTGCCACAACCCGGCCGGTGTGGGCGAGACGAGCCGGAGCAGCTTCATCTCCAGGTCACGGCGGACCAGTTCGGCCTCGCCGGAGGTGAGTCCGGACAGGGCGACCGGCAGCATGGACCGCAGCGCCACGTCCTGGGTGAGCATCACCAGGTCGACGTCCTCGCCGAGCCGCTCGTCGATGATCCGCTCCATGCGGTCGATCAGGCCGCCGTGGTGCTCCGGCGTGGCCAGCGTGTGCAGTTGGGTGAGCCACGCCGAACGGATCTGGCTCCACCGCACCTCGGTACTGTGCCGCCGCCGCAGCATGTCGATCAGCCGGTCGTGCAGGACGAACCGGCGCCAGTTCGTGGCACTGACCCGGCGTGCCGCCTCCGGCTCGAACACGCCGAGCCGGGTGTCGTCGACCCAGAAGATCCCGTCCTCGGCGGCGCTGCGCGTACGGATGGCGCGCAGGAAGTCCTCGGGGTGCTGCGGGGTGGTCATGATGAGCGTCCCCTCGTGGGGCGCGGGGAGCCGGCCGCTCGGTGGTTCCCCGCGCCGGGCCGGTCAGATGTGGTGGTACAGGTACCAGAACTGCCCGTACGAGCCTCGGATGTTGAGGACGGACTTCGCCTTGAGATACAGGGCGTGCATGCGCGTTCACCTCCCTCCGGGACAGTCGGTGCGGGCGCTCAGCACCGCGGTGAAACGCGGTGGAGCGAGCGCCGGGCCCACCTGGGGACCGGTGCCGTCAGGGGTGACCGCCAACTGCCGGTCACGGGTGATGAGTTCGACGAGGTCTTCGAGGAGCCGCATGGTGACGGTCGCCCCGGCGCAGGTGTGCGGCCCGTACCCGAACGGCAGATACGCCGCGTCCGGCACCGCCCCGGCCCAGCGCTCCGGCACGAACTCGTCCGGCCGCTCCCAGTACCCGGGATGCCGGTGCACCAGATAGGTGCAGACGGCGAGGAGGTCACGCGGGGTCACCTCCGTCCCGCCGAGCGTCTGCGCATGGCTCGGGGTCCGCGCGAACAGCCACGCCACCGGCCACAGCCGCAGCGCCTCCCGTACCGTCCAACTCGGCTCCGCCGCTTGGCAGTCGGGGTGCGTGCCGAGCAGGTGGACGGACCAGCCGAGCGCGAAGCCGACCGAGCCGACGGTGGCGAACAGGAAGGAGAGATAGACCTCGGCGAGATCCTTCGGGTCGGCCCCGGGTTCGCTCTCGTCCACGACGACGTCGAGGAGGTCGCGTGCGTCGCGGGCGGGATGGAACTGCCGTTGCCTGTCGCGTATTTCGGTGTGCAGGAAGTTCAGCGCGCGGCGCCGGAAGAGCAGTCGGGACGGCGGCGAGTGACGGTGCCGGGCGCCCGCCAGGACCGCCCGATGGACGATCTGCCCGACGGAGGCGTGCAGTTGGGGCGGCGCGTCCCGGTGCAGCAGGACGTCTCGCATGTGGCGCAGGACGAGCAGGTTCCCGGCATCGGGCCAGACGGCGCTGGGGGCCAGGAGTTCGGCGACGAGGCCGGGCAACTCCGCCCGCCGCGCGTCCAGGTGACGGCGTATCAGGGCGCGGGCCGCGCGCCCGATCCGGATCTGCGCCGCACGGGGACCGAAGTCTCCGTGCCGGGTCTTGTAGAAGTCGGACGCCTCGGCGACTACGGCGTCCCGGTTGCCGAGCACCGCCCGGGCGGACTCCGGGTCGGCCACACACACTGTGCCCATGGCCGAGCGCCACACGTCGTGCACCCCGTCGAACTCCGCGCTCAGCAGCGACAGCGTGTCGCGGGCGCGGTGCTTGCGGGGAGTGCGGGCGCCCTCGCCGTACCCCTGACGCGTCCCGGACGACTCCATGGCGGCCCCCTTCGAGATCGTGCGGTACGCGTGACGCGCCGACCGATGGGGACAGCCTGCGGGCGGGTCGGCGACGTGTCGCGTCCTGTGCCGGTGAGCGGAACAGCGGGACAGGGCGAGTCGCGGCGATGAGTTTCGGTCGGCCCGGGAGTCTGATCCGGTGAGCGCCGTAGTACGCCGTGCGACGCTGCCCGGAATGACTCCGAAACGACGCACCACGGAGGACCCCATGACGACCGCCCCCGGCACCGCGAACAGCGACCTCCCCGGCAAGCCGCCCGTCGTAGACATCGCCACCTGGAACGCGGCGCGCGACGAGCTGTTGATCCGGGAGAAGGCGCACACCCGTGAGGGGGACGCGATCGCCGCGGCCCGGCGGCGGCTGCCGATGGTCGAGCTCGACGGAAAGGTCGAGGTCGTCGGCGCGGACGGACCGGTCCCGTTCCTCGACCTGTTCCAGGGGCGCGACGAACTTGTGGTGTACCAGCACATGTGGCACGACCACGCACCCCACCAGGGCCAGTGCGAGGGCTGCACCACCACGGCCTGGCACATGAAGGACGCGGTCTACCTCAACGCCCGGGGCGTCTCGTACGCCGTCCTGACCACGGGCGTGTGGGACGAGGTGGCTCCGTACGTCGAGTTCATGGGGTACACCGAGCCCTGGTACTCGGTGCGGGGCCTGGACGCGCCGATCGGCGGCGGGATGGGGCACATCCTTGCCTTCCTGCGCGACGGCGACCGCGTGTTCCTCACTTACTCCACGACGGGCCGCGGCAACGAACCGGTCAACAGCTCCCTCGCCCTGCTCGACATGACGCCCTACGGCCGCGGCGAGGCATGGCAGGACAACCCCGAGGGCTACCCGCCCGGCCGCGACGCCTGCTGGTACTGGCGCTCGGACGCCGACGGGAACGCCACCTGGGGCGGGACCAGCCGTCCCGTACCGCAGTGGATCCGCCCCGGCGCGACCCCCGTGGAGACCCTGGGCCGCCACGGCGACTGCCACTGACGCGCCCACGCCTCCCCTTGACGCCCGTCACCCCCACACCTAGCCTCGACTGAACACGTCTAGACAGGTAGGTCGACGATGCCGAACTCCTCCCGGACATCCCAGTCCCGGCAGCTCCAGGTCGAGACACACGGCCTCGACGTGATCGGCGACGCCGAACGCAAAGGCACCCCAAGTACCCTGTTCTGGCCGTGGTTCGGAGCGAACGTCTCCATCCTCGGCCTGAGCTACGGTGCCTTCGCGCTCGGCTTCGGGATCTCCTTCTGGCAGGCGCTCGTCGCCGGTGTCATCGGGATCGTCTTCTCCTTCCTGCTCTGCGGCTTCATCGCGGTGGCCGGCAAACGCGGCTCCGCGCCGACGATGGTCCTCAGCCGCGCCGCCTACGGCGTGCGCGGCAACCGGCTGCCGTCGGTGATCTCCTGGGTCCTCACCGTCGGCTGGGAGACCGTCCTCACCGCCCTCGCGACGATGGCCACCGCGACCGTCTTCAGCAGACTCGGCTGGGGCGGCGGCACCGAGACCAAGGTGGTCGCGCTGATCCTGGTCGGCGCGCTGACCGTCGTCGGCGGAGTCATGGGCTTCGACCTGATCATGCGACTGCAGACCGTGATCACCGTCGTCACCGGCGTGCTCACGATCGTCTACATCGCGCTCGTCGCCGACCACATCCACTGGAGCACGGTGAGTGCCGTACCGGCGGGCTCCGCCCAGGAGTTCATCGGCGCGCTGGTCTTCATGATGACCGGCTTCGGCCTCGGCTGGGTCAACGCCGCCGCCGACTACTCCCGTTACCTGCCCCGGAGTTCGTCCAGCAGAGGCGTGATCGGCTGGACCACCTTCGGTGCCTCCGTCGCCCCGCTGCTCCTGCTGGTCTTCGGCCTGCTGCTCGCCGGTTCCTCCAGCACGCTCAACAAGGCGGTCGCCGCCGACCCGATCGGCGCGCTGACGACGATCCTGCCCACCTGGTTCCTGGTCCCGTTCGCCGTGGTCGCCGTCCTCGGCCTGGTCGGCGGCGCGGTCCTCGACATCTACTCCTCCGGCCTGGCCCTGCTGTCGGCCGGACTCCGGATCCCCCGCTACCTCGCCGCGCTCGTCGACGGCGTCCTGATGATCGCGGGCTCCGTCTACATCGTGTTCTTCGCCGACGACTTCCTCGGCCAGTTCATGGGCTTCCTCACCACCCTCGGCGTCCCCATCGCCGCCTGGTCCGGCATCATGCTCGCCGACCTCCTCCTCCGCCGCCGCGACTACGACGAGGGCGACCTCTTCCGCCCGAGCGGTCGCTACGGCGACGTCCAGCCCACACCCCTCCTCCTCACCCTCGCCGCCACCGCGATCGGCTGGGGCCTGGTCACCAACACGGCCGCCGACTGGCTGAGTTGGCAGGGCTATCTGCTCGACCCGCTCGGCCTCGGCGGCAAGTCGGGCTCCTGGGCCTACGCCAACCTCGGCGTGCTGATCGCCCTCGCCCTCGGCTTCCTCGGCACACTCGCGCTGGGCCGCGCCCGCGTCCAGCGGCAGGAAGCGGAGGCCCCGAGCCCGGAGGCGGTGCCCGCCGTATGACCACCGCACCCGGCCACCTCGCCGTCATCGACATGCAGCGCGTCTTTGCCGAACCCGACAGCCCCTGGGCCACCCCCCGCTTCGCCGAAGCGGCGGCAGGCGTACGGCGACTGCTGCCTGCCTTCGACGAACGCGTCACCTTCACCCGCTTCCTGGCCCCCGAGAAACCCGAGGGCGCCTGGCGCGCCTACTACGATCAGTGGCCCTTCGCCCTCCAGCCACCGGACGCGCCGCTCTGGCGCCTGACCGACGAATTCGCCGTGCGCGCAAGCCACTTGGTGGACGCGCCCACCTTCGGCAAGTGGACCCCGGAACTCGCCGAACGCGTCGGCCCCACCGGCCGCCTCTTCCTCGCCGGAGTCAGCACCGACTGCTGCGTCCTCTCCACGGCACTGGCCGCCGCTGATGCGGGAGTTGAGGTACTGGTCGTCTCCGACGCCTGCGCGGGCGTGGACGACGACTCCCACGCCAAGGCCCTGCACGTCATGGACCTCTACCGGCCCCTGATCCGGGTGGTCACCGTCGCCGAGGTGGTCGGGGAGCCGTCATGACCGCCGTCCGCCTCAAACACCAGCGCATCACCGAGGTCCTCGCCAAGGAGATCCGCAGCGGCCACCACCGCGCCGGCGACCAACTCCCCGGCGAACACGCCCTGGCCCAACGCTTCGGCGTCAGCCGTACGACCGTCCGCGCGGCCCTCGCCGAACTCAGCGAGGCCGGACTGATCGCCACCCACACGGGCAAGGGCTCTTACGTCCTCTTCGACGGCCGCCCCCTCGACGACCGCCTCGGCTGGGCCCACGCGCTGGCCACCCAGGGCATCGACACGCGGGTGCGGACCCTCACGGTGGACGCACGGCGGGACGAGCGCCTCGCCCGTCAACTCACCCTGAACACCACCGAGTTCGTGTGCGTGGAGCGGATACGGGAACTGGCCGCGGACGCGGTCGTCGTGTCGTACGAACGCAGCTTTCTGCCGCCCGTGCCCGGGGTGCGCGACCTGCCCTCCCGGGGGCTCGGCCAGGAGTCGCTGACCGATGTGATGCTGCGGGCCGGGCTGCGGGCCGACCACGGTGAGCAGCGGGTGAGCGGGCGGCGGATCGACGGGCGGGAGGCGGAGTTGCTGCGCCGCGAACCGGGTGACTGGTTCCTCGACACGCGGCGTACCAGCCGGGCGGCCGACGGTTCCTTCGTCGAACATGTCGTGAGCCTCCTCGACCCCGACCACTTCCAACTGACCCTCGAATTCGGCTGACCCGCACCTCTGTACCGGAAAGCACCCATGACCCTCCAGAGCCGCGCCACCGGAGCCCTTCACGGGCTCGCCCTCGGAGACGCCCTCGGCATGCCCACCCAGATGCTGTCCCGCCCGGACATCACATCTCGCTACGGCCCGCTCCTGACCGGCTTCCAACCGGCCGCCCCAGACCATCCCCTCGCCGCTGGAATGCCGGCCGGAGCCGTCACCGACGACACCGAACAGGCCCTGCTCCTCGCCGAGTTGCTCCTCGACGGCAAGGGCCGCATCGACCCGGCGGAACTCGCCCGGCGCCTCGTCGCCTGGGAGGACGACATGCGGGCCCGCGGCTCGCTCGACCTCCTGGGGCCGTCCACCAAGCGCGCGGTGGAACTCGTCCTCGCGGGCACTCCCGTCGACGAGGTGGGGCGCTACGGCACCACCAACGGCGCGGCGATGCGGATCGCCCCCGTGGGTATCGCCGTGTCGGTCGCGGAACCGGCCGAGTTGGTGGACCGGGTGGTGGAGGCCAGCAGCCTGACCCACAACACCGGGGTCGCACTCGCCGGTGCCGCGGCCGTAGCTGCCGCTGTGAGCGCGGGAGTTGACGGGGTGTCGGTTCCGGAGGCGGTCGAAGTGGCCGTGTCGGCTGCCCGGTTGGCGGCGGGGCGCGGCCATTGGGTGGCTGCCGCCGATGTCGCCGAGCGGATCGTCTGGGCGACGGGGCTGGTGCGGGGGCTCACGGAGGCCCAAGTCTGCGAGCGTGTCTACGCGTTGATCGGGACGAGTCTCGCCACGCAGGAGTCCGTGCCCGCCGCCTTCGCCGTTCTGGCCGCCTGCCCCGACGACCCCTGGCGGGCCGCGTTGCTCGCCGCGTCCGTCGGCGGTGACTGCGACACCATCGCCGCGATCGCGGGGGCCGTCGGCGGCGCCTGCCACGGGCTGGACGCTTTCCCGGCCGACGCGCGGGAGACGCTCGCACGCGTCAACCCGAAGCTCCAATTGGACGCCACAGCAGCCGCGTTGCTCGAACTCCGGGCACGTCCGTGAGCGCCAGACTGTGGCACCTGGGCAACGTCGTCGTCGACCTGGTCCTCGATGTCCCCGCCCTCCCCGAGCGCGGCGGCGACGTCCTCGCCACCCGCACCGAGCACACTCCGGGCGGCGGCTTCAACGTCATGTCCGCCGCTCACCGCCAGGGACTCGCGGTGACCTATGCCGGAGCGCACGGCACCGGCCCCTTCGGCGACCGGGCCCGTGCCGCGCTGCACACCGAGGGCATCGACGTCCTGCTCGCACCGCGCCCGCAAACAGACACCGGCTTCGTGGTCTGCCTGGTGGACGCGGACGGTGAGCGCACTTTCGTCACGAGCCCTGGTGCGGAGGCGTGTCTGGCCGCAGCCGACCTGGCCGAACTCCGGCCCGGGGCGGGCGACTTGGTGTACGTCACCGGATACGGCCTGCTCTACGACAGCAACCGCGCCGCCCTGCTCGACCTCCTGCCCCGACTGGACCCGGCCGTCACGCTGGTCACCGACCCGGGACCGCTGGTCCGCGAAATCCCCGCAGGGGCCGTGGAGTTGCTGCTCGCCCGCTCGGACTGGTGGAGCTGCAACGCCCGCGAGGCCGCGTTGCTCACCGGCCTCGACGATCCGGCCGAGGCCGCCCGCGCGCTCCAATCCCGCCTGGGGCGCGGCTCGGTGCTCGTCCGTACCGGCCCCGACGGATGTCTCGTGCACCACGGCGGAGACCTCGTCGCCGTGCCCGGGTTCGCCGTCGACGCCGTCGATCTCAACGGCGCCGGCGACGCGCACACCGGGGTGTTCATGGCCGCCCTCGCTCGGGGTGTCGACCCGGTGGCCGCCGCTCACCGGGCCAACGCGGGCGCCGCCCTGGCCGTCACCGCGCCGGGACCGGCGACGGCGCCGGACGCGGCACGGCTGGACGCGTTCCTGAACTAGCCCTGAATCTCTGTCAGTTGCCGTCCCGGCGGGAGACCTCGACGTTCTCCAGGACGCCGATCGCATCCGGCACCAGGACCGCCGCCGAGAAGTAGGTGCTCACCAGGTAGGAGATGATCGCCTGCTCGTTGATGCCCATGAACCGTACGTTGAGGCCCGGTTCGAGCTCGTCCGGGATGCCCGTCTGGTAGAGGCCGATCACGCCCTGGTCGTCCTCGCCGGTGCGCATGGCGATGATCGACGACGTACGGGACTCGCTGACCGGGATCTTGCCGCAGGGCAGCAGTGGGACCCCGCGCCAGGCGGGCAGATGGTGGCCGCCGACGTCGATGCCGCTGAAGTAGACGCCCCGCTTGTTGCACTCGCGGCCGAACGCGGCGATGGCCCTCGGATGGGCGAACAGGTAGCGGGTGTCGCGCCGCATGCTGAGGAGTTCGTCGAGGTCGTCGGGGGTCGGCGGGCCGGAGTGGGTGGAGATCCGCTGGTCGTAGTCGGCGTTGTGCAGCAGGCCGAAGTCCCGGTTGTTGACCAGCTCGTTCTCCTGTCGCTCGCGCAAGGCCTCGACGGTGAGCCGGAGTTGCTGCTGGGTCTGGTTCATCGGCTGGTTGTAGAGGTCGGTGACGCGACTGTGCACCTTCAACACGGTCTGGGCGACGCTGAGTTCGTACTCGCGCGGGACGAGGTCGTAGTCGACGAACGTGCCCGGGAGGTCCGGCTCGCCGACATGCCCGGCGCTGAGGGCGATCGCCGCCTCGCCGAACGGGTTGACCGGGCCGTGCTCGTCCGCGCCGACCTCCTCGACGTGTGCGCTCAGCTCCGGGTGCCGTTCCGCGACGGCCTGGTACGCAGAGTGCGGCAGCGCCAGCACCGTGGTCGCCGTCGCCGCGCGGGCCGTGAACTCCCAGGTGCTGTCGGGGTCGGCGAGCACCTGGCCGCCGAAGGTGTCGCCGTCGGCCAGCAGACCGGCGACCGTCTCGTCGCCGTAGGGACCCTCCCCGACCTGCTCCACCTTGCCGTGCGCGATCAGATACACCTGGTCGGCGGGGCGGCCCGCCTCCACGATCAACTGGCCCGGTGTGAACTCCCGTTGCTCGAACCGATCGGCCAGCGCGCCGAGCGCGTCGGCGTCCGCGAAGCCGCGCAGCAGCGGGAGCTCGCTCAACTCGGCCGGGACGACCCGCACTTGTGCGCCGGTCTGCACGAACGTCACCCGTCCGTCGCCCCGCGTGTAGGACAGCCGTCGGTTGACGCGGTAGGTGCCGCCGGGCACGTTCACCCAGGGCAGCATGCGGGTCAGCCAGCGTGAACTGATGCCCTGCATCTGGGGTTCGGACTTGGTCGTGGTCGCCAGAGTGCGTGCTGCGGCGGTGCCGAGGCTCTGCTGTTCCCGCTCCTCGGCGCCCGCCTCGGGCGCGGTACCGGTGTCGACCGACATGGTGCCTTCTCTCCTGTCGCGCGGGTGACGGGACGGCTGCCGTCCGTCACATTCCGTGCGTAGAGCTACCCGTTGTCGGTCACGACGAGTGATGACTTCGGACGGCGGCCGAGGCACATGCCAGTCGCACGTGCTCCCGCACCACCCCCGGATCACTCGCCCTCACCCGTTCGGCGGTATCCGATCCGGCGTGCCTCACAGGGTCTTGCCGGGGTTGAGGATCCCCCTGGGGTCGAACGCCTCCTTCAGCCGTCGCTGCAACGCGTGCGCGGTGGGCCCGAGTTCGTCCGCCACCCACTGCCGCTTGAGTACGCCCACACCGTGTTCGCCGGTCAGTGTGCCGCCGAGCCGCAGCGCCAGCGCGAAGATCTCGCCGGCCGCCTCCCAGGCCGCGTCCGGCAGCCGGTCCAGGGCCGGATCGACCACGATGATCGGATGGAGGTTGCCGTCGGCGGCATGCGCGAGCGTGTACACCGGCACGTCGTGCCGGGCCGAGATGGCGCGGATCTCGCGAACCGCCTCCGCGAGCCGAGAGCGGGGCACGGCGATGTCCTCGATCAGCGGCCGGCCCAGCCGCTCCAGTGCGGGCAGCGCGAGCCGCCGGGCCGCCAGCAGGGACTCCGCCTCGACCGGGTCCGCGGTGGTCTCCACGCTCGTGGCGAGCGGCGCCAGCACCCGTGCGACCTGCTCCGCCTCGATAGCAGCCCCCGCCCCGTCGCACTGCACCAGCAGCAGCGCCGACCCGCGCTCGCCGAGCGCCGGATCGACGGCCCGCAACACCGGCCCGTCGAGCAGCTCCGCGAGCGCCGGTACGACCCCGGCCCGCCCGATCGCGTACGACGCCTCGGCCGCCGCCTCGAACGAGTCGAAGTACGCGGCCAGCGTCGCGGTCGCCACCGGCACCGGGCGCAGCCGCAGCGTCGCCGACGTGATGACGGCTAGCGTGCCCTCGGAGCCGGTCAGCAGCGCGGTGAGGTCGTACCCGGTGACCCCTTTGACGGTACGGCGGCCGGTCGTGACCACCGTCCCGTCGGCGAGGACGGCCTCAAGACCGAGCACGCTGTCCCGCGTCACCCCGTACTTCGCGCACCGCAGCCCGCCCGCGTTGGTCGCGATGTTCCCGCCGATCGTGGAGATCGCCGCACTCGCCGGATCGGGCGCGTACCGCAGCCCGTGCTCGCCCGCCGCACGGTCCAACTCGGCGGTGATCACGCCCGGTTCGACCACCGCGAGCTGGTCGTCGGCCGACAGTTCGAGGATGCGGTTCATCCCGGACAGGTCGAGCACGAGCACCCCCTCACCGGCCGACGCCCCGCCCGACAGACCGGTGCCCGCACCACGCGGCACCACCGGCACGCGCAGCGCGTTCGCGTGCCGGAGCGTGACGGTCACGTCCTCGGTGCGCCGCGCGTGCACCACGGCGAGCGGGACGCCGTCAGGGCGGGTGCCCGAACGGTCCGTGGTGTGCGCGGCCAACGTGCGCGGATCCGTGGCCAGTTGGTCGGGCGCCAGATCCCGGGCGAGCAGACCGAGGAGCCGGGCGGCGGCGGTGGGCGTGGTGGGGGGAGCTGTGGTCACCGGTTCCGTACCTTCACTGTGCGTGCCTTCACGGATTCAACGCCTTCGTTCCGATCGCGAGCAGGGAGATGTCCTCCTGTGGTGCGTGCACCGGCGCGCACTGGATGTCCCGGAAGTGCCGCTCCAGCGGATTGCCCCGCGCGAGCCCGGGATTGCCGAGCAGCCTTACAGCGAGTTCCACGGCCCGTACGCCGTGCCGGTCGGCCAACACCCGTGCCCCTAGCGCCTGTTCGGGTGTGTACGAGGAGTCACCGGCGTCCACCCGGGCGGCCCCGCCGAACACCAGCTGTTCGGCACCGGCCAGCAGCACCTCGATCTCCCCGGCGGTCCTGCGGAAGCGTTCCGTACGGGCCACCGGATGACCGAGGTTGGCGGGCACGCGCGCGTGGGCGAACGTGTGGAAGAAGGACTGCGCTGCCCGGGCCACCCCCAAGTAGAGGGCGGCGAGGGGGAGATGGAGAGAGGCCCCCGCCCGGTTGTCCTGCTCGGCCGACGCGCCGTACGGGCCGATGCCGATGACGTGCTCGTACGGGATCTCCACGTCCCGGAACGTCACGTCGTGGCTCCCGCTGGCCCGCAGGCCCAACTGGTCCCAGCGGCCGGTGATTTCGATGCCGGATGAGTCGCCGGGAACGAGGAAGGTGCCGACACGCGGTTCCGGTTCGTCGGTGGTGGCCCACACCAGGAACCAGTCCAGGCCCTCCGCGCCGGTCACGAAGCGTTTGGTGCCGCTCAGCGACCAGCCGTCCGGGGTGCGCCGGGCGAGGGTCGAAGGGAGGCCGCCGCGTGCGGGGGAGCCCAACTCGGGTTCCACGCGGGCGTGGTTGACGAGCACCGGCCGCTCGAAGGACTCCTTGACGATCCGCGCGTACAGCTCCTCGGGCCAGTGCGGCTGTGCGGCCTGCCTGGCATGCGTGTTCAGGGTCATCGCCGCGATCAGGGCCACCGACGGGTCGCCCTGCCCGATCCGGTGGAGGATGCGCGCGCTCTCCTCGACCCGGGCGCCCCGGCCGCCGTAGGACTCGCCGATGGTCGCGGTGAGGAGGCCGGCCTCGTGGGCGATGCGGAGGGAGTCGGCGGGGAAGGCGCCCGACTGGTCGTAGCCGGCGGCCAGTTCGGCGATGCGGGCGGTCACAGGGCCTTCTTCAGGTCGGAGTTGAGTGCGGTGGTCCAGAACGACTTCACGTCCAGGTGCTTCTTGAGCGCGCCGAGTTCGGTGAAGGCGTCGGCCACCTTCTGCTGGGAGGCGATCGTGTCGGCGCCGACTGTCCTTGCCTGGGTGGGGCGTTGCTTCTGCGCGGCGACCAGGTCGGACTTGGCCTGGGCGAGGGGCTGGTGGGTGGCGTCGGCGGTGACCTTCGCGAAGCCGTTCTCGTGGCCGTCGCGGACGTAGGCGTACGCCTTGGTGATCCGGGCGATCAGGTCGGCCGCGGCGGCTCGTTGGGCGGGGCTCTTGAGGACGCTGTCGCGGGCGGACCAGAGGAAGTTGCCGGAGAGGATGTCCGCGCCGGAGCCGACCGTCGTCGCGCCCTGCTGGTGGGCGGTGATGATCGACGTGCCGTAGGAGGCGAAGGCGTCGATGGAGCCGCCGTTCAGGGCCGCGAGGCCGTCGTTGGGGAGCAGGGGCTTGGCGTCGATGTCCGACCACGTCAACCCGGCCCGCTTCAGCAGCTCGTAGAGGAAGTAGTGGGCGGTGGTGTTCTGGACGTAGCCGACCTTCTTGCCCTTCAGACCGGCGATGTCGGTCACCTTCGAGCCCTTGGGGACGACGACTTCCTGGTTGAGGGTGGTGCCGCGCTGGACGGCGACGACCTTGAAGTTGGGGTTGCCGTCGGCCGCCGAGAACAGGGGCGGGATCTCGCTGGAGGAGGCGAGGTCGAGCGCTCCGGCGCGGATCGCCTGGAGTTGCTGGTCGCCGCCCTGGAACAGGCTCCACTTCACCTTGTACGGGGTGTCGTCGAGGTGGGCGTACTTGAGGACGGCTTCGTCGACCTTCCAGCCGGTGTCGCCGACCCGCAGGGTGACGGAGGAGACGTCGGACGAGGACTCGGCGCTCGCGCTGCCGCCGCAGGCCGAGGCGAAGGGCAGGAGCAGGACGAGGGCGGCGGCGGACGCGCGCAGGGTGTGGCGCAACAACACGGGGTCTCCATAAGGGGGTTCGCAATCAGAAGGTGACGGACGGGTCAGGCGGCGTGCGAGGCGGTGGCCCGGTGCGCGAGTTCCTGGCGGACCAGCGGCAGCACGTGACGGGCGTAGTCGATCGCGTCGTTGAGCGGGTCGTAGCCGCGGATCGACAGCAGGTCGCAGCCGATGTCGACGTAGTCGAGCAGCGCCTGCGCGACCGTCTCGGGCGTGCCCACAAGGGCAGTTGACGCGCCCGCGGCGTTGGTGGCGACGGCGGGGGCGGTCCAGAGGCAGCGGTCCTGGACCTCGCCGCGCTCGGCGATGTCGAGGAGGCGCTGCGAACCGACGTTCGCGGGGCGGCCTGTGGTGCGGTAGTGGCGGAGCAACTCGGTGTTCTTCGCCTGGTCCTTGAGGATGCCGAGGGTGCGGTGCGCCTTCTCCCAGGCGAGTTCCTCGGTCGGCGCGATGATCGGGCGGAACGAGACCCAGATACGGGGATGCGGGCGCCCGGCGGCATCCGCGACCGCGTTGACGGCGGCGATCTGCTCGGCCGTCTCCTTGAGCGGCTCGCCCCACAGCCCGAAGATGTCGCCCTGCTGTCCGCCCACCCGGTACGCGTCCTGCGACGAGCCGCCGACGGAGATCGGGACGAGGCCGTTCACCGGCTTCACGTCGGAGTAGTAGCCCTCGAAGGTGAAGTACTTGCCCTCGTGCGAGACGGGTCCCTCGGCCTCCCACACCTTGCGCAGGATCTGGATGTACTCGTCCGAACGCTCGTACCGTTCGGCCTTGTTGAGGTAGTCGCCCTCCCGGCGCTGCTCCTCGTCGCTGCCGCCGGAGATGATGTGCAGCGTCAGCCGGCCGTTGCTGATCCGGTCCAGCGTGGCCAGGGCGCGGGCCGCGTGCGTGGGGAAGATGACGCCGGGCCGGTGCGCGAGGATCGGGCGGATGCGCTCGGTGTGCGTGGCGACGAACTGGGCGATCTGGAAGGCGTCGGGCGAGGCCGAGTGGTAGGCGACCAGGGTGTGGTCGAAGCCGCCGTCGTCCAACGCCCGGGCGTACTTGCGCAGATGGTCGACGTCCAGGCCGGTACGGCTCGACGCGGCGGGACCCGAGGCCCCGGAGTCGGTGTGGACGGCGCTGATGAACTCGACAGGCATGAGCGAACTCCTAAGCAGGAAAGGTCACTTGAGCAGGGAGGTGTCGGCGGACTTGGCCACGTCCACGTTCGGGTCGAGGACCCCGATGCTGTTCATGAGGTCGGCCACCTGCTGGACGGTCGTGTTGACGTCCGAGGTGATGGGCAGTACCTGGCTGTAGGCGGCCGAGGCGAGGGTCTTGGCGACCGTGGCGTCGGCGCCGTTGCGCTGCTCGATGGCCTTCGCGTACGCGTCCTGGTGGGTGCTGGTCCACTTCAGCGCCGTGCTCAGGCGCTGGAGGAAGTCGGAAAGTGCTGTCTTCTTCGCCGAGTTGGCGAGTGCCTTCTCGGAGGCGTTGATGAAGCCGTAGCCGCTGACCCGGCCGTCCGCGCCGTCGACGAGGAGCTTGCCGCCCTGCTCCAGACCGACGGCCTGGTAGACGCCGAACGTCGCCCAGATCTTGACCTTCCCGGAGGCGAAGGCGGCCTGCGCGTCGGTCGGCAGCAGGTACTGCACCTTGACGTCCTTGTAGTTGAGCCCGTTCTGCTTCAGCACGTTGGCCAGCAGATACTCCGAGATGCTGCCCTTCGCCGAGGACACCACGACCTTCTGGCCCTTGAGGTCCTTCACGCTGTCGATGCCGGAGTCCTTGCGGACGACGATCCCGACGTGCGTGCCGTCGTTCTTGAGGGCGGCCACGTTCTTGATCTTGACTCCGCCGCTGAGCGCCTGGAGCGCGGGCAGGTCGGCCGAGTACCCGGTGTCGGCGGCGTCCGCCTGTACGGCCTGGTAGAGCGGGGCCGCACCCTGGAACTCGGCCCATTTCACCTTGTACTTGGCGCCCTTGAGCGCGTCCGACGCGGCGATGATCGTCTGGAGCGTCTTGGCCTGGTCGCCGATGGTGAGGGTGACCTGCCCGCCGGCGGAGGTGTCCGCCGAGGAGTCGGCACCGCAGGCGCTCAGCGCCAGCAGGGCGGTCATGCTCAGGGTGGCGGCGGCGATTCTGCGGATCACGAGGGGGTTCCTTCCAAAGTGCGGGTCACGCCGAGCCAGTTCAGGAGGCGGGCGCGCAGGGTCACGAACTCGGGGGCGGTCAGATCACGGGGGCGGGGCAGGTCGACGGTCACCTCGTGGGCGATACGGCCCTCGTCCATCACCAGGACCCGGTCGGCGAGCAGCAGCGCCTCCTCCACGTCATGGGTGACCAGGAGGATCGCGCACCCGTGCAGCCGCCACAGCTCGGCGACCAGCGCCTGCACCTTGCCCCGGGTCAGTGCGTCCAGCGCGCCGAACGGTTCGTCCAGCAACAGGAGTTCGGGCTCACGGACCAGGGCGCGGGCGAGCGAGACGCGCTGGGCCTGGCCGCCGGACAGCGTCTTGGGCCATACGGTCGCGCGCTCCGCGATGCCGACCTCGTCGAGGGCTTTGAGCGCGAGCGCCCGGTCCGGTCGCCCGGGCAGCCCGAGCACGACGTTGCGCCACACCTTCAACCACGGGAGCAGCCGCGGCGATTGGAAGGCCGCGCTGCGCCGCGCTGGCACGGTCACCTCGCCGCCGATCTCGTCGTCGAGCCCGGCGAGGATCCGCAGCAGCGTCGACTTGCCGCAGCCGCTGTGCCCGAGCAGGGCCACGAACTCGCCCTCACGGATGTCCAGATCGAGGTCGTGCAGCACGGTGTTGCCGTCGAAGGCCCGCGAAAGCCCCCGAATCTCAACGGAGTTGGCCATCTCTACGCCTCACCCTCGAAGTTGGCCCGCCAGGTCAGCAGCCGGCGCGACAGGATCCGTACGGCGAAGTCGCAGGCGAGACCGAGCAGCGCGTACACGACGAGACACAGCACGATGACGTCCGTACGGAAGTACTGCTGGGCGTTGCTCATCAGATAGCCGAGCCCCGCGTCCGCGTTGACCTGCTCGGCGAAGACCAGCGCCAGCCACGCGGTGGACAGCGCGTACCGCAGGCCCACGAGTGCCCCGGGCAGCGCGCTCGGCAGGATCACGTACTTGATCAGCCCGAATCGTCCGAGCCCCATCATCCGCGCGGCCTCGACGAGTTGGGCGTCGGTGGAGCGGATGCCGCCGTAGATGTTGAAGTACAGCGGATACGTCACCCCGAGCGCCACGAGCGCGATCTTCGGCGTCTCCTCGATGCCGAACCAGACGATGAACAGCGGGATCAGACCCACCCAGGGGATCGCCCGGAACATGCCCATCGAGGAGTCGATGACGTCCTCACCGAGCCGGAACAGCCCGGCCAGCAGCGAGAGGACCAGTGCGACGGTTGCGCCGATCAGGAAGCCGATGGCGGCACGGCGGCCCGACGCGGCGATGGCGTGCGGGAGTTCACCGTTCTTCGTGAGGTCGACCGCCTGCCGGATGACGTCGACGGGGGAGGCCAGCACGGACTCGGGGAGCACTCCGGTGGCGGAGGTCAGGAACCAGAGGAGGACGAGGCCGACCGGGCCGGCTGCCCGGCGCACCGAACGGGGCACGGTGAAGCGACGGGAGGTCTTCGCCGTGCCGCGGATGGTGACGCGCGCGGCCGGCTGAGGTGTGTCCGCGGGGGCAGGCTGGGCGGGCAGCACCGCCGCGTTCAGGGGTTTCGTCGTCATGGCCGGTCTCCCGTCGATGCCGGGCGCGTGGGGTCGGCGGACCAGGCGGACCAGGAACCGGGGAACAGGGTCGCCTCGAACCCGGCGATCTCCAGCGCCGCGATCTGATGGGCGGCGGTGACCCCGGACCCGCAGTACACGCCGATGCGCGCCGCGTCTCCGGCACCCCGCTCCTCGAACCGCTTGCGCAGCGACTCCGGTGCCAGGAAGGTGCCGTCCGCCGCCAGGTTCTCCCCGGTCGGCGCGGACACGGCCCCCGGGATGTGCCCCGCGCGCGGATCCACCGGCTCGACCTCGCCCCGGTAACGCTCACCGGCGCGGGCATCCAACAGCAGCCCCGATACGGCGAGTTCGGCGGCGCCGTCGGCATCGGTGATCGGCAGCGCACCCGCGTGGAGCACGACGTCACCGGGTGTCGGATCGGCGGGAATCCCGGACTCCAGCGGCAGCCCCGCGGTCCGCCAGGCACCCAACGCCCCGTCCAGCAGGGTCACTTCGGAGACACCCGCGTACCGCAGCAGCCACCAGGCGCGGGCGGCGGCCGTGTTGCCCAGGTCGTCGTAGACGACGACGGATCGGCCGCTCCCGATGCCCCAACGGCGGGCGGATTCCTGGAGTTCGGCGAGTTCGGGGAGCGGATGCCGACCGCCCTCGGGGCTCGCCGGTGCGGCCAACTCCGTGTCCAGGTCGACGTAGACCGCGCCGGGGATGTGACCGTCCGCGTAGTGATCGTGGCCGTACGGGTCGCCGAGGGCCCAGCGGACGTCGAGCAGGACGGGCGGCCGGTCGGAACCGAGAAGTTCGGTCAGCTCGGCGACCGTGGTCGTCACGCGGCCGCTCATGTCAACTCCTCGGCTATCAGGGGAAGTTCACGGGCCTCGCCGGTCTCACGGACCTCGGGGGCCAGCCGGAGCCGTTCGAGGAAGAGGACGACCGTGGCGGCGGCGGTGCGATGGAGGGCGTCGTTGAGGGCGTCGTGCCGGCCCCCGTGGAAGACCACGGTGTGCACGCCCGGGTGACCGTCGTAGACGCTCAGCGCCCGGTCGAGCGGACTGATCGTGTCGTCCTTGCCGTGCAGGGCCAGGACCGGGACGCGCACCAGGTCCAGGCGGGGTTCGGGCAGGTCGGGGGTGTCGTCGATGGCACCGCGCCGGAAGTCGGGGTCGTTGGTGAGCCGCCCCTGATGGGTCGGGCAGGCGGTGCGGGCGGCGGCCTCCTCCTCCCAACTGCCCGCCGTCCAGGCGCCGGTGGGCAGTCCGGCCAGGATCAGCGCGTCGACGCCCGCGGTCTGCTCGGCGGCGAGCTGAAGGGCGTGGAGGGCGCCCGTGTCGGAACCGACCAGCACCTTCGGGCCGGGCAGCGACTCGTCGGCGAGCAGCTTGGCGGCCTGCTCCAGGACGGCGGGGTCGGCGGTCGGGTCGCCGAGGGCGCGGACGCGGTAGGCGTCGAAGCCGAGACGGCGGCCGAACCGCTCGTAGACACCGCCGTGTTCGCCCCGCCCGGCCAGCACGATCAACGTGCCGCGCGCGGCGAGGCCTTCGGGTTCGTCCCAGGACGAGACGGAGGAAGAGGGCATGGGGTGACAGCTCCCAACGAGGGGAAAGGGGAGGGGAATTGAGGAGAGGGGGAGAAAACGAGCAGGCCGGAGCCGCCGTCACGTGTCAGTGCGCAGGGCGGACGTGATCAGCTGTAACTCGGGAAGGGGGCCGCGGAGAGGCGGTGGGTCAACGACAGCGCGCGCTGCACGCCACGCCGAAGTCGATGACTCGGCGCTGCGTCAGAAGGGCAGCGAAAGCGGTCGTGTGCAGCATGCGCCCATCATGACCGGCCGCGACCGATCGCGTCCAACGATGATTCCGCATCGAAATCGATCAGTTATCGCGATCGGTCCGGAACGAGACGTGCAACGGCTACCGTCACCGGCATGCCCCAACCTGTCCTCGACATCGTGGCCCTGCGCAGCCTGACCGCGATCGCCGACTGCGGCGGCTTCCATCGCGCGGCCCGGGCCCTCGCCCTGAGCCAGTCCGCGGTCAGCCAGCATGTGCGCAGGCTGGAGAAGACGCTGGGCCGGCCGATCGTCGAGCGTGAGGGACGGGGCACCCGGTTCACCCCCGAGGGGCGGCTCCTCCTGGAACAGGCCCGCCGCATCCTCGCCGTGCACGACGAGGCCGTACGCACGCTGCTCGACGTGGACGGCGACACCGTCACCATCGGCTCCACCGAACACGCGGCCGACCAGTTCCTGCCACGGCTCACCGCCGCCGTCCAGGAGGTGCGGCCCGGCTGCCGGGTCCGCTTCCGCATCGACCGCTCGGCCCGCCTCGTCGAGGCCGTGGAACGCGGCAGCGTCGACGTCGCGGTCTACGTCACCGAGGCCGCCGCCACCGAGGGCACTCCGGTCGGCGGCCTCCCGCTCACCTGGCACGCGACGCCCGGCTGGCAGCCACCGGCCGCGCCCGCGCCCGTCCCGCTGGTCGCCATCGAGGACCCGTGCGCGATCCGCCGCCGCGCCATTTCCACCCTCGCCGCGCACGGTGTACCGGCGGCGGTGGTCGGTGACGCGGGCTACCTCGCCGGGGTCCTCGACATCGCCCGCACGGGACAGGGTGTCGCGCTGCTCGCGGCGGTCGGTTCGGCTCCGGACGGGCTGACTCCGTACGACGGGCTGCCTTCCGTCACTCCGATTCCCATGAGCGCGTTGGCCCGGCCGGGGGCGGATCCGGCGACGGTGGAGGCGGCGTTCGCGGCGGTACGGGATCTGTTGCGTTGACCGGAGGAAGGGGGAGGGGACGGGGGCGGAGATCGGCCGGAACTGCCCCCTGCGGTGGGGTAGTCCGGTCCGTTCTGGAGGAAAGATCCCTCGGGGAGATTCGGTGAGTCCGCGAGTTGGGTGAGTCGGCAAGGGGGCGCGATCGTCGTGAGGGTCGTCCTGCTCGGTACCGCCGCCGGTGGCGGTTTCCCGCAGTGGAACTGCGCCTGCGCGCTGTGCGCGGCCGCCCGCGACGGGAAACTGCCCTCGCGTACGCAGGAGTGCGTGGCCGTCACCGGCAACGCGCGCGACTGGTGGCTGCTCAACGCCTCACCCGACATCCGCACCCAACTCACCGCGACCCCGGCGCTCCGGCCGGGTCCTGCCGCGCGCGACACCCCGGTGCGCGGCGTCCTCCTCACCGACGCCGAGCCCCACCATGTGACGGGCCTGGCCGCACTCCGCGGGGCGGCGGGCCTCAAGGTGTACGCCCCGAGGCCTGTCCTCGCGGCGCTCATCCCGGCCCGGGCGGTCCTCGATCGCTATGCCCCGTGGGAGTGGTCCGACAGCCTCGGGGAGGGCGGGTTCGTACTGGCCGGCGGCCTGGTGGTGACAGCCCACCCGATGGGCGCCGAGCCGCCGACGTACCTGCCGCCCCGCCCGGCGGACGACCGCTGGGTGACGGCGTACCGCATCGAGGACCTGGCGACCGGCGGGACGCTCGTCTACGCACCCTGTGTCGCGGCCTGGTCGGACACACTCGACGAGATGCTGACGACGGCGGACTGTGCGGTGCTGGACGGCACGTACTTCACCGCGGACGGGGCACGTACGACGACGAAACGCGCCGGCACCGGCCGTCCGACCAGGGGGCACCTGCCCGTCGCGGGCTCGCACGGCAGCCTCACCGCGCTCGCCCGCCACCCCGCAGTCCGCCGGATCTACACCCACCTCGACAACACGAACCCGTTGCTGGACGCGAGTTCGGCGGCGCGGGCGCAGGTGAACGGGGCCGGGGTCGAAGTACTCATGGACGGGGCGGAGTTCGTGGTGTGAGGCGGGTCCGGGGCGTCAGCTGTCGGTGTCGTCCAACATCCGCGCCAGGACGCCCCGTTGGAGCGGCAGCACCTCCGCGTGGAGATCACGCCCCTTGCGCGTGAGCGCGACCCACACCCCGCGTCGGTCCTCGATGCACATGGAGCGTTCCACGAGGCCGTCCTTCTCCAGCCGTCCGATGAGACGGGAGAGGGCGCTCTGGCTGAGATGAACCCGTCCGACCAGGTTCTGCACCCGGCACTGATCGCCCTCCCGGGGCGCCTCGGACGCGAGCATGTCGAGCACCTCGAAGTCGCTCGCGCCCAGGCCGTGCGGGTGCAGTACGCGGTCGATCTCGCACATCGTGCGCGCGTGCACGGACAGGATGTCCCGCCACTGTTCCTCTAGCTGCCGGGCACCGGCCGACTTCACTGCCATACCCGCACGGTACACCGATCCGGCCAGTTATTGAGTACGCAACTAGTGCGCGTGCAAGTAATCGGCCGGGCCCGGCTCCCGTATCGGGCCCGGTATCAGGCGGCCGGATTCTGGGTGAGCCCGACGAAGTTGCCGTCCGCGTCCTTGACGAACGCGATGAGCTTGCCGCCGCCGACGTCCTGGACGTCCTGGACCAGCTCGGCGCCCGCCTCCACCATGGCCGCGAGCCGTGTCCGGATGTCGTCCACGGTCCAGTACGGCACCGGTCCGGTCATGCCCCGGGCGTGCCCGTTCGGGTCGAGACCGACGTCCTGCCCGGCGGCCTTGTACCCGACGTAGTACGGCTCGTCCGCGTACGGCTCGACCCCCAGAAGCGCGCCGAACAGGGCCTTCGCCGCGTCGAGGTCCTTGACGGGGTAGATGATCGTGTTCAGTCCGTCGGTCATGACGAGCTCCTCCGTGAAGCGTGGTCCGACGGATTTCGCCGGTGAATTCAGGCTAGGGCGGGGGAGGCGCGGAGGCTTCTCCAATCCTGACCGGCTGCTCTGTCCGGTACGCCATGGCACCCTGTCCTGACGAAAACCGGACTTCGCAGCGGAGGCGAGGGGGGGCATGGCCGAGCGTCGCGTGCCGTGGTGGTTGTGGACTTGGGTGGTGGTGTTCTCCTGCGTCGGAGTTGCCACGATCGTGGCGACCGTGACCGATGGTGATCCAGGGTGGTCCTGGTTCCCGCACTTGTTGCAGGGGGTGAGCCTGGTCGCCTTCGCCGTCTTCTTCTACGTGGTTGTCGGTCCCCTCCGCCGCCGACGGAGAGCGAAGAAGCGCAGCCTTCCTCCCCTGTAGGTGGCTGTCGGTGCACCGCCACTGATCAAGAAAACGGTAAGAACCACCCACCCCGCGCCCCCCACCTACAACCTTCCACCCCGGCACCCCGTCCAACTCGCGCCCGGTGCTGGTCACTTGCCGGGCTTTCTGCTGCCCAGCTGGGGGGACCACATGAGTTCTTTCTCCGTCGGACGTGTGCTGCGTCGCGGGGCCTGCGCCGGAGCCGTGGGGGCGTTGGCCGTCGCTGGGCTCGGGAGTGGGGTGGCGGTCGCCGACGACGTACCGCAGACCGACGCGCTGTCGATCCAGTCGCCGTACGACGTGGCGGTGACCGCCGCTCCCGACGGTGGTGCCGCGCAGTACCGGCCGCTGGCGCTGGGACTGACGCACAGCAATGACGCCTTCACCCTGACCGACGGACGGCTGACCGTCGATGCCTCCGGGCTCGCGGGGATCGCCGAGGTGGCCTGGCCCGACAACTGCACGCCGGACGACAGCGGCACCGTCGCCGTGTGCGACACCGGGGACGTGCCGATCCGCTACAGCGCGCAGGTGCGGTTGAAGGTGCGGGCCGTCGCCGGCGCCGCCGTCGGAGCGCGGGGCACGATCACGTACTCCGCCGAGGCCACCGGAGGCCCCGACGGCACGCTTGTCGCCCGACGCAGCGACGACACCACCGTCACCGTGAGCTCCGGCGTCGACCTCGGGATCACCGCCCCGCAGGACGCCAACGGCGTCGCGCCCGGCACCAGCCTCACCGCGCCGTACGCGATCACCAACACCGGCAACGAGACCGCCCACGGCTTCACCCTGAACATGTGGGCGACGTACGGCCTCGACGTCACCACCCGCTACCCGCAGTGCACCTACACGGGGCCGGACGTCAACGGCAGTGGCGATACGGTCGTGACCTGCTCCTTCGACACCGATGTCGCGCCCGGCGCCACGGTGGAACTGCCGGAGCCGCTGCGGCTCGCCGTCACCGACCACGCGCTGTACGACCGGTTCGACTACGACGTCGAGCCCCTCGGCGACACCACCGATCTCGACAGCTCGGACAACGGCGGCTCCTGGCACATCAACGCCGACAACACCGCCGACTTCGCCGTCTACGGCACCTCGGCGAGCGGCGCGCTCGGCGACACCGTCACCTCCGGCTTCCGCTTCGTCAACCACGGTCCTGCCTGGGCCGGCGACGTCAGCGCCGGCGACCCGATCACCACGATCGACTTCTACGCACCGGAGGGCACCGTTGTCACGTCCGTGCCCAAGACCTGCCACAACGCCTGGACCTCCGGCGAGGACCCGACCATCGGCCACTACGCGTGCGCCCTGCCGACGTGGGCCAAGCCCGACCTGGACGTCACCTTCCCGTTCCAGCTGCGCATCGACCGGGTCGTCCCCGACGCGACGGGCCACGTCACGACCCGGGCCTACAACGGCACGTCCCTCGCCTTCGACTCGAACACCGGGAACAACACGGCCGAGGTGATCGTCAACCCGTCCGCCTGACGGTGACGTTGGGGGGCGGGTCCGCAGCTCGCCCCTCAACTCCCGGCGCGCACCGAGCTGTTGCCTCAACTCCCCGCGACAGCCCGCCCGTTCACGTCGACTCCCGTTTCACCAACTCCGTCGGCAGTATCACCGCCGCCGTGTCCTCGCCCCCGATCTGCGCCAGCAGCACCCGCACCATCTCCGCGCTGATCCGGTCGAACGGCTGCCGCATCGTGGTGAGTTCGGGGCTGGACGCCAGCGCGGCGGGGGAGTCGTCGAAGCCGCCGACGGCCACGTCCTCCGGTACGCGACGCCCGGCCCGCTCCAGCGTCGTGAGCACGCCCCGCGCCATCAGGTCGGAGGCGACGAACACGGCGTCCAGGTCCGGGACCTGGGCGAGCAGCCGCTCGGCGCCGCGCTCGCCGCTGAGTCGGCTGTAGTCGCCGGAGACGATGAGATCGGCGTCCACCTCGATGCCCGACTCCGCGAGCACCTCCTTGTAACCGGCGAGGCGCTCGACACCGCCCGGGGTGTCCAGCGGGCCGGTGACCGTGCCGATGCGGCGGCGGCCGAGGGAGAGCAGGTGCCGGGTCATGTCACGGGCGCCTTCCCGGTCGTCGGCGGCGACATAGCTGATCTTGGAGCCGAGCCCGATCGGCTTGCCGCACGCGACCAGCGGTACGCCCGCCTCGCTCAGCTCCTCCGCCACCGGGTTCCCGGAGTGACTGGACACCAGCAGCACCCCGTCGACGTGCCCGGAGGTGATGTACCGCGTGATGCGCCGCCGCTCGTCCTCGGTGCCGGCCAGCATCAGCAGCAGCGGGATGTCGTGCGCGGCCAGCGCCTGGGTGCAGCCCCGCAGCAGGATGTTGAAGTTCGGGTCCTCGAAGAACTTCTCCTGCGGTTCCGTCAGCAGGAAACCGACCGAGTCCGAACGCCCCGTGATCAGCGACCGGGCGTGCCGGTTCACGACGTAACCCGTCTTGCGGATGGCCGCGTTGACGGCCTCCTGCGCGGCCGGGCTCACATAGTGCCCGCCGTTGAGGACACGCGACACCGTGCCCCGCGAGACACCGGCCTCGCGCGCCACGTCATGGATCGTCGGTGGTCTGCGCCGACCCCCCGTATTGGTCATGGTCAAGACTCTACGGCTCCCGGACCCGGAGCCAGAAGCGCGTGCTGGGAGCGTTCACAGCAGAGAAACGTCAAGGACACTTGTCAGCGGTCGCAGGCGTGCGGTTATGTTGGGTCGGTGCCCTCGGGCTGCTGTGTGCACGTTCCCAAATGATCGACTACGGGAGAGATCCATGCCGGAGACCACCCCCAAGGGCCTCACCAGGCTCGCCTTCGGTGGGGACTACAACCCCGAGCAGTGGCCGGAGAGCGTCTGGCCGGAGGACGTCCGGCTGATGCGCGAGGCCGGCGTCACCATGGTGAGCGTCGGGATCTTCTCCTGGGCACTGCTGGAGCCCGAGCAGGGTGTGTACGACTTCGGCTGGCTCGACCGGATCATCGGCCTGCTGCACGAGAACGGCATCCGCGTCGACCTCGGCACGCCCACCGTCTCCCCGCCCGCCTGGTTCTACCGCGCCCACCCCGAGGCCCTGCCCGTCACCGTCGACGGCACCCGCTACGAGTTCGGCTCACGCGGCGCCATCTGCCACAGCAACGCCGACTACCGCGCCGCCGCCGCGAACATCACCACCAAGCTCGCCGAGCGCTACGGCGACCACCCGGCCCTCGCGCTGTGGCACGTCTTCAACGAGTACGGCGTCCCCGTCTCCGCCTGCTACTGCGACTCCTGCGCCGCCCACTTCCGCCGCTGGCTGACCACGACGTACAAGAGCGTCGACGGCGTCAACGAGGCCTGGGGCACGGCCTTTTGGGGCCAGCGGTACGGAGACATCGGCCAGATCAACCCGCCGCGTCTCACCCCGACCGCCGTCAACCCCGCCCAGGCGCTGGACTACACGCGGTTCGCCGACGCCACGATGCGCGAGAACTTCGTCGCGGAACGGGACATCCTGCACCGTCTCGCGCCCGGCATCCCGGTCACCACCAACTTCATGGCCGCCCTCAGCCAGTGCGAGTCCGTCGACTACTGGGCCTGGGGCCGCGAGGTCGACCTCGTCACCAACGACCACTACCTGATCACCGACGGCCGCCGCACCCACGTCAACCTCGCGATGGCCGCCGATCTGACTCGCTCCGTCGCGGGCGGCGCCCCCTGGCTGCTCCTCGAACACTCCACCTCGGGCGTCAACTGGCAGCCCCGCAACCCCGCCAAGGCCCCCGGCCAGATGGCCCGCAACGCCCTCTCGCACGTGGCGCGCGGTTCGGACGGCGCGATGTTCTTCCAGTGGCGCCAGTCCCGGCGCGGCGCCGAGAAGTTCCACTCCGCGATGCTCCCGCACGGCGGCACGGAGACCCGTGTCTGGCGCGAGGTCGTCGAACTCGGCGCGTCCGTCGATGAGTTGGGCCAGATACGCGGCACGCGCACCCAGGCCGACGTGGCCGTCGTATGGGACTGGCACTCGTGGTGGGCGCAGAAACTGGCGTGGCGCCCCAGCGAGGACCACGACGCCCGCGAGCGCGCCGACGCCTTCTACGAGGCTCTCTACGACCGCCACCTCACGGTCGACTTCGCGCACCCGGAAGCCGACTTGTCGGCCTATCCCCTTGTCGTCGTACCGGCGCTGTACCTGATGACGGAGGCGGCCGGCCGCAACCTCCAGCGGTACGTCGAACAGGGCGGCACCCTCGTCGTCTCCTACTTCTCCGGCATCGTCGACGAGCACGACGCCGTCCACGAGGGCGCCTACCCCGGCGCGCTGCGGGACGTACTCGGCCTGACGGTCGAGGAGTTCTCGCCGCTCCTCGCCGACCAGCGGGTGCGCATCACCGGTCCCGACGGCTCCGAACTCACCGGCGACGTCTGGACCGAGTTCGTCGTCCCGAGCGGCGCCGAGACCGTGTGGACGTATGCCGAGGGCCTCACCGCCGACCACCCGGCCGTCACCCGGCACCGCCTCGGCGAGGGCACCGCCTGGTACGTGTCGACCCGCCTCGACGCCCACGGCCTGGACGCCCTGCTCGGCTGGGCGGCCGAGGACGCCCGGATCGCGCCGCGCGCCGACCTGCCGTACGACGTCGAAGTCGTGTGTCGGGAAGGGGAGTTGGGGAGTTTCCTCTTCGCGATCAACCACAGCGCCTCGGACGTCAAGGTGCCGCTCGGCACCGACGGCACCGAGCTGCTGACCGGCGAACGCGCCGCGGGCGGCCTCGCGGTGCCAGCCGGTGCCGTCCGGGTCGTACGACTCGACGGCTGAGCCGAACTCCCCTCCGCCCGCGCGTGCCACGAGCCGCGGGTGGAGGGGGTCCTGTCCGCTGTCCGGCGTGCGGTTCTGTTCGGCTACGGCGGTGTGGTTCGGCCATCACCGGTCCCGGGAGCCGGTGTCCGGTCGCTCCGGTGCGATCGCGTCCCGCCTGTCGCCCCACGCCCCAGGGCCGATCGGCCCTCTCCAACAGGACCGTTCGGTCCCGGACAAGGGTCACCGAGTCCGGGACGTGGCGGACCGTGCTGCGGGAGAGTGGGAGGACGCGGCAAGCGGCGCGCAGAACGGAGGGTCACGACATGTTGAGGACTCCGACAGGCCAGCGACGGTTGGACATCCTGGAGTGGCTGAGAGATCCGGCCACCCACTTCCCGGGCCATCGGTATGACCCCGAGGCCGGTGTCACCTCGGAGGCCGTGGCGGCCAAGCTGGGCGTGTCCCACCAGGTCGCCGACACGCACCTCGAACTCCTCGCGAGTATGGGCCTGTTGCGCGTGCGGCGGATCCGGCTGCGGACCTATTACCGGCGCGACGAGGTCCGTATCGCCGAGGTGGCCCGGATGTTCGAGAAGGGCTGGTAGGCCTTCCCTTCGGACGGACTCCGGTGGGCGAGGTCTCACACCTTGTCCTGCTCGGAGCGCGTCGGCGGTTCCTCCGGCTCGGCGGACACCGGGTCGTCCGGCGCTTCCGGTTCCGTGCGGAACGCCGCGTCGGGGTCCCCGAACCGCTCGCACAGCAGCCTGCCCACCAGCGCGCCGCCGTAGAGCACGAAGCCGACGCCGACCAGCCAGGACTCCACGACCAGGACCGTGCCGACCGGGCCGTAGCTGACCGCGTTGGTGACCAGGAGCGGGGTGAACACCAGGTACGAGAACCAGCGCAGGCCGACCAGGCCCGCCATCGTGGCGAGCGCGCCCGGGAGCAGATAGCGCCAGGGGACCCGGCGGTTGAGCAGGAAGTGCGGGCCCCACCAGAAGAACAGCAGGCCGGCCGCCATGCTGAGCAGGATGCGGGGCGTGCCCTCCAGGACGTTGCGGGTCTGCACCTGCGCGTACAGGTAGCCCATCAGCATGACCAGCCAGATGAGTTGACGCCAGATGCGGTTCCACGGGGCACCGGTCGGGAGCCATACATGCTCGTAGCCGCTCTGCACACTCGACGCGAAGGACAGGCCGAACAGCGCGAGCAGCGCCACGCTCCACGCACTCGTGGCGCCGATGACCTTGCGGGGCGGGGTGAAGACATCCGTGAGCGCGCGGGCGGACCGGCCGGACAGGTCCATGCCGTCCACCAGCCACAGCGCGAACCCGCCGTGCCCGAGCGGATCCGCCGCGGCCACCACGATCAGCAGGGGAGCCAGGGTGACCAGAGCGAGCGTCGCGAACCCCATCGCCCGGTGCAGCAGCTCCAACTCCCGCCCGCGCCTGTTGAGTTCGGCGAACCCCAGCCCCTGCCACACCGCGCGCACCCGTCTCACCGCGGACGCCCCGCACGCTGGGTGGCCGACCGTGACATGAGGGCCCCCTTCTCGCCGACCGGCAGCGGGATCCGGGTCACCAGCAATACGCTCGGCAAACGTGGCCGGGCGACGTGACGACCGGGAAGAACAGCAAGCGTACGCGCGCCTGCCCGAACCGTGGAGGCTTTCATGGACCGCCCCGACGACCGATCCGAGGACCGCCCGGACGCCCTGGTCGCCCGCCGCTACGTCGCGATCGGCGGCCGCGGCCCCGAGGACGTGGTCGCCGACGCCCGCGGCCGGGTGCTGACCGGCGTCGAGGACGGCCGCATCCTCCGCCTCGACGGACTGACCGACCCCGAGTCGGTCCGGGTGGAGACCCTCGCCGACACCGGCGGTCGACCGCTCGGCCTCGAACTCCTCCCGGACGACGGCCTGTTGGTGTGCGACGCGGAACGCGGGCTGCTGCGCGTCGACTTGACGGACGGAACCGTACGCGTGCTCGCCGACTCGGTGGCGGGTGAGCCGCTGCGGGGCGGCAGCAACGTGGTCGCGCTGTCGGACGGCAGTGTGTACTTCACCGTCTTCAGCCTCCGTTACCCGATCGAGCGGTGGATCGGCGACATCGTCGAACACACCGGCACGGGACGCCTGTTGCGCCTCGCACCCGGCGCCGACAGCCCCGAAGTCCTCCTGGACGGACTCCAGTTCGCCAACGGGCTCGCCCCGAGCGCCGACGAGTCCTTCCTGGTCGTCGTGGAAACCGGCGTCCGCCGTCTGACCCGCTACTGGCTCACCGGACCGAAGGCGGGCCGGAGCGAGCCCTTCGTCGAGGACCTCCCCGGAATGCCCGACAACCTCTGGCGCGCCGGCCCGGACGGGCCGATCTGGGTGGCGCTGGCGGGCCCGCGCGTCGCACCGCTCGAACTCCTCCACCAGGCGGCACCCGCCGTACGGCAGGCCGCGGCCCGTGTCGCCGTGCACATGCCCTTCCGCCCCACCGGCACGATCGGAGCCATGGCATTCGACGACGACGGAGCCGTCGTCCATCACCTCGCCGCGCGCGGCTCGTCGTACCGGATGGCCACCAGCGTGTGCGAGGCCGCCGGACACCTGGTGCTGGGCAGCGTGTGGGAGCGCGGGATCGCGCTGTGCGAGCCGCCCCTCCCGAAGTGACCCCGGCACGCCCCCGGCGTTACCCTGATGCCCGGCCGCGATCAGCTCTCGCGGCGCGGCGGTGGGGCCCGCCGTACCCGAACCGCGGCAGAGGTGCCGCCAACGGTCCCTACTTGTAGAGGCGTGTGCCCACAGGGCCCCCGACGAGTAGGAGACGCACGGCCATGACAGCTCCCGAAGCCGAGAGCCTGCGTGCCCGGACCGAGGCCCCACGCCCGTCCGTCTGGCGCGGGCAGGGACCGGTCGTCGCGGTGGTCGCGCTCGGCGGTGCGATCGGGGCCGTGGCCCGGTACGCGGCCTCGCTGTGGTGGCCCGCGGCGAGCGGCGGTTTCCCCTGGACGACCTTCGGGATCAACGTCGTCGGGTGCTCCGTGATAGGCGTGTTCATGGTGGTCATCACCGATGTGTGGGCCGCGCACCGGCTGGTGCGGCCGTTCTTCGGCACTGGTGTGCTCGGCGGCTTCACCACCTTCTCGACGTACGCCGTCGACATCCAGAAACTGGTCGACGCGGGCCATCCCCGCACCGCGCTCGCCTATCTCGCCGCGACCCTGCTCGCGGCCCTCGCGGCGGTGTGGCTCGGGGTGACGGCGGCCCGGCGGGTCCTGAAGTGGAGGCAGCGATGACCAGGCTGACCGGCAGCGCCCTGCGCGTGACCGTCTTCATCGGCGAGAACGACACCTGGCACCACAAGCCGCTCTACTCGGAGATCGTCCACCGCGCGCACGCGGCCGGTCTCGCCGGTGCCAGCGTCTTCCGGGGCATCGAGGGCTTCGGCGCCTCCTCCCTGATCCACACCTCACGGCTGCTGTCGCTGAGCGAGGACCTGCCGGTGGCGATCGTGATCGTGGACACCGAGGAGCGCGTACGGGCGTTCCTGCCGGAGCTCGACGAACTCGTCGGCGAGGGGCTCGTGATCCTCGACGACTGCGAGGTCATCCGATATGTGGGCCGCACGGACGAGTCCGGCGAAACGGATGCGAAGGGTAAGAGGTCGTTGTGAACTGGGTGTTGGTCGTCGCGGGAGCCGTGGTCGGCGCCCCGCTCCGGTATCTCACCGACCGCGCGGTGCAGACCCGACACGACTCCGTCTTCCCCTGGGGCACCTTCGCGGTGAACGTCACCGGCTGTCTGATTCTCGGTGTGCTGACCGGTGCGGTGTCCGCCGGCGTTGCCGGTTCGCATCTCCAACTCCTCGTCGGGACAGGGCTTTGCGGGGCCCTGACGACGTACTCGACCTTCTCGTACGAGACACTGCGGCTGACCGAGACGGGGGCGGGGCTCTACGCTGCCGCCAACGTCGTCGGCAGCGTGACGGCGGGCCTCGGTGCGGCATTTGTCGGGGTGTCGATCGCGGAGGCCCTGTGGACGTAAGGGTTCGGGCGCTTTCCGTGCCCGGGCAGGACCGTTCCCGGCGCTATTGTCTACAGCACTGTCGACCAACTCCCAAGAACTGGATCTCATGAGCGTCATCAGCGTCGGTCAGGCCGCCGTCCTCGGAGTCGTCGAGGGGGTGACCGAGTTCCTTCCGGTCTCCTCGACCGGCCATCTGAAGATCGTCGAGGGGCTGATGAAGATCCCCGTCGACGATGATTCCGTCGTCGGGTTCTCGGCCGTCATCCAGGTCGGCGCCATCGCCGCCGTGCTCGTGTACTTCTTCAAGGACATCGTGCGGATCGTGACCGCGTGGGGCCGTGGCCTGCGCAACCGCGAGGAGCGCTACCACCACGACTACAAGTTCGCCTGGTGGGTGATCTACGCGACGATCCCGATCGTGATCGTGGGCCTCGCCGCGAAGCCGCTCATCGACGGACCGCTCGGCTCGCTGTGGGTGGTCGCCGCCTCACTGATCGTCGGCAGTGGTGTCATGTGGTGCGCCGACCAGATGGGCCGGCACAAGCGCGGTGAGGACGACACCACCTTCAAGGACGCGATGCTGGTGGGCAGTTCGCAGATCCTGGCGCTGCTCTTCCCTGGTTTCTCGCGCTCCGGCGCCACCATGTCCACCGGTCTCATCCTCGACCTGGACCGCGTCGCCGCCACCCGGCTCTCCTTCTTCCTCGGCATCCCGGCCCTCACCGGCGCCGGCATCTACGAGCTGAAGGACGCCCTGGGCGCGGGCGTGGGCGCCGCCCCGCTGGCCGTCGGCACGATCGTGTCCTTCGTGGTGGCCTACGCCTCCATCGCCTGGCTGCTGAAGTTCGTCGCGAAGCACTCCTTCAACGCGTTCGTGATCTACCGGATCATCATCGGTCTGCTGCTGTTCGGGCTGCTCGGCACGGGTGTGCTCAACAGCTGACGGCGGTCGGTACTGGGCGGACGATCATCACAGCGGGCGTGAAGCCGGATTTTCAGGCTTCGCGCCCGCTGTATTTTTCTTTTCGGATCGCTTGACAGCACTGTCCCGTCACCCGCAGGATCACGTCCGTGAACCTGTCAGACAGCCAGACAGGTGGAGTCGGGCCGCGGCGCGTCAGCGCCATGGAAGCGGTGCTTGTCCACCTCCGCGGCGCCATCGAGCGCGGCGACTACGCCATCGGCGACAAGCTCCCCTCCGAGGCGGAGCTGTGCCGCACCCTGGAGATCAGCCGACCCGTACTGCGGGAGGCCCTGCGGGCCCTGCAGACCATGGGCCTGACCGTCTCCAAGACCGGCAAGGGCACCTTCGTGGTGGCCAACGCCGTGGAGGACCCCACCTTCGGCGACTACGCGGCCAGCGACCTGCTGGAAGTGCGCCGCCATGTCGAGATCCCGGTCGCCGGGTACGCGGCGCTGCGCCGCACCCCGGAGAACCTGGACCACCTGGCCCACCTCCTGGACCGCATGGAACAGGAGACCGACACCACCGCGTGGGTCGCGATGGACACGCTCTTCCACCTCGCCGTGGCGGAGGCCGCCCAGAACCCGGTGTTCCGCCGGGTCATCGAGGAGATCCGCGACGCGCTGGCCCGCCAGTCCGCGTTCCTCAACGAACTCGGCGGCCGGCGCGAGCAGTCCAACCGCGAGCACCGGGCGATCGTCGAGGCGCTGATCGACGGCAGCGAGCCGGACGCCGTCGAGGCCATGTCCCACCACCTCGACCGGGTCGAGACGACCCTCACCGACATCGTGCGCCCCGCGCGCACGAACACCCCCACGGAAGGCGGACCCGAGGCGTGAGCGAGCAGTCCCTGCACGGCAGCGAGCAGTCCCTGCACGACGGCGTGCAGAAACGATCCGGCCATGTCGACGCCGGAGACGCCGGCTACAGCAAGTCCCTGAAGTCCCGGCACGTCAACATGATCGCCATCGGCGGCGCGATCGGCACCGGCCTCTTCCTCGGCGCGGGCGGCCGCCTCGCCGACGCCGGCCCCTCGCTGTTCATCGCGTACGCGGTCTGCGGCCTCTTCGCCTTCCTCGTCGTCCGCGCCCTGGGCGAACTCGTCCTCTACAGGCCCTCGTCCGGCGCCTTCGTGTCGTACGCCCGGGAGTTCCTCGGCGAGAAGGGCGCGTACGTAGCGGGCTGGATGTACTTCCTGAACTGGGCGACCACCGGCATCGCCGACATCACCGCCGTCGCCGTCTACACCCACTACTGGAGCATGTTCTCCGACATCCCCCAGTGGGTGATCGCCCTCATCGCCCTCGCCGTGGTCCTCACCGTGAACCTGATCTCGGTGAGGATGTTCGGCGAGATGGAGTTCTGGTTCGCGATCATCAAGGTCAGCGCGCTCGTCGTCTTCATGCTGATCGGCATCTTCCTGCTGGTCACCCAGCACCAGGTCGACGGTACGACCCCCGGCCCGTCCCTGATCACCGACAACGGCGGCATCTTCCCCAACGGCCTGCTGCCCATGCTCCTGATCATCCAGGGCGTCGTCTTCGCCTACGCCTCCGTCGAACTGGTCGGCGTAGCCGCCGGCGAGACGGAGAACCCCGAGAAGATCATGCCGAAGGCGATCAACTCGATCATGTGGCGCGTCGGCCTCTTCTACGTCGGCTCGGTCGTCCTGCTCTCGATGCTGCTGCCGTGGAACAAGTACAGCGCGGGCCAGAGTCCCTTCGTGACCGTGCTGTCGAACATCGGTATCCCGGCGGCCGGCGGTGTCATGAACCTCGTCGTCCTCACCGCGGCGATGTCCTCGCTCAACTCCGGCCTGTACTCCACCGGCCGCATCCTCCGCTCCATGGCGATGTCCGGCTCCGCCCCCAAGTTCACCTCGGTGATGAGCCGCAGCCAGGTCCCCTACGGCGGCATCCTGCTCACCAGTGGCATCTGCGTCCTCGGCGTCGGCCTCAACTTCGTAGTGCCGGCGGACGCGTTCGAGATCGTCCTGAACTTCGCCGCGATCGGCATCCTCTCCACCTGGGGCATGATCATGCTCTGTCACTTCCTCTTCTGGCGGAAGACCGAGAAGGGCGAACTGACCCGCCCCAGCTACCGGTTGCCGGGTTCTCCCTGGACCGAACTCGTGACGCTGGCCTTCCTCGCCTCCGTCCTGGTCCTCATGTACGCCGACGGCGGCGCCGGACGCACCACCGTGCTGTGTCTGCCGCTGATCGCCGCCGCGCTCGTCGCCGGATGGTTCGCCGTCCGCCGTCGCGTGGCCAGCACGTCCTCCACCGCACCCGACGCGTGAGACCCACGCCGTCCTGACCCTGACAGGCAGTGATGTACAGCAGTTCCCTCGCGGACCCACCCCTCATCCGTGAACCCCTCCACGCACCCGTCGCCCACCTGATCCGCGGCGGAGTGATCGAGGGCATCCACTACGGCTCCGTCGTCGTCCTCGATGGCGACGGCCAGGTCCAGCTCCAGATCGGTGACATCGAGGCGGCGTTCTATCCGCGCTCGGCGATCAAGCCCGTCCAGGCCGTCGCCATGGTGCGGGCCGGGTTGCCGCTCGACGGTGAGCTGCTCTCGCTCGCCGCGGCCAGTCACTCCGGCGAGGAACGTCACCTCGCCGGGGTCCGGCGGATCCTCGAACTCGCCGGGCTCACGGAGGACTCTCTGCGCAACGTCCCTGACCTCCCGTTCGATCCGGCTGTGCGGGATGCCTGGGTGCGGGAGGGGCGGGCGCCGTCCCGGCTCGCCCAGAACTGTTCCGGGAAGCATGCGGCGATGCTCTACGTGTCGAAGCTCAACGGATGGTCCCTGGAGGACTGTCTCGACCCGTCGCATCCGTTGCAGCAGGCGATCGCCGAGATCGTCGAGGATCTCACCGGGCAGCGGATCGCCCGGGTGACCGTCGACGGGTGTGGGGCGCCTTTGTTCTCCATCTCGCTGCATGGGCTTGCCCGTGCTGTTGCCCGGATTACTACCGCTGCGCCTGGGACGCCTGAGGCGCGCGTTGCTGATGCGATGCGGGAGTTTCCGGAGATGGCGTCCGGGGCGGGGCGGGATGTGGCTGCGTTGATGCGGGCCGTGCCGGGGCTGTTGACCAAGGACGGGTTCGAGGGGGTTCAGGTTGCCGCGTTGCCTGATGGGCGGGCTGTTGCCGTGAAGGTCTCGGACGGGGCCAATCGGGCGCGGGTGCCTGTTGCTGCGGCTGCGCTTGTGCGGGCCGGGGTTGAGGAGGGGCTGCTTGCCGAGTTCGCGGGGGAGCCGTTGCTCGGTGGTGGCGAGCCGGTTGGTTGTGTTCGGCCTGTGCGGGCTTTGGACCCTGTGCCGCCGTTGTCTGCGTGTGCCTAGATCGGTTGTGGGGATCTGCGGGCCCGGTGGGGGCTGGTCGCGCAGTTCCCCGCGCCCCTAAGTGACCTGAACGATGTTGGAAAGAGGACCCTATGTCTGCCATGACCCGTCGCGAACATGATCTGCTCGGGGATCGGGATGTACCCGGTGATGCCTATTGGGGTGTTCACACTCTGCGGGCCACGGAGAACTTCCCCATCACCGGGACGCCGATCTCGGTCTATCCGCACTTGATCAATGCTCTCGCCGCCGTCAAGGAGGCCGCCGCTCTCGCCAATGAGGAGTTGGGGCTGCTCTCGCCGGAGAAGACGGGCGCCATTGTCGCCGCCTGCCGGGAGATCCGGGACGGGAAGCTGCATGACCAGTTCGTGGTGGACGTGGTGCAGGGCGGGGCCGGGACCTCGACCAACATGAACGCCAACGAGGTTGTGGCGAACCGGGCGTTGGAGTTGTTGGGGCATGGCAAGGGGGAGTACCAGTACCTGCACCCGAACGAGGACGTCAACCTTGGGCAGTCCACCAATGACGTGTATCCGACCGCCGTCAAGATAGCGACTGTCTTTGCGGTACATGGATTGATCGCGTCCATGTCTGTACTGGAGGACGCCTTTGCCCGTAAGGCTGTTGAGTTTCGTGATGTGCTCAAGATGGGCCGTACACAGTTGCAGGACGCGGTGCCGATGACGCTCGGTCAAGAGTTCTCGGCGTATGCGGTCATGATTGACGAGGATCGTCAACGTCTTGACGAGGCTGTCCAGTTGATCCATGAGATCAACCTGGGCGCTACGGCCATCGGGACCGGGCTCAATGCGCCGGCAGGGTATGCGGAGTCGGCTCGGCGGCATCTGTCGGAGATCACCGGGCTGCCGTTGGTGACGGCGGCCAATCTGGTCGAGGCCACGCAGGACTGCGGGGCGTTCGTGCAGATGTCGGGGGTGCTCAAGCGCGTCGCGGTCAAGCTCTCCAAGAGCTGCAACGATCTGCGGCTGCTGTCGTCGGGGCCGCGTGCGGGGCTGGGGGAGATCAACCTGCCGCCGGTGCAGGCCGGTTCGAGCATCATGCCGGGCAAGGTGAACCCGGTGATCCCCGAGGTCGTCAACCAGGTCGCCTTCGAGGTGATCGGCAACGACGTCACCATCACGATGGCCGCCGAGGCGGGACAGCTCCAGCTCAACGCGTTCGAGCCGATCATCCTGCACTCGCTGTCGGAGTCGATCACGCATCTGAGTGCCGCGTGCGTCACGCTCGCCGAGCGCTGCGTGGACGGCATCACCGCCAACACGGAGGCGCTGCGCGCGAGCGTCGAGAACTCCATCGGCCTGGTGACCGCGCTGAACCCGCACATCGGGTACACGGCCGCCACCGACATCGCCAAGGAGGCCCTCGCCACCGGTCGGGGCGTGGCCGAACTCGTCCTGGAGAAGGGGCTGTTGCCCGCCGAGACGCTTGCCGCCCTGCTGCGGCCCGAGGTCCTGGCCGGCAATGGTCCCGTGGCTGTCTGAGCCGCGGGCGCGCACCAGGACCGGCCCGGAGGCACAATGGTGATCATGTCCCCATCGATGACCTTCCAGCCGGTCCTGGAGCGCATCGCCGGTGAGGTCGAGCGGATGCCCAGCCGCGGCGTGGCCGCCGACTACATCCCGGCGCTCGCGGCCTGCGACCCACGCCGCTTCGGCATGGCCGTCGCCGAGCTGGACGGCACGGTGTACGGGGTGGGGGACTGGCGGCAGCCCTTCTCGACGCAGTCCATCACCAAGGTCTTCACCCTCGCGCTCGACCTGGCCCGCGAGGGCGACGAACTCTGGGAGCACGTGGGCCGCGAGCCCTCCGGCAACCCCTTCAACTCCCTTGTCCAGCTGGAGTACGAGAGCGGCATCCCGCGCAACCCGTTCATCAACGCGGGCGCGCTCGTCGTCACCGACCGGCTCCAGACCCGTACCGGAGACGCGGCCGGGGAACTGCTCGACTTCCTGCGGGCCGAGAGCGGCAACCCGTCCCTCGGCTTCGACAAGGAGGTCGCCGCCTCCGAGTCCGCGAACGGTGACCGCAACGCGGCCCTCGCCCACTTCATGAAGTCCTACGGCAACATCGACAACGAAGTGCCCGTCCTCCTGGACCAGTACTTCCGGCAGTGCTCGATCGAGGCGTCCTGCGCCGATCTCGCCCTCGCAGCAGGGTTCCTGGCCCGGCACGGCAGCCGCGCCGACGGCTCCCGGCTGCTCACCCTCACCCAGGCCAAGCAGGTCAACGCGGTGATGCTGACGTGCGGGACGTACGACGCGGCGGGCGAGTTCGCGTACCGGGTTGGGTTGCCCGGCAAGAGCGGGGTGGGCGGCGGGATCATCGCGATCGTCCCGGGCCGGTGCACGCTGGCCGTGTGGAGCCCGGGACTCGACGAGCGGGGGAACTCGGTGGCCGGGGTCGCCGCGCTCGACCGTTTCACGACGCTGACCGGGGTGTCGGTGTTCTGACCGGCCTCAGCCCAGGAAGTCGGTGAGCAGGGGCGGCAGCACCTTCCGTCGCATGAGCTCCATGTGCGTGGTGCCGGGCAGTACGGCGAGCTGTGCGTCGGGGATCAGCCGGTGCATCTCGGCGAGGTGCTCGATGTGGAAGAAGTCCGTGTCGCCGATGACAAGGAGTGTGGGCGCGCTGAGCGTGCGCAGGTCGTCTGCGGTCCAGTGCAGCGGGGCGTTCGCCGCCGCCGAGCACTTGGCGAAGAAGTCCTGGAAGTGCTCGGGGTGCGGTGCGACGGCCGCGTAGGCGTCGGCCATCTCCTGGAAGTCTGCCTGGCCGGGAAGCCGGGGCGAGCTGAAGTCGGGGGTGCGGACCTCGTCGTGGAAGCCGTCCTGGGAGTACGCGACGGCGGCCGGCACGAGCCGTCCGACCCGCTCCGGGTGCCGGACCGCGATCTCCAGCGCGACCAGTCCACCGAGGCTGAACCCGATGAAGTCGGCCTGCTCGACGCCGAGTTCGTCGAGCAGTGCCACCACGTCGGTGGCCAGGTCCGGGATCGTCAGCGGCCGGTCGGTATCGGGGGTGTGGCCGTGGCCCTGGAGTTCGGGGGCGATCACGTACCGCTCGGCCGACAGCGTGGGCAGCAGCGTCCCGAAGGTCAGACCGACGGTCTGCACACCGCCGTGCAGCAGGACCAGCGGGCGCCGGTCCTCGTGTTCGGTGCCATGGATCTCGTAGTACATCTCCTGGCCGTTCACCTTGGTGCGGGCGGAGCTGGTCGGCACGGTCATCACGTCCGTTCTGCGAAAGTCGGTCATCAGGGAGACCGGTCGCGGACCGAGAACTCATCGGTGCCGAGGGCCGAGCACACGGAGGTCACGCGCAGTCCGCCGCACGGAGAGCGGCAGGTCGCCTTCCCGCCATCAGGCGTTGACACGCTGGGCGAGTGCTGGCCATGGGTTTTCCCGTCGATCTCCGCCGCTGCCAGGTACTGGGCCTGGCCGGAACCGCCGTCCTCGCGCTGGGCGGTGAGACGGCCGGGGCGCTGCCGGCCGCGGACCTCTTCTCCCCGGCCTCCGCGCAGGCCGCGCTCGGGCTGGTCGGGGTCTACTTCGGTGTCGTCCTGCTGATAGCGGCCTGGCTGCTGCTGGGCAAGCTGATCCGCAGTGCCGAACCGCCGACCCCACGCTCCCTGTTCCTGGTCCTCGCCGTGTGGGCGTCCCCGCTGCTGCTCGCGCCGCCGCTGTTCAGCCGGGACGTGTACAGCTATCTCGCGCAGGGCGCCATGGTCGACGCCCACATGGACGTCTACGCGCACGGCCCGGCCACGCTCGGCGGGCCCCTCGCCGACGAGGTCGCCCCACTGTGGCAGCACACGGGCGCGCCGTACGGCCCCGTGTTCCTCGCCGTGGCGTCGTGGCTGTCCGGACTGACCCGCGGCGAACTGCCCGCCGGGCTCTTCGGGATGCGGCTCGTCGCCCTTCTGGGGGTGGGTCTGATGGCCGCCGCGCTGCCCCGGCTCGCCCGGCACAGCGGCGCCGACCCGGCCGCCGCGCTCTGGCTGGGAGCCCTCAACCCGCTCGTCCTGCTGCACCTCGTCGCGGGCGCCCACAACGACGCGATCATGCTCGGGCTGCTCGGCGTCGGCCTGGTCGCCGCGCTCGGCCGCTGGCCGGTCCTGGGCGCCGTACTCGTCACGCTCGCCGCCCTGGTCAAGGCACCGGCCGCGCTCGGCCTCGCCGCGGTCGTGCTCCTCCAGATCCGCGCGGGCCACCGCCCGGCCAGGGCCGTCACGACGACCGTCGTCGCGTCCGCGGCCACCACGGTCGCGGCCACGGCCTTCGCGGGCACCGGCTACGGCTGGATCAGCGCCCTCGACACCCCCGTCTCGGCGCACAACTGGGCGCTCACCAGCCTCCTCGGCCGCGCCACCGGCGCCCTGCTGAAACACCTCGGCAGCGATCTCGCGCCCTTCGCCGTCCCGGCCTGGCACGCCCTCGGACTCGCGGTCACCGGCGCGGCCGTCCTCGCCATATGGTTCCGCCTGCGCCCCAGCCCGGTCTACGCACTCGGCCTGAGCCTGGCGGTCGTCGCCGCCTTCGGCCCGGCGATCCGCCCCTGGTACGCCCTGTGGGGTCTCTTCCTGATCGCCGCCGCCGCGCCCAGCACGTCCGTACGCCACCGGGTGGCCGCCGTCACCGGCGTGCTCGCGCTCGCCGTGCTGCCCAGCGGCGGCCCCGCCGACATCGGACAACTCGTGCTGGCCGTCTCCGGCGGCGTCCTCGCGATCGTCGTCCTCTGGCAGGCCCGCCAGGCCGCCGAGGCCCCGGCCCTGGGACGTACGGCATGAGAACACCCACCACCGACCGCGGCCGCGTCCTCCTGGTGCTGGCCCTCGCCGCCGTCGTCACCGTCTTCACCGCGACCGTCCCGCTGCTGCGCGACTGGTTCGACCTGCGGGTCTACTACGGCACCGTCCACACCTGGCTCCACCACGGCGGCCGGATCTACGACTACCACGTGCCCGGGACGACCTACGGCTTCACCTACCCGCCGTTCGCCGCCGTCAGCATGGCCCCGATGGGCTACCTCGGCCTCGGCGCCGCGATCACCGCCGCACTCGTCCTCAACCTCACGGCTCTCGGCGTCGTGCTGCGCATCCTGGCCGGGCCCGGGTGGCGGCGCTACGGCTGGTTCGGGTGGGCGCTGGTGGCGTGCGGGCTGGCGCTGTTCGAGCCGTTGCGCGACACGTTCAGCTTCGGGCAGGTGAACCTCATACTGCTGGCCCTCGTCCTCGGCGACGGCTGGCTCCTGTCCACCGGGCGGGGCCGCTGGGCGGGCGTCGGCATCGGCCTCGCGGCGGCGATCAAGCTCACGCCGGCCCTGTTCATCGCCCTGTTGCTGCTGGCCAGACGCTGGAAAGCCGCCGCGGTGGCGACGGCTGTGGCGCTCGCGGCGACCGGGCTCGCGTTCCTCGTGGTGCCGGACGCCTCACGGTTCTACTGGACCCAGGCCATGTGGGACACCACCCGGGTGGGCCGCCTCGACTACGTCTCCAACCAGTCCCTGCAAGGCGTCCTGGCCCGGCTCGGCGAAACGGGCCGCCCGCTGTGGGCGACGGTCGTGGTGCTCGTACTGGCCGTGTGGGCGGTGCGTGCACGCCACGCGATCGTCCGGGGGGACTGGACGGCCGCGTTCGCGCTGACCGGGCTGACCGCGTGTCTGATCAGCCCGATCACCTGGGTGCACCACCTCGTGTGGCTGCTGCCGGCCTTCGCCGTGCTGGTCCGCGCCGGGCACCCACGGATCGCGGGCGCCCTCTACGCGGTGATGTGCACGAGTGTCGTGTGGCTGTGGTTCGACGACTCCTCGGGCATCGACGGCTTCCTCGGCAGCAACACGTACACCTGGATCACGCTCGGCCTGCTGCTGTGGCTGCCGACGGGTCAGACCGGCGGGAGCCGCTTGATCCTGAACCGGATCGCGGCCACCACCGCGCCCGCGCCCAGCACGGCCGCGGCCGCGATCGCCGCGGTCTCGGCCCAGCCGGGTCCTTCGTCCGGTACGACCGCGGCGGCCACCGGCACCGCCGAGGGACCCGACCTCGGCCTGGCCCGCAAGGCGTCCAGTGACCCCACCGGATCGACCCGCCCGGCCGCGGCGAAGCCCCAGTCGAGCAGCTCGCGGGCCTCCTCGTACACGGTGAAACCACCGCCCGCCTGAGGGTTCATCACCGTGACGACGAGCGACCGGCCGCCCCGACGCGCCGCCGCGACAAGGGTGTTGCCGGCGTGCGTGGTGTAGCCGTTCTTCACCCCGACGATCCCCGGATACCGCTCGACACCGTCGTTGCCGGTCAGCAGCCGGTTGGTGTTCTGGATGCCGTACGACGATCCCTCGCCCGGGAACTGGGCCTCGGCGGTGGAGCAGTAGCGTGCGAAGTCCGCGTTGCGCAGGCCGGCGCGGCCGAACACCGCGAGGTCGTAGGCGGAGGACACCTGGCCGTCGGTGTCGTAGCCGTCCGGTGAGACGACGTGGGTGTCGAGGGCGCCTAGGGTGCGGGCCTTGGCCTGCATGCGGGTGGCCGTGGTTTCCCAGCCGCCGTTGAGGGAGGCGAGGACGTGCACGGCGTCGTTGCCGGAGTTGAGGAAGACTCCGCGCCACAGGTCTGCGACGCGGTAGGTATGGCCCTCCTCTACGCCGACGAGGCTGCTGCCCTCGCCGATGCCTGCCAGGTCTTGTTCGCTGACTCGGTGTTGGATTCCTCCGGGGAGTGCGGGGAGGACGGTCAGGGCGAACAGGGTCTTCAGGGTGCTGGCGGGTGGGAGTTTGCGGTGTGAGTCGTGGGCGGCCAGGACTTCGCCGGTGTGGGCGTCGGCGACGAGCCAGGACAGGGCGGAGATGTCCGGGACTGCGGGGGCTCCGGGGTGTGGTCTGACCTGGGTTTCGGGGCGGTTCAGGAGGGCGGGTGGGGGTGTTGCTGTGCCGGGATCCGACCCGGTGTTTGCTGCCGCCGCGACGGGGGTGAACGCGAGGGCGCCCGCGAGGCAGAGGGCGCAGGCCGACACGGTGATCCGGGGTGGGAATCCGATTGTCATACCGCAAACGTAGGAACGGAGTCGGTGTGGAGGGGGCTGGCGGGGCCGTGCGGGGTTCGTCAGCACCCGGATGCGCTAGCGCTCCGCTGGGTTGGCGGTCATTTGGCTGCCGGCCGGTGGGGGCTGGTCGCGCAGTTCCTCGCGCCCCTAAAAAAGCCGCTTGGGTCAGTTGGAAGGCAGCGTGGGCTGGATCTGGCGTAGGAACGTCGCGTTGTCCGGGGTCTCGCGCATGCGCTCCAGCAGGGTTTCCAGGCTGCCCTGGGCGTCCCTGTTCTGGAGGACGCGGCGCAGGCCTCGTACCGCCGTCAACTCGGCCTGGGTGAGGAGGAGTTCCTCTCGGCGGGTGCCGGACGGGGTGATCTCGATGGCCGGGAAGATCCGGCGGGAGGCCAGGTCGCGGCTGAGGCGGAGCTCCATGTTGCCGGTGCTCTTGAGTTCCTCGAAGTAGACGCTGTCGGCGAGGGAGCCGGTGTCCACGAGTGCGGTGGCGAGGATCGTGAGGGAGCCGCCCTCCTCGGCGAGGCGCGCGGCGCCGAAGAACTTCTTCGGGCCGATCAGCGCGGTCGAGTCGACGCCGCCGCTGAGGGTACGGCCACCGGACGCGGCCGCGTTGTTGTGCGCCCGGCACAGCCGGGTCAGCGAGTCGAGGAGGATCACCACGTCCTCGCCCGCCTCGACGAGCCGCTTGGCCCGCTCGATCACGAGCTCGGCCAGCGCGATGTGCTGCTTGGGGGCCTTGTCGAAGGTGGAGGCGTACACCTCGCCGCGCACGGAGCGCCGCATGTCGGTGACCTCTTCGGGCCGCTCGTCGAGCAGCACGACCATGAGGTGGGCCTCGGGGTGGTTGCCGGCGACGGCGGCCGCGATCTGCTGGAGCAGTACGGTCTTGCCGGTCTTGGGCGGGGCCACGATCAGCCCGCGCTGGCCCTTGCCGACGGGGGCGATCAGGTCGGCGACGCGTCCGGTCAGGCCGGCCGCCGGGTGTTCGAGGTGCAGCCGCTCACGCGGGTGCAGCGGGGTGAGGTCACGGAAGTGCCGTCGGCCGCGCAGTTCGGCGGGCGTGCGCCCGTTGACGAACGCGACCTCGGTCAGGGCGCGTTGCCCGCCGCGGACGCCTTCCAGGAGGTCGCCCTTGCGCAGGCCGTGACGGCGGATCAGCGCGGGGGAGACCTGGAGGTCGGTGGGCGAGGGCCGGCAGTCCAGCGCTCGCAGGTGCCCCTTCCCGTTGCCGTCGATGTCGAGGACACCGGTGGCGGTCTGGATGCGGGGCTGTTCCTGTACTGGGGGTTCGAGTGTGGTGGTCATGATGGGTGGTCCTTTCAAGGACGGGATGCATGTGTCATGCGGAAGGAAGGGGGGAGAAGCCGCAGACGGAGGGCGAACGAGCGCTCCTCGGGGCGGCGGGGAACATCACCTCGGGTACGGCGGAGAACGCCGGTCACGAAGTGGTGTGGAGAAGCCGGTGAGCCGGTCGGAGATCGACGGGCTGTTCGGCGGGAGAGAAGTGGTTCTGGCACCGGCGCCCGGAACGGGGCGTGCACAAGTGCTGACCGCACCGTAGCACACCCGGTGCGGCTCTGGGTGTGACGTAGGGCTCAGCGACTCGCCAGGAGGCCGTACAGGAGGGGGATCCGCGGCTCGGGCAGGCGCCACCAGCCGGTCTCGGTCCGGACCATCTGCGGCCAGCGCGGCCACGGCAGTTCGTCGCTCTCGCGAAGGCGCCGGATGTTCACTCCTGCTGCGGTCAACGCGTTGATGACTTCGTCTATTCCGTGCATCCACTCGTAGCTGTCGGTCGCCCCGGCCACGGCCGGTCCGTCGGTGTACGTGAACGTCGCGTCCCGGTGCACCGGACCCCCGCCGCCCAGGTAGTCGTGGCGCAGGAGCAGTTCCGGTCCTTCGCCCGGAGCCGGTTTCGGGCCGAGCGAGTTGAGCAGGGGGTGGAACTCGACGATGTACAACAGGCCGCCGGGGCGCAGGAGTTGGGCGACCACGTCCGCCCAGCGCGGCAGGTCGGGCAGGTAGCACAGGGCGCCCTTGCCGGTGTACACGACGTCGAACTGCCGTTGCCCCAGGGCCTCCACGGCGTCGTACACGTTCGCCTGTACGTAGTCGACGTCGAGGCCTGCCTTCACCGCGATGCCGTTCGCGGCCGTGACCGATGCCTCGGAGAAGTCGAGGCCCGTGGCACGTGCCCCACGTCGCGCGAACGCGAGGGTCTCCGTGCCGAGATGGCACTGGAGGTGGAGGACATCCCGGCCCGTCAGGTCGCCGAGGTCGTCCCACTCGAAGGACGCGAACCAGCGGTCCGGGTCCGGGTCGTCGTCGAGGCCGTAGAACCGGCTGGCGAGGTGGACGGGGGTGCGGGCGTCCCAGTTCGCCTGGTTGGCGCGCATCAGGCGGGTCTGGTCGTCGGTGCTCATGGGGACATCCTGCCGTGAGGCCGGGAGGAGTTCCGGGCTTCGCGCCTCATACCAGCCATACGAACCCCCGATGGCCCTTCATTGACCCATTTCTTGTTCTCGTCAATGGCCGTACCTACGCTGCCACCACCGCACCACGGCGGCACGGGACAAGGGACTTGGCAATCATGGGTCGACTGGCCGGGAAAATCGCTTTCATCAGTGGAACGGGGGCGGGAATTGGGCGGGCCGCGGCGCTGGTATTCGCGGCGGAGGGTGCTGAAGTCTTCGGTTGTGACATTGACGAGGACAGTGCGGCCGAGACCGTGGAACTCGTCGAAAAGACCGGCGGAACCATGCGGTCCCTGGCTCCGGTTGACCTGTCCACCCAGAGCGGCGCCCGAGAGTGGATCGAGGCCGGGGTCGCGGCCTTCGGCGGGATCGACATCCTCTACAACAACGCCTCCGCGCTGCGGAACGGTCCGTTCGAGACGATGCCCGCCGAGGACTGGTACTTCACCATCAAGAACGAGCTGGACATCCCCTACTTCTGCACGCGGGCCGCCTGGCCGCACCTGATCGCGCGGGGTGGCGGGGCCGTGCTGAATGTCGCCTCCGTGGCCGCCGTACGGGGAGCGCCGTTCATGCCGATGGTGCCCCACGGGGCCGCCAAGGGCGGGGTGTTGGCGATGAGCCTGCACCTGTGTGCGGCCGGTGCTCCGCACCACATCCGCGTCAACACCATCGCGCCCGGCATGACCCGCACCTCCGCCACAGCGCCCTTCCTCGACGATCCGGCCGGCCCCAAGGCCCAGTTGGAGGCCCGCATCCCGGTCGGGCGGGTGGGGCAGCCCGAGGACATCGCGCGAGCCGCCGCCTTCCTCTGCTCCGACGAAGCGGCCTTCGTCAACGGCGCCAACCTCATGGTCGACGGCGGCGACAGCGCGATGGCGGGCTGAGCCGCCGTGACCACCCGACTCGACCACGTGGGCGTCAACGTACGGGATCTGGCGGCCCAAGTCGCTTGGTACCAGGGCGCGTTCGGGCTCAAGACCGTCTTCGAGTTCCACCTCGAAGGGCCCGGTCTGCGCGGTGTCGTCCTGGAGCATCCGCGGGGCTGGCGCATCGAGCTGCTCGCCAGACCCGGTTCCGCACCCGGCCTCCGTGCGCCGGACCCGCTGACCGCCGCCCTCACCGAGGGGTACGGGCACTTCGCGGTCACCACCCCCGAACTCGACCCCGTTCATGGCGCGTTGGTGGCCCATGGCGCGGGCGAGGTCATGGCACCCGGGCCGTCCCCCGAGCCCGGAGTGCGCATGGCCTGGGTCAGTGACCCCGAGGGAAATCTCATCGAACTCATAGAGAAAAACGCAGAGTGAGGGCACGCACGATGACGGATTCGACCTCCTTGAAAAGACTGGACCCCGGAACACTCATAGCGTGCTGTCTCGCGGTCGCGGCGGCACAGTTGTGCATTACCGTTCCCTCGCCCATCAACGGAGAAATTCAGGCCGCATTCGGCGCATCGGGTTCCCAGGTCGCCTGGGTCACCTCCGCGTTCATTCTCCCCACCGCGATTCTGGAACTGAATTTCGGCGTGGTCGGCGATCTCTTCGGCCGCAAGCGCCTGTTGGTGCTCGGCGGGCTCGTCCTGGCGCTCGGTGAACTCCTCAACTCCACCTCGCAGAACATCAGCATGATGTGGACCGGGCAGGCCCTGGCCGGCATCGGCGCCGCCGCCCTGTTCCCCAGCTCCCTCGCGGTCATCGCGGCGGCCACACCCGACGGCAAGGACCGGGCGAAAGCCGTCTCCACCTGGGCCCTGTCGATCTCGCTGGCCTCCGCGCTCGGCCCGCTGTCCTCCGGGATCCTCGCCACGGTCGCCGACTTCCGCTGGGCGTTCGTGCCGCCGGTCGTCCTCGGTCTCATCGTCGCGGTCACCTCCTGGAAGCTCGTCACCGACTCGAAGGCGCCCGAGGGCCGCGCGCTGGACTGGCCCGGGCAGATCACCATCGCCGTCGGCCTCACCGCCCTGCTCTGGGGCATCATCGAGGGCGGCGACCGCGGCTGGGGCAGCGCGGCGATCGTCGGCTCGCTGGCTCTGGCGGCCGTCGCGCTCGCCGGGTTCGTCGTCGCGGAGACCCGCGCGGCCTCGCCGATGTTCAACCTCGACCTGCTGAAGATCCCGTCCTTCGCGGCGGCGGCCGTCGTCGCGCTGGCCGGCATGTTCGGCTTCATCGGCACCGCCTACTGCGTCTCGATCCGCCTCGGCGCGGTGATGCACCTCAGCGCGCTGCGGGCCGGAATGCCGTTCGTGATCCTGCAGTTGATCCCGCTGCTGCTCGCGCCGGTGCTCAGCCGCATGCTGACGAGGATCGACGCCCGCTGGCTCCTCATGGGCGGCCTGCTGCCCATGGCCGCCGGCCAGTTCTGGATCGCCGCCCTGCCCATCACCACCACCTCCCTCGCGGCCTTCATCGGCCCGGTGCTGCTGCTCGGCATCGGCTTCATCTGCGTGGTGTCCTCGCTGACCTCCGCCGCCGTGAACGCCGTACCGATCAACATGACCGGCATGGCCAGCGGCGCGACCAGCCTGGTCCGCGAGTTCGGCCAGGGCCTCGGCCCGGCCGTGATCTCCACGATCGCGATGAGCCTCGCGTCCTCCGCGCTCGTCGGCAAGCTCAGCGGGGCCGACGCCGGCATGGAGAAGGCGGCCGGACCGCTCGCCGTCGTCAACGCGGGCAGCGCCCAGGCCAAGGCCGCCGCGCAGACCGCGCTCGGCCACGGCATGGCCGTCGGCGTGGTGATCTGCGGCTGCGCCTCGCTGCTGGGCGCGGTGGTCACGCTGCTGCTGGTGCGCAAGAACACCGAGCGTGCGGTTGTGGGGGCGGGGGAGCCGTCGGTACAGGCGGCCACCGCGTAACAGGCAAGTCGTACGGGTCGTAGGGGAGAGGTCGGGGCCGGCGCCCCGGCCTCTCCGTGTTTTGGGATGCGTGTTTCTCTTGGCGGGGTGTCGATCCGGCTCGGTCGCGTTCGTCGGTGGGGTGTAGGAAGCTCATCGAGGACCGGGAGGACCCATGAAATACATGCTGCTCGTGTGCGGCGACGACACCGCCGACGACTCCGGGATGACACCCGTGGAACCCTGGGTGGAGGACCTGGGCGACCGGAACGTACGGCTGCACGGGCACCGGCTCGCGAAGCCCGCCGACGCCGTGACCGTGCGGGTGCGCGGCGGCGAGGTGCTGCGCACCGACGGGCCGTTCGCGGAGACCAAGGAGTACGTCGCCGGGTTCGACATCCTGGAGTGCGACACCCTGGAGGAGGCCGTCGAGGCCGCCGCCAGGCACCCTGTGGCCACCATCGGCGCCATGGAGGTCCGCCCGTTCTGGCCCATGGACGGCGAGGAGGAGGGCGAGCCCGAGATCCGCGCCCTCGACGCCGAACTGACCGACGCCGCCCGTGAACGGGACGTCGACCGCATCGTCGCCTGCTACGCGCCGGACGTGGAGGCCTTCCACTTCACCACCGGACTGGAAGCCCACGGGATCGACGCCTTCCGCAAGGCCATGGAGGGCGTGTTCGCGAGCGTGACCGGTCCGGTCACCCGCGAGGTCCTGGAGTTCCGCGTCCGAGTTGACGAGTCCATCGCCTTCGGCAACGCCCTCGTCCGGCTGCGCGGCACCCTTGCCGGCGGCGAGCCGCTGGACGACGTCCTGCGCGTGACCACCGGTTACCGCAACGCCGGCCTGCGCTGGCAGATCGTCCACGAACACGTCTCGGTCGGTGCCGAGAAGACCGAGGAGGGTTCGTGAAGTACGCCCTGCTCATCTGCACCCCTGTCGGCGGCGAGGAGCTCAGCCCCGCCGAGATCGCCGACGATCCCCGCTTCACCTCGTACATCGACGAGGTCCGCAACCGCGACCTCATGCGCGCCGGGGCGAGGCTGCGGCCGTCCACGGACGCCACCACCGTGCGCGTCCAGGGCGACGAAGTCCTGCTCAGCGACGGGCCGTTCGTCGAGTCCAAGGAGTACGTCGCCGGTATCGACATCATCGAGGTCGCCGACCTGGACGAGGCGATCTCGCTGGCCTCCCGGCATCCCGCCGCGCTCGGCGGTGGCTCGGTCGAGGTGCGGCCGGTCTGGGAGTGAGCGTGCCGGACGTCGAGGAGGCGGTGGCCGCCGCTTTCCGTGAGGAGTGGGGCCAGGTCGTCGCCACCCTGATCCGGGTGACCGGCGACTGGGACCTCGCGGAGGAGTGCGCGCAGGACGCCTTCGCCCAGGCACTCGACCGGTGGCGGCGCGACGGCATCCCGCGCCGCCCCGGCGCCTGGCTGACCACGACCGCCCGCAACCGCGCCCTCGACGTCCTGCGCCGGGAGGCGGTCGGGGCGGCGAAACTGCGGGAGGTCGCGGTGCTGGGGCGGGACGAGGGACCGTACGACCCGGAGTACGACGGCGACGACAGCGGCGTCGAGGACGACCGGCTGCGGCTGGTCTTCACCTGCTGCCACCCCGCGCTGCCCATCGAGGCAAGGGTCGCCCTGACCCTGCGCACGCTCGCGGGCCTGACCACCCCTGAGATCGCCCGCGCCTTCCTCGTCCCCGAGGCGACCATGGCGCAACGCCTCGTGCGGGCGAAGAAGAAGATCCGCAACGCCGGTATCCCGTACCGGGTGCCGCCCGCGCATCTGCTGCCCGAGCGGACGACGGGCGTCCTGGGGGTCGTCTATCTCCTCTTCAACGAGGGCTACGCGGCCACGTCCGGCGCCGAGTTGGTGCGGACGAACCTGTGCGCGGAGGCGATCCGCCTGGCCCGTGTGCTGGCCCGCCTGATGCCGGACGAGCCCGAAGTCCTCGGTCTGCTCGCCCTGTTGCTGCTGCACGACGCCCGCCGCGGCACGCGTGTGGACGCGGCGGGGGAGTTGGTGACCTTGGAGGACCAGGACCGTACGGTCTGGGACCGGGCCGAAGTCGACGAGGGCGCCGCCCTGTTGGAGACCGCTCTGCGCCGGGGCCGCCCCGGCCCGTACCAGATCCAGGCCGCCATCGCCGCCTGCCACACCACCGCGCCCATGGCCGAGGAGACCGACTGGGCCGATATCGCCGCGCTGTACGGCGAGTTGGAGCGCTTCGTGCCGTCGGCGGTGGTGCGCCTGAACCGGGCGGTCGCCGTGGGCATGGCTCAACACCCGGACGCAGGGCTGGAGTTGGTTGCCGGGCTGGAGCGGTCGGGCGAACTGGCCGACTATCACCTGCTGCCCGCGACCCGCGCCGATCTGCTGCGCCGCAGCGGCCGCACGGCGGAGGCGGCCGTCGCGTACGAACGGGCGCTGGAGCTGGTGGAGAACGCGGCGGAGCGCAGGTTCCTGGAACGGCGGCTCGCGGAGTGTCGATCCGCGTAGGGGCCGTTCGTCGGTGGGGTGAACACAGCCCACCACACCGGAGGTTCCGATGACCGTCCTTGTACTGCTGCGCCGCGTACGGCAGTTCCTGGCCCGGCCCGCGACCGAGGAGCCGGAACCCGGGACGCCTGAGCTCTGGCTCGCGGCGCTCCGGCTGCGCGGCTGACCGAGGGCCGGCCTCAGCGGACGTCGAGCAGGCCCGCGAGGAGCTGGAGCCGCTCGGCGTCGAGGCTGCCCTCGGCCGCGGTGCAGACCATGAGCGCGGGACCGGGGTTGCCCGGTATCGGGTAGGCGTCCCAGTCCAGGTTGAGTTCGCCGACCCGTGGGTGGTTGAGGCGCATCTGGCCGCGGGTCGGTTCCTCCACGTCGTGGAGGGCCCACAGGGCCGCGAACTCGTCGCTGCGGACGGCGAGTTCACCGACCAGTTCGACGGCGCGCGGGTTCCCCGGATCGGCGGCTACCTGCGTCCGCAGCATCCCGATCAGCTCCGCGACGGTGGCCGCCCGGTTCGGGCAGGTCCGGTCGGCCTGGGGGTGCAGGAACAGTGCCAGCATGTTCCGTTCCTTCTGGGGCTGGCGGGTGAAGTCGCCCAGCAGGGCGCCGCCGAGCGGGTTCCAGGCCAGCACGTCCAGGAAACGGCCGACGACCAGAGCGGGTGCGGTCATGCCGTGCAGCAGTCGTAGCGTGGTGTCGGGTACCTCCTCCGGCTCGTACGAACGCGGTGGTTGGACCGGGTTGCGTGCGGCGGCGGCGAGGCTGTGCAGGTGACGGGTCTCCTCGGCGGAGAAGCCGAGGGCGCGCGCGAGGGCGTCGAGGACCTGTTCCGAGGGGCGTACGTCGCGGCCCTGCTCCATGCGCTGGTAGTAGTCCGAGCTCACTCCCGCCAGCAGGGCCAGCTCCTCGCGCCGCAGTCCCGCGACGCGCCGTCTCGGGCCGGGCTCCAGGCCAACGTCCTCCGGCCGAAGCCGAGTTCGGCGGGTGCGGAGGAACTCCGCGAGTTCGCGTCGGGGATCGTCGCTCATGGCGTGGGAGGAGTCGTTCACCGCGCCAGTATGCCGTGGGCGCGGCCCGCGAGGGTGGGTCTGCCAGACCCAGGAAAAGGAGAACGACCGTGATGTCGCGTGCGGGGTCCACCATCGGATCAACCACACAGCAGGCCACGGAAGGAACAGCGACATGAAGGCCGTTCAGATCACGAGTTTCGGTACCGCGGACGCACTGCAGGTCAACGAGGTCGACCGTCCCACTCCCGGCGCGGGTGAGGTCCTCGTGTCGGTCGAGGCGTCCAGCGTGAACGGACACGATGTGATCGTCCGGTCGGGGGAGTTGAAGATGGTGTCGGGGCGCCGCTTCCCGATCGGCGTGGGGCTGGACTTCGCCGGCGTCGTCGCCGCGACCGGCGCCGGTGTCGAGGGCTACCGGGTCGGGGACCGGGTGTGGGGCATGGTGCACCCCCGGCAGAAGCACTCCGTCGCCGGGGCGGCCGAGTACGTCGTGGTCTCCGCGGAGCGCATATCGCACGCCCCGGCGGACCTCTCGTCGGTCGAGGCGGCCTCCCTGGTCGTCGCGGGTTCCACGGCGCTGATCGCGCTCCGCGACAGTGTGCGCCTGGTGGGCGGCGAGAAGGTCCTGGTCCGGGGCGCGGCCGGCGGAGTCGGCACGGCTGCCGTGCAGTTGGCGCACGCGATGGGCGGCCATGTGACCGCGTTGGCCCGCGACCGCCACGCCAAGCTCCTGACCGAACTCGGCGCCGACGAGGTCCTGGACTACGGCTCCACCACCTCGGACCAGATCGGGCCGTTCGACGTCATCGTCGACACCGTCGGCACGGAACTGCACTGCTACCGCGGCCGGTTGGCCAAGGGTGGCCGGATGGTCACCGTCGGACTGTCCCCGTCCGCCATTGCCGCGATCGCCGCGTCGAGCGTGCACGGCTCCCGCCGCATCCGCACCTTCAGCGCCAACCCCGAGACCCCCGTGCTGCGCGATGTGGCCGACCATGTCACCTCGGGCGCGCTGCGCCCGGTGATCGACAGCGTGTACCCGCTCGCGGACATCGCCGCGGCGCACCAGGCGTTCGAGCGCGGCGGCGTCGTGGGCAAGCATGTGGTGACGGTGCCGCGCAGCTCCGTCTGACGGAGTCCGGTCAGCGGGGATCGGTGCGCAGGTCGATGCCCCGGTCGTGGGCGTCGGCGGTCACGATCCGTGTCGCCATGCGCGACAGCCGCTTCCGGTCGGTTGCGGGAAGCGGCTCGACACACCGCTCGATCCGCTCGGCGAACTGGGCGGCGACCTGCTCCACGAGCTGTCGGCCGGCGTCGGTGATCGACACCTGGAACGAGCGGCGGTCGACGGTGCTGGGCGTACGGGTGACCAGACCCCGGCGCTGGGCCCGGTCGACCAGTCCCGTGATCGAGGACTTGTCGAGGCCGAGGTGCCGGCCGAGCTGGTTCATCGTCGGCTCGCGGTCCCGCAGTATCCCGAGCATCCGGGTCTGGACGACCGACAGGTCGTGCTGCCCCGCGATCTCGGTCAGGGCGCTCTGCACCAGGAACGACAGCTGGGCGAGGCCGTCCACCAGGCCGAGATCCTCGTCTTCGGATGACGGTGCGGGCGACGGTGTGGGCGGGGGCGGCATGTCATGGGATGAAGTCACCTCCTGATCCTACTTGCAAAGGTACGCGGCACCTACTAATTTGATTGGTGTCACGAACTAAAACATTCGCGACACACACTAAATCCTTTGTGTCACGTATCAAATGCTTCGTGTCACGTACCAGGGCCTTTGTCCGCGCATCACATCCGAGGAGAGCAGCCATGGACATCCACGCCGCCGTCGTCAGCTCGTTCGGCACCCCGCCCCGCTACGAGCCCTTCGACCTGCCCGCGTCGACCGACGAGGACCAGGAGATCGTCGACGTCCTCGCCGTGGGCCTGCACCCCCGAGTCCGCACCGGCGCGTCGGGCAACCACTACACGAGCACCGGCAAGCTGCCGCTGGTCCCCGGCGTCGACGGGGTCGGCCGCCGTGCGGACGGGCGCCTCGTGTACTTCGTCGCCGACGACGAACTGGTCGGCCCGATGGCCACCCGGACCGTCATCGACAGCCGGCACAGCATCCCGCTGCCCGACGGCGCGGACGTCGTGAAGATCGCCGCCGGGATGAACCCGGCCATGTCGTCCTGGGTCGCGCTGCGCCGCCGCGTCCCGATCGAGGCCGGGCAGTCGGTGCTGATCCTCGGCGCCACCGGCAACGCCGGACAGATGGCCGTCCAGGTCGCCAAGCGGCTCGGCGCCGGTCGGGTCGTCGGCGCCGGACGCGACCAGGCCCGCCTGGCCACCCTGCCCGGGCTCGGCGCGGACGCGACCGTCGCGCTCACCGACGACGCCGACGCCACCGCGACGGCGCTGGCCAAGGAAGCCGCCGAAGTCGACCTGGTCATCGACTACTTGTGGGGCAAGCCGGCCGGTGACGCGATCATGGCGCTGCTGCGGGCCCGCGCCGACCGGAGCCGCGCCCTGAACTGGATCCAGATCGGCGCCATGGCGGGTCCGACCATCGAGCTCCCGTCAGTGGCACTGCGTTCGGCGAACTTCCGGCTCCAGGGCAACGGCCAGGGTGCGGTGTCCACCAGGACGTATCTGGAGGAACTCCCGTCCCTGGTCGAGGAGATCGAGAGCGGCGGCATCGCGGTCACCGCGCAGGCGGTACCCCTCGCCGAGGTCGAGAGCGCGTGGAACGCGCCCGAGGTCCCGGGCGTACGCACCGTCCTGGTGCCCTGAACTCGCCCCGACCGTCATGCAGTTCGTACCGGAATTACCCTAGGAGCACAGAGCCATGTCCCCCACCACAGACACCGACGTCATCATCTGCGGCACCGGCGCGGCCGGTCTGACCCTCGCCCTCGACCTCGCCCGCCGGAACATCGCCTTCCTGCTGATCGACAAGGCGCCGCACCCGTTCGTCGGTTCGCGCGGCAAGGGCATCCAGCCCCGCAGTCAAGAGGTGTTCGAGGACCTCGGCGTGATCGACCGGATCGTCGCCTCCGGCGGCGAGTATCCCGTCCAGCGCATCTACACGGCCGACGGGCCCATCGACCAGGTCGGCGTGGAGATGTCGGAGCCGACGCCCGAGGAGCCGTACCAAATACCCCTGCTCGTCCCGCAGTTCCTCACCGAGCGCCGGCTGCGCGAACGCCTCGCCGAGCTGGGCCACGCCCCGCACTACGGCCACGAACTCGTCGGCTTCGACCAGGACGGCGACGGCGTGACCGCGCGCATCGCCACCCCGGACGGCGAACAGGCCGTACGCGCACGGTACTTGATCGGTGCCGACGGTGGATCGAGCTTCGTCCGCAAGACGCTCGGGATCGGCTTCCCCGGCAAGACCCTCGGCGTACGGGCGATCGTGGCCGACGTGTACGTGGACGGCGTCTCGACGGACGCCTGGCACCGCTGGGGCGAGGACACCGCCGGGCAGGTCTCGATGTGCCCGCTCTACGGCACCGATATGTTCCAACTCCAGGCACCCGTCCCCTTCGACGTCGACCTGGACCTCTCGGCCGAGGGACTCACCGCCTTCTTCCGCGAGCGCACCGGCCGCGACGACGTCGTGATCCGCTCCGTGTCCTGGGCGTCCGCGTTCCAGATGAACGCCCGGCTGGCCGACACCTACCGGCAGGGGCGCGTGTTCCTGACCGGGGACGCGGCGCACTGCCACCCGCCGACCGGCGGGCAGGGCCTCAACACCAGTGTCCAGGACGCCTACAACCTCGGCTGGAAGCTCGCCGCCGTACTCGACGGCGCACCGGACTCCCTGCTGGAGACGTACGAGCAGGAACGCCGGCCCATCGCCGAAGCCGTCCTCGGTCTGTCCGAGAAGCTGCTCGAAGCGGCCAAGAACCGTGACATCCACCGGGGCCGCGAGGTCAGCCAGCTCGACCTCGGCTACCTGAACTCGCCCCTGTCGCTGCACAGTTCGGCGCGCGACAAGGGCGTACTGGCCGGCGACCGCGCGCCCGACTCGCCCGTCACCGGCACGGGCGGCCTCCCCACCCGCCTGTTCAGCCTGTTCCAAGGGCCGCACTGGACCCTCCTCGGCCACGACGTCGACGAGGCCTCGGCCCCGCCAGCGCGCCCCGGCCTGCACATTCACACCATCGGCACCCGGGGCGACATCGTCGACAGCGGTGACCGCGTCCAGAGTGCCTACGGACTGTCCGCCGAGCAGTGGGTGCTCGTCCGCCCGGACGGATACGTCGCAGCCGTGGTCGACAGCGCCGAACTCCCCGCCGTAGAAGCCTATTTGGACACCGTCGGCGTCCGCCCCCTCGCGGCGACGCGACCCACCGTCACGGAAGCGAGCACCGACATGCCCACAGAGACCTCGTCCGAGAGCACCGCCACTCCCCGCACCCGACGGGAGCACCGGCAGGCCCGAAGCGCCGCCGAGCGGCGGCTCGACACCGCCCAACGCGAGCTCCAGCAGCTCTCGCGCCAGGTCCAGCGCGACCTGCGCAGCGTCCGACGGCACGGCGAGACGACCGCCATCGTCGCCCGCTCGAACTTCGCCGAACTCGCGGTCAAGAGCATCAACCGGCTGACCGCCAACTTCCGCACCGACCGCACCGACCAGTAGGGCCTCGCTCCTCACCCACGACGGTCGGTGCCCCCCAGGACACCGGCCGTCACGTGGCGTCGAGGGCGTTCGTGATCGCCTTCACCCCGCCGTGCGCCGCGTATCCACCGTCGACGGTGATCTCCGCGCCGTTGACGTACGACGCCTCGTCGGACAGCAGATAGACGACCAGTGGCGCCACCTCGTCGACCGTGCCCGCCCGGCCCTGCGGGGTCAGCGACAGGTGGGCCTGGACGAACACCGGGTTCGCGGACGCCATCAACGGGGTCTCGATGTACCCGGGGTGGATCACGTTCGTACGGATGCCGCGCGAACCCAGCTCCAGCGCGGCCACCTTCGACAGGCCGCGCAGCGCCCACTTGCTGGCCGTGTACGCGACCGCGTGGTGCGCGGTGAGGCCCGCGACCGAACCGACGTTCACGATGGACGAACCGGCCGGCATCAGCGGGGTGAGCGCCTGGATGCCGAGCAGTGCGCCCGTGGTGTTGACCGCGAACGCCCGGTTCCAGTCGGCGAGTTCGACCGAACCGAGGCGGGCGCGCACGGCGATGCCCGCGTTGTTGACCAGGCCGTGCACTTCCGTGAGGGAAGCCGCGAGGTCCGCCCAGTCGTCCTCGGACGACACGTCCAGGTGCCGATAGGTCACGTCCAGGCCGTCGCCCCGAAGCGACACGGCGAGCTTCTCGCCCGCCTCGTCCAGGACGTCCGTAGCGATCACCGTCGCGCCCTCCCGGGCCGCGGCCGCGACCTCGGCGGCTCCCTGGCCCTGCGCGGCCCCGGTGACGACGACGGTACGACCGGCCAGACGCGTGCGGCTCACGGTTCCTCCAGGGGGTGCGGGCTGTCTCCCGTCCACGCTAGGAAGCCGGGGTCAGCTCCGGAAACGCACGATCGGCATGGGTGGCATCCGCGCCGACGATCTCCCGGACCACCGGGTCGTCCAGCGACGAGGCCACCTCGCGGACCGTCTCCCGCAGCCAGCGGTGCGCCGGGTCCGCGTGCCGGTTGTGGTGCCAGTACATGGCCTCCACCAGCGGTACGTCCGGGAAGGGCGTCGGTACGACGGCACAGCGCGCGAAGCCCTCGTAGCGCCGGGCGAGCCGCTCGGGGACCACGGCGACCAGGTCGGTGCCGCCCACCAGGAACGGCAGCACGTTGAAGCCGGGCGTGCTGACCTGCACCCGGGGTGTGATGCCGAGAGTCTCCAACTGCCGGTCGGCAGGCGTGAGTTTGCCGATGAGGCACGCCGCATGCGGCATCTCCGCGAGATCGCGCAGCGAGAGCCGCCCGTCCACCAGCCGCGGGTTGTCCGGGTCGACGATGCACACGAACCGGTCGTGCATCACGGTCTCGCTGACACCCGGCAGCTGATAGCCGAGCGGCACGATCATCAGGTCGTGGCAGCGCAGATGGGTCTCCGTCTCCAACTGCCCGATGACGATGGGGTGGAAGTCGATCCGGATGCCCGGGGCCTCCTGCGCGAGGGCCCGCAGCAGCGGTTCCATGAACACGGTCATGACGTAGTCGGACATCACGACCGAGAACCGCTGCCGGCTGCGCGAGGGGTCGAAGTGCCTGGTCAGCGACAGCGCTTCCTCCGCCTTGTGCAGGGAGGACTGGACGACCGGAAGCAGCCGCTCCGCGAGCGGCGTCAGTTCGTACTCGCGGCCAACCCGCACCAGCAGCTCGTCGTTGAAGTGCCGCCGCAACCGGGCCAGAGAGCCGCTCATCGCGGACTGGCTGGTGGACAGCCGCACCCCCGCGTGGGTGACGTTCTTCTCCTCCAGGAGGGCTTCCAGAGCCACCAGAAGATTCAGGTCGATTGCTCCCAGACCCATGCGTGTGTCCTTCCGGCCGCGTCGTTGAAGCTCGGTGGAACCGGAGCGTAACGAGCGGTTTCCCACCGAGGAAGGGGCCGGGGGAGAAGTCACAGGGATCCGATAGCTGCCATCGGATCCCCGGATGTGCGCAGGTCGGAAGCTCTTCTGACGTTTCTACGGCCGGGGGGTCCGGCCGCGCTTGCGGGCGCGCGGCAGGTACACGTCCGTACGGCCGGGCACGACATGGTTGGAGAGGGTGCCGAGGCGCTCCACGGCGAGCGTCACCTCGTCCCCGGGCCGGAGCGGCGGCGGGGTGCGCTCGCCGACCCGGCCCCAGAACTCGGCGAGCGCGCCCCAGCCGCAGGTGCCCGAGCCGAGGATGTCCCCGGGGCGCACCCACGCGTCCCGGGAGGCGTAGGCGATCATCTCCTCGAAGGTCCACGACACGTTGGCGAGGGTGTCGCGGCCGATCAGCTCCCCGTTGAGGGTGACGGTCATCTCCAGGTCCAGGAAGCCGTCCGGGTCGCGCCGGTCCTCGACCTCGTCGGCGGTCACCAGGCAGGGGCCGAGCGTGTTGGCGAAGTCCTTGCCCTTGGAGAAGCCGAGCCCGAGGTTCTTCTCCGGCTTCTGCAGATCGCGCGCCGACCAGTCGTTGAAGACCAGGTAGCCGACGATGTGCTCGCGTGCCCGCTCCGGCGTGAGATCACGTCCGGCGCGCCCGATGACCACCCCGACCTCCAACTCGAAGTCGAGCACCGAACAGCCCGCCGGGACCGGCACGTTGTCGTGGGCACCGTATGCCGCATGGGGGTTGGTGAAGTAGAAGTTGGGCGCCCGATACCACTCCTCGGGCACGTGCTCCAGCCCGTCCAGGGACTTCGAGACCCCCTCGATGTGCGCCTCGAACCCGACGAAGTCCCGGATGGACGGCGGCTTGAGGGGAGGCAGCAGTCGGACCTGATCAACCGTCAAGTCGCTTGGTGTGCGCAGGGCTTCGGTACCGGCTGCGTGGAGTACGTCCTGTTCCAGGAGGGTCAGTACGGTGATGCCCTCGGGCAGCGGATGAATCGTCCCGTCGCGGACGACTCCGGCGCGCTCCACGCCCTTGTACTCGTATGTCGCGAAACGCATCGCTCACTGCTCCCAGTGGTTGGTGTTGGTGACGGTGCCCGTGCTGAGGTAGCCGGCGAAGAGGCTCTTGGGGTCGTAGGCGGCCCGGATCTCCCGCAGTCGGCGCCACTGTTCGTCACCCATGAACCTCAACTGCCGCACGGTGAAGTCCGAGTCGCCTAGGTACTGGCCGGCTGTCACCGGCTCCATGTCCGCCATCGCCCCGTCCAGCCAGGCGCGCAACTCCTCGTCCCGCGAGGGGTCGTCGTGGATGACGTACGTGGCGCAGTAGATATCCGACTGCAACGAGAAGGCCATGTCAGGGAGTTGGCGCAACGGGGCCATGGAGAACCAGATGGTGAACGTCTGCCGGGTGGGCTGCTCGGTGAATGCCTTGCGGATCGCCGGGACGACCTCGTCGGCGGGGCCGGTCAGCCAGGCGTTGTCGACCAGATAGCGGTGGCCCTCCGGGTTGGCGAGGCGCTGTCCCGCCAACTGTTCGGCCAGCGTTGTCTGTTGAGCCTCCACGCGGAACAACGCCCGGTCCGCGTACGGGTTGGCGTGCAGCGGAGCCAGCGCCTCGGCGGCCTGTTCGGCGGTGTCGGTCATCGACACGCCCGTGACGAGCAGCACCGGTTCGTCCAGGTCGGGCGGTGTCTGGGTGAGCGCGACGATCTCGACCAGGTCCGAGACCGTGTGGTGCATGCCGTGCAGCCAGGTCATGACCTCGTCGAACAGGCCGAGCGGGTAGGCGTGCACGGTGTGGCCCAGGTACTGCGGCAGCGGGCGCGTGCGCAGATGGAAGCGGGTGACGATACCGAAGAAGCCGGGGCCTGCGCCACGCGCCGCCCAGAACAGATCGCTGTGGCGGGTCTCGTCGGCGCGCACCGACTCGCCCTCGGCGGTGACGACATCGATCGCCACGATGTTCTCCGCCGCCCAGCCCCAACCGCGCGCGTTCCAGCCCTGGCCGCCCTGGAGGAGGAAGCCGCCGATGCCTACGGAGGGACAGTGCCCGCCGTTGAAGAAGCGCCCGAACTCGCTTAGATACGGGTTGAGTTCGTCGCCGCCTTTGACGCTGGGGGTCGCTGTCACGATCTCGGTCCCCGGGTCGTACGCCATCTCGCGGAAGCCCCCGAGGTCGATCAGCAGCGCGTCCTGACGCACCGACCAGGCGGCCCAACTGTGCCCGCCGGAACGGACGGCGACCTGCCAGCCCCGCTCCAGGGCGAGCCGTACCCCTTCGACGACGTCCTGCTCCGACTCTGCCATCAGCACGGCGGCCGGTGAACGGTCCGTCGGGCGGCGGGAGTTGAAGACCCGCCCGAAGCACGCCGTCTCGAAGTCCTCGTCGTCGGGGAGGTGGAGGGTGCCGGAGAAGCGGTTCAGGTTCACGGGGGTGCTCACTTGATCGCGATCGGATTGACGGGGGCACCCACCGCGCCCGTCACCGGAAGCGGTGCGGCGACCAGCAGGAACTCGAAGACACCGTCGGCCGCGCAGTCCTCGGCCAGTGCCTCCAGGTCCCACATCTCGCCCAGCGGGAGGCCCATGTTCGGGATCGCTATCTGGTGCAGCGGGGACATCGCGGGCTGGGGAAACTCGTAGGGCCGTACCTCAAGTCCCCATGTGTCGGAGGCGATCGCCGCGATCTCCGTGCGGTGCAGCCAGCCGAGGGTGGTGAAGGAGAGGCCGGGCGCGTCACCGGCGGCGTAACCGCCCCACGCGCCGAGCCGCCGTACGCGGCCGAGTTGGCCGGTGCGGATCAGAACCAGGTCGCCGCGCCGTACGGAACTGGTGGCGCCCTGCGCCTCGATCGTGGCCCGCAGATGTTCCTCCAAGATGGGGAATCCGTCCGGGAGTTCACCGTGCTCGTCGCCGACCGCACGGCCCACGTCCAGGAGGACCCCACGGCTGGTGAAGGCCTCCTTCATGTGCTCGATGCCGGTGACCGAGTCGCCGTCGCCGTTGACGATGGTGCACGGACGGCCGTTCCACGCCTGCTTGTTGTCGTAGATGTGGCCCAGGCCGTCCCACTGCGTCGAGGCCTGCAAGGGCATCAGGACGTGGTCGTCGGCGCCGCCGAAGCCGTGCGGGAAACCCTGGGTGCCGGCCGCCGCGTCGGAGCCGGTGTCCCGCATGTAGTGGACCGGGTTGATACGGCCGCGGAAACCGCGCTGCGGGCCCGACTCGTTGAACTCCTGGGCGAGCGAGAAGGACCGCCCGCGTCGGACCAGGCCGACCGCGTGGGCGCGGATCGCGTCGTCGATGAAGTTGAGCGTGCCGAGCACGTCGTCCTCGCCCCAGCGGCCCCAATTGCGGTAGGCGGAACGGGCCTTGGCGAGTTCTTCCTCGATCGGGCCGAGGGCGGCGGTGGTCATCGGGTACGTCCTTTCAGGAGCAGTTCGAGGGCGTTGTCCCCGGCGACGGCGGCCCGGTCGGCCGGGGTGAGCCCGGCCGCGTCCAGACGGGCCACCGGGTCGTCGACGCCCATGTCGAAGGGGTGGTCGGTGCCGAGGACGACCCGGTCCGCGCCCACCGCCTCGACGAGATGACGCAGCGCGCCCGGGGTGTAGACCAGCGCGTCGAACCACATCCGCCGCAGGTACGCGCTCGGCGGCTCCACGCAACCGCGCGCGTCCTCCCGTACCTGCCAGGCGTGGTCGGAGCGGCCGATGTACGTCGGCAGATAACCGCCGCCGTGCGCGGCCACCAGCTTCAGGCGCGGGAAGCGGTCGAGGACGCCGGTGAAGATGAGGTGCGACAGCGCGACCGTCGTCTCCACGGGCTGACCGACGGTGTTTCCCAGGTAGTTGGTGGCCAGGCGCTCGCCGAGGGAGCAGCCCCAGGGGTGCACGAAGACGATCGCGCCCAGCTCCTCGGCCCGTTGCCACACCACGTCGTGCGTGGGGTCGGCGAGTTCGCGGCCGTCGACCGTCGTGGAGACGCTGATGCCGTACAGGCCATGGTCGTTGACGGCTTGGTCCAGCAACGCGACCGCCAGGTCCGGGTGTTGGAGCGGGACGGTGCCCAGGCCGTACAGGCGGTCGGGTGCGGTGGCGCAGTGCGCGGCCACGGTCGAGTTGACCGTGCGGGCGAGGTGGATCGCGAGGTCCGGGTCCGCCCAGTAGTGGTGCATCGGCATCGGGCCGACCACCTGGATGTCGACGCCCATCGCGTCGAGGTCCGCGAGGCGGATGGTGACGTCCGTCAACTGTTGCGCTAGGCGCTGGAGTTGGGCGCGGTTGGTGGTCAGGGAGGCGGGGGAGTGGGCGCGCTGCTCGGCGGCGAGTTCCGCGGCGAGACCCGGGGTGCCCGCGACCAGGGCGTCGGCCGCGGGGACGGCGAGGTGGCCGTGGAAGTCGACCACGGGCGAAGCGCTGTTCACGCCGCCGCCGTCAGGTTGCCCAGGGTCTCCGACATGATCCGGGCCGGGTCGGCGCCGGGGGTGTCCGGGTGGATCTCCCAGTCCGCGAGCTGGAGGGAGTTCTGCAGGACCATCCGGACGCGGGGCAGTCGCCGGGCCATGAAGTGGTCCAGGGCCTTCTCGGTCGGTTCGTCGCCCGTCACCAACTCCGCGAGCAGCACGGCGTCTTCCATGCACATCGCGGCGCCCTGTGCGATCAGCGGCGGGCAGGCGTGCGCGGCGTCGCCGATGACCATGGCGCGGCCCCGGTGCCAGGGTTCGTCGACGAGGATCGCCTCGATCCAGCGGTAGTCGACCGCCGTGTCGTCGGGCAGCGAGGCGAGGATCCTGCCCCAGGTGCCGCCGTATCCGGCGCCGCGTTCACGCAGCAGGGCGAGGGGTGCGCGGGGTCCGATCAGGGTGGTGTCGAGGTTCTCGTCGAGGAGGTAGGCGTAGCACTGGTCGGGGGAGATCGGGCTGTAGCCGGCCTTGAAGCGGGGGCCGCCGTAGTACACCTCGGCGCAGTCCATCTCGGCGGGGCGCTCCGCGACGACTCGGAAGATCGACATGCCGACGGGACGCGGCTTGGCGTCGATGCCGATCAGTTCGCGCATCGCCGAGTTGATGCCGTCGGCGCCCACGACGAGGTCGTAGCGGCCGGTCGAACCGTCCGTGAAAACCACGTCCACCTGGTCCGGCGACCGGTCGAGCCGGTCCACGGTCAGCCCGAGGCGGACCCGCACCCCGTGCGCACGCACCGCGTCGCACAGCGCGTCCTGCAGATCCGAGCGCAACGCCCCTGCTGTGGACGGCAGTTCGGGCCCGCCGGTGTGCGGGGTGTCCAACTCGGTGAGCAGCCCGCCGTCGGCGCGGCGCAGCCGCATGATGTCGAACGGCACCGCCCGGGTCAGCACCCGGTCCAGCACACCCACGGAACGCAGTGCCTTGAGCGCGTTGCCCTGAAGGGTGATGCCATGGCCCACACCGAACCACTGCGGAGAGATCTCGGCGAGCTCGACCTCGGCGCCGCGCTGGGCGAGCGCGAGACACAGCATGCTTCCGGTGATGCCGCCGCCGACGACGAGCACCTTTTGTACGGGCATGGGCGATCCTTGCGAACGTAGACAGAAGAGTGGGGGTCAGCCCGAGAAGCGGGCGCCGAGTTCGTGGAAGTGCTCGACGGCCGGCGGCTCGGCGAAGAACGGCCCGACCAGCGCCCGCCAGCGCCCGAAGGCCTCGGACTCCCGGAATCCGACCGTGTGCGCCTCCACCGACTCCCAGCCGACCAGCAGGAGGAAGGTCGTCGGGCGCTCCGCACCGCGCAGCAGCTCGGCCCAGCGGAAGCCGTCGGCCTCGGCGAGCACCTCGCGGGCCTTGCCGAACACCTCCGCGAACTCCCGCTCACGACCTGCCTCGACGGTCAGCTCGGCATGCTCGACGACCACGGTGCGCTCCTCGGGTGGTGGGGTGCTCCGAGCCTGCGTGGCGCCCGACGCGGGGGTCAACGGATCGAGGCATCGGCAAGGGGGACGTCATGCATCCCGTACGGCGATGGACCAGCAGTTCAGCCGTCCGGCGGGCCGCCGGTGGACGAGCGGTCGCGTGCCCGCCGGGCCGGTGATGGCAGGCATCGCGGATCGCCATTTCCGCCGCGCCCCGAGGCTCCCTAGCGTCGACGGCGAGCCCCCACCCGTACGAGGAGAGCGCCGTGCCCGATCAACTGCCCACCCACGCCGGACCGTTCGCGCTCGGCACGTTCGCCTCCGGTGCGGCGGACTTCCCCGGCCTGGTCACCGGCGACCGCGTGCGCGACCTCTCCGACCTCGTGCCGTCGATCCGCGCGCTCGTCGAGGAGTGGGACAGCCGGCTGCCCCGGCTCGACGGCCTGGCCCGGTCCACCGAGGGGACCTGGCACGAGCTGGCCGCGCTGCGCGTCCTGACGCCGATCGAACCCGGCCAGATCCTGCAGAGCGGCGCCAACTACCGCAAGCACGTGGTCGATCTGGTCGCCGCAGAGAAGGAGAGCGTGCACGGCGCCACCCCCGAAGAGGCCCGCGCCGACGCCGAGTTGATGATGGACGAGCGCGCTCGCAACGGAGTGCCGTACGTCTTCCTCGGCTCCCCGCGCGCCCTCTCCGGTCCCTACGACGACATCGTGCTCCCCGCGCTCGGCGAACAGCACGACTGGGAACTCGAACTCGCCCTGGTCATCGGCAAGTCGGGCAAGAACATCGCGGCCGAGGACGCGATGGAGTACGTCGCCGGGTACACGATCAGCAACGACCTCACCACCCGAGACCGCCTCTACCGGCCCGACCTCAAGGCCATCGGCACCGACTGGTTCACCGCCAAGAACGCCGACACCTTCCTGCCGACCGGGCCCTTCCTCGTACCGGCCGCCTTCGTCGGAGACCCCGGCGACCTGCGGATCACCCTGCGCCACAACGGAGTTGTCCGCCAGGACGAGTCGACGAAGGACATGATCTTCGACATCCCACGGCTCATCGCGTACATCTCCACGACCACCACCCTGCGCCCCGGCGACCTGCTGCTCACCGGTTCCCCGGCCGGCAACGGCGCGCACTGGGGCGTCTTCCTGAAGCCCGGCGACGTCGTCGAGTCCGAGATCACCGGCCTGGGCCACCAGCGCAACACCGTCAGGAGCCACGCATGAGCTTCCAGCCCATCACCCATCTGCGCCATGTCGACCTGGCCGTACCGGACTTCGCCCGCCAGCGCGCCTTCTACGGCACGACGTGGGGCCTGACCGAGGTCGCAGGCGACAGCGGTGTCGCCTTCTTCGCCGCCGAGGGCAGCCCCGAGCAGTACATCGTTCGTATCCGCGAGGACGAACGGAAGCGGATGGACCTCGTTGCCTTCGGCGCTGCATCACCGGCCGCCGTCGACGAGTTGCACGGGCGGCTGGGGCGGGCCGGCATCCAACTCCTCGGTGAGCCCGGTGCGTTGGACACCCCGGGCGGTGGCTACGGCTTCCGGTTCTTCGACCCGGACGGGCGGGTCGTCGAGGTGTCGGCGGACGTCGCCACCCGCGCCCACCGCAAGATCGAGGAGCGCGAGGCGATCCCGGTCCGGCTCTCGCACTGCGTGGTCAACTCCCAGGATCCGGAAGGGCTGAGGGACTTCTACGTTCAGCACCTCGGGTTCCGGCTCACGGACACCCTGTACTCCACGCACATGGGCGACCTCATGTACTTCCTGCGGTGCAGCCCGCTCCACCACTCCTTCGCGATCGCCCGCGGCCCCCATGTCTCCCTGCACCACGCCTCGTTCGAGATGCGCGGGGTCGAGGAGTACATGCGCGGCACCGGGCGGGCGCTGCGCGCCGGGACCCGGCTGACCTGGGGGCCCGGACGGCATCTCGCCGGCGACAACACCTTCTCGTACTTCCACGACCCGCACGGCAACACCGTCGAGTACACGACCGAACTCGCCGTCCTCGAAGAGGACGTGTGGCACCCGGGTCGCCATGACGTCGACGACCCGGTCACCCAGGACCAGTGGGGCACCGCCGACCCGATGAGCGAGTCGGTCGCCAAGGAGCAGTTCAACGACCCCGACGTGCTCTTCGAAGCGCCGCCCGTCTGACGCGCCCGTCTCTCCTGTGTGGCACCCCCCTGTCGCGAACCACCCGCAGAAAGGCCGCAGTTGTGGCAACGATCCTGAAGCACGCCGTGCCCAAATCAGAGGTGACCGCCTCCCTCGACCAGGTGCGCGAGACCGTGACCGGCGTCATCGCGGACATCCGTGCGCGCGGCGACGAGGCGGTGCGCGCCTACTCAGAGAAGTTCGACAAGTGGAGCCCCGACTCCTTCCGGCTGACGGACGAGGAGGTCGAGAGGATCGTGGCGTCGGTGCCGCAACAGGTCATCGACGACATCCGCTTCGTCCAGGACCAGGTGCGCACCTTCGCCCGTCACCAGCTGGACTCCTTGCGGGAGTTCGAGGTGGAGACGCTGGCGGGTGTGCGGCTGGGGCAGAAGCACATCCCGGTGCAGGCGGCGGGCGCGTACATCCCCGGTGGCCGCTACCCGCTCACCGCCTCCGCCCACATGACCATCGTCACCGCCAAGGTCGCGGGCGTGCCCCGGGTCGTGGCCTGTACGCCGCCCATCCACGGGGAGATCCCGGCCGCCACCGTCGCCGCGATGCATCTTGCCGGCGCCGACGAGATCTGGCTGCTGGGCGGGGTGCAGGCGGTGGCCGCCATGTCCGTCGGCACCGACACGATGCGGCCGGTCAACCCGCTCACCGCCTCCGCCCACATGACCATCGTCACCGCCAAGGTCGCGGGCGTGCCCCGGGTCGTGGCCTGTACGCCGCCCATCCACGGGGAGATCCCGGCCGCCACCGTCGCCGCGATGCATCTTGCCGGCGCCGACGAGATCTGGCTGCTGGGCGGGGTGCAGGCGGTGGCCGCCATGTCCGTCGGCACCGACACGATGCGGCCGGTCAACCTGATCGCCGGGCCCGGCAACGCCTATGTCGCCGAGGCCAAGCGGCAGTTGTTCGGGGAGATCGGCATCGACCTGTTCGCCGGGCCGACCGAGATCCTGGTGCTGGCCGACGACGAGGCCGACCCGTTCGTGTGCGCCGTAGACCTGCTCTCGCAGGCCGAGCACGGGCCCGACTCGCCGGCCGTCCTCATCACCACCTCCCGCGAGGTCGCCGAGAAGACGATGGCCGAGGTGGAACGCCTCCTGCCCGGCATGCCCACCCGCGACTTCGCCGGGCCCGCCTGGCGCGACCACGGCCAGGTCCACGTCGTCGACACCCTCGACGAGCTGTACGCCCTCGCCGACGAGTTCGCCTTCGAGCACGTCGAGGTGCTGACCGCCGAGCCGCGCCTCGCGCTGGAACGGATGACCCAGTACGGCGCCCTGTTCCTGGGCGAGGGCACCTGTGTGTCGTTCGGCGACAAGGTCATCGGCACGAACCATGTGCTGCCCACACGTGGTGCCGCGCGCTATACCGGCGGCCTGTGGGTGGGGAAGTACCTCAAGACGGTGACCTATCAGGAGGTCACCGACACCGACTCCCAGGCGCTGCTCGGCCGGTTGTGCGGACGGGCGGCACGTGTGGAGCTGTTCGAGGGGCATGCGCGCTCCGGTGACGTACGGGCGGCGAGGGCCGCGGGCGACGAGCTGCCCTGGAACACCGCATGACCCTGGACGGCCGTACGGCACTGATCACCGGCGGTGGCGGACCGCTGGGGCGCGCCTTCGCGCTGGCCCTCGCGGACGCCAGTGCCCGGGTGATCCTGGTCGGGCGTAACGAGACGGCGCTGGCGGAGGCGGCGGCACAGGTGGAGAAGGGCGGCGGACAGGCGCGTACGGCCTCCTGTGATGTCTCCGACCCGCAGGCTGTCAGTGCCCTGGTTGCCCAACTCGCGGACGAGGACGTGTTGTTGCTCGTCAACAACGCCGGAGTCGCCGGTCCCGTAAGGCCGTTGGTCGACATCGAGCCCGACGAGTGGGACGACGTGTTCGCCGCCAACGTCCGGGGCGTCTATCTGATGTGCCGGGCCTTCCTGCCGCCGATGCTCGCGGCCGGACGCGGTGACATCGTCAACGTGGCCTCGGTGAGCGGCAAGCGCCCGCTGCTCAACCGCACCCCGTACACCGCCTCCAAGATGGCGCTGCTCGGCCTGACCCGGACGCTCGCCGGGGAGGTCGGCCCACAGGGGATCGCGGTCAACTCCCTTTCCCCGGGCCCGGTTCGGGGCCCGCGCATGGACCGCAACTTCCGGCTCACCGCCGAACTGACCGGCTGCACGGTCGCCGAGGCCGAGCGCGACTTCGCCTCCCGGGCCGCCCTCGGCCGGCTCGTCGAGGAGCGCGAGGTCGCGCAGGCCCTCGTGGCGATGCTCGCGATGCCCGGCCTGTGCGGGGCCGACATCGACCTGTCGGCCGGGATGATCGCCCCGTCGTAGCTGAACGGAGTGCGGAGAACGGCGAGGTGGACGGCTGACGAGCCGCCCGCCTCGCCGTCGTGTCCGCGCCCGTCCACCCGCTATGACGACTCTGTGTGACCGCCATGAAATGGTCGGCGTGATCCGAGGCATCGGACTCCCATATGTGTGCGCCACCCGCCTATTCCCTCGTTCTCATGGCTGCTTCACTCCCTCGTGCGCACCTTCGGTGCCTCCGCCGGGCCGTCCGCATCCCGCGTTCGACGGCCGGCCGGTCACACTGCGCGACGGCGCATCGATCCCTGGGAAGGCAAGCAATGACGCTGATCACCCGACGCTCGGTCCTGATCGCCGGTACCGCCACGGCCGGAGCCGTACTGGTGCCGGCGGTCTCCGCCACCGCCGCCCCGACGGACCTCAAGTCCCCCAAGAATACGAAGACTTCGGGTAAGCGGATCTCGGTCGGATCCGGTGAGACGTACACGGTCTCCACGACCACCCGCGTGAGCGAGCTGTCCATCGCCGCCGGCGGCACGATCGTCGCCCCGGACGGCTCCAGCCTCTCCCTGACCGTCGACGGCGTGGAGACCGGTCAACTCCTCACCGCCACCGGTGGAACGGCCACCCTGATCCAGGCCGGTACCTACCGGGGAGACGTCGTCCTGACCGTCGCCGCGGCCAACGAGGTGACGTACGAGACGCTCACCTTCCCCTTCCGGCAGGCGGTGTACGTCGACGGCGACGGTGTGGTCACGGACAAGTCCGTCCTCGCGGCCGTCCTCGGCGGCAAGCTCACCGACGCCTACGCCAACAACGTGTCGATCACCTCGACGGGCGAGTGCTTCGACGGCGTGTACGTCCAGGACGCCACCTATACGCTCGACCGGCCCTCCATCTCCCTTACGGGCAACGGCCGTTGCGACTTCGCGGGCTACGGCGCCGCGGTCGTCGGCGGCGGTTCCGCGACCACGCTTGTCGTGGCCGGCGCTCGCATCGACAACAAGGGAGTCGTCCGCACCGCCGTCATCGCCGGCGGCGGGGCCAACGTCATCGTCAAGGACTCCGTCCTCCGCGCCCGCAACGGCGTCCTGCCCGCCGACTACCAAGCCACCGTGGAAACCCCGTACATGGAGTCCGTGCCCTGGATGCTCGGCCTCGACGGCAACGTCCGCGCCACCAACCTCATCGGCAAGAACAGCAAGGCCACCTACCTCAACTCGACCGTGTTCTCCGAGACTTGGGGCGCCCTGTCGGTCGAGGGCGGCAGCGGGCTCAAACTGACCGCTATCAACAGCCACTTCGGCAACACGGGGGAGTACGGCTACGGCACCTACGCCATCGGCGACGCGACCGTGCGGGTGCTCGGCTCCCGGCTCGACGTCGGCAGCTACGCGACCATCATCGCGGGCCCGGCCGCGGTCGTGCACTACGGGGACAGCACCAGGGCCGCCGTGTCCGCGCTCAACACCGAGCTGGAACTCGGGCTGTCCAAGGCCGAGTTGGCGTCGATCCCGGCGCGCAACACCGTCGTGAACTCCGGGCACTTCGGCTACATGTTCTTCGGCGCCGGTCAACTCACTCTCGACGGCGGCACGGTGATCAACTCCGACCGGGCCACGTTCCTCAACAAGGGCCAGCAGACCACGATCAGCGTCGACGGCTCCCAGGGCGCCCGGCTCAACCCGCGCGACGGGATCATCCTCCAGATGATCGAGCTGGACGACCCGGGCCCGGTCAACGTCAACGGCAAGATGATGAACATCGGCGTCTACACCGAGCCCACCGGCGACCCGGCGAAGGACACGAGCTTCGACCCGACCGCCGTCCACGCCACCGACGGGGCCGCCACCTTCAACTCCATTGCTTTGAAGGGGGACTTCTACAACGGCATGCGCACGGGCAAGAACATGGTCCTCACCTTCGAGGACGCGAGTGTCGAGGGGATCATCTCCGCGTCGAAGGCCGAGCACCGCGTCTCCAGCATCGACGCGTCGACCTTCTACGAGCTGGGCATCGTCACCAACACCACGCAGGCAGCCGTCAACAACGGCGCGATCGTGCGGCTGAACAGCGGCTCGACCTGGACGGTCACCGGCACCTCGTACCTGACCCGGCTCGCCCTCGCCGCCGACGCGACCGTCAAGGCGCCCCGGGGCAAGCAGGTCACGCTGACGGTCGACCGGACGGCCACGGCCATCACACCGGGCCAGACCTACACGGGCGCCCTCACGCTGACCGTCGCATGAGCGAGGGCGGGGGCGCGCCGCTCAGGGCCCGCACCTCACGCGAGCCGCGCCTCCGCCTCTTTCGCGATCCGCTCGAACTGCGCACCCATGGCCGCCTGGAGGGCCTGCGCCCCCGACAACGGCCGCACCATGACTGTCAGTTCATCGATAAGGCCCTCCTCGTTGACATGGATGAAGTCGCAGCCGGTCAGCTCGCGATCGCCGACCCGCGCGGCGAACATCAGCGCGCTGTCACTGGCGTCCGGGTCGCCGATCTCCCGGTCGTACCGGAAGTCCTCGAAGACCCGCGCCACCCCGTGCAGGATCGCCGCGGTGATCGCCTTCCCGGGGTACGGCTTGAACACGACCGGGCTGGTGAAGACCACGTCCTCGGCCAGCAGCGCCTCGACGGCGTCCATGTCCTGCGCCTCGACCGCCTCACGGAACGCGCGCATCGGCTCACCTCATAGTCAATTAGTTGAGTAGGTGTGGATAAGACTAATCAACGGCTGTTAGCGTGTCCACATGTCCCTCAAGTACGCGGTCCTCGCGGCCCTCCTGGAAGGCGAGGCCTCGGGCTACGAGCTGGCCAAGGTGTTCGACGTGTCGCTGGCGAACTTCTGGCCCGCGACACCGCAGCAGCTCTACCGCGAACTGGAGCGCCTCGCGCAGGACGGCCTGATCGAGGCACGGGTCGTGCAGCAGGAACGCAGGCCCAACAAAAGGATGTTCACGCTCACCGAGGCCGGCCGTCGCGACCTCGACACCTTCGCCGCCGAGCCGCCCCGGCGCCCCACCGCCATCCGCGACGAACTCCTCATCAAGATCCAGGCGATGGACGGCACCGACCCCGCCGTGACCCGCGAGCTGATCGAGGAGCGCAGGTCGTGGGCGCGCGGCAAGCTCGACCGCTACGAGCGCGTACGGGACCGTCTCCTCGGCGGCCGGTCCGAGGAGGAGTACCTCCGGGACGCCGACCGCATCGGGCCGTATCTCACGCTCATGGCCGGGATCACCTTCGAGGAGGAGAACCTGCGCTGGTGCGAGCGCGTTCTGGCGATCCTGAAGCAGCGCATTGCCCTAGGCTGACCCGGATGTTCAGCCCCGAAGGCCCCAGTCTGCGCGAACTCGCCGTCCAGGCACTGTCGTCCGTCGAGCACGGCTACGACCTGCTCGCGCCCAAGTTCGACCACACCCCGTTCCGCACCCCGGCCCCGCTGCTCGACGCGGTCGCCACGATGCTGCACCGCGTCGGCCCCTTCGACGACGGACTCGACCTGTGCTGCGGCACGGGCGCGGGTGCCGAGGTGCTGACGAAGGTGTGCAAAGTGAGCGTCACCGGCGTCGACTTCAGCGCGGGCATGCTCGACGTCGCCCGGGAACGCGTGACGAGCGGCGGACCCCGCGTCTCATGGGTACGCGGCGACGCCAGGGCCCTGCCGTTCACCGCGGCCTTCGACCTGGTGGTGAGCTTCGGCGCGTTCGGCCACTTCCTGCCGCGCGAACTGCCGGGGCTGTTCGAACAGGTCCACTCCGTGCTGCGGCCCGGCGGCTGCTTCGCCTTCCCCGTCCTCGCACCACCGCGGCCCGCTTCCCCCGCGTACTGGATGCTGTCCGGCTTCGACGCGTTGATGAAGGTGCGCAACGCGGTGTGGCGTCCGCCTTTCGTCATGTACTACCGGGACTTCCAACTCGGCCATGTGCAGCCGGAGTTGGAGCGGATCGGCTTCGACGTCGACCTGTACGCGTTGCCCGAGTTCGGGCGTCGTGGCGACGGCAGCCCCCGCGTCCGCATGGTCGCGGCGCGACGGCTGCCGTAGCCGGAGGGTTCTTAACCTGTCGCCGTCGCCGCCGACTTGATGACCTTCGTGACCAGGTCGGGGTGGGAGATCATCACGACGTGCGAGGAGTCCACCACGGTCGTGTGCGAACCGGCCCGCTTGGCCTCGAAGCGTTCCAGGTCGGGCGCGATCGCCCTGTCCTGCGCCGCCACGACCGCCCACGAGGGGATGTCGCGCCAGGCCGCCGCCGTGGCGGCGTCCGTGAACGCGGCCGCGCTGATGGGGCGTTGGGACGCGCCGAGCAGTGCGGACGTGGACGCCGGGAGGTCGGCGGTGAACACCGCGTGGAACTTCGCCGTCTGGATGGCCAGATCGGTACCGCCCGCGCCGTCGGGCAGCGGCTGCAACGCGTCACTCAGCTGCGAGCCGGGGAACCGCGCGCCCAGTTCGCCGAGTTGCTCGCCCTTGTCGGGCATGAAGGCCGCGACGAACACGAGCGCCTTCACGCTCGCGTCGCCCGCGGCCGCCTGGGTGATCACCGCGCCGCCGTAGGAGTGTCCTACGACGACCTTCGGGCCGTCGATCGTCTTGAGGATCGCGGAAATGTAGGCGGCGTCCGTGGTCAGCCCGCGCAGCGGATTGGCGGGTGCCACGACCGTGTACCCCGCCTTCTGTAGCCGGGAGGCCACGGCCGACCAGCTGGACGCGTCGGCGAAAGCCCCGTGCACCAGGACCACGGTGGGCTTCGGCTTGGGGTGCGAACCCCCGGTGGCGGAGGCCGGCAGCGCGGTGGCCGCGAGGGTGCCGGCCGCCGCAACCGCCCCCAGAATCAAGGGTCTGCGAGAAATCGTCATCGGTCAGCTCCGGTTGAGGTCGAGGAGATCGGCGTCGAACGCGTGCTCATCGGTGCTCGGTAGACCGTGCGGGAGTTCAGGCATAGCGACGCACGAACGACAGGGCGGTGTCCGCGACCTCCTGCCAGCCGTGGTCGATGGTCAGCGCGTGGCCCCGGTCCTTGATCTCGGTGATCTCGGTGACGTTCTTGTTGTGCTGCTGCTTTTTGTAGGAGGCGTTGGCGATCGACCAGGGGACGGTGTGGTCCTTCTCGCCCGAGATGATCAGGAGCGGGCCGCGCTCGGGGTTCTCTGTGTCGACCTTCGCCTCGGTCCACGGGTTGAGGTTCGCGGTGGCCGCCTGGAACAGCGGGGCACCGGGCGCGGGCACGGCGAACGTCTCGTACAACTCCCGTGCTTCTTCCTCACCGACGGCGTTGGCGAAGCCGTAGCGGAACTGGTCGTAGGTCAGGGGGACCGCGCGATTGCGGTTGGCGGGGTTGCTGAGGACCGGCGCGGAGGAGCGCAGCGCGGAGATCGGCAGGGGCAACACGCCCCGGAACGGCGCCGGGTCGATCGCCACGGACGCGGCGGAGAGTCCGCGCCCGGCGAGGATCTGCGTGAGCAGTCCACCGAAGGAGTGCCCGACGATCGCCGGCTTGCGGGTCAGCGTGCCGATCAACTCCGCGAGGTGGTCGGCGACTTGGCCGACCGTCTTGCCCGCCATGACCTCGGGGTGCGCGTTGGCCTCCTTGACCGTCTCCGGGTCGTCGGGCCAGGACAGGGAGACCGGCGCGTACCCGGCCTGCTCGAAGTGCGCCGCCCAGCGGTCCCAACTGCTCGGCAACAGCCACAGACCGTGGACGAAGACGACCGGCGTGCGTTCGAGGGCGTTCGCCCGCTCGATCTGTTGTACGTCGATATGGGTCATGCCCGCAGTATGAGTCCGTGGACTCCTGGAGTCTGTTGTACGGCCGCACTTGGTGCGGGAGGACGCCATTGTCGCGGCCCGGGTGATCTCCTACGCTGAACGGCGTGGGGGCAAGAGTGCTGTCCGGGAACGGAGTTGTGCATGCTCAGCAAGGGTGAAGCCGGCGAAGCGGTGCGCCGGGCCAAGGTGAAGACCGGTGTCACATGGGCCCAGTTGGCGGAGGCCGTGGGCCGGCCGCTCGCGTGGACCACGGCGGCCCTGCTGGGCCAGCACCCCATGTCCAAGGACGAGGCGGCGACGGCCGCCGCCCTCCTCGAACTCGGCGAGGACGCCGCTCTCGCCTTCCAACTCCAGCCGACCCGGGGCGCGTTGGACGCGGCCGTGCCGGTGGACCCGACGATCTACCGGCTCTACGAGGTGATCCAGGTCTACGGCCCCACCATCAAGGAACTGATCCACGAGCAGTGCGGCGACGGCATCATGAGCGCCATCAACTTCCGCCTCGACGTCAGCCGCGTGCCCGACCCCGCCGGTGACCGGGTCGTCATCACCCTCGACGGCAAGTACCTGCAGTACCAGTGGGAGTGAGCCTGCCCGGTCAGCGACTCCGGGCCGCGTTGAGCCGGGCGGCCTGACGGGTCAAGTGGTCGCGCTCGGCGAGGTTGGGGGCCTTGTGCGCCGCCTCCGCGTACAGCCGTGCCGCTGTCTTCGGGTCGCCGTCGCGTTCGTGGAGGTAGGCCGCCACCGCCGTGTACCGGGGCAGCGAGTCGGCCAGCGGTGCGAGCGCGGCCAGGCCGGCGCGCGGGCCGTCGGCCTCGCCCACGGCGACCGCGCGGTTGAGGCGGACGACCGGGTTGTCGGTCAGGCGCGCGAGTTCGTCGTACCACTCGACGATCTGCACCCAGTCCGTCTCCTCGGCGGTGGGCGCGTCCGCGTGCAGCGCCGCGATCGCCGCCTGCGCCTGGAACTCGCCCAACCGGTCGCGGGCGAGGGCGACTTGGAGGATCGTGACGCCCTCGGCGATCGCCGACGTGTCCCAGCGTCCCCGGTCCTGCTCGGCGAGCGGCACCAGACTGCCGTCCGGCGCGGTCCGGGCTGCGCGCCGGGCATGGTGCAGCAGCATGAGCGCGAGGAGCCCCGCTACCTCGGGATGGTCGATCGCGGCCGCGAGCTGCCGGGTGAGCCGGATCGCCTCGGCGGCGAGGTCGACATCGCCGGAGTAGCCCTCGTTGAACACCAGGTAGAGGACGCGCAGCACGGTCGCGACATCGCCGGGCTGGTCGAAACGCACATCGGAGACGGTGCGCTTGGCCCGGCTGATCCGCTGCGCCATCGTCGCCTCGGGCACCAGATAGGCCTGCGCGATCTGCCGGGTGGTGAGCCCGCCGACCGCGCGCAGGGTGAGCGCGACCGCCGACGACGGCGTCAACGACGGGTGGGCGCACAGGAAGTAGAGCTGGAGCGTGTCGTCCGTCGCGGGCGCGGGCCCGGGAGCCGGCTCCTCGTCCACGAGGTCCTCACGCCTACGGCGGGCGCTGTCCGCCCGCGTCGCGTCGAGGAACCGCCGCCACGCCACCGTGACCAGCCAGCCCTTCGCGTCCCGCGGCGGATCGTCCGGCCACACCCGGACCGCCTCGACGAGCGCGTCCTGTACGGCGTCCTCGGCCGCCGCGAAGTCAGCTCCGCGGCGGACGAGGATCCCGAGCACGCTCGGTGTGAGGCTCCTCAGCAGGACCTCGTTCACTTGAATGTGCACTCCGTGTCCGTGACGGTGGAGTGCGCGCCCAGGAACGGCCGCAGCTCCAGCCACTCGTGGATCGGCCTGCCACCGGCCCCGGGGGCGGCCGACAGCTCACCGGCCAGTTCTACGGCACGCTCGTAGGTGTCGACGTCGATCACCATCCAGCCGGCGATCACGTCCTTGGTCTCGGCGAACGGCCCGTCGGTGACCGGCGGGCGCCCCTCACCGTCGTAGCGGACGAACGTCCCCTCGGGGGAGAGCGCCTGGCTGTCGACGAACTCGCCGGTCTTCTCCAGGCGGGCCGCGAAGTCGTTCATGTACTGGATGTGGGCCGTGATCTCCTCGGGGGCCCACTGGTCCATGGGGACGTCGTTCACGGCGGCGGGGGCGCCGCGGTAGTGCTTCAGCAGCAGGTACTTGGCCATGGTCGTTCTCCTCGGTGCCGGCACGACCCATTGTGGTCGCGTTCACCTCGGGGACGGAGCGGGGCGCGGGTTCTCGACATCGGTGGCGGATTTTTTTCCGCGAGTTTCGCGAGGCTCGGGAGTTCTGCGGGAGGAGGGCGGAAAGGGAGGTGTGGTCACTCCTCTTCCCTTCTTAACGTATAGCGCACCGGGGGGCTTGCGGCAAGGCCCCCGTCGTGCCGCAGAATGTCCGGCCTGAGGCCATGACCTGCGGAAACGGGAGTCTCGAATGCGTGTGTTGTTGACGACGTGGGGATCGCGCGGGGATGTCGAACCCGTGGCGGGACTCGCGTCGCGTCTGCTGGAGCTCGGCGCGGAGGTGCGCGTCGCCGCGCCGCCGGACGAGGAGTTCGTGGAGCTGCTGGCCCGGGCGGGTGTGCCGCTGGTGCCGCTCGGCCCGTCGGTGCGCTCGGTGGTGACCGGGGCGAGGCCGCCGTCGGCGGCGACCGCGTTCCAGCTCGCGCCCGAGCTGGTCGCCGCCCGGTACGAGACGCTGCTGCCGGCGGCCGAGGGGTGCGACGTGCTGCTGGCGAGCGGCCTGATGCCGACCGGCGCCCGCTCGGTGGCCGAGAAACTGGGCATCCACTATGTGTTCGCCTGCTTCCACACGGCCGGTCTGCCGTCGTCGAAGCACCGGCCGCCGTCGCGGCCCGGCCATCAGTCCGCGCCGGAGGAGACCGACATCAAGGTGCTGTGGGAGGAGGACGCCCAGCGGGTGAACGCGCTGTACCGCGAGGCGGAGAACCGGCACCGGGCGGCGATCGGTCTGCCGCCGGTGGACAACGTCCGCGACCACGCGTTCACCGGGCGGCCGTGGCTGGCCTCGGACCCGGTCCTGTTCCCGTGGCAGGACCAGACGGATCTCGACCTCGCGGTGACCGGACCGTGGATCCTGCCCGACGAGCGCCCGCTCCCGGCGGATCTGGAGGCGTTCCTGGAGGCGGGCGAGCCGCCGGTGTACGTGGGCTTCGGCAGCATGGCCCTGCGCACCTCGCCGGACGCCGCCCGGATCGCCGTCGAAGCGGTCCGCGCGCAGGGCCGTCGTGTCGTCCTCGGCCGCGGCTGGGCGGACCTTGCTCCGATCGACGACCGGGACGACTGTTTCGGCGTGGGCGAGGTCAACCACCAGGCGCTGTTCGGCCGGGTCGCCGCGGTCGTGCACCACGGCGGTGCGGGCACCACGACGGCGGCCACACAGTCCGGTGCGCCCCAGGTGGTCGTGCCGCAGATCGTGGACCAGCCATACTGGGCGGCACGGGTGGCCGAACTGGGCATCGGCGTGGCGCACGACGGTCCGACGCCGACCCACGACTCCCTGTCGGCCGCGCTCGCCACCGTCCTGGCCCCTGATGTCCGGACCCGGGCACGGGCCGTGGCGGGCATGCTCCGCACGGACGGGACGACAGTGGCCGCGAAGATGCTCCACGACATGGTCAGCGGGGAAGGGCGGTCCACGCACGCGTGAACCGGCCGAACCGAGCACACGAGAAACCGCACGCACCGGTCCCCACGCCCAGCCGCACGCCGGGCCGTGAGCGACCCCAGATCGGAATTGATGCCGTGAACCCCCTGACCACCAGCGCCTTCGACCTTCCCGACCGGCTCGCCGCCAAGGCCGACCCGGCGCTGATCGCCGCCGACGAGCAGCACTTCGCCGCGATCGCGGAGAGCCTCGACCGGTCGATCGCGGAACTGACCGAGAGCCTCGACACCGCGCGCAGGGCACCAGGCGGCATCGGCCGGGCGGCGATGGACCGGGACACGGAGGTCCACCGGCTCACCACACGGCTGCGCACCCTACGTCGCTTCGGCCTGGACCTGTGCCTGGGCCACATGGTGGACGCCGACACCTCCGAGCCCGTGTACATCGGGCGGCTCGGTCTCACCGACAGCACGGGCCGACGGCTGCTGCTCGACTGGCGCTCGCCCGCGGCGGAGCCGTTCTTCGGCGCGACCCACGCCAACCCGATGGGGCTGGCGAGCCGTCGCCGGTACCGCTGGACGCGCGGCCGGATCAGCGACTACTGGGACGAGGTGTTCACCGCCGACGGTTTCGCCGGGCACGCCGCGCTCGACGACCAGTCCGCGTTCATCGCCAGCCTCGGCGGGAACCGCTCGGGCCGGATGCGCGATGTGCTCGGCACCATCCAGGCCGACCAGGACGCCATCATCCGCGCGGGATCACGTGGCGCGCTCGTCGTCGACGGCGGACCCGGCACCGGCAAGACCGTCGTCGCCCTGCACCGCTCCGCCTACCTCCTCTACTCCGACCCGCGCCTCGGGCACCGCAGGGGCGGCGTGCTGTTCGTGGGTCCGCACCGGCCCTACCTGGACTACGTCGCCGACGTCCTCCCCAGCCTCGGTGAGGAGGGCGTGCAGACGTGCATCCTGCGGGACCTCGTCGCCGAGGGCGCCGCGGCGGTCGTGGAGACCGACCCGGAGGTGGCCCGGCTGAAGTCCTCCGTGCTGCTGGTGCGGGCGATCGAGCCCGCCGTCCGGTTCTACGAGGAGCCGCCCACCAAGGGCATGAACGTCACCACCCACTGGTCCGACATCTGGCTGAGCCCCGAGGACTGGGCCGTCGCCTTCGAGGCGGCCGAACCCGGCACCCCGCACAACGAGGGCCGCGAGCAGGTCTGGCAGGAACTCCTCACGATCCTGGTGGACAAGCACGACGACACCGCCTCGCCGCAGGACGGAGAGGACGGGCAGGTCACGCCCGAACAGCTCCGCCGCTCGCTGCGGCAGAACCGGGAACTGCTCACCGCCTTCAACCGCGCGTGGCCGCTGCTCGAAGCGGCCGACCTCGTCGGCGACCTGTGGACCGTACCGGCGTACCTGCGCAAGTGTGCCCCCTCGCTGAGCCGCGACGAGGTGCAGCGGTTGCAGCGCGCGGACGCCCAGGCGTGGACGGTGTCCGACCTGCCGTTGCTCGACGCGGCTCGGCAACGGCTCGGCGACCCCGAGTCGGCGCGCCGCAAGCGTCGGCAGGAAGCCGCCGTCGCCGCCGAGCACTCCCGCAGGACCGACGTCATCGACAGCCTGTTGCAGAACGTCGAGATCGACGAGAGCGAGGGCGCGATGGGCATGCTCCACGGAAAGGACCTACGGGACGCGCTGATCGACGAGGCCGCACAGGTGTCCGCCATCGAACCCGACCTGCTCGCCGGGCCGTTCGCGCACATCGTCGTGGACGAGGCACAGGAACTCACCGACGCGGAATGGCAGATGCTCCTGCTGCGCTGCCCGTCCCGGAGCTTCACCATCGTCGGCGACCGTGCCCAGGCCCGGCACGGGTTCACCGAGTCGTGGCAGGAACGGTTGAAGCGGATCGGGCTCGACCGGGTCAACCTCGCGTCCCTGACCGTCAATTACCGCACCCCGGAGGAGATCATGACGGAGGCCGAGCCGGTCATCCGTGCCGTGCTCCCGGACGCGAACGTGCCGACCTCCATCCGCAGCAGCGGCATCCCCGTCGTCCACGGACCCACCTCCGACCTGGAGTCGGTCCTGGACACCTGGCTCGCCGAGCACGCGGACGGGATCGGCTGTGTCATCGCTACGGCCGACCTGGACGTGGGCATCTTCCGGGCGAGGCCCCGCGTCCGGGCGCTGACTCCCGTGCTGTCCAAGGGACTTGAGTTCGACCTGGTCGTCCTCATCGACCCGGAGGAGTTCGGAGAGGGCATCGAAGGAGCCGTCGACCACTATGTGGCGATGACCCGGGCGACCCAGCAGCTGGTCGTGCTCGCGAGCGCCTGAGTCCGTTGGGCGCGCGGTGAGTTGGGACCCGCCGCGCGCCCACGTCCTTGGTGTCAGCCTGCGGCAGGCAGCGTGAACTCGTAGATGAGCGCGTCCTGTTGGGCCTCCACCACCAGGTCGGTGATCTCCAGCGGGCGCGCGTACTGGTCGTGCACGCGGCGGGTCACCCGTACCGAGGGCGCGTTGGCGACCTGGGTGATGGCGTCCCGGTGGTGCAGGGTCAGGCCGGCCCGGCGCATCCAGTCGTAGGTGCGCCGGAGTTGGGCGGCGGCGGAGCCGTCGGCGCGGTCGCGGTAGCGGCCCAGTTCCTCCACCTCGGCCAGCGCCACCGCCGAGAAGGACGTGACGGCCGTCCGCAGTCCGCTGCCGTCGGCCGCGGCGGACGTGTAACGGTGCACTAGGGTCGGCCGGTGCGGGGCGATGCCCAGGGCCTCGGCGTGGTCCGGCGGGGGAGTCTCCCAGGCCACGGTGGCCCGGTCGAAGCCGGTCGGGTCCGTGCTCCGGGCGCCGACCGGGAAGGTGAGCGAGGACGGGGTCTCGACGGGCTGTCCGGCCAGGGTGGCGTGGCTGCCGCGCCGGTCGGTGGCGACCAGGCCGTCCCTGCGCAGCACCTCCAGCGCCTGTCTTACGGTCTCCCGGCTGACCTGGAAGTGTTCGGCCAACTGCCGTTCGCCGGGCAGGCGTTCACCGGGCGGGATGGTGCCGTCGTGGAGTTCGCCGAGCAGTTGGGTGGCGACCTTCCCGTAGAGGGGCTGGTCGTCGGCGGTCGGGTGGTCGTGGGGGGTGGTGCGGGCCATGCCGCGCCTCCTGTTGGTGACAAGACTGATGGTAGAACCGGTGACAATTCGTAGCCGTGCGGGCTCGTTGCGCGACCAGATCTAGCATTGGTCTAAACCACCAGGGAAGAGCGGCAGGGCAGTTAGGCCGAAACCGGCCCGCGCCGATCACCTCTCACAGGGCGCCGTACGCGGCCTCGATCAGGGTCATCTTCCGTGGGTCGTCGGCGATATGAGGCCCCATTCGGTTCGGCACATAGCCGAGCGACACCCCGGCGTCCGGGTCGGCCAGACCGCAGGAGCCGCCGAAGCCGTCGTGTCCGAAAGCCCTCGGGTTGGGGCCGTACGCGCCGTTCGGGCCGCTGAGCCACAGGCCGAGCCCGATCTCAGTATCGGTGCCGAGGGCCGGGCCGAGTACCAGGTCGCGGCAGCTGCCCTGCCCCTCGCGCACCCGATCGGCGGCCTCGGGGGAGAGGACGCGGTGGCCGTCGTAGGTGCCGCGCCCGGCGAAGATGCCGTAGATCGCGGCCACGGCGCGTGCCGTGCCGTGGCCGTTCGCGGCCGGGATCTCCGCGGCGCGCCACTCCGGAGTGTTGGCGTCGGCCGTGCCCACGACCGGGTTGGTCAGCGCGGCGATGGCCGCGGGCGCCAACTGGCTGAAGATCGCGGCCTGTTCACTCGTCGACGTGGCGGGGGGTTGCACCAACTCGGCCGCCCGGTCGGCCTCCTTCTCCGGCAGCCCGATGGTGAAGTCGATCCCGAGCGGGCCGGTGACCTCCCGCTCCAGGAAGGCGCTCGGGAGCAACCCCGAGACACGGCGCACGACTTCGCCGACGAGGAAGCCGTAGGTGATCGCGTGGTACCCCGACTGGGTGCCCGGCTCCCACCAGGGCTCCATCGCTGCGAGCCGCTCGGTGGTCAACTCCCAGTCGTAGAGCTGCGCGAGGGAGTGCGGCTCGCGCAGGCCGGCCAGTCCGGCGCGGTGGGAGAGCAGGTGGCGTACGAGGACGTTCTCCTTGCCCGCGGCGGCGAACTCCGGCCAGTACGTGGCCACTGGGGCGTCGAGGTCGAGCAGGCCGCGGTCGGCGAGGATGTGGGCGCACAGGGCCACCGGGCCCTTCGTCGTCGACCACACGTTGACCAGGGTGTCCCGCTCCCAGGGGCGGGTCCGGGCCGCGTCGGCCCAGCCGCCCCAGAGGTCGACCACGGTCTCGCCGTCGACGGTGACGGTCAGCGCGGCGCCCAGTTCGTCGCGGTCCCGGAAGTTCTCCTCGAACGCCGTGCGCACCGCGGTGAAGCGCGGGTCGCAGTGGCCGTCGACGGCTGGCTGGTGCTCGGACATGGGGCCTCCGTGGTGTGCCGGACGTCCGGGCCGCGACGCTGCGGCCCGGACCCCCTGAACATACCGACTGGTCGGACTGACCGGAAGGCGCCGTACGCTCAGTTCAGGAACAAGGTGCCTGCCGGCTCCCGGTGACCCGCCTCCGTGTGCCAGTAGTCACGGGTCTCCACGGCCAGGCCGTTGCCGTCGAAGCGCGCGAAGACACAGCCCGCGAGGGTGGACGGTTCGCCGTCCTCCTCGGCCAGCACCCTGAACTCGGCCACGGCGAGGCCGTGTTGGCCGACGACCGGTGCCGAGAACCGCACATCCCTCACCTGCTCCGCCGCGAACGACCACCGCAGATAAGCGGCCAACTCGGCCCGCCCCCGGTGGGGTTCACGGAACGGCATCGAGCGGTGGACGCAGTCCTCGGCGTACAACTCCAGCAGCGCGTCCACGTCGTGCGCGGCCCAGGCACGAGCCCAGACGCGCACGAAATGTTCGGCGGCCTCACTCGTGTCCATGCGGCACCCCTCAGGCGTACGACCGCAGCCAGTCCAGCTTGGCCGCCTCATGGTAAGGGCCGCCGCCCTCATGGTCGTTGAAGTCGTAAACCTCGATCCTCTTGTCCTCGTGGCCCCAGGCGTTGAACACGGCGAACACCGTGGAGGGCGGGCAGGTCTGGTCCTCCAGGGCCGTCGAGAAGAGGGCAGGAGCGCGGCCCCGGGACGCGAAGTGGACGGCGTCGAAGTACGAGAGCGTGCGCAGGACGTCGTCCGTACGGCCGCGATGGGTCTTGAGATAGCTGCCGATCTCGCGGTACGGCTGGCGGTCCGTGAGGGTCGCGGCGCGCGGGTAGTCGCACAGGAACGGCACGTCCGGCGTGACCGCGGCCAGGTCGCCGACCAGCCCGCCCACGGCGGTGGCGATGCCGCCGCCCTGGCTCGCGCCGACCGCCACCGTGCGCGTCGGATCGACCAGCGGGTGCGAGCGGGCCGCCTCGACGGCCCGCACGGCGTCCGTGAACACGCGGCGGTAGTAGTAGTTCTCGGGGGCGTCGATGCCCCGGGTCATGAAGCCGGGGTACGCGGGCGCGCCGCCCACCGGGTCCGGGGTGTCACCGCCGCCGCCCCACGCGCTGCCCTGCCCGCGCGTGTCCATGACGAAGTGCGCGCGGCCCGTCGAGGCCCACAACAGGTTCTCGTGCGGGAGACCGCGCCCGCCGCCGTAACCGACGAACTCCACTATCAGCGGCAGGGGTTGGGTCGCGTCGGCCGGCAGCCGCAGCCAGCCCTTCACCGGGTGACCGCCGAACCCGGCGAACGTCACGTCGTACACCTGCACCGTGGAAAGTCCCGTGTCGACCGGTTCGAAGCGGGGGTCCAGATCGTGCTCGCGGGCCTCCTGGAGGGTCTTGGACCAGAAGGCGTCGAAGTCCTCGGGCTCGACGGAATCGCTGCGGTACTCGCGGAGTTCGTCGAGCGGAAGGTCGAACAGGGCCATCGATGACCGCCTTTGTGAAGTGTGAGTGCGGATGATCACACCGTACGTGTGACATCGGAGGACTCGCCAGGTTTTCACGGCGCCCCACGCCTACCATGTCGGCATGTCGACAGCCGTGGATCTGCTGGTCAAGGACGCCGAACTGCTCGTCGTGGACGGCGAGCGGGAGATCCCGGGCGGCTGGATCGCCGTGACGGATGGTCGGGTCACCGCCGTCGGCGCGGGAGGGTCCGAACTCGAGGCGAGTACGACCCTCTCCGCATCCGGGCGCCTGGTCACTCCCGGCCTGATCAACACGCACCACCACATCTACCAGAACCTCACCCGCTCCTACGCGCCCGCCGTCAACGGCACCCTCTTCGACTGGCTGACCACGCTCTACCCGCTGTGGGCGCGCCTGGACGAGGAGGCCGCGTACGTGTCGGCGTACGTCGGTATGGCGGAACTCCTCATGGGTGGCTGCACCACATCCTCCGACCACCTCTATGTGCATCCACGCCCCTACCTGGTCGACGCCGAGATCCGCGCCGCCCGTGACATCGGCTTCCGCTTTCACGCGACGCGGGGTTCGATGACCCGTTCCGTGGAGGACGGGGGACTGCCGCCGAGGAGCGTCACACAGAGCACGGACGAGGTGCTGGCCGACAGCGAGCGCCTGATCAAGGCCCACCACGACCCGCAACCGGGCGCGCTGATCCGGGTCGCGCTCGCACCCTGCTCACCGTTCTCGGTCACCAAGGACGTGATGACGGCGACCGCGGAACTCGCCGAGCGGTACGACGTACGCCTGCACACGCATCTCGCCGAGGACCGTGACGAGGACACGTACTGCCTGGAGACCTACGGCTGCCGGCCCGTCGAGTACTTCGAGGACACCGGGTGGATGAGCGACCGCACGTGGGTCGCGCACTGCATCTACCCCAACGACGACGAACTGCGCCGCCTCGCCGCGGCGGGTGTCGGTGTGGCGCACTGCCCCAGCTCCAACATGCTCATCGGGGGCGGTACGGCGAGGGTGAAGGAGATGCGCGAGCTGGGTCTGCCGGTGGGTATCGGCTGCGACGGCTCCGCCTCGACCGATCACGCCTCGTTGTGGATGGAGACGCGGGGTGCGCTGCTGCTGGGGCGGTATCGGGGCGGGCCCGGTGCGATGACCGCGCGGGACGCCCTCGACATCGCCACCCGGGGTTCGGCGCGGTGTCTGGGGCGGGCTGACGAGCTGGGGCATCTGCGGCCGGGGGCCTGTGCCGACCTGGTCGTCTGGGACCTGCACGAGGTCGCGCTGGCCGGAGCGTTGAGTGATCCCGTCGAGGCGTGGCTGCGGTGCGGGCCCGCGCGGGCGTGGACGACCGTGGTGGGCGGGCGGGTGCTGGTGGAACGGGGCGAGCCGGTGCTGGCGGGGTTGCGGGATGTGCTGCGGGACCATGGGCGGGTTGCCCGGCGGATGCAGCAAGGGGTGTAGGGGCTGGGGGCGGGTTGTGATGGCGTGGCTCAACTTGCTTGCGGGAGTGGGGTGTTGAGGTGTCAGGCCGGTCGGGGTGATCGTGGGTGGTGTGCCACGGCTTGCGGCGCCCGTCACAGCCCGTCGGAGGTCACGCCCGCCTCTGTCCCTTACGGTTCGTCACGCCCGCCGTCGAGTCCACTGCGGCTCCGTCAGCGCCCAGTCCCGTTCCCACTCGGCCAACCGGTGTCGCAGGGAGACCCGTTGGGACACCGCGCGCGCGAGAAGGGCCAGGCCGATCACGCCGGCCGCCGACCACACGCCGACGGTCACCGTGTGTTGCCAGACGGCCACTTCACCCGGTGGCGGGGCGACACTGTGGCCCTTGGCATCGAGCCATACGGCCACCACGTCACCGCGTCCCGTGCCCGCGGGGACCGCGACCGTGGCCGTACGCGCTCCCTTGCCCGGTTCCGTCCAGCGCACCGCCACCGGGAAGCTGCGCGGGCGGTCCCCCTCCACCGAGGGGAGTTCGGCGGGCGGGGCGCCGATCACCTTCGCGTGGACGCGATGACGGTCGACGCGCTGGGTCGCGGCGATGGTCCGGGCCTGGTCATGGGCCCACAGGCCCGCGGCGGCGCCGGCCAGGGGCGCGCCGACGAACAGCAGGAGGGTGACGGCCAGCGCCGTCCACGCCTCCACGACATCCGACCGGCGCCGCAGCGGGTTCTGCCGTCGGCGTCGACTCCGTACCCGGGTCCGCATGTCGGTCTCCTCGCCGTCACCGGAGCCGAGGAACCGTAAGGCCGGAAGCCCCCTGTGGGGCCGGTCCGCCGCCGCCTCGACACCGCGCACGCATGCGAGCGTCCACACAGAAGTGGTACCCCGTCCGAGGTACTTCTCTCAACCGGAGGAGGAGTGGACCGACCGGCAGGCCGCGTGTGGCCGGTCCTCAGCCGAACCGTTCGATGCCGGTCCTCAGCCGAACCGCTCGATGCGGATGCGGTCCACCGGCTGGCCCGCCTCGACCAGCAGCCGTGAGGCATGCTCGGCGAAGCCGTTGGAGCCGCACACATAGGCTTCCCACCCACCGGAGGGCTGCTCGGCCAGGAGGGGCGCCACATGTGCGGCGGCCATACGTCCCACCGGCACACCCTCCGGTGCGCTGCGCGTGAAGACGGCCATGGTCTCCGCGCCGTACTCCCGCGCGTAGATCAACTCCTCGGGACTGCGCGCCGACACCACCAGCCGCAGCGGCACGGACAGGTCCCGCGCCCGGTGCTGTCGGAGCATGGACATCAGCGGTACGACCCCGGAGCCGGCGCCCAGCAGCAGGGCGGGCCGGTCGCCGGGCCAGGCGAAGAAGCCGCTCAGCGGGCCGCGGACCTCGACCTCGTCACCGGGCCTGGCCACCGTGTGGAACCAGCCGGACACCTCTCCGCCCTCGACATGGTCCAGGGTCAGCTCCACATGCCCGGCGTCGTCCGGGTGCGAGGCGATCGAGTAGTGGCGCTGCGCCACATAGCCGTCCTCGGCGCGCAGCCGCAGCATCAGGTGCTGGCCGGGCAGATGGCCGCCCCAGCCGGGCACCGCGAACCGGAACGACGAGGCGTGCGGGGTCTCCCGGCGGATCTCGGTGAGCGTGGCGGTCTGCCACACGGCGGCGGCGCGGTTGCTCACGGCGATACGGCCCGGCACCGCGAACTTGGTGGTGGGCGCGAAGGTGTCAGTCACCGGAGTACCGCTGTTCCTCCCAGGGGTTTCCCCGGGCGTGATAGCCGTTCTGCTCCCAGAAGCCCGGCTCGTCGTGGTCGAGGAGACGCAGGCCGGCGATCCACTTGGCGCTCTTCCAGAAGTACAGGTGCGGCACCAGCAGCCGGGCGGGGCCGCCGTGCTCGGCGGGCAGCGGCTTGCCGTCGTACTCCCACGCGATCCAGGCGCGACCGCCGGTCACGTCCTCGAGCGGGAGGTTCGTGGTGTAGCCGGTGTGCGAATACGCGACCACATGTGTGGCGGACACATGGGGCCGGACCACATTGAAGAACGCGTCCAGTGAGACGCCCCCGAACCGCACCCCGAACTTCGACCAACTCGTCACACAGTGGATGTCACCCTCGTAGGCCGACGCAGGCAGGTCGTGTGCCTGCGTCCAGTTCCAGGTGCGCGGCTGCTCCACGAGTCCGTCGACGCGGAACGTCCAGTCGGCCGGTGCGAGGTCGGGGGTGACCTCGGCGGACAGGACGGGCCAGTCGTCGCCCGCGTCGTACTGGCCGGGCGGCAGGCCGGCGTCGGGGACGCGCGGGCGTCCGGTGAAGCCTCGGGTGACGTGCATACGGGTGGAGCCTCCAGGCCGCTGCGGCGCGGGTCCGCCGGGCGAGCGTGATCAGTGGTTTCTCGTTTCAACGGTACGCGTCCACGAGGTATGCCCAGGTCCGAGGGCGACCGACGATCATTGCGGCCGTATGAACTCTCCCCGCGCGGGGGAATAGCCGCCCGGGGATCGAGCTTGGTCTTCAGTGCGGCTCGAACGGTGGCTCGGCGGCTTGAGTGCGGGCAGCCGGTGGTCGTGCTGGTGTGGTGACCACAGGTGATCCGGTGACTGCGAAGGAGAGTGAGGGAACAGATGCCGAAGGCGTACGTCTTCACGCGTTACGGGGGACCCGAGACCGAGGCGCTCGTCGAGGTCGACCAGCCCGGCCCCGGCCCCGGTGAAGTCCTCGTCGCGGTGCGCGCGGCCGGGGTGAACCCCGTCGACTGGAAGCAGCGCACCGGCTACCGGCGTCCCGGCGAGACCGGCTCACGCGCGTTCCCCGCGGTCTTCGGCCAGGAGGTCTCCGGAGTCGTACGGGAGACCGGTGCCGGAGTCGACGGGTTCGCCGTCGGCGACGAGGTGTTCGGCAGCACGGTGGCGGGCGGATACGCCGAGTACGCCCTGCTGCCCGTGACGGTCACCGCGCACAAGCCCGCCGAACTGTCCTTCACGGACGCCGCCACGCTGCCCGTCGCCGCGGCGACCGCGTACGACGGGATCCGCCAGCTGGACCTGCCCGCCGGTGCGACCGTGCTGGTCACCGGCGCGGGCGGCGGTGTCGGCTCCGCGGCGCTGCAGATCGCCCGCGCGCTGGGACTGCGTGCCGTGGGCGTGGCGAGCGAGGGCAAGAAGGACTTCGTGGAGTCGCTGGGCGCGGTCCACGTCCCCTCCGGACCGGACCTGGCCGCACGGGTACGGGCCGTCGCCCCGGACGGCGTCGACGGCGCCTACGACCTCGTCGGCGGCGAGGTCCTCGCCGAGGCCGCGGCCCTCCTCACCGACCCCACGAAACTGATCACCGCCGGGGCTCCCGCCCCCGAGGTCGAGAAGCTCGGCGGCGCCCGTGTCGAACGCGCCCGCAACTCCGCCGTCCTCGACGCGCTCGCGCAGCTCGTGATCAGGGGCCAACTGGACCCGCACGTGACGCGGACCTTCCCCCTCGACCGGGCCGGCGAGGCCCTGCGCACCGTCGAGGAAGGTCACGCCCGCGGCAAGATCGTGATCGAGGTCGCCGGATGAGCTCCGTGGACGAGCACGTTCTCGACAACCCCGCCCGTGCCGCCCTCACCGGTCCGCACGCCCACTTCGCCGAGCGGCGCGGACGGGTGCTGCGTTACCCGGTCGACGTGACCCCGTGGCTGGCCCTGCCCGACGAGCCCGACGCCGACGACTGGGCGGACGTCGCCGCGATGTCCGCCCCTGGCGCTGAGATCCCGCTCCTCGGCTTCCGGGACCGGGTGCCGGACGACTGGGAGATCACCTTCCACATCGACGGCGTACAGATGGTGGACGACGGGCTGGCCGCCGCGCCGGACCCGGAGGCGGTCCGCCTCGGCCCGGCCGACGTCCCCGAGATGCTCGACCTGGTGGAACGGACCAAGCCGGGCCCCTTCCTGCCCCGCACGATCGAACTCGGCACCTACCTCGGCATCCGCCGTGACGGCGCCCTCGTCGCCATGGCCGGCGAACGGCTCCACCCGCCCGGCTGGACCGAGATCAGCGCGGTCTGCACCGACCCCTCCGCCCGCGGCGAGGGTCTCGCGAGCCGCCTCATCCTGGCCGTCGCACACGGCATCCGCGAGCGCGGCGAGACCCCGTTCCTGCACACCGGCGCGAGCAACGCGACCGCCATCCGGCTGTACGAGTCCCTGGGCTTCCGCCTGCGCCTCAACACCGCGTTCCTCGCGGCCCGGGCGCCGGAGCACCTGACGCAGACGCGGCCGGTGGGGGTGTCGTAGAACCGAAGGGACCGGCAGCCGCTCAGCCGCCGCCCTCGGTGTCGCCCGGCCACGCGTTGTAGCGCTCCAGATAGCCGGCGAACCGGGTCAGGTCCTCCTCGGGCCAGCCCGCGAGCCGTTCCCGGAAGGCGGCCTGGCGGTTCTCGGTGACCTGGGCGAGGATCCGGCGGCCGGCGGTGGTGAGGTGCAGGACCTGGACGCGGTGGTCCTCGGGGTCGGGGCGGCGCTCGATGAGGTCGGCACGTTCCAGGGCGGCGACCTGGCGGCTGACCGTGGACTTGTCGAGGGCGTAGTGCGCGGCGAGGTCGGTGGCACGGCAGCCGCCCTGTTCCTCCAGGTGGCTGAGGAGGGTGTACGACACCAGTGACAGCTCGGGGTGGAGGCGGCCCGCCGAGGCCCGGGCGCGCCGGGCGAAGGTCGTCATCTCGCGCTGGATGGTCTCCACGGCCTGGTCCGCTCGCACTGGAATCTCCCTCGATCACCTGGTTGTTGCAGACTACAACTCGGAGGGGGGACCGGCCCCTCGCGGGCCCGGTGGTTGGGGTACTGTTGCTCCCCGGTCGCGGACGGTCGCGGCCCTGAACTCCCGGGAGGTGAGACCCATTTCCGCTGTGTCAGGTCGGGTGCTCTCACCTCAGGACAGCGCGGATCACCGCCAGTAGGTGACCGCGAGAGCGCCCTTCGGTTGCCTCCCGAAAGGCCCTCGGCTTTCATGCCCCCTCTTTCCCCCGCCTCCGTCGTCGCCGCGCTCCGTGCGGCGGGCTGTGTCTTCGCCGAGGACGAGGCGCGACTGATCCTCTCCGCCGCGCGCACCCCTGCCGAACTCGCCGCCATGGTGGACCGCAGGGTCACGGGCCTGCCCCTCGAACACGTCGTCGGCTGGGCCGAGTTCAGCGGTCTGCGCATCACCGTGGAACCCGGCGTGTTCGTTCCTCGCCGCCGTACCGAGTTCCTTGTCGAACAGGCCCTCGCGCACGCCCCGGACGCGTCCGTCGTCGTGGACCTGTGCTGCGGTTCGGGCGCGGTCGGCGCGGCGCTGGCCGCGGCCCTCGGCGGGGTGGAACTGCACGCCGCCGACATCGACCCCGTCGCCACCCGCTGCGCCCGCCGCAATGTCGCCCCCTACGGCGGCCACGTCCACACGGGCGACCTGTTCGCGGCGCTCCCCGACACGTTGCGCGGCCGCGTCGACATCCTCGCGGCCAACGTGCCGTACGTCCCCACGGGCGAGGTCGGCCTGCTACCGGCCGAGGCCCGCGAACACGAACCGCTGGTCGCCCTCGACGGCGGCACCGACGGCCTCGACATACTCCGCGCGGTGACCACCGGCGCCCCCGACTGGCTCGCCCCCGCCGGCTGCCTCCTCGTCGAGACGAGCGAACGTCAACTCCCTTCAGCGGTCGAGGCGTTCACCCGTGCCGGGCTGGAGACGCGGTCGGCGTACTCGGAGGAGTTGTACGCGAATGTTGTGATCGGGGTCAGGGGGGTGGGGGTGGGACTGGGCGGGTCGTAGCGCGGCTGCCGGACAGGGTGGGAGCGGGGGTTGTCGGGCGGGCTGGGCGCGGGTCAGGTCGTAGCGCCGCTGCCCGACGGGCTGGATGTGGTGCTTGGGGTGTGGTCGCCGCGTCCCCAGGAGCCAGGGCCTCGGTCGCCCGGGCCACCGCGTCCGTCGCCCGGGCCCTTGTGGGCGAAGGTGCCTGTGAAGGATCGGTCGGCCGTGCGGGTGCCGGTGGCGGAGCGGGTGCCGGTCAGGGAGGTCGTGTCGCCCTTCTTGAGGGCGGCGGCGCCCTGGGGCATGGCGGACGAGCCCACGGTCCAGGTCCACGATGTGCCGTCGTCGCTCTTGACGGTGACCTGGTCGCCGTCGACCTTCGTGACCGTCCCGCGCTGCCAGATCCGTACGACCCACTTGCCGGTGGTGTTGTCCTTGACCGTCGCCTCACCGTGCACGGCCGCGCCGCCGAGGCCGAACCCTCCACCGTGCCGGAAGCCGGGGCCGCCGGGCGACGGTGTGCCCGACGGGGACGCGGCGGCGGCCGGTATGGCGTCGCTGCCCGAACCCCCCGAGGTCGCCGCGTAGGCGACGGTGCCGCCGAGCGCCAGCACGCCCACGGTGGCTACGGCGATCACCGCCCGGGACCGCCTCGACCGCCGGCTCCACAACCGGTCGAGACCTCCGTCGCGTTCGGCGCCGCCGGGGCCCGTGAGCACCTCCCACTCGGGGGCGTGGTCGGGCATCGGAGGTACCGCCGAACTGTCGCCGGCTTCGTGCTCAGGATCGTGCGTCACGGCTCGCTCCCTAGGCCACGCGCGCGGCATCCCACCGGCACGCCTGCCTGTGATTCTCCGGGGCGGCCGATAAAGAACCGGTAATAAATCCCTGTGAATCCCGGGCCGCAGGCCCGTCGCCGTCTCGTCGCTCCCTCGTCGCCCTTTTTGCAACTAGTTGCAAAACCGCCTCCGCGTCCTCTACAAAAGAGGCACGACACCGCGCACGGAGGCCTCGATGAGCCGTTACCCGCACCTGCTGAACCCGCTCGACCTGGGCTTCACCACACTGCCCAACCGCGTCCTCATGGGCTCCATGCACATAGGCCTGGAGGAAGCCGAGCGCGGTTTCGAGCGCATGGCGGAGTTCTACGCGGCACGCGCGCGTGGCGGAGTCGGCCTGATCGTCACCGGCGGCATCGCGCCGAACGAGGCAGGACGGCCCTACGAGGGCGGCGCCAAGCTCACCACCGACGCCGAGGCCGCGCAACACAGCGAGATCACCGCCGCCGTGCACCGTGAGGGCGGGCGGATCGCGATGCAGATCCTGCACTTCGGGCGGTACGCCTACCACCAGGACCTCGTCGCGCCGAGCGCCGTCCAGGCGCCGATCAGCCCCTTCCCGCCCCGCGCACTCACCGGCGACGAGGTCGAGCAGACCGTCGAGGACTACGCCCGAGCGGCCCGCCTCGCCCGGCAGGCCGGCTACGACGGCGTCGAGATCATGGGCTCCGAGGGCTACCTCATCAACGAGTTCATCGCCGCGCAGACCAACCACCGCGAAGACCGCTGGGGCGGCTCCTACGAGAACCGGATGCGCTTCCCCGTCGAGATCGTGCGCCGGGTGCGCGAGGCGGTCGGCGAGGACTTCATCATCGTCTACCGGCTGTCGATGCTGGACCTCGTGCCGGGCGGCTCCACACTCGACGAAGTCATCAGGCTGGCCAAGGCGGTTGAGGCCGCCGGGGCGACCATCATCAACACCGGCATCGGCTGGCACGAGGCCCGCATCCCGACCATCGCGACCTCGGTGCCGCGCGGGGCGTACACCTGGGTGACGAAGAAGCTGATGGGTGCGGTCTCGATCCCGCTCGTGACCACCAACCGCATCAACACCCCTGAACTGGCGGAGCAGTTGCTCGCCGACGGGTACGCCGACATGGTGTCGATGGCCCGCCCGATGCTCGCCGACCCGGACTTCGTGGTCAAGGCCGCCGCCGACCGCTCCGACGCCATCAACACCTGCATCGGCTGCAACCAGGCCTGCCTCGACCACACCTTCAGCGGGAAGATCACCTCCTGCCTGGTCAACCCGCGCGCCTGCCACGAGACCGAACTCGTCCTCGCCCCAACGCGGTTGCGCAAACGCGTCGCGGTGGTGGGTGCGGGTCCGGCCGGTCTGGCCTGCGCGGTCTCGGCCGCCGAGCGCGGTCACGAGGTGACGTTGTACGACGCCGCGAGCGAGATCGGTGGACAGCTCAACGTCGCCCGACAGGTCCCGGGCAAGCAGGAGTTCGACGAGACGCTGCGCTACTTCCGCACGCAACTCGACGGACACGGAGTGGCCGTACGTCTCAACACCCCTGTGACATCAGGTGACTTGGCGGACTACGACGAGGTCGTCGTCGCCACCGGCGTCACCCCGCGCACCCCCGACATCCCCGGCGTCGACCACCCCAGCGTCGTCGGCTATCTCGACGTCCTGCGCGACCGCGTCCCCGTCGGCGACCGCGTCGCGATCCTCGGTGCGGGCGGCATCGGCTTCGACGTCGCCGAGTTCCTCACGGACGGCGGCGACAAGGCGAGCGAGGACCCGGCGACGTACTTCCGCGCCTGGGGCGTCGACATGGACTACACGGCCCCCGGCGGCCTGGCCGCACCCGAGCGGCCCGCCCCGCCGCGCAGCGTCCACCTCCTCCAGCGCAAGGCGACCAAGGTCGGCGCCGGCCTCGGCAAGACGACGGGCTGGATCCACCGCACCGAACTCAAGCACCGGGGCGTCACCATGGTCCCGGGCGTCCAGTACGACCTGATCGACGACGCCGGACTGCACGTCACCGTCGACGGCCGCAGCACCGTACTGGAGGTCGACACGGTCGTCCTGTGCACCGGCCAGGACCCGCGCCGCGACCTCTACGACGAGTTGGCGGCCGCCGGCCGCAGCGTGCACCTCATCGGCGGCGCCGACGTGGCCGCCGAACTCGACGCCAAGCGCGCCATCAAGCAGGGCACCGAGGTCGCGGCCGCCCTCTGAGGCCCGGCGCCCGTCCCTAGGATGACGTCCATGTCACTCCCGCACGCCATCCTCACCGCCCTTCTGGAGAAGCCGTCCTCGGGTCTCGAACTGACCCGGCGCTTCGACCGGTCGATCGGTTACTTCTGGTCGGCGACGCACCAGCAGATCTATCGCGAGCTGGGAAAACTGGAGGCCGAGGGCCAGATCCGGGCGCTCGCGTCCGAGCAGCCGGCCCGCGGCCAGAAGAAGCGCTACGAGGTCCTGCCCGCGGGCCGCGCCGAACTGGCCCGCTGGACCGCGGCCTCCCAGGACCCCAAGCCGCACCGCGACGTGATGCTGCTGCGGCTGCGCGCGGCGGCGGTCGTCGGCACGGACGGCATCGAGGACGACCTGCGCCGCCATCTCGCCCTGCACCAGCGGCAGTTGGCGGAGTACGAGGAGATCGAGAAGCGCGACTTCCCGCCCGGCCGGGACAGCGCCCAGGACCGGCTCCAGCACCTCGTGCTGCGCGCCGGCATCGACCTGGAGACCTTCTGGACGCAGTGGCTCACGCACGCGATCGAGGAGTTCGCCGAGCTGCCGTAGCCGTAGCGCGTGGGGGACGAGTCGCCGTAGGACATGGGGGAGGGGCCGCCCGTCGCCGGGCGGCCCCTCGTGGTTGCGGACGGTCAGAGGCGGTACGGCTTCGCGCGCCTGCGCAGGAACCAGGCCGTCGCGATGACGCCGACTCCGACCAGGCCCCCGCCCGCCGCCAGGGTGAGGGGGCCGTAGTCCTTGGTGGCACCGCCGAGGCCGCCCATGACGCCGCGTGTGGGCGAGGCCGTGGCGGAGACCGTGGGGGTCGTGGACCTGGACACGACCACGGACTGGGTGCCCGCGGGCGTGCTGGCGTTCTGGCACATGACGATGATGGTGTAGGTGCCCGGGGTGACGTTCGTCCAGGCCGTGGACTGGCTGACGGTGGTCCCCGCCAGGGTCGCCTTGCGGCCCTCGGCGAAGCTCCCCTGGCTGCTGGTGAGGAGCGAGCCGGTGCCCCAGACGCCGGTGGTGCGGTTCTGGGAGCACGCGCTGGTCGTGACCGAGACCGTGGTCCCGGTCGTGCTCACGGAGATCCCCGACGCCGCGCCGGCGGTTCCGGCGGTCAGGGCGAGGGGAAGAGCGGCGGCGGCTGTCACGGTCAGGCCGGAGCGGAGTAGTAGCTGAAAAGTGCGCATGGGACTGCCCTCCGGCGGCACGGTTGGCGGAACATCCCTTGCGCCGCCGGGATCGGGAAACGGCCGTGCTGCCTCCAAGGAAGCCAACGTGTTCCCGGCCGGTCCCGCATGCGGACGGGGACCGGGCAGGTGACGGATTCGTTCGTCCGGCTCAGGGGACCGGTTCGCGCGGGCTCACCGGGTGGGCGCCCTCCGGAGCAGCGGCTCCCGTGCGAGTGTGACGTGCGGGTTGTCGGGGGTGCCGGGGCGCCGGGGGGCGATGCGCACGGGTTCCGGAGGCCGGTTCGCGTCGGGAACACCCCGATCCGCTGCGGCGGCCAGCGTGTCCAGGGGCTCCGCGACCCGCGCGGCCGACTGGTCCGTCACCGAGGTCGGCACGACACCGTGCGAGCGCCGCTCGGACGGCTCGCGCCCCAACCGGGCTTCCAGCGGCCGGATTTATGTCGCCGAGTCCTACGGTTCTCCTATGGCCCGGCGGAGCCCGTCGTCACCGCCCGCTCCGCCGAGAACCCGCCCCACGTACCGTCCGGCAACCGCGCCCGGAGCCGCACCCGATGGCTGACCCCGGGATCCCCGCCCGCGTAGAAGCTGTACTCAGCGTGGTCCCGTGGCACGGTCCCGCCCCAGACCAGCGAGGTGGCCGGCTGTCCGTCGAGGTGGATCTGGTACTCCGTGACCAGTCCGTCCGTGCGTGGCGGCACCCAGGACAGGTCGATGTAGTACGCCCCGTCGTCGCCCCGGTGCGTGGTCGCGCGGAAGTCCGTGGGGGCGGTGCCGCTTCCGTCGTCGTCGCCGGGCGCGGTGGTGAGCGGGACGGCCGTACTCGCGGGCGAGAGATTGTCGGCGGCGTCCCGGGCCCGCACGGTGAAGGAGTAGCGCGTACTCGGCCGCAGCCCCGTGACCACGGTCGCGGTCTGGGCTCCGCCCACACTGTGGATCTTCGCCCCGCCCTGGTAGATGTCGTACGACACCACACCCCGGTCGTCCTTCGAGCCGCGCCAGGAGAGTTGGACGGCCCGGCTGCCGATGGCGCGGCCCTGCGGGGTGAGTGGACGGGTGGGCGCCGAGTGGTCGGCCTCGACGGCGACCGGTGTCCGCGCCCGGACCGTCCGGCTGCGCGGTCCCAGGCGGCCGTCGGTGTCCCGGGCCCGCACGGTGAAGGTGTACAGGGTGGCGGGCCTGAGCCTGGTGACATCCACCATGTGCTCGGAACCCGCTACTTCCTTCAATTTCGTGGTGCCCCGATATATCTCGTAGGTGCCGATGCCCGGGTCCGCCGTCACCGCGTCCCACATGACGTGCACGCTGGTCGCGCTCCCCGCCGCGGCCGTGACGCCCGCCGGGGCGCCGGGGGCGTGGCCGTCCTCCTCGTCGGTCGTGCCGCAGGACGCGAGCGGCAGGAGTGCGGCGCACACGACGGCCGTACGAAGGAGAGCGAGGGTGGCACGGACGCGTCGCACGATTCTGCCTCCCCGGCATCACGCGGGCACCACACGACGGAAAAGGTCCGGACCAATATGACCCGGGTGGTGCGGCCGCATCAAGAGGGGCGCCGTTGCCGACCGGTCACGAGGGTTACGTATGCTGAAGTCCTCACGGCTGAACTCGCCCCTGGGAGTGGGCAGTTCATGCCGGTGGCGCGGACCGCTGTCGTCGCTGATCCCGCGCCGGCGCGGGCGGCCGGGTGGCCGGAGCCGACATCGGCTCGGGTCCCCGGCCCCCGTCGGGAGTCACGCGGGTTCAGGGGCCCGGCCTCCGTCGGAAGTGACACCGGTTCAGGGTCTCGGTTTTCGTCGGGAGTTACGCGAGCTCAGGGCCTGGGCCTCCGTCGGGAGTTCGGGGCGTGCACCGTCCGGCCCCCTACCGGTGGCCGCTCGATCGGACCGGTACCAGGGTGGGCTGAGTGTCCGTCAGATCCCCCAGGAGAGGGTCCCTATCGTGCGTGTCCAGTCGCTGACGCTGGCCGCGGCCGGCGCCGCCCTGCTCGCCCCGACCACGCTGCCCGCCGCCGCCCCTGTCGCGTTCGTCCGGCCTCAGGCGGGGCCGGCGGCGCTGCGCGAGGGTGACGTCCGCGCCGCCGACCTGCTCGCCAAGGTGCGTGACTGCGTGCCCGTCTCGCGCGGCCGGTACCGCAGTGACGACGGGGAGCGCGCGACGATCCCGGTCTGCGGAACCAAGGAGGCCGTCTACTGGAAGGCCGACCTGGACATCGACTGCGACGGCCAGGCCGGCGCCCGCTGCAACGCGCGCACCGACCCGCTCTTCTCCTCCATGACGGCCTTCCAGCAGTCCGACGGCCGCTATCTGAACGCCGAGCGGCTCCCGTACATCGTGGTCCCCGCCGCGAGCGCCCTCTGGAACCACCGGGACCACGGCATCGGCGGCGGTTCGGTCGCCGCCGTCGTCTACCGGGACCGGGTGCAGTACGCCGTCGTAGGAGACGTCGGTCCGCACGACATCATCGGCGAGGCGTCGTACGCCACGGCCAAGGGGCTGGGCATCCGCGCGGATCCGCGCGGCGGCGGGACGGACGCCGGGGTCACCTACATCGTTTTCAAGGACTCGCAGGTGAAGCCGATCGAGGACCACGCGGCGGCCGTGGAGACGGGACAGCGGCTGGCGCGGCTGTTCGTGCGGGACGCGGACGCCGCTGAGCGTCCAGGGTCGTAGGGCGCGCAGTCTGCCGAGCCTTCCGGGGCGGAGTCGTCAGACCGCCGACCAGCCGTCGTCGACCGGCAGGATCACGCCGTTGATGTTGCTCGCCGCGTCCGAGGCGAGGAACACGATGGCGGCGGCCTGCTCCTCGGGCTGGGCCAGGCTGCCGACGTTGACGAAGTGCGCGCCGAGCGCCGCCGGACCGTGGGCCGTGCGGTCGGCCTCCACGGAGATGTCGGTCGCCGTCGCGCCCGGGGCGATGGCGTTGGCCCGGATGCCCTGCTTGCGGTACATCACGGCGAGGTTCTTGGTCAGGCCCGCCACCCCGTGCTTCGAGGCCGTGTAGGCGGCGCCCGCCGCGCTGCCCCGCAGGCCCGCCTCGGAGGCGGTGTTCACGATCACGCCCCGGCCCGCCGCGAGCATGTGCCGCAGCGCGGCCCGGGTGAGCAGGAAGGGCGCGGTCAGGTTGACCCGGATGACCCGCTCCCACTCGGCGTCCTCGACGTCCGCCAGTGCAGACATGCGGTCCATGATCCCGGCGTTGTTCACCAGCACGTCGACCCCGCCGAACTGCTCCACGGCGGTCGCGACCACCTCGTCCACGACCACCTGCTCGCTCAGGTCGCCCGTGCCCGCGACGGCGGTACCGCCCGCCTGCTCGATCTCCTTGACGACCGCCCCGGCGCCGTCCGCGTTCAGGTCGGCGGCCACGACCTTGGCACCTTCGGCGGCGAAGGCCAGGGCGGCGGCACGGCCGATGCCCGAACCCGCTCCGGTGACGATGACGCTGCGTCCGTCGAGTCCAGTGGCCATGAGGTGCTCCTGTCCTTGGTGCGAGGGCTCTGCGCCGCCTGGGGTCCCCACACCGTACGACTTGATGTCGTTGAGTGACATAAAGTCATGGTGGAGAATCCCCGGAGGTCACGACCGCAGCCGGAGGGGAACTGATGACCGCACCCAGCGGACGCACGGGACGACCGCCTCTCACCGAGGCACGCAAGGCCGAGATCCGCCTGGAGATCGCCCGGGCCGCGGTGGAGCTGTTCGTCGCCCAGGGCGTCGCGGCGACCACCGGCGAACAGATCGGCCGGGCGGTCGGCGTCTCCGCCCGCACCGTGTGGCGTTACTTCCCGAGCAAGGAGAGCTGCGTACGACCGCTCTTCTCGGCCGGCATCGACGTGATCGCGGCCCGCCTGCGGGAGTGGCGCCCCGGCCACCCCCTGCCGGAACTCTTCGACCCGGCCCTCGCGACCGGCCTCCTCGCCGCCACCGGCCCCGACGGCGCCACCGGCAGCGCCCTGGTCCGCCTCACCCGCACCGAACCGGGCCTCCGCGCGATCTGGCTCCAGACCTACGACGAGGCGGAACCGGCGTTCGCCCGCGCACTGGCCGACCGGGCGGGTCTACCGGCCGATGACCTGCGGCCCATGATCCAGGCCGCGATGCTCAACGCGGCGTTGCGGGCGGCGGTGGAGCGGTTCGCGTGGAGTGTGAGCGAGTCCGTGACGGACGCGGGGGTGGGGGAGGCCGAGGTGGCGGAGACGTTGCGCTCGGCGCTGGCGATCGCGGCGGAGGGGGTTTCGTAGAGCGACCGGCCGTGGGCATCGGGTGTGTGGGGGAGAGGACGCAGGGCGGGCACGGATCCTCGTGATCCTGGAGTACCTACGGTCAGTGATCACGATGGACGGCCGTGCCCACGCTGCTGTCCTGCTGCTCGGCACAGCTCAGGGTGCGGCTACCGTGCTGGGCGGAACGGTTCCAGGATGCGGATCCCGTCCTCGATGCCGCCGTCCATCAGTTCCAGCAACTGGGGCACCAGGTCCTGCATGCGGGGTGCCTGGAGGTGGCCGTCGAGGGCCTCGCGGCTCTCCCAGCGCTCGAAGACGACGAACGTGCCCGGTTCCCCCTCGACCTGGTGGGCGTCGTAGTCGATGTTGCCCGCGTCGTGGCGTGACGCGGTGACTGCGGCCGTCATGAACGCCTTCATCGCGGCTTCCTTCCCGGATCTGGCGCGGGCTTCCCACAGCACGGTGACGTAGTGGCTCGACGTGGTGGTCATGGTTGCTCCTCCTGGCTCCGAACAGCGTCTTCGTGCGCCGTTCACGACTCGACACTGAGCCCCGGGGAGCGTCGGCGGGAGCTACGGGGCTTCGTGGTACAGCGCGTACCACCCGGCGGGGCGGGGCGTGCGCGAGGATGGTGCGCATGGATCAACTCGGTGCCGCGCTGCGGGCGTGGCGGGACCGGCTGGACCCCGCGACGGTGGGCTTCGCGCACGGATCGCCCCGGCGGGTCCCCGGTCTGCGGCGCGCGGAGCTGGCGACGCTGGCCGGTATCTCGGTCGAGTACGTGGTCCGGCTGGAGCAGGGACGGGTGGCGACACCCTCGGCGCAGGTCTGCTCGGCCCTGGCGCGCGCCCTGCACCTGTCCGACGACGAGCATGCCCACCTTCTGCGGATGGCCGGACACGCGGCGGACCCGAGCCGGGTCCCGCGCATGATCCCCGGGAGCTTGTACCGGATCGTGGACCAGCTCTCCGCCAACCCGCTGGCGATCTACGACGCCACCTGGCAGTTGCTGCACTGGAACCCGCTGTTCGCGGCCACGTTCGGGGATCCCACGGTCCGTGGTGCGGGAGACCGCAACGTCCTGGTCTGGCAGTTCCTGGGTGAGCTCCCCAGGGTCCGGCAGACGGCGGCCGAGCGGGCGGCCTTCGAGGAGTCCCTCGTCGCCGACCTGCGCGCGACGACGAGCCGGTACCCCGACGATCCCGACCTCGCGGCACTGGTGTCGAGGCTGAACCCCAGCCCACGGTTCCGCGAGTTGTGGAGCCGCCGGGCGGTGGGCGGTCACCAGAGCGCGCACAAACTCGTCCAGCACCCGGATGTCGGCGACATCGCCCTGAACTCCGACATCCTCGCCACCCAGGACACGAACCTCCGCCTCGTTGTGTACACGCCGCAGCCGGGCACCGACGCCGGCGGCAAACTCGAACTCCTCGCGGCCATCGGGGTCCAGAGGATGTCTCCGCAGGGATGAGTGCCCGCGTCCCCAGCGGCCTCGGCGGGTGGACCGTCCGGTGGGCCGTTCGGTGGCCGAGACCGCTGGGTGGTACGCGCCGTACCAGGAAGTCCCGTAGCTCCCGCCGATTCTCCCGGGAACCCAGCATGGAGTGCGTGAACAGCGCACGACCGTGCTGTCCGAACCAGGAGGAGCCAGCATGACCACCACCTTCATCACCGGGGCCAACAAGTCCCTCGGTCTTGAAACCGCTCGTCGCCTCGTCGAGGCGGGACACACCGTCCTCCTCGGTGCCCGCGACCGCGAGCGCGGCCGGGCCGCCGCCGAGTCGCTCGGCGCCCGGTTCGTTCAGATCGACGTGACCGACGACGCCTCGGTCCGGGCCGCGGCCGCGGATGTCGCCGCGCACGAGGGGACGATCGACGTCCTGGTCAACAACGCCGGCGTCCTCGGCAAGGTCGGCCCCGTCGAGGACTGCACCGCCGCCGACATGAGCGCCGTACTCGACGTGAACGTCGTCGGGATCGTGCGCGTCACGCACGCATTCCTCCCGCTGCTGCGCGAGTCGCCGAACCCCGTCATCGTCAACGTGTCCAGCGGGATGGGTTCCTTCGGCATGACCCAGGACCCGGCGCGGATCGAGTCGCAGTACGCCCTGCCCCTCTACTGCGCCTCGAAGGCCGCGGTCACGATGCTCACGACGCAGTACGCCAAGGAACTGAAGGACGTGAAGGTCAACGCCGCGGACCCCGGGCAGACCGCGACCGACTTCACCGGCGGCCTCGGCCACAGCGTCGCCGACGGCGCGGAGTCCATCGTGACCCTCGCGACGATCGGCCCGGACGGCCCGACGGGACAGTTCATCGACCGCGCCGGGAACCTCCCGTGGTGAACAACTTGCCCTGAACTCAGGGCCGGTCGACTCGCGACCGGCCCATGATTGCCGTCGAGCGTCGAGCGTCGAGCGTCGAGCGTCGAGCGTCGAGCGTCGAGCGTCGAGCGTCGAGCGTCGAGCGTCGAGCGTCGAGCGTCGAACCGCTCCCTCCTTCGCGCGCCGCACGCTGCCTGCTCTCAGCCTTCCGCGACGCCCCCGCCTCACACCTTCCGGTAGGTGTACGCCTCCGCGGCCGCCGCCTCCACCGTGTCCAGGTCCGCTCCCGTCGATGCCGTGACGACCGCGGCCACCGCGCCCTCGACGAACGGGGCGTCCACCAGGCGGGTGCCGGCCGGGAGTTCGTCGCCTTCGGCGAGCAGGGCCTTCACGGTGAGTACGGCGCTGCCGAGGTCGGTGAGGACGGCGACTCCGGCGCCGCGGTCGACGGACGCGGCCGCCGCGGCGATGAGTTCGGAACTGGTGCCGAGCCCGCCGCCCTCGGTACCGCCGGCGGCAGCGAGCGGTACCGAGGCGCCCGCGCCGGACAGCCCGCGCGCCAACTCGGCCACGGAGGCGGCGACTTCAGCGCTGTGCGACACCAGCACGATGCCCACCAGCTTCTCGTCACTCACCGGTGGCCTCCGCGATCGCGGCTTCCTGGAGTGCGGCGATCAGCAGCGACGAGGACGTGGCGCCCGGGTCCTGGTGCCCGATGCTCCGCTCGCCGAGATAGCTCGCCCGGCCCTTGTGGGCCTGCAAGGGTGTGGTGGCCACGGCGCCCTCCTCGGCGGCAGTGCGCGCCGCGGCGAAGCCGTCCGGGAGAGCGTCGACCGCCGGGACGAGGGCGTCGATCATGGTCTTGTCGCCCGGCGCGGCACCGCCAAGGGTCATGACCGCCTCGACTCCCGTGCGCAGCGCGAGGGCGAACTCCTCCTCGCTCACCTCGCCGGCGTCCCCGAGCGCCTTGCCGGTACGGCGCAGCAGCGTGCCGTAGAGCGGGCCCGACGCACCGCCGACCGTCGAGATGAGCGTGCGTCCGGCGAGCATGAGGACGGCGCCCGGGGTGTCCGGTGCCTCCTTTTCCAGGGTGGCCGTCACGGCGGTGAACCCGCGTTGCAGGTTCGCGCCGTGGTCGGCGTCGCCGATGGGTGAGTCGAGGTCGGTGAGCCGTTCCGCCTCGCGGGCGACGGAGGCGGCGGTCGCCGTCATCCAACGGCGGAAGAAGTCGGCGTCGAGCACGGGATCTCCTTGCGTGGTGGGTGAGTTGACCGGGTGGGCCGCCGGGTCACATGCCCCAGCGCAGTCCCGGCGTCCTCACCGGCGCGTCCCACAGCCGCAGCAGTTCCTCGTCGATCTGGCACAGGGTGACCGAGGCACCCGCCATGTCGAGGGACGTGACGTAGTTGCCGACCAGTGTGCGGGCGACGGCGACGCCGCGCTCGGCGAGCACCCGGTGGACCTCGGCGTTGAAGCCGTAGAGCTCCAGGAGTGGGGTCGCGCCCATGCCGTTGACCAGGACCAGGACCGGGTTGCGCGGCGACATGTCTTCCAGGATCGCGTGGACGGAGAAGTCGGCGATCTCGCCGGAAGTCATCATCGCGCGCCGCTCCCGGCCCGGCTCGCCGTGGATACCGACGCCCAACTCCAGCTCGCCCGGCGGCAGATCGAAGGTGGGGCTGCCCTTGGCGGGGGTGGTGCAGGCGCTGAGCGCGACACCGAAACTCCGCGAGTTCTCGTTGACCTGCCGGGCGATCGCCGCCACCCGGTCCAACGGCTGCCCCTCGGCCGCGGCAGCCCCGGCGATCTTCTCCACGAACAGCGTCGCACCGGTACCGCGCCGCCCCGCGGTGTAGAGACTGTCGGTGACGGCCACGTCGTCATTGACCAGCACCTTCGCGGTCTGGATGCCCTCGTCCTCGGCGAGCTCGGCCGCCATGTCGAAGTTGAGCACGTCCCCGGTGTAGTTCTTCACGATGAAAAGAACCCCGGCCCCACTGTCGACAGCGGCCGCGGCCCTCACCATCTGGTCGGGCACCGGCGACGTGAACACCTCACCAGGACAGGCCGCCGACAGCATCCCCGGGCCGACGAACCCCCCGTGCAACGGCTCGTGCCCAGACCCTCCACCGGATACAAGCCCCACCTGCCCGGCCACGGGAGCGTCCCGCCGTACGATCACCCGGTTCTCGATGTCCACGGTCAACTCGGGATGGGCGGCCGCCATGCCTCGCAGCGCGTCCGTGACCACGGTTTCCGCGACGTTGATCAGCATCTTCATGGGTACCTCCTGGCGAGATCAGCAGATGGGCCTCTGGCCTGTGTCTGTGCTGGTCAGAGTGGGTTTGGTCGGTTGTGGATCTTGGCGGTCCCTGGCGGTTCGAAGCGGGCTCCGGCGGTACTGATGCTGATTTACTGCTGACTTTGATGACGGCTCGTCAGCTGTCTGGGATTGGTCGGACGAGGCGCGGCGGGAGCGCCCTTGTGGAAAGTATCGACCTTGCAGCAGTGAAGGTCACGGGCTCGGACGCGCATGGGCGTGCCAGGCCGCCTGCTGGGCCGGCCAGGGGTGAGAGCAGGTGCTCAGAGACAGCCGTCCGCGACATGCGGAGGGCACCGGATTCACCACGCCGAGGAACGTGGGGAGGACGTGTCGATGCCGATGCCGATGCCGATGCCGATGCCGATGCCGATGCCGATGCCGAGGCCGGCGCTCAGGCTCCCGGTTCAGTAGTGCGAGCTGTGCGGGTGGCGCAGGAGTGCCAGCACGTTGCTCCTGGCCGCCCTCGGCTTCGCCAAGGCCTTCGCCATTGCCGGGGTGTACGGACCCGTCGTGCACACCGTGCTGGGTACCGAAGCACTGTCCGCAGGGCAATGGGCGACGCCGGCACCGGCGCCGTCCTGAAGCCGCGCCCGTCAGCCCGGCCACCGGTCCCGACCGCGGACAGTCCGGCTCAGTGGCCGGTCGTGACCTTTCGTAGGCCGTAGAGCGCAGCCCCGAGGACGAGGACCGCGGTGCCGGAGACGACGGTGCTCGCGGGCAGGGCGAAGGCGAGGGTCGCGCAGCCGGTCAGGCCGATGGCGGGGACGAGGCGGTTCGGACGGCCTTCTTCCTCGGTGAGGGTCCAGGCGGAGGCGTTGGCGATGGCGTAGTAGGCCAGGACGCCGAAGGAGGAGAAGCCGATCGCACCGCGTACGTCCGTGGTCGCGGCGAGGACGGTGACCACCGCGCCGACCGCGAGTTCGGCGCGGTGGGGAACACCGAAGCGGGGGTGGACGGCGGCCAGGGCGTGCGGCAGGTGCCGGTCCCGGGCCATCGCGAGGGTGGTGCGGGAGACCCCGAGGATCAGTGCGAGCAGTGAGCCGAGCGCGGCGACAGCGCCGCCGATACGGACGGCCGGCACCAGCCGGTCGGCGCCCGCCGCGCGCACGGCGTCCGACAGCGGGGCGGTGGCGCCCGCCAGAACGTGCGGACCCAGCAACGCCAGGACGGCGACGGCGACCAGGGCGTAGACGGCGAGGGTGATCCCGAGTGCGATCGGGATGGCACGCGGGATCGTACGGGCGGGATCGCGGACCTCCTCGCCGAGGGTGGCGATACGGGCGTAGCCGGCGAAGGCGAAGAAGAGCAGGCCCGCGGCCTGGAGCAGTCCGGCGACGGTGGTGTCCGAGCCGATGGCCAGCCGTGCGGTGTCCGCGTGGATGGAGGTCAGGGCGGTGACGATCACGGCGGCGAGCACGGCCAGGACGACCGTGACGATGGCGCGGGTGAGGAGGACGGACTTCTGCACCCCGGTGTAGTTCACCGCGGTCAGCGCGACCACGGCGGCCACGGCCACCGCGTGGGTCTGGCCGGGCCAGAGATAGGCGCCGACGGTGAGGGCCATGGCCGCGCACGAGGCCGTCTTGCCGACCACGAACGCCCAGCCGGCCAGGTAGCCCCAGAAGTCGCCGAGGCGTTCGCGGCCGTAGACGTAGGTACCGCCGGACTGCGGGTAGCGGGCGGCGAGCCGTGCCGAGGACGTCGCGTTGCAGTAGGCCACGACGGCGGCCAGGGTCAGAGCGAGCAGCAGCCCCGAACCGGCGGCGTCGGCCGCCGGGCCGAGGGCCGCGAAGATCCCGGCCCCGATCATCGACCCCAGACCGATCACCACGGCATCGGACACGTCCAGACGCCGCTTCATCCCACCCGTGCCCGCCGGGGCCCTGTCCGCGTTCATCGCCTGCTCCTCCTCGTACTCGGCGCACGGTAGCCGAGGAGGAGAGGGGCACTGCCGGAGAGGCATGGTCCTACTGTGTCGCGTGCCGGGCGTCAGCCCGTCTTGCGACCCCAACTCGGCCCCACCAGGCCCCACTCCGTACCCCAGGAGTCGATACGGCGCCGGTCCAGCCGGTAGCGCGCGACGGCGCCGGTGCCGAAGGCCAGACCGGTGAAGGCGAGCGCGGCGGTCAGGCCCAGGACGGCGGATTCGAGACTCGCCTCCTTCCAACTCGGCGGTGCGACGGTGGAGTTGCCTGCGGAGTCCACCCAGACCACGACCTTGGATCCGGCCTTCTGCCCCGACTCCACCAGCGCGCTGCCCGTACGGCTGGTGCCGTCAGCGGTCGTCCAGCGGACCTTCGCCTTGATCAGGTCGCGGGATCCGACTCGCGTGGTGGGGGACGGGGTGTCCGCGAGGAGTACCGCCTGCACGGAGTGCCGCTCGGTGCGCTGCGCGGCGAACACCTCGTCGGCGGAGTGGGACGTCACCAGGCCGGCGATCGTGCCACCTACCGCGACGACCGCCCACACGGCCAGGACGATCCAGACCTCGACGATGTCGTCGTGCCGGCGCAACGGGTTGCTCCGCAACCGCCACAGCCGCTTCTTCGTCCGCCTGTTCCTGCCCATGAGTCCGCACCTCCTTGTCGTGGTCGCCGAGTCGACGGTGTCAGCCGGGAACATGGCGTCGCTTGGGCCGAACAGGGGCCGAGGGATGCCCAATTGGCACCGCGTTCCGAGCACGGGTGGGCCGTTCAGCCCGCTGCCGCGGATGCGCCGCCGGACTCCGGCCCGGCGGCCAGGGCGTTCGACAGCCGGGCGTGGATCTCGAAGACGCCGCCGAGCTGGGCGTGGCGGAGTATCCGCAGGAAGCCGGTGTCACCGGTGACGAACCGGAGCCGTCCGCCCCGGGCCGCTGTCCGGTTCCGGGCCCGGCACAGCACGCCCAACCCGGCACAGTCGACGAACGACAGGGCGCGCAGGTCCAGTACGAGATCGGGGCGGGGGCCAGCGGTCAGCATGTCCAGGCGTGCCGACAGCGGCTGCGCCGTGAGGAGGTCGATCTCGCCGCGCAGTGCCACGACGGTCGTCCCGGCGATCACACGTTCCGAGGAGCGCAGGGCGGCGGTGGTGTGGATCTCGGTCATGGTGCGAGCCAACCGGCCGAGTGGTCCCGCACGGAAGGGCCGACCGGACCCGCCCAACTGTTCGATATGGGCTGTTCGGCCCACTCCGCTGACGCCCGGCCGCAACGGCCCCGTCCGGCCGGGCGATGAGGGCCGACCGGCCCAAGCCAGGACAGACGGCCTCGGACACGCTGGACAGACGGAGGCAGTCGACCGAACGGGAATGGGGAAGGAGCGTCATGAAGGGCTTCGTCTTCCACGGACCGGGACAGTCCTCCTGGGACACCGTCCCGGATCCCCGCATCAAGGACGCCACCGACGTGCTCGGCGCCGACATCGTCACTGAGGCGGCCGGCGTCCCCGAGACCTTCGAACTGCGCACCCGCATCGTGCGCCCCGGCGGCCACGTCGCCGACGTAGGCGTGCACGGCAAGCCCGCGATCCTGCACCTCGAAGACCTGTGGATCAGGAACGTCACCATCACCACCGGCCTGGTCGACACCCATTCCACACCCACCCTGCTGCGCATGGCGGCCGACACCGGCGCCCTCGAAATGGTGCTCGGCGGGACCCGGCACGAGGAGGCCGCCGTCGAGGCGGCAGGACGAAAGGACGTGACCAGCCATGCCTGACCCGTTCCCGCTGAACATGACAGAGGGCTCACCCGTGGGTGACCTCGGACGCCGGATCGCCGTACGGCGCACGGCACTTGACCTCTCCCGGGAGGAGACGGCCGACCGGGCGGGGGTGGCGGCGAGCTACCTCGAGTACCTGGAGGAGTTTCCCGGTGCCGCGCCGGGCCGGAGTGTTCTCCTCAGTCTCGCCGCCGTCCTGCACACAACCGTGACCGACCTCGCCGGAGGCGACAGCGACCGGACGCCCGGCCAGGGGCGAGCCGGCTCCGACCCCGAGTTCACCGAGCTGACCGTCCAGGAGTGCCGCGAGCTGCTGTCGACGCACGGGGTGGGCAGGGTCGCGATACCCACCGTTTCGGGACCCGTCATCGTCCCCGTCAACTACAGCGTGGTCGACGGCGCGATCGTGTATCGGACCGCTCCCGGTGCGATGCCATCCCGGGCGGCGGGCTGCCAGGTGACCTTCGAGATCGACCGTATCGACGAGGCGTTCAGCGAAGGCTGGAGCGTGCTGGCGCTCGGCCGGGCTCGGACGGTGACCGACCCGGACGACGTACGGCGGCTGACGGAACACGCGTTCAGCACGCCGTGGGCCGGTGGTCCACGCCAGGAGTGGGTCCGTATCGACGCGCTGAGCCTCACCGGACGTCGGATCACCACGCGCCAGGGGACGTTCGCCGAAGCGGGCGGGACTGATGGCCCCTCACCCGCCGACCCCGCGGGGCGAAACATGGAGTGACACCCATACGCAGACCCGCAGACCCGCGCCCAGGGCGAGAGACGGACTGGCTGATGTACTCCAACGACGGATTCCGCGAACTGGAACGACACGAATGCCTGCGCCTGTTGGCCAAGGCACTCGTCGGCCGCATCGTCCACACCCGCCAGGCCCTGCCCGCCGTCCTGCCCGTGAACTTCTCCCTGGACCACGACGGGGCGGTGCTGCTGTGCACCTCCGCGGCCTCGGAGCTGGTGCGCGCGATCGACGGCTCGGTGGTCGCCTTCGAGGCCGACGAGGTCGATGCCGTCGCGCACTCCGGCTGGAGCGTCGTCGTCACCGGGCCGGCCACCGTGGTGACCGACCCGGCCGAGCACGAACGCCTGACCCGAACCGGGCCGTCCTCCTGGGTGCCCTCGCCCCAGGAGGTCTTCGTGCGCGTCGAGCCCGAGTTGGTGACGGGACGTGAACTCGTCGGCGGGCGTTCGCTGTACGGGGTGGACCTCACCAGCGCCACCTGATGACCGGGCCCGATTCTCCGGCGACGGGTGCGCAGGTGGCTCCGGTACGAAGAAGTCCGCTGCCTGCCCCCAGACGGCCGCGAGCGCCGTGGCCCGCCGTGGAGCAGTGGCATCAGCAGCGCTTCGCGCCTCCCGGGCCCACGCAGTCACGGCTGCGGCGGGAGAAGGATGGTGGGCGGGTAGCGGAGCGGGGGCGTGCGGACGTCCGGTGGGGTGCGGGGCGTGGACCTGCCACGCCGGGCTCAAGAGAGCAGACAGACGAATACCGTGTGCAGCCGATCGAACCGTTGCCGGTCAGGCCACCTTCCGGAGAGTTGGCGAACCTTGCGGAGTGACCGACCGCCCCTGGTACGGCAGCGTGCGTTTCCGCAGGGCCCGTGACAACTGCAGGGGCGCCTCGTGCGGGACCGGCCGCCGCGATGGTGGTCATGTCGGCGCCGGTACTGCGGTCCGTCCGTCCGACATCGAGTAGCGCGGGCTGAGCGAAACCCGACCGACACCGAATCCAGCCCCGCACCACGCGCACCACTACGCAGAGCCGTGGTCATGGCCCAACGCCTGGACCGTACGGCCCCACGAGAAGGGGCCGTACGGCGTGTCGGCAGGTTCTCGTGGCCCCTGACCCGGTCCGTCCGTGCGGGACGAGCATCGCCAGCGGAGCCGTTGTGCGTCTTGGCGGCCCCTTCCCGCCGAACGCGGTGAGTACGTAACAGCCAGAAGGGAAACGGGACATGACTCTCCATCATGTGGTCGTCGGAGTGGACGGTTCACTGATCTCGGTGCGGGCGCTGGACTGGGCCACGGACGAAGCCTCGCGCCGAGGCGTCGAACTGGTCGTCGTGTACGCCGTGCCCGACAGCGACGAGGCCGGACCGGTCCTGGCGTCCGCGGTCACGCGGGTCCGCGCACGTCACCCCGAGCTGTCGGTGGTGACCAAGGATGCCGTCGGCGGCCCGGTGCGCACGCTCGTGCGGGAGAGCGAGGGTGCGGATCTCACCGTCGTGGGGACCCGGGGCATGGGCGGCATCGCCGGCCTGCTGTTCGGCTCGGTGAGTCTGCGGCTGGCCGCGCAGGTGCACAGCCCGTTGCTCGTCGTCCGCGGCGACCATCGCTGTGACGATGGCCGACCCGTGCTGCTCGGCCTCGAGGGCGACCGGGACGAGGTCACGGCGCTCTACGCGTTCCAGGAGGCCGAGCGGCGCGCTGTCCCGTTGCACGTCCTGCACCCCTGGACCCACCGGCACGTCACCCCCGAACTGCCCTCACTGGCCCCGGCGATGGGCCCTGGCCAGGAGCAACTCGCCCAACAGGGAAGGGCGGAGGGGTCCGTACCGGGCTTCGGCCTGGCCCGGCTGAGCGAGCGGCACCCCGGTATCCAGGTCGAGAGCCGCACGGTCCGCACCGGGCCGGCGCAGGCCCTCCTTGAGGCCACGCGTGACTGTGCCGTCGTGGTCGTCGGCGCGCACCACCGCACCCCCCGTTTCGGCCCGCGGTTGAGCCCGGTGGCGCACACCCTGCTGCACCGCTCCCACTGCCCGTCGTAGTGGTGCCCACCGCCAAGTGACCCCGCGGACAGGGCCGTTCGGGCCCTCGGCCGGGGACCTGCAGCCCCTCTCCCGCCACCGCCCGCCGCGAGACATTGAGGGCGCAACGAGAGTCGTCGAATTCCCAGCATCGTTCCCTCGAAAGGGATGAGCATCATGGCAGTCCAGAACCACCCCCAACACCACCCGCGATTCCGCTTCCCGTCACTCCACCGGACCGGAACGGCACAGGCCACCGCCCCCATCGACACGACGGCGACGACCACTGCGGTGCGTGCCTACGCGTTCGCGTCTCTGCGTCTGCTGACCGGGTTCGTCTTCCTGTGGGCGTTCCTGGACAAGACGTTCGGGTTTGGTTATGCGACTCCGTCCGGTAAGGGGTGGGTCGATGGTGGTTCGCCGACGAAGGGCTTCCTGAGTTCGGTGGCGGCGGGGCCGATGGAGTCGACGTTCCACGACTGGGCGGGTGCGGGCTGGGTGAACTGGCTGTTCATGCTCGGTCTGTTGGGCGTCGGTGTCGCACTCGTCTCCGGTGTCGCGCTGCGGCTGGCCGCTGTTGCCGGTACGGCGATGATGGCGTTCATGTGGATCGCGGAGTGGCCGCCGGCGAGGCACCTGTCTGACGGCTCGCCGAGCATGTCGTCGAACCCGTTCGTCGACTACCACCTGATCTACGCCGTGGTCCTGATCGCCCTCGCGGCTGCGGGTGCCGGCGCCACCTGGGGTCTCGGGAAGCTCTGGGTCACGCTGCCCGTCGTCCGCGACCACACCTGGCTGAAGTAGAAGGCCGGATGCCTGTCGCGACCGGGGTACCACCGTCAACTGGCGGTGGCACCCCGGTCGTTCGTGTGCCGTCACCGTCCGCCTCGACGGCTCGCCCGAACGCCTCGCCGCTGCCTACCGGGCCGCCTGAGAGACACTCCTTCGTACTGGGAAGTCGTACTCGATCTCGATCGTGGCGAACTCCACGACGCCGCAACCGAGTTCGCCTTCGAGGTTGTCGGGCGCGGCGCCGCTTCACTGACGGTGCGGCTTCTCGCGGAACCCTTCTCCCCGCCCGCGCCTGAGGGGGACGGCTGTCCAACTGCCCTGCCATGGGCGGTCTTTCCCCTCGTGCGGAGAGTGCCTCACGAATCCTGCCGACCGTCCGCGGGCCCCCGGGCCCCCGGGCCCCCGCGCCACAGGGCAGCGTGGCCGACCTGCGGGCCCTTGTCCGCCCGGCGCACCAGCGGGTCGCAACGGGTCCGCCAGTTCGTATGCGCTCGCTTCCCGCGCATCGACGACGAGAAGATCGCTCCCCATCCGGATCTCGGCCCCGGCCGACCACGGCTGCGAGTATCTGTACGGCGTCGAGCGGTGCGGTCAGGCGGTTGTCGCTACTCAGGGCGGGGACCGTCCGAGGAGAGGGCAACCGGTGGAGTTCTCGGTCCCGGAACATTCCCTCCAGGGGCGTGATCCCGTATCCCCACCGCCTTGGGGCGGCTACCGTGGCACATGACCGGAGCGGTAGGCCGGCGGCGTGTTTAGGGGATGTGGAGGATCACCGGTGGGAAGCCCTGAGGAGTCCCGGGTGGCCCGCGTCCGGCTGCCGCAGCTGAAGATGGACGAGCTGCTGGAGGAGCTGCAGGCCCGCCTGGACACGGCTCGGGGTACGCGCGACCGGGTGCACAGCCTGCTGGAGGCGGTCCTCTCGGTCGGCCGGGAGCTGGACCTGGAACAGGCTCTGTACAGCATCGTGGAGGCGGCGGCGGTCCTGGTCGACGCCGAGTACGCCGCGCTCGGCGTGATCACCCCGGACGGCAAGGCGCTGTCGGCCTTCCACACCGTCGGCGTCACCGAGGGGCAGATCGCCGAGATCGGCCCCTACCCACAGGGTCACGGCATTCTGGGCGAACTGATCCGCCACCCCGAGCCGTTGCGGCTCGCGAAGATCTCCCAGCACTCCTCCTCGTACGGCTTCCCGGCCCACCACCCGCCGATGAACAGCTTCCTCGGTGTCCCGATCCGGGTGCGTGAACAGGTCTTCGGCAACCTGTACTTGACCGAGAAGCGCGGCGGCGTGCAGTTCGACGAGGACGACGAGTCGGTGCTGTCGACGCTGGCGGTGGCAGCCGGTGTAGCGATCGACAACGCCCGTCTGTACGAGGAGTCCCGGCTGCGCGAGCGCTGGCTGCAGGCCAACGCGGAGATCACCCACGGGCTGATGTCCGGCGGTGCGCGGACCGACGTCCTCGCCCTGATCGCCGAGCGGGCCGGCGAGCTCACGGGATCGGCCCTCGCGGCGGTGGCCCTGCCGATGGAGGACACCGGGTCACTCGCCGTGGAGATCGCCGTCGGGATGGACGCCGAGGCGCATCAGGGGCTCGTCCTGTCCCTGGACCGCAGCCTGATGGGGCTGGCCTTCGCCCGCGCCACCCCCGTCACCAGCGCGGACGTGGGCAACGACGGCCGCATCTCGCTGGACCCACCGCGTTTCGGGGGACTCGGCCCCGCTGTGGCCGTACCCATCGGCACGGGCGAGGCGGGCGTGCGCGGCGTGGTCCTGCTGGCACGGGAAGCGGGGCGGCAGCCCTTCTCGGCGACGGAGACCGAGACCCTTCAGGCCTTCGCCGCGCAGGCGGCCGTAGCGATGGAACTGGCCGACCGCCGCCTGGACGCCGAGAAGATCGCCGTGCTTCAGGACCGCGACCGCATTGCCCGCGACCTGCACGACCTGGCCATCCAACGGCTGTTCGCCACCGGTATGACCCTGCAGAGCGCCGGCCGTTTCATCGAGCACGAGGAGGCCTCCGAACGCGTGGCGCGGGCGGTGGACGACCTGGACGAGACGATCAAGATCATCAGGTCGACGATCTTCGGCCTGCGTGCGCGTGACGGCGGCGCCGGGACGGGACTGCGGGCCCGTGTCGTGCGCGCGGCCGGCGAAGCCTCACCCGTGCTCGGCTTCGCGCCCAGCGTCCGGATGGAGGGCCTGGTCGACACCGACGTGCCGCGGGAGATCGCCGACCACGTGATCGCCGTGCTCTCCGAGGCGCTGACCAACATCGCCCGGCACGCACACGCCGGCCGCGCCGATGTGGCCCTGGTGACCGACGGCCGGGAGGTGTCCCTGTCGGTCACCGACAACGGCGTGGGCATCCCGGCCGAGGGCCGACGCAGCGGGCTGCGGAACATGGAGGAACGGGCCCGGCAACTGGGCGGAGACCTGGAGTGGACCACTCCGCAGGGCGGCGGCACCGCGCTGGTGTGGAAGGTACCGGTGAACGGGAAGTAGGAGCCGGGCGAGTCCGCTGCCTGCCGCAAGGGAGATCGCGGAGTCCGGCAGAGTCGGCACCAGCCGCCTTCCGGTCGGTCTTCCGGCCGTTCGCGGCACTAGCAGGCTCGACTCCCGGCCAGCGAAGGCGGGTTGACGGGTTTCGCCGGCTCCTGGGACCGGTCCGCGACCGGCACGGTCACCACGGGGACCGTCGCGTGCCGCAGGCACTCACGGCCCACCGGGCCGACCGAGGGCATTCCGAAGTTCCCGTGTGCCTTGCGTCCCAGGGCCAACAGCAGGGCGCCGCGGGCTTGTTGGAGCAGTACGCGTGCGGGCGGTCCCTCCACCACGACCCGGAGAACGGCATCGCCGGTCCGGGGTCCCAGGGCCTCGCGCACGGTGGCGGCGAGGACCTGCGCGGCCTGCTCGTGTTCCTGAGCGACGGTCGGGCCGGCGGGCACCGGAGCGTAGGGCGCGTGTCCGCTCGCCGCCGGTTCCCAGGCGTGCACGGCGACGAGGTCCGTGTGCCGGACTGTTGCCTGCTCGGCCGCCCAGCGCAGGGCGGCCTTCGACGCCTCCGATCCGTCCACACCCACCACGATGCCGTTGCCGTCGGTGCGTTCGGTCATGGCAGCCTCCCTGTTCGGTCTCCTGTCACCACAGTGGCCCGGACACGGCCGCCGTGGCGTGGGCCGACGGTCCCCTGGCGTTGGCCGGGGGGGAGTTGAGGGGAGGGCCGGTCGGTGGGACGAAGGGGTCCGTCCGGCCCCTGTGGGTACGCGGTGGGCGGCACGAGTCTGGGTCCGGTGGAGCGCTTCTTCCGTCCGGGGAGGGTGCCTGGAGAGGGGTGGACTGTGATGAGTGGCCCGGTGGTCGTGGGAGTGGACGGTTCGCGGTCGAATCTGGCGGTGGTGGAATTCGCCGCACGGGAGGCCGAACGGCTGGGGGTCGACCTGGAGTTGACGCAGGCGGTCGGCTGGCCGCCCGGAGCCGGGCGGTTCGGAATTCCCTCGTGGGAGGCGGACGCGACGGGTGGCCACGCGGCGACGAGTGGTGTGCTCGCCGAGGCCGAGCGGCGCGCCCGTGGTGCCGCACCGCGCGTGAGGATCTCGCGCGGAGTCCTCGTCGGCGAGCCGGGGACCGTACTGGAGCGCGAGTCGCGCACCGCCTCGATGACCGTCGTCGGAAACGACGGCGCACGCGGCCGCGGCACCCTGGGTGCCAGCTCGGTCGCCGGGCACCTGTCCGCGTGTGTGTCCGGTCCGCTGCTGGTGGTGCGCGGCAGGCCGAACCCGGTGGGCCCGGTGCTGCTCGTGGTCCACGGCACGTCGACGCTGCGCGGAGCCGCCGAATTCGCCTTCGCCGAGGCCTCGGCACGCGGAGCCGACCTGGTCTCCGTACAACTGCGGAACATCTCCGCCACCCGTCCCTACGGCGGGCCCGCCCCGGCCGGCACCGGGGACGAGGAGGACGTCGCGCTCACCGAGGCGCTGTCCGAACTGCGAGAGCGGTACCCGGACGTCCCCCTGCGTTGCCGCCGGCTGCACGGTCGGTCCCGCCGGGCCCTCGTCGAGGCCAGCGCGGACAGCCAGCTCCTGGTGGTCGGCGTCCGCGACCGGTTCCGGTTCGCGCGCCTTCCGCTGGACCCGGTCAGCCAGACCGCGCTGCACGAGGCGGACTGCCCCGTCGCCCTCGTCCGCTGCTAGCCCTCGCGGAGGGCCGCGGAACGAGTGACCGGTAGAACGCCAGGCGGCGTTCTACCGGTCATTTCAGGTGTGCGGGGCGAGCCGTGTGTCCTCCGCCAGCACCTGACGTGCCGTACGGCGTGGTGAGACGGGCCCCTGCGGGCCGTAGCCGAGGCGGAACACCATCTGCGCGAACTCCCGTCGGCCGTCAATGAGTTGCTCGCGCAGGTCCGGCCACTCCAGAGACTGGTGCAGCAGGGATGCCCGCACGCCGTGGGCGGTGGCCACCAGCAGGACGCGTTCGAGCGCCTCACCGGCGCGCAGCCAGTCCGTGCGGCGGTCGTGCGGTGTCGACAGTACGGCGATGGAGGGCCGCTTCTCAAAGGGGCGGGCGGCGAGTGCCGTCGGGTGCCGGTGGGCGCGGAAGTCCCGGACGGGTATCCGCTCCCGGGAGTCCTGCGGACCGATCGCCTCCGGCGGCATGCCGAGCGAATCGGCGTCGGGAGGATGGACCCAGCGACGGCTCTCCACGGCCCGGCCGGTGTCCGCGGTGTTGCGCTGCTCCGCCTCCCGCGTCAGCCGTAGCAGCCGGTCGGTCTGCATGGGGCCGGGGAGGTCCAGCACGGCGCCCTCCGCGTGGGCGGCCTCGGACAGTTCGGTCAGTACGGAGGCGGGAACCGGCCGGTCGGAGAACGGGAAGCGGCTGCTGTGCCGGCGCCACAGAGCGTCGTACAGTTTCGGCGCTGTGGGCGGGCGGGTGGTTCCGGCGAGTCGTACGGTGGCCAGCAGGTCGGGTTCGTCGGGCCGGGGGAGGCGTCGGGTCACGGGCTCCCAGCCGCAGTGGGCGACCGCGACGCGCAGGTTGAACAGCGCGCAGCCGACCGAGATGTGCAGGGCGCGTCCCGTCGGGTCGGTGTGCCGCAGGCCGCGTTCCGCCACGGCCCGGATCTCCAGAGTGACCGTGTCCGGGTCGAGCCGGAAGCGCCAGGGCTGGGTGTTGTGGATCGAGGGCGCGGCGACGGATGCCGAGATCAGCGTCTCGAGGGTCGGGACGTCGAGCACCGTGCTGGACATGGGGTCTCCTCCCCGCCCCGTGCCCGAACGGCGGCCGGGCCGGTGGCTGTTCCTGTCCAGCGTGGTCGCTGCGGGGAGGTCCGGGGGAGGGGCCGTACGGCCCCGGGGCGGGCCGGAAGGCCCGGCGCGCGGGTCAGCCGCCCGAACGGTCGCCGGACTCGGACTGTTCCAGGTGCGAGGCGAGGACGGCGGCCTGTACGCGGCGCTGGACGCCGAGCTTGGCGAGGAGCCGGGAGATGTGGTTCTTGACGGTCTTCTCCGACAGGTAGAGCCGCTTGCCGATCTCGCGGTTGGTGAGCCCGTCCCCGATCAGCGCGAGGATCTCCCGCTCACGCGGCGACAGGCTCGCCAACTCCGGTGCCATCTGCGGGACTTGGGCCGGTTCTGCGCGCAGGGAGCGCATCAGGCGGGCCGTTGTCGCGGGGTCGAGCATCGACTGGCCGGAGGCGACGGTGCGTACCGCCGAGACCAGGTCGGAGCCCTTGATCTGCTTGAGCACGTAGCCGGACGCCCCGGCCATGATGGCGTCGAGCAGGGCGTCCTCGTCGTCGAACGAGGTGAGCATCAGTACGGCCAACTCCGGCATACGGTCCCGCAGTTCGCGGCAGACGGTGATGCCGTCGCCGTCGGGGAGGCGTACGTCCAGGACGGCGACGTGCGGGCGCACCGCGGGGGCTCGTACCAGGGCGTGTTCGACGTTCTCGGCGTCGCCGACCACCGAGATGTCCTCCTCGGCGTCCAGCAGGTCGGACAGACCGCGCCGGACGACCTCATGGTCGTCCAGCAGGAAGACGCGGATCGGGTTCTGTGCGGTGAAGGTGTGTGCCTCGGCCATCTCGACGCCTCGTTCCCCGGAGTGTGAACGGACTGCGGGCCGTCCGTGACCTCGATCATCACGCGCCCGGCCCCGAAGCACTAGGGCCGACCGGCCCAACCGGCCCTCGTGCCGTGTCCCGCACCTGGCCGCTGAGCCGCACGACACCGTCCCGGGCCTCGCGCCGTGTCTCCTCCGCGATCTCCTCATCGTCCCGGAGGAACACGTTCAGCAGGTCGGCCCGGCTGACGACGCCCTTGAGCTCGCACGGTCACCGCATGCCGCCGCTGCCGTACGGGCCGTACAGGTCCAGCAGCCGGGTGCGGGCCGAGCGGAGCCGGTGGGCCACGATGTCGCCCACCCACTGGAAGACGTGCACGCCGAGCGCGGGATCGTCCTTGCACAGCGTGCGTACGGCCGTGGCGTCGAACTCCCAGGCCCGTACCGGCGTTGTCGCCTCGGCGCCCAGGTGCCAGGTGTGCGGGCCGAACAGCCAGGACCAGCCGACGAGTTCGTTGTGTCCCAGCGACTCAATGACGGCGGCCTGACGGCCGGGCACGTGCATGTCGAGGGCGATCGTGCCGGTGCGGATGATCCAGAACCGGTCGGCGCGGGCGCCCTCCTGGAAGAGCCGGGTGCCTTGCGGGATCGACACCTCGCGGGCGAGCTTCATCAGCTGTTCGCAGTGCTCCGGGTGCAGGGCCCGCGGCATGCTCATGGTCGGGGAAGCGTTCATGGCGTACCTCCGGAAAGCGTGTGTCCCTACCGCTTCCAGCGTCCGCCCGTGTGTCCCGACGGGCCATGGGCCACCCGGCCCGCGGACCGGGCCGACCGGTGCCCCGGAAGAGCCTCAGGGCGCTCTGTGCCACCGCGCTGCCGGCGGTTCGATGAAATCGGGTCAGCGCCGCACTCGACGCGCTGGTGCTGCGGATGCGCGTCCGCCGGACACCGCAACGGCCGTCGGGGCACCGGTGGTCCGCACGTACCGGGTTGCCTCCCGGAAACAGGGGTGCCGTCGGCCTCCCGGCGGTGGGTTCGTACGATCGGACGGTGATCAAGCAGAGCGCGGTGCGCACGGGGCGGAAGCAGGTCATCGGGACCGTCCTCTGGGGTGTGATCGCTCTTTCCCTCTTCGGCGTCGCCGTCTACCTGGCCGTCTCGGCCGTCGGACGCCTGGGGCTGGTCGGGCAGCAGCTGACCATTCGGGTCACGGACTGCGAGGCGTCCGAGCCGGGCACGACATCCCGGGGCGGCGATCACCCCGACCTCGACTGCAAGGGGTTCGTGGATCCGGCGCAGGCCTCCGGCGGCGGGACACGCTGGATCACGGCGACCGGCTTCTCCTCCGAGCCCGTCTTCGGCGCGCCCGTGAAAGTGGCCGAGGAGCCGTGGGGCTCCTGGGTGCCGGTGGACCAGGGCGACTGGAACCGGCTGGGCCGCGCTCTCTCCCCGCTGATTCCGCTCGCCTTCGCCGGCTTGTTCGCCAAGGTGCCGGTGGCTGCTTACCGCCGACGGAGGAACTCCGGGCGGTTGCCCGCGGGGATCTCGGCGTAGAACTCGGCGTATGAGGGGCTGCCCTCCCGGCGTAGGGCTCATCGCGCGGGGGACGCCCGGAGCGACGTACTCCGCTGCCGGGGAGCCCTGTTTCGTGGGTCGCTCACCCGCACACGCGCATCGTCGTCACGCCTCGGCAGCAACGCTCTCCACCCCCGGGCGCCGCGCAGCGCGCCATGGAGCCAACGGCCGCCGGAATCGCCGTTGCCTGTCAACGACCGAAGGGCGATGCCGCACACGGAGCCCCGCCCCGCGAGAACCGGCTGCGTGGTCCAGCGGCCGAATGCCTGCCCGGCCGTTCAGGGACGGGACACACCGACCGGAACCCGAGGGCGACCTCCTCGCTGATCTCCAGCACGCTGCTCCTTCGCCGCGGAGGCCGCGCCGGTACGAGGCCCAACCGGCCCTGCCGAAGGGGTCGTTCAGCCCGGCGCCGACGGACCAACGGCATCAGGTGGCGGACGGCCCGGCGCACCAGAGTCAGGGGTGCACCGAACGACCCGACACCTCGAAAGGACCACGATCATGGCCGTGCACGAGCACCCGCACCCCACCTCCGGCTTCCACCTGCCCACGTCCCGCAGGAACGGCTCGGCGACGGACGGCGCCGTGACGGCAGCCGCCACGACGACCACGGCGACGCGTGCCTTCGCCTTCGCCTCCCTGCGCCTGCTGACCGGGTTCGTCTTCCTGTGGGCGTTCCTGGACAAGACGTTCGGCTTCGGTTACGCGACCCCGTCCGGCAAGGGCTGGATCGACGGCGGCTCGCCCACCAAGGGCTTCCTGAGTTCCGTGGCGGCCGGTCCGATGGAGTCGACGTTCCATGACTGGGCGGGTGCGGGCTGGGTGAACTGGCTGTTCATGCTCGGTCTGTTGGGCGTCGGTGTCGCACTCGTCTCCGGTGTCGCGCTGCGGCTGGCCGCTGTTGCCGGTACGGCGATGATGGCGTTCATGTGGCTGGCGGAGTGGCCGCCGGCGAAGCACCTGTCTGACGGCTCGCCGAGCATGTCGTCGAACCCGTTCGTCGACTACCACCTGATCTACGCCGTGGTCCTGATCGCCCTCGCGGCTGCGGGTGCCGGCGCCACCTGGGGTCTCGGCAAGGTCTGGGCCACGCTGCCCGTCGTCCGCGACCACACCTGGCTGCGCTGACCGCAGGAGAAACGGTGGGCCCCTCGCGAGAGGCCCACCCTCCGGCTGTCCATTGGGCCGATCGGCCCCTGTCGGGGACCTGCGGCCCCTGCTGCGGGAACCCCTACGACACGAAGCTGGAATCACATCCCGTTCAGGAGGAAGAACCATGATCCGCAGTGTTGTCGCAGGTCTCGACGGTTCCCCCGAAAGCCGGGCCGCCGCGGAATGGGCGGCCCGCGAGGCGGAACTGCGCGGTCTGCCGCTGAAGATCGTCCATGTCTGGGAGCCCGTCCCGGACCCGTTGGCCCAGGCCCCGCTGCTGGGTGCCGAGACACAGCAGCACTGGAGCGAGCGGATTCCGCGCGAGGCGGGCGAGGGCCTGAGGCTGCGTCACCCCGGCCTGGACGTGACCGAGGAGCAGGTGACCGGTACGCCCGTGGACGCGCTGCTGGACGCGGCGAAGGACGCCGACCTGCTGGTCCTGGGCTCGCGTGGGCTGAGCGGGGTCGGCGGCTTCCTCGTCGGTTCCGTCGGGCTGGCGGTCGTGGCGCGCGCCGAACTGCCCGTGGTCCTGGTCCGCGCCGACGAACAGGCCGCCGACGAGGGTGAGATGGACCCGGCGTCCGCCACTTCACCCCGGCCCGTGGTGCTCGGCCTCGACGCCGATGCCCCGGCCGACGCGGTGATCGAGTTCGCGTTCGCCGAGGCCGCCCGGCGCGGCGCCGGCCTGCGCGTCGTCTACGGCTGGAGCCTCCCGCCGTACTACGCCTACGGCCTCGCGCTGGACGCGGGCCTGCACGAGGAGATCTCCCGCGAGGAGACCGACACCCTCACCGAGGCCCTGCGCCCGTGGCGCCAGAAGCACCCCGCCATCGAGGTCGCCCTGGAGCCCCGCGTCGGCAGCGCCGCCGATCACCTGGTGGACGCCTCGCGCGAGGCCTCCCTGATCGTCATCGGTCGCCGGATCCGCCGCGGCGCGCTCGGCGCGCACATCGGCCCGGTCGCGCACGGCGTCCTGCACCACTCCACCGCTCCCGTGGTCGTCGTCGCACACGACTGACCCATCCCCGTCCCCCTGAGGAGCAGCAGTCATGAAGGCAGCGGTTGTACGAGCGTTCGGCGAGCCCCTCGTCATGGAGGACCGCCCGGATCCCGAGCCCGGCCCCGGTCAGGTCCGCGTCCGTGTGGAGGCCTCCGGGCTGTGCCACACCGACATCCACGCCGCGCACGGCGACTGGCCCGTCAAGCCGAACCCGCCGTTCGTGCCCGGCCATGAGGGTGTCGGCCTCGTCGAGAAGCTCGGTGACGGCGTCACCCACCTGAGCATCGGCCAGCGGGTCGCCGTGCCGTGGCTCGGCAAGGCCTGCGGGCGGTGCGAGCACTGCCTGTCGGGCTGGGAGACGCTGTGCGAGCAGCAGGTCAACACCGGTTACGGCTGCGACGGCGGGTACGCCGAGAAGATGCTGGCCTGGGCCGACTTCGCCCAGCCGGTGCCCGACGGCGTGAGCGCGATCGAGGCCGCCCCGCTGACCTGCGCGGGTGTCACGACGTACAAGGCGCTCAAGGTCGCCGGCGTCCGGCCCGCGCAGCTCGTCGCGATCTCCGGTGTCGGTGGGCTCGGGCACCTGGCCGTGCAGTACGCGAAGATCGCCGGGGCCACCGTCGCCGCGATCGACGTCACCGACGAGAAGCTCGAACTGGCCGCGGAACTCGGTGCCGATCTCGTCATCGACGCCCGCAAGGACGACGTCGGCCAGGTTCTCAAGCGGCACGGCGGTGCCCACGCCGCCATCGCGCTCGCTGTGAACGAGGGCGCGTTCGCCGCCGTCAACTCCGGTCTGCGGCGCGGCGGCAAGCTCGTCATGGTCGCTCTGCCCGCGCACGGCACGATCCAGGTCCCGATCTTCGACACCGTGCTGAACGGCACCTCGGTGATCGGCTCGATCGTCGGCACCCGCCAGGACCTCACCGAGGTCTTCCAGCTCCACGCGGCGGGCCGCACGAAGGTCATCCACGAGATCCGGTCGCTGGACACCGTCAACGAGTCCATCGCCGACGTGCTGCGCGGCGAGATCAAGGCCCGGATCGTCTTCGACCTCACGTCGGGGCGGTGACCACGATGACACTCCCCATGGTCGTGGGCGTGGACGGCTCCGAGCCGAGTCTGCGCGCCGTCGACTGGGCGGCCGACGAGGCCGCGTCGCGCGGAGTCCCGCTGCGCGTGGTGTACGCCTCGCTCTGGGAGCGCTACGAGGGCACCTCGATCGCCGAGGGCCTCGCCAAGCCCGACGAGCAGGTGAGGGCCGAGGACATCGTCGACACCGCCGCACGCCGGGCACGTCGCCGCCGACCCGAACTCGACGTGCGTGTCGAGGTGTTGGCGGAGGAACCCGAGTACGCGCTGGTGCGGGAGAGCCGCAGCGCCTCCCTGCTGGTGACGGGCACCCGCGGCCGCAGCGGCATCGCCGAGGCACTGCTGGGTTCCGTGAGCCTGATCGTGGCCGGGCACGCACAGTGCCCGATGGTCGTCGTGCGCGGCACCCACGACAACCAGGCCAGGACCGGCACGCACGGCCGCATCGTCGTGGGCGTCGGAGAGAAGCCGGCGGGCTCGGCGGCGGTGCGCTTCGCCTTCGAGGAGGCACGGCGACGTGGCGTGCAGGTGGAGGCCGTACGGGCCTGGCGCTGGCCCGCGCACGAGTCCACCGACCTTCCGCTGATGGCCGGCGAACCCGCCCGACTGCACGAGCGGCGGGCGGTGGAGGCGCTGGACGCGGCGCTCCAGGACGCTCCCACCGATGTCGCCTCACGCCGCCGTACGGTCGAGGGCCACACCCGGCCCGTCCTCGTGGACGCCTCCCGGGACGCCGACCTCCTGGTCGTCGGAGCCAAGCGCCGCTCCGGGCACTACGGGCTCCAACTGGGCCGGGTGGCACACGGAGTGCTGCACCACTCCGCCTGCCCGGTCGCCATCGTGCCCGAGCGCGTATGAGCCGCGTGGCGGGCGCCCGCTGCTTTCAGCGCCGCGGCGGGTCACCAACTCGACTCGTAAGCAACGCAGTTGTCCCCTGTACGGCAGCCTCGCAGCCCTTTGCCCGCCATGCCGTTTCTCCCGCCCTTGCCCACGCCGATGACTCCCGGAGCCACTGATGAACAAGGCCGAACACCCGGACGCGACCGGACTTTCCGACGACGAACTGCGCACCCTGGACGCCCACTGGCGAGCCGCCAACTACCTTGCCGCAGGCCAGATCTACCTGATGGCGAACGCCCTGCTCACCGAACCCCTCCGACCTGAGCACATCAAGCCCCGGTTGCTCGGCCACTGGGGTACCTCGCCCGGCCTCAACCTCGTCTACACCCACCTCAACCGGGTGATCAAGGCACGTGACCTGGACGCGCTGTGCGTGTGGGGACCCGGCCACGGCGGCCCGTCCGTACTCGCCAACTCCTGGCTGGAGGGCAGTTACAGCGAGACCTACCCGAACGTCTCGCGCGACGGGGCGGGCATGGAGCGGCTCTTCAAGCAGTTCTCCTTCCCCGGTGGCGTGCCGAGCCATGTGGCACCCGAGACACCCGGATCGATCCACGAGGGCGGCGAGCTCGGCTACTCGCTCGCGCATGCCTACGGCGCCGCCTTCGACCACCCGGACCTCCTGGTCGCCTGCGTGATCGGCGACGGGGAGGCGGAGACCGGCCCGCTGGCCGCGGCCTGGCACTCCAACAAGTTCCTCGACCCGGTCCACGACGGCGCCGTCCTGCCGATCCTGCATCTCAACGGCTACAAGATCGCCAACCCGACCGTGCTGTCCCGCCTCCCCGAGTCCGAACTCGACGAACTGCTGCGCGGCTACGGCCACGATCCGATCCACGTCACCGGCGACGACCCGCTCACGGTGCACCGTGCGATGGCCGCCGCGTTCGACGACGCGCTGGACCGCATCGCCGTGATGCAGCAGTCCGCCCGCGAGGACGGCGTGAGTGAGCGGGTGCACTGGCCAATGATCGTGCTGCGTAGGCCCAAGGGCTGGACCGGTCCGGCCGAGGTCGACGGCGTCCCGGTCGAGGGAACCTGGCGCGCGCACCAGGTCCCGCTGTCCGAGGTGCGCGAAAACCCGGAGCACCTACGGCAGTTGGAGGCGTGGCTCCGCTCCTACCATCCGGAGAAGCTGTTCGGCGCCGAGGGCCGTCCCGTCGCGGACGTCCTCGCCTGCCTCCCCGAGGGCACCAAGCGCCTCGGCTCCAGCCCGTACGCCAACGGCGGTCTCCTCGTACGGGACCTGCCGGTCCCGTCCCTGGACCGTTTCGCCGTCCCGGTCGAGAAGCCGGGCACGACCCTGCACGAGCCGACCCGGATCCTGGGCGACCTGCTGGAACAGGTCATGCATGACACCTCGGCGAGCCGTGACTTCCGCCTCGTGGGCCCCGACGAGACCGCCTCCAACCGCCTCCAGGCCGTCTTCAACGCCAGCGGCAAGGCCTGGCAGGCCCAACTCCTCCCGGTCGACGAGCATTTGGACCGGCACGGACGCGTGATGGAGATCCTCTCCGAACACACCTGCCAGGGCTGGCTGGAGGGCTATCTCCTCACCGGCCGGCACGGACTGTTCTCCTGCTACGAAGCGTTCGTGCACATCGTCGACTCGATGGTCAACCAGCACATCAAGTGGCTCAAGACATCGAGGGAGTTGGCGTGGCGGGCACCCATCGCCTCCCTCAACTACCTTCTGACGTCCCATGTCTGGCGCCAGGACCACAACGGCTTCTCGCACCAGGACCCCGGCTTCGTCGACCACGTCCTCAACAAGAGCCCCGAGGTCGTCCGGGTCTACCTCCCGCCGGACGCCAACACCCTTCTCTCGGTGGCCGATCACGTCCTGCGCAGCCGCGACTACGTCAACGTGGTCGTCGCCGGCAAGCAGCCCTGCTTCGACTGGCTCTCCATGGACCAGGCCCGCGCCCACTGCGCACGCGGCGCCGGGATCTGGGAGTGGGCCGGTACCGAGAACGGCGGCGAACCCGACGTCGTCCTCGCCTGCGCCGGCGATGTTCCGACCCTGGAGGTGCTGGCCGCCGCCCAGTTGCTGCGCCGCCACCTGCCCGACCTCGCCGTCCGCGTCGTCAACGTCGTCGACATGACGAGGCTCATGCCCCGCGACGAACACCCGCACGGCATGAGCGACTTCGAGTACGACGGCCTGTTCACCACCGACAAGCCGGTCATCTTCGCCTACCACGGCTACCCGTGGCTCATCCACCGCCTCGCCTACCGCCGCACCGGCCACGCCAACCTGCACGTCCGCGGCTACAAGGAGTCCGGCACCACGACCACGCCGTTCGACATGGTCGTCCGCAACGACCTCGACCGCTACCGCCTGGTCATGGACGTCATCGACCGTGTCCCCGGCCTCGCGGTACGCGCCGCCGCCGTACGTCAGCAGATGGCCGACGCCCGTACCCGCCACCACGCCTGGATCCGCGAGCACGGCACCGACCTGCCCGAAGTCGCCGACTGGACCTGGGACGCCTGACCTCACCCCACAACATCGCTGCTCTGCAAAGGAGTTCACCGCCATGACCGTACGCGTCGGCATCAACGGCTTCGGCCGGATAGGCCGCACCTATCTGCGCGCGGCACTGGACCGCGCCGAGGCGGGGACCCAGGACGTCGAGGTGGTCGCGATCAACGACATCACCTCGCCCGCCACCCTCGCCCATCTCCTGGAGTACGACTCGACGTTCGGCCGCATCGGACGCGAGGTGAGCCACGACGACAGCTCGATCACCGTCGACGGCAAACGCATCGCCGTCAGCGCCGAACGCGACCCGGCCGCCCTGCACTGGTCCGACTACGGCGTGAGCGTCGTCGTCGAGTCCACCGGCCGTTTCCGCGACCGCGACTCGGCCGCGCTGCACCTGAAGGCGGGCGCCCACACCGTGCTGTTGTCCGCGCCCGGCAAGAACGCGGACGCCACCATCGTGATGGGCGTCAACGACGACACCTACGACCGGCACCGCGACCGGATCGTCTCGGCCGCGTCCTGCACCACCAACTGCGTCGCGCCGATGGTCAAGGTGCTGCACGACGCCTTCGGCATCGAGCGCGGCATGATGACCACCATCCACGGCTACACCAACGACCAGTCCCTGCTGGACAGTCCGCACAAGGACCTGCGCCGGGCCCGCTCGGCGGCGTTGAGCATCATCCCGACCAGCACCGGCGCCGCGCGTGCCGTCGGCCTGGTGCTGCCGGAGTTGGCGGGTGCCCTGGACGGCATCGCGGTGCGCGTGCCGGTGGAGGACGGTTCGCTCACCGACCTCGCCGTCGTGCTGCGCCGCGAGGTGACGACCGAGGAGATCAACGCGGTCTTCGACGAGGCCGCCGAGGGCCCGCTCAACGGCATCCTCCGCGTGTCGAAGGCCCCGATCGTCTCCCGCGACGTGATCGGCGACCCCTCGTCGTGCGTCTTCGACCCGGCCCTCACCCAGGCGCACGGCACCCTGGCCAAGGTCTTCGGCTGGTACGACAACGAGTGGGGCTACACCAACCGCCTCCTCGACCTGACGGCACTGGTCGCCGACGACTGAGCACGACCGAGAGAGGCCCCATGTGGTGGGCCTGTACGGCGGGTTCGCGAGGGCCGAAAGGCCCCGCCGACCCACCGTCCATGCCCTGCCCGGGGACGGCGCCACCGTGAGCCGGCGGCATCGCGGTCGCCGACGGCCTGCACCACCGCGGTATCGGCACCCTCCTTGTGGCCCGCCGACGGACGGGTGGTCATGAAGGGCCAGTCCAGCAACTGCGTACGGCCACCACCCCTTTCGGGTGGTGGCCGTACGCAGTTGCTGCTACAGGGCGTCCGGACCCCGGTGCACTCCAGCGAAACGCCCGGTTCCGCGGTCAGACCGGGTATACGTAGCCCTCGACTCGGACCAGGCTGTAGCCGGCGGCGAACGCCGAGTTGATCCCCGCCTGGGTCGCGGTGACGAAGTTGTCCCCGAGCGCGCCGTTCCAGAACTGGTAGAGCGGCACGGTACCGCTCACCTGTGATGTGTAGACGTAGGCCTCGATCCCGGCGAGGGTGTAGCCGGCGGCGTGCGCAGAGTCGATGCCCGCGGTTGTCGCCGTGCTGAAGTTGTCTTCCCGGCTGTCGCTCCAGAACAGATACAGGGGAACCGTGCCCGGATCCTGGGTTGCCAGGGCCGATCCCTCCTGTCTGGCGAGCGAGTAGTTGGCGGCTATGGCGCTCTGCTCTTCGGCGGCGTTGCCACTGGTGAAGTTGTCGCCGCGCGCCGCGTTCCACCAGAGGAACAAGGGGGTGCGGGCGGCTGCGGCAACGGCGGCAGGTTCGGCCGGGGCGGCCTGCGCTGTTCCCGCCCCCGCCAGGCCTAAGCCGGCCGCGATTGTCGTCATGCCGGCCAGCAACATGCCGACCGGTCTGCGTCTGTTCATGTCTTCTCCTCCTGGCGGAAACAGATGATCTTTGTCGTGCTCACTCGGAGAGTGCCCGTAACGACGTGTCAGAGCATGAGCAGCCATTGCTCAACCCGGGCGCGGCGTGGCGAGCACTGTTCAAGATCCGTGGATCGGGGCTGAGGCGGCATGCGATGTGGCTTGCGCCGAGCGGCGCGGCAACGGCGTAGGCGGTACGGCCGGGCAGTGTCACGCGTGCGTCGATCTTTCTCATTCCCATGCAGTCGTCCCCCGATGACGAGAACTGGGTGATCGGGCGACAACGTTGCCGCCGTGGGACAGAGTGCCCGCGCTGCCTCGGCAGGGGATGAGTAACCGTTACTCAACCACCCCGAGGGACTGGGCGAGTTCGTGTCGGGCGGTGACGCCGAGTTTGGCGTAGGAGTGCTGGAGGTGGTTGTCGACGGTGCGTACCGACAGGGCCAGGACCTGGGCGATGTCCTTGCTGGTGTTGCCGGCGGCGGCGAGCAGGGCGATCTCGCGTTCGCGGGCGGTGAGCGCGGCCGTGGCGTGAGCGGTGGTCAGCAACGGTGTGCGGGCGCCCTCGCAGCGGGCCCGGGCGGCGGCGGCCCGCCGGTCGGCCGCGGCGGCGCGGCGGGACCCGTTCGCCCTGCGCCAGGCGGTCGCGGCGGCGGTGGCCGCCTCGGCGGCGAGCAGGTCCGCGCCGACGGACAGGCAGGCGTCGGAGGCTCGGAGGAGCAGTTCGGGGTCGTCGGCGGCCAGCGCTGCCGCCAACTGGGATCGGATCGGGGCGAGTTGTCCGTCGCAGGTCAGGGTGAGCGCGGTCAGCCGACCGGTGACCTCCCTGGCTCCGCCGAGCCGGGCAACGTCGGTCAGCAGCAGCGCCTCGCTGGTGACATGACCGGAGTCACGGGCGAGGGCGGCGGCCGTGGTGAGCACCGACCGGGCCCGCGCCAACTGTCCGTGGGCGGCCAACAGCCAGGCCTCGCCCAGGAGTTCCTCCCCGGCGGACAGCAGGCCGGGTTCCACCGGCGGCAGGGCGCGGTGCTCGGCCAGCGCCGTCCCGGCCGCGTCCAGGTCGCCCAGTACGGCCGCGCAGGCGGCGAGACCGGCGAGCACCAGGCGCAGCGCCATGGCGTGGTCGATGCCGCGCGAGACGGTGGCGGCCTCGGCCCACCAGCGGCGGGCGGTCGCGGGGTGTCCCGCCAGCCAGTGTGCACGGCCGAGGAGGACGGCCAGCCAGATCCGCACGGGGGAACCGGCGGCGGTGAGTTCGGCGTAGGCCTGCTCGCCCTCCCGGCAGGCCTCGGACGCCGGGAGACCGGCTTCGGTGAGTGCGAGGACGAGCGGGACGCGTTGGAAGGCGGGGTGGGAGGCGAGGGCGTGTTGCTGGACCCGCCGGTGCGCGTCGTGGGCGCGCCGGGCCCAGGTGGTGGCCTCGGCGGTGCGGCCCACCAGGGCCAGCGCGGCGGGTTTCATCCAGGCGCCGCGCAGCCAGGCGTTGAGGTCGGGGGCGTCGCCGACGTCGGTCTCCAGATCTTCCAGCAGGGCCAGGCCCTCGACCGGCCGGCCACCGACGATCCGCAGGAAACCCTCGTTGACCGTGAGCTTGTGGCGGTCGGCCGGGCTGCTGAGCTGGGCGCGGGCGGCGTCGTTGACCGCGAGTGCCTCGGCGACGGGGGCGTTGCTCCACAACAGGCTCGTCGTGCGGACCAGGGCGACCGCGAGCTTGTCCTGCTCGTCGGCGGCGAGGGCGTCGGCCCGGGCGAGCGTCGCCTCGGCCCGGTCCCAGCGGCCCAGCTCGAACAGGGCCTCGCCGAGCCGCAGATCGGTGGCGGTGGTCCGGTGCTTCTCGGGCAGGGCTTCGAGGAGGGTGACGGTCTGGGGCAAGTCGTGGGCGTGGCGGGCCAGTACGGCGGCCTGGGCGAGCAGGGCCGGGTCGGCGGTGCCGGTCGCGGCCAGTCTCCAGCTGGCGATGAGCAGCAGGTCGCCACGGCGCCGGGCGCCGCGCGCCTGCACACGGGCGGCCTGGTCCAGGAGCAGGGCGCGGCGGCGCAGGACCGGCAGCCCGGCGCGCAGCACCTCGCCGTAGAGGGGATGGGCGAGCGAGACGGTGGTACGTCTCCGGTCCTGGTCGACGCGGATCAGCCCCGCCTGTTCCAGGGCCTCCGTCACCTGCGGCGGGGCGAGGGCTTCGGCGTCCGCCAGGGGCAACGGCTCGCACAGCGCCAGGAGTTCGAGCACGGGGCGCCCTGCGGGGCCAACGGCGGCCAGCCTCGCACCGATCATCTCGGTGAGCCGCGCGGTTCCCGGTAATCGGTCGTCGACCAGGTCCCAGATCTCCCCGTCCTCTGTCAGGTTCCCGGCGGCCAGTGCACCGAGGACGAGTTCACGCAGGTAGAGCACGTTGCCACTGCTGGCGGCCGACAGCTTGTGCAGGGTTCTTCGGGCGACCGGTCTCCCGAGCGCCGCCTGCACCAGCGCTTCCACCTGCTCCGGGCTCAGCACGGTCAGATCGACCCGGTACACCGCGTCCCCGCACCGCAGAGCCGCGACCGCCTCCCCGTACGGCTCACCGGTGCGCACGGTGCCGATCAGCAGCAGCGCGCCGGTGTCCATCAACTGCCGCAGCAGTACGGCGGACGCGGCGTCCAGCAGATGCATGTCGTCGACGAACAGCACCCACTGCCGCCCGGGTCCGGAGGTCAACTCCCGTGCCACGGCGGCGAATCCGGCGACGGGGTCGGTCAAGTCGACCCCGACCGGCAGCAGATGGGCGATCGCTCCCAACGGCACGGCACCCGCGGCGACATTCGCGGTGGCCCGCCCCACCCGGAAGCCGGCAGCCGCGGCCCGCTCCAGGCACTCCTCCGCCAGCCGCGACTTGCCCACCCCGGCGGCCCCGCCCACCACGAACCCGCGACATTCCCGGTCCGCCAGGGCGGCGCCGAAGTACTCCAACTCCGGCCCACGGCCCATCAACGGCCAACGCCCAGCCCAATCCCGCACCCCGGCTCCCCCCGGCAGGGCAGGACACGCAGGCCCGCCCGATCAGTACCACTGGGGCAGTACTCACGCACCCGTCATATGCCGCTCGGCACCATCACATCAGTTCACAACGCGTGCATCGGCTGGAGTTCAAGCCATTGTCGAGGGCGACGGGGAGTGGCCCGCAGCATCAGGTTGCGGGGAGAACGACAGGCCGAGGTCGTGGTTCCGCCGGTCGGCACGATCAAGGAACCTCGGATCGTGGGGGCTTGGGCCGAACCCGTCGTGGCCGAAGTGCCGACAGCCGCGGAACGTGCGTCCGAACATTCCATCAGCACGATGACCGACCGCTCCGCCGGGACCTGTCCACCGGCGTGGACGGCCCCGGGCCCCGGTTCGTCCGCTCCGTCACCTGCTGCCCGTTGCGCTGCCTGTGCTGCTTGTGCTGCGCCGCCCCGGACACCTGGCACGTGCGGGACGGCTCAGGCCCCGTTGAAATGCTCGTCGGTGAAACCCGGCTTGGCCTCGTCGACGGCCCGCCGGTACCGCTCGGCGATGTGCTCGGGGTCGAACGGAGTGCCCGGCTCGACCGCTCCGTTGACGGTGAGGGTGAGGACCCGGATGCCGTCGTCGGCCAGCTGGGTGCCCAGCAGGTTCGCGACCCCGCGCAGCCCCAGCTTGCCCAGGGACAGTGTGGCGAGGTTCGGGTGCGGCTGATCGGCCAGACCGCCACCGGTGAACAGCAACGTGCCACCGCCCGCGGCCCGCATCGCCGGCACCGCGACCTGGGCGGTCACCACCCCGCCGACGACGTTCACGGTGTAGGCGCCCAGCAGGTCCTCGGGCGCGGCCGACAGGAGGTCGTCGGGCGTCAGCCGGGCAGCGTTGTACAGCACGACGCCGGGCGGGTTCGGGGCCGCGTAGAGCGAGATCAACGCCTCGCGCAGCTCCCCGGGGTCGGCCGCGTCGACGCGCACGACGGCCACCTCGGCCCCGGTCCTGCGCAGGTCGCCGGCGAGCTCCTCGAGCTTGTCCCGGTCCCGGGCGGCCAGGGTCACCCGGTAGCCGTCGCGGGCGAAGCGGCGGGCGGTGGCGGCGCCGATGCCGGGGCCGGCACCGATCACGAGCAGGTGGCGTGCGTCAGCGGGATGCGGCGAGGGGGGCGTAACGGCGGACACGGTGGAAGGGCTCCTTCAGAGCAGGGTGCACAAGGCCGATGGCCGTATCGTTCCGGAGCTCAAGAGTGGTATCAAGTCACTGCTGATGCTAGTTTCCGGACTGCCTGGGGGTGGTCGGCCCCCGGAGGATCCTGATGGTTGTGTACACCGTGCCGCGGCCCGAGGAGCCGGTCGACCCGTCGCCCGGTTCCGGTGATGCCATCGGTCTCCGGAGTCGCGGCGACTCCGACGGCGCGGCCGTCCGGCGCCGAGAGCTCGCCGTCTTCCTGCGCAGCCGGCGCGAGCGCATGTCGCCGAGCGAGCTCGGTCTCGTGGCGAACACGCGGCGGCGTACCCCCGGTCTGCGCAGGGAGGAAGTCGCTCAGCACGCCGGGATGAGCGTCACCTGGTACACGGCCCTGGAGCAGGCCCGCGACGTACGCCCCTCGCCACAGGTGCTCAACGCGCTCGCCCGCACGCTGCGCCTGGACCACGACGAGCGCCACCACCTCTACCGGCTCGCCGGCGCCGCGGACGACGCGGTGGTCGTGGAGTGCAACGCGGTGAGCGCCGAACTGCACGCCGTGCTGGACAAGCTCGACCCCTACCCCGGCTGCGTCCAGAACGGCAAGTTCGACCTGCTCGCCTACAACAGCGCGATGCGCCTGCTGATCACCGACCTCGACGAGGTGCCCATCGCGCAACGCAACTGCGTGTGGCTCACCTTCACCGAGCCTCGCTGGCGCGAGCGCGTCGTCGACTGGGAGCAGGTCGCGGCTCGCCAGGTCGCGAACCTTCGCGTCGCGATGGCCGAGCACGTCGACGACGGCCGCTGGAAGGCGCTGGTCTCGCGGCTGCGCGCGGAGTCCTCGGAGTTCGCCGACCTGTGGGACCGGCACTCCGTCCGCGATGTCGACGCCGGAGTGCTCCGCCGGATCGACAACCCGGCGATCGGCCGGATGACCTTCACTGTCTCCAACACCTGGGTCGCACCCAACTCGACGACCCGGCTGCAGGTGTTGCTCCCCGCGGACCCCGACACCGTCGAGCGGCTGACCAGGCTGGTCGCAGACGCCGGCTGAGCCCGTTCCACGCTCGGCCGGTCACACGTCGACCACGACCCCGGTCTCCCCAGGTCGCGCAGGACCGCGGTTACTGCCGCCGTACCTCGACCCGGGCGCGTACGGCGCGCATGATCGGGGCGACATCGGTGGCCGTGAAGCCGAGTTTGGTGCTGGTGCCGTCGGTTTTCGAGACGAGCGTGATGCCGGCGACGGTGGTCGGGGTGAACCAGGAGCAGGTGGTGACCGCCGTGGTGATCAGGCCGTTGCGGAGCAGGACGGTGTCGCAGATCGCCCGGCCGCCGTGCGGGCCGGGCGTGGCGTCGATGGCGCTGGTGGTGATCCGGTCCCCGGCACCGTCGTCGCTGACCGCTGGGAGCTGGTCGAGGATGTCGTGCAGGTGGTCGGGGTCGTAGCCGCTGCCGGTGAGTCCCACATAGAAGATCCACGCACCGTCCGCCGGATCGTCGTAGTAGGCGCGCACATGTGTGCCGGACACACCCAGACGCGCGGCGTTCTGCTTTGTGTCGGCGTCGAACCGCTGCACCATGTCCGACGGCGGCTGCCCCTGCCGATAACCGGCCGCGACCTGCGGAGCGGTCAGCACCCACGAGGTACCACTGGCGCCGCCAGAAGCCGCGCTCCCGGTGGTGGCCGAGTCGGTGGTACCGCCACTCCGCGCGGCGACAGGGGAGGCATGACCGTCGGCCGAGCCGCTGGACGAACCGCAGCCCGCCACCAGCGGCAGCCCCAGCAGAGTGCCGGCCACGGTCAGGGCGACAACGGACCGGCGCGGCCACGGAGGAGCCGACGCTCGAACTCGCCGGAGTGCGGAACTGGCCACGTGCGGCCTCCTTGGGACGGAAGATGACCGGGCTTCGGGCATGGCTGTGCCGCGGCAGGTGGTGGCCGAAGCCCTCGGGATACCGGCAAGTCTCGCAGCCGAGCGGCCACCCGGTAGCCCCGTCGTACAGTGCTGCTTGCACTCATCCGACAGGGATACTTGCGGTACGTCGGCACTGCCCGTGCGCGATGTCCTACGACCCGGAGGAGACCGCGCGTATGGACCTCGACCCCAGACGCCTGCTGGTCCTCAACGCGATCGCGCAGAGCGGCGGACTCGCCCCGGCGGCACGAGTGCTGGGACACACGCGTTCGGCGGTGTCGCAGCAACTGGCCAGCCTGGAAAGGGAAGTGGGCCTACCGCTGGTCGACCGTTCGGGCCCGCGGCTGGAACTCACGGCGACCGGACGACTGCTCGCCGCCACCGGAGAGCGCATCGGCAGGGAACTCGCCGCCGCGGCACGGCAGTTGGACTCCGGAAACCGTCAAGTCGCCCAGGGGCCGGTGGCGATCGGAGCGACCTCGTGGGTACTGGCCCGCCTCGCGGTCCGGGCACTGCGCCTGCTGGCCCTGTCGTACCCACGGATCGAGCCGAGGTTCGTGGAGACCGGACTGCCCGACGGCCTACGGCAGTTGAGGCTGGGGGAGCTGGACGTCCTGGTCATCATCGACGACCGGGACACCGCCGCGGCCCTGCCGCCCTCGGTGCGGGCGCAGGTGCTGAGCGAGGACGACTACCGTGTGGTCGTCCCGGCGGGCTGGGAGATGCCGGCGACCGCTGCCGAGCTCTCCGGCCGGCCGTGGATCAGCGCTCCCGCGCACTCCGCCCGCGGACGCGCCTTCGCCCGGTTCGCGAGCACCCACGGGGTCCTGCCGTCGGTGGAGCACCTGGCCGACCACATGATCGCCGTCCAGACCCTGCTGGCCGGACAGCTCGGCGCCGCGGTGCTGCCCGCTTTCTTCGCGGCCCAGTTGGAACAGGTGACGGTGACGACACTGCCCATCACGGGCAGCCAGATCACCCGGACCCTCTACCGCACCGGCCACACCGGCACGGCAGCGGCCGCGCGGGCGGTGGCGGACGCGTTGCAGCAGGCGGCGCGTGACCACGCCGAGACGGCGACGGTCACTGGGCGGACGAAGGGTGACATCGTCGTCCGGCCCCTTCACGACCCCACCGAGCCGCCTCCGTCCTCGGCGCCACGCCGCGCTGGCACTCCGCGAAACCCCTGACGGGTCGGCGCATCAGGACGACGCTCCCGCTCAGAGGGCGTCGGCACCCCCGGCGCACAGCGCGTGGTCGATCAAGGAACTGGCCGCGTTCTCCTGGGCGAGGATGTGTTCCAGGGTGTCGCCGCGGGCCTCGGACATGGAGACGACCGCGCTTCGACTGCCGTCGTCGGTGACGCCGTTGAGGGTGATGTAGCCGCCGTCTCCGCCCTCGTGGCTCCAGTAGGTGCCTCCGCAGCTCAGGGGGCGTTCGGCCAGGCCGAGGCCGTATCGGCCGCCGGGCCACAGCTGTTGGACCTCGGCGCTCACGGGAACGGTCCGCTTCATCTCGGTCAGTTGGCGCGCCGGGAGCAGTCGGCCCGCGAGCAACGCGCGGAACAGGACGTTCTCGTCCCGCGTCGTCGTGACGAACGACAGGTTCTCGTGGTCCACGGGTACCTGGTCCGTGACGTCCACCAGGGCACCCGGGCCGAAGAGTTGGTACGCCTGGGGGTGCGGACGGGGCAGGGTGGGTGAAGTGCCGCCCCACCGGGTGTGGTTGAGGCCGAGCGGACGGAGAACGCGGTCTTCGATCTCCTGGTGGGCGGGTCGCCCGGTGGCCCTCCGGATGATGGTGTCGAGCAGGACGTAACCGGTGTTGGAGTAGTTCCAGCCCTCGCCCGGTGGGAAGTCCGGCGCGTGGGCCATGGTGCGGGCGACCAACTGCTCGGGGCTGTAGACGTCGTAGCGCTGCCGGTAGTACTCCTCCGGTGTGGTGTATCCGGGCAGGTCGTCGTGGATCCCGCTGGTGTGCTGGAGCAGTTGACGGATGGTGATCCGGCGGCCGTCGTTGCCGTTGCCCCGCACCACTCCCGGCAGCCAGTGGTCGACCGTGTCGTCCAGGGACAGCCTGCCCTCGGCCTCCAACTGGAGTACCACGGTGGCCACCAGCGTCTTGGACGTGCTGGCCATACGGAAGTACCCGTCGGAGGGGACCGGTCGCCCGGTGCTCAGGTCGGCGGTGCCGCTGGTGGCCACCGACTGTCGACCGCCCGGCGCGATCACGCGGGCCTGCACACCACTGACCCCGAGGGAATGGATCGCCCGGGTGTCCTGGCGCAACTGCCTTGTGGGGAAAGGACCTTCGGGCTGAGCGACGGCGGTGGTCATCTCGGCGGTGAGCAGCGTGGCGACACCGATGGCCAGGGCGAGGTGCTTCCGCAGAGTCGGAATCATGACCGCACGCTAGTTCCGGCCGCCGACGAGGCGCGATCCGGCATACCCGAGGATCGGAACGGGGGACAGCCCCCTCAGCGCCGGTCGTCGGCAGTCAGGCTCAGGGACCGGCATGTGCCGCGGATCCATGGGGAGTTGGGGGCGGGAGGAGCACCGACGCTCACTTCTCGGAGGTGGGCCAGGTCGCCGCAAGCGCTCGCCGATCTGGAAAGCGGGGACCGGGGACTGTCTCCTGGGTGGGTTCGCCGTCGAGCCGGCACACTTGCTCGGGGGCGCCGTCGCCGGTGTCGAACAGGCAGCACACTCCTCCGCTGTCGGCGGCGAGGTCGGTGAACACCTTCCTGACGTTGGCCGACCGCGCGAACAAGCGGCTCATCTCCGACGTCGCGGCCCAGCACTCCAGCGACGCGTAGCCAGGGTGCGGAACGGACTCGAACCGGACCAGCGCGTAGACGTACCCGATCTGGACACGCCCGTCCGCCCCGGGTTCGGGACCGTTCTTCCGCGCGTACTCACGCAGTGCGTCATCGGCGTCGAACGTGAGGGACGTGTCGAGGTCGAGCGTGCCGCTCGTGGAGCAGTCGACCGGCGCGCTCTCGAAGTGGGACGTGAACGGGAGGACGAGCCGCTCACCGCCGGGCAGGATGATCTCAAGCGGCGGCACGGCACGGGCCGGTGGTGCCAGCTCGGCCAGATTGGCCAACACCCTCTCGACATTCCGAGGGCGCAGGTAAATGTCGTAGCCGTAGATCAGTCCCACATTTACCCCTCGCCATATCGCCCCGCACGTCTTGAGCATCGCAACGCTCGCACCTGCCCATTTGTCACCTGTCACCCCGGCGGGCCCCGGCCAGCCCTTCGCGGAAGGCGACGGCCGCTGCCTCGGTGCGTGTCGCCGCGCTCAGTTTCGTCAGGATGTGGGACACGTGTACGCCCGCCGTACTCGGCGAGATGTGCAGTCGGGCGGCGATCTGCCGGTTGCTCAGGCCCTCGGCGATCAACTGGAGGACCTCGAGCTCGCGTTCCGTGAGGCCGTCCTGGGTGGGGCGCGGCCGTAGGAGCTGGGTGATCTGGCGGGCGAGCGGTGTGGCGCGCAGGTCTTCGGCCAGCTGGGCGGCCTCTCTGAGGCGGGCCGTGGCGCCGGGGCGGTCGCCTGCGGTCAGCAGGGTGCGCGCGCTGTGGAACAGGCAGAGCGCCAGTTCGTAGGGCTGCCGCAGCTGACGCCAGGAGGTCACCGCGTGGTCCCAGCCGTCGTCCTCGACGAGCGCCCGGAGCATGGTCTGCCAGGCTCGGTCGAGTGGCCCGTCCACGCCGAACTCGGTGTCGGCCGCGGCGAGTTGGGCCTGCCGGGCCGCTACCCGCTGCCGTAGTTCCGTGTCGGCGCGTGTGGACAGCCGTGCCCGTTGCACCAGGGCGCCGGCGACCAGGACCGGCCGGGCTTCACTGCTGTGGATCCGGGTGAGCGCGGGGTCGGTCAGTGCCCGGTCCAGGAGCAGGTCGGCCCGTTCCGGGTCGCCCTGGGCCACGGCGAGCAGGCACAGCAGCCGATGGCGGAAGAACAGGCTTGTGGCGTCGGGGTGGTCCATGGCTGCCGCCGCCTCGGCCGCCGTCGTCAGGTCACCGCGCAGCAGCGACAGGTAGCCGACGAGGGCGCGCAAGCCCCGCCGTGACTGCGGTGGTGCGTCCGCCTGGAGACTCTCCTCCAGTACGGCGGTTGCCTCGTCCCACCGGCCGGCCAGGATCAGGCCGCTTCCGGCGTAGCGGGCGAGCTCGGCTCCCCGGCTGCGGGCAAGACCGTATCGGCGGGCGAGGCGGATCCCGTCGCCGGCGACCTCGATGGTGCGCTGGTGGTCGCCCGCTCTGGTGTGGAGCATGGCCTCGTACATGGGCACGGTCAGCAACAGGTCGTTGCTGTCGAGTCGTTCGGCGAGCGCGCGGGCCTCGGTCAGCATGCCGAGGTCGTTGGTCATGGATCCGACGCCCAGGAGTCCGCGGACGGTGACCGTGGCGTCACCGGTGGCCCGGCCGATGGCAAGTGCTTCCTCGAACGACTCGCGGGCCCGGTCCACATCAGGAAGAACGCCCATCGCCAGTACGCCGAGCAGCCGACCCCGCTGGGGGCTGCCGGGCGGCAGCAGCTCCAGGGCGTGTTCCCAGTCCGAGCTGCCGGTGGTGTCCAGCCGGTGCCGCAGTCTGCCCCGGTGTTCAAGGAGCAGGGCGGCCCGCTCGGGCTCGCGCCGCTCGTCCACCGCCGCCAGCCCGGCGGTGGCGTACTCGACGCCGCGGGCGTAGTCGCCGCTGAGCATGCAGGCCTCGGCGGCGTCGGTCAGCACGCCGATCCGGTCGGCGCCCAGCGGGACTTCCGGATCCCACAGGTCGAGGACCGTGCCGAGCAGACGGACCTGCTCGGCGTAGGCGTACGACCCGCGTGCCTGTCCGGCGGCCAGATAGGCGGCCGCCAGCGCGAGGCCGCGATCCCCGGCCGCGTGGGCGTGCGCGGCCAGCTCCGCCGGGGCATCGCCGTCGCGCAGGGCCTCGGCGTAGCGGGCGTGCAGGCGCGCACGCTCGCCGGGCAACAGGTCGTCGTAGACCGTGTCCCGGATCAGGGCGTGGCGAAACGCGTAGCCGTCGCCGGCCGTGACCAGCAGGCTGCGGTCGACGAGCTCACGCAGCAGGGCATCCAGCTCGACCCCGTCCTGTTTTGCCACCTCGGCCAGCAGGCGGTGGCCGACCCGCCCGCCCGCCACGGAGGCGAGGCTCAGCAGCTCGCGAGCCGGGCTCCGCAGCGACCGCGGGCCGTCCAGCAGCAGATCGCGCACGTCGTCCGGGGTCCGTTCACCGGCGCGGGCGAGTGCCTCGACGAACAGCGGGTTGCCGTCGCTGCGTTGATGGACGCGGGCCACGGTGGCCGGGTCCGGTTCGGTGCCGAGGATGGCGGCCAGCTGACGGCCCACGTCCCGTTCGTCGAGGTGCCCGAGGCGCAGCCGGGCGGTGCCCGGACGGCGGGCGAGTTCGGAGAGCAGCGGTCCGGCTTCGGGCGGCCGGTAGGTGATCACGAGGAGGACCCCGGGCCGGGTCAGGTTCCTGGCCAGGAAGCCGAGCAGTTCGCAGGTGGCGGTGTCCGCCCAGTGCAGGTCCTCGACCGAGACGACGAGAGGCCGGCCGGCGGCCACCCGTTCGACGAGCGTCAGCACCTCCTCGTAGAGCCGGTGTTTGCCGCCTTCGGTGTCGTCGCCCGGCTCGCCGAGTTCGGGGAACCAGTGGGCCAGCCGGCGGTAGGGGCCCGGCGTCACGCCCTCGACCCGGATCAGCGAGCGCAGGACGGTCACGAACGGCGCGTACGGCACGGAGTCACGCCCCAGTTCCGCGCAGACGCCCCCGACCACCCGCACCCCCGGGTCCAGCGACCGCGCGAACTCGGCGAGCAGCCGCGACTTGCCGATCCCGGCCTCCCCGGCGACCAGTGCCACGGCCGGCCCCTGCTCAACAGCCATGTCCAGAGCCGTCGTCAGCCCCGCCAACTCCTCGCTCCGGCCGACCAACACCGGACTGACCACCCGCTGCGCCACCACGCCGCCAGCATATAAACAGGGAGATCGCCCGATGTGCCGCAGCTGTTTATCCGGCCACGCTCGACGCATGACGACGACCTACCCGTTGCGCACCATCGCCGCCCACGAACTCGACGCGTGGGCTCACATGGTCACCACGACCTACGGCCAGGACTGGCAGGAGGGCGGCCTGCGGAACGCCGCCTCCTCACTCGAACCCGACCGCACGATCGCCGCCTACGACGGCCACGAGATCGCCGCCGGCGCATCGATCTACGGCCGCGTCATGACGGTTCCTGGCGGAGCGACACCCGTCGCAGGCATCACGCTGGTCGCGGTCCTGCCCACCCACCGTCGGCGCGGCATCCTCACCGCGATGATGCGCGAGCAGCTCACCGGCCTGCACGACACGGGCGGCGAACCGGTCGCCGCGCTCAACGCCGCCGAAGCCACGATCTACGGCCGCTTCGGATACGGCACCGCCAGCCACGTCGCCGAGATCCGGGCCGACAAGAGGGCCATGTCCCTGCGCCCCGGCACGGACCTCGGCGACGGGATGGTCCGCCTGCTCGGCGGCGAGGAGGCCCGGCCGCTGCTGGAAAAGGTCTACGAGTCCGTGCGCGGCACCTCCGTCGGATGGGTCGACCGCACGGAGAAGTTCTGGGAGGCACGGCTCGCCGACGGTGAACGCGCACGCGACGGAGGCACGGCGCTGCGCTTCGCCGTCCATCTGGAGCCCGGCGGCGAGGCCACCGGCTATGCCGTCTACCGCTCCAACTCGGGGTCGGTGCAGGTCATCGAGGTCGCGGCCACCTCCCGGCCGTCGTACGCCGCCCTGTGGCGCTTCCTCATCGACCTCGACGCGCACGACGGCCTCGTCTACGACGGTGCCGTGGACGAACCGCTGAAGCATCTGCTGACCGATCCGCGCGCGGCCCGCACCACGGTGACCGACAACCTCTGGGTCCGCCTGGTGGACGTCGACCGGGCGCTGACAGCCCGCCGTTACTCGACCCCGCTGGATCTGGTCCTGGAGGTCCAGGACACGTTCTGCCCCTGGAACGCCGGACGTCACCATCTGTCGGCCGACGGCGACTCCGTCACCTGTGAACTCACCCGGGCCCGGGCCGACTTGAGAGTGACCTCCACGGAACTGGGCGCGGCCTATCTGGGCGGCACCACCCTGTCGTCGCTGGCCGCCGCGGGCCGCGTCGAGGAACTGCGGCCGGGTGCGGTCACCGCCGCCTCGCTCGCCTTCCGCGGCGAGCGTGCACCGTTCCACCCCTCGGGCCGGGCCTTTCCCGCCTTCTGAGCGCGGTCATCCCACAGCGACCACTCCACGTAGCCCGCACACGAAGGAGAATCACATGGACACCCACAGGCTCGGCCACACCGAGGTCGAGGTCACCCAACTGGGCTTCGGCGGCGGCCCGTTGGGCGGCCTCTTCGAACCGCTGGACGACGCCACCGCCGCCCGGGCCCTCGACGCCGCCTGGGAATCGGGCATCCGCTACTACGACACGTCACCGCACTACGGCATCGGCCACTCCGAACGCCGTATCGGAGAGCTGCTGCGCGGCAAGCCCCGGGCCGAGTTCACCCTGTCCACCAAGGTCGGACGGCTGCTCGTACCGCAGGACCCGCAGGGGCGGACGGACGAGTCCTTCGCCGTCCCGGCCACGCACCGCCGGGTATGGGACTTCACCCGCGACGGCATCCGCCGCAGCGTCGAGGACTCCCTCGACCGCCTCGGCCTCGACCGGATCGACGTCCTCTATCTGCACGACGCCGAACGGCACTTCGAGGAGGCGCTGCGGCACGGCTACCCAGCGCTCGCCGAACTGCGCGCCGAGGGGGCGGTCGGGGCGATCGGCGCGGGCATGTACCACCCCGGCCAACTCACCCGCCTGGTACGGGAGGCCGACCCCGACGTGGTGATGCTCTCCGGTCGTCACACCCTGCTGGACCACAGCGCCCTGGACGAACTGCTGCCTGCCTGCACCGAGCACGGGGTGTCGGTGGTCGCCGCCTCCGTCTTCAACTCCGGCCTCCTGGCCACCGATCGGCCTACTACGGGGGCGCGGTACGACTACGGCGTCGCCGGCCCCGAACTGGTGGCGCGGGTTCACCGGATCGCCGACGTCTGCGAGGCTCACGGCGTGACGGTCCCGCAGGTCGCGATGGCCTTCCCACTGCTCCACCCCGCGGTCGCCTGCATCGCGGTCGGCATGCGCACCGTGCAGGAGGTACGGCGCGACATCGCCGCGTTCGCCGCACCCGTCCCACCGGAACTCTGGACCGACCTGCGGGGCGAGGGGCTGCTGGACGAACGAGCCTTGCTGCCCGCGGCAGGGTGAATCACCCCTCGGTACCCGCTGTCCCGGCTTGCGCCGCTCTCCTCGAACTCCCTTTCCTCAGAGGTGGGTTGATCCGGGTAAGGGCCGACATCGCGTCCTGTCGGCGGGTGCGGGTGTTCCGGCGTTGGCCGCTCGTAGCCTGCCCTTGTCAGGGGCAGGCTGTCCGGCGTCCCGTTGGCGGATACTCGGGGCATGAACAAGAAGCCGCGGTTGGGGGAGTTCCTCAGGACACGCCGAGCCCAGTTGCAGCCGGCGGACGTGGGGCTCCCGGATTTCGGGGAGCGCCGTCGGGTGCCCGGTCTGCGCCGCGACGAACTGGCCCAGCTCGCCGGGGTGGGTCTCTCCTACTACACGCGGCTGGAACAGGGCAGTTCGCTCAACGCGTCCCCCGAGGTACTGGAGGCGCTGGCCCGGGCCCTCGGTCTCGACGAGGTCGAGCGCGCCCATCTGCACGATCTGGCCGGCGCACCACGCCGTACCACCACCCGGCGCAGGCCCGCGCCGGAGCGGATCGGCGACGCGACACGGCAGTTGGTCGACGCGCTCGGCGACACACCCGCGCTCGTGCTCGGCCGTCGTAGCGACGTACTGGCCTGGAACCGCACCGGACACGCCCTGTTCGCCGGGCACTTGGACCCGCGGATCTCCGAACAGCCCGATCTGCGCCCGAACATGGCACGGCTGGTGTTCCTGGACGCGCACACCCGGGACCTGTTCGTGGACTGGCCGAAGAAAGCCAGGAACGTCGTCGGCAAGCTCCGGCTCGCCGCCGGCCGGCACCCCGACGATCCCCGGCTGGCCTCGCTCATCGGTGAACTGACCATGAAGAGCCCGGAGTTCGCCACGATGTGGGCCGAGCACGGGGTCAGGAAGTGGGCCCTCGCGGAGTACCGCATGCACCACCCGGTCGTCGGCCGCATGGAACTCAACCTGCAGTCCCTGAACGTCCCCCAGGAAGAGGGCCAACGCATCGTCGTGGCCACGGCGGGTGCCGACAGCGCGTCCGCTGTGGCGCTCTCCCTTCTCGCTCGACTTGACACCCCGACGGCACCGAGCACCGACCTCGCCGAAGTCACCGAAACCGCGGAACGCAGGCCGACGGACGTCAACAGCCCTCGCTGAAGCCTGGCTTTGGGAGCATCCTGACCGGCGATCGGCGATCGGCGATCGGCGATCGGTGACCGGCGATCGGTGACCGGCGATCGGTGACCGGCGACCCTCGGGGCTCCTGGAGCCGCCGCGCGGCCGGTGGACTCTGCACGCGCCCACACGAGTCCCGCCATCGCGCCCGCGCGCCCCAACTCCCGCCGCACCCCACCCCGTTACCGACCTCACCGCACCTACCTCCTGGGCGCGCCATGTCCGCGCGCCGGAACGGACGAGAACACCATGAACAAGAAGCTCTCAGGGGGTGCCCTGACGGTCGCGGTCGTCGTGATCGGAACCTTCGGGTTCGCTTCGGTGCCGGCCGCCGCGACCCAAGCCGGCGGGACGGCAGCCCAAGTCGCCCATGTCGCCGCGCACTTCAACCTGGCCGAGGGACAGACACCGGAGAACGGCGTGCTGGAACCCGACGGCAGCCTCGACGTGACCTTCTCGGTGGCCCGGCAGGTCGCCCGGGTCGGTACCGACGGCAGGACGCACATCCTGGCCACCATGCCGCTGCCCGGCGACGGCGGGGTCAATACGCCGGTCCTGCACTTCGCGCCCACCATGGGCATCGTCCGGGCCGACGACGGAACCCTCTACTTCCTTTACGCGACCGGCACTTCGGACCTGACCGGCGTATGGCGGCTGCGACCGCACGGGACCCCGGAACGCATCGCCGCCCTGCCCGCCGACGGCCTGCCCAACGGCATGGCCCTGGACCGGCGCACCGGCAGGCTCTACATCGCCGACTCCGTACGGGGCACCATCTGGACCGTCCCCGTCACCGGCGGGACCCCGACCGCCTGGCTCAGCGCCCCCGAACTCGCCTACTCCGCCATCGCCGGTGCCAACGGCGTGAAGATCCACAACGGCGCGCTGTGGGTGTCCGACACGGACGACGGCACCATCCTGCGCATCCCCTTCCTGCCGGGCGGCCGCCCGGGTCAACTCCAGGTCAGGGCAACCGGTTTGACCACCGTCGACGACTTCACGTTCACCGGCGCCGGGGACGAGATACTCGCCGCCCTCAACCACACCAACACCGTCGTCCGTATCCGTTCCGACGGGCACCGGGCCACCGTCCTGACCGCGGCGGACGGCCTGCAGAACCCCACCGCGATCGAAGTGCGCGGCACCACTGTCCACGTGCTGAACGCCGCCTACGTCACGGCCGAGGATCCCAATGTCCTGGTCGCCGGTCTGCGTGAACTCCGCTGAAGGTCCCGCGAGTCGAGGCTTGAGACTTGAGAGGGGACATCCTGTGGATTCCTTCGGCCTCGGGGACGTCGAGGTGACGCGCGTGGTGGAGTTCGAGACCCCCACCCGCCCGCCGGCGGTCATGTTCACGGACATCAGCCCCCACGTGTGGCACGACAACCGCTCCTGGCTCGCCCCCGACCACTGGGACCCGGAGGCGGGGCTCCTGATGACCCGGATGCAGACGTTCGTCCTGCGCAGCGGCGGCGCGACGATCCTCGTGGACACCGGCGTCGGGAACGACAAGTCCCGCCCGGCCACACCGGCGTTCGACCATCGCAGCACCGACTTCCTGACCGGGCTGGCCGCCGCAGACGTCGAGCCGGAGGACGTCGACCTGGTGGTCAACACCCATCTGCACGCCGACCACGTCGGCTGGAACACCCGCCTGGTGGACGGGAATTGGGTACCGACGTTCCCCAACGCCCGCTACCTGATCCCGCGCGCCGACCACGACTTCTGGCACCCGGACAGCGCCCGACGCTCCCGTCCCGCCCGGACGGCCGCGGCCAACGCGAACGTCTTCGACGACAGCGTGGCACCGGTCGTGGAGTCCGGCCAGGCCCTGCTGTGGGAGGACGTGCACGACATCGACGCCGCCCTGCGTCTGGAGTACGCGCCGGGACACACCCCGGGCTCCTCGGTGCTCACGCTGCGGTCGGGCGGTGAACTGGCGGTGTTCGTCGGCGATGTGCTGCACAACCCGGTGCAGTTCGTCGAGCCGGACGCCAACAGCTGCTTCTGTGAGGACCCGGTCGCGGCCCGCGCGTCCCGGCGGCGCGTGCTGGAACGGGCCGCCGATCAGGGCGCGTTGGTCTTTCCCGCGCATCTCCGGGGCGGTTCGGGGGCACGGTTGCGGCGGACCGGCTCGTCGTACGCCGTCCAGTCGTGGGCACCGTTCGGGGAGCGGGTGTGAGCGGCGCGCCGGTCGTCCGTACGACGGGCGGACCGGTCCGCGGCACACTCCACGCCGGCGTACGCACCTTCGCGTCGATCCCCTACGCCGCCCCGCCCACCGGTCCCGCCCGGTTCGCCGCGCCTGCCCCGGTCGCACGGTGGGACGGCGTACGGGACGCGACCGTACCCGGTGGAACCGCCCCTGCCCGAGCCCGTTCCGGCTTCGGCGGCCTGGACCTGTCCCCGGTGCTGGGCCCCGGCTGGATCCCGGACCCCGGCTACCTCACCGTGACGGTCACCGCCCCCGCCGACCCCTCGGGCGGGCTACCGGTGCTGGTCTTCGTGCACGGCGGAGGCCTCATCTCGGGAACGGGACAGGCACCGCTCTACGACGGGTCGTCCTTCGCCCGCGACGGCATCATCACCGTCACCCTCAACTACCGTCTGGGGATCGCCGGTTGGCTCGACGTTCCCGGAGCACCGGCCAACCGCGGACTGCTCGACGTCGTCGCCGCGCTCCGCTGGGTGGCCGAGAACGCGGCGGCCTTCGGCGGCGACCCGGGCAAGGTGACCGTCGCGGGCCAGTCCGCCGGGGCGATGATCGTCGCCGCACTGCTCGCCAACCCCCACGCCCGGCGCGAACGGCTCTTCAGCCGGGCCATCAGCCAGAGCGGCAGCGGTACGGCGGCGATCAGCGCGGAACAGGCAGCGCTGACCACCCGGGCGGTGGCCGAGGCGCTGAACGTCCGGGCAACCCCCGCCGACCTGGGCGCCGTTGACGACCGGCGGCTGACGGAGGCACTCGGCGCGATCGGCCCGGTCGTCGTCATACCGGACGGTCCACTCGACACGTCACTCGGCGAGAGCCCGGTGAAATGCATCATCGACGGCCGGTCCCTGGACCGACAGCCCGCCGACGCGGTGTACGACGGTCACGGCGCCGACGTGGACCTGCTCATCGGCACCAACCGTGAGGAGGCCAACCTCTACACCGTGCCCTCGGGCACCCCCATGACCGAGACCCAACTCCTCGCCCTCGCCGAACGGCGCCTGACCAACCCCCGGGAACGGCTCACGGCGTACCGAACCGCCCAACCGACCGACCGGCCCCCCGAGTTGGCGAGCCGACTCATCACGGACACCTTCACCCAGGGCAGCCGACTCCTCGCCGACGCCCACGCCCGCCACCGGCGCGCCCGCACCTTCGCCTACGAGTTCGCCTGGCGCTCACCCGCGTTCGGCGGCACGCTCGGCGCCTGCCACTGCGTGGAACTGCCGTTCGTCTTCCACCGCACCGACCTGCCCGCCCTGTACGGCGACACCGCCCTGCTCGGCCCGCACCGTCCACCGGCCGGCCTGGCGGACCGCACGCACGCGGCGTGGACCGCGTTCATCCGTGACGGCGACCCGGGTTGGACCCGCTACGACCTCGCGGATCGCGCCACCGCTGTCATCGACGAAGAGTGGAGCATGTCGAGACAGCGGGGGTGAAGGTGATCTCCAGTTTTGTCCGTATATTGCGTGTTGTGTCTCGGACGACCGGAAGGAAGCATGATGAACAGCAGGACGATCGGCGGCTGGTGGGCCGGGGCGGTCTTGGGCGCATTGATGACGGCCTCGCTCGCAGGGACGGCGGACGCCCAGGTGCTCACTCCGTCGGATCCGCCGGCACCTTCGTCGTCGACCGGATCCGCGTGGTACGGGTACAGCCACCCCGGCAGTACCGATCCCAGCGACCCCTCCGGCAACGACTGGCACTGTGATCCCTCCGGCAACTGGCACAACGACGCCGACGACGCGTCCGGGCACGCGGACGGCCGCTGTCGGGCGTGGCAGACCGTCAGCCCGTAAGGCTCCAGCACCCCGCCGACCGGAGTGTTGCTTGTCGCGTCGGCGGGATCGCGGGGTCAGCAGACCAGGGACCGGCTCAGTGGGCCGGAGCGCAGGTGGCGGCCCCGGGGTTCGGTGTCCGTCAGACGGCCGGACTCCACGACGGGACGGCCACCCACCACGACGGTCTCCGGCCAGCCGGTGACGGACATGCCCTCGTACGGGGTGTAGTCCGTGGCCATGTGCAGGCCGGTGCTGCGGACGGTACGGGTGGCCGTCGGATTCCAGATCGCCAGGTCCGCGTCCGAGCCCGGCGCGATGACTCCCTTGCGGGGGTAGAGGCCGTTGAGCCGGGCCGGATTGGCACACATCAACTCGACGAAGCGGCCCACCGGCAGGCCGCCCTTGACCACCAACTCGCTGAAGATCACCGGCATGCGCGTCTCAACTCCCGGCAGACCGTTGGGCATTGACCGTACGTCGTGGCTCACCGACTCCTTCTGGGCCGTGTCGTAGCAGCAGTGGTCGCTGCCGATCGTCGCCACCTGGCCCATCAGCAGTCGTGAGCGCAGTCCGGCGACCGTGCCGGCGTCCCGCAACGGCGGGCAGCACACGAAGCGTTCGGGATGCGGGCTCGCGTACGCCGTGTCGTCCAGCACCAGGTGATGGGCGACCGTCTCCGTGAACGCCCGCACTCCCCGGCCGCGTGCGCGGGCCACCAGGTCGACCGCCTCGGGTGTCGACTGGTGGACGAAGTACACCGGGGCAGACACCGACTCCGCGATGGCGAGGATCTCGGCGACCGACGCGTTCTCGGCCAACTCCGGCCGCGTACCCGCGTGATGGGACGCGCTGATCGACCCGGCCGCCTCGCCGCGCTCCTGCGTGTCCGCGATGATGTGGTCGGCCTCGCAGTGGATGACCACCATGCCGCCGAGATCCCGCAGCGTCGTCATCACGTTCAGGATGGTCTTCTCGTCGGCCATCGTCTCGCCGCGGTACGTGGTGAACATCTTCACCGTGACGATGCCGTCGGAGGCCAGCGACCGCAGCTGTTCCGGCACGCTGTCGTCCCACTCGACCACACACCCGTGCAGCGCGCTGTCGCACAACCCCTGTGCCGCCTTGGCGCGTTGGACCGCGGCGACGTCGGCCGGGTTCTCGCCGGGGCGCGGGATGGCGAAGTCCACGATCGTGGTCGTACCGCCGAAGACCGCCGCCGTGGTGGCCTGGCGGTAGTCGTCGAGGGAGGTGAAGTCCCCCGAGGTGAAGCCGACATGGCAGTGCGGGTCCACGCCGCCGGGCAGCACGAGGCGTCCGGAGGCGTCCAACTCGGCTGTGCCGGGCGCCTGTTGGGCGCGGTACGCGCCCGGCTCCACCACCCCGAGCACCTTGCCGCCGCCGACCAGGACGTCCGCGGCACCCTGCCAGTCGGCGTTGACCACGGTGCCACCTCGCACGACGAGGTCGACGGGTCGGGCGGGTTCGATCGATGAGGGGTGGGACATGGCAGACCTCCAGCGAGGGCGAAGTGTCAGAGAGATCAGAGAGAGGAGAGGTAGGCGTGCCAGCCGCCGTGGGCGGTGATGTCGACGACGCCGGGGGCCGTCAGCGCGGAGGCGCGCATACGCATCGAGAAGGACCCCGAGCCGTCCGCCAGCGCGATCACGCCCAGCTCGAGTTCCGCGGGCTCCTCGGGCAACAGTTGCTGGCGCAGCACCTCGTAACTGACCTCGTACACCTCGCCGTTGATCGAGGCGCCGCCCTCCGTGACGGGGTGCAGGCCGGGGAACTCGTCGCGTACGGAGAAGAATTGGTACGTGGGCGCCGTACGGGCGGGGCCGAGCAGGCGGGCCTCGCTGAGTGCGTGGTTGAGGGTGCCGCCGGACATGGCCTGGCCGTTGACGAACATTCTCAGGGTCATGAGGGAGTGCCTTTCAGGGCGATACGGGAGTGGTGGCGTCGTCGTACAGCAGGCGGCCGGGACCCAGGTCGTCGACCGGGTCGGCCGGGGGTTCCCCGCCGATCTGGCGGGCCAGCGTGTCGCCCCACACCGGGGCGAGGGTGAAGGCGTAGGTGCCGCCCGCGACGAAGAACCCTGGGTGGCCCGGGACTTCGCCGATCACCGGCATCTCGTCCGGAGTCGCGGCCAGCGGTCCGGCCCACATGCGCAGCAGTCGCAGGTCGCCGAGGAACGGCAGGATGCGCCCGGCCTGGGCGAGGTTGCCGGCCATGCTGGGCACGCTGACGGTGCTGCGCCCTTCCATGTCGAGCCTCGCCGCGGGCCAGCCGCCGCCGATCAGCAGGTTGCCGGCGCTGACCTGCTTGACCGACATGCCCTCGCCGATGTGCTGGACCAGGTGGTGCATGACCGGCGGGACCCGGACGGTCACGTGCATCTGGATCGCGACCGGCGACATCTGGATCCCCACCCCGGCGAGTGCGGAGATCCCGGTGATCCACGGCCCGGCCACGTTGACGACCACGGGTGCGGTCCAACTCCGGTCGCCTGAAAACACCTTGTAGTCGTCGCCGACCCGCTCGATGCCGGTCACCGGGGTGAAGGCGTGCAGTTCGGCGCCGAGGCGACGGGCCGCGGCCAGATAGGCGGGGGTGATCAGGAGCGGGTTGGCGTATCCGTCGAGCGAGCACCAACTGGCCGCGCGTACCCGGTCGGAGAGCAACGGCAACTGCTTGCGGGCCTCGTCGCCGGTGAGCACCTCGGTGGGGATACCCGCCCGCCGCTCCCACTCGTGCTTCTCCCTCAACTCCTCTTCCTGTACGGCGGTTTCGGCGACCATGAAGCCCCCGCCGCGCCGCAACTCCACGTCCGCGCCGAGCCGTTCCTCGATCTGCGCCCAGTGGTCGGACGCCCGGCGTTGCAGCGGCAGCAGACGAGCGCTGTCGACCGGGACCTCCTGGCCCGGGCGGCGGGTGTGGATCGCCTGGATGTGGAGGTTGCCCGCGGTGGTGCCGGAGCCCTCGCGGTTGGGGGCGCCGCGCTCCAACACCACGACCCGGTAACCGCGTTCGGCGAGGTGGAAGGCGGCACTGGCGCCGAGGATGCCGGCGCCGACGACGACGACATCGGGCTGGGTCACTGGACCTCCTGCCCTTCGACCGTCGCGGCCATGGGCAGCGGCCGTATCGGCATCCGGGCCGCGAAGCACTCCGCAGTGCCGTCGCCCCGCCCGGTCAACGCCGCGACGATGTGGCCGCATTCGCGCCCCTGGCAGGGGCCCATGCCGGCGCGGGTGGCGGCCTTGGCGCCGTGCAGGTCGTTCCAGCCGGTCGCGGCGGCCTGCCGGATCTCGCCCGCGCTGACACCCTCGCAGCGGCAGACCTGGGTGGCGTCGGGGATGTCGGCCGTGGCCGGCAACGGGTAGAGGCGGTCGGCGAGTTCGGCGAAACGGTCCAGGGCGCGGGCCCGACGGCGGAGACCGGACAGCCGCACGGGTGCGCGTTCGGGTGCCAGGCGGCGCAGGATCGCGTGGGCGGCGAGCTGTCCTCGTACGCCCGCCGCGTGCACGCCCGCGATTCCGGCACAGTCCCCGGCGACGTACAGTCCGTCCACCGAGGTCGCGCCGTCCGCGTCCACGACCGGGAGTTGTTCCGTGCCGGTGGGGTCCGCCCGGGTGTCGCATCCCAGCAGTCGGGGGAGTTCGGTGCTCGGTCGGAAGCCGAAGCCCACGCACAGCGCGTCGGTCTCCAACCGCCGTACGCTGCCGTCCTCTTGGCCGATGTCCACGGCGGTGACCTGGGTGTGGCCGTGCGCGGCCAGGACGCGGGCGCCCTGTTCGACGCGCACGCCGTGCCGGACGAGGGTGAGCAGATAGCGGGCCGCCTCCGCGAGCCGGGCGGGCTGTCGCAGCGCGCCGCCGATCGAGGAAACCCCCGGCCGGTACGGGTGGTTCAGCTCGACCAGTGCCTCGATCCGCGCACCCACTTCCAGCAGCGCGCAGGCGACCGGCAGCAGGAACGGGCCGGTCCCGGCCAGCACGACCCGCTGGCCCACGGGAACCCGGTCCATGGTGGCCAGGTGCAGGGCGAACCCAGGGGTGACCACACCCGGCAGGGTCCAGCCCGGGAAGGGCAGGGAGCGTTCGTAGGCGCCGGTGGCGGAGAGTGTGGCCCGGGTGGTGATGCGACCGAGTGCGCCCGTTCGGACGTCGGAGGTGAAGAGGGTGCGGCCCGCGTCCTCGGCGCCCCAGACCAGGGTGCCGGTGCGGATGGCGACCCCGGCGTTCCGCACCTGGCCGATCAGTTCGGTGCCGCGTGGGCGGAAGTCGCCGAAGGCGGCGGTGAGTTGCTCGGCCCGGCGCTTGTAGTACTGGCCGCCCAGGGTGTCGGACTCGTCGAGCAGGAAGACGTTCAGCCCGCCCCGGGCCAGGACCAGCGCCGCGTGCAGTCCGGCCGGTCCGCCGCCGATCACCGCGACATCCGCCTCCGACTCCGCCATGACGTCAGCCATGGGCGGCCGTCGGCAGGGGCTCGGTGCGGGTGCGGATGTCCATGCCGTCGGTGACGTGCGCGGTGCAACTCCGGCTGCTGGGACGGCCGTTGATGGTCACCTCGCACTCCAGGCAGATGCCCATTCCACAATAGGGGCCGCGTAGCTGGCCGTTGACCGGGTTGCGGCGCAGCGGCCAGATGCCGGCCGCGACCAGGACGGCGCTGACGGACTGGCCCGACCAGGCCTGGCCGGGAGTGCCGTCGATGGTCACGGTGACCGTCTCCGGCTGGGAGTTGGTGCTCATGGCTGTGCTCACAGGGATCGAGGGGCTCACAGGACGCGGTCCAGGAACTGGCGGGTGCGTTCGTGTTCCGGCGCGGAGAAGAAGACGTCGGGGGACTTGTCCTCCACGACCAGGCCGTCGGCGATGAACGCCACCCGGTCGGCCGCCGCCCGGGCGAAGCCCATCTCGTGGCTGACGACGATCATGGTCATGCCCTCCTCGCGGAGCCGGACCATGACGTCGAGGACCTCGCCGACCATCTCCGGGTCGAGCGCCGAGGTGGGTTCGTCGAAGAGCAGAAGTTCCGGGCGCATCGCCAGAGCGCGGGCGATCGCCACCCGCTGCTGCTGGCCGCCGGAGAGCTGGGAGGGGTAGGAGGCGGTCTTGTCGGCGAGTCCGACCATGGCCAGCAACTCGCCTGCCGCGCCGCGTGCTTCGGACTTGGAGACACCGTTCACGTGCACCGGACCGGACGCCACGTTGTCCAGTGCGGTCATGTTCGGGAACAGGTTGAACTGCTGGAACACCATGCCGGTACGCCGCCGCTGGACGGCGATCCGGCTCTCCCGCAGGGCGCCCCGCTCGCCGTAGCCGATCCGTTCGCCGCAGATGCTGACGGTGCCCGAGTCGGGGGTCTCCAGGTGGTTGAGGGTGCGCAGGAAGGTGCTCTTGCCGCCGCCCGAAGGGCCCAGGACGAGGACGACCTCGCCCTGCCGGACGGTCAGGTCGATGCCTTTGAGGACTTCAACTCCGCCGTAGGACTTGCGTACTTGGCGCGCTTCCACGACCGTCTCGATGGTCATCGGGTCTCCATTTCGAGTGCCGGTACGGCGGCGCTCTTGATACGGCGGCCTCGGTTCGGCCCGGTCTGGTGGCCGCGGCCGACCCGGATCTCCAGCCACCGCTGGACCAGTCCCCACAGGGTGGTCATCGCCAGGTAGTACAGGGCCGCCGCGGTGAGGCCCTCCAGGACCCGGAAGTTGGTCTGGACGGCGAACTGCGTGCGGCGCAGCAGCTCTTCGACGGAGATCACCGAGACGAGCGTGGTCGTCTTGAGCAGTCCGTTGAAGCTGTTGCCGAGCGGTGGGACCATCACCCGCAGCGCCTGCGGCATGACCACCACCCGGAACACCTTCCATGGCGGCATGCCCAGCGCGCGGGCGGCTTCGGACTGGCCGCGCGGGACCGACATCACACCGGCGCGGACGATCTCCGAGAGGTACGCCGCTTCGTTGAGGACCAGACCGGTCAGGGCCGCGCTGATCACGCCGAGGCGCAGGCCCAGCTGGGGCAACCCCGTGTAGATGATGACCAGTTGGACCAGCAGCGGGGTGCCGCGCATCAGCCACACGTAGAAGCCCGTGACCGCCCGGACCGATGCGATGCGGGAGGCTCTGCCCAGCGCCACGAGCACGGCGAGCGGCAGGGCGAGCGCCATGCTGACCGCGGTCAGCCAGATCGTCGTCCAGGCTCCCTGGACGAGCTGGGGATCGGTGAGGAAGTCGAAGAAGGCATCCCAGGACCACATGGCTCTCGCCCTTCGCTGGTTACTTGGCGCTGGTCGGGTTACTTCGCGCGGATCGGGTTACTTCGCGCTGATCGCGCCGGTGGTCACCTTGAGGTCGCCGGTGTAGGCCGTGACGCCGTACTTCTTGAACAACGTGGCCAAGTAGCCGTTGCTACGAAGGGTGTTGAGCGCGTCCGCGACCGCGGCGGCGGCCTTCTGCTTGCCGAAGCCGAGGGCGAGCGGGGCGGGGTTCATGCCCTTGACCGCCGTCTCGAAGCGGCCGTCCTTCTGGTAGTAGCTGGTGACCGCCTCGACGATGGCCACGCCCTCGACCTGGCCCGCGGACAGCGCCTGATAGGCGTCGGCGGTGGTGGTGAACGTGCGGACCGTGACCTGCTTCTTGCCGGCGGTCTTCAGTTCCTTGTTGAGCGCGGTGAGGGTGTCGAACTCGTAGCCGGGCGCTTCCACGGCGATGGTCTTGCCGGACAGGTCGTCCTCGGAGGTGATCTTCTTCGGGTTGCCCTTGGCGACGGAGATCGAGACGCCCTGGACCTCGTAGGGGACGAGCTTGACGGTCTTGGCGCGCTCCGGTGTGTAGAACATGCCGGTGTCGATCATGTCCCAGCGCCCCGACTGCACACCGGGGATCTGCGCGTCGAAGGGGATGTTGACGAACTTCGGGGTGAGGCACAGGAGTTTGGCTATCTCGTCGCCGAGGTCCACCCGCATGCCGACGATCTTGTTGGAGGCGTCCAGGTACTGCATGGGCGGCAGGGTCGCGTTGGTCGAGATGGTCAGCGTGCCCGCCTTGACCAGGTCGGCCTTGCCCACCTTGGGCGTGCAGCCGGTCGGGGCCGCGGCGGCGGACGACGAGGACGAGTCACTGCTGCCGCAGGCCGTCAAGGTCAGAAGGAGGGCGGCTGCGGAGGAGGCCGCGATGAGAAGTCTGCGCACGGTCGATTCACCTTTTTCCGGTGCTGGTGGTACAGGGCTGCAGCCCGGCCTCGTCGAGCGCCTCGGACAGGCCGAGCAGCGCGGACGGGTCCTCCAGGGGGAGCAGCGGGGGGCGTACATGCCCTCCGGGCTGCCCGAGCAGCCGCATGGCGGCTTTGAGCTGCGAGGTGGGTGAGGCGAACCGTGAGCTGTAGTCGTCGTTGACGAGCAGGTTCACAAGACGTTCGTAGCGTGCGGACCAGTCCCGGGCCCGGTCGAGGTCACCGGCCCAGTAGGCCTCGTAGAAGGGGACGGCGAAGGGAGCGCCGAGGCCGCCGCCGTCGATGTTCCCGGCGCCGCCGAACTCGGCCATGACGGCCATGCCCCGGCGGTGGATGAAGCGGCCGAAGACCTGGACCTTGCCGGCCAGGGCGGCGCAGGTGTCCGCGACCTTCAGCTCGTCGCCGGAACTGTCCTTGACGGCCACCACGGTGTCCAACTCGGCCAGTTGGACAAGGGTGTTGACGCTGATGTCGACGGCGGTGCCGCGCGGCCAGTTGTAGACCATGAGCGGCAGGTCGACCGCCCCGGCGAGAGCGGCGTAGAAGGCGTGGATCTCGTCCTGACTCGGATGGACGTACGGCGGCGGGGTGGTGAGGATGCCGTCCGCGCCGATCGAGCGGGCGTGTTCGCCGTAGCGGGCGGACTCGGCGGCGGTGTAGGCGCCGCAGCCGATCACCACCGGTATCTGTCCGGAGAGTTCGGCCACCGCGATCTCGGCCACCCGGCGGCGCTCCTCGGGGGTCTGGGAGAACCACTCGCCGGTCGTCCCGTTCACCAGAACCCCGTGCACGCCGTGCTCCGCGTACAGCCCGAGCAGTGCGCGCCAGGCGTCCTCGTCGAGGGAGCCGTCGGCGGCGAAGGGGGTGGGTGCGGCCGGCCAGTAGCCGCGCCACGGGACGGCGGTGGAAGTGTTCATGGTGAGCTCCGATCGAGTGTCCGTCCCGTCAGGACGCCACCTTGTGGGACCACTCTGTGGGATCGATTGCACAGCACCGTGACACCGGCCCGAGGCGGGGGTCAACCTCGTTCTGGCCGGAAACTGCTGACGAAACGCACTGTTTACGCCACCGACTCGACCGTGTCTGACATGATGGCGATCACGGCTCGGCGCTTGAGAAGAGCCGTATGGGATCGATTTCATGATCGGGGGTGGGCCGGTGGCCGTCACCTTGGACCAGGTGGCCGAGGCGGCAGGGGTCTCCAAGAGCACGGCCTCGCGGGTGCTCAGCGGCTCAAGTCGGGTCAGTGCGCAGACGAAGCGCGCGGTGCAGTCCGCGGCGGAACGGCTCGGCTACCGCCCCAACCGGATCGCCAGCGGACTGCGCACCAGGCGCAGCAACCTCGTCGGGCTGGTGATAACGAACCTGGTGAACGCCTCGTTCCACCGCATCACCGAGGTGCTCCAGCAACGGCTGGACGAACGCGGCTACCAGGTGCTGCTGTGCGTCACCGACTCCGACCCGGCACGCGAACGCCGGTACCTGGACATGCTGTTGGACCACCGCGTCGACGGCCTGATCATCGTGGGCACCGGCGACAACACCGCGACGGTCCGGGAGGTGAGCGCGGCCGGCATCCCCGTGGTCAACCTGATGCGCACACCCGACAGCGCCCCCGGCGACTCCGTGATGGCCAGCGACCGCGACGGCGCCGAACTGGCCGTCCGTCATCTGCTCGACCTCGGGCACCGGAACATCGCCTTCATCGGTGGCCCGCCCCACGTCGACTCCGGACGCGACCGCTACGCGGGGTTCGCCGCGGCCCTGGCCACCGCCGGGCTCGAACCCGATCCCGCGCTGTGCGCACGCGGCCCGTACACCGTGCCGTTCGGCGCGGAGGCGGTCATGCGGCTGATGGCCGCGGGCAACACGCCCACCGCGCTGTACAGCGCCAACCACGAAGCGACGTTCGGGGTGCTCGGCGGCCTGGTGCAGCTCGGTGTCCGGGTGCCGGAACAGCTCTCGCTCGTGTGCCACGAGGAGGCTCCCTGGTTTCCGTACTGGCACCCGCCGATCACCGTCGTCGACAACGGAGCCCGGGACCTCGGCGAACTCGCGGCGGAGCAACTGCTGCGCCGCATCGACAGCCGCCCCGACAACGGCGACCCCGGCCCGGAGCGCGCCGGCCGGCTGATCCGGGTCGGCTCCCGGCTGGTGATACGCGACTCGACCGCGGCCCCGCGTCGGCCGGAGTGAGGGCCGGCTCTTAGGTCAGCCGCTCTGTCGGCTCCTGCGGTACTGCCCGGCAACGGCCCGCACTGTCAGGGGTGTTGGGCGACTCGCGGTCACGCCCGCAGGGGCGCGCCGTCCGTCGGCCGGGCCGTGTCGCGCAGTGCGTGGAGCAGGGCGGCGGCCGCCGGGATGCGCAGGGTGTCCGGCCAGAGCAGGGCGAAGACGCGGCGGACCGGCCAGTCGGTGAGGGGGCGGGCGACGACCCGGGGGTCGAAGTGTGCTGTCACGCCGAGTTCGTTCATGACCGCGAGGCCGATGCGGTTGGCGACCAGGCTGTGCAGGGTCAGTTGGTCGTCGGCGGTGGCGGCGATCCGGGGTGCGAACCCGGCGTCACGGCACGCGGCCAGGAAGCGGGTACGGCCGGACTCCAGCACCCAGCGTTCGCCCGCGAGATCGGCCAACGACACCGTGGGCGAGGCGGCGGCCGGGTGGTCGGCCGGGAGCAGGACGCAACGGCGGTCGGTCAGCAGCGGGACGCGGCGCAGGCGGGGGTCCACGACGACGGACGGGTCGCCCGAGTTGTCGGGGGCGCCGCCTGTGCTGTCGGACCGGTCCGCCTCCGTCTCCCTGTCCTCACCCTCTTCACCCGCCTCCTTTTCCTTCTCCTTGAAGTCGAGCTCCCTGAAGTCCAGGTCGCACATCACCGCGAGTTCGACCGCGCCCTCCAGCAACAGCCCGTGCGACACGCGGCACTCGGCCTGGGTGACCGTGACCTCCAGTTCCGGGCGGGTCCGGCGGAGGGTGCCGAGGGCGCGGGGGACCAGGCTGACGCAGCTGCTCTGCATCGCGGACAGGCGGATCCGGCCGGCCTCGGGGGCGGTGAGCGCGGCCAGTTCGTCCTCGGCGGTGCGCAGCGCGGCCAGCACCGTGCCCGCGTGGCGGGCCAACGCCCGTCCCTCCGGGGTGAGTTGAACGCCCCTGCCGCGACGGGTGACCAAGGGGGCACCGACCGACCGCTCCAGCATCCGCATCTGATAGCTGATCGCGGGCTGCGTGTAGCCGAGGGCGTCGGCCGCGGCCGTGTAGGTGCCGGTACGGGCGACCTCGGCCAGGACCTGCAACTGTCGGGGGTCGTACATCGGGCAAGCATAAAGAGCCTTTATTAATTCCGGATGACATTCGAATTGGACGCCCGCGAGCGGCGCCGACGATGCTGATCGCGTGCCTGAGGTTCTCGTACGTATAGAAAAAGTGAACAAGCACTTCGGGGAAAACCATGTGCTGCGTGACATCGACCTCGATATCCACACCGGCGAGGTCGTCGTCCTGCTCGGCGCGTCCGGTTCCGGGAAGTCGACGCTGTGCCGGTGCGTCAACCGACTGGAGACCGTCGACTCCGGACTGATCAGCCTGGCGGGCGTTCCCCTGCCCGAAGAAGGAGGCGAACTCGCGCGGCTGCGGGCCCGGGTGGGGATGGTCTTCCAGTCGTTCAACCTCTTCGGGCATCTCAGCGTGCTCGACAACATCACCCTCGCCCCGATCCGCGTGCGCGGACTCTCCCGTCAGCAGGCCGCTGAGCGGGCCCGGCAACTCCTCGACCGGGTCGGCCTGGGCGACAAGGCGGACGCCCGGCCCGCGCAGTTGTCCGGCGGGCAGCAGCAACGGGTCGCCATCGCAAGGGCGTTGGCGATGGACCCGCAGGTGCTGCTCTTCGACGAACCCACCTCCGCACTGGACCCGGAAACGGTCGGCGAGGTGCTCGACGTCATGGCCGCGCTGGCGGCCGACGGGATGACCATGCTCGTCGTCACCCACGAGATGGGGTTCGCGCGACGGGTCGCCGACCGGGTGGTCTTCCTCGACGAGGGCCGCGTCCACGAGACGGCGACCCCCGACGCATTCTTCGACGCGCCCCGCACCGAACGGGCCCGTGAATTCCTGTCGAAGGTCCTCAGCCACTGAAGTCACTGAAGCCGCCGAGGCCACTGAGTCCGGCAACCGCCGCCCCCCGTATTCGCTGCACCTCGTATTCGCCGCCCCGCCCGTATTTCGCGCAACGACGAAAGGGATTCCGCCCGATGAGACTGTCCCGGCCCCGCCGTGCCCTCGGTGCCGCCTCCGCCACGGCCGCGCTCGCCCTGACCCTCACAGCCTGCGGCGGGTCAACGACCCTGCCTGCCGCCTCCGGTTCGTCCGGTTCCGCCGCCGCGGACGCCTCGAAGACGTACGACGAGATCCTCGCCGCCGCCCCGGTCGCGTCCGCCGGTCAGATACCGGCCGGCAGCCTCATGGCGAAGATCAAGAAGCGCGGGACGCTGATCGTCGGCGGCACCGACACCTCCGCACTCTTCTCGCTCAAGGACCCCGTCACCGGCAAACTCACCGGATTCGACGCGGGGTTGGCCGCGATGCTCGCGAAGTACATCACCGGGAAGACCTCCACCAAGCTGGTCCAGGTCAGCGTGGCCACCCGTGAGCAGCTGCTGCGCAACGGCACCGTCGACACGGTGTTCGCCACGTACTCGATCACCCCGGAGCGGGCCAAGAAGGTCGACTTCGCCGGGCCGTACTACTCCTCCGGCGACGCGATCCTCGTCAAGAAGGCCAACACCGCCATCACGTCCGTCGGCGACCTCAATGGCAAGACCGTGTGCACGCAGAGCGGTTCGACGGCGGCCAACGACATCAAGGACTTCGCTCCGAAGTCGAAGGTGATCCTCTTCGACGGCAACAGCCAGTGCGTACAGGCCGTCAAGCAGGGCCGGGCCGACGCCTACGTGATCGACCAGGCGATCCTCGTCGGCACGCAGTACCGCGACCCGTCGGTCAAGGTGGTCGGACAGCCCTTCACCACCGACCCCTACGGCATCGGTACGCCGAAGGCCGACCCGGAGATGAAGAAGTTCGTCGACGCCTGGCTGAAGAAGATCGAGGCCGGCGGCGAGTGGGCGAAGCTGTGGAAGGCGACGCTGGGCACCGCCGTCACCGGTGCCGCGCCCAAGCCGCCGGTGATCGGCTCGGTCGAGGGCAGCTGACCGAGCCCATGTTCACCCATGTCGACGCCATCGCCGGGCAGTTGGGGCGAGGGCTGCTGCTGACGCTCGCCATGACCGCGCTCACCTTCACGGGCGCGGTCGCCGGCGGACTCGTGGTCGCCGTGCTGCGGATCTGCCCGGTGGCACCCCTGCGGGCGTTCGGCGCCGGCTACGTCACGGTCTTCCGCAACATCCCGCTCCTCGTCCTGCTCGTGCTCTTCGTGTTCGGGCTGCCCGATCTCGGGCTGCTGTACCCGCTGTTCGCCACCGTGAGCACAGCGATGGCCCTGTACTGGGCCGCGTTCGTGTGCGAGGTCGTCCGCTCCGGGGTGCGCGCCGTACCGCGCGGCCAGGCCGAGGCCGCCCGGGCGCTCGGACTCGGCTTCGCGCAGTGCCTGCGCCATGTGATCCTGCCGCAGGCGGTGCGCCCGATGGTGCAGCCGCTGGGCAGCATCTTCATCGGCTGCGCGCTGAGCACCTCCCTGGCGGCGGCGGTCGGTGTCGCCGAACTCACCGGCCAGGCAGAGTTCCTGACACTTCGTTACGACCAGCCGCTGACGAGCTTCGCCCTCACCACGGTCGTCTACGTCGCCCTCACCCTCACGTGCGGCCTTGTCGCCGGGCGCGTGGAACGGAAGCTGGCGGTGGTCCGATGAAGCCGGTCACGCGAGCGCGGCGCGACGACATCCACCTCCTCTTCGATCCGCCCGGACCGCGCGCCCGGCGCCGGATCAGGATCGCGACGGCCGTCTCCCTGGCCGTGTTCGCGGGGCTACTCGCCTTCGCCGTACGGCAGTTCGCCGCGCATGGACAGTTCGACGCCGACCAGTGGCGGATGTTCGGCGAGTGGCCCATCATCCGCTTCCTGCTCTCCGGACTGGGCCAGACCCTGCTGGTCACCGCGGTCGCCGCCGCGCTCGCCTTCCCGCTGGGCGGCCTCGTGGCGCTCGGCCGGCTGGCCCACAACCGGCCGACGCGTGCGCTCGCCCGGACGTACGTCGAACTGTTCCGGTCCGTTCCGCTGCTGCTCCTGCTGTACGTGTTCCTGTTCGGGCTGCCCGGTGTCGGCCTGACGTTCCCCGTCTTCTGGCAGCTGGTGATCCCCATCGTGCTCGGCAACGCGGCCGTCGTCGCCGAGATCTTCCGGGCGGGGGTGCTGAGCCTGCCGCGCGGACAGACGGAAGCCGCCTACAGCCTCGGTATGACACACCGTCAGGCCATGGCGTGCGTGGTCGTCCCGCAGGCGCTGCGGGCCGTGAGCCCGGCCCTGGTCAGCCAGTTGGTCCGGCTGCTCAAGGACTCGACGCTCGGCTATGTGGTCAGCTACCTCGAACTGCTCCACCAGGCAAAGGTGTTGGGCGAGTACTACCACGCCGTGCTGTCCACCTACCTGGTCGCGGCGGCCTGCTTCATCGCCGTCAACGCCGCGCTGTCCGGGGCAGCTTCATGGCTGGAAGCGCGTCGTGCCTGACACCGGCGTGCGAGAAGAACCGTAAGCAACGCAAGGCGTAAGCAGCGCAAGACGTAAGCAACGTAAGAAGGAGCGAACCGGCATGTGCCGCCTGCTCGGCGTGGTCACCCGCGCCCCCCTGCCGCTCGACACCGCACTGGACGGTCTGGCCGCGCCGTTCACCGAGCTGAGCCTTGAGCACCGTGACGGCTGGGGCATCGCCGCCGGGCAGGGGAACGGGGCAAGTCCCTTGGTCGTCAAGGGAATTGAGCCAGCCGCCGCGACCGAATCCTGGGGGCAGGCCCTCGCCGGCACGGTCACCGACGCCGCCCTGCTGCACCTGCGGCTGGCGAGCCCGGGGCTGCCGGTCGTCCCCGGTAACACCCACCCGTTCACGGCCGGCACCGCGGCCTTCGCGCACAACGGGTACTTCACGCCGTACGACGCCCTCGACGAACTGATCGCGCCCGAACTGCTGGCCGGTGCGGCCGGGAGCACCGACTCCGAGCGGTACTTCCTGCGCGTGCTCACCCTGCTGCGGGAGACGGGTCCCGTCGACGCGCTCGCCCGCGCCGCGGCGGACGTCCGGGAGCGGGCCGCCGCCTACGCCAGCCTCAACTGCCTGCTGCTCACCGAGGACGCCCTGTACGCGTACGCCGACGAGGACCCGGAGTCCGAGGTCAGCAGACGGCGCGGCCCCGACTTCTTCCGGCTGCGCTACCGCGTCGACGAGGACCGGGTGGTCGTAGCCTCCAGCGGTATTCCGCAGCCCGACGACCGCTGGACGGTGCTGCCGTACCGGGAGGTCCTGGAGATCCGCCGGGTCGACCTGCGCGTCACGACCACGCGGGCGGTTCCGCACGGCGGTCCGGCACCCTGGACTACGCTGGGACATGTCAACCGTCGCTGACCTATGGAGGGGGCGATCCCGGGTGCCCGCAGACCTGGCGTTCGACGCGCTCGCCGACCCCGTACGCCGCCAGATCCTGGGCGTGCTGGCCGAGCGCGAGGAGTGCACCGTGGGTGAGCTGGCGGAGCGGATCACCAGCATCGGCCGTACCGGAGTCTCCAGCCATCTGCGTGTCCTGCGCGCCGCCGGCCTGGTCACCGAGCGGAAGGCGGGCCGGTTCCGGCACTACTCGATCGACCCGGCCGGTCCCGCGCGTGACGTCATCGCGACGTTGCAGGCGCTGTTCCAGGGAGCGCTCGCCGACGCCGGGCGCGCCGCCACCGCGACGGAGGCCGCGGCCACCGACTCCGACGTCCAGGACAGCCGGTCCGCCGGATGACCGCATGAGGTGACGTGATGGCCGCACTCCTGCTGCCCGCCGAGGAATGGACCGACGCATCGCCGAGCGCGACGTTCGGCCTGTTCGGCGCGGGCGCGGGTGCGGGCTGGGTCTTCGACGCCGTGTGCGACCGGGTCGCGGCGGGCGCGGTGGTGCGGATGGGCGCTCCGCTCGGCGGCCCGGTCTCCGACATGGTGGAGATCATCGGCCGGATCAGCGAAGTCCGGCCGCCGTCGCCCGCACGCGGGAGCGCACACGGCCACGCGGGACAGGGCGGCCGTATCGAGATCGTGCACGACCAGCCCTGGCGGGGCCGCATCAAGCTGCGCTTCGACGCCGACAGGGGCGGGACGCGGGTCCGGCTGTTCGCCGAGCTCGACGAGGCCGGGCTGGAGTGGCTGATGCGCCGCCGCGGTCTGCCGGCCGGTCGCGGGTCCGCGCCGAATCCGAACGCGCGGCTCGGCCTGCTGAACAGCAAGTCGGGCCTGGGGAGCATGTTCGGCGCCGCGACGGACCACATGGCCACGCTCGCCGTCGAGGAGATCAACGCGGAGGGCGGGGTGCTCGGCCGCCCCGTGGAACTGCTGGTCGGGGACGACGCCTCGGACCCGGCGGTCGGCGTCGCCGAGGCCCGCCGACTGGTCCGGGCCGGCTGCCGGACGATCCTCGTCGCCACGACCTCGGCCACCTACTTCGCGGTCTCGCGGGCCCTCGCCGGAACCGAAGTGCTCCTGATCCAGCCCCACATGAACGAGGGCGGCGGCGCCGGTCCGCTGCGCGTCCAGCTCGGCGAGCACCACGAAGACCAACTGGCGGCGGCGGTAAGGCCGTTGATGCGGGCGGCCGGCGGAAGGCGCTGGTTCCTGGCCGGCAACGACTACTGCTGGCCGCGCAGCACGCACGCGGCCGCCCGCCGGATCCTGCCGCGATCGGGCGCACGGGTGGTGGGGGAGCGGTACGCCGCCCTGGGCACCCGGGACTTCACCCAGGTCATCGACGCGGTGACGGCCTCGGGCGCGGACATCGTGCTCTCCACGTTCGTGGGTGCGGACGCCGCCGCCTTCGAGCGGCAGTGCCATGCGACGGGCCTGCGCGAGCAGTGCGTCACCCTCGCGCCGGCCATGGACGAGTCCACCCTCGAACACGTCGGAGCCGCCGCGGCACCCGGCCTGTACGCCGTCTCCGGTTACGTCGAGCAACTGGCGTCGCCCGGCAACGCCGTACTGCTGCGCCGTTACCGGGAGGCGTACGGCCGCTGGGCCCCGCCCCTGTCGACCCTGAGCGAGTCGGTCTTCGAGGCGGCGCACATCTGGTGGTCCGCCGCGCGCCGGGTCGGCGCGGACGAACCGCGGCTGATCGCCGAGGCGATGCGTCCCGGCAGGTTCCAACTCCCGCGCGGAACCGTCACGTTGGACGACAGCGGCCGGGTCGCCCAGGACCTCTTCGTCACCGAGGCGACCGCCGGCGGACTACGGCCGGTCTCGCTGTAGCCCCGTCGATCCGGTCGGCCCAGCCTTACTCAGCTGGGCCCGGTTAACCGCGAAGTTACGTCAATAAGTATTGACCTATTGGCGCGATGTTCTAGGTTGATGGCTGTCCAGCCGAAAAGGAGTCGTCCCTTGTCATCACTCCCCGCACCCGACGCCGCCCGCCTCGCGGAGATCGCCAAGCACTTCCACTTCGGCCTGTCCGCCGAGGAGTTGGCGGAGTTCGCGCCCGCGGTGGCGGGCTCGCTCGCCGCCTCGGAGGTGGTCGAGCGGCTCTACGAGCGCACGGCCCCCACCGCCCCGGACCGCTCCTGGACACCACCCACTCCGGACGAGAACCGGCTCGGCGCCTGGTACGTGAAGACCTCGGTCAGCGAGTCCGCCGAAGGCCAAATGGCGGGCCGTACGGTCGCGGTGAAGGACAACATCGCCGTCGCGGGCGTACCGATGATGAACGGTTCGCGCACCGTCGAGGGCTTCGTCCCGCGCCAAGACGCCACCGTCGTACGGCGGTTGCTCGACGCCGGCGCGACGATCGCGGGCAAGTCCGTGTGTGAGGACCTGTGTTTCTCCGGCGCAAGTTTCACCTCGCACCCGGCACCGGTGCGCAACCCGTGGGACGAGAGCCGGAACACGGGCGGTTCGTCCAGTGGCAGTGCCGCGCTCGTGGCGACCGGCGAGGTCGACCTCGCTCTCGGCGGCGACCAGGGAGGCTCGATCCGTATGCCGGCCGCGTTCTGCGGCATCGTGGGACACAAGCCCACCCACGGCCTGGTGCCCTACACCGGCGCCTTCCCCATCGAGCGGACCCTCGACCACGTGGGCCCGATGACCCGCACCGTCACCGACGCGGCCACGATGCTCGGCGTGCTGGCAGGCGCCGACGGCTTCGACCCGCGCCAACCGGACACGATCGCCCCGGTGGACTACCTGGCCGTACTCGCCGAACCCGCCTCGGGCCTGCGCGTCGGAGTCGTCACGGAGGGCTTTGGTACGCCCGTCTCGGATCCCGGCGTCGACGAGGCGGTCCACGCCGCGATCGACGTCCTGTCCTCGGCCGGACTCACCGTGGAGAAGGTGTCGATCCCCTGGCACCTGGACGCCCTCCACGTGTGGAACGTGATCGCGACTGAGGGCGCCGCGTATCAGATGCTCGACGGCAACGCCTACGGCATGAACGCCGACGACTTCTACGACCCGGAGCTGATCGCCCACTACGCGCAGGGGCGCGTCGAGCGCGGCGCCACGCTCTCCCAGACCGTCAAACTCGTCGGCCTGTCCGGCCGTTACACCTTCGAGGCGGGCGGCGGGAAGTACTACGGCATGGCCCGCCGACTCCTGCCGCAGGTCCGCGCGGCCTACGACGCGGCACTGGACCGGTACGACGTGCTGGTCATGCCCACGGTCCCGTACACGGCCAAGGAGATCCCGCCGGCCGACGTCTCCCTGGCCGACTACCTGCACCTCGCGCTGTCGATGGTCGGCAACACCGCACCCTTCGACGCGACCGGCCATCCGTCGTGCAGCGTGCCGACCGACCCGGTCGACGGCCTCCCGGCCGGCCTGATGATCACCGGCAGGCGCTTCGACGACGCCACCGTGCTGCGGGTCGCGCACACCTATGAACGGGCGGTCGGCGGGTTCCCCGCGCCCTAGAGGCGTGATCCGCCTCCTGCCCCTAGGGGCACCGTGTGCCGCCCGGGGACGGCGATGTCAGTGGTCACCACTAGTTTGGAATCACTGAAGATCGGCCGTACCGGCCGACGGGCCTTGGGGAGGGGTGCGCTGTGTCCGCTGCGCAGACACGACAGTCGGGGAACACCACGTATCTGGAGCTGTCCCAGGAGAGTGGTGGTGCCCACAAGTTCTACGAGGTGACTGTCGAGGGCACCACCGTCTCCGTGCGGTACGGCCGGATCGGCGTGGACGGGCAGCACCAGACCTCCGCCTTTCCGACCGTCGAGAAGGCGCAGGCGGCGGCCGCGAAGAAGATAGCCGAGAAGGTACGGAAGGGGTACGCGCCCGCTGTCCAAGGCCAGCGCGCGGCCCGCCCCGTGACGCGCCGTCAGGTGACGTCCGCCCCGTCGACGGCGCGGGCGACCGCACCGGTGCTCTGGCGGTTCCGTACCGGCGCCTCGGCGTTCGGCATCCATGTGGACGAGGACCGCTGCTGGGTCGGCAACCAGCACGGCAGCGTCTACAACCTGAGCCACGACGGCGAGGTGCTCGCGCACTACTCCCTGCCCGACGGCGTGAAGTGCCTGGTGGCCGACGACTTCTGGATCTACGCGGGCTGCGACGACGGCCGGGTCTACGACCTCTCCTCGAAGGTGCCGTTCGCGGCCTACGACATCGCGGCCGAGGTGGACATCTTCTGGCTGGACATCCACGCGGGCGTGCTGAACGTCTCCGACCGCAACGGCGGGCTGACGGTCATCGACCACGAGGACGAACTCCAGTGGTCCCGCAACTCGTCCGGGGACAACGCGTGGATGGTGCGCGCCGACGACCACGCCGTCTACCACGGGCACAGCCAGGGGGTGACGGCCTACGCGGCGGACGGCGCCAGGCAGCTCTGGCACACCGCGACCAACGGCAACGTGCTCTTCGGCTGGCAGGAGGAGCACGCGGTCTACGCCGGGACGGGACGGCGGGTCGTCCAGCGCCTCGCGAAGTCCTCCGGGGCCGTCGAGGCCTCCTACCAGTGCGACGCCGCGGTGTACTCGTGCGCCACGTCCGCCGGCGGTCGCTACGTCTTCGCGGGCGACTCGGCTTCCTCCGTGTACTGCTTCACCGCCGACGGCACCCGGCTGTGGAAGCTCGGCACGGGCGGCGGCTCGGCGCTCTCGATGCAGTACCACGACGAACGGCTGTACATCGTCTCCACGGACGGCTCGCTCGCCTGCATCGACGCGAGCGAGGCCGCGATCACCGCCGCCGAGTCGGGCACCGTGCCGGTCGCCGCGGACATCAAGCTGGCGGCCGCCATGCCGACGTACGCACCGCTGACCACCGCCGCCTCCGTCGCCACGGTCAGCACCGTCCCCGCGGCCGGGAGCGGAGTCGTCGTGGAGTGCTTCGAGCAAGGCGGCCGTGTGCGGGTGCATGTGGTCTCCGAGGGCTATGAGCCGGGTTGGAACGTCCAGTTCCCGCGTGCGATACGCGAGCCCGGAGTGCGCTATGTGGTGGACGCGTTGCACTCCTCCTCGGCCGGCTTCTACCGCGTGCGCGGGGAGATCCGGCGCCTGGTGTGACATCGGTCGTGCGGGCGTGCGGAGTACCCCTCCTGATCACGCCGGCGCCGGCGGCTGAGGCGTCACTCACCACGATCGCTTCTCCGGCCGGGGAACGGCCGTATTCCGCTGGGGAGTTGCTCACAGGCAGGGGCCGTGGCGCATCGATCACGACAGAGAGGACAGGAAGACACACATGGGTACTCCACGCGTGAGCAGCACGCCGTTGCCGGGGATCGGTGTCCGTTACGACCTGACGACACGTGAGCAGCGCCGTGTGTCGGTGGTCGCGCACCGGGACGGCGAGCGCACGCTGAACGCGTACCGCACGGACGATCCGGACGCCTGCGCCCTGTCGGTACGGCTCACCGCGGGGGAGGCGACGGCGCTCATCGACGCCCTGCTGCCCTCGCACCACAGCCCGAATCTGCTGTCCACCACCGAACTGGGGCTGGTCGCGGAGCGCGTCGCGCTGTCGGCGCTCTCGTACTGGAACGGCCGGGTGCTGGGCGAGACCCGGATGCGCACCGAGACCGGCGTCTCGATCGTGGCCGTACTGCGCCGGGCCGAGGCCGTCCCGTCTCCCACGCCGGACTTCCGGCTGGCCGGCGGGGACACCCTGATCGTGATCGGCACGCGCGAGGGCGTCGAGGCGGCCGCGGCGATACTCGGGCGGGAGTGAACCGGTGCATTCCTCCGCGAGGTTCCTGATCGAGTTCGGCGCGATCATCCTGGCCCTGGGACTGCTGGGCCGGTTCGCCGCGCGCTTCCAGTTCTCCCCGATACCGCTCTACCTGCTGGCCGGGCTGGCCTTCGGCGAGGGTGGGCTGCTGCCGCTGGGCACGAGCGAGGAGTTCGTCGCCATCGGCGCCGAGATCGGTGTCGTCCTGCTGCTGCTGATGCTCGGCCTGGAGTACTCGGCCAGCGATCTCGTCTCCAACCTCAAGACCCAGTACACCGCCGGTCTCGTCGACGCCGCCCTCAACGCGTTGCCCGGTGCCGCCATGGCACTGCTGCTCGGCTGGGGACCGGTCGCCGCGGTGGTGCTGGCCGGGGTCACCTGGATCTCCTCCTCCGGTGTCATCGCGAAGGTCCTCGGCGACCTGGGCCGCCTGGGCAACCGCGAGACCCCCGTCATCCTCAGCGTCCTGGTCCTGGAAGACCTCTCCATGGCCGTCTATCTCCCGATCATCACCGCACTGCTGGCCGGCACGGGCCTAGCGGCGGGCAGCCTCACCCTGGCCGTCGCGCTCGGCGCCGCGGCACTCGTCCTGCTCGTCGCGGTCCGCTACGGCCGCCACATCTCCCGCTTCGTCTCCAGCGACGACCCGGAGAAGCTGCTGCTGGTCGTCCTGGGCCTGACCCTGCTGGTCGCCGGCCTCGCCCAGCAGCTCCAGGTCTCGGCCGCCGTGGGCGCGTTCCTGGTCGGCATCGCCCTGTCCGGAGAGGCGGCGGAAGGCGCGCACAACCTGCTCTCGCCGCTGCGGGACCTGTTCGCCGCCGTGTTCTTCGTCTTCTTCGGCCTGCACACCGACCCGGCGAGCATCCCGCCGGTCCTGCTGCCCGCCCTGGCCCTGGCGGTCGTCACCGCCGGCACGAAGATCGCCACGGGGTACTGGGCGGCCCGGCGCGCGGGGATCTCGGCGAAGGGCCGCTGGCGGGCGGGCGGCACGCTGGTCGCCCGGGGCGAGTTCTCCATCGTCATCGCCGGACTCGCCGTCACCGCCGGCATCGAACCCTCCCTCGGCCCGCTGGCCACCGCGTACGTGCTGATCCTGGTCATCGTCGGCCCGCTCACCGCCCGCTACACCGAGCCCCTGGCCACCCGCCTGACCGGACGGCGACGCAAGCCCGCACCCGCGCCCGACACGGCGGGCGGACTGGAGAGCGTGACCGAGGAGCCGCACGAGGTTGGCCAGTGATCCGGTCTCTGTGAGCGCAACAGCCCTGTAGCCAACGGGAGTTGTCGTGTCCTGTCGGCCACGGGTGGGAAGTGCCGGACTCCCCGGCCCGTGCCCCGCCTCGCTACCGCTTGTCGGCGCTGCGGACCCGCTGCCTAGAGCGGGGTCGCCGCGTGCAGGAGCAGCAGGAGTGTCACGGCCGAGTTCGCCGAGAACGTCGCGGACAGGGCGGCACCCGCCGCCGCGCTCCAGAGCGCGAGACCCACGGCGGTGAAGAGCGGTGGCCAGGTGCGTGCCGGGGGCGGCGGTGCCAGCAGGGCGGCGACCCGGCGGGGGAGCGGGCCCGGCGCCGCGAGGGCCGCGAGCGTCGGTGCCGGCGTACCGCGGGAGACGAGGGCCGCCTTGCCGATCGCGCGGGCGACGGCTCTACGGCTGCCGACGGACCGGGCGGCCTCTTCGTCCGCCCAGCGCTCCGTGACGTAGGAGACCGCCGTGCGCAGCGGCAGCAGGAACGGGTTGGCGCGGGCGGCCAGTTGGGCGATCAGGAGGTGGCGGTGGTGCCGGGCGGTGAGGTGGGCCCGCTCGTGGGCGAACAGGGCCCGGCGTTCCCGGGAGTCGAGGCAGGCGAGCAGGGCGGTGGTCACCACGATCCGATCGCGTGGGCCGGCGGGAAGGGCGTAGGCGTACGGCTCGTCGTCGGGGAGGACCGCGACCGGTGTGTCGCGCAGTCCGAAGAGTGCCGCGTGGGCCCGGCGCCGAACTCGGCGGTGGCGCAAGAGAGTTCGGCCGCAGCCCATGACCACGGCGAGAAGGACGGGAATCGCGGCCTTCCCCACGATCTCGTCGTGCGGCACGCTCTCGCGCACCTCGGGGTCCGACCAGCCGTCCGGCAGCGGGTTGCCCGGCAGTTGGGCGGTGCCGACCACCATCAGCAGGCCCAGACACAGCGTGCTGCACAGCGCCAGGACAGCGGCCATCGCGCTCAACAGGCCTGTGGCGGTGCGGGGATGGAGGTGCTGGGTGGCGAGGCGGGCGATCGGCCAGGCCGTCAACGGCAGGACGAGCGGCAGGAAGACGAAGACGCCCACGGGACGTCAGCCCGCCGACTCGTCGGTGGCCTGGTCCAGCAGGTCGCGCAGCAGCTGTTCGTCGTCCTCCGGGAGGGCGGTGATGAAGCTGGCGAGCACAGCCCGGCGGTCCTGCTCGCGATCGAGCACCTTGCGCATCTTCAGCGCGGCGAGTCCCGCCTCGTCCGCGGCCGGGGACCAGGCGAACGAGCGGCCCTCCCGCACCCGGGTCACGGCCTGCTTCTCCAGCAACCGGCTCAGCACGGTCATCACGGTCGTGTACGCGAGTTCGGCGTCCAGGCGCTCCTGCACCCAGGCCGCGGTCACCGGCGCGTCGGCCGTGCGCAGCACGGTGAGCACCTGTGTCTCCAACTCGCCCTGCGCCCGCCGCTGAGGGCGCGGATCCGGTCTCGCCACGCTCCGTCTCCCTCCTGTTTGCCACTACGCCGCCGCGGGGTCGCGATCGTCCCATCGTATCGACGGGGTACGGCTCGGCGGCACCGTGCTCGGCCGCACCGTCCCGTCCCCGTCGATTATTTCTACAGTGTTGTAGATTCTGGTTCGGGGGTCCGTGCCGCGGACCCGAACCGTCGGTACGCGTGGAGGATTGAGTCATGGGTGTTTCCCTGTCCAAGGGTGGCAACGTTTCGCTGAGCAAGGAGGCGCCGGGGCTTACGGCGGTGCTGGTCGGCCTGGGCTGGGACGTGCGCACCACGACCGGCACCGACTTCGACCTGGACGCCTCGGCGCTGCTGCTCGACGCCTCGGGCAAGGTCATCTCCGACCAGCACTTCGTCTTCTACAACAACCTCAAGAGCCCCGAGGGTTCGGTGGAGCACACCGGCGACAACACCACCGGTGAGGGCGAGGGCGACGACGAGTCCATCAAGGTGGACCTCGCCGCCGTACCGGCCGAGGTCGACAAGATCGTCTTCCCGGTCTCGATCCACGACGGTGAGAACCGCCAGCAGTCCTTCGGTCAGGTCCGCAACGCGTTCATCCGCGTCGTCAACCAGGCCGGCGGTGCCGAACTCGCCCGCTACGACCTGTCCGAGGACGCGTCGACCGAGACCGCGATGGTCTTCGGCGAGCTGTACCGCAACGGCGCGGAGTGGAAGTTCCGCGCGGTCGGCCAGGGGTACGCGTCCGGACTGGCGGGGATCGCGGCCGACTTCGGTGTAGGTGTCTGAGAACCGGTAGCGGGAGAGGCCGCGTAGGTCGGTCGGCCTGGGCAAGGGCGACGGATCGGCCTGATCAAGTCGGTTGGCGGCGCCCTGAGTTCGGTACGGATGGCTTCGGCCGACAGGCCGCGGGCCCCCAAGGTCGCCGCCCTGCTAGGCCAGCCGATCCCCGCGAGGCCGAACTGGAAGTCTCGGTGCCGCTCTTCGCCGGTCGGACCTTCGGCGAAGTGCAGAACGCCTTCTGTCGCCGCCCAGCTGTGACAGCGCTGCCGAACTGCAGCTCCAGTCACGGGAGTTGGCGCACGGTACGCGGCAGTCGATGAGCAGGATCGCGCCCCGGGGGCCTGCTCATCGACTGCCGCGGTCGCTCACTAGACTCCCTCAATGAACAACATACGGTGCACCCAATGCGGTGCGGTGGGGCTGGAGCCGGGCTTCGCCGAGGACTCCGGACAGAACTCCCGTGGGTTCGTCCGGTGGATCGCGGGCCCCCTTCAGCGAGGTCCACTCGGCAATGCCAAGAGGATGGGCCGCCCGCGCTGGCAGATCGACGCCTATCGTTGCCCCAACTGCGCACACCTGGAACTGTTCGCCGCCCAGCCGGGCTAGTCGAGCGGTGGGCGAGTGAGATCGCCAACAGTCCACGCCCTCCGGGCCGACGTGTCCCGTCCTCAGTCGTGCCCCACGCTGTCAGGGGCGCCGGGAGTCGTCCTCCTTGAGTGCCCTGGCCTCGCTCTTGAAGATCCGGGTCGCCTTGCCCGCCGAACGCGTCAGCTCCGGCAGCTTCTTGATCCCGAGGACGACCACGACGACAAGAAGGATCACGGCCAGTTCGCTCAAGCCGAACATCAGGTCTGCTTTCTCCCGGGGAGCAAGGCCGCTACGGCGTACCGGCCACACGCTTCAATCTACAGCGCTGTAGAAGTCTCTCCCGAGGTGCGATCGCTCAACAACCCCGGCGCACCTGACCCGGTGCGCGATCGCGGTGGGCGGATCCGCAGGTCAGGCGCTCAAGTGCTCGTGCTGCATCCGCCACCCGCCCTCCCGCTTCACGAGCACGTTCGTGCCCCGTCCCTGTCCGGACCGGGGCCGGCCGTCGACCACCCCCGTCCAGAAGAAGCGGTACCGGCACACGGCATGGTCGGCGGCCAGGACGACCCACTCAAGATCCTGGATCTCGTACGCCTCGTCCTGGATGGCCGCGAAGGTTCGTTCAATTGCTCCCGTGATCTCGTCCAGGCCTCGATGGGAACCGTCGGAGAACCAATAGACGGCATCCGCATCGATCAACGGCGCTTCACGATCGATGTCGTGAGTGTTGGTGGCCTGCTCATAGCGCGTCATGAACGCCGTGAGCTCGGCAGCGAGATCTGACATGGGGACGGCCCTTCCAGTGTCGAAACCATGAACGGCCGAAGCCATGAACAAGCGTGGCGGGCTTGGATTTTCTCGTGCTTTGATGGCGATGTGCGCGAGCGAGTGGTCTGGTCCGAGTGTCGGCCGGATTCTGATCACTCCACACAGCGTTCGTTCGTGATCAGCCGGCGACTCTCCACGATTCCCGCCACCGTGTGGACGCCGAACAGTCGGTCGGGGGCAGTGCCTTTGGTGCTGCTGGGGCACGGTGGCAGTGGGCATCGGCACAGCGACCGGGTCTTGTCGATGGCCGACCTGATCACCTTGTCCGGCTGTGCGGCCGTAGCGATCGATGGTCCGTTCCACGGAGAGCGGGTGGCATCACCTCTCACGACGGTGGAGTACCAGAGCCGGATGGCCGCCGAGGGGATCGGCCGGGTGCTGGACCGCATGGCTGACGACTGGGTCGCCGCGCGTGACCTCCTGGTGGATGTCGGGACGGCCGACCCGACACGTCAGGCGTACTTCGGGTTGTCCATGGGCACGCGCTTCGGCCTCGCTGCCGTACGTGCCCTCGGGCCGGGGCTGAGGTGCGCGGTGTTCGGAAAGTTCGGCACGCAGTCAACTCCCGGAATCAATCCAGGACTTCACGCCCCGCAGCGCGTCCTGGACGACGCCGCCGCCATCACCGCACCGGTCCTCTTCCACCTCCAGTGGGACGACGAGGTCTTCCCGCGCCCGGGCCAACTCCAGCTGTTCGACGCTTTTTTGAGCTCCGACAAAGAACTTCTTGGCTTCGCGGGAGGGCACCGGGACACCCCGGAACACGCCACTGCCATGTGGCACGGTTTCATCAACCGCCATATCGCGTAAGCCGACCGCTGAGAATTCCTGACGTGTCCTACAGTCGCCGCATGCGGCGAAGGACAGGACTGGCGATGGCCGGGGCGGCGGCCCTGGCCTGGGGTGAGTGGTTGAACTGGCGCTGGTCCCGGGCTCTGGTGGGGAAGAGCGAGGGCGCCTCGGAGGCCGTCGTGGTGTTGGGGTACCGGAATCCCCAAGTGACGGCGAACTTGATCAACCGATGGCGAGTCCGTGCCGGCATTCGTTCCATCACCGCTGACGGTGGGCAACGGACGCGCGTGATCTTCAGCGGCGGTGCGCCCGGCAGCGGCGCCGCGGAGGCCCAACTGATGGCCGACTACGCGAAGTCGGTGCTTGGGTTCGACGGCACGGTGCTTCTGGAGGACCAGAGCGCGACGACGTGGGAGAACATCACGAACGTGATCCCGCTGCTCGAAGGCGTGGACCGTATCAAGATCGCCTCCCAGCCGGCTCATGCGCTCAAGGCCCGCGCGTACTTGCGGCGGCAGCGCCCGGATCTGGCGGAGAGGCTGGTGCGCGCGGATGACTACCGGCCTGGCGAGTGGGTGGTCGTGAAACCGTTGCTGGCTCTGTACGGACTGTGGACACTCCGCGGCCTCAACGCCGACGAGCGGAAGGTCTCTCTGTAGACAGCCCCTGGGCTCCACCGGGTCGTCGGCCATCACCGCCAAGCAGGTCACGGACGGTGACCGACACGGCCCGTAGTCGCCCGCCCATCCCTCCATTCACCCGCTCATCCGCCCACTCACCACGAACCCGCGACGCATGAACCCTCCCAGCCCACCTATGACGTATCTTTGGCCTAGGACAAACTTTGGCATAGGACGAAATCTTCTGTTCGGGCGGAGCTGATCACGTGGGCATCAAGGGCACCACCGCGGCCGAGATCGCGGGCAGCGTGCGGGACCAGGTCGCTTCGGGTGAGTTGGCGCCGCGGGCGAGTCTGCCCCCGGTGCGGGTGCTCGCGGCCGAGCTGGGGGTCAACCGGAACACGGTCGCCCTCGCGTACCGGCGGCTGGTCGAGGCGGGCGTCGCCGAGACGCGAGGGCGTGGCGGCACGGTGGTCGCGGCGGTGCCGCAGCTCGCGCGGGAAGGTGTCGGGGTCGGTGTCGGCGGTGACTGCGTCGACCTGGCCAGTGGAAATCCCGACGCGATGCTGTTGCCCGACCTCCTGGGCGCCGCCCGGCGCGGGGACTACAGCCCGCCGCTGTACGGCGCGCCCGCCATCGACCCGGGGCTGGACGCATGGGCCCGCGCCGACTTCGCCGAGGACATCGACCAGTCGTTCCGCACGCTGGTGACGCACGGAGCGGTGGACGCCACCGAACGGTTGCTGAACGCTCACCTCACCCGCGGGGATCTGGTGGCGATCGAGGACCCCTGCTTCCTGGCGAGCATCGGGACCTTGCGGCTGAGTGGCTACCGCTCCGCGTCCGTCGCGGTCGACGGCGCCGGTATGCGCCCCGACGCGCTGCGAGCCGCCCTGGAAGCCGGTGCCCGCGCGGTCGTCTGCACGCCCCGCGCCCACAACCCGACCGGAGCGAGCCTCACCGAGGAGCGGGCGGCAGACCTGCGGGCGATCCTCGCCGGGCACCCCCAGGTCCTCGTGATCGAGGACGACCACTTCTCGGCGGTCTCCGCGCGGCCCTACCACCGGGTCACCCCACCGGGCAGTACGCGCTGGGCGTTGGTGCGGTCCCTGTCCAAGTTCCTCGGACCGGATCTGCGCCTCGCCCTCGTCGCAGCCGACGCCGAGACCACCGCACGCCTGGAGGCGCGGTTGAGCGCCGGCACCACCTGGGTCAGCCGCCTGCTGCAACACACCGCCCGCGAGCTCCTGTTGGATCCCCGGGTCCATGAACTCCACGAACGGGCCCGGGAGTTCTACGCCCGGCGCAGCGGTCTGCTCGTCGAGCGGCTGCGCGACCAGGGCATCGAAGTCCCGTACCGGCCCGACGGGTTGAACGTATGGGTCGAACTCGACGTCGACGCACGGGCCGTGGTCGCCGCCCTGGCGCAGCGGGGCTGGGCGGTGCGGCCAGGTCATCTCTTCGCGCCGGATCCGGCCGCCCACCACGGCGCGATCCGGGTCACCTCCTCGACCGTCGCCGAGCCGCAGGCCGAGGCGTTCGCCGCCGAACTCGCCGCGGTCGTCACGGAGTTGCGCTCGACGGGCAACTGACCGAACCCGACCACCCACCCACTCGACTCAAGGAGCCATCATGTTCCGCGGCCTGAGCGCCTTCCCCCTCACTCCCACCGACGAGCAGGGCATCGACGAACCGGCGTACACGGCGCTCGTCGCCCGCCTCGCCTCGGCCGGCGTGGACTCCATCGGCGCACTCGGTTCCACCGGCAACTACGCCTACCTCACCCGCGAACAGCGCGCCCACGCCGCGAAGATCGCGGTCGATGCCGCCGACGGGACTCCCGTCATCGTCGGTATCGGCGCGCTGCGTACCTCGCAGGTGCTGGAGCTCGCCGAGGACGCGCAGAAGGTGGGCGCCTCCGGAGTGCTGCTCGCCCCGATGACGTATCAACTCCTCACCGAGGACGAGGTGTTCGGCCTGTACGAAGACGTCACGCGCGAACTCTCCGTGCCGCTGTGCGTCTACGACAACCCGGGCACCACGCACGTCCGGTTCACCGACGAACTGCACGGCCGTATCGCGCAGTTGCCGAACGTCGGCTCGATCAAGATCCCCGGTGTGCCCGAGGACCCGCGCGAGGCCGGACTCCGGGTCGACGCGCTGCGTGCGCTGATCCCCGACACCGCCACCATCGGGGTGAGCGGCGACTGGACGGCCGCCCGAGGCCTCAACTCCGGTTGCGACGCCTGGTATTCGGTCCTCGGCGGCACCTTCCCGCGGACCGCCCTCGCTCTCGCCCGCGCCGCCCAGGCCGGCCACGCGGTCCAGGCGGTCGAACTGTCGGACCGGCTCGAACCGTTGTGGGTTCTGTTCCGTCGCCACGGCAGCCTGCGCGTGATTTCCGCCGCCGCCTCCCACCTCGGCCTGACGGACGAACCGAACCTGCCGCGCCCCCTGCGAGGGCTGGACGAGACCGCCCGCCAGGAGGTCGCCGCCGCACTGGACACCCTCGGCCTCACCTCCTGAGCACGAACCACCATGCGACAGCAGCACACAGCAAGTACGCCCAGGGGGTGGGAAGTCGCCCCCTCGCCCGGAAGGGAGGGCGGCAACGGCCTGGCGCGCTACGTCGTCGCCGCTGCCCTCGCCCGTACCGCCGACGGCGGAGCCGTAGTAGCCGTCGTTCTGCTCGTCACCTCGTCCGGTGGCTCCGGGACGCTCGCCGGAGTGCTCGGCGCCTGCATCACCGTCCCGCACCTGCTCGGCCCCTTCGTCGCACGGCCGTTGGACCTCGCCCGCGACGGCCGGAAGGTCATCGCGGCCGCCTGCCTGCTGTACGCCACCGCGCTGGCCGCGGGAGTACTGACGTACGGCCACGCGCCCGCCGTAGCGACCGGACTGTTGCTGGCCGCGGCCGGCACCTGCGGGCCGTTGCTGACCGGCGGTATCAGCAGCCGGCTGCCCGCCATCGTCGGACCGCGACCACGCCTGCGCACGCAGCGGCGGGCCCAGGGCTGGGACGTGGCGACCTACGGCATCGGCGGCACGGTCGGCCCGTCCCTGGTGGCCGCGCTGTCGGGGTGGGTCTCGCCGACCGCGGCGGCTCTCGCCCTCGCGGTGGGGGCGGCCGCGGCGGCCGGGGGAGTCCTGCTCCTGCCGTTCACCGCGCCGCCCCACGGCGGCGACAGGACGGCGATCCTGAGGCCGGGGGCGACCCTCGCGCTGATGGCCCGCACCGGCCCGCTGCGGCGCACCGTCTACCTGACGATGACCGTCGCCCTGAGCGTCGCCGCCCTGCCGATCACCGCGGTCCACATGACGAGGATCCTCGGCGTCGAACCGGCCACCGCGGCCGTACTGACCGCCGCCTACGGCCTCGGCAATCTCGCCGGGTCCACAGCCGTCATGGTCTTCCCGCTCACCGGCGACCCGGACCGGCTGATGCGCCGCCTCGCCCTGGGCGTCGTCGCCGGCCTCCTCGCCGTCACCGCGAGCCCCGCCTTCCCGGTGACCGTCTCGGCCTATGCCCTCACCGGGATCCTCAACGCCTTCTTCTTCGCCTCCACCCTCGCGGCCCGCACGGAGTACGCGCCGAGCGGAGCGCGCGGCCAGGTCTTCGTCTGGGTCGCGGCCCTGAAGATCACGTCCGGTTCCGCGGGAACGGCGTTGGCCGGTTCCCTGACGGGCGTGACCGTCCAACTGCCGCTCGTCGTCGGTCTTTTGGCCGTCTCCGCGGCTGTCGTCGCCGCGACCGTCGAGACGCGCTTCGGGGGAGCCGACGAGAAACGCGGCCCGTGACGGTGCCGGTGGCAGGCGAATCGAACCGACACAGCCTGTTTCCGGGACGGCAACTCCGCCATGTCCGTACATGATCTAGCCTGGCGCGATGCGCACCACTACTTCGTTGCTGCCGGCCTTCCGACCCCAGGTCCAAGAGCGCCTCTACGACTTCTACGAGGAGTTGCGGAACACCGACGAGCTCTTCTGGGACCGTAACCTCAGCGCCTGGATCGCGGTGGGGCACGGAGTGGTCAGCAGCGCGACGGGCAACCCGGCGCTGTCGTCGGTGCGTTATCCCGACATCGACGCCGTGTCCGAGGAACTGCGGCCGCTGGCGCGGGTGTTGAGCCGTCAGATGCTCTACAACGACGCCCCGGACCACTCCCGGCTGCGGGGCCTGATCAGCAAAGCCTTCTCCCCGCGGGCAGTTGAGACACTCCGCGCCAGGATCAGCGAGGCCGTCGACCGGATCATCGACGAGGCGGCGCCGACCGGGCGGATGGACATCGTCGCGGACCTCGCCCGTCCGCTGCCGCTGACCATCATCTGCGACCTCCTCGACGTACCGCAGGAGGACCGCGCCGCCCTCACGGCCTGGTCCGAGCCGGTCGCCGAGGCCATCGGCAACTCCCGCCTCGACGCCGACCGCAACCGCGAGGCCTCGCAGAGCATGACGGACATGCTCGCCTACTTCCGCACCCTCCTCACCGGCCCGGACACCCCGCCCGCCCCGGACAGCCTGCGCGCCCTGGTGACCGCGCAAGCGGAGAGCACCGGCCAGGACACCGACGAACTCCTCGCCAACTGCGCCCTGTTGCTGATCGCCGGCCACGAGACCACCACGCACTTCATCGGCAACGCCACCCTCGCTCTCCTCCACCACCCGCACGCGGCCGAGCAGTTGCGCAAGCGCCCCGACCTGTTGCCCGCCGCGGTCGAGGAACTCCTGCGCTACGACGCCCCCGTCCAGCTCATGCTCCGCCGGGCCCGGCACGACCTGGACCTCGCGGGCCGCACCATCGCCGGAGGGCAGACGGTGCTGCTGGTGTGCGGCGCCGCCAACCGGGATCCCGCCGTGTTCCCCGATCCCCACGTGCTGGACTTCGAACGGCCCGGCGGCGGACGGCACATGGCGTTCGGACACGGCCCGCACTTCTGCCTCGGCGCGGCGCTGGCCCGGCTGGAGGGCACCATCGTCCTCGAAGCCCTCCTCACCCGCCTCCCCGACCTGCGCCTCGACGGCGCCGAGCCCCCGAAGTGGCAGCGCAGCCTCAACTTCCGTGGTCTGACCCGCCTGGACGTCGCTTTCACCCCGCCGTCGGACGAGGCCGGCGGGATACGCGCCCTGCCGACCGACGGTTCCCCGAGCGCCCTCGACGACACGACCCACACCGGCGAGTGCCCGTTTCGGCCGGAGCCGGGAGACGCCCCCGGCGTGTGACCCGGCCGGACATCGTGCTTACGTCGACCCGACGCCGCCCCTTCCCAACGCGGTTTTCCCGAACGCCTGTTGCACTCGTCCGCGCGCCGGACACGTAGGGGCAGACGCCAGGGAAGGAAGCACATGCCCATTGCCACCGAAGCCCAGTTCACCGAGGTGTACCGGGCGCACTACGAGGACGTGCTGCGGTTCGTCCGCCGTCGCGCGCATCCGATGAACGTCGATGACGTCGTCGGTGAGACGTTCCTCGCCGCGTGGCGCCGACGGCGCGAACTGCCCGAGGACGCGCGGCCGTGGCTGTTCGGCACCGCCCGCAATCTGATGCTGAACGCGAACCGGGGGATGCGCCGGCAGTCCGCGCTGGTCGTGCACATCGGCCGCACCGCCACTGTCGACGCCCACGACCCGACGGACGGGGTGGACAGCCGGCTGGAGCTGGTCGAGGCCTGGCAGGCGCTCGCAGCGGCCGACCAGGAGGTCCTCGCGCTCCACGTCTGGGAGGACCTCACCGCCAAGGAGGCGGCACGGGTACTGGGCTGCACCCGGGCCTCGTACTCCATGCGCCTGACCCGCGCGAAACGACGCCTGGCCGGCCAACTGGGCCACGCCGTCCCCGAGTCGTCGGCGCTCTCCCTCTCCACGCGCTGACCCCACGCGCCCTCATGCACTCCTCACGCACTGACCAGGAAGCCAGGAATTCTCATGACCAATGACCTGCTCGCCCGCCTCGCCGACCTCGACGCCGCGCCGCGCCGCACTCCGTCCGCGCAGGAGACCGACCGTGAGGAGACGCTGCTGCGGAGCATCCTCGACGACAACGAGCGCCCCGGCCGCTCGGTCGGCGCCACGTTCCGCCGCCCGCTGGTACGACGCCTCTCCTTCACGGCGGCCGGGGCACTCGCGGCCGGCCTCGCGCTGGTCGCGGTGAACGGCGGTGTGCCCGGCATGGGCGGTTCGGGCCCGCTGTCCTCGACAGAACTGGCCAGTTGGACCGGCGCCCCCAAGACGATGGACGTCGCCACCGCGCGCGCCTCCGACGCCGGAAAGTGGTGCCTGGACGCGACGGACCTGAACGGCAGCGGCGCCGAGCCGGTGATCAGCAACGCGGACCTGCGCGGGAAGGTCGCCTCGATGGTCGTCAGGCGGGGCGACGTGTCGGCCTACTGCCTGGCCGGTTCGGACGGCGGCGCGTCGATGGGCATCTCGCCGGTGCGCCGACAGCCCGACGGACACATCAAGGTGGACACGCTGGGTTCCCGGGGCAGCGGCGACGAGGAGCTCAACTACGTGGTCGGCTGGGCGGGTTCGGACGTCGAGGGCATCACCGTACGGGACCACGGGCACACCATCGAGGCCACGATCCAGGACGGCCGCTTCACCGCCTGGTGGCCAGACGGCGACCCCGACGGCGCGATCACCGGCACCCTCACCCTGCACCTGGCCGACGGCTCGACGCGCACGGTGAAGGGCGACACCCTGCTCGGCTGACCGGACCGGGCGAGCCGCTTCCCAGCTCACGTGGACAGTCGGACCGGGTCGGGTCTGTCGGTCCACTCCGCCGCGGGAAGCGCGACTGCATCCCCATCAGTCCTCTCCGACTCACAGCCCTCGCGCATGCCGCGTGGGTCGTCGGGCCGGCAACCAGGTGTCGATGAACGCTGCCAGCTCGTCGCGACCGGTGAAGACGTGTCCGTCCATGCCCAGGGCCCGCGCGGCGCCGACGTTCTCCTCGCGGTCGTCGACGAAGAGGAAGTCGCCCGGGGCGGCCCGCACGGCGTCGACGCAGTGCTGGAAGGCCGCCGGGTCCGGCTTCGCCGCCTTGATCTTTCCGGAGAAGGCGACGTGGTCCAGACCGTGCAGCCAGGGCTGCGCGGCGAGGAAGGCGTCCGCGTGGTCCGAGGGGATGTTGGACAGCAGGGCGACCTCGGCGACCTCGCGGAGGGACAGGACGTAGGCGACCATCCGGTCGTCGACGCGCGACCAGCTGTCGATGTCGGTGAGACGCAGCTCCTCGATCGTGTCGGCGTCGGGGGACACGGAGAGCCGTCGCAGTACGGCGGTCCAGTACTCGGACGCGGAGTGCCGGCCGGCGTCGTAGGGCGGGCGGCAGTCCCAGTAGGCCATGGTGAAGGCCTCGACGGGTGTGTGACAGCGGGCGGCCATCTTGCCCAGGGCGCCCGGGAGTTGGTGGCGGGCGATGACTCCGAAGAGGTCGAACAGCACGATGCTGCGGGCGGTCGACATGGTGAGCGTTCCTCCGGGTTCTGGTGGCCGGGGTGGGAGGAGGAGCCTGTGCGGCACGGAGTGAGCCGTGCCGCACAGGCGGTCAGCGGGTGCCGTGTGCCATCTCGGGCGCGCGGTCGGATCCGGTGCGCAGGATCCCGGCGGCCACGGCGGTGGTCGCACACAGCAGGATCAGCAGGACGAAGGCGTGGTTCAGGGCGACGAGGTGGGTCAGCCAGCCGATGACGGCGGGGCCGGCGAGCATGCCGACGTAGCCGAGCCCGGCGACGCGGGACACGTTGGCCCCCGCGGCGGAGGGATCGGCGTGCCCGGCCGCGCTGAACAACTGCGGGACACAGCCGGACAGCCCCAGACCGAACAGCGCCCACCCCGCGAACGCGGTCCATATCCATGGGGAGACGGTCACGATCGTGATGCCGACCGCGGCCGTCGCCGCGCCGTGGCGCAGGATCGCCATGGACCCGAACCGGGTGACGAGGCGGTCGGCGAGCAGGCGGCCGATGGTCATGGTCGCCGCGAAGGTGCCGTAGGCGAAGGCGGCGACGCTCGCGGGTGCGCCGAGGACGTCCTTCACGTGCAGCGCGCTCCAGTCGTTGGCGGCTCCCTCGCACAGCATGACCATCAGGGCGAGAGCGGCGAGGATCCAGATGCGCCTGCGGGTGCTGCGGCTGTCGGCCGCCGGTGCGTGATTGACCTCCTCCACGGGGCCGGTGCCGGTGTCGGCGGTGGGGGTGGACGGCAGCAGGGCGCGGGCCGACACCAGGGCGATCACGATGCCCAGGACTCCCATGGCGGCCATGCCCGCGGCCGGGCTCAGACCGGCGCTCGCCGTGGCCGCCCCGACCAGCGCGGCGAGGACGCCGCCGACCGAGAACGTGGCGTGGAAGGCCGACATGACGGGACGGCCGTAGGCCTTCTCCACGTGTACGGCATGGGCGTTCATGCTCACGTCCAGGCAGCCGTTGCAGAATCCGAAGAGCAGCAGGGCACCGCCCAGCGTCCACGGGTCCCGGGGGAGACCGGGCAGCACCAGAGCCGCGCTGCACAATACTGCGGTGGTGGGGACGACGACGCGCGCCCCGAGACGGTCGGTCAGACGTCCGGCCACCTGCATGCCGATGAAGGCGCCGAGGCCCAGCAGCACCAGCAGCCCCCCGAGCGTCGCGTGAGTGATGCCCACGCGTTCCTCGATGGCCGGGATGTTCACCACCCAGGTGCCCATCAGGGTGCCGCACAGGCTGAAGTAGACAAAGGTCGCTATGCGGGCGCCTCGGAGCGAATCATTCATGCAGACCACGGTAACGAACATTGACTGCGATTGAATACTGTCGCTTCGCACATATTGTGTGTTCGTTTTGGTTGGTGTTCAATCCCGGTATGAGCAGCAACGCCGACCGGCACGGGACGATCGCGCAGGCCGTCAGGGAGTCGGGCAGGGTCACGGTCCAGGAACTCGTCGAACTGACCGGCGCCTCCGAGATGACCATCCGGCGCGACCTCGACGCGCTGTCCGCGCAAGGCGTCCTGGAACGTGTCCGCGGCGGCGCGCGCACCCTGCTGCTCAGGGGCGAGGAGCCGCCCTTCGCGCTGCGTGCCCACGAGTCCGTCGACGCCAAGCGCCGCATCGCCGCTGAGGTGTCCTCGCTCATCGCCGACGGCGAGACCGTCCTCCTCGACAGCGGCACCACCTGCCTGGAGATCGCCCACCTGCTGCGCAGACGGCCGGTCACGGTGATGCCCCTGTCCTTGCAGGCCATCCACGTGTTCGGCGAGGCCCCGGGCCCGGCCACGCTGATGGTGCCCGGCGGGCAGCCCCGGGCCGCCGAGGGAGCCCTCACCGGCCCCCTCACCCTCGCGTCCCTGGCGGCCCTCCGCTTCGACACGGCAGTCATGGGCTGCTGCGGTCTCAGCGCGGCTCAGGGCCTGACCGCCTACGACCTCGACGACGCGGCCGTGAAGAAGGCCGGCATCGCCGCCACGCGCCGCGTCATCGTCGCCGCCGACGGCAGCAAACTCGGCCACACCGCCTACGCCTACGTCGGCCCCTCCACCCTCCTGCACACCCTCGTCACCGACACCGCGGCACCCGCCGACGAGGTCGCCGCGCTCGAAGACACCGGCACCGTCGTCAAGGCCGTCTGACCGAGCGACGAGCTGCTGGTCACGGGGGTTGGTGCAGTCGTCGTGAGGGCGAACCCGGGCGCCACTGCGGCCGGTTCGGAACGGACGGAGCGTGGAGCGGTTCAGCCCCTCCAGAACGCGGCGACCTGCGCCGCGATGTCCCGTCCGAGGTCGCGACCTGCGAGGGCGGACGGCTTGCGTACGCCCGGGTCGAGCGGGTTGGTGCCGAAAGCGGCGACCGCGGCTTCATCCGCGTAGATGACGTGCACGCGTGACGGCGCGAGCGACGCGAGTTCCGCGGGGTCGATCGAGTATCCGGCAGCCGTGCGCTCGGGCTGCGGGATGAGCACCAGAACAGGGTCGAAGCCGGCTGCGAGGTCTGCATTCGCCATCGTGCGCACGCCTCCGTCGATGTAGAGGTGTCCCGCCAGCGGAACGACGGGCCAGATCGCCGGAACGGCCGAACTCGCCTCGACAGCGTCGACGAGCGAGACTCCTGACGTCCGGTCGAACACGATCGGGACCCCGGTGTCGGCGTCCACCGCGGTGATACGGAGGTCGCGGTCGCTCCAGGACATTCCGGAGAGCCGGCCCTCGATCGTGCTGCGGCGAACCGCGCGGTCGGGTGTCGTCGTGTTCTTGGCGATGGTGCCGATCCGGCGTCGTGCGTCGTCCGCCGAGGTCGCTTCGCTGTGTGCCGCGGCCATCGTCGCCATGAAAGCGTCGAAGTCGGCTTCGACGTACATCTCCTTGGTCGTCTCGAGGACCTGGCGTTCAAACAGGTCCTCGAGCGGTGTGGCCGTGGAGAGCTGAGCGGAGACGGTCGACCCGGCCGACGTGCCGATCAGGGTCGTCGGCTCCCCGATGATGCGAGCGGCCGCCTCGGGCTCGACATCCTGGATGCCGAGCAGCACCCCCGTCTCCCACGCGATCCCCGCGAGACCTCCGCCGGCCAGAACCAGTGCGCCGTTCGTCATGCGGGGAGCCTATGTCGACCTGGTGTCGGCGTTCAAGGAACGAAGGGGCCGGCCTTTGCGGACGCGGCGTCGAACTTCCTTCTGTACCAACGCACTTGGTGGATGTCCTGGTCTGCTCGCGAGCAATGGCGCGATCGACAACGCGATCAGCACAGGGTGCCGCACCAGAGCGCGGCACCCTCTTGGGGCGAGTGGATCAGCGCAGTCCGGCGAAGAGATCGGTCTCGGGTACGGCCGCGCCGGTGGTGTCCTGGACGCGTACGAAGGTCTCCACGCCCATCAGCTCGCCGAACCGCTCCTTGCCCATCTTGAGGAAGAAGATGTTGTCGCCCTGACTGGCGTGCGCGGCCAGCGAGTCGAACTTCTGGCCGCTGAACGCGGTGGCGTCCACCCAGGTGGTGATCTCGTCGTCGGGGAGGCCCATCTTGGCCATCTCGGCGAGCTCGGCGGGGTCCGGCTCCGGCATCTCCGGATGGAACTCGCGCATGATCTCGCCGAACTGCCGCATCGTCGAGCGGGGCATGGTCGTCCAGTACACCTTCGGCGTCAGATCGGTGAGCTCCAGCGCCGCCATGGTGATGCGGTGGGCCTGGATGTGATCGGGGTGGCCGTAGAAACCGTTCTCGTCGTACGTGACGACCACATCGGGCCGGTAGTGCCGCATGAGGTCGGCGAGCCGGGCCGCGCCTTCCTCCACCGGGGTCTGCCAGAAGGCCCCGGGGGCGTCGTTGCTCGGCCAGCCCATCATTCCGGAGTCGGCGTAGTCCAGCATCTCCAGATCGCTGATCTTCAGGACGTCACAGCTCGCCTCGAGTTCCTGACGACGCATCGCGGCCACGGCCGCCGGATCGTGCCCGGGATCACCCGGCTTGACACCCCCCGGTCCGTCACCGCAAGCGCCGTCGGTACACGTCACGAGCACCGTACGGATGCCTTCCGCCGCATATCGCGCGAGGACCCCTCCGGTGCTGGTGGCCTCGTCGTCGGGGTGGGCGTGCACTGCCATGAGAGTCAAGGGCCGGTCAGTCATGAAACATTCCTCCTGCAGAAATACGTCGAGGTCCATCTAAGGGCGCGGCAGCTGTACCGCGATCCCGGGGCCCGGATCCTGGTGGGGCGGACGACCGTGTGGTCACCGTGTTCCCCGCCCCTGCGGCACCGGTCCCTCGGTCGATGCAACCGCGTCCGCCGTACCGCCTGTTCCCGGCCCGGCCGCCCGGCCTTCCACGCGTCGGCGTTCCGACGCGTCTGCGGGCCGGCTTGGGTTCTTGGACCGGGTTCTCCGCAGACGAACACGCGCCGACCCCGTGCGGGTTCGGCGCGCGAGTGGTCACGGCGGAGCGGGGCGGGTCGGTGGGCTCGCGTAAGACCGCGCATGTCTCACCGTCTGCCGACCGAGAGTGACGCCGCTTCAGGCGTTGGTCCGTCTCCGCCGTGGCCGGTGAACTTGTGACAGCCCTGTGACTGGAATTATGGCCTCCATCACATGCGCGGGGTTCACGCGCTGATCAGATGACCGGATGCCCAGACCCGCCCCACTCCACCCGGCTCTCGCCCGCACCGCCCCCCTCCTGTCGGCCCTCGCAGCGACCGCTCTGCTGCTCACGGCCTGCGGGACGGAGCGCGCCGACGCAGGGAACACCGGTGTCGGCGCGACCGAGTCGCCGTCCCCGACGAAGGTCGCCGATCCGGGGAAGGACGGCGTACGGGTCATCTCGCTGACCCTGCCGTCGCCCTCGCCCTCGCCGACCCGCAGCCACGCCGTCTCCGCCGACGGCCTCGCGACGGACTCGGGGATCGTTGCCGGCTACGAAGTCACCAACAAGGGCACGGAGACCCTGACCTACTCGGTCATCATCGGCTTCATGAGTGCCGACGGCGGGGCCATGGGCAACCAGTCCGTGACCGTCCGCGACGTCGGCCCCGGAAAGACCGTACGAGGCACGGTCCGGGCCGGTGAACTGCCGCCCACCACACCGCAGGTGACGCAGGCCAAGGTGCTCGAGGTGCGCAAGGTCCCCGCGAGCGAGGCGCCGGCCGCATCGGGCACGTGTCCCGCGTCCGGGATCCGGGTCAGCGCCGACCAGGGCGACGCGGCCATGGGGCTGCGCGTCGTGGGCCTGCACCTCGACAACTGCGGCACGCGCGACTACACCGTCGACGGCTACCCGCTGCTGGAACTCCTGGACGACGACCTCAAGCACGTCGACGGCGTCAAGATCCTGGACAGTACCGGCGCGGTCACCCCCGGCAGCGGGGACGACAACCAGCAGGCAGGTCCCGTCACACTCGGGCCCGGCGAGTCGGCGACCGCCAGCCTGGTCTGGCACAACACCACCGAGTTCGGCACGCCGGTGAACGTGCCCTATGTACGGGTCCGGGCGAAGGCCGGTGCCGACCCGGTGATCGTGACCCCGAACCTCGACCTCGGAACCACCGGAAAGCTCGACGTCACACCGTGGCAGGAGACGGAGCGCTGAGCGGACTTACAGCTCAACGCTGCTGGGAACGGGGATGGTTGAGATGGCGGGCGTGGAACTGGCCGAACTGATCACGCAGTTGCGGAACTCACCGAGGCCGTGCGGGCCGGCGAGGACGCCGGGCTGCGGTTCGAACTCGGCCCGATGGAGCTGGAGTTGGCCCTCTCCGTGGGCAAGGAGGGCGGATCCGGGGCAAGGTCGGGTTCGGGGTCGCGGAACTCGGCACCGACGGCAAGGTGTCCCACACCTCCACCCAGCGGATCAAGCTGGTGCTGGATCCCCGGCAGGCCGGCGCGCCGGACCGCAGGCCGCTGATCTCCGGCGAGGAAGTCGACGGCGAGCGATGAGCGCGGGCGTACGAGTTCCGAGAGCCTCGACCGGGCCCGGGTCGCCGAGTTGCTGGTGACCCATGCGGGCGGGCGGCGGCGCGGCTCGGGTTATCGGGTCACCGTGGACGCGGTGCTGACCGCCGCGCACGTGCTGGAGGACGCCGTATCCGTGCAGGTGCGGTTCGAGTCCGACCTGCCGCCGGAAGCGGACCTGTCGGCCATGACCGCCGCCCTGCCGGACCGGTGCCGACTCGTCCTGCGCCCGGTTCCGCCGGGCGCGTCCGTCCCCACGCTCCCCGGCATCCGGACCACGGTCTGCCCGGCCCGGCGCCCGACGACGGGCTGAGCCGCACGGCTGCTCCGCAACAGCCCCGCCGAGTACCCGACTACGAGGTCGAGGGGGATGACGGGTCGGGCCGGTTCCGGCGCGTGGCGCTCGAACCCCTCACCCGTCGCCCCGCGTGCCGGCGTCGCCGCGGAACGCCCCGGCCACCACCGGGACCAGCTGCCGCTCGATCTGCTCGGCGGGCATCGCGGCCAGCTCGGCGCCGATGGGTGCGAGGGCGAGCCAGTTCAGCAGGCCGGCCGCGCAGCGCGTACGGAAGTTCAGTTCCTGCTCGTCGACCCCGGGAACGTGAGGCGTCAGCACCCGGAGGACATCCTGGCGGCTCCGGACGAACTTGCCGGTCAGCCGTTCCCACCCCTCGGGCGGATCGATGCCGACCCGCGCCACGGTCCGCATCACGGCCAGGTCCTGTCCACCGGCCGCGAGCGCGCGCACCATCGGTCCGGCGAACGCCGCCGCCACCTCCTGGAGGGTCGGAGCGGGGCCGAGGGAGTCGATGGCCTGTATCTGTGCGTCCAGATACCGTTCCAGCGCGTGCTCGATCGCCGAGTCGCACAGCGCCTTCAGCGACCCGAAGTGATAGCTCACCGCGGCGACGTTGGCTCCGGCGCGCTCGGTGATCTCGCGGAGCGTCAAGCCGTCCTGGCCTCGTCGCGCGAGCAGCTCCAGGGCGGCCGCCTGCAGACCGTCCCGCGTGCGCTGGCCGGCCTCTCGGCGCAGATCTGTCTTTTCCACCCTGGTCATGGCATGTATTCAAGCGGTTGCTTGAGTGCATTGTCAATCAGTCGCCTTCGGCGGATCGGCCCCTGGGGTCGCGCAGCCACACAATTCAAACAGTGGCTTGACAGCCTTCGCCGCCGTTCATAAAGTCAAGCGAGCGTTTGATTTACTAAGAGCCCGCGAGGGGTCGAGCCGTTGCGACGGGTCTCGCACCCTGACGGCAAAACTGGAGGAACACGACATGAAGCTGCTCAGCCGGAAGTCGATCACCGCCGCGACCGCGATAGCGATCCTGGGTGGTCTCTCCATCGCCGCCGTGCCGTCACAGGCCGCAGGCGACGCCCACAACAAGGCGGCCGCACAAGGCGGTTCGGCGGTCCCGGACCTGACCCCCCGCCAGCTGGCCGAACTGCCGCTCACCGACCGCCACTTGACCGAGCACGAGCGGCACAACCTCGCCATCGTCCTGCGCGACTACTACGTGGCGGAGGGCAGTCACATCGACGTCCCGACGTTCGTCGGCAGCTTCGCCGAGGACGGCGTCTTCAACGACATGGTCGCCGGCCAGGCCTACCGGGGGACGGCGCTCGGCAACGTCCTGCCCTACATGAAGAGCCTCTTCTCCGACGTTCACCGTGACCTCAAGCGCATCACCGTGAACGGCGACGTGATCAGCATCGAACTGTCGATCCAGGGCACGTTCGACGGACAGCTCCAGTCCCCGACGGGCGGTGTCGTCAAGGGCAACGGCCACAAGGTCGACGCGCCGACCGCCGACTTCTGGTACCTGCACAACGGCAAGGTCGAGCAGTTCAACTGCTTCGTCGGCTACTCGAAGATGTACTCCGACATGGGCGTGAACTTCGACTGGGCCTCGGCGGTCGGCCAGCACTGAGCCGTCCCCTGGTGGGTGATGCCCGGCACCACCGGCCGCCCGTCACCCACCGGGCCTCACCCACCCCAACTCCTCCAGAGCAACGTCGACTTGACGGCACGACCAACCGCAGAGGAGCACACCGGCATGACCACCCGGCTCGGCATCGGACTCCCGCAGAATCGGCAGTACGACCTCGGCAAGGACGGGTCGCGTCCGGCTTCGGCGCACAGGATCGCGACGGTGCCGGCGGCCATGCGTTCCCAGTCGGGGTAGTAGTCGCCCGCCGCGGGGTCCAGGAACATGAAGCGGGCCACGTTCGGCGGCCTGTCCGGGGTCGCGAGGACCGGGCCGATGAGGGCTCCGCCGAGGCGGTTGGTGGCCAGGATGTCCAGGCGGCGGTCGCGGACGTAGGCCGGGGTCGTGGACATGGAGTCCAGGACGCGCTGGATGCTGGGGCGCACGTGGGGTCCGGGGGTGCGCGCGGCCGCCCGCGTGCCGGTGCCGGCGGCGTGGGCCAGGGCGAACAGGTGGGCGCGCTCGGCCTCGTCGAGGCGGAGGGCGCGGGAGAGGGCCTCCAGGACGCTGTCGGAGACACCGCGCGCGTTGCCGCGCTCCAGCTTGATGTAGTGGTCGGCGCTGACACCGGCCAGCAGCGCGACCTTCTCGCGACGCAGACCGGTCACCCGACGGGTTCCGCCGTGGACGGGCAGACCGGCCTGCCCGGGGGTGATCCCGGCTCGGCGGGAGGTGAGGAAGTCGCGGAACCCGGGCGCGACCGAGCCCCACCACCTCGCGGACGCCGCCGCCGCGCTCGACATCGAGCTCACGGCCGAGGAGATCGACTCCATCGAGGAGCCGTACGTCACGCGCCGGCCCGCGTTCTTCTGACCGAGGGTCCGCTGTTGTGAGGCCACCGTCCGCCCGGCCGGGTGCAGTTCACGAGCCTGACGGGTGATCCTCAGCAGGTGCCGTCACGACTCCGGGTGTGATGGCCCCATGACCGACCCCGCCACACCCGCACCGGACACGTTCGACAACTCCCCCTTGCCTCAGCCACCCTCCGAGTACCTCCCCGAGCCGCTCGCCTACCGCCTCAAGCGCCGGCTGCTCGGGCCGCCGTTGGTCACCGGCCGCATCCAGCGCGAGAAGCTCGACAACCGGACGGCGCTCGGCGTGCTCGCCTCGGACTGCATCAGTTCGTCGGCCTACGGCAGTGAGGAGATGCTGCGGGTCCTCGTGCCCGTGGTCGGGGTCGCCGCCTTCACACTGCTCATGCCGGTGACGGGCGCGATCCTGCTGATCCTGGTGCTGCTGACGCTCTGCTACAGCGACGTCGTCACGATCTACACGCGGGCCGGCGGCTCCTACGTCGTCGCACGCGAGAACTTCGGCCCCGACATCGCCCAGGTCGCCGCCGTGGCGCTGCTCGTCGACTACGTCGTCACGGTCGCCGTCCAGGTCTCGGCGGGCACGAACGCGCTCATCTCGCTCGCCCACCTCGTAGGCGACGGCTGGACCGGCCTCGACCACCTCCAACTCCCGGTCAGCGTAGGGGTGGTGGTGATTCTGGTGTACGGGAATCTGCGCGGCCTGCGGGAGGCGGGGCGGGTGTTCGCCGTACCCGCGTACCTGTTCATGGCCGCGGTCGGGCTGATGCTCGCCGTGGGCCTGGTCCGCTGGGCGTTCGGGGATCTGCCGCACGCCGACGTCCACGCGCGCGGTGCCGTGCCGCTCGGTACGGCGGGGGACGGGTGGCTGTACGGGGCGTCGCTGTTCATGGTGCTGCGCGCGTTCGCGAACGGCGGTTCCTCGCTCACCGGCCTGGAGGCGATCTCCAACGGCATCTCCGTCTTCCGCGAACCGCAGGGCCGCAACGCCCGCCGCACGCTCGTCACCATGAGCTGTGTCCTGGGCGTCCTCGTGCTCGGTGTGTCCGGTCTCGCCCACCTCACCCACGCCGTCCCGTACACCGACGGCACGCCGACCGTGATCGCGCAGGAGGCCCGACTCGTCTTCGGCAGCGGGATGTTCGGCACGGCGGGGCTGGTCTTCGTGCAGCTCGCCACCGCGCTGATCCTCTACACCGGTGCGAACACACCCTTCACGGGCTTTCCCTACCTGGCCAGTTTCGTCGCCGAAGACCGTTTCCTGCCACGGCAGTTGACCCGGCGCGGACACCGACTGGCCTTCTCCAACGGCATCATCACACTCGCCGTGGTCGCCCTCGCGCTGCTCCTCGTGACCGACGCCAACGTGGACCGGCTCGTCGCGCTGTACGCCATCGGCGTGTTCACCGCGTTCACCATGGCGGGCGCAGGCCTGACCGTCCACCACGCACGCCGTCGCGAGCCCGGCCGGCGCTGGAAGATCGCGGTGAACGCGACGGCGGCGGTCGTCTCCGCGCTCGTCGTGCTCATCTTCGCGGTCACCAAGTTCACCGAGGGCGCCTGGCTGGTCGTCGTGGTCTTCCCGCTCGGGGTGTGGGCCCTGATCCGCATCAACCGTGAATACCGCGCGGAGGCCGCCGAGGTGGAGTCACTCCCGCCCGCCGGACAGAGCGACCGGCCACGTAGTCGGCGCCATGTCGTGTGCGTCCTCGTCGACGCCGTGGACCCGGCCGTCTTCCACGCGCTGCGCTACGCCCACGAGTTGAGGCCCGATGAGGTGCGGGCCGTCCACATCGCGGTCGACGCGGTCCGCGCCCGGCATCTGGTGGCGCGCTGGGAGGCCGTAGGCACCACCGATGTCCCACTGGAACTCGTCGACTGCCCCGACCGCCGGCTCGAACGGGCCCTGGCCGAACTCGCCGCCCGCGAGACCGCCGACGGCCGCACCGCCCTGACCCTGCTCATCGCCCGCCGCACGTACACCACCGTGCTCGGCCGCCTCCTGCACGGCGGCACCGCCGAACGGATCGCCCGCGCCCTGGAGGAACTGCCGTCCGTCGTGGTGACGATCCTGCCGTACAGCGTGCTGGTCGGCGGCGGTGCGGAACACCGGCCGGACCCGCACGGGTGATCGTAGCCCTGGCGGAGCGGCCCATGGGGGTGGTGCGTCTCCGGGCATGAACTGTTGGGCGTGGTCGAGCTGTCGTCGTATGGGCTGGGTGTCCCAGGAATTTCTGCATTCCGGGACCCGAGAAGAAATTCGCTGAATGCCGTGTCCGTAGGCGGAGAGTCGGCGCACATCACCCTGGCAACTTCAGTGACGGGCGCTCACTGATGGCCAACAGCCCACACCTGGATGCGAGTTCGGCACCGAAATTGACGCTGGAGGTTTCCGGAGTCAGCGCAAGCAGGATTCAACACGCTCAACATTCCTGGGTGTTGGCCGGTATCCCGTGGTGAATCGGCGTGGATCAGAGTGAATTGGGGTGTTCGGAATCGCGGGGGGTGTAAACCGAATTCCGCGAGTGCTTCGACGCCTTCCTTCGCGCCCTGATGGACAACGTGCCCGGCGGGCAATCTGGCGGAAGCCGACCGTTCGTACGGAAACCGGCCAACTCGCCATCACCGCCCGCCATGTGGAGGTACACGGTGTCCCCAGCGCCGAGCATCGGCGTCCTCGCCACCGGCACGTGCTTACCGGAGCGTGTCCTGACCAACGACGAGGTCGCCGAGGCGGCCGGCGTCGACCCCGACTGGATCGTCCAGCGGACCGGCGTACTGCGTAGGCACATCGCGGAGCCCGCTCAGGCCGCCTCCGATCTCGCCGCCGAAGCCGTGCGGAAGGCCCTCACCGCGGCCGGTCTCCCGGCCTCCGCGCTCGGTCTGCTCGTCCTCGCCACCTCCACCCCCGACGAGTTGGGGCCGTCGACAGCGTGCCGGGTCCAGGCACTGGTGGGCGCGGACCGGGCCGTCGCCTTCGATGTGGCGGCGGCCTGTTCCGGCTGGCTGTTCGCCGCCCGGGTCGCCCACGACTGGCTCCGTTCCGGCACCGGCGAACGGTATGCCGCCGTGGTCGGCGTCGAGGTCTACTCCCGTTTCGTCGACCCGGCCGACCGGGCCACGGCGGTGCTGTTCGCCGACGGAGCGGCGGCGACGATCCTCGGGCCCGTCCAGGGCGGCAAGGGGTTCGCCTCGATCCGGCTGGGGTCGGACGGTACCGCGGCGGGCGACGTCCTCATCCCGGCTGGAGGCAGCCGGCTGCCCGCCTCCCCGCAGACCCTCGCCGACCGACGCCACAAGGTCCACATGGACGGCAAGGCCGTACGGGACTTCATTCTGCGGATCTTCCCGGAGATCCTCGGCGACGCCCTGCACCGCAACGGCCTGCGCCTGACGGACGTCGACCTGCTGATCTCCCACCAGCCCAACCCCCTTCTCCTACGGCGTGCCGCGGTCGACGCCGGCGTGCCCGAGGACCGGGTGGTGATCGTCGGGCACGAGGTCGGCAACATCGGCGCGGCCTCCATCCCGTACGCCCTGGCCACCGCCGACCACGACGGACGGCTGCGGACCGGCAGCCGGGTGCTCGTCACCGCCTTCGGCGCGGGCCTGACCTGGGGGAGCACGGTCCTCACCTGGACCAGGGCCCAGCAGCTCGGCACCGTCCCCGCACCCCGAACCGAAGCGCTTCGCGCGGAAGCGCCGAGAGGCGAAGTGCCTCGCGCGGAACTGCCTGGAGTTGGGGTCCCCGGCGTTGAAGTGCCTCGCACGGAAGCGCCCGGCGTTGAAGTGCCACGCAGGGAAGCGCCTCGCACCGAAGTGCCCAGTGCCGAAGCGCCTCGCACGGAAGCGCCCTGGGCGGAATTGCCCCGCGCCGAAGTACCCCGCGCCGAAGCGCCTCGTACCGAAGTCCCTGGCACGGAACTCCCCCGTGCCCAAGCCCCTCGCACCGCGATCCCCCGCACCGAAGGAGCCCAGTTGTGACCGAGACCTTCTCGTCCACCGTCGCCGACTCCGCCGACGTCGAGTCCGCCAACTCAGTCGACCCCGCCGCCCTCGGCCCCCTCGCCTCCCTCTTCCGTCTCGACGGCGCCCGCGTCCTGGTGACGGGCGCGTCCCGGGGTATCGGCCGTGCCGTCGCGGTCGCCTGTGCGGAGGCCGGGGCGGATGTCGCGCTCGCGGCCCGTAGCGACGACGCGCTGCACGACGCCGAGCAGGAGGTGCGCAAGCTCGGGCGGCAGGCCGTGCTCACGTGCGGTGACCTCGCCGACTCCGGGACGGCCGCACGTCTCGTCGACGAGGCGGTCGCGGGGCTGGGCGGACTCGACATCCTCATCCACAACGCGAGCGCGTTCCCGGCCGACGACACCGGCACCTCGTACCTGGTGCCCTTCGCGGAGAGCAGCTCCGCCGAGTGGGACCCCCTGCTCGCCGTCAACATCGGGGCGACCGTCGACCTGTGCCGTGCCGCCCACCCCCATCTCGCCGCCTCCCCGAACGCGGCCGTCGTCCTGGTGTCGTCCGTGGCCGGGCTCATCGCCACGCCCGCGATGGAGGCGTACGCCGTCACCAAGGCCGCCCAACTCTCCCTGATGCGCTCGCTGTCCGTCGGCTGGGCCCGGCAGGGCATCCGGGTCAACGCGTTGTGCCCCGGCTGGGTGCGCACCGACATGACCGAGCCGATGCAGCAGCACGCGCCACTCTCGGACTGGCTCATGAGCCATGTGCCGCAAGGCCGTTGGCTCACTCCCACGGAGGTCGCCGCCGCCGCGCTCTTCCTGGCCGCGCCCGCCGCCTCGTCCGTCACCGGACACGCCCTGGTCTGCGACGGCGGGGTGTCGGTCCCCGACGGCGGCCTCGCCGGCATCCCCAAGCCCGCCTCGCCCTTCGCCGCCTGACCCCCTACGCGCCCCGTCCGGGACCCCAACTGCAAGAGCAGGAGCGACAGATGACGGACGATCAGACGCCCACGTCAGAGATGAACGACGACGAGTCCCTTCACCAGTGGGTGGTGGGGGAGTCCTTCCAACACGCCAGTGTCCAGCCGGACTTCACCACGGCGGCCCAACTCCGCGACCGACTGCGCCATCAACCCCCGGATCAGGACAGTCCGTTGCGCATCCGCCCCGGACTCGGGGTCGACGACACCGAGTGGAGCGACCTCACCTCCGAACTCCTCAAGGCCTACGGCGCGGCCGTACTCCCCGAGGGCCGGCCGCCGGCCGCCGTGCCCCGGCACAGCGTCCTCAAGCACAGCCGCGACAACGTCCTCATCGGCGACGCACACGTCGAAGGCGACGCGTTCCAGGCGCAGTTGGCCGTCGTCAACGACACCGAGATGCTCAGGGACCACACCGCCGACCAGCAGCACGTACCCGGCATGCTCCTCATCGAGGCGTCGATCCAACTCGTCACCTGGGCGGTGTCGGAGATCTGGCTCCCACCCGCCGGGCATCCCCCCTACTACGCCGTGATGCACGCCAGCGCCTTCGAGTTCAGCCGGTTCGTGTTCCCGTTGCCCACCCTCCTCACCGGCACGTTCACCCGCACCGGCCCGGCCGAGGACGACAAGATCCCCCTCAGCGCCGAGGTACGGGTCCGACAGGCCGGCCAGGACTGCAGCCGGGTCCGCATCGACCTGCACGCCTTCCGCCCCGCCCTCGTCTTCGCCATCGAGGACGGCCAGGCCCGGCGCACCCTGCTGCGCGCCGCCCCCGCCGCATGACCACCGACCAGGCGGCCACCGCCACCGCCCACCCGCTCCGGCGACTCCTCCACGGCGACACCCGGCCGGACGCCGACGCCCTGGACGGCCTGCTCGACACCCCGCCGTTCAAACGGTCCGCACCACCCTGCGGCCCCGAACGCCACAGCCGGACCTACGACCGGCTGCGCGCCCTGGGGGAGTGGGTGGGCGGAGCGAACGCGCTGCAGCACGACCCGGCCCGACTCCTCGCCGTACTGGAATGGTCTGCCACCGTCGACCCGCCCCTCTTCCTCGCGGGCACCGTGCAGTACGCGGTGTGCGTCGCGGCCATGACCGAACTCGGCAGGCCAGGACCCTACTTGGACCCGCTGATAGATGAGGTCGACCGGCACGAGACCTTCGGCTCCATCATGATCACCGAGGTCGGCCGCGGCAACAGTCACCTCGCCACCCGCACCGAGGCCCGATTCGACCCCGCCACAAGGGAGTTCACCCTACGGACCCCCGACCCCACCGCGGCCAAGTTCATGTCCCACGTCGCCGGCATGGGCCGTGCCCACATGGCCATCGTCTACGCCCGCCTTCTCCTCGCCGGCCAGGAGCGCGGGGTGTTCCCCTTCGCGGTCCGCGTCCGCGACGCCGACCGCATCACGGACGGCATCCACATCACCGAACTCCCCGAGACCACCTCGGTCCCGCTGAACTACGCCCTCGTCACCTTCGACAACACCCGTGTCCCCTACGACGGTTGGCTCCGCGACGACGCCTCCATCGCGCCCGACGGCGAGTTCTCCGACCCCCTCGGCGACCCGGACCGACGCCTGGTGCGCTCCCTCTCGGTCTCCTCCAACGCCTCAACCGGCGCCGCGGCCGCCCTCACCGCGGCCGCCCGCGCAGCCGTCACCATCGGCATCCGCCACAGCCAACACCGCCTGACCATGGGCCGGTTGCGCACCGACCTCCCCGTCCTGGACTACCGCACCCAGCAGGACGCCCTCTACACCGTCCTCGCCGAGGTGTACGCGTGCAGCTTCCTCGTCGCACGGATCAAGGCACAGTACGTACGACAGCGCAGCGCGCCCACGGACCTCTCCGCGGCGCATCGCCCGGTATGGGCACCCTGGGCCTCGGTCAGCCGCGAACAGGCCCTGACCAAGGTGGCAGCGACCCGCATCCTGCAGAACGCGGCCGGAGTCTGCCGCGAACGGGCGGGCGCCCAGGGCCTGTTGACCGTCAACCGGCTCCTTGGGTACGAGGGCCTGGCGCAGGTGTACCAGGCCGCCGCAGGCGACAACCTCCTCATCCGGCTGGACGCGGGGAAGCAGCTCGTGGAGGACCTCACACACACCGTCCCGGCTCCGGCAGAGGTGGGTGAACTGATCTCCCCTGGTGGGGTGTTGGCGTTGGCACTCCTCCGTGAGCGCGGCCTCCTCACCGAACTGCGCGGCCGTGTCGAAGGCGTCCCCGTGGAGGAGAAGACCGCCTTCGAGACCTGGAACCCCCTGCTCCCCGACCTCGTCACGCTCGCCGACGCACACCAACAGCGCCTGCTGCTGGAGGCGTTCGCGGCGGCGGTCATCGAGGCCGAGTCCACCCCCACCGACACCGATCAGGCACCCCACCTCCCGGCGCTGCACGCCCTCCACGCCCTGTACGCCATGAAGTCGCTGGAACAGACCCTGAGTTGGCACCTGGAGAGCGGATCGCTCACCTCCTCGGACGCCCTCCGCGTGCACCGGGCCCGCGACCGTGCCCTGGACGCCGTACATCCTCATCTCGCCGTTCTCCTGGACGGATGCGCGCCGCCGGATGCGCGGTTGAGGGCTCCGATGGCCGAACAGGACGTCGTGGCGGCCCTGTTCGCGAGCGGCGGGCCGACGACATGAGCGTCATGGCCGCGGTGATCACCGGGCTGGGGGCGGCCCTGCCACCCGACCGGATCACCAACGAACAACTGGTGCGCGAAGGCCTGGACACATCGGACGCGTGGATCCGCGGCCGTACCGGAATCGAGAGCCGCCATCGCGTCCGCCCGGGCACCTCGACCGGGGATCTGGCGGTGGCCGCCGCCCGTGGCGCACTGGAGTCGGCCGGCGCGCACGACGCCGGTCTGCTGATCCTGGCGACCACCACCCCCGACCGCCGATGCCCGGCCACCGCACCGGAGTTGGCCGCCCGGCTCGGCATGACCGGCACACCGGCGTTCGACCTCGCGGCCGTCTGCTCGGGCTTCGTCTACGCGGCCGCAGTCGCCTCGGCGCTGCTCATGGCGGGCGCGTACGACAGCGTGCTGCTCGTCGCGGCCGAGACGTACTCGACGATCGTGGACCCGCGCGACCGCGAGACCGCCGTCATCTTCGGCGACGGCGCGGGCGCCGCGTACCTGACGCGAGGACAACGACGTGACCCCGGAGCCCTGGTCCACTTCGACCTCGGCAGCGACGGCACGGGCAGCGACCTCATCACGATCCCCGCGGGCGGCTCCCGTTTGCCGTACACCGACCAACTGCCGCGCGAGGAACGCTACTTCCGTATGCGCGGCCGGGAAGTGTACGCCCGGGCCGTACGACAGATGGCGGCCTCCTCGCGCACGGTCCTCGACCGGGCCGGCTGGACCGCCGACTCCGTCGCCGCCTTCGTCGCGCACCAGGCCAACCAGCGCATCCTCGACTCCGTGGCCGACCGGCTGGGCATCCCGCCGGACCGCTGTCACGGAAACCTCCGCGAGGTCGGCAACACCGCGGCGGCCTCGCTTCCCCTCGCCCTCGCCGACACCGCCGCCCGCGGCGCCGTACGGCCAGGCGCCCGCACCCTGCTCACCGCCTTCGGCGGCGGCCTTACCTGGGGCTCCGTCGCCATGACGTGGCCCGAGGCGAAACCCGTACGGCACACACCCCAATCCCGCCCCACCCACAAGGAGTTCGACTCATGTCTGCCGTCTACGACCACCTCGTGACCACCCTGAGCGGCAAGTTCGAGGTACCCGCCGGCATCGTCCGACCTGACATCTCCTACGACGAACTCGGCCTCGACTCCCTCGCCGTGATGGAACTGTTCCTGACCCTCCAGGAGGAGTGGGCGATACCGCTGGAGGACTCCGAGGCGGTGGGCACCCTCACCGTGCAGGAGACCGTCGACCTGGTCGAGAAGCTCAAGGCGGAGTCGTGACAACTTCCGGCGGCCGGCCGGAAGTTGTGGTGACCGGGATCGGTCTGGTCACCCCGGCGGGCATCGGGCGCGAGCGGACCTGGGAACGCGTCTGCTCGGGCCGCCCCACGGCCACGGACGACCCGGAACTCGAAGGGCTGCCAGTTGGCTTCTCCTGCCGGGTTCCCGCCTTCGACCCGGCCGCCCTGGTGCCGGGAGTGCCGCACTGGCGCGTCGACCGCTACACGCTCCTCGCCCTCGCGGCGGCCCGGGAGGCGGTCGTCGACGCCGGGCTGGCGCCGGAGACCTGGGACGGCGACCGGGTCGCCGTGGTCATGGGCTCGGCCGCCGGCGGTATCGCCACCCTCGAAGCCCAGCAGGACCGGTTGCGAGAACGGGGGCCGGGCCTGGTCTCCCCGCTCACGCTGCCCATGTTCCTGCCCAACATGGCGGCCGGCCACATAGCCGTCGACCTGCGCACCCGCGGGCCGAACATGCACACCAGCACGGCCTGCGCCTCGGGTGCCACGGCGATCGGCACCGCCGTGGACCTGCTCCGCTCGGACGCCTGCGACATCGCGCTGGCGGGCGGCGCCGACGCCATGGTGACCCGGCTCTGTTCGGCGGCCTTCGCCCGGATGGGAGCCCTCTCCCGACGCGCCGAGGACCCGGCGACGGCCTCCCGCCCCTTCGACACGGACCGCGACGGATTCGTCCTGGCCGAGGGCGCGGGCGTCCTCGTCCTCGAACGCGCCCCCGACGCCACCGCCCGCCGCGTCCGGCGCTACGCCACACTCGCGGGTCACGGCGCGTCCGCCGACGCCCACCACCAGACGGCGCCCCACCCGCGGGGAGCGGGCGCCGAACTCGCCCTGCACCGCGCGCTGTTGGACGCCAACGCCTCACCCGCGGACGTCGACCATGTCAACGCCCATGGAACCAGCACCCAGTTGAACGACCGGGCCGAAGGAGCGCTGATCGAACGGCTGTTGAGCGGCTGCCCGTCCGTGACCGCGACGAAGGGCGTCACCGGCCACACCATGGGCGCCGCCGGGGCGATCGAGGCCGCGCTCGCCGCCCTGACGGTCTTCCACGCGACCACCCCGCCCACGGCCAACCTCCACCACCCGCTCGACGAAGCCGAGTTGGACCTGGTGAGCGGCACGGCCAGAACCGGCAAGGTCTCCCTGGCGCTCAGCAACTCGTTCGGCTTCGGCGGGCAGAACGCGGTGCTGGCCCTCCGGCCGGCCTGAGTGGTGGGCGGGTTCGGCGTAGTGCATGTCGAACGGATCAATCACAGTGATCGCGCCCCTCAATGAGCTGGTCGATGATCTGGAAACGGTGGGTCGGGAATTGAGCGAAGGGTAATGATCAATATCTTTCGGCTGGGTCGAGGCGCGACGTGGAGCCGCCGAACGGGCTATCCCGTTCTCCGGCCGATACGTCCGTACGACCCGGCTCGCGACAGGAGACGCGGATGGCGCGAACGCGCATTCCCAATACCCGGCTGCGCGCGCTGATAGAGGAGACGGACTGGACCCAGGGCGGCCTGGCGCGGGCGGTGAACGCGGTGGCGGCCGAGTCGGGGCTGGTCCTGCGGTACGACCGGACCACGGTGGCCCACTGGCTGACGGGAAGTCATCCGATGCCACGCGTGCAGCCGTTCGCCTGCGAGGCACTCGGCCGGCGCTGCGGCCGAGTCGTCACGGCCGAGGAGGCGGGCTTCGCCGACCAAGACCCGGTCATCTTCCCGCAGTTGGCACCCGCGGACGCCAACGACCTCGTCGGTCTGCTCCACGAGTTGTCCGGCCGGGTTCCCTACCGTCCCGCACGGACCCGTCCGGTGAGCCGGGCCCCGGGCACGGGCACGGTGGCCAGGATGGTGCGGACGCCGTACATGAGGAGCCCGGCATCCTTGTTCTTTACCCAGACCCTTCAGGCGCGGGGCGGCGGATTCGCGCGCGGCACCCTGCGTACGTACTTGACCGAGGCGGTGGCCGGTCAACTGCGCGGAGTGCGGGGCGAGTTACGGCGGGAGCGGTACGCCGAGGCGTCACAGCTCGCCCTCGTCCTGGGCCGTATGTACGCGGACGACCTGCGCAACGGTGAGGCCCAGCACTGCTACCTGGCGGCACGGGAACTGGCGCTCACGGCCGGGAACCGGGAGTTGACCGTGATCGCCCTGCGGACCCTGAGCGTGCAGGCGTACGGCCTGGGCCAGCTGCGGATCGCCGACGAGGTCGCCCGCGCCGCCGTCCGGATCGCGCACGACACCCCTCGCGCCGTACGGGCCTTCGCCCAGGCCCAGTTGGCGGTGACAGCCGCGAGCCGCGGCGAGCGCGGGGACGCGTTGCGCGCACTCTCCGAGGCCGAGGCTGGCGTGGGCCTGGACGAGGCCGGGCGGCACCCGTTCGAGACCTACGCGCGCGCCGACTTCGAATTCCAGCGCGGCGAGGCCCTGTTGGCGTTGTGCGAGCCCGCGGAGGCGCTGCCCGCCTTCGAACACGCGCTGGCAGCCCGCGCCTTGGCTGATCGCCGGGGCACCGCACTGACCCGGCTGCGCCTGGCGGACGTACTCCTGCGGCTGGGGCGTGTGGACGAAACACGTTCCCTGGAACGGGAGTTGAGTGAGGACGGCGATGGTCTGCGGTCGGCGGCGGTCACGCGACGGAAGCAGGACCTGGGGCGTTCGCTGCTGCGGTTCGGCGGCGGCCGGAGAGCTGTATAGCGGGCGGCGGTCGGGAGGGGCCCCTGCCGCGTACTCCGCCGCGCTGTCAGCGGGCCGGAGTACGCCTTACGACCTCGCCCTTGCCGTTCGCCTCCAGTGAGGCCGTGCCGTCGGAGCCGGTCACGCCGACTCGGACGGTGAGGGAACCGGTGAGGCGGTCGGAGGTGATCCGCCAGGTCTGCGGGGAACGGATGCCGAGGGTGGACCTGGCCTCCTCGACCAGGGCGGGGAAGCGTTCGTAGGGGACGGAACCCGGGTCGAAGTGCGGGGCCTGCGAGCCGGAGGGGGCGAACACGACCGACAGCAGGCGTTCTTGTACGACGACGGTGAGCGCCTGGCCGGTGTTCTTGCCCTTGGTCAACGAGCCGACGGCCCGGGGCAGTTCGCCCTTGTCGAGGAACGACTGGCCGGGGCCGAGGGTGACCGTGCCGGACGCCGACGACACGACCGTGGTCGACGACGTGGAGGAGACGGAGGGCTCGGCGGAGGAGTGCGGCTGCGCGGAGGTGTCCTTGTCGAACAGGTCGGCGCGGAACAGCAGGATCACACCGGCCGCGGCGAGCAGCAGCGCGAGCAACGTGACGAAACCGGCGGCACACCCTTCGGAGGGCTCTTTCACCACGGCCGGACCAGGTGCTGAATCGAGGCGGGCGCCGGCCGCCCGCTTCTCCCACTCCGGTGTCGGCCGTTTCACGATCCGGACCTTCCACAGCCGGTCCGGCGGATACTGGACCACCACGACGCCGCCCGGGCGGTAGTCGGGCAGGTCCGCGAGGTTGATGTGCTGCGTGAACTCGACGCGGTACGCCGGTATGTCGTCGTCCGGGGCGACCGTGACGTCGAAGCGGACCGCCACGTCGCTCGTCGCCTCGCCCCCGACGGCCTTCAGGGTCTCGATCCGCGCGAGAGCGGTGCGGGGCGGGATCGCCGCCTCCCGGGCGCGCCTCGGCACACCGGCGATGAAGAAGAGCAGACCGTAGACCGCGGGCAGGACCACGCCCGTCACGCACAGCGGCACGCTCTCGATGACACAGCCGACGACGAAGGCGGCCAACGACGCGCCGATCACACCGCCCGTCAGAATCCCTCGGGCGAGAGCGACGGGAGTGTTGCGCGTGGGCGGCGGTGCGCCCTGGGTGATCGTCACACGGGGGATTGTGCCGGGCCCGGGTGATCGCCAGTAGGTACGGAAGGTATCGATACCGGCACGTACGCGGCACCGCTGCTGCCGCTTCCGCCGTATCTACCACTTCGGCCGTCGATTCCGGAGCCTTTTCCGGGCCCGCTCATAGTGCTCACCGTTCCCCGTCTTGCATGCTGGGAAAGGGAGTTGAGTTCGATCGTGATCCGAAAAGGGGGCGCTCGTGAGGAGCGAGTCCGGGAAGCGGTCTCGACGCGTCGCCGTCGTCGGCACGGGCGTCCTCGGAGCCTGCGTGGGCTGGAACCTGGCCCGGCGCGGCGCCGAGGTGGTCCTCATCGACGCGGGCCGGCCGGGCGAAGGCGTCACCAACTGGTCCTTCTCGTGGGTCAACGCCAGCAACAAGACAGTGACCAGGTCCTACTTCGACCTGAACGTCGCGGGCATGGCGGCGCACCGTGAGCTCGCGCGGACGATCGGGGCGGACACCTGGTGGTATCCCAGCGGGCATCTGCGCTGGGCGGACGATCCCGCGGCGGAGGCGCAGTTTCTGAAAACCGCTGAGCTGCTGGGGAGTTGGGGCTACCGGGTCGAGGTGTCCACGGGGGCCGAGGTGCGCCGCCGCCTCGAACCAGCTCTCGCGCTGCCCGACGAGGTTCCCGTGGTGCTCTACCCCGGCGAGGCCTGGGTGCACGGACGTCACCTCGTCGACCGCCTGGTCGGCCAAGTCGTCGCAGGGGGCGGTGAGTTACGGTCCGGCACCACGGTCCGTGACATCGGGACCGGTCCCGACGGGAGCGTCCGGACCGTCGCGCTCTCCGACGGCAGCCGTCTCGACGTGGACATCGTCGTGAACGCGGCGGGCCCGGGCGCCTCCCATGTCGCCGGGCTCGTCGCACGGCAGCTGCCCATGCGCAGGGAACCCGGCGTCGTCACCCGGATCGACTGTGCGCGGGTCCCGATCCACCGGGCCATGCACGCGCCGCACATCGAGATGCGTCCGGACGGAGACGCGTCGATGGTCCTCCACAGCCGTGAGACCGACGCGCTCATCGACACGGGTGAAGAACCGGCGGAACTCGCTCGGCTGCTCCACGAGTTGGCGCGCAGTGTCGTTCCCGACCTCGCCGACTCCCGCATCGCCCAAGGACAGGTGGCGCACCGGCCGATCCCGGCCGACGGTTTCCCCTCGGTGGGAGCGGTGCCCTCCGTGCCGGGCTACTACGAGGCCGTCTCCCACAGCGGCATCACGCTCGGGCCGGTGATCGGCCGCCTGCTCGCTGCCGAGATCCTCGACGGGGAGAGGGAGGAGTTGCTCGCGGACTTCCGGCCGGAGCGGTTCCCTCGGTGAGAGCCCGTGTGCACCCGGTGTCGACGTGACGCGTCGCGGCGATCGTCGCCTGCGGGCTCTCTCTCGGGCGTCGGGGCGTCGTACCAGAACACCTTGGCCGCTCGGCGCTCACGGACGATCAAGTACAGGGCGGTGACGAGCGATTCGGGGGCCATCGCGCGGGCGAGCCAGAGGGTCCACCACACGCCGGCGATGAAGCCGAACAACAGGGAGGAGACCGTCGGGTCTGTCAAGAAGCCCCACTCCGTGCCGCGCGCCGAGGACGCGCTCGCGGCGGGCAGTACCGTCCCGGGCGCCAGTGGTCGTGCGCTCGTCGCGTCGGCCCGTACCCTGCTCGGTCTTCCGGGCCAGAAGGGGAACACCGCGCTCCCGACCGTTCAGCCCGGCAGGTGGAACACCGTGGTGTTGTCGAACGGTTCGTCGAAGTCCTGCATGCCCCCGGTTTCATCCCCTCTGTCACCGTAGCGGCTCCGCCGAACTCGAACCGGTGCTCGGGTTCGGCATACCTCGGCCTTTTCGTGGTAGGCGCCAGGGCGGGGTGCGGCAGCCGGGGACTCCGGGCACTCGTCGTCATCGATCACTCGGTGCGTACCGAATCTTGAGACACGCTTTGCACGACGCACGCAACTGAGGCCCCCTCTGTCGCTGTCTGACAATGAGTCGGGCCCGTCGGGGCCGAGGTCGAGGAGCTAGAGAGTGGGGCAAGTCGTGGGACGGCGCAAGGGCAGCATAGGGATCGCACTCGTCACGGGTGCGGTGCTGGTGGGCGCGAGTGCCTGTGGCGGGGGTGGCAGCGACAAGGCGAGCGGCGACGACGCGAAGGCGTCGGGCAAGGCGAGCACGAGCGCCTCTCCGTCGCCGACGAAGCCTCTGGGCCCGCCGATGCTGCTGGACACGATCACCCCGCAGACGGGAACCACGGTCGGCGTGGCCATGCCGATCTCGGTGATCTTCACGAACCCGGTGGCGTCCAAGGCGCGGGCCACGGTCGAGAAGCACATGAAGGTCAGCGCTTCGCAGTCGGTCGTCGGTGCCTGGCACTGGATGGGCGACAAGCGCGTCGACTGGCGCCCGAAGACGTACTGGCCCTCCGGCACGACGGTGAAGATCGACGCCGACATGAAGGGCGTCAGCAACGGCAACGGCCGCTACGGCGTGCACAGTTACACGCACACCTTCAAGGTCGGCGACGACGTCCGCGCGGACGTCTCCGTCACCAACCACACCATGAAGGTGACCAAGAACGGCTCGACGGTGCGCACTCTGTCGATCAACGCGGGCAGCGCCGAGTACCCGACCTGGGACGGCACGATGGCCGTCATCGACAAGCAGGAGAAGGTCCACATGACCTCCTGCAGCGTCGGCATCAGCTGCGACAAGGGCAGCCCCAACTACTACGACCTGACCCTGCCCTGGGACATCCACCTCACCCAGTCCGGCACCTACGTGCACTACTCGACCGGCGACCCGAACCCGGGCAGCGGCAGCGCCCGCGGCTCGCACGGCTGCGTCCACCTGTCCCTGTCGGACGCCAAGTGGTTCTACGGTCAGGTCAAGCAGGGCGACCCCATCACCATCACCGGATCGCCCCGCGGGAAGGCCCCGGCCGACAACGGCTACGCCGACTTCAACCTCGGCTGGGACCAGTGGCTCGCGGGCAGCGGCTCCGGCGAGGGGACGACCGCGGCGCTGTGACGCGCCGCGGTGACACCGCCGGGCAGTACGACGGCCGGTGTCAGCAGGTGCGCCCGGCGTAGTGGGCGCCCTGGATCTTGCGGGCGGAGCCCAGCCAGGTCGTACCGCGCGCGACGCACCGCTCGTAGTCGCGCGCCCGGGCGACCTCGACCTTGATGACGACCCGCGAACCGTCGGTCGTGCAGTGGCGGTAGAAGGCGTCGGACCCGGTCTCGTAGAAACCGCAAGGGGTGGCCGCCGCGGGACTCGCGGCGGCCACCGCACCGAGCGAGCTCAGCACGAGGGCGGCGGAACCGAGGGCGCTGAGCACCGTACGACGAAAACGCAAAGGAACTCCTTGGTCAGCGAAGGGGCAGTCCTGGAAGGGCTGTCGCTGTCGAGCGGGCCGACAGCCGTTCCAGGATTGCCGCACTGACCTGCGCGGCCGGTCGTATGCCGCCGCGTTCACCCGGCGAATCGATTTGTCGCTCCGTCGATCGGATGGTTCCGGCACCGGGAGCGCATGGGCCGCCGATGACCGGAACCGAGCGTGGGCTGTGCCTGGCGGTTACGCCCAGCAGCCGTTGACCGTGGCCGCGAGCCCGTCGAGGGCGTCCTTCGTGGCGTCCGGTGCGGCCGTGGAGTTGTTCTCGATGAAGGAGAAGACCTTCCAGCGGCCGTCATCGGCCTTCGTGAGGCCGCTCAGGGCGATCGCGCCCGTGAGCGTGCCCGTCTTGGCGCTGACCTTGCCGACCGCGCACTGGGAGTCCGCCGTGTCGAAGCGGCCCCACTCGGGGCCCAGGGTCGAGCCCGCCTCGCCCGCGACGGGGAGGCCGTCCACGATGTACTTCAGGGTCGGGGCGTTGGCGGGGTCGTCGGCCAGGTCGAGGATGTCGGCGATCGTCTGGGCCGGAATGCGGTTGGAGCGGGAGAGGCCGCTGCCGTCGTGGATCTCGAAGTTGGCCAGCGATATGCCGTACTGGGTGAGGACTTGGCGTACGACGGCCGTGCCGTCCTCGAAGGTGGCCGGGCGGCCGGCGGCCAGCGCGGTCATCCGGAGCAGGGTCTCGGCGATATCGTTGTCACTCACCTTGAGCATGTGCTCCACGATGGACGACAGTGTGCCGGACTCGTGCTGGGCCACCGGGACAGCTGTGGAGCCGGCGGCGGCGTGGGTGACACTTCCGGTGACGGTGACGCCCTGCCGGGCGAGGAGCTTCGCGAAGATCTGGCCGGCGTCCAGCGACGTGTCCGTGACGTGGCGGCCGTCGACCACCAACGCCCGTACGGGAGCTATGGAGTCGGGGTAGTACCCGTCGTTCCAGCCCGTCGCGAGCGTGGGCGCGGGGAAGAGGCTGTCGTCCACCGTCACCTTCACCGTGGTCAGGCCCGCGTTCTTCAGGCCCGCCACGGCAGTTGTGGCCATCGCGGTCAGGTCGGCGGTGGTCAGGGTGCGGTCCCCGCCTCCGACCAGGGTGAGGGTGCCCTTGTCGTAGACGACCTTCGTGGTGAAGCGGTGATCGGGGCCGAGGATCGTCAACGCGGCCGTGGACGTGCCGAGTTTGGTGTTGGACGCGGGCATCAGTGCCGTCGTCGCGTCGTGGCCCCAGATAGGGGTGTCGGACGTGGAGTCGATGACGACACCGCTGAACGTGCTGCCCAACCGGGTGTCCTGGACACGGGTGTTGAGGTTGTCCGCGATCTTCTGCTCCGCCGGGTCGAGCGTCGCGGCGGTGGTCTTGCCGACGGTCTGCCCGGCGGCGAAGGCGGAGCCGCCGAACAGGATCGTGCCGGCGACAGGAGCGGCCACCGTGATGACGGCGGCGCGGCGGAGTGCCGGACTGAGGTGTCTGCTCCTGCGGTGGCGTCCGCTGATGCCGTCTACGGAGGGGGAGTTGGGCATGAAGGCCTCGCCGCGGGGTGTGTGAGTGGGGGACAGGATCCAGTGGATCACGCAAAGGAAACTAACAGCTCCGAGTGGCCCGCCGCCGGGTGATCGGCCGATGCCGTCCCCGCGTCGCACATCGAAGCGCCCTCCGGGGGCACGCGACAGTGCGGGACGCGTCCGGTGCGTCCGCGTTTCGGCTCGTCCAGTGTCTCCAGGAAAGGCATCATGACCTCGTCGCAGACGCACAAGTGGGGCTTCCGGAGGGCGAGTTCGACCGCCCGGAGCCATGCACCGGGAGAGGCCGAGGGCAAGCAGGCGCTCGCGGTCACCGGGCGCGCCGGATTCGTCGCACGCGGTGTCGTGTACGTCCTCGTCGGCGCGCTCGCCCTGCAGATCGCGTTCGGCGGCGGGGGCCGGGAGGCGGACCGGCAGGGCGCGTTGCAACAGGTCGCGGCGCAGCCCTTCGGGAAGTGGATGCTGTGGATGCTCGTCGTCGGCTTCGGCTGCATGGCGATCTGGCGGGCGTCCCAGGCGCTGCTGGCGAACGGGCCGAAGAACAAGGTCGGTTCGCGCCTGCTGGACGGCGGCCGGGCCGTGTTCTACGGCTTCGTCTGCTGGGGTACGGCGTCCTTCGCCGCCGGGACCGGCGGGTCGTCCGGCAGCGACGCCAAGTCGCAGGACTGGACCGCCTCGGCGTTGAAACTGCCGGGCGGCCAGGTGCTGGTGGGTCTCGCCGGCTGCGTCCTGATCGGCGTCGGCGTGACCCTCGCGGTGCGCGCGGTGATGCGGCGTTTCCTGCGGCGGCTGGAGACCGGGAAGATGAGGCGCCGGGTACGGCAGGTCGTCACCGGCCTGGGCGTGGGCGGCGGTGCCGCGCGCGGTGCCGTGTTCGCCGGGGTGGGTGTGTTCGTGCTGGTGGCCGCCATCCGCTTCGACCCGCACCAGGCCAAGGGCATGGACGCCACCCTGCGCACCTTCGCGCACACTCCGGCGGGGCCGTGGCTGCTGGTCGCCGTCGCCGTCGGACTGGTGCTGTTCGGCGGTTTCTCGTTCGCCTCGGCACGCTGGCGCCGGCTGTGAACCCCGGGACCCCCGCACCACGACCCGGTGCACGGCATCGTCGTAGAACCCATGAAGTGGTGTGAAGAAACCGCGAAATGGTGTGAAACCAGGTGCGTTCCCCGTGTCGGCGGAGCCTCGCGGGGCAGACTTTTCGGCCGACTGCGGAATTGTGAGGTCCCGGGAGACATGGTTGTGCCGGAAGGGGGCACGCGACGTTCGTCCTGTTCTCCAGTTAAGGCGGCATCGTGGCTTCCTCCGTGAAGGCTCCCGAGGCAACTGCTCCTGTCCGCGCGGGAGCACCGGATGTCGTGGACGACCTCCCGTGGATCGAGGACGGGGCCAAGGTCGCTCCCAAGGACGCGCGGGCGATGTCCCGGATGTTCCTCGACCGGCTGCAGGAGCTGGAGGAGGGCACCCAGGAGTACCAGTACGCGCGGAACACGCTGATCGAGATGAACCTGTCGCTGGTGGCCTTCGCGGCACGCCGGTTCCGCAACCGGGGCAGCGGTGACATGGAGGACGTCATCCAGGTCGGCACGATCGGTCTGATCAAGGCCATCGACCGCTTCGACCTGACCCGCGAGGTCGAGTTCACCTCCTTCGCGATCCCCTACATCCTCGGTGAGATCAAGCGGTTCTTCCGTGACACCACCTGGGCCGTGCACGTCCCGCGTCGACTCCAGGAACTCCGGGTCGACCTCGCGAAGAGCAAGGAGACCCTCGGCACCGAGCTGGGCCGCACCCCCACGGTGAAGGAACTCGCCGCGCACCTGGAGCTGTCCGAGGACGAGATCATCGAGGGCCTGGTCGCCGCGAACGGCTATGTCGCCGGGTCCATCGACACCCCGAGCGGTGACGACGAGTCCGACAGCGCGCCGAAGTACGCGGACACGATGGGTGACGCCGACCCGGCGCTGGAGCTGTTCGAGGACCTCCACACGCTCGGCCCGCTGCTGCAACAGCTCGACGAGCGGGAGCGGGTCATCATCGAGATGCGCTTCGGCCAGGAGCTGACCCAGGCGGAGATCGGCCGCGAGCTGAACCTCTCGCAGATGCACATCTCCCGCCTGCTCAACCGCACCCTCGCCAAGCTGCGCACCGGCCTCCTGCCCACGTGATCCGCCCGCCCGACAGTTGTTCCCTCGCGCGGCACCGAAAGGATCACCCCGCATGAGCACCACGAGCACGGACCACGATCCCCTGCACCAGCCCGCCGCACCGATCGTGACGGAGCCCGTGCCCGACCTCCAACTCCAGTTGCTGGTACGCCTGATCGGCCAGGACGCCGAGGCCGCCCTGCCCATCACGCTCACCGTCGGAGGCGCCTTCCTCTACGGCGACCTGATCTCCCACGAGGCCTGGACCACCGACTGGGCACGCAGCCTGCACGGCATGGACGGCTCCGGCGCGCAGCTGCTGGAGCGGTTCCCGCAGCAGGTGGACGAGGTGGTCGCGGACAGGCAGGGACCCGGTCCGCAACGGCTGCCGCAGTGGATCCATCTGCGCGACGCCACCGGTGTCGCCGGCGGGGGCGGGACCGCGGTCATGCCCCTGTGGCGCGGCCGGCTCACGGACGTGTCCGGCTGGTCCCTGGGCAAGCCGAAGCAGCTCTGAGGCGCCGGTACGGGGTGGGCACGGCAGGTGGAGAAGGAAGCGGTCTGTGAGGATGTGCCGCATGGGTATGCGGAGCAGGAACCATGTGACGGTGTCGGGTCGGCCCGGCGGGCCGGTCGTGATGCTGGCGCACGGCTTCGGGTGCGACCAGCACATGTGGCGGCTGGTGGTACCGCTCCTGGAGCGCGACTTCACCGTGGTGCTCTTCGACCACGTGGGCGCCGGCCGCTCCGACCTGTCCGCCTGGAGCCCGGAGCGCTACTCCACTCTGGACGGCTACACCGATGACGTGCTGGACATCTGCCGTGAGTTGGCGCTGGGCCCCGTGACGTTCGTGGGGCACTCGGTGAGCGCGATGATGGGCGTCCTGGCCGCGGCACGCGAGCCGGAGGCGTTCGCCGGACTGGTGCTCCTGGCTCCCTCGCCGTGCTTCATCGACGACCCGGCCACCGGCTACCGCGGCGGGTTCAGCGCCGAGGACATCGACGAGCTGCTGGAGTCGCTGGACGCGAACTACCTGGGCTGGTCGGGCGCCATGGCGCCGGTGATCATGGGCAATCCCGAACGCCCGGAACTGGGCGAGGAGTTGACCAACAGCTTCTGCCGCGCCGATCCCGGCATCGCCCGTGTCTTCGCCCGCGTCACGTTCCTCTCCGACAACCGCGAGGACCTCGCCAAGGTGACCGTGCCCACGCTGGTCGCGCAGTGCTCCGTCGACGCGATCGCGCCCCTGGAGGTCGGAGCCTTCGTCCAGGACCGGATCCCGGGCAGCCGGCTGGTCACCCTGGACGCGACCGGGCACTGCCCGCAGCTCGCCGCCCCGGAGGAAACGGCCGCCGCGATCACCGACTTCGTCGAGGCCCTGCGCTGATGGGCGCGAGCGGCGACGGCGAGAACGGCGATCACCGGCCGTCCGAGAGATGTCACGAGCAGTCTCCCGGCAAACAGCCCGGTGACGACCACGCGGCGTTTTCCGCGCTCCTGGAGGACAGCGCCGAGGACCTGTACGAACACGCGCCGTGCGGCTACCTCTCCACGCTGCTGGACGGCACCATCGCGAAGATCAACACGACGCTGCTCGACTGGCTCGGCTACGACCACGGCGACCTGGTGGGCCGCAGGACCTTCTCCGACCTGTTGACCGTGGGCGGCCGGCTCTACCACGAGACCCACTTCGGCCCGCTGCTGCGCATGCAGGGCGAGGTCAGCGGGATCGCCCTCGAACTCAAGGCGACCGACGGCAGCCGGCTGCCCGTGCTGGTGACCTCCACCGTCAAGACCGGTGGCGACGGCCAGCCGCTGCTGATCCGGACCACCGTCTTCGACGCCCGCGACCGCCGCGCCTACGAGACGGAACTGCTGCGCGCCCGCAAGGAGGCAGAGCTCGAACGCGAGGAACTCAAGCGCCTCAACGCCACCCTCCAGCAGACCTTGCTGCCCCCAACTCTGGTGAACGTGCCGGGACTTGACGTGGCCGCGCACTACCACGTGGCCTCCACCGACATGGTCGGCGGCGACTTCTACGACCTCTTCCCCCTCTCCGCAGGGACCTGGGGGCTGTTCCTCGGGGACGTGTGCGGCAAGGGCGCCGCGGCGGCGGCCGTCACCTCGCTGGCCCGCTACACACTGCGCGCCGCCGCCGTCTACGACCCCGACCCGGTCGCCGTCCTGGGCAACCTCAACACCGTCCTCAACCACGAGTACAACGGCCACGACCCGCGCTTCTGCACCGTCGTGTTCGGGCTGCTCACCCCCGAGGGCGACCACGGCGGCTTCCGCATCACCCTGGCCAGCGGCGGCCACCCGCCCGCCCTGCTCCTGCGCGCGGACGGCAGCGCCGACCATCTGGACACCCCCGGCGGACAGCTCATCGGCGTGCTGCCCGACGCCCATATCGCCACCGCCACCGTCCGCCTGGCGGCCGGCGACACCCTGCTGCTCCACACGGACGGGCTCACCGAAGCACGCCCGGCCCACACCAGGGACGCCGACCGCTACGGGGACGAGGCCCTCCTCGACTTCGCCCGCGCCCTGGCGCCCACCACCGCGTCCGGCGCCGTCGCCGCGATCCGCGACCTGCTCGACACCTTCGGTACCGGCGTCGACGACGACACCGCCGTCCTCGCCATCAACGTGCCCCGACCCACCAGCGAAGAGCAGCCGTGACCCAACTAGCGATCCGCACCCGGACCACACCCGCAGGGCCCGTCGTCGAACTCTCCGGAGAACTCGACTACGACAGCTACACCCAGGTGCGTGAACTCCTGCCCGAGTTGGCGCTCCAGGACGGCCAGCAGCTCGTCGTCGACCTGACCGGCGTCACCTTCTGCGACTCCAGTGGCATCACCGCCCTGCTCGCGGCCCGCAACCACGCCCTCGCCGCCCGGGCGGGCATCGCGCTGGCGGCGGTCCCGGGTCACATCAGCCGGATCTTCCACATGGTCGGGCTCGACCAGGTCTTCCGGACCCACCCCACCGCACAGGACGCCGAGGCGGCCTGGACCCCTCCGGCGAACCGCCGCTGAGGCGTCAACGGGCCAGGTAGAAACGGATGGTTGTGCCGTCCGACGCCGTATGGACGCGGACGAGATCGGCGACGTAGTGCACCAACAGCAGCCCCCGCCCGCCGGGTTGGTCACGTGACGGCGGGCGCCGACCGGCCAGCGGATCCGTCAGCCGGCCGTGGTCGTGCACCTCGCAGACGATCCGCTCGTCCTCGGCCCAGATCCGCAGCGTCCCCGAACCGCCGCCGTGCAGCACGCTGTTGGTGGTCAACTCCGCGACGGCCAGCGTCAGATCCTGCAGCCGTACGCCGGCCAGGCCCAGCCGCTCGGCCTCCTGTACCGCGAAATAGCGGGACTTGGGGAGCTCTCCCGCTTCGAACACGATGGACGCGGCGCCCGGTGGGTGGGGGAGCGGCTCGTTGTAGCGGGCGATGGCGCGCTGTGGATCGTAGGCGGCGCTGGGCAGTTGGGCGCCTTCGTCGATGACGACCGGGTGTGTGGCGCGGGCGTCGGCGAGCACGTCGGGCTCCAGCCGGTCCGCGTCGTACGGACAGAGGATCGTCACCTCACGGTCCCGGAACGCGGAGTTGATCAGCGCCTCGTGCTGCACGCACGCCGGGTACTCGAGGGCCGTGCGGCCGGGCCAGATCGGCTCGCCGATGATCCGCACCCGGCCGCCGTCGGCATGGGCGTCGGCGAAGGCCCTCAGCACTCCCGGGATGATCCGCCCCGGGTTGCGCCCGACCTCGGTCATGTCGAGGAACCGAACACCGTCGGCGCCCGATCCGAGTCCGGTCCTGATGAGTTCGAGGTGGGGGCCGGGAACGGCGACCGCGACGGCCTCTCCGGCGGCCAGCCCCGCCCGTACGAACGGCACCGTACCGGCCGTGTACTGCTCCTCACCCCGGTAGAACAGCGCGGGATGCGCGAACGGTGCACCGTCGGTGGCCGTACTCATCGCGCCGCCACCTCGATCCTTGTCGGGCCGGGCCAGGACATGTCCACGGAGCGCGGTGACAAGGAGGACGGCGGTCACCGCCCCGGCAGTCTACGGGGGTAGCACGACAGGGTGGTGGGCACCGGCGGAACTGCCGGTGCCCACCACCCTGTCGAGCCGCGAATGCCGATCAGGCGCGGGGGTGCCCGTAGTAGCCGCCGACCTGCTCGTGGTACCCGGCGTCGCCGGGGTGCTTGTCCTTGTCGAACTCCGGGGAGTTCTTGATCTCTTCCTTCGTTCGGCCGACGTGGATCGTCCGCCCCGCGACGTCGATGGACGCGATCGTCCCGACGGGCAGCAGCACGTGCTTGCCGAAGATCCACACGCCGGTGTCGACGACGATGTACATGGCCCCGACGTCCTCGGAGTGCTTGTCCACCTTGCCGATCGAGCCGTCGCTCGCCTCGACCTTGAATCCGGTCAGATCCGTACCGGTCTGGTGGCCCGACTCGGCCTGGTAGTCCCACATGTCGTCCGCCATGTAAACCTCGCTTTATGGTGGGTGAATTTCGAGATCGGTGATTTATCTCCTACCAGCGGTACCAACGTCCTCGAGTACCGCCGGAACCCGTCGAGCGGGCGACGAATCCCAGCAGCCACAGGACGAGAACGACGATTGCGACCCACCAAAGAATTTTGATGGCGAATCCCGCACCGAAAAGCAGCAGTGCCAGGAGAAGAACAAGGATCAGGGGAAACATATGTATCGACCTCCAGGCGTCCGAGTGCCCTGCCGGAAATGAATCATGCGCCGGAGGAAACGAAAAACCACACCGGGGATCGGGTGTGACCGTGACGCGGTTCAGCTCACGGTGAAGGAGTAGTAGTACGGCGCCAGTTGGATGCCGGAGCGGGTCGTCGCGTAGACCGTGAGGTTGTAGTCACCGGCCGTGGCCGGGGTCCAGTCGACGCTCGCGGTGTGGTGCGCGCCCGCGGCGACCGTGACCTCCGGGTCCCCGTTGACGGAGTACGTGTAGCTCGCGACGCCCTTCACCTTCGGGCTGAGCGTGAAGGTGCCGGGGACGCCGGCGCCGCCGCCGGACGCGTTCTCGGGGTAGACGTCCGAGGCGACGGTGGGCGTGGTGTCGTAGGTGATGCCCCAGAAAGTGGCGTCGCCGACCCAGCCGTTGGCGCTCCTGCTGCTCACCCGGAGGGACTCGCCGTAGATGCCGTCCAGTGTGAGCTCGGTGCTCGCTGTGCCGTCCGGCCTCGCCGCGACGTCGACGGTCCTGTCGGCGCCCTGCCCGCCGATGAACTCCACGGAGTAGCTGACGACCGGACTCGTCGACTGGAGGCCTGCGTCGGGCTGGAACGTGAAGGTGGTCGGCCTGTCGAACGCGGGCGACGCGACGGCCGGAGTGACGGTGGGCGCCGTGGAGTTGAGGAAGAAGGAGTAGCCGGTGATCGCCGATCCGTTGTACGCCCGGTCGAGGCCGCGCACCCACAGGGTCATCGGACCTGAGGAGCCGCTCGGCGGGAGCAGGCTGATCGTGGCCGAGCCGCCCGGGGCGTCGGCGCGGGTGAAGTATCTCGGGTCGGCGTACGGGTCGACGAACTGCGGGACTCCGTGCTCGCCGATGTTCGCGTAACCGGCGATCGGGAGGTCCTGCTGCCAGGAGTACTCGAACCCGGTGACATCCTCGTCGCCGTTGGCGTTCAGCGTGAACTCGACCGGACTTCCGCCTGGACTCCGCGCGCCCTGAGGGTAGTTGGACGAGGTGATGCCGGGAGTGCTCACCGGACGCGTGTTGTCGATCGCGATGTAACAGGGAGCGGACCAGTCCGATGCCACGCCCCCGGCCACGGTCTGTGCCCGCCACGCGTAGGACTGCCCGTCGGGGAGCGCGTCGGCGGGCAGGTTGGCGGCGGCCTCGGATCCGGGGAGGGCGTAGGGGCGGGAGACCGTCGTGGTGTGCGTCGGGTCGGCGACCGGCCAGACCTGGTACTGCACGGTCACCGGGGAGTTGCTGGTCGTGTCGGTGGTCTCCGGAATGCCCTCGACGGTGAGGCCGTTGCCGGCCCAGAGGTAGGTGGGCCGGTCCGAATCGGTCGAGCAGCTCTGGTAGCCGTTGAACAGCTGGGCCGGTGTGACGGGGGTCGCGTCGGCCGCGCTGGCGGGCGACACGGCTGCGGCCAGCGCCAGGCCGATGGTTCCGACAGAGGCGAGGACGGCACGCGAGCGCGCGCCGAAGGACATGGTCAAGTGATCCCTCCCGTTTGGATGCCCGTGTCACGGCGCCTGGATGCGCACTGGTGTACGGGCGGCGAGGGGATCGTATGGGGGCGACACAGGTCCACGCATGAGATTTTTGCGCAGCGGGACATGAGCCCCGCCCGCTCGAACTTGCCTACAGGGCAGGCCTGTTCAGGTCGAGCTGCCCGATGCGGGACACGTTCTCCCGGTCGTCGGCGTCCTCGCTCGCCGCCGCGGTGAACCAGGCGTCGAGGATCTCCTTGAGCAGCGGCTCGGACGTCAGTCGCAGGCTGAGGGCCAGGACGTTGGCGTCGTTCCAGCGGCGGGCGCCGTCCGCCGTGTACGCGTCCGCGCACAGGGCCGCCCGTACGCCCGGCACCTTGTTCGCGGCGATCGACGCGCCCGTGCCGGTCCAGCAGCACACGACCGCCTGGTCCGACGTCCCGGTGGCGACCTCGCGGGCCGCCGCCTCCGAGCAGACCGCCCACTGCGGGTCGTCCCCGGGACGCAACGCCCCGTGCGTCACCACCTCGTGGCCCCGGCCGCGCAACTCCGCGACGAGGGAACGCGCCACGGGTTCGTCCATGTCCGAGGAAACAGAGATCCGCATGCCCCGGAGGCTACTCAGCGGATCGGTCCGGTGCCAGTTCGGAGTGGGCCTGTCGAGCGACTCCCGCCGGGTCGTGGGCAGTTGAGCCCGTGCCGTCCACGACCCGGTGGGAGCCGATGACGGCTAGGACCGGCGCCAGACCTGGTTGGCGCCGGCCGTGCAGGTCCAGATCTCCAGTGCCGTGCTGTCGGCCGTGCCGTGGCCGACCGCGTCCAGGCACTTGCCGGAGCCCACGTTGACGACACTGCCGTCGGAACGCACCCGCCACTGCTGGGCCGCGGAACCGCCGCAGTCCCAGATCTCCACCGGGCTGCCGTCGGCGGTGGCGCCGCCCGTGACCTCAAGGCACTTGGAGTCGTAGACGGTCAGCTGGTTGGTGTTCGTGGACGTCCCGGTCTGGTTCGTGCCGCCGTTGCAGTCCCAGAGGGCGGGCCGGGTGCCGTTGGTCTGGTTGGCGCCGGGGACGTCGACACAGCGGCCGGACTCCTGGCCCTTGAGGGGCGCCGCGACCGCACCGCGCAGCCAGCTCTGGTTGGTGCCACGGGTGCAGGTCCAGAGCTCCAGCAGGGTGCCAGGCGTGGTGCCACCGGCCGTGGCGTCCAGGCACTTGCCCGAGTTGGGGTTGACCACCGTGCCGTCGCTGCCCACCGTCCACTTCTGCGCCGCGGAGTTGTTGCAGTCGTAGATCTGCACCGGGGTGCCGTCCGTCGTGCCGCTGGCCTTGGCGTCCAGGCACTTCGCCCCGCTGTAGACGGTGAGTTGGCCGGCGGGTGTCAGGGTCCAGGACTGGTTGGCAGCTCCGTTGCAGTCCCATAGGGCGAGTTGGGTGCCGTTGGTCCGGCTCGCTCCGGGGACGTCCGCGCACAGGCCGGACTGGCGGCCCTTGAGGATGCCGCCGTGGTTGCCCGGCGGGTTGGCGGTGACGGAGAGGTTGTCGAACTGGTCGGTCTGGTAGCCCACCACGCCGATGCCGATCTGGCCCGCGGAGTACGAACTGTCGCTGGTGGTACCGAGGTTGACGCCGTCGGCGGTGGCGGTGATCTGGTCGCCGGAGAAGCCGAGGGCCAGCGTGTGCCACGCGTGCGTGCCGAGCGCCGCCCGGGTTCCGGAGGCCAGTGTGGTCAGGGTGCCCGCCGCCGAACTCCTGACGATGGACCAGCTACCCGTGTCGCTCACCCGCAGCAGATAGGCGGCCTGGTGACTCTGCGGGCGGTTCTGGGTGTTGGCCCGGCCCAACAGCTCGACCGTACCGGCCTGTTGGAGGTTCACGTCGGCCTTGACGGTGTAGTCGGTCCACGTCGGATCGCCGAGCAGCGAGAAGGCGTCGGAGTCGTCCTGCCACTCGATCGGCTTGACCGGCGTCACCTGCTGCACGCACTGTCCGCTACGGCCGTCCGCGCACGGGCGTGCCTCGAACGAGCCCTGCATGTCGGACAGATACGTCGCCTCGGTGCGGGTGGCATCGTTGTCGAACGTGTCGCCGTACGGCAGCGCGAGGGCGTGGGCGGCCGGCGCGGTGGCGGTGCCCTTGCCCTGGCCGGTGGTCGTGGTGACCGTGTAGATCCAACCCGGCTGGAGCGTCAGCGAGTACGAGCCGGCTGCCGGGGTGATGTCCTGCGTGTGCGTGAAGTCGGTGGCCGGGCTGGGGCTGTTGACCCGGGTCGCCCACACGTGCACCGCACCGGTCGAAAGACCGCCCTGCACCTGGACGTCGACCGTCTGCGCCACCGTGGCGGTGGTGGTCTCCAGCACCGTGGAGTAGTCGGAGCCGTTCGGCGACTTCAGCGTCGCGTAGGTGCCGTTGGACTCGGCACCGCCGAGGTAGCCCGACGCGGAGTCGATGAACTTCCAGCCCGGCTGGGCGAATTGGGTGACCTGCGCGGTCGCCCAGGTGTTCTCGCCGATCGAGTAGTTCCCGGACCACGGCGAGTTCGCGGTGGCCAGGCCGACCGTGCCGTAGGGAAGGTTGGGGTAAATGGCCGCGACCAGCGGCCAGTTGAGGTACGCGGTCATGCGTGCGTCGACGTAGCCGCGCACGATGGAGCGGATCAGCGCCGGTGCTCCGGCGTCCATGTCCAGCGAACCGTTCTCCGACGCCCACAGCGGTTTGCCGTTGTTCTTCGCCGTGGTGGTGCTGGAGCAGGTGTCCGCGCTGCCGCCGTCGCCGCCCGCGCAGGGGTAGTGGGCGCCGATGACCGACACGGCGTTGTTGAATGCCGAGTTGCTCGCCATGTCGTCCGCGACGCTCCAGCCCGAGTCGTCGCCGACGATCTGCACGCTGCCGTATCCGGCGCTGTCGAGCGCCGACCGCAACTGGATGTACCAGTCGACGTCGTGGCTCCGCTCGTTCCAGCCGCCGAGGTAACTGATCGGCAGACCGTGCTGCTTGGCACAACCCAGCCAGGAGATCAGGTAGTTGATGGTGTCGGTGGACCAGAACCCGCCGCTGATCCAGCCGGGGGCGGTCCAGGCCAGACCGTACAACTTGATGTCCGGGTTACGGGCCCTGGCCTGCTCGGCGAGCCAGAACTCGTAGCCGGCGTCGCAGTTGATCTGTCCCTTGGTGTGCTCGATGGACGGTTCCGAGCCGTCGGTGGAGTTGGCGTCCCCGCCGATCTCCAGTTTCAGCAACTGGAGGTTCGCTCCGTAGCCCGGCTTGAACAGGTAGTCCAGGATCTGCGCCTGCTGGGCGGCCGGATAGTCGCGCAGCAGACGGGAGTTGCCCCCGCCGCCGCTGATCGCGCCGATCCCGTCGAACGTCCGGCCGCTCTGACCACCGTCCACGGTGATCGAGGTGGCCGTGGCTGCCGCCTGGGCCGGTTGCGCGCCGACCGAGCAGAGGGCGGCGACCAGGGCCATGACCCATAAGGGCAGAAGGCATCTCAGAGTTCTTCGCACAGTGTCGTCCTTCTCCAGCGGGGGGTGAGGACAGTTCCGGAGAGCGCTCTCAGGAGTGGGCGGGCGCCGTTCTGACTGTCCGTGGAGGTTTGGGCGACAGTGTGGAGTTGTGTTGAATCAGAGTCAAGGGTCTACACCTGTTGAGGTGCGGTTGTTGGGATGTGTTCCGGTCGAGGCGTGGTCAGCGCACGACGTCGAGGACGTTCAGCTGCAGTCCGTTGGCGTACACGGCGTGCTCGACCAGCTTCAGCTTCTGGGTGTCCTTGTCGGTGGCGGGGAACAGGCGCTTTCCGGCGCCGAGCAGCAGCGGGAAGACGAGCAGGTGGTAGCGGTCGACCAGGCCCGCGTCCGCGAGGCCGTGGTTGAGGGCGGCGCTGCCGTGCACGATGATCGGGCCGCCCTCGGTCTCCTTCAGGGCGGCGACCTCGTCGAGGGAGCGCAGGATCGTGGTCTCGCCCCAGTTCGACACGAGTCGGTCGTCGGTGAGGGTGGTGGAGACGATGTACTTCGGCAGCGTCTTGTAGTGCGCGAACTCGTCCATGTCGGGCCACACCGGGCTGAACGCCTCGTAGCTGGCCCGGCCCATCAGCATCGCGGCGGACTCCAGCTGCTCCCGCCCCTTGATGTCGAACGACTCGGGCAGGAACTCGACCTCCTTGAAGGTCCAGCCGGTGTTGCGGTAGCCGGGTTCGCCGCCCGGGGCCTCCATGACGCCGTCGAGGGAGATGAAGGCGGTGCTGATCAGGGTGCGCATGGTGGTTCCTCGGGTGGTCGGTGTGCGTGCGGGTCGGTGTGAGGGTCTGTGTGCGAGCCACTCCAGGATCCAACCGACAAAAAAAATTGTCAAGGAGGAGTGAGTTGTCGGAGGTGGAGTTGTCGGGTGGGCATGGTCCCGTCCATCCGGGTAGGGGCTCTCTGTCGGAGGGCGGGGAGCCGGAAGGGAAGGGAGGTGCGGGGTGGCTGGACTGGCGGTCCCGTTGTGGGACGTGAGCAATGGGCAGGGGTTGCGCCAACTCGCCGAACTGGGGCTGGCGTTGCTGCTGTCGACCCTGATCGGCTGGGAGCGGGCGGCCCAGCAGAAGAGCGCCGGACTGCGCACGCACACGCTGGTCGGCATCGCCAGCGCGCTGATGATGGAGGTCTCCCAGCACGGCTTCACGAATGTCCTCGGTCTGGACAACGTCTCCTTCGACCCGTCCCGCGTGGCGGCCCAGATCGTCTCCGGGATCGGTTTCATCGGCGGGGGCCTGATCTTCGTACGACGGGACGCGGTACGGGGTCTCACGACCGCCGCCACGATCTGGCTCACCTGCGCGGTCGGCATGGCCTGCGGCGGCGGCCTGCCGATCCTCGCGCTGGCCACGACCGCCGTGCACTTCCTCGTCGTACGCGGATATCCGTTGCTGTTCGCGCGCATGATGCCCGGCGCGGAGGCGGGGTCGTTCGAGGTGCGGCTGACCTACCGGACCGGAACGGCGCTGCTGCCGCAGTTGATGGAGACGTGCACGCGGAGGGGTTTCCGCATCCAGGAGGTCAAGGTCGACCGGTTGCCCGAGCGGGCTGATCCGGCCGCGCGGGTGCTGTTGCGGCTGGAAGGGGCGGCCGACGCGGGTCGGTTGACGTCCGAGCTGTTCCAGAACGACGGTGTGACGGAGGTCGAACTGACGGCGGCCGGTGACGAGGAGTAGGGCCGGTTCGTGCGGGGTGGGGCGGTGTCCGGTGTGCTGTGAAGCGGTGTCCGGCGAGGGCGCCTTCGCGAAAATCCGTTGGCGGACCACGGGGACCACTGCTACTTTCCCGGAGGCCGTGCGAGAGAACGAGGAGGTGGTACCCGTGAACGAAGTATCGACGTGGGTGCTCTCCTCCGTGGTCACGGTCGGGCGATAGGTCGTCCGGGAGCGCCGTAAAGCTGCCCTCCCGAAAGGCACGACCATGCACTTCACTTCTGAGCGACGCCTCGACGACGGCGTCCTCGAACGCGAATTCACCCTCGGCGAGATCCCCGGCACCCTGTGGACCCCTGAATCCGTCGCACCGGCCCCGCTGATCCTGATGGCCCACAACAACGGCCTGCCCAAGGCGGAACCCCGGCTGGTGACCCGGGCCCGGCTGTCCGCGGCGTACGGCTACGCGGTGGCCTCGATCGACGCCGCCGGGTGCGGTGACCGGCCCCGCTCCGCCGCCGACGAACAGGCCCGCGCCGAACTTCGCCGGGCGATGAAGGCCGGCGAGCCGGTCGACGAGATCTTCGAGTCCTTCGTCGGCCCGCTGGTCGAGAAGGCGGTCCCGGAATGGCGGACCACCCTGGACGCTCTCCTCGCGCTGCCCGAGATCGGCGGCCCGGTCGGATACTCGGGGTGGACCGCCCTCGGCATTCGGCTGGCGGTTCTCGAGCCGCGCATCGCCGCCGCCGGTTTCTTCGCCGGGGGTTACGTGCCCCGCGCCCAGCGCGAGGAGGCCCGGCAGGTCACCGTTCCGCTGCTGTTCCTGCTGCAGTGGGACGACGAGGGGAACCCCCGGCAGCGGGCCCTGGACCTGTTCGACGCCTTCGGCACCAAGGAGAAGACGCTGCACGCGAATCTGGGCGGGCACACCGGTACACCGTGGTTCGAGCGGGAGGACGGGGATCGGTTCTTCGGGCGGCACTTGAAGTAGGGGCGGGCCGACGGGGCGGCGGCGGACGTAGATGTGCGATCGCCCCGGTCGTGGGGGTACTGGACAGTGCGGTATCACCACGACCGGGGCGGCGCTCGGTCGTCGGCGCCGTGAGTACTCGTCGGCCTGTGCCCCATGCGGTGAGGCGGGCGCGGAGGAAGATCACTACTCTGAACTGGTGCTCTCGTACGGCGAGTTGACCCCACCGGAGCGTGAGCTGTGGGACGCGTTTCCCGAGGGACCCCGGGCGGACCTGCGCGCGGGTGTGCCCGAGGAGGACCGTGTCGCCGGGGGCGGGCAGCGGGGTCCCGGGCGGACGGTTCGGGCCGCCGTGACCGTGGCGCTCCTTCAGGGCGCGAACACCACGCAGTCGGGCGCCGTCGCGTGTCTGAGGCTCGCCGGGGCGCGGATATCCGGGCACCTCACCCTGGCCGGCGCGCAGGTCGCTCATGCCCTCTGGCTTGAGGACTGCTGGTTCGAGGAGGGCGTGGACCTCTCCGGAGCGTCGACCCAGTCGATCGCGATCGTGGGCAGCCGGCTGCCGGGCGTGGACGCCGGCTTGATCCGAGTCGAGGGACGCCTCGACCTGCGGCGCTCTCGCCTGGAAAGCGGCTCCGCCTCGCCCTTTCACCGCAGGGTCACCGCCTTGTCGCTCATCACGGTGAAGTCCGCCTCATGGGGCACAGTTGCCAGGCGGACTGCACATGCGGGGCGCACTACCGGAACGCCCAGGCCGGCGCGGGGTGGCACTCGCCCTGGACAACGCCGTGGCCTCGACGCTCGACCTCTCCGACGGGTTCATCGCGAACGGGACTGTACGGCTGCGGGGTGCCCGGATCTCGGATCTCCTGACCTTTGAAGGAGCCGTCCTCAACGGGCCGCCCGACGGCCACGGCTCATCATTGGTCGCCCTGCTGATGCAGGCCGTCGACTTCGACTTCACCCTCGCCCGGCCACCGTCCGGCACCGTGGACCTGCGGGGGGCGCAGGTGTCCTACCTCCACGACAGCGAGCGCAGCTGGCCGGAGGCGGTAGAGCCGGACGGTTTCGTCTACGGCTCCATCAAGGTGGATGAGGCAGGCGAGCGGCGGGAGGCCGTGGGGCGGCGGGACTCTGCGGCCCACCGTGTGGCGTGGATACGACGCAGCCCGGGCTGCAGCCCTCAGCCCTATGAGCAGTTGGCGAGCTGGTATCGCAAGGCCGGTCACGACGACGACGCCCGCCGCGTACTCCTGGCCAAACAGCGCCATCGGCGTCAGACTCTGTCCGCGGCCGCCCGTGTGTGGGGGCACCTGCTCGACGTGACCGTCGGTTACGGCTACCGCCCCTGGCTGGCAGGCGTCTGGCTCCTCGCGCTGACCTTGCTGGGCACGCTGTCCTTCAGCACACACGCCCCCACCCCGGTCCAATGAGGCGAAGGCGCCCCGTTCCAGCCCCTCGTCTACACGCTCGACCTGTTGATCCCCATCGGCGGCCTGGGCCAGCGCACGGCCTGGTACTGGTCGAACGGCGGTCTCCAGTGGCTGGCCTACCTGCTGATCGCCTTCGGCTGGGTGCTGACGACCGCCGTCATCGCGGGTGTCACCCGCGTCCTGCAGAAAAACTAGGGACTGTCCGGGGCCGTGATCAGCGCGCTGTTGTGACGGGACGCGGACTGACCGGCCGTCCCGCGATTGATCTTGGGGCGGACCGGTCTGGATTTCGGGGGCTGATGGTTCAGCAAGCGCAGGACGGCCCGTTACTCGTACCGGTACTTCAGCGAGTCCGCCTCCGCCTGCTCGATGTCGGCGATCGTCAGCTCGGGCATGCGGAGTTGGGCCAGTGTCACTTCGGCGGAGGTCGGCTGGGCGTCCGCAGGCAGCCATTGCTCGGGCTTCCAGGCCGCGCTGCGCAGGAAGGCCTTGGGGCAGTGCGGGTAGACCTCCTCGATGCCCAGGACCAGCGCGCTGGCCGGCGGCTTGCCCACGGCGGTCAGCTGCGACAGCAGCTCCGGGTCGGTGGAGATGCAGGCGCGGCCGTTCATCCTGAGTGTCGTGGTGCGTCCCGGGATGACGAACAGCAGCCCGGCCCGTCCGGTGGCGACGACGTTCTGCAGGGTGTCCAGACGCTTGTTGCCGGTCGCGTCCGGTATCGCCACCGTCCGTGCGTCCAGGACGGCGACGAACCCGGCGGGGCCGCCGCGCGGGGAGACGTCACAGTTGCCGTCGGCGTCCACACTGGCGACCAGAACCAGCGATGAGCAGCCGATCAACCGCCGGGTCTGTTCGGTGAGTTCGGTCATCTGCTTCCGTGCGGCCGGGTCGCGCGGGAGTCCGTAGACCTGGCGCAGCGCCTCCTGGTCGCGCAAGGCGTCGAGGCGGAGCGAGTCGAATGCACTGCCGACAAGGGGTGAGGTCATGCCTCCGAGCCTAGCGAGCCGACCTGCGATTGCCCCATGGTCGGTGAGCGCGGGGACATGCGGACGGCTACGCGAGCTGTCCCATCAGTAGTTGGGTGAGCTGGGGCGAGTCTGTCGCGGTGCTCGCCCCGCGTTGGGAGGCGGCACTGTCGAGTCCGGGCGCCATGAGCGACGTGAGGGTAACCGCGGGTGGGAGGCGGAGGCCGGGCCGAAATGCAAACCGTCCTCAACCGGTCAGCTCCGGGTGACCCTGGTCCACCTGCGGAGCGGGCTGACCCGTGAGGCGTCGGGCGAGTTCTGCGAGGGTCCCTTCAGGACATGGCCGGGTGATCCGGGATGTCCCGCCCGCTGCCGGCGGACCGCGGAGTCGTCATTGCCGACCGGCCCGGCATCCGGCGGCGGACCCTGGCGGAGGGGTTCGCCCATGCCGCGGCCGAGGACGGCATCTTGCGGATCGACGGGAAGAAGTTCCAGGTCTTTCGCCCACACAGGCCGCCCCCGGATTCCCCGGGATGTCCTGCGAACGCCCTTGGCGCCGACGGCCTCGATTGCGTAGGCATCAGCGCCTTGGTGGCGGCGGGACTCAGTCGTTGGTGGACGCCCCTGGTCCAGCCGTGGCGTACCGGGCGGCGACGGTGCGGACGGCCTCGTCGACCACCTGAGCGACGCGTTCGGCGCTCACCTCCCAGCCCGGCACCAGGAGTGTCGGCCAGAAGACGTAGTTGGAGATCATGCCCAGGAACTGGGTGGCCGCGAGGTCCACGTCCTCGATCCGCACCGTTCCCGCCTCGTGCTCAGCCAGGAGGTAGCTGCGTACGGACTCGAAGTAGGGCATCTTCCCGTGCGAGAACTGTGCATGGGCCAGCTCAGGGAACCGCGGCAGCTCGGCGATGACGATCCTGAACAGGTCGGTCATCCGGGCGCGGCCCAACAGCTCGGCGTAACGGCGACCGATGATGCTGAGCCCGTCGACGACGTTGCCTGCCGGCGGAGGATCCTCCTCGTCAGCGGTCGACCAGGACTCGGTCACGATGGCGTCGAACAGGGCAGCTTTGCTCGGGAACTGCTTGAACAAGGTGGCCCGCGAAACGCCCGAGCGCTCTGCGATCCGCGCCAGCGACGTCCGGTCGTAGCCCAACTCGAGAAACAGTGCGGTCGCGGCCGCCACGATCAGCGTGCGCTTCTCCTGGGCAACGCGCTGGTGATACGTCGTCACGACCCTGTTCATGGGCCGAGCATACGAGGTGAGTGGCTTGACTCGCCACTGCCGCGGACTTAGCGTCAGGGCGATGGTGAGTCGATCGGCTCACCACTGGCCGCCGTTCATCACTGATGAACCCGGTCATTCACCCACGTACCGAAGGAACATCTGATGCCCCGCTTCGACAACCAGACCGTGCTCGTGACCGGTGGGGCCGGCGGCCAGGGCTCGAGCCACGTGCGCGCCTTTCACGCGGAGGGGGCGAACGTGGTGATCGGCGGCATCGACGCGGAACGCGGCGCCGCTCTCGCCGACGAGCTCGGGACCCGCGCTCGCTTCGCCCGCCTTGACGTCACCGACGAGAGCTCGTGGTCCGCCGCTGTGCTGGCCGCCGAGAGCGCCTTCGGCGCCCTGAACGTGCTCGTCAACAACGCGGGCGTGCAGAATCCGCCTGCAACAATCGAGAACACGGAGCAGGCCACGTGGTCGCGCATCCTCGACGTCAACCTCACAGGGACCTTCCTCGGCATCAAGGCCGCAGCCCCCGCTCTGCGCCGCGCAGCAGGGGGAGCCATCGTCAACGTCGCCTCGACCATGGGCCTGGGCGGAACGGCTCACTACGCGCCGTACGTCGCCAGCAGGTGGGCCGTTCGAGGCCTTACCCAAACGGCAGCACTCGAGCTCGGCCGCGACCACATCCGGGTCAACACCATCCACCCCGGCGTGATCTCGACCCCCTTCATCCACGAACCAGCAGCCGGCGCAGTCGCGGCGATCGCCGACTTCTACTCACCCGAGCCGTTCGCTGTCCCCCGGCTCGGGGAGCCGACCGACGTCAGCCGTCTCCTCCTGTTCCTCACGTCATCGGACGCGTCGTTCATCACGGGGTCGGAGTACGTCATCGACGGTGGACTCCTCCTCGGCCCCGCCCTTCAGGCCGAGGCCGCATGAGCACTCCGGACACGACCGGGTCGAACGACTCCGCACGGGACGCGTCTCTGTCCCACCTGCCCGACCACATCCGACGAGCCATCGAGATCACCCCAGCCGCGGGCACCGGAGAACGGATCATCGACATCACGACGCTGGGGCGCCGCACCGGCCGGGCACGCCGCATCGAGATCTTCTTCTACCGAGCTGCGGGCTCCACCTACCTGTGCAGCGGAGCCGGCGGTGCCGCGACCGACTGGCATGCGAACCTTCTCGCCAAACCCGACTTCACCTTCCACCTCAAGAACGGGATCCGTGCGGATCTGCCCGCACGGGCCACGCCTGTCACCGACCCGGCTGAACGTCAGGCCGTGCTGGCGGAGATCGTGGCGGATCTCAATCAGCCCCACGACCCCGGCACCATCCGGCCGACTCGGCTCGAAGACTGGGCTGACAGTCGGCTGATGCGCATCGGCTTTCGCCATCGGCCGTGATCGCGGTTCCCTCGACCGATGACCTACTCCCAGGGACTGGGGTGCAGTCGCGGCTGGAGCGGCTCTTCGCCTCGCGTGCAGGGGCGTCGAACCCGACCGTTAGTGTCACCGCTGCGGCTGTGAAGGGACCCCGCGGGACACCGTGACCCGGTGCCTGGCCCACGAGCCGCTCGGCTGCCGGCCCACGACGTTGCTGGTCCCGATCCGCAGACCAGGTTGTCGCGCCGCGGGCTGCGGTGGGCGCTAGAAGGGATCGTGGTCGGACACCTCACCGTCGCCCGGGTCGCCGAAGGGCTCGGAGTCGCGTGCAACACCGCCAACGACGCTGTCCTCGCCGAGGGCAAGCGGGTCGTGATCGACGACTCGGCATGGTTCGGCAACGTGTTGGTCATCGGTAAGTTCGGGGTGACGTCGAGGGAATAATGGCGGCATCTCGCGAATTCGAAAGCCGGGCTTCGCCATGTCATGGATCACGGGGATGAATTCCCGCATTCGTCATCAAGGCCGCATGCGAAGGGAAGGCCGTAGGCTATCAGGGCAAGGGCGCGGGGCGGCCGATCCTCAAGCTGGTCTACAAAGGCAAGACATGCAGGGTTGCGGTCACCGTGGGCAGCAACGGCTATATTGGGGGGCGAACATGCGAGGTTTTTCATGAATGACTGGCCCGAGTTGCGGACCATTCGACTCATGGCGGACTACGAGTGCCATCCCCTCTGGCTGAGCGGTCCACAGGCAGGTGACATTGCGCCCGACGATCCGCGCCTTGGGCTGTCGTCGAAATTGGCGAAGCGTTTGAGCGAGTGGGCCGACGAGTATGACGGAATTCTCTGTGAGGACGACCCCGCATCGTCTGGATTCTCGTCACAAGAAGCCGGGCTGTCCTTTTACCGGGTGGGCGAGGAGTTGGCTGTACTGCTTGCTCAAGAGCTGGGTCGCAATTGGACGGTGACATACCACGATGGGCGGACCGGAGCTGACCGGACAATGTCCGCTCCGTAGGAAACGATCTCCCAAGTAGATTTTGTGCACCGATAAGATCTGGGCACTCACTCGGCATGTCGACTCCGGTCGCATCCCCGAACCGCCGTACGTCCAACGGCCGTTGCCCGTGCGGGTCGGTCCGAAGCGTGCCGACGGGTCGAGGCCGTAGGAGAGCGGAAGCGCGCCCCGGTCCGTGGTGGTGGACCGGGGCGCTGGTCGCGGGTGTCAGCTGACCGCCTTGGCGGCGTCCGTGATGAGGTTGGCGACGATCTTCGGGTGGCTGATCATCGCGACGTGGGACGAGCGCGGTACTTCGACGACCTTGCGCGCGTTCGCGCGGCTGTACATCCAGCGCTCGCACGCCGGCGGGATCGCCTTGTCCTGGCCGGCGACCAGGCCCCACGACGGGATCGTCTTCCAGGCAGCGGCCGTGGTCGGGAAGACGAACGAATCGGCGTCGAACGGCCGCTGCGTGGCTTGGAGGACCCGGAAGTCGGCGGTGGAGATGTCGGCGGCGAAGGCCGCCTGGCCGTCCTTGCTCAGGTACAGATCGGTGCCGGTCGTACCGTCGGCCTTCGTGTACGGGACCGGCACGCTCACCGGCTCGACCTCGCTGCCGGGGAACTTGGTGATGAGCTCGCCCTGCGTCTCGCCCACGTCGGGCACGAACGCCGCGATGTAGACCAACGCCTTGACGTTGGACTTCCCGGCGGCGGCGTTCGTGATGACCGTGCCGCCCATGGAGTGCGCGACGAGCACGACCGGTCCGCTGATGGAGTCCAGCAGACTCGCGACGTACGGGGCGTCGGTCGGAATGCCCCGCAGCGGGTTCGCGGCGCAGACCGTGGTGTAGCCCTTGTCCTGCAACTCCCCGATGGTGGCGTTCCAGCAGGACGAATCGGCGTACCCGCCATGCACCAATACGATCGTGGGCTTCACCTTGGACTTCTCCTCACCGCTACCAGTTGTGGCCGTCGCCGCGCCGGCCGTTCCTTCTGCGCCGGCGATCAGCGCCGCCGACCCGGCCAGCGCCGCTCCGGCGGCCAGTACCCGCCGGCGGGAAACATCGGAACTCATGGGACTCCTCAGGCATGGGGATGGAGATCGGGAATGGGTCTGACGGCGCGCTCGCCGCTCAGCTGCTGCGCGAGAGCGGTGGGCGTCAACCGAACAGGTGGCCGCAGGAGTTCGGCTCGGTCGGCGGGCTCAGCCGCGCACGGGCGGCTTCATCGGTGTGGCATGCCATGGACCCTATGAGGAGCGCTTTTGCGGTGGCATCGGCAATGTGACCTAGATGCCGGGGTCCGCCGCGCGGGTGGCGCGTTCAGGAGCGGCTGCTCCACTCCCGGTACGCGGCCACAGCCGTGGGCAAGGTCGGGAAGATGTGGTCCGTGCCGACCGAGTCCACCAGGCCGTATGTCTCCAGGTCGTCCAGGAGGTCCTGTTTGACCCGGGCGAGGGCGAACACGACGCCGCGGTGGGCGAGTTCGCGGCGGAGTTCGTCGACCGCGTCCAGGGCGGTGATGTCCACCTCCACGTTGGCCTCGGCGTTGAGGACGAACCAGCGGACGGGGACGGCCTGTTGGGCTACGGCGGCCAGGGCGCGGCGGCGGAAGTTCTCCGCGTTGGCGAAGAAGAGCGGGGAGTCGTAGCGGTAGACGAGCAGGCCGGGGATCGTGCGGGCCTGCGGGTAGTCGTCCACGTCGTGCATGCCGGCGACGCCGGGGACCAGGCCCTCGACGGCGTCGTGCGGACGGGCCACCCGGGTGAGGAGTTCGGCCACCGACAGGCCTACGGCGACGATGACGCCGTAGAGGATGTCCAAGGCCAGTACTCCGGCCAAACAGCCCAGTGCGAGCAGGAGTTCGCGGCGGCGGAAGGTGGCCAGGCGGTGGAAGCCGGTGAGGTCGATCATGCGGACGGCGGCGTAGACGACGAGGGCGCCGAGGACCGCCGAGGGGGTGCGGGTGAGGAGGGGGCTCAGGAAGAGGAGGACCGCCAGGACGACCGCTCCGGCGATCAGTGAGTACGCCTGGCTGCGGGCGCCCGCCGAGGAGGCGAGCGCGGTGCGGCTGGCGCTGCTGCTCACCGGGAAGCCGTGGAGCACGCCTGCGCCGAGGTTGGCCGCGCCCAGTGCCAGGAACTCCTGGTCGGCGTCCAGGCCGGGGCCGTCGTCCTCGTCGCCGCCGGTGAAGGCGCGGGCGGTGAGGATGAAGTCGGTGTAGGCGACGAGCAGGACGCCGAGCGCGGGCAGTACCAGGTGGGGGAGTTGGGTGAGGTCCGGCAGACCGACCGTGGGGAGGCCTGCCGGGACGTTGCCGATCACCTTGATGTCGTAGCGGTCGTCGAGGTCGAAGACGACCACGGCCGCCGTGCCGAGCACCACGGCCAGCAGCGGGCCGGGCACCATCCGGGACAGGCGCGCCACCGTGAACAGGAACGCGAGCGTGACGGCGGCGAACAGGATTGTGGGCGTGTGGAGTTGGCCCAAGTGGCGTAGGAACGACCAGAGTTGTGGGAAGAACGCCGAGCCTGTCGTCGACACCCCGGTGAGCTTGGGGAGTTGGTCCACGATCATGATCAGGGCCACGCCCGCCAGGTAGCCGATCAGGACCGGGCGGGAGAGGAGATCGGCCACGAAGCCGAGGCGTACTGCCCATGCGACGAGGCAGAGCAGGCCGACCGTGACCGCGAGGGCGGCGGCGAGGGTGGCGTAGCGGCTCGGATCGCCGGCCGCGAGCGGGCCCACCACCGTTGCCGTCATCAGTGCCGTCGTCGACTCGGGGCCGACCGAGAGCAGCCGGGACGAGCCGAGTACGGCGTAGAGCGCGAGCGCGGGGAGGATCGCCCACAGGCCGGCGACCGGCGGGAGGCCGGCCACCCCGGCGTACGCCATCACCTGCGGGACGAGGTACGCGGCGACCGTGACGCCGGCCAGCAGATCGCCGCGCAGCCAGGCGCGCCGGTATCCGGCCAGCGCGGCGATTCCGGGCGTCAGGCGCCGCCACTTCAGGACGCGTCCGCCCGGGCTGGGGGACATGGTGCTCCTCGACCCGACCGGCTCAGAGGCTCGCCGCGTGGTCCGGGACGAAGGTCTGGAGGTCGCGCGGCGGGCGTTCGTAGCCGGTGGACGGCGGGCGGGGCGGGAGTTCGAGGACCGGGGGAGACACCTCGTGGTAGGGGAGGGAGTCGAGCAGGTGGGCGATCATGTTCAGGCGGGCCCGGCGCTTGTCGTCGCTCTCGACGACGTACCACGGGGCCTCCGAGATGTCGGTGTGCACCAGCATCTCGTCCTTCGCCCGCGAGTAGGCCTCCCAGTGGGTGATGGACTCCAGGTCCATCGGCGACAGCTTCCAGCGGCGCAGCGGGTCCTCCAGGCGGCGCCGGAACCGGTCCTGCTGCACGGAGTCGCTCACGGAGAACCAGTACTTGCGCAGCACGATCCCGTCCTCGACGAGCATCCGCTCGAAGATGGGGCACTGGCGCAGGAACAGCTGGTACTCCTCCTGGGTGCAGAAGCCCATCACCCGCTCGACGCCGGCCCGGTTGTACCAGCTGCGGTCGAAGAGGACGATCTCCCCGGCGGCCGGCAGATGCTCGACGTACCGCTGGAAGTACCACTGGGTGCGCTGGCGGTCGGTCGGTTTCGGCAGCGCGGCGATCCGGGCGACACGCGGGTTGAGGTGCTCGGCGACCCGCTTGATGGTGCCGCCCTTGCCGGCGGCGTCCCGCCCCTCGAAGACGATGACCACTCGGGTGCCCTCGGCCCGTACCCACTCCTGGAGCTTGACCAACTCGGTCTGCAGGCGCAGCAGTTCGGTCTCGTACTTCTCGCGCGGCAGCTTCGTCGCCTTCTTGCCGGCCATGCTGCCTCAACCCCTCGGTCACGTGCACGGTTCCTCGTGTTCAAGGTCGAACACCTGGACAGCACCGTACTGATCGACGGGGCGATACGCACCCCGGATGCCTGCTCCGCCGGGTTTGCGGAGGGAGCTGACGGCAACCCGGACTGTGTGACAGCGATGACCACACAACAGGAACTCGTCCGTTTCCTGGAGGACCGCTTCGCCTGCGCCCAGGCCTGCACCGAGTGCGCGCGGGCCTGTGTGCTGCGCGTCAGCCGCTCGGATCCGGACGCCACCGACCACGAGGCACTCGTACGACGCAAGGCGCTGCTGTGCGCGGAGGTGTGCGACGCCACCTGCCGGATGCTGGCCGAGCAGAACCTCCAGGACGAGTCCGCCCTGCGCCTCCAGGTCAAGTGGTGCCTGCTCGTCTGCCTGGAGTGCGCGCAGGTCTTCGACGCGCAGCCGGGCGCCGAGGCGGACGCGGAGGCGTGCCGGGACTGCGCGCGGGCGTGCACGGAGTTCATGGCCACGCTGAGGTGAAGTCCATGGCCGCGCTGAACTGACTTGCGCCTACGGCCTCTTCAGGGGCATTGCCGCCTCGCCATTCCCTATTTCTGGAACACGTTCTACGGTGTGCGCCGTCAGGACCGGCCTTGGGGAGCCTGGAGGCGCCGTGCATCTCGAATACACGCCCGAGCAGCAGCGGCTGCGTACCGAACTGCGCGCCTACTTCGCCGAGTTGGTGCCGGACCACGCCTACTCGCGTTACGACGACCCGGCCGCCCAGAAGCGCTTCTACCGCGAGACGATCCGCCGGCTCGGCACGGACGGCTGGCTCGGCGTCGGCTGGCCCGAGGAGTACGGCGGGCGCGGGCTGACGCCGATGGAGCAGTTCATCTTCTTCGACGAGGCCGCGCAGGCGGGCGTACCGCTGCCGTTGATGGCGCTGAACACGGTCGGCCCGACGATCATGCAGTTCGGCACCGACGAGCAGAAGGCGTACTTCCTTCCGAAGGTCCTCGCCGGCGAGATCGACTTCGCGATCGGCTACAGCGAGCCCGAGGCCGGCACGGACCTGGCGGCCCTCAAGACGCGTGCGGTCCGCGACGGCGACGAGTACGTCGTCGACGGGCAGAAGATCTGGACGACCAACGGCGACACCGCCGACTGGGTCTGGCTCGCCGTCCGCACCGACCCGGACGCCCCGCCGCACAAGGGCATCACCATGCTCCTGGTCCCGACCGCCGACCCCGGCTACTCGTGCACGGTGATCAACACCCTCGCCTCGCACGACACCACCGCCAGCTACTACGAGAACATCCGCGTCCCTGTAACCCGCCGCGTCGGCAAGGAGAACCAGGGCTGGCGGCTGATCACCAACCAGCTCAACCACGAACGCGTCACCCTCGCCGCCCACGGCACCATGGCGATCCGCGCCCTGCGCGACGTCCAGCACTGGGCCATGGAGACCAAACTCGCCGACGGCCGCCGCGTCGTCGACCTCCCCTGGGTCCGCCGCCTCCTCGCCCGCACCTACGCGCGGCTCGACGCGATGAAACTCCTCAACTGGCAGATGGTGAACGCCGTCCAGGAAGGCACCCTCACCCCCCAGGACGCCTCCGCCGTCAAGGTCTACGGCTCCGAGGCCCGCCGCGACGCTTACGCCTGGCTCATGGAGATCGTCGCCGCGGCCGGCGCGCTGAAGGAGGGGTCGGCGGGCGTCGTCCTGCACGGAGAGCTGGAGCGCGGCTACCGCTCCGCCGTCATCTTCACCTTCGGCGGCGGCAACAACGAGATCCAGCGGGAGATCATCTCGTGGATCGGGCTGGGGATGCCGAGGGTGCGGCGTTAGCCTTCTGCGACCACAGACGCCAGTTGTCACATACCGCGGACAGTTGACACCAGGATTCTGCGTGATCGAGATAGCCGCTGGGTCGTGACGAGACAGTCGGTGCTCCGCCGGTACGACAGGAATCGCACTCGACTCCGTGGCGAGGGCAGCCGGGGGCCGCCGAGCCTTTTCAATTCCGACTACCGTGTCACGGCACACCCTTAACCGCTTTGAATTCAAGATCGAGTGGTTGCCGTCCGCCGGGCCGCGAGTTCTCCGTTGGCGCCGCGGCCGAGATTGCCTCCGGGTGTACACCAGCGGCAGAGGGCGTCCTGGCGGTCCGTCTCCCCCTGCACCAAGTGCCGGATCCCTACCAGGAGTTCACCTCCGGTGCCCGTCCGCAGGGCGGTCAGTGTGTCCGTGAGGTGGTCCGAGGTGAGGTCCGCCCAGCCGACGACACCGGCGACCAGGTCCGCTGCCCCCGCCAGGGACAGGAACTCCGCCGTCTCGTCGGCGTCGGGGAGGACCTGGACCAGGATCGTCCGGTCGATGCCCGCCGCCGCGGCCTCCGGTGCGAGGTCGTCGAGGGTGAAGTCACGGCGTAGGGCTGCCATGCCGGGGGCGTCCAGCCAGTCGTGCGGGCGACGGCTCGGGCCGGAAGCGGTCCCGGGCGCTCTCGGAGCCGTCTGTGCCACAGGAGTCGAGGGCTGGGGCCGCCAGACGTGGTGGTGTGCGTCGATCCGTGTCATGGCCGGGCCCCCGCCAGGGCGTCGAGTTCCGCCCACAGCTCCGCTGGGATCTCCGTCGTGGCGTGCGCGATGTTCTCCGTGACCTCCAGCGGGCTGCGCGCGCCGAGGACCACGCCGGTGACCGCCGGGTGGCGCAGCGGGAACCGCAGCGCGGCGGCGGCCAGCGGCACCCCGTGGGCCGCGCACCGCTCGGCCAGGGACCGGGCGCGGAGCAGCACTTCGTCGGAGGCCGGGGCGTAGTCGTAGGTGGCGCCCGGGGACGGGTCGGCGAGGATGCCGCTGTTGAAGACGCCGCCGACCAGGACGCCCACCTCGCGCTCGGCGCACAGCGGCAGCAGCACGTCGGCCGCGCCGCGGTCCAGCAGGGAGTAGCGGCCGGCGACAAGTACGCAGTCGAGGTCGGTCTCGGTGACGAAGCGGGTGAGCATCGCCGTCTGGTTCATGCCCGCGCCGATCGCCCGCACCGCTCCTTGGTCGCGCAGCCGGGCCAGTGCCGGGTACGCCCCCGTGACCGCCTCCTCCCAGTGGTCGTCCGGGTCGTGGATCAGGACCGTGTCGAAGGCTTCGAGACCGGACCGCTCAAGGCTCTCGGCGAGCGAACGGTAGACGCCCTCGGCGCTGTAGTCGCGCACCCGGACCAGCCCCCGTTCGCCGTGGAACGCCTCGTCCCCGGGGGCGGCGTCGCCCGGCACGAGCAGCCGTCCCACCTTCGTGGACACGGTGAAGCCGTCGCGCGGTCGGCCGGTGTCGGCGAGGAAGGATCCCAGCCGCCGTTCCGCGAGCCCGGCACCGTAGTGCGGGGCGGTGTCGAAGTACCGGACACCGGCCGCCCAGGCGGCGTCGAGCGTGGCGGTGGCCTGCTCGTCGCCGACCGCCGAGAACAGCCCGGCCAGCGGTGCGGTGCCCAGGCCGATACGGCTGACGGTGGCCCCGGAGCGGCCGAGCGGGACGCGCTCGGCGAACCAGGGCGGGCTCGCGGAGGTCATCAGGCCTGTCCGAGGACGTGCCGCTGGCGGCCGAGCCGGTCGATCTCCACCTCGACCACGTCGCCGGCGACCAGATAGGGGAAGTCGTTGGCGCCGAAGGCCACGCCGGCCGGGGTGCCGGTGCTGATCACGTCTCCGGGGTCCAGCACCATGAACTGGCTCAGGTACCAGACGATGTGGCGCACCCCGAAGATCATGTTCTTGGTGTGGCCGTCCTGGCGCAGTTCGCCGTTGACCCACAGCCGCATGGCCAGCCCCTGCGGGTCGCCGGTCTCCTCGGGGGTGACCAGCCAGGGGCCGAGCGGATTGAACGTCTCGCAGGATTTGCCCTTGTCCCACTGCCCGCCCCGCTCGTGCTGGAAGGCCCGCTCGCTGACGTCGTCGGCGATCGCGTATCCCGCGACGACGTCGTCGGCCGCCTCCGGCGAGTCCAGGTAGCGCGCGGTGCGGCCGATGACCACGGCGAGTTCGATCTCGTGGTCCGTCTTCTCACTGGTGCGCGGTACGAGCACGGTGTCGTCGGGGCCGACGACCGTGTTGGCGGCCTTCATGAAGACGACCGGTTCGGCAGGGGGCGGTGTGTCCGTCTCCGCAGCGTGATCGACGTAGTTGAGCCCGATGCACACCACCTTGCCGGGGCGTGCGACCGGTGCGCCGACCCGCAGGCCGGCGATGTCCGTGCGCGGCAGCACGTTCTCGGCCAGGGCGGCACGGGCGTGTTCCACACCGCCCTGCGCCAGGAACCCACCGTCGATGTCGACGGTCAGCGGACTCAGATCTCTCGCGGTGCCGTCGGAGTCAAGGACCACGGGCCGCTCGGAACCCGCCGGGCCCACGCGCAGAAATCTCATCGGTACTCCTCGGTGAGGTCAACATGTCCGCCCGGTGACCGGCAACTCGGCCCCCGGGAGCGGGACATGAGGAAGGGAAAGGGATAACGGGCGCACCAGTAGTCGGAGAGGAAGCCCCTACACGGCTGAGCCGTCCCCGGGGAGTCGGCTGCCCCGGTCCAGGTGCTCGCGCAGCCACCGCTCGGTGGTGCTGACGTGCATCAGCGCCGCCGCCTGGGCGAGCACGGCGTCACCGTCGGCCAGCGCCTGGTAGATCGCCTCGTGTTCGGCGAGGGTGCGGCCGGCGGCGTTGTCGTCGACCAGTCCCCGCCAGACACGGGCGCCCAGCGTCCGGCCGGCGATGCCTTCCAGGAGGGTGGTCAGCGTGGCGTTGCCGGTGGCCGCGACCACGGCCCGGTGGAAGGCGGCGTCGTGCTCGTTGAGGCGCTCCACGTCGTCGCGGGCCGCCCGCATCGCGTCCAGGTGCCGTTGCACCTCGCCGAGCTCGGTGGCCGAGATCCGGGTGGCGGCCAGCGCCGTGGCGACCGGCTCGAACAGTCGGCGCACCTCGGTGAGTTCCAGCAACGTGTCGCCGCGCAGCAACTCCACCGCGGACCCGATGCTGCTCAGCAGCAACTCCGGTTCCAGGCTGGTCACGTAGGTGCCGTCCCCGCGCCGGATCTCCAGCACCCGTGCGACGACCAGCGCCTTCACCGCTTCCCGCATCAGGTTGCGGGACAGACCCAACTCCGCGGCGAGCTGTTGCTCGGGCGGAAGTTTGGCCCCGGGGAGCAGCTCGCCCGACTGGATGAGGTCCCTGATGCGGTCGATGGCCTTGTCGGTCAGTGACATGTGTGGCTGCCCCTCGTCATTGCGTGCGCAGCGGCACCGTAGCAATACATCCCATGACGGAGGAAGACATGGGATGACTGAATCCGTTACCGCAACCATGAAAATCTCGCCTACTCCGCAGGTCAGAGGCAAAAGTGTCCGACTTCTTTCGTTCCGGCTATGGACACGGCGGCGAACGGAGACTAAAAATCCATCCCATGTCTTGCGCTGCTGCAGAACAGACATGCCATGTACACATGACGATGGGTGGTTGCCATGACCCCGAAACGACACCTCGGCCTCCCGGCCGCGAAGGCCGGGCACCATGAGTGAACTGATCAGCGCCGTCGACGCGGTCGACGTACGGTTCCCGACCTCTCTGGAACTCGACGGCTCCGACGCGATGAACCCCGAACCCGACTACTCGGCCACCTATGTGACGATCCGCACGAGCGGCGGTGACGAGGGCCACGGGCTCGCCTTCACCGTGGGGCGCGGCAACGAGGTGGAGGTCGCCGCCGTACGCGCGCTGGCCCCGCTGGTGGTCGGCCTGCCGGTGGAAGAGGTCCTGAACGACCTCGGCGGGTTCTCCCGGCGGCTGACCGGCGACAGCCAACTGCGCTGGCTGGGCCCGGAGAAGGGGGCCATCCACATGGCCGCCGCGGCGATCGTGAACGCCGTGTGGGACCTGTACGGCCGCCGTACGGGGAAGCCGGTCTGGCGACTGCTGGCCGAACTGTCCCCGGAGCAGCTGGTCGACCTGGTCGACTTCCGCTATCTGCAGGACGCGTTGACCCGCGACGAGGCACTGGACATCCTGCGCCGCGCCGAATCGGGCCGCGCCGAACGCGCCGCGCACCTGCTGGAGCACGGTTATCCGGCGTACACGACGACACCCGGCTGGCTCGGCTACGACGACGAGAAGCTGGTGCGGCTGTCGAAGGAGGCGGTCGCCGACGGGTTCTCCCAGATCAAGCTGAAGGTCGGCGCCGACCGCGCGGACGACGAGCGCCGGATGCGACTGGCCCGCGAGGCGGTCGGCCCGGACATCAGGATCGCCGTCGACGCCAACCAGGCGTGGGGCGTCCAGCAGGCCATCGACTGGATGCGCGCGCTCGTGCCCTACGACCTGTACTGGATCGAGGAACCCACCTCGCCCGACGACATCCTCGGCCACGCCGCCATCCGCAAGGCGCTGTCGCCGGTGAAGGTGGCCACCGGCGAGCACACCCACAACCAGGTGATGTTCAAGCAGTTGCTCCAGGCCGGCTCGCTCGACATCCTCCAGATGGACGCGAGCCGCACCGCGGGCGTCACCGAGAACGTCGCCATCCTGCTGCTGGCCGCCAAGTTCGGCGTCCCGGTCTGCCCCCACGCCGGCGGGGTCGGCCTGTGCGAGATGGTGCAGCACCTGGCGATGTTCGACTACGTCGCCGTCAGCGGCACCACCGAGAACCGCGTGATCGAGTACGTCGACCATCTGCACGAGCACTTCACCGATCCCGTACGGATCCGGGAAGGCCACTACCTCGCGCCGACCGCCCCCGGTATCAGCGCCGAACTCCACCCGGACTCCGTGGCCGCCCACCGCTACCCCGAGGGCCCGGTGTGGGAAGCGAAGGCCAGTACATGAGCGCGAACGAGTTCGCCGGGCTGACCGCGCTGGTCACCGGTGGTGCCTCCGGCATCGGCCTGGCCACCGCTCAGTTGCTCGCCGCGCGTGGGGCGCGCGTGGCCTGCCTCGATCTCAAGCCGGACGACGTGCCCGAACCCCTCATCGGCATACAGGCCGACGTGGCGGACGATACCGGCGTACGGACGGCCGTCGAGGAGGCCGCCCGCAGGCTCGGGGGCATCGACATCCTCGTCAACAACGCGGGGATCGGCGCCCAGGGCACGATCGAGGACAACACCGACGACGAGTGGCGCCGCGTCTTCGAGGTCAACGTCTTCGGCATGGTGCGGGTGACCCGTGCCGCGCTGCCGCACCTGCGGCGCTCGCACAGCGCGGCCATCGTCAACACCTGCTCCATCGCGGCCACGGCGGGGCTGCCCGACCGGGCCCTGTACTCGGCCACGAAGGGCGCCGTCCTCTCCCTGACACGGGCGACCGCCGCCGACCTCGTGCACTCCGGAATCCGCGTCAACTGCGTCAATCCCGGTACCGCCGACACCCCCTGGGTCGGGCGCCTGCTGGACAGCGCCGCCGACCCCGAGGCCGAACGCGCCGCCCTGAACGCCCGCCAGCCCATGGGCCGCCTGGTCAGCGCGGAAGAGGTCGCCGCGGCCGTCGCCTACCTGGCGAGTCCGCTCTCCGGCTCCACCACCGGCACCGATCTCGCCGTCGACGGCGGCATGCACGGACTGCGGATCCGCCCGCGCGCCTGAACGCGGCTGTCCGGCACACCGCACCAGGCTGCGCTGATCCAGCCGAGAATGACGACGGGGATGCGCACGGCGGTGGCTACTTGGGTTGTGCAGACCTCACCGAAGGACAGGAACCTCTGCGTGAACAGGGGCAGCGTGGAAGGGGTCGTCGTGAGGGTGACCGTGTAGAAGTACTCGTTCCAGGAGAACACGCAGCACAGCAGGGCTGTTGACCACAGGCCGGGCCGGACCAGTGGAAGCGCGATGCTCGCCCGGCATCTCCTGGAGGAACGAGCGGATCATCCATACGGCAGGCGGGAGATTCATGCCCAGGTGTGGGTGCTGGACGACCACGTAGACCAAGATGATGCCTGCGGCGACAGGCATCATCTTGGTGCTGATGAAGAAGAACAGCACGTCCTGCGTCTTACGGACCGGCCGTACCGACAGGGCATACGCGGCAGGCGTGGCCCGTTGCAGTACAAGAACCGTCGAGACCACCGCGACGACGATCGAGGTGCCCGCATGGGCGCAGGAGCCTGCCTGGAGCGTGTTCGGCGGACAACACCAGCGTGACCAGCCCGTATGCCGAAGCGGTGACGAAGTCGGACGAGTTGAACGCACGCAGGTACCCGTAGTAGGTGGTGTTTGTCGTCCCGAACGTGGGACCACAGGCTGTGAGCAGGGCGATCTCGCCGAACGCCTGGCTGATGTTCATGCTCAGCAGCAGCGCGGTCAGTTCGAGGAAGGGCCGCAGGTGCGGCAGGACGACGTTGCGGCCTTCAACTGGTCATCCGGCAGTGCCTGCAGTCCGACGAGCAGCGTGAGCATCGCGAACGGTGTCCAGCGCCACGACGTGATCATGATGATGGAGAGCACCGGCTGTTCGCTCAGCCGGTTCACGCGCAGCAGCCCGACGTTTTTGATGGCCCCCCAGGACATGTCGTCGCCGAAGGCGGCCCGGAGGTTGTCAAGGCCCGCGAAGTCCTTCTGACCGGGACCGAGCAGGTTCCGGCGTTGCAGCGAGTACCAGATGGTCAGGGCGAACGGGATCCGTGTCAGCACGAGCACGATGACGAGTGCCGGCAACGGACTCGGTGTAGGACTGCTACTTCTCCAGCGCCTGCCGCACGGTCTTGGTGCCGGCGAGCTTCATGGACTCCTTGCTGGGCGCTCTGGTACAGGCAGCTCTCCGAGCCCTCCCAGCCGTCCTTGGCCGGGTCCTGCTGGCTGTACGCACACAGGAGGCCGACGTGGAACTCACGGCCTTCTCGGTCTGGGGCGAGGTGACCTACGGTCGCCACTTCTCGTCGAACCAGCGGCCGCCGAAGGTCTTGATGACCGTGGTGAGGGATGCCAGGTTCTGGCCCCAGCCCCCATGGTCACGGCCGATGCGGGCTGCGCCAGGCCGAAGGGCGGGGCGTTCCGATGACGGTGCGCCGGCAGTTGATGAGCGGGCTCGGCGTGAGCGTGCCCGGCGGGGACCAGGACGATGCCCTGCTCGGCACGGACCGTCCCGCTCGACTGACACCGAAGGGCCGGCGCCACACCGTGCGCCGGCCCATGGACACGCTCAGGTGACCACCCTGGCGGGAGCCCGGCGGCCGGTCGCGCTCCCGCTTTGTGTGCTGCCCGTTGCGGCGTGCCGTGTCTAGGACGACACCAGCACCAGGGACCACAGCTGAGAGGAGGCGCCGGTGTACGCCTGCTGGACGATCTGTGCGCCGTCGGTGGTGGCTGCTCCGGAAACGCCGAGGGCGAGGCCCGAATTGCGGTTCACCAGCTTGTAGTCGGAGCCGACGGCGACCACCTGCCACTGCTGGTCGTTGCCGCTGTTCTGCACCCACTGCACGGCGTTCGCGCCGCTCGATGTGCTGGCGGCCAGGATGCCGAGAGCTCGGCCGCTGTTCTTGTCGAGCAGCGTGCTGTATCCGCTGCCGACATCGGTGACGTGCCACAACTGGTCGGCCGACCCGTTGTCGGTCCACTGGACCACGTTCTGCCCGTCGAGGAGGTCCGCGCCCAACACCCCGAGGGCCTTACCGCTGTTGACGTTGACGAGCTTGTAGTACGCGCCGGTGGAGTTTCCGAAGTCGATGTCCGCGTAGGAGATCGTGGTTGTCCCGCCGACGATCTCGACTCGGCCCGTGTTGGGGATGTAGGTGAGGCTGCGGCTGTAGGAGGACGGCATCGTCGTGTGCTGCTGCGTCCACGCACCGGTGCTGCTTCCGCCGGCGTTCGTCCAGACGTCCCCGCTGCCTGCGGCGTTGAAGAGGATCCGCCCGTTCGGCATGCGCATGAGCACCGGGCTCCCCCCACGGGACAAGGCGCTGGAGCCCGATGTCACCGACAGCGAGGTGACGCCGGTGCCCGCGGTGCCACCCACCGAATAGAAGTGCAGTGGATCGCTGGCGATCTTGTAGCGGACGTTGTCACCGCCACCCCAGTATTCGTAGGTCATCATCCACTTGCCGTCACTGGTCTGGACGACATTGGTCATGCCGGGGCGGCCACCGCCGATCTCGCTGTAACCGGACGAATTGGTGACCGTCGTTCCGGAGACATCGACAACCGCGCTGCTCCACGACGAGCTGACGCCGTCCCATGTCCGGTGCGCAAGGATCTGTGTGGCGGGATCCGGAGTTGTGCTGTTGTTCGGATCGAGCGTCGGAACGCCCGTCGACGAGTTGTAACCGGTGTAGTCGTTCTCGTCGGAGTAGTAGGCGACGAGCTGGTTGTTGTAGACCATCAGATACGGCTCCCAAACGGGGTCGTTCTGATGGTTGGTGTTCTCGGTGGCCGGGTAGTTCGCGCCGTTGGACCAGCTGCCCGTCGTGATGACGTTGACGACATTCCACGTCGAGCCCGAGTCCGTGCTCGAGTAGAGCGCGATCGCCGTGTTGCTGCGGTCGCCGTCGTGCGTCGGCGTGTAGCTGGAGTTGGCTGCCTTCTGGTCGAGGTAGTTGTAGTCGTCGCCCGATACGACTGTGGCCATCAGCAGTGTGCCGGATGCGAGATTTCCGACTGCCTGGGGCAGCACGTACAGATACGGATTGGTCCAGTTACTGACGTACGAGGAGTACGCGGGGTTCGACGACGCGTACGCCGGCGCCTTGACGTCCGACAGGTGTTGCCAGGTCGTGCCGTTGTCGTCGCTCTTGTACAACGGCATTGTCTGGCCGTCGGCCGAACCCGAGGCGGCTACCGTCGACTTTTCGAATGCCGCGACAAGTCGGCCGCTCGGCAGCACGGCCGTTTTCGGGTACAGCGCGCAGTTGTTGGTGGCCTTCGTGCAGGATGAGTTGCTCGGGAGCTGGTAGAGGGTGGCGGGTGTCGGTGTGGACGCCTGCGCAGGCATCGCGAAGGTCCACAGCGTCGCGGCTATGGCCAGAACGAGGGTCAAAGCTCTACGCGGATGTCTTGTGCCTTTCATCTTTCCTCCCGAAAAGATAGACAAGAGCGGATCTTGGAGCCCAGAGCGGGCCGGGATCCGTATGCCGGCGGTCCGTGGTTTCTCTCCGACTTGGGGGCGCCGAAGCGGAGGCGGGTTTGTCTTCCCCCGGTGATGTGGAGCGTCCTGTCCACGCTGTGGCAAGGGGGTGCCATCGTTCGAGTCGCGGACTGAGCCGGCGAATCGGTGCAGTGGAGCCGAGCCCTGGGGTTTTCCTGATTGGCGAGGGGGCGCATTCACCGCTTATGACGTACGAGCGCGTCCGCTGCTCTGTTGTATTGCATGAAAACCGAGGGGAGTCGAACGATCTGTCTGCGGCGGCTGTTCGCAGAGAAAGGCAGCGTTGCGGTTGCCTCAAGCGTTGACGGTGACAGGGGAATCGCTGATGTCCCGTCGCAGTCGGTACTTCGCAGATGGCGTGGACCGGATTGGTGGCGGTCCGTTCAAAAGAGGCCGGTAGCGTGCCATTCCGGCGGCGGTTGTAACGCGGTTCGGATGCCTTCATGCCATCGCGAACAAGGCAACCCTTCACCTCCTTTGAACTCCCCGGCGGGGAGCGGGGATGGGCCAATTATTCGGGCATGGGGCAGCCGTGTCACCAGTGTGTTTCGAAAGTGTTTCGCAGAGGAGGGGTTCGCTGTGTATTGACGTGTCGGCGTTCCCCTCGCCGTCCAGGGAGGTTTCAAAGTCTCGGTGATCACAGGAGTGTGCGGGTCGCGGCAGTATGGCGACGGGCGGTCGTCCTGGTCCGTACGCAACGAAGCTCCGATTGATGCCGGTGACCGCTCAAGTCGCCTGCACCGCCCGGAGCTTGGTGCTGCTTACGCATCGACGGAACGGGTGGCATCGTGATCGCGGTGCCACCCGTTCCGTGTTGTCAATCGGCGCGGCGGCTGGACAGCTCCGGGCGGTGGTCCGCAGGCGGAAGACAACCCAGGCACAAGCGGCGCGCGTCCCTACATCCGTTTCGCCTTCGAACCCTGCGGCAGTGCGTCCTCTGTCCTGTCGTGGGGAGAGTGGGTGCTGTCCATCTGTCTCCAGGCCGGGAAGACCACCGGGCACAGTGTGGCGAGCAGGTACACACCGCCGACCGTGAGCAGCGTGGAGGACAGTCCGGCCGAATCCACGAGGAAGCCTGCGGCCGGTCCGCCCAGCGGAGTGACCAGTTGGACCGAGGCTGTTGTCGCGCTCAGCACGCGGCTGCGCAGTTCCTCCGGCACCGTCTCGTACGTCACTGTGGCCATGATGGGGTTGAGCACGCCGCAGGCGAGACCCTCGACCGCCATAATCGCCGCCAGCGGCGCGAAGGTGTCGGTGAAGGCGGCCACCACGAAACGCGGCAGACCCACGATGAGAAACGCGATCGTGAACACGGGCCACCGCCGAAAGCGGCTGCCCACCGCCCCGTAGACGAGCGCCCCCGCGAGCGCGCAGATGCCGAACGCCGCGTTCAGCAGACCGAGATCCATGGAACCACCAAGCTCCTCACGGGCATCCACGGGGAGGAGCACGGCACTCCATCCCTGGTCGAGCCCCCTGGTGACCAGCGTCATCAGGCACAGGCCCAGCAGCAACGGCGTGGCCGCTACGAAGCGATAGCCTTCCGCGAGTTCACGACGGTAGGCGAGCAGCGACGCGGGCTCGCCCCGCCGTTGGGCCTGTGCCTCAGGCAGGCCGCGCACCCCGAACGCGAACAGCGGCGCGGCCACGGCGAAGGTCGCGGCATCCACCAACAGGACGTTCGCGGCTCCGAGTCCGGCGATCAGCACGCCTCCGAGGGCGGATCCGCTCAGCGCCGCGCAGCGGGCCGCACCGTCGTACAACCCGGCAGCCCTGGTCAGTAGCATTCCGGCGCGTTCGGCGAGCGTGGGCAACAGCACGCCGCGGGCGGTTTCACCCGGCGAACGGAACAGCCCTGTCATCGCCATCAGCACGCACAGCATCCAGAAATGCAGGATGCCGGCGAAGTGCAGCAGCGGGATCGCCGCGACCGCGATCCCGCAGGCGAGATCCGAGGCGACACTCACCCGCCGTCTCCCGATCCGGTCGATGACCGGACCACCGACGAGCGCGGCGAGCACCACGGGCAGCAGTGTGCAGAACGCGACGGTCCCCACCTTGGCGGCACTGCCCGTGCTCTGCAGCACGAACCACGGCACACCCATGTACGTGAGGCAATTCCCGGTGATCGAAACGAGGTTGGCGGCAAGAACCGCTGTCAGAGGACGGCGATCACCCGTCAGGAAGTCTTCGGGCACTGCGGTGGTCTCCCATGAGGGAAAGCGCCCACCGCGAACGAAGCAGTCAGCCGGTGGGCGAAGCGAAGTGGTCGGCGTCTGGCGCGCACAGCGAGGCGCACCGCGATGCGGTGTTCACAAGCAGCGCCTCCAACACTTCGCCGGGATGACCGCCCGGCACCTCCACGCATTGTCACCTCGGGCACCGGTCCTCCGCAACGGCGATGCCGTTCGTAAGAGGCGCTTGCACAGGGAGTCGTCCGAGACGCGCAGATGAAGGCAGAACCTGCTGACGACCTGGATCCGGGGCGACGCCGGCCTTGAGTGTGCGCAGTCTTGGAACATCCACTGATGGGTCACACCATGCAGGCTGCAGCGGCTGGCAAACCCACTTGCAGCCGCAGTGGTCGGCGCTGACGGCAGGTCGGCCGTGTGCGACGCGGGAGCCTTGGTCCAGGAGGAGGCCGCCGAGTCGCCGCCTGCCGGAGCGAGCCGAGGAAGAGCGGTTGCATCACGACGTGACGCGGGTCCTCGGGCTCGGAGGAACCGGACCGCTACCGTCATGCGGGGCGCACCGGATCCCTCATCTCGACCGATCCGAGAAGTCCGTGTCGGCCGGGTGGAGCCGCTGCCTTGTCGCCCTGTCCAAGCCAGTCTCGTAGGCGAACACGAGGCCTGGACACGGGCTCGGGCGCCGATCTTGGTGAGGATGCTGCTGATGTGGCTCTTGACCGTGGTCGGGGCTATCGAGAGCCGTTCGGCGATCTCCCTGCTGCTCCAGCCGGAGGCGAGAGCGGCAAGCACCTCGCATTCGCGCTCGCTGAGATGGGACAGCCTGTGTCTGCGTTCGGTGAGCTCGGCCCGGCTCTGCTCACGGACTGCGTCGACGAGTGCGCGGGTGAGGTGGGGAGACAGGACGGCACACCCGAGCGCGATGGTGCGGAGGGCCGCTGTCAGTTAGTGGGGGAGGGCGTCCTTGAGGAGGAGTCCGTCGGCACCGGCGCGCAGGGCGGCGCAGGCGGACTCGTCGGTGTCGAAGGGGGTGAGTACCAGCACCCGCGGGGGGAGCCTGCCTGCCCCGTCAGCGTCAGGTGCCATCGGATCCTCGTCGGGCCGGGTGATGCGATGTATCGCCTGAATGTGCTTCTCGTCAGGCCGGCCCATATCCATGAGGACGACGTCAGGTCGGAGTGTGTCGGCGAGTCGGACTGCCTGGGCGTGGGCGGTCGCCTCGCCCACGATCGTGAGGTCGGGCTGGGTTTCCAGGAACGTTCGCAGGCCGAGGCGTTGCAGAGTCTGGTCGTTGACGATGAGTACGGTGGTCATGCGGGTGCTCTCCCGGCGGACCGGGGCCCTGGAGGCGTTCGGCCGGCGATGGTCGGGGCGGGGACGGTGCGTGGGGGCGCGGACCCGGCCACGGATCCTGGGATGTTCCGGATCGTGGCCGGGCCCTTCACCCGCACCGGGCGCCTGTCCCCACGGACGGCCGATGCGGACCGGACGCGCGCTCCGCTTGAGTACGCGCGACCGGAGTCGCGGGCGCGGGAGGCGGGCCGGAGTGGCCTGCCCCATGGCCTCGCTGGTCTCGGACTGCGGTGTCCTCAGCTCTTCACGGTGGTCAGGACCGCGGTGGCCATGCCCTGTTCGCCCCGTTCGTTGGGGTGGACCATGGCGGCGGGGCTGCTGGGCTTGAGGGGTTCGATCCATCGGGTGGCCGCCGTGGAGCAGGCGTCGTGGCCGGCGGACGGGGTGAAGGTGTCGACGTACGTGGCTCCCGCGGCTCGCGCGCGTTCGCCGAGCATGGTGTTGAGTTCCTGTTGCTTCTCGCGCAGGAACGTGACGTCGCCGGGAGCGATGGGCAGCTCGCGACCGCAGCGTGTGCCCTTGGCGGGCAGGATCGACGGGTAGCCGACGACGTAGACCCGGGCCTCGGGCGCACGGCGCTGGATCTCGTTCAGTGCGCGGGTGAGGCGGTCACCCGCGGTCCGGATCTTCTGGGCCACCTTGTCGGTGCCGCCGGAGGTGTACTTCTCCTCGCAGGGTGCCTTGTCGGTGATGTCCGTGACGCGCTCGGCCAGTTTGAAGAGCGTTCCGGTGCCTACGCACTTGGTGATCATCGAGCTGAAGCCGATGTCGTTGCCGCCGATGCCGAGCGTGACCAGCCGCGTGTCGGTGTTCAGCGCGGAGAGCTGTGCGGGGTTGGTGCCGTTGCCCGTGGACTGGGGGGTGGTGAGGTCGGAGATGGTGGCGCCACTGCAACTCACGTCACGGAAGTCGGCAGCCTTCAGGCCGAGTTCCTTGGCGGCCAGGGCCGGGTAGTTGCGGCCGGAGCGGTCACAGCCGGCCGGAGTGCTGGTCTGAGGAGGGATCCTGGGGCCCGAGGTGTACGAATCGCCGAGTGCGACGTACGGCCCCTTGGACATCTCCTTCACGTTGGTCTTGGCGCTGCTGTCGGAGCTCTGCCCGATGCTGACGGCGGTGACCAGTACCCCGCAGGCAAGGGCCACGCCCATGCCGGTTCGTGCCAACGGTCCCATTGCTGTGTCCTGTTCTTCGTTGCGGATGCTGGGCTGCGGGGACGTGGCGGTACACATGGAGCGGTGTCGGTGTGGCCCTTGGGGGTCGGGCGAGCGGGGCGGGGTGGTTTACGACGGGCGGACGAGTCCGGTGTCGTAGGCGAAGATGACGGCCTGCACGCGGTCGCGGGCGTCGATCTTCGTGAGGATGCGGCCGATGTGGGACTTGACCGTGGATTCGGCGAGGTGGAGACGCTCGGCGATCTCCTGGTTGGTCCAGCCGGTGGCGATGGCGGTGAGGACCTCGCACTCGCGTTGGGTCAGGTCGGCGAGTCGGCGCTGCTGCTGCGGACTGTGCCCGGGGAGGCGGTCGCTGAAGGCGTCGATCAGTTTGCGGGTGAGGCCCGGGGAGATGACGGCGTCGCCGGCCGCCACGGCCCGGACCCCGGCGACGAGTTCGTCGGGCTGGGCGTCCTTGAGCAGGAAGCCGCTGGCTCCGGCACGCAGGGCGTCGTAGGCGTACTCGTCGAGGTCGAAGGTCGTCAGCACCAGGATGCGTGAACGGCCGCCGGACTCCACGATGCGGCGGGTGGCCTCGATGCCGTCCATGCCGGGCATCCGGACGTCCATGAGGACGACGTCGGGCTGGAGTTCGGCGGTCATGCGGACCGCTTCACCGCCGTTGGTGGCCTCACCGACGACGTTCATGTCGGACTGGGCCTCCAGGAGCATGTTGAAGCCCATGCGTTGCAGGGCCTGGTCGTCGACGATGAGGACGGTGGTCATGAGGGGTGCTTCTCCGGGGAGTTGGGCTGCGGGCTGGGGACGAGGAGGGCGCGGACGGACCAGCCGCCGTGAGCGTTGGGGCCTGCGGTGACGGTGCCCTGGTAGAGGGCGGCGCGTTCGCGCATGCCGACCAGGCCACGGCCGCCGCCCGCGCGGGGGCGGTTCGCCGAGGGTGTGCGGGACGGGCCGGTGTCCTCGACGGTGACCCGTACGGCGTCCGGGTCGGCGGTGAGGGACACCTGGACCGAGGTGTCGGGGGCGGCGTACTTGACGGTGTTGGTCAGGGCCTCCTGGATGATGCGGTAGACGGAGAGCTGGATCCCGGGAGGCAGGTCGGTGAGGCTGCCGCGGGCGTCCAGAGTGACGGTGGGACCGGCCGCGCGGACGCGGTCCAGCAGCGAGTCGAGGTCGGTCAGGCCTGGCTGCGGGGCGAGCGGGATGTCGCCCGGCCGGTCGTCCTCCTCGCCGATGACCGAGAGCAGGCGTCGCAGTTCGGCCAGTGCGTCACGGCCGCTGGTGCTGATGATGCGGAGAGTCTGGGCCCCGCGTTCCGGCTTCTTCTCGGCGAGGGCGGCGGCGCCGTCGGCGAGACCGACGATCACGGCGAGGGTGTGGCCGAGGATGTCGTGCATCTCCCGGGAGACCCGGGCACGTTCCTGCGCTGTGGCCAGGCGGGCCTGCTGGTCGCGTTCCTTCCTCAGGGCGTCGATATAAGCACTGGCCAGCCGGCTGAGCAGGCCCAGCGCGGCGAACGCCGCCATCGCGGTCATCGCCAACAGGGTCACGACCTCGGGGCGTGTGGCGTGTTCCAGCTGGCCGCCCCGCCAGAAGACGGCGGCCCACACTCCGAGTTGCACGGTGGTGATGCCGACGGCGAGAGCGAGTTGCCGGGGGGTGCTGTAGCGGCCGACGTTGAACAGGGCCACGACCCGTGCGGACTCGGCCCCGGTCAGTACCCCCAGGGGCAGGGCGACCATGGAGGCGGCCGTGGTCAGGGCGAAGACCAGCATGGGCCGGCGTTCCCGCCACAGGAGGGGGACGGTGAACGCGACGATGAGCGCCAGCTGCGCCGGGACGTCGCCGGTGTTGTACGGGTTGAGGTAGGAGTTGACGCCGAGCGCCGCGCAGAAGGCCGGTACCCCCCAGTGCCGGACCTTGGGATGGGCCCGGTCGGCCCGGCGCAGCGCGGCCAGCCGGAAGATGACCGAGGCGATCACGCGTTGTTCGGAATCGCTGGTCAGGGTCTCCAGGAGCCGGCGGTTGTCCGGGCCGGGGGCCGCGGGGGCGCTCGGTGTGGTCACGGGGGTCCTTCACGGGTCGGGAGGCCGCCCGCCGGTCCCGGGGGATTGGACCGGCGGGCGGGGCTGGGGAATCGGCCGGTGGGAGGTGGCCGATCCGGTCAGTGGTCGAACAGCGGTCGGTATTGGTCGCTGCTGCGACGCGTCTCCGTCAGCTCTTAGCTCTTAGCTCTTACGGAACAGTTTGTTCCGCAGCCCCCTCGTCGGCGTTGCTTTTGGCTCGGCCGTGTCGGCAGACGGGGCGGCGTCGCCTTCGTTCGCGCGGTGCTGTCCGAGCTCGGGCAGTCCCGGGATCCTTCCACGGTGGTGCCGGGGAAGCGGAGACGCGTAGCCCGTCGTGTCCGAGGCGTCGGAGCCGGAGCCGTTACTGAGGACCGACTGGGCGGTGTGGTTGTCCGAGCCTTGGCGGCCCCCCGCGGGTACGCCGGCGAATACGGGTTCGGGCGCGGTGCTCGTCTCCTCGGCGGCCAGGGCCCGGCGGAGCTTCTCACCCTCGACGTCCACGTCGGGCATGACCCGGTCCAGCCACTTGGGCAGGGCCCAGGCGCGGCGTCCGAGCAGGGTCATGACCGCCGGGACGATGGTCATACGGACCACGAAGGCATCGAAGAACACTGCGGAGCCGAGGCCGAGGCCGATGGACTTGATGAGTGCCACGTCGTCCAGGAGGAAGCCGGAGAACACCGAGATCATGATGATCGCCGCCGCGGTGACCACGCGGGCACTGTGCTTGAAGCCCTGGACGATCGCCTGCGTGGGTTCGGCTCCGTGGACGTACTCCTCTCGCATCCGGGTGACGAGGAAGACCTCGTAGTCCATGGCGAGTCCGAAGACCACGCCGATCAGCAGAATGGGCAGGACGCTCACGATCGGCGCGGTTTCCTGGATGCCGAAGAGGCCCTTCAGCCAGCCCCACTGGAAGACGGCGACCACGACACCGAGCGTGGCGCCCACGCTGAGGAGGAAGCCGAGGGCTGCCTTGAGGGGGACCAGGATCGAGCGGAAGACCAGCAGGAGCAGGATCAGCGCGAGGCCGACCACGATCGCCAGGTAGGGGATGAGGGCCTGGCCGAGCTTGCTGGAGACGTCGATGTTGACGGCGGTGGTGCCAGTCACCATCAGGTCGGCACCCGTGTCCTTGTGCAAGGTGCTGCTCTGGGCGCGGATGTCCTTGACCAGGTCCTTGGTGGCCTGGCTGCTCGGCGCGCTCTTCGGGATGGCCCCGATCAGGGCCACGTCGCCGGCCTCGTTGAACGCGGCGTCGCGCACCGCGGCCACGTCGGGCAGCTTCTTGATCCGCGCCACCGCGTCCGCGGCGGCTGCCTTCGGGTCCTTGCTGTCACGGGCGTCGACCACCACGGTCAGAGGACCGTTGAAGCCGGGACCGAAGCCCTTGCTGAGGGTGTCGTAGGCGACGCGCTGGGTGCTGTCGGGGGACTTCATGGAGTCGTCGGGCAGTGCCAGCCGCAGGGACATGGCAGGGATGGTCAGCAGGCCCAGGCCGATCACCGCGACGGCCAGGACCTTGACCGGGTTGCGGGTGACGAACTTGGCCCAGCGCACGCCCATGGCCTCGCCCTCGCCGCGTTCTTCCAGGGCGTGCATGCGGCGGCTGAGGAGCTTGCCCTTCATGATCCGGGTCCCGGCGAAGCCCAGCATCGCGGGCAGCAGGGTCAGCGCGATGACCACGGCGACAGCGACCGCGAAGGCGGAGGCCAGGCCCATCGAGGTGAGCATCTTGATGCCGATGACACTCAGACCCGCCAGCGCGATGATCACGGTGAGGCCGGCGAAGACGACGGCGGATCCGGCGGTGCCCAGGGCCCGCCCGGCGGCTTCCTCGGGATCATGGCCGTCGCGGATCTCGTTGCGGTAGCGGGAGACGATGAACAGGGCGTAGTCGATGGCGACTGCCAGACCCAGCATCAGAGCAAGCGTCGAGGCGGCCGAGGCCATGTCCACGAACGAGGTGGCGATGGTGATGCACATGACGGCCACGCCCACGCCGAGGATCGCGGTCAGCAGCGGGAGTCCGGCCGCGATCAGCGAGCCGAAGGTGATCACCAGAACGACCGCGGCGACCGCGAGACCGATCAGTTCGGCAGCCTTGCTGGCCGCCTTGTCCTCGACCGCGTCACCACCCATGCTGACCGTCAGCCCGGCCTTCTCACCCTCCGCGGCGACCTTGTTCAGGACCTCGTGCGCGGCGCTGCTGACGTCGGACTTGGCGACCTTGTAGGACACCTGGGTGTAGGCGATGGAGCCCGACTTGCTGACCAGACCACTGGTGAACGGGTCGGAGACGCTCGCCACCTGGGGCGACGCCTTCAACTCGGCCACCAGCGAGGTGATTTCCGCCTTGTTGGCGGCGGAGGTGAGCTTCTTGCCGGAAGGGGCCTCGAAGACGACCCGGGCGGTGGCGCCGGAGGCGGAGGCCTGCGGGAACTCCTTCTGCAGCAGGTCGATGGCCTTCTGGGACTGCGTGCCGGGCAGCGTGAAGCTGTCCGAGGTGGAGCCGGTGGAACTCATGGCGCCGATGCCTACGGCGGCCAGGACGGCGATCCACAACATCAGGAACAGGCGTCGTCGCCGGAAGGCGAGCCGTCCCAGTCGATAGAGGAAGGTGGCCACGGGGTACTCCCACCAGGAGAAGAGATCATTACGTGAGCAGGGCCCGATCGACCCTTGATCTCAAGCTAGGTGCGGGTTTCCACGCTTCCTGCCCCCTGTGGCATCGAATCGACAGGCCCCGATTAGTACCGCAGGACTAATGCCCTTCTCCTGACAACGCGGCGACCGGCCGTGCTCCCGTCACCCGGGAACGGTGACCACCACCCTGCCCCGCCCGCCCGCGTCGACCCGTTCGTGGGCCTTGGCGATGTCCTCCAGCGGGTAGCGGTCCGCGACGTCGACGGTGAGGGCGCCGACCGCGGCGGCCGCGGTCAGATCACGGGCGGCCTGCCGCTTCGCCATGGCGGGGAAGTCGTCACTGCCGAGCAACCGCAGGGTGACGTTGTTGAACAGCAGGGGCCAGAAAGGGAGTTCAGTACGGTCGGCGTGGGTGCCGTAGGCGGCGATGACGGCGTCGAGCGCGGTGACCGCGTTGTCGAGGTCGGCGTTGGCCGACAGGGACACCTCGACGACGCGCTGGACACCGCCCGGCGCGTACGAGCGGATCGCTGCCGCCGGGTCGGCCGAATCCAGGGCGACGGCGTGGGAGACGGCGGTCGCGTCGACGTGGGCGAGGTCGTCGCCGCGGCGGACGGTGCCGATGACGGTGGCGCCGCCCCAGCGGGCGAGCTGGGCGGCCAGGGAACCGACGCCGCCGAGCACACCGTGGACGAGGACGATACGGCCGTCGACCGGGCCGTCCGCGAAAACGGCGCGGTGGGCGGTGATTCCCGGGATGCCCAGACTTGCGCCGAGCTCGTCGGCGAGGTGGTCGGGGAGACGTACAGCCTGCTGATCCGGTACGACGGTGTACTGGGCGGCGGTGCCGAAGGGCCGGTAGGACTGGGCGCCGTACACCCACACCCGCTCTCCCACGCGGTGGGCGTCGATGCCGTCGCCCACCGCGTCGATGACGCCGGCGGCATCGCTGTGCGGGACGACCCTCGGATACGGCATCGAGGAGCCCAGCCAGCCACGGCGCTTCTTGGTGTCGCCGGGATTGACGCCCGAAACGGTCACACGGATCCGCACCTCGCCGGGGCCGGGGTGGGGGTCGGGCAGTTCACCGACGTGCAGGACATCGGCGGCGGAGCCCTGCTGGTCGTACCAGGACGCGAGCATGGATGTACCTCCGGGGTCTTTCAGGGGTTCTCAGGCGGTTGTTCGCCCAGGACCTCGCGGAGCCAGGCGCGTTCGGCGCGGCTGGTCGCGCGGGCGGTGAGGAGCAGGCCACGCCGGTAGGGGTCGGCGACCTCCTCGGCGCGCAGGGGCCGGTCACCGTCGTAGAAGAAGCTTGCCGGCTCCTCCAGGAACGCCAGGCGTCGACGCAGTACCGCGTGCTGTTCGGCGATGTCCGGGAGGTGCGAGAGGAAGGACAGCACCGTGTAGAAGCGGGTGAAGTCGGTGATCTCGTGGTCGGCCGGCTTGCGCAGGCGCTCCAGCATGTCGGCGCGGCCGGCCTCGGTCAGGCTGAGCATGTAGCGGCCCGCACCCGCGCGCGGATCGGCCTGCCGTTCCAGCAGGCCCGCCTTCGCGAGGCGGTTGATGGCCGGGTAGAGGGTGCCGTCACTGACCGGCCGGGTGTAGCCGGTCAGGTCCGAAACGCGTCGGCGCAGCTCATGACCCGGTAGGGGGCTCTCGGCCAGGAAGCCCAGTATGGCGAGTTCCAGCATGCGGCCATTTTCTCACATGTGTCATCGAATCGATATATACATCGAATCGATGTTTTGGTCGGCCTAGGCCGTCAGGCTTCGGAAGTCTGCCTGCCTGCGACAGTCTCCACGGGGGCTTCGGGGTGTGAACTCGTCGACAAATGGGTTCGCCTAGTGAAATATGGTTCACCATGATCTGGGGTGGCCGCGTGTCCCGTTCGGTAACCCGGGTGAATCCCGCGTGCGGACCGTCTGCCCGGTGGTCGGTCCTTTGAGGAGTCGTCGATGAGCAGTAGCGAGTTTCCCGAGGCCAGGACGGTGGCGGGCGCGGTTCGCGGTCGTCGCGAGGGGGGCCTGGAGGTGTTCCGGGGTATCCCGTTCGCGCAGCCGCCGGTGGGCGCGGCGCGCTTCGCGGCGCCGCGACCCGTGGACGGCTGGGACGGTGTGCGGGAGGCATTCGCGTTCGGTCCGCCGCCTCCGCAGGAGCAGGCGGGTCCCGAGCCCGAGGCTCCCGCCGGTCTTCCGGCCGGTGACGACTGGCTGACGGTCAACGTGTGGACGCCGGAGTCGGACCGGGCCGCGCGGCGGCCGGTGATGGTGTGGATCTACGGTGGCGCGTACAAGTTCGGCTCCGCCGACGACCCGGCCTATGACGGCAGTCGTCTCTCGCGTGACGGCGAGTTGGTCGTGGTCACGCTCAACTACCGAGTCGGCATCGAGGGGTTCGCCCTGATCGAGGGCGCGCCCGCGAACCGTGGTCTGCTCGACCAGGTCGCTGCCCTGGAGTGGGTGCGCGAGAACATCGCCGCATTCGGTGGCGACCCCGAGCAGGTCACCGTCTTCGGCGAGTCCGCGGGTGCCGGGTCCATCGCCGCCCTGATGGCCATGCCGCGGGCGCGGGGTCTGTTCCGACGGGCGATCACCCAAAGTGTGCCTGGCACGTTCTTCTCCTCCGCGTTGGCCGGTGACATCGCCGAGGTACTGGCCGGCGGGTTGGGGCTGCGCCCGACGGTCGCCGACCTGTCCGGTGTGGATCCGCGCAAGCTGCCCGAGGCGGGAGCCGAACTGACCGGCCGGATGCGCGGGTACGTGGAGCGCTGGGGGCCGGTCGCTCTGACTCCGACCCCGTTCTCGCCCGTCGTCGACGGCGATGTCCTGCCCACCACGCCGTGGCAGGCCCTCGCGAGCGGCGCCGCGCGGGACGTGGAGCTGATCGCCGGGCACAACCGGGACGAATACCGCCTGTTCCTGATGCTGGGCGGGCTGCTCGGCCAGGTGGACGAGGGGCTGGCCTCGATGGCGCTGAGCCTGTTCGGACCGGGGCCGGAGAGTGAGTCGGCCTACCGTGGCGCGTTTCCGGACGCCTCGGCTGAGTACCTGTTCGAACTGGTGCAGTCGGACTGGTTGTTCCGGATGCCGTCGCTGCACCTGGCGGAGGCGCAGGTGGCAGGCGGCGGCCGGGCGCACGTGTACGAACTCACCTGGGCCGCGCCCGCCAACGGCGGCGCCCTGGGCGCCTGTCACGGGCTCGACGTCCCGTTGACCTTCGGTGTCTACGGCGGTCTCGGCGCCATGCTGACCGGTCCCGTCCCCTCGCCGGAGACCGAGGCGCTCTCCGCCCGCTTCCGCTCCGCGTGGACCGCCTTCGCCGCCACGGGTGACCCGGGCTGGCCCGCGTACGATCCCGAGCGCCGCCTCGTCCAACTCCTCGACACCGAACCGATGGTGACCGCGTACCCGGAGGAGGCCGCGCGTCGGCTCTGGGAACAGCACACCTTCGCCGCGCTGCCCCTGACGACGGCGTAGCCCCGCCACCTCCGCACCTCCGCTCCATGGCCGGCCGGCTGATCACTGGTCGGCCGTCCCGGCCGTCGCTCACCGTTGCCACCCTCCCGTCGCTGAACGAGAGGGGAGTGGCCGGAGCGGTGCCGGTCCGGGCCTGTACTCAGGCTCACTCGCGGGGACGTGTCACCGGCGCACCGCGTGCTGCTCCCGGACCACGGCGCGTAGAGGTCGCGCGGACAGGTGCGGTCGGGGTCATCCGACGCAGCAGCCTTGTCACCGGGCCTTTCGTCCTGTTGGCTTGCGGCGGAGTTTCGAGTGGCAGCTCAAAGGCGAGGCGTACGAGTGACAGTTCGGGGCGGCACGCGCGGGGATGCGCAGTACGGTCTGCTCACCAGCATCGCCGGCGAGGCGGGAGTGTCGCTCAGCACCGTGTCGAAGGTCGTGCACCGGCGTGCCGACGTCGGAGCGGCGACGCGAGCCCGGGTCGAGGACCTGCTGACACGCCACGGGTATGTCCGCCCGGGAGAACCCGATCCCGCGGCGTCGCGTCAGATCATCGCGGTGTTCCGTGACCTGTCGGGGCCGTACACACTGGAAGTCGTCCGCGGGATCGTGGACGCGGCGGACGAACTGGGCCTGGACGTGGTGACCGGGACGACCGGTCACCGTTCGATCTCCCAGTGGCTCGAGGAGTGCGTGGCACTCGACGCGGCGGGCCTGATCATCGTGATCTCCATGCTGGCCGAGGAAGACCAGCGCCGGATCGTCGAGCGACGGCTTCCCGTGGTGCTGATCGACCCGCTGAGCGCACCGACCCACGACATTCCGAGCATCGGGGTGACGAACTGGAGCGGGGCCAGGGAAGCGGTGCAACACCTGCTGGGCCTCGGGCACACCAGGATCGGCATGGTCGCGGGCCGTTCGCACTCGCTGGCCGGGGCGGCGCGGCTGCACGGCTACCGGGCCGCTCTGGAGGAGGCGGGGATCGCGTACGACCCGGCGATCGTGCGCTCGACCGACTTCGACTTCGAAGAAGGGCTGCTCGCCAGCCTGCAGATCCTGCGCTCCGCGAGTCCACCCACCGCCGTCTTCGCGGCAAGTGACGCGCAGGCGCTCGGCGTCCTGGAAGCGGCCCGTCAGCACGGGTTCAGCGTTCCGGAGGACCTGGCGGTCATGTCCTTCGACGACACCCTCGTGGCGGCCATGGCCTGTCCGCCACTGAGCGCGGTGCGCCAGCCGTTCGAGGAACTGGGCGCCGAGGCCACCAGGGTGCTCGTGCAACTCGCGGAGGGCCGACCGCCCGCGTCGTCCCGGATCGAGTTGGCGACGGAGCTCGTGCTGCGCACCTCGACGTCGGTGCGCAGGCGAGTCGACACACAGTGAGCGATTGCCGGGCGCACACCACACACCGGTTCGGTTGCCCCGAGGGCTGGCGTCCCGGGTCTGCCCGCCCCTGAGGCCTCAGGCGAGCGGGACGGTCACCGTGGTGGGGACGTGCGGCAGCAGGTGTACGGTCTGCCGCTGGTCCGAGCTGTCACGGCACACGAGGACGATGTCCCGCTCGACTGGCGAGGTGAGCACCACCTTCGTGAGGCCCTCGGACACATCCCACGTCAGCTCGTCGACGCCGACCCCGGCGTGCGTGGCGAGGCCGCGCAGGCTGCCGGACCGCCACTCCGGGGGCCGGGCCGGCAGGAGTTCCACGACCCCGGGCCGGGAGTCGAGCAGCATCTCCACGACCACGGCCGGCAGACAGTGGGCGGCGTCCGCGTTGTAGATCTCCAGATCGGGGTTGTGCGAGGTCATCAGCGACCGGAAGACCATGTTGTGGCCCACGATCTTGAGGACGTTCTCCTTCGCCGTCCCGCTGTCCTTCAGGCGTGCGGCGACCAGGGCGCGGTGCAGGCTGCCGTGCGCGGAGAGGTTCTCGTCACCCCGTCGCACCAGGGCTTCGCGAGCCGCGGCGGCCAGGTCGGGGGTGTCGTCCGGGGTGATGTCGTGCAGCGGCCACACCGGGTAGAGGTGGCTGATGTGACGGTGCGCGTCGGCGGTCTCCAGTCCCGGCCACGCCCACTCGGCGAGCGCCCCCTGCCCGTCGACGCGGTAGGGCGGCAGCCGCTCCGCCAGCGCGCGCCAGCGGCCGATCGCGGACTGCTCGATGCCGAGGCGGGTGCAGACGTCGGCGGCGGTGGCGAGGGCGTGCCGGGCCGCGGCCAGGTCCATGGTGGCGTTCACCCCGGACATGCCCCGCCCGTCGCGAGGGCCGACCTCGGGGGAGTAGGAGGGGACCAGGACGACGTGTCCGTCTTCGTCCTCGCGGGTGAGGAAGTCCTCGAAGAAGGCGGCGGCCTCGACGAGCCAGGGGGCGAGGGTGCGGGCGAGGAAGTCGTCGTCGCCGGTCGCCTGCCAGTACTCGTACAGCGGGAACAGCAGCCAGTCCGCGCCCGCCAGCCACATGGTCCACGGCCAGTCGTCGTCCAGGTGGAAGAGCAGCCCGTGTTCGCCGTCCGTCCGGCTGGGGGCCAGGATCCCGCGGGTGCCGTAGATCGTGCGGGCGTTGGTGCGCCAGTCGTCGATCTGACTGTCGATCAAAGCGGCGTACGGCGCGATGAGTTCGGGCATGCCGGTGAGGACCGCCCCGGCCATCTGGAGGTTGATGTTGGCGTCGGTGGTGTAGTCGCCGGACCAGGCGGCGCCCCATTCGCCGAGCCACAGGCCGGTCAGCCGGGGCGGCAGGACCCCGCTGGAGCTGAGCAGCAGGTAGCGGCCGGAGTGGAACAGCGCCTCGATCAGCGCGCCGTCCAGCGTCTTGGTGTCGGCGCGGGCGATCAGCTCGCCCACGGGGAGGCCGCGGTCGCTGTCGGGCACACCCAGGTCGAGTTCGGCGCGGCCGTAGAGTTCGCCGTGGACGGGCGCGTGCCGGGCGAGCAACTCGTCGTATTCGGCGGGCAGTTCGGCCAGGCCCGCGCGGAGCGCGTCGATGCGGGGGAGGGGCGCCGACCGGTCCATCCGGGTCAGCAGAACGACACGCGTCGCTCCTTCGACACGGACCGTGTCCCCTTCCGCTGTGACCCGGCCGCCCGTGACCACGGCCCGGGTCACGCCGGTGAATCCCGCCGCGCCGGGACCGGGCGGATACTCGCCCACGACGGCGAGCGACACCTCGCCGTCCCCGGTGACCTCAGCGGACGTCGTGAAGGTCACCTCGGCGGGGCGGCCGGCCAGCTCGCCGGACAGCCGTATGGCCAGGTCGAGCCGCGGACCGTTGATCTCGACGACCGCGACGGCGTCGGTGCGGGACACGAACGCGCGCCGTACCCACTCCCGTTCCCCGTCGGACCAGGTGACGCTCACCTCGCCGGTGGTGAAGTCGGTGACTCGGCGGTAGTGCTCGACAGGGCCGTCCCCGGCTGTCGTGTCCACATGCAGCATGTGCCCCGGATGGAAGGACTGTGTCCAGGCCATCCCCCTGCCGTCGGAGAACTCGCGCTGTGCCTGCTCCCGTTCCCCGGCGAGGGCCAGGTCGCGGACCCGTTCGAGACGGTCGGCGACGGCCGGCGGCCGCATCCCGAGGGACTCGTTGGGCAGCACGTAACGGTGGTGGTTGTGGACGATCCGCTCCCGGTGGGGGTGCCCGAACACCATGATTCCGTACTCGCCGTTGCCCGAGAGGAAAGCGTCCTCCCAGCGGTCGGCGGGTTGTGTGTCGTGGACGCTGTGCACCGGCATTCCCGGCCTCCCGGAAGTAACGTGCCTGAGCGGCTCGAACAGGCTGCGGGGGAGCCTACAAGAGGCGGCCGATCGGGTCGCGAAAGACTTTCGAAGCCCTTGAGTCCCCGTGTTTCCGCAGGTGTGCGCGGCTTTCGGTGCTCTTTCCCGGCCTGCCGTGATCGAACCGGCGTGTACGTTCACTCAACATCCGCTCAGATCAGGCCAACGGACGGGGTACGGGAGGTCCACACCGCAGTGACGGGCCCAACCAGCTCCCGCCGGAACGCCCAGTACGGGCTTCTCGCCTCGATAGCCGACGAGGTCGGCGTCTCGCCGGCGACCGTCTCCAAGGTTGTCCACAGGCGGCGTGACGTGTCCCAGGCGACACGCGCCCGCATCGAGGCGCTGCTGGCCGAACGTGGGTTTGTCCGCACGTGGGAGGTCGAAGCTCGTCGGCGACGCCAGATCCTTGCGGTGTTCCGCGACCTGGCGGGACCGTACACCCTGGAAGTGGTCCGCGGCATCGTGGAGTCGGCGGCCGAGATCGGTGTCCACACGACCGTCGGCACGACCAGTCGGCGCTCCATCGCACAGTGGTTGGCGGAGTCTCAGAAACTGGACGCACTCGGGGTCGTCATCGTCATCTCCACTCTCGTCGAGCGGGACGAGCGCCGGATCCTGGAGCAGCGGATTCCGGTGGTGCTCGTCGATCCCCTGAACGCGCCGTCCGCGGACATCCCCAGTGTCGGGGTGGCGAACTGGCACGGCGCGACGACCGCTGTCCAGCACCTGATCGACCTCGGACACCGCCGCATCGGCATGCTGGCCGGCCGGTCGCACTCCTTGGCCGGGTCCGCGCGCCTGCACGGCTACCGGGCCGCCCTGACGGAGGCCGGCATCCCTTACGACGCCACGCTCGTGCGCTCTACGGACTTCGACTACGGCGAGGCACTGCGCGCCGCCCGCAGTGTGCTGGAGCGGGACGAGAGGCCGACGGCTCTCTTCGCCGCCAGTGACGTCCAGGCACTCGGCGCAATGGAAGCCGCCCGGCAACTGGGCATCGCCGTACCGCGCGGGCTGTCGGTGATGTCGTTCGACGACACCCTCGTGGCCGCCATGGCCTCGCCGCCGCTGAGTGCGGTGAGGCAGCCGTTCAGGGAACTGGGCCAGGAAGCCACGCGTGTCCTGCTGAACCTCGCCGACGGCAGGCCTCCCGCGACGACGCGCAGGGAACTCGCGACCGAACTCGTCGTGCGCATGTCCACGGCGCCGCCCGAAACCGGGAAATAGGGACGAACCCGAGCCGGTTCCGCAAGCCCTCGGGCAGCGAAAGTCTTTCGGAAGTGATTTCGCTCCGATATTGCCGCGGCCGAATAGCGCCGCTTAACGTGACCGACGCCAGCTCAACCGCAGGAGCAACGGAACCGCAACACTTGCGCAACAGCGCCTGACGGTCATGGCCATCGACCCAGATCCCTCAGCGCGGGCAGGCCCGGGACGGCCTGCCGGGTGCAGTGCACCCGCGAAGGGGATCCTGCCGACTCGAAAGGTGTTCAACGATGAACAGTGTGTCCCGGAGATGGTTCCTCACCGCTACGGCGGCGACCACGCTGAGCGTCACCGTGGCCGGATGTGGTTCGTCGGGCAGCTCCACGTCCTCGCCCACGGGCAACGTCGACTTCTGGACGCTGCAGGACCCGACCAACTCGGTCCAGAAGTCGGCGGTGGACACCTTCAACTCCGCCGGCAAGGGCAAGGTCAGCATGACCGTCATCGCCACGGACGGGTACAAGGACAAGCTGCGGACCGCGATGGGCTCGGCCAAGATGCCCGGGGTGTTCTTCAGCTGGGGCGGCGGCAGCCTCAACGACTACGTCACGGCCGGGAAGCTGGTCACGCTGGACACGGCCCTGGAGTCGCACTTCCTGCCGTCGGCCCTGGCCGCGGGCAAGGTCGGCGGCAAGCTGGTCGCCATCCCCTGCCGGGGCACCCAGCCGGTGTTCCTCTTCTACAACAAGAAGCTCTTCGCCGACGCGGGCGTTCAGCCGCCGACGACCTACGCCGAGCTGCAGAACCTGGTCAAGGTCTTCAAAGGCAAGGGGATCACCCCCTTCGCGCTCGCCGGCAACGCCAGTTCCTCGTGGACCGAGCTGATGTGGGTCGAGTACCTCGTCGACCGCCTCGCGGGGCCGAAGCTGTTCGACAAGATCCAGGGCGGCGACTGGTCGCAGTGGAAGGACCCCGCCGTCCTCAAGACCGCGCAGATGATCAAGGAGCTGGTGGACAGCGGCGCGTTCGGCAAGAAGTTCGGATCGGTCAACTACGGCGCAGGCGGCACCTCCACGCTGCTCAACAAGGGCAAGGCGGCGATGGTGCTGATGGGCTCGTGGGAGTACGCGACCCAGCTGGCCGAGGCCCCCGACTTCGCGAAGAACGGCCTGGGATACGTGGCCTTCCCCTCTGTGGAGGGGGGCAAGGGCGATGCCGCCAACGTGGTCGGCAACCCCACGAACTACCTCTCGGTGACCACTTCCGCCGCCAAGCAGACCGCGACGGACTTCCTGCAGACCACCTACAGCGACAGCTATGTGCAGGGGCTGGTCGAGAAGGGTGAGGTGCCGGTCACCTCCAACGCCGCGCAGTACCTCACCAAGGCGGCCGACCCGGCGTACGCCAAGTTCCAGTACGACCTGGTGCAGAAGGCACCCTCCTTCACCCAGTCATGGGACCAGGCGCTCGGCCTCACCCTCGGCACGCCGCTGCTGACCGAGATCCAGAAGCTGTTCAACGGGCAGAGTTCGCCGGAGCAGTTCGTCAGCGCGGTTCTGGCGATCAAGAAGTAGGAAGGCGCGTCCACGTGGTCTCCGCAACGACTTCGCGTCCCGTGCACCAGCAACGGGTTCGTGACCGGGCCGCTCCGCCCACCCTGGAGCGCCCCGGCGTGGCCTGGGCGGTTCCCGGGCTGCTGTTCTTCCTCGTCTTCGCCGTCGCGCCGATGGTGGGCGTGCTCTACCTCTCCTTCACGCACTGGGACGGCCTGAACCCACCGCAGTTCACCGGCATGGAGAACTGGTCGCGGTTCTTCGGCGACAGTCAGGTCTGGCAGTCCACCGTGGTCACAGGGGCCCTGCTGATCGGCAACATCGTGGTGCAGGCGCCGGTCAGCATCCTGCTGGGCGTCTGGGCGGCCGGTCCCCAGCGCAACCGGGCGGTCCTGTCGGCGCTGTTCTTCCTGCCGCTGCTGCTGTCCACGGCGGCAACGGCCGTCATGTGGCGCCAGCTGCTGGACCCGAACTTCGGTCTGCCGTCCAAGTTCGAATGGCTCTTCGGTTCCGATCCGATGGGCACCCAGCAGGGCGCGATCGCCTGCCTGGTCCTCGTGACCACCTGGCAGTTCGTCCCCTTCCACAGCCTGCTCTACCAGGGCGCCGCCCGGGCCATCCCGCACACGCTCTATCAGGCTGCCTCGATCGACGGCGCGGGACGGGTCCGGCAGTTCGTCCACATCACCCTGCCGCAGCTGCGCAACACGATGATCACCTCGACCATCTTCATGGTCGTCGGCGGGCTCACGGCCTTCGACATCGTCCTGCTGCTGACCAACGGCGGACCCGGCACGGACACCTCGACCCTGCCGTTCTCCATGTACCAGACGGCCTTCCGGACCTACGACTACGGCTATGCGAGCGCCATCGCCAGCTTCCTGCTGCTGCTCGCCACCGCCGCCTCCGTCCTCCTCACGAAGCTCAGTGGGTACGACAAGATGACGAGCACGATGGAGGGGCTGTGAGGACGCGCCCGAACTACCTCGCCGGCGCTGCCACCCTGGTCTGGCTGTTGATCATCGGCGTCCCGCTGTACGCGCTGGTGAACACGGCGGTACAGCCGCAGACGACGTACACCGACAAGGGCCCCGTCTCGATCCCCGACACCGTGACCCTGGACAACTTCCGCACGGTCCTGGACAGCGGCTTCCTGCAGTACATCTGGAACACCGTCGTCGTCGCGGTGGCCACGGTCGCCATCGTGCTGGCGCTCGCGGTCCCGATCAGCTACGCCGTGGTGCGCGGGCGGGGCTGGCTGACCAAGGGCGTGTTCCGCCTGTTCCTGCTGGGCCTGGCGATCCCCTCGCAGGCGGTGATCATCCCGCTCTTCCTGATCATCAACAACCTCGGCTTCTACGACACCCTGTGGGGCATCATCCTGCCCACCGCCGCGTTCGCGCTGCCGGTGAGCGTGCTGGTCCTCAGCGGGGGGATGCGGGACATCTCCAACGAGCTGTACGAGGCCATGGCACTGGACGGCGCGAGCCCCGCACGGACCCTGCTGACGCTGGTCGTCCCGATGTCGAAGTCGGCCATCGCGACCACGTGCGTCTTCACGGCCCTGCAGGCGTGGAACGGCTTCCTGTTCCCGCTGATCATGACCCAGTCGAACGACAACAAGGTGGTGACGCTGGGCCTGTACAACTTCGTCTCCGAGTACGGGTCGAACGTGCCGGCCCTGCTGGCCGCGGTGCTGATGTCCGCGGTCCCCATCCTCGTCGTCTACCTCTTCGCACGCCGCGCCCTCGTCGCGGGTCTGATGGGAGCCGGCGGCAAGTAACGGTGCCGAGTCCCGCCGGATTCGCCGAAGCGGGACGCCACCTTGTTCGGGGCCCGGACGCCGAAAGGCGCCGACTCCCCCCGTGCGACGCAGTCCGGCGTGTCTGCCTCCCCATGACCGCCGGACCGGCGCCCGGGCCCACTCTCTTCCCGGTCGGCGGTACCTCCTCGGCCCCTTGGACCTTTCGCGCGCTCTCGCGCACCCCCCCCGCAACAGAACGGATGAGACCTTGACGATCAGCGACGAGCGCCCGACGACCGGGCTGTGGAACGATCCCGCCCTGCCGGCGTCCGTTCGCGCGCGGGCCCTCCTCGACACCATGACCAGGGCCGAGAAGGTGGCACAACTCGGCAGCACCTGGCCCGGCCACGACGAGTCCGGCGATGTGGCCCCGATGCAGGACACCTTCCGCGGCGCCGAGAGCTTCGACGAAGCGATCGTCGACGGTATCGGGCATCTGACCCGGGTGTTCGGTACGGCGCCGGTCGACCCGGAGGCGGGCCGCAAGCGCCTCGCGGAGTTCCAGGAGCGGGTGACGGCGGCGAACCGCTTCGGTATCCCGGCCATCGCGCACGAGGAGTGCCTCACCGGGTTCACCGCCTGGCAGGCCACGGTCTATCCCACACCGCTCGCCTGGGCGGCCACCTTCAACCCCGCCCTCGTCCACCGTATGGCGGCGGCCACCGGCTCGGACATGGCGGCTGTCGGCGTCCATCAGGGACTGTCACCCGTCGTGGACGTCGTACGCGACTACCGCTGGGGCCGAGTGGAGGAGACCCTCGGCGAGGACCCCTACCTCGTTTCGGAACTCGGCCTGTCCTACGTGCAGGGGCTGCAGTCGGCCGGCGTCGTCGCCACGCTGAAGCACTTCGCCGGCTACTCCGCGTCGAGGGCCGCCCGCAACCACGCCCCCGCCGCCGTCGGTCCCCGCGAACTCGCCGACCTGATCCTCGTGCCGTTCGAGAAGGCCGTGGTGAAGGGCCGGGTCGGCTCGGTCATGAACGCCTACAACGACATAGACGGCGTGCCCTGTGGTGCCAGCGAGGAACTCCTGACCCGGCTGCTGCGGGAGAGCTGGGGATTCGAGGGCACGGTGGTGTCCGACTACTGGGCGATCGCGTTCCTCGCCTCCCTGCATCACGTGGCGGCCGACATCCCGGGCGCGGCACGCGCCGCGCTCCGGGCCGGGATCGACGTCGAACTGCCCCACACCACCGCATACGGGCAGCCACTCCTGGACGACGGCCTGCCGGCGGAGCTCGTTGACCGCGCCGTACTGCGGGTCCTGACCCAGAAGGCCGAACTCGGCCTGCTCGATCCCGACTGGAAGCCCGGGCAGTACACCGCTCCCGCGGACTTCGACTCGGCCCGAAACCGCTCCGTCGCCCGCGAGTTGGCCGAGGAGTCCGTGGTCCTGCTCGACAACTCCTCGGACCTCCTGCCGCTCGCCGGCACGCGCTCCGTAGCCGTCATCGGTCCCACGGCCGACGACGTCCGGTGCCTGTTCGGCTGCTACTCGTTCCCCAACCACGTACTGCCCCACCACCCCGACACCCCCCTGGGCGTCGAGGCGCCCACGGTGCTCGACGCCTTCCGGCGCGAGTTCCCCGACGCCGAGATCCGCCACGAGACCGGTTGCCAGGTCATCGGGGACGACCGCAGTGGCATCGCCGCCGCGGTGGCTGCCGCCGCCGCGGCCGACGTGACGGTCCTCGTCGTCGGTGACCGCTCCGGGATGTTCGGACACGGTTCCTCCGGCGAGGGCTGCGACGTCAGCGTGTTGACACTCCCCGGTGTCCAGGACGAACTGGTGGAGGCCGTCCTCGACGCGGCGAACCAAGCCGTCCTCGTCGTCCTCTCGGGCCGTCCGTACGCCATCGGCCGGCACGCCCGGCGGGCTGGCGCCACCGTCCAGGCGTTCTTCCCCGGTGAGGAAGGGGCGGCCGCGATCGCCGGTGTCCTCTCGGGCCGGATCAACCCCTCCGGGCGCCTTCCGGTCCAGATCCCGGGCGACGAGGCGGGCCAGCCGGGCACCTACCTGGCGCCTCCCCTCGCCCTCAAGAGCGACGGCGTGAGCAACATCGACCCCACACCCGCGTTCCCGTTCGGGCACGGCCTGTCGTACACGACCTTCGAGATCGAGAGCGCGTCCGTCGACCAAGCCGTCGTGTCCGTCGACGCGACGATCACGTTGCGGGCCAGGGTCTCCAACACCGGTGAGCGCGCGGGCACTTGTGTCCCCCAGCTCTACCTCACCGACCCGGTCGCCTCGGTCACCCGTCCGGTCCGCCAGCTCATCGCGTTCACCCGCGTCGACCTCGCCGCCGGTGAGACCCGTGTCGTCGAGTTCGAGGTCCACACGGACATGGCCGCCTTCACCGGGAGAGACCTTCGCCGACGCGTCGAACCCGGTGACCTCACGCTCACCGTCGCCCGGTCGGCGGGCGACCGCGGCGTTCCCGTCCAGGTGACCCTGCAAGGAGATGAGCGCATCGTCGATCGCACCCGCACCATGACCACCCCCGTCAGGGTGGTCCCGGCCTGACCTCAGGTACTCCGCCGGCCAGGAGGCTCCCCGTGTCAGGTGCGGGGAGCCTCCTTTGCATGCCATCTTCAGCGGCTCACAACGGGCTGCGGGGATGTATGTGAGGCGATCTGGCGTGATCCGCGAAGGGGTGCGTCATTGGTATTGCGGCTGACCGCACACTGGCGTCCGGCGCGGGACTACGAGACCAGCCTCGCTGACTCGGAGACCGTGATCCGCCGGGAAATGATCGGCATCCCGCTTGGCGACTCACCCGCAAAGGACCGGCTGTCCGCCCAGGCCCCAGACGTCTCACGCAGAGCTCTGCTGGACGCCGGACTGAGCTTCAGTGATCCGCTACCGCTACCGCTATCGAGGGCTGGCCGCTCAACTACCCTGCCCCTCATCGCGCGCCTCGGCCAGGCCATCGGCGTATTCGTTGATGCGTTGAGGGAAACGGAGTCCGGCTCCTCTCCCCGTTGATCGGTACGCCAAGTGAAGCGGCGCACAGGAACACTCGAGAGTACGTCGATCTCGCTCAGATCCCTGACGGCGCAGCCGACCAACGTACGCCCGAAACGCCAGGCGGTGGTCCACCGGGCGCTCCAATCCGATGGCATGGCCAGGTGAGCGACGGCATCAGCGGAGATGGCGTGCATTCGGGCGAGGTCGTGCAACGTCGATGTGTCCGACCAGGGGACAGCAGCGCTCGATGCGCCGACTGGCGCGTGATGGAGCAGCAGGGGCTGGGGAGCCACGACTCCGCCTTACACGCAAAGAGTGCGGTGGGAATTTCCAAGATCATCTTAAAGGATTTTGGATCTCTGCAATGCCTCTCATCATGCCGGGATGCTCACGGTGCGGCCCAATGATCCGGAGGCGGTCCGCGAAGGAGCCAGGGGCGACGGCGTGGCTGGGGAGGTGCCGTTTCAGGCAGTTGGTGGAGGTGAAGACGTCTCTCGCGGTGCAGGGGCAGGGAGGCTTGTGAAGCTGTACCAATGTGCCGAGAGACCTCGGTAGACAGCCCAACCCGGTACTGAGGCTGGTTGGCAAAGGTGCAGGTCGGTGATGTGCTCCGGAGACACCTAGCGCCTGTGGTCACACTTTCTGTGACGAGGATTCTTGGTTGGCACAAAAGAGGGATGGTTGGCACCAAGATCGCGGTCGCTTCCCAGAGGTCGAGCCGAGCCAAGGTAGTTGGAACCTGGCCATGATTCCTGGAACCAGCTGATGCGTACCCCCCGGGGGGCGTTGCTCCGTTTGCATCGCTCTCCAGCGTGCTGTCCACCTGGGCCCTGCTGCTCGGGGTCCCCGCTGGTGAGAACTGCCGGACGCGGTCCTCGGGGAAGCCGGTTTCGGTCAGTGGCCGTGGGGGTCGTGGAAGGGGTTGATGACCTCGCAGGTGACGTCCGTCCAACGCTCCAGGTCCTGGCAGATTGCCTGGTCGCCTGCCTGCTCGAACGCCTTGACCAGGTCTCGGAGCAGGTACATCCAAGGGCGTGAGTTGGCCACGTGCCACGCCGTGGCGTCCTCGGCGACGGCCAGTGAGGACGCGTACAGGAGGTGCGCTTCCATCCCGAGTGTGGCGACCAGTTGTGGATGCTGCGCCAGTGGTGCCACGATGCGGGCCAGCTGCCCGGCCGAGGCGGCCCACTGCGAGCGCGGGCAGCGCTGGGTGGTGGTGAACCTGGTCCGTGCGTTGTCCGGGCCGCCGAGCAGCATGATCTCGTCCGGCACCTGCCCGACGCCCAGCAGGTTGCGCGCCCGGTGCAGTGCCGTGCCCATGGTTGTCGACCCGATCCCGATCCCGAGCCAGTTCTGCTCGGCCCGGCCGGCGACGTCGGCGTCCAGGCCGCGCGCGAAGTCGCGGTAGCGCTGCGAGAGTTCCCGCTGCCCGAGTGCTTCGGTGAGCTGGCCATAGCACGCCGCCGCCCGAACGATCGAGTTGCGGTACATGGACGGCATCTCGCCCATCTCGCGGATCAACTGCGGAAACTCCGACCGCTCGACCTCGGCCCAGGTATCGACCGCGATCCGCCCGGCCGACGCGGCTATCTCGGCCCGCCCCTGCTCGGCGTGACCGCGCATGGCGATCGTGGCGGCGCAGCGCAGCATATCGATGTAGTAGGCGCGATCTCCCCCCTCGAGCGTGTTGACCTTCAAGCCGTTCGAGGTGATCAGCCGCACCACGGCGTCCGCCGAACTCAGGATCAGATCCGGGTCGCCGTACTGGTTCAGCACCAGGGCGTTGGTGTACAGCAGCCGGCTGAGGCCCAGCTCGAACTCGAACACATCGCCGTCCGGTCCCGCCAGCACCGCTGCCCGGACCACCTCGTCCATTTCGAGGATCGAGTCGGTCACCCGGCCCAGTTCCTGGAACGTTCTGGCCCGACGCACCTGGACATCCGTGATCCGCTGCACCATGTCCCGCCTGCCGGTGTCGAGCACATCGCCGTAGGCCTCCTCGGCCGCATCGAGCGCGGTCAGTGCGTCGTCGGGACGGTCCACCGCGCGCAGGCTCGAACCCAGCCCGTACTGCAGCGAGCCCAGCATCACCAGGTCGTCGGGGGTGGCCCCGCCCTGCGTGGCGATGACGGCATGGACGAGTTCGACGGCCCGTTCCTGCAGCGGCACAGCCTCAGCCGTGCGGCCCTGCTGGAACATGCTGAGCGCCTGCTCCTCCAGCAGTGCCACCTGCGACCTGCGTGCGTCGTTGGAGTTCTGGTCCCGTGACGTGCGTCCCCATCGCATGGTCAGGATGCTTCCACACCGTCCGGCAAGGGACAATTGGCCGATACGAGCGGAGTGCGTGCGGGTCAGGGGTGCGATGCCGGCCGCTGGCCTTGCCGCATCCCAGGGTCCGACGCAGGCCTTCCATCAGGTCGATGACGCTGAGGGGCCGGGACATCCGCGGGCCCGTACTGGCACAGCACCGCGGGGGAGTCACTAGTGGCCAAGTCGTCTCCCAGGGCGCTCATGCGTTGGGCGCTGCGCGGCAGCGAACCAGCCGTGGACCGCCGGGAGTGTGCGGTGGCTCCGACTCCGGAGGGGGCAGGACTGTGACGAGGATTCTTAGTTGGCGCAAAAGAGGGCTGGTTGGCGCCGGCCGTAACCTGCAGTCATCGCGATCCTGAGCCGAAGCATGTTGGTTGTCACCAAGGCAGTCTTGTTGTCACAAGACGGCTCGGCGGACAGCGTCGATCTTTGGGCCGGGCGCCAGGGGCGATGATGTCGGTGTGGACAACGGCGTGGAGATGAGCGGCTGGATGCGGTGGTTCGCCGCTGAGGACGGTGGGCGGAGGAAGCCGCATCCGGGCGGTCGTTATGCGCCGACGGCATTTGCTTCGTCCGGGACGGTCGATGATCTTTGGAGTATCGCGTTCGATGATGTCCCTGCTGGGCCTGGGGTCGGGCTTGGCGAGGGTGCGGTGCATGCTCGGTGGTTGAACGGTGTCGGGGTGCCCTTCGCGTGGGGACCGGGCACTCGCCTGATCATTACGGAGGGGCCGCGCCCGGTCGCGGAGGTGGAGATCCTTGCGACCGCACCCGGAGCGGAGCGGCCCTGGACGTTCCGGGTCGCGGAGTCCTTCGGGATCACCGGTCGCGGGGTAGGGGTCGTTGGTGACTTCACTGGGGCGATTGATCGGAGCGGTCTGCCTGCAGAACTCCAATCACGTGATGAGTTGTTGGTTGTGTCGGAGGTGTCGGTGGAGTTCGCCCGTATCGCGGGTGGGGAGCGCATCGCTCTGCTGCTGCGTGGTGTGGAGAAGGACCAGGTCCCGCCGGGGTCGATGCTCCGGGGCTGTGTGCTCTGACTGACCGGCTTCCTGATCCCGGTGAGGGACGCCGTTCGGTCCGCTCAGCGGGTTCTGTGGGATTCGTCGATCCTCGTGGCGAGCCGTCGTCTTCCTTGCCGACCTTGTGGGTCGGGGTCAGCGGGTGCGGATGTCGAGGTGGCCGTACTGCTCACCGCGGACCCGGTCCGGGGCGGACATCTCGTCGAGGACAGCGACGTCGTCGGCGCTGAGTGGCACTGACGACGCAGCGGCGTTCTCCCGTACGTGGACGGCGCGCTTGGCACCCGGAATCGGGGCGACGGTGTGCGACCGGCCGAGCAGCCAGGCCAGTGCGACCTGGCCCGCCGTGTGCCCGCGTCGGTGACTGAACTCCCTGAGTTCGTCGACGAGCCGGAGGTTGTGGCTGTAGTTGTCGCCGGTGAACTTCGGCAGGGTGGTACGGAAATCGTCGGCACCGAAGTCGGTGTCGGCGCCCAGACGGCCGGTCAGCGCTGCCCGGCCGAGCGGGCAGTAGGGCACGAGAGTGATGCCCAACTGCCGGCAGGCAGGCAGTACCTCGCCCTCCAACTCGCGTGCCCACAGCGAGTATTCGCTTTGCAGGGTCGAGATCGGAGCGGTGGCCGCGGCCCGGTGCAGGGTGTCCGCGCCGACGGCGCTCAGTCCGATCGCCCGGACCTTGCCGGCCTCGATCAACCCGGCCATCGTGCCGACGGTCTCCTCGATCGGCACTTCGGGGTCCGGCCGGTGCTGGTAGCAGAGATCGATGTGATCCGTCCTCAGCCTCCGCAGGCTCGCCTCACACGCCTCACACGCCTCACACGCCTCACACGCCTGCACGACGTACTCCGGGCGCCCGTCGAGTTCGACGCCCCCGGCGGGCGCGGGACGGGGTGCCGAACTTGGTCGCGATCACCACCTCGTCGCGGCGACCGCCGACGGCCCGGCCGATCAGCACCTCGTTGTGCCCGAACCCGGCCTGGGCCTGTCCGGTGACCGCGCCCGCGGCGCCGTAGATGTCGGAGGTGTCGAAGAAGTCGACGTCGGCGTCGATGGCGGCGTGCATGGTCGCGACCGACTCGTCCGGATCGGCGGTGCCGTAGTGCTGCGACATTGCCATGCACCCGAGGCCGATCGGGAAGATGCCGATGTCGGAGTGGCCCAGGGTGAGGCGTGCCCGTGTTCGAGCCGGAGCCGGAGCCTGCTGCGGGGCGGCTTTCGTTCCCGTCAGGAGATTCCTTCCGCGCTGTCTGCGAGAGCGGTGCCCGACGCGGGGGCCGTGCCGACCGCGGCGGACATCAGGACGGCACCGTGATCGTCTTGTGCTCGACGTACTCGGCCAGGCCGACGGCTCCGTACTCCCGCCCGGTGCCGCTCGTCTTGTAGCCTCCGAACGGGCCGTCGAAGCCGATGGGTGCGCCGTTGACGGTGAAGGTGCCGGTCCGGATCCGGCGGGCGATCTCCAGGCCGTGCTCCACGTCGGCCGTCCACACGCCGCCGCTGAGGCCGTACTCGGAGTCGTTGGCGATGCGCACGGCGTCGTCCTCGTCCTCGAAGGGGATCACCACCAGGACGGGACCGAAGATCTCCTCTCGCGCGATCCGCATGTCGTTGTCGACGTCGGCGAACAGGGTCGGCTTGATGTAGTTGCCCTGCTCAAGGCCGGCCGGCGACTCGGCCCCTCCGGTGACCAGCCGCGCGCCCTCCTCGATGCCGAGCCGGATGTAGGACCGCACGCGCTCCTGCTGTTCGGGCCTGACCAGCGGACCGATGAAGGTGTCCTCCTCGGACGGATCGCCGACCTTCAGCCCGTCGAGCAGGTCCTTGAGGGCCGTGACGACCTCTTCGTACCGGCTGCGTGGCGCCAGGACGCGGGTCTGCGCAATGCACGCCTCGCCGTTGTTCGCGAGCGAGGAGAACCGCAACGCGGGCACAGTCGCGTTCAGATCCGCGTCGGGCAGGATGATCGCTGCGGACTTTCCGCCCAACTCCAGGCTGACCCGCTTGAGTTGGCGGCCCGCGACGGCCGCGATGGAGCGGCCGGCGCCGGTCGAACCGGTGAAGGCCACCTTGTCGATGCCGGGATGCGCGACCAGATACTCGCTGGTCTCCTTGCCGGCCGGCAGGATGCTGACCACGCCCTCGGGCAGCCCCAGTTCGTCGAAGAGGTCCGCCAGCAGCATCATGCTCAGGGAGTTCTCCGGCGAGGCCTTCAGGACCACGGTGTTGCCCGCGAGCAGTGCCGGGATCATCTTCGCCAGCGCCGCCGAGAACGGCGAGTTCCACGGGATGACGGCGGCCACGACTCCGATGGCCTCGCGCCGTACGACACTGCGGAACGTGGCGTCGGGGACGGACGAGTCGAGCGTTTCCTCCCAGCCGAACTCGCGGGCGGCCTTGAGGTAACCGAGCGCCTGCCGCGTCAGTCCGCCCTGGCCCGCCCTGTTGAACCACATCGGATTGCCGCGCTCGCTGGTGATGAGCCTCGCGATCTCCTCGGCACGCGCCTCGCGCAGCTTGTTGAAGCGCACGATGAGGTCCTGGCGCTGTTCCGGGGTCGTCAGGCGCCAGGGTCCCTCGTCGAAGGCCTTCCGTGCCGCCGCGACCGCGCGGTCGACGTCGGCCGGCACGGCCTGGACCGACCGGCCGACGAGCGACTGGTCGTGGGGGGAACGAATGTCCAGCGGGGTGGGGTCGCTCGGGTCGGTCCAGAGACCGCCTGTGTAGAGCTTGTCGCGCACGATCATGGTGCCGTCCTCTTTCTCTGTTCCGTCGTGTGTGCGGGGCGGGTGCCGCCGGTCATGGGCTGGTAGGGGCGGACCATGCGGGCAACCTCCGTGCCGGTGAAGTCGGGCAGCCCGGCACGGTCGGTGGACAGGCTCAGGTCGCGCCAGGTGGCGTCCTCGGCCGCTCGTGCCGCCGCGATCCGCGGTGCCAGCCACACCGCGTCCGAGCCGAGCAGCAGGCGGGCCGGCGGGTTGGGCTCGGCGGTCAGGCGCAGGACGGCTTCGGCGATCTTCGCCGGGTCACCGCGCTGCACATCCGGGTTGCGCTGGTAGGTGCGGGCGAAGCGCCCGACGGTCGGCTCGTACTCCTCCTGCCGGCCCTCGGTCGGCAGCGGCCTGTCCGCCCTCGCCGTCCGGATTCCCCCCGGCTCCAGCACGGTCGCGTGAATCCCGATGGGAGCGAGCTCGCGGGCGAGGATCTCGAAGAACCCGCCGACCGCCCAGGCCGCTGTCTGGTAGGCGGCCAGCCCGGGCTGTGCCCGCCGTCCCCCGATCGTGGAGATCTGGATGAAGTGCCCGGATCGGCGCGGACGAAGAACCGGCAAGGCGGCGCGGACCAGGTGGATGCTGCCGTAGAGGTTGGTCTCGATCGTGTGGCGCCACTCTCCCTCGCCCATGTCCTCGACCGATCCGACACCGCGGTAACCGGCGCTGTTGATCACCACGTCGAGCCTGCCGAAGACGGTGACGGCTTGCTGCACTGCCCGGTCGACGGTGAGGCGGTCGGTCAGGTCCACCTCTGTGGTGACCAGGCTTCCCGTGGAACTGCCGGTGAGTGCGGGTGCCTTGAGCTCGGAGAGTCCGCCGGCATCGATGTCGGCGGCCACGACGTCATGCCCGGCCGCCAGGGCGGTGCCGACCAGGTGCCGTCCGAGACCTCCGGCGGCACCAGCGATGAACCATGTCTCCCTCACCCCATAAACGCTACATTGATGTGCCACTTACTGCAACAGGTGCAATGTTGGGGTGTCGGTACAGGGGTGGGCGACTGGCCGCCGCCATGAGAGCCGACGCAGCCCGCAACCTGGACGCAGTCCTGCGCGCGGGGGCACGGCTGCTCGCGCAGGACCCGGCAACGACCATGGCCGCGATCGCCGCTGAGGCGGGCGTCGACCGGCGCACGGTCTATCGCCGGTTCGCGAACAGGGAAGCGCTTCTGTCCGCCGTCTACGCGGCGAAGCTCGACGTCTCCGAGGCGGTCCTGGACGCGGCACGCCTGACGGAGGCTCCGGTCACGATCGCACTGCACGGATACGTCGAGTCGGTCATCCCGGTCGGTCGGCGCCGGCCGTTGGACATCCGGCGGATGACGAAGGGGGACCCCGAGGCCGACGACCGGGCCGAGGCGCAGCGTGAGCGGCTGGAGGCGTTTCCCCGGCGAACGGCTGACGAGAGGCTGATCCGGCAGGGCCTGCCCCCGGGGTGGGCGAAGGCACTGCTGGGCAGCATGATCGACAACATGGCCCACGTCCCGGCACGCGCTTCCGCACACCGCCGTGAGTTCGTGGATGGCCGGCCGTCTGAGGTTGAGCGCGGTGTTTCCTGTTTCTTCGCGGGGTGCCACGGTTGCTCGTGGTCCGACCCTCGCTTCAGAGGCTGTCACCGCCAGTCCGGCGGCCGTCTTCACGGTGATTGCCGCGTTGTGGTCTCCGTCGCGGACCGCTCCGCAGCCGCTACAGGTTCACTCCCGGACATCGAGTGGATTCGGCCCGCTGTTCAAGGCCGCATACTCATTGCCCTGGCGACCGTCGTGATCACAGTCCTTGCCGTGGCGGTGACTTCGGCCCTGACGATTTCGGATCACCGCGGCGTAGTCGGCTTCGTACGGAACGGGTGGTGTCAGTTCTCGTTGCTCGGGATGGTGCGGGTACGAGGCGGGGTTCCGGGCTGCGCGTCCTTGCGGTGTTCAGTAAGGGCGGCCTGTGCGAGGTGGCGGGTGGCGATGCGGGCCAGGGTCTGTAGGGCTGCTTGCGCCTCCAGATGGTCGAGGCTGTCGACACCCTCGACCAAGAGGGGGCTGTCGCTCGTCAGGCGGGTCCAGCCGGTTTCGTCGCATCCCACCTGGAGCGTGATGACTCCGCCTGTCGGCAGAGTGAGACTGACGATCGCTCCGTCGGCCACCGCGTGCCGACCGGTGTGCAGGACGGCTTGTCGGTAGCTGTCGGAGATCGCCGTGAGTTCGGCTGGATCGGCGAGGGCGGCCAAGGCCCGTCGGCTGTGGTGCGCGAGCTTTTCACCCTCGTCCGCCAGGCCGGGCAGCGTCTCTCGGGGTGTCCAGCCAGGTCCTTGGTGCGACGGTGGTTCCAGCACGTCGGCCACGGTCTCCAGGGCGCGCGACGCGGCGAGTGTCGCGCGCACAAGCGGATCGTCCGGGGCGTGGGCGAACGCGGGCAAGGCGACCGCGTCGGCGATCCTGGCGACGGTGCGTACCGAGTCACCTCGCAGGGGAGTGCCGCGGCCCTGCTGGGGGCCTGCGGACGCTTGATCGCGGGAGCTGACATCGATGGCCCGGGCGGCCAGATCGGCGTAGACGGTGTCGCGGCTGACACGGGCGAGGCGGGCCAGCTCGGCGACGTTGCGGGTGCCGGTGCGCCAGGCGGCGGCCACAGCGTCGGCCCGGTCCTCGCTGAGTCGTTCTCGACGCTCGGCCCAGGTGATGAGCTCGCCCAGTGCGGCGATGCGTGCTGCTTCGTTCGGTTCGGTCATGCCGGCGATCGTATGTCGAGTCGGTCGACATGTCGAGTGAGTCGACATCGAGCTCCGTGCTGTGTCCAAGGAGCACGCGGACGACTACCTGGCCGTGCGCCGCCGCAACCGGCGGCCGCGTGGTGCTCCGGTGCCTGCTCCGCCTCGTCGCGCAGCGGCAATTCGCCCTGGTGACCGGAGCGACCGGCAACATCGGAGGGTCATCGCGGAGGAGTTCGCCGCGGAGGGGGTGCGCGTCGTCGTCTCGGGTCGCAGCGCCGGACGGGGCAAGGAGGTCGTCGAGGACATCCGCGCCCGGGATTGCCCTGCCGACTTGGACAGGCCGATCCGGACGTGCCGATCGGTATCGGGTGCCACGCCCTGCAGTAGGCCGTTGTCCGGCCGCGGGTGTGAGGCATCGCGGATCGGCGCACGGCACCCCCTGTGACCTGTGGTGTACAAGAGTGCCAACAAGCCTTCTGGAACTGGCAGGAAGGATGCGGAGGCCAGGGGTCTATCGCGTGAGCGTGCCGCGCGTCACTGCTGAGGGGCGTCGATGAGGACGTACACGCTCTTCACGACGCCGTCCCGGACGGTGATGACATCCCGGCCGGTGGCCACGGGTGCCCCGCCGGCCGGTCCCAGGGTCCAGGTGTACGTCGACAGGTCCTGAGTGGTCTGAATGGGGCTGTCCAGATCGAGCCGGGTCCCGGGCACGGCGGCCTGCAGTGCGTCGATGGCCTTCTCCGCCCCTTCGGGGCCGTGATACACCGCGTCCGCCTCGGCGACGAGCACGTCGTCGGCGTACGTGGAGGCGATCGAACGGCTCCGCTCCTCACCTGCAGGCGAGTTCCAGATGGTCAGGTGCGCGGCGACGATGTGAGCGATGGACTCGGTCATGGACATCCCTCGATCAGAACCACCCGTTATGGGACGGTTGCGACTTTAGTGGCCGATCGATCGCCTCCGCCACCAGGGGCGATGTTCGGTGCTGGTTCCACCATGATGAGCAAGTCGCCGCGGGTTGCGAGAAGTGTGACCGCGGACCTGGTGGGTAAAGGGCGCCCCCTATCCCGGCGCGCGTGGCGCAACGGTGGCGCGTGGCGCACCAGTCGTACGTCTTCCTGCCGTCGTACGCCCATCAGCTCTACGGCAGTGAGGCCCTCGGGCCACGACGGGCCGACCCCCGCGCCCGCCACCGTCACCCGGCAATCGCGTGCCACAGGCCCCCTGTTGCGCTGCTTTCCCGTACGTGTGGGGGAGCGGCCCCCGGCCCGGCATATTCTCCGAGCCATGTGACGGCACGCCCCACCCCCGTACAAAGTCGGGCGATCGCTCGCCATACTGGACGAGCCAGGGGAGGGCGGGACGAACACCGACGGGGGCGAACGCGGGAGATGGGGGACAGCAGACTGATCCAGGGTCGCTACCGCCTGCTCGATCTGATCGGGCGTGGTGGCATGGGCGAGGTGTGGCGCGCGCGGGACGAGTCGCTGGGACGGCAGGTCGCCGTGAAGTGCCTCAAGCCGCTGAACCCGCACCACGATCAGTCGTTCACCCGCGTCCTGCGTGAGCGGTTCCGGCGTGAGGCCCGGGTGGCCGCCGCGTTGCAGCACCGCGGGGTGACCGTCGTCCACGACTTCGGTGAGTCCGACGGTGTTCTGTACCTGGTGATGGAGCTGCTCGACGGCCGCAATCTCAGCCAGCTCCTGGAGGACAACGGGCAGCGGCCGCTGCCCGTCGGTGACGTCGTCGACATCGCCGAGCAGGTCGCCTCCGCCCTCGCCTACACCCACCAACAGGGCATTGTGCACCGGGACTTGAAGCCCGCGAACATCATGCGGCTGACCGACGGCACGGTGAAGATCTGTGACTTCGGCATCGCCCGCCTCGGCGCCGACATCGGGTTCACCTCCCGGCTGACCGGCACCGGCATCGCGATGGGAACCCCGCACTACATGTCGCCGGAACAGATCAGCGGCACCGAGGTCGACCAGCGCAGCGACCTCTACTCCTTCGGCTGCGTGCTGTACGAACTCGCCACCGGGGCACCGCCGTTCGACCTCGGCGACGCCTGGGCGATCCTCATCGGCCACCGCGACACCCCGCCCCGTCCGCCCCGTGCCGAGCGTGCCGAGGTGCCCGAGTACCTGGAGAAGGTCATCCTCGACCTGCTGGCCAAGCTCCCGGAGCAACGTCCGCACGACGCCCGGGAGTTGGGGCGCCGGATCACCATGGGCCGTACGACACCCTTGTACGTACCGACCGTTGTGACCCCGCAGCCCCGACTGCGCCCGTCCGAAGCGGTGTCGGAACCGGCGTCCGAGCCCGCCTCCCGTGAAGCGCGCCTGCCGTCCTGGACGCGCGGGATGACCACCGGGCACAAGGCGACCGGCGCCGGACTGCGCACCACCCCGCCGGACGCCGGAGCCGGACTCACCGGCGAGTGGATCGCCCGCCCGACCGCCGGCCACGCCGAGGAACCCGCGCCGGGGTCACCGTCCGCACCGTCCCAGGAGACCCTCGACGCCCTGGCCGGACGCCACAACGCGGGCCTGAGCCTGGGGAGGTTGGGCCGCTGGGCCGAGGCCGGCGAGGTGCACCGCGCGGTCGCCGCCGAACGCACCCACCTCCTCGGACCGGATCACCCCGACACCCTCGCCAGCCGGTACGAACTCGGCTTCACCCTCAGCCGCACCGGCCGCGCCGCCGACGCCCTGCACGAATACACGCACGTCGCCCGCGCCAGGGAAGGGGCGTTGGGCGCCGACCATGCCGACACGTTCGCCGCCCGGCAGGAAATGGCGTACGTGCTGGGCCAGTTGGGCCGCCACTTCGACGCACACCAGGTGTACACGTCCGTACTCGCCGCCCGGGAACGCGAGATGGGCCCCGACCATCCGGACACCCTGCGCTGCCGTCACAACCTCGCCTTCAACCTCAGTCGGTTGGGCCGCCTGGAGGACTCGTACCGCATGGCCTGCGAGGTCGCCGCCGCGCGCGCCCGCGTGCTGGGCCCCGGCCATCCCGACACCCTGGTGACCCGGTACGAAGTCGCTTACGCGCTCGGCCAGTTGGGCCGCTGGCCCGAGGCCCTGCAGACCTATGGCGAGGTCGCCGAGGCCCGCGCCCAGGCACTCGGCCCGGACCACGCCGACACGCTCGCCGCCCGGTACGAGGTCGGCATCAGCCTCGGCCGGCTCGGCCGCAGCGCCGACGCCCTCAAGCTCTACCGCGACCTGATCGACGACCGCACCCGCGTCCACGGCCCCGCCCACCCCGAGACCCTCCGCGCCCGCCACGGCCTAGGCGTCAACCTCGGACGCCTCGGCCGCTGGGAGGAGGCCCTCGCCGAGTCCCGCGACGTGTGCGCCATCCGCGAGCGCGTCCTAGGCGCCGACCACACCGACACCCTGGTCAGCCGCCGCGAGGTCGCCGTGGGCCTGGGCTGGCTGGGCCGCTGGGCCGACGCCCTCACCGAGTACCGCCGGGTCGCCGCCGCCCGCGAGCGCGTCCTCGGCCCGGACCACCTCGACACCCTCGCCAGCCGCAACGACGAGGCCCACTGCCTGGAACAACTCGGCCGCAACGCCGAGGCGGTCGAGCTGTACCGCCGGGTGGCGGTACTCAGACAGGGGCGTGCGGCGGGCGGCCACTGAGAGCCGCGCCGCCAACTCCGTCCGTGGACGCGAACAACCCCGTCTGCCGACCGGAACGGCGGCGTCTGCCTTCGCCCCTGTCTGCGTCCTCCCGCAGGTGCCCGGCACCGCCCGCCTCCCCCCGGCCGTGTTCGCGGACGGCCGCGCCACGGCCGTAGACCAACGCCCCTGGGCCAACCCCCAAGGGCCAACGCCCGAAAGAGGCGCGGGGAACTGCGCGACCAGCCCCCACGGCGCGTCACCCGCGAAACAGCCCAAGGAGGCACAACCTACGCGCCCCTCATCCGGCCACAGATGGAACCACGGCGCCTGCCCCCGGCCCGGTCCACATCCGCTCACGGCCACCGAGCACAACCCGCCCACCCCTGGCCGACCTAGATCACCTCGTGTTACGAAGAACCATGCCTGCACACGAGGGACCCGGACACCGGACGTACGACGCCGTCATCGTCGGCGGTGGACACAACGGCCTGGTCGCCGCCGCCTACCTGGCCCGGGCCGGGCGCTCCGTGCTCGTCCTGGAACGCCTCGGCGGCACCGGCGGCGCGGCCGTGTCGACGCGCCCGTTCGCCGGGGTCGACGCGCGGTTGTCCCGGTACTCGTACCTGGTCAGCCTGTTGCCCAAGAAGATCGTGCGGGACCTCGGCCTCGACTTCCGCATCCGAGGGCGCACCATCTCGTCGTACACCCCCGTCGAACGCGACGGACGTCCCACCGGCCTCCTCGTCGGCGGCGGCGAGCGCCGCACTCGGGACGCCTTCGCCCGGCTGACCGGCGGCGACCGCGAGTACGCGGCCTGGCAGCGGCTCTACGGCATGACAGGCCGCCTCGCGCAGCGGGTCTTCCCCACGCTCACCGAACCGCTGCCCACCCGCGACGAGTTGCGCCGCCGCGTGGACGACGAGGACGCCTGGCGGATGCTCTTCGAGGAGCCGATCGGTGTCGCGATCGAGGAGAACTTCACCGACGACCTGGTCCGGGGCGTGGTCCTCACCGACGCCCTCATCGGCACCTTCGCCGACGCCCACGACCCCACGCTCGCCCAGAACCGCTGCTTCCTCTACCACGTCATCGGCGGCGGAACCGGCGCCTGGGACGTCCCCGTCGGCGGCATGGGCGCCCTGACCGACGCCCTCGCCGCCACCGCGCGCGAGGCCGGCGCCGTACTCGCCACCGGGCACGAGGCCGTACGGATCGACACGGACGGACGCGCCGCCGAGATCACCTACCGGACCGCCGAGGGAGAGGGAACGGTAGCCGCCCGGCACGTCCTCGTCGGCGCCTCGCCGCAGCAACTGGCCGCCCTCACCGGCGACGAGCCGCCCGCGCCCGCCGAGGGCGCCCAGCTCAAGGTGAACATGCTGCTCAAGCGGCTGCCCCGGCTCCGCGACACCTCGGTCGACCCGCGCGAGGCGTTCGCCGGCACCTTCCACATCGCCGAGGGTTACGACCAACTGGCCGTCGCGCACGCCCAGGCCGCGTCCGGTTCGCTGCCCGCCGCGCCGCCCTCGGAGATCTACTGCCACTCGCTCACCGACCCGAGCATCCTCGGCCGGGACCTCGTCGAAGACGGCTACCAGACGCTTACGCTCTTCGGTCTGCACACCCCGGCGCGGCTGTTCGAACGGGACAACGACGCCGTACGCGACGAGCTGTTGAAGGCGACGCTGGCCCAGTTGGACCACCACCTCGCCGAACCCCTCGCCGACTGCCTGGCCACTGACGCGGACGGCCGCCCCTGCATCGAGGCGAAGACCCCGCTCGACCTGGAACGCGACCTCAGGCTCCCCGGCGGCAACATCTTCCATCGAGAGTTGTCCTGGCCCTACGCCCAGGACGACACCGGCCGTTGGGGCGTCGAGACCCGGCACGCGAACGTCCTGTTGTGCGGGGCGGGCGCGGTGCGGGGCGGGGGCGTGAGCGGGGTGCCGGGGCACAACGCGGCGATGGCGGTGCTGGAGGCGGGGGAGCGCTGAGGGGCATGGGGTGCGCTGATGCCCTGCCGGAGAGGAAGGAGTAGGTGGACGTGTCATCGGTCGGGGACTTCTACGACGCACTCGCCGCCGACTACCACCTGATCTTCCCGGACTGGGACGCGAGCATGGCCCGTCAGGCGGCGGCGCTGGACGGAGTCGTCCGGGCTCGGTTGGGTGCGGGGCCACACCAGTTACTGGACTGTTCGTGTGGGATCGGCACACAGGCGATCGGGCTGGCCGGGGTCGGACACCGCGTGGTCGGCAGTGATCTGAGCCCGGCCGCCGTCGCGCGGGCCGCCGCGGAGGCCGCGAGCCGGGGTGTCGGGCTTCCGGTGACCGTGGCGGACATGCGTGCGCTGCCGTACCGGACAGCCGCCTTCGACGTCGTCGTCTGCGCCGACAACTCGCTGCCGCATCTGCTCACCGCCGACGACGTGCGCACGGCCCTGGTCGGCATGCGCCGGGTCCTGCGCGACGACGGGCTCCTTGTGCTGAGCGTCCGGGACTACGACAGGATCCGCGCCGCCCGTCCCCCGTCCGCGCCCCCGCAGGTGTCGACGACCGCCCAAGGCCGGGTGATCACCTTCCAGTTGTGGCATTGGCGCGAGGACGGTGAACGCTACGACCTGGAGCCCTTCCAGCTCGTGCCCGGTGAGGGCAGTGGCTGGGCGGTGCGGGTCCGGCGCACCTCGTACTGGGCTTTGACGCGTGCGGAGTTGGGCGCCGCGGTGGCCGACGCGGGCTTCACGGAGGTCAGTTGGCACGAGCCGGGGGACAGCGGCTTCTACCAGCCGGTGCTCACGGCTCGGCCGCCTCGGTCGGCCCGTGACTCCAGGAAAATCTGACGGAGCATCAGAAAAGGTCTTCCGTCGTCCGGAGGACTGCGGCATTCTGCGCCCATGCAGACGGAGTTGAGCAAGAAACTGGGAGTCGAGCACGCCATTTTCGGCTTCACGCCGTTCCCCGCCGTCGCCGCGGCCATCAGCCGGGCCGGCGGTTTCGGAGTGCTCGGCGCGGTCCGCTACACCGCCCCCGACGACCTCAAGCGCGACCTCGACTGGCTGGAGGCGCACGTCGAGGGGATGCCGTACGGCCTGGACGTCGTCATGCCGGCGAAGAAGGTCGAGGGTGTCACCGAGGCCGAGGTCGAGGCGATGATCCCGGAGGGGCACCGGCGGTTCGTCACCGAGACCCTGGCCAAGTACGGCGTGCCCGAACTCGCCGAGGGCGACGTGTCCGGCTGGCGCATCACCGGGTGGATGGAACAGGTCGCCCGCAACCAGCTCGACGTCGCCTTCGACTACCCGATCAAGCTGCTCGCCAACGCCCTCGGCTCCCCGCCCGCCGATGTCGTCGCCCGCGCCCATGACCGCGACGTCCTCGTCGCCGCGCTCGCGGGCAGCGCCCGGCATGCCCTCAAGCACGCGGAGGGCGGCATCGACATCGTCGTGGCCCAGGGCTACGAGGCGGGCGGCCACACCGGCGAGATCGCCTCCATGGTGCTCACGCCCGAGGTCGTCGACGCGGTCGATCCACTGCCTGTGCTGGCCGCCGGTGGCATCGGCAGCGGACAGCAGGTGGCCGCCGCGCTCAGCCTCGGTGCCCAAGGCGTGTGGCTGGGCTCCCTGTGGCTGACCACCACAGAAGCCGATATGCACTCGCCCGGCGTGACCCGCAAACTGCTCGCCGCCGGGTCCGGCGACACCGTCCGCTCCCGCGCCCTGACCGGGAAACCGGCCCGCCAACTGCGCACCGAGTGGACCGACGCCTGGGACGACCCGGACGGCCCGGGCACTCTCCCGATGCCGCTGCAGGGCCTGTTGGTCGCCGAGGCGGTGTCCCGCATCCAGAAGTACGAGGTCGAACCACTGCTCGGCACCCCCGTCGGCCAGATCGTCGGCCGCATGAACAGCGAACGCAGTGTCCAGGCCGTCTTCGACGACCTCACCCGCGGTTTCGAGCACGCCGTCGACCGCATCAACCGCATCGCCGGAAGGAGCGGCCAGTCGTGAGCACAGAGGACACAGGCACACAGGGCGCCACCACAGGTGGTGCGGGCACACAAGGTGAGACCACACGTGGGGAGACGACACAGGGCGCTGCCACACAGGGCGCTGCCACACAGGGCGCTGCCACACAGGGCGTGAGCACACCCCCCGCCGGTTTCTGGGCCCAGGCCGCTCAGGACCCCGACCGTGAGGTCCTGGTCGCTCCCGACGGCGAGGTGTGGACGGCCGGTCGGCTGCACGCCGCCGCCAACCAGCTCGTCCACGGTCTGCGCGCCGCCGGGCTCGAACGCGGCGACGCCTTCGCGGTCGTGCTGCCCAACGGCGTGGAGTTCTTCACGGCCCATCTGGCCGCCACCCAGGCCGGGTTCTACCTCGTCCCCGTCAACCACCACTTCGTCGCACCAGAGATCGCCTGGATCGTCGCCGACTCCGGCGCCAAGGTGCTCATCGCGCACGAACGCTTCGCCGAGCCCGCCCGCCAGGCCGCCGACGAGGCCGGCCTGCCCGCCACCCACCGGTACGCGGTCGGCACGGTCGACAGCTTCCGGCCGTACGCCGAACTCCTCGACGGACAACCGGAGTCGGCGCCCGAGGACCGCACCCTCGGCTGGGTCATGAACTACACCTCGGGCACCACCGGCCGCCCCCGCGGCATCCGCCGCCCCCTGCCGGGCAGGCCGCCCGAGTCGGCGTACCTCGGCGGGTTCCTCGGCATCTTCGGCATCAGGCCGTTCGACGACAACGTGCACCTGGTCTGCTCACCGCTCTACCACACGGCCGTCCTCCAGTTCGCGGGCGCGAGCCTGCACATAGGGCACCGCCTGGTCCTGATGGACAAGTGGACCCCGGAGGAGATGCTCCGCCTCATCGACCGCGAGAAATGCACCCACACCCACATGGTCCCGACCCAGTTCCACCGCCTCCTCGCCCTACCGGAGGACGTACGGGCGCGCTACGACGTCTCGTCCATGCGGCACGCCATCCACGGCGCCGCCCCGTGCCCCGACCATGTGAAGCGGGCGATGATCGACTGGTGGGGCCACAGTGTGGAGGAGTACTACGCGGCCAGCGAGGGCGGCGGTGCCTTCGCGACCGCCGAGGACTGGCTGAAGAAGCCCGGCACGGTCGGCAAGGCCTGGCCCATCAGTGAACTCGCGGTCTTCGACGACGACGGCAACCGGCTCCCGCCCGGTGAACTCGGCACGGTGTACATGAAGATGAGCACCGGCGGCTTCGCCTACCACAAGGACGAGGCCAAGACGAAGAAGAACCGCATCGGTGACTTCTTCACCGTCGGCGACCTCGGTTTCCTCGACGAGGACGGCTATCTCTTCCTGCGCGACCGCAAGATCGACATGATCATCTCGGGTGGCGTCAACATCTACCCGGCCGAGATCGAGTCCGCGCTCCTCGCCCACCCCGCCGTCGCCGACGCCGCCGCCTTCGGCATCCCGCACGACGAGTGGGGCGAGGAGGTCAAGGCCGTCGTCGAACCGTCCCCCGGCCACGAGCCGGGACCGGCCCTCGCCACCGCCCTCCTCGACCACTGCGCCGAGCAACTAGCCGGCTACAAACGGCCCAAGAGCATCGACTTCATCACCGAGATGCCCCGCGACCCCAACGGCAAGCTGTACAAGCGGCGGCTGCGGGATCCGTACTGGGAGGGGCGGACGCGGCCCGTGTAAGTGCTTAGGCACTTGGGAGGGGGAAGGGTGTGGTCCCGACTCATGTGGTCTCGGCCCATGTGGGGCGGGCCCACCCGACCACCCCGACCAGCCCGCTTGACCTGCCCGGGTGGCGGCCCGAGGATCATGTGTCATGACGCCCGGACACGGCAGCACGGTTGACGGGGTACTGCGACGCAGCGCCCGGCGCACTCCCGCACGGGTGGCGGTGGACTACGGCGAGCGCTCCTGGACGTACGAGGAACTCGACGACGCCGTCTCCCGTGCGGCGAGCGTGCTCCTCGACCAGGGCCTGGCGCCGGGCGACCGGGTCGGCTCCTACGGCCACAACTCCGACGCCTATCTGATCGGCTTCCTGGCCTGCGCCCGCGCGGGCTTGGTGCACGTGCCGGTCAACCAGAACCTCACCGGCGACGACCTGGCGTACATCGTCGGCCAGTCCGGCAGCACGCTGGTGCTCACCGACCCGGACCTCGCCGGTCAACTCCCCGACGGCGTAAGGACGTTGTTCCTGCGGGACGCGGACGGCTCGCTGCTGGACCGGCTCGCGTCGGCGTCGCCGTACGACGGGCCCGAGCCGCGCACCGACGACCTGGTGCAGTTGCTCTACACCTCGGGTACGACCGCGCTGCCCAAGGGCGCGATGATGAGTCACCGGGCCCTGGTGCACGAGTACTTGAGCGCGATCACCGCTCTGGACCTGAGCGCGGGGGACCGGCCGGCGCACTCGTTGCCGCTGTACCACTCGGCGCAGATGCACGTCTTCCTGCTGCCGTACCTCGCTGTCGGGGCGACGAACATCATCCTCGACGCGCCCGACGGGGACCGGCTCTTCGGCCTGATCGAGGCCGGGCGCGTGGACAGTCTGTTCGCCCCGCCCACCGTGTGGATCGGCCTGGCGAACCGGCCCGACTTCGCGACCCGTGACCTGAGCGGGCTGCGCAAGGCGTACTACGGCGCGTCGATCATGCCGGTGCCCGTCCTGGAGCGGCTGCGCGAACGGCTCTCCAAGCTGGCGTTCTACAACTGCTTCGGGCAGAGCGAGATCGGCCCGCTGTCCATGGTCCTGGGCCCCGATGAGCACAAGGGGCGACTGGACTCCTGCGGCCGTCCCGTCCTGTTCGTGGACGCGCGTGTGGTCGACGAGGACGGCAAGGACGTACCCGACGGAACGTCCGGCGAAGTCGTCTACCGCTCACCGCAGTTGTGCGAGGGCTACTGGGACAAGCCCGAGGAGACCGCCGCCGCTTTCCGTGACGGCTGGTTCCACTCCGGCGACTTGGCGGTACGGGACCCGCACGGCTTCTTCACCGTCGTCGACCGGGTGAAGGACGTCATCAACTCCGGTGGCGTACTGGTCGCTTCACGCCAGGTCGAGGACGTGCTCTACACCCACGAGGGCGTCGCCGAGGTCGCCGTGATCGGCCTCCCCGACGACCGCTGGATCGAGGCCGTCACCGCGGTCGTCGTCCCGCGCGGCGAGGTCACCGAGGCCCAACTCATTGACCACGCACGGGAGAAGCTCCCCCACTTCAAGGCGCCGAAGCGGGTCGTGTTCGTGGACGAGCTGCCGCGCAACGCCAGCGGAAAGATCCTCAAGCGGGAGTTGCGGGAGCGGCTCGGCGACTGAGCGGTCTCACCCGGGAGCCCGAACGTTCTCCCCGGGACCCGAGGCCGGGGTGGGTGTCGGGGCCGTGCGGGCCTCCGCTCCCGCGATCGTGTCCTTCAACACCTCGCGTGCCGCGGCGAGGTCGGCGGCTCGGCGGTCGAGGTCGTTCAACTGGGCACGCAGAGCGTCGAGTACACCCGGGCAGGGCTGCACTGCGGCCCCGTCCGTGGTGCAGGGCAGTACGTGCCGGATGACCCGGGTGGGCAGCCCGGCAGCGAGGAGCGCGCGGATGCGCAGCACGGCGGCGGTGTCCGAATCGGCGTACTCCCTATAGCCGTTGGGAAGCCGTGCGGGTCGTAGCAGCTCCGCCCGTTCGTAATGGCGCAGCAGTCGCTCGCTGGTACCCGTCCGCTCGGCCAGCTCCCCGATCAGCACCGGCGCGAACCCCTTTCCGACTTGACCTTCCAACGGTGTCAGGGATCAACACTGGCTCCCGCCGCCCGCATTCCGCCGGGCGGCCGGCCCGCTCAGGGAGCGCACATGATTCTCGACGCCCACAGCCATGTCCACGACCCGCTCGATGCCCACCTGTCGTCGCTCGACGCCGCGGGCGTGCGCCGCACGGTACTGTTCCCCACCCGAGCGCACCCGGAACGGGCCACCGACCTGGACTCCCTCCACCACGAAATGGGCGCCCTGGAACGGGCGTTGGCCGGTGGTTCCGACGACGACGGATTCGCCCTGGCGCTACGGGAGTTGGACGGTGCCCTCGCCGCACACCCCGACCGCTTCCTCGGCTTCGGCTCCGTCCCCCTCGGCCGCCCCGACGCCGAGACGGCGGCCCGGGTGGAGCGCGACGTGACCGGCCGCGGGCTGTACGGCATCGGGGAACTCACCCTGCCCCCGGACCGGGCGGCCCTCGTCGAACCGGTGCTCCGTGCGGCGCGCGACCACACCGGACTCCCCGTGGTCGTGCACGGTGCCGCGCCCACGACTGCGGCGGACGTCCGCACACTCGCCGAACTGGCCGCCCGCCACCCGAAGGTGCCGCTGGTCATCAGCCAACTGGCCGGAGCCCACTGGATGGTGGCCATCGAACTCGCCCGCGCCACCCCCAACCTCCACCTCGAACTCGCCACCGCGAACATCGTCTTCGCCGTCCGCCTCGCCATCCGTGAACTCCCCACCCGCACCTTCTTCGGCTCCGACGCGCCCTACGGAGACCCGGTCGTCGCGCGCACGACGGTGGAACGGGTCACGTCTCCGGGCGAGGTGCGTGACCGGGTGCTGGGCGGGAACCTGGCGGAGTTGCTGCGGCTGGGGTAACTGCACGTTTCCGGCGGGGACTTGGGGCGGGAGAGTCGCCTCAGGGCGTTCGCAGGTCCACGATGCGCCGGATCTTGCCCACGCTGCGCTCCAGTGACTCCGGTTCCACGATCTCGACCGCCACGGAGACGCCGATGCCGTCCTTCACGGCCGTGGTGATGGCGCGGGCCGCCGCGTCCCGGGTCTCGGGGCCGGCGTCGGGGCGCGCCTCGGCCCGTACCGTGAGGGCGTCGAGGCGGCCCTCACGGGTGAGCCGGAGCTGGAAGTGGGGTGCGACACCCGCGGTGCGCAGGACGATCTCCTCGATCTGAGTGGGGAAGAGGTTCACCCCGCGCAGGATCACCATGTCGTCACTGCGGCCGGTGACCTTCTCCATGCGCCGGAAGGCCGGTCGGGCGGTGCCGGGGAGGAGGCGGGTCAGGTCCCGGGTGCGGTAACGGATCACCGGCATGGCCTCCTTGGTGAGGGAGGTGAACACCAACTCGCCCTTCTCGCCTTCCGGTAGGACTTCACCCGTGATCGGATCGACGACCTCGGGGAAGAAGTGGTCCTCCCAGATGTGCAGCCCGTCCTTCGTCTCCACGCACTCCTGCGCGACACCCGGACCGATCACCTCCGACAGCCCGTAGATGTCGACCGCGTCGATCGCGAACCGCGCCTCGATCTCCAGCCGCATCTGCTCGGCCCAGGGTTCCGCCCCGAAGATGCCGACCCGCAGGGAGGTACCGCGCGGATCCACCCCTTGCCGCTCGAACTCGTCGAGGAGGGTGAGCATGTAGGACGGGGTGACCATGATGATCTCGGGCTTGAAGTCCTGGATGATCTGCACCTGGCGGGCCGTCATACCGCCGGACGCGGGGATGACCGTACAACCCAGTCGCTCGGCACCATAGTGGGCGCCCAGACCACCGGTGAACAGCCCATAGCCGTACGCCACATGCACCTTGTCGCCGGGCCGTCCGCCTGCCGCGCGGATGGAACGAGCCACCACGTCCGCCCACATGGAAAGGTCGTTCTCTGTGTAGCCGACCACTGTGGGGCGTCCGGTGGTGCCGCTCGACGCGTGGATGCGGCGGATACGGTCCTCGGGGACGGCGAACATGCCGTACGGGTAGTTGTCGCGCAGGTCCAGCTTGGTGGTGAACGGGAAGAGGGCGAGGTCGGAGAGCGCACGGCAGTCGTCCGGGTGGATTCCGGCCGAGTCGAAGGACCGACGGTAGAAGGGCACGTTCGCGTAGGCGTGCCGGAGGGAGGCCCGTAGCCGCTCCAACTGCAGTGTCCTGAGTGCGTGTTGGTCGAGCTGTTCCCCCGAGTCGAGCAGCTCCGCCGCGTCCGCCATCGGCGCACTCCTCCGTAAATCATGCTATTTCGGGCGACCGATCATTCGGTCGATGTGTGTGGGATCAGTAATCCAGCCAACCGCCCACCGGGGCAAGAGGTCTGCCCCCACTTTCTCGACGCGTCGCCCGGCAGCATGGCCACGCGCCGGATCGCGGACGCCTCCACCGGGCAGATCGTCGACGCGGCGCTGACCTGTCGCCCCATCGCCCTCCGAGGACGTGAGGAACTGCCTTGCGTCGGGGCGCGGTTGGCGGTGAGGATCAGCCGCATGCCGACCTTCACCGCCACCGACGGCACCGAACTCGCCTACCACGTCCGGGGCGAGGGCGAGCCGCTGGTCGTCCTGCCCGGAGGGCCCATGCAGGCCTCCGCCTACCTCGGCGACCTGGGCGGACTGGCCGCACACCGTCGGCTGATCCTGCTCGACCTCCGGGGCACCGGCGACTCCGCGGTGCCGGCCCGCCGGAGGTCGTACCGCTGCGACCGGTTGGTCGATGACGTCGAAGTGTTGCGTGCCCACATGGCGTTGGACCACATGGACCTGCTCGCGCACTCGGCGGGCGGCAGTCTCGCGATGCTGTACGCGGCCCGGTACCCCGAGCGAGTGGCACGGCTGGCGCTCATCACCGCCACCCCGTGGGCGCTGGACATGCCGGCCACGGTCGAGGACCGGCTCGCTGCCGCGCGGCTGCGGAAGGGCGAGCCGTGGTTCGAGGCCGCGTACCCGGCGTTCGAGGCATGGCTCGCGGGCACGGAGGACTTCGACCCGGTCTTCGAGCCCTTCTTCTACGGCCGTTGGGATGCCGCCGCCGAGAGACACTCCGCGCTCGCCGACGAGCAGTGCAACGACGAGGCCGCCGACCTGTACTTCTCCGAAGGCGCCTTCGACCCGCCCGCCACCCGGGCCGCCCTCGCGGACCTGCCCGCACCCGTCCTGGTCCTCGCGGGCGAGCTGGACGGCGGCCCCCGGCCCGGCCTCGCCCGCCGCGCCGCCGACGTCTTCCGCAACGCCGAGTCGGCGGTCCAGCCGGGCGCCGGGCACTACCCGTGGCTCGACGACCCGGAGTGGTTCGTGCGCCGTGTCACCGCGTTCCTCGAGGGGAGCGGCGGGTCTCTGCCCTCGGCAGAGTAGGCGGATGGCCCGGCGGCCCACCGGCTACGTTCCCGGTATGGACACCGAGATCCGCACCGTCAAGGCGAACGGCATCACCCTCGCCTACCGCGCCTGGGGCCCCGAAGGGGCGCCGCCCGTCCTCCTGCTCCACAGCCGGGGCGCAGACGGGACCGACTGGACGCCGATCGCCGAGCGGCTCGCCACCGGAGCCGTCCCGTACCGCGTGTACGCCCCCGACCTGCGCGGCCACGGAACCAGCGACTGGCCCGGTACCGAACCGGGGGCCACGGCGGAGGCGTACGCCTACGAGTCGATGCGGGACGACATGCTCGCCCTTCTCACCGCCCTCGGTGTCGAACGCGTCGACGTCATCGGGCACTCCCTCGGCGGCATCGTCGCGTATCTGCTCGCGCAGGAGGCGCCCGACGTCGTACGGCGGCTCGTTCTGGAGGATGTGCCCGCGCCCATCGCCTTCGACCCGCCCCGGCCGCCCACCGAACGACCTGCGGGGGAGCTGTCGTTCGACTGGGCCATGATCGAGGCCACCGACGCCAGAGCGAACGACCCCGACCCCATGTGGTGGGACCACATGGGGCGGATCACCATGCCCACGCTGGTGATTGCGGGTGGTCCCACCAGTGGAGTTCCTCAGGACCGGGTCGTCGTGGTCGCCGAACGGATCCCCGACGCGCGGCTGGTGACCGTCGACGCCGGACATCTCGTGCACGAGAACCGGCCGGAGGAGTTCCTCGCCGTCGTGGTGGCGTTCCTGGTTGGGGAGCAGGTCACTTCGCGTAGGCCGTCATGAAGCGGTCCCGGAACTTGTCCATGCCCAGCACCGGTGCGCTGTCGGCGGGCTTGAGGCCGTCCGTCCAGCCCCAACTGGAGATCTTGTCCAGCACCTTCGGGTCGTGGGCCACGATGGTGATCGGCACGTCCCGGTCGGCGGTGCCCCCGGTGACCGTCGGGACGGGCTGGTGGTCGCCGAGGAAGACGAGCACGGTGTTCTTGTTGCCGTAGCGCTGGACCCACTGGGTCAGGCTGTCCACGGAGTACTGGATGGCCTTGCGGTACTCGGTCCGCACGCGCTTCGCGCTCTTCCAGACCTCCGTCGGGTTCGTGCCCTCCTTCTTGATCTGGTTGAAGATCGTGCCGTCGCCGAGCTGGTTCCAGGGGATCGTGTGGGCGATGGGCGACCAGGGGTTGTGGCTGGAGGCCAGGATGATCTCCGCCATGATCGGGTCGCGGTTCTTCTTGCCGTACTCCAGCTTCTCGAAGGACTCCAGGCTGAACTGGTCCGGCACCGGCGTCCAGCTGAAGTACGGGCCGTTGTAGCCGAGGTGCGTGGAGTCGTAGATGTTGTCGAGGCCGAAGTACTTGCCCTCGGGCCAGGACTTGCGCACACCGGGGACGATGCCGACCGTGCGCCAGGCGCCGGTCTTCTGGAAGTAGCTGGTGAGGGTCGCGCGGGTGCTCGTGGTAACCGTCCGGTACCGCTGCTGGTTCTTGATCCACAGGCCGGACAGGAACGTCGAGTGGGCGAGCCAGCTGCCGGCGCCGGTCACGGGCGACCTGAGCCACGCGCTGCGCGACGAGAAGCCGGCCGCCTTGAGCCGGGCGTCGCCCGCCGTGAGCGTCTTGTCCATCTCCGGTGCCATCGTCGGGTCGTCGAGGGCGACCCGGCCGTAGCTCTCGATGAAGGTGAACAGCACGTCCTTGCCGCGGAGTCCGGTGAGCAGTTGGTTGGGCGGGGTCTTCGCGAAGGCGTCGACGGTGAGCTGCTTCTTGAAGACGTCGGCGTCACCGAGACCCTCGCGGACGTACTTCACACGGTTGGTGAGGAACTGGCTGTAGCCCTTGGTGGCGAGCGTGACACCGCCGACCTGCACGCTCAGGGTGAAGCACATGATCCACACGACACCGAGGACAAGTGTGGTGCGTACGGCCGTGGGGCGGTGCCTGGCCATCACATCCGCCAGCCGCACCATCGCGAGCGCGCTGCCCGCGAGCACGGCGATGAGCAGGACGATCACGCCGATGATCGCGAGCACCTCGCCCGAGTGACCGAACGAGTCCTTCATCCAGTCCGCCGCGTCGCTCAGCAGGACCCAGTCGAAGACCAGGTCGAACGGCCGCGCCAGGGTCTCGTAGAAGCCCATGTCGAGGCACTTCAGGACGGTGGACAGCCCGACGAACGCACCCAGCACGACGGCGGTGATCCGCCGGGCCCGCGACGGCAGCGCGAGAAGCACGACCGCGAGGACGATCAGCTCCACGGGCAGCCGGAGGAACGACTGGAACGTCATCCGGTCGAGCCGGTCGGGCACGACCAGCGCGACGAGCAGCAGCGTTCCGGCCAGCACGCTGGTACCCACCCCTACGGCACGTGCGGTGCGGGGGTAACGGCGGCGCCAGCCGAACAGACCGGCACGGAGGGGGAGTTGGGACGATCGCTCGGTGGGGTCGGTTGGGTCGGTGGGCGCGGCGGACTCCGCGGGCTCAGCGGACGCAGCGGACTTTGCAGAGTCACTGGTCTCGGCGGGTGCGGTGGACTCTGCGGGGTCAGCGGACTCGGCGGGTGCAGCGGACTCCGCAGAATCGCCGGGCGCGGAGGATTCTGCTGGGCCGCCGGTCTTTGCGCTCTCGCCGGGTTCGGCGGACTCTGCGAGGTCTGCGGATTCCGCGGAGTTGCCGGAATGTGAGGATTCGCTGGGCGTCGTGGACTCCGCGGGCGCTGCGGACTCGCCGGGTTCGGCAGGCGCGGTGGAGTCAGCGTGCTCGACGGACTCTGCGACCTCGCTGGGCTGTACGGGCTCGGCGCGCTGGGCGGAGTCGGCCGGCTTAGCGGACCGTGCGTGCTCAGCGGGCTCGTCGGACCCTGCGGACGCGGCGGATTCAGCAGGCTCGGCGGGCTTGGCCGACTCGGGGGCGTCGGACGAACTGTCCGCGTCGGCGGAGCCAGCCGCGTTGGTCGCGTCGGCCAGGTCAGCCGAGTCAGCCGCATCGGCTCGGGCAGCTGCCTCGGTCGCGTCGGCCGTTTCACCCGGGTCGGTCGCCTCAGCCGACTCCGTCGACCCGGTCGCGTCAGTCGATTCCCGTGCCTCGGTTGCCTCGGTTGCCTCGACCGATGTGCGTGGCTCGGGTGGCTCCTGTGGTTCGGGCGATTCCGCGGCCTCCGTCGCCGCTGTCGGGTCGGTCTCCCCGGTGGCTTTCTGCTGCGCCGATGGGTGAGAGCGAGTGAAGAGCGGCACCCGAACGTCCTTCCGTGCTGAGCCCGGTGACGGCATGGCGGACCTGGCCCGGGCCACCACATCCGTCACCACCAGTACGGCCGCACGCTACCGTCAGTTCAATCCGGCCTGCGCGTTGACCCACTGTTGACTCACTGATCTGCGGAGACCGCCACCTCCCGCGCCCACCGGTAGTCCGCCTTGCCGCTCGGCGACCGCTGGATGGAGTCCGCGATCACCAACTGGCGCGGGATCTTGTAGCCGGCGAGATGGGTGCGACAGTGCGTCTGGATCTCGTCCAGCGACGGCCGTTCCGCACCCGGGCGCAGTTGTACGACGGCGGCGACATGGTTGCCCCACTTCGCGTCCGGCACCCCGGCCACCAGTGCGTCGTAGACGTCCGGATGCGACTTCAGCGCCTGCTCGACCTCCTCCGGATACACCTTCTCCCCACCGGTGTTGATGCACTGCGAGCCACGGCCGAGGACCGTGACGACGCCCTCCTCGTCCACGGTCGCCATGTCGCCGAGCAGGACCCACCGCTGGCCGTTCTTCTCGAAGAAGGTCTCGGCGGTTTTCCTCACGTCGTTGTAGTAGCCGAGCGGTACGTGACCGCACTGGGCGACCCGGCCGATCTCACCGACGGCGACCGGCTCGTGCGTAGCCGGATCTACCACCTGGGTACGGGAGTTGACGCGGATGCGGAACGACTTCCCGGCCCCGGAGTCGGCCGTCGCCGTGCCGTTGAAGCCCGACTCGGACGAACCGTAGTTGTTCAGCAGCATCGTGTTCGGGAGCAGCTCCTGGAACTGCCTGCGCACCGTCTCCGACATGATCGCGCCCGAGGACGACACGCTGAACATGGACGAGCAATCGGTGCCTTTCATGGGCCCGTTGAGCGCGTCGATCAGCGGGCGCAGCATCGCGTCGCCGACCAGGGACATGCTGGTGACCTTCTCCTTCTCGATGGTCCGCAGCACCTCCTCCGGCACGAACTTCCGGTGGATCACGATGCGTTGACCGAAGTTGAAGCCGATGAACGCAGTCAGCGTGGAGGTGCCGTGCATCAGCGGGGGAGTGGGGAAGAACGTGATCCCCGCCCCGCCGGCCGCGACCCGCTCGGCCAACTCCTCGGGTGTCTTGACCGGCTCACCGGTCGGCGCGCCGCCACCGAGCCCCGAGAAGAACAGGTCCTCCTGGCGCCACATCACACCCTTGGGCATCCCGGTCGTGCCGCCGGTGTAGATGATGAACTGGTCGTCCGCCGACCGCGCCGGGAACCCGCGCTCGGGAGACCCGGCGGCTTCGGCGTCCGTGAAGTCCACGGCGGACACGTCCGGCCCGTCCTCCGGCGCCGCTCCCACCCGTACCAGGTGCCGGAGTTGCTCCGCACGCGGCAGTGCGGCCGCCACCCGCTCGGTGAACTCCGTGTCGAAGACCAGCGCCACGAGATCGGCGTCCCGGTAGAGGTACACCAACTCCTCTTCTACGTAGCGGTAGTTGACGTTGACCGGTACGACCCGCGCCTTGAGGCAGCCCAGCACCGTCTGCAAGTACTCGACGCCGTTGTAGAGATGGAGCCCGAGATGCTCACCCGGGCGTATCCCGGTGTCGATCAGGTGATGGGCGACACGGTTCGCGGCCGTGTCCAACTCCGCGTAGGTCAGGCGGCGTTCCGCGCCCGTGCCCGGGTGGTCGATGTACACGAGCGCCTCGCGGTCCGGGACCACGTCGACGACCGACTCGAACAGGTCGGCAATGTTGTACTCCACCACTCCTCCTGACGTCGGTTCGCCGGTCATCAGAGCAAAGGGCGCGGCAACTGTGAAGGGTCCGCGCAGAAGAAATCTGACTGAGTGTCAGAAACCCCTTGTACTGGCAGGGCGGCTCCTGCAACCTGTTCTCGTTCCGGAGGCGGTACGGCGACGGGAGGACGACCATGAGCGGTACGGAACACCTGACCGTGCGGCGCGAGGGCGCCACGCTGGTGCTCACGCTCAACAGGCCCGAGGCCAAGAACGCGCTCTCGTTGCCGATGCTGGTCGGGCTGTACGACGGCTGGGTCGAGGCAGACGCGGACGACGCGATTCGCTCGATCGTGCTGACCGGGGCGGGGGGTGCGTTCTGCGCGGGCATGGACCTCAAGGCGCTGGCCGGCAAGGGGATGGAAGGGCAGCGGTATCGGGATCGGCTCACGGCTGATCCGGATCTGCACTGGAAGGCGATGCTGCGGCATCACCGGCCGCGGAAGCCGGTGATCGCCGCGGTTGAGGGGTACTGCGTGGCCGGCGGTACGGAGATCTTGCAGGGCACCGATATTCGGGTCGCGGGGGAGTCGGCGACCTTTGGGTTGTTCGAGGTGAAGCGTGGGTTGTTCCCGATCGGGGGGTCAACTGTGCGGCTTCAGCGGCAGATTCCGCGTACGCATGCGCTGGAGATGTTGCTCACCGGGCGGCCGTACAGCGCGCGGGAGGCGGCGGACGTCGGTCTGGTCGGACATGTCGTTCCCGACGGCGCAGCTCTCGACAAGGCCCTGGAGATTGCCGAACTCGTGAATGGGTGTGGGCCGTTGGCGGTCGAGGCGGTCAAGGCGTCGGTGTATGAGAGCGCCGAGATGACCGAGACGGAGGGGCTTGCCGCCGAACTCAAGCGCGGCTGGCCGATCTTCGATACCGCCGATGCGAAGGAAGGGGCCCGTGCCTTTGCGGAGAAGCGGGCGGCTGTTTATCGGCGGGCGTAGGTGCTCCGTTGGGTCGGTTAGTTCATGTCTGCGGGTTCGTTGTGGCTGGTCGCGCAGTTCCCCGCGCCCCCGGGTGGGGATGCGGGGGCCCAACTGTTCAGTTAGGAGAGTGTCGTGACTGAAGTGCTTAAAGCTCCCCTCGTCCTCGAATTTCCCTTCACCCGATCCCTTGGCCCCGTTCAGAGCGCGTTCCTCACCGGGCTGCGCGAGCGCGTAGTCCTCGGGGTGAAGACCAGCGATGGCCGGACCCTTGTCCCTCCCGTCGAGTACGACCCCGTTACCGCCGAGGAGATCCGCGATCTCGTCGAGGTCGGCGCGATCGGTACGGTCACCACCTGGGCCTGGAACCATGACCCCCGGCGCGGCCAGCCGCTCGACACCCCCTTCGCCTGGGTGCTGGTTCGCCTCGACGGTGCGGACACCGCCCTCCTGCATGCCCTCGACGCCTCCGGCCCCGACGCCGTCCGCACCGGTATGCGCGTGCGTGTTCGCTGGGCCGAGGAACGTACCGGCGCCATCACCGACATCGCCTGCTTCGAGCCGTACGAGAGCGAAGGCCAAGAGGGGCATCAACCCTCCGCCCACAGTGGTGAGTTCGAGGACATGGTCACCGGCATCGTGGCCCCCGCCCGCCTGGACTACGTCTACTCGCCCGGGCGTGCCCAGACCGACTACATCCGTGCGCTCTCCGGGCAACGCACCGTCGGCGAACGCTGCCCCTCCTGCCACAAGGTGTACGTCCCGCCGAGGGGTGCGTGCCCCACATGTGGGGTCGCCACATCGGAGCACGTCGAAGTGGGGCCGCGCGGCACCGTCACCACGTTCTGCATCGTCAACATCAAGGCGAAGAACCTCGACATCGAGGTGCCGTACGTCTACGCGCACATCGCCCTGGACGGCGCCGACCTCGCGCTGCACGGACGCATCGGCGGGATCCCGTACGACCAGGTGCGCATGGGGTTGCGTGTCGAGGCGGTGTGGAGCGAGGGCGGGCGCTATCCGGACCACTACCGGCCGACCGGCGAACCCGACGCGGACTACGACGTCTACAAGGAGCTGCTGTGATGCAAGGAGCTGCTGCGATGCGGGAGATCGCCGTCGTCGCCTTCGCGCAGACCGACCACCGGCGCACCACCGACGAGCTCTCCGAGGTGGAGATGCTGATGCCGGTCCTGCACGGGGTCCTCGAACAGACCGGCCTCAAGACCGCCGACATCGACTTCACCTGCTCCGGCTCCAGCGACTACCTCGCCGGCCGCGCCTTCTCCTTCACCCTCGCCCTCGACGGCGTCGGCGCCTGGCCGCCGATCTCCGAGTCGCACGTGGAGATGGACGGCGCCTGGGCGCTCTACGAGGCCTGGGTCAAATTGCTCACCGGCGACGCCGACACCGCGCTCGTCTACTCGTACGGCAAGTCGTCCCCCGGCTCCGTACGCGACGTCCTGACCCGGCAGTTGGACCCGTACTACGTCGCCCCCCTCTGGCCGGACTCCGTCGCCCTGGCCGCCCTCCAGGCCCAGGCCCTCATCGACGCGGGCGACACCGACGAACCCGCCCTCGCCGCCGTCGCGGCCCGCAGCCGGACCGACGCGAGCGCCAACTCCCATGCGCAGGTGAGGGGTTCGGTGCCGCAGGGCGACTATGTCGTACGACCGCTGCGCACCGGCGACTGTCCGCCGGTCGGTGACGGCGCCGCCGCCGTGATCCTCGCGGCCGGGGACCGGGCCCGTGAGTTGTGCCAACGGCCCGCCTGGATCAGGGGGATTGACCACCGCATCGAAGCGCATGGGCTGGGCGTACGGGAGTTGACCGACTCACCGTCCACGCGGCTCGCCGCCGAGAAGGCCGGCGCTTTCGAACGGGCCGTCGACACCGCCGAGTTGCATGCGCCGTTCACCGCGCAGGAGGTCGTCCTGCGCAAGGCGCTGCGCCTCGGTGACGACGTGCGCGTCAATCCGTCCGGGGGTGCCCTCGCCGCCAATCCCGTCATGGCCGCCGGGCTCATCCGTATCGGCGAGGCCGCTGCCCGTATTCACCGGGGCGAGTCCGACCGGGCCCTCGCGCACGCCACCTCCGGTCCCTGTCTGCAACAGAACCTGGTCGCCGTACTCGAAGGGGATCCGCGATGAGCAAGGAGCCCGTGGCCGTCGTAGGGATCGGCCAGACCAAGCATGTCGCCGCGCGGCGGGACGTGTCGATTGCCGGGCTGGTGCGGGAGGCGGCTCAACGGGCGCTGGACGACGCCGAGTTGACGTGGGCCGACATCGACGCCGTGGTCATCGGGAAGGCGCCCGACTTCTTCGAGGGCGTCATGATGCCCGAGCTCTATCTCGCCGACGCGCTGGGCGCCGTGGGGAAGCCCATGCTGCGGGTGCACACCGCCGGGTCGGTGGGCGGGTCGACCGCGCTGGTCGCCGCGAATCTCGTTGCCGCCCGGGTGCACGGCACTGTCCTCACGCTGGCCTTCGAGAAGCAGTCCGAGTCGAACGCCATGTGGGGGCTTTCCCTGCCGATTCCCTTCCAGCAGCCGTTGCTCGCCGGTGCGGGCGGGTTCTTCGCGCCGCATGTGCGTGCCTATATGCGGCGGACCGGAGCGCCCGACACCGTCGGCTCGCTGGTGGCGTACAAGGATCGGCGCAACGCGCTGAAGAACCCGTACGCGCATCTCCACGAGCACGACATCACGCTGGAGAAGGTCCAGGCCTCGCCGATGCTGTGGGACCCGATCCGGTATTCGGAGACCTGTCCGTCCTCGGACGGTGCCTGCGCGATGGTACTCACCGACCGGGCGGGAGCGGCTCGCGCACCACGTCCGGCGGCCTGGATGCATGGGGGCGCCATGCGTAGCGAACCCACACTGTTCGCCGGAAAGGACTGTGTGTCGCCGCAGGCCGGAAAGGACTGCGCGGCCGATGTGTACCGGCAGGCGGGCATCGCCGATCCGCGCCGGGACATCGACGCGGTGGAGATGTATGTGCCGTTCTCCTGGTACGAGCCCATGTGGCTGGAGAATCTCGGATTCGCCGAGGAGGGGGAGGGGTGGAAACTCACCGAATCCGGGGTGACCGAGCTGGACGGCGATCTTCCCGTGAACATGTCAGGTGGTGTGCTTTCCACCAATCCGATCGGCGCCTCGGGCATGATCCGCTTTGCGGAGGCCGCCCTCCAGGTTCGCGGGCAGGCCGGAGAACACCAGGTGGAGGGGGCTCGGCGGGTTCTCGGGCACGCCTATGGCGGCGGATCGCAGTTCTTCTCGATGTGGCTCGTGGGCAGCGAACCCCCCGCCTCCTGAAAGGTCCCCCTCACGTGGCCTGTTGGCATCAGAAACCGATCGCTAGGCTGGCCGCGGACGACGAATCGGGAGGAGCACGGACGTGGCCGAGAGCACCATCCAGCAGCACCCGCTTGCGGGCTGGGACAAGCCGGAGCTGGACCTCAGTGACGCCGATTGGCACTCAGGCAGCCGTGGACTGGGGGATGTCCAGATCGCTTTTGTCGAGGGATTCATCGCGATGCGCAACAGCGGCCGCCCGGAAAGCCCTTCCTTGATCTTCACGCCCGCGGAATGGGGCGCGTTCGTGTCGGGGGCGCGGGAAGGGGAGTTCGACCTCACCTGACGGTGAGAGTTCCCCGGCGAGTCATCGGGGGAAGTGCGCACAGGCGTCTTCAGCCCGGCCTTCACTCGTGAGGGTGGCGGCCGGGCTGCGTGCCGCACGCGGCTGTCCCCGGTCGGTTTCCATGCGCTGCCTGCGAGGCCCTACGCGGGAAACTCGACGCCGGTCATGTCCTGGGAGAGCGCCCACAGACGGCGTTGCAGCGACGTGTCGTACGACTGCGGGCTGGAGCGGACCACCTTGGGGTACCCCTTGCTCTGCTGGAATCCGCGGGGGCCGTAGTACTCACCGCCCCGTACGTCCGGGTCGGTCGCGGCGCGCAGCACAGGCAGTGCTCCCCTCTCGGGGGACTGCAGGAGCAGCGGCCGGACCGCCGCGAAGGCCGCGCGGGTGAGGGCGGAGGAGTGCGACATCGCGCTCCGGGAACCGGCGGTGTCGGCGCCGCCGGGATGCGCGGCGACGGCCAGTGGCCCGCCGGTCGGCAGTCTGCGGTCGAGCTCGTAGGTGAACAGCAGGTTGGCCAGCTTGGAGTGCCCGTACGCGGCGGTCCGGTCGTACGGGCGCCTGCGCCAGTCGAGATCGTCGAGATCGATGGGGCCGCCCATGCGGTGGCCCGCACTGCTGACCGTGACGACGCGGGAGGCGGGCGAGGCCGGCAACAGGTCCAACAGGAGCCCGGTCAGGGCGAAGTGGCCCAGGTGGTTGGTTCCGAACTGGAGCTCGTAGCCGTCCGAGGTCGTCCGGTACGGGGTGTACATCACGCCGGCGTTGTTGATCAGCATGTCGATCCGGGCGTGGCTATCTTGTAGTTCCCCAGCCGTCTCGCGGACCGAGGCGAGTGAACTCAGGTCGAGTCGCTGGACGTGCACCCGCGCCGTGGGCACGGCGAGAGTGATTTCCTCCGCCGCGCGCTTGCCCTTGTCGGTGTCCCGAACGGCCAGGACGACTGCTGCCCCGCGCAGGGCGAGGGCCTTGGCTGTCTCGAACCCGATGCCGGTGTTGGCACCTGTGATCACGGCGGTACGGCCGTGCTGGTCGGGGATGTCCCGGGCCGTCCAGTGCGCTGCGGGCTTTGATCCGGTCATTGGTTCCTCCAGAAGTCGTACGGGGACTCGGCGGCCGCGAGAGGGCGACCGTGGCCTGCCTGCCTGCCCGTCTGTTCGTCCTCATAGGTGAACGCCATTTACCTATGGTGAATAGTGTTAACCTTGGTGCCATGGCAGTCAAACGGCGCCCCACCGGCACCCATCACGGAGATCTGCGCAACGCGCTGGAGGAGGCGGCCCTCGCCCTGGTCGGCGAGCGCGGCCCGCACGGGTTCACGCTCGCCGAGGCCTGCCGGAGGGCCGGGGTGAGCGTGTCGGCCCCCTACAAGCACTTCAGCGACCGGGAGGCACTGCTGGCCTCGCTGGCTCTGAAGGGCTACCAGGAGCAGCGGCGCCGCTACCGCACCGCGCTCGCCGCGCACGCGGATCCGGTCGAGCAGTTGGCGGCCTTCGCGACCGCCTATGTACGGTTCGCCGCCGAGGAGCGCGCCCTCTTCGACATCACCTTCCTGGCGGGCCTCGACAAGAGCCGGCACCCCGAACTGGCCGCGGCGGGTGGTGCTTTGCACGACGATCTGATGCCCGTCACCAGCCGGATCGCCCCCGACCCGGACGAGGCGTTCGACCTGCTCGTCCAGATCGCCGCGGCAGCCCACGGTCTGGCCCTGTTCCAGCAGCAGGACATGCTGCCCGACCCCTGGAACACCCGGTCCTCCGTCGAGGAACAGGCCGCGCGGACCGCCCGTGCCCTCGCCGGCGGGAGAACCCGCTAGCCCCCGGAAAGCCCGCTAGCTCTGGAGACCCGCATGACCACCCCGCGCAGCGACTTCGACCAGGCCCTCGACCGCATCGGCGGAGGCAGTCACGTCAGCCTGACCACCTTCCGCCGCAACGGCCAGGCCGTCCCCACCCCCGTCGGCGGCCTCGTACGGGACGGCACCCTCTACGCCCTGACACCGCCGGACACCGGGAAGGTCAAGCGGATCCGCAACAACCCTCAAGTGACCATCGCCCCCTGCAACATGAAGGGCACCGTCCCCGCCGGCGTACCCGCGGTGCGGGCGACCGCCCGGCTCCTGGATCCCGCGGAGACCGCCCGCGTCGAGGAGATGATGAGGCGACGCTTCTTCATGTACCGCCTGGTGCACCTCCTCGACCGGGTCCTCCGCCGCGAACGCCGACTCGTCGCCATCGCCGTCCGGCAATAACCGCCGCTCCGGAAGGGTGTCCCACGCGATTTTCCGGACACGCGACCGTGAGAACCCTTCCGGAGCCGGTGCCTGAGCCAGGCTGGCCCCGGAGAGGGAAGGTCCCGTTACTCCGGAGGTGAGGAACCCCATGAGCACCCTGCCGGTCATCGCGGCGGTCGACGGTTCGGACGACAGCCTGCGCGCCCTGGACTGGGCCCTCGACGCGGCCCGTGGACGCGGGGCGCCGTTGCGGGTCGTTCACGTGTGGCAGTACGCCGCCGCGTGGACACCGCCCGGCGTCCTGGTCGCCGGACCACCGGAGCCGGACGAGGACGAGGTGCTCGACCAGGTCCGTACGTACGTCGAAGGGCGTGCCGACCGGCCGGTCATGGAGTACCTCGGGCTGCAGGGCGCACCGGGCGCCGTACTGCCCGAACTCGGTTCCACAGCGCAGCTGTTGGTGCTCGGCTCGCGTGGCCGCGGCGGCTTCGCCAGTCTGCTGCTCGGCTCGAACGGCATGGCCGCCGCCCGCGACGCCGACTGCCCCGTCGTCGTGGTGCCCCAGCCTGGCCGCGAGGTCCATGGCGGGATTCCGGCCGAACCCGGACCCCGCGTGGTCGTCGGTCTGCACGTGGACAGCCCCGACGAGACCACCCTCTCCTTCGCCTTCGCCGAGGCCGCCCTGCGCGGAGCCCGCCTCCAGGTCGTCGCCGCCTACCCGTGGCCGCCGCAGGTCTGGGCCTCCCCCGGCGAACTCGTCCCGCCGGTCATCGACCAGGACGCCATCGAGAACGAGACCCGCACCCTCACCGAGGCGCTCCTCGCCCCGCACCGCGAACACCACCCGGACGTCCCCACCGAGCCGTACGTCGCCCCGGGCGACGCGGCCGGCCACCTCGTCGCCGCCTCCAAGGACGCCGACCTCGTCGTCGTGGGCCGCCACCGCCGCCGCCTGCTGTCCCCGGCCCGACTCCTCGGCTCGGTCACCCAGGCAGTCCTGCTGCACGCGACGAGCCCGGTGGCGGTGGTGCCGCCGAAGCCGTTGGAGGAGTGAGCAAGTCCCTTGTTTCTACGGCGACTTGCTCGGCGGTGTCACGCCGTAGGTGCCGTATCGGCAAGCAGGTCGGCGATCACGGCCACAGCAACTGCTTGCGCCACCCCTCGCCCTCGCGGACATACACGAGCCGCGTGTGCCGACGTTCCTTGTCGCCCTGCCAGAACTCGACCGACTCGGGCCGCACGGTGTGCAGAGTCCAGCCCGGGGCCACGAGGTCGGGCTCGTCCTCAAGACGCTCCAGTGACTCCTTCACCGCCGCGTCCCGTTCGGCGAGGTCCACGAGGGGCTGTGACTGGCGGCCGACGAGGGCCTCCGCGCGGGCGCCGGTGCTCCGGGCCAGGAAGTCCGCCGCGCTGTCCTCGGCGCCCGCCGCCACGACGGGACCGCGCACGCGGATCTGGCGGGCGAGCGGCGACCAGTAGAACGTCAGGGCGGCGAACGGCCGTCGGGCGAGATCGCGGGCCTTGACGCTGCCGCCGTCCGACGCGAACCGCCAGCCGTCGGGCCCAACGCCCTTGAGGATCAAGGTCCTTGCCGTCGGATTGCCGTCGGCGCCCGCTGTCGAGACCGTCATCGCGTGCGGCTCGCGCACCCCGGCCTCCAGCGCCCCCAGCAGCCACTCGGTGAACAGCTCGGACGGGGTGTCCGGGGCCAACAGGGGGTCGAAGATCGGCAGTTCACCGGCGAATACCTCGATGTCGCGCAGCAGTTGCCGTAGATCCTTCATCGACGTTCGCCTCCGAGCCTGAGGGGCAGAGCAGTGATCCCATCGTCTGTCTCGGGCGGGATTCGATCAAGCGGGGGCCGCGCCTCCGCCGTCACCGGCGACCCAGGAGAACCGGCCGGTACGCCTTCGTCGACTACCGGGTCGCGCGACCTCCGGGAAGCGTACGCTGAGGTCCCTGTAGCTCACGGTGCGCGTTCGCTCCCGCGCGGGCGCGCCACCGTGGCAGGGGGTATGGCATGGGGCAGCGGAGTGCACGCAGCAGAAGGACACTCTTCGAACGGGAGAGTGAACTCGCCGCCGTGGACGAGGCGTTGGGCGAGCTGACAGGTCTGCGCACGGACGGCGGCGAGCCGGGTGACCGGCCGCGCGGCGCCCTGCTCGCCTTCGCGGGGCGGGCCGGCATCGGCAAGACCACCCTGCTCTCCGAAGCGCGCCGTCGCGCCGCCACCAAGGGCTGCACCGTGCTCTCCGCGCGGGGCGGCGACCAGGAACAGCGCGTCGCCTTCCACGTCGCCCGCCAACTGCTGCAACCGCAGTTCGCCGGCTCGGCCGACGCCGATCTCCGTACCTCGCTGGGGAGTTGGTACGACATCGTCGGCCCCGCCCTCGGTCTGTGCGCGCCCACCGAAGGCTCCCCGCCGGACCAGCAGGGTCTGCGCGACGGCCTCGACTGGGTGCTCACCCACCTCGCGGTGAAGCGTGCCCCGATGGTCCTCGTCCTCGACGACGCGCACTGGGCCGACCCCGAATCCCTGGGCTGGCTGGCCGCGTTCGCGCCCCGCGCCGAACAACTCCCGCTGCTGGTCGTGGTCGCCTACCGGCCCGACGAACTCCCCGATCACGCCGAGTCGTTGAGGGGACTGCCCGGCCGGGCCGGCGGACGCCCCCTCGACCTCGAACCGCTCAGCGTCGCCGCCGTGGCGGACCTGGTGCGGGAGACGCTCGGCGAGCACGCCGACGACGCGTTCTGCCACGAGTGCTGGGCCGTCACCGCGGGGAACCCCTTCGAGACCGTCGAACTCACCGCCAAGATCCACGACCGTGGCCTGACCCCCACCGAGGCCGGGGCCTACCAACTGCGCGACCTCGCCGCCGCCGTCAAGGGCAGCGGCCTCACCACCCGCCTCGAACGCCTCGGCACCTCGACCGTCCGCTACGCCTGGGCCTGCGCGGTCCTCGGCACCGAGCCCCATCCGATGCTCGCCGCAGCCGTCGCCGGACTCGGCCACGAGGAGGCCGCCGACGCCGTCGACGCACTGCGCGGCGCCCGCATCCTCACCGGTACGTTGACCACCGCGGGCACCCTCGAATTCGTCCACCCGCTCATCGCCACCGCCGTCTACCGGGCCATCCCCGCCGGCGTCCGCGTGGCCCTGCACGGCCAGGCCGCCTGGTCCGTCATCAACGAGGGCCAGGGTCCCTCCGTCGCCGCCCGCCACCTCATGGAGACCCACCCCGACGGCGACAACTGGGTGGTCCAGCAACTCCGCGCGGCCGCCGGTGAGACCCTGCGCGCGGGCGCCCCCGACACGGCCCGCAGCTATCTCGCCCGCGCTCTGCGCGAGCCCCCGCCCTTCGACGACCGGGCCGCCGTCCTGTACGAACTGGGCAGCGCCTCCCTGCTCACCGAGCCGGCGACAACGGTCAACCATCTACGGGCCGCCCTCGAAGAGCCGATCAGCGACGCCGGCCTGCGGCAGCACATCGTCTACCGGCTCTCCCAGGTCCTCGCCCACAGCGACCGCCTCGCCGAGGCCTCCGACACCCTCGCCCGTGAGATCCGCGTGACCGACGACGCCCGGGTGAAACTGCGCATGCTCTCCGAGCAGTTCATGTGGGACGCCTTCCGCGCCGACGAACCCGACCACCCCGCGCGCTCCCGCCGCCTCACCAAACTCGCCGACCGTCTCAAGGGCCGCGACCTCACCGAGCGGTACATCATCGGCCTGCGCACCTGGGACGCCGTACTCCGTGGTGAACCCGCACATGTGGCCCTTCACCATGCCGAGCGCGCATTGAGTGGTGGGCTCGGCTGGGCCGAGGCCGACCGCGGCTTCGAGGTGCCGGTGCTGGTCGCCCTCACCTTCATGTACTGCGACCGACCGGGCCGCGCGGAGGAACTCTTCGCCACCGGCATCGCCGACTTCGAGCAACAGGGCTGGCGCGGCGCCCACTTGTCCTTCGGCTACACCTTCCTCGGCTACCTCCGCTACCGGCGCGGCCGCCTCGCCGAGGCCGAGGACTTCGCCCGCGCGGGCCTGCGCCTCGCCGAACGCGTCGGACCCGGTACCCCCGTCTACTGGTACGGCACCGGCATCCTCATCGAGGTCCTCCTGGCCCGCGGCCGGGTCGCCGAGGCCGTACAACTCGCCGAGGACCACGCCTTCGAGGAACCCTTCCCGGCCGCCGTCGTCTTCCCGGACGCCCAGACCGTCTACGGCGAACTGCTCCTGGCCCGAGGCCTCGCCAAGGAGGCCGCAGCCGAACTGGCCGCCGCCGGCCGCCGGTTGGACCCGCGCGGCATCCGCAACCCAGCCTGGTGCCCCTGGCAGCTCCACCTCGCCCGCGCCGAACGCCACGAAACTCCGGAGCGCGCCGTCGTCACCGCCCACGAAGCGGTCGCCCGCGCCCGCCAGTTCGGCACCCCGTCCGCCATCGGCCAGACCCTGCGCACCGCCGCCGAGGTCTCCACCGGCTCGGCCCGCGCCAAACTCCTCGAAGAATCCGTCACCCACCTCGAACGCTCCCCGGCCGCCTACGAGTTGGCCTGCGCCCTCGTCGCCCTGGGCACCGAACTCCGCCGCGTGGGCAGGTCCAAGGAAGCCGGCGACCACCTCTACCGAGGCCTCGACGCAGCCGTCCAATGCGGCGCCGACGGCCTCGCGGACGTCACCCGAGCCGAACTGGCGGCAGCGGGCCTACGCCCCCGCCGCCTCCACAGCACAGAGACCGACACCCTCACGACCCAAGAACGCACCGCCGCGACCCTGGCCGCAGAAGGCCACACGGACGCGGAGATAGCCGTAGAACTCCACACGGACGAACAAACGGCGGTACGCCTCCTGTCAGCGGCCCACCGAAAACTGGGCACAGACCGCGCAGGCCTGGAAACGGCTCTGATTCAACCAACGGCGGGCCGAACTCCCTAGGGGCGCGGGGAACTGCGCGACAAGCCACGACGTACCCGCACCCGAACGACGAGCCGCACCCGGCACCCGGCCACGGCCACATCGCCGAACGGCACCCCGTACCATTGCGACATGTCGTTCCTCCGCCGCCGCAGCGCCACCCCCGCCGGCCCCGAATTCGATGTGCTGGCCATGGACCCGGGCGACTGGCCCGGGAACCTCGGTGCCGGTCTGCTGCCCGCGCCCGACGGCACCTGCCAGGGCGTGTTCCTGCGGTACGACCTCTTCGGCGGCCGCGGCCCCGCGATGGTCATCGGCAACCTGCCGGAGGGCTCGCCCGCCCGTGACGTCGCCGAGGACGAGATCCCGTTCGAGGTCGCGCAACTGCTCCTCGCGCTGGAGAACGACGAGGAGGTGACCGTCGTGGGCGTCGAGGACATGCCGGTGATGCAGGGCGACAACCTGCTGATCGTGCGCCGCCTCAAGCTCTCCGAGAGCCGGATCTCCTGCGTCCAGTTCGACCGCAGCGACAACGTCCTGGTCACCATCGCCGCCTGGGACCGCCCCATCACGGACGACCTCTACGCCCTGCTGAAACCGCTCCCGGCGGAACTGTTCCAGCAGGGCTGAGGCACCGGCTACCGGCTGGCCCGCTCCACCGTCACGTCGGCGGCGCGCACGAACTCAACCCGGTGGCCGTACTGGATCTCGTAGTAGAGATCCTTTCCTACGACGACCTTGTGCGAGTCGGTGGTGAAGGTGACCGCGTAGTAGTACTCGCCGGGCACCGTGTCACCGACCACGTATTTCTGGCCCTTGAGCAGCTTGTACGGCAGCGGGGAGATCGCCTGGGCGGGCACTCCCGCCGGATAGGCCGAGGCCTCCGGGTAGGCGCGGCCGTACACCGGGACGCTGTCCACGCCCTCCTTCGGCGTCACGACCAGACCCGCCGCCTTCACCGCGGTGGGGTGCTTCGCCGGGTTCTTGAACCAGGCCTCCTGACCCAGGTACCAGATCGCCGTCCAGTCCCCGGAACGGTCGGCCACCGCGTACTGCTGCCCGGTGGACACCCGTGAGGAGAGGTCGTTGACGCCGGTGGTCGGGGTCGTCCCGAGGCCGATGTCCTTGATCAGGGGGTAGGTCTCACCCGGCCCCGAGTACAGCCGGACCTCGCTCGACCCGTGCACCGCGCACGGCTGGCCCGCGGTGACGCAGCCCGTGTACACCGGCTGGTTGCGGGCGTAGTCGGGGCGGATCGTGACCAGGCCGCCGCCCTTCTTCGCGGTCTGCTTGACCGGGTGGCCCAGCAGGTCGAAGTAGTGCGCCCAGTCCCAGTACGGGCCCGGGTCGGTGTGCATCCCGGGGACCGTGGACGTGGTCGGGCCCGGCACGTTGTCGTGGCCGAGGATGTGCTGCCGGTCCAGCGGGATGCCGTACTTCTTGGTCAGGTACGACACCAGCCGCGCCGACGAGCGGTACATCGCCTCCGTGTACCAGGCGTCCGGCGCCGCGAGGAAGCCCTCGTGCTCGATGCCGATCGACTTGGCGTTGATGTACCAGTTGCCCGCGTGCCAGGCCACGTCCTTGGCCTTCACATGCTGGGCGATGAGACCGTCGGTGGAGCGGATCGTGTAGTTCCAGGACACATAGGTGGGGTCCTGGACCAGGTTCAGGACACCGGCCCACTGGCCTTCCGTGTCATGGATGACGATGTACTTGATGCTCTGCGACGCGGGCCGGTCGCCCAGGTCGTGGTTGCCGTAGTCGTCGTCCCCGAACTGGGAGTACGGCGCCGGGATCCACTCGCAGGACACCTTCTTCGGGCACTCCGTACCGTCGGCGGAGACCGTGCGCAGGCCGGTCTCCTTCAGCTGCGCGGTGTCGGGCGCGAGGTCCGGCTGGGCGGCCAGCGCGACCTGCTGCCCGGCGTCCGTGGTGCGCGTCTCGCCGGTGTGGATGACGTCGTAGACATCGTTGGCATACGCGGCCGCCGTCGCCGTGTCGTCGGCGCCGGAGAAGCGCGCGACCGCGCCGTACCAGCCAGCCGGGTCCGCGCTGAGCGACTCACCGAGGTTCTTCTGGGCGTCGGCCAGCAGTGCGGCGCCGCCGGCCACATTGGCGGTCTCGTCGGTACGGAGGTCGGTTGCCGGAAGACCGGTCAGCTCGGCCGCCTTCGTCAACGTCTTGAGCCGGGCCGGGAGTTGGGAGTCCGCCGGGATCTGCGTGGTGGGGTGCAGGGCCGGCCGGGCGCTGTCGCCGCGGGCGTCCTCGGTGCCCTCGCTCAGGTGCTCCGTCGCGGCGAGGGCGGTGCGGGCGTCCGTGAGGTGCATCGGGCCGTAGCCGCCGGTCACGCTCGGCGCCCCGCCGTGCGTGTCCCAGCGGGACTGGAGGTAGGAGACGGCCAGCAGGACCGTCTGCGGCACGTGGTACTGGGCGGACGCCGACGCGAACGCCCGCTGGAGGGTGGCGGTGGAGGAGTCGGGGGCGTTCTCCGAGGGGGCCGCGCCCAGCAGGGGAAGCAGCAGGGCGGCGGTGGCGAGCGCGCCGGCGGACCGGCGCGCGCGTCTGTGTCCGGGAGAGCGGGTGGGGTCGGTCGAGGATCCTCGCAATGCAGCCTCCTGGGACGGTGGGATTGTCATGAACCGCGCGGGGCCGGGCGTGCGTCAGTGGTACCGGCTGGCCGACGATCCGTCAATCATGCCCAGAGGAAGGCGATTTCCCATGTCAACGGGGGATGCGGGGAGTTTCGTGGCGGTGGTGTCCGGGCCTGCGGGGCGTCAGTGGAGTACACCAATGGGGGAGTGCGGCGGGGCCCGGGCAGATATATGTAGGCCGGGCACATAGGGGTCCGCCATATGTCGGCCGGACACACGAAGGTCCGCGGTACGCCGCTGCAGGGCGTACCGCGGACCTTCGTCCCCGTCAGCGAGTGCCGACCGCCGCACGCACGGCCCGGCGGGCCATCTGGCAGTCGTCGTGCAGCCGCCTCAGCAGCAGCCGTTGTTCCTCGCCGGACGGCGCAGCACCCGGGTGGGCCACCACTCCCGGTGCCGCCGGGGTCGAGTCGTGCATCGAACGCTGCACGGCCATCTCGTAGGTACGGATCTCCCGGGTCAGCACCAGCATCAGGTTCACCAGGAACGCGTCACGCGACGCCGGTCCCGCCGACTGCGCGATCTGGCTGATCTGCCGCCGTGCCACCGGCGCGTCCCCGAGGACCGCCCACAGCGTGGCCAGGTCGTAGCCCGGCAGGTACCAGCCCGCGTGCTCCCAGTCCACCAGCACTGGACCGGCCGGTGAGAGAAGGATGTTGGACAGCAGGGCGTCACCGTGACAGAACTGGCCCATCCCGCCGCGGCCCGCCGAGTGCGCGATGCCGTGCAGCAGCTTCTGCAGGTCTCCCATGTCCCGGTCGGTGAGCAGCCCCAGCTCGTGATAGCGGGAGATACGGGCCGCGTAGTCCAGCGGGGCGTCGAACGTGCCCGCCGGCGGCCGCCAGGCGTTCAGCCGGCAGATCGAGCCGAGCGCCGCCCGGATGTCCGCCCGCGGCGGGGCCTCCGCCGGGTGCCGGTGCAGCGCCGCCACCCGGCCCGGCATCCGCTCGATGACCAGCGTGCAGTTGTCCGGGTCCGCCGCGATCAGCCGCGGCACCCGCACCGGCGGGCGGTGCCGGACGAACGAACGGTATGCGGCTATCTCGTGCCGGATCCGCTCGGCCCACGCGGGGGAGTGGTCCAGTAAACACTTCGCTACGGCGGTGCTGCGTCCGGTCGTTCCGACCAGGAGCACGGAGCGCCCGTTGCGGCGTAGCACCTGCACCGGAGCGAACTCCGGGCAGATCCGGTGCACCGACGCGATCGCCGTACGCAGCTGGGCGCCCTGAGGGCCGGACAAGTCGAGTCTCCCGCTGAGGGGTTGGGGGCCGAGCCCGGGAACGCGCCGCGGCCTGCCCGCACCGAGCACGGGGGCGGCCGCCGGCCGCGCCGGGTCGAGGTAGGGGCCGCCGGCTCCCGGGCGGGGGTGCAGCGACCGGGGCGGGGCGGACACGGAGGACGATGCTGTGTACATGGGAGATACAGATCCCTTCGTGTGCCTGCAGTGCCTGTCCAAGCAAGTGCGCTGCCCGGCCCGGTCCCACGGGTGCACCCTGGGGAATGTCCCTCGGTGACCGGGTCGGGGTGGCGCGTTCCTACCTGACACCAGATGCGCAGTGGCACACCATCTGGCGCACCCTGGCGAACCCTGGCGAATAGTCGCCCGGCAAGGCGCACCGGGCTATGTTCAAGTCAGCCGAGAACCTGGGGGCTTGACGTGAACGGACAACCCAACTCCCGTCTCTCGGACCTGTTCGGCCTGGCCGGCTGGTCCAAGGGCGAACTCGCGCGGCGGGTCAACAGGCAGGCGGCGGCCATGGGTCACCCCCAGCTGTCGACCGACACCTCGCGGGTGCGGCGTTGGATCGACACGGGAGAGATCCCGCGCGATCCGGTGCCGAGGGTGCTGGCGGCTCTGTTCACCGAGCGTCTCGGCCGTGTCGTGACCATCGAGGACCTCGGTCTGGTCCGGCACGGGCGTACGGGAAAACGGCCCGACGACGGGAGTGTGGAACATCCCGACGGTGTGCCGTGGGCGCCCGAACGGACTGCTGCGGTCCTCACCGAATTCACGGGAATGGACCTCATGCTCAACCGACGCGGCTTGGTGGGCGCGGGCGCCGCGCTCGCCGCAGGCTCCGCACTCAGCAGCGCCATGTACGCATGGCTGCACTCCGATCCGACTCTTTCCGCCGATGCTCCCCGGTTCGACGATCCCCTGCACGCCGACCCCGCTGGGTTCGACCGCTATGAGGCCGCCCCCATCGGGTCGCAGGAGATCGAGGAACTGGAGGAGTCCGTCAAGGTGTTCCGGGCCTGGGACGCGGCCCGCGGCGGCGGGCTGCAGCGCAAGGCTGTGGTGGGACAGCTCAACGAGGTGGGCGGCATGCTCGCCTACCGGCATCCGACCGATGTGCAGCGGCGCCTGTGGGGCGTCGCCGCCAATCTCGCCGTACTCGCGGGCTGGATGTCGCACGACGTCGGCCTGGAGCCCACGGCCCAGAAGTACTTCGTCATCGCCGCCCACGCGGCCCGTGAGGGCGGCGACCGGCCCCGCGCCGGGGAGGCGCTCTCACGGGCGGCTCGCCAGATGGTGCACCTGGGCCGGCCCGACGACGCACTCGATCTCATGAAACTCGCCAAGACCGGTTCCGGCGACGAGGTGCTGCCGCGCACCCAGGCGATGCTGTGCACCATCGAGGCCTGGGCACAGGCGTCGATGGGCAAGGGCCAGGCCATGCGCCGCACCCTCGGCCAGGCGGAGGACCTCTTCGTCTCCGACCGCGGCGACGTACCGCCCCCGAGCTGGATGCAGACGTTCAAGGAGGAGGATCTCTACGGCATGCAGGCCCTGGCCTACCGCACCCTGGCCGAGCACGAGCCCGGAGCGGCCGTGCACGCCCAGTACTTCGCGGCGAAGGCCCTGGCGCTGCGGGTCGACGGACGGCAGCGGTCGAAGATCTTCGACTTCCTGTCGATGGCCTCGGCCTGCTTCATCGCCGACGACCCCGAACAGGCCGACAGGTACGCGCGGTTGGCCCTGGCGTCGATGGGATCGAACTCCTCCCATCGCACCTGGGACCGGCTGCGCGAGATGTACCGGCTCACCGCCCAGTACGCCGGCTATCCGAAGATCCACGAACTGCGGGAGGAGATCGCACTCGCGCTGCCGAAGACCCAGTCGAAGACGAGGGGGGCCAAGGGCGGCAACAGCGCACAGGCATAAGGGGTTTGTACGGCTCCTTCCGCACAAGGAGTTCGTGCAGCCGCTTCTTTCTCAGGCGCTTCTTTCTCAGGTCGTCCTGGCGACGAGCACGCACGCGTCGTCCGTGCGCTCGGTGTCGCCGAACTCCTCCACGACCATCCGTACGCAGTCCTGTGCGGTGCGCGCCTCGCCGAACCGCGGTGCCAGGTCCAGGAGTTGGCGCACGGCGGCCTCTCCGCTGTGCCCCGGCACCAGTCCGTCGGTGTGCAGCAGCAGTACGTCGCCCGCCTCGAGGGTCTCCTCGGCCTGTCCGTAGGCCGCTCCCGAGGTGGCGCCGAGCAGGACGCCGTCCGGTGCGCTCAGCATGCGCCCCGTCCCGCCGCGGAACAGCAGCGGGGCGGGGTGTCCTGCCTGCGCCCACGCCAGGGTGCGGGTCTCGGGCCGGTAGCGGCAGCACACCGCGCTGCCCAGGGCCGGTTGGACGGTGGCGTCGAGTAACTGGTTGAGCCAGGACATCAGTTGACCGGGTTCGGTGCCCGCCATCGCCATCCCGCGCAGGGCGCCCAGCAGCATCGCCATGCCCGAGGTGACGGCGACACCGTGTCCGGTGAGGTCGCCGACGCTCAACAGCGTTGCTCCGTCGGACAGTTGGAGCGCGTCGTACCAATCGCCGCCGATCAGCGCGCTCGTCGAGGAGGGCAGATAGCGGGCGGCCAGGTCCAGTGTCTCCGGACCCTGGTGCGGGAGCCGCAGGGAGCCGCGCCACGGCGGCAGCACGGCCTCCTGCAGCTCGACCGCGAGCCGGCGCTCGGTCTGCGCGTGGTGCCGGTGGAGCTGCAGCGAGTCACGGGTCTCGCTCACCGTCCGCTGGCTGCGGCGCAGTTCGCTGACGTCCCGCAGCACCGCCCACATCGAGGCGGTGCCGCCGTCGGCGCCGAGCACGGGCTCGCCCATCATGTGCACCGTCCGTACGGCGCCGTCGGGCCGGACGATACGGAACTCGCCGTCGATCGGCTTGGCGTCGATCAGGCAGTCCGTGACCATCGCGGTCAGCGCAGGGCGGTCCTCGTCGAGGACCAGGGACGGCAGTTCGTCGAGGGTGAGCGGGGGAGCGGCCGGGTCACGACCGAGGATCTGATACAGCTCCCCGGACCAAGTCGCCTCGTCCGTCAGCAGATTCCACTCGGCGCTGCCGACGCGGCTGAGCAGTGACTCGTCACGAGGCGCTTCCGGTACGGCAGTTGGGGCGAGCGGTGCTTCCACGGCCGCCGGCACGGGCGGCGGGCCGTCCCGCAGCTGGGCCAAGTGCTCGTCGAGGTCGTTGAGTTGATGCAGCGCCAGATCGCACAGCGCCCGCTGCCACCGCTCCCGCGGGTCCGCACCGTCGTGCTGCGCGTCCCGTCGTACGGCGTCCACGTCACCCATGAGCCGGCGCGCCTGCGATATCAGCGCGTCGACCGAGCCGCGCGCGGGCGGCTGGGCGGCGGGGCGGTCCGCAGAGAGGTGGGACGGCATGAAGCACTCCGATGCGGGGGCGGTACGACCAAGGCGGATGGAGGGACCGGTTACGACTGTCGCACAGGCTGCGACGCCCTGTAAGGGATTTGGCAACACACGATCCGGTGGTGCTTCTGGCATATGCCAGCGTCTATGCGGGCGGCTGGTGCCGTGCTCGTGGCGCAGCCACCCTGGTGGGGCAAGTCGTATGCGCCGTACGTGAGTTGAAGGACTGATTACCCTTCCGGCCTGTCATTCAACCACCTGTTCGACGGCTTCGCGTTCACGCGTGGTACAGGCGTCCGGTGTCCGGCGTGCGGCTGAAAAGTGTCGCTCGAGCGAGTGATCCGCAGTACGCACCGGTCATTTTGAGCCGTTGCTTTGTTATAGCCATGACAATTCTGTGGACGTGATGCCACGCTGCTGTGCACCACGCTCACCGAGCGTTCACTCCTCCCTCACCTTTCCTCCCCGCACCCGCGCGCCCGCCGGACGGCCGTACCCCGGCCCGACCCGCTCTCCAGGACTCCACCGAGTCCGACCACCCCACATAAGGAGAACGCCTTGACCCGGCATGACCGTTATCCGCACCACCCCAGATACACCGCCGCCCTCGTGCTCACCGCGGTCGGCACCCTGCTGGCCGCCGGTATGCAGACCGGGGCCGCCTCCGCCGCTCCCGGCGGGCACACCGCCTCCGCGAAGATCCTGGCCACGCCTCGGGCCGGAGCGGCCCCGGCCGCCCTGTCGCCGTCGAAGCACGCCGCCCTCCTCAAGAGCGCCGGCGCGGCCGTCAAGAGCACGGCGACGACCCTCGGCCTCGGCGCCAAGGAGAAGCTCGTCGTCAAGGACGTCAGCCAGGACGCCGACGGCACCACCCACACCCGCTACGAGCGGACGTACGCCGGGCTGCCCGTCCTCGGCGGCGACCTGGTCGTCCACGCCAAGAGCGGCCGCCTCACGGTCACGAAGGCCGCGAAGGCCGACCTGACCCTGCCGGACATCACCCCCAACGTGACGTCGGCGACGGTGAAGACCAAGGCGCTCGCGGCAGCGTCCAAGGCGGGCGGCGAGAAGGCTCAACTCGACGGCGCCCCGCGGCTCGTCGTCTGGGCCGCCGGAGCCAAGCCCGTCCTCGCCTGGGAGGCGGTGGTCGGCGGCTTCCAGGACGACGGCACGCCCAGCGAGCTCCACGTGATCACCGACGCCGACTCCGGCAAGGCCGTCTTCCAGTACCAGGGCATCGAAACGGGCACCGGCACCGGCCAGTTCAACGGATCGGTCCCGCTCAGCACCACGCTCTCCGGCTCGACGTACCAACTCGTGGACGGCGACCGCGCCGGCCACAAGACCTACGACCTGAACCAGGGCACCTCCGGCACCGGCACCCTCTTCACGGATGACAACGATGTCTGGGGCGACGGAACCCAGGCCAACCGGCAGACCGCGGGCGTGGACGTCGCGTTCGGCGCGGCGGCGACCTGGGACTACTACAAGGACGTCTTCGGCCGCAACGGCATACGCAACGACGGGGTCGCCGCCTACAGCAGGGCCCACTACGGCAACGGCTACGTCAACGCGTTCTGGGACGACACCTGCTTCTGCATGACCTACGGCGACGGCTCGGGAAACACCCACCCGCTGACCGCGCTGGACGTGGCCGCGCACGAGATGAGCCACGGCGTCACCGCCGCCACCGCCGGACTCACCTACTCCGGTGAGTCGGGCGGCCTCAACGAGGCGACCTCGGACATCTTCGCCGCCGCGGTGGAGTTCCACGAGAACCTGCCCGCCGACGTCCCCGACTACATGGTCGGCGAGAAGATCGACATCAACGGCAACGGCACACCGCTGCGTTACATGGACAAGCCCTCCAAGGACGGCGCGTCCCGCGACTACTGGAGCTCGACGCTCGGCAGCGTCGACGTCCACTACTCCTCGGGCCCGGCCAACCACCTCTTCTACCTGCTGTCCGAGGGCAGCGGCGCGAAGACCGTCAACGGCGTCGCCTACGACAGCCCCACCTACGACGGAGTGCCCGTCACCGGCATCGGCATCGACAACGCCCAGAAGGTCTGGTACCGGGCGCTGAGCACGTACATGACCTCGTCCACGAACTACGCCGGTGCCCGCACCGCGACCCTGCAGGCCGCCGCGGACCTCTTCGGCGCCTACAGCCCGACCTACCTGGCCGTGGCCGACGCGTGGGCGGCGATCAACGTCGGCAGCCGGATCGCGCTCGGCGTCAACGTGGCCCCGGTCGCCGCCCAGATCAGCGGAGTCGGCCAGTCCGTTTCCCTGCAGACGGACGCGTACACCACCAACTCCGGTGCGGGGCTGACCTATTCGGCCACGGGACTGCCCGACGGACTGACCATCAGCAGCACCGGTCTGATCTCCGGCACCCCGACCACCCTCGGCACCAGTGACGTCACGGTGACCGTCACCGACGACACGGGTGCGACCGCCGCTGTCGCCTTCAGCTGGCGGATCGCCAACATCTACGCCAGCGGCACCCGCGTCGACATCCCCGACAACGCCGCCGCAGTGGAGTCCCCGATCACGGTCACCGGCCGCGACGGCAACGCCTCGGCCACCACCCAGGTCTACGTCAAGATCGTCCACACCTACCGCGGCGACCTGACCGTCGACCTCGTCGGCCCGAACGGAACCGTCTACTCCCTGCTGAACCGCTCCGGCGGCTCCGCCGACAACGTCGACCAGACCTTCACCGTCGACGCCTCCGCCCAACTGGTCAACGGCACCTGGAAGTTGAGGGTGCAGGACCGTGCCGCGCTCGACGTCGGCTACATCGAGCAGTGGCAGCTCACTCCGTGAACCGACCCTCGTAGTCCGGTAGTCAGGGGACCATCAGTTCAAGTCCCCTGACAGGTGACCGTGTTGTCGGTGCCGACCGCGGAGTCGGCACCGGCAACACGGGATCGTAGATTGTGCCCATGATCGAGGAGAGCTCGCCCGAGCGGTCGGACCGGTTACCGACACGACGCAGGCACGCCGCGCAGAGGAGGCCCAAAGGCGGTGGGGGACTGCTGCGTTCGACCGCGCTGATGGCGGCGGGGACCATCGTGTCGCGCGCCACCGGGCTGATACGGATGGTGCTGCAGGGCGCCGCACTGGGCACCGGGCTGCTGGCCACCACGTACAACCAGGCCAACACGGTGCCGACAAGCCTGTACTTCCTGCTGATCGGCGGCGCGCTGAACTCCGTCCTCGTACCCCAACTGGTCCGCGCCCGAGCCGAGGACCCCGACGGCGGGGCGGCCTTCGAACAGCGCCTGGTCACCCTGGTGTTGTGCGTCCTCGGCGCGGGCACCGCACTGGCCACGTGGGCCGCCCCGGAGATCATCTCCGTCTACCAGCACGACACACCCGCCACGCACGACGCCTTCGAACTGACCGTGGTGTTCGCCCGTTTCCTGCTCCCGCAGATCTTCTTCTACGGCGTCTTCAGCATCTTCGGCCAAGTCCTCAACGCCCGGAGCCGGTTCGGCGCGATGATGTGGACCCCGGTGCTCAACAACCTCGTCCTGATCGCCATGTTCGGCCTCTACCTCGGGCTGCTGACCGCGCCGGAACAGGTCTCGGACATCACGGGCGCCCAGGTCCGACTGCTCGGAGTCGGGACCACGATCGCGCTGGCCGTCCAGGCACTCGCGTTGGTCCCTTACGCTCTGGCGGCCGGGTTCCGGCTCCGTCCGCGGTTCGACTGGCGCGGCACCGGGCTGCGCAAGAGCGTCAACGCCGCGCGCTGGACCCTGCTGTTCGTGCTGGCCAACCTCGCGGCGAGCACGGTGGTGACCCGGCTGGCCTCCGACGCGGACGCCGCCCGTCCCCGTGACGGAGTCGGGTACACCGCCTACAGCTACGCCCAGCAGATCTGGATGCTGCCCCAGTCGATCGTCACCGTCTCGCTGGTGACGGCGCTGCTCCCGCGCATGAGCCGGGCCGTGACCGAACACCGCGTCGACGACCTGCGCGCCGATCTGTCCCGCGCGCTGCGGGTCAGCGGTGTCGTCATCGTCCCGGCCGCCTTCTTCTTCCTCGCCTTCGGCCCGCAGACGGCCCGACTCCTGTTCGCCCACGGCTCCGCCGACGCCTCGGCCACCGTGCCGCTGGGCCACATGCTGCAGGCCTTCGGCCTGGGACTGATCCCGTTCTCCGCCCAGTACCTCCTGCTCCGGGGCTTCTACGCCTTCGAGGACACCCGTACGCCGTTCCGGATGGCGGTGTGGATCGGCGGCATCAACATCGGCCTCGCCACGGCATGCCATTTCCTGTTGCCCGCGGGCTGGGCGGTCACGGGGATGGCCGGCGCCTATGCCCTGTCGTACGGGGTCGGTCTGCTGTTGACCGCGCTGCGCCTTCGGCGCCGTACGGAAGGACTGCTCGACGGACGCCGGATCTGTCGCACCTACGTGAAACTGACTGCGGCCGCCGTCGCTGCGGGCGGTGCCGGATGGCTCCTGGCCCGGGTCTGCGCCGAGACCCTGGCCTCGACCTCCTGGGCGCCGGCGCTCTCGCTGGGCGCGGGCGGTACCGCGATGGCGCTGCTGTTCGTTCTCCTGGCCCGGTTCCTGAGGATCGGGGAGTTGCGGAGCCTGCCCGGGCTGGGATGAGCACCGGGCGGCCCCGTTACCTGCGAACGGCTGCTGGTGCCGTCACGGCGTGATCAGCCGGTCCTGCTCCACCGGCGGTGTGCCGCCGTACCAGTCCAGGGCCTTGCCGAAGCGCACCAACTCGCCGTAGTGGGTGGGGTCGACGTGCTCGGCGAGGACGAGGTCGAGGACGGGGCCCGCCGCCTCGGCCGGGGACTGGGCCTGGCTGAAGTCGCTGAACCAGGGGCGGGAGGTGGCCGTGTCGACCATGCCCGGGCAGACCGAGGCGATCAACGTGCCGGTCGCGAGGTCGTGTTCGCGGCGTTCGGCGGCGACCGCGCGGACGGCGGCGACCTGGGCCACCTTCGAGGGGACGTTCAGCCAGAGCGGCCAGCCCACCTCGGCCGTGGTCCGGTGGTGGACGGCGCCGCGCCAGGACTCGACGGCGTACTCGACCTGGTCCAGGCTCGCGCCGTCGAACAGGTCGTGCAGCGCTGGGTCCAGGTGACCGAGCGTCCCGAGGCCGCTGGCCACGACGAGGAACCGGCCGCCCGGGCGCAGCACGGGGCCGAAGGAGCGCAGCATCGCGTGGGTGGCGGTGTTGGACACGTCGATGAACTCGTCGGCGCGGGCTGCCTGCGACTCCCCGGGCAGTACCCGGGCCACGGCGTTCGAGATCACGATGTCGACCCCGCCGTAACGCTGCCGGAGATCGTCGGCCAGGTGGGTGATCGCGTCGGTGTCGGTGACGTCCAGGACCCGGCCCTCGACGCGGCTGCGGGTGCCGGGCAGGCTCGCGACCTCGTGGGCCGCGTCGGTGACGCGCCGCTCGTCGCGTCCGGTGAGCAGGACCAGGTCGTCGGGGCCCATGCGGGCCGCCAGGCCCTCGACGAGAGCGCGGCCGAGTCCTTGGTTGGCGCCCGTGACGAGGGCGATGCGCGAAACGTTCATGACTGCCACGGTAGGAACCCGCCGGGTGTGCGTCCAACGAGAGTTACGCACCGCTAGCATGCGTGATCGTCATGGACTTCACGGATGTGTCACTCACCGCGTTGCGGGTCTTCCGCGCGGTCGCCGAGCAGGGAACCTTCACCGCGGCGGCCACGTCACTGGGCTACACCCAGTCCGCGGTGTCCCGCCAGATCGCCGCGATCGAACGGGCCGCGGGTGGTGAACTACTGGAACGGCGCCGCGACGGCGTACGGCTGACCCCGGCCGGCCGGATCGTCATGCGCAGGGCGACGGTCGTACTCGACGAGATCGACGCGACCGCGCGCGAACTGTCCGGTCTGCCGACGGAGGCCGCGACCGTCCGCCTGGGCTGGTTCCCCAGCGCGGGAGCGGTCCTGCTGCCCCGCGCCCTGGCCGCCCTGCGCCGCACCGACCCGGACCTGCACGTCGTCAGTAGGGAGGGCGGCACCCCGGCGCTGGTGCGCGCCCTCCGTGCCGGCAGCCTCGACCTGGCCCTGCTGGCGTCGGCGCCGCCGTTCCGCCCACCCGACACGGAATCCCCACCGCTGGTGCTGCGCACACTCACCGAGCGCCCGCTGTACCTGGCGGTGCCCGCCACGCATCCGCTGGCCCGCGGCGACTACATCGACGTGGCCGACCTGCGCGGCCGGCGCTGGATCGCGAGCCCCTCCTCCGGCGAGGACCGGCTGATGGGCGTGTGGCCGGGGCTGGACGAGCGCCCCGAGATCGTCCACACCGCCCGCGACTGGCTGGCCAAGCTCCAACTCGTCGCAGCGGGCTTCGGCTTGACCACGGTGACAGGCTCGCTGGCCCCCGCAGTCCCGCCGGGCGTACGGGTCCTGCCGGTACGCGGCGGCCCCCAGGAACAACGCCGCCTCCTGCTGGCCCGCCTTCCGCATCCGCCCACCGAAGCGGTTACCCGAGTGGGGGCTGCTCTCCGACTCGCCGCCCTTGAGGCCTACACCCCGAGCACGACACCAGCGCAGGAGTTAGCGGTTCGGTCGGCCCGGCCGGGATTCCCAACTCGGCGATGTCGGGCGGTCTTTGGTCCGCGATGCGCCACCAGTGTGCCGAGCGGAGGGTTCCGGCAGACCCGCCGGTGCCGGTCAGCGGTCCGTCGCTGTAACTACGGTCCCCGCGCAAGAGGGAGTTGCTCAGCCGCCAACCCGCCCCTCGTCCCCAACACACCGCCGCCCGGCGGACATTGCCCCGCGTCCCAACACCCCCGCGCCGGCCAACACCACACAGGCCCCCAGGGTCAGCAACCCGCCGGCCAGGAACGTCCCCCGTACGTCCGCGAGCCGCAGCACGAGCCCCCCGAGCGCCGCGCCGGCCGCGATACCCGCGTTGTAGGAACCGGAGTTGGCCGCCAGAGCGATGTCCGTACGTCGCGGTGCGCACTGGAGCATCGCGTTCTGGGCGGTCATGAACACCGGCCCGAGCGCACCGCCCATCAGCGTCAGGAACGCCACCGCCGCCACCGGCTCCGTGCCCGCCGCGTACAGGCCGAGCATGCCCACCGCCTGTACGGCTACGGCGGTGTTCAGTGCCGCCTGCGGGAAGCGGTCGAGGACCGCTCCGGTGACCGTCACCCCGGCCAGGCACGCGAGGCCGAAGGCCACCAGCAGGATGCCGACCGCGCTCGGGGAGAAACCGCTCACGTCGCCGAGGAACTTCACGATGTAAGTGAATCCCGCGAACGCCCCGGTGGCGGACAGGGTCCCGGCCGCCAGGACGGTCCCGAAGCGGCGGGCGTCGGGGCGGGTGCCGTAGGCCGCCTTCTCCTCGTCCGGACGTGAGGTCGGCAGCAGGGCCGCGATTGTCACCAGGGACACGAACCCCAGGGCCGCCGGTACGGCGATCGGCACGGGCCAGCCCTCGCGGTGGCCCAGCCAGGTGCCGGCGGGCACCCCGAGGACGAGGGCCAGCGAACCGGCGACGGAGAGCGCGCCGATGACCCGCCCGCGGACCTCGGGTGCGAACAGGCCCACCGCGACCGGTCCCAGCACGGCCCAGAACAGTGCCTGAGCGAGTGCGGTGAGGAGGCGGGCCGTGAGGAGCAGCCAGTACGACGTGGCCAGGGCCGCCACCACACTGGACACGACCAGCGCGGCCAGGAGTGCGGTGAGCACATGTCGTCGGGCCACACCTCGCATGGCGTGGGCGAGTGGGACGGACGCGACGGCCACCGTCACGCCGTAACCCGTGACCAGCAGTCCGACCGCCGGCACGGAGACCCGCAGGCTGTCGGCGATGAGTTCCAGGAGGCCGATCGGCAGGTTCTCCGCGGTGTTGAAGGTGAAGGCCGCCAGCATCAGCGCCGCGAGCACCGCCGGCCTGTGCCACCGAGTCCGTCGCGCCCGCTCCGCTGCCCCGTCCATGGGCCCACCCCACCGGACCCGTCCGTCCCACCGCAAACGAATTCACCGGCAGCCCCACGCATCGACCGCAGAGTGACGCAGGTCACATCAATTCGTTCGGGCCTCCGCGTAATGCAAAGGGCACCTGCGAGGTCGTACAGGCACACGGCAATCCGGCCGACCTCACGCCCGCAGTGGAGACCGACCATGGACATCACCCTCGAACAGCCCACCCGAGCCCGGCTGATCACGGCGGACGACACGGAGATCCCCGTGTCCGCCACGCTCCGCTACCTCGCCTCGGACCCGCTGGCCGTGCACCTCGACTTCCCGCCCGAGGTCTCCCTCGACGGCGAGGGCGTCACCTGGACCTTCGCCCGGGCGCTGCTTGAGGAGGGGCTGCGCAGGCCGGCCGGCGGCGGTGACGTGCACCTGTGGCCGTGCGGGCGGGCCCGCACGGTGCTGGAGTTCCACTCGCCCTTCGGACTCGCCCTGCTCCACTTCCAGACCCCGGAACTGCGCCGCTTCCTGCTGCGGACCTACGACGTGGTGGCCACCGGACAGGAGGACATGGACGCGCTCGTCGACCAGGGCCTGAGCGCCCTGTTCGGGATCGTGTGACGGCAACTCGGCATCCTGGAGCCGACTTTGACTTTTGTTCACCTCCATCTCACCGTCCTGGTATGGACCTTGGCGATCACCCCGTGCACCCTTGCGCGCGGTGTGCCGCTCGGGCACGCCTGTGACGAGGGTGGGGCGAATGACACCGATCAGCCGAAGAGGCTTCGTGGGGCTCGGTGCCACCGTGGCGGCGGGCATGGCGACGGGCACCGGCGCACGGCCGGCGGTCGCGGCGCAGCGGGCGGCGGCGACCGGCACGATCTCGGACGTGAAACACGTGGTGATCCTCATGCAGGAGAACCGCAGCTTCGACCACTACTTCGGGCGCCTCAAGGGCGTCCGCGGCTTCGACGACCGCAGCGGCATCACCCTGAGCGGCGGCTACCCGGTCTTCGACCAGCCCAGTGGCGGCGGCCGTCAGTACCCGTGGAAGCTGAGCGCCACCCCGGCCGCGGGCGGCCAGGACGGCGAGACCCTCGCCCAGTGCAACGGCGACCTGCCGCACTCCTGGTCGTCGCAGCACTCCGCGTGGAACAAGGGCCGCCTCGACAACTGGGTCTCGGGCGTGGGCAATGTCCGCTCGCTGGGCTATCTGGACCGCTCGGACATCCCGTTCCACTACGCGCTCGCCGACAACTACACCATCTGCGACGCCTACTTCTGCTCCACCCTCAGCGCGACCGGCCCCAACCGCACCTATCTGTGGAGCGGCAAGGTCGACTCCTCCAGCTACGACGGCGGTGACGAGTCCGGCCTCACCTGGCAGACCTACGCCGAGTCCCTGCAGAACGCCGGAGTGACCTGGAAGGTCTACCAGAACGCGGCCGACAACTACGGCGACAACGGCTGCGCCTACTTCAAGAACTTCGCCAACTCCAAGGCGGGCAGCCCCCTTTACGACCGCGGCATGTCCTCCGTCCCGGCCACCACCGGCTCCACCCCCGACGACATCGCCGCCGCCATCAAGGCCGACGTCCTCGCGGGCACCCTCCCACAGGTCTCCTGGGTCGTCCCCAACCAGGCCTTCTCCGAGCACCCCTACGCCCCGCCCGGCGACGGCGCCCACTTCGTCAGCCTCGTCTACCAGGCCCTCGCCGCCGACCCGGACGTCTTCGACTCGACCGTCCTGTTCCTCAACTACGACGAGAACGACGGCTACTTCGACCACGTCCCGCCGCCCGCCCCGCCCGCCGGCACCGACGGCGAGTTCCTCAACGGCGTCCCGTACGGCTTCGGTTTCCGCGTCCCGATGATCGTCATCTCGCCCTGGACGCGCGGCGGTTGGGTCTCCTCGGAGGTCTTCGAGCACACGTCGGTCCTGCGTTTCCTGGAGGCCTGGACCTCGTCCTTCGGCAAGCCCGCCCCCTGTCCCAACATCAGCACCTGGCGCCGCAAGGTCAGCGGCGACCTGACCGGCGTCTTCGACTTCGCCAACCCGGTCTACGGCTCGGTCTCGCTTCCCGCGACCAGCGTCATCGGCATCTCCACCTGCGGCCCACTGCCCAACCCGGTGCCGACGAACAACGCCCTGCCCGTCCAGGAGACCGGCACCCGGCCCGCCCGCGCACTGCCGTACCAGCCCAACGGGTACCTGGATCATCTGGAGTTCGGGTCGAGCGGCAAGATCCTCGCCTGGTTCGCCATGTCCAACCAGGGTGGCGCCGCGAAGAGCGCCGCCCATCTCTCCATCCACCCCAACGCCTACCGTGACACCACGCCCTGGCAGTACACGATCGACCCGGGCGGCACCGCCTCCGACTACTTCAACATCGGGACGGGCTACGGCAGCGGCAAGTACGACATCACCATGGTCGGCCCCAACCGCTTCCTGCGCCACTTCCAGGGCGACGCGACCAAGGCGGGCAAGTCCGTCGAGGTGGGCACCCGTTATGCCGCCGAGCCGAGCACGGGCAAGCTCGCGATCTACTTCAAGATGTCCAACTCGTCCGCCGCGTCGGTGAAGTTCACCATCACCTCGAACCACTACCGCGGCGACGGACCGTGGACCTACCCGGTCGCCGCGGGCGCGTCGACGGAGGACTTCTACAACGCCGTTGCGTACCAGGGTGGTTGGTACGACTTCACGGTGACCGTCGACTCCGACGCGACCTGGTCGCGCCGGTTCACCGGGCACCTGGAGTCGGGTGCGGCAAGCGTCAGCGGCTGACGTCGGCGTACAGCTCCGGGCGCGGGGCGAGTTCGACGGCCACCCGGCCGCCGCTCTCCAGCGCCCGGACCCCGGCCTCGGCGATCGCGGAGGACGCGTAGCCGTCCCACGCGCTCGGGCCGGTGACCACACCCTGCCGGGTCGCGTCGACCCAGGACTGCACCTCGCGGTCGTAGGCGTCGGCGAACCGGACGAGGTAGTCCAGCGGCACGTCCTCGTGGGCGCTGCCCCGGGTGGTGACGACCATCGCGTGGTCCTCGCCGATCCGGGCGCTGCCCACTTCGCACACGGCCTCGCAGCGCACCTGGTAGCCGAAGCCGCTGTTGACGAAGATCTCGACGTCGACCAGGGCGCCGCCGTCGGTCTCGAAGAGTACGAGCTGCGGGTCGAGCAGGCCCGCGGGGGCGTTCGCCGAGGAGCGCGGGCTGAGCACGGTCACCGCGGTGAGTTCCTGGCCGAGCAGCCAGCGGGCCGCGTCGATCTCGTGCGACACCGAGCTGTCGATGAGCATCGCCGAGGTGAAGTACGGCGGCGACGACACATTGCGGTGCGTGCAGTGCAGCATCAGCGGGCGCCCCAACTCCCCGCTGTCCAGCAGGGACTTGAGGCCCTGGTACTCCGCGTCGTAGCGCCGCATGAACCCGATCTGCGCGAGCCGTCGCCGGAGGCGTGTCTCCGCCTCCACCACCCGGAGGGCTCCGGGGGAGTCGGGCGCCATGGGCTTCTCGCACAGCACCGGCAGCCCGCGCGCGAAGGCCGCGAGCAGCGCCTCCTCGTGCGCGGGACCCGGCGAGGCGACGAGCACCGCCTCGACCCCGGGGGCGTCCAGCGCGGCCACGGCCTCCTCGTGCACCGTGACCGCGTCCAGACCGGCCACCGCCTCCTTGGCGCGATCCGTGTCCGGGTCGGCCACCGCGGCGACCCTGGCGCCGCTCACCACCTGGTCGAGGCGTCGTATGTGGTCGGCTCCCATGTGTCCCGCACCCAGCACGGCCACGCCCAGCAGGTCACCCACGTGTGCACTCCCTCTCCGACGACGATCACGCCGTAGCGTACGCCGTAGGGGGAGGGGGCCTCCGGAATGCGCGGGGGCCGACAGCGAGGTGGGTTCAGTAGCGCAGCACGCCCGCGATGCCGTCCGCGTCGTTCAGGGTGCCGTCGGGGACGAAGCGGACGTCGGCGCCCGTCTCCAGGCACTGTTCGACGATCTCGTCCACGATGTCCTCGCGGGCGTCCAGATCGTCGCTGTCGGCGGGGACCAGATGGTCGCCGTGGTCGTCGCGGACCGTGACACGGTAGTTCTCCTCGACGGCCAGCAGCCGGACCCGGCCCTCGCGGGCGTTCTGCCAGACCTCGTCGACGCCGGCCGCGAACTCCTTGCGCCCGCGCGCCGATTCGAGCTCGCGGGTCACGGTGACGGTGTTCTTGCGCGCCTCGGCGTCGACCAGCGGCCGTACGGCCTGCCACACGGCGTCGGGTGTGCCGTGCGCGAGGCCGCCGTGCGCGATGTGCACCGCGTCCTTGGTGGCGCTGCCGACCTCGTCGAAGGCGGACAGGGCGGCCTGGTCGCCGGTGACGTAGAGCGGGCGCCGGTGCTCGCGCAGGATCCGGCCCATCGCGGTGTCCGCCTCACGCAGGAAGTGGCGGGTGTCCTCGTCGCGGAAGGTGCTCGGGATGTCACCGATCCGCTCCTGGCGCTCGGCGTCGAAGTTGTCCCGGTGGTCGCGGGTCAGCGGGAAACCGCCGACGTGGGCCTCGGTGACCCGGTCGACGCCGCCGTTCCACAGCGTGACCCGGTCCGCGGCGAGCGACAGCACCCAGAACGGGCGCTCGGAGGCCTGCGCGGAGACGAGATTGCGGGTGAGGAACGTGTCGGAGAGCACCACACGTTCCGGCACGGACCTGGCGAGGGACCACACCTGGTGCTCGCCCGGCGCGGCGAAGATCACCAGCCCGTCCTCGGCATGCGCCAGATCGACCTCGGCGAGGGCCTGGTCGAGCTGCCGGGACACGTCGATGCGCCGCTCCCGCGGGACCGCGGGATCGGCCTCCAGCTGCTTCTTGGCCTCGGCCAGCACATTGCGCAGCCGGACAGGGTCCTGGGCGTTGTCGGGCTCGCGACGATGCGTCGGGGTGAGCACGGAGACCGCGGGGTAGGGGCGCGGGCGCCGCAGTTCGGTAAGAGTGGCGGGACTCAGTGCGTGCTCCATAACAGCACGATAGGGCCGATCGGCGGACGGGGCATATGGGGGAAGCCCGCCAGGCAAACGGTGCAATTCATTGCTAACGTCCCTCGGGTCACGCGGGTCGCCACCGCAGACGCCCGTACCTCGGCCCCCGGCGCCCCGCACCTCGGCCCTGGACGGACGTGAGCAGCGCCCCGGGACACAAGCGCGCCCCTGTTCTCCGTCCTCCGACCTCCGGAAGGGTGCGTGCACCGTGACCAGTCAGGACACCGTGGACCGGCACACGTACGGCGTCCACTCCGAGGTCGGCCGGCTGCGCAAGGTGCTGGTCTGCGCGCCGGGTCTGGCCCACCGCAGGCTCACCCCGACCAACTCCGACGACCTGCTCTTCGACGACGTGATGTGGGTCGAGAACGCCCAGCGCGACCACGCCGACTTCGTCAACGAACTCCGCGAACGCGGCGTCGACGTCGTCGAGTTGCACGAACTGCTCGCCCAGACCATGACGATCCCCGCCGCCAAGGACTGGCTCCTGGACCGGAAGATCGTCGCGAACGAGGTCGGCCTCGGCATGGTCGACGCGACCCGCGCCTACCTGGAGAGCCTCGAACCGGCCGAACTGGCGCGGTACTTGATCGGCGGCCTCGCCACCACCGACCTCCCGGACGAGTACCGCACCGACTTCGTCGCCCTCGTCCGCGAGTCGACCGGCGTCAGCGAATACCTGATGCCGCCCCTGCCCAACACCCTCTACACCCGCGACACGACCTGCTGGCTCTACGGTGGCCTCACCCTCAACCCGCTCTACTGGCCCGCCCGGCACGGTGAGACCCTCCTGATGAAGGCGATCTACACCTTCCACCCGGACTTCGCGGGCTCCGTCGTCTGGTGGGGCGACCCCGAACTCGACTGGGGGCAGGCCACGTTCGAGGGCGGCGACATCATGCCCGTCGGCAACGGCGTGGTCCTCATGGGCATGAGCGAGCGCACCTCGCGCCAGGCCGTCACCCAAGTCGCCAAGGCCCTCTTCGACCTGGGCGCCGCCGAGCACGTCGTCGTCGCCGGCCTGCCGAAGCTGCGCTCCGCGATGCACCTCGACACCGTCTTCACCTTCGCCGACCGCGACCTGGTGACCCTGTACCCGGCCGTCATGGACGGCGTCCACACCTTCTCGCTGCGCCCCGGCGACAAGGGCCCCGGCATCGACATCGTCGACGAGGGCCCGACCCCGTTCACCGACGTCGTCGCCAAGGCGCTCGGCCTGCCCGGACTGCGCGTTGTCGAGACGGGCGGCGACGTCTACGCCTCCGAACGCCAGCAGTGGGACAGCGGCAACAACGCGGTCGCGCTGGAGCCGGGCGTGGTCTTCACCTACGACCGCAACACCCAGACCAACGCCCTGCTGCGCAAGGCCGGCGTCGAGGTCATCACGATCGTCGGCGCCGAACTGGGACGCGGCCGGGGTGGCGGGCACTGCATGACCTGCCCGATCGTGCGGGACCCGGTCGAGTTCTGAAGTTCCGGGCGCAGACGGGTTGTTGAGCAACTCTTTGCCCATGGCCGATTCCTGACGAGCGCTGCCCGGTGGGGCCCCGGTCCGGGGATCTCGGGAGCGCAAAACGCGGCCGAAAACCCGGTGTCGGCAAGGCCGTTCAGGTTACGGGCATGTTGACCGGCCCTGTGGGTGTGACACACGCTCGTCATGTAGGTGCTAGATACAACTGGTTCGGCGGGTGCGGGTCGGGCGTGCGGGAAAACGCAGGTGGACGACCTCTTTCCGGCGGGCCGAACGCAGGAGGTAACGCATGTGCGGCATCACCGGCTGGGTCTCCTTCGACCGTGAACTGCGCACCGAGGCCGCGACATTGGATGCAATGACGGAGACGATGGCCTGCCGCGGCCCGGACGACCGCGGCACCTGGGTCCAGGGTCCCGCGGCCCTCGGGCACCGCCGGCTCGCGATCATCGACCTGCCCGGCGGCCGTCAGCCGATGACCGTCGACACGGCGGACGGCACGGTCGCGCTCGTCTACTCGGGGGAGACCTACAACTTCACCGAGCTCCGCCGCCAACTCGCCGACCGGGGACACCGGTTCACCACCGACTCCGACACCGAGGTCGTCCTGCGCGGCTATCTCGAATGGGGCGACGCGGTCGCCGAACGCCTCAACGGCATGTACGCCTTCGCCATCTGGGACGGTCGGCGCGACCAGCTCGTCATGATCCGCGACCGCATGGGCATCAAGCCCTTCTACTACCACCCGACCGCCGACGGCGTCCTGTTCGGCTCCGAGCCGAAGGCGATCCTCGCCAACCCGCTGGCCCGGGCACGGGTCACCCTGGACGGCCTGCGCGAACTCTTCACCATGATCAAGACACCCCGGCACGCCATCTGGGACGGCATGCACGAGGTCGAGCCCGGCACCGTCGTCACCGTCGACCGCTCGGGCCTACGGCGGCGCGTCTACTGGCAGTTGGCGACCCGCCCGCACACCGACGACCGCGACACCACCGTCGCCCACGTGCGCACCCTCCTCGACGACATCGTGCGCCGCCAGCTCGTCGCCGACGTACCGCGCTGCACCCTGCTCTCCGGCGGCCTCGACTCCTCCGCCATGACCGCGATCGCCGCCCGCCAACTCGCCGAGCACGGCGAGAAGGTGCGCAGCTTCGCCGTCGACTTCGTCGGCCAGAACGAGAACTTCGTCGCCGACGAACTGCGCGGCACCCCCGACACCCCGTACGTCCACGACGTGGCCCGCGCCTCCGGCACCGACCACCAGGACATCGTGCTCGACGCGCACGCCCTCGCCGACCTCGACGTCCGCGCGAAGATGCTCCGGGCCCGCGATCTCCCCCTGGGCTTCGGCGACATGGACTCCTCGCTGTACCTGCTGTTCCGCGCCATCCGCGACCAGTCCACCGTCGCCCTGTCCGGCGAGTCCGCCGACGAGGTCTTCGGCGGATACCTGCAGTTCTTCGACGAGGAGGCCCGGCGCGCCGACACCTTCCCCTGGCTGGTGCGCTTCGGCCGGCACTTCGGGGACGACTCCGACGTCCTGCGCCCCGACCTGACCAAGGCCCTGGACACCGAGTCGTACATCGCGGACGGCTACCGCGCCGCCGTCGCGGGCATCCAACGCCTCGACGGGGAAAGCGACTTCGAGTACCGCATGCGGCGCATCTGCAACCTCCACCTCACCCGCTTCGTCCGCATCCTGCTCGACCGCAAGGACCGCGCGAGCATGGCCGTCGGCCTGGAGGTCCGCGTCCCGTTCTGCGACCACCGGCTCGTCGAGTACGTCTTCAACACACCCTGGGCCTTCAAGTCCTACGACGGCCGGGAGAAGACCCTGCTCAGGGAGGCCACCGCGGACGTCCTCCCGAAGTCCGTCTACGACCGCGTGAAGAGCCCGTACCCGTCCACGCAGGACCCCAAGTACGCGGTCGCCCTCCAGGACCACGCCAAGGACCTCCTCGCCAGGCCCTCCCACCCGGTCTTCGACCTCGTCGACCGGGAGAGGCTCCGGCAGGCCGCCCACCGCGACACACCCATCACCGCCCAGGCGGGCCGCCGGGGCCTGGAACGAGCCCTCGACCTGGCGCTCTGGATGGACCTCTACAAGCCCGAGATCGTCCTCGGCTGAACGCGTCCCTCAGGGGACCACGGTGCTGTCCGGCTGGCACGAACTCCCGCTGGGCGGCAGCGAGCCGTAGAGCAGGAAGTCGTTGACCTTGGTGTGGACACACTTGGACGACGAGTAACCGGTGTGGCCCTCACCCTTGTTGTCGAGCACCACAGCCGAGGAACCGAGCCGCTGGGCCGTCTCCACGGTCCAGCGGTACGGCGTCGCCGGGTCGCCCCGGGTGCCGACGAGCAGCATCTTCGCCGCGTGCACGTCCTTGACGTCGTCGCGGATGTAGTCGGTGCCCTTGGGACGGCCGTAGCACATCAGCACCTCGGTGAGCCGGTAGCGGCCGAAGACCGGTGACGCCTGTTCGTACTGGGCGCGCAGGCCGGCCAGGTTCCTGGTGATCTGCTCGGCGGTGGGGCGGTCGGGGTCGTCCGCGCAGTTGACGGCCATCAGCGCGGCCGGGAGGTTGTCGAGCGGTACGTCCTGGGCGTCGACGATCCCGCCGCCCCCGCCGAGGTGCGGCAGACCGGTGCCGCCCGACGAGAACGCCATGATGGCGCGCGTGTCGCCGTCCTCCACCAGTGAGGCGATGGCCCGCTCCAGCGTCGGCCACATCTGCTTGCTGTACAGCGCCTGACTGATGGCGCCCACCAGGTCCTGACCGGAGAACGGGTCGCCGAAGTCCGTCTGCACCGGGTCCTGGTCGAGCGAGCGGACGAGTTGTACGGCCCGGTCCGGCGCCTCGCGGGCGTCCGTCCCGAAAGGACAAGCGATGTCCTGCACACACCAGTTGAGGAAGTCCTCCAGCGCCGTCTGCTGCCCCTCGGCACCCGCGATCCCTTGCTCGGACAGCGGTTCGGTGAGGGTGTCGACGCCGTCGAGCACCAACCGGCCCACCTTCTTGGGGAATTGGGCCGCGTACACCGCGCCGAGCCGCGTTCCGTAGGAGAAACCGAGGTAGTTGAGCTTCTTGTCGCCGAGGGCCTGGCGCATCACGTCCAGGTCCCGGGAGGCGTTGACCGTGCCGATGTGGGGCAGGACCGGGCCGGAGTACTCGGCGCAGGTGGCGGCCGCCTTGCGCAACTGCTTGAGGACGACCTTCGGATCGGTGCTCTCCGTGGTGTCCTCGTCGATCGCGGCCGAGCCCTGGTCGGAGCCCTCGCCGCAACTCACCGGCGAGGACTGGCCGACGCCGCGCGGATCGAACGTGACGACGTCGTAGCCGTTCGTCAGATCCATGAAGTCCTTGCCGTCCGAGGCGAGTTCACTGACACCCGCACCGCCGGGACCGCCGAAGTTCAGCAGCACCGACCCCCTCGACTTCCCGGTCGCCCGGTAACGGGCCAGCGCCAGATCGAGCGTCCCACCGCCGGGCTTCGCGTAGTCGAGCGGGACGGTGACCTTCCCGCACTGCAGGTCCTTGGGCGCGTCCGGGGTGTCGCACGCGGCCCACTTCACCTTCTGCCGGTAGAACCGGGACAGGTCGGCCTGCGGCCGGTCGTCGGCCGTGGCGAGCGCGGGCAGTCCCGCGCCGAGCAGTGCCAGCGTGAGGGCCCCGGTGAACGCGCACTGCCGGAACGCGGGTCGCGATGACAGCTTGGCCAGCATCAATGCCTCCAAGAACGCGCCGTGACCAGCGCCTTCGATCACGATAAGCGGGCCTCGCGGGCCCCGCCTCTCGGCGGGCGGAGTGGTGATCGATGCCGTATTCTGCGCCCCTTCAATAGGCCTAAGCGGTTTTCCTACTAACGGTTTCCGACCGATGTGGTGTCCGACCGATGGGGAGTCGTTATGAGTAGTTCGATAACCGGGACGCTCGATGGAGTGAAAGGCCGATAAGCCATAACTCGGATGGTGCGCCCGCGTTTTATCGGGTGCGGGTGAGTGCCCGCTACATCTCTGGAAGGCAGGGACCCTATGAAACGGGTTACCCGAAACGGTGTGATCGCCGTCGCCGCCGCATCCGGTGCGCTGGCCGCGGCGATGCCGGCGTTCGCGGATTCCGGCGCGGACGGTGCTGCGGCCGGTTCGCCCGGGGTGATCTCCGGCAACACCATTCAGCTCCCGGTCCATGTGCCGGTGAACGTGTGCGGGAACACCGTGAACGTGGTCGGGCTCCTCAATCCCGCCGCTGGGAACACGTGCGCCAACGAAGGCGGCGCGAAAGCGGACGGTGGCAGGCGGAGCGGCGGGAAGAACACCGGCGGACCGCACGGCGGTGCTGTCGCACAGGGCGGTGAAAAGGATTCGCCGGGTGTGCTCTCCGGCAACGGAGTGCAGCTCCCGATCCACCTCCCGGTGAACCTCAGCGGCAATTCCGTGAGCGTGGTCGGCGTCGGCAACCCGACCGTGGGCAACCACTCCGAGAACACCTCGGGCGACCACCCCCGCCACCCCGCGCCGCCGACCCCCGCGCCGCCCACACCGGCGAAGCCGCACCCCGGCCCGGAACCGATGACGGAGGTGAAGGGACACCCCGCCCGGCCCGCGGCCCAGGCGTCACTCGCCCACACGGGCGCCGACGGCACCGTACCGGCCGCCGTCACGAGTGCGGCCCTCCTCCTGGGCGGCGCCGCCCTGTATCGGCGCCACCGCCCCAGGGCGGGACGCTGACGCCGGTACCCGCACCAGGACGGAAGGCCCCACCGGCTACGCGACCGGTGGGGCCTCCGTCGTCCGGCGCGACATGGTCGTCGCGGAGGACGCCCTGTCCGCGGGCTTCGGGCAGCAGGCCGATGCCGATGTTCCAGTAGGGACAGGTCGGTGTACGGCAACTCCCGGCGACCGTAGGGGAGTTACTCGGACTGCTCCGCCGGAGCCCTGAGAAATGCGTGCGCCGCCTTGCGGAACGCGGTCAGCAGCCGGTTGTGCTCGCCGGCGCGGGTCGCGAGGGCGACGTGGCTCGGTTCGACGCCGTGGAGGGGGATCGGCGCGATGTCGGGGCGGATCGTCTGGCCGGGGCGGAGACCGGCCACGATGGCCACAGCCTGCCCGTCGGCGACGAACTCGAACTTGTCCTCCAGGGCCCGGATGACCGGACCCCCGGGTGCCGGTCGGCCGTCGGGCCGCGGGTCGATGCGCCAGAAGGCGGTCCAGGCCGGGTCCGCGCCGGGCATCTGGGGAAGGGGCTCGTCGGCGATGTCGTCCAGGGTGACGGACTCCTTGCCGGCCAGGCGGTGGTCGAGCGGCACGAGCAGGAAGCGGGGCTCGTCGTAGAGGATCGTGACGTCCAACTGGTCGGTGGGGAACGGCAGTCGGGCCACCACCGCGTCCGCCCGACGGTCGAACAGGGCCGTACGCACATCGTCGTAGGCCAGGTGTACGACGTGCACGTCGGCGTCCGGATGGCGGCGCCGCACCTCGCGCACCGCCGGGGTGACGAACAGGTTCGCCATGTACCCGACGGTGAGGCGACTGGGTTCCGCGGCGGCGCGGGTCTCGGCGGCGGCCTGGGCGGTGGAGCGCAGCAGTGCCTTGGCGCGCGGCAGAAAGACCTCGCCGGCCTCCGTGAGTCGGGTGCCCTGCGGGGTGCGGTCCAGTAGTCGGGCCCCCAACTGGTCCTCCAGGCGCCGGACTTGACGGCTCAGGGACGGCTGGGTGATGTGCAGCGCCTCGGCGGCACGGCCGAAGTGACGCTGCTCGGCGACGGCGATGAAGTACCGCACGAGACGCAGTTCGAGATCGGGCGCGGGAGGCAGGTCCGTCATGCCTGAAGTGTACGGCGTGTGGACTGCGGAGACTCCGGTGACAGGTGTTCTCACCTGCTGTGATGCCTGATCCGTATTGCTTCATGCGAAACAGGCTTTGGACCTGGAATCCGTGCCCGCCCACGATGGAACCACACCGCGCCACAGCACATCGCGGCGCAGGCTCACCCCATCTCATCGAAGGAACGCACCATGCGTGTTTTCGTCACCGGCGCCAGCGGCTTCATCGGCTCCGCCGTGGTCCGTGAACTGCTCGACGCCGGGCACACGGTCACCGGACTGGCCCGCTCGGACGCGTCCGCCGAGGCGCTGACCGCGGCCGGGGTCGCCGTGCACCGAGGATCGCTCGACGACCTCGACAGCCTGCGCGCGGGTGCCGTCGCGGCGGACGGGGTCTGCCATCTCGCGTTCATCCACGACTTCACGGACTTCGCCGCCAACTGCGCCACCGACCTGCGCGCCATCGAGACGATCGGTGAGCAACTCGCGGGCACCGACAAGCCGTTCGTCGTCACCTCGGGCACGCCCGGGCTCGCCGACGGGCGGGTGGCGACGGAGGAGGACCACGTCGAACCCGGGTCGTTCGCGGCGACCCGGCAGCCCTCCGAGATCGCGGCGGTCGCGCTGGCGGAGCGCGGGGTGCGGTCGTCGGTCATCCGGCTGCCCCGGTCCGTGCACGGCACCGGAGACCAGGGATTCGTCCCCCAACTCATCGGCGTGGCCCGGGAGAAGGGCCTGTCGGCGTACGTCGGTGAGGGTGCCGCCCGCTGGCCCGCCGTGCACCGGCTCGACGCGGCCCGGCTGTACCGGTGGGCTCTGGAGTCGGCCCCGGCGGGCGCGCAGTACCACGCGGTCGGCGATGAGGCGCTGCCGCTGCGTGAGCTTGCGGAGGTCATCGCCCGCCGTCTCGATGTTCCGACCGGAAGTGTGTCGCCGGAGCAGGCGGTCGAGCACTTCGGTTTCCTCGGGCTTGTCGCTTCGCTGGACTGCCCGGCGTCGAGCACGTTGACGCGGAAGCAGACGGGGTGGGAGCCGGTGGAGGTCGGGTTGATCGCCGATCTTGAGACGGGGCACTACTTCGGGGAGGCGTAGGGGACAGGACGGGCGCGGTCCGTTGTCAGTTGTCTGCGGGGCGGTGGGGGCTGGTCGCGCAGTTCCCCGCGCCCCTTTAGGGCGCTTACGGGCAAGGGGAGTTGACGCGCTGCTCGGCCTCCACGGGTGTCGACGGGAACGCGTGCCGGTGGCCCAGCGCGACCACGGTGAGTGCGGCCGCGACCAACGGCAGCGCCGTCCAGGGCAAGGCCCCGGCGCCCCACCTCGACAGTGCGAGTCCGCCGGTGAACGAGCCCCCGGCGATGCCCGCGTTGTACACCGTGGTCTGCAACGACGTTGCCACGTCGGCGTGTTCGGGGCCGGAGGCGGTGACGAGTGCGGTCTGGATCAGGGTCGGCGCCCCGCCGAAGGCAACTCCCCACACGGCGACGGAGGTCAGCAGCACCGCGGGGGAGTCGGCATACAGGCCGAGGACACACATGACCGCGACGAACAGCGCCGTCGCGCCCAGGAGTGTGGGCCGCGCCCACCGGTCCACGAGCATCCCGGTGGCCCAGATCCCGATGACCGTGGCGGCCCCGAACACCAGCAGGACGACGTCCGCACGGCCGTAGCCGGAGTGCGCCGCGAACGGGGCGACGTACGTGTACATCACCTGATGCCCCAGCAGCAGGAACAGCGTGACCGACAGGACGGCCGGAATCCCCGGGAGTACGGCGACACCCCTCAACGGGACGCGGGCGCCCGGGAGTTCACCGGGGAAGCCGGGGACCCGCAGTCGTATCCAGACCACCACCAGGACCGCGAGACCGGCCAGCATCCCGAACGCCGTGCGCCAGCCGACCGCCCCGGCGAGCGCGGTGCCGGCGGGTACGCCCAGGGAGAGGGCGAGGGTGATGCCGGCCAGCACGATCGCGATCGCCCGGCCGCGCCGTTCGACCGGCACCATCCGGGCGGCGTACCCGGCGAGCATCGCCCACATCGTGCCGCCCATGACCCCGGCGAGGAGGCGGGCGGTGAAGGTGACGGCGTACGACGGCGACAGCGCGACCACCGCGTTGGCGCAGGCGAAGCCCAGCAGCGTGCCGACGAGGACCGGGCGGCGCGGGAGCCCGCGCAGGGCCGCGGTGACCGGGATCGCGGCCAGGAAGGAGGCGACCGCGTAACCGGTGACGAGGAAGCCGACCCGCGCCTCGGAGACGCCGAGGGCCGGGGCCATCCGGGGGAGCAGACCGGCGGGGAGGAGTTCGGTCAGGACGGCGGTGAAGGCGGCCGTGGACAGGGCGAGGAGCCCGGACCAGGGCAGAGCGGTGCCCTTGGCCGGGGATGCGGTGGTCATGGGACCATGGTCGAACCCTCACATCAGTGTGAAGGCAAGCGAGCCCCGCGCCGGCACGCCGTTTCCGGAGGCAGACATGAAGATCGGCGAGCTCTCACGCCGCACCGGCGTCCCCACCCGTCTCCTGCGCTACTACGAGGAACAGGACCTGCTGCACCCCGACCGCACCGAGAACGGCTACCGCTCCTACGGCGAGCCGGCGGTCCGGGACGTCCAGCAGATCCGCGGCCTGCTGGACTCGGGGCTCACCACCGAGATGATCCGCGCGATCCTGCCGTATCTCTCCGGCCCGGACGAGATCCACGTCCCCGCCGACTGCCTCTCCCCGGAGACGGCCGCGCTGCTCAGCGACCACGTCGACCGGATCCAGGCCCGCATCGACTGCCTGGCCCGCAACCGCGACCGGCTGAGCGCGTATCTCGCGGCGGTACGGGCGGACGTGCCGGCGCGGGGCGCGTAATCCCGTTGCCGGGGTCGCCCGCGGATGTTGAAGTGAGCGTATGGATCACGTTTCGGTACTCGCCCTCCACGACCGCGACCTGCGCGAAGGCGCCCGACCCGACGGCCCCGGGTCCCGCGTCGAGCGGGTCGGCGGAGTGGTGCGCCAGGTCGCCGACGCGCAGGGCTGGAACGGCGTCCTGTGGTCGGACCTCGACGAGACGGACGCGGACGCGGCCATCGCCGAGCAGATCGCGTACTTCACCGCGCTCGGCCGCGACTTCGAGTGGAAGCTCTACGGCCACGACCTGCCGACGGATCTCGGACAGCGGCTGTCGGCGGCCGGGTTCACGCCGGAGCCGCAGGAGACCCTGATGATCGGCGAGGTCGCCGCACTCACCCTCGACGCCCAACTGCCGGACGGCATCCGCCTGTTGCCCGCCACCGACCGGGCCGGCATCGACCTCGTCGCGGACGTCCACGAGAAGGCCTTCGGCACGGACAGTTCCCGGCTCCGTGCCCGTCTGCTCGCCCAACTCGCCGCCGAACCCGACACAGTTGTCGCCGTCGTCGCCCTCGCCGGTGACGAACCGGTGAGCGCGGCCCGCATGGAACTCGTCCCCGGCACCCGGTTCGCCGGCCTGTGGGGCGGTGGCACCGTGGAGGCCTGGCGGGGCCGCGGCATCTACCGCGCCCTGATCGCCCACCGCGCCCGCATCGCCGCCGACCGCGGCTACCGCTACCTCCAGGTCGACGCCTCCGACCAGAGCCGCCCCATCCTCGAACGCCTCGGCTTCTCCCCGCTGACCACGACCACGCCGTACGTGTACGAGCCGTAGACCCGCAGCTCAAGCAGTTGATGTCACATCCGCGCCGACCCGATCCGTCGCACGGTCATGACGACGAACGCGCCCCATGACAACAGCCGGAGCATCCTCCTCGCCGGTGCCACCGGCGTCCTCGGCGGCCACATCACCAAGGCCCTGACCGACGCGGGCCACAAGGTGACCGGCCTCGGCCGAGGACCCGGCAACGGCATCCGCGCCGACCTCATGGACCGCGACGGGTTGCTCCGCGCGGTCGACGGACACCACTTCGACACGGTGATCCACGCCGCGACCGCGCTGCACAAGGCACCCTTGCGCCACCGCGACATGCACGCCACCGACGCCCTGCGCATCCAAGGCACCGCGCACCTCGTCGAGGCCGCGCGGGCCACCGGCGCCCGCCGTTTCATCAGCGAGTCGATGGTCTTCGGCTACGGCTACGGGGACTTCGGCACCCGCCCCCTCACCGAGGACGACCCCTTCGGCCCGCACGGCACCACACCGGAGCTGGAGAAACACATCGAGGGCATGCGCACCAAGGAGCAACTCACCTTCGAGGCGCAGGACTTGGAGGGCATCGCACTCCGCTTCGGCCTCCTCTACGGCCCCGGCGGCACCGACGCCCTGTTCCCCATGCTGCGCAGGCGCCGACTGCCCGTCCCGGACGACCACGGCCGGGTCCTGCCCTGGGTCGAACTCACCGACGCGGCCCGCGCGGTGGCCGCCGCCGTCGAGCGTGGGCGCCCCGGACAGGCGTACAACATCACCGACCGCACACCGCTCGGCTTCCGAGCCCATGTCCTGTGCGTGGCACGGGAGTTCGGCCTGCCGAAGCCTATGGCGGTACCCCTGTGGACGGTTCGGCCGATGGCGTACGCGCACACGGTGATGACCGGCAACCTGCGCGTGTCCAGCGCGAAGGCCGAGCGGGAACTGGGCTGGACGCCTGTGTACCCGTCCAGCGGCGACGGTCTCGCGGCGCTGCGCGCCGACTCCGTCAACTCGTCCTCGCGGTAAGGGCGTTCGGCTACGCCGACTGCGCCTGCCCCTCCCTGAAGAACGGAGGAACAGGCGCAGCGAAGCCGACCCGACGGGCCGGGCCCCGGATCGACGAGCGGAGTTTTGCTCGGTGAACAGGGTTCTCCGTGAGGAGAGTCGGGAGTGCGGGACGCGGGGATCGGGCGGCAGGCCCGCAGATGCCGGCCGCCGCCCGGTCTCACCCGTGACGCATGTCCCGCCTCAGGCTCAGCGGCGCGCCCTCGACCGGTCCAGCGCGGCGATACCGACCGCTGCCAGGCCGATCTGGATGAGCCACTCGATCCAGTCGATGCCCTTCGTGTCGGCGACCCCCAGGCCCGATGCGATCGCCGCGCCGATCAGCGCGGCCACGATGCCGACGACGATCGTCAGCAGAACGCCTATGTGCTGGCGCCCAGGGACGACGAGCCGTCCCAGCACGCCAATGATGATGCCGATGATGATGGCACTGATGATGCCCGAGATCTCCATCTCCGCCCCTCTTTGTCGATAGTCCTGCTCTCTTCATGTGCCCGCTGGACGCCAAGGCAGTCCGCCGGAGTTTTGTTGCCTGTTATTGCCGGGACTTTCTGTTCACCACCCCTTCATGCCATGTACCTTTCAATCGTTCAACGCGTGTAGAACTCCCCAACTACCGTTCTACGCGCGCAGATCAGGCGCCCGCACCGCACCCTTCCCCATCCCCTCATGGAGGTTCGTCGGATGCTTGGATCCAGAAGATCCCGCCGTAGACTCACCACCGCCCTCGCCGGCCTGGGGCTGTTCGTCACAGGGGCCGCCCTCCAGGTCACCACCACGGCCACGCCCGCGCACGCGGCCACCACCAACCGCGTCCTGTTCGACGACGGCCACGCCGAGGAGGCGGGCAACGCGGACTGGATCATCTCCACCAGCAAGCCCGACCCGCTGTCCCAGGACTCCTCCCCGTCCTCCGAGACCGACTGGACCGGGGCGCTCTCGTCCTGGGGCGTCGCCCTGCAGAAGACCGGCGACTACAGCCTGAAGACCGCCACCAGCGCGCTGACGTACGGCGGTTCGTCGACGACCGACCTGTCGAACTTCGACACGCTGGTCCTGCCCGAGCCCAACACGCTGTTCACGACCGCCGAGAAGACCGCGATCATGACATTCGTCCAGAACGGCGGCGGCCTGTTCATGATCTCGGACCACACCGGCGCCGACCGCAACAGTGACGGCGAGGACGCGGTCGAGATCCTCAACGACCTGATGACCAACAACAGCGTCGACTCGACCGACCCGTTCGGCTTCTCCATCGACACCCTCGACATCAGCTCCGGCTACCCCGCCGCGATCAGCGACAGCACCAACGAGGTCCTGAACGGCGCCTTCGGAACGGTCACCAAGAGCCTGATCGCCGACGGCACGACGGCCACCCTCAAGCCCGCCGACAACGCGAACGTCAAGGGCCTTGTGTACCGCAGCGGTTACTCCGGCAACACCGGCGCGTTCTTCGCGACCAGCACCTTCGGCAGCGGCCGCGTCGCCTTCTGGGGCGACAGCTCACCCATGGACGACGGCACCGGACAGTCCGGCAACACGCTCTACGACGGCTGGAACGACACCGGCGCGACCAACGCCGCCCTCGCCCTGAACGCCACCGCGTGGCTGGCCGGCGACGGCAGCAGCGGCGGGGGCGGAGGAGGAGGCGGTGGCGGCACTTGCACCGCCGCCCAACTGCTCGGCAACCCGGGCTTCGAGTCCGGCAACACCACCTGGACCGCCAGCAGCGGCGTCATCACCACCTCCAGCAGCGAGGCCGCCCGCACCGGTTCGTACAAGGCCTGGCTGGACGGCTACGGAACCGCCACCACCGACACCCTGTCCCAGTCGGTGAGCATCCCGTCCGGCTGCTCTGCCACCCTCAGCTTCTATCTACACATCGACACCGCGGAGACCACCACCAGCACCGCCTACGACAAGCTGACGGTCACCGCCGGCTCCACCACCCTGGCCACGTACTCCAACCTGAACGCGGCCTCCGGATACGTCCTGAAGTCCTTCGACGTCTCCTCCCTGGCCGGCACCACCGCCACCATCAAATTCACCGGTGTCGAAGGGTCCACCCTCCAGACATCCTTCGTCATCGACGACACAGCGCTGAACGTCAGCTGACGACGACCCGTGGGGCCCGGCGGCGGCCGGGTCCCACGGGTTCACCGGTTTACCGTGCCGCGACCGTCCGCTCCGGTGTGTTCCACCCGGAGACCCGCACCCGTGGCGCCGACCCGTGCAGATCCGCCGTCCGGTAGATCGCCGTCAGTGTCGTCGACTCCCCGGGCCACAGGCTCACTTCGTTGTCGGACCACCGCACCGGCAGTACCGGCTTGCCCGCCGAGTCTACGAGATGGACGTCGGTGAGGAGTGAAGGCGTCTTACCCTTCCCGGAGTTGCGCACCGTGACCGTGGTGGTCGAGGTGCCGTGCGGGCCCGCCTCGGTCGACGCCGTCGCCGAAACCGGCGCCTGTGCCATCGAGTTGAGCCCCTTGAGGTCGGCGTAGCTCGTCGTCGGCGTGTAGTACCAGTCGGTGTGCGCCCAGTCGAGCGTGTCGGGCTTGGCGGAGAGCCAGTACACGTTCCGGCTCACCTCCTTGCCGGACGCGTCGGTCAGGGTCAGCCGTACCAGGTACGTCGTCGACAGCCCGCGCACCGACGAGGGCGAGGGCAGGGTGAGCGCCGTACTGTGCGCGCCGCCGCCGGAGACCTTCACCCCGGGCACCTTCTTGTCGTACTTCCGCGTGCCGTCGGTGTTGAACAGGGTTGCACGGGCGGTGAGTCGGTGTGCGGAGGCGTTCCTGTTGTTCACCACGACGACCGAGCGGTTGTCGTACGAGTATTGGATGTGCAGCGGCTCGTTCGCCTTCTTCGCGCCGAAGTAGGCACCGCCCTGGTCGAGGTAGCGGTCCATCAACTGCCAGTGCAGGGAGGTCCATCCGCTGTTGAACATCCAGTAGACGACCCCGGTCGCCGGCTTCGAGGCGTCGGTGGCGTTGCGCTCGTACGCCTCGAACTGGGCCCGCACGTTCTCGTATTGGGCGAGCTGCGCCTTGCGGACGTAGTCGGTGAGGCTCGTCGGCGGGCCGTAGCGGCCGGTGAGGGCGTTGTCGTAGAGCTTGAGGGTGTTGAAGGTGGAGGACGGCGAGCGGTGGTACTGCTTGGCGCTCGGGTCCTTCCAGAGGGTGGCCAGTTCGGCCGGGCTCATCATGCGGAGCAGGGTGTCCAGGGTGGGGATGTCGGGGCCCGCGCTGGTCTCGGAGTTGAAGCCGGTGGCGCCGCCCTCGCGCTTGGCGTACCAGTAGTTGGGCGGGATCCAGTCGTAGGGTCCGGTCATCTTCATTCCCGAACTGCCGCTGACCGGCGAGGAGTTGTCGGAGGCGGCGGCGACCACCGGAGTCTTCCAGTCGGCGGCCTTCAGTGCGTCGAGGTACGTCTTCTCGATCTTCGCGTCAGGGGCGAAGTCGCTGCCGATGAGGAAGGAGATCACGCTCGGGTGGTCGCGCAGTCGGGCGGCCTCGGCGGCCATCGACGCCTTGGCGACCGGGTAGTCGGCGGCGGTCCACTTGTCGCCGGTCTCGTCCCCGTTGACCTGGCCCTCCCACTTGTCGCAGCACTCCCAGCCGGGGAGGGTGAGGATGCCGTAGCGGTCGGCCAGGTCGAAGAACTCGTCCGGCTCGATGTGCCCTTCCAGGCGGATGGTGTTCAGGCCCAGGTCGAGGGCGTACTTCAGGCGGTCCTCGACGTAGGTCCTGTCCCAGCGCAGGAACTCGTCCGGTGACCAACCGCCGCCCTTGATCAGCAACTTGCGGCCGTTGATGCGGTATTGGCGGTCGCCGGCGGAGTTCAGCGGGGCCTGCACGTTGCGGATGCCGAAGGTCTGGTGCGCGGTGTCGGATGGGGTGCCCGCTACGGAGGCGGTGAGGTCGAGGTCGTAGAGCGGCTGGCCGCCCATGCCCGCGGGCCACCAGACCCTGGGGGAGGCCAGGTGGAGGCCGAAGGTGACGGTCTTCGTCTCGTGTGCGGCGAGGGAGACCGTCTTCTCGAAGGTCGTCGTGCCGATGCTGCCCCTGACCTTCGTGGTGACGGGCGCGTTCGAGTCGTTGCGGGCTTGTGCCTTCACCGTCAGGTCCGCGGAGGCCAGCGACGGCACGGCCAGCTTCGTCACCACATGTGCGTCGCGCAGCGCGACCGGGCCGCCGCGGCGGACGAGGACGTCACGGACGATGCCCATGTTCTCGTCGGGCGGCGGCTGGAGCCAGTCGATCCAGCCCATGGTGAGGTTTTTGTTCGGGTCGTTGGGCCGGATGCGGAAGGCGACCGTGTTCGTGCCGGAGCGGACGAGCGAGGTGACGTCCAACTCATGTTGTGTATAAGCACCGTTGACGTCCGCGGCCTTGGCGATCCGCTTGCCGTTGACGTAGACGTCGGCCGCCGAGATCACCCCGCTGAAGTCGACGTAGGTGCGCTTGCCGGGGTCGGCGACCGTGAAGTCGCTGCGGTACCACCACGGCACCTGGAAGTCGGCCTTGGGGATCTTCTGCTGGTTGGTCGAGTAGAAGGGGTCCGGGTAGACGCCGTCGGCGATCAGGGCCGCGAGGACGGTCGAGCGCGCACCGGCCGGGTACCAGCCGGTCGCCGGGTAGCCGGGGGAGGAGACGGCAGTGGCGGAGTCGGTGACCTTGGCGGACGACTGGATCGCGTAGCCGGACAGCGGGGTGGCGGTCCCGGCGGTCGAGCGTACGGCGGTCACCGGGACCTGCTCGCGCTGCGGCGGGGACGACTCCCGGGCCCCCGCCCACGCGCCGGTGGTGAGGGAACCCAGGAGGCCCAGGGCGACTGCGGCCGTGGCGAGACGGCTTCTGCGGAGTGGAGGGACGGCGGGGCGGTGGAACACGGCGGTCTCCAGCCTCGTCAAGTTAGGAAGCTTTACTAACCGCACCAGAAGGTAGGGCGCCCGACGATGCCTGTCAAACACCTGTGTCCGTGAGTGAGTTGCTCAGGTCGCCGAGTGGCGCTTGAAGACGAGGTCCCGCGCGGTGCCGAGCGCGGTGGCCACGGCACCCAGCAGCACCGCGTCCTCGCCCAGTGCGCTGGGCACGATCTTCGGCCTGAGTGGAGTGAGTGCGCGGAGGTTCTCCCGCACCGGGCGCAGCAGCAGATCCACGCTGTGTCCGACTCCGCCGCCCAACACCACGAGGTCCGGATCGAGGACGGCCGCGGCGGCCGCCACCGTGTGTGCGATCCGCTCGCCCTCCAGCTCAACCGCCTTGATCGCCGCGGCGTTTCCCTGCCGGGCCGCGTCGAAGACGGCCTTCGCGGTGAGCTGTTGCCCGCTCATGCCGAATCTTCGGGCGGCCTCCACGACGGCCACCCCGGACACCGCGTCCTCCAGCGTCTCCGGCTTCTGCTGCCCCGGCCACGGCAGGAACCCGATCTCCCCGGCGCTGCCGTGCGCCCCTGTGAACAGCCGCCCCTCGCTGACCACGCCCATGCCGAGACCGGTGCCGATCATGATGTACGCGAACAGCCGGCTGCCCGCGCCGACGCCGTACGTGTACTCGCCGAGCGCCGCGAGATTCGCGTCGTTGTGCACCTCCAGCGGGACGCCCAGCTCCTCCCGCATCCGGTCGAACAGGCCGGCCCGGCCCCAGCCCGGCAGATGCATCGCGTACCGCACCCGGCGCCGCTGCTCGTCGTAGACACCGGGCGTGCCCACCACGGCGTGGACGACCGCGGCCGGTTCGACCTCGGAGTTCGCGACGACCTGGTGGGCGGTGGCGACCACCAGCTCGGCCATGGCGCCCGAACTGCGGGCCCGGTTGCGGACGTCCGCGCGGGCCACCACCTCGCCGTCCAGATTGGCGACCGCGACCCGCAGCCAGCTGCGCCCGACGTCGATCCCGAGCGCGTACCCGGCGGACGGGTCGGGGGCGTAGAGCACGGCGGTCCGGCCGCGCTCGGGGGCCTGCGTGCCGACCTCGTGCACGAGTCCAGCCTCCTCCAGTGCGGCGAGCGCGCTGGAGACCGTCGGCTTCGACAGGCCTGTCTCGCGGGCGAGTTGGGCGCGGGACGCGGCACCGGCGGTGCGCAGCCGGTCGAGCAGCAGCCGCGCGTTGGTACTGCGCAGTCGCTGACGACTCCAGGGCTGGTCCGGCCGCTCCACGACGTCACTGACGGGCATCGCATCATTCTCCGGTATCCGGGACAGCCTCTTGACGAGTCTAGTAAGGCTCCTTAACTTTATCGCCCAGTCACCCGCACCGGGCCACCCCGTCTCCCTCTCCCCGTGACAAGCCCCAGGAGTTCCCATGTCCGGTAGTCCGCCTCCCGGTAGCCCGCCCCCCGACGGCGGGTTCGTCCGCCGCGTCGGCCTCTTCCAGGCCACCGCCATCAACATGAGCCAGATGTGCGGCATCGGTCCGTTCGTGACGATCCCGCTGATGGTCGCCGCGTTCGGCGGCCCGCAGGCGGTCATCGGCTTCGTCGCGGGGGCGATCCTCGCGCTGGCCGACGGGCTCGTGTGGGCCGAGATGGGCGCCGCGATGCCCGGCTCCGGCGGCAGCTACGTCTATCTGCGCCAGGCCTTCCAGTACCGAACCGGCCGGCTGATGCCGTTCCTGTTCGTGTGGACGGCGATGCTCTTCATCCCGCTGATCATGTCGACCGGCGTGGTCGGCTTCGTGCAGTATCTCGGCTATCTGGCACCGGACTTGGGCAAGACGTCCGGCGACCTGATCGGCCTCGGCGTGATCGCCGTGGTGGTCCTCCTGCTGTGGCGCGGCATCGAGAACATCGCGCGCATCACCGCCGTGATGTGGGTGGTGATGATCGCCGCGGTGTTCCTGGTCATCGTGGCCGCCGCGAGCGACTTCAGCGCGCACCTCGCCTTCACCTACCCGGCGCACGCCTTCGACCTCGGCAGCGACAAATTCTGGCTCGGCTTCGCCGGCGGCCTGACCATCGGCATCTACGACTACCTCGGCTACAACACCACCGCGTACATGGGCGCCGAGATCAAGGACCCGGGCCGCACGCTCCCGCGCTCCATCCTCTTCTCCATCGTCGGCATCATGGCGATCTACCTGATGCTGCAGATCGGCACGCTGGGCGTCATCGACTGGCACCGGATGACGAACGTGAACGACATCGCCTCCACCTCGGTGGCCTCGGCGGTACTGGAGAAGACCTGGGGCAAGGGTGCCGCCGACACGGTCACCGTCCTGATCCTCATCACGGCCTTCGCCTCGGTCTTCACCGGCCTCCTCGGTGGCTCCCGGGTTCCCTACGACGCGGCCCGCGAACGCGTCTTCTTCCGCCCCTACGCCAAGCTCCACCCCAAGCACCGCTTCCCGATGCTGGGCCTGGCCACGATGGGTGTGATCACGGCGATCGGCTTCCTGATCGGCCGCCACACGGACCTGGCGACCCTGATCCAACTCCTCACCACGGTCATGGTCATCGTCCAGGCACTGGCCCAGATCATCGCCCTCACGGTCCTGCGCAAACGCCAGCCGGCCCTGCGCCGCCCGTACCGCATGTGGCTCTACCCCGTGCCGAGCATCGTCGCGTTCGTCGGCTGGTGCGTGATCTACGGCTACGCCGACAAGAACTCGCCGGGCCGTCACCCCATCGAGTGGTCCCTCGCCTGGCTGGCCCTGGGCTGCGTCGCGTTCGTCATCTGGGCCCGTTTCGAGAAGGTCTGGCCGTTCGGCCCGAAGGAGATCACGGAGGAGTACCTCACGGAGACGACCCCGGACCCTGAACCCGCAGGCGCCTAGGGCCTGTTGACTCAACCGGTCGCGGCCGGCACGTCCTCCGCGACATCGACGACGGAGCGCCCGTCGGTCACCACCCGCACAGTGTCGGTGGGCGCCCGCTCGTCCAACAGGCGTGCTCTACGGGCGCTGTTGGCGAGCTCGTGCTCCAACTCGCCACGTCTGTTGATCTGTTGAGGTGTTCGTCTCATGCGATGAGCAGCACCCGTGCGATCCGCAAGTCCCCCCAACGCCTGACGAAACTCTTCAGACGTTTCACTGAGCACGCTCACGTGGTTCGCGCACACGAGTCGCTGATACCTAGGTGTAGCGCAACTCCCCTACGTGGTGGCCAAGTTGGTCTCGCCGACCACCACCTGCCTCGCCTCCCGATGGGCAGTGCCTCCGCATGATCCATCCGAGCAGCGTGCCAAGCGATACTCGTGCGGTCGAACGATTTCGGGGAGGCGGGCCACGTGGAGGAATCGGCGCTCGGCGGAGGGGTGATCAACGTGGTCGTGCGGGTCGGGGAGACCGTACGACGCACTCCGCCCCCGGCGGAGCGGTCGCCCTTCGTGACCGGACTGCTCGCGCTGTTCGAGCGGCGGGGGTGGGCCGGGGCACCGCGCTTCCTCGGCGCGGACGAGCGGGGGCGGGAGGTGTTCCGGTACATCGAGGGCCGGGCGGCCGTCGGCCCCGAGGAACGGTCCGCCGCCCGCACCGACGACAGCCTGGTGCGCCTCGCGCAGCTCGTCCGCACGTTCCACGACCTGACGCACGGCACGCCGGAGGCCGGTGACCAGGACGTCGTCTGCCACAACGACCTCGCCCCCAAGAACACCGTCTACGACGGCGCGTGGCACCCGCTCGCCTTCGTCGACTGGGACCTCGCCGCCCCCGGCGAGCGCGTCCACGACGTCGCCCACGTCTGCTGGCAGTACCTGGACCTCGGCCCGGGCGTCACCGACGTGCCCGAGGCCGCCCGCCGGATCGCGCTGATCCGCGAGGCGTACGGCCTCGATGAACTCGACGGCGCCGACCGGCTCCTCGACACGGTCCTGTGGTGGCAGGACCGCTGCCGGCGAGGCATCGAGGCCGGTGCCGAGCGCGGGGAACGGGGCATGGCCGGCCTGCGGGCGAGCGGGGTCGTGGAGGAGATCCAGGACGCGTACGACTGGGTGGCCGCGCACCGCCGCGAGCTGGGCGCGTTGCTGCGCTGAGGCGTCGTAGAAGATCGGAATGAGTCGGACGAAGCCGCCCGCCTTGACATGCAGGTAACTGCCTGCATAACGTTGAGTGTGCGATCCGAACATGACTCAGGGATGGACGCGGTCTTCAAGGCCCTGGCCGACGAGACCCGCAGACGTCTGCTGGACCGGCTGCACGAGGAGAACGGGCAGACGCTCGGCGAGTTGTGCGGGCGTATCGACATGACCCGCCAGTCGGTGACCCAGCATCTGGCCGTCCTGGAGGCCGCCAACCTGGTCGGCACGGTGCGGCGCGGGCGGGAGAAGCTGCACTACCTCAATCCGGTCCCGCTGCACGAGATCCAGGAGCGCTGGATCGACAAGTTCGAGCGCCCGCGCCTGCGCGCACTCGGGGCCCTGAAGCGACGAGCCGAGGAAGCCATGACCGACAAGCCGACATTCGTCTACGTCACCTACATCGCGAGCACCCCCGAGAAGGTCTGGGACGCGCTCACCGACGCCGACCTGACCGCCGCCTACTGGGGCCACAGCAACGTCTCCGACTGGCAGCCGGGCTCCCGTTGGGAACACGTGCGCACGGACGGTTCCGGCATCGCCGACGTCGTCGGCACGGTGGTCGAGAGCGAACGCCCGACCCGCCTCGTGACCACCTGGACCTCACCGGAGAACGAGGGTCAGGAGGACACGTACTCCCGCGTCACCTACGACATCCGGCGCCACGAGGACATCGTGCGCCTGACCGTCACCCACGAGGACCTCGCGGACGAGGGCGAACTGTCCGACGTGTCGGGCGGCTGGCCGGCCGTGCTGTCCAACCTGAAGTCGGTTCTCGAAACCGGCAGCCCCCTCCCGCAGGCGCCCTGGCTGGTGCCGGGCGACCACTGAAGGGGGCGTGGCTTCCTTCCGGATTCCTGCGGCTTGTCCCGGGGGTCGGTCTCTACGGTTTGGGAGTGCTCCGCGCCGCCGTACCGGCACACACCAGGCCCATCAGCACGGCCAGTCCGCCGATGATGACGTTGTTCAGGATGACGCCCTTGTCGGGGTTGGTGCCGACGATCCACGGCGAGACGATCATCCAGACACCCAGGGCGCTCATCGCCCAGCTGAGGCCGTACATGCGTTCCGGTGCCCTGGTGAACCCGAGGGCCAGCAGGCCGATCGCGATGCCGACGATCAGGTTGTGCGGCACGAGCGCGGGCTGGCTCGTCGTGTAGTGGAGTATCCACGGGGACACGGCGCAGTACAGACCGAGGAGGAACACCGGTCCGTCCACGAGCGCCACATCGCGTCCACCGAGCATGCGGGCGTAGCGCGCCTGCATTTCGGAGACATCAGGGTGGCTCGCTATGTCACCTCTGGTGTGCGAGACGTTGGCCATGACTCGTCTCCTTTGACTTCGCTGGCCTGACCGCGTCTGGTGCGGTATGCGGCAAAAGCCGCCTATCTCCATAGTGCTCTTATTTCGCCTTTATGTGTAGTGGTCAGCCTGTTCGTCGCCCTGGAGGCGGCGGCGCAACTGGTGGAGCCCACGTCGGGCGTGGCTCTTGACCGTCCCGAGCGGCCAGCCGGTGCGCCGCGCGATCTGGGTCTGGGTCAGGTCCTCGTAGTACGTCAGCCGCAGGACCCGCTGCTGCGGTGCGGGCAGCCTGGCCAGCTCACCCAGGACCAGGACGCGGTCGAGAACCGTCTCGGGCTTCCGGGCGACGGGATCGACGAGGGCGAGCGACGAGCCGGCAGCGGCCGCGAGGTGCAGGCGACGGGTGCGGGCGGACAGCGCGTCGGCGATCCTGCGCCTGGTGATGCCCACGATCCAGCCGCCGATCGCGCCGCGCTCGGGACGGAAGCCCCGCCGCCCGCACCACACCCCGAGGAATACCTGCTGCGTCACGTCCTCCGCTTCCTTGGCGTCCCCCAGTGAGCGCCGGGCCAGGGCGTGCACCAGCGGCGACCAGCGGTGATACACGGCGGCCAGACAATCCTCGTCGCCTGCCACCAGCCCCCTGGCCAGCTCCTCATCGGTGAGCGAGTCCGTCGCGGGGCTCGGGCGGACGGCGCCGGGCTGCGGGCTCATGGCTACGGCTCCTCACGCGTCGGACGGCGACTGTCCGGTCATCGTGGGAGCCGGGGATCAAGGCCATCAACTCGCATCGATTGTGCGTCGTATAGTCACCGGATGAGCGAATTGCCCGCCGACGGGTCCGCGGCGAACGGGTCCGCGGGCGAACTGCCCCTGACGACCGGTGCGTTGGCCCGCCGACTGGGCGTGGCGCCGACCACGCTGCGGTCCTGGGAGCGTCGCTACGGCATCGGGCCCGCGGTCCGCGCCGAGGGGCGGCACCGGCGCTGGACCCGGCGGGACGTGGCGCTGCTGGAGGAGATGTGCCGGCTGACCGCGTCGGGCGTGCCCCCGGCCGAGGCGGCACAGGTTGCGAAGGGGGCGGCCGGTTCGCATGCGGAGCTCGTGCCCGGACGGAACGGGACGTCACAGGCCCCCGGCGCCCTGCCCCTCGGAGACGTGCGCCAGGAGTGCCGAGGGCTGGCGCGCGCCGCCGTCCGGCTCGACGCGCCCGCCGTCGAGCGTCAACTGGCCGATGCCGTCGGCCAGTACGGCATCGTCGTCGCCTGGCAGGAGGTGATGGTGCCGACCCTGCACGCGGTGGGACGCAAGTGGGCCTCGTCCGGGGACCGTTACGTCGAGGTGGAGCACCTGCTGTCCTGGCACGTCTCCACCGCCCTGCGCCGACACACCCCGCTTCCCGGGCGACAGGTGGACGTCTCGCCCGTCGGGCCTGTCGTGCTGGCCTGCGTGCCCGGCGAACAACACACGCTCCCCATCGAGGCGTTCAACGCCGCACTGGGTGAACTCGGCCTGCCCACAAGGATGTTCGGCGCCGCCGTACCCGCCGAGGCACTCGCCGCGGCGGTACGGCGGCTGGGACCGGCGGTGGTCGTCCTGTGGGCGCAGGCACGCTCCACGGCGAGCCCGCCGCTGGCCCGGCACCTCGCCGACATCCGCTGGGGAGTGAGAGGGGCGTGGAGACACCCCTCGGTGATGCTGGCCGGTCCCGGTTGGTCCGGCGCATCGACGCGGGGATCGATCCGGCCGGTGACCCTGATGGACGCCGTGGACATCGTTTCGGAGGTGTACGGGGCGCAGCGCTGACGGGAGGCCTCAGTCACCCGCCCGACCTCGCCTGAACCGCGTGAGCCCGTCGGCGAGTTCGACGATCGGATCCGGATAGTCGCCGAGCGCCGCCCGCTCAAGTCCCTTGAGTTTCCACGGCTCGTGCACCAACGGTCCGTCCACCTCGGCGAGTTCGGGCACCCAACGGCGGACGTAAGCGCCGTCCGGGTCGTACCGCTTCGCCTGAGTCACGGGATTCAGTACCCGGTTGGGACGTGAGTCGGTGCCGGTGCCCGCCATCCACTGCCAGTTGAGCTGGTTGTTCGCCACATCGCCGTCGACCAGCAGGTCGAGGAAGTACCGGGCGCCGACGCGCCAGTCGACGTAGAGCGTCTTGGTGAGGAAGCTGGCCGTCAGCAGCCGTCCCCGGTTGTGCATCCAGCCCTCGTGGAGCAGCTGGCGCATCGCCGCGTCGATCAGCGGATAGCCGGTGCGGCCCTCCTTCCAGGCCGCGATGTCCTCGCCGGCCGTGCGTGCGGACCGCCAACGGTCGTGTTTCGTACGGTAGTCGGCGCCCGCGGCCGAGGGCCGGGCCGCCAGCACCTGGCGGTGGAAGTCCCGCCACGCGAGCTGCCGTACGAAGGCCTCGGCTCCCGGGCCGTCCGACTGCCGTGCCCGGTGGACCAGTTCGACGGGGGAGAGGGTGCCGAAGTGGAGATGGGGCGAGAGGCGGGAGGTGGAATCGGCGGCGAGGGCGTCGTGCAGGTCCTCGTACGACGCGATGCCGTTGCGCAGCCAACGGCCCAGCATCTTGCGGCCGTTGGTCTCCCCGCCGGTCGCCAGGCCGGGCGACAGCCCAACGATGCTGGTACGGGTGGGCAGTTCCTCGGAACCGACACCGTCCGGGACCCGCACTGTGCGCGGTGCGGCGAGCGGGGCGCGCAGGTGCTCCCCGGACCAGTGGCGGAAGTACGGCGTGAAGACCGCGAAGTGGTCCGAGGAGGCCGGAGTCACCGCGCCCGGGGCGACGACCGTGGTCACGTTGTCGTGGACGTGCAGTCGTCGCCCCTCCGCCTCCAGTGCCTGCCGCAGCCGCTGCTCGCGCCGCCGGGCGTAGTCGCTGACGTCGGCCGCCATGTGCACCTCGTCGGCGTCCGTCTCGGCGGCGACCTTGCACACCTCGTCGACGACGTCACCGGACCGGATCACCAGCCTGCCGCCCCGCTCGCGCAGGCCGGTGTCGAGGTCGCGCAGACAGTCGGCGAGGAACGCCAGCCGGTTGGGCGCGGCGAACCCGGCGTCCGTCACGCCCCGGTCGCGGACGAACAGGGGGACCACCACCTGGCGGGCCTCGGTGGCGGCGCGCAGCGCGGGCTGGTCGTGCAGGCGCAGATCGGCGGTGAACAGGACGACCGAGACGTTCATGGTGCGCACTCCGTGAGACGGGAAAGGGGGTCGTGAGGTGCTTCCGGTCCGGCGCGCCCGGCGGATGCGGCTGTCACCCGACGGGCGTACGCGCTCCCGGAGCCTTCCCGCCGCCGAGGAACTTGGCATGTCGGCGTCGATCGGGGGCAGGTGGACAGGTACGACGGTCCCCGTGGGGAGCCGAGGAACGATGCTGGAGGTGTCTGCGGACATGGGCGCGAAGGTGTTGAAGCGGTTTTCGGCGGGGGCTCCGCGCGGATCATGGCCTGCCGAGGAGTTCGCGGCCCGGCGCCGCGCCGAGGGTGAGCCCGCCAGGGTCGTCATGGACCTGAAGTCCGACGCGTTCCTCGTGGTGGTTCCGATGGGCGACGAGGACTGACCGTACGGCCACAGTCTCAGGCGAGAGGGCTGTCGCCTCAGGCGATGCCCACCGCCTCAGGCGGGTGTTCCGCTCAGCTCCCGTGCTCGCCGTACGAACGCCTCGTGCAGATCCCCGGCCGCCTGCGGTACGGAGTCCGCGCGGCGGCGGCGCAGCATCAGCAGGACGCGGGCCGTGTCGCCGGCGATCGGCCGGTAGGTGATCGCGCCGAGCCGCTCCAGCGGGTCCCCGACCACGCTGAAGTCGGGCAGGACCGTCGCCCCGAGCCCCTCCGCGACCATGAGCTTGCCCATCTCGGCGCCGTCGGTCGAGTACGCGAAAGCGGGACCCCGACCGTCGAGCAGCCGGTGGACGTAGCGGTGCATCACATAGCCGGACCGCATACCGATCAGCGGCTCGGTGAGTAGGTCGTCCACACTCACGGTGGGCCGGGACGCCAGCGGGCTGTCGGGGCGCATGCACACCACCGGCAGCCCGGACAGCAGCTCGGTGGACTCGAAGTCGGCCGGCATGTCGTCGCCGTCGAGGTGATTGACCAGCCCGAGATCGAACCCGCCCTCCGACAGCGCCCGGTGGATGTCGGTCTGCTGCGCGCCGACCACCTCGACCTGGGTGAGCGGATGCGAGGCGCGGAACTCGCGGACGACGGGCAGCAGGAGCGGCACGGTCGCCGCGTTGACCGTGCCCACGCGCACCATGCGGCTGATCCGGTGCTGCTCGCCCGCCGCCGCCCGCAGCCGGTCCACCGCGTCCAGCACGTCGACGATCTTCGGCAGCAGCTCCCGCCCCTCCGCGCTCATCGTCGCGCCGGACCGTTTGCGCTCCAGGAGGTCGACGCCGAGTTCGCGTTCGAGATTGCGCACGGTCTCGCTCAACGCGGGCTGCGACAGGCGCAGTTCCTCGGCGGCCCGGCGCAGGGAGCCGAGCCGGGTGACGGCCGCTATGTATTCCAGCTGTTCGGTGCGCATGCCCGCAGAATGCGGCGGATTTCCCGGGCTGTTCAAGGGTTTCCCTGTCACACGTTCGTGAAATTCAATGGTCCGCGATACGAGACCGGTCGGGTTTTCCTTGACGGTCCCCGCAGGCGGCTGCCACGATCGACGGCATGATGATGCGACTGGACCTCACGCGGCGACGCCATGTCGACCTCGCGCGCGTCTCCAGCGCCTCCTGTTGCACCGCGGCCTGATCCCCGTCACCTCCGTCCTGTGATCCGCCGCCCTCTCTCCTTCCCCGCCTGAATTCCGTCCTTTCGCACGTCGTCTTGCGTGCCCGGAATTCGGCGCGCCCGGAACCGCATTCCGCAACAGGAGTTCCGCATGCCCGCAGAGCCCGTGAAATTCGCCTACTGGGTCCCCAACGTCAGCGGGGGACTCGTCACCAGCAAGATCGAGCAACGCACCGACTGGGGCTACGAGTACAACCGTGAACTCGCCGTCCTCGCCGAGAACAACGGCTTCGAGTACGCGCTCAGCCAGGTCCGCTACATGGCCAGCTACGGCGCCGAGTTCCAGCACGAGTCGACCAGCTTCAGCCTCGCCCTGCTCCTAGCCACCCAGCGACTGAAGGTCATCGCCGCCGTCCACCCCGGCCTCTGGCACCCCGGCGTCCTCGCCAAACTCGGCGCCACCGCCGACCACTTGTCGAACGGCCGCTTCGCCGTGAACGTCGTGTCCGGCTGGTTCAAGGGCGAGTTCACCGCCCTCGGCGAGCCCTGGCTTGAGCACGACGAGCGCTACCGCCGCTCCGAGGAGTTCATCCAGGCCCTGCGCCAGATCTGGACCGAGGACCACACCGAACTCGCCGGTGACTTCTACCGGTTGCGCGACTTCTCCCTCAAGCCCAAGCCCCTCAACACGCCCGAACGCCCGCACCCGGAGATCTTCCAGGGCGGCAACTCCACCGCCGCCCGCGCGATGGCCGGCCGCGTCTCCGACTGGTACTTCTCCAACGGCAAGGACTTCGACGGCGTCACCGAGCAGCTCGCCGACGTACGCCACTCCGCTGCCCAAGTCGGCCGTACCGCACCGAAGTTCGGCCTCAACGGCTTCCTCATCGCCCGCGACACCGAGGCCGAGGCCCGCGACACGCTCCGGGAGATCGTCGCCAAGGCCGACCGCGAGGCCGTCGAGGGCTTCGGGGCCGCGGTGAAGCAGGCCGGGCAGTCCTCGGCCGACGGCAAGGGCATGTGGCAGGACTCCACGTTCGAGGACCTCGTGCAGTACAACGACGGCTTCCGTACGGGACTCATCGGGACCCCGGAGCAGATCGCCGAACGGATCGTCGCCTACAAGAAGTTGGGAGTCGACCTTCTCCTGCTCGGCTTCCTGCACTACCACGAGGAGGTGGAGTACTTCGGCAAGCGGGTGCTGCCGCTGGTGCGTGAACTGGAAACCCAACTCCCGGACAGTGAGGCCGAGTCGGTCTCCGTGCACGCCTGATCGCCCCCACTGCGAAAGAGGTCACGCGCATGAGCACTGTCACGCCCGCCGACTGGCAGACCCGCCCGGCCCCGCAGTCCGCCCAGGACTGGATCGCCCGCGCCGTCGAGGTCGCCGCCCTCCTCGACACCGACGCCGCCGCCCGCGACCGGGCCGGCGCCACCCCGTACGCCGAGGTCCAACTCCTCAAGGACTCCGGCCTCGTCACCCTGCTCGGCCCCACGGAGCACGGCGGCGGAGGCCAGGACTGGCCCACCGCCTACCGCGTCGTCCGCGAGATCGCCAAGGCCGACGGCTCCATCGGCCAGCTCCTCGGCTACCACTACCTGTGGAACTGGGCCGCCCGTCTCGTCGGCACCCGCGAACAGTGGGAGCACGTCGAGGCCGAGGCCGCCCGCAACCGCTGGTTCTTCGGCGGCGCCGTCAACCCCCGCGACAAGGACGTCACCGTCACCGAGGACGGCGACGACCTCGTCTTCACCGGCCGCAAGTCCTTCTCCACCGGCAGCAAGGTCTCCGACGTCACCGTCCTCGAAGGCGTCCTGGAAGGCACCGACCAGCACGTCTTCGCGATCGTCCCCTCCGACAGCGAGGGCCTGACCTTCCTCGACGACTGGGACAACATCGGCCAGCGCCTCACCGAGAGCGGGGGCGTCATCCTCGACGGCGTCCGTACCCCGTGGTCCTCGGCGGCCGGTTACGTCGACAAGGAATTCCGGCCGCGCACCTACAACACGCTCAACGTCCCCACCATCCAACTCGTCTTCGTCAACTTCTACTTGGGCATCGCCGCCGGCGCCCTGGAGACGGCCGCGACCTACACCCGCACCAAGGCCCGCTCCTGGCTCCACGGCGGCTACGAACGCGCCGTCGACGAGCCCTACGTCATCGACACCTACGGCGACCTCACCGCGAAGCTCTGGGCGGTCGAGGCCCTCGCCGACACCGTCGCCGCAGAGGGACAGCGACTGCACGACGACCCCGACGCCGTCACCGAGAAGACGCGCGGCGACTTCGAGGTACGGGTGGCCGCCGTCAAGGCACGCGCCACTGATGTCGCCCTGGAGATCGGCAACCGCATCTTCGAGGTCACCGGCGCCCGCTCTACCGCCACCTCGGAGGGCCTCGACCGGTTCTGGCGCAACGTCCGCACCCACACCCTGCACGACCCCGTCGCCTACAAGCGGCGCGAGGTCGGCCGCTGGGTCCTCGATGGCGAACTGCCCGAACCCACCTGGTACTCCTGACCGAACTGCCCCGGGGCGCCCGCCAGTCGAGCGGGCGCCCCGCCTCCCCGAAAGAGGACCCATGGCCACCGTCCTGTCCGTCTCCGGCAGCCCCTCCGTCTCCTCCCGCACCAACCGCCTTCTACGGCACCTGGACAAGCGGCTGATCGCCCAGGGCCACGAGGTGATCCCGCTCGACGTGCGCACCATCCCCGCCGAGGCCCTGCTCGGCGCGGACTTCCGCCACCCGGCCATCGTCGAGGCCACCGAACTCTTCGCCCGCGCCGACGGAGTGGTCGTAGGCACCCCCGTCTACAAGGCCTCCTACTCCGGAGTCCTCAAGGCGTTGCTCGACCTGCTCCCGCAGTACGCCCTCACCGGCAAGACCGTGCTGCCGCTCGCCACCGGTGGGTCCACCGCACATGTGCTCGCCATCGACTACGCGCTCCGCCCGGTGCTGAACTCCATGGGCGCGGCCCACATAGTCCAGGGCTGGTTCACCCTCGACAAGGACATCACCGCCCACGAGGACGGCTCGCTCACCGTGGCCCCGGCCACCACCGAGGCGCTCACCCAGGTGGTGGACCAGTTCTCGGCGGCCCTCGGCCGCACCCCGCTGCTGGCCGCGGCGAGCTGACCATCATGACCGACCGGGCGACCGCCCATGTGATCGGGGACGACGCCGAGGCCCTCGCCCTCGCCGCCGCGCTCGCCGACGAGTTCCGGGCCGGGGCCTCGGCACGCGACACCGAACGCAGGCTCCCGCGCGCCGAGTTGGACCGTCTCTCCGGCTCCGGACTGCTCGCCGTCACCGTGCCCGCCGAGTACGGCGGCGCCGACGTGAGCGCGGAGACCCTCGCCGAGATCTTCCGCCTGCTCGGTTCGGCCGACGGCAGCCTCGCCCAGATCCCGCAGAGCCACTTCGCCTACGTCAATGTGATCCGCCGTCAGGGGACCCCGGACCAGCAGAAGTTCTTCTTCGCCGAGCTGCTGGCAGGCCGCCGCTTCGGCAACGCCCAGTCCGAGGCCGGCACCAAACACGTCCAGGACATCCGCACCCGCCTGACACTCCAACCCAACGGCTCCTACCGACTGACCGGCGTCAAGCACTACTCCACCGGTGCCCTCTTCGCCGACTGGATCCCCGTCCTCGCCCGCACCGAGGACGACAACCTCCATGTCGCGTACGTCCCGAGCGACGCCGAGGGCGTCACGGTCGTCGACGACTGGGACGGAATGGGCCAGCGTACGACGGCCAGCGGCACGGTCCGGCTGGAGGCGGTCGCCGTCCCCGCCGACCGGGTCCTGCCGCACCACCTCACCTTCGGGGGACCCCAACTCCACGGCGCTGTGGCCCAGTTGCTGCACGCGGCCATCGACGCCGGGATCGCCGGGGGAGCGCTGGCCGAGGCCGCCGAGTTCGTCCGGACGAAGAGCCGCCCCTGGTTCGAGAGCGGGGTCGAGACCGCCGCCGAGGACCCGCTGCTGATCCAGCGGTTCGGTGAACTCGCCATCCAGGTAAGGGCGTCCGAGGCTCTGCTGATCCAGGCGGCCAAGGCCGTGGACGTGGCACGCGCCAACCTGAACGACGATTCGGCCGCCGAGGCCTCCATCGCGGTGGCGGCGGCCAAGGTGCACGCGGCGCAGACGGCCGTGGAGGTGGCGGGTGCGCTGTTCGAGGTCTCGGGTACCCGCTCCGCCCTCAACTCCCTGAACCTGCACCGGCATTGGCGCGACGCCCGCACCCACACTCTGCACGATCCGGCGCGCTGGAAGATCCAGCACATCGGCCGCTACGTGCTGAACGGCACCAGGCCACCCCGCCACGGCCTCCTCTAACTCACCTGCAGGACAGTCCAGACAGGAGCCCCCACGTGTCTCTCACCTTCCACTGGTTCCTCCCCACCAACGGGGACAGCCGCCATGTCGTGGGCGGCGGTCACGGCACCCCCGCCACCGCCTCCGGACGGGACCGGCCGCCGACGGTCGCCTACCTGAGCCAGATCGCCCGCGCGGCGGAGGACCTCGGCTTCGTGGGTGCCCTCACGCCCACCGGCGCCTGGTGCGAGGACGCGTGGCTCACCACCGCGATGGTCAGCCAGAACACCGAACGCCTGAAGTTCCTGGTCGCCTTCCGCCCCGGCTTCGTCTCGCCGACGCTCGCCGCGCAGATGGCGTCCACGTTCCAGCGGCAGACCGGCGGACGCCTGCTCCTCAACGTCGTCACCGGCGGCGAGAGCCACGAGCAGCGGGCCTACGGCGACTTCCTCGACAAGGACGACCGGTACCGCCGTACCGGCGAATTCCTGGAGATCGTACGGCAGTTGTGGGACGGGAAGACCGTCGATCTGGCCGGTGAGCATCTGCGCGTCGAGGAAGCGAAGTTGGCGCGGCTGCCCGACCCGGTGCCCGAGGTGTACTTCGGGGGATCGTCGCCGATCGCGGGGGAGATCGCCGCCAAGTACGTTGACGTGTACCTCACTTGGGGCGAGCCGCCTGCTCAGGTCGCCGAGAAGATCGCGTGGATCAGGGGGTTGGCTGCGAAGCAGGGCCGGACGCTCCGCTTCGGCATCCGGCTGCACGTCATCACGCGTGACACGTCCGCGGAGGCGTGGGCCGAGGCGAACCGGTTGCTCGAAGGGTTCGACTCCGAGACCGTGAACTCCGTACAGGCCGGGCTCGCGCGGAGCGAGTCCGAGGGGCAGCAGCGGATGCTGGCGCTGCACGGCGGGAGCCGGGACGGGCTGGAGATCCATCCCAATCTGTGGGCCGGGATCGGGCTCGTCCGGGGTGGAGCGGGGACGGCGCTGGTCGGCAGCCACGAGGAGGTCGCCGAGCGGATCAAGGAGTACGCGGCGCTGGGCATCGAGGAGTTCGTGCTGTCCGGGTATCCGCATCTGGAGGAGGCGTACTGGTTCGGGGAGGGCGTGCTGCCGAGGCTCGCGGCGGACGGGGTGTGGCAGCACCCTGTCGGTGAGCGGAAGGCTTCCGCGGCACAGGTGCCGTTCGCCAGTTGACGGGTGCCGGTTGAGTGCGGGTGCCCGCGGCCTACGGCCCAACTCCGCGCCCCTTGAGCGTCGTTGCGGGGTCGGCGGGCGCGTGCTCAGAACCAGTGCAGGCAGTGCGGGGAGCGGTCGGTGCGGAAGAGGGCGTCGGCCAGTGCGGCCGCGCCCGGGCGGTGGGCCCGGATGTGGCCGGCCCGCACGAGCGTGCTCGGGTCGGTGCCGCCGAGGTAGACGGAGCCCAGGTCGCACACGTCCAGGGACAGGTCGGGCTCCCGGCCCGTCGGCACGCAGTCGGCCTTGCCGTCCCGGACGGTCAGCAGGTAGCGGCCGTGGTCGTCCAGGAACGGGTCGTCGACGGCGAGGACGAGTTCTCCGTCCGTGGACCAGCCGCGCGCGGTCAGTGCACGCGGTACGTCCAGGAGCCGCACCCAGAGCCAGTCCATGTCGCCGCTCACCTCACCGGCGCGGAAGTCCGTGAGCTGCCAACGCAGGGGGTGCTGGGGCGGGACGTGCTTGAACACGAGCTGGGAGACGAGGTCGTGGCCGAGCACGAACCGGGCCAGGGCCGTGAACACGGCGTCGTCGGTGGCGATGGTCTCGTCGACCGTCAGGGTCTTGCCCTCCGCGATCGAGTAGCTGGCGTATCCGTCCGGCACGCCGTCCGCGTCCCGGTGGAGGGCGATGTAGCGCGGCGCCGGCGAGATCGGGGGCTGTCCCGCGCGCAGGGCCCACCAGCGGTGCGGCCGGGACAACGCGCCGGGCTGGGCGCGGCGGTACCGGTCGTAGACCTCTTCCAGGATCTCGCCGCACTCGGCACGACGCAGTACCTCGACCGAGCCGTCGTCCGCGACGGCGGCTGGTGCGTCGGCCACTCCGCGCGCCCGGGGAACGGAGAGGTCGGCCTTGTGGCGCGGCACCGTGAGCCGTGCCGTGTAGGTCGCCGGTCCGTAGCCGAACCTGCCGTAGATCGTGGCCTCGGAGGCCAGCAGCACGGAGAGGATCTCTCCACGGGCCCGCAGTTCGGTGAGCTGATGCCGCATCATCGCGCTGAGCACGCCCTGGCGCCGGTGCGAGGGCAGGACGCCGACGGCGGTCACCCCGGGGGCAGGGACGAGGGTCTCGCCGGGCAGGGTGAGTTCGAAGGGGTACGTGGCCGCGGTGCCGACGGGCCGCCCGTCCGCCGTCAGGGCGAGCAGACAGCGGTCCATCTCGAGCGCCGACCACCACAGCCCACCACCCTCGACCGGGGTCTCCGGGAAGAGCCCGAACGCGGCATGGACCGTGTTGACGAAGACGTCAAGATCCTCGTCGGTCGTGGGACGGATCTCCATCGCTGCCGCTGCCTCTCCGGATACCGGCACCACCACCCGTGGTGTCTTGCCCCAGTGCAGCGTTGCCCCGGGAGCAGGTCAAGCGAATTACGGCCGGTCGGCCAGTGCCTTCAGGTGAACCCTTCTCGACTCTGCCGTCTGACCCTGAACGAGGAGGAACAGGGCCTCCCGTGCGAGGCGTTGGGCCCTGTTCGTCAACGACAGTGACCTGCCGCCTCCGGCCACCACCGCAGCAGTGGTGGCCGTCATGAGCACCTCGTACGCCTGCGTCCGGAGCGACAGCCGCTCCTCCAAGTGCTCATGAGGTACGGGGTGTTCGGCCAGGGCGTAGGCCTGCTTGCGTACGTTGTCGAGACGCGTGCGGATCGGGCCGGACGTGTCCTCGTCCAGCAGCGCGAGGGCCGCCTCCGCGACGCCGAAGACCGCCGGTGACGCGTTCGTCGATCTGGGCCGGTCGCCCTTCGCCCATTCCGCGTACGGCGTCCGCGAGGCCACCGCGTCCTCCGGCAGCCACAGGCCGTCCAGCTCCAGCGACACCGTGCGGGACGCGGTGAGTGCCGCCAAGCGCATCGGGGCGGACGGCCGTAGCCCCTCCTGTTCCCGCGCCTCCGTGAACGCGAACAGCGCCTCGTCCGCGTCCGTCACCCCCGCGAGCAGCATGACGTCGTTCAGGCCCCAGCCCGTGTACCAGGACACGGTTCCGTCGAAGCGCCAGCCGCCCCGTTCCCGCGTCACCCGTACCGGGATCCGGGGGTACGCCCGCAGGTGTGCGTAGGCCACCCCGGACATCAGCTCGCCTCGTGCGAGTGGGCCCAACAGGCGTTCCCGCACCGGAAGTTCGGTCTTCGTCAGGGTCAGTACCGGTGTGTGGTGCTGCGTCTGCACGAACCACGTCGAGCAGCATGCACCCGCCAGGATCTCCGCCGTCTCCCGGGCCACCGCGGCCGGTGCCGCCGAGCCGCCGTAGGCCACGGGGGCGCTCACGCCCAGCACACCGGACTGTTTGATCGCCTCGATGTGGCTTGCCGGGACGCCCTCCTGGTCGACCTGTTCGGCGTGCGGAGCGAGGAGGTCGTCCGCGAGGTGTCGGGCGCGGGAGGCGAGGAGGTGGGAGGTCATGCGGGAGATTCTGCCGATCGGGCGGCCCGGGCACGCGCGACGCTCCGGCCCGTGTCGTGGGACGCGGGCCGGAGCCGTGGGAGCGCGGGGGTCAGTCCGCCGAGCGGACGGCGGGCATCGCCAGGTCGACCGGGCCCGTGGCGCCGGGGGCACTCTTGCAGGAGTCGTGGCAGTCCTTCTCCAGGCTGCAGCACAGGGAGCAGATCGGGCCGGAGTGGAAGGGGCAGTTCGCCACGTCGGGACGCTCGAAGTCCGTCGTGCAGACAGTGCAGTTGAGGATGACGGCCGAGGGGAGTCCGTCCGCGTCGAGCAGCGGCTCCTCCAGGTCGTCGAGGCGGGCGATGTAGTACTTGCCCTTGGTGAGGTACGCGAACAGGGGGGAGAGGACCATCGCCAGGAACAGGGCGATGAAGGGGGAGTAGGCCTTGGCGTAGTCGCCGAACGCGTTGTAGTACGCGGCGATGGAGACCGCCGACGCGATGAGCATCGAGCCGAAGCCGACCGGGTTGAAGTTGTACAGGTGGGCGCGCTTGAACTCGATGTAGGAGGGGCTGAGTTTGAGCGGCTTGTTGATGACGAGGTCGGCGACGACCGCGCCGATCCAGGCGATGGCCACGTTGGAGTAGAAGCCGAGCACAGTGTTGAGGAAGCCGAAGACGCCGCCCTCCATCAGAGCCAGGGCGATGCCGACGTTGAGGAAGATGTAGACCACGCGGCCCGGGTGACGGTGTGTCAGGCGGGAGAAGAAGTTCGACCAGGACAGCGAACCGGAGTACGCGTTCGTCGAGTTGATCTTCACCTGGGACAGGATCACGAAGAACGTGGCGAGGCCCAGGGCGACCGGGGCGGCGAAGGTCTTGAAGCCGTGCACGTACTGCTGGATGGGCTCGTTGGCCTTGGCCAGGCCCACGCTGCCGGCGATGTAGAAGGCGAGGAACGCGCCGCCCATCTGCTTCGCCGCACCGAGGACGACCCAGCCCGGGCCGGCCGAAAGCACCGCGCCCCACCACTTCTTGGCGTTCTCGGGCGTCTTGTCGGGCATGAAGCGCAGGTAGTCGACCTGCTCACCGATCTGCGCGATCAACGACAGTGCGACACCCGCACCCGCGCCGACACCGAGCATGCTGATGCTGGAACCGGTGGGGGAGTTGCCCGCGAAATGCGTGAACTCCGAGAACTTGCCGGGCTCTTGGATCGCGATGGACACGAACGGCGCGACCATCAGCACCAGCCACACCGGCTGCGTCCACACCTGCATCTTGGAGAGTGCGGTCATCCCGTAGATCACCAGCGGCAGGATGATCAGCGAGCAGATCAAGTAGCCGACGGCGAGGGGGATATGGAGGCCCAGGTCCAATGCCTGCGCCATGATCGAGCCCTCCAGGGCGAAGAAGATGAAGGTGAAGCTGGCGTAGATGACCGACGTGAGGGTCGAGCCGAGGTAGCCGAAACCGGCGCCCCGGGTCAACAGGTCCATGTCGATGGAGTACTTGGCGGAGTAGTACGAGATCGGGATGCCGGTCAGGAAGATCGTCACCGCCGCCGCCAGGATCGCCACCATGGCGCTGGAGAAGCCGTTCGAGATGGCGATGGAGCCGCCGATGGCGAAGTCGGCGAGGTACGCGATGCCGCCCAGGGCGGTGGTGGCCACCACGTAGGGCGTCCAGCGGCGGAAGGACTTCGGCGCGTAGCGCAGCGAGTAGTCCTCCAGCGTGTCGTTCTTCGCCCAGTCGTTGTAGGTCCGTCCGGCAGCCGTTGCCGGCGCCTCTTTGTCGACGATCTCCGTCACGACGCTTCCCTCTTCCACGGGTGTGGGTCATCTCCCGGACGGCCCGGGGGAGTTGCACGGAAGAGTCACGCCGAATTGTTTCCCGTTCGTTTCGCCTCCTTTAAATGAGGAAGCCTTTCAAAATTCTTTTCGCGACGCGCGTAGATTCAATTGATGCTTCCTGTGGAAACTATTTTTAGGGGAAGGTAGTCTCGATCCGAGCAGGTGGGAAGGTCAGAGTTGGGCGACGATGTCGAAGTCGAAGGCGTCCGCCCGCGCCAGGTACAGCCGTTGGCGGAGGTGATTGCCGTGCAGACGCAGTACACCCCGAGGGCCCTCGTACGAGACGGTGCCGTCGACCGTGCACATGGCGCCCACATCGAGCGACCGTGTCTGCTCGGCCAGGGCCGCGAGCAGTCGTACGCCTTCGAAACACGACTCGCCGAGACTGCCCACGACGGGTGCCTCCACGCCGAAGCGGGCCGCGTAACGCCCGCTGAAATCAAGGCTTTCGGCGGTGGCGAGGGTCTCGAAGTAACCGGCCGCGGCCCACAGTCCCTCGGTCGCCTCCGCGCCGGTGGCCAGCAGGATGTTCTCGTCCATGTGCGTGCTCAGCCGCAGACACCGCTGATGCAACCCGCGCTCGGCGAACGCCCGGTTGAAGCGCGCCGCGTCGTCCCCGACCAGCAGCATCAGGACGGCGTCCGCCTCGCAGCGCTCGATCCGGCGCAGCACCGGCCCGAACTCGTACGTCCCCAGCGGCACGAACGCCTCGCCCTGCACCCGGCCGCCGCAGTCCCGGGCGTAGCGGCGCGCGGCCCGGGCGGTCACTCTCGGCCACACGTAGTCGTTGCCGACCGTGCACCAGCGCCGTACGCCGGTCTCCTCCGCCAACAGCCGCATGGCGGGCAGGAGTTGGGCCGCGTCGGTCTCGCCGGTCAGGAACACGCCCGGCGTGCGCTCGCCGCCCTCGTACTGCGCGGTGTAGACGTACGGCACCCGGCCCGCGATACGCGGCACCAGCGCCTTGCGGACCGCCGAGGTGTGCCAGCCGACCACGGCGTCGACCGCGCGCATCGACACCAACATCTCGACCTCGGCGGCCACTTGCTCCGCCGGCGCGCCGCCGTCCACCACGATCAGGCGGACCTCGCGGCCCAACACCCCGCCGGTGGCGTTGAGTTCCTCCACGGCGAGCTGTGCGGCCAGTTCGCAGGACGGGCCGAAGACGCCCGCAGGACCCCGCAGAGGTACGACCAGGGCCACGACCAACGTCTTGACCGGGCCGCTGATCCGCCCGGGCGGCAGGGGATGCACCAGACCACCTCCGTGAGGGCATGAGGGCACGGAAGCCGGGCCGGCCCCGGCGCCCTCGCAGAGGCTCGTAATCTGAACCGCACAGTAGACCTACCGGAAGGACAGCGGCAATGTCGTCCGTACCGTCGCCGGCCCTCGCCCACCTGCTGAGCCACGCCGAGCGGCGGCTGGGCCTGCGCATGACCGCCGTCCTGTCCGAGGAGAACTGCTCGCTCGAACAGTGGCGCGTCCTGTCGGTCATCGCCGACGGCAAGGGCCACCCGATGACCGAGATCGCCGACCAGGTGCTGATGCCGGCGCCGAGCCTCACCAAACTGGTGGACCGGATGGTCGCCGACAACCTGGTCTACCGCCGCCCCGACAGCTCCGACCGCCGCCGCGTCCTGCTCCACCTCACCGGCCGCGGCCGTGCTCTCCACCAGCGTGCGGCCCACCGTCTGCTCACAGATCAGACACGGCTTCTCGGCGCGATCGAGGACCAGGGGGATCTCGTACGACTGCTGGCCCGGCTTACGGCGGCGCTCGACCAGGACCCTGCGGAGGCCATCGGGGACGAGGTCGCGGACGGACCCGCGGAGAAAATCCTGCCGGTTTCCTGAGGCGAGGTGTCGATCGGGCACCATGACGTTCGTGTAGGAGGTGAGAGAACCCCCTACGCCCTGGAGGACGTCATGCAGCATTACCTGCTCAGCGTGATCACCCCGACCGACGGACAGATGCCCTCGCCCGAGGAGCTGGCGGAGATCGGCCGCAAGCTGGAGATCTTCCACGACGAACTGCAGGCCGCCGGGGCCTGGGTCTTCGCCGGTGGGCTGCACGGGCCGGAGACGGCCACCGTGCTGCGGCCCAAGGACGGCGACGTGCTGATCACCGACGGGCCGTTCGCCGAGGGCAAGGAGTATCTGGGCGGGCTGTGCCTGATCAAGGCGGACGATCTGGATGCGGCCCTGGAGTGGGGGAAGCGGGCGACCTGGGCCACCACTCTGCCCGTCGAGGTGCGGCCCTTCATGAACACGGCCGAGGACTGATGCCGTTCGACACCGACATCGAGGCCGTCTTCCGTGCCGAGTACGGGCGGGCGGTCTCGGTCCTGGTCCGCTTCCTCGGCGACATCGACCTCGCCGAGGAAGCGGTCCAGGACGCCTTCACCACGGCCGTACAGAAGTGGCCGGAGGCCGGTGTGCCGCCGAGCCCGGCTGGGTGGATCATCACGACCGCCCGCAACCGCGCCGTCGACCGGCTGCGCCGCGAGGCCTCCCGGGAGGCCCGCCACACCGAGGCCGCCCTGCTGTACGCGTCCGACGCGCCCGCCGAGGAGGGACCCGTGCGCGACGACCGGCTCCGCCTGATCTTCACCTGCTGCCACCCGGCGCTCGCCACCCAGGCCCAGGTCGGGCTCACCCTGCGCCTGCTCGGTGGCCTCACCACCGCCCGGATCGCCAGCGCCTTCCTGGTGCCGGAACCGACGATGGCCCAGCGCCTCGTCCGCGCCAAGGCCAAGATCCGCGACGCGAGGATCCCGTACCGGGTGCCACGCGACGCCGACCTTCCCGACCGGCTGGGGGGCGTCCTCGCCGTCGTCTACCTGATCTTCAACGAGGGCTACACGGACTCGCCCGAACTGTGCGCCGAAGCCCTGCGCCTCGGCTGCCTCCTCTCCGAACTGATGCCGGACGAGCCCGAGGTCACCGGTCTGCTCGCGCTGATGCTGCTCATCGAGTCGCGCCGGGCCGCGCGGGAGGGCCCGGACGGTGAGCTGGTGCCGCTGCCCGAGCAGGACCGCGAGCGGTGGGACGGCGAGCTGATCGCCGACGGCCAGTCACTCGTACGGCGGTGCCTGCGGCTCAACAACCCCGGGCCGTACCAGATCCAGGCCGCGATCAACGCCGTACACAGTGATGCCCCGAGCGCCGACGCGACGGACTGGGGACAGATCCTTCAGCTCTACGACCAGTTGACGGCCGTCGCCCCGAGTCCGGTCGTCGCCCTGAACCGGGCCGTCGCCGTCGCCGAGGTCGACGGTCCGCGCAAGGCCCTCGACCTCGTGGACGCGCTGGATCTCGGCGAGTACCACGTCCTGCACGCCGTCCGCGCCGATCTGCTGCGTCGGCTCGGTCGCCAGACCGAGGCGGTCGAGGCGTACGAGGCGGCCATCGCGCGCACCGGGAGCGCGGCCGAGCGCGGCTACCTGGAACGCCGGCGCCGGGAGCTCGTCCGGATGTGACAGCCGCGAGGCGGAGGGCGACCATGACTGCACCGGAATTTTTCCTGGTGTATGAATGGTTGCTATATACACCTGACCGTCGAGAACCCCCACGCACCAGCAGCGAGGCACCGTGAACCAGTCCAGCCCCGAGCAGCCCGCCGACATCGTGGCCCGGCTGCGCGCCACCTTCCGTACCGGCCGTACCAAGCCCGTCGAGTGGCGCACCACCCAGCTGCGCCGCCTGCGCGACCTGCTCACGGAGCACGGCGACGACCTCGCCGCCGCCCTCCACGCCGACCTCGGCAAGAGCGCCGCCGAGTCCCAGCGCACCGAGATCGGCTTCACGGTCCGCGAGATCGACCACACCCTCGACCACCTCGAGGAATGGCTGCGCCCCGAGTCCGCCCCCGTACCGGCCCACCTCGGCACGGACGCGACGGCCTGGACGCAGTACGACCCGCTCGGCGTCGTCCTCGTGATCGCGCCCTGGAACTATCCGCTCCAACTGCTGCTGACCCCGGTCGTCGGCGCGCTCGCCTCCGGTGACGCGGTGGTCGTCAAGCCCAGCGAGATGGCCCCGGCCACCTCCGCCGCCATCGCCCGGCTGCTGCCCGCCTACCTCGACACCGACGCGGTCGCCGTCGTGGAAGGCGGCATCCCCGAGACCACGGCCCTGCTCGCCGAGCACTTCGACCACATCTTCTACACCGGCAACGGCGCCGTCGGCCGTATCGTCCTGCGCGCCGCCGCCGAGCACTTGACCCCGGTCGCCCTCGAACTCGGCGGCAAATCACCGGCGTTCGTCGACCGCGACGCCGATCTCGCCGTCGTGGCCGACCGGTTGGCACGCGGCAAGTTCCTCAACGCCGGTCAGACCTGCGTCGCCCCCGACTACGTCCTGACCGACCCGGAGACCGCCGCCGCGCTCGAACCCCTCCTCGTGAGCGCGGTCGAGAAGGTCTACGGCGCCGACCCGCAGACCTCCGGCGAGTACGGCCGGATCGTCAACGAACGGCACTTCGACCGGCTCGCCGGACTGCTCGACTCCGGCCGGGTCGTCGTCGGCGGGCGCAGCGACCGGAGCGACAAGTACATCGCGCCGACCGTCCTCGCCGACGTGGACCCGAAGGCGCCCGTCATGGCGGAGGAGATCTTCGGCCCGATCCTGCCGATCGTCACCGTCCCCGACCTCGACGCGGCGATCACCTTCATCACCGACCGCGACAAGCCCCTCGCCCTGTACGTCTTCACGGACTCCGACGACACCCGCGCCCGCATCGCCGCCGAGACCTCCTCGGGCGCCATCGGCTACGGCCTCCCGCTCGCCCACCTCACCGTCTCCGACCTGCCCTTCGGTGGGGTCGGCGAGAGCGGCATGGGCAACTATCACGGCCGCTACTCCATCGAGACGTTCAGCCACCGCAAGGCCCTGCTGGAGAAGCCGCTCGTCTGACGGGCAGTCTCCTCTATCACCGGTCGCTTATATAAGCGGCCGGTGATACTTTTGGGTACATGCACGCTTTCGATGTGCTCGGAGACCCCGTGCGCCGCCGCATCCTGGAGCTGCTCGCCGAGGGCGAGCAGCCCGCCGGCACGGTCAGCGACGTCGTCCGGCGCGAGTTCGGGATAACGCAGCCCGCTGTCTCCCAGCATCTGAAGGTGCTGCGGGAGAACGGATTCGCGACGGTACGGCCGGACGGCACCCGGCGCCTCTACGCGGTCGACTCCGGGCCGCTGCGGGACATCGACGCCTGGCTCGACCGGTTCCGCCGCTACTGGACCCCTCATCTGGACGCCCTGGCAACCGAGTTGGCCCGGGGCAAGCGCGAGCGCCGGCTCCGCGAGTCCGACGACGACAGCCCCGAAGAGTCGAGGAGCACCCCATGATCGACGTGACCCACCAGATCAACTCCGTGAGCCGCACGGTCGGCCGACGCGACTTCCAGGCCGGCGAGGCCCGCGTGATCACCATCGGCCAGTCCTACGGCTCACCGGTCGAGGACGTCTGGGACGCCTGCACCAACCCCGAGCGCATCCCGCGCTGGTTCCTGCCGGTCACCGGAGAGCTGCACGTGGGCGGGAAGTATCAGCTGCAGGGCAACGCGGGCGGCACCGTCGAGCGCTGCGACCCGCCCAACTCCTTCTTCGCGACCTGGGAGTTCGGCGGTGAAGTGAGCTGGATCGAGCTGAGGTTGACGCCCGAGGGCGACGGGACGCGCTTCGAGTTGGAGCACATCGCCCATGTCGACGACACGAAGTGGGCCGAGTTCGGGCCCGGCGCGGTCGGTGTCGGCTGGGACTCGATCCTTCTGGGGCTGGACGGCAATCTGTCGGGCCAGGCTTCCGTGAAGCCCGAGGACGCCATGGCCTGGCTGGGGTCCGAGGAGGGACGCCGCTTCGTCACCTTGAGCAGCGAGGCGTGGTTCGCGGCGAACGTGGCGAGCGGCGAGGACGAGTCGGCGGCCCGCGAGGCGGCCGACCGGACCACCGCCGCCTATACGGGGGCCGGGAGTTGAGAGTCGTAGCGACCGAAGCGCTGACCTGACACCGATCACCGTTGTAGCGTGCGCGCTGGACGCCACGGTGATCGGAGCCAGGGATGAGTGTCGGCGGCGAGACGGTGTTGGTGACCGGCGGGAGCGGCTTCGTCGGCAGCCATCTGGTCCGGCAGTTGCTGGAGCGCGGCTACCGGGTGCACACCACCGTGCGCTCCCTCGGCAACGAGGCGAAGGTCGCGCCGCTGCGGGCCATGGGGGAGCAATTCCCGGGCGCGCTGGGGCTGTTCGAGGCCGACCTGCTGGCGGAGGGCTCCTTCGACGCGGCGATGGACGGCTGCCGGGTCGTCTTCCATGTGGCCTCGCCGTTCCTGATGCCGGAGAAGATCAAGGACGGTCAGAAGGACGTCGTCGAGCCGGCGCTCGCCGGCACCCGCAACGTCCTCGCCGGCATCGAACGCACGCCCGGCGTCGAGAAGTTGGTGTTCACCTCGACGGTCGGCGCGATCTTCGGCGACTACGTGGACGTCCTGGCGATGAAGGACGAGACGCTCTCCGAGGACTACTTCAACACCACCAGCACGGTCGAGAACAACCCGTACCACTACGCGAAGACGGTCGCCGAACGCGCCGCCTGGGACGCGCAACAGGCGCAGAACCGCTGGCGCATGGTGTCCGTCAACCCCGGTCTGATCCTGGGCCCTTCACTCACCCCGGCCTCCGACTCCGGCAGCCTGTTCCTCCTCGACGAGCTCTTCAAGGGCTACTTCTTCTACGGGGCACCCGACTTCAGCTTCACCGTCGCCGACGTGCGGGACGTCGCGAGCGCGCACATCGCGGCGGCGGAGAACCCCGACGCGCACGGCCGTTACATCGTCGCGGCCGCCCGGATGGCGTCCTTCCTCGACATGTCACGCGCCCTGCGGCAGCACCACCCGCGCGATCACCGGCTGCCCCGGCACGGCCTGCCGCACTGGCCGGTGCGCGTCCTGGGCCCGGCGTTCGGGCTCACCCAGGACTACATCCGCAAGCACCTCGGGATCAGGTTCCCCGTCGACAACCGGCGCGGTGTGAAGGAACTGGGCATCGACTACCGGCCGTTGGAGGAGACCCTCCTCGATCACCACCTGGCCTGGCGGGAGTTGAGGAAATCGGGGTGATCGTGTCTCGCCCTTCGTCGTTCACCCCACCGACGGGTCACCCCTCTTGACTGGTTCAGACCACAGGCGCTTGGGTGTGGCCGATCACCTTTTCGGTGTCATGAGCCTGACCACACTCGAACCCGAAGGGCACCCATGCGAACCCCCCACGCCCTGCTGGCAGTCGCCGCCGCGCTGTCGGCGGCGATCGTCGCTCCACCGGCCGGAGCCGCCGACGCGGTCCCCGCTCCGGGCACCTACTACGTCCAGAGCGCCACGACCGGGCTCGACGCGGCCGACAAGGGGGGAGCGGTGGAACAGCACAACCCCAAGGGCAACGAGGACCACCAGCAGTGGAACCTCCGGACGAGCGGATCGTCGTACGTCCTGGAGAGCACCGACACGGCCGGCAGCTGTCTGGGCCGCTCGGGCAGCACGGCGAAGACCGTCGCGTGCACGAGCGCCGACGCCGCCTGGCAGATCACCCCGACCGGCGGCGAGCAGTACACGCTCAAAGTCCCGGGCGCGGAAAGCTACTTGACCGTCGGCGCCAAGCCCTCCGGCGCCAACTACCCGGCCCAGCTGGCCGTCGGCTCCTCCGGCGGACTCGCCTCCTGGTACCTCACGCCGATCACGTCACCCACCAACCCGATGCCGGCCCAGGACCAACGCACCCTGGACCAGGTCACGTTCCTCACCGCACACAACGCCTACGCCAACGGGGTCGACGGCGGTTTCGCCCCACCCTTCGTGAACTTCTTCCCGAACCAGTCCCGGGGCATCAACCAGCAACTCTCCGACGGCGTACGGGGGTTCATGCTGGACATCCACCAGACCTCCGACGGCGCGATCCTCTGCCACGACAGCTGCACCCTGGTCAGCAGCCCGGTCGCCCTGAACGTCGACCTCCAGCGCATGGTCGACTTCCTCAAGGCGCACCCCGACCAGTTCGTCACCGTCTTCCTGGAGGACTACGTCGACCCGGGCGTCCTGCGCAGCGAACTCGCCCGCGTCAACGGCCTGTACGACGTGCTGTACCGCCCCGACCAGACCGGAGTGCGGCAGAACGGCTGGCCGAAGATGGCCGACCTGATCGCCGCCAACCACCGCCTGCTGATCTTCACCGACCACAGCCGCGCCTCCGACGAGTCCGCCGGACTGACCCGGGACAGCTTCGGCGTGATGTACCAGCGGGACTGGACCGTCGAGAACTACTGGTCCATGGGTTCCGGCGCGAGCTCCTCCGACTGGTCCTGCTACAGCCGTTGGTACGGCAGCGACCTCAACGTCCCACTGACGCAGACCTATTCGGCGTTCCGGCCGCTGTTCGTCATGAACCACTTCCGCGATGCCACCATCGCCGGGACGGCGCAGACCGACAACACCAAGGTCCTCGACCGGGCCCAGCGGTTCTGCCAGCCGGCCGCCCGCAAGAAGCCCAACTTCCTTGCCGTGGACCGCTACGACCTCGGTGACCCGGCCGCCGCGGTCAACTCCCTGAACAGCTACACGTATCCGTAAAGTGCGGTCGGTCCTTCGGCGGACGTGTGCGAAACTCCGCTGATGACCTCTGAGAAGATCACCGCGGCCGCCGCGGGCACCTGGCAACTCGGCGACCTGACCGTCAACCGCATCGGTTTCGGCGCGATGCGGTTGACGGGCAGCGCAGCCTTCAACCTCGGGACACCGAGCGACCGCGACCGGTCGATCGCCGTGCTGCGCAGGGCGATCGAGCTCGGTGTGAACCACATCGACACGGCCGCCTTCTACTTCTCGTCCCTGCGGTCCGCCAACGAACTCATCAACTCCGCACTCGCCCCCTACGCCGACGACCTGGTGATCGCCACCAAGGTCGGACCCTTCCGGAACTACTCGGGGGAGTGGGGCACTTCGGCCCGCCCGGACGACCTGCGCGGCCATGTCGAGGAGAACCTGCGGCAGTTGGGGCGCGACCACCTCGACGTGGTCTACCTCCGCCGGATGCGACAGGACTCGATCGCCGAGCACTTCGGGGCCCTCGCCGAACTCCGCGAGGAGGGACTGGTCCGGCACCTCGCGATCTCCGACGTCGAGCCGCGCCATCTGGCCGAGGCGCAGGCGATCGCGCCGGTGGTGAGTGTGCAGAACCGGTTCGGGCTCGACTCGTCCAGCCCCGACACCGACGAGATGCTGCGGATCTGCGGGGAACAGGGCATCGCCTTCGTCCCGTTCTTCGCCATCGCGGGCGAGGCCGGGCCGCAGGGCGCGACCACCGCCCACGACGACGAGGTACTGGCCGTCGCGAACGCTCACGACGCCAGCCCCGCCCAGATCCGCCTCGCCTGGTCCCTCGCCCAGGGCCCGCACGTCCTCGCGATCCCGGGCACGGGCAACCCCGACCACCTCACCGAGAACGTGGCCACGGGCGCGATCCGGCTGACCGAGGACGAACTGGTCCGGCTCAACGAGCTGCACAGGAAGGCGGGTTGAGCGACAGCGGGGTCGCGGCGGGGGCTGCAGCGGGGCTCAGACCACCCAGATCCCGTCCCGCATGAGATGACGCTGGGGCAGCTCGCGCTGCTCGTGCCACGCCTGGACGGCGAGCGGCCGGACCCGGAAGAAGGAGTAGGCCGCGCGGTCCTCACGGGGATCCCAGCCGTACTTTCCGTTGAAGGCCTCAGCCGCGGCGGCCGGGACGTCCTGGGCGGTGAAGGCGGCTGCCTCGCCGTCGATGAGCACGACGTCCCGGGTGTCCGCGAACGCCAGCCGGGTCCGCCGCCCGTCGGTGAGATTGCGGCCCGTGGGGTTCGTGGCCCGGGTGGAGAGCCAGACCGACCGCCCGTCCCAGACGAACCACAACGGCACCAGACACGGCACCCCGTCGGCATCCGCCGAGGCCACCCAGATGTCCAACTCCCGCCCCAGCCGGGCCAGTACGTCACGCCTGCGCTCGTCGGGACTTCGGGGCGGCACGGTGACCTTCATGCTCGGGACGCTACCGGCGTCGCCCGCGCGGCACCTCGGGCCAGGGGCGTAGGACTTTGGCCCGAGGGCGTCGGGGACGTCGGGGCGTCAGCCCAGTTGCTCGTGCAGGAACGGCACCGTGCTCGACCAGGCGCGGGTGGCGGAGTCGGCGTCGTAGACCGGGCGGCCGTCGTTGAAGAAGGCGTGGTTGGCCGGGTAGAGGCGCAGGTCCGGGGTGATGCCGGACTGTTCCTGGATGTGCTTGGCCAGGGCGTCGAGGCCGGAGACCGGGATGCTCTCGTCCAACTCGCCGTAGTGGCCCTGGATTTGTGCCTTCAGGCCGGAGAAGTCGGGGAGTTCGCCCTGGATCACGCCGTAGAAGGGGACCGCCGCGCTGACCCGGGGGTCGGCCGCGGCGAGGTAGAGGACGAAGCCGCCGCCCATGCAGAAGCCGACCGCGCCGACCGTGTCCGAGGTGACCTCGGGCAGGGACAGCAGGTGGTCGACCGCGCCGGAGAGCAGTTCGACACCGCGGGCGACCGGAAGGGCCAGCATCATGCGCAGAGCCTCGTCGCTCTCGTGCGCCACGTTCCCGCCGTAGAGGTCGGGGGCGAACGCGACGAAGCCCTCCTGGGCGAGGCGGTCGGCCACGTCGGCGATGTGGTCGGTCAGGCCCCACCACTCCTGGATGACGATCACGCCCGGTCCGCTCCCGGACGGCGGCAGCGCGAGATAGCCGTGGGCGGTGCCCCCGGCGCTGGGGAAGGTGACGTTCTGGTGGGCCGGGGCTCCGGTCGACTTCGGCAGCTCGGAGGACATGGGGCTCAACTCCTGTACAGCAGTGCTCGGTTGGGGGTGGCGCCGTCGGGGCGGGACCCGACGTGATCTCCAGCCTGCCACGGCCGGGTCCGGAGGGCGCTTCGGCCCCTCGATCCCGCTATTGCGCGGAGGCCGTCGCGGGGTTCGGTTCCTGTCCTATGCGGACCACCCGTCCGGCGGCCACCTTCTGCAGCAGCCCGTACGCCAGCACCGGCAGCAGGACGTGCGGGCGGTCGGGCAGGGTCGTCGTGATCAGCACGGCACTCGCGCTGCTGTTGTTCATCCCGCAGGCCAGCGTCACCGAGGCACCGGCCCGGGCGTCGAGGCGCAGTGCCCGCGCGGCCACCCGGCCCAGGGCGAAGGACAGGCCGCACACCGTCGCGGCGACACCGAGCGCGGCCAGGAGGAGCACCGGGCGCGGGTGGCGCACGAAGGGGCCGAGCACCCCGCTCGCGTTGACGTACGTCAGCAGCAGTGAACCCGGGAGCGCGGCGGGGACGGCCACGCCGATGAGTCCGTCCCGTGCGCGTGAGGGCAGGGCGAGGCGGCACAGGATGCCCGCCGCGCACGGCAGGACGACCGAGGTGAGGGCGAAGGCGTCCCCGGCCGAGTGGGCGGCGACGGCGAGTCTGCCCGCGTAGTCGCCCTGGAGCAGCGGGCACAGGACGGCCAGGGTGAGCGGGACGGTCAACGGGCTGACGAGAGTGGAGGCGAGCACCAGGCCCACCGCCGTGGGCTGGTCGCCGTCCCCCTTCGCGGTCCACACCGTCGCCCCCGCGGCCACCGGCATGGCGACGACGAGGATCATCGCGGCGATCATCCCGCTGCCGCCGTCGTGGTCCGGCGACAGCCGCAGCGCGAGGGCCACCCCGGGGACGATCAGCAGCGGCACCAGGATGTGCAGGGCGAGGCCCGCGAGCAGGGCGGCTGGACGCCGTAGAAGCAGCCGCAGTTCGCGCAGCGGGACCTGGAGGCCGGCGCCGAACAGGACGAGGGCGAGGAGTAACTGGGGTGTGCGCAGGGACAGTTCGGCGATGCCCGTCGCGTGCGGGTGCCGGAGCCACAGGCCGGGCCCTGGCAGCACCGCCGCCGCCAGGTACGTCACGGCGACGGCTCGGCCCAGGTGGCGGCGGAGCAGAGCGAGCAGGCGGGGTACGGAGGGGAACCCGGCGGGGATCCTGGATGACTGGGGACACATCGTGGCGCTCTTCCGTCGTAGGACCTGGGCGGAGACGGAGCGCCGGTATCGCGTGGAAGCTCGCCGACACGCGAGAGGGGGTGAGTGAGTGAAGCCCTGCGGTCATCGTCGACGGTCCTTCCATAATGGGCGGGCGGAAGCGGACACACGGGCGCGGTGACGAGACGGCACCCGAGTGACTACAATTCTGTAGACGGTCTACTGAACTGTAGACGAAGACGGGGTGAGGATCGTTCCCATGGCCGACGAGAAGGACGAACGCCGACCGGCGGGTGAGCTGGAGGCCACCGTCATGGCCGCCCTCTGGGCCGCCGGCGACCCGCAGACCCCCGGCGAGGTGCAGCTGAGCCTCGACACGGGTCTGGCCCGCACCACGGTGACGACGATCCTGACCCGGCTGCACGACAAGGGCGTGGTGGAGCGGCGGCGGCAGGGGCGCGGGTACGCGTACTTTCCGGTGCAGGACGCGCAGGGGCTCACCGCGCGGCGGATGCATACGGAACTCGACCGGGACGGGGACCGGGAGACGGTGCTGGCCCGGTTCGTCGCCCAGCTCAGTCCTGATGACGAGCGGGTGTTGCGGGACCTGTTGGAATCCGGGGAGGCGTGAAGTCCGGCATCTCGGAAGGCGCCTCGGTCGAGGACGGCGGGGAACGGCCTTGAGTCTCCAGTGACTGGAGACTGCAGAGTGGGGGACATGGACGCCACGACCCGCTACTCGATCGGGGAACTCTCCCGGCGGACCGGCCTGTCCGTGCGGACCATCCGGTTCTACTCCGACTCGGGAGTGGTGGCGCCGACCACCCGAAGCCCTGCCGGTTATCGGCTCTACGACCTCGACGCACTGCTTCGTCTGGAACTCCTGCGCACACTGCGCGAGTTGGGCATGGACCTCGCCACGATTCAACGGGTGCTGGACCGTGAGATCTCGGTGGCGGAAGTCGCCGCCGCGCACGCCGACGCCATGGACGTCCAGATCCGGGTGCTGCAACTGCGTCGGAGCGTTCTGCGAGCCGTGGCCGGATACGGGTCCGATCCCGAGGAGATCAAGCTCGTGCACAGGCTCACGCAGTTGTCCGGCGAGGAACGCCGGCGGTTGATCGACGATTTCGTGGAGGGCACCTTCGGCACAGCGGATGCCGACCCGGCCGCGGCGGCCATGGTTCGCGCTGCCACGCCCGACCTCCCTGACGATCCCTCCAGCGAGCAGGTCACCGCTTGGGTGGAACTCGTGGAGCTGATCGGCGACGAGGACTTCCGGGCCCGGATGCGCCGGACTGCCGTACGCCAGGCCACCGGACGCACGCTCGACATCGAGAGCGAGGTAGGCGAGGAACTGATGGAGTTCACCCGTCAGAAGGTGGCCGATGCCATGGAGTCGGGCATCGACCCGCTCGACGACGGGGGCGCTCCCGTCATCGACGACCTCGTGCACCGCTTCGCCGAGGTGTTCGCGCGTACCCCTGACGCGGAATTCCGGGACTGGATGGCCCGGCAGTTCGAAGAAGCACACGATCCCCGGGCGGACCGATACTGGCGGCTGGTGTGGATCGTCAACGGCTGGCAGCTGGTACCGAACCTGATCCCGGCGTACCCCTGGCTCATCCGGGCCCTGCGAAATGACCGTGCTGCCGCATAGCCACCCAGTGCGACTGCAACAGCGGCTGCGCGTCGCGTCCTTGCCGAGCGGCACCTGGAGTCGCTGCGGTCGGCCCGCAGACCGGGCCGGTGCTCACCTCTGTGATGCCTCGTAGGCCTCACGGACGCTCCGAGGGATACGACCACGATCATTTACGAGACAACCGTTGGCGCGTGCCCAGAGGCGTATCGGCTCGTCTTCCGGACGGGGATCGAGCTTACGGAGTCCAGCAGACCTGCCGGGGCCTCTCCAGTCTCCCGAGGAGACCTCTTCCAGCTGGTCCGCTGTCTCTTGGAGGAAAGCGAACAACGAGGCGTATACGCCCTCCTCGGGACCGTGTGCTTCAGCCCACGTTCCGACGGTTCCGCTGAGCGTGTCCAGGAACGTTCCGTAGAGACCGTCGCGCTCCGCGGCGACAGGCACCCACTCACGACGCCAGAACGGATGGTCGGGGTCTTCGGACGGCTGCATCTCCTCCAAGCCCATCTGGCTGAGGTAGACCCGTTGGATGTCTGTCAGTCCCAGAAGGAGATGGCCGCTGGGGACGACTGCCTCGCACCCCAGCGCCACCAGACATGATCGAGCGTCGGGTTGCCTGCCGGCATCGAGGTCGGTCGTCAGCAGCCACTGCCGCATCTCCCCTGGCAGCTCCAGACCCATGCGCAGCTCGGCTTCGTCAATGGCTGTCGGGCTACCCGGGCCGCCGAGCGCGGCGAACGCTTCCGGGTCGTTCCGCTCAAGCCAGGCGGTGATCCGACCCCAGGCCGTTCGTACGTCTCCTGCCTCGTGCATCGGAATATCGCTCACGTGTGATCTCCCCTCCGGCGGGATGCGCCCTCACGCGGAGCACGCTCACCCAGAACCGTAGGCGGGACCACTGACAATGACGGACGCGGAAGGAGTTTCGCGTTGCCGGCCAGGGCCGGAACGTCTGGCGTGGCCCATCTCTCCAGGGATCAACAGGCTCATGCGCCTGCTTGTCGGCACCGAGGCCGGTAGGCGGTGGCCAGCACGGAGACGGTGACGTGGTCGGGCAAGGGGCCGGCATTGTTCAGGTCCAGACGGCTCAAGTGGCGTGCGCTCGGCGTCATCCCGACCAGGTCGAGGGCCTCCTGCCTGGTCAAGGGCGCGGTGTACGCGACCTCTTCGGTGACGGCGGATTCGAAGTAGGGATCCAGTGCCCGGTGCAGGCGTTGTTCCTTGGCCGGGTCGATCGTGACCATCGCCGACACGCGGCCGCGCAGTTCGGCCAGGTGTCGCCTGGTCGGTCGGACCACGATCAATCGGCCGGTCGGGCGCAGTACTCGGTGGAACTCGACCGGGTTGCGCGGGGCGAACACGTCCAACACGACCTCGGCCACTCCGTCGGCCAGCGGGAAGGGACGGAAGACGTCCCAGGCCACTGCGGCGGCCCGTTCATGGGCACGCGCCGCCGAGCGCAACGCACGCACCGACGTGTCCAGCCCCAGACCGCGGGCGCCGGGCAACTGATCGAGCACGCCGGCCAGGTAGTAGCCCGTACCGCACCCGACGTCCACAACCGTGGCCTGCTCAGGCGCGGAGCCGGCCACCAGCCGGGCAACTGCTTTACGGATGGGCGCGTACGCGTCGGTCGACAGAAACCGTTCCCGGGCCTGGGTCATGGCCGCGTCGTCGCCGCTGGTGGCGCGGGCGCCCGTCAACAGGCCGGCGTAGCCGTGGCGGGCGATGTCGAAGGTGTGACCCGCCGGACAGCGCAACGCGCCGCGGTCACGGTACAGGCCGCGCGTGTGGCACGTCGGGCAGCGCAGCAGGTCGAGGGACAGATCGAGGGCAGGGGGAAACGACGTAGGCACGAGGCGCTCCTGGCAAGGGCGAGGGGAAGGGACTGTGCCTTTACGCGCGCTCGGAACGTCACTGCCTCGAACAGGAACGGGCAGCGCCGGAAATGCGGCTCACGCAGCAGGCACACCAAGGAGGGCGACGCCGTCCGGCCTCGCCCTCAACGCCTTCCGGTTACAGGAAGCAGTGCGGGGTGCTCGTGAATGCCACGCCGTGAGTCTACGAGCATCGGCGAAGCCGCTCGGGTCGCCGACGTCAGGAGCCGCGGCCGAGGCAACCGACCCTTGGCCGGTATCGGTCATGACCCGCAGACCCGCAGACCCGCAGACCCCACGCATCGGCCCCACGCCCCTCTCGGGCGAGACCGTGCCCACCTAGTGTCTCCCGCCCGCCATGGACCCCGCGCATCCGCCCCGCGTGCCCGCCGAGCCCTCCAAACCCACGTGGCACCCTGCTGACCTGCCGATTCGCTCAGCCGCCCCCACCTTCCCGACACCCCAAAAGCCTCGCCTCCCCACCCCTTCCTCAACCCCCTCCGAATCCGACTGGCGCGAGTGAAGTTTTACGTATAACCTCACCCGTCAATCCCACGTCAATCCCACCGACCGGAACCCGCACGGAGACCCCCGATGAGCCGTATCGCCCTGGTCACCCTCGTCGTCGACGACTACGACGAGGCGATCCGCTTCTACACGGAAGCCCTCGGCTTCCGCCTCGTCGAGGACGCGCCCCGGCCCGACGGGTCCCGCTGGGTCGTCGTGACGCCGCCCGGTGCGGACGTCTCCGGGACCGGCCTGCTGCTCGCCCGTGCCAAGGGGGAGGGTCAGGGTGCCCGGGTCGGTGACCAGACCGGCGGCCGTGTCGGGTTCTTTCTCCACACCGAGGACTTCGCCCGCGATCATGCCCGTATGCTCGCCGCAGGCGTGACCTTCCTGGAGGAGCCGCGGCACGAGCCGTACGGTTCCGTCGCCGTGTTCCAGGATCTGTACGGAAACCGCTGGGACCTCCTCCAGCCCGCCGCCTGACCCCCGTAGCGCCTGCCCTCCCGCTCACCGAACGACGACCGAGGAACCACCGCACATGTCATCTACGCGCATAGAAGCCGACACTCTTCGCCGGCTCCCCAAGGCCGTGCTGCACGACCACCTCGACGGCGGTCTGCGCCCCGCCACCGTCGTGGAGCTCGCGGAGGCGGTCGGGCACTCGCTGCCCACCACCGACCCGGACGAACTGGCCGCCTGGTACTTCGACGCCGCCAACTCCGGTGACCTGGTGCGCTACATCGCCACCTTCGAGCACACCCTCGCCGTGATGCAGAGCCGCGAGGGCCTGCTGCGGACCGCCGAGGAGTACGTGCTCGACCTCGCGGCCGACGGTGTCGTCTACGGCGAGGTGCGCTACGCGCCCGAGTTGAACACCAACGGCGAACTCACGCTCAGCGAGGTCGTCGAGACCGTCCAGGAGGGGCTCGCGGCCGGTATGGCCAAGGCCGCCGCGGCCGGAACGCCGGTCCAGGTGCGGACGCTGCTGTGCGGGATGCGGATGTTCGACCGGGTCGGCGAGGCCGCCGACCTCGCGGTGGCCTTCCGGGACGCCGGTGTCGTCGGCTTCGACATCGCCGGTGCCGAGGACGGCTTCCCGCCCGCCGACCACCTCGCCGCGTTCGAGCACCTGCGCCGCGAGAGCGTGCCGTTCACGATCCACGCCGGTGAGGCGCACGGACTGCCCAGCATCCACCAGGCCCTCCAGGTGTGCGGCGCCCAGCGCATCGGCCACGGCGTCCGCATCACCGAGGACATCGTCGACGGCAAGCTCGGCCGCCTGGCCGGCTGGGTCCGTGACCGCCGTATCGCCCTGGAGATGTGCCCGACCTCCAACCTCCAGACGGGCGCGGCCACTTCGATCGCCGAGCACCCCATCACCGCCCTCAAGGACCTAGGCTTCCGCGTCACCCTCAACACCGACAACCGACTGGTGTCCGGTACGACGATGACGCGCGAGATGTCCCTTCTGGTGGACGAGGCGGGCTGGACGGTCGAGGACCTGCGCACGGTCACGGTGAACGCCCTGAAGAGCGCGTTCATCCCGTACGACGAGCGCAAGGTCCTCATCGAGGACGTCGTCCTGCCGGGTTACGCCTCCGCGCTCTGAAGCAGCCCGCGCGCATACGCGGCCTGTCCGACGTGCTCCAGATCGTCGGACAGGACGCTGACCAGTCGTACGCCCAGGGTGACCGGCGGGTCCCAGCGCTCGTCCACGATCCGGTCGTAGTCCTTCGCCGTCAGGCCGCGCAGGTACGCCAGCGTCTGGTCGTGCACGGCGTCGTAATACCCGGTCAGCTGCCCGGCCGACTCGACGCGCACCTTGCCGACCTTCGCGGCGGTGTGGCCGTAGCCCGTGTCCCTGGCCGGCAGGTCGAGGCCGAAGCGCTTCTCCCAGCCCTGGGTCAGCCACACCTGGTCGAGTCCCGCGGCGTCGGCGACATGGTCGTCCTGGACGCGGGTGAGGTGCCAGATCAGCCAGGCGATGGAGTTGGCGTCGGGGGTCAGGCGGGCGTGCAGTTGGTCAGGGGTGAGACCGTCGACCGCGGCATGGACTTCTTCCTGGATGCGGCCGTACGCGTCAATGAGGATGTCGTTGGCATGCATACGACCACCATCGCGCATCGGTGTCCGTCATGCGGCCGGAGTGCCGGTTTCCAGGAGCGTCATCAGGGCGCGGGCCGCTGGGCTGGTGGCCTGCGGGGGCGGGAGCAGCGCCACCGTCTCGTAGACCTCCTCGCCGGTGCCCTTGAGGGGGAGCGCGGTGAGGGGCTCGCGCTTGTGACGGAAGTGCTGGGGGACCACCGCGATGCCGAGGTTCTCGTCGATCAGGTCGAGGAGGCTGTGCACGTCGTTGACCTCCAGCGCGACCGTCCGCCGTACGCCCGCCGCGGCGAAGACGGCGTCCGTGGTGCGGCGCGAGGCCCAGTCCGGGTGGAAGTCGACGAAGACCTCGCCGCCGAGGTCGTCCGGAGTCACCGCCGCGCCGGTCTCCGCGAGCCGGTGGCTGGGATGGCACAGCACGGTCATCGGCTCGCTGGTCAGCGATACGGAGCGGAGCTGGTCGGTGTCCGCCTGGGTCCGGTAGGCGAACGCCAGGTCGAGGCGTCCGGCCGCGACCTCCTCCGCCAGCGCGCCGGAGCCCGCCTGCCGCAGCCGGATCTCCACGTCGGGATGCAGGCGCCGGAACGCGGCGAGCAGGCCCGCCACATGCACCCCGGCGATGCACTGCTCGGTGCCCAGTGACAGCGTGCCGCGCAGGACGCCCTGCACCGCGGCCACCGCCTCGTGCGCCGAGCGGACCTGCGCCAGAATGCGTTCCGCCTCGCCGAGGAGGGCCCGGCCGGCCTCCGTGAGCGTGACCCGGCGGGTGGTGCGGACGAACAGCGGGGTCTGCAACTCCCGTTCCAGGGCGCGGATCGAGGCCGACAGGCCCGACTGGGACACCATCAGCCGCTCGGCCGCGCGGGTGAAGTGGTGGTCCTCGGCGACGGCGATGAAATGCTGGAGATGACGCAGTTCCATGATTGAGAAGCGTAGCCGCTGAATTCCATCGGATTCTTCTGTTGGACCACTGCCCGCAGGTCACGACAGAGTGGGTGGTGGTTCCCTGGAACCGGTATCCCGTGTGCCAACCCCTCTGGAGTCGCGTTGTACACCGCACACCCCGACCGCTACGCGGACCTGCCCTACCGGCGCACCGGACGCAGCGGTCTGAAGCTGCCCGCGATCTCGCTCGGCCTGTGGCACAACTTCGGGCCCGACCGCCCGGTCGACACCCAGCGCGCCATCCTGCGCCGCGCCTTCGACCTCGGCGTCACCCACTTCGACCTGGCCAACAACTACGGCCCGCCGCCCGGCGCCGCTGAGTCCGCCCTCGGCGAGGCGCTGAAGGCGGACTTCGGGTCGTACCGCGACGAGCTGGTGATCTCCACCAAGGCCGGCTATCTGATGTGGCCCGGCCCGTACGGCGAGTGGGGTTCGCGCAAGTACGTGCTGTCCTCGCTGGACCAGAGCCTCAGCCGCATGGGCCTGGACTACGTCGACATCTTCTACTCGCACCGCCCCGACCCGGAGACTCCCCTCGAGGAGACGATGGGCGCCCTGCACTCCGCGGTCCAGCAGGGCAAGGCGCTCTACGTCGGCATCTCCAACTACTCGGCGGAGCAGACCCGGGAGGCCGCCCGCATCCTGGGCGAGCTGGGCACCCCGCTCCTCATCCACCAGCCGCGCTACTCGATGCTGGACCGCCGCCCCGAGGACGAGGGCCTGCTCGACGCCCTCGACGAGCTCCAGGTCGGGTCGATCGTCTTCTCGCCGTTGGAGCAGGGGCTGCTCAGCTCCCGCTACCTCGACGGCATCCCGGAGGGTTCCCGGGCGGCGAGCGACAGCCCGTTCCTGAACTCGGACGCGGTCACCGAGGACCTGGTCGGTCAGCTCCGCGCCCTCGACGACATCGCCAAGGGGCGCGGTCAGACCCTCGCCCAGCTCGCCCTCGCCTGGGTGCTGCGCGGTGGCCGGGTGACCTCCGCGCTGGTCGGTGCGAGCAGCCCGCAGCAGCTCGAGGACAGCGTCGCGGCGACCCGCAACCTGGACTTCGACGCCGACGAGCTGGCCCGCATCGACGCGATCGTCAGGCCGTAGACGACAGACCGTTCTTACGGCCGTCAGGCCGTGAGCCGCTCGCTGACCTCCCAGAGCCGGGCCGCCGCCTCCGGGTCCACGGCGCGGGACAGCACCCCGGGGGTGGTGTCCCCGCCGGCCCAGGCGGCTTCGTCCTCAGGGGCGAGCAGCGGGCTGATGTCGACGTTCTCGCAGTAGACCCCGCCGAGACCGTCGAGCTGCGGGCTGGTCGCGCACCAGACGCTGGTGGCCGCGCCCTGCTGCACGGTCTTCATCTGGCGCTCGGGGTCACGGATGGGCTTGCCCTCGCTGTCGAGCGCCCCCGCGGCCTGGAGCGCCGCCGGGTCGAGGTGCTTGACCAGCCCGGTGTCGACGATCAGGCCCGGGTGCACGGCGAACGCGCGGATGCCCTGCGCCTGTCCGCGCCGGTCGACCTCCACGGCGAACAGCGCGTTGGCCGTCTTCGACTGGCCGTAGGCGAGGAACGGCTCGTACTTCCGGTGCTCGAACTGCAGGTCGTCGAAGTCGACGCCGGCGAAGCGGATTCCCCGCGACGACAGCACGACGACCCGCGCGCCGTCCGCCGCGACCAGCGCGGGCCACACCTTGGTGGTCAGCTGGAAGTGCCCGAGGTGGTTGGCGGCGAACTGCGACTCGTAGCCGCGAGCGTCCCGCGCCAGCGGGGTCGCCATGATCCCGGCGTTGTTCACCAGGAGGTGCAGCGGACGCCCGGAGGCCAGGAACTTCTCCGCGAAGGCGTCGATGGACGCCGGGTCCAGCAGGTCCATGTACTCGACCTCGGTCCCGGGGAGGACCGCGAGCGCCGTCCTGGCCCGCTCCACGTCCCTCGCCGGTACGACGAGCTGCGCCCCGGCGCCGTGCAGCACGCGGGCCGTCTCCAGGCCGATGCCGGAGTAGCCGCCGGTGATGATCGCGACCTTGCCGGTCAGGTCGACGCCCTTGATCACCTCCTCGGCGGTGGACGCGGCGCCGAAGCCGGAATTCAGGGGCTGCTGTGCGGTGGTCATGTCTGCTCTCTCCCTCATCAGCTTGAGCTGTTGAGACCACCGTAGGTCGACCGATCCGTACGATGAATACTTGAGAATCCGTATAACTTGCGTGATAGTTCGAACATGACCGTGGATCCCCTGTCCGACGCCCTCGCCGTCGCCGATGCCCGCAGCGTGTTCTCCGGTGGCTTCACGGCCGGCGGCGACTGGGCCATCGAACTGCGTGGACGCGACCGGCTGAAGGTCAACGCGGTGGTGCAGGGCGGTTGTCTGCTGGTCCGCGACGGCGGCGAACCCCTGCGCCTCGTCGAGGGGGACGTCGTGATCTCCGACGGCGGCAAGCCGTACACCCTGTGCAGCCGGCCCGGCGTCGCGCCGACCGACTCCGCGGACGTCGTCATGGACCCGGCGACCCGGATGGGCCGGCTCGGGCAGGGCGACGCGGTGGACGTCGCCTGCGTGTCCGGGCACATCGACCTGAGCCGCGACCGCGGCGATCTGCTGCGACGGGCGCTGCCGGAGCTCGTCCACGTGCGGGCCGACTCGCCCGAGGCGGGTGTACTGCGGTGGCTCATCGGGCAGTTGGCGGCCGAGATGCGCACGCGCCGGGCCGGGGTCGAGTTCGTCTCGGCGCAGCTCGCGCAGCTGATGTTCGTGCAGGTGCTGCGGGTCTGTCTGACCGACTCGGACGGGCTGCCGCCCGGCTGGCTGCGCGCCCTCGCCGACGAACGCCTCGCCCCCGCGCTGCGCCTGATGCACGGCGACCCGGCCCACCCCTGGCAGTTGGAGGAGCTGGCCCGGGCGGCCGCGATGTCCCGCACGACGTTCGCCGTACGGTTCAAGGAGGCGGCCGGTGTGCCGCCCCTGACCTACCTGCTGAACTGGCGCATGAACCTCGCGGCCCGGGCCCTGCGCCAGGACGCAGCCCCGGTCGGCGCGCTCGCCCGTTCCGTCGGCTACACCTCCGAGAGTGCCTTCAGCAACGCCTTCAAACGGGCGGTCGGGGTGGCGCCGCGACGATACCGCGAGGAAGCCCTGGCTAGGAGCTGAGCCGTTCTTCGAGGCACACGGTGACCTGGTCGCCCTCGCCTTTGCCGATGGCTTTTCGAAGATCGGCTTTCACGGGGAGTTTGTGGGTGCCGTCCCCGAGAGCCATGAACGAACTGCGGAAAGGGTGTCCGTCGACCGTGCCGCGGACCTTGACCAGACCGCGGGTGCCGAAGAACGCGACGGACTCGGGCCAGACAAGATAGGTCCAGCCGCCGTCCTGCGGGCTTTTGATCAATTCGGCGGTGAATTCCTCGTTCAACGGGGTGCCGGTACTCATGATGTCCTCCGCTCGGGATGGCCTGTCGTACAAGAGACCACCCCGAGCGGGAAAACTCATCGCGAACGCCGGCTCTCAGGCCCCTGCGGGCACCCGGTCGAGGAAACCGAGCACGGAGCGGATACGGCCGTCCCCGTCCAGCGTGATCACGTCGAACCCGGCGACGGGCGCCGAGCCGTCGGCCTCGCTCACCAACTCCCAGGAGAAGCGCACGGTGTTGTGATGTCCGTCGACTGCGCCCAGCGGACGGAAGGCGAACCCGGGGAACTGCTTGTGTGCCCCGGCGATCAGCCCCGCGATCTCCGTGTGGCCGGTGACTGCCGCCAGCGGGTCGGTGTACGTACCCTCGACGGACCAGGCGGCGGCGACCGCCTTCGCCAGCGCCTCCGGTTCGCCCGCGTTCCAGGCCTCGAAGTAGCGGGCGACGGCACTCTCGTATCGGTCGGTGTTCACGGACATGGTGAATCAGCCTCCAGCGAGGTCGTTCGTACTGGTCAGGGACCGGATCAGCTGCCTGCCGGCCCGGTGACTCCACCCTGCCGGGGCGCGCGGAAGGCGTCGATTACCCCTCGGGTAATGACGGCGGGAGAACACCACGGAACGGGCTCCGAAGCTTTTCGGCCAACTAAGGCTGTGAATATGCCAAGAGAGTGGCTAAAAAGTCGTGGTGACAGTGTTTCAGGAGTGAACATACTCGTCTGCTAGGGCATAACTTCCTGAATGCTAGGGCATAGCTTCACGAGGCAAATCCGCCATCGTGCGCACCAACTGAGCCACCCGAGCCGCCATCAGAGCCGCATGGAAAGCGAGGCCCGACCGGCAATCGACACGCGACGGGGGAGTGATCGTGCACGACGAATTCCTGTGCCATGTCACCGCGTACGGTACCTGCGACGGACAGCGCGTCGGGGTGCCTCTGGGAACCTACCGTGCGCCGACCCTGGCGCTCGCCTTGTGGTGGTTACGGGACCGCGCGGTGTGGATGGCCGACCGGCTGGACCCGCAACCGGAGAACCCGCGCTTCCCCCGGGGTGCCCTGGTACCGGTTTCGGACACGGCCCCCGACGTGCCCCGCGCGTTACGCACCTGGTCGCGTGACGTGGGTCAACAGGAGCAGGTGGCCTACGAGTTGGCGGCCGGACGGCTGGTTCAGATCGCCATCAGCGACGAGACCACCGAGTACGAACTTCTTGCCGAGTCGGTCGACGCCCTCCGGATGCAGCGGACCGTTCCGGCACTGGTCGTCCCCGTCGCCTGACACGTGTCGGCCATCGCCCCCCTGACCGCTGACCGGGCGCACGGGTGAACGAATCGGTAGAATTCGGGGCATGTCAGAGCGGCCGAACGTGCCGACCGCGCCCGAACTCCTCCTGGAGACGGAATCGGGCTCCACGGTCATGACCCCGGGCCGCGACTACCACGTCGGCCGCGATCCCCTCAGCGACATCGTCATCGACGACGCCCGCGTCTCCTGGCACCACGCGATCCTGCGGCCCGACGCCGACCACTGGACGCTGGAGGACGAGCACAGCACGAACGGCACCTACGCCGACGGCCGCCGCGTCCAGGAGTGGGGCGTCGGCCCCGGCAGCGTGATCCGCTTCGGCAACCCGGCCGACGGCCCGTGCGTCACCCTGGCCGACCGCCCCGCCCCGGCCCCGGAACGCCCCTCGGCGGTGTCCATGCCCGCCTTCACCGGCACTTTCCGGCAGCCGACCACCGTACGACCGCTGCCCAGCCGTACGGTCCGCATCGGCCGGGCCGGCGACAACGACCTCGTCGTCGACGACCTGATCGTCTCCCGCCGTCACGCCGAGCTACGGGCCATGCCGGACGGGACGTACGAGATCGTCGACCTCGGCAGCCACAACGGCACCTACCTCAACGGCCAGCCCGTCGCCCGCGCCCCGGTCGGACCGGGTGACATCGTCGGCATCGGACACTCCGCGTTCTGTCTCGTCGGCGACCAGCTGCAGGAGTACGTCGACACCGGCGAGGTCTCCCTCGACGTACAGGACCTCACGGTCGCTGTCGACCGAGGCCGCAAGATTCTTCTCGACCAGGTGTCGTTCCCGGTCGGCGAGAAATGTCTGCTCGCCGTCGTCGGACCCAGCGGCGCCGGAAAATCCACCCTCCTGAACGCGCTCACCGGCCAGCGCCCCGCCGACCGCGGCACCGTCCTCTACGACGGCCGCGACCTCTACCGCGACTACGCCGAACTCCGCCAGCGCATCGGCCTGGTCCCACAGGACGACATCCTGCACGCCCAACTCACCGTGCACAGCGCCCTGTCCTACGCGGCCGAACTCCGTTTCCCCCAGGACACCGCCAAGGCCGAACGCCAGGCCAGGGTCGAGGAGGTCGTACGGGAACTCGGCCTCGAACAGCGGGCAACGCAGCCCGTGCACAGCCTCTCCGGCGGCCAGCGCAAGCGGGTCAGCGTGGCCCTGGAACTGCTGACCAAACCCTCGCTGCTCTTCCTCGACGAGCCGACCTCCGGACTCGACCCCGGCATGGACCGCTCGGTGATGCACATGCTGCGCGGCCTCGCCGACGACGGTCGTACCGTCATCGTCGTCACCCACAGCGTCCTCAGCCTCGACGTGTGCGACCGGCTGCTGGTGCTCGCGCCCGGCGGCAAGGTCGCCTACTACGGGCCGCCCGACGACGCCCTCGCCTACTTCGGCTTCGAGCACTGGCCGGAGGCCTTCGAGGCGTTCGAACGGGACCAGGAGCGGGACTGGGCGGGGGAGTTCAGGGACTCGCCCTTCCAGCGCCAGTACATCGTCAACTCGACCGCGCAACCCCACCAGTTGGGCTCGGGTGCGGTCGCCGCGGCCCCGCCGCCGCCCCGGCCGCGCAGCCGTAGCGCTCAACTCGGCACCCTGGTCCGCCGGTACACGGCGGCCCTCGCCGCCGACCGCACGTTCCTCGTCATCATGATCGCGCTGCCGTTCGTCATGGGCGCGATGGCCCGCGCGCTTGCCGGGAGCGAGCTGACCCGGGAGACGGCGATGAACGCGCTGCTCATCCTCTGTGTCGGCGGCGTGCTCACCGGCGCGGCCAACGCCGTGCGCGAACTCGTCAAGGAACGCGCGATCTACCGGCGCGAGAGAGCCGTCGGCCTCTCCAGATCGGCTTACCTGCTCTCCAAGGTCGTCGTCCTGGGCGCGATCACCGTGGCACAGGCCGTGGTACTCACCCTGGTCGGGCTCTTCGGCGTCGACCTCAACGCGCCAGGTGGCAAAGGGGTGTTGATGCCACCCTTGATCGAAATCACCGTGGCCGTCGCCCTGTTGGCCTTCACCGCGATGATGCTCGGGCTGCTGGTCTCCGCGATGGTGCGCAAGGAGGAGGTGACGATGCCGCTGCTGGTGCTGCTCGCCATCGTCCAAGTGGTGTTCTGCGGCGCCCTGTTGAAGCTGCACGGCGTACCCGGCCTGGAACAGCTGTCCTGGCTGGTGCCCTCCCGGTGGGCGCTCGGCGGGATGGCCGGCACCATCGGGCTGGCCCGGATCGTGCCGGGCGAACTGACCGGCGACCCGATGTTCCGGCACTCGGCCGGGGTGTGGCTCCTCAACATGGGCATGCTGGTCGTGCTGTCGCTGCTCTTCGGATTCCTGGTCTCCCGGCTGCTGCGGCGGCACGAACCCGCAGTGATGCGGAAATAGGGGCCGCCACGATGACGATCCCGCCCCCCGGCTTCCGGCCCACGCACGTCGTCCCCGAGCACGGGATGCCCGCCTGGGAGGCCCCGGACCCCGCCCGCCCCACCGTGCCGCTGGACGCGCTGCTCCCGGTGCAGCTGCTGGAACGGCGCGGCGACTGGGCCCACGCCCTGTGCTCCAACGGCTGGTCCGCCTGGGTCGACGGCCGCCATCTGATCTCCGTCTCCCAGGACCCGCCGGCGGCGGGCGGCCCACTGACCCGCACCGCCGACCCACGCCCGCTGCTCGCCCGCGCCGAACAGGCACTCGCCCGCTACCGCAGCGCGGTGGAGGACCTCGTGGGCGGCGGCCTGGACGGCGCCACCTTCCAGGCCCGCACCAAGGGCCTGCGGATCGGCGTGGTCGTCGACGGCGAATCCGTCTGGCTCTACGACTCCGACCACGAGCGCTGGGTGTACGGCGACGGCACCCGCCTCAGCACCTACGCCTCCGACGACGGACCCCGCGCCGAACCGGCCGACCCCGGCCACGCCCCCACCCAGGTCGTGAGCCCCGATGGTCCGTGACGCGAGCCTCTTCTCCGGCCGCCCCTCCGAACTGATCGGGCAGCAGATCGCCGGGTACCGCATCGAGGACGAGATCGGCCGCGGCGGCATGGCGGTCGTCTACCGCGCCCACGACCTCCGCCTCGACCGCACGGTCGCCCTCAAGCTCCTCGCCCCGGAACTCGCCCGCAACGACACCTTCCGCAAACGCTTCACCCACGAGTCCCGGGTTGCCGCCGCGATCGACCACCCGCACATCGTCCCCGTCTTCGAGGCGGGCGAGACGGACGGCGTCCTGTACATCGCGATGCGCTACGTCGCCGGCAGCGACCTGCGTCATCTCCTGGACCGGGAGGGCCCGTTGACGCTCCCGACGGCCGTACGCATCGCCACGCAGGTCGCGTCCGCGCTGGACGCGGCCCACGAACACGGGCTGGTCCACCGGGATGTGAAGCCCGGGAACATCCTGGTGGCCCGCGGAACCGACAGCGATCATCCCGAGCACGTGTACCTCACCGACTTCGGTCTGACGAAGAAGTCGCTGTCCCTGACCGGGTTCACGACCGTGGGGCAGTTCGTCGGCACGCTCGACTATGTGGCTCCCGAGCAGATCTCGGGGCGGCCGGTGGACGGGCGGTGCGATGTGTACGGGCTGGCGTGCGTCGTCTACGAGACCCTGGCGGGGCGGCCGCCGTTCCGTCGTGACGACGACATGGCGCTGTTGTGGGCGCACCAGTACGACATGCCTCCGGCGGTCAGCGAGGCCCGGGGTGATCTTCCGGGGCATGTTGACGGGGTTTTCGCGAGGGCGTTGGCGAAGAGTCCTGATGATCGGTACGAGTCTTGTCTTGCGTTTGTCACGGAGTTGCGCGGGGGTGAGGCCGGGCATGCGGCGACTGAGGTGGACCGGCGGGTGGCGGTGGCTCGGGGGCGGGATGAGGGGCCTCCTGCGCCGCCTCGGTGGGCGGAGCCGGTGTTCAGGCGGCGTGACTGAGGTGTTTCGTCTGCGGGTGCCTTGTGGCTGGTCGCGCAGTTCCCCGCGCCCCTAGAGGGGCGCTGTGGTCCCCGGCGTCAGGCCGTTCAGGGGTACCCGCCGCGCCGTGATCCTTCGTCGCGCGATCCGCCAACCCACCCCCACCCGCACCACCGTGTCCACATACGTCACCGATCCGCACGAGCCGTCCGTTCTGATGCCCAGGCCCTTCGATCGCGCCTGGATTCGGTCGTCGGGCAGTTCCTCGATCACCACGTTCGTCACGTGGTGCGCGACGGGGTTCGCGGCGCCCAACGTGAGGGACGCGTCCGTGAGTTGGGTGAGGCCGGTGAGTGTGCCCTGGCCGAAGTCGGTGAGGTCGTACTCGACGTCCGGGGTGAACACCTCGTTCAGGCGGTCGAGTTCGCCCTCGTCGACGAGGTGGCCGTGAAGTGCGATCAACTCCGTTATGGCCAGGCGGTCTTCGAGTGGCAATGCCATGTCTGCCCTTCCTTTGGGTGGGCGCACACTCTCATGCCTGGCGTTGCGGCTGCGCGGGGATTTCGACCTCGCCCCGTCGGTGGACCGGCTTCGCCAACAACGCGCCCAGGAACCCCGCCACCAACCCCCACAGCGCGGCCAACCCCACCGCCGACCACAACTCGGGCTTCAGGAACAGGTCCCCCGACAGGCCGCCGCCCACGTCGCCGATGCCTAGGAGGGAGAGGCCGTAGTGGGCCGAGATCCGTCCGATCAGGCAGATCATGAGGACCGCGAGGGCGAAGGCGATGGCCAGGTGGAGGGCGTGTTGCCAGGCGCGTACGTGGGCCGGGGAGCGGGCGGCCATCAGGAACGCGGTGGCGAGGAGCAGGGCCGCGTTCACGGCCAGGAGCCACCACACGCCGCTGTCGTGGGCGGCGAGCGAGCGCAGGTTCAGGGTGGAGACGTCCGGGGTGCGCAGGACCTCGTTCAGGAGGCGGGGGACGGGGAGACCGAAGGGGCCGTCGACACGGCCGTTCCAGGTGACGCCCAGGCCGATGGTGAGGGCCAGCCAGACCAGGTTCGGCATGCCCAGGAGGATGAGCGCGAAGGTCTGGGCGGCTTCGCCGCGTGTCGCCGCTACGACGAGCGCCAGGACGACGCCGAGTGTCACGTAGGTGAGGAGCAGGGCCACCACCGCGAATGCCGCCGGGCGTACCGACGCGTGGAAGCGGAGGAGGCGGGCGGGGAGGGGGGCGCCCGGTGACACCAGGAGGGCCAGGACCAGGACTCCTGCCAGCCACAGCAGGCCGAACAGCACTGTCTGTGCTATGTCCGCCTCGAAGCCGACCTCGGGAGACGTGCCGAGCAGGTCGCCGATGTCGCCCAGGGTTCCGGTGCCCAGGGAGATCGAGAACTTCTGGCGCGCGCCCAGGGCCAGTCCGATCAGGGCGAGCAGCCACAGGACGGCGATGCGGGCGGCCCAGCCGGCCAGTTCCGCCGCCGAGGCGACCGCGCGGTGCCGCAGGGGCCGTAGGAAACCCGCTGCGGTCGTCAGGGCGCCGGTCAGTGTCACCGAGAGGGGGATGACCGTCAGGCCTGCCTTGGTGTCGGCCAGGGAGCCCGCGTTGCCGGTGAGTTTGAGCGTGCCGCCCACCGCCGTCACCACCGTGGCCGTGACGACCCGGGGGAACGCGCCGTCCGGGAGGTCCGCCGCGCCCGCCGCCCACAGGCCCAGCGCGGACACCAGGCCCATGCTGAGTGCTCCTGCCAGCACCGTGCCGAGCGCCTGGAGCCAGCCGTGGCGGGCTACTGCCTGGTCAGAGGGGGTTCGGGGGGTCACATGGTCACGCTAAGCAGCGGCCGGGGAGCGCGCCCGCCGGGAGGGCCGTCCGCGTCGGCTTGCGGGCGGACCATGACCGGAGCACACAATGGGTTCGTTGTGGATAAAGCGGCGTAAATCGGTACGAGTGCCGCTGTCACCCGCGTCGGGAAGAAGAGCTCGTGAGCGTCGAACCTCCGTCTTCAGGCCGCCCCACCGGACCGCCCTCCGGCCCGCTGTCGGGACCCTCCCAGCCGCCTTCGGGCCCGCCCTCGCAGCCCTCGGGCAGCGGTGGTGCCGGGGCGCCGGAGCCGCACAGGCCCTGGTGGAAGTCGGTGCCGCGGGTCGCGATCCTCACGGCCGTCGTGGTGGCCGCCGTGGTTCTGGGTCTCGTCTTCACCCGGTCCGACGGCGGTTCGAGCAACACCGCGAGCAAGGGCGAGGTCTTCCTCCAGGCCGCGGCCAAGACCGGGCCCGACCCGTTCACCGAGTCCAGCGCCACCGAGAGCTCCGCCCCGCCCGTCTCCGCGTCCCCCACCGCCTCGGAACCGGTGAACGCGGTGCGCGGCGTCGACGGCGGCGCCCCCGGTCTCTACGGCGGCACCCAGAACGTCTCCAGCTGTGACGTCGAGAAGCAGATCAAGGCCCTCCGGGCAGCCCCGGCGAAGAACACCGCGTTCGCGTCCGTCGCCGGCGTCCAGCCCGCCGGAGTCCCCGCCTACCTGCGCTCGCTCACCCCCGTACAACTGCGCATGGACACCCGCGTCACCAACCACGGCTACCGCGACGGCGCCGCCACCAGCTACCAGGCCGTCCTCCAGGCAGGCACCGCGGTCCTCGTCGACAACCACGGCGTGCCCCGCGTCCGCTGCGCCTGCGGCAACCCGCTGTCGCCGCCCGTCGCCCAGCAGACCACCCCCAAGCGCACCGGCGACACCTGGTCCTCGTACCGCCCGCAGAACGTCGTCGTGGTCACCCCCGCACCCCAGATCATCAACATCTTCGTGATCTACGACCCCGACAACCACCACTGGTTCGGCCGCCACCACGGCGACACGGGCAAGCACGACCACAAGACCCCGGCGCCGGTGAACCCGGCCAGCCCCTCGGTCACCGTGTCCCCGCCGACCTCGCCGTCCTCCGACTCCCCGTCGGCGTGCGCCTCCACGGCCCCCGGTACGCCGGGAACGCCCGGCACGTCCACCAGTCCGTGCCCGCCGACGTCGAGCGCACCGTCCTCGCCGTCCTCCTCGTCGCCGAGTTCGGAGTCCCCGTCCTCCGAGCCGCCGTCGACAGCGTCGTCGGACGCCTCTTCCGCCTCCTCGGCCTCGTCCTCCCCACCCGAATCGCCGGCTTCCGACACGACCACGACCTCGTCGTCCAGCTTCAGCGCGCCGGTTTCGCCGGGGTCGATTTCACCGTCACTCTGATCGGGGGGACTGCCGGGCGTGGGGCTGGGTACGAGCACTGGTACGACAGCCACCGGCAGTGCCGCCTTCCGAGAGAGACACGCATGATCGACCACCGGGACGGGGTAGTGATACCGACTCGTTTCGACGTGCCCGTGGAACCGCTGAGGCGGGCGGCGCACTACACCGGCGAACCGGGCTGCATCTCAGCGGCCCGGCACTTCACCCACCAGTTCCTGGAACAGCTCAGAACCGAGTGGTGCGCCACGATCGACGACCAGTCCGACGGTGAACTGCTGCTGGTGGTGAGTGAGTTGGTCACCAACGCGGATCGCCACAGCAACGGGCCGTACATCCTGGAGCTGGAGGGCACGGACACCTCGGTGACGGTGTCCGTCTGCGACAGCAGCGTCGCCCTGCCCCGGCTGTTCGCCCGGGACCCCGAGCGCATCGGACGGCACGGCCTGGAGATAGTCCACGCCCTGGCCGCGCAGGTGAGCGTCGAACGGGTACCGGTCGGCAAGCGGGTGCGCGCCGTGGTGTACCTGAACGGCGAGGACCGCTAGGCCCTTACACCCCGCTCCGGGTGGCCGTGATCAGCTCGTGCAGGTACCGCTTGGTGACCCGGCCGCCGTACCGCGTCTCCAGCAGCTCCCGGAGACAGGTCAGCAGGCCCTGGCGCGAGGGCTCGTCCATCGCGAGATGGTTCGAGTACGTGAGCACGACGTCGAGGTACTCGTCGGTCGTGTACGTGATCTCCTGCGCCCCGCGCCACACCGTGACGTCCTCGAAGTGCTCGGAGTGCTCGAACTCCCCGGTTTCCGTTGCCGTTTCGTCCTCGGTGGGGCTCCGGAAGCCGGGCGGGGTGGCCGGGTCCCAGCGTTCGTAGCACTCCTGCATCCGGTCGAAGAAGTCCTGGGTGCCGCCCGCCACATGGTGGGTGGTGACGACCGCGAGGTGCCCGCCGGGGTGGAGCGCGGACGCCACCTTCGCGAGGAACCTTCCAGGATCGAACCAGTGGTACGCCGTCGCGATCACCACCAGGTCGAACGGCTCGTCCGGCACCTCCCACAGCTCGAAGTCCGCGACCTGTACGTCGACCCGCGGGAACGCGCTCAGATTGCGCCGGGCCACCGCCGCGAGCGACGGCCCCAGTTCCACGGCGGTCAGCCGGCAGCCGAACTCGGCGAGCGGGACGGTGAGTTGACCGGTGCCGGGGGCGATCTCCAGGACCCGGCTGTTCGGGCCGAGGTCCGCCGTACGGGCCAGTTCGTCGACCAGAGGGCGCGGATACCGGGGGCGGGCCCGGTCGTAGCGCTCCGCAGCTCCGTCGAATGTGTCGCGCAGCACCGTTCCGGCACCCTTTCGTATCGGCGATTCCCCCCAGGGCAGAATGCTGATCCCTTGCCCTCACGTCCACGGCTTTTAGTCTGAGGGGGTGAGCAACCAAGCGCCGAACCAAGCCCGCGTGATTCCGCTGCGCCCGCACGAGCCGGCCCCTCACCTGCCGGAGCCACAGGTTCCCGCGCCCAAGGAGCCTCTGTGGCGCGACCTGGTCGGTGACGTCCTACGCCGCGAACGCCTCGCCCAGGAACGCACGTTGAAGGATGTGGCCGACGCCGCCCGGATCTCCATGCCGTATCTCTCGGAGGTGGAGCGGGGCCGCAAGGAGGCCTCCTCGGAGGTCATCGCGGCCGCCGCCCACGCCCTCGGTCTCGACCTCGGCGACCTGCTGTCGCTGGCCGGGGACGAACTCGGCCGGCACCGCAACAGGCGTCAGGGCAGGGTCACTTCGCCGTACAACGGGCAGCTCAGTCTGGTCGCCGCCTGACGGCGCCGCTCAGAGCGGGCCGAGGCGTCGGCTGACCACCTCGTCGGCCAGGCCGTACGCCACGGCCTCCGGCGCGGTGAACACCTTGTCGCGGTCCATGTCGGCGCGCAGCGTGGGAATGTCGTGGTGGGTGTGCCGCGACAGCACCTCCTCCACCTGGGAGCGGATCCGCACCATCTCCTTCGCCTGGAGGGCGAGATCGGAGACCATGCCACGCTGCCCGCCGCTCGCCGGCTGGCCGAGCAGCACGCGCGCGTGCTCCAGGACGAACCGCCGTCCGGGGTCTCCGCCGGCCAGCAGCACGGCCGCCGTCGACGCGGCCTGACCGACGCAGAACGTCGAGATCGGGGCCTGTACGTACGTCATCGTGTCGTAGATCGCCATCAGTGAAGTGAACGATCCGCCGGGCGAGTTGATGTAGATCGCGATCTCGCTCTCCGGGGACGACGACTCCAGATGGAGGAGTTGCGCGATGACGACGTTGGCGACGCCGTCGTCGATGTCGGTGCCGAGGAAGATGATCCGCTCGGACAGCAGCCGGCTGAACACGTCGTACGAACGCTCGCCGTTCGGGGTCCGTTCGACGACGTTCGGAATCGTGTACGTCCCCATGTCAGAGCCCCATCCGTCGCTTGGAGGCGGCCGGGCGCACATCGTCCAGCGATGCGACGACCCGGTCCACCATGCCGTACTCCTTGGCCTGTTCGGCCGTGAACCAGCGGTCGCGGTCGCCGTCGCGGGAGATGGTCTCCTCGCTCTGGCCCGTGTGCTGGGCGGTCAGTCGTTCGATGGTCTTCTTCGTGAAGTCCAGGTTCTCCGCCTGGATCTCGATGTCGGCGGTGGTGCCGCCGATGCCCGCCGACGGCTGGTGCATCATGACCCGGGCGTGGGGGAGGGCGTAGCGCTTGCCGTGGGTGCCGACGCTGAGCAGGAACTGGCCCATGCTCGCCGCGAAGCCCATCGTCAGCGTGGCGACGTCGTTCGGGATCAGCTGCATCGTGTCGTAGATCGCGAGGCCCGCCGTCACCGAGCCGCCGGGACTGTTGATGTACAGGCTGATGTCCGTGCGCGGGTCCTCCGCGGACAGGAGCAGCAACTGGGCGCAGATCCGGTTCGCGGAGACCTCGTCGACCTGCGTACCGAGGAACACGATGCGCTGGCCGAGCAGTTGGGCGGCGAGGTGGTCGTCGAAGTGGGTGGACGGGGTGTCGAGCTCCTCGGCGCGTGGCATGAGGGCCGGTGCGAAACCGGCCGTGAGTGGAGACATGGGCACTCCTTGTCGAGGGTGTCGAGAGTGTCGTGACCTGTCTCCACTGTCGGCCGACAACGCCCCGGCCTGGGGGTTTCTAGGCTTTCAGCAGATTCGCCGTGAGCAGACGGATCAGCCGGCGTCCTTTTCGCGCAGCTGCCGGAAGAACGCCCGTACGTCCGCTGCCAGCAGGTCCGGTTCCTCCATCGCGGCGAAGTGGCCGCCCCGGTCGAGCCTGGTCCAGCGGACGATGTTCTCGGTGCGCTCGGCCTTGTGGCGGAGCGGGATCTGGATCTCGGCCGGGAAGACGGCGAGCGCCGTGGGGGCGGTGGAGGGGAGGGTGGGCGCTGCGGCCCTCGCGCCGGTGGCGTGGGCCCGCTCGTAGTAGATGCGGGCGGCCGAACCGGCCGTCCCCGTCAGCCAGTACAGCATCACGTTCGTGAGCAGCCGGTCCCGGTCCACGGCCTCCTCGGGCAGCTCCTCCGAGTCGGTCCACTCCCTGAACTTCTCGACGATCCAGGCGAGTTGACCGACCGGCGAGTCCGTGAGGCCGTACGCCAGGGTCTGTGGGCGGGTGGCGTGGAGGACGGCGTATCCGGTGCCCTCGCGCGACCAGGCGGTCCAGCGGCGCCAGGACTCAAGCGCGTCCGCCCGCTCCTCCGGGCCGAGTTCGGCGAGTTCCTCTGCGGTGGGCTCGGTGAGTGCCTGCGCGCCCGGCAGCAGGTTGAGGTGGACGCCGATGACCCGGTCGGGGTGGGCGCGGCCCAGCTCGCGGGAGATCACCGAACCCCAGTCGCCGCCCTGCGCGCCGAACCGCTCGTAGCCGAGCCGGTGCATCAACTCGGCCCAGGCGTCGGCGATCCGGCCCGCCTCCCAGCCCGTGTCGGCCGGCGGCCCCGACAGCCCGAAGCCCGGGATGCTGGGGACCACCACGTGGAAGGCGTCGGCGGGGTCGCCGCCGTGAGCCGCCGGATCGGTCAACAGGCCCACGACGTCCACGAATTCGACGATCGAGCCCGGCCAGCCGTGCGTGATGATCAGCGGGGTGGCGTGCGGTTCGGGGGAGCGGATGTGCGCGAAATGGACGTTCGACCCGTCGATGGTGGTCGTGAACTGCGGCCACGCGTTCAGCTCCGCCTCGGCCGCGCGCCAGTCGTACGTGTGCCGCCAGTACCGGACCAGTTCCCGCAGGTAGCCGGCCGGTACGCCGTACGCCCAGCCGGTGCCGGGCAGGTCGTCGGGCCAGCGGGTGCGGTCCAGGCGGGTGTGGAGGTCGTCGAGGTCGGCTTGCGGGATGTCGATACGGAACGGCTGAACGCTGTCTGCCTGCGAGGACGTCATGGAATCCGAGCCTAGTTGCGGGCGGGGGTGCGGCCACCCGGACTATCCGGCCGTCCGACCGATGAGTTTCGTGGCGGGCGGCGGTCGATACAGATGACCGTGTTCGATGCACCCGGAGCCCATGGAGGAGCTCATGACCACCGACGCACCCACCGACGGATTCACCACGTGTCTCTGGTTCGACGGCCGGGCCGAGGAAGCCGCCCACCACTACGTGTCGATCTTCAAGAACTCCAGCATCGGCCGCATCAGCCACTACGGCGAGGGCGCCCCGCTGCCGGCCGGCACGGTGCTCACCGTGGAGTTCACGGCCTTCGGCCAGAAGTTCGTCGGGCTGAACGGCGGCCCCGAGTTCAAGTTCACCGAGGCGATCTCCTTCCAGATCCCGTGCGAGAACCAGGAGGACATCGACTACTACTGGACCAAGCTCACCGACGGAGGCGAGCCGGGCCCCTGCGGCTGGCTCAAGGACAAGTTCGGCGTGTCCTGGCAGGTCGTCCCCAGCCGGCTCATCGAGATGATCACCGACCCGGACCCCGCGAAGGTCGCCCGCGCGACGGAGTCCTTCATGGCGATGAGCAAGTTCGACCTCGCCGCGCTGGAGAAGGCCTTCGCGGGGGAGTGACGGCCGGACCGGACAGGTGACGGGTGACGGGTGACGGGTGACGGGTGACGGGTGATCGCGGGGAGCGGGCTCCGGCTCAGGGAAGCCACCGGGGCCCGCTCGATCCCCGGGGCACCAGGACCGGGGTGGGCCAGGCGGGCGGTGTCCGGGAGAACCGGACCGGTGGTGCCAGCCTGTGGATGTCGCCGAGGGGGCTGGGCGCGTCGTAGGCACCCGGTTCGCGCAGGGAGTGTTCCTCGTCGCTGCCGGCCGCCGCCGGGCCGACGAGGCCGAGGTCCTGGTATCACATCGCGGTTCTCGTCAGGTTGACCGTGACGGGTCAGGAGCCGCCCTCGGTGGCGCGCTTGAGCAGGGCGGCCGTGGCGCCGACCGCTCCCATGTACCCGGTGATGAAGTCGTTGATCATGCCGGTGACCGGGAGGCGGGGGGCTTCGGGGGTGCCTTCGACGGTCATGAGTCCGGAGGCCGCCGAGCCGTTCATGTCGGAGCCGCCGCGCCCGGCCCAGGGGCCGGTGGCCCCGTAGCAGGTGACCGAGACGCAGACGATGCCCGGGTACTGCCGGGCGCGGGCGGCGGGGTCGAGGCCGAGGGCTTCGAGTCTGTCGCCGCGGTGGTTGTTCACCACCACGTCGGTCTCCGCGAGGAGCCGGTGGCCCCGCTGCCGTCCGGCCTCCGTGGTGAGGTCGAGGTAGGAGCTGCGGGAGCCGACGTTGGCCTCCGCGTGGATGAAGTCGTGGCCCGGTGGGATCAGCTCTCGCTGTCCAGCAGCAGCGCGTGCAACTCGGCCGCCCGCCGCGCCAGTTGCTCCGCCTGGCCGGCCTCGGAGCGGGTGCGCGGCCGGGGCAGGGTGATGTCGAGGACCGTACGGATCCGGCCGGGCCGGGGCGTGAGGACGACCACCCGATCGGCGAGCAGGACCGCCTCGTCCACGGAGTGCGTGACGAGGACGACGGTGGACGGATGCTCGCGATGTGTCCGCTGCAACTCGGCGCACAGCTCGTCCCGGGTGAGCGCGTCGAGCGCGGAGAACGGCTCGTCCATCAAGAGCACCCGGGGGCGCAGCATGAGCGACCGGCACAGCGCCACCCGCTGCTGCATCCCGCCGGACAACTCGTGCGGCAGGCGTCGCTGGAAGCCGTCGAGGCCCATCGTCTCGATCAGCCCCAGCGCCAGTTCGCGCGAGCCGTTCTTCCGGTTCCCCGAGATCTCCGCAGGCAGCAGCACGTTGTCCAGCACCGACCGCCACGGCAGCAGCGCCGGGCGCTGGAAGAGGACGGCGCAGTCGCGGCGCGGACCGGTGACGGCCCGGCCGCCCATCAGCACCTCGCCCCGCGTCGGCGGCACCAGCCCGGCGATCAGCCGCAGCAAGGTCGACTTCCCGCAACCGGACCGCCCGACGATCGCCACGAACTCGCCGTCGGCCGCCTCCAGATCGATGCCGTGAAGCGCTTCGACGGAGCCTCGCCGGTGCGCGAACTCCTTGGACACGCCCCGTAATTCGATCACGCGTCGACTCCCGTCGGCCGCCGTGCGCGGAGTACCGAAAATCGCTCTGCTGGATTGTGACATGCTCGCGTACGATTTTCCGGATCGCGACCCCGGCGATAAAGCTCCGTCAAGTGCCGCCGTCCCCCTCACCCATTCCCCCCCTCAGGGGAGGTCGCATGATCCGCTCATACCGTACGGCGACGGTGTTCTGTGCGGCGGTCACGCTCCTGGCCGCCGTTGCCTGTGACTCCAACTCCTCGTCCAAGGGCACGAGTTCGGCCAAGGATCACATCACCTACGTCACCGCCTTCGGTGCGGCGGGGCGGGACGCCTTCGCCTGGGTGGCCGAGCAGAAAGGCTATTTCCGGCAGGCCGGAATCGACGTGAAGATCGAACTCGGAAAGGCCACCGGTGAGAACCTCAAGGTCCTTGCCTCCGGAAATGCGCAGTTCGCAAGTTTGGACTTCACGGGCGCGATGATTTCCGCGGGTGCCAAGAACTCCACGGCCTACCGCGACTTCCGTGCCGTACTCGCCATCCACCAGCGGACCCTCGTCTCCATCATGGCGATGCAGGGTTCGGGGATCACGACTCCGAAGGATCTCAAGGGCAAGCGGATCGCGGCCGCCGCGAACTCCGTGAACCAGTTGCTCTTCCCCGGCTACGCCAAGCTCGCCGGCATCGACTCCGCCGGGATCCGATGGATCGCCGTCCAGCCCGTCCAGTTGGGCCCGGCCCTCGCGAGCGGAAAGGCCGACGCGCTCAGCACGTTCCTGATCGGCCGGCCCACGATCGAGAAGGCCACCGTGCAGGCCAGGTCGAAGCACGTCGTGGTGTTCCCCTACAGCACCTACCTGCCCGACCTCTACGGCAACGCCACCGTCACCACGGCGGCCATCGCCGCGAAGAAACCGGACCTGGTCAAGCGCTTCCGCACCGCGCTGCTCAAGGGGCTGAAGTACACGATCCAACACCCCGACGAGGCCGGGAAGTTGCTGCACGCCAAGCACCCGGAGACGGACGCCACGGCAGCGACCGCGGAGATCAAGCTGATGACACCATCCGTGACGGCCGAGGGCGAGTCGTCGATCGGCCTGATCACCGAGGCACGGATGCAACGGGCCATCACCAGCCTCCAGAACGCCGGGGTCATCCAGCCCGGGATGACCCCGCAGGATGTCGTCGACTTCGCTGCCATGAAGGGGAGTTGACGGACTTGGAGACCCCGCTCCCGTACGTCTTCGACAACGACCACCCCGAGGCTGTCGACCGCCACGGCCAACTCCCCGCGATCCTCGACGAGTTCACGATCTCGCGACTGACCTCCCTCGGCGACCTGACCGGCCTGCGCTGTCTGGAGACCGGCGCCGGGGGCGGCAGCATCGCCGACTGGCTCGCCCGCGCGACGGGACCGACCGGGCGGGTGCTCGCCACCGACGTCAACACCCGTCACCTGCCGCCGAGTCCGCCGTACGACGTGCTCGTGCACGACCTGGAGAGCGAACCGGTGCCGGACGGGCCCTGGGACGTGATCCACGCCCGGCTGGTGCTGCTGCACCTGCCCGGACGGGAGGCCATTCTCCGACGGCTCGCGGCGGCGCTCGCACCCGGTGGCGCGCTGGTGGTGGAGGACTTCGAGACGACCTTCCGCAAGCTGGTGCTCGCGGCCCCGACCCCGGAGGCGGCCCAACTGGTCGACCGCTACCACGAGTTGCTCGTCGAGAGCGTCCTGCCCGCGCACGGCAACGACCCCACCTGGGCGGGCCGGGTGCCCGCCGCCATGCTGGAGGCGGGCCTGACCGACGTGGACACCGTGATCGAGGCCCGGTCCTGGCCGGGCGGTAGCCCGGGCGCGCTGCTGATCGGCGCGAACATCGCACAGGCGCGGGAGGACTTCCTGGCGGCCGGCATGACGGAGGCCCAACTCGACGAACTGGACCGGCTGGTGGCCGATCCTCGACTTCTGGTGCGCGGCCACTTCACCTACTCGACCATCGGCCGCAGGCCCGCCGCGTGAGACGCGTCCTGGCGGCGGGACCACCGGTCCTGGCGGCCGGGTGCGCCCTGGCCGGGTGGTGGCTGGCGACCGTCGCCTTCGGTATCCGGCCGTTCCTGCTGCCGTCACCGCCCGACGTCGTCCGCGCCTTCGACCGGCTGCCCGGCTATCTGCTCCGGCAGACCTGGCAGACGTTCACCGAGACGGCCGTCGGCTTCGGCGTGGCCGTGGGCGCCGGACTCGCGACCGCCGTCCTGCTCACCGCGTCCCATGGCGTGGAACGCGCGGTCATGCCGCTCCTGGTCGCCGTCAACGCCGTACCCAAGATCGCGGTGGCACCGCTCCTCGTGGTCTGGCTCGGCTTCGGGACCGCCCCGAAGGTGTTCATGGTGGCCCTGCTCGCCTGGTTCCCCGTCGTCGTGTCGACCATGGCCGGGCTGACCTCGGTCCCCCTGGAACTGACGGAACTGGCCCACTCCCTCACCGCCTCCCGCTGGCAGACCTACCGCAAACTCCGCATCCCCTGGGCCCTGCCCCAGGTCTTCACCGGCCTGCGCCTCGGCGTCACCCTGGCCGTCGTCGGCGCGGTCGTCGGCGAGTTCGCAGGCGGCGACCAGGGCCTCGGCTACGTCATCGTCGCCTCCGGCGGCAACGCCGACACGCCCCTCGCTTTCGCCGCGATGGCGTTGCTCAGCGCGATGAGCGTGCTGCTCTTCTACGCCGTCGTCGTCATGGAGCGGGTGCTGCTGCCCTGGGCCCGCGAGATCACCGGCTGAGCGACCGACCTCGGAGCAATCGCACGGTCCGTCCCCGCACCCTCGCGCCGCCCGTTTCCGTAACCCCTCGCACGCCCCCTCCGCGTAACCAGTGCGTTTCGGACGTTAATTTCCGGGCCCAAAGGGTTGGCGGGAAACCATCCCCTCGTTATCGTTCACCAACTTCACTCAATCGTTCGGCTGAACGAATAGCGACAAGGACGGTCGGTACATGTCCGACATCCACCACCCGGGCCGCCGGTCGGTGCTCGCCGCGGGCGTCGCCTCGGCCGCCGCGCTCGGCGGGTCCTGGCTGCTGACCGGCTGCAGTGGGGCGGAGGCCGCCCCCGTCCTGCCGGTCGCCGCAGAGAAGGGCGCCCCCGACCGCGGCGGCACCCTGCGCATCGCCCGGCCGCCCGCCTCCGACGCCGAGACCCTCGACCCGGCCGGCTCGCTGTCCGCGTACGAGTACCTGGGCGCCCTCTACAACCGGCTCGTCCGCGTCGCCGCGAACGGTGAGCTGGCCCCCGACCTCGCCGAGTCCTGGGAGACCGACGCCAAGGCCCGCACCTGGACCTTCCGCCTCCGCAAGGGCGTCGCCTTCCACAACGGCCGCGCCTTCACCTCCGCCGACGCCGCCTACACGCTGCGCCACATCCTCGACAAGGCGACGGCGTCCCCGCAGGCCGCCGTCCTCGCCCCGCTCATCGACCCCGCGAAGCTGGGCACGCCCGACGCCCACACCCTCGTCGTCCCGCTGAAGAGCCCGAACGCCGAGTTCCCGAGCCTGCTGACGCACTACAACTGCTACGTCATCCCCGACGGCAGCGCGAAGTCGATCGGTCGCACCGGCATCGGCACCGGCCCCTTCAAGCTGGAGTCGTTCGCACCGGCGGGTCCCGGCCGCGTCACCGCGAACAAGGACCACTTCGCAGGCCGGCCCGTCCTCGACGCGATCGCCTTCTACTCGGTCGCCGACATGTCGGCCCGCTCAAACGCCTTGCTGGCAGGCCAGGTTGACCTGCTGTCACAGACCAACCTCGACTTCGCGACCGCCCGCGTCGTCGCTGCCTCCGACCGCGCCACCATCGCCCGCGTGAAGAACGCCCAGTGGTACGTCCTCCCGATGCTCACCACCGAGAAGCCCTTCACCGACGTCCGCGTCCGCCAGGCGATGAAGCTCGCCTACGACCCCGAGCACGTGGTCAAGGTCGCCCTCCAGGGGGCGGGTACCGCCGGCTGGGACAACCCCGTGCCGCCGAGCGACCCCGCGTACATCTCCGCGCACCCGAAGCACGACCCGGAGAAGGCGAAGTACCTGCTGAAGCAGGCGGGCCACGAGGGTCTGGCGATGGACCTCTACACCTCCTCCTACGACCCGCTGTTCACGCCGATGGCGCTCGCCTACCAGGACTCGGCGAAGCGCGCCGGTATCCGGATCAAGGTCAAGACGGCTTCCGCGGACTCGTACTACACGCAGATCTGGATGAAGAAGCCGCTGATGGCGACCTACTGGTTCACCGGCCGGCCCGTCGACCAGCTCTTCACGCAGATCTTCCGCAGCGGCTCCTCCTACAACGAGACCGCCTGGTCCGACAAGGAATTCGACGCGGTGCTCGACAGGGCCCGTGCCGAGATCGACGACACCAAGAGACGCGAACTGTACGGCGAGGCGCAGACGTTGGTGATCGAGAAGGGCGGGGCGATGACCCCGATGTTCGCCGACCGGCTCGTCGGCATCTCCCGCAAGGTGCGCGGATACGCCGAGCACGGCTTCGAGTTCGACTACCTCAACATCGGCCTGAAGGGAGCCTGACCATGCTCTCCTTCATAACCCGCCGTATCGCGGCGGCAGTCGGCACCCTCTTCCTCTCCTCCGTCCTCGTCTTCCTCGCCGTCCAGGCGCTGCCCGGCGACGTCGCCACCCAGATCCTCGGCAAGGACGCGACCCCGGACGCCGTGGCTGCCCTGCGCACCAAGCTCAACCTCGACCAGCCCGCCTGGGAGCGGTACGGCCACTGGGTGTGGGGTGCGCTCCACGGCGACTTCGGCACTTCCCTCGTCACCGGCAAGGCCGTCGGCGGCGAAGTGTCCATGTATCTCGGCAACTCCGCGCTGATCGCCGTCGTCACCGTCCTCTTCGCGGTCACCGGCTCGATCGTCCTCGGCATCCTCGCCGGCCTCTACCGCGACCGCTGGCCCGACCACGTCATCTCCACCGTCAGCCTCGTCGGCATGAGCGTCCCCGAGTTCGTCGTGGCCACCGTCCTCGTCCTGTGCTTCTCGGTCGCCCTCCCGTGGTTCCCGGCGGTCGTCCTCTACGGCCCCGACGCCGGCGTCTCCCAACTCCTGCCCGCCGTATGGCTTCCCGCGCTCGCCCTCGCTGTGGTGATGGCCGCGTACATCGTCCGCATGGCCCGCACCTCGGTCATCGACGTGATGGCCACCGAGTACGTCACCACCGCCCGCCTCAAGGGCCTCTCCACCTGGCGGGTCGTCACCCGACACGCCCTGCCCAGCGCCCTGTTGCCCACGCTGCACGTCATCGCGCTCAACGTCGCCTGGCTGGTCGGCGGGGTCGCCGTGGTCGAGAACGTCTTCAACTACCCGGGCATCGGCAAGCTGATGCTCTCCTCGGTGCAGAACCGGGACCTGCCCACCATCCAGGCCATCGCCCTCATCAGCGCGGTCGTCTACGTCGTCTGCAACCTCGCGGCCGACCTGGCCACCATGGCCCTGAACCCCAGGCTCCGCACCCGAGGGAGGACCCGATGACCACGCTCGACACCGCCGCGCCGACCACCGTACGAGGCGCCCGCACCGTCCGCGCCTGGCGCACCGTGAGCAGTTCCCGCACCGCGCTCGTCGGCCTCGCGATCGTCGCCGTACACGTCCTGATCGCGCTGCTCGCCCCCCTCCTCACCTCCTACGACCCGATCGCCAACGACGCCAACCACGCGCTGCTCGGCCCGAGTTGGAGCCACTGGGCCGGCACCGACCAGTACGGCCGCGACGTCCTGGCCCGCGTCCTCTACGGCGGCCGGTACGCCCTCGGTATCTCCGTGACCGCGACCCTGCTGACCGTCGCCCTCGGCACGGTCATCGGCTGCGCGGCGGCCCTGCGCGGCGGCTGGTTCGACGACGTACTGGGCCGGGTCCTGGACGCGATCCTGTCCATCCCGTCCGTGCTGGCGCTGCTCGTCGTCGTGACCGCCCTCGGCACCGGCCCGGCGGTCATCGTCCTCGCCGTCGCGATCACCTACGTCCCGCAGGTCGTCCGCGTCGTGCGCGGCGCCGCCCTCGCGGTGGTCCCGGCCGACTACGTGACCGCGGCCCGCGCCCGCGGCGAGAGCACCTGGTCGATCCTGCGCCGGGAGATCCTGCCGAACATCACGGACGTGGTGTGCGTGGAGTTCGCGATGCGGGCCTCCTGGGTCGTGCTGCTGATCTCCTCGCTGTCCTTCCTCGGCTTCGGCGCCGACCCGCCGACTCCGGACTGGGGCCTGATGGTTGCGGAGAACCGCACCGCCATCACCGTCGTCCCGATGGCCAGCCTCGCCCCCATCATCGCCCTGGCCACGCTCGTGGTCGGGCTCAACCTCGCGGCCGACGGCCTGTCCAAGGCGTGGGGCGTCGACCGGATCAGGGAGGGCTCCTGATGGCCTCGATCGTGTCCGTCAACTCCCTCTCCGTGGCCTACCGTTCGGGCGGCCAGGACGTGCCCGTCGTGCACGAGGTGTCGCTGGACGTCGCCGAGGGGCAGACCCACGCCCTCGTCGGTGAGTCCGGCAGCGGCAAGTCGACCATCGCCGCGACCCTCCTCGGGCACCTGCGCCACGGTTCCCGGATCACCGGGGGCTCGGTCCAGGTGTCCGGAGCCGACGTCTTCGCCCTGCCCGCACGGGAGTTGCGAAGGCTGCGCGGCGGAACGGTCGCCATGGTCGGCCAGAACGCCGGCCACGCCCTCACCCCCTCCATGCGCATCGGACGGCAGATCGCCGAGGCGGGCGGCGACGTGCCCGTAGTGGAACTCCTCGAACAGGTCCGGCTGCCGCACCCGGCGGAGTTGGCCCGCCGCTACCCGCACGAACTCTCCGGCGGCCAGCAACAACGCGTCGCCATCGCCATGGCCATCGCGGCCCGCCCCAAGGTCCTGGTCCTCGACGAGCCGACCACCGGCCTGGACGTCGTCACCCAGCGCAGCGTCCTCGACCTGATCGCCGCCCTGCGCGACGAACTCGGCCTGGCCGCAGTGCTGGTGAGCCACGACCTCGGCGTCGTCGCGCACATGGCCGACGAGGTGACCGTCCTGCGGTCGGGTCGCGTGGTGGAGTCGGCGCCCACGAGGCAGCTGTTCGCCCAGCCCCAAGACCCGTACACCAAGCGCCTGTTGGCGAGCGTGCCGCGCCTCGACGACATCGGGCTCGCCGTCGTCGGAGAGACGGGGGAGCGGGAGGTCAGGCCCAGGGCGGAAGTCCCCGCCGACGCCCCCGTCGCCGTCTCCGCGCAGGACGTCACCATCGACTACGGCAGCACCCGTGCCGTGCACGGCGTCTCCTTCGACGTCCGGCGCGGCGAAGTCCTCGCCCTGGTGGGCGAGTCGGGCAGCGGCAAGTCCACCCTCGCGTGGTCCCTGGCCGGACTGCGCACCCCGTCCGGCGGCACGATGAAGCACGCGGACGGCGACCTGGCCCGCCCGGCGCAGCAACGCCCGCTGTCCCTGCGGCGCCGGGTGCAGCTCGTCTTCCAGAACGCCGACACCTCGCTCAACCCCCGCCGCTCCGTGGGCGACGCGGTCCGCCACCCCCTGCGCTTCTTCGGCACGGTGACCGACCGGACGGAGGCCGCCGAGCGGGCCCGCCAACTCATCGCCGACGTACGCCTGGACCCGGCCCTGGCCGACCGACTGCCCGCGCAACTCTCCGGCGGCCAGCGCCAACGCATAGGCATCGCACGGGCGTTGGCGGGCGAACCGGACGTCCTCATCGCCGACGAGATCACCACCGCCCTGGATGTGTCGGTCCAGGCGGACGTCCTTCGGCTCCTCGACGACCTGCGGCGCGAACGCGACCTGGCCTGCCTGTTCATCAGCCACGACCTGGCCGTCGTACGAGGCATCGCGGACCGGGTTGTCGTCCTGCGCCACGGAGTCGTCGTCGAAGAGGGCCCGACGGAAGCCGTGTTCGCCGACCCCCAGCACCCCTACACCCGCCAACTCATGGCCGCCGCCCTCGAACCCGACCCCGACGCTCAGCCCTACGTCGACGGCACCGCCGACTGGGCCGACGCGGTGGACGGGGACGACATCTGGACCGACCAGGGCGACGACGGCCACCGCGTCCGTCGCTGGCGTCCCCTCAACGCCCCCGTGGCGGAAGGAGCTTTGTGAAGTACCGCGAGCAGTTCGAGCGCCGGGTCGTCCGCGAGGACGTCTGGATCCCCACCCGGGACGGAAGGACCCGGCTGCACGCCCGCATCTGGCGGCCCGATGACGCCGAGTCGGAGCCCGTGCCCGCGCTGCTCGAATACCTCCCGTACCGCAAGAGCGACTGGACCGCACCGCGCGATGCCCAGCGCCACCCCTGGTACGCCGGACACGGTTACGCCTCCGTCCGCGTCGACATCCGGGGCCACGGCGACAGCGAGGGCCTGCCCGGCGACGAGTACGACGCGCAGGAACTCGCCGACGGCGTCGACGTCGTCAACTGGCTTGCCGCGCAGTCCTGGTGCACCGGCAAGGTCGGCATGTTCGGTATTTCGTGGGGCGGCTTCAACTCCCTGCAGATCGCAGCGCTCGCCCCCGAGCCCCTCAAGGCGATCGTCACCGTCTGCTCGACCGACGACCGGTACGACAACGACGTCCACTACACGGGCGGCGCCGTCCTCGGCATCGACATGCTCGCCTGGGCCGGCACCATGCTCGCCTTCGCGTCCCGCCCGCCGGACCCGGCGAGCGTCGGCTCGGACCGCTGGGTGCCGATGTGGCGCGAGCGCCTCGACGCCCTCGAACCCTTCCTCCACACCTGGCTCGAACACCAACAGCGCGACGAGTACTGGAAGCACGGCAGCGTCTGCGAGGACTACTCCGCGATCGACGCGGCCGTCCTCGCGGTCGGCGGCTGGAACGACCCGTACCGGGACGCCGTGTTGCGGCTCGTCGAGCACCTGCCCGAGGATCGAGTCCGCGGCATCGTCGGCCCGTGGTCGCACCAGTACCCCGACCGGGGACTGCCTCCCGGCCCGGCGATCGGCTTCCTCCAGGAGACCCTGCGCTGGTGGGACCAGCACCTCAAGGGCATCGACACGGGAGCCATGGCGGAGCCCCTGCTGAGGGCCTGGATCACCGACCCGGTCCCGCCGGCGACGTCGTACGACGTGCTGCCCGGCCGTTGGGTGGGTGACGCCAAGTGGCCGAGCGAGAAGGTCAGTTGGGACTCACGTCCCCTCGGCGCAAGTGCGGAGCCCGTCCTCGTACGCTCGCCGCAGCACACCGGACTCGACGCCGGACGCTTCTTCCCCTTCGGCAACGCGAGCGACCTGCCGCCGGACCAGCGCGAGGAGGACGGCCGTTCGGTCTGCTTCGACTCCGAACCGCTCACCGAACGCGTCGAGATCCTCGGCCGCCCGCGCGTCCGGCTCCGCCTCGACAGCAGCACCCCGCGCGCCCATGTCATCGCCCGGCTGTGCGACGTCGCCCCGGACGGCTCGTCCACGCTCGTCACCCGAGGCGTGCTCAACCTGCTGAGCAGGCACGGCCGCGACCGGGCCGTCGAGTGGACACCGGGGACGTACGAGGACGTCGAGTTGGAACTGACCGGCATCGGCTACGCCGTCCCGCCGGGCCACCGCATCCGCCTCGCCGTCTCCGACACCTACTGGCCGTGGGCCTGGCCGCACGGAGAGCGCGGCGGGTTGAGGGTCGTCCCGGCCGAGAGCGCCGTACAACTGCCCGTTCGGGGAGCGGGAGTTGAGCCGGAGATCCGTTTCGAGGAGCCCGAACAGGCCGTACCGCTCGACGTGACGTACGACCGGCCCGCCGAGCCGACTCCCGAGCGACTCGTCACGCACGACGTGGCCAAGGGGGAGTGGACGCTGGAGGTCGACCCCAACTACGGGGGATCGCGGACGTATCCGGACGGCCTGCGCTACGAGGAGAGCGCTCGGGAGACGTACCGCATCCGTGGCGACGACCCGCTGTCCGCGCACGCCGTGTCGGAGTGGCGGATCCGCTTGCGCCGCGGGGACGACTACGACGCTGAGATCATGGCGCGGACGGAGCTGCGCGCCACGGCCGCGGACTTCGTCATGGACAGTCGCGTCGAAGCACGGGCGAACGGAGAGACAGTGGCCGAGCGAGCATGGCACCGCACCACCCCGAGGACGTCGGGATGACGGCCGCCAAGCAGCCTCAGCCGGCCGCGAAGTCCCCGCGCCGCGCCGTCGCCGCCGCCGACCGCACCCGGCAGCCCACCGAGGTGCGCCGCCGGCTCATCGTCGAGGCGGCCGTCCCGTTGATAGCGGAACGCGGTTACGCCTCGGTCGGCGTCCGGGACGTGGCGGCGGCGGCCGGGGTCTCCGTCGGCACCGTCACGTACCACTTCGGCAGCGTGCAGGAGATTCTCTCCGAGGCGATGGTCCTCCATATCGAGCGCTACTACGCCGAGTTGAGCGAGGCGGCCGAGCAGGCGACGAGCGGCGCCGAGGCGCTGCGGCTGCTCGTCGACGCGCTGTTCACCGAGGACACCGACCGGCACTGGCGGATGTGGTTCGACTACTGGAACGCGGGCGAACAGGGCACCGACGAGGCCTTCAGCGGCGGCCAGGCCCACCGTTACGAGACCTGGCACCAGCAGATCCGCGCACTGGCCCAACGGGGCGTCACCGACGGCGAGTTCGACGCCGACGACCTCGACGGCTTCACGGTCCGCTTCGCCGCCCTCGCCGACGGCCTCGCCCTGCAACGCCTGCGCCAGGCACCCCCGTTGAGCACCCAGGACGCCCGCCGGCACCTCAACCGGCTCATCGAGACGGAACTGGGGTCTGGGCGCCGATCACCCGAGTGATCTCCCGGGCGATCCGCAGAATGCCGGGGGAGGGGACCGGGCACGGCCTGGGCGTCGAGGTCGTCGGCGCCAGGCAGAAGTGCAGATAGTCCGAGTCGAGGTGCAGGGCGGTGCGGCCGTTGCCCGGCTGGGTGCAGTAGTCCGGGTGGGCGCGTTCGTAGGCGGTGCAGGGGAGGTACTGGGTCCAGGTGTAGCGGGCTCCGGCGCGGCTCACGGTGCTGCCCGCGTCGGCGACGAGGTCGCCCGCGGTCCTGGCCTGGGACTCGTAGAGCGCGTTCACGTTCCGGACGCGCTCGGGTGTGATCGGGTCGGGGCCCTGCAACACCCAGACGAGCGTGGGCCGTTGGGCGCCCCCGGCGCTCGCGATCTGCGCGGTGAGCTTCCTGAGGTCGGCCGCGTACCGGTCGAAGTACGTCTCCCGGTCGGCGTCGTACGTGATCCCGTCCATGCAGGGCGTATAGCCCCACGCGTTGCCCCAGAACTGCAGCACCACGAAGTCCGGGTGCAGGGCGCGCACCAGCACGGCCGCCTTCTCCGCGTCCGGGACCAGCGAACCCTTCTTGGTGCCCTCCAGGTAGTCGCACGGCGTGGTCCCGGAGTACGGGGCGCTCGTGTACGCCGCGTCCAACTCGCCGCGTAGTTCCGATCCGAGCACCTTCTGGCTCTCCATGGCGAGGGAGTCCCCGAGATACAGCACGCTGGGCGCCGACTTCACCGGGGTACCGCTCGGCGAGACCGGCGCCTGCTGGCGTGTGGTCGTCGGCACGGAGGGGGTGGGCGGCGCGACCTCCGGCCCGGACGCCGGATCCGTGCACGCGCCGAGCAGCACCGCGGCCAGCACCACACCCACGATCCACGGCTTCCGCATACGCCAACTCCCGCCCCGGGCACCGGAAAACGGCCCCTCAGGCAAGCACAGCCGAGCGGCGGGAGGAAGACGCCCGACCAACTGGCCTCGACATTTCATGACGGGTCGTCGGTGCAACTGGCGTGCCGTTTCGGCGTGTTGGGCTGATGGTGGGCAGCGCGAGGGTCCGGCTGTCGCGTCGGGTGGGCGCCGGGTTCCACGGCTCCGGCGGGGTGGTGCTGCTCGCAGGGAAGGGAACGCGCTGGTCAGCCGGGGTTCGGTAGGGCTTCGAGGCGGGTCAGGGCCTCAGCGATCACACCGCTCCATGGCCGGTGGTGGGCGAGTCGGAGGATGCGCCGGCGGCCGGTGGTGACCAACTGGGCGGCGGTGGAGAACAGCCGCAACCGGATGCGGCGGGGCTCCCGGAGACGGGGCTTGCCGGTCAGGGCGAGCATCGGCATCCAGGCGAGCAGGTCCAGGGCGATCTGGACGATCTCCAGCCGGATCCGGTTCTGCGCCATGTCATGAAGCGGGAGATTGCGCAGGCCGGTGGCGCGGGCGGCGCGGATGCGGTCCTCGGCACGGGCGCGCCGGCGGTGACGCAGTTCCGGCGCGACGATCGGGACGTTCTTGGTGTTGGTGGCGAAGCAGGTCAAGCGCATGCCGTCGGCGTCGGTGAGGCGCAGCTGGGCGCCGGGGTGCGGGCGTTCCCTGCGGACGATCAGCCGCATCCCTTCGGGCCGGCCTTTCAGGCAGTCTCCGTCGAGTTCGGCCACCCGGGCGCCGTCGCGGATCCGGCCGCCGGGTTCGACGGCCATCGTCCAGGCCGAGGCGGGAACCTTCAAGACGGTCTGATGGATGGCGTCGGTGATGGTCATGCCGACCGGGTAGGTAGGACAGCCACCGGCCGCGTGCGGACAGCCAGTTGACGAACTCGTGGGTGCCCCCGCCCGAGTCGGTGCGGATGAGCGTCCGCCGTCCACGGCGGTACTTCTTCGGCAGCTGCCACAGGGCGAGTCCGGCCGCTTCGATGTGATCTGCCGCGGTGTTGCTCCCCGCGTTGCCCGGCCGCAGCAGACCGGCCACGGGTTCGCCGGACTCGCCCCGGCCGTGGTCGACGAACCCCGTCAGCGGGTGGTGTCCGAAGGTCTTCTTCCAGGTCGTGGCCGCATCCTGCTTCTCGGAGTGTGCGATGACGAGTACCCCGTCCAGGTCCGCGGTCACCTGACCGTCGGCATCCGGAGCGGCCTGACCGGCCAACGTCCGGACGTGTTCACGTACTTCGGCCCGGGCAGTACGGATCGCCGTCAGGGCCCGATCCCCGCCCGACGCGAGGGTGTCGGTCAACCGGGACACCGTCGGATCGGAGGCCACCGGCCCAAACACCGCAGGCTCGGCCCGAAGCATGCCCACATCCGCCAGGCAGTCCCCGCCCAGCGCGACCGCGAGCGCCACATCAAGCAGGACCTTGCCCGGATCATGCACCGCCCGCGCCCCGCGCCCCGCGCCCCGCGCCCCGCGCCCCGCGCCCCGCGCCCCGCGCCCCGCGCCACGGCGCCGACGCCGCCGATATCGTCCTGTCCGGGCCGCCCTTGCGGATCGTCTCCACCAGCAGCACACCGCCGGCCTGGGAGACCACCCCGCGACCACCGCCTTCGGTACGGACACGCGGGTAGGACCCGATACGCTTCTTCACCTGGAGAGCGCTTCTTCCACGCGACGACCTGGACCCTGGACGAGTCCCGTCGTTGCAGGTCAGGAGCGCTCTCCGCGTTTCTGATCACCTACCGGACGCTCTGCCACGTGAGAGCGCGAGGTCAGGAAACGCCCTTGCGCAACGACGCGATGAGGCGGTCGAGATCCCCGCGTGCCGTGTACGTACGGATCGGGTCGATGTAGTCGCGTGACTCGATGATCTGACCGTCCCGCACACGCATGACGAAGATGCAGGGAACCTTGGCCATGGAGTCGTCCGGCAACGTGAACTCGTAGGCGAACTCGGCGACGATCACTTCAGGATCGGCGGTCTCGTGAACGACGACATCGACGACACTCCTCTTCGGCAAGGACTCCCGAACTTGCGGCGGCACCGTGAAGTGCTCCCGGAGCGCACGCCGACTCGTCAACGGCTCGGACTCCGGGGTTGCCATCGGATGCCGGACATCGGTGACCTCGCCATACAAGTCAGGCAACTCGCTTGAGTTCCCGTCGGCGACCCCATGAACAAGCCGGAGAAACACCTCGCGCGGACTCAGACTCACAAGACCCCCCAAGTGATACGCACAGGCAGCTGACGATCATTATCGCCTGATGCGGGCCCGTACTGCGGACTGTCCCGACCAGCAGCACCCCACCCGTCCGATTCCACCCGTGGCGCTGGACGCGGACATGCGGTCTTCACCTGGGAAGTGCTCCTTCGACAGCAACGGCCAGGACCCTCCACAGGTCTCATCGTTGCAGCTCAGGAGTACTTCTCGCGTCTCTGAGCAAGCGGTAGACGGCACCGCTCGTGAAAGCCCGAGGCTGGAACGCCCGACTATTCGGGACTCTCCAGGAACTCCAGCAGATCGGTCAGCGGGAGCGGTTTGGCGAGATGGGCGTCGAAGCCGGCCGCCCGGGACAGCGAGCGGTCGGTGCCCTGACTGAACCCGGAGACCGCGATCAGGCGCGGCCGGGTGCCGTGCGGGCGGGCGCGTACCGTACGGGCCACCGTGTAGCCGTCGGTGTCGGGCAGGCCCAGATCGCACAGGACCACGTCGAAGACGTCGGACTCGGTCGCGGTGAGCGCGTCGGCGCCGGTGTGGACGGCCGTGACGTGGTGGCCCTGCCGCTCCAGCAGGGTGCGGTAGGTCGCGGCCAGGTCGGTGTTGTCCTCGACGATCAGGATGGCCAGTTGGCGCCGGGCACGTCGGGGCGCGGACGGTCGTAGCGGGTCCGGGGTCGTTGCGTCGGCCTGCGGGAGGAGCACGGTGAACTCCGCTCCCTTGCCGGGTCCTTCGCTGTGCGCGCTGATCCGGCCGCCGTGCAGCTCGACCACCGTGCGGGCGACCGCGAGCCCCAGGCCAAGCCCCTCGGGTGTGTTGGGGCCGGCCGGGGCCGCGCGGGTGAACACGCCGAACAGGTCCTCGGCCTGGGCGGGTTGGAAACCTATGCCGTCGTCCCGGACGGTGAGCCGTGCCTGTCCCTCCGCTGTCGCGAGGTGGACCTCCGTCCGTCCGCCGGGCGGGGTGTACTTGAGCGCGTTGGACAGCAGGTTCGTCAGTACTTGCGTCAGCCGCAGCCGGTCGCCGTCGACCACAACAGGTTTGTCGGGCAAGGTGAGTTGGAGGGTGCGCTCCTCGTGTCCGAACAGGCTCCGGATGTCGGCGCACGCGCTCTCGACCACGGACCGCACGTCGACCCGCTCGGGCACCAGCTCCAGGCGCCCGGTCAACGCCCTTGTCCCGTCCAGGAGATCGTTGCTCATCCGGACCAGCGTGCCCAACTGCCGTTCCAGGACCGGCAGTGCGGGATGGCCGCCGTCCGGCAGATCCAGCGCGAGCAGTTCTACGGCCGCTGTCGCGGCGGCGAGGGGGTTGCGCAGCTCGTGCGACAGCGTGGCGATGAACCGGTCCTTGGCCCGTTGCTCCTCCCTCAACTGTCGCCCGGCCGCGTCCAGTTCGGCGTTGGCGCGGCTCAGCTGCTCGTTGACCTCGCGGATCTCCCGGGCCCGGACGAACAGGTCGATCTCCATGCCCTCCGCCCGCATCTGGGCCTCGGCTGCCGCGCGTTCCTGTTCCCGGCCGACGTGGCGCAGATGCACGAAGTCGGTGACGTCCTCGACCCGGTGGATGATGTGCGTGACGCGTCCTTCTGCGTCCAGGACGGGGGAGTTGACGGGGCTCCAGTACCGCTCGGCGAAGGTGCCCGCCTCGCCGCCGGGGATGTCGTAGCGCTGCAGGGCCATCGTGTCCTTGCGGCCCGTCGCCACCACCGACTCCAGCGAGCGGCGCAGATTGGCGACCCCGTCGGCCGATGGATCGTCCGGGTTGTCGGGGAAGACGTCGAAGACGCGCTGCCCGACAATCGTGCGACTCGTACGGGTGGCGGCGAGGTACGCGCGGTTGACTTCGACGATCGTGAAGTCGGGGCTGAGCACCAGCAGTGGGGACAGCGCCGAGTCGAAGAGGAGCCGGAAGTCCGGGGTGGCGAGGGGCGGCATGGCGGCTCTCAGGGGTCGAGGCGGTAGCCGTAGCCGCGGACCGTGGTGATCCGGGGTGCGGGCGCGGGGAGTGCCGCGAGCTTGCCGCGCAGGCGGTACACATGCTCGATCACGGTCGCGGGCTGCTGCCAGGACGCGCCCCAGATGCGTTCCAGCACCTGCTCCGTGGAGAACACCCGGCCGGGTGCTTCCCCGAGCATCTCCAGCAGGGCGTACTCCTTGGGCCGTAGCGTCAGGAAGATGCCGTCGGCGGACGCCTGGCGGGCCGCCGTGTCGATGCGCAGCGAGCCGATCTGCAACACAGCCGGGACCTCCGGTGGTTGGGATCTGCGCAGTACGGCCCGGATGCGGGCCACCAACTCCCGTTGCGAGAACGGCTTGACCAGGTAGTCGTCGGCGCCGATCTCCAGTCCCGCGACCCGGTCGGCCTCGGCGCCCCGGCCGGTGATCACGATGACCGGGAGGCGGCTGGTGGACCGCAGTGCCCGCAGGAGTTCCAGGCCGCTGCCGTCCGGCAGGCCCAGATCGAGTACGGCGAGATCGACGCGGCTCTCGTGGAGGACGGACTTGCCGGCGCGGGCGTCCATGGCCCAGGTGACGGTGAATCCCTCGCGTTCCAGATAGGAACGGCACATCAGTGCGAAATCGGGTTCGTCCTCGATCAGGGCGAGGTGCGGACGCATTCCGGATCACCTGGCCCAACTGCTGCCCGCTCGTTGTGTCGCTGATGAGCGGGCGTTGATGCCCCGACCATGTGGCGAAGGTAGAACAGTTGGTACCCACGGTTCAAGGGGGAGCCGCTCGGGGGGAGTTCCGGCGCGGGCTCGTGCGGTGCGGGGATGTCGAAGCCGCCGCACGGACCCGCGCCGGATCGCGCGCCCGCGCGCGGACGGCACGGAACGGGGACGGAACACCTTGCACGAGCACAGCCTGTTGTACGAGAACGCCCTGTCGTACGAGAACGACCTGGAGCCGATGCCCACCCCGGCCTGGCCCGCACCCGGCGAACACGCCCTGCTGGGCGCGCGGGACGGCCTGTTGGTCGTCGACCTGCACGGCGACGTCGACCTCGCGACCGCGACCCCGCTGCGCGAGTGGCTGGACTCGGTGGTGGCTCTGCGCGCGCCCGCCTACGTCGTCGATCTGCGCCGCACCACGTTCATCGACTCCACCGGGCTCAACCTGGTGCTGCGGTTCCGCCGCCGTGTGCTGGAGCGTGAGGCGGGGTTCGCCGTGGTGTGTGCCCCGCGTACCGTGCGCCTGTTGCGGGCGCACGGCACGCTGGACGTGCTGGACCCGGCGCCCGGCCTCCCGGAGGCGGCCTCCAGGATCGCCGGGCGCTGAGACTCAGACCCGGTCGGCCGCGATCAGCAGATACTGGAAGCTGCCGTTGCGGTAGGCGTCGAGGAAGGTGTCCTCGATCCCCGTGACCAGATGGTCGGCCTGCTTGCGCAGCGCCCAGTAGGGGATCGTGTCCTCGGTGAGGTCCTGGACGTGGACGGGCACCAGGCGGTTGCGGGCCATCGCCCGGAAGTACTCCGACCTGGGGTGGATGTCGCAGATGTAGTGGGCGTTGATGAGGGACACCTCGCGCGAGGCCCGGCCGTAGGTGTCGTTGTAGCAGCCGGTGATCACCACATAGCGTCCGCCGCGGCGCAGCAGCCGGGCGTGCTCGGCGAACAGCAGGTCCAACTCCGCATACATCGTGGACTCGTTGTTCCAGGACGCGGCGAACTCACCTGTCGGGAAGCCGGTGTCGAGCATGTTCCGGTGGTGGTGGCGCACCTTGCCGTCGATGCCCCGCTTGCGTGCCTGTGCGTTGGCGAACTCGGCCTGCTTGGCGGAGATCGTGACCCCGTCGGCCCGGCAGCCGTACCGCAGATGCGCCACCACGCTGCCGCCGCCGCGACCGCAGCCTGCGTCGAACACCCGGTCCTCCGGGGTGAGTTGACCGAGGTGGGAGGCGAGGAGTTCGGCCTGCGCGTGCTCCAGGCGGTGCAGTTCGGCGGTCAGCCGCTCACGGCGCCGGACGGGGTCGGGTTCGTCGAGCACGGACTCGTCGGCCTCGCCGATTCCGTAGTGGTGGTGGTACAGGTCGTCGATCTGTCCGAGGTCGAGGTTGACCGGGTTCTCTTCGGCGTTCCAGTAGTCCGCGACACGGTTCTGGTACGTGGACTGGGTCGGCACCGGGGCTGTGGTGGGGCCGGCGTCGGCAGTGGTCAACGGTGACTCCTAGCGTCGTACGTCTGACGTGATGTCAGGGATCGTTCTGCTACCAGTAGTTGGGAAGGTGGTACCGGTGACTGTTGGTGGCGTGCCACTCGTGGTTGCCGGCCACCCAGGCGGCCAGGCCCTGGGTGTAGCGTTCGACCAGCGGCGAGGCGGCGGACAGCACCGCGGACTCCTCCTCGAAGGCGTCCATGATCCGGTTGTGGATCTCGACCGACTTCAGATAGGCCGCCTTCAGCCCGCGCCGGTCGTTGGCCGCGACGACCTGCGGCAGGTTGAGGTGGTCGGGTTCGGACAGCTCCTTGGTGAAGGAGTAGAGGTCGTTGACGATCGTCGTGGCGTTGCAGGCCAGGGCAGTCACCCGCTGGATCTCGGGCCGGGCGTAGACCGGCTCGGGCAGTTCGTAGCCGTCGACCGCGTCCACGATCGACAGACAGGGGCGGAAGTTGTTGAACTGCCGCATCACCAGGTACTCCCAGACACGCGGCTTGTACCGGGTCTCGGCCCAGGCGGCCTCGGCGAGATAGCCGAGATGGAGCCGGGCGATGTCGTGCACGAACCGGTCGGTCTGGCTGGGGGTGGCGAGGAGGGCGTAGTCCTTGAGCGCGAAGTGGTACGAGCGCCGAGGGCCGTCCGCCTGTACGCCGTGCCGCCACTCCTCCTCGTACTCGGGGGTGGAGTGGAACGGGTCGAGCGCCGACTGTCCGAAGATCAGCCGTCCGCCCAGGCCGCGGTGCGAGCCGCCCTTGCCCTCGTCCTCCTCGCAATAGCAGTTGTCGACGATGTTCTCGGCGAGCAGCAACTTGCCCGCGACGGTGAGCCGTTCGAGGCCGAGCGCCCCCGGGTGCTGGAGCACCACGGCCCGGCCGAACTGGAACCCGGCGAAGTCCCCGTCCCACGCGGCGGGGAACAGATCGAGTTCGCGGGCCCAGGTCTCCAGTCTGCGGTCGATCTCCGCGGCCTTCTCGGGGTCGGCGGGGGCCACGGGCTGGTACTTGAGGCCGGGGATCGCGCCGGTGCGCCGGGCTCGTACGGCGCCGGCCAGGTTCGGCGGGCCGGGCAGCGAAAGGGATGTGGTCATGAGGTGCTCCAGGCCGTCATTCGGCGGTCCGGCCGATCTGGACGTTCTCGAGGATCCCCGCCGCGTCGGGGACCAGGATGGCCATCGAGTAGTAGGCAGTGACGAGATAGCGGATGATCGCGGCCGGGTCGATGCCCATGAAGCGCACGTTCAGACCGGGCTGGAACTCCTCGGGGATGCCCGTCTGGAACAGCCCGACGACACCCTGGTCGGCCTCCCCGGTGCGCAGCGCGATGATGCTGCTGGTGTGCTGCGGGGTGATCGGGATCTTGCCGCACGGGAAGAACGGGACACCGCGCCAGGCGGGGATCTCGTGCCCCTCGACGTTCACCGTGCCGGGCACCAGACCGCGCCGGTTGCACTGCCGGAAGAAGGCCGAGATCGCCTTCGGGTGGGCCAGGAAGAGCCGCGTCTTGCGCCGCATCGCGAGGAGTTCGTCGAGGTCGTCCGGGGTCGGCGGGCCGGTGAAGGTGCTGATGCGCTGGGTGTAGTCGACGCTGTGCAACAGCCCGAACTCCCGGTTGTTGACCAGCTCCCACTCCTGCCGCTCGCGGATCTCCTCGATGGTGAGCCTCAGTTGCTGCTGGGTCTGGTCCATCGGGTCGTTGTAGAGGTCGGCGACCCGGGTGTGCACCCGCAGCACGGTCTGGGTGAGCGACAACTCGTACTCGCGCGGGGCGAGTTCGTAGTCCACGAAGCCGCCGGGCAGCGTCGGCTCGCCCACATGACCGGCCTGGATCGGGACGTCGGCCTCGCCCTTGCGGTTCATCGGCAGCCGCTGCCGCTCGGCGTACGCCTCCAGATGCGCGGCCAACGACGGTACGCGGTCGGTGAATTCGGCCACGACGTCCCAGGGCAGCACGAGCAGGACGCCCGCGGTCTCGGCGCGCACGGAACTCAGCCACAGGGGGTCGGACTGCCCTATCGCCTCGTCCCCCATCTGGTCACCGTCGGTGACGACACCGAGGACCTCCTCGTCGTCGTACTTGCCGGCGGTGAAGCGGGTGAAGCGGCCGTGCGCGACCAAGTAGGCCTCGGTGACGGGCTGTCCGGCCTCGAAGAGGATCTGGCCGGCCCGCACCTCCCGGACCCGGAACCGGCCCGCGATCTCCCGCAGGACCTCCGTGTCGGGGTACCCGCGCAGCACCGGCAGTTCGGTGAGCGTCTCGGGGATGACCTTGATGTCGTCGGCGCCGTTCTGCTCGAACTGGACCCGGCCGCGGCCGACACTGAGCTGGAGCCGCCGGTTGACCCGGTAGGCACCGCCCCGCACGTCCACCCAGGGCAGCATCTTCAGCAGCCATCGTGAGGTGATGGCCTGCATCTGCGGTTCGGACTTGGTGGTCGTGGCGAGCTGGCGGGCCGCCAGGGTGCTGAGACTGGTGGGTTGTCGGCCGTTGCCGGCGGTCGCGGGGTCGGGTTCGTCGGTGGCGGGTCCGTGGGCGCTTTCCGGAGTGGACACATTCCCTCCCGGGAGGTGAACAGGGGTGAGCGCGTCGTCGGTGTACAAGCCAAACAGTCCTGCCCAGGACCGGTAACCGCGCGCAGGGGGCGGCTTCACGTCCTGGAGTGTGTAAACCGTCGATCGAGGCGGGGCGAGGCAGAGATCCTTCCCGCGCCCCGGCGCGCGGAGCGCGAACACGCCTCACCCGCGCGAAATCCCGTGCGCCGCCTACCTGGTGGGGTCGTCCACCCATGAAATCCCGTGCGCCGCCTCCCTATTGAGGTCATCCACACGTGAAACTCCGCGCACTGCCTACCCGTTGATGTCGTTCACCAGCACCGCGGCCCCGTCGAACCGACCTGCCTTCAGATCCGTCAGGGCGTCCGCGGCCCGCGAGAGCGGATAGGTGTGGGTGGTCGCGCGCACGTCGTGCCGGGCGGCCACATCGAGGAACTCCCTTGCGTCCTCACGGGTGTTGGAGGTGACGCTGCGCAACTCCTTCTCGTAGAACAGCTCGTGCTCGTAGTCCAGGGGCGGTGTGTCGCTGAGGTGGATGCCCGCGACCGCGAGGACTCCGCCCCGGTCGAGTGCCCGTAGCGCCACGGGCACGAGATCGCCGACCGGCGCGAACAGGATCGCGCTGTCCAACGGCTCCGGCGGCGCCTCGTACGCGTCGCGCGCCGAGGCCGCCCCCAGTTCCAGTGCGAGCCGCTGCGCCGCCTTGCCCCGGGTCAGCACATGCACGGTGGCGCCCTCGGCGAGCGCCACCTGGGCGCACAGATGGGCGCTGCCCCCGAAGCCGTAGAGACCGAGTCGGCCGCCCGGCGGGAGTGCGGCCCGGCGCAGCGCGCGGTAGCCGATGATCCCGGCGCAGAGCAGTGGTGCCAGGGCCACGTCGTCGAGGCCGGCGGGGAGTCGGTGGGCGAACGCGGCCGGTACGGTCGTGTACTCCGCGTAGCCGCCGTCGGCGTCCCAGCCGGTGTACTCGGAGCGCGGGCACAGGTTCTCGGCCCCGCGCAGGCAGTACGCGCACGTGCCGTCGGTATGCCGCAGCCATGCGACGCCCACCCGGTCGCCGACCGCGAAGCCGCTCACCCCGGCCCCGAAGCCCGCTACCACCCCGACGACCTCGTGCCCCGGAGTCACCCCCGGGCGGTGCACCGGGAGATCCCCCTCGGTGACGTGCAGATCGGTGCGGCACACCCCGCACGCGCGCACGTGCACGAGCAGTTCGTCATCCCCAGGTACCGGCACCGGCTTCTCCACCCATCGGAGAACGCCTTCCTCGACGGGGCCCGGCTCGGTCACGGCCCACGCGCGCATCGTCGTCGTATCCGCCATACGTCCAGTGTGGAACGGACCGCGGCGTTCGGCGCGCGCCCTGCTCTCCGGGTGACTAGCGTGAGAATTCGGACAACCCGACCTACCGGAGAGGGCCGCGATCATGGCCGTACGACCTGAGGGAACCCCTTGTTGGGCCGACGCGATGTTCAGCGACGTCGAGGGGGCCAAGCGCTTCTACGGCGAGGTCCTCGGCTGGACCTTCGGCGACGCGTCGTCGGAGTACGGCAACTACACCCAGGCCTTCGTCGACGACAAGGCGGTCGCGGCCGTCGTACCGCCGATGCCCGGAGCGGAGGGTCAGTCGCAGTGGTGCCTGTACCTCGCGTCACCGGACGCGGCGGCCACCGCGGCGAAGATCCGGGAGAACGGCGGGCAGGTGCTGATGGAGCCGATGAAGGTCGGCGACTTCGGCACGATGTGCCTGGCCAGTGAGCCCAGCGGCGCCGTCTTCGGCGTCTGGCAGGGCGGCGCCCACGAGGGCTTCGAGGCTGTGGGCGTGCCCGGCGCCTACGCCTGGGCCGAGGTCTTCACACGCGAGCCGGCGAAGGCGGACGCGTTCTTCGCGGCGGTCTTCCCGTACGCGCAGAAGCAGATGGACGGCGGTGACATGGACTACCGGATGTACAACGTCGGCGACGACACGGTGCTGGGCCGGATGAAGATGGGTGACGAGTTCCCGCCCGAGGTGCCGTCGTACGTCAACGTGTACTTCACCGTCCCGGACTGCGACGAGGCCGTCGCCAAGGCCACCGAGCTGGGCGGGATCGTGCGCTTCGGCCCGATGGACAGTCCCTTCGGGCGGTTCGCGGCGCTGAGCGATCCGCAGGGCGCCGCGTTCACGGTGATCGACGTGACCACGACCAAGGGTGACCTCCCGACGAGCACGGACGTCTAGCCGAGGCCGTTCATCAGCTCCCGTCGGCCGCCCACCAGGCGGGAGCGCAGGCCACGGCCGCGTCGACCAGGTCTTCCTTCGTGACGGACGGGTCGTCGAGCCAGGCCCGGATGGCTCCGGCGAAGCCGCGCGCCATGAACTGCGCTATCACGTGACGGTTGGCCTCGGGGAGTCCCGAGTGGTGGCCGTCGGCCATGAGGGCCAGCGTGTAGTCGCCGAAGTGGCGCACGAGTGCCTCGTACACACCGCTGTCCGCCGGGTCGTCGAGGGCGTGCCGGTATATCGGCAGGTACCGCTCGACGTGGTCGGCGACCTCCGTCGTGGCCAGGCGCAGCAGCGCGGGAGCCGATTCGCCCTGCAAGCGGCGCTCGGCCTCCAACAGGTGGCCGCGGTCCAGGTCGGCGCGGAGCACCTGGATGAGGAGGTCCAGCGGGGAGCTGTACCGGTTGTAGAACGTGGCGCGGGTGACCCCGGCGCGGTCGGCCAGTTCGCCGATGGTGATCTGCGAGACGGGCCGCTCGGCGGCGAGGTCCACGATCGCCTCTTCGAAGGCCCGCGTCGTACGGGTGATGCGCGGATCTGTCCGGTTGCTCAGCGCTCTGCCCTCCGGGGTTGTCGTTGCACTCTGCCATGCCGAGTGATTTTATACACATGTCAAATAGCGTGGCGAAAGGAACGGTCATGGCCTCGCACACCGAGATCTCACCCCGGGAAGCCGCCGACCGGCTGGCCATCCGCGAGCTCATCGACGCCTACGCGCACTGCGCGGACCGGCGGGACGCCGAGGGGCAGATGAGCCTGTTCACCGAGGACACCCGGTTCCTGGTGTTCATGGACGCCACGGCGGCCGAGCCGACCCAGACCCTGCACGGGCGCGAGTCCCTGGCCCCGGTGTTCGACAACCTCAACACCTACCAAGCGACCACCCACTTCAACGGCCAGAGCGCTGTCACCCTGGACGGCGACGACCGGGCGACGGGCGAGAGCTACTGCCTGGCCCATCACATCGGCGTGGACGAGTCCGGGCAGCGCACGCTGATGATCGCGTCCATCCGCTACCTCGACGAGTTCACCAAGCAGGACGGCGACTGGTATTTCGCCGAACGCCGGCTGATGGTCGACTGGACCGAGACGCGCCCCTCGACGCCGTGACGCCGGTGTGCGGTCAAGTGGCCGGTTCCTCCTCGTAGTTGGCCACGCGGTTGGCCACGGCGACTCCCCAGGGGATGCCGAAGAGCAGGACGAGCGCCAGGCCGAGGACGAGCGGAGCCGGGCGCAGGGCGCCGACTCCCACGCAGAGGACGGCCATGGCGACACAGGTGCGGGCCAGGGGACGGTAGAGCCCGAGATTCTCGTTCCAGTGACGCAGGGAGGCCGCGAGCACCATCGTCGAGCAGAGCACGACGGCCGCGCCCCCGCAGAGCACCCAGGCCGTGGCGGCGGGCGTACGGCTGTCGTGGGCGTGCTCGACGAGGCCGACCATCGCGGCGCCCATGGCGGCCACCGCGGCCGTGATCGGCAGGTGGACCGTCATCCACAGCAGGGCGCTCGCGCGCGTGGGCCTCGGCAGCCGGTGCCCGGCGAAGTCGAAGTAGGTCCACCAGGCGCCGAATCCGACGACCACGGCGACGAGTCCTACGGCGAGGGTGAGCGCGTTGGTCGGCTCGTGGGCCAGCCCGTCGACCACCCCGGTCACGTTCTCGCCGAGCACGATGATGATGAACAGCCCGAATCGTTCCGTGAGCGCGTCGGTCACGCTGAGCGCGACCACCTGTTCCGGAATGGCCCGCCCGATCACGAGCACGAACCCCGCCAGATATACGACGGCCAGCGCGCCCCACGTCAGCACGCGGGCGTCCGCGGGCAGGGCCGCGCTCGCCGCCAGCACGACAGCGCAGGCCGCCGTCCCCGTCACGTACAGCATGCTGGGGCGCCGGAACTCGGGGGTGTCGCTGCGCGAGGCGAGCAGCCACAGCAGTGCCAGGACCGTGAACAGCACCCCCGCGTCGACGGCGAACGCGGCTCCGCGCTCGTCGCCCGCCCCGGGGATGAACGCGCCCAGCGGGACGAGCACGAGGATCTGGAGCAGGAACATGCTCCGGCCGCGGGCGTCCTCGTGCCCGTGCAGCTCGTGGTGCAGGCTGCCGTTGAGCCAGGCGATCCACACCAGCGCGAACACCGCGGCGAACAGGCCCAGTCCGTGCCAGTCGAGCTCCCCGGACAGATGGTGGGCGGCCTGCGCGACCAGCACGACCACGACCAGGTCGTAGAAGAGTTCCAGCGGTCCGACGACCCGCTCGCGCGGCTGCTCGCCATGGGGGCGCGGGGGCCGCCACAAGTGGTGGCGCACCCGGGCCCATTGCTCTTGTCGCGAGGTCATGCGCGCAGCGTAGAGGGCTAGCGGACGAGATCTTCGGACACGGCCCACAGCCGGGCCGCGTTCTCCCGGTCCAGGGCGTACGGCGCGACGCCGGCGACGGCTCCGGCCCGCTCGGTGACCGGCTCGGACTCGGCGCAGTCCTCGAAGTAACGGCCGGTGACGCCCTGCACGGTCGGTGAGGCGGCGAGCAGCACCGAGGTCGCGGCGCCCTGCTCCACCGACTTCTGCGGCGGCAGCGCGAGTTCGCCCGAGGCGATGAAGGCGGCGACCTGGTCCATGTCCATGTGGCGGGCCAGGGAGGTGTCCGCGATGTTGCCCGGCATCAGCGCGTTCGCGGTGATGCCGTCGCCTGCCCAGCGCTCGGCGGCACCGACGGCGAACAGGGCGTTGGCCGTCTTCGACTGCCCGTATGAGGTCCAGGGGTCGTAGGGGCGGAAGCGGTAGTCCAGGTCGTCGAAGACGACGGGGGAGAAGAGGTGGCCGATGGAGCTCACCGACACGACCCGGGCGTCGTTCGCGGCCGCGAGGGCCGGGTGGAGGCCGGTGGTGAGGGCGAAGTGGCCCAGGTGGTTGACGCCGAACTGCCATTCGCGGCCCTCGGGCGTGCGGGTGAGTTCGGGTGTGGCCATCACGCCGGCGTTGTTGACCAGGATGTGCAGCGGGCCCTGCCAGGCCGCCACGAACGCGGCGATCGTCGACCGGTCGGCCAGGTCGAGCCGCCCTACCGTCAACTGCCCTGATCCGGGCGGCAGTTCCTTCTCCAGGCGCTCCGCGACCAGGGCGCCCGCGTCGGTGTTCCGCACGGCCAGGGTGACGTCGGTACCCGCCGCGGCGAGCGCCCGGGCCGTCTCCACCCCGATCCCGGAACTGGCCCCGGTCACCACGGCACGGCGGCCGTGCAGGTCGACGCCGTCGATCACTTCGGCGGCGGTTGTGTCCGCACTGAACATCGGGAACCCCAAAAGGTGGACTAATTGACATCTGTATATTAGCAGTGGCTGTGAACGCCGCCTCTCGAACCGACCTCGCTCGCCGAGGGGGCCGCCGAGCCTCTCGCGCGGCCATGGCATGATCGGGCGCATGCGTGAACGTGTGGTGGCCGCGTGCGACGGGGCTTCGAAAGGGAATCCCGGGCCGGCCGCCTGGGCGTGGGTCGTCTCGGACGACAAGGAGAGCCCGGCCCGCTGGGAGGCAGGACCGCTCGGCAAGGCCACCAACAACGTCGCCGAACTCACCGCGCTGGAGCGCCTGTTGACGGCAACCGCACCGGACGTACCGCTGGAGATCCGCATGGACTCGCAGTACGCCATGAAGGCGGTCACCACCTGGCTGCCCGGCTGGAAGCGCAACGGCTGGAAGACCTCCGGCGGAAAGCCGGTCGCCAACCAGGAGTTGGTCGTCCGCATCGACGAACTCCTCGACGGCCGCTCGGTCGAGTTCCGCTACGTTCCCGCCCACCAGGTCGACGGCGACCCGCTGAACGACTTCGCCGACCGCGCGGCCAGCCAGGCCGCCATCGTCCAGGAGCCCGCGGGCAGCGACCTCGGCTCCCCGGAGCCGCCTCCCTCACCCGACACCCCGAAGAAGCCCGCCCGCGCGGGTGCGGCCAAGTCGGCCCGGAAGAGCGCGAGTTCCGCCTCCCGCACGATCAAGGCCAAGTTCCCCGGCCGCTGCCTGTGCGGCCGCGCCTACGCGGCCGGCGAGCCCATCAGCAAGAACCCCAAGGGCTGGGGCCACCCGGAGTGCGCCACGGCCGAGGCGTAGGTCCTTCGTCTGCTCGACGCGTCCCATCGGTCTTCGGGTCCCGAGGCCGATGGGACTTTCTTGCGCCTCCAGCCTGCTACTCTGCGGTTCCACTTGACCACTTTGAGTAATCTCCAGGGGTGTGCGCGTGAAGGTCGCCTGTGTCGGAGGCGGGCCCGCCGGTCTGTATCTCTCGATCCTGCTGAAGCGTCAGGACCCGTCCCACGACATCACCGTCTACGAGCGCAACCCCGAGGGCTCGACCTACGGCTGGGGTGTCACCTACTGGCGCGGACTCCTCGACCAACTCCGGGAGTACGACCTGGAGTCCGCGCAGGCCGTCGACGAGCACTCGGTGCGCTGGAGCGACGGCGTCGCCCGCATCCGGGACCTGACAACCACCCAACCCGGCGACGAGGGCCACGGCATCGGCCGCCACCGACTCCTCAAGATCCTCGCCGAACGGGCCCGATCCCTGGGCGTGCGGCTGGAGTTCGAGCGCGAGGTCACGGCCGAGGACCTGCCCGACGCGGATCTGATCGTGGCCGCCGACGGCGTCAACAGTGCGCTGCGCACCCGCCACGCCGACCACTTCGGCGCCGAACTCAAGCCCGGCCGCAACCAGTACATCTGGCTCGGTACCAGCAAGGTCTTCGGCTCGTTCACCTTCGCCTTCGTGGAGACCGACCACGGCTGGATCTGGTGCTACGGCTACGCGTTCGGCCCCGAGGGCAGCACCTGCGTCATCGAGTGCGCACCCGAGACCTGGACCGGCCTCGGTCTCGACACCGCGGCCGAGGCCGACGGACTCGCCCTGTTGGAGAAGCTCTTCGCCGACCTCCTCGACGGGCACTCCCTGATCGGCCGCGCCTCGGCCGACGGCAGCGCCCAGTGGCTGAACTTCCGCACGCTGACCAACCGCACCTGGCACCGCGGCAACCTCGTCCTGCTCGGCGACGCCGCCCACACCACCCACTACTCCATCGGCGCCGGCACCACCCTCGCCCTGGAGGACGCCATCGCGCTCGCGGACGCCCTGCGCGACCACACCGACCTGTCGCAGGCACTCGCCGCCTACGAACAGCGCCGTAGATCCGCCCTGTTGTCCATCCAGAGCGCGGCCCGCTACAGCGCCCAGTGGTACGAGAACCTCCAGCGCTACATCCACCTGCCCCCGCACCGCATGTTCGCCCTGCTCGGCCAGCGCCACTCACCCCTGCTGCCGTACGTCCCGCCGCAGGTGTACTACGGCATCGACAAGGCGGCCGGGCGGCTGGAGGCGCTGCGCCGGTTCAAGCGCTGGCTCGGGCCCAAGGTCGCGCGGACCGTGCACGCGCGGGCGCTCGCCTCCCGCAAGTAGGGCACCCGCCGGGAGCGGTCCGGCTTCCGCGAGCGGCCTGGGAAGGTTGGGTGAATGACTATTCACCAGTTAGGGTGAATAGTCATTCACCTTCTTTTTTCATGCCAGCTGGAGTGCCCATGGGCCAGCCCGTCCCGATACCCGAGCCGTCCGGCAGCCTCGCCGGACGGACCCCCTTCCGGGACCGGCTCACCGTTCCGGTGCTGGCGTTCGGCGGGATCCTCATGGCGGTCATGCAGACCGTGGTCGTCCCGCTGCTGCCGTCCCTGCCCCGGCTGACCCACTCCTCCGCGGGCGCCGTCTCGTGGATGGTCACCGCGACCCTGCTCTCCGGCGCCGTCCTCACCCCCGTGCTCGGCCGGGCCGGCGACATGTACGGCAAGCGGCGGGTGTTGACCGGCGCCCTGAGCCTGATGACCGTCGGCTCCGTCATGTGCGCCCTGTCCTCCGACATCCGCGTCCTGATCTTCGCCCGCGCCCTGCAAGGCGCCGCGGCCGCCGTCGTCCCCCTGTCGATCAGCATCCTGCGCGACGAACTGCCGCCGGAACGCCGGGGCAGCGCGGTCGCGCTGATGAGTTCCACGGTCGGTATCGGCGCCGCGCTCGGACTGCCGCTCGCGGCGCTGATCGTGCAGTACGCCAACTGGCACGTCATGTTCTGGGCGACCAGCGCCCTCGGCGCGATCGGCGTGTGGGGGATCTGGTGGGCGGTGCGCGAGTCGCCCGTCCGTTCGCCGGGCCGCTTCGACGTGCTCGGCGCGCTGGGACTCGCCGTAGGACTGGTGTGTCTGCTGCTCGGGGTGTCGCAGGGCGGCCAGTGGGGGTGGGGCAGCCCGCGGATCCTGGGGCTGTTCCTCGCCACGGTCGTCGTGTTCGGACTGTGGTGGTGGCAGCAGCTCCGGGTGGAACAGCCGCTGGTGGACCTGCGCCTGGTGTCCAAGCCAAGGGTGGGCCTGTCCCATGTGGCGGCCCTGCTGACCGGCTTCGCGTTCTACGCCAACTCCCTCGTCACCGCCCAGCTGGTGCAGGCGCCCAAGTCCACCGGGTACGGGCTCGGACTGTCCATCGTCCAGACCGGCCTGTGCCTGCTGCCCGGCGGCATCACCATGCTGCTGCTCTCACCCGTCTCCGCCCGGATCTCGGCGGCCCGGGGCCCGCGCATCACGCTCGCCCTCGGCGCCGCGATCATCGCGCTCGGCTATGTGGTGCGCATCGCCGACAGCCGTGACCTGTGGACGATCATCCTCGGCGCGACGGTTGTGGCCACCGGCACCACCTTCGCCTACTCGGCGTTGCCCACGCTCATCCTGCGCGCCGTCCCGGCCGGCCAGACCGCGTCCGCGAACGGCGTCAACGTCCTGATGCGCACCATCGGCCAGGCCGTCTCCAGCGCCGTGGTCGCCGCCGTGCTGGTGCACCACACCAGCCTGGTCGGCGGGCTCCCGCTGCCCACGCTGCACGGATACCTGATGGCGTTCGGCATCGCGGGCGTGATCGCCCTGGTCGCGAGCGCGGCGGCACTGACCATCCCGGGCGACCCCGCTCCCGACGACACGCGGCCCGCACGCGAGCGTGCCGAGGGCGCGCGGGACGAGGCGCTGGAGGGAGCATGAGTGCCGTGAGCACCACTCCACCCACCGCGTCCACGCCCGCCCGCCGGGACGCCGAGGCGACCAAGGCGGCCATCCTCAGGGCGGCGCGTTATCTCCTCGCGCGCAACGCGCACGCCGACATCACCCTCAAGGCCGTCGCCGAACGCGCCGGTGTCAGCGCGCCGTTGATCCTCAAGTACTTCGGCAACAAGGACGCCCTCTTCGCCCGCGTCATGTCCTTCGACACCGACGCGGAGGACCTCCTCGACGCCCCGCTCGACGGACTCGGCCGCCACATGGTCCGGCACGTCCTGGTCAGCCAGCGCGAGCGGGGCGCCGACCCGTTGCTACGGATCGCGTTCGCACCCCTCCAGGGCGACCACGGCGACATCCTGCGCGTCAACTTCCGCACGCAGGTGGTCGATCGCCTCGCCGGGCGCCTCTCCGGCCCGGACACCGCTCTGCGCGCCGAACTCGCCGTCGCGACCCTCCTCGGCCTCGGCGTCATGTACGGCATCGCGCGCGGCACCGAGCTGCGAGCGACCGCCGTCGACATCATCGTGGACCGCTACGGACCCACCGTGCAGGCGCACTTGACACCCCGCTGAGCTAGCGCGCCCGGCGTCGCTCCGCCCGTGCGCGACGGTACTGCCGGAGCAGGACACGCAAGGAGGCGAGAGCAGCCGGACTCGCCCCGCGCCGCAGGAGCCTCCCGCCCTCGCGGCGCACCGCGCGGAGCCGCAGTTCCTGGACGGCGATCAGGGCGTCGAGAAACGGCCGGTATCCGGGCGCGACGAGCGCGGGCAGCCGTCGGCCCTCCGTGAGCGTGGCCTCGGCGAGATCGGCCTGCGCCAGCACCAGCCGCTCCAACGCGGGCTCACACGCTGCGGACCTGCTCCGCAGATCCTCGAACTTCAGCCCGTACCGGACCAGTTCGTCCTCCGGGATGCCGATACGGCCGTCCTCGGCGTCCTCCGCGAGATCGGCCAGGAAGTCGGCGCGCTGCAAGCCCTCGATCAGGGCCCGGCATCCCCGGACGTACGGACCGTCGGGTCCGGCGTCGGGATCGGGCGCGAGCAGCGACGCGGTGAGCATCAGGGCGGGCAGCGCGTAACTGTCCACGTACGCCTGGAAGTCGGCCTCCGTCTGGAAGCCGGTCCAACTCGCCTCGACCGTGGCGCCGTCGAGGAAGGCCCGCACCCGGGCGGCCAGGTACGGATGACGGTGCGTGGTGTCCCGGAGCGCCAACAGGGTCTCGTCGGCGGGCAGTTCACTGCTCTCGAGCGCCGCAGTGGTCTCGGCGTCCCAGGATGCGAGGGTCGCGGTACGGACGTCCACGTCGCCGGTGTCGATCAGCTCGTCGGTCGCGTGCATGTAGGCCACCGCGGCGACGGCCGACGGATGCAGCTCCGCCGGCAACAGCAGCCGTACCGCCGCGTATTCGTGCGGCGCGAACCTGCGGACGAGCCGGCGTTGGGCGTCGTAGGCACGCCGCAGTCGCGGGTCGATGATGCCCACCTTCGTCAGTGCGGTCGACCAGCTGCTCACAACTCTCCCCGTTCTCAAGGACCGCGCACAGCCTAGCCAGCCGGCTCCGTACGTGATCACTGGGAGAGGCTCCAGGTGTACTGCTCACGAGCCTTCACCGCGACCTCGCTCCGCAGGTGGTGCGCGCGTTCGGCCACCAGGCCGCGGGCGGCGGCGGCGAAAGCCACCCGGTCGGGGTGGCCGGTCTTCCGGAGCAGGCTCGCCACATGCTTCTCCACGGTCCGCGGCGAGATGTGCAGCCAGCCGGCGATGTCCTTGTTGCCGATCCGCTCGGCAAGCAGGCGCGCCACTTCGAACTCCCGGACGGTGACCCCGTACCGGCGCAGATCCGGCGGTACGTTCTCGCTCCCCGTGCGCCGCTGCCGGACCGACGCACCCATGCCGCGCAACAGGCTCCGGCACGCGCCGGCGACCACCGGAATTCCGGCCGTGTGAAAGTACTCCTCAGCCGCACGTACCCAGGCGACGGGCTCGCCCCAGCCGTCCTCGTACGCCGCCCCCGCGACCAGGCGCAAGCACAGGTTGCGGGCCACGGGGTAGAGCGCCGCGGCATCGAGGGCCGCGGTCGCGGCGACGGTCGCTTCGGCGGGCCTGCCCTCGCGGCCCAGCAGCACCGCGTGCGCCATCCCGACGAACTGCCGGTTCCAGCGGGTGTCGCCACCGGCCCGGGTGACGTCGGCGTGGTGCCGTCGGCCCACGCGCCCGGCGAGCACACCCCGCAGCAGCATGACGCCGTGCATCCCGGACACCCCGAACTCGCCGACCCCCGGGTTCTCCCTGTCGTACACGAGCGCCTGCGCGAACTCCTGCTCGGCGGCGTCGTGGTTCTCCTCCAGAAGCGAGCAGAACGCCCGCGCCAGCCCGTACGACATCGGTCGCACACCGGGCGCGTCGTCGACGCAGGGGGCCAGCCGGTCCAGCGCCTCCCGCATCTCGGCGCGCTGCCCCTGGTGTGCGTACCGCACGGCCTCGGTCAACCGCAGCAGGGACACGACCGGACGCAACCGTAGTCGCGTCGCGTCGGCCAGCCCCTCGTGGATCCGGTGGCCGGCCGCCTCGAACTCGCCGCGCCGGACCTGGTCAAGCGCGAGGACGCACCCGGTCTCGTACGCCAGTGGCAGCACACCGATCCGCAGGGCCTGCTGCCGGGCCTCCTCGAGCCGAGCCGGCCGTCCGTCGCGCCGCATCACGGTCCGGGCCAGGTGCACCTCGGCGGACACCCGCAGGTCGGGGAGCTGGTTCCGGTCGGCGATCGCACCCGCGCGCGCGAAGTGCGCAGCGGTGGCTTCCGGGTCCTGTTCCGGGGCCACCTGTCCGAGCAGCAGCAGCGCCCTGCCGAGCACGCCCGGCAGGGCGGCCTGCTGGGCCGCGTCCGCCGCCCGGCGGGCGTGTTCGGCGGCCGTGCGCAGCCGGTCCGGCGCGGGCCGGCTCAGCTCCACGCGGGCCGCGGCCAGGTCCACGGGGGCGGTGTGCGCGGCGGTCGGGGAGGCGCCGAGCAGTCGGCGGGCGACGTCGAGATGCCGGAGGGCGTCGGCGGGCCGGCCCGCCGACGCGGTGACATCAGCCAGTTGTGCGTACAGGCCGGCCCGGCGCGCGGCGGGAACGTCGTCGTCGCCCAGTGCTTCGAGGTCGGTGGTCAGCCCGGGTACGGCGTCGAACCGGGCCGCGCAGGAGACGGAATGCAGGAGCAGCTCCAGCACCGTGGCACGCAGATCGGGCGCGAGCCCGGCATCGGTCGCCCGGTGCGCCCGGGTGAGCAGTGCCACCGCCCGTTCCACCGCGCCCTCGGCCATGGCCCGCTGCGCCGCCTCGCAGTAGAGAGGGACGGCTTCGCGGACGTCACCGGCATGCCCGAACAGTTCGGCGGCGCGGACACACCACTCGCCGGGCAGTCCCGGGTGGAGGCCGATCAGGGTGCTCGCCGCCTGCCGGGCATAGGCGGTGCGCTCCGTCGGCCCGAGGTCCTGCCGCAGCACCTGCGCGGCGAACCGGGGCCGGAACTCGTACCACTCCGGACTCGACTCGTCCGGCTGGAGCAGGTACGAGGCGACCCCCGCGTGCAGGACCCGCAACAGTTCCCGATCGTCGCACCCGGTCGCGTGCTGCAGCACCGGCAGCGGGAAGCGCCGGCCGAGGAGGGCAGCGACGCCCAGGATCCCGCGTCCGCGGGGGCCGAGCCGCTCGGTCCGGTGCCGGACACTGCGGGCGACCGCGGCGGGGACGGAGGGTCTCCGGGAGCCGTCGTGGACGGGGCGGGCCAGGTCACGTATGAGTTCCTCCACCACCAGCGGGACCCCGGCGCTGTCGGCCACCACACGGTCGACCAGTTCGGCGGTGACCTCGCCCGGGCCTGATCCCCACTCGGCCACGACGAGGGCGTGCACGTCCGGGCGGTCCAGAGGACGCAGCTCGAGGGTCGTCGCGGCCCCCCGCTGCCGCGCCCGGGCGGCCAGCTCGGTCGCCACGCAGGGCTCACGCCCGGCGATGAGCAGGAGCACGGCGGGCTGCTCCGCGAGGTTGTCGAGGACGTACTCGAGGACCGCCAGCGTGTCCGTGTCCGCGTCGTGCAGGTCGTCGAGTACGAGCAGGCACCCGTGCCGTCGTCCCGCCACGCTGAGTACACGCAGGACCGCCTCGGCGACCATGAGGTGCGACACGGTGGCGGCGCCGGGAGCACGGCCCCCGGGCAGCAGGAGAGCCAGCACCGGTCCGTAGGGGCCCAGTTCGTCCGGTTCCGGTAGCAGGCCGGCCCGGGACAGGGAGAGCAACGCCTCGACCAGCGGCCGGTACGGCACGACCGACCCGACCGTACCGGCCCGGCCCCGTGCGGTGGTCATGCCCGCTTCGGCAGCGGCGTCGAGAGCCTCGACGGCGAGCCGCGTCTTGCCGATGCCGGGCTCGCCGGTGACGAAGACCGCGCCGCCACGTCCCGAGCGCGCGGCAGCCAGCGCCGCCAGGACCTGCCGCAACTCGGTCCGCCGACCGACGAATTCCCCGCGGGACCCGTCACCGCCTCCGGCCGGGCGGAACCGGCGGGGGGCTCTCGCGCTGTCTCCGTCCGACGACGGCGGCCGGGAGTCCAGGACGTCGGGGGACGCGAAGTGGTGCGCGTACGGCTTCCTCATGCGCCGCTCCCCGTACATGGCGCCGAGGTCAGGGGGACCGGACCGACCGGCGAAGGTGCTCGCCGTCCGCGTCGGCGACGGGTTTCCCCGTCCACCGCCGGCACCGCTGACCGACCCGTCACGTACCGGACCCCGTGGCATCCCCGTGTGCGCATCAACATTCCCCCGATGTCGAGTCGTCCGCGGCCAGCGTGATTCACCGTCAACAGCCTGTCGCGTCAGGTTCCGTTCAGCGGACCGGACCCGGCTCCCCCGCCCGGGCAGTGACGGCCTGGCGCATGGTGCACGACCAGGCCGAACGGCTCACGTCACCGGCTCGGGCGACCCAGGACACGGGGCAGGACCACCACCATTCGCGCCGGTCGGGCGCGCGCGTTCCTGGGGGCGGCGCGCGCGAAATACGGGGCCTGTTCCCTGATGTACGCGGCCGGCGCGCGCCGTTGACTGGCCCAGCCGACCGGTCGGTACCCGTTCCATCCCCGGAGCGCGCCAACGCGCTCCCGACCACCAAGGAAGTGATCCTGATGAGCGTTCTGAAGCTGCAGACGATCGAGCCGCGGACCGAGAACAGCAGCGCCGTGGTGCTGAGCATCACCAGCAGCCTGAGCAGCACCTGCTGCAGGGCAGCAGCCTGAGCGGTACCAGCTGCCGGTGATCTGACGGCGTGAACCATGCGGGGGAGTGCACGCACCGCGCGCCCCGCATGGTCCACGCCGCCCCGGCGCGCCCTCATCAACCGCCCGCGACGGTTCCTCGGACAACTGACAGAGGCAGACATGCTCAACGAACGATGGGTCTACCGATTCCCCTTCTGCTGGAACGACACCCTGTTCTTCGACCCGCTCGACGTCTACTACGAGCCGAAGCCCGACCACTTCCTCGCCTCCCTCGACGACCCGGCACGGTCACGATTCGTCCGCAAGGGCATCTGGTGGAGTTACCGGCACAACGCGAACCTGCCCGCGCAGGGGTGGAAGATCCATGTGTCGGCGAGCCAGCGCAACGTGCGCGAGATCGCCGCCAAGGTGGTCGGGTATCTGACCGAGCACGACATCGACTTCAAGATCGCTCTCGATCTCACCGTCTTCGAGATGCTGAGTTCGAAGGCCATATCGCGGGGCAGCGGCGGCAAACTCGTCACCGTCTACCCGCGGGACGACGACGAGTTCCGGTCGTGTCTGGCCGACCTCGCCCGAGTCCTGGACGGCGCCGAGGGCCCGTACGTGCTGTCGGACCTCCGGTACCGCGACTGCAAGGCGCTCTACTTCCGGTACGGGCAGTTCCTGGACACCCACTCCGTCGACGTCCTGGGCCGGCCGGTACCCCACATCACGGGGCCGGACGGGCCGGTCGCCGACGACCGGCGCCCCGGATATGCCCAGCCGTGGTGGGTGGCATGGCCGTTCACCGACTGGAAGCCCCCAGCCGATTCCGATGAGGACGGCCTGCTCGCGGGCCGCTTCCGGGTGACCGGGGCGCTGCAGTTCTCCAACAGCGGTGGCGTGTACACCGCCGAGGACACGGCGAACGACGACCGTGTGGTCGTACTCAAGGAAGCCCGCCCGCACACCAACGTCGACCCGCGTCAGGACCACGACGCCGTGGACATCCTCAACCGCGAGTGGGTGTTCCTGAACCGGTTGGCCGACGTCGGCTCGTTCCCCGCCCCGATCGCCACGTTCCGCCACTGGGAACACCACTTCATCGCGGAGGAGTTCGTCGACGGCGCCGACATCCGCTCCATGCTGCTCGAACGCAACCCGCTCGCCCGGCTCGGACCCGGTGGCGTCGCCCAGTCGCAGGAGTTCCTGCGGACCTTCCTCGCCGTCTTCCGAGGACTCGCGCGTGCGCTCCAGGCCGCCCACGACCGCAAGGTGATCCTCGGCGACTTCACCGCCGCGAACGTGCTCATCGACCCGGACACCCTGGCGGTCACCATCGTCGACCTGGAAACGTGCCGACTGACCGAGGCCGACCCGGAGCACGCGCACCTCGAGGCACCGGTCGAGCTGTACACACCGGGATTCAGCAACTTCCGGCGCCGCTTCGCCGCATCCGCGGTCGAGGACGACCTCTTCGGCCTGGCCATGACCATGGCCTACTTCATCTTCCCGGTCGCGGCGCTGTCGTACCTGCGCGAGGACATCCTGGACCGCTACCGGATCTTCACCGACAGCCTCGGCTGGCCGTCGCGGATCCACGAGCTGCTCACGGACCTGGCGCGGGCACAGGTCACCCTCACCGACGTACTGGACGAACTGGAGCACGAGGACGACCTGATCGACCGGGTCCGGGCCGTACCGCTGCGACCGGTCGTCGAGGAGCGACTCGGCCTGGCGGAGACCGAGGCCGGGGTGGCCGCCTTCATCGACGCCGTCGCCGACACCGACCGCGCCACGCTCTTCCCCGTCGACCCGTTCGCGCACGTCACCAACCCCCTGAGCCTGGGCTTCGGGGCAAGCGGTGTCCTGTGGGCGCTGGACGCCTCCGGTGTCCCGCTCCGGCCCGAATGGCTGCGGCGGTTGCGTGACGACCTGGCCGGCCTCGACCCGGCTCAGTATCCGGCCGGCCTCATGAACGGCCTGGCCGGCATCGCCTGGGCGACCGACGCGCTCGGATTCCGCACGCGGGCCGCGCAGTTGCTGGCGCAGGCCAACCGGCGCGCACACGAGTCCGGCGACTACACCTTCTACTACGGTCTGGCCGGCGTGGGAATGACGAACCTGCGCTTCTACCTCCGGGACCGCGACGAACGCCACCTCGCCGCGGCACGCGACTGCGTGCGGGCACTGCGTGAGGCCGCGCGGCACGACGGCGGCCGGGTCCACTGGCGGAACGAGTTCACGGCGGAGGAGCCGTTCACCGGCCTGGGGTTCGGCCAGGCCGGTGTCGCGATGTTCCTGCTGCGCATGCACCAGATCACCGGGGACGAGTGGTGCCTGCGCCTCGGCCGCGGTGCGCTGTCCTGGGAGATGGCCCACGCCGAGCGCCAGGACGACGGCAATGTCACGTTCGACCACCACGGCACCGCGGAACCCTATGTCGAGGTGGGTTCCGCGGGCGTCGCCCAAGTGCTCCTGCGCTACGGCGACCTGGAGTCCGCGCGGACCGTCCTGCGCGCACTCGACGTACGCCAGGCCGTGCTGCCGGGGTACTCGTTCGGTATGTCCGGGATCGCCGACACGCTTCTCGACGCGGCCTCGATCACCGGTGACGCCGCCTACCGGGGCATCGCACTGCGGCAACTCGACTTCGTGAGGCGGCTGTTCCTGTTCGAGCCGGACGAGCGGTTCGCGGTACCGCGGCACGGCGACGCGGTGCCTCTGGGCTCGCCCGGTGACGGCCTGCTGCGTTGCTCCACCGACTACCTCACCGGCTCGGCCGGCATCCTCCGCGTGCTCCACCGCGCGAACCACGGCGGCGGTGCCGACTTCCTGCTGGACGAGGTGTCGCCGTGAGGGAGCTGTGGCACACACTCAGAGGTCACCGGGCCCGGTTCTCGGCGATCGTCGTGATCGAGGCGGCCCTGGGCGGGACCGAAGCACTGCTGCATCCCCTCCTGCTCAAGGCCCTGTTCGACCAGGCGATCCTGACCGGTCACTTCCGCAGGTTCGTCGTACTGGCCGCCTGCTACCTCCTGCTCGGCCTCACACTGAGCCTCGGGGGCTACGGGGTGGCGCGGTGGCGCAAGTGGTTCGAGAACGCGTTCATGCTGACTCTGGAGATGGAGCTGCTGGACCGCGCGCTCGACCAGGACGGACGGCGGATGGCAGAGGCCGGCAACGCCTCCTTCGTCAGCCGGGTCCACAACGACGTCCAGGAGGGGGTCCTGCCGGCCGTCGACGTCTGCATCCGCATCGCGAAGCAGGCGGTCTCGTCCGTCGTCTTCATCGGTGTGCTGCTGTACCTGTCCTGGCAGGCCAGTCTCATCCTGCTCGTCATCGTGCCGCCGCTGGTGTACGTCAGCAACCGCTTCGCCAAGCGGATCGAGGACAACACCGAACCGGAACGCGAGGCGGAGGCGCGGTACGTCAACACGCTGTCCCGGACGTTGGAGTCCTTCCACGCACTGCGCGGCCTGCCGAGGCTGCTGCCCGGCACCCGGGCCGCCAACAAGAAGGCGCTGCGCGGCTTCCTCGGCATCACCTTCACCAACTTCCGGCTCGCCCAGAAGCAGAACGCGCTGAGCGACCTCGTCATGAGCCTCTCGGACACCACTTCGATGATCATCGGGGCGTACTTCGTGTTCGTCGGCAGGATGTCGTTCGGCAGTTTCCTCGCCTTCGTGAACTCGCTGTGGCGGGCCGTCACCGGAATCTTCGACCTCGTCAACATGATCCCGCAGGCCCGCCGGAACACCGCCGTGCTCAGGCGGATCACCGCCCTGCGCGGCTCCGGGGCGTCGCCCTATCACGACGAGGGACACATGGTGCTGGTGCACGCCGCCCGTGTCGGGTACAGCGACGGCGCGGACGTGTCGATCGAGGACTTCGAACTGGGCGCCGGCGAGCACGTCCTGCTCCGGGGCCCGAACGGCTGTGGCAAGACGACGCTCCTGCACATCATCTCCGGAACGCTCGCGCCCGACTGCGGGATGGTCACACTGCCGGCCCGGGTGGCCGCCCTGACCGCTCCGGTCAACCTGCCCCCGCTGCCCGTGCGTGAACTGGTCGCCGACGAGCGGCTGCGCACGGCCATGGGGCTGGACGGGCTGGCCGACCAACTCCCGTCGGAACTGTCGTCCGGCCAACGACAGCGGACCGGGGTCGCGGTGCTCCTGTGCGAGGACGCGGACGTGTACCTGGTCGACGAGCCGTTCGCGAACCTCGACGAGACCGGCAGGGACCTGGTGCTGCGGGCCCTCGAACAGCACACCCACGGGCGCGGCCTCCTCGTCGTGCACCACGGTGACGAGGATCTCGACAGCCGGTTCGACCGGGTGGTCACCCTGTCCGCGGCTGCCGCGCACCCCTAGGCCGTTTCCGATGGCTCCCGGTGGGCCGGGTCGGTCTCGTGGGCTGCCGGGCAGGCCCTAGCCGAACAACCGGTCCAGGAAGGCGTTCCCGAACACCCCGTGCGGGTCCAGCCGGTCGAAGGTCCCGGCCGCCTGCCCCCACACCGCCTCCCCGAACGAGCCCGGGATCACCGTGCCCAGCACCTCCTCGTCGCTCCACGCGGACTGCTCGGTGTAGGCCCAGCCCTTCGACCACTCGGCCCGGGTCAGGGCGTCCGTGCCGTCGTACGAGCGCAGCAGGAACTGCTCCAACTCCCGCAGGAACTCCTCCGCGTGCGGTGTGCCGGGCAGGGTCAGGACGTCCAGCCAGACCGCCGTGTCCCATTCGGGGTGCTCGGTGCTCGGTCGCAGCGCGGACAGCAACGGGGCGCGGGCGCCGGTGAGTTCGGTGTCGGCGGGGTGGTCGAGGCCGGTCACGCGGATCTCGACGGTGCCGTTGACGGGGAAGCGGCCGAGCGCGACGTACGCGGTGAGCCGTTCCTGGTAGAAGTCGGTGAACTCGTGGACCACGCGCTGTACTTGGGCCCGGGTGGTGAGCACCGCGTAGCCGTTGGCGGTCTCCCGCAGGGTCGTCGGCTTGATGTAGAGCAGCGTGTTCTTCGACGGCCCCCAGATGTCCGCAGACAGCGTCGTCGTCAACCCCAGTGCGGCCACGTCGAGTTGGGCGTTGCCGAGCACCGGCGCCAGATACCAGGCGGCGTCGGACAGGATCCGCCCGACGAGATCCGCGACCAGGGTCGGCACGTTGTCGGAGAACGGATAGTTGTACGGCGACGAGACGCGCCGTGAGGTCAGCGGCCGGGTCGGTTCGACGCTCCACACCTTCAGCCAGGGGTACTCGGTGAACGCGAACCAGATCGCCTCGGCCCGCCCCGACACGTCCAGGAAGCTCGCGAGGGTCCGGCCGCCGGACCCGGGCGCCCCGAAGAGTTCGGTGGCCGGGATGTCCGTACGGCTCACACAGCGCAGGTTGGCGTTCGCCCCGACCCGCAGCACGACCTCGGTGACCAGCGCCCGCCCCAGATGCGTGAGCAGCGCCGCGCAGTCCGCCTCGCCGCGCGTGTAGGTCCGCAGCACGTACGCGCCGGTGTCCGTGTCCCACACCACCGCCGTCAGCGACAGCACCAGGTTGCTGAGCGACCCGAACGTGTGCCCGGCGGTCCGCTCCTCGCCCTTCGCCGGTACGGCGGTGCCGTGCGCGTCGATGGCCAGGGCGCCGCCGAGCGTCAGATCGCCGGGCGCGGGCGAGGCGGTGACACCGAGGCCGTGGCCCTCCAGGAACGTGAGCAGCGCCTCCAGGGTGACGCCCGTACCGGCCCGCACGGCCGATGCGGAGTCCAGGGTCAGGCCCGTCAGGTGCGGGGCGGTGTCGACCAGCAGCACCGGCGCGTCGGACGTCGTACCGGACTCGATCGTCAGCGGTGACCAGCCGTGCGAGGAGCCGCGGGGGCGGACCCGCCAGCCGTGCTGCCAGGCCCAGTTGACGACCGACACCACCTGGTCGGCGTCGGTCGGCGCGCACGCCCACAGGCCGTCGGCGGTGATCTCGCCGACCCAGTTCCGGTACGCCGAGCGGTAGAGGTCGACCTCGGCCGGGAAGTCGGGCAGCTCGGCCGCGGCGACGGCCGGATCGGCCGTCAGGAGTACGGGTACGGCGGCCAGGGCGGCCGCGGAGAGAAGGAAGCCGCGACGGGTCCAGGGAGCGGAACTGCCGTTCCCCGGCTGGAGGTTGTTCGCCACATGATCGGTCACGCGCACACGCTAGGTGTGTGTTGACACGAGTAGGCATCCTGTCGAAGGGGTTCACTCGTGTGAGTGAAAGATTCACAGGTCGGGGCCCGGCGGAGCCCGATCCGCGCATGTCAGTGGCGGATGACAGACTGACGGCATGGACGAACGTGTAATCGGCAGGTCGAATCAGCAGCTGTCCGTCGTCGGTCTCGGCACCTGGCAGCTGGGCGCCGACTGGGGAGACGTCGACGACAAGGAAGCCCTCGCCGTGCTGGAGGCGGCGGCGGAGTCGGGGGTGACCTTCTTCGACACGGCCGACGTGTACGGCGACGGTCGCAGCGAGCAGACCATCGCCACGTTTCTGAGCGGGCGGCCCGATCTGCATGTCCTGGTCGCGACGAAGATGGGGCGCCGCGTCGACCAGATCCCGGAGAACTACGTCCTCGACAACTTCCGCGCGTGGAACGACCGTTCGCGCCGCAACCTCGGCGTCGACCGCATCGACCTCGTGCAGCTGCACTGCCCGCCCACGGCGGTCTATTCCTCGGACGAGGTGTTCGACGCCCTCGACACCCTGGTCGCGGAGGAGCGCATCGCGCGGTACGGCGTCAGCGTCGAGACCTGCCAGGAAGCCCTCACCGCGATCGCCCGGCCGAACGTGACGAGCGTGCAGATCATCCTCAACGCGTTCCGTATGAAGCCCCTGCTCCAGGTGCTCCCGGCCGCGCAGGAGGCGGGCGTCGGCATCATCGCGCGCGTGCCGCTCGCGTCGGGCCTGCTGTCCGGCAAGTACACCAAGGACACGGTGTTCCCGGAGAACGACCACCGCACCTACAACCGGCACGGTGAGGCCTTCGACCAGGGCGAGACCTTCTCCGGCGTCGACTACACGACCGGTGTCGAGGCCGCCGCCGAGTTCTCCGCGCTCGCCCCGGAGGGGTACACCCCGGCCCAACTGGCCCTGCGCTGGATCATCGACCAGCCCGGTGTCACCACGGTGATCCCCGGCGCCCGCTCACCCGAACAGGCCCGCGCCAACGCGGCGGCCGCCGAGCTGACCGCGCTGTCCGAGGACACGCTCACCGCGATCCGGGACCTCTACGACCGCCGCATCAAGGATCAGGTCGAGGGCCGCTGGTAGACCGCGGTTCCGTTTGAAGGGTCGGCGGTCCGGTTACACGGACCGCATGATCCACGAGGAAGAGCGGCGGACGGGGCGCGACGAGTCCGAGGACGAGCGGGCCGACCGGATGTGGGGCGAGCTGATCCAGGAGGTCCGGGTCGCGCAGACCGGCGTACAGATCCTGTTCGGGTTCCTGCTCACCGTCGTCTTCACCCCGAAGTACGCAGAGTTGGAGCACGCGAACCAGGTCCTCTACCTCGTGACCGTCGTCCTCGGCGCCACCGCCACCGGCGCCCTGATCGGCCCGGTGTCCCTGCACCGCCTGGTCTCCGGCCGGAGCGTGAAACCGCAGGCGGTGCGCTGGGCGTCCCGGCTGACCTTCGTCGGCCTCGTGCTGCTGCTCGCCACGATGACCGCCGCGCTGCTGCTGGTCCTCCGGGTCGCGACTCACGACGCGTATGTGCCGTGGCTGGTCGCGGGGGTGGTCACCTGGTACCTGCTGTGCTGGTTCGTACTGCCGCTGTGGGCACGGCAGCGCGATACGAGCCGATGACCCCGAGCCGCGCCATCTGCCGGTCGTGGACGCGACTCAGCGCCAGCACCGAGACCGTGGCCCCGATCAGCGCGCAGAACATGTCCCACTGCGTGTCCCACACATCCCCCTGAGTGGCCAGGAAGGCGTCCGCGCCGTGCCCGCCGATCACGGCCGCCGCCCACTCGAAGAGCTCGAACAGCGCGCTGAAGGCGAGACACGCGCACACCGTGAGCGGCGCCAGCCAGCGGCTGCCGCGCAGGGGTGAGGTGCGGGTGAGCAACTCCCGTACCAGGACCGCCGGTACGAAGCCCTGCATGAGGTGGCCGAGACGGTCGTAGGGATTGCGGCTGAGCCCGAACGTGTCCCGGACCCAGTCGCCCGCCGGTACCTCCGCGTACGTGTAGTGACCGCCCACGGCGAGGACCAGCGCGTGCGCGGCGAGCAGACAGCACAGCAGGCCGGTCAGGGGAAAGCGGCGCCAGGTCAGGACGATCACCGGGAGTCCGACGAAGACCCACACGGTCTCCAGGAACCAGGTCGTGCGATCGTGCGGATGCCAGGCGGAGAGGGCCATGCCGACGACCACCAGCGCGACCATGGCGGCGGGCAGAAGGCGCCGCGGTGCGGAAGCAGGAACGGACACGATGGGGCTCCCTTGTCGTGGGGAGCCCCATCGTGTCCGAAGGCCCAACTCGCTACATGAGTACGGCTACTCAGCCGGAGTGGTGGTCTTGCGCAGCGCGTTGAGGCAGCTGTCGATGGCCTGCTGGAGCTCTTCCAGACGCTGGACCATGTCGTCCTCGTAGAAGTCCTGGGCGTCGTCGAAGGTCAGCTCCTCGAACGCCTTCGTGGCCTTCTGGAGGCTGCTGTAGAACTTCGTGCGCTTCTCCTGGACGCGGAGTTCGGGGTCGGCCTCGACCGCCTCGACGACCAGGTTCTTCATCGTGTCGTAGGCCTCGGTGGCCCACCCGCCGGTGTCCTCGCCGTCCTCCAGCTCGTCCAGGAGCGACAGGTGACGCTCGGCCTCCTGGCGCAGGTCGACGGGTGCGTCGACGGTCTGCCCTGCCGGGGTCTTGATCTGGCCCGACTCGGCGATCTGGCGGACGTACCCGATCCGGTCCGCCGAGCGGCTCTCGGTCGCGACGGCCTTCTTCAGGTCGTCGGTGCGGACCACGTCCCGGGCCAGCTCGGACTGCAGCTCGGGGTCCTCGCGGACGCGGTCCAGCAGGGCCTGGCGGGCGGCCCGCGCGGTGGAGGGGTCGGCGAGGATCGCGGCGCGCAGCGCGGTCGGGTTCTCCGCGACCTCCAGCGCCTTGGTGGGGCGGATGCCCTCGGCCTCGGCGGCCTCGGTGATGGCGGTGCCGCGCTCGGAGGTGGCGCTGGAACGGGAGACGTAGTAGTTCAACCACACGTCGGCGTCCGGGAGTTCGACCTCCTGGCCGGGGGCCAGCTCCTCGAAGTGCGGGACGAGACCGTCGTCCGCGGCCCGGTCCCAGGCCTTGTAGTAACGCATGACACGCTCGGGGGAGCAGTCGGCGAGCTCGGCGAACTCCTTCGCGGACACCTTCGGCGTCTCGTCCGCGCTCTGCCCGCCGGGCCGGACGCTGCGCGCCACCTTGAGGCCGAACGCCCAGCCGCCGGTGCGGGCGTAGGCTCCGAACTCGTGCGCGTCCCGGGCGACGAGGCCGGCGTCGTCGAGGGCGGTGAAAGACGTCTCGGCCTGGTCGATCACTACGGTCAAGGCGGACTCTCCTGGGCTTGTGATGAGACACGGTGCGAACACGCAGCCTATATCCACCCATTGCCGCTGGTTTGAGTGCCCGGCCTTCGGGTCGCCGTCAGCGCCGTCAGTTCGATTACCGGCGGAAGGTCTTGAAGAAGGTCTGCAGGGCCTGGCGGTTGGCCGCGTCGTTCCATTCGTCGGCGGGCGTCGTCCACCGTAGCGAGAAACTGCGCCCGCCGCCGATCAGGAACCCACGCCCGAGTGTGCGTATCCGGTCGTCGCCGGTGCCGGAGAACCACTCCAGGTCGGCGGCCTTGTCGCCCTGGTACGTCGTGGCCCGGATGTCGCCGATCTGCTGGAACCCCTCGGTCTGCTTCAGCCCCGGCAGGACGTCGTCCCGCCAGATGGCGACCGGGTCCGGGCCCGCCTGTGTGCTGTATGTCACGGCCAGCGTGCGCGGATCGCCCGTCGCGCCGAAGGTGACCCGGTAGGCGTCGGACACCTGCTGGGTCTCCACCACCTTCCAGCCCTTCGGCAGTGCGACGGAGAAGCCCTGCGGCGCCTTGAACACGCGGAAACCGGCCGGCAGCGCCGAGGCGGTGGGGGAGGGGGAAGGGGACGCGGTGACGGACGGCGAGGCGGACGCGGAAGGGGTCGGGGAGGCGGGGGACGTCGCCGACGGCGTGGCAGACGGGGAGTAGGCGTGGCCGTCGACGTTCTCGCCGGGGGTGCTGACCGAGGCGGACGCGGAGGGCAGGGGGGAGGGCTCGGTCGTCGCCGAGGTCTGAGTGCCGGGCAGTTGGTGGGTGGCGGCCAGGACGGCGACCGTGACGGTGCCGACGGCGAGGGCGGTCCCGGCGGCCATGCCCCGTCCGCTCCAGGTGGTCCCCGCCCCGCGTACGGCGTCGTAGGCCCGCCGCAGCCGGGGGAGCGGGACCGGATCACGGTCGGCGTACGGGTCGTCGTTGAGGATGCGGGTGAGGATCTCGCGGGCCACCGAGCGGGTCAGCCGCTCCCGGGAGTTCTTGCGCAGCAGCCCCTGCACGACCTGCGCCAGTGGCCCGGCGCGCGACGGGCCACGCATCGGGAGCCGGTCGACGCCCTTCATGGTCGCCTCGGGGCGGCCCCGGTCGCGGAACGGCGGGTGTCCCTCGACCAGCGTGTAGAGGATCGCGCCCAGTGCCCACAAGTCGGCGGCGGGGCCGATGCGTTCGTCCCGTGCCTGTTCGGGGGAGGCGTACGACGGTGCCGTGATCCGCGGGGCGAGGGTGGCGCCCGCGAGTCCGAAGCCGGTGAGGACGACCCCACCCTGGTCCCGCACGAACACCTGGCCCGGGCTGAGTTCGCCGTGGGTGATGCCCTCGCTGTGCGCAGCCTCCAGGATGTCGAGCAGTTCGAGTCCGATGCGGGCCGCCCGCACGTAGTGGAACGTGCCCTGCTGGGCGAGGAGTTGGCCCAGCGGTGTGCCGTCGATCCAGTCGGTGACGGTCCACAGCGTGCCGGCCTCCTCGACGGCGTCGACGACCGGCGCGACCCGGGTGGGACAGAGCAGCACCATGACGTCGGTGGTGCGCCGGATGCCGGCGGTGATCCGTCCGGCGCTCTCCGGGTCCGGGGCGAAGGGAAGGGTCACCTCCGTGAGGAGGCAGGGCTGTTCGGCGATCATGTCCTCGCCGTACCAGGAGACACGGTTGGTCTCGCGGTGCGCGACCTCCATGGGCCGGTATCTGCCGGCGACCAACTCGTGTACGGAGACGTTCGTCTCGACCATGGCCATCCCTCGCTGAACCCCGGGCTCACACCTTTCCCAGAAGTACGGTGGGTGTGATGGGCTGCGTTCAATGGAAGCCCAATTCCCCGGTGTTTCTTGCCTTTTATTCAACGGCGACGAGCAGGTGTGCGAGAAAAACGAGTCGCGGGGAGGTCCCAGGTCGGCGCTCGTGTCCCGGGGCGGGGGAATTCGCCCCGGGGTCTTCCATGGCGGAATATCGGCGCCCTACCTGGTGGTAACCGGCGGTAAACGCAGGCGTGAAGACCACGAATACACGGGGGTTTGTCGACAACGTAGTCAAGGGATCTGTCAACGATCCCGTCGACCAAGGGAGTTGACGGGAAGTCAGCGCAACCCGAAGCCCTCCGACCAGGACGCGATCTCCCCGACCGTCGCGTTGCCCCCGCAGACCACGAGGCCGAGCCGGGCGCCGTCGCCGACCCGCTCCAGCACCTGCCGGGCGGCGGGCAGCAGACAGCCTGCGGCGGGCTCGGTCCACACCTTGGCGTGTTCGGCGAGGTCGAGGCACCCTTGCACGGCGTCCCGGTCGGGGACGGTCAGCACCTCGGTGACGAGGGCCGACACATGGTCGTACGTCAGCTGCGACACGGCCGGCGCGCTGAGCGTCGTCACGATCGACGACGGCTTGACCGGCACCGGGCCGCCCGCCGCGAGCGCCTCGGACATGGCCTCCGCGCCCTCGGTCTCCACACCCCAGACCCGGATCCCGGGCCGCCGGGCGTGCAGGGCGGCGGCGACCCCGGCGATCAGGCCACCGCCGCCGATGCTGACCAGGACGTCGGTGAATTCACCGGCGTCCTGCGCGAACTCCAGCCCGACCGTGCCCTGTCCGGCGATCACCACCGGGTCGTCGAACGGGTGGACCAGGGTCAGCCCCTCGTCCCGCAACCGGTTCACCAGCGCGAACGCGCTCGGCATGTCGTCGGTCAGCCGCAGCGACGCGCCCGCCGCCTCCACCAGCGCGACGGACCGCGCCGGCGCCGAACGCGGCATCACCACCGTCGCCTTCACGTCGAGTGCCGCCGCCATGACCGCGAGCGCGATCCCGTGATTGCCGCCGCTGACCGCGACCACGCCGGCGGCCAACTCGCCCTCGCTCAAAGACAGCAGCTTCGCCGTCGCCCCGCGCGCCTTGAAGGAACCGGTGCGCTGCAACAGCTCCAGCTTCGTCGTGACCGGTGCACCGAGCAGCTCGGAGAGCCCGAAGCTCTCCACGGTCGGGGTGCGTACGACGTGTCCGGCGATCCGCTCGGCGGCGGCTTCGATCTCCGAGATGCCGATCAAGGCAGTCATCCTTCCGGCACGGGGACAGGTGACCCGTGCCGGTTCGACCCTGACGCGGAAAGGACGCGCAGGTCAACACGTTTCAGTCCTCAGTGCTGCTGAGCCTTCTGCGGAGTCTCCTCGCTGGGCCGTACGACGACGAACCCCTCGCCCTGGAGCATGAGTTGGACGGCCTCGCCGGAACCGCCGCGCAGCATCGAGCCGATGGACTGCGAACGGTGCAGCGAGGTCTGGAGGTGGGCCGACCAGCCGACCACCGCGTCCGTGTCCACGAACACCGGGTACTGCGGCGAGACCGGTATGACCAGCGGGTTGCCCTCGCAGACCAGGCCCAGCTTGCCCTGCCCGGTGAAGACGCTGTTGAAGAGACCGCCGCCCGCGATGCCGGAGCCCTTCACCGTCTTGATCGTGTACGACAGCGAGGCGTCGAAACACAGCACGTTGCGGCCGTTGACGGTGAACTCGTCACCGGGGTCGATCTCGACCACGAAACAGTTCTGCGCCTCGTGCGCGAACCACGCCTCGCCCTGGCCGCGCACCGCCATCAACGGCAGCCCCTCACCGGTGACCGCGCGCTTGAGCATGCCGCCCACGCCCTGGCCCTTGCGCTCGAACTGGAGATTGCCGCGGTAGGCGATCATCGCCCCCTGGCGGGCGAGCATCTCGCCGTTGACCGCGTACCTGATGCACTTGGCATTCTCGACGGTCATGCCCGGCGCGGTGGCCGGCTGCACCATGTGCTCACTGGAAAACAGATCACCCTTCATGCGGGCATCCTGACCCGGAAGATCTCATTCCGCCAAGATCGAAGACAGGTTGATCGTCCCGCGAGGTCAGGCGCCGAAGAGCTGCGTCCAGTACGTCCCGTTCTGTCCGCCGCCCGCGAAGCCGATGCCTATGTGGGTGAAGTCCGGCTTGAGGATGTTGGCGCGATGGCCGGGGCTGTTCATCCACCCCTCCACGACCTCGGCTGCCGACCGCTGACCGCAGGCGATGTTCTCGCCGATCGTGCGCCTGCGCGAGCCCGCGGCGGCGGCCCGGTCCCAGGGCTGGGAGCCGTCGGGGGAGGTGTGCGAGTAGAAGGCGCGGGCCACCATGTCGGTGCTGTGCGCCTGCGCGGCGGCAGTGAGCAGTGGGTCTACGGCGAGTGCGGGCAGCCCGGCCCTGGCACGCTCCGTGTTGGTCAACTCGACGACCTCCGCCGCCGTGCGGGCCAGGTTGGCCGCGGTGAGCGGCGTCGCCCACAACGCCGTCCAGTAGACGTCACCGGAGCGGGGGTCGACGGCCTGGGCGATGCCCGCGTGCGTGAAGTCCCGTTCCAGCAGCGTCTGTCGGGCCTTCTCGGTGCGCAGGCAGTAGTCGACGAACTCGGCGGGGGTGCGCGGGCCGGAGACCAGATGCTCGCCGACGGTGAGGTAGGCGTAACCGGCCTGGGTGACCCGCTGGTACACGGAGATGCCGTCACGGCTCTCGGTGCTGAGGTGTCCGGCGGCGGCCATGGCGGAGGCGTGGGCTTGTGCCGCGGAGGTGAGGCGGGGGTCAAGGGCGACGGGCGGTGAACCGGCGTTGGCGCGGGCCGAGTTGGCGAGGGCGAGGAAGCCGGTGGGGTCGGTTGTCGGGGAGGTCGAGCTGACATGGGGGCGGGTTGAGTGTGTCGACCGGGGTGCGGGTGCGGACGTCGATCGCACAGCGGCAGGAGCAGGAGCAGGAGCGGGTGTCGCGTCCTCGACGAGGTCCACGCCGAAATCCCGCGCGATCCCCGCGAGTCCATCGGCGTACCCCTGCCCCAGCGCGCGCAACTTCCAGCCCGTGCCGCGCCGGTACAACTCGGCGAGGAGCAGGACGGTTTCCCGCTGGGGACGGGGTGGGGTGAAGCGGGTGACGGGCTGGCCGCCGGTGTTGGTCACGTGGAGGGTGGGCGCGGGCAGGCGGCCCAAGGGGGTGCCGGGATCGGCGGGACTGATGACGACGGTGACCCGCGCGGCGCCGGCGCGCAGGCGGGCCGGGTCGATGGTCAGGGTGTCGTCCCGCAGCCGCGCACCGGGTGCCGTCGGCTGGTTGTAGAACACGAAGTCCGCGTCGCCGCCGACCTTGCCGCTCTCGTCGGTGATCAGTGCCGAGACATCGAAGGGACCGGGCACCCGCAGGGTCAGGGCGCCGCTCGGAAGGGGCAGATTGCCGCCCGGCACCAGCTCGTTCATGGCACCGCCCTCGCTGTTCGTGCCCGGTGGGGGGACTTCCCCAGGGGACTTTCCCGGTGGGGGACTTCGTCCTCCACTCAACGTCCCGTCAGGGCGCGAGGGTTCCCACGCGAGGAGGTGGGGGCCGGAGAGCGATGCAGCCCGCCCCCCACCCCCACCGCGTCCTCAGTCCCGTGCAACCCCCGGCGCGATGTCCTCGTAGGCAACGTTCCGTTGGGTGACGTAGGAGCCCCGGCCCGTGAGCGGCGAGCTCTGGATCGCCTTCGTCCGCTTGCCGCAGAACGCCGACTCCAGGGTGCCCGCCATCGTGTTCAGGACCGTGCCGTTGTTGGAGGTGTTGGCGAGCGCGGTGAGGCTGCGGCGGCCGTCCTTCGAGGTGAAGGAATAGGTGTAGAAACCCTGGACCGCGCCGGTGTGGCCGTACACCGAGACGCCGCAGGACAGATCGCGGCGCCGCAGCCCGAGGCCGTACCGGGTCGTGCTGTTGACCGGGGTCCACCGCTCCATCTGCGCGAGCTGGGCGGCGGAGGTGAGCCTGCCGCCGAGCAGGGCGGAGAAGAAGGTGTTCAGGTCGTGCGTGGTGGAGATGACCGCGCCGGCGCTCTGCGCCCAGGAGACCGTCTGGTCGGTGGCGTCGACGAGCTGCGCGCCCGCGCGGTCCGGGGTGAGATAGCCGTGCGCGTACCGGCCCGGGATCTTCGTGGCCGGGTGGACGTAGAAGGTGTCGCGCAGCTTGAGCGGCTTGATGATGCGGTCGCGGTACTCGGTGCCCACGGAGTGCCCTGTCAGCTTCTCGATGAGCATCCCGGCGACGACGAAGTTGGTGTTCGAGTACGAGTAGGCGGCGCCCGGCGCGTTGGTGCGCGCGTGCTTGAGTGAGAGCTGCACCAGCTGGCGGTAGGTGAAGACCTTGTTGCGTACGGCCTCGAAACCGGAGACCGAGCTGGCGAACATCGAGTTCGTGTAGTCGTACAGACCGCTGCGGTGGCTCAGTACGTGGCGCACGGTGATCCGCTTGTCGGGCAGCAGGCCCGGGAGGTAGTGGTCGACCGACGCGTCCAGGTTCAGCTTGTGCGCGTCGGCGAGTTGGAGCAGGACGACGGCCGAGAACGACTTGGTGATGCTGCCGATGCGGAAGCGGTCGGCGTTGCCGATGGCCCGGCGGGTCGTGCGGTCGTCGATGCCCGCGGCGGCCGTGTGGACGGTGCCGTGGTCGTCGATGCGGGCGATCGCCCCGGGCGCGCCCTGCGCCGTCAGCGTCCGCAGCACGGCACGGAGGCCGGCCATGTCGGGTGCGGGAAGTGCGGCTGTACTGCCGGTTCTCGTGGTGTCCGACTCGTGGGTCGCGGCATGTGCCGGTACGGCCGTGAGCGTCAGCAGTGCCGCCGCCGACGCCGTGGCCCTGCGCACCGTTCTTGAGACCATCCGGTTCTCTCCCGTTTCTTTCTCGGTATGCGAGATCGATCACAGTCGGTCGAGGCAACCTTGTCGCGCCCCGTCACATCTCCACAGCTGGCGCACAGTTGGTCATTCGCTGATCACTGAGCGATGCGGATTTGCCAAGTATTGCCATGAAAGCTTCGAAAACCGTTCATTTCGGCTTTACATGTACATGGTGGATGCGTGAGGGTTTCGGTTCGGGGCCCGACCAGCCCCGTGGGCGCGTTCAACCGCGCCCTGTCTCAAGGCGGTTGGTGATCCCGGCCGTCTTCGTACGGAGGAGCCCTCATCCATGCGTGGACCCCACATACGCAGCCTGGCGGTCGCCGTCGCGGTGACGACGGCCGCCACGGGGATGGCCGGAACGGCCTTCGCGGGACCGGCCACGGGGACGGACCGTGCGACGGCCTCGACCGAGACCGGCACCAGCGCCGCGTCCGTCGTCACGGCCGCGCGGGCCGCCGCGTTCGCGCACGCGTCGGCGACCGGTGTCACGCGGGGCGATGAACTCCGGGCCCAGGACGTGATGATCGACCCCGAGGGTGCACGGCATGTGCGGTTCCTGCGCACGCACCAGGGCATGCCGGTCCTCGGCGGTGACCTCGTCGTCCATCTGTCCCACCGGCTGGCCTACACCGGCGTCACCCGGACGGCCGGGCAGAGCATCAAGCCCGCCACAACGCAGGCAAAGCTGACGGCCGATCAGGCCGAGGCGAAGGCCGCCGCCGTCGCCAAGGGTGACGCGGGTACCGCCGAACTCGTGGTGGACGCCCGGGACGGGGGAGCCGTCCTCGCCTACCGGATACCCGTGAGCGACAGCAGCACCGCCGAGGCCACCGGCACCCGCACGGTCGTCGTCGACGCCGTCACCGGCAAGGTCCGCAGCAACACTCCCGACAGCGACGAGTTCCTCTCGCCCAAGCTGCTCGACACCCTGCGCGAGCGCGGCGAGACCCTGGACCCCGCCACCGGCACCGCCGTACAGCCGAGGTCCCTCGCGGCGGCCGCCGCGAGCCGCGCCGTCCACTACCCGGTCACCGCCTCGGGCACCGGCACCTCCCTCTTCGTCGGCAAGGTGCCGCTGACCACCACCCGCACGGCGCGCACCAGTTACCTCCTCAAGGACCCGACGCGCTGGGGCACCGAGACCCGCGACGCCAAGGGGAAGGAACTGGAGAACTTCGCTCAGGGCAAGAAGTTCACGACCACGAACGACAAGTGGGGCAACGGAGCCGTCTCGCACCGCGACAGCGCCGCCGTCGACGCCCAGTACGGCATCACGAAGACCCTGGACTTCTACAAGAAGACCTTCGGCCGCAAGGGCATAGCGAACAACGGCAAGGCCGCCCGCGGCATGGTCCACTTCGGTAAGAAGGTGGCCAACGCCTTCTGGGACTCGACCTGCGGCTGCATGCTCTACGGCGACGGCGACGGGGACATGTTCAAGAAGCCGCTCGTCGTCCTCGACGTCACCGGTCACGAACTCACCCACGGCGTCGTGGACGCCACCGCCGAGCTGGAGCCGACCCGCGTCGACGCGGAGGGCAACCAGTTCGGCGAACCGGGCTCCCTGAACGAGTCCCTCGCGGACATCTTCGGCTCCAATGTCGAGTTCAGCGCCAACAACGCCAAGAACCCGCCGAACTACCTGATCGGCGAGAAGCTCGGCCTCGCCCAGAAGTTCCTGCGCCGCCTCGACCACCCCTCCCTCGACAAGCTGGAGGGCACGATCGACTACTGGTCGCCGCAGGTGTACGACGCCGAGGTGCACGCCGGCTCCGGAGTCTCCTCGCACGCCTACTACCTCCTCGCGGAGGGCAGCGGCAGCAAGACGATCGGCGGCTTCGCCTACGACTCGCCCACCTTCGACGGGTCGACGGTCACCGGCATCGGACGTACGAAGGCCACGGCGATCTTCTACCGCGCACTGACGCGCTACATGGTGTCCACCACCGACTTCCATGGCGCGCGCATCGCGACGCTGAAGGCCGCGGCGGACCTCTACGGCGCGAGCAGCGCGGCGTACAAGACCGTCGACCAGGCCTGGGCCGCCGTGAACGTCACGGTCGCCAACACCCCTGCCGCCAGGCACTGATGACCGTCCGGGTGTCCTGCCACGAGCGGGGCACCCGGACGCCGGGCCTCATATCCACTGCTTCTCGACCTCCTCGGACACGGTGAACCCGGCCTCGCAGGACGGGCAACTGGCCTTCCCGAACACGTACTTCAACGCCGTCGCGACCTCCGTCTGCCCGAACTCGACCGCCTCGCCGTGCAGCCGCGCCCCGATGCCGTCGAGCCCGGCTGGCGTGGCCGGTATGAGCTCGGTCCGCCCCTCCGTGGCCTCCTTGTCGGCGCCGGTCACATAGTCGCCGGCCGAGGTGAAGACGCCGTACGAACCGAACGCGACGAACAGGCCCTCCTCGCACTCGGGGCACTCCAGGTCGTACTCCTCGGCGTTGATCCGCTCCAGCGCCTCGGCCCACACCCCGCCGTCGCCCTCGAAGGCGAGCACGGCCATCTGGAGATAGACGAAGGTGTGCGCGTCCTGCCCCGGATCGGCGCGCAACACCCTTGCCACAGCCAGCAGTTGGCCTATCTCGTGTGCGTACCGTGCCCGGCACTCCTCGTCCGGGTCCGTGGTGATCAGCCCGGCCATGGTGACCGCCTGTATCGCCCCGCCGGGCGCCCGGCCGAGCGCGATGTCGGTGAGCACGGGCAGCGCCGCCCAGCTCGCGTCGTACACCGAACCCTGGTGGCACAGCGAGCCCCACAACTCCTGCCACACGGCGTCGTCCTCGGTCCCGCCGAGCCGCGCGAACAGGCCCGGGATGTCCTCGGCGCTGCCGTACGCGTGGGTCAGTCCGGACCAATCGATCGTCGTCATACGGCGATTGTGCCGCCCGGCACTGACAACGCGGCCTCGGCGGGCATCAGCTCCGCTCAGGCGGCTCACAACTTCGCTTCGACAAATCCTGCTTCTTTTATTGACGACGGAAAAGAAGGGATCTAGGTTCCCGCCATGCGCTCGATCCCCCGTACCGAGTCGTTCCCGGCACACACGCCGGCCGTCTCACAGGTCTTCACGACCGTGCTGTCCCACGGCCCCCTCACCCGGCTCGAGGTGGCCCGCCGGGCGGGGCTGTCGGCGGCCGCCGTGACCAAGGCGGTCCGGCCGCTGATGGAGGCCGGGTACCTGGCGGAGGGCGCCGACCAGGACGCGCCCCCGGCACTCGGGCGGCCCGCGAACCTCGTCCGGGTCGACGGCGGACGGGCGTTGTTCATCGGGGTCAAGGTCACCGGCGACGAGATCATCGGCGTCCTCGCCGACCTGTGCTGCCGTATCCGTGTCGCCCGCCATGTGCCGCTGACCGACCACGACCCCAAGGCGGTGCTGTCGTCGATCGCGGACCTGGCCCAGGAACTCCGCACCGAGGCGGACGACTTGGGCATCCGGGTGCTAGGCCTCGGCCTCGCGGTCTCCGGTGACGTGGACCGCGGCGAAGGGGTCGTCCGCTACTCGCCGTTCCTGGAGTGGCGTGACGTACCCCTGGCCGAACTGGCCGCCATGACTACGGGGTTGCCGGTCACCGTCGACAACGACGTGCGCGCGCTGACCGTCGCCGAGCAGTGGTTCGGCGCCGGCGCGGGCCTCACGGACTTCGCCGTGGTGACCGTCGGCGCGGGCATCGGCTGCGGACTCGTCGTGCACGGGCAGGTCGTCGCGGGCGCCCACGGGGTGGCCGGGGAGATCGGGCACGTGGTCGTCGATCCCGCCGGACCCCTGTGCCACTGCGGCAACCGCGGCTGCGTCGAGGCGATCGCCGGGGACGCCGCGATCGTCGCCCGTGTCCGCGAGGTCACCGGCGTCCAAGTCGCCGACACCGCCGAGGCGTTGGCCCTCGCCCACCGGGGCGACGCCGGAGCGCGCGAGGTGTACGCGCGGGCCGGTGAGGCCATCGGCCGGGGCATCGCGACCGTGGTCAACCTGTTCGGCCCCGAACGCGTGATCATCTCCGGCGAGGGCCTGGCCGCCTACGACCTGTTCGCCGAGCAGATCCGCGACTCCTTCACCGCTGCCGCCTTCGGGTCCGCCGCCCGGTGCGACGTACACACTCGTCCCCTGCCCTTCGACGAATGGGCGCGCGGGGCCGCCGCCACCGCGATCCAGTCCTTCATCCGAGCCGCCGACTAGCCTCCACGCCCCCCTCCAAGCCCGCCACACTCCTACCCGCACGAGGAGCCCGACGATGTACTCCCTCACGCCCGTCCGCGCCCTGAGAGCCATGGTGGTCCTGGCCCTCACCGCAGGCTTCGCCACCTACCTCCCCGCCGCGCAGGCGGCCACCCCCACGGCGGACACCGCCACGGCAGTCGCCGCCAAGCCCTATATGGGCTGGTCGAGTTGGAGCATGCAGTCGTCCAAGTACCCCGGCCTCAACCCGGACGGCGACTACAGCTACCTCACCGAGGCGAACGTCACCAAGCAGACCGACGCGCTGGCCTCGAAGTTGAAGAAGTACGGCTACAACTACGTCAATATCGACGCCGGTTGGTGGCGCGCGAACGACTGGACCCCGGAGTACGACCAGTACGGCCGCCAGAAGGCCGATCCGAAGCGTTTCCCCAGTGGGATGAAGGCCGTCGCCGACCGCATCCACTCCAAGGGCCTCAAGGCCGGCATCTACCTGCCGGCGGGCCTGGAGAAGGAGGCGTACAACGACGGCAAGACGCCGATCTGGAACGCCGACGGCTGCACCACCGCCGACATCGTCTACAGCGACCTGCGCACCACCAACGGCTGGGACAGTTCGTACAAGCTCGACTTCTCGCGGCCCTGCACCCAGAAGTACATTGATTCGCAAGCCCAGTTGATCGCGGACTGGGGCTACGACTTCCTCAAGCTCGACGGTGTCGGCCCCGGGTCCGGAAAGAGCGGCGACCAGTACGACGACGTTGCCGACGTGGCCGCCTGGAACAAGGCCATCACCGCCATCGGGCGCCCGATCCACCTCGAACTGTCCTGGTCCCTGGACTACGGGCACGCCGCCGACTGGAAGAAGTACTCCAACGGCTGGCGCATCGACACCGACGTCGAGTGCTACTGCAACACCCTTGTCAGCTGGGAGAATTCGGTCGACGACCGCTGGGACGACGCCCCGGCCTGGACCGGCCAGGCAGGCCCCGGCGGCTGGAACGACCTCGACTCCCTCGACGTCGGCAGCGGCGCGATGGACGGCCTGACGAAGGCGGAGCGGCAGAGCTACGCGACCCTCTGGGCCGTGGCCAAGTCCCCGCTCTTCACCGGTGACGACCTCACCCGCCTCGACGACTACGGCCTCTCGCTGCTCACCAACCGCGAGGTCATCGGCGTCGACCAGAGCGACGCACCGCCCGCGCGCCCGATCACCCCGTCCGACTCGCAGCAGGTGTGGGCCGCGAAGAACCCCAACGGCACATACACGGTCGCCCTGTTCAACCTCGCCGACGCCCCCGCCGCCGTCTCCGCGAACTGGACGGCCCTCGGCTTCACCGGCAAGGCCGCCGTCCGTGACCTCTGGAACCACGAGGACCTCGGCACCTTCACCAACAAGGTGACCGAGGCCCTGCCCGCCCACGGCTCCCGGCTCTTCACCGTCACCCCGCACGGCAGCGCCGTCACCACGACCGCCTACGAGGCCGAGGCCACCACCAACACCCTCTCCGGCAACGCGACCGTCGCGGACTGCTCGGCCTGCTCCGGCGGCAAGAAGGTCGGCAACCTCTACGTCGGCGGCAAGCTCACGGTCAACAACGTCGTCGTCGCCAAGGCCGGCACCTACCAGGTGAAGGTCGCCTACGTCAGCGGCGACTCCCGCTCGGCGAGCGTCTCCTCCAACGGCAACGCCGCGACCAGCCACAAGTTCCCGTCCACCGGCGACTGGGGGACCGTCGGGACGGTCAGCGTGCCGGTGAGCCTGAAGGCGGGCGCCAACACGATCACCTTCGACAGCGGTTCGGGCTACGCGCCGGACATCGACCGCATCGACGTCCCCACGACGGCCTGACCGAGCCACCAGGAGCCGCAATGAACCGCGAACCGTCCCCCCTGTTGCCCAGACGCGACCTGCTCGCCCTCGCCACCGCGACCGGCGCCCTGGCCGCCCTGCCGACCTTCACCGCCTCCGCCGCACCGCAGCGCCCCGACGCCTCGGCCGACGACAACTCGGCCTACGGCAGCAGCGGTTCACCCAACACGCTGTGGTGGCAGGCCCCCGCCGGCGACACCTCGATGATCGAACAGGGTCTGCCCGTCGGCAACGGCCGCCTCGGCGCCCTCGCCAGCAACGACTCGGGCCACGAGGTCCTCCTCGTCACCGACGCCACGATGTGGACCGGCGGCCTGAACGAGACCCTCGACTCCGACGGCCAATTCCCGTACGGCCGCGCCGACTTCGGGTCCCTGACCCTGCTCGCCAAGCTCACGGTCGACATCCCCGACCACGACCTGGGTGCCGTCTCCGGCTACCGCCGCACCCTCGACCTCGACCGGGGCGTGGTGGGAGCCTCGTACGTCCGTACGGGGGTGACGTACCAGCGGGAGATCTTCTCCAGCCGCCCCGACGACGCGATCGTCCTCCACTTCAGCCAGAACGGCGGCGGACGCTACACCGGCACGATCACGCTGGAGGGGACGCACGGCGAGGCCGCCGCGACCTCCTTCGGCGCCACGTTCGCCAACGGCCTGAAGTACGGCGCCGCCGTCACCGCCTACGGCAGCGGCGGCCGGGTCACGGTCAGCGGCGCGAACATCACCTTCGCCGGCTGCAAGGACCTGACCGTCGTGGTCAGCGGCGGCACCAACTACGCGCCGGACCCCGCCCACGGCTACCGCGACCCCAAGGCCGACCCGCAGAAGCTCGCCCGCAGCAAGGTCCGCGCCGCCGCCGAGCACTCGGCCGACACCCTGCTGCGCACCCATGTCGCCGACCACCGCGCGGCGTTCGGTTCGTTCGGCCTCTCGCTCGGCGAGTCGACCGCCGACCAGCGGGCCCTCGACACCTGGGAGCGCATCCAGCTGCGCGCGACGAGCGGCGAGCCCGACCCCGAACTCGAGGCCGCCTACGTGCAGTTCGGCCGCTACCTCATGGTCGGCGCATCGCGCGGGAGCCTGCCCATGGGCCTCCAGGGGGTGTGGCTGGACGGCAACGACCCGGACTGGATGGGCGATTACCACACCGACATCAACATCCAGATGAACTACTGGATGGCCGACCGGGTGGGCCTGTCCTCGTGCTTCGACGCGTTCACCGACTACTGCGTCACCCAGGTGAAGGACTGGACCGACCTGACCGGCAGGCTGTTCCAGGACTCCCGCAACCGTTTCCGCAACACCAGCGGGAAGGTCGCCGGCTGGACCGTCGCCTTCTCCACCAACCCCTATGGCGGACTCGGGTGGTGGTGGCACCCGGCGGGCAACGCCTGGCTGAGCAACAGCCTCTGGGAGCACTACGAGTTCACGCACTCCCGCACCCATCTGGAGAAGATCTACCCCCTCCTCAAGGGCGCCTGCGAGTTCTGGGAGGCGCGGCTGGTCACCACCACCCTGGACAACGGCAAGGAGGTACTGGTCGCGGACCACGACTGGTCGCCCGAGCAGGGTCCGCAGGACGGCAGGGGCAACACCTACGCCCAGGAAGTGGTGTGGACCCTGTTCGGCAACTACGCCGCGGCAGCTGTGGAGTTGAAGCGGGACAGCGGGTTCGCGAACACGATCTCGGGTCTGCGCAGGCGTCTGTACCTGCCCGAGGTGAGCCCGACGTCCGGCTGGCTGGAGGAGTGGATGTCGCCCGACAACCTCGGCGAGACCACCCACCGCCACCTGTCCCCGCTGATCAACCTGTTCCCCGGCGACCGCATCCGCCCCGACGGCTCCACCCCGAAGGACATCGTCGACGGCGCCACCGCCCTGCTCACCGCGCGCGGCATGAACAGCTTCGGCTGGGCCAACGCCTGGCGCAGCCTGTGCTGGGCCCGCCTCAAGAACGCCGACAACGCCTACCAGCTGGTCGTCAACAACCTCCGCCCGTCGGAGAACGGCACCAACGGCACCGCCTTCAACCTCTTCGACATCTACGAGGTGGAACAGGGCCGCGGCATCTTCCAGATCGAGGCCAACTTCGGCACCCCGGCCGCCGTGACCGAGATGCTCCTGTACTCCCGCCCCGGCCATCTGGAGCTGCTGCCCGCCCTCCCGGACGCCTGGGCGGAGTCCGGCTCCCTCACCGGGGCCGGCGCCCGCGGCGGCTTCGTCGTCGACCTGCGCTGGAAGAACGGCAAGCCCACCGAGGTGAAGCTCCGCAGCGTCGGCGGTCGCACCACGACCGTCGCCCACGGCGGAAAGACCCGCACGGTGACCGTCAAACCGGGCGGATCCGTCACGTTGAGGGACTTCGCCCGGTGAGCGCCGGACGGGCACGACTGCGCCGTACGGCCGCACTGCTCCTGCTCGCCGCCGCCTTCCAGGCCGGACCCGCACACGCACAACCGCAAGTACGACCGCACGCGCAGACACAGGCACAGACACAGGTGAAGGCCTTGAACGACCCGAGAGGCGTGATCACCTGGGGATCGAGCGCCGACCATCTGGGCGACGGAGTAGCCGACCGCAGCTACCGGCTGATCGTCCACACCAGCGTGGCCGGCACCGATCTGCGGATCCGGCTCTCCAACGCCTTCGGCGACCGGCCGCTGACCTTCGACGACGTCTACGCCGGTGTGCAGAAGGCGGGTGCCGCGCTCGTCCCCGGCTCCAACCGGCGGCTCACCTTCGACGGCGCGAAGTCGGTCACGATCCCCGCGGGCGCGGTCGCCTACAGCGACCCGCTCTCCGGGAGGATGCCCGCCGCGACCAACCTCGTGGTCAGCATCCACACCCCGGACGCGGCGGGCCCGGCGACCGGCCACGGTATGGCGATGCAGACGTCGTACGCGACCCAGGGCGACCACACCGGCGAGGAAGGCGCCGGGGCGTGGACGGACACCACCGGCTCCTGGTACTACCTCGACGCCGTCTCCGTACGGCCGAGCGCGGGCATCGGTGCCGTGGTCACGCTGGGCGACTCCATCACGGACGGCTGGGCGTCCACGTCGGACCTCAACCGGCGCTGGCCCGACTACCTGGCCCGCCGGCTCGCGCGCGCCGACACGGCCGTCAAGGGAGTGGCCAACGAAGGGATATCCGGCAACAAGGTCCTAGCCGACGGCGCCGGGCAGAGTGCCCTGAACCGGTTGCAGCGTGATGTGCTGTCGCAGCCCGGTGTCCGGACCGTGTTCCTCTTCGAGGGCGTCAACGACATCAAGGCCCACACCGGCGTCACCGCCCAGGACATGATCGCGGGCTACCGCGAGATCATCGAGCGAGCGCACGCGGCCGGGAAGTGTGTCGTCGGGGCCACCGTCGGACCGTTCAAGGGCTGGTCCGAATGGGACCCGGCGGCCGAGGCCCTACGCCAGGAGGTCAACCAATTCATCCGCGACAGTGGGGAGTTCGACGCCGTCACCGACTTCGACCACATCCTCCGCAGCCCCTACGACCATGAGAGGATCCTCCCCTTCTTCGACGGCGGCGACCATCTGCACCCCAACGACAAGGGGATGGCGGCCATGGCCGACGCGGTCGACCTCAAGAGCCTCGACTGCGCGAAGTGAACGTCAGTATCAGCCGGACGCCGTCGCCTCCGGGGTGATCAGCCCCTGGCGATAGGCGATCGCCACCGCCTCCGTACGGCTCGCGGCGCCCAGCTTCGCGAGGATGTTGGACACGTGGACGCTCGCCGTCTTGCCGGTGATGAACAGCTCCTCGCCGATCTGGCGGTTGCTGCGGCCCAGCGCGAGCAGCCGCAGCACGTCCCGCTCGCGGGCCGTCAGCGGCGAGGGGCGGTCCCCGGCGTCCGGCGCCGGGTCGCCCAGGCGGCCACGGCGGATCAGCGTGTCCAGCCGCGCGAGCAGGGGAGCGGCGCCGAGCCGGGCGGCCGTCTCCCGTGCCGCGCGGGCCTGGGCGGCCGCCTCGTCACGGCGGTCGGCCGCCAACAGGGCTTCGGCGAAACGGAGTTGGCAGCGCGCCCGTTCGTAGACGTCGCCGTAGCCGAACGCGGTCACCGCCTTCTCCCAGGCCGCCGCGTCCGGTCCGGTGGCCGCCCGTGCCCACTCCGCCTCGGCGCGGGCGAGCCACGCCTGTCCTTCCGGCCCCTGTGGTCGGGCCTTGTCACCCGCATCGGCCACGGACCGGGCCAGTTCGACGAGTTCCGTCGCGGTGTCCGCCCAACGGCGTACGCCTGTCTCGTCGCCGGTCAGCCGTAGCGCGGCGGCCCGGTCGGCGACCGCGGCCAGGGCGAGGGCGGCGAGCCGGACCGTGAGGTCGGGACGGCGGCCGGAGTCGTCAGTGAGGGCGGCGACCCCGGTACGCAGTTGCTCGACGGCCGTCTCCGGGTCGCCCTGGACGGCGGCGGCGTCGGTGAGCACGAGGGCCGCCACCATCGCGGCCATCCAGTCGAACGGCCCGTCCAGCAGGGCCCGGGCGCGCTCCACGGTCCCCAAGTCACCGCGCGCCAGCGCCACATACAGCGCGGGCCCCATCGTGAAGCCACCCGCGTGCGGCAGTACTTCCGCGTCGCTCGCGGCCACCTTCACGCACTCGTCCCAGCGGCCGAGCGTGTACAGCACCAGAAGCTGGAGATAGCGCATCTCCAGCGGATACGGCGACGACAGCAGCCCGGCGCGACGGGCCCGGTCCAGCCCCTCGGCGAGCCAGGGCAGCGACTCCTCCAGGTCCCCGGACTCGAAACTGCCGATCGCGAGATGGAACAGGGCGCGCATCTCCACGGGCGAGTGCCCGGCCTCCCGGGCCAGCTCACGTGCCTGCGCGAGCCGCTCCCGGCCCTCCCGGGTGCGCCGGCCGCCCTTTTCGAGCGTGGCCAGCGAGATCAGCAAGTCGGCCCGGGCGTCGGTCAGTTGGAGTTCCTCGGCGGTGCGCAGGGCCTGGCGGGCGATCCGCAGTGCGGTGTCGTCATCGCCGACCTGACGCGCCGCCAGCACATGCGTGGCCGCCGCCCACACCCAGGTCCGTGAGGGCGGTTCGGCGGGGATCATCGCCAACGCCTCGCTGCTGTACGCGAACGCGGCCGTGAGGCTGTCGACGTCCATGAGATTCCCGGCCAGGGTGTAGCGGACCCGGGCGGCCAGCTCGGAGTCCGTGTCCTGGCCGATCCCGGCGAGCGCGGACCGGGTGAGGGCGACCGCGCGGTGAGAGTCCCCGGCGTGGGCGGCCGCCGCCGACGCGCGCAGGGTGAGGGTCACACTGCCGATGCCCTCGCCCGAGGGCCTGGCGGCCGGGTCCACCGACGACCACAGATCGAGGACGGTTTCGAGATGCCGTAGCTCCTCGGCGGGTGCGCCCACCCGGTGGGCGTGGTCGGCGGCCTCCAGGGAGGCGGCCAGGGCCTCTGGCAGGTCGTGGCTCTCGCGGTAGTGATGGGCGCGCTCCGCCGCGCTCTCGGCGGGGTGTCCGCGTGAGGCGAGGAGACGGGCGAACGCGCCGTGCTGCCGGGAGCGCTCGCCGGGGAGGAGGTCGGCGTACACCGCCTCGCGGGCGAGGGCGTGCCGGAAGGAGTACGTGTCGGCGCGCCCGGGGACCAGGAGCTGTCGCTCCACGGCCTCGCGCAGCGCCGACTCCAGCTCGTCCTCCGGGAGTTGGACCGCGTCACGCAGCAGGTCGTACTCGACGCGGCGCCCGGCGACGGCGGCGGTGCGCAGCACCTGCTGGGCGGTGTCGGAGAGTTGCTCGAAACGGATCAGCAGGACGTCGGCCAGACCGCTCGGCACCCCGCCCGCCTCCATGTCGCTCGCCGCGAGCAACTCCTCGGCGTAGAAGGCGTTTCCCTCGGCGCGCTCGACGATCCGGCGGACCGTGCCGTCCGGCACCGGACCCGTGCGCAGCGCGCGCACCAGCCGGGCGACCTCCGCGTCCCCCATGGGCCGCAGCTCCAGGCGCTCCACGGCGGGCAGTCGCACCAGCTCGGCCAGCAGGGGCCGTAGGGGATGGCGGCGGTGGAGGTCGTCCGCGCGGTACGACGCGAACACCGCGAGGCGGTGCGTGGGCGCGCCGCCCGCCGGGCGCTGGAGGATGCCGCGGCTGAGCAGGAAGCGGAGCAGGTCGCGGGAGGACTGGTCGGCCCAGTGCAGGTCCTCCAGGACCAGGAGCAGGGGAGCGATGTCCGAGAGGTCGGCGAGCAGTCCGGCGATGCCCTCGAAGAGCCGCAGCCGGCCGCCCGCGTCCCGCGCCGCGTCCGAACCGGCGCCCAGCAGCCGGTCCACCGCCGGATGCGCGGCCAGCGCGCCCGCGAACCGCTCGTCGTCGGCGAGGACCCCGAGGATCTCGGTGAAGGGGAGATACGGCAGACCGACGTCACCGAGGTCGACGCAGTGCCCGGTGAGGACCGTCATCCCGGCGGCCGCGGCCCGCCCCGCGATCTCGTCCAGGACCCGTGTCTTGCCGACGCCCGCGTCCCCGGCGATCAGCACCGCCCCCGCCGTACCCGCGCGGGCTCGCTCCAGCACACCGGCGAGGCGGGCGAGTTCCTCGTCCCGGCCGATGAGCGGCGCTGCTGCCACGGATGACGTCACGCCCCCATCCTGGCACGCGCCACTGACAACGCACCTGGCCACCGGGCGGGAGACGGTCCCCGCCCGGCAGGCCGGGGTTCAGCGCAGGGTCTCGGCCCAGTTCGCCGGAACGCGTCCCGCGGGACCCGGCACCGGCTGGTCCTTCGGGTGGCTCACCGGAGCGGCGAGCTCGGGACCGGAGTCGTAGAGCTCGGAGGTGGTGAAGTTCCAGAACCAGTCCTCACCGGGTTCGTAGCTCTGGATGAACGGGTGTCCCGTGGACTGGTAGTGGGCCGTGGCGTGCTTGGCGGGGGAGTCGTCGCAACAGCCGACATGACCGCACTGCGCGCACCGCCGGAGATGGAACCACCAGCCGTCGGCCGCGTCGCACTCCACGCAACCGGCGCCGCTCGGTGGGACGGTGGGGTCGATTCCGGTGATGTCGCTCATGCGGACTCCTCGGGCGTCTCGTTGTCGACGGCGGTGAGGGGGAGCAGGACCTGGAAGCGGGTGTCGCCCGGCACCGACTCCACCTGGAGGGTGCCGTGGTGCTTGTTGACGACGATCCGCCAGGAGATGTCCAGACCGAGCCCCGTGCCCTCGCCCACCGGCTTGGTGGTGAAGAACGGATCGAAGATACGGCTGCGGATCTCCTGCGGCACACCGGGCCCCGTGTCACGGAACTCCACCATGAGCTGATCACGCACCAGCGCCGTCCGCACCGTCAACGTGCCTTCCCCGCCCGCGCTGTTGATGGCGGAGACCGCGTTGTCGATCAGGTTGGTCCACACCTGGTTGAGCTCCGCCGGGTAGGCCGGGATCTTCGGGAGCGTACGGTCGTAGTCCTTGACGACCTTGATCCGGTCGCCGGTCTTCCCGCCGAGCATCAGCAGGGTGCTGTCGAGGAGTTCGTGCACATCGGCGACCTGGTAGGGCGCGCGGTCCAGCTGCGAGTACTGCTTCGCGGCGCCGACCAGATTGGAGATCCGGGTGGTGGAGTCCTCGATCTCCGTCATCAGCAGCTCGGTCTCGACCGTGTAGCTCAGCCAGCCGACCGCCGCCTGCAGGACGTCCTCGTCCACGGCCGCCGCGACCTGGTCCAGCCAGTCGATGTCGAGACCGGCCTGCACGAACGTGGGCGCGATCTGCCAGGCCTGCATGATGCCGTGGTCGTCGAGCCAGTCGGTGAGGGCGTCCTCGCGGTCCGAGGCTTCCAGGGGGCTCAACGACGGGGCTTTGGCTACCCGTTCGGCCGTGCGTTCCTGGATGTCGATGAGGTTCGCGAGGTCCTCCCGCGAGTACGGGCCGGAGGAGATGACGCGCAGCTTGTGCCGCATCTTCGCCACCCGCTCGCGCAGCGTCGAGGTGGCCCGGACGGCAGCGGCGGCGGGGTTGTTGAGCTCGTGCGTCAGCCCGGCAGACAACGAGCCCAGCGCCAGCAGCCGTTCACGCTGGCTGATCGCCAACTGACTGCTCTTCTGGCCGAAGAAGAGCCCCTCCAGCAGATGGACCGCCATCGGGAACCACTCGCTCATGATGGCCGCGAACGTCTCGGCGGGCAGCACGAAGAACCGCGTCGGCTCCGTCACCCGCATCGAGTTCAGGTACACCTGCTGCACCCGGTCACCGATGTAGGCCTGCATCGCGCCCGTGTACACCCCGCGTTGCGAGGTCCGTGCGACCTCCACGTCGTCGCCGCCGACCCGCCGGGACAGCACGACCGTGCCCTCGATCATGACGTAGAAGCAGGTCGCGGGGTCGCCCTCGGTGTAGACGGGACCGGCCTCGAACTGCTCCACCTGCCCGTCGCAGCACAGCCGGCCGAGCTGCTCCGGCGTCAGCTTCTCGAACAGGAACAGCGTGCCGATCTCCTGCGGGCTGCACGGCAGCACCTGCCCGCTCATGACTGCTCCAGGTAGCGGTGGACGAGCATCACGGCCATGGCTCCCTCTCCTACGGCGGACGCGACGCGTTTCGCGGACTCGGCGCGTGCGTCGCCCGCCACGAACACGCCGGGAATGTTGGTCTCCAGGTGGTACGGCGCCCGGTCCAACTCCCAGCTCGCGGGCGGCTTTCCGTCCACGGTGAGGTCCGGCCCGGACAGGATGAACCCACGCTCGTCCCGCAGCACCGACCCGTCCAGCCAGTCGGTCAGCGGGGCCGCGCCGATGAACACGAACATCCACTGCGCGTCGACGAGTTCGGTGTTTCCGCTCTCGGTGTCGCGCAGAGTGAGCTGCTCCAGATGGTCGCTGCCGTGCGCGGCGTCGACCACCGTGCCGGTGCGGACCGAGATGTTCTCCGCCTCGTTGATCTGCTGGATCAGGTAGTACGACATCGACGCGGCCAGCGAGCCCCCGCGCACCAGCAGGGTCACCGACTTGGCGCCCCGGGACAGGTACATCGCCGCCTGGCCCGCCGAGTTGGCGCCACCGACGATGTACACGTCGTGCCCCTGGCAGGAGGCCGCCTCGGTCAGCGCCGAGCCGTAGTAGACCCCGCAACCCGTCAGATCGGGGGTGCCGGGTGCTTGCAGTTGCCGGTAGGAGACGCCGGTCGCCAGGATCACGGCGTGCGCGGCGACCGTCGAGCCGTCGGCGAAACGCACCACCCGCGCCGACCCGTTGGCCTCAAGTCCCGTGACCTCGCGGGCGGTCAGGATCTCGGCGCCGAACTTTCCGGCCTGCCGCCGTGCCCTGTCGGTGAGTTGGGCCCCGGACACCCCGTCGGGGAACCCGAGGTAGTTCTCGATGCGCGAACTCTGCCCGGCCTGCCCACCGGTGGCCGACCGTTCGACGAGAACGGTCCGCAGCCCTTCCGAAGCCCCGTACACGGCGGCGCCGAGCCCGGCCGGTCCGCCGCCGATGACGACGAGGTCGTAGAAGTCGGCCGTCGGTGTGGTCGCGAGCCCGACCTCGGCGGCCAGTTCGGTCGCCTCCGGCTCGACGAGCACGTTCCCCTCGGCGGTGATGACGAGCGGCAGCCGCTGCCCGTCCTGCCCGGCAGCGGACAGCAGCCGCAGCCCCTCCGGGGTGTCGGCGGAGTACCAGCGGTACGGCACCTGGTTGCGGGCCAGGAACTCCCGCACGTCCGAGGAGCGCGCCGACCAACGGTGCCCGACCACCTTCGTGGCGGGCACGGGCCGGTAGTCGCTGTTCCGCCAGGCCTCCAGGAGGTCGTCCAGGACCGGGTAGAGCTTCTCCTCCGGCGGGTCCCACGGCTTCAGCAGATAGTGGTCGAGGTCCACGACGTTGATCGCGTCGATCGCCGCGTCCGTGTCCGCGTACGCGGTCAGCAGCACCCGGCGCGCGCCCGGATAGACGTCGAGGGCCTGCTCCAGGAACTCGATGCCGTTCATCTGCGGCATCCGGTAGTCGGCCAGGATCACGGCCACGAGATCCCCGCGCAGCTTCAGCTCACGCAACGCGTCCAGCGCGGACTCGCCGGACTCCGCGCGCACGATCCGGTACGACTCGCCGTAGCGCCGCCGCAGGTCACGGGCGACGGCACGGGACACTCCCGGATCGTCGTCAACGGTCATGATGACGGTCCGCGCGGCTTCGGCGGCCTGTGCCATACGTCTCCCACCCCGAGTGGTCGGCTTCACGGCACGGCGGCGCCGTTGTCACCGCGCCGGCTCCCCACCATCGTATGGTCGATCGCCGCGCCGCGCTCCGCTACACCCGAGACGGGGGCCTCAGGGGCGCCGGGAGCGCAACACGCAGAACTCGTTCCCCTCCGGGTCCACCAGCACCACCCACGACTGCTCGCCCTGCCCGACGTCCGCGGTCCGTGCCCCCAGGGCCAGCAGCCGGATCACCTCGGCCTCCTGGTCGTCGGGCCGGAAGTCGAGGTGCAGCCGGTTCTTGACCGTCCTGCCCTCGGGCACCGGCACGAACAGCAGCCCCGGCAGCCGTTCCGGCTCCGGTCTGATCTCGAACTCGTCCGTCTCCTCGCCCACCACCACCCACCCGAGCGCCTCGGCCCACCAGCGTCCCAGCGCGACGGGGTCGGCCGCGTCCACCACTACCTGCTCCCACTCCAAGGTCATGCGGGCACCGTAGTGAAGACTGGGCCCGACGCAGGTGACCGCAACACAGGGAGGCCACGGGATGACACGTCCGATCACGGCAGGGGTCGACGGATCGGCGGAGAGTCTCGCCGCACTCGCCTGGGCGGGCCGCGAGGCCGTACGGCGGGGGCTGGCGCTGCGTGTCGTGCATGTCTGGCAGTACGAGGAGCACCAGGCCCTCGACGCGGGGGACCGGGAGACCCAGGACCGTTGGGTGCGGGACGCGGCCGGCGAGGCCGCCCGGGAGGTCGCCGAACGCCACCCCGGCCTGGACATCACCACCGACGTCCTGGAGGGCGACCCCGTCGACGCGCTGATCGCCGCCGCTGCCGACGCCGAACTCCTCGCCCTCGGCTCACGCGGGCACGGGCCCGTCGTCGGCTTCCTGCTCGGTTCCGTCGGCCAGCGGGTCATCGCCGACTCCGTACGGCCCGTCGTGCTCGTGCGCGCTGGGGAAGACGCCACTGCGGAGGCCGCCGGGCGCGAGATCGTCGTGGGGCAGCACGGGAACCCCGAGGACAGCGCCGCCGCGCTGGGCTTCGCCTTCGAGACGGCCGCGGCGCGCGGTGCGACGGTCCGTGCGGTACGGGCGTGGACCCTGCCGCCGGTGTTCGCCTACAGCCCCGGCTCCATGCGGCTCCTCGACGAGGCCGGGGGCCTGGAACCGTACGAGAAGAAGGGCCTGGCCGAGGCGCTGGAGCCGTGGCGGAAGCGCTTCCCGGACGTGTCCGTGGTCGAGCACGTGGAGATCGGCAGCGCGGGGCAGGTCCTGCTGTCGCTCGCGGGGCGCGCCCAGTTGATGGTCGTCGGGCGGCGCGCCCACCGTACGGCGGTGGGCGCGCGGATCGGCTCGGTCACGCACGGGGTGCTGCACCATGCGGAGTGCCCGGTGGCCGTGGTGCCGGCTTCCTGAACCTGCGGTGAAGGACGGTCAGTTGGCCTCGGCGCGGATGTCCTCGATACGCACCGGGACCCCCTTCTCCACCGACCGGATCGCCGCCAGCGCGATCGTCAGCGCGGCGCGGGCGTCCTCGCCGGTGGCCGACGGGGTGCGGGCGGTGCGGACCGTCTCGGTGAAGTCGGCGAGCTCGGCGACGTACGCGTCGTGGAAGAGGTCCTGGTCGTAGGTGACGGTCTCGGCCGCGAGGCCGTCCGCGCCGTAGGACGTCAGATGGGTGCGCCGGATGTCGCCCATCGTCAGCATGCCCGCCGAGCCGAAGACCTCGCCGCGCACGTCATAGCCGTACACCGCCTGGAAGTTGGCCTCGGCGGTGGCGAGGGCGCCGTTGTCGAAGCGGATCGTGACGACGGCCGTGTCGAGCAGGCCACGGTCCTTGAAGTCGGGGCGGACCAGGGCGTCGGCCATGGCGAAGACCTCGACCGGTTCGGAACCGGGGTTGAGGTAGCGCAGGGTGTCGAAGTCGTGGATGAGGGTTTCGAGGAAGATCGTCCACGGCGGGATGGGGGCCGGGTCGGCCAGCTTCGGGTCGCGGGTGAGCGAGCGGAGCAGCTGCGGGGTGCCGATCGCGCCCGCCGCCACCTTGTCGTGCGCGGCCCGGAACCCGGCGTCGTAACGGCGGTTGAAGCCGATCTGGAGCGGCACGCCCGCGTTGGCGGCGGCCGCGATGGCTCGGTCGGCGTCCGTGAGGGTGGTCGCCATCGGCTTCTCGCAGTAGACGGCCTTGCCCGCCCGCGCCGCCGCCACGACCAGGTCCGCGTGGGTGCGGGCCGGCGTCGAGATCACCACCGCGTCCACGTCCGGATCCGCGAGCAGGTCGCCGATCTCGGTGTACGCCGTGGGGCAGTCGAGCCGGTCGGCCAGACGCCGCGCGGCACCCGGGGCCGGGTCGGCGACGGCTGCCAGGCGGACGCCGGGGAGGCGGCGGGCGAGGGTCTCGGCGTGGAAGGAGCCCATGCGGCCCGCGCCCACCAGGCCGATGGCAAGGGGCAGTTGGGTGGTCATGGGCGTTCTCCTTAGTGTCGTGTGATGCCGGGGCGGGTCAGACCGTGAACGCGGTGCGGAAGCGGTCCAGGGCGCGCTCGCTGTCGCCGTCCGAGGCCCAGGCCTCCATCGCGACCGTGCCGTCGTAGCCGATGTCCGCGAGGGTGCGGGCGATCGCCGGGTAGTTGATCTCGCCGGTGCCGGGCTCCTGGCGGCCGGGGACGTCCGCCACCTGGATCTCGCCGATCAGGTCCAACTCGTGGGCCTTGCGGACGAGTTCGATGAGGTTCCCCTCGCCGATCTGCGCGTGGTAGAGGTCCAGGTTCATGCGCAGGCCGGGCCGGTCCACCGCCTTGACCAGGGCCAGGGTGTCGGCGGCCGTCGCGAACGGTACGCCCGGGTGGTCGACCGCGGCGTTGAGGTTCTCCAGCGTGAAGGTGACCCCGTTGCTCTCGCCCAGCGCGGCGAGGCGGGTCAGGGTGCGGTGTGCGGCGATCCACATCGCGCCCGTGGGCTCGCCCGTCACCGGAACCACCGGCAGGCCCTCGGAGTCGAGCCCCGTGCCGTGCAAGTTGAGCCGGGGGCAGCCCAGTTGATCGGCTGCCTTCACCGACTCCTCGGCGGTGCGCAGGAGTTCGGCGGCGCCCGACTCGTCCGTGAGGCTGCCCCGGATGTAGCCCGTCATCGACGAGAACTCGGCCGGGGTCCGCGTGAGCGCGTCCAGGTCGTGCCGGGTCCAGTCCCAGATCTCGACCTGGAAACCGGCCTCGTGGATGCGCCGCGCCCGCTCGTGGATCGGCAGGTCCCGGAAGACCATCTCGGCACAGACCGCCAACGTGTACATGACTGCTCGCCCTCTTCTAGAACGTTCTAGATGGCAGTAGTACGCCACTGCTGGATTCCCGTGTCAAGGCTTCGCCGGGCATGTTTCTAGAACGTTGCAGTACCGTCGGAGCAGGCCCTTCGGGGCGGCTACCATCCCGGAACGGAACGACACCTCTACCGGAAGGACCACCGTGCCGACCACCCCCGCGGTCCCCGACGGAAAGCGGCCCACCCTGGCCCATGTCGCGGCCCGGGCGGGCGTGTCCGTCGCGCTGGTCTCCATCGTGATGCGCGGGGCCTACGGCGCGAGCGCGACCACCCGCGAGCGGGTGCTCAAGGCCGCCGAGGAGATCGGCTACCGGCCCGACACCCGGGCCAGGGTGCTGCGCAGCAACCGCTCACGCCTCCTCGGCGTGCAGTTCGGGCTGCGGCATCCCTTCCACACCGACCTGGTGGAGGGCATCTACGCCGCCGCCGAGCCCGCCGGCTACCAGGTCGCCCTGAGCGCGGTCGCCCCCTCGCGCGGTGAGCGACAGGCCGTGGAGGCGCTGCTCGCCGACCGGTGCGAGGCCCTCGTCCTGCTCGGCCCCGAGGTCCCGACCGCCCGCCTCGCGCACCTCGCGACCCAGGTCCCGGTCGTCTCGGTGGCCCGGCGGCTACGGCCCGCCCCGCCCGCCGTGGACGTCGTCCGCACCGCCGACGACGAGGGCGCCCGCCAGGCCGTGGACCACCTGGTCGCGCTCGGTCACCGGGCCATCGCACACATCGACGGCGGCAAGGCACCCGGCGCCGCCGACCGCCGCCGCGGCTACCGCACCGCGATGCACCGTCACGGCCTCGACGATCACGTCCGTGTCCTGCCCGGTGGACCGACCGAGGACGACGGCGCGCGCGGCGCCCGCACTCTGCTCGCCGAAGCATCAACTTCCCGGCCCAGTGCGGTACTTGCCTTCAACGACCGCTGCGCGACAGGCGTCCTCGACACCCTCCTGCGCGCCGGTGTGTCCGTCCCCGGCGAGATCTCCGTGGTCGGCTTCGACGACACCAGTCTGTCCCGGCTCGCCCACATCGACCTCACCACCGTCGCCCAGGACGTCCCGCGCCTCGCGGAACTCGCCGTCGGCCGCGCCATCGCCCGCCTGGACGGGGAGGCCGTGGCGGAGGGAGAGAGCGTGGTTCCGCCGCGCCTCGTCGTCCGCGGCACGACGGCTCCGCCTGCCGCGGGCTGACCCGGGTCACTCCGGTGTGGTCGGCGCCAGCGTCTCGCGTACCTTCGGCAGGATGTTCTTGAGGTAGTCGTCGACCGCCGTGTCCAGGCCGATGTCGTGCTGGGCGTGCTCGGACATGTACCAGCGGTGTTCGAGCAGCTCGTGGTAGATCTCGGCCGGGTCCATGGCGCCACGCAGTTCGAGCGGTACGGCGCGCACGGTCGGCCGGAACACGTCCCGCACCCACCGGTGCGCGAGCACCTCGGGCCGGGCGGCGAGGGGATCGCCCGGGGCGTAGTCGTCCTGCGTGGCCATCCAGGACTCCAGGTCGTTCAGGAGCCGCCGCGCCTGGTTCTCCTCGGCGTCCAGGCCGGTCAGGCGCAGCAGCTGCCGCTGGTGGTGGCCCGCGTCGACGACCTTCGGCACGAAGGTGACCGTGTCGCCGTTGGAGGAGTGCTCGATCTGCATCTCGGCGACGTCGAAGCCGAGTTCGTTCAGGCGCCGGATCCGGCGTTCGATGAAGTGGTACTTGCCCGCCGGGTACACCGAGACGCGGGTCAGTTCCTCCCACAGACTCTGGTACCGGGCGCAGATCTCCATGCCGAACTCGATCGGGTCGACGGACGGGTGCAGCGCCCCGGACGCCTCCAGGTCGAGCAGCTCCCCGCTGATGTTCACGCGGGCGAGGTCGAGGTCGTACTCCCGCTGGCCGTTGCTCAGCTGCGGGTGCAGATCGCCGGTCTCCGCGTCCACCAGATACGCGGCGTACGCGCCCGCGTCCCGCCGGAACAGCGTGTTCGACAGCGAGCAGTCGCCCCACGCGAACCCGGCCAGGTGCAGCCGCACCAGCAGTACCGCGAGCGCGTCCATCAGGCGGTGCATGGTCGCCGGCCGCAGCGTCGTCTCGAACATCGAGCGGTACGGCATCGAGCCGCCCAGGTGCCGGGTGATCAGCACCGGCTCCAGCGGCTCGCCGGCGGCGTCGGCGCGCCCGGTGACCACGGCGAGCGGGTCGACCGCGGGGATGCCGAGCCGGTCCAGGTCGCGCAGCAGCTCGTACTCGCGCAGCGCGGGCCGCTCGGCGAGCTCCTTGACGGCTATGACCTCGCTGCCGGCGCGGGCGTAGCGCACGACGTGGCGGGAGATGCCGCGCGGCAGCGGGACCAGGTAATCGTCGGGCCACTCCTCCAGCGGAACGTCCCAGGGCAGTTCCAGCAGGAGGACCGGATGCTCCGGGTTCGTCGCGTTGATCTGCAGTGCCATGGGGTGACCTTAGATCGCGTGCTCGCGGGCGCGCCCGGCCGCCTCACGGACCGGACCGGTGTGCAGGGGGCCGTGGCCGGGCAGCAGGGTCTCGGCGTCGAGCCCTTCGATGATGTCCAGCGAGGCCACGGCACGGTCGCGCTCGTGGTGGAACATGTCGGGCAGCAGCTGCGGGCCCTTGATCCGGGACGTCGGGTGGCCGCTCACCAGGGCGTCCCCGGAGATCACGATCCCGCGCTCCGGGAGGTGGAACACGCAGTGCCCGCTCGTGTGGCCGGGGGTGTGCACGGGGACGGGCCGGCCGGGCAGGTCGAGGGGGTCGCCCGAACTCGGGAACGCCTCGGCCGCGGCGACCGGATGCTGCTCGGTGCCGCCGACGCGGATCGTGTGCACCATCCACGGCAGCACTCCCGGACGCCAGGCGTTCTTCAGGACCGTCCCCACGCTCACCTGCTGGAGGAACTCCCGGCGGGCGTGCGGCACTTCGGCCTCGTGGAGCAGGACCGGGGTGCCGTGGGTGTCGCGCAGGTACGCGGCCGAGCCGAGGTGGTCGTTGTGGGCGTGCGTGATCAGCACTGCCCGGACCGCCTCCGGTGAACTGCCCACCTGGGCAAGGGAGTCGAGCACGAGCTGACGGTCCCCGGGGTATCCGGTGTCCACCAGCGTGGCCGCGTCGCCGTCCGTGAGGATCACCCAGTTGGTGTTGCTGCCGTGCACCAGATAGGTGCCGTCGGCGACTTGGCGTACCTCTGCCCGCATGACCGTCCCCTCGTATGTGGTGGTGCTCGACGGAGGACAGCCAACCAGACGCTCGCCGGGCGGGTGCGGGCGGGGGAAGCCGCCTCCGGCGCCGTCCGCCGGGGGCGGCCCCCGCGCGCATCCGAAGCGGCCGCCTCTCCGCCTCAGTGCACGCCGTGCGGGCGGAACTGCACGCTGATGCGCGGTCCCGCGGCGCGAGTGGTCTTGGGGACGCAGTGCTCCCAGGTTCGCTGACAGGAGCCGCCCATCACGATCAGATCGCCGTGCCCGAGCGGGCGCCGCACCGACTCGCCGCCGCGCACGGGCCGTAGCAGCAGGTCGCGGGGCGTGCCCAGGGAGAGGATCGCCACCATCGTGTCCTCGCGGGCACCCCGCCCGATCCGGTCGCCGTGCCAGGCGACACTGTCCCGGCCGTCGCGGTAGTAGCAGAGCCCGGAGGTGGCGAAGGGCTCGCCCAACTCCCGTGCGTAGTACGCCGAGAGCGCGTCCCGGGCCTCGGCCAGCACCGGGTGGGGGAGCGTGTCGTCGGCGCCGTAGTAGGCGAGCAGTCGCGGTACGGCGACGACCTGGTCGTACATCTGACGGCGCTCGGCGCGCCACGGCACCTCGGTGGCCAGCTCCTCGAACAGGGCGTCGGCGCCGGTGAGCCACCCGGGCAGCACGTCGATCCAGGCGCCGAGCCCCAGTGTCGTACGGCGTATCCCGTGGAGGGGGCCGAGGCGGAGCTGGTCGGTCTGGTCGAAGAGGGAGCCCTGGAGGTGGTGCGCGGTCATGGAACCAGCGTACTCCTTATTCGAATATCTGTTCCCATGTGGAGTCGGCCTCTTGAGTTCTGCCCCTTTGGATGCATCGATGTATCGGATACATTCACGTATCGAACGAAGGACGCGGAGGTCCGGACATGGTGGCGGAGGCGACGGCCAAGCGTGTGACCAGGCGTCGGGTCCGCACGCGCGCCAATCTGCTGGACGCCGCGTTCGCCGTGTTCGCGGCGAAGGGGTTCGGGCGGGTCTCCATCGAGGAGGTCTGCGAGGCCGCCGGTTACAGCCGGGGCGCGTTCTACTCGAACTTCGGCAGCCTGGACGAGCTGTTCTTCGCCCTCTACCGGGACCGGGCCGAGCTGATCGCCGACCAGGTGGCCGGCGCGTTCGCGCTCGACGGGCCCGACCTCGACGTGCCGGCCGCCGTGGACCGCGTCACCGACGTGCTGCTCCTCGACCTGGACTGGCTGCTGGTCAAGACCGACTTCCTGGTGCACGCGGCCCGGGACCCGGCCGTCGCCCAGACCCTCCTCGACCACCGGGCACGGCTGCGCGGCGCGATCGCCGACCGGCTCACCCGGGCGCGGGGGCATACTCAACTCCCCGCCGTACTGGGCGACATCGACGGCGCCGCCCACGCGGTGATCGCCGCGTACGACGGAGTCACCACTCAGCTGCTGCTCGACAAGGACGCCGAGCGGGCGCGCTCCTGGCTCAAGCAGCTGCTCACCGCGCTGCTGACCGACGGCAGCAACTCCCCTGAATGACAACCCACTTGGGCACAACCAACTTGAGAAGGGCAACGGTCGCCATGGATGCGGACGTCATCGTCGTCGGAGCCGGTCTGGCCGGTCTGGTCGCGGCCCATGAACTGACCAGCCGGGGACGCCGGGTCGCGCTCGTCGACCAGGAGAACGCCAACAACCTCGGCGGGCAGGCGTTCTGGTCCTTCGGCGGGCTGTTCCTCGTCGACTCGCCGGAACAGCGCCGTCTCGGCATCAAGGACTCCTTCGACCTGGCCTGGAACGACTGGCAGGGCAGCGCCGGCTTCGACCGCGTCGACGACGAGGACTCCTGGGCGGTGCGCTGGGCGCGCGCCTACGTCGAGTTCGCCGCCGGAGAGAAGCGCCCCTGGCTGGAGAGCCACGGCATCAAGCTGCTCCCCACCGTCGGCTGGGCGGAACGCGGCGACCTGCGCGCCCACGGCCACGGCAACTCCGTCCCGCGCTTCCACGTCACCTGGGGCACCGGCACCGGAGTCGTCGAACCCTTCGTGAACCACGCCAGGCAGGCCGCCCGTGACGGGCTTCTCACCTTCTACTACCGCCACCAGGTCGACGCGTTGGTCGTCGAGGAGGGCGAGGCGCGCGGCGTCCGCGGCACGGTCCTCGCCGAGGACAACGCGGCCCGGGGCGTCTCCTCCAGCCGCGAGGCGATCGGCGACTTCGAACTCACCGCCCAGGCAGTGATCGTCACCACCGGCGGCATCGGCGCCAACCACGACATCGTCCGCCAGTACTGGCCCGAGCGCCTCGGCACCCCGCCCGCCGAGATGGTCACCGGCGTCCCGGCCTACGTCGACGGGCGCATGCTCGACATCAGCGCCGAGGCGGGCGTACGACTCGTCAACCGCGACCGCATGTGGCACTACACCGAGGGCCTGCAGAACTGGGACCCGGTCTGGCCCGGTCACGGCATCCGCATCCTGCCCGGCCCGTCGTCCCTGTGGTTCGACGCCCTCGGCCGGCGCCTGCCCGACCCGTGCCTGCCGGGCTACGACACTCTCAGCACCCTCAAGTACCTGCGCACGACCGAGGACTTGGCGGAGCACGACCACTCCTGGTTCATCCTCACCCAGAAGATCATCGAGAAGGAGTTCGCGCTGTCGGGCTCCGAGCAGAACCCGGACATCACCGCCAAGGACAAGAAGGCGGTGCTGCGCGACCGGCTCCTCGGCAAGGGCGCCCCGGGTCCGGTGGACGCCTTCCTGCGCAAGGGCGCGGACTTCGTGACCGCCGGCAACCTGGAGCAACTGGTCGAGAAGATGAACCAGTTGACCGACAAGCCGCTCCTGGACGCGGCCGTGGTGCGGCGCCAGATCGAGGCCCGTGACCTCCAGATGGCCAACCCCTACAGCAAGGACTCCCAGGTCCAGGGCATCCGCAACGCCCGTCGCTACATCGGCGACCGCCTGGGCCGCGTGGCCACCCCGCACCGCATCCTGGACCCGGCAGCCGGCCCCCTGATCGGCGTCAAGCTGCACGTCCTGACCCGCAAGACCCTCGGCGGCATCCAGACGGACCTCGACTCACGGGCGCTGGCCGCCGACGGAAAGCCGATCGGCGGGTTGTACGCGGCGGGCGAGGTCGCGGGCTTCGGCGGCGGTGGGGTCCACGGCTACAACGCGCTCGAAGGCACGTTCCTCGGCGGCTGCCTCTTCTCGGGCCGGGCGGCGGGCCGCGCCGCGGCGAAGCAGACGGCCTAGCAGTACTTCTCCGGCCCTACGGCCCGTCTCCTCACCCCTCCAGGAGGCGGGCCAGCACCGAGGCGTGACTCCGCTCCGGCGACCTGACCGCCGTCACCAGCGTCACCGGCCCCATACGGACCAAGTTCTGCAAGGTGTGCAGGAGTTGAGCCGCCTCGGGCTCGGCGAGCTCGGCCTCGTAACGGCTGCTGAACTCCTCGAAGGACCCCTCGCCCGCGTGGTACCAACGGCGCAGTTCGGTCGACGGGGTGATCTCCTTGGGCCACTCGTCGACCCGGGCCGCGTCCTTCGACAGGCCACGCGGCCACAGCCGGTCGACCATGACGCGCACGCCGTCCTCCGGCTCGGGCGGATCGTAGACACGACGCACGCGGACGGTCACGGGCGGGCTCCCTCGGGTGGCGGTGGTGCGGTGAGCCTACGGTGCCCATCCAGAAGCCGCGTCCGTCGCTACATCGTCCGGCGGAACCGCCATGTCGACGACCTGCGCTCACGCGCCGTCGTCGACATGGCCGTCGTTGCCCGATGCGGCACGGGCCGCCCGGTTCAGAAGGCGTGTGCCATCAGTTCCGCGAACAGGGCGTGCTCGTCGGCGTCGAGGCCGCGGGAGCGGAACCAGCCGCAGATGTTGGCGCAGTCGCGCTGGAGGAAGGTCATGCCGTTGAGATTGCCGACCAGGTCGACGATCTGGGGCAGGTCGATGACGACCAGCCGTTCGTCCGCCGCCAGGATGTTGTACGCCGAGAGGTCGCCGTGCACGAGGCCGTTCTGCACCATCGTCGCGAGCGCGTCGGTGAGTTGCTCGAAGTACGAAGCCAGCAGTTCGGGTGAGGGGCGGGTCTGGGCGAGCCGGGGCGCGGTCTGGACGGTGCCCTCCTCGTCGACGACGGTGATCCACTCCATCAGGATCTCGGTGCCGTCGATCTGGACCGGGTAGGGGACCGGCAGCCCGAGGTTCCAGAGCCGTACCAGCGCGGCCCATTCGGACACCGCCCACTCGCCGGCCGCGACCTGGCGACCGAAGGTGCTCTTCCGTTTGATGGCCCGCTCGTCACGTGAGCGCTTCATCGCGCGGCCCTCGGTGTAGGACGCGGCGCGGTGGAAGGTGCGGTGCTCGGGGGAGCGGTAGCGCTTGGCCGCCATGACGACGCCGGCGGCGGGGTCGCGCGGGTCGGCGCGCTCGACGAGGTGGACGTCGGCCTCCTTGCCGGTCTTGAGGACGCCGAGCTCGGTGTCGATCGCGCCCTGCGAGGTCACCACCCAGTCCGGGAGCGGTTCGGGGCCCCGGCTGAGAGGTTCGACGCTGAGCCAGGTCGACCAGCGCTGGCCGTCGGCGAGGTCGTCGTCGTAGGGACGGAAGTCGAAGACGAACCGGTCGTCGACGTCGCCCGGTACGGCGTCGCCCGGTGGCGGGACGTGGCCGTAGGGGTCGGTGGTGAAGTCGTCAGGAAATGCCGGGTGTTGAGAGTGCTGAGGGTGCTGCGGGAGATGGTCGCGAGACATCGCTGGGGGTGCTCCATGAGGTGAGAGGGAGGCGGTCGGCGGGCAGGCCGAGGACAGTCGTCGTCACGTCGCGCCTCCTCTCGTGGAGCACCGGGCAGCTCCCGGTGGCCCGCCCATGGTGAGGGGCGGGCACGGGGGCCGGCAACTGAATTACGGCGGTCGGCGTCGAGCGGCCCCGGCGGTGCCGCAGGTTTCCGGCGTGATCCTTCTCAGCGGGCTCGTCCCGGCCCTGGTGGGGCTGGTCAAGGCAGAGTTGGCGAAGGCAGAGTTGGCGAAAGCGGGGCTGGCGAAAGCGGGGCTGGCGAAGGTGGGGCTGGCGACGGCCGGCCCCAGGTGTTCGTTGCCGTCCGGCAGGCACGGGGCCATCGCCCGGGTCGACCCTCACGCCGCCCGTCCGGCGTCAACCCGGGCCCACGGCAACGGAGTTCCGCTAGCGGCCCTTCCGCACGAGGTCGGTGATGCGCTCGCCCTCGCCGATCGTGAGCGGGCCGGTTCCCTCCGTGGGGTCGCCGACTCCCAGCGCGACCGCCAGTGTGCGGCCGTGCAGGTCGAGGGTGGCCTCGGTCAGGGTGGTGAAATCGGCTACGGCGGAACGGGCGCGGGCCCATCCGGTCAGACCGATGCCCGCGGCGATCAGGAGCGCCGGCCACCACACCACGGTGAGCAGGAGGTAGGGCAGAGCCCAGGTTCCGGTGGCGACCGCGGCGGCGAACGCCGCGTGCGCTGCGGTGAGTTCGGTGCGTGCGGGGTCGGGGAGGACCAGCCAGAGCCGGGACCAGCCGTAGGTCAGGTCGAGGCCGTAGCGGTGGTACGCGATCGACTCGGCGGCGTGGATCCGGTCGCCCATCCAGGTCGGCCTGCCCGGTTCGGCCATGGCCAGCCGGGTGACGCGGTCGGCCGCGGTGTCGATCCGGTCCTGCTGTTCGCGGGTGCGTGTGCCCGGGCTCGCGGCTTCGAACGCCCGGCGTTCCTCCAGGAGTTGGTGCCACCGGGCACGCCTGCGCGCTGTCCGCGCCGTCGCGGCCGCGGCGAACGGGCGGGGCCACGGCCCCAGCCAGACTCGCCGGGTGACTCCGGCCAGCGCCTGCACGACGAAGCCCACACCGGAGGCGGCCGCCAGTACGGCCACGACGAGCAGTGCCTGCGCACCGCTCGGCAGGTCCCTGACCGTGTCGGCGGTGTTCTGGACCTTGCGGGCCGACAACGCGACGTTCCACGCGTCGGCATGGCCGAGGTTGACGGCCAGCCACACCGCGCCGAGGAAGAACGCACCGGGCAGCACCAGCAGGCTGATCCAGCGGTCGGCGAGCGTCTTGGCCAACTGCTCGAAGAAACCGCCCACTTGCGCTACCCCCGTTCCAGGGGCCGGCCCAAGACGGCGCAGCGCGGGATCGCACCCGCCGGGAGCGGAACCGCCGTCCGGTCGCAGGCGCCGTCCGGGCAGCGGAAGGCCTCCCGGCGGGCGATGCCCGGCCCGGATCCCGGCAGCCCCGTCGAGAGCGTGCGCAGGGTGGTCTCACGGTCGGTGTTCAGCAACTGGCCCAGCAGGGCGAGCACAGGACGCCGGGCCCGCGCCTCGGCCACGATCCTTTGCAGCAGTTCCTGACGTTCCGCGGAGTGGAGCCCGGTCTCGCCGATCAGCGCCTCGAACTCCTGGCACAGCGTGGTCAGTGCCGATCGTTCGGCGTCCACCAGGGCTCCTCCTTCAGCCAGTCGGCCGATAGTCTCATGGGTGATGTCCTCCTACCACCAGCCCGATCCGGAGCTGCTGAACCAGCAGGCGGTCGACCTCCTGAACCGGGCCAGCAGGGCCGGTGACACCGCACAACTGGGCTCCTGCGTCTCGTTGTTCCAGCGCATCGTCGCCCTGACTCCGCATCACCATCCACGTCGAGCCGTCCGCCTGTACAACCTCGCCGAGTCCCATCGGGCGCTGTACGCCCTGGCGGGACAGGAGTTCGACGCCGACCGGTCGATCGGCATCGGGCGAGAGGCCGTGGCCGCCCTCCACTACGGCGACCCGAACTCCGCACTGATCCTGGGCAACCTCAGCGCCACCCACCTCCTGCGGTTCCAGCGGGTCGGGCACCCGCACGACCTGGACGGGGTCGTCGAGTTCGGAGAAGGGGCCGTTGGCGTGCCCGGCGCCAACCCGAACATCGCGTTCCACCTGACCACCCTCGGCACGGGTTACTTGCTGCGGTTCCAGAGAACAGGGCAGCTCGCGGATCTGGACCGTTCTATCGACATCGGTGAGCGGGTGATGGCAGTCGCCCCCGCCGATTCGCCTCACCGGACGACAGCCTTGTCCGATCTCGCCTCGGGCTACTTGCTGCGCTTCGAGCGGACGGGCCAGCTCTCGGATCTGGACCGCTCCATCTACAGAGGCGAGCAGGTGATCGTTGTCGCGTCCGCCGACTTTCCCCACCGGCCGACGACCTTGACCAATCTCGCCACGGGTTACTTGCTGCGGTTCGTGCGGACCGGGAACGTCTCGGACCTGGACCGTTCCATCGGCAGCGGTGAGCAGCTGATGGCTGTCGCCTCCGCCGATTCCCCCCACCGCGCGACGACCTCGACCAACCTCGGCAACGCCTACTTGCTGCGGTTCGAGCAGACCCGGCACGTCTCGGATCTGGACCGTTCCATCGGTAACGGTGAGCAGGCGATGGCCGTCACCCCCGCTGACTCCCCTCACCGGCCGACGGTCCTGACCAACCTCGCCATGGGCTGCCTGCGGCGGTTCGAGGGAACCGGGCACGTCTCGGATCTGGACCGTTCCATCGACATCGGTGAGCAGGCGATGGCCGCCACTCCCGCTGACTCCCCTCACCGGACGACGACCCTGACCAACCTCGCCACCTCCTACTGGGCACGGTTCGGTCGGGCGGGCCGTCCGGCGGACCTGGAGCGCGCCATCGGCTTCGGGGAACAGGCCATCGCCGACACCGGCAACCCACACCGGGCGACCGCCCTGACCAACCTCGCCGCCGCCTACGGCGACCGCTTCGCGCGGACAGGGAATCTGGCCGACCTGGACCGGGCGATCGGCCACTACGAACAGGCGGTGGCCGCCGCTCCGGACAACGCTCCCGACGGTGCCACCTACGTGTCCAACCTCGGAATGGCGTACCACGCTCGGTTCGAACGGCTGGGGGAGCAGGCCGACTTGGACCGCGCGATCGGCCACCTCGATCGTGCCGCTGCCGCGGCGCCCCGGGGCCACCGCGAGTTCGCGACGATCCTGTCCAACCTCGGCATCGTGTACGGGGCGCGTTTCGACCGGCTGGGGGACGTGGCCGATCTGGACCGGGCGATCGGCCACTACGAACAGGCCGTTGCCGCCACGCCCGAGGGTCACCCGGATCTCGCCCACCGTCTGTCCAACCTGGGCACCGCGTACGACGCGCGGTCGGACCGGAAGGGGGACCTCGCCGATGTGCACCGCGCCGTAGCGAGCCTGGAACGCGCCGTCGTCGCCACACCGGCCGATCACCCCTTCCTCGCGATGGCCCGGTCCAATCTGGCGACGACCCTGCGCGGGCGGTTCGACCGGCTGGGGGACGTGGCCGATCTGGACCGGGCGATCGTGCTTCACGAACAGGCCGTGGCCGCTACGCCCGACGACCACCCGAACCTGGCGATGCACCTGTCCAACCTCAGCGTCGCCCTCTGGTCCCGGCTCAACCGCACCGGAGACATGTCCGACCTGGACGCGGGCATCGACGCCAGCAGACGCGCGGTGGCCGCCACTCCGGACGATCACCCGGACCGTGCGATGCGCCTGTCCAACCTTGCCACCGCCCTCCATGAACGGTTCGAGCACAGCGGCAGCATTCACGACCTGGACCGGGCGATCGTGCTTCACGAACAGGCCGTGGTCGCCATGCCTGACGACCACCCGAACCTGGCGATGCACCTGTCCAACCTCGGAACCGTCTACCAGTCGCGGTCCAGCCGGACCGCCGGCGGCGCCGATCTCGACAGCGCCATCGACCGCACGCTCCAGGCGCTCGCGGCCACCCCCGCCGACCACCCCGACCGGCTGCTGCGCCTGTACAACCTCGGGCGGTCCTATCAGGCACGGTACGGGCGCTCGGGCGATCCGGCCGACCTGGACCGCGCGGTCGACCTGGCGCGGGAGGGGGCCGACGCCGTCCCCGCGGACGATCCGCTCCGCGCGCAGCATCTGTTCAACCTCGGCAACACCCACCGGCTGCGGTTCCAGCGGACCGGCGACCCGTCCGACCTCGACCGTGCCGTCGACGCCGCGGAACGGACTGTTGCGGCGACCCCCGTCGACCATCCCCGGCGGGCCTCACGCATCTACCTCCTCGCGGTCTGTCACACGAGGAGGTGGGACAGCGGCAGCACGGTCGACCGGCCGCGGATCGTGCGGCTCGCGGAGGAGACGCTCGCGGCCACGACGTCGCCCCCGTTCGAACGGCTCCGCGCCTGCTGGGTGGTCGGCCGGCTCGCCTACGTACTGGACGAACCGCACACCGCCCGGCTGCTGTTCGACACGGCGGTGGAGCTGCTGCCGTTGGTCGCGGCACGGGAGACCTCGTCGGCGGACCATGAGTACCGTCTCGGCGCGAACAGCGGACTGGTCGGCGAGACGATCGCCGTGCACTGTGCCCTCGACGATCCGGGCGGCGCGGTCCAGGCCGCCGAACTGGGCCGGTCGATTCTGCTGACGTCCCGGCTGGCGCTGCGGACGCCCCTCGGCGACCTCGAAGCCGAGCACCCGGCGCTGGCCGGCCGGCTGAGCCGGGTCCGCGATGCCCTCAACGCGCCGGATCCCCCGGCCATGGCCACGCCCGACGGCCAGGACGTCGACCACATCGACCGGCGCAAACGGCTGTGGGCCGAGCACGACGCCGTACTGGCGGAGATCCGCCGGCTGCCCGGCCTGGACCGGTTCCTGCTCCCGCTGAGATGGACCTGGCTGCGGCCGACCGCCACCGGTGAGGCGGTCGTTCTCCTCAACGCCGGCCTGCAGCGGTGCGACGCCGTCGTCGTCACCGCCGACGGACCCCTGCTGCCGGTGCCGCTGCCCGAACTGCGTTTGTCCGACGTCGAGTTGTGGGCGGCCGAGCTGACGGAAGTGACGCACAACGCCGGCTCGTTCACCGGCGAGCTGCGCTGCCAACGGGTGCTGACGGAACTGCTCGGCCGGCTGTGGGACACGACGGTCGAGCCGGTCCTCGACGCGATCGAGGACCGGCTCCGCCCGGCCGACGGAGAACTGCCCCGTGTGTGGTGGATGCCGACCGGGCCGCTCGCGCTGCTGCCGCTGCACGCGGCCGGACCCCCCGGTGGCCCCGGGGCGCTCGACCGGGTGATCTCGTCGTACACGCCCACCATGCGCACCCTGGCCCGTGCACAAGGACGCCCGGCCGCGACGGACCGGCGCCGGCTCGCGGTCGCCCTCGACCGGACCCCGGGTCTGCCGGACCTGCCGGCCACCGCCGCCGAGGCGGCGAGCCTGCACGCCGCCCATCCCGACATGCCGCTGCTCACCAACGAGCAGGCCACCGCCGCCCGGGTGACCGGGGCGCTCCCCGGGGCGAGTTGGGCCCACTTCGCGTGCCACGCGGGCACCGACCCAGACGCACCGTCCGAGGGCGGGCTCCACCTCCACGACGGCGTGCTGTCCATCGCGGAGATCGGCCGCCTCGACCTCCACGAGGCCGAACTGGCCTACCTGTCGGCGTGCTCCACGGGACACGTCGGCCGCCGGCACGCGGACGAGTCGATCCACCTCGCCTCCGCCTTCCAACTGGCCGGCTTCCGGCATGTCGTCGCGAGCCTCTGGCCACTGGACGACCACGTCGCAGCCGCCGCGGCCGAGCACTTCTACCGGCTGATGCCGGACACTCCGTCCGCCGACGACGCGGCGATCGTGCTCCACCGCGTCATCCGGCGGCTGCGCACCGAACACTCCGGGCGGCCACATCTGTGGGCGTCCCTGATCCACAGCGGGCCGTAGCTCGGACCGGCCTGAACTCGGCGGCGGCTACGAGGTGTTCACCAGCGTGCCGGTGATCGCGGCCTGGTTCTCCCGTGGCGCCAGTTTGCGCATGACGTCGAACTCGTTGCCCTCGGGGTCGGCCATGACCACCCAGCTCCGGTCCGGGCCCTGGGGCAACAACTCCAACGTGCCCTCGGCGACGACTACTTCGCTCTCGCCCTGACCAGCGTCGCCGGCCACACCGCGGACATGCACCGCGACGAGAAGACACCCTTCGGTTTCACCCTCGCCGACACACCGCTGGATTCGCCCGAACCCGGGAGCATCGAAGCCGCCTTCGCCGACACCGGCCTCGGACTCGGTATCGCCGACCTCCGCGGGGCCCGTACGGAGGCTTCCGGCGGCCCCGACCGCATCCGGCTGCAGGGGACGTACGTGCGGACTCCTGTCATCGATGCCTTCGACGCCGTACTGAGTACCCCTGCCTCCACTGTCGCCAAGGGCCTCCGCATCTGATGCGGGGCATCACGCCGGCGGGCGGGTGAGTTTGGCGGCCACGGCGTCGAGGACCCAGTCCAGGCCGGTCATGAAGGATGTCTCGGCGTCCACGTCCGTGCCCTCGTGCACCGCTTTGGCCAGCGCCGGGAAGCGGCCCGTGGCCAGCATCCTCGTCACGTGCGGGCCGTGGGCGCGCTGCCAGTCGTGCTTGGACAGGCCCGTGGTGCGCTCGGCCCGCAGGTTCGCGATCTCGCGCCTGATCGCGCCGGTGACGTAGGCACCGACCGTTCCCGCGGCGCGCATGACGGTGTCGATGTCGGCGAGGCCGTCGACGGCGGCGAGCGTCGCCTCGGTCACGGCGAGGCCGTTCGGGCCCAGGGTCGGGCGGCCGCCTAGCAGGTCGGCCAGCCATTCATGACGGAGCGCGGCCCGCCTGGTGCGCTGGGCGAGGGTACGCAGCGCCTCCCGCCAGTCACCGGGCTGCTCCTCGGGGAGGATCTCGGCCTGGACCTCGTCCACCATGAGGTCGAACAGCTCCTCCTTGGTGGCGATGTAGCCGTAGAGCCGCATCGGGCCGGCTTCCAGCCGGGCGGCGACCTTGCGCAACGACACCGCTTCCAGCCCGCCCTCGTCGGCCAGCGCGATGGCGGCGGCGACGATCCGCTCCCGGTCCAGCGGCACGGGGCGAGTCGGCGGCTCGGGCCGGTCCCACACAGTCATGCCGACATCGTACTGTTGCGATTCGCTGTATCGAGTCAATACAGTGTATCGACATGAGACATCGCATCGCTGTGATCGGAAGTGGCCCCGCCGGTCTTGCCTTCGCCCGCGTTCTGCATCGCCATGGTCACCCTGCAGCCGTCCTCGAACGGGATCCCGGCCCCGACGCCCGGCCTCTGGGCGGCACATTGGACCTGCATGAAGGGCTGGGCCAGCTCGCGCTGCAAAAGGCCGGGCTGCTGGCGGAGTTCCAGGAACTGTCCCGTCCCGAGGGGCAGGCCATGCGCATCCTGGACACGGACGGGACCGTGCTGCGCGACTGGCAGCCCCGTCCGGATGACCGGGCCAATCCCGAGATCGACCGCGGGCAACTCCGTGACCTGCTGCTCGGCCCTCTCGACATCCAGTGGGGGCACGGCGTGACGGAGGTCGTGCCTGGGGGCCGGGACGGCGTACGGGTCCATTTCGCGGACGGGCGGCAGGAGACGTACGACCTCGTGGTCGGCGCGGACGGCGCCTGGTCCCGGGTCCGCCCGGCAGTCTCGTCGGCGACGCCGCACTACACCGGCGTCACCTCGGTCGAGACTTCCCTCGACGACGTCGACACCCGCCACCCCGACCTCGCCCGGTTGATCGGCGACGGTTCCGTGGCTGTGTACGGCATGAACCGAAGCCTCGTCGCCCAGCGCAACAGCGGTGGCCACGTGAAGGTGTACACCAGATTCCGCGCGCCGCTGGACTGGCACACGGACCTGGACCTGGCCGACGTCGAGGCCGTGCGATCGAGCCTGCTGGCCCTGTTCGACGGCTGGGCCGCTCCCGTCCTCAACCTCCTCTGCCATGGCACCGCGTTCGTCCACCGTCCCCTCTATGCCCTGCCCGTGTCCCACACCTGGACCCACGTCCCGGGGGTGACGCTGCTGGGCGACGCCGCCCATCTGATGCCTCCGTTGGGGGCGGGCGCGAACCTCGCGATGCTGGAAGGCGCCGAACTCGCCGAGTCCATCGCCGCAGGTCCCGAAGATCTGGACGAGGCCGTCCGGGCCTTCGAGGTGCGGATGTGGGCGCGGGCCGGCAAGTGGGCGGAGATCACGACGGCCGGTCTGGAACGCCTCGTGAGTCCGGACCCCGCCGAAGCCCTCGCCGTCTTCGACCAGGTCCAGCCGTCCTGACCGCCGAGCGCGCAAGCACCCGGCGCCCATCACCTCCTTGTCCGTGACGCGACACGGTTCCACGCGAAGTGGCGGGTGCCTGCGGGCGATTGTCCCGGGGCATCGGTAGTGTCCGCCCCGATGCACGGGGCCTGCGTACCGCGGTCCGTCAGAGGGAGGATCATCATGGCCGAGCGTGGGCACGGGGCCGTAGCGGACGAAGGGTCCACGGCGGGGCCGCCGGAGGCTCATCGGGGGAGCGTGCGGGAGACGGTGCGGCTCGCGGTGGTGATCGGCGCTCTCGGGGTGGTCTTCGGGGACATCGGGACCAGCCCGATCTACACCCTCCAGACCGTGTTCAGCCCGAGCGACCCGCACCCGGTCCCGGTCAGCACGCAGAACGTGTACGGGGTGGTGTCACTGGTCTTCTGGTCGGTGATGGTCATCGTCACGGTCACCTACGTACTGCTGGCGATGCGTGCCGACAACGAGGGTGAGGGCGGCATCATGGCGCTCATCACGCTGGTGCGGCAGTGGAGTTCACAGCGGGGGCGGCGCGCCGCCGTCGTACTGACCGGGCTGGGTATCTTCGGCGCCTCGCTGTTCTTCGGCGACAGCATGATCACCCCTGCCATCTCGGTGCTGTCCGCGGTCGAGGGGCTCAAGGTCGTAGAGCCGTCGCTGGACGACGCGGTCGTGCCCATCACCGCGGTGATCATTGTCCTGCTGTTCCTGGTGCAGCGGCGGGGAACTGCGGCCGTGGGGCGGGTGTTCGGGCCGATCATGATCCTCTGGTTCGTGGCCATCGGCGCGTGCGGTGTCGTGGGCATCGCGGATCACCCGGCCATTCTCCGGGCGCTGTGGCCCAGTTACGCCCTGGGCTTTCTCTTCGGTCATTTCGGTACGGCCTTCTTCGCGCTCGCCGCGGTCGTGCTCGCGGTCACCGGCGCGGAGGCCCTCTACGCGGACATGGGGCACTTCGGCCGCCGGGCCATCACCCGCGCCTGGATGTTCCTCGTCTTCCCCGCCTGCATCCTGAGCTACTTCGGCCAGGGCGCGCTGATCCTCGACGACCCGGACAACATCAGCAGCCCGTTCTTCCTGCTCGTGCCGCACTGGGGACGCTGGCCGATGGTCCTGCTGGCCACGGCGGCCACGGTGATCGCCTCCCAGGCCGTGATCACCGGCGCGTACTCGGTCGCCTCCCAGGCGGCCCAACTCGGCTACCTCCCGCGGCTGCGGATCGCGCACACCTCCGAGTCCACCATCGGCCAGATCTACGTCCCCTGGATCAACTGGCTGCTCATGGTCTCGGTCCTCACCCTGGTCTTCGCGTTCCGCAGCTCCGCCGCGCTGGCCTTCGCGTTCGGCATGGCGGTCACCGGCACCATCACCATCACCACCCTGCTGTTCTTCTACGTAGCCCGCGCGAAATGGGCCACGCCCATGTGGCTGATCGCCATCGGTGCGACCCTGCTGCTCTCCGTCGACCTGCTGTTCGTGGCGGCCAACCTGACCAAACTCGTGCACGGCGCGTGGCTGCCGCTGCTCATCGGCATCACCGCGTTCACCGTCATGACGACCTGGCAGCGCGGCCGCGAGGTCGTCACCGCGGAACGCGCGGACCACGAGGGTTCCCTGCGCGAGTTCGTCGACCAACTCCGCAGCGGGGAGCGGCCGGTGCTCAAGGTTCCCGGTACGGCGGTCTTCCTCAACCGGAGCAAGCAGACGGCGCCCCTGGCGATGCGGGCCAATGCGGAACTCAACCACGTACGGCACGAGCAGGTCGTGATCCTGTCCATCGAGACCGAACCCGTGCCCCGCGTCCCGGCCGACCGGCGGATCGTCGTCGACGGCCTCGGCTACGCCGACGACGGGATCATCCACGTCACCGCCCGGTTCGGCTACATGGAGACACCGGACGTGCCCGCCACGCTGGCGATGCTCGACCCGGCCGACACCGAGGGGCCGTTGCTCCTCGACCAGGCGTCCTACTTCCTGTCGACGATCGAGCTACGGCGTGGCCCGGCACCGACGATGGCCCCCTGGCGCAAACGGCTGTTCATCGCCACCTCCCACATCACGGCAGACGCCGCCGAGCACTTCGGCCTGCCCCGCGACCGGACGATCATCATGGGCTGGCACATCGAGGTGTAGGGGGGACACGTCTGTCGTCCACGGCCTGTCGAAGCGGAAGCGGGTGCGGTTCAGTCCCGGTGGACGGTGATCGTCGTCCAGAGGCCCACGTGTACGCGGTCACCGTCCTTCAACGGCACCGGTACGTAAGGGGAGATGGGGTCCTCGGCGCCGTTCACCGTGGTGCCGTTGGTGGAGCCCTTGTCGATGAGGGACCAGGTGAAGTCGGGTTGCTGGACGAGGAGGGCGTGTTCGTGGGAGACGCCCGGGTCCTCGGGGTCGCTGTCGAGGTCGATGAACGGGGGCTCGCCCGAGGACCGGTGGCGACGGCCGATCGTGATCACGGTGCGGGTGAGCGGGATGTGGAGGTCGGGGGAGTTGGTGGGGAAGTAGAGCCCCTGGTCCTCGGGTTCGCTGCGGGCCATCACCCTGGCGAAGTGGTCGTGGTCGACGCGGACGGTGGCGGTCCAGGTCGGCGAGGCCGTCGGAACCTCCGTGCGGGGAGACGACTGCTCGGGCGGGGAAAGGTGCGACAGCGGTGACAGCGGGACGGTGCCGGTCCGGTTGACGAAGTCGTAGCGGCACCCTTCGCAGAACCGGGCGAGATCCTCGCGGGGTGCACCGCAGTCGGGGCAGAGTTCGGCGGCGGAAGCGGAAGCGGAGGCGGGCGTGGAAGGGGCCGGTGCGGTGGGCATGCGATGGCCGCACACCTCGCACCAGTCGTCGGTTTCGGACCGGTGTCCGTTCGGGCAGGTCGACATGTCGCTCTCTCTATTTCTTGACCCGCACGGTCTTCGTCGAGCGTGTTTCCAGGGTCATCTCGTCCGCGTTCGCCACCCGCGCCTTCAGGAGCACGGTGCCGCTCGCCGCGTCGACGACGTCCACCACCTTGGCCAGCAACTTCGACGTCTCGTCGTTGCCGGAGGCGCTGGCGAGCTGGACGGCGCGGCCCAGCTTGGCGGTCGCCGAGTCGAAGTCGCCCTGTTTGCGCGCCTCCAGGCCCTCCTGGATGACCTGCGCGAGCTCGGCCTGCCCTGTGTAGTGGGCGACTTGGGGGTTGATGCGGGTGGAGGCGGCCATGTCGTCGGTCCAGCAAGCGCGTACGAGACCCTGGCCGACCGCCTGGGGCGTACCGTCCAACTGCGGTACTACGAGGGAGATCCGGGCGGCCAGCATCTCCTCGCCGACCTCCGTGCGGGGGACCTGGACACAGACGTGGTAGTCGCGGGACTCGTCACCCCAGGAACCGGTGGGGTAGTCGCCGGCGCGCGGGCCGACGTCGGTGCGGCGGAGGGTCAAGTCCTCGACCGTGGGCGCGACCTGCCTGACCCACTTGACCGTGGAGCCCTGTGGCGTCCAGACCCGCAGCGCCACATCGGCCACGCCCTTGCCCATCGCGTTCTCCATCATCTGCCGGAAGTCGTCAACCAGTTCGGAGGGATCGGCGACGATGTCCACGGAACCGAGCAGCGCCGAGGCGACCTCGGTCAGCTCCTTGACCTCCCAGTCGATGCCGACGCCCCGGGCGTCACAGGTGAAGCGACCGGCGCAGGCGTCGAGTACGGCCCGCAGCGCCCCGGGCGCCTCGTGCTCGTTACGGCCGTCCGTGAGCAGGATGCCGTGGCGGATCGGGACGTCGACCGTGGCGAACAGCTCGTCGGCGAGCCACAGCCAACTGCCCATCGCGGTACCGCCGTCGGCGCTCAGCTTGCCCACGGCCTGCTTGGCCTGATGCCGGGTGACGGGATCGGCCACGGCCAGCCGGCCGTCGGCGGGGTAGACCTCGTAGGCCGCGTGGGTGCCGGCGATCACGGCGAAGGCCACGCCGTCGCGGACGGTGTCGAGCGCGGCGGCGGTGGCGTGGCGGGCGTTGTGCATCTTGGTCGGCGGATTGTCCATCGACCCGGAGCAGTCGACCATGATGACAACGGCCGCGTCCGGCGCGGGTATTGGGGTTGGTCCCCCGGTCGCCGACGGTCGGCCACCAAGGGTGCCGCCGCCGGCCGCGGTCACGGTGACGATCGCGTTGACCTCGCGGCCGCCTTCGGGCAGGTACTCGTTCTGGTAGATGTCGACGGCGAACTGCGGCACGTCCGACTTGGAGAAGACAGCCATCGCTTGTGCTCCTTGAGCCCGTTCAGGAAGGTTCGTGTTCTGTGCGCCCGGCAGGCGTCGGGACCGGCAGGACGGCGACCGTCACGTTGTCGTGGCCGCCTCCGTCGAGCGCGACCTGTACCAGAGCCCGGGCGCAGCGCAGTGGGTGCGTGCCGGCGTCCGCCGGTAACACGGACGCCAACTCCTGCGCGGATTCGGCGTAGTTCCACAATCCGTCGGTGCACACCACCACGACGCCTGGCCCGTCCGGCTCGAACGAGGCGGTGTGCGGGGCGAGTTCGGGGCAGTCCGCGCCGAGCCAGGCGGTGATGGCGTGGGCACGGGTGTCCGCGTACGCCTCTTCCCTGGACGCAAGGCCCGCCGAGATCATCCCGGCCGCCCACGAGTCGTCCTCGGTGAGGCACGAGGCCGGCGCAGTGCGGTCGGCCGGGATCCAGTACGCGCGGCTGTCGCCGACCCAGCCGACGGTGACGCCCTTGCCGGAGACGACGGCGCCCACACAGGTGCAGGCCGGGGAGTTGCGGTCCGGGTTCCGTCCCGGCTCCTCGGCGGCGGCGAGGCCGGTGACAGCCCGGCCCGCGGTGAGCAGCGCGTCACGCATCGCGTCCTCGAACGGGGCGCCGCGCCGCAGCGCTTCGAGCAGCGATACGTGGGCGCTCTCCGCGGCTGCCGCCGACGCGTCGGCAGGACGGTGGGCGGACGACACCCCGTCGCATACGACGGCCACCGCGGCGGGCGTGCCGTCGGGGAGCGCCGTAGAAGAGAGCGCGAACGCGTCCTCGTTGCGGCGGTGTCGCAGTCCCCGGTCGCTGACCGCTGCCACGCCCTCCAACTCCTGCTCCTGGTGGTCGCGTTGGCGTGCGGGGTAGGTTCGGGGGACGCGTTCGTCGCCCAACTCGCTTTTCGCGGCTGGCTGTTGGAGGTCAGCTCCCTGCCGCACGCTCCGCAGAACCTGTCGTCGGGATCCAGGGGTTCGGCGCAGGAGGGGCAGGTGGTGGTCGGTCGGGGCATGTGTCACACCCACGTCCAGGGGCGGAAGCGGTTGGCGCGTTCCACCAGTTCGGTCGCCGCGCCGGCCTGATGGGCGAGGCGGGCGAGCACGCGGTAGGAGCGCTCCATGCCGAAGCGCAACTCCCGCTCGGTCAGGGCGCAGTCGAGCAGTCTGGTCCCGGTCGCCTCCGGACCGGCGCCGGGGCTGCCGGAGAGCACCCAGTCGAGTGCGCTGCCCAGCACCTCGGCGGAGAGCTGTTCGCGCCGGTCGGCGTCGATACCGAGCTCCCGTAGCTCCTCCACCTGGGTGGCCGACGCCCGTAGGTCGTCCAACAGTGGTTCCTGCGGCGGCCGTTGGCGCAGTCGGGCGCGGATCGCGGCGACCCGGGCCGCCGTGAAGTGGATCGAGACCTCCGGGACCGACTCCAACGCCGTTACGGCACCGGCCCGTTCGCCCGAGGCCAGCAGGACGCGGGCGAGACCGAACGCCGCGCTGACATAGCGCTCGTCGGTGGTCCATACGAGCCGGTAGTACTCGGCGGCCTTGTCCGGGCGGCCCAGCATCTCGGCGCAGATGCCCAGCGCCAGCTTGGGCGCGGACTCGCCCGGGAACGCGTCGTACACGGCGTCGAAGGCCAGCGCGGCCGTCTCGTGGTCGCCGGTCGCCAGCGCGGTCAGACCCCGGTGCCACACCACACGCCAGTCGTCGAGGTCGTCGTCGGCCAGTGCGGTCAGCATGCGTGAAGCCGCGTCGGTGTCGTCCATCTCCAGGCGCGCCCTCAGGTCCCGCAGCCGTATCTCGACGGAGTCAACGGGCGCCGACCGCAAGGCAGTTACCAGCTCCGCCGGTGCCGCTGCCGCCAGACCCGCCAGGAACTTGGCGTTGGGGTCGGACGGGTCCACCAGCGGCACCGGCAGCGCGAGGGAGGCGGCCCGCGCGTTGAGGCGCGCGACGCTGACCACCGGCCCGGCAGCCGGCGACGGGGTGTTCGCTACGAAGGCGTCCGGCGCCGGGCCGGAGACGGACGCGGGTTCCTCGGCCGAAGGGCGCCCCGGCAGGGCGCTGTTCGCCGGCCGGCGCGGTGCACCGCGCCGTACCGCGAGCGTGTGCGCACCGAGGACGGACGCGTCGCCGGCCAGAGGCTCGACCAACTTGTCCTCCACGACCCGTAGTTCCTGCCCGAAGACGGGGGACAGGGCGGGGCGGGGCTTGCCGGTCTGGGAGGCGACGATCTCGCGGAGGACGCCGAGGAGCTGGTCCGCCATCTCCTCCGCGGAACCGAAGCGCTTGCCGGGATCGGGGTCGGTGGCCCGGACGAGCAGCCGGTGGAAGGACTCGTACCGGGCGAAGACGGGGATCTTGTCGGGATCGGGGAGGCTGTCGACGAAGACGGTCGTGCAGCCCTGGAAGTCGAAGGTGAGGATCGCGAGGGCGCGGGCCACCGTGTAGAGGTCGGAGGCGACGGACGGGCCCGACTCGGCTACTTCCGGGGCCTGATAGCCGATCGTGCCGTAGAGCGCGGAGTCCTCGTCGTCCATGTGCCGGACCGCGCCCATGTCGATGAGTTCGAGCCGGTCCTCCTGCTGGATCGCGTTGTCTATCTTGAAGTCGCAGTACAGCAGGCCGCGTTTGTGGAGATGGCCGAGCGCCTCCAGGGCCTCGATGGCGTACGCGATCGCCTGCTCGACCGGCAGTGGCTCGCGTCGGCCGTCCGGGCCGCGCCGCTCGTCGGCGATCTCCTTCAGGGACTTGCCGCCGACGTACTCCATGACGATGTAGCCGTCGAGCGAGCCCGTGCGCCGGTCGAGATGCTCGACGAAGTTGTAGATGCGGACGATGTTGGGGTGCTCGATCTCGGCGAGGAACCGCCGCTCCGAGACGGCGGCGGCCAGCGCGTCCTCGTCGCCGGTGTCCAGCAGGCCCTTCAGAACCACCCAGCGGTCGCTGACCGCGCGGTCGACGGCGAGATAGATCCAGCCGAGCCCGCCGTACGCCAGACACCCCACCACCTCGTACTGGCCGTGGACGAGATCGCCCGCCCGCAGCTTGGGCGTGAAGGAGTACGGGTGGCCGCACTTGGCGCAGAAACCCTCCAGGCGCGCCGGCCGGTCACCGCGGCTGCGACTGACCGGCAGCCCGCAGTCGCTCCTGCCGCAGTACCGGTTCCGCTCGGGTACCTGGGGGTTCTCCAGGACCGAAGTGGCCGGATCGGGACGGGGAATGGGCGGTACGGCGACCAGGCCCGCGCCGAGTCTGGCGCGGGTCGGCCCGCTGCCGCCGGTACCGGAGCTGCGTACGGTCACCGAGGTGGCGCCGCCGGTGCCGGAGAGTGGGCTGGACAGTCGGCCGAGCGTGGAGCGGGGGGAAATGCCGGACAGGGCAGGGGAGTTGGCGGCGTTCTCGCCGCTCGTGCTCGCGGCGGCGATCCGCTGCGGCACTGGGGCGCGTCCGCAGATGTCGCAGTACAGTTCGCCGCCGCCTACGTCCTCGATGGTGCCGGTGCAGCCCGGGCGTTGGCACTTGCTCATGGTGTCCACCTCGTTCGCCGTCGAGTGTTCCGGCCGTGCTGGTGGCGGGGTCGCGCCCCGCGAGCCTTTCTCGGACACGGGTTCAGCCCGTCGTCGGGAACTCGGCCAGCGGGCGGCGCAGGCCCACGACCGCGAGGGCCGCGACGACGACCGTGGCGCCGGAGAGGCCCAGCGGTCCGGTGAGCGCGCTGTCGGCGCCTTCGGAGGAGGCCTGTTCATAGGCGTCGGTGTTGATGCCGATGATTTTCTGCAGCGCCGTATCCAGCTGCCCGAAGGCCCAGTTGGAGTCGCCCGGCTTGTAGCTGACGCAGTAGGCGATGGCCGCGGTCACGTCGCCGGAGGTGGCGATGGCGCGGATCTTGCGGTCGTCCTTCTCGTACACCTGGTAGCGGGCGACGACGTCCTCCGCCGCCTTGCGCTCACCGCGGAAGGTGATGTTGCGGAACTCGTCACCGAAGAAGCCGGTGAAGCGCAGGTCCTCCTGATGGGCGCGGTAGGCGTCCATGGCGGCGGCGGCCCGGGCGTCGTAGGTGTGGATGGTGGCTCCGGGAAGCCGCATGAGCTGCTGGGTCTTCTCGAAGAAGTGCTGCTCGTGCTCGGCGGCGTTCGGCTGGTCCAGCAGGTAACGGGACTCGTCTGCGTTCGCGTCGTAGGCGACGGCGCGGGCGCGGGTGAGGGCGACGACCGAGTCGTAGGCGTCGCGGCGGGCGACGTGCAGGTGGTCCTGCTGGGCGGAGATCTGCACGGTCGCGGTGATCGAGACGCCGAAGGCGATCAGGACCGCGACGGCCAGCGCCGGATTCACGATGCGCCGGAACCGGAGGGCGAGGAAGAGCTGGAGGGCGACGAGGACGACGATCAGCAGCAGGCCGGCCGCGAGGACCGCGATCCGGGCGGAGGACAGGCGGTCCGTGGTCGTGGCGTATGTCGTGTTGAAGGCGATGTTGTTCGCCGTGACCAACTGGTCGGCCTCCGGCAGGAGTTGGGTGCGCATCAGCTCGGTGGTGGACCGGTACGAGGCCAGCGTGCGGGCGTCGGTCCGCCCCGCGGCGTAACCCGTCTGCTTGCTGAGGAGCAGCGCGTGCGAGGCGCCCTCCTCGTAACTGCCGAAGTCCGCGATGGCCTGGGCGACGGACGCCTCGGCGACGGGGTCGCCCTGGGCGGCGACCGAGAGGTCACGAAGGTAGACGCCGGCCTGGCTGCGCCGCTGGTTGTAGATGTGGGCGGCGGTGCTGCGGTCGTCGGCCAGATCCCGGTCGGTGCCGAACATCAGCTGGTTGGCGAGCTGGGCGTCCATGTCGTTGAGCGTGAAGTACAGGCCGGTGGCGCTGGTGATCTGGGGCGCGGAGTGGTTCCGGATGTCCGACCAGGAGGAACGCGCGAGCAGACCGGTCACCACGAGTGCGACGACGACCAGGGCGGAGGTGCCCAGCGCGGTACCGCGCAGCAGGCGCAGCCACTTCGGGACGGTCGTGGGGAGGCGGCCGCGCCACGGCTTCGCCGGTCCGAGGCGCGGCGGACGTATTCGGTTGGTGGGTGAGAAACGTGGTTCGCGGTGTCTTCCCCTGGATGGCCGGGGGGAGTTGGCCCCTTTCGGAGCCGACACCTGGGGCGGTGCCGCAGGGCGCTGTTCCGTGGCGCTGGTGTCCGGCATTGCGTTGAGTCCCCTTCGCGCTGCGGAGCGGCCCGCGCCGCGCTGTCCGCGAGGGCCACTCTTGCGGCTCGAACGCGGGGCAACCCTGTCTTGTCGTTGCTTTAACGCCGTGTGGGCGGGATCTTGACGGGGTGGTGAGGGGGGGCGCGTTCGCGGGGGCATGCCGGGGGTGGATGTGAGAAGTACCGGCGATCAGGGGCCTGTTGAGCGGCTGTTCACCGGCAGTCCACCGGCTATCCGAGGAGCAGGCCTGTGCTCACGAGGAGGAAGACGGCACCCAGGCCCGTCAACGCGTACTCCCAGGACGTCCGTTCGTGCCCGTACAACACCAACTCGCGCGGATCTTCAGGGTCGTAGCGGACGAGCACGTGGCTGCCGTCGGCCAGAGGGCGACGCTTGGACGCGGGTACGGGTGAGGCGACTTCCATCACCCGGCCGTCCTCGGTGGTGAACTGCAGTACCGGCCGCGGGCTGTCCGCGTCCCCAACTGGGCCGGTGCGCTTCACCATTGCCCACACATCCGCGCCCGCACGGCGCAGCCGCCGGATCCTCCACAGCCCGACGAGGCCCGTCAGCAGCGCGACCGCGCCGCTCACGCCGGTGAATCCGGCCATCGCGATGACGGTTCCTTGCGGCATGCGTGGTCTCCCTCCGCGATCGTGATTTCGCCGGGCAGGATGTCGGCACGATCGTAACTACGGGGCGCCGGTGCCTGTTTCGCCCGCGCCCCGTGGTCGGTCGGTCCCCCCCGGGTATCCCGGCAGGAGGCCCTGCCGAACAGTTCACGGGGAATTACCTTCGCCGGCGAGGGGGTGTGCGAGGCTGCGGCGATGGACATGACGGCGCTGGCCCGCACGCTGCTGGAGCCGGTTCCGGCCCATCGCACCGCGGGAGTCGAGGTCCTGCGAGCCGCGGACGGCGTGGCCGAGATCGCCTCGGAGGTTCCCCAGGAACTGACGAACGTGATCGGTTCACTGCACTCCAGCGGACTCGTCGCCCTGCTCGACGCGGCAGGCCTGGGCGCGATCATCGCCGCGAGCCGTGGCCCCGGGGACTTCGACGGAGTCGTACCCCTCGGAGCGGCCGCCTCCCTGGAGTTCCTCGCTCCGGCACGCGGACGGTTGCTGACCGTATGCCGGCTCGACGATGAGGCGCGCGCTGCGCTGCTGCCGTTGCTGTCGGGGGAGAGCGGCCGGGCTCGATTCTCCACCTGGGCCGAGATCACCGACGCGACGGGGGCGACGGTGTGCCGGGGGAGCTTCGACTGGAGTGTCAGGCGGCGGCATGGGGGGTGACGGGAGGAGGCAGGGAAGCTCGCGGTGGGCGGGGAGCGTTGGCGGCGACGTTTCCTGAGGGAGTGAGCGATATGTCTGACGGGGTAGAAGGTGTGAGTGGACGGATTCAGTGGTGACGGGTCGATCAGCAGCCCAGGGGAACGGTGCTGCGGGAACGGCATGATGGGCACCGGCTCGCTGTGGCCGCATTCCGCTGACGCTGGGCGCCCCTCTACCGTGTGACGCATGCCCTGGAGCACCCTGGCCAGCGCCGTCGTCGGCGCGGTGATCGCGACCGTGTCCGCCGCTCTCCTCGATCGATCGCGGTGGCGGCGGGACCGCCATGCCCATCTCCTCGACGTTCGCCGGGTCCTCTACAGCGACTACCTCGCCTGCCTCTCCCAGGCGCGCAACGACTTCCGCATCCTGGCCCGCAATCTGGACCTGAACACGACCGAACGGGACCATTCGGCGCGGGCCAGCTTCGCTCCGTGTTACGGCCTGCGCTACCAGATGTCGATCACCGCGTCGCCGGGCGTCGCGGCGGTGTCGGAGGATGTCTTCCGCCGCCTTCGCGAGGTACGGGATCTTGCCGGGGCCGGTACGCTCGCCGGCGACGAGCGGTATTCGGGCGGCCGAGCCCAGTACGAAGACGCGCTCACCCGGCTGCGGGCAGCCATGCGACACGATCTCGGAGCGGACAGCATGTCTGACCAGCAAGACGTCCGCCGGTGCTCACCGTCGTGATTGGCGCCCAACGCCTGTGTAGGCAGGGCCTGTTCGTACGGTCCTCACACTTCTACGGTCCGCGGATGGGCCACGCGCGGTGCGCCGGGCCCCGTGTTGAGGCTCATTGCCGTCGGCACACCTGCGTCAGCGCGAACATCACCGTCCAGCTGGTCCTGCCGTCGACCTCCGCCTTCGGGATGCCGTCGACGTCATAGCGGTTGAGGAATCTCTGCGGCCCAGGGTCTGCCTCGCGGGCGCGGAAGGTGTGTTCCAGGTCGAAGCGGCGGAGAGATGTCCGTCAGTATCGGTCCACATCGGTCCGGGTGGCGCCGGTTTTCGCGGACCACGGCCACGCCGGCGGAGCGTCGCGTTTCTTCGACAGGTGCTCGACCTCCAGTCGGATCAACGTGCCGTGTGCCAAAGGAAGTTCGCCCTCGTGCACGTCCGCAGGTAGGAAGGCGGGGACGAGCAGCCGAGCAGGGTTTCGTCGTCGGCACCTGGATGGTGTGGGGGACTCGGTCGCCGGCCGGACCTGGCTGATGCAACAGCGCGATCCGGCCCGCGGCTACGCGCCGAACTCCCCCGGCGGAATGGCGTCAGGGAGGCATTGCCAAGCCAGGATCGCATCCGTAAGGTCACAGCTGTGAGTTCAAGGCCGTGAGATTACTGGCGCTCAGGACTGTCGCCGGTGGATCCATCCGGTTTGATCAAGGGAGACTGACGTGAACATCGTTGATCTGCGTCCTGACCTGCGCATGGTGCTCGACGACGGGCCGGGACAGGCCTATCTGCTGCGCCGCGGGTCGGACGCGCTGCTGATCGACACCGGCATCGCCGGGCAGGCCACGGCGATCACCGAGGCGTTGCGTGGCTGGGGACTGGACCGGGAGTCACTGACCCACGTCGTACTCACGCACTGGCATCCCGACCACGTCGGCTCGGCCGCCGAACTGGCCACCTGGCCGAACGTTCGCGTCTGGGCGCACCGCAGCGATGCCGCGATCATCCGAGGTGACGGCTACGGCTCGTCCCCCGCCCTCACCCACGCCGAGGAGGGGCTCTACGCCCACATCTCCGGCAGCATCCCCGAAGCCGCACCTTCCCGTGTCGACCGTGAGCTCGACGACGACGAGATCCTCGACGCGATCGACGCCCGAGTCCTGTCGACCCCCGGCCACACCGACGGCAGCATCGCCTTGCACTTTCCGAACGAGAACGTCCTGTTCACCGGCGACATCGCCGCCGAGTACCAGGGTCAGGTCATACTCGGGCCGTTCAACCATGACCGGCCGCAAGCCCGTGACTCCTTCCGCCGCTTCGCCGACATCGATGTCGACACCGTGTGCTTCGGCCACGGTCAACCGCTGCGCGGTGACGACACTGCCCTGCTGCGCGTCGCGGCCACCGCCGACGAGGTCCCCGACCCTCTCGGCTGACGCGCGTGCGCACCGATCCGGCTCCGGCGTAGGCCTACGGCCGTGAGCAGAGAGGTGACCGGGAGAAGACGGCGCAACGCCCGAGGTGAGGGGCAGGCACTACGCGACGACATCGTGTCGGCCGCCCGGGAGATCCTCGTCGAGGAGGGCTGCGCGAGCTCGGTGACCCTGCGTGGGCTGGCGCGGCGGATCGGCATCGCACCGCAGTCGATCTACCTGCACTTCGCGGGTCCGGACGAGATCGTGCAGGCCGTCACCGTCGAGACCTTCGCCCAGCTGGGTCGCTTCATCGTCGATGCGAAACAAGGACTTGAGGCGCCTCGGGACCGGCTCATCGCGGGCTGCCGCGCCTACATGGCGTTCGGGGTCGGCAACCCGAACCTGTACGGACTGCTCTTCCGGCGCAACCGGCTCCTTCACGGAGCGGAACCCCGCACCACCCCCGCCGACGAGCCGGACAACCGCGACCCCGACGCCGGTCCGTTCGCCTACCTCATGGACGGCGTCCGGCTCTGCATCGCCGACGGATCCTCCGGCGTGAAGAACGTTCTGTCCACCGCGACGCAATTGTGGGCAGCCATGCACGGCTTGGTTCTGCTGCGCAACGGTTACGAGTTCCCGTGGCCGGACCTCGCCCAAGCCGAGGTGGAGCTCATCAGCTCCATCGCGAGACTCCGCGAGCCCAATTGACTGTGCCGTGAGTGCCGGGCGAACGCACGGTCAGGTTCGACGAGTTCGCGCAGGGACTGCGTCCGCTCGTACAGAGGGTCGGGTGGTTCGAGGTCCTTCGGGACCTCGGCGGGTTCTGCACACAGGTCCGCGCGACGTTGGAGGACGGCCCCGCGAGCGGTTCTGCGCCGCCGGTCGCACCCATGCCTGGCATCAACTGGTCCGGGAATCGGAGCCGGTCGATCCGCCCTGAACGGCGGGGCGTTGGGCCGGGGGCTGCGGTCCTGAACGCCGATCACGTCCAGGCAGGATGAGTGACGCGGAGGGCGGCGGCTCCACGCCCCGATGCTGTCGGCCGGCACAGCGCCGAGCATCCCCCGTCCCCCAGCCTTCAACCGCCGAAAGGCGTCATAGCTCTACGGCCGTGCGGATCAGCCCGGCGAGGGCGAGTGAGCGGCTGTGGGCCGGCCAGGCGATGTGGGTGACGACGGGCGGGGCGTCGGTCAGGGGGACGGCGGTGTGTCCGGCCCACAGCCAGGAGCGGGCGGATTCGGGGAAGACGGCCATGGTGCGTCCGAGGGCGATCAGTTGGGCCAGCTGTGTCTGGTCGTGGATCTCGGGGCCCGGGCCGGGCGGGTACGTGCCGTCGTTCGGCCAGCGGGCGGGCGGAAGACCGGGGATGTCACTGACGTCGGCCAGGGACAACGTCCTGCGCGCCGCGAAGGGGTGCCCGGCGGGCAGCACGGCGATCTGCCCTTCCGTCATCAGCGCCTCGGTGTCGAACCCGGCAAGGGAGTTGTACGGCGCGTGCATGAGCGCCACATCGGCGCGGCCGTCGCGCAGCAGCTCCGGCTGCTCGCACATGCCGCACGGCAGCACCTCGATCTCGGCGGCGCCGGGCACGGACATGTAGGCGTCGAGCAGCTTCCGCAGCAGTTCGTGGGACGCGGCGGCCTTCACCGCCAGCACCAGGCGGTCACGGGCACCGTCCGGACGGTCGGCGCCACCGGCGCGACGGGTGCGGCGAGCGGCGGCGGTGCTCGCGTCGAGGGCGGCGCGGCCCTCGTGCAGCAGAACCTCTCCGGCGCCGGTCAGGGCGACGCCGCGCCGGTTGCGCTCCAACAGGCGGACACCGAGCCGCCGTTCGAGCTGCTGGATCGCCCGGGACAGCGGCGGCTGGGCCATGCCGAGACGCTCGGCGGCGCGGCCGAAGTGCAGTTCCTCGGCAACGGCGAGGAAGTACCTCACCTCACGGGTCTCCAGGGCGTCCATGGCCCCAGCGTAGCTTCCGGGTGATACCCACCGGGTATGACAGAGCACCGTATCGGTGTTGGCCGCACCCCTCGTCCGCGCGTGACCATCAACGGCATGAGCGAAACGAAGATCGCGCTGGTGACCGGCGCGAACAAGGGAATCGGGTACGAGATCGCCGCAGGGCTGGGTGCCCTCGGGTACCGGGTGGGCGTGGGAGCCCGAGACGAGGCCCGGCGCGAGAGTGCCGTGGAGAAGCTGCGCGCCGCCGGAGCGGACGCGTTCGGGGTGCCGCTGGACGTGACCGGCGACCGGAGCGTCACCGCTGCCGCGGAACTGATCGACCGGCGGGCCGGGCGCCTGGACGTCCTGGTCAACAACGCCGGCATCTCAGGAGACATGGGGCCGGGCTGGATCCAGGACCCGACCACACTCGACCTCGACCTGGTCCGCACGGTCGTGGAGACCAACGTCATCGGTGTCATCCGGGTGACCAACGCGATGCTGCCGCTCCTACGGCGCTCGCCATCACCCCGCATCGTCAACATTTCCAGCGCCGTGGCCTCCCTGACCCGCCAGGCGGACCCGGCCGTCGACATCGGCCCCGTCATGGCGGCCTACGCCCCGTCGAAGTCGTTCCTCAACGCCGTCACCGTGCAGTACGCCCGGCAGTTGGCCGACACGAACATCCTGATCAACGCAGCCTGCCCGGGCCTGGTCGCGACCGACTTCACCGGCTTCCACGGACCCCGCACCCCCGAGCAGGGCGCGGCCACAGCGATCCGGCTCGCCACACTGCCCGACGACGGCCCGACCGGTTCGTTCTTCGAGGACGACGGAGTCGTTCCCTGGTAGTCCGCCCCCACCCGTCCCGACCACCCTGTAAGTTCCGAGGCGGCGTACCCCATGCCACGGCCGGACCGCCGACTCACTCGTTCGGCCCCGCCCTGCTGCGAGCGAGAAGCCCGCGGCCGACGCTGGGAAAGCCGACCGCACGCCGGTGAAGCGCCCGTGCCTCCGCCCGGGCCGCCCGTGGTCGTGGGACGAAGGAGGGACGGCGTTCATGGCGAAGGCTTACCTGGTGGGAAGTGGTGTCGCGGCCTTGTCGGCGGCGGCGTTCCTGATCCGTGAGGGCGGGTTCGTGGGGTCGGACATCCTGCTGCTCGAGGAGCAGGACCGGGAAGGCGGCAGCCTCGACGCGGCGGGTTCGCCCGAGACCGGGTACACGATGCGTGGTGGCCGGATGTTCGAGATCCACTTCGACTGCACGTACGACCTGCTGGGGTCGATCCCGTCGCTGGACGACCCGTCGAAGTCGGTGACCGAGGACACCTTCGCCTTCCACGAGGACTTCGCCTGGGACGACCACGCCCGGCTCGTCGACGCGGCGGGCAAGGTGGTCGACACGCACTCCATGGGCTTCTCCGAGCGCGACCGGCTGGAGCTGGTGAAGTGCGTGGGCACCCCGGAGCGGCTGCTGGACGGCAAGCGCATCACGGACTGCTTCAGCGAGGGGTTCTTCCGCACGGACTTCTGGTGGATGTGGTGCACCACGTTCGCCTTCGAACCGTGGCACAGCGCGATCGAGTTCCGCCGCTACCTCAACCGCTTCGTGCACCTCTTCAAGACCTTCGACTCCATGTCGGGGATCTACCGGACCCGCTTCAACCAGTACGACTCCATCGTGCGCCCCCTGTCGAAGTGGCTGACCGGGCAGGGGGTGACCGTCCAACTCGGCACCCGGGTAACCGACTTGCGGCTGGCCGAGGGGGACGCGCTGACCGTCGAGGCTCTCACCTGGACGCGGGAGGGCCGTAGCGAGGAGACGGAACTCGGTCCGGACGACCTGGTGTTGGTCACCAACGGCTCGATGACCGCCGACTCCACGCTCGGTTCCACCGACACCGCGCCCGTGCTGGACACCTCCGGCGACGCGGGATCCTGGCGGCTGTGGGAGACACTCGCGGCGAAGCGGCCGGGTCGGCCGGGCCTGCTGGGTGACCCGTCGGTCTTCAACTCCTCGGTCACGGACTCCACTTGGGTGTCCTTCACGGTCACGACGAAGGATCCGACCTTCTTCGAGCTGATGGAGAAGTTCAGCGGCAGCGAGGCCGGCAAGGGCGGGCTGATCACGTTCAAGGACTCCAACTGGCTGCTGACCATCGTCCTCAACCACCAGCCGCACTTCCGTGAGCAGCCCGAGGACACCTTCGTGTGGTGGGGCTACGGCCTCTTCCCGGACAGGGAGGGCGACTTCGTCCGCAAGCCGATGCGCGCGTGCACCGGCCGGGAGATCCTGGACGAGGTCCTGCACCACCTCCGGTTCGAGGAGGGCCCGCAGATCCTCGACCATTCGATCGTCGTCCCGGCGCTGATGCCGTACATCACCAGCCAGTTCCTGGTGCGCAGTTCGGGAGACCGGCCGCAGGTCGTCCCGGAGGGCTCCACCAACCTGGCCTTCATCGGCCAGTACGCCGAGGTCCCCGACGACGTCGTCTTCACCGTCGAGTACTCGGTACGCACCGCCTGGACCGCCGTGGCCCAACTCCTGGGCCTGAAGCGGCAACCGCCGCCGGTCTACAAGGGTGGGCGCGACCCGAAGGTGCTGGTCGAGGCCCTGCAGACGATGCACCGCCGCTGACCCGCCGAACGAGCGGACGGGAACGCCCCTGGCATCGGCATGCCAACTGGCCCTAGGATGCCGGGGTTTGAGCACCTGCATCAGTACTGGTTCCAGCTCCAGCAAGGCGACAACCGCACCGCATACGCGTGCGACCGGGGGAAGCCGGTGGGAATCCGGCGCTGACCTGCAACCGTGTGCGGCCCGGCAGGGCCGCGAGTCGGGGCACCCGGCGTGCGTCGTGTTCCGTACCGCTTCCCACTGTCATGGTCCGCAGCGCGAAGCCGAGAGCCCTGGTTCGCCGACGTGTTCGTCGCGCGGGCCGCTCGGTGCCGTCCCGCGGGCCCGCCCACGCCAGGAAGGCAACCCCTTGCGCCGGACGACCGCACACCGTGCCCTGCTCGCCACCACCGCCCTCGGCCTCGCCCTCACCTCCGCACCGGCCGTCGCCGCGACCCAGCCGGCGACCGGCACGAACGCCCCGATCAGAGTGACCCTGACCGTGCGGGGACCGGACGGGGTCCTCTACCAGGAGAAGATCAGAACCAAGGGGCACGAGGTGACGACCGCGACCGGCGGCACCCACACCTGCGACGGCACGAACGGCGGCGCCAACCCCGGCGCCGTCCCGACCCCGACCGCCGCCCTCGACGACGCGGCCCGCAAGCGGCACTTCACCTGGGACGGCACCTGGTACGCCTCGTTCGACGACTACTCGGTCGACACCATCAAGAACGTCTCCGGCGGCGGGACCGCCTACTGGAACATCTCCGTCAACGGCACCCCGACACCGGTCGGCGGTTGCCAGTTCAAGCTGAACCCCGGCGACAAGGTGGCCTTCACCTGGACCGCGTTCTGAGCAGAGGGGCTCACAGCGTGCGGGCCTCGGAGGCCGTTACCGGCTGCCCGGCCCGCACCCCGTGCAGGACATGGGCCAGCACCTCCGCACCGCGCACCACGCGTGGCCCCGGACGGTTGAAGTAGGACGGTCCGTCCACCACCCAGACCCGGCCGTCGCGTACGGCGGGCAGCTCCGCCCAGCCCGGCAGCCCGGTCAGCAACTCGGCCTCGCGCAGGGTCCGTTCGGGTGGGAAGCCGCACGGCAGGACCAGCATCACGTCCGGTCGTGCGGCCCGCACGGCCTCCCAGGTCATGGGCTCGGTGTGGTCGCCGGGCGAGGCGAGCAGCGGAACACCACCGGCCGCCGTGATCTGCTCGGGCACCCAGTGCCCGGCGGGCCACAACGGGTCGAGCCACTCGACGGCCACCACGCGCGGCCGTTCGCGTCCGGCGACCGAGGCGCGGACGTGGTCGAGCCGTGCCCGCAACCCGGCCCGGCGCCGCTCCGCGTGCTCCCGCACGCCGAGCAGCTCGCCGACCGTGACCAGGCAGTCCAGCACGTCGCCCAGCGTGCGTGGCTCCAGACTCAATACGCGGGTGTCCGCGTCCAGCAGTCGCACCGTCCGGCTCACGCTCTCGTACGACACCGCGCAGACATCGCACAGGTCCTGCGTGAGCACCACGTCGGGGCGCAGGCACGCCAATGCCTCGGTGTCCAGCGTGTAGAGCGAGGAACCGGAGTGCGCCGAACCGCCCACCGCGTCGGAGATCTCCCGGCTGGTGAGCCGGTCCTGATCCAGGTCCGCACCGGTCACCACCGGCACGGAGGCCACCTCGCGCGGCGGCCAGTCGCACTCGTGCGTCCGTCCGACCAGCCGCGCGGACAGCCCCAGTTCGGCGACGATGTCGGTCGCGGCGGGCAGCAGGGAGACGATGCGCATATCGAGACCCTACGACCCCGGCTCCGGCGTCAGGCGCCCCAGCGCACGGCGATCGTGTCGCCCACGTTGATCACCTGCGCGCGGGCCGCGCCGGTGAAGGCGGCGCCGTCGACGCTCACCTTCCACGTCCCGGAACCGCTGTTGGCCTTGCCGTTGAGCGTGGTGATCGTGCCCGTGCCGGACGAGGGGGTCACGCCGGTGACACAGCCCGAGGGGGTGGCGGCGCTCGTCGCCGCGTCGAGGACGGCGCCCAGCGTCGTCGCGCTGCCGGTCGGGGTGAGCGCCACCGAGCAGACTCCGAGGGCGCCCGCGCCGTCGTCCACGGTCAGCGCCAGCTTCGCCGCCGTACCCGAGGTGAACGCGGTCTGGCCCACCCACTGCGGGGCACCGCTCGTGATCGGGACCGGCGGGGCGGCGGTGAAGCCACCGCCGACTACCGCGCGCAGCCCGTCGATCGACGCGTAGGCCGACGGACTCGTGTCGCTGGGAAGGTACTTGAAGCCGCCGCCCGGGTTGAACTGCTGGGCGATCAGGAAGTCCACCGGAGTCTTGCCCTGGGTGGTGAGGAAGTCACCGGTCTGCGGGTTGATGCCACAGGCGTCGAGGCCCGAGACGGCCCAGCCGTTGGAGTCGGTGTTGACGCCGAACAGGGCGTTGAACGCGCCGCTGGCCGCCACCAGTTTGCTCTTCAGGAACGCCTTCGCCTGCAGGATGTCGGTGTCCGTGCTGGGTACGCCGGACACGCACAGGGCGGCCATCGCCGCGCCGGTCATGTCGATGTCGCTCGTCGCCGCGAGCTGGGTCGCGTTGCCCTCGGCCTTGCTGTAGTTCCATCCGCCGTCGTTGTGCTGGTTGGCACGGAGACGCGTGACGATCGCGTCCCGCAGCGCCTGCGGGACGCGCTGCACTCCGGACTGCGTTTTCGCGCCGCTCAGGGCCAGCGCGGCGAAGACGGTGCCGTTGAAGTTCGCGGACGGACCGAAGTAACCGGCCTCCGCCGTCTGCCAGTAGCCGTAGACGTCCGCGACGAGATTGCGCCCGGCGGACACCCGGGCCGGATCGATCCCGGCGGCGTACGCGTTCAGCGTCGCCCGCTCGTAGTCGGTGACCACGGGGGAGGCCGAGGGCCAACTCGCCGTCGACAGAAGAGTCCGGTAGACCGATCTGGCGTTCTTGCTCGCGTCGCCGCCCGGCGTCACGTCCACGGCGGCGGTGCCCGCCGCGGCGAGCGCGCTGAACGCCCACTCGTTGGACAGCCCCGACCCGGCGTACGAACCGTCCGCCGCCTGAAGGGACTTGAGATACGCGACACCGTTCGTCTTCGCGGTCGCGAGCTGCGCCGGAGTGGCGGTCGCCGCCGCCGGCAAGGTGGTGAGCGCGAACGCGCCTAGGGCTGCCGCCGTGGTGAGAACGCAGCGTCGGAGGGCAACGGTACGGGACATGGCCTGCTCCTGGGATGAGGGACGCCGACCGGCCCGTGCCGGGCCATGACGGCCTGCGGAGCAGCGGGCGTGACCGGTGTCCGAAACGCGTGGACCGGCTACCAAAAATGCTTCGCCGCCTGGGCATTCGGGCTCGGGACGACCCCCTGCCGTCCCACACCGCTGCGCGTCAGCCCCGGACTCCCACCGGGTTCCCCCACTCGGCAGAGCGGGACGGTACTCGACCGGACCCGCCGTCGCCAGCGGTCCTCCGGACACCCCACGAGGGGACCTGTGACCCGGCTTGACGCTTTCTGTGAACCATGTTCAAATCCGGCTGATACGCAAAGAGTTCCAGGGGAAGCCGGTCGAATCCCGGCGCTGACCCGCAACCGTAGGCCCGGCACCGCCGGGCGAGCCGGAATGCCTGGAGCGTGTTCATCAGCAACAGACGCCGTCGCGGACTACGGCGTGGTGCGACCGCCTTCCGTGCGTGGGGATCTCTCCGTGCGCCGGGGGCTCTCAGCCACGTTCCCACCCCGCGCCGGTCAGGCGGACGAGGGGGACGCGGTGGGAACCGCAGAGCGCAGAGACGGCCGGATCGGCACCCGACCCGGGCCACTCGTGGCACTCGCGTCGGCACTGCTCCTCCTGCCGGCCGCCTGCATGACATTCCTCACGACGACACCCGCGGCCGCCGACCCGATCGGCGACTGCACCGCCACCAGGGGCGCGATCGTCGCCGTCGACTTCGGGCCGTTCGCCGGAAAGGTCGAGCGCGGCTGCGACACCACGCCGACCACCGGCTACGACCTGCTCCACGACGGCGGCTTCACGACCACCGGCACCCAGCACGACGGCCCCGGCTTCATCTGCCGCATCGGCTACGGCACTTCGGGCACCCAGTACCCCACCCCGGACAAGGAAGCCTGCGCCCTGACGCCGCCCGCGACGGCCTACTGGTCCTACTGGACCGCCTCGCCCGGCCAGGACACCTGGTCCTACAGCCAGTACGGCGCGATGGACCGCAAGCTCAAGGACGGCGACGTCGACGCCTGGGTCTACGGCGGCACCGACGTCGGCGGCAGCACGGGTCAGCCCACCTTCACCCCGGACGACGTTCGCGCCGGCGGCACCGGCACCCCCGACCCGAGCGGATCACCCACTGGCGCCCCGGGTGACGTCGACGTCACCGCCGCAGCGAGCTGGCTCACGGCCCAACTAACTGACGGGGAGCGGGTAGTTGACGACGACGCCGACATCCCCGACTACCTGCTGACGACCGAGACCGCCTACGCGCTGGCCGCCGCGACCGGCAGGAGCGCGACCCTCGACAAGATCAGCGCATACCTGGCCGCGCACACCGACGACTACGCCTACCCGGCGGGCAAGACCGAGGCTCCCGACGCAACTGCCGCCGCACGCCTGGCACTTCTCGCCGAGATCACCGAGAACGACCCGGCGAAGTTCGGCGGCCACGACCTGATCGCCGACCTCGCGGCCAACGTCTGCGCGGCAGGCCCGGAGTCCGGTGAACCCACCCCCGGCTGCACCGCCAAGGGCGACTTCCGCAACGCGACCTACACCGACGGCCAAGCCCTGTCCGTGCTGGCCCTGTTGAGGGCCGGCACCACACCTCCGGCGGACACGATCGCGCGGCTCACGCAGGTCCAGTGCGCGGACGGCGGCATCACCAGCATCCTCATCAGCACCGGCGAGTTCTGCGACGGCGACCCGGCCACCACCGGACTCGTGGCCCTGGTGCTGCGGAGGGCCGGCGGCCACGACGACGCGGTCGCGAAGGCCCGCGCGTACCTCGGCAAGGCGCAGCGCACGGACGGTGCCTTCCCCGGCTACACCGGTTCGACGACAGGCAGCGTAGCCGCGACTGCCTACGCCGCCGAGGCCTTGCGGGAGTTGGGCGACACCGGTCGCGCCGACTCGGCGGTCGGCTGGCTGTCGAGGCAGCAACTCGGCGGCGGGGGCTTCGGGTTCGAGGAGGGTGCCGCCGATCCGGCGCTGTATCCGACACCCCCGGCCGTCCTCGCCGGAGCGGGCACCAGCCTGGTCACCCTGACCACGAAACCGGCCGCCCCCACCGACCCGCCGACCAGCGAGCCACCCACGACGAAGCCACCCACGACGAAGCCACCCACGACGGACCCGGGCGACGGCCCCGACCTCAAGAAGGGCGTCGCCTACCTCACCAGCTCCGCCAACCTCAAGCAGGGCCAGTACTACCCGGCCGGACCCGGTTCGTCCCGCGCCGACTTCGGCCTGACGATCGACGGCGCCTACGCGCTCGCCGCCACCGGCCTCAACAACGCCAAACTGCGCGGCATCGTCGACTTCCTGGACCACGGCGGCAAGGACGGTGAGGGCCGTACCGTGAACGACTGGACAGGCACCGGCACCGCGTACGCGGCGGGCGGCTCCATCGGCAAGACCGCCCTGCTCGCCGAGGTGGTCGGCCGTGACCCGCGCGACTTCGGCGGCAAGGACCTCATCGCCGCACTCGACAAGGCGGTCTGCGCCAAGCCGAGCACCGCACCCGACCGCTCGTGCGCGGCCAAGGGCGCCTATGCCTACGCGCCGTCCGTCTTCGCCCAATCCCTCGCAGTCATGGCCCAGTTGAGGGCCGACGACAGGACGGCCGCCGAACGGCCGATCGCCTATCTGGAGAGCCTCCAGCAGGACAACGGCGCCTGGCCGAGCCTGATCCCGTCCACGAAGGACTCCGACGTCGACTCGACCGCCATTGCCGTCATGGCACTTGACCTGGCCGGCGGCGACAAGGCGGAGCAGGCCGTAGACAAGGCGCTCGGCTGGCTCGCTTCCAAGCAGCTGTCCGACGGCGGCTTCCCGGGCGCCGCGGGGGACTCCGTCAACTCGGCCGCACTCGCCGTACAGGGACTGTCGCTCGACGCCGGGAAATACGCCCAACAGATCGAGCGCGCACGGAAGTTCCTCGCCGGACAGCAGAACTCCGACGGCGGCTTCAACGTGGCCAAGGAGGGCCAGCGGGGCTCCGATCTACGGGCCTCCACCCAGGCAGTAGGCGGTACGACCGGCGTCTCCTTCGGCACGCTGACTCGCGACTTGAGCGGCACCTCGCCGCAGCCCACTCCGAGCGTGAGCGCGAGTACGCCCGACATCGTGACCCCCGGTGGAGACACGGGAGGATCAACGACAGGTACCGGCGGGGGAGTTCTCGCCTCCACCGGTGTGCAGGTGGGCGCCCTCGCCGGGATCGCCGCGCTGCTGGTCCTCGTCGGCCGGCGCACGGTCGTAGGCGCTCGTCGTCGGACTGGCGCGAGGGGTTCGCGATGATCCCAACACGCCTTGTGCGCACGGTGGTTCGTGCCGTGGCCGCGCTCGGACTGACGGCCGCCGCCTTCGGCGCGAGCACCGTCCCGGCCGTGGCCGACCCGCAGTCCATGGGCCGTTGCACCACCACCTCCGGAGTGGTCCTCGCCGTCGACTTCAGTCACTGGGGCGGGCCGATCCTGCGCTCGTGCGGTACGACACCGACGACCGGCTACGAGCTGCTCAACCAAGGGGGTTGGGGCACCACCGGTACCGGCCACGACGGGCCCGCGTTCATCTGCCGGATCGGCTACAGCGGCTTCAAGAACGGCAAGCAGTATCCGACGGCCGCCCAGGACGACTGCGTCCTGACCCCGCCCGCGTCCGCGTACTGGTCGTACTGGCACGCCGACCCGGGCGCGACGACCTGGCAGTACAGCCAACTCGGCGCCATGCTCCACAAACCGAAGCCCGGCAGCGTCGACCTGTGGATCTTCGGCGGCACGAATGTCGAGGGTACCGAAGGCCGGCCCACGGTCACCCCCGACCAACTCCGCGCCCGCAACACCCGACCGCACGGCGCCGCGGGCAAGGCCGCCTCCACCGCCAAGGCACCCACGCTCACCCCGGGCGTCGACACGGGCCCTGCTCCCGACCAGCCCAAGCCGAAGAAGTCCGCAGCGGTGAAGCCGAAACCCAAGCCCACCCCTTCACGGATCAACAGCCCGTCCCCGAGCCCGAGTTCGTCCCCCACACTCGAAGCCGCGGCCACCCCGAGCGCCAAGGTTGTCGACGCCGCACCCGCCGCCGACGTACGCCACGACTCCGGCTCGATCCTTCCCACGGTCACCGGCGTCTCGCTGATCGTCCTGGTCGGCGGTACGGCGGTGTTCGTCGCGCGCCGACGCCGTCGTACCGAATGACTGCCGTGTCCCGTACGGGAGTTGAGGCGGCCCCACTCGTGTCCGGCGCCGTGCCGGACCGGGGCGGCCGTCGCCTGTCACGCACGCTGCACCCCGTGGCCTGGTGGATCTGGGCGCTCGCCCTCGCCACCGCTGTCAGCCGTACCGCCAACCCGCTTCTGCTGCTCCTCGTCCTGGCGGTTCTCGGCTACGTCGTCACGGCCCGCCGTACCGAGGCGCCTTGGGCGCGGGGATTCAAGTACTACCTGTACCTGGCCCTCACGGTCGTCGCGATCCGGGTCGTCTTCCGGGCGGTGTTCGCCACCGGCATCACACCCCGCGACCACTTCCTTTTCTCCCTGCCGCACATCCCCACCCCCGACTGGTACGCGGGCATCCAGATCGGCGGCCCGGTCTCCCTGGAGGCGGTACTCTCCGCCGCCACCGACGGACTACGGCTGGCCTGCATGCTGTGCTGTATCGGCGCCGCGAACACCCTCGCCAACCCGAAGCGCGCCCTGCGTGTCCTCCCCGGCGCCCTCCACGAACTCGGCGTCGCCGTCACCGTCGCCATCAGCGTGGCGCCCCAGCTCGTGCAGAGCGTCCAACGCGTCGCCAGCGCCCGCAAGTTGAGAGCCGGACGCGCCAAGGGCCTGAAGGCGCTGCGCGGGATCGTGGTCCCCGTCCTGGAGGACGCCCTAGAACGCTCGCTGCGCCTGGCCGCCGCCATGGACTCCCGCGGCTACGGCCGTGCGGGCACCGCCACCCGCAACTCCCGCCGTCTCACCGGGGCGTTGATGCTGCTCGGTATGTGCGGCCTCTGCGCCGGCGCCTACGGCCTGCTCGACGCGACCGCCCCGCGATTCCTGGGCCTGCCCGCCATGGCGTCCGGCGCCCTGCTGTGCGTGGCGGGACTGCGGCTCGGCGGGCGCCGGGTCAGCCGGACCACCTACCGGCCCGACCCGTGGCGGCTGCCCGAGTGGGCCGTCGCCGGGAGCGGTGTGCTGTCCGCCGTGCTGCTGTTCAGCAATCTCGGCTACAACGCGGCGGAGCTCAACCCCACCGTCCATCCGCTGAGTTGGCCCACCCTGCCCCTGGTCCCGACTGCCGCGATCCTGCTCGCCGGAACGGCCGGATTCCTCGCACCCCCGCCCAGCCCCGCGCAGAGAGGCCATGCCTCGTGATCACCTTCGACCAGGTCACCGTCCGGTACGAGGACACGGCCGAACCAGCCCTGCGCGAGGTCGACCTGACCGTCGAGGAAGGCGAACTCTGCCTGGTCGTCGGCCACACGGGCGTCGGCAAGTCCACGCTCCTCGGCGCCGTCAACGGACTCGTCCCGCACTTCACCGGCGGCACCCTCCACGGTCGCGTCACCGTGGACGGCCGCGACACCGCACACCATCCGCCACGTGAACTCGCCGACGTCGTGGGCGTGGTGGGCCAGGACCCCCTGGACGGCTTCGTCACCGACACCGTCGAGGAGGAACTCGCGTACGCGATGGAGCAGTTGGCGATCCCGCCCGCCACCATGCGCAAGCGCGTCGAGGAGACCCTGGACCTCCTCGGCCTCGCCGACCTGCGCCACCGCACCCTGCACGAACTCTCCGGCGGCCAGCAACAACGCGTCGCCATCGGCTCCGTCCTCACCGCCCACCCCCGGGTCCTCGTCCTCGACGAACCCACCTCCGCCCTCGACCCCACGGCCGCTGAAGAGGTGCTGGCCGCCGTCACCCGCCTCGTCCACGACCTCGGCGTCACCGTCCTGATGGCCGAGCACCGCCTCGAACGGGTCGTGCAGTACGCCGACCGCGTCATCCACCTGCCGGGCGACGGCCGCGCGGTGATCGGCACACCCGCCGACATCCTGCGTACGTCCAGCATCGCGCCGCCGATCGTGGAACTGGGCCGGGTCGCGGGCTGGTCCCCGCTGCCGCTGTCCATCCGCGACGCCCGCCGCGCTGCCGTGCCCCTGCGCACCCGCCTGACCGGACGCACACCCGGACCCGTTCGCCCCGCCCAAGTCGCAGTCGGGCCACGGCTGTTGACCGCGCGCGGGGTGACAGTGACCTACCACGGTGTCCCGGCCGTCCGCGAGGTCGACCTCGATCTGCACAGCGGCGAGGTCACCGCACTCATGGGCCGCAACGGCTCCGGTAAGTCCTCCCTGCTGTGGGCCCTCCAGGGCTCGGGTCCGCGCCGGTCCGGCACCGTCAAGGTCATCGACGCCCCGGGTGATCCGCACGAACTCTCCGCCACCGACGCGCGCGGAGCCGTAGGCCTGGTTCCGCAGACGCCCGCCGACCTGCTCTACCTCGAAAGCGTCAAACAGGAACTCGGCCAGGCCGACGCCGAGTCGGAGTCGGCGGCGGCGGGGGAGTCGGCCCGTGCGATCCTCGACCGGCTCGCGCCCGGTGTCCCCGACGACACGCACCCGCGTGACCTGTCCGAGGGGCAGAGACTGGCGCTCGTCCTGGCCATCCAACTCTCGGTCGCGCCCAGGGTGTTGCTCCTCGACGAACCGACCCGCGGGCTCGACTACCGGGCCAAGACGGAACTCGTCCGGATCGTCGACGCGCTCGCCGGCGAGGGGCGGGCCGTTGTCATCGCCACGCACGACGTCGAGTTCGTCGCCCGCGCCGCCGACCGGGTCGTCGTCATGGCAGAGGGGGACATCGTCGCCGACGGACCCACCACCGAAGTCATCGTCGCCTCACCGGTGTTCGCCCCGCAGACGGCCAAGATCCTCGCTCCGCTGCCCTTCCTGACGGTCGATCAGCTGCGGCCGCTGCTGGACGAGGAAGCCCGCTCATGACCGCCCCGGCCATCCGGCTCACCCCGCGCGTCGGCATCGTGATGGGGCTCGCCGCGTTCCTCGGACTGGTCGCGTTCTTCTGGCCGTTCGTCGTCGCACCGGGCACGTTCGGCTCCAACTACGCGCCCCCGCTGATCTTCGGCGTGCTTCTGGCGCTTGTGCTGTGTGTCGTCCTCTCCGAGATCGCCGAGGGCGGCATCGACTCCAAGGCCCTCGCGATGCTCGGCGTCCTGTCCGCCGTGAACGCGGCGCTGCGTCCGCTGGGCGCCGGCACCGCGGGCATCGAGACCGTCTTCTTCGTGCTCGTCCTCGCCGGACGCGTCTACGGCCCCGGCTTCGGCTTCGTCCTCGGCTGCACCTCGCTCTTCGCCTCCGCGCTCATCACGGGCGGGGTCGGGCCCTGGATGCCGTACCAGATGTTCGGCTGCGCCTTCGTCGGCATGCTCGCCGGGTTCCTGCCCCGGGTGAGGGGCCGGTACGAGGTGCTGATGCTGGCCGTCTACGGATCGGTGTCCGGCTATCTGTTCGGCTTTCTGCTCAACCTCTCCTTCTGGCCGTTCTCCCTCGATCCGAACAGCTCCATCGCCTACCTGCCCGGCCTGCCGTTCACCGAGCAGTGGCACCGCTACCTCGCGTTCGACCTCGCCACGTCCCTGGGCTGGGACACCGGCCGCGCGGTCACCAACTTCGTGTGCGTTCTCCTGGCCGGACCCGCGGTCCTGACCACATTCCGGCGGGCCGCCCGCAAGGCCCGTTTCCGGGCCCCCGTGCGCTTCGCGGCACCCGCACCCGCTCCGGCGGTCGATGCGGACGGGCCTTGAGCGCATACGGTATCGAGAAGATCACCCGCGACCGGCGGGTCCACCAGATCCCGGAAGGAACCGACGAGACCATGCGCGTCATCATGGCCCGCGGGCTGACGGAGGCGTTCGGATGAACGACGCCGACGACTCCGTACTCGTACGTGTCGAGGGGCGCGCCGCGTATCTCACCCTCAACCGCCCCAAGGCCCTCAACGCCCTCACCCACCAGATGGTTCGCCGTATCGACGCGGCCCTGACGGCCTGGGAACACGACCCGTCCGTGGAAACCGTCGTCCTCACGGGCGCCGGTGAGCGGGGCCTGTGCGCGGGCGGCGACATCCGCGCCATCCACAACGACGCGCGGGACGGGGACGGTTCGGCGTCGGTGGCCTTCTGGCGCGACGAGTACCGGCTCAACGCCCGTATCGCCCGCTACCGGAAGCCGTATGCCGCCGTCATGGACGGCATCGTCATGGGCGGCGGCGTCGGCGTCTCCGCACACGGCAGCTTCCGCATCGTCACCGACCGCTCGCGTGTCGCCATGCCCGAGACCGGCATCGGCTTCGTACCGGACGTGGGCGGCACCTACCTCCTCGCCCTCGCCCCCGGCGAACTCGGTACCCACCTGGCGCTGACCGGAGCCCCGGTGGGCGCGTCCGACGCTCTGCACTGCGGCCTCGCCGACCACTACATCCCGTCCGAATCCTTGCCCCAACTCCTCGACGGGCTAGGCCACATGCCGGTACGCGAGGTCCTGGGCCGGTACGCGCGCGAAGCGCCCCCCGGTGAACTGGCGGAGGCACGGGCGTGGATCGACGCCTGCTACGCGGCCGACACCGTCGAGGAGATCATCGACCGCCTCCTCGACCACGGCGACAGCGCGGCGAAACAGGCCGCCGAAACCCTGCTCGCCAAGTCGCCCACCGCGCTGAAGGTCACCCTCGTCGCACTCCGCCGGGCCCGCCGACTCGGCTCGCTGGAGAACGTGTTGAACCAGGAGTACCGCGTCTCCTGCGCGGCCCTGGCCACTCCCGATCTGGTGGAGGGCATCCGCGCCCAGGTCATCGACAAGGACCGCACCCCGCACTGGTCACCGCCCACGCTCGCCGAGGTCACCGACGCGGACGTCGAGCGCTTCTTCGCACCTCTCGGCGAACGCGAACTCGGCCTCGCCGTACCGGACATCACTCAGTAGCTGTCGTGGTGCTGACCGCGCTGCCCTGACCTGGGCGGCGACTCAGCGTCGTGCCGCCGCCAGCGCCGCGTGGATCTCGGTGGCGGACGCGGGCGCGGCCGGCTGGTTCCTGTACCGGTCGTCCTTGGTCACCGAGTACGGCGCGCAGAAGACCGGAGTGCCCACCTGTGAGCGCCAGCCTTCGGCGAGCGGTCCGATGTCCACGGCGTCGTACCCGAGGAGCGAGAGCAACTCGGTGGCGTGCTTCTTCGCGCCAGGGTCGTCGCCGGCGATCGGCAGGGACGTGCGGTCGGCCGCGTCCACCGGGCGCGGCAACGCCCTGAGGTGTTGGTGGTTGATGTTGTTGAACGCCTTCACGACGTGCGCCTCGGGCAGGTGCCGTTGGAGCAACTCGCTGTCGGTGAGCTCCTTCGCTTCGAGTTCCGGGACGGTACCGTCACGCGGGGCGAAGTAGTTGCCGGTGTCGATGACCGTCTTGCCGACGAGCGGCTCCCGGGGGACCGCCCCCACGGCGCCGACCGGGATCGTCACGACGACCCAGTCCCCAACGGCCGCCGCCTGCGCTGGAGTTGCCGCACGGGCCCGCGGCCCCAGTTCGTCCACGAGGTCGGAAAGGGTCCCCGGCCCCCGCGAGTTGCTCAGCACGACGTCCAGGCCGGCGTCGACGGCCAACCGGGCGAGGGTGCCCCCGATGTTTCCACTGCCGATGAGTCCAAGTGTCGCCATACCGGGGACAACCTCCCGATTGAGTGCCGGTCAGCGATGACCGCTGACATCGATGACGGGCCGCCGAGTGATCAGAAGACGGCCGGGTGATCAGTAGACGTACGGGATGTCGTGGATGACGTCCTGGTGGCGGATCCGCCACACCCCGTCGGTCCGCCGGAAGGTGAAGCGGTAGTACCCGGACTCGATCGGCTTGATGGTGCCCTGCGCGCCGAACGTGCCGGCGGGCCAGCCGCCCTCGGGCTTCGCTGCTCCGACGACGTCGAAGGTGATGAACTGGGTGTCGATGCTCGCCTCGTCGCCGTCGACGGAGACGAGGTGGTCGTAGGTGGTGTGGTGGCTCCAGCCCAGGGGCGGGTGCGGTGCCATGGCCGTGGACATGGCCTCCGCGATCTGCGCTCCTCCGGAGAGCTTGCCCAGCAGCTCCGTGCCGTCGGGTCCGCGGTGGTAGTGGACCTCGACGACCGCGTCGGCCTCGTAGAGCCGCGCCAGCGCCTCGCCGTCGCGCTGGTCCGCGGCCCGGGTGTAGCGGGAGACGATCTGCCTGATCTCGGTCTCGGTGCTCATGGCGTTCTCCGGTTCTCTCGGGCGGGCGCCCTGGGAAGGCGGCCGCAATCTGCATGTGTGAAAAGTACATATCCTTCGACGGAAGTGCAACTGTAAGAGTTGCTAATATGGGGGCCTCGGGACTCACCCGGACCGAGCGGCGAACGAAGCGGAAGAAAAGGGGTACGACCATGCTGGACGTGCGGTTCTCCAGCGCGCTGAAGGCCATGCTCCTGCTGGGCCATGCCGAGGAATCGGGCAGTCCCGTCCTCAGCTCGACCCAGCTCGCCAGGAGTCTGGACACGAACCCGAGCCTGGTGCGCAAGCTGATGGTCCCGCTGGTGCAGGACGGTCTCGTCGCGTCCATCAAGGGCCGCAGCGGCGGCGTCCGCCTGGGCCGGCCCGCGGACCGGATCACGCTGGAGGAGATCTACCGCTCGGCCATCGGCGACAAGCCGCTGTGGGCCCCCCGGCCGGAGGGACCCCGGGAGTGCCTGGTCACCAACCACTCCGCCGAGTACTTCCTCAGGCTCACCGACGAGACCGAGGCGGCAGTCCTGCACGCCCTGGCGGGCCGCACCCTCGCCGACAGCCTCGACGAGCTGCGCGCCATCGACCGGGCCGCCGCCACCCCCGCTCCGGAACCGCCGCTCCTCGCGCCCAGTCACTAGCCGCTCAACAGGTACCGGACAAGTGCCGAACAAGTTTGCTCTAACTAGAGGGATCCGGACGGAGTCGGCGGCCTAGTCTCTGAGGCGGATGATCAACCCCCCCTCACCCGTAGGAGCGCATGTGACGCAACTCCGGCAGCAGTCCACAAGACGCACCGCTGTCCTCCGCCGCAGCGCAGTCGTGGCCACCGTCCCCGTCGCCCTCACCGCTCTGCTCGCGGCCGCCGCACCCGCGGGCGCCACGACGATCGGTTCGGCCGGCGCGGGAGACCCGTACTTTCCGCTCTCCGGCAACGGCGGCTACCACGTCGCCCATTACGGCCTGACGCTCCGGTACGACCCGACGAGCCGCCATCTCGACGGCAAGGCGGTCCTCACCGCCCGCGCCACCGAGAAGCTCACCCGCTTCGACCTCGACTTCAAGGGCCTCAAGGTCACCGGTCTCACCGTGGACCGGTCCAAGGCGGACTTCCGCCGCGACGGACAGGAACTCGTCGTCACCCCGCGTCGGACCGTGCGAAAGGGGCAGCGGTTCCAGGTCACCGTCACGTACAACGGCATCCCGAAGCAGGTCACCGACCCGGACGGTTCGGCCGACGGCTGGATCGCCACCGACGACGGCGCCTTCGTGGCAGGTGAGCCGCAGGGCGCGATGACGTGGTTCCCGGCGAACAGCCACCCCAAGGACAAGTCGTCGTACGACTTCACGATCACGGTCCCGCAGGGGCGCACCGCGGTCGCCAACGGCGTGCTCCTCGGGCAGCGGACCGCCCACGGGAAGACCACGTTCCGCTGGCACGCGCCGGAGCCGATGGCGGCCTACCTCGCCACCGCGACGGTCGGGAAGTTCAAGGTCGAGCAGTACACCACCCGCGACGGTGTGAAGGTGTACAACGCCGTCGACCCGCGTGAAGTCGCCGCCGCCGACCCCGTGTTGAAGAAGCTGCCCTCCGTCCTGGAGTGGGAGAGCAAGCTGTTCGGGCCGTATCCGTTCCGCTCGGCCGGGTCGATCGTCGACCACGCGCCGGATGTCGGGTACGCGCTGGAGACGCAGGGGCGGCCGATCTACGACTCGGCGCCGGACCTCAGCACCCTGGTGCACGAGAACGCCCACCAGTGGTTCGGGGACTCCGTGTCGCTGACCGCCTGGAAGGACATCTGGCTCAACGAGGGCTTCGCGACCTACGCGGAGTGGCTCTACAGCGAGCAGCACGGCGGCAAGACCGCCCAGCAGACCTTCGACGCGCTGTACGCCCGCAAGGCGACCGACGACCTGTGGGCGTTCCCGCCCGGCGACCCGGGCAGCGGCGCGAACATCTTCGGCACGCCGGTCTACGACCGCGGAGCGATGGCCCTGCACGAACTGCGCCTGGCCGTCGGCGACAAGACCTTCTTCGCGATCCTGCGGGCCTGGGCGGGCGCACACCGCTACGGCCACGGAACCACCGCACAGTTCGTCAGCCTGGCGGAGCAGAAATCGGGCACACGACTCGATGTCCTCTTCCACACCTGGCTCTACACGAAAGGCAAGCCGACCCAGCCGTAGGAACTGACGAGTTCCTCACATGTGTCGGTCATCGTCGACTCATGATCACTCGCATTCCCTCGGTCGCACTCGTCGCCGCATCCGTTCTCCTCACGGGATGCGGCGGCGGTGCGCTGGCGGCGACGGACCATGCGTCCGCCCCCACTCCCGCCTCCTCGTCCGCGCCGTCGCCCTCGTCGGAGATATCCGCAGAGGCGGCTCCCCGCCAACTCCCGGGCGTGGGGCCCAAGATGCTGGCCCGAATACCGGCGACCACCGAACAGGTCGTCCTGGTCACCGGGCGAGGCGCGAACTCACCCCTCTCCACCCTTGCCCTGTACGAGCGAGCCGACGACGGCTGGGAGCAGACGGCCAGCTGGGCCGCGCACAACGCGCTCAAGGGCTGGTCCGACCACCACATGGGCGGTGACCTGCGCTCACCGATCGGTGTCTATTCGCTCACCGACGCGGGCGGGCTGCTCAAGGACCCCGGCACCAAGCTGTCGTACGACCACGGGTCGGGCTTCGTCTCGCCCGGCACCGGCTTCGAGGGCGAGCCGCTCGCAGGGTCCTTCGACTACGTGATCGCCATCAACTACAACCGGCAGCCCGGCACTTCGCCCCTCGACTGGACTCGCCCCCTCGGCGCCTCGCGCGGCGGCGGCATCTGGATCCACGTCGACCACGGCGGCCCCACCCACGGCTGCGTCAGCATCGCCGAGGACCACATGAAGGAACTCCTGCGCACCCTGGACCCGGCCCGGCACCCGGTCATCGTCATGGGTGACGCCGCCGCCCTCGGCCACTGACCGCTTAGGATCCGCCAGGTGTGCGCACATGTGCTGGTCGCCGAGGACGACGAGATGCAGGCCGAGCTGATACGACGCTCCCTGCTGACGGAAGGCCACTCCGCGACCGTGGTCCATGACGGGGCCGCCGCCATCGAGGCGGCCCGGAAACTGAGACCCGACCTCGTGGTGCTCGACCTCATGCTGCCGGTGATCGACGGCTTCGGGGTGTGCCGGGTGCTGCGCGGCGAGGACGACATCCCCGTCCTGATGCTCACCGCCCGCTCCACCGAGGACGACGTACTGCTCGGCCTCGAACTCGGCGCCGACGACTACATGACCAAGCCGTACAGCCCGCGCGAGCTGATGGCCCGCATCCGCACGGTCCTGCGGCGCAGCGGCCGGACCACCGAGGACCGGGAGGAGGACACCGTCGTGCGGGCGGCGGGGTTGTCCGTCGACGCCGTACGGCACGAGGTGCGCTGCGACGGGGTGCCCGTGGACTGCACACCGGCCGAGTTCGAGATCCTCCACGCGATGACCGCCGAGCCCGAACGGGTCTTCTCCCGGCGGCAGTTGCTCCAGTACACCCGCGGCCTCGACCGGGCGTCCACGGAACGGGCCGTCGACGTCCACATCATGAACCTGCGCAAGAAGATCGAGGCCGACCCGCGCCGCCCGGTCCGGCTGCTGACCGTGTTCGGCGTCGGCTACAAGCTGCGCGGCGGTCGCGCGTGAGGCCCCGGATACCGCTGCGCAAGCGGCTGTTGGTCCGGCTGCTCGTCGCCACCGTGCTGATCGCCGTGTGCTCGGTCGGGGCGACGGCCTGGCTCGCGGTGACGACCACCACCCGGGCCATCCGGGAGGAACAGGGCCAGGACCTCGCGGACGACATGCGCATCCTCGCGCAGCTCAGCGGTTACGCGGCGACCCACCCCGAGTGGAAGGGCGTCGCGCCCACCGTCCGCGCCCTGTCGAAGAAGATGGGCCGCCGCATCGCCCTCACGACCACCGACCGCGTCCTCATCGCCGACTCCGCACCGCACGGCACCTCCCTGCCGCCCCGTGCCGCCGCGAGCGTCGACCCCCTGCACACCGACACGTACACGGAACCCGGCGCACAGCTCAGCGGCCTCGACCCCCGGGTCGTCGGACCGTACCGGCTGACCGCGAAGGAGCGGGTCCGGCTGGCGAAGCTGGCCAAGGACCGCCAGGCCTGCTTCAAACAGAGCGGGATCGACACGACCATCACGGTGACGCCGAGCGGCCGTCCCGTCCTCACCGACGCGGACGGAAACGACGCCAATGACTCCGTGCCCGAGCCGTGCGCCGACGGGAGGCTCAACACCCCGACCGCCACCGAGGGCAAGGCGCTGAAGAGCCTGATCCTGAGCGCCCAGCCCTGCCTGTCGAAGGAAGGCGTGAGCTTCAAGATCCCGTACTTCGGCGTCGACGTCTTCGACAAGAGCCTCGGCTCCCGCTACACCATCGGCGCGTACAACAAAATGGGCGACGCGGGCGACATACGCAAGGCGCAGGCCTGCACCGACAGCGCCCGCCGCGCCCAACTCGACCCGTACGTGGCACCGGTGGCCGAACTCTTCCTGGGCGGCGGGAACACCACCGCACCCCGCTTCGCCGTCTCCCCGGCGAACAAGGCCAAGGTCGTCGGCGCGGCCGCCGCGGTCCTCGCCCTCACCGTCCTCGTCACGGCCGTGGTCGCCACGCGACTCGTTCGCCCCCTGCGCGCACTGACCGAAGCGGCCCAGCAGCCACCGGAGTTGCACGTCCGGGTACCGGTCAAGACCCGGGACGAGACCGGCATCCTCGCCGAGGCCTTCAACGACCTCACCGAACGCCGCGAACGCATGGAGGCCCAGCGCAAGGCCATGGTCAGCGACATCGCCCATGAACTCCGCAGCCCCCTCACCAACATCCGCGGCTGGCTGGAGGTCACCCGCGACGGCTTCGTCGAACCCGACCCGGCCCTGCTCGGCTCCCTGCACGACGAGGCGATGGTCCTCCAGCGCGTCATCGACGACCTCCAGGACCTCGCCGCCGCCGACGCCGGAACCCTGCGCCTGCACCGCGAACCCGTGCGCGTCGAGGACCTCGTCGACCAGGTCGTCGCCGCGTACCGCGTCTCCGCCGACACGGCCGGGGTCGCCCTCACCGGCAAGACGGACAACTCCCTCTGGCTGGAGGCGGATCCGGTCCGCATGCGCCAGGTCCTCGGCAACCTCGTGTCCAACGCGCTGCGCCACACCCCGGCCGACGGCACCGTCACCGTGACCGCGTGGCGCGACGGCGACGTCGTCGTCCTGACCGTCGCCGACACCGGCACCGGCATCGCGCCCGAGAACCTCCCGCACGTCTTCGAACGCTTCTGGCGCGCCGACCAGTCCCGCAGCCGCCGCACCGGAGGCAGCGGCCTGGGCCTGTCCATCGTCCGCGACCTGGTCGCCGCCCACGACGGCACGGTCGAGGCGACGAGCGAGCCCGGCGCCGGGTCCGTGTTCACGCTGCGCCTGCCCAACTCCTCGGCACCGGAAGGAGATTAGCGAGGGTTCGGCTCGCGTTCGCCGGGCGGGGGTTGGCGACGGCTCGACTCGCGCCTCCTGGGCGGAGATTGACGATCGCTCAACCCACGTCCGCCGGACCGGGAATTGGCGGTTGTCCCTGCCGCTGGAGGGGGATTCGCGACCGCCCAACTCCAGGCCGCTGGGGAGGATTGGCGTCCGGCCGACCCGAGTCCACCGGACGGAGATCGGCGCCCGTCCAACTCCCGTCCAGTGGGCAGGGACCGGCGACGTCCAACTCCCGGTCGCCCGACCGTGATTGACGCCCCTTGAACCCCCGCCACCCGCCCGGTGATCCAGCGGGATCACTGCTCCCGCAGCCCCCACGGCGACCCGTACTCCGTCAGCAGATCCAGGAACGGGCCGGCGGGGAACGCCTCCGGGCCCAGCACACCCGAGCCGGTCCACGCGCCCGTGGCGAGCAACTCCAGGGCGATCACCGGGTTGATGGCGGTCTGCCAGACCACGGCCTGGGAGCCGTACTCCGCCATCGACCACTGGTTGTCGACCACGTGGTAGAGGTACACCTCGCGCGGCGCCCCGTCCTTCGTGCCGCGCACCCACGTTCCCGCGCAGGTCTTGCCGTGCATACGGTCGCCCAGCGTCGCGGGGTCGGGCAGACAGGCGGCCACGACATCACGCGGCGACACGGCAGTCGGCCCAGCCGCACTCGGGACGGTGACCGGCTCGGTGCGGTCAAGTCCCAGCAGGTGCAGGGTCTTCAGGGTCTCGATGAACTCATTGCCCAGCCCGTACTTGAAGGTGACCCGGCGCGCGTCGAGCCGGCGCGGCACGAGCAGCACCTCCTCGTGCTCCACGTTCACGCACTCGACCGGGCCGATGCCCTCGGGGAAGTCGAACACCTCGGGCTCGCTGAACGGTTCGGTGGTGAACCAGCCCCGGTCGGCCTCGTAGACCACCGGAGGATTCAGGCACTCCTCGATCGTCGTCCAGATGCTGAAGGAGGGCGCGAAGTCGTAGCCGTCGACGGTGAGGTTCGCCCCGTCGCGGATACCGATCTCCTCGATCTCGTCGAAGAGTTCATCGGCCGCGTACCGCGCGAACACGTCCGAGAGCCCGGGCTCCACACCCATCCCGACGAGCGCCAGCGCACCCGCCTTCTCCCACTCCTCCGCCTCCGCGAACTGCGCGTCCCCGAGCTTGACCCCGCACTCCTCGTACGGCCGCTCCGGATGGGGCCGGGACAAAGACATGGCCATGTCGAGGTAGCCGGCCCCCGCGGCACGCGCCGCACGGAACAGGGGAAGGACGAAGCGCGGGTCGGTCGCGTTCAGCAGCACATCGCACTCGTGCGCACGCAGCGCCGCGACGACCGCCTCCTCGTCGCTCGCGTCCAGCCGCTCGGCGCGGAACCGGGCACCGTCGGCCCCGAGCGCGGCGACCGCGGCCTCCGCTCGGGACAGGTCGTAGTCGGCGACCACCATCGCGTCGAAGAACGGACGCCGGGCCGCGATCCGGGTGACCGCGGTACCCACACCACCGGCTCCCACGAGCAGTACACGCATGACAAGAACTCCTTCACCGCAGAGAGTCACGAAAGCCGACCGGGCCCTGGCGGAGATACAACGCCGGTCTCGTGGATAAGGTCAATGGCGTTGGCATAAGGACGGGCAGGGACGCACATCGACGCGCAAGGAGGCTGTGATGCCGAAGCCGGTGGTGTCGGAGGAGAAGCGGCGACGGCGCCGTCCCACCAAGAGCGGCACGGTCCTCTCCGAGCAGTTGATCGTCGACACGGCCCTGCGCATGCTCCGCGAACACGGCAGCGCGGGCCTGACCGCCCGCCGCCTGGGCCTGGCCCTGGACGCCGACCCCAGCACGCTCTACCGCTACTTCCGCGGCATGGACGAATTGACCCTGGCCATCGGCGACGCCCTCGTCGGCCAGGCGCTGCGGGGCTGGGAGCCGACGGGGGAGTGGCGGGCCGACCTGCGCGCGATCGGCCTGCGCATCCACGCCGCGTACGTCGCCCACCCGCAGGCGGCTCAGCTCACGGCGAGCCGGGTCACCGGCCGGGCCAACGAACTGGCCGCAGACGAGGCGGTGTTGGACGTCCTGCGCACGGCCGGCTTCCCACTCCCCGACACCGTACGGATCTACCACGCCTTCATCGACCAGACCCTGGCCTTCGCCACCCTCGACGCCGCGTCTTTGGCCCTGCCGAGCGCGGCCCTCCACGCCGACGAGGCCATGTGGCGCTCGACCTACGCCCGTCTACCCCGCACCACCCACCCCCGCATCGCCGAGGCGGCCTCACTCCTGGCGGCCCGCATGGTCGACAGCGCGTATCCGACGGCCCTGGAGATGCTGCTGGACAGCGCGGAGGCCCAGCTGAAGTCCGCGCGCCCCTGAAGTCCAGCGCCCCAAAGGGGTGCGGGGCTGTGTCGATATGCGCCTCCGCCGCGTGGGCGCGACCAGCCGCGACGGCGCAGCAGCGGGCCACGTGCGGCAGCGCCCCAAAGGGGCGCGGGGAACTGCGCGACCAGCCACGACGGCGCCGCAGCAAAACGACGGCACATCCCAGCCCCACAAAGGACCCGCACGGCGAAGCGCTCACCCCCGCAACGCCCCCGCCGCCGTCTCCACAACCGCCCCCGCCACGGCGGCCAACGCCGGCGAGTCCAGCTTCCACTGCTGCCAGTACAGGGGAACGTCGACCGACCGCGACGGCGCGAAGTTCACCAGCCGCCCGGCACTCAACAGCGGAGCTGCCTGCATCTCCGGCACCATGCCCCACCCCAGCCCCGCGGCCACCGCCTCGACGAACCCCTCCGAGGTCGGCACGAGATGCCGTACCGCACTCGCACCGTCCTGCCCCCGCCGCAGCCGCCGTACGAAGGCGTCCTGGAAGTCGTCGAGCCGGTCGAAGGTCACCACCGGCGCTTCGGCCAGCGCGTCCCGCAGCGGACCGCCGCCCAGATACGTGTCCCTGAACTCCGGGCTCGCGACCGGCAGATAGCGCATCCGCCCCAACGCCCGCACCGTGCACCCCGGCACGGCGTCCGGCGACGAAGTCACCGCCGCCATGACCAGGCCCTCGCGGAGCAGAGCCGCCGTATGGTCCTCGTCCTCGCGACGGAGTTCGAAGCAGACCCGGAGTTCGCGCGGGACACGGGTGAGAGCGCTCAGGAACCAGGTGGCGAGCGAGTCGGCGTTCACGGCGATCGACACCCGGGTCGCCTCCCCTGCCCCGCTCATGCCCAGCTCGGCGCGCGCGTCCCGTTCCAGGCGAGCCAGTTGGCGGGCGAACCGCACGACGACCTCGCCGGACTCGGTCGTCCGCACCGGCTTGGTGCGGAGCAGCAGGACCCGGCCCGTGCGCTGCTCCAGCGCCTTCACACGCTGGCTGACCGCCGACGGCGTCACATGCAACGCCGAGGCCGCCGCGTCGAACGTGCCCTCGTCCACCACCGCGAGCAGCGTCCGTACCTGATCGAGGGGAAGCTCCGAAACCATCACGAGCGCTAATGTTACGTAAGAATCTTTAGCTGTACTCCTGGTGCCGGTGTCCTTAGCGTCAAGGTCGTGACCAACGCACTCTCCGCCGCCGCCGCGGGCTTCGGCACCGGCCTCTCGCTCATCGTCGCCATCGGCGCCCAGAACGCCTTCGTCCTCCGCCAGGGCATCCGCCGCGACGCCGTCCTCGCCGTGGTCGTCATCTGCGCCCTCTCCGACGCGCTCCTCATCGCGCTGGGCGTCGGCGGTGTCGGCGCGGTCGTCGTCGCCTGGCCGGGCGCGCTGACGGCGGTCGGGCTCATCGGCGGCGCCTTCCTGCTCTGCTACGGCGTCCTCGCCGCCCGCCGGGTCTTCCGCCCCGCCGCCCTCCAGGCCGAGGGCGAGTCGACCGGCTCGCGCCGCCGGGCCGTCCTCACCTGCCTGGCGATGACCTGGCTCAACCCGCACGTCTACCTGGACACCGTGTTCCTGCTCGGCTCCATCGCCGCCGCCCGCGGCCCGCTGCGCTGGACCTTCGGACTCGGCGCCGTCTGCGCCAGTCTGTGCTGGTTCACCGCGCTCGGCTTCGGCGCCCGCCTGCTCAGCCGCTTCCTCGCCAAGCCCTCCGCCTGGCGGGTGCTGGACGGCCTGGTCGCCGCCACGATGATCGGTCTCGGCGCAACGCTGGTGGCCGGAGCGTGAGATGGCGGATTCGGCAGCCACAGCCGGTGCTGCGATAGTGAACCCCGGTCGATTAGATGTAGCGAGCAACCAGGAAGCCAGTGGACACGAGCGAGAGCACCGACAGCGGCACGGAACCCGAGTCGCAGAAGGACCGGGAACCGGCGACAGGCCCCCGGCGCGGCTGGCGCCGCTGGGCGATGGACACCCGCCCACTGCGCATCCCCGCCTACCGCCGCCTGTGGTCCTCGACCATCGTCACGGCCGTCGGCAGCCAGCTCACCGCCGTCGCCGTACCCAAGCAGATCTACGACATCACCGGCTCCTCCGCCTGGGTCGGCGCCGCCAGCATGGCCGGCCTGGTGCCGCTCATCGTGTTCGCGCTGTGGGGCGGCTCGCTCGCCGACAGCATGGACCGCCGCAAACTGCTGCTGATCACCAACAGCGGCATAGCCGTGACCTCGGTGCTGTTCTGGGTCCAGGCGGCCACCGGGCTCAACTCGGTGACCGCGCTGATGGTGCTGCTCGCCCTGCAGCAGGCCTTCTGGGGCCTCAACGCGCCCGCCCGCAACGCCTCCATCGCCCGCCTGGTCCCCGCCGCGCAGCTGCCCGCGGCCAACGCCCTCGGCTCGACCGTCATGCAGACCGGGCAGGTCCTCGGACCGCTCCTCGCGGGCGCGCTCATTCCGGTCATCGGCCTGCCCGAGCTGTATCTCATCGACGCGCTGGCCCTCTGCGTCACGCTCTGGGCGGTCGTCCGGCTGCCCTCGCTGCCGCCCCTGGAGTCCGCGACACCGCGGCGCGCGGGCCGGCGGGAGATCGTCGCCGGCTTCCGCTACATCTCGCTGCACAAGGTGCTGCTGCTGTCCTTCCTCGCCGACATCATCGCGATGGTCTTCGGCATGCCCCGCGCCCTGTTCCCGCAACTCGCCGCCCAGACCTACGCGTCCTACAACGAAGGCCTCGCGCTCGGCATGCTGTTCGCGGCGATCCCCATCGGGGCGGTGGTCGGCGGACTGTTCTCCGGCACGTTCTCGCGGGCGCGTCGGCACGGCTGGATGGTGATCGGCGCGGTCGTCGCCTGGGGCGCGGCCATCACCGGCTTCGGGCTGAGCAGCAACCTGTGGATCGGCGTGGCCTTCCTGGCGGCCGCCGGGGTCGCCGACATGGTCTCCATGGTGTTCCGCGGGGCGATCCTGCTGTCCGCCGCCACCGACGAGATGCGCGGCCGTATGCAGGGCGTCTTCACCGTCGTGGTGGCCGGCGGCCCGCGTCTCGCCGACGTCCTGCACGGCACGGCCGGTTCGGCCCTCGGCACGCGTACGGCGGTCGCGGGCGGCGGCATCCTGGTCGTCGTCGTCATGCTGGCCCTGGCCGCCGCGGTCCCGGCGCTGCGCCGCTACCGCATCTGACCTCAGACCGGGCGGTGGATCGCGTAGTGCTCCATCAGCTTGCTGCGGGTCATCGCCAGCCGGTGCGCGAGGATCTCCGCGACGATCCGGACCAGGGACAGCCCGAGCAGGGGATCCTCCACGCTCAGGGCGAGGACGGCGGCCGCGTCGAACTCGTAGGCCCGCACGGCACTGAACGCCTCCGCGCCGAAGTCCCACTCGTACGGCGGGAACAGCCACGACCAGCCGAGCAGGTCGCCCGCGCCGAGCGTGGCCACGGTGACCCGCTGCTGCGGGGTGACCTGCTGGTCGAGCGAGACGGCGCCGGAGCGGACGACCCAGAAACGGTCGGCCGTGCCGCCCGCCTCGAAGATCCTGGAGTCCTCGGCGAACGAGACCTCCTGCGCGACCTCCATCAGCCGTTCGCGCTGGGCCTGGGGCAGGGCGGTCAGCAGTTTTATCGCTTTGGTCATGGCACAGGGCTCCTCGCCGGCAGCGGATCCGGAATTCTCCCTACGCCCATTTCAGCCTCTGCCGACGTCCCGGGCACCTCGGGGGACGGAATCGGGGCATGAAAAAGCCCTGGCTGGACGGGGGAGACCAGCCAGGGCCGTAAGCGGTGGCGCGGGGGACGGTACGGTCGACCCCGTATCCACGTATGAATGAACCGTAAACCATCAGCGGGCATTTCGTACCCACTTCAACCGGTCGCGTGACCGGTTTCACTTCGCGGCATGCTGCCCGGGGGCCACGATCTCGTCCAGCACCCGCAGAACGGCCTCGTAGGCCACTTCCCTTACGGCGTCGCCCTGTTGTGACCACGTCTGCACCTCCTGGGCGGCGAAGGCCCGGGCCCGCTGGATGCGTCGAAGCAATTCGTCCGAGTCCACGACATCAGTCATGACCGTCGCCTACCCAGGCGCGCGGAGTTCACTTCACCGGCGCCGCGATCGGCACGCCGAGCGGCCGGGCCAGGCCGGTCACGGCCTCGTCGAGGCGCTGCAGGTGCCGCAGCACGCGGTCGGTGACCCGGCCGTAGCGCGGGGTCCCCGGCGTCCCGGGCCGCAGCAGGGAGGCGATGCTCGGCCCGGTCTCGATCTCGCCGACACCGTCGTCGTCCCCGTCGGAGACGTGCGCGCTGATCACCCCGATGTTGTGCACGATCCGGCGACCCGCCTCCCGCAGCCGGGGATCGGCGGCTATCGACGGATGCGTGGGCAGCAGCTCGGCGGTCGCCGCCAGATACCGCGCGTGATACGCGCAGGTCTCAAGCAGCGCGACGACATACCGAGCCGTGTCCCGGCGCGCCCGCAATGGCGTGATCGGGTGCGTCAACGGCTGGGTGGACGCGCTCAGATCGGCCAGCGCCTGGTCCAAGTCCCGCGCCTTGTCGAGCAGTTCGGCCGCGGCCCCGCCGCTGAGCTGGTCGACGGCGGCCTCGGTGACGTCCGTGAGCCGCGCCAGCACGGTGCCGAGCAGTTCGTTCGTACGGCGGTCCGTGTGCACCGGCAGCACCAGAGCCGCCGCGACCACCCCGCAGGCCGCGCCGAGCGCCGTCTCCTCGATCCGCAGCAGCAGCACCGACGCGCTGTAGGTGTGCAGCAGCGTGTAGAGCAGGCCCAGCATCGCGGTGACGAAGAAGGACATCAGGGTGTAGGAGAGCGGTGCCGTGTAGAACATCGCGAAGATGAACAGCAGCACCAGCGCGAACGCCGTCCACGTGTGATGCCCGACCAGGCCCGCGAGACCGATACCGGCGATGACACCCAGGACCGTGCCCAGCAGCCGCCGGTAGCCCTTGACGAGGATCTCGCCCGTGGACGAGGTGTTGATGAAGACGATCCAGCAGGTCAGCACCGCCCAGTACCAGCGCTGGCTGGACAGGAACTCGCCGCCGATGATCGCCAGCGACGACCCCACCGCCACCTGCACGGCCGCCCGCGTGGTCGGCCGCCGTAGCCCGGTGCGCTCCGCGTCCTCCTGCTCGGCCTCCTCGCTGCCCGCGATGGCGACGTCCTCCGCGTCCAGCTCCTCGCGCGAGCGGGTCGTCGCGGGCGTGTCCTCCGACTCGTCCTGCGGCCCGTCCACGGCGATCCGCAGCCCCAGCACCGCGCGCCCGGCTTCGCCGATGCCCCGGAACACGTCCTGCACGGCGTCGGAGGCGGGCGGCAGGTTCTCCTCCTCGCGGTAGCCCAGCAGCCGGTTGCGCACATGCGCCAGCCCGGTGCCCGAGTCCGCGCCCACGGGCCGCAGGACCAGCAGCCGCAGCGCCTCCAGATCGCGGCGCAGTGTCTCGGTCGTCTCGTCCCGCTGGGGCAGCAGATCGCCGGCGGGCACGGGCGCGCCCGGCAGATGCAGGGTCAGCGTGTGCCCCCGCTCGGCGCTGCGGGCGGTCAGCAGCAGGAGACCGAGCCGTTCGGCGGCGACCTCGGCGTCGGCGATACGGCGCTGCACGAGCCGTGCCACCGTCTCGTCGGAGGTGCCGTCCTCCAGCCGGCCCTGGATCAGCAGTGCCGTCTCGTGCAGGCGCGCGGTGCCCTCCCGTACGTCGTCGAGGGCCTTCTCCATGTCGTCGGGACCGGCGTCGAGCAACGCGAGCTGTGCGGTGACGAGTTGGGCGAACCGCGCCCTGAACGCCCGCCGCAGCCGGTCCAGCGTCCCCGTGGGCGTCTCCGGCACCAGCGCGAACCGCACCAGCGCGCTCGACGCGAAGGCGATGCCGATCACGCCGTACAACTGCGGCAGCGCGGAGACGGTCGCGCCGACGAACAGGGACAGGAAGTAGATCTGGAAGCCGATCAGACCGAGCGCCGTGCCGCGGTCGCCGAACCGGCGGCTGTAGACCGCGCCGAAGATCAGCAGGACGAAGAAGACGTCACCGGCGACCACCCGCGAGTTCAGCAGCGCGCTCAGCGACACCGAGGCCAGCGCCACCGGCAGCCCCAGCGCGAGCGTCACCGCCTGCCGGCCCCGCTGCTTCTCGCGGATCGCGAACGTGGAGACCATCGCCGCCATCGCCCCGGCGACCAGATGCGGCACCGAGGCACGCGCCAGGGAGAGCACGGTCAGCACGAGGGCGATCGAGGCCACCGTCCGCAGCCCGGCAGTCAGCCGCAGCAGTCCGGGATCGGACGCCGCGACGCGATACCGAACCCGTGCCCACGCCGCCCGTCCCACTGCCCTCACGCCGCCGTACTCTCCCCAGGTTCACATCAAGATCCGTGACACCGATGCTACGGCTCCTGGGTCCCGGCCCCTTCGACGCGGTCCCGTACCTGCTCCGCCGACAGATACGAGTCGGTGTACTCGAAGTCCTTCAGCGTGGCCGGTTTGCGGGCCTGGAAGCCGGTGCGCACGAAGTCGTCGCCGGCCAGCGCGTTCAGCGTCCAGTTCGTCGCGACACGGACCTTGGCGACGTTCGTGCGCAGCGCCGACCAGTGATAGCCGCGGGCCACGACCTGGGCGGGGAGACCGCGCAGTTCGATGCCCAGCGGCTTGGACACCGCGTCCTTGCCGCCGAGGTCCACGACGAGCCCGAGGTCCTTGTGCACGTACGGCTTCAGGGGCTGGTTGCGCAGGGTCGCGATCACGTTCTCGGCGACCACCTTGCCCTGCCGCATGGCGTGCTGCGCGGTCGGCGGGCAGATCGCGCCGTCGCCGCCCTTGGCCTCGTCCGGCACCGCGCCGGCGTCACCGAGTGCGAACACCCCGTCGTGTCCGGGCAGTTTCATGTCGGCGGTGACCGCGAGCCGCCCCCGCACCGTCTCAGCGCCCAGCGTGGCGATCAGCGGGCTGGCGACCACACCGGCCGTCCAGATCAGCGTGCGGGTCGGCACCACCCGGCCGTCGGTGAAGGTGACCTCCTCCGGCCCGGCCTTCGCGATGGAGACGCCCAGGGAGATGTCGATACCGCGCCGGGTCAGGATCTCCTGCGCGCTCTTGCCGAGCTTGTCGCCCAGCTCGGGCATCAGCTTCGGCGCGATGTCGATGAGGTGCCACTTGATCAGACCCGGGTCGATCCGCGGGTAGCGCTTGACGGCGGCGTGCGTCAGCTTCTGCAGACAGGCGGCCGTCTCCGTACCGGCGTAACCACCGCCCACCACCACGAACTGCAGCCGCGACGCCTTCTCCGCCGGGTCGTCGCTCGCGTCCGCGAGGTCCAGCTGCGTGATGACGTGGTCGCGGATGTACGCGGCCTCCGCCAGGGTCTTCATCCCGAAGGCGTGATCCGTCAGCCCCGGGATGTCGAAGGTGCGGGTGATGCTGCCGGGGGAGAGGACGATGTAGTCGTAGGGCTCGTTCACGATCTCGTCGTTGATCGTGCGGATCACACAGACCTTGGCCTTGATGTCCACACCGATCGCACCGCCCGGAATGATCCGCGTGCGGTACTTGCTGCTGCGGCGCAGCGAGACGGCGATCGACTGCGGGGTCAGGACGCCGGAGGCGACCTGGGGCAGCAGGGGCAGATAGAGCTGGTAGGAGAAGGGCGTCACCAGGGTGACGTCGGCCTCCTCCGGGGTCAGTTTCCTCTCCAGGCGGCGAACGCACTCCACTCCTGCGAAGCCTGCGCCAACCACCAGGATCCTCGGTCGTGTCACGGTGTTCATCCCTTCTGCGGCTCCAGGCGGTCTGCCTCGACGCCGTACGCCTGCCCTGGATCGCTGCCTCGCACCACAATCGATCCCACCGTGCCGGGAGCCGTTCCGCCAGCTGAGCGCGGCAGGCAGACGAACGCGTGGAGCACCAGCATGCCCCGCGGACGCCCTCCGTACGCCGCGGACGCGTGAACAAATGGCGTACCTGAATGACCTTTGACCGATCCCGTGACGATCGCTCCGGACCGTAGAGTGCACGCCATGTCGCACACTCAGCCCGAGCCGGGGTCAGGCTTCCGCACCCAGAACATCGACGCCGGCAACGTGACGCGGCTGGTGGCCGCGCTCGACATCCAGGAAGCCAATCCAGGCGTACGACGACTGCGTGCGTGGGCCCACGAGGCGCTCGCCGCGGGCAGCGGGGAACGCGCCCTCGACGTCGGGGCCGGGACCGGCTCGACCACCCGTGAACTGGCCGCGGCCGTCGGCTCGAACGGGTCGGCGCTCGGCGTCGAACCCAACCCCGGGCTGCGCGCGGTCGCCGAGGAACGCGCCGCGTCGGCCGGGAACCCGGCCCGCTTCACGGACGGCGACGCGCTGTCCCTGCCGGTGCCCGACGCTTCCGTCGACGTCGTCTGGTGCGAACGGGTGCTCCAGCACCTCGCGGAACCGGACAAGGCCGTCGCCGAGATCGCCCGCGTGCTGCGTCCCGGCGGACGCGTGGCCCTGCTCGACACCGACTGGGCGACCACGATCCTGCACCCGGGCGACCCCGAGGTCACGGCCGCGTTCACCTCCGGTGCCCTCACCGGCGCGGCCAACCCGTACTCGGGACGCCGGCTCGTCGGCCAGCTCAGCGCCGCCGGACTCGTCGTCGACGACCGGGGTTCGCAGGCGCTGCTCCAGGATCACCGGTCGGTGGCGTGGCCGCTGATCCGCATGCTCGGCGAGTCCGCGGTGCGCCGCGGCGCCTTGACCGAGGCCCAGCGCGACCGCGCCTACACCGACCTCTCCGAGGCCGCCGAGCGGGGCGCGCTGCACATGTCCGTGACCATGTTCGCGGTCGTCGCCCACCGACCGGAGTGACGCCTGCCGGGAGTGCGCCCACTGGGCGTGCCCTCGCCGGGAGCGATGCCTGCGCGGAGTGACCCCGGCCAGGCGGGCGCTCCGCGCGGACTGGCCCCGCCTCGGGTGACCCCCGGCCGGTGACCTAGCGGAACACGTTGTCCGCGTCGTCCCAGCCCGCGAGCTGTTCCTCCGCCGACTGCTGCGGGACACGCGCGCGTGCCTGGTACATCGCGTCGATCTCGAACGCGTAGTGCCGCACGATCGCGTCCCTGCGCAGCTTCATCGACGGTGTCAGCAGCCCGCCCGCGACGTCGAACGGATGCGGGAGCACCCGGAACACCCGGATCGACTCCGCGCGCCCCACGGGGCTGTTGGCGGCCGCCACGGCCCGCGTGATCTCCTCCCGCAGCGCGTTCTCCTCCCGCGCCTCCCGGCCCCGCGCGTCGCTCTGCAGCGCGAGACCGGCCCGCCAGTGCGCCACGAACTCCGGGTCCAGGGTGAGCAGCGCCCCCACACAGGGACGGTCGTCGCCGACGACCACCGCCTGATGGATCAGCGGATGCATCCGCAGCCGGTTCTCCAGCGCGGCCGGCGCGACGCTCTTGCCGCTGCTGGTGATGATGATGTCCTTCTTGCGGCCGGTGATCGTCAGATACCCCTCGGTGTCCAGCCGCCCGATGTCCCCGGTCGCCAGCCAGCCCGCGTGCATCGCGGCCCGGGTCGCCCGCTCGTCGTTGATGTAGCCCTGGAACACCGAGGGCCCGTGCACCAGGATCTCCCCGTCCTCCGCCACCCGGATCTCCGTGCCCGGCAGCGCCTGCCCCACCGTGCCGATCTTCTCCCGGCCCAGCGGCTGCATCGTGATCCCGCCGGCGGTCTCCGTCAGCCCGTAGCCGTCGTGCACGAGGATCCCCATGCCCGAGTAGAACAAGGACAGTTCACGGTTGAGGGGTGAGCCGCCCGACGTCGCGCGGACCACCCGGCCGCCCAGCGCAGACCGCAGCTTGCGGTACACCGTCCGCTCGAACACGGCGTGCTGGAGCCGCAGATCGAAGGCGGGACCCGAGCCCCGGCCGAGTCTCTGTCTCTCCTCGGCCGCGGCGAACTCCCGCGCGGTCGACGCGGCCCGCTCGAACAGGGCGCCGCGGCCCGTCTGTTGGGCCGTACGGAGAAAGTTCTTGTAGATCTTCTCGAAGATCGACGGCACCGCGTACAGGTATGTGGGCCGGAACGTGCGCAGCGCCGACACCAGCGCCGCCTCGGTCATCTCCGGCTCGTGCGCCATCAGCCAGCCGCCGCGCATGCACAGCCCCTGGATCATCAGCCCGTACACGTGCGAGAAGGGCAGGAAGGCCAGCACGGCCGGCTGTTCCCCCGGCGGGGCCGCCGTGTGCGACCAGCCCGCGAGCAGCGTGTCGCACGGGCTGGCGAGACTGCGGTGGCTCAGCGCGCAGCCCATGGGGCGGCCCGAGGTGCCCGACGTGTAGGCGATCACCGCGGTCGAGTCCGGCATCACGATCCGGCGCAGCGAGTCCACCGTGGTCTGCGGGATGTACGTGCCGCGCTCGACGATCTGGGCCAGCGCCCCGGAGTCCAGCTGCCAGACGTGCCGTAGCAGCGGCAGCGCGGCACACACCGTGCCGACGGTCATGATGCCCTGCTCGTCCTCCACGACCACGGCCACACAGTTGGCGTCCCGCAGGATCCACTCGACCTGCTCGCGCGAGGACGTCGGATGCACCGGCACGACCTCTGCGCCGACCGCCCACAGGGCGTGGCTGAGCACGGTCCACTCGTAACGGGTACGGGCCATGATCGCGACCCGGCTGCCCGGCGATATCCCGGAGGCGATCAACCCCTTTGCCAGATCGACGACTTCGTCCCGCAGCTCTACGGCCGTCACCTCCTCCCACGCCGTGGAGGTCGGGTCCGGCTTGCGCGCGATCAGGGGGAGGGTGGGCTGGAGGACCGCGGTCTCGAAGATGCTGTCGGCGAGGCCGCCGTTGAAGGTGGAGGTGGGGGGTGGAGCGACGGCGAAGTCGCGCATGCGCTGCTCCTGGGTTGTACGGGGCGTGACTCTGCCGATCATTACTGTTATCGACGGTGCTCGAATGTAGCCCAGGTGTGAGCGTTTGGTGTGGGGAACCGGGAAGTGCCCTTGCGGAGTTTGATGGTTGAGTGGGAGCGACCTGACAAAGCGGGGGGTACGAGGACATGAACGCGGTGGATCTCGGCGAGTTGAGGGCACGGGACTTCGGTTATCTGGACGCCGAGGGGCACACCTATCTCGACTACACGGGCGCCGGACTCGCCCCGGCCTCCCTGGTCCGGGCCAGCGCCGAGCGCATCACCGGACGCGTCTTCGGCAACCCCCACTCGGAGAGCCCCGCCTCCCGCGCCTCGGGCGACCTGCTCGCCCGGGCCCGCGCCGCGGTGCTACGGCACTTCCACGCGGACCCCGCCGAGTACACGGTCGTGTTCACCGCGAACGCGACGGCCGCGCTGCGCCTGATCGGCGAGTCCTACCCGTTCGCCCCCGGCGGCCGACTCGTGATGCTCCTCGACAACCACAACTCCGTGAACGGATTACGCGAGTACGCGCGAGCAGGCGGCGCGAAAACGGAGTATGTCCCGGTCCACGGCCGGGAGTTGGCGATCGACGAGGAGCGACTGCGCACCGCGCTCAGTGCCCGCAGGCGCCGCCGCGGACGCGGACTCCTCGCCTACCCGGCCCAGAGCAACTTCACCGGCGTACGGCACTCCCTGGACTGGATCGCCACGGCCCACGAACACGGCTACGACGTCCTGCTGGACGCCGCCGCGTTCGTGCCGACCAACCCCCTCGACCTGTCCCGCCACCACCCGGACTTCACCGTGGTCAGCTGGTACAAGGTGTTCGGCTACCCCACCGGCATAGGCAGCCTCGTCGTCCGCCGCGAGGCCCTTGCCCGGCTGCGCCGCCCCTGGTTCTCCGGCGGCACCATCTACGCCGCGAGCGCCCAGGCACAATGGCACGTCCTCGCGGACGGCGAGGCGGCCTTCGAGGACGGCACCGTCAACTTCCTCTCCATACCCGACATCACGGCCGGCCTGGACTGGATCGACACCATCGGCATGAACCGTGTCCACGACCACGTGACCCGCCTGACCGCCCAACTCCTCGCTGGCGTCGCCGAGTTGCGCCACACCGACGGCACCCCGATGACCCGGGTCTACGGCCCCACCGACACCGGCCCCACCCGTGGCGGAACCGTCGCCCTCAACCTCCTCGACGCGGACGGCCGCGTGATCGACGAACGCGTCGTCTCCCAGGACAGCGCCGACCACCGCATCTCCCTCCGCTACGGCTGCTTCTGCAACCCGGGCGCCGGAGAAGCCGCGTTCGCCCTGCCGTTGCACAGCCTGCGCTCGGCGGCCCGCAGACCGCTGGGCTCCCTGGAGGAGTACCTGGACGTCCTGGGGCTGCCGTCCGCCGGCGCGGTCCGGGTCTCGGTGGGCGTCTCCTCGCAGCCCAGGGACGTGGAGACGTTCCTGGAGTTCGTCGCGGACACCTACCGCGACCGCGTACCCACGGTGGCCGGCCTCGCCGACCGGGCGGGCTGCTGAACGACGGACCGGCGTCTCACCGCCCGGTACGGGCCGCGGCCACCCCCTGACGGCACTTGCGCACCAGCACCGCCCAAGTCGCCGCCAGGAACAGCACGGTGAACCCCGCGAGGATCAGCCAGCCGCGCCCCGCCGGATGCGCGAACGAGTCGCCGTACGAGCGCAACAGCGGTGGTCCAGCGGGGGAGTTGCCGTCGCGCCACAGACTCTCCAGGCCGATCGCGCCGCCCAGCGCCTCGAAGGCCCAGCGGTTGGTCATCGCCCAGCTGATCGCCTGCCCGGCCGCCGCCATCCGTGGCACCGGCACGAAGGCTCCCGAGAACAACACCTGCGGGAAGCAGAGCAGCGGCAGCATCAGGGTCGCCTGGCCGGGATCAGTGACCGCGGCCGACGTGAGCAGCCCCAGGGCGAGCGCGGCGGCCGAGGCCAGCACACTCGTGAGGAACAGCGAGCCGTACGTGTCCCAGCCCGCCGCCGGCAACCGGTCCAGCGCGCGCAGCACCGCCAGCAGCAGCGCGTCCGCCGCGGCCAGTACCGGCAGGACGGTGGTCAACTTCGAGGCGACGTACGGCCCGATCCGCACCCCGGCCAGCCACTCACGGCGCAGCACCGCCAACTCCGCGCAGATCTGCAGCAGTCCGTATGTCAGCCCGAAGAAGAACGCCCCGAACGCGATCCAGAACATGATCATCGCCGTGGACCCCGGATCGGGTGCCGCCGGGTCGAACGCACCCGCCCGGAACAGCACCGCGAACATCGCCACGATCATCACCGGCGACCCCACGAACACGGCGACCGACAGCCGGTTGTGCACCAACAGCGCCGTCGTACGACGGGTCAGCAGCGCCCACTGACGTACGGCGCCGACGCGCCGTGGACGGTGCGCGACAGGCGCCGGGGCCGGTTTCGTACGCTGCACCGGGGCGGCCCGCTCGGCACGCTTCCCTTCCGCCACCGCCGCGTACACGTCCTCCGCCGTCTCCGCTCCGAACGCCCCGAGCAGCGCGTCCGGCGCCCCCACGAAGGCGACCGCCCCGCCCGGCGACAGGAACACGACCTGATCGCAGCGGGGCAGATCGGCCAGGACGTGGGTGGTGAGGACGACGGTGGTCCCGGACTCGGCGAGGGCGCGCAGGGTCGCCAGCAGCGCGGCGCCCGTCACCGGATCGAGCCCGGACGTGGGTTCGTCGAGGAAGAGCACCCTGGGCCGGGTCAGCAACTCGGCGGCGATACAAGCCCGTTTGCGTTCCCCGCCGCTCAACGCGCGCACCGGTGTGTCCGCGCGCTGGGCAAGACCGAGGACGTCGAGCACCTCCGTTACCCGCGCCGAGACCGTCTCGCCCGGCATCCTCAGCCGTCCCGCGTACTCCAGCGTGCGCCGCAAGGGCAGCTCGCGGTGGATCACGTCCTCCTGCGGCACGAACCCGAACTCCGGTCCCGGCGGAACGGGTTGGGCCCCGTCGTGCCGTACGTCCCCGATGGTCGGGCGCTGCAGTCCCGCGAGAGTCTGCAGCAGCACCGTCTTGCCCGCGCCGCTGCTCCCCGCGATGACCGTCAGCCGCCCGGCCTCGACCTCGAAGGACACGTCGTCCAACACCCGCCCGGCGCCGCGCACTTCCTGCGTGACGGCCCGCAACTCAAGGTGCAGGCCGGTTACTTGGGCGGTATCGGGGGGAATCGGCGTCGGCATGGGAGCAGCATGTCACCCCGGTGTCAGCCACACCGTCGCGAGGGGCGGGAGCGTGAGCCGGATATGCCCGTCCTCCGGTTTGATCGGGTCGGGGTTCCTCACATCGCTGCCGCCGTAGCGCGCGGAGTCCGTGTTGAGGGTCTCCTGCCAGGCCGGGATCTCGTCGGGGACGCCGAGACGGTAGTCACCGCGCACGACGGGGGAGAAGTTGCTGACGGCGAGGAGCGGGGAGCCCTCCGCGTCGAACCTCAGGAACGCGAAGACGTTGTCCTCGGCCGCGTCGCCCATCACCCAACGGAAGCCGCCGGGGTCGGTGTCGCGCTGCCAGAGGGCGGGGGTCGCCCGGTAGGCGGTGTTGAGGTCGCGGACGAGGTCCTGGACGCCGCGGTGATCGGGCGCGGCCTCGTAAGCGGGGTCGAGCAGCCACCAGTCGGGGCCGTGGGATTCGGACCACTCGGCGCCCTGGGCGAACTCCTGGCCCATGAAGAGGAGTTGCTTGCCGGGGTGGGCCCACATGAATCCCAGATACGCACGGTGGTTGGCGCGTTGTTGCCACCAGTCGCCGGGCATCTTGGACACCAACGCCTGCTTCCCGTGGACGACTTCGTCGTGGGAGATCGGGAGGACGTAGTTCTCGCTGTACGCGTAGACCATCGAGAACGTCATCTCGTTGTGGTGGAACTTGCGGTGCACGGGCTCGTGCGACATGTAGTCGAGCGAGTCGTGCATCCAGCCCATGTTCCACTTGAACCCGAAGCCGAGACCGCCGGTGTCGGTCGGCCGCGTCACCCCGTCCCAGGCGGTGGACTCCTCGGCGATCGTCACGACTCCGGGCACCCTGCGGTACACGGTCGCGTTCATCTCCTGGAGGAACGCCATCGCGTCCAGGTCCTCACGCCCGCCATGGACGTTCGGGGTCCACTGGCCCGAGTCGCGCGAGTAGTCGAGGTAGAGCATCGAGGCGACCGCGTCCACGCGCAGACCGTCGATGTGGAACTCCTGGCACCAGTAAACGGCGTTCGCCACAAGGAAGTTGCGCACCTCGGTACGCCCGAGGTCGAACTCGTACGTCCCCCAGTCCGGATGCTCGGCCCGCCGCGCGTCCCCGGGTTCGTACAGCGGCTCCCCGTCGAACCGGGCCAACGCCCAGTCGTCCTTGGGGAAATGCGCCGGAACCCAGTCCATGATCACGCCGATACCGGCCTGGTGGAACGCGTCGACGAGGAACTTGAAGTCGTCCGGGGTGCCCATGCGGGAGGTCGGCGCGTAGAAGCCGGTGACCTGGTAACCCCAGGAACCGCCGAAGGGATGCTCGGCCACCGGCATGAACTCGACGTGGGTGAAGCCCAGTTCGTTCACATAGGCGGGGAGTTCGACGGCGAGCTGACGGTACGTCAAGCCCTGTCGCCAGGACGCCAGGTGGACCTCATAGACGGAGAACGGCGCCTCGTGGACCGGGGTCTCCGTCCGCCGGGCGAGCCAGGCCTCGTCACCCCACTTGTAGTGCGAGGCCGTCACGACGGACGCCGTGGCGGGCGGCACCTCCGTACGGCGGGCCATTGGATCGGCCTTGAGGAAACGCTCGCCGTGCCGGGAGGTGATCTCAAACTTGTAGCGTGCGTCCTCGCCCACACCCGGCAGGAACAGCTCCCACACACCCGACGAACCGAGCGACCGCATCGGGAAGGCCGTACCGTCCCAGGAGCTGAACTCCCCGGCGACACGCACCCCTTGGGCGTTCGGCGCCCACACGGTGAAGCGGGTACCGGCCACTCCGCCGTGCGTCATCGGCTCCGCGCCGAGCGCCTTCCACAGCTCCTCGTGGCGCCCCTCCTTGATGAGGTGCAGGTCGAGCTCGCCGAGGGCGGGGAGGAAACGGTACGGGTCGTGGACCTCGTGTTCGTCGCCCTCCGCGTACGACACCAGCAGCGTGTACGCCGGGAGCGCGTCGAGCGGGAGCACGGCGGAGAAGAGGCCGCCGCCGTCCGAGGCGAGCGCGCTGCGCGTTCCGTCGATCACGACGCTCACGGCACGGGCGTACGGACGCAACGCCCGGAAGACGATCCCACCCGGCACCGCATGCGCGCCGAGCAGCGCGTGCGGGTCGTGGTGGGCACCGGAGAGGAGGCGGTCGCGGTCGGCGGGGTCCAGCGGGGCGGATGCCGTGGGGCCGGCCGTGCCCAGAGGAACAGGATCGGTCGTGGGCGAGGCGGCCGCGTGCGGGGAGGCGGCCGCGGGCAGGCCCTCGTGCGCTCGGCCGGCGGTCGTGGGCGAGTTGTTCGTCTTCGGCGCTTCGGTCACGGTCCGGTCGGCGGTCTCCGGTGAGCCGGGCGCGGCCGGGGCCCGGGTGCCCGGTGCGGGGAGTCCGCTCGGTTCGCCCGTTCCCGAGCCGGCTGTCGTGGGCGAGCCGTTCGCCTTCGGTGCCTCGGCCACGGTCGTCCGGTCGCCGTTTTCCGGCAGGCCGGGCACGGCCGAGCCCCGGGCGTCCGGTGTGGAGGGCCCGGTCGGTTCGGCCGTTTCCGGGGCGGCGGTCGTGGGCGGACCGCCCGCCTCCTGAGGTGAAGTGTCGCGCAGGGCCACGGAGTTCAGCCTCCTCGGACGGCGAGACGCTCGATCGCCGCCATGGGTACGGGAAGCCAGTCCGGACGGTGTCTGGCCTCGTACAGCACTTCATACACGGCGCGGTCGGTCTCGTAGGCGCGCAGCAGGGCGTGCTTGGTGCGGGGGTCCCAGCCGGCCCGGGCCGCATAGCCCGCGCAGAAGGCCTCCCGGCAGCGGCGTGCCCACTCCGGGCGCCAGGGGCGGCGCTGTCGTGCCGCGTAGTCGAAGGACCGCAGCATGCCGGCGATGTCCCGCACCGGGGACTGCGCGCTGCGCCGCTCGGCCAGCGGCTTGGACGGCTCGCCCTCGAAGTCGATGACGAACCAGTCGCGGCCGGCCCGCAGTACCTGGCCGAGATGCAGATCGCCGTGGATGCGCTGGGCGGGCGGCCCGGCATCGCGGCCGACGAGCGCGCCGAACGCGGTCCGCAGCCCCGGCACGAACGGCCGCAGGGCGGGCACGGAGTGCGCGGCTGCCTCCAGCCGCTCGGTCATCGCCGCCGCCGTACGGTCGTTCTCGGCGAGGGGACGGCCGTCGGACGGAAAGGCCGCGGCCAGCGCGAGATGGACATCGGCGGTCGCCTGCCCCAACTCGTAGGCCTCCGTGGTGAATTCGTCACCGGCGGCGAGTGCGTGCAGCGCCAGCGCCCAGCCGTCGGAGGCGTCCGGCAGGAACGGCTGGAGCACGCCGAGCGTCGCGGCCCGCGGCTCCGCCGTCCGGAACCACGCCACCGGCGCCGGGACCCGCTTGCAGCCCTGCGCGGCCAGCGCCCCCGGCAGTTCCAGGTCCGGATTGACGCCGGGCTGGATACGCCGGAACACCTTCAGGATGAACCGATCGCCGTACACCAGCGAGGAGTTGGACTGCTCGGCGCCCAGCAGCCGAGGCGTGAGTCCGGCGGGCACGGACACCGACGGGTCCGCCTCGAAGTGCAGGGGACCCGTCGTACCCGGATGCCGCAGCCGCTCCAGCAACAGCTCCGCCGACCGCGGATCCTGTAGCGCGTCGTAGACCGCGAGACCCGCCAACCGACCTTCCTGCACACGCCCGATGTACGCCCGGGCGAGGCGCGGGGAGACGTGGTCCCGTACGCCGAGCAGGAGTTGATAGCAGTCGCCGGGCGGGGGAGTGCCACCCGGCGAGGGCACCGGCGTATGCGAGGCGTGGACCAGCACGTGCAGGCAGCCCGGGAAGAGTTCGGTCGTGGACAGCACGTCGAGGTCGGCCACCGGCCGGTCCTTGCCGGCGAACCAGCGCTGCCCGGGCAGCCATTCGCGCAGCAGCCCGGCGAGCGTGGCCGGAGGCCTGTCGACGCCGGGGCTGCTCAGTCGAAGCGGTGCGGTCTTCGGCATGGTGACGCGTCCTTTCGCCGGCACATCCTCAAAGTCGTCGGCCGATGCGGGGAGCGGCTCGCGGGAGCCGGAACCAGTAGAAGCCGTGCCCCGCGAGCGTCAGCAGATACGGCAGTTCACCGATGGCCGGGAACCGCACCCCGCCGATCAGCTCCACGGGATGCCGGCCGTCGAACTCCCGCAGATCGAGCATGGTGGGCTGCGCGAACCGCGAGAAGTTGTGCACACACAGGACGAGGTCGTCCTCGTACTCGCGCAGGAACGCGATCACCGCCGGGTTCGACGACTGGAGCTCCGTGTACGAGCCGAGGCCGAACGCCGGGTTCTGCTTACGGATCTCGATCATGCGGCGCGTCCAGTGCAGCAGCGAGGAGGGCGACGACATCGAGGCCTCGACGTTGGTGACTTGATAGCCGTAGACCGGGTCCATGATGGCCGGCAGGAAGAGGCGGCCCGGGTCGCAGGAGGAGAAGCCCGCGTTCCGGTCGGGGGTCCACTGCATGGGGGTGCGGACGGCGTCGCGGTCGCCGAGCCAGATGTTGTCGCCCATGCCGATCTCGTCGCCGTAGTAGAGGATCGGCGAACCGGGCAACGACAGGAGCAGGGCCGTGAACAGCTCGATCTGATTGCGGTCGTTGTCCAAGAGGGTCGCGAGGCGCCTGCGGATGCCGATGTTGGCGCGCATGCGGGGGTCCTTGGCGTACTCGGCCCACATGTAGTCGCGTTCCTCGTCGGTGACCATCTCCAGGGTCAACTCGTCGTGGTTGCGAAGGAAGATGCCCCACTGACAACCCGAGGGAATCGCGGGGGTCTTGGCAAGAATTTCGGACACGGGGTAGCGGGACTCACGGCGCACGGCCATGAAGATCCGTGGCATGACGGGGAAATGAAATGCCATGTGGCACTCGTCCCCGCCGCTCTGGTAATCGCCGAAGTAGTCGACGACGTCCTCGGGCCACTGGTTCGCCTCCGCCAGCAGCACGGTGTCCGGATACATCGCGTCGATCTCCCGGCGGACGCGCTTCAGGAAGTCGTGACTGGCGGGCAGGTTCTCGCAGTTGGTGCCTTCGGCCGCATAGAGATAGGGGACGGCATCGAGGCGGAAGCCGTCGATGCCGAGGTCGAGCCAGAAGCGGAGGGCGGCCAGGATCTCTTCCTGCACGGCCGGGTTCTCGTAGTTGAGGTCCGGCTGGTGGGAGAAGAAGCGGTGCCAGAAGTACTGCTTGCGGACGGGGTCGAAGGTCCAGTTGGAGGCTTCGGTGTCGACGAAGATGATGCGGGCGTCGGGGTACTGCTTGTCGTCGTCGGCCCACATGTAGTAGTCGCCGTACGGCCCGTCGGGGTCTTTTCGGGACTCCTGGAACCACGGGTGCTGGTCGCTGGTGTGGTTCATGACGAAGTCGATGATGACGCGCATGCCGCGTTGGTGGGCGGAGTCGACGAACTCGACGAAGTCGGCGAGGTCGCCGAATTCGGGGAGTACGGCGGTGTAGTCGGAGACGTCGTAACCGCCGTCGCGGAGTGGGGATTTGAAGAAGGGTGGCAGCCAGAGGCAGTCGACGCCGAGCCACTGGAGGTAGTCGAGTTTGGCGGTGATGCCCTTGAGGTCACCGACGCCGTCGCCGTTGCTGTCCTGGAAGGAGCGGACCAGGACCTCGTAGAAGACGGCGCGTTTGAACCACTCGGGGTCCCGGTCCTTGGCGGGAGTGTCCTCGAAGGTGTCGTGGACCGGTTCGTTGACAGTCATGAAGCTCTTGACCCTCCGCTCTGTGTGGACCGCCGGACGTGGAACACGTGCGCGGGAGCCCGGCCGGGTTCGAGACGCACATAGTTGGTCCTGCCCCACTGATAGGACTCACCCGTCAGTTCGTCGTACACCGACATGGATTCGTTTGGTTCCAGGCCGAGTTGCGGCATGTCCAACGAGACCGTGGCCTCCTGGGTGTGGCGCGGATCCAGGTTGACGACCATCAGAACCGTGTCCACATCCGTGGTCTTGCTGTACGCGATCAGCGCGTCGTTGTCCGTCCGGTGGAAGCGGAGATTCCTGAGCTGGTGCAGCGAGGGGTGACGGCGCCGGATGTCGTTGAGCTCGCCCAGCAATGGCGCGATGCTACGTCCTTCCCGCTCGGCGGACTCCCAGTCACGCGGGCGGAGTCGGTACTTCTCCGAGTCGAGGTACTCCTCGCTGCCCGGCCGGAGAGGGGCGTTCTCGCAGAGTTCGTAGCCACTGTAGACACCCCATGTCGGGGCGAGGGTGGCGGCCAGTACCGCGCGCAGTTCGAAGGCCGGCCGGCCGCCGTCCTGGAGGAACTCGTGCAGGATGTCCGGGGTGTTCACGAACAGGTTCGGCCGCATGTAGGCAGCCGCCTCACCGGACAACTCGCTGAGGTATTCGGTGAGTTCCTGCTTGGTGTTGCGCCAGGTGAAGTAGGTGTACGACTGCTGGAACCCGATCTGCGCGAGGGTGTGCATCATCGCGGGACGGGTGAACGCCTCGGCCAGGAAGATGATGTCGGGGTCGGTGCCGTTGATGTCCGCGATCACCCGCTCCCAGAACACGACGGGCTTGGTGTGCGGGTTGTCGACGCGGAAGATCCGCACGCCGTGGTCCATCCAGTGCCGCAGCACCCGCACGGTCTCCGCGATGAGCCCGTCCATGTCCCGGTCGAAGGCGATCGGGTAGATGTCCTGGTACTTCTTCGGCGGGTTCTCCGCGTAGGCGATCGTCCCGTCGGGGCGGTGGTGGAACCACTCCGGGTGCTTCTCCACCCACGGGTGGTCCGGGGAGCACTGGAGCGCGAAGTCGAGCGCGATCTCCATCCCCAGCTCTGCGGCCCGGGCGACGAACGCGTCGAAGTCCTCCAGCGTGCCCAGCTGCGGGTGGATCGCGTCGTGACCGCCCTCGGGGGAGCCGATGGCCCAGGGGACGCCGACGTCTTCGCGCCCCGCGGACAGGGTGTTGTTCGGGCCCTTGCGGAAGGTCGTCCCGATCGGATGGATCGGCGGCAGGTACACGACGTCGAAGCCCATCGCGGCGATGCCGTCCAGGCGTTTCGCCGCTGTGCGGAACGTGCCGTGGGGCTGGGCCGGGGTGCCTTCGGAGCGCGGGAAGAACTCGTACCAGGCGCCGTAGAGGGCCCGTTCCCGCTCGACCACCAGAGACCTGGGCCCGGAGACCGTCACCAACTCCCGCAAGGGATACCGCTCCAGCACTTGGTCCACGCCCGGCGTCAACGCGGCCACGAACCGCGTCCCCACCGGCAGTGTGTCGTCGCGCAGTGTCTCCGCGGCGGCCAGCATCGTGGCGCGGGCCGGTTCCTCGGGGGCCCCGGTGGCGGCTCGGGTGTACAGCTCCGCGCCCTCCTCCAGCATCAGGCCGATGTCGATGCCGGCCGGGATCTTGATGCGGGCGGCCCGGCGCCAGGTCGCGATGGGGTCGCCCCAGGCCTCCACGACGTAGGACCAACGGCCCGCCGCGTCCGGAGTGACCTCGGCGCCCCAGCGGTCGCTGCCGGGGGCGAGTTCGCGCATCGGGGTCCAGGGGCCGGGGCGGCCGTCCGGGTCGTGGAGCACGACGTTGGCGCCGATCGTGTCGTGGCCCTCACGGAAGACGGTGGCGGTGACCTGGAACGTCTCGCCGACCACCGCCTTCGCCGGGCGCGCGCCGCTGTCCACGGACGGGCGTACGTCACGTACCGGAATGCGGCCGATGCCTGCCGGGGTCGCGTTCATGGGTCTCACCTCCGTCGTGCCGGAGGCCGGGCTGTTCGCCCGGCCGTGGATGCTGGCTGCGCCGGAAGGGGGACTACCTTCCCGCAGGGGAACGTTCATCGACCGCGACGGGCGGCCCGCGGTGCACGACGGCCGCCGTACGGGGGCGGGCGTTCTGCTCCTGCTGGTACGTGCCCTGGCTGCCGCGCAGAAAGCGCTCGGCGGCTTCGGCGGCCTCGCGCGCGCAGCGTTCACCCATCAGCACGCACAAGGTGTAGCCCGAGTCCTCGAAGGTGGCCCGTACCGTCCGGTCGCCCGGCGATGCGAGCATCACGCGTTCCCACGCCCGATAGCGCCGGAGTTGGCGGGCGACTTCGGCTTTGGCGGGTAGCAGCATGGCGCCGTTCACCTTTCGCCTCGGCGGACCGCGGTTCCCGACCGTCGGGTGGCGGCCGTACCCGGAGCGGCATGGCTCCGTCACGGCAGTCGAGGCTTTCACTCATGGTGCACAGGTGATGACCCAGCGTCTTGTTGGTTCTTCAACTACCTCACCCGTCGCTCGTGTTGCACGAATGGCCTAGCGCTCGCACAGTGGAGCTGACTCAGAAGCGATCAGTGCTCACGCTTCGTGTTCGGGGCCGGGCCCCGCAGGGGGCAGAGGCGGAGCGAGAGTTCCGCCGGTGAGGAGCCAACGAAGATGAAGACCGCAGTGCCGTGCTACTACCACCTCGATGTGGACGTCAGTCAGGAACGGGTCGGGCAGGTCAGGCGGATTCTGGCCGCGCACCTCCGGCTGTGGGACCTGGAGATCCTCGTGGAGCCCGTCTGTCGCGGCGCCGAGCTGCTGCTGCGGGCCATCGACGAGCACGCCACGGACAAGCAGACGTCCATAGAGCTGTGGTGGAACGGCCAGCACCTGATCACCGCCATCGGCGACAACGACCGCGATCTGCGCCCGGACCTGGAGCTGCGCGCCTGCCTCGCCCGGATCGCCGCGATGAGCGACGGCTGGGGCTGCTGCGCCACCGACACCGGAAGCAAGGTCATCTGGTTCTCGCAGCGCGCCCGCAGCGGCGAACGCGTCCCGCGCGTCCCGAGGACGCCCGCGCCGCGGCTGCGGGAGACGCTTCGACTTCCCCGCGAGGTGCCGGCCGCCCTGCCGGTCCGTCCGGCGCACGGCGTCCTGGAGGACGCCAAGTGACCGCGCGCCCGTCCCGGAAAGGGGTGCCCGTCTGGAACGGGCACCCCTTTCCCCTGGGGGCCGCGTACGACGGGACGGGCACCAACTTCGCCCTGTTCAGCGAGGTCGCCGAACGCGTCGACCTCGTCCTCGTCGGCGACGACGGCCGGCACCGCGACATCCGGCTCACCGAGGCCGACGGCTTCGTGTGGCACTGCTATCTGCCGGGCATCGGGCCGGGGCAGCGCTACGGCTACCGGGTGCACGGTCCATGGGCTCCGGCCCTCGGACACCGCTGCAATCCGGCGAAGCTGCTCCTCGATCCGTACGCCCGGGCGGTGGACGGCCAGATCGACAACGACCCCTCGCTGTACGAGCGTTCGGCCGGACCCGCCCCCGGCGACAGCGCCGGGCACGGCATGCTCGGCGTGGTCACCGACCCGGCCTTCGACTGGGGCGACGACCGCCCGCCCCGGCGCTCGTACGCCGACACCGTGATCTACGAAGCCCATGTGAAGGGGCTGACCCGCACCCACCCGGAGGTCCCCGAGGAACTCCGCGGGACGTACGCGGGACTCGCGCACCCGGCCGTCGTCGAGCATCTCGTCCAACTCGGTGTGACGGCCGTCGAGTTGATGCCGGTGCACCAGTTCGTGCAGGACGGTGTGCTCCAGGACCGCGGCCTCTCCAACTACTGGGGCTACAACACCATCGGCTTCTTCGCGCCCCACAACGCCTACGCCGCGCACCGCGAACGCGGGCGCCAGGTCACCGAGTTCAAGTCGATGGTGAAGGCGCTGCACGCCGCCGGGCTCGAAGTCATCCTCGACGTCGTCTACAACCACACCGCCGAGGGCAACGAGAAGGGCCCCACCCTCTCCTTCCGCGGCATCGACAACGCCTCCTACTACCGTCTGGTGGACGGCGATTGGGGCCACTACTACGACACGACGGGCACCGGGAACAGCCTGCTGATGCGGCACCCTTACGTCCTTCAGCTGATCATGGACTCGCTGCGCTACTGGGTCACCGAGATGCACGTCGACGGCTTCCGCTTCGACCTCGCGGCCACCCTGGCCCGGCAGTTCCACGAGGTCGACCGACTGTCGGCGTTCTTCGACCTGATCCAGCAGGACCCGGTGATCAGCCGCGTCAAGCTCATCGCCGAACCGTGGGACGTGGGGGAGGGCGGCTACCAGGTGGGCAACTTCCCGCCGCTGTGGTCGGAGTGGAACGGCAAGTACCGGGACGCCGTACGGGACTTCTGGCGGGGCGGCGAGCACACGCTCGGCGAGTTCGCGTCCCGGCTCACCGGGTCCTCCGACCTGTACCAGCACAGCCGTAGGCGACCGCGCGCCAGCGTCAACTTCGTCACCGCGCACGACGGGTTCACGCTGCGCGACCTCGTCTCGTACAACGACAAGCGCAACGAGGCCAATGGGGAGGGGAATCGGGACGGTGAGAGCACCAACCGGTCCTGGAACTGCGGGGCCGAGGGGGAGACCGACGATCCCGCCGTGCTGGAGCTGCGCGGGCGTCAGCAGCGCAACTTCCTTGCCACGCTGCTCCTTTCGCAGGGCATCCCGATGCTCGGCCACGGCGACGAGCTGGGGCGTACCCAGCGCGGCAACAACAACGCCTACTGCCAGGACAACGAAGTCTCGTGGGTCGACTGGGAGTTGAGCGACGAACAGCGTGAACTCGCCGACTTCACGCGGTATGTCATCGGGCTGCGCGCCGCGCATCCGGTGTTGCGCCGGCGCCGGTTCTTCCGGGGCGAGACCGCCGTGCACGCGGGTCAGCCGCTGCCCGACCTGGTGTGGCTGCTGCCCGACGCCCGCGAGATGGCCGACCTGGACTGGCAGCGCTCCGACGCGCACTGCGTGGGCGTGTTCCTCAACGGCGACGCCATCGCCGAACGCGATCCGCACGGCGGACCCGTAGTCGACGACTCGTTCCTGCTCCTGCTGAACAGCTACTGGGAGCCCGTCGGCTTTCGCCTGCCCGACATCGCCTACGGCGAACGCTGGACGACCCTGATCGACACCGCCGAGCCGCAGGGCGGCCCGGACGAGACGGAACACAAGGCCGGCACCGAGATGGCCGTAGAGGCGCGCAGTCTCGTGCTGTTGTCGCGGCCCGCCCGGGAGGAGGGCAGGGTCAGGGGGCGTCGCGGGAGGTGACCGTGAAGCGGGCGCCGTCGGGGTCGCGCAGGACGGCCTCGGTGGCGTTCTCGCGCAGGACGCTGCCGCCGTGCGCCTCCGTGACCCGGGCGCAGGACCTGATGTCCGAGACCGAGAAGTGGACCTGCCAGTTGGGGCGGACCGTCGGGTCGGGAGCCGCCTCCAGGGCGCCCGACTCGATGCGGGCCACGACGTTCCCGCCGCTGCGCAGGACGACCTCGCCGCCCTCGTACTGCACGTCACAGCTCTGCGGGTCCGCCGAGGCCCAGTCGAGGACCTCACCGTAGAAGATCGCCGCGTCGAAGGCGTCGCGGGTGCGCAGCCGGACGAAGGCGGGGGCCGAGCGGCGCCATGTCTCCCAGCCGCGGATGAGGTCGCCCTCCCAGATGCCGAAGGTCGCGCCGTCCCGGTCGCCGAGCAGGGCCGCCCGGCCGGGCGGGAAGGAGAGCGGCCCCACGGCGACCGTGCCGCCGCGCTCCCGGACCCGGGCCGCGGCCACATCCGCGTCGGGCACGGCGAAGTACGGCGTCCACGCCACCGCGACCTGCCACATGGAGGCGACCGCGGCCAGACCGGCCACCGGGATGTCGTTCGCCGTGGCGATCCGGAAGCGGTCGCCGAGACTGGCCGAGCGCCACTTCCAGCCGAAGACGGCCTCGTAGAAGTCCTCGGTCGACTCCACGTCGCGGCTCGTGAGACTCACCCAGCAGGGGGCGCCGAACACCGAACGGGTGGAGACGGCGTCCGGTTCTCCGGGGGACGTTTTCCTGTCGTGGTTCATGGCAGTCGCGTTCCGATCTCGTGGACCGGCGGCCACCGGTCTCCACCAGTGTCCAACCGGAAGCGGCCCCGCTGCCTCCCGAGCCGGTGTCTTGACCATCCTTTTGGGTTAGTTACCTCTGCTAAAGAGGTAATCTCCAGAGTGTGGAGACGGAGAACTTCCCGGAAGAGCTGGCCGACGCGCTCGTCGGTGTCCAGCGGCTGATCCGCAGGCGACTGCGCAGCGAGATGACCCTGCCGCGGCTGCGTGGCGCCGAGGTGGAGCTGCTGCGGCTGGTCGAGGTCCGGCCCGGCATCGGCATCTCGGACGCGGCCAAGGAGCTGTTCCTGGCGAGCAACTCGGTGTCGACGCTCGTCAACCAGCTGGCCCGGGACGGCTTCCTGATCCGCGAGACGGACCCCGCCGACCGGCGCGCCGCCCGCCTCCAGCTCACCGAGACGGCCAAGACCCGCCTCAGCGACTGGCACGAACGGCGCGCGGCTCTCGTCCGTGGCCAGGTGGACCGTCTCGACCAGGCGGACCGGGACGCGCTGCGCGCGGCGATCCCGGCCCTGCGCCAACTGGCCGTCAATCTGCACGAGGAGGCCGAGGAGTCATGACGCCGTCCATCGACGCTGCCACCGACACCGCCACTGACATCGCCACCGGGCGGCCCGCGGCCGTCAGCTGTACCCGGCTCGCCTATTCCTTCGGCGAGACGACCGCGGTCGACGGGCTCGACCTGTCCGTGGGGGAGGGCGAGGTCTTCGGACTGCTCGGCCCCAACGGCGCCGGGAAGACCACGGCGATCCGCTGTATCACCACCCTCCTGCCGGTCCCGGCGGGCATGGTCCACGTCTTCGGCCACGACACGGCCAAGGAACAGATGTCGGTGCGCCGCATGCTCGGCTACGTCCCGCAGCAGCTGTCCGCCGACAGCGGGCTCACCGGACGCGAGAACGTCGCTCTCTTCGCCCGCGTCTTCGACGTGCCGCGCAAGGAACGCGCCGCACGCGTCGCCCAGGCGCTGCGGGCGGTCGACCTGACCGACGCCGCCGACCGGCTCGCCAACACCTACTCCGGGGGCATGGTCCGCCGCCTCGAACTCGCGCAGGCCCTGGTCAGCGCGCCCCGCCTGCTCATCCTGGACGAGCCCACGATCGGCCTCGACCCGATCGCCCGCACGAGCGTGTGGGAGCACATCAACGCCGTGCGCGAGGCGACCGGCATGACCGTCCTGGTCACCACGCACTACATGGACGAGGCCGACCAGTACTGCGACCGTGTCGGCCTCATGCACCGCGGCCGCATCCGCGCCCTGGGCACCCCCGAGCAGCTCCGTGAGGGCCTCGGCGAACGCCGCCGCGCCGACGGAGCGCCCGCCACCGATCCGCTGCCCACCCTCGAGGACGTCTTCCGGGACATAGCCGGCAGCGGTCTCGAAGACCAGTCAGGAGGTTTCCGCGATGTCCGAAGCACCCGCCGCACCGCGAACCGCGTCGGCTGACCCAGCCCTTGAGAACGACCTGAACCTTCTCCTGACCCCGCCCCAACCCCGGGCCGGATGGCGGCTGTTGCCCGCCCGCGTGATCGCCATGTGCGCGGTCGAACTCCAGAAACTCCGCCATGACCGCACCGAGTTGTACACCCGCGCCGTCCAACCCGCCCTGTGGCTGCTGATCTTCGGCCAGACCTTCACCCGCATCAAGGCGATCCCCACCGGCGGCATCCCGTACATCGACTACCTGGCCCCGGGCATCATCGCCCAGTCCGCGATGTTCATCGCCATCTTCTACGGCATCCAGATCATCTGGGAGCGTGACGCGGGCATCCTCAACAAGCTCCTCGTCACCCCCACCCCCCGCTCGGCACTCATCACCGGCAAGGCCTTCGCGGCCGGGGTGAAGTCGCTGATCCAGGCCGTCGTCGTGGTCGTCATCGCGGCGATCCTCGGAGTCGCACTGACCTGGAACCCGCTGAAGCTGATCGGCGTCGGGGCGATCGTGATCCTCGGCTCGGCCTTCTTCTCCTGTCTGTCGATGACCATCGCCGGCATCGTGCTCAGCAGGGACCGGCTGATGGGTTTCGGACAGGCGATCACCATGCCGCTGTTCTTCGGGTCCAACGCCCTCTACCCGGTGGCGATCATGCCGGGCTGGCTGCAGGCGGTGAGCAAGGTGAACCCGTTGAGCTACGAAGTGGACGCGCTACGGGGGCTCCTGCTCGGCACCCCGTCCCATGTGGGCACCGACTTCGCCGTGTTGTTGGTGGCCGCCGCGCTGGGCATCGCCGCCGCTTCCTCCCTGCTCGGACGGCTCGCCCGCTGATCTTGTGGCGGACGTGATGTGCGGCACGCTCCCGACCGGGATTCGATGGCCGGAAAGCGGATTCCTGCTGCGCACGGCTTGATCAGTGATCAAGCGGTCGAAAACGCTGGCCACAGCGCATTCTGCTCATTTGACAGTGCGCTGAGCACACAGATAGGAAGCAGCTCTCTGAGGTCGAGAGGGTGCACTGTGTACGAGCCGAACGTGGTCGGGGACTGGCAGGAGTACGACGAACATGCCGGTCTGCGTGTCCGCGTCCACAGCCTGGCCGCCGCCGAGCCGCCACGCGGACGCGACGATGCCGCCGAAGGGCTGACCTACTTCACGCTCCGTGTCACCGTCGAGAACCGCGGCGCGCGGCACTACGGCATCCACCTGGAGGACGGTCAGATCGACGTCAGGGTCGGCCCCGACGGCGAGAGCGCCTTCATCGACTGGCGCAGCTCGCAGTTCATCGAGGGCTTCGACGTCCATCCGCTGCGCCGTGCCACCGCCGTCGTGTACGCGGCCGGTCCCGAGGCCTCCTTGAAGCAGGTGGACGTACAGGTCCAGCTGCGGGTGGAGGAGGAGTGGACCGAACGGCGGCTGTGGGCGGGCGGCATCGGTCTGTGCGAGGCGGCCGTCGCCGCCGGTGGTGCGGGGCGGGACGGCCTGGCGCACCAGGTGAGCAACTTCCTCCGGGACCAGGCGGAACCCGGCACGCCCTGAAACTCCGGGACCACGCGGAGCCCGGGCGCCCTTGGAGTCTCCCGCCTCAGTGCGGGATGCCGTCGATGATCTCCCGGGCACCCTGCCGCAGCAGCGCCACGGCCACCGAGGTGCCGAGCGTCGCCGGGTCGAGGCGGCCCGCCCACTCGTGGGCGTTCAGCCGGGTCTTGCCGTCCGGGGTGAACACACAGGCGCGCAGCGACAGTTCACCGCTCCGGTCCACCTGCGCGTACCCGGAGATCGGGCTGTTGCAGTGCCCCTGGAGGACGTGCAGGAACATGCGCTCCGCGGTCGCCTCGCGATGCGTCTCCGGGTGACCGAGCCCGCTCACCGTGTCGATGACGTCGGTGTCGCCCTCACGGCACTGCAGGGCGAGGATGCCCGCGCCGATCGGCGGCATCATCACCTCGGGCGACAGCACCTCGCTGATCACGTCACGCCGGTCGATCCGCTCCAGGCCGGACATCGCGACGAGCAGCGCGTCGGCCTCACCCGCCGCGAGCTTCGCCAGCCGCCGGTTGACGTTGCCGCGGAACGGCACGCACTCCAACTCTGGATGCGTGGCCGCGAGTTGGGCGACCCGGCGGACCGACGAGGTGCCAATCCGCGTCCCGGCCGGCAGCTCGTCGAGGGTCAGCCCGCCCGGGTGGACCAGGGCGTCACGGATGTCGTCCCGCTTCAGGAACGCGGCGAACGTCGTACCGGCCGGCAGTGGACGGTCGGCGGGCACGTCCTTCACACAGTGCACCGCGAGATCCGCCACACCGGCGAGCAGCGCGGCGTCCACCTCCTTGGTGAACGCCCCCTTGCCCTCGACCAGGGACAGATCGCCCATCCACTTGTCACCGGTCGTCTTGACCGGCACGACCTGGGTGCGCACCTGCGGATGAAGGACGGCCAACTCGGCGCTCACACGCTCCACTTGGGCCAGCGCCATGGGCGAGTCGCGGGAGACGATACGGATCAGTTCGGGCACGGACATGCGGACACGATAGACCGTCCGGCATGCCCGTGTTGACCGATGGGTACACCTGGCAACAGGTTCAGGCCCGCCCCCGCACAAGGGGCTCACTGATCTCCACGGCCCGCAGAGCGGCGGCGAGAGCCCGCTCGTCCCCGACATCCAGGGCCGTGTCCGTCAACTTGATCACGTGCTCGTCCCCATGCGCCAGGGCCCGCTCCATCACCTCTGCGGCCGTAACCCGCGAGGCCGGAACGTAGTCGATCGCCTCCCTCGGGGCGTACATCGCGGTGACGGCAGCCGACGCCGTCCACGCCGCGTGCAGACTCGGCGCCCACAGCTCGCGGGGGAGCGCGTCCAGGGCGCGCAGCACGGCGTTGGGCGCCGTCGCCGCGTGCACCAGCATGGTCGGCTCCCCGTGCCCGTGGGTGGCGTAACGATGCACGGCCGCACGCACCAACTCGACGAGCCGCTCCCGCGCCACGTCCGGATCGCTCACCTCGCCCGCCCAGACGGGCAGTTGACGTACGGCGTCCAGCCGCGCCCGGAACCCGACCACCCCTCCCGCGATCGGCGGCACGTCATCAAGGGCACCGGCGGCGGTGGGACCGGCGGCCAACTCCGCGATCCCCGACACGGGTTGATGCCGGGCCGCCCAATAGCCCAGCCCGTGAGCGAGTTCGGTAAGCCGGGGTTCGTTCTCCTCGACACCGAGGGCCCGTACGGCATGCCCGACGCGGATGACCGGATGGGTGGCGCCCGCGGCGATCCCGGGCAGCAGCCGCGGCCACCACACGGCCAGCACGTCCTGCCAGGGCCGCTCGGCGAGGGCGCGGGAGAAGTAGCCGATCCAGTCGGCGGCCCGGCGTGAATCCCCCAGCGCGGCAGCCCAGTTGGCGTCTGTGACAGCAGCCACCGGATCGGGGAAGTCCTCCAACTTGTCCCGATAGAGATCGAGCCAGCGATGGACGGCCCCCGCCTGCCCGCGCGCGGCAAGCGCCTCGGCGACCATCGGGGCGTGGTTACTGAGCCACCCCTCGCGCTCGGGCCCGGTGGAGTGCAGCCGTCCGAATGCTTCGTCCAACGTTCCGGTCGTATCCATGCCCAGCACGCTAGGTGCGCGGCCGCGTCCGCAGAACAGACCGGAGGCGGAAGTGGCACCCACCTCCGGTCCTAGTCCCGAGGACCCAAGCGATTCGGGCACGGCCTGGGCGGCGCTCCGTAGGGGCACGGGGAACTGCGCGACCAGCCCCAACGGCGCGGCAGCCGAACGACGACCCGTCGAGGCCCCGCGGTGGAGCCGCACATCCCCCCAACCACCGGAGCGCTCAGTCGGCCAGCACGATAGAGATCACGCGACGTCCCCGCCCACCGGCGGCCACGACCGGTTCCCCCGACACCCCGTCGACCGTGCAGGACCGCACCCGACTCCCACCCCCGCTCAACGTCACGTCCAGCGTCATCCCCCGATACGGCAGCCCACGCAGACTCACCGCCCCCCAGTTCGACGGCAGGCACGGGCTCAGCCGTAGCGAGTCGTCCGTGAAGGTCAGGCCGAACAGGCCGTCGTGGATCAGACGGAGATACGCCGTCGCCGACCAGGTCTGGTCGGGCTGGGACACGAAGTGGTCGGCGTGCCCGCTCGCGCCGCCCTGCCAGCCGCCGTCCACCGCGCCGGACACGGAGTTGTACAGCTCGTAGAAGCCGCCGCTCGCCGTGATCAGATCGGCGAGGGTGTCGACGGCGAGGGCGAACGGCTCGGGGCGACCCGCGTCGGCGGCGGCCTGGCCGTACAGCCCGTGGACCATCGGCCAGACCATCACGTTGTGTCGTCCCGGATGCCGGTCGTCGAAGCGCGGGAAGTGCGGCCAGACGTTGACGATGCCGTACGGCTGCCAGTGTGTGGAGTCGAGGAGCTGCACGGCGCGTTCCTGGTCGGCGACGCCCAGGAGGATCGCGAGGGCCAGGCCCGCGCCCTCCTGCGAGGTGTCGACGTGCCCGGCACGGGCGCCCTCGCCGTGCACGAGATAGGCGTAGGTGCCGGCGTCCGCGCGCCACAGGTGCTTGTCGATCGCCGTGCGCAGGTGCTCCGCGTCGGAGCGGAACGAGGCGGCCTGTACGGGGTGGCCGAGGGCCTCGGACATGGCGGCGAGGGCGAGTTGGGCGCCGTGGTAGAGGGAGTTGGTCGACAGGCACATCAGCTTGTCGGCGTGGGGGTGGTCGAGGACGAAGGACGAGTGCACGGACGTCGAGGCGGGCGGGCTGGGGTAGCCGGAGATGCCGTCGTTCATGAAGCCGGGGCCTTCGAAGAGGCCGAACGACGGGTTGTAGTGCTGGGCGCGGCGGGCCGCGAGGGTGTGCGTGGACGTGTCGTAGGCCCGGGTGAGGAAGTCCCGGTCGCCGGTGACCAGGTAGTGGTGGTGCGCGGCCAGGACCCACACGATCTGGTCCCACCACTGGTTGTCCTGTTGGACGACGAACCCGTCCCGGGCGCGGTCGACCACGGACCACAGGGTGTTGCGGCCGACGTCCGGCGCCAGCAGGCTCACCCCGCTCCACGCGTTGACGGCCGCGTCCCGGGTCCAGCGCTGCGGCGCGGGATAGCCGCCGCCCGCCCGGACGACGGTGCCGGGCGGGTAGGACAGCAGGCCCGCCTTGTCGTACACCGAGCGGTCGGCGCCGATGGTGTTGGCGCCGGACACGGATCTGAGCGCGGAGGCGTAGACGGTGCCGAGGCGACGGTGGACGGCCTGGTCGTCGAAGGCGAGGGTGGGCATGGTGTATCCGTTCCCGGGAGCCGGGCCCTGCGCACCCGCCGGGACCGCCGTCGCCCCGGCGATGCCCAGCGCGATCAGGAGAGCCCGCCGCGAGATCCCGCGTTCAGCTGCCACGTTCCGTCCTCTCGGGCTCCCGGGGTCGAGATGACTCCGGGAGCCCTGAGAACGATGGTGCCCCCTGGACGGTTCGGTCAGGCGTTGGGGTCGAACGTGATTCCGGACGGCTCGGCCGACGTGAGGTGGGCCGCGAAGTTCGCGTCCTTGAGCCCGAAGTTGGCGCTGCCGAAGTCGTAGGCGCTCAACTTGTCGCGCAGGCCCGCCGGGTAGCCGTTCCAGCCGACGAGCGGCGGGTACTGCCAGGTGTGCTTGTCGTTCTCCGGCGGCTCGTCGTTCGCGTTCCCCAACCGGAAGTCGTGCGTGCCGATGCCGTCCTTGTGGTAGACGATCTTGGCGTGCGTGCCGTCGAAGCGGACGTCGGAGGCCGCGTGCACGGTGAACGAACCGTGGTTGGACGTCGACACGTACTGGATCGTGCCGTTCTGCACCCACACCACGACGTGTTCCCAGTCGTTGCGGTGCCCGCCGATGCTGGAGTTGGCGACGGCCTGGTCCTTCTCGAAGTACAGGCCGTACATGTAGGCGCACCAGCCGTTGTTGCACTTGTAGCGCGAGTAGCTGTTGGTGTTGTCGAGGTCCGAGGCGTCGTGGCACTCGCCGCTGAGCGAACCCGTCGGGTTCAGGCCGCCGTTGATCGTCCCGTCCGGGCCGATCGCGGGCGTCGGGTAGCAGCCGTCCGTGTCGTAGTCGAAGGCGGGCAGATACGTCTGCTCGGCGGCTTCGGCGTTCGCGGGCAGCGCGGTGGGCGGGGCGGCGAAGGCTGCGGAGGGGAAAGCGATGACGAGCGCGGCGGCACCGCCGAGGCCGACGAGCCACCTTCCGCGGCGGGTGCGGGACTTCTGGGACGACACTGCGTCCTCCTCTTGGATGCAGCCCAACGGCTATGGGGGGAAAGGGCTTTCATGGTGCCGACTTTCCATGTACGCGCCAAGGGGGTGGGATGTCACTTCGGTAACGGGCGGCCCAATAATTGATCTACGCAACTTCCTTAACGCTCGGGCAGATCCGCCGCCGACTCCTCCGGTGCGAGATCCGGGCGGAGCCTCAGCCAGGAGGGCTGGCGGAGCATCCCGGCCCGGGTGCGGGTGCTGTAGCGGACCTCGCCGACGAGCCGGGGCACCACCCAGCGCGCGCCGGCCACCGGCGGTACGGGGTCGAAGGGGGACGTGTCGGTCCCGGCCGCCTCCAGGAGTACGGCGAGTTCGGCGCGTTCGCTCTCGTTCCAGCCGGTGCCGACATTGCCGACGTACCGCAGCCGGCCGGCCGCGCGCTGCCCCACCAGTACCGCGCCGGGCAGGCCCGTCAGGCGCCCCTTGCCGGGCACCCAGCCGCCGACGAGCACGTCCTCGCTGCGCAGGTTGCGGAGCTTGATCCAGGCGCGGGAACGGACCCCGGGTTCGTACACCGAGTCCAGCCGCTTGCAGACGAGGCCTTCCAGTCCGTGCTCGCGGGTTGCTTGAAGCGCTTCGGCGCCATGTCCGGTGAGGGCGGCGGGAGTTGACCAGTACGGGCCGTTGAGGTCGAGCTGTTCGAGGGTGGTGCGTCGGTGGGCGTAGGGGAGGGTGAGGAGTGGCTGTCCGAGGTGGGGGATGTCGAACAGCACGAGGTGGACGGGCGTTTCGGCGGCTCGGCGTGCCGCCTGCGCCGGCGACCCGGCCAGGCCCATCCGGCCCTGCAGCAACTGGAAGTCGGCGCGGCCCTGTTCGTCCAGGGCGAGCACCTCGCCGTCGAGGATCGCCGGGGTGGTGCCCAACTCCCGGGCGAGGGGGAGTAGTTCGGGGTACGCGGCGGTGATGTCCTCGCCGGAGCGGGCGCGGAGGAGGACGCTGCCGTCGCCGGCGAGGTAGACGAGTACGCGCTGGCCGTCCTGTTTGGTCTCGTAGGCCCACTGGGAGTCCTGGGCGGTGGGCGGGAGGGGGCCGGGGGTGGCGAGCATGGGTGGGATGTGGGGGAGGGGCGGTGGCAGGGTCACCGCACAGGTGTCGACGGGGTCGGGCGGTGCCATGCGCTTTTCGGTACGGGTTCGCCTGAACGGCCCCGATCCCCTTGGCGGCCGTCGACTCAGAACTCGGGCATGGGTGAGGGCGGCGCCTGCACCAGCCCCGACTGGTAGGCCATCACGACGAGTTGGGCGCGGTCGCGGGCGTCGAGCTTGGCCATGGCGCGGTGCACATGCGTGCGTACGGTCAGCGGGCTGACGTACAGCTTCTCGGCGATCTCGTCGTTGGAGCGGCCTTCGGCGGCCATGGCCATGATCTCGCGCTCGCGGGCGGTGAGGGCGCCGAGTCGGCCGGGCGTGGCCAGTCGGGCGCCCTGTGCGGGCGTGGCCAGGAAGCGGGCGATCAGGGTGCGGGTGGCGAGCGGGGAGAGCAGTGACTCGCCGGACGCGACCGTGCGGATGCCCGACAGCAGCGCGTCGGCGGTGACGTCCTTGCCGAGGAAGCCGCTCGCGCCTGCCCGGAGTGCCTGTGCCACGTACTCGTCGACCTCGAAGGTGGTGAGGATGAGGACGCGGGTGTCGGACAGCGCCGGGTCGGCGCAGATCACGGTCGTGGCGGTCAGACCGTCGGTGCCGGGCATGCGGATGTCCATCAGGACGAGGTCGGGGCGGTGTTCACCGGCCAGCAGGATCGCCTCGGCGCCGTCGGCCGCCTCGGCGACCACCTCCATGTCCTCGCAGGTGTCGATCAGGATGCGGAAGGTGGCCCGCAGAAGGGCCTGGTCGTCGGCGAGCAGCACGCGGATGGTCATGGGGTTCTTTCTTCTGATTCCGGGGCGCTGGGGTACAGCGGCAGTTCGGTGGTGACTTCGAAACCACCCGCGACACGATGCCCGGCCTGGAGGACGCCACCGACGGACCGGGCGCGCTCACGCATGCCGATCAGCCCGAAGCCGCGGGCGGTGACCGGCGTCGGGCTGCCTCCGTCGCGGCTCTCGGCAGGGTGCTCGGCCCGGAGGGTGCTGTCGGCGGATCGGGCGCGCTTGCGTATCCCGTTGAGTCCGAGGCCGTGGGCGGGTGCTGGTGCGGTGGCTGTCACCGCGTTCGCCCCGTCGCCGCCCCCGGTACCCATCCCGTCATCAGTCACCGTGACGGTCAACCGGTCGTAGGAGTACCGCAATCGCACCCGCGCCGACCGACTCGAGGCGTGCTTGCTGACGTTGGTGAGGGCCTCCTGCACGATGCGGTAGGCCGTCAGGTCCACCCCGGGTGACAGCCGGCGCGTCTCGCCCTCTGTCGTCACGGTCACCGTGAGCCCTGCGGACGCGAATGCCCGGCTCAGTTCCGCGAGTTGGGCCAGCCCTGGGCTCGGGGACAGAGGCGTACCGGGATCGTCGCGCTGGCGTAGCAGCCCCACCGTGCCCTTCATCTCACGCAGCGCTGAGGACGTTGTACTGGCGAGTTCGACCAGGATCTTCCGCACATGGTCGGGGTGCGTGCGCGCGAGGTGCGCCGCGGTACCGGCCTGCGCGTGGGCCAGCGCCAGATGATGGGCGACGACATCGTGCAACTCCCTTGCGATACGCATCCGTTCCTCCGCCACCCGGTGCCGCGCTTCTTCCTCCCGGCTGCGCTCCGCGTACTCGGCCCGCGCCTGCACCGCCTCCAGGTACGCGTCCCGCAGCCGGACCGCGTTCCCGGCGACGACCGGCAACAGCAGCCAGGCGGCCGGGCCGACGGTTCTGAACGGCCAGGGGTGATGCACCGGGTCCACCACCGTGGCCGTGGTGACCACCAGCGCGACCGAGGCGAAGAAGCAACGGCGGGCCGTGCCGCGGCCGGTGAGCACGGCCAGCCGGTACAGCGCCAGCATCAGGGGGCCCAGGAGCAGCGGGGTGAGCAGGTGGCCCAGCGCACTCGCCCCGGCAGCCCCCACCGCTGTGACCGCGACGACCGTACGAGGACGACTCCGCTGCCGGAGCAGGGCCGCGCACGAGACGGCGGCGAGCGTGATCGTGGGCCCCACCGCGTCCGGCCGGGGACCGCCGGGGGCGCCCAGCTCGCTGCCGAAGAGGAACATGGCGAACAGCAGGACGGCCGACATGGTGTCGACGGTGCGGATGTGCTCGTCCGCGTAGCGCTGCAGGCTGTCGTTCATGGGTGTCTCCGGTGGGGCTCCTGGGGCGAGGGGCGGCAGCGCCGGAGGGCCCAGCAGTAGTAGGAGGGCGGTCACGGGACGGAGTGCTCCACATCCGCTGCTCGGGGACCGGTCCAGACTTCCAGCCGGCCCCCCGTCCCGTCGTCGTGCGTCTGCCGACCATCGCGGCTGCTCACTCCGCAGATCGCCGCTACGGGGAACGCGGTACGCGCCGCCGGCTGCCTCATCCCCGGGGACGACCGGCGGCGCGCGTCACACGTTCTGCAGATACGCCAGCACCGCCAGCACCCGGCGGTGCCCGCTGTCGCTCGGTGGCAGGCTCAGCTTGAGGAACACATTGCCGATGTGCTTGCTGACCGCGCGTTCCGTGACGACCAGGGTCTTGGCGATCGTCGTGTTGTCGTGGCCCTCCGCCATCAGCTTGAGGACCTCGCGCTCGCGCGGGGTCAGCGAGTCCAACGGCGAATTGCGGCGCCGGGTCAGCAGTTCGGTCACCACCTCGGGGTCGAGCGCCGTACCGCCCGCCGCGACCCGGTCCAGCGCGTCGAGGAACTCGTCCACGCGGCCGATCCGGTCCTTGAGCAGGTAGCCGATTCCGCTGGCACCGATGCCCAACAGCTCGGCGGCGTACGACTCCTCGACGTACTGCGACAGCACCAGCACCGGCAGCCCCGGGATCTTCTCCCGTGCCTCCAGCGCGGCCCGCAGCCCCTCGTCACGGAAGCCCGGCGGCATCCGCACGTCGAGCACGGCCACGTCCGGCCGGTGTTCGAGCAGCGCGGGCAGCACCTCCGGCCCGCTCCCGGCTACGGCCACGACCTCGTGCCCCGCCGAGGTCAGCAGCAGGACCAGGCCCTCTCTGAGCAGGGCGTTGTCCTCGGCGAGCACCACTCTCACGACAGTTCCGCCTCAACTACGCTCACCAGACGCACGGCAGCTCCACTTCGATCACGGTAGGTCCCCCCACGGGGCTGGTCACAGTCACACTGCCGTCGAGCGCGGCGACCCGGCGCTGCATGCCCAGCAGCCCCGAACCCCCCGCCTCGTCGGCTCCGCCCCGGCCCTCGTCGCGCACCCGGACACGCAGTCCGGTGCGGGCGCGGGCGAGACGGACGTCGGCGCGGTCGGCGCCGCTGTACTTGGCCGCGTTGGTCAGCGACTCGGCGATCACGAAGTACGCGGCCGCCTCCACCGCCGCCGGGGCCCGCGGCCCGTCGTGTCCGTCGGTCAGCCCGTCCACGGTCACGGTGACGGTGAGCGCGCTGCTGGCGGCGAGCGCGCGCACCGCGCCGACCAGACCGCGGTCGGTGAGGATCGGCGGATGGATCGCGCGCACCACGTGCCGCAGATCCGTCAGCGCCTCCTCGGCCAGCGTCTGCGCGTCGTCGAGCATCCTGCGCGCCGCCTCCGGATCCTGGTCGTAGGCCCGCTTGGCGAGACCGATCCGCATGGAGAGCGACACCAGCCTCGCCTGCGTGCCGTCGTGCAGATCGCGTTCGATCCGGCGCAGCTCGGCGCCGTGCGCGGCGATCGCGCCCGCCCGGGTCTGCACCAACTCCTCGACCCGTACGGCCAGTTGGGCCTTCGGTGAGGGCTTCAGCAGGACGGTGGACCAGTGCGCGTCGAGATCCGCGAGCCGGCTGATCAACGGCAGGACGACGGCCCGGCGACGCAACAGCCCGCACCACACCCCGTCGACGACCAGACCCAGCGGCCACAGCGGCAGCATCAGCACGGGCAGCGTGCCGTAGGCGTAGTAGGCGACCATCCAGCGGAAGTCGGTCAGCGTGCTCGGGTCGCGGACCGCCGTGCGCACCCGCTCGCGCACGGTGCCGGTGAGCGGCTGGTACGCCTCGGGGATCTTCCGGCCCGTCCACCTGCCCGCCTGGTGCCGCTTGGCCCCCGCGATCCGCCGTATCAGCAGCACCGTCTCCGGGAGCATGAACGCGCCGACCACCGCGGCCGTGGCGATCGCGGTGATCAGGAGCACGGTGACGAATATGTACGACCCGAAGGCCATCGCGGCGGAGAGGACCAGCTGGAGGGTGGCTCGGGCGGCCTGCCGCACGGTAGCGCGCATGGAGATCAGGTTAGGCGCATCGGTCCGGGCATGCGGGGGCCGACGACCCGGCACGGGTGTAGCCCGCTGCACCGCGGGTCCGGGAGATCGCTCCCTCGTGGCGTCGCGCGGACGACGGAATCGTTGAGGCAACACGTCAGCCAAGATCCAAGTCTTCTCGATCCGGAGGAAACCACCCATGACGCCGCTGCTCGCGTCGAGACCCGTGCTGTGGTTCCTGTTCCTGTTCAACCTGCTCGTCGCCACGGCCGCGCCCTTCGTCGCCGACGGCACGCAGGCCGTGCTGACCGCCGTGGGCATGGGCGCCGTCGCGCTGGGCGCGGGCGTCAGCCTGTATCGGACCCGCAGGCGAGTGACCTGACGTTCGCCCGAACAGGTCGGCGGCACAAGGGAGTTGATCCGCACCAAGGCGGAGCGGCCGTTCGCCGAGCTCAGTGTCCACGCCGTCTCCAACTGCCGCAGGAGCACCGGCCTCGACTAGATCCCGTTCAAACACGACGGCCCCGTCTACGGCTTCCACGAACTGCCCGCCGCATGGCGGCCGTTGGGCCCCTGTGACCAGTCCCGGCGCGCCCGTCATACGGCACTCCAGCCGTCGTCGACGGGCAGCACGGCGCCGTTGATGTGCCGGGCCGCGTCGGAGGCAAGGAAGACGAGCGCGGCCGCCTGCTCCTCCGGGAAGGCGATCCGGTCGGAGACCACGAGCCCGGGTCCGATCACCCCGGGGCCGTGGGCCCGCGCGTCGACGTCGTAGGTGATGCCGGTCGCGGTGGCCCCGGGGGCGATCGCGTTGGCGCGGATTCCCTGCCCCCGGTACATCACGGCGAGGGACTTCACCAGGCCGACGATGCCGTGCTTGGCGGCGGTGCAGGCGGCGCCCGCCGCGCTGCCACGCAGGCCGGCCTCGGCGGCGGTGAAGACGATCGCGCCGCGCCCGGCGGCCAGCATGTGCGGCAGCGCGGCCCGGGTGAGCAGGAAGGGCGCCGTCAGATTGACGCGCACGACCCGCTCCCACTCGGCGTCGCCGGTGTCCGCGAGGGCCGACATCCGGTCCATGATCCCGGCGTTGTTGATCAGCACGTCCAGCCCGCCGAACCCGTCGACGGCGGTGGCGACGACCTCGTCCACCACCGCCTGGTCGCTCAGCTCGCCGACGACACGCACGGCGGAGCCACCGTCGTGCTCGATCTCCTCGACCGTCCGCTCGGCGCCCGCCCGGTCGAGGTCCGCCACCACGACCCGGGCACCCGCGAGCGCGAACTGCAGCGCGGCCGCCCGCCCGATCCCGGATCCCGCCCCGGTGACGACGACACTGCGCCCTTCAAGACCGATGCCGTGCATGGCGTACTCCTTGGTTCTTCGCGGGTCCGCCGCGGTCGTCCCGAGGTGGGCGAGAGGGTTTGTCCGCGGACCCGGCGCCGATCTGGGGGAGTGGCCGGCGACCGGGTCCGGGACAGCGCCGACCCCCGTCCCCACGGGTTCGGCGCGGGGGCCGCCTTCCGCTCAAGGCGGCCCCGGCTCTGGTGAGCGAGAGCTCAGCTGTGCTCCTGACTCCTGGTGGCCCACCCTTACGGCGGGCTTCCTTGAGTTAGGCAAGCGTATCTGACTTACTTGAGTCAAGCAATCGAATGTATATTGCTTGAGTCAGGCAAGCAGGACGGTAGGGTGATGCTCATGTCCACGTACGACAGCATCAGTGAGACACGATCGCTCGCCCGCGGTGGCGGGCAGCATCTGCTCGTCGCCGTGGACGAGCCGGACAACGCCGAACTCCTCTCCACGACACTGGAGTTGGCGGGCTACCGGATCAGGACGGCCGGCAACGGCACCGAGGTGGTCTCCCGGCTCGCGGAGCAGCGGTTCGAACTGGTCGTCATCGACGCGGAGTTGCCCGAGATGGACGCCCTCGCGCAGGGCCGCCGACTCGTCACCCACCGCCCGCCCGTCCTCCTGCTCACCGGCTGGGACGCCCTCGACAAGCTGCTGCCCGAACTGGGCGCGGGAGAGCGGGACTACGTCACCAAGCCCTTCCGGATCGCCGAGGTGCTCGCCCGTATCCAGGTGTTACTGCGCGGTCGGGGCGGCGGACGGGACGGCGCGCTGCACTACGCCGACCTCGTCCTGGACGACACCACCTGTCAGGCGAGGCGCGGACGGCACACCCTCGACCTCACGCCCGCGGAGTACCGACTGCTGCGCCACCTCCTCGTCAACGCGCACAAGGTGCTGTCCAAGGAGCAGATCAGCCGGTACGTCTGGGGCGACTTCCGCGGCCACAACGCGATGGAGCAGCTCGTCTCCCGCCTCAGGCGCAAGGTGGACCAGGAAGGCCCGGCGCTCATCCATACGCGCCGGGGTTTCGGCTACTGGCTCGGACGGGCGGCCGGCGAGGCGTGAACGCGTGAGTGCCCCGCCGGGGAGTTGCATGGGATGTGCGGAGCAAATACGGACACCCTGTGAAGCAGGGTGCGGGGCGGTGTCACAGTGACGTGGCGCCGCCCTTTTCTCGTTGCCTTCGCGCGTCGGTGGTGTCACGACTCCATCGGTCAACTCGCCGTCAATTCACCTGAGTTGACCCTCCCTGACATCTCTGTCCGGTTCATGGCAACAGTGCTGACATGTGATCCGGGCCACGTCAGGTTGTTGTCAGGGAGCTGACCGGAAGGCGTCAGCGCGCTCTGTTTGCATGTGCTCATCGAGGCCTCGATCCCAGTACCCCGGCGCGCTCCGCCCCCACGCAGAGCCCCCCCACCACCGAGGAGAGACATGGCCGACACCCTGACCGACACCGCGCCCGACACGGCGGCGGCCCCCGAGTACCCGATGCAGCGGGACGCGCGCTGCCCCCTCGCCCCGCCGCCCGCCGTGCACGGGCTGCGCGACGGGAAACCGATCAGCCGCGTCCGCATCTGGAACGGCACCACGCCCTGGCTGATCACCCGCCACGCCGACCAGCGCGCCCTGCTCACCGACCCACGCGTCAGCGACGACGACCTGGAAGCCGGCTTCCCCTACGTCAACGCGCACCGCGCCGAGATCGCCCCGCACACCCCGCGGATGATCACCAACACCGACGCGCCCGAGCACACCCGGCTGCGCCGGACGGTCAACGCGCCGTTCGTCGTCAAGCGGATCGAGGCCATGCGGGCGCCCGTCCAGAAGATCGTCGACGAGCTGATCGACGACATGCTGGCCGGCCCCCACCCGGCCGACCTGCTCACCGCGCTCGCGCTGCCCGTCCCCTCGCTGGTCATCGCCGAGCTGCTCGGCGTGCCGTACGAGGACCACGACTTCTTCCAGCGCAACAGCAGCATCGCGCTCGACAGCGCCGCGTCGCCCGAGGAGGCGCGGGCGGCGAGCGGCGCCCTGGCGGCCTATCTGGACAAGCTCATCGGGCTGCGGCTGGAGAGCCCGGCCGAGGGTGTGCTGTCCGAGATGGCCGGGCGCGTCAACAACGGCGAGATGACCCGCACCGAGGCCGTCCACATGGGCGTCGCCATGCTCATCGCCGGGCACGAGACCACCGCCACGATGATCAGCCTCGGCACGCTCGCCCTGCTCCAGAACCCCGGCCAACTCGCCCTGGTGCGCGACACGGACGACCCGAAGGTCATCGCCGGCGCGGTCGACGAACTGCTCCGCTACCTCACCATCGTGCAGACCGGCGTCCGCCGCGTCGCCAAGGAGGACATCGAGATCGGGGGCGTCACCATCCGCGCCGGCGAGGGCATGATCTTCGACCTGCACGCCGCGAACTGGGACCCCGAGGCCTTCCCCGAGGCCGACCGCCTCGACATCACCCGCTCCGCGCGCCAGCACCAGGGCTTCGGCTACGGCCCCCACCAGTGCCTCGGCCAGAACCTCGCCCGCCTCGAACTCCAGGTCGTCTACGGCACCCTCTACCGCCGCATCCCGACCCTCCGACTGGCCGCCCCCGTCGAGCAGTTGGCCTTCGACCGCACCGGCACCACCTACGGCGTGGCCTGCCTGCCCGTCGCCTGGTGACCAACCCCCTCACGAACGAACCAAGAGCAACCGAGAGCAAAGGACCCAGCCATGAAGGTCGAACTCGACGAACCGAAATGCGTCGCCTCCGGGCAGTGCGTGGTCGCCGCCCCCGACGTCTTCGACCAGCGTGACGACGACGGCGTGGCGATCCTCCTGGAGGAGCAGCCCGGGGCCGAACTCCTCGATGACGTACGGGAAGCCGTGGCGGTCTGCCCGGCCGCGGCCATCCGACTGGTGGAGCAGTGACACGGATCGTCGTCGTCGGAGCCTCGGCCGCCGGACTCGCGGCGGCCGAGACACTCCGCCGCGAGGGCTACACCGGCACGCTGACCCTGGTGGGCGATGAACCGCACCTGCCCTACGACCGGCCGCCGCTGTCCAAGCAGGTCCTCGCCGCCGAGTGGGAACCCGACCGGATCGCCCTGCGCACCCCGGCCGACCTGAGCGGGCTCGACCTCGACCTGCGCCTCGGGGTCGCCGCGACCGCGCTCGATGTCGCCGCGCAGGAGGTGTGGCTCGCGGACGGCGCGCAGGTGTCGTACGACGGGCTGATCATCGCCACCGGGGTGCGGCCCCGGCGGCTGCCGGGCGAGGGCGCGCATGTGCTGCGCACGCTCGACGACGCGCTCACGCTGCGCGAACGGCTCGGTCCCGGGCGGAAGTTGGTGGTGGTCGGCGCCGGTTTCCTCGGCGCGGAGGCCGCCGCCGTGGCGTGGCGGCTGGGCGCCGAAGTGACCCTGCTGGAACCGGCCCCCGTGCCCCTGGCGCACGCGGTCGGCGCGACGGTCGGACAGGTGCTGGCCCAGGCGCACGTGGACCACGGCGTGAACCTGCGCACCGGTGTCTCCGTCACCGAGGTGACCGACGAGGGCGTACGGCTCAGGACCGGCGAGGAGGTCGAGGCCGACGAGGTGCTCGTCGCGATCGGCTCGCTGCCCAACACCGAGTGGCTCGCCGACAGCGGACTGTCCGTGGGCGACGGCGTGGTGTGCGACGAGTACTGCGAGGCCGCCAAGAACGTCTACGCGGCCGGTGACGTCGCCCGCTGGTACAACCCGCTCTTCGGCACCTCGATGCGGATCGAGCACCGCACCAACGCCGCCGAACAGGGCATGGCCGCCGCCCGCAACCTCCTCAACTCGCGGGCGCGCAAGGCGTTCTCGCCCGTGCCGTACTTCTGGTCCGACCAGTACGACATGAAGATCCAGGCCTACGGCTATCTGCGCGGCCACGACGAAGTCGCCGTGGTGGACGGGGACTGGGGCGAGCGGCGGTTCGTGGCCGCCTACCGCACCGGCGACCGGCTCACCGGCGCCCTCGCGGTCGGCATGCCGCCCAAGGCGATCCGCGTATGGCGACAGGCCATCGTGGCCGGAGCGAGCTGGCAGGAGGCCGTCCATGGCGCAACGACCGTCTGAGGAACCCCGCGACGTCGTCGTGGTCACCGGTGCCGGAGGCATGGGGACGGCGATCGCACGCCGCCTCGGCAGCGGCCGCACCCTGTTCCTCGCCGACGCCTCACGCGGTCAACTCGGCCGCACCGTCGCCGCGTTGACCGCCGAGGGCTACGCGGCACACGGCATCCTCACCGACATCTCCGACCGTACGGCCGTCGACAAGCTGGCCCAGACGGCAGCCGGTGAGGGCCGGGTGATCGCCGTGGCGCACACGGCAGGGGTCTCCGCCTCGATCGCGTCCGCGCGGACAGTCCTGGAGGTCGACCTGCTGGGCACGGTCCATGTCATCGACTTCCACGCGCTGCTCAGGCAGTGGCGGGAGGGCAGCGGCATGCGGGACGTCCTCGCCGAGTGACAAGGGCGGGCGGGTCTCGGCCGTTCAGTCCCGTGACGTGAGAATGCTCAGCGCGTTCGCGGCCACGACGGCACCGATGCCCGCCCACTCCGCCCAGCCCAGCCGCTGCCCGAGGCCGATCCACCCGACCACGGCCGCGAGCACCGGATTGACGCTCATGAACAGCCCGAAGGCCGGAGCCGGCACCCGGCGCAGCGTGAACAGATCGGCCAGATACGGCACCGCCGACGACAGCACCCCGGCCGCCACCGCGCACGCGGCCGCCGTGAGGGTCGGCGGATGCCGGACCGCGACGACGATCCCGACCGGCAGGAACATCAGCGCGGACACCCCGGCCGCCGTCGCCGAACCCTGCGCTCCGGGGATGCGGCGTCCGACAGTCCGGTTGAGCAGGATGTAGGAGGCCCAGCACGTGGCGGCCAGCAGCCCGAGCCCCATGCCCAGATGGTCGGCCGAGGGGCGCGGCCGCATCAGAGTCACCACGCCCGCCACCGCGATCAGTGCACAGCAGGCGTCCACGCGGCGCCGGGTCGCGGCCAGCGCGATGGACAGCGGGCCCAGGAACTCCAGCGTCACCGCCAGACCGAGGCCGACACGGTCGATCGCCGTGTACAGGGACAGGTTCATCGTCCCGAACACCACGGCCAGCAGCAGCACCGGCCACCACTGCCGCCAGACGAACTCCCGCAACCGGGGCCTGCCCACGGCGAACAGGACGGCGGCGGCGACGTACTGCCGCACCGCGACGACCCCGACGGGCCCGATGACCGGGAAGGCGAGGGAGCCGATCGCCGCGCCGAGCTGGTTGGACAGCCCGCTGCCGGCCATGGTGGCGACACCGGCCAGGCCCACGCGGGACGGCGGCGGGGTGCCATGTGACGCGGTGGGCAAGGGAGTTGTCGCTGAGGAGGCTCCGGGCATGGTCCGATCGTGCGCCTGATCGGCACTTGCGCAAAATGCATGAGCGGGACGATCTATACGCTGGAGTCATGGATCTGGAGCTGCGACAGCTGCGCTGCCTCGTCGCGATCGTCGACGAGGGCACCTTCACCGACGCCGCCGCCACGCTCGGCGTCTCCCAGGCGGCCGTCTCCCGCACCCTCGCCTCGCTCGAACGCGCCCTGGGCGTGCGTCTGTTGAGGCGCACCTCGCGGGCGGTGACCCCGACCGGCACCGGGCTGCGGGTGGTCGCACACGCCCGGCGGGTGCTCGCCGAGGTCGACGACCTGGTCCGCGACGCCACCTCGGGCCATGTCCATCTGCGCATCGGCTACGCCTGGTCGGCGCTCGGCCGGCACACGCTGCCCTTCCAGCGCCGCTGGAGCCGGACGCACCCGGAGACCGACCTGCACCTGGTCCGCGTCAACTCGGCCACCGCAGGACTCGGGGAAGGCGCCTGCGAACTCGCCGTAGTACGCAGGCCGTTGGACGACCGGCGGTTCGAGTCGGCCATCGTCGGGCTGGAGCGCCGACTGTGCGCCATGGCCTCCGACGATCCCCTCGCCCGCCGCCGCTCGGTCCGGCTGGCCGACCTCGCGGGGCGCACCCTCCTAGTCGACCGCCGTACCGGCACCACGACCGCCGACCTGTGGCCGCCCGACTCCCGCCCGGCCACCGAGGACACCCACGACGTGGACGACTGGCTCACCGTGATCGCCACCGGCCGCAGCGTCGGCATGACAGCGGAGGCGACCGCCAACCAGTACCAGAGGCCCGGAGTTGTCTACCGGCCGGTGCGCGACGGCGAGCCCATCGCCGTACGGCTCGCCTGGTGGAAGGACGACCCGCACCCCGCCACCCAGGCCGTGCTGGAACTGCTCACCGCCCTCTACCGCGAGGCCTGATCCTGTCACCCTTGTGGCCCACGGCGGTGGCCTCCGCCGGGGGCCGACTCGACGCTGACACCATGAGCCCTGGTCATGCCCACTCGTCGAAGCGGACGCGGATCGTCATCCTGGTGGCCGTCATCGCCGCGGCCCTCGTCACCGGCCTCGCGCTGCTGCCCGACACGTTCTCTGCGGACGCCGACGCCGGCGCGCGGGTCACGAAGGTGTCGACGAGTTCGTCCGTCGGCGGTGACGTGGGCAAGAACCTGCCGGTCACCAGGCCGAAGATCTCGTGTGCGGACCTGCCGCAGAAGGACTTCGGCACGCTCGACGACGCAGCGACCTCCGTCGCCTCCGCGAGCGTGGTGGCCAAGAGCGGCTCGAACGCGTACGAGTACTGCGACGTCAAGGGCACGGTCGCCCCGCAGATCCAGTTCGAACTGCGGCTGCCGACGAAGACGTACCGGCAGCGCTACCTCCAGGAGGGCTGCGGCGGCTACTGCGGCATGGTCGGCGTCAGCGCCCAGCCCGCCGCCTCGACCGACTGCGCCCCCGTCACCGACGGCTCCTTCGCCCTCGGCCAGGACAACCAGGGCCATGTCTCCACCTCCGGCATGGTCGGCGGCTCCGCCGAGGTATGGGCGACGAACCCCCAGCTCAAGGTCGACTTCGGATACCGCTCCGAGCACGCCTTCGCCACCGCGGCCAAGGCGATCACCAAGGCGTTCTACGGAGCCGAGCCGACGTACTCCTACTACGACGGCTGCTCGGACGGCGGGCGCGAGACGCTGATGGAGGTGCAGCGCTACCCCGGCGACTTCAGCGCCGCCCTGGTCGGAGCCCCGGCCTTCAACCAGACCGCGCTCAACGCCATGCAGGAGGCGTACCTCTCGACGATCGACTTCCGCGCGGACGGCTCGACGATCCTGCCCGCCTCGAAGCTCGCCATGCTGCACAAGGCCGTCATCGCGAAGTGCGCCGACCCGAAGCTGAACAACGACCTCATCCAGGACCCGGCGACCTGCGCCTTCGACCCGGCGAGCCTCAAGTGCGCCGACAACAAGGACAGTTCGGGCTGTCTGACCTCCGAGCAGGTCGATGTCGTACGGAAGGCGTACGCGGGTGTGACCGCCCCGGACGGGACCCATCTCTACACGGGCGGCCAGCCCTACGGCTCCGAGGCCGCCTGGGAGGGGCTGTTCGTCCCGAAGGCCGGTCAGGGGCAGAGTTCGGTGCAGCTGTACGGGATCGGGCTCGGTTTCCTGCGCTGGGTCGGCAAGTGGGAGGCCGATCCCACGCTGAAGCTCGACGCGTCCCTGTTCACCGTGGACACCTTCAAGGCCTACCAGCGGGAGGTCTCGGGGATCTACGACGCCACCGACCCCGACCTCACCAAGTTCCACGAGGCGGGCGGCAAGCTCATCCAGTGGCACGGGCTGACCGACCCCAACATCCCGCCCACGGGCACCCGCGCCTACCGCCAGGCCGTGATCGACACCATGGGGCAGGGCAAGGCCGACGACTTCTACCGCCTGTACCTCTTCCCCGGCGTCAACCACTGCGGCGGCGGTGACGGGCCCGACAGCTTCGACCTGCTGAGCCCGCTGATCTCCTGGCGGGAGACCGGCAGGACCCCCGGCGCCGTCATCGCGTCCAAGACGAGTGGGGGCAATCAGCCCGGGGGACCGGCCGGCGGCCAGCTCGGCGGCAGCGACACCAAGGCATCTGCCGGTGCCAGCAGCACCGCACCCACCGTCGAGTACACGCGGCCCGTCTACCCGTACCCGCAACTCGTCGCCTACGACGGCTCGGGCGACAAGAAGGACGCGGCCAACTACCGCGCCCACCCGCCCGACAGGCTGCCGGACGACCACTTCAAGTGGGCGGGGTCCTTCACCTCCGGCTACCAGGAGTGGTGCGAGACCAAGAACGGCAAGTCGATGAGCTGCGGGCGTCACAAGCCGTAGAAAGCCTGAGTAGGCTGGAGAAATCCGCTGTCCACTGCCCGTCCATGGCCGGTCCATGGGCGGGCAGTGGCGTGTCTGCGGTAAGTATGGGCGGAAGCATGCCTGCAATACAGCGGACAAAATTGTTGACAATCTTGTTTGGCTAGATTTAGGTTCGACAGGCACTCACTCAGGGAGGGCAACGATGCCGAAAGAAGCCCGTCCGAGCACCGGGGAGCAGGCCAAGCAGCATGCGCTCACGCAGCTGCGGCAGGCGATCCTGCAGGGCGACATGGCACCGGCACAGCGGTTGGTGGAGAACGAACTCGCCGAGCAGTTCGATGTGACGCGGGCCAGCATCCGGGCGGCGCTGATCGATCTGGCGGCCGAAGGGCTGGTCGAGCGGATCCGCAACCGGGGTTCCCGGGTGCGGGTGGTGACCGTGGAGGAAGCGGTCGCCATCACGGAGTGCCGCATGGTCCTGGAGGGACTGTGCGCGGCCAAGGCGGCCGTCGCGGCCGGCGACGAGCAGTTGACCGAACTGACGGACCTGGGCCGGGCCATGACCAAGGCCGTGGCCGACGGTGAGCCGGTCACCTACTCCGAGCTCAACAGCGAACTCCACCACAAGGTGAGGGAGTTCTCCGGCCAGCAGACGGCCGTGGCCCTGCTGGAGCGGCTGAATGCCCAACTGGTGCGTCACCGCTTCCAGTTGGCGCTGCGGCCGGGGCGTCCGCAGCAGTCCCTGAGTCAGCATCTGGCGATGATCGAGGCGATCACGGCCAGGGACCCCCAGGCGGCCGAGGCGGCCGTCCGCGCCCATCTCACCAGTGTGATCGAGGCGTTGCGCGACTGACGCGCGGCGCATCGGCGCACCTGGGGCGGGCGCACACCTGTCCATCAAGGAGATTCGAGTCATGACGCACGGCAACGCGCCCGCCACCCCACGATCGACACTCGTCGTCACGGCGCACGCCGGGGACTTCGTCTGGCGGGCGGGCGGAGCCATCGCCCTGGCCGCCGCCCGCGGCGAGAAGGTCACCATCGCCTGTCTGACCTTCGGCGAGCGCGGTGAGTCCGCGAAGGCCTGGCGCGAGGGCAAGAAGCTGGACGAGATCAAGGCGATACGCCGGGACGAGGCCGAGCGGGCCGCGGCCACCCTCGGCGCCGAGGTCCGCTTCTTCGACGCGGGCGACTACCCCCTGGTCGCCACCGCCGAGCTGACCGACCGACTCGTCGAGGTCTACCGGGCCACGCAGCCCGACGTCGTGCTCACCCACCCCACCGAGGATCCGTACAACGGCGACCACCCGGCCGCCAACCGGATGGCGCTGGAGGCCCGCGTCCTCGCGCAGGCCATCGGCTACCCCGGCGAGGGCGAGATCATCGGTGCCCCGCCGGTCTTCTACTTCGAGCCGCACCAGCCCGAGATGAGCGGCTTCAAGCCCGAGGTCCTCCTCGACATCACCGAGGTCTGGGACACCAAGCGCATGGCGATGGAGTGCCTCGGCGCCCAGCAGCACCTGTGGGACTACTACACCGACCTGGCCGTCCGCCGAGGCGTCCAGCTCAAGCGCAACGCCGGCCCGAACCTGGGCCTGGCCCACAAGACGATGGCCGAGGCGTACATGCGCCCGTACCCGCAGATCGCGAAGGAGCTGGCATAACCATGGGCGGCGTGATCGTCACCAACCCCCCGAAGGCGGACGCGAAGGACGTCGAGGCGCTGGCCGCCTTCGGTGTCGCCACCGTCAGCGAGGCCATGGGCCGCACCGGCCTCCTCGGACCCTCAATCCGCCCTGTGCAGCAGGGAGTTCGCGTCGCGGGCACCGCCGTGACCGTGCTCAGCTGGCCCGGCGACAACCTCATGATCCACGCGGCCGTGGAGCAGTGCGGCGAGGGCGACATTCTGGTCGTCACCACCACCTCCCCGTGCACGGACGGCCTGTTCGGCGAGCTCTTCGCCACCGCGCTGCAGAAGCGCGGGGTGCGCGGAGTCGTCCTCAACACCGGCATCCGCGACACCCAGGAACTGCGCGACATGGGCTTCGCCGCCTGGTCCCGCGCCGTCTCCTCACAGGGCACCGTCAAGGCCACCGGCGGCTCGGTCAACGTGCCGATCGCCATCGACGGCCAGGTCGTCCGCCCCGGTGACGTGATCGTCGCCGACGACGACGGCGTCGTGGTCGTACCGCGCGAGAAGGCCCGCGAGACCGCCGAGAAGTCGGAGGCCCGCGAGGCCAAGGAAGCGGCCACTCGTGCCGCCTTCCTGGAGGGCCAACTCGGCCTGGACCGCTACGGGTTGCGCGACACCCTCAAGCAACTCGGCGTCGAGTACCGGTCGTACGAGGAGTACACCGGAGCCGGGTCGTGACCGGGCCCGCGGAGGTCCGCTGCATGCTGATGCGCGGCGGCACCTCCAAGGGCGCCTACTTCCTTGCCGAGGACCTCCCCGCCGACACCGCCGAACGCGACGACCTGCTGCTGCGCGTCATGGGCAGCCCCGACCCGCGCCAGATCGACGGCCTGGGCGGCGCCCACCCGCTCACCAGCAAGGTGGCCGTGGTCTCCGCCTCGGAAGACCCCGAGGCCGACGTCGACTACCTGTTCCTGCAAGTCGCCGTCGACCGACCCGAGGTGACGGATCGTCAGAACTGCGGCAACATCCTCGCCGGTATAGGCCCGTTCGCCGTGGAGCGGGGGCTCGTGGCCCCCGGTGACGGCGAGACCTCCGTCCGCATCCGGATGCTCAACACCGGGGAACTGGCGATCGCGAGCTTCCCGACTCCGGGCGGGCGGGTCGACTACTCCGGTACGGCGGAGATATCCGGTGTGCCCGGCACGGCTGCACCGGTGGTGATCGAGTTTCCGCAGGGCGGCAACCCGCTTCTCCCGACCGGCCGCATCCGTGACGTGATCGCCGGCACCGAGGTGACGTGCGTCGACAACGGCATGCCGGTCGTCCTCATCCCGGCCGCCGCACTGGACGTCGCGGGGTACGAGACGCCCGCCGACCTGGAGGAGAACGCCACTCTCGCCGCCCGCCTACGGGAGATCCGCCTGGCGGCCGGAAAGTTGATGGGCCTCGGTGACGTCGAACACGCCACGATCCCCAAGCTCAGCCTGCTCGCGCCGCCCACGGACGGCGGCGCGGTGATGACCCGCACCTTCATTCCGGTGCGCTGCCACACCTCCATCGGCGTCCTGGGCGCCGCGAGCGTGGCGGCGGGGCTCCTCGTCCCCGGCGGGGTGGGGGAGGGCATCGCGGAGATACCCGTACAAAGTGACCGAATTCGCATCGAGCATCCCAGCGGATTCCTAGACATCGAAACTAGCGTGGACGCCGGATCCGAGGGTTCCGCTCCCGTGGTCCGCAGAACCGCGGTCGTCCGCACTGCACGAAAGATCTTCGACGGCACGGTCTTCCCCCGGCCCGCCGCCGCAACTCCCGCACCCGCACGCCCCCTTGGAGGCAACGATGGCTCCGCCGCTCGGTGACATCGCCCATATCGGCCACGCCCAGCTCTTCACCCCGGACCTGGATACCAGTGTCGCCTTCTTCACCGACTACCTGGGCCTCACCGTCAACGGCCAGGACGGCGACACCGTCCACCTCCGGACCTACGACGACTACGAGCACCACAGCCTGGTCCTCACCGCCCGCGAACAGCCCGGCCTCGGCCGCCTCGCCCTGCGCACCTCCAGCGAGGAGGCCCTCCAGCGCCGTATCAAGGCGATCGAGGAAGCGGGCGGCACCGGCAGGTGGGTCGAGGACGAACCGGGCATCGGCAAGCTCTACGTCACCACCGACCCGGACGGCCACGAGCACGCCCTGTACTGGGAGAGCGAGTACTACCAGGCCCCCGACGAGCTGAAGCCCGCGCTGAAGAACCAGCCGCAGGCCAAGCCCAACCGGGGCGTCGGAGTTCGGCGCCTTGACCACATCAACTTCCTTGCCGCGGACGTGCTGTCGAGTGCCGAGTTCCAGCAACAGGTGCTGGGCGCGCGGCCGACCGAGCAGATCCGGCTCAACAGCGGCCGGATCGCGGCGCGTTGGCTGACGTACACGAACAAGTCGTACGACGTCGTCTACACCGAGGACTGGACCGGTTCGACCGGGCGGCTGCATCACATCGCCTTCGCGACCGACACCCGCGAGGACATCCTGCGCGCGGCCGATCTCGCCATCGACACCGGCGTGTTCATCGAGACGGGCCCGCACAAGCACGCCATCCAGCAGACGTTCTTCCTCTACGTCTACGAGCCCGGTGGCAACCGCATCGAGCTGTGCAACCCGCTCACCCGACTCGTCCTGGCGCCCGACTGGCCGCTGATCACCTGGACCGAGGACGAGCGGAAGAAGGGGCAGGCCTGGGGCCTGAAGACCATCGAGTCCTTCCATACGCACGGGACTCCGCCGGTCGGCTGAGCGGTGCGCAGAAGGCCCTGACCGGTGCGCGAGAGCCGCTGAACGCGACACGGGAGCCATCCCTCAGCGATTGTCGATGAGATTGTTGACAAAAACGTTGACTATCCAGGGGGTGGCTCCTTAGCGTCTAGCGCACCAAGCACGAGAGGTAACCAACGATGTCTTCCTCCCCCTCCTCATCCCCCTCGCCCACCGTGTCCGCGCGCGCCGGCAGACTGGCCCTCCTGGTCATCGGTCTGTGCTGGCTGGCGGTGCTCTTCGACGGCCTCGACATGTTCATCTACGGCTCGGTGCTGCCGCACCTGCTGGAGACGAAGACCTTCGGTCTTACCGCCGACCAGGCCGGCGACCTCGGCAGCTACGCCACCTTCGGCATGCTGGTGGGCGCCCTGACCGCGGGCACGGTCGCGGACCGGATCGGCCGCAAGCAGCTGATGATCGGCTGCGTGACGCTCTTCTCGCTCGCCTCCGGCATCTGCGCGGTCTCGGGCAGCGTCGAGGTCTTCGGCCTCGGCCGCACCCTCGCCGGCGTCGGCCTCGGCGGTCTGCTGCCCACCGCGATCAGCATGGTCTCCGACTACGCCCCGCGCGGCCGGACCGCCCTCACCATCGGCATGCTGATGACCGCCCACCACGCCGGCGGCATCCTCTCCGCCTACGTGGCCAAGTGGCTGGTGGATCCGGTGGGTTGGCGCGCGGCCTTCTGGGTCTGCGTCGTTCCGCTGCTCTTCGTCCCGGTGCTGCTGAAGTTCCTGCCCGAGTCGCTGAGCTTCCTGGTCGCCAAGGGCCGCACCGACGAGGCCCACGCCCTCGCCGAACGCTTCGAGGTCCAACTGCCCGCCGCCACCGGCAAGAAGACGGCCGCCGACCGCTGGGACGCCCTGCTCGCCCTCTTCCGCGGGGGCGAGTGGCTCCAGACCCTGCTGTACTGGCTCGCCTCCTTCGGCGGCCTGCTCCTCGTCTACGGCGTCGCCACCTGGCTGCCCACCCTGATGCGTTCCGAGGGCTACGCGCTCGCCGACGCCCTCACCTTCGTCGTCGTCTTCAACCTCGGCGGCATCGTGGGCATGCTCGCCGCCGGCCGCGCCGCCGACCGCTTCGGTGCCCCGCGCATCTCGTCGATCTGGTTCGCGCTCACCGCCGTGGGCGTCTTCCTGCTCGGTGTCCACATGAACCAGGCCGTCACGATGCTGGTCGTCTTCCTCACCGGCGTCTTCCTCAACAGCGCCCAGACGATGATCTACGCGACGGTCTCGATCCGCTCGACCCCCGACAACCGTGCCACCGCGGTCGGTTGGACCTCCGGCATGGGCCGCTTCGGCGCTGTCTTCGGCCCGTGGCTCGGCGGCCAACTGCTCGCCTCGGGCAACGGCGACTGGGGCTTCACGTCCTTCGCCATCGCCGGTCTCTCGTCGATGGTGTTCATCGGCATCGCGGCGTTGCGCAGCTCGAAGCAGGGCGAACGGACCGGCGTGGAGCCGGAGTTGGTCGCCAGTCACTGACCCGGGACATCTGTCCCGGGTGCGCGGGGACGAGGACCGGACGCCGGCCACCGCAGGGGATGCGGGGCCGGCGTCGGTCTGTGCGGTCACGTCGCTCTGCCCGGACACGAAGAAGCGCCTGCGGCCCAAGTGGGCGCAGACGCGGGCCGGTTGACGAGGGTGTGCCTCAGTCCTTGCCCATCTGGTCCTCCGCCGACAGGTGTTCCACCGTCTTCCCCGTCTCGGTGAACGTCCGCGTGACGTACCCCGACGAGTACACCCACAGGATGCGCAGCGGGGTGTCGCCGATGTTCCGGAACAGGTGGGGGATCGGCGAGGGGACGTACGTGGTGTCGTACTGCTCCAGCTTCGTCACCTCGCCGTCGACCACGACCTCCGCGCGGCCCTCCAGGATGGTCACGTGCTCGTCGCAGTTGTGCGAGTGCAACGGCGCCCCGGAGCCGACCGGGTACACGCTCATCCCACTGGTGATCCGGTTCTCCCCGCCCGCCGACGGCGTCGTGACGAGAGGTGTCGTGACGACGGCACCGCCCCGGTCGAGCACGGGCACGGACGCGACCTTGATGATCGTGGTCATCCGGATTTCCTTTCCGCTTACACGCTTCTGCGTCGCATGACATTAGGCCTCGCGCGCGGGAATGGGTGCCCTCTGGCGTGCAGCTTTACCTTGCATTTCCAGGGGGGTGAGCTTCCCGGACCCGGCTGTAGCGTCGGCACGCATCGCACGGATTCACGAACCGTGCACGTAACGCGCCGGAAAGAAAAGGCAGGTACAGGCCCCATGAGGCTCCCCGTTCTCACCGAAGAGGAAATGGACCCGCGCCAGCAGGAACTGGCCGCCCGTATCGCCGGTCGGCGCGGTGCCGTCCGCGGACCCTTCCGGGTCTGGCTGCACAGCCCGGAGATGTGCGAACGGGCCGAATCCCTCGGCGCCTTCGCCCGGTTCGACTCCAGCCTCCCCAAGCACCTGAGCGAACTCACGCTGCTGATGGCCGCCCGGAACTGGGACGCGCAGTACTCCTGGAACGCCCATGTGCACCAGGCGATCGAGGCCGGCATCCCGGAGGCCGCCGTCAAGGCGATCGCCGAGAAGCGCGAGGCCGTCTTCGACAACGAGGCCGACCAGGCCTTCTACCGGTTCTGCCGGGAGATCCTCGACGACCACTTCGTCACCGACGAGACCTTCGCCGCCGCACTGGAGCACTTCGGCTCCAAGGGCCTGGTCGACACCATCGGTGCGCTCGGCAACTTCACCATGCTCGGCATGTGCCTGAACACCTTCCAGGTGGACCTCCAGGCCGACAAGGAACCCCCGTTCCCGGACATTCGCGGCTACGGCCGTGTCGCCCCGGACGGCACCGACGGCACCGAGTCGCGGCCGTGACAACTCCGGGGGGAGATGCGGTACTTCGCGTCCGGGGGGTCACGAAGAGCTTCGGTGGCGCGGCCGCGCTGAAGGGCGTGGACCTCGACCTGTACCCGGGCGAGGTCCACGCGCTGATGGGCATGAACGGGGCCGGCAAGTCGACGCTGGTGCAGGTCCTTTCGGGGGTCCACCAGTCCGACGCCGGCACCGTCGAGGTCAAACGGCGGTGACACCGAGTTCCACAGCTGTCTCCAGAAAGCGGTCGAGCAGACGGCCAAGACGCAGAACGCGAAGGTCTTCACCGCCAACTCGCACCAGAATTCCACCACCGAACTGTCCAACATCGAGGACATGACCTCGCGCAGTGTGAGCGCGCTGATCGTGCAGACGGTCAACGTGGACGCGCTGAAGGGCGACATCGCCAAGGCGAAGGCCGCGAACATACCGATCTACCTGACCTCCGTGGCCACCAGCGACGTGAACGACATCCTCGGCGCGGCCGTCGTCGACCTCACCAAGGTCGGCGCCCTGGACGCCGGCTGGGTCGCGACCGACGCGGGCGGCAAGAGCGTCGAGGCCGGCGTGATCGCGGGCGCGCCCGGCGCCGCCTCCGACCTGCTGGTGAGCGGGTCCACCAAGGCGCTGCCGAGCACCGCGAAGGTGGTCGCGAACCAGCCGGGCATGTTCAACCCGGTGAAGGCACAGGACGTGGCGGAGAACATGATCCAGGCGCACCCGAACCTGCAGTACGCGTTCGTCGCCTCCGAGGACATGGCGCTGGCCGCCCGCAAGGCGTTCGACGCGGCCGGCAAGAAGGACGTGAAGATCGTCACCGTCAACGGCACGGACGAGGGCCTGGCCGCCGTCAAGGACGGACGGCTCTCCGCCACCGTGGCCAACTCGGCCATGGCGATAGGACAGACCGCAGTGAAGAACGCGGTCGGTCTGTTGGCCAAGAAAAAGGTTGACAAAATTGCCAACATTCCTCTTTTGTTGGTGACCGAGGACAACCTGAGCAAGGCCCCCCAGTACTGCCCGAAGTAACGAGTACCGCCTGAAGCGGGGGAGTCCGGTGCCGGGAGCGACACCTGTCTCATTGTTGTCCGAGCCGCCTGTCCGTCACATCGCCGGAATGTCCAAGTGGAGCCGCCACCAGGACATCCCGGCCGGGGTCGGACCCATCAGTACGACCGGCACCGCGGCCGGGGCCCACCCCTGGCACACGTGGGCCTCCGGAGGAATCATGGATCGACTGCTCCTCATGCACAGCTTCGTCACCGTCGCGCAGGCCGGGAGTTTCAGCGGCGCGGCGAAGAAACTGGGCTCGTCGGGCTCGCTCGTGTCGCGTCACGTCGCCGAGCTGGAGCGGCAGGTGGGCGTCCGCCTGGTCAACCGCACCGCCCGCTCGGTCAGCCTCACCGAACCGGGGCTGAAGTACGCCGAGTTCGCGGCCCGCATCCTCGACGAGATCGAGGCCGAGGACGCCGTCATCTCGCACCTCCACGACCGCGCCGAGGGCACCCTGAGCATCATCTGCCCGAAGTGGATAGGCAGCCTGGACCTCGGGGACGCGATCGCCGCCTTCTCCGCCGCCCATCCCAAGATCCACGTCCGCTTCGAGCTCGGAGGCATGTCCGACCGGACGTACGACTTCCTGGACAGCGGCTTCGACGTCGCCTTCCACACCCGCGACCTGCGCGACTCCAGCGTCCGCCTCAAGAAGATCGCCTCGCTGCCCTTCGTGCTCTGCGCCTCCGAGAAGTACCTGGAGCGCGGCGGCCCGCTCACCGAGCCCAACGGCCTCGCGCACCACGACTGCCTCGTCCACGTCAACGACCCGGTCTGGCGCATCGGCCACGGCCACGCCTCCACCCTGCACAAGATCCGCAACATCGCCTTCTCGTCCAACTCGTACATCGCCCTCCAGAAGGCCGCCGTCCACGGCCGCGGCATCGCCCTGCTGCCCCAGCGCCCGGCCTACGACGACCTGATGACCGGCGCCCTCCAGGTCCTGCTCCCCGAGCTGGCGGTCCCAGACCGCCCCCTGTTCGCGATCTACGGCCCCGGCCAGGCCACCCCGCGCAAGGTCAGCGTGTTCCTGGACTTCCTCGCCGAATGGTTCGCACAGAATCCCATTCCGGCCATCGAGTCGTAGGGCCTGTCCGGCGGATCCCGTCGCAGACGCGGGGTGTGGCACGCACTCCCCCACTGCCTTAAAGACGTGGGGGGACCCCAGCGGCGTTGTCGTCGGTCGCCGACGCTCCGCGTCGACTCCCTCCTCCGCCTTGCAGCTGCACGCACCGCACCCCGCTCACCGGTGCTGATCAGGCATCGATGATTTCCTGCGACCTGATCCGCCGGACAGGCCCTAGCCGCAAGAAACGATTGCGAATTCAGACGAGCCCGGACCATTGAGGCCTTCCCGCCCCGAAATCTAGGCTCGCCGGGCGACCCGCGAAACGAGGCATCCATGGGAATCCAGAGAATCGAATCCGTCACGTACGGGATCGACGACGTAGACGAATGTGTCCGTTTCTTCGGCGACTTCGGGCTGTTCCTGCTGGAGCGGACCGAGGAGCACGCGGTCTTCGAGACCCTCACCGGGCAGACCCTCCACCTGGACACCGTGCCCGGCCCCCTGCTGCCGCCGCCGGTGGAGGCAGGGCCGACCATCCGCGAGGTGGTCTGGGGCGTCGACACTCGGGAGGAACTGGCCCGGCTCGTCGCCGCCGCGGCCCGTGACCGCAAGGTCCACGAGAGCGCCGACGGGGTCTTCCGCACCGTGGACGAGAGCGGCTTCGGCGTCGGACTCACCCTGGCCCGCCCGAAGCACGCGGACGTCACCCCCCGCCCCGCCAACGCGCTGGGCAGCGTCGACCGCTGGAACACCGCGCTGGAACCGCTCACCCGGGCCTTCCCGCTGCGCATGTGCCATGTCGCGCTGAACATCGTCAAGGAGGGCCGTGAGGAAGCCGTCGCCTTCTACACCGAGCGGCTCGGCTTCCGGCCCACCGACATCGTCGAACCGATGGGCGTCTTCATGCAGGCACCGGGCGACGACGACCAGCACACCATGCTGCTGTGCCACCGCCCCGACCGCGCCGGCATCAACCACATCGCCTACGAGGTCCCCGGCTTCGACGACGTCATCGAGGGCGGCAACCACATGATCGAGCGCGGCTGGCGGGAGGCCCGCAAGCTCGGCCGCCACACCGTCGGCTCGAACGTCTTCCGCTTCCTGCACGCCCCGTGCGGCGGCCGCGTCGAGTACGCGGCGGACATGGACCGCGTCGACGACACCTACGAGACCCGCGTCCACGAGACGACCCCGCCGCACCACATCTGGGCGCTGCGCTCCAACCGCGACCAGCAGGACGCCCCCGCCACCTGACTCTCCTCCCCAGCCTGAGAGGGCACCCACTCATGACCTCCGACCACGGCTACCCCGCCGTCCGCATGTACATCGCGGGCGAGTGGTGCCAGGGCGGCACCGGACGGACCGCCCCGATCGTGAACCCGGCCACCGAGAAGGTGATCGGCGACGTACCCCTCGCCACCACCGCCGACCTCGACCGCGCCCTCGACGCGGCCACCGAGGGCTTCCGGACCTGGCGTGCCACCCCGACAGCCAAGCGCTCAGCGATCCTGCACGCCGCCGCCGACCTCATCACCGAACGCGCCCCCGACATCGGCCGGATCATGGCCCAGGAACAGGGCAAGCCCCTCCGCGAGGGCACCACCGAGGCCCTGCGCACAGCCGACACCCTGCGCTGGCACATCGAGGACGCCCGCCGCGCCTACGGCCGCATCATCCCGTCCGCACCCGGCACCGTCCTCACCGTCCGCCGCGAACCGGTCGGCCCCGTCGCCGCGTTCGTGCCCTGGAACTTCCCCGTCGGCGGCCCCAACCGCAAGCTCTCCTCCGCCCTGTCCGCGGGCTGCTCGATCGTCATCAAGGCCTCCGAGGAGACCCCGGGCACGGCCGCCGCGCTGGTCGCCTGCTACGCCGACGCGGGACTTCCCGCCGGTGTCCTCAACCTCGTCTTCGGTGAACCGGCCGAAGTCTCCGCCCACTTGATCCCCTCGCCGAAGATCCGCCTGGTCGCCTTCACCGGCTCGGTCCCGGTCGGCAAACTCCTCGCCGCCCAGGCCGGCGAGGTCATGAAGCCCACCCTGATGGAACTCGGCGGCCACGCCCCGGTCATCGTCTGCGCGGACGCCGACCCCGTGAAGTCCGCCCGCAAGGCGGCCCAGGCGAAGTTCTTCAACGCCGGCCAGGTGTGCACCTCCCCGAGCCGCTTCTTCGTCCACGCGAGCATCGTCGAGGCGTTCACCGCCGAGTTCGTGAAGGCCGCCCAGGAAGTCACCGTAGGAGACGGCCTCGACGCCGACACCACCATGGGCCCGCTCGCCAACGAGCGCCGGCTGCAGGCCATGGAGACCTTGGTCGCCGACGCCGTGGAACGCGGCGCCAAGGTGCTCACCGGCGGCCAACGCCCGGAGCGCGACGGCTACTTCTACGCCCCGACCGTCCTCACCGACGTACCGGCGGACGCGCGGCTGATGCACGAGGAACCCTTCGGCCCGCTCGCCCCGATCGTCCCGTTCACCGACCTGGACGAGACCCTCGCCCTCGCCAACTCCCTTCCCTACGGCCTCGCCGCCTACGGCTTCACCGAGTCCGCCGCCACCGCCGAGAAGCTCGCGGACACGCTGGAGGCCGGCATCCTCTCCATCAACCACTGCGGCGGCTCCGTCGCCGAGGCCCCCTCCGGCGGGGTCAAGGAGAGCGGCTACGGCAGGGAGGGCGGCCCCGAAGCCCTCGACGCCTACCTGATCACCAAGCGCGTCTCGCACCTGCTGGCGGGCTGAACCGCCATGAGGTACACGCGCGTTGAGGTCGGCGGCCGGGCGGTGTGGGGCCGCGTGGGGGAGGAGCACATCGAGCTGCTGTCCGAGTCCCCGCTCGAAGCCACGCGTCGGCAGCCGCATACCGATTGCAGCCCGTCTGTGATCGGCATGGTGCCGGTCTCCGACGCCCACTGGCTGCCGGTCGTCGTACCGCCCGTGTTCTATGCGGTCGGCATGAACTACCCGCGCCACATCGCGCACGCCCGCGCCGAGACGCCCACCCGCCCCGAGGCCGGCTACCGCGCCAACAACGCGCTCACCGGCCACCGTTCACCCATCGTCAAGCCGGCCGGGGTCGAGGGCCGCTTCGAGGCCGAGCCCGAACTCGTCGCGGTCATCGGCCGCACCCTGAAGCACGCCACCTACGACGAGGCCCGCAAGTCGGTCTTCGGATGGACGATCGGCAACGACGTCAGCGCCCGCACCTGGCAGCACCAGGACCGTTCGTTCTGGCGCAGCAAGAACAGCGACACGTTCAAGCCGATGGGTCCCTGGATCGAGACCGACGTCGATGCCCTCGCGCAGACCACGACACTCCGTGTGAACGGGGAGGTCCGCGCCTCGTTCGCCACCGGCGACATGGTCTTCGACCCCTTCGACCACATCGTCGAACTCACCAGGCACATCACCATGCACCCGGGGGACGTGCTGTGGATGGGCGCCGAGTCCACCTGCCAACTCGAACCCGGGGACACCGTGGACATCGAGATCAGCGGCATCGGCGTCCTGTCCAACCCCGTACACAGCGAAGGGAATCCGTCATGAGCAGCGCACCCCGCTACATCCACCACGTCAACTTCCCCACCACCGACCCCGACCGCACCGCCGAGTGGTACACGAAGGTCTTCGGGATGAAGCGCATCATGCCCAAGTCCAACACCCGTGTGGTGCTGATGACCCGGGGCAACTTCGACCTGCACTTCACCCCCGTCGAGGAGATGGAGCGCATGGCGCCCTATCACTTCGCCGTCGAGGTCGACGACTGGGACGACTTCCTCGCCCACCTCAAGGACCTCGGCATCCGGCACACCCGGCCGATCGAACGGCCCGAGAACCAGTCGAAGTTCTGCTACATCCACGACCCCGATCACACCATGATCGAGCTCGTCTTCCACGGCCGCCGCCCCAACTAGTCACGTACGTACAGGAGTTCACCCCCATGCCCATCGCCGACTCCGACGGCACCTCCATCTACTACGAGCGCCACGGCAGCGGGCCGGCGATCCTGTTCGTGCACGGTAGCGGTGGCCACCATGCCGCGTGGTGGCAGCAAGTGGCCGCGCTGCGCGAGGAGTTCACGGTCGTCACCGTGGACCTGCGCGGCTTCGGCAAGTCCGACTCGTCCATGCCCGAGTTCGACGGCCAGGACTTCCCCGGTGACGTCGTCGCCGTACTGGACCAAGAAGACCTGACCGACGCCATGTTGGTCGGCCAGTCCATCGGCTCCGTCGCCGCGCTGCGTGCGGGGCTGCTCCGCCCCGAGCGCGTCGGCTCCGTCGTGCTCGGCCACTCGCTGGGCGGCATCAGCCACCCCGAGCTGAAGGAACTCGCCGCCGCCGACCGCGCCGAGGCCGTCAAACTGCCGGTCATCGACCGCCTGTTGACCAAGGGGTTCCAGCAGGAACGCGCCGATCTCACCTTCCTCTTCCAGCAGATGGGCACGTTCAACGTCGCCAGGATGCAGGACCTGCGCAACCTCGACACCGACGGCCCGTCCCTGGACGACATCCGGGACTCCGGCGTCAAGGTCGCCTTCCTCGCCGGCGAGAAGGACGCGGTGCTCAGCGTGAAGACCGTGACCCGCGCCCACGAACTGCTGGCCGGCTCGCACCTGGAGATCGTCCCGGACGCCCCGCACTCCATGTACTGGGAGACGCCCGTGAAGTACAACGCCGCCGTCGCCCACCTGCGCCGCACCCTCACCGCACCGAAGGAAGCAGCATGAGCAGCCTCACCCTGGACGCCGCCGAGGAGATCATCGACGCCGCCCACAAGCGCGCCCAGTCCCTCGGGAAAGCGGTCAGCGTCGCCGTCGTGGACGCGGGCGGTTTCCCCATCGCCATCCGCCGCCCGGACGGCGCCCGCCCGCTCACCCCGGACATCGCCCGCGCCAAGGCGTACACGGCGGCCATCATGCAGCGCCCCGGCAAGATGCTGAAGAAGTGGCAGGAGAGCCAGCCCGTCTTCTTCTCCCAGCTGTCCCAACTCCCCGGCGCCGCCATGCCGATCATGGCCACCGAGGGCAGCCTCACCATCAAGAAGGACGGCGAGATCATCGGCGGCCTCGGCATCGCCGGCGGCACCGCGGACGAGGACCAGCTGATCGCCGAGGAGGTCCTCGCCTCGCTCGGCTACGAACTGGAGTTCGCCGCCTGGGGTGTCGCGGGCAAGCCGGCCGAGACCTCGGCCCCGTCGTCCTCTTCCGGAAAGGACGCCTGACCCATGGCGGATACGTTCAACTACCGCATCGACCACCACGGCAGCCTGGTCCGCCCCGCCGAACTGACGGCGGCCCGCGCGGCAGGCGACCCCGAGGCCCTGAAGGAGGCGGAGCTCCAGGCGGTCAAGGACGCGGTCGTCCTCCAGCGCAAGCTCCGCTCCACCGTCGTCACCGACGGCGACTTCCCCCGGGAGGACTTCCGCAGCGCGGTCCTTGACGGAGTGTCAGGTCTCCGGCGCACGGACGAGACGGATGCCGACGGACTCACCCGCTGGGTCGCGGAGTCCCTCCCCAAGGCCAACGGCCCGCTCCTCGCGGACTGGACGGCCCGGCTCACCGAACTGACGGTGATCGCCCCGAAGGCCTCGCTGCCCTCGCCCGCGTACCTCGCCGCCACCACCTTCCAGCCGGGCCACGGTCCGTCCTCCGCAAGGGAGTTGGGGGAGGCCCTCGCCGAGATCGTCCTCGCCGAGATAGAGCTGCTGGTCTCCAAGGGCGTACGCCTGATCCAGCTCAACAACCCGCTCCTGCTGGGCCAGTTGGCGACCGAACCGGCCGACCCCGGCGCGCTCTCCTTCGCGGACGCGCTCGCCGTGGACGCCCTGGCGGTACGCCTGGAGGAGCGCCCCGAGGGTGTACGAATCGGTCTGGCCCCCGGCCCGGTCGCCCCCGCCGCGATCGACTGGGCCCGCGCCGAGCAGCTCTACGGCGCGATCGGTGCCGACCGCTGGATCCTCCCCTTCGACCAGGGCACCCCGGCCGAACTCGCCCTGGTCAAGGCCCTCCCCGAGGACCGCGACTTCTGCCTGGGTGTCGTCGACGCGACCGTGCCCGCGCTGGAGGACATCGACACGGTGATGGCCAGGCTCGACGCGGTGGGGGAGTTCAAGGACCTGGAGGACGGGGCCGTAGCACCGTCCCGGGGCTTCGCCGACGTGGCGAGCCGGCCACTGCTGAGCGCCGAACAGCAGCGCCGGAAGGTCGAGTTGGTGGAGACGGTCGCACGGTACGTGTGGGGCAACGAGTTCTGACGCACGGGCCGGGAAGCGCGTCGCCACGCTTCCCGGCAAGGCTCCTTCAGAGCACCTCGGCGAACGTGACCTTGCGGTCGGTCAGCAGTGGCCAAATGGTCTCCACGATCAGCTCGTCGAAGTGCCCGGCCGCCTTGTGCGCGTCGAAACCGGCCCGGTCGGCGTACTGCTCGTACAGCACGAAACTCCCCGGCACATCCGCCTCGGCGTGCACCTCGTACGCCAGGTTCCCCGGCTCGGCACGGGTGAGCTCGCGCACCTTCAGCAACGCGGCGCGCACCGTCGCGTCGTCGGCGGGCTCGCAGAAGTAGCGGGCAATGACGGCGTAGGCCATGTCGTGTCTCTCCTCATCGAATCCTCAGTGGATCCTCGGCTCCCGGCGGCATGTCGGCAGTCGCCGTCCGGCCCGCCGATTCCAGCACGGATCAACCCCCCGCCGACCTGCGCGCGGCGCAAGCAATGCCTGCCTCCGCGGGGCTGGTGGCACCGCCCCCACATGGTGTGTTGTCGCATTCGGCCCACTGTGGCCGCTGACTGTGCAGACCGCGGACCCGCACCGCGGCGGACGAAGGAAGTGATCTTCATGCGAAGCCTGGAAACCCTCTCCGGTGGAGAGTGGGTGACGACCGGCGAGTGGATCGAGGTGCACAACCCCGCCGATGTCCGCACCCCCCTCGCGCGCATCCCCGCCCTCGCCGCCAAGGACGTCACCCGCGCCTACGACCACGCCGAGCGCGGTTTCGCCGTATGGAGGCGCACGAGCCCCTTCGAACGGGCCCGGGTCTTCACCGAGGCGGCGAAGCTGATCCGCGAGCGGGTCGACGAGATCGCCGCCGACGTCACCGCCGAGAACGGCAAGACCGGCGCCGAGGCCCGCGGCGAGACCCTCAAGGCCGCCGACTTCCTCGACTACTACGCGGGCCTGGCCCGCCAGGGCTACGGCACCCTCCTGCACGACGCCCGCCCCGACACCCGCGTGCACACCCAGCGCGAGCCGATCGGCGTGATCCTCGTGATCAGCCCCTGGAACGACCCGCTGATCACCCCGGCCCGCAAGCTCGCCCCGCTGCTCGCCACCGGCAACGCGGCCGTGTTCAAGCCGGCCACCGAGACACCGTTGTCGGGCCTGCACTTCGCCCGCGCCCTGCACGACGCCGGCCTCCCGGCCGGTGTCCTGAACGTCGTCACCGGCCGCACCGCCGAGATCGAGGAGGCGCTCCTCGACGACCCGCGCATCGTCGCCATCACCTTCACCGGCTCCAACGAGGTCGGCAACCGTATCCGCCGCCGTCTGGCCGACCGCAACGTCCGCTTCCAGGGCGAACTCGGTGGCAAGAACGCCTCCGTCGTCCTCAAGGATGCCGACCTGCCGTTCGCCGCGAAGACGGTCGTAGCGGCTTCGTTCGGCCAGGCCGGACAGCGCTGCACAGCCACCAGCCGGGTCGTCGTGGAGCGGCCGGTGTACGAGGAGTTCACCCGACTCCTGGTCGCCGAGGTCGAGGCGCTGAAGGTCGGCCCGGGCAGCGACCTGGCGACCACCCTGTGCCCGCTGTCCAGCCCCAAGCAGCGCGACAGCGTCCTCGCCCACCTCGCCGGGGCCGTGGAACAGGGCGCCACCGTCCTCACCGGCGGCAGCGCGGACACCGAGGGCGACCACGAGCACGGCTGCTTCGTCCAGCCGACCGTGCTCGCCGATGTCACCGCCGAGACGGCGATCTGGCGCGAGGAGGTCTTCGGCCCGGTCCTGGCCGTGCGCGCCGTGGACGACTTCACGCAGGCCGTCGACGCCGTGAACGACTCCGACTTCGGCCTCGCGGCAGCCGTGTTCACCCGGGACCTCGCCTCCGCCTACCGCTTCGCGGACGACGCCGAGTGCGGACAGATCGCGGTCAACGCGACCACGCCCGGCTGGGACGTGCACCTGCCTTTCGGCGGCTTCCACGACTCCGGCACGGGCTACAAGGAGCAGGGCGACGAAGTCCTGCGCTTCTCCACCCGCGTCAAGACCGTCGCCGTCCACTTCGGCGCCTGAGAACGTCGGTACGACAGAGATTCGGTACGACAGAGAGGAGGATGCCGATGGCTGACGAGACGATCGGCATCGTCGGCGCCGGCATCGTGGGCCTGGCCACCGCCCGCGAGATCGCCCTGCGCCGCCCCGGCACCCGGGTCGTGGTCCTGGAGAAGGAACACGAGGTCGCCGTCCACCAGACCGGCCACAACTCCGGGGTCGTACACGCCGGCATCTACTACGCGCCGGGCAGCCTCAAGGCCGACCTGTGCGTACGGGGCGTATCGATCCTGCGTGAGTACTGCCAGGACCGCGGGCTGCCGTACGACGAGATCGGCAAGCTCGTCGTGGCCGTACGGCCGGACGAACTGGGCCGGATGGAGAGCCTCTACGAGCGGGCCCGGAACAACCACGTGCCCGAACTCCGCAAGATCTCCCAGGCGGAGATCAAGGAGCTGGAGCCGCACGCCGGTGGTATCGCGGCTCTGCACTCGCCGCGCACCGCGATCACCGACTACCCGGCGATCGCCCGGGAGTTCGCGAAGGACATCGAGGCCTCCGGCGGCGAGGTGAAGCTCGGCTTTCCGGTCACCTCCATCACCAATGTGCCCGGCGGCATCGAGGTCGCCTCGGGCCAACTACGCGTCCGCGTTGACCGGTTGATCCTCTGCGCAGGTCTCCACTCGGACGCCGTGGCGAAGTTGGCCCAGGACAAGAGGGAACCGAAGATCGTCCCGTTCCGGGGTGAGTACATGCTCCTCAAGCCGGAGCGCACGAACCTGGTGCGCGGGCTCATCTACCCGGTACCGGACCCCCGTTACCCCTTCCTGGGCGTGCACTTCACCCCGCGGGTCGACGGCAGCGTCGAGGTCGGCCCGAACGCCGTCCTGGCCCTCGCGAGGGAGGGCTACAAGCTCAGCCGCTTCTCCCTGAAGGACCTCGCGGGACTCGCCGCCTACCCCGGCTCCTGGAAGATGGCCGCCCAGCACTGGCGGACCGGCATCAAGGAGTACCGCGGCTCACTGTCCGCGAAGGCCTTCATGAAGGACGCCAAGCTGTACGTCCCCGGTGTCGGCGTCGCCGACGTCGTACGCGGCGGGGCGGGCGTCCGCGCCCAGGCACTGGACCCCGACGGCACCCTCGTGGACGACTTCCGTATCCACCAGGTCGGCCGGATCACCGCCGTACGCAACGCGCCCTCGCCCGCCGCGACGGCCTCCATGGCGATCGCCGAGCACATCGTCGGCGCCGTGTTCGACAACCCGTCCGCAACCTGAGAATGCCCTGCGTACAGCGGTGTTCCGCGCAACTACTGCTTGCGCTCCCGGGGCTCGGCAAGGCCTCGCGACCCGCCTAGCGTTCCTTCCGTAACCCCACCTCACCGGCCCCTTCGCAAGACCTTCGTAAGACCTTCGAGAGAAAGAGCTCAGGACATGTTCGTTGTCGACACGCAGATCCACATCTGGAAGGAAGAGACCCCGGACCGCCCCTGGGTCCCGGGCGCGCGGGAGCGCATCCGCCTCAACGGACACCGCGAGGACCCCTTCTCCTACGAGGAGGCCCTGGAGCTGATGGACGAGGCCGGCGTCAACCGGGCCCTGATCCTGCCGCCGTCCTGGGAGGGCGACCGTATCGACTACGCCCTGGAGGCCTGCGAAGCCCACCCCGACCGCTTCGGGATCATGGCGCGCATCCCGCAGAACAAGCCCGAAGAGGGCAAGGCGATGCTGGCGGACTTCGCGCAGAACCCGCATGTGAAGGGCACCCGCCTCACCTTCCACCGGCCGCAGGACCGCAACTGGATGATCGACGGCACCAACGACTGGTACTGGCCGATCGCCGAGGAACTGCGCGTCCCGACGATGGTCCACGCGCCCATCTGGAAGCGGGAGTTGGGCGAGATCGCCGCCAAGCACCCCGAGCTGAAGATCATCATCGACCACATGGGCATCATGGCCCGCTGTGTCGACGACGCGATCGGCTACTGGGTCTCGGAGACCGCCGACCTCGCCGCCCACCCGAACATCTACGTGAAGCTCTCGGCGCTCCCGGGCTACTCCACGCAGCCGTTCCCGAACAACAACATCCAGAAGTACGTGCGCGAGATGGTCGACAAGATGGGCCCGCAGCGCTGCTTCTACGGCACCGACATCACGCGGCTGCTCGGGCACGGCATCACGTACACCGACACGATCGAGCAGTTCACCAAGCACTGGGACTTCACGCCCGAGGAGCTTGAATGGATCATGGGCCGCGGTATCTCCGAGGTCCTGAACTGGCCGATCGAGGGCTGAGGACAGACGAGAGATGACCGACACCACCAACACCGCGGGCGCCGACGGCGGCGATGCTCTCGTCACCGCCTTCAACGCCGTCGGCGCCGACTACATCTTCTGCTCGTCGGGCTCCGAGTGGGCCCCCGTCTGGGAGTCCCTCGCCCGCCGGCACCGCGACGGACTGCCCTGCCCGCAGTACCTGGACCTGACCCACGAGACCGTGGCCGTCGGCATGGCCACCGGCTACGGACTCGTCAAGCGCCGCCCGCAGGGCGTGCTGCTGCACGCGGCCCCCGGTCTGCTCCAGGGTTCGATGGCCGTGCACGGGGCGCTGCTCGCGGGCGTCCCGATGGTGGTCAGCTCCTCGGAGTCGACCACGTACGGCGACGGCCCCGGCCAGGACCCCGGCGGCCAGTGGTACCGCAACCTGTCCATCGTCGGCGGCCCGCACCAGATCGCGCAGCCCTTCACCAAGTGGTCCAACGAGGCCGCCAGCGTCCACACCCTCCCTACGATGGTGACGCGCGCGGCGGAGCTGGCCTGGCGGGCCCCGGCGGGACCGGCGTACCTCAACGTCCCGCTGGAGGTCCTCCTGGAGGACTGGGACGGCCGTGAGGCCAAGCCGATCGTGAAGCCCGGCTCGACGCACAGTTCGCCCGAAGAGGTCGATCCTGTCGCCCAGTTGATCCGCGAGGCGGTCAACCCCGTCATCGTCACGGAGACGGCTGGGCGTGAGGCGGGCGGCTTCGAGGCCCTCGTCGCCTTCGCCGAGGCATGGAACATCCCGGTCGTCGAGCCCGACTCGGCGGTCTGCGGCAACTTCCCGCGCACCCACCCGCTGCACGCCGGCAGCGACATCGGCCCGTGGATGGACGAGGCGGACCTCATCCTCCTCGTCAACTGCCGCGCGCCCTTCTACCCGCCGTCGCGCCGCCCCTCCAAGGCGACCATCGTCGTCATCGACGAAGTGCCGCAGCGCCCGCACGTCGTCTACCAAGTCCTGTTCGCCGACACGTACTTGGAAGGCAACGTCGCCAACACCCTGCGCCAGCTGGCCAAGCGGGCGAAGGATCTCGACGAGGCGTCCGTCGCCGTACGCCGTGCGGCCCAGGAGCAACGGCACGCCGACGAACAGGCCGCGATCGCCGCCGCCGAGGCAAAGGCGGCGCAGGCAAAGGGCGTTGACCCGGTCCTCGTCGCCGCGACCCTGCGCAGGCTGCTGGACGGCCAGGGCGGGATCGTCGTCGACGAGACCATCACCCACAGCCGTGTCGTCAAGCGCCATGTCCAGACCGCCGACCCCGACTCGTACTTCTACGTCCAGGGCGGCCTCGGCCAGGGCATCGCGGTCGCGCTCGGCGTCAAACTCGCCGCGCGGGAACGCCCGGTGGTGCTCACCATCGGCGACGGCGCGTTCACGTACAACCCGGTGATCCAGTCGTACGACGCCTCGAACGCCTATGAACTCCCTTTGCTGATCGTGGTGTTCAACAACCGCGTCTACAAGTCGATGAACCTCAACCACCGCAGGTTCTACCCCGAGGGCGCCGCAGCCGACACCGGTGAGTGGCTCGGCACCGATCTGCACCGGCTGCCCCGACTCGCCGCGTTCGCCGAGCCGTTCGGGATGCACACCGAGACCGTCGACGCCCCCGAGGCCCTCGCCCCCGCGCTGGAACGTGCGCTCAAGGCCGTGGCGGAGGGCACCACCGCCGTCGTCGACGTCCTCGTCACCCGCTGAACCAGGAAGGCACCCGCCACCATGTCCGACACCGCAACGCCCAAGCCGGGCAAGGTACTTGTCGCCGCCGACGACCTGCGCACCCTCTCCGCCGCGCTCCTGGAGAAGGGCGGCCTGAACGCCGAGCAGGCGCGCACCACCGCCGACGTGTTCGTGTGGGCCGCACTGCGCGGCGTCGACTCGCACGGCATTGCCCGCGTCCCCGCCTACCTGGAACTGCTGGCCAAGGGAGTGGCCAACCCCGACGCTGACATCAGGATCGAGTCGACGGCCCCGGCCGCGGCCGTCATTGACGCCGACCGCGCCCCCGGCCCGGTCGCCCTCAGCGCCGCCGCCGACGAGGCGGTCACCCGGGCCAGGATCAGCGGAGTCGCCGCCGTCGGGGTCCGCCGCACCGTCCACACCGGTGCCATCGGCTACTACGTGTCGAAGATCGCCGAGCAGGGACTCGTCGGCATCGGCTACGTCTCCGGAATGCCCAACATGGGGTACACCGGCGTCAAGGGCGCCGCGGTGGCGACCAGCCCGCTCGCCATCGCCGTACCGGCGGAGTCCCACGCCCCGCTGCTGCTCGACATGGCCACCGCCACCATCGCCCTGGGCAAGATCCGCCAGGCGAAGGCGAGCGGCACCCCGCTGCCCGAGGGCGCGGCGGCAACCGCGGACGGCACCCCGACCACCGACCCCGAACTGGCCGTCATGCCCCTGCCGTTGGGCGGCGCCAAGGGGTCCGGGATGTCCCTCGCGTTCGAGCTGCTCACCAGCGTGCTGGTCGGTGCGCCGATCTTCGCCGCGTTCCACTCGGACGACCCCCAGGGCCGCAAGCACCGCCAGAACGCCCTCCTCATCGCCCTCGACCCGGCGGCCTTCGGCGACCCGGCCGCCTTCACCGCGGCGGTCGACGAAACGCTGGCCACCCTCAAACAGTTGCCGCCGGCGGACGACGCCGAGGGCGTCTTCTACCCTGGCGAGCGCAGCGCGACGGTCGCCGAGGGACGTGGTGCGAAGGGCATCCCCGTCGCGCCCAAGGTCTGGCGCGAACTGATCGAGGCGGCAGGGAAGTTCGGTCTCACGCTTCCGGAGCCCGTGCCGTCGGTGTGACTCTGAGCCACTTCGCCGACCGTCCGAGGGGGATGGTCGGCGAAGTACGTTGCCCAGGAGGGGAGTTCAGGCGGTATCGACGGCATCCCGGAGCTGACGGGCGATCAGGGTGTAGGTGTTCAGGGCCCGTTCGTCGTCCTTGCCGTCGTAGCCGTGGTCGGCTCCGGCGACGTCGACATGCCCGGCCAGGGCGCCCGCCGTCCGGAGCCGGTCGGCGTAGGCGATGCCTTCTGCCTTGAGCAGGTCGTACTCCGCCGTGATGACCAGGGCCGGGGCGATTCCCTTCAGGTCCGCGGTGTCCGACGGATGGGCGGGCGACACCAGCCGGTCGGCCCGCACTTTCGGATCCGGGACGTACGACGTGTCGAAGACCTCCGCCATCCAGGGCCGCAACACGGGCTTGGCGATGGCGGCGTGCTTGTCCTTGGCGCTGGTCGCCAGGTCCAGCGGCGGATAGTGCAGCACCTGGAGCGCGATCGAGGGACCGCCCTCCTCCAGCGCCTGCCGGGCCACCGCCGCCGCGAGCCCGCCCCCGGCGCTCTGCCCGCCCACGGTGAGCCGGTCCCCGTCCCAGCCCTGCTCGCTGCCGTGTTCCGCGATCCACCGAACCACCTCGAACGCCTGCCGGGGCGGCGCGGGGAACGGGTGCTGCGGCGCGACGACGTAGTCGACGTTGACCACGACGACGCCTGCCTCCGCCGCGAGGAAACGGCACAGCGGGTCGTCGAGTTCGGTCAGCGGTACGACGTAGCCGCCGCCGTGGAAGTTCACGTGCACCGGCGGAGGCGGCCCTTCGCCGGCCGGCAGGTACACCGTGGCGCGTGCCGGGGCGATGCTGGTCGGGATGGTCAACTCCCGTGTCCGGCGCGGAAATTCAGGAAGCCGCTGATGCGAGGAGGCGGCGGAACCACGCCCGCTCGGGCGCCGGTCGGCCATGACGGAAAGACGCTGCAGGGACTTGGCGGCGAAGGCGGCCACCGCCGGCCGGGCCAGAACAGACATGCCGCTCCATTCGTGGAGTGAGCGCGACGGGGGACTCGAGTCTCGTTGCCAGAGTGTCGATCAACAGGATTCCTGGCGATGGGCAGGGTGACGATAACACGGGCGTATTGCGGGTGGATGTTGTGATCGGCGCTGTTCAGGGGCGGCGGGCTTCGGGGGGCTGGGGTGTCTGTGAAAGTGTGACACTTACTCGTGTCAGTGTCACACTTCCGCGGGACACCCCCTCCGGGGCGGGAAAAATCGGCCGGTGGTTCAGCGGTGTTGGACAGGCCCGTTCAACCGTCCGTGTTCACAGCGCCCCTCGTGCTGCGGGCCCGACGGGGCCGGAACCGCCCGCGCCTCCGTCGTCACGCACACCGCCCGCTGCGCCGTCTCGATCATTTCCTCGCTGTCGGTCGCGGCGTCCGCCAGGCTCACGCAGCACACGACGAGCAGGGCGGCGCCCGCGACGAACGGCAGGGCCCGGCGCGGGGGAGGAGGGGCGAGCAGCGCGCGCACCCGCTGCGGTACCGCTCCGCCGGTCGCGGCCAGTGCCGGGCGCGACCGGTTCGCCGAGGTGGCGAGCGCGGCCCGGCCCACGGCGTGCGCGACGACCGTACGATCGCCGACGCGCACCGCGGCCTCCTCGTCGGCCCAGCGCTCCAGGACGAAGCCGCCCGCGTTGGACAGCGGTCGTAGCGACGGATTTACGGCGGCGGAGAGCCGCCAGAGGGTCTGGAAGAGATGGTGGCGGCCGCGCAGATGCGCCCGCTCGTGGGCGAGGAGCGCCTCGCGTTCGCGGTCGCCGAGGCAGCGCAGCATCGCACTCGACACCACGATCCGCCCGGGCGCCCCCGGCAGCGCGAACGCCTCCGGCGACTCGATGTCCAGGACGGCCAACTCCGTGTCACCGGGCAGGAGGCGGCACTCTCGGCGGGCCCAGCGCAGATGCCGTAGCTGACGTGTTCCGGCAACGACGAGGCCGGTGACGGACGCGAGGAGGGCGAGTGCGGCGGCCCCGGCGACCGTGAGGTAGACCGGGTCGGAGGCGCGCACGGCCGCGACCGACCACCGGCCCTCCTCGGCGACCTCCGGGATCTGCACCAGTCCGGCGAACGCAAGCAACGCCAGTGAACCCAGCCAGCCCAGCGACGCCACCAGCGCGGCGGAGGCCAGCGACCAGGCGGCCGGGCGCGGGGCCAGCCGGCGGGCGGCGCGGGGTGCGAACACCGCGAGGACCATGGTGATCAGTAGGGGGACGTACACACTGATGAGCACCGGCTCACGATCCTTCGTCGGCGCGGCCGGCGGGGTGCGGCCCGTCGTGCCCGGAAAGCAGTCGCTGCAGCAACTGCTCGTCCTGCGCGGAGAGTTCGGAGACGAAGCGGGTGAGTACGGCCTCGCGGTCGGTGCCGTGTTCGAGCAGCGAGCGCATCCGCTCCGCGGTGTGGCTCGCCTCGTCCCGGGCGGGCGCGTACGCGTACCCGCGGCCCGCGCGCTGCCGGACGAGCATCCCCTTGTCGTACAGGCGCGACAGGATCGTCAGCACGGTCGTGTACGCGAGGTCTCCGGGCAGCCGATCCTTGACCTGGCGTGCGGTCTGCGGCGTGTCGGCACCGTAGAGGGCGGCGAGAACCCCGCTCTCCAGCTCACCGCGCGCCCGCCTGCCGGACGTCGTGCCGGGCTCGTCGTTCTTCCGGTCGTGCACTGTTCACCCCACCGCCTTTCACCGCTCGGCGTCACAGCCTACCCGCGCACCTACTACGGCCTGTAGGAAGTGCGCCAAGGGCTCGAAGGAATGGACCGAAGGGCCGGAGGGATCGGCCAGGGCGTCGATCAAGGGCTTTGCGGACGCGATCTACTACATGTTGTACGAGATTACCTACTACATGTTGTAGAGTTTCGCCGCTCCACTCCACCCGCGGAGGAAAAAGCCCATGCCCGACCTCGGAAATCCGGTGCGCCGTCCGGCGGCGGCCGAGCGTGTCGTGATCGTCTCGGCGAGCATCGGAGCCGGTCACGACGGCGCTGCCGCCGAACTGGAGCGGCGGCTGGTGGCGGCCGGTCTCACGGTCGACCGGTTCGACCTGCTGGACGTACTGCCCGCCCGGCTCGGCCGGCTCGTGCGGGACGGCTACCACCGTCTGCTCGTCCGGGCGCCGTGGGCCTACCAGCGGATCTACAGCAGCACCGAGCGCGCGGGCGGCGGCGGGCCCGCCGCGAGGGCGCTGCTGCGCTCCGCCGAGGAACGGCTGCTGCGCGCCCTGCCCGCCGACACGGCTGCCGTCGTGTCGACCTACCCGGGCGCGAGCCGGGTCCTGGGCAACCTCCGGCTCGACGGCCGGCTCACCGTCCCCGTCCTCACCTACCTCACCGACTTCTCGGTGCACCCGCTGTGGGTGGCCGACGGCGTCGACGTCCACCTCGCGCTGCACGCCGTCCCCGCCGCGCAGGCCCGGGCCGCCGGCGCGCGGGACGTCCGCGTGTGCGGCCCGGTCGCCGACCCGCGCTTCCACCCCGTGGACGCGACGGGACGCGCCGCGGCCCGCGCCCGCTTCGGCCTGCCTCCAACTGCCCCGCTGGCCCTGCTCGTTGCCGGTTCCTGGGGCGTGGGCCCGGTCCGTGAGGTCGCCCGGGACCTGCGCGACTGCGGCGCGGCCGTACCGCTCGTGGTCTGCGGCCGCAACGAGACACTGGCCGACCAGCTCCGTGCGGACGGCATCGAACACGTCCACGGCTGGGTCGACGACATGCCCGGCCTGATGCACGCCGCCGATGTCCTGGTGCAGAACGCCGGCGGCCTGACCTCCCTGGAGGCCTTCGCCGCCGGCCTGCCCGTCGCCAGCTACGGCTGCATACCCGGCCACGGCCTCACCAACGCGGCCGCCCTGGACGAGGCGGGCGTCGCCGCGTGGATCCGGGAACCGGCCCAACTCAAGCACGTACTGAGCGAGTTGATCGACGGCCCGCGAGGACTGTTGCAGCGAGAGGCGGGCCTCGCCCTGTTCGCGGACGAGCCCCACGGCCCGGACCGGGACCCGGCCGCCGAGACGGCCAGGATCTGCCGGGCGGGTACCGAGCGCATCGCCGCGCCCATGGCCCAGCGGGCCACCCCACCCGCCGCTCGGCGCGTCGCCCGTCCGGCTGCCCGACGGCTCGCGACCACCACCGCCCTGGCCTGCGTGGTCTGGGCGGGCGCGGTCGGCACGGCGGTCGCCACGACCGAGAGCGGCCCGGGCCTGATGCACGCGATAGGCCAGGGCCTTGACCTCGACGACCTGAGCCACGCACATCACACGGGGCGAGTGCCCCATCAGGGCCACGCGAAGGGGCACCACGCATGACAGCCACCCGTCTCCTCCGTACGACCGCCCGCGTCGCGCTCCCCGCACTCCCGATCCTCGCCGCCGCGTACGCCGCGCCCGTCCTCTCGACCTACGGCCCGCTGCGCAACCGCGTAATGCCCCGCCTCGCCGGCCGCGGCCGGCCGGATCATGTGGCGCTCACCTTCGACGACGGACCGGACCCGCTGTCGACCCCGCTGTTCCTGCGCCTCCTCGATGAGCGCCGGGTGCACGCCACGTTCTTCCTTCTCGGCAACCAAGCGGTACGCGCTCCGGGTCTGGTCCGCGAGATCGCCGCTGCCGGACACGAGATCGCCGTTCACGGCTGGCTCCACCGCCCGCTGCTGCTGCGCGGACCCCGCGCCACCCGCGACGACCTGGCCCGCGCCCGCGACACGGTCGGCGACCTCACCGGGCGCGTGCCTCGGCTCTTCCGCCCGCCCTACGGCGTGATGTCGACCGCCGCCCACCTCGCGGCCCGCGGCCTGGACCTCACGCCGGTGCTGTGGACGGCATGGGGCGAGGACTGGAGGGCGCGCGCCACACCGGAGTCGGTCCACCGGACGGTCACCGCGGACCTGCGCGGCGGCGGCACCGTCCTGCTGCACGACTCCGACTGCACCTCGGCACCCGGCAGTTGGCGCGCCACCCTCGGCGCCGTGCCCCGCATCCTCGACACCTGCGCGATGCGCGGCCTGTCCGTGGGGCCGCTGCGGGAGCATGCTGTGGATCCGCTCTGAAGTTGACAATATTGTTGGCGCTTCAGGTCGGCGGAATTTACGTTCGCAAGTACCTAGACCAGGGAGCCCCCCATGCTTTCGAACGCCATGAACCGCCGGACCTTTGTCAACGGGTCGCTGACCGTCGCCGCGACGGCCGCACTCGTCGGTGCAGGGACGAGTGCCGACGCGGCGGACCGCAAGACCTCCGGAATCCCGCTCACCGGCCCCCTCCGGATCGACACCGGCCGCGTGTCCGGCGTGGCCTCGCTCGTCTCCGGCGTGACCGTGTTCAAGGGACTGCCGTACGCGGCGACCACGGCGGGCGCCAACCGCTGGCGTCCCCCGCAGCCGGCGACGCCCTGGACCGGCGTGCGCGTCGCGGACACTTTCGGGGACATCTGCCCCCAGCAGATGATGGGTTCGTCCTCGGTCACGATGAGCGAGGACTGCCTCAACCTCAACGTCTGGACCGGAGCGGCGAGTTCACACGAGAAGCGCCCGGTCCTGGTCTGGATCTACGGCGGCCGGTTCACCGGCGGCTACGCCTCCGACCCGGGCTTCGACGGCGCGGGTCTCGCCGCCAAGGGCCTGGTCGTGGTGACCCTCAACTACCGCACCGGCGCGTTCGGTTTCCTCTCCACCCCCGAACTCAGCGCGGAGTCCGGCCACCAGGCATCGGGCAACTACGGTCTCCTGGACCAGATTTCGGCCCTGCGCTGGGTTCGGCGCAACATCTCCGCGTTCGGCGGCGACCCGAACCGCGTGACCATCGCCGGCCAGTCCGCGGGCGGCGCCTCGGTAATGCACCTCATCTACTCCCCGCTCGCCGAGGGCCTGTTCCAGGGCGCGATCTCCGAGAGCGCCGGCGCCCGAGCCACCGGCGACCCGGAGATCGCCGCGCTGGCAGCGTCGTACCGCACGCTCGAGACGGCCGAGAGTCAGGGCACCGCGTACGCCGCAGCGCTCGGCGCCACCTCGCTGACCGCTCTCCGGGCCCTGGACAGCGCGAAGTTGATGGCGGGTCAGAACGCGAACGACACCTCGGTCAGCGGTCCGGTGAACGGCAACCCGCCGGAGTTCCGCCCGGTCCTCGACGGCTGGGTCAAGCCGTGGACGTACGAACAGGCCCTGGCGGGCGGCCATTTGAACGACGTGCCCGTGCTGGCCGGCGGCAACAAGGACGAGAACGGCGCCTCCCCGACCCCGACCGTGAAGCTCGCGGACTATCTGAGTACCGCCGAGAAGGAGTACGGCACTCTCGCCGACGAGTTCCTGAAGCTCTACCCCGCCACCACCGACACGGAGGCGGGCCAGGCCCGCAACGCCTCCGCCCGTGAGGGCTCCCGCGTCTCCGCGAACCTGTGGGCGGCGGAGTGGGCGAAGACGGCGAAGAGCCCGGTCTTCACGTACTACTGGGAGCACGTCCCGCCGACCGCCACCGGCGCCAACTCCCGTGGTGCCTACCACGGTTCGGAGATCAACTACGTCTTCGACAACCTCTACGCCACGAACCTGCCCTGGACCGACGCGGACCGCACGGTCGCCGACACCCTGTCCGACTACGTGGTGAACTTCGCGACCCACGGCGACCCCAACGGCCACGGCCTCACCCGCTGGCCCGCGGCCAACCACCGCTTCGCGACCACGACGGAACTCGGCGACCGCTTCGGCACGCTCGCCCTCGCGGACGCGGCCAAGGTGGACTTCTACGAGCGGTTCTTCGCGAGCCAGAAGCGCTGGTGACGCTTCGCTGAGGTGGGCGCGGGGGGCGGGTTCTGGGCGGGGAGCGGGGGCGGCGAGGCGGCGGAACGCCCGGCAAGTACTCTCTCCGCAGTACGCGCGCCAAACGAATGCAGTAACTTACTTGAGTTACGCAACAATATGGTAAAGTGGGTCCCATGTCCACACCACCGATCCCCGAAGCCCCCGCCTCCCCGGAGGTGACCGAGATCGAGCGAGCCCTCACTCGGATCACCTACCTGAGCACGCGCGCCCGCCAGCACGACCGGCTGATGGCCCTCGCCGGTGTGCCTCTGGACCGCGCGGCGGTGGCGTTGCTGCGGCAGGTCGCCGACTCCGACCCGCTGCGCCCCGGGGAGCTGGCCCACCGCCTCGGGGTCGAGGCCTCGCATGTGACGCGGACGGTGCAGCAGCTCCAGAAGTCCGGCTACGTCACCCGCGTGCCCGACCCCGACGACCGGCGCGCCCAGCGGATCGAACTGACCGAGGCCGGCCGGAAGGCCGTCAGCAACGTCCGGGACGCCGGTGCGCGCGGCATGCAAATGGCCCTCTCGGAGTGGTCGACGGACGAACTGCAGGAACTGGCGACGCTGTTCCACCGCATGGTCGACGACTTCCTGAAGTACGCGATCGACGAGGACGGCGAGGCCGAGGTCGTCGCCCCGGCCGGCACGGTCTGAGTTCTCCGGAGGCAGGTGTCCCCGACGTCACCCGAGGTCGGCCCCGTCACCCGAGGTCGGCGACGATCTGCGGGAGGTCGGCCGTCGAGCGGATTCCGGGGGCCGCCGCGCAGACGAACGGCACGGCGTTCACCGCACGGTTCGCGGTGTACGACGGGGACATCGCCGCCATCCGGTCGAGCGGCACAGGGAACCGCAGGTCGATGTCGAGCGGCGCGTCCCCCTCGACCGCGACATGCCAGCCGGTCGCGCGGAGATCCCAGGCGGGGTCGAGGTCGGTGGTGCAGTACCAGTTGGCGCGGAACCGCAGCAGGGGCCGGCCCTTCCGCAGGCCGGACACGGTGATGCGCTGCGCGGCCACCGTGCCCAAGGGCAGCGTGCCCGCGGCAATCCGGGTGGTGTGCCGGGCAGTTGCGACCTCACCGATCGCCTCCACCGAGTCGAGCGGTGTCGAGAGCGCCTCCGCGAGCAGCCGCAAGGACGGGCCGAAGCTGTCGCGCAGTCCTGCCAGGCGCTGTTCGCCGAACTCGGCAGGGGGCCGGCCGAAGCCCATCACCTCGAACAGCAGCCCGGGGGAGTCCCGTTGGGAGAGATCCGCGAACTCGTCGATCGTCAGCGCGTCGAGCCGACGCTGGATCGAGGTGAGCGCGAGCGGCAACGCCTCCGTGATGAATCCGGGACTGCTGCCCGTGCTGTGCACCGAGGTCCCGCCCCGGTCGCACGCGTCCTCGATCCGCTTCCGCGTGACCGGGTCCAGGCTGGGCGCGTGATGGAACTCGCCGCGCGTCGACACGACGTTCACGCCTGACGAGAGCAGAGTGCACACCTCGTCGAAATCACAGGTGCGCGGGGTGTAAAGCACGCAGTCGGCGCCGAGCGCGAGGATCTCGTCGATGTCGTGCGTCGAGAGGATCCCGGTGGTGCCGAGCCTGCCCCCGCTCAACTCACCTGCGTCCAGGCCTGCTTTGGCCGGGGTGTGGACATACACCCCGGCCAAGGTCAGGTTCGGGTGCTCCAGTACGGCACGCATCGTGCGGGCGCCGATGTTCCCGGTGGCCCACTGCACGACCCGGTAGCGCTGCACTCCATGCCGTAGCGGCTCGGTCATCGCCCACCCCTCGTTCTGGTGGGCGAGAACCGTACTCTCCGCTGTGGAGAGCGTCAATTGCGCCGACGGATGCTCGTCGGATACCCGTCAGCCGTCCGTCAGTTGTGCACGGGGACGCCCGAGAGCCCGCCGAGACAGAACTGCCAGACCTCCTCGGCGGTGACCGGGGCCGCGTGGCTGCCGGCCGGAACGCCGTTGCCCTGTGCGACGAACATGACCGTCTGCATCAGGATCGAGGCCTGACGGCGGGGCTTTCCGGCGGGGATGACGCCGGCGTCCTCGGCCTGCTCGACCAAGTCCGTGAACACCTGGTGCAGGGGGAGGTGAGCGGTCGCCACCTGCGCGGGATGCTTCACGAGGAGTTGGAGCGCGAAGTCGCTGAACAGGGGGCGCTCCACGCCGGGGTTGGACAGCGACTGCTCGAACAGCATCGTCACGCCGAGCTGCAGCGCCTGGAGCGGATCGGACAGGGAGCCGGCCGATTCGCGGATCTCCGCCGCCGACTTGGACAGCGCGTCCTCGAACAGGGCGAGCAGCAGCTCGTGTTTGCCGTCGAAGTGCTGGTAGAAGCTGCGCAGTGACTGTTTGGAGCGGTCCACGACCTCCTGGACCGTGAAGTCCGTCGTCCGCTTCTCCGCGATGAGTTCCTGTGCCGCGTCGAGGAAGCGCTGCACACGTTGTTCGGCGCGGAGCTTGGCGGCACGGGTGGAACGCTCAACGGCGCGCTGGCGCCAGGCTGGTTGTTCTTCGGGGACAGCTGTCACTTGAAGAACGATACTCCACTTCAGCGGTAACACCCCGGCTTCCCCTACCGAAGGACGCACTGCAAGTTTCGAGACCCTTACTTGCGTGAGATGAGAATGATATTCTCACCGCCATCCGTCCGGGTTGGCAGGAGGTTCGTCTGACATGGCATGGGACTTTTCCACCGAGCCGGAGTTCGAGGAGAAACTGGAGTGGATCCGACGGTTCCGCTCCGAGCGCGTCGAGCCGCTGGACCTGCTCCATCCCGACCGGGCCTACCACCCGCTCGACGACGAACTCGGCCCCATAGTCCGGGCGTTGAAGCAACAGGTCCGCGACGAGGGCCTGTGGGCACCGCACCTCGGACCCGAACTCGGCGGCCGCGGCTTCGGCCAGGTCAAGCTGGCGCTCATCAACGAGATCCTGGGCCAGTCGAGTTGGGCCCCCGTCATCTTCGGCACCGCCGCACCCGACACCGGCAACGCCGAGATCATCGCCCGCTACGGCACCGACGAGCAGAAGGAGCGCTACCTCCAGCCGCTGCTCGAAGGCGAGTGCTTCTCCTGCTTCTCCATGACCGAACCACAGGCCGGCGCCGACCCCACGATGTTCACCACCCGCGCCGAACGCGACGGCGACGACTGGGTCATCACCGGCCGCAAGTTCTTCTCCTCCAACGCCCGCACCTCGAAGTTCGTCATCGTGATGGCCGTGACGAACCCTGACGTCAGCCCCTACAAGGGCATGTCGATGTTCCTCGTACCCAGCGACACCCCCGGCGTCCGCATCGAGCGCCACCTCGGCATCATGGGCGAGGCCACCGACGAGGGCATGCACGCACTCATCGCCTACGACGGCGTCCGCGTCCCCGCCGACGCGCTGCTCGGCGGCGAGGGCCAGGCCTTCGCGATCGCCCAGACCCGGCTCGGCGGCGGCCGCGTCCACCACGCGATGCGGGTCGTGGGCCAGAGCCAGAAGGCGCTCGACATGATGGCCGAGCGGGCCCTGTCCCGCGAGACCCAGGGCGAGCGCCTCGCGGACAAGCAGCTCGTGCGCGCCGACCTCGCCGACTCCTACGCCCAACTCGCCCAGTTCCGGCTCTTCGTGCTCTACACCGCCTGGCAGATCGACCGGTACCAGGACTACAAGCGGGTCCGTAAGGACATCGCCGCCATCAAGTTCCTCACCCCGAAGGTGCTGCACGACGTCGTGTACCGCTCGATGCATCTGCACGGTGCGCTCGGTGTGTCGAACGAAATGCCGTTCTCGGACATGTGGAACGGCGCTGCCGTCATGGCGGTCGTCGACGGCCCCACCGAGGTCCACAAGATCACGGTCGCCCGTGACGTCCTGCGCGGCTACGAAGCGGCCCCCGGCCTGTGGCCCACCCAGCATCTGCCCACCCGCCGGGAATGGGCCCGGAAGCAGTTGGAGGACCTGCTGTGACGCTCGCGAACACGGAATCGCTCGCCCGCTGGCTGGACGACCGGGGCATCGCCCCCGGCGAACCCGTCGAGACGTCGTACATCTCCGGCGGCACCTCCAACGACATCTACGGCATCCGGCGCGGCGACCGGAGCATGGTGCTGCGCAAACCGCCGGAGAAGGTTCCGCCGGGGCGCAACGAGACCATGCTCCGTGAATACCGCATTCTCAACGCGCTCAACGGCACGGACGTCCCGCATCCCGAGGCGATCGCCGTGTGCGACGACACGAGCGTGCTCGGCTCCTGTTTCTACCTCATGGCGCACGTCGACGGCTGGTCACCGATGAACACCGACGGCTGGCCCGAGCCGTTCCTCAGCGATCTGTCGTTGCGCCCCGGCCTCGCGTACCAACTCGTCGAGGGCATAGCCAAGTTGGGCAACGTGGACTGGCGGGCCCAGGGGCTGGAAGGCTTCGGCCGCCCCGACGGCTTCCACGACCGGCAGGTAGACCGCTGGCTCGCCCACCTCGCCAAGTTCAAGTTCCGTGAGATACCCGGCCTGGAGAACGCCGCTGCCTGGCTGCGAGAGCACCGTCCCGCGCACTGGGAACCCGGCATCATCCACGGCGACTACCAGTTCGCCAACGTCATGTTCCAGCACGGCGCACCCGCCAGGCTCGCCGCCCTGGTCGACTTCGAAATGGCCACCGTCGGCGACCCGTTGCTCGACCTCGGCTGGGTCGTCATGGGCTGGCCGGACGCCGACGAGGACCGCACCCAGAAGGGCTACGTCGACTACACCGGCATGCCCGACCGCGCCGACCTGCTGGAGCACTACGCCAAGGTCAGCGGCCGCGACGTCAGCGAGATCGACTATTATGTGATCCTCGCCCGCTTCAAGATGGCCGTCGTCCTCGAAGGCGGCTACGCCCGTCACACGAAGGGCGAGGGCGGCAACCCGAAGATGGCCCACTACGGCGACGTCGTCCTGCAGATGGCCGCCCAGGCGGCCGAACTCGCCGCGACGACCCGGCTATGAGAGCCGCCCGCTGTAACGCTGTCGGCGGCCCGGTGGTCGTCGAGGACATCCCCGAACCGCCTTTCCCAGGGCCGGAGTTCACCGAGGAGGAGAGCGGTGTCCCGGTCGACGTGCACTACGCCGCCGTCAACTTCGCCGACGTCCTCGTCATCGACGGCGCCTACCAGGTGAAGGCGGAACCGCCCTTCACCCCCGGCAGCGAGTTCGCCGGCGTGGTCGCCGCATCCGTCAACGGATTCGAGAAGGGCGAGCGGGTCTTCGGCTCGATGTTCGTCGGCGCCTTCGCCGAACGCGTCACCGCCCGTTCCGTCGGACTGAGCCGTATCCCCGACGGCATCCCCACCGAACGCGCGGCGGCCTTCGGCGTCAGCCACGCCACCGCCTACGACGCCCTCCGCCTGGTCGCCGACGTACAGCCCGGCGAACGCGTCGCCGTCCTCGGCGCGGCCGGCGGGGTCGGCCTCGCCGCCGTCGAACTCGCCGCGCTGCTCGGCGCGGAGGTCGTCGCCGTCGCCTCGACGGAGGAGAAGCGGGCGGTGTGCGCCGAGCAGGGCGCACAAGTGACCCTGCCGTACGACGACTTGAAGCGGACTCTGCGGGACGCGGGCGGCGCCGATGTCGTGATCGACCCGGTCGGCGGGCCGTACGCGGAAGAGGCGTTGCGGGCCATGCGCTGGGGCGGGCGGTTCGTGAGCGTGGGGTTCGCGAGCGGGGAGATCCCGCGGATCCCGCTCAACCTCCCCCTGCTCAAAGGTGTCAGCCTGCACGGCTTCGACCTCGGCGGCTGGGCGCGGCACCGGCGGGACGACCTGGTCGCCGCCCGCACCGAACTCCACGGACTGTTCGCCGCCGGGAGGATCCGGCCCCGCGTCCACGCCGTGTATCCGCTCGCCGACGTCGCCGAGGCTCTCAGCCTGGGGCGCAGCGCCATCGGCAAGGTCCTTCTGGAGGTCGCGCATGGAGTTTGAGTTCGACGACGAACAGCGGCTGCTCCAGCGAGTGGTCCGCGAGACGGTCACCAAGTCACGGTCCCTGCCCGAGAAGCAACTCTGGGACACCTACCTGGAGTTGGGCTGGCTGGAGGCCCCTCCGGTGGAACTGGCCATCGTCCTGGAGGAGTTGGGGTACGCCGCCGATCCGACGCCCTTCCTCGCGACGGCCACCTGGTTCGCGCCGCTGGCCGGACGACTGCCGCGCGGTTCGGGCACCGGTGTCTTCGACGGGGAGGGGAAGTTCGTGCTCGACGCCGACCGCGTGGACGAGATCGCCCTTCTCACCTCCGAGGGCGTGGTCGTACGGGACGGAAAGGACCTTGCGGCCGAGCGGCTGTCCGTGTTCGACCCGACCCTGCATGTCGCCCGGGTGGACGCGCGGGACCTGGTCGCCGGAGTTCCGGACCTGGCTCTGACGGGTCTGGCGGTCAGCACGGTCGGCAGTTGCCGGCGCATCCTCGACCTGGTCGTCGCCCATGTGAAGCAACGGCATCAATTCGGCGTCCCCATCGGCTCGTTCCAGGCCGTCAAGCACAAGGCCGCCGACATGTACGTCGCCATCGAACGAGCCAAGGTGCTCGCCTACTTCTCCGCACTCACCATCGCCGAGGACGACCCCCGCCGCGGCCGGGCCGCCGCGATGGCCAAGGCCGCCGCGGGCGACTGTCAACGGGTGTGTTTCCGCAACGGCTTCCAGCTGTTCGGGGCCATGGGCTACACGTGGGAGAACGAGCTGCAGATCCATCTCAAGCGGGCCAAGGCCGGGGACCTGCTCCTCGGTACGGCGTCCGAGCACAGGAAGGCGCTGCTGGTATGAGGCTCGCCCCCGACCCCGAGGTCGAGAAGTTCCGCGCCGATTTCAGCGACTTCCTCGACGCCCATCTGCCCACCCCCGAAGAGGCCACGGTCCGCTCCAGGTCCAGTGCGGACATACCGGATTGGGCCCGGCGTTGGCAGCGCAAGCTCTTCGACACGGGCTGGCTGCTGCCCGCCAAGCCGCCCGAGTACGGCGGCCGCAACGCGACACTGCCCCAAGTGGTCGCCCACCTCGAGGAGTTGTCCCGGCGCCGGATCTACCACAGCTTCAACCCGCAGGGCCTCAACATCATCGCGGCCTCGCTGTTGACCTTCGGGACCGAGGAGCAGAAGCGCGACTGGGCCGTACCCCTGCTTCGCGCCGAGATCACCGCCTCGCTCGGCATGAGCGAGCCCGGAGCCGGCTCCGACCTGGCCGGCCTGCGCACCCGTGCGGTTCTCGAGGGCGACCACTTCGTCGTCAATGGGCAGAAGGTGTGGACCTCGGGCGCGCACGACGCCGACGTCCTGCTCACCTTCGTCCGCACCGACCCCGAGGCCCCCAAGCACAAGGGGATCAGCGTCCTGCTCATCCCGACCGACTCCGAGGGCCTGGTCCGGAGGCCGTTCGGGTCGATCGCCGCGCCGGACGACCTCGACTTCAACGAGGTGTTCTTCACCGACGTCCACGTCCCGAAGGAGAACCTCGTCGGCCCCCTCAACGAGGGCTGGCGCGTGGCCAACGGCTCGCTCGGGCACGAACGGACCCTGCTGTGGGTGCACTACGCCGAGCGGATGGACGCCCTGATCCAGGACGCGGCCTGCGACGAGGAGTGGTACGCGACCCTCCAAATGGACGTCCAGGCACTGCGGTTGCTCGGCTACCGGCTGCTCGGGCCCGACCGGAACCCGGTGGAGATCTCGGTGCTCAAGCTGCTCGGTTCCGAGGCCGCGCAGAACGCCGAGCTGCACGCCCTCGAACAGCACGGGACCGAGGCGCTGTTGCATCCGGTGCAGACAGGGCCGTACACCCATATGAACCTGCAGACGTTCAACGCCAGTTGGTTCGAGCGGTACGCGCGCAGCTTCGGCGGGACGATCGCCGGCGGCACCTCCGAGATCCAGCGCAACATCATCGCCGAGCGCATCCTCGGCCTGCCCCGCTAGAGCCGGTCGGTCCACAGAGCCGACATCCCAGAGCCGACAGAGGACGAGACGCATGGACGAGATCCTGTACGAGGTCGACGGCCGGGTGGGGATCATCACCCTCAACCGGCCGGAGGTCGCCAACGCGCAGAACAGCGCGCTCCTCGACGCCCTCGACGCGGCCTGGAGCCGGGCCGCGGCCGACGAAGACGTGAAGGTCATTCTCCTGAGGGCCAACGGCAAGCACTTCTCGTCGGGGCACGACCTGAAGGACCGGTGGCCGGCGCCGAAGGAGATCACCCTGGAGTGGATCTACAGCGCCGAGACCCGCCGGTACCTGGAGTACACCCTGCGCTGGCGCAACGTGCCCAAGCCGACGATCGCCGCCGTGCAGGGCAAGTGCATCGCGGGCGGACTGATGCTGTGCTGGCCCTGCGACCTGATCGTGGCCGCCGAGAACGCCGAATTCTCCGACCCCGTCGTCCACATGGGCATCGGGGGAGTCGAATACCACGGCCACACCTGGGAGTTGGGCCCGCGCAAGGCGAAGGAGATCCTCTTCACCGGACGCGCCGTCACCGCCGAGGAGGCGGAGAAGGTCGGCATGGTGAACAAGGTCGTGCCACTGGACCGACTGGGCACCGAGGCACTGGAGCTGGCCCACCAGATTGCCACCATGCCGTCCTTCGGACTGCGCCAGGCGAAGCGGGCCGTCAACCAGAGCCTCGACGTCCAGGGCTTCTACGCCGCCATCCAGTCCGTGTTCGACATCCATGAGACGGGACACGGAAACGCGCTGAGCGTGACCGGATATCCCATTCTCACGCAGCTCGACGCCATGAAGGAACGCATCAAGGGCCAGTAGTCCGCCGGACGGATGGGCCGGACCGGGACCGGTCTCACTGCTCCTTGTGCGCGGTCGCGCCCCGGCTCATCGCCAGCACCGCGTCGCGGCGGCTCAACGCCCCGAACGGTGAACCGCCGGTCGGAATGGGGCTGCCGCAGATCCAGGTCGGACCGTCGGAGAGATGGTCGAGCGCCTCGGCGGCCACGTCGTCCGGATCGGCCAAGTCGCCGCCGTAGGAGCTCCCTTGGACGCCTTCGGTCCGGCGTAGGGACGGGGTGTCGGTCCTGCCGAGCACCAGCCCGAGGACATCCACCCCGCTGTCCTTCCACTCCGCCCACAGGCTCTCCGCGAGGATGAGGTCGAAGGCCTTCGACGCGCCGTAGGCGGCCAGCGTGGCGCCACCCGCCCACGCGGCGCCCGACGTCACCAGGACCACGGCCCCGCGCTTGCGCGCCACCATCGGGCCACCGAACCGGTACGCCGCTTCGAGTACGGCCGTGCAGTTGCGCCGCACCAGCCCCAGATGGATGTCGAGGTCCTTGTCGAGGAACGGCACGCTGCGGTCGTCGCTGCCGGCGTTGTACACGAACAGCCCGACCTCCAGACCGGCGGTCGCATCCTCCAACTCCGCCAAGGCACTTGAGGAGCTGAGGTCGAGCGCGACCGTACGGACCTCGACGCCGTACCGGGCCCGGATCTCGTCGGCGGACGCCTCCAGCACGGGCAGGCGCCGGGCCACCAGCACGACGTTCATCCCCTGGGCGGCCAACCGGTGGGCGAACGCGGCACCCACCCCGTCCGACCCACCGGCGATGACACCCCACGGCCCGTACCTGCTCGTGAGTGATTCAGCCACTTCGTACTCCTTGTTCCGGGGTGTTCAGAGCAACTCGGCCGTATGGAAAGGGAGGTCAGGAACCTCTGTCATGACGACGACCGGCGGAGAACCTTCTTCTCGACCGCGTCCGACGACAGCACCGTCCCTATGATCCCAAGGTCGGCACCGGTGCTGCGCGCCACCTCACGCACCACGGCGACGTCCTTGCTCATCAGGTCCGCCAACCGCTCCGCCACCGAGTCGACCGACCCGCCACCGGCGACGACACCGAGCGCCCGACTGGCCCCGCTGCCGTGCTGCAGCGCGGCGAGAATCGCCTTCTCGTCGATGCCCAGCGACCCCGCCACCCGCACCGCGTCGACGGCGAGACCGACCTGCGCCACGAACAGGGCGTTGTTGACGAGCTTGACCCGCTGACCGTTGCCGGCCGGTCCCACGAACAGGATCGGCGAGGCGTAGGCCTCCAACAGCGCGCGTGTCCGCTCCAGTTGGGCCTCGTCCCCGCCGACCCACAGCGTGAGGCGGCCCGCGGCGATGTCGTGCGGCCCGCCCGAGAGCGCGGCGTCCAGCACCCCGACACCGCGCTCCGCGCCCGCCTCGAAGAGCAGCCGGGCGGTCTCGGGATCGGAGGTGGTGTGCTGGACGAGCGTCGCCCCCGCTGCCATCGCCGCGAGGGCGCCGTCCGGGCCGAGACACACCGAACGCACCTGCTCGTCCGTCAGCACGACGACGACCACGGCGTCGGCGCCGCGCACGGTCTCCTCGATCGTGTCGCCCCAACTCGCCCCGGCCTTCCGGGCGATGACGCGAGTCTCGGGGCGGCGCGTGTGCATCGTGACGTCGTGACCAGCGGCCATGAGGCGGTCGACGATCGGCCGCCCCATGCGGCCCGACCCGATCACACCGATCCTCAACTCTCCTCCAAGGCGGTGGCCTTGACGGCGGGCGCCAGCATCGCGCGGGGACCCTCGGTGCCGTCGAGGTTGGCGTTGACCCGCTCGGCGATGCGCCAGCCCTCCGAAGTCCGCACCCAGCGCCAGGTGTTGGCCGAGACCTGGAACACCCAGAACCGGCCCGCGTCGGCGTCCCAGCGCAGATGGAGCGCGTGGCTGCGGCCGGTCGCGTGATCGCCGTCGACGACCACGTGCGGCGCGGTCAGCACGTGACCGCAGCCGTTGTGGATCACACTCTGGTGCCCGGCGCCGTGGACCATGCCGACGATGCCGTCCCGGCCCTCCATCCGCAGGTGGGGAATCGCGTCGAAAACGCCGTCCTCGGTCCAGAGGGCGGCAGCGGCTTCACCTGAACCGCTGTCGACCGCGGGCCCGTACTGGGCGACGAGCTGGGCGATCTCGGCCTGGTCCTCCAAGGCGCGTACCCTCGCCGCCAACGACTTGACGATGGCGCGCAGTTGGGCAAGTTCGGCGGTCACGCTCATGGGCGTTCAGCTCCCTGGTACGACGATGATGCGGGCGGGCCCGTCGGCGTCCCGTGCGGCGTCGAGCGCGGCCGGCACCCCGTCGAGCCCGACGGTGTGGCCGAGCATCGGCCCGACATCGAGGCTCCCGGAACAGACCGCCCGGAACGCCTCGTCCCAGTGATCCATCGACGGGCCGCCCCCGAACTGGATGTTGATGCCCTTCCGCTTCGCGGTCAGGGTGTGCAGATGATCGCCCTCCGGCGGACCGCCGACGGAGAAGATCCGGGTACCGCGCTCGCACCCCCTGATGATCGAGTCGAGAACGCCCGGGACGCCGACGCACTCGAACACGACACAACTCGACCGGCTCCCGGCCGCGTCGCGCCATGCCTCGAACGGCGAGACCTCGGCCGGATCGACGACCACGTCGGAGCCCATGGCCAGCGCGGTCGCGCGACGCGACGCCACGAGATCGGCCGCCACGATCGGGCCGACGCCGAGGTTCTTGAGGCGGCCGATCGCCGAGAGGGCGATGGCGCCGCATCCGATGACCAACGGCACCTCGTGCGCGGCGAGTCGGGCACGGGACGCCGTCGACCAGCCCACTGAGATCGCGTCGGCGACACACACGATCTCGCTCGGCAGGTCCGACACCACGACCCGGGTGATGGCCTCGGTCAGCAGGAACAACTCCCCGAACCCGCCGGGCGATTCGGGGTTCTGGCCGATGATCCTGCGCCCGGCCGGGGTCGCCAGTACGGGCAGGGAACTCACCCGCGTCCCGACCGGGATCCGGCGCTCGGTGCCGGGGCCGTAGTCCACGACCTCGGCGCAGTACTCGTGACCCATGACGATGTCGACGTCCTGGTCGTACGTCGACATCCCGCTGTCGTCGTCGGCGCCCGCTTCCGGATGGTCCATGAAGTGCAGATCCGACGCGCAGATCCCGCACGCCAGTGAGCGGACGAGGAGTTGGCCCGGTCCGGGGACCGGATCGTCGACGGTCCGCGCCTCGACGCTCCCGCCCCGCAGCACAGCAGCACGCATCAGACACTCCTCCGCACACCGAAGTCCGTCCCCTTCGGACTGTAGCCACACAGCGGGAATTACAGAAGACGGTCTCCTATAATTGAGAGAACGCGGCAACACCCGTACACGGCCCGGTCATTACAATCACGGCATGTCAGAACCGCGCCGCGCCCCGGGCCGCCCACGGGACACGAGCATCAACGAACGGGCCCTCGCGGCGACGCGCGAACTCCTCGTCCAGCGCGGTTTCGACGCGACGACGATCCAGGCGGTGGCGGAGCACTCCGGCGTGCACGCCTCCGCCATCTACCGCCGCTGGCCGTCCCGGATCGAGCTGATCGAGGAGGCCACGTTCCCCGGACTCAGCCCGTTGAGCGTTCGTCCGACGGGGGATCTGCGACGCGACCTCCGCCGGTTCGTCCGCGCCTACTTGGCGGCCTTCGGCGCCCCCGCGGCGCGCGCCGCCGCGGCCGGTCTCTTCGCGCACTCCCAGACGTCGACCACGCCCCGGCCGCCGGAGATGCTGCTGCGTGTGTCGGCGCGACCGCAGTTCCAGGACATCCTGCGCGCCGCGCCGACCGGGACCGTCGACCCCGCCGTGGACCCGGACGACGTCTTCGACATGCTCCTCGGCGCCGTCCTGACCCGCACCCTCCTGTCCACGGTCACGGCCCGCAACCGCCCCGTCGAGCGCACGGTGGAGATGATCCTGCGGATGCTGCGACCGCTCGACGGGCCGGTGTGATCAACTCCCGTATCCTAAGTGGGTGTTGGTGTCAGCGGCGTTCGTCGCGGAACACCTTTCCGCCCTTCATCACGAACCGCACGTCCGCCATCACGGAGACGTCCTCCAGCGGATTGCCCGGCACCGCGATCAGATCGGCGAGCAGTCCTTCCGCGATACGGCCCCTGTCGTCGACGTCGATCAGCTCCGCGGCGTTGACGGTCGCCGCCCGGAGCGCCTCCAAGGGGGTCATCCCGCGGTCGACCAGGGCGATCAGCTCCTGCGCGCCGCGGCCGTGCGGGATCGCCGGCGCGTCCGTGCCCAGTGCCATCCGGACACCCGCCTTGCCGGCCCTGGCCACCACGGTCTTCGCCCGGGGGAAGATCTCCGCGGCCTTCTCCTTCAGTTCGGGCGCGGCATGGGACATGTCCATCCCCTCGATGAGAGCGGTGGTCGGCACCAGGAACGTGCCCCTCTCCGCCATCAGCGCGATGGTGTCGTCGTCGAGCAGGAAGCCGTGTTCGATGCAGTCGATGCCCGCCTCCACCGCCGACCGGACGGCGTCGGCCCCATGGGTGTGGGCCGCGACCTTCAGTCCGCGCCGGTGGGCCTCGTCGACGATGGCGCGCAGTTCCTCGTCGGAGTAGTGCTGCGCGCCGGGAGTGCCGGTGTGGGACATGACGCCCCCGGACGCGCAGACCTTGATGAGCCGTGCCCCGTGCTTGATCTGGTAGCGGACGGACTTGCGCACCTCGTCGACACCGTTGGCAATGCCCTCTTCCAGGGAGAGAGGCATGATTCCGGGGGCGTACCCGGCGAACATCGTGGGGTCGAGATGCCCGCCGGTCGGGGTGATGGCGTGTCCGGCGGGCACGACGCGCGGGCCGTCGATCCAGCCGGCGTCGATGGCCTTCGCCAGCGCGACGTCCAGCAGATAGCCGCCCGTCTTCACGAACAGGCCGAGGTTGCGGACCGTGGTGAACCCCGCGCGCAGGGTCCGCCGGGCGTTGCCCACCGCGCGGAGCATCCGCAGCGGGGGATCGTCCTGGACGGGGGAGAGCGCGAGCGTCTCTCCCCGGCCGCCCATCAGGAGGTTGACCTCCATGTCCATGAGGCCGGGCAGAAGAGTCACGTCGCCGAGATCGAGAACCTCGATCTCTCCGTGCCCGGTGCCTGTGCCGCCGCCGGTGTGCGTGATGCGGTCGCCGTCGACCGTGATCAGCCCCGGCGACTCGAACTCGCCCGTCTCCACGTGCAGTACACGCGCCGCCTTGAGCGTGAGCACGACCGGTCAGACCTTCGGCTCGACGACGAGGTCCATGTAGGCGGCCCCGCTGTCGGGCACCCGGGCCTGCTTCCAGACCTCGACCGGGAACGAGACGTTCACCAGCGAGAACATCAGGAGGAGCAAGTTGCGCTCCTGCTCCGGGAGTTCGGAGAGCGGGAACTTGTCGAGGTGGTCGGAGGCCTGTTCCAGCAGCGGGAACGCGGCGTCGTAGAAGGCCTGCATCTCCTCCATGGAGCTGGCCAGGCGCTTGCTGTAGCGGTCGCGCTCGGACTCCAGGACCCACTCGCTGAACGGCTCGAGCGCCGCGAACTCACTGGGCAGCATCGGTGTGCTCCTTGACGTGGTCGGCGACCGTCTTGTGCAGATGGCGGAGCAGCAACTCCTGGTCGCAGAGCGGGAATTCGGTGACGACCCGGCTCTTGAGCATCGTCTGGGTGGCTTCGAGGGTGTTGCCGTCCTGGAGGGCGTACTCCTTGAACGTCACCGCCGCCAGCTCCTGCTTGAGCCGCTCGCGCGCCGTCTTGGCGGGCACGAAGTACAGGTTGGCCTCGAAGAGGTGCTTGTCCACCGCCGTCGGCCAGTAGTGGTACGTCAGGTACCAGCCGGGCTTCCAGATCAGCAGGGTCATGTTGGGGAAGAACTCGAAGGAATCGTTGCCCCACGCGCGGTGCCGTCCCGGGTTGAGGCCCGTCGGCAGATTGTCCAGGCCCTCGATGTCGGGCGCCTCCCACGGCCCGAACAGGCCGCTGCGCAGGGCGCGTTCGATGGGCTTGACGATCGTCAGGTCCTTGGGCGGGGACATGCCTCCCCAGGAGGAGATCATCGAGTGCGGGGGGTGGATCTCGTAGTGCAGCGCCTCGTACCCGACGTTGAAGAGCTTGTCGGCCTCGTCCTTGACGGCCTGCTTCATGTGCAGGACGGGCGCGTGGTAGAACTCCGCGAACGCGTCGATGAACAGCTTCCAGTTGCTGCCGATCTCGGCCTTGTACGTGAAGACCTCGGTCATCTCGTGGAAGGGGTAGCCCTCCAGGCCCTTCGCGAACTCGCCCAGATACTCCTTGAGCGGCTGGGCGTCCGGGTCGAGGTTGACGAAGACGAACCCCTCCCAGACCTCGCAGCGGACCAGCTTGAGGCCGTAGTCCGCCTTGTCCAGGTCGAAGAACTCCTGCTCCTGCTGGACGAAGGTCAGATCGCCGTCGAGGCTGTAGCGCCAGGCGTGGTACTTGCAGGTGAACTGGCGGCAGGTGCCCTTGACCTCCTCGCCCGGATAGTCGTTCCACACGAGCTTGTTGCCGCGGTGGCGGCAGACGTTGTGGAAGGCGCGGATCTCCTTGTCCTTGCCCCGCACGATCACCAGTGAGGTGTCGGCGACGGCCAGCTCCTTCGTGAAGTAGCTGCCGACCTTGGGCACTTGCTCGACCCGGCCGACGTTCAGCCAGGTCCTCTTGAAGATCGCTTCCTTCTCGGCCTCGTAGTACGCGGGGTCGATGGAGTCCTCGTAGTTGACCGGGCTGGTGCCCAGCTCGGGGTAGTTCTCGGTCCAGCTCCCGGCCTCGGGCTTGGCGAAGTGTGGCATGGGATCACCCCTCTCGCTTGTGAGAATACCATTCTCGTTTTGGGAAACTGAAGTTCTCTTCCGAGATCGCGGGGTCGAGTTCCACGCCGAAGGTGTTGAGGGCCATCGTGAGCATCGTGTAGGCGCCGATCGTGAACACCAGGTCCATCAGCTGGTGTTCGTCCAGGTCGGCGGCGAGCGCGGCATAGCTCGCGTCCGACAGGCCCGAGTCGGTGTCCAGTTCGTCCACCGCCCGGTTGAGCAACGTGTCGGCGCCCGTGCGGACTTCGTCGATCTCGACCTCGGTCACCCCGGCCTTCCGGGCGATCAGGACATGGCTCGCCCACTCGTACCTGCTGCCCCGCCGCCAGGCCACGCGCAGCACGGCCAGCTCGCGGACGCGCACCGGCAGGGTCGTGGTGTTGAGGTGCATGTTGAACGTCAGGAACGCGCGGGCCAGGGCCGGATGCCGCTGGAAGATCCCGAGAACGTTGGCCTCCGGCAGCTTCCGGTGGGGGTTGATGACCGAGAACAGGTCGTGGTCCCAGTCTTCGTACGGCACCGGTGGGATGCGGACGCCGTTCTCGCCGGCGGACCCGCCGTGGTCGCCGTGCCCGCTGTGCCCGGTGGCCGTCTCGCCGTTCTCGTCGTGCCGGTCGTGCTCGCTCACGTGTTCCGCCCGCCGTTCACGCCCAGGATCTGACCGGTGATGTAGCCGGCCTCCTCGGAGGCGAGGAAGGCGCAGGCCGCGGCGATGTCCTCCGGGCGCCCGACCCGCCGTACCGGAGTGCGCTGGATGTGCTCCTCGACCGTCCCGCCGAGGAGTTGACGCTCCTCGGAGCGGCGCAGCATGGGTGTGTCGATGAAGCCGGGCGGAACCGCGTTGACGGTGATGCCCTGCGGGCCGAGCTCCAGGGCAAGCGCCTTGGTCAGCCCGTTGACCGCGGCCTTGGCGGCCACGTAGTGCGTCATGAACTGCTGGCCGGACTGCGCGCTGGACGAGGAGATGTTGACGATCCGGCCCCAGCCGGCCTCCACCATGTCGGGCAGCACGGCCTGGACGCAGTGGAAGACGCCGTTGAGGTTGACGTCGATGACCCGCTGCCAGGCCTCGAAGGTGAGGTTGGTGAAGCGCTTGTAGCCCTCCATCCCGGCCGCGTTGACCAGGACCGTGACCGGGCCGAGCTGCTCCCGGATCTCGGTCAGCGCCTCGTCCACCTGGGCCCGGTCGGAGACGTCGGCCTTCCGGGAGAAGCCCCTGTCGGACGGGTTGAGGTCGAGGGTGGCGACCTGGAGTCCGTCGGCCTCCAGGCGCTGTGCGATGGCTTGTCCGATGCCGGAGCCGCCGCCTGTGACGAGGGCTGTCCTCATGCCGGAACCCCCTTCGTCTCGATCATGAAAATCTCCCTTCCGGATCTGAGAAGCGTATTCTCGTCTCCGGTGCTTCCGGAAGTCCCGCGCAGGCGGGGGCTGTTCGCCGCGCTCCGTGGGTCTGTCAGCAAGTCGTCAGGATGACATTCTCGCTGTCGGATGGTTGATTCGCGTATAAGGAGAATGTAGTTTCCGCTTCATTGGAGCAAGCCGCCCATCCATGCGAGGAGAACAGGATGCGGTTCCAGGACAAGGTGGCGATCGTCACCGGAGCGGGACAGGGAATCGGCGAGGACTACGCCCGGGCGCTGGCCGCCGAGGGAGCACGGGTCGTGGTCGCCGACATCAACGAGGAGCAGGGACAGCGGGTCGCCAAGGAACTGGACTCCGCGCTCTTCGTCAAGGTCGACGTCGGAGACCCCGCCTCGGCCGACGCGCTGGCCGCCGCCACCGTCGCCGAGTTCGGCCGCATCGACTACCTGATCAACAACGCCGCGATCTACCACAGCATGCGGCGCGAGGGCCTGACCACCGTCGACCTCGACTACCTCAACCGCTTCATCCAGGTGAACCTGATGGGCGCCCTCTACGTCACCCGGGCCGTCGTCCCGCACCTGACCGAGGGCGCCGCGATCGTCAACCAGTCGTCCGCTGCCGCCTACATGGCCAGCGGCTACTACGGCCTGGCCAAGATCGGCATCAACCACCTCACCGCCTCGCTCGCCGCCGAACTCGGCGGTCGGGGCATCCGCGTCAACGGCATCGCCCCCGGCCCCACCGACACCGAGGCCACGGCCACGGTCGTACCGGTCGAGTTCCAGGAGCGGATGACCCAGGCCCTGGCCATCAAACGGATGGGCACGCCCGGCGACCTGACCCCCACCGTGCTGTTCCTGCTCTCCGACGACGCGGGCTGGCTCACCGGCCAGACCATCAGCGTCGACGGCGGACAGGTGGTTCGGCTGTGACCCGCCTGCTCATCGACGGCCAACTCGTCGACGCGGAGCGGACGTTCGCCTCCCTCAACCCCGCGACCGGCGAGGTCTACGGCCACGCCCCCGACGCCACCACCGCCCAGGCCGAGGCAGCCGTAGCAGCGGCCCGCACCGCCTTCGACACCACCGCCTGGTCCACCGACGTACAGCTGCGCATCCGCTGTCTCGACCAGCTGCACCAGGCGCTCACCGACCACGTCGAGGAACTGCGCGAGCTCACGATCGCCGAGGTCGGCGCGCCCCGCATGCTCACCTACGGCCCCCAACTCGACGACCCCGTCAAGCTGGTGCGCTACTACGCGGACCTGCTGCGCAAGTACCCGCTGACCGAGGAGCTCGGCGAGTCCGAGAGCCGCGGCCAGCGTCACCGGCGCTGGGTGGAGAAGGAGGCCGCCGGGGTCGTAGCGGCGATCATCGCCTACAACTACCCGAACCAACTCGCCCTGGCGAAGCTCGCCCCCGCGCTCGCGGCCGGCTGCACGGTCGTCCTCAAGGGTGCTCCGGACACCCCGCTGACGACCCTGTTCCTCGGTCAACTCATCGCGGAGCACACGGACATACCGCCCGGTGTGGTCAACGTCCTCACGTCCTCCGGCGCCGACGTCGGCGAGACACTCACCACGCACCCCGACGTCGACATGATCACCTTCACCGGGTCCACCGCGACCGGCCGTCGCATCATGGAGGCCGCGAGCCGCACAGTGAAGAAGGTCTTCCTGGAACTCGGCGGCAAGTCCGCCATGATCGTCCTCGACGACGCCGACCTCGCCACCGCCGCCATGTTCGCGGCCGGCACCATCTGCTCCCACTCGGGGCAGGGTTGCGCGCTCACCTCACGGCTGCTCGTGCCCAGGGAGCACCACGACGAGATCGTCGCCATGGTCGCGGCGGGCCTCGGCCGCATCCCGCTCGGCGACCCCGCCGACCCCAAGACCTTCGCGGGCCCGCTCATCAGTGAGCGCCAGCGCGAGAAGGTCGACGGCATGGTCGAGAGGGCCGTAGCGGCAGGCGCGAACCTCGTTACCGGAGGCGAGAAGATCGATCCCGGCTTCTTCTACAGGCCGACCCTCCTCAGCAACGTCGATCCGGACAGCGAGATCGCCCAGGACGAGGTCTTCGGCCCCGTGCTCGTGGTGATTCCGTACGACGACGATGACGATGCCGTCCGCATCGCCAACAACTCCATCTTCGGCCTCTCCGGCGGCATCCAGAGTGCCGACGACGAGCGGGCCATCGCGCTCGCCCGCCGGATCCGTACCGGCACCTTCAGCATCAACGGCGGCAACTACTTCGCCGCGGACGTGCCGTTCGGCGGCTACAAGCAGTCGGGCATCGGCCGCGAGAGCGGTGTGGCCGGTCTTGAGGAGTTCCTGGAGTACAAGGCGTTCGCGGTCGTGGTCCGGTCATGATGCCGCTCGAAGGCATCCGCGTCCTCGAGGTCGCCATGTACGGCTTCGTGCCCTCGGCAGGAGCCGTCCTCTCCGACTGGGGAGCGGACGTCATCAAGGTCGAGCACGCCGTTACCGGCGACCCGCAACGCGGTCTGCGGCAGACCGGCACGATGCGCGTCGAGGGCGACCCCAACCCCAACGTCGAGCACGCCAACCGCGGCAAGCGCAGCCTCGGCCTCGACATCTCCCGCCCCGAGGGAAAGGACGTTCTCCTCGACCTCGCCCGGCGCGCGGACGTGTTCCTGACCAGCTTCCTTCCCGGTCACCGGGAGCGGTTCGGCATCGACGTCGACGACATCCGTAGCGTCAACCCCCGGATCATCTACGCCCGGGGCAGCGCCTTCGGCCCGCGCGGAGCGGAGGCGGGGAAGGGTGGCTACGACATGACGGCGTTCTGGGCCCGCGCCGGCACCGCCGCGAGCATCACCCCCGAAGGCACCGACGGCATCATCAACCCGCCCGCCCCGGCCTACGGCGACACCATCTCCGGCACCAACCTCGCCGGCGGCATCGCGGCCGCGCTCCTGAAACGCGAGCGCACCGGTGAGCCGTCGGTCGTGGACGTCTCCCTGCTCGGCAGCGGACTGTGGGCGATGGGCCACGCCACCGCGCTCTCCCTGCACCTCGGCAAGCCCTGGATCCCGCCGCCCGTCGGCACCCACGGCTCCGTCACCAACCCCCTGTCCGGGCTGTACGAGACCGCCGACGGCCACCATCTGGCGTTCGTCATGATGCAGCCCGGCAAGTTCTGGGCCGATGTGTGCCGGCACATCGACCGCCCCGAACTCGCCGACGACCCCCGCTTCGACACGGCCGAGAACCTCGTTTCCCACACGGCCGAGGCCGTCAAGATCCTGCGCGAGGTCATCGCCACCCGCACCCTCGCGGAGTGGAGCGGGCGCTTCACCACCCTGGCCGGGCCGTGGGCCCCGGTGCAGGACTCCCTGCAAGTGGGCGACGACCCGCAGATCAGAGCGAACGAGTACCTCCTGCAGGCCGGAGAGCTCGAACTGGTCGCCAGCCCCGTGCAGTTCGACGTGCACGCCCCACAACTCGGGCCCGCACCCGAGTTCGCCGCCCAGACCGAGGAGATCCTCCTCGAACTGGGCCTGGACTGGGACCGCATCATCGCGCTCAAGGCGGCGGGCGCGGTCACCTGATCACCCGACAGCGGGACTCATTCTCAACGAGGAGAACCGATGAGACGCTTGCTCATCCCCGCGCTCGTCCTGGCCCTCGCGGCCGCGGCCGGATGCTCCGGCCGCACCAAGTCCGCGGACACCAGCAGCCCTTCCACCACCGGAGCCGCCGACACCGCCACCGCGGACTTCGGCACGCTGAAGTCCGTGTGCGGGAAGGGGACGGCCAAGACCGTCACCAGCCAGGGTGTCACCAGCTCCGACATCAAGGTCGGCGTCTTCACCGACGTCGGGTTCACCAAGAACCCGGAGTTCGAGAACGCGGCGAAGGTCTTCACCTCCTGGTGCAACGCCGCCGGCGGCATCAACGGACGCAAGATCACCCCCGTGACGCACGACTCCGCGCTCATGCAGGTCAACCAGCAGATGATCTCGGCCTGCCGCACCGACTTCTTCGAGGTCGGAGGCGGCGCGGCCCTCGACGGCCTCGGCGTCAAGACCCGGCTGAAGTGCCTGCTCCCCGAGTTCCCGGCTCAGGTCACCTCCGAGGTCGGCGCCGATCTCCAGGTCATGACCCAGGGGGCCTCGTCCGGATACGCGCCTTACGCCGGCTACTACTCCTGGCTGTTGAAGGAGGCCTACCCCTCGTCGGCGAGCGGCGTCGGCATCATCACCGGGGACGTGCCCGTCACCAAGGTCATCGCGGCGCAGGACAAGGAAGTCCTCACCGCGATGGGCGGCAAGGTCACCTACTCCGACCTCTACCCCGCGCAGGGCGTCTCCGACTGGACGCCGTACGCCCAGTCCATCAAGACGAAGAAGGTCAAAGGCCTTGTCTTCCTGGGGGACTTCACCCAGCTGGCGAAGCTGGAGCAGGCGCTCACCAACATCGACTACAAGCTCGACTGGATCGACGCCAACAACAACGCCTACGGCCCCGCGTTCCTCAAGCTGGCCGACACCGCGCTGAGCTCGCAGACCAACTTCGCGAGCATCGACGGGACTTACCCGCTGGAGAAGGCGGACGACAACCCGGCGACCAAGGAAATGGTCGCCCTGTTCAAGAAGTACGCGCCCGACGCGCAGATCACCCTGCCCGCCGTGCACGCCTTCTCCACCTGGCTGCTGTTCGCCACCTCGGCCCGTGACTGCGCCGAACTGACCCGCAGTTGTGTCCTCGCCAACGCCAAGAAGCAGAGCGAGTGGACCGGGGGAGGCCTCCAGGCCCCGGTGAACCTGACCAAGCCCGACGAGCCCGTGAAGTGCTTCAACGTCGAGAAGGCCACCACCAGCGGCTGGGTTCCCGCGGACTTCAAGCCGACCGACGGCGCCTACCGCTGCGACGCGCCCGTCTACAAGTACAAGGGCAACTACGGCAAGCCGCCGACGCTCGCCGATGTCGGCAAGTCGCTCGCCGACCTCAAGTAGCCACGCCAGAACCCCCGTTCACCACGCCGGCGTTCACCACGGCAGGAAGGAAGGACCGTGAAGGTACGAGTCGACCCGGAGCGCTGTCAGGGCCACACGCTCTGCGCGATGCGCGCTCCGGACACCTTCGAACTCAGCGAGATCGACGGACACTCCTCGGTCGTCCAGGAAGAAGTCCCCGCCGACCAGGAGTCGGCCGTCCGCGAGGCGGTCCTGTCCTGTCCGGAACGGGCGATCTCCCTCATCTCCTGAACCCCCACCTCATCCACCGAGCAGGAGAGGATTCCGCATGACCACGGAAGACGCGGCCGTCGACGACGACGCCGGCCGCAAGCACCCCCAGGTGCACTTCGACCGGCACACACCCGACTACCGCGACCGGTTCGAGGACATCACCCACGAGCTGCACGGGCAGTGCCCGATCGCCTGGACGGAGACCCACGGCGGCCACTGGGTCGCCAGCGGCAACCGCGAGGTCTTCGAACTCGCGAGGTCCGCGGAGTTCCTCTCCAACGACCATGACGTGAAAGGGGAGCGGCGCGGATACAACGGGATCTCCATCCCCGCGCCGCCCCCCGAGCGGAAGGGCCGGGGCGGGTTCCTGGAGATGGACCCGCCGGACCAGCGCTACTACCGGCAGACCCTCAACCCGTATCTGTCACCGGCGGCCATCCAGCGCTGGATCCCGTTCGTCGACGAGATCGTGCGCGCCAGCATCGACGAGAAGATCGAGTCGGGCCGCATCGACTTTGTCGACGACCTCGCCAACATCGTCCCGGCCGTACTCACGCTCGCGATGATGGGCATCCCGCTGGAGCACTGGACGATCTACAACGAACCGGCCCACGCCTCCGTCTACACCCCGCCCAACTCGCCTGACATGCCAAGGGTGTTGGACCTGAGCCGCAAGATGGGCATGGACCTCATGGCCCAGCTCGCGGAGATCCGCCGAAACCCCCGCCCGGGCCTGGTGGACGCGCTGGTCCGCGCCGACATCAACGGCCGCAACCCCGACGACGGCGAACTCCTCGGCGTGTGCGCCCTGTTGATCGGCGGCGGCTTCGACACCACGACTGCGCTCACCGCCCACTCCCTCGAATGGCTCTCCCAACACCCCGACGAACGAGCCCGGTTGAGCCGCGACCGCAAGACCCTGCTGGACTCCGCCACCGAGGAGTTCCTGCGCTTCTACACCCCGGCCCCCGGCGACGGACGCACCATCACGGCCGACTGCGAGATCGCCGGCACCGAGTTCAAGGAGGGCGAACGCCTCTGGCTCTCCTGGGCGATGGCCAATCGGGACCCGTCGGTCTTCCCCGACCCGGACTCGATCGACATGGAACGCAAGGGCAACCGGCACAGCAGCTTCGGCCTCGGCATCCACCGCTGCATCGGCTCCAACGTGGCCCGCACGGTGTTCAAGCGGATGGTCACGGCCGTACTCGACCGGATGCCCGACTACGCGTGCGACCCCGAAGGCGCCGTGCACTACGAGACCATCGGCGTCATCCAGGGCATGCGCCACCTCCCCGCGACCTTCACCCCGGGCAAGCGGCTCGGCGCCGGACTCGACGAGACCCTCGCCGAACTCCAGAAGGCCTGCGACGAACAGCGCCTCGCCGAACCGGTCACCGTCCGCACGGCGAAGGCACGGATCGGCACATGAACTCCCCAATCCGCCCGGGGCCGTTGGTCACCGAGGAGAACGAATTCTTCTGGGCCTCCGGCGCGGACGGCCGGCTGCGGCTGGCGGAGTGCGGGTCCTGCGCGGCCCTCATCCATCCGCCGCAGCCGGTCTGCCGGTACTGCCACGGGCACGACATCGGCGTCCGGGCCGTCTCCGGCCGCGCGACGCTGATCGGCTTCACCGTCAACCACCGCTTCGCCCTGCCCGGCCTGCCCGCGCCCTACGTCGTGGCCCAGGTCGCCGTCGAAGAGGACCCCCGGGTCCGGCTCACCACCAACGCCGTCCAATGCGCCCCCGACGAGCTGGAGTTGGGCATGCGGATGGAGGTCGTCTTCGAACAGGTCGAGGACGCCTGGCTGCCCCTCTTCCGCCCCGCCCGCGACCACCCGGCCACCGACCCCCTGCCGCTCGCCGAGGTCGAGACCCACCAACTCGCCCGCCGCGTACGGCCGATGGTGACCACGGAGAAGTTCGAGGACAAGGTCGCGGTCACCGGCATCGGCATGTCCGAGATCGGCCGCCGTCTCCTGGTCCCCCCGGTGTCCCTGACCGTCCAGGCCTGCCAACGCGCCATCGCCGACGCCGGGTTGACCGTCGACGACATCGACGGCCTCGCCACCTACCCGGGCGCCGGTGCCGCCTACGGCGGCTTCGGCGAAGGAGGCGTGACCGCCCTGGAGTCGGCCCTCGGCCTGGAACCGACCTGGTACAACGGCGGCAGCGAGACCTTCGGCCCCTGCGGCTCACTCATCTCCGCGATGCTCGCCGTCGCGGGCGGCCTGGCCCGCCATGTGCTGTGCTTCCGCACGGTCTGGGAGGCGTCGTACGGCGAACTCGTGCGCCGCGGCCGGATCGCGCAGGAACCGCCGCGCCGACTGGACGGCTGGATGAAGCCGTTCGGAGCGATCTCGGCCGCCCACACCCTCGCGCAGAACGCCCAACGCCACTTCCACCGCTACGGCACCACCCGCGAGACCCTCGGCTGGATCGCCCTCAACCAGCGGTCCAACGCGGCACTCAACCCCACGGCGATCTACCGCGCCCCGATGACGATGGACGACTACCTCAACGCCCGCCCCATCACCACCCCGTTCGGCCTCTACGACTGTGACGTGCCCTGCGACGGAGCGGTCGCCGTGATCGTGTCGGCGGTCGACGCGGCCCGGGATCTTGCCCAACCACCCGTCTATGTCGAGGCGGTTGGCACCCAGATCCTGGAACGCCTCGAATGGGACCAGAGCACGCTCACCCACGAACCCCAAGTCCTGGGCCAGTCCGCCCACTTGTGGTCCCGCACCGCGCTGCGTCCCGAAGACGTCGACGTGGCCGAGCTGTACGACGGCTTCACATTCAACTGCCTCTCCTGGCTGGAGGGGCTGGGGTTCTGCGGCATCGGCGAGGCCAAGGACTTCCTGGACGGAGGCAAGAACATCGCACGGGACGGCGTACTGCCCCTGAACACCCACGGCGGACAGCTCTCCCACGGCCGCACCCACGGCATGGGTCTGGTCCACGAGGCGATCACCCAACTGCGCGGCGCGGCCGGGCCGCGCCAGATACCCGGCGCGCGGGTCGCGGTGGCGAGCAGTGGCGGACTCACCCCGAGCGGCGTGATCCTCTTCCGGGCGGACGGATGAACTCCCGTACCACGGAGGTCGTTTCGCGCGTCGTCGATGTCGACGGCATCCCCATGTCCGGGCTGCTGTGCGAGGTCCGCGAACCGCGCGCGGTCGTCGTCGCCCTGCACGGGGGAGCGGTGACGTCGAACTACTTCGACTACCCGGGCCGGCCCCGCCTGTCCCTCCTGCGCACCGCGGCGGCACTGGACTTCACGGTCGTCGCCATCGACCGCCCGGGATACGGGAGTTCGGCTCCGTACGGCGAGACCATGGCGTCCCCCGCACGGCGCGTCGACCTCGCCTACGCGGCGGTGGACCGGCTGCTGGCCTCGCGTCCGCGCGGGGCGGGACTGTTCCTCTGGGCCCACTCGATCGGCTGCGCCCTGGGTGTGCACATGGCCGGTGACGAACGCCGGAATGACCTTCTCGGTCTGGAGATCGCCGGTACCGGACGCCACCACGCTCCCGGCGCCGTCGAGATCCTCGACTTCCGGCGACGGGACCCGGCGGTGCCGCGACGGTCCGGACCCGGCCTGCGCGACCTGCTGTGGGAACCGTCGCGCCTGTACCCGGACGAGGTCATCGGTGCCCCTCGCATCCAGTCACCCGGGCCGCCGTACGAGTCGACCGTCGCCCGCCGCTGGCCGCGGGAGTTCGCCGAAGTCGCCGCCCGTGTGCGGATTCCCGTGCACTACACGCTCGGTGACCACGAGCGCGTGTGGAGTTCCGGGCCCGAGGCCATGGCCGACATCGCGGGCCTGTTCACCGACTCCCCGCGGGTGGTCACCGACGAACAGGCCGACAGCGGCCACAACTTGAGCATCGGGCACACCGCGACCGGCTACCACCTGAAGATCCTCTCGTTCGTCGAGGAGTGTGTTCTCGCGTCCGAGAACGGCGGATACGACAACGAAGGGATCGACCGTCTCCCGAGGAGGGCCGGATGAGTGACGCCGACGTCGCGGTACTGCTGCTCGTACGCGTGGCCGTAGGGCTGATCATGATCATGCACGGGCTCAACCACTGGCGAGGCGGCGGCCGTATCGAGGGCACCGCCCGCTGGTTCACCGGACTCGGCCTGAGACAGGGCGTGTTGCAGGCCTGGATGAGCGTCCTCACCGAGGTCGGCGCGGGCGCTCTCCTCGTCCTGGGCCTGCTCACCCCGCTGGCCTGCGCCGCCGTGATCTCCGTGATGCTGGTCGCGGGGCTGCTCGCCCACCGGCCCAACGGGTTCTTCGTCTTCAAGGACGGCTACGAGTACGTCCTCACGCTCGCTGTCGTCGCCCTGGCCCTCGCGGTACTGGGCCCCGGCCGCTGGTCCCTCGACCACGCGGCCGGCATCGACCTGACCGGCTGGACCGGCGGCGGCACCGCGTTGGGCGTGGCCGTGGTGGCGACCGGTGGACTGCTGGGCACGTTCTGGCGACCGGAACCGAAGGCCGACGCAGGGCCCGAAGCCGAAGCCGAAGCCGAGTCCGAAGCCGAGTCCGAAGCCGAAGCCGAGTCCGAAGTGGGCGCCGAGCCTCAGAGCCTCGTCGCGGAGCCGGCGCCCCAGAACACCCCCGAGTCGGTCGACCAGGAGGCCCGCTGATGCGCGTCGGATTCATCGGGCTGGGCAGCCAGGGCGCTCCCATGGCGCGCCGGATCATCGACGCGGGCTTCGCCACCACGCTCTGGGCGCGCCGCCCGGCCACGCTCTCCGCGTTCGCGGACACGGCGGCTCAGCGGGCCGCGTCCCCCGTCGAACTGGCCGCCGCCAGCGACCTGGTGTGCGTCTGTGTCGTCGACGACGCCGATGTCGAACAGGTTGTCACGGGCGAGCAGGGCGTGCTGAGAGGTCTGCGCCGGGGCGGGGTGATCGCCGTCCACAGCACCGTCCACCCCGACACGTGCAGGCGGCTCGCCGAACGCGCCGCGGCGCACGGCGTCTCCGTGGTCGACGCACCCGTCAGCGGCGGCGGAAAGGCGGCCGCCGAGGGCCGTCTGCTGGTGATGGCGGGCGGCGAGTCCGGCACGGTCGCCTACTGCCGCAAGGTGTTCGAGACGTTCGGCGATCCGGTCGTCCACATGGGCCCGCTCGGCTCCGGACAGATCACCAAGCTCCTCAACAACCTGTTGTTCACCGCCAACTTGGCGACCGCGTCCGACACACTGGCCCTGGCACCGGAGTTCGGCATCGACCGAGGTGCCCTCGCCGAAGTCGTCCTGCACGGCAGCGGATCGAGCTTCGCGCTCGAACGCGTGAAGGCCGCCGGCGGCACACTCGACCGTCTAGCTGAACGCGCCGGACCGCTGCTCCGTAAGGACGTGAGGTTGCTGGCCGACCTCGCCGACACGGCGGGCGCCGCGACGGGCACTGTGCTGACGGCGGCCGACGCGGCCCTCGACCGTATGGGCCAGGGACGTCTGACGGCACCGGCAACTCCCTCTCCATGAAAGCGAAAACGACCTTCTCGCCAACGGAGAACATTGATATCGTCGCTCGTCTTCAGACTGGTGACGGAAGGGAACCGTGCACACCGTGAAGGACTTCGAGGCGATCGACTTCTTCCAGGACGACGAAGTCGTCGCGGACCCCTATCCCTACTTGGCGGCCCTGCGCGGGAAGTGCCCGGTGCAACGGGAGAGCCATCACGACGTGACGATGGTGACCGGGTACGACGAGGCGATCCAGGTCCTCAACGACCCCGACACCTACTCGTCCTGCCTCTCGGTGACCGGCCCCTTCCCCGGGTTCCCGGTCCCGCTCGTGGGCGACGACGTGAGCGCGCTGATCGAGCAGTACCGCGACCGGCTCCCGATGAGCGACCAGTTGCCGACGCTCGACCCGCCCATGCACACGGACCACCGCGGACTGCTGATGCGGCTGATCACCCCGCGTCGCCTCAAGGAGAACGAGGCGTCGATGTGGCACCTCGCCGACGCCCAGTTGGACGCGTATCTCGCCGCCGGCGAGGGCGACTTCATCAGCGGATTCGCCGGCCCGTTCACCCTGAGGGTCATCGCCGACCTGCTCGGTGTGCCCGACGAGGACCGCAACACGTTCGTCGAGGGCCTCGAGCACCAGCCGCGGGGCGGCATCGGGAGCACGGACGGCGAGGTGCAGCACTCGCCGCTGGAGTACCTGTACGGGCAGTTCTCGGCCTATGTCGAGGAGCGCCGCCGCGAACCCCGCGAGGACGTGATCACGGGTCTCGCCACCGCGACGTTCGCCGACGGCTCGACCCCCGACGTCGCCGACGTGGCCCGCGTCGCCACCAACCTCTTCGCGGCCGGCCAGGAGACCACCGTCCGGCTGCTGAGCAACGCGCTCAAGCTGATCGCCGAAGACCCCGGTCTGCAGCGGCTGTTGCGCGCCGAGCGCGACCGCATCCCGAACTTCATCGAGGAGACGCTGCGCACCGAGAGCCCCATCAAGGGCGACTTCCGGCTGTCCCGCGTCCCGTCCACGGTAGGCGGCGTCGACATCCCCGCCGGCACCACCCTCATGGTCCTCAACGGCGCCGCGAACCGCGACCCGCGCCACTTCGAGGAACCGGAGACCTTCGACCCGGCCCGCGCCAACGCCCGCCACCACCTCGCGTTCGGCCGCGGCCCCCACACCTGCCCCGGCGCCCCGCTCGCCCGCGCCGAGGCCCGGGTGGGCATCGAGCGCATGCTCGACCGTACGACGGACATCAGGATCTCGGAGAGCGTGCACGGCCCCGCCGACGCGCGGAACTTCCGTTACCTGCCGACGTACATCCTGCGCGGACTCACCCATCTCAACCTGGAGTTCACACTCGTCGAGGAGTCCGAGCCGTCCGAGGAGTCCGCCCGATGAAAGCCGTCGTGGACGCGGACCGTTGCCGGGGTCACGGGATCTGCTGGTCGATCTGCCCCGAGGTGTTCGACCTGACCGACGACGGGTACGCCGAGGTGCTGACCCCCGAGGTCCCCGCCGAGTACGAGGAACAGGTCCGCACCGCCATCGGCAGCTGCCCCGAGCGCGCGATCACAGTGAACTGAGGAGAACCGGATGCCCAAGGGGTACGTCATCCTGACCGAGTCCATCAAGGACCCGGCCGGGATGGACGCCTACAGCCGGGCGGCCGGTGCGTCGATGGCCGAGGGCGGCGCCTCCGTCCTCGCGGTCGACGGCCGGCCGCAGCTCCTCGAAGGCGAGTGGCACGGCGACCGGACCGTCGTTCTCGAATTTGAGAGCGTCGAAGCCGCGAGGGCCTGGTACGAGTCGGAGGCGTACGGGCGGGCGAAGCCCCTGCGGCAGGCCGCGGCCGACACGAACGCCGTGATCATCGCGGGCTTCGAGCCACCGTCCCGGGGCGCGTGAGAACGAACGAAGCATGGCCCCGGAAGGGTAATGCCATGGCCGGAAGGGTCGCCCGATCGCGACGGCAACCGTAATGTCACCTGGGTGTTGCCGTGGTGGAAGGGGTGCTCAATGACGACGGCCCGACACGAGGAGATTCTTGTCGCCGCGCTGGGGGTGTTCGCCGAGCGGGGCTACAAGAAGGCATCCATCGACGCCGTGGCCGAGCGCGCCGGCCTGACCCGACAGGGCGTGCTGCACTACTTCCCCAGCAAGAAGCGGCTTCTCCTCGCCCTCGTCCAACTCCGCGAGGACCTCGCCCGCGAACACCTGGCCGCCCTGCACGCGGACGCCGGCGAGGACCTGCCCGGGCTGCTTGCCGAGGTCATCACCTACGACCACAAGAATCCCGGTCTCGCCCAGATCCACAGCGTTCTCGTCGCCGAGGGCGTCACCGGCAGCGACGAGGCACAGCGGTTCTGCCACGACTACTACCGGTCGATCCAGGACCACACCGTCGAGCACCTCACCGCGCTCTACGGGGACCACGTACCCAGCGGCCTGACCCCCCGAGCCGCCGCCACCGCCGTGGTGGCGATGCTCGAAGGGGTCCAGCAGCAGTGGATGCTCGACGAGGAGCAGACCGACTACCCCGAGATCATCCGCGATGTCATGGGCGTGCTGCTCGGGCCCACGCCTGTATGAAATCGGCCATCGCGGTGACGCTCTCCGGATGCAGACTCACCCCGTCCGGCCGTACCCGGAGATCCACCGTGACACCGGAGTGCGCCGCGCGGGCCGCGAACGACAGGGAGTCGTCCAGCAGCGGATCGGTACCGGCGACCAGGAGCTGGATCGGCGGCAGCCCGTGCAGGTTGGCGTGCAGCGGGCTCAGCAGCGGGTTGGTCCGGTCGGCGCCACCCGCGAACCGGGCGGCGTGCAACCGGAGTTCGTCGATGTCGAAGCCCGGATCGGCGGCCGCGTTGAACAGCAGACTCGGTGCGTCCAGCGTCAGATCGAGCAGCGCCGACATCAGCACGGCGCAGTCCGGCTCCGGCGCCCCCATGTCCCGCAGCCGCACCAGCAGCGAGGCCGCGAGCCCGGCCCCCAACCGCTCACCGGCCAGCGCCACCGGACCGCGGGCCTGACACGAGCTGTATACGGCGTGCACGTCGTCCAACGCCCCCGGGAACGACGACCGGTACCGCGGGCACACCACAACTGCCCCTGTCCGCAGGGCGAGTCGCTCGGCCAGGTCCACCGCCGACTCCGGCGAACCCGACAACTGCCGGTCTCCGTGCAGATACAGGATGACGAGATCGCTCGCGTCCGGCGGCCGTACGATCGGCCCCACCGGGCTCGACTCGACCCGCACCCGCCCGTCGCCGGCCGCCGCACGGTCCGTGTCCGCCCGTACGTCGGTCAGGTCGGTGCCCGCTCCGTTCGCCCCAACTCGTGTGTCACCCACGGGACATCACCCTCTCCGCTGCCTGCCAGTGCTCGTCGGACACCCACAGGCGGGCGAAGGCGCGGGCCGCCTCCTCCTCCGGGAAGGCTCCGCTCATCACGCGTTTGATCTCCCGTGCCGGATTGGTCGCGAGGGATCTGGCCAGGGTGCGCCAGCCCTCGGCGAACTCGGCGCGCGGCAGCACCAGTTCGAGCAGTCCGACGCGCTGGGCCTCGGCCGCGTCGAGGACCGTCCCGGCACCGGCGAGCATCAACGCCCGCCCTTTGCCGACGAGTTGGGCCAGGCGCTCGGCGCCGCCCCACGCGGGCATGATGGCCAGGGCCACCTGGTTGAAGCCGATCCTGATGTCGTCGGCGGCGACCCGGATGTCGGCGGCCACCGCGACCTCGGCGCCGCCGCCGAACGCGTGCCCGTTCAACGCGGCGATCACCGGTCCCGGGAAGGCCGCGATGCGATCGCAGATCCCCCTCATCCGCAGGGCCATGGCCATCGCGTCCTCCTCGGTCCGGATCGCACTCAGCTGTTTCAGGTCCCCGCCGGAGACGAACGCCCGGTCGCCGGCACCGGTGATGACCAGGGCCTTGGCGCCCGCGGCCGCGTCGAGCGCCTTGTCGAGTTCGTCCATCGTGGTCGGGGCGATGGCGTTGCGGGCGTGCGGCCGGTCGATGGTGACGACCGCCAGGCCCTCGTCGAGTTCGAGATCTACGTCCATGGCCTCAGTCCTCGTATTCGACAGTGACGTGCGGTGTGGTCGGCTCGCCCTGGCAGGTCAGGACCCAGCCCTCGGCGATCTCGTCCTCGTCGAGCGCGTTGTTGACGCGCATCTTGGCCTCGCCCGCGGTGACTTGGGCGATGCAGGTGGCGCAGTTGCCCGCCTCGCAGGAGAACGGCGGGGCCAGACCTGCCCGACGCGCGCTCTCCAGAAACGTCTCGCCGGAGCGCTGCGCGAGCGTGTGCCGCTTGCCGGAGAGCACGAGCGTGAGGGTGCCGTCCTGTTCGGCGGGTTCCTCGGATTCCTGCTCGGGGTTCTCGTGGAGCGGCTGATCGGCGGCGGTCTGCGCGAACCGCTCGACGAAGATCCGCTCCGGGGCGACCCCGTGGGCGAGAAGCGCGTTCTCCACCAACTCCATGAAGGGCGCGGGACCACAGAGGTAGAAATCCGCGTCCGTGTCGCCGCCCGCGAACTCCCGCACCTGGTCCGCGGCGACGAACCCCTGCCGGTCGTCGAGATGGTGCCGGACTTCGAACCGTCCCGGATACCGCTCGGCCAACTCGCCCAGCGCGGCGGCGAAGATGACGGAACCGGCGTCCCGGTCGGCGGCCAGGACTCGCACCGGACGCCCGGTCCCGGCCAGCGCCGATTTGGCGAGCGACAGGATCGGTGTGATCCCGCTGCCCCCGCAGAACGCCACCACCGGAGCCGCGAACTCCCTTGCCCCGCCTGCCTCGTCGTCCTCTCGCAGACAGAACACCCCTGCGGGCAGCGTGGTTTCGACGACGTCACCGGGCGCCAGATGGTCGTGCATCCAGTTGGACACCAGACCCCCCGGAACCCGCTTCACCGTCGTCATCAGCTCGGTGTCCGTCTCCGGCGAACTGGACATGGAGTAACTGCGCAGCGTGCCACAGGCCTTGATCGTCACGAACTGGCCCGCCCGGTACGGGAAGGGCGCGTCGAGTACGTACGTCCGTGTGTCGGGCGTCTCCTGGATGATCCGTGTGATCCGCACCGGGTGGAACCCGTGGTCTCGTCCCATGTATGGAATTTACCTTCTCGCTCTGAGAGAGTGCAATTCTCAATGACGAGAGGAAGTTCCTGTCGTGCGAACGATCCCCGCTGAACTCGTCAACCGCTATGAGGCGGAGGGCTGGTGGACCAGTGAGACGATCGGTGACCTGCTGGCGCGGGGACTGGCGGCCGCCCCGGGGGCCGCGTTCCGCGTGCACTCGGCGGTGCGACCCTGGGAGGGGACCTTCGGAGACGTCGAACTGACGGCCCGCCGACTGGCCGCCGGACTGCGCGAGCGGGGCATCGGCCCCGGTGACGTCGTGGCACTCCAACTGCCCAACTGGATGGAGGCGGCGGCGGTCTTCTGGGCGTCGGCCTTCCTCGGCGCGGTCGTGGTGCCGATCGTCCACTTCTACGGCCGCAAGGAAGTCGGCTACATCCTCGACACGGTCCAGCCCAAGGTCTTCGTCACCGCCGAACGGTTCGGGCACCTGCACCACGACCCCGAGCTGAGCGCGAAGATCCCCGTGGTCGGCGTCGTAGGGCGGGACTTCGACGAACTGCTCGCCGACGAACCGCTCGTCGGCGTGGTACCGACGGACCCGTCCGGACCCGCGCTGATCGCCTTCACCTCCGGAACGACCCGCGACCCCAAGGGAGTTGTGCACAGCCACCGCACCCTGGGCTTCGAGACCCGCCAACTCGCCGGCCGTTACCCGCCCGACCGGGGTGACCAGCTCACCTCCGCGCCCGTCGGCCACTTCATCGGCATGGTGAACGCCTTCCTGATCCCCGTCCTCGACGGCAGCCCGGTGAACCTCGCCGACACCTGGGACCCGGGCCTCGCCCTGGCGTTGATGGCCCGCGACGGCCTGACCGTCGGAGGCGGCGCCGCTTACTACATGACGAGCCTCCTCGACCACCCCGACTTCACGCCCGGCCACCTCACGCGCATGAAGTACGCGGGCCTCGGCGGCGCCGCCGTACCGAACGCGGTGACCAGACGCCTCGCCGACCTCGGCATCACGGTCTTCCGCGCCTACGGCAGCACCGAGCACCCCTCGATCACCGCCTCGGCCCACACCGCGCCCGAGGACAAGCGGCTCTACACCGACGGGGACGCGCTCGACGGGGTGGAGATCCGGCTCGCCGAGGACGGCGAGATCCTCAGCCGCGGCCCGGACCTGTGCCTCGGCTACACCGACCCGGCCCTCACCGAGCGCGCCTTCGACGAGGACGGCTGGTACCGCACCGGCGACATCGGTGAGTTCGACGAGGACGGCTACCTGACCATCACCGACCGCAAGGCGGACATCATCATCCGCGGCGGCGAGAACATCGGCGCACTGGAGGTGGAGGAGGTTCTCCTCGCTCTGCCGGCCGTCGCCGAGGCCGCGGTCGTGGCCGCCCCGGACGCCCGCCTCGGAGAGCGCGCGGCAGCCGTCCTGCGACTGCGGCCCGGCCACCCCGAACCCACCCTCGACGACCTGCGCGTCCACTTCGCCGCGGCGGGCCTGGCCCGGCAGAAGTGGCCGGAGGAACTGCACCTCGTCGAGGACTTCCCGCGGACCGCCAGCGGCAAGGTCCGGAAGTTCGTTCTCCGCAAGGATATTGCCGCCCATCAGGAGTGAGAATAGGATTCTCGCAATCTGCGAAGGAGGATCTCATGCCATCGCGCGTGCCGCCGTATCCACTGTTCGACGCGGACAACCACCTGTACGAGACGGAGGATGCGCTCACCCGGTACCTGCCCAAGCAGTACGCGAGCGCCATCCAGTACGTGCAGGTGAAGGGCCGTACGAAGATCGCCATCCGCGGTCAGATCAGCGACTACATCCCCAACCCCACTTTCGAGGTCGTCGCCCGGCCCGGCGCGTGGGAGGACTACTTCCGCGAGGGGAACCCGGAGGGCAAGTCCCACCGGGAGCTGTTCGGCGAGCCGATGCGGTCGATCCCCGCGTTCCGCGAGCCCGGGCCGCGCCTGGCGCTCATGGACGACCTGGGCATCCAGCAGACCCTGATGTTCCCGACGCTCGCCAGCCTCGTCGAGGAACGGATGCGGGACGACCCGGAGTTGATCCACGTCGTCGTCCACGCCCTCAACCAATGGCTGCACGAGACCTGGCAGTTCAACTACAAGAACCGCATTTTCACCACCCCGGTGATCAGCCTGCCGATCCTGGACAAGGCGATCGCCGAACTGGAGTGGTGCCTGGAGCGCGGAGCGCGCGCCATCCTCGTCCGGCCCGCCCCGGTCCCCGGCTACGGCGGGTCGCGGTCCTTCGCGCTGCCGGAGTTCGACCCGTTCTGGAAGCGGGTCGAGGAAGCGGGCGTGCTGGTCGCCATGCACTCCTCCGACAGCGGCTACTCGCGCTACTCCAGCGACTGGGAGGGCAAGAGCCAGGAGATGACGCCGTTCCAGGCGCAGGTCTTCCGGATGATGTCCGAGTGGCGCCCGGTCACCGACGCGGTCGCGTCCTGGGTCTGCCACGGAGCCCTGTTCCGCTTCCCGGAACTGAAGGTCTCGGTCATCGAGAACGGCTCTTCCTGGCTACTGCCGCTGCTCGACCAACTGGGCAGCACCTACAAGAAGCAGCCGAAAGGCTTCCTCGGCGACCCGGTCGAAGAGGTCAGGAACCGCATCCACATCAGCCCGTTCTGGGAGGAGGACATGGCCGCGCTCTCCGAGGTCGTCGGCGTCGAGCGCGTCCTGTTCGGGTCCGACTACCCGCACCCCGAGGGGCTGGCCGACCCGGTCTCCTACATCGACGCGATCCAGGGCATGAAGGAGGCCGACCAGGCCAAGATCATGGGCGGCAACCTCGCCCGGTTGATCGGCGTATGACCTGGGAGAGCATCCCGCAGATGGTGCTGAGCGCGGCCGACCGCTTCGGTGACGCCGAAGCCGTGGTGGACGGCCCGCTCCGCCTCACGTTCACCGAGCTGGTCGAGCGGGTGCGTGTGGCTGCGGGTGCGTTCGCGTCGGCCGGGGTGGAGCAGGGCGACCGGGTCGCGATCTGGGGGCCGAACTCCGCGGAGTGGATCGTCGCCGCCTTCGGTCTCATGACCGCGGGCGGTGTGGTGGTGCCCGTCAACACCCGGTTCAAGGCGGACGAGGCGCACGACATCATCGTTCGCAGCGGTGCGAAGGCCGTTCTCATTCAGGAGGGTTTCCTGGGCCTGGACTTCGAGGCACCGCCCGGGGTGCCGGTCATCGACCTCAAGTCCGGCTTCCTGGCGAGCGGTTCACCTTTCGAGCGGAAGGTCACCGGCGACCAGGTCAGCGACATCGTCTTCACCTCGGGCACCACCGGCCGGCCCAAGGGCGTCCTGATGACCCACGCCCAGACACTCCGGCTGTACGCCGAGTGGTGCGACCTGGCCGGGGTCAGGGAGGGCGACCGCTACCTGATCGTCAACCCGTTCTTCCACATCTTCGGCTTCAAGGCGGGCATGGTCGCCTCGCTCATCCGCGGCATGACCATCCTCCCCGTACCCGTCTTCGACGTGGACACCGTCCTCGACCTGGTCGAGCGCGAGAAGGTGACGGTCCTGCCCGGCCCGCCCACGCTCTACCACTCCCTGCTCACCGACCGCGGCACAAGAGACCTGTCCTCACTGCGAGTTGCGGTCACCGGGTCCGCCGACATCCCCGTCGAACTGATCCGCCGGGTGATGACCGAACTCCCCTTCACCTCGATCATGACCGGTTACGGCCTGACCGAGGCGGGCACCGCCACCGCCACCCGACCCGGCGACTCCTTCGAGGACATCGCGACCACCGTAGGCACCCCCTGCGACGGCGTCGAGGTCCAAGTCGCCGACGACGGGGAGGTGTTGGTCCGCGGCTACAGCGTGATGCGCGGTTACTTCAACGACCCCGACGCCACCGCCGAAGCCATCGACGAGGACGGCTGGCTGCACACCGGGGACCTCGGCACGCTCGACGAGCGCGGCTACCTGAGGATCGTCGGACGCAAGAAGGACATGTTCATCGTCGGCGGCTTCAACGCCTACCCGGCCGAGATCGAGGGCTTCCTGATGGAACACCCGGCGGTCGCCCAGGCCGCCGTCATCGGCGTCCCCGACGAACGGATGGGACAGGTCGGCAAGGCCTTCGTCGTCCTCCGACAGCCGCTGACCGCCGACGAGTTGATCGAGTGGAGCCGGCTCCGCATGGCCGGGTTCAAGGTGCCCCGGACCGTGGAGTTCCGCACGGAACTGCCACTGAACGCCACCGGAAAAGTGATGAAGGACCTCCTGCGATGACGCCTCCCACACCGCCCCAGGGCGACGACCTCGTCCGGACCGCGTCCGGCCTGCCCCTCAAACCGGTCTACGGCCCCGACGACGTCGACACCCCGCCGCCCGCGCCGGGCAACTTCCCCTTCACACGCGGCAATTACGCCACCGGCTACCGGGGACGGCTGTGGACACTGCGCCAGTACTCCGGCTTCGGCACCGCCGAATCCTCCAACCGCCGCTACCACTACCTCCTCCGACAGGGCGGCACCGGACTCTCCGTGGCGCTCGACCTGCCCACGCAGTGCGGCTACGACTCCGACGATCCCGAAGTGGCCGAGGAGGTGGGCCGGGTGGGCGTCGCCGTCGACACGCTCGCCGACGCCGAGGTCCTCTTCGAGGGCATCCCCCTCGACAGGATCAGCACCAGCTTCACCATCAACGGCACCGCCGCGATCCTGCTCGCCTTCTACGTCGCCGCGGCCGAACGGGCGGGCGTGCCCCGGGCGAAACTCACCGGGACGATCCAGAACGACATCCTCAAGGAGTACGCGTCCAGGGGCACTTGGATCTGGCCGGCCGAACCGTCGCTGCGGCTCATCGCCGACACCATCGAGTTCTGCGCGGCCGAAGTGCCGCGCTTCAACGCGATCTCGGTCGCCGGCTCGCACTTCCGCGACGCCGGCGCCAACGCCGTACAGGAGATGGCCTTCACACTCGCGGACGGGGTCACCTACTGCGACACGGTGCTGGCCCGCGGCCGTATGACGATCGATCAGTTCGCCCCGCAGGTCTCCTTCTTCTTCTACACGCACGGCGACTTCTTCGAGGAGGTCGCCAAGTACCGTGCCGGACGCAGGCGTTGGGCCACCATCGTGCGCGAGCGGTACGGAGCGGACAGCGACAAGGCGGCCATGTTCCGCTTCGGCTGCGTCGCCGGAGGCGCCTCCCTCTACGCGCCCCAGGCACAGAACAACACCGTCCGCGTCGCCTACGAGGCACTCGCCTCGGTCCTCGGCGGAGTCCAGTCGATGTTCACGGCCGCCTGGGACGAACCGTTCGCCCTGCCCAGCGAGGAGTCGGCGACACTCGCCCTGCGCACCCAGCAGATTCTCGCTCATGAGACGGGCGTCACCAGGGTCGCGGACCCGCTCGGTGGCTCGTACTTCGTCGAGGCGCTCACCGACGCCACCGAGGCCCGCATCGTCGAGATCATGGACGACCTGGAGCGCTACGGCGGCATGGTCCGCGCCATCGAGGACGGCTATCTGCAGACCCTCATCGCCGACGAGGCCTACCAGTTGCACCGCGAGGTCGAGGCCGGCACCCGCCCGGTCGTCGGCGTCAACCGTTTCGTGGCGGACGAACCCCCGCCCGACCTCGCCACGTACGAACTCGACGCGGAGGGCCGCGACCGGCAGCTGAAACGGCTCGCCGACGTCAAGGCCACCCGCGACGCCTCCGTCGTACGGCAGCGCCTCGCCGAACTGACCCGCGCCGCGGAAGGTACCGAGAACCTCATGCCCATCCTGATCGACTGCGCCAACGCCTACTGCACGGTCGGCGAGATGGTGGCCGCCCTCAAGGCGGTCTGGGGCGAGTTCCAGCAACCGGTGGTGTTCTGATGAAAGCCCGCGTACTGGTCGCCAAACCGGGGCTCGACGGACACGACCGCGGCGCCAAGATCGTCGCTCGGACCCTGCGCGACGCGGGCTTCGAGGTCATCTTCACCGGGATCCGGCAGCGCGTGGACGACATCGTGGCCGTCGCCGTCCAGGAGGACGTGGCCGTCGTCGGCCTCAGCATCCTCTCCGGCGCGCACCTCGCCCTGACCACCCGCGTGATCGAGGCACTGCGCGCCACGGGCGCCGAGGACATCGCCGTGGTCGTGGGCGGCACCATCCCGCCGGCCGACGTACCGAAGCTGCTCACCGCGGGAGCCGCCGCGGTCTTCCCCACGGGCACCCCGCTCGACGCCCTCGTGGCCAAGATGCGCGCCCTGACATCCGTCACCTCGCCATGACCCGGCGGCGACCCGAACACCTGGAGGCAGCGTGCGCATCGGAGTGATGATCGGGCCCGAGCGCGGGGACTCGGTCCGCAAGGTCACACGGATGATCGACGACGTGACATGGGCCGAGAAGGCGGGCTTCGACACCGTGTGGGTGCCGCAGATCCCGACCGACTTCGACGCGCTCACCGCGATCGCGCTGATGGGCGCGCGCACCGAGCGGATCGAACTCGGCACCGCCGTCGTCCCGTTGCAGGCCCAGCACCCCATCGCCCTTGCCCGGCAGGCGATTTCGGCCCAGGCAGCGGCAGGCGGACGGCTCGCCCTGGGGCTCGGCCCGTCCCACCACTGGATCATTCGGGACATGCTGGGTCTGCCGTACGAGAAACCGGCCGCCTTCACCCGGGACTACCTGGACGTCCTGGACGCCGCGTTCGGCGGAACGGACATGGTCGAGGTCGAGAACGGCACTTTCACCGTCCACAATCCGCTCACCCTCGCCCCGGTCTCCCCGCTGCCGGTCCTGATCGCGGCCCTCGGCCCGGTCATGCTGCGCCTCGCCGGGGAACGGGCCGACGGGACCGTGCTGTGGATGGCCGACGAACGCGCCGTCGCCGAACACGTCGTCCCCCGCATCACCAAGGCCGCCGAGAGCGCCGGACGCCCGGCACCGCGGATCGTCGCGGGCATCCCGGTCTGCCTGTGCAGTCCCGACCGGGTCGACGAGGCCCGCGAACGCGCCAACCGGATCCTCGGCGAGGCCGAGATCTCGCCCAACTACCAACGCGTTCTCGAATACGGCGACGCCCGCGACGTCGGAGACCTGTGCGCGGCGGGCGACGAGAACGCCATTGCCGCCCGCTTCAAGCGGTTCGCGGACGCCGGGGTCACCGACCTGTCCGTACGGCTGCTGCCCATCGGCGACAACCGCGACGAGCTGGTCGCCTCCAAGTACCGCACCCGCGACATGCTCGCCGCCCTCGCCGCGGACCTGCGATGACCGCCGGTCCGCTCGACGGCATCCGCATCCTGGAGGTCGGCCACATGCTGGCCGGCCCCTACGCCACGATGATGCTCGCCGACCTCGGCGCCGAGGTCACCAAGATCGAACCGCCCGGCGGGGACATCTCCCGACAGGTGAGCGACGCCTACTTCGCCAGCCTCAACCGCGGCAAGCGCAGCATCCGCCTCGACCTCACGACCGACGAAGGACAGGCCCGGCTCGGTGAACTCGTCGCCGACGCGCACGCGTTGCTCGTCAACCTCAAACCGTCGGCGATCCACCGACTGGGCCTGACCTACGACGTGCTGCGCAAGTGGAACGACCGGATCGTCTGCGTCGCGCTCACCGGCTACGGCCTGGACGCGGGCGACGAGCCCGCCTTCGACTACGTGGTCCAGGCCGCCACGGGAGTCGCCGCCCTCACCGGCGCCCCGGACGACCCGCCGACGCTGCCCGGTTACTCCTCGGCCGACAACTCCTCAGGCCTGACGGCCGCGTTGGGGCTCCTCGCCCAGATCGTCTCCGGGCAGGGTGGTCAAGTGGAGGTGTCGCTAAGGGATGTGATGCTCTCTCAGCTCAACTACCGTGCCTCCGCCTACCTCAACGAGGGCGTCGAACCGCGTCGGCTGCCGCTCGGCGCGCACTCCTACTACGTGCCGGCCCAGCTCTTTCCCACCGCCGAGGGCTACTTGGCGCTCTTCATCACCCACGACGGTTTCTGGAAATCCTTCGCCGCCGAGGCCGGTGTCCAGGGATTCCCCACCATGGCCGAACGCGCTGACCGCCGCGAGGAGGTGCTGGCCGCGGTGACGGATGCCCTGGCGGGTGACACCGCCGCGGCCTGGGAGGCGCGGCTGCGTCCGCTCGGGGTGCCGGCCGCCGCCGTACGCACGCTGCCGCAGGCGCTGGCGGCGACACCGGAGGCTGTGGTGACGGCCGGGGACTTCCGGCTGGTGCGCAGTTCCGTACGGGTCGAGGGCTACGAGCCGGACTACGGGCCGCCGCCCCGCCTGGGTGAGCATGACGTTTCCGGGGCGGTGGGCGAGTCGTGAGGGCGGAGGATCAGTTCCATCTCGGGCTTGTCGTCGAGGACTTCGAGGGGGTGCTGGCCGAGTTCTCGGCCGCGTTCGGGTACGAGTGGTGCGCCGAGATCGGCGGGGCCGTACCGCTGACGCTGCCGACCGGAAACGCCGTTCTCGACATCAGCTGCGCCTACTCCCGGACGGTGCCCCGGCTGGAGATCGTCCGCCGTGTCCCGGGAACGCTGTGGGAACCGGTGGCCGGTGGCGGTGTGCACCACGTCGGCTACTGGTCCGACGACGTCGCCGCGGACGCGGCCGAACTCACCGGGCAGGGCTTTGTGACCGAGGCGAGCCGGTCCGGCTCCGGCGGCGCGCCCTTCGCCTTCCTGCGCGGCCCGAGCGGTCTGCTCGTGGAACTCGTGGACCGGGTGGCGCGGCCGGGGCTGGAGAAGCTCTGGGGTCACGGAGGAGGAGACGCATGACCGCCGTAGGCATCGCGACCGGGGCCGGGCGTGGCATGGGACTGGCCTGCGCGCGGCGGCTCACCGAACTGGTGGACACCTTGCTGCTGGTGGACCGGGACGAGCTGGCCCTGACCGCCGCGGCGAAGGAACTGGCCGCCGCAGGCGGGGAGATCGAGGTCGAACCCTTCGTCCTCGACATCACCGACCGGGCCGGACTGTCCCGACTCACCGCCCGCGTCGCCGAGTTGGGCCCGCTGAGGGCCGTCTCCCATGCCGCCGGGATCTCGCCCACCATGGCCGACTGGCGGCGCATCTTCGAGGTCGACCTCGTCGGCACCGCACGCCTGGCCGAGGCACTCCGCCCGCTCGCCACCGAGGGGACCGCGTTGGTGTGCTTCGCCTCGATGGCCCCGCTCCTCGGCAACCTGGAGGCCGATCCCGCCGTGGCGGCGATCCTCGACGATCCGCTCCGGGACGACTTTCTCGACCGGCTGCGCGAGGCCCTCGGGCCCGCCGTGGAGAACACCGGTCTCGCGTACGCGTGGGCCAAGCACGGGGTGCACCGGTTCGTACGGCGGGAGGCGGTGCGGCTCGGGCCGTACGGTGCCCGGGTGTGTTCGGTCTCGCCGGGTGTCATCGACACCCCTCAGGGACAACAGGAGGCCTCGGCCCAGCCCGCCATGGCCGCTCTGGTGGAGCAGACGCCGCTCGGGCGGGTGGGCCGGGCCGAGGACGTCGCGGCTGCGGTGGCGTTCCTACTGTCGGACGAGGCCGCTTTCGTTTCCGGAATCGACGTTCTCGTCGACGGTGGGGTCTGTGCGGCGGTGCGAGAACGCGCCGGGCGGTGACCGGCCGGGGGATGCCGGAGGAGGCGCGCCGTGGAAGCAGCGCGCCTCCTCCTCAGCGCCGACGTCCGCTGCTGCGACGGGCGGACCAGCCGGACCCCACGCCGGCCGAATGCGCGGCGAGGAAGGCGAGCCCGAGAAGCATCAGGCTCGTCGAGCTGAAGACGATCTGGGTCGATGTCTCGGTGACACGGATGATGAAGGCGATGAAGAAGAGTGCGGCCGCCACGAATGCAAGCATCTGTTAACCCCTACGGATAGACGGCGCGCCACCGGTGATCCCGGTCGCTGCGCCGTTGTCTCCCGAGTGCCCCGGAAGATGCCGAACAGTCATGCGCATCCCAGGGAGCCCGCAGGCCAACTGCCTTTCAGGCAAGGGATTCCGAGCGCTGGACGGTTCCCGTGAGGCCGGTGGCGTCCTGGCCCGCGAGGAGGACCGCGGCCCGAGCCATCGCCTCCGGCGGCTCCACCATCTCCGGCGGGATCTCCCGGCCCCCGCCACCCGCCTGCCACCCTTCCGTGAGCACCACCCGTGACGGAGCAAGGCAGTTGACCGCGATGTTGTCCTGCTTCAAGTCGGCGGCGAGACCCAAGTAGAGACGCTCGACCGCCGCTTTGGACACCCAGTACGCGTTCGCGCCCCGGTCCGTCATGCCCACTCCGCCGGTCGTCACGGCCACCAGCGAACCACCGCCACGTGCGCGTACGTGCGGAATCACCGCCCGGGTCACCAGGAACACCCCGGTCAGATTGACGTCCAGCGACAACTTCCAGCGCTTGAGCGGCGTCGACTCGACCGGGCCCAGCCACAGCACCCCGGCATTGGCGATGAGAATGTCGATTCCGCCGAACTCCGCGACCGTGGCGGCGACGGCCGCGTCCACCGACGCCTCGTCGCTCACGTCACAGGGCACCGGCAGGGCACGTCCGCCCGCCGCGGTGATCCGGTCCGCGACCGAGTGGATCGTCCCGGGCAGCCGGCCCTCCTGCTCCGAACGCGCGGCTACGGCCACCGAGGCGCCCGCCTCCGCGAGCGCCACCGCGACCGTACGGCCGATGCCGCGGCTGGCGCCCGCGACGAACGCAACCTTGCCCTTCAACTGGCCATTCATGCCCGGCACCTGACTCATGCCGGTTACTTCGGCGGGAAGCGGAGGGCGCCGTCGAGACGGACGACCTCGCCGTTGAGATAGTCGTTCTCGACGATGTGCTGCACGAGACCCGCGTACTCGACCGGCAGCCCCATGCGCTTCGGGTACGGGATCTGCGGCCCCCAGTACGCCTCCAGCTGGTCGCCCGATTTGCCGTACGCCGGGGTGTTGAAGGTGCCCGGCGCGATCGTGACGACCCGGATGCCGAGCGGGGAGAGGTCGCGGGCGGCGACCAGGGTCATGCTGACGACCCCGCCCTTGGCCGCCGCGTAAGGGAGTTGGCCGATCTGGCCCTCGTACGCGGCGATCGAGGCCGTATTGACGATGACGCCCCGGCCGCCGTCCAGCGGCTCCTGGCGGGCGATCGCGGCGGCGGCCAGGCGCAGCACATTGAACACGCCGGTGAGATACACGTCGATCGTCGTGCGAAAGCCCGCGAGGTCGAGGGGTGAGCCGTCCTTGCCGACGAGCCGGCCACCGCTCGCCGGACCGCCGTGCGCGTCCACCGAGATCCGCAGCGGTCCCGCCGACTCCGCCTCGGCCAGGGCCGCTTGTACGTCGTCCTCCGAGGTGGCGTCGGTGCGCACGTAGCGGACACCCAGCTCCTGCTCCAGGGCCTTGCCCTTCTCGTCGGCCAGATCGGCGACGACGACCTTCACTCCCGCCGCGTGCAGTCGACGGACGGTGGCCTCGCCCAGGCCGCCCGCCCCGCCGACGACCACCGCGGAGCTCCCACTGATCTGCATCAAGGATTTCCTCTCTTGCGAACAGCGCTCTAGTTAGACGAGAATAGCATTCTCATGAATATAACCATGATTCTCGAGATGGTGGCCTCGGGCGGCGACCGACCGGTGGTCACGGCGAACGGCCGCTCCCTGACCGCCTCGGACCTGCTCGCCCGCGCCCGCGCCGCCGCGCACCGTTTTCGGGGCCGTCCGGCCGTGCTGTACCTGGGCCCCAGTCACCTGGCCTACCCGGTGGCCCTGTTCGGCGCCGCCTTGGCGGGCATCCCGTTCATCCCCCTCAACTACCGCCTCGGCGAACACCAGTCGGCCCGCCTCCTGGCCCGCCACCCCGGTGCCCTCGTGCTGCGCCCCGCCGACCTCGACGCCCTGCTGAGCGCTGAAGAGAACGCCGACGCACCGGAGTTGACCCAGGACCAGGACTCCGTGGCCGTGGTCCTCTACACGAGCGGCACCACCGCCGAGCCCAAGGCGGCACTCCTGCGCCACCGGCACCTGCTGGCCTACGTCCTCAACACCCAGGAGTTCGCCTCCGCCGAGGAGGGCGACGCGGCACTCGTGGCCGTACCGCCGTACCACGTGGCCGGGTTGATGAACCTGCTCACGAACCTCTACTCCGGCCGCCGCCTGGTGTACCTGTCCGCCTTCGACGCGGGGGAGTGGCTGGAGACCGCGCGCCGCGAACAGGTCACCCACGCGCTCGTCGTGCCCACCATGCTGGCCCGCATCGTCGCGGAGGTCCCGGCCGACGACGCCGGCACACCCACGCTCCGGAGCCTCGCCTACGGCGGCGCCAGGACCCCGCGGCCCGTGGTGGAACGGGCGTTGCAGGTCTTTCCGGGGACGGGGTTCGCCAACGCGTACGGCTTGACGGAGACGGCCTCCTCGGTCGCGGTCCTCGGACCCGAGGACCACCGCGAGGCGCTTGCGGCATCCGACCCGGCCGTACGGGACCGGCTCGGTTCCGTGGGGCGGCCGTTGCCCGGCGTCGAGATCGAGATCCGTGACGACGACGGAAAGCCGACCCTTACTGGGGAGACGGGGCTCGTGTTCGTGCGCGGGGAGCAGATCTCCGGCGAGTACGGCGGACGCAGCGCCCTCGACGCTGGGGGCACCTCCCAGCCCCCTGGGGCTGGGGGAGGCTGGTTCCCCACCCGGGACCGCGGCCGACTCGACGCAGACGGCTATCTGTTCATCGAGGGACGCGCCGACGACACCATCATTCGCGGCGGCGAGAACATCGCTCCCGCCGAGATAGAGGACGTTCTCGTCGCCCACCCCGGCATCGTCGAGGCGGCGGTGATCGGCGTGCCCGACCCGGAGTGGGGGCAGCGGATCGTGGCCGTCGTGGTCGGCGAGGGCGACCCGGCGGAGGTCCGCCAATGGGTCAAGGACCGGCTGCGCTCCTCCAAGACCCCCGACGCGATCGTGTTCCGCGCCGAACTCCCCAAGACCGAGACCGGAAAGCTGTTGCGCCGCACCCTGCTGGCCGAGTTGGAGACCACCCATGCCTGAAGCAGTCCTCGTGTCCGCCCTGCGCACCCCCGTCGGCACCGCCGTCAAGGGCACCCTGCGCGACACCACCGCGTTCGACCTGGCCCACCACATCGTCGCCGCCGCGGCCGCCACGGACGACCTCGACCCGGACACGATCGACGACGTGATCCTCGGCGAGGGCCTGTACGGCGGCGGGGTCGTCGCCCGGCACGCGGCACTCACCGTCGGCCTCACCTCCGTACCGGGACTCGCCCACAACCGCCACTGCGCCGCCGGACTCGCCGCCGTGCAGAGCGCGGCGGGGAGCATTCGCGCGGGCATGGACGAACTCGTCATTGCCGGCGGCGTCAACTCGGCTTCCACGTCCCCGAAACAGCGTTTCCGCGTCGACGGGGAGTGGGTCGAACCCTGGAGCCCGCCCACGCACCCCGACCGGCCCGACGCCCCCAACCTGGACATGTCGATCACGGTCGGCTGGAACACCGCCGTACGGGCGGGACTCAGCCGTGCCGACATGGACGCATGGGCTCTGCGCTCCCACCAGAACGCCATTCGCGCCATCGACGAAGGCCGTTTCGACGCCGAGCTGGTGCCCATCGACACACCGCACGGCCGGTTCTCCGTCGACGAACACCCCCGCCGCACCACGAGTTTGGAGAAGCTGGCCTCGCTCAAGCCGCTCCACCCGGAGATAGACGGGTTCTCCATCACGGCCGGCAACGCGGGCGGTGCCAACGACGGCGCCGCCGCCCTGGTGGTGGCCAGCGACCGGCTGGGCCTGCCCGCCCTCGCCGTCGTCCGCTCGTGGGCCTCGGTCGGCGCCGACCCCGCCGAGACGGGCCTCACCCCGGTGAAGGTGATCCCCAAAGCCCTTGCCCGCGCGGGGCTTTCGACATCTGACGTCGACCTCTTCGAGATCAACGAGGCCTTCGCCGCCGTACCCGTCGCCGCGGTGAAACTGCTCGGCCTCGACCCCGACCGCGTGAACGTCAACGGCAGCGGCTGCTCCCTCGGCCACCCGGTCGCCGCGACCGGAGCCCGGATGCTGGTCACGCTCGTGCACGAACTGCGCCGACGCGGCGGCGGCATCGGCGTCGCCGCGATGTGCGCGGGCGGCGGCATGGGCTCGGCCACGGTGATCGAGGTACCGGCGCCGTAGTCCGCCCGTTGTCTGTCTCGGTGGTCGAGAGCGTCAAAGCGGTGAAGGGAACAGCGTGGAGGGTTTGAAGGAGAAGGCCGTTCTCGTCGCCGGCGCGGCCACCGGGCTGGGGGCCGCCTCCGCCCGGCGGCTGGCGCACGAGGGCGCCAAGGTCGTCGTCGGCGACTTCGACCTCGACGGAGCCCGGCGGACCGCCGGGGCCATCGGCGACGCCGGTGGCGAGGCGATCGCGGTGGAGTTCGACATCGCCGACGAGGCCTCGGTCGGTGAACTCGTGCGGACCACTGTGCGGACGTACGGCGGTCTCGACGCCGTGCACATCAACGCCGGTGACATGGGCGCCGTTTCCAAGGACACCGACGTCGTCGACATGGAACTCGCTGTGTGGGACCGGACGTTCGCCGTCAATCTGCGGGGCCACATGCTTGTCACCCGGTACGCCGTGCCCGAACTCCTGGCCCGGGGCGGCGGCGCCATTGTCTATACCTCGTCCATCGCGGCCTTCACCGGCGAGGCTGCGCGCCCCGCGTACTCGGCGACCAAGGCGGGCATCAACGCCCTCGCCCGCCATGTCGCCTCCCGCTGGGGCAGGGAGGGCATCCGTGCCAACGCGGTCGCCCCGGGCCTGATCCTGACGCCGGCCATCCAAGAGGGCGCCGCGCCCGACCTGTTGGAAGCGCTGCTCGCCCGCACCCGCAGCACCCGGCACGGCCGGGCCGACGATGTCGCCGGCATGGTGGCCCACCTCATGTCCGACGAGGGTGCCTGGATCAACGGGCAGGTCATCAACGTCGACGGCGGCACCGTCATGCGCTGAGCGCGCGGCAGCGGTCACCCGCCCCGTTCAACGCGCCAGGAACCACACCGTCAGGAGGAGGAGGGGCACCATGAGGCCGCCCGAGATCCACACCCTGCGGCTCTTGCGGGTCCGCTCGTCGTACGAGGCCAGGTCACCGACGAACAACCAGTCGGCGGGTGAGCGGTCGCTGCGGGAGAGCACGGACACCTCCGCTCCGACCTCCGGCGGAAACGTCCACGACCACACCTTCGACGTGACCTCCACAGGCTCACTAGTCTCGGGGACGAACCTGACGGTGGGCCGGTACACCTCGTAGGAGCCGCCGTCGTCGGAGTACGACTTGTCCTCGTACCCCGTCACCACACCGGACGTGCACGTCAGCCGCGCCCTGACGGCCTGGTGATACGAGCGCAGCAGCAGAGGAACGAGTCCGGGTACGACCACCAGCCACAGGACGAGTATCAGGACGCCAGTCGAACTCAACTCGGGCTCCCTTCCGACGAGTTCTATAGCCTGAGGACCAATGGAGTCTGCCAGTTGCCCGGCCGAGGCGTCACTAGGGCAACTCAGCATTGATCGCTCCACACCTGAGCGTGGCTACTCTCCGGGCGCCCGGAAACGCAGCAGCGCCTCCTGCGCGAACGAGGCGACGAGCGACCCCCGCACGGTCAGTACATCGCCCCGGCCGTAGCAGCGGCCGTGGGCGAGGAGCGGACTCTGGTGGCGCAGGAGAAGCCAGTCGTCCGTGGTGAAAGGGCGGTGGAACCACACGGTGTGCGCCGTCACGGCGGAGGTGAACGCCGTTCCCGAATCGTGCTGGGTGACCCCTTCCAGCGGCCGAAGCGCCGTACCGATCAGACTCAGATCGCTCGCGTACGCCGTCAACGCCGGGGCCAGTTCCGGCGCGACAGCCGGTGTGCGCATCCACAGGTCGTACTCGGGCGGCTCCGACTTCGGCGAGTCCACGTCGACGGCGGCCCGGGTGTCCCAGGGAAGCAGCGAGAGATCGACGTCGTGCTCGGCTCCCGGCACCGGGGGCATCGGGAACACGACTTGCCGGTCGGGACCGTCCTCGTGGGAGTGCAGGGACACGGCCGCTACGGCCGCGACCCCCTGCGTCTGCCGCGCCACGACCGTCAACGTGGCGAAGGAGCCGCCCTCATGATGACGCGTCACCTCGTACCGCACCGGCTCCTGCGGCCGTCCCGCCCTCGCGAACTGCACATGAAGGCTCTTGACCGCCTTGTCGGGACAGGCCAGTTGGGCGGCTCGGACGCTCTGGGCGAGCAACTGCCCGCCGAAGATGCGGTGGTAGCCGAGTTGCTGGTTGGCGCCCTCGAACACGTCACGGGGCCGGGCATCGAGGTCAAGGCAGGAGAGCAGGTCGCTCCACAGATCGGTCACTGATTCACTCCTCGGTCGATCACAGGTGGACGAGCCGTGGCGCGGACCCGCCGGCCCGCAGCAGTGCCCCCGCCTCGCGCGTCAACTCCCGTGCGCTGCCCAGCAGTCCGTCCAGCACCATGGCCCGCCGGACGTGCCGGTGCAGATCGTGCTCGGCGGTGAAACCGATCCCGCCGAGGACCTGCTGGCAGTGCCGGGCCGCCGTCAGCGCGGCCTTCCCGGCCGCGGCCTTGGCCAGCAGCGCGCCCAGCTCGTCGTCGACGGCCACCAGGGTCGCCTCGGCGCCGTCCAGCGCCACGAGGGTCTCGGCGAGCCGGTGCCGTACGGCCTGGAAGGAGGCGAGCGGACGGCCGAACTGGACGCGGTCCACAGCGTGTTGGCGAGCCAGCGCGAGCATGGCGCGGCCGGTCCCGAGCAGCCACCAGCCGAGCGCGACCCGGCCCGCGGCGAGGGAGACCGGGGCTCCGACGGGCACGGCGCGCAGGGGGAGTTCGGCGTCCAGGGCCGTCCCGGCGGCAGTGCCGTCGCGCTCCCAGGCGACCCACGCGCCGCCCGTGAACGGCAGCGGCAGTGTGCCGCCGGTCGGCTGGCCGGCCGCGCTCAGCAGGACGTCGTTCAGGAGTGGCGCGTGGGCGCCCGTCTCGCCCAGCAGGCGGAACGTGAGCGGTACGGCGATGTCCGGTTGCTCCGCGAGGAGTTCGGCCCAGCCGAGGTCGGTCAGGGCGGCGTCCAGAGCCTGTCCCGAGGCCGCCGTCATCGTCTTGCGGAGTGTCCCGGCGAGCAGGTGCTCCTCGGCGGCGTCCACGGCTACTCCCTCCCGAGGTCGAGCAGTCGGCGCGCGATGATGTTCCGCTGGATCTCGGCCGTACCGCCGTAGATCGTCGCCGCCTTCGCGTACAGGTACTCCGAGCGCCACGGCGTGTCCGTCAACTCCAGTACGCCGGGCAGGAGGTCACGCACGGTCTCGAAGAGCTGTTGTTCGGCCGTGGCCAGCAGCACCTTGTCGACCGACGTCTCCGCGCCCAGCCGCTCACCCGCGGCCAGGCGACGCTGGGTGGCGTGGGAGCGGCAGCGGACCGTGTGCAACGCCAGGTAGGCGGCGCCGAGTTCGGCGTCGTCCGGGACGCTCGTCTCGGCCAGCAGGCGGTCAAGTCGCGTGTAGAGATGGGCGATCCGGTGCCAGAAGCAGGTCGAGCGCTCGTGCGGGAGCAGGTCCATCGCCAGGCGCCAGCCGTCGCCGGGGCGACCCAGCATCCGGTCGGCCGGCACCGTCACATCGTCGAAGAACACCTCGGCGAACTCGTCCACGCCGTGCATTGTGCGCAGCGGCCGGACGGTGATGCCGGGGGTGTCCATGTCGACGAAGAACGCGGTGATCCCGTTGTGTCCCGGCGCGGTGCGGGTCAACAGGACGCAGCGGGCGGCGAATTGGGCCAGGCTCGTCCACACCTTCTGGCCGCTGATCTCCCAGTGGTCGCCGCGCGGGACCGCCCGGGTGGTGAGGGAGGCGAGGTCGCTGCCGGAGCCGGGTTCGGAGAAGCCCTGGCACCACTGCTCGCGCCCGCTCAGCAGCCGCGGGACCATCTCGGCGGCCAGCTCCGGAGGGGCGTACGAGATCATCGTCGGGGCGAGGACCTCGATCATCGAGTAGATGCCCGGCTCGGCCAACTGCCGTGTGGCGACCTCCTCGCCGAGCACCGCCCTGAGCACCGCGGGCCCGCCGAGCCCCCTCACCTCGGCGGGCCAGCCGTACCGCATCCAGTCCGCGTCGTACAACGCCCGGCGGACCCGGGCCAGTTGAGCGACCTGGGCGTCCAGGGAGTGGTCGGGGCCGGGGGACAGGTCGTGCTCGTCCAGCCAAGTGCGCAGGGCCGTACGGAAGTCGGCGATGTCCATGTTCCCGGGCGCCGAGGAGAGGTTCATGTACCTGGGCGCTGATAGGCGTGCGGGCGGCCCGAGTCGTGCGCTCCGCTGCGGCGGATGAACGTCATCGCCCGCGTGCGCAGCCGCCAGCCCCCGTCCGTGCGGACGTAGGTGTCGTTGTAGTAGCCGATCCGCAGGTCGTGCGTGGCATGGTCCACGAAGCAGAGCGGCTGGGTGCCGGTCGCGGTGTCGCCGGACAGGTCGACGGCCGGTGTCCCCGTGAGGAACAGCCCCTTCGGCGCGGCGGCCACGAGCGCCGGGAACTCGTTGAGGCCGTAGGAGTCCCCGAAGGCGCTGTACGTGCCGTCGGGCGTGAAGACGCCCAGCACCCCGTCCAGGTCACCGCGGGTGATGCACACCGCGTAGCGGGCGAGGAGCTGCTGGATCTCCATCAGGTCGTCGGTCGGACCAGGGGGAGGAGCCGGAACGGGCAAGGAGGACAAGGACTTTCCACCCTTCACCATGAGTGAGAATGGCATTCTCTCAGATGAGTGGCAGATTTCCATGGTGGGTGAGGCGACGTCAACAGTCTCTGTCTGAATGGTTGATTCTCCGTAGACGAGAAGCTAGTTTCCAGCGATGGAGAGGGGAGATCCGACGCGATGGACCAGTTCCTCACCTTCGGGATCGTCGGCCTGAGCACGGCTGCGATCTATGCCGTCATCGGCAGTGGGCTCGTGCTCACCTACACCACCACCGGCGTGTTCAACTTCGCGCACGGCGCGGCCGGCATGCTGTCCGCCTTCATGTACTGGCAGCTGACCGTCGGCTGGGGCTGGCCCGTACCGGTTGCCCTGGTCGTGGTGCTGCTCGTGCTCGCCCCCGGCTTCGGACTGCTCGTGGAGCGGTTCGTGCTGCGGCCCGTCCAGGCCCTCGGCGAAGCCGAACGGCTGGTGATGACGGTCGCACTGCTCAGCGGTCTCATCGCGGCCGCGCGCTGGATCTGGGACCCCAACGTGGCACGGCCCCTGCCGATGTTCTTCGCCGCCCGCAAGCCCATCCACCTCGGCCCGGCCGTCATCACCTGGCACCAGGCCATCACCATGGCGGTGGCCGTCGCCGTCGCGGTCGGCCTGCGCATCCTGCTCTACCGCACCCGCGCCGGAGCCGAGATGCGCGCGGCCGTCGACGACCGGGCACTCGTCGGCCTCACCGGCGCCGACCCGGTCCGGGCGGGCCGCGTCTCCTGGATCCTCGGCACCCAACTGGCCGCGATCGGCGGCATTTTGATCGCCCCGACCGTCACGCTCGACGCCGCCCAGCTCTCCCTGCTGATCGTCAGCGCCTACACCGCGGCGGTCTTCGGCAGGCTGCGCAGCCTGCCGCTCACCTTCCTCGGCGCCGTCGTCGTCGGCTGCATGGAGAGCTACCTGACCGGCTACCTGCCCCAGAACGAATACCTTCCCGGCTTACGGCTCGCCGCCCCCGCCCTGCTGCTCCTCCTCGCCCTGCTGGTCTTCCCGCACCGACGCCTGCGCGGCCGCGAACGACGGCTGGCCCGTGTGCCGGTGCCGAGCGCGCGCGGCACCCTCGTGTTCGCCGCGGTGGTCGTCGCCTTCGGCGCGGTACTGGCCTCCCTGCTCGGAGAAGCCGACCTGATCACCTACGGAGCGATCTTCTCGCTGGGCGTAGTCGCGCTCTCGTACGTTCCGCTCGCCGGGTACGCCGGACAGGTTTCCCTGTGCCAGCTGAGCATGGCCGGCATCGGCGCGGTCGTCTGGGCACACCTCGGTGCGCACGGCGAACTGTGGGCGCTCGGCGCCACGATCCTCGTCTCGGCGGTGGCCGGAGCACTGGTCGCACTGCCCGCGCTGCGGCTCTCCGGCGTGTATCTCGCCCTGGGCACCGCCGCGTTCGCCGTGATCCTCGACCGGTGGATCTTCACCCTGCCTGCCTTCCACATCTTCGGCCTGCGGATCGCCCTGTTCGACCAGGGCTCGGTCGACGCCACCGGACCCGACCTGTTCGGCCTCCGCCTCGACAGCGGACGGGAGTTGATGGTGTTCGCCGCCGTCTGCCTCGCGCTCGCCTCGATCGGCGTGGCGGCCCTGCGCCGCAGCCGCTTCGGCCGGCGGCTGATCGCCCTGCGCGACAGCGAGGCCGCGTACGCCACCCTCGGCGGCAACCTGCTGGTCGCCAAGGTCGCCGTGTTCGCCCTCGCGTCCGGTATCGCCGGACTCGGCGGAGCGCTCTACGGAATGCAACAACGCACCGTCACCGCCGACCAGTTCAGCCTCGTGGCAGGCCTGCCCATCTTCCTCGTCGCCGTGGTCGGCGGACTCGGCGCCGTCGGCAACGGGCTCTTCGCAGGCACCGCGTTCGTCGGCCCGACCAACGCCCTGATCGCCGTCGTCCCCGGCACCGCGAACCTGGTCGCCCTGCTCCCCGGCCTGGCCGGCGTCGGTCTGGGCCACAACCCCGACGGCATCGTCTCCCGCTTCCGCCGGCAGTGGGAACCGCTCGCCCGCGACCGCATCGCCCTGTCCACCCTGCTCTGCGCCCTCGCCCTGGCCTGGGCCCTGCGCTTCACCGATGTCATCAACGACTGGACGTACTACGGCGGTTCGCTCGTTCTCGCCGTCGCGCTCCGCGCCTGGGCGAGCGCCCGGCAGACCGCTCCGGCCGAACCGGAGATCCCCGTCGAGTGGTGGGGCCTACGGCGTGACTGGCGCCCCGAGGACGAGGAGGTGCTGGCCCGTGGCGTCGCTGCAGGTTAGTGGAGTGACCGTCTCCTTCGGCGGGAACCGCGCTCTCGACGGGGTCGCCCTGACCGCCGAGGCCGGCCGGGTCACCGGCCTCATCGGACCCAACGGAGCAGGGAAAAGCACCCTGTTCGACGTCGCCTCCGGACTGCGCAGACCTTCCTCCGGCCAGGTCCACCTGGACGGCCGGGACGTCACCCGGGCCCGGCCCTCCGCCCGCGCCCGACACGGACTCGCCCGCACCTTCCAACGCCTGGAACTGTTCGGCCGACTCAGCGTGCGCGACAACCTCCTGGTCGCCGCCGAACTCGGACCCGAACGCCGCCGCGCCGACCGTATCGTCACCGAGATCCTGCACCGCCTCGGTCTCACCGACCTCGCCGACACCTCACCCGACGCCCTCCCCACGGGAGTCGGCCGCCTCGTCGAGGTGGGAAGGGCGCTCGCGATCCGCCCGAAGGTGCTTCTCCTCGACGAACCCGCCGCCGGACAGGACGCGGAGGAGACCGAACGCTTCGCGGAACTCCTGCGCGCCCTCACCGACGACGGAACCGCCGTCGTCCTCGTCGAGCACGACATGAGCCTCGTGATGGCCGTCTGCGACGAGGTGTACGTCCTCGACCTCGGCAAGATCATCGCCGTCGGCCCGCCCGAGGTGATCCGCAGCGACGAAACGGTTCTCGCCGCCTACCTGGGGGACGCGTGAGCGCACTTCTCGAACTGCGCGGCATCCGCGCCGCCCACGAACGCATCACCGTCCTGCACGGCGTCGACCTCGACGTCGCCGCCGGACAGGTGGTGGCACTGCTCGGCCCGAACGGCGCCGGAAAGACCACCACCCTGCGCGTCGCCGCCGGAGTCCACCCCGTCGAATCCGGCCAACTCGTCCTCGGCGGACGGGACATGACCGGCGCCGACCCCCGCGACCTGGCCCGCGCGGGAGTCTGCCTCATCCCCGAAGGACGAGGCGTCTTCCCGAACCTGTCCGTCCGCGACAACCTCCTCATGATGACCTTCACCGGCCGCAGCCGCGAAGAGATCGAGGAGATCGCGTTCACCCGCTTCCCCGTCCTCGCCCGGTGCGCCGGACAGGCCGCGGGCACCCTCTCCGGCGGCGAACAGCAGATGCTCGCCCTCGCCCGCGGCCTCGCCACCGACCCCGCCGTACTGCTGCTCGACGAACTCTCCATGGGGCTCGCCCCGTTGGTCGTCGGCCGGCTCTACGAACAGGTCGGCGAAATCGCCCGGCAGGGCGTGGCAGTCCTGGTGGTCGAGCAGTTCGCCGCCGCAGTCCTCGACATCTGCGACCATGCCGCCGTCCTCGTACGCGGCCGGGTCGAACGGCAGGGCCACCCCGACGGAGGCCTGCGCGCCGAACTGTCCGCTCTCTATCTGGGGAGTTCCACATGACGTCCACCGAGACGCGAGCGGACCGCTTCGTCCGCGAACTCACCGTCCTGAAAATCCCGGACCCGGCCGCCGGAAGGGCCGTTCTCTGGCTGCGCGCGGGCGCCGCCCTGATGACGATCGGCGTCGTCCTCGGCGTGTGCGCCTACTTCATCTCGCACGACACCAGCGACCCGCTGGTGCAGAACGACGCTCTCACCCTCGGCCTGGCTGCGGTCGCCGGAAGCGTCGTCGGTTCCGCCCTCTTCCTGCGGTACTCGCTCACCGGCTTCCTGCGGTACTGGATGGCCCGCCAGTCCTACGACGTGGAACTCCTCGCCGACCGCCTGCTCGAAAGGGAACTCCGCCATGACCCCACCGGCACCGACGCCGCGCCCCGGTGACCAACTCGCCAGCACCGTCTGCGGCACCCGCGTGGTCGTCATCCGCGCTCCCGCAGCCGGTCAGCCGCAGCCTCAACTGACCTGCGGCGGCTGCCCGTTGGTCCCCGTGGCCGACGCACCTCCGGTGAAGCCCGGACCGGCCGGCACCACCACCCTCATCGGCAAGCGGTACGTCGACACCACCGGGACGCTCGAACTGCTCTGCACCGCCTCCGGCGCGGGCGAACTCACCTGTGACGGCACCCCCATGACCCTGAAGGCGGCCAAGCCGCTGCCCGCCTCCGACTGACCGACCCACCCCCGTAAGGAGCCGTCATGGACCGCGACGACCTCATCCTCATCAGCGTCGACGACCACATCATCGAACCCCCCGACATGTTCGTGAACCACCTCCCCGAGCGCTACAAGAAAGACGCGCCCCAACTGGTGCACCGGGACGACGGCACCGACGTGTGGCAGTTCGGCGGCGCGACCATCACCAACTCGGCGCTCAACGCGGTGGCCGGCCGGCCCAAGGAGGAGTACGGCGTCGAACCGCAGGGCCTCGACGAGATCCGCCCCGGCTGTTACGACGTGCACGAGCGCATCAAGGACATGAACGCGGGCGGCATCCTCGCCCAGATGAACTTCCCGTCCTTCCCCGGCTTCTCGGCCCGCCTGTTCGCCACCGAGGACGTGGACTTCTCCCTCGCGCTCGTACGGGCCTACAACGACTGGCACATCGACGAGTGGTGCGCCGCCTACCCAGGACGCTTCATCCCCATGGCGCTGCCCGCCATCTGGGACGCGGAGCTGTGCGCGGCCGAGGTCCGCCGGGTCGCCGAGAAGGGCGTTCACTCGCTCACCTTCACCGAGAACCCCGCCGTCCTCGGCTACCCGAGCTTCCACGACCCCTACTGGAACCCGCTGTGGCGCGCGCTGTCCGACACCGACACCGTCATGTCGGTGCACATCGGCTCCTCCGGCAGGCTCGCCGTCCCGGCCGCCGACTCGCCGCCCGACGTGATGATCACGCTCCAGCCGATGAACATCGTCTCCGCCGCGGCGGACCTGCTCTGGTCGCCCCCGATCAAGCAGTTCCCGAATCTGAAAATCGCCCTCTCGGAAGGCGGAACGGGCTGGATTCCGTACTTCCTTGAGCGCCTCGACCGCACCTTCGAGATGCACTCCACCTGGACCCTCCAGGACTTCGGCGGCAAGCTGCCCTCCGAGGTCTTCCGCGAGCACTTCCTGACCTGCTTCATCACCGACAAGCTGGGCGTACGGCTGCGCCACGACATCGGCATCGACAACATCTGCTGGGAGGGCGACTACCCGCACAGCGACTCCCTGTGGCCCGACGCCCCCGAGCAGCTGCACGACGTGCTGTCGAGCTGCGACGTCCCCGACGACGAGGCCCGGAAGATCACCTTCGAGAACGCGATGCGCTGGTACTCCTTCGACCCCTTCGCGCACATCCCGCGCGAACAGGCCACCGTGGGCGCACTGCGCAAGGCGGCCGAGGGCCACGACGTCAGCACCCGCTCCCGCAGCCACCAACTCATCGAGCCCGCCGAGAAGTTGGAGGCGTTCCGCTCCAAGGCCCGGGCGGCCGTGGCGGCGGCCCGATGAGCGACCTGGTCCTGACGGAACGGATCGGCGCCGTCCTCGTGGCGACCCTGAACCGCCCGGAGGCCCGAAACGCCCTCAACCCGGAACTGATTGACGAACTGTCAGCTGTCCTCCGGGAAGCGGACACCGACCCGGCGGTCCGGGCGATCGTCCTCACGGGCGCCGGAACGGTCTTCTGCGCCGGCATGGACCTCAAGGCGTTCGCGAAGGGCGGCGGCAGGTTCGACGGCCTGGTGTGGTTCTTCCGCGAGGGCATCACCACACCGGTCATCGCCGCCCTCAACGGCTCGGCACTCGCCGGCGGCTTCGAACTGGCCCTGGCCTGCGACCTGGTCGTCGCCGCGGAGGACGCCAAGCTGGGGATCGCCGAGGTGAAGCGGGGTTTGTTCGCGGCCGGAGGCGGTACGACCCTCGCCGACCGGGTGCCGCTGGCCGTCGCCCTGGAGATGGGACTGACCGGCGACCTGGTCACCGCGCCGGACGCCAAACAGTTCGGCCTGGTGAACCGTGCCGTCCCGGCCGGAGAGGTGCGGGAGACGGCACTGACCCTGGCCGGACGCATCGCCGAGAACGGCCCTCTCGGCGTCGCGATGACCAAGAAGCTGATGAGAGAACGCCGTTGGGCCGAACCGGCAGAGGTCGAGTCGGTGTTCAGGAGCGCCGACGCGGCGGAAGGGGCACGGGCCTTCGCCGAACGCCGTAGCCCGGTGTGGACGGGGAAGTGACCGAACCGCCGGTGTTCCCGAGGCCGCGGGATGGTCTCGGGGACACCGGAGTGAAGTTCACAGTGCGCGGTGCCGGACGGCTTCGTGTGCGTCCGTAGCCGTGTCGTCCACGTCACCGATCTCGTCGACGAGCCCCCAGCGCAGTGCCTCACCGGCGCTCAACTCCGCCCCGGACAGGGCGAGATACGCCGTGCGCTCCCTGCCGACCCGGACCGGGATGCTTGCCGTGCCGCCCGCGCCAGGGATCAGCCCCATCCCGATCTCCGGCAACCGGATCACCGTGTCCGGCGCGGCGACCACCCGCCCCGCGAACGCCGCGAGCTCGATCCCCGCCCCGACACACGCACCGTGCAGATGCGCGGTCACCCGGGGAGCACAGTGGTGCAGCAGCGCACCCGGACTGCGCCGAACCCGCACCAGATGAGCCTGCGCCGGATCCCGCGACGTACCGAACTCGGCGAGGTCGCCGCCGCTGCAGAAGGCCGGACCGTTGCCGTACAGATCGACCCGGCTGATCGACGGATCGGCCACGGCCACCTGAAGTGCCTCGCACAGCGCGTCCCGCGTCGCCGCGTCGAACGCGTTGCGCACCCAGGGCCGGTCCAGCGTGATGGACAGCTGCGGACCGTCACGGTCGAGCCGTACGGGAGTCCCGGCCGGACGCGGTGAACGCCGGGGTGCGGCGGCCAGCCAAGCCCGGAAGTCCGCTCCGCCCTGAAGCGTCGAGTACGCGAGCGATTCGAGAACCAGCCTGTCGGGGATCGAGAGCCCGGCTCCCATCCGCAGCACCTGCACCAGCGCGACGGACGCGGCGGGCCGGCTGTCGACGACGTGACCCAGCTGCCGAGCCGTGGCGTGCGGAACCGCGCAGCCCACCCACGGCCTGGGCGGATTGCGCACGCCGGTGAGCAGGATGTCGACCCCCTCCACCGCATCCGTGGGTTCCGCCGCCACGCCGATCACGACGCGGTCCCGGTCACGCGGTTCCGTTTCATACGTGGGGGCGCGGTCGTCGGGGGCGTGGTCGAGGTCGACGATCACGAAGGGCGACTCCACAGTGATCTCCCTCCAGGCGTGGACCGGAGTGTAATTTGAGATCACCTCGGGAGAGAAGGGGGTTCGACTCATGGAGAATCACGCTCTCCGCAGCTGGATGGACCCTGTCGAGCCGTTCCTGGCCCCCCTCGCCGACGTCGCCCGCTCGTTCACAGACCTGACGGGCGTGGCCGTCGACCTGCCTACGACTCTGTTCCTACGGGCTCAACTGGCCGGCCTGGAACGCCCGGGCAGGACATCCGCCAACGGTTCCTGCCACCTCCTCCAAGCCGCTGACGGCTGGGCCGCAGTGAACCTGGCCCGCCCCGACGACCTGGCCGCCGTACCCGCACTGCTGGTACTTGTCGGCGCACCGGATGAGCCCGGGGGTCTGCATACTGCGGTACGACGAGTCGCGGCGGCCGAAGCGGTCGAGGCCGCGAAGTTGCTCGGCATCGCCGCCGCGGTACCGGGATCGGCCCAAGGCGCACGGCCCGCCGTGCACGCCGAGCGGTTCGGGGAACGGCGTACCCGCGCGATGGCGGAGATACGGATCGTCGACTTCTCCGCACTCTGGGCGGGGCCGCTGTGTGCACGGTTCCTGGGGCTGGCGGGCGCCCGGGTGCTGAAGGTGGAGAGCGCGACGCGACCCGACGGAGCACGCTTCGGGACGCCCGCCTTCTATCGCTGGCTGCACGAAGGGCACGACAACCTGGTCGTCGACTTCGCCCCCGGCACGCTGGACGAGATCGTCGCCGAGGCCGACGTCGTCATCGAGGCGTCACGGCCGCGCGCGCTGCGCCGACTCGGCCTCAGCGCCGAGGAGTTCCTCGCCGCCCGCCCCGGACGGGTGTGGGTCGGCATCACCGGATACGGACGCGAGAACGACCGTATCGCTTTCGGAGACGACGCTGCCGTGGCCGGCGGTCTGACCGGAGTCGACCCGAACGGCGACCCCGTCTTCCTCGGAGACGCGCTCGCCGATCCCGTCACCGGCGTTTTCGCCGCCGAGGCCGTAGCCCGTTCCCTCGCCGCGGGAGGCGGAGAACTGCTCTGCGTCTCCATGGCGGCCTGCGCCGCGACACTCGCGGACGCCCGGGCCGGGGTCCAGCCGCCGTGCTGATCAGGAACGTGGAGGTCGAGGGCCACGGACCGGCGGTGGACGTACGGATCGACGGCGGGCGGATCGCCGAGATCGGGCCCGCGCTGACGGGGCCGGAGGACCTGGACGGTCGGGGCGGTGCGTTGCTACCGGGCCTGCACGACCACCACGTACATCTCGCGGCGCTGGCCGCCGACGCCGCCTCCGTGCGGGTCGGGCCGACGGACGTGCGCGGCCGAACGGCGTTTGCGGCGGCCCTGGTTGGTGGGGCGCCGGGGGAGTGGGTGCGGGCGGTCGGCTATCACGAGAGCGTCGCGGGGGAGTTGGACCGATGGGCGCTCGACGCCCTTGTGCCGGACCGGCCGGTGCGGGTGCAGCATCGGACCGGTGTGCTGTGGGTGTGGAACAGTGTCGCGCTGCGGGCGGTCGGGCTGGACGGTGACGGGCGGTTCTGGCGTGAGGACGAGCGGCTGCGAGGGCTTGCGCCACCAACGCGACTGGATCTGGAGGGTGTTGGGCGGCGGGCCGCGGCGATCGGCGTCACCGGGTTCACCAACGCCGACCCGCACCCCGCGAGCGGGCTCACACAGATGCTGTCCGTCCTCCCGCAACGGCTCCTGGTGATGGGTGTCGACGAGCCCGTGAAGCTGATGCTCGACGATCCGACACTTCCCACGCCCGCCCAACTCGCCCGCACCATAGGGGAGATCAGGCCCCGGCCGGTCGCCGTGCACTGTGTGACGCGGGTGCAGTTGCTGGTGACGCTGCTCGCTCTGGACGAGGTGGGCTCGGCCGACGGCGACCGGATCGAACACGGGTCGGTGATCCCGGCCGAGACGATTCCGTGGCTACGGCGGCTCGGCGTGACGGTCGTGACCCAGCCCCACTTCCCGGTCGAGCGGGGTGCCGCCTACGCCACCGACGTCGACGCTGACGACCGCCCCCACCTCTACCGCTGCCGGAGCCTGATCGAGGCGGGCGTCCCGCTGGCCGCCGGCACCGACGCGCCGTACGGCACCTCGGACCCCTGGGCGGTCATGCGGGCCGCGACCGAACGGGACGAGACGGAACGACTCCAACCCCGGGCGGCTCTGCGGCTGTTCACCGGTGAGCCCCGACACCCGGCCCGGACACGCCGGTTGGCGGTCGGGTCGGCCGCCGACCTGTGCCTGCTCCACGTACCGCTCCGCGAGGCCCTCCGTACACTGTCCGGCGAACTGGTCCGCGCCGCATACGTGGCAGGCCGGCGCATCGGCCCCGCGTGACCTACACGCTGTAACCGCCGTCAACTCCCAACGCCTGTCCGGTGATGAAACCGGCCCGGTCCGAGGCGAGGAACGCGACCGCCTCAGCGATGTCGGTCGCATCGCCGAAACGGCGCATGGGAATGTTGCGCCGGGTGACGGCGAGCGCGGCCTCGTCCAGTTCACCGGAGCTGATCAGACGGCCGGCGATACCGTCGTTGAGCATGCCGGGCGCCACGCAGTTCACGCGGACGCCGTAGCGGCCCTCCTCGGCGGCGAGCGCCCGGGCGACGGCCTCGACCGCGCCCTTCGCGCCCGACGACAGCCCGTCCCGTACCGGGAAGCGGCGGGTGGCGACGGTCGTGACGGCGACGATGTTGCCCCGGCTCTCGCGCAGCAACGGCAGCGCGGGATGCACGAGGTTGAAGAACGCCACGGCGTCGCCCTCGAGTTGGGCGCGGTACTCGCTCGGCGTCACCTTGCTCAGGTGCCTCATCGGGACGTGCGGGCCCGCCGCGTACACGAGGGTGTGGATGCCACCGCCCACCTCCGACACCGCCTCGGCTGTGGCGGACTCGTCGGTCAAGTCGACTCGCAGTGAACGGACTTCACGGCCCAGCTTCGTGACTTCCGCGGCGATCGCGTCCGCCGCTTCCTGGTTGGCCCGGTAGGTGAACACGATGTCGCTGCCGCGCTCCGCGAGGAGCCGGACGACCGCCGCCCCGATCCCGCCCGAGCCGCCCGCCACGAACGCGACACCTGGTCTGCTGGAGAAGTCCGGCACCGTAACCGCCTCACAATCCGAGGGACTTGGCGATGATGACCTTCATGACCTCGCTGGTCCCGGCGTAGATGCGGGTGATGCGCGCGTCCGCGTAGAGCCGGGCGATGGGGTATTCCAGCATGTAGCCGTAGCCGCCGAACAGTTGCAGGCAGCGGTCGACCGCACGGGCCTGCATCTCGGTACAGAACAACTTGACCTTGGCGGCGTCGGGACCGCTCAGTTCACCCGCGACGAGTTCGAGCACCGCCCGGTCCAGCATCGCCTGCGCGGCCTCTGTCTCGGCTGCCACGGCGGCGAGTTCGAACTTGGTGTTCTGGAAGGAGGCGACCGTCTTCCCGAACGCCTTGCGCTCCTTGACGTACGAGATCGTCGTGTCCAGCGCCGCCCGAGCCTGCGCGACCGAGCCGACCGCCACCGTCATCCGTTCCTGGGGCAGGTTGTTGCCGAGGTAGCCGAACGCGGCGCCCTCCTCGCCCAGTCGATTGGCGACCGGGACCCGGACGTCGTCGAAGGCCAACTCCACTGTGTCCTGGACCTTGATGCCCATCTTCTGCAGCACCCGGCCGCGCGTGAAACCGGGCATGCCGTCCTCGACGACCAGCAGGGTGAGCCCGGCGCGGCGGTTGTCCGGGTCGGTCGACGTACGCGCCACGACGATCACCAGGTCGGCGAGGAGCCCGCCGGTGATGAACGTCTTCGCGCCGTTGAGAACGTACGAGTCCCCGTCGCGCACAGCCGTTGTGCGGATCCCCGCGAGATCGGAGCCCGTGCCCGGCTCGGTCATCGCGATGGCGGTGAGCAACGTCCCGGAGGCAAGGCCGGGGAACCAGCGTTCGCGCTGATCCCGGTCGGCGTAGGAGAGGAAGTACGGCAGGACGACGTCCAGTTGGGTGCGCACGGTCCCCAACGTCACCAGGGCGCGGGCCGATTCCTCCTGGAGGACGACGTTGTAGCGGTAGTCGGCGAGGCCCGCGCCGCCGTACACCTCGGGGACGGCCGTACCCAACAGGCCCAGCGCGCCCAGCTGTTCGAAGAGGGCGCGGGGGAGTCGGCCGGCCTCCTCCCACTCGGCGTAGTGGGGGACCACCTCTTTGGCGATGAAGTCCCGCGCGAGTCGGCGGAACGCCTCGTGGTCGTCGGTGAAGACGTCTCGGCGCACAACATCCCCTGTCAGGAAGCGAGTTCGACGACGGTGGCGTTGGCGGTGCCGCCGCCCTCGCACATGGTCTGCAGGCCGTAGCGGATGCCGTGGTCCCGCATGTGGTGGATCATGCGGGTCATCAGGACGGCACCCGAGGCGCCGAGCGGGTGCCCGAGCGCGATGGCGCCGCCGAGCGGGTTGAGCAGCGCCGGGTCCACGCCGGTCTCGGCCAGCCAGGCGAGCGGGACCGGCGCGAAGGCCTCGTTGACCTCGAAGACCCCGACCTCCGAGAGGCCGATACTCGCCTTGCGGAGCACCTTCTCCGTCGCCGGGATCGGACCGGTCAGCATGAGGACCGGGTCGGAACCGGTGACCACGCCCGCGCGGTAGCGAACGATCGGCGTGAGCCCCGACTCGCGGGCTTTTTCAGGGGTGGTGACCAGCAGGGCGGCGGCTCCGTCGGAGATCTGGGAGGAGTTGCCCGCGTGGATCACCCCGTCCTCCTGGAAGGACGGTTTCAGCCTCGCGAGCGTGTCGACGCTGGTACCGCGTCGTATGCCCTCGTCGGCGGTCACCGTGTTCGTACCGTCGGTCACCGGCACGATCTGTGCGTCGAAGGCCCCGCCGTCCTGCGCGGCCGCCGCCCGCTCGTGCGACAGCGCGGAGAACTCGTCGAGGACACCCCGACCCAGTCCCCACTTCTGCGCGATCTTCTCGGCGGAGATGCCCTGGTTGAAGGAGAACCCCTCGTAACGGGCGAGGACTTGAGGGCCGTAGGGCATCCCGCCGGCCCGCGACGCTCCGAGTGGGATGCGGCTCATCACCTCGACGCCGCCCGCCACCACGACGTCCTGCTGGCCGGACATGACCGCCTGGGCTGCGAAGTCCAGTGCCTGCTGGCTCGATCCGCAGGCCCGGTTCACCGTGGTCCCCGGGATGGACTCGGGCCAGCCCGCGGCCAGCACCGCGTAGCGGCCGATGTTGCTCGACTGGTCGCCCAACTGGCCGACGCAGCCCCACACCACGTCGTCGACGACCTCGGGGTCGAGACCCGTGCGGTCGACAAGAGCCTGAAGGACGGCGGCGGAGAGGCGGGCCGCGTGCACACCGGCCAGCCCGCCGTTCCGTCTGCCGACGGCGGTACGGACCGCCTCGACCACCACTGCCTCACGCATCACGTGTCCTCCGTAGCTGTCGGCGCGGCTGTTCCAGGTGCCGTTCTTCCCGGCACCGCCCAGCGCCCCGTGTAGAGCGGCGGACGCTTCTCCGTGAAGGCCGCGTACGCCTCCGGGACGTCTGCCGTGGCGAAGTTCATGGCCTGCGCCCGCGCCTCGCCGGCAAGGGCCTCGCGCAGGGTGCGATCGGCGTTCTCGTTGAGGAGCGCCTTGTTCTGTGCGAGCGCGACCGGCGCTCCGGCCACCAGCCGGGCGGCGAGGTCGTCCACGAAAGCGTCGATCTTGTCGGCGTCCACGACCCACGTCACCAGGTTCAGGGCCCGCGCCTCCTCGGCGTCGATCGTCTCGGCCAGCAGTACGAGCCGCTTCGCCTGCTGCAACCCCACCAGCTTCGGCAGCAGCCACGAGCCGCCGCAGTCCATGGACAGGGCGCGGCGCGCGAAGATCTGCGAGAACGTGCTTTCCGGAGTCGCTACGACGAAGTCGCAGCCCAGGGCGAGGTTCCAGCCCGCCCCGACCGCAACGCCGTTGACCTTGGCGATGGTGGGGATCGGGAGTTCGTGCAGCAGCAGTGTGACCTCGCTCAGGGTCCGCATCCGGTACAGGGGGTGCTCACTGCTGACGCCGCTGCGGATGTCGGCCCCGGAGCAGAACGCCCCGTCGGCACCGGTCAGGACCAGCGCACGTACCGTACGGTCGCCGCCCGCTGCGGAGAGTGCCGTTCTCAGGGCGTCCCAGAGTTCGGCGTCGATCGCGTTCTTGCGGTGGGGCCGGTTCAGGGTGAGTGTCCGAACGCCCTCGGCGTCGCTCGTCAGCAGGACCGGCTGCGGGGTCATCGCACGGCTCCCTGCGCCCGGAGAACGGCGATCTCCTCGTCCGCCAGCCCGAGTTCAGTGAGTACGGCGTCCGTGTGCTGGCCGAGAGCGGGAATGGCGCCCATCGGAGGGTCGTACCCGGCGATGACCGGAGGCGGCAGCAGCGCCGGGACCAGACCGGACGGCGTGTCGATCTCGCGCCAGCGGTCGCGGGCCTGCAGATGGGGGTGGTTGATGACGTCGTTGGGCGTGTTGTAGCGGGAGTTGCCGATGCCGGCCGCGTCCGCGCGGTCCTGCACCTCGGCGAGGTCGTGCCGGGCACACCAGGCGGAGATCTCCGGCTCCAGCAGGGCACGGTGTTCCACTCGTCCGGCGTTGCCCTGGAAGCGTGGGTCGTCCGCCAGGTCCGGCCGGTCGATCAACTCCCGTGCCAGGCGCTGCCATTCACGGTCGTTCGTGGTGCCGAGGACCACGGTGCGGCCGTCGGCGGTGCGGTGGGCGCCGTACGGTGCGACGGCGGGGGAGCTCATGCCGAGCGGTTGTTGCTCGACGCCGGAGTGGAGGGTGTAGGTGAGGGGATAGCCCATCAGCTCCGTCATCGTGTCGAACAGGCTCACCGCGACGGACGGGGCCGCGGGCCCGGGCCCCACCCCGCGTTCCCTGCCGCACAGCAGCGCGACGATCGACAGGGCGGCGTAGAGGCCGCTGCACACGTCGGCCATCGGCGGTCCCGGTTTGGCCGGTGCCCCGGGGTGGCCCGTCACCGCGCAGGCGCCCGACTCGGCCTGTACGAGGAGGTCGTAGGCGCGCTTGTGGGAGAGGGGACCGCCGGGGCCGTATCCGTCGATCTCGACGGCGATGAGATCGGGGTGACTGGTCGTCAGGTCGGCTGGGGAGATGCCGAGTTTGGCCGTGGTGCCGGGTGTGAGGTTGGAGACGAGGACGTCGGCGCGTTCCAGCAGGCGGTGCAGTACGCCTATGCCGCCGGGTGTCTTCAGGTCCAGGGCCACCGACTCCTTGCCGCGGTTGACCCAGACGAAGTGCGCTCCCAGGCCCTTGACCACATCGTCGTAGTGGCGGGCGAAGTCGCCGCCCTTGGGGTTCTCCACCTTGATCACGCGGGCGCCGAAGTCGCCGAGCGTGCGGGTGCACATGGGAGCCGAGATCGCCTGCTCCAGCGCGACCACGGTGATTCCGGCCAGCGGCCCGGTCGTTGCCGTCTCGGAACTCGTCATCTCAGATCGTCGCGTCTCGGCTCGCGGCCGTGAACTGGGCCCGGAGCTCGTCCTTCAGGACCTTCTGGCTTGCGTTGCGCGGGAGTTGGCCGACGAAGCGGACATGCCGGGGGACCTTGAAGTTGGCCATGTGCTCGCGGGCCCAGGCGATGACCTCGGTCTCGGTCGGCGTCTGCCCCGGGGGCGCGACGACGAAGGCGCAGCCGACCTCGCCGAGCCGTTCGTCGGGAACCCCGATCACGGCGACCTGCTGGACGTTCTCGCAGCCGAGAAGCAGCTTCTCTATTTCCGCCGGATACGCGTTGAAGCCGCCGACGATGTACAGCTCCTTCTTGCGGTCGACGATCGCGAGGTTGTCGTCGTCGTCGAGCCGCCCGATGTCCCCGGTGTGCAGCCAGCCCTCGGCGTCGATCGTCGCGGCGGTGGCGTCGGGGTCGTCCCAGTAGCCGCGGGTGACGTTGTAGCCGCGCACGAGGATCTCGCCGTCGAGGCCGATCGGGACGTCGAGACCGTCGGCGGCGACGATCCGGACCCGGACACCGGGAATGGTGCTCCCGGTTGTGTGAGCGACCGTCTCCTCGGAGTCCCCGACGCGGGTCGTGGTCACCAGTGCCGTCGACTCGGTGAGGCCGTAGGCGCTCATCACGATGTCGAACGACAACTCCGTTTTCATGGCGCGGATCAGCGATTCCGGGATGGTCGTGCCGCCCGTCATGGAGACCCGCAGCGACGACAGGTCGTGCGCGGCACGGTCCGGGTGGTTGACCAGGTCGTGGAAGATCGTCGGCGGCCCGAGAAGGATGCTCACCCCCTCCCGCGCGATGAGGTCCAGCGCGCGCCCGGCGTCGAAGACGGGCATCGGAATGACGGTCACGCCGTGCATGAACGAGGCCAGCCAGCCCGCCTTGTAGCCGAAGCAGTGGAAGAACGGCGGGATCACCAGGAAGGTGTCGGAGGCCTCGAACGTGTACTCCTTCGCCATCCACCCATAGGCGCGCAGGGACTGGCCGTGGGTGAGCATCACGCCCTTCGGATGGCCGGTCGTGCCGGACGTGAACATCACGTCGGACACGTCGTCCGGCGTCAACCGGTCGATCGACTCGTGCGCCGCAGCCGTGGAAACGCCTTCTCGCGCGCCGAGAAAGTCGTTCCAGGCGAGTTCCGCCGCGCCCTGCGGGCCGAGCACGGACACCGTCTTCTGCAGCGCCGGCAGTTCCGGATCGGCCTTCCGCAGTTGGCCGATGTAGTCGTTGCCGAGGAAGGGCGAGGCGAACACGGCCGCCGCCTCCGACTTCCGCAGGATGTACGAGATCTCCTGCGCCTTGAACCGCGTGTTGAGCGGAACCAGGATCGCTCCGGCGCCGTGGATGCCCAGCGCGGTGAAGATCCACTCCGCCGAGTTGGGGGCGCACAGCCCGACCCGGTCGCCCGGCTTGACGCCGAGCGCCATGGTGGCGCGGACCGAGTCGATCATCTGCTCTTCCAGTTCCCGGAACGTCCACCGGCGGTCGCCGTCGATGAGTGCCGTGGCGTCCCCGAAGCGCCGGGCGGCCAGCCTGATGACGTTGGGGATGCTCAGGAATTCGTCGTCGTAGCGCATCAGTTGGCTCCAGGGCTAACCGTTCGAGGGCAGATGCAGGATCCGCTTGGCGATGATGTTCCGCTGGATCTGGGAGGTGCCGCCGTAGACGGAGGCCGCACGGGAGTACAGGTAATCGCCGAACAACTCGCCGCCCTCTCGGGACAGTTCGGCCGGGAACACCTCGAGTGCCGTGTCGTAGAGCCGCTGTTCGGTCCTCGTCATCAGCAGTTTGTCCACGGACGACTCCGGGCCGGCGACCTGCCCGGCGAGACGTTCGGCGGTACGGCGGCGGGCGTGCGCCACCAGGACCTCGTAGTCCACGACACACCGGCCGATCCGCGACAACAGCCCGTCGGGCAGGCTGCCTTGACGCTCGGCGGCATGGCGCCGCAGCCGTTCGACGAGCAGCCCGTACTTCGAGATGTGCCCGGTGTCGAGGGCGTTGCGCTCGTACGACACCGTCGTCATCGCCAGCGCCCAGCCGACGCCCTCGGCGCCGATGCGTTCGGACTCCTCGATGCGGACGTCGTCCAGGAACAGCTCGCAGAACTCGTCGTCGCCGTTGGCCGCGCGCAGCGGCCGTACCGTCACGCCGGGTCGGTCCAGGGGCAGGACGAACGCCGAGATCGACTTGTGGGCCGGTGTCGAGCGGTCGGTGCGGGCCAACAGCAGACACAGACCGGAGTACTGGGCGTAGCTCGTCCAGAGTTTCTGCCCGCGGACCGTGTAGAAGCCGTCGTGCCGCGCGGCGAAGGTGCTCATGCCCGCCAGGTCCGAACCGGCACCCGGCTCGCTGAAGCCCTGGCACCACACCTCGTCACCCGCCAACATGCGGGGCAGGAAGCGGAGTCGCTGTTCCTCCGAGCCGAACTCCAGCAAGGCGTGGGCGAGATAGCCGATCCGGGGGACGCCAGGTGCCCGGCAGGCGCCGAGTTCGTCACTGATCGCCACCTGGTGCAGCGCGGTCAGGCCACGGCCGCCGTAGCGCTCCGGGACGTCGAGGCCGACCCAGCCGCCCGAGTGCAGCAAGCGGTGCCAGCGGCGCAGGAAGACCGGTGCCGGTTCGCCCGACTGCCTCTCGGGGAGCGGGTGTTCGGCGAGCCAGGCACGGAACTCCCGCCGCAGCCGGTCCAGATCGGCCGGGTCGCCGAAGTCCAGCGGGGTGTCGGTCATCGCGTCACCTCCGGTACGGCCAGCGCGACGAGCAGCTCGTCCGTCGTGGCGAGCAGCGTCGCGCCCAGGCGCACCTTGCGCAGATACAGGTGGGCGATGTGCTCCCACGTCTGCGCGATACCGCCGAAGACCTGCATCCCGGCGTAAACCGCCTCCAGTGCCGAGGAGTTGACCTCCGCCTTGGCGACACGTGCCGCCGTCAGGGCGCGCTCCGGCGATTCGTTGTCGAGACACCAGGCCGCGTAGCGCGTGACGCTGGTGCACGCCTCCACCAGGACGGTCGCGTCCGCGAGGAGATGCTGCACGGCCTGGAAAGAGCCGATCGCCTGGCCGTACTGGCGGCGAACGCGGGCGTATTCGACCGCCTGCTCCACGAACGAGCCGGCCGCGCCGACGAGTTCGGCGGTCACGACGACCAGTGCGTAGGCGTGCCAGCGGAGTTGATCAGGTGCGGGGAGACGGCCGACGACCTCCACGGGGGCGTCCGGCGGCACCTCGCGCACTGAGCGCACGAGGTCCGTACTCGGCGCCGCCGGGCCCAACTCGACCCGGGTGACCGTCCCTTCGGCGGCGACGCAGAGCGCGCTGTCGGCTCCCTCGCAGTCCCAGGCGACGAGATCTGTCGGTGTCTCTCCGGGGAAGCGGAGTTCGCGGGTGAGCGCGATGGCGGGGGCCGGCTGCGTGGTGTCGTCGCCGAGCAGGCGGAGCAGTTCGGGGGCCAGCAGGACCGTGCCGAGGAGGGATGTCGTGAGCGGGTGGCGGCCGTGTTCCTCCGCGAGCAACGCGCACTCCTGGGCGGTCGCCGCCGGGGGAGAGGTACGCCGTAGGTCGGCCAAACCCAGCTCGTCCAGGGCCTGTTGGGCGGCTGTTCGGGTGGACGGTTTCACCTCGTCCGCCGATGTCACGCCGAACCGGGTCGCGAGTGAGCGCACCATGTCGCGGACCAGGACGAACTCCTCGCGGTCCACGCTCAGTTCTCCTCAGGGGGGTTCGCGCGCCGTTCGGCGCGGGCCGCGAGTTCGGTGATGATGCGGATGTGGTCCGGGCTGGTCATCGTGGCCCGCTCGGCCATCAGCGCGGCCTCCATGCCGCCGCGCGACACCTGCTCGACCACTGCAGCGAGGGCCGACTTGGTGGCGCGCAGGGCCTCGGCGGGCTGGGCCGCGAGCCGGTGGGCCAGGGCGAGCGCCTCGCGCATCAGGTCGTCGGGCGGGACTGTTCGGTTGGCGAGGCCGAGTTCGACCGCCTTGGGCGCGGGGATGCGGTCGCCGGTGAAGAGGTACTCCTTCACGCGCAGCAGGCTCGTCAGCATCGGCCACAGGGTGACTCCGCCGTCGCCGGCCACCAGGCCCACCGAGATGTGCGGGTCCGCGAAGTAGGCGTCCTCGGAGATCAGCACCAGGTCGCAGGCCAGGGCGAGGCTGCAACCCAGGCCCACCGCGGGGCCGTTGACGGCGGCGATCACCGGCAGCGGGAAGCGGATCATCTCGGTCTGGATGGTGCGGTCGAGGCGGATCGACCGCTCCCGCAGCTCCGGGTCGGTGTGGTGCCGTAGAAGATGGTCGAAGTCGCCGCCCGCGCTGAACGCGCGTCCCGCGCCCGTGAGGACGACGGCCCGGGCCTTCGTGTCGTCCGCCAACTCGCGCCACACCTCCGACAGGCGGCGGTGCAGTTCCTCGGACACGCCGTTCAGCCGGTCGGGGCGGTTCAGGGTGACGATGCGGACGTCTCCGTCGGCGGCCACGGTCAGCACGGGAGTCACCTTGCTCATACCGGGATGGTATTAAAGGTCAGACCGATACTGTCAATGGTGTTGCACGAAGAAGAGAATCACATTCTCGCATTCGGGCGGGTCACTTCTCGGGATCCGTGAGCTCCACGCCGTCCCGGCGGTCCACCTCGGCGGCGGCACGCGCGAAGCCGCACACATGGCGCGTCATCCGGCGCATGGCCGCCTCGCTGTCGCGGTCCCGGATCGCCTCGGTGATCCGGGCGTGCGCTCGGGCGGTGAGTTTGCGGATGTCCGCGTCCATGAACTGCTCGATGTTGGTGGCCGCGTGGATCGACTGCGAGAGAGCGCTCATGAACCCGATGAGAAGCTCGTTCTCACCGGCCCGCGCCACGGCGTTGTGCCAGCGGACGTTGGCGCGCAGGAAGCGCTGGATGTCCTCGCCCGCCGTGACGAGGTCCGTGTGGGCATCGTCCAGTTCCGCGAGGTCGGTGTCCGTACGGCGCCTGGCCGCCAGCGCCGCGCACGCGGGCTCGATCGCCTCCCGCGTCTCGTGCAGATCCTCCAGACGGATGCGCTGCCCCCGGATCACCAACCGCACGGTGTTCGCGAGGGATTCGCGCCCCGGCCGGTGCACGAAGGCGCCGCCCCCGCGCCCCGGCCTGATCTCCAGCAGCCGTTCGACCTCCAGGATGCGCAGTGCCTCGCGCACCGTCGCCCGGCTCAGCCCCGTCTGCTCGACCAGTTGCCGTTCCGGCGGCAGCGCCGTGCCCTCCGTGAACTCCCCGGAGAGAATCCGCTCGCGCACCTCCGCCGCCAGCACGTCCGACGCCTTCGGGACCGTGAGCGTGTCGAAGCGCGGCCGGGGCTCACCGGCCGTAGCGCGCCCCCGAAGGGTGCGGGAAGGCTGCTCGGCGCTCTGCACAGGTTCAGGCCTCTCGTCGGAAGCCGCGCTCTTCGGCCTCTTTGGCTGAACCATTCAACACAGCACGCGCGGTGCCTGTCACATCACCGTGCCGCACGGCATGCGAGCCGCCCGTCACATCACCATGCCGCCGTCCACCGGCAGGACCTGCCCGGTGATGAAGGAGGCCGCGTCCGAGGCGAGGAACACGAAACTGCCCGCGATCTCCGCCGGCTCGGCCCACCGGCCCAGCGGAATCCGGGCGAGCATCTGGGCCGAGAACTTCTCGTTGGTGCGGATGGTCTCCGTCATGGGCGTGGCGGCCAGCGGCGCAAGGGCGTTGACCAGCACGCGCCGACGCGCGAGTTCGCGCGCCAGGGACTTCGTCAGCCCGATGATCCCGGCTTTCGCGGCCGAGTAGTTGACCTGCCCGAGCGTGCCGACCAGACCCGCCGACGACGTGACATTGATGATCCGACCCTTGCCGTCGTCCGGCAGGAACGGCAGCGCGGCCTGCGCACAGTGGAACGTGCCCATCACATGGATGTCGAGGACGCGCCGGAAGGCCTCCTCCTCCAGCTTGTCGAACATGGCCGGGGCGATGACCCCGGCGTTGTTGACCAGGATGTGCAGCGTTCCGTCGGCGAGTTCCGCCGCACGTGCAACCGCGGCGTCGGCGGCGGGCCGGTCCCGTACGTCGAGGGCCGCGCTGTCCGCCGTAAGTCCCGCCGCGTTGATCTTCCCCGCGACGGCCGCGGCGGCCGACTCGTCGACGTCGGTCACCAGCACCGCGGCACCCGCGCGCGCCAGCGCCTCGGCGACCGCGGAACCGATGCCGCCCCCGGCGCCGGTGACCAGCGCCGACCGGCCCGTGAGGTCGAACAGCCCTGTGCTGTCGGTCATTCAGTAGCTCCTCGGGAGTCCCAGCGTGTGTGATCCCAGGTAGTTCAGGATCATTTCCTGACTGATCGGCGCGATGCGCATGAGACGCGCCTCGCGGAAGTAGCGGGACACGCCGTACTCCTCGGAGTAACCCATGCCGCCGTGGGTCTGCAGCGCCCGGTCGGCGGCCGTGAACCCGGCGTCGGCGCACAGGTACTTGGCGGTGTTCGCCTCCCGTCCGCAGGGCCTCCCGTTGTCGTAGAGCCATGTCGCTTTGCGCAGCACGAGTTCGGCGGCGTCGAGGTGGGCCAGGGAGTCCGCGAGGGGGAACTGGATGGCCTGGTTCATGCCGATCGGGCGGCCGAAGACGACGCGCTCCTTGCCGTACTGGACCGCCTTGTCGAGCGAGGCCCGGCCGATGCCGAGGGCCTCCGCGGCGATCAGCATGCGCTCGGGGTTGAGGCCGTCGAGGAGGTAGCGGAAACCCTGGCCCTCCTCGCCGACGCGGTCCTCGACGGGGATGCGCAGGTCGTCGATGAAGAGTTCGTTCGAGGTGACGGCGTTGCGGCCCATCTTCGTGATCGGGCGGATGTCGATCCGGTCGCGGTCGATGTCCGTCAGGAACAGGGTCATCCCGTCGGTCTTCTTGGCGACCTCGTCGGCCTTGCTGGTGCGGGTCAGCAGCAGGATCTTCTCGGACTCAATGGCCTTGGATATCCACACCTTGCGGCCGTTGACGACGTAGTGGTCGCCGTCCCGTCGTGCGTACGTCGTGATGCTCGCGGTGTCGAGACCGGCGCCCGGTTCGGTGACGCCGAAACAGACGTGCAGGTCGCCGGACGCGATGCGCGGGAGGGTGCGCCGCTTCAGCTCCTCGGAGCCGTGCACCACCACCGGATGCATGCCGAAGATGGACAGGTGGATCGCGCTGGCCGCGTTCATGCCGCCGCCCGACCGCGCCACCTCCTCCAGCAGCAGGCTGGCCTCGGTGATGCCGAGGCCGTGGCCGCCGTACGCCTCCGGGATCGTGATCCCGAGCCAGCCGCCGCCCGCGACGGTGTCGTAGAACTCCGTCGGGAACTCGTGCGCCTGGTCCTTCTCCATCCAGTACTGGTCGTCGAAGTCACGCAGCAGTCCGGCGACGGACTTGCGGATCGTTTCCTGGTCCTCGGTCAGCTCAAAGTCCATGGAATGCGGACCCTTCTCCGGTTCCGATTGTGAAACATATCAAAGGTCAGACCGAAACTGTAGGGTCCAGATGCTCGGTGATCCGCGCGATCGTGCCGACGTTGTCCTCGAACAGGTGCGCCCGCATCCCGGCAGCACGGGCGGCCTCGACGTTGGGGGCGAAGTCGTCGACGAACAGGCAGTCGGCGGGCCGCACTTGGAGTCGGGCGCAGGTGATGGCGAAGGCGCGGGGGTCGGGCTTGCGGACGCCGGTCTCGTGCGAGTAGACGACCTCGTCGACCAGCCGGTCGAAGCCGTACGCCGCCGACTCCAGCTCGCGGGCGCCCACGAAACTGTTGCTGAGAATGCCCAGCCGGCAGCGTGGGCGCAGCCCCGCCACGTAGTCGATGAGTTCGGTGTTCGGGGTGCCCAGGTACTCGTCCCACAGGTCGGCCAGGAATGACTCGGTGTCCACCGGGCCGAGTCCCAGCCGGGCGGCGACCTGCTCGCGCACCTCGTTCTCGGTGACGGTCCCGATCTCTCCGGCCTCCCAGACGTCGGTCAGGCGTCCGTCCGCCGTCCCCGGCGGGAGGCCGAGGCGCTCGTCCCAGCGGGCGAGCCAGCCCGTCCGGGGCGTGAGCTCCAGGACACCGCCTATGTCGAGGATCAGGCAGCGCGCGTTCATGCGGGTTCCTCTCGTTCGTCTCCGCGCGACTGTCGGGCCTCACCTTTGGACAAGGTCAACCGTCACCGCTCTTCTACCGTGGAGTAACATCGCGCGGCAGGTCATCAGAGGAGGAACCGTGCCACGGTCCGAACGCTCGTCGCTGCTGCTCGCCGGTCTGTTGGCGACCGCGGGGGTCGCCCATCTCGCCTCGCCGAAACAGTTCGACGCGACGATCCCGCGCGCGCTGCCGGGGTCACCCCGGGCCTGGACGTACGCGAGCGGTGCCGTCGAACTGGCGCTGGCCGCGGGGATCGCGGTGCCGCGTACCCGGCGTACGGCCGCGCTGGCCGCGGCGGGGTTCTTCGTGGGGGTGTTCCCCGCCAACGTGAAGATGGCGCTGGACTGGCGGGACCGGCCGACCCCGCAGAGAGCGGCGGCCTACGGGCGGCTGCCCTTGCAGGTGCCTCTCGTACTGTGGGCACGCAATGTCGCGAAGAATGGGGAGGGACGGTCATGACAGGACGCCTGAACGTCGGTGACAAGGTCGAGGACTTCACGCTGCCGGACGAGACCGGCGCCGAGCGGAGTCTCACGGAACTGCTCGCCGAGGGGCCGGTGGTGCTGTTCTTCTATCCGGCCGCCCTGTCCGCCGGCTGTACCGCCGAGGCCTGCCACTTCCGGGATCTGGCCGCCGAGTTCGCGGCCGTCGGCGCGCGGCCCGTCGGTATCAGCGGCGACTCCGTCGACAAGCAGCAGGAGTTCGCCGGGAAGCACACCCTCGGCATGCCGCTGCTCTCGGACACCGACGGGACGATCCGGGAGCGGTTCGGGGTGAAGCGCGGGTTCTCGCTCGCGCCCACCAAGCGGGCCACCTTCGTCATCGGCGAGGACCGCACGATCCTGGAGGTCGTCTCCAGCGAACTGCGGATGAACACCCACGCCGACCGCGCCCTCGCCGCCTTCCGTGCCCACCGGAAGTGACCCTGGGGTCACAAATGCCGTACCGCGGTTGTTGCCGCGCGGTATAGGGACCATCCTGGACGATATGGAGCAGGCCTCCGCCGCGGCGGTCATCAATGCCCGAGGCATCGTGACGGGGTGGAGCGACGGTGCCCGGACACTGACGGGATACCCGGCCGAGGAGGCCGTGGGCCGGTCGGTGGCGGCACTGCTCGCCGAACCTCCCGCCACCACGGCCCTGGCCGCGCTCGCGGGCCCCTTGGTCCTACGGCACCGGGACGGAACCCCGCTCCCGCTCACCGTGCGGGCGTGCCCGGTGCTCGGCGCGGACGGCGCACCCGACGGATACGTCCTCACCGCCGAACCTCTCGCCGAACCCCTCGCCGAACCGGCACCCGCATCCGCGCCCTCTCTGGCGGAGCAGGCCTTCCAACAGGCGTCGATGTCGCTCTCCGTCTTCGACACCGAGCAGCGATACCTCCGCCTCAACGAGGTCGCCTGCCGCGTGATGGGCGTGCCCGAGGACGTCCTGATCGGCCGGTTCTTCCCGGAGAGCGTCGAGGACGCCGAACACAGCCACAGCTTCCTGAGCAACCTGCGCCTGGTCGCCGAGACGGGCAGACCCGTCCGCTACAACAGCTGGGCGGGCGCTCCGGCCCTGAACCGGGAGCATGCCTGGAGCATCGAGATGTGGCCCCTCAAGGACGACTCCGGTGGGGTGACCGGGGTCGCCCTCGCGGCGTTCGACAGCACCGAGCAGTACCTCGCCCAGCAGCGGCTGGCCCTCCTGAACGAGGCGGCCGTCGGCATCGGCACCACCCTCGACGTGGTCCGCACCGCCGAGGAACTCGTGGAGATCCTCGTGCCGCGCTACGCCGACTTCGCCAGCGTCGACCTGCTCCCGTGGGTGCTCGGCGCGGACGAACCACCGCCGGCCCCGGACGGCGAGATCGTGCTGCGGCGCGTCGCCCACGGCTCCGTCGAGGAGGGCACGCCGGGCGCCGCCGTACGCCTGGGACAGACGGACGTCTACGAGCCGTCCTCGCCACCCGTGCGTGCCCTGCGCGAGGGACGGGCGGTGCGCAGCCAGGCGGGCGAACCCGACTTCGTGCGGTGGGTCGCGGACCGCAACGCGCGCTCCCCCGAGGGGATTCCGCACCGCAAGGGCGTCCACTCGATGATCGCCGTGCCGCTGCGGGCGCGGGGCACCACGCTCGGTGTCGCGGTGGGTGTCCGCATGGCCCACCCGGACGACTACGTGGCCGACGACGCCGTACTCGCCGAGGAGTTGGCCAGCCGGGCCGCCGTCTGCATCGACAACGCGCGCCGCTTCGCCCGCGAGCGCTCCACCGCACTCGCCCTCCAACACAGCCTGCTGCCAAGGGACTTGCCCGGACAGGCGGCGGTCGAGGTGGCCCACCGCTATCTGCCCTCCGGGTCCCTCGCGGGCATCGGTGGCGACTGGTTCGACGTGATCCCGCTGTCCGGCAGCCGCGTCGCCCTGGTCGTCGGCGACGTCGTCGGACACGGCATCCCGTCCTCGGCGACCATGGGCCGCCTCTGCACGGCCGTCCGCACCCTCGCCGACGTGGACCTCCCGCCCGACGAACTCCTCACCCACCTCGACGACTTGGTCACCCACCTCGCCACGGACGACACCGGCGACGAGGTCGCGGAACTCGGCGCCACCTGCCTCTACGCCGTCTACGACCCGGTATCGCGCCACCTCACCATGGCCGCCGCCGGACATCCACCGCCGGCCGTCGTCCTGCCCGACGGGACCGCGAGCCTCGTCCCCATGACCGCGGGACCGCCGCTCGGCGTCGGCGGACTCCCTTTCGAGGCAGTGGAGTTGGAGCTGCCCGAGGGAGCTGTCGTCGCCCTGTACACGGACGGTCTGATCGAGGACCGCGACCGCGATGTCGACCACGCCACCGCCGAGCTGTGCCGCGCGCTCACCGCGTCCGCCGAGTCGCTCGACGCGCTGTGCGACTCGGTGCTGAAGGCCGTGATGCCGGAGGAGCCCAGCGACGACGTGGCCCTGCTGCTGGCGCGCACCCGTGCGCTCGGCGCGGACCGGGTCGCCACCTGGGACATCGAACCCGACCCCGCGCACGTGGCCGGGGCCCGGCAGGCCGCCACCGAGCAACTCACCGCGTGGGGACTGGACGAGGAGGCCTTCGTCACCGAACTCGTCGTCAGCGAACTCGTCACCAACGCCATCCGTTACGGCGAACCGCCCATCCAGCTCCGCCTGATCCGCGACCGCGCCCTCATCTGTGAGGTCTCCGACGGCAGTTCGACCTCACCGCACCTGCGCCGCGCCCACGCCTACGACGAGGGCGGACGCGGACTCCTCCTCGTCGCGCAGCTCACCCAGCGCTGGGGCAGCCGGCAGACCGGCAGCGGCAAGACCATCTGGGCGGAACAGCCGCTGCCACCACCGGGCTGACCGGGCGACTCGCTCACCGGCCCGCTTACTCGAAGGGGCAGCCCGGGTTCGGCGCGTCCTCCGAGAACGGTGATCCGTGCGGCAGGACGTACAGCACGTCGAGGACGACAGGCGTGTTCCCCAGATTGCGGCCGATGTGCACGTTGCCCGGACCGGCCGGTTCCTGGATGGGGCTGCCCGCCCGGTACACGCCGTCGGAGGCGCAGCTGGAGTCGAAGTGGCTGAGCGTGCCCTGCTTGACGATGCCGTAGAGGGGACCGTCGTGGTAGTGCCAGCCCGTGGCTTGGCCTGGCGGAATGGTGATCTCGCGCAGGGTGTAGTCGGTGTCGCCGATCGTGGTCTGGCTGATCAGCGTGGCGGTGACTCCGGGCCCCGCCGGGGTCGCCTGGGCGGTGCCGCCGACCAGCAGAGCGGCGGTGGCCACCGACCCGGTCAGGGCGGTACGGAACGCGGTGCGCATACGAGAACCTTCCGGTGAGATCGTGAAACTCCGCCGTGAACATAGAGGCAGGGAAGGCGAGTTGGGGGCGGAAACACGCAAGTTCCACCCCCGGGACTCTCAGAATTCCTCGTGCGTCTCCGGGTCCCCGCCCAGCCGCTGCGGCGCGTGGTCGGAGATCGCGGCCAGTTGAGCCGGGCCGAGCTCGAAGCCGAAGATGTCGAGGTTCGCGCGCTGCCGGCCGGGGTCCGCCGACTTGGGGATCGGGACGGCCCCGAGCTGGGTGTGCCAGCGCAGCACCACCTGGCCGGGTGTCACCCCGAAGGCCTCGGCGACCGTCACGACAGCGGGGTCGTTCAACAGCTCGGAACCGCGCCCGAGAGGACTCCAGCTCTCCGTGAGAACACCCTTCTCGGTGTCGAAAGCGCGCAGTTCGTCCTGCGGGAACAGCGGGTGCAGCTCGATCTGGTTGACGGAGGGCAGGACGCCGGTCTCCTTCTCCAACTGCTCGATGTGCCCGGGCGTGAAGTTGGAGACGCCGATCGACCGGACGAGACCCTCCTCGCGGAGCTTGATCATCGCCTTCCAGGAATCGACGAACTTGCCGACGCGGGGCAGCGGCCAGTGGATCAGATACAGGTCCACGTACTCCACACCGAGCCGCGCCCGGGACTCCTCGAAGGAGGCGAGGGTCTCCTCGTAGCCGTGGTGGCGTCCCGGCAGCTTCGTCGTCACGAGGATCTCCTCGCGCGGTACGCCACTGCGGGCGATGCCACGGCCGACGCCGGTCTCGTTGCGGTAGTTCGTCGCCGTGTCCACCAGGCGATAGCCCATGCGCAACGCGCCGTCGACAGCCTCCTCGGCCGTCGCGTCGTCCATCGGCCAGGTGCCCAGGCCGATGGCGGGGATCTTCGTTCCGTCGTTGAGCGTGTGCGTCGGGATGCTGATCACGGTCGGACCTTCCCTTGACTGTGCGGTACACCCAGTATGGGCGAGCGGACCCCCTGTCGCCCCGCGCGGGGATCGCTGACACGACCTTCCTTGGAACCCGTACGACCTGGGTACGACCCGGTGGGGAGGACCCGGTGCGGACGACCGGCCGGGCACGTACGACGACGGAGCGGGCATGACGACGGACAGCGGCGGAACGACGACGGACAGCGGCGGAACGACGACGGACGAGACGGTGCGGGTGGACGGCATGGAGGTGCGGCCGGCCGCCGGGCACATCGGGGCCGAGATCACCGGTGTCGACCTGGCCGGAGAACTCGACGACGCCGTGGTCGCCGCGATCCGGGCGGCGGTGCTGCGCTGGAAGGTCGTGTTCTTCCGCGGGCAACGGCTCGACCACACCGGGCATGTCGCGTTCGCGCGCCGCTTCGGGGAACCGGTCGTGCTCGGGCGGCGCGGCGGCGCGTCACCGGCCGGCTTCCCCGAGGTCGAAACGACCGCCGACCGGCTGGAGTTGGGCGGCCGGTTCGGCATGGAGCACGAGGAGTGGCTGGAGCGGCGCAGGCACACCCTCCTGCGCGGCTGGCACTGCGACCACGGCGCCCGCGTCGACCCGCCCGCCGCGACGATCCTCCGCGCGGAGACCGTACCGCCGTACGGCGGCGACACCACCTGGTCGAACCTGGCCGCCGCGTACGCCGGACTCTCGCAGCCGGTACGGGAGTTCGTGGACGGGCTGCGGGCCGAGCACCGGCTCGGCGTCGGCTATCAGCCGCGCCCCGGCGACGACGCGTACGTCCGCCATCTCCTGGACCACCAGGTCGCCTCGGTGCACCCGCTGGTACGGGTGCACCCCGAGACGGGGGAGCGGGTGCTGTTCGTCAACGGCTACTACCTGGAGCAGATCACCGACGTCTCCCGCGCGGAGAGCGCCGCGATCCTGGAGATGCTGCTCGCGCAGGCGACGCGGCCCGAGTACACGGTGCGGTTCCGCTGGGAGCCGGGCAGCGTGGCCTTCTGGGACAACCGGGCCACCATCCACCTCGCCCCCAGCGACAACGCCCACCTCGGCTTCCCGCGCACCATGCACCGCGTGATGCTCACCGGCGACATACCGGTCGGCGTGGACGGGAAGTCCTCGGACCCGATCGTCGGCACAGAGCCGGGCCGCTGGTGACACGGAGGTCAGACGGTGGGCTTCCAGCCGAGCGCCGGTCCCAGCTTCGTCGCCATGTCCGTGAGGATCTGCACGTAGTCCTCGTGCTCGAAGGTGAACGGCAGCGCGAACGCCACCTCGTCGATCTCCCTGAACGCGGCGTGCGCGTGCAGGAGTTCGGCGATCTCCTCCGAGGTGCCGACGATGTCCGGCGCGAACATCAGCCGGGCCGGCCCCTGCGGTGACGTCGTACGGGGAGTGCGCTTGCGGGCGAACTCCCCGTACTTCGCGCGCTGTTCGGGCGAGGCGGAGTCGGTCGGGATGACCACCAGGCCTTGGGAGACGCGGGCGGCGTCGCCGTCGGGGTGGTGGGCGCGGAACGTACGGATGTGGGAGAGCTGGATCTCGGCGAAGTCCCTTGACTCGTCCGGCCCTTCAGCTTTGACGACACTGCTCGTGAGGAAGTTCATCCCGTGCTCGCCCGCCCACTTCGCGGAGCCTGTGCTGCCGCCGCCGTACCAGAGGCGACGGCCCAGGCCGGGGGAGTGCGGCTGCACCCGGTCGGAGAACACCTCGAAGCCCTCGACCCCGCTGAAGTCCGTGGCCGGTTTGCCGCGCACGAAGTCGAGGAGCCGGCGCACCCGCTCGTAGCTGAAGTCCTCGACGTCGGCCGTGTCGGGGTACAGCGCCTCCTTGAGCTGGTCGAAGTGCATCGGCGGGCCGACGCTCACGCCCGGGTTGATGCGGCCCCCGGAGAGGATGTCGACGGTCGCCAGGTCCTCCGCCAGCCGCAGCGGGTTCTCCCAGCCGAGCGGGATCACCGCCGTGCCCAGCTCGATACGGCTGGTGCGCTGCGAGGCCGCAGCCATGACCGCGACGGGGGAGGAGATGCCGTACTGGAGATGGCGGTGGCGCAGCCACGCGCTGTCGAAGCCGAGGCGCTCGCCCAGTTCGATGATCTCCAGCGTCGACTCGTGGCCCCGGCGCGGATCGGCCTCGTCGAAGAGGCCGATCGTGAGGAAGCCCAGCTTCCGCAGCGGGCGTGAGGTGGGCGGCACGGGCTCCTCCGGCGGTCGTACGTCAGTTCTGTCCCGATTGTGGCAGGCGAACGTTGCGGGCGTGTGATCAGTGCAGCGGGATGGTGATCTCGTCCTCGACCGGCGGGTCGATCTCCTGGGCGCGGTTGCCGGTGGCCGCGAAACAGCGCAGCCGGATCGCGTCCGGGGTCACGTCCAGTCGCAGGAAGCACTTGAAGAACGGCGGGCTGTACGTCACCGAGCTGGGTGAGAAGAGCTGCGTGTAGATCTTGCGTACCGGGAGACGGAAGCGCGAGCGGCGGTCGGGGCGGGTCCCGGCGCCCAGCAGGCTCGCGACCAGGCGGACGCGCCGGGTGATGCGGACGGGCGGGCCCGGGGCGCGGGTCGGCGGGATGCCGAGGCGCTCGCAGATCACGGCCGACGCCTGGGCCTCGGTGAGGGTGAAGAAGCGGCGCAGGCGCAGTCGGCGCCCGTACAGCCTGCTGTAGAAGGCGAGGGAGTCGCCGCGCAGCGGGTAGCAGCGGAAGTCCCGCTCGGTGACGTTCGCGATGTCGACGCGCGGCACGGTGTGGGTCGCGTGCATGAACGCGCCGCCACCGCCCGAGACGACGTACTGGAGCGTGCGGCCGTCCGCCAACTGGACCGGATAGCGCTGGTAGTTGTGGATGTCGCCACCTATCGCGGCGACGAACCGGTGGGCCGGGTCGCTGACGATGTCGTCGACCGTGCCACCGCCCTCGATGGCGCACGGGTGGTGCTCGCCGTCCACGTACAGCGGCGAACCGGTGATCAGGATCTTCGGTGTCGACCCCTTCGACACCTCGCGCAGCCAGGCGCCCTGTTCGGCGTCGATCGTGCCCAACAGGCCCGTGTCGATACCGATGATGCGCACCGGTCCCGCGTCGATCGCCCAGTACGGGCCCGGCTGTACGGCCTGTTGGTCCGGCGAGGAGCGCAACTGCCTTGCCTTGTCCAGGTGTTCGCCGTCGGACGGACGCGGGTGGTGCCACAGCAGTGCACGCCACCAGGCACGGGTCAGCGGGCGCGGCGCCTTCGGTGCGGGCAGCGCGGGCGCGTCGTCGCAGAAGACGCGCATGAAGCCGCCGAGGCCCTCGTACCAGTCGTGGTTGCCGGGTATCGCGTAGATCGGCGCCGGATAGGCCTGGTACGGGCGGAAGAACTTCGTCTCGTAGTCGTCCGCGGTGCCGACGGGATAGATGACGTCACTGGCGACGACCGAGAACGCCGTTTCCTGACTGACCTTCAGAAAGCCCGGCACGACGGCGTATTGGGGATCGTCACCCTCGCCGGTGTCACCGATGACCATGAAGGAGAAGGTGTCCGGATCGTCGCGCCGGATCACCTTGTCGGCGGGCGCTCCGGCAGCCGCGCGCTGCGCCACCCAACGGCCGCGGGTGGAGCCGGTCGGGTCCCCGAACCAGGAGGCCAACACGCCGTTGCGAGCGGACCACAGAGTCTTCGGGCTGAGCCAGGAGACCTTCTCGACATGGGACGGCATGAGCTGCTGATACGCGCCGCGCTCCGCGGTGCCCCAACCGGCGCCTTCGGGAGTATCGCGTGAAGATTCAGACACCGGTGAACCGTAACAACGAGCCAAAGCGGTACGAGAGGCAGGGGCCTGGCAACATCAACTCGACGTTGCTCAACCGAAAGGCCCCCGCATGCCCGGCGAAGCCGACTTCATCGATCTGATCCCCGACCCCGAACTCCGTTCGGACCGGCTGCTGTTGGGCATCCGCCACTTCGACGAACCCTTCCTCCTCACCGTCTCGCTCTCCCAGGGCCTGGGCTCCAGTGACCTGGAGCTGGACCGGGGCAGGGCGGGCAAGACCTGGCTCGCGGAGTTCCGCAGGGTCGGCGACCGGGTCCTGTTCGCCGTACGCAACAAGCACTTCCTGACCTCCGGCGACGCGGCCGCCGTACGGGCCGGGGACGAGTCGTTCGCGCTGTCCGTCGTGTGGAGCGGGCCCGTGCTGCGCGAGGAGAACGGCGCGGCGGTCGTCGACGCGACCGGGCTCGTCGTCGCCGACCACGACGGGATCGCCGAGCATCTGCACGCCCGCGAGCAGGGCGACTACACGGTCGACGCCTCCACGAGCCTGCCGCTGGTCGCCGACAGCCGCACCGGACCCACCGCCGTCCGGCTGCCCGCGCTGCTCACCTTCCGGGGCCTCGGCCGTGGCTCAGCGGTCCGGGCCGTCGCCGCCGACCCGCGCGCCCTCACCGTCGTCCAGCAGTTGAACCTGCTCCGGCTGCCAGCGTCCCCGCTGCCCGTACGCCGCTACCACCCCGCCTCGGGCGGCTACGGCATCGGCTACGCGGACCACGGGCTCGTCGGCCGGGCGAGCACCCAGGTCAAGCTCCAGCCCCGCTTCCGCGCGGAACCCGGCGGCGCCCCGATCGTCTTCCAGGTCGATCCGGCCGTCCCCGAACCGTTCCGCTCGGCGGTCGTCGAGGGCGGCAACTGGTGGCAGCAGGCCTTCGCCCGGACCGGACTCCCCGACGCCTACCGGGTCGAGCCCGGCGCCGACGGCTTCGACCCGTACGACCCCGACGTCAACGGGGTGGTCTGGGTGCACCGGGCGGGCCGCGGCTGGTCCCTCGGGCAGGGCCTGACCGACCCCCGCACCGGCGAGATCCTGCACGCCCGGGTACGGCTCGGCTCCCAGCGCGTCGAACAGGTGCGCGCGCTCGGCGAGTCCCTCCTCGCACCCTACGGCCGCCCGGACGAGGCCGAACGCCTCGCCGCCGTCGAGGAGTTGGTGCTCGCCCGGCTGCGTCAGCTCGCCGCGCACGAGATCGGCCACGCGCTCGGTTTCATGCACAACTTCGCCAGTACGCAGCACCCCGAGCCGTCCGTCATGGACTACCCGCACGCGCGGATCGGCGTCACGGCGGAGGGCGACCTCGACCTGTCCGCCGCGTACGGCACGGGACTCGGACCGTGGGACCACTTCCTGGTCGCGCACGCCTACGGCCGGTTCGGTGAAGGCGCGGAGGAGACCGCGCTCGCCCAACTGCGCGCCGAGGCGGCCGAATCGGGCCTGACCTACCTCTCCGACGAGGACGCCCAGGGCCCGAACGCCGCGCACGCCGACGCCGTGACCTGGGTCAGCGGACCGGACGCCCTCCAGGCGCTGGAGACGATGCTGCGGGTCCGCCGTATCGCGCTGGACGGCTTCTCCCGCGGGGTGCTGCCGGCAGACCGGCAGACCGGCGAACTGGAGGAACGGGCCGTTCTGTTGCACCTCCTGCACCGGCACGAGGTGACGGCCGTGGCCCGGCTGGTGGGCGGGGTGCGCTACGCGTACGGCCTCGCGGGCGAGGACGGCCGGGGCGCGCGGGCCGTCGACGCGGCCACCCAGCACACGGCGTTGACCCGACTCGCCGAACTCCTGCGGGCCGAGCAACTCTCCCTGCCCGGCTCGGTGTTGGGCACCCTCACCCCGCCCGCGATCCGCTACGACCGCACGGAGCAGTACCTCGACACGGGGGCCGGGCGGATCTTCGACCCCTTCGAGGCCGTACGGGTCGCGACCGCGCTGGTCACGGAGCAGCTGCTGGACCCGGCCCGGCTCAACCGGGTGGCCTGGCAGCATGCCGCAGATCCCGAGGCGCCCGGTGTCATCGACATCGTCGATGCCCTCCTCGCCGCGACCTGGCTCCGTACCGAACCTGTACCCGCCGAACTGCCCGGCGGGGCCGCCGTACAACACGCGGCGGACTGGACCCTCCTGAACCACCTGCTGACCCTGCTCGACGACACGGCTCTCCACGCGCCGGTACGCATGTCGCTGCGCGGTGCCGTACGACGGCTCGGGACGGAGTTGCGCTGCCAGGGCGGCGAACAGGCGCGTGAGGCGGGTGAGTTGATCCGGGCGTTCCTCGCCGATGCCGGGTCGGTGCGGGTCGATCCACTGCCCCGGGTGCCGCCGGGCGCGCCCAACTGAGGCCGCCGTAGGGCCATTTGGCGGCTACGGCGATCGGTGGCTCAAGTCGGGCCGTGGCGGGCGGTGTCGGTCACCACTCCCCGGGGCGCTGCGGGGTGCCTTGCGGGTCCGGGATGCCGCGTGCGGGAGTGGCCGGGGTGTTGTAGGCATCGCGGGGATTCGGCGGCGACGGGATGGCGGGGCTGCCGTACGGGGCCTGTCGGTTCGGTGTCGGGGCGGTGGGGTTTCTGCGGGTGTTCCGGCTTCGGCTCCGGTGGCTGCCAGGTGGGGCGGGCGGGCTCTCGTACCCGCCTGGCCTTCCGACTGCCGGGAGGCCCGCCGTGTCGAAGAGGGAGTCCGGGCGCTCGGCGGGCTGCTTGCCGGCGGTGTCCGGGCCGACCGGGTGGCGGGCGAAGGAGCGGTCCCAGTCGCCCTCGCCCATCACCAGCAGCGGGTCGAACATCACGACGACCCCGGCCAGGAGCAGGAAGATCGCCGGCCCCAAAAGCATGGGAAGCAGAATGGAGTTGGCGGAGTCGCCCGTCCACGCGCCGTCCGTGCCGTGCAGATGGACGCTCACGGCGGCCATGCCCGTGTAGTGCATCCCGGAGACGGCCACGCCCATCACCAGGCTGGCGCCCAGGCTCGCCAGGAAGCCCCGGATGGAGACGGCCGCCCACAGGGCGGCCGTCGCGGCGACGATCGCGATGACCACGGAGAGCGCGACCGTGCTGGTGCGGTACTCGACGTCGCCGTTCAACTTCAGGGCCGCCATGCCCAGATAGTGCATGGCGGCGACTCCTAAGCCGGTGATGACGCCGGCCGCGGAGAGCGTGCCGGCGGTGGCGCCGCGATAGCCCACGGCGAACACGCCGATGCCGACCACGACGATGGCCACGGCCAGACTCAGCACCGTGAGGCCGACGTCGTAGCCGATCCGGGTCTCCTCGACCTGGAAGCCCATCATCGCGATGAAGTGCATCGTCCAGATGCCGCTGCCGATCGAGGTCGCGCCGAGCGCGAGCCAACCCGCCTTCCACGACTGTCTGTTGTGCAGGGACCGCACCACGCAGCGCAGTCCCAGCGCCCCTCCCAGGCAGGCCATCAAATAGGCCGCCACCGGGGTGACCGCACCGTAGCGGAACCCGTCGATCGTGCCTTGCATGAGCCAACTCCCCCCAGAGTTGTGGCTTCTTGTGGGGGGAGTATGTACGGATCGGGCCCGGGGCGCGCAACCCTTTCACATCAGCAGTCGATTAACTCTGTGCTTTCCAGGGTGCACTTGGGTCGCATCGAGGTCGATACGGGGACAGAAGCGGTCAGGGCTGTTGCGGCTTCTCGCGGTCGATGAAGTCGTTGGCCTTGTCCTGGGCCATGTCGACCTGCTTGGCGTGCTTGCCGCCCGTGCGCTTGTCGACCATGTCTCCCGCCCGTTCCACGCCTTGCTTGGCCTGGTCGGGGTGCTGGCCCAGCATTCCCTTGACCTTGTCCATGAACGACATGGCTGTCCTCCTTCGGACGTGCGTTGGCCCTCCCAGCATCCCCCGGCTTTCCGTATGCCGCATTTCGGGTGATTCCCGGATTCAGGCGCGTACGAGAGGCTCGACTCCGTCGGTGTCACGGGCCTCCCGCGTGCGGGACCCGGCGAGCAGGAGTGCCTGGAAGACAGCGCCGGACAGGCCCACCCACAGGGCGAACCGATAGCCGACCCGGTCGGCGAGGAGGCCGCCCAGGGGTGCGCCGATCGCGACCGTGCCCCAGTTGAAGGAGCGGATTGTGGCGTTCATCCGTCCCCGCAGCCGCTCGGGCGTGACCGCCTGGCGGTAGCTCATCTCGACCGGGCTCTCGAGCGAGATGGCGCCGGAGACCAGGAAGAAGGCCAGTGATACGGAGACCAGGGCCCACGGGCCGCGCTCGGCGAGGACCAGCGGCAGCCAGCCGACGGCGGCGACGAGACGGCCCGCGATCAGGACGGCGCCGACGTCGAATCGCCGCGCCGCGCGTGCGGAGAACGCGCCGCCGAGCACTCCGCCCAGGCCCGCGCAGGCGTACGTCACGCCCAGACCGAAATCCCCGATCTTGAGGTCGCGCAGCGCGAAGACCACGAAGACCGTACTGACGACGGTGTTGAAGAGGAGCATCAGGTGCGAGGTCAGCGCGATGGACGCCAGGGTCCGATGGCGGTAGACCCAGGCCGTCCCCTCGCGCAGTTCACTGAGGAGACTGCGCCGCCCGCCGCGGTCGGGAACCGGGTCGTGGGCCCGTACCGAGGTGAGCAGCAGGCCGGACACCAGATAGCTGACGGCGTCCACGAGCACGGCGAGCGGTGCGCCGACCAGCCTGATCAGCACGCCGGCGATCAGCGGACCGGTCGACCCGGCCGCCGCGTCGGCCTGCCCCACCCGGGCGTAGCCCGCGTTGAGGAGTTCCTTGGGGACCAGCTGCGGGACGTAGGAGTGGTTGGCCGCGTCGAAGAACAGACAGAGCACCCCGAAGGCGAAGACACACGCGCACAGCGCGGCGATGCTGAGCCGGTCCAGGGCGTACAGCAGCGGGATCGCGCCGAGGAGGACGGCCCTGCCGAGATCCATGGCCACCATCACCGGCGTGCGCCGGCAGCGGTCCACCAGGACCCCGGCCACGAGCCCGAAGAGCAGGTACGGCGCCCAGCGGGCCGCGTTGACCAGACCCACCTCCGTGGCGGACGCGCTCAACGTGACGGCGGTGAGGATCTGCAGCGCCAGCCCGGTGATCTGGGAGCCGAACGACGAGATCGCGGAGGCGGTCCAGAAGCGTACGTACCCAGGGACATCGACCAGGCGCGGCATGATCGGATCGTAGCAAGTAAGCGTTTTCCCAAGGCGGTTGGAGGCGGCGTCGAAGCCCCGGCCATGACGACCGGGGGCTCGACGCCGTGGACGGGTCCGATGTCACCGTCCGGTCAGCACTGCGGGACGCTCCCGTTGTGGAAGGCCGTGTTGGTGTCGACGTACGCCCCGTACGTCCACCCGGTGGCGGTCAACTCCAGCCCGTTGAGGTGGGCGTAGCGCTCGTCGACCGTGCGGTACCAGACGTTGCCTCCGCCGAGGTTGTCGCCCCGGCTCCAGCAGGTGGCGAGGATCGTGTCCCCGGGCCATAGATCCGGGACGCCGACCGTTCCGGAGGCCACGGTGGTGCCGTTGAAGAGAGCCGCCCCGTTGGCCGTGGTCAGCGGGATCAGCGCGCTCGCGGACGCGCTCGCCGCCGTTCCCAGCATCAGCCCGCCGGCGCTGAGCGCGGCGGCCACCGAAATCATGACTCCACGGCGTCGTATCGTGCGTCTCATGTCTGCCTCCTGAGTGCTTGGCCGAGTTCTTCGACCGGGGTCAAGTCCACTGGCCGGCAGTCGAGTTGTTCGATCAGTGGTCGACTGCTGCCATGCACCAAGGTGTCGGGCGGGTCAGGGACAAACGCTGGACAATTCTTGAATCGCGGGGGAGGCGGTCGGGATGACGGTGGAATTCGGGGTGCTGGGCAGCGTCGAGGCCCACATCGACGGCCGGCCGGTCGCGTTGGGCCATGCCCGGCAACGGGGTGTGCTTGCGGTGCTCCTGGTCGACGTCGACCGTCCGGTGACGACCGGCCAACTCACCGAACGGGTCTGGGGAGTTCACGCACCCCGACAGGCCCGCACCACCCTGCACAGCTACCTCTCCCGACTGAGACAGGCCCTGGCCGCCACCGGCGAGGCGGTCATCGCGCGGCGGCCCGGCGGCTACGCCCTCACCACCTCCGACGCCGTGACCGTGGACCTGCACTCCTTCCGCCGTACGGCCGCCGAGGCCCGCGCCACCGACGACGACACCCGCGCCGCGGCTCTCCTCGAACAGGCCCTGGGGTTATGGCGAGCGGAGCCCTTCACCGCTCTGGACGCACCCTGGTTCAACGCCCTGCGCGACACGCTGACCCAGGAACGGCTCGCGGCCCAACTCGACCTGGGCGACCTGCGGTTACGGCTGGGGCAGCACGCCGCGCTGCTGCCGGGACTGTCGGCCCGCGCGGAGGCGCACCCCCTGGACGAGCGGCTGGCCGGCCAGTTGATGCTCGCGCTGCACCGCTGCGGCCGTTCCGCCGAAGCGCTGGACCACTTCCATCGGACCCGCGGCCGGTTGGGCGAGGAGTTGGGCATCGAACCCGGCCCGGCGCTGCGGGACATCCAGACCGCCGTCCTGCGCCAGGACACCGCCCTTGCCCCGCCGCCCGGGCCATCGGCGTCGCCGTGTGCGGTCCCCGCCCAACTGCCCCTCGCTGTAGCAGCGTTCACCGGCCGTGACAGTGAACTCGCCCAGCTCGACGCCTTCTTACCCACTACGGCCGACTCCGACCCGGTGCCGCAGGCCGCGGTGGTCATCTCGGCGGTGTCGGGTACCGCCGGGGTCGGCAAGACGGCGCTGGCCGTGCACTGGGCCCACCGGGTGCGGAAATCCTTCCCCGACGGGCAGTTGTACGTGAACCTGCGCGGATTCGACGCCGGTGGCTCCGTGGTGGACCCGACCGAGGCGGTTCGGGGATTCCTGGACGCCTTCGGGGTGCCACCGGCCCGCATCCCGAACGGCCTGGACGCGCAAGTCGGCCTCTACCGAAGTCTGTTGGCAGGTCGTCGGGTGCTGGTGGTACTGGACAACGCCCGTGACGCCGCACAGGTCCGCCCGCTGCTGCCCGGCGCGGCCGGCTGTCTGGCACTGGTCACCAGCCGCAACCGGCTCGCCGGCCTGGCCGCGACCGAGGGCGCGCACCTGCTGGCCGTGGACCTGCTGACCACAGTCAAGGCACGGGAGTTGCTGACCGGCCGCCTCGGTGTCCGCCGGACCGCCGCCGAGCCCACCGCCGTCGACGAGATCGTCACCCGGTGCGCCGGACTGCCTCTGGCGCTGGCGATCGTGGCCGCCCGGGCCGCCGACCGGCCGCACATCCCGCTCGGCACCCTCGCCCACGAACTGCGCGCTGCCGACGGCCGGTTGGACGCCCTGGACGGCGGGGACGGGGACCCGGCCACCCAGGTACGGGCCGTCCTCTCGTGGTCGTACCAGGCGCTGAGCAGGGACGCGGCCCAGCTCTTCCGGCTGCTCGGGCTGCATCCCGGACCGGACACCGCCTTGCCCGCCGTGGCAGCGCTGGCCGGACTGCCGCCCGCCCGGACCCGCGCCCTGCTGACCGAGCTGATCCGCGGCAACCTGCTCACCGAACACATCGCGGGCCGCTACACCTTCCACGACCTGCTGCGCGCCTACGCCACCGAACTGATCGCCACCCACGACAGCGACACCACCCGGCGCTCGGCGACCCACCGGATGCTCGACCACTACCTCCACACCGCCCACGCCGCCGACGCCCTGCTGACCCGCAGACAGGACCCGATCACCCTGGACCCCGCCCAACCGGGAGCCAGGCCCGAGGAGTTGGGTAATCGCCGGGAGGCGCTGGCCTGGTTCACCGCCGAGCACTCCGTCGTCCTGGCCGCCGTGGAGCAGGCCCCCGCCGGTTTCGAGGCCCACACCTGGCAACTCGCCGCTGCGGTCGCCACGCTCCTCAACCGGCAGGGCCGCTGGCCCGCGCTGGCCGCCGCGCACACGACCGCCCTGAAAGCAGCGCGGCGACAGAACGACATGAAGGGACAGGCTCAGGCATACCGCGGACTGGGCCTCGCCCACACCCAGTTGAACCATCCCGAGGACGCCCGCCCCCACTACGCCCTCGCCCTGGACCTGTTCAGGGAACTCGGCGATCACACCGGCCAGGCCCGCATCCACAAACACCTCGGGCGGGTGGCCTCGGACCGTGGTGAGTTCCGGGAGGCGCTCGGTCACGCCCGCGAGGCGCTCGCGCACTACAGGGCCGTGCGCAACCGGCTCGGGCAAGCCGTCGCCCTCGACCATATCGGCCGGTACCAGGTCAGGCTTGGCGACCATGCGCAGACGGCCCTCGACCACAGCCGGCAGGCCCTCGCGCTGGTCGAGGAGATCGGGGACCTCAATGGGCAGGCCTACACCTGGGGCAGCTTCGGCTACATCCACCAGCACCTCGGTGAGTACGCGCAGGCCGTCGAGTGCTACCGGCAGGCCATCGACCTGTTCCACAAGACCGACGACCGCTTCCACGAGGCCACCAGCCTCGCCGACCTGGGCGACACCCACCGTGCCGCGGCCGAATCCGACGCCGCCCGCGACGCCTGGATCGAGGCCCTGACCATCATCGACGAGATCAGCCTCCTCGGCACGGCACCCCTGCGCGCCAAGATCCTGCACAGCCTCGACGCGCTCCCATCGCTACCGCACCGGGTGACAGATCACGGCAGTACCGACGACGCCACCGCCCTCCCCGCCAGCAACGCGGCGACGGGATCGGCCGCCTCGTCCAGTTCGATGAGCACGGTGTCGGCGCCGGGCGTACGGGACATCACGTCGGCCCAGCCCTTCCAGTCGACGATGCCCGAGCCCAACTCGGCCATGTAGGGCTGCTGTTGGGCGAAGACGGTCTCGTCGATGGTGAGTTCCACGTCGATGGGCCTGACCGCGTCCTTCCAGTGCGCCAGCGCGACGCGCTGCGCGTGACGGCGGGCCACGGCCACCGGATCGCCTCCGCCGAGCGCGATATGGCAGGAGTCGGGGCACAGCCAGACGTAGCGCGGATCGGTGAAGGCCATGAACAGGTCGATGTCGCGCTCGTACCAGAGCGTGCTGTTGGACTCCGTGTGGACGGCGAGCCGCACGCCCTGCCGAGAGACGGCCTCGCCCACCGCGTGCGCTATGTCGGCCATGCGGGTCATGTACGGGGCGTCGACGAAGAGGGGCGGGCGCGTCCCGAACGTGGTGCGCATGGGGAGGCCCGTGACGAGGAGTTCGGCCCCCACGTCGACGAGGAAGGCCGCGCGTCGTTCAGCGTCCGCGACGATCGCGGGCAGGTTGTCCGGGTCCAGCCAGTCGGGGCTGTCCTCCCCGGCGACGAACGCGCTCACGACGGCCAGGCCGCGGGACACCAGCTCGCGGCGGAAGGCCTGCGCACTGCCGAAGGCTCGTAGTGCCGACTCGATGTCGCCCGGCGCGAAGGTGAGTTCGATGCCCGTGACGCCGGCCTCGTCCAGCGCGTCCATGATCCGCTCCCAGAAGTGTTCGGGGTGCACCAACGCCCACGCCCGTACGGCGTCAGCGGAGGGCAGATCCCAGAAGTGCGGGTGGTAGAAGGTGACGACGTCGGTCGCGAAACGCGGGGTCACTCGGCACCTCCGCGCGCGTTGTAGACGACGACACCGTCCGCTTCGTCGACGGCCTTGCGGTAGTTCCGGAACACGGTCAGCGCCTCGTCCCGGAGAACGTCTCCTACGACCTCGATGCCCCGCGCCTCGAACTGCTCGGCCCAGTCCGCGCCGAGCGGGCCCTCGTCGAACGTGGTGATCTCCTCCAGCTCCGGTCCCTCGCCCGCGACCACCAGGCCGCGCACCCCGGACCACAGGGTGGCGCCGTAACACTGCACGCAGGGGCGCCAGTTGACGACGAGTTCGTGCGTCGGGAGTCCGGTGGCGCCCAAGTCCCAGCCGCCCGTGGCCACTTGGGCCAGGCCGAGCGCCATGACCTCCGCGTGCGCGCTGGAGACTCCGGAGGCGAGCACGACGTTCACGCCGACCGAGACGATCCGGCCGGTGTCGCGCTCGGCGACGAGGGCCGCGAACGGACCGCCGTTGCCCTCCCGCCAGTTGCGGTCCGCGAGCCGGTGCACCAGGCGCATCCGCTCCTCGCGGCCGGGGACGACGACGGGCACGTCGGCCAACTCGTCGTCGATCCACGCCGGCAGCGCCACGCGGTATTCCTTCACGATGTCGATCACGTTCGGGTTTCCTTCACGTTCGGGCTTCCGCTCAGCGCGCGGCGAGCGGCGCGGTGCGGGTGGTCACGGCACGGGCGGCCCGTACGGCCGTCACCGCGCCGGTCAGCGTCACATTGGCGGCCATCGGTGTGGGGATCACACCGGTGCCGGCGACGTACAGGTTGTCGAAGCCCCACACCCGGCCGTCCGGGTCGCACACGCTGGTCCCGTCGTCGACGGTGCCCGAGCGGACGGTGCCGGTCAGGTGCAGGGACGAGCCGGGCGGGAGCAGGGCGAGTTCGGTCGCGGGGTCGAAGGGGCCGAACTCCTCGGCCAGGGAGCGGACTTCGGCGAGTCCCCGGTCGATCAGAGCACGGTCGATATCCGTGTAGGCGAACTCGACGCCGATACGCGGCAGTCCGGCGAGGTCGGTCTCCAACTCGGAGAAGACGAGCCGGTGTTCGGGGCGCGATTCGACCGGGACGAGCAGCGACAGGCCTATGGCGTGTGCGAGGGGGCGGCCGTGCTCGTCGACGTACGTCCGGTTCATGATCTGGCCGTGGAACGGCTGGGCCGACCCGTTCTGCGGCAGCCACAGCGAGTCCGTGCTGAACTCCCCGGTGCGCGGGAGCGGCAGGTCGTTGATGTCGATCCCGAACCGGTCGAGATCCAGGAGGACCTGGGCGGTGATGAAGGCGTGCTCGTTCAGGTAGCGGCCCAGTGCCTCGGGGCGGATGCCCGAGGCGAAGAGCAGTTGGGGGGTGCGCAGCGCGTCGGCGCACACGATCACGGTGTCCGCGTGGAGTTCGGACTCCGTGCCGTCGGCGACGCGGCGTACTCGGGCGCCGGTGGCACGGCCGTCCGAGACGAGCAACCGGGTCGCAAGGGTCCCCGTCAGCAGCGTGAACGTCGGGTCGTTGCCTGTCGCGATCGGCGGGAAGATCGTCCCCGGCGCGGTGCGTGGCATGGGTCCCGAGTCCGTCGCCGTGACGGCCATGGGCATCGGCTGCGGGCGTCGGTCGGCGGGTGCGGTGGCGTCGTAGCGACGGCGCAGGACGTCGAGGACGGTCCGGCCGACCTCGGTCGGGCCGATGGGGGAGGGGGAGACGGCAAGCAGACGGCGCGCGGTGTCCAGGTCCGCCGCCCAGCGGGCCGGGTCGCCGAAGTCGAAGACCTCCGGACCGGCAGGCCACGGGGTCGCGGCGGTCCAGTGCACGCCCATGCCGCCCGCGTTCCACGCCAGCGCCGTCGCGGGCATCGCCTCGGCGTCCTCGCCGAAGGCCAGCGCGTGGAACATGCCGGGCGCGAGGCCGGCCAGGTCGTCCGCGACCTCGCGCACGACCTCGGCGCCGGTGTACATGCCCTGGATGCCGGACTCGACCCGCTCGTTGTACCGCGACCAGACGGCGGGATCGGCCACGTCGTGCAGATGCAGCCCCGGTGCCTCGCCGATCGCGCTGCCGCCGTCGACCATCGTGATGGCCAGCCCCGGATCGCTCTCCCGCAGCAGCCGGGCCACCACGGAACCCATGATGCCGCTGCCCACGATGAGGACGTCGGTGTGCGGGGTGTCGGTCACAGGAAGACTCCAAAGTCGTTTGCTGTGGGGGGAGTTAGGAGCTGGGGACCAGGGGGCCGAACAGCTCGGTGTCCATGCGGTCGAGTGCCAGCTTCACGGCGCCGATCAGTGCGGCGTCGCGGCCCAGGCCGGTGGCGCGCAGTTCGATCGCGGGGGTACGGGCGACGCGCATCGCCTCGCGCACCCGGGGGAGCAGCACATCGGCCGCGTCCTGCAGACCGCCGCCGAGCACGATGAGCGAGGGCGCGACCGTCCACGACAGGGTGGTGAGGATGGAGGTGATGTTCTCGACGAACTCGTCGACCTCGGCGAGTGCTTGGGCGTCGCCGACCCGGGCGGCTTCGAAGCGGGCCAGCGCCACCGTGCGTTGCTCCGCCTCCGGCGAACTCAGCCAGGCCACGGGGCGGTCGGCGATCGCGCCGGTCGGGATCGACCGCGCCTCGACGATCTCGCCCGCCGCGCCGTCCAGGCCCCGGTGCACGGCCCCTCGGATCAGGATGCCGAGGCCGGTGCGGTTGCCGAGGATCGCCCACACCACGTTGTCGTGGTCACCGGCCACACCGCGCCAACGCTCCGCCAGCGCACCGAGGTTGGAGTCGTTGTCCGCGAACCACGGCACCCCGATCCGCCGCCCGAGCTCCTTCGGCAGATGCACACCTTCCCAGCGCGTGGTGTGGACGAGTCGTCGTACGACTCCCTCGTCGTCGATGGCGCCACCGGCCGCGACCGCACCGGCGCGCAGCCGTTCCGGTGATCCGCCCGCGTCGTCGAGCGCCTCCCGGACCAGGGTCGCCGCGTCGTCGAGCGTGACATGAGGGTCCTGGTAGGCCCGCAGCGGACGGTGCGCTCGGCCGACGATACGGCCGCGGACATCGGCGATCACGGCGGAGGCGTCAGCGGTGTTGATGTAGACGGCCGCCAACAGGGCGTGTTCCGCGCGCAGTTCGTACCGTCGGGCCGGTCGCCCGGCGCTGCCGCTGGTCGGTATCCGCTCCAGCTCGGCCACCCAGCCCGCTTCGACGAGCGAGTCCAGGATCAGCTCGATCGTACGGCGGGACAGACCGGCCCCCTCGGCGAGCGCGGTCAGTGTCGTGGGCCCCGCGGACACCGCGAGCGCGCGCAGGACGACCGAGGTGTTGACGCGCCGCACGGCGCTCTGGTTCATTCCCGACATCAACACCCCTCCACCTCCTCGGACTTGCCCCGTGGGACGGGCGCGAACCCACAGGTCCCGGTCACCTGCGTCACCGCATCCCCGATCCGGCGATCCCCTGCACGAAGTACCGCTGCAGGAACAGGAAGAGCACGAGGACCGGCAGCATCACGACGATCGCGCCGGCCAGGACCAGACCGTAGTCCGTGACGTGCTGAGCCGCCTGGCTGGTGGCGGCGAGGCCGACCGGGAGGGTGTAACTCGCCGTGCTCTGCGCGACGATGAGCGGCCAGATGAAGTTGTTCCACGAGTTCAGGAACGACATGATCGTGATCGTCGCGACCGCAGGACCGGCCAGCGGAAGGAAGATCCGGAAGAAGATCCGGAACTCGCCCGCGCCGTCGATGCGCGCCGCCTCCAGCAACTCGTCGGGCACCGACTGCGCGTACTGCCGCATGATGAACACCGACAGCGGCAGCGCCACACCGGGCAGCGCGATGCCGGTGAGGGTGTCGGCGAGACCCATGTCGACGGTGATCACGAACTGGGTGACGAACACCGTCGTGAACGGCACCATCATCGCCGCCATCACCGCCCCGAACGCGAGCCGCTTGCCCGCGAACTCCAGCTTGGCCAGGGCGTATCCGGCCGCCGAGGCCGCCACGATGTTGCCGATCACCACCATGAGGGCGACCAGGACACTGTTCGTCAGGAACCGCCCGAAGCCCTCGGTCCGGAACAGCCGGACGAAGTTCTCGAGCGTGACGTGCTGCGGCAGCCACGCGCCCGGGTCGGAGCGGATCTCGTCGAGACCGCGCAGCGAACCGCTGACCACCCAGAAGAAGGGCAGCAACGTGAGCAGCGCGCACAGCACCAACGCGCCGTACAGCAGGGGGCGGCCAACGGACCGTGTGGGTACGGCGATCCGGTCCTCGGCGCCGGTGGCGATCAGGTCGGCGTCGGCGTCGGTCAAGGACGCGGCTACGGCGGTCATGTGCGGGGCCTCAGCAGTCGGAACTGGACGACACTCACCAGCAGCACGAGCAGCAGCATCACGAAGGACGCGGCCGAGGACGTCCCCAGCTGACCGGACCCGAACTGGTGGTAGGTGTACAGCGATACGGACTCGGTGGACCCCAACGGGCCGCCGTCCGTGAGGAGATAGGGCTCGTCGAAGACCTGGAGGTAGAAGACGGTCAGCAGGACCGACACCATGAGGGTGGTCGGGAGCAGCAGCGGCAGGGTGATGTGCCTCAACTGCCGCCAGCGGCCTGCCCCGTCGAGCGCGGCGGCCTCGTACACGTCCTCCGGTACGGCCTGGAGCCCGGCGAGGAACAGGACCATCGCGGTGCCGAAGTTCCGCCACACGCCGAGCAGGATCACCACGGGCATCGCGAGGTGCGGGTCGTCCAGCCAGTTCGGCCCGGCGAGACCGACGTAGCCCAGCGCCTTGTTGACGGTACCGCCCGCGTTGAAGGCGTACTGCCAGATCAGGGCGACCGCGACGACGTTGGTGACGACCGGTGCGAAGAAGACCGTACGGAACACTCCGCGCAGTCGCCGGATCCCGGAGTTCAGCGCGACGGCCAGCGCGAAGCCGATCGCCATGGTGAGCGGCACACCGACGGCCACGAAGACGCCGGTGTTGAGGATGTCCCGCAGGAAGGTCGGGTCCTGGAACAGGCGCAGGTAGTTGTCCAGGCCGGTGAAGTCGACCGCGAGCGGGTGGCGCAGGTCCGAACCGCGCAGGTCGGTCAGACTGAAGCCGAGCGCGGCCACCGTGGGGATCGCGGTGTAGAGCAGGAACACGACGGCGAACGGCGCGAGGAACAGCCAAGCCACCGCCGTGCGACGGGAGTTGCGTGCCCGGCGCCGCGCTCCCGGGACGAGCGTGGTGGTCATCCGCGGCTCACTCCGCGCCCGTGCCGAGGCTCTTGGCGTACGCCTGGATGCTCGCGGCGGCCTTCTCCGCGGTCTGCGTGCCCTTCGCGACGGTCTCCATCTCCTTGCCCAGCCGGGTGGCGACCTGCTGCCAAGTGCCCACCTGGGGAAAGGCCTTGGTGTTCTTCAGCTGGGTGAGGAAGGCGTCGAGGAGCGGCTGCTTCTTGACGGCCGGAGCGTCCCAGGCCGAGATCACCGCGGGCAGCGAGCCGTACGCCGAGTACTGCGCGACCTGCGTGCTCGGCTTCGAGACGTACCGGACGAACTTCCATGACGCGTCCGTGTTCCCGCTGTCCGCGAGAACGCCCCAAGTCCCCCCGGCGGAGAAGGAGATGCTGCCCGAGGCACCGGCCGGCAGGGGAGCCGTGGCGACATGGGCCGCCGTCCAGCCGGTCTTCTTCGCGGCGGTGTCGAGCTGCCCGAGCACCCATGGACCGGTGATCATCGTGGCGGTCCTGCCGGACACGAAGTACGGCTGCGCGTCGAGGAAGGTGGGCGTCGCGGTGTCGGCCGAACCCGAGGTGAAGAACGACGCGTTGTACTTCAGGGCGTCGACCATCTCCGGTGTGTCGAGGGTCCAACTCCCGCTGGACGAGAGGAGATTGCCGCCCGCCTGCCAGGCGTACATCGCGACGTCCTGGCCGTTGAAGATGTCCCAGCCGTTGTCCGCCCCGAGCCCGTGCACGGCTCCGGCGCCCTTCAACGCCTTGAAGAACGGCACCATTTCGGCCCACGTCTTGGGTGCCTCGACACCCGCCTTCTTGGCGAGATCCGCGCGGTAGACGAGGGCGTACGTGTACGCGTACCAAGGCACCGTGTAGGCCACGTCCTTGACCAGACCCGCGTCCCACAGGCTCGTGAAGAAGGCGCCGGAGTCGACGAGTCCGTCCGGCACCGGCCGGAGGATCGAGGGGTCGAGGAACTGCGCCTGCGACTCGGGGAAGAACTGGGCCACATCGGGGCCCTTGCCCGCCGCGATCGCCGCCTGGAGCTTCGTGTAGTACTCGGAGTTCGGTATCAGCGTGAACTTCACGGTGACGTCGGGGTTCGCGGCCTTGAAGGGCTTGATCACCTTGTCGAGGACATCGGCGTCGCCCTGGGCGGCCCAGACGTTGACGGTGCCGGTGGCCGGCTTGTCGTCGATCGACTTGGCCGTGGCCTTCGCGGAGGCGGTCGTGGTGTCGCCGCGCCCACAGCCCGTGAGGGCGAGGGCGCCGAGCAGAGCGGTGCCGGCGGACAGTCTGAGGACACCGCGGCGGGAGGGGTCGGACACTCGGGGGCTCCTGTCTCATGGGGCGCTGAGGACAGTGAAGGGAATTCCGGAGCCCCGCCGTATTCGGGTTCCGGGATTTTCGGGGAAAGCAGCGTTATCGGTCCGACGGCCGTAATGCGGCTGATGGGACCTCTGTGGCTGACTGCGACGTTAGGGAGGGTCTGTTTCGTCGGCGTGGCTCGGCCGTCACGAATAATTTCGGAACTTGTAGCGAAATCCCTGACAGAGGGAAAACCCTTGAGTGCCCCTGACCTGCGTGACATGGACGGGTCAATGCTGCCATTCTCCACGCACCACCCCCACGGATCCTCCACGGATCGGTCAAGGTTCGGTCGGTCCCGCACAGCTCAGCTCTTCCCGGACAGCAGACCCGGCTGTCCGGTCTGTCACCGGCCGCGTTCGCGGTCGTCGCAGTAGGAGTAAGAGTGAGACGCATCCCCCGCAAGCGGATGGCGGTAGGAGCCCTGGTCTCCACCGCCGCCTTCCTGGCCGTCGGCATCCAGTCGGTGCCGGCGACCGCGAAGCCCGCCTCCCCCCACCCGAGTCCGCTGCTCACCGGCAGCCTGGAGGCGAAGCTCACCCCGGCCCAGCGCACCGCCCTGGTGAAGAGCGCCACCGCGAACAGCACGACGACCGCCCGCACCCTCGGCCTCGGCGCCAAGGAGAAGCTGGTCGTCAAGGACGTCGTCAAGGACAACGACGGCACCGTCCACACCCGCTACGAGCGCACCTACGCCGGTCTCCCCGTCCTCGGCGGCGACCTTGTGGTGCACACACCGCCCGCCACCGAGGCGACCGGCACCGTAAGTGCCACCTTCAACAACAAGCACACCCTCACGGTCCCCTCGACCACCGCGTCCGTTGCCAAGGCTGCCGCCGAGACCAAGGCCCTGACGACCGCGAAGGCCCTCGACGCCAAGGCGCCGAGCACCGACAGTGCCCGCAAGGTCATCTGGGCCGGCACCGGCACTCCCAAGCTCGCCTGGGAGACGGTCGTCGGCGGGTTCCAGGACGACGGCACCCCGAGCCAACTGCACGTCATCACCGACGCCACCACCGGCAAGGAGCTCTCCCGCTTCGAGGGCATCCAGACCGGGACCGGCAACACCCAGTACAGCGGCACGGTCACCCTCAACACCACGCTGTCCGGCTCGACTTACCAGCTCTACGACACCACGCGCGGCGGCCACAAGACGTACAGCCTGAACAACGGCACGTCGGGCACCGGCACGTTGATGACCGACGCGGACGACGTCTGGGGGACGGGCGCCGGCTCCAACACCCAGACCGCGGGCGCGGACGCGGCCTACGGCGCGCAGATGACCTGGGACTTCTACAAGAACACGTTCGGCCGCAGCGGCATCAAGAACGACGGCGTCGCCGCGTACTCGCGCGTCCACTACAGCACGGCGTACGTCAACGCCTTCTGGGACGACAGCTGCTTCTGCATGACGTACGGCGACGGCACCAGCAGCACGCACGCGCTGACCTCGCTGGACGTGGCCGGGCACGAGATGAGCCACGGCGTCACCTCCAACACCGCCGGGCTCAACTACACCGGTGAATCAGGCGGGTTGAACGAGGCGACCTCCGACATCTTCGGCACCGGCGTCGAGTTCTATGCCAACAACAGCAGCGACGTCGGTGACTACCTCATCGGCGAGAAGATCGACATCAACGGCGACGGCACGCCGCTGCGTTACATGGACAAGCCGAGCAAGGACGGCGGCTCCGCGGACAGTTGGTACTCCGGCGTCGGCAACCTCGACGTCCACTACTCCTCGGGCCCGGCGAACCACATGTTCTACCTGCTCTCCGAGGGCAGCGGCACCAAGGTCATCAACGGCACGACCTACACCAGCACCACCTCCGACGGTGTCGCCGTCGCGGGCATCGGCCGGGCCGCGGCCCTGCAGATCTGGTACAAGGCGCTGACGACGTACATGACGTCCAGCACCAACTACGCCTCCGCCCGTACCGCCGCGCTCAGCGCCGCCGGGGCCCTGTACGGCACAACGTCCGCGCAGTACGCGGGAGTCGGCAACGCCTTCGCCGGCATCAACGTCGGCAGCCACATCACCGTGCCGACCAGCGGTGTCACGGTGACCAACCCGGGCAGCCAGTCCTCGACCGTCGGTACGGCGGTGAGCCTGCAGGTCTCGGCCAGCTCCACCAACAGCGGCTCGCTGACGTACGCCGCGACCGGACTGCCGACCGGCCTGTCGATCAGCAGCACCACGGGCGCCATCACCGGCACCCCGACGACCGCGGGCACCTACAGCTCCACCGTGACCGTCACCGACAGCACGGGAGCGACGGGCACCGCGTCCTTCACCTGGACCGTGAGTTCCAGCGGAGGGGGAGGCACCTGCACCTCGACCCAGCTGCTGGGCAACGCGGGCTTCGAGTCGGGTGCGACCACCTGGACCGCCACCAGCGGCGTCATCACCAATGACACCGACCAGGCGGCCCACGCCGGTTCGTACAAGGCCTGGCTCGACGGCTACGGCTCGACCCACACCGACACGCTGACCCAGTCGGTGACGATCCCGAGCGGCTGCACGGGCACGACGTTCACCTTCTACATCCACATCGACACGGCAGAGACCACCACCAGCACCGCTTACGACAAGCTGACGGTCACCGCCGGATCGACCACTCTGGCCACGTACTCCAACCTCAACGCGGCCAGCGGGTACGTCGCGAAGTCCTTCAGCCTGTCGGCCTTCGCGGGTACCACGGTCGCCCTGAAGTTCAGCGGAGTCGAGGACTCCTCGCTCCAGACCAGCTTCGTCATCGACGACACCGCCGTCACGACCAGCTGATCCACCCGTGAGTCCGGCACCCCGCACGCGCCCCCAGGCGTGCGGGGTGTTCCGGTTTCTCTCAGCTCAGCGGGTCCAGCGTCAGGTAGGCCTGCTGCGGGTTCCCGTCGTTGACGAGGGACTCCTGGGCGCCGACGTCGTCGAACGCGAACGCGTACGCCTTGCCGTCGGCCATCTGCGCGTGGATCTTGCGCGCGTACTGGTTGGTCACCGTGTCCACGTAGAAGTTCGCCGTGGTGGTGTCCGGCTGGTTGGGGTTGACCAGGAGTGTGGACCGGTTGAAGCCCGCGCACAGCGTGCGTGAAATCGGCCCGCGCACAAGGTCGTTGGGGGCGTCGAGGTACTTGTAGCAGCCGAAGATGCTGGCCGCGTCCGGCTTCTGGAACGTCGTGACGACCGCCCCGGAGCTGTTGGTGAAGTTCATGACGTTGCCCGACACCCGGCCGTAGTACTTCGTGTTCGGCTGGTCGGCGAACGGCGTCACGGTCAGCGTCGACGACGAGTACTTCGACCAGACACGGTTGATGTAGTCGTCCATCACGGTGCTCGGTAGAGCGCCCGTCTCGATCCCGTACGTCGGTGAGAGCGCTCGCAGAACCGTGCCGTCGGACCGGGTCTGGATCAGGTTGGCCCAGCCGCCCGGCTGCCCGCGCAGCGCGTTGAAGAACCCGGTGTAACCGCCCGACTTGAGATGCCCGGTGGAAGCCGTGCTCCCGTCGGACCGCTGCACCCCGACCGCGTACGGCGCGGAGAACATGTCCACCTGGGTGCTGTTGATCCACAGTCCGGAGTCGTTGAGCGTGTACTCGGACCAGTTGAAGAGGATGTTGCGGTTCGGGTCGGTCGGGTTCTGCACGGCCGGCTGGACCAGACCGCCGGTGGTCAGTTTGAACACCAGCTTCTGGCCGTACGAGAAGTAGAGGCGGCCCGAGAACTTGGGGATCCGGATGGTCGTGGACTGCCCCGACGCCGGACCCGCGATCGACGCGTCCGGCGCCGGAGTGGGCGGGTTGCCCCCGGCCGGCCACGCGTGGAAGGTGCCGTTGGCGTCGGCCCAACCCTGTTGGCCGGTGGTCAGGTTGGTGCCCAGGTCGTAGATGTAGACCGCGTCACCGCGGCCCGAGTTGTTGGTGATCTTCAGCGGGATCGTGGCGGGCACCGCGGCGTCCGCCGTCAACGGTGTGGCCAGCGCGATCATCGTGGCCACCGCGGTCGCGGCACCCAGCCGTCGCATGAGTCTGGCGAGCACTACTCACCTCCGTGTGGGGGGTGTACGAAAATTGGTCCGTACCTGCGTGAGAGCGCTCTCAGAGTCGCGCCGAGGCGCGGGCATGTCAATGAGTTGAACGAAAGGTGCCCACGGCAACTCGCGCCGTGGGCACCTGGATTGATTCAGTGAAAGCGGTCCGTCGATCAGAACGTGCGGTCCAGCAGGTCGAGCAGCGCGACCCAGTGACGCTCGTCGGCCTCCGCGTTGTACGACGAGGTGTCTGCCTGCGTGTAGCCGTGCTGCGCACCCGGGTAGACCTCGCAGCGGTGCCGGACACCGGCCGCAGTGAGCGCGTCCTCGAACCGCTTGATCTGGTCCTCGGGCAGCGAGGAGTCCTGGTCGGCGTGGCCGAAGTACAGCTCGGCGGTGATGTGTTCGGCGGCCAGGTGCGGGCTCGTCGGGTCGTCCGTGGCCAGCCGTCCGCCGTGGAAACCGGCCGCTGCCGCGACCCGGTCCGGGTAGGCGCCGGCGGTGTACAGCGCCAGCCGGGCGCCCATGCAGTACCCGGTGATCGCGACCGGCCCGTCCGCGACGAACGGTGACTCGGCCAGCCAGCGCAGATACGCGCCGGCGTCCCGCTCGACCAGGTCGGGCGTCAGCCCCATGAGCAGCGGGCCGAGCTTCTCGAAGATCTCCGGGCGCTCGTGCGGGTCGATGAACTCGGGCAGCTCCACCACCGGCGCGCGCCCCTGCCGGTAGAACACGTTCGGCACCAGGACCGTGTAGCCGGCCTCGGCCAGCCGGTCGGCCATCGACTTCAGGTGCGGACGCAGCCCGAAGGCGTCCTGGTAGAGCAGCACGGCCGGACGGGGAGTCTCGTCACCGGGATGCACCAGATAGGCGTCCGCGATGCCGTCCTCGGTGGGGATGTCCACGGCTGTGCCCTGTACGGCGGTCATGGTGGGGGTGCCTCCCTGCGGATGGGCGCCGGGCCGACAGCCGGCCCGGAGCGGCGTGTTCCGATCATCGTGGCACGCTCGCCTACGGCCCCTCCGCCGGGGTCACCCGAAGAGGAACCGGGGTCACTCGAAGCGGGAGACGTCGCCCGCGCCCTTGCGGACGATCTCGGCCTCGCCGTTCGAGAAGTCGATGACGGTCGTCGGCTCCGTGCCGCAGTCCCCGGAGTCGACCACCGCGTCCACCACGTGGTCGAGCCGGTCCTTGATCTCCCAGCCCTGGGTCATCGGCTCCTCCTCGTCGGGCAGGAGCAGGGTGCTGGACAGCAGCGGCTCGCCCAGCTCTGCCAGCAGGGCCTGGGTGACGACGTGGTCGGGGATGCGCACGCCCACGGTCTTCTTCTTCGTGTTCAGCAGCTGGCGCGGCACCTCCTTCGTCGCCGGGAGGATGAACGTGTAACTCCCGGGCGTGGAGGCCTTGATGGCGCGGAACACGTCGTTGTCGATGTGCACGAACTGGCCCAGCTGGGCGAAGTTCTGGCACATCAGCGTGAAGTGGTGCCGGTCGTTCAGATGCCTGATCGTCTTGATCCGCTCCATGCCCTCACGGTTGCCCAGCTGGCAGCCCAGCGCGTAGCAGGAGTCGGTCGGGTACGCGATCAGCGCACCCGAGCGGACGCTGTCCGCGACCTGGGAGATGGTGCGGGGCTGCGGATTGTCCGGATGCACGTCGAAGTACTTGGCCACCTGTCGAGCTTATGCCGTGGGCGCGCGGGTCGCCGCGCGGGCCCATTGCGGGCGGACAGCCCGACCGGTGTGTACCCCGGCGAATCAGGGGAAGCCGACGAGAGCGCTCGGGTCTCTCCCCCGAACCCGGGCAGGACCGGCTCCGCCCGCGGCCCACCCCCCTGTGGCCGCGGCGGGGCGGTTCCGCCCTTGTGCGTGGCTCAGCCGCGCAGCCGTACCGGCACTTCCTGCCAGCCGAAGGCGATGAAGGACGGCACCTGGCGCAGCTCGTCCGCGTCGACGGCGAGCCGGGCGGCCGGGAAGCGGTCGAAGAACGCGGGCAGCGCGGTCAGGGCCTCCACCCGGGCGAGCGGCGCCCCGATGCAGCGGTGCACGCCGATGCCGAAGGACAGGTGGTCGTCGGCACCGCGGGCCGCGTCGAAGACGTCCGCGTCCGGGCCGTAGTGCGCGGGGTCGAGCCCCGCCGCGGCGAACGTCGTGATGATGGCGTCCCCGGCCGGGACGGTGACCTCGCCGACGGTGAGGTCGGTGACCGCGAACCGCAGCGGGAGTGAGGCGATCGACGGGTGGACGCGCAGGGTCTCGTCGACGACCGCGTCCCAGCCGATCCTCCCGGCGCGTACGTCCGCCAACTGCTCGGGGCGGCGGAGCAGGGCGACGATCGCGTTGCCTATGAGGTTGACCGTCGTCTCGAAGCCCGCGCCGATCACCAGCAGCAGTGTGTACAGCAGTTCCTCGTCGCTGAGCCGGTCGCCGTCCTGGTCGCGGACCCGGATCAGTTCGGTGGTGAGGTCGTCGCCGGGGTGCTCACTGCGGTGGGCGATCAGTGCGGGCAGGACCGTGCCGATCTGCTGCTGGACGAACGCCGCGTGCTCCGGGGACGGGTCCGAGGTGTCCATGATGGCCGCGATCAGCCGACCGGTGTCGTCCACCAACTCGTCGGGCACACCGAACAGTTCGCAGATGATCCGCATCGGCAGCGGGTGCGCGAACGCTGCCTTGATGTCGACCACCTCGGCGTTGTCCGCCGCCATCGCGTCGAGCAGTTCTACGGTGATCGTCTCGACCCGGGCGCGCATCGCCTCGGTACGCCGGTGGGTGAAGCTGGGCGCGACGAGTTTGCGCAGGCGGGTGTGGTCGGTGCCATAGGTGGAGAGCATGTTGATGACGCCGATCCAGCCCAACACCCAGCCCCAGGACGGGTGTTCGCCCATCTCCGACCAGAGGTTCCAGTGCAGCCGGGGGTCCTTGCTGACCTGCGGGTCGAGGATAAGTTCCTTCAGGGTGTCGTAGCCGGTGGGCGCCCAGGCGGGGATGCCTCCGGGGAGTTCGACGGGCACGATCGGGCCGAGGGCACGCAACTTGGCGCTCTCGGCGGCCATGTCGGCGCCGAACGGGTCGAGGGCGATGCGGTCGGACACGGTCACGACAGGTCTCCTGGCTGGTCGGGGGAGCGGGGGCTGAACCGCACGGGCAGCGACGTGAGCGAGCGATGGAAGGGACCGGGGCGCCAGGTCAACTCCTCGCGCGGTACGACGGGTTCGAGGTCCGGCAGCCACAGGGTGAGCCGTTCGATCGCCTCCGTCGCGATGAGCAGCGTGTGCTGTCCGACCGGGCAGGTGTGCGGGCCCGCCGACCACGACAGGTGCGAGGCGTCCTTGGGATGCCGGCCGGTGACGACCTCCTGCTCGGCGAAGTGCGCGAGCGCGCCGTACGAGACCACGACCGGGATCGCGGGACGGATCCGCGCGCCGTGGAACGTCACGGGTGAACGGGCGTAGTGGATCCCGTAGTTGGCCAGCGGGGTCTCGTGGTGCAGGACCTCCACCACGGCGTCCATGACCGGTCGGGCGCCGCTGGTCAGGGTGGAGTAGTAGACCGAGGTGCCGAGGATGCGGGACAGGGCGTTGGACACCAGGTTCGCGGTCGGCTCGTGCCCGGCGCCGAGGGTGAGGAAAACCTGCCAGGTGACCTCCTCCGGGGTGAGTCCGGCCGGATGGTCGAGGAGCCAGCTCGGGAGGTCGTCGCCGCGCGACTCGGCCTTGGCGGCAATGAGTTCGAGCACGTAGCCGCCGAACTCGGCTTCGCCCTCGGCCGCTTGGGGGCCGCCCTCCATCATCTTGCCCAGTGCCCGGTCCAGCCGCTCGCTCTGGCTGTCGGGCAGCCCGAACAGGCTGTTGAAGACCAGCGCCATCAGCGGCCGGGCGAAATCGCCCACCAGATCGGCCTGTCCGCGCGGCCCGATCCGGCTCACCAGCACATGCACCGCCCGGTGCACCCGCGCCCGCAGGTCGTGCGGCTCGATCCGCTCGAAGGCGTCGATCAGTGCGCCACGGTAGCGGACGTGCGCCGCGCCGTCCGCGAACAGGGAGTTGGGCCGCCAGCGCATCATCCCGAGGACCGGCGAGTCCTCGGCGACCGTCGTCTCCCACGGCCGGGGATCGTGCGAGAACGTGTCGGTGTCGCGCAGCAGCTCCAGCGCGGCCCGCCGCTCGGTGACGACGAACGCCGGTACGCCCGGGGCGAGTTCGGCCCGGCCGACCGGACCCTGGGCGCGCAGGGCGGCGTAGTAGCCGTAGGGATCCAGCGCGAAGCCGTCCTCCCACAGCCGGATGGGACGGGCGGGGCCGACGGGGGAAGTAGTGGTCACCGGTGCTCCGGAGGGTCGCGGTCGATCAGATGCTGGACCAGGGCGAGCAGCGCGTCGAGGGACGAGTCCGCGTCCCGGGCGTCACAGGTCACCAGCGGTGTGCCGGGCGCCAAGTCCAGGGCGGCGCGCAGCTGTTGCTCGGTGTGGTGCCGGGGCACGTCCGGGAAGGTGTTGAGGGCGACGGCGTACGGCAGGCCGCTCTCCTCCACCAGGCCGAGCACGTCGAACGAGGCGTCGACGCGACGGCTGTCGACCAGGACGAGCGCCCCGAGCGCGCCGTAAGCGATGTCCTCCCACAGTGCCCGGAACCGCTCCTGCCCGGGGGTGCCGAACAGGTACAGCACGATCCCGCCCGGCAGGCTGATCCGGCCGAAGTCGATCGCGACGGTCGTCGTCGACTTCTCCCGCACCCCGTCGAGATCGTCGACGTGGACGGACGCCTCGCTGAGCCGTTCCTCGGTGTGCAGCGGCCGGATCTCCGACACGGAGTCGATGAGGGTCGTCTTGCCCACCCCGAAGGGTCCCGCGATCAGGATCTTGACCAACTCCCGGGCTGTGTCCGGCAGATGGAGGCCGTCGGTCGGGCTGCCGCTAGTGGTGCTTGAGGGCGCGTAGGCCATCTGCGACTCTCTTCAGCAGGTCGGGGTCGAAGCGTTCGGCGGGCGGGATCGGGGCACGTGCGAGCACCAGGCTCCGGTCGAGAAGACCGGCGGCCAGGACCCGCACCGCGGACACGGGAAGCTCCAGCAGGGCCGCCGCCTCCAGCACCGTCAGCGAACCTCCGTACAGGGCGTCCAGCAGGGCGAGTTGAGCCGCGGGCAGGTCGGCCGGGACGGGCTCGCCGCTGCCGCTGAGCACCGTCAGCCGTTCCAGATGAGGGCGGCTGGGCCGGGCCACACCGCCGGTCGACAGATACGCGGGAACGAGAGGACGGCCGCCGCGGCGGCCCGTCATGCCGGTGCGCCGCCGTCAACTCCCCGCGGAGCGGCGGCCATCGCCTTCTCAGCCAGCCGCGCCACCTGCGAGTGCACCCGGTGCGCCAGCAGATCCAGCCGCACCTCGGTGTCGCCGTAGGCCGCCACACAAGTCCCGTGATCCGTCGGGACGATGAGCACATAGCCGTGGTCCGACTCGATGACCACCTGCCGTATCTCGGCCCGTTCCCGGTCGGCGAACGCCGCCGCGGCGGTACGGCACGCCCCCTGCACCGTGCTGGTGATCGCGGCGACCCGCTCGCCCGAGGCCTGGGACAGTGCGTCGGTGTACCCCCGCACCAGCCCGTCCCGGGTCAACAGCACCGCCGCCACCACATGCGGCACCTCCAGGATCGGATCGAGCACCCATGCCGTGTCGCCCCCATCGCGGCTGATCATCTAGCCGCTCCCCCTTCGTAGTCGGTCTGATGTGTCTCGTGCGCTGTCACTGCTTCGGGTGCCGCGGCCCGCTCCGCCGCGGCGGTCCCGGCGTCGTCCATCGCGGCGCGCGCGGCGGCGGTACCGGACTGGAGGGCGCCGAGCGCGGCGGCGGCCTGCTCCGGACGGCGCTCGGGTTGGCGTGCCTCGGGCGCGACCGGTACTGCCGGTGCGGCGGCCGGGGTCCGGCGACGACGCCGGGGCAGGCCGCCCGCATCGGGTACGGCGTGATGCCCGGACGCATCGGCTACGGCACGTTCGTCGCGCTCGGAGCCGTAGGAGTGGGCCGGTGCGGGGGCGGGCGTGCGGGTGGGTGCGGGGGCCCGGCGGGTCGAGCGCGGGGCGCCGGCCGCGGGCGGCCGCCGCTCGGGGTCGATACGGCTGAGGAGATGGCTGTCGATGCGCAGGACCGCGCGGACGCCGCCGTACGGGGAGGGCGAGGACACGTCGACGCTCAGGTCGAACTGCCGGGTCAGACGGCCGATCGCGGCGAACCCCATGCGCGGCGGGTCGCCCAGGTCGGTGAGCAGGATCGGGTCGGAACCGGCCACCATCCGCCGGGCGCGGTCGCGTTCGTCCTCGGTCATCCCGACCCCCGCGTCGTCGACCGTGACGCAGACGCCGTGGTGCACGTGCTCCAGGTTGACCAAGACGTCGGTGTCCGGGGAGGAGTGCCGCAGCGCGTTGTCGAGGAGCTCGGCGACGATGATCGCGACGGGTTCGACGGCATGCGAGACGAGCGCGGTACCGACTTCGAGATGGTTGTGGACCCGCACCCGGTGGTACCCGGCGAGCCGGGCCTGGCCACCGGTGACCGCCTCGACGAGGTGCGACTCCTCACGCGCGAGCCCGACCCAGGCACCACACACGACGGCCGTGACCTGCGCACGGCGCAGCGACTGCTCGTTCTCGTGGTCCAGCATGAACAGGGTCTGCGCCAACTCGGGGTCGTCGTACCGCTGTTGGAGCGAGCGCAGGGCGTCCTGCAAGCGGTACAGCGCGGCCTGGATCTCGCGGGTTGCCCCGCGCATCCCGGCCTGTGCTGCGGCGTCGATGCGGGTGCGCTGTGCGGCGAGTTCCGAACGCGCCGAGCTGAGCGCGCTTTCGAGGGCGATCCCGAGGGGCGAGCCGATGAACTGCGGCTGCCCGGGCCCCGGAACGGCGACCCGCGGATGCGTGAGATGCCGGGCGGCGGCCGGAATCCGCTGGAGTGCCAGATGCTCGACCTCGGCCGCCAACGCCGCCTGAACACTGTCGAGTCGGTCCCGCAGCTCGGTTATCTCGGCGCGCTGCAGGGCGCGTTGACGCCGAGACCGCATCAGCCCGGCACCGAGCGCCAGCGCGGACAGCGTGCCGGCGGCGAGAGCACCGGCCACCAGGTCCGGTAATTCGGTCATCGAATCGAGTCCAAGCGAAGTCGGGCAGGGCTGAGTTGGGGACCTTGAGCCTTGGTCCGGGCCCCTCAGGCGGGGCGCCCGGAGCACAGTACACACCGTCATCGACCGCTCTCGCACGGTGTAACAGGACTTCCCTTCGAAACTGACCGGCCTCTGTTCGCTTCTGTGGCAAGTGTCTGAAATGGCCTGTGGGAAAAGAGAGTTGAGTCGCTAAGGTCGATGCATCACGCACGAAGGGGGAGCGGTGTGACGGGCGTGGCGCGCTGGCTGGACGGCATCGAGGAGCAGGCGGCCGGTGTCCTTCCGCCGGAGATCCACGCCTACTTCCGCAGAGGTGCAGGCCAGGGCCTCAGCGTTGCCGAAGCCGCCCCCGCCTGGGACGGATTGCGCCTCCGACCGCACATCCTGCGGGACGTGTCCCGGTGCGACACCTCAACGACCGTACTGGGCACGGCAGTCGACACACCGGTCCTCATCGCCCCGAGCACCCTGCAACGCCGCGCCCATCCCGACGGCGAGGCGGCCACCGCGCTCGGTGCGGCCGGTGCCGGGTCGCTGCTGGTGGTGACCTCGAACACCGCGATCCCGTTCTCGGCCCTGGAGCCCTCGGGCGCGCCGTGGTGGGTGCAGGTGTACGTGGCCCGCGACCGGTCCCTGACCGAGGAGACGCTCCGGCGAGCCGTGGCGGCCGGCGCCCGGGCCGTCGTACTGACCGCAGACACACCCGTCATCGGCTCGCACGGCAAACCCGGCGCGCACGTCGCCGACTTCGTGGGCCCGGAGGACCTTTACGGCAACGTCACCGGCACGCCCGACCGGGCGGCCGCCGAACACGCTCCCGACCTCACGCCGGACGTCATCGGCCGGCTGCGCGACCTGACCGGGCTGCCGGTCGTCGTCAAGGGTGTCCTGCGCGGCGACGACGCCCGCGCCTTCGTGGACGCGGGCGCCGCAGGGCTGATCGTCTCCAACCACGGCGGCCGCCAGCTCGACGGGCTGGTGCCGACCGCCTGGGCGTTGCCGGAGGTGGTCGACGCCGTCGCCGGGACGGGCGCCGAGGTGTACGTGGACGGTGGACTGCGCCGAGGCGCCCATGTCTTCGCCGCGCTCGCCCTCGGGGCCCGGGCGGTGTTCGTCGGCCGTCCCGCCCTGTGGGCGCTGTCCCTGGCCGGTGCGGAGGGTGTGACCCGGCTGGTCGGGGAGCTGACGGCGGAACTGGTCGAGACGATGCGCCTGACGGGCGTGGCTGAACTCCCGGGGATCGGGCGGGACTTGCTGCACTTCCCGGCGGACGTCAGCCGTTCGGTTCGCCCACCGTACGGTCGCTGATCTTCCCGGCGCGCGACTGCTCGTCCGTGAGCAGGGGGGGTGGACGACCGTGCGAGCTGCAGACCGACGGCCGTATCGCCTACGCCGGCCTCGGACTGAAGGTGGGTCTGTCCCCGTCGGCCGCCCGGCAGCGGCTCCAACGCCTGTTGGATTCAAGGCAGTTCAGGTCATCGGCGTGACCGACCCGATGACGATGGGCGGCCAGGTCATGGCGATGCTCGGCACCGAGGTGGACGGCGACACACGCACCGGTTCCTGGTGGGACGCGGGCCGGCCTCCGTTTGAGGGCGGGCCCGAGATGCCGGAGTGATCCAACGGGCGTCTAATGGGGATGTCGGAAATGTCACCCGGCGGAAAAGGCCGAGGCCATGGCGCCCACGGAATCCAGCGCAGGGGACGGCCGGACGGCTGCCAAGGGGGCGCTGCGGCGGCTGGGGGAGTGGTGCGCACGGCACTTCGTGATCGTCATCGTCGCCTGGCTGGTCGCGCTGGCCGCGCTCCAGGTCGTCAACAGGTCCTTCGGGGGCGACTATTCGGACGACTTCTCGCTGTCCGGCGTCCAGTCCCAGCACGGGTTGCAGGTCCTCAAGGAACACGACCCGGCGGCCGGTGGCTACAGCAGCCAGATCGTCCTGCACGACAAGGACAAGCAGCTCACCTCCCTGAACTCGCAGATGTCCGAGACCGTCGGCGACCTGCAGAAACTCCCGCACGTCCTGTCGGTGCAGAACCCACTGCCCCAGCCCGGGACGCAGACACCGACGTCCACCGGCCCGAACGTCGGCCCCCTCTCCTCCGACGCGAAGACCGCGTACATCACCATCCGCTTCGACGTCCAGCCGTCCACCCTCGGCGACGGCTACCTGCACGGCGTCGACGCCTCCGTGAAGCCGCTGCGCGCGGCCGGCGCCGAGGTCGAGTACGGCGGACCGCTCGGCGAACTCGCCCGGCCCGCCGCCGACGACCGGATCAGCGAACTCATCGGGTTCGCCGTGGCCATCGTCGTCCTGCTGATCGGCTTCGGCAGCGTGGTCGCCGCCGCGATGCCCCTGGTGACCGCGCTGATCAGCGTGATCGGCGGACTCGCGTGCCTGGGACTGCTGGCGGCGGCGTTCACCTTCGCGACGGTGTCCCCGACCCTCGCGACGATGATCGGCATCGGGGTCGGCATCGACTACGCCCTGTTCCTGATCACCCGTCACCGGCAGAACCTCATGAACGGCTCCGATCCCGTGCGCGCCGCCGGGCAGGCCACGGCGACCAGCGGCCGGGCGGTGCTCGTCTCGGGCTGCACCGTGATCATCGCGCTCGCCGGCCTGTTCGTGTCCGGCGTGCCCTTCATCGGCAAACTCGGGCTCGCGGCCGCCGTGACGGTCGTGTCGGCGGTCATCGGCGCGCTCACCCTCGTACCCGCCCTGCTCGGACTCCTCGGCAAGCGGATCGACCGCTACCGGGTGCGCCGCCCGGTCGCCGAGACCGACGCCGCGCCGGGCGCCGAACCGACGGGCACCTGGCACCGGTACGCGCAGCGCGTGGAACACCGGCCGTGGACGTTCCTCGCGGCAGGCGTAGCGGCCGTGGTCGTCCTCGCGATCCCGGTGTTCTCGCTCCAGCTCGGCCACATCGGCGACGGCGCCGACCCCACCTCGTTCACCGACCGCCGCGCCTTCGACCTGATGACCGATGCCTTCGGCCCCGGCTCCAACGGCCCGCTCACCATCGTGATCGACCAGACGGGCGTCCCGACCTCCCAGCGCTCGGACCTCTCCAGCCAGGCCCAGAAGACCCTCGACGGGGTGCAGGGCGCGGCCAAGGTCTCCCCGCTGACGACCACCAAGGACGGCGACGTCCTCGTCGGCACCGTCTACTCCAAGCAGTCCCCGCAGAGCGCCGACACCACCGACCTCACCAACCGGCTCGTCCACCACACGCTCCCGGACGCAGTCTCCGGCACCACGGCCAAGGGCTACGTCACCGGTACCACCGCGGCCCAGGTCGACTTCCGCGACATCGTGTCGAGCCGGCTGCCCCTGATCATCGGCGTGGTGGTCGCCCTGGCCTTCCTGATCATCCTCGCCGTCTTCCGCGGCCTCCTCGTCGCCCTCAAGGCCGCCGTCCTCAACGTGCTGTCCATCGCCGCCTCCTACGGCGTCGTCGTCGCCGTCTTCCAGTGGGGCTGGGGCGGGCCCGCGCTGGGCGTCTCCGGCAAGGTCCCCATCGAGAGCTACGTCCCGATGATGATGTTCGCGATCATCTTCGGCCTGAGCATGGACTACGAGATCTTCCTGCTCTCCCGCGTCCACGAGGCCTGGCTGCGCACGGGCGACGCCGAGGCGTCCGTCGCCCACGCCCTGGAGATCACCGCGCGCGTCATCACCTGCGCCGCCCTGATCATGGTCAGCGTCTTCGCGGCCTTCGTCGTCAGCGACAACATCGTGGTCAAGATGCTCGGCCTCGGCCTGGCGGTCAGTGTGCTGATCGACGCGACCGTCGTACGGCTGCTCATGGTCCCGGCGGTGATGACCCTGCTCGGGCGGCACGCCTGGTGGACACCCCGCTTCCTGGACCGGATCCTGCCGCACATCGACGCCGAGGGCGACCACGAGCGGTAGCCGTGAGCCTCAACTCCCTTACGGAGTCCGGGGCGTGAGCACGAGCATGGTCACATCGTCCCGGATCTCCGGCGAGTGCCGCAGCAGGTCGGCCCACACCCGCTCCGCCATCAACGCCGGCTCGTCGTCGGCGAGTTGGACCAGCCGCTCGGCGAAGGGATAGAAGGAACCGCCCGCGTCCCGGGCCTCCCACACCCCGTCCGAGGCGAGGAACAGCCGGTCTCCTGGCCGCAGTTGGACGGTCACCCCGCTCAGCGGACCGCCATCGGACAGGCCGAGACCGAGCGGCGTCCACGCCTCGATGTCGATCTCCGTGACCCGGCCGCCGCGCAGCAGCACCGGAGCCGGATGCCCGCAGGCCACGATCCGCACCGCCCCCGCGTCCGCCGTGAACTCCAGCAGCACCGCCGTGGCGAACAGCTCCGCGTGCGCCGACCGAGCCGAGTCCACCACCAGCCGCCGGTCCAGCCGTGCCGCGACCGCCTCCAGGTCCGGCTGGTCGAGCACCGCCTCCCGGAACGCGCCCAGCAGCGAGGCGACCGTAGCGACGGCCGACAGCCCGTGCCCCTGCACATCGCCCATGACGGCCCGCACCCCGTACGGCCCGGCCCGTACGTCGAAGAAGTCGCCGCCGACCAGCGTCCCGCGCTGCGCCGCCCGGTACAGCCCCACGCACCCCACCGGCCCCACCCGCTCCGGCAGCGGCGGCACGACGGCCCGCTGCGCCGCCTCGGCGACCGTGCGCTCCAGATCCAGCTGGGCATCGCGGCGACTGCGCACGAAGGACACGAACACGCTCAGCACCGCGACGAACAGGACCGTCAGCAGATCGGTCTCACCGGGATCGTTGAGATGGAACGCCGGGACGGTCAGCAGTGCGACCGTGGCGCTGCCCATCAGCGCGGTCGCGAGCGGACCGTACGACAGCCCGGCCAGCGGCGGAATGGCGCCCAGCAGAAAGCCGATGTCGAGCGAGTCCGGGCTGACCAGCGTCGCCACACCCACGCCCACCACCAGTGCCCACGGCAGCACCCGCACCCACCCCGGCGCCGGCGCGCCCCGAAGCCACCCCCGCCGGGCCGGCTCCCGGACCCGGCGGAACGACGGAACGCGCACCTTTCCCACACCACCACGCTCCTACGGCGGGACCGGCCCCGCACGCCGAGCGCCTAGAACGGCGTGAGCGTCAGCCGTATCCCCGTGGGCGCCGTGTCCTGGACGTACGACGCGAAGTCCGCCACGTCGTCGAAGGCGAAGCCGTACGCCTTGCCGTCGGCGGTCGCCGCGTGGATCGCCTTCGCGTAGTGGTTCGTGAGGTCGGTGGCGTAGAAGCTCGACGCGTCGGTGGTGGGCTGGGCGGGGTTCGACAGGAGCGTCGAGCGGTTGAAGCCGGCGCCGAGGACGGCCGCGACCGGGCCCGTGGTGCCGTCGTTCGGGGCGGCCAGATTGCCGTCGCAGAACAGCACGTCCCGGGTCGACGGCTTGGCGAACGAGACCGAGGCAGGCCCGGTGAAGGTGAATTGGCCGGCGCGCACCCGCCCGGTGAAGGCGCCCGCGTTGGTGGTGACGGTGAGGTCCTTGCCGGTGTAGGTGCTCCACACCTCGTCGATGTAGGGCTGGAAGTAGTCCGCGGCGAACAGGCCCGCGTCCAGCCCGTGCCCCGGCGCGATCACCCGCGTGTCGTCCACGATCAGCGGGGCGAACGCCTCGACCTTCCGTACGGCGTCGAACACCGACGCCCGGCCGCCGTCGCGCAGGGTGCCCGTCGTCTGGTCCTGCGCGCCGGTCAGCCGGATGCTCAGCGGCACGCTGAACATGTCGACCATCGTCGTGTTGCAGAACATGCCGGACGCGTTGTGCGTGAACTCGGCGCAGTCGTGCAGCACCCCGTAGTTGGGGTCGGACGTCACCCAGCCGGCCGGGTACTGAAGTGCCGGGTTGCCGTTGCCGTCCGCCACGGCCTTGAACTTGAGTTTCGCGCCGAGCGAGACGTAGATGCGGCCCGACAGGTAAGGGAGCGAAATCGTCGTCTCCGCACCGGAGTTGAGGCTGATCGCATAGTCGGTGAAACCGTCCGCGCCGTTGTCCGAGAGCGCGATCGGCGCGATCGTCCCGTCGGGGGTGACCCGCACCTGCTTGCCGTCCACGTTTCCTACGATGTACGCGTGCACGTTCGCGTTGTCGAACGAGCCGCTGTTGTTGACCAGCGTCAGCGGGAGGGCGCCCGCCTGATCGGCGCTGGTCTCCGTGGACTTGGTGTCCGCGAGGGCGTGCGGTGCGAGCGCGGCGACGGCGGGGGCGGCCACGGCCGCGCCACCGAGGGCGAAGAGGAGCTTGCGGCGGCCGAGCGGGCGCTGGTGACGGGGAGTCATGTGGGGGGACCTCCGGACGAGTCGGGCTGTTCGGAGCGGACGGCGCCGACGCATTGAGAGCGCTCTCACAGCGTGCGCCGACACCGCCGCCGAGGCCCGATGTTACGCACGGGCACGGGCTGAGCCAACGGTTCTGCATGAAGCCGTCACCGCGCTGACCTGCGGAGACGTGACGAGATGGGTGGCTTAACCCCCACTTAAGGATCACTTAAGCGTCCGACGAAGCGTTCACCCGTGCTTCATCACCCGTATCCGGGCGCCTCTTCCCTCCCATCGCGCGGCCTCCTAGCCTCACGACGCCCCCTGTCTTTTTCCGTCTCCATGTCCCTTCCTCGAAAGGCGACCTGACGCATGCGTCACCAACTCCTCGGCACGACAAGACGGTTCGGTGTCAGAGTCGCGGCCGTGGCGGTCACCTCCGCGCTCGCCGCGTCCGCCCCGCTCCCCGCCGTCGCGGCGACCGCCCCCTCCGCCCGGCCGTCCTCGCTCGTGGACCCGCTGATCGGCTCCGGCAACGGCGGCAACACCTACCCCGGCGCCACCCTCCCGTACGGCATGATCGCCTGGTCCCCGACCAGCACCACCGGCGACCAGACCAGCACGGGCGCCGCCAACGGGTACGAGTACGGCGCCACCCGCATCCGCGGCCTGAGCCTCACCCACGTCAACGGCGCCGGCTGCAACCCGGGCGCGGCGGGCGACGTACCGATCATGCCGTTCGTCGGCGACGTCACCTCGTCGCCCTCGGCCGACACCAAGGACGCCGTGTACGCGTCGAACTTCTCGCACACCGACGAGAAGGCCACCCCCGGCCGCTACACCCTCGGCCTCGCCTCCGGCGCCACCGCCGACCTCGCCGTCAGCAAGCGCGCCGGGGTCGCCGACTTCACCTTCCCCGCCGACCGCCCGGCGAGCCTGCTCTTCCGCGTCTCCAACTCCCTCAACGGCAGTCAGGACGCACACGTCGACATCGACACCGCCCACCAGAAGGTGACCGGCTGGGTGTACACGGGAGCCTTCTGCGGGCGCCGCGCCAACGGCGGCGTCAACAACCGCAAGAGCTACTACAAGCTCTACTTCAGCGCCTCCTTCGACCGCGCCTTCTCCTCCGTCGGCACCTGGCACGACAGCACCGTGTCACCCGGCTCGACGACCGCCTCCGGAGGCGAGGGATACGCCACCGGTGCCGACCGCGCGGGACGCGGTTCCGGCGGCTGGGTCGGCTTCGACACCAGCTCTGACAACGATGTCCGCATGCGGATCGGCATCTCCTACGTCAGCCTCGGGGGCGCCGAGTCCAACCTGCGCCAGGAGATCGCCCCGCACGCACGCGTGGCCGACGTGGCGAAGGCCGGTGCCCGCGCCTGGGACCGCGAACTGAGCACCGTACGCGTCGACGGCGGCACCCCCGCACGCCGCCAGACCTTCTACACGGCGCTCTACCACGCCCTCATGCAGCCCAACCTGATCAGCGACGAGGACGGCCGCTACTGGGGCATGGACCAGGCCGTGCACCGACTCGCGCGCGGGCAGCGGGCTCAGTACAGCAACTTCTCCGGCTGGGACCAGTACCGCGCCCAGATCCAACTGCTCGCCCTCCTGAAGCCCACAGTGGCGGGCGACTTCGCCCAGTCGCTCTACAACTTCTCGAAACAGAACGGCGGAATCTGGGACCGCTGGGTGCACATCAGCGGTGCCACCCACGTCATGACCGGCGACCCGACCGCAGCGACCCTGGCCACCTTCTACGCCATGGGCGTGCGCAACTTCGACTACGAGGGTGCCTTCGACTCCCTCGTCCACCAGGCCACCGTCCCGAACCCGGACGAACTGTCGGACGCCGGTTGCCCCGGCCAGTGTGTGGGCCAACGCCCCAACCTCGCCCAGTACATGACCTCCCACTACGCCGCCCAGGACGCCTGTCACTGCTGGGGCGGCGCCGCCGAGACCCTGGAGGACGCGGTCGCCGACTCCGCCCTCGGCGAGTGGGCGAAGCTGCTGGGCCGTACCGCCGAGGCGAAGACCTTCACCGAGCGGGGCGCCTACTGGCGCAACGTCTTCAACCCCGCCACCGGCTACATCCAGGCCCGCAACCTCGACGGCTCCTGGGTGGGCCCGTTCAACCCGGCCAGCGACCTCGGCTTCGCACAGGGCTCGGCAGCCGCGTACGTCTGGATGATCCCGCAGGACGTCCAGGGACTGGCCGAGGCGATGGGCGGACGTGAGGCAGCCGCCACCCGGCTCGACGGCTTCTTCCACACCGCCGACGGCGCCTGGTCGGTCCGGGGCGGTGACGCCCTGCGCTACGACCCGACCAACGAACCCGACATCCACGCGCCGTGGCTCTACAACTCCCTCGGCCAGCCCTGGAAGACCCAGGCGACCGTCCGCCAGATCCTCGACACCGCCTACGGCACCGGACCCACCGGCCTGCCCGGCAACGACGACCTCGGCACCATGTCCGCCTGGTACGTCCTCTCCGCCCTCGGCATCTATCCGCGCACCCCGGGCAGCGCCGACCTGCTGCTCGGCGCACCGCTCTTCCCGAAGGCGGTCGTCGACCGTCCGGGCCGCACGGACCTCGTCATCACCGCCCCCGACGCCGACGACACCCACCAGTACGTCGACGCCGTACGCCTCGACGGACGTGACCTCACGCGCGCGTGGACCGGCGCCGGCCTGACCCTCAAGGGCGGCAGGCTGGACTTCCGCCTGGCCACCGAACCCAACACGAGCTGGGCGACCGACCCGGGACAACTCCCGAAGTGACGCACACCGGCCCGGCGGAGTCACGCTCCGCCGGGCCGGCCCGGAAATACGGTGGACGGGCGGGAGATCAACCATCTACCGTGTGCGTGCACGCCCTGAGACCAGCGGAAGGAGGCGAGTGCCATGAGGTTCACAACACCCCAGCGCTCCCTCCCCGTTGACCCGGTGTGCCACGTGTGACCTGACCGGGAGCGCTCCACGCAGTACCCCTCCCGGAGGAAACCCATGACCGATCTGGTCATTCGCGCGCTCGACGAGAGCGACGCCCATCTTTTCGACACCCTTCCCGACTCCCTCGGCGCCCGAGCTGAGCACCGCCTGACCACCTGGCGGCCCGACTGGCAGCGGGTGGCCCTGCGTGACGGCACGGTCGTCGCGCGTGGCGCCTGGTGGGGCGGCCCGAACGACACCGAACCCCTCACCGTCGACTGCTTCGACGTGATCGAGGGCGAGGAGGAAGCGGGGGCCGAACTCCTGCGCAGCGCACCCTGGCGTGTCGGCGCGGAACTGAACCTCCCCGTCGGCTGGCGCGACAACCCCGAGATCCGAGCCGCCGCCGAGACACGCTTCACCGCCCTGCGCGCGGCCGGGTACGAGCTCCTGGTCGAGCGATTCATCTACCGGTGGACCCCGGAGTGCGGCCTCCCCGAGCGCCCCGGCCGCCTCGTCTTCGCCCCCGAACCGGACGACGCCGTCTTCTTCGACGCGCTGCGCCGCATCCACTCCGTCACCCTCGACGGCCATGCCCAACTGGCCATTCGGCAGGGGGGAGTTGAGAAGGCCGCACAGGAGGAGATCGACTTCTTTCGCTGGTGCCCGTCCCCGCGCGAGTGGTGGCAGATCGCCCGCACTCCCGAGGGAGACCTCGTGGGCATCCACATCCCGGCCCACAACCCGTCGGGTCCGTGCATCGGCTTCATCGGAGTCGTACCGGAACAGCGCGGCCACGGCTATGCCCGCGACCTGCTGGCCGAGTGCACCCACTATCTCGTCGAGCGCGGCGCCGAGTTCATCGCCGCCGCCACCGACCAGGGCAACTTCCCGATGGCCGCGCACTTCGCGAAGGCCGGCTATCCGGTCATCCGGGAGCGGGCCAACTTCCATGTCGTCGAGTAAGCGCGACGGAACGTAGGCGGACAGGACAGTCGCCTCGGCCCGCTCGCGATGCGGTCCGGGGCGATTGTCAGTGCCGGGTGCCATGCTGGCGGCAGGTCGATCCACGGCGGGATGGAGGCGGGCATGGGGTTCGTCGGCGAGGTCTGGCAGGTGCACAAGGGCGAGGAGTCGGTCGGGGAGATCCTGATCGACGACGCCGACTTCCCTTGGCTGTCGGGCAAGTTCACCGCCGGTCCGGCGTTCGAGGCCGTACGGGAGCTGTTCGCGCGGGAACTCGCCCTGACGCAGGGGGACGCCGACTGGCAGCGGTGGGAGGAGGCCTACGGCGAGATCAGCCGACAGGTGACGCTGACCTCGCCGGACGGGCCAGTGCCCGAGTTCCTGCTGCACATCGAGGGGGAGCGGGCCTGGTTCCGGTGGAGCGACGAGCCGTTCGACGAGGACGAGGAGCCGCCCGGTGGCGTGTGATCAGGAGACTGACCACAGTGAGTGATCAGGCAGGCTCGTCGCTGTCCACCATCGCCTCGGCCTCGGCCAGGATCTCGGTGACCCGCAGCCCGAAGACCGCGTCGCACGAGTGCGGCCGACCCGTGCGGACGGCCTCGCTCAGCGCGTCGGCGGCCCGCACCAGGGCGGACACCGCGTTGCCCGAGCTGTCCGGAAAGCTGGTCACCCCGGCCGCGCCGCGCAGTTCGACCGTGGCTCCCGCCGCCGCGGTCGGCGCGGTGAGACTCAGCGTCAGCGTGCTGGACACACCGCCGACATGCTCCAGGACCAGCACGACCGTGTCGCCGGGACCCCGCACGGCGGCGGCCACTCGCCGGACGTCACCGAGGACCGGCAGCAACACGGACAGGGCATGCGGGCCCACGTCCCACAGCGCGCCCTTCTCCTGCCGCCAGGGCGAGGCGGCGAACGGGCTGTCGCTGGTGAACACCGACCCGAGCCACTCGGCCCGGGCCGTGAACCAGCCCTCCGCGGCTGCCTGTTCGGTGATCCACGCCTCGGTCTCCGGCTGGAAGCGGGTGGTGAAGAACACGACCGACGCGACCCCGGCCTCCCGCACCGTGTCGACCACGGCCCGCCCCTGCTCGACCGTCGGCGCGAGGGGCTTGTCCAGCAGCAGATGCCGCCCCGCCCGCGCGGCCCGCACCGCCAACTCGGCCTGGATCGACGGCGGCAGCGCCACGGCGACGGCGTCCACGTCCGCGAGCAGAGCGTCGACATCGTCGTAGGCCGGTACGCCGTACTGGTCGGCCAACTCCTTGGCGGCGTCGGGGCGGCGGCCCCACACGCCCGCGAAGTCCCACGCGTGGTGCTCACTCAGGGCGGGGGCGTGTGCCATCCGAGCCCAAGGGCCGGTGCCGAGCAGTCCGATGCGCATAGCGGTGCCTTTCCACGGTCGAACCTGGTGACGCGACCGGAGTCATTGCGACCGGTCGGTCGCCGGTGAGCGTGCCACATGAACAGGGCAGGTGCGCAAGCCCTTCCCGCCCCTCGGCGCATGCTCATCAACGACTGCGGCTCGGCTGTCCTGGCTGCTGTCGTGCCTGGGCCGTGGCGTTGTGCCGCAGGAGTTCGGCCAGCACGGAGACGCCGTCGCGGTCTTCCAGTCCTGCGGCCATGGCCTGGTCGATGAGCTTGCGGTTCGCGTCCAGTTGGCCCATGGGCGCTCCCACGGAGGACGCCAGGGCGTCGATCAGTGCCAGGTCCTTGGCGACCAGGGACAGCGTCATGTGGATGGCCGCGTCGTGTGGTCGTACGAAGTTGTCGCGGTTGTAGAGCACGAAGGGCGCTGCGGCCGCGCTCTGGGTGAAAGCGTCGTAGGCGGCGGCGCGGTCGATGCCGGCGCGTTCCGCGAGAACCAGCGCCTCGGACAAGGCTGTTGCCATGGACAGCAGGAGTGAGTTGATCGCGAGCTTCATGATGTTGCCGCTGCCTGGTTCCCCGAAGTGAAGGACGCGGGTGGCCAGCACGTCCATGACGGGACGCACACGGTCGAGTGCTTCTTTGGGGCCGCCGACCAGGAAGGTGAGTTCGCCGCGTGTGGCGAGTTCGACGGAACCGGACACGGGGGTGTCGAGGAGAGTGGCGCCGCGTTCGAGAACGAGTGGTGCGAGGGTCCTGACCGTCTGCGGGGCGACGGTGCTGGTCTCCAGGACGGTTGTTCCCGGGCGTAGCCCGGCGAGGATGCCGTCGGGCCCGTGGTAGACCTCGCCCACCGCCGTGTCGTCGGTCAGACAGACGATGACGATGTCGGCGGAGGAGGCCGCCTCGCGCGGGGTGCCGACCACGCGGGCGCCCGTGTCTGCCGCGACGTCGAGGGCGCGGGCCCGGGTCCGGTTGGTCACGGTCACGCTGTGCCCTGCCCGACGCAGGCGCACCACCATGGGGCGGCTGATGCGGCCGATGCCGATCACGGCCAGCGTGGGCAGGGCGTCGATCATGCGTGGCCGCCGTTGAGGTCGAGGTTCACGCCGTTCGCCGCCGGGTTCTCCAGCAGGAACACGGAGCCCTCGACGATGTCCCGCATCGTGGGAATGACACCGGTCAGGATGCGGGCACGTGCTGCTTCCAGGACGAGCTCGTTGCCGGCCCAGTGCGGGCTGTCGCCGACCATGCCGGGATGGATCGCGTTGACGCGGACCGGCGCGAGCTCCTTGGCCAGCGTCGCCACCAGGCCTGTCACACCGGCGTTCACGGCGGTGACCGTGGTGGATCCGGGGTAGGGCACGTCCTTGGCCAGGCCGCCGAACAGCAGCACCGAACCGGTGGGGGAGATGCGCGACCGCAGTGCGTGGACGACCGTGGTGTAGCCGACGATCTTGGCGATCGCCAACTCCGTCGCCCCGGCGATGTCGTAGTCGGCGATCGTGTTGTTGTCGCGTCGCATGCCGGCGAGGACGATCGAGTCGATGTGCTCGATGCCGCCCAGCGCGTCCTTGAGGATCTCGGGCTTGGAGAGATCGGCCTCAATGCCCCGCACGTGCTGAGAATCCACCTCGGTATTTATTTCCGCGGCCACTTCCTCCGCGCGCGTGCTGTCGCGGCCGGCGATGATCACGGAGGCGCCCTGCCGGGCATAGGCCGCGGCCAGTTCGCGGCCGATACCGGATGTGCCTCCGACGATCAGAACCTGCTTGCTCATGACCAACCTTTCGTCGGACAGCGGGAGTTGCTGTCGATGACAGCCTGACGCAGAAGGTATATCGAGTCCAACGAAAAACATTGACAGCTGTTATCGAAGAAATCGATAATTGGCTGATGGAATTACGGCAGTTACGCTATTTCATCACCGTGGCCGAAGAACTCAGCTTCACCCGCGCTGCGGCGCGCCTTTTCGCAGCCCAGTCGACCGTGTCGGCAGCTGTCCGCGCCCTGGAGGAAGAGCTCCGGATCTCGCTCTTCGACCGGTCGACCAGGACGGTGGCCCTGTCCTCGGCGGGCGAGTTGTTCCTGCCGGAGGCCAAGTCGGTCGTCGCGGCCGCGGAGCGTGCGAGGGAAGTGGTCGGCGAGGCGTCGAGAACCCTGCGGGGCAGCCTGCGCGTCGGCACGATGACCCGCATCACGGCTCTCGACCTGCCGCGCCTGGTGGGGGCCTTCCGTCAGCGCCACCCGCTGGTGGACATACGGATCCAGGTCTCCGGATCCGGAGCGGGCGGAATCGCCGAGGACGTGCGACGCGGGCGCCTGGACGTCGGCGTCGTGGCCCTGCCTGCCTCCGAGGCGCACGACCTCGACCTGCGGCAGTTCGCGACGATCCCGTACGTGGTGATCCTGCCGACCGAGCATCCGCTGGCACAGCGGGACCACATCGCGCTGAAGGACCTCGCCCACGAGAACTTCGTCTCGGGGGCAAGGGGCTTCGGGTCGCGTGCCGCCATGGACCGGGCCTTCGGCGAACTCGGCATCACGCGCCGCGTGTCCGTCGAGATCACGGACATCGCCTCGGCCGCGTCGTATGTGCGAGCCATCGGTGGCGCCGCCGTCGTTCCCCGTTACGAGCCGGTGGGTACGGCCGGGGTGGTCGTCAAGCCGGTGTCCGGTCCCGTGCCCTCGCTCGCCCTGTCGTTCGCGGTCCGCGCGGGCCGCGAACCGAGCCCCGCCGTCGCTGCCTTGCTGAAGCTCAGCCCCAACTACACGCGCGACGACGGGACGTTCTGAACAGGCTCGCCTGCTCGCTCACCGGTGTCGAAAGAGACCGGCCATGTCCTCGACCGGTTCTGTCGACCGCCTCCAAGTCGGGCTCGGGACTGCCCAGTTGGGCTGTGGCGCAACCGTGAGGCTGCTCGGCCGGTCTGGGCCGGTGTGCGAAAGCCTCAGGCGGTCCCGGTCCCGGTCCCGGTCCCGGTCCCGGACGCGAAAGCGCCGCCCTCGCCGAACACCGACCGCCCGAAGTTCTCGGCGATGCGCCGGTGTCCCGCCGGGTCGGGATGAACCGCGTCGGGGAGCGGGAGTTCGGCGTAGTCCTCCTCGCCGTAGAGGGAACGACCGTCGAGGTAGTACAGGTTCGGGTCGTCGGCCGCCCGTTGTTCCACGACGCGGGCGAGTGCCTCGCGGGTGACGTTGAGGGTCAGGCGTCCGAGGGGGCGTTCAGCCGGGTCGCCCGTGGCCTTGAACAGCAGGGTTCCGCCGTCGAAGTCGGGCATGAGAGGGCCGGGCGTGTCCTCCTGGACCGGGCAGAGGATGGCGGACACGACCAGCAGCGGTGTGGTCGGATGCCCCTCGCGGATGGTGTCGAGGAATCCGTGGACCGCCGGGGTGAAGGCGCGCAGGCGCATCGCGTCGGCGTTGACGATGTTGATGCCGATCTTGACGCTGATCAGGTCCGCCGGGGTGTCCCGCATCGCGCGGGCGGTGAACGGGTCGAGCAGCGCGTTGCCGCTGAACCCCAGGTTGACGAGCTCCACGTGACCCTCGGCGGCAGCCAGGGCGGGCCAAGTCGCCGTCGGGTGAGTGGCGTTCGAGCCATGGCTGATCGAACTGCCGTGGTGCAGCCACACCTTGCGCCCGTTGTCCGTCGCCTTCTCGACGGGGGCGTCGGTGCGCAGGGCGATCAGCTCGGCGGTCTCCGTGTGCGGGAGCCAGATCTCGATGTCCTTGTCACCGGGCGGCAGGTCGGTGAACCGGGCGGTGCCGGGCTGCCCCTCCGTGAACTCGGAGGACTGGGTCGCCATGTCGGTGATCGTGCGCACGTTGCCGCCGGCCACCGTGGCCTGGGCGGTGAGACGGCCGTCGACCAGCAGGTCGTACACGCCGTCAGCCGGCGCCGGGAACCCCCGGTAGACGCGCTTGGTGGGCAGCGTGTCCAGCTCGATCATGGTGGCCCGGGTGCGGAAGACCAGCCGTACCCCGGAGGGTTGTGCCTCGGCCACGGCTAGTTGGTCGTCGGGGATCTGGCGGCGCGCCCGGGCGGGCAGCCGATGGGGCAGCAGACCGTGCGCGGTCGTCTCCACGTCGAGGAAGCCGCGCAGCAGGTCGGTGGTGACAGGGGTGGTGATCGTGTCGTGTTCGGTGCTCATCGCCTCAGCCTGTTGATCAAGATGTCCGGAAGGGGCCGGACCCGGAACCGGAAGGGGCCGGACCCGGAACCGGAAGGGGCCGGACCCGGAACCGGAAGGGGCCGGACCCGGAACCGGAAGGGGCCGGACCCGGAATCGGAGTACGTCGGAGCCGGAACCGGGATGCGCCGGATCAGGAACGCGTCAGATGTGGGGCGCGGCCCGGTTCCGCAGCAGCGCGTCGAGCGAATCCACGATCCAGGCCCAGGATTCGCGCGCGTCGGGCGCGCTGTGGTCGAAGCCCCCGGCCAGCTCCAGGCTGACGTAGCCGTGGAAGACGCCGCCCAGCATCCGGACCGCGTGCGTCTGGTCCGGCTCCGCCAAGTCGTAGCCGCGCAGGATCGCCCGTGTCATCTGCGAGTGCCGCACCCCGGCGCTGGCGGCCGCCGTCTCGGGATCGAGCCGGAGCCGCGCGGCCGCGTACCGGCCGGGGTGCTCCCGGGCGTAGTCGCGGTAGGCGTCCGCGAAGGCGGCCAGGGCATCCTTGCCGGCCCGCCCGGCCACCGCGTCGGAGACCCGGTCGGCGAGTTCCTCCAGCGCGAACAGGGCGATCCTGGTCTTGAGTTCCTGGGAGTTCTTCAGGTGCGAGTAGAGACTCGCGACCTTGACGTCGAACCGCCGGGCGAGCGCCGAGACGGTCACCTGCTCGAAGCCGACCTCGTCGGCCAGCTCCGCCCCCGCCAGGGTCAGCCGCTCCGGCGTCAGTCCTGCTCTGGCCATAGCCTTCCTCCCGTTCGGCGATAACCATTATGCATTTGCCTAAAGGTTTTAGGCAAACTAGCGTGCCGTTCATGACACCACTGACCGAGCGGGAGATCCGCGCCGCCTTCGTGAACTGCACCAAGGGTGAGGCCAAGCGCCTGTCCGTACCCCGGGACCTGGCCGAACGGCCGTGGGACGACCTGGACTTCCTCGGCTGGCGGGACCCCCAGGCCCCGGACCGCGCCTACCTCGCGATCGAGCTGGACGGCCGCCCGACGGCGGTCGCCCTGCGCTCTCCCGGCGTCGCCTCCTGGCAGACGCGGCGCAGCATGTGCTCGATGTGCATGACCACCCACACCGGAGGCGTCTCGCTGATGGCCGCCGCGAAGGCGGGCAAGGCCGGGCAGCAGGGCAACTCCGTGGGCGCCTACATATGCAGCGACCTCGCCTGCCCGCTGTACGTGCGCGGCAAGAAGGACGCGGGCGTCGGCGCCCGGATGCCCGAGTCGCTCACCCTGGAGGAGAAGATCCGGCGGACCGTCACCAATGTCACGGCGTTCATCGCCAGGGTCGCCGCTCGTTGAGCGGTCCCGAATCGACCGGTCCCGACCGGTCCCACCTGAGCGATCCGGATTGAGCAGTCCCGCTGCTGGATCCGTTCGATTTCTTCTATTGGACCTGCGGACCCGGGCCGGACAGGCTGGAGGATGCGTTCTGCCCGTCGTGACCCCGATCCGAGAACCGGGTCCGGGCTCCAGCGGTGCGGGACGGCACGTTTCCGCGTGACAGCCGGAGGAGGAGCACCCGCATGGACACCCGCCGTATCGGTGACGTCGAGGTCAGTGCGATCGGCCTGGGCGGTATGCCCATGTCGATCGAAGGACGGCCGGACGAGGCACGCTCCCTCGCGACCATCCACGCCGCACTCGACGCGGGCGTGACGCTGATCGACACCGCCGACGCCTACCACCTGCACGCCGACGACATCGGGCACAACGAGACCCTGATCGCCAAGGCCCTCGCCTCCCACGACCGGGGCGCGGACGTCCTCGTCGCCACCAAGGGCGGCCATCTCCGCCCCGGGGACGGCAGTTGGACCCTGAACGGCAGCCCCGCGTACCTGAAGGAGGCCTGCGAGGCATCCCTGCGCCGGCTCGGTGTGGAGGCCATCGGGCTCTACCAGTTCCACCGCCCCGACCCGAGGGTGCCGTACGCCGAATCGGTCGGCGCGGTACGGGAGTTGCTCGACGAGGGCAAGATCCGCCTGGCCGGCATCTCGAACGGGGACCCGGAGCAGATCCGGCTGGCGAACGAGATCCTCGACGGCCGGCTGGTCTCCGTGCAGAACCAGTTCTCCCCGGCCTTCCGTTCCAGCGAACCGGAGCTGGACCTCTGCGACGAACTCGGCATCGCGTTCCTGCCCTGGAGCCCCCTCGGCGGCATCGCCCGCGCCGGTGAACTCGGCTCCGCCTACGCGCCGTTCGCCACCATCGCCGAGAAGCACGGCGTCAGCCCGCAGCGCGTCTGCCTGGCCTGGATGCTCGCCAAGTCCCCGGTCGTCGTACCGATCCCGGGCGCCAGCCGCCCCGAGACGATCCGCGACTCGGCCGCCGCACCCGAACTCAGCCTCTCCGCCGACGAGGTCGCGGAACTGGACGCCGTTTGAGAAGAGCCTGATGTCTGAGGTGTAGTAAGGGCGGGCAAGGGCAGAAAGCGCTTGCCCGCCACCTGGTCACAGGGGGCCGACCGGTCACAGGGGGAGGACCACCACCGATGGCATCGACCACGGAGAAACCGCTCGACCACCGCTACCGCGACGAACACCCGATCCGCACCCTCGCCTACCTCTTCCACGCCGACCGAAGACAACTGGCCCTGGCCGTCGTCGTGTTCACGGTCAAGCACAGCCCCATCTGGCTGCTCCCGCTGATCACCGCGTCCATCATCGACACCGTCGTCCAGCACCAGCCGGTCAGCAGACTCTGGACGAGCACCGGCATCATCCTGTTCATCCTGTTGATCAACTACCCCCTGCACGTGCTGTACGTCCGTCTCCTCTACGGCAGCGTCCGCCGCATGGGCACCGACCTGCGCTCGGCCCTGTGCACCCGCATGCAGCAGCTCTCCATCGGCTACCACTCCCGGGTCAGTGCCGGAGTCCTCCAGGCCAAGGTCGTACGGGATGTCGAGACGGTCGAGCAGATGGTCCAGCAGACTGCGGAGACCGGACTCGGCGCGATCACCGTACTCACCGGCGGCCTGGTCATCATCGCCTTCCGCACACCGGAGTTCGTGCCCGTCTTCATCGTCGTCGTACCGGTCGCCGCGCTCCTCGTGTCCCGGCTGCGGGCGCGCCTTCGCACCCACAACGAGCACTTCCGCCACGAGGTGGAGACCCTGTCCTCACGCGTGACGGAGATGACCCGCCTCATCCCGGTCACCCGCGCCCACGGCCTGGAGGGCAAGGCCCTGCGCCGCATGGACGGCACCCTGCGCCGACTCCTCACCTCCGGAAACCGCCTCGACCTCCTCAACGGCCGCTTCGGCTCGCTCGCCTGGGTCGTCCTCAACGTCGTCGGCGTCCTGGTCCTCGCCGGCGCGGCCCTGGTGTCGTACTACGGCGTCTGGGGCGTCACCGCCGGCGACGTCGTCATGCTGAGCGCCTTCCTGACCACCCTCACCAACTCCACCACCTCCCTCACGACCCTGGCCCCGGTCATCACCAAGGGCTTGGAATCGGTCCGTTCGGTCGGCGAGGTGCTCCAGGCACCCGAGCTGGAGGACAACGAGGGCAAGGCGGAGGTCACCGAGGTACGCGGAGCCGTCACCTTCCAGCACGTCGGCCACACCTACGACGAGCAACTCCGGCCCGCCGTGCACGACTTCACCCTCACCGTCGCACCCGGCGAGACCGTCGCCCTCGTCGGCGCGTCCGGCGCGGGCAAGTCCACCGTGCTCAACCTCGTCATCGGCTTCATCCGCCCCACCACCGGCCAACTCCTGCTCGACGGCACCGACATGAGCACCCTCGACCTGCGCACGTACCGCCGCTTCGTCTCGGTCGTCCCCCAGGAGTCGATCCTCTTCGACGGCACGATCCACGACAACGTGGCCTACGGCATGGACGACGCCGACGAGGAGTCGGTGCGCGCGGCGCTGCGGGACGCCAACGCCCTCGAGTTCGTGGAGAAGTTGCCGCAAGGAGTGGAGACCCTGGTCGGCGAACGCGGGGCCCGGCTGTCCGGCGGCCAGCGTCAACGCCTCGCCATCGCACGGGCGTTGATCCGCGACCCCAAGGTGCTCGTCCTGGACGAGGCGACCTCGGCGCTCGACACCCGCTCGGAAGCCCTCGTCCAGCAGGCGCTCGCCCGGCTGCTGCGCGGCCGTACCACCTTCGTGGTCGCGCACCGGCTGTCCACCGTCCGGGGCGCCGACCGGATCGTGGTGATGGGCGACGGGGAGATCCTGGAGGTCGGCACGCACGACGAACTCCTGCGCCGGGGCGGGGCGTACACGGCGCTGCACAGCGGGCAGGTCGCCTGACCTGATCTCGCGGCCCATTGGTTGGATCGGCGCAGGCCGGGCACTCGGAGCGAAAAGCGAGAGAGAGGTGCTCCGTGCTGGTGCCGGACCCGAAGGCCGTCAGAAAACTGCTCACCCGGTACGCGGTGCTGCGCATCTCCCAGGCGGAGCGCCACCGACCGCAGGCGGCCGCCGAGTTGAACGACGTCGTCTACACCCTCTGCGTGATGATGGGCACCACCGGCATCCGGGAAGCCATCGTCAAGGCGGACGCCCTGCTGGCCGCGGCGCGCAGCACACCGGGCGGTGTGGTCGCGGACGGCCGCGCCGTGGCGTAGATCTGTCAGGAGAACGCCACTTCGGGGACCCTCCTGCAGTGGAACGCCGAGCGGTACGCCTGCGGACTGGTGCCGACCACCCGGCGGAAGCGCTCGCGGAACGCGGTGGGGGAGCCGAACCCGGCCTGCTGGGCGATGCGTTCGACGGTGTGGTCGCTGTTCTCCAGCAGGTACTGGGCGCGCCGTACACGGGCCCGTAGCAGCCACTGGAGGGGTGTGCTGCCCGTCTGTTCACGGAAACGGCGGCTGAACGTCCGCTCGCTCATGCCCGACCGCGTCGCCAGAGCGCCCAGGGTGACCTCGTGGGAGAGGTTGTCCTCGATCCACTGGAGCAGCGGTTCGAGGGTCGAGCCCTGTGGGACCGGCGGGTGCTGGTGGACGATGAACTGGGCCTGCCCGCCCTCGCGTTCGAGCGGCATGACCGACAGCCGGGCCGCGTCCGCGGCGACCGCCGAGCCGTAGTCCCGCCGGATGAGGTGCAGACACAGGTCGAGCCCGGCGGCGGCCCCGGCCGAGGTGAGGATCTGCCCGTTGTCGACGTACAGCACGCCCGGCTGCACCTCGACCAGAGGGTAGGACCGGGCCAACGCGTCGGCGGCGACCCAGTGCGTGGTGGCGCGCAGCCCGTCCAGCAGCCCGGCCTCGGCCAGCACGAAGGCGCCCACGCAGATGGACACGATCCGGGTACCCGCCGCTGCCGCCTCCCGCAGGGCCGCCAGCACCCGGGCGGAGGGCGGCGCGGCCTGCTCCGAGCGCCCCGGCACGATGATGGTGTCGGCGTCCGCCAGCGCTTCGAGCCCGTGGTCGACCCGCAGCGCGAACCCGTCCGTCCGCACCTCCGGCGTCTCCCCGCACACCCGCACCCGGTAGGCGTTCCGGCCGTCCGGCAGCCGGGTACGGCCGAACACCTCCATCGGTGTCGCCATGTCGAACGGCACCACATGATCGAGAACGAGGATCGCGACGGTGTGCATGAACACCACGATAGACGGATTCCCGCCAGAGGTGTCACATGCCCTTTCGTCCTGATGGCCTGGTGAGTGCCGGTGGCGAAAATCCGTTGGAAGCTGTCGTTTCAGCCTCTGTGCTCTCGCGCCGGTCGTCCCTAATCTGGGCCGGTGACCAAGATCCTTCTCACTCTGCACGTCCTGGCCGCCATCGTCGCGGTCGGTCCCGTCACCGTCGCGGCCAGCATGTTCCCACCGGCGGCCCGCCGCGCTCTCACGGGCGCGGACGGACCCGACGCGGGCGTGACGACCGTACGACTGCTGCACCGCATCTGCCGTGTCTACGGCGCCGTCGGACTGGCGGTGCCCCTCTTCGGCTTCGCGACCGCTTCCGCGATGGGCGTCCTGGGCAGCGGCTGGCTCATCGCCTCCATCACGCTCACCGCGGTGGCGGCCGGCATCCTGATCGCGTTCGTGCTGCCGCGTCAGGACGAACTGCTGGAGCAACTCGGCGCGCAGCGGCCCGTGGAGCGTTCCGGGACCGTCCAACTCGCCATGTTCACCGGCATCTTCAACCTGCTGTGGGCGACCGTCACCGTCCTCATGATCATTCGCCCTGGTTCGACCACGGGCGCCTGACCGGTCAGCCGGTGACGCGGACGAGCAGGAGCGCGACGTCGTCGTCGGGCTCCGGGCGCAGCGCGTTGAGGAGCATGTCGCTCGTCTGCTCCAGGGGACGGCGGGAACTCTGCAACAGCCGTGTCAGCGCGTGCAGTCCCACGTCGATGGACTCGCCCCGGTTCTCCACCAGCCCGTCGGAGTACAGGGCGAGCAACGCGCCCGTGGTGAAGTCGACTTGGGCGGTCCCGAACTCCACCCCGCCGACGCCGAGCGGGACTCCGCCAGGGATGTCGAGGAGTTCCGCGCTGCCGTCGGGGTGGATCAGGACCGGTGGCAGATGCCCTGCGCTGGACAGTTCGCAGGTGCCGCGCCCGAGGTCGACGACGCCGTACGCGCAGGTCGCGATCGCGTCGCCGAGGGAACCGGTGAGGTCGTCGAGGTGGTGCAGCAACTCGGCGGGTGGGAGGTCGAGTCGGGCCAGTGCGCGGGTCGCGGTGCTCAACTGGCCCATGATGGCGGCGGCTTGGACGCCCTTGCCCATCACGTCGCCCACGACGAGCCCGGTGCGGCCCGGCCCCAGCGGAAGCACGTCGTACCAGTCGCCGCCGACCTCGCTCAGCGCCGGGAGGTAGCGGGCGACGATGTCGAGGCCCTCCTGCCGGGCCGGGGCCGGTGGCAGCAGGCTGCGCTGGAGAGTCAGCGCGGTGGTGCGTTCGCGGCCGTAGAGGCGGGCGTTGTCGATGCAGATCGCGGCGCGCGCGGCGAGTTCCGTGGCGAGGACGCGGTCCTGTTCGTCGAAGGGGCGCTCGTTGACGGTGCGGTAGAGGCTCAGCGTGCCGAGGACCTCGCCGCGGGCCATCAACGGGACGGCCAGGTACGAGTGAACGCCCGCCGTGCGCAGGGTCTGGGCGGCGCGGCCGTCCCTGGCGATGCGGCGCATCGTCGGCGGGTCGACCCGTTCGACGAGGATCGGGCCGGCCTCGCGGACGCACTGGGTGATGATGCGGTTGGGGCCGTAGGTCGCCAACTCGCCCACCGGGTCCGCCGCGTGGATCGCGTCGGTCAGGTATCCGGCGGCGACGGCCAGCGCGCGGAACTCGACCTGCGCGTCCTCGGTCACCGGGGTGATCGTGCCGTCCGTGACGACCGATTCCAGTACGTCGACGGCGGCCAGGTCGGCCACGTGCGGAACCGCGACGTCGGCCAGTTCCCGCGCGGTCTGCTGGAGATCCAGCGTCGTCCCGATCCGCACCCCGGCCTCCGCCACGACGGACAGGTGCTGGCGCGCCTGCGCGACCTCGGCTGCCGCCTGCTCCCGCTCGGTCACGTCCAGGACGGCCATCGCCAGCCCGAGCACCCGGCCCTGTGCGTCCTCGATGCGGTGGTACGACTCCGAGTACGCCCGGTCCACGACGTCGGCCGCGGTCCGGCCCACGGTCTGCTGGTCGAGCAGCGGCTTCCCGGTGATCAGCACGTGCCGCATCCGCGCCTCGATGGCCGCGACGTCGAGACCGGGCAGCACCTCACCGACCCGGCGACCGACGACCTGCTCCTCGGGCACGCCGTTGATGCGCTCCAGGGCCGGGTTGACCCCGACCCACCGCAGGTCGGTGTCGAACACAGCGATGCCCACCGGCGTCTGCCGCACCAGGCTGTGGGACAGGGCCAGGTCCCGCTCCACACCCCGTACCGTCGTGGCGTCCGCCGCAAGACCCAGCAGATGCGGCTGACCGTGGCTGTCGCGCAGCCGCATCGTGCGGAACTCCACCGGCCGCTCCGTGCCGTCCCGGTGCAGCAGTGGGAAGACCCCGGCCCAGCGGGCGCCCGTACCGACCTGGGCGAACAGCTCCCGCGCCCTGACCCGGTCGTCGGGCGACACCAGCAGCCGGTCCGCGCGCTGCGTCAGCGCTTCCTCGGGGGAGTAGCCGAGCAACTGCTCCGCCTCGGGGCTCCACAGTGTGATGTAGCCGCCCGCGTCCAGGACCACCGCCGCGACCCGCAACAGGTCAAGCAGCCCGCCCGGGGCGGCCGACACACCGTCCCCGGCACCGTAAGCGTCCATCCCAGCCGCTCCTTCCGGCGCGGCACGGCACCGCCAAGATCCGAATCACGGGTCATCCGATTACGGCACAGCACGCCCCGCGGGGCAACACCGCGCGAGGTGAACAGGGGAAGGGGGCCGTATGGAGCACGCGCCCGCGCGGACACCGGCGGGCCCCCGGATTCTGGTCGTGCCCCGACCCCACTGCCCCCAGGACACTCCATGCCCCTGCCGCTCCGCCTCGTCTCCCTCCTGGTCGCCACCTGCGTGGGCGCCCTCGTCCCAGCCTCGCCCGCTGCGGCCGACGACCACTCCGTCCAGCGCGGCCTCGACGAACTGGTCGCCGCCCCCGACGGCCCGCCCGGCGTGATCGTCGTCCTCCGCGACGGCGACCACCAGCGCGTCCTGAGCGCCGGCACGGCCGACATCAGCACCGGCCGCCCCCTCGAACCGAACGACCACACCCGGACCGCGAGCACCAGCAAGGCGTTCAGCGGAGCGGTGGCCCTGAGCCTCGTACGGGAGCACCGGCTCTCCCTCGACGACACGATCGGCACCCGGCTGCCCCACCAGCCCCGGGCCTGGCGGAAGGTGACCCTGCGCCAGCTGCTCCAACACACCAGCGGCCTCCCGGACTTCAGCGAGAGCACCCGCTTCCGCAGCCTCATCCAGGCCGACCCGCACCGGCACTTCGACTCGCGGCGCCTGCTCGACTTCGTGGCGGGCGAGCCGTTGCGCTTCACGCCGGGCTCGCAGTACCGCTACTCCAACTCGGACAACATCGCCGTAGCGCTGATGGCGGAGGCGGCGACGGGCACGCGCTACGAGGACCTGCTGCGCCACGACGTGTACAAGCCGCTGGGGCTGCGCGACACGAGCCTGCCGCAGGGGTACGAGATGCCGGAGCCGTACATGCACGGTTACGTCGTCGGCGGACCGGCTGGACCGGAGGACGTCAGCGAGGCGATCGGCATGTCCGGCGTGTGGGCCTCGGGCGGGATCACCTCCTCGCCCCGCGACCTGACCGCGTTCATCAGCGGCTACGCCGCCGGGGCCCTCACCTCGAAGGCGGTCGTACGGGAGCAGCGGCACTGGATCCCCGGCGCCTCCGAACCGGCCGGCCCGGGCCGCAACAGCGCCGGACTCGCCCTCTTCCGCTACGACACCCGGTGCGGGGTCGTACTCGGACATACCGGGAACACCCTCGGTTACACACAGTTGATCGCGGCGACGCCCGACGGTCGACGCTCGCTCACTTTCTCATTGACAACTCAGGTGAACCAGGCGGGGAACCCGGAACTGCTGGCCAAGGTGCGCGCGGTCGAGGAGGACGCCGTGTGCAGCCTGTTGGGGACATACGGGGCAGAGCGCCACTCCTGACGCGGGGCGCTCACCCCATCCGCCTCAGGCGAACCGTTACTGCTCAACTGACCGCACTGTCCGACCCGTTGACGAGGCCCTCCCGTTCCGAGGCGGCGGGCAGGGCCAGCCACTCCGCGATCGTCCGGGCGATGGGCTGGCCTGTCTCCGCCTCGACGAAGCCGAACTGGCCCGACTGGTTGCACTCGAGGAACCACCAGGTCCCGTCGCCGTCCTCGGCGAAGTCGAAGGCGCCGTAGGCCAGTTCGGCATCGCGCATGTACGTCAGGACGGCATCGGCGATGCGCGGCGGGACCTCGACAGGGCACCAGGGCTGCGCGGAGGTGGCGAAACGGACGTCGACCTCGGAGGGGTCGGCGTCGGGGGCCGTCGCCGTGCGGGCGGCGAGCATCCGGTCGCCCACCACGGTGAGCCGGATGTCGGCGCGCTTGGCGACCCGGCGTTGCAGCAGCGTCGGGCCGAACGCGACGGCGGCGAAGTCGGTGTCCGGCGCGACCCGGCTCGTCGGCACCGCGCGGGGCGGATCCTGCGGATGCGCGCCGGAGACCGGTTTGACCACCAGATCAGGGAAGCGCTGCGAGAACTCGCGGGCGGCCTGCGGGAACGTGGTGATGAGGGTGGCCGGCACGGGCAGCCCGCTGCGCTGTGCGAGGCGCAGCTGCCAGGGCTTGTGCCGGGCGCGGCGGGACGCGTCGGGGTGGTTCATCCAGCGGGCGCCGGAGCCGCGGAGCATGCCGTAGAGCGCCTGGGAGGCCTCTTCGGTCAGCCACGCGGAGGGCTGGGGTGCGCGGGTCGCCGGGGTGCCCGGTCTGCGCACCCAGATGGACCGCAGCCCGCTCACACTCACCAGCCGCCCCCCGGCGGACAGATGGCCGCGGAAGGCTCCGTGCACGTACTCACCGGACAGCGCGACCCCGCCGGTGAGATCGGCGGGATCGATCCGGACCACGGGGACGCCGGACGCGTGGAGGTGGACCACCACCATGTCCGCTGTGACGTCCTCTTCGCAGGTAAGGACCAGGACGGTCATTTTCGTCGTTCCGTGTTCAGTCGTCGAAGTGAGTCTTCGATCCCGCGGTGGACGTCGTGGTCCCCAGTTCTCTCAGCAGAGCGAGATCATGGGCGGCGACCCGTCCGTCGGCGAGCACGTTCAACTGCAGTCCGGAGTCGTAGCTGTACGGAGCGGTGAGCTCCAACTGTGCTGCCGGGCGAGCGTAGTTGAGCGCGAACGGTTGCATCGTCTCTCCCTCGTCGGTACTGCCTCGTGCAAGCGGTGGCCACCCTGCGAGGTCGCTTGGCCCGCTGACTTCCGTCTGCTTCCAGAGACTTATACGAATCGAACGAGTGAATGGTTTCCTTACTCTGCGTAGTCAGAGTAAGGAGCGCGCCACGCGTACCGGGGTCAGTCGAGCTCGCCCGGCAGCCCCTTCTCCTGCTCGCCGAGGGAGTTGCGCATCGTGCGAAGAGCGAGGAGAAGTACGGCGATGTCGTCCAGATACACGGGATCGGGCATCAGGTCGGTCGGCAGCACGAAGTAGAGGACGGCACCCCAGAAAACCCATTTGGGGCCGGTCGGAAGCCCTGCGCGCCGCATGGAGCGCCGGGTACGGACGAGCCGCACCAGCACTCCGACGGCCACGGCGAGCAGCATCACCGCGAGCACCGCGACGATGACGATCACGGTCGTGGTCGAGTCCACTGGCGCCCCTTTTTCCGGTCCGGCCGCACGGCATGTGCCCTATCCGGATGCCCTGTTACGGCCCCGGTATGGCCGAGGAGGGGAACATCACACCCGAACGCTCCGAAGAGTCTTGACAGCCGTTGACCCCTTGTCAGGCGCTGGTACGTTTTCACCGTGAGCACGACCAACGGCCCCGGAACCCACGTACGGATCGGCCTCGACGCCCCACCACGCGTGGCCGGCCTCGGGGTCGGCGTGCACGGCACAGTGAGCCCGCGTGACGTGTTCCGGCTGCCGGACCTGTGGCAGCTTCATCTCTACCGCTACGAGGCCGAGTTGACGGTCGATGGCGTGGCCCACGCGATCAGGCCCGGGTACGTCAGTCTGGTGCCGCCCGGCGCGCTGGTGCGGTTCCACTACCGGGGCCGCTCCGAGCATCTCTTCGCCCACCTGGAACTCCCGTCGGCCGGTGAGCGGTTGACCGTGCCCGTGATGCAGGACGCGGGTACGCAGACGCCCGTGCTGACCGACCTGATCCAGCGGGCCGTCGCGGCGGCGCCGCGCAACTCCGCCCGCGCGGCAGCCGAGTTGTGGACGGTGCTGTGGCGCGTGGCGGACCTGGCGACCCCGGCCGCGGGCGGAACCGCCGGTCCCCACCCGGCGCTCGCCCTGGCCATGGCGCACATCGAGTCGAACCTCGCGGCCCGACTCACCGTCCCCGACGTGGCGCACGCGGCCGGCGTCTCGCACAACCACCTCATCCGCCTGTTCCGCGCCGAGACCGGCACCACGGTCGTCGCCTACCTCCGGCACCGCCGCATGGAACGCGCCCGGCACCTCCTGCGCGAGTCGACCCTCTCCATCCCGGCGATCGCGGCCGCCGTCGGCATCGGCGATCTCCAGGCCTTCAACAAGGCGTGCAGGCGCGAACTGGGGGCTTCACCCAGGGCGGTTCGGGCCGGCACCTCGTGACTCAATCCCGGCCGGCACCCCTGTAGAGGTCCAACTCCCCGTCGAGCTCGACCGCCAGGACCGTCGCCGACTCGTCCACGTCGGCCGCGCCCGGGGCGTCGATCCACGTCACGCCCGGCACGTCACCGAGGCCGCCGATGACGTCATGGCCGAGTTCGGCGCCGGTACCGAGGACGGTGATCCGCTTGACCGGCGTACGCAGGCCGCGCACCGACACCGACTCGCGGGGCGGATCGAAGCACACCAGGTACAGCGTGCGGCGGTCGGCGGAGAGGGTGCTGGGGCCGTAGTGGTGCCCGGCGGGCAGACCGGCGACCGTGCCGTACACGGCCTCGGAGTGCCGGGCGATCCATGCGCCGAGACCCTCAAGCCGGTCCGTCTGCGCGGGCGTTGTCGTCCCGTCCTCCCTCGGGCCGACGTCGAGCAGGAGATTGCCGCCCATTCCGATCGTCTCCGTGAAGTAACGCACCAGCTGCCGCACCGACTTGTGATGCTCGTCCCCGTGCTGGAAACCCCACGAGTCGTTGACCGTCAGACACAACTCCCAAGGCCCGTCCGGCGCTTGCAACGGCACCCCCTGCTCGGGCGTCGCGTAGTCCCCGTAGCTGAGCATGCGGGCGTTGAGGACGGTGTCGGGATTCCCGGCGAGGATCAGCTCCGCCAACTCCGGCATGCCCCACTGCTCTTCGCTGCGCTCCCACTCGCCGTCGAACCACAGCAGGTCGGGCCGGAAACGGCCGACCAACTCGCCGACCTGGCCGTCGCGGTAGGCGAGGTAGCGCGCCCAGGCGGCCGGGTCTCGTGGCCGGGCCGTGCGGAGGCGTACGGGTTGGTGCGGATCTCCTCGTCGGGCGGCTGGGGGTGCACCGTGCTGGCGTAGTCGGGGTGGTTCCAGTCCGAATGGGAGTAGTACAGGCCGACGTTGAGACCCTCCTCGCGCAGCGCCTCCGCGTACGGCCCGATCAGATCGCGGCCCGCCGGAGTGCGGCGGACCACGTCCAGGTCACCGTGGGCCGAGTGCCACAGGGCCACGCCGTCGTGGTGACGGGCGGTCAATACCGCGTACTTGGCACCCGCCCACGCGAAGAGCCGTGCCCAGGCCCGCGGTTCGTAGCGCGCGGCGGTGAACCCGTCGAGCTGCCGCATGTACTGGTCGTGCGGGACCTGGCCCGAGTAGAAGGACCAGGACTCCGGCACACCGTCGACGGCGTAGATCCCGTAGTGGACGAAGATGCCCAACTTGGCATCGTGGAACCAGGGTTGCATCGGCATGCCGCCAAGCTGGGGCGGCGGGTGCGGGAGGCGCGTGGGCGGTGATCACCACTGGTGGTCGATTCTCACCATCGGCGTTGCGCTGCGTGGGCCTGCGGCGCGACCGAGGGGCCAGGACGTCATCTGCGTGACGACGTTTGCCATGGCCCCGGCCCCGGCTGCCTACTGCTCTTCGGCTGAGCGACCACCGTCACTCGGCGGATCGGCATGCTCGCTGTCGGTCGGCGGTGCGGGGCGCAGTGCCTTCGTCGCGTCCCTCCATCGACCGAACGTCCGCTGGAACGGGGACCCGCCCGGCCGGGACGGCGCCCCGGGCACGGCGGCACCGGTCGAGTCGCGCAGCGCGGCCAGTGCCTCGTTGGCCCGGTCCGCGGACTCCCGGTACAGGTCCCGGGACTTCGTCATCGCTTCGAGCGCCTCGGCGTACATGGCCACGAGCCTGCGCTCGCGGGCCAGTTCCTCCTCCATCGTCATCAGCTTCCACTGCTCGCGCAGTGCGGTGACCGCCTCCTGGCCGCCGTCCGGCAGAGGGCGCGCGGCGCCGTAGCGGCAGAGCACGTCCACGAGTTCGGTGGGTTCGGAGCCGTCGAGGAAGACGCTGCGCACCGAGAACTCGCGCACGTCGTAGGAGGGGGCCACCGGGCTGGTCGGCAGCACCACGGCACCGCCGCGCGGCACCTGGAAGTCGAACTCGCGCAGCAACGCCCAGTTGACGGAGCGTAGTTGGTCGGGTGTGGCCCGGTGCTCCACCACGCAGTGCTGGAGGCTCGCGGGCAGCAGCCGGGCCAGGGGCCCTCGGCCGTGCGCGTCCGGGGTCATGGCCTCGTGCACGACGACGTGGATGCTCCAGCCGTCCTGCGCACAGCTACGGAACAGGCGCCGCAGTTCCTTCTCGTCGGACGGCAGCGGATTGACCTGCCGGAAGCGCAGCCCCGGCACCGTCACGTGGTCCCAGTCCGCATCCGTGTCCTCGGGCCAGAACATGGTCGCGGGGGAGGGCCACCGGGGATCCCAGACCCGCTCGGCCTCCGCGACCAGGAGCCACTCCCGCCCCTCCGTCGTATCGGAGGCGCCAGAGGCGGAACCCGGTTCCGGAGCGGGCGGGAACGTCAGCCGCGCCCGTACGGTCACCGTCCCCTCCACCCGCCACCGGGCCTCGAAGACCCGCTCGCGCGGATCCTCGTGCTGGTCCTCGTCGGGTTCCAGGTGGTCGTCGATGACCTCGCGGTCCTTGAGCCGTTGCAGCTGTCGCCGTACGACATCCGCGGCGTCGGCGGACCCGACGTGGCGGCCGCGAGCCAGCCACACCGTGTGGGGGATCGTGGGCGGAGCTGTGGAGGAGTTCGACATAGGCCAATCTGCGGGCGGGGGCGGTGCTGACCCACCAGTATCACCGTCGGAGATCTTGGCGGGTCAAGCGGGGGGTCGAGCGGGGGGTCGAGCAGGGGTCGTAGAGAGTCGTATGCCCGTTTTTTCTGGGATACCGCGCGAGCTTACGCGCGGGGTGTGATCGGTTCACTCCGGGCGGCCGGGTTTCACGCGTGCCTCTGACGTGGACCTGTCCGCAGAATGGTGGAGCGGACGGGACCCGCCCACCATCCGCTCGGGGCGGGTCCCTTCCGTGTGCCACCGGGTCTCACCGTCCCCGGCGCCTGTTCGCGGCGCCCGGCCGGGACGGGACGCCCGGTTCGGGCGGGGGCGCGCTGAAGCCGGCCGGTACCGAACGGGCGCCCGGCGCGGACGGCGCCTCCAGGGGTACGACCGTCTCCTCGCGCGGCGACCGGGTGCGCGGCAGCGGCTTGCCGACGACGCGGGTGTGCGTCATCAGCGAGGCGCAGGCCGTGCAGACCTCGGCCAGGGTCCACACCTGGCCGACCGCGGGATCGTGGCGCAGCACGAGCAGCACCGAGCCCGAGCAGTCGACCCGGGTCCCCTCGTGCGCCGCGCACCGCTGACGGCGGCAGCCGCAGGCCGCGTCGGGGCGTACGGTGGCCGCTCTGACGTGGGCCGCCGCATGGGCTTCGGCGAAGCGGCGCAGGGCCGCGATGTCGCGCGACCGGGCGGGCATGCCGCACCCGGAGGAGCAGCTGACCGAGGCGGTACGGTCGCGGTGACCTGTGATGCGAATAGTCCAGGTACGCCCGGGTCGACGGGCTGACGGGGCGTCAGGGTACGCGAGAGCCAAGACCACAGTTCCTTTGAGTGGAGGTGTTCACGCGGAAGAGGCGCTGAGTTAAGGGCTAGCTGAGTTAAGAACTACCCGTCGTGGGGCAGTTCACATCATTTGCGGACCCCAAGTATTCGTTCGACACCGCGATACCGTCGGCGCATGTCTGACGCGCGGCTGACCACCTCCTCCTTCCTCGTCCTCGGCATCATCGACAAACTCGGCGAGGCGAGCCCGTACGACGTGAAAACGGAGGCCGCGCGGACCGTCGCGCCGTTCTGGTCCGTGCCGCACGCGCAGGTGTACGCCCAGTGCGACCGGCTTCTGGAGGCCGGGCTGCTGTCCCAGGTACGGCAGGAGAGCGGCCGCAACCGCCGGGTGCTCACCCTCACCGGCCAGGGCCGCTCCGTCCTCCGGAGCTGGCTCGACGACTCGGAGTTCGTGCCGGTCGAGGCCAGGGAGCGCGGCATTCTGAAGCTGTGGTTCGGCGGCCGGCCCGACGTCCTCGCCCCGGTCCAGCTCGGCGAGCACGAGAAGACCCTGCAGAGCTACGAGGAACTCGCCGACGAAGTGGGTGAGTTGCTTACCCCGGGGCAGCGCGAGGCGCTGGAGTTCGGCATCCGGTACGAGCGGATGATGGTCGACTTCTGGCAGTGGGTGCGACACCGCGAAGAACGCGCGCAGGACCGTTGACCCCGACGACGGTCGGCCCTACCGTCTCGATAGTCCAGACGAGACTATTGAGGGCCGGACCGAGGCCCTGACCCAGCAAGGGGGCCGCCGTGCGTCGTCCGCCGAACAGCACCTGGCGCCGCGCCACGATGATCGCGGTCACGGCCGTGTGCCTGGCCTACGCGCCGATCGCGATGACCGAACTCTGGCCGTACGCCCGCCCCGGCGCCCCCGCCCTCGGCGAGTGGGTCATGGGCCGCGTCGTCTCCCCGCGCTACGTCACCGACGCCCTCGCGGGCCGCATCGCGCCCTACCGCCACAGCCTCGTCCCGATGATCGTGCACTCGGTCCTCGGCGGCGCCCTCATGCTCCTCGGCCCCGCCCAACTCCTCACCGCCGCCCGCCGACGCACCCGTCTGCACCGCACGCTGGGCGTGGTCTTCGCGGTCACGGTGTACGTCTCGATGGCGGGCGCCGGGATCTACCTGGCGCGCACGGCCCCCAAGGACGCGTTCAGCGGCCCCGCGTTCTGGATCGTGCTCGCCACTCTCCTGGTCGGCACCGTCCTGAGCGTGACCTTCGGCATCCTCGCTGCGGTCGGCGGACTCCCCGACCTGCACCAGCGCTGGATGCTCCTCTGCTACGGATTCCTCCTCACCGCACCGCTGCTGCGCCTCGAATGGGGCTTCCTGCCAAGGCTGTTGCCCGGGCTGACCATGGAACAGATCAACCAGGTCGCGATCACGCACCTCGGCTCGGTGGTCGTGTTCGGCGCGCTGATCGCCTCGCGCGCACGGGACCGCCGTACGACGATGGAGGGCGTGTCGCGTTCCTGGGCGCCGCTGCCCGTACTCGCCGTCGCGCAACTCGCCGGTGCGGCCGCTCTGTTGTGGATCGCGCGCTCGTATCTCGACTTCGGCGCGACCGGACGGCGACTGCTGTGGGCCTATCTCCTTCCCTACGCGGTCAGTTACGCGGTGATGGCCGTCAACGCCCGCCGCGCCGGACGCCAGGGTCGGATCTGGGCCCGGGAGGAATGGCGACTGCATCTGACGGCCCTGTGTCTGGCGCCGGTGCTGTCGATCGGTGCGGCTCCGGTCTTTCGACGCGCTCTGGGTCTCGACCGGTTGACGGCTCTGTCGGCCGGGGTTGCCATCGGCTGCGGGATGCTGGCCTTCGCCGCGACGACTGTCGTGAGCCTGCGCGTGATGTACGGCCGTGAACTGCTGAAGCGCACCGCGCTCGCGGCTCCCGCCCCAACGCCCCCTCTGCCCACGCCGGTTGCGCAGGGCCGCCCATGACGAACACACCGGCGGCCGGACGTCCGCTCACGGCCGGAGTCGCCATGCTGGCCACGGCTGTTGCGGTCGTCAGCCTCCTCGTCGGAGGACTCCTGACGGCGGTGAGTCTCACCGGCCATGTCTTCGGTGCGTGGCCCTCGCCCGAGTCCGTGAGCCCGGGCCTGATCGGCGCCGCGATGCTGGGCACCGCGCCGGGTCTGTTCACGGTTGCCAAGGCACGCGCGTGGGAGGAAGTGCGCACGCTGGTCTACCCGTTGGGGGTCGTGCTCGTCGGGCTCTTCGCCGTGACGCTGCTCAACGCGGGCCGGCTGTACATCGCGCGCGGCGGCTCGATCATCCCCGTCCTGTTCAGCCTCGGCTGGCTGTTCACGCTGGGCCTGCTGTGCGTGGCCGCGCTGATCGCCCTGACCTGGCAGCACCTCACCCCGGCCGACCCGCCATCGCCGCGCGCGGCCCCGCTCCCGGGATGGTCGAAACCGCCGCTCGCCGTGCTTGGGTCGGCCTGGTTCGGTATCGGGGCGGGGCTGTTGACCCGGCCCGGCTTCTGGTCGGACTTCGTTCCGTGGACCGTGGACCGGGTCGACGCCCAGGCCCTCGGCGTCTGGGCCCTTGCGCTGGGCGTCGGTGTCCTCGGTGCCCTGGCCGAGGACGACCTCGACCGAACTCGCCCTGCCCTGCTCGCACTTCCCGGCACGGTGATCGCCGGAGCCGTAGTGCTGGCCTTTCGGGCGTCCAGCGTGAACTGGTCGTCCGGACCGGCCCTGAGCCTTGTCTGCATGCTGACCGGCCTGCTTCTCGCGGGCGCGAGCGGGCACCTGCTGCTCGGTTCGGTCAGTGGGGATGGGCGCGTGGCGGCCGCTGCCGGGGCCGTTCGTCGTGGAACTCCTCGATGAGCGAACTCACTTGGCGGATGAGTGCGGTCCGCTCCAACCGGTCGAGGTAGAGGTTCCGGCGGGCGAGACCCGGCGCGTCCACGCAGAAGTACAGCGCCATCAGCGGATTGATGAACAGCTCCCCGCCGCGCGTGCGTTCGGTGAAACGGACGTCACCGAAGTCCCCGCGTACGGCCGCCGGCACGGAACCGTTGACGATGCTCGGACGGTCCGGCGTGGACTCCTGGGCGTGCGCCACCGCATCGAGATACAGCTGCCCCTCGCGGCTCTCGCGCGGGAGCGAGAACGCGCCGAGATAGGCACCCTCACGATCGAGCGCGGCCAGGTTCTCCAGCGCCAGCGAGTGGTTGACCCCGTGATACGCGTCCACACCGATCCCGAGGCAGGCCACCAGCCGCACCGGCACCTCGTCGAGCCCGTTCACCGCCGCGAGGCTGACCATGTCCTCCTCCGGCGTCCCCAGCCCGTGTTCGTCGCCCCGCATCAGGATGTCGGTGCCGCCGTCCACCAGCACGACGGCGTCGACACCGCCGATTTGCCCGATCAGCGTGCGGTACGCGTCCCGCAGCGGCCCCACACCGGTCAGCGGGAACGCGTACACGGTCGACGGCATGTCGTGCAGGTCGAGCCACCGTGCGAGCGACCGCTCCGGGAAGTAGTCGCCCCGGGCCTCCGTGTCCGGGCGTACGGCGGCGACGTCCTGGTCCACCCACACCTCCTGGTCGAGGCCGTACAGATCGACGAAGGACAGGTTCGCGAGGTGCACCTCCTTGCCGGCCGAACGCAGCGCGAGGGCCAGCGGCAGCCCGGCGTAGACGTCGAAGCCGCCGCCCGCACCGGCGACGAGGATCCGGCGCGCGTCGCGCGGACGGCTGAGGAACGGGGGTTCGAGGAGGGAGAACACCGGGGGACGTCAGCAGGCCCGTACGCCATGATGGGTGGGTGGACTTCGAGCCGTACCGGGGCGAGTTGGTGGCGTACTGCTATCGGATGCTGGGCTCGTTCCACGAGGCCGAGGACCTGGTGCAGGAGACGATGCTGCGCGCGTGGAAGGCCCGCGACCGGTACGACCCCGCACGCGCGTCCGTGCGCACCTGGCTCTACCGCATCGCCACCAACGTCTGCCTCACCGCGCTCGAAGGACGCGCGCGCCGCCCCCTGCCGTCCGGCCTCGGCGCACCGGGCGAGGACCCCGGAACACCGCTCACGCCCGCCACCGACATCCCCTGGCTGCAGCCCTTCCCCGACGCGCGCTACGACTTGGAGGCCCGCGCCGACATGCGGCTGGCCCTCGTCGTCGCCCTGCAACGGCTGCCCGCGCGGCAGCGGGCCGTGCTCGTGCTGCGCGAGGTGCTCCAGTTCAGCGCCGTCGAGGTCGCCAGCCAGCTCGACACCACCGTCCCGGCCGTCAACAGCACGCTCCAGCGCGCCCGCGCCGCCCTCACGGACGTCGGCGACGACGACGCGATCACCGAACCGGACGACCCCGGGGCACGCGAGGTCGTCGACCGCTACCTGCGGGCGTTCGAAGCGGCCGATGTCCCCGCCCTGGTACGGCTGTTGGCCGACGCCGTGGTCCTGGAGATGCCGCCGGTCCCGCTCTGGTTCAGCGGCACCGGGCACTACGGCGCGTTCATGCGCAGGGTCTTCGAACTCCGGGGCGCGGACTGGGCGTTGAGGCGCCTGGTCGCCAACGGGCAGCCGGCGCTTGCCGCCTACGCGTCGGACCCCGACGGAACCCGATGGCTGCACAGCGTCCAGGTGTTCACGGTCACCGGCGGACGCGTCACCCGCAATGTCGTCTTCACCGATCCGCAGGTGCTGGACACCTTCGACCTGCCACGACGGATCTCCTCGAACTGACCCCGCTCGTGGCGATGAGTCCGGCCGGCGCCACCGGTACGTACCGGTGAGCACCGACCGAAAGGACACCCATCATGAGCGTCATCGTCATCCAGTTCACCACCCTGGACGGGATCGTCTCCGACCCCGACGGGTCCGAGGGCACCCAGGACGGCGGCTGGATCTTCCGCTACGGCCGTGAGGAGATCGACGGCGACAAGTTCCGACTGGGCAGCACCCTCGACGGCGGGGTCATGCTGCTCGGCCGCAGGACCTGGCAGGCGTTCTCGCGGCTGTGGCCGGGCCGCGACGACGAGTTCTCCGCGCGCATGAACGCCGGGGCGAAGCTGGTCGCGTCCCGCACCCTCACCGATGTGTCGGCGTGGGCGAATTCGAGCGTCCTCGACGGCGACCTCGTCGACGCCGTGAAGCGCGAGGAGCGGGATGTGATCGTCATCGGCAGCCTGCCCGTCGTCCGCACGCTGATGGCGGAGGACCTGGTCGACGAGTACCGGCTGATCACCTTCCCCACGGTCCTCGGCACCGGCGAACGGCTCTTCCCGGCGGGCGGTCCGCCCCTCCACCTGGAGTGCCAGGAGATCGAGCAGACGGCCCACACCGTGTTCGCGCGGTACGGGAGGGCGGCGCGCTGACATGCGCGAGGGGCCCGGCGGTACGGCCGCCGGGCCCCTCGGTTTCAGCTGTGCGGGAGTGAGGCTTACGCGTATGCGGGGGAGAGGCCTACGCGTATGCAGGGGTGAGGCTTACGCGCCGCTCGCCCGCAGCATGTCCTCACGTTCGACGATCTTCACGCGCTCGCGGCCCTGCGGCTCGCCCAACGCCTTCTCGGCGGCGTCGAGTCGGTACCAGCCGTCCCAGGTGGTGAAGCGGACGTCGCGCTCGGCGAAGAACGCCTCCACGGCCTCCGGTTCGGGCGAGACAGGCGTGTGCAGACGGCCGTTGGCGTGGTCGTCGAGGAGGTTCGCGACCGTTTCGTTGGCGTCGCCCTTGGTGTGGCCGATCAGGCCGACCGGGCCGCGCCGGATCCAGCCGGTGACGTACGTCGACTGGAGGTGCTCGCCGGTCTCCTGGATGACCCGGCCGCCCTCGTCCGGGACCGTGCCCGAGTCGATGTCCCAGGGGAGCTTGGGGAGTTTGTCGGAGAGGTAGCCGACCGCGCGGTAGATCGCGGTGACGTCCCAGTCCTTGAACTCGCCGGTGCCCTTGACGTTGCCGGTGCCGTCCAGCGCGGTGCGCTCGGTGCGCAGGCCGATGACCTTGCCGTCCTCGCCGAGGATCTCGGACGGGGACTCGAAGAAGTGCAGGAACAGCTTGTGCGGGCGGTCGCCGACATCGCGGATCGCCCAGTTCTCCAGGGTCTTCGCGACCATGTCGGCCTGCTTGTTGCTGCGCCGGGTGGTGATCGAGCCCTCGTCGTAGTCGATGTCCTCGGGGTCGACGATGACCTCGATGTTCGGCGAGTGGTCCAGCTCGCGCAGCTCCATCGGGGAGAACTTCGCCTGCGCCGGGCCGCGGCGGCCGAAGACGTGGACCTCCAGGGCCTTGTTGGCCTTGAGGCCCTCGTGGACGTTCGGCGGGATCTCGGTCGGGAGCAGCTCGTCGCCGGTCTTGGCGAGGATGCGGGCCACGTCGAGGGCCACGTTGCCGACACCGAGGACGGCGACCTTTTCGGCCTCCAGGGGCCAGGTGCGCGGGACGTCCGGGTGGCCGTCGTACCAGGAGACGAAGTCCGCGGCGCCGTAGGAACCGTCGAGCTCGATGCCCGGTATGGACATCTCGCGGTCGGCCGTCGCGCCGGTCGAGAAGACCACCGCGTCGTAGAAGCTGCGCAGGTCGTCCAGGCTGATGTCGGTCGGGTAGTCGATGTTGCCGAAGAGGCGGATCTGCGGCTTGTCGAGGACCTGGTGCAGGGCGTTGATGATGCCCTTGATGCGCGGGTGGTCGGGGGCGACGCCGTACCGGATCAGGCCGAAGGGCGCGGGCATCCGCTCGAAGAGGTCGATGGACACGCCGGGTTCGGCGGCCACCTCGGACTTGAGCAGGGCGTCGGCGGCGTAGATCCCGGCGGGGCCGGCTCCGACGATGGCTACCCGCAGGGGGCGCGGCATGATCAGGTTCCCTTCGAGCGAAAACAAGCGACTCGACGGGAAGCCTAAACTAAGGCATGCCTAAGTCGGTATGCGGGTCCCGTCTATGACCTCATAAGGACGACTTATGGGGTGGCGAAGCTTGACGCATGAGTCGGTTGTCGACGCGCGGGTCGGCCGAGTGTGGCACACGCGTGCCGGACTGCCGGCTTCAGCCCGCCGGGCGAATGTGCACCACGTCCTGGACGACCTCGGGCGGGGTGCTGAGGAGCTGGAACATGACCCGGGCGACGGTGGCCGAGGGGAGCGGTTTCATGGCTCCCACCCTGGTCAGATAGCCGTCCGCCTCCCAGACGGGTGCCGCGCGCTGCCGGTCCTCGCCGGGGAAGTTCTCGAAGAAGGCGCTGTCCGAGATCGAGCCGAGGATCACCAGGGCGACCCGGATGCCGTCGCCGCGCAGCTCCTTGTGCATCGCGGCGGTGAAGCCGTTCAGGCCGTGCTTGCTGGCCGCGTACATCGCCATCAGCAGCATGTGGTCCAGCGTGATCTCGGAGGAGATGTTGAGAATGTCACCACCTCCCGCCGCCCGCAGCAGCGGCACCGCCGAGCGGGTCGTGTGGATCGGGCCCAGGAGGTTGGTGCCGATGCAGCTGTGGATGTCCTCGTCGGCGGTGTCCTCGATGGCGCGGATACGGGCGACGCCGGCGCTGTTCACCAGGATGTCCACCCGCCCGAACCGCTCCTCGACCTGAGCGAACGCCGCGCGGACGCTGTCGCCGCTGCTGACGTCGGTCGGGATCGTCAGCACCGGCCCCGCCATCTCCCGCGCGGCCGCCTCCAGCCGGTCGGCGCGCCGGGCGAGCAGCACCACCTGCGCCCCGTTCTCGGCGAGCAGCGCCCCGACCGCCCGCCCCACGCCGGTCGAACCTCCGCTGATCACGGCGACCTTGCCCTGCATCGTGCCTGCCATGACGGCCTCCCCGGCGAGACGTGCTGAGACGTGGCGATCGATGGAGAGGCTACCTCTCACTATTTGAGAACGCCATATCCGCGACGGGAGACCGGAGTTGAGTCGCTCGGCACCGGCAACAGAGTGCTTCCCTGCGGGAAATGGGGGTGTAATCGCGATCGAGTTTCCTGATGGGAAATAGCGATTCACATCAGGAAACCCACGGATGCCGGGAGCCTCCCATGGCGATGGACACCGCAGCCGCACCGCCCACGACCACCGACCAGGCACCGACGACCGAGCCCACTCACGAGTCCGGCCCCGCACCCGACCTCGCCGCACAAGTCCGCGCCGACGGCATCGAGTTCGTGCTCGCGGTCTTCGTCGACCTCGCGGGCAAACCCTGCGCCAAGCTCGTCCCCGTCGAAGCGGTCGAGGAACTCCAGTCCGACGGCGTCGGATTCGCGGGCTACGCCGCCGGTGCCCTCGGCCAGCAGCCCAGCGACCCGGACGTCATAGCGATCCCGGATCCCGCCTCCTACACCCCGCTGGCCTTCGTACGCCCCGGACTCGCCCTCGTGCACTGCGACCCGCACGTCGAGGGCAGGCCATGGCCCTACGCGCCCCGGATCATCCTGCGCGCGGTCCTGGCCCGCGCCGCCGAGCTCGGACTGTCCCTCGCGGTCGGCGCGGAGATCGAGTACTTCCTCGTCAACCGCGACGAACACGGCACGCTCTCCGTCGCCGACAGCCGCGACACGGCAGCCCAACCCTGTTACGACGCACGCGGGTTGACCCGGATGTACGAGCACCTCACCGCCGTCTCCAAGGCGATGAACTCCCTCGGCTGGGGCAACTACGCCAACGACCACGAGGACGGCAACGGCCAGTTCGAGCAGAACTTCGCCTACGCCGACGCCCTCACCACCGCCGACCGGGTCATCACCATGCGGTACTTGGTGTCGGTACTGGCCGAACAGCGGGGCATGACAGCCACGTTCATGCCGAAGCCGTTCACCGACCGCACCGGCTCCGGGATGCACATGCACCTGTCGCTGTGGCGGGGGAGCGAACCCGCCTTCCCCGACGCCTCCGACACCCGGGGCCTCGGCCTGTCCCCGCTCGCCTACTCCTTCGTCGGCGGCATCCTCGACCACGCCCGCGCCCTCCAGGCCGTCATCGCGCCCACCGTCAACTCGTACAAGCGCACCGGCGCGATCTCGACCCGCTCGGGCGCGACGTGGTCACCCCGCAAGGCCGGTTACGGCGGCAACGACCGCACCCACTTCATCCGCGTCCCCGACGGCAACCGTGTCGAACTGCGCGGCGGCGACGGCTCCGCCAACCCCTACCTCGCGGCAGCCGCCGCCCTGGCCGCCGGACTCGACGGCATCGAGCGCGCCCTCGACCCCGGTGAACCGGGAGACGCGGCGGTCACGGCGGCCCGCCCCGAACTGCCGCCGACCCTGCTGCACGCCGTGGAGGCACTGGCCGCCGACCCGGTGATCGGCGGGGCCCTCGACGCGGCGGGACCAGGCGTCAGCGAGTACTTCGGTGAGGTCAAACGGCAGGAGTTCTTCGACTGGCACGGCACGGTCGGCGCCTGGGAGTTGGACCGCTACCTCACCGCTTTCTGACCCACCTGTCACATCCCGTGTCACATCTCATGTCGCATCCTGATGAGGAGAGCCGCATGTGCGGAATCGTCGGGCTCCATCTGCGCGAGCCCTCCCTCGAACCCCGGCTCGGCGAACTGCTCAGTGCCATGCTGGGCCAAGTCGTCGAACGCGGCCCGGACTCGGCGGGCGTGGCGGTCTACGGCGACCCGCGACTGTCTCCGGCCGGGCGCGCTGTCGTATCGCTGCTTGGAGTGACCCCGGAGGAGGCGTCAACCGCCTTGCCGGGTGCGGGGGTTGTCGCCGCCGACGCCACGACGGTCGTCCACGCGGACTCGCCCGTTCCTGAGTTGCTCGCCGCCATCGCGACCGCGCTACCGCAAGCCACCGTCATCGGCTCGGGGGAGGGCTTCGCCGTACTCAAGGGCACTGGAAATCCAGTCCGGTTGGCGGAGTCGTTCGGGCTCGCCGGAGTGACCGGCTACCAGGGCGTCGGCCACACCCGCATGGCCACGGAGTCGGCCGTCACCCCTGAGGGCGCGCACCCCTTCTCGGTGGGCCCCGGCCAATGCCTGGTCCACAACGGGTCGTTCGCCAACCACGCCACCATCCGACGCGAACTCCGGGCCCAGGGCGTGGAGTTCGACAGCGAGAACGACTCCGAGGTCGGTGCCCGCTTCGTCGCCCACCACCTCGCCCGAGGCGCCGACCTGGAGAAGGCGCTGCGGCTCCTGTGCGAGCGCTTCGACGGTTTCTACACGCTGCTGGTCTCCACCACCGACTCCTTCGCGGTGGTCCGCGACGCCATCGCCTGCAAGCCGGCCCTGGTCGCGGAGACGGCCGAATGGGTCGCGATGGCCTCCGAGTACCGGGCCCTGGACGTCCTGCCGGGCATCGAGCACGCCCGCATCTTCGAGCCCGAGCCGGAAGAGGTGTACGTATGGCAGCGCTGACCGGGGTGGAAGTCGCCGACCTCGCGATGTCCTCCGTCCGCGATCTCAACCAGGCGCTCCACGCCCCCCGACCGGCCCCAGCCTGGCGGGTGTTGAACCCCCGAGGCGCCCACAGCGTCGCCTGCGGTCTCAAGGACGAGGTGACCGTCGACATCGAGGGCCACGTCGGCTACTACTGCGCCGGCATGAACCAGCACGCCACGGTCACCGTGCACGGCAACGCCGGGGTCGGTGTCGCCGAGAACATGATGTCCGGCACGGTCCGGGTGTGCGGCGACGCCTCCCAGTCCGCCGGGGCCACCGCACACGGCGGACTCCTGGTCATCGAGGGCAACTCGGCCGCCCGGTGCGGGATTTCGATGAAGGGCGTGGACATCGTCGTCGGCGGGAACGTCGGTCACATGAGCGCGTTCATGGGGCAGGCGGGACGGCTGGTGGTCTGCGGCGACGCGGGTGATGCCCTCGGCGACTCCCTCTACGAGGCCCGGATCTACGTCAAGGGCACGGTCAAGTCCCTCGGCGCGGACTGCGTGGAGAAGGAGATGCGGGACGAACACCTCGCGGAACTGGCCGAGTTGCTGAAGGCGGCGGACTTCGACGACGATCCGGCCGCCTTCCGCCGCTATGGCTCGGCCCGGCAGCTGTACCACTTCACGGTCGACAACTCGACGACGTACTGAGGGAGTTGCTACCGCCATGGACAGCGACAAGGGCCGCCAGGACATTGGCGGCTACACGGGCCGGGACAACGACGGCGACACGGGCCGGGACAAAGGCAAGGACACAGTGAGGGACATGGGCATGGACTTCGCATCCCGCGGCCTGCGCGAGTCGGCCACCTTCGACCGCGCCACCATCCACGCCATCCAACGGGCCGCCGCGACCGGCGTCTACGACATCCGGGGCTGGGGCGCGAAGCGACCCCTCCCGCACTTCGACGACCTGCTCTTCCTCGGCGCAGGCATGTCCCGCTACCCGCTGGAGGGTTACCGCGAGCGCTGCGACACCGACGTCGTCCTCGGCGCGCGCAACGCCAAGTACCCGCTGCACCTGGACATCCCCGTCACCATCGCCGGCATGAGCTTCGGAGCCCTCTCCGCCAACGCCAAGGAGGCACTCGGGCGCGGGGCGAGCGCGGCCGGCACCTCCACCACCACCGGCGACGGTGGTATGACCCCGGAGGAACGCGGCCAGTCCAAGCACCTCGTCCACCAGTACCTGCCGTCCCGCTACGGCATGAACCCCGACGACCTCCGCAAGGCCGATGCCATCGAGGTGGTCCTCGGACAGGGCGCCAAGCCCGGCGGCGGGGGCATGCTGCTCGGTCAGAAGATCACCGACCGGGTGGCCGGGATGCGCACCCTGCCGGTCGGCGTGGACCAGCGCAGCGCCTGCCGGCATCCGGACTGGACCGGCCCCGACGACCTCACCATCAAGATCGGCGAACTCCGCGAGATCACCGACTGGGAGAAACCGATCTACGTCAAGGTCGGCGCCACACGCACCTATTACGACGTGAAGCTCGCCGTCCACGCGGGCGCCGACGTCGTGGTCGTCGACGGCATGCAGGGCGGCACCGCCGCCACCCAGGAGGTGTTCATCGAGCACGTCGGCATCCCGACCCTTGCCGCAATTCCCCAGGCGGTGCAGGCACTTCGGGAACTCGGCGTCCACCGCGAGGTCCAACTCATCGTCTCCGGCGGCATCCGCACCGGCGCCGACGTCGCCAAGGCCATCGCGCTCGGCGCGGACGCGGTCGCCATCGGCACCGCAGCCCTCATCGCCCTCGGCGACAACCACCCGCACCACGACGCCGAGTACCGTCAACTCGGCTCGGCCGCAGGCTACTTCGACGATTTCCAGGACGGCCGCGACCCGGCCGGCATCTCCACCCAGGACGAGGAACTCGCCGCCCGTCTCGACCCGGTCGAAGGGGGACGCCGACTCGCCAACTACCTCCGCGTCCTCACCATGGAGGCCCAGACCCTCGCCCGCGCCTGCGGCAAGGCCCACCTCCACCACCTGGAACCCGAGGACCTGGTCGCCCTCACCATCGAGTCGGCCGCCATGGCCCGCGTCCCCCTCGCCGGCACCGACTGGATTCCCGGCACCGGCGGAGCCGCCCTGTGATCGCCGTCGTAGGAGCAGGCCTGATGGGCGCGGCCACGGCCTGGCAACTAGCCCGCCAGGGCCACGAGGTCACCGTCGTCGAGGCGTACGAGATCGGCCACAAGTCCGGCAGCTCCCATGGGAGTTCACGCATCTACCGCCGTGCGTACGCCGACCCCTTCTACGTCCGCCTGACCGGCGAGGCCCGCGAACTCTGGCAGGAGTTGGAGCGCGACGCCGGCACCCAACTCCTTCGCCGCACCGAGGGGTTGGACTTCGGCGCGGGCCGTGACCCGGAGGGCATCGCAGATGTCCTCGCCGCAGCCGCCGTACCGCACGAACTGCTCACCGCGGCCGAAGCAACGGACCGTTGGCCGCAGTTCCGTTTCGACGGTCCTGTGCTCCATCACCCGGACGCGGGCACGGTCGACGCCGACGCGACGGTGGCCGCCGCGGTACGGCGGGCCGCCGAGCTGGGCGCCCGTGTCCTCACCGGCGTCCGCGTCACCGGCGCGGAGATCCGCAACGACGGCCGCGTTGCCCTGAGTTCGGAAGGCCCCACTGTCGTCGCCGACACGGTCGTCATCGCGTCCGGCGCCTGGCTGCCCCAACTCGCCGCCCCACTAGGCATAGTGGAACCCCTGCCGCCCCTCCGAGTGACCCAGCAGCAGGTCTTCCACTTCCGTCGCCGCGACCCGTCGGCGAACTGGCCCGTCTTCGTCCACAAGGACGAACTGAACCTCTACGGCCTCCCGTCCGGCAGCGACGGCGGACCGCTCCCGGCGTTCAAGGTCGCCCAGCACGACGAGGGCACACCCACCACCGCGGACACCCGCACCGGCATCGTCGACCCCGCCTCGCGCGACAAGGTCACCGCATGGGTGGAACGCACTTTGCCGGGCCTCGACCCCACACCCGTCGCCGAGGCGAGCTGCCTCTACACCACCACCCCCGACGAGGACTTCGTGCTCGACCGGACCGGTCCCTTCGTCGTCGTCTCGCCGTGCTCGGGCCACGGCGCCAAGTTCACGCCGCTCATCGGCGCGATGGCCGCGGACCTCGCCCTGGGCCGCGCCGAGCCGCATCCACGGTTCGCGCTCCGCAAGTCCCGGTTGACCGCCGCCCATCAGGCAGAATGACCGCCATGGGCACCGACCACGACGACCGGACAGCCGCGCTGCCCGACCGGGAGATCACCCCCGAACAGGCCGACGGGCCAGTGGACTTGGAGACCGCGATCGCCCGCCAGGTACGCCGCTACCGGGTCGCCGCCGGTCTGTCGGTGGCCGAGATGGCGGCCAAGGTCGGCATCTCGAAAGCGATGCTCTCCAAGATCGAGAACGCGAACACGTCGTGCAGCCTCACTACTCTCGGCCGCCTCGCCACCGGCCTGAACGTCCCGGTCACCGCCCTCTTCCGAGGCGTCGACACCGAACGCGAGGCCGTCTACGTCCCCGCCGGTCACGGCGCCCAGATCATCCGCCGCGGCAGCCGGGTCGGCCACCTCTACGAACTCCTCGGCGCCCTGCGCGGCCCCCACAAGCGCATGGAAGCCGTCCTCGTCACCCTCACCGAGTCCAGCGAGGTCTTCCCCCTCTTCCAACACCCCGGCACCGAGCTGCTGTTCATGCTCGAAGGTGTCATGGTCTACGGCCATGGGGAGGCGGCCTACACGATGCGCCCCGGCGACGCCCTCCAACTCGACGGCGAGGGCGCGCACGGCCCCCAGGAACTGGTCGAACTCCCCGTCCGCTTCCTGTCTGTTACCGCCTTCGGTGATCACGGAAGGGACTGAAACGCTCTGGTGACAGGCCCGTTCGCTCGCTAGGCTGCGCGGCAGAACAGGGATTGTCCACGCGTTGGTGGCTGGGGTGGCGCGTCTCTTCGACGTGTTCACGGGAGACGCCGATGGCGTACCTATCCCTGCTGCGTGTGCCCGGCGCGGCCTTCTTCCCGCTGGGCTTTCTCGCCCGTCTTCCTTACGCGACCTCGTCGCTCGCGACGCTCGTCCTCGTCCGGGCCGCCTCCGACAGTTACGCCTTCGCCGGGCTCGCCGCGGCGGCCCAGGGCATCGCCAACGCGCTCGGCGCCCCCTTCGCAGGGGCACTGGCCGACCGCCACGGCCACCGCCTCGTCGGGACGGTCACCGCACTCGCCAACGCCGCCGCCCTGACCGCCCTCGTCGCGGCGAGCCACACCGGCCGCGCGAGCATGCTGACGGCCGCCGCCCTGTCCGGACTCACCCAACCCCCGGTCGGCCCCCTGATCCGGGTCCACTGGTCCCGCCTGCTGCACGCCCGCGCCCGGCCCGACCTCATGCCGACCGCCTTCTCGTACGAGGCGACCGCCGACGAGATCAGCTTCGTCGCCGGTCCCGCGCTCGTCGGACTCCTCACCGCCCTCGGCCCGACCGCCCCGACCCTGGCCGCCATCGCCCTGCTCCTCCTGGCCACCCTGCCCTTCGCCCTGTCCCTGACCCAGGGAAGCACCGAAGACCGCAAGGGCACGCGCACTGCGCGAACTCCCTTGCCCCGACTGCCACTTGCCGCGATGTTCCTCGCCATGGCCGCGGTGGGCACGGTATTCGGCGCCGTACAGACCGGTGTCACCGCCTACTCGAACGAGAGCGGTCACCCGGGCAGCGCCGGACTCCTCTACGCCGTCTTCGGCATCGGCAGCGCGATGGCAGGCGCCGCCTGCGCCTGGCTCCCCGCGCATTTCGGCCTCCGCCGCCGGTACGTGACCTTCGCGGCGACACTGCTGCTGGGCACGCTGACCCTGGTCGCCGGGGAGCGGGGGCACGTACTCCCCGCCGCCATGGCCGTCGCCGGAGTGACCGTGGCGCCGTACCTGATCAGCCTCTACGCCCTCACCGAACGCCTCGCGCCCGCCGACCGGGCGACCGTCGCCCTGACGATCCTGTGCGCGGGCGGCCCCCTCGGCACCGCGACCGGGCAGGCACTCGCCGGGTACCTCGCCGACAGGCACGGCAGCGCGGGCGCGTTCCTGGTGGCGCCGGTCGCGGCGGCAGTGGCGTTGCTGCTGGCGATCACCGCGGTCCTCGCGCACTCCGCCCGGACCCGGAGATGAACGAGAGGGGACCATCCGCATGATCGGCCCGGTATCCGTTGCCGTCGCGCGCAAGACACCGGAGTCTTGGGGAAGGTGCCGGGCCACGAGGAGGACACACGATGGGGACGAGCGGTGACACGCCGGACGCCGAGCGGCGACGGCTGGCCGAGGCCGACGATTCCGGGGTGCCCTGGCGCCGTTGGGGTCCCTATCTGAGCGAGCGCCAGTGGGGGACCGTACGGGAGGACTACAGCCACAGCGGTGACGCCTGGTCGTACTTCACCCACGATCAGGCACGCTCCCGCGCCTACCGCTGGGGCGAGGACGGCATCGCGGGCGTCAGCGACGACAAGCAGCGGCTGTGCTTCGCGCTCGCGCTGTGGAACGGCCGCGACCCGATCCTCAAGGAGCGGATGTTCGGCCTCACCAACTCCGAGGGAAACCACGGCGAGGACGTCAAGGAGTACTACTTCTACCTCGACAGCACGCCCACGCACTCGTACATGAAGTACCTGTACAAATACCCGCAGTCGGAGTTCCCGTACGAGGACCTCAAGGCCACCAACCAGGCCCGTGGGCGCGGTGACTTCGAGTACGAACTCCTCGACACCGGCATCTTCGACGAGGACCGCTACTTCGACGTGTTCGTCGAGTACGCCAAGGCCGGCCCCGACGACCTGCTGATCGAGATCACCGCGCACAACCGCGGCCCCGACGAGGCACCCCTGCACCTGCTGCCGACCCTGTGGTTCCGGCACACCTGGTCCTGGGCCGGCGGCACTGCCGTACCGTCCATCCAGCAGGAACCCGGAGGCCAACTCCGCGCGGACCACGAGGAGCTGGGCCCGCGCCGGCTGTACTGCGACGCGGGCGCGGAGACCCTGTTCACCGAGAACGACACCAACAACGAGAAGATCTTCGGCAGTTCGAACTCCTCCCCGTACGTCAAGGACGGCATCGACCGCTACGTCGTCGGAGGCGAGACCGGAGCCGTCAACCCCGACCGGACCGGCACCAAGGCCGCAGTCCACCACGTGCTGACCATCCCGGCCGGCCGGAGCGCCACCGTCCGCCTGCGCCTGACCGCCGCCGAACTGCCCGACTGGAGCGGCGACTTCGACACGGTCATGACCCAACGGCGAGCCGAGGCGGACGAGTTCTACGACGGCATCACCACCCCCGACACCTCGGCCGACGAACGGCGCCTGGTGCGGCAGGCGTTGGCCGGGATGCTCTGGAGCAAGCAGTACTACTACCTCGACGTCGAACGCTGGCTGTCCGAGCACGGCGTCGACCCGCTCGCCTCCGACCCCCGGGTGCGGAACAGCAACTGGTACCACATGGTCAACGACGAGATCATGTCGATGCCGGACACCTGGGAGTACCCGTGGTTCGCGGCCTGGGACCTCGCCTTCCACACCGTCGCCCTGTCGATGGTCGATCTCACCTTCGCCAAGGGCCAGTTGGACCTGCTGCTGCGCCGCCTCTACCTCCATCCCAACGGCCAGATCCCGGCGTACGAATGGAACTTCGGGGACGTCAACCCGCCCGTGCACGCCTGGGCCACCCTGTTCCTCTACGAGTTGGAGAAGCACCGCACCGGCAAGGCCGACCGCGCCTTTCTGGAGAACGCCTTCCAGAAGCTGATGAAGAACTTCAGCTGGTGGCTCAACCGCAAGGACACCGACGGCAACAACGTTTTTCAGGGCGGCTTCCTCGGCCTCGACAACATCGGCGTCTTCGACCGCAGCGCCCCGCTCCCCACCGGCGGCCACCTCGACCAGGCGGACGGCACCGCGTGGATGGCGCTGTACTGCCAGAACCTCCTGGAGATCGCCATAGAGCTGGCCGTCGACAACCCCGTCTACATCGAGCAGGCACAGTCCCTGTTCGAGCACTTCGCGTGGATCGCCGTCGCCATGAACCGCATCGGCGCCGACAACGCGAGCCTGTGGGACGAGGAGGACGGCTTCTTCTACGACGTGCTGCGGCTGCCCGACGGCACGGCGACCCGGCTCAAGGTGCGTTCCCTCGTCGGACTGATCCCGCTCGCGGCGACCAGCCTGGTCGGCGGCTGGGCGGACCGTCGGTTCCCCGAACTGGTCGCCGGAGCACGGGAGTTCCTCGAACGCCATCCGGCCGTGGAGGCCACCATCTCCTCGCACGAGGCGCTCGGCCCGAACGCCGACGGCCGCTATCTGTTCGCCCTGTTCGGCGAGGACCGGCTGCGGCGCATCCTGTCCCGGATGCTGGACGAGGGCGAGTTCCTCGGCCCGCACGGTATCCGCTCCCTGTCCCGGTACCACGCCGAGCACCCGTACACCTTCGAGGTGCACGGGGAGACGTACGGCGTCGGCTATCTGCCCGCCGAGTCCGACTCCGGGATGTTCGGCGGCAACTCCAACTGGCGCGGCCCCGTGTGGTTCCCGGTCAATCTGCTGCTGATCCGCGCCCTGCTCAACCTGCACGCCTTCCACGGCGCCGAGTTCACCGTCGAGTGCCCCACCGGATCGGGCCGGCGGCTCACGCTCTACGAGGTCGCCCGCGAGATCTCCGACCGGCTCACCGCCACCTTCCTCAGCGACGCCGACGGACACCGCCCGGTGCACGGCGCCCAGGCCAAGTTCGCCAAGGACCCGCACTGGAAGGACCTGATCCTCTTCTACGAGTACTTCCACGGTGACAACGGCGCCGGCCTCGGCGCCTCCCACCAGACCGGCTGGACCGGCCTGTCCGCGGTCACCGCCACCCTCTTCCGCACCCTGGGCGACCAGGAGTGGTCGACCCGGGGCCGCGAGAGCCTGCGCCCGACCGGCGACCGAGAGGAGCCCCTGTCATGACCGCCTGGCCCGAGCACCCGGTGATCTACGAGATCAACACCCTGATCTGGCTGGGGGAGTTGAGCACCCGCTACGGCCGTACCGTCACCCTCGGCGAGGTGCCCGCGTCGGCCTGGGACGAGGTCGCGCTCCCCGGCGTCGACGCCGTCTGGCTGATGGGCGTGTGGGAACGCAGCCCGGCCGGACTGGAGATCGCGCTGCGCGACGCCTCGCTCCAGGCGTCGTTCCGGGCCGCGCTGCCCGACCTCCGCCCGGAGGACGTCGCCGGATCGCCGTACTGCGTCCGCAACTACGTCGTCGACGCGTCCCTCGGCGGCCCGGAGGGGCTGGCGGAGGCCCGCGCCCAACTGGCCGCCCGCGGCGTCCGGTTGATCCTCGACTACGTCCCCAATCACGTTGCCCCCGACCACCCCTGGCTGACGGAACGCCCCGGCTGCCTCGTCCAGGGCACCCAGGACGACCTGGCCCGCGACCCCGCCGCCTTCCTCGAAGCCGGTGGCAAGGTGTTCGCCCGAGGCCGCGACCCGTACTTCGCGCCGTGGCCGGACGTCGTCCAACTCAACGCGTTCAGCGAGGAGTTGCGCACGGCCGCCGTCGACACCCTGGCCTCGATCGCCGACCAGGCCGACGGCGTTCGTTGCGACATGGCCATGCTGCTGATGACCGACGTCTTCGCGAAGACCTGGGGCGAACGGGCGGGCACGGCACCGGCCGAGGACTTCTGGCCGTACACGATCCCCAAGGTGCGCGAGCGCCACCCCGACTTCCTCTTCGTCGCCGAGGCGTACTGGGACCTCGAATGGGCGCTGCAGCAACAGGGGTTCGACCACTGCTACGACAAACGGCTCTACGACCGGCTGCTGCACGAGGGTGCGGAATCGGTGCGCGGTCATCTGCAGGCGGACGTCCGCTACCAGCGCGGCCTGGTCCGCTTCCTGGAGAACCACGACGAACCCCGGGCCGCCGCCACCCTGTCACCCGAGCGGGAACGGGCTGCGGCCGTCACCATCGCCACCCTGCCGGGCGCGACGCTCTGGCACGAGGGGCAGTTCGAGGGGCGACGGGTACGCCCACCGGTCTTCCTCGCCCGTCGGCCTGAGGAGCCCGTCGACAAGGAACTCCTCGCGTTCCACCACCAGTTGCTCGCAGTTGTCGGCGCGTCCGGCATGCGTACGGGAGGGGAGTGGCAGCTGCTCGACTGCACCGGCTGGCCGGACAACCCCACCCACGAGAACCTGATCGCCTGGTCCTGGACGACGGAATCCAGCCGCCACCTCGTCGTCGTCAACCTCTCCGAACAGCCCGCCCAGGGCCGGGTCCGCCTCCCGTGGACCGACCTGCGCGGCGGCCCCCGCCAACTCACCGAACTGCTCTCCGACTCGACCTACGACCGGGACGGCGACGAACTGATCGACCCCGGCCTCTACGTCGAGTTGGACGGCCTGCGCCGGCATCTACTCGCGGTGATGCCCTGATCTTGACCTGTGGCCAACTGGTGAAGGATTGACGGGAGTTGTGAAAGGTGACAAGAATTCAGCTTGCTTCGCTGTGCCTAAGCTGAGCGAAGCACCGCGAGCGGTCCGGTAGCGCACGCCATCGATCGTTTCCTTTCGTGCGCCCGCCGTTCGCGTTCTGCCACCTCCCACACCTTTCACCCATCGTCGAGGCTCACTTTGTCACGTTCGCAACACCTCAGATCACTGTCCGCCCTCGCCGCCACCGCGTTCGTCGCGGCCGCCGCGCCCGTGCTCGTGGCCGGTCCGGCGAGCGCCGCCGATTCCGCCGGTTGCCAGTCCGCCACGGTGCAGTACCGCATCGTCGGTGCCGATGGAAACGTTGTCGGCGCGGACTGGACCTCGCAGGGCGGTTTCCTCCAGTGGGACACCATCCCCGGCACGGTCCAGGTCCGGCTGGCTCCCGACCAGAGCGTCGGGGACAGCTGCAAGTACCCCGTCTCCCTCGCCGAGTACACCACCGAGGGCCCCAACTGGTACAACTCCGGCCACCAGGCCATGGTCGACAAGGCCACGGTCTACCTGACCTCCAAGGACGTCGCCGGCGCGAGCGACGCCCAGCAGACCTATCAGCAGCTGAAGGTCAAGTCCCCCGACTGCTACGGCCAGATCGACCTGTACGGCGACGACGTCACCTACGACGGCGGTACGGGTGAGGGCCACGGCCCCCTGCCGTACGAGCCCGACAACATCATGACGCCGTACCACCTCATCGCGGCCTGGAACGGCGGCGACAAGGAGTGCACCCCCAGCACCCCGGACTCGCCCACCCCGACGCCGACGCAGCCCGCCTCGGCGCCGCCCGTGACGCCGTCGACCCCGGCCGACAGCACGCCTCCCGCCGAGGAGTCGACCCCGCCGGCCAGCCCCAAGCCGTCGACGACGCCTCCCACCTCCGCGCACGTCCCGCCGCTGAAGTCGTCGCCCTCGCCCTCTCCGAAGGCGACGCCGAACGGTGGCAACCAGCCGCTGGCGGAGACCGGTTCGAACGCGCCGGTCGGTCTCATAGCGGGCGGTGCCGCCCTGGTGATCGCCCTGGGCGCCGGCGGGGTCTACGCGGCCGGCCGCGCCCGTCGCTCCTCCTGACGCAGCCACGCCCGGTGTGAACTGACCGCCCCGCCCCGTGAGTTGTCACGGGGCGGGGCTCACGGCCGTGGCCAGGGGCGCCCGCCGATCCGTTCGATGTCGGTGTTGAAGCGTCGTAGGAAAGCCGCGAAGGCGTCGATGTCCTCGTCCGACCAGTCGTCCATGATCTGGTCCAGGGACTGGACGAGACCCTCGCGTTCCTCGTCGAGCATCCGTGCGCCCTGGTCCGTGATGCGGAACTTGCGGGCCATGCCGCCCTGCGGATCGGGGATGCGCTCCACCAGCCCGGAGCGCATGGCGGCCGCCGTCTGCCGGTTGAGGGTGGACGTGTCGAGACCGAACGCGTCGCTCAACTCGCCGATGGACATGGGCCCTTGGACGCGGATCCGGCTCAGCAGGATGTAGGCGCTGCGCTCCAGCACGCCGTCCTTGCGGCGTCCGCCCTTCTGCGCGAGCAGCCCGTGCCGGCTGAGAAGCATCTGCTCGTACTCGACCTCGCGCGTGCGCCTGTCCATCGGTCCGCTGCCTCCTGCTTCCTGCCGATGCCGCCGCCGTGTCCTGCGCTCCGGAGCGGCCCGGCCCATCCTCGCACGACGGTATGCATCATCCCCATCACATGGCCGATACATACGATGTGTACGATGCATATTCCTTCACGTCCCGACTGAACAGACATGCCGAGGAGTCCCGTCATGGACGCCCCCCAGCCTTCAGCCCGCGCAGGCGGCGTGATCGCCACGCTGGCCTTCGCCGGCACCACCGCGGCGATCATGCAGACGCTGGTCACCCCGCTCATCGCCGACCTGCCGGAGATGCTGCACACCTCGTCCTCGAACGCCGCGTGGGTGATCACCGCCACGCTGCTGGTGGCCGCGGTCTGCGTGCCGGTCGTCGGCCGCCTCGGCGACCTGCTGGGCAAGCGCCGCATGCTGCTCGCCTGCTCCGTCCCGCTGATGGTGGGCTCGGTGGTCTGCGCCCTCTCCTCCTCCGTCGTCCCGATGATCGTCGGACGCGGTCTGCAGGGCATGGGCATGGGCATGGTCCCGCTGGGCATCGCCCTGCTGCGGGACGTCGTACCGCAGGAGCGGCTGAGCCCCTCCATCGCTCTCGTCAGCGCCTCCATGGGCATCGGCGGCGGCCTCGGCCTGCCGATCGCCGCGGCCGTCGCCCAGTACGCCAACTGGCGTGCCCTGTTCTGGGGTTCGGCCGCCCTCGCCGCGGTCGTCGCCACGCTGATCTGGTTCCTGATCCCGGACGTACCGGCCGCCGCCAAGGGCCAGCGCTTCGACGCCCCCGGCGCCCTCGGCCTCGCCGTCGGCCTCGTCTGCCTGCTCCTCGGCATCTCCAAGGGGGCCGACTGGGGCTGGGGTTCGGCCACCGTGCTGGGCCTGTTCACCGTCGCGATCGTGGCCTTCCTGGCCTGGGGCGTCTGGGAGCTGCGCACCAGTGACCCGCTGATCGACCTGCGGACGACGGCCCGCCCCCGGGTCCTGATCACCAACATCGCCTCGGTCTTCGTCGGCGTCGGCATGTACTCGAGCATGCTGGTCGTCCCGCAGCTGCTCCAGTTCCCCGAGGCCACCGGCTACGGTCTGGGGCAGTCGATGCTCGCGTCCGGCCTGTGGATGGCACCCGGCGGCATCATGATGATGATCGTCTCCCCGCTCGGCGGAAAGCTCACCAACGCCCGCGGCCCGAAGTTCACCCTGATCAGCGGCGTCCTGGTCATCACCGCCGGCTACGCCCTGTCGATGGGCCTGATGAGCTCCGCCTGGGGCCTCATGGTCGTCTGCATCGTCATCAACAGCGGCGTCGGCCTCGCCTACGGCGCGATGCCCGCCCTCATCATGAGCTCGGTCCCCCTCTCCGAGACCGCCGCGGCGAACGGCTTCAACACCCTGATGCGCTCCCTCGGCACCTCGATCGGCGCCGCGGTGATCGGCGTGGTCCTCGCCCAGATGACCACCACGGCAGGCGGCTACACCTTCACCTCCGAGGGCGGCTTCCGCACGGGCCTCGTCATCGGCGGCAGTGTCGCGCTCCTGGCGGCCCTCGTCGCGGCGGCGATCCCGGCGGTACGGGCAGCCGCGCCGGCCGAGGAGAAGGCCGAGCCGGTCGGCGCGCTGGAGGACGCGGGGGTCGAGTCCTGACCTCGGTGGGCTGAACGTACGGGGGTGTGCTGCCCGGCGCCGGAGGACCGAGGGATCGGTCGTCTGTGCCGGGCAGCGTGCTGTCCGGCCGTCAACGCCCGGGTGGGCAGCGGCTCTTCGGGGCGTGGGGTGCCGATCCTGGACGGGGATCGGGGCCAAGTGCGGTCGACACACGGCCGTAGACCGCTCTGCGCCGCTGAACTCGCGCCGCAATCAGCTCAGTTGCGCGGACCGAGGCCCTGCAGCGCGTCGTTGAGCTGTGCTGCGGTGAGGGAGGGGGAGGGGAGCGGGGTCGCGGCGGGGGCGGCACGAAGGCCGTCGAGGAGGAGAGCGAGCGGGCGGCGCCAGGCGTCGGGGCCGGCGGCCGCCGTGAGGGAGGGGACGGTGCGGCCCAGGGCGGCGAGCGAGAACAGAACGTCCTCCGGGGTGACGTCCGCACGGACCGTCCCCTGATCGCGGCCCCGGCTCAGCAGCAGTTCCACGGTGTGGCGGTTGTGGGCGTGCACGGCCTGGAGCGATTCGACGCCGTCGAGGTGGGTGGTCATCAGGTCGTTGGTGCCGCGGTCGGCGGCCAGGCCGGTGAAGACGGTCTCCAGATAACCGGTCAGGCCCGCCCAGGCGTCGTCGGCGGCGCGCGCCTGCTCGCCCACGGTCATCGTGCCGGTGAGCAGGTCGCGGAAGACCGCGTCCACCAACGCGGCGCGGGTGGGGAAGTGCCGGTACAGCGTGGCGTTGCCGATGCCCGCGCGGCGGGCGATCACGTCGATCGGCGCGTGCAGCCCCTGCTCGGTGAAGACGGCGTGGGCGGCCTCGATCAGCAGTTCCCGGTTGCGCCGCGCATCGCGCCGTCGGCCAGGTGCCGTCGCGTCGTTCGGGCCCGTCATCATCGTCCTCCGAGCTGGTGGGGAGTGCTCCCCGGTAGCGATGCTATCGTCGATCCATCAAGTGGGGAGTAGTCCCCACTTTGACGGTGAGGGGGTGGCGTCATGCACGGCACGGCACTGGTCCTGGGTGGTGGTGGGCCCGTCGGCGGGGCGTGGATGACGGGCGTGCTCGCGGGTCTCGCGGAGGCCGGCGTCGCCCTCGACCGGGCGGACGTGATCATCGGTACCTCCGTGGGCGCGATCTTCGGTGCCCGGCTCGCGGCCGGGGAGGCACCGGGGGAGTCGTACGAACGTCAGGTGACCCGCGCCGACAAGGTGGAGCTGCGGGTCACCACGGCCCAGACGCTGCGCTTCCTGTGGGCGGCGCTGGGATCCCGCGATCCGCAGCGCTCCGTACAACGGCTGGGCCGTGCCGCCCTCGCCGCCCGCACCGGACCCGAGTCCGAACTCCTCGACGCGGTCGGTGAGTTGCTCCGCGGCGCACGGGACTGGCCCGACCGTGCCCTGCGCATCGCGGCCGTCGACGCCACGACCGGAACCCTGGAGACGTTCGACGCCGACTCGAGAGTCCCCCTCCTCGAAGCGGTCGCCGCGAGCTGCGCCGTCCCCCTCGTCTCGCCGCCCGTCACAGCCGCGGGCCGCCGCTGGATCGACGGCGGCAGCCGCTCCACCGCCAACCTTCACCTGGCCGCCGGCCATCACCACATCCTGGCCGTCGCACCGATCCCGCGTGCGGTCGGCCCGCACCCCAGCGCCCAGGTCCAGGCGGCTCAACTCGCCGCCCAGGGAGCCGAGATCACCCTCCTGACCCCCGACCCCGCGGCCCGCCACGCGATGGGCCGAGACCTGACCGCCGACGCCCGCCGTCCGGCGGCCGCCCGGGCCGGCCATGCCCAGGCGATGGCACGTGCGCACGCGGTGCATGCCGTGTGGCGCGGCGCTGTATGACCGCCAGGCCCTGAGCGGCCCGTATCGAGGGAAAGGAGCGCGGTGCCGGACCTCCGATCGCGCGGCCGGGTATGCGGACCGCGTTTTGACCGCCGACGCCCGCCGCCCGGTGGCCGCCCGAGCCGACTGTGCCCAGGCGATGGCTCTCGCGCACGCGGTGCTTCCCGTGTGGCGCGGCGGCGCATGACCGCCCGACCCCGAGTGCCCCGTGGCCAACGAAAGGAGTGCCGTGCCGGACCCCCGATCGCGCGGCTCGAGACGCGGTGGGCCGCACCTTGTCCTCCGCCCCTCCGCCCCTCCGCCGTCCGAGCCGGCCACGCCCGGGCGGCCGCCCTCGCGCACGCGGTGCACGCCGTGTGGCGCGGCGGGGCGTGACATCAAGGCCCCGGATTCCGGCGGGCCGGTCGTCATGCCGCCCGTGCCACCTGCCGTACCGACCGACCACGCCCGCACATTCCCGGTGACCATCGAAAGGAGTGCCGTGCCGGCACCCACCCTCCAGGACCTGACCCCCGACGGCCTCGATCTGACCGCCGATCCCCATCTCGTCTACGCGGCCCTGCGTGAGCGCGGGCCCGTGCACCGGGTCCTGGTACCGGGCAGTGGTGAGACCTGGCTGGTCGTCACTCGGGACGCGGCCCGGGCCGCGCTGGCCGACCCGCGGCTGTGCAACGACATCCGGCACTCCTCGACCTGGCAGGACGACGGCGGCCACGCGCTCGGGCGCAACATGCTGCAGACCGATCCGCCGGACCACACGCGTCTACGGCGGCTGGTCGCGGGTCACTTCACGCCCGCGCGGATCGCCGCCCTCAGGCCGCGGATCGTGGAGATCGGCGCCGATCTGCTCGCCGAGCTGCCGGTTCGGGGGAGGGTGGACCTGGTGGGCCGGTACGCCCTGCCGCTGCCCGTCACGGTGATCTGCGATCTGTTCGGGGTGCCCGCCGCCGACCGTACGGTGTTCCACGCCTGGTCGAACGAGCTCGTCATGCCCGCCTCGCCCGAGTCGGGTGCCTCGGCCGCCGCCGCCCTGGGCGGTTACCTGGCCGAGTTGATCCACCAGAAGCGCGGCACACGCGAGGCCGACCTGCTCGGTGATCTCGTCGCCGCGGCGCGCGAACCGGCCACCGAGTCGCCCCTCACCTCCGAGGAACTCCTCGGGATGGCCTTCCTTCTGCTCGTCGCCGGGCACGAGACGACCGTCAATCTGATCTCCGCGACCGTCCACGCCCTGCTCACCCACCCCGATCAGCTCGAACTGCTGCGTGCCGAACCGAACTTGGCCGGCGCAGCCGTGGAGGAGGCGCTGCGCCACTACTCGCCGGTCCACGCCACCGCGTTCCGTTTCGCGGCCGAGTCCCTGGACCTCGCCGGTACCCGCGTCCCGGCCGGGGACACGGTGCAGATCTCCCTGGCCGCGGCCTCCCGCGACCCCCTCCACTTCCCCGAACCCGACCGCTACCACCTACGGCGTCGAGGCCCCGGACACCTCGCCTTCGGGCACGGCCTCCATCACTGCCTGGGAGCTCCCCTGGCCCGCACCGAGGCCACCATCGCCGTGCGCCTCCTCCTGCACCACTGCCCGGACCTCGCCCTCGCCGCCGACCCCGGGACACTGACGTGGCGGACGAGCACACTGCTGCGGGGCTTGAGCGAACTGCCGGTGCGTATCGGCCCGTCAGGAGATCCGGGCGGGGCAGACTAGTCCAAGTCCAGCGCGCCGGTGGGCAGTTGGGGATCCGGCCAGTGAGGTTCGTAACGCCATGTCCCCAACCCCCGTTCCGCGGCGAACGGTCCGACGCTCCCCTCGATCATCGCGGCCACCTCCTCGCGAGCCCTCTCCACCTCCCGGTGATCGGCCTCGCTCACCACCCCCAAGCGGCGGCCGTGGGCATACTCGTCCTCGTCCTTCCAGTCCCACCGCGACAGATCGGGCGCGACCACCAGGTCCAGCAGCAGGTCGAAGGTGTCGAAGCCGATGGGCGTGCGGCGCATCGGACGCTGGAAGTTGACGTACCAGCGCGTGAGCCGACCGTCGCCCGCGGCGTCGAAGAACGCGTTGACGCTGAACCACCTGCCGGGCGGCACCCATTGGAGATGGGTGGTGTCCCGCCAAGTCCACCGACCGAGCTGCCAGTTGCCGTCGGCCAGGTTCGGCAGGGCGCGCAGGCGGGCCGTCTCGTCGCCGGTGAGGAGCGACTCGATCCAGGTCGTCGGGGCCAGCGACTCGGCGCCCGGCCGGCACCCCAGGACCAGCGCCTCCGCGGTGTCCTCGACGACCCGCAACGCATGGGCGCTCCACACCTTCCGCCGGAACACATCACGCCGTACGGCGGTCTCACCCGGCTGGAACTCCCGCATACCCACCTCCGGTTGCTCGGGTGACTCATCTCTGCCCGCGTGCCACCGCCCGGAACTCCAACGGTGTACGCCCCTCCCGTGTGCGGAAGAACTTCGCGAAGTCGGTCGGCTCGCCGAAGCCGAGCGTGCGGGAGACGTCCGCCGCCGTCGCGTCGGTGTGGACGAGGAGGCGCTTGGCCTCCAGGAGGATGCGGGCGTCGAGGTACTGCTTGGCGGTCGTGTCGGTCGCCGCGAGGGTCGCCCGGGTGAGGGTGCGCGGGCTGTAGCCCAACGCGGCGGCGTAGTCGGCGACTTGGTGGCTGGTGCGGAAGTCGCGTTCCAGGGCGGCGCTGTAACGGCGGAACGTGTCGTCGGCCGGGGCGGACGACACCGGGTCCGGACGCACGTGGGAGAGGCGGAGCAGCAGGACGGACAGGAGCATCCGGAGCGTCTGGAGGTGGGCGTCGAGCGGGAGCGAGGCCAAGTCGGCGTACTCGTGGGCGAGATGACGGAGTGTCAGGCGTGCCGCTCGCGCGTGCGGGCCCGTCGGGAGCAGGGGAGACTGGTCGAAGGGCGGATCGGCCGGGACGAAGCCGGGCTGCCAGATGACGATCGTGCCCCGGGTCGTCGTCAGGTCGGCGGGGACGTACTGGTGCACCTGCCCCGAGCTCACCCACAGCCAGCCGCCCTCCTCCACCGCGCAGTCCGTGAAGTCCACCCGGTGGCGCAGCGTGCCCTCCGTGACATGGATCAGGTGGTGGAAGTCCGGCCGTTGCGGTGCCGACAGATCGATGCCTCGACGCTCGCCGCGCGCCAGCAGGTCGGTGAATCCCACGATGTCCATACCGATGGGCGCGCCGAGTGACGGACGGTACGACACGTCCGTGATCTCGGGCCGATGCTGACCGTTTTTTCCCATGGTGAGTCCCGAGCCTACCCCTGTCGGGCAACGAACCGCTCCTACGGTCGAAAGCACAGAGACCGGACTGGGCAAGGAGCTGGCGACGTGCGACTGATCGTGGGGATGACCGGAGCGACCGGAGCCGTCCTCGGTGTCCGGCTGCTGGAGCAGCTGGCCGAGCTGCCCGAAGTCGAGACCCATCTCGTCCTCAGCCGCTGGGCCCGGACCACCGTCGAGCTGGAATCGGGACGCACCGCCCGCGAGGTCGCCGAGCTGGCCGACGTGGTCCACAGCCCCGAGGACCAGGGGGCCACCATCGCCTCCGGGTCGTTCCGCACCGACGGCATGGTGATCGTGCCCTGCTCCATGAAGACCCTGGCCGGCATCCGCACCGGTTACGCCGACGGACTGATCGGACGGGCCGCCGACGTGATCCTCAAGGAGCGCCGCCCGCTGGTCCTCGTCCCCCGCGAGACACCCCTGAGCGAGATCCACCTGGAGAACATGCTCGACCTCGCGCGCAAGGGCGTCAGGATCGTGCCCCCGATGCCCGCCTTCTACAACCACCCCGCCACGGTCGACGACATCGTCACCCACATCACCTCCCGCGTCCTCGACCAGCTCGACCTGCCCGCCCCCGCCGCCAAGCGCTGGGAGGGCATGCGACCCGCCCGCGGCGCGCGCATCCACCCCGCCGCCTGAGACACCACCCGAGACATCCAAGGCGCCCAACACGCCTGCGCCACACGCCCTTTCACGTACGGAGCCCCCATGCCCTACGACGACCTCCGCAGCTTCCTGGACACTCTGGACAAGGAGAACCAGCTCCTGCGGATCACCGAACAGGTCCTCCCCGAACCGGACCTGGCCGCCGCCGCCAACGCGGCCGGACGTATCGGCGAAGGCGCCCCCGCCCTCTACTTCGACAACGTCACGGGCTTCACGGACGCCCGGATCGCGATGAACGTCCACGGCTCCTGGCGCAACCACGCCCTCGCCCTCGGACTGCCCCCGGACACCTCCGTGCGCGAGCAGGTCGAGGAGTTCGCCCGCCGCTGGGACGCCTTCCCGGTCGCACCGGAGCGCCGTGAGGACGCGCCGTGGCGGGAGAACACCCAACAGGGCGCCGACATCGACCTGTTCAAGGTCCTCCCGCTGTTCCGGCTCAACGACGGCGACGGCGGCTTCTACCTCGACAAGGCCGCCGTGGTCTCCCGTGACCCGCGCGACCCGGACCACTTCGGCAAGCAGAACGTCGGCACCTACCGCATCGAGGTCATCGGCCGCGACCGCCTCGCCTTCCAGCCGGTCCCCATGCACGACGTGGCCCAACACCTGCACGCCGCCGAGGAGTTGGGCGAGGACCTGCCCATCGCGATCACCCTCGGCAACGACCCGGTCATCGCGATCGTCGCCGGTATGCCGATGGGCTACGACCAGTCCGAGTACGAGATGGCCGGCGCCCTGCGCGGAGCCCCCGCCCCCATCGCCACCGCGCCCCTCACCGGCTTCGACGTCCCCTGGGGCTCCGAGGTCGTCATCGAAGGCGTGGTCGAGAGCCGTAAGCGCCAAATCGAGGGCCCCTTCGGCGAGTTCACCGGCCACTACTCCGGCGGCCGACGCATGCCGACGATCCGTATCGACCGCATCTCCTACCGCACGAACCCGATCTTCGAGTCCCTCTACCTCGGCATGCCGTGGACCGAGGTCGACTACCTCGTCGGCCCCAACACCTGCGTCCCCCTCCTCAAGCAACTCCGCGCCGAATTCCCCGAGGTGCAGGCCGTCAACGCCATGTACACCCACGGCCTCGCGGTGATCGTCTCGACGAAGAAGCGCTACGGCGGTTTCGCCAAGGCGGTCGGAATGCGCGCGATGACCACCCCGCACGGCCTCGGCTACGTCACGCAGGTCATCGTCGTGGACGAGGACGTCGACCCGTTCGACCTGCCCCAGGTGATGTGGGCGATGTCCGCGAAGGTGAACCCCCAGGACGACGTGATCATCGTCCCCAACCTGTCGGTCATGGCGCTGGCACCGGCGGCCAACACCCCGGGAGTCACCAGCAAGATGATCATCGACGCGACGACTCCGGTCGCACCGGACAACCGGGGCCACTTCGACACCCCGGTACGGGACCTGCCCGAGACCCCCGAGTGGGCCGACCGGCTGCGCGCCCTCATCGCCGCCCGCTGAACGCCCAGCGCACCGACCTCAGGAGCTACCCGTCATGATCTGCCCCCGCTGCGCCCACGACACGGTCGACACCGTGACCACCTCGCCGGTCCCCGGTGTATGGGACGTACTCCAATGCGCCCGCTGCCTCTACATGTGGCGTACCACCGAACCCGACCGCCGCACCCGGCGCGAGGCGTACCCCGTCGAGTTCCGGATGACGCAGGCCGACATTGAAGCGGCCCCGGAGGTGCCCGTCGTACCACCGCTGGTCGTCCGCTGAACGGCTCCGCGTGAGGCCGGCTCAGATGGCCAGGATCGCCCGCACCCGCTTGCCGCCCCCGGTGAGCGGGGTGACGTCGAGGCGGTGAGCCAGGCAGCGGACCATGGCCAGGCCGCGTCCGCTCTCGCCCTCGACCGTCATCGGCCGTACGCGGGGCGGGCTCGGATTGTCGTCGTAGACCTCTACCGTGACCCGTTCGTCGGACAGTTGGAGGCGCAGCCGGCACTCGCCGCGGCCGTGCTCGGTCGCGTTGGCGACGAGTTCGGACACGATCAGCGTCGCGTCGTCGATCTGCTCCGCGTCCACCCGCGCCAGCTGATGGCGGGAACGCGCGAGAAACTCCGAGGTCAGCCTCCGTGCCTGACCGGCCGACGCGGCCTCGTCGGGCAGCAGGTACTCCACGCGTACGGAACGCCTATGGGTACGCCGATGCGTACGCATGGCGAATCACTTCCCCTCCTAGGACAACCCGGTATCCCCGCGGCGCCACCGCACCGGGGCCGCCGCAGACCTTGCGCGGCCGGTCCTACACACTTCACTTGCCCGTAGTCCGTGATCGGCAACCGGACGGCGCCAGTTGGTTGTCGCCGATCAGGAAATGTCCGTTCTCGGACTCAATTGGGTAAAGCGCCGGGCACGTCGAGGGGATTGCCTGGCAACCTTGCGATGTCCAAAGGTGGGGGAGGGCCCCTGCGGAAGGCGGCTCCCGAAAGCCGCGACGCCCTTGGAGTGGACCATGGCCGCAGCGAAGCCGCAGCGCAGTCTCTCCGTGCTGACCTGGCTGCCCGCCGCGGTCATGGCGGTGGTCGCGGTCGGCGACATCCTCACCGGCCCCGGCCTCGGCTTCCTGCCGCTCGCCTCCCTCGGCCCGGCCTTCGCCGGACTGGTCGGCGGCTGGCGCCGTACCGCCTGGTTCGGCGCGGCCGCCCTCGCCCTGTGCGTCGGACTCGGGCTCTACGACGGCCTGTTCCAGGAACGCCGGGGCTTCCTGGCGATGGTGTCGGTGGTCGGCGTGACCGGCGCGGGCATCGCCGCCGCCGTGATGCGCGGCCGCCGCGAGGCCGAACTCGCCAGCGTGCGCTCCATCGCGGAGGTCGCGCAGCGCGTTCTGCTACGACCCGTGCCCCTGACCGCCGGACCCCTCCAGGCTGCGGTGTCGTACACCTCGGCCGTCGCGGAGGCCCGCATCGGCGGTGACCTCTACGAGGTGGTGGCCTCCCCGCACGGCGTGCGGGTCATCGTCGGCGATGTGCAGGGCAAGGGCCTGGCCGCCGTGGAGACGGCCGCGGTGGTGCTCGGCGCGTTCCGCGAGGCCGCGCACGACGAACCCGACCTCGTCGGACTCGGCGAGCGCCTGGAGCGCAGCGTCTCCCGGGTGCTGTCCGACGAGAAGTTCGTGACGGCCGTCCTCGCCGAGATCGGCGCGGACCACGAGGTGCTCTTCCTCAACTACGGCCACCCGCCCCCGATGGTCGTCCGCCGCAACGGCACCGCAGACTTCCCCGTACCGCCCTCCTACGCCCCGCCGCTCGGCCTCGGCGGCGCCCAGGGCAGCGAGAGCCCCAAGCCGTTCTCCGTACGCTTCGCGCCGGGCGAGCAACTGCTGCTGTACACCGACGGCGTCACCGAGGCCCGCGACGACCACGGCACGTTCTATCCGCTGGGCGCGCGGGCGCACCTGCTGAAGGAGCCCGACGCGCAGAGCGCGCTGGACTCCCTGCGCGAGGACCTGGTCCGCCACACGGCCGGACCGCTCCACGACGACGCCGCGATGCTCCTGCTGCGCTATCACGGCCACGCGTCCACGACGGGGGACGAGCCGTCCGTCCGGTGAGCACGGGAGGCCCGAGGCGGCCGTACCGATCGGCCTATTTGCTTGTTTCGTCAATCAAGTAAACTGGTGGCATGACCACGCCCGAGCAGCCACTGCGCCCCATGAGCCCGCCCGAGGAAGAGCTGGTGCGCGAACTCGCGCGGGTGATGCTCGTGCTGCCTCGGGCCGTCGACGCCGACATGATGCGCGAGCAGCGCCTGCCGCTGTCCGAGTACACGACCCTCATGCACCTCTCCGAGGCCACGGACCGGCGCATGCGCATGAGCGAGCTGGCGTCCGTCTGCAGCCTCTCGCTGAGCGGCATGACCCGCATCGTCACCCGTCTGGAGACGCAGCGGCTGGTCGGACGGGAGCGGTGCGCCGAGGACGCGCGCGGCTGGAACGCCGTCCTCACCGACCAGGGCCTCGCCCGCCTCCAGGAGGCCTGGCCCGCCCACCTCTCCAGCGTCCGGCGCCATGTCCTCGACCATGTCGACGCCGCCGACCTGACCCGGCTCCTCGGCGTGATGCGCCGTATCGCCACCTGACCCACCGAGCAGACCCAAGGAGCATGAGATGACCACCCCGGCCACCCCCTTCGACATCACGCTCGGCCTGGACACCTTCGGTGACGTCACGAACGACACCGAGGGCAAGCCGCTGACCCACGGCCAGGCCATCCGCCGCCTCGTCGAGGAAGGCGTCCTCGCCGACCAGGTCGGCGTCGACCACTTCGGCATCGGCGAGCACCACACCGAGTCGATGCCCCTGTCCGCCGCCGACATCGTCCTCGCGGCCATCGCCGCACGCACCGAGCACATCCGCCTCAACTCGGCCGTGACCGTGATCAGTTCGGACGACCCCGTCCGCGTCTTCCAGCGCTACGCCACCCTCGACGGCGTCTCCGCCGGCCGCGCCGAGGTCATCCTCGGCAGAGGATCGAGCACCGAGTCCTTCCCGCTCTTCGGCTACGACCTGAACGACTACGAGGAGCTCTTCGAGGAGAAGGTCGCCCTCTTCGCCGAACTGCTCAAGGAGAAGCCCGTCACCTGGTCCGGCACCACCCGAGCCGCCCTCGACGGCGTCTCCGTGTACCCGCACAGCGAGACGGGCTCGATCCCGACCTGGATCGGCGTCGGCGGCAGCCCCCAGTCGGTCGTCCGCACCGCCCAGTACGGGTTCTCCCTGATGCTGGCGATCATCGGCGGCGACGTGGCCCGCTTCGCCCCGTTCTCCGAGCTGTTCCGGCGGGCGCTGGCCGAGTTCGGCCACCCCGCACGCCCCATCGGCGTGCACGCGCCCGGCCATGTCGCCGCCACCGACGAACAGGCGGTGGAGGAATTCGTGCCGGCCTTCCAGCAGTTGATCGCGAGCGTGGCGCGGGAGCGCGGCTTCCGCACCCCGACCCGCGAGAGCCTCATGCGGGACGTCGGCCCCGGCGGCGCCCTGCACGTCGGATCACCCGAGACCGTGGCCCGCAAGATCGCGGACACCCTCAGGACCCTCGACGCGACCCGCTTCAACCTGAAGTACGGGATCACCGGCATGCCCCACGGCACCCTCATGACCAACATCGAGCTCTACGGCACGAAGGTGGCGCCGCTGGTGCGCGAGATGATGCAGGACTGACGCGACGCCGCCTCGGGGGAGGCGGCGACACGCAGTCCGCCGAGCCGCTAGTGGTGGTAGCCGAAGCCACGCGTGAACGACGCGAAGGTGTGGCTGAAGTACCAGGTGTCCTGGGCGATCCCGGAGCAGTTGTTGGCGCCCCCGGTGCCCACACAATTCCCGTTGTCGCGCTGAAGTGCCCAGAACGAGAGCGTGTTGATGCCCCGGGCGGCGGCCCACTTCCTCACCGTGACCGCGTTCTGCGTGGTGAAGGTCTCCGCCGGACCGAAGTCGTCGATGCCGGGCATCTCGGTGACGCCGATCGTCTTCCACAGCTTCGCCGGGTTCTTCTTCGGGTGGAGCGCGGCGAGTTGGGAGTGCAGGCCGGCCGCGGCGGTCTTGGTGTCCTCCGCCATGTCGTGCGTCGCGCCGTCGTAGTAGTCGAACGTCATGATGTTGACGACGTCCACGCGCGCGCCGTTGTCGACCGCGTTCTGCAGCAGGGCGACGCCGTTGGGCGCGAGACCGGTGGTGGTCGTCGGCAGCGTGTAGGAGAACTCCACGCTTCGGCCCGTGCGTTGGGCCCAGCGCTGTACCTTCGCGATCGCCTTGTTGCGGCGGTCGATACCCGCCGTGTTGTTGATGGAGTCGGCCTCGATGTCGAGGTCGATGCGGCTCACCCCGTAGGTCGTGACCAGGCTTTCGTAGACCTTGGCGATGGCGTCGACATCGGTGCAGCTGTCGGCCAGTTCGGTGTTGGTGGTGTCCGCGCTGTAGCCGCCGAAGGACGGGATGACGTTGCCGCCGCGCGCCTGGATCGTGGCGATGTCCTTGCCGAAGGTCGACTTGGCGATCGGCTGGGCGGGCAGACCGTTCCAGTACGCCGTGCACGAACCGGCCGCCTCGGTCTGCAGGAAGGCCATCGTCAGGTACTTGTTCCCGGACGCGGCGGCGAGCGCCGCCGGACTCTCACCGGTCCACGCCTCGAAGTACGGCGCCGCCACATGGTCCGGCATGGGCCGGGCGCGGTGCGAGGCGTCCGCGGCACCCCCGCCGGCGGCAACAAGCCCCGCGGACAAGGCGGTTACGGCCGCGCAGGACAGCGACGCGCGAAGAGGCCCAGGTCGTCTCATTGACGCTCCCATGCTGAGAGGAGAGAAGCCGCCCCTGACCGGGACGAACAGCGACCATATTTGGACTAGACCAATCGTCTGTCAAGGTACTTGACGGTGAACTGACCGTGCCGGTACGCGAATTCGGTGACAGATGTCCTGGGTCGGGGCTGTCAGGTGGATCCTGGGGGATGAGACGGTGCGCACGGACGAGGCCAGGCGACAAGGTCCGAGGTGACGGCCTGGCCACGGTCACCGGGCTTGTCGGGGAGTTCGAGGGCTATGGCGAGGGCGAGTCGTTCGTCTTCGGCAACGTCCTCGGACTCTTCGCCCACGTCAGGTTCGGTCGCGGCGAGGATCGGTGACGACGGCCGCCAGGTCCGTCCCCGCCCGGAGCAGCCCTACGGTCCGTTGCGCGATCTGGTCGAGACGTGCGCCCAGGACGCGCTGGGCCTCCTCGGCGCCGTCGAGTCGATGCAGGGACACCACGATCTCGCGCACCGCCGGAATGCCGTAACCGGTGCTGCGGAGCGCCGTGACGACGCGGGCCGTCCTGATGGCGGAGACGTCGTAGCGCCGGGCCTGGAGGGAGGTCACCCGCTCGGGGGTGACGAGTCCCTCCTGTTCCCAGAAGCGCAGGGTCGAAGGGCGTACGCCGAGGGCTCTGGAGAGTTCGGTGATCGTCATCGCGTCGCTGTCCCGCTCGGCGTCGTGCTCGAACTCCGGTGTGTCCGCCTCGGCTTGGATCGCGCGCAACGCCCGCCGGGCGCGCAGCGCCTCCTCGCGTTCGCGCGCGAGCCGCACATGGACCTCGTTGATCGCCGAGGCCGCTTCCGTGATCGTGCCCGTGCGCAGCTCCGCGAGCAACTGCCGTGCCACCACGGGTCCTACCGCACCTGCGAGGCCTCGATAGGCGCGAAGGGCGTGGACGTGCAGCGGCGCGTAGGAACGGTAGCCGTTGCTCGACCGGGTCGCCGGAGGGATGACGCCCAGCCGCTCCAGGTCGCGCACCTGTTGCACCGAGTACCCCGACTCCCGCGCCACATCGGCGGTCCTGAGCGGTGCCCGTCGCGGACCGCTCTCCGGCTCACTCATCGCCCAACCCCACATAAGCACTTGAAGGTCATGCTTGAACCATGAGTATGGAACAGATCATCGCGACCGTACGAGACTTCACCGGCGCGCTCGTACTCGTACCGGAACCGGGCAGCGCGTTTCCCGAACTCGCCTGGGGAGACGCCTTCTTCTACTACGCCCCCGACGGTCAACTGCCGCGGAACGTCCAGCCGTACGGCACCGTCGTCACCAAGAACTACCCCGACGATGTCGCGTCCGACCTTGACCCTGCGGGGCGTTGGCGCGTGAACATCCACGTCGGTCGTACGGCGTTCCGTGAACTCACGGGGGAGTCGCGCCGTCTCGATCTGCCCTACGACCACACGGTCACCGACACCGTGCTGCCGCACCCGGTGTACGGAGCACTGGGCTGGATCTGCGTCGTCAATCCCGGTGAGAAGACTGGGGAGTTGGTCGTGGAGCTGTTGCGCGGCGCCCATGACGACGCCCGCGCCAGGTTCGCGCGGCGCACCCCTTGAACGCTCACCCCCCTTGAACCTCCGTGCCCTTACGGGCAGTTGGAGTGGATCTTCGGCGGAGATCATTGCCCGGAAGGACCTGGTGGGGGCGTCCGGCCTGCGGTTAGACAGCGATGATCGCGATGTCAGGCCAGGAAGTGAGCACGTGCACGCCCGAGACGAAGCCCGCCCGAAGGATGCCGGAGCCCGGCGTACCTCGGTGAGCGCTCCCGCAGTCAATACCGTCAACACCGCCACGCCTTCGCACGCGTTGTTGTCGCTCCAGGGCAGGGCGGGCAATGCCGGGGTCGTGCAGATGCTCAGCGAAGGGGGTCACTCCTGGGCCGGGCGGGCTGCTGATCCCGCTCCCGTCGTGCAGCGGGCGGTGGTTCAGCGGAGCAAGCTGTCGCACGGGAACATCTCGTTCACCAATGTGTCGCTCAAGTACCCGGAATCGCAGGGGAAGGCCACGCGGATTCTGGAACTCCTGGCCTCCAACACGAAGGTCAAGTCCTTTCTCGGCGACCGGAGTTGCCGGATCACGCTGGAGAAGCGGACGACGGAGACGCCGGCGAACGTGGTCGACAAGGGGGCCGAAGGCGTCTTCGTCACGCTGGCCTCCTACTACCTCGAGAACTACGACATCGGCTACATCGTGGGCATGCTGTGCCATGAGTTCGGAATGCATCCGATGGCGCAGGCCGCCCCCAACATGCACGAGGAGGAGGGGAACTTCCGGGGATTGCCGTACCCGGTGCCGGGTCTTGAGGGGAAGGACGTTCCCGACGGATTCGCGTCGATGAACTCCGACACCGCCCAGCAGGCCGATCATGTGCTCGGCGTCATCCCCGGGAGCCCGCGGTACACCGTCTACCGCGACGTCACCCTGGAGATGGCGGACCTGCTGCTGCGGGACGTGCGCAACAAGGAGGACGGTGCCCGGGAGCAGGACGTCACCGACCTGATCGACTGCTTCCTCATGGACGTGGCGTCGATCGCCGCGACGAACGACAACCGTATGCGCGGCATGCCGATCCTGGGCAACGGCGAGGGCGAGTCGATCCGCAAGGACATCGCGGCGGTCTACAACGCCTACAAGGCGCGCCTCTCCCAGGATCTGCCCCTGGAGCGTCAGCCGATCAAGCCCCTGTTCCCGCCGGAGAAGACCCCGGCAGCCGTCAAGGCCGACTTCAACACGCTTCTCAAGCGCATCGCCACGGGGAAGATGTGGGCCTGGAGCATCGACAACACGTGAGGCGGACGTCGGCCGGACGGTGGCGCGCACGGGATTTTCACGGTCCGGGGTGTCCGGAGTATCGGACATCCCGCATGCTCACTGTTACGATTCAGTAGAGTTCGCAGCTCAGTCGACGCCCCGCAATCGCCCCGCGATCAGGACTGCCCGAGACCTTCCCCAGGAGACTCCCATGGCGCGCAGGACCGGCCGCGTGACGGCGACCGACGTCGCCAAGGAGGCGGGGGTCTCCCAGACCACGGTCAGTTATGTGCTGAACGACGTGTCGCACCAGAAGATCTCCGACCAGACCCGCCGCAAAGTCCTCGACGCGGTGGCGAAGCTGGGCTACGAACCGTCGGCCGCCGCACGCGCCCTGCGCCTGGGGCGCAGCGATCTCGTGCTGCTGTTCCTCCCGGACGTTCCCGTCGGCGGCAGTCTGACCGCCCTGGTCGAACTGCTCGGCGACGAACTGGAACGGCACGGCCTCAACCTCGTCACCCGGCGCGAGCGGCACGCCCCCCTCAAGTCGCTGTGGCGTGAGCTCATGCCGGCGGCCGTGATGACGACCTTCGAGGTCGGCGCCGACGACGTGGCCAGCATGCGGGCGTCCGGCATCCACGTGGTCAGCGCCGGGATGGGCCCCGCGGTCGCCCCGGGTGTCCTGACCGTCCCCCAGACCCTGATCGGCTCGATGCAGGTCGAGCGGCTCGCGGCGACGGGACACACGCGCATCGGCTACGCCGCTCCCGGGGACCCCCGGCTCCGGGACTTCCTGGAGCTGCGGCTCGACGGCGCCCGAACCGCCTGCGCGGAGCGCGGACTTGAGCCGCCCGTCGTGCTGGACGTACCCCTCGACATCTCGGCGGCCGCCGCTGCGGCGGAGCAGTGGCACGCCTCCGTGCCCGCCGTCACGGGTGTGTGTGCCTACAACGACGAGACGGCCTTCGCCCTCCTCGCCGGGATGCGCCGGGTGGGCCTCGCCGCCCCCGGCGACCTGGCCGTGATCGGCGTCGACAACGACAAGCTGGCGCCCTTCGCGGTACCGCCGCTCACGACGATCGACAACAACCTCGATGTCGCCGTGGGCCGCATCGCCCGCATGATCGTCAGCGGCGTGACCGGCCAGTCCCAGCCGCAGCCACCCCAGGTGACCCCGCTGACGCTGGTCGTGCGCGAGTCCGCCTGACCCTGGCCGGTCCGACCAGGGCGTCTTCGCCCGATTCCGGGGTGAGCCCGGCTCCCGGCGCGCCATGGCGCAGACTCCCCGCGCGCCATCGCCCCGGCGCCCCGTGCGCCATGGCTCCGCCGTCCGTCGCTGTTCGTCCGAATTCCCCCTTTCCGAAAAGCTGTTGCACGGCCCTTGTGGTCCACCAGACGCGGGGCTACGTTACGCATACGTTTCACTTGTACGTATCAGTGGCTGATTTCGGACCCACCGAAAAACGGTGGACATATAGCCCCCTTCCGCCAGGAACGGCTGACCGCCAAGAACGGTCCAGGCCGCGTCAGGACCTGGTTTCCCACTCCCTCCGAGGCCCTTGAGGGCGGCTCGCCGCGCGATGCCGTCCGGTCAACCACTCACCAGCGGAGCACCCATGCGAAGAATCGCGCTGACCGCCGTATCGGCTGTCCTGATGTTGTCCGCGGCCGCGTGCGGCTCGGGATCGGGTACCGGTTCGGGCAAGGCGGCCACCGGCGGCACCCTCACCCTGGCCCCCCTGGTCGCGGCCCAGCCGTGGGATCTGGCCGACGCCGGTCTCGGCAACAACGCGCAGTACTACCAGCCCGTATACGATTCGCTGCTCCGGCTGTCCCCGACAGCCGACGTCAAGCCCAACCTGGCCACCAAGTGGTCGTACAACGCGGCCCGTACGGTCCTGACGTTGACCCTGCGCACCGGGGTCGAGTTCACCGACGGCACCGCTCTGGACGCGACGGCGGTCAAGACCAACCTGCTGCACACCGAGAAGGGCACCAGCGAGGCCGCGGGCCAGCTCAAGGGCATCGCCGGCGTCGACGTCGTCAACGCCACCACGGTCGCGATCAAGCTCTCCGCCCCAGACCCCTCCCTCGTCCCGAACCTCGGCAACGTGGCCGGCATGATCGCCAGCCCCAAGGCCATCGCCGCGGGGACGATCAAGACCACACCGGTGGGCTCGGGGCCGTACACCCTCGACAAGTCCGCGACCACGGACGGCAGTACGTACACCTTCGTGCGCAACCAGGACTACTGGAACAAGGCCGCCTTCCCCTTCGACAAGATCGTCCTCAAGCCGCTCACCGACCCGACGGCCGTGCTCAACGCGCTGCGCTCGGGCCAGGTCAACGGCGCGCTGCTGGCCAGCGCCAAGAACGTCGCGCCGGCCAAGAGCAGCGGGCTGAACGTCACCAAGTACACCTCCGGTGACGTCGAGGGCGTCTACATCTGGGACCGCGAAGGAAAGATCGTCAAGGCGCTCGGCGACGTCCGGGTGCGTCAGGCCCTGAACTACGCCTTCGACCGTTCCACGATCGTCAAGACGGCGAAGCAGGGACTGGGCAAGGCGACGACCCAGATCTTCAACCCGGGCGGCTCGGCCTTCGACAGCTCGCTCGACTCGAAGTACTCCTACGACCCCGCGAAGGCGAAGCAGTTGCTGGCCGAGGCCGGCTATCCGCACGGCTTCTCGGTCACCGTTCCGGACGTGTCGTCGGTCTTCCCGGACCAACAGGCCGCCATGGTCCAGCAGTTGGAGGACATCGGGATCAAGGTCAAGGTCGACAAGATCCCCGTCACCCAGTTCATCAGCGCCCTCCTCGCGGGCAAGTACCCGCTGTCGTACATGACGTTGGCCTCCTTCCGGCCCTGGGACACCATCCAGATCGAGGTCGCGAAGAGCGCGTTGTGGAACCCGCTGCACAGCTCCGACCCGAAGGTCACCGACCTCGTCACCAAGGCGCAGTCCGCGACCGGCGCCGCCCAGGACGCGCTGTTCAAGCAGCTCAACACCTACCTCGTCGACCAGGCGTGGAACGCGCCCTGGGACTCCGTGGAGAACACCTACGCCACGACCAAGAACGTCACCTTCACCCCGCAGACGTTCGCCGCCGTCCCGCCGATCTACAACTTCAAGCCCGCCGGCTGACCCGGCCCGCCGACGCACACGGTCAGGGAGAGACAGATGATCGTTTTCCTGGTCCGGCGCATCGCCGCCGGGCTGGTCCTGGTCCTGGTCATCGCGACCACGACCTTCGCGCTGATGGGCCTCACCGGCTCCGACCCCGTCCGCCAGATCGTCGGGCAGACCGCCACCCAGCAGCAGGTGACCGCCAAGTCCGCCGAACTCGGCCTGGACCAGCCCTTCGTGGTCCGCTACGGCCACTGGCTCGCGGACGCGGTGCACGGCAACCTCGGCAGCTCGTGGTTCAGCGGCGAGTCCGTGACGAGCTCACTCGAGAACAAACTGCCGGTCACCCTGTCGATCGTGCTGGCCGCGCTCCTGGTGTCGGCCGTACTGAGCACGGTGCTGGGCGTGGCCGCCGCGGTCCGCCGGGGCGCCCTGGACCAAGTGGTGCAACTGCTCGCGGTGTTGGGGTTCGCCGTGCCCAGTTTCCTGGTCGCCCTGGTGTTCGCCGTCGTGATCGGCGTCGACCTGGGCTGGCTGCCCGCGACCGGTTACGTGCCGCTGGCGGACTCGGCGGGTGGCTGGCTCCGGTCGATCACCCTGCCCGCGCTGTCGCTGTCCGTCGGAGCGATCGCCGCCACCGCCCAACAGGTGCGCGGCTCCATGGTCGACGTCCTGCGCGCCGACTACGTACGCACCCTCCGCAGCCGGGGCATCAGCGAGCGGAGCCTGCTGTTCCGGCACGCCCTGCGCAACGCCGCCCCGGCCGCGCTGACCGTGCTGGCCCTGCAGTTCATCGGCCTGGTCGGTGGCGCGGTGGTCGTCGAGAAGGTCTTCGGCCTCAACGGCATCGGCAGCCAGGCGACCACCGCCGGTTCCCAGGGCGACACCCCGGTGGTCATGGGCGTCGTCGTGGTCATGGTCGCCCTCGTCGTGGTGGTCAACATCCTGATGGACCTCGCATACGGCTGGCTCAACCCGAAGGTGCGTGTCGGATGACGCTTCCCCAGTCCGAAGAACCGGCGGGCGCGGTCGCCACGGCCGTAGCCGCGCAGGGACGGGCCGGACTCCTGCGCCGACTGCTGCGCGACCCGGTGGCCGTGACCTGCCTGGTGCTCCTCGCCCTCATCTCCCTGGCCAGCCTGTTCGCACCGCTCCTCACCAGCCAGGACCCGGCCCACACCTCACTGACCGACAGCCTCGCGCCGATGAGCGGCAAACACCCCCTGGGCGGCGACGGCGTGGGCCGCGACGTCCTGGCCCGACTTCTCTACGGCGGCCGCACCAGCCTCCTCGGCGCCCTGCTCGCGGTGGCCGTCGCCGTGGTGATCGGCGTGCCCGCCGGTCTGGTGGCCGGCTACTACCGCAAGTGGTTCGACGCGGTGAGCAGTTGGGTGTCCAACCTGCTGATGGCCGTGCCGGCGATCATCGTGCTGCTCGTCGTGATGTCCGCGGTGGGCCAGAACACGTACCTCGCCATGGCGGTCTTCGGCGTGCTGATGTCACCGGGCGTCTTCCGGCTGATCCGCGCCTCGGTGATCTCCGTACGAGAGGAGCTGTACGTCGACGCGGCACGGGTGTCCGGCCTGACGGACGCCCGGATCATCCGCCGGCACATCCTGCCCGTCGTACAGGCGCCGACCATCATCCAGGCCGCCCAGATGCTCGGCCTCGGCATCGTCATCCAGTCCGGTCTGGAGTTCCTCGGCCTGGGCTCGGCGACCCAGGCGAGCTGGGGCTCCATGCTCAACGACGCCTTCGGAAACATCTACACCAAGCCGGAGTTGATGGTCTGGCCCGGAGTGGCGCTCGCGGTGACAGTCGCCGCGTTCGGCCTCCTGGGCAACGCCCTGCGGGACGCGCTGGACGGGAGTGCGACGGGCGGGCGGAGGCCTTCGCGCGGTGCTACGGCCCGTAGGCCGGTCGCCGACAAGAAGGCATCGCCCGTCATCGTCGGGGCGGGGGAGACGGATGACGCCCTGCTCGTTCTCGAAGGACTGACGGTCTCCTATCCGACGGCCCAGGGCGAGAAGACCGTCGTCGACGGCGTCTCCCTGACAGTGCGCCGGGGTGAAGTCCTCGGACTGGTGGGGGAGTCGGGCTCGGGCAAGAGCCAAACCGCCTTCGCCGTGCTCGGACTGCTGCCCCGGGAGGCCCAAGTCGCCACCGCGCGGCTGGAGTTCGACGGCACCGAACTGGGACGCCTCGGCCGTGCGGCAATGAACCGCTACCGCGGCCACCGGATCGCCTACGTCCCGCAGGAACCCATGTCCAACCTCGACCCCTCCTTCCGTATCGGCGCCCAGCTGGTCGAACCGGTACGCCGACACCTCGGGCTGTCGGCCACCGAGGCGAAGGCGAAGACGCTCGGCCTGCTGGAGCGGGTCGGCATCTCCGACCCCGAACGGGTCTTCCGCTCCTATCCGCACCAGATCTCCGGCGGTATGGCGCAGCGCGTCCTCATCGCCGGCGCCGTGTCCTGCGAACCGGACCTGCTGATCGCCGACGAACCGACCACGGCCCTCGACGTGACCGTGCAGGCCGAGGTGCTCGACCTGATGCGGTCCCTTCAGCGCGAGCGGAACATGGGCGTGATCCTGGTGACCCACGACTTCGGTGTGGTGGCCGACATCTGCGACCGCGTGGCGGTGATGCAGACCGGCGTTGTCGTGGAGTCCGCGCCCGTGGCGGAGTTGTTCGCCGATCCGCAGCATCCGTACACCCGCATGCTCCTCTCGTCCACGTTGGAGGACGCGGAGCCGCGGTCCGCGCTGAGCCCGAGTCGCACCGTGTCGACGAGCGCCGCAGGGGTCACGAACACCGCACGTCAGGAGGGTCCGGCATGACCGGGACCATCAACGGGACAGTGAAGAAGGAACTCCCGGCCGAACCCCTGCTGGTCGCCGACGAGTTGGTCGTGGAGTACCCGGCGAAAGGCTGGCGCAGGCCACCGTTCCGGGTGCTGAAGGGCGTGTCGATCACCATCGGCGCGGGCGAGACCCTCGGACTGGTCGGCGAGTCGGGATCGGGCAAGACCACACTGGGCCGGGCCGTCCTCGGACTGGCCCCGATCGCCTCCGGCACCGTCCGCTACGACGGCAAGGTCATCTCGGGTCTCGGCGCGAAGGACCGCCGGGCGCTGAGCAGCGACATCCAGGTGGTGTTCCAGGACCCGTACACCTCCCTCAACCCGGCGATGTCCGTGAACGACATCCTCAGCGAACCGCTGCGCGTCGCGGGAACCCCTCGGGCGGAGGCCGAGAAGAGGGTGCGGGACCTGCTCGACCAAGTACGGCTGCCCGCCGACGCGGGGGAGCGGCTGCCACGGGAGTTCTCCGGCGGACAGCGCCAACGCATCGCCATCGCAAGGGCGTTGTCCCGGGACCCGCGCGTCATCGTCTGCGACGAACCGGTCAGCGCACTCGACCTGTCGACCCAGGCGCGGGTACTGGACCTGTTCGTCGAGATCCAGGAACGCACCGGCGTCGCCTACCTCTTCGTCACCCACGACCTGTCCGTCGTCCGGCACATCAGCCACCGGGTGGCGGTCATGCAGGGCGGAGAAATCATCGAGACCGGGGACGCGGCGACCGTCACCACCGCACCCCGACACCCTTACACCCAGCGCCTGTTGCTCGCCGCGCCGGTGCCGGACCCGCAACGGCAGGCGGAACGCCGGGCCGAACGGCGTCGGTTGGCCGAGGCCACAGCAGTATCCCCGGGCGCCACCACAGCCGTATCCACGACCGCCTCGACGTCGGGAGACCGAGCATGACCCTGCCCAACCCCGTCCTCCCCGGCTTCCACCCGGACCCCAGCATCACTTGCGTCGGCGACGACTACTACCTCGCCTGTTCCAGCTTCGAGTACCTCCCCGGCGTACCGCTGTTCCACAGCCGCGACCTGGTGCACTGGGAGCAGATCGGCAACGTGGTCACCAGGCCGGGGCAGTTGGCGGTGGAGAAGGTACCCACGCTCGGCGGTGCCTGGGCGCCCACCATCCGGTTCCACGACGGCCGCTTCTGGCTGGTCGTCACCGACGCGATGGGGCGCGGGAGCCTGATCTTCAGCGCCGAACGGGCCGAGGGGCCGTGGTCCGACGGCATCGTCATGCAGGGCATGAACGGCATCGACCCGGACCTCGCCTGGGACAGCGACGGCACCTGTCTCGTCACCTACTCGGGTCTCCAACTCGACGGAGACCACGCAGGTGAGCACCTCGGCATCCAGCAGGTCCGCATGGACCTGCAGACGGGCCGAGCCCTCGAAGAACCACGGTCGTTGTGGTCGGGCACCGGCCTGATGTTCCCCGAAGCGCCGCATCTCTACGAGATCGACGGCACCTGGTACCTCCTGATCGCCGAGGGTGGCACCGAGCGCGGGCACTCCGTGAGCATCGCCCGCGGCACCCGCCCCGACGGTCCCTTCGAGGGCTGTCCGGCCAACCCGGTGCTGAGCGCCCGCAGCACCGCCCGTCCGGTCCAGAACACCGGTCACGCCGACCTCGTACGCACTCCCGACGGCGGCTGGGTACTGTTCCTGCTGGGGATGCGGCCCGGCGGTCTGACGAGGGCCTTCTCTCCCATGGGCCGGGAGACGTTCAGCACGACGCTGGAATGGGTCGACGGCTGGCCGGTGGTACAGCCGGTCCAACTCACCCCGCCCACCGCGCCAGTTGAACACCACGACGACTTCACCGGCGCCCAACTCGGCCCGGAGTGGCTCTCCATACGGACCCCGGCCGCCGACTGGTCCTCACTCATCGAACGACCGGGCCACCTCGTCGTACATGCCGACGGTTCCACGATGGACGACCCGCGGCCACGGTTCGTCGGCCGCCGCCAGCAGCACCAGGCGGCCGCCTTCTCGGTCCGCGTGGACAGCGCCGGGGGAGTCGGCGGGCTGAGCCTGCGGATCGACGAACGCCATCACTACGACATCGAGGTGGGGGCCGGAATCGCCCGTGCCCGCGCCCGGGTGGGCGGCCTGAGCCAGACCTGGGAGCAGCCGCTCCCCACGGGGCCGGGACCGGTGACCGTACGGATCGAGACCGAGCCGGTGAGGGGCATGGGCCTCGACGCGCTGGGCCCCGACCTCGTCCGACTGTCCGTCGAAACCGACACCGGCACCGGACCGGTCGAACTCGCCGTGCTCGACGGCCGCTACGTCTCCGCCGAGACCGCCGCGTCCTTCACCGGTCGAGTCGTCGGCATGTACGCCGCTGAAGGGGCCGTCGCCTTCGACCAGTTCAGGTACCGGGGCGAGGACTGACGCCTCCGCCCCGCCCACGACAGCCGACCGGCACCTGAGAGAAAGTCACCAGCACCGTATGGGCACTTCCTCCTCACGCATGCTCTTCGGAGCCGCGTACTACACCGAGTACCAGCCGTACGAGCGGCTCACGCAGGACCTCGATCTGATGGCCGAGGCCGGGTTCAGTGTCATCCGGGTCGGCGAGTCGGTCTGGTCGACCTGGGAACCCCGCGAGGGCCGGTTCGAACTCGACTGGCTGCAACCGGTGCTCGACGCCGCCCAAGACCGAGGCATCAAGGCGATCATCGGCACCCCGACCTACGCCGTCCCGCCCTGGCTGCGCCGCAAGTACCCGGAAACGGCGGCCCGTTCAGGCACCGGGCAGCCCATCCCGTACGGCATGCGGCAGGACGCGGACTACTCGCACCCCGCCTTCCGGCATCTCGCCGAGCGGCTGGTCCGCAAGATCGTGGGGCGCTACGCCGACCACCCGGCGGTCATCGGCTGGCAGGTCGACAACGAACCCGGGCTAAGGCTCTTCCACAACGACTCGGTGTTCGAGGGCTTCCTCGACCACCTCCGTGAACGCTACGGCGACGTCGAGACCCTCAACCGCCGCTGGGGGCTGACCTATTGGTCCCACCGCCTGCAGGACTGGGCGGACCTGTGGACCCCCGACGGCAACACCACCCCGTCGTACGACCTCGCCTGGCGCCGCTATCAATCGCAGCTGACGCAGGAATACATCACGTGGCACGCCGAGTTGGTCCGCGGCCTCGTACCGGAGCACCACTTCGTCACCACCTGCGTCGCCCTCGGCCAACAGGGCCTGGACATCTCGACGATCGGCCGGCCCCTCGACGTCGCCGGGGCGAACATCTACTACGCCACGCAAGAAGGGTTGGCGCTGCCGGGTTCCGACGAGCCGGAGGGCGGCCTGTACCCGTTCTTCGTCGCCTGGTCGGGACCCGCCTGGCTCTACCTCCAGAACGACATGGCACGCGGCATCCGCCAGGAACCCTTCCTCGTCATGGAGACCAACGCCACCTCGATCGGCGGCTCCGCGGACAACTTCCCCCTCTACAAGGGTCAGGCCCGCCAGGCCGTGTGGAGCATGGTCGCGCGTGGCGCCAGAATGATCGAGTACTGGCACTGGCACTCCCTGCACTACGGCGCCGAGACCTACTGGGGCGGCATCCTCGGCCACAGCCTGGAACCAGGCCGGACGTACGACGAACTCTCCGCGATCGCCGGGGAGTTCAAGCAGGCCGGCAGCGCGATCGAGGGCCTGCGGCCCCGCAGCGACGTGGCGATGCTCCTGTCCGCCGACAGTCGCTGGGCCATGGAGTTCATGGCACCGCTCAGGGGCAACACTCCTGCCTGGTTCGGCGATCCGCAGTCCTACGACCGCATCGTCGCCGCCTTCTACCGAGGGCTGTTCGACGCCGGGTTGTCCGTCGACATCGTTTCCCCGGAGCAACTTCCCTCCAGTCCGGAGGAGTTGGTGGACCGATGGCCGGTGCTGGTCGTCCCGGCGCTGTACATCGCGGACGACGCGACTCTCGACCTGCTGCGCCGGTACGGCGAAGCGGGCGGCCATCTCGTCCTCACCCCGCGCACCGGCTACGCGGACGAGGAGGCCGTCGCCCGGCACACGGTCATGCCCGGAGTGCTGCGCGCTGCCGTGGGCGCGCGCTATCAGGAGTTCACCAATGTGCTGGCCCCGGTCACGATCACCCAGGAGGACTCGAAGGGCCCCGCTCTGCACGGACACGCCACCGCCTGGGCCGATGGATTGATCGCGGAAGGCGCCACCGTCCTCGCCGGGTACGACCATCCGCACCTCGGCCAGTTCGCCGCCATCACGACCCACGAGTACGGCGACGGCCGTGTGACCTACGTCGGCACGGTCCCGGACCGCGAACTCTCGCGCAGCCTCGCCGACTGGGTCACCACGGTCTCCCTCCCCTGTGACGCCTGGCGCGAGGACCGGCCCGCGTCCGTCACCTGTACATCGGCCACCACCGCCGACGGCGCCGTCCTGCGCTTCGTCCACAACTGGGCCTGGGATCCGGTCGGTTACCGCCTGCCGGGAGACGTCCGCGACCTGTTCACCGGTGAGCGCCTCGCCGCCGGAACCGCGCTCGAACTCGGGCCCTGGGACGTCCGGTTGCTCATCGAGCGCGATGGCGACCCCGCTTCACCCGCACCGTCACTTTCACTTTCACCTTCACTGAGGAGGACGCCGTGACCCGGCAGCCCACCACCGACGCCCCCTCTGCCCCCTCCGCCACCGATGAAGCAGAGCTCGCCAGGCGCCTCGGCGTGCTCACCCTGGAACAGAAGGTGGGGCTGCTGACCGGCGCGGACTTCTGGTCCCTCCACCCCGAACCCGCAGTCGGGCTACGCCGGTTGGTCGTCTCGGACGGACCCGCCGGAGTCCGGGGCGAGCTGTGGGACGAACGCAGCCCTTCCGCCAACGTGCCCTCGCCCACCGCACTGGCAGCCACCTGGGACGAGTCGCTGATCGAAGGACTCGGTGGGCTCCTCGCCCACGAGGCGCGTGCCAAGGGCGTCGACGTCCTCCTCGCCCCCACCGTGAACCTGCACCGAACCCCTTACGGCGGACGGCACTTCGAGTGCTTCAGCGAGGACCCGCTGCTCACGGCCCGCATCGGTGTCGCCTACGTCCGAGGTGTCCAGAGTGGCGGTGTCGCGGCCACCGTGAAGCACTTCGTCGGCAACGACTCGGAGACCCAGCGCATGACGCTCGACGCGCGGATCGGCGAACGCGCCCTGCGCGAGCTGTACTTGGCGCCGTTCGAGCGGATCGTCGGCGAGGGCCGGGTCTGGGCCGTGATGGCCGCCTACAACGGCGTCAACGGACACCCGATGACCGAGAGCCCGCTGCTGCGCCAAGTCCTTCACGACGACTGGGACTTCGACGGCCTGGTGATGTCGGACTGGTTCGCCGCCCGCACCACCGAACCGTCCGCACGCGCAGCCCTCGACCTGGTGATGCCCGGCCCGATCGGCCCCTGGGGCGACGCCCTGGTCGCCGCCGTACGCAAGGGCAAGGTCGACGAGTCGCTCGTCGACGACAAGGTGCTACGGCTGCTGCGCCTCGCCGCCCGGGTCGGCGCGCTGAGCGGCATACCCACCGCCGCCCGCCCGCCCCACTACGACGCCGCGTCCGTGGCGGCCCTCCTGCGAGAAACCGCCGCCGCCGGATTCGTACTGGTCCGCAACGAGGACGCCCAACTGCCCCTAGAGCGTGGTTCGTTGCACCGGGTCGCGGTTCTCGGCCCCAACGCCGCCGTGGCCCGAACTCTCGGCGGAGGCAGCGCCACCGTCTTCCCGCCCTACACCGTCTCACCGCTCGACGGCATCCGTGGCGCCCTGGGCGACGACGTCGAGGTCACCCACGGCGTCGGCGTCACCCCGCAAACCCGCGTACCCGCGGCGGCAGTTGCCCACCTCCGCCACCCCGACGGTTCCGGCGAGGGAGTGGAGGTGAACTTCCTGTCCGAGGACGGAACCCTGCTGGGCTCCGAGCGTCGCGCCGGGGGCGCCTACACCTGGATGGGGTCCTACGGCCCCGGTGTGCCCGTCGGTCAGGTCGCCCGGGTGGAGGTGCGCACCGTGATCCGCGCGACCGACGCCGGCCGGTACGCGATCGGCGGCTCGGGCATCGGACGCTTCCGGTTGTCCGTCGCGGGCGCCGAGGTTTTCGACGTACGCCTCCAACTCCCGCCGGGCGCCGACCTGGTGGAGGGTCTGATGACTCCGCCGCAACGCCTCCACCATGTCGATCTGGCGGAGGGCGAGGAAACCGAGGTCGTCCTCACCCACGACACAACCTCCCACGACACAGTCACCCACGACGTCGACTCGACGGACGATGCCCTCGGCGACGCGGTCACCATGTTCCAGCTCAACGTCCAGCCGCCGCACGGCAGCGACGACGAGGAGATCGAGCGGGCCGTGGCACTCGCCCGCGAGGCGGACGTCGCCGTGGTCGTGGCCGGCACCACCGAGGAGGTCGAGAGCGAGGGCTTCGACCGCGACAGCCTGGCCCTGCCCGGCCGGCAGGACGAACTCGTCCGCCGGGTCGCCGAGGCCAACCCCCGTACCGTCGTGGTGGTCAACTCCGGTGCCCCGGTGCTGCTTCCGTGGTCCGAGGAGGTGGCGGCGGTGCTGCTCGCCTGGTTCCCCGGCCAGGAGTTCGGCAACGCGCTCGCCGACGTCCTGCTGGGCATCGCGGAACCGGGTGGCCGACTGCCGACCGTCTGGCCCGCGTCCGAACAGGGATTGCCCGCCACCGAGCCGATCGACGGCGTACTCGCCTACGACGAGGGCCTGTTCATCGGCTACCGGGGCGACGGCCGCACCGGATCCCAGCCGCCCCGCTACGCCTTCGGCCACGGACTCGGCTACACCACCTGGGACTTCGTTACGATCGACGCCCCCAGCGAGGTGCGGTCGGGCGTCGATCTCGACGTAGAAGTACGGATACGCAACACCGGTACACGGCACGGCAAGGAGGTCGTGCAGGTCTATGCCGGCCGCCCCGGCGGTGCCGTCGAGCGCCCGGTCCGCTGGCTCGCCGGGTTCGCCGTGGTCGAGGCGGCACCCGGCGAAGAGGCCGTCGCGACGGTCACCGTGGACGCGCGGGCCTTCGAGCACTGGGACATCGAAGTCGGCGGCTGGGCAGTCGAGTCGGGGACCTTCACCCTGGAAGCCGGTCCGTCCTCGACGACGCTTCCGCTGGCCGCCGACATCGTCGTCGGCACCTCATGAGTGATGCACGGCCGCAAGCGGACCCGGTGGTCGCCCCCTGGCGGCAGACCGAGATCACCCTCACCGGGGTCCGTGACCATGCCAACCCGTACACCGACATCGACGTATGGGCCGAGTTCACCCACGAATCCGGCACCGTCCTGCGCCGCCCCGCCTTCTGGGACGGCGGCCGGGTCTGGAAGGTCCGGTTCGCCTCCCCGGAGACGGACGGCCGCTGGACCTGGCGCAGCGGCAGCTCCGTCACGGACGAAGGACTGTCAGGGCAGGGCGGAGCGCTGGTCCTCCGTCCCGCCGCGGACGACGCCAACTCCTTCCACCGGCACGGCTTTTGGCGGATGTCGCCCGGCGGACGCAGCCTGGTGCACGCCGACGGGACCCCCACGCTGCTGGTCGGCGACACCGCCTGGGCCCTGCCCTGGCGCGCCACCGAGGAGCAGGTCACGGAGTACGCCGCCGACCGGCAAGCCAAGGGCTTCAACGCGGCCCTGCTGATGAGCGTCCAGCCCGACATGGACGCGCGCGGACCGCGCGATCGCACCGTGGACGAGGGATTCGACGTCGGCTTCGAGGACCTGCCCACCGGACACGTCACCGTGCTGAACCCGGCGTACTTCCAGTACCTGGACCGGCTGTTGGGGATCCTCCGCGAGCACGGGATCGTCCCCGTGCTGCAGCCGCTCTTCCACGGGTTCGGCTGGAAGGGTCTGCGGGTGGCGGGTCCGGTGGTCCCGCCGCAGGAGTACGCGCGCTACTGCCGTTATCTGGTGGCGCGTTACGGCGCCGGGCCGGTCGTCTACCTGGTCGGCGCCGACGGCGAGGGCCACGAACCACAGATCGCGGCGGGCGGCGCGGAAGTCGGCCGCTGGGACGACTACGGCCAGCCCTGCGGCATCCACTACCGGCCGCACGCCGACAACTCCGCCCACCAGAGCGAGAGTTGGCTGCACTTCCAGTGGTGCCAGACCGGCCACACGGGCGGGCACGTCCAGGAACGGGTCGCCGACATGTGGCGCAACACCCCCGCCAAGGCGGTCGCCAACGCCGAGCCGACGTACGAGAACACCGGCCGCCCCGGCCGCGCCGCGGGCTGGTGGCAGGGACACGAGGCCTGGAGCAACCTCTGCGCCGGCGGCACGATGGGCGTGGTCTACGGCGCGGCCGGCCTGTGGCAGTGGCGCCTGCACGCCGCCGAACCCGGCCACGAGGAGTTCTTCCTGGCCGAGGACGCCGACTGGCGCGACGCACTGGACTTCGAGGGCTCGCGCCACGTCGGGCTGATCTCCCGCATCCTCGACGGCCTTCCCCTGACGGACATGCGACCCGACTGGCGCTCCGCCCTGGCGCCCCGGGGCCTGTCCGTCCCCGGCGCGCTGTACCTCTGCTACGCGGAGGAGGGCGGCCCGCTGTTCATCACCGACCCGGAGAACGTCCCGCTCCCTTACCGGGTGATCGACCCCCGAACCGGCGAGACCGTCCGCGAGGGCGTGCGCGCCACCGCCGTAGCACCCGTACCCGACGAGGGCGGTGCGCCGCGGGTGTACATCTGCCATGACCCGAGCCGGAGTTGATCCCCGTGCACGTCACACCGCCCATATTCGAGCACCACCGCGAACCTCTGGGCATCGGCGAATCCACTCCCCGCCTCAGCTGGCGCACGGTCACCGACGCCGGGGACTGGCACCAGGCTGCCCACCAGGTGGAGATCACCGCCGCCGACGGCACGGTCCTCGCCGACACCGGGCGCGTGGAGTCCGCCGAGTCCGTCCTCGTCCCCTGGCCCGGGCCGCACCTCGGCTCCCGTGAACGCGTCGGAGTGCGAGTACGCGTCTGGGGTGAGGGGGAGGGCGAGCCGTCGCCCTGGTCGGAGAACGCGTACGCCGAGACCGGGCTCCTGAACGCGGCCGACTGGACGGCCCGGCCCGTCACCCCGGACCTCGATGCCCCCACCGAGGAACCGCTCCCCGTAGCGCTGCTCCGCCGCGACTTCACCCTCGCCGGTCCCGTCGCCTCCGCCCGGCTGTACATCACCGCGTACGGCGTCTACGCGGCCGAGTTCAACGGCGAGCACGTGGGCGACGAGGTCTTGGCCCCGGGCTGGACCTCGTACCAACACCGCCTGCGCTACCAGACGTTCGACGTGACGCCGTTGCTGCGAACCGGTGAGAACACCATCGGCGCCCTGCTCGGCGAGGGTTGGTACACCGGACGCCTCGGCTTCCACGGCGGTCGCCGCACCATCTACGGTGAACATCGCGCGCTCCTGGCCCAGTTGGAGATCACGTACGCCGACGGCACGACCCATACTGTCCGCACCGACGAACACTGGCTTACGACGACCGGCCCCGTGCTGCGCTCGGAGATCTACGACGGCGAGGCGTACGACGCGCGGCGGGAGCGGCCGGGGTGGTCCGCGCCGGGACACGAGGTGTCCGGCTGGACCGGCGTTCGCGAACTGCCGCTCCCTAGCGCGGAGTTGGTGGCCCCGACTGGTCCGCCCGTGCGCCGCACCCAGACCGTCGCCCCTGTCGAAGTCATCACGACGCCGTCGGGGAAGACCGTCCTGGACTTCGGACAGAACCTGGTCGGGCGACTGCGCATCCGCGTCGAGGGCCCTGGCGGCCACGAGATCAGCCTGCGCCACGCGGAGGTCCTGGAACACGGCGAACTGAGCACCCGCCCCTTGCGGTTCGCCGCCGCGACGGACACGTACGTCCTGCGCGGAGAAGGCGTGGCAGCAGATGAAGATGGGCGGGGCGAGACCTACGAACCCCGTTTCACCTTCCATGGATTCAGGTACGCCGAGATCGGGAACTGGCCCGGCCCGCTCGACCCCGCCGACGTCGAAGCGGTCGTACTCCACACGGACATGGCCCGCACCGGCTGGTTCGAGTGCTCCGACGCCCTGGTGAACCGGCTGCACGAGAACATCGTGCAGGGCATGCGCGGCAACTTCCTCGACATCCCCACCGACTGCCCGCAGCGCGACGAACGCATGGGCTGGACCGGCGACATCCAGGTCTTCGCGCCCGCCGCGTCCTTCCTCCACGACTGCTCCGGCATGCTGACCGGCTGGCTGCGCGACTTGTCCGCCGAGCAGTTGGCGCGACCGGACGGCGTGCCGCCCCTCGTCGTCCCCGATGTGTTGCCGGATGCCTTCCAGGGCGTAGGGGCTCAGGCCGTGTGGGCCGATGTCGCGGTGCTCCTGCCGTGGACCCTGTACCAGCGGTTCGGCGACCTGGAGGTGCTGCGCGCCCAGTACCCGAGCATGCGCGCCTGGGTCGAGGCCACGATCCGGCTCACCGCTGAGGGCGACGGACTGTGGCGTCAGGACTTCCAACTGGGGGACTGGCTCGACCCGCAGGCCCCACCGGACCGTCCGGGGGAGGCACGGACCGACGGCGACCTCGTGGCCAACGCGTACGTCGTCCGTTCCGCGGAGGTCCTTGCCGAGGTCGCTCAACTCCTATACGACACTGGACAGTTGGACGGCAAGGAGGACGCTGCCCGTTTCCGCGAGCACGCCCGGGCCGTACGTGAACGCTTCACCGACCGGTTCGTCACGCCGGACGGCCGGCTGTCCTCGGACACCCAGACCGCCTACGCCCTGGCCATCGCCTTCTCGCTGCTGCCGACGGAGCGTCAACGGCGTGGCGCCGGCGAGCGGTTGGCGGAGATCGTGCGCCGCGCGTCCTTCCGGATCGCCACCGGTTTCACGGGCACGCCGCTGATCTGCGACGCCCTCTGTGCGGTGGGCGAACCCCAACTCGCCTACCGCATGCTCCTGGAGAAGGACTGCCCGTCCTGGCTGTACCCGGTGACCATGGGCGCCACCACCGTCTGGGAGCGCTGGGACTCGATGCTCCCCGACGGCACCGTCAACCCCGGCGAGATGACGTCCTTCAACCACTACGCCCTCGGCGCCGTCGCCGACTGGCTGCACCGTACGGTCGCGGGTCTCGCCGCCGCCGAACCCGGCTGGCGGCGACTGCGCATCGCCCCGGTCCCGGGCGGCGACCTGACCTGGGCGAAGGCGGCCCACGACACTCCGTACGGCAGGGCCGAGGCGGGCTGGCGCATCGAGAGCGTCAAGGGCGGCAAGGGCGATGTCCTCGTCGTTGAGACGCTGGTCCCCGCGAACACGCTCGCCGAGGTCCAACTACCGGACGGCAGCGCCCCGTTCGAGGTCGGCTCGGGACGCCACACGTTCCGACGTCCCTACGCCACCCCCGACTGGCCGCCGGCCGCGGTCCGGCTGCCGTGAACCTCGGGCGGCCTCGGCGTGTCAGCCGGCGGTGCGGGCCAGTTCGGCGATGGCGTCGACGGCCTGGTCGAGTTCGGACTCGGTGTTGTAGTAGTGCGGGGACAGCCGCACCAAGGGGTGGACACCCCGGCTCTCGGTGTCGAACTGGGTGTGCTCGGCAAAGGTCGTGCTGACGTTGATCCCCTGCTTCGAGAGCGCAGCGGCGACATCGGCCGTGGGGAGGGCGTCGACCTTCGCGGTGACGATGGCGCACCTGTCGAGACCGAGGTCGTAGGTGCTGACACCGGGCAGCGCGTCGAGGCGGTCACGCAGATACGCGCCAAGGGCGACGGTGCGTCGGCCGATCTCGTCCATGCCGAGTTCCAGGGCCTGTTGGACGGCCGCGCTCAGCCCGAGGACGTTGGAGTAGCTCATCTCCCACGTCGCGAAGCGCCGCGCGCCGTCGTGCCAGGTGAAGCCGCGCCTGCCGTCCCAGGTCGCGGCCTCGATCTCGACGACGTGCGGGTCCAGGTACTCCAGGGCCTCGGGACGTACCCACAGGAAGCCCGTGCCGCGCGGACCCCGCAGGAACTTGCGGCCGGTCGCGGTGAGCATGTCGCAGCCGATCTCGGCGACGTCGACGGGGAACTGGCCCACGGACTGGGTGGCGTCCAGCAGGAAGGGGACGCCGGCCGCGCGGGTGATCCGGCCGATCTCGGCCGCCGGGTTGACCAGGCCGCCGCTGGTGGGGATGTGGGTGACGCCGACGAGCCTGGTGCGCTCGTCGATCAGGTCGGCCAGGGCCGTGGTGTCGAGCTGTCCGTCCTCGTCGTCGGGCACGACGACGACCTCGGCGCCGTGGCGCCGGGCGGTCTGCAGATAGGCGAGCACACTGCTGCCGTACTCGTCCCGGCCGGTGAGGATGCGGTCGCCGGGCTTGAACGTCATGGAGTAGAAGGCCGCGTTCCACGCGTGGGTGGAGTTGTCGAACAGCGCGATCTCGTCCGCCTGTCCGCCCACCAGCCGGGCGATGTCCGCGTGGGTGGCGTCGATGCGGTCCCGTTCCTGGCCGGCGGCTTCGTAACCGCCTATGGCCGCCTCCAGCTCCAGGTGGGAGGTCATGGCTCCCAGCGTCCGACGGGACAGGAGACCGGCCCCCGCGTTGTTGAGGTGTACCCGGTTCGCGGTGCCCGGGGTGTCCTGGCGGAGCGCTTCGATGTCCATGTCCTGTGCTTCCCGTCTGTCCGAAGAACCCTTTCCCTGACGTTCTCAAGCCGCACCCGTTCAGTAAAGCGAATGTTTTTGGAGGTGAAAGGCCAAGAAAGCTGATGAATGGGCCGTCCGGGGCCGTCGGGATCTGTCTGGAGCGGTCACCCCGTGCGCGCGGGCAGCCTGCCGACCGCGTACCCCAGAGCGGCGAGGAAAGTCCGGATCAGGGGATGCTCCGCGGCACCGGCGCGCACGGTCGCGAGCACGGTGCGGACGTGGACGGCGGAGGTGTCGAGCGCCAGCCGGGGCGTGCGGTCGAACCAGAGCATGTCGGGCAGGAAGGCCACCGCGTGGCCCTGTTCGACCAGCCGCGCGTGGGTCAGCATGTCCGCGGAGACATAGGCGACGTCCGGCTCGAAGCCGGCCGCGTGGCAGACGCCGGTCGCCCATGCGCGAGCGGGTGTGCCGGCGGGTTCCATCACCCAGGGGTGTTCGGCGAGTTCGGCGACGTTCGCCACGGGCGCGGGGGAGGCGAGCCGCATGGTGTCCTCGTACACGGGGTGGTGCCGGACCTCCGCGGCGCGGGCCGGTCGCGGGTGACCGGGGAAGGTCTCGTCGATCACGAGGTCGAAGTCCCGGGTGAGCAGGCCGGGCAGCGAGGTGTCGGGCTCGGCCTGGGTGGCCTCCACCCGCATCCGAGGGTGGTGCTCGCGCAGCCAGGTCAGTGCGGCGGGCAGCAGCGCGAGCATGGCGGTCTGGAAGGCCGCGACCCTGAGAGTCCCGGACACCTCCCGCAGCGAGGCCGCGATCTCCGTCTCGGCGCGCTCCAGTTCCCGTAGGGCCTTCTCCGTACGGGCGACGAGGATTTCGGCCTGTGGCGTCAGCCGGACCCCACGCCCCTCCCGCTCCAGCAGCGGTGCGCCGACCTCGGACTCCAGGAGGGCCAGCTGCTGGGAGACGGCCGAGGGGCTGTACGACATGGCCGTCGCGACGGCGGCCAGCGTGCCGCGGTACTTCAACTCCCGCAGCACCTCCAGGCGGCGCAGGTTGTACATGCCCCTCACTCCGTCCGTCAGGTGCTGTGACCTTCCCCTCCGGAAGTTCACGTCACTTCACTGAACGATGACGGATCCCGGCCTCGACCCGCGAATCGTAAGGATTCCGCCGACAGGCGCCGTCCAGGCGCGCTTGAAGTTTCAAACGGAGTCGGTCAGACTCTCGCTTGAGAGTTCAAACGATCAGGTCCGTCTCGGGCCTCTTTGGGCTCTGCCCGAAATATCCCTCCCTGGAGTTGTCATGTCACTCGCCTCTGATGCCGTCGTCGTCCGCCGTGGTCCGCTCGTCGTCGCGGGAGGTGTCCTCGCCGCGATCGTGCTGGCCTCCGCGGCCGACACCGTGATCGCCCAACTCGCCCTGGCCGCAGGCGCGCCCGACGACTTCCAGCCTCTCAAGGCACCGTCGTACATCTTCCTGACGACGGTCGGCACAGTCGCCGGCGCCCTCGGCTGGGCCATCCTGCGCAAGGTCTCGAAGGACCCCCGGACGCTGGTGCGTCGGCTGGTACCGACCCTCGTCGTGGTGTCCTTCGTCCCTGATTTCCTGCTCTACGGCGACGGTGGCGCGACCGGTGTCGGGGCGCTGCTCCTGATGCACGTGGCGGTCGCGACGGCCGCGGTGGTCACCTACCGCAAGGTGATGCCCCTGGCGTAGGGACACCGGCGGCCGCCGTCCGACTCGCTAGGCGGCACCCACCGTCGTACGCCACAGCTCCCCGGTCTCTGCCGCCGCGTCCGGCGCCACGAGCAGCAACGGCTCACCGTACGAAGGGAGTTGAGGCATCGCGACCGCGCCCGCCTCGGTCGCGATGAGGAGCGCTGGCAGGCCGTCCACCGGGTGGAACTCGCCGATCGCGGCGGCCGTCGCCCGGCCCGCCGCGACCTGGACCAACGACAGCGCGGTCGAACCCATGACGCGGGCCGTGCAGTGCCGTTCGGCCAGTTTCGCGAGCAGGGCGTCCAGGCCCGGCCAGTGCGCGTGGGCCGCCCACTCCGTCAGGAACACATGGCCCGTGAGTGTGGTGTGGTCCGCCGCGTGGATCGGGGTCCCGTTCAGGTGTGCGCCCTTGCCCCGTACCGCCGTGAAGACCTCGCCCCGCCACGGGTCCGCCACCAGGCCGAGCAGCGGCGAGCCGTCCGGCTCCGCGAGGCCCAGGGAGAAGGAGCACCAGCCAAGCCCGTGGGCGTAGTTGGTCGTTCCGTCCACGGGGTCGATCACCCAGTGCGGTGCGTCGGCCGACGTGCCGTCCTCCGCGCCGTACTCCTCGCCGTCGATGCCCCAGTCGGGGAACTCCCGCCGCAGCACCGCCCGTACGTGCCGCTCCACCGCCTCGTCCGTGTCGGTGACGATGTCGGCCGGGCTCGCCTTCTCCCTGACCGGCCCCGTACCTCCCCGGTTCCCGCCACGGATCGCCTCCGTCGCCCACTCGGCCAACTCCACGGCCACCCGCAGAGCACCGTCCAGGTCATGTCCGTTCGGCACGTTCGGCACAGCTCTTCACCACCCCGTTCAGGTCGTTGCCAATGATCGCGTCCACACCCCAGGCGAGCAGTTCGCCGCGCCGGTCCGCGTCGTCCACCGTCCAGCAACTCACCAGCACGTCCCGGGCATGCCAGTACGCCACCGACTCCTCGTCCAGGAACCGGTGTTCAGGATTGAAATACTGCGGGCGTACGGCCGCCAACACGCCCTCGGACGGCGGAAGTTCTCCGTACCAACTGAGGAACAGCGTGATCCGCTCGTCCCGCGCCCGCACCGCCGCCATCGCCTCCGCCGCGCCACAGAACATGGCCACCGCCCCCAGCCGACCGAGCTCCGCGTGCGCCGCCGTCGCGACCACCGGGTCCCCGGTGTCCAGCAGCAGCGGCACCCCGTCGGCGACTTCCAATGCCTCCCGCAGGGTCGGTACCGCCGGCGCGAGCTCCCGCAACTCGGCCAGTGTCAGCGCCGCGACCGACTCCGGACGCCCCCACAGACGCCGCAGGTCGTCGTCATGATGCAGTACGACGACACGGTCCGCCGTGCACCGCAGATCCACCTCGATCGCGGACGCACCCGCGCCCGCCGCCAGCCGCACGGCCTCCAGGGTGTTCTCCACCGCGGCCCGGGGGTCGCCCCGGTGCGCCACGGCCAACGGCCCTCCCGCCCTCATGCCGCCTCCGCTGCTGCTTCTACGGCTGGGGCGGTCGCGTACGACAGGGCCTGACCGACCCGCACCCGTACGACCTCGCCGCGAGTGGGCGCCGTAGCGCCGGAGACGTACGACCGCAGCCGCGGGCCGCCCGCCAACTCCACGACCACCTCGGTGAAGTGGCCGCGCGGGAGGACCTTCTCGACGCGGGCGGAGGCTCCTTCGGAGGTGCCGTCGAGGCGTACCTCCTCCGGGCGGATACCGACCGTCAGTCCGGATCCCGCCGGGCCGGTCAACTCCGCGCACGGCAGGGTGATGTGGCCGAGCCGTACCGTGCCGGGTGCGGCGAAGGCGTCGTCCAGGCGGTTGAGGCTGCCGACGAACTCGGCGGTGAACAGCGTGGCCGGGGTGCGGTACAGCTCGTCCGGGGACGCGTACTGCTCGATGCGGCCGGCGTTCATGACGGCGATGCGGTCGGCGATGCTGAGCGCCTCGTCCTGGTCGTGGGTGACGAACAGGGTGGTGATGCCGAGGCGTTGCTGGATGTCCCGGATCTCCTCGCGGACCCGTTCACGGAGCTTGGCGTCCAGGTTGGACAACGGCTCGTCCAGGAGAAGGAGTTGGGGGCGCAGGGCCAACGCCCTTGCCAGTGCCGTGCGTTGCTGTTCGCCGCCCGAGATGTGGGCCGGTCGGCTGTCGGTGTGGTGGGCGAGACCGACCAGTTCCAGCGCCTCGGTGACCCGGCGGTCGGCCTCGGCGCGCGGCACCTTGTGCATCTTCAGGCCGAAGCCGATGTTCTGACGGACCGTCATGTGCGGCCACAGGGCGTAGTTCTGGAACACCATCGCGGTGGGACGGCGCTCGGGCGGCACGGCGGCATAGTCCGTGCCGCCGATCTCGACCCGGCCGGAGTCCGGGGTCAGGAACCCGGACGCCATCCGCAGGGTGGTGGTCTTGCCGCAGCCGGACGGGCCCAGCAGGCAGACCATCTCGCCGGGTTCGACGTGCAGGTCCAGGCCGGAGACGACCGTCCTGCCGCCGAGGGTCTTGGTGAGGCCGGACAGCACGAGTCCGGCGCTGGCCGTGTGAACAGTGGTGCTGGTCACCGCAGTTGGAACCCTTCCGCGAGGTGGCCGCCCATGATGTGCCGCCGTACGCCGAGCATCAGCAGGACGGACGGCACGGACAGCAGGAGGGAGAAGACCGCGGCGACGCCCTCGGGGTAGTTGGTGACCATGCTGTACATCGCGGTGGGCATGGTGGTGTACGTGGGCGCGCCGACCAGCAGGGTGCCCTGGGCCTCGTCGAACGCGGCCAGGAACGACATGATCAGCGCCACCAGGATGCCGGGTCGGGCGAGGGGCAGGGTGACCCGCCAGAAGACGGTCAGCGGACCCGCGCCCGCGTCCCGGGCGGCCTCCTCCAGACTGCGCGGCACCGCGGCGAACGCCGCCGCCGGCAGCCAGGTCATGAAGACGACCGTGCCGAGCAACTGCACGACGACCACGCCCCAGAACGTCGTCATCAGGTTCAACGTGTAGAAGAGGGAGGCCATCGCCGCGTACAGACCGATCTTCGGGAACGCGTTGACGGAGAACAGCGCCACCAGGAAGAAGCGGCGCCCCGGAAAGTCGCGGCGGGCGAACGCGTACGCGGCGGGCAGACAGATCACCGCCGAGAGCAGCGTCACCACCGGCGCGAACACGAAGCTCCAGCGCACCGCCGCCACCAGGTCCGGGTTGTCCGCGACCGTTGTCCACCAGCGCAGGGTCCAGCCCTGCGGCAGCAGGTCGGGGTAGCGCCAGGTGTCCGCGAAGGCGTGGGGGAGCAGCCACAGCAGCGGGCCGAGGATGAACAGGGCGAGCAGCGCGGCCAGTACGGCACCGCCCGCGCGACGGACCACGGTCACGACGGTCATCGGCTGGCCCTTCACCGCGTCACCGACGCGGCGCGCCGGGCCTCGCGGACGTTGGACCGGACGTACGCCACGCCCACCACCGAGGCGAGCGCGAAGACGACGACGGCCATCACCAGGGACTGCTGCGGTTGGTTGAACGACTGGAACGCGTTGGCGAGTTGGACCCCGAGCATGGTCGGCGCGGTCGGTCCGACGAGATAGGGCACGGTGAAACTGCCGAGCACCGCGATGCTGGTGAACGTGGCCGTGATGACCGCGGGCACACTCGTCATCGGCAGCAGGACACGCAGCACGACCTGCGCGGGTCGCGCCCCGGCGTCACGCGCGGCCTCGATCAGCGCGTCCGGCACGGCGGCCAGTCCCGAGGTCAACACCAGTACGGCGAAAGGGAGGTTGGTCCACACCTGGCCGACGATCACGCCCCATGTCGTGTAACTCAGCCGGGGTGCGGACGACCAGCCCACCGCGTGCGCCATGGTGGTGAGGGCGCCGTCACCGGCGTAGAAGGTCAGGATCGCGTACGAGCCGATGACCGCGGGCAGGAAGAGTGGAGTGACCGCAAGTGCGGTGACCAAGCGGGCGGTTCGGCCGCCGGACAGCCGGGCGTACAGCGCGACGGCGAGTCCGAGCGCGAAGACGGCCACGACGCTCACCAGCGTCACCTCGACGGTGACGGTCAGGCTGCGCAGGAAGGTGTCGCTGGTGAGGACCTCACGGTAGGCGGCCAGGGTGCCCCACCAGTGGTCGGCGGAGTGCTGGTGCAGGCCGATCGAGGCGATGACGGAGTTCAGGCCGCCGAAGTGGCCGAGGGTGTACAGGGCTCCGGAGATCACCGGGATGCCGACGAAGAGGGCGACGACCAGGAGAGGCGGCAGCACCATGAGGGTGCCGACGGCTCCGGTTCTCGCCCCGGCCGGGGAACCGCGGCGGCGCGCACCGGCACCGTCCGCCGCCCCGGCCGTCGTAGGAGCCGTAGTGTTCGTCGTTGTCACTGACCGGGCACCTTCTGCTGCCACAGGTTGTTCATGTCGCTGCTGGTCTGGCCGGAGTAGCCGGCGCGCAGGTTGCCGACGTCGACGCCGTTGAACCGGGCGGCCGTCGCGGCGGGCAGCTTGCTCGCCGGGATGACCGGGTAGGCGCCCAACCGCTTGACGATCGCGTCCTGTTGCTGGGCCTGGAGGAAGAAGTCGGCCAGTTTCAGGGCGGCTTGCTGCTTCTTGCTCGCCTTGAGGATGCCGAGGTAGGAGGCGCCGCCGGTGAACGTCGGGTCCGATATCTGGGTGAACTTGATGCCGGAGTTCAGGGTGTGGTTCTGGATGCCCGACAGGTACTGGTCCGACCAGACCGGGGCCAGCTCGATCTGGCCCTTGGCGAGCAGGTCGAGCACGGCCTGGTTGCCGTTCGGGTAGACGCCCTTGCCGTAGACGTCCTTGTTCAGGGCCTTCAACTCCTTGAACCCCGGGTCCCACTTGGATTCGAGGGAGGCGTCGTAGCCGTTCTGGAAGGTCTTCAGCGTCTTCGCGTCGAGATGCCGGTCGAGCGTCGTCTCGACGAACGAGCCGCCGGAGCCGCCGGTGGCCGGGCTGTTGTACGCGAACTTGCCCGGGTTGGCCTTGATCCAGGAGATCAGGCTGTCGTACGTCTTCGGAGGCGTCTTCACCTTCGCCGCGTCGTACGCCAGCACCACCGATGAACCGCGGTACGGCACGGCCGAGTTGGCCACCGGGCCGAGCAGTGCGGAGTCGACGTCCTTGAGATCCGGCACGTTCTTCGTCGACACCTTGGTGAGCAGCCCGGCGGTGGCCGCGTTGAGGGTGACGGACGACTCCATGAGGTCGTAACCGGGGTCCCGGCCGGTCTTCGCGGCGGCCTGGAGCTTGGCGAGCGTGGTCGCGTCGGCGGTGCCGTGCGCGGAGAAGACGACCTTGACCTGGTAACCGGGATTGGCCTTCTCGAAGGCAGGGACAACGATGTCTTCCCACAACTTCTGGATGTTCGTGTCACCGCTGACGTAGGCGGTGAGGTGATGGGCGGCGGCTCCGCCGACCGACGCGGACGATGAGGACGACGAGGAGCAGGCGGTGGCGGCCGTGGTGAGGGTGGCGGCACACAGCAGTGCGGCGGCGCTCCGCGCGGACCGGGTGGATCGAGTCGGCTGAGCGGAGGTGGCGAGGCGGGCGGGGCTGTCTGAACGGCCAGGGGTCCGGCTGGGCATGGTGGTTGCTCCGGGCATTCTGGTTCGGGGGCGGAACGCTTTGTTCCGGCGCACGATAGGCAGGGGTGCCGGTGGGGTTCGGGAACAACCGGATGAACATGGACTTTTTTCAGGGCGACACTTCGGCGGGCGGCGCTCAGGCGGGATGCGGTCGCCGCGATGTCGTACGGGAGCAACTCGGCGCCGGGGGCGGTGTGTTGGGCGCCGCTGATGAGATCGGGTCTGTCGAGTAGGGCCTCGGTCACGCGACGAGCGACGTGACGATCCTGCCCTGGGTGGTGATGGCCGAGGCCGTCGGCAGACCTAACCGTCCGTCGTGTGGAGAGCGGTGACGCCCGCGAGGACGAGGTCGATCCCGGCGAGGAACTGCTCACGGTCGTCGTGCCCGCGCACCTGGTCCGCGACGGCCCGGGTGAACGGGTAGTCGTCGGGGTCGAGTTCTTCCCAGGCCGTCGATACGGCGTCGAGGAACTGGGTGCGGTCCACGTCGGGCCCGAGAGTGCCGGCGCTGACGGTGTTCGCCGCGTTCTGGCCGGCGGCGCCGAGGATGTAGTGCATCAACGCCGAGGTCGCGGTGAACCAGCCGGCCTCGGGCACGCCCAGCGCGCGGACCTGACGGCCGATGCTCTCGAAGATCCGCGGCGCCACCGGTCCCCATGGACTGTGGGAGAACTGCGTCGCGAGCTGTGTGGCGAGCCACGGATGCTCCTCGATCGCGTCGAACAGCCCGAGCGCGACGGCGCGGATACCGTCCTGCGGCGCGTCCGGAGGCCCGGCGGGCTCGACGGCCAGGGCCGTGGCGACGACGGCGTCGGTGGCGGCGGCGAGCAGTTCACCCTTGTTCGCCACGTGCCAGTAGATCGCCCCGGGCCCGGTGGCCAGGCGCTCGGTCAGCGTCCGGAACGTCAGGCCGTCCTCGCCGACCGCGTCGAGCAGCTCGACGGCGGCCTCGACGATGCGCTCGCGGGAGAGCGCCTCCGTGCGCCGCTGTGACCTGCCAGTCCGCGTTGCCATGCGGCCATCTTGACATATCTGGAGCGCCGTTCCAACAATGGAATGGCATTCCAGAGAGGTCGGCCGGAGCCATCGGGCGGCCGCCCGGATCACGAAGGAGGATCACCATGAACACGCACATCACGATCATCGGCGCCGGACTCGGCGGCCTCACGCTCGCCCGCGTCCTGCACGTCCACGGCATCCCGGCCACCGTCTACGAGGCGGAGCCCGCCCCGACCGCGCGTGCCCAGGGCGGGATGCTCGACATCCACGAGGACAACGGCCAGCCGGCCCTCGCCGCGGCAGGCCTGACCGAGGAGTTCCGCGACCTCGTCCTGGAGGGCCGCGAGGCGACACGGGTCCTCGCCCCGGACGGAACCGTCCTGTTCGACGACGACAGCACGCGCGGACGCCCCGAGGTGCTGCGGGGCGAACTGCGACGGATCCTCCTCGACTCGCTCCCGCCCGGCACCGTCCGGTGGGGGCACAAGGTCAGCGGCGTCCGCGCTCTCGGCGAGGGCCGCCACGAGGTGACCTTCGCCGACGGCACCACCGTCACCACGAGCCTCCTGGTCGGCGCGGACGGCGCATGGTCACGGGTCCGACCGCTGCTGTCCGGCGCGGCACCCGAATACACCGGCAAGTCGTACGTCGAGACCTACCTGTACGACGCCGACACCTGCCACCCCGCGGTCGCGAAAGCAGTCGGCGGCGGGTCCTTGTTCGCGCTAGCACCGGGCAAGGGGATCCAGGCACACCGCGAGAGCGGCGGCACCCTCCACACCTACGTGGCGCTGTCCAGGCCGCAGGACTGGTTCGCCGACATCGACTTCACCGATTCCGCCACGGCGGCCGAACGGATCGCGCGGGAATTCGACGGCTGGGCCCCCGAACTCACCGCCCTGATCACCGACAGCGACACCCCGCTGGTACTGCGAACCCTCAACGCGCTCCCCATCGAGCACCGGTGGGACCGCGTGCCGGGCGTAACCCTGCTCGGCGACGCCGCCCACCTCTCGGCCCCGAACGGCGAAGGCGCCAACCTGGCCATGTACGACGGCGCCGAACTCGGCAAGGCCCTCGCCGCCCACCCCGACGACCCCGAAGCCGCCCTCACCGCATACGAGCAGCCCCTCTTCCCCCGCAGCGCCGCGGCCGCGGTCGACGGCGCCGACCTCAACGAGGCGCTCTTCGGCGACAACGCGCCGCAGAGCCTGCTCGACATGTTCGCCGGAAGCGAGCAGACCCGGTGAGCCACTCGCCCCGTGGTTTCGGAGGTAGGGAACTCGCTTACTTCGGCAGGTCGGCGCTGTCGAGATGGCGGTGCAGGAATTCGGTGATGACGTTCATGACGGTCGCGGACGACCAGGCGAGGGCAGCGTCCGAATCCGCGAGGACTCCGAAATCCCCGTGATTTGCCCCGGCCACGACATAGCGCGTGCTGTCCACACCGGCGGCGAGAAGAGCCTGGTGCACGTGCTGCGTCTGGGAGGGGGAGACGAGCATGTCGTCGCTGCCGTGGAGGAGGAGGAACGGCGGCGCCGAAGCCGTCACGTAGGTTGCGGGATCCGCGGCACCGACCGCCTCGGGAATTTCCGAGAACAGGGCGCCTGCCTTGCCGACGTAGGCCGAGAAATGCGTGGCCGTGCGCTCGTAGTGGAGTCGTGCCGCCTCGTCGAAGTCGTCGGCGATCGCCGAGAGCAGGGAGGTGCCGAAGGCGTCAACCACGGCTTGCACGGCACCTGTTGAGGAGGGAGCCGAGTCTCCGGAGAACTCGGGCAGGCCATTCGTGACACCCGTCAGTGCCGCAACATGACCACCGGCTGATTCCCCCCAGAGGGCAACCGCACGCGGGTCGATACCGAAGTCGTCTGCGTGCTGCCGCAGATGGGTGAGGGCGGCCCGCACGTCGTGGACGGAATCCAGGTAGGTACCACCGTCGGGCGCGACGCGGTATTCGACACTGGCGACGACAAATCCTGATTCGGCGACGTGACGACGCACGTCGAGCGCCATCGCCTTGTTGCAGCGAAGGAACGCGCCACCGGGAAGGAAGAGGACCAGCGGAAGCCGGTCTCCCGTCGCGGGCCGGAGAATGTCGGCCTTCAGGGCACGCGACTCGCCGTTGGGCAGATCCACGGTGCTGAAGGTGACGTCAGGACGGCTTTCGATCTCCACCGTGCCGAGGGTCATCTGCGGACTCGCGCCGACCTTCAGCAAGGTGCTGTCGGCGAGGTCCGGCGGGGCGATGGTGCTGGCCATGGGCACGGGGAGCTTGGGAACGGACGGGATCTCAGGTTCCATGTAGCGATCCTGTCACCGTCGTAAAAAAACGTCAATGGACATGGAGAGGCTTCCTCCACTTCCGCGGAGGAAGCCGTCGCCGTACCGCACGTGATCGGGGCTCTTTCCGTTGCCGTAGGGCGGTCCCGGGGTCTACGGCACCAGCACGATCCGGCCGCGCTGGCCGCCCCGGGCGAGCTGGGCGTGGGCCTCGGCGGCCAGGGACAGGGGGTAGGTCTGCGCCACGCGTGGCGTCAGGACGCCGACCTCGGCGAGGGCGGAGAGGCGGGCGAGACGGGTGGGTTCGGGGCCGGCGGTGGTGTTGTGTACGGTCACGCCCCGCTCCGGCGTCGGCAGCACGTCGACGCGCACGCTCACGAAGGTGCCGCCGTCGCGGACGGCCGCCAGTGCGGGTGCTCCCAGTGCCGCCGCGTCGAGGACGCCGTCCACACCGTCGGGCACGAACCGGCGTACCGCGTCGCTCAGTTGCTCGTCGCGCGACACGAACCAGGTGGCGCCGCGCTCGCGGAGGAACTCCTCGTCATCGGGCCGCCCCTGCGCGACGATCCGTACGCCCCGCGTCCGTGCCAACTCGACGGCGTAGCCGCCCACGGCCCCGGCGGCGCCCGTGACGAGCAGAGTGTCGCGAGGGTGTAGCGGGAGGTGGTCCAGGGCCATCGAGGCGGTCATCGCGTTGAGGGGGATCGTCGCCGCGAGCGTCAGGTCCATGCCCTCGGGGGCGGCGGCGATGGAGTTCAGGTCGGTCACCAGATACTCGGCCTGGGCCTTGGTGGGGCGCAGTACGGCGGAGTGGAACACGATGACCGGCGTGCCGACATCGAGGAGGACGCCCGTGCCGACCGCGTCGATCGTCCCGGCCGCGTCCAGACCGAGACCCGTGTGTTCGACCCCGTCCAACGGACCGAAGAACCCGCCCCACACGGCGGCGTCGGCGGGATTGAGCGCGGCGGCCGCGACCTTGACGCGGATCTCGAAGGGGCCCGGTTCCGGGAGAGGAACCTCCAGGACCTCGACGGCCTCGGGTCCACCGATCTTCTTGACGACTACAGCGCGCATGACGTCCGCCATTCCGTTTGCGTATCCGAACGCCACAAACGCTAGGCGGGTTACGATCGATTGGTAAGTAGGCACTTTAAAGTGCGTTACAGCCCGCTGGGTGGCCCGGACCGGTGTTTGTCGCCTGCCGTCACTGGTCGGTCTGCCGGGCGTCGTAGCGTCCGCGCGCCTCGTCGACCTCGTCGGTCTTCTCGGCGGCCCAGTCGCGCACCTGGGACAGCAGGCCGTAGAGGCCCTGCCCGAGCGGGGTCAACTCGTAGTCGACGCGTACCGGCACGGTCGGCGTGACCGTCCGGTTCACCATGCCGTCGCGTTCGAGCATGCGCAGGGTCTGGGTGAGCATCTTCTGGCTGACGCCCGGGATCTCGCGGCTGATGTGGCTGTACCGCATCGGCTCGCCGAAGGAGCCGAGGGTGCACATCGTCAGGCTGACCCACCGGTTGCTGATCGTCGAGAGCAGGGCCACCGCGGGGCAGTCGTGCATGTACGCCTCGTACGTGCCGGGCTCGATCCTGGGTGCCTGCTTCGCCTTGGCGGCCATCTGGTTCTCCCGTCAGGAGCGCAACGCACTCAAGAGTGCCTACTTACCAATCGATCGTAACCCGCCTGCTGTTCGTCTCATTCGTGTGGTTCGAGGCCTTCGGTTTCGCAAACGAGGGATGCGCTGCGCCCCGCCGGTCGGGCGACCGGCGGGGCGAGGGAACGGGCTCGAGGACGACGGGCCGGTCGGGTGTCAGGCGCAGAGGACGCGGGTCTCCGGTGTGTAGACCGGACCGCCGCTGACGTTCGTCGAGTCGCTGAACTCGGAGTAGTAGTACGAGTAGAAGCCGATGTTGCCGTTGCAGCCCGAGTCGGCGGCGACCTGGAGGGTCAGGGTCACGGTCCGGCTCTGCCCGGGTGGGATGGTGGCGCCGTAGTCCGGGCCGAGGTCGGTGGGCCCGACGCCGGTGCAGGGGGTGCTGCCGGTGTCCGTGGTCAGGGCGCAGTCGGTGAAGCTGTACTTGAGGTCGGGCCGCTGGGTGGTCAGCCAGGTGGGCTCGATCGTCTGGTAGACGAACAGGACGTCGTAGGTCTTGTTGTTGGTCAGCGTCATCGAGAGTTTCACCGCGCCGCCGGGCGTCGTGGTGGCGGTGTCGGTGGCAAAGGTCAGGTCGGCGTCCGCCGCGCTCGCACTCGGGGCCAGTCCGAAGACGGCGAGGAGGAAACCGAGGACGGTGGCGAGACCCAGGCGTCTCATACGTGGTGATCGCATGGGCCGGGAGGCTAGGCGCGCCGCGCGCGAGCCGTCTGCCCCGCGGGGAGAGGCCGGACCGTGGATCGGCTGAATGTGCTTCTGGTGTGGCGGGGATGCGGTGGACGCGTGAAGTGATCACTCGAGTCGCGTACGTGCACTGCGTGGGGCGGACGTGTGGGGCGCGTGGGGGTGCTGGTGCGCCTGCTGCATGGGAGGTGCCGCGTGCCGACATTGGCGTGATTCCTGACGCGTCGATGCTGGAAGGGTTCCCGGGGTTCGGGTGTTCTCGGGCATCCGTCGATTTCTGGCCCGGTAGACGGAGCCGTTTATTAAAATGAACGACACGTTCGTCACTCCTCCTCTGGTTCGGTATAGTGAACGCATGGTTCACTCGATCACGGATTCTCGGGTCGGCGCACAGATCAGCGCCTACCTCGACGACACCTACCTGGAACAGGTCGACACGCGCGTGATCGCGGTCGGCGAGACGGACGGGGCGCCCTGGGCTGCCGTAGAGCACTGTCTGTTTCATCCGCAGGGCGGGGGACAGCCCGCCGACCGGGGGTGGTTGGGGGATGCGGAGGTCGTGCCGGTCCGGGAGCCGGAGTCGGGACTCGTTGTGGCTACGGCGGCTGAGGGCGGTGATCTTCCGGACCTCACCGTGGGGGAGTCGGTGCGGGCTCGGATCGATCTTCAGGTCCGCATGCTGCATGCCGCGCTGCACACGGCCGGGCATCTCGTCGAGGCGGTCGGGCGGACGCAGGGGTGGGAGATGGCCGGGAGCATCCACTTTCCCGGTCAGGCTCGGATCGAGTTCCAGGCGCCGGACGCGGACGCACGGCTGGCCGACCCGGACGGGCGGGAGGAGGTGACCGCCGAGCTGCGCGCCGCCGTCGCGGCCGCGGTCGCCGATGATCTGCCCGTCTCCGCGCGGTACCTCCCCGATGGGCGGCGCGTGGTGCATCTCGGCGCGCTGCACTCCGCACCGTGCGGCGGCACGCATGTGCGCAGCCTCGGTGACCTGGCCGACGTGGTGCTGCCGACGCTGAAGGTCAAGAAGGGCCGTATCCGCGTGTCCTACACCGCGACCCACCGGAGCCGTTGATGACACCCCCGCCGTCCGGCCGTCGGCCGGTGAGCAGTACCGCGGCCGCGGTCGGCGCGAAGATCCGGCTGCGCCGTCAGCAGCGCGGGATGAGTGCCGCGGAGATGGCCCGACGGGCCGGGCTGAGCAAGGCCACCCTGTCGCAGTTGGAGGCCGGGAACGGCAATCCCACGATCGACACCCTGGACGCCATCGCGATCGCCCTGCGCATCCCGATCGCCGACCTGCTCGCGCGCGACGCCGACACCGGGCCGGTCTTCCGGCCGGGCACGGACATCGAACCCGGCGAGGTCTCACGGGAGTTGCTACGCCGGATCAGCAGCGGCAACAGCCTGGAGATCTGGCGGCTGCGCATTCCGCCGGAGACGGAGCTGGCCGGCGTACCGCACGCCACCGGCACCATCGAGCACCTGCTCATCGCCACCGGGCACGTCACCGCCGGCCCTGTCGACGCCCCGCAGGACCTCGGCCCCGGCGACATGCTCGCCTTCGCCGGAGACGCCCCGCACTTCTACCGGACCGGCGCCGAGGAGGTCGACATCACCGTCGTCTTCGCCTCACCCATCAGTACCTGAGGCACCGTCAGCAGAGGCCAAGACCTCATCAACAGCCAAGACTTCAGCAGTACTTGAGACCGAGGAACCCCCGCTCATGAGCACCTCCGCCATCGCCACGACCCCCTCCAGCCGCGCCTTCATCAGCGACAACATGGCCGGGGCGTCCCCGGAGATAGCCCGCGCCGTCGCCGACGCGGCCGCCGGGCAGGTCCTGCCGTACGGCAACGACCCGTTCACCGACAGCGCCCGCCGCAGGCTCGGCGAGATCTTCGAGCGGGACGTCGATGTCTTTCCCGTGTCCACCGGGTCCGCCGCGAACGGCCTGAGCCTGGCCGCCCTCACCCCGCCGTGGGGGAGTGTGCTCTCCCACCCGGACAGCCACATCAACACAGACGAATGCGGCGCGCCGGAGTTCTTCACCAACGGGGCCAAGCTCGTCGGTGTCCCGGGCGCCGACAGCAAGATCGACCCCGACGCGCTGCGGGCAGCGGTACGCCGGCGGGCCGGTGACGTGCACAGTGTGCAGCCGTCCGCGGTGAGCATCAGCCAGGCCACCGAGAGCGGCAGCGTCTACACCCTGGACGAGATCCGCGAACTGTCCGCCATCGCCGAGGACGCGGGCCTGCGCGTCCACATGGACGGGGCGCGCTTCGCCAACGCGCTGGTCCAACTCGGCGCCACCCCGGCCGAGATGACGTGGAGGGCCGGCATCGACGTGCTGTCCTTCGGCGCCACCAAGAACGGTGCGATGACCGCCGACGCCATCGTCTGCTTCGACCCGGCCCTCGCCGGTGAACTCGCCTTCCGCGCCAAGCGCGCCGGGCAACTCGCCTCCAAGATGCGCTTCAACACGGCCCAGATCGACGCGTACCTCACCGACGACCTGTGGCTGCGCAACGCCCGCCAGGCCAACGCCATGGCCACCCGCCTCGGCGACGGTCTCAAGTCCATTGCCGGGGCGGGCCTGTTGGCCACCCCGCAGGCGAACATCCTCTTCTGCCGCCTGCCTCAGCCGGTCACCGAAGGACTTCTCGCGGAGGGCTACGCCTTCTACCACGACCGGTGGGAGCCGGGCATCGTCCGCTTCGTCACCGCGTTCTCGCACAGTGCCGACGACATCGACCAACTGCTGGACGCGGTCCGCCGCCACACCCACTGACGGGTGTCGCCGCGGACCGCGTACCGACCGACGCGCAATTCGGCGCAGGGAAAGGTGAGTTGGCCGCCACGGAGGTGCGGCGGAGAGCGGAGGCGTGTCGTCAGGCCGTGACGAGCGGCTGGTGCGGCGGCGCGAGCGTCGGACGGGTCTCGTGGAGGTTCCTGGTGACCTCGGTGAGGTTCGCGATGAACATGCCGGCGAGTTCGGCGGTGAACCCGGTGCGTACCACCAGGCGTAGGACGGAGACGTCCTGGCAGGGCGCGGGGAAGTCGTACGCGGGCAGGTGCCAGCCGCGCGCCCGCATCGCGTGGGAGACGTCGAACACCGTGAAGCCCCGCGTGCCGGGCGTCAACCGGAAGGCGAGCGCCGGGAGTTCGGAGCCGTCCGTGATCAACTCGTAGGGTGCGATGCCCTCGATGCGGGCGGCGAGCGCGCGGGCCGTGCTGCGGCTCTGGGACGCCAGATTGCGCAGCCCTTCGACGCCGTAGCGGAGGAAGCTGTAGTACTGCGCGACGACATGCGCGCCCGGGCGGGAGAAGTTGAGGGTGAAGCTGGGGGAGCTGCCGCCGAGGTAGTCGACCTCGAACACCAGGTCGTCGGGGAGGGCTTCGGCGTTGCGCCACAGGGCCCAGCCCAGGCCGGGGAAGACGTGGCCGTACTTGTGCCCCGACGTGTTGATGGAGGCGACGCGTTCGAGCTGGAAGTCCCACATGAGGCCCGGGTCGAGGAACGGGGCGACCATCGCGCCGGACGCGCCGTCGACATGCACGGGGATGTCGGTGCCGGTGGCGGCCTGGTAGCCGTCCAGGGCCATGCAGATGTCCGCGACGGGCTCGTAGGAACCGTCGAACGTCGACCCGAGGATCGTCACCACGCCGATGGTGTTGTCGTCGCAGTAGGCGGTGAGGGTGTCGGCCGTGAGGTGGTAGCGCCCCGGCTCCATCGGGACGTAACGCGGCTCCACCTCGAAGTAGTTGGCGAACTTCTTCCAGCACACCTGGACGTTCGCGCCCATCACGATGTTCGGGCGCGCGGTGTCCTTGCCCTGGGCGCGGCGGCGCTCCTGCCAGCGGCGCTTGAGCGCGAGCCCGCCGAGCATGGCTGCCTCGCTGGAGCCGGTGGTCGAGCAGCCGCGCACCTGCTCCGCGTGCGGCGCGTGCCACAGCCGGGCGAGCATCCGTACGCAGCGCTCTTCCATCGCCGTGATCTGCGGGTACTCGGCGCGGTCGGCGAGGTTCTTCTCGGCGGTCTCCGCCATCAACTCCCTTGCCTGCGGCTCCATCCAGGTCGTCACGAAGGTGGCGAGGTTGAGGCGCGCGTTGCCGTCGAGCATCAGCTCGTCGCGTACGCGGCGGCAGACCAGGTCGGGCTCCGACGCGAACTCGGGCAGCTCGTCGACGGGCTGGAGGAGGTCGACGGCCGGCGGGAGACCGCCGGCGCGAGAAACGGTCAGGGTGTCGAACTCGGCTTCGGGCATGACGTCGGTATGCGGGATGGGCATGAGTGTCTGGATGCCTTTCTGGTCCGTGCGGCCCCGTGCACTCCGACGCTAGATCGCCGAGCGGTGCGGCGTATGTGCCGATTACACCGATCCAGTGATCGATTTGCGGACTGATGAACTGGATTTTCCCTTGTACATACTGGGCATTACTTTTTGCGGGGCTGGGCTTGCCCACCAGTGGGGCTCTGACCTGGGGTTCGCGTGGTCGGCCCGTTCAGGGTGATGTCGTCGGCGTAGTACGTGCCCTGTGCGTACCAGCCGTGCACATAGATGGTCGCGCTGGTCTGGGACGCGCCTGTGGTGAAGGAGACGGTCAGCGGGCTGTAGGCGGAGGGGGACGTGGTCCAGGTGGAGGTGCCGCCGGTCACGCCCAGGTAGACGTAGGAGCCGCGGACCCAGCCGCTGAGCGAGTAGGTGGTGTCCGGCCGTACCGCGACGGTCTGGTCGCACTGCGCGATGTCGCTCGAACTCACCCTGCCCTGAATGGCTTTGGAGCCCGCGTGGACGGGGGAGGCAACGATCGAACCCGGGTTGCCGGCGCAGCTCCACGGCGAGACGCCGCCCGACTCGAAGCCGGGGTTGGTCAGCACGTCGGCAGCACCGGCCGCGCTCGGGGCGGCCGACGTAGGAGCGGGCGAGGCGCTTGCCGGGGGTGCGGCCGGGGTGGCCTCGGTAGGGCTGGGGATCAGGAGCGAGCAGCCGAATCCGGCGACGGCCGCCGCGGCGACCGCGATCACCACGGCCGCCCGGCGCTGACCGGGCCCCAGCCGCGGGCGGTCCACCGTGCGCGGCGGCCGGACGCCGCGGCCGTGTGCGGGGAGGTCCTCCGTCCTGCCGCCGGGGACGGGCGGGAGTTCCTCCGTATCGCCTGTGTCGCCGCCGGTCTGGGTGTGCGGGACAAGGACGACCTCGGTCGTGTGGGTGCGGTAGTCCTTGTCCTGGCGTATCTCTTCGAGCAGTTGGGCCAGCGCGTCGGTGCGGCGCGGGCGCACCACGTGGATGGGCTCCAGCGCGGTGCGGTCGTCCGGTGTGTCGGATGCGGGAGGTGTGGACACGGTGCTCTCCTTCCGTCCCGTGGCGGGGACCGGATCCGTCCCCGCGGAATGGATACGCACCGCCCGCGCCGGAGGTTCAGTCGGCGCTCCAGGGGGCGTCGGTCCGGCAGAAGCGCAGAGCCCGTACACGGGGAACCGGCCCGCTTCCCTCCTGGCCGGCCTCTACCTGTGTACGGAGAGCGGTCCGCCGCCGGGAACCTCGCGGCCGCCCTCTCATCCTGCTCCAGGGGAAGGCGCTACCGATGCTCTGTGCGGCCGTACTGAACTCGCCCTGCGGCGCTCTCGCCCTGCCCGGCGACACCGACATGGCGATCGCCGGCCCGACCTCAGCACCTCACCTCATCTTCCCGCCGGTTGACGGAGTCGTACGGCATCAGCCCGACCGCGGGTCGACATGGATCTTCGGCCCCGGCCCGGCCCCGGCCGGACGCTCACCCGCGAGGACGGGCCCGACCTCCTCCAGCCCGACGGTCGCGGCGACCAGCGGTCTCGGGTCGACGGAGCCGTCGGCGTACGCGCGGATGGTGTCGTCGAGGCCGGGGGAGGCGGACAGGATGCCCACCGCGGTCACGTCCTTGAGCACGAGCGTGCGGGTGTCGATCCTGCTGGGTCCACCGGCCAGCCCCACGTACACGAGCCGTCCGCCCGGCTCGACCGACTCCAGTGCCAGACCGGGCAGTTGGACGGCGTTGGAGGCATCGACGACCGCGTCGAACGGCAGGTCCGGGAGCGACCCCTCCGTCCACATGTGCCCGAAGCCCAACTCGCGGGCGAAGGCGGGGGAGTTGTCGCCACGGCCCATCAGGTGCACCTCGGCACCGGCGGCCCGCAGGAACATCGCGACGAGCAGCCCGATGGTCCCGGGACCCAGCACCAGAGCCCGGTCGCCGGATCCGACCGCTGCGGCCCGTGCCGCGCGCAGGGCGTTGCCACCCGGCTCGACCAACGCGCCCAGCACGGCGTCCACGGAGTCGGGCAGGACGTGCAACGACGAGACAGGCATGGCGAGTTGCTCCGCGAGGGCGCCGGCCCGCTCCCCGCGTATGCCCACCTCCTGCCGTTTCTCGCACACGTGCTGGTGACCCCGGCGGCAGCGACGGCAGACACCGCAGCCGAGCATGGTATCACCCATGACCCGTCGCCCCACCCACACCGGGTCGACCCCGGCGCCCACCGCCGCGACCCGGCCGGACCACTCGTGCCCGAGCCGCATCGGGTAGGAGGAGTGCCCCTGGTGGAGGTAGGCCATCGCGCCGGTGTAGAACTCCATGTCGGTGCCGCACACGCCGACCCGTTCCACGTCGACGACGGCCTCGCCGGGTGCGGCGACCGGTGCCGGGACGTCCTGAACGGCGTACTTTCCGGGGGCGGTCAGTACGAAGGCACGGATCAGGCGCACGATTCGCTCTCCAGGTCTCCAGCGTCGGGTCGGCGGGGTTTCAGGGGTGCGGTTCGCCCAGCGGCCCGAGTGCGGCACGGAACTCGTCGAGGGCGTCGAGCAGGACGGACAGAGGTGTCCGGTAGGCCAGCGCGCTGACACTCACGGCACCGGAGGGCTTTGTCGGGGAGGTCGCGTACACCGGCAGGGCAAGGCAGTTGACCCCGATCTCGTTCTCCTGGTCGTCGCAGGCGAAGCCCCGGACGCGAACGGTGCGCAGGTCCCGGTGCAAGTCGTCGGCGGCGCACAGGGTTTGGGGTGTACGGCGTTCGAGCGGGGAGTCGCCGATCCAGGCCTCGACATCTTCGAGGGTGCCCAACTCGTGGGCCAGCAGCAGCTTTCCGACGCCGGTGGCGTGCGCGGGGTTGCGGCCGCCCACGGTCGAGGTCAGCCGGACGGCACCGGTCGGCGGATCGACCTTGGCACGGTAGACGACCTCGCGCCCGTCCAGGACCGCGTAGTGCGCGGTCTCGCCGAACCGAGCCGCCAACGCGTCCAGCAGCGGTCGTAGCCGCACGTGTTCGGGACGGGCTTCGTGGTGGGCGAAGGCCATGCGGAGGAACTCGTCGCCCAGGACGTAGCGGCCGCGGTCGTCCTGGGCGGCGAGACCGGCCCGGCGCAGCGCGCCCAGCGCCCGGTGCACGGTCGGCTTGGGGCTGCCGATCACGCGGGTCAGTTCGTCGAGGCCCACTCCGCCGGAAAAGCGGGAGAGTTCCTTGAGGACGGCGAGGACTCGGTCCGAACCCACAAGTCGGCTGCTGGCGAGGCCTGTTGGACCCTCGTCGCCGAGGTCTGTCGGTGCGTGGTGCGGCTGCGTATCCTCCATGGCGTTCCAGAGATTAGACCGTCGTGTCGATTGTCGGAAGGCGCCCCATGGTGAGTCTCCGCAGTGCGCAGTGGTACGAGGGCCAGGACCGCAACGCCTACATCCACCGGGCGTGGATGCGACGCGGGGTTCCGGACAGCGCCTTCACCGGGCGCCCGCAGATCGCCATCGCCAACACCGCCTCGGACCTGACCCCTTGCAACGCGCACCTGAACGAGGTGGCAGCCTCGGTGCGCAACGGGGTGTACGAGGCGGGCGGTGTCCCGCTGGACCTGCCCGTGGTGTCGCTGGGCGAGACCCAGGTGCGGCCCACGGCGATGCTCTGGCGGAACATGGCGGCGATGGCCACCGAGGAGATGCTGCGGGCCAACCCCCTTGACGGCGTTGTCCTGTTGGGCGGCTGCGACAAGACGATCCCCTCGCTGCTGATGGCCGCCGCGTCGGTGGACCTGCCCGCTGTCGTGGTGCCCGGGGGACCGATGCTGACCGGGACGTTCCGGGGTGCGCCGCTGGGCTGCGGTACCGATGTGTGGCGGCTGTCGGAGGAGGTCAGGGCCGGCACGCTCTCCCAGGAGGACTTCACCCGGTCCGAGGCGTCGATGATCCGCAGCCGGGGGCACTGCAACACGATGGGCACCGCGTCGACGATGGCCGTGGTGGCGGAGGCCCTGGGCACGGTCGTCCCCGGGGTGGCGGGTACCCCCGCCGTCGACAGCCGGCTGCTGGCGGCCGCCCATGACACCGGCCGACTGGTGGTCGACATGGTGGCGGCGGACCGGCGACCCAGCACCTTCCTCACCAAGGCGTCCTTCCACAACGCGATCGTCGCGCTGGCCGCCGTCGGCGGGTCGACCAACGCGGTCGTCCACCTGCTCGCGATCGCCGGACGGCTCGGTGTCGACCTGACCCTCGACGACTTCGACCGGATCGGCTCACGCGTGCCGGTCCTCGTGGACCTCCAGCCGGCCGGCCGCTTCCTCATGGACGACCTCCACCGCGCCGGAGGCCTGCTCGCCGTGTTGCGCGAGGTCCGCGACCTGCTCGACCCGGACGCCCTGACCGTCACGGGCGAGCCCCTGGTCAACTACCTTGCCGACGCCCCGATCTGGGACCCCGAGGTCATCCGCACTCGCGCCGAACCACTCGTCGCCGAGGGCGGCATCGCCGTACTGCGCGGAAACCTCGCACCCTCCGGCGCCCTCGTCAAACCCGCGGCGGCCTCGGCCCACCTGCTGCGGCACCGGGGCCGGGCGGTGGTCTTCGACAGCATCGAGGACTTCCACGCCCGCGTCGACGACCCGGCCCTCGACGTCGACGCCGACTCGGTCCTCGTCCTGCGCGGCTGCGGCCCCAAGGGTTACCCCGGCATGCCGGAGGTCTCGAACATGCCCCTGCCGAAGAAGCTCCTCGAACAGGGCGTCCGGGACATGGTCCGCGTCTGCGACGGCCGGATGAGCGGCACGGCGTACGGCACGGTCGTCCTGCACGTGGCACCGGAGGCCGCGGCCGGCGGACCGCTCGCCCTCGTGCGCACCGGCGACTTCATCACCCTGGACGTGCCGGCCCGCCGACTCGACGTCGACGTACCGGACGCCGAACTGGCCCGCAGAACACCCGACTTGGCCACCCTCACCGGCTTCGCCGCCCCGAAACGCGGCTGGGAACGGCTCTACGTGGACCACGTGTTGCAGGCCGACACGGGCGCCGACCTCGACTTCCTCGTCGGGTCCAGCGGGTCGGAGGCCAGCCGTGAATCGCACTGACACGACGTACCGACAGCGGTGGCCGGTCCGTTGAGCGGAACAGGGGGCGACGGTGCGCTGTCGGCGGAACACGCTGTCCACGAACTCGGGGACATCGGGTTTCCGGTCGACGGTTCCTAGGAGTCACGACGATGAAGGTCCGAAACAGGATCACCGTTCTGGCAGCGACGTTGGTGAGTTGCGCGGGCATGCTCACGCTGGCGACGGGGGCAAGCGCCGCCACGCCGACCGCGGACTCCACGCCGGGCGTCTCCGCCCGCGTCGCGGCCGCGGCGGCTGCGAGCAGCTATCACACGATCAGGAACATGGCCTACGCCCAATGCGTGGACGCGCCCGGCGGGGTACTCAACGTCAGACTTCAGCTGGCCAACTGCAACGGTTCCAGCACCCAGAACTGGGCGTTCGTGTCGACCGGTGCGGCGGACACCTACTACCTGGTGAATCAGGCGAGTGGGTACTGCGCCGAGGTCAACAACGGCACCAGCGTTCCGGGAGAGGCCGTCGACGAATACCTCTGCGACGGGCTGGCGTCGGAACAGTGGGTCGAGACCGCCGCGATCGTCGACCAGAAGGTCGGCGCGAAGTTCAGGCACGCGGGCACCACTCTGTGCCTCGACACGGTCAGCAGTACCGGCAGCCAGCTCATGCAATGGAGTTGCGACGACGCGCACCCGGCCGCGGCCCAGGTGTGGACCGTGAGCTAGGCCGTTACCGACAGGCCTGCCGAGTACCGTTCGGCAGGCCTGATCAGGCGAACGCGGTTCGCTCCGGTCGGCTCAGCCGACAAACGCTTTGCCCGTGCCCCGTCCCGTGCCGGAAAATTCTCGGCGTGGAGGACATGGAACCCAGCGAAGAAGAGACACCGGACGGCCTGTTGGGCTGGTGCCTGGTGGCCAACGTGGCGCGGGAAACCGCGCACGGCGAGGGCGGACTCGACATCCAGCACGGCACGAAGCACTTCCGCACAGGTGCCCTGCTGTGGATCCCGCCCGTCCCCTGGGACCCCGGCTGGGGTCGCTGGCCCGCAGTGGGCCGACACCGCGGGAACAGCCGCCGGTACGTCAGCATGGTCGTGCGCGCGGAGCATCTGGAGAACTTCAGGGTCAAGGGCGTCTACAGCGAGGCTCTCGTCCGCAGCCTCAACGGCTACCGGCACGACCCGGCCGCCCCGCGGACCCTGCAGAACCCGTGGACGCGCGAGCGGGCCCAGAGCTGGGCGGACAGCCGCAACAGCAACCGGGAGCCGCTCTTCATCGAGGGCCACCCCTACGCCCACCCGCGGATGTCCGTCACCAACCCGCCGCCGGCGGAACTCCAGATCGACGGTGAGACGCTCCACCTCGCGCACTTCGGCACCAGGGGAGCCCGCTACAGCCGTACGCCCCCGCCCGTGGAATGGACCCCCGAGCCCTGAAGCCGGACGTCCGACAGTCCAGGGGGTGTGCGCCGACGCGGAGCCGGCCGGGGTTTCCCTCCGGGCCGGGAACAGTGTGGAGGTGTCCTGTCCCCGTCCGCGAAGTGTCACCCCGGCCGGCGCAGCGCGGCATCAGTACTGCTCGGTCTCCACGAAACCGGCGTCCACGTCGTCGTCGGCACCGTAGGTGTCGGCAGCGGCGGACAGGTTCAGTCCGGGCGGGCTGTCCTTCAGGCCGAGGCCCATGCCGGCCAGCTTCTCCTTGACCTCGTCGATGGACTTCGCACCGAAGTTGCGGATGTCCATCAGGTCCGCCTCGGAACGCGCCAGGAGCTCGCCCACGGAGTGGACGCCCTCGCGCTTGAGGCAGTTGTAGGAGCGGACCGTGAGCTCCAGCTCCTCGATCGGCAGGGCGAGATCGGCGGCAAGGGCGGCGTCCGTCGGGGACGGGCCCATGTCGATGCCCTCGGCGTCGATGTTGAGCTCACGCGCCAGACCGAACAGCTCCACCAGGGTCTTGCCGGCGGACGCCATGGCGTCACGGGGACGCATGGCCTGCTTGGTCTCGACGTCGACGATCAGCTTGTCGAAGTCGGTGCGCTGCTCGACACGGGTCGCCTCGACCTTGTACGTGACCTTGAGCACGGGCGAGTAGATCGAGTCGACCGGGATACGGCCGATCTCCTGACCGACCTGCTTGTTCTGCACGGCCGAGACGTAGCCGCGACCGCGCTCGACGGTCAGCTCCATCTCCAACTTGCCCTTGCCGTTGAGCGTGGCCAGGACGAGATCGGGGTTGTGCACCTCGACACCGGCCGGGGGCGCGATGTCGGCGGCGGTGACCAGACCCGGGCCCTGCTTGCGCAGGTACATCACGACAGGCTCGTCCTGCTCACTGCTGACGACGAGCTGCTTGATGTTGAGGATCAGGTCGGTGACGTCCTCCTTGACGCCCGGCACGGTGGTGAACTCGTGCAGCACTCCGTCGATGCGGATGGACGTGACCGCCGCACCCGGGATCGAGGAGAGGAGCGTACGACGCAGGGAGTTGCCAAGGGTGTAGCCGAAGCCCGGCTCCAGCGGCTCGATCACGAACCGGGAGCGGAACTCGTCGACGACCTCTTCGGTCAACGAGGGGCGCTGAGCGATCAGCATGCGGTGTTGCCTCCAGTGGTTTGGCGCCCGCTATGTGACGCCGTAGACACCACGAAGCCTACGGGGCGGCGCGGGCTATACGGGCTCCGCCGTGGCCGAACCGCCCGTCTCCCTGACCTGGCGGGGAGACTTCGGGCTGTTTGCAGCCGCCCGCCACCCCCACCCACAACCCGTTTCCGCCTTGCCCATGTCCTCAGCACTCGGGTGCGCGGGACGGGCAGGTATGGATGTGAGGTCAGGATCGGCTGATGTCGTGGTCATGGAGTATATGCGGCTCCAAGATCGCATCGATCAGGGCGGGGTCGTGCGGAGCCGAGCGGGACGGGGGATGGTGCCTGGTCACTCGGTGCCGCGTTCCCAGGCGGCCCACGGACGGGCGTAGACCCGGCCCGCCGACCGCGGCTCGTCGGGGCGTCCCCGCTCGACGACCCTGCCGTCGTCCATCACGACCACGATGTCGGCGGTGGCCGCCTGGGAGAGGCGGTGGGCGACGACGACCGCGGTACGGCCCTCGGCCGCGGCGAGGGCCGCCCGGTCGAGGGCCTGGGCGGTGTCGCTGCCGCCCTCCGCCGTGGCCTCGACCATGACGACCACCTCGGGGTCGAGCAACAGGACGCGGGCCAGGGCGAGTTGCTGTATCTGGCGCGGGGTGAGACCGACGCCTCCGGTGCCGACCGGGGTGTCCACGCCGTCCGGGAGCGCGTCGATCCACCCCGTTGCTCCTACGGCGGCGAGGTCCGACGCGGAGGCGTCACGGCGGGCGATTCGGAGATTGTCCGCGACGGTCCCGAGGAACAGGTGGTGTTCCTGGGGCACCAGCATGATCCGGCGCCGTTCGTCCGGCGTGCCGGTGGCCAGGTCGGCGGTGGGATGCCGCCGAGGGTGACCCGACCCGAGGACGGGAGACGCAGACCGGCGACGAGGCTCGCCAGCGTGGACTTGCCCGACCCCGTGGCGCCGACGATCGCCAGCCGCTTCCCGGCGGGCAGTTCGAGCCGGACGCCGTGCAGCACGTCGGGGCCGGTGCCGTAGCGGTGGTGGACGTCGTGCACGACAAGTGCCGTACCTGGACGGTCGATCGGCCCCTGCGGACGTTCGTCCGGGGCGCGGCCTCCCGGCGTGACGCGGACGATCCTGGCGAGACCGGCCGCCGCCTGCTGCACACTGTCGAAGCTGCCGAGCATCAGGTTGACCGGATCGAACAGCCCCACGAAGAACAGCGCGGCCGTGGTCGCCCCGCCCGCGTCGGCCTGCCTCGAGTGCACCAGGACGAACGCGGCGACCAACACCGCGCTCAGGCCGAGGAGTTCGGCGCCGTTGAGCCGGTCGGAGAACCGGGTCACCGCGTGCGTGGCCCGCAGTTCGTACGTCATCGCCTCCGCCGAGGCCTCTTCCACCCGGGCATGGCGGCGGCGTCCGTCGGCGGTGCGGCCCGCCGCGTGGAGCGGCTGCGAGGTCCGCAGGTACCAGTGCAGGGCGTACGCCTGGAGTGGCACCGCGAGGAGCGCCGCGAGCGCGAACCGCCAGTCCAGGGCGGCCAGTCCGACGAGGGTCGCGGCGATCGTCAGCGCCGCCGCGACGAAGGCGCCCAGCGCTCCGGACGCCACCTGAGACACCCGGTCCACGTCACCGGAGACCCGGGATACCAGGTCGCCGGTGCCGCCCGCCTCGACGATGTCCACGGGCAGGGCGAGCGCGGCCGTGACGGTGTTCTCGCGCAGCCGGGCGGCGACGGGCTGCACCAGGCGGGCCGGCAGCACGGCCGCGCACCAGCCGGTCACGGCACCGGCCGCGGCGGCCCGCGCCAGAAGCAGCACCGGACCGACCAGCGCGCCGGGGCCCGCCGCGGCGATGGCCTGGGTGATACGGCCGATGGCGGTCGGCCCGGCAAGGGCGAGGGCGCTGTCGATCCCCAGAGCGGCGACGGCGGCCCACAGCACGAGCCACCGGCCCTGAAGCACGTCCCGAAGTCGGGCCCGCGTCTGCCGAGCCATGGCCACCGGCAGCACCGGCGCCGGGGTGAGGGGCTGATGGGTGCCGGGTGCGCTGGTCATCGTGCCGTGGTCCTGGGGGTGTTGGCGTGCGCGGGAGGTGGACTGGCGCTGGGTGCGGCGGACTCGGGGTGTCCGGAGGGGTGGGCGGTGGTCGGTGGAGTGGGGCTGGGGTACGCGGTCGTTGGGCCGGTGCTGGAACGAGTGGCCTCGGGCTGCCCGGGAGTTGGTCCAGTGCTCGGGGTAACAGACGTGCCGGGCGCGGGAGATGGGCCGATGCTCGGTGCTGTCGTCTCGGAACGTGCGGGTGTCGGATCGGTGTTCGGTGTAGTCGATCCGGGGCGCGGGGGTGTCGGATCGGCGCCCGGTGCGCTGGTCTGGGGATGCACGTATGGCGGACCAGTCCCCGGTGTTACGGCCTTGGGCTGCGGAGATGCGGACAACGGCAACTACTGGATCCCCGGCGCCGATTCACCGGTCGGAGCGATCCTGACCGAGCTGGGCGTACGGTTCGCGTCGGCGACCGCCTCCGTCGCCGAGGGCGCCACCAAGTCCGTCTCGTACGAGCGGGCGGACCTGCTCAAGGACGCCGACTACGTCGTCTACTGCACGAACAACGACGGTTCCCCCGCCAACAACATCCAGAAGCTGTTCGCCCTCCAGGCGTTCAAGGACCTCCCGGTGACCAAGTCCCTGCACCTGGTGGGTACTTCGGACTTCCTGCCGGGTTCCTACTCGGACGCCATCGGCGTGATCGACAGCCTGGAGAAGGCCCCGCACACGTGGAGCCTTGTCGGCCGGTGACGATCCGCACGGGACCGGAGCCGACGGGTCAACCGATCTCGACGACGACCTTGCCGGTGATGTTCCCGCCGGCGAACGCACGCTGCGCCTCGGCGGCCTTCTCCAGCGGGAAGACCGCGCCGACGCGCACGGAGAGCAGACCCGCCTCGGCCAGTGCGGTGACCGCGGTGAGGTCGGCACGGTCCATGCGGGCGAAGACGTCCGTGGAGCCGGGAACGCCGGGTTCGGCGATGGACGCGAGCCTGCCGCCCGACCGTGCGGCCCCCGCCGACGCGACGAGCGCACCGCCGCCGATCGTGTCGAACACCGCGTCCACACCCTCCGGGACCAGCCCGAGCACCCGGTCGGTCAACCCCTCGCCGTACACGACCGGTTGGGCACCAAGCGCACGCAGATAGTCGTGATCGTCGGCCGATCCCACACCGACGACACGCGCGCCCCCGGCCACGGCGATCTGCACGGCGACGGAACCCACGCCCCCGGCAGCCCCGTGCACGAGCACGCTCTCGCCCCGCCGCACCGCGAGCGCGTGCACCACACCCTGGTAGGCGGTCAGCGCGGCCAACGGCAGCCCCGCGGCCTCGGTGAACGACATGGTGCTCGGCTTGCGCACCACGCCGCGCACATCCGCCGAGACCAGTTCGGCGAACCCGCCGTGCGCACGCTGCACATCGCCGCGGACGTACGCGATCACCTCGTCGCCCGTCGCGAACTCGGGCGCCCCGGGCCCGGACCGCTCCACCACACCGGCGATGTCCCAGCCGGGCACCACCGGGAAATACGTCTCCACGGCACTGTCCAGCGCCCCCGCCTGGATGGCGGCGTCGGCACGGTTCAGCCCAGCGGCCTTGACCCGGATCAGCACCGAGTCCACGTGGGTCTTCGGCTCAGGAAGCTCGGTGAGTTCGAGGACTTCCGGTCCGCCGTAACGGCGGTACACGACGGCTCTCATCGCTCAGGCCCCCGGGATCGCCATCGGCATGTCCACCAGGACCCGGTGCGCGGTGATCTTCCACTCCCCGTCGACGCGGCGCAGATCAGTGTCGTAGTAACCGGACTCGACGGGCCGGACCGTTCCCTGCGCGCCGAAGACGCCCTCGGGCCAGCCGCCCGCCGGGCGGGCGGTGGCGCTGACCTCGAAGACCACGAACTGGGCGTTCATGTGTGCCCGGTCGCCGTCGACCTCGATGAGGTGGTCCGCCGTGACGTGGTGACTGGAGCCGCCCTCGGGGTGCGGCGCCATGAAGTTGTCGACCGCGTACTGCACGCCCGGACCGCCGACGATCGGCTCGCCGACCGCCTCGTAGGCGTCGAGGCCGGTCTTGGCGAAGATCTGGGCGGTCGCGTCGTCGGTGAAGAGGGCCCCCTGGCTCTTGCCGTCGCGTCGGTCGGTGGCGCGGACATAGCGGGCCAGGACCTCCTGGACCTTGCGCTCGTCGCTCATGCTTCGCACGTTCCCTTCGTGTCGCTGATGTGAGTACTGCTCCTGATCCGAGTGGATCACTGAGCACGGGCGCGAGCTATGAGCGTTCCGGAAAGGATGGATACCCTGAAGGTATGGATCGTCTGGAGACCCGCGAACTCGCCTACTTCGTCGCGGTCGCCGAGGAACTCCACTTCGGCCGCGCCGCGGAGCGCCTGGGCATGGCCCAGCCCCCGCTGTCCCGCGCGATCAGCCGTCTGGAGCGCCGGATGGGGGTACGGCTGCTGGAGCGCACCAGCCGCCGGGTCGCACTCACCGACGCGGGTGCCGTGTTCCTGGACGAGAGCCGACGGCTGCTCGACTCGCTCGACGCGGCCGTACGGCGGGCCCAGCGCGTGCGGCAGCCCGGCCGGCTGGTGATGGCGGTACGTCCCGGCACCGCGTCCGGGCTGATCGCCGACCTGGTCCGCTCCGCCGAGGTCGGCAACCACGATGTCCTCTTCGCACACGACCGCCCGGCCGCCCTCAGAGACGGCAAGGCCGATGTGGCGCTGCTGTGCCTCGGCACCGACGACCTCACCGGGCTGCGCACCGCCGACCTGACCGAGGAGGCACCCTTCGCGCTGGTCCCGCGAGACCATCCCCTGGCCCGGCGCCCGACGGTGACGGTCGCCGAGCTCCGCCAGGACGCGAACTTCGACCCCGAGTGCCCGCCGCTCGGGCTCGACGAGATCCTCGACCGGGTCGTGCTCGGCCGCCTGGTCACCGTCGTGGGTTCGGGCGCCGCCGAACGGATCCCCGCCGAGGTGGCCGCAGTACCGGTGTCCGACCTGCCGCCCACTCGCCTTGCCCTGGCGTGGCCGGAGGAGACACCCCGCCCGGCCGTCACCGCTTTCGTACGCTCGGCCCGCGCGACGGAGGCACGACGGGTGCTGGACGCGAAGGACGTCATTCGCCGGTCATCGGCCTCTTGAGAGGGGCCTCACGTGGTGAGTTCCGCGAGCTTCTTGCAGCAGGTGAGGGTGGCTGCGAGACCGAGGAAGGCGAGGAAGTGAGACTCCTTTCGTTTGTGGCGGTACCGGCCGAGCCGCTCGCTCGCTTCGATCGGATCAGCGGCTTGAGGGGCAGGCTGTCGTGGGTGTTCGCACCGGACACCGCGATGGCAGGGGGATGACCTGGGCCTTGGACAACACGTGCAGCTTGCTGCCCTTCTTGCTGCGATCGACCCGGTTCGGCCCGGTCAACGTGCCCCCTTTTTTTGGCCCGGACCGAGGCGGCATCGACGATCGCCGAAGCCTCGTTCAGCTCGCCCCGCGCACCGAGTTCGTCCAGGACTGCCCGGTGGATCCGACGCCACAGCCCCGCCCGGGTCCACGCGGTGAACCGGCGATGGGCCGTCGCCGGCGGGGCACCGAACGTCTCCGTTCGCCAGGTATCGCGCTGCGCGACTGTCCTGGCGTCCCGCCAGCTCGTTGGTGTCAGAAAATCCCGAGCTCATCATTCACGCTCCGGGCAGGATGCCTCTGTGCATCACATCCTGTGCGGGCTCGCCGCCAATCCAGCCCTGTCGTCCGAGCTGGTCGACCGGCTGATATCCATCGCGGACGTCGACATCGCCACGGACCTCGCCTGTCGCGCGGACCTCAGCCGCGCACAGGCGGTCGCGTTGGCCGAGCGTGTCGACGAGAGCGCGGTGCAGCTCGCGCACGAGGGTCGGCTGACCGCCGCCGACGTCGATCCCTCTGTCTGGCCGGATGCCGCCCTCGCCCTGCTCGACCGCGGTGTCGGCCGCCCAGAGTGGGCGCGTCTCCTCGCGGCGGACCCGGTCCGTGAGCGCCGGGAGAAGCTGGCAGCCTGCCCCGGCCTGCCGTCCGACGTGGTGGACACGCTCGCGGCGGACCCGGACGTACGTGTCGTCGCCGAACTCGCGTTGTGGACCACCCCGGACGTGGCCGCGAGGCTCGCCGCGCATCCGCACGCCGAGGTGCGCCGCGCGGTGGCGGGCAACGAGGCGACGCCCCCCGCCGTACTGGCGGCGTTGGTGACCGCAGAAGGGCTGCCTGCGGCGCGACGCTGCCTGGTCTGTGACCGCGAGGAGACCCCCTTCGTTCACGATCCGCAGTGCCCACGGCTCGACTGCGATCTACCGCCGGGCGCCTCCTGCGACGGCTCCCACGAGTCCACCGTCCATGACATGCGGGAGGCGGCGCTGCGTAACCCTGCCACCCCCGTCGAAGTCGTCGTCGGCTTCGTGGACCATCCGTCGATGCTGTTGCGCTGGGCGCTCGCCGCCCGCCAGGACCTGCCCCGGCAGGCGTGTGCACGGCTCGCCTCGGACCCCACTCCCGGTGTCCGTGCCGACCTTGCCGAAAATCCCGCGATCGACGATGCCCTGATCCGTGCGCTGGCCGGTGACCGTGACCCCGACGTGCGCCGCAGCCTTGCGCACCATCCCCGCGTACCGCTCGACGTGCTCACCCACCTGGCCCGAACTGCCAGGATCGGCAACACTCTTCTGCCCCGTATTGCCGCCTCTTCTCGCGCCGAGGTCGAAGAACTGGCCAAGTCACCGGACCCGGCTGCCCGAATGCTCGTGGCCCAACTGCGCAATGTGCCACCCGAGATACGCGACCGACTGGCCGACGACCCCGACGCGAAGGTGGTCAAGGCCCTCGCTCCGCACCCCGGTCTCACCGAAGCGCAGTTGCGTGCCATGGTCGACCGACACGGCGTCCGTGTCCTGGCCAAGGTGGCGACCAACCCGGACGCGCCCCCGGCCCTGCTGGAGGAACTGGTCCGGCACCGACCAACGGTGCAAAAGGTGTTCCGTGAGGTTGCCCGACATCGCGGGGCAACGGCCTCGGCGCTGCTCGTCTGCCTCGCGGACGAACAGGCCAGACCCATAGCCGCCGGCCATCCAGCACTCCCGCCGCCGGTCATCGTAGAGCTGCTCGCCGACGCGGACCGGCGAGTAGTGGAAGCAGCAGCTGCCAACCCGTCTCTGCCGCCTGCCGTGCTGTCCGATCTGGTGTGCCTGCAGTGAACGCCTCGCCCGCCGGGTCGACAGTGCGTGAATATGCCCCAACTGTGGCTATTCGTCCGGCTGTTCGGTACAGAATCCGCTTCTCGAGCCGCATTCCGCCCCAGCGGCAGACGTCCCCCGAGGAACTCATCGCCGCTGCTCAGGGAGCCTGCTTCACGATGATGCTGCCCACGTCCTCAGGGAGGCCGGGACCTCGCCGAGCAGTGTGACCACGGAATGCGACGCGAGCAACGCTGTCCCGTCAGCGAGGCGTTGAGCGCGGTTCCGTCGAATGTGCAGACGGTGCTGGTCTGATCGCGAGCGAGTGCGCTCGTGAGCGGTGGGTGCACCGCATCGTGCTGTGCGACGGGCGCCCGTCCTTCGAGCGGGCAGGCGTCCATCGCGGGCCGTCAACGGGTGGGAAGGCGCGGGGCTGTTGAACGGGGTGAACGTCAAGTCGCGACCCTGACGGCGAGTTACCCCTTCGCCGCGAACGACAGCGTGCCGGATGCCGTCGTATCGCCGCCCTGTGTGACCTGGAAGGCCCAGCCCCCCTCGGCCGGTGCGCACTCGACGTGGACGGGTGCGTTCCACTCGGTGAAGCGCAGGGCTTGCATGTGGCAGCCGTTCAGTCGGCCCGGGGAGGCTCCTGCCAGGCAGGCCGCCTGTCGGGCCGCTTCCAGGAGGACCATGCCGGGGACGTGGTCGCTGGGGTGATCGAAGAAGCGCGGGTGGCGGAGGTCGGCGGGTGCCACCAGCAGGGTTCCGGAAGGGTCGCGGACGAGCATCACGTCGCCGGGGGAAGGGGCCGACACCTCGGTGTGTGAAGGGCGCCGATGCACGGTGTCCGGGACGGGGTCGGCGGCGGCGTTCGAGCCGCGGAACGTCTCGTACTCCTCCCCGGACAGGACGCGGACACGTCCGAAGGCCGAGCCGAACTCCCGCCCGGCGGCCGAGAATTGGATCCGCACGTTCAGCGCGACCGGCCAGGGAACGCCGTCGACGTGGCGTACGTCGTGCGTCTCGGCCCGGCACAGCACATCGGTGGCGCCGTAACCGACCACCGGTTCCGCGCTGTTGTCGAGCTGGAAGCCGACGCTTCTGATGACCGGCCTGCTGGTGCTCGGGGCGCCGAGGAAGCGCTGGCAGATGTACAGGCCGACCTGGCGGATGGTCTCGGCGGCGAGCATCGGATCGTGCCGCTCGCCAAAACCAAAACCGGATCCGGAACCGGAATCGGAGGCGATATCGGACGTGGCGGATGCGGCGTACGAGCGCGGCCACTGCGCGGCGAGGAGGAAACGGCCGTCGGGCAGCGCCCGGGCATCGGTGAGCAGGACTTCGGCGACCGCGTTCCGGTGTACGAGGGTCCTGGACACGCAGCTGTCCCAGCTCAGCGCCAGCTCTTCCGGGTCGGCTTCGGGACGCGCGAGAGAAGGTGATTCAGTCATAAAATAATAGAAGCTATGGTTCTCCGGCATCGGTACGGGAAACGGGCGGCCTGTCGGCTAGATTCACCGGAAAAGACGATCCGGCACGCAGGACAGGGACGACCGAGAATATGCAGGAACGTGCGGAAGCCACCCGACGGGCTGTTCTGGCGACGGCCGCGGTGCTGTTCGAACAGCATGGGTACGTCGGTGCGAGCATCAGCGACGTGGCGCGTACGAGCGGGTACACCAGCGGGGCGATCTATTTCCATTTCGGCAGCAAGGAAGGGCTGGCCCGGGGTGTCCTGGAAGCCCATTTCGCCGAATGGCCGCGATATGTCGAGCGCTGGGAATCCCAGGAGGGTCCGGTACTCGACCGGTTGGTGGGCCTGAGCCTCGCCGTGGCCCGGGAATTCCGTGACAACGTGATCGTCCGCGCCGGCAACAGGCTCTGGAGCGAGCGCAGAACCATCCCCGTCTCCCTGCCCCGGCCCTTCGTGGGGTGGATCGACGCGGCCTCCCGCATGCTGGCCGCCGCCGAGGACGCGGGGGAACTCGCCCCCGGCGCCGACGTCGAGCGCGCCGCACGCGTCCTCGTCTCCAGCTTCTTCGGGGTGCACACGGTCTCCGACGCACTGGACGACCGCCGCAACATCGAGGAGGCGGTGAGCGACCTGTGGATGCTGCTGCTGCCCGGGTTGCAGGCGGCGCCGGCGGACCCGGCGAAGTGTCTGGAAGGGGCGAGGAAGTTGTTGGGGGCCACTCGGGGGTGGCCTGCGCCGAGTACGAAATGAAAGAGCCCGTGATCCGCCTGGGCGTCGCCTGACCGAGGCGATGCTGCTCCCGCAGTGCACGGCCACCCGCTCAACACCCTTACCGCCGGCGCGAGTTCGATCGGGGCAAGTTCGATCGGCGCGAGTTCAAGACGCCGCAGCAGCCCATCGGTCCTGACCTGACCGCGCCCGTCATCGCCCCCTCTGCTGCGCGCCCCGCCGCCGACGTGCCCTGCCCGCATCAAGCAGATCACCGGAATCCGGTGAGGACCGCTCACCTGCCCTCCGGCAAACCTGGGGTGCAGGGACCACGGCAACACCGGGCAAGGAGGCGGTCTCATGAACGAGCGTGTGGCGGTGGTGGTCGGCGCGGGCGGTGGCCTGGGTCTCGCCACCGCGCTGGTACTCGCGGACGCCGGATTCAGCGTGACGGCGGTCGACCGTACGGAGAAGGCGCTGGACGAACTGCCCGACGGCATCCGCCGGGAGGTGGGCGACGCGACCGACCCGGCCGTGGCCAGGAGCGTCATCGACCGGATCGCCACCGAGTCCGGACCTCCCGAGGTACTGGTGAACACCCTCGGCGCGTTCCGCCCGGGAGACGCGCTCGCCGCGACCCCCGAGGACCTGCGGGTCATGCTGGACGTCAACCTCGGCGCCGCGCTGTGGCTGAGCCAGGCGGTGGCGCCGTACATGCGTCGGCGCGGCGGAGGCGCCATCGTGCACGTGTCCGCCCGGCCGGCGAGCGAGCCGACCGCCGGTATGGCCGCGTACAGCCTCGGCAAGGCGGCGCTCAACCACCTCGTCCGCATCCTCGACCTGGAACTGCGCCCGCACGGCATCCGCGTGAACGCCGTGGCGCCGCAACTCCTCGGCACGGCCAAGAACCGGGCGGTGCTCCCTCCGGAGGCGCTGGCCCACGCCGTCCCGCCGGAGGCGATCGCGAACGTCATCGCCTTCCTCGCCGGAGACCTCGCGGCAGACATCAGCGGGGCGATCGTGCCGGCCTACGGCGCGTAGCCCGGACAGGTCCCACACCCTGCACGCCCCGCGGCCCCCTCGTAAATCTCCATCCCCGTACGCGCCTTACCCCCACCCGAAGGGAACCACCATGTCATCGACGAACCGCCGATCGTTCCTCGCCCGCAGCGCGGTCCTGGCGGCCGTGCCCACGGTCGCCGCGTTCGCCGACGGAGCGTTCGCCGGCCAGGCGTCCGCCGCCACTCCCACGCTGCCCGACTACGCGCCGATCCCGCGGTCCGCACTCGGCCCCGCCGTCAACTCGCAGGGCTACTACGTCGGTCGGGTCGAGCGGAATCTGTACTGGGTGACCGACGGTACCTACCAGGCGGCGTTCCTGACGACCCGTGAGGGTGTCGTGCTGTTCGACGCGCCGCCCACCATCGGGCACAACCTCCAGCGGGCCATCGACGAGATCGCCGCCGCCAACGGCGTCTCGAACAGAGTGACCCACCTGGTCTACTCCCACCACCACGCCGACCACCTCGGCGCCTCGTCGTTGTTCGGCCGGCACGTGGTGCGGATCGGACACGCCGAGAACAGGCGGCTGCTGGCCCGCGACAACGACCCGACGCGACCGCTGCCCGACGTGACGTTCGAGAACCGCTACACGCTGCGCGTGGGCGGCGAGCGCATCGACCTGGCGTGGCACGGCACCAACCACTCGCCCGACAACATCTACATCCACCTGCCGGACCACGACACGCTCATGCTGGTCGACGTCAACCTGCCCGGCTGGGTCCCCTTCGACAGCTTCAACCTGAACGAGGACGTCCCCGCGTCCATAGCCGCCCCCGCCAAGGCCATGACGTACCCGTGGAAGCACTACATCGGCGGACACATGGGACGGCTCGGCACCCGCCAGGACATGGTCGTCTACCAGCAGTACGTGAACGACATCGTCGACAACGTCAAGAAGGCGCTGACGGCGGTCGACCCCACGCCGTACTTCGCCAAGTACGGGGACAACGCCTGGGCCGCGGTCAAGGAGTACCAGGCCGCTCAAGTCGCCTACGCCGCCGACCCGGTGATCAAGAAGTACACCGGCGTCCTCGCCGCCGCCGACGTCTATACGGCCAGCACGACGTTCATCATCCTCGAATCGCTCCGCCTCGACCTCGGCCAGGGCTCGCAGGTCCATGCCTGATCACCACGCAACACACCGGAAGGGGCGCTGAGATGCCAGGCCGACTGGCCGGAAAAGTCTGCGTCGTCACCGGCACCGGCGGGAGCATGGGGCGTGCCACCGCCCTGGTGTTCGCCCGGGAAGGCGCCCGGATCGTCGGGTGCGACGCGACGGTCGAAGCGGGCGAAGAGACCGTCGCGTTGGTGCGCGCCGAGGGTGGCGAGATGGTGTCGCTGCAACCGTGCCGTCTCGACGAACCCGCCGAATCCGCCAGGCTCGTCGACTTCGCGGTGGAGCAATTCGGGCGGATCGACGTGCTGTTCAACCTCGCCGCCCGGGCTCACTTCAACTGGCTCGAGGACGTCACCGACGAGGACTGGGACGGCGCGCGGCGCGACGAGGTCGACCTGGTCTTCTACCTCACCCGGGCCGCATGGCCCCAACTGAAGGCCAGCCGGGGCGCGGTGGTGAACATGGCCTCCCTGAACGGCTCCCTCGGCTTCAAGGGCTTCCCGTCCCTGTCCCATACGACGAACAAGGCCGCGATCATCGGCATGACCCGCCAACTCGCCATGGAGGGCGGCGAGTTCGGCATCCGCGTCAACTCGATCTCGCCCGGCCTGATCGAAAGCCGGGCCACCCGTGAGCAGTTGGAGAACGACGACTTCTCCCGCCAGATGCTCGGCCGGACCCTCCTGGGCCGAGTGGGCCGACCCGAGGACGTGGCGAACGCCGCCCTGTTCTTCGCGTCCGACGAGAGCGCGTACGTGACCGGCGTCGACCTAGTCGTCGACGGCGGCATGAAGGTGTGGTGACCGACAACTCGCCCGTCCGGTACGGCCGTTCACCTCGCCCTGTTCACCCTGTTCGGCCCACGAGGAGCGCATAGAAGACCGGCTCGCCGCTCGTCGTCACGCGGTGCTGGAACCTTGTCCGTTCCAGCACCGCGAGACGCCCGTCGGCCACCAGCCGCTCGACCGCCGCGCCGAACCCGTCCGGATCCGACTCGTCCATCCACCGCTCGTCGATCGTGAAGGCGACGGGAGCGCCGGGCGGCAGCAGCGCGAGGGCGTTCTCCAGCGCCCGCGGTGTGGCGTGCGTGCCGCCGAACGCTCCTGCCGACACCAACCCGCCCAGCGGGTACGGCCGTAGAGCCTCACGGAGTGCGTCGGGGTGCAGGAAGTCGCCGACCACGTAGTCGGCGTAGACGCCAGGCCGGTCGCGCAGACTCGCCTCGCGCGCGGCCGGCAGCGCGTCGACCCCGACAACCCGGGCCACGCCCCCGTCCCGCACGAGTTCGCCGACCAGTCCCGTGCCGGAGCCGACGTCGAGGACCGTCAGCGAGCCCGGGTCCAGCCCGAGGCGCTCAGCCGCGCGCAGGAAGCCCGCCGCCGCGACCTGTGGTGATCGGCACTGGAGCAGCTCCTGGACGACATGCTCGTAGAGGCCGGGCACGGCGTAGATCCGCGGGTACGCGTGCAGGTGCACCAACTCCCGCTCGCCCAGCGCGATGTACTCGCCGTCGGTCTCCGGCGGGCCGAGCAGACGGACGTCCGCAAACACATCTGACATGTCCGCGAGGCTATGCGAACGCGTTCGCGCGCCGCCACCTTCACCCGACGGACCACCTTGATACGGCCCTCACCTCCTGCCAGGAACACCGCCGCCCAGGCGACGGTTCGCCGCCGGGATGCCGTGATGGACATCGGCTACGCAGCGATGCGCATCGGCTACGCTGACCGCGTGGCTGACGGACATCGCGCGACCCCTGACCTACGGGCCGTAGCGGATTCGGGCCGCTCGGCGACCCGGGGCCGACCCGGACTCATCGCCCGCCGCGACCTGGTCGCCGCCCTGGACCGTGCCGCCGAGAAGCAGGTGACGCTGGTCTCCGCGCCCGCCGGCAGCGGGAAGACGTCGTTGCTGCACACGTGGGCCGACCGGCCGGACCAGGAGCGCCGGATCGCGTTCGTGTCCGTACGGCCGGGCCAGCGGGACGGGCAGTTGTTCTGGCTCGCTCTGCTGGACGCGGTCCGCGCCGCGGCCGGTGGTGAGGGTGCCGCGGAGCCGTCGGCCGTGACGCCCGGCTCCGACGGCGGTGCCGTCATGGACAAGGTGCTGTCCGAGATCACGGCGTCCCCGAAGCCCTTCTTCCTCGTCATCGACGACCTCCACGAGCTCGGATCCGCCGCGGCCGTCGAGCAGTTGGGCACGCTGCTGACCAGCCTTCCCCCGGGTGTCCACGCGATCGTGGCCACCCGCCGGGACCCGTCGCTGCGCCTGCACAGACTGCGGCTGGCCGGTGAACTCGCCGAGATCCGCGCCGCGCAGCTCCGCTTCACCGAGGCCGAGACCCGTGAACTCCTGACCGCCACCAGGATCGTGCTGCCCGACCCCGTGGCCGAGAGGCTGCACCAGCGCACGGAGGGCTGGGCGGCCGGGCTGCGGCTCGCCGTGCTCTCGCTGGCCGGGCACCCGGATCCCGAGAAGTTCGTCGCCGAGTTCTCCGGCAGCCACCGTACGGTCGCCGAGTACCTGCTGGCCGAGATGCTGGAGCGCCAACCGCCGCACGTACAGCGGCTGTTGCTGCGCACCTCGCTGCTCGACCGGGTCAACGGCGAGCTGGCGGACCTCCTCACAGGCGCGACCGGGTCGGAGCGCATCCTGCTGGACCTGGAGGACGCCAACGCGTTCGTCGTGGCGCTCGACCCGGGTCGCACCTGGTTCCGCTACCACCACATGTTCGGCGATCTGCTCCGGCTGGAACTGCGCCGCACACTCCCCGGGAACATCCCCGAACTGCACCGGCTTGCCGCGCGCTGGTTCGCCGAACACGCCCAGGCCGCCGACGCCGTCCGGCATCTGCAGGCGGCCGGCGACTGGGCCGAGGCGGCCCACCTGCTCGCCGATCACACCGTCAGCCTCACCCTGGACGGACAGGCCGGAACCGTCGTCGCGCTGCTGCACGCCTTCCCCGCCCGCACCGGCGAGGAACGCCCCGAACTGGCCCTCGTGCACGCCAACGCCGATCTGCACCAGCACCGCCTGGACGAGGCCCAGGCACACCTCGACATCGCCAGGTCGTACGCCGACACGAGCCCACCCGACCGCAGGCATCGGCTGCGGCTGGCGATCGCGTCCCTGGACCTGCTGCTGGCCCGGCTGCGCGGGCACTTCGACGCCGTGTTCGAGCAGGCCGACGCCCTGCCGTCCCCGACCACCGGCCAGTCCACCACCGAGGTCGCGCTCGCCGGCGACCTACGAGCCCTTGCCCTGCTCAACCTGGGCGTCACCGAGGCCTGGTCGCTACGGCTCGACGACAGCGAACGGCACCTTCTGGAGGGCGCCGCGCTCGCCCACGACATCGGCCGCCCTTATCTGGAGGTGGCCTGCCTCGCCCACCTCGGATTCGCCTCCGGCAACCGTTCCTTCACGCTGGTCCGGCGCCGCTGCGAGGAGGCATTGGCGCTCGCCGACCGGTACGGCTGGGGCGCCGAGCCGGTCATCGTCCCCGCCCAGGTCTCCTTCGCCGGGACGCTGATTTGCGCGGGCGAGTTCGAGCAGGGGCAGCAGTGGCTGGAGCGCGCCCGGCGCGCCACGCGGTCCGAGGGCGAGCCCGGCGTCCGGCTGCTGGTGCATCTGGTCTCCGCAATGCTTCCGGCGGCGCGGGGTCAACACGAGGAAACCCTGGCCGAGTTGACCGCCGCCGAGCAGGTGCAGGCCCACATGAGGGGCGAGCACGGGCTCTGGTCCCGGGTGACCGCGTGGACGGTGGCCACCCAGGCCCGCCTCGGTCTGCTCGACGAGGCTCGGGCCACCCTCGCCGCCCTCGACGAACGCCGGGCCGCCACCGGCGAGATCCGCATCGCGGCCGCGGTGATCCGCCTCGCCGAGCAGGACCCCGCCGGCGCCCGCCGCGAACTCCGGCCGGTCCTCGACGGCACCGCCCCCGTCAACTCCTTCCTCACCCCGATCGAGGCCCACCTCCTGGACGCGCTCGCCTGCCGCGACCTCGGCGACAAGCACGCGGCGGGAACGGCCGTGGAGCAGGCGCTGAACCTCGCCGAAGCGGACCGGATGATCCTGCCCTTCGCGATGACCGGCGCCTGGGAGCTGCTGGAGACCCTGCCGCAGCGGACGTCGCACGCCGCTCTGGTCTCCGACATCCTCGACGTCGTCCGCGGAACCGGCGGGCCGGACCGGCCGCCGTCGGTACCGGTCGAGACCCTCAGCCCGAGCGAACTGCGCGTCCTGCGCTACCTGCCGACGAACCTCACCCGCCCCGAGATCGCCGGCGAACTCTCGGTCTCGCTCAACACCGTCAACACCCACATCCGGCGGATCTACGCCAAGCTCGGCGCCGGTGACCGGTCCGCGGCGGTAGAGCGCGGCCGTGAGCTGCGGCTCCTGTCGAACGGCCGCGGCTGAGGACCGTACGATCACCGGATTCCGGCGACGCGGACTCACCTGTCCACCCACGACGATGGGGCCATGGGTGATGACCCTCTCCTGTACCAGATCCGGGTCTGCGGCCACCTCGGTCCCACCCTGCTGATGGCGTTCCCGGCGTTCGCGCCCGAGCAGCAGGGCACCGAGACCGTGCTCACCGGGCTGCTGCCGGACGCCTCGGCGCTCTACGGCGTCCTCGCCGAGGTCGAGGCACTCGGCCTCGACCTCCTCGAAGTACGCAGAGTCCGGCCCCCGCAAGACCTCGTGGTCCGGCCGATCGTGCGACCGGACCAGCCTTCACCGAAGGGAGAACGTTCCGTGAGCACCGAGCAGCAGGACACTCTCGACGCGATCCTGCGTCAGTCGGCCCTTCCCGTCGGCAGTGACGTCAGTGAACAACGGCGCCTGCTCAGTGAGTTGACGTCTGCGCAGCCCCTGCCTCCTGACGTGACGATGACGTCGACCACGCTGGGCGGTGTCCCCGTCGCGGCGATCACGGTCGACGGGGTCGAACCCCGGCACGTCGTCCTGTACTTCCACGGCGGCGTCTATGTTCTGGGCGATGCCGTGAGCGCCGCCGGTCTGGCCTCGCAGGTCGGCCGCCGGACCAGCGCCAAGGTCTACTCCGTCGACTACCGGCTCGCCCCCGAGCACCCGTATCCGGCAGCGGTGGACGACGCGCTCGCGACCTACGAAGCCCTCCTGCACGACGGCATCGCCCCCTCGGACATCGTCCTCGCGGGAGAGTCCGCGGGCGGCGGACTCGTCGTCGCCACCCTGGTCAACGCCCGCGACCGCGGGCTCCCCCTGCCCGCCGCGGCCTACGTCATGTCACCGTACGCCGACCTCACCCTGGCCGGGGCGAGCATCGAGACCAAGCGTGCAGTCGACCCGCTGCTCAGCCGGGAGCTCCTCGAACCCCGGGTCACCGACTACACGGCGGGACAGGATCCCGCTCTCGGCCTGATCAGCCCTGTCTTCGCGGACCTGTCCGGCCTGCCGCCCCTGATCATCCAGGTCGGCAGCCACGAGGTCCTCCTGGACGACGCCGTACGCCTCGCGCAGCAGGCCGCGGCCGCGGACGTCGAGGTCACGCTGGAGGTCACGCCTCGGGTCCCGCACGTCTTCCAGGCCTATCAGCCGCTCCTCGACGAGGCGGCCGTCGCGCTCGACAGGGCCGGAGAGTTCCTGTCCGCCCGGCTGGACCTGGCGGACGGCGCCGCCGGAAAGCCGGTGTCGTAGGAACCCGGCGACGGCCTCTCACCCGGCCGGTGACGTCGTTGTCGCCGGCGAGCCTCCGGCTCAGTCCTCCAGGGCCTGCTGCCCGGAACGGCTCCTGCGCCCGTCGACGACCGAGTCGACGACCGGCACCACGATCCAGCAGAGATAAGCCCAGTGGGTGAAGAGCGAGACCGGGATCGAGATCAGGAAGCCCAGTGCCACCATGCCGAGGCGACGGATGGCCCGGGCGAAGAGCGCGGGCGGGGTGCCGGGGCGCTGGAGGCCGTCGCGGGGGACCTCGCGGACCATCAGGATGAACAGGAGACAGGACAAGAACTGCACGACGGCGTAGAAGATGAACCGCGCCTGGAATGCTCCGTGGCCGCCGATCACGTCGGTCGCGAACGGGGTGATCACCAGCGTGAGCAGCCAGTACATGGTCAGGGACGTCAACCGGGTGTTGGTCGCCGTGACGTAGCGGAACACCCGGTGGTGGGAGCGCCAGTGCGCGGCGATCACCACGAAACTGATCATGAACGCCAGATAGCTCTCACGGTGCGACGTGGCCGAGTGCCACAGCTCGGAGTTGGTCGACCCCTCCGGTACCGGCAGTTCCAGAGCCAGCAGCGTGAGCGCGATGGCGACCACCGCGTCCCCGAAGAACGTGAGGCGATCGCCGGAGACCGCGCGGGCCTCCATGTCCTCGTCCCCGGACGGCAGTTCTTGATCAGTCGAGACATCCATGGCAGCAGAGAATGCCACAAGCCGAAGGGCACCTCGGACGCGCCCGGCACCGAGGGCCGGGCCCGGGGGAGTGGTACTGCTGGTCCTACCCGTACGGCTGGCGGCCGGCGCGCGAAGAAGAGGATCATCGGACGGACAGGGCACGGCCCCGACCGGAGACAGCTGATCGCGCAGAACGGACAGCCGCATGACCATGGCCTATCTCGCACAGCCCGAGCAGCAGCAGAAACTCGAGTGGCTCGACGGCGGTGAGTTCGCCGTACTCCTCGACGCCGCGGCCACCGGCGGACAGCTGACCGTGGGACGGTTCTCCGTCGCCAAGGGCGAGGCACCGCCGTACCACAAGCACACCCGTGAGGACGAGGTCTTCATGCTCATCAAGGGGAGTGCGCTGCTGTGGTGCGACGACGAGGAGATGGAGCTGTCGGAGGGCGGCATCGTCTTCCTGCCGCGCAACGTCCCGCACGGCTACCGGATCACGTCCGACACCGCCGACCTGCTGATGATCTGCACGCCCGGCGGCATCGAGGGCATGTTCCGGCACGCGGGACGTGACCTCACCACCCCGCGCCCCGAGGGCTTCGAGATCTCGCGGGACATCATGGCCGAGGCCGCCGACATGTACGGCCAGATCATCGTCGGTCCGCCGCGCTGACCCACGGCTCCACCGCACCACCGCACCGACCGGAACCACGAAAGGCACAGCCATGTCCCGGCAACAGCGCCAGGCCCTCGACGAGATGCTGCGGCACGGCCCGCTCGACCTCGGAGGGGACGTCCCCCAACAGCGCGCCCTCTTCCACGACATGATGACGTCCATCCCGTTGCCGCCCGACGTGTCCACCACCGAGGGCGAACTGGGCGGCGTACCGGTCGTCACCGTCGAGACACCGGCGAACGACCCGGCGAGTGTCCTGCTGTATCTGCACGGCGGCGCCTACGTCATCGGCTCGGCGGCCGACGCCGTCGGTCTGGCCGCCGAGGTTTCCCGCCGTACCGGTGCCCGCGCCGTCTGCGTCGACTACCGGCTGGCCCCCGAGCACCCCTACCCCGCGGCGGTCGACGACGCCCTCGCCGTGTACCGGGCCCTGTTGGACGACGGAATTCCCGGCACCGCCATCGCCTTCGTCGGGGAGTCCGCGGGCGGCGGTCTCGTCGCCGCGACGCTGGTCGCCGTCAAGGACGCGGGCCTGCCCCAGCCCGCCTCGGCCGCGGTCTTCTCCCCGTGGGCCGACCTGAGCGTGTCCGGCGACAGCGCGGTGAGCAAGGCGGCGGTCGACGCCTCACTGACCCCGGAAGGCCTGCGCACCCGCGCCCGCGACTACCTCGGCACCACGGACCCGACCACCCCGCACGTCAGCCCCGTCTTCGCCGATCTGACCGGCCTGGCGCCCCTGTTCATCCAGGTCGGCTCGTACGAGATCCTTCTGGACGACGCCGTACGGCTGGCCGCGCGCGCCGCCGAGCACGACGTCCACGTCGAACTGCAGGTCTGGCCCGAAGTACCGCACGTCTTCCAGGCGTTCGCGGCGATGCTCGACGAGGGCGCCGCCGCGCTCGACGCCGCCGGAGCCTTCGTCCGGGCCCGGTGGGCCGACGGCGCCGACGCCGACAAGCCGGACGAGACATTGCCTGCCGGGACATCGTCGTAGGCGGACGAGGAACGACGGAACGGACCGGCGGAGAGTAAAGACTCCGCCGTCCGGAGACTGAACATCCGTTCGCCGCCCGCCAGTTGAACGACAATGTTCTCCATGGCTACGACGAACCACTTCGGCATCGCTCTGCGGGGGTGGCGCGAACGGGTGTCACCGCAGGACAGCGGGCTGGAGGCGGGCGGGGACCGGCGCATCCCCGGCCTGCGCCGGGAGGAACTCGCCCGGCTCGCCGGCCTGTCGGTCGACTACGTGGTCCGGCTGGAACAGGGCCGGGCCCGGAACCCCTCGGCCCAGGTCGTCACCGCACTGGCCAGGGCGCTGCGCCTCGAACCGTCCGAGCGCGACCACCTGTTCCGCTGCGCCCACCTCGCGCCGCCCTCGGCCGGGAACGTGTCCCGGCACGTCCCCGCGAGGGTGCACCGGCTGGTGGGGCAGTTGGCCGGCAACCCCACCGCGGTGTTCGCCGCCGACTGGACCCTCATCAGCTGGAACGCCATGTGGTCCGAGGCGGTCGGCGATCCCCGGACGTACGGCTGGAGCGAACTCAACCTCGTCGCCGGCATGTTCCGGTCCAGCGACGGTCGGCGGCGGGAACCGATCGCGGCCTGGCCGGTGCGGTCCTGGGCGGGCGACGAGGTCGAGGAGGAGGACCTCGTCGCCGACCTGCGGCTGACGGCGGCCGCCCATCCCCACGACGCACGGCTCGCCGCCTTCGTCGACCGCATGCTTGCCGACAGCCCGCGCTTCGCCCGCCTCTGGTCCAACGGCACCGCCCGCACCAACGTCGGCGACCGCAAGACCGTCGAGCACCCCCGGGTGGGGAACATCGACCTCGACCTCGACATCGTGATGGCCGCGGGCACCGACCTCAGGATCGTCACGTACACGGCGGTGGTCGGGACGGCCGACGCGGAGAAGCTGGACGCGCTGCGCGCCACCTGTCCGGAGCCGGGGCGGGGCCTGGCCCACGCCATGTCGGGCCGCGACGCCCCGAGTTGAGGAGGAGGACCGCGGCCCGTCAGTCCTCCTCGTCTCCGTCACCGTCCGCGACCGACAGGGCATCGGTGATCAGGCGGGTGGCGAAGTCCTGGTCGTCGGTGATGCGGTTGATGTGCTCCGCGAGCAGGAAGGCCGTGGCCTCCAGCGGAGTCATCTCCTCCTTGGTCCAGTCCCCGTACTGCGCACGCCACAGGTTCGGGCTCAGCCCGGTGCCCGCGGCGATGGCCAGGCCGGCCATCATCGGGATCGCCTCCGGGCGCACACTCCTGGGCATCATCCGCATCGTGGCCACGAGGCTGGGCACCACGTACTCGATGACGTCCTTCTCGTGCTCCTCGTGCGCCTTCCGCAGCCACGTCATGAACATGTAGATCAGCGTGCAGGTGCCGTCCAGCATGTCGTTGAGCCCCTTGGGCCCCAGCGTCGCGATGAACTGGTCCATCAACGCCTGCTGTTCGGGATCGGTCGAACTCTTCCCGTCGTGAACGGTCTTCATCCGGGAGTCGATCATCATGATCGCCGCACCGACATCACCGACGGGAGCGTGCGCGGGATCGCAGGGCGATGACACAGGAATCCTCCTCGGGTGGCTGCGGTGGGTAACTCCGCGTGTTCGTACAGTAGATGGCGGGTGCGGTCGGGGGCGGGGGTTTATCGGGTTTTACAGCTCCGGAGCGGTGGCGGAGTCCGGATTCTCGCGGTGGGCGGGGGAGGCCACTCGCAGCGCGCTCTCGAACGCGGGCCGCTGGGCGGAGGTGCGGGCGTACTCCCGCTCGGACCAGGCGACGCGGTCGCCGATCAACTCGTCCTCGTCGGCGGGGCGTTCGGATCCGCCGAGTCGTGCTCGCCACCAACTCGCGTTCAGCATCTGCCGGACGGTGGCCGCGGCGCAGGAGACCAACTAGGGCGCGGGTCAAGGCGACTGGCGCAGGGCGGCACCCATCCACTCCCGGACGGCCGCAGCCCGGACCCGGTCCGAGGCCGGGCCCGGCCCGGGCGTGCCGTTGATCGTCGCCACCAGGGAGTGGTACCTGGTCAGCAGCTTGAAGCCGGTCGTCCTGGCCGGCCACTGCGGCGGATTGCCGTTCCGGTCGAACCCGGCGATGTCGTGCCGGGCCTTGTCGACGTCGACGTCGTGGTCCCCTCTCATCGTGGCGACCAGTTCGGCGGAATCGGCGGCCACGCGCTCGGCGAGGTCCCGGGCCTCGGGCGAATCCGCCGCCACACCCGCCTGTTGGGCGGCCCGTGCCTCCAGGAGGAGCTTCCGATGCTTCTCGACGCGGGCCGTCATCTCCGGTGAGGCCATCAACTTGCCCTGCTCGGTGCCGAAAGCGCGGTGGAAGAAGTCCCGCAGCGCCACGCGGGACTCCTCGTCCCGCACGAACTCCGCAAGGTCGATCCAGGCCTCCACCTGCTCGGTGGACGGGTCCTCGGGCAGGTGCGGCCGCAGGCTGTGCAGCCGCTCCACATAACTGGGATGAACGTCGAGGCCGTCGGTCACGAAGTCCCAGAACTGGTCGATGAGTTGGTCACGGTCGTCGTCGGACATCGACACGAGCCTGTGCATCAGGCTCAGCTGTTCCGCCGTGGTGGGCTGCCGCGTCATGGTCCGGAGTACGGCGCGACGCGCCCGGAACCGCCTCAACTGGTCCTCGACCAGCCGCAGATGCGCGACGGCGAGGTCGTGCAGGCTGGTCTCCGCGGACAGCACCCGGCGGATGTCGTCCAGGCCGGCGCCCAAGTCGCGCAGGGTGCGCACGAGTTCGAGCCGGGCGATGGCGTGCACGTCGTACCGCCGGAAGCCGCCCTCGGTGAGACCGGTGGGTGTGACGACGCCCTCGTCGGCGTAGAACCTGATCGCGCTCACGCTCAGGCCCGTGCGGCGGGCGACGTCCCCGATGGAGTAGAGCTCCCGTTCGTTCACACCCAGCACTATGGGATCTCAAGTGACCTGAGAGTCAAGGGGGGTTGAGTACGGCGTGGCCCAGTCAAGCCCCTCGCGCCCTACGACTGAACCGCGCGCACCTGGTCGTAGCGGCCCAGGAAACGGAACTCGCCGTCCCTGACCTGGTACAGGAACCCGGTGTTCTCCGGGTCCAGCGCGTGGGTGCTGCCCTGGACGAAGCGGATCGGCTTGGCCACCCCGTCGTACGCGGTGTGGAACAGGCGCTCGGCGACCTGCGCGGGCTGGATCGCGGTGGTGGTCCCGAGCGCGTCCAGGGCTCGGCCGATGAGACCGACGGCGTCGTACGCCTCGGCGGACCACTGGCCCGGTTGCTCGCCGAACCGCGCCCGAAAGGCCGCGGTGAACGCCCTCGCGGCCGGGGCGGTGGCCGACTGCGCTTCGGTGTACGGCGCTTCGAAGACCCACCCCTCGGCCGCCCGCCCCGCCGCCGTGAGGAACTCGGCGCGCATGACCGGCTCGAAACCGGTCACCGCCCCCGTGAACCGGGCTGTGGCCAAGGCCCGGGCGCAGGCCGCCGCCCGGCGCGGTGACGTGCCGCCGTAGACCACCGCCTGCGGACGGGCGGTCAGTGCCCGGGAGACGGCCGGGCCGAAGTCGCTTGTGGTGGCCGCCACTTGGTGGACGGTGACGGTGCCGCCGCTGGGTGGTGTCTCGACCAGGTTCCGGGTGATGTCGACGGCCGTCTCGCCTCCCGCGCCGTCCTGGATGACCGCCGTGCGGTGACTCGGGCGGGTCCGGGTCAGGTAGAAGAGGATCGGCAGGGTCCGTGAGCTGTCGGACCGCCTCGTCACACACAGGGTGCGCAGGGTCGTGGTCGACAGTCCGGCGGCGTCGTCGGCGGCCGAAACCAGGACCACCGGCATGGACGCGGCCGCGTAGAGCGGGGCGGCGGCGCGGGCACCGGCCGGTGTGCTGGGGCCGATGACCGCGATGACGGACGGTTGGGCGAGTACGCGGTGGGCCGTCGTTCGCGCTTGGGCCGCGTCGCCGCCGTCGTCGTACGAGACAAGCGCGAGGCGGTAGTTGATGTCCTTGCGGGCGTTGTGGGCGGCGACGGCGAGGAGTGCTCCCTGCATCTGCGCCTTGCCCAGGATCTTCTGAGCGCCTGTCAGATCGACGTGCAGGGCAAGGGTGTGGGTGGGGACGTCGTGGTGTGTTCCGCTCGTGGTCGGGTGTCCCCGCGCCAGCAGCACGACCGCGCCGGTGCCGGACGCAGCGAGTACGGCGGCTGCCGAGCCGCCGATCGTGAGGATGCGGCGGCGCGAAAACCCCTGCGCTGTAGGGGCGCTCAGTGATGCGGGCGGCCCCGCGGTGCGTGGCGGCGGGTCGAGGGCGCGGGCCGAGCGTTCGGCGACCAGTCGCAGGACGGGGGGCGGCAGCCAATCGGGTGCTGTGGACGGGTTGTTGTCCGTGAGCGCGGAGTGGACCTCTGCGGCCGTCGGTCGTAGCGCGGGGTCCTTGGCGAGGCAGGTGTCGATCACCGTCCTTAGGAGCGGCGGGAGTTGGGCCAGGCCGGTGGGGGCGTGGGGTTCGTGCACCGTTCGGTACAGGACCGCGGGCGCCTCGCCGGTGCCGAACGGGCGGTGGCCGGTCGCCGTGTACGCCAGCACGCAGCCGAGGGAGAACAGGTCGCTGGCCGGACCGACCTCGCCGCCGCGGGCCCGGGTCTGCTCGGGGGAGAGGTAGCCGGGGGTGCCGACGACCGCGTCGGGAGCGGTGAGCGCGGTCGTGCCGACGCCCTTGGCGATGCCGAAGTCGATGAGCCGGGGGCCGTCGGGGACGAGGAGGATGTTGCCGGGTTTGACGTCCCGGTGCACCAGGCCCACCGCGTGCAACTCGCCCAATGCCGACGCCAGTTGCGCCCCGAGTGTCACGACCGTGTCCGCCGGAAGCGGTCCGAGGCCGTCGACCGCCTCGGCCAGCGACGGGCCGGGGACGAACGCGGTGGCCAGCCACGGCTCACGCGCCTCGGTGTCCGCCGCCGTCACCGCGACCACCCAGCGGCCGGCGAGCCCGGTGGCCAGCCGCACCTCGCGCCGGAAGCGGGCACGGAAGCCGGGGTCGGCCGCGTACTCGGCGCGGATCACCTTCAGAGCGACCAGCGAACCGTCGGCGGTACGGGCCAGGTAGACCACCCCCATGCCGCCCGCGCCCAGCCGGGCGAGCAACCGGTGCCCGCCCAGCTCCTCCGGGTCCTCGGCCCGCAATGCCTGCATCCCGCTGCTCCCGTGCTGTGTGTCAGGACGCGGACAGTCCCACCGGGCCGGTGTACACGAAGCGACCGCCCTTGACCTGGTAGTGCTGCACCTGCCGGGTGACGAGCTGATGGTCGGCGTCGAACGCGTACGTGGTGACCAGCCCCTTGAACCGGGCCCTGGCCAGCGCGTCGGCGACCTGGGTACGACTGGGACGCTTCTTGGCGCTCCCGGCGAGGGCCGTGAGCCGGTCGGCCAGCAGGCGTGTGACGTCGTACGCCTCGGCCGCCCAGTCGCCCGGCGCATCGTCGTACCGCTTGCGGTAGGCGGTGGCGAACGGTCGTACGGCCGCCGCGGCCGGGTCGATGTACGGAGCCAGGACCTGCCAGCCCTCGCTCGCCGGGCCCGCCGCCGAGACGAAGGCGGGTGTGGCCGACGGAATGTCCAGGAAGCGCGGGCCGGTGAAGTCCCGTGCGGCCAGGGCGCGGGCGAGCGGGGCGGCGCGTCCGGCGGTGCCGGTGTAGTAGAAGCTGTCGACGCCGTGGGCGAGCATGTCGGCGACGACGGTCGACACGTCGGGCGCGAGCGCGGGCACGACCCGGGCGTACAGGGCCACACCGCCCGCACCGGTCGCGCTGTGGACGACGTTGACGGACTCCATGCCGGTGATCCCACCCGCGCGATCGACGAGCAGCCCCGGGTGGCGGGACCCCTGCGCGGTCAGCGCCGAGACGGTGGCGAACGCGGAGTACGCGGCCAGCGGAGCGGCCCGGAAGTATCTTCGCGGCTTGGCCAGCAGGGCCGACTGGACGGCGGAGACCGAGAGTTCGGACACCGTCACCAAGGGCAGCCCGGCGCTCTCGTACACCTCGACGGCACTCTGTGCCGAGGCGTAACCGGTGGGGCCGAGCACGGCGAACACATCGCGGTCGCCGGTCAGTCGGCGGGCCACTGCCTGGGCCCGGGCCGGCTCGCCCCGGTCGTCCAGCACTCGCAGGGTGAGCGGGAACGGCTTGTCCTCGCGCGCGTTGAACTGCTCCACGGCCAGCCGCGCGGCCCGCTCCTGTGCCGTCCCCGCCGCCTTCAGCGGGCCGCTCAGATCGGCCTGGACACCGATGGTCCAGGCGCGTGGCGTGTCCGAACTCGCCGGTGTCTTCTCGTCGTTGTCCCGCAGGGCCGCCCACAGCGCCGCACCACCACCGGCCGCGAGCAGCGCCGTACCGCCGGCCGCGAGGGCCAACACCCGACGGCGGCCCGGCCGTCGGGGTTCCGACTCGCCGGAGACCTCGGTCGGCTCGATACCGGGCAGAGCCAGCATCTCCGCCGACCGGTCGGCGACCATCCGGACCACCGGGTCGGGCAACCAGTCGATCGAGTCGGCCGGCGCGTCCTCCACCAACTCCGCGTCCAGCTCGGCGAGTTGGGGCCGTTGCTCGGGCTCCTTGGTGAGGCAGCGCTCCAGCAGGTCCCGCAGCTCGACGTCCTCGACCCCGTCCAGATCCGGCGCGTCGTGCACCGTCCGGTACAGCAGCGCGTCCGCCGCGCCGCTCCCGAACGGCAGCCGCCCCGTCGCCGTGTACGCCAACACACAGCCCAGCGAGAACACATCGCTCGCCGGACCCACCGGCAGTGCTCGCGCCTGCTCCGGGGAGAGGAACCCGGGCGTGCCCACGACCATGCTGTCCGAGGTCAGCTCCGTCTCCCCGGCCGCCGTGGGCCGGGCGATCCCGAAGTCGATCAGGCGGGGCCCGTCCAGCGCGAGCAGCACATTGCCCGGCTTGACGTCCCGGTGCACCAACTCCGCCTGGTGCACGGCCTCCAGCGCCCGCGCCAACACCTTGCCCAACACCCGTACCACCCGCGCCGGAAGCGGCCCGCACTCCGCCACCGCCTCGGCCAGCGACGGCCCCGGCACGAACGCGGTCGCCAGCCACGGCGCCGGGCCCTCTGTGTCGGCGCCCAGCACCGGCACCACCCACGGGCTGTCCACGCCACGCGCGGAGTCCGCCTCACGCCGGAACCGCGCCCGGAACTCCGCCTGTTGGGCGAACTCGGGCTGGATCACCTTCACCGCGGCGAGGTCCCCGGCTTCACCGCGCGCGAGGTAGACCACACCCATACCGCCCGCGCCCAGACGCCCCAACAACCGGTATCCGCCGAGCCGCGACGGATCGGAGGGAAGCAGTCGCTCCATCACGACCCGCCCTTCGTGCCGGACGCGGACGCACTCGGCTCACCGGGCGCCGACCCGCCGGAGCGGCCGATCTCCTGCTGCACCCGCAGCAGCATCCTCGGAAGGACCTCCGCCACAAGGGAGTTGAGCTCCTCCTCGCTGCGGCCGCGCCCGCCGCACACGGACGTACCGCTCACCACCGAGCCCAGCACGGCCTGTTGCCACCAGTACGGGTACGGGCCGCCGAGCGTGTCGCTGACGCACTGTCCCGTCTCCAGCAGCAGATCGTCGCCGCTGGTGTTGCCGCCCTCGCCGCGCGCGAACGACAACGACTGCAGTCCCGTGAGGCGTTCACCCGGCCGCTGGGTCTGCTCCGTGCAGTCGAGGTCCTCCTCCAGCATCCTGGCCTGTTCCCACGACGCGTCCAACGCCGTGCGGTGCACGGTGACCGTGGCCGACAGCCGCACGGCTCCCTTCGCGCCGGATGCGGGCACCTCGAAGTGCCGGGTCAGCGTGGCCAACGCGTCGTCGGGCAACGGGCGCAGCCGCCAGAGACAGTCGTCACCCAGCACCGCCCACCGTGCCGGATCACTCTCGTACGGCGTCGCCCGCACCACCCCGGTCCCGAACAACTGCGGTCCCGAGATGACCTGTTGGATCAGTGTCCGGGCCTGCGCCGTGGTCTTCGGCTCCCTGCGCGGATCCGTCGCGGCGGTGGCCGACGCCGTGGGCGGTAAGTCGGCCGTACTGCTCCGGGCCGTCCCGGGTGACGTCGTCGGCGGTGACGCGGAACCCCCGTCACCGCCCGTGCACCCCAGCAGCAGGCCCCCGCATACCGCCGCCACCCCGCCGACACGCAGTGCTCTGGCATACGCCACGACGTCGCCCCCTCCACGGCCTGCCGCGCGGCCGACCCCATGCCACTACCGATGCGCTCGGGCACGGGACGGTTCCCCGTCCGCCGCGGCTGTCACCGGCTTCGCACAGGATGCGTACAGTCGAGTCGAGCGTAGTGCCCCGCCGCCTCAACTCACCCTGTGCAGAGGGAAGTTAGGAGAGGCGGCGGACTCACCTGACGAGTTCGGTCGGCTCGTCCAGCTGCGTCAGCTTCCGCGGATTGCGCACCACGTAGATCCGGGTGACCCGGCCGTCCTCCACCACGACACTGATCGCGGACGGTTCGCCGTCGATCTCGATCCGGCCCGCCGGCTCGCCGTTGAGCCACACGGGCGTGGTGTCGAAGGCGGCCACCAACCGGTGCGCGCGGGCCAGGATCGGCGCCACCAGTTCGACGCCGTGGATCGGGGCGAGCGCGGCGGGGACCACTCCACCACCGTCGGTCACCAGCACCACCTCCGGCGCCATCACCTCCATCAACTCCTGCAACTGCCCGGTCCGCAAGGCGCTCAGGAACCGTTCCACCACGGCCTGTTGCTCCGACCGGCTCACCCGCACCCGCGGCCGCCGGGCCGCCACATGCTCCCGGGCGCGCCGCGCGACCTGCCGCACCGCGGCCGCGGACTTCCCGACGACCTCGGCGATCTCGCCGTACGGCAGCTCGAAGACCTCGCGCAGCACGAACACGGCCCGCTCGGTGGGCCCGAGCGTCTCCAGCACGGTCAGCATGGCGATCGAGACGCTCTCCGCGAGCTCGACGTCCTCGGCGACATCGGGACTGGTCAGCAGGGGTTCCGGCAGCCACTCGCCCACGTACTCCTCACGGCGGCGCGACACCGTGCGCAGCCGGTTGAGCGCCTGCCGGGTGACGAGCCGCACGAGGTACGACCGCGGGTCCCGCACCTGGGACGGGTCGACGTCGGCCCACCGCAGCCAGGATTCCTGGAGCACGTCCTCCGCGTCGGCCGCCGACCCGAGCATCTCGTAGGCGACCGTGAACAGGAGGCCGCGGTGGGCGACGAAGGGGTCCCCGGTCACGCCGTCGGCAGTCACGACGCCGACGCTACGCCGGCACCGGTCTGCCCCGCCCGGGAAGCCAGCGGAATCTCGCACGCGTCCGAGTAGCCCTGCGAGGTGATCCCGTGCGCGGTGTTGCACCTGGCCGCCATGTTGGCGAAGCCGATGAACACGGTGAGTTCGACGAGCGCGGCCGGGCCGAGCCGGTCGAGCAGGCTCTTCGACAGCTCGTCGGTGACGGTCGGCGGTGTGTTCGTCATGGCCTCCGCGTACGCGAGCACGTCCCGCTCCAGCGGTGTGAACACCTCCGACTGCCGCCAGCGCGGCACCTGGCTCGCCTTGGTCAGGTCGAGGTTCTGGTTCAGCGCGTGGAAGTAGTTGACGTCGAGGCACCAGCTGCAGCCGACCTGAGCCGCGACAGCCATGTGCGCGAACGTCTTGAGACCCGCGTCGGCCGCGTCCCACGTGCCCACCTGGGCGGAGAACTCCTGGTTGGACGCGGCGAGTCGGGGCTGGTTCCACAGCACTTCGACGGGCTCGGGCACGGCCCCGAGCTGCTTGATCATGTTCTCGCGCAGCTCGGCGGGAAGCTCGGCCCTGGGAACGCGAAGCGTCACGGTGTTCTCCTTGTATGTGGTGTACGTGTGCCTGGGTGGCTGTTCGGCATGAAGACACCGGCCGGCCCGCGGATGTGACACCGGGACCGGGCGCTCCGGTCGGCCACCGTGCTTGGCCCCTTCGCGCGGGGGTACTCGGCCGTCATGATGATCGCCGAGAACGAACACGTGGACCTCGCCGTATCCGGTGCCGCCATGGGCCTGGTGGTGGCCTTCGCCGGTGGTCTCGTCATCGTCGCGCTGCTGGTGTGGGCCGTCCGGCTGGGCATCAACGTGCGGCAGCGGGAATCAGCGCCGCCGCGGCCGGACGAGCAGCCCCGGCTGCCGGAATCCGGTGCCGTCGGGGAGATCCGGGAACAGCGGGAGCCGGACGAGATGCCGCGCACCCCCGACGGCGAGCGGCTCCTGCCGCACGACCTCAACCACTCCGGAAGCCGGCGCAGCGAGAACCAGGAGCGTCCGCGCTGGAACGAGGGGTCCGGCGGTTCCTGATGGCCGGCACCCGCACCACGGGCGACACCCGGACCGTGCGGGCGGGCCGCCGCAGCCTCGCCGTCCATCGGCCCGACAAGGTGCTGTTCCCCGCCGACGGGAACGGCAAGGAGTACACGAAGGGCGACCTCGTCGCGTACTACCGGGCCGTCGCCCCCTTCATGCTGCCGCATCTGCGGGGACGCCCGCTGATGCTGGAACGCCACCCGGACGGCATCGACGGTCCCCGGTTCATGCAGAAGAACGTCCCGGCGCACTACCCGGACTGGATCAAACGCGTCGAGGTGACCAAGGAGGGCGGCACGGTCACGCACCTCGTCTGCGACGACACCGCCACGCTCGTGTACCTCGCCGACCAGGCCTGTCTCACCCCGCACCGCTGGCTGTCGCGGGCCGGCAGGCTGCACCGGCCCGACCGTCTGGTCTTCGACCTCGACCCGTCGGACGGAGGCGACGGCGACGACTTCGCGGTCGTACGCCAAGCCGCCCTGCTCCTACGGGAGTTGCTCGACGAGCTGCGGCTGTCGTCGGCGCCGATGACCACCGGCTCGCGCGGTCTGCACCTGGTCGTGCCCCTCGACGGACAGCAGGACTTCGACGCGGTACGCGCCTTCGCCAAGGACGTCGCCGACCACCTCACCGACGCACATCCCGGCCAACTCACCACCGCCGCACGGAAGAAGGACCGCGGGGAGCGCCTCTACCTCGACGTCCAGCGCAACGGCTACGCGCAGACCGCCGTCGCTCCCTACGCGGTCCGCGCGAAACCCGGGGCCCCGGTCGCCGTCCCCATCAGCTGGGACCAGCTCGACGACCCGGACCTCGACGCCCGTCGCTGGACCATCACCGACGCTGTCGACCAGGCCCGCACCAACCCCTGGGCGGGACTGGTGAGTCGGGGACGTTCCCTCGCCCCGGCAGGGCGACGACTCGCCGACCTGCGCGGTTGAGTGACCAACGCCTCGAAACGAAGATCAACCAGGACGACTGACGGCTCGGCCGCTGGGTACTCACCGGTTCATGCGAATGAGTGTGGTGGACGTGGGGTCGAACACGGTACGGCTTGTGGTGGCGGATCTGGAGGACGGTGTACCTCTGCCCGTGCACACGGCCAAGTGGAAGCTACGGCTCTCCGAGCGGGTCGGGCAGCCGTACGGGGAGATCCCCGAGGACTCCGTACGTCACCTGGTGAAGGCGGTGTCGGCCGCCACGGAGACCGCCCGGAGTTGGGGCGCGGCAGGCCCACTCGCCTTTGCCACGGCGGTGGTTCGGGGCGCGCCGAACCGGCTCGACATTCTACGCGCGGTGCGCGCCGAGACCGGCGTACGGCTCTGCACGCTGCCGGGAGAGGTCGAGGGCGAGCTGACCTTCCTCGGCGCCCGCCGCTGGATGGGCTGGCGCGCCGGACCACTCGCCCTCTTCGACATCGGCGGCGGATCCTTCGAAGCCGCCTTCGGCCGCGGCCGGTTGCCCGACTTCGTCGCGTCCCTGCCGCTCGGCGCGGGCCGGCTGACCCGGGACTTCCTCTACGGCCAGGACCCGCCGCCCGAGCGCGCGGTCAAGGCGCTGCGTCGCGAGGTACGGCACCAACTGCGGGACGTGGCCGCACGGATCCGCTGGGAAGGTCCCCGCACCACCGTCGTCACGTCCCGCACCTTTCAGCAGCTGGCCCGGCTCTGCGGCGCCGCTCCCGGACGCCAAGGTCCCTTTGTGGAACGGCGGTTGGCGCGGGCGGACCTGCGCGTGGGCCTCGACCGGCTGGCCGTCCTCGCCGCCCCCGACCGGGCCCTGCTCCCCGGTGTCTCCGCACCGCGGGCCGCGCAGAGCCTGGCCGGAGCCGTGGTCGGGCACACGGTCATGAAGCTCACCGGCATCAAGACCGTCACCGTCTGCCCCTGGGGCATCCGGGAAGGAATCCTGCTGCGGTACATCGAGGACGGCGGGGCCTGGTGGACGGAGATGACGCGGCGCAGCGACGACGCCGAGACGGCAGGAGCGGTCGCCCTGCGGGTCGCACCGGTGCCGAAGCCGAGACCCGCCGGCGGGTAGCGAACGTGGACCGGAACCCGTCGGCGGGTGGTCGTCGTCCGAGCCGCGCCGACCTACGCCGGGCGTGAGATCTCGGCGACCGCCGTCGAGATCCGCTGTTGCAGATGCTCGGGCAGCGGCGCTCCGTTGACCGAGTCGACGAGTTCTTCGGCCAGTTGATGGAGCTTGGTGTTCGTGCGCTGGGAGACGTCGACCAGGACGCTCCAGGCGTCATCGCGGTTGAGACCGAAGGAGGCCATCAGGACTCCGCGGGCCAGGTCGATGACCGGCCGCGTCAGCATCGCGCGCTTGAGCTGCACGACTTCGACGCGCAGCTCCTCGGCCTCGTCGGACACGCCGTTCTCCTCCATCAGGTCGTGCGTCGTGGGGGAATGTTCGCGCCAGGTGTCGACCACGGCGTCTGTGGCCGCGGGATCTGGTGCGTGACTGAACAGTGACGATGTGTCGGTGAGTGCGAAGAGCCGCTCGACCCCCGCGCTGGCGGCCCGGACGCCGAGTGTCTTGCCGTTCGCCAGGGCGGTCCTGCGGACGGACAGCAGCGCGTTGAGCCCGGCACAGTCGCAGAAACCGACTCCGGCCAGGTCGAGGTCCAGCCCTCCGGGTGACCGGGCGAGTGCCAGCCGCAGGGCGCGCTGCACCGCTTGTTCCGTGTCGATGTCGACCTCCCCGGAGACCACGACGACCGTCCGGGTACCGGCCGGCTGCGTCACGATCTTCAGGGAGGCGGAGACCGACGGGGGATCCGCCGCGAAGGACGGGGGATCCACCGTGGCCACGGGGGACACCGCACATATCGTCCGGACCCCGCTCCTGAGAGGAGCGCTACGTTCGTGTTCTTGCATGGCAGCCGCTCCCGAGGCATCCGCCCTGTTTTCTGCCCGGTCAAGTCTCGCCCGCCGGATTTAGCGCGTCAAGATATACACGAAATTTGTTTCGTGTCTCGGGATACGTGAAAGGTGGGCCCTATGCTGGGGGCATGGACGGAGTATCCGAGACACACGCAGGATGGACGTTCCTCACCAGCCATGCCCGAGTGCTGGCCGCGATCGCCGAGGATCACCGCACCCGAATCCGTGACATCGCCGTGCGATGCAGGCTCACCGAAAGAGCCGTACAGAAGATCATTGCCGACCTGGAGCAGGACGGCTATCTCACCCACACGCGGGAGGGGCGGACCAACGCGTACCGCATCCAGCCGGGAACCATCCTGCGGCATCCGGCCGAGGCCGGGATGACCGTCGAGGCGCTGCTCTCCACCCTCGCCCGGCACGACGATCGGCGCGAGCACTCGTCCACGGCGCCGGCCGACGAGCGGGACTCCGAACTCGCCGAGTGACTCGCCGAGTGACTCGCCGAGTCGGGCGGGGTGTGTGGTCGCCGGTGATCGACGAACCTGTGACGGTCCGTCAATCGTCGTCGACCATCCGGGCGTTGGGCGTCGGGGGACTCAAGGTGGCCGGTTGGCGCCTGATTCACGTCCTCGTTCGATCGGACACCTCAACTGCCTTGATGTGACAGGGGTGGTGGGCCCGTCGGGCGCACACCGCCCGTGTGTCTGCACATCGCTCATGTGTCGCCCCGGCCCGTCGACTCACTCTCCACCACGGCCTCCGCCAGTTCCTGTGCCGAGGCGTAGCGCGCGTCGTGCGGCAGTCGTTCCACCCCTGCAGTTCGTGCTTCATCTCCTCGTCCCGGTGGACGCTCGGGCGGTCGCTTCCACGTTCCGTGAATCGCTCCCTGTCTGTCGGGGGAGTCCGGCGCCTACCCGGGGCATGGGCCATGGGGGCGACGCGTCCCCTCGTCCGCCCGCCTGATTGGTCACCTTTCGTCATGCTATGACGGCCAGGAGTCATCGTCTTCGCACATTTGTTTCAGGGGGTTGAGCGGGGGAAGGCGCACAGTGAGTGCTTCGGACAGGAGGCACGTCCGTGGGAACCGGTGTATGCCGGATCGCGGGTGTGTTCCGCCTGGTCGGTGCGTGCCTGCTCCCATGGGGACCGTCCTTCGACAACCCCTTGAGGGAGTTGTGAGCACCGCCATGGACACAGTCACCACCCGGAAGCGCCACCCGCACGACGACGCCCCCCGCACCGCCGGGGCCTTCGCCCGCCTCTCGCACCTGCCCGCCGGACCCGAACGGGTCGCCCTGCGTGACGAACTCGTCCGCGTCTGGCTCCCCATGTCCGAACGCATCGCCGGCCGCTATCGGGGAAAGGGCGAGCCCTACGAGGATCTGCGCCAGGTCGCGGCACTCGGCCTCGTCAAGGCCGTCGACGGCTACGACCCCGACCGCGGCCACGCCTTCGAGAGCTACGCCGTCCCGACGGTCACCGGCGAGATCAAGCGCCACTTCCGCGACCACATGTGGGCCCTGCACGTGCCCCGGCGCGTCCAGGAACTCCGCAACAGGGTGCGCGTCGCCCTGCGGGACCTGTCCGCGACGGGGCCGGACCGGCGCCCGAGCGTCGCCGAGATCGCCGAGTACGCGCAGCTGAGCGAGGAGGACGTGCAGGCCGGTCTGGAGGCGCTGGACAGCTTCACCGCGCTCTCGCTGGACGCCGAGACGCCGGGCGAGGGCGCGGGGATGACGCTCGTCGGCCTGCTGGGGGAGTGGGACGCCGGATTCGACCTGGTCGTCGACCGCGAGGCGGTCAAGCCCGCCCTGCGGACCCTCCCCGAACGCGAACGCACCATCCTCTACCTCCGTTTCTTCCGCGGCATGACCCAGAGCCGCATAGCGGAGCACCTCGGCGTCTCCCAGATGCACGTCTCCCGGCTGATCACCCACTCCTGTGCCGCGGTGCGCGAACGCGTACTGGCCGACGCCTCCTAGCCGCGTCGGGAAGGGGAGGCCGGCCGCCCCGCGGGATCGCTCCCGGGGCGGCCGGTGGCGGGCTCACTGCCGAACCCTCCCGGGAGCGGTTGGGCAGCCTGCCGTCCTCTTCTGGCTACCGGGCTGGGGCCGGTTCAAACAACAACCGGCCCACTGGCGACGCGTCGCACGGAATCATGGACGGGCGGGGCGGCGCCGTCCGCCCGCTGTGTTCGCATGGTCACAGGCCGGTGAGGAAGGGGTTCCTCGCCGGTTTCCCGGGTGGCCGTCGTACCCTCAACAACGCGGAACACAGGGCCTGTTGGGCCGTTCCGTCGATGGTCGGGGCGAGTGCGTACGGGACGTCCCGGGGTACCGGTATGCTCTCGACTGTTGTCTGACGGCAACTATGGTCAAGCGAGTCGGTTCGGTGGGGAGGGCAGGTCGATGGTGGTGCCACAGCCGCGGGCCGACGACCTGCTGTCGGTGGGCGGCGAAGGGGTCGGCCCGGAAGCCTGGGTGGCCTGGCAGCCCGCCGTCCTGCTGGTCGAGGACGACGCCGGTGACGCGCTGTTGGTGGAGGAACTGGTCGCCGACAGCGCGCTGAAGATACGTCTGCAGTGGGTGCGGTCGATGGCCGAGGCCGCCGAGGTGCTCGCGGTCGACGTACCCGACTGCGTCCTGCTCGACCTGCATCTGCCGGACGCCCAGGGACTCGAGGCGCTCTCCCGGGTCCGGGCGGGCGCCGAGCGGGCCGCTGTCGTGGTCCTCACCGGCCTCGCCGAGGAGGAGACCGGACTGGCCGCCGTCGCCGCCGGTGCGCAGGACTACCTGGTCAAGGGCCGTGTCGAGCCGGGCCTCTTCGGCCGGGCCGTGCGCTACGCGATCCAGCGCAAGCAGGCCGAGCGCGCGGCCGTGGCGCTCCAGGCCAGCCGCATGCAGGCCCAGGAGAACGCCCGCCTGGAACGAGGACTGCTGCCCCGCCCCCTGCTGCGCGGCGAGGGCGTCGAAGCGGTGGCCCGCTACCGCCCCGGGCGCGCGCAGGCATTGCTGGGCGGCGACTTCTACGACATCGTCCAGAGCGTCGACGGCACGGTCCACGCGGTCGTCGGTGACGTCTCCGGGCACGGGCCCGACGAGGCCGCCCTCGGTGTCGCGCTGCGCATCGCCTGGCGCACGCTGGTCCTCAGCGGTGTCACGGGCGCCGAACAGGTGGCCCGCCTGGAGGAACTCCTGGTCGCCGAGCGCGCCCGGAGCGAGGTCTTCGCCACCCTCGTCAGTCTCGTGGTCGCACCCGGCGCGCGCACGGCCCGCGTGGTGCGGGCCGGGCACCACGGGCTGCTCATGCGGGACGGCGGCCGCGTGGAGTGGGTCGAGGTACCCGGCGGCCCGGCCCTGGGCGTGGTCCCCGGCCACGCCGACTGGCCCGTCGAGGAACTCGCCGTACCGACCGACGCCGCCGTGGTGCTGTTCACCGACGGCCTCTTCGAGGGGCATGTCGGGCGCGGCTCGGAGCGCCTGGGGGAGGACGGGTTGCTACGGCTCGCACGGGAACGGGCCGGACTGGCACCGGAGCCGTTCGTCGACGAACTCATCGCCTGCGCCGAGAGCCTGGCCGAGGCACAGGGCGGCCTGGCGGACGACGTGGCCGTGATGCACCTGCACTGGACATGAAGCGCCTGCACCGGACGTGATTCACCGCGCCGGAAATGAGCAGGTGGGACGAGAGGGTGTCGAAACGAGACGAACGGTGAGGTACATGGCGGGCGGAACAGGGATCGGGCGCCGGCTGACAGTGCAGGGATGGTTCTTCCTGGCGCTGTCGCTCATGGTGCTCCTGGTGGTGATCGGCACCGCGATCGGCGCCAACCTCCTGAGCCAGACCGCCCAGGTCACCGACGATCTGCTGCTGCGGGTCCAGCCCTCCCAGACCGAGGCGTACCGACTGCAGGCCGCCCTGGTCAATCAGGAGACCGGTATCCGCGGCTACGCGATCGCCGCCGACAAGCAGTTCCTCACCCCGTACACCAACGGCAAGCAGGACGAGGCCCGCTCTGCCGCGCGGCTGCGCGCAAAACTCCGTGACCGGCCCGAACTGCTCGCCGATCTGCGGGCCGTGGAGCGCGGGGCGGCCACCTGGCGGCAGGACTACGCCGAGCCCCTCGCCGCCGCCGTCACCCCCGGCCGGCCGGGCGCCGTCGACCAGACCACCGTGGACAGCGGCAAGCGCGAGTTCGACCACCTGCGCAGCCTCTGGGCCAAGCAGAACGCCGACCTCGCGCAAGCCGTGAAGGAGGGCCGGGCCCACCTGGCCCACCAGCGGACGGTACGCAACTCCGTCCTCAGTGCCATGGTCGCCGGCTTCCTGCTGACCGGCGTCGTCCTCGCCGCACTCGTACGCCTGCTGGTGACCCGTCCCCTGGAGGCGCTGAGCAGAGCGTCGGAACAGGTCGCGGGCGGCGACTTCGCACACCACATCACCGGGGAAGGCCCGGCCGACCTCACCACGGTGGCCGGAGCGGTCGAGGGCATGCGCAGACGGATCGTCGCCGAACTCGACGCCTCCCGCGACCAGGAGGAGATACTGACCCGACAGGCCGCGGAACTGGACGCCCAGGCCGTCGAACTGCGCCGGTCCAACGCCGAGTTGGAGCAGTTCGCCTACGTCGCCTCGCACGACCTCCAGGAACCGCTGCGCAAGGTCGCCTCGTTCTGCCAGCTCCTGGAGAAACGCTACGGCGACAAGCTCGACGACCGCGGCCTGCAGTACATCGACTTCGCCGTCGACGGCGCCAAACGCATGCAGGTCCTCATCAACGACCTGCTCACCTTCTCCCGCGTCGGACGCCTCGACGACACCCGGGAGCGGGTCGGCCTCGGCCCGGCGCTGGACAAGGCACTGCGGAACCTCGCGGCGGCGGTGGAGGAGTCGGAGGCCCGGATCGACCGGCCCGAGACCCTGCCCGAGATCGTCGGCGACCCGACACTGCTGGCGATGCTCTGGCAGAACCTCGTGGGCAACGCCCTGAAGTTCCGCCACCCGGACCGCGCCCCGCACGTGACCGTCACCTGCGACCCCGACCCCGAGAACCCCGGCATGTGGCGCGTGTGCGTCGCCGACAACGGCATCGGCATCCCCGAGGAGTTCGCCGACAAGGTCTTCGTCATCTTCCAGCGGCTGCACAGCCGCGACGCGTACGGCGGCACCGGCATCGGCCTCGCCCTCTGCAAGAAGATCGTCGAGCACCACGGCGGCCGGATCTGGATCGAGTCCCGGGTCGGCGAGGGCACCCGCTTCTGCTTCACGCTCCCGTCCGCCGACGAAGCCGCCGACGCGCCCCATGCCATCGAAGCCACCGAGAGTGCCGGACCCGCCGACGGGACCGGCACCTCCCCCTCCACAGACGAGAAGGCCCTGACATGACCCTCCCTGACGCGACCCCGATCGACGTCCTCCTGGTGGAAGATGATCCGGGCGACGAACTGATGACCCGCGAAGCCTTCGAGGACAACAAGATCGGCAACACCCTGCACGTCGTCCGGGACGGCGAGGAGGCCCTCGACTTCCTCTACAAGCGCGGCGAGCACACCGACGCCCCGCAGCCCGACCTCATCCTCCTCGACCTCAACCTGCCGAAGTACGACGGCCGTCAGGTCCTGGAGAGGATCAAGTCCGACCCGGAGCTGGCACACATCCCCGTCGTCGTCCTCACCACCTCCTCGGCCGAGGAGGACATCCTGCGCAGCTACAAACTGCACGCCAACGCCTATGTCACCAAGCCGGTCGACCTCGACCAGTTCATCGCCGCGGTCCGGCAGATCGACGACTTCTTCGTACAGGTCGTCCGGCTGCCCCACCGCTTCGGCTGAAGTACTAGGGTCACTGGTACGAGGTGATGAAATGGACGTCGAGTTGGTGAGGGCCATGGTGTCGGAGGACGACCGAGCCGACGAGATCACCGGGGTGTTCCTGCACAGGCTGCCGGAGGACACCTGGTGGTGGTCGGACGAGATGTTCCGCCTGCTCGGCTACGAACCCGACGCCGTCACGCCCGCCGCCAAGCTGCTGCGCGGCCACGTCCACACCGAGGACCACACCGGCCTCGACAGCGCGCTGGAACACGGCAGGACCACCGGCCTCCCCTTCAGCTGCTACCTCCGCGTGGTCGGCACGCCGGACGAGGAACGCAGCGTCGTCCTGGTCGGCGACGGCCGTACCGGAGACGACGGCAAGGTGGTCGTGCTGCGCGGGTTCGCCGTCGACGTGACGAAGTCCGTACGGGAGGAGGCACGGCGAGCCGCCGACTCCGACATCGAGCGGGCCCGCGTCTCACAGGAGGACATCGACCTCGCGCGCGGTGTGCTCATGGGCCTCTACGGCATCGACGCGGACGTCGCGATGCGCGTCCTGCGCCGCCACTCCCAGTACGCCAACGTCAAACTCCGCACGCTGGCCCAGTCCGTGCGCGAGGCCGCCCCCACGGCACCCGGCCGGCCCCAGCACGACCTGCACCAGCGGATCTCGGCCGTGCTGTACCCCGACCGCGACTGAGCGGGCGGCCAAGCTCCCGGCGACGAGGCCGCTTGGGGGTGGGAATCTCGGGTAGGCCAACCCCATGAGCGGCGAATCACCACACTGCCGACTTCCCTGAGGTGTCGAACGCGTGGCAGCGCACGGGGAGGCGGACCGGAAACCGGCGCAGGACGACGACACGGACGTCCTCGCGGGCCGGATCGCCGATGCCGTGGACAACCTGGCCGACCTGTGGACCACGGCGGCGGCCGAGGCGTCCGTACGGCTCTCCCCGCACCAACTGCGCGCCCTGCACGCCCTGGAGGCCACCCCGCGCGCGAACCTGACCATGCTGGCGGAACGGCTCGACGCCGGACTGCCCACGGTGAGCAGACTGTGCGACCGGCTGGAGGCGGCCGGGCTGCTGCTCAGGGAGGCCGCACCGCACAACAGGAGGGAAATACAACTGCTTCTCACCACGCACGGGCGGGACGTGCTGGCCGAGGTGGCCGAGCTGAGGTCCCGGGCGCTGACCGAGGTCGTACGGGGCATGGAACCGGACGACCGCGCGGCTCTGGAGCAGGGCCTGCGGGCGTTCGTCGCGACGCTCCGGGATCCGCCGGCCGACGAGGACGGCTGACCCCGCGCTTCACGATGCGTCGGCGCCGCGCCCGTTCCAGTCCAGGCAGACCACCGCCGCGTCGGCGGTCAGGTCCGTGCTGCCGAAGTGCTCGACCAGGCTCGCCACCACCGAGCGCGCGACCTCCTGCGGAGCCTGCGTCGGCGCCGTGTCGAGGGCCCGGCGCAGCGCGTCCTCGCCGAACAGGGCGCCCTCCGGGGAACGGGCCCCGTGGACGCCGGTGCTCACCGCCACGAGCCGGTCACCGGGCCGTACGGAGAAGATCTGCTCCTCGTAGGCCGTCTCCTCGAACATGCCGAGCGGGAGCTGTGCCTCCAGTTCGATCTGCTTCACCGTGTCACCGCGGCGGCGGTAGAGCCGGGGCGAGCCCGCGTCGACGGCCTGGACCGTGCCCGTCGCGAGGTCGAAGCGGAGCAGCAGGGTCGAGGCGTACACCTTGCCGCCGAACTGGGCGTAGACCGCCTGGTCGGCCAGCCGGGCCTGGTCGGAGAGGCTCACGCCGGCCCGGCGGGCGTTGCGCAGGGCGCCCACCGTGACGCTGGTCAGCAGGGAGGCGTCGATGCCGCGGCCCATGCCGTCGGTGACCGTCACGGTGAGGCGGCTGCCGTCGGTGCTCCAGTCGAAGTTGTCGCCGCCGACGGTGTACGCGGGCTCCAGGTGGGCGCCGATCACGAACTCGGGGCGACCGCAGCCGCGCCCCGGCAGGAGCTGCCACTGCATCTCGGCGGCAAGCGTGAGGCGCCGCGTGCGGCGGGCCAGAAGGTACAGGTCGGTGTCGCGCTCCGCCGTCGCGATCTCGTGGCCCAGCGCGGTCGCGAACTCGGCGAGCTCGCGCACCCCGGCGGTGTCGGCACCGGCGGCGGGCAGCAGCGCGGAGAGAACACCGAGCCGGTCGCCGCGCACGGTGACGGGCACGTACGCGGTGGCCGTCGCGTCCTCGGCCGGCTCGACGACGGGCGTCTGCATGGTGAACGCCCGGCCCGCCGGGCCGTCGTAGGCCGACAGCGGTTCGCCGGAGTCCGGCAGCGGGGCGACCGGACGCAGCACGCGCAGGCCGTAGTCGGCGAGGAGGAGGGCGACGTCCCGGGCTCCGGCCCGGTCACCGAGGAGGCGGCGGGCCGTTTCCACGAGAGCGTTGGGCGGGGCCGATCGCAACTCGCTCTCCATGGACGGGAGCGACTCAGAGGTGCTCACGGCGTTCACCCTTCCGGCTCAGTGTCTTCACACTAGCGCCACGCCGGTGGGTGCGGGTTACGACAGGGCGCACCTCACCGCCCCCGCCAGTCCAGGCACACCACCAAGGCGTCGTCATCGGGGGTCGGCGTGCCGCGGTGCCCGGTCAGCTCGCGCAGCACGGCCCTCGGTACCTCGGCGGCCGGCAGCAGCCTCGTGTGCTGGATCGCCCGCGCCAGCGCCGCGTCCCCGTACGCCTCACCCTTGGGCGAGGCGACCGCGTACACCCCGTCGCTGACGAAGAGGAGCCTGTCTCCGGGCTCGATGAGAAAGTCCTGCTCGATGTAGTCGGTCTCCTCGAACATGCCCAGCGGCAACTGCGCGTCGAAGGCGATCCGCTCCACCACTCCGTCCCGCAGCCGCATCGTCTGCGGCGAGCCGGCGTCCACCACCCGCGCCCGCCCGGTGGTGAGGTCGAAGTCGAACATCAACACCGACATATGGCTACGGCCCTGGTAGTGCGCGTACACCGCCTGGTCCGCGAGGGCCGCCTGGTCGGCGAGCGGGATGCCTGCCCGGCGCGCGTTGCGCAGGGCGTTGACCGCGAGGTTCGTGAGGAGCGATGCCTCTATGCCCTCGCCCATGCCGTTGGAGACGTAGAGGGTGAGATGGTCGGCCGTGGCGGACCAGTCGAAGTTGTCGCCGTGGATCGCGTACGCGGGCTCCAGCTGTGCGCCCAGGTCGAACTCGGAGCGCGAGCACGAGCGGCCGGGCAGCAGCTGCCACTGCATCTCCGCCGCCAGCGTGAGCCGGTCCTTGCGCCGGGCCCGCAGATACAGGTCCGTGTCGCGCTCGGCGACCAGCACCTCGTGCCCCAACACCTCGGCCAGCTCGGTCAGTTCGGGCAGGCACTCGCGCGCGTGGTCACCGCCGGGCAGCGTCACCGAGAGCACGCCGAGACGGTCCCCGCGCACGCTGATCGGCAGGTGCACGCGCACGCTGCCGTCGCCCAAGTTGCCCTCCACGAACGGCTCTTGGGCACCGAAGGCCCGGCCCGCCGGGGTGTTGTGCACGGAGACCGGCGCCAGAGTGTGCGGCAGTTCGGTCACGGGCTGCAGGACGGTCAGGCCGTAGTCGGCCATGAGCAGGTCCACGGAGTCCGCCCCGTACAGCCTGCCCAGCTCGCGGCCGACGACGTCGGGCAGCTCATGAGGGGCCGCCGTGCGCAGGGCGCGCTCGACAGCCAGGAATCTGTTCACGATCGTAGGTATGCCAATCTCTCACCCGAGGTACGCGTCGCCCGCTCTGCGGTGGGCCGTACGGCCCCGGCGACGCGTGTCGTCTCGTCCATCCGTGTTCGTTGCGCGTGCCTAGTAGGCTGGGGCCCGTCCCTGTGCCTGCGAGAGTGTGACCGTGACGTCCTTCCACCCCCGCCCCGAACCCGACGAGGTCGCGCGCGTCACGTCCACGGCCGCGGAACTGCTGGAAGTCCTGTGGGGGCGCGCCTCGACGGCGCCCGCGTCCGCCTCCCAGCTGCGGGTCCTGTTCATCCTGGAACACCACGAGGGCATCAACCTGCGCACCCTCGCCGACCACCTCGCCTCGACCCCGCCCTCGACCAGTCGGCTGTGCGACCGTCTGCAGGCCGCCGGGTTCGTCGACCGCGAGGTGAGCCCCACGGACCGGCGCGAGGTGCGTCTGTACCTCAGCAGCCTGGGGCGGTCCTTCCTGTCGGACCTGCGGGCCCGGCGCGAGGAGGCGCTCGGAGCGGTGCTGGAGCAGATGCCGGCCGCCGGGCGCAGCGCGCTTCTCACCGGCCTCGAGGCGTTCTGTGCGGTGGCCGCGGCGCAGATACACGACCACGACGACTCCGCCGGCAGCCGTACCGCCTGACCGAGCCGCCCGACAGCCGCCCACCGGGCGGCTGTCTGCTGTTCGTGGCCGGTGCACGGAGTGGCCCCCGCCGACCGGGACATCCCAGATCCTTCCCCCTGCAGCGACAACACCCGCTACTTTCTTGCCTCATGGCCATAGTTGTCAAACGGCAAGTTTCACGGGTGTCGGTGCCGACGTGTGGTCGAGCGGGGGAAGTTCGGTGCAGGTTGCGGGGCCGGTCAGCCGAGTTCGGCGCCCTTCGCGGCGGCCTCGGACTCGGAGTGCGCGTCACCGGTGGCGAGCGTGCCGCCCGCGCTCTCCAGGTGCGCCCGCACGAACCACTGGAACTGCTCCAGGTCGCGCAGCTGCCCGATCAGCAGGTCCTCGGTCGCGGGATCGATGTCGCCCGCCTCCTTGACCGCGGCCCGGACGTCTTCGATCAGCCCCGTGTAGACGAGGTTGAGCGCGCCGAGGTGGGCGATGGCGTCGGCCCGCCCGATGGAGTAGTCGTCCCACGTGCGCTCGGCGATCAGCGTGCCCGGGGTGCCCGGTGCGACGCCGCCGAGCGCGGCGATGCGCTCCGCCACGTCGTCGGCCATCTCGCGCACCTGGTCGACCTGCGGGTCGATCATCTCGTGCACGGCGATGAAGTGCGGTCCGACGACGTTCCAGTGCACGTGCTTCAACGTCAGGTGGAGATCGTTCAGCGAGTGGAGCCGCAGCCGCAGCACGCCGATCAGTCGGCCCGCGGCCTCGCGCTGGATGCCGGGAACGGTGTACTTCGGGGTCAGGTCCTTGATCTCCCTGGTCATGGTTCACCTCTGGTCGTTCGGTAGGGCGTGCGGTTCCTTACCTGGTCACGGGTGCCCCTGTCCGGCGAGGTCAGACATCCCGTTTGTGCGTGATACGTCACGAACGGGATGTGGGCCGTCCGCCGGGCAGCAGATCCTGGATCTTCGCCTTGAACCCCTGCCTGACCATGGCGGCGCGATCGCTGTCGCCCTTGAGGACGGAGGACGCGGCGGCCTCGATCTGCTCCAGGGAGGAGTGCGGCGGGATGGGCGGTACGGCGGGGTCGGTCACGAAGTCCAGCACGCACGGCCGGTCGGCGGAGAGGGCGCTCTCCCAGGCGCCGGTCACCTCGTCCGGCTTCTCCACCCGGATGCCGGTCAGCCCCAGGGAGCGGGCGAAGTCGGCGTAGGCGACGTCCGGGATCGACTGCGAGGGCAGGAACTGCGGGGCGCCCTCCATGGCCCGCATCTCCCACGTCACCTGATTCAGGTCCCGGTTGTTCAGCACGGCGACGATCAGCCGCGGATCCGCCCATTCCTGCCAGTACTTGGCGACGGTGATCAGCTCGGCCATGCCGTTCATCTGCATCGCCCCGTCCCCGACCAGCGCGATGGCCGGCCGGTCACCGTGCGCGAACTTCGCACCGATGGCATACGGCACCCCCGCACCCATCGTGGCGAGCGTCCCCGACAGCGAGCCGCGCATCGCACCGCTCAACTTCAGGTGCCGGGCATACCAGTTGGCGGCCGAGCCGGAGTCGGCGGACAGGATCACATCGTCCGGGAGCAGCCCGCTGAGCGCGTGCACGACGTACTCGGGGTTGACCGGATCGGCCTCGACGGCGGCCCGCCGCTCCATGACCTCCCACCAACGGGCCACATTGGCCTCGATCTTGACCCGCCACGACGGGTCCTCCATCTGCTCCAGCAACGGCAGCAGCCGGCGCAGGGTCGCGGCGGCGTCACCGACGAGATTCACCTCGAAGGGATAGCGCAGTCCCACCATGTGCGGATCGATGTCGATCTGCACGCCCCGCGCCTTCCCGAACTTCGGCAGGAACTGCGAGTAGGGGAACGACGACCCGATCACCAGCAGCGAGTCGCACTCGCGCATCATCTCGTACGACGGTTTGGTGCCCAACAGCCCGATGGAGCCGGTGACATAGGGCAGGTCGTCGTCCAACGCGTCCTTGCCCAACAGGGCTTTGGCGACCCCGGCACCGAGCCGGTCGGCGACCGCCTTCACCTCGTCACGGGCACCCCGCGCACCCTGCCCGATCAAGATGGCCGTCTTTCCGCCGGAGTTGAGCACATCGGCGGCCCGCCGCAGATCGTCGTCGTCCGGCACCGCCGTGTAGTGCGGCATGCCCAGACTGGAGGGCACCATCTTGAAGGCGTGCTCGGGCGGCGAGTAGTCGAGTTCCTGGACGTCCAACGGGATGATCACTGCGGTCACCGAGCGGCGCGCCATGGCGGTCCGCATGGCGCGGTCGATGACGTTGGGCAGTTGCTCGGGGACGGTGACCATCTCGCAGAAGTCGGAGGCCACGTCCTTGTACAGGCTCAGCAGATCTACCTCCTGCTGGTAACTGCCGCCCATGGCACTGCGGTTGGTCTGCCCGACGATCGCCACGACGGGCACGTGGTCGAGCTTCGCGTCGTAGAGACCGTTGAGGAGATGGATGGCGCCCGGGCCCGAAGTGGCCACGCAGACACCGGCCTTGCCGGAGAACTTGGCGTAGCCGACTGCCTCGAGCGCGGACATCTCCTCGTGCCGTGCCTGGACGAAGCGGGGGTTGTCGTCCGCGCGGCCCCAGGCGGCGAGCAGACCGTTGATGCCGTCGCCCGGGTAGGCGAAGACGTGGGTGACGTCCCACTCGCGCAAGCGCTGGAGGAGGTGGTCGGAGACTTTGGTGGACATGGGCGGGGTCCTTCCGGGGGGGTGTCCTTCCGGTACGGGCCTACGGGTACCCCGGAAGTCGCCCCGACGACATGCCGCGGGCCGGAAGCCTTGGCCTCCGGCCCGTTCTCCGGCCCCTGTGTCCCCGACTCGTCAGTCGTCTCCTCTGACGATGTTGCCCTCGGTGAGTGTCTGCGGAGGCGGTGTCACGCTGTTGTCGTCGACGGGCGGTACGCAGGTGCGTACGGCCTTCCCGCCGCGGCGACGGGCCTTCGCCCAACCGGTCTCGGGCGGCAGATGCAGGTCTTCCTTCTTGACGGTGCGCGCGGTCACAGCGCTTCAACTTCTCTCTCTGCGTGGAATGTGCGGTGCCTTGAGCCAACCGTTCGGGTCCCCGCCGGGCACGAAATCAAACTCCGCCGGGCCGACTCGGCACCGGGACCGTGCGATCAACTCCGGGCGAATTCCAGAAGATCGGCGTTGAACCGCTCGGCGAATTTCGGCACCATCGCCAGGCCGTGCGGAGCGCCCGGATAGACCTTGTAGATCGCGTCCTTGACGAGCTTCGACGATTTGTCGCCGGAGGCCACGATGGGCACGATCTGGTCGTCGTCGCCGTGCACGATCAACGTCGGGACGTCGATCTTCTTGAGGTCTTCGGTGAGGTCGGTCTCGGAGAATGCCTTCACGCAGTCATAAGCACCCTTGATTCCCACGGTCATGCTCCAGAGCCAGAACTCGTCACGGGTTCCCTGGGTGACGGTCGAGTCGTCCCGGTTGGCGCCGTAGAACGCGGCGCTGAGATCTTTGTAGAACTGCGAACGGTCCGTCTCCACGCCCTTACGGATCTCGTCGAAGACGTCGATCGGCAGCCCTTCCGGGTTCGCGTCCGTCTTGAGCATGAGCGGCGGGATCGCGCCAAGGAGGACAGCCTTGGCGACCCGGCCGGAACCGTGCCGGCCGATGTAGCGGGTGACCTCACCGCCGCCGGTCGAGTGCCCCACCAGGATCACGTCACGGAGATCCAGGGCTTCGATGACCGACGCGAGATCGTCGGCGTACGTGTCGAGGTCGTTGCCGGCCCAGGGCTGACCGGAACGCCCGCCTCCACGCCGGTCGTGGGCCACGGCACGGAAGCCGTTGTCGGCCATCACCTTCAGTTGGGGATCCCAGGCGTCGGCGGTCAGCGGCCAGCCGTGGGAGAAGACGACCGGCTGACCCGATCCCCAGTCCTTGTAGAAGATCTGCGTGCCGTCCGAGCTGGTGGCGAAGGGCATGGTGTGTTCCTCCCGAAATGATCGGACTGTTTGAGTACGTCATACGGAGAACCGACGGCAACGGGTCAGCGGTGAGAGGCGACCGGAATGAGCACGTCGACCACAACACTCTAGGGGAGGGGAGGCACTTCCGCGTGTCGAGCGAATTCCCGGCCGTTTCCACCGTAACCCGGGGGTCGGGCGAAAAACGTCAGTCCGTGGTTCGATCTCTCGCGCCCGTGCGATGGCTACCGTTTCGGCCATGCCAGAACTGACAGCACGGAACGTCGGCCCGTCCGGAATCGAGATCGCCTACGAACGTTTCGGTGACCCGGAGGCACCGCCGGTCCTGCTGATCATGGGAGCGGGCGCCCAGATGATCAATTGGCCGGAGGAATTCTGCCAGGCACTGGTCGACCGGGGTCTGCACGTCATCCGCTTCGACACCCGCGACGCCGGCCGCTCGACCCACTTCCCCGACGCACCCGTACCGGACTTCCCGGCGGCCCTGGCAGGCGACCTCTCCACGGCGTCCTACACACTCTCCGACCTCGCGGCCGACACGGTGGGCCTGCTCGACGCGCTGGGCCTCACCGGGGCACACCTCGTCGGCTCCTCGATGGGCGGGATGATCGCCCAGATGATCGCGATCGAGTACCCGGAGCGGGCCCGCTCGCTCACCTCGATGATGTCCACGACCGGCGAGCCCGGCGTGGGCGAGGCCGACTTCTCCGTGTTCGCCGGACTGGGGGCACCGCCGCAGGACCGGGAGGCCTTCGTCGAGTGGCAGGTGCGCGCCCTGCGGCTTGCCGCGTCCCCGGGCTTCCCGCTCGACGCGACCGCCGCGGCCGAGCGGGCCGGACGCGTCTTCGACCGGGGCTACGACGCCCTCGGCATCCAGCGCCAGGGCCTCGCGGTGGTGGCCACGGGCGACCGTACCGAACGGCTGCGGTCACTGCGGGTGCCCACACTGGTGGTGCACGGCGCCGACGACATCGTGTGCGATGTCAGCGGCGGCCGCGCCACGGCCGCCGCCGTCCCGGGTGCCGACCTGGTGATCCTGGGCGGAATGGGCCACGGCCTTCCGCGGGAGCTGTGGCCCGAACTCGCCGACCGCATCGGCGAGTTCGTCCATCACGTGGAGGCGGTGACAGCCTGATCGTCAACCCCGGTCTGCGTCGCCGCGTGCCCACTGCGCGGCCCGGGCCGTCCCCTCTTCGATGTCCTGCTGGGGGAGTTGCAGGCCGAGTGAGACCTCCAGAGCGTGGAAGTACAGCTCGAAGTCGTGGAGCAGCTCGGGGTGGTCCAGTTCGGCGTGGCGCAACGCCCGGTTGAGGAAGTCGAGTTGGCCGCCCCGGTAGTAGGGGGATCGGCCCCGCTTGTACCAGATCAGCTCCAGCACGCCCCGGTCGTCGTCGATGCGACGGCCGTCGCGTACGTAGTCGAAGGTGTAGATGGCCTTCGCGGAGGTGGCGGTCATCCGCACGGTCTCCGCGACTCCGAGTCGGGCGAGAGCGGCGCTGTCGGCCCGGATGCCGTCCGGTGTGTCGTGGTACATCAGAAACGCCCAACCGCCTGCCTCTCCGAAGCAGAAGGTCTGCCAGCCGATCTCCCAGCGTTCGAGGTCGGGGTCGTCCCTGTCGCGCAGATCCAACAGCCTTGTCCCAGCGGCGACTTGTTCCGGATCGGCTCCGTGGAGCAGAGCGACCTGCTCGGCGCTGACGTTCTCACCGCGGAAGAAGGCGAGGGTGGTGTAGGGGTCCTGGTCGCGCCATTTGCGGGCGACCCAGGCGAAGCGCTCCAGCGGGTCATGTCCGCACGGCCGGTCCGTCCGCGTACCGTCCAGGTCGTTCGTCCCGCCGTCGCGGTATCTGCTTCCCCACGCGGGGTTGATCCGGTCCAGCAACTCGGCCTGCCCGCTGACCAGATTGACGGCGGGCCCGCGGCCGGGGGAGTGGGCCACGATGTGTTCGGCGAGATCATGGACCGCCTGCTCCGCGACGAAGTACAGCACCTGGTCGTGGTCCCGGGTGGCGAAGTCCTCCCGGCCGGAGCCGCGGTGACCGCGCACGGTGCCGTCCTCGTCCACCACGAGGAAGAGGTCACCGGCGCGGCTCACCCGCTGCATGTACTGGTCCCGCGATGTGCCGGTGGGCGGGAACATGGCGTCGTCGAGCAGGTCGGAGCCCGCCGCTATGGTCTGCCACGCGCGTTTGAGTGTGTGCTCCGTTGTCTGCATGGGCGCCAGTATGCAACGGAGGATGATCACGGTCGCCGACGGGATGCGTCTTCAACTGGCGCTCCAGGCAACGTAGTTGCGGACTTGGGCCGTGACACACGGTGGGGAAATTCGTTGGACAACGCTTCGGGCGACGGCGAGCGTTGGCGGAATGGGACAGGAGACGCTTTGGGGCGCTGACGTTGCCCAGCGGTACGACACCCCCGGTACCGGCATGTTCGCGCCCGGCACGCTGGGGCCGACCGTGGATCGCCTCGCGCATCTCACCGGCGGCGGGGCCGCGTTGGAGTTCGCCATCGGGACCGGCCGGGTCGCTGTGCCGCTCGCCGAGCGTGGAGTCCCGGTCACCGGGATCGAGTTGTCGGTACCCATGGTGGAGCAACTGCGCACAAAGGCCGACGAAGCGACGATCCCCGTCGTCATCGGGGACATGGCGACCACCGTCGCGCCCGGGACGTACGGCCTGGTCTATCTCGTCTACAACACGATCTCGAACCTGCTCACCCAGGCCGAGCAGGTCGAGTGTTTCCGCAACGCCGCCCGGCATCTCACGCCCGGCGGACGGTTCGTGATCGAGCTCTGGGTGCCCGAGTTGCGCAGACTCCCGCCGGGGCAGCAGGCCACCGTCTGGCGGACCGACACCGACTACATCGGCCTGGACACCTACGACGTCCTGCTACAGCACGCCGTGTCGCACCACTTCCGGATCGGCGAGACCGAGCAGGCGCGGCTGTACCGCAGCCCTCACCGTTACATCTGGCCGGCCGAACTCGATCTCATGGCCCAGCTGGCCGGGTTCGAGCTGGAGAGCAGGCACGAGGACTGGTCCGGCGCCGAGTTCACGGCCGAGTCGCGCGACCACGTCTCCGTCTACCGCGTGCCGTCGACGCCGTAGGCATCTCAAGTCGGCGATGCGATACGGCACTTGTGTCCCGCACGTTGGCGATCCGGAGTGGTCACGTCTGCGGCTCGCCGTCCGGGGTGTCCGTCAGAGGGATGCGGGCGGTGATCCGTTTGCCGACGGGTTCGCGCTGTGCCTCGAAGCCTCGCGCCACGGCCCGTACGATCTCCAGGCCGTGCTGCCCCACCCGTTGGGCGTCGGCGGCACGGGCGACCGGGAGCACCGGGTCGGAGTCCCACACCTCCACCTCGACCAGGGCGTCGACGATCCGCAGATCCATCAGCACCGGTCCGGGTGCGTACTTACGGGCGTTGGTGACCAACTCGCTGACGACCAGCTGCGTGAGGTCCATGGCACGGGCCGACACCGGTAGCCCGTATTCGGCCTGGGCCCGGGCGAGGAACATCGCGGCCAGCCGACGGGCCTCGGCGATGCAGGAGCCGTCCCCGTCCAATGCCACGGTGGACCGCAGGGCCCGGGCCTGCGGCGCTGTGTCGTCGTCCTCCGATGAATCTGGTTCCATCCGGATCGTTTCACCGCCTTCCGCGTGCCCGGCGCATACCCCGTGAAGCAACGCGCACTCCGTCAATCTCTGCCGGCTCCGTCGGACAGCTCCACCGGACACAAGCATCAACCGTACGATGCGGGGCAGCACTTCGGATGAAATTCCTGATCCGTAGCGCTCACCGACTTGTGTATGAGGACAGATGGTGGACACCGAACACGCGGGGCAGCCGGGGCGGTTGTCGGTCAGGACCGACATCGTCGACGGCACCTTGGTCGTGGCTGTTGCCGGAGAGATCGACCAGGAGACAGGCGGCTCACTGAGGGAGGCTCTGGAGCTGCCGGAGGGCGCCGCACCGCGCGTTGTCATCGACCTGCGCCAGGTCACCTTCATGGACTCCAGCGGCATCAACATTCTCATCGCCGTGCAGACCACTCTCGGCGAAGCGGGCGGCTGGCTGCGGCTTGCCGGTGCCGCCCCACCCGTGCTGCGCATCATCCAGCTCGTCGGTATCGACGGATTCATCGCCTGCCACCCGACGGTCCAACTGGCCCTGGAAGGTTGACTGTTGGAGGGGAGAGAGCTGACCGTCGGGGCGGCCGGGAAATCCGCTGGCGGGTCGTCGAAACACGGTGGTAGACACTTCGGGTGACAGAGATCTTGGAGTTCCCCGTCCTGCTGCGGCTGATCGACGAACGGTCGGACGCGTTCCGGGCCGCGGTCGCCTCCGCGCCGAGCCTCGACGCGCCGGTGCCGACCTGCCCGGAGTGGACGCTGCGGGACCTCGTGCGGCACCTGGGCGGGGTGCAGCGCAGCTGGGCCGGAATCGTCGCCGCGGGGCCCGCCGACGCCCGCCCCCAAGTGACTGTCTCGGAAGCGCCGCAGGAACATGCCGCGCTGCTGGCGTGGTCGGCCGAGTCCACGGAGCAACTCCTGGGCGCGCTGGGGGAGTTCGGCCCGGATCGCGGCTGCTGGACCTGGTGGGGCGGTTCGCGGTCTCCGCAGACCTCCGGAGCCGTGGCCCGGCACCAGGTCCAGGAGGCCATGGTGCACACCTACGACGCCCAGATCACCCTCGGTGCCCCGCATCCGCTGCCGGACGAGGCGGCACTCGACGGCGTCGACGAGTTCCTGTCCACCTGTTGCGCCGGGACGGACCCCTGGCCGCACGAGCCCGCCGCCGTCGAGTACCACGCCACGGAGGGCCGTTCCTGGCGCCTCGCGCTCTCCGCCGACGGCGCACGGGTCACCGAACTCCCCGTGCCCGCCACCGGCACCGGAGAGGACGCGGCGGGCGCCGCCCTCCGGGGCACGGCCGGTGAGCTGGTCCTGGCTCTGTACGCCCGCATCCCGGTGAACTCCCTGAATGTGGACGGCGATCCACGCCTCTTCGACCTGCTCCTGGCCTGGGACCCGAGCGCGTAGGGCATGTCGACGCGGGCCGCGCTCTACGCCCCGCTCGTGATCGCGGCCAGTTCGAGGTCGAGCGCCGGGGCTATACCGCCGAGGTCGCGGCCGACTCTTTTCCGCACCTTCCGCACGAAGTCCGCGGCCTTCTCCGCGGGCAGCCACACCCGTGCGACCGACGGTGACTCGAGGGCCACCTCGACGCCCGCGATCCGCCCCGGCGCGGGCCGTACGGCGATGTCCCCGTCGCCCGCCGGGAACATCAGGCCCAGCGCGAGCAGTTCCCAGGCGAAGGTCCAGGTGACCTCCATACCGTCGGGCCCGAGCAACACCAGGCGCACCGCGAGGCAGTCGTCCGGCCGGTACACCAACTCCGCGGCGACGATGGCCCCTTCGTCGTCCGCCAGCGCTACGAACCCGGTCGTGCCGACCCTCAGCGGAACACCGCCCGAGCGCTCCGTCACGAGACCAACTCCCGTTCCCCCGGCGCGCTTTCGCCCGAGGAGCCCGAGGTGACGGTGGCCGTCCGCCGCCCGCGTGAGGCACCGGGGGAGTCCAGCAGGCGTACGGCGGCCATGGCCTCCTCCACCGTGCGGGTGCCGGTCAGCACGCACAGGGTGTAGGCGGCGTTCTGCAGGGGGACGGCGACGGCCATCTCCCCGTCGGCCGCGAGCGCCAGATAACGGTCGACCGCCTGCTGCAGTACGGCCGGGTTCGGCACGATCACGTCAGGCCTCCACGTTCTCGGTGGAACCCGGACTCGTCGACACACGGTCGCGACAAGAGGGAAAGGGCACGATGACACTCCTCGCACGGAAAGAAAGCGTGCCTGCTTGCCGAAGCACTGGACTGCGCACGCTTGTGCCCCGTCCGTAGGGTCCGAAACAGATCCGGCGTCGGGGCCGAGACGGATCCGTTCCGCGCGTGATGTGCCTTGTCCCGTCCAGGAGTTCAGGCGCGTTCGGGGACCGGGCCGCGACGCACACCCTCGATGCGGTCCGGGCTCCGCGGGACCACCGGCAGGAGCAGATAGGAGGGCTCGTCGCCGCCGGAGACCAGGGTCGTCACGCCGCCGAAGAGATCGGTCGGACGGTCGTCGGGATCGTTGTGCAGAAAGATGGCGTGCCCTTTCATCTCCACGCCGTACGACCGGGGCCAGGGGCCGTCCCCGGGGAACTCGAAGTCGCGGCCCTGGACGGTCACCGCGAGGCGGTACCCCGCCGGGACGACCACCGAGGTCGGCCAGATCTCGATGTCCAGCGGGACGGCCACCCCCGGAGTGAGCGGGTCGAGGCGGTCGTGCGGGTGCCAGGGGCGGTACGGCAGACTCCGCTCGGCGTCGAGAGCCCGGTGCGAGGCACGCAGCCAGCCGTGCGCGACGACACCGGCCGGGTCGAGCGCGCTGACGAAGTGGATGTCACGGCCCTCCGGATCGATGACGCGCACGGTGAGGAAGAGGTCGGCGTCGGTGGTGCTGGACGAGACCACGAGCCGTGCCGCCGCCGGGCCGGTGATCTCCGTCGGCTCGGCGAAGGGTTCGGTGGTGAAGGTCAACCCCTCGCCCAGGGCGTCGAATCGGGCTGTACGCCGGTCGGCGGGAGACTCGGTGGACAGTGAGCCGTCACCGGTGTGCAGATGGAACCTCGTCCATTCGGTGCGCGCCAACGGCCATTCCCGCTCGGCGCGTTGCTCGAAACTGCCGTCCACGTGACGGACGTTGAGCTCGACGGGCGGCTGCCGGTCCCAGCCGGTGTCCTCGCCCTTCAGGAAGTGCCCGAAGAACCGGCGTTGCAGGTCCAGCCCGTGCGCGGTGTAGAACTCGGTGACGTGCCCGAGGCCGTGCACCTCCAGCCACTTCTGCTCCGACGACGCCTGCGCCCAGCCCTCGAAGCCGCCCCGACTGTGCAGCCCGTGCGCCCAGTTGGCGGCCGACAGCAGCGGAACGGTGATCTTCGGAAGGTCCGCCGAACGCTCCCTGTAGAACGGGCCGTTGAGCGGGTGGGCCAGCAAGTCGGCTGTGGAGTCACGGCGGTTGGCGGCCAGTCCCTCGTCGGTCAGGGTGTCGGGGCCGGCGATCGTCTCCCCGGTGTTCGGGTTGCGCAGACCGCGCTCTCCGACCCCGTGCTGGGCGACGCGTACCTGGCCCGGATACCACTTGGACACAAAGGTGTTGAGCAGACCGGCGTGGTGGGTGAACTCGCGGTAGTAGTCCGTCGCGCCCTCCCAGGGGATGATCGCGGCGAGGTGCGGCGGCCGCCTGGCCGCGACGAGCCACTGGCTGACCGCGTAGTAGGAGACACCGAGCAGACCGACCTTGCCGTTGCTCCAGGACCGCGTGCCCGCCCACTCGACGCAGGCCGCGTGGTCGAGGGTCTCGCGCGGCGAGAAGATGTCCATGAACCCCGGTGAGCGTCCCGCCCCGCGCGAGTCGACCCGCACCACCGCGTACCCGTCCGGCACCCAGCGCTCGGGGTCGACGGTCTCCCAGTTCTGGTACGCGTTGGTGGAGCCGTCCAGGATCTCCGGATACTCCTCGACGAGCGGCTCCCACAGCATCGAGAAGCCTTCCTGGAACGCCATTCCCTTGGCGTAGGGGCCGTGATTCATGATCACCGGATACGTCCCCTCGGCCACCGGACGGAAGACGTCCGCGCGCAGCACCATGCCGTCGTCCATGGCGATCGGCACGTCCCAGTCGACGCGCATCCCGTCCCGGACCTCGCTCTTGTGCTGAGCCATGGCGGTCACCTGCGTTCCGTGTCCGTGACCCGCTCGGCGGGCCGGCGTTTGGAGTGATGCCTCCAAATGCTGCCTGGCAAAAAATGGAGTCACAACTACAAAACCGGTGCTAGCTTCATTCCATGGCAACTGCACCCGTCGTGGCACCGGCAAGCGGTCAGCGGCTCACCCGCAAGGGGCAGGAGACGTGCCGGCGCATCGTCTCGGAGGCCGCCGCCCTGATGTACGACCAGGGTGTCGTGAGCACGAGGATCGAGGACGTCCAGGCCGCCGCCGGAGTGAGCGCCTCGCAGATCTACTACTACTTCGGCGACAAGCACGGCCTCGTCCGCGCGGTCATCAACCACCAGTGCGAGAGCGTGCTCGGGGTGCACGCGCCGCTGCTCGCCGACCTCGACAGCATCGGGGCGCTGGAGGCGTGGCGCGACGTCGTCCTGAGCATCCACCGGGACGAGCGGAAGCAACAGGGCTGTCCGATGGGCAGGTTGAGCAGCGAACTGTCCCTGTCCACCCCGGAGGCGCGGGCCGAGCTGCTGGCCGGGTTCAGCCGTTGGGAGGGGGCGCTGCGGGACGGGCTGCGCGCGATGCGGGCCCGCGGCGAACTGCCCGAGCGGATCGACCCCGACCGCTTCGCCCTGGCGCTGCTCGCCGCCGTCCAGGGCGGGTTGCTGCTCTCCCAGGCCCGCCGGGACACCGTCGCCCTTGAAGCGTCGCTCAACACGCTGATCGACTGCTTGCGCGGGCACGCCGACCGTTGATGTGGGTACGGGGCCTGTTCACCGGTCGTACGGATCGGTGAACAGGCCCCGCATTGTTGCTGGTTGCTAGTTGCGACGGCCCGCCGGACCCTGGCTGACCGAGTCCTGGTCCCCTCCGCCGGAGACCGTCCCGGAGGTGTCGGAACCGGTGTCCGTGGCGCCCGCGCTTTCCTGGGCGCGGTCGGCATGGCCCGGCCACCAGGCGGCGTGGCCGATCAGGGCGGTGAGGCTCGGCGTGAAGAACATCGCCATCACGAAGGCGGCGACGGCGATGCCGAAGGAGACGGCGAAGCCCATCTCCGTGAGCAGCGCGTTGCCGGCCAGCATCATCGTGGCGAAGGTCGCCGCGAGGATGAAACCGGCCGCGGCCACGGTCGGTCCCGCGTGCCGTAGCGCCATGCTCGCCGCCTCGCGCGGATCGCGGCCCTCGCGGGCCTCCTCGCGGAGCCGGGCGATCATGAGGATGTTGTAGTCCGTGCCGATGGCGACCACGAAGAGATACATGATCACCGGGAGCATGAACATCAGCCCCGGGTGTCCCTGCGCGTCCTGGAAGATCCAGACGGTCGCGCCGAGGGTGGCGCCGAAGCCGAGTCCCACCGAGGCGATGAGGTACCACGGTGCGACCACACTGCGCAGGAGCAGTCCCAGGATCAGCATGATCAGCAGGGCGGCCACGGGGAACACGGTCCGGTAGTCGTGGTTGACCGCGCTGTTGATGTCCTTGTAGATCGAGGACATGCCGCCGACCAGGGCCTCGGTGCCGTCGGGCGCGGCGGAGTGCGCGACGTCCCGCACCCGGCCCACGGCGTCGATCGCCTTCTCCGTGGACGCCTCGTACTTCAGCGTGACGGTGAAGTCCGCCGTGGTGCCGTCCTTGTTGACCTGGCTCATCCGCGCGTTGGCGACACCGTCGACGGCCCCGAGCTTCTCCGCGTAGGCGGTGAAGGCGGACCTGTCGAGCGGCTTGCCGTCGGTGCTGGAGAGATAGACGTCGGTGGGGGCGGCGGCACCCGCCGAGTACGCCTTCTGCATCTCGTCCTGGACGACCATCGACTCCTTGGTCTTGGGCATGGAACCCGAGGCCAGGTCGAAGGTGGCCTTGTAGCCGAGGGTGCCCAGCGACAGCGCGACGAGGACGAGCCCGGAGAGCGCGGCCGTCAGCGCGGGCCGGCGCTGCACACCGCGGCCGAGGGCGGCGAACCGGGCGTTCTGCGGCTCCTGTTGCCAGGACTTGGAGGGCCAGAAGACCTTCGGCCCGATCAGCGACACCACGGCCGGGATCAGGGTCAGGCCCGCGATCAGGGTGACGGTGACCGAGATGGCCAGCGCCGGACCCATCTGCTTGAGGAAGCCCAACGTGGAGAGCACCAGCGCGAGGAACGCGATGATGACCGCGCCGGCGGCCGAGGCGATGGCCTCGCCGACCCGGGCGACCGCGTTGACCATGGCCTGCTTCGGCTCGTCACCCGCCCGCAGCCGTTCCCGGTACCGGAACATCAGGAACAGGAAGTAGTCCGTGCCAACGCCGAACAGCACGACGATCAGGATCGACGAGACGGAACTGTTGGCCTGGAGGCCGAACAGCTTGGTGGCGTACGCGATCAGCCCGTTGGCGATGGACGCCACCACACCGATCAGGACCAGCGGGAGGAAGGCGAGGATCGGCGCCCGGAAGATGATCAGCAGGGTCACCAGGATGATGAGGAAGGTACCGATGCCGATCAGCGCCTCGCCGCGCTTCGAGGAGTCCTGCTGGTCGAGGGCCTGCGCGGCGGAACCGCCCAGCTTCACGTCGAGGTCCGTGCCCTTGGTCAGCTGTTTGACGTCGTCGCGCAGCACCTTCGCGGCGTCCGCCTGCACCGGCTGACCGGCGTTCTTGCTGTCCATCTGGACCAGGGTCATGGTGTACCGGCCGTCCGTGGACGGCGGGCCGGGGACCACCTTCTGCACCTGGTCGATGTGCTTCTTGCCCAGCTCGGTGGTGATCCGGGCGACGTCCTTCTTGTCGGCGGCGGTCAGTTTGCCGCCGTCGGTGCGCTGGTACAGCGCGATCGCGGACGGCGTGAAGGCGCTGGGGAACGCCTTCACCTGCAGATCCGCGGCTTTGATCGACTCGTAACTCTTGGGCAGGAAACTGCTCTCGTCGCTGTTGGAGGGCAGACCGGGCGCGGTGGCGACAATCGCCACCGCGGCGATCAGCCAGCCCACGATGGTCCAGACGGGATGTCTGACGACCCCGTTGCCTATACGTCGAAACATGCGGGAGGTCCTCCTGGGAAGGAAGATCACCGCAGCCCGGGGAGCGGACCCCGGCATCGGCGACCCCGACCGGTCCTCACCCGTGGGGCCGGTCGAACGGTTGTCTGTGGTCTTGTCATATCGGTCACGCGTGAAGATTCATAACACACGCATTGTCTGGGCACAGGTCCGCACGAACGGGTGGTTGTCTGTGACCCGCCCTCCTCCACCACGTTGTGCCGCTGGGCGGCGCGCTCGCCGCTTCCGGAGACCGCCCACCCGGCGGGTGCGAGGAGAGGAAATCATGGGAGCAACGAAGTGGTCCACGGCTTTTGGAGCCGCGGGGCTGGTCCTCGTGGCCGTCGCGGCATCGGCCACCGCCCAGGTGCAGACGCCGCACGCACACCTGGCCGGACGCGTCGTCCTCACCAACACGGACAACGGCCGGACGGTGCCCGCGAGTTCGGGTGGCGATGTCGAGATCCGGCTCACCCACTCCCGTGAGCGCGGATTCACCTATACCTGGACCGCTCCGGAGTCCGGTAACTCCGCGGTGCTCGGGCATGCTTCCGACGCCACCTACCCGTCCGGAGACGCCACCGCCGTCTTCCACGCGGCATCCGCCGGCGCCGCCACCGTCACCGCGCAACGCCGCTGCGTCCCCGACCCCGGCAGTCTCTGCCCCCTGCTCGTCGAGACCTGGAAGGTGACGATCGAGGTGAAGTGACCCGGTGGCCGGTCGGCTTGGCCCCGATCGTCGGTAGGGTGATTCCGGAGGTGGTCAAGTGGCTGACAGCACACGGGAGTTGAGCGAGCCGCCGGAATCCGCGACCGTGGTGGTGATCGGCGCGGGCCCGGCCGGGCTCACCGTCGCGAACCTGTTGCGGCGCAGCGGGATCGACTGCGTGGTCCTGGAACGGCAGACCCGCGAGTACGTGGCACAACGCCAACGGGCCGGCATCGTCGAGACCCACGCCGTCCGCATGTTCGACTCCTGGGGGCTGGCCGACCGCGTCCTGGGCGGCGTCCCGCACGACGGCATCCTGGAGCTCCGCGTCGACGGCGAGACACATCTCGTGAACGACTACGACGGCTCCGAGGGCCCCACGGCCCGCCTCTGCCCCCAGCAGATGCTGGTCCAGAAACTCACCGCCGCGTACCTGGAGGACGGCGGCGACCTGCGCTTCGAGGCCGCCGACGTCTCCCTGCACGACCTGACCGGCGACCGCCCCGCCGTCCGCTACCGCACCGCTGACGGCGACCTCCGTACGATCACCTGCTCCTTCGTCGCGGGCTGCGACGGCGACCACGGCATCAGCCGCAGCGCGGTCCCCGACGGTGCCCTCACGCCGTACGCCTTCGATCACGGGATCGGATGGCTGACGGTCATGGCCGACGCGCCGCCGCCCGCCCACCCGCTCCTGGCCGTCAGCCCGCAGGGCTTCGCCGCGCACTTCCCGCGCGGCCCGTACGCCAGCCGCTACTACCTCCAGTGTCCGCCGGACGACCACCCCGACGCGTGGTCCGACGCCCGCGTCTGGGACGCGCTGCGCACCCGGCTCGGCGACCCGGACCTCGTCTCCGGCCCGATCACCGACCGCGAGATCTTCCGGCTCCGCAGCCTGGTCCACGATCCGATGCAGTACGGCCGTCTCTTTCTCGTCGGCGACGCGGCGCACATCGTCTCGCCGATGGGCGGCAAGGGCATGAACCTCGCTCTCTACGACGCCGATCTCTTCGCCCGAGCCGCCCGGGACGCCGTCCACGACCACGACGACACCGCCCTGCGCACCTACTCGGAGCGGTGTCTGCGCCGCGTCTGGAGCGATCAGGAGTTCTCGCACTGGATGACCCGCATGCTCCATGACGCAGGCGACGCCACCGACTCCGGTCCCTTTCACCGCAGTTTGGCCCGCGCCCGACTCGACCGGCTCTTCACGTCCGCTGCCGCGGCCGGCGCCTTCTCCGAACTCATGACGGGCATGGATTTCGGAGAGGGCACCGGGCCGCAGCCGCGTTGAGGGGTTACTCCGTAAGGCCGTTGACGGTCAGGTGCCGGGCGAAAAAGCGGACCGCGCTGTCCGCCTCGAACCTGGGCAGTTCCTTGTGGCTGCCCGAGTTGATGTGCAACGACTTCTCCTTCGAGGCGAAGGCGTCGAACAGCGCGAGACCGGACGGGCGGGGGATGTGTTCGTCGTCCCACTGGAGCGCGAACTCGATCGGAACGGTGATCCGCCGCGCCGACTCGGCGAGCGACTCGTCGTACCAGAAGAGGCCCAACACCGCGGCGGTGATGCGGGGTTCGGCGGCCGTCAGCGGTACGCCGATCGCGGTGCCCATGTTGAGGCCGTAGTAGCCGACGGGTCCTTCGGTGCCGATCTCCGGGAGTTCCTGAAGGGCGTCCAGGGTCGCCAGCCACTCCGGTACGGCACGCTCGGCCAGGTGGGCGTTGTAGCGGACGACGATGTCGCCGACCGGTTCGCCCGCCGCCATCTTCCTTTGCATCAGGGCGATTTCGCGTTCGTCGTGCGGTGTGCGCGGGCGGCCGCCGTGGCCGGGTGCGTCGATGGTGGCGACGTGGAAGCCGCCGCCGTTCACGAGGCGCTCGGCACGGCCCGCCATGGCCGGTGCCTTGCTGTCGGTGCCGCCGCCGTGGCCCATCAGGACCAGGGGAGCGCGTTCGGAGGGGGAGGCGGCGGGGGACCAGAGCGCGCCGGTCAGCCCGCCGACGGTGAAGTCGCGGACGAGGACACCGTTCGACGATGTCTCTGAGGTGAACTGCACGGAATGGTGTGTGAGTTTCATGGTGTTGCCTTTCGGGATCGCCTTGTTGTGAGGCGCTCCCGGCGACACCTATGCCGCTGGCCCAACCGTGGAAAAGAGGGGGAGCACCCACCTGGAAACTGCGTTCATGGGTCTCACCTCCTCGTGCGGTGTTCACGGCCAACGGCAAGGTAGCAAGACGGTTGTCGTCGCGGCCAACGCTTTTCCGCCTCGGCTCTGCTGCATGCGCGTACATCTAATGTTCTTGACATCTTCCCGGGCCGACGCCCAAGGTTGAGGCGATCGTTCCCGGACGGGTGGAGGCCCCGATGCGCGTACGCGACGCCGCACCCCACGGTGCCGTCCCGGGCGCGTGGCTGATCATCCGGCGGCATGTCGACTACTGCCGCACCGCCTCCGCCGTCTGTCCTTCCGCACGCCCCTGACCCCTGTCGGTCCCCTCGGGCCGACCGTCTCGACGTGTTCTCGGAAGGAACTCCCATGTCCGGCCCCGCCCTGCGGCTCGCCCTCGAAATCGACGGTGACGGCGCCCATCCCGCGGCCTGGCGCCGCGCCGCCCACTCTCCCGACCAGTTGCTGAGCCCACGCCGGGTGGCCGGTGTCGCCGCCGCGGCGGAGAACGCCGGGTTCACCCTGCTCACCCTGGACGACGGCGTGCTCCCGCCCGGTAACGGCACCGACGTGGTCGGCCGGATCGGTGCGGTGGAGCGGGCCGCGTTCATCGCCGCGTCGACGAGCGTCGTCGGCATCGCGCCGGTCGTGCCGCTCACGTACGCCGAACCCTTCCACGTATCAAGCCAGTTGGCGTCCCTGGACCACATCTCCGTCGGGCGCGCCGGGTGGGTGGTGAGCGAGGAGGCACGGCCCGAGGCGGCCTCCGTCTGGGGGCGCCCGCTCGTCGACGGGGCCGCGGCACGAGCCCGCGAGTCCCGTGACGGTGTCGAGGTCGTCCGCGATCTGTGGGACTCCTGGGAGGACGACGCGGTCATCCGCTCCGTCGCCACCAGCCGCTACCTCGACCGCGACCGGCTGCACTACGTCGACTTCACCGGCGACACCTACACGGTGAAGGGCCCGGCGATCGTGCCGCGTCCGCCGCAGGGCCAACTCGTCGTGCTCGGCAGCCCGGAGCGCGTCCCCGGCGGTCAACTCGATGTCGCCCTCGTCACGGGCCGCGACCTCGCAGCCGTCACCGCGAGCGCGTCCGGTGCCGGAACGCCGCGCACCTTCGCCGAGGTCGAAGTCGCCCTCGACACTGCCCACGCCGCGGCCGAGGAACGCGTCGCCGACCTCGAGCAGCATGGGACCTGGAGCGACCGGGGACGCCTGCGCCACATCGGCTCCGCCGCCGGACTCGCCGCGCTGTTGCGGGAGTTGAGGGACGTGGTGGACGGAGTACGCCTGCATCCCCTGGTGTTGGACGAGGACCTCCCGGAGTTGTCCCGGCTCGTCCTGCCGCACCTCTTCGAACGCCGTCACGCCGTACGCCCGTTGCCCGGCGCGTCCCTGCGCACCCACCTGGGTCTCGACCGGCCCGCCAACCGCTATGCCGCCGCGGCCGCGCAGGAGGATGTCCGATGACCCGCACCGACCCCCTCGACGTCCCCCGTCCGGATGCCCAACTCCACTTCGGTGTCTTCTTCCAGGGCGTCAACCACTGGACGGTCTGGTCGGATCCGGCGAGCGGTTCCCAGATCGACCCCGCCAACTTCCGGCGCGTCGCGCAGACCGCCGAGCGGGGCCTGTTCGACGCGTTCTTCCTGGGGGAGGGGTTGCGGCTGCGCGAGGTCGACGGCCAGATCCACGACCTCGACGTCGCCGGACGGCCCGACGCCATCACCCAACTCGCCGCGCTGGCAGCCGTGACGGACCGCATCGGCCTGGTGAGCACGTCCAACACCACCTTCAACGAAGTCGCCGACCTCGCCCGCCGCCTGTCCGGCCTCGACCTGCTCTCCGAGGGGCGGGCCGGCTGGAACGTGGTGACCACCGACAACGCCTGGACCGGCGCCAACTTCCGCCGCGGCGGCTATCTCGACCACGCCGACCGCTACCACCGCGCCGAGGAGTTCCTCACCGTCGCCCGCGCGATCTGGGACAGCTGGGAGAACACGGCCGTGTCCGGCTCCACGGACGCTCCGGCCTGGGCGGCGCCTGGCGCCGTAAGCCAAGTCCGCCACCAGGGACCGCAGTTCGACGTCGACCTGGCACCCACCCTGCCGCGCAGCACCCAGGGACACCCGGTGATCTTCCAGGCCGGGGACTCCGGCGAGGGCCGGGACTTCGCCGCCCGCAACGCCGACGTCATCTTCTCCGCGCACGGCAACGACTTCGACGACGCGCTCGCCTTCGCCGACGATCTGCGACGCCGGCTTCGGGCCGTCGGCCGCCCCGACGACGACCTGCGCATCCTCCCGGGTACCGAGATCATCATCGGCACCACGGAGGAGGAGGCTTTGGAGAAGAAGCGCTGGATCCGCCTCCAACAGGTCACCCCCGCAACCGCGTTGGGCATCGCCGGACTCCTCTGGGGCATCGACCTCTCCGGCCGCGACGCCGACGGGCCGTTGCCCAAGGAGGACCCGGTCGTCGCCGAGAACGACGGTTCCTTCGGCGCACGGCGGATCGCCGATCCCCGTCAAGTCGTCGCCGAATGGCGGGAGAAGGCCGACGCGAATCGGTGGTCGCTGCGCGAGACCGTCATCGCGCTGGGCCCCCAGCGCGGCCACGTCGGCACCCCGGAGGGCCTGGCCGACAAGTTCGCCCACTTCGTCCGGCACGGCGCCGTCGACGGCTTCAACGTCACGCCATACCTGATCCCCGACGGCCTCGACGACATCGTCGACCACCTCGTCCCCGCACTCCAGGAACGCGGCGTCTACCGCACCGAGTACACCGGTACGACCCTGCGCGAGCACCTGGACCTGCGCGCTCCCCTCACCCACCGCACCACGACGGACCGCCGCCGGGCGGGCTGACCCCCGACACCGCGGGCGCGGTGCCCACCGTCCCCCTGTGTCCGGTGGCCACCGCGCCCGGGTCGTCCCGGCCCCGCGCCGCCGTGACCCCCACGGCGACCGTCACAAACGATGGCGGTGCGGGGCACATGGCAGCAATGAATTCGAAACCCTTCTAATCGGCACCGGCGAGGTTTGTCCGGTCACCGCTCGTCAAGTAAGCGCAGGCCCAAGGGAGTTGCCGAGTGCCGTACGAACTGGCCCTCCCGGTGACTGGCGATCAGGCCTCCGTCGCGCAGCACGCCGAGCTGGTAACTGGCGCTGGGCAGCGCGATGTTGGCCGCCGTGGCCACCTCGGACGTCGTACGCGCCCCATGGCGGACCAGATCCGCCAGGACGACCGTCCGGGTACGGCCCAGCAGCCGCTCCAGCCCGTCCCTGCTCGCCCGGACGATCTCCAGGGGCTGTTTCGCGACCGGGTAGACGAGCACCGGCCCGAGCGTCGGATCCGCGAGCGCGGTCGGCCTGCGCCAGCAGAAGTACGACGGGATGAGCAGCAGGCCGCGCCCCTCCAGGTACAGCTCGCGGTCGACGGGATAGTCCACCTCGAGCACCGGAGCGTGCCAACGGGCGTGTGGGCGAAGGGCGTTGAGCAGCGCGGACGTGCCGCCGTCGAGGAGTGCGCGCGACCGGAGCTCGACATCGTTGCCGACGGCGGTCTGGATGCGGGGCCAGTACGGTTCGAGCAGCGTCTTGCAGGACAGTTCCAGGGCGTGCGTCAGCGTCCCCAAGGCCTTGGCGCCCGGTCTGTTGAGGGTGGACACCCAGGACGGCAGCGGACGCGACTCGGCGAGCCGGGACAGCTCACGGGTCAGCCGGGCGCGGGAGGTGCCCCGCACCTGGTCGAGGCCGACGGCCAGACCGCCGCCCGTGACCGACGGCGTGAGGAAGTCGGGGATGTAGCCGACCGGGGGAATCAGCGTCTGCAAGGGCAACAGGGCCCGTCGGGCCCGTGGATCCTTCGCCAGCCCCTCGCGCACCGACCGGCGCCAGTGCCCGAACTCCAGCGCCCCCTGCCGCGTGTCCAGCCGGCAGACTCCGCACACGAGTTCCCAGAGAGCGTGGGGCCGGCGGGCCACCCGGATGCTCTGCAGGTCCTGCGAGGTGAAGTGGATACGGAGCATGCGGCCTCTTTCCTGCGCGTCGTCCGTGTGCAGTGTCGGTGGGGGGTACGGCCGCGCGAGAACCAGCGCGTCATTAAGGGGGACGACTGAGGGGTGCGCATGGTTGTCGAAGGTGGAAACGGATGGTGGTACCGCGTGTCGGCGAGCAGCCGGGCTCAGTGAGCCCGGCTGCGGCCCGGCGGTGCCGTGGACGCGGCCGGGGCGACGGTCAGACCAGTCCTCCCCGCTCACGGGGCGTCTTCTGCCCGGCCTCGATGGACACCGGCAGCCGGTTCTCCGCCGGCGGCAACGGGCAGGTGGCCAGGTCGGTGTAGGCGCACGGCAGGTTCGTCGCACGGTTGAAGTCCAGGACGACCGTGCCGTCGGCGTCCGGCGGGGCCGGCGCGAGGGCCCGGTTCGCGGCGTACGTGGTCACCCCGGAGGTCGCGTCGGTGAAGAGCACCAGCAGTCCGCCCGGCCCCCGCCCGGGGAACGCGGTCAGGGCCAACGACTGCCCGTCCAGCTCGAACTCGACCCGGCCCGGCGCGTCGTACACGTGCTCCAGCCCCTCGACCGCCGCGCCCACGGTCGTCGGACGCGGCGTCTCGAAGGCGGTGTACCGCCCCCGGACCACCCAACGGGGATCCGGCGCGTAGGCAGGCGTACCGGCGAAGGCGGTGCGCAGCGGCGCGTCCGGATGCCGGGGCCGCACGATGTCGTTCCCGCCCCGCTTGGCCACCTCGATCACGGCATCACCCCAGACCGCGTTCACCCCACCCCGCTCGGGCAGCACGCCGAAGCGGTGCTCACCTCGCACCGGCGTTCCCTCCACGACGAGTTCCTCCCCTTCGCCGAGGGCCACGGAGACCCCGTCGGCGTCGGTCCACCAGGTGCCGGGCGCGTCCGGGAAGCGCTGCGGCCGGTCGTCGAGCCAGTGCAGCCCGGTGATCGCCAGGAAACCGTGCGGAGCGGCGAGTCGTTCCTCCTGCCCGCGGTACCACTCCAGCCAGTCCTGGGTGAAGGCCTGGAGGTCGGTCGTGGTCAGGTCAACGGTCATGGTCGTCGCTCCTTCGTCGTGCGAGGCCCGGCCTCGAAGCGGGGTCGTACCCGTGCCAACCCCGGCCGCCCGGCGGAGGATTCCGGTCCGCGTGTGACAGCTTCATGTCACCTCTTCATGTCACGTCGGACCGGGAGCGGACCAGCGCGCGCTCCTTCGCCACCCGTACCACCCGGCGGGACACCATCCACCCGTACGTGGGACGGCATTGTTCGATTTCCAGCCGCTAGCATTTCCTTCACGTCGAGCCATGAAATTGCATGACGGGATTTCATGGGGCTTCCACCTGTGCGGTTTCGGGGCCGCGACGGAAAAGGCCGGAAAAGTGGGTCTGTCGAACGGAGAGGGTTCGTCCCTGATGGAGAACTTCACGAACGGAATGGCCGCCAACCTCATCCCGGGAACGTGGGTGAAGAGCCGCATGTCCGAAGCGAACGGCATGTGCCTTGAGCTGGCCGCACTGCCCCGGGGCGGAGTGGCCGTACGAAACTCGACCGACCCCGGCGGACCCGCACTTATCTTTACCGCTGAGGAGATGGGCGCTTTCCTCGACGGTGCGAAGAAGGGGGAGTTCGATGCCCTCGGTACTCCCAACTAGGCCTCGGAGTACATAAGTTCGGGCAACGCCTCCGGCCCGGGCGTGTCATCATGTGAAGGTGACTGCCTGTTGCGAGGAGAAGGCGTGTACCCGGATCCTATTTCGATCAATCGTCCGGCCCGGCATACCGCCGGGCCGGACACGACAAAGACGGCGGCCACCATCATGTTCGGTCTCGCCGTCAAGGATTTGCGCGACGAGGTCGGTCTGACGCAGAAAGAACTGGCGAAGGCCACCCACGTTTCGAACTCGACCATCAGCCGCCTGGAGAATGCCGATTCCACGCCCGAGAGGCGCACGGTCGAAGCGGTGATGGCCTATCTGAAACTCGACGGTCCGGCACGGGAAAAGTTGTCTATGTTGTTCTCCCGCGCCCAGGAACCGGAATGGTTCCAGAACAGGTTCGACGACTGCACCCCCGACTACCTGCGGCGGCTCCTCGGCCTCGAATCCGTCGCCATCGGGCTCACCACGTACGACGTACGCCTGGTGTCGGGCCTGTTGCAGACTCCCGAGTACGCGAGCTGCATCCTCCGCACGGGCCTGCACCTCACGGAGTGGGACAGCCCCGAGATGGCGCTGCGGGTCGCCATGCGCCGGGAGCGGCAGGAGCGGGTGTTCGGCCAGGCCGAGCCGCCCCGCTGCGTGTTTCTCATGGACGAGTCCGTCCTCCTGCGGCGGGCCGGCTCGGACCAGGTGATGCGCGACCAGATGCTCCACCTCCGGGAGATGGCCCGACTCCCGCACATCACCGTCCGGTTCGTGCTCCTCGACCGGATGATCGCGGGCAACGAGGCGTCGATGGCGGGCGGCATGGCCCACCTCCAGTTCGGCCGCGGCGGCCTGCCCGACCTCGTCTACGTCGAGGGCTACCGCAAGGCCGACTACTACAACAAGCCCGCGCTGAGCGCCGAGGAGCGGGCGAAACCCTGGCCGACGAAGGAGAACGACTTCGAGCGGCACCTCCAACTCCTGCTGCGTATCCAGGGCGAGGCGTGTGCCTCACCCATGGAGAGCCGGCGGATGCTGGACGAGGCCGTAGCGCGGTACTCCTAGCTGCTGTCGCTGTCCGTGAGTCGGGCCTATTGCCGGGGCGGCACTTTTCCCAGCCCGCCGTACTCCGTCCACTCGATGCTGCGCCGGCGCTGCTGGAGCTCGGAGTCGGGCCGCCAGTCGGTCACGTCGACGAGCCCCGGGTCCTCCACAACGAGCCTGTCGAAGATCTCGTCGACGTCCGCCTTCTCCCGGACCCTGCCCCAATTGCCCCCGGTCTGGACCCGCATGAGCTCGGTGACGTCGTCGCGGACCTTGGCGTCGTCGCTCACGAGCTGGCACAGGACGACGAAGCTGCCCGGCGCGAGCTGGTCAACCACCCGCTCCACAAAGGCCTTAGGCCCGGCGCTGTCCGGCAGGCAGTGCAGTACGGAGATGAACAGGGCGGCCGTCGGCTCGGTGAAGTCGATGAGCCGGGTGAAGTCCGGGTGGCCGAAGATGGTGTCGGTGTCCGTCATGTCGACCGACAGGATCGCCGTGTTGTCGTTCTCGTCGAGCAGGGACTGGCCCAGCGACAGGACGACGGGATCGTTGTCGATATAGACGACGTAGGACTCGGGGTCGACCTCCTGCGCGATCTGGTGCACATTGCGCTGCGTCGGAAGGCCCGACCCGAAATCGATGAACTGCCTTATCCCGTGCTGCTCGGCCAGCACCCGGACCACACGCTGGAGGAACCACCGGTTGTTCAGCGCGATCTCACGCGAGGTGGGCGCCACCTCCAGCAATAACTCGCAGGCATTCCGGTCTGCTTCGAAGTTGTTGCTGCCGCCGAGCAGCCAGTCGTACATCCGCGCCGCGCTGGGCAACGACAGATCGACATGATTGTGCTCCACCAACGGTCCGTCCCTTCGCCGAATCCGCCCCATCCGAAGTGGAGTTGCCCATCCTAGGAGGGCGGCACGCGGCCACACCACCGCTGGTTCGGGTGAACCGTGGCGCAGGTTGGCGAAAGGTGGCGGATCGGAGCGTCCGCAAGGAGACCGCGTACGCCGGGAGGGACGCCGGAGGGGTCAGCGATGCCTCAAGGGGGCCTCCGCATCGATGAGTTGGGGGAAGGTCCGCCGCGCGGCGGCGAGAGCAGCTTCGACCGCGGACGGCTCGACGCCCATCAACTCGGCCGCCTCGGCGAGGGAGAATCCCAGTCGGCGGCACAACACCACACTGTCCGCGCACGCGTTGGGGAGTCGCTGATAGAGCATGGTCAGGACCGGGTCCTGCACTGCGGCACGTTCGCCCCGTCGCTCGACCTGACGGCGGAGTTCTTCCCAGACCTCGGCCGCGGGGCAGGGCTGACACATCAGCCACTGCCAGCGTTCGTGGGCGGACACCAGCGTGGCTTCCACGACCGCCGTGGAACGTGCGACCGCGGACAGCCGAGCCCTGGCGTAGAGCGTGTAGCGGGGGCGGTTCCGTTCGGCGAAGGCCGCGAAGCCGAGATCCGCGATCACCGGATCAACCGCCGATGACGGGGAGTCGATCCCGGTGCGCAATGCCGCGATTTCGGGTGCGGAAAGGGGGAAAGTCACACCCTCGACAAATCGGCTGGTCCATTTGGTTGTTTCCTTGTCGATCTGCTTCGTCCCCCGGGATGTGATAGAGCGCTTTCCCGGACGGGTCCTCTATGGGCCCGAAAGGAAACTACCGCGCAGGGCCGGGCAGTTGAGCTGTCCCGGCCCTCCATGCAAAGTCATTCTGCGTACTGAACATCGCGGTCAGAGGGCGCCCAATTCCGACGCGGATCGATCCGATTCAGCGACTAAAGGGGCGTCTTATATCTCCTTCGATCATTTTCGATCAGCTCGGCCGGATGGTTCTCAGCCGACCTCGTTGAGTTTCCCGGTGGCCACGTCGAAGACGAATCCCCTGATGTTGTCTTTGTGCACGATGGAGGGGTCGGCCTTGATACGGGCGATCGACTGCCGTACGTCGGCATCCAGATCGGTGAAGGCCTCCGCCGCCCAGGACGGGCGGATGCCGGTGTCCTCCTCGACCGCGGCCTTGAAGCCGTCGTCCGTGAAGGTCAGCATGCCGCAGTCCGTGTGGTGGATGAGGATGATCTCCTCGGTGCCCAGGAGCCGTTGGCTGATGGCGAGCGAGCGGATCTCGTCCTGGGTGATGACACCGCCCGCGTTGCGGATGACGTGGGCCTCGCCCTCGTTCAGGCCGAGGAGCGCGTACACGTTGAGCCGGGCGTCCATGCAGGCCACGACGGCGAGGTGCCTGGCGGGCGGAAGAGGAAGCGGGCCCTCGAAGGTCTCGGCGTAACGGGCGTTGTTGGCGAGCAGTTCATCGGTCACGGACATGGTGGACCTCGGTTCTCGTCTCGTGTGTTCTTAGACGTGCTGTGCGGGAGTCGGGGACGACAGCGCACGGCAACAGAACACGTCGAAGACGTGGACACGACGCGAGGGCCAGAAGCCCGTCAGCGTGGTGGCGAAGGTCTGCACCCGCCCAGTGAACCCTCCGCCACCGCAAACTGGCAAGCAGTGGTCAGCCGCACCGGCCTCCTGGCCGGCCGCACGACCTACGGATCAGGGAGCAACGGTCATGAGCACCTTCCCCACCGCACGAGACGTCAGGACCACCCCCGAAGGCCTCCTCTGGGAGCCGAGCCCACGCTGGGTACGCGGCCTCAAGGGCGACACCACCGTCGTGGACAGCAGGCACCCCGTCCTCGTATGGGAGCCGGCCGTACCCGTACCGACGTACGCCTTCCCGCGCGACGAGGTCCGCGAGGACCTGCTCCGCCCGGCTCAGAACCCCCCGACCGGCGCGCACACCGGATCACGCGTCTTCTACGACCTTGAGATCGCCGGCCAGTTGGTGGAGAACGCGGCCTGGACCTACCCGGCCGACGACCTGGCCGGGTACATCGCCTTCGAGTGGTTCCGGCGGGTCGGGCGGGGCCTGGACCACTGGTACGAGGAGGAGGAAGAGATCTTCATCCATCCCCGCGACCCGCACAAACGGGTCGACGCCATCCTCAGCAGCCGTCACGTCAAGGTGGAGATCGGCGGCACGGTCGTCGCCGACACCCACCGCCCGGTCCTGCTCTTCGAGACCGGCCTGCCGACCCGGTACTACATCCCGCGCGAAGACGTCCGCCTCGGCCTGTTCGAGCCGACCGACCACAGCACCGGGTGCCCCTACAAGGGCACCGCCGCGTACTGGTCGTGGCGCGGCGAGGCCGGCGTTCCCGGTGTCCCGCCGAACATCGTCTGGAGCTATCCGGAACCGCTGCCCGCGGTCGGCGCCGTGAAGGATCTGCTCGCCTTCTACAACGAGGCGGTGGACATCTTCGTGGACGGGGAGGCCGTGGAACGCCCGGTCACGCCGTTCACCGAGGCGCTCTCGGGGCAGTCGTCGGACTGACGGCACCGGTGAAGTCCAGCCCTGTTGCTTCCAGTTGAGGTGAAACACCGCCGACAGGGCAGTCGACACCTTGCACATGCCTCTTCGATGGCTGTCGTGCTCCGGAACTGTCAAAGGATATTGAAGGACATTGATGGAGAGTCACAAAAAGGATGACAAGAAGCAGGAGCCGAAGCGCAAGGTGCTCGATCTGACCGCTGTGCAGGTGGTGGCGAGTGCGCTTGCCACCGTGGTGGGCGCGGTGATCGCGTCCCTGTTGGGGGTGGCCGGGACGATCATCGGCGCCGCCGTCGTCAGCGCCAGCGCCACCACCGGCGCGGCGGTCTTCCAGCACGCCTTCCGACGGACGGGGGAGGGGATCCGCAGAAGGGTGCCGTCGGTGGCGATGGCCCTGACACCGAGTGAGGAGCGGGAGGTCCAACGCGCCGACGCCCGGGCGGCGTTCGCGTTACGGGACGGCACCTCGGCCAGTGCCGCGTCACCGTCCGACGCCCCCTCCGATGATCCCGCCGACGCCTCAGCCGACGACGAGTCGGTGACCACTTACCGGACCACGTCCGGATCCTTCTGGAAGTCCATCGGGTGGAAGAAGTACGCCCTCGCCACAGGCCTGGTGTTCGCCCTGGCGATGGTCACCGTGACCGCGGGCGAACTCATCCTGGGCAAGCCGATAGCGGCCGCGGTCAGAAACGAGTCCGGCAACGGAACGTCGTTGGGCGGCGGGTCGGCCGGAAAGAGCTCACCCGCACACAGTCCGACGCCCACGCCGCTCACGTCCAGCAGTTCGGGGTCGTACTCGGGCGGCACCGCCTCGCCGTCGGCGAGCGCGGAGCCGGAGACCAGCGCCGGCTCCGGTGCCAAACCGAGCCACAGCGCCGCCTCCAGCCCCGTGGCCTCGGCGTCGAGCGTGCCGTCAGCGAGCGGTGACGCCGAGAACAGCTCCGACGCCACCGCGAATTGAGCGGGACCGACCCTACTGAGGCGCCTGGTTCGCGTCGGCCAGCGCCCGGTGATCGGGAGGACCGGGAAGGTCCAGCTGCCGGCCGAACCTCCGCGAGGCGAGCAGTGCGAGCAGCGCCGTGAGCGCCGCCAACGCGGCGAATACTGCGATCAGCCCCGCGAACCAGGGCGGCGCGGCGGTGATCCGCAAGGCCTGGGAGAGGCGTGAGGAGTGGAACCGCCCGTCGAACAACTGGAGGGCGGCCAGCGCGGCAGGCACCACCACGGACACGGCCAGCACGAACAGGCCGCCCTGGAGGACCAGCGCCGGTGCCAGCAGCACACACAGGATCGAGACCCCGAGCGCGAACCCGTAGGCAGTGGCGGAGGCTCCGTCACGGTGCAGCGGGAAGTACGACAGCCCGCACAGGATGAGCGCCGCCGACGCGATCAGCCTCGGCCAGACCGGGGGAGCGCCGCGGCGGGTCGTCGTACGCGGACGTCGTGCCCGGCGCTGACGAGCGGCCGGACGGTCACCCGCGGGTTCCGGCTCGTGGGTGTCCGCCGGGGTCTGTCCGGGCGACTCGTGCAGTGCAGCCGTGGACCTTTCGGCCGCCGGGCCCGGGGCGGACGCGTCCTGTTCCTCGGCCAGGCGGCCGATCAACTGGACGAGTTCCTCGACGGGCCGGCCGGCCGCGGCCCGTACCGCCTCCTCGCCGCAGTGCGGCTCCAGCGGAGCCCGCTGCAACAGGGCCATCAGCCGGGTGACGTCCTCCACGGGCCGGTTCTCGGCGGCCGCGCGGATCGCCTCGTCGGCACAGTCGGGACTGCGCGGCGGCTGGGTCAGCAGCGTCACGAGACGCGTGACGTCCTCCACCGACCGGCTCTCACCGACCGCCCGCAGGGCGTCGACGGTGGCCTGCGCGTACTTCGGTGACTGCTCCAGCAAGGTGATGAGCTGGAGGACCTCGTCGAGCGGCCGGTCGGCGATGGCGGCTTGCACCAGGCGGTGCATCGGATCGACGTTCTCGCCCTCGGGGCCGGTCTGGGCGGAACCCTCTTGTGACGGACGTGACGTCGGCGGCGTTCGGTCGGCCGGCCCTCCGTCGGAGGGCGTGAGCGCGTGGGCCGCGGTGCCGTGAGGTATGTCGGGTCGGTCCGGGCTGGGCGAGAAAGAGCGGATGGTCATGCTCGGCTCCATGAAGAGGGTGATGCTGCTATCGCCCCCCGATGCGCGATGAACAAGCTGATCCAGTCCATTACTAGGCGGCCGCCCGCCACCACGCCACGCGAGTACGCCACCCGTGTGACCCCGGCCCGCCGCCCGGAACCTCCGCGGGGCCCGCACGCTCATCCGTTCGGTGGCTGTCTGCTCGCACCGCGCGCGGGCCGCACATCAGATGGGAGCAGCGTGTTCCGGGGCCCGCGTGAGAAGCACCGGACGGCGGGTACCTGGGAAATCGCCGGAAAACGGGTCGGGTCCCGCCGAGCCGAGCCCCGTCCGCGAGGAAAGGAAGGTGAGCGCCGTGCCGCGAGGTTCCAGCGCGAAGCGCGAGCGTCAGTACGAGCACATCAAGGAAGGCGCCGAGAAACGAGGGGTCTCCGAAGGCAGGGCGAAGGAGATCGCCGCGCGCACCGTGAACAAGGAGCGTGCCCGCGCCGGCGAGTCCGCGACCGCGAGCAGGACGTCCACCCGGGACCCGAAGTCCGCCCCGCAGCGCGGCGGCGAGCGTTCCCACCGTGGAGCGCAGGGACCGACGAGGGACCAGCTCTACGCGGAGGCCAAGAAGCGCGGTGTCGACGGCCGTTCGTCGATGAACAAGCAGCAACTCGCGAAGGCCCTCGGCTACTGAATCCGGCCGACCCTCGCCCTGCCCAATGACCCCGAGGAGAGTGACCCCGATGGCCACCGTGTCCCTCACCGGAGCGTCCAAGGAGGACGCCGCCACCGTCTTCGGCGTCCTGCGGACGGCGTTCCCCACCGACCGGCCCGCCGACGACGTGCCCCAGGAACAGCCGGGCGACCGCGCCGCCGTATGGACCGCCGAGTTCGAACCGACGCAGGAATGGATCCCGACCGACCCCATCCCCCTGGAGGGCTCGGTCTCCGCCACGCTCCAGGGCGGCTACGTCGCCGTCGGCCAGCTGCGTGAAGCGCTGAGCGTCGCGTTCGGCGTGGACGAGCAGGGCACGGCGTCCGGGGACCAGGAACAGGAGGTCGACCTGAGGCTCACGTCGAAGCGGTGACGGGAGGGGGTGTTGCCGGGCAACTCCTCGCGTGGGGACGGTCCTGTCAGGAGCAGTACGGCCAACGGGCCTGATTGACGCCCTGGAGAGACGCGCCGTACTCTCCCCCTGTAGTGATGGCATAAGGAAGCTGGTGGAAATCCAGCACGGTCGCGCCACTGTGAGCCCGCCGCCGGTAGGTGGAGGGCGAGTCAGACACTGAACCTTCACTCGCCCGTACACGCAAGGGACGCACGATCCCGAAGGAGGGCTCACCTTGAGCAGCAGCATTTCCACTTCCCGTCCGGTGTCCACGCCGGTTGTCCTGCCGGTCTCGAAGTCGATCGTCTGGCTGGTCGGCACCGCGCTGATCGCGCTGGCCGTCTACTACTTCGTCGGTGTCGACCAGGGCGCCGTGTCGGTGTTCGGGAACGACATGCACGTCCACGAGTTCGTCCACGACGCCCGCCACTTCCTCGGCTTCCCCTGCCACTGACCCTCCGCCGGCACCCGGACGTACGGACAACTCGACATGGAAAAGAAGCTCATACTGCGCGGCATACTCGCCGGCGCAGTCGCGGGCCTGCTCGCCTTCGTGTTCGCGCGCATCTTCGCCGAGCCGCAGATCGCCAAGGCCATCGACTACGAGAGCGGCCGTGACGCCGCCCAGAACGCCCTGGACAAGGCGGCCGGCCTGCCCGTCGAGGCCGCCGACCCCGACCTGTTCAGCCGGACCATCCAGGCCAACGTCGGCATCGGTGTCGGCATGATCTTCTTCGGCATGGCGATGGGCGCCCTGTTCGCCGTCGCCTACGCCGTCTGCCTGGGCCGCACCGGCGGGCTGCGGGCACGCAACCTGGCGCTCCTCGTCGCCGGCGGCGGGTTCCTCGGCATGTACCTGGTGCCGTTCCTGAAGTACCCGGCCAACCCGCCCGCGATCGGTCACGAAGAGACCATCCAGCAGCGCAGCGCCCTGTACCTGATCATGGTCGTGTGCTCCGTCGCCTTCCTCGCGGGCGCCGTCTACCTCGGCAAGCACCTCCAGGCACGCTTCGGCAACTGGAACGCGACCCTCCTCGCCGGCGCCGCGTTCGTCGTCGCGATCGGGATCGTCATGTTGCTCCTGCCGCAGCTGGGCCATCTCTCGTACAACAAGGCCAACTTCGGCAACCAGGCCACCGAGACACCACTGCCGCTGAAGGACGACAAGGGCAACATCGTCTACCCGGGCTTCCCCGCCGACGTGCTCTTCAACTTCCGCTTCTACTCGGTCGCGGCGCAGCTCATCCTCTGGACGGCCCTCGGCCTGATCTTCGCCCCCCTCGCCGAACGCCTCCTCAACCCGGCGCGCCCGGACGCCACCACGCCGACGCAGGAGCCGGACCCCGTCGCGGCGTAACGGCTTCTGCCACCTCTTCCACGGCGAGCGCGGTGATCGATGCGATCACCGCGCTCGTTCTATGACTTGGGTCTCACGGTTTGCGGGCGACTCCGACGTACAGCGGGATCCGGTCGGCTTCGCCGGACTGTGCTCCGGGCTCGGGGTGCCAGCCTGCGGCGAGTTCAATGCCGGGGGCGACAAGCTCAAGTCCCTCGAAGAAACCGGTGAATTCGGCACGTGACCGCACTTGGGCGGGCGTGCCGCCCCTGCGGTAGACCTCGACGACGCGCTCCCAGGTCTCCGGATCGAAGTCGCCCGTCGCGTGGGACAGAGCCAGGTAGCTCCCGGACGTAAGGGAGTTGAGCAGTTCACCCACGATGCGATGGGGGTCGTCCTCGTCCGCCACCAGGTGCAGGAGCGCGACCAGCGACAGGGCGATCGGCTGCTCGAAGTCCAGCTGCTCCTTCGCCGCCGCGAGGATCTTTCCCGGCTCGCGCACGTCGGCCTGGATGTAGGTGGTGCTGCCCTCCGGCGTGCTGTGAAGAAGCGCCTCGGCGTGCCTGAGGACTATCGGGTCGTTGTCCGCGTAGACCACGCGCGCACGGGGGTTGATCGCCTGGACCACCTGGTGAAGGTTCGGCCGGGTGGGTATTCCGGTGCCGATGTCCAGGAACTGGCTGATTCCCCGCTCCGCCAGCAGCCGCGAGGCCCGGTGCATGAAATCGCGGTTCACCCGCGCCATCTGCTTGACGGCGGGGAACAAGGAGATGACCTTCTCGGCGGCTTCCCAGTCGACGGGGTAGTTGTCCTTGCCGCCGAGGAAGTAGTCGTACATGCGGGCCGACTGGGGTCTGCCGGTGTCCACGTCGTCCGCGCTGAATCCTGCGTCCGTCACTTCGGTTCTCCTGTTGCCCAACGGCCTTTTTCACGAGGCGAGTTCAGGCCCGCGAGTGTAACGGGCGGAGCTGTTCTCATGTGCGGTGCGGGACTACGGCCACCGGGCACGCGGTGTGTTCCAGTACGGCGTGCAGGGTGGGCCCGAGGGTCCGGCCCGCGCGGCCGGTCACCAGCAGTTCCGCCGAGGCAGTGGCCGACGCCTGGACCAGGGCGGCCGCCGGGCTCTGGAGGCGGAGATCCTCGTAGACACCCACATGCGGATACTTCTCCCGCCAGGGCCGCAACGCGTCCGAGAAGCGTTGCGTCTCCTGGTCCTCCCAGCGGCCCCGGTCCTTCTCGGGCGGCGCGTACGGCATCCAGTGTTCGGCGGGCGAGGGCAGCCGCCAGGCGTGTACGACGTGCAGGCCGGTGTCGCGCCGGCAGGCGGCGTCGAAGGCGAAGTCGACGACGGCGCCCGGCAGTTCGCCGCCGTCGACGCCCAGCGTCACACCGTACGGTGACCGCCCGCGGCGGCTGTGGACGAACCCGCTCGGCACCAGCACCACCGGCCGCTCGGAGCGCTCGGCGACCCCGTGGGCCACGGAACCGAGGGCCAGGCCCGCGAAACCGCCCGTACCGCGCAGCCCGAGGACCGTGCAGTCGGCCTCGGCGGTCAGGGGGAGCAACGTCGGCACGGCCTCCCCGGTGAGGGTGACCACCTCGGCCCGAAGTTCGGGGTGGTCCTTCGTGAGCGACGTGACGAGAGCGTCGGGAGAGGGCTCGCGGAAGTAGGGCCAGGTGGTGAGGAGTTGATCGTCGGGGAGCGTCGAGACGTGTACGACCCGCAGGGGAAGGTCACGCAACTCGGCTTCCGTCGCTGCCCAGTCGGCCGCGACGCGACCGTCCGGGGAACCGTCGACACCGACAACGATCGTTTGGGACATGGCCGTTGGACCTCCACGCGTACGAGTCGAGGCACCCTACGATCCGCCGCACGGGGCGTGCCGCACAGGGGTCGGACGGAACCGGAGAGAAGCCGAACGGCCTGTTCGGTGAATGGGCTTGAGCCATTGCTCAGCCGAAAGCGGCCAGGGAGACCGGCTGCCACTGGCGCCAAGTGCTCAACCGCTCCTCGTACAGCGCGGCGACATCGGTGAAGGACCTGCCGAGGAAGATCCTCAGTGGGGGTTTGTCCGCGTCGACGATCCGGAGGATCGCGTCGCGGGTCGCGTGGGGGTCGCCGACCTCGAAATCCGGTGCGGTGGCCGTGCGGACCTCGGCGTAGTCCGGGTGCGGCTCGCTGTGCCGGGCGCCGCGGTCCAGCCAGTCGGTGGCGTAGGGGCCGGGCTCGACATTGGTGAGGTGGATGCCGAAGGCTGCCACCTCCTGCGCCAGGGACTCCGACAATCCCTCAAGAGCCCACTTGGAAGCGTGGTACGCACCGATGCCTGGGAACGCGCGTACGCCGCCCTCACTGGTGACCTGCAGGATCCTGCCCGATCGTTGGGCCCGCATGAAGGGCAGTACGGCCTGAGTGACCCAGACCGCGCCGAAGAAGTTGGTCTCCATCTGAGCCCGGAGTTCGTCCTCCTCCAATTCCTCGACCATGCCGAAATGCCCGTAGCCGGCATTGTTGACGGCGACGTCCAGCGAACCGAAACGCGCGTGGGTACGCCCCACCGCCGCATGCACCGCGGCACGGTCGGTGACGTCGAGGGGCATCGGCAGTACGGCGTCCCCGTACCGCTCGACCAGAGGAGTCAGTCGGCTGACGTCCCGAGCTGTCGCCGCGACACGATCGCCGCGTTCGAGCGCGGCCTCCGCCCACTCGCGGCCGAACCCCCTTGAACTCCCCGTGATGAACCAGGTCTTCGCCATGATCAGTGCTCCCTGTGGGTGGTGGATCACTTGCTCCTGCCACTCCATCGTGCTGCCGTGCCAGCCATTCCACCAGCGATGATCTCGCACATGAGACATGCGTTCCTGGAATGTGTCAGGATGTCGGCATGGCCGAATTCACCCTCATCGGTCTGCGTGTCGTCCAGGCCGTGGTCGACACCGGATCGTTCACCGCCGCGGCCGACGCGCTCGGATACACGCAGTCGGCGGTGTCCCGTCAGGTGGCGGCGATGGAAACTGCCGCGGGCGCGCCGTTGTTCGTCCGGGGCGCCCGCGGGGTTGCCCCATCGCCGGCGGGCACGGTGCTCGCCCGCCGAGCCGCGACGGTCCTCAACGAGATCGACGCGGTCGGTACGGACCTCGCCGGGCTGCAGGACCACCTCACCGGACGCGTCGCCGTCGCCGCGTTCCCGGCGGCCGCCGCCGTGCTCGTCCCCAGGGCGTTGGCCCGCCTCCGCGACGAACACCCGGGCCTGATCGTCGAGTTGGGCGAGGCCTCCTCTCCCACGCAGCTCCGCCAACTCCGCGCCCACCGCATCGACATCGCGGTGATCGGCGTGGGACCGGACCTGCCCGCCTACGACTTCGAGGGACTCTCCCGCGAACTGCTCCTGGACGGCGGCCTGTTGCTCGCCGTGCCCGCCGACCATCGGTTCGCCGGCCGGGGAACCGTCCCCGTGACCGGCCTGAGGGACGAAGCCTGGATCGTCGGCAAGGGCCTGCGCGACGACCCCCAGTTCGGCGCCTGGCCGACGCTCGACCACCCGCGGATCGCCTACGCCGCCCGCGAATGGCCCACCCGCCTGGGACTTGTCGCCGCCGGTCTCGGCATCGCCGTACTGCCCGAACTCACCGCCCCGGCCGTCCCCACGGGCGTGCGTACCGTCCAGGTCGACGACCCCGCCTGGCTCGGCCGCGCCACCGTCGCCGTCACGGTCCGCGACCGTGCTCCCGAAGTGACGGCCACGGTGGAGGCGCTCCGCCGTGAGGCCGTCGGGCTTCGTGCGGCGCGGCACAACACCGCACCGGGCAAGGACGTACGCACCGCGACGTGACCGCATCGGCATCGCCCGCCACTTCGTCGCCGCGCTGATTCTGCCGTGCGCCGCCTTCTGCGTCGCGGTCCGTACGGCGGCACCTTCCCACCGCACCCCGCAGCGGGAGCCGACCGCCGATCTTGATAGGTTGTGCGGGCCAGTCGTGCCACAACCGAGGCCAGGGAATCCGGTGAAAATCCGGAACTGACGCGCAGCGGTGAGGGGGACGGGCGGGGCATCAGACGCCACTGGGGCGACGCGGGCCGGCCGAAGGAGCCGGTGTGTGACGCGCCGGGAAGGCGCCCCGTCCGGACGAACCCGAGTCCGAAGACCTGCTGGCGCCTTCTCGCCCTCGGCGAGGGGGAGTTCGTAGGCCAGGCTCCGCGTTCGAGCCCCGACAGGCAAGGCATGCCCGTGATCCGTACCGCCCCCGTCCCGCTGCGCCGCCGCACCGCGGCACTCCTCGTCGCGCCCGCCCTGCTGCTCACCGCGTGCGGCGGATCGGACGGCGACCGTGCCGACGGCGAGACGGAGAAGTCCGCCGCGGGCTTCCCGCTCACCCTCACCGACTGCGGGCAGAAGGTCACCCTGAAGTCGGCCCCCGATCGGGTCGTCTCCCTCAACCAGGGCACCACCGAGATCCTGCTCTCCCTCGGCCTCGCCGACCGCATCGTCGGTACCGCCACCTGGACCGACCCGGTGCTCAAGGGCCTGGAGAAGGCGAACGCGACCGTGCCGCGCCTCGCCGACAACGCGCCCTCCTTCGAGAAGGTCCTCGACGCCGAACCCGACTTCGTCACCGCCTCCTTCGTCTCGACGCTCGGCAAGGGCGGAGTCGCGACCCGCGAACAGTTCGAGAAGCTGGGCGTGCCGACGTACGTCTCGCCGTCCGACTGCGCGGGCAAGGACAACGACAGCGGCGGCGACGGTTCGCGCAGCACACCGCTCACCCTCGACAGCGTCTACGGCGAGATACGCGACCTGTCACGCGCGATGGGCGTGCAGGCGCGCGGCGACCAGCTCGTGGCCCAGCTGAAGGCGCGGGTGACCAAGGCCACCGCCGGCCTCGACGCCTCCGGCACCTCCCTCATGTACTGGTTCGCCAACTCCCAGTCGCCCTACCTGGCCGGCTGCTGCGGCGCCCCCGGCGCCATCACCCGCACCGTCGGCGCCGAGAACGCCTTCTCCGACACCCACGACGAGTGGCCCCAGATCAACTGGGAGACCGTCGCCGACCGCGACCCCGACGTCATCGTCCTCGGCGATCTGACCCGTAAGTCGCAGACGGCCGAGACCGCCAACGCGAAGATCCACTTCCTGGAGACCAACGCCGCCACCCGCAACCTCACCGCCGTCAAGAAGAAGCGGTACATCCTGCTCAGCGGCCAGGCGATGAACCCCTCCGTCCGCACCGTCGAAGGGATCGAGCAGGTCGCCGCCGGCCTGCGCGACTTCGGACTCGCCAAGTGACTCTCCGCACCCTGATGTTGACGGGCGGCGGGCTGGTCGCGCTGCTGGTCTCCGTGGCCTTCGCGGTGACCATCGGTCCGGCCGACATCTCCACGGCCGACGTGTGGGCGTCGGTCGCGGCCCACCTCGGCGGCGGCGACAGCTCGCTCGCCCCGCTCCGGGACGGCATCGTCTGGGACCTGCGCATGCCCCGCACACTGCTCGCGGCCGTCTGCGGAGCCGGGCTCGCGCTGTGCGGTGCGGTCATGCAGTCCCTGCTGCGCAATCCGCTGGCGGACCCGTTCGTGCTCGGCGTGTCCTCCGGGGCGTCCACGGGGGCGGTCGCTGTCGTCGTGCTCGGCGTGGGCGGCGGGGCCGTGTCGCTGTCGGCGGGCGCGTTCGTCGGTGCGCTGCTCTCCTTCGGGCTGGTGATGCTGCTCAGCCACAGCCTCGGCGCGAGCATGGACCGGGTGGTGCTGTCCGGCGTGGCGGCCATGCAACTCTTCTCCGCGCTCACGTCGTTCACGGTGCTGACGTCGGCCGACGCCGAGACCACCAAGGGCGTGCTGTTCTGGCTGCTCGGCTCGCTCTCCGGCGCCGACTGGGGTCAAGTGGTGCTGTGCGCGGGCGCGTTGGCCCTCGTCCTGGTCGTATGCCTCGGCCATGCCACCACGTTGGACGCGTTCGCCTTCGGCGAGGAGGCGGCAGCCGGCCTCGGCGTGAACGTGGCCCGCGCCCGGCTGATCCTGCTGTGCGCCACGGCCCTGCTCACCGCCGTCCTCGTCAGCTGCGCCGGGGCGATCGGCTTCGTCGGCCTGGTCCTGCCGCACGTCACCCGCGCGTTGACCGGTTCCGGGCATGTACGACTGCTGCCGGTCACCGCGCTGACCGGAGCCGTCTTCCTGGTGTGGGTGGACACCCTCGCCCGTACCGTCGTCGATCCCCAGGAGGTACCGGTGGGGGTGGTGACGTCACTGATCGGCGTACCCGCGTTCGTGGTCGTGCTGCACCGGGGCCGGAGGAAGACATGAGCACCCCCGCCCCGGAGTCCGGCCTGCACGCGGACCGGGTCGCCCGCCGCACCGACGGCCAACTCATCGTCGACGGCGTCACGCTCGTCCTGCGACCGGGAGAGACCGTCGGCCTGCTCGGCCCCAACGGATCAGGAAAATCAACCCTGTTGCGGCTGCTGGCCGGGGTCCTCCCCACCTCCACCGGAGTCGTCACGCTGGACGGGCGCCCGCTCCCCGAAGTCGGGCGCCGCGCGACCGCCCGCCGTATCGCCACCGTCGAGCAACACACGCACACCCAGACCGAGTTGACCGTCCGCGAGGTCGTCGCCCTCGGCCGCATCCCGCACCGCCGCGCCTGGTCACCGGCGTCGGCCGCCGACGCCCGAGCCGTCACCGAGGCCCTCGAACGCGCCGGACTGACCGACCGGGCCGCCCAGTCCTGGCACACCCTCTCCGGCGGCGAACGCCAACGCGCCCAGATCGCCCGCGCGTTGGCCCAGGAACCCCGCGAACTCCTGCTGGACGAGCCGACCAACCACCTCGACATCCAGCACCAGTTGGACCTCCTCGACCTGGTCGCCGACCTCCCGGTCACCACCGTGATCGCCCTGCACGACCTGAACCTCGCGGCGATGTACTGCGACCGCCTGCTCGTCCTCGACACCGGCCGCACGGTGGCCGAGGGGACCCCGACCGAGGTCCTGACCCCGGCCCTCATCAAGGATGTCTACGGTGTCCGCGCCGAGATCGGCCACGAGCCTGGGCATCCCGTGATCCGGTTTCTGCGGCGGGGGAGCGGGGCGTCGTAGCGGTGGGTGGCTTCCCAACTGGCCGACGTCCAGCCGGTGTCGGGCTAGTGGGCGGAGAATCCGCCGTCCACGAAGACCGACTGACCGGTGACATAGGCCGAGGCGCGGCTCGCCAGGAACACCGTCGCGCCCGCGAAGTCCTCGGCAAGGCCGTTGCGCCCGATCAGGGTGCGCGCGGCCAGGGCCGCCACCATCTCCGGGTCGGACGACAGCCGTTCGTTGAGCGGGGTCATCACGAAACCCGGGACCAGGGTGTTGCAGGTGACGCCGTGCGGGGACCACGCCTCGGCCTGTGAGCGGGCCAGGGACTCCAACGCGCCCTTGGAGACCCCGTAGGCGCCGCTCTGCGCGAACGCCCGGTGGGCCTGCTGGGAGGTGATGTGGATGATCCGGCCGAAACCCCGCTCGGCCATGCCGGGGCCGAAGCGCCGGCCCAGGAGGTGGGGCGCCTCCAGGTTCAGGGCCATCGTGGTGTCCCACACCTCCTCGCTCAACTCACCCATCGGCGGGCGCAAGTTGACGCCGGCGCTGTTCACGAGGATGTCCGGCTCGCCGAACACCTCGGCCGCCGCTTCCGCCGCGGCCCGGACGCCGTCCCGGGTGCCCAGATCGCCGCTCACCCACGCCGCCCGGCAGCCCTCCGCCGTCAACTCGTCGACCGTGGCGGCCAGTTCCGGCTCCTTGCGTGCCACTACGACCACTGCGGCCCCCGCCCGCGCGAGTGCCCCGGCGGCGGCCCGGCCGATGCCGGAGCTGCCGCCGGTGACGACGGCGACTCGGCCGTCCAGGGAGAACAGTTCGGAGAGGTAGTCGCTGGAGATCATTACCGCAGCCTAGGCGCCGGGCCCGGGCGGGCAGGACGGGCCCCTGTCGGACGCGGGTGGACAGCTTCGTAACCCTGCCGTATCGGCATTGGTGGCATGCCCCTCGCACCGATGGCACCAACTAGGTACCATCGCAGCATGCCATCACTGAATGTGTCCTTCACCGAAGAGGAACTCGAGGGAGTGCGCGCGGCCGCCGCGGCCGAGGGGAAGAGCCTCAAGCAGTATCTGCACGACCTCGGTGTCCGTGAGATGCAGCGCGGTCAGTTCGTCACCGGCGCGTCCGTGTGGGCCGAGCGGCTGCGCGGGGAGTTCGACGACGCCTTCCCCGACGAGGTGCCGCCTTCCGAGCGTGACGGGGCCGCGGCCGCCTGATGCACCTGTACATCGACGTCTCCTGGCTGCTCGACGTCCAGGAGGCCGCCCTCGGCCACGAGGACATGTCGGTCTCCGACTACTCCGCGCTCGTGGCCGCCGTGTCCCGGCACAAGACCAAGCTGCCGACCCTCGCCGCGGCCGACCCGGACGCCGCCTGGCGGGCGGCCGCGCTCATGCACACCATCGTGCGCCTGGAGCCGCTGCCGCACCGCAACAGCCTCTACGCCGCGTTCGTCGCCGCCCAGTACATGGGCCAGTCCGGTGAGGGGATCGACCCGCCCTACGGCGCCCTCTCCGACCTCGTCCGCAAGATCCGCGACACCCGGGTCGGGGTCCTCGCCGTGGCCGACCAGTTGCGTTCCTGGAAGGTCTGACCTGCGGCGAGCCGATACCGCGATCGTTCACCTGCGTAGGCTGTCTCCGTGTCCACCGCCCGTCTGCGTCGCGTCGCCGTCCTCGTGCTCGAAGGCGCCAAGCCGCTCGACGTCGGCATCCCCGCCCAGGTGTTCACGACGCGGGCGAGCATGCCGTACGAGGTGCGGCTGTGCGGTGCGGCGCCCGGGCTGGTGACCGGTGGCGACGGGCTGTCGTACCACGTCGCCGATGGTCTCGATGCGCTGACCTGGGCCGACATCGTCTTCCTCCCCGGGTACCGCTTTCCGGACCGGGAGGATCCGCCGACGGCCGTCCTCGATGCGCTGATCGCCGCGCACGACCGGGGAGCGCGGCTCGCCGCGATCTCGACCGGGGCCTTCGCGCTCGCCGCGACAGGGCTGCTCGACGGGAAGCGCGCCACGACGCACTGGCACTACACGCGGGCGCTCGCGACGAAGTACCCGCTCGTCCAGGTCGACGAGAACGTGCTGTTCGTCGACGAGGGCAGTGTGCTGACGTCTGCGGGAGCCGCCTCCGGTATCGACCTGTGTCTGCACATCCTGCGCGGTGATCTCGGGGTGGCCGCGTCCAACCACGCGGCCCGGCGCCTGGTCGCGGCCCCCTACCGCAGCGGCGGTCAGGCGCAGTACGTGCCGCGCAGTGTGCCCGAGCCACTCGGTGAACGGTTCGCCGCGACCCGCGAGTGGGCGCTGCACCGGCTCGGCGAGCCCATCACCCTGGAGACGCTCGCCCGGCAGGCCGCGGTCTCACCGCGCACGTTCTCGCGGCGCTTCGTGGACGAGACCGGCTACACGCCGATGCAGTGGGTCATGCGCGCCCGCATCGACATGGCCCGTGAGCTGCTCGAACGGTCCGAGCGCAGTGTCGAGCAGATCGCCGCCGACGTCGGTCTCGGCACCGGCGCGAACCTCCGGCTGCACTTCCACCGTCTTCTCGGTACGACGCCGAGCGAGTACCGGCGGACCTTCGCGCAGGGGGAGTAGCCCGGACCTGTCCCGGGGTGTGGCGGGATCCTTTTGAACCGTGGCGATCGCGCCACTGTCCGCGACGGTTGCCGCGCGCGAGCCTGGTGGGGAACCGAAGGGACTTACCTCATGACTCGCATTGCCATCAATGGATTCGGCCGCATCGGACGCAATGTGCTGCGTGCCCTGCTCGAACGCGACACCGACCTCGAGGTCGTCGCCGTCAACGACCTTACGGAGCCCGCAACTTTGGCGCGGCTGCTCGCCTTCGACACGACGTCCGGCCGGCTCGGTCGCCCCGTGACCGTCGACGGGGACACCCTTGTCGTCGACGGCCGGCGCATCAAGGTGCTCGCCGAGCGCGAACCGGCGGACCTGCCCTGGGCCGAGCTCGAAGTCGACCTCGTGCTGGAGGCCACCGGCCGTTTCACTTCTGCCAAGGCCGCCCGCGTCCACCTCGACGCGGGCGCGCGGAAGGTACTCGTCAGCGCGCCCTCGGACGGCGCCGACGTCACCCTCGCGTTCGGGGTCAACAACGACGCCTACGACCCGGCCACGCACACGATCGTGTCGAACGCCTCCTGCACGACCAACGCGCTGGCACCCCTCGCCGCGGTGCTCGACGGACTCGCCGGTATCGAGCACGGCTTCATGACCACGGTGCACGCCTACACGCAGGAGCAGAACCTCCAGGACGGGCCGCACCGTGATGCCCGCCGTGCCCGTGCCGCCGCGGTCAACATCGTGCCGACCACGACGGGCGCCGCCAAGGCGATCGGCCACGTACTGCCCAACCTGGACGGCAAGTTGTCGGGCGACTCGATCCGCGTGCCCGTACCCGTGGGCTCGATCGTCGAACTCAACACCACCGTCTCCCGCGACGTGACCCGCGAGGACGTGCTCGCCGCCTACCGCACCGCGGCCGAGGGCCCCCTTGCCGGCATCCTCGAGTACTCCGACGACGCGCTCGTCTCCTCCGACATCACCGGCAACCCGGCCTCGTCGATCTTCGACTCCGCGCTCACCCGTGTCGACGGCCGCCATGTGAAGGTCGTCGCCTGGTACGACAACGAGTGGGGCTTCTCGAACCGCGTGATCGACACGCTCGAACTCCTCGCCGCGGGCTGACCACAGTCGTCTACAGGTCGCGCCGGTACCAAGTGCCCTGCTTGCCGCCGAGGTCGGACGGGTGAGCGGGGCCGGCCGGCGTGAAGCCGGCCTTGGTCAGTACCTTCTGGGACGCGATGTTCCCGTGGGAGGTGGCCGCTCTGATCGTGCGCAGGGCGTGCTCGGAGGCTGCCAGTCGGCACAGTTCCTCGACGGTCGCGGTCGCCACGCCCCGGCCGGTGACGTGCTGCGCGACGCGGTAGCCGAGTACCGCCGTGTGTTCCTCGGTGAGGTCGAACAGGTTGAACCTGCCGAGGATCGAGCCGTCCTCGGCGACGAGCACGTAGAAGGCGCAGACGCCGGCCTTCTGCTCGGCCAGCAGGGCGTCGAAGCGGGCCGTGAACTCGTCGAAGTAGGCGTCGCCGCGGTCGGAGATCGAGGTGGCGAAGTAAGCGCGGTTGGCCACCTCGAAGGCCAGGACCGCCGGGGCGTGGTCGGCGCGGAGTGGCTGTAGTTCGGGCATGTTCCAGACCTGTTCGGGGAGTTGGTCACTTTCTGACGAGGTGGCCATTGAAGCCCGCCGGTCCCATGAGCCACATCGGCCTGAGGTCGTAAGGGATGCCCGGAATGGTTCTACGGGATGTCACCCAATACGCCAACGGCCCGCCAGGTCAGGTCAGTTCGGTCGTCCCATCGGCAGGATCACCGCGGAGGGGTGGGCCGGGGTGTGGAGTACCTGTTGGTCGGCGGCGCGGAGCGCGGTGGCGGTCGCCCGGGGTTCGCCGGTGCCGAGGTTGCGGTTGTAGCGGGGGAAGGCGCCGCTGGAGATCTGGACGCGGATGCGGTGGCCGCGCTGGAAACGGTAGGCCGTCGGCCAGAGCCGGACCTTCGCGCATGTCGTCCCCTCGGCGTCGGTGAGGCTGATCAGACCGTCGCAGACGTTCGTGGAGCGGCCCTTCTCGTCCACGTCACAGAGGCGGACGAACACGTCGGCGGACGGCAGGCTGGAGCGGAACCAGATCTCGGCGCTCACCTCTCCGACGACCTCGACGTCCTTGTCCAGGGCGGGAGTCGAGTAGGTGAGGACGTCCGGGCGGGTCTCCAGACCGGTGTTGTCCACGCGGCCCGACTTGACGCCGACGGCCATGCGGACGCCGCCGACGGCAGGGGTGGGGTCGGCCGGGTCGTAACGGTAGGTGTCCGGAGCGGACTCGTCCGGCGGGTCGGTGGCCAGGGCGCCGGCGGGGTGGAGGTGGAGGCGCTGCGGGGCGTATCCCGGCGGGGGCCAGGACGGGAAGTCGCGCCAGGTCTCCTCGCCCATCACGAACAGGCGCACCGGAGCGCGGCCGGACGGCTTCTCGCCGCGGGCGTGGGCCAGACCGAAGTCGAGGGCCTCGGCGGTCGCCGTCACGCCGACGCCCATGGAGATGTGCGCCCACGGTCCGACGGCCAGCCGGGCCTCACGTCCTGAGCCCTGCAGCGCCTGGAAGTCGCGGAGTTGGCCGGGCAGGAAGATGTCGTACCAGCCGCCGACCGTGCTGACCGGCACGGTGAGATCGGCGACCCGGGAGCTGTGTTCGAGCACGGACCAGAACGGGGAGTCGGCGTCGTGGTCGAGGGTGTTCTGGAAGTAGTCGGAGCGGCGCCCGATAACGGCGGTGTCGGCCTCGTTGAGAGGCAACGTGTGCCAGGCGCGCCGCTCCTTCCGCAGCCGTAGTGCTTGGCGGAGCATCGCTCCCCGGCGTTCCTGGCCCGCGACCTGGAGGCCCCAGCCGAAGGTCGCCTCCAGGCAGTACGACTCCTTGCGGAAGAACTCCAGCGTGAAGGCGGATTCGGAGACCGAGGGGATCAACGCCTTGACCTGCGGCGGCAGTTGGCCTGCCACCGACCATTGGGCGAACCCCAGATAGCTGCCGCCGTAGAGCACGACCGCCTTGCCGCACCAGGGTTGCCCGACGAGCCACCGCAGCGTGTCGAGCCGACCGGCGACGGGACCCGGATCGTGATGCGCACGCTGTTCCCCACCAAGGAACTCCGCGACGAGGCCGCGGAGAAGTACCACGCGATCGAGGGCGGCGAGCAGACGCTGAGCAACCTCGCGGCCTACGTCGCCGAACTCACCCGGAACGAGACCGACTTGACGGGAGCTGAGGGCTGATGGCCGGAAAGGTGTTCTTCAGCGTGACGATGTCCCTGGACGGCTTCATGGCGCCGGACGCCGTGTCCGTCGAGGACGTCTTCTCGCCCGAGGGCCAGAACGATCCGAGGGTCCGGCGCTGGATGGCGAAGTGGTCGGAGCTGTAGGCGTGGGTGTTCCCGCTGCGGTTCTTCCGGGAGAACGTGAAGGTGGGCGAGGGAGGCGAGGAGGGCCGCGACAACGACATCGCGCGGGAGACCTTCGAGTGCACCGGCGCGAGCGTCATGGGCAGGCGCATGTTCGACGGCGGCGAGCTGGCCTGGCCGGAGGAAGCGCCGTTCCACACCCCGGTGTTCGTCGTCACCCATACCCGGCGTGACCCGTGGGAGCGGCCGGGCGGCACCACCTTCCACTTCGTCGACGACGGCATCGGGAGCGCCCTCGACCGGGCCCGCGAGGCCGCGGGCGACCGGGACGTGCGCATCGCCGGCGGCGCCGAGACGATCCAGCAGTACCTGGACAGCGGCCTGATCGACGAGTTCTCCATCGCGCTCGCGCCCGTGCTGTTCGGCACCGGCATCCGGCTGTTCGACCGCGTGGACCCCGACCGCCTCGCGCTGAGCCAGACCGGCACGGACTCGTCGTCCCGGGTGACCCACCTGGCGTACACCGTCGGCAAGCGGTAGCACCTCACCCCCCCCTCAACTCCCCGCACGACAAGGAGAGACCCATGACTGCGACCGACGTGAGCGAGGCCGCCAAAGCAGTTGGTCCGGCGCAACACCGAGGAGGTCCAGGGAAGCGGTGACTACGCGCTGTACGACGAGTTGTTCGCCGACGACTTCGTCGACCACACCCCGCAGCCCGGCCGTACCGCCGACAAGGCGGGTGCCCTGGAGCTGTACAAGGTGCTGCGGGGCGCGTTCCCCGACTTCCACGCGGTGATCCACTGGCAGGCGGCCGACGGGAACCTCGTCACCACGTACAAGACCTACCACGGCACGCACGAGGGGGAGTTCCTCGGCATCGCCCCCACCGGCAAGGCGATCCGGTTCGAGACCGTCGACGCGATGCGCGTGGTCGACGGGAGGATCACCGAGCACTGGGGCGTGGCCAACCTCTTCTCCCTCATGGAGCAGTTGGGTGCCAGGCCCGGCGGCTGACGATCCGCCGGTCAGCTCGGTCCCAGCCCCGCGTCCCGCGCCAACAGGGCCGCCTGGACCCGGTTCTCGCACCGCAGCTTTGTCAGGATCCGGCTGACGTACGTCTTCACCGTCGCCTCGCTCACATGGATCCGCTCGCCAGCGTCGGCGTTCGACAGACCCTCGCCGAGCAGGGCGAGCACCTCCAGCTCCCGGATGCTGAGCGACTCCAGGCGCCGGCGCGCCTCCTCGCCCCGCGCGGCCGCCTGGCCCGAGGCGAGCTGGTCGACCACGTGACGTGTGGCGGCCGGTGACAGATACGCGTCCCCGGCCGCGGCCGCCCGTACCGCCTGGATGAGTTCGGCGGGCGCCGAGTCCTTGAGCAGGAAGCCGGCGCCGCCCTGACTCAGCGCCCGCAGGACGTTCTCCCGCTCGCCGAAGGTCGTCAGGATCAACGGACGTACGGCCGGTGCCACCCGCCGCACCTCCGCCAGCGCGGAGAGCCCGTCCAGCACGGGCATCTGGATGTCGAGCAGGGCCACGTCGACGGCGTGGGCGCGGACCAGATCGACCGCCTCACGGCCGTTGGCCGCCTCCGCCACGACATCGATGTCGTCGGCGGAGGTGAGGATCATCCTGATGCCCGCCCGGATGAGGGGTTCGTCATCCGCGACGAGGACTCTGATCACGATTCTCCTGCTGGACGTGCGACGGGGGCGACGGGCGGCCCAAGACTACGACTTGGTCGCGAAGGCTCGCTTCTCGATCAGTTTGCCGTCCTTGAAGCAGAAGCGGAAGGCGGGCATGTGCCCTCCTTCTGTCGGCCAGTTCTTCTTGGAGAGATACGACGAGCAGGTCGCCCCCCGCGGCTTGGCGGGCGCCTGGTCGTTCAGGGCCGGGCCCAGGTACGCCTTTCCGTGCGGCAGCTTGTCCCGTACGGCCGTCTCGGAATCCCCGACCTTGACCGACTCGTAGACCTTCGGATCGAGCATGATCTTGTCGCCCTCCTTGCCCACCAGGTTGACGATCAGTACGACGGCGAGCACACCGAGAACCACGAAGGCCAGCACAGCGCTGCCGCATCCGATCATGAAGCCCTTCTTCTTGCGTCCCATGGCGATGTCGAACTCCTTCTGCCTGTCCGGCGCACCGGACCAGTCGATGTCCGCACCACCGTCGCCGGGCGCCGCCCCCTCGCTCTGCCCCCGGAAGTCGTTCGCCGCGTCGACGAAGGTCGCTCCGTCCGACCCCGGGTCCGCCGGCCACCGGCCGCTCTCCGCCGCGCGCGGCGACCCGGGACCGTAGGGCAGCACGCCCGCGATACGGAACCCGCCGTCCGTCGCTGGCCCCGCGTGCACCATGCCGCCGACCAGCCGGGCCCGTTCCTGCAGTCCCGTCAGCCCCTGCCCGCCGCTCACCACGGGCCGCCGTACGGCCGAAGTCAGGGCGGGCACCGGCCCGTTGGCGATCTCGACGACCAACGAGTCCGGCTCGTAACGGAGTTCGACGGCGATCGCGGCGCCCTGCGCGTGCTTCAGGGCGTTGGTCAGCGCCTCCTGCACGATCCGGAACGCCGCGTGGTCGGCCGCGGGAGCCAGCGGACGCGGCCGGCCCGTACGCCGTAGCGCTACGACCGTCCCCGCGCCCCGTGATGCCTCCACCAGGCCGTCGATCCCCGCCACGCCCCGGGCCTGGGTCTCCAACTCACCCTCGTTGTCCCGCAGTTGATCGGGGGTCCCGTCACGCAGGATGCCGACCGCCTCGCGCAGTTCGTGCATCGCGGACACGGACGCCTCCCGCAGCACACCGACCACCTCGCGCTGTCCGCCCGTCAGCTCGCGGTCGACCTCCAACGCGCCCGTGTGCACGGCGATCAGGGCCAGTTGGTGTCCTAGGCTGTCGTGCATGTCCTGCGCTATGCGCTGGCGTTCGCGCAGGCGGGAGTGGGACGCGATCATCTCGCGCTCGCGCAGGAGTTGGGCATTGTGCTCGTGCAACGCGCGCAGCAGCGTGCGACGTTGGGCACGGTTGCGACTGGCCAGGCCGGGCACGACCCCCATCGCCAGGAACGCGAGCGTGATGAACACCAGCGCCTGTAGGGCGGACAGGGGCTGCGAGGTACGGGGGACGGACAGCCCGACGTAGAGGACGTAGGCGGCCGTGAAGAACGCGAGTGCCCGACGCGGTGCCTCGATCCGCGCGCCCGCCGACCAGCTCACCACGATCAGCACGAACCCGAAACCACCGAGCACACCGGAGACCGCGCCGGTGGCGAGCAGCGCGCCGCCGGGGAATGCCCGCCGCAGCAGAGAGATCACCGCCGCGACGACCCCGACGGCGACCATCCGCAGAGCGCCCTCGCTCGTCTGGGTCATGGCCATGGACAGGGCCAGGACGACGGCCAGCACCGTCTCGCCGACGATCTGCCGCCGGGACCACATACCTGCCGCGCCCAGCCGGCTCCGGACACCGAGGGCCATCGTCTTCGCGTTCACGCGCCCACGGTATGCACGGATGCCCGCGCGCACAGCATCCGTTCGTCGCATCCACGAACGACCAAAGTCGTACGGCCCGCACCTCACGCGGGTTCGCCTCCCCCGCACTGTTTCCCCGTTCGTCAGCCGCCGTTCTTGAAGGACTTGACCTGGCACTGGACCCGGTACTTGTCGAAGTCGGGCAGATTCATGCTGTCCCCGCTGACCATGGCCCAATTCCCGTCGGAGACAACGCTCTTGATGCCATGGCTGTTCATGCACCGCACCATGGCGCGGACGCCGTCGCTGTAGCGCGGGTTCTTGGACGGGTCCATTTCCAGCGGCTGCAGCGGGTATTTCGAGTCGCAGGCCTTGAGCGCGGGGCTGTTGGCCGGAGCCTTCGTGCCGGACGGCACGCCATGGGCCTCAAGGCAGTGAGTCCAGGCGTCCCAGAGCCTGTTGACGTCTTCCTGGCTGTCGTCGAGACGGATCCGCACGTGCCCGGCGTCCGGGTCGGCCGTGGTCGCCGCATGTGCGGAGGGGTGGCGATGGAGGCGACACCTTCGTCATGAGTGCCGCCACCACCGCAGGCCGCGAGCAGCACGAGGGTCGCACCCGAGGCGACCACGGTCAGCAGGGGAGCGGTGACGCGGCGGCGGAGGGAAAGGCTGGAGGAGGACATGCCGTCAACGTGCCGTCCACGTATGAAGATCCTGTCAGCGTCCGATCAGGGTCCTGTCCGGTCGTCCGCCCGTTGTGCGACACCTCATTCCGGACGGAACGCATCGGGAACTACTTCTGTCCCAACGCTGTACGGGAATCCGGTGTTCGAGATAGCGTCACCACGCAGCTGCCGAGTGAAACGATTCAATCCATTGCGCTCAAGGGGACAGCATGGCGTCGAACAGCACACCGGGCAAAGGCATTTCCCGTCGCGTGGCTCTCGCAGCAGCCGGCACCGTCGGGCTCACCGCGGTGTCCCTCTCCACCGGACTTCCCTCGGCTGAGGCACTCCCCGTGGTGGGCGCCTCCGCTTCCGTCACCGGCAACTCGCCGCGCCGGTCCGGCGGTTGGCACCGCTACGTCCAGGGACCGTCCTCGCGCACGGTCCGCCCGGTACGGATCACCACGTCGACCGGAGACGTGAAGAACCCCGACGCGCTGCTCAAGCCCGGCGGAGCCAGATCCGTCCTGCGGCGCCCGCAGCCCGCGGCGGCGCCGGCCTGGCCCGCCGGCACCACCGCCGAGGCCTCCTCGGCCCACGCGGGCAACAACGGCAACGACGGCCAGCCGCGCACCTACGACGCCACCAACGCGATCGACGGCAACCCGGACACGTTCTGGAACGACGACACGCTGGGCGTGTTCCCCGACGTCCTGACCATCACCGCGCCGCAGGTCACGTCCTTGCAGGGCATCACGGTGATCTCCAACAGCGACGGCGTGCCGACCGACTACACCGTCGACGTGTGGAGCGACGGCGACTGGCACACGGCCGCCACGGTCACCGGCAACGACGCGGTACAGAAGGCCGTTCCGTTCACGGAGAAGGTCAGCACCGACCGCGTGCGCATCACGGTGACCCACGCCCAGGACACCTCGCACGGCAACTTCACCCGGATCAACGAGGTCTGGCCCGCGCCGGTCGAGCCGATCCCGATACCGACCATCACCGTGGACTTCGGCAAGGTCGTGGTCGGATACCCGCAGATCAAGTTCACCTCCGCCTCCACCAACTCCCCAGGCGTGCGGGTGGCGTTCTCCGAGACCCGCCAATTCCTCACCGACCGCTCGGACTTCACCCGCGCCGATCAGGCGGGCGGCGCCGGAGGGGGCACCGACCAGTTCGCCGTACCCGCCAAGGGCGCCAACTGGACCGACCGCAAAGGCTTCCAGGCCGGCGACAAGGTCTTCGCGGACGGCCTGCACGGATTCCGCTACCTCAAGATCAGCCTCGACGCACTCGCCACGGACAGCCCCGCAGCCCAGCCCTGGGGCACGGTCGAAATCGACTCCGTGGCACTCCAGTTCACCGCGTACGTGGGCACCCCGAGCACCTACCGCGGCTGGTTCCTGTGCTCCGACGACGAGTTGAATCGTTACTGGTACGGCGCCGCGTACACCAACGAACTCGTCACCGACACCTTCCGCCAGGACGACGTCGACCCCCGCAACGCGTGGAGCGCCACGCTGGAAGGGAAGTTGGTCCTCCAGGACGGCGCCAAGCGTGACCGCGACCCGTACGTCGGCGACCTCGCCGTCTCCGCGCGCACCCTCTACCTCACCCACGACGACGCGGCCGCCGCGGCCCGCAACGTCCTCGCGGACCTCGCCGACCACCAGCGCGCCGACGGCTGGATACCGCCCGCCTCCATCGGCAACTACACCCTCCCGCTCTTCGACTACCCGCTGTACTGGGTCACTTGCAGCTGGGACTACGTCCTGTACACCGGCGACCGCGAGTACGCGACGCGCTACTACCCCAACCTGCTGAAGGTGCTGGACACCTGGTACCCGAGCGTCACGGACGACGCCGGCCTGCTGAGCAAGGGCCTCAACGGCACCGGCGGATACGGCGACTACGCCTTCCTGGGCCGCACGGGCCGCGTCACCTACTACAACGCGCTCTACGTCCAAGCCCTCCAGAACGCGGCCCAGTTGGCCCTTCTGCTGGGCCAGAAGGCCGACGCCGCCCGCTGGAGCACACGGGCCGACAAGGTCGCGCAGGCCGTCAACTCCCTTCTGTGGGACGCGGATGCGGGTGCCTACCTCGACTCGGGGACGGGCGCGGTACGGCACGCGCAGGACGGCAACTCCCTGGCCGTCGTCACCGGTATCGCCGACGCGGCCCGCGCCACCTCGGCCCTCGCGCATCTCGACGCGACGACGCAACGGCCGTACGGGAACGCCTTCATGGACAACGACACCCTCTTCGACCAGGCGTCGCAGCGGGTCTACGCCTTCACCTCGTACCCGGAGATCGAGGCCCGCTTCCTCAGCGGCCAGGCCGGGTCCGCGCTCGACCAGATCCGCCGTACGTACGGCTGGATGGACAAGAACGACCCTGGTATCACCCACTGGGAGGGCATCGGCCCGGGCGGTTCGCTGTACGAGGACGCCTACACGAGCATGGCCCACGGCTGGTCGACCGGTGTCCTGCCGGCGCTGACCAACAACCTGCTGGGTGCCCGCCCGACCTCACCCGGGTACGCCACCTGGGAGGTACGCCCGCAGCCCGCCGGTGTCGACTGGGCGACGGGTCAACTCCCCACGCCGCACGGTCCCTTGGGCGTCGAGTGGGAGAACAGCAGTCGTGTCTTCCGGCTCACTGTCCATGTGCCTCGGCACACCCGGGGCTCGGTCGTCCTCCCCGGTGACGCGCGCGGTCTGCGCGTGAGCGCCGGCCGGCGGACGCTGTGGGACGGGCGGCGGGCGTCGAGCCGTGACGTGAGCGTGGTCGACGGAACGGTCACCGTGTCGAACCTGGGCCCGGGCGACCACAGTTTCGCGAGCGAGCGGCGCGGCAACTGACCTTGCCCGTGTGACGCCGTGACGCGTTCGCTTTGCGTGGGCGCGTCACGGCGTTCCCTTTGGCTAATTGTGGCGGGTGTTTTGCCGGTCCTTGCGTTGCCCACCCCACCGAGCGCACCTACCCTGACCTGCGGACCAAGGGAGGGCCGGCATGCTGAAGACCGTCCGGGAGCAGGCAGCGGGACTCACCAAGGATCAGCGCAACGCCTTCGTCGCCGCCTACTTGGGCTGGGCGATGGACGCCTTCGACTACTTCCTCGTCGTACTCGTCTACAGCGAGATCGCCGACGACTTCCATGTCTCCCTCACCGACATGGCCTTCCTCACCACGGCCACGCTGGTGATGCGACCGGTCGGCGCCCTCCTCTTCGGCCTGTGGGCGGACCGCAAGGGCCGACGTACCCCGCTCATGGTCGACGTGGCCTTCTACTCGGTCATCGGCTTCGCGTGCGCCTTCGCGCCGAACTACGCCGTGCTGCTGGTGCTGCGCCTGCTGTACGGAATCGGCATGGGCGGCGAGTGGGGCCTGGGCGCGGCGCTGGCCATGGAGAAGATCCCGGCCGAGCGACGCGGTTTCTGGTCGGGCCTGCTGCAGAGCGGCTACTCGCTCGGCTATCTGCTCGCCGCGGTGGCGTTCTTCGTCATCGAACCCGCCTTCGGCTGGCGGGGGTTGTTCGCCTTCAGCCTGGTGCCCGCCCTGGTCTCGCTGTGGGTGCGTGCCCGGGTGGAGGAGAGCGAGGTGTGGGAGAAGAGCGTCAAGCTCAACCGCACGCCCGCCTACCAGGTGTTCAAGAACCCTGCTGTCCTACGGCGGTTCGTGTATCTGGTCGCGCTGATGACCGCTTTCAACTGGATGTCGCACGGCACCCAGGACATCTACCCGACCTTCGTCAAGAAGGGCCTGGGCCTGTCCCCGGACACCGCGATCGCCATCGCCGTCGTCTACAACATCGGCGCAATCATCGGCGGCATGGTCCTCGGGGCGTACTCCGAGCGGCTGGGGCGCCGGCGCACGATCATGATCGCGGCGGCCGCGGGCCTGGTCGTGGTGCCCTTCTTCGTGCTGTCCTCCGCCGTGGGCTGGCTGATGCTCTCCTCGTTCCTGATGCAACTGTGCGTGCAGGGAGCCTGGGGCGTCATCCCCGCGCACCTGACCGAGATGAGCCCGGACACGATCCGGGGCTTCTATCCCGGCGTGACGTATCAACTCGGCAACCTGATCGCGGCCCTCAACCTGCCGATCCAGGAGGCCATCGCCGAGCACCACGGCTATCCGACGGCGATGGCGTGGACCGTAACTCCCGCCCTGGTCCTGGTGATTGTGCTGAGCGCGGTCGGCAAGGAGGCCAAGGGGATCAGGTTCGGCGGCACGGACACGCAGGCGCCGAGCCCTGCGGCGGCGGATCCGGTGTAACGCCGGCGGCGCGTACAGAGGGCGGCCGGTCGTCGGTCACAGGACCGATGACCGTGGTTCCGCGGCGACAACCGGCTCCAGCCGGCGCGCACGGGGCCGGTCGCGTCGTAGCAGAGGCCGTTCGACGAGGGCGTACGAGGCGAGGGCCGCGGCGAACGTGGCCGCGAGGCCGGTCTGGAGCAGGGCGTCACCGCGCACACCGAGGTCGTGCAGCAGCCGGATGACGGGGTAGTGCCACAGGTACATCCCGTAACTGAGGTTGCGGCCGATCCAGACCGGCGTGGACAGCGACAGCAGGCGGGTGGGCCACGAGCGGGGGCACAGTGCCAGCGCGGCCACGACACAGGCCGTCAGCAGGGCGGCGGCCAGGAAACCGACCGTGTACCAGACGGGATTCCACCCGCTCACCTCGGTGATCGGGATCTGCCAGGCGATCAGCCCCAGCACCGCGATCGCGGGCCAGCAGAGCCGGCCGGCCCAGCGGCGCAGCGACGCGAGGCGGGGATCGTCGGCGCGCAGCCGGGCCAGGACGAGGGCGAGCAGGGCACCGATGAGGAGTTGGTCGGCGCGGGTGTCGGGGCCGTTGTAGATACGGTGTGCCGCTGTCGGGTCCCAGAGCACCGTCCGCCAGAGCACCGGCAGCACGCACAGCACCGCGACGCAGGCCAGCACCGCGCGTGCCGTCGCGTGCCGCAGCAGTACGAGGAGCAGGAGCGGCCAGGCGAGATAGAACTGCTCCTCCACCCCGAGCGACCAGGTGTGGCTGAGGGGCGCGGTGAGATCGGAGTACGCCCCGTCGTTCCCGGCCCGTACGAGATTGACCACCGACCCCGCGGCCAGGGCGGCGGCCACCCATGCCCCGCGGAAGAGCGGCAGAGCGAAGGTCACGGACAGCAGGGCGGTTACCGCGCACATCAGCAGCAGGGCCGGCATCAGGCGCACCCACCGACGCCGGTAGAACGACCACAGTCCGATGCCGCCGGTACGGGCGTACTCGCCGACCAGCAGCCGCGTGATGACGAAACCGCTGATCGTGAAGAACACGTCCACGCCCACCGAACCGCCCGGCACCAGGTCCGGCTCCACGTGGTAGACGATCACCAGCAGCACCGCGACCGTCCGCAGTCCGTCCAGCCCCGCGACCCGCCCACCACCATGCGGCGCCGACGAAAATCCCCGCCCGCCACCTCTGCCCCGTTCCGCGGACGCGGGCACGAGCGGCGGCGCCGCCGCCCGCACATCAGGGCTCTGCTCCGTGGCCTTGTCTACCGTGCTCCGATGGAGGGTGCTCATAACGGCGGCGTCTGCCCACGCCTGCGCGGATCACACAAATTCTCATGTTGCGCACAGGTTGGCGTTGCGTCGGCGTTGTCTTTCGGACGACGGAGTCCGGTGGTGAAGCTGTGACCTTTTTCGGTAGTGCGGTTCCAGGGTGAGGACGGCGGCCGCGCTGGACGTCATTCGGTTCGGGCTGCACCGGGCTTTGCGGAAGATCCGCCATGACGTCAGTCGTGCGATGCCGCGCTCGACCGGTGCCCGGGCTGCGGACAGCGCACGGTTGACGGACTGTCGGGTGGGTGTGAGGTCACGGCCCGGCTGTCACCGACCCGGTCGCATTCCGCCGGGGCGCCGTCGAGGAGGACGTAGTCCGGGGCGGCCTCGCGCAGGGCGCGCAGCAGGACGGGCGCGCGGTCGGCGAACAGGTCGACGGCGGCTGCCGTGCAGGGGTGGGTGGTGCCGACGGAAATGCCGAAGCGGGCCGAGAGTTGGGCAAGGGTGTCGTGCCGACGCAGGCACACCAGGCCGACGAGAGCACGTCGGTGCGGCGGAAGCTTGCAGCGGCGGTTCCCCTCGCGGTTGGCGATGAACATCGTGGCCCCCTCGACCAGGGCATGGGGCAGGTCGAGTGCGGCCGAATACGGAACCAACGCGGCTCCTGTGCCTGTGGGTTGAGACTTCGAACCCCTCAACGGCGTAGGAGCCTTGTCCGTTGCGGACGCCGACGTCGGCGCCTGATCAGTGGCCACGCTGAAAACGCTCACTGTTCGGTGTGGGCCGCGAGCTCGCCGGTCAGCTCTTGGTCACGGCCGACGACAACCCCGAACGCCTTCGCACGGAGGTCGCGTTCGCGGCTTGTGCGTACGAGAACACCTAGTCCGGATGGGTCCAGGCGCGTAGGCGGCTGGTCAGGGCCCACAGCAGGTCGATGACCAGACTCGTGTCGGCGGGGTCGAGGTCCTGCAGGAACGTCGCCTCCGCGGCGAGGTGGTCCTGGAGGGCGACGTCGATCAGGCGGCGGCCGTCGTCGGTCAGCTGGACCAGGGTCGAGCGGCGGTCGTCAGGGTTGGCGACACGGGTGATGTGCCCGACGGCGACGAGCCTGTCGAGCAGCTTCGTCGTGCCGCCCGAGGAGCGGACCAGCACCTGGGTGAGCTCTCCGGGCGTGGCCTGGAAGGGCTCGCCGCGGCGACGCAGCTCGGCGAGCAGGAAGAAATCCGGGCCCGACAGGCCGTGCTGGGCGGTGCTGGCGTCGTAGAACTCCTGGACCTGGCGGCCGGCGATGGCGAGGGCGCTGAACAGGCGGAACGGCGTGGGGTCGAGGTCGGGCCGGGCCACCCGCCATTCCGCGAGCACCCGCTCCACCTGCGCGGCCAACGCGGTCGGCGCGATCTCAGAGTTTCCCACGGGCATTGACCTTACCTGCAGAACGGAATATCTTCCGCGCAAGATACTTCCTGGAAAGAGATCTGAGGGGGCGGCGCATGAACGAAGGCATCCACAAGACGAGCCCACCAGGGCAGGGCGGCTCGGCACCGAGTGGGGAGCTGGGATGACCCTCTACCGCCTCGGCGCCGAGGGAGACCGTCCGCTGTCGACGGTGGCCCAGGACAGCCCGCCGATCGTGCAGGCGCTGCGTTACGGGATCACCGCGCCGAGCGCGCACAACACCCAGCCGTGGCGGATCGAGGTGGTGTCGGACACCGAGGCGCGGGTCTACTTCGACCCGGCCCGGCTGCTTCCCGTCACCGACCCGCCCGGTCGACAGGTACACATCAGCCACGGCACTCTGGTGGAGATGACCTCGATCGCCGCCACCCATCTGGGATACCGCACGGACGTCGACGTGCTGCCCGAGGGCGGGATGACCCTCGCGGAGTACGGTACGAAACCCACCGCGCGCCTGAGCCTCGTCGCCGACTCCCAGGTGAGCGAGGACCCGCTGTTCGCACAGATCCTGCACCGGCGCAGCAGCCGCCTGCCGCACACGCCGCAGCCGCTCACCGACGAGGAGCGCGCCGCGATATCGGCTGCCGCCACCCGTCCCGGCTTACAACCGGGCTGGATCGGCGCGCAGCGGATGGCCGACGCCATCGAGTGTGCCGTGCAGGGCATGACCGTCGAGGCCGACGATCACGGCACGTTCGAGGAGACCAACCAGTGGTTCCGGTTCACCGACGCCGAGATCGCGACGAAGGGCGACGGGCTCAACCTCGACACCGCCGGCATGACCGGCCTGCCCCTGGCCGCGGCCCGCTTGACGACCCGGCCGAGCAACTGGCACAGCTGGATCAACCGGTCCGGTTACCTCAGGACCTTCACCAAAACCGTCCGGGACACCAGGGCGCTGCTCACCCTGACGACCCCGGCGAACACCATGGCGGACTGGATCACCACCGGGCGTTCCTACGTGCGCGCACAGCTCACCGCAGCCGGATACGACCTGCGCTTCCAGCCGCTCAGCCAGACCCTGCAGGAGTTCCCGCAGATGGACCGGCTGCGCGCCCGGATGGACTCCCTCGCCGACGTCACCCCGCCCGCGAAGCTCCAGATGCTGGTCCGCGTCGGGCACACCCGGACCCCCGCCCTCTCACCGCGCCGCGACCTGAGCGGCATCCTGCAACCCCAGTGAGGGCCGACGCGCCAGGTCCCTGACTCGCGGTCCACCGCGGCCGTCATCGCCGTGGTGCACAGGACGTCCCGGTGGACCGCGTCGACCCGGACCATGCACGCAGGCTGCTCGTCCGGGTCGACACGGTCCACCTGTTCGCCGACCGCGCCCGGCCTGCTGCGGACCCTGTGCGGGGCCGCCCCGGACTACGTCCTGCCCGACGGCACCCTGCTGGAATGCGACCGGGTCGGTGACAGACGGGCCGGCCTCTCCCACAGGCACCGTCGGCACGGGGTGAACGTGCAGGCGGTGACCGACCCGGCCGGGCTGCTGCTGTGGATCTCGCCCGCACTGCCCGGCCGCGCACACGACCTCACTGCGACCCGCGCCCACCGGATCATCAGGATCTGTGAGCGCCAGGGCATTCCGGTCCCCGCCGACCACGCCTGCATGGGCGCCGGCCCATGGGTGACGACAGCCCTTGGACGCCCGCCGGGCCGCGACCTCACACCCACCCAACAGTCCGTCAACCGCGCACTGAGCCTTTTCCAACCTGTGGCTGGGAGTCTGGCAGTTGGGCTGGGAACGGGGCGAAGCTCCTGGTAGGTGGGTTTTCGACCAAGAGAACCGTCTCCATCAGAGGCTTCATGTGTTTGTCCACCCGTCGGGCGTTGACGTGTCCAGGTCTGCCTTGCGCTTCCTCACGCAGCAGTTGTGCCGGCATCGTCGCGGGATCGGCTCACGCCGGCGGCGTCCGAGTGCCGGGCGCCAAGCCCTGCTCACGCTAGCCCACCTGCGGGTGGGACACACGTATGCCCAACTCGCAGCAGGGTTCGGAGTCGGAACCACTACGACCCACCGTTATCCCACCGAAGCTGTCGAGCTCCTGGCCGCCCTCGCCCCCGGCTTGGCCGTCGCAGTACGAACCGCGTCGGTGAAGGCTTTCGTGATCCTGGACGGCACGCTCCTGCCGATCGACCGCATCGCAGCTGACCGCCCGTTCTGCTCCGGCAAGCGCAAGAAGCACGGGATGAACCGACAGGTCATTGCAGACCCCTTCGGCCAGATGCTGTGGGCCTCACCGGCACTGCCCGGGGGCGTCCACGATGTCCGCGTGGCCGGTGAACACGGCATCGTCGACGCCCTCTCCGAGGCCGACACCACGTGTCGGGCCGACAAAGGCCACTGGGGCGCCGGCGGCACGGTCGGCATCCCGTACTGGGGTCGGTGGGAGACCCTTTCCGCAGGCCAGAAGGCGGTGAACCGGTGCCACGCGAAGATCCGAGCACTCGTCGAGCGGGCCATCGCAACTCTCAAGTCCTGGAGGCTCCTTCGCACACTGCGGTGTTCGACGCTCCGGATCTCCGAACTCGTCCAGGCCGTCCTCACCCTTCATCTGACCAGCTCAGAGCGAGGACAGAGGGGCTCAGTAATCACAGCGTGATCGCCCTGGCCGCATACTGGCGTCCGATCCGGCCGTGAGTGCCAGGGAGGCATACATGTTCCAGGAAGAAGGCCCGCGCACCGTCGAACTCGACCTCGGGCATGAGTTCACGACCACCGGAGGCGGCCTGCTCCTGATGGATGAGAATGGCTGCCACGTGCTCCTGCCCGACCGGGAACGCCTCGGCGTGCTCGACGTCACCTTCGTCGCGTGCACTCAGAGCATCTTCGGCTACCCGAACGATGAAGCGCAGGAGGGACATCCGCTGGCCCGTGGCCTGGTCTACGGAGTCCACGAGGTGTTCGGTTCTGACTGGGCGCAGCGACTGGAGCAGCAGAACCGTGTCTGCTTCCCGAATTTCCGCTGGACGCCCAAGCGGCACTTCCTGATGATCATGCACGAGTCAATGGGCGAGTTTCTGGCCGATGACGTTCGCGTCGAGCTCCACCCCAGTGCGCTCCACGACGGCGACTACGACCGCGTTGCGCACCAAGTGCTGCAGCAGGCGCTGGATGCGACTGCGCCGGCCACGCTGCCCCACCGCCAGATCGATCGTTCCTGACGTAAACGTCCGGCCGCACGCCGCCTCCATGGACCTACTCGGCGATAGACCCAACTACCTGGAGTTCCAAGGCTCTGTGCAGCCCAGTCACCCCACCCTCTGCCCGGCCTGAGGTTGGAAAGTGCTCACTGTCCGCAGCCTGTGCCGTGGCCAGGGCCCGGTTGAGGGGCTTCTCGGTGAGGGTGAGTACCGGCATGCTCCTTGGTCCTCTTCACCTCGGCGCTGATCTACCCCGGATCGCCCTACACGATGGTGGTGCGCTATCAGCCGAAGCAACTCAACGAGGCTGAAGTCCGCACGATGTGCGAACAGTTCACCGACGTTCTGTCGTCCGTCGCGGAGGCACCGGATCTTCCCCTGTCCGCCCGGCGGCCCCGACCTGGCCGCTGAGCAGCCTGCCCGCGCCGGGAACGACCGTGGGCAGGCCCAGTTCGACAAGAATGCGGTACGCCGTGGCGGTCGCCGCCGAGAGCACCGGCAGCCCGGATGCGTCCTCCACCGGCTGGATCGACGGCAGCGAGGGCATCTGGACACAGGCGGACAGGACGAGCGCGTCGGCCCGGGACAGGTCCAGGCGCCGCCAGTGCTCGCGCAGGTCGACCGGGTCGAGGCGGGCGACGGCCAGGTTGTCCGCCACCTCCAGACTCAGCGCGTCCACCACCTCGACGCCCGCGTCCTCGATGTAGTCCGCCACCAACCGCGTGAGCGGCTTCATGTACGGCGTGACGATCGCGACCCGCCGGGCCCCCAGGGCGTGAATGCCGTCGAGGAGGGCGCCCGCGCTCGACGCCACCGGGGACCGGGAGCCCTCGGCGCGCAGCACTCCGGTGATCTCCTCCTCGGCGGTGCAGTGATAGCCCGGCCCCTGCGCCATGATCGCCACGAGGCAGGCCGTGACGACCACGTCGGGCCTGGCGTCGGCGAGTTCCAGTGCCGCGCGCCCGGTCTGCGCGTTCATGGCGCGCAACTGCTCGGGCGTCACGTGCCGCATGCGCATCCGGCTGCTGTGGAAGACGAACCGGTCCTCCGGGATGAGGGACTCGCGCTGCCGCATCATGCGCGGCAGCTCCGTCTCCATCGTCAGGTTCGAGCTGGGCACGATCATGCCGATGTGGTGGTCGGCCATGGAGTCCTCCGGGGGTGCGGGGCGGGTGAGGTACCCGCGTTTGTCGGCGGCCGAGGGCCCGCCGACCGCCACCGCGGGGTCAGGAGTCCTCGGCCAGTCCCTCCCAGTGATCGGCGAGGGACGTGAACAGATGCATGATTTCCTCGCGCCGTTCCGGTCCGAACGGCGCGAGAAGCCGTTCGTCGAGTCGGCGGGCGCGGAGGTTCGCGTCGTGGAGGGTCCGCTCGCCCTCCTCCGTGAGATGGAGGAGCTTGCGCCGGCCGTCGTCCGCGGCCGTCCTGCGCACGATGAGTCCGCGGTTCTCCAGCCGCCGTGCGACGTCCGCCATCGTCGACGTGTCCAGGGAGACGGCCGCCGCCATGGACCGCTGGTCGCTCCCGGGTGCCGCCTCCACAGCCTGGAGTACCGCGAACTGGGGCCCGGTGAGTGTCGGGTCGACGGCACGGATCCAGGCCACGAGATACGCCTGGTACAGACGGCGGACCTGGTAGCCGGGCGCGGCGGTGAGCGCCGGGGGAGGCCCGGCGGGCGTGGACGTCGGGGTTGCGGTTTCGTCACCCATGGAGCCCACTTAAGCACGGCACTTGACCGAGTCGGCAGCCGGACCGGCGATCTTCGGGAACCCGCGCGTCGGCGTCACACCAGCATCGGCCGCAGCACCTGGCGCAGGGCCGCGAGCGCGGCGGACGGGTTGTCCCAGAACAGCATGTGACCGGCGTCCGGGATCTCCGCCAGTACGGCCGACGGCAACAGCCGGGCCGCCTCCGCAGCGCCCTCCGCGGTGACGACCGGGCTGTCCGCGCCGTAGAGAAGTGCCGTGGGCCCGGGAACGGACGGCCACCAGTCGAAGAAGTCCTCGCTCTCGAAGCCGCGGTGCGTGGCGGTGACGGCCTCCGTGTCGCAACTCGCCAGCCAGCGGGCCCGCAGCTCCTGCTCACGGCGCGGCCAGCGCGGCCAGGACCGGGCCACCTCGTCCGCGTCGGTTCCGCGCCGCGCCTGTGCCAGCTGGTCGAGGAAGACGTCCAAGGGTGTGGGATACGGCCCGCGTCCGGGGCCGCTCATCGGCGGATCGCCCAGTGCGGTGCCCCGCAGAGCCACCTTGGCCCGGACGGCGGTCACGGCCGCGATCCGCGCACCCATGGAGTGCCCGAGGAGGACCGGCCGGTGCAGGCCGAGGCCCGCGACGACCGCCTCAGTGTCCTCGGCGTACTCCTCCAGCCCGTACGAACCACCGCCGTCGGACAACCCGCGCCCACGGACATCGACCACCAACGGCCGTACGAGAGACGTCAGTTCACGGGCCACGAAGTCCATCGTGACGGCCGGGCTGGTGATGCCGGGCAGCACGAGCAGCGGGACGCCGTCACCCCCGTAGTCCAGGACGTGCAGGCGTGTGCCGCCGGAGCGGACCCAGCGGCTGGTGGCGGGGACGTCGGCGAGATCGGCGAGCGCGGACTGGGCCAGCAGGCGGGTGGGTGGGGGCATGGGTTCTCCAAGGGGGCAGAGCAGTAGTCGGGGTTACGGGGCTGTCCTCGGCACTCCGTCGAGATAGCCGACGGCGTCCTTGAGGTCGATCACGTCGCCGTACTTGGCCTGGATGTCGAAGAGGTTGGCCTCGTGCGGACCGGGCGCGCGGTCGCCGACGCACTCCGTCGGCACCAGCACCGAGAAGCCGGACTGCACGGCGTCCACGGCGGTGGCGCGTACGCAACCGCTCGTCGTCGCGCCGCACACCAGGACCGTGTCGCAGCCGAGGCCGGTCAACAGGGCGGCCAGGGACGTTCCGAAGAACGCGGACGCGCCTTTCTTCACGATCAGATGGTCCTGCGGTGAGCGCGGCAGCCGCGGGTCGAGCGCGACCTCTTCGCCGCCTTCGACCAGGCTCCGCATGCCCTGCGCCTTCTGCAGCCAGGTGACGGCGTCGCCCGCCGCCTCGGCCGGTGTGTAGGCGATCGCGGTGAACACCACCGGCACGCCGGCCGGACGCGCTGCCTCGATCAACTCAGCGGTGGCCGCGACGACGTCGGTGAGGTCGGCCCCCGACGGGAAGCCCGCCTCGGTGAAGCCGCGAGTGAGATCTACTACGACGATCGCGGGGCGGCTGCCGCGGCGCACGGGCGCGCCGAACCCGGCCCGCCGGTAAGTCTGTTCCGTCTCCTGCCCGTACCGCGTGTGGCTCATGACGTCCTCCGGAGGGTGCGCAACTCCCGTGCCTGGGCGCCGAGTCGACCGAGCAGCCAACCCTCCACGACGCCGATGGCGAACGCCCCTGCCACCAGGCCGTACTTGGCGGCGCGCGGGCCCAACAGCAGGGCCAGGCCGTCGAGATCGGAGTCCTGTGCGATGGTCGGTTGCGACGTGACGGGAGTGAGCGGGGACGCCTTAGGAGTGGTCGGGGCCACGGCGGAAGTGGCTCCTGCGGCCCGGTCCTGGTCCAGCAGGCTCCCCAGGTTCCGTGCGAACTGCTGGATGATCCGGTCCGACACCGTGACGATCGCGCCCTTGCCGAACTGGACGATCTTGCCGCGGATCACCAGGTCCGTGGAGAGCTGGAGCAGCGCACCCTCGGGCGCCGCGAGGATGTCCAGAGAGACCTCCGCCTCCGCGTCCCCGCTGCCGTGGGTGTCCGTACCGCGCGCGTGCACCCGCAGTCGGCGCCGCTCGGCGTCGATCTCCAGGAAGCGGACGGTACCCGCGTACGAGGCGCTGATGGGGCCCACCCGGATCTTCACCCGGCCCCGCCAGGTGTCGCCGTCCTGCCCGTCGAGCGCGGCGCCCGGCATGCAGGACGCGACCCGTTCGACGTCGTTCATCAGGGCGAAGACGTCGTCGGGGGAGGCTTTGATCGGCACGGTGTTGGTGAGCTGCATACGTCAGTGCTCCTTGCCGGCAGGGCTGTTGCAGGGGTTGGCGCAGGCCTGGCGCCGGGTCGTCGCGCAGGCGTCGATCGCCTCGACGATGGTCTGGTAGCCGGTGCACCGGCACAGGTTCGAGGCGACCACCTCGCGGATCTCCTCCTTCGTCGCGTCCGGCCGCTCGGCGAGGAACCCTTCCGCGAGCATCAGGAACCCGGGCGTGCAGAACCCGCACTGCAGCGCATGGTGTTCGCTGAACGCCCTTTGCAGGTCGTTGAGTTCACCGCCACCGCCACCGCTACTGCCGCCGCCACCGTCCTCTGACAATGACTCGACCGTGCGGATCCGCGCCCCCTCGGCCTGCGCCGCGAACATCAGGCAGGCGCGTACGGGCCGTTCGTCGACCAGGACCGTGCAGGCGCCGCAGATACCGTGCTCGCATCCGACGTGTGTACCGGTCAGACGCAGTTCGTGGCGGAGTACGTCGACGAGGGTGCGGCGGGGCTCGGTGATCACGTCGTGCCGCTCGCCGTTGACGTCGAGGGTGATGAGCTGGAGGTCCGGGTGGGTCACCACGGGATCGGTGTTCATGAGGACAACTCCAGGCTCGGGTCGCCGTTCAGGGCGCGGTGCACGGTCTCGGGGGTGATCGGTGTGTGGTCGAGTTCGACGCCGGTCGGGCGCAGGGCGTCGTTGACCGCGTTGAGCACGGCGGCGGGCGCCCCGATCGTGCCGCCCTCGCCGGCCCCCTTCGCACCGGTCTCGGTGAACGCGCAGGGCGTCTCCAGGTGGTGGATCAGCACGTCGGGGATCTCGTGCGCGGTGGGCACCTTGTAGTCCATGAAGCCGGTCGCCGACGGCTCGCCCTGGGCGTCGTACGTCACCTGCTCGAACAGCGCGCCCGCGATGCCCTGGGCGATACCGCCCCGGCACTGCCCCTCCACGACCTGCGGGTTGATGGCGACCCCGCAGTCCTCGACGCACACGTACCGCAGGATCTCCACCTGCCCTGTACCGGCGTGGAGTTCGACGACGCAGGCGTGCGTGGCGTTGGAGAAGGTGCCGTCGTTGAAGACGTCGAAGGTGGCGGTGACCGACAGCCCCGGCTCGATGTCCTTCGGGAGCAAGTGGGCCCGGAGATAGGCGATATCGGCGATCTCCTCGTAGGTGAGGACATCTTGAGCGCTACGACGGCGGGCGGCGCCGTTCGCCAACTCCACCTCCTCGGGTGCAACTCCCCAACGGGACGCGGCGATTGCCCGCAGCTTGTCACCGAGCTTCGCGGCGGCCAGGCGTACGGCGCTGCCGCCGATGGTGATGGAACGGCTGGCGAAGGTACCGAAGCCGTAGGTGATGCGGTCCGTGTCGCCCTGATGGAGCCTCACCTTGGCGATGTCCAGGGCGAGTTCATCGGCGACGATCTGCGCCATCGTCGTCTCGTGGCTCTGGCCGTGGTTCATCGTTCCGGTGGTGAACGTGACCGCGCCGCTGGTGTCCATCCGTACCTCGGAGATGTCGAAGCCGGGCACCACCTGCATCTTGCGCTGTGCGAAGGCCGCCGAGCCGTAGCCGGTGCGCTCGCTGAAGCACGAGTAGCCGATGCCGATGTGCCGGCCCTCGGCCGCCGCCGCTGCCTGCTTCTCGTACCAGCTCTCCTCCCGGACCGACCGCTCGCACAGGTTGAGCGATTCCAGGTAGGAACCCGGGTCGTAGGTGATGTTGTTGACGCCCTTGTACGGGAACTCCGTGATGACGTTGCGGCGGCGGATCTCGACCGGATCCAGGGCGAGTTGACGGGCGGCGCGCTCGAAGAGCCGTTCCATGACCATGACGTACTGCGGCCGGCTCACCCCGCGATAAGGCCCGGTGGGCGCCTTGTTGGTGGTGACCGCGCGGCCCCGCACCCGGTACGCGGGCAGCTGGTAGACGCCGGGCATCTCGGCGGACGCCATCAGCGGCTCGATGCCCGCCGTGAAGGGGTAACAGGAATACGCGCCCATGTCGCAGACCACTTCCGCGTCGAGCGCGAGGATCCCGCCCTCGGCATCGAAGGCCGCGCGCGCCCGGTAGTGCTGCTCGCGGGCCAGGAACGACGCGGACAGGGCATCCTTGCGGTCCTCGATCCACTTCACCGGTCGCCGGAGTCGTAGGGCTGCCGCAGCGGCGGCGATCTCCTCGCGGCCGACGACACACTTCTGGCCGAACCCGCCGCCCATGTCGGGCACCACGACCCGCACCGCGCGCTCGTCGAGACGCAGGCAGCGGGACGCCACCGTCCTTACCTGGTGCGGGATTTGGGTGCAGGTGTGCACGACGAGCTGGTCCTCGCGGTCGTCCCAGTGGGCCACGGCGCCCCGGGTCTCCAGCGGCAGCGCGTTCTGCCGTCCGGTCCTCGTGTCGACCTCGACGACACAGGGCGCCGCGTCGAAGATCCGGTCGATGCCCTCCGTCGCGAAGAGCGAGACGTCCACGAGGGTGTTGCGCGCGGCCTCGGCGTGGACGAGCGGGGCGCCGTCCGCGAACGCCGCCTCCTCGGACATGACCGGCGGCAGCGTGGCGTACGAGACCTTCGCCGCCTCCAGGCCGTCCTCCGCCGCGTACGCGTCCCGGGCCACGACGATCGCGATCGGCTCACCGACGTAGCGGACCTTGTCCCGGGCCAGGACCGGCATCGCGGTCGGGACGAACTCCGCGAGCGGGCGGCCCAGTTGGGCCACGATGTCGCCCAGCTCCAGGTCCTCCGACGTGAACACCCCGACCACGCCCGGGACTTCGCGCACCGCCGACACGTCCACCGAGGCCAGCTCGGCGTGGGCGACCGTGCTGCGGACGAACTGGGCGTGCAGCATGCCGGGGAGCGCGATGTCGTCGACGAAGCGGCCACGTCCGGCCAGCAGGCGTGGATCCTCGCGACGGCGAACGGCCTTGCCCACCAACTTCCCGTCGTTCACGGGGGTGTTGCTCATCGGGACACCGCCTCCTCGCAGGCGCGCCGGACCAGGGTCCGTACGAGTTCCTTGCGGTAGTGCGTACTGCCCGACGCGGCGGCGGGCGGCTCCACGGCCTCCGCCGCAGCCGAAGCGCACGCCTCGAAGGAGCCACCGCCCGCCAACACCGCCTCGGCCTGCGGCACTTGGACGGCGGCGGACGCCACCCCGCCGAGTGCCACCCGGCCCCCGCGCACCTCGCCGTCCTCCACATCGAGGTCTACGGCGGCGGCCACGAGGGCGAAGTCCCCGCGCCGCTCGGCGAATTCGGTGAGCGCGGCGTGCGGTGCGGGACGGGGGAAGACGATCTCGACGAGGATCTCGTCCGGGTCGAGGGCGGTCGTGTAGTAGCCGTGGAAGAAGTCCCCGGCGGGGATGGTGCGTTGCCCCTGCGGCCCGCGCGCCACGAACTCCGCGCCGAGCGTCACCGCGAGCAGGCACCACTCGGCGGTGGCGTCGCCGTGCGCCATGCTGCCGCCGACCGTGCCACGGGTACGGATCGGGAGGTGTCCGATCCAGGTCATGGCCCTTTGCAGGACCTCGAAGCCCGCCCCCAGCACCCCGGCCGGGTCGGTCTCCACCGTGTGATGGGTGGTGAGCGCCCCGATGCGCAGTCCGCCGTCGGAGTCCCGGTGCATGCGGTCCAGGTCGCGCAGGCCGCCTATGTCGACGAGGTGGCGCGGCCGGGCCAGCCGGTAGTTCATCATCGCGACGAGACTCTGGCCGCCGGCGATGACCTTGGCGTCGTCGCCGAGTTCGGCCAGCAGCCGCGCGGCGCCGTCGACGTCGCGGGCCCGGTGGTACTGGAAGGGGGCGGGCTTCATCGGGGCCCTCCTTCGTGGATACTCCCGGCTTCAGCCGGGGGAGGAAACGAAGCTCCTGCGGAGCAGGGCAGGGAAATTCGGTTCGCCGTCGGGGCGGTCCGGCGTCTACCGTCCATCGGCCGATACCCGTGCCTCACACGGGAGTTGGTACGGTGTGAGGTATGGCGCGGCAGGTCAAGCGGGCGTTCAAGTACCGCTTTTACCCGACGGACGAGCAGGCGGCCGGGCTGTCGCGTACGTTCGGCTGTGTCCGTCTCGTCTACAACAAGGCGCTGGAGGAGCGCACCCGGGCCTGGTACGGGGAGCAGCGCCGCGTTTCCTACGTGCAGTCGTCGGCCGCGCTGACGGAGTGGAAGAAGACCGAGGAACTCGCCTTCCTGGCCGAGGTGTCCTGCGTCCCGCTCCAGCAGGCGCTGCGTCATCTTCAGACGGCGTTCGGGAACTTCTTCGCCAAGCGGGCGAAGTATCCGCGTTTCAAGTCCCGGAAGAAGTCCCGTTCGTCGGCCGAGTACACCCGCTCCGCCTTCACGTGGCGCGAGGGCCGTCTGACTCTGGCGAAGATGGCCGGTTCTCTGGACATCCGCTGGTCGCGTCCCCTCCCGGAGGGTGCGGTACCGACGACGGTGACCGTGTCCCGTGACAGTGCGGGCCGGTGGTTCGTGTCGCTGCTGTGCGACGACCGCATTACCCCGGCTCCGGCCACGAAGAACGCGGTCGGTATCGATGCGGGCATCACGTCGCTCGTGACCCTGTCCACCGGGGAGAAGGTCACCAACCCCCGGCACGAGCGGCGCGACCGCGCTCGTCTTGCGAAGGCGCAGCGGGAGTTGTCCCGGAAGGCGAAGGGCTCGGCGAACCGGGAGAAGGCCCGCGAGCGTGTCGCCGAGGTCCATGCGCGGATCGCCGACCGGCGCCGCGACTTCCTGCACAAGCTGTCGACTCGTCTCGTCCGTGAGAACCAAACGGTCGTGATCGAGGACCTCACCGCCCGTAACCTGCTGAAGAACGGCAGGCTCGCCCGCGCCATCAGTGACGCGTCGTGGACGGAACTGCGCTCCATGCTGGAGTACAAGTGCGCTTGGTACGGGCGCGAACTCGTCGTGATCGACCGCTGGTTCCCCAGCAGCAAGCTGTGCGGGGCCTGCGGCACGGTCGCGGCGAAGATGCCGCTGAGTGTCCGCGAGTGGACGTGTGATTGCGGCGCGGTGCATGACCGCGACATCAACGCGGCCCGCAACATCAAGGCGGCCGGGCTGGCCGTCTCGGCCTGTGGAGCTGGTGTAAGACCTCAAGGGAGTTCTCCTGGCGGGCAGTCGGCGTTGAAGCAGGAACCCCTACGGCGCGAGCCGTAGGAATCCCCGTCCTTCAGGAAGGGGGAGGAAGCCAAGGTCCTCCGTAAGTTGATTGGGGCGGTCCGCTAGGCCGTGCCTCAGAGCGCCGGCTGCTCGGCGACGCTCAGCCGTGGAAGAGCCGACGGCTCCTCCTCGTCGGCGTCCAGGACCCGGCCCTTCGTCTCCGGTGCCGCGAACGCCATCCACACGACGGCCAGCAGGACCGCAACTCCCAGTACCGCGAAGGTTGTTGCCAGCCCCAGCGCGGGCCACATGAGGGAGCCGAACAGCATCGGGGCGAATCCGGTGAGGGCCCGGCTGACCGACGAGGCCCAGCCGAAGCCGCTGGCCCGCAGTTCGGTGGGGTACAGCTCGGAGGCGTACGCGTACAGGGCGGGGATGGTGAGCTGGATCAGGAAGCCGAAGACGGCGATGGCCACGACGGACCCGGTCGGCATCTTCATCACCAGGGCGAACACGACCAGCGCGGCGGAGGCGATCGGTGCCGAGATCCCGATGAGCCACTTGCGGCCGACGATGTCGACGAGGGCCGTGGACGCCAGCACGCCGATGATGCCGACCCCGCTCATCAGGGTGGTCTTCATGAAGGCCGCGGTGTCCCCGAGACCCTCGTCCTTGAGGATGGTCGGCATCCAGCTCAGGGCCGCGTAGTAGACCAGCATGATCGTGGCGAACAGCAACCAGGCGGCCGAGGTGATACGCGGGCTGAACTGCCATACGCGGCGCAGCTGTTCGGCCGCGGCGGCCACTCCGCGCGGGCCGGTCTCGGCGACGGGTTCCGGGATCGTGTACAGCACGGTGGGTGCGCCGGTGCGGGCGACCAGGTCGTCGATGACCTGCCTGGCCTCCGCCTCGCGGCCCTTCTTCGCCAGGTAGATCGGCGACTCCGGGATGCCGCGGCGGGCCCAGAAGAGCAGCAGCGCGGGCAGGACCATCGTCGTCAGCATCCACCGCCAGTTGCCGTCGACCGACAGCAGCGCCGTCGACACGAACCCGCACAGCGTCACGCCCACCGGCCACCACACGTCGAGCCCGGTCAGCACCCGGCCCCGGTACTTGCGCGGCGAGAACTCGCTGACCAGCGCGTAGTCCACGGGGATACAGCCGCCGAGGCCGATGCCCGCGAGGAAGCGCAGCGCGAGGAAGACGGGGTAGGTGGGCGAGAGCGCACCGAGGACGGAGAACAGGGCGAAGATCAGCAAGGTGACGCTGAAGGCCTTCTTCCGGCCGATCCGGTCCGCGACCGAGCCCCAGACGATGGCGCCCACGGCCATGCCGACGAGGTTGGCGGTGGCCACGTACCCGCGATCGCTCAGCGAGAGGTCGAAGTGCGCACCCACCAGCGGCATGAGGAAGCCGTTCAGGGCGATGTCGTACGCGTCGAACAGGTAGCCGAGGCCGCCGATGATGAAGATCTTTCCCTGGACGGGCCATTTCCAGGGGAGTTCCTGAACTATCTGATCGCCTGTTTTCACGTTCGCTCCACGGTGTTGCGTGTCTGGTACGTGCCGCACGGTTGCGGGCGCGCTTTTTCGCGGGGCTCCGGCGTGCGGACCGGATGGTGCGTGCAGGGGGTGGCAGTTCTTGAGGGGCTCAGCGGGCGAACTGGTAGGAGAACGCGCCGAGATCCGGGTCGTTGAGCGGCGTGCCCGACCACAGCCAGTCGTAGGAGAGGTCGGACTCGCCGTCGAAGTTCCTCAACTTCTCGTCCCTGGCCCGCTGTTCGGGGCCGTCGGGCAGGTGGTAGAAGGTCTTGTTGCGCAGGGACGCGTCCTGGACCATGCCGGCGTGCTTGGCGCGCCGGTCGACGTAGCGGCGCAGCGCTCCCTCGACGCCGGCGGAGGTGACCGCGCCGAGTTCCTCGGCCAGTACGGCGGCGTCCTCCATGGCCTGCGAGGCGCCCTGTGCCTGGTAGGGGAGCATCGCGTGGCAGGCGTCGCCGAGGAGGGCGACCCGGCCGTCGGTCCACACCGGGTCGCGGCGTCGGTGGTGGAGCGCGAAGGCGGAGACGTCCTCCTTCGCCTTGGACAGCATGGCCGGTACGCGGTCGTCCCAGCCGGGGAAGGCGTCCACGAGATCCTGTGCGGTCGCGGACACGCTCCACTTCTCGGCGACCTCGTCCGTGCAGGGCACGCACGCCACCACGTTGAGGTACTCGCCGCCGCGGATCATGTAGTGCACGAGGTGCCGGTCGGGGCCGTACCAGATGGTGCTCTGGAAGCGGTCCACGAGCCACCGCGTCGCCGGGTCCGCGGCGATCAACTCCCCTGGGATCAGAGCCCGGTAGGCCATCTCGCCGGAGAACTGCAGGGTGTCGGGGGCGCTCATCAGATCGCGGGTCCGCGAGCGGATGCCGTCGGCGCCGACGAGCACGTCACCGGCGTACCGGCGCCCGTCCTCGGTGATGGCCACGGGACGCTCGGGGTCGGTGCGGTCCAGCTCGACGACCTTGCTCGCGGTGTGTACGTCCACGACGGGGCCGGGGCCGGTGGGGTCGACGCACGCGTCCAGCAGGACGCGGTGGAGATCGGCCCGGTGGTAGTGCCAGTACGGGGCGTTGAACTGGTCCTTGCAGCGCTGCCCCAGCGAGGTCAGCCCGATGATCCGGCCGTCCTTCCACCGCCGCCGCACCTGGTCGAGCGGCTCGGTGTGGATGGCCTCCATCTGCGGACGCAGCCCCAGTCCCATCAGGACGCGGCTCGCGTTGGGCGCCGTCTGGATGCCCGCGCCGGCCTCGCCGAGCTCGGACGCCTGCTCCAGGACGGTGACCCGCAGGCCGCGCTGCCGCAGTGCCAACGCGGTGGTGAGCCCGCCGAGACCTCCTCCGACGACGGTGACTTCGTACGACTGGCTGGGCGCCACACTTCCTCCAACTCGCGTGCGGGTACGGGTGGTTCGTAGACGAGCAGTGACGCGGTCAGCCGTCGGTGAGCTTTCCGGCGGTGACGACCTCGACGTCGTCGACCGTGACGGTGCAGCCGCGCATCGCGATGTCGAGGTGGGCGTACGACTCGCGTCCGAGGACCGGGTGCGGGCCCGTCGACCAGAGGAAGTTGCCGGCGAAGGCGCGGGCGTCCATGCCCATCAGGTCGTCCTTGCCGTACATCGCCGTGGCGAACCAGTCGGCCGTGCGCATCAGGCCCCAGCCCATGTGGGAGAGGCTGCGCGCCCACTGGTCCCGGGCGTCCTCGAAGAAGGTCGAGAGCAGTTCGGCCTCGGCGCCGCCGGACACCTTCTCGATGTGGCCGCCCGCGATCTGCAGGGTGACGGGGGAGCGGACGTACTCCTTGAAGGGCAGCAGGATGTCGCCCTCGGCGAGCACGATCCGGCCGTCGGAGATCTCCGGCCAGCACAGCACCATCGTGCTGGGCCAGTGGTCCCAGCGGCCCGGGTCGTCGGCGAAGCCGCACTGGAACTCCGGTTTGGAACCGGCGAGTTGGACGGTGAGGTCGGTGCCCGCGTCCGAGGTGACCCGCATGACCGACGACCGCTTCAGCAGGTCGACGCCCTCCAACACCTCTGCTTTGTCGCCCTCCTTGGGGAGGTTGCGGATCAGCACGTCGGGAGCGTCGCAGACGAAGATGATGCGGGTCCCGGCGCGCAGGATCTCCTGCTGGACCGGCGCGTGGATGAAGCCCTCGCGGGTCAGGTCGACGACCAGGTCGGCCGACTTCAACAGGTCCTGTGCGGTGCGGTCGTTGAGGACGGAGACCAGGCCGGGACCCGCACCGGTGTGGGTGCTCGGCATCGGCGCGGGGCTGCCGCCCGGCACGGTCGCGGCGATGACATGCGCTCCGCACGCCTTGGCGGCACCGAAAGCGGCCGCGACGTAGTCACCGCGGCTGCCGGGTTCGGACAGCACCACGACGTGCTCGTCGCTGCGCAGCTTGCACAGCCGGAGCTCGCGGGTGAAGGCGTCGAGCAGGTCGACGGACGAAAGATCGAACACGGGCTTCTCCAGGTATCGCTGAGGGGGTACCGGTTGCGCTCTTCGACGGGTTGCGGGCATGCCGCGGACACGCTCCGGGCGCGGCGACGGAAGGTGAGCGAAGAGAGGGAGAGAGGAGGAGGCGAGGGGGGAGACGGGGAGCGGGGGCAGGGCGAACAGGCCCCGCGGTGCATGGTTGAGCAGCGGATTCGGGACGGTGGGGTACCGCCCGACAGAGATAATCCGAGCACGTACTATCTCGGCTTGGCAAGGGTTCGCGCGCCGAGTTAACACGGTTATTTCATGACGAACCGTCAGGGAAATCGCGAACCGGCGACCTGACCTCGGCTTCGCGTACCGAGCGCTCCCGGGTGCCTGTCACGAGGGTCCGCACACGTCTGTGGCGGGCCCGTCGGTCGTCGGGCCCGCCACGTGTCGTTGTCGTCGTCGGTGTGCGGTGGCGGTCAGGCCGCCCCGTCGCGCAGCGCCGGCAGGGTGGCCGAGGTCAGGTGCCGTGGTGCGTTGTCGGTTTCGACGAGGACGACGGTGCAGGTGGCCGCGTGGGTGAGAGCAGTGGTGAAGCTGCCTTCCGCGAACTGGGTGAGGGGGCCGTGCGGTGACCGGCCGACGGCGATGGCGCGGGCGCCCGTGTCGGTGGCGTGCCGCGCCAGTACGCGGCCGGCGGCGGAGTGGTCGCCGACGGTGGTGAGGATCTGGCCGGTCGCCGGGACGCCCTGCTCGGCGAGGCGGTCGAGGTGGGCGGTCACGGCGGCACGGGCCTGCTCGGGCGTCTCCGTGTCGGCGGCCAATTCCTCGACGAGGGCGGTCAGTTGGACGTGGACGACCTCCAGCGGGCTGTGCGTGTCGCGGGCGAGCCGGGCCGCCGCGTCGACGATGGCGGCGGCCTGGTCGTGGGCGGATACGGCGACGACGACCCGGGGCGTGCTCCCGCTCGCGGGCTTGCCGACCGGAATGAGGGTCGGCGCGACCGACTCGCCCTCGTCTGCGTGCTGTTCGGCCTCGCGGAGCAGATTGTGGCCGCTGGCGAGGACCGGGATGGCGAGCAGGAAGGTCGCGGCGCCCAGATAGAACGGGACGCTCAGATCGGTGGCGTCGGCGAGCTTGCCCGCCGCGTACGGGGCAAGACCGCCGCCGATGAAACGCAGGAAGCCGTACGCGGACGAGGCGACGGGGCGCTCCACCGGCGAGACGAGCATGACGGCCTGGGTGGTCAGGGTGTTGTTGATGCCGATGAACGCGCCGCTGACGATGACCGCCACGATGACCACGGTCGGCGTGGCGACCCCGGCGGCGATCACGGCCATCACCACGGAGAGGCCGGCCAGATTGACGTACAGGACGGGCGCGGTGCCGTAGCGCGCCTGGAGGCGTGGGGCGAAGAAGACGCTGAACGCGGCCACGAGCAGGCCCCACCCGGTGAACACGAGTCCGAGCTGATGGGCGCTGAGTTCCATGGGATAGGGGGCGTAGCCGAGCATGGTGAAGAAGCCCCAGTTGTACAGCAGTGCCATGATGCCCATCGTCAGCAGACCGCGGTGACGCAGCGCCTTCAACGGCGCGAGGGGCGAGGTGACCCGTTCCGGCTTGGGCATGTCCGGTACGAACACGGCTGTGGCGATGAGTGCGACGGCCATGAGGACGGCGACGCCGAAGAACGGGCCGCGCCAGCTGATGCCGCCCAACTCGCCCCCGAGCAGCGGTCCTACGGCGATACCGAGGCCCAGTGCCGTCTCGTACAGGATGATGGCGCCGCCGAACCCGCCGCTGGCCGAGGCCACGATGACGGCCAGGGATGTGGCGATGAACAGGGCGTTGCCCAGCCCCCAGCCGGCGCGGAAGCCGACGATGCCGTTGATGGAACCGGAGGTGCCGGCCAGCGCGGCGAAGACCACGATGACCGCCAGGCCTATGACGAGGGTGCGCTTGGCGCCGAAGCGGCTGGAGAACCAGCCGACGAACAGCATCGCCACCGCCGTCACGATCAGGTAGCTGCTGAACAGCAGGGAGACCTGGCTCGGCGTGGCGTGCAGGCTGTCGGCCAGCGCGGGCAGGATCGGGTCGACGAGACCGATGCCCATGAAGGAGATGACGCAGGCGAACGCGACGGCCCAGACTGCCTTGGGCTGTCGGAACGGGCTTGCGGCATTTCCGCGTGGTGCGCTCATGTGGGCTTGTCCTCCAGGGAGTTGAAGGGTGCGGGGGGTCTGTCAGGAGAGGGACTGACGGTCCTGGATCGCGCGGGCCAGGGCCGGCAGGGCGACCCGCACCGCCTGCTGTTCCGGCTCGCTCAACTCCGCGATGAGCTGGTCGAGGGCGTGGGCGCGTTCGGCGCGCCGCTGCCGGGAGACCTCCAGGCCCGTGCCGGTCACCTCCACCAGCACGCCCCGGCCGTCACTGCGGTCCGCGGTGCGCCGTACCAGGTCCGCGCGCTCCAGCCGGGTGACGAGCTGCGTCATGTTCGGCTGGGTCGCGCCCTCGGCCCGGGCCAGATCGGTCAGCCGGCACGGACCTTCACGGCCCAGGCGTCCGAGTACGGCGGAGGCGGCCATGCTCAGGCCGCCGGTGACGGCGCTCTGCCGGACGTAGCGGACCATCCTTTCGACGGCGACGATCAGGTCCTCGGGGGAGGCCTCGGGGACCACTGGATCCATAACCCGCTTATGCATAACGACATTATGCACTTACGTGTAGCTTGAATCAAGATGCGCGTGGTGGCGCTTGGTGATGCGTGGTGAAAGGAACCGGCGGCTGCCGGACAGTACGGGGTGTGGAATCCATGACGGAACAGGAGGCGCGCCGGATGCGGCGGGCGCGCTTCGAAGGACTGGCGCATCTGGTGGTGGAACCGCTGCACCGGTATCTGCTGCGAAGGACGGGCGCCGACATGGTCGAGGACGTCCTGTCGGAGACGATGCTCGTGCTGTGGCGCCGGCTCGACGACGTCCCCGGGCTGGTGACGGGGGCCGATCCCGATCCCGGTGACGTGTTGCCCTGGTGCTACGGGGTGGCGCGGGGGTGCCTGGCGAACGCCCGCCGGGCCGACGGGCGCAGACTCCGGCTCGTGGAGCGGCTGATCCGGAGTCAGGAGGAGGCTCCGGCGGCGGCCGCGGATCACAGTGAGCTGCATGCCGCGCTGGGCGCCCTCGGGGCACTGGACCGTGAGGTGGTGCGGCTGTGGGCGTGGGAGGGGCTGGCGCCGCGGCAGATCGCGGAGGCGACCGGACTGACGTCCAACGCGGTGAGCATCCGGCTCCATCGGGCGAAGACCAGACTCGCCGACCGGTTGCGGCGAAAGGATGCCGGACCGACCGGACACAAGAAGGACGAAGGAAGGAGCAGTCAGTGAATGACGACGAGTTGCTGGCCCGGCTGAAGTCCGCGGACCCGGCACTGACCGGAATTGCTCCGCCGCCCGACATCGACCGCCTTGTGGAGGACACCTTGAACACCGACACCGCGCTGCAGTCCGCGACCACCGCCGCCGGCATCGCGACCGAGGGATGGGGACGCCGTCATCTCTTCGGACTCGCGGCGGCCGGACTACTTGTCATCGGCGGCGGCGTCGCCGGAGGAATCATGGCCAACAGCGGTGACGGCAAAGGTCATTCGGCCACGGCCAAGAGCGTGGCCCCGGCCGGCGCGCTGAAGTTCACCGCCGAGGGCGGCTCCGGCAAGTGCATGGTGCCCGGCGTCGACACCCTGAGCAAGTACCCGACCCTCTTCGAAGGAACGGCCACGTCCGTCAAGGGCTCGACGGCCACTTTCCATGTGGACCGGTGGTTCAAGGGCGGCGACGCGGAGACGGTCGTCCTCACCAGCGACACCGAGGTCTCGGAGACGCTGACGTATACGGAAAGCGGGCACTACATCATCGGCGCCAAGGACGGCTTCGTCCCGATGTGCGCCGCGATCGAGGCCTCGCCCGAGGACATCGCCAAGTTCCGCCAGGCGTTCGGGAGTTGACGCCGCCGGATCACGAGGGGTCGTCCAGCAGGCTCCGGGCGAACACGTGCGCCGGGTCCGCCAGGGTGTGCCGGAGCGAGGCGAAGAGGTCCGCCGCCGTCGTGCCGGACCACGTGGCGGGAAGGAGGGAACTGGGCAGGCCCGGGTCGAGGTAGGGGAGTCTGCGCCAGGCCGTGAGGACATGGACGTAGTCGATGAACGCGTCCTGGTCCGACAGCGTGTTCCTGCCTGGCCCGGCCCAACGCCCGGCCATCGGCGTGAACTCCGCGACGAAATCGTCGTAGAGCTTCTGCAGCGCGTCCAAGTCCCACCAGCGGCCCACCTGTTCGGCGGGGTCACCGAAGGCCACGTAGTCGCCGCGGAAGAGGTCGACGTACTGGTCCAGACCGTGTCGGAGCAGGTGGTCGCGGGTGTCGTCGAGGGCGTGGGCCGGGGCGATCCAGATCCCGGACGAGACCGTGCCGAAGCCCAACCAGGCCAGCCGGGACCGGAGTTGGTGCCGGTGCTGGCGCTCGCTCTCCGGCACCGAGAAGACGGCGATGACCCACCCGTCGTCGGTGACGGCGTGCCGCTCGAAGATGCGCCGGTCACCGGTCTCCAGGACGGAACGGGCGTACGGCGACAGCGCGTAGCCCGCGCGGCCGTCCCGGCGCTCGGACACCAGGATCTCGCGCCGCTTGAGCCGGGAGATCGACGAGCGGACCGCCTGGGCGTCGACGTCGAGTTCGGCGAGCAGCCGGATCAGGGTGCTCACACTGATCCAGCCACCGACCTCGCGCGCGTAGAGACCGTACACCGTCACGATCAGGGATCGCGGCGGTGCGGGCTGGCCCGGGCTGTCGTCCTCGAAGTCGCTTGCCGTCACGATCGTAGTATTTCAGTGCGCCTGTCCGGCGTCCGCTTCCGCCCGGCCGCCCAGCGCGGAACGCCAGGAGGCCGGCCAGGGCACGCTGCCGCCGACCGCCTTGTCGGGGACGTGCACGGTGACATAACTGCCCCGCGCGGCACGGCAGTTCGGCTTGCCGTCCGCGCTGTTCCGCCACACCTCGAAGCCGAAGGTCATCGAGGACCGGCCGAGCCGGATCAGCTCGACCCGCGTCTCGACCTCCTCGCCGAACCGGATCGACGCCTCGAACTCCACCTCGTAGCGCACCCTCGGCGCCACCGCGAAGTACCCCGGGATGTCGTACACGCGCATCAGCTCGGCCTCCGCCGCCTCGGCGAACCGGACGACCGTGGTGTTGTGGTAGATCCCCGCCGCATCGGTGTCGATCCACTCCACCCGCGCACGGTGAACGCCGCAGGGCCCGCTCATTCCGCAGCCCTGCCCGGGGTCCACCGCAGATGCACGGCATCCCGCGGGGTCTCCCGCAGCAGCGCGAGCCGCGGACGGACCGCGTCGGTCCGCGAGGTCGGCGGCTTGCGGCGCCCGGCCGCGAACTGCACCGGCCAGTCGGCACCCGCGCCGCGGTACTCCTGCTCGGCCGCCGCCTGGAGCGTCCACTGCGGGTTGTAGAGATGCGTACGGCCGAGCGCGCACAGGTCGGCCCGCCCGGCGAGCAGGATCGAGTTGACGTCGTCGTACGACGAGATCGCTCCTACGGCGATCACGGCCGCGCCCGCCGGAGCGGCGACCTCGTGCCGGATCCGGTCGGCGAACGGGGTCTGGTAAGAGCGGCCGTACGCCGGCTTCTCGTCCTGGGTGACCTGTCCGGACGACACGTCGACGGCAGCCGCGCCGTGCGCGACGAACGCCCGCGCGATCTCCACCGCGTCGTGCTCGGTGTTCCCGTCCGGGACCCAGTCGGTGGCCGAGATCCGTACCGTCACCGGGCGGTCGGCGGGGAACGCGGACCGTACGGCGTCGAAGACCTCCAGCGGGAAGCGGAGCCGGTTCGTGAGGTCGCCGCCGTACTCGTCGGTGCGGTGGTTGGCGATCGGGGAGAGGAAGGAGGAGAGCAAGTAGCCGTGGGCCGCGTGGACTTCGAGGAGGTCGAAGCCTGCTTCGGCGCCTCGCCGGGCGGCGGACACGAAGTCGGCCACGACCGCGTCCATGTCGGCCCGCGTCATCTCGCGCGGTGTGTGGCAGCCCGTGCCGTAGGCCAGCGGGGACGGGCCGACGACCTCCCAGTTGCCCTCGGTCAGGGGCTCGTCAATGCCCTCCCACATGAGGCGAGTTGAGCCCTTGCGGCCCGAATGGCCCAGCTGGAGACCGATCTTCGCGGTGCTGCGGCCGTGCACGAAGTCGGTGACCCGGGTCCACGCGTCGCGCTGCGTGTCGTTCCACAGGCCCGTGCAGCCCGGGGTGATGCGGCCCTCGGGGGAGACGCAGACCATCTCGGTCATGACCAGGCCCGCGCCGCCGAGCGCCTTGGATCCCAGGTGGACGACGTGGAAGTCGTCCGGTACTCCGTCGACGGCGGAGTACATGTCCATCGGCGAGACGATGATCCGGTTCTTCAGCTCCAGGCCGCCGATGGCGAACGGCTGGAACATCGCGGGGACCGACTCCGTGCGGCCCTGGGCCTCCGCGAAGCCGCGCTCGATCAGGTCGGCGAAGCCGGGGTCTCGGTCCTTGAGGTTGTCGAAGGTGATCCGGCGGGAGCGCGTGAGCAGGTTGAAGCAGAACTGCGCGGGGTCCTGGTCGGCGTACCGGCCGATGTTCTCGAACCACTCCAGCGAGGCCTGGGCGGCGCGCTGGGTGGACTCCACCACCGGGCGGCGCTCGGTCTCGTACGCCGTCAACGCCTCGTCCACGGTGGGGTGTTCGTGCAGACACGCGGCGAGCGCGAGGGCGTCCTCCATGGCCAGCTTGGTGCCGGAGCCGATCGAGAAATGCGCGGTGTGGGCGGCGTCGCCGAGCAGGACCACGTTGTGGTGGTGCCAGCGCTCGTTGCGGACCGTCGTGAAGTTGAGCCAACGGGAGTTGTTGGTAAGGAGGTTGTGCCCGGCCAGTTCGTCGGCGAAGATCTCGCGGATCCGGTCCACCGACCGCTCGTCGCTCACCCCGGGCGGGAACTGCGTGCCCTCCGACGCGTCGAGGCCGGCCTTGCGCCACACGTCCTCGGCCATCTCGACGATGAAGGTCGAACCGGCGCCGGAGTAGGGGTAGCCGTGGATCTGCATGGTCCCGAACTCGGTCTGCTTGACGAGGAATTGGAACGCCTCGAAGACCCGGTCGGTGCCCAGCCACATGTACTTGTTCGTCCGCTGGTCCAGCGAGGGGACGAAGGCGTCGGCGTACTTGGTGCGCACGGCCGAGTTGATGCCGTCGGCCGCGACCACGAGGTCGTAGGAGTCGCGCAGTTCGTCCACTTCAGGGGCGAGGGTGCGGTAGTGCACGGTGACGCCGAGTTCGGCGGCCCGCTCCTGGAGGATGTGCAGCAGGTCCTTGCGGGCCATCGCCGCGAAACCCTGGCCGCCGACCGTGAAGGGGTGGCCGTCGAACTCGATGTCGATGTCGGTCCAGCGCGCGAAGCGGCTCTCCATCGCGTCGTGCACGACGGTGTCCGCGTTCTCGATGCCCCCGAGGGTCTCGTCGGAGAAGACCACGCCGAAGCCGAAGGTGTCGTCGGGCGCGTTGCGCTCCCACACGGTGATCTCATGACCGGGGTCCAGCTGCTTCATCAGCGCGGCGAGGTACAGCCCACCTGGGCCGCCGCCCACGATCGCGATCCTCATCGGGGCTCTCCTTCGTGGATACTCCCGGCTTCAGCCGGGGGAGGAAACGAAGCTCCTGCGGAGCAGGGCAGGGAAATTCGGTTCGCTGTCAGGGCGGTCCGGCGTCTACCGTCCACCGGCCGATACCCGCGCCTCACACGGGAGTTGGTACGGTGTGAGGTATGGCGCGGCAGGTCAAGCGGGCGTTCAAGTACCGCTTTTACCCGACGGACGAGCAGGCGGCCGGGCTGTCGCGTACGTTCGGCTGTGTCCGTCTCGTCTACAACAAGGCGCTGGAGGAGCGCACCCGGGCCTGGTACGGGGAGCAGCGCCGCGTTTCCTACGTGCAGTCGTCGGCCGCGCTGACGGAGTGGAAGAAGACCGAGGAACTCGCCTTCCTGGCCGAGGTGTCCTGCGTCCCGCTCCAGCAGGCGCTGCGTCATCTTCAGACGGCGTTCGGGAACTTCTTCGCCAAGCGGGCGAAGTATCCGCGTTTCAAGTCGAGGAAGAAGTCCCGTTCGTCGGCCGAGTACACCCGCTCCGCCTTCACGTGGCGCGAGGGCCGTCTGACTCTGGCGAAGATGGCCGGTTCTCTGGACATCCGCTGGTCGCGTCCCCTCCCGGAGGGTGCGGTACCGACGACGGTGACCGTGTCCCGTGACAGTGCGGGCCGGTGGTTCGTGTCGCTGCTGTGCGACGACCGCATTACCCCGGCTCCGGCCACGAAGAACGCGGTCGGTATCGATGCGGGCATCACGTCGCTCGTGACCCTGTCCACCGGGGAGAAGGCCACCAACCCCCGGCACGAGCGGCGCGACCGCGCTCGTCTCGCCCGGGCGCAGCGGGAGTTGTCCCGGAAGGCGAAGGGCTCGGCGAACCGGGAGAAGGCCCGCGAGCGTGTCGCCGAGGTCCATGCGCGGATCGCCGACCGGCGCCGCGACTTCCTGCACAAGCTGTCGACGCGTCTCGTCCGTGAGAACCAAACGGTCGTGATCGAGGACCTCACCGTCCGTAACCTGCTGAAGAACGGCAGGCTCGCCCGCGCCATCAGTGACGCGTCGTGGACGGAACTGCGCTCCATGCTGGAGTACAAGTGCGCTTGGTACGGGCGCGAACTCGTCGTGATCGACCGCTGGTTCCCCAGCAGCAAGCTGTGCGGGGCCTGCGGTACGGTCGCGGCGAGGATGCCGCTGAGCGCCCGCGAGTGGACGTGCGACTGCGGCGCCGTACATGACCGCGACATCAACGCGGCCCGCAACATCAAGGCGGCCGGGCTGGCCGTCTCGGCCTGTGGAGCTGGTGTAAGACCTCAAGGGAGTTCTCCTGGCGGGCAGTCGGCGTTGAAGCAGGAACCCCTACGGCGCGAGCCGTAGGAATCCCCGTCCTTCAGGAAGGGGGAGGAAGTCAAGCCTGGTTCTCCTTCTCGACGATCCGACGCAGCAGGAAGTGCTGAAGCTTTCCGCTGGTGTTGCGGGGCAGCGCATCGCAGAAGCGCACCGCCCGGGGGTACTTGTACGGCGCGAGCTGCGCCTTCACGTGGTCCTGGATGTCCTTGACCTTGGCCTCGTCGCCGACGACTCCCTCGACCAGGACTACGAACGCGCAGACCACGGAGCCGCGTTCGGGGTCGGGCTTGGCGACCACGGCGGACTCGACTACGTCCGGGTGGGTGTTGATCGCCGACTCCACCTCGGGGCCGCCGATGTTGTAGCCGGAGGACACGATCATGTTGTCCGTGCGGGTCCGGTAGTAGAAGTAGCCGTCCTCGTCGCGCACGAAGGTGTCCCCGGTGACGTTCCAGCCGCCCACGACGTAGTTCTCCTGCCGTGGGTCGTCGAGGTAACGGCAGCCGACCGGGCCGATCACGGCCAGCCGTCCCTCGACACCGGGACCGACCTCCTCGCCGTCCAGGTCGAGGACCGTGGCGCGGTAACCGGGGACCGGCCGTCCCGTCGAACCGGGCCGGATGTCGTCACCGGCGGCGGAGATGAAGATGTGGATCATCTCGGTGGCGCCGATGCCGTCGATGACCTTGATCCCGGTCTCCGCGCGGAGTTGCTCCCACACGTCCTCGGGTATGTGCTCCCCGGCGCTGACCGCACTGCGCAGACCGTGCAGCCGGTCCGCCTTCCCGGCCTTGAGGATCTGCCGGTACGCCGTCGGCGCGGTCGCCAGCACGGTGACCCCCGCCTCGGCGACCAACTCGGCCAGCGGCTCCGGTGCTACGGCCTCCGTCAGCAGCGCGCAGGCGCCGGCCCGCAGGGCACAGACGACCAGGATGCCGAGCCCGAAGGTGAAGGCGAGCGGGGCCGTGCACGACACCAGGTCGTCCGGCCGCAGGCGGAGCGTGTGCCGGCCGAAGGTGTTGTCGATCGACAGGATGTCCCGGTGGAAGTGCGTGGTGATCTTCGGTACGCCGGTGCTGCCCGAGGTGGGTCCGAAGAGGGCGACGTCGTCGGCGGCCGTGTCGACGGCGGTGAACTCGGCCGGTTTCGCGGCCACTTGGCGCGTCAGGTCGTCGGGTGCGTCGCCGCCGTAGGCCACGATCCTGAGGTCCGGCTGGACGGTGTCGCGTACGGTCTCGATGTCCGCCGTGAAGCGGTGGTCGACCAGGGCGACGGCCGGGCGGGTCTTCTCGACGACCGGGGTGAGTTCGCGGGCGCGCAGGGCCGCCATGGTGGTGACGACGATGCCGCCGGCCTTGAGGGTGCCGAGCCAGCACGCCACGGTCCAGGGGTTGTTGGGGGAGCGCAGGAGCACCCGGTTGCCGGGGATCAAGTCGAGGTCCTCGGTGAGGACACGGGCGATCTGGTTGGCGCGGTGCAGGAGCTCGCCGTAGGTCCACACCTCGCCCTCCGGTGTGCATAGGGCCGGGCGGTCGGGGCCGAAGCGGGCGGTGGGGACGTCGATCAACTCGGCGCCGGCGTTGAGGCGTTCGGGGTAGCGGAGTTCGTCGGTGGTGAACTCCAGGACCGGCCACTGGGCGCGCGGCGGGAGATGGTCGCGGGCGAACGTGTCCGGATAGGCGGAGGGTGAGAGGCCCATCTGGTCCAACTGGTCCATCGGGAGGGTCCTTTCCGCAGGCCGGGGGCGGGCCGTGCAGGGATCAGGAGCTGCGTGGGAATCAAGAGCTGCGGATCAGGCCTTCCTGGACGACGGTGGCCAGGTGGGTACCGGTAGGAGTGAAGAAGCGGCCGACGGCGAGGCCGCGACCGGCGTCGGCCGCGACGGCTTCCTGGGCGTAGAGGAGCCAGCCGTCCATGGGGGCGGGCCGGTGGAACCACATCGCGTGGTCGAGGCTCGCGGTGATGAGTCCGGGGAGTGCCCACGGCAGGTCCAGCACGCGCAGGACGGGCTCGAGGATCGTGTAGTCGCAGACATAGGCGAGCGCGGCGAGGTCGCGCTGCTCGTCGGTGAGGCCGTCGACGGGACGCAGGGTGTCGAACGGCCGTACCCACACGGCCTGTTGGGGTACGCGCTCGCCCTCGACCGTGAGGTAGACAGGGCCGGGCACGTGCCGCATGTCGAAGCTGCGGCCGCCGCTCCAGTACTCCTCGGAGGTGTCGGTCATCGTGCCCCGGGGTGCGGCGGTGTTGCGCAAGTACGAGGCGGAGCTGGGCAGTTCGGTGGGATCCGGTACGCCGGCAGGGGGCTCGGCGGCGAAGCCGGCGCCCGGCTCGCCCGCGGCGAAGTTGGCGAGGCAGGTGTAGACGGGTTTGCCGTTCTGGAAACCGCGGACCTGGCGGGTGGCGTAGCCGCGCCCGTCGCGCAACAGCTCGACCTCGTAACGGACTTCGGCGCCGATGTCGACCGGCCGCAGGAAGTAGGAGTGCATCGAGTGCAGCGTCTTGCCCTCGACCGAGCGCATCGCGGCGGCCGTGGCCTGCGCGACCATGTCACCGCCGTAGGCCTTCGGCCAGGGGCAGGGCTGGGTGGTCGCGGTGAAGGCGAGGTCGAAGTGCTCGGGCTCGACGGGGGTGAGGGCGATCGCGGCGGTGAAGGCGGCCGAGGTCGGGACGGAGCGGAGGTCGGCGCCGGTGGCGCGGGAGTCGGCGTTGGTGCTTTGGGTGTCGTTCACGGCCGGTCCAGCCAGTCGCGCAGGTCGGCGTCGGCCACCTCGGCCAGGTTGACCACGATGTTCTCCGGGGTGCGGGTCGTCATCCAGGTCAGCGGGTTGTTGCGGTCGAGGTTGCACTCGACGTGCGGCATGAACGGCGGGACGAAGACCCAGTCGCCCTCGGCGAGGTCGAGGTAGTCCTCGAAGCGTTCACCGAAGTAGATCCGGGCCCGGCCGGAGAGGACGTAGCCGCCGGTCTCGGCCTCGCCGTGGTGGTGCGGCACCGAGCGATAACCCGACTCGTTGCTCACCTTCCCGAACCACAGCTTCGTGGCCGGCGTGTGCTGCACGGAGACGCCCGAGATCCGGGTCGCCCCGGCGGACTGGCCGGTCGCGCCGACCTCCAGACCACCGCGCGTCACGACCGGTACGACCAGGCCGGACTCGTTGGCGTACAACGAGTTGTCGCCCTCTAGGACGTACTTGGAGAAATCGGGTTCCATGATCAGCTCCTGGAGTCGGTGACGCGGAAGTCGGTGAGGCGGAAGCGGTTGCGCAGGGTGCCGATACCGGGGATCTCGGTCTCGACGAGATCGCCGTCGGCGAGGAAGACCGGCGGGTTCATGCCTGACCCCACGCCACCAGGGGTACCGGTGAGCACGATGTCGCCGGGGCGCAGGACTGTGAAGGTGGAGATGTAGGCGAGCAGATCGGCGGCGTCGAACACCAGCGTGCTCGTGTTTCCGCGCTGCCGCTCGACGCCGTTGACCCGGCAGACCACCTCGACGCCCGCGACCGGGTCGAGCTCGTCGGGCGTGACGACCACCGGTCCCAGCGGGGTCGTGCGGTCCCACGCCTTGCCCTGGAACCACTGCAGCGTGCGCTTCTGCCAGTCCCGCACGCTGATGTCGTTGGCGACCGTGTATCCGGCGATCGCCCGCCCGGCCGTGTCACGGTCCGCGCTCCTGAGTTCGGCCTCGACCACGACCGCCAGCTCCGCCTCCCAGTCCACGTCGAGCCCGGACGGCAGGACCAGGTCGGCCTCGGGTCCGGTGAGCGTGTCGGCGTACTTGGCGAAGAGCGTGGGGTGGGCGGGCAGCTCGCGGCCCATCTCGGTGATGTGGTCGCCGTAGTTGAGGCCGCAGCAGACGACCTTGCGGGGTGAGGGCAGCGGCAACACGGGTGTGGCGCCGGGCAGTTCGGCCCCGGCGAGACCCTCGACGCGGTCGGTCGCCGTGGTCGCCAGGAGCGCGGAGAGGTCGTCGGCCGGCAGCTCCCGCCAGCGGTCGCCGTCGAGGACGGCGGCCGTGGTGCGGCCTCTGTGGGCCACGGTGGCGAGCTTCATGGGCGTACTCCCTCGGGGTGGGGCGGCGGCCGGACAGCGGTCGATGACCGGACTGCGTTATAGCGAGATTTTCACGACCGTCGAAAACAGTCAATAGATGGGCTACGCTGCTTGAGTCAGCCCGTCCGGTCCGGTCCGTTCGATCCATTCGAGGAGCACCCAGCAATGACTCCGATCCCGGTGAACCCGCCCTCGCTCCCCGCACCGAGCGGCTACTCGCACGGCACCCTGAGCGGCAACACGCTCCACCTGGGCGGACAGACGGCCCTGGACGCGGACATGCGGATCGTCCCCGGGGGCATCGTCGAGCAGTTCCGGCAGGCGTTCGGCAACGTGCTCACCACGCTGCGGGCGGCCGGCGGTATCCCCGAGGACCTGGTGAGCCTGACGATCTACCTCACCGACATCCCCGACTATCAGGCGCACGGCAAGGAGATCGGGAAGGCCTGGCGCGAGCTCGCGGGGCCGGTCTATCCGGCGATGGCGGGGATCGGCACGACCGCGTTGTGGCAGCCGGAGGCGATGATCGAGATTCTCGGGGTCGCGGTGATTCCGGACGAGCGGCTCATCCGGGCGGAGGGCCGGGACGACCCCAAGGCGTGACGAATCGCTGTGGCCGTGGCGAAGAACCCTGGTGATGACCGAGCGCGGTGGAGGGGTTGGTCAGGCTGGTCCGGCCGAGGGTGTGATTGCTCCGCGCGGGCGTCTCGGTGCCGATTGCGGCCGCCGCCGACCTGGCTGATGCGCGGGTTTCGGGGGCCGGGGCTGTTGCGTGCGCGGCCGACAAGGACGCGAAGGTCGGAGGCGGGCACCCGTCTGCATCACCGATGCCTGACTCGGCCGCCCGGTCGGCCCCGTACAGCTGGTCCGCCATCTGGTGCGGGTCGGCCAACGGCGGTTGTCGCGGTGCCCGCGCCGTCGTGACGCACGACAGCCGCCACCCGACCGAACAGCGCCTCCCGATTCACCTCGCCCACGATGAAATGGTCGTCCCTCGGTTGATCGAGCCCAAGTCGGTCCACCGCTGGGAGAACCGCCCGCGCCGGTCCTGAGCACGGATCGCTTCCGCGGCCACGCGGGCGCCGTCCGGTGAGAACGGCAGAGCCGCCCGCGCACGGCTTCGCCGGTGCCCCGGGAGTCAGCCCATGGTGGTGTTGTAGTTGACGATTCGCTCCACGATGAGCGCGACCGCACCGGCCAGTGGGCTGTCCGCCCCTTTGCTCGCCACGTCGGGCAACCGGTGTGCCTCCTCCTCGGCGACTGCCACCATGCCCCAGAACGCGTTGAAGCCCGACGGGTCCGATGGCTTGTCGGTGGCCTCCCGGACCGTAGCGATGCCGTCCCCCTCGACCACGGCCAGCGCGCCCATCTGCCGGAGGATGTCGGGGTCCCGCTCCTCGGCGGCCACAACGCTCCAGCCCGCGACCTCTGTCTGTCGCAGTGCGGCCAGGAGACTGCCGGCACTCCCAGCGCCGGAGACAACGATGTCGGGCAGGACAAGGGCCACCGGCCCCTGCGTCATCGGCAGGGCGGACCGGATCGCGCCGTCGAGATCTGGTTCGAGCGAATGGTCCTGGTAGACGAAGACCATCTGAAAGGTGTCGGCGTACCGCGCGAGATAGCTCACTGTGTCCAGCTTGTGTGCCCCGAACACGACGACCAGGCGCACGTTGAGTCCGCTCTTGGCCAGCTCGACGACGGTCTCCAGGCTGCGGTCCAGCACGGTGACCCCGGGAGCCAGACAGTGCAGCTCCTTCGAGTAGGGCGCCCCGAAGCGCGTCGCGAATCCGGCGCAGGGCAAGATGATCGAAACGTCAGGAACGGGCACGGACGAACTATGCATTGAGTGGCTCTCAGATTGTGTCGACGATCGGGAACCTTGCGCACTTCGCCGGGTACGGGCCGGGGGCGTTGATCGACGAGATTGTCCCCAAGGTGCCCGGTGGGTATTCGCCGCTGCCGGTGAAGGAAGAAGTCGGCGTCGAAACAGCCGAGTTGGCCCACGAGGGGGACGAGACCGGCCATCGGTCACCGTACGGCACTCCGGAACCGGCACTCGGCCAGGGGCGAACGCTTCCAAGTCCGGTACGGCAGCGCCGACTTGCGTGTCCACCCGGGCGACGGCGAGGCGCGCTCGGATACCGGTAACCCGGTGTTCGAGGACTACTGCCGCGTTCACGATCACGCGACGTACACTGCTGCCGCGCACCCGCTGCCGCCGACCCCGCGCCGTCGACGAGAACCGCTCGAGACCCGGGCGGGCACGGGCCGAGACGTACGGGAAGACCGAGCGAAAGAGGTCGCGGAATGCGGGTGCTGTTGTCCACGTACGGGACGCGGGGCGATGTCGAACCGCTGGTGGCACTCGCGGTGCGGCTGCGGGAGCTCGGCGTGGAGGTGCGGATGTGCGCCCCGCCCGACGAGGAGTTCGCGCAGCGGCTGGCAGGTCTCGGGGTGCAACTGGTGCCGGTCGGGCCACCCGTGCGGGCGTTGATGAGCGGGACGACGCTGCCGTCGGCGGCGGATCTGTCCCGGTACCGGACCGAGATGCTCGACGCACAGTTCGAGATCTTCCCCGCGGCGCTCGACGGGTGTGACGCGCTGGTGGCGGCGGGCCTGGCGCAGATCGCCGCGCGGTCCGTGGCCGAGGCCGCGGGCGTCCGCTACGTGTACACCAGCTATTCGGCGGTCAACCTGCCGTCGCCGTACCACGCGCCGCCCCCGCGGCCGGGCTGGCCGGAGCCGGAGGCGGACGACAATCTGACGCTGTGGGAGCTGGACGCCCGCAGTGTGAACGCGCAGTTCGCCGAGCCGCTCAACGGCCACCGGGCAGCACTCGGTCTGCCGCCGGTGGACAACGTCCGTGATCACGTCTTCACCGGCCGGCCGTGGCTGGCGGCGGACCCGGTCCTGGGACCGTGGCGGAAGACCCCGGGCCTCGACGTGATCCAGACGGGTGCGTGGACGCTGCCGGACGAACGCCCCCTGCCGGCCGAGCTGTTGACGTTCCTGGGCGCGGGCGCGCCGCCGGTCTACGTGGGTTTCGGCAGCATCCGCCCGTCCCCGGACATCGCCCGCAGGGCCGTCGGGGTGATCCGCGCACAGGATCATCGCGTACTCGTCTCCCGCGGTTGGGCGGACCTGGACCTGGGCGACGACAGGGACGACTGCCTCGCCATCGGCGAGGTCAGCCATCAGAGTCTGTTCGGGAGGGTGGCCGCGGTGGTCCATCACGGGGGTGCGGGGACGACGCTGACGGCCGCCCGGGCGGGAGTGCCGCAAGTGGTGGTGCCGCTTCAGTTGGCGGACAACCCCTACTGGGCCGGTCAGGTGGCGGACCTGGATCTCGGTGCGGCACTTGACACTCCGGCTCCGACGACCGAGTCCTTGAGCGTCGCGTTCAAGACGGCCCTGGCACCTGAGACACGGGCTCGGGCCAAGGCTGTGGGCAGCAGGATCCGCACCGACGGAGCGGCGGTGGCCGCGAACCTGCTCCTCGACGCCATCCGGTGAGCGGGGCAGGCACGGCCCGCCGGCCCGGGACGCACCCTGTCACTGCCGCGGTGGTCGGCTGCTAGCGTTCCGGTGCATGGAAGACGGCGTGTACGTGGGTAATGCGGGCAAAGACGCGGCACTGGACCGGGGATGGCTGCTCGGGCACTTCAAGGAGGAAGGCAGCCCTCTCCACAGCGACGCTGTGGAGGTCAAATGGGGCGTTCACCCGCGTGGCGAACAGCGAGTGCAGTGGGTGAAGGGCGAAGTGCGCGCAGCTGTCCTGGTCCTGATCTCAGGTCGCTTCCGTATGGAGTTCCCCGGTCGAAGCGTGCTGTTGGAAGAACAGGGCGACTATGTCGTATGGGGCCAGGGGGTGGATCACTCCTGGGCCGCGGAGGACGAGTCCGTGGTACTCACTGTGCGCTGGCCTTCTGTGCCTGGATACGCCGTACCGCAGGAGGAAGAGCGGCCGAGTCCGTGAGGTACGCCGGAATATGAGGTCCTCTTTGCCCGTAACAGCGTTTCGCCGCACTCCGAGGGAAAATGCGTGACGTTGTGGAACCTTTCTTCCGATATGCGAGTTTCGCGGGACTCTTTTTCGATGTGGGTGTTCTGTGCGGTGTTGCGGAATGTCGAGTATTGACATGTCCTGAGCCTGTGATTGATGATTACGGCTGTGTCACGGAGTTCCGGAAGGGAATCCGGGTGCGCAGGAAAACAATGTGACCAGGTAATTGGCCAGTAATTTCGGGAATCGAATTTATCGAATCGCCCGGCCGCTATAGGACTCTTCGCCGCGTGGACTCGCCCCACGCATCCCGGCCGTCGGCCCCGCCCCCACCACGACGCCCGCTCGACGGCGAGCGCGCCGAGCCAGGACCGACGGCAGTCCGGTGATCCCGGCTCGTCACTCCTGATGTCACCCCGCCCCACACCGATGGGAAGGCCAGGTATCGCCGGTGCACAACACCCCCCACCCTGTTCCCACTCCAGGCGCGTCCTCTGGAGCAGCCACCGGCGACGCCGAGTCGGCGCCCCGCGTCCGACCGGCCTCCTTCGCCCAGCGGCGACTGTGGTTCCTGGCCCAACTCCCGGGCGCGAACGCCGCGTACAACGAGACGATCGCCTTCTCCCTGACCGGCCCGCTCGACGTCGACCTGCTGTCCCGGGCCTTCGACGAGCTGACCGTCCGTCATGAGACCCTGCGGACCAGGCTGGTGGCCACCGAAGGGGACGTGCGCCAGCACATCGACCCACCCGGTGGGGGATTCGCCCTGACCTTCGAGGATCTCGCCGCGGCCGATGACTCCGAGGCACGCGTCGCCGCCCGCCAACTCGAGGAGGAACAGAGGCCGTTCGACCTCGACACCGGCCCCCTCGGGCGCGGACGCCTCCTCGCCCTCGGACCGGACCGCCACGTACTCCTGCTGACGTTCCATCACAGCATCTACGACGGCGTCTCGATGAACGTCATGATGGACGAACTCGGCCGGCTCTACGAGGCGTTCGCAGCGGGAGCCCCGAACCCGCTGCCCCCGCTCGCGGTGCAGTTCGCCGACCACCTGCGGACCAGGGAACAAGCCGTCCTCGACGGCGGGCTCGCCGCCCAGGAGGACCACTGGCGCCGCGCGCTGCACGGCGCGCCGCCCGTCCTGGACCTGCCCACCGACCGTCCACGGCCGACGGAACAGCAATACGACGGCGGCCGGGCCGAGTTCAGCCTCGACGCCGAGGTCACCGCCGGGCTCCGCAGCCTCGCGAGACAGCACGGGGCCACCCCCTTCGTGGCCGTGCTGGCCGGCTGGGCGATTCTCCTGTCGCGTCTCTCCGGGCAGGAGGACATCGTTGTCGGCAGCCCCTTCGCCAACCGACGCGGCCCGGGCGTCGCCGGTCTCATCGGCTTCCTCGTCAACTCCCTCCCGTTGCGCATCGATCTGTCCGGCTCCCTCACCGTGTCCGAGGCCCTCGCCCGCACCCGCGCCGCCGTACGCGAGGCACTCGCTCACCAGGACCTGCCGTTCGAGCGGATCGTCGAGCTGGTCAACCCGCCGCGCAGCGCCTCCCGCACCCCGCTGTTCCAGACCATGCTGGCCTGGGTGCCCGAACGGCGGGACCTGCTGCACCTACCCGGAGTCGACGCCCAGCCGCTGCCGATCACCCACGCCCCGGCCAAGTTCGACCTCGCCGTCTCGGCGACCGAGTCCGACGGCCGCATCACCGGGTACCTGGACTACGCGACGGCCCTCCTCGACCACACCACCGCCGAACGCTGGGCCGGCCATCTGCGGAACCTGCTCACCGACATGGCCCGCCACCCCGAACGGGACGTCCGCGCCCTGGAGTTGATGGCACCTCAGGAACGTCGACGCGAACTGCTCGACGGCGACGCCACGCGGCCGGAGACCTCCGGGGCCGCTCCGCACGCGGCCTCCGGACTCGTCGAACTCTTCGAGACCCAGGTCCGCGAGCGCCCGACCCGCACCGCCGTCGTCGACCGCGACAACTCACTGGACTACGCGGCCCTCGACCGCCGCGCCAACCACCTCGCGCACGCCCTCGTCGCCCGGTCCGTCCGCCCCGGCGACGTCGTCGGCCTCCACGCGAAGCGGTCCCGCGACCTGGCCGTCGGCATCCTGGGCATCCTCAAGGCGGGCGCCGCCTACCTCCCGCTCGACCCGGGCCAGCCCGCCGAACGCCTCGCGAACATGGTCGAGGACGCGGCCTGCCCCCTCGTGCTGAGCGACCACGACAGCGCGGAACGCGCCCCGGAATGGCTCGACTTGGCGGCTGTGGAAGCCGAGGGAGCAACCCGTCACGAACCGCCCGCGGGCATCGCGCCCACACCGGACCGACTCGCCTACGTGATCTTCACGTCCGGGTCCACGGGACGGCCCAAGGGCGTCGCGGTGGAGCACCACAGCGTCCTCAACCTCTTCGCCACCTGGCACGCCCGCATGGGTACCGCTCCCGGCGAGGTCGGCTCCGCCTGGTCCAGCATCGGCTTCGACGCCTCGATCCACGAACTGCTGCTGCCCCTCACCACCGGCGGCGAACTGCACATCGTCCCCGAGGAGTTGCGCGGCGACCCCGAGGCCCTGCTGGCATGGATGCGCGAACACGCCGTGACCCAGGCCTTCTTACCGCCCGCGTACGTCAAGTGGATCGACGAGGACCCCGCCGTACGACTGCACGGGCTCCAACTGCGCACACTGCTCACGGGAGTTGAATCGCTCACCGAAGCCGCCCTGTACCGCATGACACAGCACCTCCCCGGCCTGCGGATCTGCTTCGGCTACGGCCCCACCGAAGCGACCCTCTACAGCACCGCCTACTACGACCCCCGCCCGCTGGACCGGCCCTGCCCCATCGGCCGCCCGCTGCCCGGCACGCGTATGTACATCCTCGACAGCCGCATGGAACCCGTCCCGCCCGGCGTGGTGGGGGAGGTGTACCTCGGTGGAGCCTCGCTGGCCCGCGGCTATCTCGGCCGCCCCGACCTCACCAAGGAACGCTTCCTGCCCGACCCGTTCGTGCCCGGCGAACGGATCTACCGCACCGGAGACCTCGCCCGGCGCCTGCCCGACGGCCAGGCGCACTACATGGGCCGCGCCGACGACCAGGTCAAACTCCGCGGATTCCGGATCGAACCCGCCGAGGTGGAGGCCGCGCTCATGGCCCTGCCCGGCGTCCGCGAAGCCGCCGTCCTCGTCGACCACGACGCGAGCGGCCAGCCCCGCCTGCTCGCCGGCGTCGGCCGGGGCACCGCACCGGCCCGCACCACCCACGACTGGCGCACCGCCCTCGCCCGCCGACTGCCCGACTACATGATCCCCGCCGTCTTCCTCGACCTCGACACCCTGCCGCTCAACCGCAGCGGCAAACTCGACCGGCCCCAACTCCTGCGCCTGGCCCAGGAGTCGACCTCCACCCAGGTCAATACGGCCAGCCCGCGCGACCACATCGAACACGGCCTGTACCGCATATGGCAGCGCATCCTGCTCCACCCCGACATAGGCGTCAGCGACAACTTCTTCGACATCGGCGGCACTTCGCTCTCCGCCATCAAGATGGCCCACGCCGTCACCGAGACGTTCGGCCGCCGTCTGCCGGTCGGCGAGGTGATGACCCGACCCACCATCGAGTCACTGGCCGAGCTGCTGCGCGAGGACCGCACCGCCGACGCCCCCGGCAGCCTCATCGAGTTCCGCCCCGGCACCGGCCCGCGCGTCGTCTGTGTCCACCCCGCAGGCGGCACCGCGTTCTGCTACCTCCCCCTCGCCACGCTCCTCCCCGAGAGCGTCGGCCTGTACGGCATCCAGTCCCCGGGAGTGAACCCCGACGAGGACCTCCTGCCGAGCGTGGAGGCCATGGCCGAGGAGTACCTCCGACTGATCCGACCCGACGGCGCATCCCCCCTGGTCCTGACCGGCCTGTCCTACGGCGGCCTCGTCGCCCACGAGATGGGACGCCTCCTGGCCCGCGCCGGACACCGGGCCGTCAGCGTCGTCCTCCTGGACACCCAGGCCACCGACGACGCCTCCGCACGCGCGGAGATCGGCGCCGTCGACGCGGCCGAGTTCCGCGACAAACTCGTGAGGTTCAACGGGATGTACCCCGGCATCGACGACGCCCAGGTCGACCGCTACTTCCACCTCTACAACCACAACCGGCTCACCGCCCGCGAACACCTCCCGGCGGCCTCCCCGGCACGCACCGTCCTCGCCCAGGCCGTACCGGACGGCGACGACACCCCCTTCCACGCCGAGGTCCGCGACTTCTGGCGGCGCCGCGCCGAGGGCGACTACCGCGTCGAGCCGATGGAGTGCGACCACTGGGAGATCCTGGAGGGCGTCGGAGCAGCTCAGGTCGGCACCCTGCTCGCCGCCGAACTCGACCACCACGGCGCCCAGTTGGCTCTGCCGATACGGGAGGCGTGATGGACCTCCGCCATGCCCGCAGAGTCTCCCCGGTCCCTACGAGGTCCGTCTCCCTCGCCGAGGCCGTACTGGGCCAGGCTCGCCGTACCCCCACCGCCGTCGCCGTCGAGGACGGCGACCGGGTCCTCGACTACGCGGAACTCGAACGAGCCAGCGGCCGAGTGGCAACGCGACTGCACGCGGCCGGAGTCCGCCCCGGCCACGCGGTCGCCGTACACCTGCCCCGCTCCTGGCAACTCGTCTGCGTCATGCTCGGCATCCGCCGCGCCGGAGCCACCGTCGTCCCCCTCGACCGGCTCAGCCCACCCGACCGCCGGCGGCACATCCTGGACGACTCGGGCGCCGTCGCCGTAGTCCACGACAGCGGGCATGCGCCCCAACTGCCTGAGCACATCGCCGGGTTGGACGCCCACCTGCTCCTGACCGACGACGGTCCCGTCTCGCCTGCCGTGCCCCCTGGGGAGACCGGCGACACCGCCACGGGCTTCGTCTTCTACACCTCCGGCAGCACGGGGAACCCCAAGGGCGTCGAGGTCACCGACGACGGAGTGCTGCGCCTGGCCCGCCCCGGCTACCTCGACCTACGGCCCGGCGCCCGCTTCGCCAGCCTGGCCAACCCCGCCTTCGACGCGCTGAGTTTCGAGGTGTGGGTCCCGCTCCTGACCGGCGGCGTCTGCGTCGTGCTCGACGACGAACAGGTGCGCAGCGCACCCCGGTTCGCCAGGGTGCTGAGCGAGGGCCGCGTCGACATCCTGTTCATCACAACGGCCTTGTTCAACGCGGTCGTCGAGCAGGTACCGGACTGCTTCGCCGGCATCGGACAGATACTCGTCGGCGGTGAACAGCTCAATGCACGCATCGTGCGCCGCTGGTACGACACCAACTCCGCGTCCCGCACCGTCCTGCACAACGTGTACGGGCCGACGGAGGCGACGACCTTCGCTCTCTGCGGCCCCATCCCGCGCGACTTCGCCGGCGACACCATCCCGATCGGCACCCCGCTCCCCGGCACCGCCGTACTGCTCCGCACCGAGGACGACCGCATCGCCGAGCCGGGCGAAGTGGCCGAACTACTGCTGTCCGGCCCGGCGTTGGCCCTCGGCTACCGCAACCTCCCGGAACAGACGGAGCGCGGCTTCGTACGGCTGCCGCACGAGAACGGCGGCGGACGCCGCTGGTACCGCACCGGCGACCTCGTACGCCAGGACACCGAAGGCCGGATCACCTACGTCGGCCGGGCCGACCGTCAGGTCAAGGTACGCGGCTTCCGCATCGAACCGGGAGAGGTGGAGCGGCAGATCCTGGCCCAACCCGCCGTCCGCCAGGCCTACATTTGCACTCGCCGCGACGCGGCGGACCGCAGCGAACTGCTCGCCTTCCTCGTCCTGGGCGACGACCTCGCCTACGACGCCTACGACCGTCACCTCGCCGCCGCCCTGCCCTCGTACATGCGCCCCCACCACACCTACCTCGTCGCCGAGTTGCCGCGAAACGCCAACGGCAAGGTCGACCAGGCTGCCTTGCTGCGCGATGCCGGGACCCCGTGGCGCGGTACGCAGGAGGGTGACGTTTCCGTCAGCGCCGCGCAAAGGCGGGTGCTGGAGGTCGCCGAGGACATCCTCGCCGTCAACGGCCTCCGCCCAGGCGACCGTTGGGCCGCGAGCGGCGGTGACTCGCTGAAGGCGCTGCGCTTCCGCTTCGAGATCCTCAACCGTTTCGCCGTCGACCTGCCGCACGACCTCGTCCTGCGGTCCGACTTCGCGGCTCTCGCCGACGCCGTACACGCCCCGGATGCGACCACCGGAGAACACCCACCCGTGCCCGCCCCCTCCGTGGAGCCGACGGCGCCGGCCACCAGCGAGCAGGAACGCCTCTGGCTCCTGCACCAGCGCGAGCCCGAAAACCGTTCCTACGACGTGCCGTTGGCCTTCCGCGTCCGGGGGCGCGTCGACACGGCGGCCCTGCACAGCGCGGTGCGCGCGATGGTGGAACGGCATGTCGCCCTGCGTACCCGGCTGGTCCCCACCCCCGACGGACTGCTCCAGCAGGCCGGTGATCCGTACGACCCGTGGCAGCGCCTCGAAGGCCGTCCCGGGGAGGAGTGGCAGACCACCGCCGACCGGTTCTTCGACCACCGCTTCGACCTCGGCGACGCGCGGATGCTGCGGACGGCCTGGGTGACACAGGCCGACGGCGGACTGCTCCTGCTGCACCTGCACCACGTCGCAGTGGACGGCTGGTCCCTCAACCTCCTCCTCCGCGATCTGACCGAGGCCTGCGCCGCCCGGAGCGCTCAGCCGCACTCCTCCCTCACCCCCCTGGACTTCGCCCGCTGGCAACGCGGTTGGCACACCAGCACCGCCTACGAGGACCGCCGTGCCCGGCTGCGCTCCCACTACGGCCGTGACGGCGAACCGTCACCCGCGCTACCGGCCCCCGACGCGCCACGAGCCCGCCTGTTGCGTACCTCGCTCGACCTGGTCCGCCGCAGCGCGCTGGACCGCCGTGCCGCACAACTCGGCCTGACGCGCTTCCAGTTGCTGGTGTCCGCGTTCGCCGCGAGCCTGTACGGCGTGACCGGGCAGGGGCGTCCGCTGGTCGCCACGCCGGTGGTGAACCGGCCCCGCCCCGAATTCGCGGACACGGTCGGCATGTTCGCCAACACCGTGCTCCTGGACCTGCCGTTGGAGCCGCACCGCTCACTGGACGCTCAGCTCTCGGCCCACTCCGACGCCGTTCGCGCCGTGCTCCAGGACCAGGAGGTCGCCCTCGCCGACGTCCTCGCGGACCCCGCCCTCCGCGAACGAACTCCCTTGTTCGACTACCTGTTCGTCCTGGAGAACACCGACTTCTCGGCACTGCGCCTCGACGGCTGCGAGGTGCGGCCACTGTGCCCCGAGCCGCTGGGTGCCAAGTGCGCCCTCACGCTGTCGGTCGTGGAGCACGCGGCCGGGTTCGACTGCCTGTGGGAGTACCGCGACGACATCGGCGCCGAACGCGCCCAGGCCGCGGCCCGCCTCTTCCGGCAGACCCTCGACCACCTGACCGGCGACACGGACGCCGCCATCACCCTGCACGAACTGGTCGCCGACTACCGCCGTACCCTGCCCGACCACGGCCAAGGCCCCACGCGCGCACCGGACTTCACCACCGTCGCAGACGGGTTCGCCCGACAGGCGGCCCACACCCCGCACGCCCCGGCCGTCACCACCGGCGGGACCACCCTCACCTACGCCGAACTCGACGCACAGGCAGCCGAATTGGCGACCGCACTCGGCACCCGCCTCCCGGCCGATCCGCCAGCCCCGGCGGCCGTGGCGCTCTACCTCCAGCCCTCCGTCGAGCATGTCGTGGCGCTCCTGGCGGCGGCCCGACTCAACCTCACCGTCGTACCGCTCGACCCCGCCTATCCACCGCCCCTGCTGAGGCATGTGCTGGACCAGGCCGACCCGTTGTGCGTACTCGTGACACCCGAGGGCGAACACGTCCTCGACGCGATCGCGCCACCGTCCCTGCCCCGGCACATCCTCACCCTCGCCGACAGCCCCACCGCAGTACCCCAACTGCCCACGCACCAGGGGCTGCGCCCGCTCTACACCCTGTTCACGTCCGGCTCCACCGGCACCCCCAAAGGAGTCCAGGTCCCCGACCGGACCCTGTGCAATCTGCTGACCTGGCAGCGCACCGACGGCGGCCTCAGCGGGCCGGCCGTCACCCAGCAGTTCTCCATGCTGTCCTTCGACGTCTCCTTCCAGGAGATCTTCACGACCCTGTGCTCCGGTGGCCTGCTGCGCCTGGTGGAACCCGGCTGGCGGCACGATGTTCCGTTCCTGCTGCGGGAGTTGGAGACCGGGGGAGCGGAGCGGATCTTCCTGCCGTACGTCGCCCTGCAACTCCTCGCCGAACACGGCGTGCGCACCGGGCAGTTCCCGTCCCGGCTGCGCGAAGTCGTCACCGCCGGAGAGCAGTTGGTGTGCACCGACGCGATCCGCCGCTGGTTCGCCGGCCTTCCGGACGCCCGGCTGTTCAACCACTACGGCCCCACCGAGACCCATGTCGTCAGCGGCCTCCGCCTCGACGGCGACCCCGCAGCCTGGCCACTGCGCCCCGCGATCGGGCACCCGGTGGCGAACGCCGTCCTGCGGGTCGTCGACGAGGGCGGTCTCCCCGTCCCGCCCGGCGTCACCGGCGAGTTGCTGATCGGCGGTGTCATGGCCAACCGCTGCTACGTCGGCGTCGGCAACGGTGACGACACGCCGAACCGCGACCGCTTCACCGACGACCCGGACCTCGGGACCTTCTACCGCACCGGCGACCTGGCCCGGTTCGACGCGCAGGGTCTGCTGCACTACGCGGGCCGCGACGACAGCCAGGTCAAACTCGGCGGGTTCCGGCTGGAGTTGGGGCAGGTCGAGGCCGCGTTGCTGCAGTATCGCGGTGTGACCCACGCGGTCGCGGTGGTGGAGGGCGGGCGGCTGGTGGCCTGTCTGCAGTGCCGGGGCGGCGACCCCGATCCGGCCGAACTCGCGGACCATCTGGCCGGGCTGCTGCCGTCCTACGTGCGCATCAGCCGTTTCCGGCGCCTGACGGAGCTGCCGCGCACGCCGAGCGGGAAGCTGGACCGCCGGGCGGCGTACACCGCCCCGGGGCGCGACTTGCGCTCCGTCGACGTGACCGCCCCGGCCGTCTCACCGCTGGAAGGACGGCTGGCCGCGCTGTTCGAGACGGTGACCGGCAAGGCCATCGGCGTGGAACAGCGGTTCTTCGACGCCGGTGCCACCAGCCTGGACCTGATGCGCTTCCAGCTTCGCTGCGCGGGCGAGGACGAACTAGCCTTCACCGTCCCGGAGTTGTTCGAGCACGTCAGCCTTCGCGCGCTGGCCCGCCTTGTGGAGGGACGCACAACGGAGGGCGCCGTCGAGACCGCCGTCATCTTCGATGCCCCACGGCTGCCGGAGGAGCGGGCCGATGAACCCGTCGCCGTCATCGGGATGGCCGTACGCTTGCCTGGTGCCCCTGACCTGGCCGCCTTCTGGGACCTGGTGGTCTCCGGCCGCCGGGGCATCGAGCACTTCCCGACGACGGACGGCCGGGTCGGCGCCCGCAGTCAGTTGGCGGGGATGCTCGACTTCGACCCGGGACGCTTCACGATCAGCCCGCACGAGGCCCGGCTGATGGACCCCCAGCAGCGGCACCTCCTGATGAACTGCGTCGAGGCACTGGCCCACGCCGGCATCGGAGATCCGACGGCCCAGCGGGTCGGACTCCTCGCCGCCTGCGGGGAGAACACCTACTTCCAACGCATGCTGCGCGAGGCGGAGTCGGCCGAACTCCCCGACGCCTTCCGGCTCGCGTTGCACCACGAGAAGGACTTCCTGGCCACCAAGGCCGCCTACCACCTCGGCCTGACCGGCCCCGCCTTCACCGTGCAGTCGGCGTGCTCCAGCTCCCTCGTCGGCGTGCATGTCGCCGCCGGGCTGCTGCGGCAGGGCGACGCGGACGTGATGCTCGTCGGCGGTGTCCTCGTCGACACCGAACTGACCGACGGCTACACCTACCGACCGCAGCACATCTTCTCCCCGGACGGCCACTGCCGCCCCTTCAGCGCGGACGCCGCAGGCACCGTCGGAGCCAGCGGAACCGGCGTCGTCGTCCTCAAGCCCCTCGCCGCCGCCCGCCGCGACGGGGACACCGTCTACGCCGTCATCACCGGCTCGGGCATCAACAACGACGGCTCGGACAAGCTCAGTTACAGCGCCCCCGCCCTGGCCGGGCAACGCGCCGCGATCCGCACCGCCCTGCACCGCAGCGGCCGTAGCGGCGCCGACCTCGGCTATGTGGAGGCACACGGCACCGGTACCCGGCTCGGGGACCCGGTGGAGGCGGCCGCACTGCGCCAGGCGTACGGACTGGCGGACGACGCGCGTGTCGCGCTGTCCTCGGTGAAGAGCCAGATCGGACACCTGGGCGCCGCCGCGGGCGTCGTCGGCATGGTGCGGGCCGTGCTCGCCGTGCACCACGGGATCGTCCCGCCCACGGCGGACTTCGACCGGCTCAACCCCGAGATCGACGACGGCCCGTTCCGCATACCGGTCGCGGCCGAACCCTGGCCCCAGGACGGGCCGCGAGTCGCCGCCGTCAGCAGCTTCGGGATCGGCGGGACCAACGCCCACCTGCTCCTCGAAAACCTGGATGCGGCACAAGTCGCGGACACCGCCCACGAGTTGGTGCCGTGCCTGGTGCTGTCCGGCAGCTCCGAGGCCGCCGTACGCGCGGACGGACGCCGTATCGCCGGCTACCTGAGGGCGCGGCCCGACACCTATCCGCAGGTGCTGCGCCACCTCCAGGCCGGACGGCCCGCACTCGGCCACCGGGCGGCGGCGGTCTGCCCGGACGCCGGCTCCGCCGTCGCATGGCTCGAAGCGCTCTCCGACATCACGGCGCCGCCCCCGCAGACCGGCAGCCCGACCCGCGACCGGGACCCCCATGCCCTCGCCGAGGCATGGACGGCCGGGCACACCCTCGTATGGCCCGAGGGACCCGCGTCCGCACCCTGGGACTTCCCGCCGCCCGCCTTCGACACGGCGGAGTACGACTTCCCGCGTACGCCCGTGTCGGCTCCGCCGGCCGGACCGCGGCGGTTGCCCGCCGACCAGTGGCTGCACCAGCCGCAGTGGACGCGGTTGCGCCGCGCCCGCACCGGCGCGCACGAACCGCACCGCACCGCCGTGGTGGTCACGGACGCGGGCGGCGAGGCGTGGCGGTTCCTGGAGCGGCACTACGCCCGGGTGGTGACCGTGTGCGCCGGGGAGACCTTCGCCCGTCTCGATGAGGACCGCTACGAGGCCGATCCCGCCGACACCGGGCAACTCGCCGCTGTGCTGGAGCGGGTCACCCGTTCCGGCGGCCCCGGGGTCGACTGGCTGCACGCACTGCCGCTGGCTCTCGACGGCAGCCTCGATGAACACGCCCTGGAGACAGCCCAGTTGGCCTGCCTCGACACCGTCGCGGCGCTCGCCCGCGCCCTGGCCGACGTACCGGACGCCGTACGGCCACGGGCCTGGCTGCTCTCCCACGGGGCGCAGCCGGTCACCGGCCCCGTCCGCACTCCTGAGGCGGGCCTGCTCGCCGCCGCTCTCGAAGTGCCCCGGCAGGAACTGGGCGTGACCCTGCGCTGGACCGACCTGCCCGGACCCCGCCCGGCCGACTGGGCGGCCCACCTGCCCGACCTGCTCCTGGACGACACGATCACCGAACCGGCGACCGCCCTGCGCGACGGCTTCTGGTGGCAGCGCACACTCCAACCGGTCCCGGTCCTCAACTCCCCGCCGACCGCCGTCCGTTCGGCCGCCCCCGGCACCCACCTGGTGCTCGGCGGCACCGGAGGCATCGGCACCACCCTGGCCGCCCGCCTCCTGGAGCACCCCGGCAACCACGTGGTCCTCGTCGCCCGAGGGCCCGGGACCCCGCCCGAGCTACGGCCGTACCAGGACCGCGTCACGCTGGTCCCGGCCGACCTCGCAACGGACGAACTGACCACGGTCGCGGACCGGTTGGCCCCGCATCTCGACGGCCTCGCCGGCATCGTCCACGCCGCCGGTACAGCCGCCGGAGGACTCCTCGCCCGCCGCGACCCCGTCACCGCTCGCCGCGCCACGGCCGCGAAACTGCGCGGCGCCCTGCTCGTCGAACGGCTCATCGCCGAGCACGACCCCGACTACGCGGCCTACTGCTCGTCAATGGCGGCGCGGTTCGGGGGAGTCGGACAGTTCGACTACGCGGCGGCCAACGCCTGCCTCGACGCCTACGCCCACCACGCACCGCCCGGCGACGACGCCACCACCGTCCGGATGAGCATCGGCTGGGACGCCTGGCGGGACGTCGGCATGGCACAGCACGCCCTGACCACCGACACCCGCCACCAGGAACACCTCAAGGTGGCGCTCACCCCCGAGGACGGCGCGGCCGTCTTCGAACGGGCCCTGCACCTTCAGTTGCCGCACCTGATGGTCAACACCACGCCCTTGACCGAGGCTTGCTACTTCTACGAGCCGGACCCCGACTCGCGACACGCGCCGGCGCCCTCCGGGCAACCCGCACAGGGCGACCCCACGACCGAACTCAACGAGATCCTGGTCGACTTGCTCGGCGTGGACATCGTCGACCCGGAGGCCGCGCTGTACGACCTCGGCGCCGACTCGCTCACCCTGCTGGAACTCATCGACGAGGTGAAACGCCGCTACGGCACCGACATCGACCTGTCCCGGCTGAGCCACCGGGTGAGCCTGACCGAGATCCTCGGCCACCTCGACACCGGCACCCGCGCGTCCGCCGCCGCGGTGGACGTCGAGGTGTGGCAGCGCGGACCGGGTCCGGCCGTGCTCTGCCTGGTCCATCCGGTCGGCGGCGACATCCAGGCCTACCGGCCTCTTGTGGCGGCCCTGCCCGACGAGTTGACCGTCTGCCTCATCGCCGACCCGAAGCTACGCGACCCGGCGCAACCCGCCCGCTCGATCGCCGACCGTGCCGCGCACTACCTGGAAGCCGTCCGGGCCGCGTTTCCGGCCCCCGACTACCGCCTGCGCCTGGCAGGTTGGTCGTTCGGTGCCTGGACTGCCTTGTCCATGGCGGCACTTGCCGAGGCCGCCGGCCGACCTGTCGACGCCGTCCACCTTCTCGATCCACCGCCACCCGGCGCCGGACAACGGCTCGCCGCGTACGACGAGCAACAGGTGGACGCCGTGTTCGCCCGCGAGTTGAGCGGCAACGGCGACAGTGGCGGACAGCTGTCGGCATCCGGGCGTGCCTACGCCGAACGCCTCGCGGCCTGCTGCCGGACCAACCTCGCCGCCATGGCCGAACACCGGCTGCCGCGACTGCGCCGGACGCCCGCCGAGGTATGGCTCGCCCAACGTCCCGTAGAGGAAGGGGTGTTGGCCCCGGAACCGGCCGCCCCCGACGCGTGGGACGCGCATCTGCCACGCCCCTTCCGCCTTCACCACGTCGACGCCACCCACTACGAACTCGTCGCGCAACCCCACGTGGAAGCGATCGCCGCCGCCCTCGCAGCGGCCCCACCCCACACGCGAGCGGCCGTTGCCGCCCTGCCCCACCCCGCCGGAAGATCCTGAGGATGTCACCGTGCGGCACCGCTGCCCGCTTTCTCCTCTCACCCCCGCCCCCACCGATGCCCCGGAGGTCCCTCATGGAGGACTACGCACTCAAGGCCGTCGAGCGGATCACCACCCGCCCCGCCGAGCCCTACGACACCCTGTCCGTCGCCCCGATCACCCCGTTGCTGGGCGCCGAGGTCACCGGCCTCGACCTCTCCAAGGAGCTGACACCCCAGCAGGAGAAGGAACTCAAGCACGCGTTCCAGACCCACCACGTCCTCGTCTTCCGCGACCAGGACATCACTCCCGAGGAGCACAAGCGGTTCGCGGGTGTCTTCGGCGAACTGCACCCCGTGGCCCTCGCGCCCGAGGGATCCGACCCGTACATCCTGGAGATCAAGGCGACCAAGGAGTCCAAGGCCGTGGCCGGCAACGGCTGGCACGCCGACGGCACCGCCGACGCCGAACCCTCCCTCGGTTCGCTGCTGTACATCACCACCATCCCCGAGGGCGGCAGCGGTGGCGACACCGTCTTCGCCAACATGCACCTCGCCTACGAAGTCCTCTCACCGGCGATGCGCGGCTTCCTCGAGAGCCTCACCGCTGTCCACGACGGAGCCCTGCCCTGGACCGCCGCCGGACAGACCCCGCCGCCCGAGTACGAGGTACCCCGCACCGAACAGCCGGTCGTCGCCCGCCACCCGGAGACCGACCGCAAACTCCTCTTCGTCAACGCCCCCTACACCTCGCACATCACCCAGCTGTCCCGCGTCGAGAGCGACGCCCTGCTGGAGATGCTGTACGCGCACATAGCCCGCACCCAGTTGCTGCACTGCCGGGTCCGCTGGCAGGAGCGCACCCTCGTCCTCTGGGACAACCGCAGCGTCCAACACCACGCCGTCTGGGACTACTTCCCGCACACCCGTGAGGGCCGCCGGGTGGCCGTCAACGGCAGCCGCTTGGAGGCCTGACCCGGTGTCACGCGCCCGCCCGGGGGGCTGTTCACGGCGCCCGCGTCTGCAGCATCTCCAAAGCGGTGACGGCCACGTGCAGTTGGGTGCGTTCGGCGCCGGACTCCAGGTCGGTGCCCAGGAGGCGTTCGATGGTGTGCAGGCGCTGGTAGAAGGCCTGCCGGGAGAGCCCCACGCGCTTGGCCGCGATGGACTTGTTGCCGGCGGCGTCGAGGTATTCGCGCAGGGTGGTGAGCAGATCGCTGCCGTGCCGGGCGTCGTGCTGGACCAGGCGCCCGAGCCGGTGTTCCACGTACTTCTGGACCCGGACGTCGTCCCGCAGTGAGTAGAGCAGCTCCGGCAGGCCCACGTCGGAGGCGACGTGGAAGGGGCGGTCGCGGGAGGCGGGACCGATCGCGTCGGCGACCTCCTCGGCCTCGCGGAACGACCGCGTGACCTGGCTGAGTTCGGTGACCCCCGGGCCGACCGCGATGACCGTGTCCTCTCCGAACGCGGCCCGCAGATCGAGGGCGATGCGCTCGACCACGGGCTGCCAGGCACTCGCGCGGGCCAGCGCCATGAGCAGTCCGGTACGGCGCCCGGACAGGTCTCCCACCAGAGCCTTGACGCCGGACGTGAGGAGCCCTTCGGCGAGGTGGGCGCTCACCGTGGTGTCGCCGACCCGCGCCCCCGCGTGGTCGACGACGACCGGCAGAAGGCGATGCCCGGTCGTCGGGAGCCCGAGCGCCTCTGCCCGCAGCCGGGCCTCGGTACGGCTGCGATACCGCCAGTGCAGCAGATCGAGCAGGACGGAACTGTGCGCCCGCCGATCCCACTCCGGGGCTCCGGTGAGCCGGGCCAACGTGAGCGCGGTGGCGGCCTGTTCGAGGATCATCGTGTGCTCAGGACCGAAGGGCGGTCCGCCCGTGAGGGGCAGCATGACCAGGCGCCCCCACCGGCTGCTCCGCTCCTCGACCGGCGCCACCAGCCACTCCTCGGGCCCGCTGACCGCCGCCCGGTCCGGTGTCCCGGCGGCGCGCGAACGACGCGGCCACGCGTCCAGCACCTGCCCGTCAGCGCGCCCGGCCACGGCCCAACTCACCGCGTGGTGGATCAAGTTCTCCAGTACGACCGGACACCCCGAGAGGTCGGAGGCGGTCTGCACGAACTCCTCCGGTTCGGCCCCGCGCAGAGTGAGCGACGTGAACAGCTCGTGCACATGCTGGGCGCGGCGCAGCAACTCGCCCTGCGCGTCCAGGATCAGGGCGTGCACGGTCTGGGTGACCTCGATGAACCGCACCCCGCGCGCCAGCACGATCAGCGGCAGATCCCGCTCACTGCACGCGGTGACGAGATCCGGGGGCGCCTGCTGATACCGCCGCCCCAGCTCGACGACCAGCCCCGCCACCCCGACGTCCGCCAACTGGTCGACGTAGCCGCGCAGTTGTGTCGGGTCGGAGGGGTGCGGCATGCCCGTGGTGAGGACCAGCTCCCCGCCCTCCAGGAACGAGGCGGGATCGAGCAGCTCGGTGACGTGGACCCACCGAACCGTGCGCCCCAACTGCCCCTCCCCGGCCGCCACTCGGGGCAGCCCGGCCGCGATGACGGGCAGTCGCAGTACGTCGGCGACCGTGAGAAACGGCATGGGCGGTGGCTCCCAGAAGACGTAGTGCCGCCGGTCCCGACACGTGGTTCCGCCCCACTCTGAAGGGTGGGACGCGAGTAACGCAAGGGTGGCCTGCGCTGCTCAAACGCCGTTCAGGACGGCGCCCCGAAAGGGGCGCGGGGAACGGCGCGAGCGACCACAACGAACCGCCACTCGCCAACGCACCACCCGCCCCCACGGCGAAGTGGCGAGCACCCCACCCGCCTCAAGGCCGCCGGGCAACAAGATCCGCAACCGTAGCGATCGGAGAGGTCCGAGAACGCCCGCCCGCCTCGTGCGCATCCGCCAGCCGATACGCAACGTAGAGCCCCCGCACCCCGAGCCACCGCAACGGCTCCGGCTCCCACGTGCGGGGCCGATGCCCCGTCCACGGCAACCGAGTCAGCCGGGACTCCCGCCCCAACACCAGATCCGTGAGCGTCCGGGCGGCGAGGTTCGTGGAGGTCACCCCGTGCCCCACGTACCCCCCGGCCCAGCCGAGCCCGGTAAACCGGTCGAGCCCCACCGTCGCCGACCAGTCCCGAGGCACCGCGAGCACTCCGCACCACGCATGGTCGACACGGGCGCCGGCGGTCTGCGGCAGCACCTTGTACAAGGTCTCGGTCAGCTCGCCGATCGTCCGGTCAGCCACCCGCCCGTCGGAGTCGGTCCGCGACCCGAACCGATACGGCACCCCACGCCCCCCGATCGCGATCCGGTCGTCCGGAGTCCGCTGGGCGTACAAGTGCCCGTGAGCGGTGTCGCCCAAGGTCTCACGCCCGGCCCACCCGATCTCGTCCCACACCCCCTGCGCCAGCGGCTCGGTCACGATCATCGAGCTGTTCATCGGCAACCAGGCCCGCCGCAGCCCCTTCAACGACGCGGTGAACCCCTCCGTCGCCCGCAGCACCACGGGCGCCCGCACCACACCATGCGCGGTGACCGCCCGCCCCGGCTCGACCACACTCACCGGCGACTTCTCGTACAGGCTCACACCGAGCCGTACGACCACGTCGGCAAGCCCGCGCACCAGCGCCGCCGGCTGCAACCGGGCGCAGTGCGGAGTCCAAGAGGCCGCCGTCATCCCCTCGATGCGGATACGTTCCGCGGCCTCCTCAGGCGTCAGCATCACCGAGTCCGTGACACCCCACTCCTGGTCGGCCTCGGTCTTGTGCCGCAGCCGGGTCGCCTGCGCCGGGGTCCGGGCCACGCGCAGAGTGCCGCCCTTGACGATGTCGGCGTCGACGCCCTCCCGTTCGGCGACGGTGATGATCTCGTCGACGGCCTCGTTCATCGCGCGCTGATAGTCGAGCACCGCATCCCGCCCGTACTGCTTGGCGAGCCGGTCACGCGCCCCGGGCACCAGCCCCGACGCCCACCCACCGTTGCGCCCGGACGCGCCGAACCCGGCGAACTCGGCCTCCAGGACGGTGATTCGCAGAGACGGGTCGGCCAGCTTCAGGTAGTACGCGGTCCACAACCCGGTGAGACCCGCGCCCACGATGCACACATCGGCATCGCGGTCGCCGGGCAACGCAGGGCGTGGTGCGGGGAGTTCACTGAACCAGTGGGAGATCCGGCCGTTGACCGGGCCGGGCCGGCCGAGCGTGGTCGCGCTCACGGGGTGTTCCTTTCGAAGCGGCGGGCGTGCGGGTGCCGGGAGGATCAGACGCCGAGCAGTCCGGGCAGCTCGGACAGGTCCCTGATCTCCTCGTACGGCTGGAATGCGGCCGAGCCGGGGAAGCCGTACCGGTTCACCCAGATCCGCCGCATGCCCGGGTACCGCTTGGTCGGCATGATGTCGTACTCCCAGCCCTGGGCGGTGTGGATGATGTCCTCCGGACCGCGCCCGGTCGCCTTCATCAGGTACTCGAAGGCCTGCGGCAGCGGCTTGTACGCCCCGGCCTGCTCGGCGGTCAGGACGTAGTCCCACTCGACGCCCAGCTCGTCGACGGCGTACGAGATGAGGTCGTCCTCGCTGTTGGAGAGGATGGCGATGTCGTACTCGCTCTTCAACCGCCTTAGCGCGTCCGGGACTTCACGGAACGGCTTGAACTTCTTGATGGCCTCGACCAGCGCCTCGCCGTCCTCGTCCCGGTACTCCAGGCCGTGCAGCAGCATGACGTTGCGCAGGGTCCCGCGGACGATCTCGCGGTAGGGCCGGTACGCGTCGACGACGCCCTGGAAGCGCATGACGTACGCGTCGTGGTGGAACTGGTCCGGGTCCACGCCCAGTTGGGCGAGCCGGTCCTTGACGATCTCGTGCGTGGCGGCGCGGGTGTCGAAGTTGATGAGGGTGCGGTAGCAGTCGAAGCTGACGACCTTGCGCATGGTGCGAACTCCTTGACGGGAGAGGGGTGTTCGGAACCTGGGGAGCTTCAGGAGTGGCCGCTGGCTTCCGCCAGGCTCAAGTCCTTCGTCTCGGGGGCGAGGAAGTACGACACGACGAGCCCCGCCAGCGTGATCACCACCGCGATGCCCAGCGTGCCGCGCACCCCCAAGTCGTCGGCGGCGATGGGGAGAAGGAACGTCGACGTGGCCGACCCGACCCGGCTCATCGCGGTGGCGATGCCGACTCCCGTGGCCCGCAGGTCGGTCGGGAACAGCTCGCTCGGGTAGACGAACTGCAGCCCGCTGCCCGCCGCCTCGAAGAACTGGAACGCGGCGAACAGGGTCACCACCAGGAACGCCCAGTGCAACGGCAGCACGGCCAGCGCGAGCAACGACACCGTGATGCACGCGAACGTGCTGATCAACAGCGGCCGGCGGCCGATCCGGTTGACGACCACGAGCCCGAGCGCGATGCCCGCGACCGCCAGCGTGGTGATCAGCGCGCTCGCGCCGTACGTGCTCTCCACGCCGAAGGCCGACAGCATCTGCGGCTGGAAGGAGCGGACCGCGAACGCCGGCGCGACCTGACAGATCCAGAACACGGAACAGAAGACGACCGGGACCGCGTACCCGCGTTTGAAGATCTCGACGAGGTTGCCGAGACCCGAGCCACCGCGCTGCTCCCGCCGGGGTTCGGCGAGGAGTTCGTCGGCGTCGATGTCGGGGCCCAGGTGTTTGCTGACGACGGCCCGCGCCTCGTCCATCCGGCCGCGCGAGGCCAGCCAGCGCGGCGACTCGGGGATGCCGGCCCGGAAGACGAGGAAGACCAGCGCCGGGACCGCGCCGGAGACCAGCATCCAGCGCCAGGCGTCGTCGCCGAGACCGGTCAGCGCCCAGCCGACCCAGTAGCTCACGCCGTAGCCGACCCACCACGCGAGCACCAGGCCGGACAGGGCCGGGCCGCGCAGACGGCGGGGGACCAGTTCGGTGGTGAGGGCGGAGGCGATGGGGTAGTCGGCGCCGATCGCGATGCCGATGAGCAGCCGCAGCACCACGAGCTGCCAGGCCTCCGCGACGACGAACTGGAGCGCCGAGAAGACCACGAACGCGGCCAGGTTGAGGACGTACATCAGATGGCGGCCGACCCGGTCGGTGATCGGGCCGAAGACGACTCCGCCGATGAACACGCCGATCAGGACGGACGCGGCGACCAGGCCGGTCCACAGGGTGTCGAGGGCGAGTGCCGGGGTGATGAGGCCGAGGGCGACACCCATCACGCCCAGCAGGTAGCCGTCACAGAACGGGCCGCCCATGGCGACGGCCATGATCCGGCGGTGGAAGGAACTGACGGGCGCGTCGTCGAGCGACGAGGCACCTCCGGTGGTGGTGGACGAGGTCACGGACATGCTTGAGGCTCCTGGGGACGCGGGGGCTGCCGGGGAACGCGCACCGGCAGGGGGACCGGAGCGGAGGAGGGCTTGCGTCAAGCATTCGAATGCGTACGCCGCTGTACGCCGGAGGGACCGGCAGGTCACCGAGGGGGGAGTGGGGCGGTGAGGCGGTCCGGGGTTGGCAACACCCTGGTTCAGTGCGCGGCCACCGTCAATGAACACCGTGTTCGCTTCGCCACCGGTGGGTGGACAGTCTGTTCCGCGGACGCGCTCCGGTTGACAGACCGTCCACACGGGGCGGCCCGGGGGAACACGTTGACCGTTGCCCCTCCCGGCGCACCGCCCACAGGGTGGGAGATGTCCCCCGCACCTCCTCTCGTCGTGGGAGAACCGCCGTATGGCACACCTGTCAGAGCACCTGCGCCAGGCCACACCGGTCGTCGTCGAACGCGGCGAGGGGGTGCACCTCTTCGGTACGGACGGCCGTCGCTATCTGGACTTCACCGCAGGCATCGGCGTCACCAGCACCGGCCACTGCCACCCCAAGGTGGTCGCCGCCGCACAGGAACAGGTGGCCACGCTGATCCACGGCCAGTACACGACGGTCATGCACCGGCCGTTGCAGCGCCTGGTGGAGCGGCTCGGCTCGGTCCTGCCCGAGGGGCTCGACAGCCTCTTCTTCGCCAACTCCGGCAGCGAGGCCGTCGAGGCCGCGCTGCGGCTCGCCCGCCAGGCCACCGGCCGCCCCAACGTCGTCGTATGCCACGGCGGTTTCCACGGCCGTACGGTCGCCGCCGCGTCGATGACCACCTCCGGCGCCAAGGTGCGCACCGGGTTCGGTCCGCTCATGGGCGGGGTCGTCGTCACACCGTTCCCGCACGCGTTCTATTACGGCTGGGACGAGGAGACGGCGACCCGGTTCGCGCTGCGCGAGTTCGACCAGCTCCTCCAGACCGTCTCCGATCCCGACGACACCGCCGCGATCTTCGTCGAGCCGGTCCTCGGCGAGGGCGGCTACGTTCCCGCCAACTCGGCCTTCCTGCAAGGACTTCGGGAACGTGCCGACCGCCACGGCATCCTCCTGGTCCTCGACGAGATCCAGACCGGCGTCGGCCGCACCGGCCGCTTCTGGGGCCACGACCATTTCGGCGTCCGCCCCGACATCCTCATCACGGCCAAGGGCCTGGCCAGCGGCTTCCCGCTGTCCGGCATCGCCGCCTCCGAAGAGCTGATGCGGAAAGCACGGCCCGGTTCGCAGGGCGGAACGTACGGCGGGAACGCGGTCGCCTGCGCGGCTGCCGTCGCCACCCTCGACGTCGTCGAGGAGGAGAACCTGGTCGCGAACGCCGCCGCCATGGGCGCCCGGTTGCGGGCAGGGCTCGACGAGGTCGCCGCGAAGAACCCCGCGATCGGTGACGTGCGCGGGCTCGGCCTGATGCTGGCGAGCGAATTCGTGACGGAGGCCGGGGAGCCCGACCCGGGGACGGCAACTCGCGTGATGCGGGCGGCCGTTGACGAGGGGCTGCTCCTGCTGCCCTGCGGCCCGTGGGGCAACGTCGTCCGGATGATCCCGCCGCTGATCGTCGACGCGGGCGCGATCGACGAGGGGCTGCGCGCCTGGTCGGCCGCCGTCGCGGTGGGCACGGCTGGGTGACCGACGCCCGTTCCATGGTCGACCTGCCGACCCGGACCCGTCCGGGTCGGCAGGTCGACACGGGGGAGGGGCGGCGCACAACGCCCGCGCCCTGGGGGCAACTTCGGCTTCGAGGCGGAGGACTACGACACCTCGATGACGGTCGGCGCCCTCTCGCTCACCCCGAAGCTCGCCGCACTCGACTCCGACGCCAACGTCCTTGCGGACGGCTTCAGTTGCCGAACCCAGGCGGCGCGTCCGATCGGCCCGGACGCCCCGCAGTCCCGGCGCCTGGCCCAATCGCTTGACCCGAACCCGCCCGGAGGAACCCGCTGATGACCACCACGTCTACGTCCACGCCTGCCGTCGACACCGTGTCCGTCGTCGAGACCGTCCCCAAACAGCTGTTCATCGGGGGGAGTTGGCAGGACGGGGTCGACGGCGGCCACTTCGCCGTGGACGACCCGGCGACCGGCGAGCGGCTGTGCGAGGTCGCCGACGCCTCACCGGCCGACGGGCAACGCGCCCTCGACGCGGCGGTCGCGGCGCAGGAGACCTGGGCGGCGACCGCGCCCCGCGCTCGCAGTGAGATCCTGCGCCGTGCCTACGAGATCATCCTCGAACGGCGGGAAGAACTCGCCCTGTTGATGACCCTGGAGATGGGCAAGCCCCTCACGGAGGCGCGCGGCGAGGTCGGGTACGCGGCGGAGTTCTTCCGCTGGTTCTCCGAGGAGGCGGTACGGATCGACGGCGGGTTCACACGGACCCCCGACGGAGCCAACCGCGTCCTGGTCATGCGGCAGTCGGTGGGACCCTGTCTCCTCATCACCCCATGGAACTTCCCGCTCGCCATGGGCACTCGCAAGATCGGTCCCGCGATCGCGGCGGGCTGCACCATGGTCCTCAAGCCCGCCCCGCAGACCCCGCTGTCCAGCCTGGCCCTCGCCGGAATCCTCGCCGAGGCCGGACTGCCCGAGGGTGTGCTCAACGTCGTGACCACGACCGACGCCGCCGGAGTGATCGAGCCCCTGCTGCGCGGCGGAGGCGTACGCAAACTGTCCTTCACGGGCTCAACTCAGGTCGGGCGGCTGCTCCTTGCCCAGTGCGCCGACACCGTCGTCCGCACCTCCATGGAGCTGGGCGGCAACGCGCCCTTCATCGTCTTCGAGGACGCCGACCTCGACCGGGCCGTCGAGGGTGCCATGGTCGCCAAGATGCGCAACATGGGCGAGGCGTGCACCGCCGCCAACCGTTTCTTCGTGCACCGCGCGGTCGCGGACGCGTTCGCCGTGCGGCTCGCCGAGCGGATGTCCGCACTCGCCGTCGGTCCCGGCACCCAACCCGGCTCCCAGGTGGGCCCGTTGATCGACGCCGCCGGACGGGCCAAGGCCGACGGTCTCGTGCAGGACGCCGTCACGCGCGGCGCGAAGGTGCTGACCGGCGGCGAAGTCCCGGACGGGCCGGGCCACTTCTACCCGCCGACGGTGATCACCGAGGTCCGCGCGGACTCGGACCTGATGCGCGCGGAGATCTTCGGCCCGGTCGCCGCGATCCTCACCTTCGACACCGAGGACGAGGTCGTCCGCGCCGCCAACGACACCGAATGGGGCCTGGTCGGCTACCTGTTCACCCGCGACCTCGACCGCGCCCTGCGCGTGGGGGAGCGGCTGGAGACAGGCATGGTCGGCATCAACACCGGCCTGGTCTCCAACCCGGCCGCGCCCTTCGGCGGAGTCAAGCAGTCGGGGCTGGGGCGTGAGGGCGGACGCGTCGGCATCGACGAGTTCCTGGAGTACAAGTACCTCGCCATCCCCGTGGTTCCCGTGGCGGCGGACGGCCGTGGCTGACCGGCTCGTCGTCCTGCACCAGGGCGCCCTGCCGCCGAACGCCGGGCACATCGAAGCGCTCGCGGACACGGTGTACGCCACCGAGGAGGAACTTCCGCTCCTCCTGCCCGGCGCGGACGTCCTCCTGTGCTGGCACTCCATCACCCCGGCGGTCGCGGCGAGTTGGCCGAAGGACCCGGCCCTGGCCCCCGGCTGGGTTCATGTGGCCGCCGCCGGGGTTGACTCGCTCCTCTTCCCGGCCTTGGTCGACCACCCGGGCGTGGTGCTCACCAACTCACGGGGCGTCTATGACCGGGCCATCGCCGAGTACGTCCTCGGTCTGATCCTCGCCCTCGCCAAGGACTTCCCGGGTAGTTGGGAGCACCAGCGGCGTCGCGAGTGGCGCCCCCGCGACAGCGAACGCATCGGCGGACGCACGGCACTGGTGTGGGGGACAGGGCCCATCGGCCGTGCCGTCGCCCGCATGCTGCGTGCCGTCGGCATGCGGGTCTGCGGCGCCGGGCGCACCGCGCGCGCCGACGACCCGGACTTCGGGACGGTGCACCGGGGCGCGAGCCTGCGGACCGCGCTGGCGGACGCGGACTACGTGATCCTCGCGGCCCCGCTCACCCCGGCCACCCGCTGCATGGTCGACGCGTCCGTCCTCGGTGCGATGAAACCCGGGGCGCGACTGGTCAACGTCGGCCGGGGTGGCCTCGTGGACGAAGAGGCGCTCGTGAAGCACCTGGCGGACGGCAGGCTGGCCGGGGCGGCCCTGGACGTCTTCGCGCAGGAGCCGCTGCCCGCCCTCTCGCCGCTGTGGGACATGCCCGGCGTGATCGTCTCCCCGCACACTGCGGGTGAAGTGACTGGCTGGCGCGCCGAGTTGGCGGACCTGTTCCTGGAGAACCTCACCCGCAGGGCGGAGGGCCGGCCGCTGCGGAACGTGGTCGACAAGGAGAAGGGCTACGTCAGGGACGTAACCGCCTTGGAGTCGCGCTGAGTTCGGGGCCGGCGGACACCGGGCGTGCTCACCCTCCCCTGCGCCGCCCGGCGATCTCCGCAGCCGTGTCCGCCACCAACTGCCCCCGTTCGGGGAGCCGTTCCGCGTCGTACCGCGAGTCCGGCATGGAGACGGCCGCGGTGGCGAGGGGCGTGCCGTTCTCGTCGAGGATCGCGGCCGTCGGCGCGCACACGTCCGGCCGGTACTGGTTGCGGTTGACCGCGTAGCCGTCGGCCCGCACGCGCTCCGACTCGGCCCGCAACAGACCGGGTTCGGCCGGTGTGGACTCGTAGTAGCTCTCCAGCCCGCGGCCGATCAGCTCGTCCACGTCGGCCCTCGGCAGATGGGCGAGGATCGTACGGCCCGTGGCGGTGGCGTGCAGCGGTGAGGTGTCGCCGATGGTGTGGAACGTCCGTACCGCGTGATGGCAGTCCACCCGGTCCACGACCACCAGGCACTGCAACGCGTCCGGGACCGAGAGGTGAATGGTCCCTTCGGCGGCGCCTACTACAAGGCCAGGGACCGGCTGCGCTGAGCGTGTCCTGCCGATGGGATGCGAGTCCGCACTCGTACGTGGTTCCACCGGTGACACCCACGGGTATGACCTCCCAGACCTGTGGCACCGGCCCGGAGCGGCGGTGGTGTGCCGTCCGAGTGCCATCGGGAAGGAGTCTCGAATTGAGCTGGTTCCTGCCTCTGGTGGGGCTGTGGGCTGCGTGCGTGGCCCTGGTCACGGTGGTCGCGGTGCTGATGCGGATACGCCTCGAGTTCGTGCGGCCCCATCTGAAGGACACCACCGGGGTGGTGGTCGAGCAACGGTGGGTCCGTGGGGACGAGAGCGACCCCGAGGGTTACGTGCCGACACTCGAATTCACCATCGAGACAGGCCGGTTGGTGCGCGCCAAGGCGAAGGGGAAACCGAAGAGCTTTCCACCGGAGGAGGGCGTTCAGCTGCCCGTGCTCTATCGGCGGGACCGCCCCGACACGTGGTGCTACCTCGGCAACCTGGCCGACTACGAGAGTGAAGCGACCGTCGGTGTCGGGGAGATGTTCGTGGGCATGGCCCTGACCGGCGGTGTGATCCTCGGGCTGATCGGCCTGTTCGCGTTTCTGTGGGGGTAGGGACGGTCGGTCGAGCGACAGCCTGAGCGCTCACGACGGGTCTGTCAGTCCTCGTCGCCGAAGGACAGCGCGTCGAGGTCTCCGGTGAAGTCCTCCATGTTCGGGAACGCCAACTCCAGGGCGTCGGGCGGCAGTTCCTGCCCAAGGCCTGACGCGTGCAGCGCCTGCTCCGTCCAGATGCACTTGCCGGTCGGCGTGTAGCGGGTGCCCCAGCGCTGGGAGAGAGCGGTGATCAGTTGCAGGCCGCGCCCGCCCTCGTCCGTCTCCGTGGCGCGGCGGATCCGGGGCATTGTCAGACTGCCGTCGAAGACCTCGCAGATCAGCTCGGCGCCGTGCAGCAGGCGCAGGCTGACCGGGCCCTTGGCGTGGCGTACGACGTTGCCGACCAGCTCGCTGGCCAGGAGTTCCGTGGTCGGGGTCAGGTCCTCCAGGCCCCAGGTGCGCAGCTGCTCCCGGACGTGACGGCGGGCCTGGCCGGCCGCCCGTGGGTCCTGGGGGAGCGGCCAGGAGGCGATCTTGTCGCTGGTCAGGGCGTGGAGGCGGGCGACGAGCAGGGCGGCGTCGTCGGCCGTCGAGTGTTCGGCGGGGAGCAGGCCCGCGGTGAGGGTGTCGCAGAGGTCCTCCAGGTCCGCCTCCGCGCCGGACTCGGTCCGGATCGCCGTACTCAGGAGGCGGGCCAGGTCCGCCATGCCCTCGTCCATCTCGCGCTTCGACGACTCGACCAGGCCGTCGGTGTAGAGCACGAGGAGACTGCCCTCCGGCACCTTCAACTCGACTGTCTCGAACGGCGGTTCAGCCGCGCCGAGGGGTGGATCGGCCGACAGCTCCGGGAAGTGCACGGTGCCGTCCGGGTGGACCACCGCCGGTGGCGGATGCCCGGCCCCGGCGATGGAACAGATCTGGGTCGTCGAGTCGTAGAGCGCGTACAGACACGTCACGTACGACTCCTCGCCCATGCCGGCGACGAGTTCGTTGAGGTGGCTCATGATCTCGTCGGGCGGCAGTTCCAGGTCGGCGAGGGTGTGCAGCGCTGTGCGCAGCCGGCCCATCGTCGCCGCCTCCGGGAGGCCGTGGCCCATGACGTCGCCCACCACGAGGGCCACCTGGCCGCCGGAGAGCGGGATGATGTCGTACCAGTCGCCGCCCACGTCCATGCCCTGGCCCGCCGGAAGGTAACGGGCGGCCGCGGTGCACGCAGGGAGCTCGGGCAGGGCGCGGGGGAGCAGACTGCGCTGGAGTTCGCGGGACCGGGTGTGCTCGGCGTCGTAGAGCCGGGCCCGCTCCAGGGCCTGGGCGACGAGGGCGCTGATCGTGGTCAGCAGGGTGCGTTCCTCGTCCGTGAGCCGGCGGGCGCGGTCGAAGGCGACGACGCAGACGCCGAAGGTTTTGCCGGACGCGGTCAGCGGGAGGAACGCCCACGCCTCTTTCCCCGCCCGCTCCGGTCGGGCGGCCAGCTCGGGGTAGTGGGCCGCGTACTCGTCGGTGGAGGAGAGGAACATCGGCAGACCGGACGCGATCACGTCCCAGCCCGGCTCACCGGGCGTCCGGACGCGGCCGTCGACGGTGGCCAGGAAGTCGTCCGGGTAACCGTCCGCGCCCACCGTGTGCAGCCGGTCGCCCTCGACGGCCTGCACGAGGAGCCCGGCGGCGGCGAACGGCGGCAGCACCCGGCGGGCGACCGCGGCCACCACGTCCTGCGAGGTCGTCGCCTTGGCGAGGGCGGCCGTCAGCTCTCCCATCCGGACCGCGCGTCGGGCCACCGCCAGCTCGGACGCCCGGCGCTCCTCCTCGTGCTGCCGTTTCTCGGTCACGTCGGTGAGGTACATGGTGACCCCGTCGGGACCCGGGACCAGCCGCAGGTGGTGGCGGCGACCGGTGCCCCCCAACTGGGCGTCGAAGCCGACGGGCGTCTCCTCGGCGGCGGCCCTGCGGCAGCGGTCCTCCAGACCGGGGACGTTCAGTACCGCGGGCAGCTCCCACAGCAGACGCCCGAACAACTCCTCCTCGGAGAGGCCCAGCGTGCGCTCCGCCTCCAGGTTGGCGAAGGTGATCCGCCACTCCTCGTCCACCGCGAGGAACCCGTCGCTCATGTGGCGCAGGGCCCGGCTCAGCGCGTCCCGGGCCGACCGCGACTCGTTGCTCTCCCAGCCCACGCCGATCATCCGGTGGGGCTCGCCGTGCTCGTCGTAGGTCGCCCGGCCGCGGGCCTGCGTCCAGCCGTACGTGCCGTCGAGGCGCCGCACCCGGTACTCGGCCTCGTACACGCCGTGGTCGCGGATCGCCCGTCCGGCCGCGTCCAGCGTGGGCGCCAGGTCGTCGGGGTGGACGATCCGCATCCAGTTCTCGATCTTGCCGGTGTAGTCCTCCGGCCTGGTGCCGTACAGCTCCAGGGCCTCCTCGTCCCAGATGAGGTCGCCGGTGCGGATGTTCCAGTCCCACGAACCGACGCTGACCTCCTTCAACGCCTGCCGCAGCCGGTCACGGTCGCCGCCCGGCTCCGACTGGGAGGGGCCGGTGGGCGGCGGTGCCTGGCTCATGCGCTCTTCCGTCCAGGCGACGAGGTCGCGGAGGAAGTCCCACTGCCGAGGGGTCGGCTCGCCCTGTTCGCCCATCAGGACCGTGAGCGCGCCGATGCTGCGGTCCCCGCCGGAAACCGGCACGGCGGCAAGCCCGGTGCCGGGCCAGGCCAGATCCTGACCCGTGGGCGCGGCCGGCACGGGCACCCACACGCCACTGCCCTGGTGCAGGGCCCTGGCCGGGGCCGTCGGGCCCTCCTGGTCGATGATCTCCCACGGGCGGGTCAGGGCGGGCGGCAGACCGGTCGACGACACCAGCCGTAGTGCGGACATCGGCCCCCGCAGATGAATCGCTCCCCCGAGCGCGCCCAGCTCGCCCACCGCGTGCTGCAGCGCCAGCCGGAACACTTCGCTCTCGGTGACGCCGGGGTCCACGGTGTCGAGCAGAGCCAGACGTGCGTTCATACCGTAAATTTTACCGTTCCCGCCTCATATAACGCGGTGCTGCGCAGGACTCTCACCTTTGACTCCCGCTCTCGCACACGGCTCTCAACAGGCAGCGCTCCAGACCGAGTTGCCCCGGCATTCCACCCGTGCTCGCTCGGGTGACAATACTCGGCATCCGGGGGAACGGGGCGTCGTGAACGGGGTATGGAACCCCTTGATCATGTCCGGACGTTGTCACCCCGTCAGGCTCACCCCCGCCCACCCGTCACACAGGAGCGGCATGGACATCGGCGTATTCATCCCCATCGGCAACAACGGCTGGCTCATATCGAAGAGTTCACCCCAGTACCTGCCGAGCTTCGAGCTGAACAAGGCCATCGTGCAGAAGGCCGAGGAGCACGGGCTCGACTTCGCGCTGTCGATGATCAAACTCAAGGGCTTCGGCGGCGAGACCGAGTTCTGGGACCACAACCTGGAGTCGTTCACGCTGATGGCGGGCCTGGCCGCCGTGACAGAGCGCATCAAGCTGTACGCCTCCACCCCGATCCTCGTCCTGCCCCCGGCGATCGTCGCCCGCATGGCCACCACGATCGACTCCATCGCCCCCGGCCGCTTCGGCATCAACATCGTCACCGGCTGGGCACCCGGCGAGTACTCCCAGATGGACCTCTGGCCCGGCGACGAACACTTCGGCAACCGCTACGCCCGCGCCGCCGAGTACGTCACCGTGATGAAGGAGCTGTGGAGCGAGGGCGTCAGCAACTTCAAGGGCGAGTTCTACGAGATGGACGACTGCGTGCTCTCGCCGCGCCCGGCGGACGGGCACATCGACATCGTCGCGGCCGGGCAGAGCCCCACGGGCATCCGCTTCGCCGCCGAGCACGCCGAGTACAACTTCATCCTGGGCAGCGGCGTCAACACCCCCCTTGCCCTGTCGGACACCACGGCCTCGCTCGTGGACGCGGCGGAGGGGACCGGCCGTGATGTCGGCGCACTCTCCCTCTTCATGATCATCGCCGACGAGACCGACGAGGCCGCCCGCGCGAAGTGGCAGGACTACCACGACAACGCCGACCACGCCGCGCTGGCGTACATGGCCGGCGAATCCGCCACCGACACCACCGCCGACGACACCTCCACCGCCCGGACCATCGTGCTGCCCGAGGGCGCGGTCAACTTCAACATGGGCACGCTGGTCGGCTCGTACGAGACCGTCGCGAAGCTGCTCGACGAGGTCGCCGAGGTCGAGGGCACCAAGGGGATCATGCTCGTCTTCGACGACTTCCTCGTGGGCCTGGAGAACTTCGGCACCCGCATCCAGCCGCTGATGAAGTCACGGTCGCAGGCCGGGTGACCGCCGCTCCCGTTGCTCCGGGCCCGCGGTCGTGACCGCCGGCCGAGGTCCGTGGCGGGTGTTCGCGGCCACCGCCGTAGGGGTGGTGGCCGTGTTCCTCAAGATGAGCGGTCTCGCCGTCGCGCTGCCCACCATCACCCGGGAGCTGGGGGCCGACCCCGGGCAGGCCGACTGGATCCTGCTCGGCTACATGCTGGTCACCACCGCCCTGATCCTCGTCTTCGGCCGGCTCGCCGACATCGTCGGCCGCCGCAGCCTGTACCTCGCCGGGCTCGTCGTCTTCACCGCCGGGACCGGGCTCGCGGCGCTCTCCCCGTCAGCGGGGTTCCTGATCGCGGCCCGGCTCGTGCAGGGTGTCGGCGCCGCCGCCGTGATCACCAACAACACCGCCCTGCTGACCGACGTGTTCCCCGCGCGGACCCTGGGCCGGGCCCTCGGCTGGAACGTCACCGTGGCCGCCACGGCCCAGGTCGCCGGACCGGTCGTCGGCGGCGCGGCCACCCAACTCCTCGGCTGGCGTGGGCTGTTCGTCGTCTGCGTACCGATCGGGCTGGTCGCGATCGGCGCGTCGGTACTGTCGGTCCCCGCGAGCGTGGAGCGGGTCGGCAGGGTCCGTGAACCGTTCGACGTGCCGGGCGCGCTGCTGTCCACGGCGATGCTGACCGCGCTCGTCCTCACCCTCACACCCGGAGTCACGTCCACCGTCGCCTCCTGGCTGCCGTGGGCCTGCGGCGCCGCGACCCTCGCGCTGTTCACGGCCTTCGTCGCCGTCCAGACGCGCCGCTCGCACCCGCTGGTCGACGTGGCGCTGCTGCGCACCCGCGCGATCGCCCTCGTGCTCGCGGCCGTCCTCGCCAACGCGCTCGGCAGCTACGCCGTCGTCCTCCTGGCGTCCTTGCACGAACAGGCGGTCGGCGGCGCCACCTCCCTGGAGGCGGGGGTGCTGGTGACACCGGTCGCGGCCGGAACGCTGATCACCTCGGCCGCCGCGGGGTCCCTGTTCGACCGCTTCACCCCGCGCACGCTGACGACAACCGGCATGACGGTCACGGCGTGCGGACTACTGGGCTTCTCGCTGACACTCTCGACGACGACCGTGCCGTTCCTGGCCGTCGCCCCGTTCCTCTTCCTCGTCGGCGCCGGCACCGGGCTGTTCATGACACCGAGCACGAGCGCCCTGATGCTGTCCGTACCGGCCGACCGGCGCGGAATGGCCAACGGCCTGCGCTCGACCACACAGAACGTGGGCTACCTCCTCAGCACGGCCCTCGCGCTCGCGTTCACGACGACGGGCCTGAGCGGACCGGCCCGCCAGGCCGCGTACGACGGGACGCTGAACGTGCTCGCCGCGGGCGAGTTGGACCGCTTCGTCGCCAACATCCGCGCCACGGGGTTCGTCCTCACGGGCATCGTCGTGGTCGGGGGAGTGATCTGCCTGGCGTTCCCCACGTCGTTGCGGGCACCCCGTACCGCTGACGCGGGCGCCGTCAACTCCCCACCGGAGTCCGCCACTTCACGAAGGGCAACGCCATGACCGGTCATCAGCAGGAGGACTACGAGCGTGCCGGGTTCGACGGACAGCTCACCCCCGGCACGTCCCCGGCCCTGATCCTGGTGGACCCAGCCCGCGCCTACGTCGACCCGGACTGCCCGCTCTACGCCGGCGTCGAACCGGCGGTCGACGCGATGAGGCTCCTGCTGGCCGACGCACGCCGGGCCGGGATCCCGGTGATCGTGACGCGGGTGCTGTTGCGGGCGGACGGGAGTGACGGCGGCCTGTTCCTACGCAAGGTGCCGGTCCTGGGGGTATTCGCAGAGGGCAATCCTTTCGGCGAGTTCATCGAGGGCCTGGCCCCGGCGCCGGACGATCTGACCGTGACGAAGCAGTGCCCGAGTGCCTTCTTCGGCACCGAACTGGCCGCTCACCTCACGGCGAACGGCATCGACACCCTGCTCATCGGCGGACTGTCGACGAGCGGCTGCGTCCGGGCCACCGCGCTGGACGCCATGCAGCACGGATTCGTACCGATCGTGGTCGAGGAGGCGGTGGGCGACCGGGACCCGGACATCCACGCGGCGAACCTCTTCGACATCAGGCACAAGATCGGCGAGGTGTGGCCGCTCGGGCGCGCGCAGGGGTATCTCGCGTCTCTCGGCTGAGTGCCTGAGTGCCTGATGGCTGGGGGTGCCGGGGGTCGGCAACCCACCGCCCGGGCCTGTGACGGCAATTGCCGTGACGTCGCCTGCGCCGGGCCAGGCACTCGGAGGACCACGACCCGCATCGGCCGGTCCGCTCAGCGGAACCGCGCATGACAGGGCCGGGAGGGGGCGATGACGCTGGGGCGCTCCTGGTACCGACTGTGGTGGGAGACGTCGTGGAGATGGGTTTGGAGCCGGTGGAGGAAGTCGTCGGCATCGATGGTCGGTTCCAGTGGCAGTTCCCCCCGCCGGACGGTACCGGCCCCGATCCGGGTTCCGGCTCCGCCTCCGCCGCCCTGTCCGTCTGGTACTTCGCCCTGCCGCTCACCTCCGCCCACCGCGGCGGCCACTCCGGCGGCGGTGCCCTCGTGGACGGCGTCGACGGCCAGGAGCGGTACCGGAACGAGGGGACGGTCTACCCCCACTCCGGTCTGGTCGAGATGATCACCTACCAGGAGCGGTACCTCCCCGAACTCTCCTGGAAATACCTCGACTTGAGCCATGTCCCGTGGGACGACGTACGTGCCGCCATCGCCGCGGACCCCCCGGACGTGGCGGCGTTCACCGTCTACACCGCCACCGCACTGTGGGCTTTCATCGTCGCCGCGGAAATCAAGCGCGTGAACCCCGAAGCGGTCGTCGTGTTCGGCAACGACCACGCGGGAATCCTCCATCGCGAAATACTCACCGGCCACTACGGCCACCGGCTCGTCGATTTCGTCAGCACCGGCAACAACGGGCCTTTCACCATGCTCGGCCTCCTGTACGCATTACGAGGGCAACTCCATCTGAAACGTGTCCCTTCCCTCGCCTATCGCGAACACCTCGGGGTCGTGAACCAGCCCGCTCCCACCTACCCACTCGACCGGCGCATGCTCCCCGACTACACACTCATCGAAGACCAACTCGACCGGTACTACGACAAGGCGTTCGACGTCTGGTACGCGCATCACTACGAGCTGAAACGCATGGTCACGCTCCCCCTGGACGCAGGCTGCACCTGGGGAATGCGCCCGGGACGCCGGTGCAAACACTGCTCGATCCAGGGACTCACTCCGAAGTTCGCCCGGATGGACACGATCGTTCCCGCACTCGAGACGGCGGTCGGCGGCCTCGGCGCCAATGTGTACGCCGCCGGGGACTCCACCCTCGGGTTCTCCCGCGCACAGTGGTCCGGCGACATCGGCTACCTCGACGAACTCGCCGAACGCTGCGCCGCCTCACCGGTGCTCCGGGAACACCGGTTCCTCCTCGCCTACGGCCTGGTCTTCGAGTTCCTCCAGTCGGCCAAGCTGTGCCAGGGCTTCGTCCGTACGTGGAACGTCGGCCTGGAGGCCTTCGACCCCAAACTCCTCAAGGGCGACTCCAAGGGCATCAACAAAGGACCCGACCGGGTATATGAGGCACTCGAACTGGCCCAGGAACTGGACTACAAGATCTACGCCTCGGGAATCCTCGGTCTGCCCGGCACCACCCGGAAGCAACTCCACGAAGAGGTCGACTCCTGGCTCTCCCTCGCGGAGACCTACCGGGACACCATCACCACGGTGTCGGTCGCGGCGCCCGGTGTCATCCCGGGCTCGCGCATGTACTGGGAGAGCTTCCGGTCCCACCCCGAAGTGCGCGCCGCGCACGGCGAGATCATTCCGGCCCGGCGCCTCACCGAGTTGTACGTCCACGAGAACACAGAGGTCGAACTCGCCGATGTGGAAGCCGCGATCGCCGACATCGGCCGGGGCGTGATCGCCCTCGGCCGGGAGCGCGGACACATGAAGTTCGGCGGCTACATGCTCGGCGGAGTCGACGACGACGAGGCGGCCGAGCGACGACTGCTCGACGAGATCTGTGCACAGCTCTGACACGAGCGACGGGCTCAAGAGGGCGACGACACCGGTGAAGGCAGTGAACATGACCGTGAATACGACCGCGAATACGGCTCGGACGACGTCCGTACCCGCAGCATCGGCCCCGCGTGTGATCGTCGTCGGCGCCGGTGGTGCGGGACTGGCCGCCGCCATCGAGGCCGCCGCGGAGGGCGCACACGTCGTACTCGTCACGAAAGCCGTCTACGAGCATGCCCGGCACCGCTGGGCCTCCGCCGGCGGCTGCACCTGGAAGACCCACGCCTTCAACGCGGCCGTCGCGCCGGACGACAGCGTCGCGGCCCACATCGAGGACACCCTGGCGGGTGGGGCGTACGCGGGCGACGAGGACATCGTACGGACGCTCTGCGAGGGCGCGTTGGGCCTGGTGGAATGGCTGGAAGGCCTCGGGCTGCGATTCGAGAAGAGCGGTGACGGCCGCTTCGCCACCCGCCCGTTCGGCGGGAACGGCGCGCCCCGTGCCGTCCATCTGGAGGACCGGCTCGGCTTCCACATCCAGCGTGTGCTCGGCGAACGACTGGCACGACTCGTCCAGGAAGGCCGCGTCGAGGTCCGTTCCGGACTGAGGGCCATGGAGATTCTGCTCGACGCCGACGGAGCCGTACGAGGGCTTGAGGTGCTGTCCGTCGAGAGTCTGGAGATCCTGGAGATCGCCGCGGACTCCGTGATCCTCGCGGACGGCGGCGGCACCTCGATGTACGCACCGTCCGCCGCCTCCACGGACAAGACCTGCGACGGTCTCGCCCTCGGCCTGCGGGCCGGTGCCGAGGCCATCGACATGGAGTACGTCCAGTTCCACCCCACAGGGCTCGCGTCGGACGTCCCGACCTACGACGGAATGCCGGTCGAGGAAGCCGTACGGTTCGACGGTGCGACCCTGCTCAACCGTGACGGCGAGCGGTTCATGCTGCGGTACGACCCGCTGGGCGAACAGGCCACCCGGGACAAGGTGTCGCGCGGTGCGTACCGCGAGATCATGGAGGGGCGCGGTTTCCCGGACGCGACGGTCCGGCTCGATCTCGGTGCCTGCGCGCATGTCGTACCGGAGCGCTATCCGGCCCTGTACGAACGGCTCTGTCTGATCAGGCCGGGATTCGGTTCGGCGGCGGACGCGTCGGTACTCGCCGTACGCCCCACCGCGCATTTCCTGATGGGCGGACTCCGGATCGACAGCACGGCCCGCACCACGATTCCCGGCCTGTACGCCGCGGGCGAGACCGCGGGCGGTGCCCACGGCGCCAACCGCCTCGGCGGGAACGGGCTGTCGGAAGCCCTCGTCTTCGGCCGCATCGCCGGTCGGCATGCGGCCGCCCTCAGCGCCGGTACGGGGCTGAGGGAACAGCACATCCGGGTCACCGGGCCCTACCGCATGGACGTCTCCCCGGACGGCGCCTGCCCCGAGGCCCTGCTCCAACTCCTGCGGCGCGAGATGTACTTCAAGGCCGGTCCGATCCGTACGGCCCGTGACCTCCTGGCGATGACCGACACGGTCGCGGCGCTGGAGGAGCGCCGGGAGAAGCTGGACATCGCCTCCGGGCCTCGGGCCGCGGGCCAGGTACAGACGTGTCTGGACCTGGAGAACCTCCTTCTGGCCTCCCGGCTGATCGTCGAGTCCGCGCTGCTCCGCGAGGAGTCGCGTGGGGCACACCACCGCGAGGACTTTCCCTCGACGGCCGCTCGCATCACCGGCAACGCCGTCGTGCACGACTCCGGGAAACTCGCCTGGAAGCCCGTTCGCCGGGGTGGAGCCCGGCCTTCCGACGCCGTCGCGGAGCACCGGCGGTGAACCTGAGCAACGGGATCAGCGTGGCCGCGATATCCCTCGGCGTCGTGGTCACTCCCGGGCCGAACATGATGTACATGGTCTCGCGGAGCATCGCCCAGGGCCGCCGCGCCGGGGTGGTGTCGCTGGGCGGGGTCGCGGTCGGAGCCCTGGTCTTCGTGGTGGTGACCAACCTCGGCCTGATGGCCGTGCTGAGAACCGTCCCCGTGCTGTACACGTCCTTCAAGATCGCGGGCGCCGCCTATCTGGGCTGGCTCGCCTGGCAGGCCTTCAGATCGGACGGCGCGTCCGTCTTCGCCCCGCGCGAGCTGGCGGACACCTCCACCCGCCGCCTCTTCACCATGGGCCTGGTCACCAACCTCCTCAACCCCAAGATCGCCCTGCTGTACCTCTCGCTGATTCCGCAGTTCGTGGACACCCGTGCGGGCCACGTCCTGCTCCAGGGCTTCGCCTTCGGTGGCATCCAGGTCGCCGTGAGCGTGTGCGCGAACCTGGTCATCATCATGGCCGCGGGCGCCCTCTCGAATTTCCTCGCCGTGCGCCCCACCTGGCTGCGGATACAGCGGTACTTCACGGGATCCGCGCTCGGCACGCTCGCCGTGCTCCTGGCAACGGACCAGTCGCATGCATGACGAACCGTCAACACCCTCCGCACGGCACAGGCGTGAAGAAGGGCGCAGGGGCGGCCGCACTCAGTACGCACACCTCCGAACCACCCTCGCACGCCCTCCTGTTCGAGGCCGAGCACTGATGAGCTCGTCGTCCGAACAAAGAGGGGGAAAAGGACATGCGTCATCGTCTTGTGCAACGGTTCGCCGTGCTGTGCGCGTCGGCCACTCTGCTCATCGGGGCAGGTCTGGTGGCCGGACCGACAGCTGAGGCGTCATCCTCAACGCTCACCGGATGCAGGCATCCGTACGTCTGTGTGTACGACGAGTACCAGACCAAGGTGGGCAACTACAAAGACGTCACGGGCTACTGGCAGACCTTCAGCCGCGCCGACGTCACGTACGCCTACAACGCCCGGCACTCCGGTGTCGCGTACTTCCTCTACAGCAGGAGGGGGTACACCAGCTGCGTCGAGCCGGGACGCCAGGCCCGCCTGAGCATCCAGGGCTACGGCAATGTGACCGGCATCCGAATCAGCACCAGCCCGCACTGCTACGCCTGACGCGTATTCAGGGGGCCGCAATGCCCGAGGCCGTTTCCGTCCTGCCATGATGTTCCGCGGAAGGGGGTCCGCATGGCACAGGACAAACGGCCTTGGGAGCGATCGCGACAGCCGAGCGGGGCCGCTGATCCGCCCCGGACCGAGGACGTCATCGGCGTGTTCCGCTACCAGGGCGCCGACGTCCTCAACATGAGCGACGCGCAGGTCCGCGCCTTCTGCCTGGAGCGAGCCAGGTTCTTCCTCTACGAGGCTCAGGTCAAGGCTGCGGACACCCTTGGCGGGCCCGACCTGCACCTCGCGACCCAGTACGCGACGATCGCCGAGGCCTTCAGGTCCTCTTCCGCGCCGCCCGGGGACGAGGAAGACGGCCCCCTTGAAAGCCCCTCCTGAGCCGCTGGCACGGGTCAGGAGGGAAGCGGACCCTGCATCACCAGGGCGAGGCCCTGTTCCGCGTCGTCGTTCAGGGCGTTGGTGAAGGCCTTGTCGTAGGCGTCGTCGCCGACCGACTTGCGGGCCTGCAACTCCCACTGGTCGCGTACCTCGGAGAGTTCCGGGGTGCCGTGGTTCGGGTGGCCGAGCATGCGCCAGAACGTGTTCCCGGTGCCGGAGGTGCGCGCGGCCGCGATGCCGTTGCCCTGGACCGCGTTCGCCCCGGTGAGGAGGTCGAGCGCGAGGGCGATGCCGAGGTTGTCGTTGAGGTTGTGCTTGCTGGTCAGCATGGCCCGGGCATGGAGTTCGGCGTCGTGCGCGCGACCCTGGAGAAGGTCTATGAAGGCGAGTTGGTGGAACGCGTACGACCGGGCCCAGTGCTCGCCGTACCGGACGCTGAGCCGGCGCAGCGCTATGGCCGCCTCGTAGGCCTCGGCCAGTCGGCCCAGCGCGGAGTGGGCGAAGGTCCGGATCACCATGCAGCACAGCTGCGGCGCGCCCGACGGCCGTGACGTGCCGTGGCTGATCAGCGCCTGGTCGCACACGTCGTACGCGGCCTCGGGACGGCCCGCCATGAGGTGGGTGAGGCCGAGGGTGTGGGCGGCGAAGAGCTCGGACTGCGGGGTGCCGTCCTCGCGCGCCGCCTCGGTGCACTCCTCGCCGATGCGCAGGGCGGTCCGGTGGTCGCCCTGGAGGGTGAGCGTGATGCCCAGGGCCCAGAGCGCGCGGGTGCGGGACGGCCCCCTGGGGGTGTCTAGGGCCAGGACGCGTTCGAGATAGTCGCGGGATTCGTGGAGGTGCCCGCAGCAGGGCCAGAACAGGCCCGTGCGGCCGGCCATTTCGACGGCGGCGTCGGGATCCGTCTCGATGAGGTGGTCGAGTGCGGCGCGTACGTCGGCGTGGGTCGACGAGATCCGCGCGTACCAGGCGACCTGCTGGTCACTGAGCCAGCCGGCCTCCGCCTCGGCCAGCATGGCGGCGAAGTGCGCGGCATGGAGCCGGGCGAGGGAGTCCGTCTCACCGAGCTCCGCGAGCCACATGGCGCCGTACTCGCACAGCGTGTCGAGCATCCGGAAACGGGTGCCCACCTGTTGGAGGACCGACTGGTCGACCAGCCGCTCGAGAAGCCACGGGATGTCGTCGGCGATGAGCGGACCGCCCGCGCAGACGGACTGCGCGGCGGCCACGTCGAGAGGACCCCGGAAGACGGACAGCCTGGCCCACAGCAACCGCTCGAGTGGCGAGCACAGTTCATGGCTCCAGCCGATCGCCGTGCGCAGTGCTCGGTGCCGCCGCGGCCACACGGTGTCGTCCACGAGGGTGTCCAGCCGTGAACCCAGACGCTCGGCGATCTCCGTGAGGCTGTTCTCCCGCAGGCGCGCGCAGGCGAGTTCGACGGCGAGGGGGATTCCCTCCAGGCGGCGGCAGATGGCGGAGACGGCTTCGGCGGAGCCGGGGGAGTCCAGGGACAGCGCGGGCGCGGCCGTGGCGCACCGCTCGCGGAACAGCCGTACGGCGTCGCCGTTTCCCCCGTCGCCTTCGTCGTCCATCGAGAGCGGAGTCACCTCGATGCGGTGCTCACCCCGGACCCCGATGGCCTGTCTGCTGGTGGCGAGGACGGTCAACTGGGGTGCCGCGGCGAGGAGTTCGCTCACCAGGAGCAGACAGGAGGCCAACACGCGTTCGCAGCAGTCGAAGACGAGAAGGATCTGCCGACCGGTCAGCCACTCGCACAGCGCCTCGACCGGGGCGCGCGGATTGTGGTCCAGGAGATCGACCGCGTCACAGACCGTCGCGGTGAACAACCGGTCGTCGTAGAGGTTGGACAGGTCGACCCACCAGACCCCGTCGGCGTACCGCCCCCGGACCTGCTCCGCGACACGCAGCGCCAGCCGGCTCTTCCCGACCCCGCCACCACCGGTGAGCGTGACGCACCGCTGCCGCGCCAACGCCGTTTTGACTGTGTCGACTTCGCTGTCGCGGCCGACAAAGCTGGTCGTCATCACTGGGAGGTTGCCTAACACGGTCCCATCCTGCACGGCCCGGACGAGGGCCTAAACCCCCTCATCGGAAACGGTCGCAAGTGATCGGAGTTGGCAACAATTCGATCGGACGGTTGTTGTAGCCGACGAGGTGAAGTGCCGTGGCGGGTGTATCGATTCGGCGGACTGTCGACGGACTCAGGTGAAGGGCGGTTGCGCTGGGCGGAACGGCTCGGCAGTCGCAGAGAGGTGCGGATGCGGGCACGGATTTTCGGAGCGTGATCCCGCCATGTTCCGCTGACCGGCGGGAAGTTCACGCACCGTCCCGCTCGACCGGATCCAGATAGAAGTTCGCCTGCGCGACCCGGTCGCCCTCGGTGTGCGCGACGACCACGCCCCTCGCCAGAAAGCGCGTGTCGTCGACAGCGGTGCCGGTCATCTCCCACTCGCTCCACACGACGTCACCGTCCTGGACGGACCGCAGCACGCGCGCCTCGATGTCCGGGACGCGGGCGAAGAGGCCGGTCCAGTTCTTGCGTACGACGTCCTGTCCGACGAAACTCCGCGCCGGGTGGGTCGGCATGTCGCAGCGGTAGTCCTGGGTGAAGCAGGCGACCAGTGCTTCGAGATCATGGGTCGAGATGGCCTTCCGCAGGTTGTCGGGGAACGCGGACACACGGCTTCCTTTCGTCTCTCCACTCATGTCGCGTTGATCTTAGGCCGGGCGTCCCGGCCGGGCAGGTCCAACTCGTCCTGCCCGACGCTCAGTTGAACCGGGTACCCGCCCCTCACTCCACCTCGAAGGTCGCCCCGATGCCCATCCCGGTGATCCACTCCGGAACCGGCTCGTACGCGCTCCACACCAGCGGCGCCCGTACCGCCGCCTGCCCGATCAGCCACGTACGGATCTCGTGCCCGCCGCTGCCCGCCTGCTCCTCCAGACCCGCGTCGCCGAGGGCCGCGATCGGCTCGGACTCTCCCGTCCCCAACTGCTTGAGGAACCAGCGGTCCCACGCGCTGTTGACGTGGGCGTGCGGGTCGCCGCCCATCGCCCGGACCCGGGGTTCGCGCGCGGCCGCGAAGGCTTGGGCGTCCTCGCGGCCGTGGATCACCGAGTGGCGGCGTTCCTCGGCCATCGCGGGATCGCGCGGGTCGTTGCTGGGCAGCCAGTGGGAGAGGCCGCCGCTCGCGATGAGCAGGACCCGGCCGGGGGCGCCGTCGCCGCGCAGGGTGTCGCCGAGCGCCCGGCCGAAGCCGATGCAGCGATCCATGGTCGGCAGCGGGGGAGCGGCGGTGTTGACGACGAGCGGCACCATCGGGATGTCGGTGCCACCGCACACCATCTCGTAACTCTGCACGAGCCCGTGGTCGATGGTGAGTGAATAGGAAAGCGACAGGTCGAAGCCCGCGCGGGTGAGCCCGTCGTACACGGACCAGGCCAGGTCGCCGGCGATCGGCAGAGGGCCGGGGCGGCTGCCGAAGTCGCCGAATCCGACGGCGTGTTCGACGCCGATCAGGAACGGCGGCATCGCGTCGTAGAAGTTCGCGTGGAAGTGGTCGGGGCCGATGACGACGACCGCGTCGGGTGCGAACCGGGCGACCGTCCGGGAGAGCCGGGCCGCCTCCGCGAGGAACCGGCCGCCGGGCTGCTCGGGGCCCTCGGGCGGCAGCAGCGTGGCGAACGGGGAGTGGGACATGGCCACCAGGCCGAGGATCTCGCTCATGCCGGGTCCTTGCCGAGGAGGAGGAAGTCGCGGTGGGCGCGCAGGAATTGGGCGGGCTTCTCCCACTGCGGCCAGTGGCCCGCGTCCTCGATGACGTGCAGGCGGGCGTCGGGCAGCCAGCTCTGGAGCATGGCCGCCTCGTCGAGTCCGCCGGTCGGGTCGTGGTCGGTCCACAACAGGAGCGTGGGCGCGGTGACCTGGCCGACCCAGGCCGGGTCCCAGGCGAACTCCTTGCGCACTTCCGGGTCTTGGAGCACCAGCGTGTTCTCGATCGCGCGCAGGAAGCCGGGGCGGCCGTAGACCGCGCGGCGCAGGTTCACCAGCTCGTCGGTGACCATCGAGGTGTCGTGGAAGAGGAACTCGACGCGGCGGCGCACGGTTTCGTCGCTCGGGTTCCGGACGGCGGCCAGGGTGCTCTCGCGCATCTTGACCATCACCTCGGGCTTGTTGGCGATGTTCCCGGGGGTGTTGAGCACGAGCCGGTCGACGCGGTCGGGGTGGTGGGCCGCGGTCCACGCGGTCACCCATCCGCCGAGTGATTCGCCGGACAGATGCGCGGCGTCGATGCCCAACTCGTCCATCAGGCCGAGGAGATGATCGGAGAGCACGTCGATCGTGTACGGCCGGTCCGGCAGGTCGGACCAGCCGTGGCCGACCATGTCGTAGGCGGTGACCCGGAAGTCGGCGGCGAGCCCGGCGATGTCCCGGGCGTAGGCCTCGAGGTGTCCGCCGGTGCCGTGCAGCAGGATCAGGTCGGGGCCGGACCCCGCGCGCAGGACCCGGGTGCGGACGCCGGCAACGTCGACGAAGCGCAACTCGTGTTCCACGTCGGACAGTTCGCCCCAGATGCCGATGTGGGCGGGCAGCGGGCTCATGCCTGCTCCTCCTTGAATCGTGCGCGGGCCTCCGCGACCGTGACCAGGCCCGCGCTCTGCCGGCGTCCGACGCCCAGCAGGTTCAGCAGGCGGGAGTTCTCGATGGTGAGGAACTCGACCGGCTCGGTCTGCGAGTCGTTGTAGTGCCGGTGCCAGGTCCAGGGCGGGGTGTAGATGAAGTCGCCGGCGGCCCAGGGCTCGGTGTCGTCCTCGATCTCGCTGTGGCCGTTCCCGCTGATGACGAAGTGCACCGTCTCGTGATGGTGGCGCTGCATGTCCGAGCTGAGACCCGCTGGGATGGTCTGCCGGAAGAGTTCGAAGCTGGCCGTCGGCAGCAGTCCGGCGATCGCCAGCACGGTCGGGTTGTGCACCTGGTCGGCCGGCAGCGGCTGGAGCTCGTCGGCGTGCACGACGACCGGCCGTGCCGCACCCGGCTGCACGGTGTCATGGATCGAGCCGAGGAAATCGGCCATGGTGAAACGCGATCCCGATTCCGCCATCAGATCGTCTCCGTCCTTCCGCCGTCGACCGTGAGCACGGTCCCGTTGATGTACGCCGCGTCGTCCGAGACCAGGAACGCCACGGCGCCCGCGATCTCCGCCGGCAGCGCGGCCCGCCCGGCCGGAATGTGCGCGCGGTCCTGCGCGTCGAGCTCGTCGAAGCCGAGCTGCGCGGCGCGTGCCCGGTTGGTGAGGATCTGTGTCCGCCGCTCGGTCGAAGTGGCGCCGGGGGCAACGCAGTTGACGGTCACGCCCTCGGCCGCGAACTCGCGGGAGAGCAGCTTGGCCGCGGCCGTGACCGCCGAGCGCAGGACCACCGACGCCGCGAGGTCGGGCTGGGGCTGTCGTACCGCGGTGGACGTCACGAACACCACCCGCCCGAAGCCCCGCTTCGCCATGCCCGGCATCGCAAGGCGTGCCAGCCGCAGCGGGCCGAGCAGCAACAGCTCGGACGCCTCCCGCCACCGCGCGTCGTCGAGGTCGAGGATCCCGCCGGGCGGCGGACCGCCGGCATTGAGCACGAGCACGTCGAGGCCGCCGTACCGCTCGTCGACCTCTGCCATCGCCGCTGCGGCCGAGTCCGGATCGGCCATGTCGCTGACCAGGGCGTGCACCTCGCGCGCCGGGCTGTCGCCCACGCTGCTGCTGAGCCGCGCGGCCGCGGCTTCGAGGAGGTCGGGGCGGCGGCCGGTGATCACCACCCGGTCGCCCGAACCCGCCAGGCGCTCGGCGACCGCGTGGCCGATGCCACTCGCACCGCCGCCGACCAATGCTGTCCGCATGATGTTGGCATCCTCCAGAGTCCGCCCCCTGTCCGCCGGCGGGGGCAGTCGTGGCCGGGCCCTCCCCTTGTCCGCCGGGCGGGGACAGCCTTAGCGTGACCGGCATGACCCCCGCGGAACAAGAGATGAGTCCCACTGCGCGGGACGGCAGGACCGAGGTCTCCGGTCTTGAGCGCGCGGCGGCGATCCTCGGCGCCTTCGACGCGGCGCACCGCGAGCTGACCCTCTCCGCGCTCGTGGCCCGCTGCGGACTGCCCCGGTCGACCACGCACCGCACCGCGGACCGGATGATCCGGCTCGGCTGGCTGGACAAACCCCGGGGCCACTACCGGATCGGCAACCGGCTGTTCGAGATCGCGTGCCTGGCGCCGATCCGGCTCGAACTGCGCGAGGCCGTGCTGCCCTACCTGCAGGACCTGCACAGCGCGACCAGGAACACCGTGCAGCTCGGCGTCCTGGAGGGCGAGCAGATCCTCGTCGTCGAGAAGATCACCGGCCACCGCCCCATGCCGATGCTCTCCCAGGTCGGCGGCATCATCCCGGCGTACTGCTCGGCGCTGGGCCGGGCCATCCTCGCCTACAGCGAGACCGAGACCATCGACGCCGTACTCGACGCCGGGACGCCGCCGCGCAACCCGCGCACCCTGACCACCAAGGAGGCCGTGATCCGCGAGCTGACCGCCGTTCCGGCCAGGGGCTGGGCGGTGGAGCGCGAGGAGGGCAACATCGGCGTCAGCTGCGTCGCGGCCCCGATCTTCGGCCCGTCCGGCCGCGTCGCCGCGGCGCTGTCCGTCACCGGGCCCACCGCCCTGGTCCGCGCAGACCGGGCCGGACCCGCGGTACGGCTCGCCGCCGCGGCCGCCTCGCGGGCCTACAGCACCCGCCGATGAAAAAGTCCCAGCGGGTGGGACTGGATCATTGCGCATCGACCGTTCCGAACCGACGCTGGGCGCAGCAGACCAGCGCCGTGGCCGGTCGGCCACGGTGGCGACCGGAAGGAGACGACGGTGACTCTAGGCGGTGGCTACATGCTGCCCTCCCGCGACGGACACAAGATCGCGGCGATCGGGCTGGGCATCACCCTCAAGGCGGACGGTGCCGCGACGCACGACGCGTACTCGCTGTTCGAGTACACGGTCCCGCCGGAGACCGACGGACCGCCGCCGCACCTGCACACCCGTGAGGACGAGTCCTTCATCTGCCTCGCCGGACGGCTCGACGTGCACCTCGGCGGCAAGGACTTCGTCCTCGAACACGGCGACTACCTCTACCTGCCGCGCGACGTGATCCACGCCTTCCGCAACCCCTACCAGGAGGAGTCGCGCGTCATCTCCGTCGTCTCGCCGGCCGGTCTGGAGGCCTACTACCAGACGCTCGCGGACATGCCGCCCGGCCCGAAGGACATCGGGCTGATGAAGAAGATCATGGGCGACTTCGGCATCGAGCTCCAACTGCCGCCCGAGGTCGCCTGATCATGAGGATCGCCATCATCGGTGCCGGTGTCGCGGGCCTGGTCACCGCGAAGGTGCTCACCCAGGCCGGACACCGGACGGACGTGTTCGACAAGACCCCCGACGTCGGCGGCGTGTGGAGCCGCACACGCCGCTACCCGGGAGTCACCACCCAGAGCCCGAAGGCGCAGTACTCCTTCTCCGACTTCCCCATGCCCGCGGGCTTCCCCGAGTGGCCCGACGGCGCCCAGATCCAGTCCTACCTCGCCGACTACACCGCGCACTTCGGCCTCGAACCCGTCCTGCGCCTGAGCACCGAGGTGCTCTCGGCCCTGCCGACCGCCGACGGGGCGTGGAGCGTCGAGTACCGCGACTCCGCGGGCACACACAGCACGGAGACCTACGACCGACTCGTCGTCGCCAATGGAGTGTTCTGCGAACCGGCGGTCCCGAAGTTCGACGGCCTGGCCGAGTTCACCGCGGCCGGTGGCCAGGTGTGCGCGGGCACCGAGTTCCACGACGCCGAACAGGCGCGCGACCGCAACGTCCTCGTCGTCGGCTACGGCAAGTCGGCCTGCGACGTGGCCGTGCCGACCAGCGCGGTCGCCGCGAGCACCGACGTGATCGCGCGCCAACTGCTGTGGAAGGTCCCACGCAAGATCGGCGGCCGGCTCAACTTCAAGATGCTGCTGCTCACCCGGCTCGGCGAAGCGCTGTTCCGCTACATCCGCCCGCGAGGCTTCGAACGCTTCCTGCACGGCCCCGGCAACGGCCTGCGCCGCCGGATGATCAACTCCATCGGCACCGTGTCGATACGTCAACTCGGCCTGCAGCGACTCGACTTGGTGCCCGCGGGAACGATGGAGGACATCGTGCGCGGCGCCATCGGCCTCGCGACCGAGGGCTTCTTCGAGGCCGTCACCGCGGGCGACATCACCGTCCGCCGCGACCGCACCATCGAGCAACTCCTCGTCGTGGACGGCAAGCCCTCCGCCCGTCTCTCCGACGGCACCGTGCTGCCCGCGGACCTGGTGGTCTGCGCCACCGGCTTCACGCAGGGCGTCCCGTTCCTGCCCGAGAAGGTGCGCGAGCAACTGCTCGACGAGCGCGGCAACTTCATGCTCTACCGCCAGATCCTGCCCCTCGGCATCCCCGGCCTGTACTTCAACGGCTACAACTCCTCCTTCTTCAGCCCGCTCAACGCCGAGATCGCCGCGCTGTGGATCGCCGCCGACCTCGCCGGCGCGGTGGCGACACCCGACACCGAGACCATGCGCCACGCGGTCGTCGAGCAACTGGCCTTCATGGACGTCGCCACCGACACCCACCACTGCCGCGGCACCAAGATCATCCCGTTCTCCATGCACAACGCCGACGAAGTACTCAGCGACCTGGACGTCGACGTCAACCCCCTGATCCGCGCGGCCCATTGGCTCGGCCCGGTCGATCCGGCCGCGTACCGACGCCTGACCCCGAGGCTGCTCAAGCGCCTGGCGTCGATCGAGCCGGGAGACCGGGACCCGCTAAGTGCTCTTCCCGGCCCGGGCGGTTCGGCTTCGGGTTCGGGGCATACGGTGCCGGAGAGCCTGACCAAGTCCTCGACGCAGGGCTGAGACCGATGAGTCGAACCCCGGCGAGAGGAACTCGCCGGGGTTCGACGTCATGCCCAGTGGCTCACGGGAGACAGCCGGAGCCGGTCACCCGCACGTCACGGTGATCGGCGTGTGCGCGCTCCGCGCCGGGAGCGTGACGGTCAACGTACGGGTCGTACTGTCGAAGTGGTAGGCGTGGGAGGGGAGTTGGGACCCGCCCACTCGGACAGTGCTCGGGGCGGTGACGCCAAGGAGTGAGACGGTCCACTGCCGGTTCTTGATCTGGCCGCGGAAGGTCCCGGTCGGAGGGGTGATCGTCACCGTGTGCCGGGTGCCGTTCTCCCGGTACCGGATCTTCGTGACGGCGCTGTGGCCGCGTCCGGTGCGGGCGGTCCCGTCGTCCTCGTAGAGGGTGGAGGTGCCGGAGGCACCCGCGGCGACGCTGAGCGTGACCTTGGTCAGTGGGGCCTTGTCGTTGCTGGTGACGTCGCTCGTGCGGGTCGGGATGACGGCACCCGCCCGGACGAACACCGGCATGGTGTCGAGGCCGTTGCTGATGTTCTGGGTGGTGCCGCCGGCGTAGGTCTGCCCGGTGAAGTAGTCGGTCCACTGGCTGCCGGGCGGGAACCACACCGAGGTCGTCGCCGTGGTGCCGGGCGTGGTGACGGGGGCGACGAGCATGTCGGGTCCGTAGAAGTACTCGCTGCCCGAAGTGGCGTACGCCTGCGGCTCGTTCGGGTACTGCAGGTACATCGGGCGGGTGACCGGGACGCCGGTCGCGTTGGCCTGCTGGGCGAGGGAGTAGGTGTAAGGCACCAGGTTCTCGCGGAGGTTGAGGAACTTGTCGGCGGAGGCGCGGGCCGCCGTGCCGTACTGCCAGGGCAGGCGGTCGCTGTGGTTGCTGTGCAGGCGGTCGATGGGCTGGAAGGTGCCGAGCTGGACCCAGCGGGCGTACATGTCGTCGGGGAGTTTGTAGGTGGTGTGGGTCGTGCCGTCGGCGGTGTAGGTCTCGGAACCGGTCAGTTTCGTCGTGTCGTTGTGGCCGCCGATGTCATGGCTGATCGCCGACATGCCGGTGGCGGCCGCCTCGCCGGGCGTGTAGCCGACCTCGGACTTCAGGGTGCCCCAGGTGGAGGAGGTGTCGCCGGTGAAGTGGACGGTGGTGCGCTTGTCGGCCCACGGCCCGGTGGGCAGCCCCTGCTGGCCGCTGTAACCGCCCGCCTGGAGCGAGCCGTAGGCGCGGGAGACGGCGAAGCCCCGGCCGATGGTCTTGTCGGCGTCCGGAGCGTACTGCTGGTTGATCCACGCGTCGGGGGTGACACCGGGCAGCGAGGACTGGGTGGCGTCGCAGCACCAGTCCAGCCACCAGAAGTCGTTGCCCTGCTGGTCCATGGTCTGGTGCAGGTCCATGTACGCCTTGAGCTGGTCCGGGTCGCCCCAGTCGAAGGTGTAGCAGTCACCGGCACCGCTGCTCGCCGCGGGCGCACAACCACCCTTGTGCAGCTTGCCCTTGGCGGTCGCCTGGGCCTGCGCGAACTGCGGGTCGCTGCTCAGGATGCTCGGATGGATGTTGAGCGTGTTGTGCAGCCCCTGGGACGCGGCCCAGTCGAAGAACCCCTTCGGGTCGGGGAACTTGGACTGGTCGATCTCCCAACCGCTCCACGTGTTCGGCGACTTGAAGTCCGTGTCGGTGACGAGGACGTCGAGGGGCACGCCCTCGGCGCGGAAGGCGGGCAGGATCCTGTTCTCGTAGTCGGCGGCGGTGCGGTCGATGTACTCCGAGTACCAGACGCCGTACGCCCATTGGGGAAGCAGCTCGGGCGGACCGGTCAGGGTGGCCAGGTCGGTCAGCGCCCGCTGGTAGTCGTGGCCGTAGCCGAAGACATAGCCGTCCTGGTACGGCGCGCCCCCGTGGGAGGGACGTTGGGTGACCTGGTGGGTCCCGGTGTCGTACAAGGCCGAGGTCGTGTCGTCGAGGAGGTACCAGCCGTCCTTGTACAGCAGGCCGGGCGTGGTGGCCGGCGCCCCGTTGTTGCCGTCGACCCCGTCCAGACTGCGGCGGTAGCCACCGAGCGCCAAGTGCGGCTGCGGGGCAGGGGAGTTGGATGCCGTGACGGAGACCGTGTCGAGGTTGACATGGCAGCTCGCGGCGTCCGGGCAGCCGACGGTGATGTCGTTCGCTCCGGCCTTGAGGGTGACGGGGACCGAGGCGGTGCTCCAGGTGTCCCAGTTGCCGGTGACCGGCAGCGACAGGGTCCGCGTGGTGCCGCCGGACGACACCGTCGCCGTACGGGTCTGGTACAGCCCGTCGCTGCCAGTGGCGTTGGCGTAGCGGACCTGCAACGCGTAGGTGCCGTCGGCCGGTACGCCGACCACGTGGGTCAACGCGCTTGCTCCCTGGTTCAGTTCGGCGAGGAAACCGCTGCCGGAGTACCCGGCGTGATCGGTGGCGGTGATCGCCGTACCCGAGACGCGAGCGGCCTCGGCCTCGCAGGTGACGCCGTATCCGCAACTCGTGATGGCGGTGGCGGAGGTGGAGGGGAAGCCGCTGCCCTGGTTCACCAGGGCGACGCTGTCGAGATTGATGTCGCCGGAGTCGGCGGCGGTCCTCGTCAGGGTCAACGTGTGCTGCCCTGCGCCGAGTTGGACCGCGCTGCTCGCGAGGGCCCAGGTGTCCCAGTTGGCGGTGGTCGGCAGGCTCACCGTGCGGCTCGCGCCGCCGTCCACCGACAGCGTGAGGGTGCGGGTGGTGTTCTGGCCGTCTCCGCCGACGGAGTTGGCGTAGCGCGAGTCGAACGTGTAGGTCCCCGCCGTGCTGACATTGACGTCGGCCGACACGGAGTCGCCCGTCCCCTCGAACCCGGCGAGGAACCCGGACCCGGTGTAGCCGGTGTGGTCCATGGCGACACCGGCCCCGCTGTGGGGCAATTGCTCGGCCTCGCACAGGGCACCCAGGCCGCAGGTGAGCCGATGCCATGGAGTGGTGTCGACCGCTGAGCCTCCGGCCGACAGGTGAACGGAGAGGTTCTGCGCGTCGAACGGCCCTGAGTCCACCTGGTACTTGAGGGTGAGCGCGCTCGTGGTGATGGTCAGCCAGCCGTTGGACGTACTCGATGTGTACGGGGGCGGCGTGAACGCGGTGCGGCCGATCGCGTTGAACGTCGCGCTGTCGGTGAACTTCCCGTCCTGCGCGTACTCCGTGCGGATCAGGGTCGGGGACAGGACCTGGAAGCGTGCGTTGCCCGAAGTCACCGCTGCGGCACGGTGGTTGGTCACCGCGTGCGCCGAGGCCGCTCCGGTGCCGGTCACGAGCATGGCAGCGAGGGTGCTGACGAGCGCGAGGACCGTGACATGTCTTCGCGGGGTGCGTGTGGTGCGAAACGCCCATCGTCTTCTCACGGACGGCTCCGTCCTGGATTGGGGCCACTCGGGCCCGTGGTGGAGGTGTGCCGGTTCCCGTTCGCGCCTGGTGGAATCTGCTCCTGGCCGACATCGTTGTCAACCCTCGCGGCTGAGGGTTTCTGTGCGGGTCGGTTCAGCCGGGTGGGGTTGTGGCGGGGAAGGGGACGGTGTGGACTTCCTGGTGTCGAACGCCGGTCCGCAGTAAGGGTGTTGGGCTTCGGGCCGCTCGCGGCAGCGGCCCGACCGGAAGGCGCGGGGCGCCCTGGACGCCGTAGTGCCGCTTCGATGTGGCATCAGGTCTGGGCGGCGCCGCGTACTGCGGGCGCGGTGGTCAGCGCTGTCACCGGATCGGCAGGGAAGCGCGCGGCGACGCGGGTCGCGGTCGCGGCGGCGCGGGCCGTGGTGGTCGCCACGCCTATCGCCGTGATCACGAGGCCGCCGGTCGCGAGGATCCACCAGCCCGGGTGACTGGCGGTCGCGAGTCCGGGTCCGCCCGGGGTGCGGGTGCGGGCGGTGACGATCGAGCCGAGGACCGCGACGCCGAGGTTGTTGCCGATCTGGCGCCCGGTGGTGGTGATCGCGGCGGAGACCCCGGCCTGGGCGCGTGGCATACCGGCTACGGCGGTGCTGGTGATCGGGGCGTTGACCAGGCCGAATCCGATGCCGAGGAGTACGTAGGCGATGAGCAGGGTTGCCCACGGTGTGGTCGGGGTGAGGGTGGTCAGCGTCAGTGCGGCGACGGCGATCAGCAGGCCCGCGGCGACCAAGGGCGGTCGGGGGCCGCGCGCGGCGGTGAGACGTCCGGACAGCGGTGAGGCGAGCGCGGTGCCGACGGCCATCGGCATGGTCAGCAGCCCGGCCTGCAGCGCGCTGCATCCGCGTACGTCCTGCAGATAGAGCGTGTTGAGGAACAGGAAACCGGACAGCACGACGAACGCCGTGACGGCGGCCACGAAGGAGCCGGTGAACGGGACCGAACGGAAGAACACCGGGTCCACCAGCGGTTGTTGGCGACGCCGTTCGTAGGCGGGCAGCGCTACGGCCGCGCCCGCGGCCAGGGTGAACAGGGTGATGATGGGGGTGCTGCCGTAACCCCGGTGGGAGCCCTCGATGATCGCGAAGATCAGCGAGGTGAGGATCGTGACGACGAGGATCTGACCGACCGGGTCCGGGCGTCGGGGCACCGCGGCTCTCGACTCAGGGACGAATACCGCGGCGAGCGCCAGGGCGGCCACCCCGATCGGGATGTTGATCCAGAAGATCGAGCGCCAGCCGGCCGAGGCGACGAGCAGGCCGCCCACCACCGGTCCGGCGGCCAGGGACAGGCCGACCGTGGTGCCCCACAGCCCGATCGCGCGGGCGCGCTCGCGGGGGTCGGGGAAGGCGTGCGTGATGATCGACAGGGCGACCGGGTTGAGCATGCTGGCGCCCAGGCCCTGGGCGACACGGAAGGCGATCAACCAGCCGAGGCTCGGAGCCAGGGAACAGGCCAGCGAGCCGGCGGTGAAGAGGGCCAGTCCGGCCTGGAACACCCTGCGCCGTCCGATCCGGTCTGCGGTGGATCCGGCGAGCATCATGAAGGCGGCGACGGCGAGGGTGTAACCGTCGACGGTCCACTGCAGCCCGCTCACCGGTGCGCGCAGATCGTGGCCTACGGCCGGCAGGGCGACGTTCACGGCGGTGGTGTCCAGGGCGGTGATCAGGAGGCTCAGGCAGCACACCGCGAGGATGAGCAGTCCCCGTCGACGGGCGTCGTTGGGGAAGGGGGTGTCCGTCGGCATGGTTGTTCTCCTCGCGATCGGCGGTGCTGCGATCCGTGTTTCCGGCGTGCGGTGTGTTCGGCGGCCTGCGCCGTGAACGGGGCGGTGTGGCGCGGGGGTTGCGGCTTCGGGCCGGGCCCCGCGATGGTCGGCGGTGGGCTTGACCTGAGGGTCTACGGCGTGGCTTGTCGCCTCGAAGGCCGTTGAGGGTTGGGCGACGCGAGGGACGAGGCCGGGCTGCGCGGCGGACTCGAAGGGGCGCGGGGAATGGAGTTGGCCGGCGCGCTTGCACTTCGGCTGGGTGCTGCCGTGAAGGTGGGCCGGGATGCCTGGACTGGATCCGGGGGCCTTCACCTGTTCCTGGCGCGGTGGTCGAACGGTCGCGCTGATACGGATGGATCAACTGCCGCTAGTCAATGGGGAGTTCGTCGAGCTGGACGAGGCTGTCCGGGCCGCCGGTGCTGAGCGTGGGGATGGCGATGGCGGTCGGCTCGCCCTGGTAGTACCCGGGGCGGGTGCTGAACCAGGGGTCGGTGAGGAACGTACGGCCACCGATTTCTATGAGGTGGCAGCTGTGCGTGATGCGGGTGACCGCGGTCCTGGGCATGGGCGGGGCTCCGTGGCGTGGGGTGGTGGGGCGAGGGGTGGAAGGTGGTCGGGGTTCAGCGGGCGAAGGTGGAGAAGTCCGTGTCGGCGCTGTCCCAGATCGCGTGGATGACCTGGTCGGGGGTCTCCAGCTGCGGGGAGTGGCCGGTTTCGGGGAGGAGTTGGAACTGGGCGAGGGGGATCGCGGCGGCGTAGGCGCGTCCGTAGTCGGCGTCGACGATCCCGTCGCTCTCGCCCCAGAGCACGAGGGTGGGGATCTCCAGGGAGCCGAGACGCCCGACGAGGGTGGGGTCGGCCATGGCGGAACCCGCGTATACGGCGATCGCGGTGCGGTTGCCCGCGGCGATCGCCTGCGCCACCGGGGGCAGCGTCGTCGGGTCGATGCGGAACGGCTCGGGATTGTGGAAGGTGAGCCCGAAGACCTCATCCATGGTCAGGGAGAAGAAGTCGGCCACCGGATGGCCGGGCACCTCGATCCCGACCGCGTCGATCAGGACGATGCCGCTGACGCGCGGCGACTTCAGCAGCGCGATCTCGGCGGTGATCCAGCCGCCGATCGAGTTGCCGATGACAGTGACGTCGGTGAGCGCCAACTGGTCCAGGAGCGCGCCGTAGAGCGTGGCCAGGCCGGAGACGGTGGTCAGTGCCTCGGGGCGCTCGGTGCCGCCGAAACCCGGGTGGGTCGGGACCAGCACGCGCACGTCGTGAGCGGCGGCGAACTTCTCCGCGAACCCCGTCACCGACTGCGGGCCGGCGCCGCCGTGCAGCAGCAGGAACGACTGCCTGTCTCCGTCCCCGTCCCCGTATCCGGCCACGGACACCTCGACCGGGCCGACTCCTTCGAGGCTGACGGTGTGTTGAGTGGTGGTTGGCATGGGCTTCTCCTTGGTTGGTCCGGGTGACGGATGCGTTAGCGGGATAGCGGGTGTGGGTGTTCAGGCGAAGTCGGTGGACGGCTCGGTGGCGTACCGGCTCATCACCTCGATCGTCCCCTCGGGCGTCAGGGGTCGGCCGGCGGCGATCATGTCGCGCAGGTCCCGGAAGTAGTTGACGTACAGGTCCGGGGTGAACGTGTTGAGCAGGACCGTTGTGCCGTCGGTCGGGTTGGCGAAGGTGTGCGGGGCGCCGGGCGGGATCATGACCAGCGTTCCGGCGGGCGCGTCGTACACGGTCTCGCCGACGGTGAACCGGGCCGTGCCGGACACGACGTAGAAGCCCTCGTCGTGCCGGGCGTGCCGGTGCTGCGGCGGGCCGTCGGTGTGCGGCGCGAGCGTGATCTCCCCGATGCCGAGGCGGTGGTCGGTCGTGGTGCCGTCCTCGAGGATCCGCATCCGGGTCGGGCCGAGCTGGATCGACTCACCGGCGTCCGGACCGACGACTGAGACGTCTGTCATTTGAGCCTCCGTGTAAGAGAGTGCGCTGTGTTCGTTGGGGTTGACTCTCATCAATGTAGGCGAGTCGACCCTTTCATGCAAGTCCACTCTCATGATGAGAGCCGATATTCGGGCGCGGTGCCTCGGCTTCAGGCGAGGTGCGGATTGCCGTTCGACGCGCCGAGGCCGCCATCGACGCGGATGTGGGCCCCGTTCACGTAACTCGCAGCCGAACTGGCCAGAAACGTGATGACGGAGGCCGCCTCGGCGGGCTCGCCGAAGCGTCGCATCGGTACGCGGTTGAGCGCGGCGGCGACGATCTCGTCGCTCTGCAGGAATCCCGCGGTCATGTCGGTGGAGATCATGCTGGGGTGGACGGCGTTGACCCGCACGCCTTCCGCGCCGTGGTCGAGCGCCATCGCGTTGGTCAGATTGGTCACCGCACCCTTGGCGGCGTCGTAGGCGGCCAGGCCCCAGTCGCCGCCGAGCCCGGACGCCGAACCGACGTTGACGATGCTGCCGCCCGTCGCGCGGAGATGGGGGAGTGCGGCCCTGGAGGCGTAGAAGACTCCGTCGACATCGGTGGACATGACGCGTCGCCAGCCCGCCGCGTCGATGTCGGTCACGGAGCCCAACGGCTCGACGGTCGCGGCATTGTTGACCAAGGTGTCCAACCGGCCGTGGTCGTGGGCCACGGCGTTCACCAGCCTGGTGATGCCCTCCTCGTCGGAGACATCACCGACCCGGGCGGTCAGCGTCGAGCCCGTCGGTGCCTGGGACACCACTTTGTCCAACTTGGCCTGCGTACGGCCGATGATCACCACCGTGGCGCCCTCGGCGGCGAAGCGGTGAGCGGTGGCGGCGCCGATGCCCGAACCGCCGCCGGTGACGATGGCGACCTTGCCGGTGAATGTGTTCTCAGTCATCGGAGAACGTCAACTCCTCATGTGTCGAAGGGGTATGCAGGGAGGGGGAGTGCGGGCGTCTGCGAACAGGCCCTGAAATCAATGGGGTCGGCGGAGAGCGGGATGCCGATCCGCACACCGTGCGGTTACGGCAGGGCGCCGGTCTGGCGCAGCAGAGTCACCGCGTCGGCGACGGCCCAGTGCTCGGAGAGCTGACCGTCCCGGTAGCGGATCAGGTCCATCACCCTGAACTCGACCCGGTTGCCGGACGGCGGGACGCCGAACCAAGGGCCGGTGTGACTGCCCCGGAACAGCTTGTGGGTGGCCACGAGATCGCCGTCCCCGACACAGTGCAGGACCTCGACCCGCAGGTCGGAGAACGCCTCGTGCAGGGCCGCCATGGTCTCGCGCATCCCCTCCCGGTCGTCGCGCTGTGCCGGCTCGACGGTGTGATTCCGGAATTCGGGATGGACGAGTTCGTCGATCAGGTCGAGCCGGCCCTTCTCCTGCACCTGTTCGACGAAGTACCGCATGTGGTCCGTGCGAGATCGCTCGTCGGGTACCTGGTCGGGCTCTTGGTGGGATTCGTGCCCCATCACGCCACTTCCTTTCTGTACGCGGCTGTCGGTGCGCCGTGCGTGGGCAGGCGCACTCTGCCGGCTCTCGAGAACCCCCTCCTACGCAACTGCCCTGCCCGGGGCGGGGGTTGTCTCTGCGGAAGAAGCCTAGGAAGATCGCTGCAGCGAAGGCTTGAACCAGAGCGCCATCCCGGCAGAACATCCGCGCCAGATGACGCCGGAGCGATGAAGGCTGGGGACGACCGTTGACGGACCGCACCGGAGTGGAGGCCGACAGCTCGGTCCGTACGCCCTCCGCGGACTCCGGCCCTTCGGATGGCGGGCCGGGAGCGTTCGACGCCTTCCGCGACGGCTGGGAGACGGAGATCGGCGACGGCTTCCCGTTGCCGACGTTCAGTCCGGCCACGACACGTGACTTCCGGGTCAGGAGCCGCGCCACCAAGGTGGGTGACGTGGCGGTCACCGACCTCCACGGCGCGTCGGCCATCCGGACCGAGGGCCCCCTCAACGGGGTCGAGGACCAGGTGCGGATGTACGTCGTCCGGAGTGGCTCCTGGTCCCTGGGCGCCCCGCTCGCCCGCGACGAACAGACCGTACCGGCAGGGCAGTTCCTCATCCGCCACATCGGACGGCCCCTGCACTTCGAGACGGTGCCCGACACGAGGGCGAAGGTCCTCGTCCTGCCCGCCGCCACGCTCAGGCCACTGCTCGGGGAGCGACAGAGCGTCAGCGGACCCGTGGACTCCGCCGAGGTGCGCCTGCTGGTGGCCCACGCGAACATGCTCTACGAGACGGCGGCCGATCTCGGCCCGGCCGGAATGCAGGCCGCGCACAGCGCGCTCATCGAGCTGGCCAAGGCGGTGGCCAGGCGCCGGGTCGACGACACGGAGCCCCAACTGGCCCTGGCACTCGCCCAGGCGGCGAAGGACCTCGCGGACAACCACCTGACCGACCCCGAACTCTCCGGCACGATGCTGGCCCGTGAACTCAATGTCTCCGTGCGCAGCCTGCAACGGGCGTTCGCCGCGGCGGGGGAGTCGGTGACCGCCTACATCCGCCAACGACGCCTGGAAGAAGCCCGCCTCGCCCTCTCCGCGCCCTCCGGCAGACTGAGCGTCTCCGAACTCGCCGCCCGCTGGCAGTTCGCGGACAGCAGCCACTTCATCCGGGCCTTCAAGAAGCACTACGGCCGGACACCGACCGACTACGCCCGCTCGACCACACCGGCGCGGAGCTGACCCGCACCGGGCGCCTGCCGTCAGCGCTTCTTGGCCAACTCCCACTCGAGGGCTACGAGGTCATCTGACATCGTCGGCCTGCGTCCGTGCCCCGCGATTCCGGCGAGGTCGGCGGCAACCTCCGGTGTGGTCTGCGGGCCCCGGTCCGGTCGGCGGCGCACGGTCATCCGCTTCTGGGATGTGGCGGTCCGGCCAGCAGTGCGGGTTCGATCGCCTCGTAGCGGTGGCGTTCGCGTGCGGTGGCCTTTCGGCCCGACAGGACGGTGCCGAGCAGGCCGCACAGGAAACCCGCCGGGACCGAGACCAGAGCTGTGGTCGTGAAGGGGAACCAGTTGAAGTCGGCCTCGGGGAAGGCGGATTGGGGGGACCCGGAGACGAGGTTGGTGCCGGTCATCAGAACGAGGACGCTGAGGGTGCCGCCGATGAGCGTGCACAGCAGACCGGCACGGGTGTAGCGCCGCCAGAAGAGACCGAGGACGAGCGCGGGGGCGATGGCCGAGGCACCCAGACAGAAGGAGACGATGGCCAGTGGCTGGAGACTGCGGTGCTGGGCGACCACCGCCAGCACGATCACCGGGATGCCCACGGCCAGCGCGGCCAGGCGTGCCAGCGCCATCTCGCGCAGCGGCGGTGTGTTCGAGCGGGCGAGGACGTCGTGGGCCAGGGAGTTGGCGCAGGCCAGCGTCATGCTGGCCACGGACGCCAGCAGGGTCAGGAAGATGGCCGTGGTGACGGTGGTGAACAGCAGGCTCTCCGCGCGGGAGAGGTCGGGTCCGAACGCGGCGCGCGCCCCGAGCAGATAGGCGGTGCTGCCGTGCGGGTCCGCGGCGGCGATCGTCTTGCCGCCGATGAGGGCGGTGGCGCCGACGGCGACGACGGTGATGATCGCGATGAACAGGGCGACGGCGGAGACTGCCCAGGACATCGCGCGGCGTACCTGGCGGGTGCTGCCGGCGGTGTACATGCGCATGGTGACGTGCGGAAGGCAGGCGCCGCCCAGCACGATGGCGCACTGGGTGCTCACCATGTCGAGGGCGGGGTGCTGTCCGCCCGCGAACTGCAGGCCGTAGCGCAGGTAGTTCGGGCCGGCGCCGCTGTTCTGTGCGGCGGACTGGAACAGGGTCTGCGGGCTCCAGCCGAAGGTGTGCAGGATGAGCGCGGCGACGACGAGCCCGGAGCCGAGGAGGATCACCGTCTTGAGGATCTGGATCAGGGCGGTGCCGCGCATGCCCCCGATGGCCGCGTACGTGATCATCAGCGCTCCGGCCCCGACGACGCAGCCGGTCCGCATCGTGCCGTCGGAGAAGCCGAGGACGAACGCCAACAACTGCCCCACACCGGCGAGTTGCACGACCATCATGGGCACCAGCGCGGCGAGGGTGACCGCGCACGCGGTGATCCGTACCGCGCGGCCGGGCATACGACGGGCCAGCACGTCGCCCATCGTGAACCGGCCGGTGTGATGCAGCGGTTCCGCCAGCACGAACATCAGGAGCAGCAGCGAGAGCAGGGTGCTCAGGGCCAGCACGACGCCGTCGTAGCCGCACAGCGCGATGATGCCGCCGACCGTGAGGACGGTGGCCGCGGAGATGTAGTCACCGGCGATGGCCAGGCCGTTGCGCAGGGGCGACAGCAACCGGTAGCCGGTGTAGAACTCGTCCAGGTCGTCACGGTCGGGACCGGTGACCACGCACAACAGCAGCGTGAGGGTCACGACGCTGAAGAACGCCACGAGTGACCAGGACTGTGCGGCGCCCTTGAAGTCCGTCACGGCCGCACCTCCCCGTCGCGGGCGTGATGGGCCCGGCGCACCCGGCGGGCGAGGGGGTCGACGTACCGCCGCGCGATTCCCTCGTAGAAGATCACGGCCAGCCAGGTGACGGGGAGTTGCACCAGGGCCAGGAACAGCCCGGTGGGCAGGCCGCCCGGGGCGGGACGGGCCATCACCGAGGGGAACTCGACGGTGAGAGTGAGGAAGACGGCGAAGTAGCCGAGCGCCGCGAACGCGGCGACACGTCGCTGCCAGCGACAGGCCCGGCGCAGGAGACGCAGATCGCGGTGCGGTCCGGTCGCCGAACGGGGCAGGGCCGTCGGCCGGCGGCCGTCCTGCGGGGCCGAGGCCCACGTGGGCGTGGTGGAGGAGGCGTGGCGTCCGGGACGGTACTGGAGCGGGCGTAACTCGGAGCTGTCGGAAGACATTCCAAGATCTCCTAGTGGGTCGTGGGCCCCAAGAGGTGCGGACCGCGAGAAGGCGGGGAATGGTCCGGGTCATCGCACGCTATGCGGGTGCCGGACCGCGCGCAGGACTTCCGGTGAACTCCCTGGTGAGGAGCACTACGACCCTCTGACCTCGGATGTTGTGAATGTGAAGGGTGTGACGGAGTACCACGGGAGTGCCCTGTGGGCCCTGGACGCGTCGAATCGGCGGGCACGTTGCCCGTGAAGGTGCCGAGAGGTGCCTTGCGGTCAGCCGATGCTCGTCCAGCGGGAGGAGTCCGCCGCACTGCGCTCGATGGCCCGCATCACGCGCTGGACCTGGAGGCCGTCGGCGAACGAAGGGCGCGGGTCGCTTCCGTCGTCCGCCACCGCGGTCAGGAAGTCGTGGACCTGGTGGACGAACGCGTGCTCGTAGCCCAGACCGTGACCGGGCGGCCACCAGGCACTCAGGTAGGGGTGTGCGGGCTCGGTGACCAGGATCCGGCGGAATCCCGCCTCCGTCTCCGGGCCGTGGGCGTCGTACAGCAGAAGTTCGTTCATCGACTCGAGGTCGAAGGCGACCGACCCGCGTGAGCCGTTGACCTCGATCCGCAGTGCGTTCTTGCGTCCCGTGGCGAAGCGGGTCGCCTCGACCACGACGAGTGCGCCCCCTTCCAGCCGGCCGGTGAACGCGGTCGCGTCGTCGACGGTCACCGGCCCGCGCTGCTCCCCGGCCCGCGCCGAGAGCCCGCTGGATTCCGTCGGCAGGGGGCGATCGGTGACGAAGGTGGCCTGTGTCGCCGACACTCCGGTGAGCCGTTCGCCGGTCAGGTGTTGGAGCAGGTCGACGACGTGCGAGCCGAGATCCCCGAGCGCGCCGGAGCCGGCCCGTTCCTTGCGCAGCCGCCACACCAGCGGGAACTCGGGGTCGACGATCCAGTCCTGGAGGTACTGGGCCCTGACGTGCCGTACCTCGCCGATCCGGCCCTCGGTGATCAGGCGGGCCGCGTGTGCCAACGCGGGCACGCGCCGGTTGTTGAAGCCGACCATCGACCGGACGCCGGCCTCGGCGGCGACCTGTGCGGCGGCGGCCATGCGCTCGGCCTCCTCGACCGTGTTGGCGAGGGGCTTCTCGCACAGCACGTGTTTGCCGGCGGCCAGGGCGGCGATCGCGATGTCCGCGTGCGAGTCCCCGGGCGTGCAGATGTCGACGACGTCCACGTCGTCGCGGCGGACCACCTCCTGCCAGTCGGCCGCCCAGTCGCCCCACCCCAGCCGATCGGCGGCCCGTGCCGCGCCCTTCGGGTCACGGCCGCAGACGACGGTCATGTCGACGTCGAAGGGCAGGTCGAAGACGCGGGGCGCGGTGCGCCAGGCCTGGGAGTGCACGGCTCCCATGAACGAGTGGCCGATCATCGCCACCCCGAGCCGGGGGCGGCCGGACGCGAGGTCGGGCGAAGGGCGGGGCACGGGGTCTCCGTATCGGTAGGGCGTCAGGCGGACGCGGCGGCGGGCGGTGCCTGGTGCGGGGCGAGAGCGCCGCGGACCGAGGACCAACTGGCGAGGGCCGCACGGACGTCGGGACGGCGCTCCTCGCGCACGGCCGCCGCGTACGCCTGGTCGAGGACGTCGTCGACGAGTACGCGCTGTCCGGTCCGGGCCGACTCCACCGCGGCCTCGACCATCGCCAGGCTCATGGTGTTCTCGTGCACCTCGCCCATGGGCGTACTGCCGGTCCGCAGCGACTCGACGAAGACCCGCAGCGCTCCGGCGATGTCGGAGTACGGGGAGCGGGGCCGCTCGGCGGGTTGCACGTCGGCGGCGAGCACGGGCTCGGTGTCGCCGTCCCAGAGCGCCGAGCCCTTCTCGCCGCTCGCCCGCCAGGTGCCGTTCCACGAGGTCTCGGCGCCCGGACTGCACCAACTGCCGTTGTAGGCATAGCGTGTTCCGCCCTCCATCTCGAAGACGGCACTCGCGGCGGCGTCGCCGTCGAACCAGCTCCACGACGGGTTGTACGCCTGGCAGTAGGCGGCGACCGGGTCCGCGCCGAGCAGGAAGCGGGCCGAGTCGAAGGCGTGGATCGCCATGTCGATCAGCAGCGGGTATGCCATCTCCTCGCGGAAACCGCCGAAGTGCGGAGCCTTGTAGAACTCGGTCGTGAGGGTGCCGATCGCACCGAGTTCCCCCAACATTCCGCGCAGGGCGAAGAGTTGGGGGTTCCAGCGCCGTGACTGGCTCACCATGAACAGCTCGCCGCTGACCTCGGACGCGGCGGCGAGGGACAGCGCGTGGGCCAGGGTGTCGGCGATCGGCTTCTCGCCGAGGACGGGCAGCCCGGCGAACAACGCGGCGGTGGTGACGGGGTGATGGGCCACCGGAACCGTCACGTTGACGATCGCCTGGGCACCGGTGTCGGCCGCGAGCGCGACCGCGTCGGAGCCGACCGGGAGGCCCGGCCGACCCAGGTCGGCGGCGGACCGCCGAGCCGCGTCCAGGTCGAGGTCGACGATGCCGACCAGTTCGGCCTCGGGCGCGGCGGTGACGGTGGTCAGCCACTGCTGTCCCATGGAGCCGGCCCCGACCACCAGCACGCGCAGGGGGTTGTCGGGCCCGCAGGGGATGGTCCGGTGGGTCATCGAAGCGGCCCCGAGTAGTCCACGCCGTTGAAGAAGTCGTCGGTGTCGTAGCGCAGCAGCACCGGGTGGCTGCGCTCGGGCCGGTCCGTACGCGCCCATTGCACGCCGTTGGCGATCACCCGGCGGATGTCCTTGTTGTGGTAGACGGGGTAGTCCTGGTCGCCGGGGCTGAAGTAGAAGATCCGGCCGTGGCCGCGACGGAACGTGCAGCCGCTGCGGATCACCTCGCCGCCGGTGAACGAGCTGACGAACACCAGCTCGTCCGGGACGGGGATGTCGAAGAACTCCCCGTACATCTCGTCCTCTTCGACGACGAGCGGATGTGGAACTCCCTTGGCGATGGGGTGCGTTGGGTTCACCGTCCACACCAGCTCGCGGTCGTGCTCGTTGCGCCAGCGCAGGGTGCAGCTCGTGCCCATGAGCTTGACGAAGATCTTCGACCAGTGGCCGGAGTGCAGCACGACGAGACCCATGCCCGACAGTACGTGCCGGTGTACGCGTTCGACGACCTCGTCGGACACTTCGGCGTGGGCCGCGTGTCCCCACCAGGTGAGGACGTCGGTCGATGCCAACACCTCCTCGGTGAGGCCGTGTTCGGGGTCGTCCAGCGTCGCGGTGCGTACGGTGCAGGCGTCGCCGAGGTTCTCCTTGATGCCCTCGGCGATCGTGGCGTGCATGCCCTGCGGGTAGATCTTGGCCACGTGCTCCTCGATCTTCTCGTGGCGGTTCTCCCCCCACACGGTCACGTTGATCGGAGCGGGGGGCGGTGCGGAAGACGTGGTCACAGGGGTGCTCTGCCTTTCTCCGAAGTCGCCCTGGGGGCGGGTCATTTGACGGCTCCGCCGGTCACGCCGGTGGCGATGTAACGCTGTGCCACCAGGAGCAGCACGAGAGCCGGGACCGAGGCGAGGGTCGCGGTGGCCATCACCGCGTTCCAGTCGCTGACGTGAGAGCCGAGGTACTGGTAGAGGCCGAGGGTGACGGGCCGGACGTCCTCGGTCGTCGTCAGGGTCAGCGCGAAGAGGAAGTCGCTCCAGGTGAACAGGAACGTGAACAGCCCAGCCGTAATAAGGGCGTTCCTGCTCATCGGCAGGACGATCGACACGAACGCCCGCAGCCTGCCCGCCCCGTCCACCCGGGCCGCCTCGATCACCGAGGCGGGGATGTTGCCCATGAAGGCCCGCAGGATGAGGATCGCGAAGGGGATGCCGGCGGTGGAGTCGGCAAGGATCAGGCCGGGGATCGAGTTGAGCAGACCCACGTCGTTGTACGCGCTGTAGAGGGCGTTGGCCACGACGATGCCCGGGACCATCTGGCTGATCAGGATCCCGAACAGCACCGGGCCGACCCAGCGCGCGTTCACATGGGCGAGCGCGTACGCGGCCGGGCTCGCGATGATCAGGCTGAACACCACGCTCCCCACCGCAACGACCAGGCTGGTCAGGAGATTTGCCCCCTGTTGGCTCAGCGCGGTGGCGTAGCCGTGGAAGTTCAGATGCGTCGGGAACCAGGGCGTGCTCACCGCGGTGTTGGCCGGCTGGAGAGAGACATTGACCATCCAGTAGACCGGGAACAGCATCACGGCCAGGATCAGCGCGCCGATCGCGGTGTATCCCCAGGGCCGCCGCCGGGAGCGCCGCCGGTGGACGGGTGTGTGCGTGGCCGGTTGGACAGAGGTGTGCGTGATGGATGCCATGACGCCTCACTGCTCGACGGCGCGACGGTTCGCGCGCAGGTAGAGGACGGCGAAGACCAGCGAGATGACGATGAGGATGTTGCCGAGCGCGGCACCCTGTCCGAAGTCGAACTGCTGGAAGGAGAGTTGGTAGGACTGACTGGCGATGGTCTGCGTCGCGTTCGCCGGTCCGCCGTTGGTGAGCCCGAGGATGACGTCGAGCACCTTGACCGTGTAGACGACGCCGAGGACGAGCACCACGCTGACCACGGGCCGCAGCAGGGGCCAGGTCACGTGCCGGAACGCCCGCCAGCCCGTCGCGCCGTCCAGGGCCGCCGCCTCGTACAACTCCTCGGGGATGTCCTGGAGTCCGCTGTAGAGGATCGCGACGTTGAACGGGATCCCGATCCAGATGTTGACCACGATCACCGCGAACAATGCCAGCGAGGTGCTGGTCAGCCAGCCGGGACGGTCCTGTACGAGGTGCAGGGCGCCGAGGAACCGGTTGAGCACGCCGTTGTCCTGGTCGAGGATCCAGCGCCACACCGCGCTGGAGACGATCAGCGGCACCAGCCACGGCAGCAACAGCAGGGAGCGCAGCACGCCGTTCAGCGGGAACCTGCGGCGGAAGAACAGGGCGATCGCCAGACCGATGAGGAACTGACCCGCGATCGAACCCACCGTGAACAGAACCGTGTTGAGGAGTGCCTTGTCGAAGACGGAGGACGAGATGACGGCCCGGTAGTTGGCGAAGCCGACCCAGGGCGCCTCGCCGGTGTAGAAGGTGGTCGTCGTGTAGTGCTGGAAGCCCATGACGACGTTCTTGACGACCGGGTAGCCGAAGAAGGTGACCATGTAGGCCAGGGCGGGCACCAGGAACAGCAGGTGGGACTGGCGGCGCCGGTTGCGTTTCCCGAGCCTCCGGCCCGCCGGGGCGCAGTCCGTGGCCGGCACCGCATGCTCCTTGGCCCGCACCGCACGGCGCAGTACGTCAGCCATCCTGGGCCTGCTTCAGCGCCTTCGCCGGAGTCGCCCCCTGCGTGAGCGCGGTCTGCAGCGCGGTGTAGATCTTGGTGGCCGCCTTAGGCCAGTCCTTGCCCAACTCACCTGTGCGGGCACGGGCGTTGCGCACCTGGTCGGTGAACGCCTTCATCCGGGGCTGCTCGGCGGCGAACTTGTCCATCAGCGCGGTCTTCGTCGGCACGGTCTGGCGCTGCTGGGCCAGCGACAGCTGGTTCTTGTCGGAGTTGAGGCACGCGACGACCTTGGCCGCCTTGGCCTGGCGCTGCGCGTTGCCGGTCTGCGGGACGGTCCAGGTCTCACCGCCCAAGGGGACGACGGGAGTTCCGCCGGCCTTGGGCACGGGGATCTGGACGACGTCGTAGTGCAGGCTCGTCTTCTTGTCGAGGATCGGGAACTGCCAGGGGCCGTTGACCATCATGGCCGCGTTGCCCGCCGCGAACTGGTCGTCGGCGTCGGCCTGGGCCCAGCTGACCACCGACTTGGACGCCGATCCGTCCTTGACCAGATCCACCCAGAGCTGAAGTGCCTGCGCGGTCTGCGGAGTTGCTATGTCCTTCTCGTCGCCGCCGTTGGACCACATGAAGGGCAGGAACTGCCAGGTCCCCTCGTAAGTGGCCGGTGCGGCGAAGGCGATGCCGTACCGCTTGCCCGAAGTGAGCTTCTTGGCAGCCGACTTGAGCTCGGCCCAGGTGGTCGGTGGCTTGACTCCGGCCTTGTCGAGCATGTCCTTGTTGTAGAAGAGGCCGAGCGTGTTGGTCACCGGTTGCAGGCCGTAGAGCTTGCCCTGGTAGGTCGACGCGTCCACCACGCCCTTGGCGTATCCGTCCGCCTTCAGGCCGAAGTCGCTGAGCGGGGCGAGGGCGCCGCTGGCGGCGATCTGTTGCAGGTCGGGGTTGTCGAGCATCAGGACGTCGGGCAGGGTCCGCGACGAGGCCTGTTGCAGCACCTTGGGTATCAGGGACGGGCCGGCCACCGCCTCCCGCTTGATCTTCACGCCGTTCTGCTGACCGCACGCGTCCAGGACCTTCGCGTAGATCCCCTTGTCGGGCTGATCGGCGTAGTAGTCCATCACCCGCAGGGTGTCGGCGCCGCCGGACGATCCGCTGCTCGAGCCACAGGCGCTCAGGGAGAGCGGCGCCAGGAGCGCCAGGGCCATCGTCAGTGTCGTTCTGCTGAGGATCGCTCGTCGTTGAGCCATGTTCGTTCTCTCCTCGGTCGGCGCTGTCTCGGGCGGACCGCGCGGGGTGTCGATGCGTATCGACAGCAATGACGCGTCATCCCCCTTGACACGAACAGTGGGGATCAGCGGGCGGACAGGCTGGTCTGACGCAGCGTCAGACGCGGGGTCGCCAGTTCAACGGTCGAAGGAGTGGGCACGCTCTCGCGGTTGAGCAGCCGGAACAGGATCCTCATCGCGCGGCGCGAGACGTCCCTGGGTTCCAGCGAGAGGTTGGTGACGGGGGGTGTGGAGGTCTCGGCCGTCCGGTCCGTGCACAGTCCGATGACGGACAGGTCGCGCCCGGGAACCAGACCGCGGTCCAGCAGGCTCTGCAACGTCGGCTGGATCAACTGGGGATCGGGGACGACGAGGCCCAACCGGCCGTCGCCGGGCCCTCGTTCGGCAAGCGCTTCGTCCAGGGCGGCCTCGGCACCGGCGCGGCTGGTGTCCGGCGGGCTCACCTCGGCGTAGGCGACGCCGTGCGCGGCGGCCGCGTCCTCGGCTCCGCGCAGGAAGCGGCGGACGAAGTTGACGTCGCGGGCCATGACGTCACGCGGGTAGCCGAGCAGGACGACGCGGTCGTGCGCGGAGGCGGCCAGTTCGTCCACCGCCATGCGTCCGGCCAGGGTGTAGTCCAGGTCGACGCAGTACAGGCCCTCGGGGTCGTCCGGCACGCCGATCAGGATGACGGGCACGCTCAGCCCGGCCGCCACGGGGATGCGCGGGTCCTTGGACCCGACCTCCATCAGGACGATCGCGTCGCACAGGGACTGGTCGCTGAGCCGGGTGAGGCCCTCGGCGCCCTCGTCCTCGGTGGCCAGGATGACGTTGTGGTCCTCTTCCCGGGCGCACTTGGTGATCGTCTCGATGAAGGGCAGCACCCCGGTCATGTCGGCGCCGGGTGCGAACGGCACGACCAGGCCGATGACTTGGCTGCGCTGACTCGCCAACGCCCGCGCACCCGCGTTGGGTTGGAACCCCAACGTCTCGATCGCCTCCTCGACCCGACGCCGGGTCTCGGGGGATATCGAGCGGCGCCCGCTCATGACATAGGAGACGGTGCTCTGGGAGACGCCCGCCAACCGGGCCACGTCCCGGCTTGTCACCATGCGAGCACCTCCCTCGGTTCCCTCGCTGTCGATACGCGGTGTCGATACGTATCGACTGACTGGGATGAGACTGTAGGGAGGGGCCCCGAAGGGCGGCAAGGGTCGTGCAGGAAAAAGTTCCGCCGGCCAGGGACTCCAACCTCACGAGCAACCGAGGGCGCGATGGCTGGCTTCCGGGTCAGGTGTCCTGGCCGCCAAGCTCGTCGATGCCCGACTCACGGACCACGAGTCGTTCTGCGCCCACATCCGCCGCCGACGAATGGAAGAAGCGGCCGAGGCGCTCACCGCCTCTGGATCGCAGCTCGGCGTCTCGGAGGCCGCCGCACACCGGCAATTCACCGACGGCAGCCACTTCAGCCGCGCGGGACTCGCGGATCCGGCGTCAGCGCGGTGCGTCGGGCAAGGCGACGAGCAGCTGCTTGTCCGTCACCACGGCCAGCGACAGGGTGCGATAGCCGACCGACTCGAACAGGATGGTGATCTTGCCGTCGCCCTCGCTCATGACCTCGCCCTCGCCCCACTGGCCGTGGCTGACGCGGACGCCCGGCAGGTAGTCGTGGTCGTCCGCCGCGGGGCGTACGGCGGTCTCGGTCGTGTGGCCGGCGCCCGCTGAGGCGTCCGCGCGTGCACCGGTCCGGGTCCACCGGCGCCGGCGCGCGGCGTCCTCGCGCGGCTGTCCGGCGTCTCCGGACCGCTCGCGCTTCGACCGGCTCGCAGGCTTGGTCGCCGGGTCCGCGCAGTTGTCGCACGCCCCGCACGGGACGGGGGCGGAGTCGCCGAAGTAGCCAAGGAGGAACTGCCGTCGGCAGTCGGTCGTCTCGGCGTATCCGCGCATCATGTCGATCCGGGACTGTTCGAGCTTGCGGTGAGTGGCGTGGACGGCGAGGGCACTCTGCACAACGGCGTCGAGATCGTCATCCGCGGAGGCGCCGTCGGCGCCGGTGAAGCGGCTGCCGTCCCGTCCGGTGCGGACGGCCCCCGCCTCCTCCAGCAGGTTCAGTACGGCGGACAGTGCCGTCGCGCTGAGTTCGCAGTCGGCCCGGAGCCGGGTCGCGCTCACGGCGTCCGCGTCGCCGCGCAGGCGCTCGGCGACGCGGCGCAGTGCGTCGGCGTCGGGAGCGCCGGCGGCGAAGAAGCGTTGCAGGCCCAGGTCCTGAGTGCGGTAGGCGAGGATCGCCCTGGCCGGTGCGCCGTCGCGGCCGGCCCGGCCGATCTCCTGGTAGTAGGCGTCGAGCGAGCCGGGGACGGACGCGTGCAGCACGAACCGTACGTTCGCCTTGTCGATGCCCATCCCGAACGCCGAGGTGGCCACGACCACGTCGAGTTCACCGGAGCTGAACCGGTCCTGGGCCTGGCGGCGTTCGGCGGCGGAGAGGCCCGCGTGGTAGCTCGCGGCGGCCAGTCCCAGGTCGCTCAACTGCTCGGCGTAGCTGTCCGCCGCCTTACGCGTCCCCGCGTACAGGATTCCCGGCTTCTCCTCGACGGCCGTCCGCTCCACGACGAACCGCTCCTTGGCGGCCGCGTCCTGAAAGGCCGACACCTCCAGGCGGATGTTGGGACGGTCGAAGCCGGCCACTATCTCCACCGGGTCGTTCATGCCGAGACGTTCGGCGATGTCCCGCCGTACCGGGGCCGCCGCGTTCGCGGTCAGGGCGAGCACCGGCGGGTTGCCGAGCCGCTCTCGCGCGTGGCGCAGCCGCAGGTAGTCCGGCCGGAAGTCGTGCCCCCAGGACGACACGCAGTGCGCCTCGTCCACCACCAGCAGCCGGGGACGGACGGCGGCGAGCCGGTCCGTGACGTCCGGCTTGGCGAGCTGCTCAGGAGCGAGGAAGACGACGTCGACCGAGGAGGCACTGATGCGGGCCCATGCCGTCTCGTTGTCGCTTCGGCGCTGCGCGGAGTTGATGGCGGCGGTGCGCAGCGCGCCGGATCCGAGCAGGCTCTGCATCTGGTCCCGCTGAAGCGCGATCAGCGGCGAGACGACCACGACCGGACCGCCGAGCAGGACCGCGGGCACCTGATACACGGCGGACTTGCCCGCGCCGGTCGGCATGACGGCGAGTACGTCACGCCCCTTCATCACGGCCTTCATCGCGCTCAGTTGGGCCGGACGCAAGTGCTGCCAGCCGAAGACCCGACGGGCGGTGCCGCGCAGACGTCGGGACGTGAGTGCGAACATGCTTCTCCTCGAATGATGGGCGTCCAACCGCCGTGTGTCTGGCGGCTACCCCGGTTCGCCGGGATATCGCGTCGCGGTGGGGACGTGTCTCCCAACTCCGTTGGGCACAGGGGGTGTCGCCGATGCTCGCGGACCTCCAGGTACGGCTGGAACGGGCTCAGGGTTCGATGACGAGGTGCTCGACGAGGTCGTCGCGCAGGGTGAACCGGTAGTGGAGATCGACGGTGCCGCCGGGGAAGTCGCCTTCGAGGTGGTGGGTGGCGATGTAGTGCGTCTTGTCGGTCTCCTGAGCGTGCGTCAGTTCGGTGGTGTACGTGTACTCGGTGGCGGCACGGTCCAGCCACCGCTCGATCGCGGCGCTCCCTCGGTAGGCGTTGCCGTCGTCGATCACGACGGCGTCGTCGGTGAACGTCGTGACCGCGGTGGCGGTGTCGTGGGCGCGGTGCGCCGCGAGGTAGCGGGTGATGACCGCCGGCAGGTCGTTCGGGGCGATGGTCCGGGGCTGGTTGTCGTGCATGACGCTCCTGTCGGTGACGGTGGGTTCGGGTGGTTGGGCGACGGTGGGTTCAGACGGTGGGCGTGGTGCCGCCGTCGATGACGTGCTCGGCGCCGACGATGGCCGAGGCGCGGTCGGAGACGAGGAACGCGACGAGTTCGGCCACCTCCTCGGGCCGGTTGGGGCGACCGAGCGGGATGCCGCCCAGGGACTCCATGAGCCGGCCCAGTGCCGCTTCGTGGCTGATCCCGGCCTCGTGGGCGATCCGGGCGACGAGGTTCTCGGCGGCCGAGGTCCGGATGAAGCCGGGCGAGACGGTGTTGACGCGGACGCCGTGCGGGGCGAGCTGGTTGGCCAGGCCCTTGCTGTAGGTGGACAGGGCGGCCTTGGCGGCGGCGTAGGCCAGGGTGCCGTTCCACAGCGGCAGGCGGCGCTGGATGGAGGTGACGTGCACGATCGCACCCTTGCCCGTGGCGATCATGTGCGGCACGAGCGCGCGGTCCAGCCGGACGGCGGCCAGCAGGTTCGTGTTCAGCTCCGTCGCCCACTCGTCCTCGCCTAGCGAGGCGAATCCTCCGGCCGGCGCCTCGGAGCCGCCGAGGGTGTGGACCAGGATGTCCACGCCTCCCGCGCGGGCGTCCACCTCGGAGGCGACATCGGCGGCGCCCTGGGCGGTGGACAGGTCGGCTGCGATGAACGTCTTCGCGTCGATGCCGTCGGGGCGGCTGCGGGCGGTGACCAGCACGGTCGCCCCGGCTTCGGAGAGCCGTCCGGCGATCGCGGCTCCCGTGCCCTTGGTGCCGCCGGTGACCAGAGCGCGTCGGCCTTCGAGGGATTCGCTGATGGACAGGGTTTCGCTGATGGATGTGGTCACGTCGAGTCCGTTCCCGGGCGCGGGCATGGCGGGCACCACTCCCGTACTAACTGCTAAAATGGAAGCAACTAACTTCGACTTTAGCAGTAACTGAGAGGGTGGCCACCGTGGCAAGTCGGATCAGGCTGGAGGACCGGGAGTGCCCGCTGTCCACGACGGTGGAACACGTCGGCGAGTGGTGGACACTGCTGATCCTCCACGACGCCTTCGACGGCTACACCCGCTTCGACCAGTTCCAGGAGAGCCTGGGCATCTCCTCCAGCATGCTCACCACACGGCTGAAGACCCTGGTCGCGGACGGTCTGCTGGAACGCCGGCCCTATCAGACCAATCCGGTGCGCCACGAATACGTGCTCACCGAACTCGGGCACTCCCTGCGCCCGGTGATCGTCGCCCTGGCCGCCTGGGGCAACTCCCGCCTCGCGGCGGCGGAGCGCAGCATGATTCTCGTCGACGCGGAGAGCGGCGAGGAGGTCGAACCCGTCGTCGTCGACGCGAAGTCCGGCCGCCGACTCGACGACAGCGCCGCCTATGTCTTCACCGCGGGCCCTGCGGCCAGCGGCGCGATGCGCGACCGCTACGCGGGGCGTCCGACGGTTCCCGGAGGAAAGGGATGAATCCGCCTGAATCGCCTCGGGCCGCTGCGCACGGGAGGCGGCGGCAGCACCGAGGCAATTCGAGGGCCGGCGGATGTCGAGATCGTGGTGACGGCTCCGTCCCCGGGGCGGATGGCGACGACTTCCCTGGAGGACGGTTATGCGAGCGAGTGAGATCACCGAGATTCTGGACCGGCCGATCAGCCGGGAGCTGCTGGCACGCGACGTGCTCCGGCTGGCTTACGTGGCCAAGGACGGCACGCCCCGGAACATCCCGATCGCGTTCACCTGGAACGGTTCGGAGATCGTCATGTGTACGACGAAGAACGCCCCGAAGCTCCCGGCTCTGGGCGAGAACCCCATGGTCGCGCTGACGATCGACACCGAGGTGCATCCGCCCAAGATCCTGCTGATCCGCGGTCGGGCGGAGCTGGATGCCGTGGACGGCATCCCGGAGGAATACCTGCAGATGAACGGCTCCTACGAGATGACGCCCGAGCAGCGGGTCGAGTGGGAGGCCGAGGTCCGCTCGCTCTACGACGGCATGGTCCGGATCGTCGTGACGCCGACGTGGGCGAAGCTGATCGACTTCGAGACGACCCTGCCGAGCGCGGTCGAGGAACTGGTCAGGCAACGGGCCGAGCGCGAGCACGCCTGATCATCGCGGACGGCACCGCGCGCGGATCAGCGGGCGATCGAGATAGCGAAGGGCGCGAATCCGCTGGACCGGATCACGTGCGGTACGAAGAGGATCGCGGCCTCGACAGCCCGGGCGGTCTCGATCCCGCCGAGGTCCGTGATCCACTCCTGCTGCCAGCCGAGGTCCAGGAGAAGCCCGCGCACTACCTGCTTGGCCTCCGGGTCCGTGCCGGAGAGAAAGGCGGTGGGCGGCTGAGCGAGCGTGGCGGGCGCGGTCATCACCGAGTGGAGCATCGTGTTGAGCGTCTTGACGACGAGCGTCTCGGGCAGCGCCTCCTGGAGCTGCTCCGCGAGGCTTGAGCCGGGGTAGAGCAGGCCGGCGGGCAGTCCGTCCGGTCCGTCGACGGTGGCGTTGGAGACATCCACGAGGATCTTGCCCCGCAGTTCCGCGCGCAGCGCGGCGAGTCTCTCCAGCGAGCCGGCGCCCGGTGTGGCGTTGATGACGATGCGCGCTGTCCGTACGGCGTCCGCGGTGGCGCCCGGCGCGCGGGTCGCCACGGTCACCTCGTGCCCGGCCCGGGTGAGGGCGGTGGCCAGGCCGCCGCCGACGCGGCCGCCGCCAAGAACGGTGATGTCAGTCATGTCGATCCGGTCCTTCTGTGTCTCGAAAGCGATCAGTGCTCAGTGCTCAGTGGTACGTGGGCTGGGTGGCAAGTGGGCTCAGCGGGACAGCGTGGCGACCGCGTCGGCGTGCACGTCGGGTGCGGCGGCCAGGAAACTCTCGCTCTCCGGAGTCCAGGGGCGGCCCTCGACGTCAGAGACCCGTCCGCCGGCCTCGGTGACGAGCAGGACCCCGGGAAGCAGGTCCGCGCGGGCTCCGGCGAACTGCCAGAAGGCCTCGATCCGACCGGCGGCCACGTTCAGCAGATGCAGGGTGGCGGGCACGGATGTCCGCACCACGAGTGCGTCGACGAGCATCTCGGTGATCGACGCGCCGACGCGCCGCACGACCTTCTCGTCCTCGTCCGGCCTGGCCTGGCTCGTGGCCACGATGCTCAGACCGAGTTCCGGGGTCCCGGACACGTGCAGCGGCCGGCCGTCGAGGTGAGCGCCGGCGCCCGCGAGCGCGGTGTACGTCTCGCCGGTCATCGGAAGGTGGATCACGGTGAGCACCGGCTGGTTGTCGCGTACGAGGGTCGCGGTCACCGCCCACTCCGGCAGGCCGTGCAGATGGTTGACGTTGCCTTCGGCCGGGTCCACCACCCACCATTCACCGGCCGGGAGGGCGCCGCCCTCCAACTCCTCCTCCACCCAGCGGGCGTCCGGGCGCAGGGCCGTGAGGCGGGGGCGCAGGATGTCGAGCACCGCGTCGTCGTTGGCGGCGAGCGCTCGCATCAGCTCTTCGAAGGTCCGGTAGGGGACCACGTCCCCGAAGCGGTCCCGCAGAGCCGCACCCGCCGCACGTACGGCGATCTCGGTCTGCGCCAGCAGGTCGGCGTCGGAGGCGACGGCGGCTGTGGCGGCACTGGTGTTCCGCATCGATTCGGGCATGGCGGTACTCCCGTCTGAGCAGGGGGGATCGAGATCGACCGGGCGAGAACCTGATTCGTCCGCGCCCGCAGTTCGAAGGTAGGAGAGGCCATCGTTAACATCAAGTGCATGTGAAGCACGGCTAGGATGACTCCCATGCAACTGGATCTGAATCTGCTCGCCGCGCTCGACGCTCTGCTGGAGGAAGGCAGCGTGGCCGGCGCCGCCGACCGCCTGCATGTCACCGCCCCCGCGATGAGCCGCAGCCTCGGCCGGATCCGGCGTACGACGGGGGATCAGATCCTGGTGCGCACCGGACGCACGATGACCCCGACGCCGTACGCGATCGCTGTGCGGGAACAGGTGCACGACCTGCTCCAGCAGGTCCGGGGTGTGCTGGCGCCGAGCCGTGAACTCGACCTCGCGACACTCGAACGCACCTTCACGCTCCGCTGGCACGACGCGCTCGTCGCCCTCAGCGGGCCCGCGCTTCTGGCTGCCGTGCGCGAGCAGGCACCCGGCGTGCGACTGCGCTTCATCGCGGAGTCGAGCATCGACACACCGGAGTTGCGTCGCGGCGAGGTCGACCTCGCCGCGAACGCCGACCGCCCGACCGCATCCGAGATCCACGCCGATCGGGTGGCCGAGACCCAGCAGGTCGTCGTCGTACGGCGGGGGCACCCGCTCACCCGCGCCAAGACCCTCACCGCCGCGCGGTACGCCGCGGCGGAGCACATCGGCGTCTCGCGGCGCGGCAGGCTCGGAAACATCCTCGACGACGCTCTCGCGCGCCTCGATCTCACGCGACGTGTGGTGGTGACCGCGCCCACGGAAAGCGCCGCGTTCGAGTTCGCGCGGGGCTCCGATCTCGTCGTCACCGTCCCCGGGCCCACGGCGCGTTCGGCTGCCGCGGATCTCGGCATGGTCCTGCTCCCGCTCCCGCTCGACCTTCCACCGGCCCCGGTGTACCTGTCGTGGCATCAGCGCTACGACACCGACCCCGCGCACATGTGGCTACGAGATCTGGCACGGACCGCGCTGACCGGTGCGATGAGCGGGGAGGAGCAGACGGCACGGTGACACCCCTGCGTCCTCACCGATCGGGAACTGCCGTTCGTGCGCAGCCGGGCGACGGTCGCCTTGGCGGCGTCGCTGTCGGCGGCCTCCAGGACGGCTTCCTCCCAGCGGTCTTCTTCTTGTCCGTCCACACACGGAACGTGTCCCCAACCTGTCCGGGCCGAGCTGGGTCTCGGCCCGGACAAGCTGTTGTGCGGGGGCGCGGGTGACCTCGCGGGCTCAGCCCGCGTAGGTCGCGAACAGTTTGGAGAACTGGTACGGGGTCTGCGGGATGTTCGTGCACTCGCTCAGGCCACCGGTGCAGGCGTTCCCGTCGCGGGTGACGTCCCAGAAGCCCAGCTCGCCCAGGTGGTTCTGGCGGGCGAAGGTGAGCACCTGCTGTGCGTCGGCGACCGTGAACACCTCGCTGGCGGTGTCGTTCTGGCCGAGCATCGGGGTGAGGCCGACCATGGCCCAGGTCTGGGCGGTGGTGAGGTTCGGCCACACCGAGGCGATCTGGGCGCGGGTCGCGGTCGCGGCCTGGATGGCGTAACTGCCCATCTTCCCGGCCGGGTTGGGCGCGGCGCCGTCGCCGTAGTCCATGGCCATCAGGTTGACGGTGTCGACGTTCAGGTTGTGCGACTTGGCGGAGTTGAGGATGTAGAGGCCGTCCGCGGTCAGGCCACTGGGCAGGACCGGGAGCGTGAGTGTGACCTTGAGGTCGCGGCCCTTGGCGCGCTGCGCTGCCTGGACGGCGGCGACGGCCGTCGAGCGCCGGTCGATCGAGGCGTGGTCGACCGTGGCGGCGCCCTCGATGTCGAAGTCCACGCGGTCCAGGGCGTAGGCGTCCACGACCTTCTGGTACTGCGCCTGGAGCGCGGTCGTGCTGGTGCAGGCGAGGGCCAGTTCGGTGCCCGCCTCGCCACCGAAGGACGGACGCACGTCACCGCCCATCGCGCGCAGCGAGTCGAAGTCCGCCCGGTCCCAGGCCGCGCCCGGGTCGAAGGAGTTGAACCAGCTCGCGTTGCACCCGGTCGACCCGGCGGTGATGAAGCCGAGCGAGAACTGCCGCAGCCCGGTGTTCGTGGCGATCTGCGTGAGGTTCGGCGTCGGGTAGGCACCGAGGTCGATGAAGGGGGCCGCCACGCCGGGCGTGGTGCCGCTGCCCGCGGTCGCGGTGAGCGTCGCGGAGTGCGCCGACTCGTTGTTGGAGTCGTCGAGCGCGGTCACCGAGAAGCTGTGACTGCTGCCGCCGAGCAGGCCGCTCACCGTGGAGGTGGTGCCGGTGCCGGACGTGGTGGCGATGACACTGCTGCCCTCGTAGACCCGGTAGCCGACCACGCCGACGTTGTCGGTCGAGGCGTTCCAGCCCAGCGTGACGCTGCCGGGGCCGGTGGCCCGGACGGCGAGGCCGGAGGGGGTCGAGGGTGCGACGGTGTCGGCGGGGACGCCGGCGCAGGGGCCGTTGTTGATCAGACAGGCGCTCGGCGCGACGACCGAGCCGCTGTAGCTGAAGTCCATGCCGACGACGGGCGCGGAGTCACCGGGGGCGAGCGGGGCCTCCCAGGTGGGGGAGGTGATCGTGTACTGCGTCCCGCTGTGGGTGAGCGTGCCGTTCCACGAACTGGTGACGGCCTCGGTGGCGGGCAGCGTGAAGGTGATGGTCCATGAAGTGACCGCGTGGGTGGACTTGTTGGTGACCGTGTATCCGCCCTCGAAGCCGGCACCCCAGGTGGAGGTGATGCCGAAGGAGGCGATCAGACCGGTGTTGTCGGCCGCGTGGGCGGCCGGGGTGGCGATCGTGGCCATGCCGCCGACCATCAGGGCGGCGGTCAATGCGGCGCGCAGCGACGCACGTCTCATGCGGATGCTCCTCCGTGGGGCGAGGCCGCGCACGGCGTCGCGCCGGTACGCGGATTGCGGTGCCCTGCACGCCCGTCGCACGGTGGGGAGGCGCGGGTGGGGAGGAGCCGTGCGACGTGATCAGGGCGGGGTGAGGCAGGGGAAGACCGTCGAACGGTGAGTCGTGAAGTTAACCGGAAACTTTCCTTACATCTGCCTGCGCAGTGAAGCGTGGCTGGCCGCGTCGGCCGACGTCAAGAGATCCGGGAAAGATTCGTCTAGACCAATTTCGGTCCCGAGGGCGCGAGTTGCCGCCGGAGGCGGGCGCGGACGATGTTCTCGGCGATCGCCACGATCGTGCGGACCACCGTCTCGCAGCTCTCCACACTGTCGATGAGACCCTGCGCCCGACCGGCCCACCACATGCCGCCCTCGACGTCGCCCTCACTCGGTGCCCGTTGCCTGCCGCGTTTCCCGGCGGCGAGTACGGCGACGTCGGAGAAGGCGACCCCCGGGGCGCGCGCCGATGCGGGCGATGCCCTGCGAGGCCGAATTGCGCGCCACCCGGGCGGTGTTGCCGAACCCCCGGAAGACGATCTGGGTGCCGCGCTCGTCGTTCGCGATAATCCGGGCGAAGCCGCCGGACGCGATGACCGGGATACGCAGCCTGTGGGCGGCGGCCGGGATCAGGACGAGGCCGGGGGCGTCGTCCTGACCGGGGTGCCCGGCACACTCGAATCCGCCGATGCTCAACTCCCGCTCGCCGCCGAGGACATCGACGAACGGTCGGTGGATCCAGTTCTGGAACCAGGCGCTGCTCGACCCCCGCCTACGGCCCGCGCAGCGGCGGATCTACTCGGGCTGCTGCCGGGTCGCCGTGGACGTACTGGACGAGTGCCCGTTCGAGGGCCTGGCACCGGAGGCGGACGTCGAAGCCCTCGCCGACCGGTTCACCGCGATGGTCGACGGCCTGGCGATCCAGATACTCGCCGGTTCGACCGAGCTGTGGCCGGACCGCATGCGCTCGCTCCTGCTGCGGGCCTTCGAACCACACCTCGCCCCGATCGACCACCCGGGCGCGCCCGGCTGACGGGCGGGACGTTCTCGCGGCCGTCGCTCCGCGAGCCCGTGCACACGGGCCTTCCCCCTCCCGCGGGTTGTCACCGCAGTCCGCTGTAGGCGGCCATGACGATCTCCATGCCGCGGTTGTCCGCCTCCTGCTCCCGGTCGATCATCTGGTTCATCACGTAGGCCACCGTCATCCGTGCGTCAGGGTCGCTCACGACCAGCGAGCCGCCCCATCCGCCCCATCCGAAGGTGTTGCCGAACTTTCCGAAGCCCACGGTCCAGGACATCGGCGTCCGCAGCACCCGGTCCTCGCCGCGGAACACCCCCTGCCACGCGGGCTCGCAGCCCCGGGGGGACAGCAGCCGCACGCCACCGGCCGAACCCCGGTTCGCCAGGACCGACTGGACGAGGGCGACGGACCGGGCGTTGCCGAAGCCGTTCACCGCGGGGATCTGCGCACGGCGCCAGGCCACGGAGTTGGCATCCCTGACCCGGACCGAAACACCGGTGTACTCCCGACGTGTGCCGTCCGGTCCGAGCGGTGCGCCGGCGGCGAACTCGTCGGTCAGTGACGGCGGCGGGATGAGCGGTGCGACGCGGTGGTCGTCGGCGGCGGAGAGCCCGATGTGGAAGTCCGCGCCCAGCGGTTCGGCCACTTCCTCGGCGAAGAAATCGCCGAGGCTACGGCCGGTGATGCGGCGGACGACCTCGCCGATCAGGAACCCGAAGGTGAGCGCGTGGTACCCGCCGGCTGTTCCCGGTTCCCATTCGGGGGCCTGCGCGGCCAGCCCCGCCGTCACGCTCTGCCAGTCGTAGAGGTCCTCGACCGTCGTCGGCCCGGACAGGTCCGGCAGCCCCGCCGTATGGGACAACACGTGGCGTACCAGCAGACGCTCCTTGCCCGCCGCGGCGAATTCGGGCCAGTAGGCGGCGACCGGCGCGGACAGATCGAGCAGGCCCTGGTCGGCCAGGACGAGCGCGCACAAGGCGGTCATGTTCTTGGTCGTCGAGTTCACGCCCGTGAGGGTGTCGCGCTCCCAGCCGACCGTGCGGTCGGCGTCGGCGTACCCGCCCCAGAGGTCGACCACCGGTTCGCCGTCGAGGTGGACGGCGACCGAGGCACCCACGTCGTCCTTGCCGAGCGAAGCCGCGAGGGCCTCCTCGACTGCGGCGAACCGCGGCTCGCACAGCCCTTTAACATCAGTCATGTGCGCAAGCCTCAGCCAGCGCCGAGGCCGCCCGCCCGACAATTCCCGGACGGCTTCTGTCGGGCAGGGTGCGAAGGAATCACCTACACCTGAAGACGGCCCGGCCGGCCGTATCGACAGCTGGTCCCGCGATCTCGGGGACCCCTCGAACGGCATGTGTGTCACCACAGCGCACCCGGCCGCAGGAGCTGCCGCATCGGGGTGCGCATGCCTACGGGGGAGACACAGGGAAGAGGGACGGATACACGTGCTGGACCGGCTGAATCAGGCGCTGGACCACCTGGAGGCCTGCCTCGACCGGGAGGTCGACGTGGCCGAGGCGGCCCGGATCGCCGCGGTGTCGGAGTACCACTTCCGGCGGTTGTTCTCCGCCCTCGCCGGGATGCCGCTCCCGGTCTACGTGCGGCGCCGCAGGATGACGCTCGCCGCGGCCGAAGTGCTGGCCGGTGAACGCACACTGCTCGATGTCGGGGTGCGGTACGGCTACGGCTCGGGCGAGGCGTTCGCCCGGGCGTTCCGGTCGGTGCACGGCATCGGTCCGGGCGAGGCCCGGCGCACGGGCGCACTGCTCACGGCACAGCCCCGCATGTCCTTCCGCGTCGTCGTCGAGGGCAGTACGACGATGCGGTACCGGATCGTGGAGAAGGAGGCGTTCCGGATCGTCGGCAGGAAGGCCCGGGTCCCGCTGGTGCACGAGGGGGTCAACGCGGCCGCCGCGGCGCACGTGGAAAACCTGGACGAGCAGGCGATCGTACGGATGAAGGAGCTGGCCGGCCCGGAACCGGAGGGGATCCTGTCGGCAGCGGTGTACCTGACCGACAGTCGCGAGGAGGGCGCCGAGGCGGACTACTGGATCGGCGTGGCCACCGGCCCGGAAACGGCCATTGCGGAACTCGACGCCCTCGACGTGCCGGCCGGGACCTGGGCGGTCTTCGACAACGACGGGCCCTATCCGAGCGCGCTCCAGGAACTGTGGCGGGACGTGTTCACCCAGTGGTTCCCCTCCAACCCGTACACGACCCGGCCAGGACCGGAACTCCTGCGGACCCAACTGGTGGAGATCGGCGAGGAGACCCACTCCCAGCTGTGGATCCCGATCGAGCGGAACAGCGGGAACGCCGCCGCGTGAACTCCGGTCTGCCGACCGGCGGGGATGCTCCAGTTCGTTCCGCCTTCGGAAGGCAGGGCGACGGGTCGACTGTGACGCAGGCCATGATTCTCGTCGTCCGATCTTGGAATGCGTGAGTGCCTGCCGCGGCTGTAGCGCTCGTAGACTTTCCCTGCCCTGAGGGGCGCATCGGGCAACGGTGGTCGGCGCGACAGGCTACAGAAACAGGGCGAACGGGACGCATCACGGTCCTGCCCACGTCCCCCGCATCCGCACGCAAACCGCTGCCCGTGAAAGGTACTTGCGCTCCATGCCACTGGCCCTGCTGGCCCTTGCCCTCGTCGCGTTCGGTATCGGTACGACCGAGTTCGCCACCATGGGACTGCTGCCCCAGATCGCCCACGGCGTCGGCGTGTCCGTGCCGCACGCCGGCAACCTCGTCTCCGCCTACGCGCTCGGTGTCGTCGTCGGGGCGCCCGTCCTGACCGGCATCGGCGCGCGCATCGCCCACAAACGGCTCCTGCTCCTGCTGTCCGCACTGTTCGTGGTCGGCAACGTCGCCTCCGCTCTCGCCCCGAACTTCGGCCTGCTGTTCGCCGCACGGTTCCTGGCGGGCCTGCCGCACGGAGCACTGTTCGGCGTGGGTGCTGTCGTGGCCTCCCGGCTGGTCGCTCCCGAACGAGCCGGGCGGGCCGTGTCGAGGATGTTCCTCGGACTCACCGTCGCCAACATCGTCGGCGTCCCGGCCGGCACCGCCCTCGGGCAGCATCTCGGCTGGCGGTACGCCTACTGCGCCGTCGCCGTCATCGGCCTTGTCGCGCTGGCCGCGCTGGCCGCGTTCGTCCCCCACCAGCCCCGCAGCGACCAGGCCGGCATCCGGCACGAACTGCGGGCGATGGGCAACCGGCAGGTCGCCCTGGGCCTGGCCACCGCCGTCGTGGGATTCGGCGGTTTCTTCGCCGTCTACAGCTACCTGGTACCGATCCTGACCCACCTGACCGGTCTCTCCGACTCCTCCACGACGTGGGTCCTCGCGCTCTACGGCATCGGGATGACCCTGGGCACACTGATCGCGGGTCCGCTCACGGACCGGGCTCTGCGCCCGACGTTGTACGGGGGCCTCTTCCTGCTCGGTTCGACGCTCGTGGCGTTCTACTTCACCGTCCACAGCACCGTCCTCGCCCTGGTGACCCTCGCCTTCATGGGGGCGATGGGCGCCCTGGTCACCACCCCTGTGCAGATGCTGCTCATGGCCAAGGCGAAGAACGCCCCGACGATGGCCGCGGCCTCCAACCACTCCGCCTTCAACCTGGCCAACGCCGGCGGCGCCTGGCTCGGCGGCCTGGCCATCTCCGCCGGCTGGGGCTGGGCCTCACCGGCCCTGGTCGGGGCGACGCTCGCCGCAGCCGGCCTCGGCCTCGCCCTCCTCGCAGGCCTCACGGACCGCGACACCGGCAGCTCCGCACTGATCACTTCCTCATCGGCCCACACCCCGTCAGAACCTTTGTCGACGACGGCTCAAGCGCGGACCAGTAGCGACGCCTGAAAGGCGGCCCTGTTCCCGGGTGCGTAGCGGACGGCAGCCGGACGTGTGGCTGCCCGGGGACGGACAGGTCGGTGACAGAGCTGTGGTTGCCGGGATCAAGCCGATGTGAGGTCCCGTGGTGCGCGGCGCTCGTGGGAAGCTCGCGGCTGGTACGGCATCGCTCCGGGTGGAAGCCTGCCGGGGTCCGGTCCCGGTACGGGCAGGGCGGCGTCCGCCCGGAGCGACAGTTCGGTTCTCCGCAGGCGCGGGTGCGGCGGCTCCTGGAAGCCGGTGGAGATGCCGCAAGAGCATGACGGATCCTCAGGTACGTCAGTCCTTGCGGCATCGGGAACGGGTCACTCACTCACGGCAGGCTCAGCTGAAGACGAAGGGCCCGGGCGACTGGGCGGCGTTCGACGTACAGGTGACGGAGATGCCGAAGATGACCATCTTCAGTGAGCCCTTGTAGAAGTCCAGGCTGTCGCCGACGGCCACGGTGCCGGGAAGCGGACCGACGGTGACCGAGCCGCCTGCGGGTATGGCCGGGTTCACGGTGCCGCTGAACACCCGGTTGGCGCCGGTGGAGTTGGTCATGGTGAGCGTGGAGCTGATGGAGTTCGCCGACAGGGCGAGTGGCGTGGTGATGGCGGTGGAGCTGAGGGTGACGGTGGCTGAAGTACTGCTGACCTGGGTCGCGGTCAGCGTGGCTGCGCCGCCGCCGAAGATGCCGCAGGCGGCGGTGATGGTGGCGGAGCTCGGGGTGACGGCGGCGGACGCGGAGGGCGCGAAGGCCAGCGCCGTGGCGGCGATGACCCCGGTGGTGAGTGCCGCACCTGTGGCTAAGCGTTTCATGGGGATCGTGTTCCCTTCCCGTTGGTGGGAGTGCCATGTGTGGGATGGCGACCCCGGGCCGGGTGGGTGCGGGCACACTGCGGGGGATCGAATCTGACGGTCCGTCAAATCGTGCAGTTCCCATTGATACGCCGGCAGCACGGAACGGCATAGTTGAAATCTGGCCGACTGTGTACGAGAGGCCGCGGCTCGGATCAGCGACGTGGGTTGCCCGGCACGCCAAAGGTGTGCGGGAGGGGTTGACGCTTCGCGGGATCCGGACGAAGGAGGCGCTGTCGGTGCCGGAGGGGAGGTGGACGTCGGCGTCCCACAAGCGGTTCCGTGGTAGTCGACCTTCCAGCGCATCTCCGTGCGTGGGTCGGTGTAACTACCCTCCTTGAACATCAGGTTGAACGCCTCGACCAGAGCGGTGATGTCGATGCTCGGATCCAGCAGCCACTGCGGCTGGATGCCGTCGGACACGGCGAGCAGCAGCCGCGCCTTGGGCTCCGGATCGATGTCCTCGCGGATCTGCTTGTGCTGCCGGCCCTGCTCCAGGCCTTCCTGGATCCGCGCGCTCAGGTCCGTGTATCGCCGCTTGAAGAGAACGTGGGCGGGATGGGCCGGATCAGAGGCGGCGGCCGACATGGTCACGAACAAGCTCACGCCGCGGGTCCGGACGCGGATCGCCGACCCCCTGTTCCGGCCGGCAGCGCCGTCGTGGTCGGCGGCGGGTTCGCCCTGTTCGCGGGGGCCCGGTCGGACCTGGCCGAACTGGTCGTGGGCGGCTGTGTTCGGTCTTGATCGTCTGTCAGCGGTCGAGTTCGAGGTTCGTCAGGACGCGCAGGGCCCGGAGCAGGTCGGTGGCGCGGGCGGGGCTCGCCTCGATCACGCTTATGACCCGCAGGCTCACCCGGCCCGCCGCCCGGCCCAACGCATCCATGCCCCGATCCGCCGAACCCGTCCACGCTGCTTGAGGCGTCCCAGCATGACGCCGACCAAGCCTGGTGCCGGCATGTCTGCCTGGGTCATGACCCCAGATCCTCCGTCACGGTCAGGCACTCGGCGAGCAGGTCGACGACGTCGCGCCAGGCTCGCTGCGCGTGCCGCGGGTGGTAGCCGACGCCGGGGACCGTGGGGTGGTCGACCGGCGGATGGTGGAAGGCGTGCAATGCGCCGCCGTAGACCGTGAGGCGCCAGTCGACGCCCGCGGCCTGCATCTCAGCGGTGAACGCGTTTCGTTGCGCGGGCGGCATGATCGGGTCTTCCGACCCGACCCCGGCCCACACCGGGCAGCGAATGCGCGCTGCCTCGCCCGGTCGGCCCGTGGTCAGTGCGTTGACTGTCCCGATCGCGCGCAGGTTCACGCCGTCGCGCCCGAGTTCCAGCCCGACGGCGCCCCCGGTGCCGTAGCCGATAACGGCGATCCGGTCGGGGTCGGTCCGCGGTTCGGTGCGTAACACGTCGAGCGCTGCATGGCCGATGCTCCGCATCCGGTCGGGATCAGCGAGCAGTGGCATGCAACGGGCCAGCATCTCCTCGGGGTCGCTCAAATAGCGCCCGCCGTGGAGGTCGAAGGCCAGCGCTGTGTATCCCAGCTCGGCGAGAGCATCGGCCCGGCGGCGCTCGACGTCGCTGAGCCCTGTGCCCTCTGGTCCGAGCAGCACCGCAGGCCGGCGGTCCACACCGGCCGGGAGCGCGAGGTGCCCGATCATCGTCAGACCGTCGGCCGGGTACTCGACCGTACGCGTCGTAATCGCCGTCATGGGACTGGACTGTAGTGATCGTCGAGCCCGGTCCGTCCGCTGTTCTGCCGTTGGCAGAGCAGCTCGGGTCTCCCCCTGAAATACGACGAGGGCTCACAAGAACCGTCACAACCCTCGTCCCCACGGCAGCTGTCCATCCCGTTGCCCCTTTGACCCGTATCTCGGTCGGACCTCTCACCGGTTTGAAGGTGGGTTCTCAACCCGCCCCGGTGACCGGCCAGTCGGCTGCCCTCGAAGAAGGGACTGCTCGTGTGTGAAACCCTCTCCGGCAAGCCGTTCGTGCTGTTCGTGTGCGTGCACAACGCCGGACGCTCCCAGATGGCCGCCGCCTTCCTCACGCAGCTGTCCGCCGGCCGGGTGGAGGTCCGTTCGGCCGGGTCCGCCCCGGCCGGGACCGTCAACCCTGCGGTCATCGAGGCGATGGCGGAGGCCGGGATCGATCTCTCCGCCGAGGTGCCCAAGGTGCTGACCATCGCCCCATCCACAGCCTGATCGGCACCGGCGCCGTCCCTCTGCGCCCCGGGGCGATCGCGGCATACCGTGCGCTGCACGGCTGAGCCCTGGACGACGTTCCGGGCATCCGGCCGGCGTCGATGACGACCTTGCCGGTGTACCGCGGTACCAGTGACCAGCGCTCATTGTGACCTCTGGGTCCACGGGTCGCGCCGTAGCCGCTCCTAGCCTCGACAGCAGTGACCCGGCGGATGCCGGGCCGGACGGAAGCGGGGAGCGGCACCGTGATCGAAGTTCGTGAACTGACCAAGCGCTACGGGGACAGGACGGCGGTGGACGGCCTGAGTTTCACCGCGCCGCCGGGGCAGGTGACCGGGTTCCTGGGGCCGAACGGGGCGGGCAAGTCCACCACCATGCGGATGATTGTGGGCCTGGACGCGCCGACCAGCGGCACGGCCCTGGTCAACGGCAAGCCCTACGCCCAACACCGCGCCCCCTTGCAGGAGTTGGGGGTGTTGCTGGAAGCGAAGGCCGTACATCCGGGCCGGTCCGCGTTCAACCACCTCATGGCGTTGGCGTACACCCATGGCGTGCCGCGTCGACGGGTGGACGAGGTCATCGACCTCGCCGGACTGCATGCCGTGGCGCACAAGCGGGTCGGGGCGTTCTCGCTGGGGATGGGGCAGCGGCTGGGCATCGCCGCCGCGCTCCTCGGTGATCCGGCGGTCGTCATGCTCGACGAGCCGGTCAACGGGCTGGACCCCGAAGGCGTTCGCTGGGTACGGGAGTTGCTGCGCGGACTGGCCGCCGAGGGCCGCACGGTGATGCTGTCCTCGCATCTGATGAGCGAGATGGCGCAGACCGCTGACCGTCTGGTGGTCGTCGGCCGGGGGCGGCTGCTGGCCGAGACGACCGTCGACGCGCTGGTGGAGCAGTCGGAGGACAAGGGCGTGCGGGTGGCCACCGGCGAGCCCGCGCGACTGCGCTCCCTGCTGGCCGGCCCCGGCGTCACCGTCACCTCGACGGGCGCCGAGCGGCTGGTCGTCTCCGGCCTGGACACGCGGCGGATCGGGGAAGTGGCCGCCGAGCACCGGGTGCCGCTCTACGAACTGGTCACCGAGTCGGTGTCATTGGAGGAGGCGTTCATGCATCTGACCCAGGACGCGGTGGAGTACCAGAGCATCGACGCCGGGAGGGCCGCCTGATGACCGCCGACACCATTACTTCGCCTACGACCGCCCCGTCGTCGGTGCGTCCCTCGTACCGCGTTACCGGTCGGCGGGTGATCCGTTCGGAGTGGGCCAAGTTCTGGTCGCTGCGCTCCAGTTGGATCACGCTGGGGGTGGCCGTGCTGTTCCTGGTGGCCATCGGGGCGATCGCCGCCGCCCTCTACAGTCCGAGTGGCCCGCTGGGTGGCAAGGACGCGGCATCCGGTGCCGCGCTGACCCTGGCGCTGGCCGGCACCAACCTCGCGGCCCTGGCCATCGGTGCGTTGGGCGTCCTGCTGTCTGCGGGTGAGTACAGCACGGGGATGGTCCGCTCGACGTTCGCCGCCGTGCCGGGCCGGCTGCCTGTGCTGTGGGCGAAGTGCGCGGTCTACGGCCCGATCGCGTTCGTCACGTCCACCGTGGGCGCCCTGGTCTCGTTCCTGCTGGGGAGCGCCGCTCTGCACGGCGAGAAGATCGCGCTGTCCCTCGGGGACGCCGGGGTCTTCCGGTGCCTGGTGGGCGCGGGCGTGTACCTCGGCCTGGTCGGTGTGTACGGCGTGACGGTCGGCCTGCTCGTGCGCAACAACGCCGGGGGCATCGCGATCCTGGCCGGTGTGGTGCTCGTGCTGCCCGGTCTGACCGGGCTGTTGCCCAGTTCCCTGGGCGACACCGTCAGCCGGTATCTGCCCAGCAACGCGGGCCAGTCGGTGATGACCTTGCACGAGTCCAGCGACTCCCTGGTCAGTCCCGGAGCGGGGGTGACGGCGCTGCTCGTGTGGGCCGTACTGCTCCTGGCCGGTGCCGCCTACCGGCTGCGCCGCAGTGACGTCTGAGGTCGCGTCCGCGAGGATGGAGCCGATGGACGACAGGACGACGGCATCGTCGGCCCGGGCAGGGGCGATCGCGCCCTCGCCCGGGCCGCAAGGCGTCGGCCCCGGGGCGGACGCCGTCTGGGCGCACCCCTTGATGCGGCTGCTGCTGCGGGTGCTGGGTCGGCTGAGGGCGGCCGACCGGCGGCGCCCCTGGCTCCTCGACACCACGGTGGTCGTCCTGCTCGTCGCAGCCGCGCCGCCGGACCTGCTCGTGCACAGCCCGGGGCATCCGGTGTCGCGCCCGGTGGGGGCCGACCTGCCCGTCGGTGTGGTGCTGGGCATCGCGGCTGTGCTCGTCGTCCCGCTGTGGTGGCGCCGCCGCAATCCCGCCGCGGTTTTCGGTGTCTGCCTCGTGGTGTGCCCGGTCATGTGGTCGCTGGGGCTGGGGCCCGCGGCCGCGGCCGTGCTGCTGGTCGCCCTGTTCGACCTGGCTCTGCACGCTTCGCCGCGAGCGATCTGCCGGGCGCTGCCGGTGACCGTCGCGGGCTGGGTGCTGATCGTGGTCACCGTGATCCCGACGGCCAGTCCGGTGGCCTTCCTGGTCCTGTCCGTCGGTACCGGCGTCGGGGCCGTCGCCCTGGGCCTGACCTTCCGGATCAGCAGGCTGTACCTGTCCGCGCTGCGGGACCGCGCGGCGCGGCTGGAGGTCGAGCGAGACCAGCGCGTCCGGCTGACGGCGGCGGCGGAGCGCTCTCGGATCGCCCGCGAGATGCACGACATCGTCGGCCACAACCTGTCGGTCATGGTCAACCTCGCCGACGGCGCCGCCGTGCTCACCACCCGCGACCCCGCGAGGACCGAGCAGGCGCTTCATCTGATCGGCGACACCGGGCGGCAGGCGATGGACGAACTCCGGCGCGTGCTGGGGGTGTTGCGCGAGTCCCCGGAGACGGGGGACACCTTGCGGTCCCCGCAGCCGGGTGTCCGTGACCTGGAAACCCTGCTCGACCGGGTGCGCGCGGCCGGTCTGCCGGTGGCCTACCGCACCGTCGGCCCGGTCGACGCGCTGGGCCGCGGTGTGCAGCTCACGGTGTTCCGCGTGGTGCAGGAAGCCCTGACCAACACCCTCAAGCACGTCGGCCCGGGCGCCACGGCCGACGTCACGGTCGTGGTCGAGGACCGTCGGCTCCGCGTGCGGGTCACCGACACCGGTTCGCTCTCGCGGAGACCGTCCACGGCTCCCCGCCGGGACAGCGGGCACGGCCTGGTCGGCATCCGCCAGCGGGCCGCCCTCTACGACGGCACCGCGACCATCGGACCACGCGACGACGGCCGGGGATGGATCGTGGACGTCCTGCTGGATCCGTCCGCCTCGGCCACATCCGGAGAACCCACACCATGACCACCATCCTGATCGCCGACGACCAGCCGCTGCCCCGCATGGGCTTCCGGATGCTGCTGGACGGCTCGCCCGGCGTGAGCGTCGTCGGTGAGGCCGACAACGGGGCGCAGGCCGTCCGCATGGCGGCCGAACTGAGCCCCGACGTAGTTCTGATGGACGTACGGATGCCCGGTCTCGACGGCATCGAGGCGACCCGCCGCATCGTGGCGGCGGGCGGCCGCACCCGCGTGCTCATCCTGACCACCTTCGACCTCGACGAGTACGCCTACGCCGGCCTGCGCGCCGGAGCCGGCGGCTTCCTGCTCAAGGACGTCAAGCCGGCGGAACTCCTCGCCGGGATCCAGGCGGTGGCGACCGGCGACGCCGTCGTGTCCCCCCGGCTGACCCGCCGCCTTCTCGACGCCCACGCCCATGACGTCCTTGCGCCCGACGCCGGGCCTCGTACGGACCCGCGGCTGGCGACTCTCACCGAACGCGAGCACGAGGTGCTCGTGGCCATCGGTACGGGCTGGACGAACACCGAGATCGCCGAACGCTTCGTGCTGACCGAGTCCACGGTGAAGAAGCACGTGGGCCGGGTGCTGGCCAAGCTCGGTGCCCGCGACCGTATCCAGGCGGTGATCATCGCCTACGACGCGGGACTGGTCACTCCCCGGCAGTGAGCACCGCGACCTTTGGCGTCGGAGACACGGCAGTGTGCCGCCGGGGTGACTCGGCGGCACACTGCCGTGCGTCAGGCTTCCGGTCTCAGTTGGTCGACGTCGAGGCGGTGTGCCTCTTGAACAGCTTCAGCGGCACTCGGCTGATGATCGAGTCGAGGGAGGAGTCGTTCCGCCCGTCGGCCCAGGTGACGTAGGCGTACTTGTCGGTCAGCGTGATGCCCGACCAGCGGTCACCGGGAGGGCCCATCTCCCCGACCGGCTCGGTCACGTGGTTGACCTGCACCGGGTCGCCGAACGAGCGTCCGTGGTCGAACGAGACGACCGAGAACGCGTCGCCCGTCGTGGTCCGCCACATGACACCCAGGTCGCCGTTGGCGCCGAAGTCGATCGCCGGCCGCTGGGCGTCCGGCGTGGGGATCGTCGCCGGGCCGGTCCAGGTCCTGCCGGCGTCCGGGGTGACGTAGACGTCCAGGGTGGTGGAGTCCCGGGGGACCATGACGGCGAACCGGCCGCGGTGGGAGGTGTCGGCCGCCACCCATGGGACGGGGTCGGCGGCCGCGCCCAGTCCCGGCGTCGGCACCAGAGAACCGGTGCCCGCCGCGACAGGCGCCCCCTGGCCGTCCTTGACGGTCGTGTTCGTCCACGTCTTGCCGTCGTCACGGCTGACGTGGAAGTTCACCGGCTTGCCCGCCTCCTGGGATGCGGAGACGAGGATCCCGCCGTACACGGCGATCTCCCGCCCGGGATAGCCGCACACCAGCGGGATGCCCGGTGCCACCTCGATGCAGGGCATCGGCCCGGGGATCACCCGAGAGTCACTGCTGAAGGTCTTGCCGCCGTCCGCGCTGACGGAGACCGCGCTCGGGTACTCCCACGCCGCCCCGGCGACCGCGTAGACCTTGCCGGTCGCGGCGTCCACCCGCATCTTCGGGGCGCCGCCGAGGAGCAGCGGTGTGGAGACCGGGTCGGTCCAGGTCCGGCCGCCGTCCGTCGACTTCGCGACCTGGTTGTGGTTCACCAGGTTCGCGTCCAGGCCGGAGCTGACCTGGTTGTTGTCCACGTACGCGGTGCCCTTCGCGTCGAACTGCACGCTCGGCTCACCGCACTTGGGCGCCGCCGTGCCCAGCGGCCACGCCACCTGGGTCCAGGTGTCGCCCCTGTCGTTGGAGTAGGCGAGGAAACACCCGCCGTCGACCGGCTCCAGGCCCGGTGACGGCGGGAAGATCGTCGAGACGAACACCAGGTTCTTCGGGTTCCTCGGATTGACGGCGACCGTGGGCTGGCCCTCTTTGGTGGCCGGCATGTTGGTGACGTCGACTTCGTGAATGGCTGCGTTGCCTGCGCCGATCGGCGAGGCAACGGCCGCAGGTGTTCCATATACCAGGAACAGTGCGGAGAACGCCGCCGCGCTTAACGTCGCGGCAGAACTTCTGAACAGCACCATGTGATCCTCAATTTCCACGTCCGACAGAACAGAATTCTTTTGTTCTCTGCGCCACGGGACCGAAATCGATCGGACTGATATCGACCCCGCGGCCGCAGGCTCGGCCAACTCTCACGAACATCGCTCATGGACGCCTGTTTCCAGCCCGGTCCGCTGACGTCAGGTTCCCGCCCGCGATCCGATAGCCAATGACTCGGTCCATTGCCAAAGGGGAAAATCGACTGCGCCAGGCGTTAAACTGGCTTCTCTTCGCTTGGTTGTGATCCGGCCCGCTCAGGCTAGAGAGAGTCGCTGCCGTGCTCGTGGGACCACAGGAGACAATTGGCCCGGCGGAGTGGTACCGCAGTACCACTCCGCCGGGCGAATCCCGCATCTATGGGTAACTCGGCCGAATTTGACGGTAGAGATCGATGGGATCGCCGCCATTGACACAAGAGCGGATACGGGGTTGGCGGATTTGGCCCCTACCTGCGGTCACCATGGCCGTGTCGTCCGAGGCGGCGGACCCACCGGTCCGGCACCGCGTCGATCATGAACATCTTGGTGTCGAGCGTGTGGACCCGAGCCTCGGTGCCATGCCGTGCCCCATCGCCAACAGCCCTTGTGCGCCGAGGCAACACTGGACAACGGACGGCCGGCTCCGGCCTCCGTGGGCAGGCTCTCCGGCGGACGACGGACAGCTCGAAACCCTGTCCATGATGTGATCTCGCACGCCCACGGTCCCGTCGGCAGCTGCTGTGCGGGCCGCCCAAGGGAGACGTCCAGAGGCCCCTCCACACGACCAGCCTGCACGCCCGCGACACCAGGCGCCTGCCGGCGTACCGACGACGGCTGCTCCGGCCGGCCTCCTGGTCGGCCCGACCCAGGCCGGCGCCTGCGGCGGCTGAGTGCTCGCTCCGGGAAGCCGTTCCTTACGGTCGAACGCTGCCACTGTGCTCCGCGCAACCCCGTGTATCCGGCCGAACTGTACGTGCTTTGTTGCCATCTCTTGGCCCCTGAGCTGTCCGTACTGCCCGTGCTCGCTACATCTGAACGAGGTGCATTCGGAGGAGGGGGCTCTCATGGTGCTGTCGATCAATCTCGCGGTCCTTCTGGCGGTCATCATCGTGCTGCGGCTTCGTCGCCGTACTGAGGCGAGGAAGCGGACCGATGAACAACTGACCGTGCTCATCGTGTTGGTGTTCGGCGTACTGGTCGCCCCGACCGCCTTCGGCCAGGGAATCCTGAACGTGGTGGGGCAGCTCGCCGACGGCATTACCCAGTCGGGCCGCTGACGCTCCACAGCCGCGGCCGTAACCGACTCCAGGGGCGTGAAAACGACGGCTCCTTCCACTGCACGGGTGCGGGCGGGGCGCTGTCGGGCTGACAAGGAACGTCCTGGCGGCGCTCTGCAGCGCTGTAGAGACGGGCGAGCCGGAGGGCCGCGATTGCTTCGTCGACCCGTCTGGCAGGAGGCGTTGGTACGTGGAGACGGCTGATTCGGCTAGGGCGATTGCCTCGTCGAGGTTGTTGTCTTCCGCCTTGGCTCGCCCGAGCGGGGCCCAGGTGCGGGCACAGTGGTCGTCCACCTCTTCCATGATCAGCTCGGCGGCGGCGTAGTGGGCGCGGGATCGTGCCCAATGGGGGTCGTCTGCAGGACGAGCGGGGCGGAGTTGCCCCGGCCATGGGCCTCCATATCAGCGGTGGTTCAGGGGGCATCCGCGCTCGACGCCGCCGGCGTCGGTATCGGCCCGCGTGCGCGGTACTCAGGCCATCCCGCGAGGTTCGTCATTCGTGGCGAACAGGGCTGCGGCTTCGTCGAGTTCGGAGAGCGCTGACGTGTACTCGCCGTGGTGGCGGCTGATAACGGCCTGTTCCCGCAGTGTCCAGGCCAGGGCGCGTTCCAAGGTGAGGGAGCGGAAGATGTCTTCGGCGGCCGCCAGGTTGCGTGTGCTCTCCCTCAGCAGGCCCTGTTGGCGCCAGAGGATACCCAAGTTGCCCAGAGCACCGCTCAGTCCGTAGTCGTCGCCCACGCTACGGAAGAGATGGACCGATTCCGTGAAGCAGCGTTCGGCGCCTTGCAGGTCGACTCCCTCCTTGCGGAACGCCTCTCCCATGGTGCGGGGCCGGCAGCCGGATCGGTGGACACGCATACGCACGGGTTGTGGCCGCACGCCTGTACGCCAGGGCCGGATGTGCACAAATCGGTTACGGCGTCGCTGGGTTCGCTATCCTGATGCCCAGTCAGATCGCAGAGGGCGAGTTCGCCCGGCTTTACCATCGGGGGATGGCGTGAGTACCGCATTCGTGCCGCAACAGCCGCACCAACCACAGCAGCCCCGGGCCACCACGCCGCCCGACGCCGCCACTCCGTCGTACGCCACCGAGTCGACCCGGCTCCTGTGCGCGGGCACCTATCTCGACCCGCTCTACCGCGACCGCGTGATCGACGAGCTGTATGTCAACGAACAGCGGATCGTGGCGCCTTCGTCCGGTTTCGACGCCGCCCGCGTCCTCGCGCACGCCCTGCGTGCCCGGCGTCTGGACCTGGCCTGGTCCGGGGCGATCGTCGGTCTGTGGGTGGTCGGAATGCTGGTCACCGACTCCTGGTTGCTCCTCTTCCTGCTGCCCAGCCTCATGCTGGCCATGGCGAGCCGGGTCAGGGGACATGCCGAGCGGCCGTCGCTGCTGCGCCGCTGGTTCGCCTTCTACCTGCGGTGGTCGGGCCGATTCTTCCTTCTCGGCATCCTGGCTGTGACGCTCGCCGACGCCTTTTCCGGCAAGTCCGCCGCTCCCTCCTCGTCCGCCGGGACGACGACGTACGACTCCGAGGGCTACCCGACGCAGAGCGCGCCGTCGATCAGTAATCCGGCGCTCGGTTTCCTGGGCCGCTTCTTCGGCGCGAACTCGTCCTCGGACGGGCCCGGCGCCCTGCGCGCGTGGCTGACCATCCTCGTCCTGGTGCTCGTCGTCGCGAGCATCACCGCACAGCGCAGCCAGGTCACCAGGGCGCTGGGCGCGGAGCTGTCCCGCAAGGGCTTCGCCGACGCCGTCGCCGACCCCGCCTACCGCGGCGGCAGCGGTCGTTCCCAGCGGCTGGCCGGGCTGATCCGGACCGAACAGCACGCGCCGCTGATCATGTACCAGGAGGCCCACCCCTTCTGCGGCGCGGGCACCCCCCACGACACCTGGGTCCTCGCCGTCGAACTGCGGCCCGACGGTATGAAGACACAGCGCCCGATCGGCAACCGCTCGGTCCTGGAGACGATCCGGCCCCTGCTCGAACAGCTGCGGGAGTCCTCGGAGTTCGCGCAGTACCCGGTGCGCGACCGGTTGCGCCGCCTGGAGATCGACGAGTGCGTGTTCCTGCCGGTCGAGGGGCTGCGGCGGCGCGAGATGGCCCCCTACGGCGACGAGGTCTTCGCGAAGCACCGGGAGCGCGCGGTCGAGGAGGGCGCCGAGAAGCGACGGCACTTCCTGCGGGTACGGGTCGGCGGCTGGGACGAGGAGCTGGTCGTCACGGTCTTCGTGCGCATTCACACCCAGGGCCGCATGCTCATGCTGGAGATCGCCCCGCACGTCCTGCAACCGGTCCGCGAGGACTTCAAGGACGCCGACCGGGTCGCCCACCGATTCCGGCACAACCACCTGATCGGCAAGGCCGCCGCGACGGTGCCGCAGGTGCCGCGCGCCATCGTGACCGCCGTCGTCACGCTGGGCCGGACCGCGGCGTACGGCTGGCGGCTGCTCACCGGCGGCTACGCGGGCGCGCTGCCGGAGGGCCCCGCGCTGTCGGTACGCGAACTCGGCTCGGCGCCCTCGGGTTCGCTGTTCCAGGAGATGGACGTGGACCGGTACTTGAGGAGCGTGCAGGACCGGATCTCGCACGGCGTGCGCATCGCGCTGGCCGAAGCCGGTTACCAGACCGGCGAGTTCGTCCAGAAGATCGTCAACATCAGCAACGGCGGCGTGAACATCGACTCCGTCGAGGGCTCCAACTTCGCCATCGGCGACCGGGCCTCCGCCAGTACGACCACCGGCGGCCCCGTGCCGCAGAAGGGACCGGACACCCCATGACCACCTCGGACGCGAACGAGCCGCGCGTCACGATCGGCGACGTGCACGGCAGCAACTTCGCCATCGGGCACCAAGCGCACGCGGAGACCCACCAGCACACGGCGCCCGCCCGTGACGAGGCCACGGAGGAACTCCTCGCAGCGGTACGGGAGTTGAGGGCCGACCTGCGGCGGGTGCGGTCCGACGAGGCGACCGTGGCGCTGGATGCGGAACTCGCGGACACGGAGGCGGAGATCACCAGCACGGGCACGGCGGGCCGCACCCGCCGCGAGCGGCTCCGCGAACTCCTCACGGACTCACAGGCGTTGCTGACGGTGCTTGCGTCCGCCGGGTCGGTGGCGGCGATGGTCGGCCTGTGAGCGGATGACGAACTCGACGGTAGGCAAGGGCAGTTGAACGGGGGAGGAGCAGCCCGTGAGGGGTGGGGGACAGCCGTACTGGAACGAGGACACGCAGGACTGGGAGGACGGTGACGGCGGGGCGTCCGCGGGCCGGGCATCCGAGCCGCCTCCGGTCCGCCCGGCGCGCGATCCGGTCGTGGAGCTGGACCGTGGACCTGGCACGGCCGGGCAATCGGTCACCGATCCGGACTCGCTGGACGGTGCGTATCCGTCTGCCCGTCGTCCGGCGCCCGAGTGGGGCGGACGCCCTCACCGCACGTGGTGGGCGGCGGGTGCCGGGGCCCTGGTGGCCGCCGTCGTCGTGACCCTCGTGACGGTCCAGCTGACGTCGGGCTCACGGAACCCCCATGACGACAAGAGCGGTCAGGAGACGGCGGTGCGGAGTGGATCACCGTCGACCGAGGACACCACGACGGCCTCCGGGGCGCCGTCCGCCACGGACTCACCCTTGGCCGACGCCACCGATGTTCCCGCCGGCTACCGGGTGGTCCACGACACCGCGGGCTTCACGATCGCCGTACCCGACGGCTGGCAGCGCGACGAGCGCACGAACGGCGTCTTCTACACGATCGACGGCGACCGGGACCTGCTCCAGATCTACGAGGTCGCCAACCCGACCGGCACTCCGTACGAAGCGCTCCAGTCCACGTCGAACAACCGGAGCAACGAGGAGCCGGGTTACGAGCAGCTGAGCCTGGAGGACGTCACGGCGTCGACGACCGCGCCGGGCCAGGACGCGGCGGAACTCGTCTACGCCTACGACAACAAGACGCTGAACCAGCGCAGACAGGTGGTGGATTACGCCTTCACGGCGCCCAACGGCACGCAGTACGCGGTCCTGGTGGCGGGTTCGGCGGACGAATGGCCGTTGCAGAAGGACAGGTTGAGCGTGGCCCTGGCCCACTTCGAGGCGGACTAGCCGGATATGCGGTCGTCCGGCCTGATCTGCGCGGTATTTCTTGCGAGTTGGGCCCTGTTCGCGGCGCGCACGCACTATGGGCAGGGCCCAACTTCCGTTTCGTCGCCCCGGGTTGAGCCGGTTGCCGCGACCGCGTCCCACAGTGCGCAGTGGTGGGCGGCGGTGAAGTCACCGGTCGGGCGCGGGCCGTCGGCCGACGCGGTCTGAAGGGCCGTCACCTCGCCTGGTCGGACGCGCTGGTCGGCACGCCTGTGCGACGACGTCGACGTGGACGTCACCCCCATCGACCGGGACCCCGCGGTCGGCGAGTGGCTGGTCTCGCTCTTCCGCGACCACGGAGAGATGACCACCGTCCACCTCGCCCTGCACGTCATGGCACGCGGTATTTTCCTGGCGGAAACGGCAGTCGCCGCGCTTACGCGCGACGTCCGCGCCGCCGGGCATCCGTCACCTGACATCCTCGTCGACGTAATGGACCCGGACCCCCGGTTCGCACTGGGCAAGATCTCGGTGGAGGGCACCCACATCCAGTCTGCCGACGCGCAAGGCGTCTTCGCCGAAGCAGCCGACGGTGTGCAGACCTACCTGGCCTACCTGGGCTGGATCGTGTGGCCCACACACCCGACCCACGGACTCGGTGTCCGTCCCAGCAACACCTCAGGAGAGGCGGAATGGGTCTGCTCCGGCGGACACGTTCCACGGCCCATCTGCCGAAACCTGCGGTAAAGCCGTGAGACCGTAGCTCATTTTGATCTATCGGCAGTGGGGGCTGGAGGGCCGTCCCGTAATCGATCTACGGAACGTGCGCTGGTCTGCTCGTGGTGAGGGTGCGCGGACAGGACTGTGCAGGCCGGTGGTGCCGGGAATTCAGTTCTGGTTGACGGGCCAGACTGCCGCCGGATCGCAATGGGCCGGGCACGCCAGCAGGTAGACCTCGTTGCCGAGGAACAGCCCGTAAGTGTCAGCTCCAACGCTGTAGGGCTGCTCTGGTTGGCCAGGATGGACGGCGAATTCCATGCCTTCCGGAACCTGGCAGAGGTACTCCAGATCCGCTCCGCACACGCACTCGTAGTACTCAGGATCCTGCGCCCAGGACGGTGAGCCGCCCACCTTGAACGACTGGGCTCCCAGCCCGCGCGGGCTGGGGGTGTCCACGAAGGGCTGAAGCCTCAGCGGCAGTGCACATACCGACGGCTCGGGCTCCGCAGTCGGAAACACCGCGTGTTGCTGGAGGAGGACGCGCCAGAACGGACGCGGGTAGGGCAACTGCGGAGCGTCCCAGTACTCGGGCACGAGCCGGCCATCAGCAAACTCGGGTTCGGACGCGTCGTTGTGCGCACGGCAGTGGAAGACGAGTAGATGATCTCCACCAAAAGGCCCTAGGTCCAAAGGCACGTCGAGCTGGAAGAACAGGGCCATCCGCTCCCCGCAGAAGCATGAAGGCCATTCCTCTGGGTTGTCGAGGAATGGCCAGCCGCCAACGGAGTTCCGCGCCGGTCGATCCAGCGGCCCGGATCCGACCTCGATCGCGTGAGCAGGCAGTGTCGCCCGCGTCTTCCCTGCATCTCGTCCGGCCATCCGCTCACCCTAAGGGCTGCCCGGTGACTGCTGATCGTGGGTGAGGAGGTGTCGTTCCGTGGTCACGTGAGCCCCAGGGCTTCGGCGCAGTTGTATGACGTTCTGTTCGTGATCAGCCGAGGCCGAGGAGTACGAGGGGACGGTGAGGGCCCCGGGCGTTGCGGCGGAGGCTCGCCGCGATCTTCTTCACTCCGGCCGTGCGGAGGGCTCCGATGGCGAGGTTGCGCCAGATGGCCTTGGCACGGGGCGCGTTGCCGGTCCGCAGCTGGGAGGCGTCCTCGGCGACGGTGGTGTCGCGGACGTGGTGCAGGACCTCGATGTTCCGCCGCCCACCCCCACATCCTCCGCAGGCATCCCTTGGAATCGATCATCCAGTGCCCGGTGTGCCTCGGCCCCTCGGAAGCGTGGCACGGGGCCCCCTTCCCATCGACACCCTGATCGACGGCCCGAGGGACATCGTCATCTCGCCCGGCACCCCTGATGTCCACACCTTCTGCCTGCGCAAAATCGGCGTCAGACACCTCACGGACGGCGACCGGGGCGACCTCCTCATCCCCGTGGACAACCGCGACTCACGGCACCGACGCAGGATTCATCGGGCAGAGGCGACATCCCAACGGCATGATCATCTGCACATCCCGCACCGTCGGCCGCCCGGCGGACCGCTTCTTCCCCTTCGCCCCATCACCCAGAGGGAGTTGCTCCGTGTCCAGCACATCGGATGCCCCCGGGCTGGGAAGTTGAGCCCTGAGCGCCGTGCGCAGCCGACCGCGCGCTCGGTCTGGAGCGGGCACGGGAGGACGGCCGCCATGGGGAGTGTGGAGGATGTGGTCCGGGCGGCGGTCCGGCCCCAGGGCGCGGGCTGAGCGTCGCGCAGGTCGAGGACAAGGTCGCGGAAGCGGAGCGGCGGACGCGGGAGACCTGTGTTCCAGGGACGGTTCCGCAGCTTCCGGCCATGGGGCTGCCCTCGCTGGCGCGGGGGCGACGGGGTATCCGGGCCGGCGATGGGATCCGGCCCACCCCCGGATGACGGGAGTGGGCCGGACCGTGGCAGTGCTCTGCGGGTCAGCGGACCGTGGTGACCCGGTGCTCCTTCAGCGCGGCGCAGTTGGAGCCCGTCACGTAGACGTACACGTTGTCGATGTGGCCGCCCCAGTCGACGCAGTGGGCCTTGCCCTGGACGTAGGCCGGTCCGGCGTACGACGTGTACGCGCCCTCGTCCTGGGCGTACTCGCCGGTGTCGGGGACGTAGACCCACGCGCCCATGTCGCGCGCGGTGCCAGGGTTGGTGCGGATGGTCGCGACGCAGTTCTTGCCGTTGGAGGCGTTGTAGGTCAGGTAGACCGTGCCCTGCGTGCCGACGGGCGCGGAGTTGACGGTCTTGTAGCTGCTTCCGCAGACCTTCTGCGCGGTGGTGTTCGGTGCTGCGGAGGCGGGGCCGGCCAGAACGGTCGTCGCGCCGAATGCCAGGGCCGCCATCGCGGTACCGGCGAGAATGGAATGATTGAATCGCATATTTCCCCCTTATGGTCTTAGGAGTGTCTTGCTCCTGACAGGTCAGACACGCGCCGGTCGCCCAGGGTTGTGACCTCGCACCGGCTTGATCCGGCCGAGTTGACCGGGCGAGCCGGGAACACGGCCGGGTGGCCGTGACCTCGGTGGGCAAGGAGGTTGCGGCGGCGCCCAGGCCCGCCGTCCGCGCACCGGGTCGCTCCGTGCCGTCACCGCCGCGGTCTTCGCCCGAGGACATCGAAAGCCGAGAACGCCAGGCTGCGGCCCGGGTGACCTGTGGCCGCCCGCGTCCGACGTCCCGACATCGCGGATCCGCCCGACAGCACGGCAACGCGTGGACGTCGGCGCGTTCTTGCCGCAACCCCTCGGCGCGATATGTGTCCAAGCTCGGGATTTAACCCGTAGGAGCCTTGGGCGTGTGGCTCGCACACTGGTGGAATCAGTTCGGTCTCCACGCACCACCGGTTCCGGGATCCCCGGAGCACGAAGTACGACTTCCTCACGTCGGTTCTCGTGTGCTGCCCCGGCCCGCGGACTGCTCGCACACCTGGACGCCCGCACCGTGCCGGGCCCGTCCTTGCTGGTGAGGGTCCGCCGCCACCGGTATCGTGGGCGGCCGCCTCTGCTGTTGCCGACCGAGATCCAGGGCATCCTGGACGGCTGCGCGATGCCGGACACCTCGCTCGGCGAGTGGACCGGGAACCTCCGTGACCGGTTGCTGTTCGCCCTTCTCGCGGAGACCGGGATGAGGCTGGGCGAGGCCCTGGGCCTGCGGATCGGTGACTTCGTCATGGGCCGCGGTGACACCCCCTATATCGAGATCGTTCCGCGCGAGGACAACGAGAACGGGGCGAGGGTGAAGATGATGCGCCCTCGCCGGGTCTATGTCGGCACCGACCTGGAGAAGCTGTTCGCCGACTACCTGACCCATCTCGCCTGCCGGGCCGCCGAGTTGGGTGAGGAGATTGGTACGCACTCGCCGCTACTGGTGAACCTGACCCGGCCGCCGCTGCTGGCCGCAGTGCGGGAAGGAACGGTGCGGGACAGGACCGCCGCCCTCCGCAAGAAGAAGATCGGCCCCGGCTGGTGGACGCCGCACTGGTTCCGCCACAGCCACGCGACCGCGCTGTTGCTGGCCGGGACGCCGGAGTGGGTGGTCTCTCGCCGCCTCGGACACGCACAGGTCCAGACCACGATCGACCTCTATGGCTGGGTCCGGGAGGACGAGGCCCTGCGGGCCGCGGCGAACTGGAAGTCGTACATCTCCCCCTGGCAGGTGACCGATGGCCGGTGAACATCGGCATCTGCACAAGGTCGGTGACCTGGACCCGTTCTGGCATCTGTGGTTGAAACTGCCCGAGCCCTGGAAGGGGCCGGTCATCGGCGACGGCATCGAGGACTGGGACAGGATCACCGAGAACGGCGACCGACGCATCGACCTGCGGGGCCTGCCCGACCTGATCTCCGCCGAACTGGCCTGGATGGCGCACTGGCAGGCTCAGGACGGGACCCGCTCTGCGGTGCTGGGCACCAACCAGTTGGCCAACATCCTTCGCCGGGCTCTTCGCGAGAACCACGCTTTCCCGTCCTCGATCCGCACGATGGACTGGGAGACGGCCAGCGCTCTGCAGCGGTGGTTTTATGCCACCCGCTGGGGCCGGCTTCCGCCGCACGGCAGCATCGCCCGACTGCGGGTGATGCTGCCGATTCTCCCGTCTGGCCCTGCTTGCCCGATGCTCCATCGAGCCGTGGTGGACGCTGGACGAGTGGTACCCGAGATGCGACCCGCGCATCCCGCTGGCGGAGCACGAACCCCAGGCCCACTACGGCTGTTCACCCTCCAAGATCACCCACGAGTGGCTGCGGGAAGCGGTGAAATGGTGGCTCGGCACCCAGCTGGAAGCAGGTGTCCTGCGCTGGTCCACGGTGAGCCAGGAACGGATGCGCTGCCTGGTCCGCTTCGACCGGTGGCTGTCGACCTTCGCCGATCCGCTGGACGTCCTGGGCGATCCCGCCCATGCGGTCCAGACGGCCGCCGCCTTCCGCCGCTGGGACGCCGACCCCGCCAACCGCCTCCTGCGCGAGAACGAGCAACGGCATGCCCAGCGTCCCGTTGCCGCCCGTGAGCTCAACGATGACCTGCGGGCCGTCGCCGAGCTGTTCGCGTTCGTCGCGGCCAACCCCGCCGAGGCCCGCCAGGTCCTCGGCGCCCACCCGTGGTCGAGGGCCACGGACGTGCACGCGGCCGGGTGGTTCCGTCAGGTCTCCCGCATTCCGCACCAGCGGGACCTCAACGACGAGCACTACGTCGACGACCACGCGCTCGCCCAGATTCCCGCCGCCCTGCCCTTGCTCGGGCTTGGCCGCGACGAGCACATGCTGGTCACTCGGGGCGACGGACAGCAGACGACGGCTCGCGGTTTCGACGACCCGCAGGCCATGCGCATGATCCTGCTGCAGATCCTCACCGGTCGGCGGGCCAGCGAGATCCGCACCTGCCTGTTCGACTGCCTCTCCCCGGTCCCCGACCGGGTCCTCGACGCGGTCGAGGACGAGGAGATCGCCCGGTTCCACTACGCACAGAGCAAGATCGATATCGCGCCGGACAACATCCTTGTCGATCTCGAGGTCGTCGCGGTCATCGAGGAACAGCGGAAGTGGGTCCGTGATCACTTCCCCGGCATCGCCCCGCGTCACCTGTTCATGCAGAGGACCGGCAACCGCCAGGGCGACAAGCCCTACCCGTCGGGCACCTACAGCTGGATGCTCCGCGAGTTCAGCAAGATCGTGAAGATCACCGACAGCAAGGGCAAGGCCGTCGGCTTGAGTCATACCCACCGCTTCCGTCACACCAAGCTGACCCGGCTCGCCGAACTCGGCCTGCCCGTCCACGTGTTGATGCGCTACGCCGGACACACCACCCCGTCGATGTCGATGCACTACGTCGCGGCCCGCCAGGAACACGCCGAGCAGGCGTTCCTGGCCACCGCCAAACTCAGGGCCGACGGCACCCACGTCGTCTTCTCCCGCAACGACCACGACAGCCTCCACCTGTTCAACCGTGCCGACCGATTCCTGCCCCACGGCTGGTGCATGCTGCCGCCGATGCAGTCCTGCGACAAAGGAAACGCCTGCCTGACCTGCTCAGTCTTCGTGACCGACTCATCCCACAAGGCGGCGCTGGAACGGCAGTTGACCGAGACCACCGCACTGATCGACCGCTCCACCACCGCCTTCCAGGAACGACACGGCCGCCCGATGCCCGAAGACAACGTCTGGCTCCTGCAGCGGCGAGCCGAGCACGCCGCCCGCGAGAAGCTGCTGGACACCATCGGCTCACAGCCCGGCCGGGCGGTCCAGGGCGCCGGCTGCGGCACCGCCCCCGCAGGCCCCGTCCCGATCAGTCTCGATCTCGACCGTCACCGAAGGACTCGGCCATGACCGACGCCCGCACCAAACGCACCCAGACCCTCACCGCCGCCGCGAAGGCGAAGTCGCAAGCCAAGACGAAGGCCGCCGAACAGGCGATCCGCGCGCTCATCAAGCGCGGCGAGCCGATCACCTTCCAAGGCGTTCAGCGCGAGGCAGGCGTCTCGCATGCCTTCCTCTATAACCACCCCGACCTGCGAGGACGCATTGAACGCCTGCGGTCCCAAGCCCGCCCTGTTCCTGCACCGGCCGCCCCCGCCGACGCGGAAAGCACCCTCGTTCTCGCTCTGACCAGCCAGATCACGCGCCTGAAGAAGCAGCACCGAGAAGAAGTACAGGCCCTGCGGGACGCGCTGGAGCAGGCCCATGGCGAGAACCTCGACCTACGACGCGAACTCGCCCGCCGAGGCCTGCCACAGGCGGCCATTGCCGAAACGAAGTAGCGGCCGGTCAGCACCATGCCGCAGGATCAACCTCGTGGAGACAGTGGTGCAGTGGGTTCGCACGTCTTGGACCAAACAATCCCGCGGCGGGCTCGAAGCCGCGCGTCGGAACGCGACCCCGACGGCCTTTCCGTTGCCGCTCGGCTCGCCGCCCTTCATGCACGAGGTCCGGATGCACGAAGCCGAAGACTTCCAGCCCCGGTCTGTGACGCACGACAGCATGCCCAACTCCAGCACGGACGCCGGCGTGCTCTTGCGGGAAGCCGACGGACTGCTGCGGGTTCAGTTGGTCGCGACGCCATTCGGCATGCCGCGCAGATGGCGGCGTCCCCCGGCCGTTCGCCTCGCCCGTGGAGAATGGCTCCGCTGGCAGGTCAACTACCGCTTTACCGGCTCACACGGCGGCGAATGGACCTACCGTCTCGACACGCTCAACATCGTCCATGGACCGGCACGGACCGACCTCTTCCTCGGCGTCCCCACTCGCCACGTCAATGAACTTGCCAGCCTGCGCTGACACCACCTGGCAGCAATCTCATCAACGTTCTGAAGTGCAAGAATGCCACATCAATAGCTGAAACCGTTGATAACGGTGGGGCCGGCGATCACCAAATTCTCGGCGCGGCCGATCCACTCCAGGGTGATCAGGGAGTTCTGGGTGGGCTCGGGGATGGTGGAGTCCTCGGCTCGCCAGGAGCCCAGGGTCTTGCCGGTGGGGAAGTTCGCCGAGTGGCGACGAAGACGCCGGGTGGCGGCGTCGCGGCCGGTGACCTCCTCGGATATCAGCAGCCGCAGCACCTCGGCGGGGTCCCAGCGTTGGGCTCGGGCGGTGGCCAGGACGTCCGGGGCCGCTTTGCGCATGTAGGGCAGGCGCATGTGGCGCATGAGCTTGTCGAGCTCCTCGGGCAGGGCCGGGGCCTGGGGGAACGTCATGGTCGTCAATTCCTTCGTCGGTCAGGATTGGCGCCGATAGGCTCGACGGGTGATCGATATGCAGGTGCGCGGTGACAGCGGCGACGTCATAGCCCGGGCCGAGGGCGGGGTGGAGTGGACTTCCGCTTTCGGTGATCTGAATCCGGGGCTGTTCCCGATGCTCTGGGGCCTGATTCCCTATGGGGATGCGGTCTTCAACCATCGGCAGGTGTCGCTGCTGCTGGCGGAACTCGACCGGCTCCCGGCTGCTTGCGGCGGTGACTGGGTCGGGCAGGCTCGCGAGTTGTGCCAGGTCGTCGAGCAGGGGTCACACCGTTATCTGTGGTTTGTCGGCGACTGACCGCAGAGTCGTGCGTCAACTTCCTTGAAGTCGTTGCCTACTGGCCCAGGGCTTGCCAGCCGATGGTTCCGTTCTGGACGGAGTGGGACTCGTCGGCGCGGACGACCTCGCCGGCAGGCTTGCTGTCGGCGATGTGTCCCAGGATCGAGAGCAGGTCGTCGTCGGCGAAGCGCCCGGCCGTGGCCGCCAGACCGAGGGCCTGGTCGACTTTGTCGTTGCCCAGGACGGTGGCCAGCTCAACCGCGCGGGCCATCTTGGCGCGGATGCGGACCCGCGCCGGCGGGGCCGGCTTCCTTGAGCCAGCGCCCGGCCCCGGCGCCGATGCCCATGAACGCGATCTCCGCTTCCGAGCGGGGCTGCAGCCTCGGTTGGTGGATGCTGCGGCCGTCGGGATGGTCGGGACAGTGCGCGTCGATGATCTGTGGAACACCCGGGGTGGAAAGCTGGTGGCGCCAAATCTCCGACAGGTCACCGGAGTTGGTGCGGGCGGTGATGGACAGTTCCTCGCCGACCACCCGGCACCACACCTTGGCACCGGTATAGCCCGGCGGGGTCGAGTAGCGCACCGAGTTGAAGCTGATGGTGCGGTCCGAGCCGACCAGTCTCTCCTCGCCCAGTGCGAGCGCGAGCGGCTCGATGGGCAGGACATGCAGTGTGGTGCGTTCGATGTCCAGACGGTCGACGGGTATCTGCCCGGTCGCCCGGTGACGGCGCGAGTTCACCGCATCGCACCAGGTCAGGCAGGCATCGGCGAGCTCGGTCAAGGTGTCGTAGGCGGCCAGCAGGTTCGCATCTGTGGGCACCAGGTCGGCCTTCGCGATGCGGACTGCAGCCTCCGCGCCGCCCTTCGATTCGGGATCGTAGGGCACGCAACTGACCACCTGGCAGCCGTAATGCCGGCCCGCGGCGACCATCTGCGGATGACGTACCGGGATCCCGGCGATGTGCTCGACGGTGACCGTCTTCGCGTTGTCGGTCAGTACATACGTCGGCGCCCCGCCGATCCGCCTGAGCGTGGTGTCCAGGCAGGCCACCAAAGTGCCCAGCGTGCAGTCCCAGACCGGGATCACCACCCGGAACCGCGACCAGGACAGCCATGCGCAGAACAGCCAGGTCCGACGCCCCGCGATGCGCGGCCCCTCGCCCCAGTCGAACTGCAGCCACCGGCCCGGCTCGGGAATCCACGGGCGGTACGTTCGTCGCTTGCCCGCCTTCCACGCGGTCTTTGCCGTGTTCACCGCCCGCCTCGTCGAGCGTTCGCTGCCCCGGTAGCCCATCTTCACGAGCTTGTCGTGGACCACATCGGCGCGGATCGTCGCCTTCGACTGCTCGACCCACTCCTCGACCTTCTCCAGGAACGCGTCGATCATCTTCGGCCGCGGCTCTCGCTCATAGGGATTGCGCCCGCCGTTGCGGGCCTCGGCATACCGCCTGACCGTCTTCGGGTCGTGCCCCGTCAAGGTCGCCGCGGACCAGACCGTCCCGGTCAGGTCGTACGCCCCAACGATTTCCATGATCTCCGTGTCAGACTTCGTCACAGGACCTCTCCGGCCGGTAGCTGATGCGTGCAAACACCAGCAAACGGTCGGAGGGGTCTCCGCCAGTTAAGGAAGTGATCAGGAACACCACTGGTCAGACGGCCATCCACCTGGAATTCCGGTGGCCATCAGCCTGGACTCGGCTGGCCGCACAACTGGACTTTGCAACGGCCGCCGTCAATGCGCGAAGAGACCGAAGCGAGGGCCTCGGCGGGCGGATGCCACCCCACGGCCGGTCCACCAGCAGGCCCACCGGACCGGGCTCCACGGAGTGTCCGGCCACGCGCAACTCCAGCGGGCCCAGCAGTTGAGAGTCCGTTATCCCAACCGGTCTGCTCGGTCCACTTCATCACCTGGGGTGCGGATTCATCACGGCAGGCACCTACAGGGCGGACAAGGTTTCCACAAGGTCGCGACAAGGTCGGTATTCCACGATCCGTGCACGCACCGCCGAGGGGCCGGCCCGAGACGTGTTCTCCGCCGGAAGGATCACTCACGGGAAAGGACCATGAATGAACGTCACAACACGCACAGTCCGCAGGACTCTGAGCGCGACCGTCGTCGCCGCCACGGTGGCGGCTCTGGGCCTGTTGGCACCGACTTCGGCCGAAGCCGCCGCGAGTGACTGCCCTTCCGGCAGCCTGTGCGTCTGGGACCAAATCAACTACACGGGAAACCGCTGCAGTTGGAGCAACGCCGACAGCGACTGGACCAGCGGGACCGTGACGTGTTCATGGGCCGACGACCGCAACGTCAAGTCGGTCTACAACCACGGGACTTCTTCCTCGTACGAGGGGGTCGGCCTCTATTCCGGAGCGGGTTACTCGGGGTATCTCGGCTGCATAGGACAGGGCGTGAAGGGCCCTGGCGTCAGCGGCGGCCCCGGCCTCAAGGTGCTGTCCCACAAGTGGCTCGCCAGCTGCTGAGTCCGGACGCCGGAGAAGGTGAGCACGGCACGGGCCGAGCGCCCGGTGGGGCCGTCAAGGGGGAGCGGCCCCACCGTCGCCGATGCGGATCATGACGACCACGGGCGCCCGGCCGAAGCTCCCCGGCCGCCTCACCGTCCACAGCGGCACGGGGGACCGAGGGCGACCAGCAGCAGGACGGCAGCTCGCGCCTCTGAGCTTGTCCTACCGTTCCAGCGCGGGCCCACGCCGGTCATTCGTAGGATCGGTGAGCCCGAGGACTCCGGGGACGGCTGTTGGCTTGTCGCCGCTCGATGGCTGAAGAGACCTGGCCTCCCGGAGCCCGTGACGGTCACAATCGCTCATCTCGATCATTGACCTCGCTGTTGTTTCAGGCGGACGTGCTCGGTGAGGGTTGCGATTCGTTTCACGGTCTTCCCAAGCTCGTGACGTGCCGCTGACCTGAGGTTCTTCGAGCCGGGCGGGGGTGCGCCAACGCGGCTCGGCGGGCCGTTCCCAAGGGCGGCGGAGGTCCTCTGCGAGGGGCCGTGCGAGGCGGAGTTGGATGTGGGCGGCGATGATCAGCCACGTCCTCAGGTCGGCCGTGTGCGGATCGTGGACCTTGGGGACGGTCCAGCCCAGGGTCGGCTTGAACAGCCGGAAGGTGTGTTCAAGGTCGAATCTGCGGAGGAACGCCTGCCGGCCGACATCGACGTCCTGACCGGTCGTGCCGGTACGCGAGGACCACAGCCACACCGGCTTGGGGCCGCGGTCACCAGGCAGGTGCTCGACCTTCAGCCGGATCAACGTGCCGTGGATCAGCGGGAGTTCACCGCAGTGGTCGAGCCAGGGGCCACGGGTCTGCAATCGGGGGCGCATCCGGTCCCAGGCGAGGGCTTCGGCCGTGTCGTAGCGGGTGGTGTCGCACGGCGTGGCTTGGTCAGCGGTGGTCGACGTAGGTGACGAGTCCGCCGATGGTCAGGCCCAGTGCGCATCCGCGGCGGAAGGATTCGTGGCGCATGCCCGGGGTGTGCTGGGCGTCGGTCATCGCGTATGGTGCGCGGATCCCCAGTTCCACGCCGCACAGGCACACGACGTAGCCGTGACGCAGGGCGGCGGCTGCCCACTCGGGGTCGTGCGGGACCCAGGTCCGGGAGTAGATCTCACCGTCGGGCGTCCGCAGTTCCAGCCGGGAGTAGGTGTCTCCGTAGCACCGCGCCAGTTTTGGCTGTTCATCGGGTATCTCGTGCAGCTCCCATCCGGGGATCGAGGGCAGGTCGCAGTAGACGTCGGGCGGTAGGCGCCTCATGCCGAACAGGATGGCGCCTTCGATCTGCGGTTCCTCGGGTATCTCGTCGGGCGAGGCTCCCTTCGGCGCGACGTACCCGAAGTGGCCGACGCCCACGGCCTGCCTGAACTCGAAGAGGGCGGTGGGCAGGCGGGGTGTCTGTGCGGGATGGAGGGTGACTGTGCCTTCCGCGGTCTCCAGGCCCCCCAGCACGCACTCGAGCTGCAGTGCGGGGTCGTCGCAGAACAGGATCCGCCCGAGGTCGTCGACCTGTTCGAACTGATGCCGGCTCATCTTCTTCTTCAGCCCTCCGGTTGGTTGCCGTTCCGCGTCCACGAAGCAGACGACTCAATGTTGAACCATCCTATTGAAGGATCGTTCAACAATCCATACATTGGAACGCGTGCACCACCAAGCCGACGGTTTCGTCGAGAGCAGGGGTGAGGGTGAGCGCGGAGGAAGCAGGACAAGGGCGGACAGGCATGGCTTGGCGGGTGCTCGTCGGCGCCGCAAGCACCGGCGCGGCGTTGGCGCTGTGGGCGATCGTGCGTCTGATAGTGCGCACGGCCTTCGTCACGCAGGCCCAGTGGATCGACGCGTTGTGCGCGCTGGCGATCCTCCTCGGCTGCGTGTTCCTGTGCACGTGCTGGTACTTGGACCTCCGATGGCTGCTGTGTGCGGTGTGTCTTTTCGGGGTGCTGTTCCTGCAGAACCTGGAGCTGGATCAGCAGGCGCTGCACCAGCACGGGCGTACCGAACACGTCAGGGTCCGACAGATTCGGTGGTCCGCCGGTGACGGCATGGATCCGGGCGTCCACCGCTACACGGTCACCGTCCTCGACGGCCCACCGCTGGCTCCGTTCGAGGAGAACGGGCTCATGGGCTGGAAGTGGGTGGTAGGCGGTACTTACACGGTGACCGTCGATCCGCAGGGCCGTGCCACGCTCAAGCGAGGGGACAAGCCCGGGCCGCCGGTAATCCAGCAGTTCCTGCAGATCCCACTCGTCCTCGGCCTGACCTTCGCCCTGCGGCGGCCCGCGGGCCTGCTCCTGCGCCGACAAGGTGTCCCGTCAGCCGGACCCGCCCAGCCGTAGGGGCTGTGATCGAGCAGCGCTCCGGCGCCGACGATCGCACCGGCTCCGGTCCCCGGAGTGTGGATGGTCGACGACGGCCGCCGTCGGACTGAACCACAGGATCAGTAGCTGGAGGCTTTGGAGCTCACCTCGGGGATCCCCCAGTGGGCCCTTGAACGCAATCACGGGTTCCGGGAGCGGCCAGGCAGCTGGTCGGTCGGTACTTGACGGGGCGACCGGCGAGGTAACGGGCGGGCCGGCGGCCAGGGCCGGTATGGGAGGACCGCATCTGGTGCCTCCAGGTCCACGTGTTCAGCGGTGCTGGCTTCGAGGCGACCCGCGCAGCCGGCCCGGGCGCGGAGCGCGAGGACGTGGGCCCCTGCGTCGGCCCGGCTCACAGCTTCGGCGCAGGGGCCCACTCGGTCCTGGCGGGACCGGACGGCACTGTCAGAGGTGACAGTTCAGACTGGAGGCCTGGTCGTTGGCCGACACGAACTGGGAGCTGGTGCCCGGGAGTTCGGTCCACAGTCTCGATCCACCCTGGCCGATGTCGTGCCAGACGTCGATGGTGTAGCTCTGCGTGTTGTTCGCCCAGGAGGAGGCGACATCGTTGAACCCGAAGTCGGTCAGGTTGATGGTGAAGCCCGAGCAGAGTGAGGTGCTCGGCGTCCAACTGAGCATCCGGCCGCTCCAGTTGTCCTGCCACAGGCAGAACTGCCCGCTCCCGCAGTCCGCCAGAGCCGCCGGCGATGTCAGCTTCAGCGTCACCCCTTCGCTCTTCCAGGTGATGGCGTCCCTGCCGGTCTGGGTGCCACCGGGATGCTTGGCCATGATGCTGTCGAGCTGGCCCTGTAAGGAGTCCGGCGTTGCCGCGGTGCGGGCCGTGGCCGTGACGGCCGACCCCGTGGCCTCGGCTGCGTGGGCGGGAGCGGCGATCGCCGCTCCTCCGATCAGCAGTCCGGCACAGGCCGCGACGGCACCGAGCAGACGTCCGAGTCTCGTTCCTTCTCGCTGCGTTCTCATGAGCGTGTACTTCTCCTCGTCGACGACAGTGGTGCGTGACCCGGAGAACGCTGACAGCCCGGGCCGACGCCGTCGCGTGCTGTGCCGTTGAACGGAACGCGCTCCGCGGTCCGCGTGGTGATCGCCGAATGTGCGATATCCCCTTGAGATCCACCGGGTTCCTGTGCCCGTGGCCAGCGGCGTGAGCCGGAGGTGCCGTGCACGCGGTCGGCGGTCCCGCCGAACCCAGTGCGATGGCCGTCCTACGACAGTCGCTGCTTTGTGTCGGTCCGCCTGGTCTGCCCGGATGCTGAGGCAGGCGGATGCGTGCCCGCCTCTGCCGAACGACCAGAAGGGGGAGTCATGCCGGCGACATTCCGGGGCGCGGTTGCGGCGGCAGTGATGGCGGGGGCGTTGCTGGTGTTCGTGGCCGTGGCGGCCGATGCGGCGGCCGCGTCGTGCGCGCGGCACACGGCGGGTGTTTGCAAGGAGAACTCGCCGCATCCGCACGGGGCTACCGCGAAGTGCAAGGACGGCTCGTACCCATACAGTGCCCACGCCCGCGGGACATGCTCGCACCATCGGGGCGTCAAGTACTGGTATCGGTGGACGCGTTCCGTGGCCGCAGCTGGAAGACTGGATGCCTGTGACTCATTCTGATCTTGCTCGCCGTATCCATGCCGCCTCGCATCTGACGGGGCGTTTCACGCTTCGGTCCGGGCGTACTGCCACGGAGTACTTCGACAAGTACCGGTTCGAGGGGGACCCGGTCCTGCTGGATGAGATCGCCCGGCGGATGGTTCCGCTGGTGCCCTCTGCCACCGAGGTTCTGGCCGGCCTGGAGATGGGCGGCATCCCCGTGGTGACCGCGCTGGGACGGCACACGGGTCTGCCCTGCGCGTTCGTGCGCAAGCAGGCCAAGCCGTACGGCACCTGCCGTCTCGCCGAAGGCGCCGCGGTCGTGGGCCGTCGGGTGCTGGTCGTTGAGGATGTGGTCACCAGTGGTGGACAGATCGTGCTGTCGACCGCGGATCTGCGCGGTCTGGGGGCGCAGGTGCATGAGGCTCTGTGCGTGATCGACCGCGAACAGGGCGGCGCCGATGCCCTCGCGGCCCAGAGCATCGCACTGTTGTCGCTGCTGACGGCCGGAGACCTGCGAGCGGCAGCCTGATCGGCAGCACGGCTGTCGCTCGCCGTCACGCTGTCCGCGGGCGTCATGTGTGTACTTCGCTGTCATGCTCGGCGAGTCCGAGGGCACCAAGGACCTGGTCCAAGTCCTGCTGCTGCACCGCCACCTGCAGCACCGCGACGTGGTCGCCGGGCCCCGTGCCGGGCTCGCGGTCGGCGCCCGCACCGCGGACGGGGTCGCGCTGGAGGCCCGCAAAGCCGCGGAGGCCGAGGGCCGGTCCCCCAATGATCAGGTGTGGGTCGACACCGTGATGGATGCCAGTGGCTACACCTGGCGCGCGACGTACGACGAGGCTGGCCGGATGCTGACCGAGGTGCCGGTGGTGGTCGACCGGGCGATCGTGGACGGCTATGTGTATCCCGCGTACGTCGACGACAACGGCTACCTGATCGTCGAGATGGATGACTGATCAGTACGGGCGGTGTCTGCGAGGACGGACGGCAGCGGGATGCGATGGCCGTTGTGCGTTCTGTCCGGCTTGGTCATTTGCCGTCTGCGGTGGGGCGGTTGGCGCTACGGTCGACGCAGAATCAGTGCAACGGCAGTCGGGGGAAGTACGTGACGGGCATCGAGCTGGCGGTCGGGCTCGTGGCGGCGTGGGCGGTGCGCAAGGCGAAGCGTGTGGCCGGCCGGGCCGATGCCGAGGCCGACCTGGTACTGGATGCGGGGATGGATCGCGTGCATGAGGTGGTCGCGGCCCGGCTGGGCAAGGATCCCGCCCTGGAGCAGGCGATGGTCGAAGCCGCTTCGGAGCAGGGAGAGGTGACGGGCCGGACTCGGACGCGTCTCCAGCTGGCCTTGGAAGAGCAGACCGAGCAGGATCCCGGCTTCGCCGCCGAACTTCGGAAGGCGGTCGAGGGCGTGCAGGCAGCGGCCGCGGAGGCTGCCCCGGGCGCGCGGGCGGTATACGGCAACACTTTCAACGGCCCCACCGCGATCCAGTCCGGCGACCACAACACGCAGCACAACACGTTCGGCTCCTGACCCGTGGCCGGTGACACCTACAACGGGCCCACCGCCGGTCAGTCCGGCGACGGCAACACCCAGCACAACCACTTCCACGGCACACAGCCGGCGGGGGCTCCGTGGCCGCACCTGGTCGGGAGGATCCCGGCGTTGGCGGAGTGTTTCCAGGCCCGTGCGGAGGCAGTGCGGTTGCGGCAAGCGCTGGCCGGAGGCGGGACCGCCGTGGTTGGCCAGCCCGCGCCTGCGGGGGGAGTGTTGGCCGGTATGGGCGGTGTCGGCAAGACGCAGTTGGCCGCGGACTACGCCCGCACCGCGTTGTCGGCGGGGGAGCTGGACGTATTGGTGTGGATCACTGCCTCCAGCGGCACAGCAGCCACATCCGGGTACGGGCAGGCCGGAGTCGAAGTCCTGGGCGCCGACCCGGCCGATCCGACCGCGGCAGCACAAAAGTTCCTGTCTTGGCTGGAACCTAAGGGCGAGTCGGAACCGTGCCGATGGCTGGTGGTCCTGGACGACATAGCCGATCCCGCTGCGCTGAACGGCATGTGGCCTCCGTCCAGCCCACACGGCCGGACCCTGGCCACCACCCGCCGCCAGGACGCGGCCATGACCGGCCCCAGTCGGCGACGGATCGACGTAGGGGTGTTCACCCGCGCTGAAGCCGCCGACTACCTGACCGAAGCACTGGCCGCCCACAACCGCACCGAACCCGCCGACGACATCACCGCTCTGACACACGATCTGGGCTGCCTGCCACTGGCCCTCTCCCAGGCCGCCGCCTACATGATCGACGCGGGCAAGAGCTGCGCCGCCTACCGCACCCTGCTGGCCGACCGGACCCGGACCCTGGCCGAACTGAGCCCCGACATCCTCCCCGACGGGCAGAACCACACCATGGCCGCGGCCTGGTCACTGTCCATGGACTACGCCGACCAGCTAAGCCCCGTCGGCCTGGCCCGTCCTATGCTCCAGCTGGCCGCTTTCCTCGACCCCAACAGCATCCCCATCGGCGTCCTAATCTCGCAGGAAGCCCGGGCATACCTCGCTGCCTGCCGCACCAACCGCTCTGCTCCGGAAGACGAGATGCTCGCGGTCAGCGTGGATGACGCGGACGGTGCTTTGCGCGCCTTACGCCGCCTCAGCCTCATCCACATTCCCTCCTCGGCCATCAGCTCCGACAGGCTGAATGGATCCAGTGAGGTAGTACGGGTTCACCAGGTCATCCAGCGCGCGACTCGTGACTCCCTCAGCGCAGCCCGGTACGACAGGACCGCCCGCGTAGCCGCTGACGCTCTTACTGCCGCCTGGCCGAACACCGAGCGCGACACCGCTCTGACAGCCGCACTACGCGCCAACACCGCCGCACTTCTCGCCTCCGGGGAAGACAGTCTCCTGCAACCGAGCGCCCATGTCGTGTTGCTCCTTGCGGGAAGAAGCCTCGGCGAATCCGGGCAAGTTGCCGCCGCCTCCGAATACTTCACACGACTGCACACCCTCTTGCGACAACACCTGGGACCCGACCACCTCGAAGTCCTGGTGGCCCGCGGCGATCTCGCTCGTTGGCGGGGGGAGGCGGGGGATGCGGCCGGAGCCGTCACCGCCACCGAGGAACTCCTGCACGACCAGCTACGAATCCTGGGACCCAACCACCCGGAAGCCCTGATCACCCGCAGCAACCTCGCTCGTTGGCAGGGGGAGGCGGGGGATGCGGCCGGAGCCGTCACCGCCTACGAGGAACTCCTCCACGACCAACTACCAATCCTGGGACCCAACCACCCCAACACGCTCACCATCCGCGGCAACATCGCTGCTTGGCGGGGAGAGGCGGGGGATGCGGCCGGAGCCGTCACCGCGTACGAGGAACTCCTGCACGACCAGCTACGGGTCCTGGGACCCAACCACCCCGACACCCTGATCACCCGCGGAAACATCGCTGGTTGGCGGGGGGAGGCGGGGGATGCGGCCGGAGCCGCCACCGCCACCGAGGAACTCCTCCACGATCGCTCACGGGTCCTGGGACCCAACCACCCCGACACACTCGCCACCCGCGGCAGCCTCGCTCGTTGGCGGGGTGCAGCCGGGGATGCGGCCGGAGCCGTCACCGCCTACGAGGAACTCCTCCAGGACCAGCTACGAATCCTGGGACCCAATCACCCCAGCACACTCACCACCCGCGGCAGCCTCGCTGGTTGGCGGGGGGAGGCGGGGGATGCGGCCGGAGCCGTCACCGCCTACGAGGAACTCCTCCAGGACCAGCTACGAATCCTGGGACCCAATCACCCCAGCACACTCACCACCCGCGGCAACCTCGCTGCTTGGCGGGGGGAGGCGGGGGATGCGGCCGGAGCCATCACCGCCACCGAGGAACTCCTCCACGATCGCTCACGGGTCCTGGGACCCAACCACCCCGACACACTCACCACCCGCAACAACCTCGCTCGTTGGCGGGGCGCAGCCGGGGATGCGGCCGGAGCCGCCACCGCCTACGAAGAGCTCCTCCACGACCAGCTACCAATCCTGGGACCCAACCACCCCAACACACTCAACACCCGCGGCAACCTCGCTGCTTGGCGGGGCGCAGCCGGGGATGCGGCCGGAGCCGCCACCGCCACCGAGGAACTCCTCCACGACCAGCTACGGATCCTGGGGCCCAACCACCCCGACACTCTGATCACCCGCAGCAACCTCGCTGCTTGGCGGGGCGCAGCCGGGGATGCGGCCGGAGCCGCCACCGCCTACGAAGAGCTCCTCCACGACCAGCTACCAATCCTGGGACCCAACCACCCCAACACACTCACCACCCGCAGCAACCTCGCTGCTTGGCGGGGAGAGGCGGGAGATGCGGCCGGAGCCGCCACCGCCACCGAGGAACTCCTCCACGACCAGCTACGGATCCTGGGGCCCAACCACCCCAACACACTGATCACCCGCAACAACCTCACCCACTGGCTACGGTCTGGCGAAACGGACTGAAGCTACTGACTACGGCAGTTCTCACGAATCTGACCGCTTGATACACACTGGTGGGGTTGATAGACCGTTACATCGCCACCAAACCCGGCCTACCTATAGGCCGCGTGCATCGGCGAGGCTCGCGGCCTCCCCAAGCATCCGCGTCGGGACGCGTCCGCTGCCGTGGGCATCGTTGAAGTCCGGGACGCTGATGTCGTCGTCACCGAAGCGGCGGTGCAGGGCATCGCGGACGACGGCGAGCGCGCTGGCTTCCAGGGCTTGGTGTCCGCCGGCTTCGGCGCGGATCGCGCCCATCATGCAGACCGCGCCGTCCTCGTCGGTGAGGGTGCCGGCGCACCATCCGCCGGTGGCCATGCGGCGCTGTGCGCGATCGAGGAGCGCGGCGACCGGTGACTGGTATACCGCTGGCGGGGCGGCGGGGGCGGTGTGCAGGAGGGCGTCGGGGACGGTGACGACGTCGGCCAGGACCACGGGGGAGGTGTGGATGTGTGCGGTGCGGACCTCGTGGGCGACGGCCGCGATCTCCAGACGGACCGTCATCGAGGCATCGACGGCGGCGAGTCGGGCATCGAGGCTCAGGCCGTCGATGGAGTCGCCCGCGCCCGCCGACCGAGACCGGCCCGCTCACCTCGTGTGGGCCCTGCGGCAGCGACGTCCTCACCGCCGAACTGCGCGCCAAGGTCCGTGCGGAGGTGTACTTCGAGTCGCTGTACTGAGCCGGGGGAGTCCCGCGGCGGGCGACCGTCGGCGCCCGACGTCCCGCGCTCCCCGAAATCGAGCGTGCGGTGCGTGAGAGCCCGACGCAACTGAGCGCTCACTCAGGTGAGTTGGCCCGCTTTGCCATGCCACCGGCCTTGCCCACCGGGCTGTTCGGGCCGGTCGCCTCGGGGAGTCGCCCGGTGAGGCTGCGGGGGGCCATGCGATGTGGTCGGAGTCCGTGTTGGGTGCCGGCGTGCCGCGTGTGCCGGGGCGTCCGGTCGACGGGCTGTGCCGGGTTCCGCTTCCGCCCAGCGCGTGGGCGGTTGGACGGATCTGCTCGCTTGCCGCCGGTCAACCGTCCGCACGAGTCCACGCCCCACAGCGGGAAGAAAAATGAAGTAGGTGGTGGGACCGGCCCCGGGCGGTGGGCGAAGGGATCAGGCGTCGCGGGTGTTGCTCGCGCGCGACGGCGGGGCCGCGCGCGATGTCCGGTCCGGCAGCTGTCCGGCCGGGCCGTGTCGTCCTGGGCAATGTGACCTGCCTCAATCTCCGTTGTTTCTCGAGGAGTTCACGCTGAAGTCGGCTGCGGGCTCGTAGCTCATGACGGGCCTGCTGTGGGTTCGTCCCGACGGGAAGGGAGGCCTGCGTGGACTCGGCGACGGTTGTTGTCACCATCGTGTCGATCGGCACTGCGAAGGCGTATGGATTGCTGGCGTTGTGGCTGTGACTGCGGTGGCGGGCGCAGCAGGAACTGGCCCGGCAGCGGTGCCTGACGGGTGTGCCCGGGGCTGCCGCAGCCGGTGGGCGGCTGGAGCTCGAGACCACAGCCGCCGACGGGTACCGGATTCGGATGCGGCTTCTGCCCGGACGGGCCGCTGAGGGGCGGGGCGGCATATGAGTGAGGACGAAGTGACGGGTGCCGGGAATTTACCGGCCGTGTCGCCGTCGGCTCGGTGGGGAGCTCTTTATCACTGAACCGAGACCGGGAATCAGGCCGCGACGAGCTCCTGTTCGCGGTCCGGCATCTTGACCTTGGGCTTCTTGTTCGGCAGTGAGAGCCGGAAGACCTTGTGCCACGCGGAGAACACCTGCTTGGGCAGCGGCCCGGTGACGTACTCCAGCTCGTACTTCTCGAACAGCGCGCGCACCTTCACCGCGACCTCGGCGTACCGGTTGCTCGGCAGGTCCGGGAACAGGTGGTGCTCGATCTGGTGGGAGAGGTTGCCGGTCATGAAGTGCATGGCCTTGCTGCCGCTGATGTTCGCCGAGCCCATCATCTGGCGCAGGTACCACTGGCCGCGGGTCTCGCCGTTGATCGACCGGCGCTCGAAGACCTGCACGCCCTCGGGGAAGTGCCCGCACATGATCACCGAGTGGGTCCAGACGTTGCGGACCAGATTCGCGGTGAACGTGGCGGCGAGCGTGGGGAGGAACGAGGGGCCCGACAGCAGCGGGTGGATCACATAGTCCTTGAGCACCTGCTTGCGGATCTTGCGGCCCACGGCCTTGGCCCGCGCGCGGAACTCCGGGTTCTTGCGGCGGCGCTTGTTCAGGTTCTTGCCGAGTTCCAGGTCGTACGCCGCGATGCCGTACTCGAAGAAGCAGGCGTTGATGAAGTTCCACAGCGGCTGGCCGAGGTGGAACGGGTGCCACCTCTGGTCCTCGTCGACGCGCATGATGCCGTAGCCGAGGTCGTTGTCCTTGCCGATCACGTTGGTGTACGTGTGGTGCAGCTCGTTGTGCGAGTGCTTCCACTGCTCGGACGGCGAGACGTGATCCCACTCCCAGGTGGTGGAGTGGATCTTCGGGTCCCGCATCCAGTCCCACTGGCCGTGCAGGATGTTGTGGCCGATCTCCATGTTGTCCATGATCTTCGCCACGGACAGGCCGGCGGTGCCGAGCAGCCACGCGGGCGGGAAGATCGAGAACAGCAGTACGCCCCTGCTGGCCAGCTCGAGCCTGCGCTGCGCCGAGATGACCTTACGGATGTAGGCGGCGTCCTTCTCGCCGCGGCCGGCGATCACCTCGTCGCGGATCGCGTCCAGCTCGCGGCCGAGCTCCTCGATCTGCTCCGCGGTCAGGTGGGCGGTGGGGTCGGTGGCGGTCAAGGTGCTCCTACCGTTCGATGTCGCAGGGGCCCGCGGCGGCGGACACGCAGGTCTGGATGAGGACGCCCGGCTCGGCCTCGGTGATCTCGCCGGTGCGCAGGTCGCGGACGGCGCCCGCCTTGAGCGGCGTGACGCAGCCGAAGCAGATGCCCATGCGGCACCCGGAGGGCATGAGCACGCCGGCCTCCTCGCCGACGTCCAGCAACGGCGTGGCGCCGTCCGCGTCGACGGTCTTGCCGGTGGCGCTGAACGTGACCTCGCCGCCGTCGCCGGTGACGACGATGCCCGGGCGGAAGCGTTCGGTGTGCAGGCGCTCTTGGAGGCCGTGCTCGGTCCAGTGCTCTTCGGCGGCGTCGAGCAGGCCCGCGGGCCCGCAGGCCCAGGTCTCGCGCTCGGCCCAGTCGGGCACGAGTTCGTGGAGACGGGCGATGTCGAGTTTGCCGTCCGTGTCGGTGTGCACCTCGGTGAGCCGCAGCTTCTTGTCCGCGACCAGGTCGTGCAGTTCGTTGCGGAAGATCACGTCTTGCGGCTGTGGCGCGCAGTGGACCATGACGACGTCGTCGAACTCGCTGTCGCGCAGCATGCCCATCACGGGCGTGATGCCGCTGCCGGCCGTCAGGTAGAGCACCTTGGCGGGCTTGGCCCGCGGCAGCACGAAGTCACCGGTCGCCTGGTCGAGCTGGATCAGCGTGCCCGGTTTCGCCCTGCGGACCAGGTGGTTGCTGACCTTGCCGTCCGGGATCGCCTTCACGGTGATCGTGAGGCGGCCGTCCTGGCGGTCTGTCGGCGAGGTGAGGGAGTAGGCACGCCACAGGCGCACTCCGTCGACGTCGACCCCGATCCGCACGTACTGACCGGCCGTGTGGCCGCGCCAGCCCCGTCCCGGCCTGATCACGATGGTCGCGGCGTCACCCGTCTCGGGGTGCACGGACTCGATGCGCCCACGCAGGTCAGCGCCCGCACGCAGCGGACTGACCAGGTCGAGGTAGTCCGACGGCAGCAGCGGCGTCGTGACCATCTCCAGCAGTTTCCACGCCCTGCTGCGGAGGGCTGTACTCGTCATGAGTCCAGCCTGCTGCGCCGCAAGGCGTAAAGTCCTGACCGCAGGACGTAAATCTGGTCGACTGAATTGTTCGCAGGGAACAAAACATGGGGCATGCAGTTCGGAGGGCCAGCGAACTGGCCCTGGATGAGACGACGGTCACCGTACTTCGGGCCGCGCTGAAGACCACCGCCGACGAGATCGTTCAGGCGATCATCGACGAGGTACCTCCCTACGCCAACGCCCTTGCGGGCCGCATGGGCGCGACCATCCGCCGAGCCGTCCGCACCGCCCTGGGGCACTACCTGGACCTCGCGAGCGGGAATGCCACGGGCGGCGACGCCGGTGACGCGGCCTACGAGCTGGGCCGCGGTGAGGTGCGCGACGGCCGTTCGATGGACGCCCTGCTCAGCGCCTACCGCGTCGGCGCCCGCGTGGCCTGGCGATGCCTGGCGGCGGGTGCCGTACCCGCAGGTCTGCCCGCCGCCGAGGTCGCCAAGTTCGCCGAGCTGACCTTCGCCTACATCGACGAGCTCTCCGCCGCGAGCGCCGCCGGCCACGCCGACGAACTGACCGCCCGGGGCAGGGACCACGAGCGCCACCTGGAACACCTGGCCCGCGACCTCCTCGCGGGCGCGAGCCCGGACGTGCTGCTGGCCTCTGCTCAACGGGCCGGGTGGCAGCCTCCGGTTTCGCTGACCGCGGTCCTGCTGCCCGCCGCCCAGGGCCGGCCTGCCTACCGCGCGCTCGACCCGAGCACCCTCGTCCTCGACGATCTGCCGGACGCCACCGGTGTGCTGCTCGTCCCCGATGCCGACCGGTCACATCTCTTGCGGCAGCTGACCGACCGCACCGCCGTGGTCGGCCCGGCCAGGCCGTGGACTCGTGCGTCCGCCTCGTACGCACGAGCCCTGCGCGCGCGCTCCCTCTCCCCTGATATCCGCGACACCGAGGACCACCTGCCCGAGCTGGTGCTGAGCGCCGACGCGGACGCGTTCGCAGACCTGCGTGCCCGAGCCCTCGCCCCCTTGCGGACCTTGCCTGTCGCGACCGCACGGCGCCTGGAGGAGACGCTGCGGGAGTGGCTGCTGCACCAGGGCAGACGGGAGGAGGTGGCGGCGGCGTTGTTCGTCCATCCCCAGACGGTCCGGTACCGGATGTCGCAGCTGCGGGAGCTGTTTCCGGATCTCGCATCGCCACACCGGGTCCTTGAACTGACGCTGGCGGTCGGTCTTCGGGTCGGCTGACGTGTACTTCGACCGTCCACGACCGCGTCCGCGAGCGGTCCAGGAATCGTGCCTCGTTCTCGGTCCCATCAGCCGGCTCATGCGGCCAGGGGAAGCCCGTCGGGGCGCTGTCTCTGGGAAGCGCGGTGGCGGATACGGCTGGACCGGATCCGGTGGACGATGCGCTCCGGCCCGTTCGTCGACGTGCTCATCGAGCATCTGGTCGGCGTTCTGGGCAGCTACGCCGTGGAGAACGGCTTTCACGTCGTCGTGGAGGGCGCTCTCCTGGCACGAGCTGACCCACGGGCGCGCGGCGGGCTGCAGCTGGGTGACCGGCGGGGCGGCCGGGCCGGGTCACCAGGGTCGGGGGTCAGGGCCGCTCGCGCCGGGGACCACCGTGGTTCTGCGGCGGCACCGCGCCTCCCTTCCGACAGGCCAACGGGACGACCGGCCGGGCCGGCCTGGCGCACCGCGCGAGGGATGATGGGGATGGAATGACGGAATGTGAGGTCAGGGGCTTCTATGGCGCAGCGGGTTCACCGACCCCGTGAGGACGCGGAGTTCAATTTCATCCTCGGGATGAGCGGAGTTCCGGTCCTCGCGTACTTCACCGGGACATGGCCCAAGGCGATCGAGCCCTGCCGGGTGATGGACCTCGTCGTGGGTGGCATCGCCGACGACTACACGGGCCGCCTGACGGCCGTCCGCGCCGACATCACCCGTTGTCCGGCCGCAACCGAGCGATACGGGATCACCGGAGCCCCGTCCTACGTCCTGCTGAAAGAGGGAGAGGCGGTGACGCACGGCACGGGGCCCATGACCACCGCCGAGGTACGGAAGTTCCTGGACGGCCACCTCTGAGCGGACGCTGCGGCACGTGGCCGCGACGCCCGTCACGTCTCGTCCGAGGGATGCCGCGGGCATCGAGCCGCCGGCACCGGGTCGCCCCGGAGCGGTCGAGGAAAGCACCGTCCTCCAGCACCTGTTCGCGCGGGTGAAGTCCTCCAGCGGTTCACCTGCGACAATCCGCGCACCGCCGCGCGCCTCGTGGCCGAAGTCGCCGTGACCGATGTGCGCGCGGCACAGTTGCCGCAGGACAGGGGCACTGCCGCCGGCACTGCGGGTCCCTGCCGACTCGGCAAGGACCCGCGCCAGTTGGTGTCCGTGTCCATTGGTCTTTCGACGGTGGCTTGCTTCGGCGGGCCTGGGCGATCCTTCCCGCGGTCGTCAACAGGCCGGCTGTCACGGCGAGTCGTGCACGATCCAGCGGGTGCAGTTGAGGAGTTCGGTGTCGGTGGTGGGGCGCCAGGCCAGGCCGCAGGAATCGGCGAGTTCGGTGCCTCGCTTGGCGGAGAAGCGTAAGTGGCCGTTGCGGAACAGAGCGTTGAGGTCGTCGGTGTCGGGTTCCGGTAGGAAGGTGAGCAGGGGTGACTCGTCGCCGTCGGCCGCCACCGCGCGGTAGAAGTCCGGATAGTCCACCGGGCGGAGCGGCACCAGCTCGGCCAGCGCCGCCAGGACCTGTTCCAGCGGGACGGCCCCCGGCCGCAGCAGGTGGAAGGTTTCGTTGTCGCGGCCGGTGCGAAGGGCACCCACTACGGCCGTGGCGACCTCGTCGACCGGTGTCCAGTCGGTGACGGCCGTCGTACGCGGGCTGAGGCCGAGGCGGGCGCAGGCGCGCAGCAGCAGATCCAACTGGGCGCGCCGGTTGCCGGCGCCGGTGAGTGAGTGCGGCATGACCTCACCGAGGCGGTGGACGGTGACCGGTACGTCCTGTGCCCTGGCCGCCGTCAGAAGCCGCTCGGCGGCCCACTTGGAGCGGCTGTAACCGTCCTCGGGCAGCTCCTCCGGGAGCGGGTCCTCCTCCAGCACGCGCTCTGTGCCGTCCTTGTCCGGGAAGACACCGAGGGTGGAGAGGTGATGCAGACGCTTGGGCCGGCCGGTGGTGGCCAGCCGCAGCAGCACCCCGGTACCCACCACGTTCGGTGCGCGCAGTCCGGGATAGCCCAGGGCCAGGTTCACCAGCGCGCCGCAGTGCAGCAGTGAGTCGACGCGTCCGGCCAGCCGGGTCCAGGCCTCTGTGGTCAGGCCCAGTCGGGGTTGTGCCAGATCACCCGGGACGAGAACGATCCGCCGCGCGTCGTAGGGCCGCCCCGACCGGGCCATCACTTCGGCGACGCGGTCGGCCTGGCCGCCGGTGCGAAGCAGACAGTGCACCACCGCGTCGGTGCGGTCGAGGAGTTCGGCCAGTACATGGGCGCCGATGAAGCCGGTCACACCGGTGAGCAGCACGTGAACCGGTTCGCCGGTGGGTGTCGGACCGGACCCGGGGCGCGGGACGGACGCGTGTGCGATGTCGGCGAGCAGCAGGGCGCGGTCGTCGGGAGTCGCACCGTCCTGGTGCAGCAGCGCCGCCTGCTCCCGCAGGGTTGCGGCGGCGGCGAGTTGGCGCGGCGGGACCCGCACGCCCAAGGCGCGGTGCAGGGCGGCCGAGAGCCGCTGAAGGGTGAGCGAGGTACCGCCGAGAGCGTAGAAGTCGGCCTCCGGGCCAGGGGCGGCACCGTGCAGATCGGCCAGGAGCTCCCGCCAGAGCGTGGCGATGATCTCCTCCTGCGCGGTGAGCTGCCCGCCTCCTGCCCGACCGGCGAGCTGCAGGGAGGCGAGTTCGGCCAGTGCCCGGCGGTCGGTCTTGCCGTTGGGCGTGAGCGGCATCCGGTCGAGCAGCAGGAAGGTACGCGGCACCGCGTGGGCCGGCAGCAGGGCCCGACTGTGCGCGTCGAGTTCGGTGGAGGTGAGCGTCGCGTCGGTGGTGACGCAGCACACCAGACTGCGCAGATCGCCCTCGCCGTGGATCACTGCCCTGGCCTGCACCACCTGCGGGTGTGCGGCGACGGCGGCCTCCACTTCCAGCAGGTCGATCAACACGCCGCCCAGCTTGACCTGTTGGTCCTGCCGCCCGACGAACATCAGCAGCCCGTCGGGCCGTTGCCAGGCCAGATCCCCTGAGCGGTAGAGCCGGCGTCCGGGCAACTCGGGAAAGGGGTTCTCCACGAAGGCATCCGCCGTACGGGCCGGGTCGTGCAGGTAGCCGGCGCCCAGGCAGTCTCCGCCGAGGTGGATCTCACCGACCTGCCCGGGTGCGACCAGTGCCCCGTTCCCGTCGAGCAGCACGGCACAGGTGTTGTCGATCGGGCGGCCGATCGGTATCGGTCCGGTGTCGGCGTCCGAGACCTCGTGGAAGACGGAACCTATCGAACACTCCGTCGGCCCATAGGTGTTGGTGAGCCTGACCTCCGGCAGCAGTTCGCGGAACGAGCGGACGGCGCTCGGGTCGATCGCCTCTCCGCCGATCAGCAGGTGCCGCAGGGAGGAGAGCCGCGCCGTCAGTGCCGGGTCGGAGTCGAGCAGATCGACCAGGGTGTTGAAGACCGAGGGAACGAAGTCGGTCATCGTGACACGGTGGCGGGCCATCTCGTCGATGGTCCGGGTGAGGTCGAGGACGCCTTCACGGCGAGGCAGTACCACCCGGCTGCCCTTGGTGAGCGGCCACAGCAGCTGCCACATGGAGGAGTCGAAGACATGGCGGCTGTTCTGCAGCACCACGTCCGGCCCCGCACCGAAGCGCCGCGTCATCGTCAGGAACCGGTTGAGCAGCCCGAGATGGCCGTTGAGCGCGCACTTGGGGGTCCCCGTCGAGCCGGAGGTGAAGAAGCCGTAGATCAACTCGTCGGTGCCGGGCACCGCGTGGTGCACGGGCCGCACGCCGTCGGGCGCGCCGGTCCCGGTCACGTGAAGTACCGGCACACCGAGCGGGGGAACCGGGCGGGGCCCGGTGCGTACTGCCAGAGGCGGCCGCAGCGCCGTGATGCTCTCGTGCAGACGGTGCTCGGGCCACGCGTCGTCCATGGGCACAAACGGCGCGCCCAGCTTCATCGCGGCGAGCATCACCACGGCCAGCTCCTGACCGCCGGCCGTGATCACGGGTAATAAATCGCCGCGGCGTACGCCGAGCCTGCGCAACTCACCGGCCCAGGCCGCCGCCAGCTCGATGATCTCGCCGTAGGTGAGGCAGGTGTCGTCCCACAGCAGTGCGGGCCGCTGGGGGGCCCGCCGCGCCTGTTCCTCGATCAGGTGAATGGTTGTCCGGTCGGCTGGATAGTCCACCCGGTGCCCCTGGAAGTCGGTCAGGAGCCGGTGTCTGAGCGCGGAGTGCACGGTTCTCCCCTCACGGTTGTGGAAGGCCAACCCTGTACTATTGCTTGCCAATTGACAGTAAGTCCGAGAGGGGATCTGTCGGTGCGTCTTCGTCGCTTCGGCCGGACTGGATGGCAAGTCGGCGAGATCGGCTACGGCATGTGGGGCATCGGTGGCGGCACCGGTGGCTGGACAGGTGGTGACGAGGGCAGCGGACGCGAGGCGCTGCGCCTCGCCGTGGATCAGGGCTGTACCTTCTTCGACACCGCCTGGATCTACGGCCGAGGCCACAGCGAGCTGCTGCTGGGCGAGTTACGCGCCGAGTACCCCGACGGGGCGATCCGGATCGCCACCAAGATTCCGCCACTGGACCGGAACTGGCCCACCCGCCCGGGCGCGCGCTTCACCGAGGTCTTCCCCGACGCCCACGTGGCGGAGTATCTGGCGCTCAGCCTGAAGAACCTCGGGGCGCAGCGCATCGATCTGATGCAGTACCACGTGTGGGACGACAGCTGGGCGGATGATGACGAGTGGCTCGCCCAGGCGGCCCGGATGAAGGAACGCGGACTGGTCGAGGCGGTCGGCATCAGCGTCAACCGGTGGGAGCCCACCAACGTGCTGGCCGCGCTGGAGACCGGCCTGGTCGACGCCGTTCAGGTGATCTACAACATTTTCGACCAGGCCCCGGAGGACGAACTCTTCGCCGCCTGCGCCCGGCACGACGTCGCCGTGATCGCGCGGGTACCGTTCGACGAGGGCACCCTCACCGGTTCCCTGACCACGGACACCCGCTGGCCCGAAGGGGACTGGCGCAACAGCTACTTCGTCCCGGCCAATCTCGCGGCCAGTGTGGAACGCGCCGATCGCCTGCGCCCCGTCGTCCCCGAGGGGATGACCATGCCGCAGCTCGCCCTGCGCTTCATCCTCCAGCACCCGGCCGTCAGCACGGTGATTCCCGGTATGCGCACCCCCGCGCACGTCCGAGCCAATCTGTCCGTCAGTGACGGTGTCGCCCTGCCGGCCGGGCTGATGGACGAGTTGCGCCGCCACCGCTGGGATCGTGTGCCGACGGAGTGGTCGCAGTGACGCAGCCGGAACGGCCCGTCGTGGCCGTGGTCGACCCTGTCTCGACGGGCTCCCAACTCGCCGACGAGTTCGCCCGGCGCGGCTGGGACACCGTGGCCGTCTTCACCCCGGGCGAGATGCCGGCGGCGTACCGTCTCGCCTTTCGTCCCGAGCGTTACCTGGCCGTCATCGATCTGGGATCGGTGGCCGATCCGGCCGCCGAAGTCGCGCTCCATCAGCCGTCATTGGTCATCACCGGATCCGAGTGGGGGGTACGGGCCGCCGACGAACTCGCCGAGCGGCTCGGCCTGTTGGGCAACGGCACCCGGCTCAGCCTCTCCCGGCGCGACAAGTACGCGATGGCCGAATGTCTGCGCCTTGCCGGGGTGGACGCCGCGGAGAGCACCGTCTGCGACGACGTGGAGAAGATGATCGACTGGGCCGACGTCGGCGGCCACTGGCCTCTGGTGGTCAAGCCGTTGGCGAGCGCGGGCTCCGACTCGGTGGCGATCTGCGCCGACGACGCCCAGGCCCGTGACGCCTTCGCCCGTATCCACCGGCGGACCGACCAGATGGGCAACTTCAACGAGCTGGTGCTCGCCCAGGAATTCCTCGCCGGCGATCAGTACTTCGTCAACACGGTGAGCCGGGACGGGCTCCACTTCGTCCATGAGATCTGGCGCGAGCAGCGGGCGAGCGTCGACGGCGCCGTCGTCTACGACTACCAGGACCTGCTGGCACCCGACGGTGATGTGCAGCGAGACCTGGCCGCGTATGTCGTACGGGTGCTCGACGCTCTCGGTATCGCCCACGGCCCCGCGCACGCCGAGGTGATGCTCACCTCGCGCGGGCCCGTGCTGATCGAGATCGGCGCGAGGCTGGAGGGCGCCGTCACCTCCCGCGGCCCGCGGGAGGCCACCGGCCACAGCCAGGTGTCGCTCACCGTCGACGCGTACACCGATCCCGCCTCGTTCGCCTGCCTGCCCGGCACGGACTACCGGCTCCTGCGGAGCCTGCGGGTGGTGTGCCTGATCGCCCCGCAGGACGGGCGTCTGGCTGCCGGACCGCTCGCGGAGGTGCGCGCGTTGCCCAGTTACCTCTGCGGCTCGATCGACCTTCTGGCCGGCGGAGACGAGGTCCGCCGTACCGTCGACCTGTTCAGCTCGCCCGGGCACCTGTATCTGCTCGGCGACCGTAAGCAGATCGAGCACGACTACCGGCGCGTTCGGGAGATCGAGCAGACCGGCCTTTACCAGGAAGAGCCCGCCGGATGAGAGTGCGGCACATCCGCAGCGTCCACGAACTCCAACCCGCGGACTGGGAGCGACTGTCGGCCGGCCGCACCGTCTACCTCGGCCGCCCCTGGCTGGAATGGGCCGAAGGATCCGACGACTACGAGAGCCGGTATCTGCTCGCGGAGGAACCGGACGGTTCCGTGGTGGGCGCGCTGCCCACCTACTTCTGGCGCGGCGGCTCCGGTGTCTCCATGAACCAGGCCTACCACCCGCTCGACCTGCTCGCCGTCCCTCGCCTGGGAGCCGAGGCGGAGGCCGACCGGCACCTCTGGATGCCGCTGCTCCTGCTGGGCTCACGGGCCGGCTACCACGGAGGAGTACTCGTCGACCCGGCGCTGCCCGCGTCGAGACGCGCGCGCGTGATCGCTCGGCTGATCCAGGCAGCGGCCGAGTTGGCCGAGACCCTCGGTGCCGCGGCGACGGCCCTGCTGTACGCACCGCAGGACCACGCCGAGGAGTGTCTCGCCGCACTTGCCGCGCACGCGCCGGACGTTCCGGCGCCCTCGTACGCTCCGCTGTCCGCGGAGGCGGTCGTCCCGGTCGCGACAGTGGACAAGGAACGCTCCGCCCGGCGTCGCCGCGAATGGCAGCGAGAGGCCCGCGCATTCGCCGACTCCGGTGGCTCGGTCCACCGCGTGCGGCTCTCCGAGTGCTACCAGGAGGCCGGACCGCTGCTCGGCCGGCTCCAGCGCAAGTACGGCGCGGACGACACCGACGAGTCGATGACGGCGTACCTGAGACAGCAGGCGGCCTGTCTCGATCCGTGGAGCGAGGTCTTCCTCGAACGCCGCGACGGCCGCCTCACCGGCTTCGCTCTCTGCTATCTGTGGGGCGACACGCTGCATGTCCGCGCCGCCGGCTTCGCCCCGGACGCCGGCCCGTACGCGTACTTCAACCTCGCCGTCTATGAGCCGCTCGCCCTCGCGGCGTCACTCGGCCTTGCCTGGCTCGACCTCGGCACCGGCGCCTACCGGGGCAAGATGCTGCGCGGCGCCCGGCTGCGCACCACCCATGCCCTGGTCTGGCCCCCGCGGGGAAGCCGGGAGTCGGTGCGCTCCGCGCTCCTGCTCCCCGGCGAGGACTATCTGGACGCGACCGGCTGACTCCTTCGGCGGCGAGCCCCGGCCGGCGGCACCGCTTCCCACCGAGGCCGGGGCCCCGCCGCCGGGTGCCCCGCGGCCTCGGTGGGGGAGCCCTGTCTCACAACTCGCTGTCCGGCAGGCCCAGTTCCGCCTCGATCAGGTCCGCATAGGTGTCACGGCGGCGGATCAGACGGCTGGTGGAGCCGTCGACGAGCACCTCGGCAGGGCGCAGTGAGGAGTTGTACTGGCTGGCCATTGCCATGCCGTAGGCGCCGGCACCGAAGATGCAGATGAGGTCCCCCTCGGCGAGCGTCGGCAGTCGGCGCTCCCGGGCGAGGTAGTCGGTCGACTCGCAGATCGGCCCGGCGATGTCGTAGCCGGTGAGACCGGGCAGGTCGATCCGCCCGGAGCGGGTGGGCGGTACCAGGCCGTCGACGGGGCGGACGGGCCACATGAAGTGGAAGGAGTCGTACAGTGCGGCGCGGATGAGGTTGTTCATCCCGGCGTCGACGATCGCCACCCGGTGCTGCCCGGCGTCCTTCAGATAGCGCACCCGGGTCAGCAGGACACCGGCGTTCGCGGCGATCGAGCGTCCGGGCTCCATGACGACCTTGCCGCCGGCTGCGACGAACGGCTTGAGGACAGGCGTGATCGCATCGGCGTACACCCCCCAGCCCGGTGCGGCACCCGTCTCGTACTCGGCGGCGAACCCGCCGCCCATGTTGATGAGTTCGATCTCGTGGCCGTCGGCCCTCAGCTTGTCGACCAGGTCCAGCACCCGGGTGAGCGCGACGATGTAGGGCTCGGGGGAGTGGATGGGCGAGCCGAGGTGGACATGCACACCGGTCAGTCGGACGTGGTCCAGCTGCGAGGCGCGGGCGAACAGCCGGGGCACTCGCTCCAGATCGATGCCGAACTTGCTGCCCCGGATACCGGTGGTGGTCTTCTCCGGGGTTCCCTCGCTCTGCACGTCGGGGTTGACCCGGATCGCGGCCCGTACGGTACGGCCCATCGACCGGGCCACCCGGGCCAGGAGTTCGAGCTCCGACTCGGACTCGACATTGACGCAGCCGATTCCGGCGGAGACTGCCTCGCGCAGTTCGGACTCCGACTTGCCGACCCCGGCGAAGACGATCCGCTCGGCAGGGATGCCCGCCGTGAGGGCCCGGTGCAGCTCGCCTCCGCTGACCACGTCCGCCCCGGCGCCGCCCGCGCCCAGTTCGTGCAGCAGATGGAGGTTGCTGCACGTCTTCACCGCGTAGCAGACCAGCGGGTTCAACTCGGAGAAGGCCGCGGTGAGATCCGCGAGGTGCGTACGGAACGTGTCGCGCGAGTAGACGTAGGTCGGAGTGCCGTGCTCGGCGGCCAGCTCCTCCAGGTCCACTCCCTCGCAGCGCAGCACCCCGTCGTGATAGCGAAACCTGTCCACCGTGCGTCCTTCCGAGAGCTGAGCGGTCGGAGACGATCCTATCGACGTCCGAATCCCAAGGCCCCTTTCGTCGCCTCAGGTTGACGCTCTGTCAGCCGGCAGGGCCTGCCTGCGGGGGAGGGGCGAACAGATGATCGCGAGCGGCCCGAACAGCAACGCGCCGGACATCACCCACAGCGCCTCGCGCAGTCCCAGTGCGGTGCCGAGCACACCACCGGCCATGGTGCCCAGGGGTACCATGCCGTACGCGACGAACCGGAATGAAGCGGTCATTCGGCCGGTCATGGTGTCCGGCGTGAGGGTCTGGCGCAGCGATACCTGCAGCACGTTGGAGACGCCGGTCGCCAGGCCGGAGACGGCGAACCCCGAGCAGATCACGGTGAAGGCGGCGAGCCGGCTGCCCGAGGCCGCGGGTACCAGCAGGAGCGCGCTGCAGCCCAGCACGGAGCCGACCGTGATGGTGGGTCCCAGTCCGATCCGGCGGGCCGAGCCCTCGGACAGGAAGGTGCCGAGCGTCGAGCCGATGCCGGCCGTCGCGAGCGACAGTCCGAGCAGCAGCGGCGAGAATCCCAACTCGCGCACCGCGTAGACCAGGTAGAGGACCAGGGCGCCTTGCTCACAGGCGTTGAACACGGCCGTCTCGATGGCCAGCGCCCGCAGTTCGGGTTGGCCGAAGACGAAGACCAGCCCGGCCCTGACGTCCTGCCACCAGGCGACTGCCACCTGCCGCACGCCGCCGGGTGCCGTCTTCTCGACGGCCTGTCGGGGCGTCGGCCTGATCAGGGCCAGGGTGAGCGCCGAGAAGGCGAAGGAGAACGCGTCGATGACCAGGGCGCCGGCCGCGCCTACCGCGGTGCAGACCAGTCCGCTCAGACCCGGCCCGCCGAGATCGGCGGCGGACTGGCTGGCCTGGAGGTTGCGGTTGGCGCGGGTGAGTCTGTCGCGGCCGACGAGTTGGGGGACGTAGGCGAGATAGGCCGAGTCGAAGATCACCTGGAAGATGCCGACCAGGAACGGCACGGCGTACAGCCACCACAGCCGCAGCCCACCCATCGCGTGCAGCACCGGTAGGACGAGTACCAGTGCCGCACGGGCGACGTCCGCGACGATCATCAGCCGGCGGCGGTCCCCCCGGTCGACGAGGGGGCCCAGCGGCAGCGCGAAGAGCAGGAACGGGAGATAGCGCAGGGTGGCGATCACCCCGAGCTGCCCGGCATTCGCGTCGAGCGACACCACCGCGAGCAACGGGAGGGCCAGCGTGCCCACCTGGGTACCGACCAGGGACAGGCTCTGGCCGAGCCAGAGGGCGCCGAAACCGTACCGCCGTCGCGGTGGTGCGGTCACACGCTGCTCCTCTGCCTCTATCCGCCGGTCTCGATCAGCGCCTTGCGGTGGATGCCGTCGTACTGGTCGATCAGATCCCCGTTCAACTCCCGCATCATGCGCAGGCGTTCGTCGAGGAGATCATAGTAGGAGAGGTGATCGCTGTTCATCGGCGCGAGATAGACACTGATCACCTCGGGGACCTGCTCGATGTCGAATTCGAGCCGCTCGTGCTTGTTGCGGAAATCGGCCGTACCCGGCAGCAGTGTCCGGTTGTAGACGTTGAAGTACGGCACCACGCGGGAGTCACGGTCCAGCAGCGCTTCGCGCAGTTGGAGACTTCGGCGCAGATAGTGGTCGATCGCCGGCCGGTCGTCGCCGTCGTGGCCGATCAGCACGTTGAAGGTCTGATATGTGACGCCGAAGCCGAGCATCGCGTCGAGGATCTCCAGTTCCTCCTCGAAGCCGCGCAGCTTGTTGAACTTCGAGGTCGGGTCGTCGCCGAGGAACTCGAGCGGAATCTGCACGCGGTAGCAGCCGCGCCAGATGTCGCCGGAGCGGTCGCTCCAGAACAGGTGCTCCATCAGTTCCAGGTCCGGCTTCCCGAGATCCAGGAACTTGCCGAACTCCAGCCCGTTGGCGAACTCCCAGGAGAAGCCGTACTCCCGCGCCATCCGGAAGATCTCGAAGACCTCCTCCCGGCCGCTGCGGTGCAGCATGGTGCCGCGGCCGCTGCGCTGGAGCCGGGAGAGGATGTTGTCCTCCTGGAAGAGGATGTTGCGGATGCCCATCTTCCGGAAGTAGTCGAAGTGCTTCTCGACCGCCTCGGGCGACATGTGGCGGTACTTGCCCCGCATCGGTGTCGCGCAGAACGAGCAGGTGCGGTAGCAGCCGCGGGAGGACTCGAAGCAGATGAACGGTGTGGCGACGTTCTGCGGCGGGGTGCCCTCGCCGGTGTCGTTGTAGTCCTGGTAGTTGGTGACGAGGTCGAGGGCCATCGGCTCCAACTCGTCCATCTTGAGGGACGGGCCGCCGAAGACGATGTACCCGCCGTTGTACTCACGGCAGAACGCCGCCTGGGTGAGGGGCTGTCCCTTGGCGACGGCCTCGATCACCTTGGCGAAGAGATACTCGCCGTCCAGCTGGACGATCACGTCGAAGCCGTTGTCCAGGTACCACTCGGGGCGGGCGGTGGCGTCCATGCCGCCGCCGACCACCAGAGCCTGCGGGTTGACCGCCTTGGCGTGCTTGGCGAAGTCGGTGACGGAGCCTGCCGAGTTGGTGAAGTTGTTCGAGATGCCGATGATGTCGGCCTCGCGCAGCGTGGTGTCGTAGCGCTCGAATTCCCCGCCGTAGCGCAGGCACTCGATGACCCGCGGTCCGTATGCGAAGGACTTGTAGAGCACCGGCTCGTCCTCGTCCACCTGGGTGTCGATGATCCGCAGTTGGGCCTCGACCCCCCACTGCGCGAGGAAGCTGCGGGTGCCGGCCGCCAGTGTGGCCAGCGCGCTCTTCGGGTTGAGGACCCGTACGGGGCTGATCGTCTCGGCTTCCCCGGCGAACCGCTGGCCGGGGTAGGGCGCGTAGTAGAGATCGACAAGCATGCCGCTCACGCTCCCGCGCCGTTGTGGGTACCGCTGCCCGCGTAGATGCCGTCGTAGAGACGGTGCAGCTCACGGTCGTTGAGGGAGTTGGTCATCTCCAGCCGCTTCTGGTAGATGTCCCAGTAGGTGAAGTGGTCGTTGTTGATGGCGGAGAGGAAGATCCCGATCACCTCGGGGTTCGCCTCCACGTCGAAGGCCAGGAGGTCGTGGAGTGTCGTCCAGTCACGGGCGCCGGGCAGCAGCGACAGGTTGAAGACGTTGAAGTACGGCTGGTAGGTGGAGCCGCCGAGGGCGCCCAGCTCGTCCTTGATGCGCAGGCAGTAGTCGTTGAACTGGTCGATGGCCTCGGTGCCCTGTTCCGGATAGCCGATGAACAGGTCGTAGGTCTGGTGGCCGACACCGTAGTCGGTGAGCATGGTCGCCAGGATGTCGACCTGCTCGTCGAAGCCGAGCAGTTTGGGGAACCGGCTCTTGCCGATGTTCATGTTGTCGAGCGGGATCTGAACCCGGTAGCAGCCGGTCCATCCGTCGGCCGACTTCTCGTTGCCCAGCAGAGCCTGGGCCAGCTCGTGGTCGAAGCGCCCGTTCTGGCGGAACTTGCCGAACTCGATGCCGTTGGCGAACTCCCAGGCGAAGCCGTACTCGCGGATCATCCGGAAGATCTCCAGGAGTTCCTCCCGGCCGCTGTCGTACAGAAAGCGGCCCGTGCCGTTCTGCTGGATGCGCGAGAGCGGGTTGTCCTCCTGCCAGACGATCGTGCGAATGCCCCGTGAGCGGAAGTACTTCAGGTGCTCCTCGACGGCCGCGGGCGACATGTAGCGGTACTTGCCGCGGGAGGGTGCCGTGCAGAAGGAGCAGCGCCAGGCGCAGCCCCTGGAGGTTTCCCAGCAGATGAAGTTCATGCCGACACCTTCGGGGGGCGGACCCTCGGCGGTGTCGGTGTATAAGGACAGGTCGCCGACCAGGTCGAGCGCCATGGGCGGCAGGGTGTTCATGTCGATCATGTGTGACATGTCGACCTTGCGTGCTGTGCGCTCGCGGGTCGCGATGTTCGGCACCTCGCTGAAGTCGCCGCCTTCGGCCCAGGCCTGGACGACACGCGAGAACACCCACTCTCCCTCGCCCTGGACCACCAGGTCCACCCCGCGCTCCAGGTAGTACTGCGGCCGGGCCGTCGGGTCCACACCGCCCGCCACCACGAACGCCTTCGGGTTGACGCTCTTGATGAACTGCGCCAGATCGGCCGTGATCTGCGCACTGTTGGTGAAGTTGCAGGTCAGCCCGTGTATCTCGGCTTCCTTGATTTTTTCGACGTAGTCCTCGAAAGGAGAACCGAAGCGATAGCAGTCCATCTGGTGCGGACCGTACGGGATGGTCTTGTAGGGGATGCGCTGGCCGCCGAGCTGCATGTCGACGATTTCGATTTCGCAGTCGAAGCCCATCGTCTCCGCGAACATCCGCAGCCCACTCGCCAGCGTCGGCAGCGCACTCTTCGGATTCAACGGCCGTTCGGTGTTGATCGGCTCGTCGAAGCCGCGAAACATCTGCGAGGGAAATGGCGCATAGTAGAGGTTGACTTTCATGCGTGAGGCTCCCGGGAGTGAGCGGCTGAAGCGCAGTGTCAGTCGAAGTGACCAGTGTCACCACATCTCTGATGGCGGGTCAAGGAGCAATAATGGCAAGGGAGTCGCGGAAAAGCGGAGCGGGATTCCCCGTTTGGTCGAAGCGGGCGCGAATGAGGTTGAAGGTCATAAATCCTCCGGCCGTGAAGTGGGTTCTCCGAAAATCCTGAACCCATTCTTGCGCGGCATCAGATGGTTATGCAGCATTCTGCCTCGTGGACACCAAACCCCCTCGTACGACGCCGGTCCTTCGTACCGCCGACTCCGATCTGGAAATCCGGAAGCTATGACGCCACTTCGGTCACTTCGACATCCTCTTCTTCCTTCTCTGCACTCTCGTCGGCCTCGACACCATCGGTACCGTCGCTGCCCGTGGACCACAGGCCTTCACCTGGATGATCGTGCTGGCGGTCGTCTTCTTCGTGCCGTCCGCCCTGCTCTGTGCCGAATTGGGCACTGCTTTCCCGCAGGAGGGCGGCCCCTATCTCTGGGTCCGGCTCGCCTTCGGCCACCTCGCCGGGGCGGTCAATACCTTCATGTACTGGGTCACCAACCCGGTGTGGTTCGGCGGCACGCTCACGGTCTCCGCCGTGACGGCCTTCACTACTTTCTTCCACGACGGCCGGCCATTCGGCACCCTCGGCTTCTATCTCTTCACGCTGGGATTTGTCTGGTTCGGCATCTTGACGGCCGTGGTCTCTTTCCGTATCGGCAAGTGGATACCCGTATTGGGAGGCTGGACCCGGCTGGCGCTGCTGATCCTTTTCACCTGCACTGTGCTCATCTACGCCGCCCGGCATGGCGTGCACGGTTTCGGCCTCGCCGATTTCACGCCGGGCTGGTCCGGATTCGTCGCCCTCATGCCGGTGTTGATATTCAATTACGTCGGTTTCGAACTGCCCAACAGCGCAGGTGACGAGATGGTCGACCCCCGGCGGGACGTACCCGCAGCCATCTTCCGCAGCGGCGTGCTGGCCGTGCTCCTCTACGCCCTGCCGGTCCTGGGCGTCCTGCTGGTCCTCCCGACCAGGGCCGTCACGGGGCTCAGCGGCTTCCTCGACGCGATGCGACAGGTCTTCAGCGTGTACGGAGGCTCCGTCGGACCCGACGGCGCAGTCACCCTGACCGGCGCCGGCCTGATACTCGGCGGCATCTGCGCGGTGCTGTTCATCCTCACGCTGCTCTCCTCGGGTGTCGCCTGGCTCATGGGCACCGATCGCGCGCTGGCGGTCAGCGGCTACGACGGTGCCGCACCCCGTGCCCTCGGAGTCATCTCGGAACGGCTCGGCACACCTGTCCGTGTCAACCTGCTCAGCGGCCTCGTCTCCACCGGAGTCCTCGTGCTCGCACACCAGCTCACCGGGGGCGATGCCGCCAAACTGTTCGGCGCGGTGCTCTCGCTGGCGCTCTCCACCACCCTGCTCAGCTATCTCGGGATCTTCCCCGCGCTGCACGTCCTCAGGCGCAAGTACCCCGACGTTCCCCGGCCCTACCGCGTCCGCTATCCGCGCACTGTCGGCTGGCTGCTGACCGCGCTGATCTCCTTCGCCACTGTCCAGCTGCTCCTGCCCGGCATCGGCGCGCACTGGTTCGGACCGGGATACGCACCCTCGGGCTGGGACCCTTCCGAACGCTGGACGTATCTCGCCACGGAGGCCATCCCTCTGGTCGTCTTCGCTCTCATCGGGGTCGCCTTCTGGTTCGCCGGTGCTCCGACCCGCAAGCGCTCCTGAGACGTCCGGCCCTGGGGTTGCCGATCCCTGAGCCGCCTGGTCTCACATCGGCCGGGCAGGGCCGTCGCACACCCCTTCGCACGAGTGCCCGGTTCCTCCGGACCGATCACGGCAGCGGTCAGCCCTGCCGGAACCGATTGCCCCGCACGGGATGCGGCCCCGCAGGAGTCAGCCTGTGCCGGTGACGCAACTCCGGGCCGGGGCACGGCGGTTGCCACGGTGACGGTGACGCCCTTCTCGAAGTGGTTGGAGCACCGCCGGGATGCCTGCGTCCGGCCCGGCCCGAGCCGTGGGCCGGCCGGATGCGGAACCGGCCGAACTCGCCGAGCTGAAGACCGGGTCAGGGAAGCGGTGAAGAACCTCGGTGAGGCGGGGTAGACGCTGACGACGGCCTTCCACACGCAAACCCGGGCAGGGGGGCGCGAGTGGCGTTCGCCTTTGGGTGGGTCCGAGGATCGCAACCGGAGGAAGGGCGGCAAGGTCAAGGGTGAGGCGTGACGGCCGCGGTGATCAGCTCCAGGCGGGTCACGTCACGCACCGCGGCCAGGACATGGGTGGAGTCGGTGAGCTGCGTGGTGCGCTCGCGGACCAGGCCGGCCTCCTTGAGGCGGGCCGGCGCGAGGTCGAGGAGGCGGTCAGCACGGTCCCTCTCGGCGAGACGGTCGCGGAAGTCGGCGAGCACGCTGTGATGGAACCCTGGGTCGTCCAGCTCCATGGCCATGGCGTACTTGAGGTCGATGCGGCAGCGGACCGGCTCGGCGGCCTGCCGGTCCGACAGTCCGAGCAGGTTCGGCAGCACACAGACGGCGGCCAGTTGAGGAGGCGAGAGACCCGGGCGCCCGTCCCGCGGGTACCAGTCGGCGAAGTCCTCATCGCACCACAGCCCGTCCGGCCGGTCGCGCACCCATATCGCCGTCGTGCCGCCCGGGTTGCTCGCCTGCGCGACCTGCACGGTCAGAGACGGGACCTGCTCACCGGAACGTGGACGGAGGGACAACAGGCACCTCGACAACTACTGCATCGGTCAACGGAGCTCGAAGAGCATGCCCGCTGACCATGCTGCCGCACCGCGAAACTCCAAGATCGCCGACCGAGTCAAGCCAAGGGGAGTTCAGGACCCGAGGGATTCCGGCCGGAGGCGGGGAGGCGTCGACGAGCTCGATGATCTCCATCGAGGAGAGTGCGTGGCCGTCACGGCTCTTGAGGCGGTGTTGCACGGTTGCTGCGAGGGCGGTGAGGTGGAGGAAGGTCCCGTCACGTACGGTGACGATGTCGGCCGCTGCCCATGCCTGGTACGGGGGGACCGGAGACCTCGTGTCCGCTTGATCCGGCAGGGCGGGTCGGCGGATCCGGTGTCCGGCAGGGGCGGTGCGACCCGGCCTGTAGTCTTGATCCACTTTGCCTGACATGTCGTCGAGGCTCGGTTGATCACCGGCGGGCGAGAGGAGACGGGGTGGCGGACAGGGACAACGAGGCCGGGAGACGGCGGACTCGCGGTATAGAGGGACACGAGGCCGCGGTTCGAAGGGCTCGTCGTTGAGCGGGCGATGACCGCACTCCGGATGCGTCGCTCGGGAGCCGCGTCGCGGACATCGGCAGCCCGACCGTCGCGGACCAGGGCGCTCCCGCGATCCGCTTCGCGGCTTGCACACGAGCCGCCGACCGCGCCCGGTCGAGGAGGAGGCGGGTCACACCGCGTAGGTTTCACGGACACCGACATGAATCGCCGGTGTGACGGACAGACGAAGAACCCGCCGCGCGATCGCGGCCGTCCGCCTCATTCATGACGGGGAATCGACATTGAACGAGACCAGAACGACGCGTGAGACGGAACGCCACGGACCCGACAAGGGTCTCGGCTCGGCGCGAGCCCTGGCCCGTCTCGCCCTGCTGTGCATCGCGGGCGCGGTGGCCGCAGTGGTGGCCGGCACCGAGCAGTGGTTCATCCTGCTGCTGGGCCTGGCGGGTCTCGCACTGGCCGGCGCGGGCTTGTGGTGGGCGTTGGCGCACCGCGGATTCGCCCGGCTCCTCGGTGCTCTTCTGGCGATCACCGCACCCGTCGGCGTCCTGGTGCTGTACGCCGTGTCGGGCCTGTGGGTGGTCGCGGTGGTCGCCCTCGCGGCGTGGACCGCCGCGCTCGGCTGCGCGCGGAGTGCCCTGCGCCGTCTGCGCAAGCCGCACGGTATGCACACCCGCACGGTGCGCCCGCCCCGCAGGGCCGTGCTGATCATGAATCCGAAGTCGGGCGGCGGGAAGGTCGTGCAGTACGGACTCGTGGAGCGGGCCGAGGCGCTGGGCGCGCGAGTGATCCTGCTCGACCTCGACTCGGATCCGGATCCGGTGGCACTGGCCCGGCAGGCCGTGGCCGAAGGAGCCGACCTGCTCGGTGTGGCCGGCGGCGACGGCACCCAGGCCCTGGTGGCGGGAGTGGCCGCCGAACACGGTCTGCCGTTCATGGTCGTGACGGCCGGCACCCGCAACCACTTCGCCATGGACCTCGGCCTGGACCGGGACGATCCGGTGAGCAGCCTGGACGCGCTCTCGGACGGTGTGGAACTCCGCGTCGACCTCGGAGACATCGCCGGCCGGCCTTTCGTCAACACCGCCTCGTTCGGTACGTACGCGCACATCGTGCAGAACCCCGACTACCGCGACGCCAAAGCGGTCACCGCGCTCGACCAGTTGCCGGACCTGCTGGCGGGCGAGGCGGGCTCCGCACTCAGTGCCCGGACCGACGACGAGCGGTTGGAGGCCCCGCAGGCGGTGCTGGTCAGCAACAACCCCTACGCCCGGGCCGACCCGCTGACCGGTGGCCGCAGGGAACGGCTCGACACGGGCGAGCTCGGTGTGATCGCGGTCCGGGTCGGGGGCGCCGTACAGGCCGCCGAACTGGCGCTGTTGGGGGAGCGGGCCAGTGGCATGACGGTCCTGACGTCCCGCAGCGTCGTCGTGGAGTCCGACGAGGAGGCGATCCCGGTCGCCGTGGACGGTGAGGCACTCGTCCTGCCTGCGCCCGTCGTGTGCTCCATACGGCCCGGCGTCCTGCGGGTCCGCGTGCCACGGGAACGTCCCGGGGCACCGTACGTCGCACCGACCGTCGACTGGTACCGCGTGATACGCCTCGCCTTCGACCTGTCGCCCCGCGCACGCGCGAGCCACGACCGAGCAGCCCCCTCCCGCGACAAGAACCAGGAGCAGAGCGATGATTGACCGTCGGACTCGGCAGCAGGAAGTACCGCAGGGCCTGTTGCGCGACCTCGCCAGCCTCGACCAGGCCCTCTACGAGGCCGTGACGGTCACCAGCACACCCGCACTGGACTCGGCACTGCGCCGACTGTCCGCGGCGGCCGATCACTCCAAGATCTCCCTTCTGATCGCCTCCACCCTGGCCCTGCGCCCCGGCCGCTCCCGCCGCGCCGCGGTGCTCGGCGTGGCAGCGATCGGCGTCGCGTCCACCACGGCCAACCTCCTGGGCAAGCGACTTGTACGGCGGCCACGTCCGCACCGTGCCGAGGACTCGCCGTTCCCGGGTCGGCACGTCCCCATGCCGGCGTCCGCATCGTTCCCCTCCGGTCATACGGCGTCCGCCGTCGCCTTCGCTGCGGCGGTCGGGCCCGCGTTCCCGGCCGTCACGGTCCCTCTCGGACTGCTGGCCTGTGCCGTGGGCTACTCGCGCGTTCACACCGGGGTGCACTACCCGGGCGACGTCGTCGCCGGCGCCGTCCTCGGAACGGGCGCGGCCGCGGCCGTCCTGGCGGCGGCCGCACACTGGGACGGCTCGGTCGGCGGCAGAGCTGTGCGCCTGACCTGTGGCTCTTCGGTCCGGTGATGGCCGGTTGTCCGGGCGCTCGGGCGGCGTCCGGACGGCAGGCATCTCCCGATAGCCGGATCGCCTCACTCCATAGTTGAACGCGTTCAAAAATGCTGCCATGATGGGTCTCGCCATCCGGGGAGGATGCTGGGGGAGAGGATCACCGTCATGACGAGCTCACTTCTCATGCCGCGAGGCCGTGTCCGCACACGTGGCGCCGACAGGGGAGGAGCGGCGGGCAGCGCGGCTCCGACGCGGATTCTCGACTGGCGGCATCCGAACGTCTCGTCCCTGCTGCGCCGTCTCGACCTGCCGACGGACACGGAGGACGCCTCGGACGCCTGCCGAACGGCGGCCCTGCGGCAGGCCCACCGATTCATCGCCACGGCCGTGCGGCCGGTTTACTCGGTGCAGGACGAGCGACCCGTCTCGGAGGTGCTGCGCCGCGGACGGGGCTCGTGCAGTCAGCGGCTGGCGGTGCTGGAGGCGGTCGCGCGAGCAATCGGAGTGCCGACGCGCGTGCGCGGCCTGTTGGTCGACGGCAGTTTCTGGTACCCGCGCTTCCCCCGGGTCCATCGGCTGGTCCCGCACCAGGTCGTGCTCGCATGGCCGGAGTTCCACATGGAAGGCCCGCCGCGGAACGGCCGTCCCGCCGCGCCGTGGCTGACGGTCTCGGAACTCTTCGGAGACCTCGACGAGTTGAACGAATCCAGCGGTGGCGGCTTCACCAACACCGGCCCGGAGACACTCTTCGAGGCGCTGTCCCGGACGGCGATCGACTGGGACGGCACGACGGTCTGCCCGGCCACCGGTCCCTCGTGCGACCTCTCGGCCCACGTCCTGACGGACCTGGGCCATTTCGACTCACGTGACGCACTCTTCGCCCAGCACGGCCAGAGCCTCTGCGGAACGGCGAGACTGCTGGCCGAACCCGTCATGAGCCGCCGTTCGGCAGGGGCTTAAGCTGTCGTTTCCTTTGGTAGATCAGGGCCTCAGGATCCGGCGGAGTGCGGTTGTACAGCCGACCCTGATCCGCGTGCCGCGAGAGGCGGTTCCGTGACGGCTTGGAGGGATGCCCACAGATGTGGTCCGTCGTCGACGACGCCGAGCGAGCACAGTGGAACTTTGTGCCGTTCGAGACTGTCGGCCCGCTTCGGTTCGGCATGAGCGTTGAGGAAGTGGCCACGGCAATGAGCGCACAGGACTTCGCCAGCACTCATTCCTCCATGAGCCGGCCGCATGGTGCTCTGGTGCAGCAGGTTGGTTTTCGCTCCAAAGACGCTCCGCAGTACGCGGAGGCCGTCACGGCCTACTGCAGGAAGTCTGGTGATCTGGCCGCCGTCGCGGTTGATGCCTTGTTCGGTCCGCAAGTCTCCCTTGACGGGCTCCGCCTGGTTGGCCGGGTGCCGTCTGAACTTACGGGACAGCTCCATGGATACTCGGAGGTTCGTGGCATGGTGCCCACGGTCTCTGTCGAGGGCGATGCAGTCTCGGAACAGCTCGGGCTATTGGTGCGGGCCCAGCGAGCTGGCGACATCCTCCTGTCGAGGGCCTTCTTCGTAGCTGACTTCCAGGACTGGGCGTACACGGTGCACGACTGCGTGCCGGCCGATGAATGGGACATCCGTTGACGCCGCAATGGCGGCATTGCTGCTTCACATGGCGAGTCTGCGGTAGCTGATCAAGCCTGTCGTGACGGCCGCGAATGCGAGGAAGTGTTCTGCCTTGCGCTCGTGACGTCGGTGCAGGCGGCGGCAACCGGCGAGCCAGGACGCGGTTCTCTCGGCAACCCAGCGATGTCGACTCGGCCGTTCAGAGGATCCGACGCCTTACGAGCGATGCGATGGCGGATGCCGCGCTTGCGCAGGCATCGGCGCAGGTGGTCCCAACGCAGAGGGTACCCCGCACCGCAGCAGCCGGTGGTCGGCACTGCGGCTCGGCCGTGGGGACCCTGGTTCCACCGACGGCCTCTCTGGAATCCTGTGATCCCCGCCCCTCGAGCCCCGTCGATTCGGCGGGAGCTCAGCCGTCGACGACCTGGACGATGAGCTGTGGGTCCAGACCGGTGAGCTGTGCGATGCGGGGCGCGGGAACCCCGGAGGTGAGCGCGCGGTGGACCAGGGACTGCCAGTCCTGGGTGGTGTCCCTGAATTCGAGCAGTTCGGCCTCCATGTCCGTCACGGACCGGGGCGCGCACGCCTGTTGGACCCGCACCGTCTCCTCCTCACTCAGAGGGACCGGAAGAGACTCCGCGTCGCCGGGGATGAGCACCTCAGCGCCGGAGGGCACGATGCGAACGCACTCGGAGGAAGCGGGGACCCCGTGCGCGTGCAGCCATGCCAGCACCGCCGGAGTCTCGGCACACTCCAATTCGCCCACAGCCGCCAGAGCCGCACCCAGTCGCGGATGACGCTCGGGAAGGACGAACAGCAAGGCATCGTCGGCCATGGGAAGGACACCACCCTCTAGGAGGAACCAGAACGCGCACGTCAAGCCCATACCCCCGGAAGGCACTTCGACCCCAAGGTCCTCTCCGACTCACTCGGACGAAGGCCGGCAGGTTGTGAACTGCCCCGTGTCGGTCGGCATCGTGCCGGTGGCGGGTCAGTCGGTGTACACCTCGGCCCGTTCCACGCTCACGGACGACGCCGCCGACTGGGCGTTGTGCTCGCCCGTCACCCGGATCCGCAGAATGTGCCGACCGGGAACGAGCTCAGGGCTGACGTACTGGACAGTCTCGCCTGTACGAATCGTCCCCTAAAGGTCGACCTGGCTCTCCGCCCCGCCGTCGATATTGATCGTGGCGATGCCGTTGCTGGTGTCGCGGACCGACAGCAGGGCGATCCGGGTCGGCTTCGACGGCATCGCGGCTGCCGACTTCAGCGTGCCCAGTCTCACCTCGGTCTCGCCCGACAACCGGGAGATCGCCCGCACGGCGATGTCTCTGCTGCTGAACCGTATCGACGCCCCGGACTCTCTCCGTGAGGGATGAGCCGGCAGCGTGGTGTCGACGGTCTCTTCGTCGGCCAAGAGCCGGGCGAAGGGATGCCTGCCGCGTTGAAGGCCGGGGCGGCAGAGCCGTCGGCGTCAGTGACTGACGACCAGTGCGGCCCGCCGGACACCCTGCCGCCTGGGGCTTTTCACGGTGGGCCGTCCGCCGTCGCCGTCTCGGCCGCCGTCCCGTCGTCGTGGGATTCCGCCGCGTGCGGGATCGCGCGCCGACGCACCGTCAAGTTCTCGACGCGGTACGAGAGTTCGGTGGTCTTGGCGTCGGGGCAGGGGTGGTAGAGGCCGGCGCAGACGGAGAGATTGACGACGAGGTAGGCGTGCCAGCCGGATCCGACGCCCCGGCCGTCGGCGAAGACCTGGGTGCCGTTCAGTGTCCAGACGACGCTGCGTCGGCCGAAGGTCACTCCGAGGTCGATGACGGCACCCGGACTCACCGCGGGGTGGTGGAGGTAGGTGTGTCCTTCGCGGACGTGGTTGCTGAGTTCGAGCAGGTCGGGGTTGTCGGGGTGGTATTCGAAGACGTCGACCTCGTTGCCTCCGTCGCGCCAGGTCCAGATCGCGGGCCAGGCGCCCAGCCCGCTGGGCAGGCAGACACGGGCCTGGAGCTGGTCGCCGGTGCGGACCGTGAAGGCCTCGTCGCTTCCCTCGGTGGTCAGCAGTCCGGTGTTCCACCAGCTGTCGGTCCTGCGGGTGGCGCGGAAGGTTCCGGTGCGGGAGTAGGCCGGGTCGGGGGTGAGGTGGTCCAGCTTGTTGTCGCCGGGGTTGGTGGGGCCGCCGTCGGGATAGGCCCAGGAACGGCCGGCCACCCATTGGCTGGTGGAGGTGAAATCGGCTGTGAAGACGAGATCGCTCACATACGGCTCCCTCGACGGGTGGAGGGTGGAGACAAGGCGTCGCGTGCCGCAGTGCTGCCCGGCCTGGCGACCGGTCATGCGGTGGCCTCCTGAGCTCGGGGAAGCCTCGCACCTGTGGGTGACGGGCCCGCTGTCCGCGCCCGAACGCCTACGTGGGACACGAACACGTTCTCCCGGCATATGCGGCGAGTGGAGTCAGTGCCCCGGCTTCAGCTTGTCGCTCAGGGACCCGGAACATCCTCGCGTACAGCCGCCTGCTGTGACCGGTGGGGTCGGTTTCCCAGACCCTGGCCCACAGGCATCCGCAAGGCTCCAGCCGCGGCCTGGCCTTTCGGCAGGCTTCGCCCCACGGCGTCACGGCCGGGTTCGCATCGTTGGAAACGCTCTCTCCCCGGTCCGCATCCAAAAGTGCGTCCCGCACGGAAAGAAAGGCGGAATACGTGCTTGTGGTCCGCCTGCACCGGGGCCGACGGGCGGTGCTTCCCCCGGGACCCTCGGGCGTCGGCGAGGGAGGGTCCCGGCACAATGGAAGACAGGTCGGCGGAAGGCCATCACTCATGAAAGCCACCATCGCCGGGTGTCCCGGCCCGCGGGAACGGTTGGGCGCCGCCCTGTTCGCTCGTGTCGCCGGACCGGACGGCCCGCGCAACCGCGCCCGGATCCACGACACCCCCGGCCCGCGCTGGTTCGGCCCGGAGCAGCCCGTCCGCCGCGTGCACGGTGACGCCTCGATGTTCATCGGCGGGCTGTCCGCCCTGCTCCTCCAGTCGCTGCATCCGCTGGCCATGGCCGCCGTGTCCGCCCACTCCGGTTTCCGCGGTGACCCCTGGGGCCGACTGCAACGGACCAGCACCTTCCTGGCCACGACGACATACGGCACCGCCGACCAGGCACAGCGGGCCTGTGACCAGGTCCGGGCCGTGCACGAGAGGGTGCGCGGCGAGACCGACCGGGGTGAGGCCTACCACGCCTCCGACCCGCACTTGCTCTGCTGGGTCCACGTCGCGGAGGTGGACAGCTTCCTGCGGGCCCACCAGCGCTACGGGGCGTGCCCGCTGACGGATGCGGAGTGCGACGGATACGTGGAGAACACCGCCAGGGTCGCCGTCGCGCTCGGGGTGTCCGATCCGCCGCGCAACCGCGCCGAGCTGACCGAGCGCCTTCTCGCGTACCGCCCGGAGCTGGAAGCGACCCCGCAGGCACGCGACACCGCACGCTTCCTCCTCCTGAACCCGCCCCTGCCTCTCGCGGCCCGTCTGCCTTATGGTGCGCTCGCCGCAAACGCGGTCTCGCTCCTGCCGCGTTGGGCGGCGCAGGAACTACGGCTGCCCCGGCTCGCGGCGGTGGACGCGCTCTGTGTGCGCCCGCTCGGCTCCGCCCTCACCTCGATGATCCGGTGGGCGCAGGCACCCGCGCCACGTCCGGCGAACGCATGAGGCAGCGACTGGCTTCGCCGGATGCGGAGTGGACCCGGCGGGTGCGTTTCCGCATATCCCTCCGCTGACCAGGGTTTCTTCTCGGCCGGAGCACAGGTTCAAGCGGTCAGCGGGTTCTCGATGAGGTCGGCGACGCGTGGGGTGCCGCCCTTGGAGCGGACAGCGGACAGCGGCCTGCAACTGCCTGGAGCGGGCGATGCGTTCCGGATCGGTGACGAGGTCGTTCAGCACCGTGCGGAGGGTCTCGGCCGTGGTGTCGGCGGTGTCCACGCGGCGGGCTACGCCGAGTTCCACCAGCCGGTCGGCGTTCACGAACTGCCCGGCTCCCCGCGGTACGGCGATCATGGGCATCCCGGCGAGGAGCCCTTCACCGCACCCGCCCATGCCGGCATGGGTGACGAAGGCGCCGGCCTGTTCGAGCATCGCCCGCTGCGGGACCCAGGACCGTACTTCGATGTCGGGCGGGATGGTGCCGAGTTCCTCGGGATGTCGGTGTGCCTGCCAGCTGGTGCTCATGTACGCCGGTCCGGACCCCCAACTCCCGGATTGGGCCGCGCTGTACTTCAAGTGGAACGGACGGCCGTCCGGCTCTGGTGAGCCGGACGGCCGTAGCCAATCGAATGGCGTCTTGATGGTGCGTCTCCGCAGCGCCGTCGTACGGTGATTGCTTGGTGGATCAGGCGGTCACGAGTGTCAGGCCGTAGGTGCTGAGGATTTCGTTGACCGGCTGGAACCAGGTCTGGCCGCCGCTGGTGCAGTTGCCCCAGCCGCCGGACGTCACGCCCTGGGCCTGGTCGCCGGTGATGAACGAGCCGCCGGAGTCGCCTGGTTCGGCGCAGACGCTGGTGCCGGTCAGCTGGTAGACCGAGCCCTGGCTGTAGTTGACGGTCTCGTTCTGGGTGAGGACGGTGCCGCAGTGCCAGTGAGTCGTCGAGCCGGAACGGCAGACCGAAGAGCCGACCGGTGCCACCGCGGAGCCGCGGACCAGGACGTCGCTGACGGTGCCCCAGCCGAGCACGACCGGGACGGTCCACCAGCCGTTGCCGATCCGGATGTAGGAGTAGTCGTTGCCGGGGAAGGACGAGCCGGCGAAGGTGCCCATCGCCGAGCCGTCCCAGCCGGCCACCGAGCTGCCGGGCGTTCCGCAATGTCCGGCGCTGACGAAGCCGCCGACCACCGAGAACCCTATGGAACAGCGGGTGTTGCCGTTGATGTAGTACGGGTCGCCGCCGACGGTGCCCGCGGCGAAGGTCTGCGGCTGCTGTCGCGCGGTGACGCTGTTGATGGTGAGCAGTCCGGACTTGCGCGCGGGGGCCAGGAACTTCGTTACGGCCGCGCTGTGTTCGGTCCCTTCGCTGACCTCTGCCACGACCTTGCTGGTGCGGGGGTCGACGTGCCAGCTGCGGACGGCCGTGGGGGCACCGTCCGTCCTGGCAACGTTGTCGAGTGCCGTTTTCGTGGCGTCGAGGGTGTGTGCGCTGTGCGCGACCCGTACGACGTCGGCGCCGGTGGACCGTACGGAATCGGCCGCGGCGCCCGCGGTGTCGGTGAGCCCGACGACGAGGGTGCCGTGCGCCGCGTCGTACCAGGAGCCGCCGAAGGTCTGTCCTGCCGCTCGTTCGGCGCGGGGTGCGAGCTTCGTGGCGGCTGCTTCTTGCGTCAGCCGGGTCCGGGCCTGCGCCGCGGTGAGTCCGAGGTCCCGTTGGAGGGCGGTGGTCAGGCCGGGGGAGAGAGCCTGAGCCGACGTCGGCCGCGACGGCGACGCGGCGGCGGGTGTCGGACCGAGGGCTCCGGTGCCCAGGGCCAGCAGGGCGGACAGGCCCAGGCAGAGTTTCGTGGGGCTTCTCATGGAACGCTCCTTCATTTCCGTGTGGGGCGGGAAAGGCGGGATCGGTGGGGCGACGGTCTCCGGTGTGCGGTTTGTGGCGTGCTCATGTCAGTCGTGGGGGTGGGTCGACGAGGCGCCAGAGGTGGTCCTGGGTGCCGTTGTCGTTGTACTGCTGGACGTGGGCGCCGTCGTCGAGGCTCTGGTTGTGGACGGCGAGGAGTTTGCCGCTGTTGCGGTTGTAGATCCTGACGGTGGTGTCGCCGTTGTCGATCACGGTCCACAGGTGGTCGGCGGTGCCGTTGTCCTCGTACTGGGTGACCTCGGCGCTGTCGGCCAGGGACATGCCGCTGACGGCGAGCAGCTTGCCGGAGTTCTTGTTCTGGATACGTTTCCAGGAGACGGAGTCGGCCGCCGGGGCGTTCATCAGGGCAAGGACGCCGCCGATCACGGGCCGGTCGGCGAAGCCCCGTTGGGCGCCGGTGGCGACGACGTACCAGTCGGTGAACGGCACCCGCGACGGCGTGGCGTTGGCGAAGCCGTAGACGCCGTTGACCAGCATGGCGCGGACGTCGGCGTGGTCGGCGAGCCAGGCCGCGGTCCACACCTCCCAGTCGGTCTTGGTGTAGTCGTTGCGCGGGTCCAGCAGCACGCCGTAGGTGCCCGCCCTGGACAGGTACCAGGCGGCCTCCTGCGCGGCCACCCCGGTGGGCACCAGGTCCACGCCCAGCAGGCGGTCGGCGTAGCCGTTGTACTTCAGGCTCCAGGTGCCGTCCTGGTCGTAGGCGAGTTTGAGGTGGGTTCCGGAGGAGTCCTGGGCGAGGGTGACCCACCGGCTGATGTAGCCCCGGGCCACCGCCAAGTAGTGCGTGGCGTCGGAGGAGTTGGACGCCGCCTTCGCGATCACGCTCATCGCGCCGATGCCGATGATGCCCTTCAGCGCGAGGCTGGCGCTGTGCGCGATCCAGCCGGTGAAGTCGTCGGTCTGGTTCCGGTTCTCCGCGGTCATCGTCTTCGGGATGAGGCATGTGGGGGCTCCTTCGACGGGCAACGAGCGTTCGACATCGTTGTCAGCAGGCCATGCTGACGGGGCGTCACGGAGAACAGATGCTTCGTGCCAACAGCGCCGAGGGGCGGACGGCCCGGTGTGCGGGGCGGGGCGCCGCATGCGGGTGCTGTACCAACTCGCTTTCCGTTGAGGGAAAGTGCGCTACTGAGGGATGACAGCATTCCCCGGGACTGCTGTCCAGCCTTTGCGCAACACCCGCCCCTTGCGGGGGAGTTCAGGAACCGAGGTGTTTCGTGAGGGGTGTGTAGGCCGTCGGGGATGCGGGGTCGCGGTCGTCGGGTGGTGACGTGGCTACGACTTCTGGCGTGCGGTGGAGCTCCGTCGTAGGTAGGGGACCGCGTGGTGGATCGACGGATCATGAGCGTCGGTCAACCGAGGAGGTCCGATGTGCCGTCGGCGGAAGGCAGTTGAGCGTGCGTTGCGGCGGAGCCTTCGGTGAGGGCCCACGGGGCAGAATCGTCACCGGGTTGCGCAGGACGCCGTACGAGCACGAGGAGGATTTCCAAGTGCGGTTCAAGTAGCGCGACTTCACCGCCAGGCGGTGGGGTTGAGCTCCTCGTAAATGCCACCCTCACTTGACACTCGGTCCGTCCTTCGAAGGGTTTCCGGATGTGCCGGCTCGGCACTGGCTCGACGGCCTCGCCGAGCCCCTAAACGGCACTTTCCTGAGCGGAGTTCGAAGGTGCCGGTTGGTGTGGGTCGTCGGTCGGTGCGGCTGCTCGCAGTGCTGCCTGGACGCGGCGGTTGCTGGTCATGGTCGCGGTGATGGCGGTCATGGTGAGCAGGAGGCCGGCGGCGGCGTAGAGCGGCGTGCGCACGTCGTAGGTGGTGGCCAGCCAGCCGCCGAGGAAGGCGCCGAACGGGGCGGCGCACATGGCGAGCATGCGGGAGGTGGAGGCGACCCGGCCCATCAGATGGGCGGGGACGATCGACTGGCGCAGGGAGGGACCGAGCACCATCGTGGCGCCCATGCCCGCTCCGCAGACGGCGAGGGAGAGACCGGCGACGTACGGGTTCGGGGCGGCGGCGAGGCCCAGGATGGCGAGTCCCTCCGCTGCGGCCGTGCAGGTCAGCGCGGTGCCGGTGCCGAGCCGCCGGCCGAGGAAGGAGGCGATGCCCGCGCCGAGCAGACCGCCGGTTGCCTCTGCCGTGAGGAGCAGGCCGAAGCCGTAGGTGTCGATGCCGAGGCGGTCGTGCGCGAAGAGGGCGAGGATGGTCTCCACGGCGAGGAAGGCGATGTTCCCGACCGCGGGGCGCAGCGCGAGCCCGAGCAGCAACCGGTCCCGGAACACGTACGAGGCACCGGCCCGCGCCTGCCGGAGCAGCGACTCCTGGGCCTCCGGCACGGGCCTGGGTGCGGCGGGCAGAGATCGTACGAGAAGTGCGGAGACCGCGAACGACACCGCGTCCGTGAGCAGCGGAACAGCCCGTCCGAGCGCCAGCAGGGCGCTGCCCGCGGGCGGTCCCGCGAAGCCTGACATGGCGGTCTGGGCGCCGCGCAGGCGGGAGTTGGCGCGCTCCAGGAGAGCGGGGTCGCGGCCGAGGAGATCCGGCAGATAGGCCGTGGCGGCCGTGTCGAAGAAGAGGCTGCCGAGGCCGAGCAGGAAGGCGACGGCCGCGAGCAGCGGAATGCTGAGCACGTCGAGCGCGGCGGCCGCTGCCGGTATCGCGAGCAGCAGCGCACGTGCGGCGTCCATGACCCACATCGTGCGCCGGCGGTCCCAGCGGTCCACCAGTGCGCCGCCGAGCACTCCGAAGAGCAGCCACGGCAGGGTCCCGGCTGCCGTGACGACGGCGAGCGCCATCGGATCCCGTGTCAGCGTCAGCGCGAGCAGCGGCAGGGCGGCATGCGACACCCCGTCGCCGAGCGAGGACACCGTCTGCGCGGTCCACAGCCGTCCGAACCCGGCCGGCAACTTCCTTACGTCCGCGGTCACTTGGCGTCCCCCTCGGCCTGGTTGCGCGGCGCCGGGTGGAACAGTGCGAAGACGAGGGAGGCGTCGGGCAGTGAGGGATCGGACAGTTCCCGGTACTCGTCCGCCAGCGCCTGGATCCGCGCCCCCAACTGCGCGAACTGCTCCTCGGTGAGGCGCAGATGCGCCATGCGGACGTGCCGCTCACCGTCCGGCGGTGACGCCTCCAGGTCCGCCACCGCATGCCGCATCAGCAGATCGGGCTGCCCCACCCCGGGGTCCGGCAGCTCGATCGACCGTGCGGCCATTGCGTAGTACCGCTCGGTGACACCCCGTACCTTCCGCGTCCGCACCACCTTCACCAGGCCGGCCCGCTCCAACAGTCGCACGTGATAGCTGGAACTCCCCTTCGCCAGGCCCATCCGCTCGGCGATCTGAGTGATCGTCGCGGGCTCGAAGCGGAGCACGGCCATGATCCGGTGGCGCGTGAGATTGGAGACGGCGCGCAGCTGGTCGTCCGTGGTGACGTGAAAGGTCTCGGGGAGATCGTCTGTAGGCATGCGAGCAATGGTCAACGATTCTTGACCATTGAGCAAGGGGTTTGGCCCGGTGTCCCGAAAATGGCTGTCCGGCACGGGACTTCGGCTTCAGCGTGCGCCGCCGGGGACTGGACGTTTCCCCCTGGGGGCGCACGGTGACCGACCTCCGACATGGCTGGGACACAGTCCTCGACGAGTGGTGCCGCCTCCTCGATGACGGGAGAAGGGTCTGACGTCGCCGCACAGGGCACTTGCGGCCGACCTTGAATCGCGGCAACTTGCCTGCTCCCGGTCCAGGAGCGACGGTCGTCGTCATCGGTGCCGCGCACGAGACCCGACTGTCCTCCCTCGCCGCGCTCGCGCTTGGGGTCTCCTGCTGCAACGTGGGCAGCTGCGCCCTCGGCGGTCGGCGGTCGGCGGTCGGCGTACGGTGCTGGCGCTGTGCGGTGGCGCGGTCGTCGTCGTGGCCGGTACCTGGACCAACCACCTCACCGCCGCCCCGGGTACCGGGGCGGCTCGGACCTGCTCGCCACGCTGCCGTTGGCCTGGGCGCTGGGCAATGCGGCCGGTACCCACCGCGCCGACCTCGCCGCGGCGGCACGGCGGGCGGACGCCATGAGCCGCGAGCACGAACTGTGTGAGCAGCGGGCCGCCCAGCAGGATCGGGTGCGGATCGTCGGGGAAGTCTCGACTCATTGCGGACTCTCAGGTGTCAGTGGTCAGATCCTCCACCAGGGCCCCAACGGCGGCCACGGCCTCCGGGGCGGCCGGCACCGGCTCCTCCTCCACAGGGGGCACCCACGAGTCCGTGCCGCGCAGCGTCGCAACGTGGGCTTGTGCGCAGTGCCTGTGCCGATCCCAGCCGTCGTCCAGCGGCCACTGGGCGTCCGCTCCCGTGCGCCGGGTCTGAGCGACCTTCTTCAACAGCCCTCGTGGGGACGGCCGTTGGGGTGATCGGAAGGATGTCGGGGCGGTACTGATCGCGGTCGCAGGTGTCGGGGGAACACTCGGGGGCGCGCTGCTGCCCCACATGGGCGACGACTCTCCCAAGCGGCGTTAGCTGGAGATGTCTCACGCTTTCGAGGACGCCTCGCGAACACCGCGAGCCGTGGCGCGGTCCGCGCGGTAGGGCGGGATGCCCGCAGATTCTGGAGGTTGTCGGGGGCGTAGTCGATTTGCTCCCGGTTGGTGTGGCGTGCGTTGCGAGCTGAGTGTTGTCTGGTGGATGGAACACCGCGATGTACCGACGGTACGGCTGACGAGTTTCCTCGAGGAGCACACCATGACGCAGAAGATCTGGTTCATCACCGGTGCCTCACGCGGCTTCGGCAGGGAGTGGGCCATCGCCGCTCTCGAACGCGGCGATTCGGTTGCCGCGACCGCGCGTGACCTTTCCACGCTTGAGGACCTCCGCGCGGAGCACGGCGAGCGGCTGCTGCCCTTGCGCCTCGACGTGACGGACCGTGACGCCGACTTCGACGCCGTACGGCAGGCGCACGAGCGGTTCGGGCGGCTCGATGTGGTGGTCAACAACGCTGGTTACGGCCACTTCGGCATGGTCGAGGAACTCACCGAGTCCGAAGCGCGTGCGCAACTGGAGACCAACCTGTTCGGTGCCCTGTGGATCACGCAGGCGGCACTGCCGTTCCTGCGCGAGCAGGGCAGCGGCCACATCCTCCAGGTCTCGTCCATCGGAGGCATCAGCGCCTTCCCGCTGGTCGGGATCTACCACGCGTCGAAGTGGGCGCTCGAAGGCATGAGCCAGGCGTTGGCCCAGGAAGTGGCGCCGTTCGGCATCAAGGTCACACTGATCGAGCCCGGTGGGTTCGCCACCGACTGGGCGGGCTCCTCGTCGAGCACGTCCGAGCCGTTGCCGGCGTACGCCGACTTCCACAAGGAAGTGCAGGAGCAGCGCCGCAAGAGGGTCGGCACGCCGGGCGATCCGACGGCGTCCGCCGCGGCCGTGCTGGAGATCGTCGACGCCGACGAGCCGCCGCTGCGCTGCTTCTTGGGCTCGGCGCCGCTGGGCATCGCCAAGGCCGACTATGAGCAGCGTCTCGCGGTGTGGGAGAAGTGGCAGCCCGTGGCAGAGATGGCGCAGGGCTGAGCCGGGCGGGCAGACTCGGCGAACGCGAGGGACAGTCGTGCGCGCGGGCAATTGCGCGCGAGGAAGGGGGGCCGGCTGGAGTGAATCCAGCCGGCCCCCTTCCGGGGTGGCGCTGTGTGATCAGGGGCGGTGCCTCCGGCCGCAGTCGCGCGCCTGCTCGTGACAGGTCGGCGACGCGGCAGTGCTGTACGTCAGTCGCCGAGGAGATCTTCTTGAAGTTGTCTACCTGGGGGCGCTGAGCTGCGGCGATGCGGTTCCTGCCTCTGTGGCCTGCAGAGAAGATTCTTTCGGGGTCTTTCGGGGGCGTGCCGCGTTACGCAGCCGCTTCTCCCCACGGGCTCCCCAGAGCCAACGAGACTCCCCAGATTCTCCCCATGGCTTGCCGTCGTCGGGGCCGGCGGCGGGCGCAGAAGACTCGCTCGGCAGGAACAAGCGTCAGGCTGAGCGACGGCCGGGGAAGGAGACGGTCTCATTGCCGATGTTCTCGTCTTCACCGTGAACCTGTCCTCCGACAACTTCGTTGAAGAGCTCGGCAAACAGGGCCTGGATGCACAGGGGGTTCTGCCGAGCGGAGCCGAGATGGGGCCGGCCCAGCCTGTTGTGACCATTCAAGGAGACGGCCGTCAAGTCACCATGGCCAGAGCAGGGCTTGAACAGCTCATGCTGGAGCTCATCGATCTGCAGAGCTGGGTGCGCATACTGTGTGGTGTGGGCGTTACGGGCGATATCTCGACGCTCGTGGCACTCATTTGACGCTCGTTCTGTGCCCAGCAGGTTCTTGGTCTGCTGGTCGAGTCGGTTGAGTCGCGGGATCTTCTGTGTGCTGCTCACCGGAATCCATTGGGAGCGCCTGCCGCAGGGGTGGAATGCGAGTGGGGAACGCGAAGCGACGCTTACTGCCGGTTGCCCGGCGCGGCGCCAGACGCGCGTCCACCGCAGAGGTCAACCCCTTCCCGGCGAGTCCGCCAGTAGCACCACCCGATCGGTCCCAACATCGAACCCGAGCACCGGACAACTGTGATCACCTCGGCCCCCGCCGCCACACCGACAGCCGACCGCTGCCCGGTCACCGGCCGAGGAAGGCTTTCCTACCGCCGAGCCGCAGAACTCTTCACCGCCGAGAGCAGACCGCTCGATCCAGCCGGCCGGGGCTGGACCCTGCTTGTTCTGCGCGACCGAGCACACGGGAACAGGCCGGTCCCCAGATGACGCACCGGCAGGCACTCCGCCATCCACCTGCAACCAGGTCATCGTCGGTGGGGCCGGCGGCTCGTTACCGGGACAGCAGCGAACGTCCGACGTTCCCGGTCCCGGGCGGGGGTGTGGGATGCCAATGCGGCCGAGGCCGTGGCCGCAAGTGCCGGAGCTGACCGCGCAGGTGGCGCGGGCGGTGGCGGCACGCGGCCAAGCGTTATTGCGGTGCGATGGCTTTGAGCCAGTCCTCGACGGCGACGACATCTGCCCACTGCGGGAACAGCTTCTCGGTGAGGAACTGGTGCACCTCGGCGTCGGTGTCGAGGCAGCCATCCGCCAGGACGGTGAGGCCGAAGTCCAGGTCGATGGCGTGCCACAGAGTGGACAGCACTACAGCGCTGGTGGCGATGCCGGTGAGAACAAGGCTGTCGATATCGCGAGCCCTGAGTACCAAGTCGAGGTCGCTGCCCGAGAACGCGCTCCCCCGCCTCTTGGTGACCACCACGTCGTCCTGCTGGGGCGCAACGTCGTCATGAATCGCGGTGCCAGGGGCGCCCTCGGTGAACAGGCCTGCCCGCACGGCGTTTGTCATCACCCTGTTGCGAGGGCTGACTTCTGGATCGCCCGGCCGTAACCCGATCGCCACGTAGATCACGGGGATGCCGGCAGCCCGGGCACCGTCGATTGCTCTGCGCAGGCGCGGCAGGTATCCGGAACCGTCGTCGGCGATGGCCACGATGTCCCGTTGGACGTCCATCACCAGAAGTGCGCTGTTCGCCATGCTTGCCGTCCCTTCTCTGCTGGGAAACAAGAGCAAGTCTGGTGGATCAACCGCACCGCGGTGGAGGTTTCGGAGATCCTCATCAGCGTCACGCCGCAGTGCGCCTATGGCCGGTGTCGGTTCTCGGCCCTGGCACAGATCTTGGGGAGCGGTCGCGGAGCGTCACTGCGGCGTTCGATTGCAAGAACCCGGATACGCGCGAGACCGCGTACGCCTCCCCGCCTTGCAGCAGAGAATGACGCTCCGTCAGGTCTGTGCTTGACCTCTCCGGTGACCGCAACGACCGGTGACGGTGCTGGTCATGCAGGCCGACGCAACGTTCTGGGACTCGCTCGTGTTCGACGGAATCGACGGCGTGGAGGTCGAAGCGGTGACGGCCGCCTTCGGCACGGTCGACGTCACGGCGAGAGGCTGGGCAGTCAGGGCGGCATGTCCGGACTGCGGCCGCTCCTCGGACCGAGTGCACGACTCCTACCAGCGCAGACTGAAGGATCTGCCGCTCGCTGAACAAAGCGTCGCGATCCATCTGACGGTCCGGCGCTTCATCTGCGGCACGGACGACTGCCCGCGTCGTACATTCGCCGAGTCGTTCGCTCAGTTGACCGCCCCGTACGCGCGCTTCACCACGCGGCTTGGCCGCGTCCTGGAACGTGTCGGGCTCGCACTCGCCGGACGGACCGGCGCCCGGCTGACTGCCCAACTGGGTTTCCAGGTGGGACGGATGACGCTTCTGCGCAGGGTCATGGCATTGCCCGACCCACGGTTCGACACGCCGCGCGTGTTGGGTGTTGACGACTTCGCGATTCGTCGCGGCCAGACCTACTCCACCGTCTTGACCAGCGTCGAAGACCATCGGGTGGTCGATGTGCTGCCGACGCGTGAAGCCGGACCACTGGCCGCCTGGCCGGTCCGTCACCCCGGTGCGGAGATCATCTGCCGGGACCGGGCGGGCGCCTACGCCGAGGGCGCCCGCCGCGGTGCCCCCCGAAGCTCTGCAGGTCGCTGACCGGTTCCATCTGTGGCAGGGCCTCGGCCGGGCAGAGGAGACCTGCGTCGCCGCCCACCGCGACTGCCTGCGCAATCCTTCGCCCGACGGCATGCCGCCGGAGGCCACCCGACTGGCATCCCGCCGGCCGCAGGACACCCCGGCGCCTGTCGGCCGACGAGCCGAACGGAAGAAGGCCGCACACGCCCTGGTCCACGAACTACTTGGCCAAGGTCACTCACGCCGGGCGATTGCCCGGCACCTGGGCTGGGGCCTCAACACCGTGCTCCGGTACGCGAACGCCGCACGCTGGCAGGACACCATCCGCGAGAACCGGCCCCGGCCCAGCAGACTGGCCCCCTACAAGCCCTGCCTGGAGCGACGCTTCGCTGAGGGATGCACCAGCGTCACCCACCTCCACAGTGAACTCGTTGCCGACAACGCGCCCGTCACCTACCAGATGGTCCGCGCCCACATCGCCACCCTCCGCGGGACTCCCGCCGGCACGCCACCCCGGCCTCCGACGGTGCGCCAGGTGACCGGCTGGCTCACCCGACACCCCACTGCGCTGAGCGAGGAAGACCGGGCCGGCCTGAAGGATGTCCTTGCACGCTGCCCCGAACTCGACACAGCCGCCGGACACGTCCGCGACTTCGGCGAGATAGTCACCGACCGCCTCGGCTCCACACTCCCCACCTGGATCGACGCAGTCGATGTCAGCCGGCTCCCCGGTCTCACCGGCTTCGCGCTCCACCTTCTGCGGGACCTTGACGCCGCGACAGCTGGGCTCACTCTCGACTGGAGCTCCGGCAGCATCGAGGTCGCCGTCAACCGCATCAAGAAGATCAAGCGCCAGCTCTACGGCCGAGCCGGATTCGAACTCCTCCGCAAGATGATCCTGCTCCAGTAACACTGCGAGAGCCGGCACTCAGCCGTGGCAGGATGGTCTCATGTTGATCCGAAAGGGCGATGCCGCGTAGGCGCCCCAAGGTCGTCCGCGCAGAGCGGTGGCGGCCACGATGGCAGTGTTCGGTCCTGAGAGTCCGCGGTGTCTCCGCGCGGACTCGTGCAGCGATCCGCCGGGTCGAAGACCAGGAGATGTGGCCCAACGCGGTCGCCAATGCGCTCTCGTGTTTCGAGCGAGCCTTTGACCAGCCGGGACGCTACCTGGACGCTTCCGAGTTCGATTCGCCCGGGGTGGGAGATGCCCGTGATGACCTCGAGTGGGCGATGCGGCACCTTCCTCCTGGAGCGCAAAGGGACTTGGGCCGACTGATCACGCGCATCGATGAGGAACTCGAGCGCCGCACCCTGCCCGACCCCAACAACATCGAGTTGGCGGTGTTCGCCTGGTGGTGGACCAGAATGCGGGAACGCTGACGGGCCCCGGACCCGCGCCCTCAATCGAACAACAACGTCACCCTCCGCGATGACTCCCCAAGATCTGTGCCAGAACCACGAGTTGAAGGCAGTTGTCGACGAGGCCCGACGGCATCGCGGCAAGACGGTCGCCGCGCACGCTCAGGGCACCGCAGGCATTCGTAACGCCCTCCAGGCCGGTATCACCAGCATCGAGCACGGCTACGGAATGACCGACGAGCTGTGCGATCTGGCCCTGGAGTTGGGAGCTGTCCTCGTCCCCACCCTCGCCACGGTCTTCGCCCCACTCGACGAGGCGACCATGCCCGACTACCACTTCCGCAAGAAGAGCCGCTGGGCCGGCATCACCAAGGAGAACATCGCGCACGCCATGGCCCGCGGTGTCCCGATCGCCCTCGGCACGGACGCCGGTGTCGTCGAACACGGCCGAAACCTGAGCGAGTTGTCGTACCTGGAGGCACTTGGCATGGACTCGCTGGCCGCGATCACCTCGGGCACGCTCACCGCGGCCCGGCTCCTCGGCGTCGACGACCGACTCGGCTCCCTGGAGGCGGGCAAGACCGCGGACTTCGTGGCGGTCGACCAGGACCCGCTGCGTGACATCGGCAGCCTCGGCCGACCGGAGAACGTCGTGCTGGTCGCCCAGGCGGGAGAGCTTCGGAAGGACCTTACGAGACTCTGACGCAGCGTCCGAACGCCTTCGTACATCGCTGCACAGTGGCAACTCTGGTCCCACACCCCGGGCCAGAGGAGCCGTACATGAGCAGGCACAACAAACGCAGGTCGAAGCTGCGGAAGAGGCTGACCGCTCTAGGCGGAGGGACAGTGGCTGTCGCGGCGGTCGTGGTCACCGTCAACGTCGCCTCCGCGGCGCAGGTTTCACCCACCCCGCACACCGCCTCGAAGGCCGACCACGCCGTCTTCGTCCAGGGCAACGAACTGGCAGGGAACACCATCCGCGTCTTCCGGCGGGGTGACGATGGCAAGTTGACCGCTGCGGGGAAGTACGCGACCGGCGGCAAGGGCGGCGACCAGACCGACGCGCCGACCGACTCGCTCGCTTCGCAGGGGTCGCTCGTCTACGACCACCGTTCCGGCCGCCTGCTGGCGGTCAACGCGGGCAGCGGCACCCTGACGTCCTTCGCCGTGCACGGCCAGAAGCTGACGGACCGTCAAACAGTGTCCACGGGAGGCGACTTCCCATCCGCCGTCACGGTCTCGGGGGATCTCGCCTACGTCATGAACGCGGGCGGCGCGGGAAGCGTCCAGGGCTTCCGGATCACCTCCAAGGGGCTGAAGCCGCTGAGCGGTTCGTTCCGCGGTCTGGCGCTGAGGAACGAGAAGGTGCCGCTGTTCAGCGGTTCGCCGGGGCAGGTCGCGTTCACGCCGGACGGCCGGGACCTGGTCGTCACCACCAAGTCGGCGAACACCATCGAGGTCTTCCCCGTGGGGAAGGACGGCCTCCCGGCGGACAAGCCGGTCGTGAACAAGTCGGCGGGCATGGTGCCGTTCGCCATCGCCTTCGACAAGTCCGGGCGCATGCTGGTCGCCGAGGCCGCCAAGTCCACCGTCACCACCTACAAGGTGCGCCACGACGGCGAGTTGAAGACCGTGCAGGCGTCCTTGCCGAACGGGCAGAACGTCCTGTGCTGGCTGGAGCGGGCCGGTGACTTCTTCTACGGTGGCAACACCGGCAACTCCACCGTCAGCGGCTACCGCCAGGACGCGCACGGCCGACTCGCCCTGACCAACGAGGCGGGCATCGCTGCCGCGCCGTCCGGGATGTCGCAGGGCGTCATCGACCTCGCAGTCGCCGCCGACAAGTTCGTCTACGTCCAGAACGCGACCTCCGGCACCGTCGACGGTTTCCGTGTCGGACGCACCGGCGCCCTCACCAAGATCACGACGATCACAGGACTGCCCGCCTTCGCCGCCTCCGGCATGGAGGGCATCGCCGCGGTGTAAGAAAGCGGCCACCGCGGCGGAACGTCCCGGGCACGCGATGAGCGGGCCCGGGACGTCGTGCTTGGGGCGGGCGTGCTCCCGTAGAACGACAGCGCGTGGACTCACCGCGCCGGGTTCCACCGGGTGGGACGCCGGGCCGGAGCCGCTCACCGGCGTGACGTCGCCGGTCCCCTTCGGTGCCTCTGAGGACGGGCTTGCCGCACGGAGTTGCGAAGCCCTTGGAACTCCCTTGGTGAAGATCCGAAGGCGCATGCCTGGGGCGAGTCGGCGCAGTCGGTGCGCACCGTGCCAGGAATCGAACCGGCCTGTGGTTCCGGCCGAGTCGCCCGGTGTTCAACTGCTGCCGCGGGTGCCTCTGCGGCGCAGGGCGATGAAGCCGCCGGCGATGGCGAGGACGCCGGTGGCGGCTACGGCGGCGACGCCGCCTGCGCCGGTGGCGGCGAGGTCGTCGCCCCGGCCGCCCTGCGGCTGGGTTCCGCCGGAGGCGTCGGCGGCAGGGGTTGCGGTGTCGGAGGAGGACGCCGTGTCGGATGTACTCGCGGACGGTGTCGTCCCGGCGGCGGAGAACAGCAGCGCGGGCAGCCTGTTGAACGTCTTCTACACCGACAACCGGGTCATCGAGAAAGACGCCTTCCGGGTATGGATCGTCGACTGAGGAGGCGCGGTCTAGCATGCCTGGCATGAGCGAACCGGTGGCGGCGGCATCCGCACTTGTACGGGTGGAGTACCACGCCTTCCACCTGGCGGACATCGGACAGCACCGCCAGCCCCCCTTCGGTCCCGAGAACGGCCTGATCTTCTCAAGACCAGGGCTGGCGGTGGTGCTCGTAGGGGCCAGCAGCGGTGTCGTCAACGTGCAGGTGCAGGTGTACGAGCAGCCTGTGACGAGCCCGGACACCACGGGGTGGGACGAGGTGGTGGATCACAGCCTCGAGTCCGTCTCCGGGCAGATGCAGGTGGCCGCCATGATGGACGATCCTCCCGACCTGCCCTTGCTGACCCCGTTCGGGCCCGGACATTACCGGGTACGCGTCCACGCCCGCGGGCGTGATCGCGGATACGACGCTGTCGCATTCGAACCGGCGGAGGACTACCTCCTGCAGATCTGGCCGGCTACGCCCGAGAAAGACACCGTCCACCAGCACACCGACCAGTGTGGGCAGAACTGGCGCAGCAGCGCCACGAGCGCACCCGAACCATCCACGCCTCCGGCAGCCGCGCCCGACTGGGAGCAACAAGCCAGAGCCCGGCTCAAGCGGGCGTCGACCCACCCCAACAACAACTGATCAACCGGGGGCGGGCCATGACGGCCCGCCCTCTCACACAAAAGCCAGCCCAGCGACCGCCATTGAGTGGGTGGTTCGTGAGTTGATGTGTGTTCCGGACTTGGTTACTGCTTCTTACTGAAGGTGCCCGGCTCGGCCTCGGTGAGGATTCCTATGGTGACGAGGCGTTTCATCTTGGCGCGGGGTGCGCTCGACGTGTTTCGGCAGCAGATCGAAGTCGAGGGCCTGGCAGACGTCGCGGGCCCTCAGGGGGCCGGTGGTGTCGTTGAAGACGGCGAGGATGCGCGGGTAGTCCGGGTGCGCGGGCAGTTCCAGACGTGGTGACGGGGCGACCGTCTGGGGCGGGATTCGGTCGGCGAGGCCGGTGATGGTCGTGCGGGTGATGGCGAGGGTGGCCGCTCGCGCGGTGTGTCGATCGGCCGACGGCGGCGTAGCGGCGCGATGGCTATCTTGACCCGCTGGTAGTGGCCGCCGAGCCCTTGGCGGCAATCTCCTGGTGCAGCACGGTCGCGGTGTGCTCGCTTTCCTCTCACCGCTGCCTCAGATACTCCGGATACGGGTCGAGGCTCGTGGACCGGCGGGGCGGAGTGCGCCGTATGCACTCCTTCCAGCAGGCAGCGCGTGCGTACTTGGCCACGGTGCGGCGGTTCAAGCCGAGCGCGCGGGCTATCGCGCTGAGGCTGCGGGCCGTGCCGGTCTACCCCTGGACGGTCTCGAACGGTCGCTGCGCGTGACGGAGGGCGGGAGTATCAGCCGCCTTGCACGGTTCGTCCGACGGGGGCAGGGCCGGTTCGGGTTCACGTACTGCCGCGGCCAGGCAGCCGCGGTGGGCCGCGGCGATGTCCGAGACCCGCTTCGACAGCCCCTGCCACAGGTGAAAACGGTCGCTGACCTGCACCGTGTCCGGGGCTCCCTCGGCGATGCCCTGCCGGTAGACCAGCGAACCGTCCCGGCATACCACCTCGACGCCGGGATGCGCACGCAGCCAGGAGGCCAGCTGCCCGGCATCGTGCCCGGCCCACAACTCGATCGGCAGCCGCGCGTCGGCATTCACGAGGAGCGTGCCGTAGACGTCCGCGTACAACGCGAAGTCATCCACGCCCAGCACCCGCGGTGTCGCGACCGGCGGAAGTCCCATACGCATCAACTGGAACAGCACACTCGTCCGCGACAACGGCGTCTTCAAGATGCGCAGAAGCCGGGCCCCGCCACGGCCGGCGAGCAGCACCCCGGCCATCTCGACCAGATGCTGCAGCAGCGGACTGCGACGCTGATAGCGCACCGTCAGCCCCTCCACCTGCTCGGCAAACGTCCGCCGACCGCAGTCCGTACTGTCACAGAACAACCGCCGCACCGTCAGATTGATCAGCACCGGGCGGCCCCCGGCAGCAACATTGGCCAGCGTGCGGCAATACCGGCTGTGCACCCGCGCCGACGCGCACCGGCAATCCGGACACGGCACCATCAGCTCGCGGGTACGGGCAGCGATACGGAGCACGCCGCCCGCCGCCCACACTCGTTCCACCCGCACCGCATCGAGGTGCGGCGAGACAATTCGTACGAGGTCATCACACTCGCCGAAGGTCCCGCTATCCGTGACGGAGCGTCACCGGCGCGCGGTGGCGCAGCCCCGCTTCACGAAAATCTTGCCAGGAACGGGGATGGCTGCGCTGATCACCTCGGGTGAGAGAAAATGGGGTGGGTGCCCCGGTCACGCCGATGGCTCTGCGATGCCGGTGAGCTCGTTTGTCCAGGATGGCAATGAGGGTCGCGCTGGGGACCACGGTTTGTTGCCAAGACAGTGATCCGCTGCCGGGGGCACGCGTCAGATTCCGCTTCTTTCCCTGATCCCTCCGGGGTTCCCGCCAGGTTTTCGCTACGGGTGTTCAGGAGCGGGCGATGAGTCGGCAGGACGTGAAGGACGAGGTCATCCATCTGCGGTCCGCGGGAGTGGACCTGGGCAAGCGGTTCCTGCTCGCCTGCGTGCGAACGCCCAGTACGACTCGGGCGGGAACATGGAGCCTGGAGACCGAACGGTTCGGCACCACCCGGTCCGAACTACGTCGGCTCCTGGCCTGGCTGGTGGAACGCCAGGTCGACGTGGTGGTCATGGAAGCAACGGCCGACTACTGGCGCGGGGTCTACTACCTGCTGCTGCCGCAGCTGAACCTGATGCTGGTCAGCCCCTCTCACCTGAAGGGGATCAGGGGCCGCAAGAGCGATCCGAGCGACGCGGCGTTCCTGGCCCGGGCCGGCGCGTCGGGAATGGTGATGGCGTCCTTCGTCCCCGGCCGCATGGTGCGGGAACTGCCTGACCTGACCCGGCGCCGCACCGAACTCCTGCGTTCTGCAGGTCGGGAGGTCCAGCGGCTGGAGAAGGAGCTGGAGGACACCGGGATGAAGCTCACCTCCGTGCTGACCGATGTGGCCGGGAAGACCGGACGGACGATCCTGGCAGCCCTGGTCGCCGGTGAACGCGACCGTGAACGCCTTGCGGATCTTGCCGTCGGCAAGGCCCGTGCCAAGATTCCCGCCCTGATCGAGGCGCTGGACGGCGACTTCACCGACCACCATGCCTTCATGGTTCAGCACTACCTGGACGAGGCGGACCGGTTCAAGGAGACGGTCGCTGCCTTCGACACACGTATCGCCACCCTGCTGAGCGGGCACGAGCACGACCTGGACATCCTGGACACTGTTCCCGGCATCGGGCGCATGGCGGCAGAGATCGTCTTCGCCGAATCCGGCGGAGACATGGGCCAGTTCGCCACGGCCCATCACCTCGCCTCCTGGATCGGGGTCTGCCCGGGGCAGAACGAGTCGGCAGGGGTGAACAAGTCCGGCCGGACCCGGCACGGCAACACCAATCTCAAACGCGTGCTCGGAGTCGCCGCGCTGGCCGCCATCAGAAGCCGGGACACCTGTCTCGCCGTGTTCTTCCGCCGGATCTCGGCACGGCGAGGTGGCAAACGGGCACTGGTCGCGGTCATGCACAAGATCGCCATTGCTGTCTGGCACGTGCTCCACGACCACGTCCCCTACCTCGAGCTGGGCGCGGACTATTTCACCCGCCGCGATCCAGCACGCGCCATGCGCCGCATGCTGAAGGAAGCCAACACTCTCGGCCTGACCATCCGCTTCGAACCCGTCGCCACAGCCTGACCACCGAGCTCAACCGCGGGTTCTTTTCGTGTCAGGGTCACTTCAGGGCGTACGCGGACACTTGCTGCCACAGGACTGCTACTGACCAGGTGTTTCCTCCACGCTGACGGTAGCTGTGGCCCGGAGCGAGGTGGGTGAGCGCGATGCGTGAACTGGCGGATAGCGCACGCCGGTGGACGGCAGAAGGCCCGTAGTGCCTGTCCGGCGGATCATGACGCTAATGGGGTGTCGTCGAGGTGTGGGGTGCCTCGGTAAGGTCGGGGCGTGCACCGCGATGAGAGCGCTTCCGTCGATTCGACGCCCGTCCTGGACTGGCAGGACGGGTCCACGTTGCGGTGGATCGAGCGGCCTGAGGAGGTCGATGCCGCGTTCGATCGGGGTGAGCCGCTCGTGGGGGTGGCTGTCATCGCTCTCGCCCTCAATCACGCGGACGCGGACGTGATTCTGCCGCGGGTCAGGAAGGCGATGGAGTCCGAGGATGTGGAGATCCGCCGCCAAGGTGTCATCGCTCTGGCCCACGTCGCTCGTCTGCATCGGACCGTTGACCAGCGATCTCTCGCGCTACTCCGCGCTTGCCCGCGCGGCAACGAAGCCGATGACGACCTGTGGTCGTTCGTCGCCCACCGCCGGCTGCCGTGGTGGCTTTGGCGGCACCACTTCACCCAGCGATTGACCTGGTTGTTCTGCGGCGGATGGCGGGTTTGACGGCAGACCGTGCCACCCGCATCGCTTCAGGCTGGAAGATGTCGAGATCGACTGGGACCACCTGGAAGAGATCATGGGCCTTCGGGACACCTACGAACGGTAACTCCCGTCCCGCGCTCTGGCCGACGCGCCGAGCGCGGGGCCACCCGCCGCATGCATCCCGACCTTCGGCGGTCCACGCCTCGCTGCCGCCATCACGTGACGATGTCCTTCGGCGATGAGGTCTCACTGTTCCGACGGGGCTGGTTGACCTTCGTCCCGGACCACCCGACAGCCGGCTGAATCGATGCGTCGGCCTGGCCTGTCCCACCCTGTTCCCGAGGACTCGCGCATGCCTGCCCGTTTGCTGTCCATCCCCGCTGTCGCCGCCGCCCTGGACGTCGACCGCCGCACCGTCTACCGTTTCATCGCCGCCGGAGACCTTCCCGTCGTCGATCTGCGCACCGGGACGGAACGCTCCCGCGTCCGTGTCCCCGCTACTGGGCTGGAGGAGTTCATCGCCAAAAGGCTGGTTGCTTCCCCGCGCACCCGCCTGTGATTTCTCTCCACCCGTCCGGCCCTCACCCATTCCGAACGAAGGAGTAGTACCGCGTACCTGCGCAAATTGCAGTCCGGCAAATGGCAGGCGACCGTACGCAACCGGTCAGGAGACCGGTTCAGCGAGTCCTTCCCCCCTCAAGACCCAGGCGCGGGCCTGGGGCATCGAGCTGGAGACCCGTCCTGCTCTGCGGTTTTGCGTGTGCGCGTTATGTGCAGTGTGGGCGTTACGGGCGATATCGTGACGCTGACATGACGCTTGTTCTGATGGTGCGTCAGGCGCGTTGTGTCGCAGGCCAGGTGGTCTGATGTGTAGCTCGGTTGTGGAGCGCCGCTGAGGATTTCGTGATGCCAGGCGGTTGCGCTCAGCTATGCGAGCGGAGTTTCCAGCAGGTTCTTGGTCTGCTGGTGGTACACGAGCCCAACCGCCCCTGAACCGCAGAGATAGGCGAAATTGCCTGACGGGAGGCGAAGTTGGCCCGCTCCTGGTCCGGATCTTGGTGAGGCACCGGCGTCCTCGGCCATGTACAACGGGTTCTCGTAGCGCATGTCGATCACGCCGGTACCGATCCGTCTCCAACGACGCCCCGTGGTGGACGTCCACGTCCACGCTCAAGGCCGACGGCACCACCTGCAACGCCATCTACACCCCCTACGACTCCCTGCTGCGCACCCTCCAGACACAGTCGCCGACAGCTGTCGGGGGCAGGCTGCTGACGGACACCCGGTGCGTCAGCAGGGGCCTGGCCTACGAGACGTGCGCCGACATCCTCGACTCGACGGCGGGCTGTGGCTCCTTCAGAGGTGACTGGTCTCGTCGTAGATTCTCCAGTGCCACCACTCCCCTCTCCGCCGTGGTTGCCGATACGCGAAAGGATCGGGCAGGGTCCTGCGCCAGAGTTCCTCGTCCAACTCGGCCACCAGGACTGCCAGTTCGTCGCGTGCACGGGGAGGTAGCCTCGCCAGGACCAGTTCAAGGAGATCCCGGGCCAGAGCCACGTCCTCCTGCAGTTCACATCCATCACAGGGGCAGCGGGATCTGCGCAGGTACAGATAACGGCCCGGACGGGCCAGGAATGTCCGGTAGTAGCGCAGCGCCGCTCGTGTGGCACCGGGCCAGAGGCCCTGATCGTCTGGACAGCAGGACTCGGCTCTGTGAATGGCGGAAACGGTCCGACCTGACAGCCGATAGATACGGGACGGCCAGGGCACAGGAAGGCTTTCGTCCCACCAGGGACCGGCTCCCCTGTACAGCTGACGAGGCACCGACTTCTGGGCGCGTAGCACGCTGGGCCGTTTACGCGGCATGAGCCTTTCGGGTGGCGGTCATTCTGTGACCCTGGCACGGGTGACGAAGAGTTGTCCAGGCTCGTCCCCCCGTTATGTTTTCCGCGGTCCTGCAAGAGGGGCGCCGGCCTCCGGGCCCGGCATGACTGTTCCCCCCTGCCGAACCGATGACCTGGGGGTTGCAGGAAGAGCGCCCACCGGGAGTCGTCGGCGGTCTGGACGAGTTCGGCGTGGCCGGTCCGCCGGACGGGGTGCACAACAGCGTGCCGGTGTGAAGGCACGGGGTTGTGTGTGGAGGGCGTGCTCGCGGGGTTCTCAGGGCGAAGCACTGCGGGCGCAGGCCCGTGTGAGGCCCTGCCTGGTGCCCCCTCGCCGGAGAACCGGTAGTACATGCCGCCGATCCCGTAGAGGTGGGGGCCTTCGATGTCGTCGGAGCGGCAACCGCCCTGACCGGCGGTGATGAGCACCAGGCCGCACGAGGTCGACCTCGTTGGGCTTGAGGACACCAGTGGGGCCGGACTACGCCCGCCGGAGTCTGGATCGGCTGTCCGACTCGTCAGAGCAGGACGGGCCACCACGAGGTGATCGACCCGCGCACACCGGCGCCGGGGAGCGAGGGGCGCAAGACCGGGTGGTCGGAGGACAGGGTGGTGTCGCGGCACCTGTAGGACGGTGATGACGGCACGATCAAGAGGTGGGAGAACGCCGGTCCAGGCGGTGTGGGCCACCGAGCGCTGGGGTCCGTGTGCCCACCGCCGACACCGTCGCCGCGGACGACGTCACCGATCTTCAGCAGGCGTTACGGAACGCGGCGCTCGACCCCTCGGACGGACCTCGCTCCGGTCAGGGACTCCGCGGGAGAACTGGCGAAGGTCTGCACGAAGTAGTGGCCCTTTCGGGGGAGTGGACCGGGAGGCGGGGGCGTCTCCCGCTTCGTGATGTGAGCGACCTTGCTTGACGGGTTCGGGCAGACCGCGCGTCGACCACTCCCTGGGACACGGCTCCCGGGTCGCGCGGCGGCTGACCTGCCGTCAGCACCATGCACGGCCCCGAACCGCGCCGACGCGACGACGACCTGCGGATTCCGGCAGCGGGGCACGCTCTCGTCACGCATGCGGTGATGAGGAGTCGAGCACGGCGAGCCGCTCGCGGATCAGATCGCTCTCGGGGTGCCCGATGGTGCCCAGGATGTCGAGCGCCTCGCTCCACGCCACGCGGGCGTCCTCGCTGGACTCCGTCGCGTGTACGTCGCCGATGTGAACGAGTGTGTCCGCGATCAGGTAGACGTCGTTCAGCCGGCGATAGGCGGCCAGGGCGCGGTCGAGTGCCCGCAGGGATGCGGCGTTGTCGCCGAGGCGATGGTGGGCCACGCCCAGGCTGTCCCAGGACGCTGCCTCGACATTGCGGTTGCCGGCTGCCTGGGCGAGCGCGATCGCATGACGGCAGTCCCGGACCGCGCCCTCGAAGTCGCCCAGGAGAATGCGGGTCCAGCCGACCTCGTTGGAGACGGAGGCCGTCCCGACCGTGTGACCGGCCTTCTCGTAAAGGGCTGTTGCCGCCTTGTAGTGCACGAGGGCGCCCCTGTGGGCCTTTCTGACATTGGCGAGGAAGGCCAAGTAGCGCCGGGCCAGCGCCTCTTCGGGGAGGTCGCCGATCTCGGAGAACATCGCCAGCGCCGTATGGAGGTGCTCCTCGGCCTCGTCGTCCGGCTCCGAACGACCGAGGGCGAAGCCCAACGACCGGCGCATCCACGCCTGTCCAGCGATGTCACCCACCCGCTGAGCCGCGAGCAGGGCCGCGCGCTGCGTCTCGATCTGCTCCTGGCGCCGTCCGCTGCGATCGAGGAACAGTTCGAGAACGGCCGCGAGTCGCCAGATCTGCGCACCGGCGCCGTAGTCCGTGTGATGGGTGACGATGGCCTGCAGATTGGGCATCTCGTGGTGCAGCCACTCGGCCGCCTCCGCGGTGCTCGCGAACGAGATGGCCTGGGCGCCCGGCGCGGGGAGCGGCAACACGGGTTGTTCGCGGTGGGTGTTGATGGCGGTCGAGGCGTTGTGCGCCGTGTGTAAGTAGTGGTCGTAGAGCCGCTGCCGGGCCTCCTCGACGAGGTGCCGGGAGTCCTCGGCCCGGGACGCCTCCCTGCTGAAGAGCCGCAGCATCGAGTGGGTGCTGTAGAGGCCGGACCTCTCCGGGGTGCACAGGCTGGCGCGGTGCAGTTCGGACATCACCCGGCGCATGACGCGCACCGGCAGGCCGGTCATGCTCGCCGCGGCCTCAAGGGAGACCTCGTGCGACGGGATCAGCCACAAACGGCGGAACGCCTCGGCCGCCCGCTCGCTGAGAGCACGGTACGACCACGAGAAGACCGACCGTGTGTCGGTGACGGGATCGCTCGCGCCGCTGATCGAGAAGGCGTGGAGCCCGTCGCGCCCTTCCTCCAGCTCCGCCGCGATCTCGGCGAGTGGAGCGGCCGGGCGGATCTCCGCGCGGGCGCAGACGATGGCGAGGGCCAGGGGCAGTCGGCCGCAGTGCCCGGCCATGGCGGTCGCCGCCTCGCGTTCCCGTTCGACCCGTGCCGTCCCGAGTCTCCTCGCGAGGTATTCGAGGGCTTCGGGAAGGGTGAGGACGTCCAGGTCGAGCAGCCGCGCACCTGAGGAGACGGCGAGTCCGGTCAGCTGCTGGCGGCTGGTGATGATGGTGAGACAGGCCGGATTGCCCGGCAGCAGCGGACGTACCTGGTTGGCGTCCCGCGCGTTGTCGAGAAGGATCAGACAGCGGCGCCGGGCCAAAAGGCTGCGGTACAAAGCGATTTGGCCGTCAAGGAGGGAAGGGATCCGTTTGTCGGGGACGCCGAGCGACTCCAGGAAGTAGCGGACCGCCGTGGAGGGGGTGAGGGGGTCGCCCTCGGGGTCGTAGCCGCGCAGGTTGACGTACAACTGGCCGTCGGGGAAGCGGTGGGCGGTGCGATGCGCCCAGTGCAGGGCGAGCGTGGTCTTCCCCACGCCCGGCGCGCCCCCGATCGCGCCGATGACGCCCCTCGGGCTCGTGTCCGTCGGCAGGAAGGAGTCCAAAAGCTCGATCTCGGCCTGTCGCCCGGTGAACACCGGGAGACTCGCGGGCAGTTGGGCTGGTGCGGGCACGCGGGGAAGGTCACCAGGGGGAGCGGCGGAGGCCTTGGCGTGGGACGGATTGCCCTTGGCGGCGGGGGCCGTACCGCGCAGCACCTGGGCTTGTGCGGCGCGGAGTTCGGGACCGGGGTCGACGCCCAGCTCGTCGACCAGCTGCGAGCGCACGCGTCGGTAGTGCTCCACGGCCTGGGCCGACTGCCCCTCCGCGGCCAGGACCCGGATGAAGCAGGCTTGCAGGGCCTCGTTGAGGGGATCCCCCTTCGCGGCCGGTCTGAGCAGCGGCAGCACCGTCCCGGTGTGTCCGGTGTGTCCGGTGGCCAGCGCGGCCTCCGCGGCGGCCTGAGCGGCCTGGAAGTACTCCGCGTCGATCCCGGCGAACACGGTGTGCGAGCGGACCTCGTGGGGCAGACCGGCGACGACGGGGCCGCGCCACAGGGAGAGCGCCTTGACGAGATGGAAGGCTGCCGCGTCCTGTCGGCCGTCCTCGGCCGCCTTCCGGCCTGCGTCGCGGTGCTCGCGGAACTGGAGGAGGTCCAACTCCGCGTCACTGAGGTTCAGTCGGTAGCCCCCGGCGGCCCGGACCAGTACCCGCGCCTCGCTCCGCTGCGTCAACTCCGGTTCCAGGAGCCGTCGTAGAGCCCCCACATGACGGTGTACGACGTTGATCGCGCGCGACGGCGGGTCGTCGCCCCACAAGGCGTCGACGATCTGGTGCACCGGTACCGGGTGGCCTGCCTGGGCCAGCAGCATGGCCAGCACGCTCTGTTGCTTGGGCGGTCCCAGGTGCAGCTCTCTGTCCTGGTACCAGGCTCGTAGCGGCCCGAGGACCGAGAGACGAAGCGGGTTCCGCTCCGCGGTGGGCGTCGGGTCCTGGTCCACTTCCTTGTCTCCTCAGGGTTGATGGGGACGGGGCGTCCGGGACGCCGCACGACGGACGGCATCATGACGGGGACGAGGAGGGTCCGTTCTCCTCGTGCGAGGCACGTGTGCCCTCTCGGCCAGCTGGTGTCACAAAGGAACTCAGCCGGCACCGAACCGTTCTGCTCGCCCGAAGTCGGTCCGGTTGTCCTAGGCGTCCGTCCGGGAGACGCCGCTTCATGCCGCTGCCTTTGTCCGAGTCGCCGAAGTGGAGGAACCGGGTGGCCAGTACGCCGATCACCGGGCGCACCCGGTCGAGTGCTTCCTCGGATCCGCCTGCCAACACGGTGAGTTCACCGTGGGTGGCCGGTTCCACCGAGCCCGGCACCGGGGTGTCGAGGAGGCCGTCGGATCCCTCGTACAACTTCCGCACGGTCCGGCCGTCGGAGAGCGAGACGATCACGATGCCGGCCGAAGCAGTGGCCTCTCTGGGGGAGTTGACGGCCTGTGCGCCCGTCTCCGCCGCGACGTTCAGGGCCCGCTCGCGGGTCCGGGTGGTGACCGTCACGCTGTGCCCCGCCCTGCGCGGGCGTGCCACCATGAGGCGGCTGAGGCGACCGACGCCTGCCACGGCCTCACAGGGCAGGGCGCCGCTCATGCGAGGCCGCCGTTGAGGCTGACGCCGTTCGCCGAGGGGTTCTCCACCAGGAGGACGGAGCCGTCGGCCATGTCCCGCATGGTGGGCGAAACTCCGGTCGGGTGCGCTCGCGGGCGGCGTCCGACACCGGTTCGTTGCCGCCCAGCAGGGGCTGTCGCCGCCGACACCGGAATGGATGGCGTTGAGGCCAGGCCACCGGACAACCGCACCGGGCCGGTGGGGGAGGTGCGCGACCGCAGAGTGTGGACGACGGTTGTGCAGCCGACCAGCTTCGACACGGCCAACTCCGTTGCCCCCGCGATATCGTGGTCCGCGATCGTGTTCTGCCACCTTCTCCGCCCGCGCTGTCGCGTCCGGCGATGACCACGAAGGCCTCGCGGCTCGCGTGGGTCGCGGCGAGTTCGCGGCCGATGCCGGCCGTTCCGGCGGCGACAGGAATCTGATTCGTCATGACATTTCCATTCGTAGTGACACGTTCGAAGCGGCAGGCCGGAAACGACGCTTTCGTGGCGGCCGGCTCTCCTGTCGCTGTCGATAGTGATACGAACGTCCTATCGAGTCCAACGAAATGTATTGAAAGGTATTATCGATTCCAACGATAATTAGGGGGCGGGATCACGGTCACTGAGATATTCCGTCACCGTCGCGGGGGAGTTGAGCTTCACCCGCGCAGCCTCCCGGCCCTCCGCGGCGGGGGCGGTGTTCCTGCCGGAGGCCAAGGCGGTCGTCGCGGCGGCGGAACGGGCCGGGGGCGGGTCGTGGACCGCTTCGTGGTGTGAGCGACCTTGCTCGACGCGTTCCGGTGAGCCGCACGACGACCACCCCAGGGGACACGTTTCCCGGGTCGCGCAGCGGCCGACCTGCCGTCAGCCTCATGCGCGGCCCCGAACCGCGCCGATACGGCGATGACCTGCGGATCGGCACGATGACCCGAGGCTGCGCTTGACCTGCCTCGCCTCGTGGGTGCCTTCCGGCGCTGCCATCCGCTGGTCGACATCCGGATCCAGGTCCCCGGCAGTGGCGGCGTCGCCGAGGACGTGCGGCGAGGGGCGGTTCTACGTCGGCGTCGTCGCCCTCGGGTCCGGCGAGGCCCATGATCCGGACCTACGGCATTTCGCCACCGTTCCCCTGGTGATGCTAAGGAAAAGGACGGAGATCCCCCTCGAAGCCGCGCGCCGCAGGATCCGTTCCCGGGCGGCGGACACCGGTCGCGCACTGACAGTGGCAGGCCGACAGCGACGGGTGGGTGTCCCTCCCCGTCCTCCCGCTACGTGTGATCGTGCCGGCCTGACGCTCGGGCACGTCCGGGAACGACAAGAAATGTCAGCGACATAGTGCCCAGTGCCTGTCCGCTGTCATGGAAATGTCGCAGAGGTGTCACGGGGTGAAAGATGGCGCATGCGTGTGCCGTGTTGTCGGCGTGACGGTCACGGAGATTCCGCGGCCCAGCCATCAGGAGGCACACACATGCTGCACGAGCGATTCGGGATCCTCGCCATTTCCGTGATGACAGGAGCCGTGCTGCTGACGGCTTGCAAGGGGCAGAACGACAGCGGCACGGCCCTCGACGGACCGGCGCAGGCGTCCAACAGCGCGGACAGCTCGGCCGGTTCGCCACGGAGCGGCGCCGCCGTGACCGGCATCGGCGCTTATGCCAAGGACGCCGCGGGCGCGGTGTTCCTGGCCTCGGTCCTCACCGGGAGCAACGAGGTGCCTGTCGAGGGCAAGCCCGCGGTGGGTGACAAGGACGGCAGTGCGGTGGCCCTCATGCGGATCCAGGGACACGCCGTGTCCTTCGCGTTCACCTGGACGGGCACGGGCACCCCGACCATGGCACACCTTCACGAGGGCGAGCAGGGCAGCAACGGCGATGTGAAGATCCCCTTCTTCATGAAGACGCTCAAGGACGGCAGCCGTCACGTCTACGGCACGGTGAACGTGGCCGACTCCGGCCTGCTGAAGGACATCACCGTCCACCCCGAGCGGTTCTACTTCAATCTGCACACCGCCGAGTTCCCCGGTGGCGCGGTCCGCGGCCAGGCGCTCACGCTGCCCAGCGGCATCGATCTGCCGAACACCATCAGGAACTCGTCCGTGAGCGGTGTCGTCAAGGGAGCGCAGGTCTACGCCTGCACCAAGCAGGCCGACGGTTCGTACGCGTTCACCCAGGACAACGTCGACGCCACCCTCCAGGGCGGTATCCAGCACTCGTTCGCCAAGGCCGGACCGGCAGGACCGCCGCAGTGGATCGCCAAGGACGGCTCCTCGGTCACCGGCTCGGTGGTCAACAAGTTCGACAACGGCGAGGGGAACGTCCCCCAACTGATCCTGAAGGCGAACCAGACCGGCAAGGACGAGGGGCTTCTCGCCAGGACGAACGTCGTCCTACGGCTCAACACGCACGGCGGCGTGGCCCCCGCGGGCACATGCGACCCGGCTGAGAAGCCCGAGGCACGCGTGGCGTACACCGCGGACTACCTCTTCCTCGCCGCGCGCTGAACCTGCCCACGTGAGTGGCGCGCTGAAGCGCGCACGGAAAGGGCACAGCCTGTCTCGCTCAGTCGACGGAGAACGGCTGAGCGAGACGGTGAGGAACGTGAATCGCCCGGGGGAGGCGGAGACCAGCACCGCGCCGATGCGAGGCGTCGTCCGCGGCCGACGGTGAACCCGCGAGTTGCTCGTCCTCGTATCAATTGGTGCGAGGCGTCGCGTTATTCGGTACGAGATGTCGCGACCGCGCGGCGCCACGCATTCATGAGGGGTGAGGGTATGTCCGCACAGCGAGATGGCGGGGTTTCGTCGAAAGGATTGGTCGTCTTCGGGTATCTGGGTATCGCGTTCTGCCTGTTCTCGCTCTTCTGTCTGGTCTCCACCGGCAATGCCAAGGACCCCACCTACGTATCCTCTGTGATTCTCGCTTTCGCGATCTGCGGCGGAATCGTCCGGCGGGGGCGCCGTTAGCGTCCCGGATCCCCACCCCGGGCGTCATGTCGACACCGGGTATTCCCGCTCCGCCGGGAGCAGCCGTTTGGCCTCGGTGCTCCGGCCGGTCCGGAGCAGCGCCGAGATGCTTCGCCGACTGGGCGGCGCTCAGTGCCGCGTGGGTCTGCGCACTTCCGGCGCGGATGCGGCCGCCTGCGTCGGCGCGGCGGCGACGGCGAGGCTCGCCACCGCCGTCGTGGTCTGACGATCGTCTTCCCACCGAGCGACGTCATGTCGGTTCTTCCAGGTCGGTATCGATGGTGAGATGGAGCAAGTGCCGCGCGTGTCACGTGAGATCAGGCCAAGCAGACGATCGCTTGAAACGTGAGGGCCGACTTGAACCTCTCCCTGGGAGAGGGGTCAGGGTCGGAGCATGAACAGCGATGATCTCGACGGACGGGTCGCCGTGGTGGCGGGCGGCAGCAAGGGACTTGGGCTGGCGACAGCACACCGGCTCCGGGAAGCCGGGGCACGGGTGCTCACCGTCGCCCGTACGGCCCAGGACAGACCCGACTCCCTCTTCGTACGGGCCGATCTGAGCATCCCCGCGGGCGTCGCGGCCGCGGCCGCCGCGGTGACCGAGCTTGTCGGCGTACCAGACATTCTGGTGCATGTCGTGGGCGGCTCCCGCTCCCCGGCCGGTGGACACGCGGCGCTCGACGACCAACTCTGGTCGCGGGAACTGGCGTTCAACCTCTTCCCGGCGGTCCGGCTCGACCGGCAGCTGGTCCCGGGCATGGTGGCCCGCGGGTCGGGTGCGGTCGTGCACGTGACGTCGATCCAGCGCCGTATGCCCCTGCACGACTCGACGCTCGCGTACGCCGCGGCGAAGAGCGCACTGGCCGCCTACAGCAAGGGACTTGCCAACGAGGTCGCTCCGGCAGGGGTCCGCGTCAACTCCGTCGCGCCCGGCTTCATCCGCACCGACGGCGCCGAGCACCTCCTCGCCCGCCGGATGCGCGAGGGCGGCGTCTCCCGCGAGACCGCCCTGGAGGACCTGATGCGGGTGCTCGGCGGCATCCCGCTCGGGCGGCCCGCCGAGCCGGAGGAGGTGGCCGAGGTGATCGGCTTCCTGGTCTCGGACCGGGCCGGTGCGGTCACCGCCGCCGAGTACGTCGTCGACGGCGGGACCGTCCGCACGCTGTGAGCCGCCGTCCTCATCGCGCGCTCTTCGACGACGATGTCGGCGTACACGACGACGCGACCGCCGCAGGCGGCATAGCCTGAACGATGAGGAGGACCGCGTGGGAGCACGGCTGACGATCGGGGAGTTCTCTCGGATCACGCATCTGAGCATCCGCACCCTGCGCCGGTACCACGAGCAGGGGATTCTCGTCCCCGCCGAGGTCGACCCCGCCACGAACCACCGCTACTACACGCCCGCGCAGGTCCGATCCGCGCTGACCATCAAGCGGTTCCGTGAACTCGACCTTCCGCTGGCGGACCTCAGGCGCTTCCTGGAGGCAGGGGCCATCGGCAGGAACGAGGAGGGGCACAGTACGGCGCAGCAGATCGTCGTCGCCCACCTGCGTCGGCTCGAAGACCGGCTCGGCCGTACCCAGCGGGCGGTCGAGGCGCTCCGGGAGATCCTCGACCCGCGGGCCGAGCGAGCCGTGAGCCTCGAAGTCCTCCCGGCACAAAGCGTGTTCGCCGTGACCCTCGACGTCCCGCCCGGGGCGGGGCTGAGCTGGTACGACTCCGCGATGCGCGACCTGGACGCGGCCGCCGTCGGCCGCCCGGTGCTCCCGCCGGGCGGCCGCTACCAGCACACGCTCTTCACCGAGGGCCACGGCCGAGCCACGGTCCACCTCCCCGCCGAAGCACCACTGCCCGCGGAGGCACCGGAAACCGTAAGGGAGTTGAGGCTGCCCCGGCGGACCGTCGCCGTCGCCACCCACCGCGGACCGCACGACGACCTCGACCTCACCTACGCCGCCATCGGCTCCTTCACCGCCCAACACGGCCTGCGTGCCCGGGATCTCGTGGAGGAGACGTATCTCGTCGGTCCACGCGACACCGACGAGCCCGACCGCTGGCGCACTCTGGTCGCCTGGCTGATCACTCCCTCCGACCAGGGCGGCGCGAGTCGTGATCGCGAACCTTTTGGCCCCTCCGAGCGGTTTCAGGAAAGAACGAGGGAGTGAGCCCGCCATGTCGCCGGCCCATCCAGGGGACGGGTTTCGGGCCACCTGCCTCCTCTCCGCGCCCCCCGATGCCGAGCCGGCGCTTGATGGCTGCGCGCGTTCGGCGTGGCCCTCGTCCGCCGTTACGCGGACGAGCACGAACCGCAACCGGCCGCCGAGCCACCCCCGAAGGAGCGCTGCCGGTCCGCGACCGGTCGGCTGGACCAGGAGTGGGTCGTCGCCAACCTCCGTCCGATAGCCCCCGATTGCGACGGCGTCCTGCTCAGCCGTGCGCTGCTGGGCTACCTGGAGCCCGCGCTCGTCCCGCACCTCGTCCGGTCGCAGGGGCTGCCGCTCAAGCGGGTGGGGGACGGCTGGCTCGATCTGGAGACCCGGCGTAGTTTCTTCAAGAATTCCTCGGTCGGCTCTCGCTCCTGCTGCCATGGAGGGGTGACCCGAACCGGGTCTGGGCGTCGTGTATTAACTGCCAGGCTCGCAAACAGCGGGCTCACAGTGAAAGAAGGGCAGTCCGTGCGTACACGACGCTTTCCGCGGCTTCTTGCGATAGCCGCCTTAAGTCCGGTCCTCGCGCTCGCCGCCTGCGCGAGTAATTCGTCCGGAACGGACAGTCACGCTTCTCCCTCGAAGGGGGCTTCTCAGAAGTCCCAGCAGGGGAAGAAGGGTATCAAGAATCGTGACGAGTTCACGGACTCGCTGCAGAACATATTCTTCCAGGGACTCCCGCAGAACGCGGGCGGACTCGAGAGTTCCTTCGCTCCCGCCTACGACTTCGACCAGGACAGCTGCTACCCGGCCGCGGCCATCACGCAGCTGGGCGAGATCAATCCGGGACTGCCGCTCACCGGAGACATCACCGAGGGCTGCCGGGAGCCGGCAGATCTCGAGCGTACTCAGCTCTACGCCAGGTCGATCTGCAACAACGGGTGGTGTGCCGTCATGTACGGCACCTATTTCAGGAAAGATGAGTCACAGCCACCCATCGGAAATCCAGGTACCGAGATCAACAACCGACCCAGTACGGGCACTGGCCACACGAACGACTGGGAGCATGCCATTTCGTGGATCAATCAGAGCACGAATCAAGTGGAATTCGTGTCGGTGACCGCGCACGGCGATTACCATACTTTCCCTCGCAGTGAGGTGCAGTTCGAAAACACTCACCCGAAGATCGTGTATCACAAGGACGGATTTCTGACCCACGTCCTGCGCGTGGCCGACGGCAGCGACCAGCAGGTCCAGAACGCCTCGGGCGCGTGGTTCCATCCGCCGCTCGTCGACTGGAACGGCTTCCCGAGAACGGAGCTGCGGGACAAGCTGGTGAACGCCGATTTCGGAGAGGCGAAACTGGACCTGCGGGACGGCTCGTTCCAGGAGCACCTCGCCAAGGCCAAGCCCCAGGAAGTGCCGCTCAATCCGAACGGCTGACGTGCCGAGTGGCTGACGTCCCTCGACACGGCTGAGAACACGGGAACGACCCCGGCGCGGCAGGAGAAGGACACTGCCGCGCCGGGGTCGTTCGGTGGATGCCGGGGAAGCCGGCCACGCAGTCGGCGGCCTCGGCCTCAGTTGAAGAAGCGCACCGACTGGACGTTCTGGAAGCCGGTGTCGCCCAGGAGGTCCGGGACGTCGCCCTCGACGAACTTGGAGTTGCCGGTGCAGTCCGGACCGTCCCAGACCTTGACGAAGCCTCCGCCGGTCTGGAGCGAGCCGTCGAACCGCACGTTCTGGCAGCCCGGTCCCGAGACACCCTGCGACGCGTCGAGGAAGTTCGTCTTCGCGAAGACGGTCACGTTGTCCGCGGGATCGGACGTGGGCGACGCCTGCTGCGAGGGCTGGGCCGCCGTTCCCCCCGCGGAAGAGCCGCCGCCCTGTGCCTTGCCGCCGTCCGGGGTGACGCCGAACCACACACCGCCGACACCCTGCCCCTTGGTGTCACCAGGAGCGGTGTCCTTGCTGAAGAGATAGACGGGCCAGCCGCCGACCGTGACCTGGAAACCGCCGTCCCGCTCGATGAAGCCGATCTTCGACTTGTCGATTCCGTCGATGAAGACCCTGCCGTCACGCGCCACCAGATACGGCGGCCAAGTGGTCGCGCAGTCACCGGCGCAGTTGGAACGCGAGGGATTGCTGGAATCCTTGTCGAACCGGTACAGGGTGAATTGTTTTCCGTTGATGACCACCGGATCGAGGTCACCCGCGGAACTCGCGCTCAATTGCACCCACTTACGGAGCACCGGTTTCGGAGCGACGGCAGCGACAGCGGGCGCGGCAGCGACGGAAAGGTCTCCGGTACTCATATTGGCACCGTTCTCCTGCGCGGTGCCCTGCTGCAATTCGAGCGCGCTGGTGGCTTCCGCTGCGGCCTGTGCGGCTTCGTCGTCACCGTTGCAGGCCGACAGGAAAAACATCCCCGCCAGTACGGCGGAGGCGAGTGGGAGGACGCGTGAACGCGAACTCGACATGAGAACTCCTGAGAGAGTTTGACGCATGGAATTGATGAGAACGTGTCACGCCACCGGCTGCGGGTGGACCTGAAGCAGCCTGCCTTTCGGACTCAGCCCGAAGCGATTACTGCCCGCGTTGCCGTCATGTACCAGGAAGACCAGCAGGACGATGAAGCCGACCACCGGTATCAGCCCGATGAAAAGCCACCAGCCCCGACGGTCGGTGTCGTGCAGTCGGCGCACGGTCACCGCCAGACTCGGCAGGAAGGTGAGAATGCCGTAGGCGAGTGCGATGTATTCGGTTCCCGCGAGGTATCCGGCCCCGCTGAGGGCGAGCACCGCGATTTGGTCGAACAGGTTGAAGAGCCAGAACTCGGCACGCCGAGCCCGCCCTTTGAAGACGCCGTAGCGCTTCAGGACATCGAAGTAGTACGTCATCGATTTCCTCTGAGTCGGAGACGGGGTGAAGGCGGAGCGGCCTCTTTGCGCTCGGCTGCTCCGCCTTCTACACGACAAGGGCGTCCCGCAGAGTTCAACCAGGTTCCGTGTGCCCGATCAGAGGCGTGCAGAATACTGTTTGCGCAGCCCCCGCATAGCGTAGAAATGGCGCGACTTCACCGTTCCCGACGGTATGCCGAGTATGAGCGACGCCTCGTTCAGCGTCCGACCGCAGAGGTACACGAGCGTCACCACTTCCCGGTGCTCCCTGGACAGAGAGCGCAGCAGGGAGACCACCTCAAGGGAGGTCAGGACCCCGTCGGTGTGGTCCGGCAGCGTGGTGTCGTAGGTGTGACTGGTCACCGTCTCGTGCCGCGCGTAGGCACTGCGCATGCGGTCGACGATGAGGTTCCTGGCCACCTTCAGCAGCCACCCGCGTACCGACCCCTCGTGGTGGTGCAGCCGGTCGGCGTGACGCCACGCCCTGATGAACGTCTCCTGGACGATGTCCTCGGCGAGGTGTTGATCCGTCAGGGACCGCCGCGTGTACGCCAGTAACGCAGGGCGATGTTGTTCCACCAACTCGTGCACCCTGTCCGAGGTGGACGAGGGCGCACTTTCATCGATGCCCGCAAGCAACGTCATGATGTGGGAGTCCTGCTCTGTTCGCACCGACGGCCTGGCCAGCATGGGCGGGGGGACAGGCTGGCCAAGGAACCGTCGGCTTCTCGGTCTTGGAGCGGCGAGAGTAGGCAGGGGGCAGTGCCGAATCAGTGACGGGAAAGTGAGCGAGCGGAGCTCCGGCTCGTCGTGCTGTTCGCTGTCGCGCGGCAAGTCACCGAGAAGGGAACCTTGTTGGAGGTGGTCCCGTCCGCGCCTCTGATCTGCACTCCGATCTCACTGGCGAAGGTACCGACCTGCGTGTAAGAGGTCAGTCGTATGGCCTCCCGCTTGGTCGGTTCGCCGCCGCGGGCGAAGTCGAGGGCGCGCCACTCCCGGTCGACCACCGAACCGTCTGCCGTCACCCACCGGTAGGTGACCTGGGCCGGTGTCCGGTCCACCGTGAACGTGGCGGTGAAGGTGGGGGCTTGTCCGGCCGGAGGGGCACACGGGCCGACGTAGGTGGTGTTCCCACCCGTGACGGTCACGGTCACGTGCGCTGCTTCCGCTGCCGGGGCCTCTGCTGCCCGGGTGCTCGACGTCGCCGCCTGGTTCGACGTCGACGGCTCATGGTCGTGGCCGACCGATGCGTATGTCAGTCCGGCGCCGATCAGCAAGGCGCACCCGGAGGTCACGGCGGCGACGACTCCGCGCTTGGTGCGGCGCGGGGGACCGGAGGCCGCGGGGTTCGGCCCGGAAACGGACGCGAAGACCGGCGATGCCACGTAGGAGGTCTGGGTCGGCAGGGCCGTAGGAACCCCGGACGAGGCCGCCGACGGCGGAGGGGCCGGAGGAGTGCCGATCGTGGGCACCTTGACGGTGGAGGGATGAGCCTGCGGGGGAGCGGCACTCCCCGCGGCGATCAACCGAAGGCGCTCCTGCGCGAGTTCGGCGGTGAGGCGCTCGGTGGGCTCCTTGCGCAGGAGTTCGGCGATCACCGTGGACAGCGGCCCCGCGCGGCGAGGCGGCGGAAACCGCTCGTCCACGACTGCGCGAAGGGTGCTGAGCGCGGTGTCCCGCCGGAAAGGAGGTACGCCCTCCACGGCCACGTACAGCAGGGCCCCGAGCGACCAGAGGTCGGAGGCCGGGCCCGGCGTACGGCCGAGCACGCGCTCGGGCGCCAGATACTCGGGAGAACCCACCACCTGCCCGGCCACGGTCAGGGAGGCGTCGCCTTCGAGCGTGGCGATGCCGAAGTCGGTGAGGACCACCCTGCCGCCGTCCTTGGAGAGGAGCACGTTCGCGGGCTTCACATCCCGGTGCAGGACTCCCGCCTCGTGCGCCGCGCGCAGGGCGGACAGCACCTCGCCGCCGATCTGCGCGGCCCGTCGCGGGGTCAACGGCCCTTCGGAGCGCAGCAGTTCCTCCAGCGAGCGGCCGCGGACGAGTTCCATGACGATCCACGGGCGGCCGTCGGCGTTGGCGACGTCGTGGACCGTCACCACGTTGGGGCTGACGATCCGGGCGGCGGCCCACGCCTCGCGCTCAAGTCGTCTGTAGAGCTGGGCGGTTTCCGCGGCTGCCGCCCCGGCCGGTGCCCGTACCTCCTTGACGGCGACCTCGCGTTGCAGCGTCTCGTCCCACGCCCGCCACACCGTCCCCATGCCACCCTCGCCAAGGAGGGACAACAGCCGGTATCGACCCACGACCTTTTGTTCCTGGCCAGGCGGCACCTGGGCAGCCTCCTCGTTGTGCATCCCGGCGGTACTCGCTTTCCTCGCGTCTTCCAAACGTCTGATCACCACGCCGGCCCGATGTCCCTGGAGCCGTCGTTCGGCACCTACACGCCGTGGACGGCGCGTCGGGTTCACCGCTTCCGCTTCTGGTTCAGCGGTCGTTGAACACCTGGCAACCGCTGTCTCATGGTCCGGGCATGATGTTTCCCACCCGCCCGACACCCTCTCGTACGGCGCTGTCCAGGGCGTACAGCCCGGCTCGTCTGCCGGCAGAGCTCTGACCTGGTCTTATGGGTCGGTCGGAGCCCTTTCCCGTGCCTGGGGGCTCCCCGCTTCCACCCGCGAGTTCCCGGGAGTTCCCGTGGGGCTGTGCACGCGTTGTGGGACTCCGCTACGAACTGTTCCTCCGCCGGTGTCATCGACGCGCTGTAGGGGTCGTTCTGCGGCCCCAACCGGTCCGTGCCCTTGGCGAGCAGGGAAGTCCAGTGCGGCGTGCGGAGCGTGGGCGGGCGGTCGGGCCGGTCCGTGAACTCCTTGATGCCGCGCTCGAGCGCCTTCCCCCGGTCCCGAGTCGACTGCTCCCCCCGAGGTCCTGGACCGTTCCGTCCCGTGCACCCCGACGATCTCCGCTGCCCGCATCCGCTCCCGGCTCCGCCCAGCCCGTTCCGTGCCAGCATCCGTCGGCCATTACCGGTAACCATCGGCACGCGGTCCGCGTTCCCCGGTCGTCGGCCGGATCATGATTGTGCTGTATTCCGGACAGGACTTGTCGCTCGATCGGCCGGACTCTCGAGAGACTCTCGCCGCGAGCGTGGTCGAGTCAGCAGGGTGCTCGGTGGAGTTGAGTACCCTGCGCTGCGCTGCGGCCGCAAGGTGCGGGTGGTCGCTCCAGGTGTCAGTTCAAGGACGGATCCACGTCATCCCGGACGGCGACACCATAGGGATGTGCTGGGAGCCAGTCCTCGCGGTGCTCAACGACCTCGAGCTCTCCCCGGCAGCCCACTACCGTGTGATCACGCCCGACACTCGACGTCGTCCGCTCTTCCTCGCATGCTTCGCACCACCGAGGGCTCCGCAACGTAGCGCCCCAGCCGGTCCGTGGCTGGTCCGGGACGGGCGCAGATTTGTGGTGAACGGGTCCGGAAGGTTGCTGACCGGTTATGGATGGTGGCCCCGTCCCGTGGGTGCCTGAAAGGGGAAAGCTCCTTCCAGGCACCCGACTTGAGGCTCTGGAAGAACCCAAGTTTCTGAGGGCTGTAAGAAACAAGAAGGTTCTTGGTCTGCTGGTGGTACAGGCCGCAGGCGTCCCTGACCTGTGTAGACGCTGAACTGTAAGGAGAGTTGTCGGAGTCCGGCCCGCGTATGGTCCGGATCCGACTGCGGCCAGGGTGTGTTTTGTGAGTCGAGTCGCGGGCCGCGAGGTTGGAGCGATCGCCTTGAAGTCGCCTACCGAGCCGTTCTGTCCTGCGGCGATGCGATGAGTCCCAAGACGGCTGTCGGAGTCCGGCGATTGCGCGTGATCTTGAGTGTTGGCGGGAGCGGTGCGCCAGTCACGCTTCGGAAGATGCCGGTGTGCTGCGGGAGACGGTGCCGGCGCGCAGCACCCGGGCGCCCTCGTGGTCCGGCATCTCAAGGCCGGACACGAGGTGCGGTGAGCAGTAGGAGGTCGCCGCGTCTTGCTCGTGGTCCTTCTTGGGGCAAGTCGGGGGAGTCTGGTGATCGCGCCGGCTGGCCGGTCGTCTGGCTCTGTCGGACCTCGCAACGCTGCTGTGGCTCCGAGCGAACGCAATGTCCCGACGCCGCCGTTGAGGACCGCGACGTCCGTCACAGACGCGGCATGTACTCGGTCTTTACTTCGAGCACAACCACGTCAATGACAGGTGCGCAGGGACCTTCCAGCGCAGGTGCCTGTCCCAGCGCCGCCCAGGTTCGGCGGCGGGCGTTGGTAGCGTCGGCAGGTCGTGCCTGCCGATACGACACATGACACTCGACCGGAGAGAGACGTGATGTCCCCGACGATTCGCAGGGCCGTGATTCCCGCCGCAGGGCTTGGCTCCCGGCTGCTGCCTCTGACGAAGGCGACACCGAAGGAGATGCTTCCGGTCGGCGACAAACCGGTCATCGAGCATACCGTCCGCGAGCTGGTGGACTCGGGCATCACCGACATCACCATCGTCGTCTCGGGCGGCAAGTCCCTGATCCAGGAGCACTTCCGTCCCAATCCCGCCCTCGTCGAACAACTCCGCGTGGACGGCAAGACGGCCTACGCGGACGCGGTGGAGGAGGTCGCGGAGTTGGCCCGCCAAGGCCACCTCACGTACCTCGACCAGTACGGCCCCTACGGTAACGGCACCCCTGTACTGAACGCTGCCCGTGCCTTCGGCGACGAGCCAGTGCTGGTGCTGTGGCCCGACGACGTCTTCGTGGCCGAGATCCCCCGCGCGCAGCAGTTGATCCGCGCCTACGAGCAGACCGGCTGCCCGGTGCTGGCCCTCATGCCGATGGACCCCGTCCAGTCCCAGCGCTACGGGGTGCCCATCGTCAAGGAAGACCTCGGGGACGGCCAACTGCGCATCACTGGCCTGGTCGAGAAGCCCGAGCCCGCTGCCGCACCGTCGTCGTACGCGGCCATCGGTGGTTACGTCGTCACCCCCGGCATCATCGACGAACTGCGCGAGCAGACCCGCCGCTGGTACGAGCAGAGGACCGGCGAGGTCTACCTGACGGACGCCATCAACGCCTACGCCGCCTCCCGCGCGGTGTACGGGCAGGTCATCCAGGGCCGCTGGTACGACACCGGCAATCCGGCCGACTACGTGGTCGCCCAGATGGCCTTCGCGCTCGCCCACCCGGAGTACGGGCCTGTTCTACGTGGCTTGGTCGCCGAACTCGACGTCGACAGTGCTGCCGCTTTCCAGGCGAAGACCAGCACCTGACCTGCTGTCGTCTGTAGCGGAGTACGGCGAGGCCGACGAGTTGCACGGACACCGGCGACGTGAACACCGGTGTCCGCTCGGTCCCTCGGGGGTGATCCGCCGCACGCCCGGCCGAAGGCCACCTCGATCCGGTCACGGAACGTCCGGGCGGTCGCCTCACCGGCCAGTCCGGCCCGGACGACGGAGACCGGCGCGGGCGCCGGCTCGACCCGTTCTCCCACGAAGCGAGGAACGTCCGGGCGGTCCTCTCCCCGGAGTGCTTGAACCCCTCCACCGCCCCGTGTCCGTGCGCGCCGAGGAGGGGGACATGTCGAGGCGTGAGGAGACGGTTTCCCGGCAGAGGTCGTCCCGGTTGTCGAAGAAGTGGTGCACGAGGGCTGGGCCCACCTGCGCCCGTTGGTCGATTCCGTGCGGCGTCGCGCCCGAATAGCCTTTGGCGGCGAAGAGTTCGCGCGAGGCTGCGGGGATCTTGGTTCTGGCGCTGGTCGGTCCCGGACGACGGCCGCGGCTCCGTGAGATTCCCTTCTCCGGAGCCCCGGCTCAGTAGCCCATACCCTCTCCGTGAGCGAACCAGGCGACGGTATCGTCGTGGGAGCGCCCGACCACGTCGAGTCGCGACCGATCAGGCCGGAGCCTGTGGCATGGGCTCGTCGAGCCCCTCATGGCAACGGGTCGCCCAGTCCCGCAGTCGCACCGTGGTGGGCACGGATCACCGCGATCACCGTGTCGGCGGTGCGGTCGAGGTAACTGCGGCCATCCGGCAGCTGAGCCGTGGGGCTGATGTAGCTGCGCGGCCCGAAGTGAGTGGCCGGGTCGAGCCGATGCACGCTGATCTTCCCGGCGCGGCGGGCGCGGTTCCATCCGCTACGACGCAACAGCCTCCAGCGTTGGGGGAAGATCCAGGTAGCGATCTGCTCGATCCGGTCGTTCGCGCTGGTGAGCTGATACAAGTGCTCGGCATGGGTGAGGTCGTTGGCGCCGTTGTGGAACCCACCGAGCGTGATCAGCAGGATCGGGCAGCGCAGCCTGGCGTGCAGTTCGTCGACCGCGCCGATGGCGACCTGGGCGCCCCCGCTGTAGCTGAGCAGCACCACGGGGATACCGCTGTCGGGCCGGTAGCCGGCGAGCCGGAGCTGAGTGGCGATCTGGGAGCCGACGGCCCGGTTGTACAGGGGGCGGTAGCGGTGGTCGGCGGCGACGAAGGTCTGCACGACATTGTGCAGGAACAGCAGCAGCCCGATATGTCGGCGCAGCCACGCCCACACCGGCCGGTCGGCGAGCGGGTCGGCCAGTGGTGAGTAGGGCTGCACCTGTCCCAGCACTCGTAGCTCCGGCGCTCCGGCGATCAGAGCCTTGACCAGCTGGCCGCCGTCCCGGCTGTCACGGACGTGACGTTTGCCGATGCCGTCGAGGTACACCAGGTAGGCATCCGGGGGACTGCCAGGGGCCGCGCCCCGGGCGTAGGGAACGCCTTCCGGGAGCTCGTCGGCAGGGGCTCGCCAGCCTGCGCCGTAGGCAAGGATCTCGTAGCGGGCCAGCAGGGCTTCAGCCAGCAGAACAGGTCCGATCACGCAGGCCCAGAGCAAGAAGTCGTTCATGCGATCGACTCCAGCACTTCGGTCGCGCTGAACCTCACGACAAGACGTCGAACGGCCTCTACGGCGAGACCGAGCACAGTCCCCGCGGCGGCGACACAACCTGCGGCGCTCCACCAGTCCAGCCCGCTCGCCGTGGCGAGCGGGCCGACCAGACCGGCCCCCACCCCCACAAAGAGCAGGAAGTGGAGCAGGGGCCCGAGCAACGGGAACGCGAGGACGGCAGCGAGCACCATCGGGGCGACGAGGCTTGGTGTCCACACCACGCCGGTGCCCGGCGGTGGCGAGGAGAGCACCAGCTCGGCCGTGGCCCAGGCGGTCAGTGGCCACAGCGCGAACACCACACCCTCGACGAGGCCGGCGGGCAGCAGCAACCCGGCCACGAATATCCGTGACATACCAGGTCGCCGTGCGACCAGCGGCAGGATGCGCCCGGCGGCCTCCGACACCCCGGCGAACAGCAGCAGGACAACGACGGCGAGTGACATCACTCAGCCTCGCTGTGCCGGATCGACGGAGACGACTCACTGACCGAGCCGGCCGTGTGCAGGTACCGTTCGAGTTCGTCGGCGGCGCGCCGATATCCCCCCGCCTCGCGCTGCGCGACCTGAAGGGTGCCCGCGGCTGCCCGGAACCGGGATTCGTGCAGCAGGCGCCGGGCGAGGACGCGCACCGAGTCCTCTGCCACGTCCCGGGTGCGGATCGACAGGCCGGCGCCGAGTTCGACGACGCGTCGGGCCACCATCGGCTGATCGGCGCCCTGCGGGACCACCAACAGCGGAACCCCGGCGTACATGGCCTCGTTGACGCTGTTCATCCCGCCATGGGTGACGAACAGCGCCGCGCGGGCCAGCACCTCCGGTTGCGGCACGGAGCGGCGGGCGAGCACGTTGGCCGGCAACGGACCCAGCGCCTCGGGATCGGTCTGCCCGGTGGAGACGATCACGGTCCCGCCCAGCGGGGCGAGCGCGGTGGCCAGGCCGCGCAGCAACCGCGGGTCGGCGTTGAACACCGTGCCCAGCGAGGCGTACAGCACCGGATCGCGCAGCCGGTCGGCCGGGAACGACGGGTCGACCGGCCGGGCACCGATGCTCGGGCCGACGAACCGGTAGGACCGGTCGAAGTCCTCGACGGCGGGCTGGAACGCCCGTGACGTATAGACCAGGTTGAGCGGCTGACGGATGTTCGCCACGTCGAGCAGGGGCAACGCGCGTGCGTCGAAGCGGCGGTGCAGCGCCCAGCGGGATCGCAGGTATCCCTGGACAGCGCGGGGCTGAGCCGTCGCCGCGGTCAGCAGGTCCCAGGAACCACGAGTGGGGCTGGGGACATGCCGGTTGAGGGCGAACGTGGTGAAGGATGAGGCGGCCGGCACCTCGAGTTCGCGGGCGGCCACCGCGGCCCACAGACAGGCACTGTCGTGGACGATCAGGTCGGGTCGGTCGCGGCGCAGGTCGGTGAGCACGGCGGGCAGCAGGCGGACTGCGGTGCTCGCGAGTGACTCCATCCACGAGACCGGTGTCGGCGGGTCGGGGAGCGGCTGGTCGCCCCCGGGGTACAGGTACACTCTCGCGCCGGTCGCCTCGATCTCCTTACGGAACGCGGGCGTGGTGTGATAGGTGACGGTGTGGCCGCGCCGGACGAGCTCGGCAACGACCGGCAGTGTCGGGTTGATGTGCCCGTGCATGCCGATACTGAGGAACGCGATGGTGCTCACAGGCCGACCCCCGCCGTGGAAGAAATCGATGTCTCGTCCGGGCTTGTGCAGGTCGCCGAAGAGTCGTTGACCCGGTACAACCCCGGCCCGTCGATGTGTAGTTCGTCCAGGAAGCGCCCCGCCGTGCGGCATGCGGTGCTGATCAGCCGTTGGGAGTGGCCGAAGTCCCACGGTGCGGGCCAGTCCTCGATGCCGGTCGGCAACACGACGGTCGGGATGTGCTGGGCCACTTCATGCAGGTCACGCTCGATCTGGTGGTGCAACAGGAGCAGCCCGGCCCTGGCAGCGATCGCACCGGCACGTCGGCGCGTACTGGTGGGGCGCAACGGCGAGCTCTCCGGCCCCGTTGCCACCACCACCACGCTGGCCGCCCCGGCCTGCTGGGCCGCCAGTACCGGGACGTAGGCGATCACCCCGCCGTCGACGAGTGTCCGGCCCGCACGATCCACGGGGGGCAGCATCCCGGGAATGGCCGCGCTGGCCAGCAGTGCGGACTGGAGGTCTCCTTGGTCGAGCAGCACCGGGGCGCCGGTGACCAGGTCCATGGCAACCGCGGTGAACGGGACCGCCAACTGCTCGATCCGCGAGGGCAGTTCTGCCCGGGCGATCAGTCGACGAAGGCCGCGATCGGTGAAGACGCTGGTCCGTGAGGACAGGTAGCCGAGCGGATACACGTCACGGCGACGCAGGTGGGTCCACACGTGGTCCAACCACGGCGCGGCCCTGTCGGGGTGGGCGGCCGCGATGGCGCCGTTCAGGGCGCCCACCGACGTTCCGATGATCATGTCCGGGACGAATCCATGGCGTTCCAGCGCGTACCCGACACCGATGTGCGCCGCTCCGAGCACACCACCGGCGCCCACCACCACGGCCACGGGACGGGGGAGGGAGCGCAGACCCGCCGCGGTCGGGTCTCCGGGCGGTCGGCCCGGGTCGACTCCGCTGAAGCCGGAGTGTGCCGATGAGACCGGTCTCCGGCGACGAGCAACTCTCATGATCCACCTTTCTCGCCATGGGCACGGAATCGGATGGGTTCTCTCACTAGGACCGGGCTGCCGCACAATGTGTGACACCGTTGGTATGACGCATGGTGCGGACCGGGTCCGGTGTCAGTGGTGCATGAGCAGCATGACGGCCGTGCCCATGGCGGTCGATCCGTGCCAGAAACGGTCGACGGGCCCGCCGATGTCGGTGGAGGCACCCGCGCCGCTCGAAGCTCCCTGGAGCCCGGGCATGTCCCGGGTCAGTGACCGGAGGGCGTAGGCCACGAGGCAGAGCGTCAGCACGGCGGTGACCAGGTCGCCGGTCCGTGCGTCCGTGACTCCGGTGTGCCGCATCGGCATCCACGCCATGGCCGCCATGCCGACCGCGCAGGGCGACCTCCGTGCGAGGTCGGCCAGTCCGGGGCCACGCCGGCCGAGGACCGCGGTCAACGGGAACCACAGAGCCGCGGCGGCGAAGAAGACCGTCTGCCCCCGCGCCGGCACTTCGCCGACCCCGTGCCATGGCATCACCGCCATGGCCGACGCCATGACGGTGTGCAGCAGCTGGTCGCCTCGGCCGCGCCACCCGGAGCCTCGAGGCAGGACGGCATGCCACAGTGTGTAAACGGCCGAGGCCGCGAACAGCACGGTCAGCATGCCGGGCACGACATCAGTGGTGCTCATGCCTCACCGCGTCCTCCCACGGAGCGGACGGGTCCCGTTCACAACTGCCTACGGGGCGGGCGGTGCACAGTCAGTCGGTGGGGCGCGGGGCGCGGAGATGGGCCCGCTGGGCCAGTTCCTCCTTCTCGACCAGTTCGAGCATGGGCTTGCCCGGTGCGCACAGCATCGTCACGACGAACCGGGTGCGCGCGTCGGACAGCGCGTTGCCGTCCTGGTAGTGGATCGGGTCGCCGCCCGGCTCCCAGAACGTCCCGCCCGCCTCGACCACCCGCTCGGGCTCGCCCTCCATCTCGAAACGGACGGCGCCCTCGAGGACGTAACCGAACGCCGGTCCCGAGTGGCGGTGCGGCGGGCTTCCCGGGTCTCCGGGCTCCCACTCGACGAAGATGGTCATCCCCGACGCGCCCTCGGGGACGGTGAGCGGTGCGGTCTCCTGCACCATCTTCGCTGCTGTCTTCCATCCCTCCGGGTGGGTCTGCGGTTCGGTGCCGTGCGTTGTGTCCGTGTCCGACATGGGTCGGCCTCCCTTGGATTCACCCGGCCATGGCTGCCATGGCCGCCTGCATTCATGACCGGGTTCCGGACGGATCTGTGACACCCGGATCCACATCAGTGTCACAACATTGGTGGGAGTCCTGTCCTAGATGGTGTGAGGGGCCGGCGTCACGGCCGCCTCACGAAGTCATCAGCGGGGTCACCGACCTCTCGACGGGAAGGGGCCCGAAATGCGGGTCGTTGTAGCAGGGGCCACTGGTGTGATCGGTTCCAGGACGGTTGCCAGGCTTCGGGACCATGGTGTGGAGGTCGTGCGCGTATCGCGTCACGAGGGCGTCGACGTCACGACCGGAAAGGGCCTCACCGAGGCCGTGCGCGGCGCCGATGTGGTGGTGGACGTGACCGATACGCCCTCCCGCGGGGAGCTGGAGAGCCTGGAGTTCTTCGGCGCTGCGACCCACAACCTGCTGGAGGCGGCGGCGAAGGCGGGCGCGGAACACCACGTGATCCTGTCCATCGTGGGGGCCGAGCGTCTGCAGGCGGGTTACTTCCGGGCGAAGGCACTGCAGGAGGAACAGGTGCGGCGCTCGCCCATGCCCTACTCCATCGTGCGCGCCACGCCGTTCTTCGAGTCGGTGGAGTACATGTCGCGCGCGGCGACGTACGGGGACGCCGTCCATGTCGCGCCCGTACTGATCCGCCCGGTGTCGGCCGACGACGTCGCCGTCGAGATCGCCCATGTCGCCGTGGGACTACCGCTGTTCGGTGTTCTGGAGGTGGCTGGTCCGGAGGTGCACCGCCTCGACGACCTCACCGCGAAGCTGCTGGCAGCGCGCGGCTACATGCCGGACGTGGTCTCCGACGCCCACACCCCCTTCTTCGGGGCGACGCTCGGGCAGCGGGCGCTGCTGCCCGGGGCGGACGCCCACCTCGGGCACGAGACCTTCTCCGAGTGGCTCGCGCGGCGATGACGCCGCCGGCACCCAACCGTCTCCCCACCTCACGCCCGGACAGGAAACAGTCATGAGTGAGCTTGACCAACTACCCGACCAGGACGCCGAGGAGACCGCCGAATGGCAGGCGTCGCTCGACGCCGTCGTGCGGAACGCGGTGCCGGACCGGGCCGTGTACCTGCTGCGACGCGTGCACGAGTTCGCGGCCCGGTCCGGCGTGTCCCTGCCCGGGCTCCTGACCTCCGACTACATCAACACGATTCCGGCGTCGGCGCAGCCCGCCTTTCCCGGTGACGTGGCCATGGAGTCCAGGATCACCGCCCTGAACCGGTGGAACGCGGCGGCGATGGTGACCCGCGGCGCCTGCTTCGGCCTCGGCGGCCACATATCGACCTACGCCTCGGCGGCCTGGTTGTACGAGATCGGGTTCCACCACTTCTTCCAGGGCAAGGACGGCGGGGGCGGCTCGGGCGACCAGCTCTACTTCCAGGGGCATGCCTCACCCGGCATCTACGCCCGCGTTTTTCTCGAAGGGCGCCTGAGCGAGGCACAGTTGGACGGTTTCCGTCGGGAGGCCGACGGCCATGGACTCCCGTCCTACCCGCACCCCCGACGTCTGCCGTGGCTGTGGGAGTTCCCGACCGTCTCCATGGGCCTCGGCCCGCTGGCCGCCATCCACCAGGCCCGGTTCAACCGGTATCTGCACGCCCGGGGCATCAAGGACACCTCCGCATCGCGCGTGTGGGCCTTCCTCGGGGACGGCGAGACGGACGAGCCGGAATCGACGGCCGCGCTGGCGCTCGCCGCCCGGGAACAGCTGGACAACCTGACCTTCGTCGTCAACTGCAACCTCCAGCGCCTGGACGGGCCGGTGCGGCCGAACTCCAAGATCGTGCAGGAGTTGGAGAGCAGGTTCCGCGGAGCGGGCTGGAACGTGGTCAAGTCTCTCTGGGGCGATGCCTGGGACCCCGTCCTGGGACAGGACACCACGGGCGCCCTGGTCCACCGTCTCGGCGAGGTGCCCGACGCCCAGTTGCAGACGTACGCCGCCCGGGACGCCACGTACATCCGCGATCACTTCTTCACGGGCGACGCGCTCTCCGCTCTCGCCGCCGGGCTGAGCGACAGCCGGCTGACCGACCTGTTCGGCAGCTCCCGGGGCGGGCACGAACCGCTCAAGGTCTACGCCGCCTACCGGGCAGCCGTCGAGCACCGGGGCGCGCCGACGGTCGTCCTCGCCCAGACGGTGAAGGGGCACACGCTCGGCTCGGCTTTCGAGTCGCGCAACGCCAACCACCAGATGAAGAAGCTGACCATGGGGCAGTTCCGCGAGATGCGTGACCTGCTCGAACTCCCCATCCCCGACAGCGCGTTGAGCGGCGACCTGGTGCCGTACTGGCACCCGGGCGAAAACTCGGAGGAGGTGCGGTACCTGCGCGAGCGACGGGCGGCGCTGGGCGGCCCCGCCCCGGTGCGCAGGGTGGTCCCGAAACCGCTGAGGCAGCCGCCGGCCCGCGCGTTCGAAACCCTGGAGAAGGGCTTCGGCCACCAGGAGGTGGCCACCACCATGGCTCTGGTCCGCCTGGTCAAGGACCTGATGCGCGAAGAGGAGACGGGAAGGCGCTGGGTGCCGATCATCCCGGACGAGGCCCGCACGTTCGGCATGGAGTCCCTGTTCCCGACGGCCGGGATCTACTCGCCGGACGGCCAGACCTACGAACCGGTCGACGCGGACCAGTTGCTGTACTACCGGGAAGCCAAGAACGGCCAGCTGATCGACGAAGGCATCACCGAAGCCGGTTCGATGGCCGAGTTCACCGCTGCGGCGACCTCGTACGCCACCCACGGCGAACCCATGATCCCGTTCTACATCTTCTACGCCATGTTCGGTTTCCAGCGCACCGGCGACCAGTTCTGGGCGCTCGCCGACCAGATGGGGCGCGGGTTCGTCATCGGGGCGACGGCGGGCCGCACCACGATGACGGGCGAGGGACTTCAGCACGCCGACGGCCACTCCCAGCTGCTGGCGTCCACGAATCCGGCCGCCGTGTCCTACGACCCGGCCTTCGCGTACGAGATCGCGGTGATCGTGCGGGAGGGGCTGCGCCGTATGTACGGTGACCGGCCCGAGGACGTCTTCTACTACCTGACGGTCTACAACGAACCCAAGGAGCAGCCGGCGATGCCCGCCGGACCGGGCGTCGAGGAAGGCATCGTGCGGGGCATCTACCTGTTCCGACAGGCCGAGCCCGCCGTAACAGGACGACGAATCCAGCTACTGGCCTCCGGAACGGCCATCCACTGGGCCCTCAGCGCCCAGGAGTTGCTGCTGTCCCAGTGGGGCGTCCACGCCGACGTCTGGTCGGTGACGTCCTGGACGGAGCTGCGCCGCGATGCGTTGGACGCCGACCGGGCACGGCTGCGGGGTGAGGAACGCGTTCCCTTTGTGACGGCGGCACTGGCGGACGCGCCCGGGCCGGTGCTGGCGGTCAGCGACTGGATGCGGCAGGTGCCCGACCAGATCAGCCAGTGGGTCGGCCACGACTACTCGTCGCTGGGCACGGACGGCTTCGGGCTGTCGGACACCCGGGACGCCGTACGGCGCTACTTCCGCGTGGACGCGGAGTCGATCGTCGTCGCCGCCCTGGACGGGTTGGCGCGTGCCGGCGCGATCGGTCCGGAGACGGTCGTGCGGGCGCGCGACCGGTATGGATGGCGCGGGTGACCGTCGTGACCTCGCCGCCGGTCGACTCTCCCGGACGGGATCACCAGGACACCTATGCGGTCAGTGCGGAGTTCTACGACCTGCTGCAGGCGGAGCGGGACGAGGCCCGGGTGCGCTCGCTCTACCGCGACGACGTCGGCAGGGCCCGGGTCGGTGTGGTCGACGTCGGGGCGGGCACCGGGTGTGTCACCCTGATGAGTCTCCTGGAGTCACGCGTTCCCGTGCACGCGGTGGAGCCCGCCCGGTGCATGCGCACCCCGCTGATGACGCGACTGGCGTCCCTGAGCGCGGAGTTGACGACGCGGGTGACCGTGCACCCGTACGCGCTCGAGGAGGCGGGGCTGCACGGGGTCGCGGACGTGGCGGTGTGCCACAACACCGTCGCCTGTCTCCATCCGGCGGCGCGCCGTGCGCTGTGGCCCGCCGTCGCCGAGGCGCTGGTGCCCACGGGGGTGCTGCTCGTCCAGCTCCCGCCGGCTCGCCTCCCACATCACGAGACCATCCATGCTTTGCCGACCCGGACGGTGGGCCGGCACGAGTACGGGGGACGCATGGTGACGTCCGCCGACGTCGACAGGATCCGGGCACGGTTCGAGTACTGGGTGCACGACGACGGGCGGGTGCTGCGCCGGCACGAGGAGACGTTCTGGATGTGGCCGGCCACCCGTACGGAGATGATCGCGGAACTGGAGAGAGGTGGTTTCATCCCGCTGCCCGAACGGCCGGACCCTTCCGTCCTGGCTGTACGACGCGCACGGCCATGACGCGCAGAGGCATGACGCGCACGGCCATGACGCCCTCCGCCAGGTGGTGCGCCCGCCCGCCGTAACATGGGCAAGCGCTTGCGCGAAGGGGTCGGAAGTGAAGGCGGCACGCATGGGTATCGGGGACGACACGGACTCGCTCGATGAGGCGACGAACGTGTTCATGGCGGCGCGTCCCCAGCTCTTCGGCATCGCCTACCGTGTGCTCGGCAGCACCACGGAGGCCGAGGACGTACTCCAGGAGGCGTGGCTGCGGTGGCAGCACACCGACCGTGACGTCGTCCGCGAGCCGAAGGCGTTCCTCGCCACCGTCACCGCCCGTCTGGCGCTCAACGTGGCCCAGTCCGCCCGGGTGCGGCGTGAGTCGTACGTCGGTCCCTGGCTGCCGGAGCCGGTCGACACGCGTGCGGATCCGCAGTTGGGCGCTGAGCGGGCCGAGGCGCTCGACACGGCGGTCCTCTTCCTGCTGGAGCGGCTCAACCCCGTGGAACGGGCCGCCTACGTGCTGCGGGAAGCCTTCGACTACCCCTACCAGCAGATCGCGGACATGCTGGAGACCAGCGAGACCAACACACGCCAACTGGTGAGCCGCGCGCGCAAACGCATTTCGTCGGAGCGCCGCAAACCCGTCGACGCCACCGAGCACCGACGGCTGATGGAAGTGTTCCTCACCGCGGCACAGACCGGTGATCTGGCGGTGCTCGAAGGCATCCTCGCCGAGGACGTGGTCAGCTACACCGACGGGAACGGGCTGCGCGGGGCATCCAAGTTCCCGGTCGTCGGCCTGGTGCACGTCTCCAGGTACCTCGCCGCCTTCGCCCCGCGCTTCTGGCCGGAGAAGGAGATCCACTGGGTCGAGGCCAACGGCGGGCCGGCCGCCCTTGTCACGGCCGATGGGACGGCGGTGGTTCTGCTGACCCTCGACATCTCGGAACGTGGCATCGAGCGGGCCATGTGGGTCATGAATCCCGAGAAACTGGCACCTTATGTGGCCTCTCTGGACGGCGACACCACGTTCTCCTCCTGAAGGCCGCCCTGCGCGTCACAAGAGCGGCTGCTCGTCGGTCATCCAGTCGTCCGGTATCCGGGACGCCACGACGCAAAGGTGCGCTCACCATGGAATGCAGCACAGTTGGTCCGGCACGTCGCAGCACCACGGGGGCCACGCGGTGACCGAGCCGATCCAGCCGCCCGACCTGTCCACCGAGCAGGACTTCGACGGAGCGGCCTTCGCTCCCCTCTACACCACGACGGTGACCGTGACCGGCGGGACGGCGGCCCACGGGAGAGCCTCGGGGAGGGCACGCTCGGACGACGGAGTCCTCGACCTCGACCTGCGCCTGCCCGTCGAACTGGGCGGAGACGGCTGCGGAACCAACCCCGAGCAACTGTTCGCCGCCGGGTTCGCGGCCTGCTTCCACGGGGCGTTGAGCCTCATCGCACGACAGTCCGCGCTCGATCCCGCCGCGATATCCGTCGAGGCGACCGTGGCGTTCGGCCGCAATCCACAGGACGGCGGCTACGTCCTGCACATCGACCTGGTTGTCAGATGGCCGGGCGTCGCCCCTGACGTCGCGACCGAGCTCCTGCGGCGGGCCGACGTGCTGTGCCCGTACGCGAGGATGGCCTGGCACGGCACGCCGACCACCATCACGCTGGCCACCTGAGCGCAGGGCCGCCCGAGTCGTCACAGATCGCGGGACTACCCGGTCGTACTGGATGAAGACCCCAGTGATCGGAGTGGACCGTGGCTGTCACCGAACAACGTCTTGCCACCATGGTGCTGGTGATCGGCACCGGAGGTGCCGGCCTGCGAGCGGCGATCGAACTGGCCGAGGCCGGCATCGACGTCCTCGCCGTCGGCAAGCGCCCCAAGGAGGACGCCCATACGGCACTCGCGGCCGGCGGCATCAACGCGGCGCTGGCCACCATGGACCCCGAGGACAGCTGGCAGCAGCACGCCGCCGACACCCTCAAGGAGAGCTACCTCCTCGCCGACCCCCGGACCGTGGAGATCGTCACCCAGGGCGCCGCCCGGGGCATCGAGGACCTGGAGCGCTACGGCATGGACTTCGCCCGGGAGGAGGACGGCCGGATCTCGCAGCGCTTCTTCGGCGCGCACAAGTTCCGCAGGACCGCCTTCGCCGGCGACTACACAGGCCTGGAGATCCAGCGCACCCTCATCCGGCGCGCGGAGCAGCTGGACATCCCGGTACTGGAGGGGGTGTACATCACCCGGTTGCTGGTGCACGAGGGCGCCGTGTTCGGCGCGTACGGCTTCGACCTCACCAGCGGACGGCGCTACCTGATCCACGCCGACGCGGTCGTCCTGGCCGCCGGCGGCCACACCCGCATCTGGCGGCGCACCTCCTCGCGCCGCGACGAGAACACCGGGGACTCCTTCCGCCTGGCCGTGGAGGCCGGGGCCAGGCTGCGCGACGCCGAGCTGGTGCAGTTCCACCCGTCCGGCATCATCGAACCGGAGAACGCCGCAGGCACCCTCGTCAGCGAGGCCGCCCGCGGCGAGGGCGGCATCCTGCGCAACGCGCTCGGGGAACGCTTCATGAACCGCTACGACCCCGAGCGCATGGAACTGTCCACCCGCGACCGCGTGGCCCTGGCCGCGTACACGGAGATCAAGGAAGGGCGCGGCACGCCCAACGGCGGTGTGTGGCTCGACGTCTCGCACCTGCCCCGGCAGACGATCATGACGCGCCTGCCCCGTGTCTACCAGACCCTGCTGGACCTGCAGATGCTGGACATCACCCGGGACCCGATCGAGATCGCCCCCACCGCCCACTACTCGATGGGTGGCGTGTGGGTGCGCCCCGAGGACCACAGCACCGACGTACGCGGCCTGTACGCCATCGGCGAGGCGTCGAGCGGACTCCACGGCGCCAACCGCCTCGGCGGCAACAGCCTCATCGAACTGCTCGTGTTCGGCCGCCTCACCGGCCAGGCCGCCGCCGCGTACACACAGTCCCTGACGGCACAGCCCCGGTCGGCGACGGCCATCGCGGAGGCCCGCGCCGAGATCGACGAACTCCTCGCCGCCGACGGGCCCGAGAACGTCCGTGCCCTGCAACGCGCGATCCGCAACACCATGACCGAGCACGCGGGCGTCGTCCGCGACGAGGACGGACTGCGTGCCGGCCTTGCGGAACTCGCGGTGATCGAGAAGCGCATGGAGGCCGTCGGCATCCACCCGGACATCGCGGGCCATCAGGATCTCGCGCACGCCTTCGACCTGAAGTCCGCGGCGCTCGCGGCCCGGGCCACCCTCGAATCGGCGCTGGAGCGCCGCGAGACGCGTGGCTGCCACAACCGCAGCGACTACCCCGGCCTGGATCCCGCTCTGCAGGTGAATCTCGTGTGGTCCCCGACGACGGGCATCACCCGCGAAGGCATTCCGGCCGTCCCCGACGAGATTGCCTCTCTCATGGAGGAAGTCACGACCGCGGGGAAACTCGTCGAATAGGAGCTGTCACAAACAGAGCCCGTGTCCGGTCTCTACTGGTACAGGCATCAGGAAAACCCGAAAGGAATTCCGTCATGAAGGTCGTAGTGATCGGTGGAACCGGGCTCATCGGCTCGAAGGTGGTCGCCGGGCTCGGCGCGCACGGGCACGAGGCGGTCGCGGCGGCGCCCAACACCGGCGTCAACACGCTGACGGGCGAGGGACTGGCCCAGGTCCTGCAGGGTGCGTCGGTGGTGGTCGATGTATCGAACTCGCCCTCGTTCGAGGACCAGGCGGTCATGGACTTCTTCCACACCTCGACGACCAATCTGCTGGAGGCGGAGACCGAGGCGGGCGTGGCGCATCACGTCGCACTGTCCGTGGTCGGTACCGAACGCCTTCAGGGGAGCGGCTACTTCCGCGCCAAGCAGGCCCAGGAAGACCTGATCAAGGCGTCCGGCAACCCCTATTCCATCGTCCACGCCACCCAGTTCTTCGAGTTCGCCAAGGGACTCGCCGACGGGGTCACCGAGGGGGACACCGTGCACCTGCCCGACGCCAGGATCCAGCCCATCGTCTCCGACGACGTGGCCGCGGCAGTCGCCCGCACCGCGGTCGGGCAGCCGGTGGGCGGCGTGGTGGAGGTCGCCGGTCCCGAGGCGTTCCAGCTCGAGGAGTTCATCCGCATGGGACTCAGCGCCCAGAACGACCCCCGCAAGATCGTCACCGACCCGAAGGCGACGTACTGGGGCGCCGAATTGGAGGAGAACACACTCCTGCCGGGTCCGGGCGCACACATCGCCGGGACGAAGTTCGCCGACTGGCTCGCGCAGGAGAAGTAGAGATCGTTTCGGGTGGCCCTTTTCGGAGGAAAGGGCCACCCGAATCTTTCACGAAAAGTTCGCCGGATTCCCTCGCAAGGCAACCGGAATGTGTCGTCGGCCGCCGCACGAGAATGCCGACGACAGCAAGGGGAGCACGATGACCGAAACCCATGAGCGACGCACCGACATCGCGGCGACCGTCATGGCACTGGCCGCCGAAGCCGCCGAACTGCAGTCCCGTGTCACCGAACTGCGGCAGGAGCTGGTGGATGTCGACGACTGCATGGCAGCCGTCTCGACGGCTCTGCGCAGGCTTTCGTCCCCATGACGTCGGTCCCGAGGGTGAGGAGATGCGCACCACGGCACTCTTGCACCAACAGCGGACGGGGCAGGGCGGTAGGGAAGCGGACGGGCAGATCGCAGGTCGACGGCCCTCGGTCCCCTGCGGCCACCATCTTCGGCACCGAGTCCAGGAGGGTCCGCCACCCGAGGGCATCGCCGACGCTGCTCTGCACGTCATCACCCTGCCCGAGCACGACTGGCCCCCATGACACGCTGACCCGCATGGAGGCCGGGGCATTGGCCGCTGACAGTCGGCGGCGGTGTCCGGGCTGGAGCCGAGTGCGTCGCGCGTCCCCTCGGCGTTCCCCGATCGGGGAACGCGCTGAAGACGCTCGCTGACGACTACTCGCCCGCCCTGCGGGTCATCGGCTCGAAGACGGTGGCTGGGCGGTGGCCGGCGTCCGAGGAAAGGACCCTTTCCAATTGCGCAAGGTCGCCGGACTGGGCTGCTGCGAGGAACGCCTGGACGAGACGCCGATACGCGACGGAGTCCACTGGCTGCCTGCGACGGTCCGTGGTGAGACGGTTCTGGGCGCGTGACACCTGCTGCCTCGCGTTCGCGACGCTCAGGCGCAGGATCCCGGAGATCCGGGTGTACGGGTAGCCGAAACCCTCCCGCAGGACGTACGCGGCCCGTTGCCTCGGCGTCAGGGCCTCCATCAGCAGGAGAACCGCCCGTTCAACGGCTTCCAGCCTCTCTGCCGCCGCTTCCGGGCTCGCCTCGATGTCCGCCGGTTCCGGAAGCCAGGTGCTGGCGCAGGACTCCCGACGCCTCCAGGCGGACTGGACGACGTTGATGGCCAGCCGGACGGTGGTGGTCCTGAGCAGTGCCGACGGGTTCAGGACGACCGTACGGTCTGTGCCCTGCCACCGGAGCCATGCCTCTTGGATGACGTCTTCGGCCTCGCCGGCGTCTCCGACGATCCGGTTGGCGATCCTGAGGAGTCCTGGCCGGGCACGGACGAACACCGACGTCGCGCTGTCCAGTTCAATGACCGTCGGGGTGGCCGTCATGCCCGCCGTCTCCCGACCTCGCGTGGCTGCGACCGTTTGTGTGTCCACGACCGGCTCCTCTGCTCCGTAGGTCAGTCGCTTGAAAGGCGGCCGAAACCAACATCGCGCCCAGGGGCAGCCGATCGCCCCTGTGAAAGCCGTAGGGGGCTCCGTGGTTGTGCCGTGGCAGGTCCGTGACCGAGCCCCGAAGTCGCCTGCCCGGCAGCGCTGAGAGGCAGGTCGGAGCCGTTTCGCCGACGCCCGAACGGTGCCGTTCTGTGCCTGTACCGCCACCGGTGCCGACGGCGACGCCGAACCCGGCCGGCCACCGGCGGCAACCGCCGACGGACCCGCGGCGAGGAAACTGTCGGCCGACGAACACCGCCGCGGCGGTCCGGAGCCGCGCCTACGGACGCTGGTCTATTCTGATGATCAGGGAGGCTGCCATGACGAGCCGCGGTTCATTCGCCGGACTCCTCGGGCGGCGAAACGAGTGCCGGGTCCTCGACGACCTGTTGGCAGGCGCCAGGTCGGGGCGAAGTGGGGTCGTGGTCCTGCGCGGTGAGGCAGGGATCGGGAAGACCGAGCTGCTGAACTACGTCTTCGAGCGTGCCACCGGATGTCACGTTGTCAGGGCTGCCGGCGTCCAGTCCGAGATGGAGCTGTCCTACGCCGGCCTGCATCAGCTCTGCGCCCCTCTGCTGGGCGGCATCGACGATCTTCCCGAGCCTCAACGCGACGCCCTCTGCACGGCGTTCGGGCTGCGTGGCGGTGATACACCCGACCGGTTCCTCGTGGGCCTGGCCACGCTGAGCCTTCTTGCGGACGTCGGCGGGGACCAGCCGCTGGTGTGCCTCGTCGACGACGCGCAGTGGCTGGACGAGGTGTCGGCGCAGACTTTGGAGTTCGTCGCCCGTCGGCTGTTCGCGGAGTCGGTCGTGCTCGTCTTCGCCGTCCGCGAGCCCACTGCCCGCAAGTCGATTGCCGGCCTGCCCGAGCTGCCGGTGAAGGGCCTGACCGAGAGCGACTCCCGGAAACTCCTCGACTCGGTCGTCACCGGTCCGCTCGACGACCGGGTACGCAGCCGTATCGTCGCCGAGACGCGCGGCAATCCGCTGGCCCTGCTCGAACTGCCCGGCGGGTTGGCCCCGGTGGACCTGACCGACGCCTTCGTGCGCCCCGACGCGCGGCCGTTGTCGAGCCACATCGAGCAGGGTTTCCTTCGCCGTGTCCAGTCACTCCCGGCCGAGACGCAGCGGCTGCTGGTCACCGCCGCCGCCGAGCCGGTCGGCGACGTGACGCTGTTGAGACGTGCGGCCGGGCGGCTCGGGCTCGCCGTGGACGCCGCTGTGGAGCACGCAGAGACGTCGGGATTGATCACTTTCGGCACGTGGGTGCGCTTCCGGCACCCGCTGGTGCGCTCGGCGGCGTATCGCGCGGCGGGCCCGGACGGCCGTCGCGAGGCGCACAAGGCGTTGGCAGACTCGACCGACACCCAACTCGATCCCGATCGTCGGGCGTGGCATCTGGCCTGTGCGACGGCCGGACCGGACGAGACAGTGGCCGCCGAGTTGGAGCGCTCGGCGGACCGGGCGCAGGCGCGTGGCGGGATCGCCGCAGCAGCGGCCTTTCTCGATCGGGCTGCCGAGCTGACCCCGGATCCCGCACGCCGCGGAGCCAGGGCGTTGGCAGCGGCGCAGGCCAAATACCAGGCCGGCGCGTTCGACGCCGCGCGAGAGCTGGCGGACGCGGCGGGGCTGGGCCCACTCGACGATCTCGGCGCTGCGCAGTCGACATTGCTGCGCGGCCAGATCATGTCCGCGTCGAAGAGTGCCAGCGCAGGTCTGCCACTGCTGCTGGAGGCGGCCAAGCGGTTCGAGCCGCTTGATCCCAGGCGCGCCCGTGAGACCTACCGCGACGCGATCTACGCGGCTCTCACCGCAGGCCGGCTCCCGAAGGGCGGCGTCCGCGAAGTGGCGAAGGCCGTACTGAGCGCACCGAGGCCCGCTGAGCCGACACGCGACGACCTCCTTCTGACGGGTCTTGCACGGGTGGCCACGGAGGGCTACGCCGCGGGCACGCCGATGCTGCTCAAGGCGCTGGCCGCATTTCGCACCGACGAGGTCTCGGGGGCGGAGGGGCTCGGCTGGCTCCCGCTCGCCTGCCGTTTGGCGCACAGCACCTGGGACTTCGAGAGCTGGTCCGTGCTCTCGGCGCGGTTGGTCGACCTGGCACGCGAGACCGGAGCTCTGTCCGTGCTGCCGTCGGCTCTGCTGCTGCGTCTGTCGAATCGGGTCTTCGCGGGCAACCTCGCCGGAGCCGACTCCCTCGTCGTGGAGGCGACCGCGATCGGCGAGGCGACCGGCAGCAGGTTCTTCGCGCACTACGGGGCGCTCGTCGTCGAGCCGTGGAGGGGCCGGGAGTCCGAGACCCGGCAGGCGATCGAGGCAATCACCCAGGACTTCCTTCTGCGAGGCGAGGGCAAGGTGACAACCGCCACGCAATGGGCGGCGGCGGTGCTCTACAACGGCCTCGGCCGATACGAGGAGGCCTATGCGGCCGCCAAACGCGGTTGCGAGAACCCACAGGAACTCGGCCTGTACCTGCAGTCGATGGTTGAACTCATCGAGGCAGCAGCACGACTCGGAAGACCGGAAGACGCAGCGGAGACAGTCCGGACGATCTACGACATGGCGCAGGCCAGTGGCACCGACTGGGCTCTTGGCACCTCGGCCAGGGCCCGTGCGCTGGTGAGCGACGGCCAGGCCGCCGACGCTTTGTACCGTGAGGCGATCGAGCGACTCGGCAACACCGAGGTCAAGACGGAGCTGGCACGTGCCCAACTTCTCTACGGCGAGTGGCTTCGCCGCGAGAACCGCGGCGCGGACGCCCGTGCTCACCTGGCCGCCGCCCACGAAATGCTCAGACAGATCGGGGCCGAGGCTTTCGCGGAACGTGCGCGACGCGAGCTGCAGGCCACGGGAGCGAAGGTTCGTAAACGCAGCGCCGCGACGCACGAAGCCCTCACTCCGCAGGAGGCGCAGATCGCCCGTCGCGCCGCCGACGGGCTCACGAACCCCGAGATCGGCGCCCAGTTGTTCATCAGTCCCCACACGGTCGAATGGCACCTCCGCAAGGTGTTCTCGAAGCTCGGCATTTCCTCTCGCAAGGAGATCCGCACCATGCGGCTCGAGGGCGAGGCGACGTCGGCCTAGGCCGTGAGGCGCCGTGAACCGGCCGACGGCGGTACTAATGTTCAACGAACGTGACTGTCTCATCGAGCGGCGCCCTGCCCGTACGGGCGTGGTCGATCGAGACGTCCTCGTATCCGATCGACATGCCGCAGAAGAGCATGAGCTCGTCCGGCGGTGCCAGGACCTCCGCGACGCTCCTGCGGAACTTCGCCCATGCCATCTGCGGACAACTGTGCAGTCCTTCGGCGCGGAGCAGCAGCATGACGGTCTGCAGATACATGCCGGCGTCGGACCACTGGGCCGGGCCCAGATCGCGGTCGATGTAGCAGAACAGGGCGGCGGGCGCACCGAAACAGTCCCAGTTCGCGGAAGCGGCCCTCTGGCGCGCCTCCACGTCCTCGCGCGGAATGCCGAGTGCGCCGTAGCGCTGCTCACCGAAGGCGGATCGACGTTCGTGGTACGGGGATTTCAGCGCGGTCGGGTACTGCTCGTACTCCGGCTCGTCCCAGGCGTCGCCCGCGGCTAATCGCTCGCTGGTGCTTTTCTTGATCCTCGCCAGCGGCCTGCCGATCACCACGTAGGCGCGCCACGGCTGGATGTTCGATCCGGACGGCGTCCAAGCCGCAGCGGACAACACGCGCTCCAGCACCTCCCTCGAGACACGCCGGTCGGTGAATCCGCGCACCGCCCGGCGGCTCGTGACCGCCTCGTAGACGTCCAAGATCGCCCACCTCCCCATCTGGTCAACGCGTCGGCTCCGGTTCCGGTGTGCCACAGGCTCGAGAACGGGTCTGGTCACCGGTGAATTCCTTTGACCGGAGTTTTCTTGTCCTTGTATTCCTGCACCGTCGGTTTGGTGATCTGCGCCCCCTCGCCGTACAGGCTTTTGCTGAGCCGGGCACGCAGTTGCCGGGCGAGGCGGAACACGGTGTTCGGATTCGCCGCTCCGTTCGCTGTGCCAGGGTCGATCGGCCGGTACTGCTCATGCTGGGTGAGAAGGTGGAGTTGCTCCTGGCTGAGCGGCTGGTGCACCTCGACGAATTCGCCGTCGGGCATGCGTTTGATGATGCCGGTCTCGCGTCCGTGCAGTACTTTGTCGCGGTCGCCGCGCTGAAGTCCGAGCGCCCAGCGTTTTGTCACCGAATAAGCCACGACCGGCACGGCGAAGAGGCCGATGCGGACAGCCCACGTCACCGACTCGACCGCGACATGGAGACGGACGGCGATGATGTCGTTCCCGGCGCCGATCAGGGCCACCGCATAGAAACTGATCCATGCGACGCCAAGTGCTGTTCGCACAGGCCGGTTACGTGGTCGGTCCAGAAGATTCTGCTCGCGCGTTTCACGGGTCACCCAGGACTCGATGAACGGATACACGCCCAGGGCGAGGAAGAAACCGACCCCCGTGGTCAGCGGAATCAGGTTGTCGAGCGCCAGGGTATGTCCCCAGAAGTTGATTTCCCAGCCCGGCATCACCCGCAGCAGTCCGTCTGCCACGCCCATGTACCAGTCGGGCTGCGACCCGGCCGAAACCTGGTCGGCACGGTAAGGACCGTACTGCCAGACGGGGTTGATCTGCGCGACCGCGGCGATGACGAAGACCGCACCGGTCACCAGCAGGAAATACCCGGCGGACTTGACGGCACGTACCTTGGCCGGCACGCCAACGACATTGCTGTTGGTGCGTCCACGGCCCGGGTACTGGGTGTGCCCGTGATAGAGCATCAGGGCCAGATGTGCGGTCAGCAGCCCCACCATGAGGGCGGGGATGAGCAGAACGTGGATCGTGTTGAAGCGCGCCACCAGATCGTGCCCGGGGAACTCACCCCCGAAGAGGAACATCGACAGGTACGTTCCGACGATCGGAACGGACAGGATCGTTCCGTTCACGACGGCGAGGCCGGTCCCGGACAGCAGGTCGTCCGGGAGGTCGTATCCCGTCAGTCCCGCGAACATGGCGAGGACCAACAGCAGGAATCCGAAAAGCCAGTTGACTTCGCGCGGCTTGCGGAAGGCGCCTGTGAAGAACACCCGCATCATGTGGGCGAGTATGGAGGCGACGAAGATCAGGGCCGCCCAGTGGTGGGCCTGCCGGATCAGCAGACCGCCGCGGACGTCGAAGGATATGTGCAGGGTCGAAGCGAACGCCTCCGACATCATCTGGCCGCGCAGTGGTGCGTAACTGCCGTTGTACCGCACCTCGTTCATCGACGGATGGAAGTAGAAGGTGAGATACACACCCGTGACCATGAGAATCACGAAGCTGTAGAGACAGATCTCCCCGAGCAGGAACGACCAGTGGTCCGGAAAAGCCCGTCGGGCCTTTTCTCTGACGAGGCGGGGGACGCCCAGTCGTCCGTTTGCCCAATCGGCCACCTTTTCACCCGTGCCCATGTCGCTGCCGCCCGTCACAGATCGCTCGGGCAGGGTTGCGCCCGCTGAGTATCGAGTCCGCGCATCGCACGGCGTTCCCATTCCGTCGTTCCTCCCCAGATACCGTCCGCCTGCCCCACTCGCACGGCCCATTCGAGACACTGCTCCGCGACGGGACAACGGCCGCACACGGCCTTCGCCTCGTCGATCTGCCGAAGTAGGGGACCGCTGTTCGATATGGGGAAGAAAAGCTCGGGATCTACGTGCAGGCAAGCTGCCCGTTCACGCCATTGCATGGCATGGTCACCTCGTTCGGCAGTCAAGGAAAAAGTACGGTGCTCTCCTGTAAGACCGGGCAGCCGCCGTATGTGTGACACACGGTCGCGGCGAGCCCGTGTCACAAGATCCGGGGAGTCCCGGTCTTAGGGGGTAAGCCGACGCCCCGCCATGTGTGGGGCCGTGCGAGCGAGAGGGAGGATGCCGTATGGACCAGGGCGATGCGGTACCGATCGCCGAGTTGTGGGAGGAGCGGCGGTTCCTGCTCGATGTCGCCCACTGGATGCTCGGTGACCCGGGTACGGCGGAGAGCGTCGTCGACGAGGCGTATCAGCGGTGGTACAGGCTGTCCGACGCGGCGCGCCGACAGATCACCGTCCCCCGGTCCTGGCTGGCGAAGACCGTGGGTGGAATCTGCCTGGGCCTGCTCGCACTGCCCAGCCGGGGCTCGGCCGGCCCGGAGGCGGAGGACGGACGGCCGTCCGAGGTGGAGGAGGAGGCCGGCCGGGTCGTACTGAACGCGCTGGAGTCGTTGTCGACGGCCGAGCGCGCGGCGTTCGTGCTCCGCGCTTTCGGTTTGGCGCCGGGCGCGGTCGCCGACATCGTGGGCCGCACTGAACCCGAGCTCGCCGAGCTCGCCGAACGGGCCAGGCAGTGGCTGCAGTCACAGCGCACCCGCTCCACGACGCCACAACAGCATGACGCCGCCGTCCGAGCCGTGCGCCGGGCGTGCGTCAAGGAAGACGGCGAACTGCTCACGTCGTTGCTGTGCCCGGACGTCACGGCGTTCTTCGACGGAGGCGGCAAGGTACGGGCACTGACCGGACCGGTCCACGGCAGTCAGCCGGTCACCGACAGTCTGCTGACCCTCCTGGCCCGCCGCCCACGCACCACTTTGACGACCCATTCCGTCAACGGCCGGACCGGCCTCGTCGCCCGCTACGGCCGCCAGGTCGCCGCCGTCATCAGCCTCGACGTCGCGAACGACCGTGTCGCCCAGCTCTGGGTCATGCTCAATCCCGACAAACTGCGGTCCTGGAACCAGCCCCACACCGACGGTGGCGCAGGCTCGGTCGCGAGCCCGTGACAGCGAGGAGGGCCTCACGCCACCGTCACACACCGTCCGGCACGGCCTCGAGGGACCTCGCGAGACGGGAACGCGAATCGAGGAAGGCGGCGATCTTGCTCGGAGTGAACACCCACAGCACCTGGTGAATGCCGTACTTCGACGCGGCGGCGGTCATGAAGGTGAGGGTCCGCCCGTCCCGGCGGACCACCACGCCCGTAGCACCGTTGGCATCGACCAGCTCGAGCTCCGCCTCCCGCCAGAGGTGCCGATAGGCCGAGAGTCTGGCCACCCGGGCGCGGCCCAGCACAGGCACCCGGGCACAGCCCCGCATTCCGTTGCCGTCGGAGAGGCTGACGACATCGGGTGCGAGCAGGGCCTCCAGTGACGCCACGTCTCCCGTCCGGGCCGCTGAGACGAAGGCGGTCAGAAGACGTCGGTGCTGGGCCGCGTCCACGCTCTCCCGTCGCTCGTCCAGCAGGTGACGACGAGCACGGCTCACGATCTTCCGCACATTGACGACGCTGAGTTCGAGCATGTCCGCGATCTCGGCGTAGGCGTAGTCGAACGCCTCACGCAGTACATAGACGGCACGCTCGACGGGAGTCAGCTTCTCCAGCACCAGCAGCAGGGCCAGCTCCACCGCCTCAGCGCGCTGAGCGCCGACCTCCGGGTCCGCGCTCGTGTCGACGGGCTCCGGCAGCCACGGTCCGATGTACGTCTCCCTGCGCACGCGCGCCGACTGCGCGACGTTGATGGCCAGACGAGTCGTCGCGCTCGAAAGGAAGCCCGCGGCATTGGCCACCACCGAGCGGTCGGTCTTCTGCCAGCGCAGCCACACCTCCTGGACCACGTCCTCGGCCTCGACCGCGCTGCCGAGTACGCGGTAGGCGATCCCGAAGAGCCGTTTGCGATGGAGTACGAAGACGGCGACGGCCCCGTCGAGGTCGTCGGCTGGGGTGGGGGACGGTTCGACGTACATGATCCATTGGCCTCCGTTGCTCCGTTTCATCCGCTGCATAGACCGCGGCCGACCGTTGCCTGTGACAGAAGCGGACAATGTTTTTCACCAGTCGCCGAAATCCCACTGTTCGGCACACTGAGATGTTCTGTCTGGCACCCGAAGCACTGCATATGATGTCGACAAGGGTTGAGGAGGGGAGAAAACATGGTCTCTACGAGCCGAACGGCACACAGCATCGAGGTCACCGCCGAGGGCCTTCAGGAGGAACTGGCCCGGCTGCAGATCCAGAAGCAGGCGCTGGAAAGGGAGCTGGCCGCCGTCGTGGCACATCTCGGGTCGGTTCAGCGTGCTCTCGGGGCCCTGGCCAGCGTGATCGGCGCCCCGGCCGACGAGGCGCCGGAGGATGAGGACATCGCGCCCGCCACCTCCCGGCCGGACCACGACGAGGACGCGCACAAGCAGTACGGCAGGCTCACCGAGCAGATCATGAAGTACTTCACCGAGGTCGGCGACGTCGACGTGCGGGCCCGTGATGTGGCGGCGGCGCTCGACCGTGACACCGACAGCGCAAGCATCAACGCGGTCCGCAGCACGCTCGACCGGCTCGTCGCCTCCTCCCGTGTCCAGCGCGCCGGCAGGGGCCTGTATCGCGCCGGGCGTTCCTAGGCGGCGCGGCGGTCAGCGCGACGATCCCAGGATCACCACGACGCAGGCGGTCATCGCGAGGGTGATCAGGACCATGGCGGTGAGTGTTCCCCGCAGCCATTGTCGGATCCGGACCTGGTGCTGCGCCTCCATCGCGTCGACGCGCTCGGCGATGTGGTCGGTCACCATGCGGGCGACGTGTCTCTGCTCATCGACGTACCACCTTCCGATGTCCCGCTTCTGCTCGGGGGTGAGCCCCTCCACGCGCGCGGTGAGGGCCGCCACGCGGCGGTGCGTCGCTCCCATGTGAGCCTCCTGGTACAGGTAGCCCTCGATGTCGGGCAGGCCGCGAGCGGCCTCCTCGCGTGCGGCCATGGCGTACCCCCGGTGGAAACGAGAACCCCACATGGTCATGCCGTACTTCCTTCCTTCGTACGGTCGGCACCCGGGTCCTGTGTCCGCCCGCCCGTGACGAAGGCGTCCCGGGGGCGCTGCACAGAGGCGAGGGACACGAGGTCCCGGCCCGTCAGGGCCGCGGTGAGCCAGACCGCCAGAACGCGGATCTTCCGCTCCCAGCTGGGCACCGCCAGCACGTGATAGCCCCGGTGCATCAGCCAGGCCGGGAATCCCTTGATGACGACGCCCTTGTACTGGAAGATGCCCCGCCCCAGCCCCAGCGTCGCCACCACGCCCAGGCTGCTGTGGCGGTAGTTCCGGACTCGCTTTCCGCGCAGGTCGGCCACGAGGTTCTTGGCGAGGCGCCTGCCCTGTCGCACGGCGTGCTGGGCGTTCGGCACCGTGCGCGCTCCCGGCACCGGCGAGGCCAGGTCGGGGATGGACGCGTCGTCGCCGGCCGCCCACACGTCCGGCACCGGTTCGTTTTCCGTGCCCACGCGCAGATCGGCGCGGACGAGCAGCAGGCCACGCTCGTCGAGCGGGAGGTCCGTGTGGTTGTGCACGACCGGGTTCGAGGCGTTGCCGGCGGCCCAGACGATCAGTGTGGAGTCGTACTCCTGGCCGTCGGAGAGGACGACGTGGCCGTCCTCGGCGGACAGCAGCTGTGTGTTCAGGTGGACGTGGGCGCCACGGCCTTCCAGGTGGCGCACCACCCAGGCACCGGGGTTGTCGCTCACCTCGGGCAGGATGCGGCCCCGGGCCTCGACCAGGTGGAAGGACAGGTCGTCGATGGTCAGTTCCGGATAGGACTTGAGCATCGAGGTCGCCAGCGAGAGGAGTTCACCGAAACCCTCGACGCCGGAGAACCCGCCTCCCACGAACGTGACGGTGAGCAGCTTTCGCCGCTCGGGGCCGGGGGGCAGCGACGCGGCCTGGTCGAACGCGGTCATCAGCCGGTCCCGGATCGCCACGGCCTCCTCGACGTGCTTGAGGCCGATGGCCTGCTGCGCGAGTCCGGGTATGGGAAAGGTACGGGTCACGGCGCCGGCGGTGACCACGAGGACGTCGTAGTGCAGCTCGTAGGCGTCTCCGCGCACGGGGCGGACGGTCACCGAACGGTCCGCCGCACGGATCTCGGTCACGGTCCCCGCGATCACCCGGGTACGGCTCAGGTGCCGCCGCAGCGAGACGACGGCGTGCCGTGCCTCCACCGAACCGGCGGCCACCTCCGGCAGGAAGGGCTGATAGGTCATGTACGGGCGCGGGTCGACGACCGTGACCTGCGCCTCGCCCGGACGCAGCTTCCTCTGCAGGCCCCATGCGGTGTAGAAGCCCGCGTAGCCGCCGCCGACGATCAGAATCTTTCGCATGGTTCCCTCTGCTTTGTTGTCCGTCACCACGTAGACCGCGCAGGCCGCGCCGATGTGACATGCGCCGGGGACGGGGTTCGCGGTGCCGGTCCGTCGGGCTCGGAACGGGCTCCTACCGAAGCGACCCGCCCGGATCGCTCAGGAGCCGGTGGACGGCTGCATCCACGTCCAGGTGGCATTCCTCGGTACCGGCGGGCACCATCGCGAGGGTTCGTCGCAGGAAGGTTCCCAGGGTTCGTGCCGAGACGGTCACGACGACCGCCTCCTGCCTGGGACACGGGCACAGCGCGATGTGAACCGTGCCCGCCCATGGGAGCCGGGAGGGCCACACCTGGATGTCGCCGACGCCGGTGAGCTTCTCCAGCCCGTCGAGAAGGAGATCGCGGCCGACCACCCAACGCACGGTCGCGTCGGTGTACATGTGGAACGTCAAGGACACCGCGTAGGGATCGGCCGTGTCGTAGGAAAGATCGAGCATCACTGGCCGGTCCACTCCTTCGGCGACGACCAGGCGGACAAGCATCCGGCACACCGCCAGGGTGCAACTGTCAGGTTCTCTCATCACATCACCGCTCGGTAACCGGTGGGATCAAGGGGGGGCTCGGAGGGCACACGGTGTGATGCGTCATGCGCCCGGTCGTGTGATTCAGGGACAACACGATTCTGCGAGGCCCCCGTGTGCCCGCACCATCAGTCAAATGACCCGCGAGTCGCCGTGCAGTCACGTTACTGATGTTTGTCCTCGCGGGCCGGGTGCACGGTGAGCCCAGGTCTTCCCGCCGTGCGGCGGGAGGGACGGCGCAACGTACGGAGTACCCATGTCACTCGGCTCGCGTGTCGAACGGCTGCCCCGGCCCCCTGTCGGAGACCTCCCCCCACGATGGCCGCAGCACCGTCCGGACCTCGCAGTGCGTAGGGCCATGCCCGAACCGTCGGGTGGGACCGTGCGGTTGGCCGCGGACGGCGGTCGGCCCCCTGAGGTGGTGGGCCGTGCGCGGCAAATCCAGGAGATCAAGGCGTTGCTCGGGCCGGGAACGGCCACGGGCCGTGCCCTGTTGCTCTCCGGAGAGCCGGGGGTGGGCAAGAGCGTGCTGCTCGGCGAGGTCGCCAGGGGCATGTCCGGGGCGGGGGCCCGGGTGCTGTCGGCCGTCGGCGTCCGGTTCGAGGCCGAACTCGACTACGCAGGTCTTCACCAGTTGCTGTTGCCGCTGAACGACCGGTTCGAGAGCTTGGGAGACCCACATCGGAAGGTTCTGCGCAGTGCGCTGGGCTACGGCGGCGATCCGGTGCCCGACGGGCCTCCCGTCTCCCACTCGGTGCTCCTGCTGCTGCGCCGAGCGGCAGCCGAACGCCCTGTGTTCATCGTCGTGGACGACCTCGCCCGGCTCGACCGGGCCAGTTCGGCAGTGCTGGGCTTCGTCGCCCGTCGGCTGGCGGGCAGTCGTATCGGATTCCTCGCCGCCGCCAGGTCGGGAGCCGGAACCTTCTTCGATCGGGAGGGGCTCACCCGGTACGAGGTGCCGCCGCTGGATCGCGACGCGGCCGCGGAACTGCTCGGAGCCCGCTTTCCGGGGCTGGCCGCATCTGTCCGGGACCGCGTCCTGGAGCAGGCGCAGGGCAATCCGCTGGCGCTCGTGGAGCTGCCCGCCGCGCTGAGCAGCGCGCAGCGCGGCGCGCTGGCCGATCTGCCCGACGTACTGCCCCTCTCTCCACGTCTTCGGAGCCGCCACGCTTCGCGCGTGGCCGGCCTGTCGGCAGAATCGCGCCGGCTCCTGCTGCTCCTCGCCCTCGACGACACCGGAGATCCGGGTGTCCTCCATGCAGGGACGCAGGACCCGAACGCTCTTACGGCGCTGGCAGCGGCGGAATCGGACAGCCTGATCACCGTCGACGGCACGAACGGCCGGGTCGCCTTCCGCCATCCGCTGATGAGGGCCGCGGTCGTCGACACCAGTACCCTGACCGAGCGCTGTCAGGCTCATCGCGCACTCGCCGAGATCTGCGCGGAGACACCTGAGCGGCGTGCCTGGCACCTGGGCCGGGCAACCCTCGTTCCCGACGAGCGTGTTGCCGCCCTGCTTGAGGAGGCCGGGCATCGCGCCGCCCGACGAGGTGACGCCTCAGCGGCCGTCGCCACCTTCACCAGGGCCGCCGAGCTGAGCGCCCGTCCCGCGGACCGAGGACGCAGGCTGACCTGGGCCGCCTACCTCGGTGCGGACGCGACCGGTGAGCTGCGTGCGGCGTCGGAGCTCCTCGACCGTGCCCGGCGCGCGGACCCGGACCTCACCAGGTCTCCGCTCGCTGCCGCCACCGGGGCGCTCCTCCTGCTCAACGGCGGTGACGGTGACATCGACATGGCTCACCGCCTCCTGGTGGCAGCCATCGACAACGGTACCCATGGATACGACGCCGGGGACGACGCCCTCGTCGAGGCACTGCGCGTGCTGCTGCTCGTGTGCTGGTCCGGTGGTCGCGACGCCCTGTGGGAACCCTTCCACGCCGTCCTCGACCGTCTGAAGCCGGCTGCTCCGCCCATACTCTCCGCCTATGGCAAGAGGCCGGCGGACCTGGTCGGCACCGGCTCGGCCGGCCGTCAGCAGCTCGACTCGATCCTCGACGGCATCCGGAACGGCGAGGACCCGGGGCAGATCGTCCGCATCGGTACGGGCCCCGTCCACGCCGACCGGCTCGCGGAGCTACGGGACGTCTCCTGGCACGCGGTTCGTCAAGGCCGCCGGGGCGGCCACGTCCGCCGGCACCTCGACGCGCTCGTGCACCTGTGCCTGCAGGCCTTCCCGACAGGCCGGTGGGAGGAGGCCGGAACGCTGGCCGACGAAGGACTGAGGATCTGCGACGAGCGCCAATACCCCTTCTTCGCCTGGTACTTCGAGTACCACCAAGCTCTGCTCGCCGCCGTCCACGGGCGCTTCGAGGAGAGCCGGAGCCTGGCCGACCGGATCACGCAGTGGGCCGTGCCCCGTGGGGTTCTGGGGGCGGCGGCCTTCGCCGACCACGCCCGGGTCCTCGCCGAACTCGGTGCGGGCGACTACGAATGCGCGTATCGCCACGCTGTGGCGATCAGCCCCGCCGGCCGCCTCGCGTCCCACGCTCCGCACGTGCTGTGGGCCGGCATGGACCTCGTGGAGGCGGCGGTGCACACCCGGCGCACCGGTGAGGCAGAGGCACACGTGCGTGCGATGCGGGAAGCCGGTGTCGCGGCGTTCTCCCCGCGGCTGGCGCTGCTGGTGGCGGGCTCCGCCGCGCTCGTCGCACCCGCTGACGGCGCGATCGTCGGCTTCGAGCAGGCACTGGCCGTCCCAGGGGCGCAGGGCTGGCCCTTCGACCTGGCCCGGATACGGCTGGCCTACGGTGAGCGTCTGCGGCGCATGCGCTTCGTCACGGAGGCCCGGACCCAACTGGACGCGGCGGCCGAGGCGTTCGAGCGCCTGGGCGCCCGGCCGTGGGCCGAACGGGCGGCGGGCGAACTACGCGCCACCCGTCGGTCCCGGACCGGGACGAAGCACGGCTCCGTGACTCTCACCGCGCAGGAACAGGAGATCGCCGCACTCGCGGCTTCCGGGATGACCAACAAGCAGATCGGTGAACGTCTCCACCTTTCGCCCCGAACCGTGGGCTCGCACCTCTATCAGCTGTTCCCGAAACTCGGAATCGCCTCACGCGCGGCACTCAGGGACGCACTCGCGTCTCTTCCCCCGAGTACCGCGTCCTAGGGCTGCGTCGAGGTGGGAGACCGCTCCGCCCGGGGCCGCTCCGGCGGCAGTGCGGCGAGGGCCTCGCCGAGGGTGACGCGAGAGGTGATGCCGAGCTTCGGGAAGATCCGGTGCAGGTGGGCCCCCACGGTTCGGTGGGAGAGAAACAGACGTTCGCCGATCTGTTTGTTGGTCATTCCGGAGGCGGCGAGTGCGGCGATCCGGTGTTCCTGTTCCGTGAGCTGGATGGTCCCCAGGTCCTGGCGGACCCGCGTGGCGGTGCGGCCGGTGGCCCGCAGTTCCTCCGCCGCTCGCGCGGCCCATGGTGCGGCCCCGAGACGGCGGAAGGTTGTGAGGGCGGCGGCGAGGTGCACCCGGGCTTCCCTGACGGCCCGTGTGCGACGCAGGTGCTGCCCGTAGGCCAGACGGACCCGCGCGAGGTCGAAGGGCCAGCGCTCGGCACCGGGAACGGTGAGAGCTTCCTCGAAGTAGTCGGCGGCCCGGTCCTCCGAGGCGGCGATCGCGGCCGAACCGGCGGTGACCAGTGCCAGGCGGGCGGAGATGCCGGGCAGCCCCGTCTGCCGCATCGCCGCGACATGCGCGAGTGCCTCGGCCCGCCGCCCGCTGCGGACGGCGGCTTCCACGAGGTCCATGGGAACCCACAGGGCCATCGGGGCATGGGGGGCCAGCACACCTGAAGGGCTGATCGCCGATGCGGCGAGGTAGGCCTCCTCGTGGTCCTCACGTCCAAGGGCGGCCAGTGCCGTCATGTGCAGTGCGAAGTGCTCGATGGTTCGGGCGCCGCGGGACACCGCCCACTCCGTGATTCCCTGCGCCAGTTCCAGCACCGTGCCGTCGTCGCCCCGCGCCGCGGCGAGCAGGCCCCGGGCCCGGTGGAACTGCTGGGCCAGTAGTTGATAGCCGTGGGCTTCGCACAGCGCCAACCCCTCTGCCGCGAGACGGCCGCACTCGTCCCACCGACCGGTCATGAAGTCGTCCAGGCACAGCACCACCAGTGCGATGAGGGCCGAGGTGACCGCGCCGCCCTCCCGCCCGTCGTCGACGACGGGCCAGAGAGCCGCACGGCACCCCGTCGCCCGGTCCACGAAGAGCGCCGCCATCGAGATCCGTTCGATCCGGGTCGGGTCCGATTCCAGGTGCAGGTCGCGGATCACCGCGTCGAGCAGGCCGAGGGAGGCCGTGGAGGAATGTGCCGGGTCCGCGTAGACATCGCCGAGCACTTCCTGGAGGGGAGGCATCGGCACGGTCAGCTGGGACATGGCCGCGTGATACGCGCCCCAGAGCTCGGATCTGCCCGCGCACAGACACACCCTGCGCAAGGTGCACAGCGCCTCGAAGAGCGACTCGTCATCACCGTCGGACCTGCCCTCGCGGGTCGTGATCGCACCGACGAGCAGCCGGTGCGCGGTGTTGACGTCACCGTCACGGTTGAGCAGTACGTGGGAGGCCGCGGCCGCCGCCCGCAGCGATCCCCTCAGGTCGGGGTCGGCGCGCCGGGCCTGGACCAGCAGTTCCGCCGCCGTGCGCAGCTCTCCGGCGACATCCGCGCCCACGAAGGCGGCTTCGGCCAGCCGTCTGCTGCGGTCCGCGGGCCCGGGAGTGAGGTCGGCGGCCCGTATCAGCGCGTTGAACGCGCCGACGGCGTCGCCACGCCGGCGGACCCGGTGGGCGGTGTGCTCCAGGAGTGCCGCGACCCGCTCGTCCGGATCGGGTGTGGCCTCGGCCAGGTGCCACGCCCTGCGATCGGGCTGATCGGTCAGTGCCCGGGCCAGAGCGTGGTGGGCGTCCAGGCGCTGACCACTGGTCGAGCCCGACACGATCGTCGCGCGGATCAGTGGATGGCGGAAGGACAGCCGCCCCAGGCCGCCGTGCTCGACCCGCAGCAACTGTGCCCGCTCCGCGGGGGCGAGCAGGGACAGTACGTCCTCGCCGGGGGCGGCGGCCCGCAGGACCGGCAGGTCGCCGCTGTCCTCCAGCGCGGCCAGAAGCAGCAGGCGGCGGGTAGTTGCCGGCATCTCCGCGACCCGGGAGGCATAGAGGTCCTGCAGCCGACGGCTGAGCGGGAGCACCTCGGACAGCACCACTCCCGCGCTGCCCCGCGAGTCGTCGAGTGCGGCGGGCAGTTCCAGCAGGGCCAGCGGATTGCCCTGGGCCTGTGCGAGGACATGCCGCAACTCCCGCCCGGCGAGCATCGGGAACCGGGTGCCGACCAGGTCGGTCGCGGCCTCGTCGTTCAGCGGCGACACGGTGAGCTCGGGAAGTCCCGCACGTTCGAAGAAGCTCTCGAATCCCGGCCGTGAAGCGGCGAGAAGGCCCACCCGGCTACCGGTCAGCCGCCGGGCGACGAACGCGAGCGCCGAGGCGCTGGCCCGGTCGATCCACTGCAGGTCGTCGATGACCAACAGAACCGGACGGGTGCTCGCGGTCCTTCGGAGCAGCGCCAGTACTGCCCCGTAGGCGACCAGCCGATCCACTGTGGCCCCGTCACGCGCCCCCAGCGCGACGGTCAGGGCCTCGCGGTGTGCCGGGTCGAGTCCGTCGTACTCGTGCAGCAGGGGTTCGAGTACGTGGTTCAGTCCGGAGAAGCTCAGATCCGCGAGGAACTCGACCCCGGCCGAGCGCAGCACCAGCGCACCGGCCGTCGTCGCCGCCTCCGCCGCGGCATCCAGGAGAACGGACTTGCCGACGCCCGGCTCCCCGGACAGCAACAGCACCCCACCGCGGACGAGCACCTGGTCGACGTACGACCGGAGCAGCTCCAGCTCCCGATCGCGTCCCACCAGCCCCTCGGTTGTCCTGTGCGACATCGATCCATCACCGGCCACAGTGGCCCCCTTCGAGAACTGCCGTGACGAACTCAGCGTCTCCGAGCGGTGGTTCAGTCGGCCGAAGGCCGCGGGGCACGCAGATGGGCCCGCTTCTCCAGCTCGTCCTCGTCGACCGGCGTGAGCATCGGCCGGCCGGGGGCGCCCAACATGACGACGACGTACTTGGCCGGCGTGTCCGACAGGGCGTTGCCGTTCTGGTAATGGATCACGTCACCGCCCGGCTCCCAGAACGTCTCACCGGCCTTGATCACACGCTCGGGCCCGCCTTCGAGTTCCCACCGGACGGCGCCTTCGGTGACGTAGCCGAAACACGGCCCCGAGTGCCGGTGCGGTGGCGTACCGGGATGGCCCGGCGGCCACTCGACCAGCACGGTCATCGCCGAAGCACCCTCCGGTACGAAGGGCGGCCTGACGTTCGCCACCATCCTGGGGCCGGTCGCTTGCCGGTCCTCGCGCTCGCCGTGGCCGCCCGTTGATCCCGTCTCCAACATCGTGTGACACCTCCGTCGATCTGCTTGCTTCACGGGAGGAGACCGGGCACGGCCCGCGTGTGTGACACGGCGGGCGGACGGAATCCAGGACGCAGTCGAATGACTCAAGCAACTCGACGCCGGATCGCGGAAGCTGAGGCAGTCCCTGGACCGGCGGCGAACCGTCATCTTCGGGGCCGAAGCCACCTGCCCGGCGTTCCGGATGGTGATGAGCCGACTCTCCTTCCTTTCCTTCACATGGCAGAACAACGTTAGGAACCACACCATGTTTCTCCTTTTCGTCGGCCTGGAGCGGTCAGGTGGACACACACGGCGGCACGCGCCCCACGGGTTCGACCGTGTGGGCGGTGCCGCATGAACGAACAGAACGGCGGTCTGACCGTCGGCGTCGATCTCGGCGGCACGAAGATCGCCGCAGGGGCGGTCGACCCGGCAGGGGAGGTGGTCTCCCGTGTGCGCATCCCCACCCCGCACGACCCGGACCGGATCGCCGAGGCGATCGCCGAGGCGGTACAGCGGGTCCGCGCGGGTCGGGACGAGGTCCGGGCGGTCGGCGTCGGAGCCGCCGGATATGTGGACGCGGACCGCTCGACGGTGCGCTTCGCGCCCAACCTGGGCTGGCACGACAAGGCGATCCGGGACATCGTCCAGGAGGCCACCGGGCTTCCGGTCGTCGTCGAGAACGACGCGAACGCGGCCGCATGGGGCGAGTTCATCCACGGAGCCGGTGCCGGGCACGACGACATGCTGATGGTCATGGCGGGCACCGGCCTCGGTGGAGGGATCATCAGCCGCGGCCGGCTCTTCCGAGGCCGCTTCGGCATGGCAGGCGAGATCGGCCACTACCGGGCGGTCCCCGACGGCCTGCCGTGCCCCTGCGGCCAGCACGGCTGTATGGAGCAGTACGCCAGCGGAGCCGCCCACACGCGCCGCGCCCGCGAGATGGCGGTCGCCGATCCGGCACGGGCCGCGGTGGTGCTCGCGCTCGGCAACGGCACCCCCTCCGGCCTTGAGGGCCACCATGTGACCAAGGCCGCCCTCAGCGGCGACCCCTTCTCCCTCGACGTGTTCGCGCAGTCGGGCCGCTGGCTGGGCCAGGCTCTCGCCGACCTCGCGTCCATCCTCGACCCGTCCGTCATCGTCATCGGCGGCGGCCTCGGCGACACCGGCGAACTGATCAGGCGTCCGGCCGAGATCTCCTACCGTCGGGCCCTCGGCGGCGGGGAGCACCGTGTCTACGCCGAGGTCCGCACCGCCACCGTCGGATCGGATGCCGGCCTTGTCGGCGCGGCCAACCTGGCCCGCCTCTACGAACTGCTGTCGTCCCCGGCCTCCGTTCTCTGACCCGCGACGGGTTCGCCCGCAGGCCCGAAGAGCGGCCCAGGGGCGCCTGCGCAGTCGTCCTCCCGATCCGCGTCCTCTACGACCGGTGCTCCCGCCCGCGAGTCCGGGCACCCGGTCCCGTGAAGGAGTGCTTGTCCATGACCTCGAATGCCTCTTCCGCGGGGCCGGCCCACCCAAGGGCCGCGCTCCGCCCGACCAACCTCCGGCGCATTACCTACATATCGGCGGCCGCGTCGATCGGTGGCTTCCTGTTCGGCTACGACAGTGCCGTCATCAACGGCGCCGTCACCGGAATCCAGCACCGATTCGATGTCACCTCCAGCGAGACGGGCACCATCGTCGCCTCCGCCCTGCTCGGTTCCGCCTTCGGTGCGGCCGTCGCCGGGCGTCTCGCCGACCGCGTCGGCCGTCGGCGCGTGATGCACCTGGCCGCGGTTCTCTTCGCGATCAGTGCGCTCGGCTCGTCCATGCCCTTCTCCGCCTGGGACCTGGGAGCCTGGCGCGTCATCGGCGGCATGGCGATCGGCCTCGCCTCGCTGATCGGCCCCACCTACATCGCCGAGGTCGCGCCGCCCGACCACCGCGGCCGACTTGCCTCGTTCCAGCAGGCGGCCATCGTGCTGGGCATCACCGCCTCCCAACTCGTCAACTGGGCCATCGCCCAAGGGGCCGACGGCAGGAGCGAGAACCAGCTCGGTGCCCTGCACGCCTGGCAATGGATGCTGATGGCCGCCGTCGTACCGGCACTCGCCTATCTGCTTCTCACCCTGCGCATCCCTGAGTCGCCGCACTTCCTCGTCGCCACGGGCCGCGAAGTCCAGGCCCTTGCCGTAGCGCGTGACCTGCAGGGCACAAACGCAGGCGCCGAGGACCGGATCGCCGAGATCCAGCAGGCGCTCAGCACCGACCACAAGCCGCGGGTACGCGATCTGCTCGACGGCCGATTCGGGCTGCTGCCGATCGTGTGGGTCGGCATCGGGCTGGCCGTGTTCCAGCAACTCGTCGGCATCAACGTCATCTTCTACTACTCGTCGCTGCTGTGGCAGTCGGTGGGCATCGACCAGGCCAGCTCCCTGCTGATCAGCCTTTCCACGTCCATCATCAACATCGTCGGAACCGTCGTGGCGATGCTGCTGATCGACCGGATCGGCCGCAAACCGCTCGCGCTGACCGGCTCGGCCGGCATGGCCGTGTCGCTGGCTCTGGCCAGCTGGGCGTTCTCGTACCGGACAGGCAGTGGCAGCAGCCTGTCCATCCCGGACACCCAGGGCACCGTGGCACTGGTCGCCGCCCACGCCTTCGTCTTCTTCTTCGCGGTCTCCTGGGGTGTGGTGCTCTGGGTGATGGTCGGCGAGATGTTCCCGCTGCGCATCCGCGCCGCCGCGATGTCAGTGGCGACCGCCGCCAACTGGATCGCCAACTGGGCCGTCACCGAGAGTTTCCCCCGCTTGTCGGACTGGAACCTGTCGTCCACCTACGCCGTCTACGCGGGCTTCGCCGTGCTGTCCTTCGTCTTCGTCGCGGTACGGGTGCGTGAGACCAACGGCAAGAAGCTGGAGGAGATGGGATGACAGAGCCGCGCACCCCTCGGCTGAACAACCGTGCCCTGCCTGTCCGTTCGGTGGCGGGCTGGTGGCTTGTCGCGTCCTGCCGCGGCGCCGACATCGAGACCTTCTTCCCTCCTCCGGGCGACCTGGCGACCGTCCGACGGGCGTTGACGATCTGCGATCGGTGCCCGGTACGGATTCCGTGTCGCCGGTACGCACTCGACCACCGGGAACGGCACGGGATCTGGGGCGGTCTGACCGAGGAGACACGCGAAACCCTCATCCGCATGGGACCCACGAAGTGTCCCTCCTGACGCCGAACTGATCCCAACAGCGCCGTCATCGACAGAACCCGCCGGAGACCACCGTCCCGGCGGGTTCTGTCGATGACGGCGCCTTCAAATCCCGGCGTCGGCGCGGCAGTACCGACGAGGTCGAGTCGTTTGACTGATGGTGCGGGCGCACCGAGGGCGTAATGAGGCGCGATTAGAATGCCGTGCGACGTGACCTTCTGCACGGAGGAAGCCGCACATGCTCAGCCCAGCAGTCGGAGCCTTCCCGAGGCCGAACCCAGCACCCGCGCGATGATCGGCCGGGACGAGGAGCTGCGTATCCTGCGCACGCTGCTGGCGGACGCGGCGGACGGACGTGGTGGTGCGCTGCTGATGCACGGCCCCGCCGGTGTCGGCAAGTCGGCGCTGCTGCGCACTGTCGGCGCCGACGGCACCGAGGACGGATTCAACGTGCTGAGCGCGGCCGGTGTGGAGACCGAGCTGTGGCTGCCGTTCGCGGCCCTGCAACTGCTGCTGAGACCGGTCGCCCACGGCATCGAGAAGCTGCCGACCCCGCACCGGACCGCGCTGGTCGACGCGTTCAGCGCCACGCAGACCGAACCCCACATCTTCCGGGTCGCGCTCGCCGTACTCGAACTGCTCGCCGACGAGGCCGACCGGCAGCCGCTCCTGCTGATCGTCGACGATCTGCAGTGGATCGACGCACCGAGCCGGGACGTCCTCAGATTCGTGGCCCGGCGCACCCGCGACCTCCCCGTACTGATCATCGCCGCGTCCCGGGTCCGCTCTCCGGACTCCTACGACCCGAGCGCGCAACCGGACCTCCCTCTGCAGCCACTCGGGTCGTCGGCCGCCGCCAAACTGCTCGATGCGGCCGCACCGGATCTGTCGGCGACGATCCGGGCCTTCATCCTGGAACGCGCGGCGGGCAACCCGCTGGCCCTGGTCGAGCTGCCCAAGACGGTGCAGGACTTGGCACCGCAGCTGGACGATCTGCCGCTGACCCAGCGCCTGGAGGACGCGTTCGCCGCGCGTACGGACTCGGTGAGCCCGGAGTGCCGCAGGCTCCTGCTGGCCCTGGCCGCCGAGCCCAACGCGCCACTGAACCGGCTGCTGGACGTGTCGAGTCGTCTGACAGGCACGGCGGTTTCCGTGAAGGCGGTGCAGGAGGCGGTCGACGCGGGTCTGGTCACCCTGGTCGGCCGTACTCTCGAGTTCCGGCATCCGCTGATGCGTTCGGCGATCTATACGCGTGCCACCGTCTTCGATCGGCTGGACACTCACCGCGCCATCGCCGGGGCCATGGCCGACACGCCCGAGCACCAGCTCCTTCACCTGGCCGCCGCATCGCTCGGCCCGGACGAGGATCTCGCCGCCCGGCTGGAACGTTTTGCCGACACGGCGCTGGCCCGGGGCAAGGTGGCGTCGGCCGTTCCGGCCCTGCGTCAGGCGGCCGAGCTGGTCCAGGACCCGCGCCGCAGGACCGAGATCCTGGTGCGGGCAGTGGAGTCGGCCAGCGAGATCAATGACCGGGCTCACACCCAACTGTTGCTGGACCGGGCCGACATGAGCGAACTCGGCCCACTGGAACGGGCTCGCCTCATGGTCGTGTCCGACAAGGCGGCGTTCGAACCCGACGAGCCGCACCGCCGGATCGAGGACATGGTGACCACGGCGGCCGGCGCGTTCGACGCAGGCGGTGTGCGGGTCGCCGAGAACCTGCTGTGGCGGGCGGCCGCCCGGTGCTTCTTCCAGGACGGCGACGCACGGGTGCGCACCCTGGCCTCGGCCGAGCTGGACCGATGGAACCCCGATCCGGACGCTCCCGTCGTCCTGACGGTACGGGCGTACACCGAGCCGTACCGGTACGGCGCCGAGGTGATCGCACGACTCGACGGCCTTCGGCCGGACCACGAGGACGGCCGGATCACGCACTTCCTCGGCAGCGGCGCGATGGTCCTGGGCGACGTCACCCGCGCCGCCCGGTACCTGTCGCTGGCGGCCGCGGCGTGGCGGTCGCAGGGCAGGCTCGGGCTGCTCGCCCGGTCACTTGCCGGGAGTTGGCCGCGGGTGTACCTCGGTCAGCTCGATCGGGCCCGCGAGGAGTCCGGCGAAGGACTCGCCCTGGCCGAGGAGAGCGGGGAATGGATCGTCTGGCTGGGGGTGAAGGCGACGGGGAGTCTGGTGGCGGCGCTGCGCGGCGAGACCGAGGCCGCGGCGCGGATGCTCGGCGAGCTCCGTGCCCACCGGCTGTTCCCCGGCATGCCGTTCGCCGTCGTGATGGCGCAGCAGGTCGAGGGCCTGCTGGCGCTCTTCGACGGCCGCGCGACCGAGGCGTACGATGCCATCTCCCGCGCGTTCGATCCCGCCGACCCGCACTACCACTCGGTCAGCCGGTGGCTGCTCGCACCGGACCTGGCGGACGCCGCGGTGTCCGCGGGCACCGTGCAGCAGGCCCGGGAACTACTCGACGGACTCCCCGAGTTGGCCGCCAGGCTGCCCTCGGAAATGATGGTGGTGGCCCAGGCCTACACGGAGGCGGTGCTGGCGCCGGACGACACGGCGGAGGAGCGCTACACCGCGGCGCTGGCCGCGCTGCCCGCCGGCTGGGCCCTGGCGCAGGCTCGGCTGCACCTGCACCACGGCCGCTGGCTCCGCCGGAAACGGCGCAACGTCGACGCCCGGAGTCCGCTGCGCAGCGCCCGCGACGAGTTCGACCGGATCGGTGCCCGGCCCTGGGCCGAGACGGCTCGTGAGCAGCTGCGCGCCGCCGGCGAGTCGAGCGGTCGGCGGCATGCGAACACCAGCGACCGGCTGTCGGCCCAGGAGATGCAGATCGCGGTGCTGGCGTCGCAGGGGCTGAGCAACCGGGAGATCGCCCAGCGCCTGTTCATTTCGCACCGCACCGTCGGAGCCCATCTGTACCGCATCTATCCCCGCCTGGGCATCACCAGCCGCGGCAGGCTCGCCGCCGCACTCGCCGCGCTCCACGACGAACACCCGACGGCCGATTCGCCAGGGGCCAACACCGGCTGACGGCGTGTCGGCTCCAGACGGTGTCCAGCGTGGGTCAGCCGGAGGAATCGTCGGTAGCAGCGGAGAGCTGCAGCCAGGCTGAGAAGGGTCAGGCGGTTGCGGGGGAACCTCGCACGAAGGATCCCCCGCCGTGAGGGATGGACATCGCTCACTCGAAGCGGATGTTCTCCGGGTGCGAGGACCGCCACAATGTGGGGAGCGTCAGCAGGGTCACGGCGACGCTGGCGGCAGCTCCGATGCCGGCTATCGCCAGCATGCTGTTCCAGTCGTAGACCGCTGTCCTGCCGATGAGACCGAGCAGCGCGCTGCCGAGGGCGGTTCCCACCACTCCCGCGACGAGTAGTCCTGTTGCGACCGGCAACGCGGTCTGCCACAGGATCGAGTGGATGAGGGTGCGCCGCGGGGTGCCGAAGGTGACGAGCACGGCCAGGACGCGTTTGCGGTCCCGGAGTTGTTCGATCGTACCGAGCAGCAAACTTGCCGCGATCAGCAGCAGGACGGCGGTCACCCCGGCCAACAGGTCCCGCCTGAACCCGTCGAGAGCCATGTCGCCCCCCTTGGCCTGTGTGGGGAAATCGACGGTGAAGAAAGGGTTCAGCCGGGCGGCTGCCGTGCGAAGGCGGTCCTGGATGTCTTCGCTGGACGTCGAGTACCTGATGCTGATGGTGCTCACAGCGTCCGCCATCGCCGAGGAGCCAGCTGCTCGGGGGGTGGCGAGCAGCATTTCCTCGGGGAAGGCACCTTGTGGATCGCTGCTCCTGTCCTCGACGGTGGCGGTGATGTGCGGCACCTTCCACAGGGGGCCTTTCATGTCCAAGCGCATCGTGCTGCCCGACTTCCACACGGTCGTGTCGGCGGAGCTGGTGCTGCTCCGCGGGGTGACGACGAAGGCATCTCCATCGGTGCAGCCGGGCAGCGAGGCAAGCAATCTCAGCTGGCCGCATCCTGCGACGCGGACCGTCTGCGGGAAATCGTCATCGGACCCGCTGACGGACAACTCCGCGTAGCCGATTGCTTGTTGTACGCCGGGCGTTGCGGAGAACACTGAGGTGTACCGATCCGTGTACCCCTTGCCGTCGTCGAGACTGGCGACGCCGATACGCGTGCTCGGCGTGGAACCGTTCCTGGCTGCCCCGCTGCCGCCGTTGTGACCGTGCGCGATGCCGGTGAAGAGGGTCTGCAGTGCTACGGCACCGGCCACGGCGACGACGATACCGTTGACCGAGCGGGTGGAGGCTTCGCTGCTCAACTGCAGCCGACGGACGGCCAGTTGCCAGGAGAGGGGACCGAATCCGCCGGAGACCCTGGTGAGCTGCTCCAGGATCCAGGGCAGAATGGCGGTCACGCCGACGAGCAACGCCAGCATGCCGACAACGATCAGAATGACGCTGGTGGCACTGCGCAGGTCGGATCCGCCCCGCACGGACGTCCGTAGCAGAAGCAGTCCGACTACGGGAACGGCGATGCGCCACGACAGCCGTCGTGTGGCACCACCGGACTTGCGAACCACCCCGAGGGGTTCGACAACCACCCCGTTCATCGCCAGCCTCGTTACGGCGAGAGACAGCACGACCACGCCGACCACCGTGAGCGCCGCCAGAACGGGCTGCGGGCTGAGGTCCTCGGTGAACACACTGAGTCCCTGTATGTCCATCAACCCGACGAACTGTCGGCCGAACAGGAACAGGACCGCGCCCAGGGCGACGCCGAGCAGCGCGCTGACCAGCGTCTCGCCTGCGGCGATACGGGCGGTCATCCGACGGTCCGCGCCTACCAGCCGTAGCGCGGCCAGCCTTCGGTCGCGGTGTTCGCCGCCGAACCGGACGGCTGCGGCGATGAACACCGCCACCGGAACGAGCAGCACGACCATCCCGACGATACTCAGCAGCGCGAGCTCGGGGTCGAGCGGTTTCGCTGGATAGACCTTGCCGAAGTGGTCCAGTCGACGAGCTCCTGCGACACCGTCCGCCATGTGCTCGCCGCCCAGATAGAAGACGTACTCACCGGGCCCGACCAGACCCCGGTCCGCGACTTCTCCCGCGATGGGATGGTCGAGGCGCTCGCGAAGCAAGTCACTCCCGGGCGCGGCCAGCAGCTTCCGGAGCGCCGGTGACACGACCATCTCCCCGGGACGCGGGAATCGCGTGACTCCGGGAGGCGGCGGCGCCTTGGGCCCCTCGGGTTCCAGCATCCTTCCCCGGATTTCCCTGCCTCGGAACACTGTGTCAATTTCGCTGAGCAACACTGTGCTGCGAGAGGGTGTGATGACCCGGTCGTCGAGGTTGATGTCGATCCGGTTGTGGATCCGTTCGTCTCGGTGGTGTCTGGCAGTGGGTACGCACGAGGCCAGCAGCAGCAGTGCGACCCCCAGTCCGATGCCCACGGCCATCAGGACGGTACGCACCGAACCGTCCCGGCCGCCGGTCATGGCGAGCCGTGCGCCGAAGCCGAGAGCGCGAAGACTTCCGAATCGCTGTCGACGACGTGGGGCCGATGGGGAGACGGTCTGTCGCACATGCTGCAGACGTGGGTTCACTGGCAACCTCTCGTGCTGGGCGCGGAGCGCCGACGACCTTGCCTCTGGCCGTGAGGTGACAAACCACCCAAGATGTGTCCGCAAGAGCGCTTTGAAGGGCCGATGCCTGAAGCTTCTGACCTACAAGCCATGCTGTACGGCAACACACCTTGTGTGCATCGAGGCATTGAACAATTGGCGGCCGAAAGTGCCGCCTGACACGGTGCGGACTATACATCGCATGTATAGATACCGGAAAGCGGTCGGCGGGGCATCCGGATCACCTCGGATCCTCGTGGCGGCCTCGGGCCGCGAGGGCGGCGGTTTCCCACCGTGTCGTTCGGGCCTCCTCGTTCCGAGGTTGCGCTCGCGCTCGCCGAGAGGCCGGTGTCGGCAAGAGGAGTCCGGAACGAGATCGCGCAGCCGCCGATCGGGCACACGAGGCCGAACGTGGGTAGGTGCTCAAGTGTGCGGTCCGGCTCCTGATGGAACGGTTGTCCCCAGTCGAACGTGCCGTGTGCGTACTTCGCCAGGCATTCGAATAGCCGTTCGATTGGATCGCCGGCGTGGTGGAGAGCCGTCGGCAGGGTTCTGACGGTGGCCGTCCGGCGATTGTCCGTGCCGCGCGCAGGAGTGCATGATGGGGGCGATCCGAGTTGATCAGGATCGGGCTCTTCTTACCTGTGCGGTGGGTGGTGGATGTCGAGCAGTGTTCCTCGGCGCGGGCTGCGCGGCCGGCGTGGTGAGTGCGGAGCGCTGGACCAGCTGGTGGCCGACACCAGGACCGGTCGGAGCCAGGTACTGGTACTGCGCGGCGAGCCCGGGGTCGGCAAGTCCGCGTTGATGGAGTACCTCGTGGGCAGTGCGACAGGGTGTCAGATCCTCCGGGCCACAGGCGTCGAGTCCGAGATGGAGCTGGCGTTCGCCGGGTTGCACCAGCTGTGCATGCCGGTGATGGGGCAGCTCGATCGCCTTCCCGGCCCGCAGCGTGATGCCTTGGCCGTCGCGTTCGGCCTGCGTGCAGGAAGCGCGCCGGACCGATTCATGGTCGGGCTGGCGGTGCTCAGCCTGCTGGCCGAGGTGGCGGAGGAGCAGCCGCTCGTCTGCGTGGTGGACGACGCCCAGTGGCTGGATCGGGTCTCCGCCCAGACGCTGACCTTCGTCGCGCGCCGACTGCTCGCGGAGCGGGTGGCACTGGTCTTCGCGGTGCGCACGTCGACGCTTCCTCGGGGGGACAACCCGTGGGCGGCGCTGAACGAGCTGGTGGTTCGGGGTCTGCGTGACGACGATGCGCGTGCGCTTCTGGACTCGGTGGTCCCCGGGCGGTTGGACGAACGGGTCCGGGACCGGATCGTCGCCGAGACCCGCGGCAACCCGCTGGCCCTGCTGGAACTGACGCGGGGATTGACCACGACAGAGCTGGCAGGCGGATTCGGGCGTCCGGACACCCGGCCGCTGGCGAGTCAGATCGAGCAGAGTTTCCTGCGGCGCATCACGTCGCTCCCGGACGCGGCGCAACGGCTGCTGTTGGTGGCGGCGGCCGAGCCGGTGGGGGACGTGCCGCTGCTGCGGCGGGTGACCGAGCGGCTCGACATCGGGGCGGACGCCGCGGGGGAGGCCGAGCGGGCGGGACTGATCGAGTTCGGGGCACAGGTACGGTTCCGTCATCCGCTGGTGCGCTCGGCGGCCTATCGCGCGGCCGACCCAGGGGTGCGCCGGGACGTGCATCGTGCACTGGCCGAGGCGACCGACCCTGAGTTCGACTCGGATCGCCGAGCCTGGCATCGTGCCCACGCGGCGGTCCGACCCGACGAGGCCCTGGCGGGCGAGCTGGAGCGCTCGGCAGCCAGGGCCCAGGCCCGCGGCGGTTTCGCGGCGGAGGCCGCGTTCCTGAGGCGCGCGACAGAGCTGACGCCCGATCCAGCCGTACGAGGAACGCGAGCGGTGGCCGCGGCGCAGGCCACCTTCGAGGCCGGGGCTCCCGACACGGCGCTGGACCTCCTCGCCGCCGCGGAGATGGGGCCGTTGGACGAAGCCCAGAGCGCGCGGCTGATCCGGTTGCGCGCCCAGATCGTCTTCGCGCGCAGGCGCGGTGGTGAGGCTCTGCCGTTGCTGCTCGACGCGGCCGGCCGACTGGAGGGGGTCGACGACGCACAGGCGCGTGAGGCGTACCTCGAAGCACTCGGCTCAGCGGTCGTCGCTGGCCGCCTGTGCGGACATGGCGGGGTGCGGGCGGTGGCCGAGGCCGCCCGCGCCGCACCGCGCGGCCCGCAGCCTCCCCGGCTGGCTGACGCACTGCTCGACGGCCTGGCGACGCGCTTCGTCGAGGGCTACGTCGAAGGCGCGTCGCTGTTGAGGCCCACGCTGCGGGCGCTCCGGCAAGCCGCCGGACGCGACAAGGACGACGTCATGCGCTGGCTCTGGCTGACGTGGCTGGTCGCCGGCGACCTGTGGGACGACGAGACCTGGCACGAACTGACCACGCACGCGGTCCGGGCGGCCCGCGAGACCGGTGCTCTCAATTTCCTTCCGCTGGCCCTCTGCTACCGGGCGGTCGTGCATGTGCACGCCGGAGAGTTCGACCTTGCCGCGGCTTTGATCGACGAGTCCGACACTCTCACGGAGGTGACCGGCAACTCGCGCCTCGGGTACCCCATGGCTCTGCTCATGGTCTGGCGCGGCGATCTCCGGGCGCTGGAGGTGATCGAGGCCGGCACCCGCGACGGGACCGCTTGGGGCGAGGGGCGGACGATCGGTCTGCGCTCGTACATGTTGGCGATTCTGTACAACGGCCTCGGCCAGTACCAGGACGCCCTGGCCCACGCCGAAGAGGCCGGGGAGTACGAGGATTTCGCGGGCACCGGATTCTCCTTCGTCGAGATAGTCGAGGCGGGCGCTCGCAGTGGCGCCCCCGAGACGGCCGAGGCGGCCCTGCGCCGCCTTGAGGAACAAGCCGGCGCCGCCGGCACGGACTGGGCCCTTGGCGTTCTGGCCCGGTCGAGAGCCCTGCTCTGCGACGGCCCAGCCGCCGACCCGCTGTACCGCGAGGCCATCGAGCGCCTCCAGCGCAGCCGGGTCACCGTCCATCTCGCGCGCACCCATCTGGTGTACGGCGAGTGGCTACGCCGTGAGAACCGGCGAATCGACGCGCGCGAGCAGCTTCGCATCGCCTACGACATGCTGCACGGGTTCGGGGCGAGCGCTTTTGCCGAGCGCGCCCGTCGCGAACTCCTGGCCACCGGCGAGTCGGTACGGCAACACGCGGCCGACGTACGTGACGCACTCACCGCGCAGGAAGCCCAGATCGCCGGACTGGCCGCCCGCGGAAAGACGAACTCCGAGATCGGCGCCGAGCTGTTCATCAGCCCCCGCACGGTGGAATGGCACCTGCACAAGGTGTTCACCAAGCTCGATGTCAACTCGCGGAACAAGCTCCGCTCAGCGCTGGATCGAGCCTGACGGCCGGGAGTTCATCCGTCGAAGTCGGTAACGTCGCGACCGGGTTCAGCGCGCCGCCGGGCGGGTGCGGCGGTAGGTGGCGGTCGTACGGGAGCGCACGTGAGGTCGGAGACGGCCGGCCAGCCGGTGGCGAGGAAGGCGTTGGCAGATTCGGACGCTGCCTACGAGTATTCGCCGGGTCGCTGCGCTCATGATCGGGCGGCTCGCGAGGTGATGTTCTCCGGTGCCAATTGGTCTGCGACTGGTCCGGGTGGAATGCGACGGAACGCCGTGGAGTAACGAGAACAATCCAAACCGTTACGTTGTGTGGCGGTCGTGTCGGGTTGCCCGGAGCGCAACGATGCCTCCGGGCAACCGACTTCAGGCTCTAGAAGAAGCCCGGCTTCTTCGGCGAGTACAACACCAAGAGGTTCTTGGTCTGCTGGTGGTACACGAGTCCAACTGCTCCTGAGCTGCAGAAACGAGTGAAATTGCCTGACGGGAGGCGAAGTTGGTCTGCTCCTGGTCCGGATCTTGGCGGGTTGGGGCCTTCTTTCACAAACAGAGGCCCTGCGCTTGAGCGCGTCGGAAGTCCCCGGCATCGGGACTGTCCCTGTGGGTGTGGAGAGCAGCGGGTCACGCCGAACGGCGACGCCGTGGTCAAGGGACCAATCCTGCGGGTGCGGGGAACGGACTCGCTGACCTGCAGTGTCGTGAATGCCGAGCGTGGTCCCGAGGGGCTTTCACCGAGTCGGTCATTTCGGTCATGGAGTGTGGATCTGCCGGTTGTTGGTCGTCAACTCGTAGGCCGACGGCGGGTTGTACACCGGCAGCCAGCTGGCGTGTGGGGCTGGGTGATTCCGGTCGCGACGGGGTTCGGCGACGTCGGACGAACGCGACCTCCGGTCGTGATCGACCAGGGGGCCGACCACCAGCGCCGGGGGTCGCGCCCGCCTCGCGACGCACCAGCTTTCGCGATCCGCTTGGATCCTTCGGATCAGAGGTGCTTGGTGTAGAAGTCCGTCAGCTTCGAGACGACCTGCGGGACGAACTCCGGCTTGTCGTACAGGTCGATGTGGGTGGCGCCGTCGATGACGAACACCTCCTTGGGCTCCTTGGCCTGGGCGACGGCCTCCTTGCTGGAGTAGAGGGTGTCCGCATGGGAGCCGGCGATCATCAGCAGCGGCCGCGGCGAGATCGACTCGACGTGGGTGAAGGCGTCGAACGCCATCTGCTTGTCCAGGCTGGTGAAGACGTACTTGCCGGGCGAGTTCGGGTGCTGCCCGCGGGGAGTGCAGTAGTAGTCGTAGCCCTCGCGGTACAGCTCCGGAGTGGCCTCCGTGATCTCGTCGGCGGACGCGGGCACGAAGTTGATCATGCGGTGGGGGTCGCCCGCCTCCTCCTTCGTGCGCTGCTCGCCGATCTCCCTGAGCCGCTGCACGCGGAATTCCTCGGAGAACAGCCCACGCGGCACGCCCTCGCGGCGGGCCGAGCCGACGTCGAACGCGCTGACTGTGCCTACGGCCTTGATCCGTGCCTCGGTCTGCGCCGCGTTGACGGTGTAGCCGCCGCCCGCGCATATGCCCAGGGCGCCGATGCGGTCCTGGTCCACCTGGGGGTGGTTGCTGAGGTAGTCGACGGCGCGGCGGATGTCTTCGACGCGGTCGCCGGGGACCTCGTACAGGCGCGGCTCGCCGCCGCTCTCGCCGTAGTGGGAGGCGTCGTAGGCCAGGGTGATGAAGCCCTGTTCGGCGAGCCTCTCGGCATACAGGCCGGAGGTCTGCTCCTTCACGCCGCCGAAGGGGTGGGTGGCGACGATGGCGGCATAGGTCCTGCTTTCGTCGAAGCCCGGAGGCAGGAAGAGATTGCCCACGACCTGGTGCGTGCCGTGCGGGAAGCTGACCTTCCGAGTGGTGACGGCGTCGTTCTGGGTCATCGGGACAGGCCCTTCTCGGCGAGGAAGTCGGAGATCTGGTCGGCGATCTGGATGTTGTTGAGGTCGGAGAAGAGGAAGTGTGAGTTGCCGGTGATGCCGGTCTCCGGGAGGTGGACGAGGGTGGCGTCGCCGCCGTGGCGGTTGAGGGCGTCGACGAAGAGGCGGGCCATCGCGAGCCGGACGCGCCAGTTGTCCCGGCCGGCGATGTCGGTCGGCTCGGTCGGGATGTTGTCGCCGTAATAGACGACGATCGGGATCTTCGTCAGCCGCTGGAAGTCCTTCAGCGGCACGGCCTCGCCCGCGAGGGTGCCCGCGGAACTCGGCATCGGGTCCGGCACCTCGCCCGCCGGGAAGACGAAGCCGCTGCCCGGCTCCAGCGCGACGACCGCCTTGATGTTCCTGTTCCTCATCGTCGCGTCCCAGCCGAAGCCGCCGGCGTGCGAGTGGGTGACGAGGATGCCTGCGCCGATCTCGTCGAAGAGCGCCGAGACGCCGTTGGCGAGGACCTCGCCGTCGATGGGGCCGGTGTCGGGGAGCATCGACCGGGCCCCTCACCTGCTACCAGGTCGTGGCCACGGAGCGCAGCGCGATCCACGTGTCGCCGTCGCGGGCGTAGTCCATGGTGAATTGCAGCGGCCAGTCGGCGTGGGTGCCGTAGACCGTCGCCTCGGTGACGATGCGGCCGACGAGGCGGGCAGAGTCGCCCTCCACGTCGACGGTGACGTTCTTCTCGGTCACGCGGTGGTAGACGAACTGGCCGGCCCGTATCTGCGAGAGCCACTCGGCCTTCGGCTGTTCGTACCCGGTGATGTGCGTGAGCGTGAAGCGGTCGTCGAGCAGGTCGTCCAGGGCGTCCGTGTCGCCGTCGGTCATCGCCCGCAGATGGGCTCGGTAGGCCGCGAGGATTTCTTCGCGGGCGCTCTCGTCGGGTGACGGTGCGGGCATGGTGGCTCCTGTCCTGGTGGGGGTCACTCGGCGGCTTGGCGTCGGGACAGCCGTACTTCTTCGATGTCGAGATGACGCTGGACCTGGCGCAGCACCGTGTCGTCGATCTCGTGGTCGTCACGGAGGCGGAGCACAGTGGCACGTTTGTGGGCGAGGAGGGCCAGGCGCAGGGCGGTGTAGTGCCAGTGGTGGCGCAGGACGTCTTCGTCGTCGGCGGTCTCGCCGCCGCCCGCGCGGACGACGAGCAGGTGCGACTCGTACTCCTGACGCATGCGCTCGGTGACCGCCGGGTCCGTGTCCAGTTCCTCGGCGAGTGTGGAGAGGGCTTTGAGGGCCTCCTCGGTGGCGGTCGTCTCCGCGAGGAAGCGCTCCTCCTCCACCGAGGTGTCGTGGGGCAGCCGGGCCCAGCGCACCACGGCGGGCAGCAGCAGGCCCTGGACCATGAGCGTGGTGACGATGACTCCGGAGGTGCCGAAGACGATCGTGTCGCGGGCGGGGAAGGGGGCGCCCGAGTCGAGCGTCGTCGGCACCGACAGGGCCACGGCCAGTGAGACCGCGCCCCGGAAGCCGGCGATCGAAGTGACCACCCTCGCGCGGTAGTTCATCCGCCGCAGGCGCTGCTGCGGGCGGCGGTCGAGGAGGCGGATCAGGTACGGGAAGGTGAAGTTGAAGGCGAAGCGCGCCGCGACCACCACGCCGGAGACCGCCCCGACAGCGATGAGGGCATGGGTGAGGTCGCTGCCGTGCAGTTCGCGCACGGCCGCCTGTGCCTGCAGGCCGACCAGGACGAACAGGGAGCCGTTGAGCAGGAAGGTGGCCAGCGACCAGAACTCCTCCGCCTGGCGGCGCATCGCGGCCCCCGCCACCCGCGGCCCGGCCTGGCTCATGATCAGCCCTGCCACGACGGCCGCGAGCACGCCGGAGGCTTCGATCAGTTCGGCGAGCAGGTATGCCGTGAACGGGGTGAGGATCATTGCCACGTTGCCCAGCAGCGGGTCGTCGAAGACCCGGCGCGCCCTGATCACCAGCCACGCGACCAGTGCTCCGGCCGCGGCTCCGCCGACGTAGGAGAGGGCGAACAGCCAGGTGACGTGCGGGACGGTGAAGTGCTCCTCGCCGACCGTGATGCCGACGGCCAGCCCGTAGACCACCAGCGCGGTGCCGTCGTTGATGAGGCTCTCGGCGCGCAGCAGGGTGACGTTGCGGCGGGGCAGCGCTTTGGCGAGTACGCCGACGGCGGTCGCGTCGGTGGGGGCCACGGCCGCGCCCAGCACCCACGCCGGGCCCCAGGCCAGGCCCAGTTGGTGCGCCACTGCTGCCACCGCGCCGGCGGTGCCGATGACCAGCACGGTGCTCATCAGGATGATGCCGCGCAGGTCCCGGCGGATCTCCCGCAGCGAGGTGGTCAGGCTCTCCCAGTACAGCAGCACCGGAAGAAAGATGAGCAGGACGGCTTCCGGCGGCAGCTCCACCTCCCGCAAGGCGGGCACGAAGCCGAGCAGCGCGCCGAGGACGAGCAGCACGACCGGCGGGGCGATTTGATAGCGGTCGCCGGCGGCGTTGCCCAGGAGCACCGCCAGACCGAGGACCACGACGAGTTCGAGACCGATCACGGCATGTCTCCCGGTCGGCTCGGGGGTCGTACGGCCCACCGCACAACATCGTGGGGACCTTGCTCGCCCTTGGTCGGGGCGCAGTGCGCAGCGGCCCCAGGGGCGCTGACGGTGAACATCGTTCCTCTCCCGCGGCCGGTCAGTGAGGCAGGAGCCGCATGGTCGTCGAGCCCGCGGTGGAACTCGTGATGCGCTGGATGGTGTTGGCCGAGTAGCGGCCGTACTTGGTCCGGTAGGCGGCGTCGACCGCGGCGTTGATGTCGCCGTCGACGTCCACGAACGCCACGTCCTTCTCGACCCCGCCGGTCTCGATACGGCCCTCGTGGCAGGCCCGGGTGCCGCGGAACCAGGCCGAGGTGGGGCCGTTCACGGAGCGGACGTAGATGTCGTCGCCCACGCGCACGACCCAGATGGTGCGCGGGCCGCTCAGCTCGCCGTCCCGGCGCCGGGAGGCGATGTCCAGTTCCTCGGCCGATCCGACCCGGTCGAGTTCGTCGTCGGTCCAGGGGGCGGTGGTGGTCATCCGTTCATCTCCTCGGTTCTCGTGCGGCTGTGTCTGCGGGGCGGGCATGGGACACGGGGAGGCGGACTTCTGCGGGTGCGGGAGGGTCTTCGACGAGCATCGAGCCTGGTCACCGTCCTCGCACCACGGCAGACCGTGCCATGCCGGGAATCGACGTTCCAGGGTGTGTCAGGCCCCCTCACGCGGCACCCCGTACGAGGGCTTCGGGGGCGCGGCTCCTCCTACGGGGCGGTCTCAGGTCGACGTGACCGTGGCCGTGGGTCAGACCAGCGTCGAGGTGTCGATCACGAAGCGGTAGCGCACGTCGGAGGCGAGGACACGCTCGTACGCCTCGTTGATCCTGTCTGCCGGGATGACCTCTATCTCGGAGCCGATACCGTGCTCGGCGCAGAAGTCGAGCATCTCCTGGGTCTCGCGGATGCCGCCGATCAGGGAACCGGCGTAGGAGCGGCCGCGCATGATCAGCGAGAACACGTTGAGCGACAGTGGCTCGGCGGCGGCGCCGACGTTGACCAGGGCGCCGTTCACGGCCAGCAGGCCGAGGTAGGCGTCGAGGTCGAGCTTCGCGCTGACCGTGTTGATGATCAAGTCGAAGGTGCCGGTCAGCTGCTCGAAGGTCGCCGGATCGCTGGTTGCGTAGTAGTGGTCGGCGCCCAGGCGCAGGCCGTCGTCCACCTTCTTCAGCGACTGGGACAGCACGGTGACCTCGGCGCCCATCGCGTGCGCGAGCTTCACGGCCATGTGGCCGAGTCCTCCGAGACCGATGACGGCGACCTTCTTGCCCGGGCCCGCGCCCCAGCGGCGCAACGGGGAGTAGGTGGTGATGCCCGCGCACAGCAGCGGAGCGGCCTCGTCGAGGTCGATGCCGTCGGGGATCCGTACGACGAAGTCCTCGGTCACCACGACGTGGGTGGAGTATCCGCCCTGCGTGATGGTGCCGTTCTTGTCGACGGAGCCGTAGGTGAGGGTGTTGCCCTTGAGGCAGTACTGCTCCTCGCCCTTCAGGCAGGACGCGCACTCGCGGCAGGAGTTGACCATGCAGCCGACGCCGACCCGGTCGCCGACCGAGTGCCGGGTGACCTCGGCGCCGACCTCGGTGACCACGCCGGCGATCTCGTGGCCGGGGATCAGGGGGTAGGTCGACGGGCCCCATTCGCTGCGGGCGTTGCTGATGTCGGAGTGGCAGATGCCGGCGAACTCGATCGCGATGAGGACGTCGTGCGGGCCGACGTCACGGCGCTCGACGGTGGTCGGGACGAGGGGTTCGGTGGCGGCTGTGGCGGCGTATGCGTTGACGGTGAGCATGGTTTCTCCGGTCTGATGGTTCTGGTTCAACTGCCGTTGTCTGTAAGGGAATTCGGTCAACGTGGTTCGAGTCGCATCGTGGTGGAGCCCGCCTCGGGGCTGGTGATGGCCTTGATGATGTACGCGGCGTAGTGCCCGTACTTGGCCCGGTAGGCGGTGTCCACGGCGGCGTTGACCTCGTCGTCGGCGTCGATGATCGTGACGTCCTTGGCGACCCCGCCGGCCTGGATACGGCCTTCCTGGCGAGCCCGGGTGCCGCGGTACCAGTCGGAGCCGGGGCCGTTGACGGAACGGACGTAGATGGCGTCTCCGACACGGACCACCCAGATGGTCCGCTGGCTGCCCAACTCGCCGCCGCGCCGCAGGGAGGCGATCTCCAGTTCCTCCGCGCGTCCGATGCCGTCGAGCTCCTGGCCCGTCCAGGCCGATGTCGCCGATGTCGAGGTCATGAGGTCCTCTCCTCGAGGAGTACGGAGGCCGCCGCGGTCAGGGCCACGAGGAGCGCGGCGATCAGGAGGCTGGTGCGCAGCCCGTGCAGGAAGTGCGTGTGATTGGAGACCAGAGCGCCGAACACGGCCACGGACAGGGCGCCGCCGAGCTGGCGGGAGGCGTTCAGCACGCCGCTCGCGGTGCCGGCGCGCTGGGCGGGAATCCGGTCGAGGAGCAGTGAGGTCACCGCCGGTACGGCGAGGCCGCCGCCGGTGCCGACCGGGATCATCAGCAGGACCAGCAGCCAGGCGGGTGCCGACGCCGACGGAACACACAGCGCCACCAAGCCCGCGGTCATGAGGATCTGCCCGGTGATGATCGGCGTGCGCGGTCCGAATCGCGCGGCGAGCCGGGCGGCGGTCGGGCTGACGACCGCGGTCAGCAACGTCATCGGCAGGAACGCCAGCCCGGTGGCCATCGGCGAGAGGTCCTGTTCCTGCTGGAGGTACAGGCCGAGCAGGAAGATCATCCCGTAGAAGCCGACGTTGAGCGCGAACCCGATGGTCGCCGAGAGCGCCATCGTCCGGGCGCGCAGAAGTTCCAGGGGCACCATCGGGTGACGGCCGCGTGCTTGGGTTACCAGGAAGACCGCACCCGCCACCACAGCCACCGCGAGGGCGAGCAGCACGCGCGGTGCGCCCAGGCCGACGGCACCGGCCTCGATCGCTGCGTAGGTCAGGCCGCCCATCGCCGCCACCGCGGCCATCTGTCCGGTCCAGTCGAACGGAGCGTCCGCCCGGCGGGGGGAGCGGGTGGTCCGGGTGAGCAGGAACAGTGCCAGTACGCCGACGGGCAGATTGACGAAGAAGATCATCCGCCAGCTGAGTTCACTCAGTACACCGCCCAGCACGGGCCCGGCCGCGGCGCCCACCGAGCCGCCCATCGCCCACACCGAGATCGCCCGGGCACGCGCGGCCGGGTCGGGGAACGCTTCGCGGATCAGCGCGAGCGAGGCCGGCACGATCACCGCGGCACCCGCGCCCTGCACCAGCCGCGCCACGATCAGCACGCCCAGGTTGGGTGCGAAACCGCAGGCCGCCGAGGCGACGGTGAACACCACGAGCCCCGCCCCGAACGCCTGCCGCGCACCGATCCGGTCGGTCACCGACCCCGCGGACAGCAGCAGCGCGGCGAACATCAGCGTGTAACCGTCCACCACCCACTGCAGTCCCGTCATCCCGCCGCCGAAACCGCGCCCGATCTCGGGCAGCGCGACGTTGACGATCAGGGCGTCGAGCGTCATCACGAAGAAGCCGAGCAGCGCGGCCGCCAGGGCCCACCGGGCACCGTTCGCGGTGCGGGGCTGCCCGGCGGCGGTATCGGCTGACGTCGAAGGCTTGTCCGATGCGACAGAACTGGACACGGGTGGATCTCCTGATGAGGAAACGAGTGGTTGGTGCGGAACGGGTTCTTCAGACCGTCATCCAGCCTGCGTGCCGGACGTCTCGCGTGGCAGGCCGAGCTGTGCCGGGGAGCGCTGTTCGGGGGTGTGACAGGGCCCCCCAGGTCCAGCCCGTGGATCGGTCCTGACCGCCCTGACACACTGGCTGCATGGCACGTGAGCAGCGCAACGGCAGTGACGGCACCGAACTGGGGCGTTTCCTGCGCGCTCACCGCACCCGGGTGACACCCGAGCAGGCCGGTCTCAAGGCCGGTCCCGGCCTGCGGCGCACGCCGGGGCTGCGCCGTGAGGAGCTGGCCACCCTTGCCGGCGTGAGCATCGACTACTACACGCGCCTGGAACGGGGCAAGGAGTCCCACCCCAGCCCGTCCGTCGTCGACGCGCTCGCCCGTGTGCTCTTGTTGGACGAGCACGCCCACGAGCACCTGCGGGATCTCGCGGTGTGCGCCGCCCGTCCCACCGCGGCCGAGCCCCCGGCGGCGCCCACCTCTTCGGCGGGGCCCGGGGTCGGGTTGCTGCTGGATAGCCTGCGGCCCCACCCCGCGGTCGTGGTCAGCCGCACGATGGACCTGCTCGCGTGGAATCCGGGCGGGCTACGGCTGTTCGTGGGGATGGAGCAGTGGCCGGTGGAGAAGCGGAACGTCGCGCGCTGGATCTTCCTCAACCCCGGCGCCCGCACCGTGTTCGACCATTGGGACGAGCAGATCCGCGCGTGCGTGGGGCGTCTGCGCGCCCTGGCCGGCACCGACCCGGATGCTCCGGACCTCGTCGGGCTGGTCGGCGAACTCCTGGCCGAGAGCCCGGAGTTCGTACAGCTCTGGGACCGCTACGACGTACGGGCGCACACCCACGGCCGCAAGACCTTCCACATCCCGGACGTCGGCACCCTCACCCTCGACTATCAGTCCATGCAGTTGGAAGGCTTCCCCGGTCACCGGATGGTCGCCCACTACGCCGAGCCCGGCACCCCCGACCACGACAAGATGGTCCTGCTGGACATGGTCGCCACCGGGTCGGACGGGCCGGACGCCGAACCCGCCGAAGAGAAGCGGAACTGACGGCCGACGGGGTCTCTCGACCGGGTCAGGGCTGGATCAGGACCTTCAGAGCGGTCCGGTCGGCCATGGCCCGGTAGCCGTCCGGTTCGCCATCGAAGCCGACGGTGTGATCGAAGACCCGGCCGGGATCGACCGTGCCGTCGAGGATGTCGGGCAGCAGTTCCTCGATGTAGGCGCGGGCCGGGGCGGCGCCGCCGGTGACCGTGATGTTGCCCATCATCGATTCGAACCCGAGCGGGATCTCGGTGTACTGGGCGACACCGAGCCGGCTGATCACACCGCCGTGGCGGACGATGCTCAGCGCCGTGTCCATCGCCTCCGTGGCACCGACGGCCTCGATCACCGCGTGCGTGCCGTCGCCGCCGGTCAACTCCCGGACGCGCTCGACGCCTTCCTCGCCGCGCTCGGGCACGATGTCGGTGGCGCCGAAGTCGCGGCCCAGGTCGGTACGGTCCGTGTGCCGACCCATGAGGATGATCTGCTCGGCGCCGAGCCGTTTGGCGGCCAGTACGGCGCACAGTCCGACCGCGCCGTCACCGATCACGGTGACGGACTTGCCGGGGGCGACCCGGGACGTCACGACTCCGTGGTGGCCGGTGCAGTACACGTCGGACAGGGTCAGCAGGGACGGCAGCAGAGCCGAGTCCTCGGCCACCGGCAGTTTCACCAGCGTGCCCTGCGCCTGCGGCACGCGGACCGCCTCGCCTTGGCCGCCGTCCACGCCGTTCGGTCCCCACTGGCCGCCGTGACGGCAGGAGGTCTGCAGGCCTTCGCGGCAGAAGTCGCAGGTGTTGTCCGCCCAGACGAAGGGTGCGACCACCAGGTCACCGCTCGTCAGCCCGGACACGTCGGAGCCGACGTCCTCGACCACGCCGAGGAACTCGTGGCCCATGCGTCGGCCCTCCTCGGAGGCGGGCATCGAGCCGTACGGCCACAGGTCGCTGCCGCAGACACAGGAGCGCACGACGCGTACGACGGCGTCAGTGGAGTTCTGGATCTTCGGGTCGGGCACGTTCTCGACCCGGACGTCGCCGGCGCCGTACATCACTGTTGCTCGCATGAGCCTTCTCCCAGGGTGCGATGGTGCTGATCAGAAATAGCGGCCTCCCGTAGGCACGGGAAGCGCATCGAGTTCGGCGACGTCTGCGCCGCTCAGCTCGGCACCCGCCGCCCTTGCGTTGTCCGCCAGGTAGGGGGTTCGCCGTTCAGCGGGTGCTGCTGCTCGGCGCGTTGTACTCGGCGTCCTCGACCTTCTCCAGCCAGGTCGTCTCCGGGCTGCCGTCGCCCGCGCCTTCCCACATCGCGAGGTGGGTCATGAAGCGGTCGGAGGTCGCACCGTGCCAGTGCTCCTCGCCCGGCGGTGTGTGGATCGTGTCACCGGGGTGAGCCTCGATGACGGTGCCGTCGCGCGTGCCGATCAGGGCGGGGCCGGAGACGATGTGCAGGGTCTGACCCATGACGTGCGAGTGCCAGTCGGTGCGCGCGCAGGGCGAGAAGCGCACCATGTTGGCGCGCATCCGTGAGGGTTCCTCGCCGGCGTGGATCACGTCGAACCAGACGTCCCCGGTGAACCAGTCGGCGGGTGCCTTGACGGTGGGCTGCTTCTTCAGGATTTCCAACGCTCTGCTCCTTGCTGTCCTCGACGATGTCCTTGAGTTGCACGATCGCGCTCATGGCGTCGAGCCGCCCGGGGTGGGACGCCGAACGGAAATCTCCGATGACATCGACCCTTCCCCCATCTCCCGCCGCGTGGCAGGGCGGGCTGTGCAGGGGAGCGGTATTCAGGGGTGTGACACGGCCCCCCACGCATATGCCGAGGTGGTGGTGGGGCCCGCAGACTGGAAGACATGAACAGCGAGCAGCGGAACGGCGGGGGCAACGAGCTGGGGAGTTTCCTGCGCGCCCGCCGGGCCCGCGTGACCCCGGAGGAGGTCGGCCTGACGGCCGGTTCCGGCCTGCGCCGTACGCCCGGCCTGCGTCGCGAGGAACTGGCCACCCTGGCCGGTATCAGCATCGACTACTACGTCCGCCTGGAACGCGGCAAGGAGACCCGGCCCAGCGCGTCCGTGGTCGATTCCCTCGCCCGCGCCCTCCTGCTCGAGGACGACGAGCACGAGCACCTGCGCAGCCTGGCCGCCCGAGCCGCCCGCAGTGCGCCCGAGCCTTCCGCCGCGCCCAGCCGCACCGTCCGGCCCGGCGTGAAGCTGCTTTTGGAGAGTCTGCGCCCTCACCCCGCGCACGTCATCAGCCGTACCAACGACCTGCTCGCCGCCAACCCCGGCGGGATACGCCTTCTTCCCGGCATCCAGGACTGGCCGGCCGGGGAGCGCAACATCGCCCGTTACCTCTTCCTCCACCCCGCCTCGCGTGACCTGTTCCACGACTGGAACAACCAGGTTCGCGGCTGCGTGGCGCGGTTGCGCGCCCTGGCCGGCACCGATCCCGACGCTCCGGACCTGACCCGGCTCGCCGGTGAACTCCTCCTCAAGAGCCCGGAGTTCGCCCGCCTTTGGGAGCGCTACGACGTCAAGGGCCACTTCCATGGCCGCAAGACCTTCCATCACCCCGAGGTCGGCGACCTCACCCTCGGCTACCAGTCCATGGAACTGGAAGGCACCCCCGGCCACCGCCTGGTGACGTATTACGCCGAGCCGGGCACCGCCGATCAGGACGCGATGGTCCTGCTCGACCTACTGGGGCAGGAGAAACCCGCGAAGCGGACGTCGGCACGCGACGACCGGTTGTCGGCGGTCGAGGAGGATCCCGCCTCCCCTTTGTCCTGATCTTTCCTCGGTCTTCAGCCGATGGATCGCGATCCTGTTCTACCTGGTGTACGACACCCGCGTGACGACGACTTCCTCCCGTACAGCAGGATCGCCCTCACCGAGTCACAGACGTCGTCGGCGGTCCGTTCTTCGGGGTGTCGGCGACCTGCCGCAGGTTCACGTTTCGCCTGTTCCTCGTCGGCACCGCCGCGCTTTGTCGGGGCCGGGGCGCCAGGTGGTGAAAGCCGTCCGGCCTGCGGTCCTGGATCCGCCGCGGCACTCGGCTCGTTACGGCATGGTCAGCTCACCGGCGCGCAGCGCCGCGGTCACGCCACCGTCCATCAGGAGGTCGGCTCCGGTGATGAAGCCGGCCTCGCGCCCGAGCAGGAAGGCGGCAGCAGCCGCGACCTCCTCGGAGGTGCCGAATCGCTTGGCGGCCGAAACCTCGCGCACCGTCTCGAACCACTCGCGGCGCGGGCCCGAGAGCTCGTCCAGGGCCAGCGGGGTGATGATCACGCCCGGGCTGACGGCGTTGACACGGGCTCCGCGCTTGCCCCACGCGGCCGCAGCGGTCTGCACGCGCAGCGAGTTGGCCCGCTTGGACATGGCGTAGGCGTGGACGGAAGAACCGAGCTGGTCAGGCTGCAGGAAGGGCAGCGCGAGCAACTGCGAGGTCTCGGTGGTCGCGAGCGCGTGCTCGATCTCGCGCGTGTAGGGGCTCTCCCGGTGTCCGGCCATGCTGGCGACCACGATGCCAGCCCCGCCGGGCGCGATCACACGGGCGAAGGCGTCCAGGACGTACGCCGTGCCGAGCAGATCGACGTGCAGCAGCCGCTCGATGGTCGCCTGGGTGGGGGAGACGCCGGCGGCCTGGACCACCTGGGTGACCGCGCCCATCTCGGCGGCCGTGGTGGCCAGTGCCTCGACCTGGGCCGGATCGGAGATGTCGGTGGTCTGGACGGCCACCTCGTAGCCCTCGCCGCGCAGCTGCTCGGCGGCGGCCTGCGAGGCCTTCTCGTCATGGGCGGCCAGCAGCAGAGTGCGGCCGGTGCCGACCCGGCGGGCGATGGCCATGCCGATGCTGCCGGGCCCGATGACGACGACGATTTCCCTCGCGGCATGGTGTTCGTTGCGCATGTTTCAGGTTCCTTCGTTCCATGTTCTCGGGGTGGTCGCATGTGCGGGACGTGGCCGATGGACCGGTCTGCTGCTCGCCGCCGGCACAGGAGCGTTTCCCTCGATGTCCCCGCGCAGGCGTTGCGCGAGCGCGCGATGTGCCCGGTTACCTCGGACCGAGGCGTCACGCGTGGCTACTTGGCCCAGTGCCAAGCTAGGGGCTCGGCCTGGTAGGTGGCAGGTCGGGCTGTACGGGGGAGCGGTGTTCCAGGCTGTGACACGGCTCCCCACCCGCCGAACAGGCGGCACGTCCAAGTCCGTACTCACCGAGCGTCCGTGAAGAAGAGATCCGGCCGGTGTGGGAAGGCAGGAGGCCGATCGCTCACGCCGCCCGGCAGCGCGACGGTCCGCGTCTCCTCGGTCGGTTCCTAGGCGAGGGTCGCGCGGGCGTCGCCCGCGGAAAACCGGACGGCGGTGTCGGTCAGTTCCCTCACCTTGTCGGCGGGCACCGGGACGCCCTGGACCTCGAAGAACCAGCGCCCCATCTCCTCGTCGGTCAGTCCCTCAGGCCGTGCCGGCAAGTACGGCTGGACGTAGACGAGCGTGCCCGGCTCGCTGCGCCAGCTGTCGGCCAGCGTGCCGATGTCCACGGCGTCGTAGCCCAGGATGTCCAGCAGCTCGGCCACCTGTGCCTTGGCGGCCGGGTTGTCACTGGCGATGGGCAGGGCACTGCGGTCGTCGGCCCCCGCGAGTCGGGCGGAGCTGAACAAGCGCACGAAGTCGATGCTGTTGAACGCCTTCACCACCTGGGAGTCGGCCAGGTGTCGCTGGACCAGGGCGCTGGAGGTCTGCTCGCCGGAGTCGAGCTCGGCGATCCGGTCGTCGCGCTCGGGGTAGTAGTTCATGGTGTCGATGACAGTCTTGCCCGCCAGGGCGGCGGCGGGCAGCTGCTCGTAGGTGTTCAGCGGGACGGTCGCCACCACGAGGTCGCCGGCCTGCGCGGCCTCGGTGGGTGTGGCCGCGCGTGCGTGTTCGCCGAGTTCGGCGACAAGGTCGGCGAGGGTCTCGGGGCTGCGGGAGTTGCTCAGGACGACATTCAGGCCGGCGGCGACAGCCAGTCGGGCCAATGCGCTGCCGATGTTGCCGGCGCCGATGAGGCCGAGGGTCTTGGTCATGGGTCGATCTCCTTGTGGGGTGTGTGAGGTGGCGTGACGAGAGGTCAGCGGCCTGTGGTGAGGACTGCGGTGCGCCGGGACCAGGAGCCTTCGACGGCGGCGTCCAGCAGGAAGGCGGCGACGTCGGCCCGGGAGATCCTGGGCAGGCCGGGCAGGCGGTCGAGCGTGGCCAGGTCGATGGCGTGGACGTTGCCGGTGGCGGGCTTGTTGGTCAGCAGTACCGGGTAGGCCAGCGTCCAGTCCAGGTCGGAGGCGGTGAGGATCCGCTCCCCTGCGGCCTTGTCGGCGAACGTGGCCTTGCCGCCCGAGTTGTAGAGGAACCGGGCGAACGCGGAGGCCTTGGCCAGGGAGTCGCCGACGCCGAACGCCGACATGATCAGTACGCGCTTGGTTCCGCTGTCTTCGGCGGCCCGGACCAGCGCGCGCGTGGTGTCCGCGATCAGGTTGCCCGGGTCTTTGACCTTGCCCAGACCGAGCGTGCTGACCACCGCGTCGGTGCCGCGCATCGCTTCGGTGAGAGCGCGGGCGTCGCGGACGTCGCCCTCGATCACGGTCAGCCCGTCGGCCGGGGTGATCTTGGAGGCGTCGCGTACGAAGGCGGCGACCTCGTGTCCGGCCGCGGTGGCCCGTTCCGTGAACAGGGTGCCGGTGGCGCCGGTGGCGCCAAGGAGGAGGAATTTCATCGGACGACTTCTCCCTTCGGGAGCCCGTAACGGCTGATGCTTACGAAAATATAGTACTTACTCAGAATAAGTACATGGCCCGTCTAGCATGAACGCATGAGCCGAGGGACGGACCGCGTGGCCGGGATGAGCGTGTTCGATCCGCAGTGCACGTCGCGGGAGGTACTGGAGCATGCGACGGGCCGGTGGGGAGCCCTGACCCTCGCCGCCCTGGTCGAAGGCCCCCTGCGGTTCGCCGAGGTGCGTCGTAACGTGTCCGGCGTCTCCGACCGGATGCTGTGGCAGACCCTCCAGCGGCTGGAGGACGACGGCCTCGTCGCACGCACACCGCACCCCACGGTCGCCAGGCGGGTCGACTACGAACTCACCGGTCTCGGCCGCCCGATCGCCGAGCGTGTCTGCGACCTGATCGACGCCATCTATGAGCAGTTGCCCGGCATCGTCGCCCACCAGCGCGCGAACGGCACCGGCTCGGCTCCGCCCGCGGAAGACACGGCTGGCTGAGGGAGCTTCCGAGGTCCGCCGGTGGGATCAGCGGCGGCAACACGATCGCCGCATGGGAGTCGGGCGAGGGGGCGGACACAGGGCCGCCAGCCGGTACGGGTCCCAACCTCGTCGGACGCGGTCAGCGGGGTGTCGGAGAATTGGACGTAGCTGTGGACTTGGACCGCCAGGCTGTGGCGGGCCTGGCTCCGTGTCACGTCCCCCCGGTACTCCGCCACCGAGCTCGCCGGGTCGTGTACAAGTTGGTCTGCCCTCGGCCGGAGCAGGCGGCCAGGCCGCGGCGGCCCGCGAGTTCGGTAGTAGCCGTAGGACCGCGTGATGACAGAGGTGCCACACTGGAGAAGTGGATCCCAAGCGACAGACCGACGGCCGGAGCGCCGTCAGTGAACTGGGCTGTTTCCTACGGGCCCGCCGAACCCAGGTCCTGCCTGCGGACGTCGGTCTGTCCGTTGGTCCGGGGCCGCGCCGCACGCCGGGCCTTCGTCGCGAGGAGATTGCCACGCTCGCCGGGGTGAGCATCGACTACTACACCCGGCTCGAACGTGGCAAGGAGACCCGGCCCAGCCCGTCCGTCGTCGAGGCGCTGGCCTCCGTGCTGCGGTTGGGCGAGACGGAGCGCGCGTACTTCCGCGACCTGGCCGCCTGTACCGCCCGCGGCGGCAACGGGGCCGGGCAACCGGATCGCGCTGGGCAGTATCCGGCCGTGGACCGGGGTCTCGAACTGCTCCTCCGGACACTGCGGCCCAACCCTGTCCACGTCGTCAACCGCACCTACGAACTGCTCGCCGCCACCCCCGGTGGCCTGCGCCTGCTGCCCGGTATGACCGACACTCCGCCCGAGGGGCGCAACGTCGTACGGTGGCTCGCCCTGTATCCGGGGGCCCGCGCCCTCTATCGGGACGACTGGGAGAACCAGATCCGCGGCTGCGTGGCCCGGCTACGGGCACTGGCCGGCACCCGCCCCAACACCCCGGGACTCGCCCGCCTCATCGCCGAACTGCGTGACAAGAGCCCGGACTTCGCCACGTTGTGGGAGAACTACGACGTTCAGGGCCACACCACCGGCACAAAGACGTTCCACCACCCGGAGTTCGGCGTTTTCACGCTCGGATTTCAGGCCCTCGACCTGGACGGCACCGGCGGTCGTCGCCTGATTTTCTACTACGCCGAGCCAGGCACCCCCGCGGACGACGTGATGATGCTCCTGGACACGGAGCAGCCTCAGACCGGGACCGGGTTGGCCACCGACACCCCCATGGCCCGCCCGTACGGCTGAACGGCCACGGACGCGCAAACTCAACACCTGCGGGATCTTACGCGTGGTGCGGCCTGTTGCTCGCCCGAGGTGCCGCCCGCACCGAGCCGTAGCGTGCGCCATGAGCCCAAGGTGCTGGACCGTGAGCGTGCGGCCCCGGACAGGGTTGGGGTCAATGCTGCATCATGCGCATGCCGGATTCTTCGTGCGTGTCGGTCAGGAGCGTGTACGCCGCTCGTCGGCCGTGGTGTCCGGTTGCCCGGCGGACTCCGGCGCGGTCAGGTCGAGCAGGACCATGGCGTCGTGGTCGGGGGTGCCGGGTTCGGCGGTGTGGACGCCGAGGCGCTGGCCGGGGGTGCCCTCAAGGTGCATGCTCTGGCCGCTGAGGGTGAGGATGCCGACCTCGGGGTGGTGGAAGGTCTTCTGGACCTTCTTGCGGCCGGCGACGCCGTAGCGCTCCCACAGTTTGGCGAAGTCGGGGCTCTTGAGCAGGAGTTCGCCCATCAGATGGGTGAGGTCGGGGGCGTCCGGGTCGACGCCGGACTGGGCGCGCAGCCGGGCGACGCAGCCGCGGACCTGGTAGTCCCAGTCGGGAAAGAGGATGGGTGGGGTGGAGGAAGAGGTGGCGGGCCAGTCGGCGAGGCCTGCGAACAGGGCGAGGCCGCCGGGGTTCCGGGCGAGCAGGTCCATGCTGCGGCTGATGACGTAGGCGGGGCTCGGTCGCAGCGTCTCCAGGACCAGCTTCAGGTGCGGGCTCACGGTGCGGCTCGGCGCTGGCGGGGGTTCGGGGGCGTACTGCGCGGCCCGGGTGGCGAGTTCGTGCAGGTGCTGGTGTTCGGCGTCGTCGAGCTGCAGGGCACGGGCGAGAGCGTCGAGTACGGCCGGGCTGGGGTGGGTCTCCTTGCCGCGCTCCAGGCGGACGTAGTAGTCGATGCTGATGCCGGAGAGCGTGGCCAGTTCCTCGCGGCGCAGACCGGGGGTGCGGCGTGGGCCGGTTCCGACGGCGAGGCCGACCTGGTGGGGGCTCGTCCGGGTGCGCCGTGCGCGCAGGAACCGGCCCAGCTCTCCGCCGTCACCCCTGTCGGTGCTCTGCTCGGATGCCATGCCGTCTGTGTCACACCGCGCTGACCTGGGTGGCTGGCGCGTGGGGGGCTCTGTCATTACCCCGAACGCCGCTCCCCGGCACAGCTCGACCTGCCACCGGGGGCGCGAAGGCGGGATGCTCGAAGAACCCGCGAAAGGTAAGGAACGCCCCATGCAGACCGTCACGCTCAACAACGGCGTCGAGATGCCGATCCTCGGTTTCGGTGTCTATCAGATCCCGCCGGAGCAGACCGAGCAGGCCGTCGACGATGCCCTCGCCGCGGGCTACCGCCTGCTCGACACAGCTGCCGCCTACGGCAACGAGGAGGCCGTCGGCCGCGCGATCAAGAACAGCGGCGTCCCGCGCGAGGACCTGTTCGTCACCACCAAGCTGTGGGTTCAGGACGCGCCCGCCGAGGAGAACACCAAGCGCGCCTTCGAGACGTCGCTGGCCAAGCTCGGCCTCGACTACCTCGACCTGTACCTGATCCACCAGCCCTTCGGCGACGTCTACGGCCAGTGGCGCGCCATGGAGTCCCTCAACCGCGCAGGCCGTGCCAAGGCGATCGGCGTCGCCAACTTCTACCCCGACCGGCTCCTCGACCTCGTCCTCAACAACGAGATCACCCCGGCGGTCGACCAGATCGAGACCCACCCCTTCTTCCAGCGCACCGCCGACCAGGAACTCATGCGCGAGCACGGGGTCCAGATCCAGTCATGGGGCGGGTTCGCCGAAGGCAAGAACGACATCTTCACCCACCCGGTCCTGAGCGAGATCGGCGCGAAGCACGGCAAGTCCGTGGCCCAGGTCGTACTCCGCTGGCTGACCCAGCGCGGCGTCGTCGCGATCCCCAAATCGGTCCGCGCCGACCGCATGGCGGAGAACTTCGACATCTTCGACTTCGAGCTCACCGACGACCAGATGGCGGCAATCGCCACGCTGGAGACCGGGGCGACTCTGTTCTTCGACCACCACGACCCGGCGATGGTCAACTGGCTCAGCGCACGGCGCCTGGAGGCCTGAGCCGACAGGCGGCAGCGCCACCGCACCGGACAAGCTCTCGCGCGAGTACTCCTCCCGTACGGCCCCGACCACCCGCCCGGGAGGGGTACTCCTTGCCGCCCTCAGACGGCACCCACCTCACGGACCAGGACCTCACCGTGTCCCAGAAGCAGAACATCACCGACGTACTCATGGTCGGCGCGACCGGCAGCATCGGGCGGCTCGCGGTGCAGGCCGCACAGCGGCACGGCCTGCACCCGCGGGCACTGGTACGCGACGTGAGCCGTGCCGAGCGACTGCTCCCCGGCGTCGAACTGGTGCGGGGCGACCTTGAGGATCCCGCCTCCCTGCGGAGCGTGGTCAGCCGAGCCGACGCCATCGTCCTCACTCACGGCTCCGGCGGCGACCCCGATACCCGTCGCCGTGTCGACTACGGCGGCGTACGCAACATCCTGCAGGTCCTCGACGGCGCCCGGCCGCGTGTGGCACTGATGACCTCCATCTACGCCACCCGCAGCGACATCCCGGGCAACTCCCCCTGGAAGCGGCGCTCCGAGCGCCTTCTGCGGGCCGGCGGCCTGCCCTACACCATCGTCCGACCAGGCTGGTTCGACCAGGCCGGCCCCACCCAGCGGCGCCTCGTCCTGGAGCAGGGCGGCACGGCCGACGGCGGGATCGCCCGCGACCAGATCGCCGAGACACTCGTCCGAAGCCTGCTGACGGACACCGCGTTGGGCAAGACGTTCGAGCTCATCGCCGAAGAGGGGAAGGAGCCGCCCGACTGGACGGAACTCTTCGCCGCCCTGAAGAACGACGAATCCGGCTCCGTGGACGGCGTGTTGGACCCGTCCGACCTTCCCGTCGAAGCCGAGCCGCAGGCAGTGCGCGCGGATCTCGACGCCCTCCGTTCCCCTCACGGAACCAGCGGATGACGACCGGCGGATTCGGCACAGGGAAGAGCCAAGCCGCCGCACCAGGGCGACGGACGCTCCTGCGCGGTGTACTTCTGGGAGGAGCGACCGTCATGACCGGTGTCCAGATCACAGGCTGTTCCACGTCGCAGTCCAGCGGGGCGGCACCGGAAGCCAGTGAGCGACCTGCGGCGACGCCCTCGTCCGGGAAGCGGGTCCTGCTGGCCTACTTCTCCCGGCCGGGCGAGAACTACTTCAACGGCGGACGAACCAACCTCAAGGTCGGAAACACGGAGGTCCTCGCCCGCATGATCAGCCAGCACGTCGAGTGCGACGTGCACCGCATCGAAGCCGCCGATGCCTACTCCGAGGACTACGACGCCACAGTCGCGCGCAACGTCCGCGAACAGGACGCCGATACGCGGCCGGCAATCGCCAACCCCCTGTCCTCCATCGACCGTTACGACGTGGTGCTACTGGGCGGCCCCATCTGGAACGTCCGAGCACCCATGATCATGTCGACCTTCGCCGAGAGGCACGACTTCCGCGGCAGGACGGTCCATCCGGTCACGACGTATGCGATGAGCGGACTGGGCACGACCGAGCGCGACTACGCGGCGGTCTGCTCGGGGGCAACCATCGGGGAAGGGCTGGCGGTGCGCGGCGAGGACGTCGCGGAGGCCGATGCCGAGGTCCAGTCGTGGCTGCGGCGCATCGGCGCTCTCCGGGGTTGACCTGCTCGCAGGGGTCGGTCACTGACCCGGCGGCTTTTGCTCATTGAGCTGTTTTCAACATGACCGAGGGCGGGCCGAGTTGGCGGTGAGTTGAGTGCGGGAGGAGGTGAAGCTCCTGGTGGATGAGATGCCGGCAAGACCAACCTGTCCGCCCGTGGGGTCCCGGTCGTTCTACGGCTGTGGCAGGACCGCCAGGGCCGTTTCGGCGATAGCGCGAAGTGAGTCGGGGCTGCCGCCGCCCTTGCCCAGCGCTTCGATGCCGCGCAGCACGGCCAGCAGGAGCCCGGCGAGCCGGGCCGGGTCCGCGTCCGGCGCGATGGCACCCGCGCGTTGTGCTCCCGCGACGCAGGAGGTGATCAGTTCCTCGATGGCCGTGAACGTCCGGCGGGCCGTCGCCGCGACGGCCGGGTCCTGTTCCGACAGTTCGGCGGCGCCCTTGGCGAGCAGGCAGCCCCGTCGGCTGACGTCCGACGCGGTGGCCTCTGCCACCTTCATCACATGCGCGGACAGCCGTTCGTACGCGTCGGCGTCCGGGCCGTCGAGCGCCCGGCGTACGGCCTCGACCAGCCCGGCGCAGTGGTCGGCGTAGGTGCGCAGGAACAGCTGGTGCTTGTCGCCGAAGGCGCCGTAGAGGCTGCCCTTGCCCAGGCCGGTGGCGACGGCGATGTCGTCCACCCGCGCCGCCGCGTATCCGGTCGACCAGAACTGGTCCCTGGCGGCGCGCAGGACCTCGCTCTCATCGAAGTTTCGGGGTCGTCCCATGGCCGAACGATAGCAATTCTTGACTGTCTCGTCCAGAATCGAGTACGTTCTGGACGAGGCAGTCAAGAAAGTCGGTCGGCTGTCCCGGCCATGGCCACGAGCAGCGCAAACGCCGTTGCCATCTCGAAAGGATCAGTGCCATGCCCTCCATGAACGGAAAGACAGCTCTTGTCACCGGAGCCTCGAGCGGAATCGGCCGGGCCATAGCCCAGCGCTTCGCCGACGACGGTGCCCGCGTCTACCTGACCGGCCGCCGCAAGGACGAGCTCGAGGCCGCAGCACAGGCCATCGGTCCCGATGCGGTCGCCGTGCCGGCCGATGTCTCCCGCGCCGCCGACCTCGACCGGGTCATGGACATCGTCCGCGCCGACGGCCACCGGCTGGACGTCGTCGTGGCCAACGCCGGCCTGGGCGACGGCGCCCGCCTCCAGGACGTCACCGAGGAGCAGTTCGACTTCGTCTTCGGCGTCAACACCAAAGGCAGTCTGCTGACCGTGCAGAAGTCGCTGCCCCTCCTCGCCCAGCCCGCCTCGGTGATCCTGCTGGCCTCCTCCACCATCCACCAGGGCGCCGACCGGATGGGCGTATACGCCGCCTCCAAGGCCGCCGTACGCAGCCTGGGCCGGACGTGGGCCGCGGAACTGGCCCCGCGCGGCGTCCGCGTCAACGTCATCACGCCCGGCCCCATCGCCACCCCCGCCATCGACCGCATAGCCGACCGGCTCGGCCAGAGCGCGCAGGACTTCCACGGCGTGCTGGCCGCGGACATCCCACTGCGCCGCATGGGCCGCCCCGAGGAGGTTGCCGCACTCGCCGTCTTCCTCGCCGGACCCGAAAGCTCCTTCATCACCGGCGCCGAGCACTTCGTCGACGGCGGACTGGTCCAGGTCTGACCAACCCACGACGAACTGCACCCGCCCCGCCCGCGATGGGCCGGACCGCGCCCCGAAACCTCGAACGGGAACAGAGCGCCTTTCCCAGCCTCAGCCTCAGGCGTCGATGTGGAGGCCGAGGATGCCTTGGACGAGGGCGGTGATGCGGACAGGAGCGGACGGGCTGCGCGATGGAGGAGTGAGCGCGGACGGGTACCCCGCCGTGAGAGCTGGAGCCGTCGGTTTGGCGGTGTCACCAGGCGACGGCAGCTCTCTCGCTATGGCGGCACCTATCAGCCCGGCGCGGCGCTGCTCGACGGCAGCTAGGAAATGCCGCCGATCACGACGGCCGGCTCCCTCTGACGCCGGTATCAAGAAGCCCAGACGCGCTCCGCGTAGTCCGCGAAGTTCGTGCCGAGGATCTTCTCGATGCGTTCCGAACGGTAACCGCGCTTCTCCAACAGCCGGATCAGCTCGCGGAATTGGTCGACACCCCGCAGGTCGACGACGAACGGGTAGACGTCGTCGCCCTCGCCCGTCGCGCTGACGCCGGCCTCGCGGCGCCGGGCGACCTGCTCGGCGAGGTCGGCCCGGTAGGCGTCGAGGTCGTCAATGGCGGTGACGGGACCGTCGGTGCCGATACCGACGTGGTCCTCGCCGCAGACGTTGACGGCGTGGTCGATGTGCTCGACGACATCGGCGGCGCGGGCATGGCCCGAGGAGTGGAGGAACGGCATGAAGTAGATGCCGACGAACCCTCCGCGCGAGGCGACCAGGCGCAGTTCCTCGTCCGTCTTGTTGCGCGGGAGGTCGGTGAGCGCACGGCAGCCGGTGTGGTTGATGGAGACAGGCTGCCGGGAGATCTCAGCTGCCTCCAGGCAGGTCCGCTCCCCGCTGTGGGAGAGGTCGACCATGAGGTGACGGTCGTTCAGGCGCTCGATCACCTCGCGGCCGAAGGGTGTCAGGCCGCGGTTGCGCGGTTCCATCGAACCGTCGCCGAGTGCGTTCGCCTGGTTGTACGTGAGCTGGACGACGCGGACGCCGAGCCGGTCGAAGGTGTCGACGCGGGTGATGTCGTCGCCGAGCGCGACGGCGTTCTGGAAGCCGTAGATGACGCCGATCCGGCCGTCGCGCCGGGCCTGGTGGAGGTCGGTCGCCGTGTGCACCTTGACGAGGTCGGCCGCGTTGTTCCGCAGGATGGTGTCCCAGACCGCTATGTCGTGCAGCGTGTGCTCGTAGGGGTCCATGTCGCCCATCACGTATCCGAGCGTGATGTTCACCGCGGTCAGCCCCGAGGCGTGCGCCTCGGCCAGCGTGCGCGCGTCGACGGTGATGTCCTCGCCGGTCTGGACGAGGTTGCCGGCGGTCGCCGACGAGCGGGGCGCGTTGGGGTTGTCCAGCACCCCCAGCGCGTTGATGATCATGTAGTCGCGTGTGAAGTGGTCTGTGTCCGCAAGGGGATTGGCGGTCATCGGGCGTCGTGTCCCTTCTGGGTGCGCATGTCTCGTGGCCGGGGTTCGGCGGCTGTCAGCGGCCGGGGGAGGCAGGCTGGTAGTCGCTACGGTCGTAGCGGCGGCCGCGTTTGACGACGAACTCGATGTCGGCGAGATGGGTCATGTCGTCGAGGGGATTCGCCGACAGGACGGTGAGGTTCGCGAGCTTGCCCTCTTCGAGCGTGCCCATGACGTCCTGTGCGCCGATGCTCATGGCGCCGACCAGAGTGGCCGAGCGAATGACCTGTGCGGCGGGAATGCCGCATTCCCGCACGAGGAAGGCCATCTCGTCGTGCAGTGCGGGGGAGGGGTGCTCGGGGGCGGTCTCGTAGTCACTGCCTGCGGACACGGGGACGCCGACGCGGTACGCGTGGGCGGTGATCCGGGCGGCCATGTGAGAGTTGGCCCGAACACGCGTCTGTGACTCGGGGTCCGTCACCTCGGCGGCGAAGCAGTTCGCCCACATGCCGGCGGTCGCGTCAAGAATCGTGCCCTGCTCCAGCATGCGCTCGAACAGCCTCTGCAGGTGCGGGTCGTCGCCGTCCGCGAACCGGTCGTACTCGAAAGGCGGCTTGTCTTTGTACGTGGTCAGCGGGAGCCGGGCGCCCTCGTGCGCGAGCGCCGAGGCGTGCGAGACGGTGTCGACGCCGGCGTCGACGACCTCACCGGGGCTCGCGGGATAGACCGTGCCGTGCGCCCAGGCGGCGAGCCCCTGTCGGTGGGCCTCGGCCGTGAGCGCGGCGACCGTGCCGGCGGCGAGGTCGGCGTAGATCTTGACCGCCCGGGCACCGGTGCCCCGAGCCATTGCGATCGCCAGGGGGAGGTCGGTCTCGTCGGTGATCGCCTGCATCCACGGTACGGCGCCGGGCGTTCCGCCCTGTGACACCTGCTGGGTGCGCGGGTCGTCGAAGAAGGTCGGGCCGGCCATGAGCGCGGCGAAGTGGATGTCGGGTCCGGGGATCTCGCCGACCAGCGCGGCGCGGGCGAGTTCGGCCACCTGGCGGAGGTCGTCGGCCATGACCCGGATCGCGGTGACACCGCCGTGGACCTGTCGGCGCAGCACGGCCTCGGCGGCGTCGCGATCGGGCGGCGTCGCGATGTGCTGATGGGAATCGATCAGGCCGGGGACGACGAAACGTCCCGTGAGGTCAACGACCGTCGCCGTGGTGTCGGTGATCTCGGCATCGGGGACGACCGCCCGGATGGTCGCGCCGTCGGTGACGATCGACGTCGCCGTCCGCGCCGGGCCGCCCGTTCCGTCGATCACCGTCGCCCCTCGGTAGACCACCACGGCGCCCGTCGCGGGCGGGGCCCAGGGAGTGGGCGCACCGAGAACCTCATGACCCATCGAATTGACCTCTCCGTGGTGGGGACTCGAGCAGTGGTGTTACGTCAGGCGTAACGTGTGTATCATCGTGCGCAACATCGAGAATGTAGCACCGGAGTGCGACAAGGGGCGCCGCGCATGTCGAAGCCAGCCAGTTCCGCTGTCGACAAGGCACTGGACCTGATCGAGGCACTCGCCCGGTCCGACCGCCCACTCCGCCTCAGTGAACTCGCGGTCGAGGTCGGCCTGCATCGCGCGACCGCCTACCGTGTCCTGATCGACCTGATCCGCCGAGGCTGGGTACTGCGCACCGACGACCACTACCTCCTCGGGTCTGCAGCGCTTCAGTTGTCGCACTCGGCGGCGCGCAACTCCCTTGTCGCGGTGGGTCGTCCGACGCTGGAGGCACTCTCGGAGCGCACCGGCATGATGGTGAACCTCCAGGTGCTGGAGGCCGATCGCTCGCGTGTGATCGACGTCGTACGACCGCGTCGGCTGGAGATGATCAATCACCTGAGGGACGAGATGCTCCCTGTCCACAGGTTCGCCGGTCCCGTGGCACTTGTGGCACTCCTCGACAAGGACGCACGGCGCCCCTATCTTCGCCTGGCGGAGGAGGCCGGCCATCCGCTCCTCGGCCCGGAAGGCCTCCTGACGGACATCGAGGAGGCCGAGCGCACCGGTTACGCCTTCGAGCGCGGTCGTGCCGAGCAGCTCGTCGCGTCGGTGAGCCGTGCCGTGGTTTCCGCAAGGGGGTGGCCGATCTGCGCGCTCACCCTGGTCGGGCTCGACGCCGAGTTCGACGAGCCGCACCTGTCCGAGCTGAAACGGCAGCTCCGCGACGCGACGGACGCCTTGCAGGACGTGCTGACGGGCCTTTCCTCGTCGCTTCAGGCGGATCCCGCGTGAGCGGCGTACTGGTCCTCGACCGCTCGCAGACCCGGGCTTGCCTTGATCCCGCGCGGGTGCTGACAGCGGTCACTCAGGCGCTCGTCTCGATGAGCCGTGACGAGGTCTCGGCCCCTGCCCGGATCGCCGCGCAAGCGCCCGGGGGACTCCTCGGCGCGATGCCGGGTTACGTGCCGGGCCTCGGTCTGGCCGCCAAGTTGGTGTCGGTCTTCGCCGTGCCCGGGCGGACAGGAGGCAGTGCGCACAGGGGAGTCGTAGCCCTTTTCGACGAACACGACGGCCGCCCGCTCGTGTTGATGGACGCCGAGCCTGTCACCGCCGTACGCACTGCCGCCGTAGCGACGATCGCGATGCGGGCGCTGGCACGCCCACACCCGGACCGGATCGCCGTACTGGGCACGGGAGTTCAGGCCCGCGCCCAGGTCGAACTACTCGCGACAATCGACGCCGACGCTCCTCTCGTCGTAGGCGGGCAGGACCCTGAGCGCGCCCGGCGGCTCGCGGAACTGCACCCGAACGCCTCCGCGGGATCGGTGGAGGAGGCTGCCCGCGGAGCGGACGTCGTGTTCTGCTGCACCAGCGCCCGCGTACCTGTGCTCGACCCGTCGTGGCCGGCCAAGGGCGCCCACATCAGCTCCGTCGGCGGTTCCCACGGTCACGAACTCGCCCCCGGCACCGTCCGTGCCGGATCCCTCTTCGTCGAATGGCCGGGTGCCGCTGCCTCGGCTCCGCCGGCCGGGGCCCACGAACTGCAAGGCATCCCGCCGCACCGGATCACCCTCCTCGGCTCGGTCCTCGACGGCCGCCATCCCGGCCGTCGGGGACCCACCGAACTGACCGTCTTCAAGTCGACGGGCCATGCCGCGCTCGACGTCGCCGCGGCGGCGGTGGTCCATGACGTCGCCCGCACCCACGGCATGGGTACGACCCTGGAGATGTAGCGGCCATCACTGCCCTGTGCCGCCAGCACGGCCTGTACGGTGTCGGCGCGTTGCTGGGAAGGGGCGTCGCTGGGCGGAAGAACTCAGAGGGCGGTACGTGACCTGATGTCCGGTTCGGTATCGCTTGCTCGGGTGCCTGTGGGGACTCCCCAGCCGTTCGACGGGCTTGGTCGTGCTGGGGTGACGGGGTGACGGGGTGACGGGGTGACCAATCCGCCCCCGTGCAGCGGCCGTTCACCTCGGGCCTGACCGCCGCTTCCGAGCTATGACTGAGCGCCGCAGTCGACGACCCTGAGCACGCTTGTTGGCCGGCCCTCGGCCGGGGTTATCCGGGGATGGCGCCGAGGTCGACTCCGGTCAGGTCGCAGCTTGCGTCCCACAAGCGCGCCGCTACGGAAGTGTCGGCGAGGTGGTCCCACACCGGTTCACGGTGGGGTTTGCCGCGCAGGCTGAAGACGCGCGGTCCCCACAGCTGTCCTCCGCGCACGGTCGGGTCGAGCACCGCGCGGACCGCAGGCCATGCGCCGGCGTCCTTGCCCTGGACGAGGAGGGCGGCTGGTGCCCCGCCGAGCCGCGCACCAGCGGTCCGCACATGGACCGGCGGCCGTGACGGGGTCAGGGAGTCCAGCGCACCGCCGGGATGGACCACCACGCTTGCCACCGTGCTGTCGAGGGCGCGCAGGCGGCGGTCGAGTTCGAGGCCGAAGTACATCTGCGCCAGCTTGGAGCATGCGTAGGCGCGCTTCGCCCGGTAGTCCCTCCGGGATTGGAGGTCGTCGACGTCGAGCCGCTCGGACTTCGCCGCGAAGCTGCCCGTGGTCACGATGCGGGCCGTCCGTGCGGCCGACAACAGCGGCATCAGCCAGTGGGTCAGCGCGAAGTGCCCGAGGTGGTTCGTGCCGAACATGAGCTCGTGACCGTCCCCAGTCTCCCTGCGCGGCGGGTCGTCGAGCGCGACGCCGGCGTTGTGGACCACCGCGTCGAGGCAGTCCACATCCAGTGATTCCACCGTTGTTCTGAGCGACGAGAGGTCGGCGAGGTCCAGCCGTACGGCCCGCACTCGTGCGCCAGGGACACACGAGCGGATCGAGGCCGTGGCGACTTCGGCTTTCGCGGGATTCCGGCTGCCCAGCAGGACAGTGGCTCCGGTCGCGGACAACTGCTCCGCGACGAAGTACCCGATGCCGGCGTTGGCGCCGGTGACCAGGAAGACGCTGCCATCGGCACGCGGTAGCCGTTGAACATCCCAGGGCAGGACGGAGGATGCGGACGTCATTGCGGCGGGGCTCCCTTGCTGGTGAAGGCGGCTGCGGCTGCCCTGTAGGCCAGCTCGACGCCCACGGTTCCAGCGGTCCCCGACACATTGCCTATGGATCACCGACAGCCCCGCCCGACGGCTGACATCCGGCCGACACGGGCCCGTCGCAGCTCACCGTTGCCACGATCGCGGTGGCCAACTGGAGCGCTGAATGGCCAACTGCGGGGTTCTGACCGCTCTTCCGTGATAGCTACGGCACAAGGAGGACGCGGGCTCTGAGCAAAGCGAACGAGGCTCGACCGTACATTTGCCGCTTGATCGTTTTTATTCTGTTGACGTGTCCTTCCACGATGCCGGAGCTGTAGGGCAGGGTGAGGCCGGCGGTGACGGCGTGGAGGTCTTGGCGGATGGAGTCGGCGAAGATGCCAATGGCGTCGGGGCCGCCCAGCTCGGCCTTCTGGATCCAATCCCGGAGTAGGTGGCCGCGACGGTCGCGAAGCATGTCGGTGAACTCCCGCGCGAGGTCGCAGGCCAAGGCGATCTCTGGGCAGGCACTCCGAACAGCCTCCAGCCGGGCAACGTCAGAGAGCCCAAGTGTCTCCTGGGGGCGCATGATCCATGAGGTGATATCGCGAGGACGGGGAGTCATCGAGCGGGCAGGGACCGCGATGCCCTCCCGGATGGCCATCACGTAGCGGTTCACAACGTGGTATCCGCCGGTGTAGCCGAGAGCGAGCAATTCGCGATAGAGCTGCATCGAGTTGGTGCAGCCCGTCTGGAAGCGGTGCTGCACGTGCTCAATGAACGGGTCGAGGACACCGTGCCCGCGGTCCTGCGCGGAGGCGAGGAGCCCCGCCAGGTCCTTGTTCCGGTAGCGCCGAACCGTCTTGCGGTCCAACTGCAGGCGGCGGCCGATGGCGCTGAGCGACAGGCCGGTGTCGACCAGCTCGTTGACCTCCGCGTGGCGTCGTCGGACCCGGTCCAGGAGCGGCGTCTGCGGAGTGGCCAACGGTGGGTTGGACTCTGGTCCGGCTGGTCGCCGTAGGCACTCACGATGCCGACGGCAGGTCTTCTCCACGGCCGCCGAGAGGTTCTGGAGGAGGTGCCAACGATCGGCCACTTCCAGCGCGTCCGGGGCGGCCTGCCTGATGGCCTTGGTGAATGCCATCAGACGGTCTCGACAGATGATCTCGGCGCCGGGATGCTCCTGGAGCCAGGCGGCGACCGTGCCAGTTTCTCGATCCGGCAGCACGTCCACCGGCCTGGAGGACTCGACGTCGACGAGGACGGTGCCGTAAGTCCGGCCCTTGCGGAACGCGAACTCGTCGATTCCGAGGATCCGTGGGGCCTGGTCCGGCACGGGCTGAGCGGCCAACTGCCTCAGGAGGTTCGTCCGCCGACCATGGATCCGCAGTTTCGTGCATAGGCGTTGACCCGGGCGGCCGCCGAGTTCCACGGCGACCGCTCTCATCGCCGACCGGGCCGCCGTTGAGGTACGAAGGCGCGGCTCGGTCAGGCCCGCCACCTGTTCCACGTATGTCCGGCGTCGGCACTGGCTTTGATCACAGAGGAACCGACGCACGCAGAGTCGGACGATCACCCGGTGACCACCGACGGGCAGCCCGGCTATGTGACGCCAGTAGCGGCTGTGAACGCGTGCGGCAGGATGCTGACACTGAGGGCATGGTCCTGGGGGTCCGCAGCCCGCCGCGTCGATCATCAAATAGTCGTCCGCGAGCACGGCCTGGCGCACCGTGAGGTTCAGGCCCGGGAAGAGGAAGTCTTCGACCGATTCCAACTTCATGTCGACGTCATCCCCTGGCGGAACGATCCTGCAGTCCAGCCCTTCGAGGGCCAGCCGTCAGGGGGCGACGTCCAGGGCACGAGTGATCGTCTGAACCGTCGTTCGCCACTGTTGGGCATCACTGCTCTCGACCCAGCCTGCGGCCAGCTCCGAACCGTCCTGCAGAACACAACGAAGTGCCCGACCGGCCACGGGCCGGAGCAAGAGCGGCAGGACAGGCAACGGCTCAGAAGGACCGTCATCAGGATCGATCACTACCTGACTGCCCGGAATCTGGGCCGCGACAAGAGCAGCAGCGGCAACGGCTTCGGCCGCGTCCCCACCATCCACGCGCGAACCTGAGTCCACCACTCGCTGGAAAGCCCTCGCCATCGCTTCAATTACCTGCTCAGGCGACTTCCCTGCAAGGCCATCGACGAAGTCTGCGGCCATGTCGCTGTCGAATGGACCGGTCCCCCACGTCCCCATGCACCACTCCCACCACCTGGACTTGATGGTGCCAGCATCTCAGCACGCCCTGACACTGCGGAGCAGGGCATCCGGCGATGCCCACCGTCTGGCAGTGTCCCGCGGATGGCGTGGGCCTCACGGAAGAGCGGTCAGAACCAACTGCGGGGCTCAGCCACACGTATGACAGAGCACGGTTGTTTGCAAGTGATCGCATGGAGTGTGCCGGTCGCGTGCTTCGGGGAGCGCGATGGTTCGCGAGGGCGGAACACGATGGGTTGCGCGTTCGGCGCAGGGAACGTTACGAAGGGCGTATCTCTGGGTCGGCCACCAGGTGGGCCTGCGCGACCACGTCGTCTCCTGCGTGGTGGCGCTGTGAAGGATTGGTCGTCCTGGCCCGTTCGTCAGCGGTATACCGCTGACGAACGCCTTCTACCGATGCGGCTCATCAGCACCGCCAGCATTGACCCGGACTGGTTCGTCGACATGGACGGGTCCGTCACTCGGTGCCAAAGGCGCAGGGTCGAAGGGACGTACTACCCGGCGCCGCGCTATGCGCCAGAACCCTCCCTTGCGCCGCTACTCGTCCTCGTAGGTACCTCCACCGGCAATCCAGCGGTGATCGCGAAGTTGGGCCAGGACCACGACGTCAGATCGACCGGTCGCGACAGCGCCGTCGATTTCCACCGTGTGGTTGGCGGTGGCATGCTGCATGATCGGGAATGCCTGCCGCTGCTGCTCGACCGCCGCGCAGATGGCTTCGATCCCCGTGAACATCTGGTCCGAGCTGGTCTCCCACACGGCGTCCGCTGTCCAAAATGCCTTCAGCGGACTGGGTGGCGGTGGTCGGCACACACGCAGTAGTCGTGGGCCGGCCGGTGCAGTGCGAGTTCGGTCTCGACTCGGTCCAGGCGAGCGGCAAGATCTTGTAGCGTCGTCATTCCTGGGAGGCTGCTGACGGTCGAGATGGCCCGCCGGGCGGCCGCCTCACCCCTGCAAGTGCCGTCGCAGGGCGGGCAGTTCGCCGTGTGCCGCAGCGAGAGCGGCCTGCAGTTGGGCACCTTCTTCACGGTGTTTGCGGCGGCCGGCGGCCGGCTGTTGGATGAGGCGGTGGACCAGCGTACTGGCGGCAGCCTCAGCCTCGGGGGCGTGAGCTGCGTCGCCCGGGATGGCATCACGTCGTGCCCGGCGGAGCGCCTCGACCTGCGGGCGTAGGACGACGGGATGTCGGCAGATGAAGTCGGTGGACACTCCGGCCGCTCTGGCGATGGGGGCCACGCTCACCGGGGTGCGTGTCTTGTGGGCTGCCTTCAGTGCCTTCTGAACGGCGGACTCGGTTTGTCCCGGCGTCGGCGGGTGGCTGTGCCAGGGCTTCGATGCTGCGATTCATGTGTTCTCCGCGGTGTGCTCGGCAGCGGTGTCACCGGAGAGCCGTCGCTGGGGGGCGCCGCCCCACTTTGGTTGGCGGACCTGGACGTCACGGAGGCGGTCGAACGGCAGACCCGTGCGATGCGGGAACTCGGCCGACGTGTGTTCCCCGAGCCTGACCATGCGCTGGCCCCGGCCGAGGCAGTCTGTGCCCAGCACCGCTGCGAGGCCGACGCCACCCGGGCACGGCGTAGGAGGGTGGCCGTTGATGCCGGTGCCGATCGCGGTCTCTCCGAGTTCGGACTTCAGGGGTAGGGCGGTGGTCTCGGAGAGGCGTCGGTGGTTCTCATCGATAAACGAGGGCGTAGGCGGTGAACTGCTGGTGCTGTGCTGATTATTGACGGGGCGCCAGGGGTGATCGGGCGATGGATTCGTGCAGGTCAGAGCCCATCAGCCCTCCTCTTCTTTATGTGTCCTTTAGTCAAAGATCGTTGTTTGTTTAAGTAGGTGATCTTTACGATCCTCCGACATGGACATGCCCCCTATCGGGGAGTGAATTCCGTGAAATATAGGGGGGTTCACATATGTTGCAAGCAAGACGTACAAGACACAGACGTCTGTCCCTGGCTGTCGTCTTCTTCACGGTCCTTGCCGGCTTCGGCCTGACCAGCATCGCCCAGGCAGGTGCCACCACTACGAGCGGGAACTTCTCCGCTGTCTCGCCCGCTGCCAAAATCGTTGACACGCGCTCGGCGCTCGGCGTCGGCAGCGCGCTCGGTGCGGCTTCGACCGCCGCCTTCCAGGTACTGGGGCAGGGCGGCATCCCCAGTTCCGGTGTTTCGGCCGTGTCGCTGGACATCACCGCGGCCAACGCCACCTCGTCCGGCAGTTACCTGGAGCTGTGGCCCGACGGCACCTCCAGGCCCAACCCGGCGTCCGTCATCAACTTCTCCAGCAGCGCCGACGCAAGCAACTCGGCCATCGTGGCAGTCGGTTCGGACGGGAAGATCGACGCCTACAACTCCAGCGGCACCGTCGACCTCATCGTGAGCGTCAGTGGCTATTTCACCTCCGACGGCGGCACCGCCTCCCCGGGCGGGTACGTTCCGGTCACGCAGTCACGACTCGTCGACACCCGTGACGGCACCGGCGCCACGCAGGCGAAGATCGCACCCGGTGGCACGCTGAACGTCCAGATCGACGGTAAGGACGGCATCACCGACGAGGCGTCGGTCTACGCCAACATCACCGTCCCCTCTCCCGGCAGTGCCGGGACCCTGTACGCGTACGCCACCGGAGGATCGGCCGGGCAGCCGGTCGTCGACTACAAGAGCGTCACCACGTCGCAGGGCGCGGTGATCCCCGTAGGCGCAAATGGCCAGATCACCCTGAAGAACGGGTCGTCCACCCAGTCGGTCGACGTGGTCCTCGACGTCTACGGCTACTTCACCCAGGCAACTTCCGGTGACGGGGTCTTCACCGCCACCCAGGACCGCCTGCTCGACACCCGCACCGCCACCGCCATCCCGGCCGACAGCAGCGTCAGCGTGACCGTGGCGGGCCATGACGGTATCCCCACCTCCTTCGGCGCGGCCGTACTCAACCTGACCACGACCGGACAGCAGAACTCCGGCTATCTTCGCGTGTGGCCGACCGGGCAGCCGATGCCGTCGACGACGTCGGTGGACAACTTCCAGGCGAACACCCCGACCACCGACCTGGTGATCGCCCAGCCCGGTGACCAGGGCGCGGTGAGCATCTACAACGCCAGCGGCGGCACCGTCCAGCTCATCGTCGACCTCCAAGGATGGTTCTCCATCGACGGCAACGACGACGACGGCACGCTGAGCACGCTGCCGCCGGTCGATCCCGCGGAGACGGACCTCACCGACGCGCCTACGGACCCCGCGGCCGTCACATCCGAGCCGGCGGCCCCCACGGACACGCCTGGCGGCAATGCACCTGCCGGTCGGTTCTGCGACTCGGGCGGCGTCTACCGGCCCACTCACCTCGGAGGCAGATACATCCGCGCCATCGGCGCCCCTCAGTCCAACTACAACGGCACCAGCAGCAAGGAGAGCACCACGTTCTCGGCCGAGGCGTCAGGGACCGTCGGCATCAGCTTCAGCGGATCGCTGAAGGTCACGCTCAGCGAGCTCGTCTCGCGCCAGGAAGCCACCTTCGGCGTCAACCTGTCAGCATCACTGACCGCGAAACTGGGCAACTCGGTAACCTCCGCCATCCCGGCGCACAAGACCCTCAACGCCAAGTACGGCGTTTGGCGACGACGCGTCACCGGCACCAGCTACTACGTGTACAGCAACTGCGAGAGCTCCAAGCCTTCGACGATCGTCTCGTACACGCCTTACACCGTCGGCTGGTACACATGGATAAGCTGACCAAGGTCCGTGCGGCAGTGACGATCGCCTTCGCGGCGAGCGTTCCCCTGATCGCGGGGTGCACAGCGCACAACGGTCAGAGCTCACCGCGCAAAACCCCGACAGCCTCAGCATCGCCTTCCCCTCGTTCTTCTGCCATTGATCTGACGAAGACTCCGCCCGACATCTCCGGTTCGGCCAAGACCCTCGTCCGTCTGGCGAACAGGACAGGGTCGGAAGAGGTGGCCGTGATCGGGAACATCAAGGCGGGGACGGTTGCCGTGGCGACCGAATGCACCGGCGAGGGGAAAACGACCATAGCCATCGGGAAACTGGCCACCTACACCATCCCGTGCGCGGCCACACCCTCGACGACCTACAACGAAATCGGCTTGGCCAGCAGCAAGCAACAGGTCGAAATCACGGTTACGGCCAGCCCTGAAGTCCACTGGGGACTGTCCGTCGGATGGCGCTCTGGATTCCAGCGTCCGTCCTGAACAATGCGGTTCCATGCATCGGGCCCCGGGGATGTCACGACTGATTCTCCGGGGCCCGGAGTGTTTTTCTGTTGGGCTCTCGCGATACTCCTGCCGCCGGAGAATCTGCGGGTGATCTTGGAGCCAGTCCGGCTGCTGTGGGCACGTCTGGATCGTCCCGCCGCCCACCGCCTGGCGGAGGCTGCCACCGGTGCCGAGCCGGCCACGGTGAGCGGGTTCGTCGCTCACAGGGACGCGCCCCAGGTCCTCGCCGACCGGCTCGAGTGCGAGGGAGTCCCTTTTCCGTGGCCTGACTCGCCCCTCAGCGCGGCAGCACCGACAACGCCCAGGGCGCCGACTCCGACGGCCGCGGCAACAGAGGTGCGCAGGACTCCACGTCTGCTTCGCATCATCAGTGAGCCGTCCTTCAGGAAGTGATCGAGTTGTTCATGGGCCGCTTCAAGGTCTGCCGGTGTCTGTGCGGTAAGTCCCCAGGAAACAAGGCTCAGTTGCGGCGCAGGGCGTGGCGGGCCACCGCACGGCCGAACTGCGTCCGGAGTCCCTCATGGACTCCCGTCAGCGCCTCCTCGAAGGCCGCGAGGTCATCGGGCCAGTGGAGATCCCGGTAATACATCTCGGCCTGGGCCTGATAGACGGCTGCTTGGTCGACCGCGGACTGCACGCCTCCGCGCTGGGTGTCCGGGTCCGCCAGCAGGCGGTCGTCACAGACCCTCCGCGCATTCGTGAGCACGGTGTCCGCGATACTCTGCGGATCCCCGGTATCTGTGAGCCGCTCCGGCGGGCGGCCGCCGGCCAACTCGCCAAGTCCACGGCGCAGTCGCCGGGGATCGCCGTCACTGCGTCGCAGCTCCTCCCTGACCGCTTCGCCGACCGAATGACGCAGCAGAGTCCGCAGTTCGTGCGGCTCCCAGCTACGGTCACGCAGATCGTTCAGTTCGGCTCGCTGCTGCTCGCCCAGTCGGCTCCACCTGGCGATACGACGGTTCAGGTCCAGGTATACGGCCATCTGCTGCGCGTACTGCTGCTGGGTGCTCAGCTCGTCGGGTCCTCGAAGATCCCACACCGTGAGCCCGAAAAGCTCCTCCAGCTCGGCTGTGAACATCAGCTCCGCCAGCGAGGTACCGCCCACGTGGGGATACCGCCGAAAGTACTCGAAGACTGAGACCGTCGTCGTGACCCATTGGGCATCGCTCACCGTCAGGCCCTCTTTGACCTCGATGGCCTGAAGCAGCCCGCCGCGCAGGCGCACTCCCTTGGGCAGTTCCCCGGAGGAGACGGGCACCACCTTGGCGTCGGCAACGTCGTAGTCCCGCCCTTGTACGTAGCGGTGGTTCGCGAGGACCGCTTCTCCGACGCGCTTTTCCAGCAGCAGGGTCTCCATACCCGCCGGGTCGGTCACTCCGAAGGCATCGTGAAGTCGGTCGCGGCCCTTGGGAGTCAGCCGCACCACTCCTCGGTCCGTATCGACGGCATAGTCCTGGCCGTCGCTCAAGGCGGCCGTCAATCGGGCCACCTTACGCAGTTCGTGCGCCGGGGACGCGTCGTCCTCCACCAGCGTCAGCGGCTCGGCGATGGGGGCGACCAGGACGTGTCCGGGGTCTTTCACCACCGCGGCGGGAGCATCCCGGCGGCTGCGGTCCTCAGGGGCCATGGCCTGCCGGTCATGGAGCAGATCCAGCCCGAACCTGCGGTAGGCCCCGACGGTGACGTCGGCGCCGTAGGCAGCTCTGCGTTCTGCCCGGCTCATGTCTGTCCGCAGGACACCGACGGTCATTCCCAGCGGGCCGTACACGGCTGCTGTCCGTTCCCCCTCTTCTTGTGCCTGAGGCTCGTCGGGGGTGATGAGATGGACTCCGCGCCCGGCCAGTGCGTGCAGGAACCCGGCCAGGACCCTGGCTCCGCGCAGTCGATCCTCCCCCGCGACCCGGCCACCGTGGATCATGGTGCCGCCCGCCAGGCGTACCGCCATCCGCCGGGTTTCGTCATCGAACGGCACGGCAGTCTCGGCAGCCGACCGCCCGACGAGGTCGAGCGCGGAGTGGGAGAGGCTTTCCGGCGACTCTCCTTCCTCGGCCCGGCGCTTCAACGCCTGCAGAGTCGCCCGCGGATCCATTCGAGCCCCACCTCGCGTGTCAGCCCGAGCCCGGGAAATGCCCGGGCAGGTGCATGTCGGGCAGCTTGTCGAGGATGCGTACGAAGGCTTCTGTCGCTTCGCCCGTACGCGACTTCGGGCCGTCCTTGTCGATCTCGATTTTGCCCTCGAACCTACCTTGCCCGACCCGGTTCACTCCCGGTGGCCGGTACAGCAGGGAGTCCTCGGGGATGGTCCGTGTGCCGTCCGTATTGCGGATGGCTCCTACGGTGAAGTCCGGGTCGGCCGCGGCCGGGTCCACCCCGCAGTTGTGGACCAGAAGCGGCGTCGAGCCCACGAGTGCGTAGTAGGCGTGCAGGCCGTCGACGGTCAGGTTGCAGACCGAGGCCTGCTCGGTGCGGCGGCTGGCGGCGGTGATCTGGACCCAGGTGCCGGCACTTGTCTGCAGCCACTGACCCGCGGTGAGGTCACCGGCGCTGATCCACTGGTGGATTTGGGGCACCCAGAAGGGGTGGCCGTCGGTCGCGGTTACGGTGCCGGTCTTGCCGCCCGTCAGGCCGTCGGTGTCGACGGTGACGTCGACCAGTTGTTTCTTGCCCTTCCCCTTGATCAGGGCAGTGACCTTGCGTGGGCCGGTGTTGCCGGTCTCGGGGTCGGTGGCGACGACGGTGTCGCCGATGGCGACGTCCTTGATGGGCTTGCGGGTTCCGTCGGCCATGAGGACGAGGGTGTCGGCGGTGAAGCTGTTGGGGAGGGCACAGCTGCCGAGTCTGGAACCGGCTCTGCCTTCGGCCAGGGCTCCGAGGCCTTCGCCGAGCATGCCGGCCAGGCAGCCGGTGACGGCGGACTGGCCGACCTGGCCCCAGTTGACCTTGCGTCCGGACAGTCGCTGGGTGAGCCAGTCGAGGCCGCCGTCCATGAGGCCGCCGATCACACACGCGGCGATCAGGGGATTGTTGCCGGAGGGGTCGGTGTACGTGGTCGGGGACGACAGGGCGTACTCGTAGAGGTTGGTGCCGCCGGCCTGGCCGCTCGGGTCCTGGGAGATGAAGCGGCCGGTCTTGCGGGTCGTAGTAGCGGTCGCAGTAGTACAGCAGGCCGGTGCCGTCGTCCTCGCGGCCGGTGAACGTGTACGGGCTTGTCGTCGCCGAACCCGAAGCGGTGGGTGTGCCGTTGGGGTCGTAGGCGTAGGTCGTCGCGACCGTGCCGTCCGAGTTGGCCAGACCGACCACGCTGCCCAGGGCGTCGGTCAGGTAGACCTGGGTCTTTCCGCTTTCCGTGCGGGTGAGGAATGAGTCCAGACCGGAGGTGGCCACTGTGGCTGTTGTGGTTCCCGAACTGTTCTGTTCCGCCAAGGGGTTGCTGCCGTCGGTCAGAAGCTGTTGTCTTTCCGGACTTGAGGACTGCGTTTTCGCTGGTCAGGCATAGGGTCGATGATTCGTTGGGAGTGATGGCGTGTCGTGTCGTCGCTCCGGTGGAGGTCGTGGATGCCGTCGGTTGTGGGGCTGCTGGAACAGCGCGAGGTCGCCGCCCGCCGTCGCGTGGATGGGCTGAGGGAAGAAGCCGACCGCGTCCAGGCAGAGTTGGCCGTGGCCGAGCGGGAATGGCGGGAGTGGGCCATCGCCCGCTCGCGGGTCGGTGAGGTACTGGCCCCCGTGGACGAGCCAGGGCAAAGCCACGCCCAGGCCGAGGAGACATCGTCAGCACCGACCGCGGCGAAGTCGAAGTCCCAGGTGCCGATGTGGCGTGAGGGGCTGGCCTGGTCGGTGCTGTCGGTGGATTATCAGCGCATCCTCACCGTGCTCGCGGACCGGGACCGGCTCCATCAAGGGCCACTGGCCTGCCAGGAGTTGGCCGTGCTGTTCGGTCTGGACGCGGTGCCGTCCAAGGTGGAGGCGTTGCGGTCGAAGGCGAAACGTCTGGTCGCGCGGGGCTGGCTGGCCGAGCGGCAGCCGGGCCGGTTCATGCTCGCTGCGGGTGTGGCCGGGCCAGGCGGCGGGTCATGAGCAGTGTCATCGACCAATAGATCATCGCCTCGGCGCTGGTGGTGCCGCGCTCAAAGTCGCGTGCCAGGCGGCGGGTGCGCATCAGGTGGGCGAAGAGACGCTCGACGATCCACCGCTTGGGCAGAACCACGAAGCCACGCATGTCGTCGCTGCGCTTGACGATCGCGAGGACCAGGATGAACGTGGCCAGGCAGTACTCGATGAGGCTGCCGGTGTAGCCGCCGTCGGCCCAGACCAGCTCCAACCGGTGGTGTGCGTCGGCGACTTGCCGCAGCAGGACCTGGGCCGCGGCGCGGTCGCCGGTGTCCGCAGCGGTGACCATCACGCCCAGCAGCAGGCCGAGCGTGTCGACCACGACATGCCGCTTGCACCCGTTGACCAGCTTGCCGCCGTCGAAGCCGCAGCTGTCCGATCCGACGACTGCGTCCGCCTTGACGGACTGTGAGTCGATCACCCCGGCTGTCGGCTCCACGTCACGGCCCGACTTCTCGCGGACCCTGGCGCGCAGCCGGTCGTGGAACTCCTTGACCAGCAGGTGGTCGCGCCAGCGGCGGAAGAACGCGTAGACGCGGTCCCACGGCGGGAAGTCGCCGGGCATGGCCCGCCACTTGATGCCGTTGTCGACGAGGTAGCGGATCGCATCGAGTATTGCCCGGTAGCAGTACGCCTCCGGTTGTCCGCCCCGGCCGCGCAGCCAGCCGGGCACCGGCAGCAGCGGCCGGACCACGGCCCACTCCGCGTCCGTCATGTCCGAGGGATACCGTCGAACACGTTCCGGGTGATCGGCCGCGTTTCCGAACCGGTGAGCGACACAATCACACGTCGGTGCAGCCGAGTTGAACTCCACCGGCGTAAGCACATACAACTGCGGCAACAGGGTCTCCTGGATCTCGGTTGGCTTCGCAACCCCGAGCTACCGAGAGGCCCTGTCTTCATGCCCGCAGCCGGCGCCAACCACCCGATCGAGACTCCCGTTCGACGCACACCCCTCAAGATCGGAACGACAACAGCTACTGAGTCCAGCGAGGCTGGCTGGCTGCTGACCGGCACCTGCCTGCCGGTCGTCGGGGAAGACTGCCGGGCAGCCTGCCCGACATCCATTGCTTCGCCCACGTGTTCCGCCCTACCCGGGCGTCACCCCGCACGCCTCGCCTCCACCGGGGCGTAAAGCTCCGGGCGTCCAAGTCACCAGCCTTGCTGGGGTTCGCCCAGCGAAAGTCCGCAGTCGCGGCGCCAGTTCTCGCCTTCGGTCGTCCAGGCGATGCGGTTGCCGAGGGAGATCCAGACGCCGAACTCGCCGGGGGACGGTTCGGCGGTCTGGCGCGTCCAGATGCTGTTGGCGCAAAGTTGCACGCCGCAGTCCTTGGACTCGGCGAGACCGCGCCAGCCGCAGTCCCAGCTTGCGTTCAGAGCCAACGGTCCGAGAACGGAAACCATGTGATCCAGTTCGTCCTCGGTGCAGTCGGGGTCGGGCTCGGTGTAAGGATCACCGAAGGGCGAGGTCGAGTCCAGAGTGAGGGTCAGCCCCGCGGGCAGCGGCCAGAGGTCGGTCAGGTTGGGGCGGAGTCTCACGTACCCGGCGAACCAGGAGTTCGGCTCGTCGTTGTCGAACGTGACGACGGTGCGACGCCGCAGTTCGTCCAGGGAGGGGCCGACGCCGGATTCTCCCCGGTTCCCGTAGACGCGGGCGGTGTCGAAGGCAGAGAGGACGTAGGCGTATTGCTCGGCTGTGGTGACCGGCTCCATTCGGGGTGTCGGGCAGGACGTCCAGTCGGCCAGATCGCGCGAGATCGCTCGCGCGCGAGTCAGCGCGCTCGGAGCGTCGGGAAAGGATTCACACACTCGATAGAGCGCCGAGGACAAGGAACGTGCCTTTCCGACAGGGGCGGGGGCGGACTCGTCCCGACGGTACGCATCCGCCCCTGCTCCGGGTTGCAGCCTGGTGTCAGCCAGCGGCAGCAGGCGCATCAGTAGGACCCGCTCGGTGAGTAACAAATGTGTCTCTCGACATGGCCTTCGGCGGTGGCGCTGCCGAGATCGCCCGCCAGACGGCCTGCCCGACCACAGCTACTTCACGCGCATGTTCCCCGCTGCCCCGTGCAGTGGCGCGCACCCCTCACCTCCATCGGAGCGTAGGAGGCTCGGAGTGTTTGGGTCACTCCTGCTGTGCTTCGCCCAGCAGGAGTCCCGAGTCACGGCGCCAGACTTCGCCCTCGGGCGACCAGGCGACGCGGGAGCCGAGGGCGATCCAGACACCGAACTCGCCGGGGGACGGCTCGGCGGCCTGATCCAGCCAGACGCTGTTCAGGCAGAGTTTCACACCGCTGCCTTTGAACTCGGGCACTCCGCGCCAGCCGCAGTGCCAGGAGGCGGCCAGCATGAGCGGGCCAAGCACGGCCACCATCCGGTCCAGTTCCTGCTCGGTGCAGTCGTCCTCGGGCTCGCTGTCGGGCCCGCCAAAGGGCGGGGTTCGGTTCAGACTGAGGGTCACGCTCTCGGGCAGCGGCCAGAGATCGGCCAGGTCAGGACCTAGCCGCAGGTCCGCCATGAACAACCGGGAATACGGCTGCTCCGTGTCGAACGTGACGACACCGCGGCGCCGCAGCTCGTCCAGGAACGGTACGGCGCCGGGTTCCCTGTCCCCGACGATGTGGGCGGTGCCGAAGGAACGGAGGGCGTGTGCATATTGCTCGGCTGTGCTGACCGGCTCCAGTTGGGGCCAGGGAATGCTGTTCCAGTCGGCTAGATCACGCATGATCGCGCGCGCCCGCGACAGCGCACTCGCGGCGTCGGGAAAGGATTCGCACACTCGGAAAAGCGGCAAGGAACGTGCCCTTCAGTCAGGGACAGAGGCGGACGCGCCCTCACGGTACGCATCCGCCCCTGTCCCGGATTACAGCCTGATGTCAGACAGCGACAGCAGGCAGATCAGTAGGAATACCCGTTCGGCGAATAGTAGGTATGTCCCTCGACATGACCTTCGTCGGCGTTGTTGCCCAGGTCGAAAGTGCCCAGACTGTCGCCGCTCTTGCTGTAGACCCGTAGACGGTACCCGCGGACCGAGTCGAGGCCGCCGTTGTTCTTTATTCGCAGACCCCGATATTTGCGGACCCACCCCTTGACCTCCGAGGCATCAACCAGGTCCGGGACCTGTATGAAGACCTCGTTGACCTCCGTACCTTTCGCCCAGTCCTGGCGCCAACGCAGCTGCTTGACAGCCTCTCTGAGCTGGCCGTTGAAACTCTTGAAGCTGTTTTTCATAATCGTCTTGATCTCGCCGTAGCCGACGATGTTGCCCTGCTGGTCGAGGTACTCGATGTCCGGGTTCTCCACCGTCTGGCCCGGGTCGGCCTTCAGTTGGTTCTCGTCGGGCATTCGCCGAGCCCGTGTGCCCTCCGGAGCACCGTCCAGCGAACGGTAGGCGTTGTCCAGGGTTAGAGCCTGTCCGGCGGATCTTGTGGCCAATTCGGTCTGCCTACCGCGGCCTCGATCCGCCTTTGCCTCAGGCCGTTATCACTTGGCCGTCGTGACAAGATCCGGGCGTGACGACGTTGTTCCTGACGGTCGGCCTGCCCGGGGCCGGAAAGACCACGAGAGCGCGACAACTGGCCAAGGTGCACAGCGCGCTGCGGCTGACACCTGATGAGTGGATGCTCCCGCTGTTCGGCGATCCGCAGCCGGCCGGGAAGCGCGATGTGCTGGAAGGACGGTTGCTCTGGCTGGGGCTGGAGGCGCTGAAACTGGGAACGAACGTGATCCTGGATTTCGGATGCTGGTCTCGTGATGAGAGGTCCGCGATCCGCTGGCTGGTGAAGTCTGGGGGCGCGTCCTGCCAACTCGTATACGTGCCGGTGGACCACAAGACCCAACTTGCTCGGATCACCCATCGCCAGTCGACCACCCCTGATCAGACCTTCATGATGAGCGAGACGGACCTCTCGCACTGGAGGACGCTGTTCGAGGAGCCCGATGCCACGGAACTTGACGGACACGAGGTAGGAGGTCCGCCTCCTGGATGGTCAGGATGGCTGGAGTGGGCCGCCGACCGGTGGCCATCGCTCGCGTGACTGTCCGGCCAACTATGCTGCCGCCCAGTCACGCAGCTATGCCAGGAGCGCCGAGCCCGGAATCCGTCACACAGGCTCTAGGGCAGCTCTAGCTTGATCTTTAACCTGTGCGGCGTGGTCGTGGGGTGGTTGACGTCTTCGTTCGTTGTTTCGCCGCCGGTGTTTTGTGGGGTGTGTGGACGTCGTGGCGTGGGGTGGGTCGGGTGTTCTTTCGTCCTGGGGGTCGTCCGGGGCCAGGGCGGGAAGGTTTCGGCGCTTGGGCCGGACAGGCGGTCTTCGGGCGGATGTGCCGGAAGTCGCGGCGGACTCGGGTGGGGGTGAGCCTGTCCGGCGGAGTTGGTCTTTCCCAGGGGCGACGCCGGTCGGCTGCCAGCGGCCTGGCGAGCCGCAGTTGGGTGTAGGCGGCGAGGATCAGCCAGGTCCATCGGTCGGCTGCCTCGGGGGTGCGGATCTTCGGTGAGGTCCAGCCGAGGGTCTGTTTGAAGAGACGGAATGTGTGCTCGATGTCGAAGCGTCGCAGGTATGCCTGCCAAAGCCGGTCGGCGTCTGCCGCAGTGGCGTCGGTGCCTGACCACCACAGCCAGACCGGCTTCGGTGTTGCTCCGCTGGGCAGGTGGTCGATGTCCAGGCGGATCACCGTCCCTTCGACGATAGGGAGGGTGCCGTCGGCCGCGGCCCAGGACGAGCGGTGGGTCAGTTTGGGGTGCAGCCGGTCCCAGGAACGGATGACGTCCCGCGTGATGGTGTAGGCGATCACGTTGCGGGTGTGCGCGGGCGGGTGCCCGGGGCGTGCATCCGGTGACGGCTTCCGCTCCCTGCGCATAGGGCAGGCCACCGTGCAAATCTCCCTGGTGAACGGCCAGTTCAACCCGGGAGGTGCCCGATGGCCTTGTCCCAGTCTGACCTACAACGCCTGCTGGAGTCACTACGCACGGCGGACGGGATCGAACTCGTCCGCAACGTCGCCGAGCGGATGCTTCAGGAACTGATCGAGGCCGAACTCAGCGGCCGGATCGGTGCCCAGTGGAACGAGCATGCCGAGACCCGCACCGCTTTCCGCAACGGCCACCGGGACAAGACCCTGGCCACTCAGGCCGGCGATCTGGACCTGGGCATCCCGAAATTGCGCAGTGGCAGCTTCTTTCCCAGCCTGCTGGAGCGGCGCCGCCGGATCGACCAGGCGCTCTACGCGGTGATCATGGAGGCATACGTGCACGGAGTGTCCACTCGTTCGGTCGATGACCTGGTCAAGGCGCTCGGCGCGGACAGCGGCATCTCAAAGAGCGAGGTCTCACGGATCTGCGGCGACCTGGACGAACAGCTCGCGGTCTTCCGCAACCGGCCGCTGGATCACAGCCGGTTCCCCTACCTCTATCTGGACGCCACCTACTGCAAGGCCCGCGTGAACCACCGGATCGTCTCGCAGGCCGTGGTCATCGCCACCGGGATCAGCGAGGACGGCGGCCGCGAGGTGCTGGGCGTGATGGTCGGCGACAGCGAGAGCGAGGCGTTCTGGAGCGAGTTCCTGCGCTCCCTGCGCGAACGCGGCCTGGGCGGGGTCCGTCTGGTCATCTCCGACAGCCACAGCGGTCTGGTGGCCGGGATCCGCAAGGTCATGCTCGGCGCCGCCTGGCAGCGTTGTCGTGTCCATTTTCTGAGGAATGTGTTCTCGGTGATCCCGAAGGGGTCCGGCGAGATGGTCGCGGCGACGATCCGCACCATCTTCATCCAGCCCACCGCGGATGCCGTCCATCATCAGCTCGACGCGGTGGCGGACATGCTCGGGCAGCAGTTCCCCAAGGTCAAACAGATGTTGCTGGAGGCCAAGGAGGACCTGACCGCCTTCGCCGCTTTTCCCATCTCCCACTGGAAGAAGATCCAGTCGTCGAACCCCCTGGAGCGGATCAACCGCGAGATCAAGCGCCGGACCGACGTCGTGCAGGTCTTCCCGAATCCGGCCGCACTCGAACGACTGGTCACCGCCGTGCTCAGCGAGATGCACGACGAGTGGATCGCCTTCCCCCGCCGCTACCTCTCCGAAGCCAGCATGGCCGCCATCTACGCCGATGAACACGCCGACCACGCCACCCGCGAGCTCCCCAACACCCCGAACGCTACGGACGGTTGATCGCCTACACCATGAGGCGGGACGCCATCCAGGAACGTGCGGTGGCGGTGCCGTAGAGGCGGGTGTTTGTGACGGTCTCGGTGTCCGGGGTGCCCCATGTGTCGGGCTGCCCGAAGACGAACTCGCCGCCGTGCCGGGGCGGCCGGCCCTGGGTGTGCGGCAGCCGGGGTGGGACAGCCCTGCGCAGGACGCGGTCCGAGCGCATCCTGGCCAGCACCTGGACCGGCAGGTCTTTGAGGAGAAAGCCGAGGCGGGGCGCGTCGTATCCGGCGTCCGCGACGATGAGGATGTCGGGGTCACCGGTCTGCCACTGCCCCGCTGCGATCAGTCGCTGAAGTAGATCGCGCAGTTGGCGGGCGGTGACAGTGGCGGTGTCGTCGCCGGGCGTCAGACGCAGAGCGTCCAGCGGTGCGGTCCATGAGCTGCGGCCCGGCTCCAGTGCGCAGATGATCGAGTAGGGCCAGCCGGGGACGGGGATGTGCTGGTCCTTGCCCCGGCCGTAGGTGTGGCACAGGATCCGCTGCGGTGAGGTGTGGGCGTCGGGTCGCAGCCAGCAGGTGACGTCGATGGCCAGGACCAGCCGGCCGTCGCCAGCCCGTGGCAGTGGCACTTCGGCCAGTGCCCGCCGCAGCCGGCCGGCATCGATGCGGCCACGGGCCACTGCGGCGTAGAGCCCGCCATGACCGCGGCGGTGTTCACCCACCAGCGACAGCTCGGCCAGAGACCTCACCGGTCCGTCGCTGCACAGAACGGCATCAGCCAGCTCGAACAGCGCGTCCGAACGAGCGGTCAGGCAGGAGTAGAACTCGCCCCGGAAGCATGACAGTTGTGCCAACGCCTCCGATTGGGCGTCGTGATGCAGCAGACTCATCCTCACGGCCTTCGTTCTGAATGTGTGTGTTCCTTGGTCGGAGCACATGTTCAGACGAAGGCCGCTTCCACGTACGGCAGTTACCGGACCGAGTGATCAAGTTCGACCTGCCATTCGACGCCGAACGTTAAAGATCAAGCTAGGGCGTGTTTCAGAAGTGGATCAAGCACCGTGGTCGGTTGGGCGGTGTGTCTCGTCTGTCCAGCCGTGGGTCAGGGCCAGTCGGCCTGACCGGTGTGCCTCGCGCTGTTCGGTGACCCATCGCTCGACCTGGTTCACGGATGTCGCGAGCGGCTGGCCGGTGGTGTCGATCAGGTGGGTGCGCCATCGGGGGTCTTCGGCGGTCCATGTGGTCCAGCGCTGCCAGGCCATCTCCGGCCAGCTCCTGTCGATGATGACGTCAGACCGGAAGCGCGGGTCGCGGGCGTGCCCGCGGTGCCAGGCGGCCCAGCCGCAGAAGGCGTCGGTGGCGGCCTGGTCCCATCGGCCGCCGTCGCGAGCGGCGAGTCGCTCGCGACGGTCCTGGTCGGCGATGTCGATCAGGCAGACTGCGATCCCGTTCAGCGACGGGGCCGAGGGGGCGGCCAGGACCTCGCCCAGCGGGGAGTTCCCGGTCAGCAGCAGGTCCATTCCACGGTCCTGGTACTCCAGCGCGCGGCGCACCCACACCTCGGTCATGCGATTGCGCCAGTGGGGAGGGATCGGAGGGTCCGGGACGCCGACTTCGTCGAAGTCGTGCACCACGACCCCGTCCAGCCGGTCGGCGACGGCGAAGGCGAGGGTGGTCTTGCCCGCACCGCTGGATCCGGTCAGCTTGAGCAGCATCTGCCCAGGGTGACAGCCCGCAAAGGCTTTCTCGACTGGTTTGTGGGGCCCCCACCGGCCCTCGGCTTTCGCCGGATTCCTACAGCCACTCGTTGATGGCGGCGACCGGGTCCTCGCAGCTTGACATCCATAGGGGCATCAAGACCGCCACCTCCTACGAGGCAGCGGTCAGTCTCGCATCATTCCTACTCTGGGCAAGATCAGTTCGAAGACGGACCCTAGTCGCCGAATGACTGCCGGATACGGTCTTCCAGTCGTCGTGACGGCGGTCGTCGGCCTTCCGGAAGGGAGACTCTTTGAGCAGCATCTACCGCACCGCGGATCTCGACGTGTCGGCCGATACGGCTTGGGACTTCATCGAGCGATACACCAGGTCAGAGGTGCATGTCTGCTCCTTGTGCCGGGCCGAACGGCAGGAAGGGGAGTATCGCGTCGTCACGTTGGCCGACGGTCGGGAGATCTGGGAGCGGAACGTGTCGGTCGACCCGGTGCACCGGCGGGCGACGTACACGGTGCCGGGTCTCAACGGGGTTGAGCATCACCAGGCCGAGATGCGGGTCGAGGTGGATCATCGTGAACGGGCTCGTCTAACTTGGGTCACTGATTACCTTCCGCATGAGATCGCCGAACAACGGGCCGCAAGCTACGACGCTCTGTTCGCCGAGCTTGTCGCCGCTGTCAACTCCCACGGTGACGACGCGATGGCGCTGTCCTGACTGGCGGGCAGGGCCGCTGCGGTGCCCGGTGTTCCAGGGTCAGGCGCGCTGCCCGCGGCTGCGCAGAAGGCCGCTGCCCGCGCCGAGGGCGATGACGCCCATGGCGGCGCTGGTGATGAGGCCCTGGGTGCCGTCGATGGCGAAGGGTGCGACCGCCGCGACGGCGAGGTTGAACAGGAACAGGAACCACAGGACGGGGCGGGAGGAGAGGAGCGACTTCATGGGATCTACCTTTCGGGAAGCTTGCTTGTCTGCTTGAGCGCCGGAACGGTCCGGCGACCCTGGAGCCGTGCATCGGTGGTGAGCGGTCGGACGGTCGCCCCAAGGGGGTGGGTGGCGGCGACGGCCGGAGTCGGTGTTCTCGACGACGGCTAGACCTTGGCTTCGGTGACCTCTGCGGCGGCCGTCGGCCCGTCCGCGGCCGGCGGCGGCTCGACGGTGGTGTGCCGACGTGGGATGAAGGAGGCGATGACCAAGGCGATGAGGGCCGAGCCCGCGCCGATGGCCATGACCACCTTGAAGCCGTTCTCGGCGGGCAGCGGGTGGCCGCCGAAGTCGGTGGTCATCTGGGCGAGGATGACGCCGGCGATGGCGCTGGCGAAGGAGGTGCCGATGGACCGCATCAGGGTGTTGAGGCTGTTGGCGGCGGCCGTCTCGGAGGCGGGTACGGCGTCCATGATGAGGGCGGGCATGGCGCCGTAGGCGAAGCCGATGCCGGCGCCGATGGTGCAGGCGATCAGCGTGATGTGCCAGACCTCGGACATCAGCACGAGGCTCAGGCTGTAGCCGGCGGCGACGATGACGGCGCCGCACATCAGGGTGACCTTCGGGCCCTTGGCTTTGGTGACGCGTGCCGACACGGCGGACATCGTCATCATCACCAGGCCCTGCGGGGCCAGGACCAGACCCACGGCCAGCATGGACTTGCCGAGGCCGTAGCCGGTCGCCGCGGGCAGCTGGAGCACCTGCGGCAGCACCAGGGACATCGCGAACATCGAGAAGCCGATCGCCACCGAGGCCAGGTTGGTGACCAGCACCTGGCGGCGGGCAGTGCTCCGCAGGTCCACCAGCGGCTGACCGGTGCGCAGTTCGTAGTAGCCCCAGACCGGCAGTACGACGAGCGTGGTGGCGAACAGGCCGATTGTGGGGATGCTCGTCCAGCCCCAGTCACCGCCCTTGGACACGGCCAGCAGCAGGGAGATCAGGCCGACCGCCATGCCGAAGGCGCCGATCAGGTCGAATCGTCCGCCGGTACGGACCTCCGACTCGGGTACGAGGACCAGGACGAGCGCGAGCGCGACGGCGCCGAGGGCGGCCGAAGTCCAGAACAGTACGTGCCAGTTGAAGTTGTCGGCGATGAACGCGGAGGAGGGCAGGCCGAGGGCGCCGCCGACGCCGAGGGAGGCGCTCATCAGCGCGGTGGCGCCGGCCAGCCGCTCCGCGGGCAGTACGTCGCGCATGATGCTGATGCCGAGCGGGATGACACCGGCGGCCAGCCCCTGCAGAGCCCGTCCGGTGATCATCGGGATCACGGAGTCGCTCAGCGCGCAGACGACCGAGCCGGCGATCAGCAGGACGATGCTGACCAGCAGCAGGCGGCGTTTGCCGTACATGTCACCGAGGCGGCCGATCACCGGGGTGGCGACGGCGGCGGCGAGCAGGGTGGCGGTGATCGCCCAGGCGGTGTTCGACGCCGAGGCGTCGAGGAGCCGTGGCAGCTCGGGGACGATCGGGATGACGAGCGTCTGCATCAGCGAGACGACGATCCCGGCGAAGGCCAGCACGGCCACTACGGTGTTCGACCTCACCGGGGCGGAGCGCCCGACGGCTGAGGGCCGGGCAGGGGCGTCGGACATGGAACGGCCTCCGTGGAAAAGAACAAGGGGAAGAGCGCAGAGGAGGAGAGCAGAGGAGGAGGGCAGCGGGAGAGCAGAGGGAGATGCGACTGCCGGGACCCAGCACGTCTTCTGCCGCTCTGGGCTACTCGTCGAAGACGACGACGACCTTCTCCGCGGCGCCCGGTGTCAGCGTGAGCTCGAAGGCGCGGTCGGCCTCGGCGAACGGGACGCGGTGGCTGATCAGTTTCCCGAAGCGCTCGTGGTGCTCCACGATCTCGGGGGTTACCTCGAAGATCTCCGTGGGATAGCCCTGGGAAGCGATGAGGGTCAGTTCGCTGCGGAGCATGCCGCCGAGGTCGACGTCCGACCCCTTCTTCTGTACGGCGACCATGACCAGCTTGGCGCCCCACTTCGCGGAGTCGACCGCGGCCTGGAAGACGGCGGGAGCACCGGCCGCGTCGATGTAGATGTCGGTGCCTGCGCGCGGCTGGCCGAGGGCGTTGGCGGCCTGGCCGTGCAGTTCGGTCAGACGCGCGGTGACGTCCTCCTCCGCCGAGTTGAGCACCGCGTCCGCGCCCACGGAGAGCGCGGTGTCGAGCCGGGACGGGATGACATCGGCGACGACGACGTGCCCGACCCCGCGCAGCTTCAGCCAGATCGCCGCGCCCAGACCGATCGGCCCGGCGCCGAAGACGACCACCTTGTCCCCAGGGGCCGCCTGGGAGCGGTTGACGGCGTGCCGGGCCACCGCCATCGGCTCGTTGAGGGCAGCGACGTCGAAGGGCACGGTGTCGGGGAAGACCGCGAGGCTCCTGCCGGCGACGGCGTTCTCGATGAGGAGGTACTCGCTCATCCCGCCGAACTTCCCGCCGCAGCCGATGAGCCCCGTCGGGGCGTCCTGCGGATTGACGACCACACGATCGCCCACCTTCAAGTCGGCGACCTCGGTGCCCACTTCGACGATCTCGCCGGCCGGCTCGTGGCCCAACGGCACGGGCACGAGATCCCCGCCCAGATGCGCTCTGGCCGGTATGCCGCCCATGTGGAGGAAGGTGACGTCGGTGCCGCAGATACCGCAGGCGCGGATCTTCAGCAGCACGTCCTTAGGGCCGGGCACCGGACGTTCGACGTCGACTGTTTCGATCTTGCCGACGCCACCGGTCCGCACGGACTTCATCGTGGCCATGAGGAGCTCTCTTTCTGAACCTTGCTGAGTACGGGAGTCGCGGCGGGCGGTTCGTCAGGCGGCGGACCAGCCCTCGTCGACGGGCAGGACGGTGCCGTTGATGTGGGCGGCGGCGTCGGAGGCGAGGAACACGATGGCGGCGGCCTGCTCCTCGACGCTGGCGACGCGGCTGGTACCGCCGAAACGGGGAGCGAGAACGTTGTCACCGTGGACCTCGGACACGGCGGCATTCGGGAAGTCGGTACCGCCGCCCGGGGCGATGGCGTTGGTACGGATACCGACACCGAGGTAGGTCACGGCGAGTGACCTGACCAGGCCGATGACGCCGTGCTTGGAGGCGGTGCAGGCGGCCCCGGCGATGCTGCCGCGCAGTCCGGCCTCGGCCGCGGTGAAGACGATCGAGCCGCGCCCCTCGGCCATCATGTGCGGCAGCACGGCGCGGGTCAGCAGGAACGGTGCCGTCAGGTTGACCTCGACGACGCGGTACCACTCGGCGTCGCCGGTCTCGCTGACGACCGACATCCGGTCCATGATCGCGGCGTTGTGCACGAGGACGTCCACACCGCCGAAGGCTTCGACGGCGGTGTCGACGACCTGGTCCACGACCCGCTGGTCGCTGAGGTCGCCGACGACGGCGAGGGCGGTGCCTCCCACCTCCGCGACCGCTTTGACGGTCTCTTCGGCCCCCGTCCGTCTCAGGTCCGCGACCAGCACGTACGCGCCCTCCCGCGCGAACCGCATGGCCGCGGCCCGGCCGGTGCCGGACCCGGCACCGGTGACGATCACACTGCGCCCTTCAAGACCGGTGCTCATGGCGGGTGCTCCTTCTTGTCCAAGTGGTTCTGGGCTGTTCCGTGTACGGGAGAGATAGTCGGCCCCGTCAGGTTGCGGCGCCGTCGGTGATCTCGGACCCGGCGGCGGACGAAGTGCCCGTCCGCCGCCGGATCCGGGGAGAGCGCCGGTCTCCGTCCCCACGGGGTCGGCGCTCCGGGGACGCCTCCGCTCACAGCGCCCCGGTCTGCCGGTCGGCAACGGCGTTGCCCGCCGTAGTGCGGGCCGGACGCCGAGTCAGCCGAGCTTGATCTGGTCCGTGCCGTGGCCGATGTGCGAGACGACGAGCCCGGCGGCCGACACCTCGGCGTACTCGGCGGTGTGGTACCGGAAGCTCTGTCCGGCGTTCACGCCCTGGTGGGCCTCGACCGTCCACCGGAGCTCGTGGAAGAAGAACCAGTCGTCGAAGTGCCGGTTGACGACCTCGATCGAGCGGACGGAGTACGCCTCGTAGAAGGCTTCGAGGTGGGCCCGCAGGTCGTCCTTGGTGTGCATCTCGGGCAGGGTCCCGGAATGGGAGACGTAGTCGCGCACACCCCCCTGGATCTCGGGGTGGGCCTTCTCGACGATCGTGTCGACGTCGCCCTTGCGATACGCGTCGAGCAGGGTCTCGTGCAGCCCGGCCACCGCGTACCGGCCGGCCAGCACCCCGTCGGCCGGGTCTCCCGGCATGCTGTCCTGCTGGGTCCTGCCCCAGAACAGCTCTCCGGTGATGCCCTCGGAGCCCATCGTCGGGAACAGCACGATGACCGGCCGCTCGCTCTCCTCGCCGGTCGTCTTGAGGCGCCCGCGTCCGCGGCCGCTGACGAAGGTGTACCAGGAGGTGTTGATCTCCGCGACGGGACGGATCGCCACCACGGCGGCGTATCGGTGCATGCCGCGGTAGGACGCGGCGATCTCGTCGAACGTGGTGACGATGCGCTGGGTCGGAAGCTCCTTGCCCTCCTCGACCGATGGGCTGACGGTGTACGCGTAGGGGCCGCTCGGTGCCAGCGTCGCCAGGATGTCGTCGATGATGTCGACGTACTCGGCCCTGACGTGCTTCCAGGCGGTCTCCGAGGACTGCACCTGCAGATCCGACGCCACGAGCAGGTCCTCGACCTTGGCCCTGTCTTTCATGGTCTTCCTTTCTGGGGGCGGGAAGCCCGAAGGTGTGAGAGTGGGGAACCATGTGCGTGGAGAGCCGCGCGTCACCGGAACGGGCAGAGGTTCGCTCCGGTGGGCAACTCCCCTTCGGGGTAGGGAAGTTGACAGCCAGGTCGGGTCCACGGGCTCGTCCGAGCACGGGTCGGCCGACAGGCATGGGGGTTCACAGGATCGGGCGGTCATCGAGTCGATGACGCCGATGGACTTGTCGCCGGCTTCGCCCGGCCGCCGGTCTTCGCGGTCGGGTCGCGGGCGGGAGCGGGGGAGCAGTCGTCGTCAGGAGCGAACTGCTGCGCGGGCCGTCCTGGGCTTCACGGGTGTCCGCTGCGGAGTCGCGCCCTGCGGCGCTGTGCGTGTGGGGGGTCTTACCTCCGTGCTGGTGTGCTGGAAGAGCTGTGAGGCGGATAGGTCGCCTCTGTGAGACATCCTGGTGGACCGGACCTCCTGGTCGGAGGGCACGGCCCCTTCCCGGGGGGAATCCCTCACGAACGCGGAAGGATCGAGGTGAGGCGGCCCTCCATCACGGCCAGAGCCAGATCCAGCCGTGAGCGGCATCCCGTCTTGGCGAACACCTGAGTGAGGTTGTTCTCGACGGTCTTCACACTCACCTGGAGTTCCCTCGCGATCTGCCGGTTGGTCAGACCCCGCCCGACCAGGGCGGCGATGGGCCCTTCGAGGCCGGACAGGGCTGCGGGGCCACTACGGGCGGTGTCGTCGCACGTCGCCGGAGCCAGGCCGGACGCCCCCATCGACTCAGGCATCGCGGTTCGATGGAGGCTGTCGCCGAGACCTCGGGCGATGGCGTGGGCCTCCTGATGCCACGGGCGCGGGTCGTCGGCCAGGAACGCGACGGTCATGCACGCCCGCAGCAGTTCGCTCCGGCCGCCGTGCACCCGCAGAACGTCCACCGCTGCGATCGCGCTGCCGATGTCGCGCTCGGCGAAGGCGCGGGTGATGAGTGCGGCAGCCTTCAGCTCCATACCGCCCAGCCGGGAGTACCACCGTTCCGCCTCGGTACACAGGCGGGGCAGCAGTTCCCGGCGACCGCCCTCCCCCCACTCGGTGAACGCGAGCCGGATGAGCAGCCGGCCGAAGCCCACCGCGCTCCCCCCGCCGATGCGTTCCCCCGGCTCGTCGCAGCGGCTCCAGCCGAGCTTCCGGGCTCGCTCCCACTCCCCGGTCCGGTAGGCCAGTCCCATGGAGGCCCAGGCCCACAGCGCGGGGAAAGGACAGTCGTGCCCCGCCGACTCCAACCACGCGGCGCTTCCCTCGTAGTCGCCCATCGTCGAATGCACCTCTGCGGCGATCAGACGGACCGCGTGGTGGACGGGGGTGCAGGGCGGCCCCGCCAGTTCGAGTGTCCGGGCCCTGGACGGGATACCGGCCCAGTTCCCGTCCCGGTAGTCCCGCATGATCCGGGCGTAGGCCGCCAGCGGGCCGGTGACCGGTTCGCCGTAGGCCGCCGTCCCGAGCACCTGCCCGAAGAGTGCCACCGGGTCGAAGCAGTCGTTATCGGTCACGTCGGTAGGGGCCGTGTCCGTTCCGTCGGGGTGGAGACACGCGAAGGCGGAGAGGACCTGGCTCGCCCGGAGCGGTTCTCGGCCGGTGAACCAGCCGTCGGCGAACTCCAGGGCGCCGCGGGTCTGCGGGTCGTCGGCCAGGGTTTCTCGTACCGGGGCCGGCACCGGTCGCCCGGTGTGGACTGCGGCGAGCGCCGCATACGCCGCGAGTTCTGCCTGCTGAGGACCCCTACCGTCGGCCCGCGCTCCTTCGGCCACGGTCTCGGCGAGGCCCTCGTAGTCGCCAGTCCGCACCAGCAACGGCAACAGGACGGCCAGGATGCGGGAGTACGCGGTGTCACCGGGTTCGCAGTGGCGCAGGGCGGCCCGGTACCGGCGTGCTGCCCGGACAGGAAAGGTCCCGAGCGACAGGACGGCCTCGCGCTCCAGAAGCGGCACGACGGAGGGCGTGGACGGCAGCGCGGAGCCGGCGAGCACGATGTGGTCGGACGTCGCCGTCGGGTCCGGTGCCGCTGTGCCGTCGCCGCGCAGGTGATGTTCGGCAAGGGCGCGGTGCACCTCGGCCGCCTCGTCACGAGCCGGGCCGGGCAGTACGGCGGGGACCAGCGCGGGGCAGGAGACGCGCAGTACCCCGTGGTCGTCGCAGGCGAGGGCCCCGACAGCGACGAGGCGATCCACGGTGTGGCCGCACGCTGCGAGAGCGCGGTCGGTGGCCGCCGCGAAGTCCGGCAGATCATCCATCGCGAAGCGGCCGGACAAGGCAGTGATCGCGAACAATTGCCTGCCGGTGGCGCCGCACTCCGCGACCTGCCGCACCAGGGCATGGTCGTCGGGCAGCGCCGGTCCGGCAGCGGGCTCGCGCAGACACAGGTGGCCCTGGAACCGTACGAGGTGGCCCTTGCGCCGCAGTGCCTCGAAGGTGTCCAGCACGGTGCCCGGGTTTCCGGCCAGTGGTCCCAGGGCGGCGCGCAGCGCGGGTGCCACGGCCTGGTCCAGAGGCTCCCGGGCGGCGACCTTCACCAGGTCGTCGATCTGGTCGTCCGGCAGTGGGCTCAGGTCGATGATCCGATCCGCGAACGTACGGGGCGAGGCCGAGCTCGTCGGCCTGGCGGCCCAGCCGTCCTCCCGGTACGTCGCCACGACCGTGCAGCCGACTCGGTGGGCGGCGGCAACGACGAGCGCGGGGTCGGGGGCGGCATGCAGATCGTCGATCAGTACGGCGCCGGGAGCGTTCTCGGTGAGATGCGCGAAAAGCCCTACCAGTTCGGCGAAGAGAGCGGATCGCGCGCGGGCCGAGCCGTAGCTTTCCGGCAGACAGAGTCGGTTCACCGCGGCCATCGCGTCGGACAGCGAGGAATTCCCCACGTCGGGAAAGGAATCGCTGAACGCTTTCACCACCGCACGGGCACCGAACAGATCCCATCGCGGAATGGCGGCAGAACATTTTATCCGTACGATTCCGGGGCCGCGCCTGCGCCAGGTTCGGTGGACTTCCCGCAGCAGGGTCGTTTTGCCCATGCCGACCTGTCCACGGACGATGAAGAGCAGCGGACGCCCATATGCCTCGTGGACGGCCGACAGCTCGGTATCCCTGCCGGACACGGCCCGACCACCTCTCAGTGCCACCGCTCCCGCCTTCCTCACCCTCGTATCGGCTCTCTTCGCTGGACAGACGCGGCCGGTTAACATCTGGTTGAGCCCTGCCACCCTGCGAGGATCCATGCATACAGCGCACAGCGTCCCGCCCTACGAGCATGTCGCCGTCGATACGCTCCAAGCGATCCGCGCGCCCGGCTCCCCGAGACTTGTCGTGCTGAGCAGTCCCTCCGGTATGGAACTCGGGTCCGTTCTCAATGAATTGTCGGCGCACGACAGGGTGTACGGGACAGAGGCCCTCGGCGCCGCCCCGGAGACAGTACGCATTAGCTTTTCCGATCCTTCACCTAAATTTCAGCTTTCCGACCACCTGCTCGGTTACAGGACCGGAGACGGAAAGCGTGGACGGGTACTCATACTCGAACATCTCCAGCATCTCTCCCCGGACGAACTGTTCTCGTTGGAAGGCTTGATCCGGCAGTCGGACGGGACGAACACGAGATGTGTGGGTACCGTCACGCTTCCCGTGTCCCGGGCGTCCCGGGCCGTGTTCGCCGCGGTGCTCGGCCGACTGCGGCAGGACGGGCTGGTGCACCACGTGAACCTGCGGCCCCTCTCGCTCCGCGCACTCGGCGACATGATCGCTGCCGAGATCGAGGCCAGGGCAGAACCGACGCTGGTCTCCTGGCTGTGGCGCCTCACCCGGGGCTGGCCCGCCGCGGCTCGCGCGGTGCTGCGAACCGCCCGGGAACAGGGAGTCGTCCGGGTGGTCGATCGGCATGCCTATCTCGTTGGTGGCGACACCTGCACGCTCCCCTTCGCCATCGACGAACTGGTACTGCCCGTCCGTGACACGGGCGGGCCGGTCTGGGAGGTCGCCAAAGCGGTGGCCGTCCTCGGCCCGTTGGGCGAGGCTGTGCCAACACTGACGGCCGAGGCCGTCGCCGTCACCGGGCAGGAAGCCCGTGGCCTGCTCGCGCGGCTGGCGGAGGCAGGCGTCCTGCGCTACCGCCGGTCGGATTCCGTCTGGGAGTACCGGCTGCCGCTGGCCGGAGCCGCTGTCGCGGACTCGCTCGGCCCCTACGAGCGGCGGAACCTGGCCCGGATCGCCGTATCCGCACTGTGGCAGGGCACCGCGCACTGCGCCGATCCCTCCTACCTCCCCGAACAACTCGCGGCTGCAGGAAATCTGGTGGACCCGGAGCGGGCGAGAACCGAACTGATGGCCGCCACCAAGCGGTTGGCACATCACAACGGTGACGACGCGTACGACGACCATCGCGGCGCCCGATGGCTGCGGGCGGTCGCCGATCTGACCTCGGACCCGGTGGAGCGACCCCGCCTTCTGCTGGAGCACGCAAAGATCTGCTTGGCGCAGGGCAGACCCGAGGAGGGACTGAACTCCCTGCGGCTCGTGCAACGGACCCACCGCGACCACCTGCGTCCGGACCAACTCCTCGACGTCTGCTTCGCACACCTGGCCGCGCTGTACCGGGCGGGAGAAATCACCACCCTGGAAAAGATCGCGGCTGACGGCTGGCTCCAGCACCCCGGTCCGGAGGGGCCTCTGGAACGAGCCGTCACGCGCGGCTGCGCCCTGCTGCTGCTCGGCCGTTGGCATGAGGTCCGTGACCTGCTGGGGGCGGTCCGGCGGCGCGACATGAGCGGACTGGTCGAGTGGAAGGCCGAATTCCTCACCGCGACGGCGGAGCTGTGGCTGGGCACCACGGAAGGGGCGGAGCGGAGCATCGCCACCCTGCCCGCCCGTCATCGCGCCGGCGAGGCGACAGCCGCCGAGGTGCACTGCCGGGTCGGCGAACTGCTGACGCTGGGCGAGACCCGCCGGGCCGAACAACTGCTCTCCGACACCGGGAGAAACCTGCGCCAGCTGGGCCTGCCCAGCCGGATGCTCATCGCCCTCCACCGGGGGCGTCCTCGGGAAGCCATGGACCTGGCACGCCGGAGCGCCATCACCGGCGTGCACACCTGCGACGCCGTTCAGAGCGAGATGTATCACCACGCGGCGGTCCTGCTCGTGTACGGCGGCAGGTTCACCCGCGCCGGCGAACTCCTCGCGCTGGCCCGCGCCAGGCAGCCGATGCTGCCCCATCTGCTCACCTCCGCCCAGGCCCTGTGCGAACTGGTCTACAGAGAGGTCGAAGGTGCGGAGCACCTGCTGCGTACGGCTGTGCACCGCGCTGAGTCGGACGGCGTGGTGGCGGGAACCGACCTGCTGTGGCTGCGGGTGGCCGACGCCGCGATGCACGCCGGACGACCCGAGACACTGAAGGAATGCCTGGCGAAGGCAACGGGAGTCGCCAACAGGCTGGGCACCGAGCGGTCCGAGATGATCCGGCTCGTCCTGTACGCGGCCGTACACACCGACCACGGCGCAGGTCGGGCCGCGAGGCAACTGGCCCAGCAGCGGCAGCAGCCTCTGGAAGAGAGCGCCGTCCTGTACCAACTCATCCGCTCCGGCATGGGCGATCCGACGATGCTCCGGGACACCTACACCCTGCTCGGCGAACTCGACGCACTGATGCCCCGGTTCTGGCTGCGCCTCCTCATGCGCGCGCACGCAGTGGCCGTACCGGGGCGCCAGGCCACCGCGGAGGAGAACGAACGACTGCTCGCCGTACTCGTCTCCGAGGGACTGACGAACAAGCAGATCGCGAGGATCCTCCGGACCAGCGAGAAGAGCGTCGAGGGCCGGTTGTCGCGACTGTTCTCCCGCACCGGGCACGGCTCACGGGTCGAACTCGCCATGGCGATGCTTGCCGGCCGACTCCACCTGTGAGCCCGTGGCGCGCCTTTTGCGGCGCCTGGTGTTTCCGTGCAGGGCCGCCGCGCCCCGAGGGGCAATCTCTTGCGAGGACAGCGGCCACGCCGTGCAGTGTGATGCGTGGTCACTTGGCCAGTCATGGCAACGAACGTGGGCGTTCGGTCGTAGAACTTCATACCGACGAGACAGACGCCCCGTTCGGGGTGGGAGAGCTCGTTGCACCGTGCGAGTGGACCGTGCCGCAGGAGTGGACGTTGGGGTCGGTCAGTGGGGCGAGCGAGGTCGGGGCGGAAGTCGGTGAGGACGATGATCTCGTCGACCGGGTCGAGACGGCCGACCGAAGTCCTGGGCCCGGCTGCGGCGCTCGGAGCGCCAGGCGGACAGCACCGGCTCGATCAACTCCCAGCGGGCGTCGGACAGGTCACTCGGATACGCACGGCGGTCCGTCATGACCTGTCCACTTGCGGCACCGGGGTGAGGTAGTTGCGGCGGAAATAGCCGACCTGGCCCTCGACCCCGCGCTTCTCGTGGGCGCCGCGCAGGCCCGGCTCGCAGTAGAACGGGGTGAACCCGTAGTACTCGTGGAAGTTGGTCCAGCGCGGGTTCTCCTCCCGCGAGCGGCTGCGGAAGACCACCTTCTTCACGGCCGGGGTGAGGTTGTAGTAGCGGACCTGACCGGACGGCACGCCTCTAATATGCGGGTCTCGATGTCAATCCTTCGGTTGTATTTGAGAAGCTGCCAAGACACCCTTTGACCACGACGCGTCGAACTGAGGGAGCACGTGGAGGTTGTTGAGCGGGAGCTGAACCATCCCTGGGAAGGCGTCCTGGCCGCTCCTGCCCAAGGCAGTGACGTCGGCGTCCTGGTCCTTGCCGGTTCCAGCGGACGTATCGACCGCGAGAGAGCACGCATCCTCGCTCAGCAGGGCATCGCGGCTTTGTCCATCCGTTGGTTCGGTGGGCCAGGACAGGCCCCGGGAATTTGTGAAATCCCCTTGGAGACCTTCACCGCCGCGGTCGACTTCCTCACAGCGAGCGGGGCACGACGCATCGGCATCCTCGGTGTCTCCAAAGGGGCTGAAGCAGCTCTGCTCACAGCCGTGCACGACCCTCGCGTGGACGTTGTCGTCGCGTTGTCACCCACGTCGCGAGTCTGGTGCAATGTGGGCCCGGGCCACGATGGGGAACAGCGCCCGTATCGCTCGTCCTGGACCTGGCGGGGGAAGCCCCTGCCGTTTGTCCCGCTGGATGACTCCTGGACCCCGGTCAACCTGGGCAACGGTCCGGTCGCCATCCGCGGATGGTACGAACTCAGCGAGGAGAGCTTCACTCACCTGCTCCCTCCGGCAGAGATCCCCGTCGACAGGGCCCGGGCCGACCTGATACTCGTCGCCGGCGGCGACGACGCGATGTGGCCTTCTCTCCGCTTCGCCGAACAACTGGCACAACGCCGACGCTCGGCCGGAACCACCGCGCATCTGATCGCCCGCCAGGATGCCGGCCACCGACCGCGCTTTCCCGGCGAGAGCCCGGCGTCAGAGTCTCCGCACTTCCTGTATGGAGGCACGCCCGAAGCTGACGCGCTCCTGGGAGAGGCGGCGTGGCCGCACATCCTCGACAAGCTCGGCAGCACGGCACCCCTCAGCTCCTGACGCTTGTCAGGAGGCTTCTCCGTCGAGTCGGCTGAGGAGTCCGTCGAAGATCTGCTCGCGTGCCACCTGGCCCTTGGCTGCCGCGTCGTCCCGCTGGCGTTCGAGGGTGGGCCGGAACTCGATCGTGGTGACGAAGAAGGTGCAGGATTCGCAGACCGACTCGAAGTGGCAGTCCATCTCGACGGGGCGAGCACAGTAGCCGTTGCCGAGCATCCGGCGGTGCATCTCCCGGCGGAGGTTGGCCATCTCTGTTCCCTCGGCCTCGGCGGGTAGCTGGCGCGGGGCGTCGTAGAGTGCCTCCACCTTCTCCGAGACGGCGAAGTACTCGTCCGCGACAGTCCGGTCGGCGATCCGGGCGTAAACACGTGTCATGGACAGAGACCTGTGGCCAAGTAGTGCCGCGATGGCCTCCAGGGACATACCCCGGTTGATCGCCTGGGTGGCCAGAGTGTGTCTGAGCTGGTGCGGGGTGACCCGGCCGAGTCCGGCCTGCCGGGCGGCGTTGCGGACCGCGGCTTCGATGCGGGAGGCGTTGACCGGGCGGCCGAACAGTGTGGAGCGCAGGCACTCGGGCCGATGCAGCAGCCAGTCGTCCAGCAGTGTCTTGAGCTGCGGGTGCAGAGGAACGTATCGGTCGGTGTGCATCTTGCCGACCTGGACACGGAGGTAGGCAGAGCCGATCTGGACCACCGCGTCGACGGTGAGGCCGAGCATTTCGCTGCGGCGCATCCCAGTGCGGGCGAGGATCTCGATGGCCAGCCGGGCGAACGGATCAGGATCCTTGCGGGCGGCGGCCAGCAGCTTGGCGGCCGCCGCGTCGTCGAGGAAGCGTGGCAGCGGCTCGTCCGCGATCGGGAAGTCGCTGTCGAACACCAGCTGGCGAGGCGGCCGGTCGGCGGCGTCCCACTCGTCCAGGCGGCGGAAAAAGCCCCGGAGTTTGCTGAGGCGGTCGCGGACGGTGTGCCGGTGCAGCGGCCCGCCGCGGGCGGCTGGCCGTTCCAGCAGCCACTGCCGACAGCGTTCGACATGCCGTCGTCTGAGCTCCGCGACACAGGTCACGACCGGGTCGACGGCGGCGACCAGCAGGGCGAACTCCCTCAGTGTCAGCTCGGCGTTCTCCACCGTGCCCGGTCGCAGCGTTCCGGCGATCTGCTGCAGGTAGTGCTGCATCGTGTCGGCCATCCCGAGCGGGACACGGGACCATTCCCGGGCCCTCATGTCGGCGTGGTCCGGGGAGCGTCGGCGCGGGAGCTGGTCCGTCAACTCGCAGTGGAACAGCGTCGCTTCCAGGTTGAACAGGGCGGCCGACAGGGCTTGACGCTGCGGTTGGGGATGCGGCGGGCCGCTTCCGGAAGCAGGCGGCGGCCCTCGTCCCAGTCGTCCTGTTGCAGATGCTCAGGCTGTTTGCCGAACAGCGCAATGAAGTGGGCCAGCAGGTTGAAGTGGGTCATAGCCACCGTGTCGCGGAAGCCGAGCGTGCGAGCGGTCTCCATGAACTGTACGTGTAGTGCCGGGTCTGTATGAGCGAGGACGATGCCCAGTCGCGGGCGTCGGGCGACCAGGTAGTCCGCCCCGGGCTGCCGGCGTCCGGTGACCGAGAGCCAGCTGATGAACCGGTGGGTCTCGTGATTGAAGGCGAGTTGACGTTCCAGCGGCAGGCGGCAGAAGTGGGCCAGGTCGGGGACTTGGGCGAGCAGCACACGGGCGCCCCAGCGGAACTTGTGGTCGGTGTTCATGCCCTGCACGGTCCGGTGGGAGAGGTAGGACTCGATGAGGTCTGGGCGCACGATCGGCAGGGCCGTGGCGCGGGCCCGGCGCATCAGGCGTCTGCCCGGTCGGCGTCGATGGCGGCGCTGGCCTTTAGGTACTGCTCGGCGAGCCAGCTGTTCGCCAGGTGGATGTAGATGCGGGTCGATTCGATGGAGCGGTGTCCGGCCTGCGCCTGTACCGCTTCCAGGGCCATGCCCGCCTCCCGCAGCCGGGTCAAGCAGGTGTGCCGTAGCTGATGGCACGTCAATTTCGGTAGTCCGGTCCGTTTCCGGACTCCGTCGAGGATCTCGTCCAGGCCGTCGGCGGACAGCGGTCGGCCGCGGGTCGGCCCACGCAGCACCACGAACAGCCGGTCGTGGTCGACGGGTGGACGCTCACCGTCCAGCTAGTCGCCGACCGCGCTGAAGAACTGCGCGGAGATGGGTATCAGGCGCTGGTGGCCGCCCTTGCCCTCGCTGATGAAGACCCGACGCTCACCCGGTGAGAGGTCACCCACTCGCAGTCCAAGGACCTCGCAGCGACGCAGTCCGCCCAGCAGCATCGCGAAGACCATGCCCCTGTCCCGGGCGGTGTTCATCGCGCCAAGGACTGTCTCGACATCGGCCGGTCCAAGAACGCGCGGGAGGGTGCGGGGCGTGCGCAGGAGTGGGGCCCCGCGGTTGCCGCCGCCGCAGCGGCGGTTGGCCAGTCCCGTCGGCACAGGGTTGCGGTCGATGCCGAGGTCGTCGCGGGTCATCAAATAGCCGAACAGCCCGGAGATACTGGCCAGGCGGCGCAACTGGAGTACGGACGGGTTCCTGGGCCTGCAGCAGGGGCGTGATCGGGCGAAGTCAGCAGGTAGGAGACCCGTGTTCGAGGCGTCCTACGTAAGCGTGAGATTCCCGCAATCACTGGCAGATTCTGCGTGTGGCACTCGTAATCTGCGGGTTCATGGGGGATTCCGAAACCCGTTCCCTGACTCCTGGACGCGATGCGGTCGGCCTGGCGGAGGTCTTCTCTCTCCACACCTACCGGTCGAGCCACTCGGGTCAGCGGGATGAGAGGTCGTACTTCTTCGACACGCTCGCGGAGTACCAATGGGCGCGCGACGCGGCGGGGCTGATGCCGGCGTCGATCGACCAGCTGGTGAAGCCGGTGATCGAGCTGTGTGAGCACTACGACGTCGTGCCGTGGCAGCTCACGCCGGCTGCGTTGGACCGGTACTTTGCGGGTCCGGGTAAGCGGGCCCGGCCGACGGTCCTCGCGAAGATCAACAAGATTGATGCGTACTTCGCGTTCCTGGAGCAGCGGTACGCCGGGGAGATCCACCGGCTGTTCGGCGCGGTGGTGGAGTCGCCGGTCGACTCGTTCAACCGGCCCCGTCACCGCGGCGATTTCGGGCTGCGGGTGCCTCCGTCGCAGCGGGCGATGCGGGAGTTCTTCAAGGCGTGGCGGGATGCCTTGCCCCAGGCCCGCAAGGAGGCGGTGGCGTGCCGGGACTACGTGATGGCGAAGCTCGCCTACGTGTCCGGGGTGCGGGCGGCGGAGCTGTGCGGTGTGGCGCTGGGGGACGTGCACTGGGAGTCGGGCCGGTGGGGCCGGTTCGTGGTCCAGGGCAAGGGGGCCCGCGGGTCGGGTCCGAGGCCGCGGGAGGCGTTCCTTTTCGAGGAGGGGCGCGAGTTGTTGTGGTGGTACGTGGAGGAGGTGCGGGGTCTGTTCCGGGATGACCCGGAGCATCCTGCGGCGCCATTGTTTCCCTCTGAGCGGCTGCCGGGGCCGGTGGCGGCGCTGAACATGCCGGTCGCGCCGGAGGTCGTCCCGGCGACGTTCCGGCGGGCGCTGAAGGCGACGTCGCGACTGTATCTGCCGGGGCCGGTGCCCGAGCTGTTCCCGCATCTGCTGCGGCACGCGTGCGCCACCCACAACTACGAGCGCGGGATGACGTTGTGGGAGGTGCAGCGGATGCTTGGGCATATCTGGACGACTACGACGGTCAATTATCTGGCGACGGCCCAGGCCGATCCGGAGCAGGCGGAACGCTGGCGGCAGTCGGCGGCGCGGGCCGGACAGCGGCTGATCGCGGACAGGGGGAGTTTGCGGTGAAGTGGAACCTGCGCTGGGCAGCTGCCAAGCGCGACATCTGGCGGCCGGTCGATCTGCAGGCGGCGTTCGCGACGGTGGGGTTCACGCCGTCGCTGAGCAAGGTCGCCGCCCTGTGGGGTGGCACTCCGGTGACGGTGCGGCTGGAGGACCTGGACAAGATCTGCGCGGCGCTTCAGTGCACGGTGGCCGACCTGCTGGAGGCGGAGCCGGTGGCCGCCGCGGCGGACCAGGAGGAGCGGGAGCGGGCAGTTGGGGGCGAGGCGGGGCCGGTGCGGCCGGTGCCTCGCCGGGACGGACCGCGCCGGCTGCGGCCGCCGAACTGACGGCAGGGGCGTCGGTGGTGGTGCGGCAGTGCGGGTTGTGCCTGGACTGGGGTGTGTCCCGTCTGGTGAACGGGTTGTGCTGGAACTGTCGTGGCTGGCTGGGAAACCGGGAGACGGCGCGGTGTCTGCGGTGCTGCCGGGTCGGTGCGGTGGACGGGGACGGGCTGTGCCGGCCGTGCGTGATCGCGGTGCGTGAGGAGATCCGGGCGGGTGTCGACGCCGTCTTCCCGGGGCCCACTCAGTTGCACGTCTTCGTGCTGGGTCTGGGACGACAGGGTGCACGGAACCTGCCGCGTCCGCGGGGCGCGGCCGCTCCCCGACGAGGGCCGTGCGAGGTGCGGCATCCGGTCGACGACCCGAAGGTCTGTCCCGCCGTGATGCGGGGGCAGCTGACGCTGTTTCCGGTCCGGCGGCGCTTCGAACGCGGCGATGCCCGGCGGATCAGTGGCCGCACGTGGCCGGAGGAGGAGGTTCTGCAGGCGCTCGCCGGGCAGCGGGCGGCGAGCGCGGGACTGTCGGGGACATGGCGGCAGATGGTGTTGCGGCTGATCCGGTGTGCGCTGGCGATCCGGGACGCGGAGGGAGAGGCTCTGGTCGCGGAGTTGCTCGATCAGGTGCGGTTGCCGCTGAAGGCTGCCGCTGCTGAACTGCTTGCCCAGGCGGGGTTGTTGAGGCCACGCACGGTTGCGCCGCCTGTGGCCTGGCCGGTGCGGTCCTGCGCGGATTGTGGGTGCTGGGGCGTTACGCCAACCCGGTGCCGCGGCTGTGACGAATGGCGCAAGAACCGCGATCGCTACCCGGTGGGCCGGTGCCCGCGATGCCGGCGGGACGGACTGCCGCTGCACGGGGAGAAGGACTTGTGCCGCGGCTGCCTGGCATATGTGTGCGAGGCCGGCCCGCAGACGGAGGCGGCGTCCTTCACGCAGCTCGCTTTCGCCGGGCCGCTCGCGCACCAGCTCAAGCGGCGGCCCGGGGAGCTGGGCTTCGTCGTGCACCACCGTTCCGGCCCGGCTGCCCGCGCACGCGCCCGGGCGGCAGCTGCCCCGGAAGGCCGGGCGGTGCCGATGCCGGCCGCCGCGGGGCAGCTGTCGCTGTTCTCGATGCCGCGGACCTGGCGGCGTGAGCCGCACGCCCCCGTCCTCGCGTCGTCCCCGCTGCCGGCTCCAGCGCAGGAGCTGCTGGATGCCTTCACCGCCGAGTATCCGCGGGCGTGGCTCGCCGACAAACGCAACGTACCGGGTGGTGCGGCCCTGGTCCTGCATACTCTGCTGGCCCGGCTGGGGCCGCACGAGCCGATCCCCGAGCGCGACGTGCGCTCCCTGGCCGGGACCGTCGCGGCCGGTACCGCCGCCACCCGCCGGGTGATCTCCTTCCTCCGTACGCATCACCTGCTGGAGGCCGACGAAGTCTCCGAGACACCCGCGCAGCTGCTCACCGACGTCCAGTACCAAATGCACCCGCGGGTAATGGACTTGAGCCAGGGGCAGCGCGATCGGCACGACGAGAAGGCCCTGTACGCACGGATCGCTCAGCTTCCCGTGCCGATGGCCGACCAGCTGTACGCCTGGGTGCGGGTCCTGCGCGGCCAGGGCCGCTACCGGCATCCCGCGGCAGACCTGCGGCGCATCCGCCGCTACCTGCGCACTGCCTGGCCTGCCCTGACCACGTGGACGGCGGCCGGACTGGACCTGCGGCAGATCACCGCCGACGACATCACGGCAGAAATCGCCCGCCACCGGAGCAACGTGGCCCGCGGTCTGCTCGGCGTGCTGCGCAGCATCTTCCGGGCCCTGAAGCAGGAGCGGCTGATCTTCCGCAACCCCACGGCCGGGCTGCGGCAGCCTGCCGGAGTGCACCTGCCACGGCCGCTGTCCAGCGACCGCCTGGCCGGGGCCCTGGACCGGCTCGACGGCCCCGCCGCACGGCTCATCGTCGGCCTGGTCGCCATCCACGCCGTGCGCGCCGTGGAGGTCGCCCGGCTCGACCTGGCAGACCCTGACCTAGCCCGCCGGACCCTGGCAGTGCGGCGGGGCGAGTACACCCACCTCGTCTACTTCGACGACCTGAGCGCCGTCCTGGTGGCAGACTGGCTGCGCGAGCGCCGCCGCCGCTGGCCCCAGGCCACCAACCCGCACCTGCTCATCACCTCCCATACCTACCGCCACCCTGCCTCCCCGCAGATCAGCTACTGCGCGATGCGGACGGCGTTCGACCAGATCGGGCTGCTGCCACGGCAGGTATGGGCCGACCGCATCCTGGACGAGGCCCGCGAGACCGCCGACCCCGTCCACCTCGTCCGCCTCTTCGGCATCCACCCCACCATCGCGGTGAAGTACGTACACACCGCGCACCCGGACAAGGCCCTGCCCCGGATCCGCTGACCGGACGACACTGCCCGCGCCCACGACGGACGATCGGCCCGGAAGGCGTCGCTCACGTCTCGCCTTATCTGACCGAGCACATCTTCCGCTTTGGTAAGTAATGGTTCCTGACTCGCCTGCGAGCGATCACCCGTTCCTGCCATTCCTGCTTGGCCGCGACCCACTCGGCCTGGATGCGATCAGCTTCCTCACGCAACCCGTCGACCCGACAACGAGCAGCGAGCTCGCGCTCTTCCAGCAGTCAGACGACCGACAGCATCCGCTACCTCCCGGGGAGCGACGACCCAACACGCCACCACTCCCACCGAATCACCGGCCCAATGTCTGACCAGCGAAACACCGCCCTCAGATTCGGAACGACAACAGCTACTCAGCAGGACTTGGGGCTCATGTGGTGCGCCGCCGTGGGTGCTCCTGTCTGTCGGGCCGGGTGCACCCACGGCGGTCTGGGTCAGGGGATTTGTTGGTAGAGGGCGGTCACCTGGTTGGGGGTGAGGGTGTAGTTCCAGGCCTGGACGGTGCTGATCAGGCCGGGGAAGAAGTCGTTGTTGGTGCCGTTGTGAAGGCTGCGGCCGATGGTGAAGGCGTTGGCGGCGTTCCAGGATGTGACGCCGGTGGCGGTGGCGGCGAGGGTGCCGTTGAGGTAGAGCTGGGCGGTTTTTGTGGTGGCGTCGTAGGTGCCGACCAGGTGGGTCCAGGTGTTGGCGGTGGCCGCCGTTGTTGAGTCGGCGACGGTGAGGGCAGGGTCGGCGGTGTCGGTGTTCGCGAAGGCGAGGGCCCAGCGTGGGCTGCCGGTGTCCGCGTAGTCGTACTGGAGGTAGAAGGGGCTGTTCTGGGTGCCGTCCTGGGCGGCGACGGTGGCGTTCCTGGTGGGCAATGAGGAGAGTTTCACCCACGCGGAAACGGAGTAGCTGCCGGCCGTGTTGAGCGCCGGCCCGCTGTCGGCGGCGTAGCCGGTGGTGCCGTCGAAGGAGAGGGTCTCGCCGCGGGTGGTGTCGTTGGTCCAGGTGGTGGTGCCGTTGAGGGTGAGGGTGTTGCTGCCGACGCCGGTGGTGTCGTTGACGGTGTAGGGGGTGTCGGTGGGGGCGGTGTCGTTGGCGATGGTGAATCCGTCGCCGTCGTCGAGGGCCCAGGTGTCGTGGGGGGAGAGGATGGCGAGGCCTTCGGCGGCGTACCCGGCGTTGGTGAGGTTGACATGGTCGCCGGTGTCGGCGGCGGTGGCGAGTTTGTCCTCGCCGTTGCCGGTGTCGGGTATGGCGAGGGCGGTGTTGAAGTCGGCGTAGTAGACCGGCGGGGTGGACCAGGGGCTGCCGAGGTCCATGTCGTCGAGCCAGTCGTTGACGTCGGTGCGGTTGGCGTCGACCGTGCTGGTGCAGGGGTCGTTGGCGGTGGCGCCGTCGCCGTTGAAGCCATCGCAGGGGGTGAGGGAGGTCAGCGTGGTGGAGATGCCCCAGCCTTGGAGTTGTTGGACGAGGGCGGTGTAGCCGTTGGCTTCCAACTCGTCCGGGGTGCTGCCGCCGAGGAGGTCTTCGAGGCCTTCGTAGACGACCACGTTGCTGATGCCGGGCTGGTCGAGGATGTCGCGGTCGATGCGGGAGAGGGCTGAGGGGCCGCCGAGGATCTTGGAGTTGTAGAGCTGCGGGTTGTCGGTCATGAGGTCGTTGGACTCGATGCCCTCGGCGATGGTGCCGTAGGGGGTGGGGGTGGTGGGTTCGGCGCCTTCCAGAGTGTCGGAGACGCGGTTTCCACTGGTGATGGGGGTGGTGTTGGGCTGGAAGGCGTCGATGAGTCCGTCACCGAGCACCGCTTCGGTCGGGATGTGGCCGGTGGTGACGTCGACGTTGGTGACGAGGTCGGTGAAATAGCCCTGCAGGGTTCCGGTGCTGCCGGCGAAGGGCGTGCCGGTGGTGTCCGTGGTCTTGTCCCCGGCGCCGCTGACGGTGACGTACTGGTAGGCATTGTTGGCGAAGGAGTGCTGGACCAGGTACGGCACGGAGTTGGTCAGCTGATAGGAGACGAGGAGGTAGTGGTTGGCGGTGACGGGGAAGGTGAGCGGGTCGCTGTAGACGGAACCGCCCTCTGGGATGGCCACCGCCTGGCTGCCGCCGAAGGTGAGGGTGGTGGGGGTGGCGGCGGGCACGGCGGAGATGACACCGGACCCGGAGGCCTGGGCGATGGTGGCGTGGCCGATGGACAGCGGACTGGAGCCGATGGCGTTGTCGAGCTTGATGCGGACGGTGTTGCCGGAGATCGAGGCGGGCAGGGCGATACGGAAGGTCTGGTTGGAGAAGTTGGCGCCCTGGAAGTTGTACTGGCCCTCGTTGGGGTTGGCCCAGGCGCCGGTCCAGCTCTGGCCGGCCGGTGCGGCGGCTGTGGCGCCTTTGGCCTCGGGGGTGCCGGTGGTGGTGTTGCGGGTGGCCATGCCGAAGATGTGCAGGGACTGGGTGTGGTAGCCGATACGGTTGCCCACATCGGGCAGCGTCACCGAGGCGATGGTCTTGGCCGGGTCGATGGGTACGGAGAAGGCGTAGAGCCGGTGCGGGGTGGTGGTCTGCCCGGAGGTGTTGTTGCGGTGGGGCAGGACCACGGCAGCGATGGAGTCGGCGCTGACGGTCCAGCCGGGAACGGTCAGGTCGTATGTCGCGGCGGTGCCGTCGCTGTAGGTGACGGTGCCGGTGGCCGCGCAGGCTCCCGTCGGGTCGGTGCCCGAGAAGCAGTACGAACCACTCACCGCGGTTCCGGCCGGGACGTAGGGCGCGGTGTCGTCGTTGGCGATGGCGCCGGGGGTGGACAGCCCCGACCAGGTGGAGGTGGCCAAGAACTCCAGCGCGTTTCCGGAGCCGTTGTAGGTGATGGTCTGGTTGGCGGCCAGGACGTTGTCCTTCTGCCCGGCTCCGTAAGCGGGCAGGGTGAAGGTCGCTCCGTCGACCGTGACTTTGCCGCCGCTGGTCCAGCCTGCGGTGGTGAGGTCGGTGGCGGAGTAGCTGTCGCCGCTGCCGTCCAGGTCGGCCTGGGCGGGGGTGGCGTCGGCGCTGACGCCGGTGTTGTTGAAGCACGCGGACAGGCTCGTGCAAGTGGTGTTCGGGTCTCCGGCGGCCAGGAACGGGTAGCCGGTGGTACCGGAGTCGTCGCCTGCGGCGTCCACGGCGTACGCCCAAAGGGTGTGCGGACCGGGGGAGTAGGGAGTGATGGTCACCGCGGCGGCGTTGCTCGTGGCGGTGACGATCTGGGAAGCGGGTGGGTTGCTGGTGGCGGGCGGTACGTCGACGGAGTAGACGAACTTCGTCGCGCTGGCCCCGCCGCTGGTGGACACGTTGAAGGTGCCGGCGGTGCCGGCTGCGGCGCCTGTGACCCCGTCGTTGTCGGTGTTGGGGTAGAGGTTGTTCTTCGAGGTGACGGTGGGGGCGCTCGGCGCGGTGGGTTCGGCGACGAAGTGGCAGGTTGGGGACTGGGTGTAGGCGGTGGAGTCCTCACCGTCGGTGACTTTGACCTGCCAGTCCACGACCTGGCCGCTGGTCAGCGAGCTGATAAAGCTCGCCGGCAGGCTGTAGGCGGCATTGGAGCCGCTGGCCAGGTTGTCGCCGCTGAGCCCGGTGTGCAGAGTGGTGGAGCCGTTGATCCAGTACTGGAAGGTCGCCTGCAACTTGTCACTGTCGGCGTCGGAGACCTTCGCCCTCAGCACGGGCGGAGTGCTGGCGATGGTCTTGCCCATGTACGGGTAGTCGGGGCCGGTGGTGTCGCAGGCCGCGTCGTCCGCGCCGGCTACCGCTGCCATTGTCGCTTTGGAGGGGGCAGAGGGAGGGCGGTTGTAGAAGATCTCCAGGCTGGGGTTGTGCGAGAAGCGGGAGAAACCGCCGTCGTCGTGGTCGGCCTCGGCGGAGTCCTCGCTAAGTGTGGCGGTGAAGGTGGCCGAGTGACCTGCGGCGTTGTGCTTGATGGGGGTGAGCACGTTCAGACCGTGGGTCACCGAACCATTCGAGGGACAGTACGTCGGGTTGTAGGCGCGAGCGAAGCCGGCGGAGGTGGAGTAGCTGTTGTAGCCGGGCCGGTTGCTCCAGTCGGTGCCCGATCCGATGCCGCCGGACCAGTGCAGATTGACGGTGTAGGAGCTGGAGCAGGACGCGGAGTAGATCTCCGTGGCGTTGACGGTGGCGGTGTTGATGTGTGCGCCGAAGAGGGTGGAGGACAGCTTCCACTGGTAGATCGCGTGCTCTTTGCCGGTGTAGCAGGAGCCCTCCTGCCAGCCGTTGTAGCCGACCCCCAGGTATCCGTTGTCCGCGAGTGAACCGGTCTGGTTGTAGAAGGACTTGCTGGGACAACCCTGTTTGACCTCGTCGAAGGCCGGGGCGGCGGGATCGTACGGGTGCCAGTTGAACGTGGGGTCGATGTAGACCGGGAAGACCGTGGAGCGGGCCGTCAGCATCCGCGAGTCCGGCACGAGGGACAGCTGTGAGGCGGACACCTTCGTACCCACCGGCGCCTCACGCGCGGCCAGCCCGGGGTGCGCGGCGTCCGAGGAGTCCGCAGCGACCTTGGCCGTGCTCGCCGTACGCGCCTTCTTGGCTGCCGAAGTCGGCAGCACGGTGTTGGAGTCCCACATCATCGGGCTGGCCGCGTCCATGAGGTCCCGGCCACGGATGTCACGCAGTGCGAGATCGTCCGAGTTGCCCCGGGCCAGGCGGCCGCCGGTCACCTGGGTACCCAGACGGAGGGTGGCCAGCGCCGGGTTCCGCGCGGCGGCAGGGGACTTGACAACCAGCGTGTCGGTGAAGCCGCCGGCGGCGGTGGCCGAGACCACCAGGTCCACCGAGGGCAGCACGGACCGGTAGGTCGCGGATCCACCCTTGACGACGGGGGCGGGCAGCGTCCCTGGCCAGGAGACGGCCATGCTCACGCCGCCGTAATGGGTGGTGACCAACGGGGCGTGACCACCACCGGAGAAGGACACCGTGCCGTACGCGGTTGCGGCCGGGGACCAGGTGCCGTCGCTGTTGTGGTGCAGTGTCATGTCGACAGCGACCCAGCTTCCGTGCTGCTTGACGCGCACGGGCTCGGGGTTGGCCGACAGTTGGAATCCGCCGCCGGGACTGGCGGTCACCTGCTGGACGGGGGTTGTCAACGAGCTGATCGTGACGGCTTTCCCGGTCTTCTGTGCTGTCGCCGCAGCGGTCTCCATCGCCTCAAGCTGGGGGGCCGACGGACCATAGCCGTTCGACAGCTGAGGCAGATCCGATTGCTCGGACGTGTCGTCGGCGACTGGGGCGGAGGCGCCAGAGGAGTAGAGGGCCGCGCCCCCAGGAGTGTCGGCATACGCGGGGGGCAGGCTCGCTGTGGCGGCGAGCAGGGCAAGCGTGGCGGTGACGGCGGCTCTGCTCCGGCCGGTGGTTCTGCGTGCGCCGGGTATGCGGTGCCTTCGCATGGGGACATCCACCTCTGTCTGAGACCTGAAGATCCAGTAGTTCACGACGCTAGGAGTACGCCGCTGTCCGTGACCAGAGGGGCACGGTGGGTGGAGGCGATCATTCCGCCCGATTGACGGGGAAACGTTGTCATGTAGGTGACGTAAAGGTCTGGTCATGCCTGCATCGGAGGGTTCATCGAGCGTCAAGGGGTGGGTAGCGTCCGCTCGGATCGAGTGATCGTTATGGACGCAGAGGGGCGGGGCGCTGTGGTTTCTGGTAGACACCGGGGCGGCAAGGCTGCCCCGAACGGGCCGGGCCGCAAGTGCCTGGCCGAGCCGGATTACACTGCCCGCTCCCACTGTGGCTCTCGCCGCGATGGTCTTATGCGCCGAACTCTTACTGGCAACGCCGGACGCTGTGGCCGTTCAGCACCAGGCGCCAACCCTCGCCTATGACGAGCCGGTACCGGTCTCCGCTGTCGCCTCGCACTGCCACCAGCCCAAGCCCATGCCGGCCTACCGGCCCACGCACGTCTCACGGCCCTCCGGTGCGGCGAAGGTCGCCCTGAGGGGAATTGGGGCGACGACGAAGCAGGCATCCGGTACCGCGATGCGCGCCGGATCGGCCAGGCGAAGACCTCAGCGAAGCGCAACGTCGCGTGAGGTATGACATCGGATTCCTGTCTCCGGATGTCGGCCGAAGGGCTGGCCCGGCGGCGAGTTAAGTGGCCGTCCGGGACCCCGCAAAGATCAATTCGGCACGCTGACGCCCTATGTGACCAGCCATCCGAAAGTAGCGACATGCCCATGTCGTAAATCTGACGCGAGATTCCCGAGCGGCAATTCCTGGACGGTTGTCCTGGGTGCGTTCCGTTGCGACTTCAAGATCGACTTCATCGACTTCCATCGTCATCCGAAGGAGCAAGCTCTTGCCAAGGACGACAGGTTCACGCGCCCGGACGGGCGGACGAGTGAGACCCGTGGGCCCTCTGATACGCGGGCTGACCGCCATGACGGCGGCGATCTCCGTGATCGTGGGCCTCACCGGTACGGCCGAAGCGGTCTCGAACCACCGGCAACCCGGCTTCACGCAGGTCAAGCCGGTCCCGGTGACCGCCGTACGCTCCCACTACGGCCCGGTCCGGCACCTGGCCAACTCGCCCTCACCGAAGGTGAAGTGGCCCAGCGGTACCGCTGTCTTCGCTGCCACCGCGATGACCGCTGCGGCCCCGACAGCAACGGGCGGCACTGCCGCGAACACGCATGCGGCATCCGGCGCCCGGCTCCGGGCGGGCAGCCTCCCGGTCTGGCTGGCACCCTCCGCCGGCCTCTCCCTCGGCCACGCCGCGGTGCGTATCCTGCCGCAGCGGACCGGGCAGTCGGCCGGTGTCGACGGAGTGCTGCTCAAGTTGTCCGGGCTGCCGAGCGGCAGCCACGGAAAAGTGAAAGTCGGCCTGGACTACCGGGACTTCTCCGCCGCGTTCGGCGCCGACTGGGGCTCGCGGCTGCGGCTCGTGAAGCTGCCCGACTGTGCCCTGACCACGCCGCGACTCGCCTCCTGCCGCACGCAGACCCCCGTTGCCTCGGCCAACAGCGCCACGGCGCACACCCTTTCGGCCCCACTCACCCTCGCCAAGAACAGTGTGGTCCTGGCGGCCACCGCCGCACCGAGCGGAGGTGGCGGCGACTTCGCCGCCACCTCGCTGAAGCCCTCCGGCTCCTGGCAGGCCGGCGGCAGCACCGACGCGTTCACCTGGTCCTACCCGATCACCGGGCCCAGCGTTCCCGGCGGGCTGACTCCCAATCTCTCACTGGGCTACGACTCGCAGAGCGTGGACGGCCTGACCTCGTCCACCAACAACCAGGCCTCGGTCGTCGGCGACGGCTTCTCGCTGCCGAACAACTACATCGAGCGTTCCTACGGCTCCTGCCACGACAATCCCACCGGCGCCACAAAGACTTGGGACAACTGCTGGTCGTCCGACAACCAGCTCACCCTCTCGCTCAACGGCACCACCACCACCCTGATCAAGGACGACACCACAGGGACCTTTCGGGCCCAGGGCGACTCCGACGAGCGCGTCGAGCGGCTGACCGGCGCGACCAACGGCGCCCAGAGCGGCGAATACTTCCGGGTGACCACGTCGGACGGCACCCAGTACACGTTCGGCCTGAACAGGCTGCCGGGGTGGGCGTCGGGGAACGCGACCACCAACTCGGTGCTGACCGAGCCCGTCTACAGCACCGACTCGACCCAGCCCTGCTACAACGCCACCTGGGCCAACTCCTGGTGCCAGCAGGGCTACCGCTGGATGCTCGACTACGTCAAGGACACCCACGGCGACGTGATGTCCTCCTTCTACACGCCGACCACCGCCTACTACGCGCGCAACCTCGGCAAGACCGCCGACACCCCCTACGTGCGCGACGCGGTGCTCGCGAAGATCCAGTACGGCCAGCGCGACGGCTCGGTGTACTCCACCAGCCCCGCCGCTCAGGTCACCTTCGCCTATAACGGCCGCTGCAACACCTCCGCCTCCGGGTGTGCCACCTCCACGCTGACCAGTTCCACGGCGTCCCATTGGCCGGACGTGCCGTTCGACCTGAACTGCGCCAGCGGGGCCTCCTGCTCGTCCAACTCTCCGACCTTCTGGACCGAGAACGAGCTGACGGGCGTTCAGACTCAGGAGCTGGTCGGCTCCACCGAGACGAACGTCGACTCCTGGGCGTTCACCTACTCCTTCCCCCCGACCGGGGACGCGACCACGCCCTCGCTGTGGCTGAATTCGGTGACCCGCTCCGGCCAGGACACCTCCGCCGGCGGTTCCGCGTCGGCGATCGCCATGCCGAAGGTGACCTTCTCCGGCGCGCCGTTGTCGAACCGGGTGAACGTGACCGACGGCTACCCGCCGATCACGCGCTACCGGCTCAACACCATCACCACAGAGTCCGGCGGCATCATCAGTGTCGGCTACTCGACCGCCGCCTGCGCGAGCGGCACCCCGAGCGACGCCGGCCAGAACACCTCTCTGTGCTACCCCGGTTACTGGACTCCCACCGGGCAGACCAGCCCGATGCTGGACTGGTTCAACAAGTACGTCGTCACCGCGGTCACCCAGCAGGACCCGACCGGCGGCGGCGTCAACGACAACATCGTCACCCGCTACCTTCCGGTGGGCACCCCCGCCTGGCACTACGACGACGATCCGCTGACCCCCACCGCCCAGCGCACCTGGGACCAGTGGCGCGGCTACGGCGGCATGAAGGTCACCACGGGCACCGCGCCCGACCCGGTCACCGAGACCGACTACACCTACTTCCGCGGTATGGACGGGGACACCCTGTCCGGTGGCAAGACCCGCTCGGCGGCCGTCACCGACTCCCGCGGCGATCCGCCGGTGACCGACTCGGCCCAGTACGCCGGTCTGACCTACGAGGCGATCCTCTACAACGGGCTGAACAGCGGAAAGGTCGTCAACGACACGATCACCGCACCCTGGAGCAGTAGCGCCACCGCCGTCCACGCGCTGTCCGGCGGACTGCCGGCGCAGCAGGCGTTCCTGACCGGCCAGAGCGCGGTCGAGGTCTTCACGCCGCTGGCGTCCGGGGCCACCCGGGAGACCGAGACCGACTACACCCACGACTCACACGGCCGCGTCACCAAGGTCGACGACAAGGGCGACGTCTCCACCGCGAACGACGACCTGTGCACCACGGCGAGCTACGCGGACAACACCTCCGCATGGATCTTCGACCTGGTGGACGAGACGAAGACGGTGTCCGTCAACTGCTCGGCCACCCCGACGCTCCCGGACGACGCCGTCAGCGACAAGCGGGTCTTCTACGACGGCTCCGGCACCCTGGGCGCCACACCCACGGTCGGTGACCCCACCTCGACCCAGCAGGCCACCTCGTACAAGGGGTCCACCCCGGTCTACTCGACCATGTCGTCACTCACGACGGACGTCTACGGCCGGACGCTGACCAGCACCGACGCCGACCAGCGGACCGCCACGACCAGCTACACCCCCACGGCCGGTGCCGCACCCACCGCCATCGTCTCCACCGACCCGATGGGCCAGACCCTCAGCCAGACCTACGACCCGCTGCGCGGGCTGATGCTGACGCAGACCACCGCGGCCGGCTACGTCACCAAGGCGCAGTACGACGCGCTGGGGCGGATCACCGCCGTATTCCGGCCCGGCATCACCGACGCCACGACCAAGTACAGCTACACGCTCGCCGCCGACAAACCGAGTTCCGTCGTCACCCAGACCCTGAACGACGACGGCAGCTACCGCAGCAGTGAGCTGCTGATGGACGCGCTGCTCAGGCCCCGCGAGACGCAGATCGCCACCGTCGACGGCGGCCGGGACGTCACCGACACCGTCTACGACACCAACGGATGGGTGGCCAAGACCACCTCTCCCTACTACTCGGGCGGTTCCCCCAACTCCACGCTGGTGCAGGCGCAGGACGGTGACGTTCCGTCGGAGACCGGCTTCACCTACGACGGTGCCGGACGCAAGACCGTGTCCACTGCCTATGCGCTGGGCACTGCCACCTGGAACACCACAACCGTCTTCGGCGGCAACTTCACCACCACCATCCCCCCGAAGGGCGGCGTGGCCGAGACCTCGGTCACCGATGCTCGGGGACGCCAGACCGACCTGTACCAATACCACGCGGGCGCCGCGGCCGACCCGGTGCACGCCGCCGCCTCGGACTACTCAGACACGCACTACACGTACCACCCGGACGGCCACCAGGCCGGCCAGACCGACCCAGCAGGCAACACCTGGACCTGGAACTACAACCTCCTGGGCGACCAGGTCTCGGCGACCGACCCCGACTCCGGTGCCTCCTCGGCGACCTACGACAACGCGGGCCAACTGCTCACCACGACAGACGCCCGGGGCGACCAGGCCCGGTACGACTACGACAAGGACGGCCGCAGGACCGCAGCCTACGACATCACCGGCAACGCCACCCCGTCCACCGCCAACCAGGTCGCCGCCTGGACGTACGACACGCTGAAGAAGGGGTACCTCACCTCTTCCACCTCCTACCAACTGGGCACCACCAGCGCCTCGGTCACCAATGCGGTGCTCGTCTACAACGGCATGGGCGAGGTCGCTGCCTCGAAGACCACGCTGGCCAACCTGCCGAGCAACCTGGCACCGCTGGCGCCGTCCGCCGGTTACACGGAGGCCTACACATACAACCTCACCGGTACGCTGTCGGGCCAGCAGGACCCGGCGGGCGGCGGACTGCCCGCTGAATCCGTCAACTACGGCTACGACCAGTACGGTCAGGTCACCAGCGTCGGCAGCACCGGCACCGCCGCCTGGACGTACGTCTCCGCCATCGGCTACGACCAGTACGGTGACCCGCTCCAGTACTCCATGGGCCCGACCACCAGTTGGGTCGATCTGACCCTGAAGTACGACCCGCAGACCGGCCAGCCCACCGACGCCAAGACCACCGACTCCACCAGCGCCACGGTCGTAGACGACACCAGCTACACCTGGGGGAACTCGGGCGTCTCCAAGGGCGCAGGACTGCTCACCTCGACCACCGACAGCCAGAACGGCGGTTCGGTCACGGACACCCAGTGCTTCGGCTACGACTGGGCAGCCCGCCTGACCTCGGCCTGGACCGCCACCGACAACTGCGCCGCCACACCCGACACCGGCAGCAGCGCCACCGTCGGCGGCACCAGCCCCTACTGGCAGACGTGGAACTACGCCGCCGACGGCCAGCGCCAGACCCAGACCGACCACGACACCTCCGGCAACAGCGCCGACGACACCACCACGACCTACCACTACCCGGACCCGGGCTCCGCGACCGACCAGCCGCACACCCTCGGCAGCACCACCGCCACCGGCCCGGCGGCCGCCGCGAACACGGCGTCCTACCACTACGACGCATCCGGCAACACCACCTCGATCCAGGGCGGCGCACTGGGCGACCAGACCCTGACCTGGAACCACCAGAACCGGCTGGACACCGACACCACGTCGGCCGGCGCCACCAGCTACCTCTACGGCCTCGACGGCGGCCTGGTGCTGCGCACCGACCCGACCCAGGCCACGCTCTACCTGGGCGACGAGGAACTGGTGGAGAACACCGCCACCAAAGCGGTGACCGGCACCCGCTACTACTCCGTCAACGGCACCACCGTGGCCGCCCGCTCCAGCAGCGGGAACGTCCAGTATCTGATCCCCAACCGGCAGGGCACCGACTACCTGTCCGTCGACTACCAGACCCAGGCGGTGACACGGCGTCAGTACCTGCCCTTCGGCGGTACCCGCGGCGCGGCCCCGGCCTCCTGGCTCGGCGACAAGGGTTATGTGGGCGGCACCACCGACACCGCCACCAGCCTGGTCAACCTCGGTCTGCGCGAATACGACACGCAGACCGGCCGCTTCGTCAGCCGTGACCCGCAACTGGAGGCCACCGACCCCTCGCAGCTGACGGGCTACGACTACGCCGCCAACAATCCGGTGACCGGCAGCGACCCGACCGGACAGAGCTGGTTCAGCTCCCTGTCCAACGCGGTCTCCAGCTTCGCCGACACCGCCCAACAGGTCATCGACCGGACCAACGGCCCCATGGCCGCACTCGGCGTCGGGGAACTGCTGCTCGGCGGAGCCGCGGACGGCCTGGGCGGCGCGCTCATGGCGACGGGCATCGGGGCGCTCGGACCGGGCGAGGCACTGATCGCCGCAGGGTCCGTGCTCGCCGTGTCCGGCAGCGCCACGGTGGCCGGTGCGGTTGCCGCGCCCAACATCGCCTTCGCCGTCCAGAACGGCGATGGCGGCGGTGGCAGCGACGACGGGGGTGGGTCGGACGGCTCGTCCTCGGAGGATTCGGACCGGGACAGGGATGCGCAGTCTCTGCGGCAGGAACACAAAGGCGAGGACCGTGAGCCGCAGCTCACTCTGGACAATGCCTACCGCTCGTTGGACGGCGCTCCGGAGGGGACTCGAGCCCGGGTGATGCCCAAGGAGAACGAGCTCACGAGCAAGCCAGGAGCCAAGGGGAAAGACAAGGTCAAGAACGCTGACCTCGAATACCTCGACCAGCAGGGTGACATCGTCGGCTACGGCGAGGTCAAGACCATCGGAGAGGCCGACGAGGGGAAGTTCGACGGGCAACTTGACAGTGCCGTCAAGCAGTTGCGCTGGCGGCAGGACTGGAAGGGCGGCACGGAGGTCAACGAGATCTTCATCCAGGTCCCCGACCTGGCCGATCCTCCGGAGGTCAAGAGCTGGGTCAAGAGCTACCGGGATGCTCGCAGGGGCGGAGTGAAGTCGATCAGCGGGTATCGTCTGCGGGTCTTCAGCGAAAGCGGCAACAGTCTGGGGACCTTCGATCTGGGCAATAACGCCGACGAAGGCTATGTCGAGGACCACACCTACCATTCACCGAACGGGTACTCCTACTGAACCGCCCAGCGCTGAATGACCTCAGACCGTAATCCGGGGCGGGGCGGACGCGTACCGCGAGGGCGCGTCCGCCCCGCCCCTGTCCGAAAGGCGCCTTTCTTGTCCTCGATGCTTTACCGACTGCGCGAGTCCTTCCCTGACGCGCCGAATGCGCTGGCGCGGGCGCGGGAGATCTCGCGCGAACTGGCCGACTGGACATCCTGCCCCACGCCCCGGATGGAGCCGGTCACCACAGCCGAGCAATACGCCTACGCCCTCTCCGCCTTCGACACCGCCCGCATCTACGGGAACCAGGCAGAACCCGGCGTCGGACCCTGCTTGGACGAACTGCGGCGCCGCACCGTCGTCACGTTCGACAACGAAGAGCCGAACTCCTCGTTCGCCGGCTACGCGATACTCCGCCCCGATCTGATCGACCTCTGGCCGCTGCCCGAGAAACTGACTCTCACTCTGGATTCGACCTCGCCCTTCGGCGATCCCTACAGCGAGCCCGACCCCGACTGCACCGAGGAGGAACTGAATGACATGGTTTCCGTCCTCGGACCGCTGTCTCTGAACGTGGACTGGGACTGCGGCTGGCGCGGCCTGTCCGAGTCCAAGGACTGCGGTGTACAACTCTGTCTGAACAGTGTCTGGACGCGGCAGATCGCCGTGCCGTCGCCCGGCGAGTTCGGCGTCTGGATCTCCCTCGGCAACCGCATCGCCTGGACGGCCGAAGCCGAGAACTGGCGCCGCGACTGCGGACTTTCGCTGGGCGAACCCCAGCAAGGCTGGTGACTTGGACGCCCGGATTCGCCAGCGATCAAGCGTTGGGTCCGCAGCTGCAGAAGAACCGTTGGAGCGGTATCAAGTCCGTCACTGGGTTCCCTCTGAGGGTCTAGAGATCTTTAACGGTGTGGGTTACGTCGGGTCGTGATGGTTGGTGGGGGCCGCGCTATGCCGGAGGGACGAGGTATCCCGATGGGGATGGGCTGACGGCCGAGGAGCATGATCGGCGTGAGCAAGTGCGGCTCGCGGCAGCTGACTTGATCGATGCGGGGGCCAGTGACCGGGAGGTAGCCCGGCGGTTCCGGGTGACTCGGATGTCGGTGAACCGCTGGCGCCGGGCCCTGGTCTCGGGCGGCCGTCAGGCGCTGGTCCGCCAACTGCCTCAGCGGCAGGTGAGACGATCTTGCGGTGGCTGGTGTGATCACGGCGTCGGAGCCGTCCTGGATAGCCCTGATCACCTGGGCCGCGATCACGTTGATGACCAGGCACATCCCTCGCCGGCGCTCTCGCAGGAGCGGACACCCGTGCATGGCGGTCTGGCGCGATGCACGTTCGGCCGTGGACAACGAACAAGACCGAACCCTGTCCATAACTTCTACTCCGCGATCAACCCCACCGGGCAGGGCCCGCCACGCCCCGGCGAGCATAGGCTCGATCGGAGGGTCAGTGCGACACAGTCACATGCACGCGGCCTCCTCACCGCGCTCTGAGCGGCATCGAGCGGACACACCTCATCGCTGTAGTGGCGGCGGAAATCGGCGTGCGGGACACCGACGTGTCACTCGGCAGCAGTGACGGTGGCTAGAGGACGGCGTCGATGGCGACCTTTACGGGGTGGACTCCGGGGCATGACGACCGTCTGGCGTTCCACACACCCCTGCCGGGCCACGCCCGCGCGAACTTGCGTCCCGGCAGGGCAGAATGCACCGGACAAGGGACGGGTTCGCGCGCAGGGTGGTCCGGGAATCTGCGAACCTGCGCGCTTCTTAATGGTACGTGCGGATAGCCCCGCCTCACCGTCCTCAAGCCGGACCACCTTCAGCCCACGGCGTGGCTTCTTCTGCGCGGTGATGAACGCGAAGACGTCTGCGGTGACGACGTCGGCCGGTTCCTTGGGCACCACCGAGAAGAAGACCTTCAGGTCGTAGGCGGTGGCCAGCAGGGTGTTCGGCCGACAGCGGGCCGCCACGAACTCCAGGTAGTCGTCGACCAGGGCGTGGCCGAGCGATGCCGCGGGGTTCCCCGCGGCATCGACACGTCGTGCCAACTGCGGCTGCCAGGCCATCCGAGCTCCTCGACGGGAGCGACCATCCTGACCGGCAACACCGGACCGCGGAAGAGTTGTCACCCACATAACCGCCCAGAACGTTGAGGGCTTCAACGTGCCCTTCCATAAAGGATTCCTGGGCCTGCGAGGCATAGACGCGATGGACGGCCTTGCCCGAGTAGGACAGCCTCAGCGTGAACAGGTGGCATCTGACGGCCTGGCCCGCCAGCCGGACCCAGACATCGGCGAAGTCGACCTCGGCCTCCTCGCCGGGCAGATGGACCTGCGGGACCATGCCCGACAGGTGACGGCGCCCTTCCAGCGCCTCTGCTTCGATCTGCGGGCGCCGGATCACCACGTAGTCGCAGACAGTGGAGTACGACGCCTGGTCGAACCCGTATTCCTGTGCAAGACGTTGATGAATCCTGCGGGCTGTGTGCCTCTGCTTGCGCGGCGCGGTCGCATCCTCCAGCAGCATCGCGTCGATCCACGGCTTGGCCGGCTCCAGGACCGTGGCCCGAGGCGCTGGCTTCTTCCTCGGCGCCGGGACCGCTGACGTCAGCGTCTGCCGCACCGTCCGTTTGTGAACTCCGCACTTCGCTGCCAGTGCCCGCTGCGACAACTCCGGATCGAGACGCCTGTCCCTCCGGATCGCAGCAAACAGCTCCGCCCGCGACAAACCCATCCCGGCCTCCCGACACGACCGTGATCAAGCACCACGGCCTTCGGCATGACCGTGATCGGCGCACAAACCCTGCCGTCGCCGGATGGACGGACCAGTGCATTCACTCCAAAGAGGGCACGTCGCGGACCTGCGTGTCGGCACTCACGCAAACGTCCCCAGGCGGCTTCGCGCCTGCCGTGCTACTCGCCTTCGCCGAGAGCCCGGAAGTCGCGGCTGCGAGCCAGACCCTTCACCAGCTGCAAGAACCCCTCATGCAACCGACCGTTGGTGACCAGCACCGACATGTCGCCATCCAGTACGGACGCTCCGCTCAGGTCGGTCACCCGGCCGCCCGCCTCTGTGACGATGACCGGCATCGGAGCGACGTCCTCATAGCCCATCGGCGGACCGGCGATGACGCCGGCATCGGCTCGGCCCGTCACCAGGGCCACGATCATGCCCGTTGAGGGCACCAGCAGGACCCGGCGGTGAAGAGCACACAGCAACTCCTCCGGCCATCCGCCCGGATTGTGCATCAGCGTCCTCGCCCCTCCCAGGCTGGTCCGCTCCGTGACCCGGGCACGGCGCCCAGACCGCAGGTCGGGCTCCGGACCAGGCAACACCCAGCAGCCCAGCCCACGACCCGCCACAATCATCTGCTGGCTCATGGGCATGTTGATCACGCCGACAGCCGGCCCGTACTCGTCCTCGTAGGCGAGATCGTTCGAGAACAGAGGCACCCGGTGGGTGAAGTACTTCGTGCCGTTGATCGGGTCGATGATCCAACGCCGTCCCGATAACCCGCTGGTCACACCCCCTTCCTCGCCAAAGATCCCGTCATCCGGCACCCGCCGGCTCAGCTCATCCCTGATGAGCTCCTCGACAGCCACATCGATCTCGGTGACCTCGGTGCCGTCCTCCTTCAGACAGCTGTGCCAGTCATCGCTGAAGAAGCCCTGTGCTGACATCTGCCCGGCACGACCGGCGAGGCGAACGGCGAAGTCCAGAAGCTCTCGGTCAACGGCAGGAGCATCGATCACATAATCCATCCATCGAGCCTTTCACGGCCCTCTGGCAGCCGGGTGGGGCCAGATCAACTTCTTACGTCGCGGAGCCATTTCTCGTCCGTACAGCGGAGCCCATTCACGTGCTTACAAACACTCGTCTGTGCTGGTTGTGGTCCGGTAGTCGGGGTGGGCGTGTTCGACGACGCTGACGGAACCGTCTGGAGCTGCATTGTCACTGCGTGGGACTGGTTTGCCGGCGAAGTGCTGTCCGGAGGTGAGGCGGCGGTCGCCTCCGTGTGTCAGGGCCGTCGGGGCAACGGCACCTTCTGGCACGCTGCCGGCCTTTTCTCGGTGGCTGTCTCTCTCGACCCGACACGACCCGACCCGACCCGACCGGGCCGGGACGGTGGTGTTGGTCGTTCTGCTTTGCGTGGGTCTGCTGAGTGGTGGAAGCCCGGCTCTCTGTGCATCTGGGGCCTCTCGTTGAACTGAACCGGACTCCCGGCCCGCTGGGAGGTGGTGCTCGGCGCGTGGTGTGGGGCTGTACGGCAGGGCCCTTCGGCCGTGCGGCCGTCGAGCAGCAGCGACGGGGAGAGCCGTGGCCCGGGGGCGCTTTCGGAGCGGCGCCGCGGATGTCGGTTCCAGCGGGCTCGGCTGGAGGGGCGGTGTCAGTGTGCTGGCCAAGGCCTGTGCGGTCGAGGGTGGCTGTGCGTGGGTGGGGGTGGGGTGCTGATGCCCGTGCGGTGTTCCCGGTGCAGCAGCTGGTCGGCCGTGCGGCGGGGCGTTCTTCTTGGTGTGCGCGCTGCTGTGGGCTGCGGCTTTCGCGCGGGTGAGGTGGGGGGAGTTCGTGGCGGTGTGCTCGCCGGTCGTTTGGTGCCGGGTGCTGCCGTCGGCTTGGCCGCAGTGCCGGCAGGGGGTGTGGTGTGTTGTGGGGTGGGGGCTTGTTGCCTGGGGTCGCTGCTGGTGGTGGGTGGGGTCATTGTGGGGTGGTGTTTGTGGTGGGTGGGGTGGGTCCGGTGAGGGTGGAGGTGAAGACGGTGTGGTTGTTCTGGTGGCCGGTGATGTGGATGGTGGTGGTGTGGTTGTTGGGGGTGATGTGGGTGATGTCGATGTGGCAGGGGTGGTCGAATTCGGTGTAGCGGGTGAAGGTGGTGGTGGCGCTGGTGGGGGTGTAGGCGGGGTTGTTGGTGGCGTGGTGGGCGGCTTGGCGGGCTGCTTCGAGGAGGACCATGCCGGGGATGTGGTCGCCGGTGTGGTCGAAGAGGGTGGGGTGGTTGAGGTTGGGGGTGAGGAGCCAGCGGTGGGGGTGGGGGGTGGGGGTGAGGACGGTGTGGGGTGTGGTGGGTGTGCCTGCGGCCCAGGCGTGGAGGGGGATTGCGGGTGTGGGGGGTGTGGGGGTGGCCGGGCCTGTGGTGGTGATGCCGGTTGTTGCCCGTGTCCTGGTGTCTGTCGTGTCTGCGTCTGTCGTGTCTGTGTCTGTGTCTGTGGTTGTTGTGGGGGTGGGGGTGTTGCCGCGCAGGCGTGTGTAGACGCTGGGGCTGATGGTGGAGAAGGTGGCGGTGCCGTGGGCGATGGGGGTGTTGTCGCGGTGGAGGGTGAGGTCGATGGTGGCGCGGTTGATGGTGTGGCGTCGTTGGACGAGTTCGGTGTAGTGGGCGGTGATGGTGAAGTCGGTGGGGCGGGGGCCGATGCGCAGGCCGTGGGGGTCGGTGGTGTAGCTGAGGGCCCACATGACGAAGTGGTGTCCGAGGGGGACGTCGAGTTCGGTGTGGGCGAGGAAGATGCCGGCCTGGCGAAACGTCTCTGCGACCTGGAGGGGGTCGTGGCGGGTTCCGTCGGGGCTGGTGAAGTAGGTGTGGGCGCGGGGCCACTGGCCGGTGAGGGTGAAGCCGAGGCCGCCGCGGGCGGTGCAGTCGGTGAGGAAGACCTCGGCGAGGCTGGCGCGGTGGACGTACTCCTTGGGGACCGTGGTGGTCAGGCGGGGCAGGTCCCGCGTTTCTCTTCCGCTTTCGGTGGTGGTCAGGTTCATCGTTGCCCCCGTCTTGAAGCCGCGTCTGACGACTCCATAAGATACGGACCTACCGGTTTGGTTGGCTGACGCTCAGGGCAAAGGCTTCACCAAGTTTGCGGCGGAAATGTGAATAAGTGACTCCGTTTTGCGGTGTCGCGGCAAAAAGTTCCACTCGTTCCGCAGGTTCAGGCCAAGTAAAACCCGCTTGACGGTTTTCTTTGTGTCCGTTGTGGTGTGAGGGAGCCGGTGATCCGGGTACCGACTGCAGTCCGTGACAGGGAGAGCGTGATGCCTGCTTCTTTGGAGTCGCTCCGGCTGGCCGCCGTCAATATCGACGGTGTCCTCCTCAACGACACGTTCAGTCCGGTGATCCACCGGTTCGTCACGTCGCGGGGTGTGGCGTACACGCGTGAGCTGGAGCGGGCGGTGTTGTCCCAGCCGCGTCATGTCGCGGCGCGGGTTCTCGCGGAGGCCACCGGCGCCGCGCGTGCCGTCCGTACGGCCGGGGCCGGCGCCGTTTCACGGGCGGCCGGGGACGGCTTCCCGGCTGCTGTGGCCGGGGGGGATTCCGGGGGTGCGGGGGCTGCCGGGACGGCCGGTGCTGTCCGGGGCGGCGGGGCTTCGCGGGGGGCCGGGGGCGGCTGGGCGGGCGGTGCTGCCGGGGCTGCCGGTGTCCCTGCGGGTTACGGGCCGGGGCGCGGGAATGCCTGGGGCGGCGGTGCTGCCGGTGCCGCGGGGGCTGTAGGAGCTGACGGGTTCGCCGGGCCGGCCGGCGTGTCGGGAGTCGCCGGTCCTGGGGGGGCTGCGGGGGGCCGGGCGGGCGCGGGACCTGCGGGTCCGGGGGTGGCGGGGGTGGCGGGGGCTGTTGGGGCTGGGGTGGGTGGCGGGTTTGGTGGGGTGGATGTGGTGCTGGGGGCTGGTGCGGGGCCGGTGGTGGAGGGGGAGGCGGAGGGGGGTGTGGAGGAGACGATCCGGGCGTATTTCGCGTTGCGGGGGGAGTATCTGCGGGAGCATCCGGTGTGTCTGAACGAGGGGGCGGTGGACCTGGTGGGGCGGTTGCGGGGGCTGGGGTTGGAGGTGGTGTGCTACGGAGGGCTGGAGGAGAGTCATTTCGAGCGGTATCTGGGGGAGTGGCGGTCGTGGTTCAGCGGGCCGGGTTATGTGTGCACGGATGCGGTGCGGCCGGGGATCCGGGAGATCGCGGGGGGCTGTTTCGGGCTGGGGCTCGAGCAGGTGCTGTTCATCGATGACGCGGCGAGGTTCGCGGAGCATGCGCGGGAGTTGCGGGTGCCGTTCGTGGGGCATCCCAGTGCGTTCCGGTACGGGTTCCAGCGGGAGGCGATGCGGGAGAACGGGGTGCGGCACCTGGTGGGGTGTCTGGGGGAGATAGACGAGGCGCTGGTGCGGACGGTGGACGGTGAGGTCGCGCGGGACACGGTGTGGGGGGCCGGCGGGCGGCCGCCGGTGGGCGCGGGTGCCCGGTGAACGCCGGCACGGGCGCGGGCGGGGACGCGGGCATGGGCGGGAGCGGGAGCGGGAGCGCGGGCATGGGCGGGGGTGCGGGTATGGGCGGGGGTGCGGGCATGCGGGCAGGCACGGGTGCGGGCGGGGGTGCGGGTGTGTCGGGGAAGGGGGGTGCTGCCGGGGGTGTGTTCGGGGGTGGTGTGGGGCTGTTGGCGGGGAAGGCGGTGCTGATCACGGGTGCGAGCAGTGGGATCGGTGCGGGTGCGGCGCGGGTGTTCGCCGAGCAGGGTGCGGTGGTGGTGCTGGCGGCGCGGCGCGAGGAGCGGCTGCGTGCTCTGGTGGAGGAGTTGCGCGGTGGTGGGTTCGAGGCGTGTTACCGGGTGGCGGATGTGCGGCGGGGGGAGGAGGTGCGGGGGCTGGTGGAGTACGCGGTGGAGCGCTACGGCCGGCTGGACGCGGCGTTCAACAATGCGGGTGCGGGGCTGGAGCGGTCGCCTCTGCATCTGCTGGAGGACGACGCCTACGACGTGGTGATGGACACCAATGTGCGCGGGGTGTGGAACTGCATGCGCAGTGAGATCGCGGCGATGCTCGGGTGCGGGGGCGGCGCGATCGTGAACACCAGCAGTGTCGGCGGTCTGGTCGCCTCCTCGGCGGGTGCCCCCTACATCGCCTCCAAGCATGCGGTGATCGGGCTGACCAAGGCGGCCGCGGTCGAGTACGCGGGCGAGGGCATCCGGGTCAACGCTCTCGCGCCGGGGCTGACCCGTTCGGAGATGGTCCGGGAGCGGCTCCGGGACCCGCACACCGGCGGGCGCGCGCTGCGCAGTGCGCCGCAGCAGCGGGCCGCGGACCCGCGGGAGGTGGCGCAGGCGGCGGCGTGGCTGTGCAGCGACCTGGCCGGTTTCGTCACAGGGACCACCCTGTCCGTGGACGGGGGGCGGACCGCCTGGTGAGACGGCCGATCCCCGGCAGCAGACCCCGGCAGCGGCTCCCGGCAGCGGCTCCCGGCATCCGCCCCCCGGGCAGGCGTCCCGGCTGCGGCGGACGGCGGCATCCGCCGCTCCCGCTCCCGGTCACCGTGGGCCGGCAGCCCCGGCAGCCCCGGCAGCTGTGGCGGCTGTGGCGGCTGTGGCGGCTGTGGCGGCTGTGGCGGCTGTGGCAGCTGTGGCCTGCCGGTGCCCGGTGGCGGGCGGAGACCTCGGGCAGGAACGCGGCGCCGGTGTGCGGACGGGCCGGCGGGGGCGCCGTACCGCCGGTGCCGGTGCCGGTGCCGGTGCCGGTGCCGGTGCCGGTTCCGGTGGACGGTGCCGGGGACGGGACGCGGAGTCGGACGGGACGCGGGGGCGGGCGGGGGCGGGCGGGGAGGGTGTGGGGCCGGCGGCCTGGCCGGTGGGGGTTGTGCGGCCGGTATGGCGTCCGGTGCGCCTGCGGGCCGGTGGACGGGCGCGGAGGATCGCTGTGCGGGCGGGCCGGTGGGTGTGCGGGTGGCGGGCGGTGCGGATGCGCACCGGCTCCTGCCCGGGCGGGTGCGGGGCGGGTGCGGGGCGGGGGTGCGGGGGCCGGGATTGGTGTGTCCTGGCCCGGGTGGGAGCCTGAAGGTGGGGTAAGGTACCTCACGTTCGGTTTTGTTTTTCGCCTTCTGGAGGGTCCCATGGCGCGGCAGGAACGTGCGGTACGGACCCGGCGCGCTGTTGTCGAGGCGGCTGCGGCGGTGTTCGCCGAGCGGGGGTACGCGGCGGCGACGATCGCCGAGATCCTGGAGCGGGCCGATGTGACCAAGGGGGCGCTCTACTTCCACTTCGGTTCCAAGGAGGCGCTGGCGCGCGGTGTCATCGACGCGCAGATCACCGGCGACTACTGGGTGGCGCGTGAGCTGAAGCTCCAGGAGTGGGTGGACATCTGCATGACGCTGGCCCACCGGATCCCCAAGGACGTGGTCCTGATGGCGGGCATCAGGCTCTCCGCGGACCTGCAGGGGCGGGAGCTGTTCGGCAGTGCCTGGCCCGCGTGGACCGAGCTGGTGGCGGGCAAGCTCGCCGAGGGCAAGAAACTGGGGGAGGTGCTGGCGCACATCGACCCGCACGAGACGGCGGAGTTCTTCCTCGGCGCCTGGCTGGGCATCCAGTTCCTGTCGGAGGCCTACACCAACTGGAGCGACCTGCCCGAGCGGGCCTCCCTGCTCTACCGCTACATCCTCCCGGCGATCGCCACCCCGGCCGCCCTGGTCAACCTGGACATCGCGCCGGACCGGGGTCTCCGCGTCATCGAGGAAGTCGAGCGGCTGACGGCCCGGCCGGCGGCCGGCTGAGCCGGCGCGGCCGGCGGCCGCCTTTGTGTCCGCGAACCAAACCTTATGGAAGGTTTCCCACGACGGTCATGCCGTCGTGGTCATCGCGGTTTCTGGCGTGTTTTCTCCCTTTCTCCTGGGCCTCTGCGGTTTCGCCGTGCTCCGGCAGCATCCTCCGGCCCGATAACGGACCGGGCAACCCGTTCCGTGCGGATCGCCGGAGGTGCCGGAAAAGGCGTACGGGCCGGACTGTCTTCCTGCGAGCAGCGGATTTGCTGCCTGTATAGTTGAAGCCCTCAAACAGAGCGCCGCCCTGCGCTCTTGTAAACCAACCAGACGTGCGGTTTGCTTGGGTGGTACAGCCGGATGGGTAGCAAGGAGGGTGCAATGGTCAAGCAGGCGCGAGCGGCCCGTACACGTGAGGCCCTCATCGTCGCCGCGGCCGAGGTCTTCGCCGACAACGGCTATGCGCTGGCCAGTCTGCCCGCGGTCAGCAGGCGGGCCGGGGTGAGCACCGGTGCCCTGCATTTCCACTTCGCCAGCAAGGAGGCGCTGGCGCGGGAGGTGGAGGGGGCGGCGGCCGATTCGGTGGGGAAGATGGCGGCGGGCTGCCGCAGTACCGCGGACACCCTGCTGCAGTCCCTGGTGAACGCGACCTGCCGGCTGCTGGCCGCGGTGGGCAGCGATCCCGTCGTGCGGGCCGGTTTCAAGCTGAGCCAGGACCCCTCCCGCCGGGCGGGGGCGCGCGCGGGAGGGCTGGTGGAGTGGTGGTGCGCATGGGTGCAGGACCTCGTCGCCCAGGCCGCGGAGGAGGGTGAACTGGCCCGCGGCGTCTCCTGCGAGGACGCGGCCGCGGCGATCGTCGCGGCGACGGTCGGTTTCGAGACGCTGGGCGGCTGGGACCTGGAGTGGGTGTCGCTGGAGCGGACCGCCCGTTTCTGGACCTTCCTGCTGCCGCTGCTGGCCGCCTCGCCCCAGCTGGTGGTCGTCCACCCGGCCGCCGCCGCAGCCGCAGGAGACACGGCCGGCGGCCCGGCGGGCGGCCCGGCGGGCGGCCCGGACACGGCGGCCCGGCCGGGCGGGCCGGGCAGCGGGGGCGCTTGCGCCGGGTGACGGCGGCCGGGCGGCGGCCGTCCGTTCCGTGTGCTGCCCGGAGCGGCGGCCGGACCGCGGGGCCAGGTCCCGCCCCGCCGGGGACGGGAGTGCGCCTGAGTGCGGCCGCAGCGCCCTGCGCGGGCCCGGGGCCGGGGAAGCCGCGGGCAGGCCCCGGCCGCCCGGCACCGGGCCCGCGCCGCGTCACGTGCCGTCCGGGCCGAGGGCGGCACACCGGCCGGCGGTGGGCCCGTTCCGTCCGCCGGCAGGCATGAGCTCGATGCCGCGGGACAGCCGGCTCACCGCCGGAGCCGGAGCCGGAGCCGGAGCCGGAGCCGGAGCCGGAGTGGTGGCGCGGGAGGTGGAGCGGGCCTCGACCGTGTCCGCCGGGTCCTCGGCGAGGCCGGCCGGCGCCGCGGCGGGCCCTGCTGCTCCCGCGGTGGCCGCCTCGCCGGCTGCACCGGCCTGTCCGTCCCCTGTCCCCTGACGTCGAACGCGGCCCCGACAGCGGCCTGTTCGCCCGCCGGGCCTTCTTCCTCCTGCCCCACGGCCGTGACAGCGGCCCCGCCGGCGCGTGCCGGGCGGGCGCGCCCGGAGGAGCCGTCGACCCCAGCACCACCGAACCCGGCAGGACCGGGGCCAGGGCCCCCGTTCCCCGCGCGGCGGCGCGGCGGAGACAGCACCTGCCGGGTGACGGCAGCGCATCAGGTCGCTCTGCTGTCCGTGGCCGCCCTGTGAACGCGCTGGCCCAGAACCGCTGCCCCCGCAGGACACGGACTTGCTGTGCGCGCTGCTGCGCGGGGTGTCCGGACTCCTCGTGGCCCCGCGGGACCGTTCCCGGTCACCGGGGGCTCGTCGTCGGCGCGGCCGCCGGGGCGTGCGGGGGCAGGGGTGAGGCGGTGCAGGCGGGCCGGCGGCAACTGCTTTTCGGCCCTTGCTGCTTCGCTTCGGGCACCGCACCCGCCGAACTCCCGGGTGCGCTCCGGCACGCCGTCTTCTCCCGCGGCCTTCCGTGCCGCCGTTTCTTCTTACGGGAGATCAGCACGGGGCGGAAGCGGCGGCTGGCGGAGCGGCTCACCTGACGGGAGGTGGGGCCGGTCAGTTCTTCTGCCGGCGGGGATGCGCGTGGTAGACACCCAGGATGCGTACTTCGGTGGAGAAGAAGCGCAGTTCGTGCAGGGCGAGGGCGACGCTTTCCTCGTTGGGGTGCCCCTCGATCTCGACGTAGAAACGGCAGGGATTGAACCCGGCCCCCATCTGGTAGCTCTCGATCTTGGTGAGGTTCACGCCGCTGCTGGCGAAGCCGCCGAGCGCCTTGTACAGGGCGCTGGGGATGTTGCGGACGCTGAAGAACAGACTCGTCATCGTCGGCTCCTTGCTGTGCGGGACCAGGACGGCGTCCCGGGACAGGACGACGAACCGGGTGGTGTTGTCCGGGTCGTCCTCGACCCCGGCGCGCAGCACCTGAAGACCGTAGAGCCCGGCCGCGGCGGGCGGGGCGAGCGCCGCGTGTCGCGGGTCGCCCAGTTCGGCCACCTCGCGTGCGGCGCCGGCCGTGTCGTCGCAGACGAGGGTGCGCCAGCCGCCCTCCCGCAGCACCTTGCGGAACTGCCCCAGCGCATGCACATGACTGCGGACGCACTGCACCTGGTCGAGAGTGGCGCCGGGCACGCCCATCAGGTCGAAGGAGATGGGGAGGAAGTACTCGGCGACGATGAACAGCCCCGACTCGGGCAGCAGGTGGTGTACGTCGGCCACGCGTCCGGCCGCGGAGTTGTCCACCGGGATCACGGCGATGTCGGCGTCGCCGAGGGTGACGGCGTCCAGGGCCTGTTCGAAGCTGGTGCAGGGCAGTTCGCCGACCTCGGGGTAGAGGGCGAGCGCGGCGGTCGCCGAGTTGGATCCGGGCTCACCCTGGTACGCGGCGGTCGTCACCAGTAGTTCCGCCTTTCTGGAGGAGGGGCTGTGTGGGCAGCAGGAACTCCGTCGCCCCGCAGGGCCTGGCCGTCTCAGCTCCGTCGCTCGTACGCGGTGGCTCCAACAGCCGCATCAGGCCGCACCGGGAACTGCCCGTTCGCCAGGGCGACGTGTGCGGCAGTGTGCGCACGCCGCACGCCCGGCTGCACCACTCGACGGCACAGCATCGGGCTCCAGCGTTGCTGCAGGTTTGCTCAAGGCCGGTTCGCGACGGGCAGCGGCCGAGGGGAAGCTGTTCACGGGATTCCTGGTCGCTCCGGGCCGCCGCGGCGGCTCCGGCGTCGGGATCGCCCGCGGGCCGCCAGACCGCGTGGCCGCCGGCACCGGACACTCACGCACGGGGACCGTCCGGAGGCGGCCGGCTGCTGCCCGGGACCGGCATCTGCGACGCCGTCGGCCTGACGGGACCGGCCGGCGGCTTCCGCACACCGGTGTGTCGGCCGCCCTGCGCGGCGTCGCCGGGCCCGACGGCGGCACGACCCTGCGCGTCCGTACGCCGGGCACCGGTCCGGCTCCGGCAGGAACGGCAAGCCGGTGCTGCCCGACGTGCCGGTGAAGATCCCCGGGGGACTGCACCGCTCCGCCCGGTTTCCTGGGGGCCCGCCCTTACGAGGAGCATCCGGCCGGCCTGGCCGGACTGCACGGCCGCAGGGCGATCGTGTGCACCGGGGCTGAGCCGGGGGGCCGTTTTCGGCGAAGCCCGCAGTCCTCGGCCGGCTGGTCCTGGGTGCTCGTGCCCGTTGCTGTCCGGGCGGCGAGAAGGACCCCAGCGCCCCGAGCGCGTACGGATCGCGACGGCGGCGTACGCGCAGACCGGGGAGCGCACCGGGCGTTTCCTCGGCGAGTGCTGCCGGCTCGAGGCCGCTCCCGGGACAGAACGGGCCCACCCCTGCGCGGTGTGCCGGACCTGGTTGACGGGGGCGCCCCGGCCGCCGAGCCGCGCGGCTCGGCGGCCGGGGCCGCGAAGCGGCCGGACTGGTGTCTGCCGGGGAGATGATCCTGTCCGGCCGGCGCAGGGGCTGCCCGGGCGCCGCGGTGCCCGCTGTCCTCAACAAACGGTTCTGCGGCCCCGGACGGGCCGCGCAGGCCGCCCCGAAGGCAGCCGCCCCGCTGTCCGGACGGAGGAAGCGGAGGAAGCGGAGGAAGCAGGGGAAGCAGGGGAAGCAGGGGAAGCAGGGGAAGCAGGGGAAGCAGGGGAAGCAGGGGAAGCAGGGGAAGCAGGGGAAGCAGGGGAAGCAGGGGAAGCAGGGGAAGCAGGGGAAGCAGGGGAAGCAGGGGAGCCCTGTGTCTGACGGGGCAGGGCTGAGAGCCCCGACGCGCAGCAGGCCCAGGGTCTCCGGTTCCGTGAACCGTTGCAGGTTCCGGCGGAATCCGAGCCCGCTTCCAGGTTCGCCACCGATCATGGCGGCGGACGGGGGCAGCGGACCCGCGCGAACCCCGCTGGGCCGGTGCGACCAGGAGCCGGGCGGGGTCCGCCGTCCTGACCGCACGCGGGCCATGCCGGCGCCCGAGCTCCCGGCGGGGCGCGTCCGCGTCGGAAATGCGCCGAAGTCGTGCTGGTGCTTGCTCAATGTGACCGCCGAGTCTTTACAGACCGCCCGGACGGTTTACGATGACCGTGGAGTGATCGACTGCTCCGGGGCTCCGGCGGGGAAGGTGGCGGCGGGCCCCGCGGCAGGGGAGATGTCCCAGCTGGGCCGACCTCGTTCGGGATGATCAAGCGGCACGCCCTCGTGCGGGGGCCGGTCCGTGATCCAAAGATACCGCTTATGCGGTTTATTATGGAGAGTGTGATGGCCAGGCAGGTGCGGGCGGTACGTACACGCGAGGCCTTGCTCCGGGCGGCGGCCGAGGTGTTCGCCGCCGACGGCTACACCCTCGCCTCGCTTCCCGCGATCAGCGGGCTCGCCGGCGTGAGTACGGGAGCCCTGCACTTCCACTTCGCGAGCAAGGACTCCTTGGCCAGGGAGGTGGAGGCTGTGGCCACGAGGTCCGTGGAACGGCTCGTCGAGCGGCGCCGGGCCTCGGCGGACACGCCGCTGCAGCTCCTGGTGGGCGCGACGCTCGACCTGGCGGCCGCCATCGGTGCCGACATCGTGCTGCGGGCGGGCTTCCGGCTGGGGGGCGACCCCTCGCGCAAGAAGGGGGAGGGGCCCGGTCACTGGTGGAGCGACTGGGTGCACGCGCTGCTGCGCGAGGCCCGCGAGGCGGGCGAACTGGCCGACGGTGTCTCGCCGGAGGGGGCGGCCGCGGCCGTCGTCGCCACGACGGTCGGGTTCGGGATGCTCGGCTCGTCCGGACGGCTGAGGCTCTCTCCGGAGCTCGTGGAGCAGTTCTGGGTCCTCGTGCTGCCCGGGCTCGCCGCTTCCCCGTCCGGCTCCCCGGTCCGGCCGGCCGGACCGGACCCGGATCGAAAGACAGACCGTGCGGTCTGATGATTTCAGTTCAAGGAACAGGAAAGAAATGACAAGGGGATCATTCTGTTACCCACTTTGATGCCGAGTGCCCTAAATGTACAGTTCACTTGAGTTGTTCTGGAGGGGGGCACGAGAACAAACGCGGTGTCCGGTATGGCATTGACATACCGCACACGCTGTTTTTTACTCGGGATGCTACGTAACCGCTTCACGGTGACATCAGCGGCAGACCGACAGGGGGAAAGCGTGGACACCGACATACTCGGCACACTCGGGGTGAGGGAAAAAGGAATCTCGATCGCACCGAGCGCTCCCAAACCGCGGCAGGTGCTCGCGCTCCTGGTCCTGCACACGGACCAGGTGGTGCCCGTGACCATGATGACCGAGGAACTGTGGGGCGCCGAGCCTCCGCGCAGCGCGCGTCCCACGCTGCAGACCTACATCCTGCAGCTGCGCGAGCTGATCACCGTCGCGCTGGAGCACGGCGGCGCGACGAACGAGGGCCGCTGCGCCAAGGACGTGCTGCTGACCGTCCCCGGCGGCTACCTGCTCAAGGGCGGTGAAGGCACCAGCGACGTCCGCGAGTTCGAGCGGCTCGCGGGCATGGGCTACCGGGCGATGGACGCCGAGGACTTCCGCGAGGCCGCCCGCTGCCTGTGCGAGGCGCTCGCGCTGTGGACCGGACCCGCCCTCGCCGACGTCCAGGCGGGCCCGCATCTGCGGACACAGATCAAGCGGCTCGAGGAGACCCGGCTGTGCGTGCTGGACCAGCGCATCGAGGCCGACCTGCGGCTGGGCAGGCACCGCGAACTGCTGGCCGAACTGACCGTGCTCGTCAGCAAGTACCCCATGCACGAGAGCCTGTGCGGTCAGTACATGGTGGCTCTGTACCGGTCGGGGCGCCGGGGAGAGGCTCTGGAGGCCTATCAGCGGCTTCGCTCCACGCTGGTGCGCAGCCTGGGCCTGGAACCCTCGGCCGCACTGGCCAAGCTGCAGCGCTCCATCCTGGCGGCACGGCCGGGCGGTTCGGCCGTCAACGGCACCGCCGTGCCCGCTCCCTCCGGCGGCCGCCGGCTGGCCCCGGTCGGCTGAACACGGCCCGGCGAGGGCCCGCGGATGTCCCCCGCCTTCGCCGACAGCGGCCGTGCACGGCCGCGTGCATGTCCCCGTACGGTCGAGACCGCGTCGTGGAACGCTTCACGGCCGCTCGAGGAAACAGGCTCCCGACCTGCGACGACGTTAGGATCCGGTCCGAAGCCGGCGGGAGGGGCGGCCGGCGGCCGCCGCCCGCCCCACCCGCCCGACAGCCGGCCGGCACAGGCCCACCGGAGCGGTGCAGCGCCCGGTGTCCTGATGCGTCCGGGCAGGATCCGGTGGCTCAGTCCGGTCCCGGTGGGCCGGGCCGGCCTTCCGAGCCGTGTGCAGAAACGATCCGATAGGGGGAAGGGGGCCGGTCGCCGTGTCGAGACGGGGGACCAGGGACCACAGCGCCCGAGACAGCCGATGAGCATCCATCACTCGTCGCGGGGCGTCACCCTCGCGGTCGTCAACGAACCGGGCGGGACGCAGCAGCCCGGCACCTCACTGGTACTCGAACTTTCCGGGCCCGCGGGATCGCTGGACGCCGAGACGGTCGGCGCCCGGCTCGCCCGACGCCACCGTGACTTCTCCGTCGTGCTGGACAGCCACGACAGCGGCCACCACACCCTGCGGCTGACGCCGTCCGCCGTGCGGCGCGGCCCCCTGGCGCTGCCCGCGGAACTCCTCGCCGATCTGCTGGCGCCCTGTCAGGGCGACACCGAAACGATGCCCGTGACCGGGCATCAGCGAGAGCTCCTCCTCTCCGCCCTCGCCGGCGAGGAGGGCGACGACCGTCACATCGGGCAGCTCTTCTGGACCTGGTCCGGCGCGCTGGACGTGGCGCAGTTCATCAGCGCCTGGCAATCCGTGTTCGACCGGGAGGCCGTGCTGCGAGCCGCCTTCGACTGGGTCACGACACCCCGGCTCGTGGTGCACGCACGGGCCGACGTCGACGTCGTACGGCATGCCGGCGGCACCCTCGCCTGGGAGGAACTCCTCGAACGCGACCGGCGGCGGGGCTTCGAGCCGTACCGGCCCGGGCAGCTGCGTCTGACACTGCTCGACATGGAGGCGGGCGGCGACGGGCAGGGCGGGGTGCCCACCCGAGTGCTGCTGACCTACCACCGGGCGCTGCTCGACGAGCGCGGGGTGCGCATCCTGCTGCGGGAGTTCTACCGGGCCTACACGCTGGGCGGTGTACTGCCCGGCAGCGAGCGGCGCCCCGACATCCGGGACCATGCCGCGTGGCTGGCCGCACAGGACACCACCGCCGCACGCGCGTTCTGGACACAGGCGCTGCCGCCCGGCCGCGCCGCGATCAGCCCCGGGCGGCCGCGTGCGCTCCTGGGGTGGAACACCGGCCGCGGCCGGTGCCAGACCCGCCTGCGGATGTCTCAGACGGCCCGGCTCAGGGCCTGGTCGGCGGCCCTGGGAGCGGGCGAGAGCAGCGCCCTGCACGTGGTGTGGGCGCTGCTGCTGTACCGGGCTTCGGGCGGCGGGGGACCTCTTGCGGTGTGCCTGGGGGTGCATGTGTCCGGTTGTGACATCACCCTGCCGGGGGCCGCCGGCATCCCCGGGCTGCTGGGCGGCCCGCTGCCGCTGAACGTGACCGTGGACCCGGCCGGGTCCCTCGCGGACCTGGTGCGGGAGGCGCGGGACAGGCTGCTCGACATCACGGCGTATCCCTGGGTCTCGGCCGACCGGATACGGGCCTGGACCGGACAGGAGGAGGACGCGGAACTGTTCGACATCGCCGTCCGCTTCGACGGCCTTCCCGAACTGCCCGCGCGGCTGCGCAGGGAGCCGCGGGTCCAGCAGGTCCGTCCTGACCCGCCCCGCGGTCCGGACGGCGACACGGTCCTGCCCGTCACCGTCCTCGCCCGCCCCGACCCGGAGGGCGGCCTGGTCCTGACCACCGTCTACGACCGCGCGAGCATGGCGGACGCGGACGCCTCCACGCTCCACGGCCAGTGTGTGCATCTGCTGCGCACCCTGCCCGATCTGCGGGACCCGCAGGTCACTGTGGGGCAGGTGCTGGAGCTGCTGGGGACCTCCGACGTGCCGGGCGTGGCACCCCGCAGGGCGTGGCGGGGACTCGCACTCACGACACTGCGGTCCGGAGAGCCGGGCGCGGACATCGTCTGCCTCGTCACGGTCCCGGGGGTCACGCCGGGCAGCTACGACCTCTTCGTGCGTGCGCACGAGGGCCCCGAGTGCATCGTGGTCCTGCGCCTCGACGGCGGGCGCGGGGCGCTGCCGGCCGAGCTGGGCCAGGCGCTGGGTTCGGGAGGCCGGCGGCTGATCCTGTGCGGATGCGGGCCCGCTTCACGGGCGGCCTACGCGATCGCGGCGGACACCGCGGCGGGGGCCGACGTCCCGGTGACCGTGGTCATGACCGGTTTCGGGAGCGCCGCCGACAGCGCCTCCGCACTGGCTCTGGGGCTCAGGTCTGCGGTCGCGAAGGACTGCTGAGAAGACGTCGGGAGCACCGGGAGCGAGCTCTGCGGTCATTCGGATAATCCGATTCATTTCCTCTGCGGAGCGGTGCTTGGAAGTCCGCTAGAGGGCTGCTGGAGGAAACGATGGGAAAGCACGGGCGCGGCTAGCGTGCACAGCGGCGTGGATTTCTCGCCATCGGAAGGCATGGCAACGAACTCGACGATTGCAGGGTGGATGCAGTGAGGATTCGAGTGTTGGGTCCGTTGAGCGCGGAGGTCAACGGGGGTTCCATTGTTCCGTCGGCGGCGAAGCCGCGACAGATTCTTTCATTGTTGGCTTTGCATCCGGGTCGTGTGCTGCCGGTGCCGACGCTGATGGAGGAGATCTGGGGTTCGCGGCCGCCGCTGAGTGCGTTGACGACATTGCAGACGTACATTTTGCAGCTGCGCCGGCGGCTGGGGACGGCGATGGGCCCGGACGCACCCGGGAGTGCGAAGGAGGTGCTGGTGACGCGGCATGGGGGCTATCTGCTGCAGGTGCCTTCGGAGTGCGTGGACGTGCACGTGTACGAGGGGCTGGTGCGGGAGGGGCAGACGGCGTTCGAGGCGGGCGACGACGAGGCGGCGGCGGAGCGCTTTCGCACTGCGCTGGACCTGTGGCAGGGCCCGGCGCTGGTGGACGTACGGGGCGGCCCCGTGCTGGAGATCGAGGTGGTGCGGCTGGAGGAGTCGCGGCTGGTGACGGTGGAGCGGAGGATCGATGCGGATCTGAGGCTGGGACGGCACGCGGAGTTGCTGGCCGAGCTGGCGGAGCTGACGGCACGGTACCCGCAGCATGAGGGACTGCACTCACAGGCGATGGTGGCGTTGTACCGGTCGGGACGGCAGGCGTCGGCGCTGGAGGTCTACCGGGGGCTGCGGGGACGGCTGATCGAGGAGCTGGGGGTGGAACCGTCGCCGCAGACACAGCGGCTGCATCAGGCGATGCTGGCGGTCGACCCGCAGCTGGATGTGCTCGCCGGCCCGCGGCACACCTCCACCTACGACATCTTCGCCGCCTGAGGCCACCCGGGCCGGAGCCGGTCTCCAGCGGGAGCCGAGCCCCTTTTGAGGGCTGCGGCAGACCCTGGCCCGAAAGCCGAGGAGGCGCTGTGGACGGCTTGAACGGTGCGGGCGATGTCCTGCGTGTCGAGCGCGGGAAGGCCGCTGAGGAGGAACTGGCCGCGGTGACGGTCGCGTTGTTCTGTCTGCTCGCGCGGCGGACCGAGGACGGGGACCGGGGCCGCCGGACCGTCGGCTCGGTGTCCTCGTGGCGCCGGTGGGAGCGCATGGCGGCCTACCGGTCGCCGCACAGCTGGCAGTGAGACGCCTGCGGTTCCGCGTCGATTTCCCGGGCGCCTTCGCTCGGCAGCCGAACGAAGGGATCTGACATGACGGTGGTGGGTGACCGCGCCCCGGGCGACGCGGCGGCGACCGGTACACGCGGACGGGTGGCCGAGCTGCACGAGATCCGTGCCCGGGCGCTGGCCGGACCGGGCGGGAAGGCGACCGAGGCGCAGCACGCCAAGGGCAAGCTGACCTCGCGCGAGCGGATCGAACTGCTGCTGGACGAGGGCTCCTTCCGTGAGGTCGAGCAGCTGCGCCGGCACCGTGCCACGGGCTTCGGCCTGGAGGCGAAGAAGCCGTACACCGACGGTGTCGTCACCGGCTGGGGCACGGTCGAGGGCCGCACGGTCTTCGTCTACGCGCACGACTTCCGCATCTTCGGCGGCGCGCTGGGCGAGGCCCACGCCACGAAGATCCACAAGATCATGGACATGGCCATCGCGGCCGGTGCCCCGCTGGTCTCCCTCAACGACGGCGCCGGCGCCCGTATCCAGGAGGGCGTCTCCGCGCTGGCCGGCTACGGCGGCATCTTCCAGCGCAACACCAAGGCGTCCGGGGTCATCCCGCAGATCAGCGTCATGCTCGGCCCGTGCGCCGGCGGCGCGGCCTACAGCCCCGCCCTCACCGACTTCGTGTTCATGGTCCGCGAGACCTCGCAGATGTTCATCACCGGCCCCGACGTCGTCAAGGCCGTCACCGGCGAGGAGATCAGCCAGAACGGCCTCGGCGGCGCCGACGTGCACGCCGAGACCTCCGGCGTCTGCCACTTCGCCTACGACGACGAGGAGACCTGCCTCGCCGAGGTCCGCTACCTGCTCTCGCTGCTGCCGCAGAACAACCGGGAGAACCCGCCGCGCGCGGAGTCGAGCGACGAGGCCGAGCGCCGCTCGGAGATCCTGCTGGACCTGGTCCCGGCGGACGGCAGCCGTCCCTACGACATGGCCGAGGTGATCGAGGAGATCGTCGACGACGGCGACTGCCTCGAAGTCCACGAGCGCTGGGCCCGCAACATCATCTGCGCGCTGGCCCGCCTCGACGGCCAGGTCGTCGGCATCGTCGCCAACCAGCCGCAGGTCCTGGCCGGGGTCCTGGACATCGAGGCCAGCGAGAAGGCCGCACGCTTCGTGCAGATGTGCGACGCCTTCAACATCCCGATCGTCACTCTTCTGGACGTCCCCGGGTTCCTCCCGGGTGTCGGCCAGGAGCACGGCGGCATCATCCGCCACGGCGCGAAACTGCTGTACGCCTACTGCGACGCGACGGTGCCGCGGATCTCGCTGATCCTGCGCAAGGCGTACGGAGGTGCCTACATCGTCATGGACAGCCAGTCCATCGGCGCCGACCTCACCTACGCCTGGCCCACCAACGAGATCGCCGTGATGGGCGCCGAGGGCGCCGCCAACGTCATCTTCCGCCGCCAGATCGCCGGCGCCGAGGACCCCGAGGCCATGCGCGCACGCATGGTCAAGGAGTACAGGTCCGAACTCATGCACCCCTACTACGCGGCCGAGCGGGGCCTGGTCGACGACGTCATCGACCCCGCCGGGACCCGCGAAGTACTCATCAGGTCGCTCGCGATGCTGCACACCAAGCACGCCGACCTGCCCTCGCGCAAACACGGCAACCCCCCGCAATGAACTAAAAATACCCAAAATGCATATCCGGCAATAAAAGACTGTCGACCGTGGTCGGCGGTCTGTTTCCGTATCGCCGAATACTGGTGGCATATCCGCAGATTCCGCCGCTCCGTCCCTGCCTGATCCGGCCCGGCGGTCCATCCGCTTGACTAGGAAACCGCTTATGCGGTTTTCTGTTGGTGGACCACTCGTGCTGTTTTTCATCGCATGGACAGGGAGACGGTGTGGACATCGACGTACTAGGTGGCCTGATGGTGCGGGTGAACGGGGTCTCGGTCACGCCCACCGCGCCGAAGCCTCGGCAGGTCCTGGCGCTGCTCGCGCTGCACGCCGACCGTGTAGTGCCCGTTCCCGTCCTGTTCGAGGAGGTCTGGGCGGGCCGCCCGCCGCGCAGTGCCCGGACGACACTGCAGACCTATGTGCTCCAGCTGCGCGAACTCATCGCGGCCGCCCTCGGGACCGATGAGCAGCACGACGGCGGACGGCTCGGCGCCAAGGACATCCTGATGACCACTCCCGGCGGCTACCTCCTGTCCCCCGGCGGCGGAACCAGTGACGTCCGGGAGTTCGAGCGGCTCGCGGGCACGGGCTACCGGGCGATGGACGCGGGGGATTTCGCGGGCGCCGCACGGCAGCTGCGTGAGGCCCTGGACCTGTGGTCGGAGAGTGCCTTCGCCGACGTACAGGCGGGGCCGCAGCTGCGGATGGAGGCCAAGCGGCTCGAGGAAAGCCGGCTGTGCGCCCTCGACCAGCGCATCGAGGCCGACCTGCGGCTCGGACGGCACCGCGAACTGCTTGCCGAACTCACCGTGCTGGTCAACCAGTACCGCACCCACGAGAGCCTGCACGCCCAGTTCATGCTCGCGCTGCAGCGCTCGGGACGGCGGGGCGAGGCGCTGGACGTCTACCAGCGGCTGCGGGGCACCCTCGTGCACGAGGCCGGCCTGGAGCCCTCCGCGGGACTGCGCCGGCTGCAGCGTTCGATGCTGGCCGCCGCCGCGGAGCCCCTCGCCCCGCCGACCGCGTCCGCGACGGGTACCGGTCCGGAACGGGAACGCGCGGCGGGCATCGGGTGGTGACAGGAGGCGGCCTCATGACCAGCGCCCCGCACACCGTGTCCGGCACGCCATCCCGGACCCGGGGATCCGGCTGGTTCACCGAGTTCACGGCCGTGCTGGCCGATGTCCTCGGGCTGCGGCCGGAGCAGATCGACCCCGGGCAGACCTTCCGGTCCCTGGGCCTCGACTCGATGCTCGCCATGGAGTTCGTGGCCGTGGTGAACGCCAGGTACGGCACCCGCATCGCGACCCCGGCGATCCTGGACCACCCGACGCCCTTCGCATTCGCCCACCACGTGGCGTGCGAAGCGGGTGTGCCGGGCCCGGCACCCGCGCCGGCGGCCGGCCCGCCCCTGGCCGCCGGCGCGGACCCGACCCCGGTCGTCGACGTGCTGCGGGAGCAGCTTGCCGGCATCCTGTGCTGCGACCCGTGGGACATCGGCGCCGCGACCACGTTCGACGCGCTGGGTCTCGACTCCCTGCTGGGCGCCGAGTTCGTGGCGGGCATCAACCGGCTCTACGGCCTCCAGGAGCGGGCCGCCGTGCTGTACGACCACCCCACCATCGGCGCGATGGCCGCCCGCATAGGCGCCCGGTCCGCCTCGGTGCCGGACTCCGCGACCGCGCAGGCCACCCGCCCGGCACCGGATCGCGAGGCGTCGCTCCGGGCGGTGCGTGACCACCGCCTCGGCGTCGACGAGGAGGGCCCCTCGCTGGCCGGCTCCGTCTGAACCGGTGCGGCCGGGGAGCCGGGCCGCACCGGCGGCAGGGCTCGAGCGGCTCTCCAGACGGCTCGGCGAAGCTCTGAGGCCGCACATCAAGGATCGCGAAGGAGGCCATGCCGTGCCCGAGAGCCCTCCCATGACGCTCTACTGCTTCGCCCACGCCGGTGCCGGCGTGTCGAGCTTCCACCGCTGGGGCGACCTTGCGGGACCCGGCCTCCGGGTCGTTCCGTTGATGCTGCCCGGGCGGGACAAGCGCCGTCGCGAGCCGAGGCTGACCGGACGGGACGAACTGCTCACCGAACTCCTCGGCCACATCACCGAACGCGATCCCGGCGACGGCCCGTTCGCCTTGTACGGGCACAGCCTGGGCGGCCTCGTCGCCCACACCCTCGCACGGGCGCTGGCCGACACGGCGTCGCCCCCGCCCGCGTTCGTCGCGGTGGGCGCCTCCCCGCCGCCCGACGCGCCGCCGCTTCTGCTGCACGCCGCCGACGCCGCCGACACCGAACTGGTCGAGGCGCTCTCCGCGGCGGGATTGCTGCCACCCGGGGGCGTCGGGGCGCCCGGCGGCGTGTGGTACCGCGCCGTACTGCCGGTCCTGCGGGACGATCTGCGGCTGGCGGACGCCCTGCGCCGGGCCGCCGTGGCCCCGGCCACCGGGGGAGCGCTGACCGTGCCGCTGCTCGCCGTCGCCGCAAGCGCGGACCGGTTGGCCCCGACCGGCGTGCTGGCCGGATGGCGGCGCTGGACCACCGGCCGCTTCGTCCAGCGCACCGTGCCCGGTGACCACTTCTTCGCCGGCGGCCGGGAACTGCCCCGTCTGATCGCGAGGGCCTGCCGGGTGGCCCGGCGCGCCGAGGCACAGGCCGCGGTTCGGACGTGAGCCGCACAGGGGCCCCGAGGACACGCGGTCCTTCCCGTGGCCCACAAAAAATGGGGGGGGGCTCCGGCGGGACTCCGGCGGGTCTTGAGGCGGGCGGCGCACTCTCGAGGCACGGTCGTCCGTGACGTGTGGACCTCGTAGCCGCGCCGGCAGGCGGGGGCGCCGTCCATGAGAGAAGGTGTTGGCGATGCCGAACAGGCGTGTTCACCACGTGCTGAACGCGATCGATGTGGCCGCACCGGCGGGTGTCGTGTACGGACTGATCGCGGACTCCGTCCGGTGGCCGCTGTTCTTCCCGCCGAGCATCCACGTGGAACGCCTCGATTTCGACGGGGTCAGGGAACGCCTGCGGATGTGGGTGACCGCCAACGGGCAGGTGAAATCGTGGACCTCGGACCGGGTCCTCGACGCGGCCCGGCGCACCGTCTCCTTCCGGCAGACACTGCCCGCGACGCCCGCGGCCTCGCTGGGCGGCGTCTGGACCGTGGAGGCGGCCGGCGCGGGCTCCTGCCGGCTGACCCTGCGGCACGAGTTCACGGCGGTCGACGACCGGGCCCAGGACGTGGCCTGGCTGGAACGGGCCATCAACGCCAACACCCGCTCCGAGCTCGAGCAGCTACGGTCGTTCGCGGAGCGCTGGACCGACCTCGACGCACTGACGCTGTCCTTCGAGGACTCCGTACGGGTCAAGGGCCCGGCCGAACTCGTCTACGACTTCCTGTACCGGGCCGCCGACTGGCCCGCCGTGGTTCCCCACGTCCACCGCGTCGATCTGGCCGAACCGCAGGCCGGCGTCCAGCAGATGACGATGGTGACCTCGACCGCCGCCGGCGTCGTGCACGGCATCGAGACGGTGCGGGTGTGCTTCCCGCACGCAGGGCGCATCGTCTACAAACAGGTCGTCTGCCCGAAGCTGGTGGCCGCGCACACCGGCGAGTGGTCGGTGGTGCCCGACGAGACGGGCGTCACCGTCGTCTCGCAGCACAGCGTCGTGCTGCGGGACGACGCCGAGCAGCGGGTGCTCGGCGCGGGCACCGATCTCGAACGGGCCCGCCGGACCGTCCGCGCCGAGCTGGGACGCAGCAGCGTCCAGCTCCTCGAACTGGCCCGAGAACACGCGAAGTCGGCGATTCATGTCCTGCGAAGCCGCCGGCCGGTCCTCGGCCAACTGTGAAATCTGCACGTCCGCGGGAGGCCGTCCGGCCAAGAAGGAACGTGCGGAGCATGAACGGTTTTGCGGGGCAACGACCGTACGTCCGCAGGAAGACCGGCTGATCCGGGCGATTCACCACGAGGCTGCCGTGCCGTCGGAGACCGACGCCACGGCAGCCTTTCGCATGGGGCACCGCCGCCTGGGTCGAGCATGCCTCCAGAACTCTTCCAGACCCTCTCCAGCATTCCCGTACAGGCTCTGAAGCGCGTGCGCGCAACAGGGCACGCGAGCAAGACGCCCGCCCGTGTGCCGAAGGAGCTGACCCAAGCCGCCATGGTCACCAATGCGCAGACCCTTCCCGTCAGGACCGCTGGAGAAGAGCACGCCACGACGGCCGCGCTGCACCGCGCCGCCCGGCTCGACGCACTGCTCGGCGACCCCTACGATCCTGCCAACCCGCACGGACTGAAGGCCCTGCTCGCCGCCGACAGCCGCCATGAACCCCCCGCCCGGACCGAACTCCTGCTCGCCGAAGCCGGTCTGGGCTCCGAGTTCGTCCCCGTCGCCCTCGGCGGCCGGCTCACCCGCGCCGACCTGCTGGCCAAGGTGCTGCGCCCGGTCTTCCGGCGGGATGTGATGCTCGGTTTCGGCTTCGGCGTCACCTCGCTCTTCGCGAGCTCCGCGGTGTGGGCCGCGGGCACCGAGACCCAGCGCCGGTCCATCGCCGACGTACTGCTCGGCGGCGGGCGCGCCACGATCCTGCACCACGAACTCGCCCACGCCAACGCCATCCTGCGCGAGGAGTTCACCGCCCGCACCGTACCGGGCGGCTACGCCCTCAGCGGCCGCAAGAGCGTCATCATCAACGCCGAACGGGCCGGTGCGTACGTCGTCTATGCCCGCACCGATCCGGCCCGCACCCCGCGCAGCCACTCCGTGCTGCTCCTCGATCCCGGGCAGCTCCCGCCCGACGGGGTGCGCCGGATGCCCCGGGTGATCGTGAACGGGGCGCGGGGCGGCCTCTTCTCCGGTCTGGAGTTCACCGACTGCGCCGTGCCGGGCGACGCGCTGGTCGGCCGGCCCGGCGAGGGTGTCGCCCTGGCGCTGCGCACCTTCCAGGTCAACCGCTGCCTGATCGCCTCCGTGGTCACCGCCGCCGCCGACACGGTGCTGCACTCCGCGGTGCGAGCCGCCACCACGGCTCGCAGCGGCCCGATCGCCCCTCGCTGCCGCAAGCCGCTCGCCGGAGTCTTCGCCGACCTGCTCGCCTGCGACAGCATGGCGACCGTCGCCCTGCGCTCGCTGAGCCTGATGCCGGACTGCGCCCATGTGCCGGCCGCCGCCGTCAAATATGTGGTGCCTGACCTGATCAGGGAGGACCTCGAGGAACTGGCCACCGTGCTCGGCTCCCGCGGCTACGAACACGGCAGCCCCGCATACGGGGCCCTCGACAAACTGATGCGTGACCTGCCGGGCGCCGGGCTCGGCCATGCCGGTACCGCCGCCTGCCAAGCGGTCATCGTGCCCCGGCTGCGCATCCTGGCCGAGCACTCCTGGTTCGCGGAAGAGGAGCCGCCGCCCCGGCTGTTCGACCGCAACGCCGAACTGCCCGACCTCGACTACGGGTTGCTCCAGATAGCCGACGGCGGAGACTTCCTGGCCGCGTCCCTGATCGGCTCGGCCGACCGGCTCAGCCGGGCGCGCGGCGTCGGAGGGCAACTGGGCGCGCTCAGCGAACTGGCCGAGGGGTTCGCCAACGAACTCCGTGCCCTGCGCGCCAAGTGCCGCGCACTGCCCGCGATCACCGCCAGGACACTCACGGACCCGGCCGTGTGCGTGCTGAGCGACCGGTACGCCCTGCTGCTCGCCGCCGCCGCGGTCCTGGGCGTGTGGGAGGGCCAGGACGGCACGTCCCCGTTCCTCGCGGCGCCCGCCTGGGCGGTGCTGGCCCTGTCCAGGATCGGTGAACGCCTCGGCATGCCGGTGCCCGAGCTGCCCGCCGGCTGCCTCGACCAGGTCCTGGAGGAACTCCTGCTGCGCCACCGCACCGGCCGCGGCTGCGACCTGGACGCGACGGAACTCGTGCAGTGACCAATCCGCCCCGTGCCCCGCGGGTCAAGGAGGAACCGATGGACGACACGGCGCGCATCAGCCCCTTCAGCCATGTCCCCGGACCAGACGGCCCGTGGCATACGGTGCGGGAGAGCATGCGGCTGAGGGGGAACGCCGTCGTGTACACCACATGGGGAGAATGGCTGCCCGCCGTCCTGGCCGACGCAGCGCTGCAGCCGCTGCTCGGCCGCGACTGGCAGCGCTACCGGCGCACCGCCGACCCCACGATCCGCTACCGCTTCGTCGCCTCCCGGCTGGCCGTCAAGTACACCGCGGCAGCGGCGCTCGGCGTCGAACCGGCCGACCTCGACCTCGCGTACAGGATCGCCGGCCGCCCCTATCTGCGGGGCCTGGGCCAGATCGATCTGAGCCTCACCCACACCGACGACCTGATCGCGGTGGGCATCAGCCGCAACGGCCGCATCGGTGTCGACGCCGAACCCATGGACCGCCGGATGCCGGTCGGACTCCTCAAGGACCAGATGTGCACCTTCGCTGAAAGGCGGGAACTGGCCGGACTCGACGAGCGGGAACAGGCGGCCGCCCTGCTGCGGCTGTGGACGCTGAAGGAGGCGTACACGAAAGCGCTCGGGCAGGGAATGCGCCTGGCTTTCACCCAGTTCGGGTTCGACCCGGGCGGCGGCGGGCTGCTCGCACCCGACGGCACTCCCGCGGCCCACGGCGAGTGGGCCTTCGCCACCCGCCCCGCACTGAGCCGCTATCTCATCAGCGTGGCCTGTCACGACGCGGGCCTCGACGCCTCACCCGACATCGCCGTCGCCACCATGCTCGACGAAGGATTCCTCGGCACGGTCGTGGAACTTCTGGGCGAGGCCCCGCTCGTCGACCGCGCCGGCTGAAGGCCAAACCGGTACGGACCGCGCCCCATCACATCCCACGCCGACGTGGGCTGTCTGCGGTCCTCAAGCGATCCTCATGCGGGTGGTCCTTCCATGGAGCTTCAGCCCGGTGGGACTCCGGCACCACGACCCTGGGCACGCACCGACGCCGAACTCGTACGCCCCGCCCGCAAGAACGCCCCGTCATCTCTGAACCACCGAGACTCTGGAGAGCCATGTCCCGCCGACTGTTCACCTCGGAATCCGTGACCGAGGGGCACCCCGACAAGATCGCCGACCAGATCAGCGACACCGTCCTCGACGCCCTCCTGCGCGAGGACCCCGCCTCCCGGGTCGCCGTCGAGACACTGATCACCACAGGTCAGGTACACATCGCGGGCGAGGTGACGACCACGGCGTACGCACCGATCGCCCGACTGGTGCGCGAGAAGATCCTGGAGATCGGCTACGACTCCTCGGCCAAGGGCTTCGACGGCGCCTCCTGCGGGGTCTCGGTGTCGATCGGCTCGCAGTCGCCGGACATCGCGCAGGGCGTCGACACCGCGTACGAGAAGCGGGTCGAGGGCGGGGAGAACGACGAGCTGGACCGGCAGGGGGCCGGCGACCAGGGCCTGATGTTCGGCTACGCCTCGGACGAGACCCCCAGTCTGATGCCGCTGCCGATCGAACTGGCCCACCGACTCTCACGGCGGCTGACCGAGGTACGCAAGGACGGCACCGTTCCCTACCTGCGTCCGGACGGCAAGACACAGGTCACCATCGAGTACGCGGGCAGCCGCCCCGTCCGGCTGGACACGGTCGTGGTCTCCTCGCAGCACGCGAGCGACATCGACCTGGACTCCCTGCTCACCCCGGACATCCGCCTGGAGGTGGTCGAACCGGTGCTTCGCGGGCTGGACGACGAGGGCATCAAACTGGACACCGAGGGCTACCGTCTGCTGGTCAACCCGACCGGTCGCTTCGAGATCGGCGGCCCGATGGGCGACGCCGGCCTCACCGGCCGCAAGATCATCATCGACACGTACGGCGGCATGGCCCGCCACGGCGGCGGCGCCTTCTCCGGCAAGGACCCCTCCAAGGTCGACCGCTCGGCCGCCTACGCGATGCGCTGGGTCGCCAAGAACGTCGTCGCCGCGGGCCTCGCCACGCGCTGCGAGGTCCAGGTCGCCTACGCCATCGGCAAGGCCGCGCCGGTCGGTCTGTTCGTGGAGACCTTCGGCACCGCGGTGGTGGCGCAGAGCGTCATCGAGCAGGCCATCAAGGACGTGTTCGACCTGAGGCCCGCCGCGATCATCCGAGACCTCGATCTGCTGCGACCCATCTACACCCAGACCGCCGCGTACGGCCACTTCGGCCGCGAACTCCCGGACTTCACCTGGGAGCGCACGGACCGCATCCAGCAGCTCAAGGCAGCGGTCGGACTCTGACCGGTCCACCCCCCTTCGACGGGAGCGTTCAGGTGCGTATTGCGGTGACAGGATCCATTGCCACGGACCATCTCATGGTCTTCCCCGGCCGGTTCACGGAGCAGCTGATCCCCGATCGGCTCGCTCAGATCTCGCTGTCCTTCCTGGTCGACGACCTGGAGGTACGGCGGGGCGGGGTCGCGGCGAACATCGCCTTCGGCCTGGGCGGTCTCGGACTGGCCCCCCTGCTGGTGGGGGCAGTGGGCGCGGACTTTGCGGACTACGAGGTCTGGCTCAAGGAACACCAGGTCGACACCGGCGCGGTCCGTGCGTCCCAACGGCGCCAGACCGCGCGCTTCACGTGCATCACGGATCAGGACGCCAACCAGATCGCCTCCTTCTACGCGGGAGCGATGGCGGAGGCCGCGGACATCGACCTCGCGGACGTGGTCGCCCGCGCCGGCGGCATCGACCTCGTCGTCGTTGCCCCGAACGACCCCGAGGCGATGCTGCGCCACACCCGGCAGGCCAGGGAACTCGGCATCCCGTTCGCGGCCGACCCCTCCCAGCAGTTGGCCCGGCTGACCGCAGAGCAGGTGCGCGAGCTGATCGACGGCGCCGCGTGGCTGTTCACCAATGAGTACGAGGCAGCACTCCTGCTGGAGCGCACCGGCCTCGGTCACCAGCAGGTCCTCGCCGCGGTCGGCACCTGGGTCACCACCCTCGGCGAGCGCGGGGCCCGCATCGCCCGGGCCGGTCTGCCGGACCTTGCCGTCCCCGCGCTCACGGGCGTACCTGTCACCGACCCGACCGGCGTCGGCGACGCCTTCCGCGCCGGCTTCCTCGCTGCCGTCAGCCACGGACTGCCCCCTGATGCCGCTGCCCGGATGGGCTGCACGCTGGCGGGTGCCGCGCTGGCGGAGGTGGGCTCGCAGTCCTACGAGACGGATTCGGTGCGGCTTCTCGCCGACGCGCGAGAGACCTACGGCGACGCCGCCGCACGTCAGCTCGCCCCGATGCTGGGGAACGTGTCATGACGAATGCCGACCGCGCGTCCGCGCTCCGCGAGGCCCTTGCCACCCGGGTGGTGGTGGCTGACGGAGCGATGGGCACGATGCTCCAGGCGCAGGACCCCACTCTGGACGACTTCCAGCAGCTGGAGGGCTGCAACGAGATCTTGAACGTCACCCGTCCGGACATCGTCCGCTCGGTGCATTCCGCGTACTTCGACGTGGGTGTGGACTGCGTGGAGACCAACACCTTCGGCGCGAACCTCAGTGCGCTGGGCGAGTACGACATCGCCGAACGCGTCGCCGAGCTGTCGCAGGCCGGTGCCCGTGCCGCCCGGGAGACGGCGGACGAGTACACGGCGCGGGACGGCCGCCAGCGCTGGGTGCTGGGCTCGATGGGGCCGGGTACCAAGTTGCCGACCCTCGGCCACACCACGTTCACCGCGATTCGGGACGCCTACCAGCAGAATGCCGAGGGCCTGCTCGCGGGTGGCGCCGACGCCCTGATCGTGGAGACCACGCAGGACCTGTTGCAGACCAAGTCGTCGATCCTGGGCGCCCGTCGTGCGATGGAGATCGCCGGGTACGAGGTGCCGCTGATCGTGTCGGTGACTGTCGAGACGACCGGCACGATGCTCCTGGGTTCCGAGATCGGCGCCGCGCTCACCGCGCTGGAGCCGCTCGGCATCGACATGATCGGCCTGAACTGCGCGACGGGCCCGGCCGAGATGAGCGAGCACCTGCGCTATCTGGCCCGCCACTCCCGTGTCCGGCTGTCGTGCATGCCGAACGCGGGCCTGCCCATCCTCACCTCGGACGGTGCCCACTACCCGCTGACCGCGCCCGAACTCGCCGACGCGCAGGAGAATTTCGTCCGCGACTACGGCCTGAGCCTGGTCGGCGGCTGCTGCGGCACCACCCCCGAGCACCTGCGCCGGCTCGTCGAGCGGGTCCGTGAGGCCGCGCCCACCGAGCGTCACCCGCAGCCCGAGCCGGGCGCCGCCTCCCTCTACCAGACGGTCCCGTTCCGCCAGGACACCGCCTACATGGCGATCGGCGAGCGCACGAACGCCAACGGCTCGAAGAAGTTCCGCGAGGCCATGCTGGACGGCCGCTGGGACGACTGCGTGGAGATGGCCCGTGACCAGATCCGCGAGGGCGCCCACATGCTGGACCTCTGCGTGGACTACGTGGGCCGTGACGGGGTCGCCGACATGGAGGAACTCGCCGGCCGCTTCGCCACCGCCTCCACCCTCCCCATCGTCCTGGACTCCACCGAAGTCCCGGTCATCCGGGCCGGGTTGGAGAAGCTCGGCGGCCGCGCGGTCATCAACTCCGTCAACTACGAGGACGGCGACGGCCCCGAGTCCCGTTTCGCGAAGGTCACCAAGCTCGCCCAGGAGCACGGCGCCGCGCTCATCGCGCTGACCATCGACGAGGAGGGCCAGGCGCGCACCCCGGAGCACAAGGTCGCCATCGCCGAGCGGCTGATCGGGGACCTGACGGCGAACTGGGGCATCCACGAGTCGGACATCCTCATCGACACCCTGACCTTCACCATCTGCACCGGCCAGGAGGAGTCCCGCGGCGACGGCATCGCCACCATCGAGGCGATCCGCCGCCTCAAGGCCGCCCACCCCGACGTCCAGACCACGCTGGGCCTCTCGAACATCTCCTTCGGCCTCAACCCGGCCGCCCGCGTCCTGCTCAACTCCGTCTTCCTCGACGAGTGCGTCAAGGCGGGCCTGGACTCGGCGATCGTGCACGCCTCGAAGATCCTGCCGATCGCCCGCTTCACCGAGGAGGAGGTGAAGACGGCCCTCGACCTGGTCTACGACCGCCGCGCGGAGGGCTACGACCCGCTGCAGAAGCTGATGGCCCTCTTCGAGGGCGCCACCACGAAGTCCCGGACGGCGGGCCGGGCCGAGGAGCTGGCCGCGCTCCCGCTGGAGGAGCGGCTCAAGCGGCGGATCATCGACGGCGAGAAGAACGGCCTGGAGGCCGACCTCGCCGCCGCGCTGGAGACCCGCCCGGCCCTGGACATCGTCAACGCGACGCTCCTGGACGGCATGAAGGTCGTCGGCGAGCTGTTCGGCTCCGGGCAGATGCAGCTGCCGTTCGTGCTCCAGTCCGCCGAGGTGATGAAGACCGCGGTCGCCTATCTGGAGCCGCACATGGAGAAGTCGGACGCGGAGGGCAAGGGCACCATCGTGCTGGCCACGGTGCGCGGCGACGTCCACGACATCGGCAAGAACCTCGTCGACATCATCCTGTCCAACAACGGCTACACCGTCGTCAACCTCGGCATCAAGCAGCCGGTCTCCGCGATCCTGGAGGCCGCCGAGGAGCACCGCGCCGATGTCATCGGCATGTCGGGCCTCCTGGTCAAGTCCACGGTGATCATGAAGGAGAACCTCCAGGAGCTCAACCAGCGCAGGATGGCCGCCGATTACCCGGTCATCCTGGGCGGCGCCGCGCTGACGAGGGCCTACGTCGAGCAGGACCTGCACGAGATCTACGAGGGCGAAGTCCGTTACGCCCGGGACGCGTTCGAGGGGCTGCGCCTGATGGACGCCCTGATCGGTGTCAAGCGGGGCGTGCCCGGGGCGAAGCTGCCCGAGCTGAAGCAGCGCCGGGTGCGGGCGACGGCGGCCGTCTCAGAGGCCGAGGAGCGTCCCGAGGAGGGCCACGTCCGCTCCGACGTCGCCGTCGACAACCCGGTCCCCACTCCGCCGTTCCGCGGCACCCGGGTCGTCAAGGGCATCCAGCTCAAGGAGTACGCGTCCTGGCTGGACGAGGGCGCCCTCTTCAAGGGCCAGTGGGGCCTCAAGCAGGCCCGCACCGGCGACGGCCCGACGTACGAGGAACTCGTGGAGACCGAGGGCCGCCCGCGTCTGCGCGGTCTCCTGGACAGGCTCCAGACCGACAACCTCCTCGAAGCGGCCGTGGTCTACGGCTACTTCCCCTGTGTGTCCAAGGACGACGACCTGATCATCCTGGACGAGCAGGGCAACGAGCGCACCCGCTTCACGTTCCCGCGCCAGCGCCGCGGCCGGCGTCTGTGCCTGGCCGACTTCTTCCGCCCGGAGGAGTCCGGCGAGACCGATGTGGTCGGCTTCCAGATCGTCACGATGGGCAACCGCATCGGCGAGGAGACCGCGAAGCTCTTCGAGGCGAACTCCTACCGCGACTACCTCGAACTGCACGGCCTGTCCGTCCAGTTGGCCGAGGCACTCGCCGAGTACTGGCACGCGCGCGTGCGCTCCGAACTCGGCTTCGCCGGCGAGGACCCGGATTCGCTGGATGCGATGTTCCATACGGAGTACCAGGGCTGCCGCTATTCGCTGGGCTACCCGGCCTGCCCCGACCTCGCGGACCGGGCCAAGATCGCCGACCTGCTCCAGCCGGAACGCATCGGCGTCCACCTCTCCGAGGAGTTCCAGCTGCACCCCGAGCAGTCCACGGACGCGATCGTCGTTCACCACCCCGAGGCCGGCTACTTCAACGCGGGAGGACGAGCATGACGACTTTCTCCTTCGAGTTCTTCCCGCCGAAGACCGAGAAGGGCGAGCGCGCCCTCTGGGACGCGATCCGCCGGGTGGAGCCGCTCTGCCCCCACTTCGTGTCCGTCACCTACGGAGCGGGCGGCTCCTCCCGCGACCGGACCATCGCCGTCACCCGCCGTATCGCCTCCGAGACAACTCTGCGGCCCGTCGCCCACCTCACCGCCGTCGGCCACTCGGCGGCCGAACTGCGTCACATCGTCGGCCAGTACGCCGATGCGGGCATCCGCGACGTCCTCGCCCTGCGCGGTGACCCGCCCGGCGCCCCCAACGCTCCCTGGATCCCTCATCCGCAGGGATTCACATACGCCGGAGAGCTCGTCGAACTGGTGCGGTCCCTGGGCGACTTCACCATCGGGGTGGCGGCTTTCCCCGAACGGCACCCGCGCTCACCGGACTGGGAGAGCGACATCCGGCACTTCGTCGCCAAGTGCCGAGCGGGCGCCGACTACGCCGTCACCCAGATGTTCTTCCACGTGGAGGACTATCTGCGGCTGCGTGACCGGGTGTCCGCGGCGGGCTGCGACATCCCGATCATCCCGGAGATCATGCCCGCCACCGACGTACGCCAGATCCGCCGCTTCGCCGAACTGTCCGGCGCCGCCTTCCCCGAGGCACTGGCGCACCGGCTGGAGGCCGCGCGCGACAACCCCGCCGAGGGCCACCGCATCGGCGTCGAACACGCCACGGCCATGGCCGACCGGCTGCTCGCCGAAGGGGCGCCCGGGCTGCACTACATCACCCTCAACCGGTCCACCGCCGCCCTCGACATCCACCGCAACCTCCAGACCTCTAGGAGCTTCAGTGCCCGCTGACTTCACGGACTTCAAGGTCGCCGATCTCTCCCTGGCCGAGTTCGGCCGCAAGGAGATCACCCTCGCCGAGCACGAGATGCCCGGCCTGATGTCGATCCGCCGCGAGTTCGCCGCCGGCCGGCCGCTGGCCGGCGCCCGGATCATGGGCTCGCTGCACATGACCGTGCAGACCGCCGTTCTCATCGAGACCCTGGTCGCGCTGGGCGCCGAGGTCCGGTGGGTGTCCTGCAACATCTTCTCCACCCAGGACCACGCGGCCGCCGCCGTCGCGGTCGGCCCGGACGGCACGCCCGGGAACCCCCAGGGCATCCCGGTCTTCGCCTGGAAGGGCGAGACTCTGGAGGAGTACTGGTGGTGCACGGAGCAGGCGCTGACCTGGCCGAACACTCCCACCGGCGGTCCGAACATGATCCTGGACGACGGTGGCGACGCCACGATGCTTGTCCACAAGGGCGTCGAGTACGAGAAGGACGGCAAGGTCCCCTCCCTCGACACCGCCGAGTCCGACGAGCACCGCGTCGTCCTCCAGGTCCTGCAGCGCACCATCTCCGAGGGCTCGCAGAAGTGGACCCGGCTCGCCTCGGAGATCCGTGGCGTGACCGAGGAGACCACGACCGGTGTGCACCGTCTCTACGAGATGCACCGTGACGGCACCCTCCTGTTCCCGGCGATCAACGTGAACGACGCGGTCACCAAGTCGAAGTTCGACAACAAGTACGGCTGCCGTCATTCCCTGATCGACGGCATCAACCGTGCCACCGATGTCCTCATCGGCGGCAAGACCGCGGTCGTCTGCGGCTACGGCGATGTGGGCAAGGGCTGTGCGGAGTCGCTGCGCGGGCAGGGTGCCCGTGTGATCGTCACCGAGATCGACCCGATCTGTGCGCTGCAGGCGGCGATGGACGGCTATCAGGTCACGACGCTGGACGAGGTCGTCGACAAGGCCGACATCTTCGTGACCACGACCGGGAACAAGGACATCATCATGGCCGCGGACATGGCCAGGATGAAGCACCAGGCGATCGTCGGGAACATCGGTCACTTCGACAACGAGATCGACATGGCCGGTCTCGCGCAGATCCCGGGCATCGTCAAGGACGAGGTCAAGCCGCAGGTCCACACCTGGACGTTCCCCGACGGCAAGGTCCTCATCGTGCTGTCCGAGGGCCGTCTGCTGAACCTGGGCAACGCCACCGGCCACCCCTCGTTCGTGATGTCCAACTCGTTCGCGGACCAGACCCTGGCCCAGATCGAGCTGTTCACCAAGCCCGAGGAGTACCCGACCGACGTCTACGTGCTGCCCAAGCACCTCGACGAGAAGGTCGCCCGTCTGCACCTGGACGCGCTCGGCGTGAAGCTGACCACGCTCCGCCCCGAGCAGGCGTCGTACATCGGCGTCGAGGTCGAGGGCCCGTACAAGTCGCACCACTACCGCTACTGAGCACTGCCACCGAGGCCGGGCCGGCCGGGACGCCGGCTTGGCCCGGTCCCGACCGCAGGAGGACCACGTGCACAACAACGAGACGTACCCGGTGCACCGTCCCGACCAGTCCGACCCCCCGGCCGTGGTCGCCTTCCCCGTGACCGCAGCCCCGCCGCTGCGTCTGGCCGGTGTCGACGAGGACGACACGGCAGAGCCGAACATCGTCCGTGGCATCGACTGACGTGCCCCTCCGGCACGCGACGACCCGGTCCCGAGGAGGACTTGAGAGATGCGGCCCATCATCACCGGTATGAAGGCACTGGTCCTGTCCGGAGGCTCGGGCACCCGTCTGCGGCCCATCACCCACACCGCGCCCAAGCAGCTGGTGCCGGTGGCGAACAAACCTGTTCTCTACTACGTGCTGGAGGACATCGCACAGGCCGGTGTCACCGAGGTCGGGATCGTGGTGGGGGAGTCGGCCCGGGAGATCCAGGAAGCCGTCGGCGACGGCTCCCGTTTCGGCCTTCAAGTCACCTATATACGCCAGGAGGCACCGCTCGGCCTCGCCCACGCGGTCCTGATCGCACGGGAGTTCCTCGGCGACGACGACTTCGTCATGTACCTGGGTGACAACTTCGTCGTCGGCGGCATCGCCGATCTGGTGAGGGAGTTCCGCACCCAGCGTCCGGATGCCCAGATCCTGCTCACCCGGGTTCCCGACCCGGCCGCCTTCGGCGTCGCCGAACTGGGCGCCGACGGCCAGGTCGTGAGCCTGGAGGAGAAACCGCAGCAGCCCAGGAGCGACCTCGCACTGGTCGGCGTCTACCTCTTCTCTCCGGCCGTGCACGAGGCCGTGCGGTCCATCAAACCCTCTTGGCGGGGCGAGCTGGAGATCACCCACGCCCTCCAGTGGCTCATCGACGAGCACCGTGACGTGCGGTCCACGACGATCCACGGCTACTGGAAGGACACCGGGAACGTCACTGACATGCTCGAGGTCAACCGGACCGCGCTGGAAACCGTCGAAGCGCGCACCCACGGCGTGGTGGACACGGACAGCGAGGTCATCGGCCGGGTCAGGATCGAGGCCGGTGCCCGGATTCGGGGCTCGCGCATCGTCGGCCCCGCCGTCATCGGCACCGGGACGCTGGTCAGCGGCTCGTACATCGGCCCCTACACCTCCATCGGTGACAACTGCCGGGTGGAGAACGGCGAGATCGAGTTCTCGATCATGCTGTCCGACTCGCGCCTCGAGGGAGTGGGCCGCGTCCACGGCTCTCTCATCGGCCGCAACGTGACGGTGACCCCCGCACTGCACATACCCTCCACCAACCGGCTGATCCTCGGTGACCACAGCGAAGTGCAGATCGCGTCCTGACGCCCGCCGGGCGCCACCCCGAACCGCCGACATCCCGGACGGAGTGCGTTCTTGAGGTCCCCCATCGACTCCTTCGCTCCTCCTGCCCGGGTGGCGGTCCTCGGCGCCACCGGCTGCGTGGGCCGCCATCTGTGCACGGCGTTCGCCGCCAGGGGCAGCGACGTACTGGCCGTGGCCCGCAGACCGGCACAGCACCTCGCCGCGCACCGGTTCGAACCACTGGACCTCGCCGCCACGGACCCCGAGCGGCTCGCCGGCCTCCTCGCGGCCCGCAGAACCGACGTCGTGGTCAACGCGACCCTCGGCTGGGGCGACGACCTGCTCGCCGTGAACGTCGGGCTGGTCGAGCGGTTGCTGGAGGCGCTGCGCCTGATGCCGGCACCCCAGCGCCCCCGGCTGGTGCAGCTCGGCACCATCCACGAGTACGGCCCGTGTCCGTACGGCACGTCCGTGACCGAGCGGACCCGCCCCGAGCCGCAGGCCCCCTACCCACGCGCCAAGCTCACCGCCTCCAGACTGGTCCTGGACGCGGTGCAGGACGGCACCGTCGACGCCACGGTGCTGCGCATGGCCAACACCATCGGCCCGCACCCGGCCCGGCAGAGCTTCCTCGGGTCCCTCGCGTTCCGGCTCGCCGAAGCCGGCCCCGACACCCGGATCGAACTGACCGTCGCGGACGCCCGCCGTGACTACGTCGACGTGCGCGACGCCGCCGACGCGGTCGTCCGGTCGGCGTGCCGCCCGCGCCCGGCGCGGCACGACGCCCTCGGGCCGGTGGTCAACGTCGGCCGGGGAGAAGCCCCGGAGATCGCCGGACTGGTACGCACACTGGTCGCGGCCACAGGGCTGCCGCCCGAGGTCGTCCGTACCCGGCGCGGCGAGATCGTCGGCCAGGGCGGCGACTGGATCATGGTTGATCCCTCCCGCGCCCGGCGGCTGCTCGGCTGGCGCCCGCGGTACGGCATCGAGGCGTCCGTGCGGGCGATGTGGGACACCGTGCGCACGGACGCCGTCGCCGGCGGTGCCGGCTGAGCGCCGGCCCGCCGCTACGCGACCGCCGGCAGGAGCAGCCGGTCGGGCTCGAAGGCCGTCGCTGCGCGCTGCGCGTCGGCGGGCAGGAAACCGAGGAGGGTCAGCAGACTGCGCGCCTCCACGTTGAGGTGGCTGCCGAAGCGGACGAAATCCATCAGCTGACGCACCGTCATCCAGGCGAATTCCGGCGGTACCTCCAGCGGGAAGTCCTCGTCCACCTCGATGAGCAGGTAGCGGCTGTGCGCGTGGTAGAAGCGACCGCCTTCCTCGGACTGCAGGGCGTCGAAGCGGATCTGCCTCGCCGATGCCGACAGCACCTCGTCGAGGAACGCCGGCCGTCCGGCCCGCAGTCCCGCGTAGTCCGCCGGCTGGCACTGCACGGTGGGCGCCATCTCGATGCGGTCCAGCGCACCGGTTTCCACCCGGGTCTGCACCAGCAGATGCAACACTCCGGCCACCCGGCGGACCAGGAAGGCGATCACGCCTCGGCTGCGGGGCGCGAACATGGGCTGCGTCCAGCCGGCCACCTCACGGCTGGGAGCCTCGGCCGCCACGCCGAGGACGGTGAAGTGCCGTCCCTCGTCGTGGGCGATCACCCCGTCCGCGGCCGACCAGTCACGCACCTCGGACAACGGGATGAGGCGACGCGACAGGGTTGCCCGGCCCTTGGCCTCGGTGAACCAGCTCAGCAGATCGGTCGTGTCGTGCAACGAACGGGCCTGCGGACGAAGAGAGTCCACCAGAGCCGCCGAGAAACTGCCGTCCTCGCCGGCGGCGGGGCGGGGTCGCAGGGCCACCGCACCGGACAGCACGGTACGGGTGTCCATGTTCACCAGATCGTCGATCTGCAGCAGTTCGGCGATCTGGTCGAACGACAGCCAGCAGAAGTCGTCCAGGACGGGCACGTCCTCGTCGGTCAGAACGATCATGTTGCGGTTGCGTTTGGCGAGGAACCAGGACGCCTGCTCCGACTGGAGCGCGTCGAACAGCACACGTCCCGTGCGTGGCGCGACGAAGTGTTCGAGGTAGGCCACCGGACGGCCGCCGTGCACCCGTGTGTAGTTGCTCTTCGTGGCCTGGACCGTCGGCGACAGCTGCACCAGATTGATGTTGCCCGGCTCCATCTTCGCCTGCAGCAGGCAGTGCGGCACCCCGTCGAACTCCTTCACCAGGATCCCTAGGATGCCGTGTTCCGGCTGGACGATCACGGGCTGCTGCCAGGCGTCGACGGCGCGGCCCGAATCCGTCACGTCCAGGCCCTGGACGGAGAAGAACCGTCCACTGCGGTGTGTGAGGTTTCCCGAGTCCTTCTCCACCGACCAGCCGTCCAGACGGTCCAGCGGAACCTTGGTGACCTTGTAGGAGTTGACGCGGCACCGCTGCGTGAACCAGTCGTGGAACTCTGCCGTGTCGGAGAACATGTGAGGACCTCTCTGCTGGGGGATCTTCCAGGACTCAAGCCCGGAGCGAGGGGCGTCAGCCGAGAATGCCCAGGGCCGCCCGATCGCGCGGGCACCGGGTCGTGTCCGATGGACCGCGGTCCATCTCACTCTCAGGGAAGCGGCTCGACGCCACCTCGACCCGGGAACGAGCCGCCGTGGACCGGATCACCGCCCGTCCTTCGCCGTGCACCGACGCACCGCACGACTGGAGTCGCCGCCATGCGGTACCACCCGCCCGTGCCACCCGCCGCCCCCGTGCGCTTCGGCGTCCTCGGCTGTGCCGAGATCGCGCGCCGCCGCATGATGCCCGCGATGGCGGCCGCGCCGGACGTCGAACTCGCCGCCGTCGGCAGCCGTTCGGCCCACACCGCCGCCGCCATGGCCCGCCGCCACGGCGGCCGCCCGGTCGCCGGCTACGCGAACCTCCTCGCGGACGACGGCGTGGACGCCGTGTACCTCCCGCTGCCCGTCGCGCTGCACGACCAGTGGGTCGAGGCGGCGCTGCTCGCGGGCAAGCACGTCCTGGCCGAGAAACCGCTGACCACCGACCCCCGTCGCACCCGGGAGCTACTGGCGCTGGCCCAGCGGCGCGGTCTGGTGCTGCGGGAGAACGTCATGTTTGTCCACCACCCGCAGCACGCCGTGGTACGTCGGCTCCTCGCCGCGGGGGCCATCGGCGAACTGCGCGCTCTGCACGCGGTGTTCGCCATTCCCGCTCGCGCCGACACGGACATCCGTCACGACCCGGAACTCGGCGGCGGCGCCCTGTGGGACGTGGGGCTTTATCCGGTGCGGGCGGCGGTCCATCTGCTCGGCCCCGGTCTGGAGACGGTCGGCGCGACCTTGTCCGTCGGCGCCGGACGCCGCGTCGACACCGCCGGCGCGGCCCTGCTGCGCCGTGCCGACGGCGTCACCGCGCAGCTGACCTTCGGCATGGAGCACGCGTACCGCAGCGCCTACCAGGTGTGGGGCAGCGCCGGCCGGATCACTGTCGACCGGGCGTTCACCCCGCCGGCCGACGAGGGCCCGCGGATTCTGCTGGAGCGCTCGGGGGGCACGGAGCCGGTCGAGGCGGCCGCCGCGGACCAGGCCGTGCGGACGCTCGCTGAGTTCGCCGCCGCGGTACGCACCGTGCGCGCCGGCGGCACGGACGCCCACGACCACACGGACCTGCTGGCCCAGGCCGATCTGCTGACCGCGATGCGCGCGGCCGCCGCGCTCTGAGACGAACCCGGCCCGCGGGACGTGGCGGCCGCGCAGTTCGGGAGAGACACCCGCTGGTGCCTCTCCCGGGCGGATCATGCCGCTGGCGCCGGCCGCCGGCGCAGCGGTTCCCACCAGGCGCGGTTGTCGCGGTACCAGGCCACCGTCCCGGCGAGGCCGGCGACGAAGTCCGTGAGCGGGCGGTAGCCGAGTTCTTCGGTGATCTTGGTGCAGTCGACCGAGTACCGGCGGTCGTGCCCCTTGCGGTCGGTGACGTGCCGCACGCTGTCCCAGCCGGCTCCGCATGCTTCGAGGAGCAGGCCGGTCAGCTCCCTGTTGGAGAGCTCGGTGCCGCCGCCTATGTTGTAGACCTCACCCGCCCGGCCCCGGGTCCGCACCAGCTCGATTCCGCGCACATGGTCATCGACGTGCAGCCAGTCCCGCACGTTGCCGCCGTCGCCGTACAGCGGAACGGTGCCGCCGTCGAGGAGGGCGGTGATGAACAGCGGGACGAGCTTCTCCGGGAACTGGTACGGACCGTAGTTGTTGGAGCAGCGCGTCACCCGTATGTCGAGACCGTGCGTGCGGTGGTGGGCCAGCGCGAGCAGATCGCTGGACGCCTTGGTCGCGGAATAGGGCGAGTTGGGGCTGATCGGGTCCGTCTCCGGCCAGGACCCGGTGTCGATCGACCCGTACACCTCGTCGGTGGAGACGTGCACGAAGGTGCCCACCCCGTGGCGCAGCGCCGCGTCGAGCAGCGTGTGCGTCCCGGCCACATTGGTCTGCACGAAATCCGTGGAGCTCTCGATGGACCGGTCGACGTGGGACTCGGCGGCGAAGTGGACCACCTGGTCGTGCTCGGCGGCCAGGGCGTCTACGAGCGTGGCGTCGTTGATGCTGCCCCGGACGAACGACAGCCGTCCGCAGTCCCGCACCGGCGCCAGATGGGAGAGGCTGCCCGCATAGGTCAGCTTGTCGAGCACGGTGATCCGGACGGCCGGGTCGCCCTGCGGACCCAGCAGCGTACGCACGTAGTGCGAGCCGATGAATCCCGCTCCACCGGTGACCAGGATGCGGGCCGCCGTCATCGCGTCCCGCTTGCGTCGGCAAGGCCGGCCCGGCAGTCCGCGTAGCGCGGGAGCATGCCGAGAGCTTCGGCTTCGGCCAGGGAGACCGCGGCACGGTCCCGTGCGGAGAGCGTGAACTCCACGTTCTTCGGCCAGGGCAGGCCGAGCGTGCCATCGAACGGGTCGATGGCCTGCTCCAGCTCGGCCCGGTAGGGGGTGGACACCAGGTACGACATCACCGTGTCGTCCTTCAGGGACAGGAAGGCGTGACCGACCCCCTCCGCGAGGTACACCGAGCGGAACGTCCTCGTGTCCATCCGCACGGTGTCGCAGACTCCGAAAGTGGGCGAGCCCAGACGCAGGTCGACCACGATGTCGAGGGCCCTGCCCCGGGCGCAGTGGACGTACTTGGCCTGGCCGGGCGGCATCGTGGTGAAGTGGATGCCACGCAGCACGCCCCGGGCCGACCTGCTGTGGTTGGTCTGGGCCACGGGGAAGCGGTGGCCGACAGCAGCGACGAAGGCCTCGTCCTGCAGGGGCGAGACGAAGACCCCGCGCTCGTCCCGGTGGACCTGCGGGGTGAACGCGAAACATCCCTCGACGGCGAGCGCACGGACCTGGGTGCCGGCGACCTCGGTGATCCGTTCGGCGTGCGTGGTCACGGCCGCCTCACCGCACGACGTCGAGGACGGGCAGCGGGAAGACCAGTTTGCCGCCACCGGCCGTGTACGCGCGCTCCCGCTCCACGAACCCGTCCCGGTAGATCCAGGGCAGGACGAGGAGCTGGTCGGGCCGGCGGGACCTCGCCTCCTCCTGGGACACGATCGGGATCCTGGTGGCCGGGGTGAAGGCGCCGTGCTTCTCCTCGTTGACCTCGCCGATGCAGGGCAGGTCGTCCGCGGTGAGTCCGCAGTACTGCAGGATCACGTTGCCCTTGGTCGATGCCCCATAGCCCAGGGTCAGCTTGCCTTCCTTGCGTGAGGTGTCGAGGAACTCCACCAGCTCCTCGCGGTAGCGCCGCACCCGGGAGGCGAACGCCTCGTACGGTGCCATCGTGTCCAGGCGAAGCGCGGCTTCCCGGGCACGGATGAGCTCCAGGGACGTCTCGTCCACCGGGCGCGGGGAGTCCTGCCGGGCGAGCACGGCACACAGGCTGCCGCCGTAGACGTCATTGAGTTCGGCGTGGACGACCTTCAGCCCCGCGCGCCCGGCCATCCACTCGATCTGCTGCAGCGCGTAGTACTCGAGGTGTTCGTGGCACACGACGTCGTAGGCCGTCGCCTCCAGCATCGCCGGCATGTAGCTCTGTTCCATCAGCCAGACGCCGTCCTCGGCGAGGATGTCGTGGACGTCCTGCATGAACTCCAGGGGACGCGGCAGGTCGTAGAACATGGCGACCGAGGTGACGATCTTGGCGCGACGGTTCCCGAACCGGTCGGTGAAGGCCTTGCGGGAGAAGAACTCGGTGATGAGCTCGGTGTGCTCGGGGTAGAACGCGCGGAACTTGCCGCCGGTCGGGTCGATGCCGACCAGGTCCGGCCGCTCGTCCGGGGCGCAGGGGTAGCCGCGCAGCAGCGTGGAGTCGTTGCTGCCGATGTCCACGACGAGATCACCCGGACCGGCTCCCGTCAGCTCCATCAGGGAGGCCGCCTTGCCCTGCAGATGACGGATCATGAACTCGCCGAGACCTGACCGGTAGCCGTAGTGGTCCCCGTACATCAGCGAGAAGTCCGTCGTGTGCAGCAGCTGCACCAGACCGCAGCCGTCCGGCGCCGAGCACTTGACGAGCTCCAGCGGAACAGCGGGGATCTCCTCCTCGCGCGTCTTGGGGAAGATGCTGGTGACAGCCTGCCGGCCCAGGTCCAGCACCGGCACCAGCGAACGGTTGCCGCAGATGCGGCACTTGTCGATCTTCATGTGACCTCCATCGAGGAACGGGTCTGACCCGCGCGGCGCCCCATTGTGGGGAGGAAACCCTCGAGCAACGGTCGACCAGTGGTCGGCCCACTGCCGCTCCACCACGGCACGAGCACCTCCCGGAACCTTCTGTAGCGATCCAGGAGCCAAGGTGCGGAGGACTGAGGTGAAACGGATGCTGTCCCCTTCAGGGCGGGCCCGGAGCGGGCGCGCCACGAGCGCCATGTGGATCAGGCGCGTCCTGGCCGACTACGTCCTGGCGCCCGTCTGGCGAAGCCTGATGGCCTACGGCGCGATGTTCGTCGGCCACGTCGACCAACGGGCCGATTCCGCGGCGCTGTACGGCTGTTACGGCCTCTACCGGGGCGCGGGCTGGAGCGACTGGCCCGCGACGCCGTGGCTGTCGGAGAGGCTGCTGCTGTCGCCAGGGCTGCGCGGGCTGCCCGAGGGACACCCCGAGCGGCTGTGCAAGGGCGTGCCGCTGTCCGAGGCGGAGCAGCAGCTGGCGCGCGAACTGTGGCCCGGTCACCGGAGCGGCGGCCGCGGCCCGACGCAGAGTTGACCACGATTCGAGCGGGCGGCCGGAGCCTGGCGGCGACCACCGGGCCGACAGGAAGGACCGCCCATGACCGTGCACGAGGTCCTGGCCGCCGTGCGGGAGCTGGTGCCGCAGATCCGGGCGCGTGCCGAGGAGAGCGAGACGGCGTGCCGGATCCCGGACGTCACCGTCAAGGAACTGCGGGAGACCGGATTCTTCCGGCTGCTTGTGCCGCGCGCCCGCGGCGGGCTCGCCGCCGCGCCCCAGGCACACTTCACCGCCGTCCGTGAACTCGCCGCCGCCTGCGGCTCGACCGGCTGGGTGGCGTCCGTCTTCGGCATCCACCTGTGGCACGTGGCACTGTTCGACCCACGGGCCCAGCACGACGTGTGGGACGACGACCCCACCGCCCTGGCCTGTTCGTCGTACGCCCCCTCGGGCACCGCGACCGCAGTGGGCGGCGGCTACACGCTCAGCGGGCGCTGGCAGTTCTCTTCGGGATCCGACCACGCCACCTGGGTGCTCCTGGGCGGCCTGGTGCCGCGGGGAGAGGCCGGGCCGCCCGGGATGAGGGCGTTCCTGCTGCCGCGCGCGGACTGCCGCGTCGAGGCCAACTGGGACACGGTCGGGCTCCGCGGCACCGGCAGCAACGACATCCTCGTCGAGGACGTGTTCGTCCCTGCCCACCGCACCGTCGAGGTCGGTGTGCCCGACGGCCATGTCTTTCCCGGCTGGGAACTCAACCCGGAGCCCCTCTACCGGGTGCCGTTCCCCGCCATGTTCACCACCGCGGTCGCCGCGCCGGCCGTAGGCATCGCGGAGGCCGCCTACCGGGACCACTGCGCGGTGCTGCGCGCGCGGATCGCCGAGGGCACGGCGCGGCCCGGTGACCTCGACCCGGCGGGACTGCTGCGGATCGCCCGCGGCAGCGGCGACATCGACGCGGCCTGGCGCGGGCTGATCGGGAACATCGAGGAGCTGTCCGCGTGCGCCGAGCGCGGCGGGCGACCCTCACTTGCCCTGCGCGCACGCACCCGGCGGGACCAGGTACGGGCCACGGAGCGGGCGATGGAGGCCGTCGACCTGCTGATGGCGCACGCCGGCGGAAACGCCATGCGGACCGGCTCCGGTGCACTGCAGCGTGCCTGGCGGGACGTGCACACCGCGCGCGGGCACGCCGCCAACGACTCCCAGCGCGGCCAGCTTCCCTTCGCACAGGAGGCTCTGGGCATCGACGTGCGGGAAACCATGGTGTGACCGGACGCGGTGCGGCACCCCGCGCCGCGTGGGACAACGGCAGACTGCCCGTTCCGGCCGAAGGCGACGGCTCGGCCGGAACGGGACGCCAACGGCGCGGGGGAGGAGCCCGGGCCGCGGTCGGATTCCTCGCGCCGCTCAGGCCGGCTGCGGGATCAGGACGCGGCCCGCCTGCAGTTCGAGGCGGGTGCCCCGGAACGACGCCCGCAACCGGCGGTCGTGGCTGACCACGACGAGAGTGCCGGCGTAGTCCGCGAGAGCCCGTTCCACCTCTTCGACCAGGACCGGCGACAGATGGTTGGTCGGCTCGTCCAGCAGCAGCAGGTCCACCGGGCGGACCACCAGCCTGGCCAGGGCCAGGCGGCGCCGTTGCCCCGTCGACAGCGTATCCACCGAAGCGGTGAGCGCCTCGGGGCGGAACAGGCCGAGGGCCAGCAGCTCCTCCTCGTACTCCTCGGGCAGCCCGGGCCGGCCGTGAGCGAAGGCCTCCAGGACCGTCTGCCCCGGGAGCCCGGCCGTCTCCAGCTGGCGCAGATGGCCGACGGCCCGCGGACGCGTCACCGAGCCCCGCCCGGGCGGCAGTTCCCCGGCGATGACCCTCAGCAAAGTCGTCTTGCCCGCTCCGTTGGCGCCGGTCACCAGCAGACGTTCCCCGGGGGCGAGCCGCAGATCGTCCACCCGCAGCCGGTCACCGACCACGACGTCCCTCAGCTCGACGGCCGGTCCCTGCGCGAGCTCGCCGTCATCCGTGGTGCGGACGGCCCGGCTGAAGTGCAGCGGATCCGGAGGACGGGGCACCGGCTCGTCGTGCAGCCGGCGCAGCCGTTCGTTGGCGTTGCGGACCTTGTGCGAGGTGCCCGTGGACGTCGCCCGGGGCCGTGCCGCGCCGGACCCGCCGTTGCTGAGCGCGACCCGCTTGCCGATCGTGGCGAGCTGGGCACCCGCGGTCCGGGACAGCCGCCGCTGCCGGTCGATCTCCGTCAGCCAGTCCTCGTACTCCTGTTCCCAGCGGGCCCTGGCCGCGGCCTTCGCGGACAGGTAGCCGGCATAGCCGTTGCCGTAGCGGTGCACGGTGTGCGCGGCGTCGTCCACCTCCAGGACGGTGTGGGCGACGGCTTCCAGGAACGTCCGGTCGTGGGTGACGACCACCACGGTGCCCGAATGGCGCCGCAGACGGTCCTCCAGCCAGGCCGTTGCCCGGTCGTCGAGGTCGTTGGTGGGTTCGTCGAGCAGCAGCAGCTCCGGGCCGGACGCCAGGGTCGCGGCCAGGGCGAGCCGGGAACGCTCCCCGCCCGACAACTCGTCCAGGCGGCGGCCGCGCTCGAGGCCGGGCAGCCCGAGACCGTGCAGGGCGATGTCGACCCGTGTGTCGGCGCCGTAACCGCCCCGGGCCTCGAACTCGGCCCGAAGTGCGCCGTACGCGGCCAGTTCCTCGGCGGAGAGCGCGGCCATCCTCTCCTCGGCCGCGGCCATCTCCGCCTCCAGGGCGCGCAGTTCGGCCAGGGCGTGGTCGATGGCGTCCTGCACCGTGGCACCGGGCGGCAGGCCGAGTGTCTGGGCCAGGTAGGCCAGGCCGCCGGGCGCCTCGACGGTCAGGTCGCCGCCGTCCGGCCGTTCCACGCCCGCGATCAGCCGTAGCAGCGTGGACTTGCCGGAGCCGTTGTCGCCGACCACGGCCGCCTTCTCGCCGGGGCGGATGGTGAGGGACACGTCGTGGAGGACGATCCGGTCGCCGTAGCACTTGGTGACGTCGTTCAGTGTGAGCTGGGCGGGGGATGACGGTCGGTGGGTACGCAAAAGGATTCTCCTGATTCTCGTCAGCACTGAGGAGAGAGCCGGCGGCAGCGGCCGGCCGGCACGGGGTGCTTGCCGGAGGCGTCCTCGCGTCCGGCGACGAGAATCACAGGAAGTAGATACCCATGGGACGAGAGTAGGCCGGGACCGGTGGCCGCACCACCTGTTTTCTCGCATGCCGGCGCCCGTCGGACGGGGAGGAAAGGTCCGACGGGCGCCGCTCGGCAGACCGCCTCAGACGGTCACGGAGACGTTCGGGGGCTGTGCCGGGTCGACGGCCAGCTGCTGGGCCAGAGACCCCTTCTTGCGCTTGAGGAAGGGCTTCTCCACCCAGCGGTAACTCGCCTCGGCGAGAAGATAGGCGGCCGGGATGCCGATCGCCGCGATGCCCACGTCGGCCCAGGCCCAGCCGTGCACGGTCGGCGCGTGCAGCTCGAACAGCCGGCCGAGGATGACCATGTGCAGCAGGTAGATGCCGTACGAGATCAGGCCCACCCGGACCAACGGCCGCCAGGACAGGACGCGTTGGAGCCTGCCCTCGTTGCCCGCGAAATAGAGCACCGCACCGAAGAACAGCCCGGCGACCGAGTACTTCCACACCCATTCGTAGTCCGAGGCGAGCAGCACCGGGTAGCCGAGGTCGCTGCGGAAACCCTTGCCGTCGGCGAAGCCCTGGGCGACCAGTGCGGCGGTCACGACGGCGAACAGGGCGACGGCGGCCTTGGCGAAACCGGCCAGGTGCTTGCGGACCTCGGGCAGCGCGGTGCACGCACCGATCGCGAACACGTCCAGGTACGAGGCGGGGGAGCAGTAGACGACCATCGCCTGCAGCGGCTTGATCGGGAAGTGCGTGGCGTCCATGAGCAGCCACACGCCCCAGCGCAGCAGCGGGCCGGCGAACGCCAGAACGACCGAGGCGCGCACGAACCAGCGGCGCGGCAGGAAGAAGGCGAGCAGGGCCCAGACCACGTACAGCTGCACCTCCACGCCGAGTGACCACACCTGGGCGTACAGCACCATCGGGGTGGGCTGGAAGTCGTGCAGCATCGCGGACAGGTTCCACGTCCACGTCCACAGGTACGGCAGGTCGCGGGTGAGGATCTTGTCGCCGCCGACCAGTGCGACGACCGTCAGCCCCGCGACGAACAGGAAGTACAGCGGGGCCAGGCGCAGCAGCCGGTTGCGGAAGAAGTTCTTGGCCCGCTGGGCCCGGCTGAGCTCCGGGTGGGAGAGCAGCGTCCGGGTGATGAAGTGGCCGCTGAGCACGAAGAACATCGGCACGCCGAGCCAGCCGAACTTCAGCTGACCGGTGTGGTAGAGGATCACGGCGAGCACGGCGAGGGCGCGCAGCCCGTCGAGGGCGGCCACATGGGTCTGCCGGGCCGCCGGTGCGGCACCTCCCGGAAGGTCTCCAGGACGCCCGGTACCCGGGCGTTGCAGGGTCGTGTCTGTCATGGTGCTGGCTCCGAATCCGTCGCTGGGTATGGGGGTACTGGGGGCACGGGAGACCGGGGAAGGGGTCACTGCGGGGCGCGGGTGCGGCGGCGCGGGCCGGGCCGGCGCGCCGCCGGTCTGTCACAGGAGGAGGAAGCCGCCGCTGACCGGGAGGAAGGCGCCGGTCATGTGGGTGCTTTCGGGGCCGGCCAGGAAGGCGACGGCATTGGCGACGTCCTGCGGCTCGCCGATCTTGCGCAGGGGGGTTGCCTGGATGACCGGTTCGAGCTTGCCGGCGTGCTGGTCGCCGGCCGACACGAGCAGGTTGGGACTGCGGGTCGCACCCGGGATGACGGTGTTGACGCGCACACCCTTCGGACCCAGTTCCAGGGCCAGGTGCTTCATGGCGGACTCGACGGGCGCCTTCGTCAGGCCGTGACCGATCGTGCCCACCAGTTGCGTGCGGGCGAAGCTGTCGGAGATGAAGACGATCGCCCCCGACCCGCGTTCGGCCATGCCCGGGGCGACGGCGGCGACGGGACGCAGCGCGGCGCGCGCCTGGGCGGCCATGTTGTCGACCAGTTCGTCGACCTTCATACCGAGGAACGGCCCCCGCAGGTGGGAGCTGTATCCGGTCGTGTTGAGAACGAGGATGTCGACGGGACCGAGCTGCTGTTCGGTCTGGGCGAGCACGGCGTCGGTCTGGCCGGCGTCGGTCACGTCGCCGGCGACGGCGACGGCCCGCCCGCCGGCCTCCCGGATCGAGGAGACGACCTCGGCGGCGGCATCGGCCGAGCTGCGGTAGTTGACGGCGACGGCCGCGCCACGCGCGGCGAGTTCGCGGGCTATGGTGCCGCCGATCTCCCGGCTGGCGCCGGTGACCAGTGCGACCTTGCCCTTGAGCTGTTCGGAGTTCGGCATGGTCCAGACGCTATGGGCGGCTCTTGGAGCGTGTCTTGAGCCGTGCTCGACCGCCCTCTCGGTGCCCGACCGCTGCCGCCGCCGGCACCTTGCCGGCGGCGGAGGCAGCGGTGCGGGGCGTCAGCGCAGGTCGTCGCGGCCTACCTTGCGGTCCTGGATGAGCAGGCGGCCGCCCTCGTCGCGCACCAGCACGTCGGTGCAGGTGCAGACGCGGTGCACCCGGGAGTCACCCCCGAGAGGAGAGGCGAAGACGGTGGTGTAGGAGTGCACGACGACCGAGCCGTCCGGCTGCGGCACCACGTCGAAGACCCCCGGCCAGTGCCGGTGCTGCTCGCCTGCCTCCGCGAGGGCCGCCGCGCTGCGCCGGACGGCGGTGGCCAGGCCCGAACGCCCCACCACGGGCTCCGGCAGCGTGGGCACCGAGAAGCTTGCGTCCTCAGCGAAACCCGCCGCCCACGCGTCGGCCTCGCCCCTGTCGAGCTGGTGCATGTGGCGGGCGTAGAACTGCTGAACCTCCGCGTACAGGACGGCGAACGCGGTGGTGCTCGCGTCGGTGGCCTGCGGCTGGAACTCGGTCTGCGTAGTCACTGTGTCTTTCCCTCCATGGCGCGATCGGGCGCGGTGGTGTGTGGCACGACATCCTGCGCGGCCACGATCGAGCCGCGTTCGAGTCCGCATGCAGCGCACGGTCCGGCGGCCCCTGTCGAGGCGAATTCCAAGAGGCCTCGAGAACGGCCCGGAAATGTTGGCGGCGCCAAACCCAGCGTGGTGACGAGGCAAGGACCTGGAGGCACACCGTGACGAAGATCCAGCAGCATTCCGCCAGCGACGAGGTGGTCGTAGCGGCCCCGGCCGCGGTGGCGCGCGGCCTGGTCGACGACGTCATCGGCTGGACACAGCTGCATACGACCGCTGTCCACGCGGAGATCCTCGAGGACGACGGCACCGAACAGCTCATCCAGCACTGGGCCGTCGCCGACCGGCACTCGGTACGCACCTGGAAGGTCCGTCGCACCAGGGAGGCGGACCGCATCTCCTTCGTGCACGTGCCGGCCGAGCACCCGTTCGCCTCGCTCAGCGGCGAGTGGACTTTCAAGGAGCAGGACGGCAAGACCGTGGTGACCCTGCGCCACGACTTCACCCTGGCCGAGGGCGAGGAGGGCCGTCTCGACGAGGTCACCGACCGGCTGCACGCGGGCAATCAGGACTACCTGCGGGTCCTCGGCTACGCCGCGGAGAACGGCGAGGAGCTCGACCAGCTGATCATCCGCATGGAGGACCCGCTGTTCATCGCAGGTGACATCAAGGACGTGTACGACTACCTGTGGGAGGCGGACAAGTGGGAGGAGCGCATCCCCCACATCGCCAAGCTGGACCTCGAACAGCCCGCCGACGACGTCCAGTTCTTCGACATGGACACCTCCACCCCCGACGGCTCCTCGCACCGCACCCGCTCGGTCCGCATCGCCATCGAGCCCGACATCATCGTCTACAAGCAGACCGAACTGCCCGTGCTGCTCGACGGCCACACCGGCCACTGGAAGTTCACCCAGACCCCCGAGGGCGTCATCGCCGAGGCCCGGCACACCGCGACGATCAAGCCGTCCGCGCTGCACATCCTCGGCGAGGGCACGACCGTGCAGGACGCGCGCAATTACCTGCGCCGGGTCCTGAGCGCCAACAGCATGAGCAACCTGCGGCTGGCCAAGGCGTACGCGGAGGAGCGCGCCGGTGTCTGAGCTCCCGTCCGTCCCGGCGCTGCCGCTGGACGGGCTGCTGCGCCGGGCCGCCGAACGCGGCCCCGGCCACCCGGCCGTCCGTGACGAGCGGGGAGCGACCGGCTACGCCGAACTCGACGCGTACGCCGACCGGTTCGCCCGGGCCCTGCACCGGGCCGTCGGCGGCCGCGGCGCGGCGATCGGCGTGGCGAGCGTTCTCGACGCGGTGTTCGCGGCGGCCTTCTACGGCACCAGCCGCAGCGGCAACCGCATCGTGATGATCAATCCGCTGGTCCGGGAGGCGGCACTCGAGCACATCTTCCGCACGGCCGGCATCGAGATCGCCGTGGTGCCCGAAGAGACGGCCCGTCGGCTGCAGACCGTGCGGAAGAACCTGCCGGCGCTGCGCGAGGTGTACGTCATCGACGCGGACCCGGAAGGGACACCGCTCCAGGGCACCCGGCCGCTGGCCGACCTGTTCGCGCAGGAGGAGCCGGAGACGACGGCCCCGCTGCCCGATCCTGCCACCCGCCCTCTGGACGAGGTCGTCTGCATCCAGTTCACCAGCGGCACCACGGGTCCCCCCAAGGGCGTCATGCTCACCCACCGCAACCTGGTGACCAACGCCGTGCAGGTCGCGCACGTTCAGGGACTCGACAGCGCGTCGGTGTGCCTCAACCATCTGCCGCTCTACCACCTGATGCACCTCAATGCGACGGTGTACGCGGGCGGTACGCAGGTGCTGTGCCACGACCCGGACCCGGTCCGCTCGTTCACGGCCGCGGCTGAGGCGGCGGCGACCCACTACTTCTCCCTGCCCGTACGGCTGGCCAGGCTGGTGGCCGACGAGCGGTTCGCCGGCGTCGAGGCGGGACCTGCCCTGCGCGTGGTCGCCTCCGGCGGCTCGGCGCTCGCCCCGGCGGTCGCCCAGGCCCTGAGCGACCGGCTCGGCGTTCCCGTCATCCAGGGCTACGGCCTCGCCGAACTCTCCCCGCTCAGCCACAACGACCTGCTCGGCGACAGCCGGCCGGGCTCGGTCGGACCGGTCGTGCCGGGCACCGAGTGCCGGATCGTCGACCTGGACACCGGCGCCGACGTCGCCGCCGGAGAGAAGGGCGAAGTCCTGCTGAGGGGACCGCAGTTGATGGCCGGCTATCTGGGCCTGCCCGACGCTGCGGACATCGACGCGGACGGCTGGTTCCACACCGGGGACGTCGGCCACGAGGACACCGGCGGCCGGCTCTTCCTCGTCGACCGCATCAAGGACGTCTTCAAGGTCGGCAACGAACTGGTGTCGCCGAACGAGATCGAACGGCTCCTCTCCCACGACCCGGACGTCGCCGACTGCGTCGTCGTCGACTACCCCGACGCGTTCAGCAGCGCCGTGGTGTGGGCGGGTGTCGTCCCGGCCGGTCAGGGCCCGGTGGACCTCGCGGCCCTGACCGGCCGGGTCAACGCGCAGCTTGCCGAGCACCAGCACATCCGCCACGTCGAGGAGCTGACCGCCGTACCGCGCTCGCCCAACGGCAAGGTCGACCGGCGCCCGCTGCGCGAACGGCTGCGCAGCGCCGCGGCGGTGTAGGACCAGGCCCCCGGCCACCACACCACCCAAACCAGAGCAGGAGAGCACCGTGGTGACTTTCGTCAACAAGCTGACCATCAACGGCGACGTCGAGGAGTTCTTCCTCATCAAGGATTCCCTCACCGAATTCATGTCGGTCCAGCCCGGCTACCGCAGCTCGTCGATGCTGCGTCAGATCGGGCAGCCGAACGTCTTCATCGAGCTGGCCGAGTGGGATGACGCCGCCTCGCACCAGCGTGCGGTGCGCAGCGACGCGTTCCAGGCGCGGGTCAAGGGCCTCGGCGGCCTCGCAACCGTGGAGCCCGGCCTCTACCAGGAGGTCACCGAGGGCGGGGACAGCGGTGTCTGACGCAGCACAGGTGCTGGTGGCGGGGGCCGGCCCGGTCGGCCTCACCATCTCGCACGAACTGGCCCGGCGCGGGTTGCGGGTACGGCTGATCGACGCGGCTCCCGCACCCGCCACCACCAGCCGTGCGGTGGCCACGCATCCGCGCACCCTGGAGACGTACGACCAGATGGGCGTGATCGGTGAGATCCTCGCCCAGGCCCAGCAGATACGGGCCTTCACCATGTTCAGCAGCGGCCGCCGGCTGGTCCGGCTGGACGCGGACTACTCGACCATGCCCACCCGCTACCCGTTCACGGCCATCGTGGAGCAGGTCGACACCGAGGCCGTCCTACGGGCGGCCGTCGCCCGGCTCGGCGTCACCGTCGAGTGGGGGGTGCGGCTGACCGGCTTCGAACAGGAGGACGGCCGGGTCGTCGTCGCCCTCGAACATGCCGGCGGGAAGACGGAGTCCGTCGAGGTGCCCTGGCTCGTCGGCTGCGACGGTGGCCACAGCACCGTGCGCAAGACCCTGGGCCTGCCGTTGCTCGGCGAAGCCAGCGAGACATGGATGCTCGCCGACTCCCCGGTGGACGTGGATCTGCCGCGCGACAGCATCTACTGGATCCACATCGGCGCGCAGGCGTTGATGATGGTGCCGTTCCGGCGCGGTCGCCGCTGGCGCCTGCTGGACACCACCACCGCCTCGCCCGACACCCCGTCCGAGGAGATCGCCGCCCGCTTCGCCGAGAAGCTCACCCCGGGGCTCGGTCGCCCGGTCGACGTCCACGACCCCACCTGGACCTCAGTCTTCACCTTCCAGCAGCGGATGGTCCCGCGCATGGGCGAGGGCCGGGTCTTCGTCGCGGGCGACGCGGCCCATGTGCACAGCCCCGCCTCGGGACAGGGCATGAACACCGGCATCCAGGAGGCGTACAACCTGGCCTGGAAGCTGGCCCTGGTCGAACAGGGCCACGCCCGGCGGGAGCTCCTCGACTCATACAGCGCGGAGCGGGTCCCGATCGGAGAGCAGCTGCTGGGCTCCACCAAGAAGGCCACCTTCCTGGTCCAGCTGAAGAACACCTTCGCGCCGATCGCCCTGCCCCTCGTCTTCGGCGTCATCCGCAAGGTCACCCCGTTGCGCAAGAAGGTGCAGCGCAAGGTGCTCGGCAACATCTCCGGGCTGCTGCTCGGATATCCCGACTCGCCGCTGACCACGCCGGCAGCGGCCGGCCCGGGTCCGCTCCCGGGCACCCGTGCCTCCTCGGGCGCCGGGGCCGACCCGGACGACCCCGGCTGCCGCGCCTGGGCGGACGAACTCCGCGACACCCGCTGGACGCTGGCCGTGGCCGCGCCCGGTGCCGAGGACACGCCGACGGACACCGAGTGGCTGTCGGTACGGCTCCTGGACGACACCGTCCCGGACGTCCTCACCGCGGGTGGCACCCCCCTCGCCGACCCGAACGGCCGACTGCGCGCTGCCCTGGGCCTCGGGCCCGGCGGCTGGCTGCTGGTGCGCCCGGACGGCTACGTCGCCGCCCGGGGCACGGTACTGCACCGCAGGTCGCTGGCCCGGGCGCTGGCGGCCGCGCACCTCGACCGCCCGGGGACCCGGGCCGGGACACCGGCGCTGAGCACGCAGGGCACGGCGCCGTAGCACCGACGGCCGGACTCGTGCCCGGCCGGACCAGCACGGTCGTAGCACGACCGGACCAGCACGGACAGGTACGGAGACGAGTACGCATGGACATGGGACTCAAGGACCGCACGGTGCTGGTCACCGGAGCGTCCTCCGGCATCGGCGCGGCCATCGCCCGGGCCTACTCCGCCGAGGGCGCCCGGGTCGCCCTGACCTACCGCGGCAACCGCGACACCGGCGAACGGCTCGCCCACGAACTCGGCGCGCGCCAGGACCTGGCCATGGCGGTGCGGTACTCGCTTGCCGAGCCGGAGACCGTGGAGTCCGCCGTCGCCGAAGTCACCGAGCGCTGGGGCGGCATCGACGTGCTCGTCGCCAACGCGGTGCGCTGGGCCCCGCGGCGGCCCCCGGGCGAGCACTTCGAGGACGTCGCGACGGGAGACTGGCTGGCGTTCCTCGACGACAACCTGGCACCGACACTGCGCACCGTGCAGCTCGCCGTGGCCGGCATGCGCGAGCGGTCATGGGGCCGGATCGTGCTCATCTCCTCGCACGTGGCGCTCGACGGCCACCGCGGCCAGGAGTTCTACGGCGCCGTCAAGTCCGCGCTGCACGGCTTCGCCCGGAACCTCGCCTGGGACGTCGGCACCGACGGCGTTCTGGTGAACGTGATCTGCCCGGGTCTGACCGCCACCGAGCGGGTGCTGTACGGCCTGCCCCCGGAAATCCGGGAGCGGGAGACCAGGCTGACGTCCACGGGCCGGCTCAGCACCCCCGAGGACATCGCCACCGCCGCACTCTTCCTGGGCTCGGCGGCCAACGGCAACACCACCGGCCAGATCGTCACCGTGGCCGGCGGCCGGTGAACCGACGACAAGACGAAAGGCACGGCATGACCACCACCGAACCGACCGCCCCCGCCCGCGAGGAAGTGCTCGCAGGCGCCGCGCCGTACACCAGCCGCATCCTCTCGACCTACGACATGTGGGTGCTGGGATTCGTCTGCCCGGTGGTGTGGGGCTGCCCGCGCGACGAGATGCTGCGGCAGTACAACCGGTCCGTCGGCGCCCGCCACCTGGATCTCGGTCCCGGCACCGGCTGGTTCCTGGAGCGCGCCGCCTTCCCGACCCTGACCCCCGAGCTCACCCTCGTCGACCTCAACGAGGGGGTGCTGCGCAAGGCCGGCGGACGGGTCGCACACCTGCGCCCGCAGCTTCTCAAGCGCGATGTGCTCGCCCCCCTGGACCTCGGTGAGGAGACCCGGTTCGATTCCGTCGCGCTGAACATGCTCATCCACTGCCTGCCGGGAGACATGGCGCACAAGGCGACCGTCTTCGACCATGTCCTGCCCCACGTGGCACCCGGCGGCCGCATCTTCGGCTCCACCGTGCTGGCCAAGGGTGTGCAGCACGGCAGGCTCGCGCCGAAGGCGCTGGAGAACCTCAACGACGGCAACGGCCCGATGAACAACCTCGACGACTCGCTGGAGGACCTGGAGTCCGAACTCGCCGGCCGCTTCAAGAACATCCGGCTCGCGGTGCGCGGCTCGATCGCGCTGTTCGACATCACGATCGACTGAGAAAGGGGAACCGCCGTGTCCGTCGCAAGGAACGACATGACCGGCTTCATGCTCACCCATGACCTCATCCGCCGTGCCGTGCCGGAACTCTCCGAGCGGCTGACCGCCGCTGAACCAGGCGACGGCGCGGCGGTACGGAGGATCGTGCGCTGGTGGGGGGTGTTCACCACCATCCTCAACCGCCACCACGAGGTCGAGGACCGCCTGGTGTGGCCGGTGGCGATCGCCGCCGCGCCCGGGCTCGCCGATGCCGTCACCGAGATCGAGGGTCAGCACGCCACTCTCGACGGCCATCTGGAACACATCGACGCCGGGCTCGCCGGGCTGTCCGAGGCGCTGGCCGACACCTGGCACGAGAGGGTTGCGGCACTGCGCGAGACCGTGGCCGTCTTCGACGCCGTCCTGGAGGAGCACCTGATCCTCGAGGAGCGCACCCTGGTGCCCGCCCTGGAGACCACCGTCGGCCCTCAGGCCTTCGCGGCGCTCGGTGCCGCGCTGGCCCGTGACCACTCCCCGCAGAGCGTCGCCACCGAGATGCCGATGGTGGTCGCGCACGCGGGCGAGGCGCAGCGCGAGGTGATGCTGGGCCGCATGCCGGCGCCGGTGCGCCAGCGCTTCCTCACCGAGTGGGAGCCCCGCTACCAGGAACTCGTCGACTCACTCCCGGGCGGCCGGCATCCGGCCCGCGCGGCCTGACCGTAACCCCGCCCCTCGGCACATGGCGCCGGCACCGCGTCCTACGCGGTGCCGGCGCCATGTGTGCGGCCGGTGGTCGCTCAGGTCCCGGACGGACGCATCAGGATCCGGTCGAGGATCCTGTCCAGGAAGTGCGCGGAGGGCTCCTGGCCCGGCTGCGAACGCCAGGCCACGAAGCCGTCGGGCCGTACCAGCACGGCGCCGCCGGCATCCACGCCCAGCGCGCCCGGCCAGCTGCCCGCCTTGTCGGCCAGGTCCGTGCCGATGCGCACCACGCGGAGGGCCGTGCTGTCGTCCGCGGCCCGGGCCCAGCCCTCGCCGCCCGGTCCGGCCAGCAGCACGAGCGCGTCATGGAACAGCTCGATGCTCGACAGCTCCCGGGCGCCGTCCGCCAGCGGGAGGTGCGGGGCCCGGGTGCCGGGTTCGCCGTCCAGCTCCTTGGGGTGCAGGGCGGCCGGCCCGTCGGGGCGCGCGCCGAGCACGGCGGGGGAGTCGTAGCGGTAGCCCATGACGACCGCCAGGATGTCCAGCGGGCCCTGCCCGTCGCTGCGGCCCGCGGCCCGGTCGCTCTGGCGCTCGGTGGCGAAACGCGCGGCCAGCCGGGCCACCGGGCGCCGCTCGCTCTCGTAGGTGTCGAGCAGCCCCTCTCCGGCCCGCCCGGACAGCACCGCGGCCAGCTTCCACGCGAGGTTGTGGGCGTCCTGGACACCGGTGTTGGCACCGAGCCCGCCGGTCGGCGGGAACACGTGCACCGCGTCACCGACGAGGAAGACCCGGCCGTCGCGGTAGCGGTCGGCCACCCATGCGGTGAGCTCCCACGGGTGGGCGAGCCTGCTGCTGCCCGGGATCGCCGGGACGGCCCGCGCGGGCAGGCCGGGCACGCCGACGGCGGCACGGAACAGCTCCACACAGCGCTCGGGCGTGAAGTCTTCGGTGCTCTCGCCGCGTTCGGGGTGGTAGGGGACGATGAGCAGCCAGCGCTCCAGTGTGTCCAGCGGGGTGAGCAGGGTGCCGGGTTCGGGCTCGTCCAGGTAGCACAGGGCGACCCGGCGGCCGCGCAGCGGCTCGGTGAGGTCGGCCTCGAAGACGACGCTGACCACGGGCGTCGCCTCGGCGATGATGTCGCGGTCGATGCCCAGGCTCTCCCGGATGCCGGAGCGGTGTCCGTCGGCGGCGACGAGGTAGTCGGCGCGCACGACGGTGCGTTCGCCCAGGATCCGGTCGACGATGACCGCGGTGACCCCCGTGCCGTCGTCCTTGTACGAGACAAGCCCGGTCGAGAACCGCACATCGGCACCGCGCCGGACCGCATGCCTGCGCAGGATCGGCTCGGCCGTGCTCTGGTCGACGAGAGCCGGGTCGCTCGGGCTGAGCCCGGCGAGGGTCTCGGGTGCCGGGCGCACCTCGCGCAGGATCTCCTCGCCTGCCAGCGTCACCGCGCGGCAGCGCTCGTCGAACTCCTGGAAGATCGACTGGGGCGCCGAACGGATGTCCGCCTCGACGCCGTGGGACAGATAGACCTCCATCGTACGGGCGTTGATGTTGCGCCCCTTGGGCAGCACGGACGTGTCCTGGTGCCGTTCGACCACTACGACGTCGACGCCCTGGTCGCGCAGGAACAGGGCGGCCGACAGGCCCACGATCCCTCCTCCCACGATCAGGACCTGGGTGGTGAGCTCGGGCATACGTCTCCCTCTCTTCGGTCGCTGCGGATTGTTCGGCTCACGCCGTCTGCCGTTCTCGCCGAACGGCCGGACAAGGCTGCCTGGGGGCGGGCGCCCGGCCGGCCATCGCGGCGTCGGTGACCGCGACGCCGGCCAGAGCGGCCTCCACCCGGTCCACCAGGCCGTCGTCCAGGTCGACTTCCAGAGCGAGCAGGGTGTCGCGGAGCTGGTCGGGGCGGGAGGCCCCGGTGACGGCGCAGGACACAGCGGGATTGCGCAGCACCCAGGCCAGGGCCAGTCGGGCCGGGGTGAGCCCGGCCTCCTTCGCGAGCGGCACCAGTGCGTGGACGGCGGTGAGCACCGCCTCGTCCAGGTAGTTCCACCGGTTGAGGGACTTCGCGCCGCCCTCGGCACCGGCCGCCCGGCTGCCCTCGGGCAGCCCCTGCCCGGGCCGGTACTTGCCGGTCAGCACCCCGCCCGCCAGCGGCGACCAGACCATCTGGCCCACGCCCGCCTCGGTGCAGGCCGGCATCACCTCGCCTTCGATGACCCGCCACAGCAGCGAGTACTGCGCCTGGTTGGAGACCAGCGGAAAGCGCAGTTCACGGGCGAGCGCTGCCGCGGCGCGGATCTGCGGGGCCGTCCACTCCGAGACGCCGATGTAGAGCGCCTTGCCGCTGTGCACGAGGTCGGCGAAGGCCGACACGGTCTCCTCCAGCGGGGTCTGCCCGTCCCAGCGGTGCGCCTGGTAGAGGTCGATGTAGTCGGTGCCCAGCCGGCGCAGCGAGGCCTCCGCCGAGTCGCGGATGTGCTTGCGGGAGAGCCGGCCCTCGTTCGCGCCCGGCCGCGGGGAGCGGCCCACCTTGGTGCACAGCACCAGGTCCGAGCGGCGCTGTCCGGCCAGGAACGTGCCGAGCAGCTCCTCCGCCCGGCCCTGGGCGTAGGCGTCGGCGGTGTCGAAGGTGGTGATCCCGGCGTTCAGTGCGGCGTGCACACAGGAGCGCGCGGCCCCGTCGTCGATCTGGTTGCCATGGGTCAGCGAGTTGCCGAACGCCACCCGGCTGACCATCAGACCGCTCGTGCCCAGCGCTGCGTACTGCATGATCTGCTCCTTCTGGACCAGTGGTCAGGCCCGCGCGGCGACGAACAGCCTGGTGGGCAGGTTCGGTACGTCGTGCACCTCGGGCTCGGTGAGGCCGGCCGCCCGGAACATCCGCAGGCAGCCTTCGGTGGCGGGCACTTCGCCGCCGCGGGTCCAGGCCAGCAGCAGCAGCGACAGCATCCGCCCGCCGAACTCGCGGGCCGGTCCGAAGTCGCCCACGGTGAACCCCGCGGCCACCACCCGCCCGCCCGGGGCCAGCACCTCGCGGGCCCGGCGCAGCAGCCGTATGCCGTCCTGCTCCGTGTACTGCGGCAGGAGGTTGGCGAGGACGACCAGGTCGTACGGCCCTTCGAGGTCCGTGCTGAAGGCGTCACCGGCGATGAGTGCGGTGCGCTCGGCCAGCCCCATCGCGGCGGCGTTCTCGCGGGCCGCCGTCAGCATGTCCGGCCAGTCGAGACCGACCACCCGGGTCTGCGGGAACGCCTGGGCGAACAGCAGCCCGGAAAGGGCATGTCCGCAACCGAGATCGAGCAGCCGGAGTGTGTCCCGCTTCTCGGCCGCCCAGTCGCCGAGGACCTCGGCGAGGGCGGCGGCCACCGGGCGGGTGGCGAAGGTGCCGTGGGCGTTGAAGTCCTGCCAGTAGGTGAAGTGCGGCGAACTCGCATCCTCGTCGAGGAGGGTGGTGCCGGCCCGCACGATCTCGGTGAGGGCGCCCATCGACTCCCACTCCGCCTGCGAGGCGGCGACGACGGTGGCGTCCCCCGCGTACTCGGGGCTCGTGGTGACGAGGAACCGCCCGGCGCCGTCGGCGAGAGCGAATTCCTCGTGCTCCGGAACGCCGTGTTCGGTGACGTAGCCGATGGCGGCCAGCGTGGTGAGCAGCACGCGCACCGCGCGGGCCGGTGCGCCGACCGCCTTGGACACGTAAGCCGCGTCCCGTGGACCGTCGGCGAGGGCGTCGAAGACCCTCAGCTCGATCGCGGTGCGCAGCACACTGGTCCGTTTGAAGGCCAGCAGGGTCTCCAGAATGGTCTGTCGGGTGATCGGCCCGGGGGCCGGTGCCACTGCGGCCATACGTGTCGTCGTTCCTCTCGCTCCGGGTTCGGACACGGGCTCCTGCGGGGCCAGGCTGTGGTCTCGCGCTCGAAGCGGGCTCGATCGGCCGTCGAGGGCGGCGGGCCAGGCTCGTGGCAACTGGCAGCCGAGGAGAGGAACACACCATGGCGGCACCCGTGATCCAGCAGGCAGAACCCCAGCTCGTCGTGCACAGCGGGTCGGTGGCGGCGCCCGCCGGGCTCTGCTTCGACCTCGTCGCCGGGGTGGAGAGCGCGCCGCAGTTCTTCGGCTCGCATCTGCATGCCGAGGTGCGGCGCGGCGGCGGCCGGCAGGTCGTGGAGCGGTGGGTGATCGCGCCCGGCGGAGGCATCCGCAACTGGACGGCGGACCGGTTCGTCGACGTGACGGCCCGTCGTATCGTCTTCGAGCACGCGGGAGGCAGGCCGCCGGTGGCGGGCATGCGTGGCGAGTGGTCCTTCACCCCGTCGGCCGGCGGCACGACGGAGGTGCGGCTGGAGCACGCGCTCACCTTCGCCGGCGCCACCACGCCCGTGGAGGTCCGGGCCGCGCTCGCCGACATCGACCGAGGAGGTCGTGCCCAGCTCGACCAGTTGCGTGCGGTCGCCGAGTCGTACCCGCGGCTGACGGCCCGCACCGTACGGGCCGAGGCACGCACGGTCGTGCCCGGGGCGTGCACGGACGTCTACGAGCGGCTGGCGCAGGCCGTCGGGGCGGACCACCACTGGGCGGCGGCTCTTCTGCCTGGTCGCGCGGTCGTCCTCAAGCGGGTCGCGGGCCTGTCCTCGCGGCTGCACGCGGCCACCGCCCGGATCGACCTCACCCAGACCGCGTCCGGCGTGGAGATCAGCCTCTGCGCCCGGCTGACTTCCGCGGAGTCCGGCCCTGTCCCGGCGGCACTCCACCGCTGGCTGCCGCCGGTGGCCCAGCGCGAGCTGGCGCTGCTGGCAGCGGCCCTGTAGGGCGGGGCTGCGGGTCCCGTCAGGGGCGCGGCCCGCGGGCCGGCGATACGCCGTCCGGGCGTACCGCGTAGGTGCCGAGGACCGGCTCCAGGCGGTCGAAGGCATCCTCGGCGGCGGCCGCGGCCAGACGGTCGGCCTCCGCGGGCGGGGTGTCCGCGCGGTCCAGGGAGCGCACCAGGCGGAACAGCACCCGGTGGGCGGCAGCGAGCTGGGCCGCGGCGAGGAGGGGGGTGAGGCCGTCCGGCGCGGTACCGGTCGCGGCGGCGAGGGCTTCGGCGAGCACCTCCTCGCGCTGCTCGTCGATCTCCCGCTCGCGGGCACGCAGCCGGGTGCTGTCGTGCACCAGGCGGGCGAAGCCGGGTGAGGCATGACCGGTCAGCACCGGGTAGCCGCCGCCGAGGGCCGAGAGGAACGCGCGCCGCAGTCCGTGCAGCGCGGACTCGCCGGGCAGCCGCTCCCGCACGGTGCGCGCGAGGCTGTCGACGACGAGTTCGTGGGCGTCGAAGACGAGGTCCTCTTTGAGGGGGAAGTAGTTCGTGACGGTCATTTTGGAGACGTCGGCGGCCTCGGAGACCTCCGTGATCGTCACGTTGTCGAAGCCCTTCTCGATGAAGAGCAGCGTCGCGATGTGCGCAAGGCGGTCCCGGGTCTCCTGCTTCTTGCGCTCCCTGAGGCCTGTTCCGGCCTTCCGGGCTGATGCTGCCGGTCTCTGCATGGTTCCCATCGTAACCACTCCTTTGGTTCGGCCTATTCTTAGGCTTGACATAAACAATGGTCCGACATAAATTTACGGCTGTCCAGTCCCGCAGCCGTACGGAGGTCCTTTTGAAGCGCACGGTCGCCCCACCCGCCACGGTCGGACTGCCCGACGAGGCGGACCGCATCGATCCCCAGCTGGTGCGCATCGGCTTGGTGCTGGTCCTCGGGGCCGTCCTCGCTCAGCTCGACACCACGATCGTGAGCGTCGGTGTGGCCTCCATGAGGGACGGTCTGCATGCCTCGCTCACCGCCGTCCAGTGGGTGAGCACGGGCTACCTGCTGGCCGTCGCCCTGGTCGCCCCCCTGTCCGGCTGGCTGATCCAGCGCTTCGGCGGCAAGCGGGTATGGCTCGCCTCCGTGGCTCTGTTCATTGGCGCCTCCGCGCTCAGCGGGCTCGCCTGGTCGGCCGGTTCGCTGATCGCCTTCCGGCTGCTGCAGGGCCTCGGCGGCGGGTTGATGCAACCCATCGGACAAGCCGTCGTCGCCCGGATCGCCGGGCCCCGGCGCATCGGACGACTGGTCGGGATCATCACCACCCCGGTCTCCCTCGCGCCAATCCTGGGGCCGGTTGTCGGCGGCCTGGTCCTCCACGCGGCCGGCTGGCGCTGGCTCTTCTACCTCAACGTGCCCATCGGACTGGCCGCGCTGGTGCTGGCCGCGCGCATGGTGCCCAGTGACGACGGCGAGCGGCAGACCTCCCTCAAGCCCGACGGGCTCGGCCTGGCCCTGCTGCCGCCCGGCCTCGCGGCCCTCGTCTACGCCCTGGGGCAGACAGAGGGCGGCAGCCTCGACCCGCTGCAGACCACCATCCTGTTCGCCGGCCTCGCCCTGATCGCCGGGTACGTCGTTCACGCGCTGCGCACCGAGCGGACGCCCCTGGTCGACCTCAGGCTGTTCGCGGGCCGCGGATTCACCCTCGCGAGCGTCAACACCTTCCTGCTGGGAGCCGCGCTGTACAGCTCGATGCTCCTGCTGCCGCTGTACTTCATGCAGGTACGCGGCACGGGCGCCTTCGAAGCGGCCCTGATGCTCGCACCGCAGGCGCTCGGCACAGCTCTGGCCACCCTGCCCGCCGGCCGGATCACCGACACCTACGGCCCGCGCGCCGTGGCCGTCGTGGGCATCCTGCTGACCCTCGCGGGGACCGTGCCGTTCGTCCTGTCCGGCTCGGGCCCGGGCACCGCCCTCCTGGTCGCCGCCCTGTTCGTGAGGGGACTCGGCTTCGGAGTGATCACGCCGCCGAACGTCGCCGCCACGTACACCTCCGTCCAGCGGAGCCAGGTGCCCGCCGCCACCAGCGCCCGCACGGTCCTCAACCGCATCGGCGGCTCGATCGGCACAGCAGTCCTCGCGGTCGTCCTGCAGTCCGCCCTGGCCGGCGCCCACCCCGGACACCAGGGGGTGCGGGACGCCTACGCCCAGACCTTCTGGTGGGCCCTGGCCTTCGGCGCGCTGACCCTCCTGCCCGCACTGTTCTACCCGCGCCGCGCCCCGGGCCGGGGCTGATCGCGCACCGCACCTCTCACCACCTCGGCACCGACATCACAGGAGTCCCCTTCATGACCACCTCCCCTCACCGGCACCGCACCGGCCTGCGCCTCATGGCCGTGCACGCCCACCCGGACGACGAGTCCAGCAAGGGTGCCGCGACACTGGTCAGGTACTCCCGCGAGGGTGCCGGGGTCCTGGTGTGCACGATGACCGGGGGAGAGCGCGGCGACGTGCTCAACCCGCGGCTCGACCGGCCCGAGGTGTGGGCCGAACTGCCCGAGCGCCGCCGCAAGGAGATGCTCCGGGCACGCGAGATCCTCGGCGTCGACCAGAGGTTCCTCGGCTTCACCGACTCCGGCCTGCCCAAGGACGGCGAACAGCTGCCCGACGGCTGCTTCGCACTGCAGCCCCTCGAGACCGCCGCCCGCCCCCTGGTGGAGGCGGTGCGCTCCTTCCGCCCGCACGTGCTGGTCACCTACGACGAGAACGGCGGCTATCCCCACCCCGACCACGTCATGACCCACCGGGTGTCCGTGGAAGCCTTCGAGGCGGCGGGCGACCCGGACCGCTATCCGGGCACCGGCGAGGCGTGGCAGCCCCTGAAGCTCTACTACACCTGTGCCTTCAACAAGGACTACTTCCGTGCGATCAACGCTGCGATGACCCGCGCTGGGCTCGAGTCTCCGGCGGCCGGCCTGCTGGAGAACTGGCCGGACGACTGGCCGACCTGGGAGGTGACGTCGAAGGTCGAATGCGCCGAGTACTTCCCTGTGCGCCGCGCGGCACTGCTGGCCCACGAGACCCAGGTCGACCCCGACGGGCCCGAACTGTCCACCCCGATGAGCCTGGAGGCCGAGGCCTGGCCCACCGAGGACTACCACCTGGCCACCTCGCGCGTAGCGGACGACCTGCCCGAGGACGACCTGTTCGCGGGGATCACGGCCGACGCGCACTGACTGTCGAGCGCTGCTCCAGCCGGACTCCGCCCACCTGCCACAGGGTGGGCCGGGCCGGAGCGGCCCGTCGCACAGTGCCGTTGTCCCACCGTGCCCTTAGGGAGTCCCATGCGTATCGTCCGCTATCGCGAGTTCGGCCCGCCTGACGTGCTGAAGGTGGAAGAGGCCGAGAAGCCCGACCCGGGGCCGGGCATGGTGCGCCTGCGCACCGAGGCGATCGGCGTCAACTTCGCGGGCCTGCAGGAGCGTCAGGGCATCTTCTACGCCCACCACTCCGAGCCGCCCGCCTGCCCCGGTGGTGATGTCGTCGGCTTCGTCGACGCAATCGGCCCGGACGTCACCGGCGTAACGGCCGGCGCGCGCGTGGCCAGCATCATCTTCAAGGACTCCTACGCCGACCATGTGCTCGCCCGCGCCCGTGACCTGGTGCCGGTGCCGGCCGGGATGGACGCCGGCCAGGCCACGATGATCTCCTCGCCGGCCCAGGTCGGCCTCGAAGTCGTCAAGGCCGCCCGGATCCAGCCGGGTGACACCGTCCTCGTGCACGCGGCGGCCGGAGCCATCGGCCACCTGGTGGTGCAGATGGTCAGGGCACTGGGCGCGGGCAAGGTCATCGCCGCCGCCAACTCCGCCGCGAAACTCGCCTTCGCGCAGGAACTCGGCGCCGACACCGGCGTCGACTACAGCCGGGAGGGCTGGGACGAGGAAGTCCGCAGGATCACCGGCGGTGCCGGCGTCGACGTCGTCCTCGACAGCGTCGGCGCGGACATCACCACCCGGAGCATCGCCCTGCTCAGGCCGTACGGGCGACTGGTGTTCTACGGCTCGGCCTCGGGCGGCAAGCAACTGCCGTCGGTGTCCATGGAGGAGATTGCCGGCGTCCGGTACGTCACCCACTTCACCATGGCCGCCCTCGACGGTGACCTGGAGGCCATCGAGGAGGGCGTTCGTACGGTCACCGAGATGGTGCTCTCCGGCAAGGTCCGGCCCGTCGTGCACACCGAACTGCCGCTGACCGAGGCGGCCAAGGCACACCAGCTGATGGAGGACCGGGCACAGCTCGGCCGGGTCGTGCTCATCCCCTGAGCGCCGCCCCGGCCCCACAGACAGCGGCGGCCCCGATCCCCTCCCCGCATCCGGCGGAGCCGCCGCGCCTCCACTCCTTTTCACCGCTAGCGCAAGGAAGCAGTGCATGACGACCTCCGCGAATACCACCTCGGCCGCGCCGGAGCACAGCGACCGCGTCGACGCAGCCCTGCTCAAGCTCGGCATCGTCCTCATTCTCGGAACGATCGTGGCCGTGCTCGACGCCACCATCGTCAGCGTCGCCATCGACTCCATCCAGCGGGATCTCGGCAGCCCCCTGTCCACCATGCAGTGGGTCAGCACCGGCTACCTGCTCTCTTTCGCACTGGTCGTGCCGCTCAGCGGCTGGGCCACCGAGCGGTTCGGCGCCAAGCAGGTCTGGATGACCTCCGTGGCCTGCTTCGTGGGCAGTTCGGCGCTGTGCGGGCTGGCCTGGTCGGCCGGTTCCCTGATCGCCTTCCGGATCCTCCAGGGCCTCGGCGGCGGATTCATCCAGCCCATCGGCCAGTCGATGATCGCGCAGGCGGCGGGCCCCCGGCGGCTCGGCCGGGTGATGAGCATGCTGGTCATCCCCCTCACCTTCGCCCCACTCCTCGGTCCGGTGCTGGGCGGCGTCGTCCTCTCCCAGCTCAGCTGGCCCTGGATCTTCTACATCAACGTCCCCGTCGGCATCGTCACCCTGATCCTCGCCGCGAAGGTGCTGCCCGCCACCGAGCCCAAGGGCGGCCACACCCTGGACACCCTCGGTCTCCTGCTGGCCTGCCCCAGCGTGGCCGCCCTGATGTACGGGTTCTCCGAGGCCGCCGGCGACGCCTCGCCCACCTCGCCCGAGGTGACCGTCCCGGTGCTCCTCGGGGCCGCGCTGCTCGTCGGTTACGTCGTGCACGCCCGGCGCTACCGGGGCAACCCACTGCTCGACCTCAGACTGTTCGGCAACCGGGGCTTCAGCGTCTCCGTGTCGACCTCGTTCCTGCTCGGTGCGGCCCTGTTCAGCTCGATGTTCATGCTGCCGCTCTACTACCAGCAGGTACGCGGTCAGGACGCCCTGCACGCCGGGTTGCTGCTGATCCCCCAGGACCTGGGCGTCGCGGTCTCCATGATGTTCGCGGGCAAGCTCTCCGACCGCCTCGGCGGCCCCCGGCCCATCGTGCTCGCCGGCATCGTGCTCGCCCTCGCCGGCACCCTGCCCTACACCCAGGTCGGCGACCACCCCAGCGAAGTACTGCTCACCCTCGGCCTGTTCGTCCGGGGCGTCGGCATCGGCGCCACCATGACGCCGGCCATGGCCCAGGTCTTCCGCAGTGTCCAGCCGCAGGAGATCCCGCGGGCCGCGGGCCTCAGCAACGTCCTGCACCGCGTCGGCGGTTCCATCGGCACGGCCGCGCTCGCCGTGGTGCTGCAGCACCAGCTCACCGCCCACTCGGCGGCCCCGGCCTTCGGCGACGCCTTCTGGTGGGCGTTCGGCATCAGCGCCCTGACGGTGGTGCCCGCGGTGCTGCTGCCTGGCCGGCAGCGCCGCTGACCACCCCCAGACCTCTTCGTCCCAGACAGGTGTGAACTGTGCGCATCCTCTTCGTGGCTCATGGACCCGCTCATGTTCCCTGGATCGTGCCGCTCGCCTGGGCGAGCCGGCTCGCCGGGCACGAGGTGCGCGTCGCCGCCCGGCCGCAGTCGGTCGCGCGGGTCACCGCGGCCGGTCTGATCGCCGTGCCGATCGGTGACTCGGCGGCGGGCGACGCCTTCATCCGGCGGACCGCACCCCTCACCGGCGAACGCCCCAAAAGGCTGCCCGCCACGTGGCCGAGCGGCCCGCTCGGCTGGAGCGAGGAACGCCGGCTGCACTGGAGCGACCAGGTGCTCGGCCTCGCCGACTCGCTCGCCGACGACATGGTGGACTTCGCCCGGTTCTGGCGCCCGGACCTCGTGGTGTACGACGTGGGGGCAGTCGTCGGCCTGGTCGCCGCGGCGGCTGTCGGCGTCCCCGCCCTCGCGCACAGTTGGTGCCAGCCGCTGGGCCTGTACTTCCTCCATGAGGACGAGGTACCGCCCACCTACCCACGGCTGTTCGAGCGCTTCGGAGCCGAACCGAGGATCGGCACGGACACCTGGATCGACTGCACCCCGCCGGCTCTGCACACCCCGCACCCGGTGCCGCGCATCCCCATGAGGTACGTCCCTTACAACGGCCCCGGCGAGGTGCCGGACTGGCTGCGGGAAGAACCCAAGCGGCCCCGGATCTGCGTCACCGGCGGCATCACCACCTCCACCGTGGACGACTTCGGCCGCCAACTCCTCGACGAGGCGGCCGAGGTGGACGCCGACGTGGTCATGGCGGTGACCCGCCCCGAGGCCTTCGACGGCCTCACCCTGCCCGGCAACGTCCGGCTGACGGGCTGGGTACCGCTCGGTGCACTCCTTCCCACGTGCTCGGGCCTCGTCCAGCACGGCGGTGCCGGGTCCACCATGACAGCCCTCGCGTACGGCGTCCCCCAGCTCGTCGTCCCCGACGGCACAGACACTCCGCAGAGCCTGTGCGCCGACCAGGTCGCCCGCTCCGGCACCGGAATCCACCTCACCCCCGCCGAACGCGCCCGGCCCGGCGCCCTCGCCGCCGCCCTCGGCGACCTGCTCACGCAGGCCGAGTACGCCCGGCGCGCCGGCGTCGTGAGCGAGGAGATCGCCGCGATGCCGCCCGCCGCCGAGGTCGTCTCCCTCCTGGAGCAGCGGGCGGCGCACGCCACTGACTCCCAGCCAACTTCCACTGCGAAATAGGTAGGTCCTGACATGACTGACACCCAGACCGCCGTCGAGATGCCACAGGTCAGCTGGACCGCCCTGGGCGCGGCGTGGACGCGCGCGCGGGAGGGCGAGCGGGCCGACGCGCTGTTCACCGACGACCTCGCCCCGCACTTCATCGCCGCCGTCGGCGACAAGGCCCCCTACATCGAGGCGGGCGACCAGGTGCTGGACGGGCACGACGGGGACGTGCTCGCCAACCCGTTCACGGCGATGGGCGACTACGTAGCCATCCGCACCCGCTGGCTCGACGACCTGCTCCGCCGGGCCGCCGCCGACGGCATCCGCCAGGTCGTCCTGCTCGCCGCGGGGCTCGACACCCGCGCGTACCGCATCGAATGGCCCCCGGAACTGCAGCTGTTCGAGCTGGACCTGCCCGACCTGATCGCCTTCAAGGAAGAGGTGCTCCGCGCCAGCGGCGCCCGCCCCGCCTGCGCCCGCCACGCCGTCTCCTTCGACCTGCGCGAGGGCTGGGCGGGCGCGCTGCGGGCGGCGGGGTTCGACGCCACCCGGCCCACCGCCTGGCTGGCCGAAGGACTGCTGCACTACCTCACGCCCGCCGACAACCAGCAGATGCTGGACGACATCGGTGCCCTTTCGGCCCCCGGCAGCATGCTGGCGACCGACCACATCGAGGCGGCCATGATGGGCGGCGACAACGCCGAGACTGCCGACTCGACCGGCCTCGAATACGACCAGTTGGTCAAGGGCGGTCCCGGCGAGCACCCGGTGCGCTGGCTGGAGCGGTCCGGCTGGCAGGTGGAGTCCCGCAGCCCCGCCGACTGCGCCGTCGAATACGGCCGCCCGATCCCGCCCCTGCTGGATCCGGCCGTGCCCGGCAGCGTCTGCGAGGGCGCGCTCTACCTCCAGGCGCGGTGGCACGGCGGAACCCGCGACGCGGCCTGAGCCGGCCCGCGGACAGGGCGCCGGGGCCGCGACAGCGGCGGCCCCGGCGCCCTGCTGTGCCCTTCGGCGCCCCGCCCGCCGGGATCACACCTCGGCCCGGGTCCTGTGGGCTTCAAGTGCCTTTCGAGGCGGCACCCGGAACCTCGAATGACAGCCGTATGCCAGGACCAGCAGGAGACACCGATGACCATGGGGACAGCAACAGGTGACGACCGATGAACCGTCGTGTCGTCATCACCGGAATCGGGGTCGTCGCCCCGGGGGCAGTGGGCACCAAGGCGTTCTGGGAGATGCTCACCGAAGGCCGTACCGCCACACGGAACATCAGCCTCTTCGACGCCTCGCAGTTCCGCTCCAGGATCGCCGCCGAGGTGGACTTCGACCCGACCGAGCACGGATTCACCACCGAGGAGGCCGAACGGCTCGACCGGGCCGCCCAGTTCGCGGTCGTGAGCGCCCGTGAGGCCGTCGCCGACAGCGGGATGACCGGAGACCTCGACCCGCTGCGCACCGGCGTGGCGCTGGGCAGCGCAGTCGGCTGCACCATGGGCCTGGACCTCCAGTACAACGAGGTGAGCCGGGGCGGTTCCGGCTGGCACGTGGACCACACCCTGGCCGTCGACCACCTCTTCGACTACTTCGTGCCCAGCTCCATGGCGGCCGAGGTCGCCTGGGCCACGGGAGCCCAGGGGCCGGTGTCCATGATCTCCACAGGCTGCACATCCGGCCTGGACTCCATCGGCCACGCGGTCGAACTGATCCGGGAAGGAAGCGCCGACGTGATGGTCGCCGGCGCGACCGAGGCACCCATCTCGCCCATCTCCGTGGCGTGCTTCGACGCCATCAAGGCCACCTCGCCGCGCAACGCCGAGGCGGCCACCGCCTCCCGGCCCTTCGACCGCAGCCGCAACGGCTTTGTGCTCGGTGAGGGCAGCGCCGTCCTGGTCCTGGAGGACATGGACCACGCCCGCCGCCGCGGCGCGCACGTGTACGCGGAGATCTCCGGCTTCGCCAGCCGCTGCAACGCCTACCACATGACCGGACTGCGCGCGGACGGCAAGGAGATGGCCGAGGCCATTCGTGTCGCACTCGACGAGGCGCGCCTGGACCCCACAGCCGTGGACTACATCAACGCCCACGGTTCCGGCACCAAGCAGAACGACCGTCACGAAACCACTGCCTTCAAGCGCAGCCTCGGTGACCACGCCTACCGGATCCCGGTCAGCTCCATAAAGTCGATGATCGGTCACTCCCTCGGTGCGATCGGCTCCCTGGAAGTGGCCGCGAGCACCCTGGCGATAGAGCACAACACCGTGCCGCCGACCGCCAATCTGCACGAGCCCGATCCCGCCTGCGACCTGGACTACACACCTCTCACCGCGCGCGAGCACCGCACCGACACGGTGCTGAGCGTCGGCAGCGGGTTCGGCGGCTTCCAGAGCGCCATGGTCCTGACCGGCCCCGGCGTACGGGAGGCGGCATGACCACCCTCGCCCCCGAGACCGGCCGGGGCCGGGCTCCGGCCGCACCGGCCGGCGCACCGGTCGTCACCGGGATCGGTGTCGCCGCCCCCAACGGCTTGTCCGCCCGTGTGTGGTGGAACGCCGTGCTGCACGGCGAGAGCGGCATCCGCCGGGTCACCCGTTTCGATCCCGCCCGCTACCCGGCTCACCTCGCCGGCGAGGTGCCCGGCTTCGTCGACGCGGAGTACATCCCCAGTCGGCTGCTGCCGCAGACCGACCGGATGACCCGGCTCTCCCTCGCCGCCGCGCAGGAGGCCCTCGACGACTCGGGCCTGGACCCGGAGCGGCTGCCCGAGTACGGGGCGGGCGTCATCACCGCGAGCTCCGCCGGCGGCTTCGAGTTCGGCCAGCGGGAGCTGCAGGCGCTGTGGAGCAAGGGCGGCCAACACGTCAGCGCGTACCAGTCCTTCGCCTGGTTCTACGCCGTCAACAGCGGCCAGATCTCCATCCGGCACAAGCTTCGCGGCCCCAGCGGCGTCCTGGTCAGCGAGCAGGCGGGCGGCCTCGACGCCGTCGCCCAGGCCCGCCGACAGCTGCGCCGCGGGGTGAGCGTGGTGGTGACCGGGGGCGTCGACTCCGCGATCTGCCCGTGGGGCTGGACCGCCCACATCGCCGGCGGCCGCCTGAGCGTCAGCCAGGACCCGGCCCGCGCCTACCTGCCGTTCTCGGCGGACGCGAACGGTGAGGTGGTCGGCGAGGGCGGTGCCCTGCTCGTCCTGGAGGACGCGGGCGCCGCCCGGCAGCGCGGCGCCCGGGCGTACGGAGAGATCGCCGGGTACGCCGCCACGTTCGATCCGGCGCCCGGTTCCGGCGGGACACCGGCCCTGGGCCGGGCCGCGGAGCTCGCCCTCGCCGACGCCGGGGTGAGGCCGGACCAGGTCGACGTCGTGTTCGCCGACGCGGCCGGCGAGCGGGCCGCGGACCAGGCGGAGGCCGAGGCGCTGGCGGAGCTGTTCGGCCCGTACGCCGTCCCGGTCACCGCGCCGAAGACGATGACCGGCCGGCTCTCGGCGGGCGGCGCGTCCCTGGACCTGGCCGCCGCGCTGCTGTCGCTGCGCGACCAGGTGGTCCCGCCGACCGTGAACGTCGCCGCGCCCGCCGGAGACTGCCGGATCGACCTGGTGACCGGCGGGCCGCGGTGGCTTCCCCTGCGCACCGCTCTCGTCCTGGCCCGGGGACGCGGCGGCTTCAACGCCGCCGTGGTCGTCCGCGCCGTCCGCTGACACCCGGCGAAACCCACAGACAACCAGAAAGCCACCGCAAGCCAGAAGGCCGAAAAAAGAGGGAGCACCCATGTCTGCCGAGATGCAGCTGCAAGACCTGACCGACCTGCTGCGCGAGTGCGCCGGTGAGGCCGAGGCGGTCGACCTGTCCGGAGACGTCCTGGACGTGCCGTTCGCCGAGCTCGGCTACGACTCGCTCGCCATCCTGCAGACCACCGGGCGCATCGAGATCGACCACGCCCTGGTGCTCGACGAGGAGGCGGTGTCCGAGGCCGAGACGCCCCGCCAGTACCTCGACCTGGTCAACGAGGCGCTCGGCGCCGCGCAGAAGGCCTGAGCCCGGCCACCCGCGGCAGCCCCGCGGACCAGCGGACTACCGGAGGAGTCGATCCGTGATCACGCACCATCCCACCGCCCCCGATCTCAGGGGCCGCACCGCGCTGGTGACCGGGGCCACCCGGGGCGTCGGCCTCGCCGTCGCCCGCAAACTGAGTGCCTGCGGCGCCGACGTGCTGGCCGGCTACGCACACGATGAGGAGAACGCGGCCGCGGCCATGCGCTCACTGGCCCACCTGCCCGGCCGTGTCACCGCTTTCAGAGCCGATGTCACCGAGGAGCTGGAGGCCCTGCTGGCCGAGGCACGGCGGCTCTTCGGCGGCCTCGACATCTTCGTCCACAACACCTCCTACTTCCGGCCGGGCCCCACCCTGGGCGCCGATCTCACGGCTGCCGAACGGGCTCACGCCGTAGCCGTACGGCCGCTGCTCGCCGGGGCGCCCGCCATCGCGGAGCTGATGGCGGGCCGTCCCGGCCGGATCATCGCCGTATCGAGTGAGGGCGCCCGCAAGGTGGTGCCGCGGTACGCGGGCGCGGGCGTGGCCAAGGCGGCGCTGGAGGCCCTGGTGCGCTATCTCGCCGTGGAACTCGCGGGCCGGGGCATCGCCGTCAACGCGGTCTCCGCGGCCAAGCTCGACAAAGGGGACGGTTCCGTACCGCCCGAGGTGGCCAAGGCGATCGCCGGGCGTACCCCGGGCGGCCGGCTGACCACGCCGGAGGACCTTGCGGACGTGGTCGCGCTGCTGTGCACGAACGAGGCGGCGTGGCTGCAAGGACAGGTCCTGACCGCCGACGGCGGCCTCGGCCTGGTCGCGGGCTGAGAGGGACTGACATGACGTCAACTGACGAGATCGGCACGGATGTCTGCGTGGTCGGTGCCGGGCCCGCCGGGCTCGCGCTCGCTCTGCTGCTGCTGCGGTCCGGCGTGCGGGTCGCCGTCCTGGAGAAGTCCACCCACCTGCGCCGCGAGTTCCGCGGCGAGATCCTCCAGCCGGGCGGCCAGCACATCCTCGACACACTGGGGGTCCTCGGCGAGGCCCGGGCCGCCGGCGCCTGCGAACTCGACGGCTTCCAGCTCGTCGATCGCGACCGGGTGCTGCTCGACATCGACTACCGGGCACTGCCCGCACCGTACGACCACCTGCTCGCCGTACCGCAGCCGCACCTGCTGCAGGCGCTGCTCGACGCCTGTCATGAGCTGCCGGGCTTCGCCTACTTCGACGGGCACCGCGTCAGCGGTCTCGTCGAGGAGAACGGCCAGGTCACCGGTGCCGTCGCGAGCGGACGCGGCCGTCAGCTCACGGTGCGTGCCCAGGCGGTCGTCGCGGCCGACGGCCGGTTCTCCAAGACCCGGGCGCTGGCCGGGATCGAAGCGGGCCGCATCGAGGCGTTCCGGCACGACGTGCTCTGGTTCAAACTCGACGCGCCCGACCGCCAGACCCACCGGGTACGGGTGCACCGCACGGGCCACCGTCCCGTCCTCGTGCACGACTCCCACCCCGGCAAGCTGCAGATCGGCTGGACCCTTCCGCACCGCGGCTGGCCCGAGGTCGCGGCCCGGGGCATCGGTGAGGTCAAGCGCGAACTGGCCGCTGCGCTGCCGCAGTTCGCCGACCTCATCGAGGACTCCATCGGTGCCCTCGCCGACCTGAGCCTGCTCGACGTGTTCGCCGGCAAGGCGCGCGAGTGGGTGCGCGACGGGCTCGTCCTCATCGGCGACAGCGCCCACACCCACAGCCCGTTGGGCGCCCAGGGCATCAACCTGGCCCTGCAGGACGCGGCGGCGTTGCACCCCGTACTGCTGGAGGCGCTGCAGGCCGGTGATACCGCGCGCGAGCGGTTCGCGCCCTTCATCGACGTCCGGATGCGGGCCGTGGACGCCGTCATGAAGATGCAGGCGATGCAGGCGAAAGGCATGTTCGGGGCCGGTGGACCAGTCGCCGACCTGCTTCGCTCCAGCCTTGCCGGGGTGATCCGGCGCAGCCCCATCGGGCTGAAGATCACCCGCCGGGTGGCCTTCGGTCATCCCCCCGTGGACGTCCGCACGGACCTGTTCACCACCGCTCCCGCGCCCCGCCTCCCGCACCCGACGCACTCGAAGGGATGACCCGTATGCGCATCATCGACCTGTCCTCGCCCGTGGACGCCACCGCGTGGGAGCCCGATCCGGTGATCCACAAGATCCTCACCCCCGCCGAGGGCGCGCGCCACATGAGCGAGGAGATGCACAAGCACTTCGGCGTCGACTTCGACCCGTCCGTGCTGCCCGGCGCTGAACTGCTCTCGCTCGACACGTTCACCCTCACCAGCCACACCGGTACCCACGTCGACGCTCCGTCCCACTACGGCACGACAGCCGCCTACGGCACCCCCCGCCACATCCACGAGATGCCGCTGGACTGGTTCCACCGCCCCGCGATCCGGCTGGATCTGCGCGACCAGCCGGTCGGCGCCGCAGGCGTCGAGGTGATCGAGAAGGAACTCGCCCGGGTGGGCCGCACCCCCGAGCCGTACGACATCGTGCTGTTGAACACCGGGGCCTCCGACTACGTCGGCACGCAGGAGTACTTCACCGACTTCACCGGCCTCGACGGCGCCGCCACCGAGATGCTGCTCGACTTCGGCGTCAAGGTGATCGGGACCGACGCCTTCAGCCTCGATGCTCCCTTCGGCGACATGATCCGCCGCTACCAGGAGACCGGGGACCGCTCCGTGCTGTGGCCCGCGCACTTCGCCGGGCGCCGCCGGGAGTACTGCCAGATCGAGCGGCTGCACAACCTGGACGCGCTGCCGGGGGACTTCGGCTTCACCGTCTCCTGCCTGCCGGTGAAGCTGGTCGGTTCCGGTGCCGGATGGGCCCGCGCCGTGGCCCTGGTGGAGGAGTGAGCGCCATGACGGTGACCGCTCCCTCCGCCCGGGCCACCAAGCCCGCCCCCGTCGCGCCGCCACGGACGGTCCTGATCGTCGGCAGCACCCGCGAGGCCCGTCTGGGCGGTACTGTCGCCCACTGGTTCGCCGACCAGGCCGCCCGGCACGGGGGCCTCGACCTCGACGTCGCCGACCTCGCCGTGCTCGGGCCCGACGCAGAGGGACTCGGCGAACGCCTGGCCGCCGCCGACGCGTTCGTGGTGGTGACCCCCGAGTACAACCACAGCTTCCCCGCCCCGCTGAAGGCGGCCGTCGACCGTTTCCGCACCGAGTGGCAGGCCAAGCCGGTCGGCTTCGTCTCCTACGGCGGCATGTCCGGCGGCCTGCGCGCGGTCGAGCAACTGCGCCTGGTGTTCGCCGAGTTGCATGCCGCCACCGTGCGGGACGGGGTCAGCTTCCACAACGTCTGGGAACGGTTCGACGCCGACGGGCGGCCGGTCGACGCGGCTGGGGCCGAGGCAGCCGCCAAGAAGCTGATCGACCAGCTCGCCTGGTGGGCGCACGCCCTGCGCGAGGCCAGGACATCCCACCCCTACCAGGGCTGACTGGGCTGATGTCATGCGTGTCCTCGTCGTCGCCGGCCGAGGTGAACGGGCCGCGGAACTCCTGGCCACCTGCCGAACGGCAGGCCTCACGGGGGTGTTCGCGCACTGCGGCTGCCGCCATTGCGCCCGTCCGGCGCGGGAGGCCGGCGAGACGTACCGGGTCGCCGACTGCCAGTGGCCGGCCGAACTGCTCGAAGCGGCGGACCGCTTCGGCGTGGACGCCGTCCACCCCGGCGGAGGTCCGCTCGCGGCCAGTACGGAGTTCTTCTGGTCTGTGCTGTCCTGGTTTCTGATATGGGCGGGACCCGTTCCCGAGACATGCACCGGCTCACGCCACCACGCGGTGGTCGTCCCCGTCGGCCGTCCCCCCTGGGCGCCTGCCCAGGCGAACGCCGCACGCGAGAAGTTGGCGCCGCTGCTGCCGGCCGCCGTCGGCCCGGGCCCGCCGCCGGTCATGATGGTGGACCCCGGCATCCTGTGCGCCGGGAACCACGCCCGGGCGAGTGGCCCGTCCTGCGGCGTTCCCGCGTGCGGGTGGGGGGACCGCAGCCGGTGTAGGAGGCGGTAGGGGGCTGCGCCGTCTCCGAGCACACGGCACGCTGACACCATCCGCGCATCCGGTCGATGCCGCCCGGGCACGCGGAACACAGCGGTGGGCGCCCGCTTCTGATCCCCGGCGGCGCCCGCATCCACCGCACGCCCGGACCCCCACGAGGCGATCGGTGGCACCAAGGCCCCCGCTGGCCCTGCGTCGGCGGGGGCTTCGGCTTTTGCGGCGGTGCACAGGAGAGGCGGGCGATGAAACGGGGAAGCCTTCTTGCCATCAGCGACCTGCATGTCGCCTACCCGGAGAACCGGGAGATCGTCGAAGCACTCAGGCCGGACAGTGACGAGGACTGGCTGCTCGTCGCGGGCGACGTCGGTGAGCTCACCGAGGACATCGCATGGGCCCTGCGGCTCCTGAAGGACCGCTTCGCCGAAGTGGTCTGGGCGCCGGGCAACCACGAACTGTGGACACCCCGCGAGGATCCCGTCCGGCTGCGCGGCGTCGAGCGCTACCGCCACCTCGTCGACCTGTGCAAAAACCTTGGCGTCCGCACCCCCGAGGACCCCTACGCCGTATGGGAGGGACCGGGCGGCCCGGTGACCGTCGCACCGTTGTTCCTGCTGTACGACTACACCTTTCGCACGCCGACCGCGAGCGACAAGGAGGCGGCGCTGGCCCAGGCGTACGACAAGGGCGTGGTGTGCGCGGACGAGTTCCTCCTGCACCCCGACCCCCATCCGAGCCGGGAAGCCTGGTGCAACGACCGGCTGGAGCAGACCGCGGCGCGTCTCGAAGCGATCGACCCGGACATCCCCACCGTGCTCGTGAACCACTATCCGCTGGTGCGGGAGCCGACCCGGATCCTGTTCCACCCCGAATTCGCCCAGTGGTGCGGCACGGTACGCACCGCGAACTGGCACCGCAGGTTCCGCGCCGCCGCAGTGGTCTACGGCCACCTGCACATCCCCCGTACGACCTGGCACGACGGGGTGCGCTTCGAGGAGGTCTCGGTGGGCTACCCCCGTGAGTGGCGCAGAGCGGGCCACCCGCGCACCGTGCCGCGCAGGATCCTGCCGTGAGCGCCCACGAGATGATCCCGGTGTGCTCCGCCGGCCACGCGGGGGCGGACCGCAGGCCCGCCCTTCTGGAGCGGATCCTGCCCGATTCGGTGGCCGTCGCCGAGGCCTACGACGATCCGCCGGACATTCCGCTGTTCAGCCAGGAGGCACTGCTGATCCGCGACGCCGTGCCGTCCAGGGTGCGCGAGTTCAGCACGGCCCGGCTGTGCGCCCGCCGGGCGCTGGCCAGGCTGGGGTGGGATCCGGTGCCGCTGGTGGGCTCCCTGGGCAGGCCTCCGAAGTGGCCCGAGTCGACGACCGGCAGCATCACGCACTGCACCGGTTACCGGGCCGCCGCAGTCGCCCGCACCGAAGACATCGCCCTGCTCGGCATCGATGCCGAACCCCACGCGCCGCTGCCGGAGGGCGTACTGGAAGTGATCGCGCTGCCGGCCGAACTGGCCCGCGTCCGCGGCGCCCTGGCGAGCCGGCCCCGGCTGCGCTGGGATCGGCTGCTGTTCTGCGCCAAGGAGGCCGTCTACAAGGCGTGGAACCCCTACACCGAGCAGAACCTGGGCTTCGAGGACGCCGACATCGTGATCGACCTGAACGCCCCCCGCTTCGCCGCCCGCCTGCTCGCCCCGCCGCCCGCGGGGCGCGGGCACGGGATCCGGACGCTGGAGGGGACCTGGACGGTGGAGGCCGGCCTCATCCTCACGGCCGTGGCACTGCCCGGTCCCCGCTGAGGGCCGTGCGTCAGCCCCGCGTCCCGAGCCGCCTGGCCAGTTCGTCCAGTACGGCGGGCACATGGGAGTTGAGGAAGAAGTGCCCGCCGGGAAAGACCCGAAGGTCGAAGGCGCCCGTGGTGTGCTCGCGCCAGGCGTCGGCCTCCTCCGCCGTCACCCGGGGGTCGTCGTCGCCGGTCAGCACCAGCAGCGGGCAGGCCAGGCGCGGGCGGGAACGGTACCGGTAGGTCTCGGCCGCCTTGTAGTCGCTGCGGACGTAGGGCAGGACCAGTTCCCGCAGCTCCTCGTCGTCCAGGAGCTGCGCCCCGTCGCCGCCGAGCACCTTCATGTCGGCGACCAGCGCCTCGTCGTCGAGGAGGTGTACGTGCTCGTTCCGCGTCCGCGACGGCGCGCGCCGCCCCGAGGCGCACAGCAGCGACGGTGACAGGCCCGCCTCCTGGAGCCGTACGGCGACCTCGAAGGCGAGGGTGGCGCCCAGACTGTGCCCGAACAGGGCGTAGCCCGTGTCCGGTTCCGCCTCCAGCAGCGGGCGCAGTTGCCCGGCCAGCAGGTCCGCCAGCTCGTGCAGGTCCTCCAGGCACGGCTCGCCGCGCCGGTCCTGGCGGCCGGGGTACTGCACCGCGAGGACGTCCACCGACGGCGCGAGCGCTCGGGAGACGGGGAAGTAGTAGGAGGCCGAACCGCCCGCGTACGGCAGGCAGACGAGCCGGGTACGCGCTGCGGGCGCTGGATGGAACCTGCGCAGCCAGGGGCCGAGTTCCGTGGACGTTGCGGGCATGCTGTCCCTTTTCCGCGCCGAAGCGCTCATATGGCCTCGCCGACGTCACCGGCGAGACGCAGTTCGATGGGCAGCTCCTCCCGGTTTCGGATCTGCATCTTGCGGTAGATCCGGGTGAGGTGCTGTTCGACCGTGCTGACCGTGATGTACAGCCGGGCTGCCACCTCACGGTTGGTGAACCCCTGGGCGGCCAGAACGGCTACGCGCCGTTCCGACTCGCTCAGCGTGGCCAGTCTGTCGTCGTCCGGATGCGTCCGCTGCTCCTTGAGAGGCGGCACGGGGGAGAGCAGTGGCAGCACCTCGCCGGCCCGGCACTCCTGGGCGGCCAGCCGCGCCCGGCGGGCGGCGGCGCGGGCCCGCACGGTGTCGCCCACCGACTGATAGGCCTCGCTCAGTTCGGCCAGGGCGCAGGCGCTGTGGTAGAGGTCGCCACCGCGTTCCAGCAGCCGCAGCGCCTCCTCGAGCAGAGCGGGCCGCTCCCGGACCGTGCGGGTGGCGGCCAGCGACCGCAGAACGATCCCCCGGGTGCGGTGGCGCCCCCCGGTGTGCGGCAGCCGCTGCTCGTGCAGCACCGCCGCCGCGCGTCCGCGCTCTCCGATCCGCAGCCAGGCCTCGGCCGCACCGGCCCGCCAGGGGACCAGTGCCGCGTTGTCGATGTGCCACTTCACCATCAGCTCCCCGCAGGCCGAGAAGTCGGCGAGGGCGGCATGGCAGCGATCGGCGGCCAGATGGTGGCGGCCACGCGCGTGCAGGTAGTGCAGGCCGACCCGGGTCTCGAAGAGCCCCGGGGGCACGGCCGGGGGCAGCAGCCCGGCCGCGGCCCGGTACCGGCCCATGGCCGTCATGGCCTCGACGCGGGTGGCCAGCGCCAGCGCATAGTTCTCGTTCCAGGTCTCTCCGCGGAGCAGGTCCATGGCCCGCTCGGCGGACGTGGCGGCGTCGTCGAGCCGGCCACGGCGCAGCTCGGTGAGCGCGGCCAGGCTGCCGATGATGCCCTGCCAGGCCGCGAGACGGTGCCGGTCCGCCTCGGTCAGGAAACGCCGGCACCAGTGCGCCGCATCCTCCAGCAGGTCCGAGTAGACGAGGCTCAGCACCGAAGAGGTCACGGCGCGGCAGGAGCTGTGGTAGAAGCTCACGTCCTGCAGCACCTGCTGGGCCTGGGCGACGGTGTGCTCGTCGGCACGCTGGCCGAGAACGGCGGACAGGGCCTGTGCGGAGCGGAGTTCGGGGGTGGCGATCACGGGTGGCTCGGGCACGCCGGTGCTGGTGGGCGGCGTCGCGAACTCCTCGATGCGGGGGAGCAGCCCGGGGAAGTTGTTGCCGACGAGGGAGCGGATGAGAGTCGCGTCGCAGGCCGCCTGGGTGGCGTCGCCCCGGTCGGCGGCCAGCTTGCCCAGCACCTCGACGGCGTCGTGGAACTGGAACTGCCACAGCAGGGACTCGGCGACCACCTGGGCCTGTGCCCGGCCCAGTCTCCCCTCCAGGATCGGCGCCTTCAGGGCGAAGAAACGGTCCCGCGCCGATCCAGGGGCAAGCAGCCAGTGAACGGACGCCAATCTCGCCTTGATCAGGTGGCGTTCACCGTCGTCGGTCGCGCACTCCAGGGCCCGCTTGAGATAGCCGATCGCGCAGTCGGGCCGGTCGTCGGTGAGGGCGTGGAAAGCCGCGTCCTGCAGGACGGGCACCGTCCAGTCCCCCGGGGCGGGGCCGGCCCCGAGCAGCTGCCGGGCGATGACCTCCGAAGGGGCCCCGTCGTCGAGCAGCAGCCGGGCCGCCCGGTCCCGCAGCCGAACGGCTTCGCCCGCCGGGACCGCCTCCAGCACCACCGCCCCGCCGTCGGGGTGTCTGAACCGTGTGCCGTCCAGGATCCCGGTTTCCGAGAGCTTCTCGACGGCACGCCGGGCCAGGTCGGAGCCGATGCCGGTCAGCCGGCCCACCAGATGGACGTCGGCCGACTCCTCCAGGACGGCCACGCCTCGCGCCACCCGGACGGCCGGCTCGCCCAACCGGTGCAGGCACACCAGCACGGCCTGCCGGAACGCGGCGCCCGCCGTCCGCTCCGCCGGCTGGGGACGGCCGTCCGCGTGGTCGGTGAGAAGGGTCCGGACCAGCAGGGGATTGCCGCCCGTCCACGCGTGCAGCGGCAGTGCGAGCCGGTCCGCCGCAACAGGCCCGAGCCGCTCACGCACCAACTGCCGTACCCCGCGCGGTCCGAGCGGCCCAAGATGCACGCGCCGCACCTGCGGGTGGTACAGCAGGTCCTGGAGCACGCCGGACGGCGGCCGGTCGAGCTGCGGATCCAGGGTGACGGCCAGTGCCAGCCCTCCCGGCGCCACCTCCTGGACCAGCTGCCGCAGCCAGCGCAGCGACTCGGTGTCGGTGTACTGGAGGTCGTCGACCGCGACCAGCACGGGGCCGCGGCCGGCCAGCTCGGCGACGGTGCGCCGCGCGTCACCGGCCACCTGCGCGGCCTCGTCCGCGGAGCTCCGGTGCACCGGACGCCGACTCGTGGCGACGGACCGGGACTTCAGGAGCTTGTGCACCGTCGCGTACGGCACGTCCTGCTCCGCCGGGGTACTCGCCGCCAGCAGGACGACACGGCCCGAGGACGTCGCCCGCCGGGCCAGGGCGTGCAGCAGGGACGTCTTGCCCATGGCGGTGGGTCCGCTGATCAGGGCGCGTGGGGACGTCGTCCCGGTGGCCCCCAGCAGGAGAGCCTGCAGGTGCTCCAACGTGTCAGCTCGTTCAGCCAGCAAGGCTCTCGGCACTCCCTTCGCGGCCGATGCGCGGGTTCGCGTGCTGTCCGGGGTGGTGCCGCCCCCGACTGGGGGGCACCACCATGAGACCCCTATTGGCTTGGAGACGGCTTGAGAACCGTTCGCACGCCAGGTCGGCCGCGGTCCACGACGGCAGGAGTCCGGTGGCGTGGCCGGTATTCACCCCTTGCACCCGGCCGCCCCTAGGGGCGGCTGGGGTACGGGCAGGGGTTGGCCCGTCGGAAAGACCGGTCGTAGCGTTCTGGACGGAGGGATCTCGGGGAACCCGGTCCAGTTCACCCGAAGGACATGCATCTCGATCCAGTCATGCGTGCACGGGAGTTCCGCACAGTGCGGAATCAGGATCCGGAGGGTGTGTTGGTGTTGTTGGAGCAGTACACGCACATAGACGAGCCGCTCGACGGGCCGGGGTTGGATCCCCTGCTCGACGAAGTCGCCGCCGGAACCAACGGCTTCACGGTCATATGCGGCCCGGCGACCATGGGGAAGAGCGCCCTGCTGCAGAAGATCGTCGAACGGGCCACGGCAGCGGGTACCACCGTCCTGGGCGCCACGGGCTCCCCGGACGAACAGGACCTGCCGTACGCCGCACTCGGCAAGCTGTTCACCGGACTCGGTGTCGACACCGCCGGGCCGGCACGCGGACCGCTGCGCGTCGCACGGGAGACCCACCGGGCGGTCGCCGATCTCAACGCGGCCGGTCCCGTACTGATCGCCATCGATGACGCGCAGTACATCGACGACGAGTCGCTGCGCTGTCTGCAACAGCTGGCGTACGGCGTCCAGAGCATCCCGTTCGCCCTGGTGCTCACCTGGGAGCCGCAGCTCGCGGCGCCACCGCGACGCATCCTGGAGGACCTCATCTACCGGCCTCGGGTACAGCGCATCCAGGTCGGCCCGCTGACTTACCGAGACATCCTGCGGATGACCGGCAGCCGGCTGTCCGCCGCCGAGGCCGACACCCTCGCGCGGCGCTGCCTCGACCTCGGCGGCGGCAATCCGCTGCTGACCTGCGCCCTGCTGGAGGAGACCCTGCCGATGTCCAGGGAACCCTCGGGCGTGGACGCCTTCCGCCAGGCCGTCCTGGTCTGCCTGCACCGGATGGGCCCCGTCGCCACCCGGGTCGCCCGGGCGATCGCGATCCTGGACCGGGCCCCCGACACCGGCCTCATCAGCCGTCTGACCGAACTCGGCACCGGAGTCACCGCGGGGACCGTACAGCGCCTGGTCGAGGTCGGCGTGCTCGCCGAAGGCGGGTTCCGCCATCCGGAGACCCAGAGCGCCGTCATCGCGGAGATCCCCGCCGACGAGGCCATCGACCTGCGTTACCGCGCCGCCCAACTGCTGTACGAGGAGGGCGAGCCGTCCCGGTCGGTGATCAGTCAGCTGTCCGCCGCGGGGCCGCTGCCCCGCGAGTGGGTCCTGCCGGTGCTGTGCAGCGCAGCCCAGGACGCGCTGGCCGACGGGGAGATCTCCGCGGCCATCCAGTACCTCAACTTCGCTGTCGACTGCTGCCCCGACGAGGACCGGCGCTATGCCACCAAGGCGCGCGTGGCGGCCCTCTACCGTCTGGTGGAACCGGTCTCCTCCGGCCCCCGCCACCTTGCGCTCAAGGCACCCGCACTCGCCGGGAAGGTGGGGCAGCGGGAGGCCCTGAAGCTGGCCGAAGGGCTCCTGTGGCACCTGCAGTTCGACGACGCGCTCGACGTCGTCGCCGAGGTGGCCGCCCGGGACGACGGATTCAGCCTCGGCACGGAATGGCGCCAGCTCCGGCATCTGGTCGCCGCCGGATACCCGGGACTGCTGACCAGGCTGGAGGCGCTACTGCCGGAAGCCGCCCGTAGCGCCGCCACCGCCCCGGTGATCGCCCCGCCCTCGCTACGCGCGGTGCAGAGCCTGTCCACCGTCGTCACCCAGTCGGGCGGCGAGCACACCGTCGCACTCGCCGAACAGGTGCTGCAGGACAGCACGGTGGCGCAGGGCTCGCTGGAGGTCGCGGCCACCGCGATCTTCTCGCTCGTCTACGCCGACATGCTCGACACCGCCGCCGATTGGTGCGACCGGCTGCAGAGCGAACTGCACGGAGCCGACGGCATCGCCTGGAACGCCCTGTTCGGTGCGCTCCGCGCGCTGGTCGCGCTGCGCCGCGGCCAGATCGACATCGCGCTGGAACAGTCCCAGCAGGCTCTGAAGTTCGTGCCGGACAACGAACGCAGCATCCGCTCGGCGCTGCTGCTGGCCATGCTGGTCGAGGGCCACACCGCCGCAGGCAACCACGAGGCGGCGGCCGAGTGCCTGAGCCGCCCCATCCGCCAGCAGGTCCTGGAGACCAGAGCCGGACTCCACTACCTCTTCGCCCGTGGCCGCCACCACCAGGCCATGGACCGGCCGCACGCGGCGCTTGCGGACTTCATGGCCTGCGGGGAGCGCATGATCCAGTGGAACATGGACTCCCCCTCCGTCGCCCCCTGGCGGGTCGGCGCCGCCGAGGTGTGGCTCGCCCTGGGCAAGCGCCATCACGCCGCCCAGCTCGTCGAGGAGCAAATGAGCAGGCTGGGCGCCGGTCTGCCGCGCAGCCGGGGCATCGTGCTGCGCTGTCTGGCCGCCGTACGGGACGTCGGTGAGCGGCCCGGTATCCTCGGCGACGCCCTCAAGGCGCTGCAGGCCGGACACGACCGTCTGGAAAGCGCCCGGGCCCTGGCCGACCTGAGTGAAACCTTCCAGTCGTTGGGCAACAAGGCCGACGCCCGGACCGTCGCCCGCCGCGCTCGCCGTCTCGCCGACAGCTGCCACGCCGAAGGACTCGTCCAGGTCCTCACGCCCTACCACTCCGCCGGCCGGCCCGAGAAGCACAAACGGCCCATGGGGGAGGGGCAGTTCGCGGCACTCAGCGATTCCGAGCGCCGGGTGGCGATGCTGGCCGCCGCGGGGCACTCCAACCGGGAGATCGCCACAAAGATCTTCGTCACCGTCAGCACGGTGGAACAGCACCTGACCCGGGTCTACCGGAAGCTGAACATCACCAGCCGGGAGCAACTGCCCGTCGAGTTCCGCATGGAGGCGGCGGAGATCTCCTGACCGGGCCGGACATACGTCGCGGGCACCGCCGACCGGGGCGGTGCCCGCGAGGGACGTCCGGCCTGCGTGCGGCGGCCGGTCAGTCCGCGACCAGTACCGACACCTCGAGGCCGTCACCCATCGGGACGTGCACCGACTGGTAGCGGCCACTGGAGCGGACCAGATCGAAGTACGGCTGCTCCGGCAGCGTCCCCATGTCGTCGGCGATCACCAGGGCGCCGGGGGAGAGGGAGGGCTCGAGCAGTTCGAGCACCGGCAGGTACAGGTCCTTCCACCCGTCGAGGAACACGAGGTCCACCGGGCCGGGCAGCTCCTTGAGGGACTCCAGGGCGTCCCCGGTCCGTACCTCGACGATGTCGCTCAGGCCGGCGTCGGCGATGTTCCCCTCCGCGACCTCCGCCTTCTTCTCGTGCCACTCGGTGGTGATCACCGAGCCGCCGCTGTCCCGCGCCGCCGCCGCGAGAAACACCGTCGATATCCCGAAGGACGTGCCGAATTCGACGATGTTCTTCGCCTGCCGGTTCCTTGCCAGAAGATAGATCAGTTCACCGGCCTCGCGGGGAATCGAGATGTAGGCCTCGGCCAGCATGTCCGTCTGCTCCTGGTGCGTGAAATCACCCAGCGGGCGATTCTTCGCGACCAGCGCAGCGATGACCGGCTCATCCTGCACCTCCTCGTCCGCATACAGTTTGTCGAGCGTGGTGCGGACACGTTCCGATGTGAGCGTATTCATTCCGTTGCCTTTCCTGCGGGAGTGGCGAAGTGCTTGGATCGTACGCGCCACAGGCATCAAAAGGCAGAGTTCACCGTGGGGTTGAAAGCCTAAGTAGGGGGTGCGGCGACGCTTTGAGGGGGGAAGCGCTGTGGTGCTTCCGGGTGTGCGCACCTTGAATGGAGGTCGACTGGAAACGGACCGCGGAAACAGTGAACGAATGGAGCCAACTGATGAGCTTGCTGGACCAGCAGGGCGTTTTTCTGCCATATCTCCACCTGCTTGGTGGCCCTTTCGGTGAGCCGCCGCGCTATTCCTTCGAAGAGCGTGTCGCAGCCGCCGCGACGGACGGCGTCACGGGCATAGGATTCGACGGCGACGAATTCGACACGCTGCTCAAGACCCACACCGTGGACCAGCTGCGTGGAATTCTCGCCGACCACGGCGTGACCATCGGCGAACTCCAGATCCTCTACGGCTGGCACTTCGGCGGCGACTACGGCCGCATGGCCCGTCAGATGGAGGACCACCTCTACGACCTGGCCGACCAGTTCGACATCAAGCAGGTCAAGACGGTCATCATGACGCCGACCGAGTTCCCGCCGCAGGAGGTGCTCGTCGAGCGCTTCAACGGCATCCTCGACCGCGCGGCCGACCACGGCATCCGCATCGCCCTCGAGCCGCAGTCGGTCAACCCCGGCTTCGACTACGCCGCCGCCGTCGACCTCATCCTCGCCTCCGGCCGCGAGAACGCCGGGTTCGTCGTGGACGGCTGGCACTTCTTCCGCGACCCCGACCCGTACACCGCCCTGGAGAAGCTGCCCGCCGAGCACATCTTCGGCGTGGAGCTGAGGGACGCCACCACGGAGCCGCAGATCTCCCGAATGGAGGACTGCCTCAACTACAACCTGCTCCCCGGCGAGGGCGACTTCGACCTGGTGACGCTGCTGCGCACGCTGGACGCCAAGGGCGTCGACACGCCGATCGCGGCCGAGATCATGTCCAACGACCTGCGCAAGCTCTCCGCGCAGGAGAACATCGACCGCACCGTCGCCGCGGTCGACAAGGTCATGGCCGCGGCCCGCGCCGCGTGATCCCGGGCCGGGGAGCCGAAGCGCCGGCTCCCCGGCAGGCCCGGTCCGAAGGACAGACGGCGCACCGGGTCCCCGACCGGACCCCGTGCGCGTTCCCCTGTGTCCTTCCGCAGGCCGAATCCGCAGTCCGCCGTGCGAGTGATGGGTGTTGTTGGTGGTGAACGACGAAAAGCTTCGCGACTATCTCAAGCGCGCCACGGCGCAGCTCCAGCAGACCCGGACACAGCTGCGGGACCTGCAGGAGCGGGACCGGGAGCCGATCGCGATCGTGGGGATGAGCTGCCGGCTGCCAGGTGACGTCACCTCGCCCGCGGAACTCTGGGACCTCGTGGCCACGGGACGGGACGCCATCAGCGGCTTCCCCGTCAACCGCGGCTGGGACATCGCCGGGATCTACGACCCCGAGCCCGGCAAACAGGGCAAGAGCTACACCCGCCACGGCGGATTCCTGCACGACGCGGGAGAGTTCGACGCCGACTTCTTCAAGATCGGCCCCCGCGAGGCCAGGGAGATGGATCCTCAACAGCGCCTGATGCTGGAGCTGGCCTGGGAGGCACTGGAGAGCGCCGGCATCGACCCGCACACCCTCAAGGGCAGCAGGACCTGTGTGTTCGCGGGCATGGTCTACCACGACTACGCGTACAACAGCAGCACGGGCGCGATCGCCTCGGGCCGGCTCGCGTACAGCCTGGGTCTTGAGGGTCCGGCGGTGACGGTGGACACGGCGTGCTCGTCCTCGCTGGTCGCGCTCCACCTCGCCGCGCAGGCGCTGCGGTCCGGCGACTGCTCCCTCGCCTTGGCCGGCGGCGTCAACATCATGGCCACCCCCGAGGCCTTTATCGGCTTCAGCAGCCAGAACGGCCTGTCTCCGGACGGCCGCTGCAAGGCGTTCTCGGCCGCCGCGGACGGCACGGGGTGGAGCGAGGGCGCGGGCTGGCTGCTCGTGGAGCGGTTGTCGGACGCCCAGCGGCTGGGGCACAAGGTGCTGGCGGTCGTCCGCGGCACGGCCGTCAACCAGGACGGCGCGAGCAACGGCCTGAGCGCCCCCAACGGACCGGCCCAGGAGCGGGTGATCGAACAGGCACTCGTGAGCGCGGGTCTGTCGGTTGCGGACGTGGACGCGGTGGAGGCGCACGGCACGGGCACCAGGCTGGGTGATCCGATCGAGGCGCAGGCGCTTTTGGCGACGTACGGGCAGGGGCGTGCGGAGGAACAGCCGTTGTGGCTGGGTTCGCTGAAGTCGAACATCGGGCACGCCCAGGCGGCTGCCGGTGTCGCGGGGATCATCAAGATGGTCGAGGCGATGCGGCACGGGGTGCTGCCGCAAACCCTGCACGTGGATGAGCCGACGCCCGAGGTGGACTGGTCAGCAGGTGCGGTGCGGCTCCTGACGGAGGCACAGCCCTGGCCGGAGGTGGGGCGTCCCCGCCGGGCGGGTGTGTCGTCCTTCGGCGTGAGCGGCACGAACGCGCACGTGATCGTGGAACAGGCACCGGAACCGGTGATGGCGGAGCCGGAGGCGCGGGCCGAGGTTCCGCCGGTGGTGCCGTGGGTGGTGTCGGGTCGTAGCGCGGGGGCGGTACGGGCGCAGGCGGCGCGGCTGTCGGAGTTCGTGACGGAGCGGCCTGGACTGTCCGCTGTGGACGCGGGGTTGTCACTCGGAGTGTCGCGGGCGGCGTTGGAGTACCGGGCAGTGGTGGTGGGTTCGGGGCGTGAGGAGTTGTTGCAACGCCTGGGCACGGTGGAGGGAGCGCGGGCCGACGAGGGGCCGACGGCGTTCCTGTTCACGGGGCAGGGTGCCCAACGCCTGGGGATGGGCCGGGAGTTGTACGCGTCGTTCCCGGTGTTCGCGCGGGTCTTGGACGAGGTGTTCGGCTGCTTCGACGGGCTGGTCGACGGGTCGTTGCGTGAGGTGATGTGGGGCGGGGACCAGGCGGTTCTCGATCGTACGGAGTTTGCGCAGCCGGCGTTGTTCGCTGTTGAGGTGGCGTTGTTCCGGTTGTTGGAGTCGTGGGGTGTCACACCCGATTATGTGGCGGGTCATTCGGTGGGTGAGCTGGCGGCGGCGTATGTGGCCGGGGTGTTGTCACTGGCGGATGCTGCCCAACTGGTGGCGGCGCGGGGCCGGTTGATGCAGGGGCTTGCGGCGGGCGGTGTGATGGTGGCGGTGGAGGCCGCCGAGGACGAGGTCGTTCCGTTGTTGCAGGGCCGGGTGTCGGTTGCGGCGGTGAACGGGCCGCGTGCGGTGGTGGTTTCCGGTGCTGAGGCGGACGTCGAGCGGGTGGTGGGGCATTTCACCGACCGTCGGACGAAGCGGTTGGCGGTCAGTCATGCGTTCCATTCGCCGTTGATGGAGCCGATGCTGGACGAGTTCGCCGCCGTGGCGGGGGAGTTGGCATACGACAGTCCGGTGATCCCGTTGGTGTCGAACGTGACGGGTGGGCCGGTGGTTCCGGATGCGGCGTACTGGGTGCGGCATGTGCGTGAGGCGGTGCGGTTCGCGGACGGTATCGGCTGGCTGGAGTCCCAGGGGGTGGGGACTTTCCTGGAGTTGGGTCCGGACGGTGTGCTGTCGGCGATGGCTCCGGAGACCGGGTGTGTTCCGGTGCTGCGCAAGGACCGTGACGAGGCCAGGACAGTGGTCACCGCTCTGGGCCGGATCTGGGCGCGGGGTGTGGAGGTGGACTGGGCGGCGTTCTTCGCACCGTACGGGGCTCGCCGGGTGGACCTGCCCACCTACGCCTTCCAGCACAAGCACTTCTGGGCCGTGGCCGAGACCGCCGTACCGGAAGAACATGGCGCAGACCCGGCGCTCGCGGAGTTCTGGTCGGCGGTGGACAGTGAGGACCTGGCCGTTCTCAGCCGGCAGCTGGATGTCGGTCCCACGGCGCTCGGTGAGGTCCTGCCCGCGCTGTCACAGTGGCATCGGACGGCTGCCGAACGTGGTCTGATCGACTCCTGGCGTTACCGGCTGACCTGGACCCCAGCGCCGCTCCCGGCAGACGGGGACCCAGCACGCAACGGCACCTGGCTGCTCGTCGTCCCCGCCGGGACGGAGTCCGGACCATGGGCCCGGGCGATCACCGAAGGACTCGATCGGTACGGCACCCGGTTCGTACCGCTCGCCGTTCCGGAGGGCATCAGCGGACCGGAACTCGCCCGTGAACTCGACCGGGCCCGGCGGTCGGCCGCCGGCACACCTGTCGGCGTCCTGTCCCTGCTCGCCCTCGACGACCGCCCTCACCGGAACCACCCCCATCTCTCCTACGGAGTCGCCGCCACGGTGACACTCGTCCAGGCCCTCCACGAGGCCGAGTTCGACATGCGGCTGTGGTGCCTCACCTCCGGGGCGGTCGCCGTGAGCGACGCCACGGAGCTGACCAGCACGTTCCAGACAGCGGTGTGGGGTGCGGCCGCGGCGCTGGCCCTGGACCACCCCGCGTTCTGGGGCGGCATGATCGACGTACCCGGCACCTTGGGCGCACCCGATCTGGAGGCGCTGCACATCGTCCTCACGACGCACACCGACGAGGACCGGGTCGCCGTCCGTGCCGGACACGTCCATGCGCAGCGGCTGGTCCGCGCACCCCTCTCGGGCGCGCCCGCCACCCGCACCTGGCGGCCGGACGGCACCACCCTGATCACCGGCGGCACCGGTGGAGTCGGCGCGCGGGTGGCACGGATGCTGGCCGCGAACGGCGCCGGGCACCTCCTGCTCACCAGCCGGCGTGGCCCAGCGGCACCGGGCGCCGACGAGCTGACCGCCGAACTGACCGCGCTCGGCGCCCGGGTCACCGTTGCCGCGTGCGACGTCTCGGACAGAGAGGCGCTGCGTCGGCTCCTCGACTCCGTTCCCAGCGACCAGCCACTGACAGCCGTCGTGCACGCGGCCGGAGTCGCCCAGCTCGACACACCCCTGCCGAAGACCTGCCTCGACGAGTTCGCCGAGGTCGGCGCCGCGAAGTGCGGCGGTGCCCTGCACCTGGACGAACTCCTGGCGGACCATGAGCTGGACGCCTTCGTCCTGTTCTCGTCGGGCGCCGCGGTCTGGGGCAGTGCCGGACAGCCCGCCTACGGCAGCGCCAACGCCTTCCTCGACGCGCTCGCGCATCGGCGCCTCGCCCGGGGACTCACCGCGACATCGATCGCCTGGGGCCCCCTGGACACCGGAATGGTCGACGAGGAGATCCGGGCGTTCATGCGCCGCACCGGCGCCCCCGCCATGGACCCTGCGGTCGCCGTCACGGCCCTCCGGCAGGCCGTGGAGCACGACGAGAGCCACCTGGTCGTCGCGGACTTCGACTGGTCCCGCTTCGCTCCCGCCTACACGCTCGCCGGGCCACGTCCGCTGCTCGATGCGCTCCCCGAGGTGCGCGAGGCTCTCGACGAGGCTTCCGAGCACCATTCGGACGGAGCGGACGAATCAGAACTCAACGCGAGACTGGCCGCGTTGCCGCCGGTCGAACAGGGCCGCGTCCTGCTCGACCTGGTGCGCACCCACACCGCAGAGACACTCGGCCATGACGGGCCGTCGGACGTCGACCCGAGGCGCAACTTCCAGGATCTCGGATTCGACTCGGTCGCCGCGGTCGAACTGCGCACCCGCCTCGGTGGTGCCGTCGGTCAACGGCTGCCGGCCACCGTGGTCTTCGATCACGCGACCCCGGCCGCCCTCGCGGACCATCTGCGCGAGCGACTGAGGATCGCGCCCGGGTCGGACCCAGGGGCCCCTGCCCCTTCCCTGCCCGAAACGCTCGACCGGCTGGAGATGCTGGCGGCCTCCCTCGACCCGCGGGAGATCACCACCCACCGCTTGACGGCGCGACTGCAGTCGCTGCTGGCCAGGGTCACCGAGACCGTCGGTGCGACGGACCGCGACGACTACGTGCAACAGCGCCTGGAGTCCGCGTCCGCAGAAGACGTGCTCGCCTTCATCGACAAAGAACTCGGCCCGGCCTGACACGGCGCGCCTGGAATGTTGTGAGGATCTGATGGCGAACGACGAGAAGCTCCTCGAATACCTCAAGCGGGTCACCGCCGATCTGCACCAGACGCGGCAGCGACTGCAGGAGGCGCAGACCGCCGACCGTGAACCGGTCGCCATCGTGGGGATGAGCTGCCGCTACCCCGGTGGCGTCGGCTCGCCCGACGACCTGTGGCGGCTGGTGGCCGAGGGCCGGGACGGCATCGGGGAATTCCCGGCCGACCGCGGCTGGGACCTCGCGAAACTCGCTGGGAACGACGGCCCGCACGGCACAAGTTATGTCCATGAGGGCGGTTTCATCGATGGCGCCGCGGACTTCGACGCGGACTTCTTCGAGATCTCTCCGCGCGAGGCGATCGCCACGGATCCCCAGCAACGGCTCGTCCTGGAAGCGTCCTGGGAAGCCATGGAACGCGCCGGTGTCGACCCGCACTCCCTGCGCGGCCGGGACGTCGGCGTCTTCGTGGGCTCGGGCATCCAGGACTACGGCGACCTGCTCCTGCGCGCCCCCGAGGCCGCCGAGGCCTTCATGTCCACGGCCGTGTCACCCGCCGTTCTCTCTGGCCGGGTGGCGTACAGCCTGGGCCTTGAGGGTCCGGCGGTGACGGTGGACACGGCGTGCTCGTCCTCGCTGGTCGCGCTCCACCTCGCCGCGCAGGCGCTGCGGCAGGGTGAGTGCTCCATGGCCCTGGCCGGCGGCGTCATGGTGATGTCCACGCCGGCCGCCTTCGTCGCCTTCAGCCGTCAGAACGGCCTGGCCCCCGACGGCCGCTGCAAGTCCTTCGCCGCCTCCGCCGACGGCACGGGCTGGAGTGAGGGTGTCGGCATGCTGCTGGTGGAGCGGTTGTCGGACGCCCAGCGGCTGGGGCACAGGGTGCTGGCGGTCGTCCGTGGTTCGGCGGTCAATCAGGACGGTGCGAGCAACGGCCTCACCGCTCCGAATGGTCCGGCGCAGCAGCGGGTGATCCGGCAGGCGTTGGCGGACGCGGGTCTGTCGGCGGCGGACGTCGACGCGGTGGAGGCGCACGGCACGGGCACCAGGCTGGGTGATCCGATCGAGGCGCAGGCGCTTTTGGCGACGTACGGGCAGGGGCGTGCGGAGGAACAGCCGTTGTGGCTGGGTTCGCTGAAGTCGAACATCGGGCACACCCAGGCGGCTGCCGGTGTGGCGGGGATCATCAAGATGGTCGAGGCGATGCGGCACGGCGTCCTGCCCAGGACGCTGCATGTGGACGAGCCGACGCCGCAGGTCGACTGGACCGAGGGCGATGTACGGCTGCTGACGCAGGCGCGTGAGTGGCCCGTGGCGGACCGCCCGCGCCGGGCCGGGATCTCCTCGTTCGGCGTGAGCGGCACGAATGCGCACGTGATCGTGGAGCAGGCGCCGGAACAGCCGGCCGAGCCGGAGGACCTCACCCCGCTGCCGATGGTGCCGTGGGTGGTGTCGGGCCGCACCGGGCAGGCCCTGCGCGAACAGATCGCCCGCCTCGTCGCCTTCCTGGCCAAGAGCCCCGAAGTCCCGCTCACGGACCTGGCGTTGTCCCTCGGCGCCGGGCGGGCCGGGCTGGAACGGCGCGCGGTGATCGTCGGGTCGGACCGGGACGAACTGGTACGGGGCCTGGAGGCGCTGTCGGACCACGAGGGCATCGCCGCCACGGACCGGACGACGGCATTCCTGTTCACCGGTCAGGGTGCCCAACGCCTGAACATGGGCCTGGAGCTGTACGCGTCGTTCCCGGTGTTCGCCCGGGTCTTGGACGAGGTGTTCGACTGCTTCGACGGGCTGGTCGATGCCTCGCTGCGTGAGGTGATGTGGGGCGGGGACCAGGCGGTTCTCGATCGTACGGAGTTTGCGCAGCCGGCGTTGTTCGCCGTCGAGGTGGCGCTGTTCCGGCTGCTGGAGTCGTGGGGTGTCACACCCGATTACGTGGCCGGTCATTCGGTGGGTGAGCTGGCGGCGGCGCATGTGGCCGGGGTGTTGTCACTGGCGGATGCGGCCCAACTGGTCGCGGCGCGGGGCCGGTTGATGCAGGAGCTTGCGGCGGGCGGTGTGATGGTGGCGGTGGAGGCCACCGAGGACGAGGTCGTTCCGTTGCTGGACGGACAGGTGTCGGTTGCGGCGGTGAACGGGCCGCGTGCGGTGGTGGTTTCGGGTGCTGAGGCGGATGTGGACCGTTTGGTGGCCCGTTTCGCCGGCCGTCGGACGAAGCGGTTGGCGGTCAGTCATGCGTTCCATTCGCCGTTGATGGAGCCGATGCTGGACGAGTTCGCCGCCGTGGCGGGCGGGCTGACGTATGGCAGTCCGGTGATCCCGTTGGTGTCGAACGTGACGGGTGGGCCGGTGGTTCCGGATGCGGCGTACTGGGTGCGGCATGTCCGCGAGGCGGTGCGGTTCGCGGACAGTGTGAGCTATCTGCGGGACCAGGGTGTCGATGCGTTCGTGGAGCTGGGTCCGGACGGTGTGCTGTCGGCGATGGCCCCGGAGACCGGGTGCGTTCCGGTGCTGCGCAAGGACCGTGACGAGGCCAGGACGCTGATCGATGCTCTGGGCCGGATCTGGGCGCGGGGTGTCGAGGTCGACTGGGCGGCGTTCTTCGCACCGTCCGGGGCCCGCCGGGTGGACCTGCCGACCTATGCCTTCCAGCACCAGCGGTACTGGCTGGAGACCTCGGAGCAGGTCGCCGATGTGGCCTCGGCCGGTCTGCATGCGGTGGGTCATCCGCTGCTGGGGGCGGTGGTCGGTCCGGCGGGCAGCGACACCGTCGTGCTGACCGGGCGCCTGTCGACTGCTGCTCAGCCCTGGCTTGCGGATCATGTCGTGGGCGGCAGTGTGCTGTTCCCGGGGACCGGTTTCGTGGAGTTGGCGGTCCGGGCGGGGGACGAGGTCGGGTGCCCGGCGGTCGAGGAGCTGACGCTGTCCGTTCCGTTGGTGGTGCCTGAGGACTCCCAGATCCAGATCCAGGTCGTCGTCGCGGCACCGGATCACAGGGGCCGCCGCCCGGTGACGGTCTACAGCCGTCCGCACCTCGCAGGACCGGACGCGGAGTGGACGACCCATGCGACCGGCACGCTGGCGGCAGCCGCCGACTCCCCGTCCTACGACCTGGCCGTCTGGCCGCCGGTTGGTGCGGAGCCGGTGGAACTGGGGGGTTTCTACGAGGAGTTGGCGGGGGTCGGACTCGGCTACGGGCCGGTGTTTCGGGGGTTGCGGGCGGCCTGGCGGCGCGACGGTGAGGTGTTCGCCGAGGTCGCCCTGCCCGAGCAGGCGGCGGGTGAGGCGGGTCGTTTCGGTCTGCATCCGGCGCTTCTGGACGCTGCTCTGCATGCGATGTCGCTCGGTGCTGTGGAGGGGGACGGTCGGACGTTGCTGCCGTTTTCCTGGTCGGACGTGACGTTGTGGGCTTCTGGTGCCTCGGTGTTGCGGGTGCGGCTTGCGCGGGTTGCCGATGGTGTGGTGCTGACGGCTGTGGATGGTGTGGGCCGGCCGGTGGTGTCGGTGGGTTCGTTGGTGGTGCGGGAGGTTTCCGCGGAGCAGTTGGCTGCGGCGCGGGGCTCGGGTGCGGGGGAGTGGCTGTTCGGGGTGGAGTGGCCGGTGGTTCCGGTGGTTCCGGTGGTTGATGCGGAGTGGGCGGAGTGGGGCGGGTTCGGTGAGGTGGTGCCGCCGACGGTGGTGCTGCGCTGTGGGTCCGGGGAACTGCAGGGGGGTCTGCATCGGGTTTTGGGTGTGGTGCAGGAGTTTTTGGTGGGGGAGCGGTTTGTGGGGTCTCGGTTGGTGGTGTTGACCGAGGGTGCGGTGAGTGTGGGTGGTGAGCCGGTGGTGGATGTGGCTGCTGGTGGGGTGTGGGGGTTGGTGCGGTCGGCGCAGTCGGAGGAGCCGGGCCGGATCGTTCTGGCGGATGCCGGGTTGGAGGAGCTGCCGCTGGTGCTGGGTTCGGGTGAGTCGCAGGTGGCGGTGCGGGCCGGTGTGGTGCACGGGGCTCGGCTGGTGCGTGCCGGGGTGGACGTGGATGTGCGGCCGTCGTACGGCGTGGGTCCGGTGCTGATCACGGGTGGTACGGGTGGTCTGGGTGCGTTGGTGGCCCGGTATCTGGTGGCCGAGCACGGTGTGCGGGAGCTGCTGCTGGTCTCTCGTCGGGGGCCGGACGCCCCCGGCGCAGCCGAACTCGTCGCCGAACTGGCGGAGTTGGGTGCTGCGGTTGAGATTGTGGCGTGTGACGTGGCGGACCGTTCGGCACTCTCGGCGGTGCTGGAAAACCGCTTCCTGACTGCGGTGGTTCATACGGCGGGTGTGCTGGACGACGGTGTTGTGTCGTCGTTGACGCCGGAGCGGTTGGACGGGGTGTTTGCTCCGAAGGCGGATGCGGCCCGGTATCTGCATGAGCTGACGGCGGGGATGGACCTGTCGGCGTTCGTGCTGTTCTCGTCCGCGGCGGGAATCCTCGGTTCTCCGGGGCAGGCCAACTATGCGGCGGCCAACGCCTACTTGGACGCCCTCGCGTCGTATCGCCACAGCCTCGGCCTGAAGGCGACATCGCTGGCCTGGGGCCTGTGGGAACAGACCAGCGGAATGGCGGCGACGCTCGGGGACACCGACCGTTCGCGGATGAGCCAGGGTGGTGTGCTGCCGCTGGCATCGCAGGACGGGTTGGCGCTGCTGGATGCGGCCATCGCCGACGGCCGTCCGGCACTGGCGCCGATCCACCTCGACACCCGCGCCCTGGCCGGGACCGACGTGCCCGACCTGCTGCGCGGACTCGTGCCCGTCACCCGACGGGCGGCCGGCAAAGCGCAAGCGGGCGCGGACACCCTGCGCACCCGGCTCGCGGGGCTGCCCGAGACCGAGTGGGAGGACGCGCTGCTGCTCATCGCACGGACCGAGGCGGCGGCCGTGCTCGGACATCCGGGGCCGGACGCCGTCGACCCCGAACGTGCCTTCAGAGACCTGGGGTTCGACTCGCTCGCCGCCGTGGAACTGCGCAACCGGCTGGGCGAGGCGACCGGCCTGCGGCTGCCCGCCACCCTCGTCTTCGACTACCCGAACGCGCAGTCCGTGGCCCGCTACCTGCTCGGTGAGATCGCCGACACGGTCGACGAGACCGCGCCGGTCGCCGTCACCGCTCAGGCCCTGGACGAGCCCATCGCGATCATCGGCATGAGCTGCCGTTTCCCGGGCGGGGTCGGCTCGCCGGACGACTTGTGGCGGCTGGTCGCCGACGGCACGGACGCCATCGGCACCTTCCCCGCCGACCGCGGCTGGGACGTCGAACGCGACTACGACCCGACCGGACAACGCCCCGACACCACCTATGTCAACCAGGGCGGATTCCTCTACGAGGCAGGGGACTTCGACCCCGGCTTCTTCGGGATCAGCCCCAACGAGGCGCTGATGATGGACCCGCAGCAGCGGCTGCTCCTGGAGGCGTCGTGGGAGGCGCTGGAGCGGGCGGGCATCGATCCGGTGAGCCTGCGCGGCAGCAGGACCGGTGTGTTCGCCGGGATGATGTACCACGACTACGCGTACAACAGCAGCACCGGTGCGATCGCCTCCGGCCGGGTCTCGTACGTGCTGGGCCTCGAAGGTCCGTCGGTCACCGTCGACACGGCGTGCTCGTCGTCGCTCGTCGCCCTGCACCAGGCGGTGCAGTCGCTGCGTTCCGGCGAGTCCACGCTGGCGCTCGCCGGCGGTGTCGCCGTGATGGCCACACCGGAGACGTTCATCGAGTTCAGCAGGCAGCGCGGGCTGTCCAAGGACGGCCGCTGCAAGTCGTTCGCCGCGAGCGCCGACGGCACGGGCTGGGGCGAAGGCGTGGGCATGCTGCTGGTCGAGCGCCTCTCCGACGCCCGCCGCAACGGACACCGCGTGCTCGCCGTCGTCCGCGGCACCGCCGTCAACCAGGACGGCGCCAGCAACGGCCTCACCGCCCCCAACGGACCCTCCCAGCAGCGCGTCATCCGGCAGGCCGTCGCCAATGCCGGACTGGCGCTCGTCGACATCGACGCCGTCGAGGCACACGGCACCGGCACCAAACTCGGCGACCCGATCGAGGCCCAGTCACTGATGGCGACCTACGGGCGCGAACGGCCCGAGGGACGGCCGCTGTGGCTGGGTTCGCTCAAGTCGAACATCGGGCACACCCAGGCGGCGGCGGGCGCGGGCGCGATCATCAAGATGGTCGAGGCGATCCGGCACGGCGTCCTGCCCAGGACGCTGCACGTGGACGAGCCGACGCCGCAGGTCGACTGGACGGAGGGCGAGGTACGGCTGCTGACCGAGGCCCGGGAGTGGCCCGAGACGGGCGCGCCGCGTCGCGTCGGCATCTCCTCCTTCGGCGTCAGCGGCACCAACGCCCACGTCATCATCGAGCAGGACACCGAACCTGTCCCGGCCGAGCCCCACACCCCCGGCACCGGCGCTCGTCCCACTCGTCGTGACCGCCCGCACCGCCGACGCCCTGCGCGGCCAGGCGGACCGGCTGCGCACCTTCCTCCGCGCCGAGGAAGAGCCCTCGGCCGCCGGTGCCGGGCACGCGCTGCTGACGACTCGCCAGCTCTTCGAACACCGGGCCACCGTCATCGGCGCCGACCGGGCTGAACTCCTCGCCGGGCTGGACGAACTGGCGGGTGACGAGGCCGCCCCGGGCGACAGGACAGCGACGAGCACCGTGGTCCGCGGCACTGTGGTGCCCGGCGCCGCCAAGACCGTCTTCGTCTTCCCCGGCCAGGGCTCCCAGTGGCAGGGCATGGGCCTGGACCTCCTCGATTCCGTGCCGGCGTTCGCCGCGCGACTGCGCGATTGCGCCCGCGCCCTGGAACCCTTCGTCGACTGGGACCTGCTCGCCGTGCTCCGCGGCGACGAAGGCGCCCCCGACTTCACCGACGTGGATGTCGTCCAGCCCGCGCTGTGGGCCGTGATGGTCTCCCTCGCCGAAGCCTGGCGTTCGTACGGTGTCGAGCCCGCCGCCGTCGTCGGGCACTCGCAGGGCGAGATCGCCGCCGCCTGCGTCGCGGGCGCCCTCACCCTGGAGGACGGCGCCCGCGTCGTCGCCCTGCGCAGCCAGGTCATCCGGCGTGAACTCGCCGGTCAGGGCGGCATGATGTCCGTCGCCCTCTCCGAGAGCGAGGCCCGCGCGCGCATCGCCGACTGGGGCGGACAACTGCAGCTCGCTGTGGTCAACAGCCCGACGTCCGCCGTCGTCTGCGGTGTGCCCGCAGCACTCGAGGAACTGCGCGCGTCCCTGGACGCCGACGGAGTCCGCGCCCGCGTCATCCCCGTCGACTACGCCTCGCACTCGGTCTACGTCGAGGGCATCCGCGACGAACTCGCCGCGCAGCTCGCGGGGTTGGAGTCGCATACCTCGGACATCCCCTTCTACTCGACGGTGACCGGCTCCCCCCTCGACACCGCGACCCTCGACGCCCGGTACTGGTACACCAACCTGCGCGAGACGGTCCGCTTCGAAGAGGCGACCCGGGCCCTGCTCGCCGACGGGCACGGCCTGTTCGTCGAGTGCAGCCCGCACCCCGGCCTGCTCGTCGGCCTCGCCGACACCATCGAGGCGGCCGACGCGCGGGCCGCCGTCGTCGGCTCGCTGCGCCGAGACAACGGCGACGAACGCCGCCTGCTCGCCTCCCTGATGGAGGCGCACGCCCACGGCGCGACCGTGGATCCGCGGCGGCTCTTCCCCACCGCGCCCGCCCGCCACACCGACCTGCCGACGTACGCCTTCCAGCACGAGCACTTCTGGCTCGAACCGGTCACCGACACCGGCTCGCCCGCCGCCGTCGGCCTGGGTGCTCCCGACCACCCGTTGCTCGGCGCGACGGTGACCCTCGCGGGAACGGACGGTGTGCTGCTGTCCGGACGCCTTTCGACCCACACCCACAAGTGGCTTGCGGACCATGCCGTGGGCGGCAGCGTGCTGTTCCCCGGTACCGGCTTCGTGGAGCTGGCGATCAGGGCGGGCGACGAGGTCGGCTGCCCGGTGATCCGCGAACTCACCCTCACCACACCCCTGCTGCTGCCGGCGCAGAGCGGGGTACAGGTGCAGGTCACGGTCGGCGCGGCCGAGCCGCACGGCGACCGCCCGGTGAGCGTGCACGCCCGTCCCGAGCAGGACGAGGGCCCGTGGACGCTGCACGCCACCGGAGCGCTCGCGCCGTTCGCCGACGAGAGGACCGACCAACAGCTGCTCTCCTGGCCGCCGGTTGGTGCGGAGCCGGTGGAACTGGGGGGTTTCTACGAGGAGTTGGCGGGGGTCGGACTCGGCTACGGGCCGGTGTTCCAGGGGTTGCGGGCGGCCTGGCGGCGCGACGGTGAGGTGTTCGCCGAGGTCGCCCTGCCGGAGCAGGCGGCGGGTGAGGCGGGTCGTTTCGGTCTGCATCCGGCGCTTCTGGACGCTGCTCTGCATGCGATGTCGCTCGGTGCTGTGGAGGGGGACGGTCGGACGTTGCTGCCGTTTTCCTGGTCGGACGTGACGTTGTGGGCTTCTGGTGCCTCGGTGTTGCGGGTGCGGCTTGCGCGGGTTGCCGATGGTGTGGTGCTGACGGCTGTGGATGGTGTGGGTCGGCCGGTGGTGTCGGTGGGTTCGTTGGTGGTGCGGGAGGTGGATGCGGGGCAGTTGGCTGCGGTGCGGGGGTCTGGTGCGGGGGAGTGGTTGTTCGGGGTGGAGTGGCCGGTGGTGCCGGTTGCTGAGGTTGTTGAGGTGTCGTGGGTTGAGTGGGATGACGTTCGGGATGTGGTTCCGGAGGTTGTGGTTCTGCGGGTTGGTGGTGGGGGTCTGCATCGGGTTTTGGGTGTGGTGCAGGAGTTTTTGGTGGGGGAGCGGTTTGTGGGGTCTCGGTTGGTGGTGTTGACCGAGGGTGCGGTGAGTGTGGGTGGTGAGCCGGTGGTGGATGTGGCTGCTGGTGGGGTGTGGGGGTTGGTGCGGTCGGCGCAGTCGGAGGAGCCGGGCCGGATCGTTCTGGCGGATGCCGGGTTGGAGGAGCTGCCGCTGGTGCTGGGTGCGGGTGAGTCGCAGGTGGCGGTGCGCGGTGGTGAAGTCCGTGCGGCTCGGCTGGTGCGTGCCGGGGTGGACGTGGATGTGCGGCCGTCGTACGGCGTGGGTCCGGTTCTGATCACGGGTGGTACGGGTGGTCTGGGTGCGTTGGTGGCCCGGTATCTGGTGGCCGAGCACGGTGTGCGGGAGCTGGTGCTGCTGTCGCGGCGCGGTCCGGACGCCCCCGGCGCAGCCGAACTCGCTTTGGAGCTGGCGGAGTTGGGTGCCGCGGTTGAGGTTGTGGCGTGTGATGTGAGTGATCGTGACGCGTTGTCCGGTGTGCTGGTGAACCGCTTCCTGACTGCGGTGGTTCATACGGCGGGTGTGCTGGACGACGGTGTTGTGTCGTCGTTGACGCCGGAGCGGCTGGATGCGGTGTTTGCTCCGAAGGCGGATGCGGCCCGGTATCTGCATGAGCTGACGGCGGGGATGGATCTGTCGGCGTTCGTGCTGTTCTCGTCCGCGGCAGGGACGTTGGGCTCTCCGGGGCAGGCCAACTATGCGGCGGCCAACGCCTACTTGGACGCGCTCGCCGCGCACCGCCACAGCCTCGGCCTGAAGGCGACATCGCTGGCCTGGGGCCTGTGGGAACAGACCAGCGGAATGACCAGCGCTCTCGACCGGACCGACCGTTCCCGTATCGCCGATGGTGGTGTGCTGCCGCTGGCGTCGCACGACGGGTTGGCGCTGCTGGATGCGGCGGTCGCCGACGGCCGCCCCGCGCTGGCGCCGATCCACCTCGACACCCGCGCCCTGGCCGGGACCGACGTGCCTGACCTGCTGCGCGGACTCGTGCCCGTCACCCGACGGGCGGCCGCCAAGGGACAGGGAGGCGACCCGGACTCGCTGCGTACGCGGCTCGCCGGTCTGACGTCCGTACGGCAGGAAGAGGAGCTTCGGGACCTGGTGCTCACGCACGCGGCGCGGCTCCTCGGACACAGCGACGCGCGGGCCGTCGACCCCGACCGGGGCTTCCTCGAGTCCGGGTTCGACTCGCTCGCCGCCATGCAACTGCGCAACCGGCTGGGCGAGCTGACCGGCCTGCGGCTGCCCGCCACCGCCGTCTTCGACCACCCCAACCCGCGGGCGCTCGCCCGACACCTGCTGGAACGCCTCGCACCCGCCACCGCGGAGCCGGCGGCGGACACCGAGACGGCCGACACCACCGAGCAGGAGTTCCACCGCATCCTGCGCTCCGTCCCCTACACCCGGCTGCGCGCGGCCGGCCTCGTCGACACCCTGCTGCGGCTCGCGGCCGACGGCACGGAGGCCGACGGCGCACCGGACGCCGACGAGCGCGAGGACATCGACGCGATGGACACGGAAATGCTGATCAGTCTGGCACTCGACGGCTCCGGCCGCGACGACGCGAATCAGGAAGTGTGAGACGACGATGACCGGTTCCGAAGAGAAACTCGTCGCCGCCCTGCGGGCCTCCCTCAAGGAGACCGAGCGCCTGCGCGGGCAGAACAAAGAGCTCACCGCCGCAGCATCGGAGCCCATCGCGATCATCGGAATGAGTTGCCGCTTCCCCGGCGGCGTCGGTTCCCCCGAAGACCTGTGGCGGCTGGTCGCCGACGGCACGGACGCCATCGGCACCTTCCCCGCCGACCGCGGCTGGGACGTCGAGCACCTCTACGACCCGACCGGACAACGCCCCGAGACGAGCTATGTCGACCAGGGCGGGTTCCTCTACGACGCCGCCGAGTTCGACCCGGCGTTCTTCGGCATCAGCCCCAACGACGCCCTCTACATGGACCCGCAGCAGCGGCTGCTCCTGGAGGCGTCGTGGGAGGCGCTGGAGCGGGCGGGCATCGATCCGGTGAGCCTGCGCGGCAGCAGGACCGGTGTGTTCGCCGGGATGATGTACCACGACTACGCGTACAACAACAACGCGGGTGCGATCGCCTCCGGCCGGGTCTCGTACGTGCTGGGCCTCGAAGGTCCGTCGGTCACCGTCGACACGGCGTGCTCGTCGTCGCTCGTCGCCCTGCACCAGGCGTTGCAGTCGCTGCGTTCCGGCGAGTCCACGCTGGCGCTCGCCGGCGGTGTCGCCGTGATGGCCACACCGGAGACGTTCGTCGAGTACTCGCGCCAGCAGGCCATGGCGCGCGACGGCCGCTGCAAGTCCTTCGCGGGCGCCGCCGACGGCGCCAACTGGTCCGAAGGCGTGGGCATGCTGCTGGTCGAGCGCCTCTCCGACGCCCGCCGCAACGGACACCGCGTGCTCGCCGTCGTCCGCGGCACCGCCGTCAACCAGGACGGCGCATCCAGCGTCATGACCGCGCCCAACGGTCCGGCACAGCAGCGCGTCATCCGCCAGGCGCTGGCCAATGCCCGCCTTGCGCCCGAGCAGATCGACGCCGTCGAAGGCCACGGCACCGGCACCAAACTCGGCGACCCGATCGAGGCACAGGCCCTGATCGCCACGTACGGCCAAAACCGCTCCGGGGGACGGCCGCTGTGGCTGGGTTCGCTCAAGTCGAACATCGGGCACACCCAGGCGGCGGCGGGCGCGGGCGCGATCATCAAGATGGTCGAGGCGATCCGGCACGGCGTCCTGCCCAGGACGCTGCACGTGGACGAGCCGACGCCGCAGGTCGACTGGACGGAGGGCGAGGTACGGCTGCTGACCGAGGCCCGGGAGTGGCCCGAGACGGGCGCGCCGCGTCGCGTCGGCATCTCCTCCTTCGGCGTCAGCGGCACCAACGCCCACGTCATCATCGAGCAGGACACCGAACCCGTCCCGGCCGAGCCCCACACCCCCCCGGCTTCCGGCGCCCTGCTGCCCTGGATCCTCTCCGCCAAGAGCGCCCAGGCCCTCACCGCCCAGGCCGAGCGCCTCGCCGCGCACCTGGCGGACCACCCGGGCACCGCGCCCGCCGACCTCGGGCACGCGCTGCTCACCACCCGCGCCACCTTCGCCCACCGTGCCGTCGTCCTCGCCGACGATCAGGACGAGTTCACCCGCGCCCTTCAGGCGCTCGCCGACGGCGCGCCCCACGAGGCACTGGTCCGCGGCACCGGAACCACCCCCGGCAAGACCGTGTTCGTCTTCCCGGGGCAGGGCTCCCACTGGCCCGGCATGGCCGCCGAACTTCTCGACACCGCGCCGGTGTTCGCCGCCCGTGTCGACGAGTGCGCCCGTGCCCTCGACGCCTTCATCGACTGGTCGCTGACCGCGGTCCTGCGCCAGGAACCGGACGCCCCCTCCCTCGACCGCGTCGACGTCGCGCAGCCGGCACTGTGGGCCGTGATGGTCTCCCTCGCCGCCTTGTGGCGTTCGTACGGTGTCGAGCCCGCCGCCGTCGTCGGGCACTCGCAGGGCGAGATCGCCGCCGCCTGCGTCGCGGGCGCCCTCACCCTGGAGGACGGCGCCCGCATCGTCGCCCTGCGCAGCAAGGCGCTGCGCGCCCTCGCGGGCCGCGGCGGCATGCTGTCCATCGTTCAGTCCGTCGACTGGGTGCGCGAGAAGATCGCCCCCCTCGACGGCCGGGTCTCCATCGCCGCCGTGAACGGCCCGAGTGCCGTCGTCGTCTCCGGCGACGCCGACGCCCTCGCCGAACTCGGCACCACCCTGGCCCGCTCCGGCACCATGCGCTGGGCCATCCCGGGCGTCGACTTCGCCGCGCACTCAGTCCACGTCGACGCGCTCGAAGCCGAACTCGCCGAACTCCTCGCGCCCGTCGCGCCGCGCGCCACCGACATCGCCTTCTACTCCACACTGCACGGCGCCCGCACCGACACCGAGCGGCTCGACGCCGGCTACTGGTACCGCAACCTGCGCTCCACCGTCGAGTTCGAGCAGGCCACCCGTGCCCTCCTCGCCGACGGCTACGGCCTGTTCGTCGAGTGCAGCCCGCACCCGGTGCTGCGCCCCGGCATCGAGGAGAGCATCGCCGAGACCGGCGCCGTCGCGGCCTCCGTGGAGTCGCTGCGCCGCGAGGACGGCGGCCCGCGCCGCTATGCCCTGTCCCTCGCGGACGCCTACACCCGGGGCGCCCCCGTCGACTGGAGCTCTCTCCTCACCGGGCACACCCCGGCCGCCGTCGACCTGCCGACGTACGCCTTCCAACGGCAGCGCTACTGGATCGATACCCCGTCCGCCTCCGGCACGACCGACGCCCGGACCCTGGGCCAGCGCCCCATCGAACACCCCTTCCTCGGCGCCGCCCTCGACCCGGTCGAAGGCGACCCGCACGGACCGCTCGTCCTCACCGGACGCCTCGCGCCCAGGACCGAGCCCTGGCTGACCGACCACGCCGCCGGCGGGACGGTGCTGTTCCCCGGCACCGGCTTCGTCGAGGTGGCGATCAGGGCGGGCGACGAGACCGGCTGCCCCGTCGTGGAGGAACTGACCCTCTGCGCCCCCCTGGTCCTGCCGGACGACACCGCGGTCAGGATCAGGGTCGTCGTCGAGGCCGTCACCGCGACGGGCCACCGCCCGCTCTCCGTCTACGCCCGCCCGGAGAGCGACGGCGTGGAAGGAGCCGCCTGGACTCTGCACGCGACCGGCACGCTGGCGGCAGCCGCCCACTCCCCGTCCTACGACCTGGCCGTCTGGCCGCCGGTAGGTGCGGAGCCGGTGGACCTGGCGGGCTTCTACGAGGAGTTGGCGGCTGCCGGTCTGGAGTACGGGCCGGTGTTTCGGGGGCTGCGGGCGGCCTGGCGGCGGGACGGCGAGGTGTTCGCCGAGGTCGCCCTGCCCGAGCAGGCGGCGGGCGACGCGGAACGCTTCGGTCTGCATCCGGCGCTCCTCGACGCCGCCCTGCACGGCGGCGCTCTGACCGGAGTGGTCGCCGACGGCGCCGCCGCACTGCCGTTTGCCTGGACCGCCGTGACCCTGCGCGCCACCGGCGCCTCGACGCTCCGCGTCCGTCTCACCCGCTCGGAGAACGGGCTCCAGGTCCTCGCCGCAGATGGTGTGGGCCGGCCGGTGGTGTCGGTGGGTTCGTTGGTGGTGCGGGAGGTTTCCGCGGAGCAGTTGGCTGCGGCGCGGGGCTCTGGTGCGGGGGAGTGGCTGTTCGCGGTGGAGTGGCCGGTGGTGCCGGTGGCTGAGGTTGTTGAGGTGTCGTGGGTTGAGTGGGATGACGTTCGGGATGTGGTTCCGGAGGTTGTGGTTCTGCGGGTTGGTGGTGGGGATCTGCATCGGGTTTTGGGTGTGGTGCAGGAGTTTTTGGTGGGGGAGCGGTTTGTGGGGTCTCGGTTGGTGGTGTTGACCGAGGGTGCGGTGAGTGTGGGTGGTGAGCCGGTGGTGGATGTGGCCGGTGGTGGGGTGTGGGGGTTGGTGCGGTCGGCGCAGTCGGAGGAGCCGGGCCGGATCGTCCTGGCCGATGGTCAGCTGGGTGATCTGGCCCTGGTCTTGGGTTCGGGTGAGTCGCAGGCGGCGGTGCGGGCCGGTGTGGTGCACGGGGCCCGGCTGGTGCGTGCCGGGGTGGACGTGGATGTGCGGCCGTCGTACGGCGTGGGTCCGGTTCTGATCACGGGTGGTACGGGTGGTCTGGGTGCGTTGGTGGCCCGGTATCTGGTGGCCGAGCACGGCGTGCGGGAGCTGCTGCTGGTCTCTCGTCGGGGGCCGGACGCCCCCGGAGCAGCCGAACTCGCTTTGGAGCTGGCGGAGTTGGGTGCTGCGGTTGAGATTGTGGCGTGTGACGTGGCGGACCGTTCGGCACTCTCGGCGGTGCTGGAAAACCGCTCCTTGACTGCGGTGGTTCATACGGCGGGTGTGCTGGACGACGGTGTTGTGTCGTCGTTGACGCCGGAGCGGCTGGACGGGGTGTTTGCTCCGAAGGCGGATGCGGCCCGGTATCTGCATGAGCTGACGGCGGGGATGGACCTGTCGGCGTTCGTGCTGTTCTCGTCCGCGGCGGGAATCCTCGGTTCTCCGGGGCAGGCCAACTACGCTGCGGCCAACGCCTACTTGGACGCCCTCGCCGCGCACCGCCACAGCCTCGGCCTGAAGGCGACATCGCTGGCCTGGGGCCTGTGGGAACAGACCAGCGGTCTGACCGAGGGACTCGGCGAGGCCGACCGCTCTCGGATGGCGCAGGGTGGTGTGCTGCCGCTGGCATCGCAGGACGGGTTGGCGCTGCTGGATGCGGCCATCGCCGACGGCCGCCCCGCGCTGGCGCCGATCCACCTCGACACCCGCGCCCTGGCCGGGACCGACGTGCCCGACCTGCTGCGCGGACTCGTCCGCGGCACCCCCCGGCGCGCCGCCGCGACCACCACCGACAACCAGGGGCTGCGCGAACGACTCGCCGGCCTGTCCGAACGCGAGCGGGGCGACCTCGTCCTGGACATGGTGCGCACCCAGGCCGCGGCCGTCCTCGGCTATGCCGGAGCCGCGCACATCAGCCCCGAGCTCACCTTCAAGGACCTGGGGTTCGACTCGCTCGCCGCGGTCCAGTTCCGCAACGCGCTCAGCGAGGCCACCGGCCTGCGCCTGCCGGCCACGCTCGTCTTCGACCACCCGACTCCGCTGGCCCTCGTCCGGCGTCTGGTGGCCGACCTGGACGATGTGAAACCCGCACGGCGGGCACCCGCCGAGCCGTCGATGTCCGCCTCGCCCGACGAGCCGGTCGCGATCGTGGGGATGAGCTGCCGCTTCCCGGGAGGCGTCGGTTCCCCCGAGGACCTGTGGCGGCTGCTCGCGGACGGCGGCGACGCGATCGCTGACTTCCCGTCCGACCGCGGCTGGGACCTCGCCGGTCTCTACGACCCGGACCCGTCCACCGAGGGCACCTGCTACACCCGCCAGGGCGGATTCCTCCACGAGGCAGGCGACTTCGACGCCGGCTTCTTCGGGATCGGCCCCCGCGAGGCCACCGCCATGGACCCGCAGCAACGGCTGCTCCTGGAAACCTCCTGGGAGGCCCTGGAACGGGCCGGCATCGACCCCCACACACTGCGCGGCAGCCGGACCGGCGTTTTCGCCGGGATGATGTACCACGACTACGCGCACAACACCAACGCCGGTTCGATCGCCTCCGGCCGGGTGGCGTACAGCCTGGGTCTTGAGGGTCCGGCGGTGACGGTGGACACGGCGTGCTCGTCGTCCCTGGTCGCCCTGCACCTCGCCGTACGGGCGCTGCGCTCGGGCGAGTGCACGCTGGCCCTCGCGGGCGGCGTCACCGTCATGGCAACCCCGGACATGCTGGTCGAGTTCAGCCGCGAACGCGGCCTGGCTCCCGACGGCCGCTGCAAGGCGTTCGCAGCGGACACGGACGGCACCGGGTTCAGTGAGGGTGTCGGCTGGCTGCTGGTGGAGCGGTTGTCGGACGCGCAGCGGCTGGGGCACAGGGTGCTGGCGGTTGTCCGTGGTTCGGCGGTCAATCAGGACGGTGCGAGCAATGGGTTGACGGCTCCGAATGGTCCGGCGCAGCAGCGGGTGATCCGGCAGGCGTTGGCGGATGCGGGTCTGTCGGCGGCGGATGTCGACGCGGTGGAGGCGCACGGTACCGGTACGACGCTGGGTGATCCGATCGAGGCGCAGGCGCTTTTGGCGACGTACGGGCAAGAGCGTGCGGAGTCCGGGCCGTTGTGGCTGGGGTCGGTCAAGTCGAACATCGGGCACACTCAGGCGGCTGCCGGTGTGGCGGGGATCATCAAGATGGTCGAGGCGATGCGGCACGGCGTCCTGCCCAGGACGCTGCATGTGGATGAGCCGACGCCGCAGGTCGACTGGGACGAGGGCGCGGTCGAGCTGCTCACCGAGGCGCGTGAGTGGCCCGAGGCAGGTGGGCGTCCGCGCCGGGCGGGTATCTCCTCGTTCGGCATCAGCGGCACGAATGCGCACGTGATTGTGGAGCAGGCGCCGGAACAGCCGGCCGAGCCGGAGGACCTCACCCCGCTGCCGGTGGTGCCGTGGGTGGTGTCGGGTGCGTCGCAGGACGCGGTACGCGCCCAGGCGGTCCGGCTGTCGGAGTTCGTGGCGGGGTGGTCTGAACTGCCTTTGGCGGGCGTGGGGTTGACGCTGGGGACAGGGCGGGCCGGGCTGGAACGGCGCGCGGTGGTCGTCGGTGCGGACCGGGGCGAGTTGCTGCGGGGTCTGGAGGCGCTGGCGAATGGTCAGGTGCCGGTGGCGGCGCGTTCGGCCGGATCGACGGCGTTCCTGTTCACCGGTCAGGGTGCCCAACGCGTCGGCATGGGCCGGGAGTTGTATGAGGTGTTCCCGGTGTTCGCCCGGGCGTTGGATGAGGTGCTGGACTGCTTCGATGCCTCGTTGCGTGAGGTGATGTGGGGTGGTGATCAGGACCGCCTGGATCGCACCGAGTTTGCGCAGCCGGCGTTGTTCGCTGTTGAGGTGGCGTTGTTCCGGCTGTTGGAGTCGTGGGGTGTCACACCCGATTATGTGGCGGGTCATTCGGTGGGTGAGCTGGCGGCGGCGTATGTGGCCGGGGTGTTGTCACTGGCGGATGCGGCCCAACTGGTGGCGGCGCGGGGCCGGTTGATGCAGGAGCTTGCGGCGGGCGGTGTGATGGTGGCGGTGGAGGCCGCCGAGGACGAGGTCGTTCCGTTGTTGCAGGGCCGGGTGTCGGTTGCGGCGGTGAACGGGCCGCGTGCGGTGGTGGTTTCGGGTGCTGAGGCGGACGTCGAGCGGGTGGTGGGGCATTTCACCGACCGTCGGACGAAGCGGTTGGCGGTCAGTCATGCGTTCCATTCGCCGTTGATGGAGCCGATGCTGGACGAGTTCGCCGCCGTGGCGGGGGAGTTGGCATACGGCAGCCCGGTGATCCCGCTGATCTCCAATGTGACGGGTGGGCCGGTGGTTCCGGATGCGGCGTACTGGGTGCGGCATGTGCGTGAGGCGGTGCGGTTCGCGGACAGTGTGAGCTATCTGCGGGACCAGGGTGTCGATGCGTTCGTGGAGCTGGGTCCGGACGGTGTGCTGTCGGCGATGGCCCCGGAGACCGGGTGTGTTCCGGTGCTGCGGCGGGACCGTGATGAGGCCAGGACGCTGATCGATGCTCTGGGCCGGATCTGGGCGCGGGGTGTGGAGGTGGACTGGGCGGCGTTCTTCGCACCGTGCGGGGCCCGCGCCACGGATCTGCCGACTTATGCCTTCCAGCATCAGCGGTACTGGCTGGAGACCTCGGAGCAGGTCGCCGACGTGGCCTCGGCAGGTCTGCACGCGGTGGGTCATCCGCTGCTGGGGGCGGTGGTCGGTCCGGCGGGCAGCGACACCGTCGTGCTGACCGGGCGCCTGTCGGTGTCGGCGCAGCCCTGGCTTGCGGATCATGTCGTGGGCGGCAGTGTGCTGTTCCCGGGGACCGGCTTTGTCGAGCTGGCGGTCCGGGCGGGGGACGAGGTCGGCTGCCCGGTGGTGGAGGAGCTGACGCTGGCGGCTCCGCTCGTGCTGCTGTCGGACGTGCCGGTGCAGGTTCAGGTTGTGGTGGGGGCGGCGGACGGTGTGGGCCGTCGTGCGGTCACTGTGCATGCCCGCCCGCAGTCGGGCGGTGGATGGACCACACACGCCACCGGCACCCTGGCATCCTCCGCCGAGGAGCCGTCCTACGACCTGAGCGTCTGGCCACCGGCGGGTGCGCAGCCGGTGGAACTGGAGGGCTTCTACGACACGTTGGCGGCTGCCGGTCTGGAGTACGGCCCGGTGTTCCAGGGGCTGCGGGCGGCCTGGCAGCGCGACGGAGAGGTCTTCGCCGAGGTCGCCCTGCCCGAGCAGGCGGCGGGTGAGGCCGACCGGTTCGGTCTGCACCCCGCCCTCCTCGACGCCGCCCTCCACGCCACCGGACTCGGAGAGAAAGCACAGGAACGGATCGCGTTGCCGTTCCTGTGGGAGGGGGTCTCACTGCACGCTTCAGGGGCTTCCGTGCTGCGGGTTCGGCTCGCGCCGGTCGACGGCGGGGTGGAGCTGTTCGCCACTGATGGTGTGGGCCGGCCGGTGGTGTCGGTGGGTTCGTTGGTGGTGCGGGAGGTGGATGCAGGGCAGTTGGCTGCGGCGCGGGGCTCTGGTGCGGGGGAGTGGCTGTTCGCGGTGGAGTGGCCGGTGGTGCCGGTGGTGCCGGTGGTGCCGGTGGTTCCGGTGGTTGATGCGGAGTGGGCGGAGTGGGGCGGGTTCGGTGAGGTGGTGCCGCCGACGGTGGTGCTGCGCTGTGGGTCCGGGGAACTGCATGGGGGTCTGCATCGGGTTTTGGGTGTGGTGCAGGAGTTTTTGGTGGGGGAGCGGTTTGTGGGGTCTCGGTTGGTGGTGTTGACCGAGGGTGCGGTGAGTGTGGGTGGTGAGCCGGTGGTGGATGTGGCTGCTGGTGGGGTGTGGGGGTTGGTGCGGTCGGCGCAGTCGGAGGAGCCGGGCCGGATCGTTCTGGCGGATGCCCGGTTGGAGGAGCTGCCGCTGGTGCTGGGTGCGGGTGAGTCGCAGGTGGCGGTGCGCGACGGTGTGGTGCACGGGGCCCGGCTGGTCCGCGCCGCGGTGGAGGCGGGAGCGCTGGTGCTGGACGGCCCGGTGCTGGTGACGGGCGGTACGGGTGGTCTGGGTGCCTTGGTGGCCCGGCATCTGGTGGCCGAGCACGGCGTGCGGGAACTGCTGCTGGTCTCTCGTCGGGGCCCGGGGGCGCCGGGCGCCGCTGCGCTGGCCGAGGAGCTCACGGCCGTGGGCGCGTCCGTTGAGGTGGTGGCGTGTGACGTGGCGGACCGGTCGGCGTTGGCGGGGGTGCTGGAGGGACGATCGCTGTCGGCGGTGATTCATACCGCAGGCGTGTTGGACGACGGTGTGCTGGGGTCGTTGACTCCGCAGCGGGTGGATGCGGTGCTGGGAGCGAAGGCGGACGCGGCGTGGTACCTGCATGAGCTGACGGCCGGGATGGACCTGTCGGCGTTCGTCCTGTTCTCGTCCGCGGCAGGCATCCTCGGTTCTCCGGGGCAGGCCAACTACGCGGCGGCCAACGCCTACCTGGATGCGCTCGCCTCGTATCGCCATGGTCTGGGTCTGAAGGGAACCTCGCTGGCCTGGGGCATGTGGGAAGAGACCAGCGGGATGGCCGGGATGCTCGGGGAGGCCGGCCGTTCGCGGATGGCGCAGGGCGGTGTGCTGCCGCTGCGCTCCGAGGACGGACTCGCCCTGCTGGACGCGGCAATGGCCGGGGACCGGCCCGTGCTGGCGCCGATCCGCCTCGATGTCCCTTCCCTGACCGGGGCCGATGTCCCCGACCTGCTGCGGACCCTGGTTCCGGCCAGGCGGCGGGCCGCGGCCAAGCCACAGGCCGATCCGAACGCCCTGCGCGACCGGCTGGCCGGCCTGCCGGAGGACGAGTGGGAAGAGACGCTGCGGGAGCTGGTGCTGTCGCACGCGGCCCGGCTGCTCGGACACGGCGACACCCGGGCCGTCGACCCCGACCACGGGTTCCTCGAATCGGGCTTCGACTCGCTCGCGGCGATCGAACTGCGTGGTGCCCTCTCCTCGGAGACCGGACTTCGACTTCCGCCCACGGTCGTCTTCGACAGCGACAGTCCGGCCGGGCTCGCCCGGTTCCTGCGGGCGGAGCTGTCCGGCCGTATGGCTGCCGCCGGCCTCTCCGGGCCGTCCGCCGCCGACACGGCGGACGAGCCCGCGGACACGCTCACCGCGCTGTTCCGGGAATCCGTCCTGACCTGCGACATCCCGAAGAGTTTCGCGATGCTCCGGGCGGTCGCCGATCTGCGGCCGCAGTTCGAGACGCGCGCGGTCCTCGACCGGCTGCCCAGCGCGGCCAGGCTGGCCGACGGCCCGAACCGCCCCCGCCTGATCTGCGTCGCGACCCCCATGGTGGCGGGCGGAGTCGTGCAGCACGCGCGGCTGGCCGCGTCCTTCCGCGGCATACGCCCGGTGTCGGCGCTTCCCCTGCCGGGCTTCGCCAAGGGCGAGAGCCTGCCCGCCTCCGCAGACGCAGTGGTGGACGTCCTCGCGGCAAGCGTCCTCGAGGCGGCCGAGGGCGAGCCGTTCGTCCTGGTCGGCTACTCGTCCGGCGGCCTGCTCGCCTACGGCACGGCGCACCGGCTGCAGGAGACGACGGGAACCGGTCCCGCCGGGGTGGTCCTCCTGGACACGTACAGCGTCGACGACCACGGAATGCCCCCGGGATTCCAGCACATGACGTACCGCATGCTGGAGATGGAATCGACCTTCGGGCCTTACGACAGCGCGCGGCTGTCGGCGATGAGCCGGTACTTCCACCTGCTCCCCGACTTCAAGCGGCCCGGCATCGACGCGCCGGTGCTGTTCGTCGGGGCGGGCGGCTCGTTCATCCCGGACGACGACCCGGCGATCCGCCCCGAGGACTATCCGCGGGCCGAGCCCTGGGACCCCGCGCACACCTTCCGGCTTGCGCACGGAAACCACTTCGCACTGGTGGAAGAGGAAGCGGAATCGACCGGTCGGCTGATCGAGGAATGGCTCCGCTCACTCGACTGACCCCGGTCCGGACCTCTCCGGCGACCGTCAAGGGTCTCTGCAGGACCTCTCCATAGGACTGTGAACACGGCTTCGTCTCTTGAATCAGGTGGTGGGAATGGCGCCCAGCGGAAACGTCCTCGCGGCGGCGAAGAAGGGAACCGCACCCTTCCGCGGATACGAGACGTGGTACCGGGTCACCGGCGATCTGCACTCCGGGCGCACTCCGCTCGTCGCTGTGCACGGCGGTCCCGGGGCCACGCACGACTATCTCCTCGGCCTGTCCTCGCTCGCCGAGGAGCAGGGCCGGCCCGTCGTGCACTACGACCAGCTGGGCAACGGCGGCTCCACCCATCTGCCTCACCAGGGCGCCGACTTCTGGACCGTCCAGCTCTTCCTCGACGAACTCGGCAACCTGCTGGAGCACTTGGGTGTCGCCGACGACTATCTGCTGTACGGGCAGTCGTGGGGCGGGCTGCTCGCCGCCAAGCACGCCTCGGCGCGTCCGCACGGGCTGCGCGGCCTCGTCATCGCCAACTCGCCGGCCTCGTACGGGCTCTGGCTGAAGGAGATGGCCGTCCTGCGGAGCGCGCTGCCGCCTGGCGTCGACGACACACTGAAGCGGCACGAAGCGGCGGGGACGACCGACAGCGCCGAATACCTCGACGCCGCCATGCACTTCTACCGCAAGCACGTCTGCCGGGTGGACCCCTGGCCCCGCGAGTACCTGGCCACCTTCATGGAGATCTACAACGATCCCACCGTCTACTTCAGCATGAACGGGCCGACGGAATTCCACGTCACCGGCACCTTGCGGGACTGGTCGGTGACCGACTGCGTCTCCGCCATCACCGCGCCCACCCTGCTGCTGTCCGGTCGCCACGACGAGGCGACCCCGGTGACCGTGCAGCCGTACGCCGATCTCATCCCGGACGTCCGCTGGGAAATCCTCGAGGAGTCCAGTCATGTGCCCCACATCGAGGAACCGGAGCGCTTCTACCGCATCCTGACCGGCTTCCTGGACTCCCTCGACTGACCGACTCTCCCGACCGATTGGACCCCTGCGGTGGAAGCGAACAAGGACGAGATCATCGAGGCGCTCCGCAACACGCTGATGGAGGTCGAGCAGCTGCGGCAGCGGAACAGCAGGCTGGCGGCACAGGTCGGCGAGCCGGTTGCGATCATCGGCATGGCGTGCCGCTTCCCCGGCGGGGTGAACTCCCCGGAAGACATGTGGCGCCTGGTCGTGGACGGCGCGGACACCATGGCGCCGTTCCCCGCCGACCGTGGCTGGGACACCGCGGGACTCTACGACCCGGAACCCGGCACCGAGGGCAAGAGCTATGTGCGCGAGGGCGGATTCCTCTACGACGCCGCGGAATTCGACCCCGCCTTCTTCGGGATCAGCCCGCGTGAGGCGCTGGCGATGGACCCGCAGCAGCGGCTGCTCCTGGAGACCTCGTGGGAGGCGATCGAGCACGCGCGGATCGACCCGGCCACGCTGCGCGGCACGAAGGCCGGTGTGTTCGCCGGTGTGATCTACCACGACTACGGCGTCGTCAGCGGGGACACCGCAGCAACCGGCAACGGCAGCCTGGTCTCCGGCCGCGTCGCCTACAGCCTCGGCCTGGAAGGGCCCGCGGTGTCCGTGGACACCTCCTGCTCGTCCTCGCTCGTCGCCCTGCACTGGGCGACCCAGGCACTGCGCTCCGGCGAGTGCTCGCTCGCGCTGGTCGGCGGTGTGACCGTGATGTCGACCCCGCAGACCTTCGTCGAGTTCAGCACGCTGCGCGGTCTCGCCCCCGACGGGCGCTGCAAGCCCTTCGCGGCGGCCGCGGACGGCACCGCTTGGGGCGAGGGCGTGGGAATGCTCCTGGTGGAGCGCCTCTCCGACGCCCGACGCAACGGGCACCGGATCCTCGCCGTCGTACGGGGCTCGGCCGTCAACCAGGACGGAGCGAGCAACGGCCTCACCGCGCCCAACGGACCTGCCCAGCAGCGGGTCATCCGGCAGGCACTGGAGAACGCCGGCCTGACGTCGGCGGACGTGGACGCGGTGGAGGCACACGGCACCGGCACCACCCTGGGTGACCCGATCGAGGCGCAGGCGCTCCTGGCGACGTACGGGCAGCACCGTCCGCAGGGCCGGCCGCTGTGGCTCGGCTCGGTCAAGTCGAACATCGGACACACCCAGGCCGCCGCCGGTGTCGCGGGGATCATCAAGATGGTCGAGGCCATGCGGCACGGCATCCTGCCCAGGACGCTGCACGTCGACGAGCCGAGCACACAGGTCGACTGGGACCGGGGCGACGTGCGCCTGCTGACGGAGGAACAGACATGGCCGCAGACCGGGCGGCTGCGCCGGGCCGGCGTGTCTTCCTTCGGTGCCAGCGGCACCAACGCTCACGTCATCATCGAGCAGCCCGAACAGCCGGCCGCGGAGCCGGCCCCGGCCGGGGGGCAGGCCGCGGGCGGCACCCCCCTGCTGATACCGGTCTCCGCGAAGACCCCGGCAGCCCTGCGGGAACAGGCCGGGCGGCTGCGGGCCCAGCTGGCGGCACATCCGGAGCAGACCCCCGCCGACCTCGCCCACTCCCTGACCACGACCCGCTCCCGCTTCGAGTACGGGGCCGCTTTCACGGCCCACGACCGGGAGGGCCTGCTCACCGCACTCGGGGCGCTGGCCGGCGGCGAGCGGGCCGCGCGGCTCGTCCAGGGCCGGGCCCGGGACGGCCGGACCGCATTCCTGTTCACCGGCCAGGGCAGCCAACGTGTCGGCGCCGGAAGGGAGTTGCACGACACCTACCCCGCCTTCGCGCAGGCTTTCGACGCCGTCTGCCGGGAACTTGACCGCCACCTCACCGGGCACCCCGATGCCGGCCCGGCACTGCCCGTGCGCTCGGTCCTGTTCGCCGAACCCGGCTCGGCCGAGGCGGCACTCCTCGACCGCACCCAGTACACACAGGCAGCCCTCTTCGCTCTCCAGGTCGCGCTGTTCCGCCTTGTGGAGGGCTGGGGTGTACGCCCCGACCTGCTGCTCGGACACTCGGTCGGGGAACTCGCCGCGGCCCACGCCGCGGGTGTTCTGACACTCGAGGACGCGGCCCGGCTCGTCGCCGCGCGCGGCCGGCTCATGGAGGCACTGCCCGCCGGCGGCGCCATGGCCGCCGTACAGGCCACCGAGGCCGAGGTGATTCCCCTGCTGGACGGCGAGGCCTCCGTCGCAGCGGTCAACGGACCGTCCGCCGTGGTCGTCTCCGGCGCCGAGACGGCCGTCACACGGGTGGCCGACATCCTGCGCGCCCGCGGCCGCAAGACCAAGCGTCTCACCGTCAGCCACGCCTTCCACTCACCGCTCATGGAGCCGATGCTGGCCGAATTCGCCCAGATAGCAGGCGAGTTGGCCTACGCCCCTCCACAGATACCGCTCGTCTCGAACGTCACCGGCCGCCTGTTGACCACCGAGCTCTGCTCGGCCGACTACTGGGTCAGCCATGTACGCCGGCCGGTGCGTTTCCTCGACGGCATGCGCACCCTGGAGCAGGAGGGTGCCACCCGCTACCTCGAACTCGGCCCGGACGGAGTGCTCAGCGCCCTGGGCGAGGACTGCCTGACCGCAGACGACGTCACCGCCCGCTTCGCCGCGGCGCTGCGCCCGGACCGCGACGAGCCCGACAGCGTGCTCACCGCCGTGGCCCACCTGCACACCACCGGCGCCGAAGTGGACTGGACCGCACTTCTCGACGGCGCCGACGGCCGCCGCATCGACCTGCCCACCTACCCCTTCCAGCACCAGCGGTTCTGGCCCCGCGCCCACGCCGCCGACCCCGCCACGGCCCCCGCCCCGACCGGCCCCGACGGCTGGCGCTACGAGGTCGTCTGGAAGCCCGTACCCCACACGCAACCCGGATGGGCGGAAGCGCTGCACGGCGACTGGCTCGTCCTGCACGAGGAACAGGGTGCCGGCCATCCGCTCGTCACCTCCGCCACGCGCGCCTTGACCGCACACGGAGCCCACGCGATCCTCCTCGGCCTGGACGCGGACTGCGCCGGACGCGAGGAACGGGCCTCACGGCTGGCCGAGGCCGTGGCCGGCCGACGGATCGCCGGCATCCTGTCGCTGCTTCCCCTCGCCGACACACCTCATCCCCTGCACCCCGAGATCAGCACCGCACTCGCGCTGACCCTCGCCTTCGTCCAGGCGCAGGACGACGTCCGCCTGGAGGCGCCGCTCTGGGTCGTCACCAGCGGCGCGGTCGCCACCGACGACCACGGGTCACCCGACACCGGTCAGAGCGCCCTGTGGGGCCTGGGCCGGGTACGTGCCCTCGAACAGCCCACCCGCTGGGGCGGCCTCGTCGACCTGCCCGACCTGGTCGACGAGCACACCGAGGCGCGCCTCGCCGCCGTCCTCACCGGCGAAAGCGGCGAGGACCAGGTCGCCCTGCGTCCCTCGGGGACTCTGGTACGACGTCTGGTGCGGGCCCCCCGTACCACCGCACACCCGGACACCCCCTGGCGGCCGGGCGGCACCGTCCTCATCACCGGAGGCACCGGAGCACTCGGCGCCCATGTGGCACGCCGACTGGCCCGCACCGGCGCCACCCGCCTCGTCCTGGCCGGCCGCCGCGGCCCTCAGGCACCCGGTGCCGAAGACCTGCGGGCAGAACTCACCGCGCTCGGCGCGGAGGTCGACCTGGCGGCCTGCGACGTCGGCGACCGCGACCAGCTCGCGGCCCTCCTCGCCCGACAGCGCGACAACGGCACCCCCGTGACGGCCGTCGTGCACGCCGCCGGCGTCGACTCCACCGTGCCGCTCGGCGACACCACCATCGAGGAGTTCTCCGCCACGCTCCGCGCAAAGGTGGCAGGCGCGTCCCACCTGGACGAACTGCTCGCCGACTCCGACCTCGACGCGTTCGTGCTGTTCTCCTCCGTTTCCGGTGTCTGGGGCAGCGGCGGCCAGGGCGCCTACTCCGCCGCCAACGCCCAGCTCGACGCCCTCGCCCAGCGCCGCCGCGCACAGGGACTCACGGCCACCTCCGTGGCGTGGGGACCCTGGGCCGGTGGTGGAATGGCAGCTCAGGGCGACGACGAGCTGCTGCTGCGCCGCCACGGCCTGCCGCCCATGGACCCCGAACTCGCCGTCACCGCGCTCGAACAGGCACTCCAGCGGGACGAGACCACGATCACCGCCGCCGACGTCCAGTGGGACCGCTTCGCCGCCGCTTTCACCGCAACCCGCCCCAGCCCCCTGCTCGCCGACCTCCCCGAAGCACGGCAGGCGCTCGGTGCCACCGACCCCGAACAGCAGGTTTCCGCCCAGGACACCGGGGAGGACACCGCCGCGCACCTGCGCGCCGACCTCGCCGGACACACCCCCACGCAACAGCGCGCACTCCTGCTCCAGCTGGTGCGCGAGCACGCCGCCCGAGTCCTCGGCCACGACTCCACCGAGCACGTCGAAGCCCACCGAGTCTTCCGCGACCTGGGCTTCGACTCCCTCACGGCGGTCGAGTTCCGTAACGCCCTGCACACCGCCACGGGCCTGCGCCTGCCCGCCACCGCCGTCTTCGATCACCCCTCCCCCGACCGGCTCACCGACCACCTCACCACCGAGCTCCTCGGTACGGGCGCGGCGACGGGCTCCGTTCCGCTGCCGGCGGCTGTGCTCCGGGAGGACGAGCCGGTGGCGATCGTGGGGATGAGTTGCCGTTTTCCCGGGGGTGTGGAGTCTCCGGAGGACTTGTGGCGGCTGGTGGCCGAGGGCCGGGACGGTATCGGGGAGTTCCCGGCGGACCGGGGCTGGGATGTCGAGGGTCTGTACGACCCCGAGCCGGGCACCCCCGGCAAGACCTATGCCATGACCGGCGGATTCCTCCCCGCGGTCGCCGACTTCGACGCCGGCTTCTTCGGGATCGGCCCCCGCGAGGCCACCGCCATGGACCCGCAGCAGCGGCTGCTCCTGGAAACCTCCTGGGAGGTCCTCGAACGCGCGGGCATCGACCCGCACTCCCTGCGTGGCCAGGGCGTCGGCGTGTTCGTCGGCGGCGCCTACTACGACTACGGCGGTGACCTCGCGCACTTCCCCGAAGAACTCTCCGGCTACTCCGCCGTCGGCCGCGCGAGCAGTGTCCTCTCCGGCCGGGTGTCGTACAGCCTGGGTCTTGAGGGTCCGGCGGTGACGGTGGACACGGCGTGCTCGTCCTCCCTGGTCGCCCTGCACCTCGCCGCGCAGGCGCTGCGGCGCGGTGAGTGCTCCATGGCCCTGGCCGGCGGCGTCACCGTCATGGCCACCGCAGACACCTTTGTCGACTTCAGTGCCCAGCGAGGTCTGTCTCCGGACGGCCGCTGCAAAGCGTTCTCGGCCGCCGCGGACGGTACAGGCTGGAGTGAGGGTGTCGGCTGGCTGCTGGTGGAGCGGTTGTCGGACGCCCAGCGGCTCGGGCACAAGGTGCTGGCGGTCGTCCGTGGTTCGGCGGTCAATCAGGACGGTGCGAGCAATGGGTTGACGGCTCCGAATGGTCCGGCGCAGCAGCGGGTGATCCGGCAGGCGTTGGCGGACGCGGGTCTGTCGGCGGCGGATGTCGACGCGGTGGAGGCGCACGGTACCGGTACGACGCTGGGTGATCCGATCGAGGCGCAGGCGCTTTTGGCGACGTACGGGCAAGAGCGTGCGGAGTCCGGGCCGTTGTGGCTGGGGTCGGTCAAGTCGAACATCGGGCACACTCAGGCGGCTGCCGGTGTGGCGGGGATCATCAAGATGGTCGAGGCGATGCGGCACGGCGTCCTGCCCAGGACGCTGCATGTGGATGAGCCGACGCCGCAGGTCGACTGGGACGAGGGCGCGGTCGAGCTGCTCACCGAGGCGCGTGAATGGCCCGAGGCAGGTGGGCGTCCGCGCCGGGCGGGTATCTCCTCGTTCGGCATCAGCGGCACGAATGCGCACGTGATCGTGGAGCAGGCGCCGGAGCCGGAGCCGGAGCCGGTCGTGGAGCCGGAGGTGCGGGGTGGGGTTCCGGCGGTGGTGCCGTGGGTGGTGTCGGGTGCGTCGCAGGACGCGGTCCGTGCGCAGGCGGTCCGGCTGTCGGAGTTCGTGGCGGAGCGGCCTGAACTGCCTTTGGCGGGCGTGGGGTTGACGCTGGGGACAGGGCGGGCCGGGCTGGAGCGGCGCGCGGTGGTCGTCGGGTCGGACCGGGACGAGTTGCTGCGGGGTCTGGACGCGCTGGCGAATGGTCAGGTGCCGGTGACGGCGCGTTCGGCCGGATCGACGGCGTTCCTGTTCACCGGTCAGGGTGCCCAACGCGTCGGCATGGGCCGGGAGTTGTACGCGTCGTTCCCGGTGTTCGCGCGATCCCTCGACGAGGTGTTCGACTGCTTCGACGGGCTGGTCGACGGGTCGTTGCGTGAGGTGATGTGGGGTGGTGATCAGGACCGCCTGGATCGTACGGAGTTTGCGCAGCCGGCGTTGTTCGCTGTTGAGGTGGCGTTGTTCCGGCTGTTGGAGTCGTGGGGTGTCACACCCGATTATGTGGCGGGTCATTCGGTGGGTGAGGTGGCGGCGGCGTATGTGGCCGGGGTGTTGTCACTGGCGGATGCGGCCCGGCTGGTGGCGGCGCGGGGCCGGTTGATGCAGGGGCTTGCGGCGGGCGGTGTGATGGTGGCGGTGGAGGCCGCCGAGGACGAGGTCGTTGCGTTGCTGCAGGGCCGGGTGTCGGTTGCGGCGGTGAACGGGCCGCGTGCGGTGGTGGTTTCCGGTGCTGAGGCGGATGTGGACCGTTTGGTGGCCCGTTTCGAGGGTCGTCGGACGAAGCGGTTGGCGGTCAGTCATGCGTTCCATTCGCCGTTGATGGAGCCGATGCTGGACGAGTTCGCGGCGGTGGCGGGCGGGCTGACGTATGGCAGTCCGGTGATCCCGTTGGTGTCGAACGTGACGGGTGGGCCGGTGGTTCCGGATGCGGCGTACTGGGTGCGGCATGTGCGTGAGGCGGTGCGGTTCGCGGACAGTGTGAGCTATCTGCGGGACCAGGGTGTCGATGCGTTCGTGGAGCTGGGTCCGGACGGTGTGCTGTCGGCGATGGCCCCGGAGACCGGGTGTGTTCCGGTGCTGCGCAAGGACCGCGACGAGGCCAGGACGCTGATCGATGCTCTGGGCCGGATCTGGGCGCGGGGTGTGGAGGTGGACTGGGCGGCGTTCTTCGCACCGTGCGGGGCCCGCGCCACGGATCTGCCGACCTATGCCTTCCAGCATCAGCGGTACTGGCTGGAGACCTCGGAGCAGGTCGCCGATGTGGCCTCGGCAGGTCTGCACGCGCCGGGTCATCCGCTGCTGGGGGCGGTGGTCGGTCCGGCGGGCAGCGACACCGTCGTGCTGACCGGGCGCCTGTCGACTGCTGCTCAGCCCTGGCTTGCGGATCATGTCGTGGGCGGCAGTGTGCTGTTCCCGGGGACCGGTTTCGTGGAGTTGGCGGTCCGGGCGGGGGACGAGGTCGGTTGCTCGGCGGTCGAGGAATTGACGCTGTCCGTTCCGTTGGTGGTGCCTGAGGACTCCCAGATCCAGATCCAGGTCGTCGTCGCGGCACCGGATCACAGGGGCCGCCGCCCGGTGACGGTCTACAGCCGTCCGCACCTCGCAGGACCGGACGCGGAGTGGACGACCCATGCGACCGGCACGCTGGCGGCAGCCGCCGACTCCCCGTCCTACGACCTGGCCGTCTGGCCGCCGGTTGGTGCGGAGCCGGTGGAACTGGGGGGTTTCTACGAGGAGTTGGCGGGGGTCGGACTCGGCTACGGGCCGGTGTTTCGGGGGTTGCGGGCGGCCTGGCGGCGCGACGGTGAGGTGTTCGCGGAGGTTGTTCTGCCGGAGCAGGCGGCGGGTGAGGCCGACCGGTTCGGTCTGCATCCCGCCCTCCTCGACGCCGCCCTCCACAGCATCGCTCTGACGGGCGACGAAGCGATGTGGGCGCAGTCGTACAAGGGTGTGCTGCTGTCCGCCGGCGGTTCGTCGGAGCTGCGTGTACACGTCCGGGCCGGCGCGTCCGGTGTCGTGCTGAGTGCGGCCGATGGGACCGGGCGTGCGGTGGTGGATGTCGCGGCGATGGTGACCCGGCCCGTCACGGAGGTCCTGGCTGTCCTCGGCGCGCGGAGTGCCGAGGACGAAGCGAGCGTTCCCGCGCCGGTCCGAGCCCCGGGACGCCGCAGCGCCGCCGAGCGCCAGGACGTGGACGGATTCCGGCGGCGGCTCGCTGCTCTCGCCGCACCGGAGCGCCGGCAGTCGTTGCTCGACCTGGTGCGCACACACACCGCCGCGGTACTCGGCCACGCCGACGCCGACGCGGTGGATCCCGAACGGGCCTTCCAGGAGATGGGTTTCGACTCCATGGCCGCCGTGGAGCTGCGCAACCGGCTCGGCACGGTCACCGGTCTGGTCCTGCCGTCCAGCTTGGCCTTCGACCATCCTTCGGCGGCGGCCGTGGCCGCCTTCCTGGACGAGTCGGCCGCTCCCGCGCGGGGCGACGGCGTCCGGGCGCTGCTGGCCGAGCTCGACCGGATGGACCTCGCGCTGAGCGGACTGTCCCCGACCGGAGCGGAGCACTCCAAGGTCGCCGCGCGGCTCGACGTACTGCTGCGCAAGTGGCAGGGCGCATACGGCGAATCCGCACCAGCAGAATTCAAGCAGGACTTCGGTGCGGCCACCGACGATGAACTGTTCGAAGTGCTCGACAACGAACTCGGAATTTCCTGACGCCGCGACCGGGAGTTTCCCCTTGGTCGAGGTCATTCCCGATCATCAGGGCAGGTCAAGTCAGTCGGTAGGGGTTCGTGGCTAGGGGCGGATAGGGGTTCGTACCAGAACTCCCCGCCCCTAGCCTGCTGGTGTCGAATTGATTTGTTTTCCCGCCAGGCGGATAGGAGAAATGATTTCCGTGCCGTCCCAAGAAGAACTCATCGAGGAGGCCGAGGCCGCACTGGCGAAACTCGGCACTCCGCCCATGCCGGTCGATCCCTACCCTCTCTACGAGGCACTGCGGCGTGTCGACCGGGTCTACCGGAGTCCGGTTCTCCAGGCCTACGCCGTCACCGGTTATGAGGAGGTGTCGCAACTGGCCAAGATGCCCAACATGAAGAACGGCGGTCGGGCCGCGACCATCCGGCGTGAGGACTGGGAGGAGCATGACTCGCTGCGACTGTTCCTGCGTGCCCTCGTCACCCTCGATCCGCCGGAGCACACCGCGCTGCGCAGTCTGGCGAGTTCGGTCTTCACCCCGTCCGCCATCAAGAGGCTGCGCGGCTCCATAGAGAAGATCGCCGAGCAGTACCTGGACGTGCTCGCAGAGCAGGCGAGCGGCGGTGCGCCCGTCGACCTGGTGAAGCTGGTCGCCAGCCCCTACCCGGTCGCGGTGATCTGCGAACTGCTCGGCGTGCCCAGCGAGAAGGGCATGCTCTTCTACGAGCTGGCGAACGACTGGACGCGGGTGTGGGGCGGCGGCGCCTACACGGAGGAGGAACTCGCCAGGGCGGACGAGGCGACCAAGGAACTCCGCGGCCACTTCGAGGAGTTGTTCCGGGACCGGCGAGCCCAGCCCCGTGAGGACCTGATCTCGGGCCTGGTGGCGGAGGTGGAGGCGGGCCGGCTTTCCGACGAGGACCTGATGGGCCTGTCGACCTTCCTGTTCATCGCCGGGTTCGAGACCACGACCAATCTGATCAGCACCAGTGTGTGGACCCTCCTGGAGAACCGTGACGAGCTCAAGCGGTGGCGGGAGAATCCGGACATCACCGCGAGCGCCGTCGAGGAGCTGATCCGGCACGGTACGCCCATCTCCGGCACCGTCCGGCTGGCGGGGGAGCCGCTGCACATCGGGGGGCACGACATCCCGGAGAACTCGCTCATCTTCCTCATGACGGCGGGCGCCAATCGCGACCCTGCGCAGTTCCCCGACCCCGATCGGCTCGACCTGACCCGCAACGACGGGGCACACGTCGGGTTCGGTGGCGGCGCGCACTACTGCCTGGGCGCCAACCTGGCCCGGATGGAGGCGCAGGTCATCCTGCCCGCCCTGATCAACCGCTTCTCCACGATCGAGATCGAGGGCACACCGCAGTGGCGCACTGCCACGGGTCTGCACGGGTTCGACCACCTGCCGCTGGTCCTCGGCAAGTAGGCGCGATCCGGGTACCGGCACCAAGTGTGGAGCCCCGCCGGACGTCCGGCGGGGCTCCACACTTGGTGCTGCGGGGGACAGTGTCAGCCGCGGGGGTCGTAGCCCGCCTGCAGTTTGGCCACCATGCCGCCGTCGATCCGCAGCTGGGCGCCGGTGATGTAGCGCGACTCGTCGGAGGCGAGGAAGACGACGGCGTGCGACACGTCGGCGGTCTCCACGTAGGCGATCGGCATGCCGTGCACGGACTTGAAGACCGGCTCGACGTCGTCGGCCGTGGGGTTCTCCAGGTCCGGGCGGAACGTGCGGTAGGCGGCCTCGTTCTTGATCAGTTCGGTGGGCACGTTGGTCGGATGGATCACGTTCACCCGCCGGTTGGACGGGGCCAGCTGGATCGCCAGCCAGTCCGCGTACTCGGTGAGCAGGTGCTTCGACAGGCTGTAACCGGCTGCTCCGTGTCCGACGCCCGTGTTGCCGTCGTAGCGCGGCATCAGGCCGGCCACCGAGCCGATCAGGATGACGGATCCGCCCTCGGCGAGATGCGGCAGGGCGGCGTGCACGGTGTTGGCCGCACCGATGAAGTTGACGTCGAGCGTCTCGGTGAAGGCGCTGAGGGGCCGGTCGGGGCCCATGGGGCTGATACCGGCGTTGGGAATGACGACGTCGAGACGGCCGAGCTCGGCCACCGCCTCGTCCAGCGCGGTGGACAGTGAGCTCCGGTCACGTACGTCGACCTGCCGGACGACCGCACGGCGGCCCGTCTTCTCCACCAGGCGGGCGGTCTCGTCGAGGTCCGACGGCCGAGAGCCGGCGTACTCGGCGGTCGAGGCGTCCTGGCACACGTCGAGCGCGATGATGTCCGCGCCCTCCTCGGCCAGCCGCACTGCATGGCTGCGGCCGAGTCCACGTGCCGCGCCGGTGATCGCGACAACCTTTCCTGCCACTCGATTCATTTTCGTCCTGCCTCCCCATTCACCTTGCTTCTTCTTTCACTGCCGTATTTGAATTTCTATCGCCGGTACCGACCCGGGTGATACGGCAGTCGACCCCTATTCCGGGGTCGGAGAGGCATTTAGGGGCCCGCTGCGCCGGACGCGCGGAGCCCCCCGGGAGATGACGGGGGTTTGCACCTCCCGGGGGGTGGTCAGTCGGCGAGCCAGCCGTGCCGTCGGGCCAGCTCGCCCAGGCTTTCTCCGACCCGTGCCAGTTGCCGGCGGGGCAGGGACGGAAGTTCCTCGGTGAGGGTGTCGGTCACCTCGCGCACGAACTCGGAGACGGACATGGCCTCCGTGTCGCGCTCGTCCTCGACAGGGCTGACCGTGACGGCCCGCAGGCCGCGCTCCGATTCGCAGACGTCGAACCGGACGAGGACGCCCGGCCTGAGCAGCGTTCTGTCGGAGAGGAAGTCATTGGCGTGCACGAAGACGTCCCGACCACCACCGCGCGGCACGATGAAGCCGTACCCGCGCGCATCGTCGTAGCGGATGATCCTTCCCACCATCACGGCTCGACCTTCTCTTCTCTCTGAGGGAAACCGCTGCCGGGCGCCGGGGGATGTACACCCGGCAGCGGTCGTTCTCATCCGGTGCGGGACGGGCCCGGCCGGTCAGCCACGCACGCCCGCGTCGGTCGTGGTGTGCTGCGTCTGCCCGGGCACCGTGTCCCGGCCGGCTTCCTCCTCGTGGTGCGGAAGGATCTTCGGCAGGCCGCGGGCTGAGTACAGGGTGAAGAGGCAGATGGCCAGCAGGATGGTGCCGTTGATCACCACCGCCAGGTGCATGCCGTCCATGAAGGCCGACTTCGCAGAGGCAAGGATCTCCTTGCTCAGGCCGGCGGGCTCGTGTCCGGCAACGTCGATGGCCGAACCGAGCGAGTCGCTCGCCAGCCGCCGCGCCTGCCCGGTGACACCGTCCGGCAGATCGATCCGGCGGTGGTAGATGGTGTTGAGGACGGTGCCCAGGACCGCCATGCCCATCGCCGCGCCGAGCTCACCGCCGGTGGTGGCGATACCGGATGCGATGCCCGACTTCTCCGGTGGCGCGCTGCTGACGATCATCTCCACCGTGCAGGCGAAGATGCAGGAGACGGCGATGCCGTGGAGCAGCGTCGGGATCAGCAGCGCGGTGTAGCCGGCGTTCACATCGGCCCTGCTGTACAGGAACATCGCGCTGCTGAGCAGGGCGAGGCCGAGTGCGACGGTACGGGCCTGGCCCAGACGCGGGATCAGCTGGACGACCAGCGGGGCGCAGATCATGCCCATTCCGGCCGGGGGCAGCAGGGCGAGAGCGGCACGCATCGGCGACCAGTCGTGCACGAACTGCAGGTACTGGCTGATCAGGAGCAGGACGCCGACCGAGCCGAACATCGTGAACGAGTTCGCCACGAACGCGCCGGAGAACGCGCGGTTCCTGAACAGGTGCACATCCAGGATCGGCTCGGCCAGCCGGGTCTGCCGCCAGACGAACAGCAGCAGGGCGACGACGCCGGCCGCGGCGGTGCCGTAGATCCTGGGCTCGCCGAAGCCGTCACGGACGGACTCCTGGATGGCGTAGACGACCGCGAGGATGCCGATCACCGACAGCACGACGCTGAACAGATCGAGCCGTCCGGGCTTCGGGTTGCGCGACTCGGGCAGCAGGATCAGGCCACCGAGGAAGACGACCGCCATCAGCGGCACGTTGATCAGGAAGACCGAGCCCCACCAGAAGTTGTTGAGCAGCGGTCCGCCGACGATCGGGCCCAGCGCGGTGCCGCCGCTGATCATGCCGGTCCAGATGCCGATCGCGACAGTGCGTTCTTTGGTGTTGGTGAAGATGTTCCGGATGATCGACAGGGTCGTCGGGTAGATCGTGGCGCCTGCGACACCGAGCAGTGCGCGGCCCGCGATCAGCGACTCCGGGTTCGGTGCCCAGGCCGTGAGCGCGGACGCCCCGCCGAACAGCACGGCGCCCAGCACCAGCAGCTTCTTGCGTCCGATGCGGTCGCCGATGATGCCCATGGTGATCAGCAGGCCGGCCATCACCAGGCCGTAGATGTCCGCGATCCAGAGGATCTGGCTCGCGCTCGGGTTCATGTCCTCCGTCAGCGACGGGATCGCCAGCTGCAGGACGGTCAGGTCGACGCTGATGACGAGGGCGGCCACACAGAGGACTGCCAGCGCAATCCACCTGCGATCCGCCCCTCGGGACTGTCCGCGGGCCGGAGCCGCCCCGGCCTTCGCTGTGCTCATCGTTCCTCCATGTCCCGGCACTCCTCGGGGCGCCGATCAAGCTAACCGTATACGGCATAGGCCATTGCGTTTATGTTGTACACAGATGTCGGCCGGGCTGTCAACCGTGCCTGGATCCGGGGCGGTTAGGGGCCCGGGGGAAACCCTTAGGGGTTGACCCCCACGGGATCGCTTACGTAGCGTATTCCGTATATTTCGAACGCAAATATTCAATTGAATTCCAGGAAAAGCGGAGGGCCGATGACTACCGAGCGGGGTGCCTCGCGCATAGCCGTGGTGGGCGCGGGCGTGATGGGTGCCAACATCACGGCCATGGCGCTCGGCTACGGCGCCGACGTGCTGCTCACCGACAACGACCCGGACGTGCTGGGCACCGCCCGCACCCGGATCACCCAGCACCTTCGTCACGCGGGCCTGCTCGGAGCCCTGCCCGCGGACCGGAAACCGGGCACCCTGCGCACCGCCACGGAATTCGACACCGGCGGACCCTTCGACGCGGTCGTGGAAGCGGTCACCGAACTGACCGAGGTCAAGTCGAAGGTGCTGCGGGAGATCTCGGCGCGGGTCGCCCCGGGGACCCCGGTGATCACCAACACCTCGGGCATCCCCGTCGACGAGCTCGCCGAGGACGTGGACCGCCCCGAGGACCTCATCGGCACCCACTTCATGAACCCGACGTACCTGATCCGCATGGTCGAGGTGGTCCGCGGTGCCCATACCGGCGAGGCGACGCTGGCCAGGGTGACCGCCCTGATGACCGCACTCGGCCGGATGCCGATCGTGGTGGGTGACGCACCCGGCTTCGTGACCAGCAGGCTGCTCCACCCGATGATCAACGACGCGGCCCGGGTCGTGGGCGAGGGCACCGCCACGGTCGAGGCCGTCGACAGCCTGATGGAGGGCTGTCTGGGGCACCCCACCGGGCCACTGCGCACCGCCGACCTGATCGGCATCGACAACCTCGTCGACTCCCTCGCCGCCCTGTACGAGCGGACCGGCGACGAGGGGTGCAAGCCCTGTGAACTGCTCCTGGAGAAGGTTCGCGAAGGCGCTCTCGGGCGCAAGAGCGGCCGCGGCTTCTACGACTACGGAAAGGCACTGTCATGACGACGAACGCGACGACGCCCGAGACGGAGCTGCTCGGGTTCCTGCAGACCAGGATCGGCACCCAGGTCGCCGCGGACCACGACCTGTTCGCGACCGGACTCGTCACCTCGATGTTCGCGATGGAGCTCGTCGTCCACCTCGAACAGACCTACGGCGTCACCATCGTCGGCGCCGACCTCAAGCTCGACAACTTCCGCACCGCGCGGAAGATGGCGGCCCTCGTGGAGCGGCTCAGCAGCGCCGCCGGCGACGGTGTCTGAGGCACTGGACCAGGCGTGCGGCCTGGTAGGGGACCTGGTCGCGGACCACGCCTCCGAGTGGGACCTCACCGGAGCGCTGCCCGACGCGCTGCTGCGCAAGCTCGGCGCGGCCGGACTGCTGTGCGCCGAAGTCCCCGCCGCCCACGGCGGGATCGGCGCCACGAGCCGGGACAGCGGTGAGTTCACCGCCCACGTGGGCAGCCTGTGCAGCTCGCTGCGCAGCATCATGACCTCACAGGGCATGGCCGCCTGGACCGTCCGTCGGCTCGGCAACCCCGCGCAGCAGTCCGCGCTGCTGCCGCAACTGACCTCGGGCAGCCTCGCCGCGGTCGGGTTCAGCGAACCGCAGGCGGGCAGTGACCTGTCCGCGATGACCACCGAGATCCGCTCGGACGGTGACTCCGTCGTGGTGGACGGCGGCAAGAAGTGGGTCACCGCAGCCGCCTACGCCGACCTGCTGCTGATCGCCGGCCGCTTCGAGGGCGACGCGGCCTTCGTCGTGGTCCCCAAGGACACGCCCGGCGTCCGTGTGGAACGCATCGCGAGCCCCCTCGGCTGCCGGGCGGCCGGCCACGCCGACCTGTTCTTCGACGGGGCACGGCTGCCCGCGGACAACGTCCTGGGCCGGGCAGGACTGCCACTGCCGCTGATCGTCACCACGGCACTGGCCTACGGGCGCATCTCGGTCGCCTGGGGCTGCGTGGGTATCCTCCGCGCCTGTCTGGACACGGCCGTGCGCCACGCCGGGCGACGCCACCAGTCCGGCACCGCGCTCGCCGCGCACCAACTCGTCCAGCGCCATCTCGCCGAGCTGTACATCGCGGAGCAGGCCGCGACCCGGGCCTGCGAACACGCCAGTGGCCACTGGGACACGGGCTCCCCCGACATGGTCGTCTCGACCGTCCTGGCCAAACACGTCAGTGCCGGCCACGCCGCCCGGGCCGCGGGCACCGCGGTACAGGTCCTGGCCTCCGCCGGGTCCCTCGACGGCGAGACGGTGGCCCGCGCGTACCGGGACGCCAAGCTGATGGAGATCATCGAGGGCACCAACGAGATCTGTGAGCTGATCCTCGCCCAGCACGTTCTGGCCGCCTCCAGGGCTGGTTGACGCGGTGTGCCGGCCGGCGCCCCGGCGGTGGTGCACGTGGACCGTCTCCCGCCGCCGGCCGGCAGACACACCACATCAACCACCTCAGGAGGAACTGTGACCGACGCACCGACCCTGGTGAAATGCCTGGTCTGGGATCTCGACAACACGCTGTGGCAGGGCACCCTGCTCGAGGACGGGGACGTCCGCCCCACCGACGCGATACGCGAGGCCGTCACCGCCCTCGACGCCCGCGGGATCCTGCAGTCGATCGCCAGCAAGAACGACCACGACCTCGCCTGGGCGCGCCTGGAGGAGCTGGGCCTCGCCGAGTACTTCGTGCTCCCCAGGATCGGCTGGGGGCGCAAGTCCGACTCCGTACGGGAGATCGCCGCGAGCCTCAGGTTCGCCGAGGGCACCATCGCCTTCATCGACGACCAGCCCGCCGAGCGCGCCGAGGTCGCCTACCACGCACCGCAGGTGCGCTGTTACGACGCGACGCAGGCCCTGGAACTCACCGGCCTGCCGGAATTCAGTCCCGCCACGGTCACCGTCGACTCCCTCCGGCGCAGGCGCATGTACCAGGCGGGGTTCGAGCGAGAGGCGGAGAAGGAGCGCTTCCAGGGACCCGACGAGGAGTTCCTGCGCTCCCTGGAGATGGTCCTGACCATCGGCCGGGCCGGCGACGAGGAGATCACCCGGGTCGAGGAACTGACGCTGCGCACCAGCCAGATGAACGCGACCGGCGTGCACTACTCCGACGAACGGCTGCGCTCCCTGCTCGCGGACCCGCAGCACGAGGTCCTCGTCACCACCATGGCCGACCGGTTCGGTCCGCACGGGGCGGTGGGGGTCCTGCTGCTGCGCACCGGCGAACGTGCCTGGCACCTCAAGCTGCTCGCCACCTCGTGCCGGGTGGTCTCGTTCGGCGCGGGTACGGTGATCCTGAACTGGCTGGTGGACCAGGCCTGCCGGGCCGGCGTCCATCTGGTCGCCGACTTCCGGACCACGGACCGCAACCGCATGATGGAGATCGCCTACCGCTTCGCCGGATTCGCCGAGGAGCCGTGTGGCTGTCTGGAGACGCTCGAAGCGGCCGGCGGCGACGGGATCCAGCGGCTGCACCTGACGCCCTCACCCCAGGACCCGCCCACCACGCTCCGCCTGGAAGCACCGGACCTGACCCCGGACCCGGTGGGCTGAAACACGGCCGGGGCGGCACCCCGACAGGGTGCCGCCCCGGCCGTGTTCCCCCGCGGGCCTACTTCTTGCGCACGAGGGTGATCCCGTCGGCCATCGGAAGCAGCGACAGCTCGACCCGCAGGTCGTCGCGCAGGAACACGTTGAGATCCCGCACGGCGCGCGTGTCCGGGTCCTGGGCCGCCGGGTCCACGACCCGGCCGAAGAACAGCGTGTTGTCGATCACCATGAGACCGCCGGGGCGCAGCAATTCCAGAGAACGCTCGTAATACGTCCGGTAGTTCGCTTTGTCGGCGTCGACGAAAGCGAAGTCGAAACTCCCGGCGCCGGATTCCTTGAGAAGTGCGTCGAGGCTGTCCGCGGCGGGCCCGACCCGGGTCTCTATACGATCGTGCACCCCCGCCCGTTTCCAGAACTCCGCGCCGATGGCGGGCCACTTGTCGCTGATGTCGCAGGTGACCACCGAGCCGCCGGAGGGCAGGGCGCGGGCCATGCACAGGGTGCTGTATCCCGTGAAAGTGCCCACCTCCAGTACTCTGCGGGCCCCGGTGAGGGCCACAAGGAGGGCCAGCAGCTGGCCTTCCTCCGCCATGACCTGCAACGCCGTCCCGGCCGGCAGCGCGGCCGTCTCGGCACGCAGGCCCTTGAGCACGGGATCGTCCCGCAGGGACACGTCCCGTAGGTAGGCGAGGACTTCCTCGGTGCATTCCACTTGGTTGGCCATACCGCGAGGCTAATTGGGAAATAATCGCCGGTGTCGGGCCGAGGAAATTTCTAGGGGGCGGCAGAACGCATCTAGGGGGTCTTCCCGATGGTCCGGGGGCGTGCGACGCCGATTCAATGGAGTTCCATTGACAGGCATTCAAGAGCCCGATAGACGCAAGTCGACGCAGGCCACGACGGATGAGGAAACATGAGCCTTCTCGACCAGCAAAGTCCGTTCTTCGCCCATCCCCACCTCACGGGTTCGCTGTGGCCCGCGCCGGTGCGCGACTCCTTCAAGGACCGGGTCGCGGCCCTCGCCGAGGTGGGCGCCACCGGCATGGGCATGGGCACGTACGAACTGGAGGCCCTGCCGGCCGGTGAGACGCCCGGGACCCTGCGGACGATCGCCGACGACCACGGCATCCGCATCGGCGAGCTCGAGCTCCTGCTGGGCTGGCACACCGACGGCGACGAGTACCGGCAGGCCCGGCAGACCGAGGACCGCATGTACGCGGCCGCCGAAGTGTTCGGCGTACAGCGCATCAAGACCAGCGCGGTGTTCATCCCGCCGGCCCCGCTCGCCCCGCTCGACCTGCTCGTGGAGCGGTTCGCCGCGCTGTGCGACCGGGCCGCCGCCCACGGCCTGACCGTGGAACTGGAGCCCTTCGCGGTGTTCCCGGCGTTCAACTACGACGTCGCAGCCGATGTCGTCGTGGCCGCCGACCGTTCCAACGGCGGCCTGCTGATCGACGCCTGGCACTACTTCCGCGACCCCTACGGCCCGGCCGGCCTGGCAAAGGTCGACGGACGCCACATCACCGGGTTCGAGCTGGCCGACGGCCACGCCGAGCCCGTCGGGTCGGTGCAGGACGACTGCATCCACCACAGGCTGCTGCCCGGCGAGGGCGACTTCGACCTGGTCGCACTGACCAGGACACTGGCCGACAAGGGCGTCGACGTGCCCGTGTCCGTCGAGGTGATCTCCATCGAACTGCGCGAGCTGACTCCCCAGCAGAACGCCGAGCGCACCGTGGCCGCCGTACGTAAGATCCTCTCGGACGCGAGGAGCGCGGGCCATGAGTGAGCCGGATCTGAAGGGCGTCACCGCACTGGTCACCGGTGCCAACAGCGGCATCGGACTGCCCACGGCACGCGAGCTCGCCCGCCGGGGCGCCCACGTCCTCATCGCCTGCCGGAACGAGACCCGGGGCCGGGCCGCCGTCGAGCACATTCGCCGGACGACGGGGACGGAGACCGAATACGTCCCGCTCGACCTCGCCTCCCTCGCCTCGGTGCACGCTCTCGCCGACCGGCTCGCCGACCGCCTCGACGGACTCGACCTGCTGATCAACAACGCGGGAGTGGGCCTGATCGCCCGCCGGCTGACCGAGGACGGCTTCGAGAAGCAGTTCGGCACCAACCACCTCGGCCACTTCGCCCTCACCGGTCGGCTGCTGCCGCTGCTCACGGCCCGCCCGCAAGCCCGCGTCGTCACCGTCACCAGCGACTCCCACGAAGAGGGCGAGATCGACTTCGACGACCTGGCCGCCGAGCGGAAGTACGGCAGGATGAGCGCCTACGCCCGCTCCAAGCTGGCCAACCTGCTGTTCGCACAGGAACTGCAGCGCCGTGCCGTCGTGGCCGGGCTCGACCTGCTGAGCCTCGCCGTCCATCCGGGCACGACAGCCACCAACATCGGCGCGCTGCCCAAACCGGTCAAGAAGCTGGTCGGTCTCTTCCTGCAGTCCGCGGACAAGGGTGCCGAGCCCACGCTTTACGCCGCCACCTCGCCCGGAGCGCGGCCCAGCGGTTACTACGGTCCCGGCCCGGCGCCGCTGATGCCCGCTGACAGGGCCCTCGACAAGGACCTCGCCGTCCGGCTGTGGGAAATCTCGGAGAAGCTGACGGACGTGCCGTTCCTGCTGACCCACCGTCCTGGCGTGCGGTAGGACCCGTCCGGCGGGTCAGGCGCCTTATCCTGCTACCGAAAGTGTTCGTACGAACGTCTGGCCAGAGCAGGCCGTGCCGTGCTCTGGCGGCGGTCGGAGCCGAGTGGGGAGCGCACATGGCCGCGGGCAAGAACGAGGTGACCCGCAAGAACTCCGGGACGAAACGCAGCGCAGCGTTGTTCTGGGGCGGCAAGGACCGTGCCAGCCGCGGGCCGAAGCCGGCGCTGTCCGTGGAGCTCATTGTCGCCGCGGCGGTCAAGATCGCCGACGCCGAGGGGCTGCAGACGGTCTCGATGCAGCGGGTGGCCAGCGAGCTCGGCTTCACGCCGATGTCGCTGTACCGGTACCTTCCCGGCAAGGCCGACCTGATCGACTTCATGATCGACACGGCCATCGGTGAGCCGCCCGCTCTGGACGAGGAGACGGGCGGCTGGCGGCCCAAGCTGGAGCGGTGGGCACGCGAACTCACCGGTGTCTACCACCGCCACCCATGGATGTTCGAACTGGCGGCCCGGCCTCGCCTCATGGGACCCAACCAGCTGAACTGGCTCGAGGTCGCGGTCTCCGCCTTCGCCGGCACCGGGCTGACCGGGGCCGAGGAACTGGACGCGGTGTTCACCGTCAGCGGCCTCGTCCAGAGCTGGAACTACCGCTCCTCCGGCCCTGAGCCGGTCGAGCAGGACACCCCCGACGACCAGTGGGGATCCGCGGTCGCCGAGATCGTGCGCGAACACAGCGACCGCTACCCCGCGCTGATGGCGGCCATGTCCTCCGGTGCCTTCGATCCGGCGGCCGGCGATGGCGAGGAGTTCGGCCTGCGCTGTGTCCTGGACGGCATCGAGACCCTGATCGCCGGGCGCGCCGCCCACTCGACGGCGGTCTGAGCCCCCACCCGAGACCCGCCGCCCCGGACATCACCGGGCGGCGGGTCCGGTGTGTCCGGGGCCTACGCCGCCGCGCGTGCGGTCAGTTCCCTGCGGTCGACCTTCCGGTTGGAGTTCAGCGGGAAGGCCTCCACGTGCTCGTAGCGGCGCGGCAGTAGTCCGCTGGGCAGGGACTGGCCCAGTTCCCGCGCCAGCTGGGCCGGCGGAACAGGCGCACCGGTGTAGAAGACCACGAGTTCCAGGCCTCCCTCGGGTGCGGGCCTGGTCACCGTGACCGCGTCCACCACTCCCGCGCAGGCCCGCACCGCCGCGTCGACCTCTGCGAGCTCCACCCGCCAGCCCTGCACCTGGACCTGTGCGTCGAGCCGCCCCAGGTAGGCGAGTTCACCGTTCTCCAGCCGCCGCACCCGGTCACCGGTGCGGTACCAGATGCGCTCGTCGTGGTGCAGGAACCGGCCCTCGCCGTCCGAGGGCTCCAAGTACCCGGCCGCCATCTGCGGGCCCGTGATGCACAACTCGCCCTCGACGTCGGAGAGTTGGCCCGTCTCCGTGAGCAGGACGTGGGAGTGGCCCGGATGCACCGTGCCGATCGGAACGATCCCGTTGACCGAGAGCCGCGCGGAACGCTCCGGCTCCCAGCGGTGCCCGGTGACCGTGATGGTCAGCTCCGTCGGGCCGTAGAGGTTCTCCACCACCGATCCGGGCGCCGCCGCCTGCCAGTCCGCAGTGTCCCCGCACAGCAGCGCCTCGCCGGCGAAGAAACTCCAGCGCAGCGAGGACAGCGAACCGGGGGTGAGGCCGCCCCGCCGGCGGGTGACGGCGATGCCGCTCGGGGTGGAGAACCACACCGTCATCCGCCGCTCGGCGACGAACGCCGGCAGGTCCAGATAGGCGCGCGCGGGAACGGCGTGCACCGAAGCGCCGGCGCCCCAGGCGCAGAACAGGTCGAACATGTGGCAGTCGAAGTTGACCTCGGTGGCCTGCGAGAAGACGTCGTCCGGTACGAAATCGTAGCGCCGGTCCGCGTGCCGGAAGTAGGAGTCCAGGCTCGCATGACTGATCGGAACGCCCTTCGGGCGGCCTGTCGAGCCCGAGGTGAACAGCAGATAGGCCCTACCCCGGCCGCCGTTGGTGCGCGGCGCGGTGAGTGCCTCACCGGGACGCACCCGGATGGCGCGGTGCCCGCTCAGCTGCGCGCCGCCGCTCGCCGGTGCGAGCACGGGAAGATCCAGACCGGTCTCCTGCAGTGCGGCGAGCCCCGGCCGGTCCGCGATCACCGCGGACACGCCGGCGTCCCGCAGCATCCGCCGGGTGCGCGACGAGGGGAAACCGGCGTGCAGCGGCACGGCCGTCGCCCCTGCGTACAGTGCTGCGAGGATCCCGGCGTAGCTCACGACGCCCTTGGCGGTCAGCACGGCGACGGCCGTCGGCTGTTCGGGCCCCGACAGCAGCGCACCCGCCCAGCTCAGGGCCAGTTCGTGCAGCTCCTCGTAGGTGAGCACGTCCGGGCCGACGTGCAGCGCGGTGCGCCGCGGATGAGCGGCGAGCGAGCGCAGGAAACGCTCGTGCAGTACGGGCGGATCAAGACTCTCGGTCACGGTCACTCCAGTGCGTGAGGCTGAATAAGGGGCTGATAAGGGTGGTACGTCGCCGCGCGCCGCCGCCAGGATTGGCAGCGCCCTAGAACGTTTTTGGTGGTTCTCCGAGATTCGGGGGTAGTCATGTGGGACGAGAAATTTGAAAAGGTGCTCCGCACACACCTGTCGTTCCTTCTGGACGGTGAGGAGCTGGGCCCGGAGATGGGCCTGAGGGACCTTGGACTCGATTCGATGGGAGCCGTCGAGCTCCTTGCCGATCTGGAAGTCGAATACGCCGTGAAGTTCCTTGACGACGCACTCGACATGGAGAACTTCGAAACCCCCCGAAAGCTGTGGGAAACGCTTTCCAGGTCGCGTGGAGCGGGCGTCTGCCCCGTCACCGGACTCACCGCCTGACCCGCTGCCGGACGGCCCGCCGCCGCGCCGCAGCGCCCCTTTCACCCGCCCGCGGGGAAGGGGCGCTGCGGCGTGCCGGCGGGCCGTCCGGCCGTGCCCCGCGGTCCGCATCAGGCCACGGCCGCCTGCCGACGGGGCAGCAGCGCCGTCTTCGGCTTCAGCGCCACGACGTCGAACCGCCGGGCGCAACGCACCCTGCCCCACAGCCCGTCCGGGCCCGAGACGTACAGCCGGCTCACCCCCAGCCCGCGCAGAGTGGCCAGCGCCGTCGGCCAGTGCACCGGCCTGACGATCCCGTCGAGGAGCAGCGTGCGCACCTGCTCGCCCGTGCGCAGCACCGAGCCGTCATGGTCGGAGACGACCGGTACGACAGGGTCCGTGAAGCTCAGCTCGGCGAACAGACCGCGTTCGAACCGCTCCCGCAGCCTGCCGAAGGCGGGGGAGTGCATGGGCGGGCGCATCGTGTACAGCGGCAGGCCCCCCAGGGCGCGCACCCGCTGCTGCAGCCACTCGAGCCGGCGCTCACGCACCGACAGCATGTAGAAGTCGTCGTCCACATGGCACGCGATCTCGTGCCACTCGCCGGCCTCCTCCAGCTCCGCGCGGATCGTCGCGAGCCGCTCGGGCGGGGTGCGGGCGAACGACTGGGTCACGACGTCGCCGTACTCCTCCGCGAAGTACGCCTCCAGGCCGTGCCCCCAGCGGGCGGTCAGCCACACCGCGTCGGCGAACGACAGGGCCCCGGAGTGCACAGCCGCGGGCGTGCCGCCGAAGCTCGGCCCCACGACCGCGTCGGCGCGAGCGCCGTACTCCTCCTCGGCCCAGCGGGCCAGCGCCAGGCAGTTGACCAGGAAGGCAACTCTGGCGGCCTCCGTGAAATCACTCTCCGAATTCCGGAACCGATCCAGAAGCGAGTAACCCAGCGTCTCGTCCGCCGCCGCCACCAATTCCCGGGCGCAGGGGTTGATGAGCATGAACTTTCCCACGTCCGAAAATCGGGACGGTGTGATTCCGGGAAAGACAATCGCATCGAGTTCATGGTCTATGGTCATGCCCGAAGTTTCCCGCCGGGTGTCGCGGCCCAAGTACCCCTACGGCCCCCTAACCCGGCGGCCCCGTTCCCCGGCGTCGTTCCGGTCGGCCTTGTAGTGCTGTGACGCCGGTGTTAGAGAATGGATTCGGTATTCGGCCGCCCGTGGCTGTGCGGCAAATTGGTCCAGGAAGGAAATTCCGGTGGCTTTGAATGGGCGGGCACCTCGCGCGCATGAATCGGTCGACAATCTCTATTGGTTCATGCTGGCGGCCGCACGGTCGGCACCCGATACGACGGCCGTGCTGGAGCGCGCCCCCGACGGCGGCCTGCGCGCCGTCACGTACCGGGACCTCGACGACCTGGTCCAGCGCTACGCCGCCGCCCTCGAGGAACTCGGACTCGACGTCGGCGAGCGGGTCGTCCTGGAGTCCGACACCTCCGCCGAGGCCATCGCCCTGCTGCTCGCATGTTCTCTGCTCGGCCTGGCCTTCATACCGGTGAGCCCGCAGACCTCCACCCCGCGCCTGCTCACCGTCGCCGAATCGGCCGAGCCCGCCCTGCACCTGCAGACCGTCACCGGCGGCCGCACCGGCCTGCCCGCAAGCCTCGGCACGGCACGCTTCGGACCCGACGGAATCGCGGTGGAGCAGCCGGTGACGCGCCACGGCCGGCTGCGCCGCGAAGTCACCGCGACCGACACCGCGTACATCATCTTCACCTCGGGAACCACCGGACGCCCCAAGGGCGTGGTGATGAGCCACCGTTCGGTCGTCGCCTTCTTCCGGGCGATCCTGCGCCGCGGACTGGTCACCGCCGACGACCGGATCGCCAGCACCTCACCCCTCCAGTTCGACTTCGCCCTCTTCGACATCGGCCTGGCCCTGGGCAGCGGGGCCACCCTGGTACCCGTTCCCAGGCCGGTGCTCAACTGGCCCCGCCGACTGGTGAACTTCCTCGACGACACCGGCGCCACCAGGGTCGACGGCGTGCCCTCCATCTGGCGCCCGGTGCTGCGCCACGAGCCCGAGGCCCTCGCCGGGCTCGACCGGCTGCGCGGGGTGCTGTTCGCCGGCGAGGACTTCCCACTGCCCGAACTGCGCGCTCTGCAACGCCTGCTGCCCCGGGTCCGAGCCGTCAACGGATACGGCGCCACCGAGTCGATGGCGTGTTCCTTCACCGACGTGCCGCACCCCCTCCCCGACGACCTGGAACGTCTGTCGATCGGCACCGCGCTACCCGGCAGCGAGGCGATCCTGCTCGACGAACACCGCAACCCCGTCGACAAGGCCGGCGTCATCGGCGAGATCTTCCTGCGCAGCCCCTCACTCTTCAGCGGCTACTGGGGCGACCCGGAGGCCACCGCCGCCACGCTCGTGCCCGACCCCCTCCAGCCGTACTCGGGACAATCGGTGCTGCGCACCGGGGATCTCGCCTACCGGGGCGAGGACGGTGAGATGTACTTCTGCGGCCGCGTCGACTCGCAGGTGCAAGTGCGTGGCAACCGGGTCGAACTCGCCGAGATCGAGAGGCGGTTGCTCAGCCATCCGGCGGTCGCGGCGGCCGTCGTGCAGCTGCTGCCCGTGCAGGGAGGGGACCCGCAGCTGACCGCGTTCATCGTGCCGGGCCCCGCCCCGGCACCCGGCGACGCCGGTGCGGACGAAAGCGCCCTCGACAAGAAACAGCTGCGCGCCTTCTGCGCGCAGACGCTGCCCGACTACATGGTGCCGCAGGAGATCCGCGTCATCGACGACATTCCGGTCACCGAGCACGGCAAGGTGGACCGCTCGCTCCTCGCGGCACGTGCAGCCGCCGGACGGACAACTGGAGTACAGGGATGAGTGAGTCCTGGAACACCGCGCAGACCGCCGGCGACGCCCTCGGCCGCCGCCTTGCCGCTCTGCCCGTCACCGCGCAGACCGACACGCTGCTCGACCTCGTCCTCACCCTCGCCGCCGAAGCCCTGCACACTGCAGGCCGGGACGCCGACGGCCTGCAGGACCCGGCGGCACCCCGGCCCCCCGCCGACCCGGTGGGCACCCTCGGAGCGCAACGCCCGTTCCTCTCGGCGGGCCTGGACTCGCTCTGCCTGGTCGACCTGCACGCCCGGCTCGTCGCGGCGACCGGCCTGGAACTCCCGGTCACCGTCGGTTTCGACCATCCCACGCCCGCTGAACTCGCCGCCCACCTGCACACCCTGCTGCTCGGCGGGGCCGCACAGCCGGCAGTACCGGAAGTCACCGTGCGAGCCGCAGCCACCGACGCCGACGACCCGGTCGTCGTCGTCGGCATCGGCTGCCGCTACCCCGGCGGCGTACGCTCCGCCGCCGACCTGTGGCAGCTCATCGCCGACGGCACCCACGTCATCACCGGCTTCCCCACCGACCGGGGCTGGGACCTGGAGGCGCTCTACGACCCCGACCCCGCCGCCCACGGCTCCAGCTACCTGCGGCACGGCGGATTCCTGCCGGACGCCGCCGAGTTCGACGCCGACTTCTTCGAGATCGGCCCGAAGGAAGCCGCAGCCATGGACCCCCAGCAGCGGCTGCTGCTGGAGACCTGCTGGGAAGCCCTCGAACACGCCGGCATCGACCCGGCCCCCCTGCGCGGCAGCAGGGCGGGCGTCTTCATCGGCGTCGAGCCGCACGAGTACGGTCCGCGGGCCCACCAGGCGCCCGAAGGATACGACGGTTACCTGATGGCCGGCACCGCCCCGAGCATCGTCTCGGGCCGGGTCGCCTACACCCTCGGTCTCGAAGGCCCCGCCCTCACCGTCGACACGGCTTGCTCCGGCTCACTGGTCGCGACCCACCTGGCCGTGCACTCGCTGCGCCGCGGCGAGTGCACGCTCGCGCTGGCCGGCGGTGTCACGGTCATCTCCAGCCCCAGCACGTTCACCACGTTCAGCCGGCAGCGGGGACTGGCCGCGGACGGCCGCTGCAAGGCATTCGCCGCCACGGCCGACGGCACCAACTTCGCCGAGGGAGCGGGCGTTCTGGTCCTTGAACGGCTCTCCGACGCCCGCCGCAACGGGCACCGCGTCCTTGCCGTCCTGAAGGGCTCCGCCATCAACCAGGACGGCGCCAGCAACGGCCTGACCGCCCCCAGCGGCCCGGCGCAGCAACGCGTGATCCGGCAGGCGCTCGCCGAGGCCGGGCTCAACCCTGAGGACATCGACGCCGTCGAGGCCCACGGCACCGGCACCAGGCTCGGTGACCCCATCGAGGCGCAGTCGCTGCTGGCGACCTACGGACGGCAACGCCACGCGGAACGGCCGCTGCGGCTGGGGTCGGTCAAGTCGAACATCGGACACACCGGGGCGGCGGCAGGTGTCGCCGGCACGATCAAGATGATCGAGGCGATGCGCCACGGAGTGCTGCCCAGGACACTGCACGTCGACCGGCCCTCGCCCTACATCGACTGGTCGTCGGGAGCCGTAGAGCTGCTGACCGAATCCGTCTCCTGGCCGCAGGACGGCGACCGGCCGCGCCGCGCAGGCATCTCCTCCTTCGGTGTCAGCGGCACCAACGCCCACCTCATCGTCGAGCAGCCCGCACCGCAGGACACCGAGGGCGACCACGCCCCCGGCACCGACGGCCGCCCCGTTCCGGTGGTGCTGTCCGCGAAGAGCGAACCTGCCCTGCGTGCCCAGGCCGACCGACTGCGCGCCCTCGTCGAGGCCGACACCACGCTGACCGCCGCCGACGTCGGCGGGGCGACCGCCACCACCCGGGCCGCCCTCGCCCGCCGTGCCGCCGTGGTCGCGGCCGACCGTGCCGAACTGCTGAAGGGCCTGACCGCCCTCGGCGAGGGCCGCCCCGCCCCCGCCACCGTCCACGCGATGGCCTCCCCGGGCCGCCTGGCCTACCTGTTCACGGGCCAGGGAGCGCAACGGATCGGCATGGGCCGTGAGCTCTACGAGGCGTTCCCGGTGTTCGCCCGGGCCTTCGACGAGGCTCTCGGCTTCCTGGACATCCAGCTGGAAGTGCCGCTGCGTGAGGTGGTCTGGGGCGCCGACCAGGACCGGCTGGATCGCACCGAATACGCCCAGCCCGCACTGTTCGCGGTCGAGGTGGCGCTGTTCCGGCTGCTGGAGTCGTGGGGAGTCAGGCCGCAGTACGTCACCGGGCATTCGGTGGGCGAGCTGGCCGCCGCGCATGTGGCCGGGGCGCTGTCGCTGGAGGACGCCGCGCTGCTGGTGGCGGCGCGAGGCCGTTTGATGCAGAGGCTGCCGGCGGGCGGGGTCATGGTGGCGGTGGAGGCCACCGAGGACGAAGTCGTCCCGCTGCTTGCGGGTGCGGTGTCGATCGCGGCGGTGAACGGCCCCTCGGCGGTGGTGATTTCGGGAGCCGAAGCCGAGGTGGAACGACTGGCCGTCCACTTCCGCGACCAGGGCCGCCGGACGAAACGGCTGGCGGTCAGCCACGCCTTCCACTCGCCGCTGATGGAACCCGTGCTCGAGGAGTTCGGCCTGCTGGCCGACGCCATGACCCATGCGGTGCCGGTGATCCCGATCGTCTCCAACGTCACCGGTGAGCCCGTCGTCCCCGACGCGGCCTACTGGGTGCGCCACATCCGCGAGGCAGTGCGGTTCGCCGACGGCATCCGCTGGCTGGAGTCCCAGGGAGTACGGACCTTCCTGGAGCTGGGACCCGACGCGGTGCTCACCGCGATGGGCGCGCAGAACCCGCACGCCCCGGACACCGACATCGCCTTCGCCCCCGTCCTGCGGGCCGGCCACGACGAGGAGCGCGAACTCGTCACCGCCCTGGCCACCGCCCACACCCGGGGCGTGGCGGCCGACTGGCAGACGTTCTTCGCCGAACGCGCCACCCGTCGCGTCGACCTGCCCACGTACGCCTTCCAGCGCCGCCGCCACTGGCTCGACGCCACCACACCCACCGACCCGGCAGCCCTGGGCCTGACCGGCGCGGACCACCCCCTCCTCGGCGCGGCAGTGGCCCCCGCCGGCACCGACACCTTCGTCCTCACAGGACGCCTCTCGACCCGCACCCAGCCCTGGCTCGCCGACCACGTCATCGCCGGCCACGTCCTGGTACCCGGCACGGCCTTCGTCGAACTGGCCGTCCGCGCAGCCGACGAGGCCGCCTGCCCCACCGTCCGCGAACTCACCCTCGAAGCCCCTCTCGCGCTGCCTGAAGGCGGCGACCTCATGGTGCAGGCCGTCGTCGGCCCCGCAGACGACACCGGCCACCGGAGCATCGAACTCCACGCACGCGCAAGCACCGAGGAACCCTGGACCCGGCATGCCAGCGGCCTCCTCGCCCCCGGCCCGGCACCCGCAGCTCCCACCGCCGCCGACCCGCAGGCCTGGCCGCCGCCCGGCGCCCAGCCGGTGGACATCACCGGCCTGTACGAGGAACAGGCCGCCCAGGGCTACGAGTTCGGCCCCTCCTTCCAGAACCTGAGGACCGTATGGCGGCACGGCGACGACATCCTCGCCGAGGCCGCCACCGACCCGGCTCTCACCGCGGAGGCCGGCCGTTACGGGCTGCACCCGGCGCTGCTCGACTCCGCCCTGCAGGCCCTCGCCCACGCCACCGACCAGACCTCCGACGACCGGCCCAGGCTGCCGTTCTCCTGGACCGGCTTCACCCTCCACGCCCGGGGAGCGTCCACCGTCCGCGTCCGCATCCGGCGCACCGGCCCGGACACGGTCACCGCACAGCTCACCGACCCCGCCGGAGAGCCCGTCGCCCAGCTCGAATCCGTCGTGACCCGGCCGGCCCCCACCGACCTGCCGAGCACGGCCCGGCCCGCGAACCACGGCACGCTCCTGCACGTGACCTGGCCCGAGACAGCCGCTGCAGCGGTGCCCGACACCGCCTCCTGGGCACTGCTCGATCCCGACGCGCCAGGACCGGACACGCTCGGCCCCGGCGTCACCGTGCACCCCGGACTCGACGCGCTCGCCGCCGAGATCGCCGCGGGCCTGCCACAGCCCGAGTCCGTCATCGCCCCGTGCACCCCCACCGCCGGCGCCGGTCCGGACAGCGCCCGGGAGACCACCGCCCGCACGCTCCGACTGCTGCAGGACTGGCTCGCCGACGACCGGTTCACCGCATCCCGGCTCGTCCTGGTGACCTGCGGCGCCGTCGCCGTGGCCCCGGACGAGACCCCGGACCTGCCCACAGCTGCGCTGTGGGGGCTGCTGCGCGCCGCACAGGCGGAACACCCCGGCCGCCTCGTCGTCGTCGACGTCGACGACACACACACCTCCGTGCCCGCCCTGCGCACCGCACCCCTGACCACAGAACCCCAACTCGCCATCCGCACCGGCACCTTCAGGGTGCCTCGGCTCGCAGCGGTCCCGGCCCTCCAACGCCCGCAGGACACCTCCGCCACGGAGCAGACCCCTCACAGCCCCTGGTCCGGCCCCGGCACCGTCCTCATCACCGGCGGCACCGGCGGCCTCGGCGGACTCCTCGCCCGACACCTGGCGACCCGGCACGGCGTACGGCGGCTGCTCCTGGTCAGCCGCCGCGGCCCCGACGCCCCCGGAGCCGCGGAACTCCTCGCGGAACTGGGCGAGTCGGGAGCCACGGCCGAAGCCGTCGCCTGCGACGTCACCGACCGGTCCGCCCTGAGCCGACTGCTCGAAGGCCGCACCCTGTCCGCGGTCGTCCATGCGGCAGGCGCCGTCGACGACGCCCTGGTCGGCGACCTCACCGCACAGCACCTCGACACCGTCTTCGCCCCGAAGGCCGAGGCGGCCTGGCACCTGCACGAGCTCACCGCCGGCCTGGACCTCTCGGCGTTCGTACTGTTCTCCTCCGGAGCCGGCACCCTCGACGCCCCCGGCCAGGCCAACTACGCGGCCGCCAACGCCTTCCTGGACGCCCTGGCCCAGCACCGGCGGGCCACGGGCCTGCCCGCCCTCTCCCTCGCCTGGGGACTGTGGGGCGGCAACGCGGGCATGGGCAGCAGGCTGGACGAGGCGACCCTGCGCCGCACCGACCGCTCGGGCCTGGTCACACTGTCCGCCGACGACAACCTCGCCCTGTTCGACCTGGCCTGCGGCAACGAACCCGGCACCCTGGCTCCGACCGTCCTGCCCCTGCGGATCGACAAGGCCGTCCTGCGCGCCCGCGGCGACATACAGCCGCTCCTGCGCACGCTGGTCCCCCCACCCGTCCGGCGCGCCGCCGGCTCCGGGATCCCGGCCGCGGCGGGCGGAGCGCTGGCCCAACGGCTCGCCGCCACCCCGGCCGCCGACCACGAACGCCTCGTCCTCGAGATCGTCCGCGACCAGGCCGCCCACGTCCTTGGCCACGACGGCGCCCAGGCGATCGATCCCCGCCGCGCGTTCACCGAGATCGGCTTCGACTCGCTCGCCGCGGTCGAGTTCCGCAACGGTCTCGGTACCGCCACGGGCCTGCGCCTGCCCGCCACGGTGACCTTCGACTACCCGACCCCCCGCGAACTGGCCGCCTTCGTCCTCACCAAGGCCCTGCCCTCGGACATCATCGCTTCCTCGACAGCCGAAGCGGCTGTGCTCCGGGAGGACGAGCCGGTGGCGATCGTGGGGATGAGTTGCCGTTTCCCTGGGGGTGTGGAGTCTCCGGAGGACTTGTGGCGGCTGGTGGCCGAGGGCCGGGACGGTATCGGGGAGTTCCCGGCGGACCGGGGCTGGGATGTCGAGGGTCTGTACGACCCCGAGCCGGGCACCCCCGGCAAGACGTACGTCAAGGAGGGCGGATTCCTCTACGGCGCCGCCGACTTCGACGCCGGCTTCTTCGGGATCGGCCCCCGCGAGGCCACCGCCATGGACCCGCAGCACCGGCTCCTGCTCGAAGCCTCCTGGGAGGCCATGGAACGCGCGGGCATCGACCCGGACTCCCTGCGCGGCAGCCGGACCGGCGTTTTCGCCGGAGTGATGTATCACGACTGGACCGTCCGGCTCGTCCAGGCGGCCGAGGACGTCACCGGCTACCACGGCACCGGAAGCGCCGGCAGCATGGCCTCCGGACGCCTGGCGTACACCTTCGGCCTTGAGGGTCCGGCGGTGACGGTGGACACGGCGTGCTCGTCGTCCCTGGTCGCCCTGCACCTGGCGGCGCAGGCGCTGCGGCGTGGTGAGTGCTCCATGGCCCTGGCCGGCGGCGTCACCGTCATGGCCACGTCCAAGACCTTCGTCGACTTCAGCGCACAGCGCGGCCTCGCCGCCGACGGCCGCTCCAAGGCGTTCTCGGCCTCCGCCGACGGCACCAGCTGGAGTGAGGGTGTCGGCATGCTGCTGGTGGAGCGGTTGTCGGACGCGCAGCGGCTGGGGCACAGGGTGCTGGCGGTTGTTCGTGGTTCGGCGGTCAATCAGGACGGTGCGAGCAATGGGTTGACGGCTCCGAATGGTCCGGCGCAGCAGCGGGTGATCCGGCAGGCGTTGGCGGACGCGGGTCTGTCGGCGGCGGACGTGGATGCGGTGGAGGCGCACGGTACGGGTACCAGGCTGGGTGATCCGATCGAGGCGCAGGCGCTTTTGGCGACGTACGGGCAGGGGCGTGCGGAGGAACAGCCGTTGTGGCTGGGTTCGCTGAAGTCGAACATCGGGCACACCCAGGCGGCTGCCGGTGTGGCGGGGATCATCAAGATGGTCGAGGCGATGCGGCATGGGGTGTTGCCGCGGACGCTGCATGTGGATGAGCCGACGCCGCAGGTCGACTGGGACGAGGGCGCGGTCGAACTGCTCACCGAGGCACAGCCCTGGCCGGAGGTGGGGCGTCCGCGCCGGGCCGGGATCTCCTCGTTCGGCGTGAGCGGCACGAATGCGCATGTGATCGTGGAGCAGGCCCCGGAACAGCCGGCCGAGCCGGAGAACCTTCCCCCGCTGCCGGTGGTGCCGTGGGTGGTGTCGGGTGTGTCGCAGGACGCGGTCCGTGCGCAGGCGGTCCGGCTGTCGGAGTTCGTGGCGGAGCGGCCTGAACTGGTCACTGTGGATGTGGGGTTGACGCTGGGGACAGGGCGGGCCGGGCTGGAGCGGCGTGCGGTGGTGGTCGGTGCGGACCGGGACGAGTTGCTGCGGGGTCTGGACGCGCTGGCGGGTGGTCAGGCGCCGGTGACGGCGCGTTCGGCCGGATCGACGGCGTTCCTGTTCACCGGTCAGGGTGCCCAACGCCTGGGGATGGGCCTGGAGCTGTACGCGTCGTTCCCGGTGTTCGCGCGATCCCTCGACGAGGTGTTCGACTGCTTCGACGGGCTGGTCGACGGGTCGTTGCGTGAGGTGATGTGGGGCGGGGACCAGGACCGCCTGGATCGCACCGAGTTTGCGCAGCCGGCGTTGTTCGCTGTTGAGGTGGCGTTGTTCCGGCTGCTGGAGTCGTGGGGTGTCACACCCGATTATGTGGCGGGTCATTCGGTGGGTGAGCTGGCGGCGGCGCATGTGGCCGGGGTGTTGTCACTGGCGGATGCTGCCCAACTGGTCGCGGCGCGGGGCCGGTTGATGCAGGAGCTTGCGGCGGGCGGTGTGATGGTGGCGGTGGAGGCCACCGAGGACGAGGTCGTTCCGTTGCTGGACGGACAGGTGTCGGTTGCCGCGGTGAACGGGCCGCGTGCGGTGGTGGTTTCCGGTACTGAGGCGGATGTGGACCGTTTGGTGGCCCGTTTCGAGGGTCGTCGGACGAAGCGGTTGGCGGTCAGTCATGCGTTCCATTCGCCGTTGATGGAGCCGATGCTGGACGAGTTCGCCGCCGTGGCGGGCGGGCTGACGTATGGCAGTCCGGTGATCCCGTTGGTGTCGAACGTGACGGGTGGGCCGGTGGTTCCGGATGCGGCGTACTGGGTGCGCCACGTCCGTGAGGCGGTGCGGTTCGCGGACGGAATCGGCTGGCTGGAGTCCCAGGGGGTGGGGACTTTCCTGGAGTTGGGTCCGGACGGTGTGCTGTCGGCGATGGCTCCGGAGACCGGGTGTGTTCCGGTGCTGCGCAAGGACCGCGACGAGGCCAGGACGCTGATCGATGCTCTGGGCCGGATCTGGGCGCGGGGTGTGGAGGTGGACTGGGCGGCGTTCTTCGCACCGTGCGGGGCCCGCCGGGTGGATCTGCCGACCTATGCCTTCCAGCATCAGCGGTACTGGCTGGAGACTTCGGAGCAGGTCGCCGATGTGGCCTCGGCCGGTCTGCACGCGCCGGGTCATCCGCTGCTGGGTGCGGTGGTCGGTCCGGCGGGCAGCGACACCGTGGTGCTGACGGGTCGTCTGTCGACTGCTGCGCAGCCCTGGCTTGCGGATCATGTTGTGGGCGGCAGTGTGCTGTTCCCGGGGACCGGCTTTGTCGAGCTGGCGGTCCGGGCGGGGGACGAGGTCGGTTGCCCGGTGGTGGAGGAGCTGACGCTGGCGGCTCCGCTGGTGCTGCTGTCGGATGTGCCGGTGCAGGTTCAGGTTGTGGTGGGGGCGGCGGACGGTGTGGGCCGTCGTGCGGTCACTGTGCATGCCCGCCCGCAGTCGGGCGGTGGATGGACCACACACGCCACCGGCACCCTGGCATCCTCCGCCGAGGAGCCGTCCTACGACCTGAGCGTCTGGCCACCGGCGGGTGCCGAGCCCGTTGACACCACAGGCATGTACGACCACCTGGCCGCCCGAGGCTACGGCTACGGGCCGGTGTTCCAGGGGCTGCGGGCGGCCTGGCAGCGGGGCGAGGAGGTCTTCGCCGAGGTCGCCCTGCCCGAGCAGGCGGCGGGTGAGGCCGACCGGTTCGGTCTGCACCCCGCCCTCCTCGACGCCGCCCTGCATGCGGAGGCCCTGTTGGACGACAGTGGCCAGGCGCTGCTGCCGTACTCCTGGGGCGGTGTCAGTCTGCACGCGGCGGGCGCCACGGCGCTGCGCGTGCGGATCCGCCGCCTGCGCGGTGCGGAGGTCTCCTCGCTCGACGTGGCCGACGGGGCCGGGCGGCCGGTGGCGACCGTGCGTTCGCTGGTCGGCCGTCCACTGACAGGTGTACGGCAGAACGCGGACGCCACGTTCACCGACTCACTGTTCCGGCTGGCGTGGGAACCGCTCCCGCAGCCGCTCCCCGAGCCCCGGCAGGACGCCGGCCCGGTCATCGGCCTCGGAGCGCGGATCGCTTCCCTGCCGTCCTACCCCGACCTGCCCGCGCTCACCGCCGCCATCGAAGCGGGTACGACACCCGCACCCACGGCGCTGGTGCTGCCGTGCCGGACCGAGTCCGGCGACGACGTGCCGCGGAGGCTGCGCACCGCCACGGGGTACGTGCTGGACGTCATGCGGGCATGGCTGGCCGACGAGCGCTTCGCCGGCTCCCGCCTCGTGGTGCTCACCCGGGGGGCGGTCGCCCTCGACGGCGAGGACGTGACGGATCTCGCAGGCGCCGCGCTGCGCGGTCTCGTCCGGTCCGCGCAGGCGGAGAACCCCGGCCGGATCGTCCTGGTGGACGCCGACGCCGACAGCGTTGCCGGGACGGACGACCCGTTCGTGGCACGGCTCCAGCAGCTGCTGGAGACAGGCGAACCCCAACTGGCCGTACGCGCATCCGCCGCCTACCTCGCCCGGCTGCGCACCGCTGCCTCGGACACCGCGCTGGTACCCCCGCACGACAGTGCGCACTGGCTGCTGGAGGCCACCGGCGGCGGAACTGTGGACGACCTGGCTCTGGTAGCCGTGCCGGAGCCGCAGACCGGTCCGGCCGCCGGACAGGTGCGGGTCGCCGTGCGGGCCGCCGGCGTCAACTTCCGGGACGTCCTGGTCACCCTCGGGATGTATCCCGGTGGAGGCCGGCTCGGCGGCGAGGGCGCCGGTGTCGTGCTCGAAGTGGGTTCCGGAGTGGAGGAGTTCAAGCCCGGCGACCGCGTGATGGGCATCTTCACCAACGCGTTCGGGCCACAGGGGGAGACAGACCATCGGATGCTCGCCCGAGTGCCGCGGGACTGGACGTTCGAGCAGGCGGCCACCGTGCCCCTGGTCTTTCTGACCGCGTGGTACGGCCTGGTGGACCTGGCCCGTACCCGCCCCGGCGACCGGGTCCTGATCCACGCGGCGGCCGGCGGCGTGGGCATGGCTGCCGTGCAGGTGGCCCGGCACCTGGGCGCGGACGTCTTCGGCACCGCCTCGCCCGGGAAATGGGACACTCTCGCCACGCTGGGGCTGGACCGCTCCCGGATCGCCGGCTCCCGCACGCTGGACTTCGCCGACGCCTTCCGCCAGACCACCGGCGGGCAGGGCATGGACGTCGTACTGAACTCGCTGGCCCGGGAATTCGTGGACGCCTCGCTCTCCCTGCTCGCCCCCGGCGGGCGGTTCATCGAGATGGGCAAGACGGACCTGCGCGACCCGGCCGAGGTCGCCGCCCGGCACAACGGCGTGTCCTATCAGGCCTACGACGTGATCGACGCGGGCCCGGACCGTATCCACGAGATGCTGGCCGAACTGATGACGCTGTTCGACAGTGGTGCCCTGCGCCCTCTGCCGGTCACCGCCTGGGACGTACGACGGGCCCGTGAGGCCTTCAGGCACCTCAGCCAGGCACGCCACACCGGCAAGCTGGCCCTGACCGTCCCGCGCCGCCCGGACCCCGAGGGCACGGTCCTCGTCACCGGTGGCACCGGAGCCCTGGGCCGACTCGTCGCCCGCCACCTCGTCACCCGGCACGGCGTGCGCCACCTGCTGCTGCTGAGCAGGCGCGGCGCCGCGGCGGAGGGCATGGCGGAACTGGCCGCGGAGTTGGAGGAGTCGGGTGCCGTCGTGTCCGTCGAGGCTTGTGACGCGGCCGACCGGGAAGCTCTGGCGGCGGTCCTCGCGAAGATTCCCGCCGACCATCCGCTGACCGCGGTCGTGCACACCGCCGGCGTGCTCGACGACGCCGTCCTCGCGTCGCTCACCCCCGAGCGCCTGAACACCGTACTGGCGCCGAAGGCGGACGCCGCATGGCATCTGCACGAGCTGACCCGCGACGCCGACCTGGCCGCCTTCGTCCTGTTCTCCTCCGCGGCGGGGCTTGTCGAGGGCGCCGGACAGGGCAACTACGCGGCCGCCAACGCCTTCCTGGACGCCCTGGCCCAGCACCGGCGGGCCTCGGGCCTGCCGGCCCAGTCCCTCGCCTGGGGGCTGTGGGCCGGCGCCGGCATGGGCGGCGGACTCGACGAGACCGACCTGCGCCGCATGGAACGAGCGGGCGCGCGGGCGCTGACCGGGGAACAGGGCCTGGCGCTGCTGGACGCGGCCCTGGGGCACGACACGGCCGTACTCGTACCGCTCCCGCTCGACCTGGCCGTCCTGAGCGAACAGGAGGAGCTCCCGCACCTCTACCAGGGTCTGGTACGCCGCCGCCCCCGCCGCGCCGCGGCCCGGGCAGCACAGCCCGCCGAGGAGCAGAGCCTGGCCGGCCGGCTCACCGCGCTGCCCGCCGACCAGCGGAGCCGCTTCCTCCTCGACCTGGTCCGCGAGCACGCGGCCGCCGTCATCGGGCACAAGGGGGCCGACGCCATCGGTGCCGAGCGGGCCTTCCGGGACATCGGCTTCGACTCGCTCACCACCATCGAACTGCGCAACCGGCTCGGCACGGCGACCGGCCTGCGGCTGCCCGCGACCCTCGTCTTCGACTACCCGGACCCGCAGACCCTGGCCGCTTTCCTGCTCGGCGAACTGGCCTTGGACACCGCCCCCGTACCGGTCGACGACGAGGCGTCGGTGCGCGAGCTGATGCTCCGCGTGCCGCTGGCACGGTTGCGCGAAGCCGGACTGCTCGACGCCCTCCTCGAACTCGCAGCAGGCGAGGAGAGCGGCGGCGACGGCCCGCCGTCGCCGGACACGGAGCCGGAGCGGTCGGCCGAGGACATCAAGGACATGGACGTCGCGGACCTGCTGCGCATGGCCACACGCTCGACCTCCGGCGGCTGACGTCCGCCGGCCACCGCATCCACGACCCGAGGAGATATGTATGACCACTGCCAGAAGTACGGCCGTCACGCCTGACCTGGACACCGGAATACGTGGAAACGGCGCCGATGCCGACCAGGCCGCCACGACGATACGCGGCCACCGCGCCTTGATCGACACCATCGACACCCGCATCATCGGCCTCGTCAAGGAACGCGCCGAACTCTCCGCCCAGGTACAGACGGCACGGATGTCGACGGGCGGGCCCCGGGTGTGCGTCTCCCGCGAAACACAGATCATCGGCCACTACAGCGACGAATTCGGCCGCTTCGGCGTCGAGTTCGCGAAACTGCTGCTGCGTGTTTCCCGCGGACCGAACTGACCGCAATCACATTCTGGGGGCAGGGTGCCCGCCTAGGGGTCCATAGCCGTAGTTCCTGCATGGGGCACGCACTTGAATGGGACATGAGTTCAACTAGACCCGGCCAGGCGGCTCCAGGGAGCCGTACGAACATCGGTGAAACCGAGGTGGGCACCATGACTTTCACACTTTCAGTCGGCCAGCGGGTGCGTCTGGAAGACCTGGAGGCTGCCGTACGCGACGGTCAGCATGTGGTCGTGGACGACGGCGTGCGCAAGCGCATCCACACGTCGAGGCAGACCCTGGAACATTTCGTGGACGACGGACGGGTCATTTACGGGGTCAACACCAGCATGGGTGGCTTCGTCGACTGGCTGGTTCCCATCAGCAAGGCGAAACAGCTTCAGGAAAACCTCATCAACGCCGTTGCCACCAATGTCGGAAAGCACCTCGACGACACCACCGTACGTGCCGTGATCCTGTCCCGGATCGTTTCGCTGGCCCGCGGCAACTCCGCCATTTCGCTGGAGAATTTCGAAAAGCTCGTCGCCGTCTACAATTCCGGAATCACCCCCTGCGTGCCCGAGAAGGGCTCGCTCGGCACCAGCGGCGACCTCGGCCCCCTCGCTGCGATCGCCCTCGTATGCGTCGGCCAGTGGCGCGCCCGCCTGAACGGCGAGACCCTGCCCGGCGCCGAGGCACTGCGCCAGGCAGGCATCGAACCGATGACCCTCAGCTTCAAGGAGGGCCTCGCCCTCATCAACGGCACCTCGGGCATGGTCGGCCTGGGCAGCCTCGTCCACTCGGCGGCGCGCCGGCTGTTCGATACCTATCTGCTGGTGTCCGCACTGTCCGTGGAAGGGCTCAGCGGCATGACCAAGCCGTTCGACCCGCGCGTTCACGAGCTCAAGCCGCACCGGGGACAGCGCGCCGTGGCAGCGGCCCTGTGGAACACCCTGCGCGACTCCAAGCTCGCTGTCGACGAACACGACACCGAGAAGATCCTCTCCGGCGAGATGGACTCCTCCACGAAGGCCGGCTCGCAGGCCATCGAGGACGCCTACTCGGTGCGCTGCACCCCGCAGATCCTCGGCCCCGTCCTCGACAGCATCACCGGCATCGGCAACACCCTCGAGGACGAGCTGAACTCCTCCAACGACAACCCGCTCATCGTTCCCGACGAGGACGAGGTCTTCCACAACGGCCACTTCCACGGACAGTACGTGTCCATGGCCATGGACCATCTGGTGATCGCCCTGACGACGCTGATGAACCTCTCCAACCGGCGCGTCGACCGCTACCTGGACAAGAGCAACAGCAACGGGCTGCCGCCGTTCCTGTGCCGCGAGGACCCCGGTCTGCGCCTGGGCCTGATGGGCGGTCAGTTCATGACCGCCTCCATCACCGCGGAGACCCGCGCCTCGGCCATGCCGATGTCCATCCAGACGCTCACCAGCACAGCGGACTTCCAGGACATCGTGTCGTTCGGGTTCGTCGCGGCCCGCCGAGCCCGCGAGGTGCTCACCAACGCCAAGTACGTCGTCGCCTTCGAGCTGCTGTGCGCCTGCCAGGCCGTCGACATCCGCGGCCGCGAAGGCCTGTCCCCGGCCACGCGTCAACTCTACGAGCGCACCCGCGAACTGGTCCCCTACTTCGACCATGACGAGACCATCACGGACTACATCGAGGCGATCGCCGCCGAGATCCTCTGACCTGGCCCACGGCACGGGTCCACCACGACTCCAGGCATACTCCGGTCCACCCCCTGAAGCTGCCCGCGATACGGGTATCGAGCAGGGGGTGCGGCATGAGCAGGACCGCAGTGGTGGTCGGCGCGACCGGACAGATCGGTCCGGCCGTGGTCAGGACACTCGCCGAGGACGGCTGGCGCGTACGCGCCGTCTCGCGCACCGGGCAGGACGCGGGCTGGTCTCCCGACTGGAACGTGGAGACCGTACGCGCCGACCGGGACGACGACGCACAGCTGCGATCCGCGATCGGCCCGGGCGCCGACGTACTCGTCGACGTCATCGCGTACACCGGCCGCCACGGCGAGCAGCTGCGCTCACTGGCCGGGCTGGTCGGATCGGCCGTCGCGATCTCCACCTCCGCGCTCTACACCGACGACGAGGAACGCGGCTTCGGCACCATGATGGGCCCGCGCGGCTTCGGCGTCTTCCCTGAGCCCATCGAAGAGGGCCAGCGCATGGTGGAGGCCGGTGAGGACAACTACCTCACCCAGAAGCGCGCCATGGAAGCCGCCGCCACCCACGCCCCCCACGGCAGCCGGAGCCCGCTGCCCGTGACCCTGCTGCGCGTGGGCGCCCCGCACGGCCCCCGCGGCAAGAAGCCCTCCGAGTGGTGGTTCGTCAAACGCGCCCTCGACAACCGGCCCGTGCGCGTTCTGGCCCACCAGGGCCTGACTCGCTTCCACCCCGCACACACCTCCAACATCGCCGAGGCCGTACGGCTCGCAGCCCACACACCCGGCACCCGCGCCCTCAACATCGGTGACCCCGACGTCCCCACGGCACGACAGATCGCCACCGCCGTCGACGAACTCCTCGGCGCGAGCTCGGAGATCGTCGGCATGCCGGGACCGGCCGAGGGCATGGTGGGCCTGCACCCGTACGGGGTGCCGAACCCGTTCGTGCTGAGCCTGGAAGCAGCCGGCCGCGAGATCGGCTACAAACCGGTCACCGGTTACCTGGAGTCGCTGCCCGGCACCGTCGAGTCACTGCTGTCCGCCGTACGGGACCGGGACTGGACCGAGGTCTTCCCGGCCCTGGCCCACCACCCGGCCGGCTTCTCCTTCTTCGACTACGACGCGGAGGACCACTGGCTCGCCGCCCACCACAACGGCTGAGAGACGACGATGACCGAGACGACAGCGAACCCCTCTTCCCCGCCGTCGGTGCCCCCCGGCACGCGGAACTCCGCCAGCCAGCGCCACCTCTCGTCCCTGGACGGCCTGCGCGCCATAGCCGTACTGAGCGTGGTCCTCTACCACACCGGCCAGCTCCCCTTCGGCTGGCTGGGCGTGCCGATGTTCTTCGCGCTCAGCGGCCACTTCATCACCCGCACCCTGCTGGGCCACGAGGACCTCAGCCGTGGCCGGCGCGCGCGGGACTTCTTCCGCAACCGCGCACTGCGACTGGCCCCCCTCTACCTGAGCGTCTGCGCAGTCGTCACCGTCTGCGCGCTCGCCGGCTACCACCACGCCGAGATCACCTCGGACCTGCCCTACCTGTGGACGTGGACCTACGACTTCCGCACCCTCGCGGGAGACTTCGCACCCCCCACGGTGCCCATCTACAACCAGTTCTGGTCCCTGTGCGTCGAAGCCCAGCTCTACATCGTCTGGGCTCTGCTGGTGCTGCTCCTGCCACGCCGCTGGTTCGTCCGCGCCGCCGTCGCACTCGCCCTCGGCGGCCCCCTGCTCCGCGTCGGCCTCTACTTCCTCCTCAAAGCCACCGAGACGAACGGCTACCTCCGGCTTTTCACCATCGCCCAGTCGCCGCTGACCTACATCGAGACGTTCGCCGTCGGAGCCCTGACAGCACTGCCCGAACTACGCCGCCAACTGCCCCGCCTCGCCGCGGCCGCGGCGACCGTGTTCGTGCTCGCTACCCTCGCACTCCTCGGCCACAACCTGGCCACCGGTCACGGAATGCCCGGGAACTGGGGTTACCCCGTCACCTTCCCGGATCATTACGGCTGGGTCTGGCAGTACACCGTGGTCTCGTTCTTCTTCGGCGCACTCGTCCACTTCGCCTCCCGCGAAGGCCTGTTCGCACAGGTCCTGTCACCGCGCTGGCTGGTCCGCACAGGCGTCATCTCGTACGGCATCTACGCCCTGCACGTTCCTCTCCTCGGCCAGCTGGCCCCGCACATGAAACACACCCTCACCGGCTGGAGCGGCTCCGACCTGTGCTTCGCGGCCCTGGTCCTCGCGAGCACCTATGCCGCCGCCGAACTCAGCTTCCGGTTCCTGGAGACCCCCTTCCTCAAGCTCAAAAAACGCTCCCTGGCCCACCGCATAGCCGCAGAACACCACGCGTCCGCCACCACGATCGTGCGCTGACCGGCTGCTCACCGCCGCGGCTCTGCTGGGCGGGCAGCCACCGGACGCCAGGGGTTGCCCAGCTTTGGAGAGCGGGGCTTTGGCGCAAGTTACTGACAGATGGCTTCGGTGTGGGGCTGAGTGCAGGTCCCGGCCAGCTCCCCTACAGCGAACAACTGCGCTGGCACGGCCGACGCTGCCCCGCACACGCCGGACCTCGACGCGCGGCGCGGCGATCACCCACGGCGCCAGCACGGCATCGCCTGCAGTTGAGCCACGCAGCGTGCCGTGTCCAGGCACACCGCGTCATAGGAAAACCGCAGCACCGGCAGCCCCGTGGCCGCCCGGTCGGTCCGCCGCAGCCGGTCGTAGACGAAGGCGGCACGATCACTGCGGAAGGCGAACCCGTCCAACTCCACAGCCAGGTGCAGCGACTCGCCTGCGATCAGATAGCCCAGCCGGTAGATGCGCTCATGGACCCTCACCGGATGCTGACTGTGCACATGCGCCACGCAGCCCCGCTGCACGGCCGCAGTGAGCACCCAGCGCAGAAAGGCCCCTCCCAGGCAGGACGCCGACGGGACCAGCAGCTCCAGCCCGGCACTCACGCCGCCCCGCCAACTGGATCCTGCTGAGCCAGAACACGAGCATGCTCTTCTACGACGGCACCACGCCGACGCTCACCATGTTCAGCCCGGGCGCGTACCACACCTTGATCAACTCAGACTGTCGCAGCGTGCTCGATGAGACGCCGAACAGGACCTCATCAACCCCCGCACCGACCCCGACTGCCGGTGATGCTCCCCGCATGAGCAGTTCGCGCTCGGACCGGCCGACTGCCACGGGACACCAAACTGACCAACCTGGTGCTGCCATTCCGCAATGGGCCTACCAGCGCATGCCCAACTCGTCGAGTGCCGCCAGACGTTCCGGGGTGAGCTTGTCGGCCCTGCGCCGTGTGTTGTCGAGCCACCCCCCGAGTCGAACCGGCACACCACTCTCCCCGTCCCCACCGGCCAGCTCCTCGACGAACTTCCTCGGGACACGGAGGTGGCCTTCACGCGCGTGGAACTGGCGGGCGGCGGCGAGATGCGTGGCCCATCGGTCGGTCCGAGTCCGTCTCCCCGCCTGCGTTGCCGTCTCTGCCGGCGTGAGCGGCTGCAGGCCAAGGACACTGTCGAGCAGCCACTGCTGCACCGGTGCCAGCCTGTCCCAGCCGGCCCGCTGTGCCTGGATCCAGGCGCCGAGGTCCTCGCCCTGCACGATCGCCTCACCCGCCCCTGCCGGCAGTGCCCCGCCGGCGCGGACGTGGGTGAGCGTCAGGTGGAAGCCGCGTTGCCAGTCGATGCCCCATCCGGGGCACCAGGCCGGGTCGATCCCGTCCAGGGCGTCCAGACGGCTCTCGGAGAGTTCACCGGCCGACGAGATGCCCGTTTCCCCGGCGGCACGCCGCTCGGCGTTCGCGCGGGTCTTGCGGGCCGCTGCACGCTGGTTCTTCAGCCACACCCCGATCGCCATCCCATCACCGCCCCAGACCGCGGTGGCGGGCGCGAGAAGATGCCCGTGCACGGCTGCGTAGTCCTTGGCGACGGCGAGTCCATCGGCCCAGGCGGTGTCCCACGCCGACCACACCACCCCGAGCGCCTCAAGCTCGACAACCCGTCTGGCCTCCAGCGTGCCGGCGGCGTAAGAGCGCCGTACATCCGCCAACCAGCGGCCCAGCGGATACCCCCCGACCGCGCCCCACTCCTCAGGCGCCACGAACACGTAGGGCACCCGCAGCCCGGCGCTGCCGCTCTCGCGCAGCCACTTCGCCGCGGCCTCGACGCCCCGCCGCCAGTACGCCCCCTCGGGGTCGATGATCCGCAGCCGGATGAACTGCGTCAGCGCGAACGGATCACGCTCCTCACTGAAGCGCAGCACCCCCGCCGCAGCCCCACTGACCGCTGCAAGGCCCCGCTCCTGCCCGCTGTCCTCACCCTCGAACCCGCCCTCCCCGTCCCCCTGCCCGACCCCGGGACGACTGTTGCGGACCCGCGCCTCCGCGAGCGCAGAGACCGTCTCCGCATCGTGAGACCGCAGCGCCCCGAGGACCTTTGCAAGAGCGCTCAGCGAGGCCGAGGTCAGCATGTCGTCGGGATCCTCGTCCGGTCCGAGGAACACCGGAACGATCAGCGTGGCCAGCTTCCCCGCTCCCGGCTGCATCCGCAGCGCCCGGCCGACCATCTGCACGATGTCGATCATCGAACCACGCGCATCCGCGAACAGCACCGCGTCACATTCAGCTGTATCGACGCCTTCTCCAAGGACGCGAACGGAACTCAGCACACGCAGTGCGGCGGGAACATCCCGTTCCCCGGACTGCGGCCCTCGAAGGAAATCCGACGCGAACTCCTCCAGCACCCGACGCCGGTGCAGCGGCGGGTGCCCGCCGTACAGCCAGCCGGCCCACACCCGCTCCGCAGCCGGAAACGTGTCAGAGTCGTCCCGGGCGAGCCGGGCAGCGACCGCCGGCACCCCGGCCGCCATCGCCTCCGCCTCACCCACCCGGCTGTGAAAAGCCAGCACCCGCCGAAACCGCTCCTCGACGGCAGCCCTCATCAGCCCCGTCTGAACCGCCGCCAGCCGGACCCCGCGCACGGCGTCGGAGCCGGTGTCCCCGCTCGTCAGCACGGCATGGAGGCCAGGGTCACGGATGTCGAGACACAGCACCTGATACGGAGCCACCAGCCCCAGCCGGATGGCCTCCGACAGCCGCAACCTGTACGCGACCGGCCCGAAGACAGGGGAGTCCTCCTCCATACTCGCCACCAGCCGCGGGGCGCCGCCCTCCGCCTCCCAGACACGCGCCGTCGCCGTCATGTACAGCCGCCGCACCGCCGGAATCTGCTGCTGGTCATGCACCGCAGCCCACGGCCGGCCCGCATCACCACTCACCCGGTGCGCCTCATCCACCACCACCAAGTCCCACACCTGCAGTCCGGCCTCGTGCGCCCGCTGCACAACGCCCTGACCGACACAGGCGTAGGTCGCGAACACCGTCACCGGATCCGGCCCCGACGTCCACTCCACCAGCTCGGCCGGATCCGTCGTGCACGGCACACCACCACTCTCCCGCGCACGCAGAGAACAGACCCCCACCATCAAGCCCCTGCGCCCGCCCCGACGCCACGCACGCGCCATCTGAGTGAGGAGATCCAGGGTGGGCACCAGAACCAGCACCCGGCGGGCGGACAGCCGGCGCGCCGACTCGACACCGATCAGCGTCTTCCCGGACCCGGTAGCAGCGATGACCTGCGCCCTGAGGCCGTCGGCAGGCATACGGCCGCCGGGGAGGCCGGAAAGCGCCCGGACAACAGAATCAACGGCCTCAACCTGATGCGGACGCAGCGTCACATGCGGCATCCGAACATCTTCCACCAGCACCTGACAGGCACCCAACCAGCAGCACCCTGCCGCCCGCGAAGACGCCCCCGACCGCATCGTGAAGGCCGCCGCGACCCGGTCCGGGCCAGGTCACCAGGCCGCAGCCAACGGCACCGGCTCCACCGCGACACCCGGCAGCACCGAACACGCCGAGGGTTGCAATATTCGCATCAATAGTGCGTATCTTGTATACTTCTCGCTATGAGTATGGCCCTGGACGAGCGGCTGCGGTCGGCGATCGCCGCGCTCCTGCATGCGACAGGCGAGTCGCAGGCCGATCTCGCGGCCGCGCTGGGGGTGAGTCAGGCACAGGTGAGCCGCCGTCAGTCCGGAGCGGCCGCCTGGAGCCTGGCCGACTGCGACATCGTGGCCGCACACTACGGAATCGACGTACTGGAACTGCTGGCCGGCCCCACCCAGGCCACAGAGTCCCTGCCCACGCAACGCCGCCGACCAGCCGGCCGCACCGCAGCCCGCGCCCGCCGGACTGCTGCCGTGCAGGACGGGGGAGCACGATGACGGACTTCGAGGCAATCGACGCCCTGCTCGCCCGAGCCAAGCAGGAAACACCCTTGCCGCCCGTTGAAGAACGCCGCCCTCTACGGGAGGCACTGAACGTCTCACGCACCCAGCTCGCACAAGCTCTGGGCGTCGGCACGTCCACGGTCGGGGGCTGGGAGTCCGGACGCGACCCGAGCGGCGAAGTGCGCGAGAAATACGCCTACTTCCTCAACGGAGCCCGCACCAAGCTGGACACCGCCGCAACTGCAGACACAGAGCCCGCCACCGAACCTCCAGAGGAGCCAGCGGAAGCCGACGAGCTGGCCGACCTGGACGACGTCGACGAACTAGCCGTCCCGCAGCCGTGCGTACTGTGCGGGCAGCCCGCCCACCACCAGGTCGAAGGATTCCCCCAACACCTGGACCCAGCCGACTGCGGTCCCGCCCCGGCAGCCCCGGCCACTGAGCCCGCCTCGGAGCGGGAGCCTGCCGGGCGTGCCGAGGCGTGGCGTCCGGCGGCCGCGGACAGGCCGGTGCGGCAACTCGGGCGCGGGGTGAAGGTGGTGCCGGTCGGGCGTCGTATGCAGACCGCCGACACCCCGGACCCGATCGCGTCCGCCGTCGCCGCCGTGCTCGCTGAGCACGCCGGCGATGTCGAGGCGGCGACCGCGACGTTGGTGAAGCGGGCGATCCCGGACGCGATGACCCTGCTCGACACAACCCGCAAGGGCGGCCGCTACGACGTCGTCGCGCACCCGTGGCTACCCGACGTGCTACGCAAGCAGACCGCGCGGGGCGCCGACCAGATCTGGGAGGCCCGCCCTAAATGGGCCCGCCCCGAACTCCCGCCAGGTGTGCACGAGGTGACCGCGCTCGACATCAACGGCGCCTACCTGTCCGCACTCAAGACCCACCTCCCGCTCGGTCAGCTGGAACACTCCACCGGCGACCACCACGACCGCCGCCGGGCCGGCATCCACCTGATCACCCCACCCGCCTGGAACCACGACACGGTCCTGCCCAACCCGATCGGCAACCGCGACGAAGCCGGCCCGCTGTGGATCACGGAGCCGACCCTGCGCCTGCTGCTGCGGATCTCCAGCCCCAAGTACGCCCTGTGCGAGCCGCCCGCAATCCACGAATCGTGGACGTCGGGCGCCACCGAGAGCCTGCTGGAGAAGTTCCGCATCACCCTCAAGGACGCCCGCGACACCGCGATCACCGACGGCGACGACGTAACCCTGGAGTACGTGAAGGCGATGTACTCGAAATTCGTCTCAACCATGGGGGAGTCAAACTACAACCGGGACCTGTACCGCACCGACTGGATGCACCTCATTCGTTCCCAGGCATTCGTGAATTTGTGGTGGAAAGCCCACCGCGCCTACGACGAAGGCCTTATGGTGGTACGCGCGATGGGCACCGACGAATTGCATGTCATCGGCGAATGGCGCGCCATTTTCCCCGAAGGGCGCGGCGTGACCGAGGTGAAGGTCAAGGACATTTACACGGTCGGCACCGCGACGGAAGAGAAGGCCTGAAATGCCCGAGCGGAACATCGACTTCGGCAAGTACGGCGCACGCGGCATCAAGGGCTACGAAGCCGTCGCCCGCCAACTGGACGCCCTCGCCGGCTACATCGCCACCCCGATCACCGCCCGGCGAGGCCTCCTCGCCCGCCTGCACTACCTCACCCGCACCGACCACGCCCAGGCCGCCGCACGCGCCGCCGGCCTGACCGTCACCCGCCGCACGCTGCGCGCCTGGCTGAACGGCACCCGCACGCCCTCACGAAAGAACCTCGCCGCGATCGAGCAGGCCTACCGCACCGTGCGCCGCGAGAACGTCGCCCGCTACCTCCTCACCCGCCTCAACCGCGGCACCCGAGTCGAGATCCACCCCCTCAACCAGTCACAGGTGGACCGCCCCCACCAACGAGCAGTGGAGTTTCGGACGATGAACGTGCGTCACTGGGACCGGATCGTCGCCGCGTGGGTGGCTGGCGACGACCAGGAGCTGGACGACGCGTGGGTCGACCAGGTCGTCGACCTCGGCTCCCAGTGGGGGCAGTACGAGTACGTCACCAACATCGGCTTCGCGGCATGAGTACGTTCGGCAACCATCTGTGATCCTGCGAGCAGGGCCCCGCACATGGTGCGGGGCCCTGCTTCATGTCCGGCGACGACCGCGACGATCCGCCGTCGACGTGTCGGGATATCCCTATCTACGCGGCCATGTCCACGTCGGTGCTCTCGTGGCTGGACAGCTTGAGGGGGATGGCGGCCGTCTTCTGCTTGGTCCGGGCGAGCGTCTCCTGGAGGGCCTTGAGCCGCTTGGCCTCCGCGTCGGCGTGGGCCCGGTCCACCGCGGCGAGCCACGGTTCGAGGTCGGCAGGGCTGACGACGTAGCAGGCCTTGAGGAAGGCGATGGTCTGCCGGAGGTCGACGGGCAGCATCTCGCCCTTGATGACGCGGCGGGTGCTGCTGCTGGGCAGCACGCCGATCTCGGACATCCGTTCCATCTCACCGGGCGTGGGATAGCCAGCCCACACATGCTGTCGGCGCAGGTCGCGGAGCAGGTCGGCCCGCGTGGAGATCAGGTCTGGGTCGGGGGCGCTGGGAACGTAGTACGGGGCCCGGGTGTCCCGGCGGGCACGGATCCACAGCTCCTGGCCGCGGTTGATGGCGGAGCTGAGGGCCGCGACGGTCATCTCCTTGCTGGTGGAGGTCGTGGCGATGAAGGCCAAGACGGTTTCCTGGGAGGGCACGGAGTTGCCGGAGGCGGCCCGCTCGAACGTGGCCTTCGAAGGGATGCCGTTGACCTCCTGGGACATCTGCTCGTAGGTCTGGCCGGACCGGGCCTTGCGCTCGCGCAGGAAGTCCGCGAGCTTCGCGCGTGCCGGAACGGTGCGGTTCACCGGCTTCTCGGGGCGCCCCACGCCGATCACCTCAGTTCCCTGCACTGAAGTAGGCACGGACCATGCGGCTGATACGGCCGGCCCTGCTGCTGCCGGTCACTGCCATCGCGACGACGGTGGCGCCGGTGGTGCCGGCGCCCGCGAGGAGCAGCAGGACATCGCGGACGTTCATGCCCGAAGGGGCGAGGAAGGCCGCGGTGACGACGAACGCGACGATGACGACCGCCTGCGGCATGCCGAACCGGCCGGCCGTGGTCGTGGTGCTGGTGCCGGTCGACACCGGCGTGGTGGCCGCGGCGCCCGCCGCAGCAGTGGGCTTTCCGCCCATGTGTGTATCCCCTTACGTACCGTCCGGCGATCAGGAGATCGCCGGACGGCGCTACTTGCTCCAACCGGACTCGTCTCCCATGCGCCTGGCGAGAGTTGGCGCTCTCGACACGTGGGAGACCTGCTGCTCCACAGGGTCCCAGCCGCTACGGCATGTATGACAGTCGGTCAAACCGTTGGCTCACCAACGCTCCAAAAGGCCACCAGTGACCTCCGTCACGCGATTGCAGGCGCAGACCAGTACGTGCGGGTATGGCGAATGTGAAGATCGAAAGGTGTTGGCGCAGGTCACGGCGTCGAACACGGCCCTAGCATGCGGCGGGGATGGCCGAAATTGTGAGTGCGCAATTCTCACCTGGCGATCTACCAGATATGTGCGCAAGGCTGGCATAGTTGGACACGGGCGTGCTGACCTGCGTTGATTCAATTTCGCGCCGCCCGTGATCTGAGTGCATCAGAAAGTCCAGGCACACTCGTAGTCAGCTACCGGTGGGCGTACGCCGACCGTGGCGCCCTGATTGCTACTGGCTCCAACCGGCACGCAGCAGGGAAGCAGAGAAGGTGTTGGCGCACCTCTCTCCACGTGAAGCCGATCGCCTACGCCCATCACGGGCGGGCATCGGCTTCACCTGCATTGCGTACGTATTCGGACCGGCCTGGGAAGCGCCGACGGTGTGCGCTTCCACTGCGCACCGCGATTTGCCCTACGTGACGGCTGTTGGAGCCCAGGTGCTCGCACCGGTCCATACGGATTACCGGCGTTCGGCGCAGGGCGTCGGCGGCGTGCGCGAGCAGCACCTGTCGCCCCACCCGAGAGCGTCCGTCCGTCGCCTGATGCCCCCTCACCACGGGCCTCGGCTCGACACATCTGCTTCTCCGACTCCCGCGGCGAAGCAGATGGAGAACATCATCAACGACGCGGAGCTCCGCGCCTTGGACCGCGTCCTGGCCGTCCTCTCCGTCGACCCCAAGGCCGGCGCGCTGATTCCGGGCACCGTCCCGTCGTCACCGCCGACGGAGAGACAGCAGGCCTCGCCGAGCCGGGGGTGGGTTCAGGACAGGCAGCAGCGCCTCTCGGAATTCCGCCAGGGCATGTTCCACCCGGCCTTCCTCCGCGAAGTTCTCGACGATCGTGGTGAACACGTTCCCTGCTGCCGCAGCCAGGTCCCGTTCCTGGCGACTCATCAGCGGCGCGGCGGCAGCTCCAAGGCGAATGAGCGGCCCAGCCAGTCCGGCCGCCGATGCTGTGTGGTCCCGGTCCCACTGCCTGATGACCTTCGACGCGTTGCCGTAGCCGGTGAGGAGACCAAGGCGACCTCGCCCTGACCGAGACCACTCCGCAAGTCCCTGGACCAGTGCGTGCATGCCGACGGTCAGCCGTGTTCTTCGGCTACCCGTGAGCTGGTCATGGAGACCGCCTGTCACCTTCAGGTCGAGCACCGCCGCGATCAGCTCGTCCGCCTGCGCTTGCAGCTCCGTCCGGTCGTCCATCCGTTGCTTGCGGGCTTCGGTGCGCCGTGTCTGCCAGTCGTTCGCTACCGCCCCGAGACCCAGGAGAGCCGCTCCACTGGCAAGTGTGAGGAGCGTGTTAATGAGATCACCGTTCATGTCCCACTCGACACTGGGACCAGCTCGCTTAGTTCCCCGGTTCACCCTTTCAGGGTGGGGCCTGCGGCGGTGTTACGGCGCAGGCCCCACCACCGCAGGCAGAGTCGGTCCGTCGAAGTACCGTCCAATAGGGGATATGCAAATACCCCCAGAATTAATCCGTTGCGAAGAATTACGCCACCGAACCGATAAGAGAAAAATGAAGGCTCGCGTGAGTTCCCTGTTCGAAACTACACGCGAGCCTCATTCGATGTTACTTATTTCTGCGATTCCTGAAATAGCAAACAGTCTTACGCAAAGAAACTGTCAAGCCGAGCCAGCAGAAGTAAATTTAAATACTGAAATTAGTGTAGCGATCGTTAGTGTTGGATATTCTTTCTTTTGTTAATTTGTCAGGCATATACCCTCCATTCTTATCGATACAGTCGTAGGAGTTTTTCATCGGCCGATCGATCGACGATATTGGGGAGTAAATGCACTGAATTGGTTGTGGCGAATTACTCCAGAATTTATCTAGTTCTCAAGAGTGACGCATTTCTCGAAGAGGCCTCCATTCACCTCTGAACCCGCCCCTAGCCAGCTGCTTTCGCAGGGCTGGGGCGCGGAGCGCACCGGTCCTGTCCGGGGCCGGCCGGAGGCTGGTCCCGTTGCCGGATCGCGGAGCGAGCCGGTGACCGGAACGGAGTTCCGGTCTTCCGCGCGGAGCGCGGAGAGTGTCGCGTAGCGACACCGCGTCGTGTCTGCGG